>AP019702.1:0-362500 GCA_006739055.1 Allostella vacuolata
GTTGCCGACGGATTCGAAGGTCCCCCGGACGCGGAGCGGCATCGCGGCCGAATCGCGGGGTGGAAGGCGGCTGGCCTGCCCTGGGTCCAGGAGTAGCTCCATGCTCGATCGCGACGACAGCGCCGTCCAGGCGCAATGGGCTCGCGTTCGCGGGCGTCTGCGAGAAGAGTTCGGCGAGGCCGCGTTCCGGACCTGGTTGAAGCCGTTGACGCTGAAGGAGCTGAATTCGGGCGTGGTGCGCCTGGCGGTTCCCACCCGGTTCATGCGCGACTGGGTGGCGTCGAACTATCTCGACCGGCTGCGGGTCCTGTGGTCGGGCGAGAATGGCAGCGTCCGGGCGATCGAAATCGCGATCGAGAGTGCGCTCGCACGCGCCGCCTCGGCCGAGCCGGCGGCCGTCGAGCCGCCCGATGGCGGGCCCGCTTCCGTGGACGCGGCGGAAGCCGTCGAGGCCGCCGAGCCGGGCGACGAACTGCCGGCCGATCGGGGCGACTTCGCCGGCCGGCTCGATCCCCGCTTCACGTTCGAGAATTTCGTCGTCGGCAAGCCGAACGAACTGGCCCACGCCGCTGCCCGCCGGGTGGCGGAGGCCTCGGCCGTGCCCTTCAACCCGCTCTTCCTCTATGGCGGAGTCGGCCTCGGCAAGACCCACCTGATGCACGCGATCGCCTGGCACGTGCGCCGGCGCGAACCGCAGAAGCGGGTCATCTACCTGTCCGCCGAGAAGTTCATGTTCCAGTTCGTGAAGGCCGTCCGCTACAAGGACACCATGGCCTTCAAGGAGCAGTTCCGCTCCGTCGACCTGCTCATGATCGACGACGTCCAGTTCCTGTGCGGCAAGGATTCGACCCAGGAAGAGTTCTTCTACACCTTCAACGCCCTGGTCGATCAGAACCGGCAGATCGTGATCTCGGCCGACAAGTCGCCCTCCGACCTGGAGGGGCTGGAAGAGCGGATGCGCTCCCGCCTTGGCTGGGGCCTGGTTGCCGACATCCATCCGACCACCTACGAACTGCGCCTCGGCATCCTCCAGACCAAGGCCGAGCAGCTCGGCATCTCGGTGCCGATCAAGGTCATCGAGTTCCTGGCGCACAAGATCACCTCGAACGTCCGCGAGCTCGAGGGCGCGCTCAATCGCATCTCGGCCCATGCCTCCCTGGTCGGCCGGCCGGTGACGATCGACACCGCCCAGGAAGTGCTGCACGACCTGCTGCGGGCCAACGACCGCCGGATCACCATCGAGGAGATCCAGAAACGGGTGGCCGAGCATTTCAGCATCCGCATGGCGGACATGCATTCCGCCCGCCGGGCGCGGGCCGTCGCCCGTCCCCGCCAGGTGGCGATGTACCTGTGCAAGCAGCTGACCCCGCGTTCCCTGCCGGAGATCGGCCGCAAGTTCGGCGGCCGCGACCACACGACCGTCATGCATGCGGTGCGCAAGATCGAGGAGCTGCGGGCCAGCGATCCGAACCTGTCCGAGGATATCGAGCTGCTGCGCCGGATGCTGGAAACCTGATCGGGCCATCGGTTGCCGTGAAGCGGCCATGATCGCGCACTACGTTGCGCGCGGGCGGAACCGACGGCCGCGATCGCCGTTGTCGAGCGGACAACCCGCCAGGAGGAAGTCGGCATGGTGAAATGGCTTGTTTCGACCCTTGCGGTCCTGGTCCTGTGGACCGGCACCGCGGTTGCCCAGTCCGAGGAGCAGGAGGTCGTCGACCGCGCCCGGATCACCGCCAGCTCGATGCTCTCCAGCCCCGACTACCGGGAAGCGCGCGCCCAGATGCGCAAGGCCAAGGGGGTGATCATCATTCCCTCGCTGGTCAAGGGCGGCTTCATCCTGGGCGGCGAGGGCGGTTCCGGCGTGCTGATGGTGCGCGGCCGTGACGGCAGCTGGAGCAATCCCAGCTTCGTCACCATGGCGGCCGGCTCGATCGGCCTGCAGATCGGCGTGCAGACCGCCGAGGTCCTGTTCCTGATCATGACCGACAAGGGCCTGCAGTCGGTGATGCAGGACGAGTTCAAGCTCGGCGCCGATGCATCGGTCGCGGTCGGTCCGATCGGGGCGGGCGTCGAAGCCGGCACGACGGCCAATTTCCGGGCCGACATCCTGTCCTTCTCGCGCACCCAGGGCCTGTTCGGCGGCGTCAGCTTCGAAGGCTCGCTGATCAAGCCGCGCCTGTCGTGGAACGAGCGCTATTACGGCCGCCCCGTCTCCGTCCGGGAGGTGGTGATCGACCGCCGCGTGTCGGCACCCGGCGCCGAGGCGCTGCGCCGCGCGGTCGTCGTCAACTGACGCGGCGCGAACCGCCGATCGAGGAATCACCGCCGACCCGTGCCCTGATGCTTCAGGGCACGGGGTCGGACGTCGGCAAGTCCGTGCTGGTGGCCGGCCTCGGCCGCGCCTATGTCCGGCGCGGCCTTCGCGTGCGGCCGTTCAAGCCGCAGAACATGGCGAACAACGCGGCCGTGACCGCCGATGGCGGAGAGATCGGTCGTGCCCAGTTCCTCCAGGCCCGGGCCTGCCGCGTACCGGCCATCCGCGACATGAATCCGGTGCTGCTGAAGCCCGAGGCCGATCGCCGTGCCCAGGTGATCGTGCGCGGCGACGTCGCCGGCGGGTACGATGCCGGCGGCTATCACCGGTTGAAGCCCGACCTGCTGCCGGTCGTGCGGGAGAGTTTCGCCCGCCTGTCGGCCGGCGCCGACCTGGTGCTGGTGGAAGGGGCGGGCAGCCCGGCCGAGGTCAACCTGCGCCGGGGCGACATCGCCAACATGGGCTTTGCGCTGGCCGAGCGGGTACCGGTGGTGCTGGTGGCCGACATCGATCGCGGCGGCATGCTGGCCTCGGTCGTCGGCACCATGGCCTTGCTGCCGGCCGAGGAGCGGGCGCTGATCCGCGGCTACCTGGTGAACAAGTTCCGCGGCGACCCGGCGCTGCTGGCGCCGGCCTTCCCGATCATCGCCCGCCATTGCGGCCTGCCGTGGCTCGGCACCGTGCCGTGGCTGGCCGCCGCCCGCTCCCTGCCGGCCGAGGACGCGGTCTCGGCCGAGAACGATCCCGGCGACGGCGGGACGGGGTTCGTCGTCGCCGTCCCGATGCTGCCGCGAATCGCCAACTTCGACGATCTCGACCCGCTCAAGGCGGAAGATGGCGTAACGGTCGTCTTCGTGCCTCCCGGCCGCCCCCTGCCCATGGCAGACCTCGTCGTCATCCCGGGCAGCAAGGCGACCCGCGCGGACATGGCGTTCCTGCGCGAACAGGGCTGGGACATCGATGTCCACGCCCATGTGCGGCGCGGCGGCGCGGTCCTGGGGATCTGCGGCGGCTACCAGATGCTGGGCCGTCGCGTCGCCGATCCCGACGGCATCGAGGGCCCGGCGGGGGAAGGCCCCGGCCTCGGCCTGCTCGACCTCTCCACCACCATGGCCGGAGCCAAGCGGCTGGCCCCCGTCGCGGCGGTCGACCCGCTCAGCGGGGCTCCGGTGCAGGGCTACGAGATGCATATGGGGGTGACCGACGGCCCGGGACGGTCGCGGCCGTTCCTGCGCGTCGACGGCCGGCCGGAGGGCGCGCGATCGGTCGACGGCCGGGTGATGGGCACCTACCTGCACGGGCTCTTCGCGGCCGACGGGTTCCGGCGGGCGTTCCTCGGCCGACTCGGGCTGCCGGCGCGGCGGCAGGTGCAGTACGAGGCGACCGTGGACGCCGCGCTCGATGCGATCGCCGACCTGCTCGAGGCGAACCTCGATCTCGACGCGTTGCTGGACCTTTCCGTCCGCCCGTCACCATAGCCACAGGAGGAAGGCCGCCGCGCCGATCCCGACGATCAGCGCGGCGCAGGCGCGGACATAGACGACGAGGGCACGGGCTATGTCGCCGGCATTCGCCCGTGCCCGCCCGTCGCCGATCCAGGCCGCATCCACGATCAGGCCCGGATAGCGCCGCGGGCCGCACAGGGCGATGCCGAGCGCACCGGCCATGGCCGCCTCCGGCCACCCGGCGTTGGGTGAGCGGTGCTTGCGGGCGTCGCGGAGCATGGTGACGAAGGCCGGCCAGGGCCGCGCGTCCGGCGAGACGGCGGCGCCGGCCACGACCAGCAGCCCGGCCAGGCGCGCCGGCACCAGATTCAGGAGATCGTCCAGGCGTGCGGCCGCCCAGCCGAAGGCCCGGTACTGCGGCGTGCGGTGGCCGATCATGCTGTCCATCGTGTTGACCGCCTTGTAGACGCAAAGGCCGGGCAGGCCGAACAGCAGGGTCCAGAAGACGGGCGCGACCACCCCGTCGGAAAAGTTCTCGGCCAAGCTCTCGACCGCGGCCCGGGCGACGCCATGCTCGTCGAGCGCCTCCGGGCTGCGGCCCACGATGTGGGACACTGCCTGGCGACCGGCCTCGACTCCGCCGCGATCGAGGGCGAGCCCGACCGCGAGGACATGGTCGTAGAGGCTGCGCTGGGCGATCAGGACGGCCATGGCGAGGATTTCGATCGCCGGGCCGACCCGCAGCCGCGCCGCCGCCTCGGCCAGGATGCCCCCGGCGATGGCAGCAGCGGCCACGACGGCCAGGACCGTGAAGATGCCCCGCAGGCGCCGCGCCCACGCGCCGCGCTCGGCCCGGTTGAGGCGGCGGTCGAAGAAGGCTATGAGCCGTCCGACGAGGACGACCGGATGGGGCAGGATCCGCCACAGCAGCGGCGGGTCGCCGACGGCGGCGTCGAGCAGCAGCGCCAGGAACAGATGGACCAGCGGGGCGACGCTACCAGGGTCGGCGAAGAGCATCGCCAGACAATCGTCCGGGCACGCGGCGCGGTCAACGCGTCGCTCGGCCGGGTCCGCCCGCGATGAGCCGGCTGCTCGAGCGATGGTCGCAGGGCTGGCGCCCGTGGACCGCGCTGCTGCTGCTGTGCCTGGCCCTCTATCTGCCCGGCATGGCGGCGCTGCCGCCCTTCGACCGCGACGAGGCGCGCTTCGTGCAGGCCACCCGGCAGATGCTCGAGACCGGGGACTTCGTCCAGATCCGCTTCCAGGACGAGGCGCGCAACAAGAAGCCGGTCGGCATCCACTGGCTGCAGGCCGCCGCCGTCGGCATCTTGTCCGAGCCCGGCTCGACGGCGCTCTGGCCCTACCGGCTGGTGTCGGCGGCGGCGGCGACGGCGGCCGTGCTCTTCACCTTTGCGCTGGGGGCGCTGCTGTTCGGCCGGCCCGCCGCGCTGCTGGGGGCCGCGGCCATGGCCGGCACGCTGGTGCTGGTGGCCGAGGCCCACCTGGCCAAGACCGACGCGGCGCTGCTCGCCTCCGCGATGGCGGTGCAGTTGGGGCTGGCCCGCATCTACCTCGCGCACCGGTCCGGGGCGCGCGCCGGGCCCGGGCCGGCCCTGCTGTTCTGGGTCGGCATCGGCATCGCGGGCCTGGTGAAGGGGCCGGTGGTCCCGGCGCTGGCGCTGCTCGCCGCGGGCGCGCTGGCGATCATGGACCGGCGCGCCGCCTGGCTGGCCGACCTGCGGCCGGCCTGGGGCATCCCGCTGGCGATCGCCATCGTCGCCCCCTGGCTCGTCCTGGTTTCCAGCGCGACCGAGGGTGCCTTCCTGGGCGAGGCGATCCGCTCCGACCTGCTGCCCAAGCTGATCGGCGGCCAGGAATCGCACGGCGCGCCGCCCGGCTACTATGCGGCGCTCCTGGCGGTCACCGCCTGGCCGGCATCGCTCTTCATCCCGCTCGGGATCGTGGCGGCCTGGATCGGATGGCGGACACCCGCCTTCCGGTTTGCGCTCGCCTGGGTCGTGCCCGGCTGGCTGATGTTCGAACTGGTGCCGACCAAGCTGCCCCATTATGTGATGCCGCTCTATCCGACGCTGGTCCTGCTGGCGGCCCATGCCGCATGGACGGGGCTGGCCGCCCGGGGGGCCTGGCGCTGGGCCATGGGGGCATGGGTCGCCCTGTGGGCGGCGGTCGGGCTGGTCCTGGGCGGGCTCGGCATCGCGGCCGGGATCGCCTTCGCCGACGGTCCCTCGGCGCCGGCGGCGCTCGCGGCCGTGGCGGCCGCCGCCATGGTGGCCATGACCCTGGTCGCGCTCCGCCGCGACCGGACGGGCGCGATGACCCTGCCGATCGCCGGCGCGGTGCTCGTCTTCGGGCTGCTGTTCGCCCTGGTCCTGCCGCGTCTCGACGGGCTGTGGCTCGGCCGTTCGACCGCGGACCTGCTGGCGCGCGAAGGCGTGCCGGCCGGGCGCGCGGTCACGGTCGGCTACAGCGAGCCCAGCCTCGTGTTCCTGGCCGGCGCGGCAATCGGGTTCACGGACGCGGCCGGCGCCGCGCGGCACCTGGCGGCCGGGCCGGGCCGGGCGGCGCTGATCGGCGACCGGGACCGCACCCGGTTCGCCGCGGCCGCGTCCGGCCTCGACCTGGTCGAGGGGCCCTCGGTCCGCGGCTTCAACTATTCCCGCGGCCGCTGGACCGAGCTGACGCTCTTCCGTTCCCGCTGAGCGGGCTTCAGAGGTCCTCGACCAGGGTGCGCATCAGGGCGTGCAGGTTGGCCTTGGTCTCGAAGCCGACGCCCGGCACGTCCGGCAGGCGGACCCGGCCGTCCTCGACCGCGATGCCGTCGGCGAACCCGCCGAACGGCTGGAAGACGTCGGGATAGGATTCGTTGCCGCCCAGGTGCAGGCCGGCGGCGATGTTGAGCGACATCTGGTGCCCGCCATGGGGCACGACCCGGCGCGACGACCAGCCGAGCGCCTCGATGGCCTCCAGGGTCCGCAGGTATTCGACCAGCCCATAGGACAAGGCACAGTCGAACTGCAGGTAGTCGCGGTCGGGGCGCATCCCGCCATAGCGCACCAGGTTGCGCGCGTCCTGGTGCGAGAACAGGTTCTCGCCGGTCGCCAGCGCTCCCGGATAGGCCGCCGCCAGCTCCGCCTGCAAGGCGTAGTCGAGCGGGTCGCCGGCCTCTTCGTACCAGTAGAGCCCATAGGGCTCGAGCGCCCGGCCGTAGGCGAGTGCGGTGGCCAGGTCGAAGCGGCCGTTGGCGTCTACCGCCAGGTTGGCGCCGTCGCCGACGATCTCCAGCACCGCCTCGATCCGCCGCCGGTCGTCGTCGAGCGAGGCGCCGCCGATCTTCATCTTCACGACCCGGTAGCCGCGGTCGCGATAGCTGCGCATCTCGTCCTGGAGCTGGCGGTTGTCCTTGCCGGGATAGTAGTAGCCGCCGGCCGCGTAGACCCAGACGGTCTCGTCGGCGACGCCGCCGCGGTAGCGGTCGGCGAGGAGCCGCCAGAGCGGCTGCCCGGCGATCTTCGCCACGGCGTCCCAGACCGCCATGTCGATGGTCCCGACCGCGACCGAGCGGTCGCCATGGCCGCCCGGCTTCTCATTGGTCATCATCGCCTGCCAGATGGCGAAGGGGTCGAGGTTGGCGTTGGCCTCGTCCACCAGGGTCTCCGGCCGGGCTTCCATCACCCGCGGAATGAAGCGCTCGCGCATCAGCGCGCCCTGGCCATACCGCCCGTTGGAGTTGAAGCCGAAGCCGACCACCGGCCGGCCGTCGCGCACCACGTCGGTGACCACGGCGACGACCGACGCCGTCATCTTCGAGAAGTCGATATAGGCATTGGCGATCGGCGAGGCGATCGACGCGGTCTTTTCCCGAATCTCCAGAATGCGCACGGCGTCTCTCCCCCAAGGCGTGCGGTCCGATCCGCCGCCGCCGGACCTTGTAGCTGACCCGCCCGGCGGTTTGTATCGGGAAGGCGGCGGTTAGCTGCCGGCGCGCCGCAGCACGTCGACGACCCGGCGCTGGTTCGCACGCTCCGCCCAGTCCATGGCGGAGAACCCCGAATAGTCCTGCCGCCTGGCGTCGGCACCGCCCTTCAGCAGCACCCGCGCCACCTCCACCCGCCCGGACCCGGCCGCCTGCATCAGCGGGGTGACGCCTTGGCGGTTCTCCGCGTCGACCTTGGCGCCGCGCTGCAGCAGCAATCCCGCCACGTCGGCCCGGCCGCGGTCGGCCGCCAGCATCAGGGCGGTATTGCCGAACCGGTCCCGCAGCTCGATCCACGCGCCGCGGTCCAGGAGCAGCCGTACGATCTCGGTGTTGCCGGCGCCGGCGGCATACATCAGGGCGGTCCGCCCTTCGGTGTCGACGCTGTTCGGGCTGGCCCCACTGGTCAGCTGGGCCCGCACCGCATCGATATCCTGATTGTAGGCAGCGAACAGCAGCTCGTCGCGCGGCGCCAGCAGGCTGATCTCGGCCCTGGCCGGCGTGACGGCAAGGGCGACCATGACTGCCAGGAACAGCCAGCGGCCGCCCCGCGAGGCCCCGGTCGCCCGGGTTCGGAAGCGTCCCATCATTCCACCTGCTTGGTGCAACACGCCGCCCACCTTGCGGGCGGCCGGCCCCCGGCGTCAACCGCGAGAGGGCCGGCGTCGCCGGCTACTCCGCGGCGGCGAGGCTGCCCCGGGTGTGGCCGTGCAGCTCGGCCACGCGCTCCTGGGTGTAGAGGTCGGTCCAGTTCGTCCAGGCGAAGTCGGTCACCTTGCGCGGATCGTAGCCGCGCGCCGGGATGCGCATCTCCTTGCCATCGATATAGACGTGCAGGATGCGCTTCTTGTCGAGCAGGATGGAGACGTTCTGCAGGGGCGAGCCGTCGACGACGATGAAGTCGGCCGCCATGCCGGGCGCCAGCACGCCGGTGCGGGCGCCATCGGCCATGAAGCCGGCGGTCACCTGGGTCGCCGCGCGCAGGGCCTCGGCCGGGGTGAAGCCCAGGTGCTGGACGAAGATCTCGAGCTCGCGGGCGTGCCATTCGCCGTAGGGCGTGACGGCGAAGCCCGAGTCGGTGCCGGTCATCATCGGCACGCCGGCCTGCTTGGCCCGCCGCAGGTTCTGGCAGGCGACCTCGAACTCGCGCTGGGTGTCGTCGATCCGCCCCTTCAGGTGCGCGGGCTCGTGGGGCTGGGTGAAGTCGACGATGTTGCGCGGGAAGGTCAGGGTCGGGCCGATGGCGCTGCCCGACTTCACGAGCGCGTCCAGGCATTCATCGTCGAGATAGTAGGCGTGGAAGATCAGGTCGACGCCGGCGCGGGCCGAATAGAGGGTCGCCTCGCGGCCGCGGGCATGGACGACGACCTTCTTGCCCAGGCGCTGCGCCTCCTGGACCATCACGGTGGTCTCGTCCTGGGTGAAGGCCGCGACCAGCTCGCCGTTGGCGCGGCGGTGGAAGCCGTCCATCGCCAGCTTGATACAGTCGACCCCGTTCTTCACCTGGACGCGGATCTCCTCGACCGCTTCGTCCTTGCTGGCCACCAGCCGGCCGATCGAGGTCTCGGGGGCGCCGATCCAGCTCGGATACCAGTCGGTCAGCCCCTGCCGGGTCGTCAGGTAGCGGCCGGCTGCCGTCACCCGGGGTCCGTCGAACAGGCCGGCGCGGATGGCGTTGCGCACCGACAGGCTGATCTGGCCGGCATCGCCCGGCGCGCAGATCGAGGTATAGCCGGCGGCGATGCACTTCTGCGCGAAGAAGAGGCCGCGCAGCGCCCGGAACTCCAGCGGTGCGTAGAGGTCGATGTCCTCTTCGGTCTTGGCGTTGCCGTAGGCGAGATGGGTGTGGACGTCGTGCAGCCCCGGCATGACGAAGCGGTCGGAATGGTCGATCACGCTGTCGCCGCGGGCGGGGGGCGGGGCCTCGGCGGTCGGTCCGACGTGGGTGATGCGGCCATCGTCGCCGATGACGACGGTCTGGTCGGTCTCGGCGGAATCCTGCGCGCCGGTGAACAGGGTACCGCACCGCACATGCTTGCTCATACTAGGGGGCCTCCCGCGATCCGCTGCCGGATGTCAGTCTAGGGTCTCTGCCGTGCCGGCGCCATCTGCCGGCTCCATGGTGGCCAATGGGATGCCGTTGGTATACCACATGGCGGGCGGCGTTGCACCCGGGCTTGGCCCGGCTTGTCGCGTCCCCTGGCCCGGCGCGAACATCCCATGCGATGATCGTGCCTCCCGCTCGCAGCAGGCCGCGAGCGCTGATCAGGATGAAAGCCCTTGGCGCCGGCACCGACCGCACTCCCCATCGTCCCGACGACCCCGATCCCCGGCGCCTCGCCGCCCGCCAGCGACGAGGCCGCGGGCAAGAGCCTGGGCGACCGCGCCTACGACCAGCTTCTCGACCGGATGCTGGAGGGCACCTTCGCCGCGGGCACCCTGCTCCAGGAACGGTCCCTGGCCGAGATGCTGGGCATTTCGCGCACGCCCGTACGCGAGGCGCTCGCCAAGCTCGAATCGGAAGGGTTCGTCACCCGCCATGTCGGCCGCCTCCTCGTGGTGCGCGAGGTGCCGATGCGCGAGCTGATGGAGATCCTGCATGTCCGCACGATCCTGGAGACCGAGGCGGCCGGCATCGCCGCCGGCCGGGTCGCTCGGACCGATCTGCGGGCGATGCGCCAGCTCTTCGAGGCCCAGCTCGAGGGGCCGTTGCCCGATGGCGGCGACTTCTGGGCGGCCGACGACCGGCTGCACGGCCTGCTCGTCGACGCCGCCGGCAATGCGGTGCTGGCCGACACGGTGCGCAGCCTCCGCCGTCGCACGCGGATGTTCAACCTGAAGCGCCTGCCGGAGCGATTCGTGCCGGGGTGCCTGGAGCATCTGGCGATCGTGACGGCGCTGGAGCAGGGCGACGCCGCGGCCGCGCGCGCGGCCGTGGCAACCCATCTCGACAACACCCGGCGCAGCATCCTGGCCAAGCTCGAACCATTGTCGGGGGTTCGTCCGGGCGGCTGAACGGCCGGTCCCGGCCCGGCGGCGCGGGCGAGGAGAAAACCGTTGCCGTATCGATGCTGGCAAGCGTAAGACTCCGCGGCCGGGGCGGCCGGATGTCGTCCGCGCCAGGGCCTTCGGGCCGACCTCGGCGCGTGGCAGTGGGTGTTTCGATCAGGGGGCGTTTCGATCAGGCCCCTCCCCAGCGTGTCCGGAACGGATCGCGGCGCGCCGGGCAGGATGATCCGGCAACCGGAACCCTAGCGGCCCGGGATCGATCCGATGGCTGTCACGAAGAATGACCGGTTTCTCGACGCCGCTCCGCCGACAGGCACCGGGGCGCCGGCACTTGGGGTGGACGGGCGTGGTGGCAGGTGGGCGTGGTGGCAGACCGGCGTGGCGCATGAATGAGGGGCGGTAGCGAGCGATGTTCTCTGGTCTGCTGGGCATGCTGTCGGCGGATATGGCGATCGATCTCGGGACGGCGAACACGCTCGTCTACGTGAAGGGCCGCGGCATCGTCCTCAACGAGCCGTCCGTCGTTGCCATCACCACCATCAAGGGCAAGAGGCAGGTTCTCGCCGTCGGCGACGAGGCCAAGCTCATGCTGGGCCGGACCCCTGGCAACATCCAGGCGATCCGCCCGCTCCGCGATGGCGTCATCGCCGATTTCGATGTCGCCGAGGAGATGATCAAGCACTTCATCCGCAAGGTGCACAACCGGCGCAGCTTCGCCAGCCCGCAGATCGTCGTCTGCGTGCCCTCCGGATCGACCGCCGTCGAGCGGCGCGCGATCCAGGAGTCGGCCGAGAGCGCCGGCGCGCGCCGCGTCTACCTGATCGAGGAGCCGATGGCAGCCGCGATCGGGGCCGGGCTGCCGGTGACCGAGCCGACCGGGTCGATGGTCGTCGACATCGGCGGCGGTACGACGGAGGTCGCGGTCCTGTCGCTGGGCGGCATCGTCTATTCGCGCTCGGTCCGGGTCGGCGGCGACAAGATGGACGAGGCGATCATCGCCTACAATCGCCGCAACCATAACCTGCTGGTCGGCGAAGGGTCGGCCGAGCGGATCAAGAAGGAGATCGGCTCCGCCTGCCTGCCCGAGGACGGCGAGGGGCGGGTCATGGAGGTCAAGGGCCGCGACCTCATGAACGGGGTCCCGAAGGAGATCGTCATCAGCGAGCGGCAGGTGGCGGAAAGCCTGGCCGAGCCGGTCGGGCAGATCATCGAGGCGGTCAAGGTCGCGTTGGAGCATACCGCCCCGGAGCTCGCCGCCGACATCGTCGACAAGGGCATCGTGTTGACCGGCGGCGGCGCGCTGCTCGGCAACATGGACTATGTGCTGCGCATGGCGACCGGCCTGCCGGTCTCGATCGCGGACGATCCGCTGTCCTGCGTGGCGCTTGGCACCGGCCGCGCGCTGGAGGAGATGAAGACGCTTCGGCATGTGCTGATCAGCGCCTACTAGCAACCGGACCCCGCTCGCCGTCGGATCAGTCGCCGCCGGCCGGGGTATCCTTGCGCGGAGGAGGAAGGCCTTAGGATGCGCGGACTGTCGCCGGTGCGGCTCGTGCCGATCAGGGCATGGATGCAGCGCTTCGCGCTTCTGCTGCTGATTCTGGCGGCTTTCGGGCTGATCGTGCTGGGCAAGGCCGACACCGTCGTGGTCGAGCGCCTGCGGACCGGGCTGGCCGACACCGTGGCCCCGCTCCTCGACCTCATTTCCCGCCCGGCCGCCAGCTTCGGCCGGATGAGCGAGGAGGTGCGGGAGATCAGCGCGCTCCGTCTTGAGAACGAGCGTCTGCGCGAGGCCAATGGCCGGCTGCTGCAGTGGCAGGAGGTGGCCCGGCGCCTGGAGGCCGAGAACCTGCAGCTCCGCGGCCTGATGAACGTCACGCCGGAACCCAGCCTGAGTTACGTTTCGGGCCGGATCATCGCCGACTCCGGCGGCGCCTTCGTGCGCAGCGTGCTGGTCCATGCCGGCGGCCGCAGCGGGGCGGCGAAGGGCCAGGCGGCGATCGCCGAGCGCGGGCTGGTCGGCCGGGTGGTCGAGGTCGGCGAGCGATCGTCCCGGGTGCTGCTGCTGACCGACCTCAACTCGCGCATCCCCGTCCTGCTCGAGAACTCGCGCGAGCGCGCCGTGATGGCCGGCGACAACGGGCCGCGCCCGCGCCTCCTCTACCTGCCGTCGCGGCGCGAGGCAGCCCAGCCGGGCGAGCGGGTCGTCACCTCCGGCCAGGGCGGCGTCTTCCCGCCCGGGCTGCCGATCGGCGAGACGGTGCTGGGCGAGGACGGACTGGTCCGGGTGTCGCTGTTCGCGGACTTCGACCGGCTCGAATATCTGCGCCTGGTGGATACGGGGCTGGCTCATACCTTGACCGAGCCGATTCCCGGCCCGCAGCGGGTGCGCCAGCGCGGGCGGCCATGACCGCGGGCTTCCTCCACCGCCTCGACGGCTGGGCACGCGACCTTCTGCCGACCTTGACGACGGTCGTCTTCCTCATCCTCTCGACGGTGCGCGTCCCGGTCGCGGGCTTCCGCACCGTCGCCCCGGCTGTGGTCCTCATCGCGGTGTATCACTGGGCGGTGCACCGGCCGCTCCTGCTGCCGCCCTCGATCATCTTCGCGGTCGGCTTCGTGCAGGATCTTATGTCGGGCAGCCCGGTCGGCACGGGCTCGCTGACCCTGCTCGCGGTCTACCTCGCGGTGCTGTCCCAGCGCCGCTTCCTGGCGGGCAAGCCCTTCCCGATGGTGTGGTGGGGCTTCGGCCTGGTGGCGACCGCGACCTTCCTGGCGGTCTGGGCCGTGGTCAGCGCGTTGTCCGGGGTCCTGCTCGACCCGCGCGAGACCGCCTTCCGCGGCCTGGTCACGATCGCCAGCTATCCACTGTTCGCGGGCCTGCTGCTCGCGGTCCAGCGCGCCTTCATGGGCAAGACCTAGCCATGGGCAGGACCTAGTCATGGTTGGGGGCTAGCCATGCGGCAGGAACGCAACCAGGCGCGGACCTTCACCCGGCGCGCCCTGCTGCTGGGCGGTGGCCAGGCCGTGCTGTTCGCGGCGCTGGGCGCGCGGCTCTACTATCTGCAGGTGGTCGAGGCCACACGCTACACGATGCTGGCCGACGAGAACCGCATCAACGTACGCCTGCTGCCGCCGCCGCGCGGCCAGGTGTTCGACCGCTTCGGCGAGCCGTTGGCGGTGAACAACGAAAACTATCGTCTGATTCTCGTGCCGGAGCAGATCGGCGACCTGGAGAAGGCGCTCGCCATCATCGACCGCATCGTGCCCCTGGGCGAGGCCGATCGCCGGAGGGTCCTGCGCGAGGCGCGGCGCAAGCGGGGCTTCGTGCCGATCCTGGTGCGCGGCAATCTCTCCTGGGACGAGGTCGCGCGGGTCGAGGTGAATGCCGCCGACCTGCCCGGCATCGCCATCGACCCGGGGCTGACCCGCCACTATCCGCAGGGTGCGGCGATGGCCCATGTGGTCGGCTACGTGTCGGCGGTGGCCGAACACGAGCTGACCGGGGACCCGGTGCTGGAGCTGCCGGATTTCCGTATCGGCAAGGACGGCGTGGAGCGGTTTCGCGAGATGGCACTGCGCGGCACCGCGGGGGCGAGCGAGGTGGAAGTCAACGCCTATGGGCGGGTCATCCGCGAGCTCGGCCGGCAGCCGGGCCAGCCCGGCCAGGAGGTGGTGCTGTCGGTGGATCTCGCCCTGCAGCGCTATGTCATGCACCGCCTGGCGCAGGAACAGAGCGCGGCCGCCGTCGCGATGGACGTGCATACGGGCGAGGTGGTGGCGCTCGTCTCCAGCCCCGGGTTCGATCCCAACCTGTTCGCCACCGGGATAGGCATCCAGCAGTGGAATGCGCTGCGCCAGGACCCGCGCGGGCCGCTCGGCAACAAGGCGGTGGCGGGGCAGTATGCGCCGGGCTCCACCTTCAAGATGATGGTGGCGGTCGCGGCGCTGGAGTCCCGGGTGATCACGCCGGACCAGCAGATCGTCTGCCCCGGGCATTACGACATCGGCGAGCAGCGCTACCATTGCTGGAAGCGCGGCGGCCACGGCCCCATGAACCTGCACGAGGCGCTGAAGCAGTCGTGCGACGTCTATTTCTATGAACTGGCGCGGCGGGTCGGCATCGATCGGCTGGCGCCGATGTGCCGCCGTTTCGGCCTGGGCGAGCCGACCGGGGTCGAGCTGCCGGGCGAGCGGGGCGGCCTCATCCCGAGCCGCGACTGGAAGCGCGCGGCCCGCAAGACGCCCTGGCTGCATGGCGACACGGTGCTGACGGGCATCGGGCAGGGCTTCGTCCTGACCACGCCCCTGCAACTGGCGCTCATGACCGCGCGCCTGGTCAATGGCGGCCGTGCGGTGGTGCCGCGGCTGACCCGGCCCGCCATCATGCGCGACAGCGTGTCCGGCGCGCGGCGCGAGCTCTTTCCGTCCCTCGGCATCTCGGTCCAGACGCTGAACGCGGTGCGCGACGGCATGGCCGCGGTGGTGAACGAGCAGGGCGGGACCGCCTATGCCATGCGCCTGCGCGAGCCGGACGTGTCGATGGCGGGCAAGACCGGCACCGCCCAGGTCCGGCGCATCAGCCAGGCCGAGCGGCTGCGTGGCGTGCGCCGGAACGAGGAGCTGCCCTGGCGCGAGCGGGACCATGCGCTGTTCGTCGGCTATGGCCCGGTGATCGCGCCGCGCTATGCCGTGGCCGTCGTGGTGGAGCATGGCGGCGGCGGGTCCAGCATCGCCGCACCGATCGCCCGCGACATCCTGGTGGAGACGCTGCGCCGCGACCCGTCGCGGCAGGTGCCGCCCAGCCGCATCGTCGCCGACCGCCCGGAGGGCCGGACATGAGCATGCTGGAAGGCCAGCCCAGGGCCGTCACCCCCCTCCTGCTGGACCGGATCTGGCAGATCAACTGGCTGCTGGTGCTGCTGCTGACTGCCATCGCCGGCGTCGGCTTCGCGATGCTCTACTCGGCCGCGGGCGGCAGCTTCCAGCCCTGGGCGGAGAAGCAGATGCTGCGCTTCGCCTTCGGCCTCACCGGCATGATCCTGGTGGCGCTGGTCGACCTGCGCGTCTGGCTGCGGCTCGCCTACATCATCTATGCTCTGGCCCTGGCGCTCCTGCTGGCGGTGGAGATCCGCGGCGAGATCGGCATGGGCGCGCAGCGCTGGATCGACTTCGGCTTCATCCAGATCCAGCCCTCGGAGATCATGAAGATCGCCCTGGTCCTGGCGCTCGCCCGCTATTTCCATTCGCTCGACATGGAGGATATCGGCCGCCCGCTGCTGCTGCTGCTGCCGACCGCGCTGGTGTTCGCGCCGGCCATCCTGGTGCTGAAGCAGCCCGACCTCGGCACGGCGATCATGCTGATCGCCGGCGGCGGGGTGCTGTTCTTCATCGCCGGCGTCCGGCTGTGGAAGTTCGCGGCCGTGCTGGGAGTGGTGATCGCCAGCATTCCAATCGCCTGGGAGCTGTTGCGCGACTACCAGAAGAAGCGCGTCTACACCTTCCTCAATCCCGAGGCCGATCCGCTCGGCGCCGGCTACCACATCATCCAGTCGAAGATCGCGCTCGGCTCCGGCGGCGTCTTCGGCAAGGGCTTCCTCCTCGGCAGCCAGTCGCATCTCAGTTTCCTGCCCGAGAAGCAGACCGACTTCATCTTCACCATGCTGGCCGAGGAATGGGGCCTGGTGGGCGGCCTCACCCTGATCGGCCTCTATGCCCTGGTGATCCTCTACGGCTTCCTGATCGCGCTCCGCAGCCACAACCAGTTCGGCCGCCTGCTGGCGCTCGGCATCACCTCGACGCTGTTCCTCTACGCCTTCATCAACTGCGGCATGGTCATGGGGCTCATCCCGGTGGTGGGCGTGCCGCTGGCGCTGGTGTCCTTCGGCGGCACCGCCATGCTGACCGTGCTCTTCGGCATGGGGCTGGTCATGGGCGTCTATGTCCACCGCGATCTGGAGATCAACCGCCAGGGCGAGGTCGGAACCGACTGACCTCGACGCTTTATCGCACCCGGCCTATCGACAAGCCCGATTCCCTTTGCTATACGGCGCCCCCCGGCGGGTGCTTAGCTCAGTTGGTAGAGCAGCTGACTCTTAATCAGCGGGTCGTAGGTTCGAATCCTACAGCACCCACCATTCCTTCCGCCCCGGCATCGACCCCCGCTTCGGCATTTGCCGAAGTGCGGCTGGTGGCGTCGCCCTGCCCCCACCCCGGCGCAGGGCGGGCAAGGCCCGCTGCAGCGCTCCCGGCAGGAACCAATCCCGATCGTGGACATTGACGCTCGTGACCCCGCGCTTGCGCGGCCGAGACCCCACCACGAAAGGAACTCTGTCATGGGCAGCACGACCGACAAGATCAAGGGCACCGCCAACGAAGCCGCCGGCAACGTGAAGCAGGGCGTCGGCAAGATGGTCGGATCGGAGAAGATGCAGGCGGAAGGCAAGGTCCAGGAGCTGAAGGGCGAAGGCCAGCAGGCGTTGGGCAAGGCCAAGGACGCGGTCAAGGATGCCGCCGACAAGGCCAACGACGCCGTTCACCGCAAGATCTGATCGCCACGCTGCCGCGGGCCGTTCCGCTTGGAACGGCCCGCGTCTGCGAGCCGGAGCTCAGGCCGGCGCGGTAGCCGGCGGCCGCCTGCGCGGCAGGGCGAACAGCATCTGCAGCACGCCGGCGGTCAGGCCCATGGCGACCGCCAGACGCCAGGCGAGGTCGTAGGAGCCGAGCGCATCGAAGATGACGCCGCCGCCGAAGGCGCCGAGGAAGCTGCCGACCTGGTGGCTCATGAAGGCGAGGCCCTGGATCATGGCCTGCCAGCGCAGGCCGAACATCTCGGCCACTGCCCCGGCGATCAGCGGTGCTACCCCCAGCCAGAGGAAGCCCATGACGGCGGCGAAGACGAGCGTCGCGGCCGGCGTCGGCGGCACCGCGAAGTAGAACGCCAGCGCCACGGAGCGCAGGGTGTAGATGAGGCCGAGCAGGCCCTCCTTCGACCAGCGGCCGCCGGCCCAGCCGAAGAACAGGCTGCCCATCATGTTGAAGGCACCGATGACGCCCAGCGCCTGGGCGCTCAGCATCGGGTCCAGGCCGCAGAGTGCCAGGTAGGATGGCAGGTGCGTCGTCAGGAAGACCAGCTGCAGCCCGCAGACGAAGTAGGCCGCGGCCATCACCAGGAAGGCGGGACGGGAGAGCGCGGCCCGCAGGGCCACGCCGAAACTGGTGTCTCCCAGCTGCGGCCCGCCTGCGCCCGGCTGCGGCAGCCGGTCGACCCGGCCGGCGAGCCAGGCCGCCGGCAGCAGTGCCAGGCACAGCACGCAGAAGGCGGCGACCCCGGCGCGCCAGCCGAACTCGACGGACATCGTCTGGCCGAGCGGAGCGGCGAGGAACGAGCCGAGCGACCCGGCGGCGCTGACGATGCCGAGGATGGCGCTCCGCCGCTCCGCCGGCACCGCCTTGGAGGCGACCGACAGGGCCATGGCGGCGGCGATGCAGGCAAGCGCGGCGCCGATCATCACACCGGCGCCCAGCATGAGCGTGAAGACGCCCTGGGCCACGGCCATCGTCGCGAGGCCGCCCGCGAACAGCACCGATCCGGCCAGCAGGATGGGGCGGAACCCGGTCCGGACCGCGAGCGCGCCCGTCACCGGCTGCAGGAAGCCCCAGACCAGGTTCTGGACGGCGATCGCCAGGGTGAAGTCGGAGACGCTGATGGCGATATCTCGGGTCAGCGGCGTCATGAAGAGGCCGAGACTCTGGCGGACCCCCATGCTGAGGGTCATCAGGACCGATGCGCCGATCAGGATCGGCAGCACCGGGCGCAGGCTGGGCGGCATGTGGGAGTACCGTTCGGGACGAGGTCCGATCAGATGACGGGAACCCCGCCGGTGCGGTCAAGCCCCAAGGATGGCGTCGATCCACGACAGCGATGGGACGGGCGCCAGCCGCGGCCGATCAGGCGGCTGGAATCTCTAGCCAAGCGCGTGCTTCCCATGGTTCCTTGTCGCCATATGCCGTGGCGCGCGACATCCCGGGCAGCGGGCTGCCGCCCGCGGCTGGCAAGGGGGGAACGGGGATGAAGGCGCTCGCCTGGGGGATCGCGTTTCTGTCGCTGGCCGGTGCCGCGCAAGCGGCCTTTCCCGAGCGTCCCGTGAAGTTGATCGTGCCATGGGCAGCCGGCGGCGACACCGACAACATCTTCCGCCCGTTCGGCCAGGCGTTCCAGAAGCACCTGGGCCAGACCGTGGTGATCGCCAACATCGGCGGCGCGTCCGGGACGGTCGGTGCGCGCGAGGCCAAGGCCGCACCCGCCGACGGCTATACCCTGTTCGCCGTCCACGACTTCATCCACCTGACCTACTATACGGGCGTCGCCGACACGTCCTATTCGGACTTCAGGCCGGTCTGTTCCGTGGCCTCGACCCCCTCGGTCCTGACCGCCAGCCCGAAGACGAAGTGGCAGTCGATCCCTGAGCTGATCGCCGACGCCAAGGCGCGGCCGGGTGCGGTGACGGTGGGCGCCACCCTCGGCTCGACCAGCCATTTCTTCCCCGCCATCGTCGAGAAGGCGGCCGGCATCAAGCTGAAATACGTCTCCTATGACGGCCTCGCCCAGCGCATGAACGCCATTCTCGGCGGCCATATCGACCTGACCGACGGCAACCTGACGCAGAAGGGCAAGGTGGACGCGGGCCAGCTGCGCTTCCTCGCCATCGCCACGGAAAAGCGCAACGCCGAGATCCCGAACGTGCCGACCTTCCGGGAACTCGGGCTCGACGTCGTCTATTCGGTCACCCGCGGCCTCCTGGCCCCGAAGAATACGCCCGACGCCGTCCTGGCGACGCTGGAGGGCGCCTGTATCAAGGCGCTGGCCGAGGAGTCCTTCGCCCGGTCGATGAAGGCCCAGGGCACCGAGGTCCTGCCGCTCGACCGCAAGGGATATGGCGCGTTCCTCGACCGCGTCGACGGCGAGAACAAGGCCCTGGCGCAGGAGGTCGGGCTGCTCCGTCGCTGAGGCCGCGGGCGATGCGGCCGACCCGGGACACGGTCGCCGGACTGCTCGGACTGGGGCTCAGCATCTGGCTCTTCGCGCTGACCTGGGGATTGCCGAAATCCCCCTTCGTGCCGATTGGGCCGGACTTCTACCCCCGCATCGTACTGGCGGTGACGGCAATCCTCAGCCTCGCGCTGATCGCCGGCGACAGGCTGGCCCGGCGGCGGCGCCAGCCGGCGGCACCGGTGGCGCGCAACTACCGGCTGGTCGCCCTCACCTTCCTGGTCTTCGGCGTCTATGTCCTGGCGCTTCCGGCGCTGGGCTTCCGGCTGGCGACCCTGCTGTTCCTGGCCGGGCTCCAGGTGCTGCTGGAGCCGCCCCGCAGCCGCGGCCGCTGGCTGACGGTGGCGGCGGTCGCCATCG
Organism: Allostella vacuolata; assembly: GCA_006739055.1. Classification (GTDB taxonomy): domain Bacteria; phylum Pseudomonadota; class Alphaproteobacteria; order ATCC43930; family Allostellaceae; genus Allostella; species Allostella vacuolata. The sequence continues at coordinate 20,178 of AP019702.1, forward strand.
TCGCCAGCTTCGGCATCTTCGCGGTGTTCGAGCACTACCTGTCGGTGCTGCTGCCCCGCGGCGCCTGGACCGGGTTCTAGGGGCGCCAGCATGTTCGAACTCCTGGCCGACGGGCTGCTGAACGTCATCCAGCTCAAGTACCTGATCCCGCTGGCGATCGGCACGCTGATCGGGGTCGTCGGCGGGGCCCTGCCCGGGATCACCATCACCATGACCGTGATCATGGTGCTGCCCTTCACCTTCGGGCTGGAGCCGCTCCAGGGCCTGGCGGCGATGATCGGGGTCTATGTCGGCGGCGAATCGGGCGGGCTGATCACGGCGACGCTGATCGGCATTCCCGGCAAGCCGTCGTCGATCTCGACCACCTTCGACGGCTTCCCGATGGCCCGCAAGGGCGAGCCCGGCCGTGCGGTCTGGCTCGGCATCTGGGCTTCCTTCTTCGGCGGGCTGCTGGGCGGGGTGTTCCTGATCGGCGCGACCGGCTGGCTGGCCGACATCGCGCTCCGCTTCGGCCCGTGGGAGTTCTTCGCGCTCTTCATCTTCGCGCTGTCCATGGTCGCGGGGCTGACCGAGGAATCGCTGGCCAAGGGGCTTCTGGCGGGCGCCTTCGGCCTCATCATCACGACCTTCGGGTCGGACCCGATCATGAGCGTGCCGCGCTTCACCATGGGCAGCCAGTTCCTGGTCGGCGGCTTTCCCTTCCTGCCGGTGCTGATCGGCATCTTCGCCTTCGCCCAGCTGATGACCGACATCGAGCGGGCCCGGTCGCTGGCCGGCAGCGATGCGTCCGCCGGCCAGCTGGTCAATCTCGCGGTTTCCCAGACCCGGGTGGTGGGCGAGATCCTGGCGCGCCCCTTCCTGCTGCTGTGGTCGACCTTCATCGGCATCCTGATCGGCGTGCTGCCGGCGATCGGCGGCAGTGCCGCCAGTGTCATGGCCTACGACCAGGCGAAGAAGCTGTCCCGTCATCCGGAGCGGTTCGGCACCGGCACGCCCGAGGGCATCATCGCCTCCGAGGCGTCCAACAACGCCAATGTCGGCGGCTCGCTCGTCACCATCATGGCCTTCGGCATCCCGGGCGACGCGGTGACGGCGGTGATGCTGGGGGCCATGACCATCCATGGCATCCAGTCGGGCCCGCTCTTCATGAGCCAGGAGACGACGCTCGCCTACGGCATCTTCGCCGCCTACCTGCTGGCCCACCCGATCATGCTGGCGATCATGGCGGTCGGCGCGCGCTGGTTCCTGCGCATCGTCACCATCCCGAAGTCGATCCTGATCCCGATGGTGCTGGTGCTGTGCGTGGTCGGTGCCTATGCGCTGAACAACACCATGGACAGCGTCTGGGTGCTGGGGCTGTTCGGGCTGGTCGGCTACGGTTTGGTGAAGCTGGGCTTCCCCCTGGCGCCGCTGATCCTCGGCCTCATCCTCGGCGACCAGATCGAGGTCAACCTCGTCCGGGCCCTGATGACCGACAGTGACCTCTGGCTCTTCGTCACCCGGCCGATCTCCGCCTTCCTGCTCGCGCTGTCGGTGCTGTCGGTCGTCCTCGCCCTGTGGCAGCGTCGCCGCCAGCGGCGCGGGCCGACAGAGCCGGACGTCGATTTCTGAGCGAACCCACAATTCTGAGCAGAGGGAGCGTGCGCATGAAGATGTTCGACCTTTCGGGCAAGGTCGCGGTGGTCACCGGCGGCAATGGCGGCATCGGCCTCGGCATGGCGGGCGGCCTGGCGGAGGCCGGGGCGGCCGTCGTCGTCGCCGGCCGCAACGCCGAGAAGAACGCCGCCGCGGTGGCCGAGCTGGAGGCCAAGGGCGGCCGGGCGATCGCCATCGCCGTCGACGTCACCGACGAGGCGTCGGTCAAGGCGCTGATGGCCGGGGCGGAGCAGGCGCTGGGCCGGATCGACATCCTGGTCAACAATGCCGGCATCAACATCCGCAAGCGGCCGGAGGAGTATGTCCTGTCGGAGTGGATGGAGGTGATCCAGACCAACCTGACCAGTGCGTTCCTGTGCAGCCACGCCGTCCACCCGGCGATGAAGCGCGCAGGCGCCGGCAAGATCGTCAATATCGGCTCGATGATGTCGATCTTCGGCGCGCCCTTCACCTCGGCCTACGCGGCCAGCAAGGGTGGCATCGTCCAGTTCAGCCGCGCGCTCGCCACCGCCTGGGCGGCCGACAACATCCAGGTGAACGCGATCCTGCCGGGCTGGATCGACACCGCCCTGACCCGGCGCGCCCGCGAGCAGATCGCCGGCATGCACGAGCGCATCCTGTCGCGCACGCCGGCCGGCCGCTGGGGCACGCCCGAGGACCATGCCGGCATCGCGGTCTTCCTGGCGAGCCCGGCCTCCGACTTCGTCACCGGCACCGCCATCCCGGTCGACGGCGGCTATTCGGTGCAGGGCGTCTGACGCTCCCGGCCGCCCGTCGCCCGATCGGATGGTCCCTATCCGTGGTGGCGGCGGGCGTAGGCCGAGAAGGCCTCGAGCTGGGCCTTGATGAAGCCGCGCGTGGTCTCGTCGGTCAGCGTGTCCGCGGCCGCGTCGACCTTGGTGTGCACCGCGCCGATGATGACCTCGGGCTTGTTGAGGATGCGCGCGTCCAGGAACACCAGCGCCTGGCGCAGGTGGTACTGGCAGCGCACCCCGCCGAGCGGGCTCATGGATGCCGTCTGCAGGGCCACGGGCTTGCCGGCGAAGGGCTGGTTCGGCAGGCGCGACAGCCAGTCGATGGCGTTCTTGAGGCCGCCCGGGATGGAGTAGTTGTACTCGGGCGAGACGAGGATCACCCCGTCGGCGGCCCTCACCGCGTCGGCCATGGCGGTCACCTCGGCCGGGAAACCGTCCGCCTGGATGTCCGCGTCATAGATCGGCAGCGCGCCGACCGAGCCCAGCATGCGGATGGTCACGCCGTCCGGGGCCAGCCCCTGGAGCGAGCGGGCGACGATCCCGTTGAACGACGCCTTGCGCAGGCTCCCCAGCATCACCGCGAAGCTGATCGGTCCGTCCTTGGTCATTTCATCTCCTAGAGGGGGGCCGTTCAGCGCGCGGCCAGCATCCGGTGCTCGAGGCGGGACAGCAGCCGCACGAACGGCCACAACAGCACGAAGTAGATGACGGCCGCCAGCACGATCGGCGACGGGTTGTAGGTCAGCGACTGGGCCTGGCGGGCCGCGAACAGCAGTTCCGGCAGGGCGACGACCGAGGCGAGCGAGGTCAGCTTCACCACCTCCAGCGTGTTGCCGACCAGGTCCGGCAGGACGTTGCGGACCGCTTGCGGCAGGATCACCCAGGCCATCGCCCGGCCGGCCGACAGGCCGGTGGAGCGGGCGGCCTCCATCTGGCCGCGCGGCACGCTCTCGATGCCGGCGCGCAGCACCTCGCCGTAATAGGCCGAGGTGTTGAGGAAGAAGCCGATGGCGACCGCGGTGAAGGCGCCGATCTCCAGCCCCGCGAAGGGCAGGCCGGCATAGAGGAAGATCAGCAGCACCAGGGGCGGGAAGGCGCGGAAGAAGTCGACATAGAGGATGAGCGGCCAGCGCACCCGCCGCCGCGGGCTGCGGTAGAGCAGCGCCACCGCGAGCCCGCCGGCGATGCCGAGCGGCACCACCAGGGCGACCAGCAGCAACGTCGTCCACAGCCCCTGCAGCAGGTAGGGCAGGGCCGCCTGCATGATGGCGAGGTTGAGGAAGGTCTCGGCGAATCCCGGCATCCGGCGCCCCCCGTCCCTCAGCGCTTCCAGGCGAAGCGCGTCTCGACCCAGCGCCCGAACAGGACGACCGGGAAGAACAGCACGATGTAGGCGGCCGCGCCCAGCATCAGCGGCGACGGGTTGAACGAGAACGACACCGCCGTCTGCGCGGATGCCAGGATCTCCGACACCGCGACCACCGACCCCAGCGCCGTGCCCTTGGTGATGGCGATGGTGCGGTTGGTGAGCGGCGGGATGGTGACGCGGACCGCCTGCGGCAGCACCACCCAGCCGAGCGTCGCCGCGAAACCGAGCCCGGTCGAGCGCGCGGCCTCCCACTGCCCCTTCGGCACCGCCAGGATGCCGGCCCAGAAGATCTCTTCCGCGAAGGCCGAAAGCACCAGCGTCAGGGCGAGCCAGGTGGCGACGAAGCCGGACGGGCTCCAGCCGGCGTTGGGCATGGCGAAATAGAGCAGGACGATGATGACCAGGGGCGGCAAGGCGCGGAACAGGTCGACATAGAGGACGATCAGCGCGTTCAGCGGCCGGACCCGCAGGCTGCGCACCAGCGCCAGCGCCAGCCCGAGCGCGAGGCCCGCCAGGAACACCAGGACCGCCAGCCAGACGGTCACGAAGAAGCCGGCGACGATGTCCGGCAGGTAGCGGGCCATCACCGCGCCGTTGAAGAAGGTCTCGGCGAACCGGTCCCACTGGCTCATGCCGATCACGTGCCCCGGTCGCTCAATGGCGCACGATCTGTTCGACGAAGGCGCGGGTGCGGGCGTGCCGTGGTGCGCCGAAGACGGTGTCGGGCGGGCCCTGCTCGACGATCTCGCCCTGGTCCATGAAGACGACCCGGTCGGCGGCGGCGCGCGCGAAGCCCATCTCGTGGCTGACCACGACCATGGTCATGCCGGCCTGGCGCAGGTCGCGCATCACCTGCAGCACGCTGCCCACCAGTTCGGGATCGAGCGCCGAGGTCGGCTCGTCGAACAGGACCGCCTTCGGCTCCAGAGCGAGCGCCCGGGCGATGGCGACCCGCTGCTGCTGGCCGCCCGACAGCTCGTTGGGGTAGGCGCCGCGCTTGTCGGCCAGCCCGACCCGGGCCAGCGCCTCGCCGGCGATCGCCTCGGCCTCGCGGCGATCCTTCTTCAGCACCTGGCGCAGGGCCAGCATCACGTTCCCCGCCGCCGTCATGTGCGGGTAGAGGTTGAAGTTCTGGAAGACCATGCCGATCCGCCGCCGCACCGCGTTGATGTCGGTGCGCGGCGACAGGATGTCGGTGCCGTCGAAATGGATCGAGCCGTTGCTCGGCTCCTCCAGCCGGTTGCAGCAGCGCAGCAGCGTGCTCTTGCCGGAGCCGGAGGGGCCGATGACGAAGACCAGTTCGCGCGGCTGGACGTCGAGGTCGATGCCGCGCAGCACCTCGACCGCGCCGAACGACTTGCGCAGGCCGCGGATCGACAGCACGGGCGGCTCGCGCGTCATGCCCTTCTGCGCGGCAGACGGGTCCGGGATCAGCCGCAGCGCGGCGTGTGCGGCGTCGCGTCGTGGCCGGGCAAGTCCGGTACCCCGAAGCCGGGGAACACCACCCGCTCGGCGGCGTCCGCGGCGGGCGCCACGCCGAACCACTTCTCCGACAGGCGGGCGACGGTGCCGTCCAGTTTCATGCACTCCAGCGCCTCCTCGACCTGGTTGCGCAGCTCGACGCTGGCCTTGGGGAAGGGGGCGCCCCAATGGGCCCGGGTCTCGGTCAGCGCCAGCCCCAGCTCGACCTGCGGGTTGCGCTTGGCGGCCCAGGCCAGGACGGTGTTGCCCGCCAGGTTGGCGTAGGCGCGGCCGGCGATCACCGCCTGGATGGCGTCGGTGTTGGTGTCGAAGGACTGCACCTCGAAGCCGTACTTCGCGGCATTGGCCCGGGCCCAGGAATCATAGGCGGAGCCCTTGTTCACGCTCACGACCTTGCCCTTCAGCTCCTCCAGCTTCGCCACCTGCGGGCTGCCCTTGCGGATCAGCAGCTGGTACTGGGTGTAGAGGTAGCCCTCGGTGAAGAGCAGGCTGTCGGCCCGCTCCCGGGTCACCGTCACCGGGGCCGCCAGGAAGTCGTAGCGCCCGGCGTTCATGGCCGGGATCAGGCCGGAGAACGAGGCGGAATCGATCTGGATCTCGCGCTTCATGCGCCGCGCGACCTCGGTGAAGAGGTCGATGTTGAAGCCTTCGACCCCGCCGCCCATCTTCGGCATCGCATGCGGTGCGAAGGTACCGTCGACGGCGGCCCGGAGCGGGGGTTGCTGCGCGCCCGCGGGCGCGGCCAGCCCCAGCGCCACCAGCGCCGCGGCAAAGATCGACATCCTCGTCATCGCTTGTTCCCCCTCGTCCTGTGACGCGCTCGTCGGTCGTGCGGGCGAGGCAAGCGACGTGCCAAGGACGGCCGTCGCCGTCGCCCGGCCTCAGGTGCGCTTGCCGCCCCTGGCCGGCGCTTTCCGCACGGGCTTCGCCGCCGCCGCGCGCTCCTTTTCATGCTCGGCAACCGCCGCCTCGATCACCTTCCAGTCGGTGACACCGGCGGGATTGGCGCGCGAGGCCGTGAATCGGCGCATCACCGCATAGCGGCCCTCGGCCACCTGGTAGAGCCGCCGCAGCTCGATCAGCGGATCGGGATGGTCGTCGACCCTGAGGTCGATCTGGGCATATTCCTCGCCGGCGAAGATCAGCAGCGCGGCCGACTGGCGGCCACGCTTGTCGCCGCCGGCGGCCTGGCCGGCATCGAGCGCGCGCAGCAGCCGTTCGGCCAGCGGCAGGCGGCGGCCGGCGCGATAGACGCGCATCGTCTCCGCCACAACCTCCGGCCCGGCCAGCATGTTGCCGGCGATCGAAACGTTCTCGGCGGTCTCGTGACCGCACCAGGGGATGCAGGAGGAACCGGTCCAGGCGGCGGTGCCGCCCTCCCGGTCGACGACATGGACCTGCCGGTGGTCGCGGCCCGTGTCGGCGTCGGTCAGCAGCCGCACCACGTCGGGCGCCGGTACGCCCGCCTGCAGCAGGGCCAGGCCGCGGCGGCCATAGAGCGGGTTGGACAGGGCCTGGGTCGAAAGCGCGCCGACGTCGCTCATGACGAAGGGACAGCGCGCGCCGACGGCAAAGGCGCGGGTGGTGACGGCGACGGCGAAGGCACCGGCCTTGGGGTCGCGGGCGACGATGGACCATGTCATGGGGCGAGCATAACCGACCCGGCTTCTCCCGCCCATCGGCTTCGAGCGGTAGCGACCGGTTTGCGGTGGAGCCCAAGGGGTGGTATCGGATTCCCATGCGTGTGCCGATTCCCCCCGCGGCACTGGCGGCGATCCTGCTGGCGGCGCTCTGCGTCTTCGGCGCCCTTCCCGCGATGGCGGAAGGCGAGATCCAGTTGGCCGCGGTGTCGAGAAAGAGTCCGGAGCGAGCAGTGGCGCCGCGGTCGAAGCCGGTCCGGATGGACGCGGCCCGGCCCTGCGGCGGCGGCAAGCTCCTGCCCTACCGCCAGTCCGGCCGGGCCCACTACTACGGCTCCCGGCACCAGGGCCAGCGCACCGCCAACGGCGAGCCGTTCGACATGCACGGACTGACAGCGGCCCACCTGTCGTTGCCGTTCGGCACCAGGGTCCGGGTCACCAACCTGGCGAACGGCCGCTCGGTGGTGGTGCGCATCAACGACCGCCACGCCCGGCGCACGGCCAAGATCATCGACCTGAGCCGCGGTGCTGCGGAGAGCCTCGGCTTCCGGCGGCGCGGCGTGACCACCGTCCGCCTCGCCGCCGTCTGCGGGCGCGCCGGCTGATCGCCTAGCCGGCGGCGGCGATGTCGCCCACCACCCGCACCCGGACCCGGAGCGCGTTGCCCGGCAGGTAGGCGAGCGGGATATCCTCGACCTCGATCGTCTGCAGGGTGCCGGCGTCGGCACCGGCCGCCACGGCGCGCTCCTGGGCCAGGGTGGTGGCCGCCGCCACCGCGTCTGCCCGGGGCAGGCCCTGGAAGACCTGGTCGATCTCGCCCGACACCTGGGCGATGGCAGCACCCACCGCGTTGGCGCAGTCGCCGTGCGGCACGCGCACCACCCGGCTCACGCCCGCCACCGTCTCCGGGATCAGGAAGGCGCCGCCGCCGACCGCGATCAGCGGCAAGGGTGCGGCGTCGGTCTTCATCCGGTCGACATTCTCCTCGACCATGGCATGGGCGCGGGCGAGCGCGCGGGCTACCAGGTCCGGGTCGAGGGACGCGACGCGCGCGGGATCGCCGAGCTTGAGCAGCCCGGCCGCCACCGCCACGTCGCTGGTCGTCAGGCGGTCGCCGCCGAACACCAGCGCCTCCGTCGTCAGCCGGTGCCCGACGCTGAGCGGCCCGACCGTCGCCCCGCCGTCCTCGACATGGCTGCCGCCGCCGAGGCCGATCGACAGCAGGTCGGGCATGCGGAAGAGGGTGCGCACCCCGCCGATCTCGACCACGCCGTTGGCCTCCCGCGGGAAGCCGTGGCGCAGCTGGCCGATGTCGGTGGTGGTGCCGCCGACATCGACCACCATCGCGTCGGCGATGCCGGACAGGAAGGCCGCCCCGCGCATCGAGTTGGTGGCGCCGGACGCGAAGCTCAGCACCGGCTGGCGCATGGCGTGGGCGGCCAGCATGACCGTGCCGTCGTTCTGGGTGATGTAGAGCGGCGCGCGGAGGCCGCTGTCGGCGATCGCCCGTTCGAAGGCGGCGATCGTGTCGCGCGCCAGCTCGGCGAGTGCCGCGTTCATCAGGGCCGCGTTCTCGCGTTCCAGCAGGCCGATCCGCCCCAGCTCGTGCGAGCAGGTGATGGCGGCGTCGGGGATCGCCTCGCGCACGATTGCCGCTGCCTCGGTCTCGCAGGAGGGATCGATCGGCGAGAAGACCGAACTGATGGCGACCGCCTTCAGCCCGCGTTCGGCGAAGCGCCCGGCCGCCGCCGCGATCGCCCGGCGGTCGAGCGGCATGAAGGGGCGGCCGTCATAGTCGTGGCCGCCCTCGACCATCGCCACCTCGCCCAGCACCAGCCGGGCCAGGGCCGGCGGCCAGTCGCAGAAGGGCGGCAGGCTGGCGCCCGCCGGCAGCCCGATGCGCAGCGCGCCGACCCGGTTCAGCGACCGTCCCTGGATGACCGCGTTGATGAAGTGGGTGGTGCCGATCATCACCGCGTCGACCGGCTGCGCGGTCACCTCGGGAAAGCGCGACAGCGCGGTCAGCGCCGCCAGGATGCCGCCGTTCACGTCGGCGGTGGTGGCGGTCTTGACCGAGCGCACCACCCTGTTGCCGGCGATCAGCACCGCATCGGTGTTGGTGCCGCCGACATCGATTCCGATCCGTCGCATGCCCGTCACTCCGCCGCCCGTCATTCCGACACCGGTGCGAACACCGAGCGGAACTCGATGTCGTATCCGAAGGCCCGCGGGCCGACATGGTCCAGCCCCTTGGGCGTCATCAGCACCGGCGGCGCCGGCAGCGCGATCACCGCGACGCGCTGGCCGTAGCGCAGGGTCTCGGTGCCGATCGCCTCGCCGGTCACCGCGTTCAGCACGCAGATCAGGTCGGGCGTGGTCACCGCTGGCACCCCGTCGCGCCAGGCGACCGCCCATTCGTTCTGGAAGGCGATCTCCATCCGGGACCCGCGCTCGCCGTCCAGGCCCTCGATGGTGGCGGTGCCGCGCAGGAAGCCCTCGGTCGTTCGCCTGGCCACGTCGGACACCTTGCCCGCGAAGATGCGCAGGCCCCCCTCGGCCTCCAGGATCGCGGCGATCGGGTCGGCGTGCCGGCGCTGCGCCTCACGCACCGCCTGGCCGAGGCGGATCGCCTTGGTGGTGGTGTGATGGATGCCCCAGCGCTTGACCTCGGCGCCGGTGCGCGGCGCCTTGCAGGTGGAAGCGACCGAGCCCAGCTCGACGCAGGCCTTGCGGCTCAGCCGCTCCATCCACTTCCAGCTCGTCACCCGGGCGACGATCGCCTCCTGCCCGCGGCAGTCGGCCATGGAGAGCGGCCAGGGCTGCAGGTCGCCGATGGCGAAGCTGGTCATCTGCGCCTCGGGGAAGGCGCGGCCCATGCAGTCGGCGTCGACCACCGGGATGCCCAGGTGGGCGGCCGCCATCAGCGGCTGTATGGCATTGCCGCCGCCGATCTCCAGCGACATGACGGCGTGGAAGGGCCGGCCCTGGTAGCGCGCCATGATCTCGACCGCGCGCGCGACGGTGCGGCTGTCGGTCAGCCGCTCCTGGCCGACCAGCGGCGCGCCCATGTTGGACACCACGGCCACGTCGGCATCGTCGGCCAGGTCGAACGGGTCCATCAGCGACACCGTGCGGCCCTCGGCATAGAGGGCCCGCATGTTGAGCAGGCCGAGATAGGGGCTGCCGCCGCCGCCGGTGCCGAGGATCCAGGCGCCGACCGACAGCGATTCGATGTCGTCGAGAGAGATGGGGGTGGTGGGGTAGCTCAAGGGAACATCTCCCGCAGGACCGCGGCGGTCGTGCTGACGGCCAGAAGAACAGGGCAGGACAGGCGGCGCCGCACGGCCGCCTGCTGCGCCGGCGTGTAGCTGATGCAGTCCATCACCACCAGGTCCGGCTGCCGGTCCGCCAGGCGCCCGGCCGCTTCCATGGCCTCGGCCGCGTCGGCCAGCGGCAGCAGGGCCTCGGCCGTCACCTCCAGCCCGGGTCGCTCCCACTTGCGGGCCAGTCCCCGGACCTGGGCCGGGAGCGGCACGAACAGGCCGAGACGCCCTGTCGGCAGCAGCCCCTGGGCGAGCCCGGACAGGACCGCGGACGGGAAGACCACGACGCCCGACGGCCGCAGGCCGGGGAAGGCCCCGGTGCAGCACATCACCGTCGCCCCCACGCCCTCGGCCGCGAACCGGTCGACCAGGGCCTGGGCCCGGCCGGTCACCGCGCGCTTCGAGATGATGGCGCCGCTGCCGTCGGGCAGGCGGGTGAACAGCGTGTCGGCCTCGTCGACCGGGGGCAGGGCGTCCACTTCCGCCCGTGACAGCCCGTCGAGGCAGCCGACCAGCCGTACGCGGGTGCCGGTGCCCACGGCATCCTGCAGAAGGGCCTCGACATCCGGCCGTGGCGACTGGCCGATGACGATGGCCCCCAGCGTCCTTGCGCTCATCCGATCCGGCCTCCCGCTCCCCGTGTCCCTGCCGATTGCCGGCGGCGGACGGTAGCACGCTCCGTGCCGTCGGCGACGCGGCTTGCCGATCCCCGCCCGCCATTCCTATCCTGCCGTCCATGACCCAGCCCCACCCCGCACCCTGGCGGATCGTTCCGCTCGCCGACCGTCCCGATCTGGTCGCCCCGCTCGCGGACGCGCTGTGGGCATTCTGGGGCGAGACCTTCCCCGAGAAGACGGTCGCGGTGCGCACCGCCAGCCTGCGGGCCCGGATGAACCGCGACCGGCTGCCGGTCGCGGTGGTCGCGGTGGCGCCCGACGGCGGGCTGCTCGGCACCGCCAGCATCCTGTTCGACGACATGGAGACGCGGCCCGACCTCAACCCGTGGCTCGCCACCGTCTTCGTCCTGCCCGGGCAGCGCCGCCGCGGCCTGGGGGCCGCGCTCTGTGCCGCCGCGGAGACGGAGGCCTGGCGCCTCGGCGTGCCGCGGCTCTACCTCTTCACCTTCGACAAGCGCGGCTACTATGCCGGCCTCGGCTGGCGCGACCTGGAGACGGTCGCCCATGCGGGCCACCCGACGGCCATCATGGTGAAGGACGCACCCGGCTGAGCCGCGCTTGTTCGCCCCTGGCGCCGGACCTATCCTCGCAGCCAAATCGAAGGGGAGGAACCGTGAGCCAGGCCGCAAGCCCGACCGAAGACCATGCCGTCATCCAGGGGGTGACGAGGGTCTATCCGGCGAACGCCGGCAATCCGCCCGTGCACGCGCTGGGGCCGATCGACATGGTGCTGCACCGGGGCGAGTTCGTGGCCGTGGTCGGCCCGTCCGGCTGCGGCAAGTCGACCCTGCTCGACGTCCTGGCCGGCCTGTCGGCACCGTCCGACGGCCGGATCCTGTTCGAGGGCAAGGAGGTGCGCGGCGAGGTGCCGGACGGGGTCGGCGTCGTCTTCCAGGAGGACGCGTCCTTCCCCTGGCTGACGGTGTGGGACAACGCCGCGTTCGGGCTGCGGCGGGCCGGCATGGACGGCGAGGAGGTGCGGCGCCGGGTCGACGACGCCATCGCCTTCATGGGGCTGAAGGATTTCGCGCGAGCCTATCCGGCCCAGCTTTCCGGCGGCATGCGGCAGCGCGTGTGCATCGCCCGCACGCTCGTCATGCAGCCGCGCCTGATCCTGCTGGACGAGCCGTTCGGCGCGCTCGACCAGCAGACGCGCCTGCTCATGGGCGACGAGCTGCTCAACCTGTGGCGCCGCACCGGGGCGACGGTGATGCTGATCACCCACGCGCTCGACGAGGCGGCGATGCTGTCCGACCGGGTCGGCGTGATGTCGTCCCGGCCGGGACGCTTCATCGACATGGTGGAGACCGGCTGGCCGCGCGACCGCGACAGCCGCATCGTGTCCGAGGAGGCGTTCGGCCGGGTGACGGCGCGCCTGTGGTCGCAGTTGCGCGGCGAATCGATGAAGGCGCTCGGCATGACCGGCACGGGTGCCCGCTGAGCATGGATCCGATCATCGTCGCGGCCCTGGTGGTCGCCGTCGCCGCGATCGTCGTCGCGGTCGTGCTGGCCCGCCGGTCGTCCGGGCCGGCCGGGGGGCTGCAGGAGCTGGGCGAGCGCCTCGCCGACAGCCAGGCCGAACTGGCCGGCCGGCTGGCGCAGATGGCCGAGCAGGCGGTCGCCGCCCAGGCCGCCACCGCCGAGCGGCTGACGGCGCAGGAACGGCACATCGCCGAGGCGGTGGAGCGCCGCCTCGGCCGGCTCAGCCAGGTCGTCGGCGAATCGCTGGAGCGCAACGCCCAGTCGGCCGCGACCACCCTGGGCGACCTCAAGGCACGGCTCGCCGTCATCGACGCCGCCCAGACCAAGATCACCGAGCTGTCGACCCAGGTGGTGCAGCTGCAGGACATCCTGTCCAACAAGCAGGCGCGCGGCGCCTTCGGCGAAGTCCAGCTCGAGGCGCTGGTGTCGGGCATCCTGCCGCCGTCGGCCTATGCCTTCCAGGCGCCGATCGGCGACGGTCGCCGGGTCGACTGCCTGCTGCAGCTGCCGAACCCGCCCGGCGTCATCGCCATCGATGCCAAGTTCCCCCTGGAAAGCTGGCATGCGTTGCGCGCCGCCCGCGACGACGCGGCCCGGATCATCGCCGCCCGGGCATTCGCGGCCGCCATCCTGCTGCATGTCCGCGCCATCGCCGACAAGTACATCATCCCCGGCGAGACGGCGGAGAGCGCGCTCATGTTCATCCCGGCCGAGGCCGTCTATGCCGAGCTGCACGCGAACTTCCCCGAGGTGGTGGAGAAATCCTACCTCTCGCGGGTCTGGATCGTGTCGCCGACCACGCTGATGGCGACCCTCAACACCGTGCGGGCGGTGCTGAAGGACGTGCGCATGCGCGAGCAGGCGGGGCTGGTTCAGAAGGAGGTGCGCCTGCTGGTGGAGGATGTCGGCCGTCTCGACGACCGGGTCGGCAAGCTGCAGCGGCATTTCGACCAGACGACCGAGGATGTCCGGCAGATCCGCATCTCGACCGACAAGGTGACCAAGCGCGGCGAGCGCATCGGCGAGCTGGAGGTGGAGGACGCCGCCACGATCGGCCTGCGCGACGCGGCCCTCCTGGCGCGAGGCGAGTGACGGCGGCTCGCCGATGACCTTGGCGGTCCAGAGCCTGTTCGGCGTCTTCGCGCTGGCCGGGCTGGCCTGGCTCCTGGGGGAGGACCGGCGGCGTGCCTGCCTGGCGCCGGCCCTGGCCGGCATCGCGCTGCAGTTCGCCCTGGCGGCCCTCCTGCTGTGGGTGCCCGGGGCGCGGCTCGCCTTCGCCTGGATCGCCGACGGGGTGCTGGCGGTGCAGGCCGCGACCCGCGCCGGGACCAGCCTGGTCTTCGGCTTCCTGGGCGGCGGGCCGCTGCCCTATGCGGAGACCGCGCCGGGCGCCACCTTCACCCTGGCCTTCCAGGCGCTGCCCATCGTCCTGGTGTTCAGCGCGCTCTCGGCGCTCCTCTTCCACTGGGGCGTGCTCCCCGCCGTGGTCCGCGCCTTCTCCCGCCTGCTCGGGCGTGCACTCGGCATCGGCGGCGCGGTGTCGGTGGCAACCGCCGCCAACATCTTCGTCGGCATGGTCGAGGCGCCGCTCCTGATCCGTCCCTACCTGCTGCGGATGGGCCGTGCCGAGCTGTTCATGGTCATGGTGGGCGGCATGGCGACGATTGCCGGCACCGTCTTCGGCCTCTACGGCGCGATCCTCGCCCCCTCCATGCCGGATGCCTTCGGCCATCTGCTGGTGGCCTCGGTCATCAGCGCGCCCGCGGCCATCACCGTCGCCCGGCTGATGATCCCGGACAGCGGCCCGCCCGCGCCGGGCGAGCTCGATGCCGGCGGCGCGGATTCCGGCGCCTTCGAGGCCCTGGTGCGCGGCACCGCCGACGGCGTGGTCCTGCTGCTGCACATCGTCGCCATGCTGATCGTCATGGTCGCCCTGGTCGCGCTGGCCAACCAGATCGCCGGTCTCCTGCCCGATCTGGCGGGTCGTGCGATCACCCTGGAGCGGGTCGCCGGCTGGCTCTTCGCCCCGCTCGCCTGGCTGATGGGCATTCCCTGGGGCGAGGCGATGCTGGCGGGGGAACTGCTGGGGATCAAGACGGTGCTCAACGAGTTCCTGGCCTATCTCCGCCTGGCGGCCGTGCCGGCCGACGCGCTGTCCGAACGGTCCCGGCGCATCCTCGTCTATGCGCTGTGCGGCTTCGCCAATTTCGCCAGCCTCGGGATCATGGTGGGTGGGCTGGTCGCGATCGCGCCGGAGCGCCGCCGCGACATCGTCGGTCTCGGCTTCCGGTCGATCCTGGCCGGCCTCCTCGCCACCTGCATGACCGGGGCGGTGGTCGGGGCCCTGACGTCGGGCGGCTGATCGCCCGATAGGTTTGGCGTCTCGCGCATGCGAAAAAACGGGATACGGTCGCCAATCCCCGATGGCGCGCTGGTATTCTCTCGGTATACCATTTCTCCACGCGGTGTGCCCCGCCGGCGGATGTCCGGTTCGGGGCCGGCTCGATGGCGACAGGAGTGCCGAAATGCTTCCCCAGGCGCGTGCCCCCCACCCGGGCGAGATTGCGATCATCGACCTCTCCGACATCGACAGCCCCGACCCGGCCCGGCGCGCGCGCCTGGCCCAGGAGGTCGCCCGGGCGTCGAAGGAGGTCGGCTTCTTCTACATCGTCAACCACGGCATCGAGGCCGCCTCGGTGCAGCGCATGTTCGACGTGGCGAAGGATTTCTTCGACCTGCCGGAAGCGGACAAGATGGAGGTGGCGATCGCCCGGTCGCCGCTCTTCCGCGGCTACATCCCCTCGAACCATATCGGCGTCGACCAGAAGCTGAAGGCGAACCTGCAGGAGGCCTTCCAGATCCATCTCGACCTGCCGGCGAACGATCCCGACGTGCTGGCCGGCAAGCCGATGCACGGGCCGAACCCCTGGCCGAGCGCCATGCCGTCGCTGAAGCCGGACATGACCGCCTATCAGCAGCAGCTGTGGGCGCTCGGGCAGAAGATGCTGCCCCTGTTCGCGCTGGGGCTCGGCCTGCCGGAGAACGCCTTCTCCCCCTACTTCACCAAGCCGATGATCATGCTGCGGGTCCTGCACTACCCGCCGCAGGCGCCCGACGATTCGACCGAGAGCATCGGGACCCGCGCCCATACCGACACCGGGGTCTTCACTATCCTGGCCCAGGACGAGGTCGGCGGGCTGGAGATCCTGACCAAGGGCGGCGAGTGGATCACGGTGCCGCCGATCCCCGGCAGCTACGTCGTGAACATCGGCGAGATGATGAAGGCCTGGTCGGACGCGATCTTCTCGTCCACGCCGCACCGGGTGGTGAACCGCTACGGCCTGGAGCGCTACTCGGTGCCCTTCTTCGTCAACCCCGACTACGACACCATCTTCCGGCCGCTGGTGCAGAACCCGGAGCCGACCGACCTGCCGCAGTTCCACAGCTCGCTCGACCGCACCAAGAACATCAAGATCGGCGAGTGGATGGTCGAGCTGTATTCGCGGATCTATCCGTCGCCCTACAAGACCGCCGCAGCGGCCCAATGAGCCGCGGCGGGGGGCAGGCGGCGGTCCGGGTGGTTCCGGCCGGCACGACGGACGCGCCCGCCCCGGTGGCGGGCCCGGTCCGGGTCCGGATCTCCGACCTGTCGAAATCCTACGAATCCGACCGCGGCCCGGTGCAGGCGCTGTCGGGCATCTCGCTCGACATCCATGACAGCGAGTTCCTGACGGTGCTGGGGCCGAGCGGCTGCGGCAAGAGCACGCTGCTGAAATGCGTGGCCGGGCTGGAGCCGGTGACGGGCGGCCGCATCCTGATCGACGGCAAGCCGGTGACCCGGCCGCCGCCCGACCTCGGCATCGTCTTCCAGCGCGACCTGCTGCTCGACTGGCGCACCAACCTCGACAACGTCCTGATCAGCGTCGAGTTTCTCGGACTGCGGAAGAGGGACTTCGTCGACCGCGCCCGCCAACTGCTCGACCTGTTCGGGCTGGCCGGCTACGAGGACCGCTACCCGTGGGAGCTGTCGGGCGGGATGCGCCAGCGGGTCGCGATCTGCCGCGCGCTGGTCGACAATCCCGGCTTCCTGCTGATGGACGAGCCGTTCGGCGCGCTCGACGCGATGACGCGCGACGACCTCAACCTCGAGCTGCAGCGCATCTGGCTGCGCGACAAGAAGACCGCGCTGTTCATCACCCACAGCGTGCCGGAGGCGGTGTTCCTGTCCGACCGGATCATCGTCATGGACCGCAACCCGGGCCGGATCGCGGCCGAGTTCGTGGTCGACCTGCCGCGGCCGCGCACCCTGTCCGACCGGGAGACCGCGCCCTTCATCCGCTACAGCGCGGAAATCCGGGCGACCATCACCGGGATGGGGATCCTGCGCAATGAGTAGCCTCGCGGCCGGCCGCCGGCGCAGCCGCTTCGCGACCGACATCCTGCCGGTCATCCTGGTCCTGGGCGGGGTCGTCGCCGCCTGGCAGGCGACGGTGATGGCGTTCCGCATCCCGACCTTCCTGCTGCCCTCGCCGGTGGCGGTGGTGACGGAGTTCCTGTCCGCGCCCGCCTTCTACCTGTCGAACACCGGCTTCACGCTGACGACGACGGTCGCGGGCTTCCTGTTCGCGCTCGTCATCGGCGTGGCACTGGCGCTCCTCATCGTCTCGTCGCGGATCTTCGACCGGGTCCTGTTCACCTTGCTGTCGGCCCTGCACAGCGTGCCCAAGGTGGCGCTGGCGCCGCTCCTCGTCATCTATCTCGGCACCGGGATGACCCAGAAGGTCGTCATCGCGGCGATGATCGCGGTCTTCACCATCGTCATCAACACGGTGGTGGGCCTGCGCTCGGTCGACCCCGAAGTGCTGAACATGGCCCATTCCAAGCAGGCGAGCCGTCTCAAGATCCTTCTCAAGGTGCAGCTGCCCCATGCCCTGCCCAACCTGTTCGGAGCCTTGAAGGCGGCCACCACCTTCACGCTGATCGGCGCCATCGTCGGCGAGTTCGTCGCCGGCGAGCAGGGGCTGGGCTACGTCATCCTGACCGCGCAGGGCGCCTTCGACACGCCGCGGGCCTTCGTGGCGGTGGTCATCCTGGGGCTGGTGGGAACTTCGCTGTTCCACCTGCTGGCCTTCATCGAGCGCAAGGTCATTCCCTGGCACGTCTCGATCCGCTCCGAACGCCGCCGCTGATGCCGACATCGACCAAGGGAGAACAGGGATGAGGACTCTGGCCAGGCGCCTCGCCGCGCCGCTGGCAATTCTGGCGACCGTCCTGCTGGCCGCCGCCACCGGGGCCCAGGCCCAGGCGCTGCAGAAGGTGACGATCCAGCTCGCGCTGGCGCCGGCCGGTACGACGGCCGCGCTGTTCCTGGCCGAGGCCAAGGGCTGGAACCGCGAGGCCGGCATCGAGGCCGAGATCCGCGACGGCCGTGGCAGCATGGCCAGCATCCAGCTGGTCGCCGCCGGCCAGGTCGATATCGGCACCGGCGGGCTGGGCGCCATGGCGGTCGCCAAGAGCAGGGGCGCGCCGCTCATGTCCATCGCCGGGCTGTCGCGGCGCACCGACCTCGGCGTGCTGGTCGATGCCGCCGGGCCGATCAGGACGGTGGCCGACCTGCGCGGCAAGCGCCTGCTGCTGTTCGCCGCCAGCCCCTGGGTCCCCTATCTCGACAGCTTCCTCAAGAGCGGCGGGCTGACGCGCAACGACCTCACCATCGTCTTCCTCGACGCGGGCGCCTTCAATGCCGCCTATGCGGCGGGCCAGGCCGACGGCGTCATGAGCATCGGCCCCTACGTCCTGCCGATCATCGGCGACCGCCGCCCCTCGCGCGTCATCGACGCCGCCGACTACGGCGTGTCCTCGCCTGGCACCGGCCTCTATGTCCGCGAGGAGCTGGTCCAGACGTCGCCGCAGATGCTGGATCGCTTCGTCAAGAACCAGATCCGGGCCTGGAACCACATCTTTGCCGGCCATGCCGACGAGGCCGTGGCCGCGATCGTCGCGGCCAGGCCGAACGCGAAGCTGAACCCGGAGATCCTGAAGGGCCAGATCGCCGCCTACCGGCCCTATTTCGACACGCCCAACACCAAGGGCAAGCCGATCGGCTGGCAGTCCGAAGAGGACTGGAAGGAAACGATCCGCTCGGGCGAGGCGGCCGGGCTGCTGAAGCCCGGCTACAAGCCGTCCGATTTCTTCACCAACCAGTTCGTCGAATAGACCCTGCGACCGGCCGCCCCGGCATCGCATCGCCGGGGCGGCCGAATCCTCCGCCCTGCCGTCCCCGCGTTCGGGTAGACTGCGCCGTCGGCAACGGTTGGGGGCAGGGGCATGAGCGGCTTTTCCATCTTCGTCCTGATCGTGCTGGTGCTGGCCATCCTCCTGGTCGTGATGGGGGTGAAGTCGGTGCCCCAGGGCCGGGAGTTCACGGTCGAACGCTTCGGCCGCTACACCCGCACGCTCACTCCCGGCCTCAACCTGATCGTGCCCTTCGTCGACCGCGTCGGCGCCAAGCTGTCGATGATGGAGACGGTGCTGGACGTGCCGCAGCAGGACGTCATCACCCGCGACAACGCGCTCGTCACCGTCGACGGGGTCGTCTTCTTCCAGGTGCTGGATGCGGCGCGCGCCGCCTACGAGGTCTCGCACCTCGAGAACGCGATCCTCAATCTGACCATGACCAACCTGCGCACCGTCATGGGCTCGATGGACCTGGACGAGCTCCTGTCGCAGCGCGACAAGATCAACGCCAAGCTCCTGTCGGTGGTCGACGAGGCGACCACCAGCTGGGGCGTGAAGGCAACCCGCATCGAGATCAAGGACATCTCGCCGCCGCGCGACCTGGTCGACAGCATGGGCCGCCAGATGAAGGCCGAGCGCGACAAGCGCGCGGCGATCCTGGAGGCGGAGGGGCTGCGGCAGGCGGCCATCCTCAAGGCCGAGGGCGAGAAGCAGGCGACCATCCTGGCGGCCGAGGGCCGCCGCGAGGCGGCTTTCCGCGATGCCGAGGCCCGCGAGCGCGAGGCGGAGGCGGAGGCGCGGGCGACCACCGCCATGTCGCAGGCGATCGGCGCCGGCAGCGTCCAGGCGGTCAACTACTTCGTGGCGCAGCGCTACACCGAGGCGCTGGAGAAGCTCGCCTCGGCCCCCAACCAGAAGGTCCTGATGCTCCCGGTGGAGGCGGCCAGCCTGATCGGCTCGATCGGCGGCATCGCCCAGCTGGCGCGCGAGGCCTTCGGCAAGGATACCGGCCCCGACGCGGGGCCGCGGACCTGACGCCATCACCACGGAAGGCATCGGCGGCATTGCCATGGAATTCTGGCACTGGCTCAGCCTGGGCGGGCTCCTCGTCGCCGTCGAGATCCTTGCTCCCGGCGTCTATTTCCTGTGGCTCGGCATCGCCGCGATCCTCACCGGCGGGGTTGCCTGGCTGTGGCCGGACCTGCACTGGCAGATCCAGGTGCTGCTGTTCGCGCTCTTCTGCGTGGGCGACGTCGTCCTGTCGCGGCGCTGGATGCGCGCCCGCCCGGCGGTGACCGACCAGCCGCACCTCAACCGCCGCGGCGAGCACTATGTCGGGCGCCTGCTCACCCTGGACCAGCCGATCGTCGACGGGGTCGGCCGTGCCCATGTCGAGGACACGATGTGGCGCATCGCCGGCCCCGACCTGCCGGCCGGCTCCCGCGTCCGCGTGATCGGCGTCGAGGGTGCGACCCTGCGGGTCGAACGGGCATAGCCGCCCGCCACGGTCAGGGCGGGCCTGCGTCCCCGGCCGGTTGCCGCCGGCGATAGTGGCGGCGGGCCTTGGCCCGGTTGCCGCAGTCGGCCATGGAGCACCAGCGCCGGCCGCGGCCCCGGGCGGGGTCGATGAACATCCAGCCGCAGCGCGCATCGCCGCAGCACCGCACCCGCGCCGCCCGCCCGGAAACCAGCAGTTCGGCCGCGTCGCGGGCGATCGCCGCCAACGGCGCCGCCAGCGGGTCGGCGGGATCGTCCGACCAGGCGATCCCGGCCGGCGTGCGCTGCAGCCGGGCCGGGCCACCCGCCAGCGCCAGCATCCGGTTGAGGAGCGTCAGGTCGCCGCCCGGGGGCGCGGCATCCGGGTCGAGCAGGCGGGCAATCGCCTGCCGCAGATCGATCGCCGCATCCAGCCACCGGGCGGCGTCCGCCGGCCGCGCCGCCGCTTCCGCCAGCAGGGCGGCGCTTCCCGCCGCCGGCAGGGCGCCGGCATGGCCGGACCAAAGCGCGAGCTCGCGATAGCTGGTCAGGCGCTCGCCCGCCGCGGCCGGGTCCCCCCGCCATTCCACCGTGTTGACGAAATCGAGCGCGAGCGCGCCGCCCACCAGCTTGGGCGGGGTCTCGGCGTAGGACGGAAGCGGGGGCGACAGCATGGCTAACCATCTAGACGGTTGACATCGGGCCGGCAACCATCGAGCCTGAATAACTGTTTAAAAGGTTACCATGCGATGACGGTTTCCTTCACCCGGCACGGGCTGCGGCATGGCATGCGGCGAAGCTGGCCGCTGGCGGTGGGCTCCTTCGCCTACGGGATCGGCTTCGGCGCGATGGCCGACCAGGCCGGCCTCGCCTGGTCGGAGGCGGTGGCGATGAGCGCCCTGGTCTATGCCGGTGCCGCGCAGATCGTGGCGCTCGGCATCTGGTCCGATCCGATCCCCCTGCTGGCCGTGTGGCTCGGGGTCTTCGCGGTCAATGCCCGCTATGTGCTGCTGGGGGCGACCTTGCGGCCGTGGCTGGCCGGCCTGGCCGCGCATCGCAGCTACGCGACGCTGGGCCTGATCAGCGACGGGACCTGGGCGATGGCGCTCCGCGAGCGTACGGCAGGGCGCGACGACGCCGCGTTCCTGGTCGGCAGCGGCCTGGCGCTGTGGGTCGCCTGGGTCTCGTCCACCGGCGTCGGCCACGCGCTGGGTGCGGTGGTGGGCGAGCCGCGCCGCCTCGGCCTGGACTTCCTGTTGCCCGCCTTCTGCGCGGTGATGGCCGTGGCGCTGTGGCGCGGCCGCCGCGACGCGGCGCCGGTGCTGGCCGGGGCCGGTGCCGCGGCGCTGGTCGCGCACCTGGCCGCCGGGCCCTGGCACGTCGTCGCGGGCGTGCTCGCCGGCGGTGCCATCGCGGCGGTCCGGGCGCCGAACGGGAGCGGCACCCATGGCGCCTGAGGTCCTCCTCGCCATCCTTGGAATGGCCGTCGCCTCCTATCTCTGCCGGGCCGGGGGCTACTGGGCGATGGGCTTCGTTCCCATCACCCCGCGTCTGCGGGCGGTCCTCGATGCGGTGCCGATCGCGGTCATGGCGGCGATCCTGGCGCCGATCGCCACCACGGCCGGCCCTGCGGAAGCCGCGGGCCTGGTCGTGGCGCTGGCGGCGATGCGCCTCGCCGGCAATGACCTGGTGGCGGTCATCGGCGGCGTTGCGGCGGTGGCGCTGGTCCGTGCAGTCGCGGCATGATCGCGGTTCGCGAACGGAGGTGCGGCGATTCCCAAGGACAAACTATCGGCGGCCGAAGCGCGGCGCATCGCACTGGCGGCCCAGGGCTTCGCCGACGCCCGGCCGTCCGCGCCGGTCGATGCGCGCCACGTCCGCCGGGTGCTGGACCGGGTCGGCCTGTTGCAGATCGATTCGGTCAATGTCCTGGTGCGTTCGCACTACCTGCCGCTGCATGCCCGGCTCGGCGGCTACCCGACCGGCCTGCTCGACCGTCTGGCCTACGACCGCAAGCGCAGCCTGTTCGAGTATTGGGGGCACGAAGCCTCGCTGATGCCGCTTGCCCTGCAGCCGCTGATGCGCTGGCGGATGGAGCGCGCCTGGCGCGGCGAGGGGCTCTATGGCGGCCTGGCCCGCTTCGGGCTGGAGAAGGCCGACTATGTCCGTCGGGTGCTGGACGAGATCACCGACCGCGGGCCTCTGGCCGCGGGCGAGCTGTCGGACGGCAGCCGTGGCGAGGGCGGCTGGTGGGGCTGGAGCGACGGCAAGCGGGCGCTGGAGTTCCTGTTCTGGGCCGGCCGGGTGACCACCGCCGGGCGCCGCCACTTCGAGCGCATCTACGACCTGCCGGAGCGGGTGCTGCCGGCGGCCGTCCTGGCGGCCGAGACGCCGGCGGTGGATGCCGCGCAGCGCGACCTGCTGCGGATCTCGGCCACGGCGCTCGGCGTCGCGACCGAGCGTGACCTGCGCGACTATTTCCGCCTGCCGGTCGCCGATGCGCGTGCCCGGCTCGAGGAGCTGGTCGAGGCGGGCGAGCTCCTGCCGGTGGCGGTCGAGGGCTGGGAGAAGCCCGGGTTCCTCCATCGCGAGGCCCGCCTGCCCCGGCAGATCCGCGCGGCCGCCCTGCTGTCTCCGTTCGATTCCCTGATCTGGGAACGGGACCGGACGGAGCGGCTGTTCGATTTCCACTATCGCCTGGCCTTCTACACCCCGGCCGAGCGGCGGACCCATGGCTACTATGTCCTGCCGTTCCTGCTCGGCGACCGCCTGGTCGCCCGGGTCGACCTGAAGGCCGACCGGGCCGGAAGCCGCCTGCTGGTGCTGGCCGCCCACGGGGAGGCCAGCATCGACCCCGCCATGGTGGCTCCGGCGCTGCACGCCGAACTCGGTTCGCTGGCCGGATGGCTCGGCCTCGGCAGCGTCTCGATCGCGCCCCAGGGCGAACTCGCCCCGGCCCTGGCCCGGATGCAGGGAGCGGCCTGATGGGAAATGCGCTCGTGCCGGAACTGTACTGCACCGACATCGCCCGGAGCCTGGCGTTCTATGTCGGCGTGCTGGGATTCCAGGTGCGCTATGCGCGTCCGGAGGAGGGCTTCGCCTACCTGGAACGGGACGGCGCGGAGCTGATGCTGGACGCCCTGGCGCAGGCGCCGGAATCGGGCAGCCGGACCTGGCTGGCGGGGCCGGTCGCGCATCCGTTCGGGCGCGGCATCAACCTGCAGATCCGGGCCGTGGACGTCGACGCCCTCCAGGAGGCTGCGATCGCCGCCGGCGCCCGGATCTTCCTGGCGATGGAGGAACGCTGGTACCGGGCCGGCGACCGGGAGGTCGGCAACCGTCAGTTCATCGTCCTCGATCCGGACGGCTACCTGCTCCGCTTCTACCAGGACCTGGGCGAGCGTCCCATGCCCGCGGCTGCGACGACCGGCTAGCTGGTCGGCGGCCGGATCATGGCGGCGCCGAGGATCGGCCCGAAACCCTTCTTCTGGACGATCACGGCGGCGCCCCGGTCCGCGTTCAGGACATCCGAGACGTAGGTGAGGCGGACGGCCTCCCCCATCCATTCGCCGATCGGCACGATGGAGCGGACGACATGGGTGTTGACGATCGACCGGCCGGAATTCTCGCCCTTGTCGACCACGGTCTTCCGCGTCCGCTCGAAGATGGCCAGCCAGACGACGGCGGGGGTGGCGGCATCGCCGGCGGGCAGGTCGGCGATGATGGTCGTACCATCCTGGTTCAGCGCAATCGGCAGGTGCGGCTTGATCGTGGCTTCGCGGATCAGCCGCTCCACCGCCTCGCGATCGGTGCCGACCGCCTGGGCTCGGCCATCGACCACCATCTGCGGGGTATAGACGTAGCGCAGGCCCATCGCCGCCTTGTAGCCGCGCTGCCGGGCCGAGTTCTCCGAGCGGCTGAACGGATCGACCCAGCCCATGTAGTTCCAGTAGTCCACGTGCAGGGACAGCGCGATGACGTCGCCGCGGCCGGACAGCTCATGCAGGAACTTGTCGGCGGCCGGGCACGACGAGCAGCCCTGGGAGGTGAACAGTTCCACCACGACCGGGCTCCGCTCGCCGGCGATGCCGGCCAGCGGCAGACCGCCAGCGGCGAGTGCCGCAGTCGCGGTGACGGAGCGGAGGAAGTGGCGACGGGTGACCATGACGGCACCTTACGCCGGTCGGGCCCGGCTAGCGATTCAACCTGGCATCACGTCCGCGTGACGCTCGCGTGTACCGGCCGTCCGGATGGGGTCCGGACGGCCGGTCACCCGATCAGGCGGCGTCCTTCAGCATGCTGCGCAGCACGTACTGCAGGATGCCGCCATGGCGGTAGTACTCGAGCTCGTCCAGCGTATCGATCCGGCACAGCAGCTCGACCGATTCCACCGAGCCGTCGGCGCGGCGGATCTGGCAGGTGACGTCCATGCGCGGCTTGATGCCTTCGGCGACGCCCAGGATGTCGAAGGTCTCGGTGCCGTCGAGGCCGAGCGTCTTGCGGCTGACCCCGTCCTTGAACTGCAGCGGCAGCACGCCCATCCCGACCAGGTTCGAGCGGTGGATGCGCTCGAAGCTCTCGACGATCACGGCGCGCACGCCGAGCAGGCGGGTGCCCTTGGCTGCCCAGTCGCGCGAGGAGCCGGTGCCGTACTCCTTGCCGGCGACGATCACCAGCGGCACGCCCTCGGCCTGGTAGCGCATCGCGGCGTCGTAGATCGGCATGACTTCGCCCGAAGGCAGGTGGCGGGTCACCCCGCCCTCGGTGCCGGGCGCCATCTCGTTGCGGATGCGGATGTTGGCGAAGGTGCCGCGCATCATGATTTCATGGTTCCCGCGGCGGGCGCCGTAGGAATTGAAGTCGTGCGGCCGCACCTGGTAGCTCAGCAGGTATTCGCCGGCCGGGCCCGCCTTGCGGATGTTGCCGGCGGGCGAGATGTGGTCGGTGGTGATGCTGTCGGCCAGCACCGCCAGCGGCCGGGCGCCGACGATGTCGGTGATCGGCGCCGGCACCTTTGGCATGTTGTCGAAGTAGGGCGGCGACTTGACGTAGGTGGAGCCGGAATCCCAGCGGTAGGTCTGGCCCTCGGCGGTGGCGATCGTCTTCCACTCGGGCGGGCCCTCGAAGACGTTGCTGTAGCGGCCGGTGAACATCTTCGGCGTCAGCGCCTTTTCCATCGTGCTGGCGACCTCGGCCGAGGTCGGCCAGATGTCCCGCAGATAGACCGGGTTGCCGTCGCTGCCGATGCCGAGCGGCTCGGTCGTCAGGTCGATCTTCATGGAGCCGGCCAGCGCATAGGCGACCACCAGCGGCGGCGAGGCGAGGTAGTTCGCCTTGACCTGCGGATGGACGCGGCCCTCGAAGTTGCGGTTGCCCGACAGGACGGCGGCCACCGTCAGGTCGCCCTCGTCGATGGCGTTGGCGACCGGCTCCGGCAGCGGGCCGGAATTGCCGATGCAGGTGGTGCAGCCGTAGCCGACCAGCTGGAAGCCCAGCGCGTCCAGCTCGGTCTGCAGGCCGGCGGCCTCCAGGTAGTCGGTGACGACCTGGCTGCCGGGAGCGAGCGAGGTCTTGACCCAGGGCTTGCGCGTCAGGCCGCGGGCCCGCGCGTTGCGGGCGACCAGACCGGCCGCGACCAGGACCGAGGGGTTGGAGGTGTTCGTGCAGCTGGTGATGGCGGCGATCACCACGTCGCCCTGCTTCACGGCATAGTCGTGGCCGGCGACCTCGACGGACTTGGTCAGGATGGCCTCGTCCTCGCTGCCGACGAACTTCGGCAGCTCGCCCGCGAAGGCCGTGGCGGCCTGCGACAGCGGCACACGGTCCTGCGGCCGGCGCGGCCCGGCGAGCGACGGCTCGACCGAGCCCAGGTCCAGTTCCAGCGCGCTGGTGAAGTCGGGGTCGGGGGTGGAGGCATCGCGCCACATGCCCTGGGCCTTGGCATAGGCCTCGACCAGCGCCACTCGCTGCGGGTCGCGGCCGGTGAAGGCGAGGTAGCGCAGCGTCTCCTTGTCGATCGGGAAGAAGCCGCAGGTGGCGCCGTACTCGGGCGCCATGTTGGCGATGGTCGCGCGGTCGGCCAGCGGCAGGTTGTCGAGGCCGGGGCCGTAGAACTCGACGAACTTGTTGACCACCCCGTGCTTGCGCAGCATCTGGGTGACGGTCAGGACGAGGTCGGTCGCGGTCATGCCTTCCTTGAGGCGACCGGTCAGCTTGAAGCCGACGACCTCGGGAATCAGCATCGACACGGGCTGGCCCAGCATGGCCGCCTCGGCCTCGATGCCGCCGACGCCCCAGCCGAGCACCGCCAGGCCGTTCACCATGGTGGTGTGGCTGTCGGTGCCGACCAGCGTGTCGGGGTAGGCCACGGTGCGGCCGGTGTCGTCGTTGGTCCACACCGTCTGCGACAGGTACTCCAGGTTCACCTGATGGCAGATGCCGGTGCCGGGCGGCACGACGCGGAAATTGCGGAACGCGGTCTGGCCCCAGCGCAGGAAGGCGTAGCGCTCGCGGTTGCGCTCGAACTCCAGGTCGACGTTCTCGCCGAAGGCCTTCGGGGTGCCGAAGGCGTCGACCATGACGGAGTGGTCGATGACCAGGTCGACCGGCGACAGCGGGTTGATCTTCTGGGCGTCGCCGCCGAGGGCCTCCATCGCTTCGCGCATGGCAGCCAGGTCGACCACGGCGGGTACGCCGGTGAAGTCCTGCATCAGCACGCGCGCCGGCCGATAGGCGATCTCGCGGTCGGACCGGCGATGCTCCAGCCACTTGCCCATCGCCTTCACGTCGTCGACCGTGACGGTGCGACCATCCTCGTAGCGCAGCAGGTTCTCCAGCAGCACCTTGAGGGAGAAGGGCAGGCGCGACAGGTCGCCGATCGTCTCGGCCGCGACCGGCAGGCTGAAGTAGTCGTAGCTCTTGCCTTGGACTTCGAGGGTCCGGCGAGTCTTCAGGCTGTCGGTACCGGGCACGTTATCTTTGTTTGCGTTCTACTCTCACGCTTATGGCGGTGTTTCTGGTTTTTTGATTAACGCTACGGCGACCACCGAGATCTACACTATCCTCTTCGTCGGCAGCGTCAGATGGGTATAAGCGACAGAGCCCGGGCCGGGGCTGGCCGGCCCTCAGGCCGGCCAGAAGTGATCGAAAGGGCTCAGTAGCCGTTCCAGTCGCGCTTTTCGCGGTTGATGCGGTGGCTCTGGCGATTCTGCGCGTCGCGGATGCGCTGCCGCTCCCATCGGCTCACATGGCCGTCGGCCTTGGCCCGTCGCTCCATGCGGTGGACGCGGCGCTGGCCCTGGTCGAGCTTCCAGGCCTCCTGTGCCGACAGGGTGCCCGAGCGGTAGCCCTGCTCGATCCGGCGGTCCTGGATCGCCTGGCGGCGATCGATGCCGGGCGTGCCCGACTGGGCGAAGGCCGGCGCGGCGATGGCGGTCAAGAGGACCGCCGCAAGAATCGAACGCATTTCTGGCTCCTCTGAAAGAGACGGATGCGATGCACCTCTCATTCTCAATCAACGGAGCGGTGGTTCGGTTCCTGGGTCCCCATCCGAGCTCCTGCGCGGCGGCCCGCCGGCAGGCTGTCGAAGAACGCGCCGGCCCCTGGGGGATGCAGCTTGTTCTCAAGGCCGTCCGCGAAACCCCTTCAACAGCCTGCCGGGCCGGCCGGCTCCCCGACGGGCAGCAGCAGGATTTCCTCGCCCTCCTCGATCACCGGGACCGCCTCCAGTGCCAGGCCGCGGCAGGGTCCGCGCAGGCACATGCCGTCCTCGACCTCGAACAGCGCGCCATGCGTCGCGCAGATCAGGAAGCGGCCGTCGTTGGTGAAGAAGCGGTCCGGCATCCAGTCGAGCGGGGTGCCGGCATGGGGGCAGGAGTTGACGTAGCCATAGATCCGCCCCTCCTTGCGCACGACGAACACCTCGCGCTTCTGCCGGCCCTCGCCCAGGACGAAGCCCTTGCCGGCCGCCTCGGCAATGTCTGCCGCCCGGCAGAGCACCTGCCGCCCGGTGTCGGCGGCGATTTCCTGGTTCATCCCCTGGTCGTCGCTCATGCCCGGATGCCCGCCATCTTGCAGATTACCTTCCATTCCTGGTCGCCGACCGGCACCACCGACAGTCGGGACTGGCGCACCAGCGCCAGCTCGGCCAGTTCCGGGTTGGCCTTGATCTCGGCCAGGGTCACCGGGGTCTTGACCGGCTTCAACGGGGCCACGTCGACCATGACGAAGCGCCCGGCCTCGTCGCTCGGGTCGGGGTAGGCCTCGCGCACGATCTCGACCACGCCGACGATCGCGAGCCCCTCGTTCGAATGATAGAAGAAGGCCCGGTCGCCCTTCTTCATGGCCTTCAGGTTGTTCGCCGCCTGGTGGTTGCGCACCCCGTTCCAGTGGGTGCGGCCGTCGGCGACCATCTGGTCCCAGGAGTACTTGAACGGCTCGGATTTCAGCAGCCAGTGGGCCATCTGGGGCGACCTTCGGGCAGGGATACGGGTGGCCGACGGTAGCGCAACCCGATCGCCGCTGCCTACCCCGATGCCCCGCTACAGCGCCGCCTGCAGCGCGCGCCGTCGCCGCCGGAACTCCGCATGCAGATCGCGGGCGGCTTCGGAATAGTCGGCCGCCGGCGCCGGCTCCAGGTCGAAATGGCCGAAGCGATCCTGGCCCTGCACCAGGAAGGCGCTGTCGCGGCTCGGCGACTTCTGGCGGACCGCGGTGGAGAAGTACCGCGCGGCGAAGCCGATCCGCCGATCGTTCGACCGGTTGCGGTCCGAGCCGTGGACGATGCGGACGTGGTGCAGCGACATCTCGCCGGGGGAGAGGACGATGTCGGCCCATTCGCCCTCCTGCACCTCGACCGCAATCTCCTGCCCGCGCGACAGCAGGTTGTCCGGGTCGTAGGTGTCGCGGTGGGGGGCGAGGTCGCGGCGGTGGGATCCGGGCACGACCCGCATGCAGCCGCTCTCGACCGTGCTCGGCGACAGGGCGAGCCAGGCGGTCACCACCTGGTCGCCCGGCTCCAGCCCCCAGTAGGTCAGGTCCTGGTGCCAGGAAATGAACTCCTGCCCGCCCGGCTCCTTGGTGAACAGCACCGTCTCCCAGCACAGGATGTCGGGGCCGACCAGGGGCTCGACCTGCCGCAGGATGGCCGGATGCCGGGCCAGCTCGGCCGCCCAGCCGAACAGGATATGCGGCTTGGTGCGCTCCTCGCGCGTCAGCGGCCGGCCGATCGCCGCCTCCGAGGCCTCCAGGCAGGCCCGGTAGCGGTGGGCCTCTGCGGCCGGCAACACCGGGATCGGCGCGCAGTAGCCTTGCTCGCGATAGGTCTCGCCCGAGATGGATCCGTCCATGTCTCCTCCGTCGGATTGTATCTCCGTTCGCGCGAAGGATAGTCCCGGTCCGGCGCAGGGCGCAGCGGCAATCGCTGCCGCCCCGGTTCAATAGACGTCGCGGCGGTAGCGTCCATCCTCGGCCAGCCGCTCCAGCGGCTCGGCGCCCAGCACGTCGCTCAACACGGCATGGACAGCCGGCGCCATGCCGTCGGCGCTGCCGCAGACGAGAATGGCGGCGCCGTCGGCCACCCAGCGCGTCAGGTCGGCGGCGGCGGCGCGCAGGCGATGCTGGACGTAGATGCGCTCGTCCTGGTCGCGGGAGAAGGCGAGGTCGAGCCGGGCGATGACGCCCGAACGCCGCCAGCCCTCGATCTCCTCGCGATGGAAATAGTCGCTGGACCGGCTGCGCTCGCCGAACAGCAACCAGTTGCGGTCGAGGCCGTGGGCGGCGCGCGCCTTCAGGTGCGCCCGCAACCCGGCGAGACCGGTCCCGTTGCCGATGAGGATCAGCGGCCGCGCGCCGTCGGGCGCATGGAAGCCGGCGTTGCGGCGGACCTGCAGCAGGGCCGTGCCGCCGATCGCCAGCTGCTGGGTCAGCCAGCCGGAGCCGAGGCCGGCGGTGCCGTCGGGGCGGCGCGCCAGGCGGACCAGCAGCTCGAGCCGGCCGTCGGCCGGGATCGAGGCGATCGAATAGTCGCGATGGGGCGTCCGTCCGTCGGCGTCCGCGGCGGCGATGGCGATCCGGGCGAGATCGCCTGCAACCCAGTCGGTCGTGCCGTCCTGCGGTTGGAAGGCGAGATGGAAGGCGGGGTGTCCGGCGTTGCCGGGGTTGAGCAGGCGGCGTTCGACGAGGCGCCAGGGCCGGTACGGCGCCTCTTCCACCCATGGAGCCGGCTGGTCGGAAACGACGCCGATCATGGCCAGGGCGGCCTGCCAGCGTTCCAGCGCCGCCGGGTCGCCGTCGTCGACCTCGATCGTGGGGAACAGGGGAACGGCACCCTGGCGGCCGAGCCAGTCGTCGACCGCCAGGCCGAAGGCGCAGAAGCGGCGATAGCTGCGGTCGCCCAGCGCCAGCAGGCCGTAGCGAAGCCGCCCCAGGTCGGCAGGCCGGTCCAGCACGCGGCGGGCGAAGCCGGCGGCAGGGTCGGGGGCATCGCCCTCGCCGGTGGTGCTGAGGATGAAGAGGGCCCGGCCCGCAGCGGCCAGCGTCGCCGCGTCCAGCGCCGACACCGGCATCAGGCGGGTTGCGATGCCGGCCGCGGCCACCCTTTCGGCGGTTCGGCGGGCGAGCTCTTCGGCGAACCCGGTCTGGCTGGCATGGACGACGAGCAGGGTGCCGGCATCGGGCGGTCCGGCGCCGGACGGATCGGCCGCTCGCCTGTGCCGCCGATGGCCCAGGACAGCGTTGCCGCACAGGCCGATATAGCCCGCGGCGACCGCGATCGCGGTCAGGATGCGGGTGCTGTCCGGGGGCAGCAGCTCGGCCAGCGGCATCGGCTAGTCCAGCATCGCCGCCAGGGCCGGGCTCGCCCGCTCGCCGCCGCGCAGGACGAAGAGGGCGGCGATGCCGTGGCGGCGGGCGTGATCCATCCCGGCCTCCGGCCCGAGCACGGTGAGCGCGGTCGCCAGGGCGTCGGCGACCATGCAGCTCGGGTGCAGCACGGACACGGCCAGCGGGGCGTCGGCCACCGGCCAGCCGGTGCGCGGGTCGATGGTATGGGCGAAGCGGCGGCCGTCGGCCTCGAAGAAGCGGCGATAGTCGCCCGAGGTGGCGATCGACAGTCCGTGCAGGGCGACCAGCGTCTCCGGCCCGGTGCCGCCGGGCGGCTGCTCCAGCAGGACCCACCAGGGCTGTCCGTCCGGCTTGGTTCCCGTGCCGCGCAGCTCGCCGCCGACCTCCACCAGATGGCTGGCGACGCCGATCGCGCTCAGGGCCTCGCTCGCCAAGTCGACGGCCCAGCCCTTGGCGATGCCGGACAGGTCGAGGGCGAGGCCGCCCGGCTGCAGCGCCGCCCGCCGGTCCGGGTCGAGCAGCAGGCGCTGCCAGCCGACCCGGGCGCGGGCCGTGGCGATCGCGGCTGCGTCCGGCGGATCCGACCGCGGCCCGGCCGGGCCGAAGCCCCACAGGTCGACGAGCGGTCCCACGGTGGGGTCGCACGCCCCGTCGCTGTCCCGGGCGAGCTCGACCGCGTAGCGCAGGACGGAGAACAGGCCGACCGGCAACGGCTGGACCGTCCCGGCATCGGCGCGATTGAAGCGGCACAGGGCCGAACAGGGCTCCCAGCCGCTGGCTTCCGCGATGACGCGGGCGAACACCGCCTCGACCGCCTGGCGGACGACACCGGGATGGGTGTCGGCGCCGGCGACGAAGCGCACCTGCCAGCCGGTGCCCATGGTCTGCCCGCCGATCGCCATCACCCGGGCGCTCGCGACCGGCGCCGGGCCAGGCGTGAGGGCGCCCGGGATCAGCACCCGGCGGTCGGCCGCCGGGCGGTGGGCGACGGCGGCGGTCAGGGCAGGACTTCCACGGTGGTGTTGTAGCTGGCGCGCCGTTCCGTGGCGCCCGCCATCGACGGCTTCCCGCCGCGGGTGGCCGCCTCGATCCAGTACATGCCGGGCTCCTTCCAGGTGACGGCGAAGCCGCCGTCGGCGCCCGTGGTCACGGTCGTCTCTTCCAGCTTGTCGCGGTAGCGGATGCCGCCGCGGATGATCGTCACCTTCAGGTCGGGGGCCGGCTGGCCGTCCATCAGGAAGACGAACCGGGCCTCGCTGCCGACCACCAGGTCGTTCGGGTGGGTGACCGGCGCCAGTTCCAGCCCCTGGCCGGTCGGCTTCAGGGTGGTCTCGGTCGGCTTGCCGGAGGTGACGAAGACCTCGATCCGGCTGTTGAACTGCGTCACCCGCAGGTCCTGCGCGTCCTTCGGCACTTCGGCCGCCAGGCGCTCCGGCGTGCCCCGCCAGCGCTTGTTCTGGCCGTTCTCCTTCCAGGCGGCGAACAGGCCGGCATTGACCACGGCCAGCTTGTAGGTCCCCGGCTGGGCGAGCTTCACGTCGAAGGTGCTGCGATAGCGGCCGGTCGCCTGGTTCTCCGCAGTGGCGGCGGAGCCGTCCGGCGCGGCCACCTGCAGGCCGTTGAGCCGCAAGGGCTGGTGCTCGAAGAAGAACAGGTCGTTCGAGACCGCGGCATCGACGGTGACCCAGACATCCTTGCCGGACAGCACGGTGGCCGACGGCAGCAGCCAGGCGCGGTGCGCTTCGGCGGCGATGGGCATCGAGGCGGCGAGAACGGCCGCGGCGGCGGCGAGCTTCAGTGGAAGGCGCATGGCATTGCTCCTGGCAGGGGTCACGGCTTCACGGCGAGCGACAGGGCGCCCAGTTCATGCTCGCCCTTGGCCGTCTGGGCGGTGGCCTCCTTGGGGGGCCACTGGAAGGGGATGCGCAGCATCTCGCGACCGCCGACCTCGCGCGCGGCCTCGACCGCCAGCCGGTACTCCCCCGGCGGCAGGGTGGCGAGCGGGCCCTTGTCGGCGGCGAAGGTCAGCTGGTGCTCGCCCGGCGCCCGGGTCGGGCTCGACAGGCCGTCGGCCGGCATGGTCAGCTCGCGGCCGGACTTGCGCCACCATTGGCGCATGTCCTTCAGCCACTTGGTGCCCTCGTTGTTCTTGAGCTTGACGTCGTACCAGACGGCCAGGTTGGCCGCGACGCTCTGGTCCGGCCGCTCGATCCAGATGGCGACATAGGGCCGGTGGTATTCGGCCACCGTCAGCCGCGGGATCTCGACCTTGACGGCGATCTCGGCCGCCGTGGCCGGAAGGGCGAGGAACGCGGTGGCCATCGCGGGATAGAAGGCGCGCATAGAGGGCCTCGTCAGTGGATGAAGAGAAGGGCGAGCAGCATGGGCGCCACCAGGCCGAAGCCGACGACCGGCCAAGTGGCGGGGCGCCCGCCGGCATGGAGCTTCAGCAGGAACAGGCCGGTGATGCAGAAGACGAGGCAGGCCGCGGCGAACAGGTCGAGGAACCAGCTCCAGACCGTGCCGGCGTTGCGGCCCTTGTGCAGGTCGTTGAGGTAGGAGATCCAGCCGCGGTCGGTCACCTCGTGGCGCACCGTGCCGTCGCCGAGGTCGATCGACACCCAGCCGTCGCCGCCCGGCCGCGGCAGGGCGAGGTAGATCTCGTCGGCAGACCATTCCGCCTCGCGGGCGCCGGGGCGCACCGACAGCTCGGCCGCCAGCCAGTCGCCGACGGCCGGCGGCAGCGGCGCGCGGTCGCGCTCGGGCCTGTCGGACAGGGCTTCGAGCAGGGCGGGCGGCAACGGCTTCTCGACGGTCGTCGTGCGCGGCTGGGCCTCGATCTCGCCCGCATGGTTGAGCGTGATGCCGGTCGCGGCGAACAGGATCATCCCGACCAGGCACAGGGCGGCGCTGATCCAGTGCCAGCGATGCAGGTGCTTCAGCCAGAAGGACCGTCGGCGGTGGTCGGTGTCGGGTCTCGCTCGCGATGTCGCGGTCATCAGGAAGGGTCCATGGGGTACCGCTCCCCGGCGGGCCGAGGAACCCCGACGGTCACATTTCGGGTGCGACCGGGAAGTAATCACAAACGATAATCACTTGCAATACGGCTCTTTGTGCAGCGCGGGATGGCCCGGCCGCCTAGGCTTTCACCCCGGCGCCGATCGCCTTCGGCGCCGTCGGATCGAGCGGCCAGCGCGGCCGCGGCGCGAAGGCGAGGTCATCCCGCTGGCCGAGGCGGAAGCGCTCGATGCCGGCCCAGGCGATCATCGCGCCGTTGTCCGTGCACAGCCGGTGGGGCGGGGCGATGAAGGGCATGCCGGCTGCCGCAGCGAGTCGTTCCAGCGCGGTGCGCAGGGCCGTATTGGCGGCGACGCCGCCGGCCACCACCAGCGCGCCCCCTTCGGCATGGCGTTCGCGGAACAGGGCGATCGCGCGCCGGCAGCGGTCGGTCACGGCGGCGGCGACGGCGGCCTGGAAGGAGGCCGCCATGTCGGCGACGTCCTGCCCGGCCAGCGGTGCGGGCAGGGCGGCCACGGCATGGCGCACCGCGGTCTTGAGGCCGGAGAAGGAGAAGTCGCAGCCGGGCCGGCCGACCATCGGCCGCGGCAGGGCGAAGCGGCCAGGGTCGCCGGTGCCGGCCGCGCGCTCGATGGCGGGCCCGCCCGGATAGGGCAGGCCGAGCAGCTTGGCGGTCTTGTCGAACGCCTCGCCGGCCGCGTCGTCGATGGTGGTGCCGAGCCGGACATAGCGGCCGACCCCCTCCACCACCAGCAGCTGGGTGTGTCCGCCCGAGACCAGCAGCAGCAGGTAGGGGAAGTCCAGCCCGTGGGTCAGGCGCGGCGTCAGCGCGTGCCCTTCCAGATGGTTGACCGCCAGGAACGGCAGGCCGCGGGCGAGCGCGATGCCCTTGGCCGCCATCACCCCGACCATGACGCCGCCGATCAGCCCCGGCCCGCCCGTGGCTGCCACCGCGTCGATGTCGCCGAGGCCGAGTCCGGCTTCGTCGAGCGCCTCGCGGATCAGGCGGTCCAGATGGTCCAGATGGGCGCGGGCCGCGATCTCCGGCACGATGCCGCCATAGGGCTTGTGCACGCCGGTCTGGGACAGGACGCGGTCGGACAGGATGGTGCGGTCGCCGTCGACGACGGCGGCGGCGGTCTCGTCGCAGCTGGTCTCGATGCCGAGGACACGGAGCGGCCGGGCGGGTGCCGGGGACGCTGGAGGCAAGGGAGCGGGGGTCATTCCCCCGCTATATGACGGCTCATGGCCCGGTTGAGAAGGACGGCGAGCGGCAGGGTGGCGAGCACCACCGCGGCCACCCCCAGCATGGCCTGGGTCACGCCGACCCAGTCGCTGAACAGGCCGTAGACGATGGGCGATACGGCGCCGGCGCCGATGGTGCCGGTATAGAAGATGCCGAAGGCCCGGGTCCGCCGGGATTCCGGCACCAGTTCCGGCACCGTGCCGTAGAGCACCGAGGAGGTGCCGTTGAGCGCCACCCCGATCAGCGGCAGCACCGCCAGCCCGGCCTCCAGCGGCAGGGGCAGCAGCGCCAGGATGCCGACCGCGGTCAGCCCCTCGGTCAGCAGCACGGTGCGCAGGACGCCGAGGCGCGCGCCGAGATGGGCGCAGGCCAGCTTGCCGGCGGCACCGCCGGCGAAGATCAGGGTCAGGGCCAGGCCGATGGTCGGCAGCTCGGCCCCCTTGGCCGCCAGCAGGAACGGCAGGAAGGTGAGGAAGCCCGACCGGGTGGCGGTGTCGATCACGCCGATCGCCAGCAGCAGGCGGAAGCCGCCCTTGACCGGCGCCGGCGTGCCGGCGCGGGCCGCGGGCGCCTTCGCCGCCCGGGCGCCGCGGTCGGCGGCCGGGGTGGCGACCAGGATGGCGATGGCGGCCAGGACGCCGACGGCGAACAGGGCCCACATGGCGGTGCGCCAGGGCAGCAGGGTCAGCAGCAGGGCGGTTGCCGCCGGCAGCACCATCTTGCCGAGGTCGCCCGCGAAATTGTAGGTCCCGAGCGCGGTGCGCGAGCGCACCCCGTGATAGGCGCGGGCGACCACGGCGGATGCGACCGGATGCTGCACGCTGGCCCCGACGCCGCCCACGAACAGCGCCAGCGCCAGGGGCAGGAAGCCGTGGCCCATCGCGGCGAGCGGAAAGGCCGCGGCCGCCAGCACGGTGCCGATCGCCAGCACGAGCCCGGCCCCGAACCGGTCGCCGAGCGAGCCGGCGGGGATCTGGAACAGCGCCATGGCGCCGGAATAGAGGCTGCGCAGGGCGCCGACCGCCGCATAGCCCAGCCCCAGCTCCGACTGCCACAGCGGCAGCATCACATAGAGGACATCGGTGTAGCCGTCATGGACCGCGTGGGCGCCGCAGGCGGTGCCCATCGCCCGGCGTTCCTGGTCCGTCGATCGCGGCCGTCCCGCCGCCCCTGCCAAGCCGTCTGCCATGGGCGGACGATACGCCCGCGCCCGGTGGCGGCCCAGATGGATGACAATTTCATGTCATCCAGATGACGGCCGCACCGGTCCAGCGGCGGGGACGGTCAATGATCGAACATCACCAGCTGGCGGACCGTCTTGCCCGACGCCAGCCGGTCGAAGGCGGCGTTGATGTCGTCGAGGCGGATGCGGTCGCTCATCAGCCGGTCGACCGGCAGGCGGCCGCGGCGGTAGAGGTCGATGTAGCGCGGCAGGTCGCGCGACGGCACGCAGGAGCCGATGTAGGAGCCCTTCACCGTGCGCTCCTCGGCCACCAGGTTGACATGCTGCAGCGGCCAGCGATGGTCGGGATGGGGCAGGCCGGCGGTGACGGTGGTGCCGCCGCGCCGCGTCACGCGATAGGCGAGCTCCATCGCCTTGACCGAGCCCGCGGTCTCCACCGCCACGTCGACGCCGCCCCGGGTCAGGGCCTTCACCTGCTCGATCGCGTCGGGGGTGCCGGCATTGACCACGTCGGTGGCGCCCAGCTGCCGGGCCAGCTCCAGCTTCTCGTCCAGCATGTCGATCGCCACCACCTGGCGCGCGCCCGAGACGATCGCGCCCAGCATGGCGTTGAGGCCGACCCCGCCCAGCCCGACCACGGCGACGGTGGAGCCGGCACGCACGTCGCCCGTGTTGACCACCGCACCCACCCCGGTCAGCACGCCGCAGCCGAACAGCGCCGCCTCGTCATGGGCGAGCGGGTCCGTGATCTTCACCAGCGAGCGGCGCGAGACGACGGTGTATTCGGCAAAGGCGGAGACGCCGACATGGTGGAAGATCGGCGACCCGCCCTGCGACAGGCGGCGGTCGCCCGACAGCAGGGTGCCGGCGCCGTTGGCGGCGGCGGCCGGTTCGCACAGCGCCGGGCGGCCCTCCATGCACGGCCCGCACTGGCCGCAGCTCGGCACGAAGATCATCACCACATGGTCGCCTGGCGCCAGGTCGTCGACCCCCGGCCCGCACTCCGCGACGATGCCCGATGCCTCGTGGCCCAGCACCATGGGAAGCGGCCGCGGCCGGTCGCCGTTCACCACCGACAGGTCGGAATGGCACAGGCTGGCGGCCTTGACCTGGACCAGCACCTCGCCGGCGCCGGGCGGGTCGAGCTCGACCTCCTCGACCGAGAGCGGGCGGCTTTCGGCATAGGGCTGGGTGGCCCCCATCTGCCGCAGGACGGCTGCCTTGATCTTCATGATGGTCCGTTTCCTTCCCGTGCGGAGAATTCTAGATGCTGCGGCCGCCGTCGACTTCCATGGCGATGCCGGTGATGAATTCCGCCTCGTCGGAGGCAAGCCACAGCGCGGCGCCGGCGATGTCGGCGGGGGTGCTGAACCGGCCGAGCGGGATGGAGGCCAGGAACCGGGCCCGCGTCTCCGGGTCGTCGCGGCCCATGAAGGCGGGCAGGAGCGGGGTCTCGCCGGCGACCGGGCACAGGCAGTTGACGCGGATCTGGCCCGCCGCCAGCTCGACCGCCATCGACTTGGTCATGGTGATGACCGCGCCCTTGGTGGAGTTGTACCAGGTGAGGCCCGGGCGCGGCCGCAGGCCCGCGGTGGACGCGATGTTGATGAAGTTGCCGCCGCCCATCCGCCGGAACTGCGGCACGCAATGCACCGCGGAATGGTAGATCGCCTTCACGTTGACGGCGAAGATCCGGTCGAACTCGGCCTCGCTGACCTCGGTCAGGGGCTGGTTGCGGTGGGTGATGCCGGCATTGTTGACCATGCAGTCGAGCTGGCCGAAGGAGCGGATGGCGGTCTCGACCAGCACGCCGACGCCCTCGCTCTTCGACACGTCCGACTGCACGAAGACCGCGCGGCCGCCCGCCTGGACGATGCCGCCCGCGACCCGCCGCCCGCCGTCCGCGTCGATGTCGTTGACCACCACCGCCGCGCCCTCGGCGGCAAAGCGGGCAGCGATGCCCTCGCCGAAGCCCGATCCGCCGCCGGTGACGATCGCCACCTTGCCGTCCAGCCGCATCCCCGCCTGCTCCCCCGCGTGAGGCGGGGATAGTAGCCGCCGCCCGCAGCGGGCGTCGAGCCGGCCGGATCAGGTCCCTTCGGGCAGATCGAGACGCACCCGTACCAGGGTCGGGTCGGCCGCGGACGCCTCGCAGCGGAAGCCGAGGTCGCGGGCCAGCTCCAGCATCGGCTGGTTCTCGCGCAGCACGTCGCCGACCACCCGCCGGATGCCGCGGCCCTTCGCATAGGCGATAATCCGGCTCATCAGCAGCCAGCCCAGGCCGCGCCCCTTGGCCTCGCTGCTGAGGCCGATGGCGAACTCGCCCTGCTGGCCATCTGGGTCGGCCAGCAGGCGCACCACGCCCATGCCCTCGCCTTCCCCGTCCGGGCCGGAGCCCGCGTCGCGGAAGGCGATCAGCGCCATCTCGCGGTCGTAGTCGATCTGCGTCAGGCGGGCGAGCAGCAACTCGGGCAGGCGGCGGATCGGCGCGAAGAAGCGCATGCGCAGGTCGTCGGGCGTCATCCGGGCGATGATCGATTCGAGCGCGGGCGCGTCCTCGGGGCGGATCGGGCGCAGGCGGATGGCCGAGCCGTCGGGCAGCGTCTCCACCCCCTCCAGCTCCTGCGGATAGGGGCGGATCGCGAAGCGGCCGCTGCCCGGGCGGGTGGCCGGTGCGACGCGGATGCGGGCGTCGAGCGCGATCACGCCCTCGGCGTCGGCCAGGAGCGGGTTGATGTCCAGCTCCACCACCTCGGGATGGTCGGCCGCCAGGTTCGACAGGCGGACCAGGGCATGGACGACGCCGTCGATGTCGGCCGGCGGCCGGCCGCGGAACCCGGCCAGCAGGCGCGAGACGCGCGTGCGGCCGATCATCTCGCGCGCCAGCACCTCGTCCAGCGGCGGCAGGCCCAGCGCCTTGTCGTCCAGCACCTCGACCGCGACCCCGCCCTGCCCGAACAGCAGGACCGGTCCGAAGGTGCCGTCGTCGACGATGCCCAGGATCAGCTCGAAGGCGCCCGGCCGGGCGATCATCGGCTGCACGGTGAATCCCTCGATGCGGGCCTCGGGCGCGTGCTGGGCGACGGTGCGCAGCATGCGCTCGGCCGCGGCCTTGACCGCCGGCGGATCGGCCAGGTCGAGCGCCACGCCGCCCACGTCGGTCTTGTGGGTGATGTCGGGCGACAGGATCTTGAGCGCGGCCGGCAGGCCGAGCCGGCCGGCGGTCGCCGCCGCCTCGTCGGGGGTGGCGGCAACCTCGGTCGGCACGATCGGGATGCCGTAGGCGCGCATCACCGCCTTGGCCTCCACCTCCGACAGCCAGTCGCGGCCCTCGGCCAGGGCCGTCTCGATGGGCGCGCGGGCGGCGGCCCG
The DNA here is from genome assembly GCA_006739055.1 of Allostella vacuolata. Taxonomy (GTDB): domain Bacteria; phylum Pseudomonadota; class Alphaproteobacteria; order ATCC43930; family Allostellaceae; genus Allostella; species Allostella vacuolata. The sequence goes on from AP019702.1 coordinate 59,936, forward strand.
GTCGGGCCGGCCGCTGCCCACCACCAGGCGCGGCACCTGGCGCAGCAGCTCCTGGTTCCGGCGGTACTGCACCAGGTGCATGAAGGCGCGCACCGCCTGGTCGGGCGTCTCGTAGGTCGGGATGCCGGCGCGGGCGAAGAGCGCCCGGGCCGGTGCGGCGGCGCCGGCGCCCAGCCAGTTGGTCAGCACCAGCCGGCGCCGGTCGCCGATGGTGTCGATCACCGCCTGGGCGGCCTCGGTCGGGTCGGCGATCGCGGTCGGGCAGTTGAGCACCAGCACCGCGTCGGCATTGGGGTCGGACAGGACGGCGTCGAGCGCGGCCCGGTAGCGGCCGGCCGGCGCGTCGCCGATGATGTCGATGGGGTTGCCGTGCGACCAGGTGGCGGGCAGGGCGGCATCCAGGGCGGCCATGGTCTCGGGCGCCAGGTCGGCGAGCGCGCCGCCGCGGTCGATCAGGGCGTCGGTCGCCAGCACCCCCGGGCCGCCGCCGTTGGTCAGGATCGCCAGCCGCTCGCCCGGCAGGTTGCCGCCGAGGCGGGCCGCCACCAGCGCCAGCGTCTCGACCGCGTCGAACAGCTCGGCCGTGTCGTGCACCCGCAGCATGCCGGCGCGGCGGAAGGCGGCATCGTAGACAGCGTCGGAGCCGGCCAGCGCCCCGGTGTGCGAGCGCGCGGCCTTCGCCCCCTCCGCCCGCCGGCCGGACTTCACCACCAGCACCGGCTTGGTGCGGGCGGCGGCGCGGGCGGCCGACATGAACTTGCGCGGGTTGGTCACCCCCTCGACATAGAGCAGAATCGCCCGCACCCCCGGATCCTGGCCCAGCTGGTCGAGCAGGTCGCCGAAATCGACGTCGGCCATGCCGCCCATGGAGATGAGGTGCGAGAAGCCGATCCCGCGCGAGGCCGCCCAGTCGAGCAGCGCCGTGACGATCGCCCCGGACTGGGTCAGGAAGGCGAGGTCGCCCGGCTTGGCGCCGATATGCGCGAAGGAGGCGTTGAGGCCGATCGACGGCACCAGCAGCCCGACGCAGTTGGGGCCCAGCACGCGCAGCAGGTGCGGCCGCGCGGCGTCCAGCATCGCCTGCTGCAGCTGCACCCCGGCCGCCGCCCCGCCCTCGCCGAACCCGGCGGTCAGCACGACGGCCGCCCGGGTGCCGCGCGCGCCCAGCTCGGCGATCAGCCCGGGCACCGTATGGGGCGGGGTGGCGATGACCGCCAGGTCCGGGGCGATCGGCAGCGAGGCGACATCCGGATAGGCCAGCACGCCCTCGATCGCCGCGTGGCGCGGGTTGACCGGCAGGATCGGCCCCTTGAAGCCGCCCTGCAGCAGGTTCCGCGCCGTCACCTGGCCGACGGAGTGGGGCTGCGGCGAGGCGCCGATCAGTGCTACGGACGACGGGGCGAGCAGGCGGTCGAGGTTGCGGACGGTCATGGGCGATCGGCCTTCGGCATGGTTTACGCTCTCCATGCAGGAATGCTGCAATGCAGCATAGATAGCGCGCCTTGATGATGATCCCAAGACGGCCCGGTGTCGCGCCCCCTCTTGAAGCCGAGGCCCGGCCCGGCTATTGATTGGGCCTGTGTCGCGCGGCCCGCTCGATCGGCCGCCCCGGCGCGGGTGTAGCTCAATGGCAGAGCAGAAGCTTCCCAAGCTTACGACGAGGGTTCGATTCCCTTCACCCGCTCCACCCCCGCTGCCGGGGGCTTGCGCAGCACCATCGATAGCTCGTCGATGACGTTCCAGTAGGTTGCGACGGCAAAGCGCAGTTCGTCCTCCGACATGCCCTTTTGCATGCGCTGCTGCCATGGCGCCGCCAGGCGGCTGCTCATCTCCACGATCTCCAGGTCGATGTCGAGATAGTCGGCGAGCGGCGTGTTCGGCCAGCCGCGGGCCGCGAACATGCGGCAGTTCGCCTTGCTGAACAGGCTCATCACGGCGGAGTTGATCGGCCGCACATGCGTGGGATCCCCCCAGTAGCCGTCCGACCGGTGGTGCGGTGCCGTGATGCGGATGACGCCGCCCGGTGCGAGCACGCGGTGCATTTCCTGGATGATCGACAGGAACGTCTCGGATCGCTCGCCCAGATGCTCCAGCACGTGTACCGCGCGGATCTCCGTCACCGATTCGTCTGCGAATGGCCACGGCACCTGCTCCAGGTTCCAGAGAAGGTCCGGCTCGGCCGCCGCGAATCGGTCGATATTGACGTATCCCTCGAGCCGGTTGCGTCCGCATCCCAGATTGAGCTTCATGCGCATCCCTCAATCAGCAGGGGCGAACAATAGCCCGCGTCGGGCGGGTTGAACATCGCGCCTCTGGTCCGGTCACCGGAAATCCCGCTCCAACCCCAGGCTCGGCCGATGTAGAATGTTCTGCGTCCGTTCTGGTTGGACACTGGGATTCGAGCGATGTCCGCCCTTCAAGCGTCCGATGCCGCAGCGCCCCGCAAGATCATCCATGTCGACATGGATGCCTTCTTCGCCTCGGTCGAGCAGCGCGACGACCCGGCGCTGCGCGGGCGACCGGTCGCGGTCGGCGGCTCGCGGGAGCGCGGGGTGGTGGCCGCGGCCAGCTACGAGGCGCGGCGGTTCGGCGTGCATTCGGCCATGCCGTCGGTCACCGCGCGGCGCAAATGCCCCGATCTCGTCTTCGTCAAGCCGCGGTTCGAGGTCTACAAGGCCATCTCGCAGCAGGTCCGCGCGGTCTTCGCCCGCTACACCGCGCTGATCGAGCCCCTGTCGCTCGACGAGGCCTATCTCGACGTGACCGATGCCGGGCCCTTGCCCGCGACCGAGATCGCGCAGCGCATCCGCGCCGACATCCGGGCGGAGACGGGGCTGACCGCGTCGGCCGGCGTCTCCTACAACAAGTTCCTGGCCAAGCTCGCGTCGGACCACCGCAAGCCGGACGGGCTGTTCGTGATCCGCCCGGAGGCGGGCCCCGCCTTCGTCGAGATCCTGCCGGTGCGCAAGTTCCACGGCGTCGGGCCGGCGACGGCGGCCAGGATGAACCGCCTCGGCATCGAGACCGGGGCCGACCTGCGGGCGCGGTCCCTGGAGTTCCTGCGGCAGCAGTTCGGCAAGGCGGGCCCCTACTACTACTGGATCGCCCGCGGCATCGACCACCGGCCGGTCCGGGTCGACCGCATCCGCAAGTCGGTCGGGGCGGAGAACACCTTCTTCCAGGACCTGTCGACGGTGGAGGCGGCGCGCGACGCCCTGCTGCCGATCGTCGACAAGGTCTGGCGCTACTGCGACCAGGCCGGGGTGCGCGGGCGCACGGTGACGCTGAAGGTCAAGTTCGCGGACTTCCGGCAGATCACGCGCAGCTGGACGGGGGCGGTGCCGGTCGCGACCGCGGGCGAGGTCAAGCGGCTGGCGGACGCCCTGCTGGAGCCGCTGTTCCCGGTCGAGCGGGGCATCCGCCTGCTCGGCGTCACCCTGTCGGCGCTCGACCAGGAAGCGGACGCGCCCGAGGACCAGCTGCGGCTGTCGCTCTGACGCGTCCGGGAAGTGCCTACTTCTTGGACCAGATCGGCTGGGCCAGCGCCAGGTCGAGCGGGAAGACGGTCTTCGGCACGCCGTCCTGCCACTGCACGATGGTCAGGCCCGCATTCACCCGCCGGCCCTTCTCGTCGAACTTGATCAGGCCGCCCGGATAGTACTTGGAGGGCCCGAGGTCGAGGGTGCGCAGGGCCTGGGTCACCGCCTCGCGGTCGGCCTTGCCCGACTTCTCCAGCGCGGCCGCGATCACCCACATGTCGGCATAGGTCGAGATCGCGTTCTGGGTCATCCACGGCTCGGCATACTTGGCCTTCAGCTCCGCCATCAGCGGCTCGTGGCCCTTGGAGCCCCAGCTGCCGACGCAGCTCATCACGCCCTGCAGCAGCTCCGGCGCCATCGTCTTCAGCATGTCCGGCTCGGCGATGGCGATGCCGAACGAGATGGTCGGGACGCGCGCCTGGCCCAGGCCGAACTCGTTCATCTTCTCCAGGATCAGCTTGCCGTCGGAGATCACGGTCGGCAGGAAGAACAGCAGGTCGGGCCGGGTGGCGCGCACCTTCTGCACCAGCGGCGTCGCGTCCGAGAGCGGCGGGGTGAAGGTCTCGTCGACGACCAGCTGCAGCCCGTGCTCCTTCAGCAGGCGCTCGCGCATCGGCTTCACCGAGGCGACCGAGGCGCCGGTGTTGTCGGTGATGATGGCGACCGTCTTCGGCTTCTTGCCGGTCGCGTTCTCGGCCACCTTCATGACCTCGGGCAGGCACTGCTCGGCCTGCGAGGCGGCGGTGGCCGAGGTCTGGAAGACGTACTTGAAGCCGCGGTCGGTGATCAGGTCGGAATAGGAGAGCGTCAGGACCGGCAGTTGCGCGCGCTCCGTCACCTCGGTCACCGCGAGCGTGAAGGAGGAGAGGTAGGCGCCGCTGGCGGCGACCATGTCGGTCTCCTGCGCCACCATGCGCTGGGCGGCGTTCTTGGCCTTCTCGGTGGTGTCGCCGGAATCGAGCAGGACCAGCTTCAGCTTGGCCCCGCCCAGCGCCTTGATGCCGCCCTGGGCGTTGATGTGCTCGATCGCCATGTCGGCGCCCATGCGCATGACGGCACCCGGCCGGGCATAGAGGCCGGACAGGGGCACCAGCAGGCCGACCTTCACCTCGGCCGGGTTCTGCGCCGCGGCCGGGCCCGCTAGCCCCAGTCCGAGGGCGACTGCGAGTGTCCCGAGATACGCCGTCTTGGTCGCGATGCGTCTCATCGTCGTTCCCTCCGTCGTTGGTGCCACTGTTCCCCGTGGCTTGCTGGAGGCCGGACGCTTCCGGTCCTCACATGCCGAGATAGGCCCGGCGCACCCGGTCGTCGGCGCGCAGGGTCCGGTTGTCGCCCTCGAGCACGACCCGGCCGGCTTCGAGCACATAGCCGTGGTCGGAGGATTCCAGCGCCTCGGCCACCCGCTGCTCGACCAGCAGGACGGTGAGGCCGGTGTCGCGGCGGATCTCGATCAGCTTGTCGAAGATGAAGTCGGCGATCGCCGGGGCGAGGCCCATCGACGGCTCGTCCAGCATCAGCAGCTTGGGCGAGGAGGCGAGGCCGCGGCCGATCGCCACCATCTGCTGCTCGCCGCCCGACAGCGTGCCCGCGAACTGGCCGCGCCGCTCCGCCAGCACCGGCAGCCAGCTGAAGATGCGCTCGATGTTGCGCTTCCAGTCGCGCCGGCCGGCGGCGGTGAAGGCGCCCATCTCCAGGTTCTCCAGCACCGTCAGGGAGGGGAAGACCTGGCGCCCCTCCGGCACGTGGGCGATGCCGAGATGGGCGCGCCGGGCCGCCGGCAGCGCCAGCAGATCGGTGCCCTCGAAGGTGATCCGGCCCTCGCTCGGCCGGACGATGCCGGAGATGGTCTTGAACAGGGTCGTCTTGCCGGCGCCGTTGGGCCCCACCACCGCCACGAACTGCCCGGCGTCGACGGCGAGCGACACGCCGCGCAGCACGGGGACCGCCGAGTAGCCGGCGACGACGCCTTCAAGCCGGAGCATTGGCCATCCATTTCTTCCCGAGATAGGCCTCGATCACCCGGGGATCGCGGGTCACCGCGGCCGGCTCGCCGTCGACCAGGACGGCGCCGTGGTCGAGGACGACGAAATGGTCGACGAGGCGGACCATGGCCTGCATCGTGTGCTCGATGATGACGATGGTGATCGCCTCGCCGGCCAGCCGCCGGATCACCGCCACCACCTCGTCCGCCTCGCCATGGCCGAGCCCGGCCAGGGTCTCATCGAGCAGCAGCAGCTTGGGCTGGCCGGCGAGCGCCCGGGCCAGCTCCATCAGGCGCAACTCCTTGGTGGTCAGCGCGCTGGCCGGCCGGTCGGCGATGGCGCTCAGGCCCACCCGTTCGATCGCGTCGGCGGCGAGGCGGCGCGCCTCGGCGTCGGTGCGGGCGCGGACATAGGCGCCGACCACCACGTTCTCGGCGATCGACATGCGCAGGAAGGGCCGCATCACCTGGAAGGTGCGCCCGACGCCGAGCCGGCACAGGGCGTGCGGCTTGAGCCCGGTCGTGTCCCGGCCTTCGAACTGCACTTCGCCGGCGCTGGGCGGCAGGAAGCCGTTCAGCAGGTTGAAGAGCGTCGTCTTGCCGGCGCCGTTCGGGCCGATGATGCCGAGGATGGCGCCCTGCGGCACGTCGAAGCTGACGTCGCGCACCGCCTTCAGCCCGCCGAAGGACTTGGACAGGTTGCGCACCCGCAGGACCACCGGCGCATCCGAGCCGGGCGGCGTGCGCGGCGGTAGCGCGGCCGGCTCGGTCGGGACGGCGGCGCCGGTCGTGGCCGCGGCACCTGCCCGCCGGCGCCAGCGGTCGCGCAGCTTCCAGTAGATGCCCTCCGGCGCCAGCAGGATCACGCCGATGATGGCGAGGCCGAAGATCACCCCCTGGATGCCGGGCACCCGCGCGCCCAGCTCGGCATGCAGCACCTCGGCGACCGGGATCAGGATGGCGGAGCCGATCACCGGCCCCCAGACGCTGCCGATGCCGCCGAACATGGTGACGGTCAGCGCCTGGGCGGACACCAGCATGCCGAACACCGACGGCGGGGTGACGACCAGCAGGACTACCGCGTAGAAGCCGCCCACCATCCCGGCAATGGCGCCGCTGACGGCGATCGAGCGCAGCTTCCAGGCGAGCGTGTCGATGCCGGCCGCCTCGGCCGCCGCCTCGTTCTGCTTGATCGCCAGCAGGGCCCGGCCGAAGCGCGAGCGCTCGATCGCCAGCGACAGGACCATCACCGCGACCAGCAGGCCGAGCGCCAGCAGGGTGTAGATGCGGTGGTCGGAGAACTGCATGTAGGCGGCCGGGTTCTCGCGCTTGATCGGCAGCGTGAGCTCCTGGTAGCCGAGCCATTCGAAGACGTAGAGCAGCGCCAGCGGGTAGGCCAGCATGGCCAGCGCGAAGTAGTGCCCGCGCAGCCGGAAGGTCGGGTAGCCGATGGCCAGCCCCGCCGCCCCGCCGATCAGGGCGGAGGCCGGGATCATCAGCCAGGGCGACAGGTCGAAATGGTTCTGTCCGAGCGCGGTCGCATAGGCGCCGAGGCCGAAGAAGGCGGCATGGCCGAACGAGACCAGGCCCGTGTACCCGCTCAGCACGTTCCAGGAGAGGCCGAAGCAGGCCCACACCAGGACCAGGGTCAGCATCAGCTGGTAGTAGGAGTTGGTGACCGCCAGCGACAGCAGGGCGAAGCCCGCCGCGAAGGCGAGGATCGGCAGGAACGAGCGGAACTGCATCGTCAGGTCCTCTCGACGACGCGGCCGAAGAAGCCCTGCGGGCGCAGGAAGACGATCAGCAGGAAGACGACGAAGATGGCGGCGTTCTGCAGCTGGGTCGGCAGGACCAGGGTCGAGAGCTGCTGGACGAGGCCGATCGTCATGCCGCCCCAGAAGGCGCCGATGATGCTGCCCATGCCGCCCAGGACGACGCCGGCATACATGACGATCACGTACTCGAGCCCGATATAGGGCTGGAACGGGTAGTTGGTGGCGAGCAGCCCGCCGGCGACCGCGGTGATGCCGACGCCGAGCGCGAAGGCGAGGCGGTGCGCCTGGTCGACGTCGATCCCCATGTAGGTCGCGGCCTCGGGGTTGTCGGCGGCTGCCCGCAGCGACTTGCCGAGGCGCGAGCGGGTGATGACGAGCGCCAGGACGACGATGGTCGCGATGGAGAAGAGGGCGGCGATGCCGCGCGACTTGTTGAGGAAGACGCTGACGAAGTCGCCCCAGAAGGGCCCCAGCTCCCAGGCGGAGCTCGACAGCGGCGTGCGGATCGAGGCCAGCACGGAGCCGAAGACGATCAGCCCGCCATTCTGCAGCACCAGCGCGATGCCGAGCGTCAGGATGAGCTGGGCGTAGTGTCCCTCGCCGTCGAGCTGGGCGGTGCGGGTGCCCGTGACCCGCGAGATCAGCGTCTTGTGGATGGCGTAGCCGAAGACGAAGAGCAGCGGGCCGGCCAGCAGGATCGCGATGTAGGGGCCGACCAGGCTGCCCGCCACCGCCTGGATGCCGAGCGCGCCGAACAGGTAGTAGGCGGCATACATGCCGAGCATCATGAAGTCGCCATGGGCGAAGTTGATCACCCGCATGACGCCGAAGATGAGGCCGAGCCCGACGCACATCAGGCCGTAGATCGAGCCGGCGAGCAGCCCCGCGACCAGGGCCTGCAGGACATTCTCCACCAGCTGCGCGGTCATCGCGGCGGGCCCGTGCGCAGGCCGCGTGGCGCGTGCTCTTCGGCAAGCCTCATCGTCCCCTCCCGGTTGCGTCTTCCCCCGGGGGCCGGGTCTTTCCCGCCCGGTCCCCCTATGCCGTCATGCCGTTCAGCCGCGGATCTCGACCCCCGCCCATTCCTCGAGAACCCGGGCGATGTTGGTGAAGTCGGACCCGGCGCCGAACTTCGCCTGGGTCACCGCCAGCATCTGCCGCACGGCCGCCCCCACCACCATCGGCACGCCCATCGCCTCGGCCTCGTCGACGCACAGCCGGACATCCTTGTAGGAAAGCCCGGTGGTGAAGCCGAAATCGAAGGTCCCGGGCAGGATCGCGCGGGGGAACTTGTCCTGGCTGGCGCTGTTGCGCCCGCTGCTGACGTTGATGATGTCGACCAGCACCCGGGCGTCGAGCCCGGCCTTGACCCCCATCGCCATCGCCTCGGAGGTGATGACGAGGGCGCATGCGGCCATCAGGTTGTTGGCGAGCTTGGCCGTCTGGGCCAGGCCCGCCTTCTCGCCCGTGTAGAAGAGCTTGCCGAAGGTGGCCAGGATCGGCGCCACCTCGTCGTAGGTCGCCTTGGGGCAGGAGACCATGACGGCGAGCGTGCCGGCGACGGCGCCGCGGATGCCGCCGCTGACCGGCGAATCGACGGCGACGATGCCCTTCTCGGCCAGGCCCGCGGCGACGATCGTGGCGGCGCCGGGGCCGGTCGTCGACAGGTCGATCATCACCCGGGCGCGCCCTCCGGCGGCGACCCCGTCCGGGCCCAGCGCCACGGCCTTGACGATGTCCGGCGTCGGCAGGCTGACCAGCACGATCTCGGCCTGGGCGGCGACGTCGGCCGGCGAGGCCGCCAGCGTGGCGCCGCGCGCGACCAGCGGGTCGGTCGCGGCCGTCTGCGTATCGAACACCACGAGCGGGTAGCCGGCATCGAGCAGCCGGGAGGCCATCGGGCCTCCCATGCGGCCGACGCCGACGAAGCCGAGAAGCGGGTTCGCCATTCTGGTCATCCTCCTCGCGACCGGGCCGCCTCGGCCCGGCGCCGTTGCTGGTCGCGGTCTCTGGTGTCGGTCGGCAGGGCGGGCTACTTGCCCTCGTCGATATCCTTGAAGACTTCCAGGGCGACCTTCATGCAGTCGAGCGCGGCCGGCACGCCGCAATAGATCGCGGCCTGCATCACCACCTCGCGGATCTCCTCGCGCGTGATGCCGTTGTTGAGCGCGCCGCGGACATGCAGGCGGATCTCGTGCGGGCGGTTGAGGGCGGTCAGGAAGGCGAGGTTGAGGAAGCTGCGGGTGCGGCGGTCGAGGCCGGGCCGGGTCCAGATCTCGCCCCAGCACCATTCGGTCACCAGCTTCTGCAGCGGCGCGGTCATGTCGGTGGCGCCGGCCACCGACTTGTCGACATAGGCCGACCCCAGCACTTCGCGGCGGACCTCGAGGCCCTTCTGGAACAGCTCGCCTTCGAATTCGGGACGCGTGGTCATCGGTCGTTCTCGCCATAAAGGGAAAGGGCAGCGATGGACCGACCGGCATGGAGGCAGGGGTCGGGCCTCGTCGCCTTCATCCATAGGCAGCGGCCGCGAGGGCGTCAATCAGATTGTATGATGATAATATTGTGTGCGGATCCGGTCCGGCGAATTGTCCCAAGGAAAGCCGGGGTCTTTCGCCGCCGGCCGGGTATCATGTAGAAATGGACCTTGCAGTGCAGCAAAAGCGGAACCGATGAACGCACCGACGCTTCCGGAGCATGATTTCCGCGTGGAGCGGGTGGCGGCGCCGCTTCGGCACAGCGTGACGGAGAGCATCCGCTACGCGATCGCGATCGGCCGGTTCCGGGCGGGCGAGCGGCTGCCGGAGCGCGGCCTGTGCGAGATGACCGGGGTCAGCCGGACGCTGGTGCGCGAGGCGTTGCGGCAGCTGGAATCGGAGGGGCTGATCCAGGTGCTGCCGCACCGCGGGCCGGTGGTGGCGCGGGTGACGGCCGAGCAGGCGCGCGGCATCTACCAGGTGCGCGCCGAGCTGGAGGGGCTGGCCTGCCAGCTGTTCGCGCAATCGGCCTCCGAGGCGCAGCGGCTGGCGCTGCACGCGGCGTTCGAGCGGCTGAAGGCGTCGTTCGACGATGCCGACCCGCTGGCCCGGCTCCGGGCCAAGAACCATTTCTACGATTGCCTGGTGGAAGGCTCGGGCAACGAGGCGCTCGGCATCAGCCTGCGGATGCTGAACGCCCGGGTGATGCTGCTGCGCGCCACCTCCCTGCAGGTGCCGGGCCGCAGCGTCCACAGCATCGCCGAGCTGGCCGACCTGATGGCCGCCCTCGACGCCCGCGACGGCGCCCGCGCCCGCGCCGCTGCCGTCCACCATGTCCGCAAGGCCGCCGAGGCCGCCATCGGCCTGCTGCCGGAAGGGCCCGGGTCGGAAGGGTAGGCGCCGCCGCCGTCAGAGCACGCCCTTGCTTTCCATGCTCGCCAGTTCGTCCATCAGGGCACGATCCGCGTAGCGGGCAAGGCCGAGCGGGCCGGCATGGGCGGGCAGCGGCGCGCCGGTGAGCCAGCGGGCGCACAGCTCGCCCGCGGCGCAGGCGGCCATGGTGCCGAAGCCGGACAGGGCCACCGCCATGTAGGCGCCGGGCGTGCCCATCGGCCCGATCAGCGGCCAGTTCTCCGGCGTCATCGTGTAGTAGCCGCCATAGAGCACGCAGGGCCGCGGCAGGCGCCCGTAATAGGTCCTGAGCGCCGGGTTGAGCCGGCTGGCGCCGCGCAGCACCACCTCGGGGAAGTGGGGGTCGAACTCGGGCGCGGGCACGGGCTCGCTTGGCCCGCGGTTGTAGGCCCAGCCGAGCTTGATCCAGCGGCCGCCGTCGCCGCCCTCGGGCCGGCAATGGATGCTGCCCGGCATCGGCCGGGCCAGCCAGGCATGGTCGGGGTCGGCGGCCAGGGCCTGGCGCTCCTCCTCGCCCCAGTCGATCGACTGGCCGTCGAGATCGATCGAGAACGGCATGGCGCGAGGGACGGCGCCCTCGCGGTCCTCGAAGGTGATCTTCTGCTGCAGCACGTTGGTGATCGGCAGGGTCTCCCCCAGCATCGCGGCGATCCCGGCGGCGTAGGGGCCGGCGGCGTTGACGATCGCGTCCGCGCGGATCAATCCGCGTCTGCCGGGCCCGTCGAGGTCGAGCGCGAAGCCGCTGTCCCGGGCGATGCCGGCGACCCGGCCGCGGACCAGCCGGCCGCCGGCCTCGCGGATCCGCTCCAGCATGAACTGGCCCATCTGCTGGCTGCCGATCGAGCCGGCGCGGCGGATATGCACGACGGCGGCGATATCGGGACTGAAGCTCGGGAAGGTGCGGCGGATCAGCGCCCGGTCCAGCAGCACGTCGACCCCGTCCGGCGCCGTCTGCCAGTCGGCCGACACCGGCGGCCGGTAGCCGCCGCCCGTCCCCTCATGGATGCGCACCCGGGCCGCGGCCTCGGCGCCGTAGCCGACCTGCAGCTGGTCGATCAGGTCGTCGGGCCGGGCCCGGCGCGTCGCCAGGGCATAGCCGCGCCGGGTCATGGCGATGCGGTCGCCGGTCTCGCGCGCGATCGCCTCCATCAGGGTGATGCTCCGGTCGGTCAGCTCCGTCATTACCGGATGCGGCCACCAGTTGCGGTAGTTCTCGCCCGACTGGGCCGATGTCAGGGCCATCGGCTGGCCGGCCTCGACCAGGGCGACCCGTCGCCCGGCGGCGGCCAGGTAGTAGGCGGCGGCGATCCCGACGATGCCGGCACCGATGATCGCGATCTCGACGTCCTGGTGGACCATGCGCGGCCCCTTCGCTCGCTCGGGAGTGGAATTCGAAGATCGTATAGACGCCGCGGCGATTTTCGACAATTATTCCCATATTGCATCCAATCCTGGGGCGGCAGCATGGAGCAGGAGGTCGAGGACGCGGCGCGCTCCACCCCGCGCCGCCTCTATGTCGACCTGCGCGACCGGATCCTCGACGGCAGCCTGGCGGGCGGTCAGCCCTTGCGGCAGGAGGAACTGGCCGCGCGCTACGGCGTCAGCCGCAGCCCCGTGCGCGAGGCCCTGCGCCAGCTGGAGGCGGACGGCCTCGTCACCTACCAGGCGAACCGCGGCGCCGTGGTCTCGTCGGTGTCGCTCGCCGATGCGCTGGAGATGCTGGAGATCCGCATCGCGCTCGAATGCCGGGCGCTACGCCTCGCCATCCCGCTGATGACCGACCAGGATCTGGCCGGTATCGCGGCGGTCCTCGACGCCTATGGCGCCGCCCACGACGTGACGGACTGGGGGCGGCTCAACCGGGATTTCCACCTGGCGCTCTATGCACCGGCCGACCGGCCGCGGCTGCTGGCGCTGATCCAGGACAATTTCGACAACGCCCACCGCTTCGCCCGGGTCCAGGTGTCCAACGCAACCGGGCGCGACCGCCCGCATCGCGAGCATCAGGATCTCTTTCGCGCATGCCGGGAAGGGGATATTGACGCAGCCGTGCAAATGCTCGAGGCGCACATCGCCTATTCGCAGAAGGCGCTGGCGGCGACCGTGCGGCGGGGGCCGGCGGAACGGCGTGGCGTCGCCGGCGCGGGCGCCGGCGGGCACGGAAATTGAGTGGGACATCGGGTGGCTAGGGGAGTGCGAGACATGCGAAGCATGATGACGAAGCTGGCGGCGGCGACGCTGGCGGCGCTGGTTGCCGGACCGATCGCGGGCTGGGCCCAGACCGCCTCGCCCGGCGCCAAGAGCGCGACGCTGGCCCAGGTCAAGGCCCGCGGGCACCTGGAATGCGGTGTCCATACCGGCATTCCCGGCTGGTCGTTCCCCAACGACAAGGGCGAATGGAGCGGCCTCGACGTCGACCTGTGCCGGTCGGTGGCCGCCGCCATCTTCGGCGACGCCAGCAAGGTCAAGTACACGCCGACCACCGTGCAGCAGCGCTGGTCGGTGCTGTCGTCGGGCCAGGTCGACCTGCTGTCGCGCATCTCGACGCTCACCTTCAAGCGCGACACCGAGCTCGGCTTCAACTTCGTGCAGATCAACTACTTCGAGGGGCAGACCTTCATCGTCCGCAAGTCGGCCGGCATCAAGGAGCCGAAGGACCTGGACGGAGCAGCCGTCTGCGTCGCCGCCGGCTCGACCGAGGAGCGCAACGCCACCGACTGGTTCCGCGAGCGCAACCTGAAGATCAACATCGTCAAGTTCGAGAAGAACGACGATGCCATCGCCGCCTATGATTCCGAGCGCTGCGACACCTACACCGCTGGCACCGGCGCGCTCGCCGGGCAGCGGCGCAAGCTGAAGAACCCGGCCGACCACGTCATCCTGGCCGGCACCATCTCGCGCGATCCCCAGGGCCCGGTCACCCGCGAAGGCGACGACGGCTGGGACAACGTCATCCGCTGGGTCTTCAACGGCACCCTGATCGCCGAGCTCCACGGCGTGACCGCCGCCAACGTCGACAAGATGCGGGCGGATTCGCGCAACGCCGAGGTCCGCATGCTGCTCGGCGCCGACGGCAATGCCGGCCAGATCCTCGGCCTGTCCAAGGACTGGATGTTCAACGCCATCAAGCAGGTCGGCAACTATGGCGAGCAGTTCGAGCGCTCGGTCGGCATGGGCAGCGACCTGAAGCTGGAGCGCGGCTACAACCAGCTCTGGACCAAGGGCGGGCTGATGTTCACCCCGGTCCTCGACTGATCCTGCCGGCTCGCGCCGAGCCGCCGGCGTGCCGTTCACGGATTCCATCCTGCGCCCCGGCCGTCTGCTGCATGACGGCCGGGTGCGCGGTTGGCTCGCCCAGCTCGCCATCGCGCTCGGCGTGCTGGGGCTCGTCTGGTACTTCGTGGACAATGCCGGCCAGAACCTGGCGCGCAGCGGGGTCGCGACCGGCTTCGACTTCATGGGCGCCCGGTCGGGCGTCGACATCGACTTCAAGCTGATCGAGTACGGGCCGGACTCGTCCTACGCCCGGCTGCTGCTGGTCGGCATCGCCAACACCCTGTTCGTCTCGGCCTTCGGCATCGTGCTAGCGACGGTGCTGGGCTTTGCCGTCGGCATCGGGCGACTGTCGCAGAACTGGCTGCTCCAGGGCTTCTCGACGATCTATGTCGAAGCGGTCCGCAACGTGCCGCTGCTGCTGTTCGTGCTGCTCTGGTACTACCTCGTCATCCGCGGCCTGCCGGCGCCGCGGCAGAGCATCGACCTGTTCGGCGCCGGCTTCGTCAACAACCGCGGCGTGTTCCTGCCCTCGCCGGTCGCTGGCGCCCCGTTCTACGCCGTGCCGGCCGCCTTCGCCGCCGGCGTCCTCGCCACCCTGGTCCTGCGGCGCTGGGCGCGGGCGCGGCAGGATGCGACCGGCCGGCCCTTCCCCGTCTTCGAGGCGGGCCTGGCGCTGGTCGCCGGCCTGCCCCTGCTGGCCGCCGTCGTGGCCGCCCTGGCGACGCCGTGGAACTGGCCGGCGCTGCGCGGGTTCGGCGTGCGCGGCGGCGTCGCCGTCATCCCGGAGTTCCTGGCCCTGCTGGCCGCGCTCGGCACCTACACCGCCGCCTTCATCGCCGAGATCGTGCGCGGCGGCATCCTGTCGGTGACGCGCGGCCAGCGCGAGGCGGCCGCCGCCCTCGGCCTCAGCCGGCGGCAGGTGCTGCGGCTGGTGGTCCTGCCGCAGGCGATGCGGGTCATCATCCCGCCGCTCACCAGCCAGTACGTCAACCTGGTCAAGAACTCGTCCTATGCGGCGGTCATCGCCTATCCCGAGATCGTCTCGGTGTTCGTCGGCTCGGCCCTCAACAACACCGGCCGCGCGGTCGAGATCATCGCCATCACCCTGGCCATCTATCTGGCGATCAACGTGTCGGTGTCGCTGCTGATGACCTGGTACAGCGCCCGCACGGCGACGGCGGCGCGATGAGCGCGCCCCGCATCGCCGCCGGCCCCTGGGGCTGGATGCGGGCCCGCCTGTTCCGCGGCCCGGTCGATACGGCGATCACGTTCGCCTGCCTCTATCTCCTGTGGCTGGCCGTGCCGCCGGTCCTGGACTGGCTGGTGCTCAGCGCCAGCTGGGTCGGCGACAGCCGCGACGCCTGCACCGACGGCGGCGCCTGCTGGGTGTTCGTGCGGGTCCGCTTCGCCCAGTTCATGTACGGCTTCTATCCCGAGGCGGAGCGCTGGCGGGTCAACCTGGCCGGGCTGCTGGTGGCGGCCCTGGTGGCGCTGCTGTTCCTGCCCGCCTTCCGCGGCAAGCGGGCGGTCGCGGGCGTGCTGCTGGCGGTCGCCGTCCCGGGCATCGTCATCCTGCTGTCGGGCGGCGTCCTCGGCCTCCGTCCCGTCGAGACGCGCGACTGGGGCGGGCTGATGGTCACCGTCTTCATGGCGCTCTACGGGGCGATCCTGGCGGTGCCGGTCAGCCTGCTGCTGGCGCTGGGCCGGCAGTCGAAGCTGCCGGTCGTGCGCGCGCTGTCGATCCTCTATGTCGAGTTCTGGCGCGGCGTGCCGATCATCGCCATCATCTTCCTCGCCTCCAACCTGCTGCCGCTGATCGTCCCGGCGGGGGTCACGGTGGACAAGCTGGCGCGCGCGCTGATCGGCCTGGCGCTGGTCATCTCCGCCTACATGGCCGAGGTGATCCGCGGCGGGCTGCTGGCGATCCCCAAGGGCCAGTACGAGGCCGCCCGCTCGCTCGGTCTCGGCTACTGGACGGGGACCCGCCTCGTCATCCTGCCGCAGGCGATCCGCATCGTCATCCCGAGCCTGGTGAACGAGTTCATCGCGCTCTTCAAGAACACCACGCTGGTGCTGATCGTCAGCCTGTTCGACCTGCTGGGCATGATCCAGTCGGCGCTGGCCGACCCCAAATGGGTCGGCCTCAACCTGGAGGGCTATGTCTTCGCCGGCATCGTCTTCTGGATCGTCTGCTTCGCGATGTCGCGCTGGAGCCAGCGGCTGGAGCGGCGGCTCGAACGCCGCCCGAACTGATCCCCGCCATCGCGGCCGGGCCGGATGGCGGCCGGCGACGAGCCTTGCAGGAGGCATCGGTTGGCGTGTAATTGTGCAGCATGTTCTAACCGGCCGCGTCAGACGCGACGACAGGCCTGAATCCACTGGGGGAAACGCGATGCGGAAATTGCTTCTGGCAGCGACGGCGCTCGCCTTCGTGCTGGGCGGCACGGCGGAGGCGCAGCAGACGCCGCGCAAGGGCGGGACCATCCGCCTGACCGCGCCCTACGGCGCCAGCCTCGGCAGCTTCGACATCCACACCACGCCGCGTGCGCAGGACGGCATTGTCGCCAAGATCCTGCACCGCACGCTCTACAACTGGGACACCCAGAACAACAAGCCGGTGCTGGAACTGGCGAAGTCGGTCAGCGCCTCCGCCGACGGCCTCGTCCACACCTTCAAGCTGCGCGACGACGCCTACTTCCACAATGGCCGCCGCATGACCGCCGACGACCTGATCTGGTCGTATACGCGGATCATGGACGGCAGCAAGGGCTTCCCCGGCGCGCGCTACATCCGCATCATCAAGGGCGCGGTCGATGTCGAGAAGGGCGCGGCCAAGGAGATCTCCGGCCTGCGCAAGGTCGACGACTTCACGCTCGAGATGACGCTGACGAGCCGGGTCGAGCCGGGCTTCTACTTCTTCGGCGACACCACCTCGATCCTGCCCAAAGAGGAAGTCGCCAAGAGCACCTTCGGGTCGGCCCCGGTCGGCCTCGGGCCCTTCAAGTTCGTCGAGCATGTTCCGGGCTCGCGCCTGGTCGCCGAGCGCTGGGAGAAGTTCTACAAGCCGGGCAAGCCCTACGCCGACCGCGTCCAGCTGATGGTGATGGGCGAGGCCGCCGCCCGCGACGTCGCCTTCCGCAACAAGGAGATCGATACCTCGATCCTGGGGCCGGCCCAGTACGTCGCCTATCGCGCCGATCCGGAGCTGTCCAAGGGCATCCTGGAGGTGGCCGAGGTCTTCACCCGCAACATGACGATGAACCCGGCCTTCAAGCCGTTCTCGGACAAGCGGGTGCGCCAGGCCTTCAACCACGCGATCGACACCGACCTCATCATCAAGCGCCTGGTGCGCGACAAGGCGTACCGCGCGACCAGCTGGCTGCCGATCGCCTCGCCGGCCTACGACAAGAACATGAAGCCCTACGCCTTCGACCCCGAGAAGGCCAAGAAGCTGCTGGCCGAGGCCGGCTACAAGGACGGCTTCGAGCTGGAATGGACCACCAGCCAGAACGAGAGCTGGGGCCTGCCGATCGTCGAGGCGGCCATCCCCTACCTGGCGCGGGTCGGCATCAAGGTGAAGCCGAAGCTGGTCGAGACCGCGGTCCTGACCGAGGTCGCGATGAAGGGCGACTTCCAGAGCTACATCACCTCCAACCAGACCGGGCCGGACTCGCTGTCGACGCTGCGCTGCTTCGACTCCCGCACCCCGCGCACGGCCTGCAACTACTCGGGCTTCAAGAATCCGGCCTACGACAAGCTGCTGGACGATGCCGCCGCCGCCCCGGACGAGGCCAAGCGCAACGCCCTGCTGAGCCAGGCCAACGCGCTCCTCTACGAAGAGGCGCCGGTGTGGTTCTTCAACTACAACAAGGCGGTCATGGCCTATCAGCCGTGGGTGCACGGCCTGCAGGCGAACGCGACCGAGCTCGCCCACCAGTATCCGGAAGACATCTGGATCGACGAGCGCTCGCCGGTGGCCAAGTAAGCGGCCGCACAAGGCAAGGCGGCCAGCCGCCGCCACAGTCTGGAAGCCGACGGCGCCGTCGCTGGGGGTTCACCCCCGCGACGGTGACCGTTCGGTCGCCCCACCCGGCCCCATGGCGCTGCCGGCCGGGGCGGCTACCCTGCCAGCTTCGACGGACTAGAGATGCCGCTTCTGATTCTTCGCCGGCTCGGCAACACGATCCCGACGATCGTCGCCGTGGTGCTGGTGATCTTCACCCTCTTCAGCGTCATTCCCGGCAGCTTCACCTCCAGCGGCGACGACGGGCGCATGCTCGACGCCCAGGTGATGGAACGGATGCGCAAGGAGCTGGGGCTCGACGACCCGCTGCACCAGCGGTTCGGGACCTACGTCGTCAACCTGGCCCAGGGCGACCTCGGCAACTCGTTCCGCACCCGCGAGCCGGTGACGAAGATCATCGCCCAGCGCCTGTGGCCGTCGCTCAAGCTGACCCTGGCGGCGATGGGCTTCGCCATCCTGGTGGGGGTGCCGCTCGGCTTCATCGCCGCGCTGAAGCCGGGCAGCCTGGTCGACATGGCCTCGATGGTGGTGGCCATATCGGGGCTGTCGCTGCCCAAGTTCTGGCTCGGCCTGATGCTCATGTACCTGTTCGCGCTGACGCTCGGCTGGCTGCCCAGCTTCGGCTATGGCGACGGGGGGATACGCCACCTGATCCTGCCGGCGGTGGCGCTCGGCGTCAGCCCGATGGCGCTGCTGGCGCGGACCACGCGGGCCGGCGTGCTCGACGTCCTCAACGCCGATTTCGTGCGCACCGCGCGCTCCAAGGGCATGAGCGAGTACCGGGTCGTCCGCTGGCACGTCGTGCGCAACGCGCTGGTCCTGGTGCTGACGACGATCGGCCTGCAGTTCGGCTCGCTGATGGGCCAGGCGGTGGTGGTGGAGAAGCTGTTCTCCTGGCCGGGCCTGGGCTCGCTTCTGGTCGATTCGGTGTTCCAGCGCGACATCCCGGTGGTGCAGGGCAGCATCCTGGTGATCGTGCTGTTCTTCCTTCTCATCAACACGCTGGTCGATATCGCCTATGTGATCATCGACCCGCGCATCCGCTACGGCTGACGGCAGATGAAGTTCCGGGCCAATCTCCTGATCGGCGGCGGGCTGGTGGCACTCGCCGCCGTCGTCGCGGTGCTGGCGCCGTGGATCGCGCTCTACGATCCGGTGCTGGACGCCAACCTGATGAATGCCGAGATCCCGCCGGGGACGGAGTTCATCTTCGGCACCGACGGGCAGGGGCGCGACATCTATTCGCGCATCGTCCACGGCGCCCGCATCTCGCTCACCGTCGGCGTCGTCTCGCAGATCGCCAACACCATCATCGGGGTGACGCTCGGCCTGACCGCCGGCTACTGGGGCGGCTGGTGGGACGATTTCGTCGGCCTGGTCACCAACCTGATGCTGGCGATCCCCTCGCTCATCTTCGCGCTCGCCATCATGGCGATCCTCGGGCCGGGGCTGGGCAGCCTGCTGATCGCGCTCGGGCTCACCAACTGGTCCTATTCCTGCCGCATCACCCGGGCCCAGGTGCTGTCCCTGAAGTCGCAGGGCTACGTCCAGGCCGCGCGCATCCTGGGCTACGGCGATTTCCGCATCATGTTCACCCAGCTCCTGCCCAACATGCTGGGGCCGATCATCGTCATCGCCACGCTCGGCATGGGTGCGGCGATCCTGGCCGAGGCATCGCTGTCCTTCCTCGGTCTCGGCATCCGGCCGCCCTTCCCGAGCTGGGGCAGCATGCTGTCGGAGGCGCGCGACCAGATCACCACCGCCCCCTGGCTGTCGGTCTTCCCGGGGCTGGCGATCTTCCTGACGGTGCTGGGCTTGAACCTGCTGGGCGACGGGCTGCGCGACATCCTGGATCCGCAGTCGCGCGAGCGCCGCGCATGACCGCGCCGGCTCTTCTGGAGGTCGAGAACCTCCGCATCGACCTGGTCGGCGAGGAGACCCGCCATGCGGCCGTGGAGGGCGTCTCCTTCCGCATCGGCAAGGGGGAGACGTTCGGCCTGGTCGGCGAATCGGGCTGCGGCAAGAGCATCACCGCCCTGTCGATCATGGGCCTGCTGCGCCATCCCCTGGCGATCGGCGGCGGCGCCATCCGGCTCGAGGGCAAGGAGATCCAGAGCCTGCCGCCCGGGCAGATCCGCCGCCTGCGCGGGCGCAAGATCGCGATGATCTTCCAGGAGCCGATGACGGCGCTGAACCCGCTGTCGCCGGTCGGCCGCCAGATTGCCGAGATGTTCGTGCTGCACCAGGGGGCAAGCTGGTCCGAGGCCAACGCCAAGGCGGTCGAGGCGCTGCGCCAGGTCCGCGTGCCGTCGCCCGAGCGCCGGGTGAAGGACTTCCCCCACCAGCTGTCGGGCGGCATGCGGCAGCGGGTGATGATCGCGATCGCGCTCGCCTGCGGCCCCGACCTGCTGGTGGCGGACGAGCCCACCACCGCGCTGGACGTGACCGTCCAGGCCGAGATCGTCGACCTGATGCGCGAGCTGTGCGCCGCCAACGGCACGGCGATCCTGATGATCTCCCACGACCTGGGGCTGGTCGCCAACATCTGCCGCCGCGTCGCCGTCATGTATGCGGGCCGGGTGGTGGAGGAGCAGGCGGCCGACGAGGTCTTCCGCCATCCCCGCCATCCCTACACGCGCGGCCTGGTCGCCTCGCTGCCGCTGCTGGGCAGCCGGGCCGCCCATGGCCGGCGCAAGCTGGCGGAGATCGCCGGCACGGTGCCGGCGATCGCGGCCTACCCCAAGGGCTGTCGCTTCAACCCGCGGTGCGGGCTGGCGACGGAAATCTGCCGGGTCGAGGATCCCGCGGCGACGCCGCTCCCCGGCGACGGCCTGGTCCGGTGCCACCATCATGACTGACCTGTCGATGACCGAGACCGAACCCTCGCGTGCCGCGGCCGCACCCCTGCTGGCGCTCGACGACCTGGCGGTGCACTACGCGGTCACCGGGCGCATGGGCACCGGCCGGCGCATGCTGAAGGCGGTCGACGGCATCGACCTCGACGTCAAGCCGGGCGAATGCCTGGGCCTGGTCGGCGAATCGGGCTGCGGCAAGTCGACCCTGGCGCTGGCGATCATGGGCCTGGTGCCACCCACCCGCGGCCATATCCGCATCGCCGGACAGGACATCGGTGCCAAGGACCGGCCCGACCGCAAGCTGATGGCCCGCACCGTCCAGATGGTGTTCCAGGACCCGTACGCCTCGCTCAACCCGCGCCAGACGGTGCGCCGGACGCTGGCCGATCCCTTGCGCCTGCATGGGGTGACCGACCGGGCCGAGATCGAGGGGCGGGTGGCCGACATGCTGGCCCGGGTCGGCCTGCGGCCGGAGCATGCCGACCGCTACCCGCACGAATTCTCGGGCGGGCAGCGGCAGCGCATCGGCATCGCCCGGGCGCTCATCCTCAAGCCGCGCCTGGTCATCTGCGACGAGCCGGTGTCGGCGCTCGACGTCTCGATCCGGGCCCAGATCATCAACCTGCTGCTGGAGCTGAAGGACGAGCTGGGCCTGTCCTACATCATGATCTCGCACGACCTGGGCGTGGTCGAGCACATGAGCGACCGGGTGGCGGTGATGTATCTCGGCCGCATCGTCGAGCGCGGCGGCTGGCGCGAGATCTTCGAGAATCCGCGCCACCCCTACACGCGCGCCCTCATCGCGGCCATTCCCGACCCCTTCCGCCAGCACGCGGCCACCGCCCGCGACAAGGCCAAGGGGGAGATCGCGAGCGCCCTCAACCCGCCGTCCGGCTGCCATTTCCACCCGCGCTGCCCGATGAAGCAGGATCGCTGCACGGTCGACGTGCCGACGCTCGACCCGGTCACCGCCGGGCATGGCGACATCGGCCACTGGGCCGCCTGCCACTACGCGGACCGGGTCGGCGCCGCCTGATCCCGGCCGCTGTCGGCCGATGGTTGCGCGAATCACGCTTGGAGTCCTGGACGGAACAAATCAGGGACATTTGTTGCGATCCGAGGTTCGTGATTCTTGGACCTGTCGCGAAAGCTGGAAATCCTCGCCGATGCCGCCAAGTGCGGCGCTTTCTGTGCGTCGAGCGGCACGGAACGGCTCGGCTCCACTACCGGCATAGGCATCTGCCCTTGCTGCACGTCCCGCTGTCGCGGCCCGCATCTTCCTGATCCTCCAGGACCGCTCCGATGCGCGCCGGCTGCCCGGGCATGGCCGGCATCCCTCGTTGGCGCTCTGACCGATGCCGGCGGTGCTGAGCGTGCATCCGGCGGACGATGCGGGGCTGGAGGAATGGCGCGCCGCCCTCCGTCCCATGCCGGCCACCGGCATCCCGCCCGTCTCAAGGTGAAGGCGATGCTGACGGAGATGCCGCGGTGCCACTGGTGCAACCTTCCCGAGGCCGGGCGGATTGACCGTCTGATCGCATCCGCCACCGCCCGAGCCCGGGACATGGTCAAGTCAGCCGCCGCCAACCCCAACCGCAACCCGAATCGCCCGACTCCGCGGGCGGGTGTGGACGCTGCGCCGGCCGAGGGGCTGCCGGCCATCCGCTCCGATGCGCGGGAATGCCGCCGCTGCCCGCTATGGCAGGCGGCGACGCAGACCGTCTTCGGCGAGGGGCCGGCCGATGCCGTTCTGATGCTGGTGGGCGAGCAGCCGGGCGACCAGGAAGACCTGGCCGGACGCCCCTTCGTCGGCCCGGCCGGGCAGGTTCTCGACGCGGCGCTGGCCGCCGCGGGCATCGACCGCGCCGCGGTCTACCTGACCAATGCGGTGAAGCATTTCAAGTTCACCCCGCGCGGCAAGCGCCGTATCCACCAGCGCCCCGACGGCGGCGAGATCGAGGCATGCCGGTGGTGGCTCGCCCGGGAACTGGCGGCCGTGCGTCCGCGGCTGGTGGTGGCCCTGGGCGCGACGGCGGCCCACGCCTTGCTCGGCCGGCCGATGGCGATCGGCCGCAATCGCGGCCGGCCCATTCCGACCGGGGATGGCGCGCCGGTGCTGATCACCGTCCATCCCTCCTACATCCTGCGGGTCCCCGATGCCGGCGCCCGGGAACGCGAGCGGATGGCGTTGGTGGCGGACCTGAAGGCGGCCGCGACGGTCGTGCGCTAGACGCAGAAAGGGCGGCAGCGATGCATCGCTGCCGCCCTTCGGCCCGGCTTCACCGGCCCCGCGGACGGGGCCGGTTTCAGCGGCGGAGGTCAGTTACCGCCAAGCCGGGCGGCCGAGGTTGACGTCGCGGGGCGAGGTCAGGGCGCCGGTCGCGGCACCGGCCGCGCCGCCCAGGACCGCGCCGCCGAGGACGCTGCCGCCCGTCAATCCGCCGATCGCCGCACCACCGGCGGCGCCGAGCGCGCCACCGCTGAGGGCGCGATCACCCTGCGAATAGCCGCAGGCGGAGAGGGCGAGAACACCAGCGAACAGGACACCGGCCGTCGTGAACTTCTTCATGAGAACCTCCTTCGATCAACGTTCCTACTTGCCTACAACGGCTGGATCTGGACCGGAATGTGGCGCCATGGCGACAAAGCCAGGACATTTTTCCGTTGCGTCAGCCGAATGAAATCCAAGTATTCCCGTGGTGGATATCTCCGGGATGGATCCGTATCTCTGATACCGTCGGACCGTGGATTCTAGGTCCAATCTGGTAGAGGCTCCGGAATTCCCGAACATATTATCAAACGGTACGATGGGAATTCGGTTCCGGACTGTCCGAGGAATCGTCTTCACGATATCTTGTGCCAGGGCGCCCGTTCAAAGCGATCTGGTGCGCCTTGCTGCAGGTGCCCGCCCACGCGGCCTGGCCGGGAGCGCGTGCGCCGGTCGAATTGGTACGGTCCGCCCGGCCTGGCATGATGCTAGCCTGTGCGGGCCGCCCATGCCGCCCGTCCCACCCGACGTCACCTGGTCCCAACCCTCGCCGCCGGCGTGCCTCCAGCGCAGCGATGGCGCGGGCCGCCTGCGCTTCGTCGCCGACCATGGCCGGACCCAGGCGACCGGGCTCTACCAGAGCGACCCGGTGCGTTTCCTCTTCCCGCTGCCGGAACGGGGCGAGCCCCTGCCGGCGATCCTCGTCACCACCTCGGGCGGGCTGGCGGGCGGCGACCGCGTCCGAATTTCGCTGGCGGCCGAGCCCGGCGCCGTCGCCACGGTCAGCACCCAGGCGGCCGAGAAGGTCTACCGCTCGACCGGTCCGGTCACCCGTTTCGATACGACCATCGCGGTCGCCGCCGGTGCCTGGCTCGAATGGCTGCCGCAGGAGACCATCCTCTTCGACGGCGCGCGCTTCGCCCGCACGACCGAGGTCGACCTGGCGGCCGGTGGTCGGCTGCTGGCGATCGAGATGCTGGTGTTCGGCCGGCGGGCACGGGGCGAGGCCTTCTCCTACGGCGCGCTGCGCGACGACTGGCGGCTGCGCATCGACGGGCGGCTGACGTGGGCCGATGCGCTGCGTCTCGACGAGCCGCTGGCGCCGCTGTTCGCCGCCCGGGCCGGCCTCGACGGCGCGGCGGCGATGGCGACCTTGATCCTGGCCGGGGAAGGCGGCGCGATCGCGCGTGACGCGATCCGGGACGCGGCCGAGGCGCATCCGGCGGTGCGCATCGGCGCGTCGGTGCTGGGGCCCGTCATGGTTGCCCGCTTTCTGGGCAGGGATGCCCGCGCCCTGCGCGATGCCGTGGTGCAGGCGGTCGGGCTGGTGCGCAATCGCCTCGCCGGGCTGTCGGAGCGCCTGCCCGATCTGTGGTACGGATGATGCAGCCCATGGCCGGTCACGTCCATGGGACGTCGCTTCGGCAGGGGGATGATCGGGGATGAACCTGACGCCAAGGGAACGCGAGAAGCTGCTGGTCGCGATGGCGGCGATGGTGGCGCGCCGAAGGCTGGAGCGGGGCGTCCGGCTCAACTATCCGGAAGCGGTCGCGCTGATCACCGATTTCGTCGTCGAGGGCGCGCGCGACGGGCGGCGCGTCGCCGACCTGATGGCCGCCGGGGCGGACCTCCTGACCCCCGAACAGGTGATGGAAGGGGTGCCGGAGATGATCCACGAGATCCAGGTCGAGGCGACCTTTCCCGACGGCACCAAGCTGGTGACCGTGCACCAGCCGATCCGCCTCGGCACGCCGGCCGTGGTACCGGGCGAAGTGCTGACCGGCGAGGGCGAGATCGTCATGAACGCGGACCGGCCGACGGTCACCATCGACGTCGCCAACACCGGCGACCGGCCGATCCAGGTCGGCAGCCACTATCATTTCTACGAGACCAACGCCGCGCTGGACTTCGACCGCGAGAAGGCCCGCGGCTGCCGGCTCGACATCCCGGCCGGCACCGCGGTGCGCTTCGAGCCCGGGCAGACCCGCTCCGTCACCCTCGTCCCCTATGGCGGCGACCGGGTGGCGATCGGCTTCCGCGGCCTCGTCGACGGGCCGCTCTGATGGCGGTCCGGCGCACCCGCCGCGGCTATGCCGCGATGTTCGGGCCCACGGTCGGCGACCGCATCCGCCTCGCCGACACCGGCCTCCTGATCGAGGTCGAGCGCGATCACACCATCTATGGCGAGGAGGTGAAGTTCGGCGGCGGCAAGGTTATCCGCGACGGCATGGGCCAGGGCCAGCGCACCAGCGCGCAAGGGGTGGTGGACACGGTCATCACCAACGCCGTCATCCTCGACCATCAGGGGGTGGTGAAGGCGGACATCGGCCTCAAGGACGGGCGCATCGCGGCGATCGGCAAGGCCGGCAACCCCGACACCCAGCCCGGCGTCGACATCGTCATCGGCGCCGGCACCGAGGTGATCGCCGGCGAGGGCAAGATCATCACCCCGGGCGGCTTCGACGCGCACATCCACTTCATCTGCCCGCAGCAGATCGAAGAGGCGCTGATGGCCGGCATCACCACCATGCTGGGCGGCGGCACCGGGCCCGCGGCCGGCACCAGCGCCACTACCTGCACGCCCGGCCCCTGGCACATGATGCGCATCCTGCAGGCGGCCGAGGGCTTCCCGATGAATCTCGGCTTCGTCGGCAAGGGCAATGCCAGCCGGCGGGCGCCGCTGGAGGAGCAGATCCTGGCCGGCGCCTGCGGGCTGAAGCTGCACGAGGACTGGGGCACGACGCCGGCCACGATCGACACCGCCCTCACCGTCGCCGACGCGATGGACGTGCAGGTCGCGATCCATACCGACACGCTGAACGAATCGGGCTTCGTCGAGACCACGGTGGCGGCCTTCAAGGGGCGCACCATCCACGCCTTCCATACCGAGGGCGCGGGCGGCGGCCATGCCCCCGACATCATCAAGGTGTGCGGCGAGGCGAACGTGCTGCCGTCCTCGACCAACCCGACCCGGCCCTACACCGTCAACACGGTCGACGAGCATCTCGACATGCTGATGGTCTGCCACCATCTCGACCCGCGCCTGCTGGAGGACGTGGCCTTCGCCGAAAGCCGCATCCGGCGCGAGACGATCGCGGCCGAGGACATCCTGCACGACATCGGCGCCTTCTCGATGATGTCGTCCGACAGCCAGGCGATGGGCCGGGTGGGCGAGGTCATCATCCGCACCTGGCAGACCGCCGACAAGATGAAGCGCCAGCGCGGCCCCCTGCCGGAGGAGACCGGCGACAACGACAATTTCCGGGCCCGCCGCTACATCGCCAAGTACACGATCAACCCCGCCATCGCCCACGGCATGGCGCACGAGATCGGCTCCGTCACCCCGGGCAAGCTGGCCGATCTGGTCGTCTGGTCCCCGGCCTTCTTCGGCGTGAAGCCGGACATGGTGCTGAAGAACGGCATGATCGCCGCCGCCCTGATGGGCGATCCCAACGCCTCGATCCCGACGCCGCAGCCGGTCTACCACCGGCCGATGTTCGGCGCCTTCGGCCGGGCCCTGTCGCACAGCTCGGTCATCTTCGTCAGCCAGGCCTCGCTCGACGTCGGCATCGGCGAGCGCTACGGCCTGTCGAAGCGGCTGGTGGCGGTCAAGGGCACCCGGACCATCGGCAAGAAGGACATGATCCTGAACGAGCTGACCCCCAACATGCAGGTCGACCCCGAAACCTACGAGGTGCGCGCCGACGGCGAGGTCCTGACCTGCGAGCCGGCCGCCGAGCTGCCGATGGCGCAGCGCTACTTCCTGTTCTGAGCGGGGGCGGCCATGCTGCGCGCGACCAAGGTCCATCCGCGGGGCACCTGGGACGAGAGCCGGGTGGTCGACCGCGTGGTGCTGGAGTTCGAGGACCGCTTCCGCCGCCGCGTGCGGCTCAGGGCGGAAAGCGGCCTGCTCTTCCTGCTCGACCTGCCGACGGCCACCGTGCTGGGCGATGGCGACGGGCTGGCGCTGGCGGATGGCGGCTTCGTGCGCGTCGTCGCCAAGCCGGAGCGGCTGGTCGCGGTCGGCGCCGCGACCCCGGGGGCGTTCGCCCGCCTCGCCTGGCATATCGGCAACCGCCATCTGCCGGCCGACATCGGCCATGACCGCATCCTGATCCGCGACGACCATGTCATCGTCGACATGCTGCGCGGGCTGGGGGCGACGGTCGAGGCGGTCGAGGCCCCCTTCAACCCGGAAGGCGGCGCCTACGGCCAGCACAACCACGACCCGGCTCATCCCCACGCCCATGGCCCGGGGCAAGATCATGGACACGATCATGGGCATGGCCACGACCATGATCACGACCATTCCCATCCGCACGCCCATGCCGCACCCCATCGCTGACGGCGACGCGGCGGCCCTCTACCGGCTGATCGCCTGGACCTCGCCCGCCTACCCGACCGGGGCCTTCAGCTACAGCCACGGGCTGGAATGGGCGGCGGAGGACGGGCTGGTGCCGGACCGCGCGGCGCTGGAGGCCTGGGTCGGCCACATCCTGGAGCAGGGCGCCGGCTGGTCCGACGCCGTGCTGTTCGCCCATGCCTACCGGGCGACGGCGGCCGGCGACTGGACGGCGCTGGACGCCGTCGCAGACCTGGCTACGGCCTTGCGGGCCACGGCCGAGCTGGCGCTGGAAAGCACCCAGCAGGGGGCGGCCTTTCTCTCGATCACCCGCGCGGCCTGGCCGGCGCCGGCGCTGGACCGGCTGGCCCAACTGCGGGCCGGACGGCCGGTGCCGCTGCCGGTCGCCCAGGCGGCGGCGGCCGCGGGCGCGGTGCCGCTGCCGGCGGCGCTGGCGGCGATGCTGGGGGCGCTCGCCGCGACGCTGGTCTCGGCCGGGGTGCGGCTCGTGCCGCTCGGCCAGACCGACGGGCAGCGCGCCATCGCCCACCTGATGCCGGTGGTGGCGCGGACGACGGAGCGCGCGCTGGCCGCCCCGCTCGACGACGTCGGAACGGCGGCGCCCATGGTCGACTGGGCGTCGATGCGCCACGAGACCCAATACACGAGGCTTTTCCGCTCATGAGCAACGGACCGCTGCGCGTCGGTGTCGGGGGCCCGGTCGGGTCCGGCAAGACCGCCCTCGTCGACCGCCTGTGCAAGGCGATGCGCGACCGCTGGAACCTGGCGGTCGTCACCAACGACATCTACACCAAGGAGGATGCGGAGTTCCTGACCCGCTCGGGCGCCTTGTCGGCCGACCGCATCGTCGGGGTGGAGACGGGCGGCTGCCCGCACACCGCCATCCGCGAGGATGCCTCGATCAACCTGGCGGCGGTGGAGGAGATCACCCGGCGCTTCGTCGACCTCGACCTCGTCTTCATCGAATCGGGCGGCGACAACCTGGCCGCGACCTTCAGCCCCGAGCTGGCCGACATCACCCTCTACGTCATCGACGTCTCGGCCGGCGACAAGATCCCGCGCAAGGGCGGGCCCGGCATCACCCGCTCGGACCTGCTGGTGATCAACAAGACCGACCTGGCGCCGCTGGTCGGCGCCAGCCTGGAGGTGATGGACCGCGACGCGCGCCGCATGCGCGGGCCGCGGCCCTTCCTCTTCTCCAACCTCAAGGCCGGCCAGGGCGTGCCCGAGATCGTTTCCTTCATCGAAGAGGCGGGCGGGCTCGCCTGACCGGCGTCAGGGCTGCCGGTCGAGATAGTTCAGCGCGGCACCCGGCACCGGCCAGTCCATCGCCACCAGCCGGCCGGTCATCGACAGGGTGATGTAGGCGGTCTTCCGGTCGGGCCCGCCGAAGCAGATGTTGGTCGGGTAGGGCTCCGGCATCTCGACGAAGCGCAGGTTGCCGCCGTCGGGGTCGACGATGGTGATGCGACCCGACATCAGGGTGGCGACGCAGATGGCGCCATCGGCCTGCACCGCCAGCGAATCGAAGCGCTGGTAGCCGTCGAGCCCGACCACCAGGCGTCCGCCATGGGGCGAGGGCCAGGGGTGCTTCAGGATCTCGCCCGGCGCGGTGATGTCGAAGGCCCAGAGGCGGCCCGGCTCGGTCTCCGCCACGTAGAGCGTCCGCCCGTCGGGCGACAGGCCGATGCCGTTCGGCGTCACCATCGGCTGGATGACCTCGCGGATGCCGCTGCCGTCGGCCCGGGCGTAGCAGACCGCGCCGCGGTCCATGTCGCGTGCGCGCGCCTTGCCGAGGTCGGTGAACCACACCCCGCCATGGGCGTCGAAGACGAGGTCGTTGGGCCCGCGCAGGCCGAACCCGCCCGCCTGGTCTCCATTGACCGTGTCGTAGACGCGGGTGACCGCGCCCGTCGCTAGGTCCACGCGCTCGATGCGGCCGCCGGAATAGTCGTCTGCCTGCAGCACGGGGCGCAGCATGCCCGGCTCGTCATGCCACTTGAAGCCGCCATTGTTGCAGATCCAGCACTGCCCGTCGGGGCCGATGGCGGCGCCGTTGGGCCCGGCGCCGATCTGCGACACGGTCGACCTGGTGCCGTCCGCGGCGACCCGGGTCAGCCGCCCGGCCGCGATCTCGACCAGCAGCACCGAGCCGTCCGGCATCGCCACCGGGCCTTCGGGAAAGCGCAGTCCGCTCGTGATTTCACGCAGTTCGGCCATGGGATGTCCTTGCGGGTGGGGCGGGCGGTGGGGTGGGTGGAGGCGCCGACGGGTCCGTGCTAGAGCTTGCCGACACCCCCTCTTCCAGACGATGCCATGAGCGACCCCATCCGATCCAGCCGGCCGGAGGAATGCGCGAGCGACGCGGACGCGACCCTGGTCGGGCTGCTCGACCTGTTCGCGGCGCCCGCCCGCATGGTCGCCGCCGACGGCAGCCCCGGTGCCGTCAACCGGTCCTATGCCGCGCTGATGGCCGACGGCCGCCCGCTGCAGGGCGATGTCGAGCGGCTCGACCTGGCCGACGGCCGGCGGATCGAGATCTGGCCGCGCGGCTCCGCCACCCTGCCGGTCCTGTCGGACGCGGTCGAGGCGCTGGAGGAAGGGTTCGCGGTCTGGGACGCGCAGGACCGGCTGGTGCTCTTCAACCGCCGCTACCGCGACCTCTACCGGGACTTCAACGACCTGACCTATCCCGGGGTCGAGTTCGCCGCCCATGCCCGGGCCCGCCTCAACGCCCCGCAGCTGCAGATGCCGCCCGAGGAGGTGGAGGCCTATATCGAGCGGCGGCGGCACGAGCGGCGGCAGAATCTGCCGCCCTTCGAGATCGAGCGGGTCGACGGGCGCTGGATCCGCCTGGTCGACCGGACGATGCCCGGCGGCGGCCTCGTCTCGGTGCGCATCGACGTGACCGACCTGAAGCGCCGCGAGGCGCGGGCGGCGGAGCGCTCGCAGGTGCTGCAGACGACGCTCGAGAACATGAGCGACGGGATCCTCGCCTTCGACGGCGAGCACCGGCTGATCGCCTGGAACGACCGGGCCTTCGAGCTGGCCGGGCTGCCCGACGAGCTGAAGCGGCGGGGGGTGGCGATGGTCGACCTGGTACGCACCCAGGCGGCCAACGGCGAGTTCGGCGACCTCCCCTTCGAGGAGGTGTTCCGCACCCACTCCGAATGGCTGGCCTCGTCCCGGCCCGACAGCTACGAGCGCCGCCGTCCGGACGGCACGCTGCTGTTCGTGCGGCACAACTTCGCCCGCAACGGCGGCTTCATCACCACCTTCACCGACGTCACCGCCCAGCGCCAGGCGGAACAGGATGCCGAGCGCCACCAGGCGATCCTGGAGGCGGTGGCGGAAGCCGCCGCCCGCATCCTGTCGGGCGAGAGCTGGCTCGAACAGACCCGCCTGCTGCTGGCCCGCGCGGGCGAGGTGCTGGGGGCAAGCCGGGTCATCCTGACCGAGATCCGGCAGCAGCCGGGCGACGGGCGGCGGCTGGCCGACCTCGTCGTCTGGAACGCGCCCGGCACACCGGCCCCGCCGTTGCCGATGCCGACCGACATGGACGCGGCCCGCCACGCGGCGTTTGCCGACTGGTGGGACCGGCGCGAGCGGGGTGAGACCGAACAGGCGCTGACCCGCGATCTCGATCCCGGCAAGCGCGCCTTCCTGGAGGCGATCGGCGTCCGCTCGCTCCTGCGGATGCCGGTGATGATCGGCCGCCAGGTGTGGGGCACCGTCGGGCTGGACGACTGCCGCACCGACCGCATCTGGCACCCGATCGAGGTCGAGGCGCTGCGCGCCGTCGCCAGCCTGGTCGGAGTCGCCATCAACCGGGCCCGCAGCGAGGCGGCCCGCCAGGATTCCGAGGAGACCTATCGCCGCCTGTTCGAAGCCGCCCCCGACGGCATCATGATCACCGAGAACCAGATCATCATGTCGGCGAACGCCGCCGCGGTGCGGATGATGGGGGCCGGCAGCGAGCAGGACCTGGTCGGCCGCGACATCTACGAGTTCGTGCCGCCCGAATATCACTCGATCGCCCGGTTGCGGGCGCGGGTGGTGCGGGATTCCGGCCAGCCGGCCCCCTATCGCGAGCGCGAGATGCTGCGCCTCGACGGCAGCCGCTTCGTCGTCGAGACGACCGGCACCAAGGTCGCGGCCGGCGGGCGCGACCGCCTGCAGCTGATCTTCCGCGACGTCACCGAGAAGCGCCGGGCCGCGGCCGAGATCCAGCGCCAGCGCGAGGCGCTGATCCAGAGCGAGAAGCTGGCGGCACTCGGATCCCTCCTGGCCGGGGTCGCGCACGAGCTGAACAACCCCCTGTCGGTGGTGGTCGGGCAGTCCTTCCTCATGGAGGAAACCGCCAAGGACGAGCGCGCGCGGGCCCGCGCCGTGAAGATCCGCGCCGCCGCCGACCGCTGCGCCCGGATCGTCAAGACCTTCCTCGCCATGGCCCGGCAGCGCCCGCCGGAGCGCCGCCGGGTGGACCTGTCGCGCATCGTTCAGGCGGCGCTGGATATCGTGGCCTATCCGCTGCGCACCTCGGGCGTGGAGGTGGCGATCGACGTGCCGTCCGACCTGCCGCTGCTGTGGGCGGACGAGGACCAGCTGGGACAGGTGGTGATGAACCTGCTGCTCAATGCCCAGCAGGCCCTGATGGAGGTGCCGGCACCGCGCCGGCTGTCGGTCGCGGCCCAGCTCCTGCCGGGGGGCGGGCGGGTGCGCCTGACGGTGGCGGACAATGGCACCGGGGTCGACCCGCACCTCCGCCGCCGCATCTTCGACCCGTTCTTCACCACCAAGCCGGCCGGTGTCGGTACCGGCGTCGGCCTGTCGGTCTGCCACGGCATCGTCGGCGGCCATGACGGGGCGATCTGGGTCGAGGAGGCGCCGGGCGGCGGGGCGGCGTTCGTCGTCGAGCTGCCGCTCGGGGAGGGCGAGGACGAGGCGTCGGCCCCGTCGCGGGTCGAGGCCGAGGGGATCGGGCGGCATATCCTGGTGGTCGACGACGAGCCCGACATCGCGGCGATGCTGGGCGAGATCCTGGATGCCGCCGGCTTCCGTGTCACGGTCGTCGAATCCGGCCGGGCCGCGCTCGACCTTCTGGCCCGCCTGCATTTCGACCTGGTCCTGAGCGACATCCGCATGCCGGACATCGATGGCCGCGAGCTGTGGCGGGCGGTTGCGCGCTCGGGCCGGCCGTCGATGCCGATCGCCTTCATGACCGGCGATTCGCTGGGGGCGGCGGCGGCCGACTTCCTGATCGAGGCCGGCTGCGAGGTCCTGGAGAAGCCGTTCGACCCGCCCGAGGTGGTCGCCTTCGTCCGCCGCCTCCTGGGCCGACCGGTCTAGCCGGTCGTCATGCCATGACGACTGTGGGCGATGCCGGGCTCCCGCACGGGCGCCCCGGCTTCATCCCGGCCGCCCATGCAGCCGGTCGATCCGGCGCACCAGTTCTTCGGGGACCTGCTCGACGGTGCGCAGCGCGCCCGCATGGATCGTGCCGGCGTTTCCATCAAGGGTGACCACCGCGCCGGGATCGAGCCATCGATCGCCGAACCCGATCCGGCCCTGCGCCGCATCGATGCGCAGCGTTTCGCAGCCGACGAGGCAGACCTTGCCTAGCTGCCGCGCCACGACGGCGGCATGGGAGGTGCGCGCGCCATGCCGGGTGAGCAGGCCGTCCACGCGGTCGAGCAGTGCGACGTCCTGCGTCTCGGCGTTCTGCCGCACGAGGATCGCCGGCCTGCCTTCCGCGGCGATCGCCGCGACCTGCGCCTCGTCGAGGGCGACCGCCCCGCAGGCGACCCCGCTGGAGGCGGTTGCGGCGTGGCCGAGCGGCATCGGCGCCGTGCCGTCCTCGGCCAGGACGACGCGAACGGTGAGCGCGGCGGCATCGAGGTCCGCGGTCCGGGCGCGGGCGGCATCGCGGGTGATCAGTCCCTCGTCGGCCATGTCGAGGGCGATGCGGGCCGCCGCCTGCGGCGTGCGCTTGCCCTCCCGGGTCTGCAGCAGGAAGAGCGCGCCATTCTCGACGGTGAACTCGAAATCCTGCATGTCGCCGAAATGGCGCTCGATCGCCTTCGCCGCTGCGACCAGCTCGTCCCAGATGCCCGGGGCAATGGCCGACAGCCGGCCGTGGTCGCCGGCGCTGCGCCGTCCGCTGACCACGTCCTCGCCCTGGGCGTTGAACAGGAAGTCGACCCACGGCGCCGGGCTGCCGTCGCTGGGGTTGCGCGTGAAGCCGACGCCAGCGCCGGAAAGCCCGCCGGCATTGCCGAATACCATGCGCTGCACCGTGACCGACGTGCCCACGTCATGGCTCAGCCCGCGCATGTCGCGATAGGCCTCCGCCCTGGCGCTCGACCAGGATCGGAACACGGCCGCGACCGCCGCCTGCAGCTGCAGGCCGGCATCCTGCGGGAACGACGATCCCGCCAGTCGCCGATAGGTCTCCAGATGCCGGCGCGCGAGTTCGCGAAGAGCGGCGAAATCCAGTTCCCGCTCGTCCTCCCCCTGCCGCACGGCATCGAGATCGGCCTCGAAAGCCGCGGCATCCACCCCTGCCACCACCTCGCCATAGCCCGCAATGAGGCGGCGATAGGCGTCCCAGGCCAGGCGGGGATTGCCGGTCGATCGGATCAGCCCCGGCAGCGTCGTCTCGCTCAGCCCGATATTGAGCAGCGTCTCCATCATTCCCGGCATCGACACCGGCGCTCCGGATCGTACGGACAGCAGGAGCGGCCGGCGCGGGTCGCCGAGGCGGAGCCCGGTCGCCGCCTCGAGCCGATCCAGCGCGGCGCGCCAGAGCGCCGGGGTCACCGCTTCCGGATGGGCACAGAAGCCCGTGCCCAGCACGAAGGCCGGCGGCACGTTCAGCCCGAGTGCTGCCAGCCGGGCGAGATTGTAGGCCTTGAAGCCCATCGCGTCCGGCGAGGCTGCCGCATCCAACGGCTGGCCGGCGGCGATCGAGTGGATCTGCATCCGCGCGTCGGCGGGCGGCATCGCGTTCACGTCCGCTTCTCCTCGTGGTTCGCGCCCACCCGGGTGAAGACGAGGCCGCGCATCGCGTAGCCCGTATGCAGCAGCGCGTCCGTGGACGCCTCCAGCGCGGCCGCGAAGTCGTTGCCGAGACTGAGCGTGCCCGCGTCCGTGACATGCCGCACGAACAGGCGCCGCACCTCGCGGGTAAGGGCATCGCACAGCTCTTCGGCGTTGACCACCCGCCAGCAGGCGGCCAGGAACTCGTCCTGGTCTTCGGCCAGGCTTGCTTCGTTGAGCGTGCGCGCGATGGCGAGCGCCCTCACATGGTCCTCGGCGGCCTTGAGCACCTCGTCGGCCAGGCGGCGAAGCGCGGCGCGCAACGCGTCGTTCCAGCCCGCGTGATGGTCGTCGGCGATCAGCGACAGGACGAAGGCCGCCTCCTCCAGCGCATCCGCGGCATCGTCGGCGCATTCGATCAGCCGCAGGAAGGGCAGCCAGCGGGCGTTGCGCGCCGCCTGCTCGCGCAGCCGCATGACCAGATGATCGGCCTTGCGTTCCCATGCCTTCGCGCGCGTGGCGAGGCGCCGCGCGGCCTCGAACTCGGTCTCGTGGCCATAGGCCAGCGCGTCGCGTATGCCCTCGGCCAGGGCGTGGCAGAAGGCGGCGTGCTCGCCCAGGAGCGCGAACTCGTCCCGGTGACGGCCGGCATGGCGCGCCAGCAGCAGGCGGATCTGGTCGGCGACGAGGGACGTGGTCCGGCCCGCCAGCATCGCGTGGGACGACAAGGCCAGGGCTTCCGTCAGGAACTCCTGCGCCTCGACCGCGCCCAGCACGCCGTCCAGCCGGTCGCCGATGCGGAAATGGTCCGGCGACAGGGCCTCCATCGCGTCGAAGACCAGCTGTTCGGCGCCGGCCAGGAGCCAGCCCATGTGGCCGACCTCGCGCCGCGCCGCGCCGTTCAGGACGGCGACCGCGACGGGTTTGTCCACCAGCCGGTTAAGCCGCCTGCGCGCCCGGTTCCAGTCGATCAGGAAGACGATGCGCGCGCCGATGCCCTCCAGGGCGCCATCCAGCCCCGCGAGGTCGGTGCAGTCGAACCGTGCCGTGCCGACGACATACTCGGCGTCGGCGTTCAGGCCGGCGCTGCGCCGGGCGCCGGCGCTCGACCATTGCGCGCCGATCTCCGACAGGAGGTCCCGGAAGAAGGCGAAGCGACTCTCGTGCAGGTCGGAATAGGTGAGCGTGATCGCAAGATCCTCCACCTGGATGACCAGCACATGCACATCGTTGGTGCCGATGTCGTTCTGGATCAGCAAGCGCCGGCCGTCGCGCGTTGCCGCCGTGTCGAGGCCGGGGTGGTCGAACTTCAATCCCCTGGTGCGGTTCAGCCCGCGCATGAAGGCAGCGATGCGCGGGCGGTCGGCGGCTTCGATCTGCCAGACCTGCGCGCCCTCCACCGTGTCCTCGGACATGCCGGCCGCCAGCCGGTTCAGGCGCTTGTGCAGATCCATCACCAGGATGTGGAGCGTGTCGTCCCCGCCTCTCCGGCCTCCCGTCAGCGCGGTCATCTGCGCCTCGTCGAGCGTGCCGGCATTCAGCTGGTCCAGCCAGCCGACCCAGCGATCGACCCGCGCCAGCAGCGGCTGGTGCGCGGCGTCCCCACTGTCCTGCAGCGGCCGGGCCATCGTCCGGATGTCCTCGCTGATGCGCCCGCCCAGCCGCGGCAGGTCCGCCAGATGCAGTCTCCCGCCTTCCGACCAGGCCGCGCCCTGCATCTCCAGCATCCAGGGCGCGTCGATGCGGGCGGCCGCATAGTCGCGGCGCAGGTCGACGAGCGGGACCGTCCCGTCCGCGCCGTGGGCCGCCGCGGCCTGGAGCAGGGTCAGCGCGAACTTCAGGCGGTCGTTGGCCGCGAGCGCGGCATTGATCCGGGCCGGCAGAAGCAGCTTCGGCTGCCCGAGCGTCGCGACGACGTTCGCCTTCTCCATCTGTCCGCCTTCGCCCTTGCCGCCAAGTGTTTCACAATATTGTGATAGTAAATATAGGGCTTATCGGGCTCCTCATCATTGATCTGGCGCAAATCGTCAATGGATACGTTCGCCAGAGCAAGGCAAGCATCGGGCGATTCCCGGGCCGATCCGACCGGCCCGGGGAGAGCCTTCAGCGGTCCGCGATCCGCGGCACCAGGGCTTCCATCCAGCGGACGGCGGCGACGGCGCCCGGGTCGGGCGTGCCGATCACCCGATCGCCCAGGTAGCTCGACCGGCCGCGCCGGGCGCGGATGTGACGCGTCGCCTCGGCGCCCGCTGCCGCCGCTTCCACGGCCGCCCGCCAGGCGTCCGCGGGGGCATGCCCGTCGGCGAGCCGAGCGTGCAGCGTCTCGGCCGCCGGCCACAGCGCGTCGAGCATGGTCCGGTCGCCCCTGCTGGCCCCGCCCAGCGCCGTCATCGCGGCGCAGCCGGCCAGGAAGGCCACATGCCAGCCATCCTCCAGGCGCTGTCCCGCCTCCAGCAGGAAGACCGAATAGAGGGGGCCGGACGTGCCGCCGACGTCCCGCCGCCAGGCGGCGGCCATCGCCGACGCCAATGCTGCCCTGTCGCCGGTGCCGACGCTGGCCAAGGTCGCCTGGAGCGACAGCGCGCCGCGTGCGAGGCTGCTGCCGAGGTCCCCGTCCCCGACCTGGCGGTCGAGCTCGGTCAGCTCGGCCTCATGCCGGACCAGGGCCTCGCACACCGCCGCCACTGCCTCGGCCAGCGCCAGGTCGGCATCTTCCGCCCGGTCGCCGGCCGGCGCGGCCGGTGCGTCGACGGCGATCCGGCCGGTCGCCGGTCGCTCCGCGGCGGTCACCGGCCAGGCCGCCACCGCGGCCGGTGCATCCAGCCGGGCCAGCCGGGCATCGTCGACGGCGAGGAGCGACAGGGACAGCCCGGCCATGTCGAGCGCGGACAGGAAGCGCCCGGCATAGGTGCGCTCCAGCACCAGGCCGCGCTCCGCCAGGGCGGCGGCGGCGCGGCGCGCGGCGATCGCCAGTTCCATGGGCGTGGTGCTGCCGAGGTCGTTGACCAGCAGCGCCACCCGGTCGCCGGCCGACAGGCCGCGGTCGGCAATGATGGTGTCCAGCAGCGTGTCGACCAGCCGGTCGGCGGGCGCCAGCGGCACGCGACGGATGCCGGCCTCGCCATGGATGCCGAGGCCGAGTTCGATCTCGTCGGTGCCAAGCGTGAAGTTGGGGGCGGCGGCGCCCGGCAGGACGCAGGGCGACAGCGCGACCCCCATGGTGCCGAGCGCGGCCATCGCCGCCTCCACCTCGGCCTTGACTGCGGCCAGGCCGGCGCCCGCCGCGGCGGCGGCGCCGGCGACCTTGTGGATCAGGACCGTGCCGGCGATGCCGCGCCGCCCGGCCGTGTCGCCGTTGTCCGGAATGGCCACGTCGTCGGCCACCAGCACCATGTCGACCGACAGGCCCTCGCTGCGCGCGATCGCCGCCGCCAGCCCGAAGTTGAGCCGGTCGCCGGTGTAGTTCTTGACGATCAGCAGCGCGCCGGCCGGGCCGGTGACGGCGCGGATCGCCGCCAGCACGGCGTCGGTCGAAGGCGACGCGAAGACGTCGCCGGCCACCGCGGCATGCAGCATGCCGCGGCCGACATAGCCGGCATGGGCGGGCTCGTGGCCGCTGCCGCCGCCGGCGATCAGCGCCACCTCCCTGTTGCCGCCGCCGGTTGCGTCGCGGCGCACGACGACGTTGTAGCCTTCGACCAGGGCCAGGCCCGGGGTCGTCGCGACGATGCCTTCCAGCATCTCGCGCACCACATGGAGCGGGTCGTTGATGATCTTCTTGGCTGTCACCGGTGCTTCCCCCGAGGTTTCGGTTCCCGGGGGAAGATTGTCCAGATCGGGCCCGCTGGCCAGCCCCGCCGCCGGCCTCAGGCTGCCAGGGCGCGGATGCCCTCGTCGGCCAGCATCCGCTTCAGGTGCTGCCGGGCATAATAGATCCGGGTCTTCACCGTGTTGACCGGGCAGCCCATGGCTTCCGCCACCTGCTCCAGCGGCAGGTCCTGGTAGTAGGTGAGCTGCAATGCCGCCTGCTGCTCGGCCGAGAGCCGGCCGATCAGCCGCGCCATCATGCCGGTGATGCTGGCGCTGTCGGCCTCCGCCTCGGGGTCGGCGCGCTCGTCGACCAGGGCCTCGGCGGCACCGTCCGGCATCGCCTCCTCGCGCCGCTTGCGCAGCCAGCTCACCGCCTTGTTGTGGGCGATGCCGAAGACCCAGGTCTCCAGCGACGAGCGGCCCTGGTAGCCGGCCGCCTGCCGCCAGACGCCGACCAGCACCTCGGCCGCGAGCTCCTCGGCCACGGCGTGGTCGCGCACGAAGCGCAGCAGGTAGCCGATCAGCGGGCGGTGGAATCGATCATGGATGCGGCGCAGGGCCTGGCGGTCGCCGGCCGCGACCCGGGCCACCAGCCCGGCATCGAGGGTGGCGTCGGACTCGCGGGTCACCACCCGCAAGCCGGACCGAAGGTTCGGGGCCTGCCGGCCGCCTGCCGCTGCACTGGCCATGATACTCAACTCCGCATTTGGCCGGAGATCGCCCCGGCCGTCATCGAATGGTGCGGAAATTATGTCCGGCGCGTTTCGCGGAGATTTCTCGGAACGGCGTTTTTCGTTAATGGTGTGTCGATCGATGTTTCATTTGTTTCTTTGATCGGGGACGGGCCGATGGCCGACCGCGCCCATATCGTCGTGGTCGACGACGAGCCGGAGATTCGCGAGACTCTCGAGGAATATCTGGGGATGCAGGGCTTCGCCGTGACCACGGCGTCGGGCGGTTCCGATCTGCGCCGGGCCATCGCCGCCGGGGCGGTCGACCTCGTCCTGCTCGACCTCAACATGCCGGGCGAGGACGGCCTGTCGCTGACCCGCTACCTCCGGCAGGAGACGCGGGTCGGCATCATCCTGGTGACGGCGGCGGGCGAATCGATCGACCGCGTCGTCGGGCTGGAGATGGGGGCCGACGACTACGTGCCCAAGCCGTTCGACCTGCGCGAGCTGCTGGCACGCGTGCGCAGCGTCCTGCGCCGCCTCCAGGCCCGCTCGGCCGCACCTGCCGAGAAGGCGGAGCCGGCGGGCCATGTCGCCTTCGGCGCGTGCCGGCTCGACCTGGCGGGGCAGCGCCTGTTCGCGGCCGACGGCAGCGAGCTGGCGATCACCGCCATGGAATTCGACCTGCTGCGCACCTTCGCCCGGCATCCGCGCCAGGTGCTGTCGCGCGACCGGCTGCTGGACCTTGCCCACAATCGCGACTGGGACCCGTTCGACCGCAGCATCGACGTGCGCATCACCCGGCTGCGGCGCAAGATCGAGGCCGACCCGGCCAAGCCCCAGGTCATCAAGACGGTGCGCGGCACCGGCTACATGTTCGTGCCGGACGGCAAGGAATAGCATCCGGAAACGGAAACGGCGCGACTGGATCGCCAGTCGCGCCGTTCGCGAGGCGGGTGCCGGTCAGCGCCGCTCGATCATCAGCTTCTTGATCTCGGCGATCGCCTTGGCCGGGTTGAGGCCCTTGGGGCAGGTCTTGGTGCAGTTCATGATGGTGTGGCAGCGATAGAGGCGGAACGGGTCCTCCAGCGCGTCGAGGCGCTCGCCCGTGTGCTCGTCGCGGCTGTCGGCGATCCAGCGATAGGCCTGCAGCAGGATGGCGGGGCCCAGGTAGCGATCGCCGTTCCACCAGTAGCTGGGGCAGCTGGTGGAGCAGCAGAAGCACAGGATGCATTCCCACAGCCCGTCGACCTTGCTGCGCTCCTCGACGCTCTGCAGCCGTTCCTTGTCGGGCGGCGGCAGCGATTCGGTCTGCAGCCAGGGCTCCACCGACGCGTACTGGGCATAGGGCTGGGTCAGGTCGGGGACGAGATCCTTGACCACCGGCAGGTGCGGCAGCGGATAGATCTTCACGTCGCCCTTCACCTCGTCGATGCCCTTGAGGCAGGCCAGCGTGTTGGTCCCGTCGATGTTCATCGAGCACGACCCGCAGATGCCCTCGCGGCAGGAGCGGCGGAAGGTCAGCGTCGAATCGATCTCGTTCTTGATCTTGATCAGCGCGTCCAGGACCATCGGCCCGCAGTCGGCGAGATCGATCTCGTAGGTGTCGACGCGGGGGTTCTGCCCGTCCTCGGCATTCCAGCGATAGATCTTGAAGGCGCGCACATCCTTGGCGCCCGCGGGCGCGGGAAAGGTCTTGCCGACCCCCACCTTGGAGTTCGCGGGCAGCGTAAGCTGAGCCATCGTCAACGGCCTCTCAGTAGACGCGCTTCTTGGGCGGGAACACGGACACCTCGTTGGAGAGCGTGTACATGTGCACGTCGCGATAATCGAGCGTGACCCGTCCCTTGCCGTCGACCCAGGCCAGCGAGTGCTTCATCCAGTTCTGGTCGTCGCGGTCGGGATAGTCCTCGCGCGCATGGGCGCCGCGGCTCTCGGTCCGGGCGGCACCGGAATAGAGGGTCGCCAGCGACTGCGACACCAGGTTGTCCAGCTCCAGCGCCTCGACCAGATCGCTGTTCCAGATCATCGAACGGTCGCTGACCGACAGGTCGCCCAGCTGGCTGTTCACCTCGTCGATCAGCCGGCAGCCCTCTTCCAGCACCTCGCCGGAGCGGAAGACGGCGCAGTTGTTCTGCATGGTCCGCTGCATCTTGAGGCGGATGCGGCTGGTCGGGCTGCCGCCGCGGGCGTTGCGGATGTGGTCGAGGCGGCCCAGCGCCTCCTCCCCGGCATTGGCCGACAGGGGCTTGTGCGGGGTGCCGGGGCGGATCAGTTCGGCCGCGCGATGGGCGGCGGCGCGGCCGAACACGACCAGGTCGATCAGCGAGTTGGTGCCGAGCCGGTTGGCGCCGTGGACGGACACGCAGGCAGCCTCGCCGATCGCCATCAGGCCCGGGCAGACCGCGTCCAGGTTGCCCTTGGTCGGCCGCAGCACCTCGGCGTGGTAGTTGGTCGGGATGCCGCCCATGTTGTAGTGCACGGTCGGCAGCACCGGGATCGGCTCCTTGGTCACCTCGACGCCGGCGAAGACCTTCGCCGTCTCGGAGATGCCGGGCAGCCGCTCGTGCAGGACCGAGGGGTCGAGATGCTCCAGGTGGAGCAGGATATGGTCGTTCTCCTTGCCGACCCCGCGGCCCTCGCGGACCTCGATGGTCATGGCCCGGCTGACGACGTCGCGGCTGGCCAGGTCCTTGGCGTGCGGTGCGTAGCGCTCCATGAAGCGCTCGCCGGCGGAGTTGGTCAGGTAGCCGCCCTCGCCGCGGGCGCCCTCGGTGATCAGGCAGCCGGCGCTGTAGATGCCGGTCGGGTGGAACTGCACGAACTCCATGTCCTGCAGCGGCAGACCGGCGCGCAGCACCATGGCGTTGCCGTCACCGGTGCAGGTGTGGGCCGACGTGCAGGAGAAGTAGGCGCGGCCGTAGCCGCCGGTCGCCAGCACCACCATGTGGGCGCGGAAGCGATGGATGGTCCCGTCGTCCAGGTTCCACGCCATGATGCCGCGGCACACGCCGTCCTCGTCCATGATCAGGTCGAGGGCGAAATATTCGACGAAGAACTCCGCCTTGTGCTTCAGGCACTGCTGGTAGAGCGTGTGCAGGATGGCGTGGCCGGTGCGGTCGGCCGCCGCGCAGGCGCGCTTGGCCATCGGCCCGTCGCCATATTCCGTCGTGTGGCCGCCGAAGGGCCGCTGGTAGATCTTGCCTTCCTCGGTGCGCGAGAAGGGCACGCCGAAATGCTCCAGCTCGACCACGGCCGGGATGGCGCTGCGGCACATGTATTCGATCGCGTCCTGGTCGCCCAGCCAGTCCGATCCCTTGACGGTGTCGAACATGTGCCAGCGCCAGTCGTCCGGGCCCATGTTGCCGAGTGCGGCGCCGATGCCGCCCTGGGCCGCCACGGTGTGGCTGCGGGTCGGGAAGACCTTGGTGACGCAGGCGGTCTTCAGGCCGGCCATGCCCATGCCCAGCGTGGCGCGCAGGCCGGCGCCGCCGGCGCCGACGACGACGACGTCGTAGGCGTGGTCGATGATCTTGTAGGCGGTAGCCATGTCCATCGCCCCCCTAGAGCGCGATCTTGAGGATGGCGAAGACGGCTGCGACGCCAAGCGCGAAGCAGGCGAGCTTCATCGCCGCAATGGCTACGAGCCGCAGGCCCTCATGGTTCACATAATCCTCGATCACGACCTGCAGGCCCAGCGCCGCATGGTAGAAGGTCGCGATCGACAGCAGGATCATGGTGATCGCCGGGAAGGGCGAGGCGAGCCAGGCCGTCACCGCCGCATGGTCGCCGCCGGCCTGGCAGACGATCGAGGCCGCGAACCACAGGACGAGCGGGACCAGGGCGACGGCCGTCAGCCGCTGCAGCCACCAGTGGCCGACGCCGTCCTTGGCCGAGCCGAGGCCGCGGACGCGGCCGAGGCTGGAACGCATCTTCATCGGTTCAGCTCCC
Source organism: Allostella vacuolata (assembly GCA_006739055.1). Classification (GTDB taxonomy): domain Bacteria; phylum Pseudomonadota; class Alphaproteobacteria; order ATCC43930; family Allostellaceae; genus Allostella; species Allostella vacuolata. The sequence goes on from AP019702.1 coordinate 103,096, forward strand.
GCGGGCGAAGAGGCCGACGATCCAGGCGAGGACCGTCAGTCCGCCGGACGCCGCAACCACGGCCCAGCCGCTGGCATAGACGGTCTTCAGCTCGAAGCCGAGGCCGGCGTCCCAGAAGAGATGGCGGATGCCGTTGCACAGATGGAAGAAGAGCGCGAACGTCCAGCCGAAGAGGATCAGCAGGCCGAACCAGGAGCCGATGAAGCCCCGCGCGGCGGCGAACGGACCGGGGCCGGCGGCGGCGGCGACCAGCCACCAGACCAGCACGAGGGTGCCGACGGTGAGCGCCACGCCGGTGGCGCGATGCAGGATCGACAGCACCGAGGTGAGCTGCGGGCGATAGATCTGTAGATGCGGCGACATCGGTCGCGAAGGACCGGTCGCGCGTTCGGTTGCCATGCGGGTGGCCTCGTGGGAGACGGCAGGTGCGCGAGACCCGCGCAGGGAATTTCCATAGACCGCGATTCCGGCCGAGTCAACGCGACGACGGCGCCGATCGGCCGATCGCGCGGGCCAGCGACAATAGGCGTCGCGCCTCGGCCACATGCAGGTTCTCGATCAGCTTGCCGTCGAGCAGCACGATGCCCCGGCCGGCGGCTTCCGCCTCGGCATGGACGGCGGTCACCCGCTCGGCCCAGGCGATGCGCTCGGCCGACGGGGCGAAGACGGCGTTGGCCATGGCGATGGTCCGCGGGTGGATCAGGGTCTTGCCGTCGAAGCCCAGCACCAGCGCCTGGCGGCAGGACGCCTCGAACCCGGCATCGTCGGCCAGGTCGAGATGGACCCCGTCCAGGGCGGCCAGCCCATGGGCGCGCGCCGCCAGCAGGCCGAGGCCGAGGCTCGGCAGCAAGGCGATGCGGTCGGGCGTGTGCAGCGCCCGCAACTCCTGCGCCAGGTCGGACGTACCCATGGCCAGGCAAGCCAGGCGCGGCGTCGCCCCGGCGATCGCGTCGGCCCGCAGGAAGGCGCGCGGTGTCTCCATCATCGCCCACAGTGCCTGGCTCTGCGGCGCGCCGGCCTCGACCAGTGCGGCCTCGGCCGCGCGCAGGGCCTCGGCGCTCTCGACCTTCGGCAGCAGCACCGCGTCGGCGCCGCTGGCAGCTGCCATGCGCAGGTCGTCGGCGGCCCAGGGGGTGCCCAGCGCATTGACGCGCACCACCCGCTCCCGCCCCCGATAGTCGAACCGGGCCAGCGCGTCGGCCAGCTGCCGGCGCGCCATCTCCTTGGCGTCCGGGGCGACGGCATCCTCCAGGTCGAAGATGAAGCCGTCGGCATCCAGGATCTGGGCCTTCTCGAGGGCGCGGGCGTTGGCGGCCGGCATGTAGAGGATGCTGCGGCGCGGGCGGGGCATTGCTCGGGTCATGGGCGGCGGGCTCCCTGGCAAGGATGGCACGGGTCGGCGGACCCTAGGGCCGGCCCCGGGCGGCGGCAATCCGGAGGCGGCGAGGGACCAACGGACGGGGTGACGCGCCGGGCCGGCCCGGCTACCGTCGCGATCGCATGGCGATTCTTTCCATTCAGTCCTGGGTGGCAGCCGGGCATGTCGGCAACGCCGCCGCCCTGTTCCCGCTGCAGCGCCTCGGCTTCGAAACCTGGGCGGTCCCGACCTGGGTCGGCTCCAACCATCCCGGCCATCCGCTGTGGAGCGGCGGGCCGATGCCGGCCGAGCGGGTCGCGGGCATGCTGGAGACGCTGGCCGCCCGCGGGCTGCTCGGGCGCTGCCGCGCGGTCCTGTCGGGCTATGTCGGCGATCCCGCGATCGGCACGGCGATCGCCCGGACCGTCGCGGCCGCCCGCGCCGCGCGGCCGGGGGCGCTCTATTGCTGCGATCCGGTGGTCGGCGACCGGGCCGAGGGCGTCTACGTCGCCCGCGGCATCCCGGAGCTCTTCCGCGACCAGCTGGTGCCGCAGGCCGACCTGGTGACGCCGAACCAGTTCGAGCTGGAATGGCTGGTCGGCCGTCCCCTGCCGACCCTGGCGGCGGTGCGCGACGCGGCCGACCAGCTGCGCCGGGCGGGCCGCGGCGGGACCGTGCTCGTGACCAGCGTCGAGGCGGGTGGCGAGGCGGGGGATGGAGGGCCGGCCAGCGCATGATGGCGGTGGCGGCCGATGGCGCATGGCTGGTCCGCCATCCGACGCTGCCCGTACGCGTCAAGGGCACGGGCGACCTGGTCGCGGCGCTCTTCCTGGCCGGGCTGCTGCGCACCGGCGCGCCGTCGGTGGCGCTTGCCTTCGCGGCATCGGCCATCCATGGGGTGCTGGAACAGACGAGACGGACGGGCGGCGACGAGCTTGCCCTGGTGGCCGCCCAGGAGGAGATCGCGGCACCGGCCCGCTGGTTCCCGACCGAGCGCCTCTGAGGCATGGAGGACAAGGACATGACGGCAGAAGCCTTGCCCGCCGGATCCTTCTCGGCTGCGGCCCTGCGTGCCCGCCACGAGGACGCCTGGCGCCGCGCCACCACCCATCGCTTCGTGCGGGAACTGGGGCAGGGCACGCTCGACGACCGCGTCCTGCGCGGCTATCTCGTCCAGGACTACGCCTTCGTCGGCACGCTGGCCTCGCTGGTCGGCCTGGCGATCGCCCGGGCGCCGACCATGGCGGGCAAGCGCCTGTTCGCCGGCTTCGCCGCGATCCTCACCAGCGACGAGAACACCTATTTCCAGCGCTGCTTCGACACCCTCTCGGTTGCGCCCGAGGACCGGGCCGATCCGGCGCTCTGGCCGGAATCGCAACGCTTCCTGGCCCTGCTGCGCGAGGCGGGCGAGGGTGGCTACGCTGACATCCTGTCGGTCCTGCTGCCGGCGGAATGGATCTATCTCGACTGGGCGACCGCCCTGGCCGACCGCTTGCCGCCGCGCTTCGAGCATGCGGAATGGATCGCGCTCCACGCCAATCCGGGCTTTCGCGATTTCGTGGCCGGCGTGGCGCGCGAGTTCGACGATGCCGTCGCGCTGCTGGACGCGATCCAGCGGCGGCGGGTGGCGGATCGCTTCGAGGCCATGGTCCTGCTCGAGGCGGCATTCTTCGATGCTGCCTACGGTTAGACCCATGCGGCATCCGTCCTGGCGCCGCCGGCCGGAGATTGCTTTGTCGGGTGGATAGGTCATGATCCCGCCGTCGCTCGAGAAGGACCCTGGCCGCTTGGAGCATCTGGATCTGCCGGTGATGACGGACGGGCAGTTGCGGGACGCGGTGGAGAACCTGCGGGACGGGTTTCTTCTGTACGATCGTCACGAGCGGGTGGTGTTCCACAATCGGCGGCTGATCGAGCTGTATCCCGTCCTGGAGGCGATTGCCCCCCTGCGCGGGCGGTCCATGGCGGAGTTGATCGAAGCCGTCGGCCCGATGCTGGCAACCGAGCGCTTCGCGGAGGAGGCCGCCGCGCGAATCGCCCAGCGACGGGCCGAATGGTCGCAGAGCGCCGGCACGCCCTACACGCTCGTCCTCAAGGACGGCCGCCGGATCCTGGTCGGGGAACGCGCCGCCGCCAATGGCGGCCGGGTGGTGGTCCACACCGACGTCACCGCGGAGAAGCAGGCCGAGATGCGCCTGGTCGAGGCGATCGAGAGCCTGCATAACGGCTTCGTCCTGTTCGATGCGGACGATCGCCTGGTGCTGGCGAACGAGCCGCTGCGGCGGATGTTCCCGGCCCAGGCCGCGATCATGGTCCCGGGCGCCCATATCGACGACATCGTCCGGGCCGGAGTCGAAGGCGGCGATTATCGGAATTTCGGAGAGCTCGGCCGCAGCGATGCCGGCCAGGCGGATCTGGCCGAGGGTGAATTCGAGGCGATCTACCGGCGCCATCGCGAGGGCGTTCGCGACGGCATCGAGCGCCAGCTCCGCGACGGCCGATGGATCGTCGTCCATCAGGCGGTGACGCCGAGCGGCCTGCGGGTCGGGCTACGCACCGATGTGACCCTGCTGAAGGAGCGCGAGCGCGAACTGGCGGCGGCCCACGCCGACCTGCAGCGCATGGCCGAGGAGCTGCGCCTGGCCCGCGAGCGGGCGGAGGCGGCCGATCGGGCGAAGACCGAGTTCCTGGCCATCGTCGGCCACGAACTGCGCACCCCCTTCACCGGCATCCGCGGCATGGCGGACCTGCTGGCCGATGCACCGCTCGGCCCGGAGCATCGCCGCTATCTCGATGCGATGCGCCGGTCCACGGCCTCCCTGCTGGAGATGCTCGACCAGATCCTCGATTTCTCGCAGGTCGAGCTCGGCCGGATCGAGCGCTATGACGCGGCGTTCGATCCGGCCGCGCTCGCGGTCGAATCGGTTGCCCTCTTCCAGGCGCTGGCGCTGGAGAAGGGGCTCGGTCTCCGCGTCGCGCCGGCTCGGGGGCTGCCGGCATCGGTGGTCGGCGACGAGGGCAAGACGCGGCAGATCCTGCTCAATCTCCTCTCCAACGCGGTCAAGTTCACCGATTCCGGATCGGTCACCGTCTCTGCCGCCCTCGTGCCGGACCCGCGCGCCGACGGCCAGCTGCTCCGCTACGAGGTGGCGGATACCGGCATCGGCATGTCCCCGGAGGCGACGGCCAGCCTCTTCCAGCCCTTCCGCCAGCTCGACAGCCGGCGACCGCGCGGCCGCGGCGGCAGCGGGCTCGGGCTGGCCATCTGCAAGCGGCTGGCGAACGCGCTGGGCGGGGACGTCTCGGTCGCCTCCGCCGTGGGGGAGGGAACGCGGTTCTGGTTCACGGTGGCCGTGCAGCCTGCCGACCGGGCGACCGGGGAACAAGGGGCGCCGCCGGAGACCGAGATGGCTGCGCCGACGCCGGACGCCCGGCGGGTCCTGGTGGTGGAGGACGATACGACAAGCCGCCTCCTGGTCTCGGCGCTGTTGACGCAGTGGGGGTACGCGGTCGTCGAGGCCGGCGACGGCGGCGCGGCGCTGGCGGCGCTGGCGGCCGAGCGTTTTGCCGCCGTCCTGATGGACGTGCATCTGCCGGTCCTGGATGGCCCCGGCGCCGTCCGCTGCCTGCGCGCCGGGTCGGGGCCCAACCGTGCCGTCCCCGTGATCGGCCTGTCGGGGGAATCCAACGCCGCCCGGCTGGCGGACTGCGCGGCGGCCGGGTTTTCCTGGATGCTGGGCAAGCCCTTCGACCTGCCGGTGCTTCGCGCCGCGGTCGCCCGGGCGGTCGCGGAGGGCGCCGCCGTCTAGGCGCCCGGCCGCCTCAGCCGAGCGCCGTGGCGCGCTCGCGCAGCGAGAACTTCTGGACCTTGCCGGTGGACGTCTTGGGCAGCGGGCCGAAGACCACGGTCTTCGGCACCTTGAAGCGGGCCAGGTTGGCCCGGGCAAAGGCGATGATCTCCTCGGCGGTCGCCGAGTGCCCCTCCTTCAGGGTGACGAAGGCGCACGGGGTTTCGCCCCAGTGGGGGTCGGGCCGGGCGACGACGGCTGCCTCCAGCACCGCCGGGTGGCGGTAGAGCACGCCTTCGACCTCGATCGTCGAGATGTTCTCGCCGCCCGAGATGATGATGTCCTTGGACCGGTCCTTCAGCTCGACATAGCCGTCCGGGTGCCGCACGCCGAGGTCGCCGGTATGGAACCAGCCCCCGGCGAAGGCCTCCTCGTTGGCGCGCGGGTTCTTCAGGTAGCCCTTCATGACGATGTTCCCGCGCATGAAGACCTCGCCCATGGTGGCGCCGTCGTCGGGTACCGGCTGCAAAGTCTGCGGGTCGGCCACCATCAGCCCGTCCAGCACCGGATAGCGGACGCCCTGGCGCGACTTCAGGCGGGCCCGGTCCTCCTGCGGCAGGTCGTCCCACTCGGCGCGCCAGTCGCACACGACGGCTGGTCCGTAGACCTCGGTCAGGCCGTAGACATGGGTGATGTGGAAGCCCTGGCGCTCCATCGCCTCGATCACCGAGGCGGGCGGTGGGGCGGCGGCCGTCATCAGCTCGACCGTGCCCGGCAGCGGCCGGCGATCGGCGTCCGCGGCGTGGATCAGCATGTTCATGATGATCGGCGCCCCGCACAGGTGGGTGACGCCATGGTCGGCGATGGCCGCGTAGATCGCCCGGGCCTCGATCCGCCGCAGGCAGACATGGGTCCCCGCCAGCGCCGTCACCGTCCACGGGAAGCACCAGCCGTTGCAGTGGAACATCGGCAGGGTCCACAGATAGACCGGGTGCCGGGGCATGCCCCAGACCAGCACGTTGCCCATGGCGTTCAGCTGCGCGCCGCGATGGTGGTAGACGACCCCCTTGGGGTTGCCGGTGGTGCCCGAGGTGTAGTTGAGGGCGATCGCGTCCCACTCGTCGGCCGGCGGCTGCCAGGCGAAGTCCGGGTCGCCCGAGGCGAGGAACGTCTCGTAGTCGGATTCGCCCAGCCGCTCGCCGTCCGGACCGGTCGGATCGGCGATGTCGATGACGATCGGCCGGCGCGATACCATGCCCAGCGCCCGGGCGACGGTCGGCGCGAACTCGCCGTCGGTCACCAGCACCTTCGCCTCGCCGTGGTCGAGGATGAAGGCGATGGTCTCCGCATCCAGCCGGACGTTGAGGGCGTTGAGCACCGCGCCTGCCATCGGCACGCCGAAATGCGCCTCGAACAGCGGTGGGATGTTGGGGGCCATCACGGCGACGGTGTCGCCCCGGCCGATCCCGCGCCGGGCGAGCGCGCTGGCCAGGCGCCGGCAGCGGGCATAGGTCTCGGCCCAGGTGCGGCGCTGGTCGCCATGGACGACGGCGACGCGGTCGGGATGGACCTGGGCCGCCCGCTCGATGAAGCCGAGCGGGGTGAGCGCCATATGGTTGGCCGGGTTCCGGCCGAGATCCAGGTCGTAGGGGTTCATGGTCATCGCCACGCGCTCCTGGGAGGCGCGCCGGTGCCTTGGCAGGCAGGGGCGGGCTGATCCACAATCCGGTTGTCGCCGCCGGCGGAAGACCGCGACGGCGGGAAGAGCGCCATTTAGACGGGAAGGGCGGGCCATGACCAGTCGCTACCACGAGGCCCATCGCCGATCGCTCGCCGACCCGGACGGCTTCTGGGGCGAGGCGGCGGGCGCCATCGACTGGATCCGCCGGCCAACCCGCATCCTGGAGCGGCAGGAGAACGGCACCGGCCGCTGGTTCCCGGACGGGGTGCTCAACACCTGCTGGAATGCGCTCGACCGCCACGTCGCGGCCGGCCGGGCCGAGCAGCCGGCGCTGATCCATGACAGCCCGGTCACGGGCACGGTCCAACGCTTCACCTATCGCGAACTGCTGGACCAGGTCGCCCGCTTCGCCGGCGCGCTGGCGCGGCTCGGCGTGACCAAGGGCGACCGCGTCGTCATCTACATGCCGATGGTGCCCGAGGCGGCGGTCGCCATGCTCGCCTGCGCCCGTCTGGGCGCGGTCCATTCGGTCGTCTTCGGCGGCTTCGCGGCGGCCGAGCTGGCGACCCGGCTCGACGATGCCCGCCCGGTGGTGGTGGTCTCCGCCTCGTGCGGGATCGAGGTCAACCGGGTCGTCGCCTACAAGCCGCTGCTCGACGAGGCGATCCGGCTGGCCACGGCCAGGCCGCGACACTGCATCATCCTGCAGCGGCCGATGCTGGCGGCCACGCTCGAAGCGGGCCGCGACCTGTCCTGGGCCGACGCGATGGCCGCGGCCACCGCGCACGACTGCGTGCCGGTGGCGGCGACCGATCCGCTCTACATTCTCTACACTTCGGGCACGACCGGGCAGCCCAAGGGCATCGTCCGCGACCATGGCGGCCACGCGGTGGCGCTGCGCTGGAGCATGGAGAACATCTATGCCGTGGCGCCGGGCGAGGTGATGTTCACCGCCTCCGACGTCGGCTGGGTGGTAGGGCACTCCTACATCGTCTATGCGCCGCTGCTGACCGGGGCCACCACCGTGCTCTACGAGGGCAAGCCGGTCGGCACGCCCGATGCCGGGGCCTTCTGGCGGGTGATCGCCGACCATGGCGTCGCGGTCATGTTCACCGCCCCCACCGCCTTCCGCGCCATCAGGCGCGAGGACCCCGAGGGCCGGCTGCTGGCGCAGTACGACCTCAGCCGCTTCCGCGCGCTGTTCCTGGCGGGCGAGCGCGCCGATCCGCCGACCGTCGAATGGGCCCAGGACCTGCTGCGCAGGCCGGTCATCGACCATTGGTGGCAGACCGAGACCGGCTGGCCGATCGCGGCCAACTGCATGGGGCTCGGGCTGATGCCGGTGAAGCCCGGCTCGCCCACGGTGGCCGTGCCGGGCTGGGACGTGCGCTGCCTCGATGCCGAGGGACAGGAGATGCCAGCGGGCGACGTCGGCGCCCTGGCGATCCGGCTGCCGCTGCCGCCCGGCGCCCTGCCGACCTTGTGGAATGCCGAGGACCGCTTCCGGCAGGCCTACCTCGCCGCCTTTCCCGGCTACTACCAGACCGGCGATGCCGGCTTCCTCGATGCCGACGGCTATGTCCACGTCATGTCGCGCACCGACGACATCATCAACGTCGCCGGCCACCGCCTGTCGACGGGCGCCATGGAGGAGGTGCTGGCCGGGCACCCCGACGTCGCCGAATGCGCCGTCATCGGCGTGGCCGACGCGCTGAAGGGGCAGGTGCCGCTCGGCCTGGTGGTGCTCAAGGCAGGGGCCGGCCGGAACTCCGAGGATATCGCCCGCGAGCTCGTCCAGCGGGTGCGCGACCGCATCGGCCCGGTCGCCGCCTTCAAGACGGCGACCGTCGTGCAGCGCCTGCCCAAGACCCGGTCCGGCAAGATCCTGCGCGGGACGATGCGCGCGATCGCCGACGCCGAGGACTACCGGATGCCGGCCACCATCGACGACCCGGCCGCCCTGGACGAGATCCGCGCGGCGCTGGCGGCGATCGGCTACGCGGCCGGCTAGAAGATCGGCCGGCTAGAGGATCGGGATATGCGCGGCCGACCCGCGCGGCGCCTCGCCCAGCAGGCGCGGGTCGTCGGCGACCTCGATCTGGCGCCGGTATGGGACGAAGCCGGAGCGGACATAGAATTGCAGGGCGGCGGGATGGTCGAGCGTGCAGGTATGGACCCAGAACCGCCCGATCGGCTGCGCCCAGGCCCGGTCGATCGCGCGGTTCATCAGCCAGCGCCCGGCCCCGGTGCCGAGCTGGCGCGGGGAAACGCCGAAGAAGGCCAGCTCGCAGGTGCCGGGCTCGCGGAAGTCGAGTTCCAGCAGGCCTTCGTCGCCGCTCTCGGCCGCCAGCGCGAAGACGGACACCCCCGGGTCGTGGATGATCGATGACAGCTCGGCATCGCTCATGCGCAGGCGGGAGAACCACAGCCAGTCCTCGCCGACGCGGCGATAGAGATCGCGATACCAGTCGAGTCCCGGCCGCGGCACCGCGCGCAGGGTCCAGGGGGCCGGAACCGGGTCCGGGCGGGCCGGCGGCGGCGCCCGCATCTCCAGCGCGGTGACGATCGCGGCGATCTTGCCGGCGGGGACGTCGGTGTAGCCGTCGGGCAAGGACATGGGCGTTCGATCCGGCTCGGGTACGGGAAGGCGAAGGGGAGGAAAACCGAAATGCGTCTCAAGGACAAGGTGGCGATCGTCACCGGGGCGGCCCAGGGAATCGGGCTGGCCATCGCCCGGCGGTTCGTCGCCGAGGGCGCGCGCGTCATGCTGGCCGACATTGGCGCGGAGCGGGGCCGGGCGGCGGCCGACGGGCTCGGACCCGATGCGGCCTTCCTCGCCTGCGACGTCGGCGACAAGGCTTCCGCGGCGGCGCTGGTCGAGGGCACGGTCGCCCGCTTCGGCCGGGTCGACGTGCTGGTCAACAATGCGGGCATCCTGCACGCGGCCGAGTTCCTGGAGCTGGAGGAGGCGGATTTCGATCGCGTCCTGCGGGTCAACCTCAAGGGGACGTTCCTGGTCGGCCAGGCGGCGGCGCGCCGGATGGCGCTCCAGTTCGCGGCCGACGGCAGCCGCGCCAGCATCGTCAACCTGTCGTCGGTGACGGCCCGTCTGGCGATCCCGACCGCCATTCCCTACGTCGTCAGCAAGGCCGGGGTCAGCCAGCTCACCAACGCGATGGCGATCGCGCTGGCCGACAAGGGGGTCAGGGTCAATGCGATCGGCCCGGGCAGCATCATGACCGACATGCTGGGGGTGCTGATGAGCGACGAAGCGGCCCGGCAGCGCATCCTGTCGCGCACCCCGCTCGGCCGCTGCGGCGAGCCGGAGGAGATCGCCGCGGTGGCGCTGTTCCTCGCGAGCGAGGATTCGAGCTACATCACCGGCCAGACGATCTTCGCCGACGGCGGCCGGATCGGCCTCAACTACACGGTGCCGGTCGCAGGTTAGGCCGGTCGCGGGATAGGCCGGGGGCGGCGAGGGGCCGGCGTCAGTGCGCCGGCTCCTCCTCCAGGTCGTCGAGCGGCTGGGCGGCGGCCATGCCGGGCCGTGCCTTGTGGGCGCGGGCCAACGCGGTATCGAGCTCCACCTGGGTGCACAGGCCGAGCGTGACCGGGTGCTGCGGCTTGATGTTCTGGCTTTCCGGATGGGACCGGTCGCGGATCTTCTCGATGGTCGGCTTGGTGGTGCCGATCAGCTTGGAGACCTGGGCGTCGGACAGCTCCGGGTGGGAGCGGATCAGCCAGGCGATGGCGTTCGGCTTGTCCTGGCGGCGGCTGATCGGCGTGTAGCGCGGCCCCTTGCCCTTGGCCTGGGGCAGCGGGATGTTGGCCTTGACCAGCTTCAGGCGCAGGGACTGGTCCGCCTCGCAGCGGGCGATCTCCTCGCGCGTCAACTGGCCGTTGCCGACCGGATCCCAGCCCTGCATGCCCGCCGCCACCTCGCCGTCGGCGATCGCCTGGACCTCAAGCTCGTGCAGCCCGCAGAAATCCGCGATCTGCTGGAACGTGAGCGCCGTGTTCTCGACCAACCATACGGCGGTGGCCTTTGGCATCAGCGGCAGGGTCATCGGACCGAATCCTTCTGGTTGCGCCTCCCGGTTCGTGCCCGCTGGCGGGCCCGTCGTCGGGTCACTGCTATCCTGATGCGGGGCTATATAGGCTGTGCCCGCTTGCCATGGAAGCAGCCAGCACGGTCAACCGCAACCTTTTAGGACGATTCCGGACGACACCGATTACCGTCCGTGCGGCCGCCTCATACCAGCAGCACGATCTTGCCGACATGGGTGTTGGCCTCCATCAGCGCGTGCGCGTCGCCCGCCCGTTCCAGGGGGAAGGTGCGGAAGATCGGCGGCTTGAGCCGGCCGGCCGCGAGCAGCGGCCAGACGCGGGCCTCGAGCGCGCTCGCGACCTCGCCTTTCTGTGCCACAGTGCGCGGCCGCAGGGTCGAGCCGGTCAGGGTCAGGCGCTTGCGCATGATCGGCTCCAGGTTCAGCTCGACCTTGGGCCCGCGCAGGAAGGCGATCTGCACGAGGCGGCCCTCGACCGCCAGGGCCTCCAGGTTGCGGACGGTGTAGTCGCCGCCCACCATGTCGAGGATGACGTCGACCCCCTGGCCGCCGGTCGCCTCCTTCACCCGGGCCACGAAATCCTCCCGGGTGTGGTCGATGGCGAGGTCGGCGCCGAGCCGGACGCAGGCCGCGCATTTCTCCGCGCTGCCGGCGGTCACATAGACGGTGGCGCCCAGCGCCTTGGCCATCTGGATCGCGGTGGTGCCGATGCCGCTCGACCCGCCATGGACCAGCAGCCGCTCGCCCGCCTGCAGCCGGCCGCGGTCGAAGACGTTGGTCCACACGGTGAAGAAGGTTTCCGGCACGCCGCCCGCCTCGACCATGGAAAGGCCGGGCGGGATCGGCAGGCACTGCGGCACCGGCGCGGCGCAGAACTCCGCATAGCCGCCGCCGGAAACCAGCGCGCAGACCGGGTCGCCCACCTGCCAGCGCCCGGCATCGGGGCCGAGCGCGGCCACGGTGCCCGCCACCTCCAGGCCCGGCAGGTCCGAGGCGCCGGGCGGCGGGGCGTAGCCGCCCTTGCGCTGCAGCACGTCGGGCCGGTTGATGCCGGCCGCCTCGACCCGGATCAGCAACTCGGCCGGCCCCGGCACGGGCAGCGGCCGGGTGGTGGGGACGAGGACCTCGGGGCCGCCGGGGCGGACGATCTCCACCGCGCGCATGGTCGGGGGCAGGCTGGCCATCGTGGTTGCTCCTCCAGGGTTTCCGGCTCTTCGTTCCCGGATAGTATGGCAGATCCCGACAGGACAAGAGCCGCCATGCCCGCGATCGACCCGGAAGACCTCGCCCCCCGCCCGGCCAAGCCGGCACCCCGCCTGCTCGACCCGATGTCGGTGGACGAGCTGGAGGCCTACATCGCCGAGATGGAGGCGGAGATCGCCCGCGTGCGCGCCGCGATCGAGGCCAAGCGGGGCCACCGCAACGCCGCGGAAGCGTTCTTCCGCCGCTAGCGGCCCTGGAGTCCGGAAGCCCGGCGGCGCCGGCGACGCAGATCGAGCCGGATCCCGAAAATTCCCATCACGATCAGGCATGCCAGTGCCGTCGACGCGATGGCGAGGTTCTGCGCCATCTGCCCGAGCGGGCGCAGGAAATTCCATTTGTGCAGATGGCGGTACGACAACCGGCCGGCCCACCGACAGGCCGTGTGGAACCCGGTGCTGTAGTCGATCGCCGAGACCGGCGCTTGTGGCTGGCCTGTAGCGCGCCAGATGCTCGGCATGCTGCGTGCCCGGCCGTCAGCGCAGGGTGAAGCTGATGGGCACGACGAGCTCGAGCCGATCGGCGTCGACGTCGGGCGGCAGTGCCGGCAGCGGCGAGGCGCGCTGCAGCAGCTCCTCGACCTCGCGGTCGAGCAGCGGGTGGCCCGAGCTGGCGACAATCCGGTAGCTGAGCACCGATCCGTTGCGGGCGATGGTGAACCGCACCGTCGTGGTCCCTTCCATGCGCCGGCGCTGGGCGGCCTGGGGGTAGGTCTTGTGCCGCTCGAGCTGGGCGCGGAGCGCCGCCAGGTAGGATTGCGAGGGTCCCGACGGCTGCACCGCCGGAGCAGGCGGCATCGCGGCCGCGGCCGGCGAGGCCGGATTCACCGATGTCGGAGGAGCATTCGCGACGGGGGCCGGGGCGGGTTCGGCCGGCTGCGGGCTGGCCGCCGTCGGCAACCGGGCGGGATCCGGGGCCGGTTCCCGCCGCGGCGTCGGGACGGGCCGGCGCTGCGGCGGCACCACGTCCCTGGCCACCATCTCGACCTTGTCGTCGACCGTCGTGGCGTCGCTCGGATCGATCCCGGTCACCTGCTCGACCGGCCTCTCGATCGGGGACTCCTCGGGCCTGGCCGCCCGGACCTCGTCCGGCACCTGGGGCGCCGCCGCGGCGGTGTCGACCGGCCTCGCCTGGTCGGGCGGCGGAGACGCGACCGTGGCGGTGCTGTCGACGGTCTTCGCCGTCTCGGGCGGCGGAGGCGGGGGTGGGGCGGCGCTATCGACCGGAGTTGCCGCGTCGGGCGGCGGAGATGCGACCAGGGCGACATCGTCGACGGTCCTCGCCGCTTCCGGCGGCGGTGGCGGCGGGGTTGCGGCGGTCTCGACCGGCTTGGCCTCGTCGGGCGGCGTGGAGGCGGTGGCGGCGGCATCGACGGTCGTCACCGTCTCCGGCGGCGGTGGCGGCGGTACCGCCGCGGCGGTGACGGGCCGCACCTCCTCGACCGCCGCCGGGCGCGCGGCGTCGATGGGCGGCGGCGCGGCCGCGCCGGAGGGATCGACGGTCCGGGCCGCCTCCGGCCGTACCGCCGCGGTCTCCTCGGCCGTCATGGACAGGGCGTCCATGCTGGTCGGCACCGCCGCCATCGCGATCTCGATCGGCTTCGGCGGCGGCTCCGGACGCATGGATCCATAGGCGACCAGCCCCGCGACGACGGCCGCATGGCCGGCGAACGAGACGGCCAGCGGCCAGCGCGGGGCCTTTCCGGATGCCAAGCCGGTCTCGATCAGCGCTGGGCCGGGCGCGCCGCCGCCGCGGCGGGCGCCTCCGGCGGCAGGGAAATGCACCCGGATCCGGCTGTGGGGAGGCAGTCGCAGGTCCCCGTCGCCCCGTCGCAGGGGGGCTCCCGGCCGGCCGGCCGGACCGCGATCCGGCGCCTTCCCATGCCTTCCATCTCGACCTCTCCGGTCATTGCCCCCTCGATCCTCAGTCCGTCGAGCGGTGTTGCATGGCCCGGCGATGCACGAGCTCGCCGCCCAGGCGCTCGACCGCCGCCTGGACCTCGCCCTGGAGACGGCGCAGCGCGGTCGCGTAGCGGTTGTAGGCGATCACCGCGGGCACCGCCGCGACCAGCCCGAGCGCGGTGGCGAACAGTGCCTCCGCGATGCCGGGCGCGACGACGGCAAGACTCGTGTCCTGTGACGCCGCGATCGCCGAGAAGCTGTTCATGATGCCCCAGACCGTGCCGAACAGGCCGATGAAGGGGCCTGCCGACGACACCGTCGCCAGGAAGGGCAGGCCCCTCTCCAGCGCCTTCAGCGCGTCGAACCCGGCGCGCCGTGCCGCGCGCTCGACCCGCGCCCGGCGCTCGCCGAGGCTCTCCTCCTCCGGCTCGAAAGCCAGTTCCCGCGCCGCGGCGCCCAGCACCTGCCGGGCGAACGGGCTCTGGGCGGGATCGAGGGCTCTTCCCGCGAGCAGCGTATCGGAGAAGGCGGCCACTTGGCGGCGCACCTGCCGCCCGTGCGCCATCTTCTGGACCACCACCACCCAGACCCCGATCGATGCCAGCACCAGGATCAGCATGACCGACTTCACGACCGGGTCGGCCATCAGGAAGAAGTCGACGAAGGACAGGTGGCCGTGCGCGGCCGGCACGGCGGCATCGGCGATGGTGGCGTCCATGACAGGGATTCCCTGACCTACTTCGTCAACTTGACTGCGCCGCGGCTCGCCACTTCCATCAGGGCGACGCAATCTCGCCCCTGGCCGCCGCACTCGATGACATCGTTGACCAGGATCGAGGTGACGTCGCCGCAGCCGATGCCGGCCAGGTCGAAGACCTTGACGCTCTTCTTCTCGGCCCGCATCGGACCGACATCCAGCGCCAGGCGCCGGGCGATCACCCCGGCCCGGTCGAACACCACCAGGTCCAGCTTGAAGGTCTCGAACGCCGCCTTGCCGCGGTTGTCGAGCACCAGATAGGCGCGGCAGTCCGCCCCGCGCGCTTCCAGCCGGTTCAGCTCGACCAGAACCGGCGCATCCGCCGCCAGGGCCGGCGTCCAGACGGCTCCGGCCGCGAAGGCCAGGGCCGCCAGCAACCGTGCTGCTCCGTGCATGCTATCCTCCTTGCCAGTCAAAGGTTTCTCCCCGGTACCGGGCCCGATCCCCGACCGGGGACCAGGCCCGTCCGGTCACCAGCTCACCCGGACGCCGGCAAAGATCGCGCGGCCGCTGCCCGGGTTGAATATTTCCGAGGCGGGGTTGGCGACGCCGGCGATGGCCACGCTCGAGATGTAGCGCTTGTCGAACAGGTTGCGCGCTTCGAGATAGCCGGACCAGCCCATCCCCGAATCGTACCCGGCCTTGAGCCCGACCAGCGTGTAGGGATCGACCTTCAGGGTGTTGGCATTGTCGGCATAGTAGGATTGCGGGACCCACTCGACATTGGGGCCGACATAGAAGCCGCCCGGATGCTTGTAGAGCACCTCGGAGCGCACATAGTGCTTCGGCACGCCCGGCAGGCGATTGTTGCCATAGAGCGCATCCCCATCGAAGAAGAAGTCGTTATAGGTGTAGGCCGTGTTGAGCCAGAACCGGTCCTCCGGGGCGAAGACCGACTGGAGGAAGGCCACGCCCAGGCCGAGCTCGATGCCCTGGTGCACGGTTCGATCGACGTTCACGACGCTGCAGGCACTGAACGGCGACGTGGTCAGGCATTGCAGCTCGTTCTTGATCTCCGCGCGATAGAGCGAGACGTCCCAGGTCAGGCCCGGCCGGCGACCGCGCATCCCGATCTCGTAGGTGGTCGCGGTCTGGGCATCGAGGTTGGAACTGGCCGGGGTGGCGAACGAGTTCGCGTCGAAGGTCGGGACCTCGGCGCTGCGCGAGACATTGGCGAATGCCTGCCAGCCCGGATCGACGTCCCAGAGCACGCCGAGCTTCGGGCTGAAGAGATCGTAGGCGCGGCGTCCCGACTGGTCGCCGTCGGACAGGAAGCGGTCGTCCCGGTCGCGCACGGCGTGGAGGAACTGCGCCCCCGCCACCACCGCCACCTGCGGCAGGACGTAGAAGCTGTTCTCGGCATAGGCCGAGTAGTTCTGCGTCTTGTCCAGGGTGGAAGAGGCCAGCGTGCCCTTCCGGCCGGCGACATTCAGGTACTGATCGGTGTCGATCGTGCCGTTGTGGACATTGATCCCGGCCACGAGGCGGTTGCGGAACCCGCCGATCGAGCGGTCGTCCTCGGCCCGCAGGAAGCCGCCATAGTCGAGGACCGTGTAGTCGAGCCACTGGTAGATCGGGTGCATCACGTGGCGATGGACGCCGAAGATGCCGACATCGACCGTGGTCGAATCGAAGCGCAGCGTCGTCTTGTTGGCGAGACGGACGGAATCGATGTCCCGCGCCTGGTCCTGGAGCACGAAGGCGGGGTTCGCCGCCTTCGGCGATTTCAAGGCCGACTCCTTTCTCACTTCGCCGGGCAGGCGCTGGCGGATCCGGTTGGCATTGACATAGAAGCGCGTCTCCACGTCCGGCGAGAACTGGTAGCCGAAATTGGCGCTGGCGCGCTGCTCGTTGCCCTCGCTGTGCTCGCGGAAGCCGTCCTGCCGGTGCGCCGATCCGGTGACGAACCAGTCCAGCGGTCCGTCCACGCCGCCGGTGCTGGCCTGCGCCCGGAAATAGCCGAAGCCGCCGACGTCGAATCGCCCGTCGACCAGCTTTGCGTCGCGGCCGGTCGGGGTGACGAAATTGATCGCCCCGCCGAGGGCGTTGCCGCCATAGCGCAGCGCGTTTGCGCCCTTGTAGATCTCGACGTAGCGATAGGCGCTGGGATCGACCTCGAACAGGTCCACGAGGCCGTCGCTGATGATGATGGGAATACCGTCCATGTACATGTTGAGGCCGCGGTTCCCATAGTTCCGCGACAGGCCGGAACCCCGGATCGACACGCGCGCGTCGTCGCCGTAGCGCGGCTGGACGATGATGCCGGGCACGTAGTCGACGATGTCCTTGATCGTCTGCGCCGGCGAGCTCTTGAACTGCGTGTCGGGCACGACCGCGACGCCGCCCGGCGTGCGCTCGATATTGGCGGTGGCGCGCTCCGTATCCGGAACGGTCAGGGATCCGCCGGTGGCGGGAAG
Source organism: Allostella vacuolata (assembly GCA_006739055.1). GTDB lineage: Bacteria > Pseudomonadota > Alphaproteobacteria > ATCC43930 > Allostellaceae > Allostella > Allostella vacuolata. Next base: position 120,324 of record AP019702.1, read on the forward strand.
GGGCGGATCGGCGGTGACGCTGATCCCGGGCAGGGACAGCTGGGCATGCGCGGCCTGCGGCACTGCGATTGCGCAGGCACCGGCAGCCGCCGCGCACAGCGCGCGGAACGGACGGGACATGGTTCACTCCTCAAGGGCGAGATCGGATTCCGGCCGGCTGGCCGTCGTCGGGTCAGGCCGCTGGTGGAGGACCTTGGGAGAGACGGGGGGTCTTGAGGCGGGCCGCGGCAACGGGCGCGGGCGGCGGTCGAAGGACCGCCGGGGCCGGTGCTGCCAGGGGGGGCGCCACGGCCGGGGCGGTCGGCAGGATCGCGGGCACGCACGCAACGGAGCAGACCACGCAATCCTGCAGCCGCATGCGAGCCGGTGCAGGACGGTCGTCGCCGCCGGGCGGCGCGCCCGAACCGAAGCAGATCTGGGCCGGGTCGATGCCGGCCGATGCCGCAACCGCATGCTGAACGCCGATCGCGCCCGCCAGCATGGTCTGCAGCGCGAACGCATAGACCAGGAGCACGGCGATCAAGGATCGCCCCGCCCGGGGGCGATTCTGGTTGTTCAGCATGTCACGTCATCTGACCTTGATCTTTTGTTATCCCATTCTCACGGAGCTGTGAAGGACGCCCCGGCGCGGCGGCCGCCGGGCAGCCCATGCGCCGCGGGTTTGCCCGCGTCGCTCCCGCTGCCATCCGCCGGTGGCGCGAACTACAATGTCCGCGACCGGCCCGATCCCTGGAGGAATTGCCATGCAGCCCGAAGCGCCGACCCTGAAGACGGTGCGCACGCCGACCCTGGAGATCGCCTATGAGGAGCATGGACCGGCGGATGGCGCGCCGGTCTTCCTGATGCATGGCTTTCCCGACGACGTCCGCGCCTGGGACGGTGTCGCCGCCCCGCTGGCCGCGCGCGGGCATCGCGTCATCGTCCCCTGGCTGCGCGGCTACGGGCCGACGCGGTTTCTCGACGCGGCCACGCCGCGCTCCGGCCAGCAGGCGGCGCTGGGCGACGACCTGCGGGCGCTGATGGACGCGCTCGACATCCCCCAGGCGTACCTCGTCGGCTATGACTGGGGCGGCCGGGCGGCCTGCGTCGTGGCGGCCCTGTGGCCCGACCGGGTGCGGGGGCTGGTATCGATCGGCGGCTACAACATCCAGAACATCGCCCGCGCCGGCCGGCCGGCCCCGATCCTCCAGGAGTATCGCTACTGGTACCAGTGGTACCTGCACACCGAGCGCGGCCGGGCCGGGCTGGAGGCCAACCGGCGCGACTTCTGCCGGCTCCTGTGGCAGCTCTGGTCACCCAACTGGGCCTTCGACGACGCGACCTACGACCGCACCGCGGCCTCCTTCGACAATCCGGACTTCGTGGCCGTGTCGGTGCAGTCCTATCGCCATCGCTATGGCGCGTCGGCGGGCGATCCGGCGCTGGAGGGGCTCGAGGAGCGGCTGGCGGCCCAGCCGAAGATCGCCGCGCCGACCATCGTGCTGCATGGCGCCAGCGACGGCGTCAGCCCGCCCGACGATTCCGCCGGCTACGCCCGGTTCTTCACCGGGCCCCATGTCCGCCGCGTCGTGCCGGTCGCCGGCCACTTCCTGCCGCAGGAGGCGCCGGGGGCCGTGCTGGAGGCGGTGGCGGAACTCCGTGGCGAACAGGAATCCCGTCCATGCTCGTGATCTTCGACTGCGACGGGGTCCTGATCGATTCCGAGATCATCTACTGCGCGGTGGATGCGGCGATCCTGGACGAGCTCGGCCATCCCACGGCGCCCTCGGAGATCGCCCGGCGCTTCACCGGCGTGCCCCATCGCGATGTCTGGCGCATCCTCGCCGCCGACCACGGGTTCGAGGTGCCGGAGACGCTCTTCGAGCGCATCCAGGCGGAATGCCGGCGCCGCTTCGCGGCCGAGCTGGCGGCGATCCCGGGCGCCGCCGACACGGTGCGGGCCCTGGCCGGCCTCGGCCACGAGGTGTGCGTCGCCTCCTCGACCGGGCTCGACAGCCTGCGCCGGAACCTGGGCACGGCCGGCCTGATCGACCTGTTCGGCGACCGGGTCTTCTCCGCCAGCCAGGTGAAGCGCGGCAAGCCGGCACCGGACGTGTTCCTCTATGCCGCCTCGCAGATGGGGGCGGATCCGGCCGACTGCCTGGTGGTGGAGGATTCGGTGGCCGGCACCACGGCGGCGCGGCGCGCCGGCATGGCGGTGGTCGGCTTCACCGGCGGCCAGCACGCCGACGACGAGCTGGCCGCCCGCCTCAGGGCAGCGGGCGCCCGCCACGTCCATGCCGACATGGCCGGCCTCGGCGCCTGGCTGTCGGCGCCCGTCGATCAGGTGCCCGTCGATCAGGCGCCCGTCGATCAGGCGACCGCGCCCAGCCCGGCATAGGCGCGGTCCGGCGAATTGCGCAGGCGGGCGATGTCGCGCACCGGCGGGGAGCCGAACAGGCGGCTGTATTCGCGGCTGAACTGGGATGGGCTCTCGTAGCCGACCTCGTGGCCGGCGACGGCCGCGTCCATGGCGTGGCCGATCATCAGGCGGCGCGCCTCCTGCAGGCGCAGCTGCTTCTGGTACTGCAGCGGGCTCATGGCGGTCACCGCCTTGAAGTGCTGGTGCAGCGTGGACGGGCTCATGCCGGCCTCGCGGGCGACGGCCTCGATGCGGAAGGGCTGGCGATAGTGCCGCTTGATCCACGCGATCGCCCGGTTGACCTGGTGCATCCGGCTCTCGCCGACCGCGATCTGCCGCAGCCACGGCGCCAGCTCGCCGGTCAGCAGCCGGTAGAGGATTTCCCGCTCGGCCAGCGGCGCCAGGATCGCCAGGTCGGCCGGCCGCTCCAGCAGGCGGACGAGGCGGATGGCGGCGTCCAGCAGGTCCGGCGTCACCCGGCTGAGGGACAGGCCCAACTCCTCCGTCGGGCCGGCGGCGACCGGCCGGTCCAGCTCCATCATCAGCGCGCCTACCGTCGCCGGGTCGAGGTCGAGGCGGAAGCAGAGATAGGGGGCCGCGGGCGATGCCTCCAGCACCTGGCCCACGATCGGCACCTCGACCGACACCACCAGGTACCGGGCCGGGTCGTAGGGATAGACATGCGGGCCCAGCATCACCTGCTTGCGGCCCTGGGCGATGATGCACAGCGCCGGCGCATGCAGGGCATGGAGGGGCTCCGTCGGGCGGGTGGAGCGGATGAGGAAGAGGCGCGGAATAGCCGTCGCGTGGACGCCGTCCGATCCGCTGAATCGTTCAATCAGTCCGGCCAGCTCGTCTTCCCTGCCCATCGCAAACCTCCCGATCGCTGGACGGGATATAGGGGGTCGAGCCGTAAGGGCGATAGGCGCCGCCCGCTCCTATCCAGGATCAGGCAATCATCCTGCAGCTATGGTCTACCGCCCGAGGCGCGCGGTCGACCACCTTCCGGTCCGGCGGCGCCACCGGCCGCCGATGCCCATCGGAAGGGAAGCGCCCATGTCCATATCCAACCTGAGCCACAAAGTCGTCGCCATCACCGGGGCCAGCAGCGGCATCGGCGAGGCGATCGCCCTGCTGCTGGCCGAGCGCGGCGCCACCGTGATGCTCGGCGCCCGGCGGACCGATCGCCTCGCGGCGCTGGCCGCGCGGATCGGCGCCGCTGGCGGGAACGCCCGGTTCCGTGCCCTCGATGTGACGGACCGGCGGGATGTCGAAGCCTTCCTCGCCGCCGCCGAGACGGCGTTCGGCCGGGTCGACGTGGTCGTGAACAATGCCGGGGTCATGCCGCTCGGCGCCATGGCCGCGCTGCAGGTCGACGAGTGGGACCGGATGATCGACGTCAACATCCGCGGCGTGCTCCATGGCATCGCCGCCGGCCTGCCGATCATGAAGCGCCAGGGCTTCGGGCAGTTCGTCAACCTGGCGTCGATCGGGGCGCACATGGTGGTGCCGACGGCCGCGGTCTACTGCGCCACCAAGTTCGCGGTCCGCGCCATCTCCGACGGGTTGCGCCAGGAAAGCCCGGACATCCGGGTGACGGTGATCTCGCCCGGGGTCACCGAATCCGAGCTGGCGGACCACATCACCGACCCGGAGGCGCGTCGCGGCATGACGGAGTTCCGGCGGATCGCCATCCCGCCCGCCGCCATCGCGCGCGCGGTCGCCTTCGCGATCGAGCAGCCGGCAGACGTGGACGTGAACGAGATCATCGTCCGCCCGACCGCGAGCCCCTACTGACGCCGCGGCGGAACGGCAGGCGAGCGATGCTCCGGGCCCTGTCGGCCGCGGCCGCCTTCGCGCTTGGCCTGGCAGCGCTGGTCCTGCTCGGGGCGACGACGGTGATCGCGTAGGCGATCAGTACCAGATCTCCATGCTGAGGCCGCGTGCGTCCCGCGGCGGCTCGCCCTCGGGCAGGCGGATGGCGGTGCCGCCGGCGATGCGGCCCGCGGTCAGGCGCAGGACGGCCGCGTCGAACAGGTCGTCGGCCGCGGCCAGCCGGCGGTCGAGCGCCGCCAGCAGGCGGGCGGTGTCGATACCGGCCGCCTCCAGCAGGCGGCGGCGGATCTCCAGCCCCTCCGGCGAGCGCTTGCCGGCCAGCACCGGGCCGCCGGCCAGGCGCAGGAAGGCCAGCTCCGGGTGGCATTCGCGGACCCGGTCCTGGTCGCCGGGCGCGATCGCGCGGTCCAGTTCTCCGATCCGCGGCAGCAGGTGCCAGGCCTGCTTGGACAGGCCGGCGCCGTCCGCCTTGGCCCAGGCATTGGCCGCCGGATAGTCGGCGAAGCCCAGCAGCGGCCGGCGCAGGCCGATGAAGACGCTGGCCTGGCGGCCGCGACCCAGCAGCCGGCGCGCGGCGAAGTCGCAGCCGCGCCGGCCGCCCTCGGGCAGGCCGATCGGCATGTCGACGGCCAGCAGATCCGCCGGCGGCAGGTCGGTCCAGTGCCGGGCGTGGTGGACGCGCAGGGCCCCGCCGGCCCGGTCGCCCGCGACCATGATCCAGCCGCCGCGGCAGCCGTCGACTCCTGCGAGCACCGTTGGCCGATCAATCGTCGGCGCGCAGGCTTCCGGAGCGCCGCGGCGCCCGTGTATGGTGCCGGCCCGTTGATCGAGGATGGGGACGATGGCCGACGCCAAGTTTCCGGGCTTTCACACGCTCAGTCTGCATGCGGGCCAGCAGCCCGACCCGGTCCATGGCGCGCGCGCCGTACCCATCTACCAGACGACCTCCTTCGTCTTCCAGAGCACCGACCACGCCGCCTCCCTGTTCAACCTGGAGCGGCCGGGCCACATCTACTCGCGGATCTCCAACCCGACCGTCGCGGTCCTGGAGGAACGGATCGCCGCCCTGGAGGGCGGGGTCGGCGCGGTCTGCACGGCGAGTGGGCAGGCGGCGCTGCACCTCGCCATCGCCACCCTGATGGGGGCGGGCGGGCACATCGTCGCCGCGGCCTCGCTCTATGGCGGCAGCATCAACCTCCTGAAGCTGACCCTGCCGCGCTTCGGCATCGAGACGACCTTCGTCCCGCCGCGCGACCCCGACGCCTTCGCCCGTGCCATCCGGCCGGAAACGCGGCTGGTCTTCACCGAGACGGTGGGCAACCCGGGGCTGGAGGTCGTCGACCTGCCGCGCGTGGCGGCGATCGCCCACGACCACGGCCTGCCGGTCCTGGTGGACGCCACCTTCTCCACCCCGTACCTGTGCCGGGCGATGGACCATGGCGCCGACCTGGTGATGCATTCGGCCACCAAATGGATGGGCGGGCATGGGGTCGCGATCGGCGGCGTGGTGGTCGACGGCGGCCGCTTCGACTGGGAGGCGTCGGGCCGCTTCCCGACCCTGACCGAACCCTATGCCGGCTATCACGGTATCGACTTCGCCGAGGAGTACGGGCCGCTCGCCTTCATCATGCGCGCCCGGGCCGAGGGGCTGCGCGACTTCGGCGCGGCGATGTCGCCGACCAACGCCTTCCATATCCTGCAGGGGATCGAGACGTTGCCCCTGCGCATGGAGCGCCATGTCGCCAACGCCCGCGCCGTGCTCGAATTCCTCCGGACCGCGCCCCAGGTCGCCTGGGTCTGCCACCCCGACCTGCCGGACCACCCCGACCATGCGCTGGCCGCCCGGCTGATGCCCAAGGGGGCAGGCAGCATGATCGCCTTCGGCATCCGCGGCGGGCGCGAGGCGGGGCGGGTCTTCATCGACCGGCTCGGCCTCGTCTCGCACCTCGCCAATGTCGGCGACGCCAAGAGCCTGGTGATCCATCCCGCCAGCACCACCCACCAGCAGCTCGATGCCGCGGCCCTGGCCGCCGCCGGGGTGGGGGAGGACATGATCCGCCTGTCGGTCGGGCTGGAGGATGCGGGCGACATCATCGACGACCTGCGGCAGGCCCTGCGCGCGGCCGAGCGGGCGACGCAGCCGGCGCCGGCGAAGGCGTAGAGGGCAGGCCATGGACCTTCTCGTGGATGGCCGCCGGGTCTTCGCCGCAACCGGCGGGAAGCCCTTCGATCCGTCGCTGCGGCCGGTCGTCCTGCTGCATGGCGCCGGGATGGACCACACCGCCTGGGGCCTGCAGACCCGCTGGCTCGCCCATCACGGTCGCTCGGTGCTGGCGGTCGACCTGCCGGGCCACGGCCGTTCCGAAGGGCCGGGGCCGGCGACGATCGAGGACCTGGCCCGCTGGACCCTGTCCCTGATCGATGCGGTTGGGGCCGAGCGGCCGGCGATCGGCGGGCACAGCATGGGGGCGCTGGCGGCCCTGGCGGCCGTCGCCGCCGCGCCGGAGCGCTTCCGCGCGCTGGCGCTGCTCGGCGTCACGCCCGAGATGCCGGTCCATCCGGACCTGGTCGCCGCGGCGCGGGCGGGCGGGCCGCAGGCATCCGAGCTGATGAGTTCCTGGGGCTTCGGCACCCGCGCGCAGCTGGGTGGGCACCGGGCGCCCGGGCTGTGGATGGTGGCGGGCGGCATCCGCCTGATCGGCATGGCCGACCCGGAGACGCTGGCCCGCGACCTGGAAGCCTGCGCGGCCTATCGCGGGGCCCAGGCCGCCGCCGCGGCGGTCACCTGCCCGGCGCTGCTGCTCCTCGGCGCCGACGACCGCATGACGCCGCCCGCCCGGGCCCGGCCGCTGGCGCAGGCGATCGCCGGGGTGCGCACAGTCACCCTGCCCGGGTGCGGGCACATGATGATGGTGGAGCGGCCGGACGAGGTCCTGGCCGCGCTCGATTCGATCTTCTGACGCGGCGGGGCGGGATGGCGGGGGCTGATATCGGGCGTCGGGCGGATTATGGGCATTTCCGCCAGGTGCCGACGCGCTGGATGGACAACGACGTCTACGGCCACGTCAACAACGTGGTCTATTATTCCTACTTCGACACAGTGGTGAACCTGTACCTCGTGCACGAGGGCGGGCTGGACTTCCTGTCGGGGCCGGTGATCGGCATCGTCGCCGAAAGCCTGTGCCGCTTCCGCAAGGCGCTCGCCTATCCCGAGGTGATCGATGCCGGCCTGCGGGTCGGCCGGCTCGGCAATTCCAGCGTGCGCTACGAGATCGGCCTGTTCCGCGCGGGCGACGACGAGGCCGCCGCCGAGGGGCATTTCGTCCATGTCTTCGTGGATCGCGAGACCCGCCGCCCGACGCCGATCCCGGACGGGATGCGCGCGGCGCTGGCGCGCATCGCCGTCGCCTGAACCGCCCAGCCTGAACCGCCCGAAACGAAAAAGCCCCGCCCGGGCGGACCCGGGCGGGGCGATCCTCGTGCCGGAGGGCGGGCTTACGCCGCCTTCTGATCGATGTAGGCCTGCGGAGCCTTGGCGGCGATCGGAATGACCCGCGGCTTGGCGGATTCCGGAATCTCGCGCTTCAGCTCGATATGCAGGAGCCCGTTGTCGAGGGCCGAGCCGACCACCTTGATCGAGTCGGCAAGCTCGAAGCGGCGCTCGAAGGCGCGCCGGGCGATCCCGCGATGCAGGAACTTGATGCCGTCGGCGTCGGGGGTGCCCCGGCCGACCACCGTCAGCGTGTTCTCGCGCACGACGACTTCCAGGTCGTCCGCGCCGAACCCGGCCACCGCCATGGTGATGCGGTAGGCGTCGTCGCCGGTCTTCTCGATGTTGTAGGGCGGATAAGTCGGCGCTTCGCCGGCCGAGCTCTCCAGGAGCCGCATCATCCGGTCGAAACCGACCGTGGAACGAAACAGCGGAGAGAAATCAAACGAGGTCATGTCCACATCCTCCGATGAGCAAAGGGACGGTTGGACCACCCGAAACCGGGCTGGTCCTGGTCCGCCGGACCCCCGAGGGGCGCCCGACGCTCATTGGAGATAGGAACGGGCCGAAGGCGTTCAAGACCCCCCGGCCGCGCATCCGCGAGGACGCGCTGGCGGGGCGGTCCTGGCGGATTCAGGCCTTGTTCGCGTCCGGGCCGGTGCGCAGGCCGATGCCGGCGAACCGCTTGTTGAAGCGGGCGAGCTGGCCGCCGGCGTCGTTCAGGCGCGCCTGGCCGCCGGTCCACGCGGGATGCGACTTGGTGTCCACGTCGAGCCGCATCGAGTCGCCCGGCTTGCCCCAGGTGGAGCGGGTCGTGAAGGTCGACCCATCGGTCTCGATGATCGTGATCTCGTGGTAGGACGGGTGGATGTTCTGCTTCATATGCGGCTCCTCGGAAGCGCGCGCTTATATCGGAAGGCCGCCGGGGATGCAAGGCGCGCGCCGTCGCCCTATGGTGCCGGCCCCGATTCGATGCCGCCGGAGACCCCCATGGCCCTCGACGACCGCAGCTTCTCCGCCCTTGCCGAGCGTACCCTGCAGCGCCTGCTGGACCAGGCCGAGGCGGCCCACCCCGACGCCGACGGCGACCTGCAGGACGGCATCCTGACGCTGGAGATCGACGGGGTCGGCACCTTCGTCGTCAACAAGCACGCGCCCAACCGCGAGATCTGGCTGTCGTCGCCCTGCTCCGGCGCCTGGCACTTCGCGCGGGACGAGGCGGCTGGCCGGTGGGTCTCGACCCGCGGCGCGGAGACGCTGGAAGCCGTGCTGTCGGCCGATCTCGGCGCCGCGATCACGCTCGAGGGGTGACGGCTACCGCTCCGTCAGCTTCATCTCGATGCGGCGGTTGCGGGCGAACGCCTGCTCGCTGCTGCCGGGGTCGATGGGCTGGAACTCGCCGAAGCCGGTGGCGGCCAGCCGGTTGGGCGGGATGCCCTGCTCGATCAGGAACTGCACCACGTTGATGGCACGGGCCGCCGACAGGTCCCAGTTGTTGCGGAAGACCGGCGAGCGCACCCGGGTGCGGTCGGTGTGCCCGTCGACGCGCAGGATCCAGGGCAGGTCGGGCGGGATGGTCGCCGAGATATCCTTGAGCGTGCGGGCGAGGTCGGCCATGCGCGCGCGGCCAGTGTCCGTCAGGTCGGGTGAGCCGACCGGGAACAGGACTTCGGCCGGGAAGACGAAGCGGTCGCCGACGATCTCCACGTCCGGCCGGTCGGCCAGCAGCGAGCGCATCCGCCCGAAGAATTCCGAGCGGTAGCGCGACAGCTCCTCCACCTTGCTCGCCAGCGCCTGGTTGAGCCGGCCGCCCAGGTCGACGATCTGCACCTGCTGCTCGCGGTTCTTGACCTCGGAGGCCTCCAGCACTGCGTTCAGCTTCGCCAGCTCCTGCTTCAGCCCTTCCAGCTCGGCGGTCAGGGCGCGCATCGAGTCGCGCTGGGCGGCGCTGGTCTGCCGCTCGGCCTCCAGCTCCCGTTCGCCGCGCTCGTTGCGCTGGAACAGGGCGCGCAGGCGAACCGCATTCTCCTCGATGGTCCGCTGGGCCAGAAGGGTACGCTCCTGCTCGCTGGCCAGCCGGGCCTCCAGTTCGCGCGACCGGTCGCGGAGCTGGCCCGCCTGCCGCTCGGCCTCGCGCGCGTCGCCCTGGCGCCGGGCCGTCTCGTCGTCGAGAGCGCCGGACAGGGCGCGGATGCGGGCATCGCGTTCGGCGACCGCCGAGGCCAGCTCGCGCACCTGGCGTTCCAGCCGGGCGATCTCGCCGGCGCGGCCTTCGCTCTCCGCGGCCAAGGCCTGGGTCCGGCGTTCGGCGTCGGCCAGCGCCTGGGCACCCTGGCTCAAGGCCCGCTCGCGCCGGCTCACCTGCTCGTCCAGCCCCGCGATCCGGGTCCGGGCCGCTTCCAGTGCCGTCGTCTGCTGGGCCAGTTCGCGGGTGCGCTGCTCGCGCTCGCCCTCGATCTCGACCGCGCGGCGGCTGGTTTCGGCCAGGGTGGCGGACAGGTTGGCGACGCGACGCTCCAGGTCGGCGCGCAGCGTCCGCAGCGCGTCCAGGTCACGGGCGAGGCGGGCCAGGTCGCGCAGCTGCGTCTCGATCGTTTCCTTGTCGGCGGTCACCGTCCGCTGTGCCGCGGCCAGCAGCGCCTCCAGGCGCGCCACGTCGGTGACGGCCGCGGCCGCCCGCGTCTCGACCGTGGCGAGGTCGCGGGCAAGCCGGTCGCGCTCGGTCGAGCGGGCGGCCAGCTCGGCCTGCGTGCGGTCGCGCTCGCCCGTGCGCTCGCTCAAATGCGACGCCAGCCCGTCGCGCTCCGCCAGAAGCGCGGTCAGCTGGCCCTGCAGCGTGGAACGGTCCTGGTTCGCGGCGTCGAGCGCCACCGACAGGCGCTCGCTGGTGGACTTCAGGTCGGCCGCGGCCGAACGTTCCAGGGACAGCATCTCGGCCAGTTCGCCGACCTGCCGGTTCAGCCGCTCGACGGCGGCATCCCGTCCCTCCAGCGCGAAGCCGAGGTAGAAGTGGCTCACCGTGAAGACCAGCACGATGAAGATCACCACCATCAGCAGCTGGGTCAGGGCGTCGACGAACCCCGGCCAGATATCGAAGCCGCCCCGTCGTTCGCGGAACCGGGCCATGCGCCCGCCGTTCCCCGGGGCCTAGCGCCTGCGCTCCGGCTCGTCGGCCAGGGCGGCGATGGTGCGGGCGAGGATGCGGATCTCGGCGCGGACTTCCTGCGCGGCGGCGGCGCTTGCCTGCTCGGTGGTGTCGATCAGGCGGGCCATCTGGCGCTCGATGGCGCGCAGCTGGTTCTGGGCCTCGTCGTCCATGCCGCCCTTGCCCGCAGACTGGGCGAGCCGTTCGAGCACCGGCTCCAGGGCCAGCTGGCTCTCCGCCAGGCGCAGCATCAGCGACTGTTCGGCGCGCATCTGGTCGCTCAGCGTGCCGAGCCGCTCGGTGAGCGCGGTCAGGTTGGCGTTGGCCTGGATCCGGCTTTCCTCACCGCGGATCAGGATGCGCTGCAGGTTCTCCATGTTGTCGGCGGTCTGCTCCAGCAGGGCCTGGATATAGGCCGGCACCGACTGGTCGCCGTCGCTGACCGCGGTGCCGCCCGACAGCCGGGTCAGGCTCGCCAGCCACTCCTCGATCTCGTTGTAGAAGCGGTTCTGCGCCTGCCCCGCCTGGAGGTCGAGGAAGCCCAGCACGAGCGAGCCGCCGAGGCCGAAGAGCGAGGAGCTGAAGGCGGTCCCCATGCCCGCCAGCGGGGTCTCCAGGCCGCGCTGCAGGTTATCCAGCGCCTGCCCCATGTCCCCGCCGTTGACCGACAGCTGGGAGACGACCCGGCTGACCGCGCCCACCGTCTCCAGCAGGCCCCAGAAGGTGCCGAGCAGGCCGAGGAAGACGAGCAGGCCGATCAGGTAGCGCGAGATGTCCCGGGTCTCGTCGAGGCGCGAGCTGAGGCCGTCCAGCAGCGACCGCTGCGCCGGCGCAGACAGGCTGACGCGGCCGTGCCGTTCCCGCACCACGGCCGCCACCGGCCCCAGCAGGCGGGGCGGGCGCATCACCGACAGGCCCGGCTCGCTGCGGCGGAGCGTGTCGGCCCAGGCCGCCTCCGGCTCCAGCTGCAGGACCTGGCGGACGATGTAGAGGATGCCGAACAGGATGATCCCGACGATCATGCCGTTCAGCGCCGGCTTGGCCAGGAAGGCCCGTTCCAGACCGGGATAGAGCAGCGCCAGGGCCCCGACCACGAGGATCAGGAAGACGATCATCCGGAAGAGGAACCGGCGCGGGTTGGTCACCGGATGGGCCCTGTGGTCCTGGGTCGTGTCGGGACCGTCTGCGGCAGGGCGGTCATGGCGCTCAGCGCCCGATCACGACGAGATCGACGCGATCGGCGGGTCCGTCGTCCTGCGGCTTGCCGAGCGCCCGGACATCGAGCCGCGTGCTGCGCACGCCCTTGTCGATCAGGTAGGCGCGGACGGCGAGCGCGCGCGAAAGCGAGACGCGCCGGGCCTGGCTCGACTGGTCGCCGCTCTCGGCGGCATAGGCGTTGAGCTGCACCCGCAGCGCCTCGTCGCCGGCCAGCCGCCGGGCCATCTGGTCGAGCTCGCCATGGGCGCTGGCCGGCAGGTCGGTGCCGCCGGCCGGAAAGGAGACGCGTGCCTCTCCACGCCGCTGGGCGACGGGGGGCGGCGCCAGGGCCGCGGTCTGCGGCGGCGCCACGCTGGGCGCGGGGGCGCTGACAACCGGGGCACTGGGCGGCGGAACCCTGGGAGCCGCGGCACCGGGCTGGGGCGCCGGGCGGGCCGGGGCGGCCACCGGCGCCGGTGCGGCCGGCGGAGGCGGAGGCGGGCGGGCGGCGGGGAGCGGGTGCCGGCGCGGCAACCCGCGGCGGCGGTGCCGCAACCGCGGGCGGCGCCGGGGTGGGCGGGGTGGCGGTGCGGCCGCACGCGGCGGCGTCGCTGGGGCTGGCGTGGCCGGCGGAGAGGGCACGGCGGGAGGCGGCGGGGTCGCGGGGCTGCCGCGACAGTGGGCGCGGACGGGCGCGCGGTGGATCCCTGCGCGGCCGGCGTGCCGCGGTCGCCGGGCGGGCGCAGCGTCAGCCGCTCGCCGTCGCCGCGTCGGCTGCCGGCCGGATAGCCCATCTGGTCGAGCGCGCTCAGGTCGACATGAACCTCGCCGGCGGCCAGTGCCGGGGCGATTGACGGCACGGTGCCGATGAGGACGGCGCCCGCGACGGCGGTGGCGACCATGCGGCTGGTTCGGCGTCGCGTCATCCCTGCACCCTCATTCGCTTTCCGGCTGGCCCCCCACGGCTTGCGTTGCCAGACACCATCCATTTCCCATGCGCGGGATAACACCCCGCCTGCAGAAAATGTACCGAAGGCGGGTGCCGACGACAACCGCGGGCGGCGAACTCCGCGGATCAGGCGGCGGCGTCGACCGTCTTCGGCACCGACCGCAGCAGTTCGGCCAGCGGCTGGTGCAGGCGGTCGTTGGCGGCCAGCACGTCGCCGCTCGGCAGCACGTTGGGGTCGCCGCCCGGCGTCGTGACGTAGCCGCCGGCCTCGCGCACCAGCAGGATCCCGGCGGCGATGTCCCAGGGCTTCAGGTCGAATTCCCAGAAGGCATCGAACCGGCCGGCCGCGACGAAGGCGAGGTCGAGGGCGGCCGCACCCATGCGGCGCACGCCGCTGACCCGGTTGGAGATCGAGGCCAGCGTGGCGAGGTAGTGGCTGTGTCCCGTCTCGCCCTTGAAGGGAATGCCGGTGCCGATCAGCGAATCCTCGAGCTTCGCGCGCGAGGACACGCGCAGCCGGCGGTCGTTCACATGGGCGCCCTGGCCGCGCTCGGCCCAGTAGGTCTCGTCGGTCACCGGCTGGTGGACGACGCCGGCCACCACCTCGCCATCCACCTCGAGCGCGATCGAGATGGCGAAGTGCGGCACCCCGTGCAGGAAGTTGGTGGTCCCGTCGAGCGGATCGACGATCCAGCGGTGCCGGCCGTCGCCGTCGGCATGCTGGCCCGATTCCTCCATCAGGAAGCCGTAGCCGGGCCGCGCCTTCGACAGCTCGCGGAAGATGGTCTTCTCGGCGCGCAGGTCGGCCGCGCTGACGAAGTCGGCCGGGCCCTTGCGCGAGACCTGGAGCTGCTCGACCTCGCCGAAGTCGCGCACGAGGTCGCGCGCGGCCTTCCGCGCGGCCGCGGTCATGACGTTGATGTTGGGCGAGGGGCGTGCCATGGCCGGGTCAGTCCTTGGCCCGCTCGACGTAGGTGCCCTCGGTCGTGTCGACGACGATCCGCGTGCCCGCCTCGATGAAGGGCGGCACCAGGATCTTGCGGCCGTTCTCCAGCATCGCCGGCTTGTAGGACGAGGAGGCGGTCTGCCCCTTCACCACCGGGTCGGCCTCGGTCAGCAGCATCGTCACCGTCGCCGGCAGGGCGACGGCCATCGCCTCGCCCTCGTAGGTCTGGATGGTGACGGTCATGCCGTCGCGCAGGAAGTCGGCCGGATCGCCGACCTTGGCGCGGTCGACCGTGATCTGCTCGTAGGATTCCTGGTCCATGAAGGTCAGCGTGTCGCCCTCGGCGAACAGGAACTGGTATTCCTTTTCGTCCATGCGCACGCGCTCGACCGTCTCCTGGGTGCGGAAGCGCTCGTTGGTCTTGTTCCCGGTGCGGATGTCCCGCATCTCGACCTGCGCGAAGGCGCCGCCCTTGCCGGGCTGGATCAGTTCGCGCTTGAGGACGACCCACAGACGGTTCTGGTGGTCGAGGATATTGCCGGGCTTGATTTCGATGGCCGTGATTTTCATGGATTTCCGTTCGCCGCCATAGGGCGTCAAGGGCGGTGCGAAAGCGCGGCGGAAGCTATCAGCAAGGTTTGCCGACAGCAAGGTTGCGCAGGGCGGGCTACCCCGCCAGGGCCGCCGCGATCGCGCGATTATAGGCTGCGACGCCCGCGCCGGGCCCGTCCGGGTGGTCCCAGACGCCGGTGACGACGCAGATGAAGTCCGCGCCCGCGCGCACGATCGGGCCCAGATTGTCGGGCTTGATGCCGCCGATGGCGACGCAGGGGACGGTCGTCACCTGGCTCCACGCCTCGATCAGCTCGGTCGTCGCCCAGAAGCGCGGCGGCTTGGTCTCGGTGTGGAAGAAGGCGCCGAAGGCGACGTAGTCGGCACCCGCCTCGGCCGCCTCCATGGCGAGATGGCGGCTGTCGTGGCAGGTGACGCCGATGATCGCGTCCGGCCCGAGCAGCCGGCGCGCCTCGGCGTAGGGCGTGTCCTGCTGGCCGACATGGGCGCCGTCGCAGCCGAACTCGGCGGCCAGGTCGGGCCGGTCGTTGACCAGGAACGGCACGTCATGGGCATGCGCGATCGGCATCAGCTGTTCGATCGCGCGCCGGAAGGCGTCGTCGTCCACGTCCTTCAGCCGCAGCTGGAGGCAGGCGACGTCGCCGCCGTCGAGCGCCGCCTGGAGC
The DNA here is from genome assembly GCA_006739055.1 of Allostella vacuolata. GTDB lineage: Bacteria > Pseudomonadota > Alphaproteobacteria > ATCC43930 > Allostellaceae > Allostella > Allostella vacuolata. Next base: position 135,526 of record AP019702.1, read on the forward strand.
CGGTCGGCGAACGCCGTCGGCTCCAGCACGGCGGGCGTGATCAGATAGAGGCGGCAGCGCTCGTCGCCGGTCATCTGCCGTCTCCGTCGCATGGGTGCAGGCTCACGCCTTGCCCTGGTAGATCTTGACGATCTGGTCGAGCATGGCGAGCGCTTCGGCCCGGGGCCGCTGGAAGGTGTTGCGGCCGATGATCGAGCCGTTGCCGCCGCCGTCGCGGATCGCCCGGATCTCGGTGTAGAGGCCCTCCAGGTCCTTGGCCTCGCCGCCCGAGAAGACGACGATGCGCCGGCCGTTGAAGCAGGACTGCACGACGTGGGCGAAGCGGGCGGTGGCGGTCGAGACGTCGATCTTCTTCGCCTCGTAGACCTTCCTGGCCGCCTCCAGCTCGAGATGCGCCGTGGGCGGCTTCACCTTGATGATGTGGGCGCCGAGCAGGGCCGCCATGTGGGCGGCATAGGCGCAGATGTCGATGGCGGTCTCGCCCGCCTTGGTCAGGTCGCCGCCGCGCGGGTAGGACCAGATGACCACCGCCAGGCCGTTGGCCTTGGCCTCCTCGGTCAGCGCGCTGATCTCCTCGAACATCTCGAAGGCGCTGTCCGAGCCGGGATAGATGGTGAAGCCGATCGCCGCGCAACCGAGCCGCAGCGCGTCCTTGACCGAGCCGGTGACGGCCTGGGTCGGGCCCGACTTGTCGCGGGCGAGGCTGTTGGCGCTGTTGACCTTGAGGATGGTCGGGATGGCGCCCGCGAAGCTGTCGGCGCCGGCCTCGATCATGCCGAGCGGCGCGGCATAGGCCGACAGGCCGGCATCGATCGCCAGCTGGAAATGATAGTGCGGGTCGTAGGCGTCGGGGTTGGCCGCGAAGCTGCGCGCCGGCCCGTGCTCGAAGCCCTGGTCGACCGGCAGGATCACCAGCTTGCCGGTGCCGCCCAGGCGGCCTTCCATCAGGATGCGGGCGAGGTTGCCCTTGGTGCCCGGATTGTCGCTTTCGTACCCGTCGAGGATGCGCTTGACCTTCTGGGTCACCTTCATCGGAATTCTCCTTCCCTTCGGCGGGCCGGGCGCCAAGGCGGCCGGCCCGAGTGATTAGGCGAGTGGATCGGTTTTCGCAACGGCGTCGGGAATGCGCGGGCCGATGCTCGCCGGGCCGCAGAGCCAGCGGCGGCAGGCGTCGGGCGCATCCTTCTGCCGGTAGAGGACCAGGGCGTCCGGGCGGGCCGCCAGCACCACGCGGCCGGTGGCGCGCGCGATATCGGCAAGCTTCTCCCGAACCGCCTCCGGTCCGGTATAGACGACGGCGTCGATGCCGACGCGCAGCGCGTGCAGCGCATGCCCCTGGGCATCCTCGCAGTCGAGCAGCCCGGTCGCCGCCGGGTGCAACTCGCGCCCGGCCTCGACGATGGCGGCGAAGACGGCCGGCCCCAGGGATGCCGCCCCGCCGCGCGGGCTGAGCAGCACCAGCGGCCGGCCTGCGGCCGCCGCCTCGGCGGCGGCGATGCGGGCCTCGGCGGCCGAGCGCACTTCCACCGCCGCCCCGCGGCCGGTCTTCGTCGGCCGGGCCTCGATCGTCAGCCCAGCTTGGCCATCGCCGCCGCCGTGTCCAGCATGCGGTTCGAGAAGCCCCATTCGTTGTCGTACCAGGACAGCACCCGGCACAGGCGCCGGTCGATGACCGCGGTCTGGCCGGCATCGAAGGTCGAACTGGCCGAGATGTGGTTGAAGTCGCTCGACACCAGCGGCGCCTTGTTGACGGCGAGGATGCCCTTGAAGCGGTCGCTGGCGGCGGCCTCGGCCATCTTCGCGTTGATCTCCTCGACCGAGGTGTCGCGGGCGGCGTTGAAGGTGAGGTCGACCAGCGAGACGTTCGGCGTCGGCACCCGGATCGCGGTGCCGTCCAGCTTGCCCTTCAGCTCCGGCAGCACCAGGCCGACGGCACGGGCCGCACCGGTGGAGGTGGGGATCATCGACAGGGCGGCGGCGCGGCCGCGGAACAGGTCCTTGTGCATGGTGTCGACGGTCGGCTGGTCGCCCGTATAGGCGTGCACCGTCGTCATGTAGCCGTTCACGATGCCGATCTGCGTGTGCAGGACATAGGCGAGCGGCGCCAGGCAGTTGGTGGTGCACGACGCGTTGGAGACGACGGTGTGGCCGGCCTCCAGCTTGTCGTGGTTGACGCCGTAGACGACGGTCAGGTCGACCCCGTCGGCCGGGGCGGAGATCAGCACGCGCTTGGCGCCGGCCTCGATGTGCTTGGCGGCGGCCTCGCGCTTGGTGAAGACGCCGGTGCATTCCAGCGCGATGTCGACGCCCAGCTCCTTCCACGGCAGCTTGGCCGGGTCGCGCTCGGCCGTCACCTTGATCGGCCCCTGGCCGATGTCCATCATCCCCTCGCCGGTCGTCACGTCCTTGGGGAAGCGGCCGTGGACGCTGTCGTAGCGCAGCAGGTGGGCGTTGGTCTCGACCGGGCCCAGGTCGTTGATTCCGACGACCTGCAGGTCGCTGCGGCCGCTCTCGGCGAGGGCGCGGAAGACGAGGCGGCCGATGCGGCCGAAGCCGTTGATCGCGAGGCGGGTGGCCATGATGGGGAGGATCCTCCAGGCTCTTGGTTGGGGGAACGCCCGTTCGGGTGGAATCGTCGGGCGGAAATCGTCTCGAACTGGCTAGGTGGGGGCAGGACGGGCCGGACTCAACGCGCCACATGGCGCCAGACGGCGCCGAATCGAGCAGCAAACGCTTCAGCCCGGCCGATCATTCCCTCCAATTTCCCGCGGCGTTGAATCTCAGAGCAGGCCGCGGGCGGCGTCGGCCACCGCCTGGGCGGTGATGCCGAAATGCCGGTAGAGGTCGCCCGCCGGGGCGGACGCCCCGAAGCCCGGCATGCCGACGAAGACGCCGCCGTCGCCGAGCCAGCGGTCCCAGCCGAAGCGGACCGCAGCCTCCACGCCGACCCTGGGCGCCGTGCCCAGCACGGAGCGGCGATAGTCGGCGTCCTGGGCCGCGAACAGTTCCCAGCTGGGCATGGAGACGACGGCGGCGGCGATGCCGTCCCTGGCCAGCAGGCTCCGGGCCTCCATGGCCAGGCCCACCTCGGACCCGGTCGCGAGCAGGGTGACGGCGCGCGCGCCGTCCGCCTCGGCCAGGACATAGGCGCCGCGCGCGCTGCGGTTCTCGTCCACCGCCCCGCGCAGCGCCGGCACGCTCTGGCGGGTCAGCGCGATCACCGACGGCGTGGCGCGGGCGGCCAGCGCCAGCTCCCAGCACTCCGCGGTCTCGACCGCGTCGGCCGGCCGGAACACCTGCAGGTTGGGGATGGCGCGCAGCGCGGCCAGGTGCTCGACCGGCTGGTGGGTCGGGCCATCCTCGCCCAGCCCGATCGAATCATGGGTCATGACATAGATGACCCGGATCCCCATCAGCGCCGACAGCCGGATCGCCGGCCGCGCATAGTCGGTGAAGACCAGGAAGGTGCCGCCATAGGGCACCACGCCGCCATGCAGCGCCAGGCCGTTCATCGCCGCTGCCATGCCGTGCTCGCGCACGCCGTAATGCAGGTAGGTCCCGCCATAGTTGCCGGGCTCCAGCACCGCCTGGCCCTTGGCCTTGGTGTTGTTCGACGGCGTCAGGTCGGCCGAGCCGCCGAGCAGCTCCGGCATCGCCCGGGCCAGCATGTCGAGCGTGCTGCCGGATGCCTGGCGGGTCGCGACCTTGGGCGGGTTGGCGATCAGGCCCGCCTTGTATTCGGCGAAGGTTGCTGGCAGCGCCGCCGGCAGCTCGCCCGCGATGCGGCGGTCGAACTCCGCCCGCCGGTTGGATGACGCGTGGCGCTCGCGCCAGGCGACCGCCTTCTCGGCCGCGCGACGGCCGGCGGCGCGCCAGGCCGCCAGGATCTCGTCCGGAACGACGAAGGGCGCGTGCGACCAGCCCAGCTTCTCGCGGGTGCCGGCGACCTCGGCGGCACCCAGCGGGCTGCCGTGGGCGCCCGACGTCCCGGCCTTGGTCGGCGCGCCATAGGCGATCTGGGTGCGGCAGGCGATCAGCGATGGGGTCGGGGTGGCGCGTGCCCGTCCGATGGCGGCCGCGACCGCGTCCGGGTCGTGCCCGTCGACCGCCTGCACGTCCCAGCCGCTGGCGCGGAAGCGCGCCTGCTGGTCGTCCGACACCGACAGCTGGGTCGCCCCGTCGATCGAGATGTTGTTGTCGTCGAACAGGACGATCAGGCGGCCGAGCTTCATGTGCCCGGCGAGCGAGATCGCCTCGTGGCTGATCCCTTCCATCAGGCAGCCGTCGCCGGCGACGACGTAGGTGTAGTGGTCGACCAGCGCGTCGCCGAAGCCGGCGTTGAGGTGGCGCTCGGCGATCGCCATGCCGACCGCGGTCGCCAGTCCCTGGCCGAGCGGGCCGGTGGTGGTCTCGATGCCGGCGGCGTGGCCGTACTCCGGATGACCGGCGGTGCGGCTGCCGAGCTGGCGGAAGCGCTGCAGCTCCTCCAGCGTCATGTCGGCATAGCCGGTCAGGTGGAGCAGCGAATAGAGCAGCATCGAGCCGTGGCCGGCCGACAACACGAAGCGGTCGCGGTCCGGCCAGGCCGGGTCGGCCGGGTCGTAGGCCAGGAAGCGGGTGAAGAGCACGGTCGCGACGTCGGCCATTCCCATCGGCATCCCGGGATGGCCCGACTTCGCCGCCTCGACGGCGTCCATGGAAAGGGCGCGGATGGCGTTCGCCATGGCGCGGAGGTCGGTGGTCGGTGCGTTTGGCATCGGAAATCCGGGGGAAATGGGCCGGCAACTTGCCGTTCGCGCCCCCCTACGTCAACCGCGGCGGCGAATCCGATGTTCCGCCCATTCATTGACGCCCTGCCGGACGGGCCGCTACAACTATATGCATGGCCTCTCCTACGATCCCGATTCCCCCCTCGACCATGCAACGGGCGCGCGACCGGCTGGAGCGCGCCCTCGACCGGCTGGAAGCCGCCGCCGCCCGCGTGCCGGTGCTGACGGCCGAGCGCCAGGCCCTGGCGGAGGAGCGCGACCGCCTCGCCCGCGCCCTGTCGCAGATGGAGGCGGAGAAGGCGGCCCTGCGCCAGGCGACGGATGCGGCAGCCCACCGGCTGGACGGTGTCATCGCCCGCACCCGCGGCGCGCTCGACCGGACGCATTGACCGCCATGCCGTCGGTATCGCTCACCATCAACGGCCGCTCCTACAGCGTCGCCTGCGGCGCCGGGGAAGAGGAGCGGCTGCGCCGCCTCGCCGGCTACATCGACCAGAAGGCGACCCAGATCTCGGGCGACCTCGGCCAGATCGGCGAGGCTCGGATCATGCTGATGGCCGGCCTGCTGGTCGCCGACGAACTGGCGTCGGCCTTCGAGGAGATCGCGCGGCTCAAGCGCGCGGCCGACGGGCAGAGCGGGGCGGCCGACACGCTGGGCCGCGAGCTCGATCTGGTCGCCCAGCGTATAGAAACCATTGCCGCGAGGCTCGAGCAGGCCTAGCTATACGGGTGGACGGAGCTGCCTGGTGCGTCAGGACGCTTTTACCCCGGGGCCTTTCATAACCTCTAGGGAGCTGTCCCTGCCGCGGCCGTGGTCGCGGTACATGGCGCCCACCTGCGTTCGCAGGCCACGGAGGGTGTAGCAATGCCAACGGCCGAGGCGGTCCCGTCCACCCTTCCCACGCCTGTTGGCGAACCCGATACGCTGGTGCAGGAAAAGGCCCGGTTCCGTGCGCTGGCGATCGGTCGCCGGGTCGAGGCCGCCGCCCTGGCGCCGCCCGATGCGGCCGAGCGGCTGGCGTCGCACTTCCTCGCCGCGATTCCCGTCTCGCCCGGCGACCGCGTGGTTACCGGGTACTTCCCGATCGGCGACGAGATCGACCCGCGGCCGTTGATGGCCCGGCTGGCGGCGGCGGGCTGCCGGCTCTGCCTGCCGGTCACGCCGCGGCGCGGCCTGCCGCTCACCTTCCGCGCCTGGCGGCCGGGCGACCCGCTGCGGCCGCGCCCCTTCGGGCTGCTGGAGCCGGAGCCGTCGGCGCCGACCGTGGAGCCCGACCTGCTGCTGGTGCCCCTGCTGGCCTTCGATGCAAGCGGCGGACGGCTCGGCTATGGCGGCGGCTTCTACGACCGCACGCTGGCCGGCCTGCGGGCGCGCCGCCCGGTGCGCGCCGTCGGCCTCGCCTTCGAGGGGCAGCGCTCAGACCATGTCCCGGTCGGGCCGACCGATGCCCGGCTTGATGCGGTCGTCACCGAGGCGGGCTTCCATCCCGCCATGCCTGTTGGAGACTGAGCGCAAACGATGCGGATGCTGTTCTGCGGCGATGTGGTCGGCCGTTCCGGCCGCGAAGCGGTCACCAGCCGCCTGCCGGCCCTGCGCCGCCGGCATGGCCTCGACTTCGTGGTGGTCAACGGCGAGAACGCGGCTGCCGGCTTCGGCATCACCGATTCGATCTGCCGGGAGTTCTTCGCGGCCGGCGTCGACGTGGTGACGACCGGCAACCACCTGTTCGACAAGCGCGAGATCGTGACGACGCTCGCGGTCGAGCCGCGGCTGCTGCGCCCGGCCAACTATCCGGCGGGCACCCCGGGCCAGGGCGCCTCGGCCTTCACGCTCGCCGACGGGCGCCGGGTCGTGGTCGTCAACCTGATGGCCCGGCTGTTCATGGACGCGCTCGACTGCCCCTTTGCCGCCGCCGAGGCGGCGGTCCGCGAGCATGTGCTGGGCAGCGCCGTGCAGGCGATCCTGGTCGACGTGCATGGCGAGGCGACCAGCGAGAAGATGGCCATGGGCCACCACCTCGACGGCCGCGTGTCGGCGGTGTTCGGCAGCCATTCCCACGTCCCGACCGCGGATGCCCGGATCCTTTCCGGCGGCACCGCCTACCAGACCGATGCCGGCATGTGCGGCGACTATGATTCGGTCATCGGCATGCGCAAGGACATCGCCGTCGCCCGCTTCGTCCGCAAGGTGCCGGGCGAGCGGCTGGCGCCCGCCGACGGCGAGGGCACGATGTGCGGCGTCTTCGTCGAGACGGACGAGACGACCGGCCTGGCGCGCCAGGTCGCCCCGGTGCGGCTGGGCGGCCACCTGATGGAGAGCCGCCCGCCGGAGTGACCGCCCGGCTATGCCGAAACGGGCGGCTTGCGTCCAGCCCAGGGCCGGGCTGCCTCGATCTGGGCGGCCAGGCGGAACAAGGTTGCCTCGTCGCCGAAGCGACCGACGAAGTGGTTGGCGAGCGGCAGCCCGGCCGCGTTCCAGCCGGCCGGCACCGACATCGCCGGCTGGCCGGTGGCGTTCGACATCCAGGTGTAGGGCGCGAACACGTTCATCTGCCGCCGCATCGCCATGGCGTCGCCGCCCTGCTGCAGCGAGAAGGTGCCGAGCGGCACCGCGGGCGAGCCCAGGGTCGGGGTCAGCCAGACGTCGTGCTCGACGAAGAAGGCCGCCATCTCGCGGCTGTGGCGCTGCATGTCCTGCAGCGCCAGCAGGAACTGCGGCGCCGTCTGCTCGCGGGCACGGCGGGTGAAGCCCCAGACGAACGGCTCCAGGTCGTCGGGCGTGGCCTCGCGGCCGACCCGGCGCTCCAGCCCGGCGAGCGCCCAGCCGACGCCGGCCGCGATCACCGCGGTGAAGGCGCGCCAGAAGGCCTCGCCGTCCAGCACCGGGTCCGCCTCCTCGACGATGTGGCCCATGGATTCCAGCAGCTTCGCCGTCTCCCGGGTGGCCGCGACGCAGTCGGGGTCGATCGGGGTGCCGATCGGCGAGCAGGTGGAGAAGGCGATGCGCAGGCGCCGGGGGTCGGCGCCGACCTCGTCTGCGTAGGGCCGCGCCATCGGCGGCGCCCAGTAGGGGTCGCCCAGCGTCGGCCCGGCGGTGACGTCGAGCAGGGCGGCGCTGTCGCGCACGCTGCGCGACAGGACGTGGTCGGCGGCGATGCCGACGATGATGTCGCCGACATGGGGGGCGACCGGGTTGCGCGCGCGGGTCGGCTTCATCCCGAACAGGCCGCAGCAGGCGGCCGGGATGCGGATCGAGCCGCCCGCGTCGTTGCCGTGGGCAGCGGCCACCATGCCGGTCGCGACCGCCGCGGCCGCCCCGCCGCTCGACCCGCCGGTCGAACGGTCGAGGTCCCACGGGTTGCGCGCGGGGCCGTAGAGGCGCGGCTCGGTGGTCGGGCCGATGCCCAGTTCCGGCGCGTTGGTGTGGCCGAGGAAGACCAGGCCGGCCGCGCGATAGCGCCGCACCAGCTCGTTGTCCGCCGTCGGCACGTAGTCGCCGCCGAAGGTGCTGGCGGCGCGCAGCGGCACCCCTTCCTCCTCGCAGGCGATGTCCTTGAGCAGGAACGGGACGCCGGAGAAGGGCCCCTCCACCGGATCGGCGGCGACCGCGCGGGCGCGCTCGTAGGTCTTGATGACGACGGCGTTGACCTGCAGGTTGACGCGCTCGATCCGGGCGATCGCGGCTTCGACCAGCTCGGCCGCGGAGACATCCTTGCGGTCCACGGCCTCGGCCTGGCCGACCGCATCCAGATCCAGCACGTCGTCGAATTGGGGCATCGGGCTTCTTCCTGCAGAATCGGGCGCGCGGCAGGCGCGCACGGGAGGGTCCGGGTGGAACTTCATCCTAGCCCCGACCCTCCTGTCGGGCCCAGCCCCTAGACCGGCTCCGGACGCCTCAATTCAGCCATAAACCATGCTTAGAAACCCGCGGAATCTGGGCGTTTAACCACCACATATGGTATAGACCCCGACGCTGTTTCCCGGAATTAGAAGAGCGTCATGGCGGGCCATTCTCAGTTCAAGAACATCATGCACCGCAAGGGTGCGCAGGATAAGAAGCGCGGCAAGGTCTTCACCAAGATCATCCGCGAGCTGACCGTCGCTGCGCGCTCCGGGCTGCCGGATCCGGCGTCCAATCCGCGCCTGCGCGCCGCCGTCATAGCGGCTCGCGACGCGAACATGCCGAAGGACACGATCGAGCGCGCGATCAAGCGCGGCGCGGGCGGCGAGGACGGGACCAACTACGAGGAAGTGCGCTACGAGGGCTACGGCCCGGGCGGCGTCGCGGTCATCGTCGAGGCCCTGACCGACAACCGCAACCGGACCGCGGCCGAGGTGCGCTCGGCCTTCGCCAAGCATGGCGGCGCGCTGGGAGAGACCAACAGCGTCGGCTTCCTCTTCGACCGGGTCGGCTCGATCCGCTATCCGGCCAGCGCCGGCGGCGCCGACGCCATCTTCGAGATGGCGGTCGAGGCCGGTGCCGACGACGTGCAGTCGGACGAGCAGGGGCACGAGATCCTGTGCGCACCCGACGACCTGAATACCGTCCGCGAGGCGCTGGAGGCGAAGCTCGGCGCGCCGCAGGCGGCTGCCTTCGCGTGGCGGCCGCGCACGGTGACGCCGGTCGACGACGAGACCGCGGCGACCCTGTTCAAGCTCCTCGACACGCTCGACGACAGCGACGACGTGCAGAACGTGCACGCCAACTTCGAAGCGAGCGACGCCGCGATGAACGGGGCGGGCGCCTGACTTGGCCCCCGGCCCGCTGGATCTCGACCGGGTACGGCTGCTGGGCATCGACCCCGGCCTGCGCCATACCGGCTGGGGCGTCGTCGACGTGGTCGGCAACCGGCTGATCCACGTCGCCGACGGCACGGTGTCGTCCAACGAGCGGCTGCCCCTGGCCGAGCGCCTGGTCGAGCTCTATCGCGGCCTGGTCGCGGTGCTCGACGAATTCGCGCCGGGCGAGGCGGCGGTCGAGGAAACGTTCGTCAACAAGAACCCGGCCTCCACCCTGAAGCTCGGCGTGGCGCGCGGCATCGCCCTGCTGGTGCCGGCCGAGCGCGGGCTGGCGGTGCATGAGTATTCCGCCAACCTGATCAAGAAATCCGTGGTCGGCGCCGGCCATGCCGACAAGGACCAGGTGGCGATGATGGTCCGCCGGCTGCTGCCCGGCTGCCTGCCGGACCGCTCCGACGCGGCCGATGCCTTGGCGGTCGCCATCTGCCACGCCCATCACCGCTCGACCCAGCGTGCCTGGCTGAAGCCTGCCGCCGGGATCGGCCAGCGCGTGCCGGCGGCGAGGGCGGCCTCGTGATCGCCAAGCTTTCCGGCGTCCTCGATTCGCTCGATGTCGATGCCTGCGTCGTCGACGTGGGCGGGGTCGGCTACCTCGCCTATTGCTCGGGCAAGACGCTGGGGCGCCTGCCGCCGATCGGGCAGCCGGTCAGCCTGTCGGTCATCACCCATGTCCGCGAGGACCATATCCACCTCTACGGCTTCCTCGATGCGGCCGAGCGCGACTGGTTCCGCCTGCTGACGACGGTGCAGGGGGTCGGCAGCCGGGTGGCGCTGTCGATCCAGACGGTGCTGACCTCGGGCGAGCTGGCGGCGGCGATCGCGCTGCAGGACAAGGCGGCGCTGGCGCGGGCCGACGGGGTCGGCCCCAAGCTGGCCGCCCGCATCGCCAACGAGCTGAAGGACAAGGTGGGCGGCCTGTCGCCGGCGGCGCCGCTCGACGGCGGCCGCGGCACCGCGGCCTCGGCCATTCTGGCGACCGGGGCGGCCGACGATGCCGTGTCGGCCCTGGTCAACCTCGGCTATCGGCGGATCGATGCCTTCGGCGCCGTCAGCGGGGCGCAGCGGCGGCTCGGCGCCGAGGCCTCGATCGAGGCCCTGATCCGCGCCGGCCTGGCGGAGCTGGCCTCGTGAACGCCCGGCCCGTTGCGCCCGAGCGCCAGGCGGAGGACGCCCCCGAGGCGTCGTTCCGGCCGCTCAGCCTGGAGGAGTTCGTCGGCCAGCGCGCCGTGCGCGAGAACCTGCGGGTGTTCGTCGACGCCGCCCGCGGCCGGGGCGAGGCGCTCGACCATGTGCTGTTCTTCGGGCCGCCCGGCCTGGGCAAGACGACGCTGGCACAGATCGTCGCCCGCGAGCTCGGAGTCGGCTTCCGCGCGACCTCGGGGCCCGTCATCCTGCGGGCGGGCGACCTAGCGGCGCTGCTGACCAACCTGCAGCCGCGCGACGTGCTGTTCATCGACGAGATCCATCGCCTGTCGCCCGCGGTCGAGGAGGTCCTCTACCCGGCGATGGAGGATTTCCAGCTCGACCTGATCATCGGCGAGGGGCCGGCGGCGCGCTCGGTCAAGATCGACCTGCCGCCCTTCACCCTGGTCGGCGCCACCACCCGCTCGGGTCTCATCACCACGCCGCTCCGCGACCGCTTCGGCATCCCGCTCCGGCTCGATTTCTATCAGCCGGACGAGCTCCGCGGCATCGTGTCGCGCGGCGCCCGGATCCTCGGCTTCGACCTCGGTCCCGACGGCGCGGAGGAGATCGCGCGGCGCTCGCGCGGCACGCCGCGCATCGCCGGCCGCCTGCTGCGCCGGGTGCGCGACTTCGCCGAGATCGCCGGGACCGGCCGGGTCGGCGCGGTCGAGGCGGACGCGGCCCTCAGCCGCCTCGACGTCGACGCGCGCGGCCTGGATGCCATGGACCGGCGCTACCTGCGCTGCATCGCCGACAACTATGCCGGCGGGCCGGTCGGCGTGGAGACCCTGGCGGCGGCCCTGTCGGAGCAGCGCGACGTCATCGAAGAGGTGATCGAGCCCTACCTGATCCAGCAGGGTTTCCTGCAGCGCACCTCGCGGGGACGGCTGGTGACCAACCAGACCTATGGCTATCTCGGCCTGCCGCCGCGGGCGGTGCCGCCCAGCCAGTTCGACCTGCTCGCATCGGACGAGGTGGGCGGTGCGTGACGGACCCGACTCGGGCTGGCTCCGGTCGGGCACGCACACGCTGCCGGTCCGCGTCTATTACGAGGACACCGATGCCGCCGGCATCGTCTACTACGCCAACTATCTCCGCTTCGCCGAGCGGGCGCGCACCGAGATGATGCGTGCGGCCGGCGCCGAGCATCGCCAGGTCATGGACGCCGCGGGCGTTCTCTGGGCGGTCCGCCGCTGCCTGGTCGACTATCTCCGGCCGGCCCGCCTCGACGACCGGCTTGACGTCGTCTCGCGGATCGTCGATGTCGGGGCCGCCCGCCTCGACCTCGTCCAGACCGTCCGGCGCGGGGCCGACGACCTTGCCCGCCTCGACGTACGACTGGCCTGCATCGACCGAACCCACGGCCGCGCCGCCCGTCTTCCGGCCCCGCTGCGCGCGGCGCTGGAAGCCTTGGTGACGCCACAATCAACCCTGTAAATGCGAGCCTGAATCAGATGGAGAATCGTGCCGTCGACGCCTTGAGCCTGGGTGGCTCGGCCCATGATCTGTCGATCTGGGGGCTGTTCCTCCAGGCCGACATGATCGTGAAGCTGGTCATGATGATCCTGCTTCTGCTGTCGTTCTGGTGCTGGGCCGTGATCTTCGACAAGTGGGTGCGCCTGCGGCGGCTGAACGCCCGGGCGCGGGAGTTCGAGGAGAGCTTCTGGTCCGGCGGGTCCCTGGACGACCTCTACGATCGCGTCGGCAGCCGGCCGGCCGATCCCATGGCGACGGTGTTCGCCGCGGCGATGCGGGAATGGCGCCGGTCGGCGGCGCGCGGCCTGATCGCCACCGAATCGATGCGCGGCAACCTGCAGGAACGGATCGAGCGGGTGATGGGCGTGGCGGCAGGCCGGGAAATGGAGCGTCTGGAGAAGTACATGTCGTTCCTGGCCTCGGTCGGCTCGACCGCCCCCTTCATTGGCCTGCTCGGCACGGTGTGGGGCATCATGAACAGCTTCCAGTCGATCGCGGCCTCCAAGAACACCTCGCTGGCCGTGGTGGCGCCGGGCATCGCCGAGGCGCTGTTCGCTACCGCGCTGGGCCTGGTCGCGGCCATTCCGGCGGTCATCGCCTACAACAAGCTCTCGACCGAGATCGGCCGCTACGGCGGGCGGCTCGATGCCTTTACCAGCGAATTCGCGGCGATCCTGTCGCGCCAGATGGACGAGAAGGGCTGATCCGAGATGGCCGGGGGCATTCTCAAGCGCAGCACCGGCGGCCGCGGCGGCCGCCGCTACGTCGCCATGTCCGAGATCAACGTGACGCCGTTCGTCGACGTCATGCTGGTGCTGCTGATCGTGTTCATGGTGACCGCACCCCTGCTGACCGTGGGCGTGCCGGTCGACCTGCCCAAGGCGTCGGCCCCCACCATCAGCGAGCAGAAGGAGCCGATCACGGTTTCGGTCAATGCCCAGGGCAAGATCTTCCTGCAGGAGGCGGAGACCACGCTCGACAGTCTGGTCGCCCGCCTGGTGGCGGTGACCGAGAACGACCGCGAGGCCCGCGTCTTCGTCCGCGGCGATCGGAACATCATGTATGGCCGGGTGATGGAGGTGATGGGGGCACTGAACAGCGCCGGTTTCGCCCGCGTGGCGCTGATCGCCGAGCTGCCGCAGGCCCAGCCCGACGAGCCGCTGCGGCGCGGTCGCCAGCGCTAGCCCGGCCGCGCCGGATACGGCCCGCACCAGGCCCACGGAACAAGGGACGACAGAGGACGGATGATGAAGCGGGGCTTGACCGGATCGGCCATTCTGCACGCGAGCGTCATTGCGCTGGTGCTGCTGGGCCTGCCGGAGTTCTTCAAGCCGGAACCGCGCCAGGACACGCCGGTCGTGTTCGAGGTGGTGACCGTGACCGAGAAGGCGACCGCGCCGACGCAGTCCCTGCGCCCGCCGCCGCGTCCCCTGCCGAAGCCCGAGCCGCTGCATGCCGAGGCCCAGAAGCCCGAGCCGCCGAAGCCCGAGCCGCCGAAGCCGGAACCCCCCAAGCCCGAGCCGCCCAAGCCCGAGCCGCCCAAGCCCGAGCCGCCCAAGCCCGAGCCGCCCAAGCCGCCCAGCCGGAGGCGCCTCCTCCTCCTCCGCCTCCTCCGCCACCGCCTCACAAGCCGGCGGTGAAGCCCGAGCCGCCGAAGCCGGAGCCGCCCAAGCCCGAGCCGCCGAAGCCGGCGAAGGTGGAGCCGCCGAAGCCGGAGCCCCCAAGCCGGAGCCCCCAAGCCGGAGCCCCCAAGCCGGAGCCGCCGAAGCCGGAGCCGCCGAAGCCTGCTCGCGTCGAGCCGCCGAAGCCCGAGCCGCCCAAGCCGGAACCCCCGAAGCCGCAGGTCGCGGCAGCGGAGCCGGCCCCGCGCCCGCAGCCCAAGCCGCGGCCGGTGAAGGCCGAGCCTCCCAAGCCGGAGCCGCCTAAGCCCGAGCCTCCCAAGCCGGCGAAGGTCGAGCCCCCCAAGCCGGAGCCCCCCAAGCCGGAGGCGCGCAAGCCTGAGCCTCCGAAGCCGGAGCCGCGTAAGCCCGAGCCTCCCAAGCCGGCAAAGGCGGAGCCGGCGAAGCCGGAGCCGCCCAAGCCCGAGGCACCCAAGCAGGTCGCGGCCGCCAAGCCGGAACCGAAGGCCGAGCCCAAGCCGCCGGCCAAGGCCGAGGCCAAGTCCGACCCCAAGAAGGACACGCGTGCGGATTCCAAGGCGGATCACAAGGCCGAGGCCAAGAAGGATGCCAAGCCGGCGCAGGACTTCGACGTCAACTCGATCCTGAACAACCTGCGCCCGACGCCGACCCGTGCGGAGCCCCGTCAGCCCGCTCCGGCCCAGGCGCCGGCCCGACAGCAGGTGGCGGCGGCGGCGCCGCGAGCGGCGCCGGTGCAGGCACCGGCCCTGTCCTCCAGCGAGATGGATTCGGTCCGGCAGCAGATCTCGCGTTGCTGGAGCATGCCCGGGGGCGGCAAGGACGTGCAGCACATTCAGGTTGAGATCCGCGTCCAGATCCAACCGGATGGCACGGTGCGCGATGCCCGCATCCTGGACAGCGGGCGTGGCCAATCCGATCCGCAGTTCAGAACCGTGGCGGAGAGTGCGCGGCGGGCGGTCCTGAATCCGGAATGCAGCCCGCTGAAGCTTCCGCGCGAGAAGTATGAAGAGTGGAAGTCCACAGTTTTCATCTTCAGTCCGAAGGATTTCGGGATATGAGGCTCTTCGTCACCAATCTTCGCCCGACCATGCTCCTGGCGCGGGTCGCCCTGCTCGTGCTGGTCGGACTCGCCACGGCCGCGACGGTAGCCGGGGAAGCGTCGGCGGAACTGCGCATCGACATCACGCGCGGCCGGGTGCAGCCCATGCCCATTGCGATCCCGCGCTTCGCCGGCGCCGGCCCGGACGCGGCGACGGGCGGGGAAATCTCCCAGGTGGTGGCGGCCGACCTGGAGCGGTCGGGCTTCTTCAAGCTGCTCGACCAGCGCTCCTTCCTGCAGGACCCGCAGGCGCTGCGCGGCACGCCGCGCTTCCAGGACTGGCGGGTCATCAACGCGCAGGCACTGGTCAGCGGCTCGGTCGAGCGGATGGGCGACGGCCGGCTGAAGGTCGAGTTCCGGCTGTGGGACGTCTATGCCGAGCAGCAGATGACCGGGCTCGCCTACTTCACCCAGCCGGCCAACTGGCGCCGCATCGCCCATATCATCGCCGACGCGATCTACAAGCGCATCACCGGCGAGGATGGCTACTTCGACACCCGGATCGTCTATGTCGCGGAGTCGGGCCCGGCCAACCAGCGGGTCAAGCGGCTGGCCATCATGGACCAGGACGGCTTCAACCACCGTTTCCTGACCGACGGCAGCAGCCTCGTCATGACCCCGCGCTTTTCGCCGACGGCGCAGGAGATCACCTACATGACCTTCGGCGAGCGGCAGCCGCGGGTCTATGTCCTCAACATCGACACCGGCCGCCGCGAGGCGATCGGCGACTTTCCCGGCATGACCTTTGCTCCGCGCTTCTCGCCCGACGGCAACAAGGTCATCATGAGCATGTCGAGCGACGGCAACACCGAGATCTACACGATGGACCTGCGCAGCCGGGCGATGCAGCGGCTGACCAACCATCCGGCGATCGACACCTCGCCCAGCTATTCGCCGACCGGCCGAGAGATCGTCTTCAACTCCGACCGCGGCGGCACCCAGCAGCTCTACGTCATGGGCGCGGACGGCTCGGGCGTGCGGCGGATCAGCTTCGGCGCGGGACGCTACGCGACGCCGGCCTGGTCGCCGCGCGGCGACCTGATCGCCTTCACCAAGATGGAAGGCGGCAAGTTCTCCATCGGCGTGATGCGCCCGGACGGCTCCGGCGAGCGGGCGATCACCGACGGGTTCCTGGTGGAAAGCCCGACCTGGGCGCCGAACGGGCGCGTCCTGATGTTCTTCCGCCAGCAGTCGACCGACCGTGGCGGGCGAGGCGGCGGCACGCGGCTCTTCAGCATCGACCTCTCCGGCTTCAACGAGCGCGAGGTGCTGACCCCGCAGGATGCCTCCGATCCGGCCTGGTCGCCCTTGATTCCTTGACTTGGCCTAGATATCGTGCCGAACAGCAGGAAGACCGCGAATTCTTGTGAATGTGACCCGCTCTCGGGCTCATTTATTCACCTGGACGGGCGCTGCGGACCATCACTCATGAACAACCCGAGCTCATGCCGAAGGAGAAACAGCGCATGCGCATGAAGATTTTGAGCCTGTTTGCCGCCGTCCTGCTGGTGGCAGCATGCGAAAGCACGCCCGAAACATCCACGGCGACGGATGGCTCCGCCGGCATGGCGACCTCCGGCGTCGATTCGACCGGGCTCGGCAGCCAGTCCGGCGTTTCGTCGCAGGGGCTGGGTGCCGGTGACGCCACCCCCGGGTCGCAGCGCGACCTGGAGGTGAATGTCGGCGACCGGGTGTTCTTCGACACCGATCGTTCCGACCTCAACCCGGAAGCCCGCGAGACGGTCGGCCGACAGGCCGAATGGCTGCGCCGGTATCCGAATACCCGCATCGTCATCGAGGGCCATGCCGACGAGCGCGGTACCCGCGAGTACAATCTGGCGCTCGCCGAGCGGCGCGCGGTCTCGGTGCGCAACTACATGGTGGCTCTCGGCATTCCGGCCGGTCGCGTCTCGACCACCAGCTACGGCAAGGAGCGCCCGGCCGTGGTCGGCTCGAACGAGGCGGCCTACGCCCAGAACCGGCGTGCCGTCACCGTCGTGAACTGACGTGCGGGGTGATCCGACCGTCGTAGCCTGACGGCGGTCCGGTTCACCCGGCAGGGGATCCGAACGGCCCGGTCGCGCGTTGCAGCGTGGATCGGGCCGCCAGGCGGTTCCCGCCCGTACCCCGGGGCTCGACCGCACCCCCTCGTGCCATCGCCGTCCCGAACGACCCATGATCCTCGGAAGGAGGGAGCGCAATGAAGCCGCGTCTCTGGATCGGTCCCGCCATGGCGGCGGCGTTGCTCGCCTCGCCGGTCGTGGCCCAGACCTCGAACTACGGCCAGCCTTCACCCTACGGCCAGCCTTCGCCCTATGCATCGCAGCTGCCGCAGGCGTATGCGCAGCAGGAAATGCGCCTGAACCAGCTCGAAGACCAGATCCGGCAGCTGACCGGGCGGGTCGAGGAGCTGACCCATCAGATCCAGCAGGCCCGCCAGCAGGCCGAGCGCGCCCAGCGCGACACCGACTTCCGCCTGACCGAGATGGAGCGTTCCGGGCGTTCCGCCGCGGCCGGGGCTGCCCCGGATGCGCCGCGGGCCGAGGCGCCCCGAGCCGAGGCGTCACGCGCCGAGCCGGCCCGGCCGGAGCCGCCGCGTGCCGCCCCGACCCCGTTGCGCGACCAGGGGGCGGGCGAGCCGCCGCCGCCCGGCCAGGCCCGGGTGATCGCCCCGCCCGGTCCCGGCGCGACCACGGTACGGCCTTCGGCCGCCCCGCCGGCCCCCAGCGCCCCGCCGGCCCCACCCCGCGAACAGGCGGCGGCCCCCGCGCGCCGCAGCCGGAGGGCACGCTGCCCGCCGGCGCCCCGCAGCAGCAGTACGACCAGGCCTTCGCGTTGCTCGCCCGGGCCGACTATGAAGGTGCGGAGCGCTCCCTGAAGACGTTCCTGCGGCAGCACCCCAACGACGGGCTCGCGGGCAACGCGCAATACTGGCTGGGCGAGACCTACTACGTCCGCCAGGACTACCAGAACGCGGCGATCGCCTTCGGCGAGGGGTTCCAGCGCTATCCGAAGAGCTCCAAGGCGCCGGACAATCTGCTGAAGCTCGGCATGTCGCTGGCTCTCATCAACAAGAAGCCGGAGGCCTGCGGGGCCCTCGGCCGCCTCGACCAGATGTCGGACGCCCCGGCCAACATCAAGGACCGTGCCCGGCGGGAGCGCCAGCGCCTCGGCTGCTGATCTGTCCGCCGCGGGCGAGCGCGACGGTCCCATCGCCGCGGCGGAGTTCGCCGCGGCGATGGACCGGCTCGGCCCGTTCGAGAATCGCCCGGCCGTCGCGGTGGCGGTCTCCGGCGGGCCCGACAGCCTTGCCCTCACCCTGCTGGCCGACGCCTGGGCGCGCCGGCAGGGCGGCTGTGTGGTCGCCCTGACCGTCGATCACGGGCTGCGCGCCGAAGCTGCGGCCGAGGCGGCGACCGTCGGGCGATGGCTGGCCGCGCGCGGCATCGCGCATCGGATCCTTAGCCATACGGGGC
The DNA here is from genome assembly GCA_006739055.1 of Allostella vacuolata. GTDB lineage: Bacteria > Pseudomonadota > Alphaproteobacteria > ATCC43930 > Allostellaceae > Allostella > Allostella vacuolata. The sequence continues at coordinate 153,971 of AP019702.1, forward strand.
CCCGTCCCGCCACCCGCATCCAGGAGGCGGCGCGGCGCATCCGCTACGGGCTGCTGCTCGATGCCTGCCGCGGCGCGGGAATCCTGCACCTCCTGCTGGCGCACCACCGCGACGACCAGGCCGAGACAGTGGCCATCCGGACCGGCCGCGGCAGCGGCCCTGATGGATTGGCCGGCATGGCGCCGGTGCGGGAGACGCCGGAGGCTCGCCTGCTGCGGCCGCTCCTCGGGCAGTCCCGGCGACGACTGGTGGCGACGCTCGCGGCCCATGGCCAGCCATCCATTGCCGATCCCAGCAACCTCGACCGGCGCTACGACCGGGCGCGGCTGCGTCAGGACGGGCTCGATGCCGAAACCCTGCTGGCGGCGGCGGCCCGGGCGGCGGCTGCGCGCGCAGGGGAGGAGCAGGCCGTGGCCCATGCCGCGGCCGATCTCGTCTGGCTCGCGCCCGAGGGCTACGCGCTGCTCGATGCGGCCGGCCTGGCGCGCCGGCCGGGCGCGATCCGGGTCCGGCTGCTGGCGGGACTGCTTGCCGCGATCGGCACGGCCGCCCCGTATGGCCCGCGCGGCGCAGCGCTGGCCCGGCTCGCGGAGCAGGTCGTGGCCGGCCGTTCGCCCCGCACCCTGGCCGGCTGCCATCTGCTGCCGTGGCGGGATCGGGTCCTGGTCTGCCGCGAGGCGTCGGCGATCGGTCCGGACGTGCCGGTTGCGCGCGATTTCGCGGCCGGGGGAGGGGGGATTCTGTGCTGGGATGACCGTTTCACCATTGCCGTACCGGCGCGGATGCCCATCTCCTGGCGAGTGGCCAGGCTCGGCGGTGCGCGCCCGGCGGGAGCCGGTCTTGCGGCGGTGCCGGGTCCGGTGCGGCCTACCCTGCCGGCCGTATGGAACGGCGGGCGCCTGATGGCCGTTCCGTCCGTGGCCTGGACGGCGGGGCCGGAGGTGCCGCAGCTGCATGCGGTGTTTCGTCCGCTACGGGCGCTTGCAGGGGGACCGTTCGCAGTTGTTTAATGCCAGCGTCGCATTATTTGTGGATGGGGCCGGCGGCAGGCCGGTTGTCTTCAGGGTTGATCGGGGTCTTCAGCGGCGACGTCGCGGACGCTCCGTATGCGGAGGGGAAGGGCCCCGAACGTGAACAATTTCGGCAAGAATCTCGCTCTCTGGGTCATCATCGGGCTGTTGCTCGTGGCGCTGTTCAACCTCTTCCAGGGGTCGACGACGCGCGGCCCGCAGGCGAGCCTCGCCTATTCCGACTTCCTGAACGAGGTCACCAACGGCCGCGTCTCCGACGTGACGATCCAGACCGCGGGTGGCGGCGGCAGCACGCTTTCGGGTCACTTCAGCGACGGTCGCGCCTTCACCACCTATGCACCGCGCGATGCGAACCTCGTCGGCAAGCTGACCCAGCACAATGTGCGCGTGGCCGCCGCGCCGGAGGATTCGGGCTCGCCCTCGCTGCTGTACGTGCTGATCCAGTGGTTCCCGATGCTGCTGCTGATCGGCGTGTGGATCTTCTTCATGCGCCAGATGCAGTCGGGCGGCGGCCGGGCGATGGGCTTCGGCAAGTCGCGCGCCCGCCTGCTGACCGAGAAGGTCGGCCGGGTGACGTTCGACGACGTCGCCGGCATCGACGAGGCCAAGCAGGAGCTGGAGGAGATCGTCGAGTATCTGCGCGACCCGCAGAAGTTCCAGCGTCTCGGCGGCCGCATCCCCAAGGGCGTGCTGCTGGTCGGCCCGCCCGGCACCGGCAAGACGCTGCTGGCGCGCGCCATCGCCGGCGAGGCCAACGTGCCCTTCTTCACCATCTCCGGTTCGGACTTCGTCGAGATGTTCGTCGGCGTCGGCGCGAGCCGGGTGCGCGACATGTTCGAGCAGGGCAAGAAGAACGCCCCCTGCATCATCTTCATCGATGAGATCGACGCGGTCGGCCGCCATCGCGGCGCCGGGCTGGGCGGCGGCAACGACGAGCGCGAGCAGACGCTGAACCAGCTGCTGGTCGAGATGGACGGGTTCGAGGCGAACGAGGGCGTGATCCTGATCGCGGCCACCAACCGCCCGGACGTGCTCGACCCGGCGCTGCTGCGGCCCGGCCGCTTCGACCGCCAGGTCGTGGTGCCGAACCCCGACGTGACCGGCCGCGAGAAGATCCTGCGCGTCCACATGCGCAAGGTGCCGCTGGCGCCCGACGTCGACGCCCGGATCATCGCCCGCGGCACGCCCGGCTTCTCGGGCGCGGACCTGGCCAACCTCGTCAACGAGGCCGCCCTGCTGGCCGCCCGCAAAGGCAAGCGCGTCGTCACCATGACCGAGTTCGAGCAGGCCAAGGACAAGGTCCTGATGGGCTCCGAGCGGCGCTCGATGGTGATGAGCGAGAAGGAAAAGGAAACGACCGCCTACCACGAGGCCGGGCATGCCCTGCTGGCGCTGCGCGTCGCCGGCCATGATCCCCTGCACAAGGTGACGATCATTCCGCGCGGCCGGGCTCTCGGCGTGACGATGAGCCTGCCGGAGAAGGATCGCTACGGCTATTCCCGCCAGGAGCTGGAGGCGCGGGTCGCCATGATGTTCGGCGGCCGGGTCGCGGAAGAGATGATCTATGGCCCCGAGCAGGTCACGACCGGCGCCTCGGACGACATCCGCCAGGCGACCAACCTCGCCCGGCGCATGGTGACGGAGTTCGGCTTCAGCGAGAAGCTGGGGCCGCTGCGCTACAGCGAGAACGAGGACGAGGTCTTCCTCGGCCACTCGGTGACCCAGCGCAAGAACATCTCCGACGCCACCGCCCGGATCATCGACGAGGAAATCCGCCGGTTCGTCGAGGCGGGCGAAGGCACCGCCCGGCGCATCCTGACCGAGAACATCGAGGAGCTGCACATCATCGCCAAGGGCCTGCTGGAGTACGAGACGCTGAGCGCGGACGAGATCCGCCAGCTGCTCGCCGGACAGCCCGTGGTGCGGCCGTCCAGCACCGAGGACCAGCCGAAGCCGCCGCCGCGTCGGCCGGGTTCGGTGCCCAACACCGGCCGGATGGGCAAGGAGCCGCCCGGCATGACGCCCGAGCCGCAGCCCGGCGCCTGACGACCGGCGTCCCTGTCGGCGGCTTTCCGCGGCCGCGCGATCCGAACGTGACACCGACCCTCGAGCAGCTCCTGTCCCCCCTCGCCGGAGGACAGGAGCTGTATCTCGTGCCCCTCGGGCTGCAGACCGGCCCGGCGGCCCGGCCCCTCCTGGAGGCGGGCCTGGCGCGCCAACTGGCCGGTGGTCCCTCCGTCTTCACCATGGTCGAGATCGCGGTCCGGCGTGACGCAGGCCTCGCCCGGCTGACGGTTCCGGTCGGGGCGCTGGCGCAAGAGGGCTTGCTCGCGCATGGGGCGGCCGGGGAAACGGTGTCCGCCATCCTCGAGCGGCTATCGGCGCCGCGCCCATCCTTCGCCGGCCTCGCCCTGCCGGCGGTCATGGGGATCGTCAACGTCACGCCCGACAGCTTCTCCGACGGTGGCGAACGCCTCGATCCCTCGGCCGCGGTCGCGGCGGGGCTGGAGATGGTGGCGGCCGGGGCCGCTCTGGTCGATGTCGGTGGTGAATCCACCCGCCCGGGCGCCGAGCCGGTGGCGGAAGCCGAAGAGCTGCGCCGCGTCCTGCCGGTGGTGGCGGGGCTTGCCGCGGCGGGGGTCCGGGTGTCGATCGATACCCGACGGGCCGGGGTGATGCGGGCGGCGCTCGATGCCGGCGCGATCCTGGTCAACGACGTCACCGCGCTCGCGGGCGATGCCGGGTCGGTGGCCGCCGTGCGCGGCCACGCCGCCCCCGCGGTCCTGATGCACATGCAGGGCGAGCCGCGGACCATGCAGGCAGCACCCCGCTACGCCTCGGTGCTGCACGATGTCTACGACTATCTGGGCGGTCGGCTGGATGCCCTGTCCGGCGCCGGCCTGCCGCGCCAGCGCTTCGCGGTCGACCCCGGCATCGGCTTCGGCAAGACCGTCGCCCACAACCTGGCGATCCTGCGCGGCCTCGGCCTCTATCTCGGGCTGGGCGTCCCGCTGCTGGTCGGCCTGTCGCGCAAGGGCTTCATCGGCCGCATCGCGGGCGACGGCGCGGCCGCGCGGGACCGGCTCGGCGGTTCCCTGGCGGGGGTGCTGTGGGCACTCGACCGCGGGGCCTCGATCCTGCGGGTGCATGACGTGGCGGAGACGGCGCAGGCCATTGCCCTGTGGCGGGCGCTTTCCTCGGGAGAGGCCGAATGACCGACGACATGCCGCTGCCCGGGCCGCGTCACGCGGCGGGCGAGGACGCCGCGGCCGAGGAGCGGACCTCCGCCCTGCTGCACCGCATCGCCATGGACATGCCGTCGGACCGGGTCGCGCTCGGCGCGCTGGTGGAGGCGCTGGGCGATCGCGGCTTCGCCATCGTCCTGCTCGTGCTGGCCGTGCCCAACTCGCTGCCGATCCCGAGCCCGCCCGGCTTCTCCACCGTGTTCGGGGTGCCGCTCGCCTTCTTCTCCGCCCAGATGATGCTGGGGCGGGCCAGCCCCTGGCTGCCCCAGCGCATGTTGCGCCGGACCGTCAGCCGGCGCGACTTCCGCCTCATGGTCGCCAAGATCCTGCCCTGGCTGGAGCGGCTCGAGCGCTACTGCCGGCCCCGCGGCCGAGCCCTGACGGGTCGGACCGCCGAGCGGTTCCTGGGGGCGGTCTACCTGCTGCTATCGGTGCTGCTGGCGTTGCCGATCCCGGGCGGCAACTTTCCGCCCGGCCTGTCGATGACGATCATGTCGCTCGGCCTCCTGGAGAAGGACGGGCGCATGGTCGGGATCGGCCTCGCTGTCGCCGCCGTGGCGACGGCGGTCGTCAGCTTCATCGCCGTGGTCTCGTTCCACCTGATCGTGGGACTGCTGCAGCGCTTCCTGCCGTAGCGCCGCCGCCGCGCGGGCCGCCCGCGCGGCGGCGGGTCTTCAGGACACCTTCTGCGCGGCGCCCGGCTGGGTCGATTCGGCCGCGACGTTGGCCGGTGCCGGGCTGACGGGACGGGAAGCGACCGGCTCCGGATGGGTGATCTCCTCCGGCTTGTCCTCTTCCTTCATGCCCTGCTTGAAGTTCTTGATGCCCTTGGCGACGTCGCCCATCACCCGCGGCAGCTTGCCGGCGCCGAACACGATCAGGATGACGGCCAGAACGATCAACCAGTGCCAGATGCTGAAGCTACCCATTGCAATCTCCCCGTTGCGGCTCCGGACGCCGGCCCCCATCCGACGACCGCCCACACAGATATAGCGACCACGGCGGGGCCTTGCCACCCGAGGGGCATCCCGGCTCTCGCCGCCCTTTCCTTGCGCCTGTTATATACGGCTCATGGGCTGCGGGCGAGTCCGGCCCGGAAATCGATCCCGGCCGGGCGCCGGCGACGGCACAGGAAGAGGTACGGGCGGTGGCCAAGGCGCGCAGGCTTTTCGGAACCGACGGAATCCGCGGCAAGGCGAACGAGGCGCCGATGACCGCGGACATCGCACTCAAGGTCGCGATGGCGGCTGCAGCCCAGTTCCGCCGCGGCGAGCATCGCCATCTGGTGGTGATCGGCAAGGACACCCGCCTGTCGGGCTACATGCTGGAGCCGGCGATGACGGCGGGCTTCGTCTCCATGGGCATGGACGTGGTCCTGGTCGGGCCGATGCCGACACCGGCCGTCGCCATGCTGACGCGCAGCCTCCGGGCCGATCTCGGCGTCGTCATATCCGCCTCGCACAACGCCTTCGAGGACAATGGCATCAAGCTGTTCGGTCCCGATGGGTACAAGCTGTCGGACGCGGTCGAGGCGGCGATCGAGGCCCAGGTGCTGGGCGAGGCGCCGCTCGGCGCCGCCCATGCCGGCTCGCGCGCGCTCGGCCGCGCCCGGCGCCTGGACGATGCGGGCGGGCGCTATATCGAGGCGGTGAAGGCCGGCTTTCCCAAGGGGCGGCGGCTGGACGGGCTGAAGGTGGTGGTCGACTGCGCCAACGGCGCCGCCTACCGGGTGGCGCCGACGGTGCTCTACGAGCTGGGCGCGGAGGTGATCCCGCTTGCGGTGGCGCCCGATGGCTTCAACATCAATGCCGGCTGCGGCGCGACCGCGCCCGCCGCCATGTGCGCCGCGGTGGCGGCCCACGGGGCCCAGCTCGGCATCGCGCTCGACGGCGACGCCGACCGGGTGATCCTGGCCGACGAAACCGGGGCGGTGATCGACGGCGACCAGCTGCTGGCGCTGGTCGGCTCGCAATGGGCGGCATCGGGCCGGCTGGCGGGCGGGGCCGTGGTGGCGACGGTCATGTCCAACCTCGGGCTGGAACGGTTCCTGGAGGGGCATGGCATCGGCCTGGTGCGGACGGCGGTCGGCGACCGCTATGTCGTCGAGGAGATGCATCGCCGCGGCTGCAACGTGGGCGGCGAACCTTCCGGGCACATCGTCCTGGGCGACCTGGCGACGACCGGCGATGGCCTGGTCGCCGCCCTGCAGGTGATGGCCTACCTGGTGGAGAACGATGTGCCGGCGAGCCGCGTTTCCCGTCTCTTCGATCGCGTTCCCCAGTGCCTGCGCAGCGTCCGCACCGGCGGCGGCGACCTGCTGGCCGATGCGGGCGTCGTCGCGGCGATCCGCGCCGGCGAGGAGGCGCTGGACCGCGGCGGGCGGATGCTGGTCCGCCGCTCCGGCACCGAGCCGGTGATCCGGGTGATGGCGGAAGGCGACGATGGCCCCATGGTGGATGCCGCCGTCGACCGGGTGATCGCGGCGATCGCCGCGGCGGACGCCGCCGGGGGGCGGCCGTGATGCGCGGCCGGGTCCTCATCGTCGCCGGCTCCGACTCGGGCGGCGGCGCCGGCATCCAGGCCGACATCAAGGCGGTGACGGCCCTGGGCGGCTTCGCCATGACCGCCATCACCGCGCTGACGGCGCAGAACACGCTGGGGGTGCATGGCGTGGTCGCCATCGAGCCCACCTTCATCGCCCTGCAGATGGCGGTCGTGCTCGACGACCTCGGCGCCGACTGCGTCAAGACCGGGATGCTGCACGATGCGGCGGTGATCTCCACGGTGGTCGACATGCTGGCGGCCAAGGCGCCGTCGGTCCCGCTCGTCTGCGACCCGGTGATGATCGCCAAGGGCGGCCATCCGCTGCTGGTGGAGAGTGCGGTCGCGGCCCTGCGCCAGCGGCTGCTGCCGCGCGCCGGCCTGCTGACGCCCAACCTGCCGGAGGCGGAGGTCCTGCTCGGCCGGACGATCCCGGACCTGCCGGCGATGGAGAGGGCGGCGGAGGCGCTGCGGCAGCTGGGGCCGTCGGCAGTCCTGCTGAAAGGCGGGCACGGCACGGGGGCCGAGGTGGTGGACGTGCTGGCCGACGGCGCCGGCATCCATCATTTCCGCTCGCCGCGCATCGACAGCCGCCACACCCACGGCACCGGCTGCACCCTGGCGTCGGCCATCGCGGTCGGCCTGGCCCAGGGAATGCCGCTGATCCGTGCGGTGGCGACCGCGCGCGACTATGTATTGGAGGCGATCCGGCGGGCGCCCGGCTTCGGCGCCGGCCATGGCCCGCTCGATCATGGCCATACCATGTGCCGGCCGGCCGGTTGAACCCGGCCGCCGGCGACCATCATCGGCAACCCGACCAGGAGGGCATGCGGCAATGAACAGAATCCTCGGAGCGGCGGCGGTCGCCGCCATGACGGCGGCAGCGCCGGCCCAGGCCGCCTATGTCGAGATCTGGAACCTGATGACGGCCAATCCCTACGGTGCCCAGCTGGTGGTCGAGGACGTCCGCTTCGCCGACGGCGGCATCGAGGCGCCGCCGCGGGCGGTCGGCCAGACGCTGCGTCTGGGCGACGGAACCGTGACCGGCTTCGTCCTGGTGTCGCAGACGCCGACCGGGGGCCTCGCCTTCGCCCTCCAGTGCGCGCCGGAGGCCTCCTATGGCCGGGTGGAGATCGAGAATCCCTGGACCGTGTCGGCCAGCGGTGCTTGCCGCGTGGTGCGCCGCGGCACCGTCACCGGCAACATCATCCAGTGGGATTGAGCGGCCCTCAGACGAACGAGGCCGCCATTCCCGGCTGCTCGGCCAGGAGGCCGGTCAGCACCGCCAGGCCGCGCGCCAGTTCGTCGCGGCCGGCGGCCGCCCCGTAGCAGATGCGGACCGCGTCGGGCGCGGCCTGCCGGGTGACGGCAAAGGCGGTCGGCGGGGTGACGGCGACATGCCGCCGTCGCGCCTCCGCCACGAACTCGTCGGCCCGCCACGCCTCGGGCAGGTGCAGCCACGCGTGGTAGCTGACCGCGCCGCCCGGTGAGCGGGCGGCGGGCAGGGCCGCCTCCACCATCGCCTGGCGGGCGGCGGCCTCCGCGCGGCGCTCGCGGACCATGCGCTGGGCGGTGCCGTCGCCGATCCAGTCGGTGGCGATGGCGGCCGCCAGCGGGCTCGCCATCCACGAGGTGGCGCGCACCGCCTGCGTCACCCGCTCCAGGCGGCCGGGGCGGGCGGTGACGTAGCCGATGCGCTGGCCGGCCGCGATGCTCTTCGACAGGCTGGTGAGGAACAGCCCCTCGGCGATGCCCAGCGCCGCCATCGGCGGCGGCGCGTCCGGGACCAGGAAGCCGTAGCAGTCATCCTCGATGATCGGCATGTCGTGGCGGGCGGCGATGGCCGCGATCTCGCGGCGCCGAGCTTCCGGCATCACGGCCGCGGTCGGGTTGTGCAGGCTCGGCATGCAATAGAGCGCCTTGGCCCCGGTCGTCCGGCAGCCGGCGGCCAGCGCGTCGGGCACCAGCCCGTGCGCGTCGATGGCGACGCCCGCCAGTTTCAGCCCGAGCAGCGCCGCGGCCGCCTTCACCCCGGGATAGGTCAGGTTCTCGACCAGCACGGTATCGCCCGACGCCGCGACCGCGGCCAGGCAGACGACGATCGCGTGCTGGCCGCCGGCCGTGACCGCCACGTCCTCCGCCCGGACCGAGAGGCCGCTGCGGCCGATCCAGGCGGCGCCCGCGGCGCGGTCCGACAGCCGTCCGGCATGCGGGTGGTACGGCAGCAGCGCCGCCAGGTCGCCGCGGTCGGCCAGGCGCCGCAGCGCCGCGGCCAGCTCCGCCTCGTGGCCGGGGATGACGGGAAAGTTGAGGCTGAGGTCGATCAGGGGAGAGGCGCCACCCGGGTCGGACTGCGCGGAGTCGGCCGCGGAATAGGAGATCGCGACATCGGCGGGGGCAGCGCCGCGGACATAGGTGCCGCGGCCGACCTCGCCCGCGATCAGCCCGCGCCGCTCCGCCTCGGCATAGGCGCGGGTGACGGTGCCGACCGTCAGCCCCAGCCGCCAGGCCAGCTCGCGGTGCGTCGGCAGCCGCATGCCGGGGCGCACGGCACCGCGGCGGATGTCGTCGGCCAGTGCGTCGGCGATCGCCCGGTACTTGGGCCCGGTCCGGTCGGCCACATGGGGCAGCCAAATTGTCATGGAGACAATTGATAAATTGACGTGTTCCGAGCGTCAATGTTTTCCTGAATGTGCCGATTGTATCGATCGGTCAGTCATGGAAACGGAGCAATGTCCACCAACATACCCAGCCTGTCCCGGCCCCTCGTCCCGGCCGCCGCGACCCCTGCGGCGCGGCCGTCCCTGATCCGGCGCATTTTCGGCCTTCTGGTGCAGCTGCAGGATCGCGCGCGCGAGCGGCAGCACATCGCGGCACTGGACCCGCGCATGCTGCGTGATATGGGAATGACTCCGGACGACGTATCGCGCGAGCTGGGCAAGCTCCACTGGCGACGCTAGGGCCGGGGAGCAAGGGGCGGGAGGGGCAGGAGCAGGATGCGGATCGAGACGCTGGCAGTGCATGCGGGCACCGAGGTCGACGAGGGTTCCCAGGCGGTGACGCCGCCGATCGTCCTGTCGACGACCTTCGCCCGCGGCGCCGATGGGACCTTCCCGAAGGGCCATATCTACACGCGGAGTTCCAATCCCAATCGCGCCGAGCTGGAGCAGGCCGTCGCCGCCCTCGAAGGAGGGGCGGCGGCGGCCGCCTTCGGGTCCGGCATGGCGGCGATCGCCGGGGTCTTCCAGGCGCTGGAGCCGGGGGCGCACGTTATCGCGCCGGGCGACAGCTACCACGGCACCGTCCACCTGCTGCGCCAGGTGTTCGACCGCTGGGGCCTGGCATTCGACTTCGTCGACATGCGGGATCCGGCGGCGGTCGCGCGGGCGATGCGGCCATCGACCCGGCTGCTGTGGATCGAGACGCCCTCGAACCCGATGCTGCACATGGTCGACATCGCGGCACTTGGCGCGCTGGCGCACCGGCACGGGGCGATCGCGGCGGTGGACAACACCTGGGCGACGCCGCTGCTGCAGCAGCCGCTGGCGCTCGGTTGCGACCTCGTCATGCATTCGACCACCAAGTACCTGGGCGGCCACTCCGACGTGCTGGGCGGCATCGTGGTGACGCGGGAGCGCAGTGCGTTCTTCGAGCGGATCGAGACCGTCCTGCGCCTGGGCGGCGCCGTGCCGTCGCCGTTCGACTGCTGGCTGATCCGTCGCGGCATCCGCACCCTGCCGGCGCGCATGCGCGTCCATTGCGAGAATGCCGAGATCCTGGCCCAGTTCCTGGCCGGCCACCCGATGGTCGAACGGGTGCATTATCCGGGCCTGCCGAGCCATCCCGGGCACGAGCTCGCGCGGCGCCAGATGCGCCGGTTCGGCGGCATGCTGTCGTTCGAGGTCCGCGGCGGCCGCGAGGCGGCGATGGCGGTGGCGGCGGGGGTGGAGATCTTCGCCCGCGCCACCAGCCTGGGCGGGGTCGAGAGCCTGATCGAGCATCGCGCCTCGATCGAGGGGCCGGACAGCAAGACGCCCCAGTCGCTGCTCCGGGTCTCGGTCGGGCTGGAGAATGCCGAGGACCTGGTGGCTGACCTCGACCACGCGCTTTCCACCCTGCAATAGGACGTTGCCCATGATCGTGCCGATCTATCAGGTCGATGCCTTCGCCGACCGCGTCTTCGACGGCAACCCGGCCGCCGTCTGCCCGCTGGAGGAATGGCTGTCGGACCGCCACATGCAGTTCATCGCCGCGGAGAACAACCTGTCGGAGACGGCCTTCTTCGTCCCGGAGGGGGACGGGTTCCGCCTGCGCTGGTTCACCCCGCAGGTCGAGGTCGACCTGTGCGGCCATGCCACCCTGGCGACGGCGGCCGTGCTCTATCGCGAGCTGGGCTACGACCGGCCGGAGATCCGCTTCCACACGATGAAGGCCGGCACCCTGACCGTGGCGCAGGATGGCGACTGGTTCGTGCTCGACTTCCCGTCGCGTCCGCCCGGCCCGATCGACGCCCCCGCGGCCCTGGCGGCGGCCCTGGGGGCGCCACCGTCCCGCGTGCTGGCGGCGCGCGACTACCTGGCCGTCTATGACGATGCGGCCGCGATCCGCGCGCTGCGGCCCGACATGGCGGCGCTGGCCGCGCTCGACCGGTTCGCGGTGTGCGTCACGGCGCCGGGGGAGGATTGCGACTTCGTCTCGCGCTTCTTCGCGCCGGCCAAGGGCGTGCCGGAGGATCCGGTGACCGGGTCCGCCCATTGCACGCTCATTCCCTACTGGGCCGACCGGCTCGGCCGTGCGGAACTGGAGGCGCGCCAGTTGTCCCGCCGCGGCGGCCGGCTGCGCTGCAGCCTCAAGGGCGACCGGGTCGCGATCGCCGGGCAGGCGGTGCTCTACATGAAGGGCGAGCTGTTCCTCTGAGGGACCGGCCGGCGCGGCCCGGCGGCCGCGCCGGGCAGGCTCACTTGCAGCTCTTGTATTCCTTCGCCCGGGTCTTCCCCATCGCGTCGAGCCAGGCGTCCAGGTTCTTGGCCTCGAGCCCCACCACCTCGGTGAAGCGCGCATAGCGGTGGGCGCAATAGTCGGGGTGCCCGAACTTGCCGGCCACCGTCATCTCCTCGTTGGCGAGGATGGTGCGGTAGCGGTCGAACAGCCGGGGTGCGCTGCCTTTCTCGAACCGGGCCAGGAAGCGGCCGTGCTCGTCCTGGGTGGTCAGCAGGCGCTGGTGATGACGGCGGCTGAAGGTGGCGTACTGGTCGAGCAGGTTGCGCCCCTTCTCGGCCTTCCACTGGCAGGTCAGGCCGGTGACCGACATCTCCGTCTGCAGGCGTACCAGCAGGTCGTTGCGCCGCTCGCGCTCGGTCAGGCAGGCCTTGGCCGGCAGGTCCTTGGTGTCGACCGACGGCACGAACTTGACCGGCGGCGGTGGGGGGGCGGCGCCGGGGGGGGGGGGCCGCGAGGGCGGCCGTCTGTGGGCCAGGGATCGACGATCCCCCGCCCTCCGGGAGGATATTGCACCCTGTCGCGGCCACCAGGGCCGCGAGACAGAGCCAGCGGTTGAGACGAACCATGGTGCCGGCCTTTGGGGAATCGAGGTCGCATGTTCATAGCGGAAGGGCCGGCATAGCGGAAGGGCCGGCCACTCCGGCCCGCCTTCGATCGATGCCGATCGCCCTTTCCGGTCAACCGGATGGACGATCGGCTTCAAGTTGTTCAGCCGCCGGTGGGCGGGAACGACCACTCGGTCCGGCGGGTCAGGTACATGACCGCCGAAAGCGCGGCGAACAGCAGGACGGCGCCCAGCAGCAGGGCGTAGCTCTCCAGGCCCAGGAGGAGGAACAGCGCCGCGTAGAGGGCAGCCAGGAGGCCGCCGAACAGGGCGCCGCGGCGGATGCTGCGGGCAACGGCGGCGGTGTAGAGGGATGCCTGGACGACGACCGCGAGCGCGGCCATCCCATAGGCGGGCGCGAAGCCGAGCGGTTCGCTCAGGGCCAGCAGCAGGATGTAGAACAGGCACAGCGACAGGCCGACCAGCCCGTAGGAGACGATGCCGATCCGCAGGCCGCCGCGCATCTCGAACAGGAAGTAGACGGCGAAGGTCAGGCCGAGGAACAGGATGCCGTACTTGGCCGCCCGCTCCACCAGGCGATAGGGGCCGACCGCCTGCAGCAGGGTGGCGCCGAACAGCGACCCCTCCAGGGCCCCCGATGGATCGCCGGCTGCGCCCGTCGCCCAGCTCTCGCCGAAGCCGCGGCCGAACCAGGAGATCGCCCAGCTGGCGTCGAACCGCCGGGCGGCAATGCGGCGCTCGGCCGGCAGGAATGCCCCGGTGAAGCTGGGGCTGCCCCAGGCGCCGCCCAGGCTGGCCCGCGTCTCCTTGCCGAGCGGGGCGAACTGCAGCTTCTCGCTGCCGTTGAAGCGCATGTCGAAGGCGACCGCGAAGTCGCGGCCGCCGGCTTCGGCGTCGACCGGCATGGCGGCCCGCAGCCAGGACAGGCCGGCGATCCGGAGGGTTGAATCGGGTGCCGTGGCGACGGCCGCGCCGTCGACGGCCAGGGCAAATCCGGGATCGATGCTCCTCGGGTCGGTCAGGCCGACGGCCAGGAAGGCCGAGCGCGGCTCGATGCGGGCGCGGGGACCGGCCAGCGCGGCCAGGTCGGCGCGGGAGAACGCGGCCCGCACCCTGGCGTCCGCGCGGTAGACCACGGCCTCGAACAGCCCGCGATAGCGCACTTCCGGCGCCAGTTCGCCGGTCACCTCCAGGCGCTCCGGAAAGACGAGCAGGCGGTGGCGGATGGTCGTGACGCGGCCCTCGGAATCGCGCCGGTCCTCGACGTAGGGCACCACCAGGACCGGTCCGACCAGGGCTTGCGGCCGTCCCCAGGCGAAGCCGATCTCGGCCACCGCCTCGCGATGGCGGCCGTGGCGCTCCTGGATCGTCTCGTGGACCAGGAACAGCGGGAAGAGCAGGAGGAATACGAGCATGCCGACCAGCACCACCTTCAAGGCGGGCTGGTCGCGGAAGCGGGGGCTGGCCGGGCCGGCGGGGCCGATGGCAGTCATGATGGCTCCAGGCGGGTGGAAGCCCGGCAGATTGGCGGTACCGGTATGACGCCAGCAGGGCGGACCTGCGGTCGCCCGGCGGCTGGAAGCGGGCGGACCAGGGGCGAGGCCGGGCGGGGTCGCCCGTGCCGGACGGCATTCGGCCGGGACGAGGGGTGCCCGTCCCGGCCGCTGGAGGCCGCCTTCTGCGTGAGCGGCGAAGCCGCCTAGATCACGAGGATCGGCATGTCGATGACGACCGGCGGCAGGAGGATCAGCTCGTCGTAGAAGCTGAAGTTCGCGTTGGTCAGCTGGTCGGGAGCGACGTTCAGCACGAGGAAGTTGTCGTTGCCGAGGTCGATCGCCGTCCCGCCGAAGAACGGCTGGCTGGCGGCCAGCGCCTCTGCGTCGGTGTCGATGCCGGTGCTGTTGAGGTTGCGGGCGAGAAAGATGACGTCGTCGGCGACGTTGAAGTCGGCGATGAAGTCGAGCCCGCCGCTGCTGCTGCCGAAATAGAAGTGGTCGTCGCCGGTGCCGCCATACATCAGATCGTTGCCGCTGCCGCCGGTGATCACGTCGTTGCCGCTGTCACCGTAGATCGTGTCCTCGCCGGCCGAGCCGGAGAGCGAGTCGTTCCCGGTGCCGCCGACGAGCGAGTCGTCACCCCCGCCGCCGATGGCGGTATCATTGCCGATCCCGCCGAGGATGGTGTCGTTGTCGAGGTCGCCGCTCATCCAGTCGTTGCCGCTCTCGCCCCACATGCTGTCGGCGCCCTGGCCGCCATAGACGGTGTCGTCGCCGTCGCCGCCATAGACCAGGTCGTTGCCGATGTTGCCGTTGACGTGCCAGTCGTTGCCGACGCCGCCATAGACCGTGTCGTTCCCCTGGCCGCCGCGGGCGAAGTCGGCCCCGGAGCCGCCATAGACGAGGTCGTTGCCGGTGTTGCCGTTGATCTCGTCGTCGCCGCCCTCGCCGTCGACCGTGTCGTTGCTGTCGCCGCCCAGCATCACGTCGTTGCCGTCGCCGCCGAACATCTGGTCGAGGCCGGTGCCGTCATTGCTGAGGTTGGTGCCGCCGAACATGTAGTCGTTGCCGGGGCCGCCGAACATCGTGTCGTTGCCCGCGCTGCCGTTGATGAGGTCGTCGCCCTCGCCGCCGTCGGCCGAGTCGGCGCCGGGGCCGAGGTCGAGCGTGTCGTTGCCGCCGAGGCCGGAAACGGTGTCGTTGCCGTCGAGCGCGAAGTACTCGTCGCCGAGCTCGGTGCCGATGAAGATGTCGTCGCCGCTGGTGCCGTTCGCCATGGTCAGGGTCCTCCTGGTTCCCGCCGGGTCCGCGGTGCTTGCCGCCGAGCCTCGGGGGTGTCTGGTTGGCGCCGGCTTCCCAGGGCCGGCATCTCCTCCGTGATCCTCCGTCGCACGGGCGCTGCGGCCGGTTCATCCCTCCCTTCGGAAGAAGGTCTTCGGTCAGAAGAAGGCGAATTCGATGTCCTGGGGCCCGACGCCCAGGAGCAGAATGCCGTCCCCGCCCCCCAGGTCGAGGAACGCTCCGCCCTCCACCAGGGACAGCCGGGAGCGGGCCTCGGCCTCGTCGTCGATACCGCCCAGTCCGCGGTCCAGCGCGAGGACGTCCTCGCCGGCGGCGAAGTCCCCCACCACCTCGATGCCCGCCGCCGAGCCGAAGACGAACCGGTCGCTCCCGGCCCCGCCCCACAGCGAGTCCGTCCCTTCGCCGCCGTCCAGCGTATCGTGGCCGTCCTCGCCCAGCAGGGCGTCGTCACCGTCGCCGCCGTCCAGGCGGTCTTCGCCGACGCCGCCTTCCAGCCGGTCGTTCCCGTCCTCGCCGTCCAGCCGATCCTCGCCGTCGGCGCCGATCAGCAGGTCCTCGCCGTCGCCGCCCGACAGGGTGTCGTCGCCGCCGCTGCCGGCCAGCGTGTCGCGCCCGTCCTGGCCGTCCAGGCGGTCGTTCCCGCTGCCGCCGAAGCCATTGTCGTTGCCGCTGCCGCCGAGGATGGCATCGTCGCCGTCGCCCCCGAACAGGATGTCGTCGTCGGGTCCGCCATAGAGCTTGTCGTCGCCGTCGCCGCCCTGGAGGTAGTCGGCCCCCGTCTCGCCATAGAGCGTGTCGTCGTCGCGGCCGCCGTCGAGCACGTCGCTCTCTTCGCCGCCATAGAGCGTATCGCTGCCGGCGTCGCCCGAGAGGATGCCGTCGCCGTCGCCGCCGCCATAGACGATGTCGTCGCCGTCGCCGGCCGTGATGAAGTCGACCCCGCGGTCGCCGCTCAGCACGTCGTCACCCGCGCCACCGGCCAGGAAGTCGCCGTCGGCACCACCGAACAGAGTGTCGGCCCCATTGCCGCCGACGATCGAGTCGTTGCCGACATTGCCGTTCAGGTGCCAGTTGTCGCCGCCGCTGTCGGTGATGGTGTCGTCGCCGGTGCCGCCGCGGAGATAGTCGTTGCCGCTGCCGCCCGACAGCAGGTCGTTGCCGGCATTGCCGTTGATGGTGTCGTCGCCGGCCTCCCCTCCCAGCGTGTCGGCGCCGTCGCCGCCCAGGATCAGGTCGTGGCCGGTGCCGCCCAGGATGCGGTCGTTGCCGCTGTCGACATTGTCGATGTTGGTGCCGCCGAACAGCTGGTCGTCGCCCGGCCCGCCGCGCAGCACGTCGTCCCCGCTGGCGCCGATGACGAAGTCGTCCCCTTCGCCGCCGTCGGCGGAATCCGCACCGGGCCCGAGGTCGAGGAAGTCGTCGCCGCCCAGCCCGAAGACGGTGTCGTCGCCCGCCAGGCCGAAGAAGATGTCCGCCCCGATGGTGTCTTCGAAGAAGTCGGGACCGCTGGTGCCATTCGCCATCGCCCGTTCCCTCCGCCTTCGCGTCCTCCCCCGGGCGAACCCGGACGGCCGATTCGCTCGCGCGGATGGTGGCGCTGCCGGGCCGGCACGGCAATGGAAACCTGCGATTGCGGACGGCCCGGCGCTGGCCATCCCGCGGCCGCCCGGCTATACCGCCAGACCGTTTGTCATGCGGGTCAATACGAGGCGGAGGACAGGATGCGCAGCCACAAGATCGCGGTCATTCCCGGCGACGGCATCGGCAAGGAAGTGGTGCCGGAAGGCCTGCGCGTGCTGGAGGCGGCGGGCCGCCGCTTCGGCTTCGAGGTCAAGGCGACCCATTTCGACTGGAGCTGCGAGCGCTTCCACCAGACCGGCCGCTTCATGCCCGAGGACGGGCTGCAGCAGCTGGCAACCCACGACTCGATCTTCCTCGGCGCCGTCGGCTGGCCGGGGGTGCCCGACCATGTCTCGCTCTGGGGCCTGCTGATTCCGATCCGCCGCTACTTCGACCAGTATGTGAACCTGCGGCCGGTGCGGCTGATGAAGGGCGTCGAATCGCCGCTGCGCGGCCGCGAGCCGGGCGACATCGACTTCTACGTCGTGCGCGAGAACTGCGAGGGCGAGTATTCCGAGATCGGCGGCCGTCTCTATGCCGGCACCGAGGCCGAGATGGCGGTGCAGGAGACGGTATTCACCCGCCGCGGCGTCGACCGCATCCTGCGTTTCGCGTTCGAGCTGTCGATGCGGCGCAAGAAGCACCTGACCTCGGCGACCAAGTCGAACGGCATCATCCACACCATGCCGTACTGGGACGAGCGCTTCGCCGAGATGGGCAAGAACTTTCCCGAGGTGAAGACCGACCAGTACCACATCGACATCCTGACGGCGCATTTCGTGCGCTATCCGGACCGCTTCGACGTCGTCGTCGGCTCCAACCTGTTCGGCGACATCCTGTCCGACCTGGGGCCGGCGGTGACCGGCTCGATCGGCATCGCACCGTCGGGCAACATCAACCCCGACCGCACGCACCCCTCGATGTTCGAGCCCGTCCACGGCTCGGCGCCGGACATCGCCGGCAAGGGCATCGCCAACCCGGTCGGCCAGATCTGGTCGGCGGCGATGATGCTGGAGCATCTGGGCGAGCATGCCGCGGCCGAGGCAATCGAGCGCGCCATCGAGACGGTCCTGTCCGAGGGCGGCCCGCGCACGCCCGACCTGGGCGGCCAGGCGAAGACCAGCGACCTCGGCGAGGCGATCGCCGCGGCGCTCGGCTGACCCGAGCCCGACTGACCCGGGCTCGACAGGACGGACAGGGAAGGGGGCGCACCATGGCGCAGCAGGGCATCGGTTTCATCGGGCTCGGCGCCATGGGCGCCGGGATGGCGGCCAACCTCGCGAAGACCAACCAGGTCGAGGGCGGCAGCGCCGTCGTCGGCTACGACGTGGTGCCGGCCGCCGTCGAGCGGCTGGTCGCCGCAGGCGGCCGGGCGGCCGCCTCGGCGGCGGAGGCGGCGGCCGGGGCCGGCCTGCTGATCCTGATGGTGGCGACCGACGCGCAGGCGGATGCCGTCCTGTTCGGCGACGGCGCCGCGCTGGCGGCGCTGGCACCCGGCGCCACCGTGGTCCTGCATGCGACCGTGCCGCCGACCTATGCCGAGGGGCTGGGACAGCGCCTGGCGGCGGCGGGGTTCGGCTTCGTCGACGCCCCCGTCACCGGCGGCAAGGGTGGGGCGGAGGCCGGCACGCTGACCATCATGGCGTCCGGGCCGGACGCCGCCTTCGCGGCGGCGGAGCCCGCCATGCAGCGCTATTCCGCCCGCATCTTCCGGGTCGGGACCGAGCCCGGCCAGGGCTCGACCATGAAGATGGCCCACCAGCTCCTGGCCGGCGTGCACATCGCGGCCGCCGCAGAGGCGCTGGCGCTGGCGACCCGGGCCGGGGTCGACCCCGCCCAGTTCTTCGACGTCGTGACCGGCGGGGCCGCCAGGTCGTGGATGTTCGAGAACCGCGGCGCGCGCATGGTGAAAGGCGACTTCACCCCCACCAGCGCCGTCGAGATCTTCGTCAAGGACCTGGGCATCGTGCTCGACGGCGGTCGCAACCTGCGCTTCCCGCTGCCGATCGCGGCCGCCGCCCACCAGCAGTTCCTGGCCGCCGCGGCCGCCGGCCATGGCCGCATCGACGACAGCGCAGTGGTCAAGGTCTACGAGATGCTGGCCGGCATCTCCGTCTCGGGCGCGGCCGGCAAGGGCGGGAAGGGCTGATCCCGCCCGCTCTCAGATCTTCCCGTCATAGGCCTGCCGGTCGATCACCGCGCCGATCAGGGTGAAGCGGTCGCGGCGGCCGCGGGCCGCCTGGAGGGCGGCTTCCAGCGCCGCCTGGTCGCAGACCGTCTCGCCGACGCCGCCGAAGGCCCGCGCGATCGCCGCGAAGTCGGCCTGGGCGAAGTCGACCCCGGCCGCGGGAAGCTGGCGCGAGCGCTGCTTCATCTCGATCAGGCTGAGGCAGGCGTCGACGAACACCACGACGGTGACGGGCAGCGCCAGTTCCGCCAGCGTCGACAGCTCGCCCAGCACCATCAGCAGCCCGGCATCGCCGGTGAAGGCGACGACCGGCCGGTCCGGGTCGGCGATCTGCGCGCCCATGGCCAGCGGCAGGGCGCAGCCCATGGTGCACAGGCCGCTCGATTGCAGCACGCCGCGCGGCTGGCAGGTTTCCCACAGCTGGCTCATCAGGATGCGATGGGCGCCGGAATCGACCGTCGCCACGGTGTCGCGCGGGAAGACGCGCCGCACCGCCTCGACGATCGCGGCCGGGCCCCATCGGCCGTCCGACGCGAAGGCCGCGCGCAGGCGGGCTCGGGCCTCGGCCACCCGGCCGCCGGGCCAGGTCGCCGGCCGCGGGGCGACGCCGCGGCCCAGCGCCTCCAGCCCGGCACCGACGTCGCACACGAAGCCCAGCGTCGCATGGTGCATGTAGTGGCGGTTGGCGGCGGCCGCGAACTCCACCACCCGTTGCCGGTCCGGGTCCCAGGTGTCGCGCCAGCCGACCCGCATCTCGATCGGGTCGTAGCCGGCCAGGATGATGAGGTCGGCCTCGCGCAGCACAGGCAGCAGGATGGTGTCCGCCAGCGGCGACAGCCCCGCTCCGCCGAGCGCCAGCGGGTGGTCCTCCGGGATCGCGCCCTTGGCCTTGTAGGTGGTGACCACCGGCACGCCATGCGTTTCGGCGAAGCGTTGCAGAGCATCGGTCGCGCCGTGGTTCAGCACGTCGAGCCCGGCCACCAGCACCGGGCGGTCGGCTTCGGCAAGCCAGGCCCGTGCGGTCGCCAGCGCCTCGCCCTCGGCGGGCGCGGTCGGCGCGGCCGGCCGGTGACGCGAGCGCAGCGGCGCCTCGACCACCGTGTCGGCGACCGCGATCGGCACGTCGATCAGCACCGGCCCCGGCCGGTCGCCGGTGGCGATCGCCAGCGCCTTGTCGGCGATGATGTCGGCGCCGGCCGCGGTCAGGGTGAAGGTCGCCCGCATGATCGGCTGGAACAGCGCGCGATGGTCGAACACCTGGTGGGTGTAGGTCAGCGCCTCGTCGGCATCGACGCAGCCGGTCAGCAGGATCAGCGGCACCCGGTCCTGCTCGGCGTTGGCGACGACGTTGGCGGCGTTGGCGGCACCGGGCCCGACCGTCGCCACCAGGATGCCGGGGGCGCCGGTGCGGTGCCAGGTGCCTTCGGCCATGAAGCCGGCGGCGTTCTCGTGCCGGGTCAGGACGAAGCGGATGCCGGCCCGCTCCAGCGCATCGACGATCGTCAGCACCTCGCCGCCCGGCATGCCGAAGGCGAAGCGGCACCCGGCCTCGTGGAGGCGCCGCGCCAGCAGGTCGGCCGCGCGTGCCGGCTTGTCGTCTGGGCTACTCGGCCGCATCGGGCCGGGCCGGCGGGTTGTTGCGGACATAGCCGTCGCGGGTCTGCGGCAGCTTCCAGCCCAGCACCTTGGAGGCGACGAGCGTGCGCAGCACCTGGGCGGTGCCGCCGCCGATCGTGAACATGCGGCAGTCGCGCACCATCCGCTCCAGCGGCAGCTCGCGGGAATAGCCGCGGGCGCCATGGAACTGCAGGGCGTCGTTGACGATGCGGATGGCGGCCTCGGACGCGAAGATCTTCGCCTGGGCGGCGAGCGCCGGGTCGGGGAAGGCGCTGCCGTTCGGCCCGCGCGACCGGGCGGCGGCATAGAGCATCAGGCGCGATGCGGTCAGCTGGGTCTGCATGTCGGCCAGCATCCATTGCAGGCCCTGGAACTCGCCGATCGGCCGGCCGAACTGCTCGCGCTCCTTGGCAAAGGCGACGGCGTGCTCGAAGGCGCCGGCGGCCACCCCCATGGCCACCGTGCCGGCCCCGACCCGCTGGCTGTTGTAGGCGTTGATCAGGTCGCCGAAACCGCGCGCCCAGCCGGACGGCGGCATCACCACCATGTCCTCGGCCACTTCCAGGTCCTCGAACGCCAGCTCGCCCTCGGGCATGCCGCGCAGGCCCATGGTCTGCTCGCGCCGCACCATCTTCAGGCCGGGCGCCTCGCCGCGGACCGCCAGGAAGCCGCCGATGCCGAGGCTGCGGCCCGTCTCGTCGAAGGCGCGGGCGAAGATCAGGTGCATCTTCGACACCCCGGCCCCGGTGATCCAGTGCTTGCGGCCGTTGAGGACGAAGCGGTCGCCGACCCGATCGGCACGGGTCGTCATGGCGGTGGCGTCGCTGCCGGCATCGGGCTCGGTGATGCAGATGGCGGGCTTGTCGCCGGCCAGCACCAGCTCGGCCGCCATCTTCTTCTGCCGCTCGCTGCCATAGGCCATGACGGTCGAGATGGCGCCCATGTTCGCCTCGACGACGATGCGGGCGGTAACGGTGCAGGCCTTGGCCATCTCCTCGATTACCAGGACCGCGTCGAGGAAGGACGCGCCCTGCCCGCCATAGGCCTTGGGCACGGTCATGCCGGTGAAGCCGGCGGCCGCCAGCTCCTTGACCACCGCCCACGGATACTGCTCCGAGCGGTCGGTCTCGGCGGCCTGCGGCCGCACCACGGCGTTCGCGAATTCCGCGGCGCGCGCCTGCAGCGCCCGTTCCCCGGCAGTCAGACCCAACGGCATGGCAATCCTGTCCCCTGTTGCGCGATGCGGCAGCCCCGCAGCATATTCAATAATCCTGATGATGAAACATAGATAACTTCATCTCCGTTGATGATGAAGCTAGCGGCCCAGGGCGGCGGCGTGGATCGCCTCCAGCACGGCTTCCAGGAGTGGCGCCTTCGCCGACTGCGGCCGGTAGACGAAGGATACCCGCCGCACCGCGTCCGGCTCGTCGATCGGCGATACCAGCAGCCGCCGTCGATGCATGTCTGCGACGCTGTGTTCCGGGACGATCGCCACGCCCAGGCCGCGCTCGACCATGACCAGGATGGCCTCCAGCGAATCGAGCTCCATGAACTCGTCCGGATGCAGGCCGCGGCGCGCCAGGTAGCGGTCGATGATCTGGCCGACGCCGACGCGCCGGTCGAAGCGGATGAAGGGATGGTCGGCGAGCCCGGCCAGGGTCGGCGGCCCGCGGCCCGAGACCGACGACACGATCGCCAGCCGCTCGTGCAGGATGGCGGTGCAGGCGAGGCCGGCCGGCAGCGTCTGCGGCTCGGTCACGATGGCGGCGTCGAGCGCGCCCGCGCGGACATGCTCGATCAGCGCCTCCGACAGGCCGACCTCGATCTTGATCCGGATTTCCGGGTAGCGCCGGCCGATCGCGATCAGCCCGTCGGGCAGCAGGCCGAGCGTCGCCGTCGAGATGGCGCCCAGCGCCAGCCGGCCGGCCAGCGCCGCGCGGTCCTGCACCGTCTCGCGGATCGTCTCGGCCAGGGCCAGGATCTGCCGCGCCGGCTTGACGATGGCGACGGCGGCGGCGGTCATCGCCGGCGGGCGCATGGTCCGGTCGAACAGGGTCACCCCCAGTTCCCGTTCCAGGGCCTTGATCTGCATGCTGACGGCGGACTGGTTGAGGCCGAGCCGCCGCGCCGCCTCGACGAAGGACTGGCCGTCATGGATGGCGACCAGGCTCTGCAGCGCCTTCAGGTTCATGCGCGCGCCGGGTTCATGGGGCCGGGTTCATAGGGTCCGGGCGGCCCCGAGACGGGCCCGGAAGTCGCGATAGCCCTCGATCGGCCCGACCGTCTCGGCGGCGTGGACGCCGCGGGCGATCGCGCGGGCCATGCAGTCGGCCGCCAGCGTGCCGAGCCGGGCGAGCCACAGGGGCCGCGGCTCCGGCAAGGGCGTGCGGCCGGTGGCGATGGCGAAGATGGTGTCGCCGTCGAACGGCGTATGCACGGGGCGGATCGCCCGGGCGAAGCCGTCATGGGCCATCAGCGCCAGGCGGCGGGCCTCCACCTGGGTCAGGTCGGCGTCCGTGGCGACGATGCCGATGGTGGTGTTGGCGCCGGGGATGGCGCGCTTGCCGTCCATGTCTGAGGCGACGTCGAGCGGCCCGGCCGGCGGCACCTGCCCGCCCATCTCGCCCGCCTGCTCCAGTGCCCAGGCGTGGAAGGTGGCGGTGCCTGGATGGATGACGCTGCCCCAGGGGTTGGCGGCGACCAGCGCCCCCACCGTCGGGCCCTCGTCCAGCCGCCACGAGGCGCTGCCGAGCCCGCCCTTCAGCTGCCCGGCGCGGGCCCCCATGCCGGCCCCGGCATTGCCAAGCGCGAAGGCCGGGCCGGCGGCGTCGCAGGCCAGCCCCGCCAGCCGGCGATAGGGCGGCTCGTCGCCCCAGCCCTTGTCGCCGCCATTGGTCAGGTCGAACAGGATCGCGGTCGGCACCACCGGCACCACGGTGCCGGCGAAGGCCAGGCCGCGGCCGGCCCGCGCCAGCCAGGCGCGGGTGCCCGAGGCCGCATCCAGCCCGAAGGCGGACCCGCCCGACAGCACCAGCGCCTCGACCCGCCCGCCGGCGATGCAGGTGAGGTCGAGCGCGTCGGTCTCGCTGGTGCCGGGCGCGCCGCCGCGCACGTCGACGGCCGCGACGGCCGGGCGGTCGGCCAGCAGCACGGTGACGCCGGAGCGCGCGCGCGCGTCCTGGGCATTGCCGACGGCGATGCCGGCGACGTCGGTGATCAGGTTCCGCGGACCGGGGCGGACGGGGGCGATGGGCATGGCCGACACCCTATCCGAACGCCCCGCATCCATGGCAATCATTGGTGAAGAACGGGATCGACGACGCTTGGGGAAGGGGATGTCCGGATGCTCTACGACCTGACGACGCTGACGCTGCGGCCGGCCACGGTGGCAGGCGCCCTGCCGCGCCTCCAGGAATGGCTGGAGGCGACGCCGCTGAAGGGCGAGCTGCTCGGCTGCTGGGTGGCCGAGGTGGGCCTGCTCAACACCATCCTGCTGCTGCGCGGCTATGGCGAGGACCGCGACGCCCTGCTGGCCGACCATGCGGCGATCACCGGGATGGAGAACCCGTTCGGCATCGGCGACCTCACCGTCGCCCGCACCATGGACGCCTACCAGCCGTTTCCCTTCCTGCCGCCGATCCGCCCCGGCAGCTACGGCCCGGTCTACGAGGTGCGGACCTACATGATGGCCCCGCACGGCCTGGCGCCCACCATCCAGGGCTGGGAGGAGACGCTGCCCGGCCGCCTCGCCCTCTCGACCCCGCTGGTCGGCATGTATTCCATCACCGGCGCCGGCACCCGCTTCGTCCATATCTGGCCCTATGCCAGCATGAACGACCGCTACCGTATCCGCACCGAGGCGCAGGAGAAGGGCCTGTGGCCGCCCAAGGGCCGCACCGACCGCCTGCTGGAGATGAAGTCGGAGCTGTACCTGCCGGCGAAGTTCTCTCCGACGCAGTGAGGGGATTCTTACGTTTCAGGGAAAAGGCGGGGAAAGAGCACGTCGAGGGCATCGACCGGAAATCGCAACGAAACCGGCCCCTTCGGGGTATCGGACGCGAGCAGTCCGGCGGCGAGGACGTCGTTGAATACCCTTCTCGCCGTTCGCTCGGGCAGGCCGGTGATCCGGGAGGCGTCCCCGCGCTCGAATTCTCCCCGGATCAGCGCCTCCTCGAGGAGGCGCGCGGCCGGCGGTTTCAGCGTCGTGCTGCGATCGACAAGGGCACGCAGGCGGCGCGCGAGCATATCGATCTCGAAGAGGCCGGTCATGAAGGTGACCTGGTCGATGCAAACCTTCAGGAACCAGAGGGTGAAATCGACCAGGGCGCGGAGGGAGAGATTTCCGCGGCCGTCGAGGTCGCCCTGCCGGGGCATGTCGGCGTGGTCCATCATGCGCTTGTAGTCGCCGCGGCTGTCGAGCCCGCGGGCGAGGCCGCGTGAGATGGACCACAGCCCATGGGCTCCTACGCCGGCAACATGGGCCATCGCGTGGCTCATCAGCCGGCTGACACGCCCGTTTCCGTCCGGGAACGGATGGATGTAATTGAACCGATGATGCGCCACGGGAATGGTCAGGATGCGGGCTCCCATGCCGAGGCGCTCCAGCCGGTAACGGCTTTCGAAGTGTCGCATGAAGTCCGCGACACGGCCGCTGGCGGGGGGCTGATGCCGCCCGACCGCAACATCATGTTCGGGCTTGGTCCGCCAGGTGCCCGGCACCATCGTGAAGGCCCGCCCGGCGCCCTGGATGTGGAGCATGGCGGTCGGCGCATCGCGATAGAATCCCCGATGCAGGTGCAACAGGAAGTCCACGGACGCAGGCTCCGGCAGTTCGTCGGCCTCGGCAAGCCGATCCAGTCCGGCCTGGACGCGGACGTGGGCGGCGGCTTCGATCTGGAGATCGCGGCGCACCGGGTCGAGATCGAACTCCCCGGCCAGCGCGCGCTCGATATCGCGAGGCCGCGTGTTGTGACCTTCGATCAGGTTGCTGTAGTAGGTGTTCATGATCCGCACCAGGCCGGCCAGGCTGGCGGCGGTGCGCGGATGAAGCGCGCGGCCCAGGGTCGCGGATGCTGCGGCGAGTTCGGCGACGGCATCCGCAACGCCTTCCGGCACGTCTTCCAGACGCGCCGGCTCGATCCGCTGGACGCTTTCTACGATCACCGGATTGGCCGATCTTTCATGACGGCTAACCATAAGAGTCAAATAGGATTATTCCTATCCGTGCAATAGGAATGGCCGATTGTTTGGCCGATCTTGGCGGGGCGCGCTCGAACACCCGCTTGACCCGGCCGCCGGCCGTCACTAGGTTCCGCCCTCGTTCTCGCTCGTCCGAGAACGCTCAAGCCCCCGAGGGGGCCGGCCGGTCCGCGAGTGTCGCGCGCCGGCCCGATGTCGTTTGGGCGCGTCGCGCTCGTGGGTCTCAAGCGCCCGGATGGCCGGGCAGGGTGAGTGCATGTTCGAAAGCCTGACGACGCGCCTCGGCAGTGTCTTCGACCGCCTGAAGCGGCGCGGGGCCCTGTCGGAGGCCGATGTCGGCGAGGCGCTGCGGGAGATCCGCGTCGCCCTGCTGGAGGCCGACGTCGCCCTGCCGGTGGTGCGCGACTTCATCGAGAAGGTGCGCGAGAAGGCGGTCGGCCAGGAGGTCGTGCGCTCGGTCTCCCCCGGACAGATGGTCGTCAAGATCGTCCACGACCACCTGGTCGAGACGCTGGGCAGCGCCAATGTCGAGATCAACCTGGAGGCCGCCGCCCCCGTCGTCGTGCTGATGGTCGGCCTGCAGGGCTCCGGCAAGACGACCTCGACGGGCAAGATCGCGCTGCGGCTGAAGACGCGCGAGCGCAAGCGGGTGCTGATGGCGTCCCTCGACGTGGCCCGCCCGGCCGCCCAGCGGCAGCTGGCCGTGCTGGGCGAGCAGGCCTCGGTGCCGACCCTGCCGATCGTCCCGGGCGAGCCGCCGCTGGCGATCGCCCGGCGCGCGCTGCAGACGGCCCGGCTCGAAGGCTACGACGTGCTGATGCTCGACACCGCCGGGCGCCTGCACATCGACGAGGCGCTGATGGCCGAGGTGGCGGCCGTGCGCGACGCCACCAAGCCGACCGAGACCCTGCTGGTGGTCGACGCCATGACCGGCCAGGACGCGGTCAATGTCGGCAAGAGCTTCGCCGAGCGCATCGGCATCACCGGCATCGTCATGACCCGGGTCGACGGCGACGCGCGCGGCGGCGCCGCCCTGTCGATGCGCGCCGTCACCGGCCAGCCGATCAAGCTGATCGGCACCGGCGAGAAGCTGGACGCGATCGAGCCCTTCCATCCCGAGCGCATCGCCGGCCGCATCCTCGGCATGGGCGACGTGGTCAGCCTGGTCGAGCGCGCCGCCGAGACGATCGAGAAGGACGAGGCCGAGCGCCTCGCCGCCAAGGTCCAGAAGGGCGAGTTCGACCTCGACGACCTGCTGTCGCAGCTCCGCCAGCTGAAGAAGATGGGCGGCATGTCGGGCCTGATGGGCCTCTTGCCCGGCGTCGGCAAGATCAAGAAGCAGATGGCCGAGGCGAACATCGACGAATCCGCGCTGAAGAAGCAGGAGGCGATCATCCTGTCGATGACGCGCGGCGAACGGAAACGGCCGGAGATCATCAAGGCGTCGCGCAAGCAGCGCATCGCCGCCGGGTCCGGCTCGTCCGTCCAGGACGTGAACCGCCTGCTGAAGCAGTACGACCAGATGCGGTCGATGATGAAGCAGGTCAGCAAGCTTGGCGCCAAGGGCATGATGCGGGGCGGGATGCCCGGCATGGGCCTTGGCCCGGGGATGATGCCGAAAGGCTTCGACCCCTCGCGTTTCGGCCGGCGCTAGGGCGCGCCGGACCACCATTCACCCGCCATCGAACCCGACAGACACGCGTTCCAATCGGAGACCGAATACCCATGCTGAAGATCCGGCTCGCCCGCGGCGGCGCCAAGAAGCGCCCCCACTACTCGATCGTCGTCACCGACTCGCGCAACCCGCGCGACGGCCGCTTCCTCGAGAAGATCGGCACCTACAACCCGATGCTGGCGCGCGACCATGCCGACCGCATCAAGCTGAACGACGAGCGCGCCACCCACTGGCTGAACTTCGGCGCCCAGCCGTCGGACCGCGTCGCCCGCTTCCTCAGCGACCGCGGCCTGCGCGCGCCGGTCGTCCACAAGGAGACGCCGAAGAAGAGCGCGCCCAAGGCGAAGGCCCAGGAGCGGGCCAAGGCCGCCGCCGCGCTGGCCGGCGAGTAGGGCCGGAAGTCGGGGCTCCAGGGACAGGCCGGGACCATGACGGGCACAGGACCGGAGGCCGCCACGGGCGGCGATCCGCTGGTGCTGATCGGCGTGGTCGTCGGCGTCCACGGGGTGCGCGGCAACGTGCGGATCAAGAGCTACACCGGCGACCCGTCGGCCGTCGGCCGCTATGGCCCGATCCTCGACGGCGAGGGGCGGCCGGTGCGGCTGCGCGTGGTCGGCGAGGCCAAGGGCACGGTGGTGGCGCAGTTCCAGGGCGTGGCCGACCGCGACCGGGCCGAGGCGCTGCGCGGAACCCGCCTCTTCGTTCCGCGCTCGGCCCTGCCGCCGCCCGAGGAGGAGGAATTCTACCACGCCGACCTGATCGGCCTGGCGGTGGAGACCCTGGACGGCCGCGGCCTTGGCCGCGTCGTCGAGGTCGCCAACCACGGTGCCGGCGACATGCTGGAGGTGCGGCCGCCGGAGGGCGCCTCGCTTCTGGTGCCGTTCACCCGGGCGGCCGTACCCGTCGTCGACGTGGCCGGCGGCCGGGTCGTCGTCGACCCGCCGGCCGGCCTGCTCGACCCGGTTCGCCCGGACGAGCGCGACGGCCAGGAGGACGCCTCGGCGGATGCTTCGCCGGATGGCGCTTCACCGGACGATGGGGAGGCCCGGCCATGAGCCGCGCCGGATGGACCGTGCGGGTGCTGACGCTGTTCCCGGAGATGTTCCCGGGGCCGCTCGGCCACTCGCTCGCCGGCAAGGCGCTGGAGGCCGGGTTGTGGTCCCTGGAAGCGGTGGACATCCGCTATTTCGCGAGCGATAAGCACCGCTCCGTGGACGATGCGGCGTTCGGCGGCGGCCCCGGGCTGGTGATGCGCCCCGACGTGATCGATGCGGCGCTTGCCGCCGTGATGGGCGTGGCCGGTCCGGAGCGGGCCCACCCCGACGCCGGACCGCTCATCTACCTGACGCCGCGCGGCCGTCCGCTGACCCAGGACCGGGTCCGCGAGCTGGCGGCGGAGCGGCAGGTGACGGTGCTGTGCGGCCGCTACGAGGGGGTCGACGAACGCGTTCTCGAGGCCTGGAAGGTCGAGGAGATCAGCGTCGGCGACTATGTCCTCTCCGGCGGCGAGCCGGCGGCGATCGTCCTCATCGATGCCTGCGTCCGGCTGTTGCCGGGCGTGATGGGCGATGCGGAGACGCTGGCCGAGGAAAGTTTCGAAGGGGGGTTGCTCGAATACCCCCACTATACGCGCCCCCAGGAATGGCGGGGCCGCAAGGTGCCGGAGGTGCTTGCCTCCGGCCACCACGAGAATATCCGCGCCTGGCGGCGCGCCCAGTCCGAAGCGACGACGCGCGAGCGACGTCCGGACCTCTGGGCCGCCATCGGGCGCCACCGGCAGTGAAGGAAGGGTAGTGCGATGAACGTGCTTCAGAAGTTCGAGGCCGAGCAGGTCGAAAAGCTCCTCGCCGAGCGCGGCGTGCCGGAGTTCGGCCCGGGCGACACGCTCCGGGTCAGCGTCAAGGTGGTGGAGGGCGAGCGCGAGCGCGTCCAGGCGTTCGAGGGCGTGTGCATCGCCCGCAAGAACGCCGGGGTGAACTCCAGCTTCACCGTCCGCAAGATCTCCTACGGCGAGGGCGTGGAGCGCATCTTCCCGCTCTATTCGCCGCGCATCACGCTGATCGACGTGGTCCGCCGCGGCGACGTGCGCCGCGCCAAGCTCTATTATCTCCGCGGGCTGACCGGCAAGGCCGCGCGCATCGCCGAGAAGGGCTACAACAGCGGCGACGCCGCCGCCAAGAAGTCCGCCGCCGCCAAGAAGTAAAGGCCGAGAGCCCCCCGCGGATCGACCAGCCGGGACTGTCCAGCCGGCATCCGTGGGGCCAATCTCCGCCGGAGATACCCGAGGATCGCCCCTGCCATGGCCAAGCCGCGCACGCTCTTCGACAAGATCTGGGACAGCCACGTCGTCGATCGCCAGGAGGACGGCACCTGCGTCCTCTATGTCGACCGCCACCTGGTGCATGAGGTGACCAGCCCGCAGGCCTTCGAGGGCCTGCGCATGGCCAACCGCCGGGTCCGCCGCCCCGACGCCACGCTCGCCGTCGCCGACCACAACATCCCGACGACGAACCGGGCCGCCGGCATCGAGGACCCGGAATCCCGGCTCCAGGTCGAGACGCTGGAGAAGAATGTGGCCGCCTTCGGCGTGCCCTACTTCCCGGTCGAGGACGTGCGCCAGGGCATCGTCCACATCATCGGGCCGGAGCAGGGCTTCACCCTGCCCGGCACGACGATCGTCTGCGGCGACAGCCATACCTCCACCCATGGTGCGTTCGGGGCGCTCGCCTTCGGCATCGGCACGTCCGAGGTCGAGCATGTGCTGGCGACCCAGACCATCATCCAGCGGCCGGCCAAGAACATGCTGGTGGCGATCGACGGCGACCTGCCGTTCGGGGTGACGGCCAAGGACCTGGTGCTGGCGGTGATCGGCCGCATCGGCACCGCCGGCGGCACCGGGCACGTCATCGAGTATGCCGGCAAGGCCATCCGCGACCTTTCCATGGAAGGCCGCATGACCGTCTGCAACATGACGATCGAGGGCGGCGCGCGGGCCGGCCTGATCGCGCCCGACGAGACCACCTTCGCCTACCTGGCCGGCCGGCCGATGGCGCCCAAGGGCGGGCAGTTCGAGCAGGCGGTCGCCTACTGGCGCACCCTGCCGAGCGACGAGGGCGCGGTCTACGACAAGGTGGTGCGGATCGACGCTGCCTCGATCGTGCCGCAGGTCACCTGGGGCACCAGCCCCGAGGACGTGCTGCCGATCACGGCCACCGTGCCCGACCCGGCCGCGGTCGCGGACGAGGCCAAGCGCGAATCGATGGAGCGCGCGCTCGCCTACATGGGCCTGACCCCGGGCGTGCCGCTGACCGAGGTGCCGGTGCAGAAGGTCTTCATCGGCTCCTGCACCAACGGCCGCATCGAGGACCTGCGGGCGGCGGCCGCCGTCGCGCGCGGCCGCCGGGTCGCGGCCGGCGTGCATG
This sequence comes from Allostella vacuolata, assembly GCA_006739055.1. GTDB lineage: Bacteria > Pseudomonadota > Alphaproteobacteria > ATCC43930 > Allostellaceae > Allostella > Allostella vacuolata. The sequence continues at coordinate 184,873 of AP019702.1, forward strand.
CGCTGGTCGTGCCCGGCTCGGGCCTGGTCAAGGAGCAGGCCGAGGCCGAGGGCCTGGACCGCATCTTCCTGGAGGCCGGCTTCGACTGGCGCGAGCCCGGCTGCTCGATGTGCCTGGCCATGAATGCCGACAAGCTGCAGCCGGGCGAGCGCTGCGCGTCCACCTCGAACCGCAACTTCGAGGGCCGCCAGGGTCGCGGCGGGCGCACCCATCTGGTCAGCCCGGCGATGGCCGCCGCGGCCGCGGTCACCGGCCACCTGGCCGACGTCCGCGATCTGGCCGCCTGACGACAGGGGAGGGAAGGGCGATGCAGAAGTTCAATCAGCTGACCGGTGTCGCGGCACCGCTGCCGATGATCAACATCGACACCGACAAGATCATCCCCAAGCAGTTCCTGAAGACGATCGAGCGCAAGGGCCTGGGAAAGGGCCTGTTCGACGAGCTGCGGCGGCGCCCGGACGGGACCGAGATCCCGGAATTCGTGCTGAACCAGGCGCAGTACCGCAACGCGGAGATCCTGATCGCGGGCGACAATTTCGGCTGCGGGTCGAGCCGCGAGCACGCCCCCTGGGCGCTGCTCGACTTCGGCATCCGCTGCATCATCGCGCCCAGCTTCGCCGACATCTTCTACAACAACAGCTTCAAGAACGGGATCCTGCCGATCGCCCTGCCGCAGGCGGTGGTCGACCAGCTGATGGAGGATGCCCGCAAGGGCGCCAACGCCAAGATCGCGATCGACCTGGAAGCGCAGACCATCACCCGGCCCGACGGCGAGGTGATCCATTTCGACCTCGACCCGTTCCGCAAGCACTGCCTCCTCAACGGCCTCGACGACATCGGGCTGACCATGGAGAAGGGCGAGCGGATCGATTCCTACGAGGGCCAGCAGCAGGCGAGCCAGCCCTGGCTCTATTCCACCGCCCGCTGACTCCGTCCCGCGGGGGATGCCGCCCGGCATCCCCCGCCCGCTTCCGACGACCCCTGCCTTCCGTCCTTCACTCGTGATCCGAACGGGGATGCCCATGGCTGCCAACAAGAAGATTCTCGTCCTGCCCGGCGACGGCATCGGCCCCGAGGTGATGGGCCAGGTGCGGCGCGTCGTCGACTGGTTCGCCAAGCACCGCGCGGTCGGCTTCGACCTCCAGGAGGGGCTGTGCGGCGGCGCCGCCCTGGACAAGTACGGCACCCCGCTGACCGACGAGACCATGGCCGACGCCATGGAGGTCGATGCGGTGCTGTTCGGCTCGGTCGGCGGGCCGAAATGGGACGACCTGCCGTTCGAGAAGAAGCCCGAGCGCGGCCTGCTGCGCCTGCGCAAGGAAATGGACCTGTTCGCCAACCTGCGGCCGGCGGTGGTGTTCGACCCGCTGGTCGGCGCCTCCACCCTGAAGCCGGAGATCGTCCAGGGCCTCGACATCCTGATCATCCGCGAGCTGACGGGCGGGGTCTATTTCGGCGAGCCGCGCGGCATCGAGACCCTGCCCGACGGCACGAAGAGGGGCTTCGACACCCAGGTCTACACCACGCCCGAGATCGAGCGCGTGGCCGACGTCGCCTTCGACCTTGCCCGCAAGCGGCGCAACAAGGTGACCTCGGTCGAGAAGGCCAACGTCATGCATTCGGGCGTCCTCTGGCGCCAGACGGTGACGGCCCTCCATGCCGCCCGGCACAAGGATGTCGAACTCGGCCACATGTATGCCGACAACTGCGCCATGCAGCTGGTGCGCTGGCCCAAGCAGTTCGACGTCATCGTCACCGACAACCTGTTCGGCGACATGCTGTCGGACTGCGCGGCGATGCTGACCGGCTCGCTCGGCATGCTGCCGTCGGCCTCGCTCGGCGCCACCGACCCGACCACCGGCCGCCGTCGCGCCCTCTACGAGCCGGTGCACGGCTCGGCGCCGGACATCGCGGGCCAGGGCATCGCCAACCCGCTGGCCGAGCTGATGAGCTACTCGATGATGCTGCGCTATTCCTTCGACCTCGGGGATGACGCGGACCTCGTCGACCAGGCCATCAACAAGGTGCTGGCCGACGGCAAGCGCACCGCGGACATCGCCGAGGCCGGGTCGAGCAAGGTCTCGACCAGCCAGATGGGCGACGCGATCCTCGACGCGCTGGACCGTCTCGGCCGCTGATCGCCGCCGCCTCGCCCTCGGCGGCCCTCGTCAGGGGGCGGCGGGGGCGAGGTTGACGAACCGGAGCCGGCAATCGGCCCCGCTGCGGCCGGCGCAGAAGGTCAGTGCGGCGTCGCGCGCATCCTGGGTCGAGCTGCGCCCGGTCGCCCACCCGAACTGTCCCGTCGCCGCGGCGGCGAACGCCTTTTCCCCCGGCCCGGCCAGGTAGCGCTCCAGCGCGGCGCGATGGCGCTCGCCGGCCGCCGGCAGGCGGTCCACGCTCAGGACCCCCGGCGACCAGGTCGGCAGCCCGTGGGCCCGCAGGAAGCCGTCGACCAGCGGCCACCACAGCTCCTGCGCCCGGCCATAGACCGAGTGCCCGTCCTGGCCGAAGGGCGGCAGCAGGTGGAACTCCGCCGGGGCGCCGCCGGCCCGGTAGGCGGCGTGCATCGCCCGCGACAGCTCCGGCCCGAAATAGAGATCGTTCTCGGCATAGATCCACAGGGCGGGCGCCCGCGCCGTGCGCCCGTACCGGGCGAAGGCCTCGACCAGCCGGTCGGGTCGGCAGACGTCTTTGGGCCCGCGCGAACCGCGTCCACCGGCGAAGCTGACGATGCCGACCAGCCCGGCCGGCGGCTCGGCGGCCAGCGCCGTCGCGGCGAAGCCCCCGGCCGACACGCCGACCAGCAGCAGGCGGCTGCGGTCGGCCCATTCCTGCCCGGCGAGCCAGACCGCGGCGTGGCGCAGGTCGCCGGCCGCCCGGCGCCCGGCGGCGGCGTAGTCGCGGCCCTCGCACGGCCCGGCACCCTCGGCGAAGGCGCCCTCGGAACTGCCATAGCCGCGGCGCAGGATCGACAGGGCGGCCCAGCCGCGATGGGCGAAGTCGCGGGCCTGCCGCCCGGCCCCCTCCGCCCGCATGCCGGCGCGGTCGGCGGGATCGCGCGGGGCGCCGTGGGTCAGCAGGACGATCGGGAAGGGCCCGGCCCCCTCCGGCCGAGCCAGGTATCCCGAAAGGCGAAGGGGTGTGCCGTCGGGGATGACGACCGGGACGGCGACCGGCCCTTCCATCAGCCCGTCATGGCGGGCCAGCGCCGTCGGCGGCGCCAGGAGGATGGCCAGGACGGCCAGGATGCGGATCATGGCGCCGATCCTACACCTCTGTCGCGGGGCAGGGCGCGCTTCAGAGAGGCGGCGGGCAGGGCGGCAGCAGCCGCTGCACCTGGTCGCGCAGGCGGCTCAGCGAGCGGTCGCGCAGGCCGAGCTCGTCGAGGTGGCGAACGGTGTTGTCGAGATACTCGATGCAGGGGCCGCGGTCGCCATGGGCGGCGGCGATGATGGCCGCGGTCTCCGCCACCGCCAGCCGGCCGCTGTAGAAGCGATGGCGGCGATCGACGACGAAGGCCAGGCAGGGCAGTACGCCGTCTGCGGTACGCACCGGGAGGACGCGCGGGTGGTACTCGTTGTTGAGCATCTCGCGCTCCCAGAGCGCGGCCTTGACCGCCTCCAGCTGCTCGATTGGAATGCGCAGCGCCAGCCCCTTGCAGGAGCCGCCGCGGTCGAGCCCCAGCACCAGGCCGGGCCGTTCGTCGGTGCCGCGATACTGGGTCGAATAGATGCAGAAGCGCCGGTGATAGCCGAGCAGCAGCCCGGGGCGGACCTCGACCGGGGCGAAGCCCGGGTTCCAGATCAGCGAGCCGTAGCCGAAGACCCAGAAGTGGCCCGAAGCGCAAGGATGGAGGGACAGCATGAGCGGGACCGACTTTACCCGCTGCCCCGCATCCCGCAAGCGGTCGCTTTGCGGCCCGGCCCTAGTTATAGAAGGGGATGATCCGTCGTTTTCGTATCGTCCTGCTGGCCGGCCTCTGCGCCCTCCTGGCGGTGGCCGCGGGCGGCTATTCCTGGTTCTGGCATCGGGTGGCGGCCGAGATCGTGGCCGGCGTGCCGGCCTGGACCGCCGGGATGGCAGCCCAGGGTATCCGCGTCACGCACGGGCCGCTCGCCGTCTCCGGCTTTCCCTTCCAGTTCCGACTCGAAGTGCCGCAGCCGGTCTTCGCCCGGGATCGGGCCTACCCGGCCGCGACCTGGTCGGGCGACCGGCTGCTTGCCATCGCCCGGCCCTGGCGCCTGCGCGAATGGGCGCTGGAGGTGCCGCGGCCGAGCCGGCTGGATCTGGTCGCCGGCCCCGACCGGTGGCAGGCGACGGTCGCGCGGGTGGATGGCGCCCTGCGCGTCGATCCGCGTGACGGGGAACTGCTGCTGGACGCGCGGGGCATTGCCGGGGTCGATGCCGACCCGCTGTCGATCGCCGCGCTCCGCCTGCGGCTTGCGGGCGATCCCGGGCGGCCGCGGGCGACCGCGGTGGCGCTCGCGGCCGACTCGGTCCGCCTGCCGGCCCGGGCCCGGGCGCCGCTCGGCCGGGAGATCGCCCGGGTTTCGGCCGAGGGCGCGGTGGTCGAGTCCATTCCCAGCCTGCCGCCTGCCGCCGCGCTCGAATCCTGGCGCCAGGCCGGCGGTACGATCGACGTCGAACGGTTCCGGGTCGTCTGGGGGCAGGCGGAACTCGATGGCGCGGTGACCGTGGCGCTCGACCGCGAACTGCAGCCGGTGGCGGCCGGCACGGCGGCGCTGGCCGGCCATGATGCGGTGCTCGACGCGCTGGTGGAGTCGGGGTCGCTCGGCCGGATGGAGGCGTTCGGCGCCCGGGCGATCCTGGGTGCCGTGGCGGCGCCGACCGCCGGCGGAGGGGCCCCGGTCATCAGCCTTCAGTTCTCGGTGCAGGACGGCCGGATGCTTGCGGGCCCGATCGGCGGATCGACGTTCCGGCTCCTCTCCCTGCCCCGCGTGGAATGGCCGGAACGCTGAGGACCCCCGTGGAATCGGCACTTTTTGCAGTGGCAAGTTTCGACCGATGTTGCTATCGCTCGCGCCCACCAGCGCCACGAGCCCGTGGCGCTGCCGAACACAAGTGTTACCAGAGGAGCAAGAATCGTCATGGCGGCTGCTGAGACCACTCCGACGGTGTCGCTGCGCCAGTTGGCGGCGACCCTCGCCGAGAAGCACGAGATGCCGAAGAAGCAGGCGAGCGCCGTGCTCGAGGATCTCGTGGGCTTGGTGACGACGCATCTGAAGCAGGGCGACAAGGTCCGGATCACCGGGCTCGGCATCCTTCAGGTCCGCAAGCGTCCGGCACGCCAGGGTCGCAATCCCGCCACCGGTGAACCGATCGAGATCAAGGCGTCTTCCAAGGTCGCTTTCCGCGCCTCCAAGGATCTGAAGGACGCGGTCTGATCGGTCGGGATCGCCCGGGCGCGCAGGCGCCGGGGCGAGAAGCTGAATATCGGCAACGCCGCGCTGTCTGGAGGGACAGCGCGGCGTTGCCATGTCCGGCCTGGGCTTCGGGCCTCATGCCGCCTGCGCGGGCGGCGGCACCATGCGGCCCTCGGCCTCGATGATGCCGCGTCGGATGGCGCGGGTTCGGGTGAAGAGCTCGTGGAGCTTCTCGCCCTCGCCCCAGCGGATGGCGCGCTGGAGGTAGGCGAGGTCCTCGGAGAAGCGTCCGAGCATTTCGAGGACGGCCTCGCGGTTGTCGAGGAAGATGTCGCGCCACATGACGGGGTCGGAGGCGGCGATGCGGGTGAAGTCGCGGAAGCCGCCGGCGGAGTACTTGATGACCTCGGAGCGGAGCGTCTCCTCGAGGTCGGTGGCGGTGCCGACGATGGTATAGGCGATGAGGTGGGGCAGGTGGGAGGTGATGGCCAGCACCTTGTCGTGGTGGGCGGGGTCCATCTCGACGACCTGGGACCCGGCCGCCTCCCAGAAGGCGCGCAGGCGCCGGACCGGCTCGGGCGGGGCGCCGGGCAGGGGGGTGAGGATGCACCAGCGGCCCTGGAAGAGCTCGGCGAAGCCGGCCTCGGGGCCGGAATGCTCGGTGCCGGCGATGGGATGGCCGGGGATGAAGTGGACGCCGTCGGGGACGTTGGGGCCGACGTCGCGGACCACGGCCTGCTTGACCGAGCCGACGTCGGACAGGATGGTGCCGGGCGCTAGCACCGGGGCGATGGCGGCGGACAGGTCGGCATAGGTGCCGACGGGGGTGCAGAGGAGGACGAGGTCGGCGCCGGCGGCGGCCTCGGCCGGGTCCTCGTAGGCATGGTCGACGATGCCGAGGCGGAGTGCCGCCTCGCGGGTGGCCTCGCGCCGGGTGCTGCAGACGATCTCCTCGGCCAGCCCCTCGCGCCGCGCAACCCGCGCCAGCGACGAGCCGATCAGGCCGATCCCGATGAGCGCAAGCCGGCGGAAGGGCGGCCGGGCGACGGGTCGTATGGGAAGCGGGTGGTCCATGATGCGCTCCGGAATTGGGCCAGAAAGCCCCCGGAGGCCATGTCCTGAAACGAAACGCCGCCGGGTGGCGGCGGCTTCGGTTTCGTCAGATCGTGATCGAACCCGCGCCGCCCCTATGGGAGGGCGCGTAGTAGAGGCCGCTTATGGGCAGGTTCGTGCTCACGGGGGCGGACCATAGGCAGGCCGCCCCGTGCCGTCAACGGGGACGATCGATCCGCCCTATGCCTGCTTCGCCTCGATGATGCCGCGGCGGATGGCGCGGGTTCGGGTGAAGAGCTCGTGGAGCTTCTCGCCCTCGCCCCAGCGGATGGCGCGCTGGAGGTAGGCGAGGTCCTCGGAGAAGCGTCCGAGCATTTCGAGGACGGCCTCGCGGTTGTCGAGGAAGATGTCGCGCCACATGACGGGGTCGGAGGCGGCGATGCGGGTGAAGTCGCGGAAGCCGCCGGCGGAGTACTTGATGACCTCGGAGCGGAGCGTCTCCTCGAGGTCGGTGGCGGTGCCGACGATGGTGTAGGCGATGAGGTGGGGCAGGTGGGAGGTGATGGCCAGCACCTTGTCGTGGTGGGCGGGGTCCATCTCGACGACCTGGGACCCGGCCGCCTCCCAGAAGGCGCGCAGGCGCCGGACCGGCTCGGGCGGGGCGCCGGGCAGGGGGGTGAGGATGCACCAGCGGCCCTGGAAGAGCTCGGCGAAGCCGGCCTCGGGGCCGGAATGCTCGGTGCCGGCGATGGGATGGCCGGGGATGAAGTGGACGCCGTCGGGAACGTTGGGTCCGACGTCGCGGACCACGGCCTGCTTGACCGAGCCGACGTCGGACAGGATGGTGCCGGGCGCCAGCACCGGGGCGATGGCGGCGGACAGGTCGGCATAGGTGCCGACGGGGGTGCAGAGGAGGACGAGGTCGGCGCCGGCGGCGGCCTCGGCCGGGTCCTCGTAGGCATGGTCGACGATGCCGAGGCGGAGCGCCGCCTCGCGGGTGGCCTCGCGCCGGGTGCTGCAGACGATCTCCTCGGCCAGCCCCTCGCGCCGCGCCACCCGCGCCAGCGACGAGCCGATCAGGCCGATCCCGATGAGCGCAAGCCGGCGGAACATCACCGGCTCAGCCCTGGCCGCCGACGAAGTCGGCCAGTGCCGATTGGACCGCGCGCATCTCCTCCTCCAGGCCGATGCCGATGCGCAGGCACTCCGGCAGGCCGTAGCCCGCCATGCCGCGGACCAGGATGCCGCGCTGCTTGAGGAAGGCGAGCGCCGCCGCGGCGTCGCGCCCCGCGCCGTCCGGGAATCGCACCAGCACGAAGTTGGCGACGCTCGGATAGACGGTGAGGCCGAGCCGGGCGAGCTCGTCGCCGAGCCAGCTGCGCCAGCGGGTCGCGGTCTCGCGCGAAGTGGCGACGAAGGCCTCGTCCTCCATCGCGGCCACCCCGGCTTCCTGGGTGGCGAGCGTCACGTTGAAGGGCCCGCGCACCCGGTTGATCACGTCGACGACCGCGGGCGGGCCGTAGAGCCAGCCGAGCCGGAGGCCGGCCAGGGCGTAGATCTTGGAGAAGGTGCGGGTCATCACGACGTTGTCGGCCGCGTCGACCAGCTCCACGCCCGCGTCGTAGTCCGCTTCCTCGACATACTCGGCATAGGCCGAATCGAGCACCAGCAGGACGTTGCGCGGCAGGCCGGCATGCAGCCGCCGCATTTCGTCCTGGGGCAGGTAGCTGCCGGTCGGGTTGTTGGGATTGGCGAGGAAGAGGATGCGCGTGCGCTCGGTCACCCGCGCCAGCAGGGCGTCGACATCGGTCTTCAGCCCCGTCTCGGGGGCGGCCACCGGGATCGCCCCGACCGACTTCGCGGCGATCGGGTACATCATGAAGCCGTACTGGCTGTAGAGGATCTCGTCGCCGATCCCGGCATAGCACTTGGTGAGGAGCTGCAGCAGCTCGTCCGAGCCGGCGCCGCAGACGATGCGCGCGGGGTCGAGCCCGTTCACCCGGCCGATCGCCTGGCGCAGCCGCTCCGAATGGCCGTCGGGATAGCGATGGATCTCGCCCGCGGTCGCCGCATAGGCGGCGCGCGCCTTGGGGCTCGGCCCGGCGGTGTTCTCGTTCGAGGCCAGCCGGAACACCCGATTGACGCCGGGGGCCTTGTGGTCGCCGCCGACATAGGGGGCGATCTCCAGGATGCCGGGCTTCGGCTCGGGCGCGGATGCCGGGGTAGCGGTCTCGGCGATCGGGGACAGCGTGGTCATGGGAATCCTCATTCGAGGCCCGCGGGGCCTAGCCGGCGCGGGTCTCGGTCAGCGGGACGGCGTAGGCGCCCAGCACCGACAACCCGCGCAGGCGGCCGGCGGCGCGCCGCCGGAGGTCGCCGAGGCGAGGGTCGTCGTCGGTGATGTAGTCGTCGATCTCAATCAGGCAGGTGCTTCCGGCCCGGCCGGCGATGCCGCGCAGGGGCAGCCCCGTTTCCGCGGCAAGGCCGCCGATCCAGCCGTCCGCATCGCCCGGGGCCGCCGGCTCGAGGGCGAGATAGCTGCGGTCCAGGCCGGAGGCCTCGGTCGGCAGGCGGGCGATCGTGACGGCGTCGAGCCCCTCGCCGCGGGCGCTGCCGGGGCTGGCGAAGGGCAGGCGGCTGATGATCCGCGGCCGGTCGGCGGCATCGGACAGCAGGCGCGGCCACCAGTCGCCGCCGGCCCCGTCGGCCGGGGTCGGCAGCACGCCGACCGTGGCCCGGCCGTCCTCGACCGCGGCGATCACCGCTTCGGCGGTCGGATGCGCTTCCAACGGGGTCTCTCCGCCGAAATGGTCGCGCGCCAGGTCCCACAGGCCGGGCCGGCCGCAGGCCACCTGGACGGCGGCCGAGAACGGTCCCTGGAGGCGGGTGAATTCGCACATGATCTCGCGCCACAGGCCGACCATGGTGGCGAGGCCGAAGGGGCCGTGGTGGCGGGCGGCGAGCCGGCGCATCACCTGGGCCTCGCGGCCCGGCCGGAACGCCCCGGCGCTGCCGCTGGCGCGCTTGGCCGCCGCGATGGCGCCGACGATGGTCGCGCGCTCGTGGATGAGGTCGAGCAGCCCGTCATCGATCGCGTCGATGCGCTGGCGAAGGTCGTCGAGACTGGGGGCGGCCACGGAGGTCATCGAGGCAAGGCGCTGGGAGAGGCGAAAAAGGGGGTTACTGATAGTCCGCGGCCGGGGCGAAAGCAAAGAGAACATCGACATTTGCGGCTGCTTGCGCCGCCCGATCCCGGACCCTGCCGCCGCTAGGGCGCAGGGTCCCGGCCGCGCCTGGCGCCGACCGGGCGCATCGGTGCCGGCGCCGCCAGCCGCTCGCGACGGCCGGCCTTGGCCCGCGCCGGGGTGGCGGCATAGATCTGCTTGGTCGCCTCGATCATCACCAGCCCGGCAAAGCGCGGGAACCAGCGCTCGCCGACCTGTTCCCAGGCCAGGGCTGCGCGCTGCAGCATCCGCCAGCGGAACGGCGGCACGAACAGGGCCTGGGTCGTCTGCACCGGGGTGAACAGGCAGTCGCGCAGCAGGCGCGACAGTTGGCCCGCGGAATAGGGGTGGCCGTGGCCGAACGGGGTCATGTCGCGCCGGGCCCACAGGCCGCGCCGGTTGGGGACGACGATCACCATCCGCCCGCCGGCGGCCAGCACCCGCCATGCCTCGCGCAGCATCGGCCGCACCTGCTCGGTGCCCTCGAGCGCGTGGACGATCAGGATGCGGTCGAAGAACTGGGCCGGAAATGGCAACTCGCCGTCCTCGCCGATGGTGGCGCGGTTGGGCCCGTCCGGCGGCCAGGCGAGCACTCCCTGCCCGGCCGGCATGCAGGCGACGACGCGGTCCGCCTCCTCCGCCAGCCGGCCGAGGAAGGGGGTCGCATAGCCCAGCCCCAGGACGCTGAGCCCGGCGACCGAGGGCCAGAGCTGCCGCATGCGCCGGTTGACCATGCGCCGGGCCACCTGGCCGAGCGGGCTGCGGTAGAAGTCGCGGAGGTCGACGACATCGGCGTGCATCGCCCGTCAGATGTACGTCAGCGGCCGGGCGGGGGGAAGCGCTGCCCGGCGATTTCCGCGGGCGGCGTGCCGATCGCTGTGACCGGCAGCGGCGGGGGCGTGCCGTGTGGCGCCGGCCCGGGACCGGGCGCCGGCGCATGCACCGGCATCCGGACGACGCGGCCGTCGGGGTGAAGTTCCAGGCGGCCGACGATGCTCCGCTCGCCCGGCCCCGGATCTGAAGCCAGGGCCGAAGGGGCGGCCGTCACGAGGGCGAGGAGAAGAAGTGCGGGCGGGTATCTCACGCAAGGAGAACGCGCCGCGGCCGGCCGGCATTCCTGCGGCCCGGCCGGAATCTCCGGCGCATGCGATGCCGGTTGGCGCAAACGGGCGGAGCGGAATATGGTGGCGCCTCGCCGCAACACCCCGGGGCACGCCATGCTGGATATCCACCGCATTCCGGTGCTGCAGGACAACTATGTCTGGCTGGTCCATGACGCCGCCACTTCGGCGACGGCCGTGGTCGACCCGGCGGTGGCCGAGCCGGTCGAGGCGGCCTTGCGCCAGAAGGGCTGGCGCCTGACCCATATCCTCAACACCCACCATCACGGCGACCATACCGGTGCGAACCTGGCGTTGAAGGCGGCCCATGGCTGCACGATCGTCGGCCCGGCGGCCGATCGCGCGCGCATCCCCGGCATCGACGTGACGGTGGCCGATGGCGACCGGTACCGGCTGGGCGAGGCCGAGGCCGAGGTGTTCGACGTGCCGGGCCACACCCGCGGCCATATCGCCTACTGGTTCGCCGACGACCAGGCGCTCTTCTGCGGCGACACCCTCTTCGCCATGGGTTGCGGCCGCCTGTTCGAGGGAACGCCCGCCCAGATGTGGCGCTCGCTCGGCAAGCTGAAGGGTCTGCCTGCCGCGACGCGGGTCTTCTGCGCCCATGAATATACCCAGTCGAACGCGCGCTTCGCCCTCACGGTCGATGGCGGCAACCGGGCCCTGGTCGAGCGCGCGGCGGAGGTCGACGCGCTGCGCGCCCGCGGCCAGCCGACCGTGCCGTCGACCATCGGGCTCGAACGCGCGACCAACCCCTTCCTGCGTGCCGACGACCCGGCGGTGGCGGCCGCGGTCGGCCTGTCGGGGCACAACCCGGTCGAGGTCTTCGCCGAGGTTCGCCGGCGCAAGGATTCCTTCTGACTTTCCCTTTCGACTCCGCGATCGAGGTGACGTGATGAAGCTGCGTTATTCGGCGACCTCTCCCTATGTCCGCAAGGTGGTCGTGCTGGCCCTGGAAACCGGCCTCGACCACCGCATCGAGCGGGTTCCGACATCGGCCGCGCCGACCAAGGCGAGCCCCGAGATCGCGGCCGAAAACCCGCTCGGCAAGGTCCCGAGCCTGACCACCGACGACGGCCAGCACCTCTACGATTCGCCGGTCATATGCGAGTATCTCGATTCCCTGCACGAGGGCGGCCGGGCCTTCCCGACCCCGGGCCCGCTGCGCTGGACGGCCTTGCGCCAGCAGGCGCTGGCCGACGGCATCCTCGATGCCTCGCTGCTGATCCGCTACGAGATGGGGCGCAGTGCCGACAAGCAGTGGGACGAGTGGATGGCCGGCCAGAAGCGCAAGGTCGTCCAGGCCCTCGACGCGTTGGAGGCGGAGGCCGCACGGCTCGGCGATGCGGTCACCATCGGCACCATCAGCATCGGCTGCGCGCTCGGCTATCTCGACTTCCGCTTCGCCGCCGACGACTGGCGCCGGGGCCGGCCGACGCTCGCTGCCTGGTACGAGAAGTTCGCCGCCCGCCCGTCCATGGCGGCGACCATGCCGAAGGACCCGACCTGACCCTGCGGGCGGCATGACGACGGAGATGGAGGCCGAGGCGATCATCGTCGCCCTCGGCCTGCAGCCGCACCCCGAGGGCGGGCGCTACGCCGAGACCTATCGGCATGCCCCGCCCGGCGGCGGCCGGGGGGCGATGACGGCGATCTATTTCCTGCTGCGCCGGGGCGAGCGCTCGCACTGGCACCGGGTCGATGCCGACGAGATGTGGCACTGGTACGCGGGCGCCCCCTTGCGCCTGTCGATCGCCGGTGCGGGCGGCCGCCGCGATCCGGTCCTGGGCCCGGACCTGGCGGCCGGGGCGCGGCCGCAGCTCCTGGTCCCGGCCGGGGATTGGCAGGCGGCCGAGAGCCTGGGGGCCTGGACGCTGGTCGGCTGCACGGTGGCGCCGGCCTTCGAGTTCGCCGGGTTCGAACTGGCGCCGCCGGGCTGGGAGACGGCGCCATAGGCAAGGCCGGGCCGCCTCCGCCGTTGCTCCCGTCCGGTGCTACCGGGTCGAGGGGGCGGCGCCGGCGGCCGGCCGTCGCCGGCGCAGACGCTCGCGGGCGGCCAGCGCTGCCCCGCCGGTGATCAGGACGCAGGCGACGGCGACGGTGGAGGATGCCGCCGCCCGGCCGGCGGCGACGAGGAGCAGGGTCGAGAGCAGCGGCGCCAGGTAGGCGAGCGCCCCCAGCAGCCGGATGTCGCCCTGCTTGACCCCGACGTCCCAGACGAAGAAGGCGAGGCCCATCGGCCCGAGGCCGAGCGCCAGGACCGCCAGCCACTGGCTGCCCTCGGGCGGCGCCCAGGGTTCCCAGGCGAGGTGGCAGAGGAAGGCCAGGGCCGCGGTGGCCCCGCAGAAGGCGCCGACCGCGTCGCTCGGCACCGCGCCGAAGCGCCGGCTGGCGACCGAATAGGCGGCCCACACCACGGCCGAACCGAGTGCGGCCGCGTAGCCCGGGGCATGTTCGGCCCGGAAGGCGACGCGCCCGCCGTCGGTCACCAGCAGGCCGGCCCCGGCGAGCCCGAGCAGGGCGCCCGCGACGTGCCACCAGCGCAGGCGCTCGCCCGGCAACAGGGCCGAGAAGACGACGATCAGCAGGGGCCACAGGTAGTTGACGAGGTTGGCCTCGAGCGGCGGCGCGTTGCGCAGGGCCACGAAGTAGAGCAGGTGGAAGCCGAACAGGCCGCCCACCCCCAGCCCCCAGACCGGCAGGGGCCAGGCGAGGCGGGCCAGGATCGACCCGCCCTTCGCGAGCCACAGGCCGAGCGCCGCCAGGAAGGCGACGCCGAAGGTGAGCGAGACCAGCAGGAAGGGGGGAACCGGGCCGGCCGCCGTGGTCAGCAACGCCAGCGTCGCCCACAGCAGCACGGCCAGCCCGCCCAGCGCCGTCGCCCGGCCCGGCGACAGGACGATCATCGGCTCCCCCCGTAGCCGTCGTCAGTACATGTGTTGCCCGCCGTTGATCGACAGCGTCGAGCCGGTGACGAAGCCGGCCTCGTCGGCGACCAGGAACAGCACGCCGCGGGCGATCTCGCTCGCCTGGCCGAGGCGGCCGACGGGGACGCGGGCGACGATCTTCTCCAGCACGTTGGGCGGCACCGCGCGCACCATCTCGGTGTCGATGTAGCCCGGGGCGATCGCGTTGACGGTGATGCCCTTGGCCGCGCCCTCCTGCGCCAGGGCCTTGGTGAAGCCGTGGATGCCCGACTTGGCGGCGGCGTAGTTGACCTGGCCGTACTGGCCGGCCTGCCCGTTGATGGAGCCGATATTGACGATGCGGCCGAAATTGCGCTCGCGCATGCCGTCGATCACCAGCCGGCACATGTTGAAGCAGGAGGCGAGGTTGGTCTGGATGACGGCGTTCCACTGCTCGAACGTCATGCGGTGGATCGTGGTGTCGCGGGTGATGCCGGCATTGTTGACCAGCACCTCGACCGGGCCGAGGTCGGCCACGATCCGGGCGAGGCCGGCCTTGCAGGCCTCGAAGTCGGCGACGTCGAACTTGTAGGCGGGGATGCCGGTCTCCGCCGTGAATGCCTGGGCCACCTCGTCGTTGCCGCCATAGTTGGCCGCTACCCGGTAGCCGGCCTGCTTCAGCGCCTCGCAGATCGCGCGCCCGATGCCGCGCGTGCCGCCGGTCACTACCGCCACCCGTCCTGCCATGATGTCCTCTCCCCGAATTGCGACGCTCGTGAGCGGCGTCGACTTGCATGCATCAGACCACGCAGCGCCGCCCGCCGCCAGACGCCCCACGCCCTGCCCGTCGCCGCGCGCGCTCCCTTAGTGCACGGCTCGGGCGGAATTGAGGCGGAAGCGAAGCGGGCCGCCCCGAAGGGCGGCCCGCGCACAGCATCGCCGCCGCCCGAAGGGTCAGTCGCGCTCCACGCACATGGCGACACCCATGCCGCCGCCGATGCACAGCGTCGCCAGCCCCTTGCGGGCGCCGCGGCGGCCCATCTCGTAGAGGAGCGTCGTCAGCACCCGCGCGCCCGAGGCGCCGATCGGGTGGCCGAGCGCGATCGCGCCGCCATTGACATTGACCCGGCCCGTGTCCCAGCCGAGCTCCTTGTTGACCGCGCAGGCCTGGGCCGCGAATGCCTCGTTGGCCTCGACCAGGTCGAGGTCGCCCGCGTTCCAGCCGGCCTTCGCCAGGGCCGCCCGGCTGGCGGGGATCGGGCCCGTGCCCATGATCGCCGGGTCGACGCCGGCCGTCGCCCACGAGACGATGCGGGCGAGCGGGGTGATGCCGCGGCGTTTGGCCTCATCGGCCGACATCAGCACGGTCGCCGCCGCGCCGTCGTTGATGCCCGATGCGTTGCCGGCCGTCACCGTGCCGTTCTTGTCGAAGGCGGCGCGCAGCTTGGCCAGGGTCTCGGCCGTGGTGCCGTGGCGCGGATACTCGTCGGTATCGACGACGGTGTCGCCCTTGCGGCCCTTGATGGTGACGGGGACGATTTCGTCGGCGAAGCGGCCGGCCTTCTGGGCGGCCTCGGCCTTCTGCTGCGAGGCGGCGGCGAAGGCGTCCTGCTCCTCGCGCGTGATCTGCCACTTCTGGGCCACGTTCTCGGCGGTGTTCCCCATGTGGTAGCCGTTGAAGGCGTCCCACAGCCCGTCCTTGATCATGGTGTCGACGAACTCGGCCGGGCCCATCTTGACGCCGGAGCGCAGGTAGGCGGCGTGCGGCGCCTGGCTCATGCTCTCCTGGCCGCCGGCGACGACGATGCCGGCGTCGCCCAGCTTGATCGCCTGGAAGCCGAGCGCGACCGCCCGCAGGCCGGAGCCGCAGAGCTGGTTGATGCCGTAGGCGGTGCGCTCGACCGGGATGCCGGCGGCGATCGCGGCCTGGCGGGCCGGGTTCTGGCCGGCGGCGGCGGTGAGGATCTGGCCCATCACCACCTCGTCGACCTCCGAGGGGGCGACCCCGGCGCGCTCCAGCGCGGCGCCGATCGCGACCTGGCCCAGGAAATGGGCGGGAACGCTGGATAGGGTGCCGTTGAAGGCGCCGATCGGTGTGCGGGCCGCGGCGGCGATCACCACGTCGGTCATGGGTGCGCTCCTGGGTGGGGAAAGTTCCTGCAATCTAGGGATCGCCCGGACCCGAGTCCAGCCAGCGCGCCAGCGGCTCCCAGACCGTGGCCGGGGCCGCGGCGCCGACGACCATGCCGATATGGCCGAGCGACGGCGACAGCAGCCGGGCGCCGGGAATGGCTGCCGCAAGTGCCGCCGCCGAGGCATGGGGCACGATGCGGTCGTGCTGCGGGGCGATGACCAGGGTCGGCATGGCGAGGCCGGCCGGGTCGACGCGGCGCCCGGCGACCCGCCACGCGCCGCGGGCGGTCGCGTTGGCGCCGTACCAGTCGACCAGGCATTCCCGCCCGACCGCGGCGGCCAGGGGAACCCCGTCGTTCAGCCAGTCCTCCAGCGCCACGAACGACCGGGCCTTGTCCGAGGCGGGGTCGAGGTCGGCGAACGACGAGAACTTGCGCAGGCCGAGTGCCGGGTCGAGCGCCAGGAACAGCATCTGCAGCAGGTCGACCGGCAACTCCCCCCAGCGCGCGATCCAGGGGTCGGCGGTGCCGTACCAGGCGGCGATCGCGCGGGCCTGGGCCGGCCGGTCGGCATGGAAGTCCCAGGGCGTCGCCAGCAGCGCCAGGCGGCCGATGTCGCGCCCGCGCCGGGTAGCGAGCGCCAGCGCCAGGCAGCCGCCCATGCAGTATCCGGCGACGGCGACCGGGCGACCCGTCTCGGCCGCCACCGCGTCGAGGGCCGCCTCCAGCCGCCCGGCGACATAGGCGGTCAGGTCGAAGCGGCGCTCGTCGGCCCCGGGCGCACCCCAGTCGACCAGGTAGGCCGCGAAACCGCGGGCGGCGAGGAAGCGCAGCAGGCTGGAATCCGCGGCGAGGTCGAGGATGTAGCCGCGGTTGATCAGCGAGGGCACCACCAGCACGGCGCCGGCCGGCGCGTCCGCCCGGCCGTAGCGGCGCAGCACGGTGGTGCCTTCGCTCCAGACCGCCGGCGCCTCCGGCAGAGCGCGGCGATAGGGGTGGTGTCGATAGAGTTCCAGCCCGCGCAGGAAGCGGTCGGCGCGCTCGCGGATCTCCTGGTCGAGAGCGGCGCCGAAGGCCTCAGGGTCGACGTCGCGCAGCGGCGCGGCGAGGTCGGCGATCGGCCCGGGCCAGGGCGGATTCGAGGCCGGCGATGCGTTCCTCAAGAGCGGCCATGCGGCGCGCGAGCTGGTCCAGATCGTCGCCGCGAGCGCCAGGTGTGCCGGCAGCGGGCGCGGACCCTGGCGGGGAGGCGGGCCCTGGCGCGGCGGCGGTGGGGGCGGAGGGCTCATGCGGGGACCCGGTGGCCGGTTGCGGGAAGCCGGCGGCGGACGGCCAGACGCCGAACGGCGCGGGCCCGGCGCCGAACGGTGAAGGACCGAACGCCGGCGCGAACAGCGACAGCCAGCGTGCCGTCGCGTCCGCCACGGCGGGGTCCGCGGCGACGGCCAGCATCTGCTCCTGCCAGAGGGTGACGAACCGCCTGGCGAGCGCGTCGGGGTCGGGCGGGTCGGCCATCGCAGGCACTATATATCCGCCGCGGCCCGGCGTCGCCAGCGCTGCCCTTTCGCGCCCGCAGCACAGGTGCTGTTCGCGACAGCGAAATCCGTGTTATGCACGAGACAGGAACCGTCCACCGCCCGGAGTGCATACATGACCGAGGATTCGGGGTCGGCGACCTCCGCCATCACGATCAAGAAGTACGCCAACCGCCGGCTCTACAACACGGCTACATCAAGCTACGTCACCCTCGACCATCTGTGCCAGATGGTGAAGGACGGCCAGGATTTCGTGGTCTACGACGCCAAGTCCGGGGATGACATCACCCGCACGGTGCTGACCCAGATCATCGTCGAGGAAGAGCAGAAGAGCGGCCACAACCTGTTGCCGATCGGCTTCCTGCGCCAGCTCATCGGCTTCTACGGCAACAATCTGCAATGGCTGGTGCCGCGCTACCTCGATGCCAGCATGCAGAGCTTCTCGCGCAACCAGGACCAGTTCCGCGGCTATATGCAGGGCACCTTCGGCAACCTCTTCCCGTTCGGCCGGCTGGAGGAGATGGGCAAGCAGAACCTGGCGATGTTCGAGCGGGCGATGCAGATGTGGGGGCCGTTCACCGGCAGCGCGAGCCGCCCCGGCGAGGAAGAGCGTCCCGCCCCGGCCCCGGCGAGCGGGGACGCGCCCCGCCCGGCGCCGGCCGCCGCGCCGCCCAACGAGTCGATGCGCGAGCTGGAAGCCCGGCTCGATGCGCTGCAGAAGCAGCTGGAGGCCCTGTCGCGCCGCGACGACGCCAAGGCCGGCGGCAAGGACGACTGACGACGGCGGTCAGCTGGCCGGCTTGGCCGGCTGGCTGGCCGCACCGCGTCGACGGGTCTCGCGGTAGGCGATGAACAGGCCGGAGCAGGCGACGATCGCCGCCCCGCCGATCAGGGTCAGGGTCGGCACGTCGCCCCAGACCAGGAAGCCCATCAGCACCGCCCAGATCATCGACAGGTAGCTGAAGGGCGCCAGGATGGCGGCCGGCGTGAAGCGGAACGCCTGGGTCCACCAGAACTGGGCGATGCCGGAACAGACGCCGATGCCGCCGATCATCAGGAAGTCCTGCCAGGTCGGCGGCACCCAGGTGAAGAAGGGCAGGGTCGCGGTCGCGATGAGGAAGGTGGTGACCGCCTGGTAGAAGACGAGCGTAGCGCTCGCTTCCGTCGCGCTCAGTCGCCGGATCCCGATCGACAGCAGCGCTCCGAACATGGCGTTGGCGAGCGCGAACATGGCGCCCGAGTTCAGCACGTCGCCCGACGGGCGCACCATGATGAGGACGCCCGCGAAGCCGAAGGCGACCGCGCCCCAGCGGTAGATGCCCACCTTCTCGCCCAGGAGCGGCACCGAGAGCGCGGTCAGGAAGATCGGCGCGGCGAAGCCGATGGCGACCGCGTCGGCCAGCGGCATCAGGCTGAAGGCGATGAAGTTGCAGCTCATCGACACGAACTGCAGCATCGCCCGCGAGACGTGCCAGCCGAGCCGCCGGGTGCGCAGCACGCGCAGCCCGCCGCTCATCCACACCAGCACGAAGCAGGGGATGAGGGCGAAGAGGCAGCGGATGAAGACGACCTCGCCCACCGGATACCGGGCGACTTGCCATTTGATTGCCGCGTTCAACACGGAGAAGACGAAGACGGCACCGACCATGTAGACGATGCCGCGCTTGATATCGCTCCGCGAGGCTGGCGGCAGGGACTTTGCCAGCATCGAGACCTGAAGGTTGGGCGCGAATCCTGCGCCGGAAATCGCCCGGCCGCCACAGCGATCTGCACAAATCTGTCGCACGGCTCGCGCAAGGGTGCTGCCGTCTGGTCCAGCGGGAGGGTGGCTGATAGGCTTTCGGCGGGGAATACGCCAACCAAAGAAGGGACGCCGATGAGCGCCGCCACCAGCATCGCCGAACTGCTCGCCGCCGGTCGGGACGAAGCGCCGGCCATCGCCGCTCCCGGCCGCATGCCGCTCACCTATGCCGGGTTGCGCCGCCTCGTGACGGATACGGTGGCGACGCTCAACCGTCTCGGCATCGGCCGCAACGACCCGGTGGCGATCGTCCTGCCGAACGGGCCCGAGATGGCGGCCGCCTTCGTCTCAATCGCCTGCGGCGCGACCACCGCGCCCCTCAATCCCGCCTATCGCGCCGACGAGTTCGACTTCTACCTGGGGGATCTCGACGCCCGGGCGCTGGTCGTCGAACGCGGCAGCGAATCCGCGGCGATCGCGGTCGCCCGGCAGCGCGGGGTGCCGATCGTCGAGCTGGTGGCCGATCCGGCCGGACCGGCCGGCGCCTTCGTGCTGGAAGGCACGGCGACCGGGGCGGCCGGGGCGACCGGCCTGGCGGGGGACGACGACGTGGCCCTGGTCCTGCACACCTCGGGCACGACCTCGCGGCCGAAGATCGTCCCGTTGCGCCATCGCAACGTCGCCGCCTCGGCGCGCAACATCCGGGTGGCGCTGGGCCTGACGCCGGCCGACCGCTGTCTCAACATCATGCCGCTGTTCCATATCCACGGACTGATCGCGGCCGTGCTGAGCTCGCTCGGCGCCGGCGGATCGGTCTTCTGCGCGCCCGGCTTCAATGCCCTGCGCTTCTTCTCGCAACTGGGCGAGGCACGGCCGACCTGGTACACGGCGGTGCCGACCATGCACCAGGCGATCCTCGCCCGGGCCGAGCGGAACCGGGAGGCGATCGCCGCCAGCCCGCTCCGCCTCATCCGCTCGTCGTCGGCCTCGCTGCCGCCGCAGGTGATGCGGGCCCTGGAGGAGACCTTCTCGGTGCCGGTGATCGAGAGCTACGGCATGACCGAGGCCGCCCACCAGATGGCCTCCAACCCGTTGCCGCCGCGTCCGCGCAAGCCCGGCACCGTCGGTGTCGCGGCGGGCCCGGAGGTGGCGATCATGGACGAGCTGGGTCCGGACCTGCTGCCGCAGGGCGAGGTGGGCGAGGTGGTGATCCGCGGCGACAATGTCACCGCCGGCTATGCCGCCAACCCGGAAGCGAACGCCAAGGCCTTCACCGACGGCTGGTTCCGTACCGGCGACCAGGGGATGCTCGATGCCGAGGGCTACCTGACGATCACCGGCCGCCTCAAGGAGCTGATCAACCGCGGCGGCGAGAAGATCAGCCCGAGAGAGGTCGACGAGGTGCTGATGGACCACCCGGCGGTCGACCAGGCGCTCACCTTCTCGATGCCGCACGACAAGCTGGGCGAGGAGGTGGCGGCGGTCGTCGTGCTGGTCGAGGGGTCGTCGGCGGTCGAGCAGGAGCTGCGCGAGTTCGTCGCCCGCCGTCTCGCCGACTTCAAGGTGCCGCGGCGCATCGTCTTCCTGGCGGAGATCCCCAAGGGGGCGACCGGCAAGCTGCAGCGCATCGGCCTGGCGCAGCGCCTGGGGATCTCGGCATGAGGATATGCATCTTCGGGGCGGGGGCGATCGGCGGCTACCTGGCGGCCGAGCTGGCACTGGCGGGCCAGGAGGTGACGGTGATCGCCCGCGGCCCCCATCTGGCGGCGATCCGCGCGCAGGGGCTGACGCTGCTGATCGGGGGCGAGCGCAAGCTGGCCCGGGTGACGGCGACCGACGACCCGGCGGAGGCCGGCCCCCAGGACAGCGTCATCATCACCCTGAAGGCGCATTCGCTGCCGCCGGTCGCCCACCAGCTGGCCCCGCTGTTCGGACCGGAGACATCGGTGGTGACGGCGATGAACGGCGTGCCCTGGTGGTATTTCGAGCGGTTGCCGGGCCCCTGGGAGGGCCATCGCATCCGCAGCGTCGACCCCGAGGGCCGGATCGCCGCCGCCATCGCGCCGGAGCGCGTCATCGGCTGCGTCGTCTATCCCGCCTGCGAGGTGGTCGAGCCGGGGGTCGTCCGCCATGTCGAGGGCAACCGCTTCCAGCTGGGCGAGATCGACGGCAGCCGCACGCCGCGCATCCAGGCACTGGGCGAGGCGATGACCGCCGCCGGGCTGAAGGCGCCGGTGCGGCCGCGCATCCGCGACGATATCTGGCTCAAGCTCTGGGGCAATGCCGGGTTCAACCCGATCAGCGCGCTGACGCACGGCACGCTCGAACAGATCGCCGGCGATCCGGCCACGCGGCCGATCGTCCGCACCCTGATGGTCGAGGTCGAGGCGGTCGCCCGCGCGCTCGGCGCCAAGCTGGCGGTCGATGTCGACACCCGCATCCAATGGGCGAAGGATGTCGGCGCCCACAAGACGAGCATGTTGCAGGATCTGGAGCGCGGCCGCCCGATGGAGATCGACGCGCTGGTGACCGCGGTGCAGGAGATGGCTCGACTCGTCGGCATCCCCACGCCGACCCTGGACGTGGTGCTGGGCCTGGTGCAGCAGCGGGCGACGACGGCCGGCTGCTGAGCCGGTTCATCCCCGGCCGGTTGCAATTCGGAGCAATCCTGCAAGGCCGCGCATGTGGCGGAACCGATCGCGTTGCGCCGCGTTCAATCCAATATGGTGGCAATCATAATCCAATCTGCAGGGGAACCGAGCCGTATCTGTGCGTCTTCCGGTTGACCGCCGGTCGGCCGCCCCCAGATCATCTTTCCGTAAACCTGGGATGAGGCCCGGGGGATGAACGCGCGGCGTTCATCGCGAATGGTCGCGGACGGGAAGGCCTGCACAGCATGGGGCCATGCCCGTCCCAGCAACAAGGAGCGCCAGCATGGATGATGGAAGCCCCAGGACGCCCGCAGCCGAGGTCGGCACCAAGCGATCCAGCAATCGTGCGCGCATCGTCGATCGCCATGTCGGCGCGATGATCCGCGAGCGCCGGATCGTCCTCGGGCTGACCCAGCAGCAGCTCGCCGACATGATCGGCGTGACCTACCAGCAGGCCCACAAGTATGAGCGCGGCATCAACCGCGTCTCGGCCGGCCGTCTCTTCGAGATTTCCCAGGTGCTGGGGGTGCCGGTCAGCTACTTCTTCGACGGCATCGAAGAGGATGGCGGCCGCAGTGCGGGCGGGCGCGATCGCATGAGCCTCGAACTGGCCCGGAACTTCGCCCAGATCGAGGACCAGAAGCAGAAGGAAGCGTTGAGCCATCTGGCCCGTGTCCTCGCCAATGGTCACGCGGTGGCGGTCGCCGCCTGATCGGCGGCGCCTGGCGGCTACTTCTGCTCCGGCGACCCGCGGGCGGTTTCGACCGCCACGGCAGCGCCTTGAACGTCAGCGGCGTCACGACCGGGTCCGGGTCGTGGCGCCGCCGTCGTTTCGGCCACCGGCACGAAGGCGTCGCGGCTGTCGACCGGTACCGGCGCCCGCCGCCTGATGCGATAGAGGGTGAAGAGGGCAAGCCCGGCGGCGATGGTGGCGACGTAGCCGAAGAGCGCCTGGGGACCCAGCCACCCCATCAGGTTGGCGGCCAGGATCGGGCCGATCACGGCACCGATGCCGTAGGCGAGCAGGAGCCCGGCGCTGGCCGCGACCCGCTGCCCGGGGCCGGTGAAGTCGTTGGCGTGCGCGACCATGAGCGGATAGATGGTGAGCGACAGCCCGCCATAGATCGCCACCAGCACCAGCAGCACCGGCAGCGATCCGCCGCCGACGATGGCGATGGCCGCCCCCGCGCAGACCACGCCCGTGGTCACCCCGACGATGACGTGCCGCCGGTCGCGCCGGTCGGAGAGGCGACCGACCGGCCATTGCATGACCATGCCGGCGAAGATGGTCAGGGTCATGAACTGGGCGATGGCTGCGACCGACAGGCCGAGCGACTGGCCGAACAGCGGCGCCAGGCTGTAGAAGGCGGCATTGGACAGGCCCACGGCGAAGCAGCCGATGACGCCCAGCGGCGAGATCCGGTAGAGCGCCAGCAGGTTGAGCGCATTGCGCGAGGGCGGCGGCGGCCCGGCGGACGGCGACAGCGCGACCGGCACCAGCGCCACGGACAACAGTGCGCCCGCGATCAGGAACAGGTCGGCCCCGGCCGGGTCGCCCGCCTGGAGCAGCTGCTGGCCGAGGCCGGACGCCATCTGGTTGACGATCATGTAGAACGACAGGATGCGGCCGCGATTGCCGCTGTCGGCACGGTCGTTGAGCCAGCTTTCGGTGACCACGAAGATGCCGGCGATGGCGAAGCCGGAGAGCACCCGGATCGCCATCCACGCCCAGGGGCTGACGAACAGCGCCAGGAACAGGAACGAGCCGGTCAGGATCGCGGCGAAGGCCGCGAAGGCGCGGATATGGCCGACCTGCCCGACGATGGCGCTGGCCCACAGGGAGCCGAAGAGGAAACCGGCGAAATAGGAGGAGACGACGAAGCCGATCAGCTGCGGCGGAAACCCCTCCAGCCCCATGCGCAGCGACAGGAACGAGTTGAACAGGCCCGATGCCAGCAGCACCATGCCGATGCCGAGCAGCAACGGCCCGACGGAACGCAACAACCCCCTCATCCCGCCGTCCCCGACTGTCCGACCGCCTCGCTCCTACATAGCACGCATCGGCCGGGCCGCCTCAGGTCCGGATCGGCCCGAATAGAGAAAAGGCGCTGCCCGGCGGTCATGGCGTCCCTCGACCAGGCCCGGGATGAGGGGGAATCTCGTTCTGCACAAACGCTCGTGGAGAACGGCAGAAATCCTCATCCCGAGCCTGGTCGAGGGACGCTTTTGCCGATGTCCAGCGCGCCGTTCGCGTCAGCCTCCGCCGGTTTCATCCTCGGCGGGGGGCAACCGGTCGCAACTCATGCCGACTGCCGGCGTCACCCGCATTTCGAGTAGCCGCAATTGACGCAGCTGTCGCAGCCTTCCTGGCGGATGAGGCCGGCCGAGCCGCATTTCGGGCATTGCCGCAGTGCGGCCCCGGTCGGCCGCTCCGCCGGCAGGCCGACCACCCGCCGCGCCGCGCCGCTCCCCGCCCGGTCCGCTTCCGGTCCGGCGATGAAGCCGATATCGATCATGTGGCGCTCGATCACCTCGCCGATCGCCGCCAGCAGGGAGGGGACGTAGCGCCCGTCCATCCAGGTGCCGCCGCGCGGGTCGAAGACGGCCTTCAGCTCCTCGACGACGAACGAGACGTCGCCGCCGCGGCGGAACACGGCGCTGATCATCCGGGTCAGCGCCACCGTCCAGGCATAATGCTCGGTGCTCTTGGAATTGATGAACACCTCGAAGGGGCGGCGGCGCCCGTCCTGCACGATGTCGTTGAGGGTGATGTAGATGGCGTGGTCCGTCTCCGGCCAGCGGATCTTGTAGGTCTTGCCCGGCAGCGCCTCCGGCCGGTCGAGCGGGCGGGTCATGTAGACGACCCCGCCCGCCTCGTAGAGGTCGGCCGGGCGCGCCGGCGGGGGGGCCAGCGGCAGCTCCGGCTGCCGGTTCTCGGCCGCGGCCTTCTCCTTGGGGGCGGACACGCTCAGCACCGATCCCGTGACCTCGTTCGGGCGATAGGTCGTGCAGCCCTTGCAGCCCAGCTCGTACGCCTGCAGGTAGACGTCCTTGAAGCTGTCGAAGGCGATGTCGACCGGCACGTTGATGGTCTTGGAGATCGAGCTGTCGACGAAGCGCTGGACGGCCGCCTGCATGACCACATGGTCGGCCGGGGTCAGGGTCTGGGCGTCGACGAAGTAGTCGGGCAGCGGCTTGTTCTCGCCCTCCAGCCGGCGGAACAGGCGATAGGCGTGGTCGGTCACCTCCTCCTCGCGGCGGCTGCCGTCCGGCATCAGCACCTGGCGGGCATACTTGAAGCTGAAGACCGGCTCCAGCCCGGAGGAGACGTTGTCGGCGAAGATCGAGATGGTCCCGGTCGGCGCGACCGAGGTCAGCAGGGCGTTGCGGATGCCGTCGCGGGCGATCGCCGCGCGCACGTCGGGATCGAGTTCGGCCACCGTCTCGCCCGCCAGGTAGGCATCGCGGTCGAACAGCGGGAAGGCACCCTTCTCGCGGGCAAGCTCGGTCGAGGCGAGGTAGGCGTGGCGCTGGATCGCCCGCATCCAGCGCTCGGTCAGGGCCACCGCCTCCTGGCTGCCATAGCGCACCCGGCACAGGATGAGCGCGTCCGCCAGGCCGGTGATGCCGAGGCCGATCCGCCGTTTGGCGCGCGCCTCGGCCTCCTGCTCGGGCAGCGGGAAGCGGGACACGTCGATGACGCCGTCCATCATCCGCACCGCCGTCGGCACCAGCGTCGCCAGCCGGTCGAGGTCGAGCCGGGCCGTCTCGGTGAACGGCTCGAGCACCAGGGCGGCCAGGTTGATCGACCCCAGCAGGCAGGCGCCGTAGGGCGGCAGGGGCTGCTCGCCGCAGGGATTGGTCGCCCGGATCTCCTCGCAATAATGCAGGTTGTTGCGCCGGTTGATACGGTCGATGAAGATCACCCCCGGCTCGGCATAGGCATAGGTCGCGCGCATGATCGCGTCCCACAGGTCGCGCGCCGGCAGCACCTTCCAGGTCGCGCCCTCGAAGCGCAGTTCCCAGGGCTGGTCCTCGCGCACCGCCGTCATGAAGGCGTCGCTGACCAGCACCGACAGGTTGAACATGCGCAGCCGCCCCGGCTCCCGCTTGGCGGCGATGAAGGCCTCGATGTCGGGATGGTCGCAGGCCAGCGTCGCCATCATCGCGCCGCGGCGATGGCCGGCGCTCATGATCGTGCGGCACATCGCGTCCCACACGTCCATGAAGGACAGCGGGCCGGAGGCGTCGGCGCCCACGCCCTTCACCGGCGCGCCGCGCGGCCGGAGGGTGGAGAAGTCGTAGCCGATGCCGCCGCCCTGCTGCATGGTCAGGGCGGCCTCGCGCAGGTGCTGGAAGATGCCGCCCATGTCGTCCGGGATCGTGCCCATGACGAAGCAATTGAACAGGGTCACCGTGCGCCCCGTCCCGGCACCGGCGACGATCCGCCCGGCCGGAAGGAAACGGAACCCCTCCAGCGCCTCGTAGAAGCGCGCCGTCCAGGCGGCCGGATCGGCCTCGCCGGCGGCCACCGCCTCGGCGACGCGCCGCCAGGTATCCTCGATGGTGCGGTCGACCGGGGCGCCATCCGGCCCCTTGAGCCGGTACTTCATGTCCCAGATCTGCTGGGAAATCGCCGCCACGCTGGCCATGGACGCGCCTCCTGCCTGCCGGTCGACCGGAATGCCGGCCGGCCCCGCGCCCTCAAAACCTAAGGGCAGCGACAGGTCCGGTCAAGGTTTTGTTCACGTTCTGTTTCCAATATGGCGGCATGGGCCAAGGGCTTGAGCAGGCGATACTTTTCCGACCTGTCCCCGCTATCCTCGGGATTGTTTCACGATGTTGTCCCCAGCCTTCGCCACGAGGCCGCCGATTCCCCGCCTCAGCGTCATCGTCGCCCCTCTGGCACGGTGATCGACGATGCCATCGGCCAGCGCCGGCCGGTCGCGCGCTGCGGCGCCAGGCGCGTCAGCCGGATCCCGGGCGAGCATCGGCAGCGGCGCCCTCCGGTTGCCCGGCCGCCAGCCGATCGGTCGCGGTCTCGATCGCCGTCTCCAGTCGGCGCAGGAACTCCCGCCGGTCCAGTCCGGGCGGGATCGCCGGCAGCAGCTCGACGGTGATGGTGCCGGGCCGCTTGAAGAACGAGCGGCGGCCCCAGCAGCGGCCGGAATCGAGTGCGATCGGCACCACCGGCAGGCCGAGCTGGGCGTAGAGCGCGGCGACTCCGGGTTGGTAGGGGGCGGCCTCGCCCGGCGCCACCCGCGTGCCCTGGGGATAGATCAGGATCGACCGGCCGGCATCGGCGGCGGCGCGCGCGTCGGCCACCATCGAGCGCAGCGCGCGGGCGCCGGCCCTGCGGTCGACCGCGATCGCCCCCCAGCGGCGCACGAAGCCGCCATAGATCGGGATCCGCAGCAGTTCGCGCTTCAGGACCACGGCCGGCTCCTCCAGCCGGCCCGGCATGGTGATGGTGTCCCAGGCCGACTGGTGCTTGGCGGCATACAGCACCGGGCCGGACGGTGCCCGGTCGAGCCCGATCCAGCGGCTCCGGATGCCGACGATGGCCCGTGCCAGGATGGCCACGCCGGCCGACCAGAAGCGGTAGACGGCGACCGTGGCGCCGCGCGGCAGCAGCAGCGCCGGCCAGGTCAGCAGGGCGAGGCCGATGGTCCAGAGGAAGAAGGCGAGGTTGAAGAGCGCGGATCGGATGATGGTCAAGCGGGGCTCCGGGGACGGACCAGGCTCCACAGATACTTCACATACTCCGCCGCGAGCAGCATCGACGTGCCGCGCCAGGCCCACCAGTCGCGCTTCATCTGCGCCGGGACCACGGGATGCAGCACGAACGCGACGTCCGGCATGGTCCGCCGCAGCTCCCGCTCCGCCCGCCACAGATGGTAGTTGGCGGTCACCAGCCGCATCGACCGGAAGCCTTCCTGCTGCATCCAGCGCGCGGTCTCGATCGCGTTGCCGCGGGTATTGTCCGCGGCGTGGCCGAGCATGATGGCATCGCGCCGGCCGGTGTCCCCGACGCCGGCATCCCGCAGCATGGTCGGCAGGTCGACGTCGGGATGGACGCCGGAGACGAAGAGCTTCTTCGCCAGCCCGCGGGCCAGCAACGTGGCGCCGGCCGGGATACGGTCGGTGCCGCCGGTCAGGACGACGATCGCATCGGTCTCGACCGAGTCGCCGGGGGAGGACCAGGGGATCGATTCGGCGAACCAGATGAAGCCGGCAACCAGCGCCAGCCCCCCGGTCGCGGCCATCAGCAGCAACACCCGGATCAGGCGCAGCAGCCGGCGGATCATGGCCGGGCGAGGAGGGCTTCCACCGCGGCGGCCAGGTTCTCCTGCACGGCGACCGGCAGCAGGCGCGGGGCGAGCCCGCCTGCCTGGGTCGCCGCCCCCTTGCCGGTCCGCACCAGGATGCGCCGGCAGCCGGCCGCGACCGCGGCCTCCAGGTCGCTGGCGGCATCGCCGATCATGACCGCGTCGGCCGGGGACAGGCGGAAATGCGCCAGCGCCTCGCGCAGCATTCCCGGGCCCGGCTTGCGCCGGTCGCTGGCCCGGCCGGGGGCGTCGGTGCACACGAACCAGGCGTCGATCCGGGCCCGTTCGCGGGCCAGCTCGGCGCGCAGCCGGTCGTGGATCTGCTCCAGCATGTCGGGCCCGATGATGCCGCGCCCGACCACCGACTGGTTCGAGACGACGGCGACCCGGATGCCGGCGTCGTTCAGGCGGGCGACCGCGGCGGCGGACCCGGGGATCATCGCCAGCTCGCCCGGATTGCGCACCGAATCGGGGCGGTCGACGTTCAGCACGCCGTCGCGGTCGAGGAGGACGAGACGCATCGCCGCCTACATCATCCGGGCGAGCGCGCGCATGACGACGACACGCGCGACCACGACCGCGATCAGCGCCGCGGCCAGCGGCAGGGTCGCGACCACCATCCATTCCCGGAAGCCCAGGTTCAGGGCCGGCAGCAGACCCGATCGCATCGACAGGCCGGCCAGGCCGATGATCAGCACCAGCAGGGCCGCGAGGGCGGCCCCCGCCACCCCGCCCTGGAAGCCCATGCGCAGGGCCTGGAACTGGAACTGGCGGGCGATGTAGCCGTCCTGTGCGCCGATGATGTGCAGGATCTCGATCACGTCGCGGTGGATCGCCAGCGCGGCGCGGGTGGCGAGCACGATGGTCAGCACGATGCCGATCGCGGCACAGATCAGCACCGCGCCCGCGGTCAGCCGCACCGCTGTCACCCAGCCGAGGAGCTGGTCGAGCCAGATGCGGTGGTCGTCGACGCGGATGTCGGGAGAGATGGCGGCCATCGCCGCCGCCACCGCGCCGTCGGCCGGCGGATTGCCGGTATCGAGGCGGATGTCCACCAGGGTCGGGATCGGCAGGGCAGTGCCGGCGATGCCGCTGCCGGCGAGGTCGGCGCCGAGCCATGGCTCCACCAGCTTGGCCGTCTCCGCCCGCGGCACGATGGTGGCCGAGACCACCCCCGGGATGCGGGCGACGGCGGCGACCACCGCGTTGGCGCGGGATTCCGCCGCCCCCGCCAGTTCGGCGTGCGGGATCTCGATCGTCATGTTGCCGGAGATGCCGGCGGCGAAGCGGCCCGCGGCCCCTTCCACCGCCAGCGACAGGGCCAGGGCGAGCCCGGCGATGAAGGCCATGACCGCGACGATCCAGGGCATCGTCCGGCTGGCGGCATCGCGGCCGAGCACGCTGCCGGCGCTCATGGCGTGCCCCCGCGGATCTCGGCCAGCTCGCCCTCGACCAGGTGCAGGCCGCGTCCGCCATGGCGCCGCACCAGCCCCTCGTTGTGGGTGGCGATGACGATGCTGGTGCCGAGCTTGTTCATCTCCAGGAACAGGTGCATCAGGCGGTTGCCCATCTCCTCGTCCAGGTTGCCGGTCGGCTCGTCCGCCAGCAGCAGGCGGGGCTGGCCGATGACCGCCCGGGCGATGGCGACCCGCTGTTGCTGGCCGCCCGAGAGCGCGGGCGGGAAATGGTCGACGAAGGGACCCAGTCCCACCCAGCGCAGCAGCTCGCCGGCATGCTGGCGCGTCTCCGCTTCCGCCTTGCCGGCGATGCGCAGCGGCAGGGCGACGTTCTGCAGCGCGGTCAGGCTGGGGATCAGGCGGAAATCCTGGAAGACCACGCCGATCTGGCGGCGCAGCCCCGGCAGTTCGGCGCGCGGCGTGGTGGCGATGTCCCGGCCGAACAGGTTGATCAGGCCGCGCGAGGGCGCGTGCGCCAGATACATCAGGCGCAGCAGCGAGGACTTGCCGGCCCCGCTCGCCCCGGTCAGGAACCAGAATGCCCCAGGTTCGACCGTGAAGGTGAGGTCCCGCAGGATTTCCGGCCCGGTGCCGTAGCGCATTCCCACGTTCTCGAACCGGATCACGTCGCCGCCCGTCTGGTTTCCCGACCTGTGAAGAGCGCGCACCTTTGCACGATGGCTGCCGGCCCGTCCACCGGGCAACGCGTTGCGCGCAGGATCAGATGTCCCGTCCGCGGACCCGGCCGCGCAATTCCCGGGCGAGACCGGCAATCGCATCCATGTGGGGGTGGACGGCCAGGCCACGCTCGAATGCGGCCAGCGCCTCGGCGTCGCGCCGCTGCGCCCGCCGGACCAGGCCGAGGCCGGCCAGCGCCCCGAAATGGCGCGGCTCCAGCGCCAGGGTCCGGGCGATGGCCAGGGCGGATTCGTCATGGCGGTGCAGCCGGAAGAGCACGGTCGCCTGCTTGTTCCAGCCCTCGGCGAAGTCGGGCGCCATCCGGGTGACCTCGGTGAACTGGGCGAGCGCATCGGCGAGGCGGCCCTCCCCATAGGCGGCGATGCCGCGCCGGAAGGGCAGGATCGCCTCCTCGGTCCCGGTGATCGACCAGACCTGCCAGATGGCGGCCTCGGCGACCCGCGCGTCGGCGGCGTCGGGGCCGGCCAGCCGGCGGAACAGCCCGTCCAGCCGCGGATCGGTCTGGTCGGCGACGGCACCGGCGGCCATCGACACGCAGAGCAGAAGGGCGGACAACAACCGGCGCATGCCTTCAATCTGGACCGCGCCGGCCGGGCTGCCAGGGCACCCCGCCGGAAAATGCCGCAGTGCAGCGCGTCGCTTGCGACCGGCCGATCGACCGGCTAGGTTCCGGCATGAAACCGGAGGCTTCCCACCGCCTCGATGATCCTTACCTGTTCCGCCTGCGACACGCGCTATCTGATCGACCCCCGCACCTTGGGCAGCACGGGGCGGACGGTGCGTTGCGCCCACTGCGGCCATTCCTGGCACCAGGTGCCGCCGGCTGATTCGCCGCGGCGGCTCGACCTCCTGCCCGCGCCGGATCGCGAGGCGGCGGTGCAGGCCAGCCTGCCGACGCTGGTGCCGCCGCCCACGCCGTCCGCCAACTACCTGCCCTGGACCATCCTGCTGGCGGCCATCGTCGGCCTCATCGTCGCCGGCCACCTGGCCCGGGACCGCGTCGTCGAGGCCTGGCCTCCGGCGGCCAAGCTCTACGCCATGGTCGGCATCCGGGTCGAGCCGCTGGGGGCAGGGCTGGAGATCCGCGGCATCGTCACCGAACGGCGGATCGCCGGCGGGGAGCAGGAGCTGGCCGTCCGCGGCGAGATCTACAACGGATCGAGCGAGGAGCGGACCATCCCGCGCCTGCGTGCCGTGCTGAAGGATGCGGGCGAGCGCGCGCTTTCGTCCTGGACCTTCTCCACCACCGGCACCCGCCTGCTGCCGGGCGAGACGACCACCTTCAACACCATGGTCCGCGACCCGGACCGGCGCGCCGCCGGCCTGTCGATCACCTTCACCAAGGGCTCCTGACCGGCCGGCCCGCGGGTCGGCGTCAGAAGCGGCGCAGCAGGCGGTCGATGTAGTCCCGCTCGAGCGACGGGCGGAAACGCTCCCCGGCGCGGCGGCGCAGTTCGTCGAGGATCGCCCGGCTGCGCGACAGCTCGCCTTCGCCCGGCACCTTGACGTCGCTGCCCTCGTAGGTGCCGGTGGTCGGCATCGGCCGGCCGAGCGGGTCGCGGCTGCGATCGGCGTTGCGCTGGCCCTGGTTGGGCACGCCCTGCGGATCGCCCTCGCCGAACTGGTCGCCGCCCATCATCTGCTCGGCCATGCCCTGCATCGCCTGCTGCAGCTGGTCCAGCGCCTCGCCCTGCGGGCCGACGGCCCCACCCGGGTCGCCCTGGCCCAGCTGCCGGGCGGCGTCGCGCATGGCGCGCTCGGCCCGGCCGAGCCCGCCCGGAATCTCGCCGCCGCCCTCGCCCATCCGGCGCATGAACTCGCCCAGCATGCGGCGCAGCTGCTCCTGGTCGCCGGCGCCCATGCCCTCGCCGTCCTGGTCGCCCTGGCCCTGCTGGCCCTGTTGCCCCTGCTGGCCGCGCTGTCCCTGCTGGCCTTGCTGGCCACGCTGGCCCTGGCGCTGCTGCTGGGCGCGATGGCTGCGGTCGAGCAGCTGCTGCTGGCGCTGCATCATGCGCTGCAGGTCGCGCATCATCTGCTGGGCCTGGCCCTGCTGCCCCTGCTGCTGCTGGCCCGGCATCGGCCGGGCCATGCGCATGTTCTCCATCATCTCCTGCAGGCGCTGCAGCATGTCGCGGGCCGCCTCGCGGGCGCCGGTCCGGGCCAGGTCGCGGGCCTGGTCCAGCATCCGCTGGATGTCCTCGCGCCGCACGACCTGGCTGTTGGGCGGGATCTCCTGCTGCTGGAAGCGCTCGGGGTTGCGCATCATCTCCTCGGCCATCGCCTGCATGTGGCGGTCGATGGCCTGCTGCAGCTCGCGCATCAGCCGCTCGATCTCCTGGTCGGAGGCGTTGCGGTCGAGGGCGTCCATCAGCGCGCGCTGCGCCTGACGCAGGTCGCGCTCGGTGGTCGACGGTCGCCCGTCCTCGATGCGCAGCGCCGTGTCCCACAGCAGCTGCTGCACCGGCTCGATCGAGCTGCCGTCGCCGTCGAAGGACAGGCGCGCGCGCGCCGAGCGCAGGGCCAGGAAGACGACGAGATCCTCGCCGAACCGTGCCGGGCGCAGGCTGAGCGTGCCCAGCACCTCGGCCACCGCCTCCCGGTTGGCGGGGTCGATGCTGAGCTCGCGCCGCTGCTCGACCAGCGCGCGGGCGACGGGATGGGTGAAGGTGCGCTCCGGCAGCACCGTGGCGATGGGCTCGCTGCGGCCCTTCTGGCCGATCGCGTCGACCGCTTCCAGGGTCACCACCACCGGCAGGCCGGCCCAGACATGGGCGGTCAGGTCATGGAAGCTGGCCGACCTGGCCTCGGTCGGCTTCAGGCCGGGCAGCGGCAGCTCGAGGGTGATCGGTTCGACCGCCTTCCCGCCCTCCGTCTTCGCGCCGTCCTTCTTTTCGTCCGCGCGGCGGATGAAGGCCGTCACGCTCTCGATGCCGTAGTCGTCGCCGGCCTGGTATTCCAGGCGGAGCGCGGCGCGCTCGCTGCGGGCGGGCGGCGCCGCGAAGGATACGGTCGGCGCCAGGTCGGGGACGATGCGGATCGGCCAGGCGGCGACGGTCCGGCTGCCCTGCAGGACGGACAGGCGCTCGCCCTGGGTCAGGGTCGCGCCGGCCCGGAAGTTCGCGGCGTCGATCGCGGAGAACTCGGTGGCAGCCTCGTCGACGAGCAGGCGCGGAGTGGCGCCGCCGCCATGCAGCTGCGCCAGCAGGGCGCTGCCGGTCGGGATCGGCACCGGCGTCTCGCTGTCGGCGCGCAGCAGCACCGGCGGCTGCGCGGTATAGGCGGGCGGATTGATCCAGACGTCCAGGCTGACGGTGGCGGCCGGCCCGGTGGCGGCGAAGGAGGGGGTGACCGCGCGCCACAGGCGGCTGCCGCCGTCATGGCGCGCGGCGACGACGCCGATGACGAGCAGCAGCGCGAGTGCGGCGCGCAGCCCCGCCACGTCGCGCCGGCCCCAGCCGGCGGCGGGCACGCCCACGGCCAGCTGCCGGGTGCGGGCGCGCATGCGTTCCTGGTGGATGGCCCAGAGCTGGGCCTCCTGCGGGTCGAGCGTGGCGGCGGGGCGGTCCTGCAGGGTGCCGAGCGGCCGGTGGTCCAGGCCGCTCGCCCGCTCCACCCGTCGCCGGGCGTCGTCGTCGGCCGGCATGGCGATGGCGCGCACGGCACGGGCCAGCAGGAACAGGAAGCCGGCCGCGAAGCCGGCCAGGACGGCGACATGCAGCCAGGCCGGCAACCGCGACGGCAGGTCGAGCAGGGCCAGCGCAAGAAAAAGGCCGCCGGCACCTGCCGGCGGCCACAAGGCGGGCCACACGCGCTCCCACAGGAGTGCCAGTCGAGCGAGGCGAACCCGGCGGCTCGCCCCGGGCGGAAGGCCTCCGGATGGAAGGCTCCTGGGCGGATGCGATGCGCCGGTTACGGTCGGTGGATCTGCCACGGGGCCAGCCTGTCCGATGCGATCAGTTCTTCATAACTAGGGCGGGCACGCACCACGGAAAAGGCCCCGTCCTTCACCATCACCTCCGGCGCCAGCGGCCGGCTGTTGTAGGTGGATCCCATGACGGCACCATAGGCGCCGGCGACGCCGATCGCCACCAGCTCGCCCTGGGCGACCGGCGGCATGGCCCGGCCGACGGCGATCACGTCGCTCGACTCGCAGATCGGGCCCACGACGTCGACCGTTTCCGGCACGGCGCCGGGCTTCGGCTCGGCGACGGGACGGACCGGGTGCCAGGCGTCGTAGAGGGCCGGCCGGATCAGGTCGTTCATCGCCGCATCCAGGATGACGAAGGTCTTGAGCGAGCCGCGCTTCACATATTGCACCCGTGCAAGGAGGATGCCGGCGTCGGCCACCATCCAGCGGCCGGGCTCCAGGACGACGGTCCCGGGGAAGCCCGCCAGCGCCTCGCGCGCGGCCGCGGCATAGGCGGCGAGGTCGACCGGCGGCGCGTGCTGGTAGTGCACGCCGAGCCCGCCGCCGAAATCCAGCCGCTCCAGCTTGTGGCCGTCCTCGCTCATCAGCATGCGGGCGAAGCCGACCAGTCGGCCGAAGGCGGCGCGGTAGGGTTCGACCGAGGTCAGCTGGCTGCCGATATGCATGGCGATGCCGGACAGCCGGAGGCCGGGCAGCTCGGCGGTGCGCCGGGCGACGGCACGGGCCTGGTCGATCTCGATGCCGAACTTGTTCTCGGCCGTGCCGGTGGTGATCTTGGCGTGGGTTCCGGCATCGACGTCGGGGTTGACGCGCAGCGCCACGCTGGCGGTCCGCCCCAGGCCGGTCGCCACCGCCGACAGCCGCTCCAGCTCCTGCTCGGATTCGACGTTGAACTGCAGGATGCCGGCGTCGAGCGCGACGGCCATCTCGATCGCGGTCTTGCCGACGCCGGCGAAGACGATCCGTTCCGGCGGCACGCCGGCCGCGAGCGCCCGGCGCAGCTCGCCCTCCGAGACGATGTCGGCGCCGGCGCCGAGGTCGGCGAAGGTGCGGATCACCGCCTGGTTGCTGTTCGCCTTCAGCGCATAGCAGACGAGGTGCGGGATGCCGGCGAAGGCCGCGTCGAAGGCGCGATAGCGGGATTCGAGCGCGCCGTGGGAATAGACCCAGCAGGGCGTGCCGGCGGCGTCGGCGATCCGCGTCAGGTCCACGCCCTCGGCATGCAGCACGCCGTCCTTGTAGGTGAAGGCGTCGAACAGGGCGGCGGCCGGCAGGGGCGAGAGCTCATTCACGGGGATAGACCTTGGGATAGGTGGACTTCTCGCCGGGCGGCGGGTCGAGGTTCGACTTCTTGCCGCAGGCGCCGAGGCCGCCTGCGACGGCCACGAGGAGGAGGACGGCGACGATCGGGCGCAGTTTCATGAGAGGTACTTCTCCCTGGCCTCGGCGATGCGGGCGCGCACGCCCTCGGGCGCGGTGCCCCCGAAGCTGGTGCGGCTGGCGACCGAGCGGTCGACGGTGAGCACGTCGTAGATGGCCTCGGTGATGCCGGAATGCTCGGCCTGCAACTCCGCCAGCGACAGCTCGGCCAGCGCGCAGCCCTTCTCCTCGGCCTTGCGGACGCAGCGCCCTGTCACATGATGGGCCTCGCGGAAGGGGATGCCCAGCGTGCGCACCAGCCAGTCGGCCAGGTCGGTCGCGGTGATGAAGCCGTTGGCGGTCGCCGCCCGCATGCGCTCCGGCTCGGCCGTCATGTCGCGGACCATGCCGGACATGGCGGCCAGCGCCAGCGACAGGGTGTCGGCCGCCTCGAAGGTCGGCTCCTTGTCGTCCTGCATGTCCTTGCCGTAGGTGAGCGGCAGGCCCTTCAGCACGATCAGCAGCGAATTGAGCGCGCCGATGACGCGCCCGGCCTTGGCCCGCACCAGTTCGGCCGCGTCGGGGTTGCGCTTCTGCGGCATGATCGAGCTGCCGGTGGTGTAGGCGTCGCTCAGCCGGATGAACTTGAACCCGTCCGAGCACCACAGGACGATCTCCTCGGCGAAGCGCGACAGGTGCACGGCGCAGATCGAGGCCGCGGCCAGGAACTCGAGCGCGTAGTCGCGGTCGGACACGGCGTCCAGCGAGTTGGCCATCGGCCGGTCGAAGCCGAGAGCGGCCGCCGTCATGTGGCGGTCGATCGGGAACGAGGTGCCGGCGAGTGCCGCCGCCCCCAGCGGCGATTCGTTCATCCGCCGCCGGGCGTCGGCCAGCCGGCCGCGGTCGCGCCCCAGCATCTCGACATAGGCCATCAGGTGGTGGCCGAAGGTGACCGGCTGGGCCGCCTGGAGGTGGGTGTAGCCCGGCATGACGGTCGCGGCGTGGCGCTCCGCCAGGTCGATCAGGGCCGCCTGCAGGTCCTTCGCCTGCTCGTCGAGCCCGTCGACCGCATCCCGGACCCACAGCTTGAAGTCGAGGGCGACCTGGTCGTTGCGCGAGCGCGCGGTGTGCAGCCGGCCCGCGGCCGGGCCGATCAGCTCGGTCAGGCGCGATTCCACGTTCATGTGGATGTCTTCCAGCGCCACCTTGAACTCGAAGGTGCCGGCCTCGATCTCGCCCAGGATGGTGTCGAGCCCGGCGACGATGCGCTCCACGTCCCCGGCCGCGACGATGCCCGCCGCGCCCAGCATCCGCGCATGGGCCTTGGAGCCGGCGATGTCCTGGGCGTAGAGGCGGCGGTCGAATCCGATCGAGGCGTTGATGCGTTCCATCACCGCGGCGTGGCCCGCGGCGAAACGCCCGCCCCACAGCGGGTTGGCGGCCGGCGCTGCCGCGCCCTTATTGTTGTTCGGATCGGTCACTGGCTCGGGCTCCGGAAGGACGATTGAATGGGTAGCGGGTGGATGAATATCGGGCGGCTCCTGGCGACGGCGCTGCTGGCGGCACTGCCGATGGCGGCTCCGGCGGGCGCCGCCGAGGCCCCGGCATTCCGCGGCGCGATCGGGCAATTTACCCCGGCGGCGGAGCCGCGGCCAGCGCCGACGCTACCCTTCCAGGATGGGGCGGGGCGCGAGCTCACCTTCGCGGACTTCCGGGGCAAGCTCGTCCTGGTCAACCTGTGGGCGACATGGTGCGCCCCTTGCGTCAAGGAGATGCCGGCGCTCGACCGGCTGCGGGCGAAGATGGCCGGCAGCGACGTGGTGGTGCTGGCGCTGTCGTCCGACCGCGGCGGGGCGAAGCAGGTCGAGCCGTTCCTGAAGAAGCACGGCGTCGAGGGGCTGGGGGTGTGGGTCGACGCCAAGGGCGCCATCCCGCGCGCCTTCGCCGCCCGCGGCCTGCCGACCACCATCCTGCTCGACCGCCGGGGCCACGAGATCGGCCGCCTCGAGGGCGACGCGGAATGGGACGGCGAGGCGGCGGTGGCCCTGCTGCGGCACTACCTCGAATAGCCGGCTACGCCTTGGGCCGCGGGTTGCTGCCGTCGGTGTAGCGCGAGAAGCGGAACTCCTTGGGGTCGACGATCGGCTGGCTGGCGGTGGCGAGATCGGCCGCCAGCCGGCCCGCCGCCGGGCCGATGCCGAAACCGTGGCCGGAGAAGCCGGTCGCGATGTAGAAGCCCGGCACCCGCTCCACCGGCGAGATGACCGGCACGGCGTCGGGGGTGGTGTCGATCAGCCCGCCCCAGGTCTCCACCACCTTCATGTTCTGGAAGACCGGGAAGTCGCGGGCGACGATGCCCTTCAGCTCCTCCAGCGCGGACAGGAGCGGCGGCGGGTCCATCACCCGCACCTTCTCGAACGGGCTGACGCTGTCGAGCGACCAGCGCCGCGGCTGCTTCCATTCCTCCAGGAAGCGCCGGCCGAGCCGGAGCTTCAGGAACTTGCGGTTGGCGCGCAGCGCCGGCAGGAAGTCGAAGAAGAGGCGGAAGGAATCCGGCGTGATGTCGGTGACGTTGGTGTTGCGCTTGGCCAGCGTGTAGCCGCCGTCGTTGCGCTTGCGCATGCCGTACTGGTTGGTGCCGAGCGTGCATTCGGGCCCGCCCGCGATGGGCGCGGTGCGCAGGACCGAGCCCGTCACCATGAGCTGCGGCAGGTCGATGCCGAGATTGCCCGAGAAGAGGCGCGACCAGGCGCCGCCCGCCAGGATCACCGACTGGCAGGCGATGCGGCCGCGCTCGGTCACCACGCCGGAGACCCGGCCCCCCTGGGTCTCGATGCCGCGCACCGCGCATTGCGTGGCGACGGTGGCGCCCAGCCGCTGGGCGGCCCGCGCGATCGCCGGGGCGGCCACGGTCGGCTCGGCGCGGCCGTCGCTGGCGGTGTGGAGGCCGCCCACCCACTTCCTGGTGGCGCCCGGCACCAGGCGCGCGATCTCGTCCGGGCCGAGGATGCGGGAATCGAGCTGGTAGGGCCGGGCGTGCTCCAGCCACTGGGTCTTGGCCTTCAGGTCGGCCTCGTCGGAGCACAGGAAGAGCGTGCCGGCGCGGGTGTAGCCGGTCGGCTCCCCCAGCCGCTCGTCCATGCCCTCCCACATGCGCTGCGCCTCGACGCTGAGGGCGATCTCGCGCGGGTCGCGCAGCGCGGTGCGGCAGAAGCCCCAGTTGCGGCTCGACTGCTCGGCCCCGACATGGCCCTTCTCGCACAGCACCGTCGGGATGCCGCGCTCGGCGAGTGCCAGCGCAGCGCTGACCCCGATGATGCCGGCTCCGACCACGACGACTTCGGTACGCGAAGGCAGCTTCTCGTCCGACTGGACGGGATCGACGCGCGGAGACATGGCCGGTGCACCCTTGGGCGAGGTTCGTGACCGGCGAGTGTCGCTCCCTTCCGCGGCCGCGCTCAAGCGCGAACCTTGCGACAGGCCGCCGCAGCGCGTGCAACCGTGCTGCCGGGCAGGCGATCGAGGAGATGGCCGGGCGGCTCGCCGCCCGGCCGCCGTCTCAGCGGGTCGGGACCGGCTTCTCGCCGCGATAGTCGTAGAAGCCGCGGCCGGCCTTGCGGCCGAGCCAGCCGGCCTCGACATACTTCACCAGCAGCGGGCAGGGGCGGTACTTGGAATCCGCCAGCCCGTCATAGAGCACCTGCATGACGGCGAGGCAGGTGTCGAGGCCGATGAAGTCCGCCAGTTCCAGCGGGCCCATCGGATGGTTGGCGCCGAGCTTCATGGCGGTGTCGATCGCCACCACCGAGCCCACCCCCTCGTAGAGGGTGTAGACCGCCTCGTTGATCATCGGCAGCAGGATGCGGTTGACGATGAAGGCCGGGAAATCCTCGGCGGCGACCGGCTGCTTGCCGAGGCGCACGGCCAGCTCGCGGATCGTCTGGTAGGTGCCTTCCTCGGTGGCGATGCCGCGGATCAGCTCCACCAGCTGCATCACCGGCACCGGGTTCATGAAGTGCATGCCGATGAAGCGGCCCGGCCGGTCGGTCGCGGCCGCCAGCCGGGTGATCGAGATCGACGAGGTGTTGGAGGCGACGATGGTACTGGGCCCGAGATTGGGGACCAGCGCCCGGAAGATCTCCTTCTTGATCTGCTCGTTCTCGGTCGCGGCCTCGATCACCACGTCGCAGTCGCGGAACACGCCCATGTCGCGCGACGGCTCGATCCGGGCGATCGCGGCGGCGCGCTCCTCCTCGGTCATCTTGCCGCGGGCGACCAGCTTCTGGTAGCCGCGGTCGATGTTCTCGACCGCGCGCTGCAGCGCGTCCTCGCTCATGTCGAGCAGGCGGACCGGGTAGCCGGCCTGGGCCCCCACCTGGGCGATGCCCGAGCCCATCTGGCCCGCGCCGATGATGCCGATTCTGCCGATCATCGCGTTCCCTGTTTCCTGTGCGGAACCGTGCTCGCGGGCGAAGGCTGCCCGCGGGCCCGGCGTCACGATTTCTCGATGGCGCCGGTCAGCTCCGGCACGATCTGGAAGAGGTCGCCCACCAGGCCGTAGTCGGCCACCTGGAAGATCGGTGCCTCCTCGTCCTTGTTGATGGCGACGATGACCTTGC
Source organism: Allostella vacuolata (assembly GCA_006739055.1). Lineage (GTDB taxonomy): Bacteria > Pseudomonadota > Alphaproteobacteria > ATCC43930 > Allostellaceae > Allostella > Allostella vacuolata. The sequence continues at coordinate 225,011 of AP019702.1, forward strand.
TGTCCTTCATGCCGGCCAGATGCTGGATCGCCCCGGAGATGCCGACGGCGATGTACAGCTCCGGCGCCACCACCTTGCCGGTCTGCCCGACCTGGTAGTCGTTCGGCACGAAGCCGGCGTCGACGGCGGCGCGGCTGGCGCCGACGGCCGCACCCAGCTTGTCGGCCAGCGCCTCCAGGAGCTTGAAGTTCTCGCCGTTCTGCATGCCGCGGCCGCCGGAAACGACCACCCGGGCGGCGGTCAGTTCCGGCCGCTCGGACTTGGACAGCTCGTTGCCGACGAAGCTGGACTGGCCGGCATCGCCCGCGCCGGCGGCGCTCTCGATCGCGGCATTGCCGCCCTCGGCCGCCGCCGGGCCGAAGCCGGTGGTGCGCACGGTGATGACCTTGACCGCATCCTTGGACTGCACCGTCGCCAGGGCATTGCCGGCATAGATCGGGCGCACGAAGGTGTCGGGCGAGACGACGGCGGTGATGTCGGAGATCTGCTGCACGTCGAGCAGGGCCGCCACCCGCGGCAGCACGTTCTTGCCGCTGGTGGTGGCCGGCGCCAGGATGTGGCTGTAGCCCCCGGCCAGGCCGACCAGCAAGGGCGCCAGGTTCTCGGCCAGCGGATGGGCATAGGCCGCGTCGTCGGCGACCAGCACCTTCGCGATGCCGGCCACCCTGGCGGCGGCCTCGGCGACCGGGCCGCAGCCCTGGCCCGCGACCAGGATATGCAGGTCGCCACCGATCTCGGCCGCGGCGGTCACGGCGTTGAGGGTGGCGGGCTTCAGGGCCGAGCCGTCATGCTCGGCCAGGATGAGGACGCTCATCAGATCACCCGGGCTTCGGTCTTCAGCTTCTCGACGAGTTCGGCCACGCTCTTGACCTTGATGCCGGCCTGGCGCTTGGCCGGCTCCTCGACCTTGAGGGTCGCCAGCCGCGGCGCCGGATCGACGCCGAGGTCGGCCGGCTTGGTCACGGCGATCGGCTTCTTCTTCGCCTTCATGATGTTGGGCAGCGAGGCGTAGCGCGGCTCGTTGAGGCGCAGGTCGGTGGTGACGATCGCGGGCAGCGCGACGCGGATCGTCTCCAGCCCGCCATCGACCTCGCGGGTCACCTCGGCCTTGTCGCCATCGACCTTGATCCGCGAGGCGAAGGTCGCCTGCGGCCAGCCGAGCAGGGCTGCCAGCATCTGGCCGGTCTGGTTGGCGTCGTCGTCGATCGCCTGCTTGCCGAGGATGACGAGCCCGGGCTGTTCCTGCTCGCACACCGCCTTCAGCAGCTTGGCGACCGCCAGCGGCTCCAGGGCGGCGTCGGTCTCGACCAGGATGCCGCGGTCGGCACCCATGGCGAGCGCGGTGCGGATCGTCTCCTGGCACTGGGTCACGCCCAGCGACACGGCGACGATCTCGGTCGCGACGCCCGCCTCTTTCAGGCGCACGGCTTCCTCGACCCCGATCTCATCGAACGGGTTCATCGACATCTTGACGTTCGCCGTCTCAACCCCGGTCTTGTCCGCCTTGACCCGGATCTTGACGTTGTAGTCGACGACCCGCTTGACGGCGACGAGCACTTTCATCGGCACCAACTCATCTGATGGATGCTGGGAGGCGGCCTAATGGGGACGAACCGGCTGGCCCGGTCCCGTGCCTCCGTGGCGCGCGATTTGTGCACATGCACAATGGCATGGCAAGCGAAACATCCCCTGCTTCCGGCACGTCAGCGGTTGGCGCCGGGCACCCAGAGGACGTCCCCGGCCCCGTCGCCGTTGGCGTGGCGCGACAGCACGAACAGCAGGTCCGACAGCCGGTTGAGGTACTTGAAGGCCTCGGGATTGACCGGGTCGCGCTCGGCCAGCGCCCCCACCAGACGCTCGGCCCGCCGCGTCACCGTGCGGGCCAGGTGCAGGTAGGCGGCGGCGGGCGTGCCGCCCGGCAGGATGAACGACGACAGGGGCTGCACCCGGCCGTTGTAGTCGTCGATCTCGGCCTCCAGCCGCTCGACCTGGGCGGCGATGATGCGCAAGGCCCCGGCCGCGCGGCGCCCGTCCTCGGGCGTGCACAGGTCGGCGCCGAGGTCGAACAGATCATTCTGGATGCGCGACAGCAGCCGGTCGAGGTCGCCCGTGGTGTGCAGGCGGGCCAGCCCGACGGCGGCATTGGCCTCGTCCACCGTGCCGTAGGCTTCCACCCGGAGGTCGGATTTCGCGACCCGGGTGCCGTCGCCGAGCGAGGTCTGGCCGCGGTCGCCGCCGCGCGTGTAAATGCGGGTGAGCTGCACCATCACCGCCGCCTATGGCTTCATCAGCCAGAGGATCAGGCCGAAGACCAGCACCGCTGCCATCTGGAACAGCACGCGGTAGCGCATCAGCGCGTTGCTGCGGCGCGGGTCGTTGCCGCCGCGGACCATGCCGACCACGCCGGCGCCCAGCACGCCCAGCGTCGCCAGCATGAGAAGGACCAGGATGATCGTCAGGAAAGTGTTCATGCGTCAGATATAGCGACTCTGGCGCGGATCGCCCAGATACGCGACGATTCGCGCCGCGGAGTTGCGGCCAAGGCCCTCCGCGGGGCAGGTTGGCCGCCAGCGCCACGCACCCGGGGAAGCGCACCATGCCAGCACCAGTTCTCGACATCGCCGTGATGAGCCCGGCCGACCTCGACCGTGCGATCGGCTGGGCGGCCGATGAGGGCTGGAACCCGGGGCTGGACGACGCTCTCGCCTTCCGCGCCGCCGACCCGACCGGCTTCCTGATGGCGCGCCTCGGCGCGGAGCCGGCGGCCTCCATCTCGGTGGTCCGCTATGCGGGCGATTTCGGCTTCCTCGGCTTCTATATCGCCGCGCCCGGCCTGCGCGGCCGCGGTCATGGCTATGCCCTGTGGCAGGCCGGCATGGGCTACCTGTCGGGGGCGGTGGTCGGGCTCGACGGGGTGCCGGCGCAGCAGGCCAACTATGCCCGCTCCGGCTTCGCGCTCGCCTACCGCAACATCCGCTTCGGCGGCGCGCCCACGGCCGCCCGCATCGAAGCGGGCCTGGTGCCGCTGGCCGAGATCCCGCTCGACCGTCTCCTCGCCTATGATCGCCGCTTCTTTCCCGCCCCGCGGCGCGCCTTCCTGGCGGTATGGGCCGCCCTGCCGCACGGCCATGGCTACGCGGCTATGCGCGACGGCCGCCTCGCCGGCTATGGCGTCGTCCGCCGCTGCCGCGTCGGCTGGAAGATCGGCCCCCTCTTCGCCGACGATGCGGAGGCAGCGGAAAGCCTGTTCCGCGCGCTGGCGGCCCAGGCCGGCGAGGGGCCGGTGTTCCTCGACGTGCCGGAGGTGAACCCGGCGGCCGTTGCGCTGGCGGAGCGGCACGGGTTGCAGCCCTGCTTCGAGACGGCGCGCATGTATCGCGGGCCGGCACCCCTCCTCGACCTGGCCGGAACCTACGGGGTCTCCACCTTCGAACTGGGATAGGCCGTCGGAGCCGACGCCGGCTCTCCGCCTATTTTTCGAGCAGTGTGGCCAGCCGGTCGAGGCTGCCGCTCCAGAACTTCTGGTAGTGGGCGAGCCAGCGCATCGCTTCCTCCATCGGGGCCGCGCGCAGGCGGCAGGACACGGTCCGGCCGGTCTTGGTGCGGGTGATCAGGCCGGCATCGGACAGCACGTCGAGGTGCTTCATCACGGCCGGCAGGGACATCGATATCGGCCGCGCCAGCTCGCTCACGGACAGTCCGTCCTGCTCGCCGAGGCGCGCCAGCAGGGCGCGCCGGGTCGGATCGGCGAGAGCGGAGAAGGTGCGATCGAGCGTGGCATGTATAGAGTTAACCATAAAGTTAACGGTATTGTGATTGGGAGCGCGCGTCAAGCGATCGAGGCGGGCGCCCGCCGCTGCGGTTGTGCGTCCCACCGTCGGCCGTCTATTTTGCCAGGAGCCATGCGCCCCCTTCGATGAGCCGGCATCCCCCAGTGCATGAACCCTTCGCCGCGCCGGACCGCGTGCCGCCGCCGGCCTCGTTTCCGGCATGAGCGCGCTGCGGCGGCTGGTCGAGGGCAGCCCGATCCTGGGCCGCTCCGGCGACGGCCCGGCGGCCAGCCTGCTGCGCGCGGTCGCCCTGGGCACGATCATCGTCCCCGCGGTACTCTTCGCGCTGTTCGCGTGGCAGGGCTGGCGCTCCGCCCTGGACGACACCCAGGCCCGGCTGCGGGGCACCGCCGACCTGGTGCTCGAGCATGCCGTGAAGGTGTTCGAGACCCAGGAGCTGGTCGGTGCCCAGGTGACCGAGATCCTCCGCGGACTCGATGCCACCTCGGCCCGGGCGGAGGGGGAGTCCCTGCACCTGCGCCTGCGCGCGATCCGGGAGCGTCTCCCCCAGCTCGAGGACATCTGGGTGATCGACGCGACCGGGCGGCCGGTGGTCGCCGCGGCGGTTGCCGATATCCCGCCCGAACTGCGCGTGAACGACCGCGAGTATTTCCAGACGCATTTCGATCGCCCCGACGGCCGGCCCTATGTCGGGCCGGTGATCCGCGGCCGGGTGCGCGGCGCGACCTTCTTCCAGGTGACCTGGCGGATCGCCAATGCGGCCGGCTTCGACGGGGTGGTCGTGGTGTCGGTGCGGCCCAGCTATTTCCATGATTTCTTCGCCCGCATCGGCAACGAGACGGGCTTCACGGCCTCGCTGATTCGCGAGGACGGGTCGATCCTGGCGCGCCACCCGCAGCCGGACGTCCCGCTGGAGGTGCTGCCACCGTCCGGTCCCTTCTCGGCCGCCACCGGCCGGCAGCCGGAAGGGGGCGAGTTCCGCACGATCTCGTCCTTCGACGGGGTGGACCGGATCGTCGTCTACCGCCACCTGCCGCGCTACCCGGTCTATGTCACCGCCGCCGCTGCCCTGGCCGATATCCGCCGCGACTGGATGCTCGACACCGCCAGCCATCTGGCCTTCGGTGCGCCCGCGACCCTGGCGCTGTTCGTCATCACCCTGATCGCGCTCGCGCGCACCCGCCGCGAAAGCGCGGCGCTGGCCCAGCTGCGTGCCGAATCGCTGCGCCGCGAGGACACCGAGGCCCAGCTCCGGCAATCGCAGAAGATGGATGCGATCGGCCGCCTGACGGGCGGCGTGGCGCATGACTTCAACAACCTGCTGACGGTCGTGACCGGAAACCTCGACCTCGTCCTGCGCCGGCTCGGCGATGGCGCGGACCCGCGCGTCCGCCGCGGCGTCGCCGGTGCGCTGGAGGGGGCCAGGCGGGCGGCGCTCCTGACCCAGCGGCTGCTGGCCTTCGCTCGCCAGCAGCCGCTCGACCCCAAGCCGACCGACGCCAACCGCCTGGTCGGCGGGATGTCCGACCTGCTGCGCCGGACCCTCGGCGAGCTCGTGGAAGTCGAGACGGTGCTGGCCGGCGGCCTGTGGCCGATCTTCGTCGACGCCCCGCAGCTGGAGAACGCGCTGCTCAACCTCGCCGTCAACGCCCGCGACGCGATGGCTGACGGGGGCAAGCTGACGATCGAGACCGCCAACGCCCATCTCGACGACGCCTACGCCCGGTCCCACGACGAGGTGACGGCCGGCCAGTACGTCATGGTCGCGATCTCGGACACCGGGGCCGGCATGCCGCCCGACGTGATCGCCCGGGCCTTCGACCCGTTCTTCACCACCAAGCCGCTCGGCGAGGGCACCGGTCTCGGCCTCAGCCAGGTCTATGGCTTCGTCAAGCAGTCGGGCGGGCATGTGAAGATCTACTCCGAACCCGGCCAGGGCACGGTCGTGAAGGTCTACCTGCCGCGCTACATCGCTCGCAGCCGTGACGGCGATGCCGACGCGGCCGCGTCGGACCAGGCGGCGGCCGGCGGGCGCGAGATGGGACGCGGCCAGACCATCCTGATTGTAGAGGACGACCCCGGCGTGCGCATGGTCAGCGTCGACTGCCTGACCGACCTCGGCTACCGGGTGCTGGACGCGGGCGACGCGGCCACCGCGCTGCGCCTGCTGGACCAGCACCCGGAGGTGAGCCTGCTCTTCACCGATGTGGTGCTGCCCCAGGGGCTGAACGGCCGCCAGCTCGCCGATGAGGCGCGGCGGCGGCGGCCCGGCCTGCCCGTGCTCTTCACCACCGGCTACACGCAGAACGCCATCGTCCATAACGGGATGCTCGATCCGGGCGTCGACATGATCGGCAAGCCCTTCACGCTGGCCGAGGTGGCGCGCAAGCTGGCCCAGGTCACCGCCCGCAGCCGGCCGGGCGGGACGGGCTGAAAGCCGCCGGCGGCCGGCGCCCCGGTGTCAGGGGGCGGCCGCAAGCCCCCGGGTGACGCAGCGCGCCAGGTCGCTTTCGACGAACGGCTTCTGCAGGGTCGGCCGGTCCTGGTGGTCGTCGCGCAGCGTCCCGGCGCCGTAGCCGGTCGAGAAAACGTAGGGGATGCCGCGGGCGCGCAGCAGGTCGGCGACCGGATAGGTCTCCGTCCCGCCCAGGTTGACGTCGAGGATGCCGAGGTCGATCTCGGCCGTCCCGGCGGCCTGCAGCGCCGCGTCGAGGGCGGCCGCCGTCGCCACCACGACACAGCCCATCTCTTCCAGCATGTCCTGCAGGAGCATGGCGATCATTGCCTCGTCCTCCACGATCAGGACGCGGACCCCGGCCAGGCCTTCGCTTTCCACGGTCTTCTCTCCCGGCCGCATGGCTGTCGGCGGCGCGCGCGCATCATCCTCCGGCGGCCGTCCACCTGACAACGGGATTGCGACGCATTCCGCGACATTGCCGTCCGCAAGGCGCCGGCCCCGCTGCTACCATGGTCCCGGCCGGCCACGGCGGAACGCCGCCGCGAGCGACCGGCGCCAGAAAAGGGGACAGGTCGCATGGAAGGATTCGCTCGCTATCCGAGCCTGCGGGACCGCGCGGTGTTCGTGAGCGGTGGCGCGTCGGGCATCGGGGCGTCCCTCGTCGAGCATTTCGTGGCCCAGGGCGCCCGGGTCGCGTTCGTCGACATCGACGAGACGGCGGCGGCAAGCCTGCTGGCGCGCCTGGACGGGACGGGGCCGGCGCCGCTGTTCATCCCCTGCGATCTGCGCGACATCGCCGCCCTGCGCGATGCCTGCCGCCGGGCGGGCGAGGCGATCGGCCCGATCCGCGCCGTGGTCAACAACGCCGCGCGCGACGACCGCCACACGATCGAGGAGGTGACGCCCGAGTTCTGGGACGAGCGGATGGCGACCAACCTGCGCCACCAGTTCTTCGTCTCCCAGGCGCTTGCCCCGGCGATGGCCGAGGCGGGCGGCGGGGCGATCGTCAACTTCGGCTCCATCAGCTGGATGGGCATGACGCCCCATATCCCCGTCTACCTGACGGCCAAGGCGGCGGTGCAGGGGCTGACCCGGGCGCTCGCCCGCGACCTGGGCGAGAAGAAGATCCGGGTCAACACCGTCGTCCCCGGCTGGGTCATGACCGAGCGCCAGGTCAGCATGTGGCTGACGCCGGAGGCGGAGGCGCGGCTGATGAGCCTGCAATGCCTGAAGGAGAAGGTCTATCCGCCCGACCTCGCCCGCATGGTGCTGTGGCTGACCGCCGACGACAGCCGCATGGTCTCGGCCCAGACCTTCATCGTCGACGGCGGCCGGATCTAGGGGGGGGCCGTACCATGGATGCCGGCTACCCCCGCGACCTCGTCGGCTACGGCCGCAACCCACCCGACCCGCGCTGGCCGGGCGGGGCGCGGATCGCGCTGCAGTTCGTCATCAACTACGAGGAGGGCGGCGAGAACAACCTGCTCCACGGCGATGCCCAGTCCGAGGCCTTCCTGTCGGAGATCGTCGGCGCCGCCCCCTGGCCGGGCGAGCGGCACTGGAACATGGAATCGATCTACGAATACGGGTCGCGGGCCGGCTTCTGGCGCCTGTGGCGGCTGTTCACCGGGCGCGCCGTGCCGGTCACCGTCTATGGCGTCGCCACCGCCATGATGCGCGGTCGCGAGCAGGTGGCGGCGATGCGCGAGGCCGGGTGGGAGATCGCCAGCCACGGGCTGAAATGGATCGAGTACAAGGATTTCAGCCTGGAGGCGGAGCGCGCCCACATGCAGGACGCGATCCGCATCCACACCGAGGTGGCGGGGGAGCGGCCGCTCGGCTGGTACACCGGCCGCTGCTCGATGCGCACCCGCGACCTGGTGATGGAGGAGGGCGGGTTCCTCTACTCGTCGGACAGCTACGCCGACGACCTGCCCTACTGGGTCGAGGGGCCGAAGGGGCCGCACCTGGTGGTGCCCTACACGCTCGACGCCAACGACATGCGCTTCGCCAGCGCCCAGGGCTTCAACTCCGGCGACCAGTTCTTCGCCTATCTCAAGGACAGCTTCGACGTGCTCTATGCCGAGGGCGAGTCGGCACCGAAGATGATGTCGGTCGGCCTGCATTGCCGGCTGGCCGGCCGTCCGGGCCGCGCGGCGGCGCTGGCCCGCTTCCTCGACTATGCCGGACGCCATGCCGGGGTCTGGTTCTGCCGCCGGGTCGACATCGCCCGCCACTGGATGGCCGAGCATCCCTGCAACCGGGAGTGACCATTTCGTGACGGATGGCATGCCCTCTGCATAGAATTGAGGCAGGGGGTGGGCATGCAGGGTGTCGCGGTCGAACTGATCCGGGTGACGAAGCGCTACGGCGCGGTGACGGCGGTCGACGCCATCGACCTGCGCATCCCGGCCGGCAGCTATTGCTGCCTGCTCGGGCCGTCCGGCTGCGGCAAGACCTCGACCCTGCGCATGATCGCCGGCCACGAGGCGATCGACGACGGCGATGTCCGGCTGGGCGACACCGTCGTCACCCACATGCCGCCGGCCCGCCGCGGCACCGCGATGATGTTCCAGTCCTATGCGCTCTTCCCGCACCTTTCGGTGGTCGACAACGTCGCCTTCAGCCTGAAGATGAAGGGCGTCGCCCGCGACGCGCGCCGGGCCAGGGCGATGGAGTTCCTGCTCCTGGTCGCCATGGAGAAGTACGCCGAGCGCCTGCCGGCCCAGCTCTCGGGCGGGCAGCAGCAGCGCGTGGCCCTCGCCCGCGCGCTGGTCACCGAGCCGCAGGTGCTGCTGCTGGACGAGCCGCTGTCGGCCCTCGATCCCTTCCTGCGCGGCCGGGTGCGGGCGGAGCTGAAGCGCCTGCAGCGCGAGCTCGGCATCAGCTTCATCCATGTCACCCACAGCCAGGACGAGGCGATGGCGCTGGCCGATCTGGTGGTGGTGATGAACGCCGGCCGCATCGAGCAGGCCGACACGCCGCGGGCGGTCTTCGACGCCCCCCGGTCGGAGTTCGTCGCCCGCTTCATCGGCGGCCACAACATCGTCGTGACGGCGGCGGGCAAGGCGGCGGTCCGCTGCGACCGGCTGGCGGTAGCGCGCGGCGACGAGATGCCGGCGGACGGGCTCGGCCTCGCCGCGACCGTGCAGGCGGTCGAGTACCAGGGCAGCTCGGTGGTGCTGTCCTTGCAGGAGGAGCGCCATGCGGACCTGGCCGCGGTGATGGACGACGCGATCTTCTTCGCCGACCCGTTGCAGCCGGGCGACCGCGTGACCGTGCGCTGGCGCCCCGGCGACGCGCACCGCCTGGACTAGGACCCAAGGACCTCGACCGGAAGAAGGGGAAGCGGACCATGAGCAAGACACGAACGACGATCTCTCGCCGCGGCCTGCTGAAGGGGGCCGCGGCCACCGCCGGGGTCGGCGCCATCACCGGCTTCCCGGCCATCGTCTCGGCCGAGCCGGTGACGCTGCGCTACCTCGGCACGGCCGTGAACCAGTCGCGCGAGATCGCCGAGAAGGTGAAGCAGGACCTCGGCATCATCATCGAGTACGTCCCGGTCACCACCGACGACGTCACCAAGCGGGTCATCACCCAGCCGAACTCGTTCGACATCGTCGACACCGAGTATTTCTCGCTGAAGAAGCTGGTGCCGTCGGGCAACCTGCTCGGCATGGACGCCAAGCGGATCAAGCTTGCCGACAAGATCACCCCCGTCTTCACCAAGGGCGAGATCGCCGGCAAGAAGATCGGCGACCAGGGCACCGCGCCCAAGAAGGTCTTCTACCTCGAGGGCCAGACCTCGAAGAAGTTCGCGAGCCAGCCGACGCAGTGGATCACGCTGATCCCCACCGTCTACAACGCCGACACGCTCGGCATCCGCCCCGACCTGATCAAGCGCCCGATCGAGAGCTGGAAGGAGCTGCTGAACCCGGAGTTCAAGGGCAAGGCCTCGATCCTCAACATCCCGTCGATCGGCATCATGGACGCGGCCATGGTCATCGAAGCCTCCGGCATCCACAAGTATGCCGACAAGGGCAACATGACGAAGGCCGAGATCGACCTCACCATGAAGACCATGATCGAGGCGAAGAAGGCCGGCCAGTTCCGCGCCTTCTGGAAGGACTTCAACGAGAGCGTCAACCTGATGGCCTCGGGCGAGACGGTGATCCAGTCGATGTGGTCGCCGGCCGTCACCAAGGTCCGCTCGATGGGGGTCGCCTGCACCTACCAGCCGCTCAAGGAAGGCTATCGCGCCTGGGCCGCCGGCTTCGCCCTGCCCAAGACCCTGAAGGGCAGGAAGCTCGACGCCTCGTACGAGTTCATCAACTGGTTCCTGTCCGGCTGGGCCGGCGCCTTCCTCAACCGCCAGGGCTATTATTCCGCGGTGCTGGAGACGGCGAAGGCCAACATGGAGCCCTACGAGTGGGCCTACTGGATGGAAGGCAAGGCGGCCGAGAAGGACATCAAGGCGCCGGACGGCACCGTCCTGGAGAAGGCGGGCGCGATGCGCGACGGCGGTTCCTACGAGGCGCGCATGGGCGGCGTCGCCTGCTGGAACGCGATCATGGACGAGAACGAGTACATGGTCCGCAAGTGGAACGAGTTCATCGCCGCCTGATCGGGATCGGGCGCGGCGGGCGGGGGCCATCCCCCGCCCGCTGTCCGCCCGTGGCCGGGGACCGTCATCGATGAGCCGGGTCGCTTCCAGCCGGGCCGCCCTGTGGCAGGCGGCACCGCTCGTCGTGCTGCTGGCGGTGTTCTTCGTCCTGCCGCTGGTGCTGGTCGTCGTGGTCAGCGTCTGGGACTACAACGACTACGCCATCCTGCCGGACGTGACGCCGCGCAACTATCGCGACGTGTTCGAGGGCTGCCTGGTCGCCCTGCCCGAGCTGTGCGTGACCTTCAAGACCTACCTGTCGACGCTGAAGTTCTGCCTCATGGTGTGGCTGTCGACCCTGCTGATCGGCTTCACCGTCGCCTATTTCCTGGCCTTCCACGTCCGCTCGCTCGGCTGGCAGGTGGTGCTGTTCCTGGTCTGCACCATCCCGTTCTGGACCTCGAACGTCATCCGAATGATCTCGTGGATCCCGCTGCTCGGCCGCAACGGCGTCATCAACCAGTGGCTCCAGCAGGCCGGTATCACCGACGCGCCGCTGGAATGGCTGCTCTTCTCGGACTTCTCGGTCCTGCTCGCCTTCGTCCACCTCTACACCATGTTCATGATCGTCCCGATCTTCAACTCGATGACCCGGATCGACCGCTCGCTGCTGGAGGCCGCCTACGATGCCGGCGCGTCCGGCTGGCAGACCCTGTGGAACGTGGTCATCCCGCTCTGCAAGCCCGGCATCGTCATCGGCTCGATCTTCGTCGTCACCATCGTCATGGGCGACTTCGTGACGATCGGCGTGATGGGCGGGCAGCAGATCGCCTCGATCGGCAAGATCATCAGCGTGCAGATGAGCTACCTGCAGTTCCCGCTGGCGGCCGCCAACGCGGTCATCCTGCTGGCGGTGGTGATGATGATCATCTGGGCCATGACGCGGGCCGTCGACATCCGGCGGGAGCTGTAGCGCGATGCGCCGACCCCCCGCCTTCTGGCTCCTCGCCGGGTTCTTCGCCCTCTTCGTGCTGTTCCTCTACGGGCCGGTCATCACCATCGTCGTGCTGTCGTTCCAGGGGCCGTCGGGCGGCCTCACCTTCCCGATGCAGGGCCTGTCGCTGCACTGGTTCGGCCGGCTGTGGGAAGGGGTGGGGGTGGTCGACATCTGGGCCGCCTTCGGCCGCTCCTTCCGCCTCGGCATCGTCGTCATGGTGCTGACGGTGCTGGTGTCGCTGGCGGCGGGCTATGCCTTCCGCCGCCGCTTCCCGGGCTCGGGCCTCGTCTTCTATGCCGCGGTCGCCAGCCTGATCGTGCCCTCGATCGTCGTCTCGCTCGGCATCGCCGTCATGTTCCGGCTGCTCGACCTGGGCGTCGCCTCGGTCGGCGAATGGCTCGGCATCGAGTGGTTCGCCGACAGCTTCACCACCACGGCCGGCATCTACACCTCCGGCCTCGGCGCCCACCTGACCTGGACCCTGCCGTTCGGGCTGCTGATCATGTTCGCCGTCTTCAACCGCTTCGACGGCCGCTTCGAGGAGGCCGCCCGCGACCTCGGCGCCACCCCGTGGCAGACCTTCCGCCATGTCGTGCTGCCGATCGTGGCGCCGTCGCTGATCGGCATCGGCCTCTTCGGCTTCACGCTGTCCTGGGACGAGGCGGCGCGCAGCAGCCAGGCGCTGGGCGGCGACCAGAACACCCTGCCACTGGAGCTGACCGGCCTCACCACCACCGTCACCAACCCCGAGATCTATGCGCTGGGCAGCCTGACCACCGGCGTCTCCTTCGCCGTCATCCTGTCGGCGCTCCTGACCATCCGGGCCCTGCGCAACCGTGCCGCCGCCCTGCGCGCCAAGGAGTGAGACGGGTGGAGATCCTGGTCGTCAATCCCAACACCACCCGATCGATGACGGACAAGATCGGCCGCGCGGCCGAGCGGGCGGCCGCCCCCGGCACCCGCATCCGCGCCGTCCAGCCGGCGATGGGGCCGGCCTCGATCGAGGGCTTCTACGACGAGGCCTTCTCGGTCCCGGGCCTGCTGGGAGAGATCGCCCGCGGCGAGGCGGACGGGGTCGCCGGCCACATCATCGCCTGCTTCGACGACACCGGGCTCGATGCCGCGCGCTCGCTGGCGGCGGCCCCGGTGGTCGGCATCGGCGAGGCGGCGTTCCACCTCGCCGCCCTGCTCGCCCACCGCTTCGCCGTGGTCACCACCCTGTCGCGCTCGATCGCGGCGATCGAGGGCAACCTCGCGCGCTACGGCCTGGCGGCGCGCTGCGCCGGCGTGCGCGCGGCCGAGGTGCCGGTGCTGGCGCTGGAGGACCGCGACGCCGGCGCGGTCGGCCGCATCGCGGCCGAGATCGAGCGGGCCAAGGCCGACGACCGGGCCGACGCCATCGTGCTCGGCTGCGCCGGCATGGCCGACCTGGCGGGCGAGCTGGCGGCCGCCCACGGCATCCCGGTCATCGACGGGGTCGCGTCCGCCGTCGTCCTGGTCGAGGGGCTGGCCCGCCTCGGCCTGCGCACCGCCAAGTCCGGCCCCTACGCCCCGCCCTTGCCCAAGCGCTATGACGGCCTGTTCGCGCCCTGGGCGCCGGGGGGCGGGTGATGGCGGCGCCGTGTATCCTGCTGGTCAATCCGAACACCAGCGCCTCGGTCACCGGGCTGCTGGCGGCCGAGGCCCGCTCGATCTCGGCCGCGATGCGGCCGACCGCGCCGGCGGCGCGGTCTTCGCCGGCATCGGCCGCGAGCTGGCCGGGCGCGTCGCCGTGCCGCTGTTCGACGGGGTGGGCTGCGCGGTGGATGCAGCCCTGGCCGCCATCGCCGCCAGGTCGGCGCACCCGCAGCCGCGCGATCCGGCCAAGCCCTATCCCGGCCTGCCGGACGGGCTGGCGCGCCTGCTGGCGGGCGGGCTGGCCCACCAGTCGTAGCGTCCCTCGACTGGGCTCGGGATGAGGGGCTTCCTTGGTGGCGGAGGCGCTTGTGGAAGAAAGAAAATTTCCTCATCCCGAGCGAAGTCGAGGGACGCTTTGGCCGTCGGCCTATCCCCGCCGGCGGCGCAGCAGCGGCGCCAGCGCGCTGCCGGCGAGCACCAGCGCCACCATCGCCCAGATCGCGAGCGCGATCGGCGATTCGACGAAGACCCACGCGTCGCCGTCGCTCATGAACAGGCCCTCGCGCAGGTGCTTCTCGATCAGCGGCCCCAGCACCAGGCCGATCACCATCGGCGCCAGCTGGAAATCGAGCTTGCGCAGCAGGTAGCCGACCACCCCCAGCAGCACCAGGACATAGACGTCGACCATGCTGTTGCCGACGCCGTAGGAGCCGATGACCGCGATCACCACGATGATCGGCAGGAAGATGTGCCGCGGGATGCGCAGCATGCTGACCCACAGGCCGATCATCGGGATGTTGAGGGCAAGCAGCGCCACGTTGCCGATGTAGAGCGAGGCGATGACCCCCCAGAAGACGTCGGCATTGGTCTGCATCAGGAGCGGGCCCGGCTGGATGCCGTGCACCATCATCGCCGCCAGCATCAGCGCGGTGACCGACCCGAAGGGGATGCCCAGCGCCAGCAGCGGCACCATCGACGAGGTGGCCGCCGCATTGTTCGCCGTCTCCGGCCCCGTCACCCCCTCGACCGCGCCGTGGCCGATCTCGTCGCGGTATCTGGAGACCGCCTTCTCCAGCCGGTAGGAGGCGAAGCTGGACATCGCCGCCGACGGCCCGGGCAGCAGGCCGAAGACGAAGCCGACCAGCGTGCCGCGCCCGAACGGTGCCACCGAGCGGCGCCATTCCGTGCCGGTCGGCATCATCTCGCGCAGCCGGACCGGTACCGGCGGCGGGCCGGCCAGGCGGGATTCGACCAGGGCCAGGATCTCCGCGATGCCGTAGAGCCCGACCACGGCCGCCACCAGCTCGACCCCCTGAGACAGCTCCAGGATGCCGAAGGTGAAGCGGTTCTGCGCCGTGATCGCCTCCTGCCCGATGGTGGAGAGCATCAGGCCGAGCGCCATCGGGAAGATGCCGGCGGCGAAGCTGCCGCCGGATATGCGCGACAGGATCAGCAGCCCGCCCGCGGACACGGCCAGGAACTCCGCCGGCCCGAACAGGATGCCGAACTGCGCCAGCCACGGCGCGAACAGCATCACCCCGATGACCGAGATCGTGCCGCCGACGAAGGAGCCGACCGCGACCAGGGCCAGCACCGCGCCGGCCCGCCCTTTCTTCGTCAGCTGGTAGCCGTCGATGCAGGTCATGACCGAGGCGGACTCGCCCGGCATGTTGAGGAGGATCGCGGTGGTCGAGCCGCCATACATGGCGCCGTAGTAGATGCCGGCCATCATGATGAGGCCGGTGACCGGGTCGAAGGCGTAGGACAGCGGCAGGATCATCGCCACCCCGGCGACCGGCCCCAGGCCGGGCAGCACGCCGATCATCGTGCCCACCAGCGCCCCCAGCAGCGCGGCCGCCAGGTTCTGCAGGCTGAGCGCCACGCCGAAGCCGTAGAGCAGTCCCTCGATCGGGCCCATGGGGTTCTCCGGCGGTCGGCGCTACAGGCCCAGGATGCCGCGGGGCATCTGGACCTGCAGCAGCCGGATGAAGACGAAGTAGGCGACGGCGGCGATGAGGGCGGCCTGGACCGCCGCCCGCACCCACCCGGTGTCCGACAGCAGCCGGATGAGGAGGAGGCAGAAGAGGAAGCTGCCGGCGACCTGCCCCAGCCACGGCAGCAGCGCGACATAGGCGACGATCAGCCCCAGCAGGCCCAGCACCCGCAGGGCGTCCGCCCCGGCCGGGAACTCGACCGTCGCGTCCCGGGGCATCCGCCACCCTTCCCACAGCACGGCCAGGCTGGCGAGCAGCACCAGGATGCCGACGATCGCCGGGAACACTCCGGCCCCCGGCTGGTTCATCTCGCCCAGCGGCAGGTGCCGCGCCGTCGCCAGGTAGCCGGCACTGAGCGCCACCCCGGCCGCCCCCGTCGCCAGGTAGGCGCGCCCCTTGCCGTGCGTCCGTCCCATGTCCGCGACCTCCCCCCGGTCCAGGCTCAGAACACGAACTCGCCGCCGTTCAGGTGCAGCAGCTGGCCGGTGACGTACTCGCCGCCCGAGGCGAGGTAGACGCAGGCCTCGCCCACATCCTCGGCCGTGCCGAGCCGGCGCAGCGGCATCACCTTCACCGCCTCCGCCCAGGCCTCGCGGTAGCCCGGATAGTGCTTCTCGTCCCGGACCGTGTCCATCTTGCCGGGCGCGATGGTGTTGGCGGTGATGTTGAACTCCCCGAACTCGACCGCGATCGCCTTGGCCAGCGAGTGCAGGCCGGCCTTGCAGGTGACGTTGTGGGCGCGGTGCGAGATGGTGAAGAACCCGTCCCGCCCGGAGATATGGATGATCCGCCCGAAGCGGCGCTTCTTCATTTCCGGCAGGACGGCGCGGGCGAGGTAGAAGGCCGAACTGAGGTTGGTCTCGATGACACGGCGCCAGTCCTCGACCGAGATGTCGAGGAAGGCCTGGCGGGGGCGCAGGCCGACATTGGCGACCGCGATGTCGGCCGAGCCGAAGGCGGCCACCGTCTCGGCCACCATCCGCTCGACCTCTTCGGGCTGCGAGACGTCGGCCAGCACCGTCAGCGCCTCGACGCCGAGCGCGCGGGCCTCGTCGGCGACCCGCTCGATCGCGTCGCGGTCGCGGTGGCCGTTCACCACCACGTTGGCGCCGGCCTGGGCGAAGGCCAGCACCATGCCCCGGCCGAGGTTGCGGCCGGAGCCGGTGACGATCGCGGAGCGGCCGCGCAGCGGCTTGTGGGAATCGGTCATCGGTACGGTCACTTCTGTTCCAGGAACTTGAGCAGGTCGGTGAACATCGCGTGGTCGCGCACGAACTCCTCGCGGATCTGGGCCGGCGTCAGGTTCTCGACCGAATAGCCGTTGTCGGCGGCGAACTTGCGGTATTCGGCGCTGTCGATGACCTTGCGGGCGGCGGCCGAAAGCTTGTCGAGTGCCGCCTGCGGCACGCCCTTGGGCGCGATCGCGTAGTAGATGGGCCCGAGCGTGGCGTCGTAGCCGGCGTCGCCGGTCGGCGTCGCATCGGGGAACAGGTCGTAGCGGCCCTTCTGGAACACCGCCAGCACCCGGACCGACCCGGCCTCGGCATGGCCCGCGGTGCTGGCGCCGGTGCCGACATAGGCCTCGACCCGCCCGCCCAGCAGCGCCACCATCGCCTCGCCGCCGCCGCCCGTGAACGGGATGGTGCGCACGCGGATGCCGGCCGCCCGGTTCAGCTGCTGCATCGTCAGGTCGTTGGTCGCCCGGATGCCGGAGACGGACGCGCGCAGCTTGCCCGGCTGCTTCTTGGCGTCGTCGATGAACTCCTGCAGCGTCTTCCAGGGCGCGTCGGCCTTCACCACCAGCACGTAGGGCAGGCTGACCAGCTTGGCGATCGGCTCGTAGTCGCTGGTCGACTGGAAGACCAGGTCCTTGTTGGTCATCGGCGCGAACAGCAGCGTCGTGTTCGGCGCCAGCCCGATCGTGTAGCCGTCGGGCCGGGAGGTGACGATGGCGCTGGTGCCGAGCGTGCCGGCCGCGCCCGGCTTGTTCTGGATGGCGATGCTGCGGCCCAGCTCCTTTTCCATCTGCGAGGCGAACTGCCGGGAGATGGGGTCGGTCGACCCGCCGGGGCCGTAGGGCACGATGAAGGTCAGGTCGCGGGCAGGATAGTCCTGCGCGAGGGCGGTGCCGGACAGCGCCACGAAGGCGGCAGCCAGCACGCGGAGAAGCGGCGTCATGGGTGGTTTCCTCTCTCTTCCACGTTCTTGGCGACGTTGAAAGCGCTTACAGGGTGGGGTGGAACGTTCGGCCTGGAGACACTCCTCGGTCGCGGTTGCCAGTCGGGCGCGGTCGCCAATCCGGCGGGGTGGATGGATCAGGTGGGTGCGGGCCATGCCGGACGCCCGGCGCGGCGGATCGATCGCTCAAGGGTAACCGCACTCCGCCGCTCCTGCCAACCGCCGATCTCGCGCGGCTTGCAGCCGCCCCCGGGGCCGCTAGACTGCGCGCCTTGGTGGTTTCGAGCGCGTGAAGGGGACTTGGGTGCAGTCTGGCAGCAAGGGGCCGCGTCTGGCGGTCGACATCGGCGGAACCTTCACCGACATCGTGCTCGAGGCGGCGGGCCGCCGCTGGACCCGCAAGGTGCTGACCACCCCGACGGCACCCGAGCAGGGGGTGATGGACGGGGTCGCGGTGACGCTGGCCGACGCCGGGCTGACGCTGGCAGAGGTCGACATGCTGGTGCACGGCACCACGCTTGCCACCAACGCCATCATCGAGCGCAAGGGGGCGTTGACCGCCCTCATCGCCACCGAGGGCTTCCGCGACACCATCGATATCGCCTACGAGAGCCGCTACGACCAGTACGACATCTTCATCGAGAAGCCGCCCGCCCTGGTGCCGCGCTGGCGCCGCTTCACCGTGCCGGAGCGGGTGGACGTGAAGGGCCAGGTGCGCCTGCCCCTCGACATGGCCGCCGTCGAGGCGCTGGCCGGCCCGCTGGCCGAGCACGGGATCGAGAGCGTGGCCGTCGCCCTGATGCACAGCTACGCCGAGCCCAGCCACGAGGAGCGCATCCGCGAGGTGCTGAACCGGCGCCTGCCCGACCTGTGGGTGACCCTGTCGTCGGAGGTCTGCCCCGAGATCCGCGAGTATGAGCGCACCTCGACCGCGATCGCCAATGCCTATGTCCAGCCGCTGATGGCGGGCTACCTGGCGCGGCTGGAACAGGCCCTGCGCCAGGGCGGCTTCCCGGGCGCCATCTACCTGATGACGTCGGGCGGCGGCCTCACCACCATCGCGACCGCGCGGCGCTTCCCCATCCGCCTCGTCGAATCGGGCCCGGCCGGCGGCGCCATCCTCGCCTCGCACATCGCGGCGGCGGCGGGGGAGGAGAAGGTGCTATCCTACGACATGGGCGGCACGACGGCCAAGATCTGCCTGATCGAGAAGTACCGCCCGGCCAGCGCGCGGTCGTTCGAGGTCGACCGCGCCGCCCGCTTCCTCAAGGGCAGCGGCCTGCCGCTCCGCATCCCGGTCATCGAGATGGTGGAGATCGGGGCGGGCGGCGGCTCGATCGCCCGCGTCGACGTGCTGAAGCGCATCACCGTCGGGCCGGACTCGGCCGGCTCGGAGCCGGGGCCCGCCTGCTACGGGCGCGGCGGACAGATGCCGACCGTGACCGACGCCGACGTGGTGCTGGGCAAGATCGACCCGGCCCGCTTCGCCGGCGGCAAGATCCCCCTCTATCCCGATCGCTCGGCTGCCGTGCTGGAGGCCCAGGTGGGCGAGCCGCTCGGCCTGGGCGCGGAGATGGCGGCCTTGGGCGTGGCCGAGATCGTCGACGAGAACATGGCCAACGCCGCCCGCGTCCACGCGGTGGAGCGCGGCGAGGCCGCCGACGCCCACACCCTCGTCGCCTTCGGCGGCGCCGCGCCGCTCCACGCCGCCCGCCTCGCCGAGAAGCTCGGCATCGACCGGGTGATCGTGCCGGTCAATGCCGGGGTCGGCTCGGCCGTCGGCTTCCTGCTGGCGCCGATCGCCTACGAGGTGGTGCGCAGCCGCTACATGCGCCTCGATGCCTTCGACGCCGGCCTCGCCAACCAGCTCCTGGCGGCGATGACGGCGGAGGCGAACGAGGTGGTCGCCGCCGGCGCCGGCGACCGCCCGCTGACCCAGACCCGCTACGCCTTCATGCGCTATGTCGGCCAGGGGCACGAGATCGTCGTGCCGCTGCCCGACCGCCCCCTGGTGGCGGCCGACCGCGCCGCCCTCCAGGCCGCCTACGACGCCGAATACCGCACCCTCTTCGCCCGCGTCGTGCCGACCGCCGCCGTCGAGGTGCTGAGCTGGGGCGTGGTCGTCTCGACCGAGGCCCCGCTGCCGGCCGTGGTGCCGGACCCGGCGGAACGCTCGGTCGCGACCGAGGCCGCCCGGATCAACGTGTTCGATGCCGAGACGGGGGAGCACCGCGAGATCCCGCTCTACTGGCGCGCCGACCTCGCGGTGGGTGCTGCGCTGTCGGGGCCGGCGGTGATCGCGGAGGATGAGACGTCGACGTATGTGCCGGCGCGGTTTGGGGCGCGGGTGGCGGCTACGGGGAGCATCGTGTTGGAGCGGCGAGGTGGATAAAGAAAGTTAGGGAATATTGGGCGTCGCTCGCGTTGGATCAGTTGCGTGCTCGGGGTGTCCTGCGCCGCCGAGGCGGCGTTTTAGCGGCTCGCTAAATTGACCGTCGAGCCGCACCAGACGAGCCTATGCTATGCGTCTGATCTCAAGCCGCGGAATCCAGCGAGTTATCCTCCTTACGCACCGCTACGCGACCGCTGGGGGTCGGATGGATAGAGTCCGATTCTCGTGCGAATAGTGCGGCCCTATCACATACTTCTCTTCGTCGAGAGATGGGTTAAGCATTGAAGTCGTAAAAATAATCTGATGATTTAGTTTGGCCGAATCTGAGGCGCGCAGAATAATTTCCTGGAAATTATGACTTCTATCCTGCTCCATTCCTTTGTCTTCAATATTATCAAGCAAGGCAAAGCGAGGATGATTGAATTTTTCGTCCTGTGTGGCTGCCAGCAAAAGCGAGACTATGGCTGCATTTTTCACAATAACATTGCTGCTCTCTGCGAAATTGAGTTCACCGTCGACAAGAAC
Organism: Allostella vacuolata; assembly: GCA_006739055.1. Classification (GTDB taxonomy): domain Bacteria; phylum Pseudomonadota; class Alphaproteobacteria; order ATCC43930; family Allostellaceae; genus Allostella; species Allostella vacuolata. The sequence continues at coordinate 245,566 of AP019702.1, forward strand.
AGAGTTATCTCCGAAACTAACTTCCACGCTCCGTGCATTTCGGAATTCATCCTGCCGATCCAAATCGTCCCTCAGTATGGCTCTTGCCGTGTCGGAAACACGCGTCAGTGCCTGCCTGCGGCGCTGTTCGCTAAGCATCTGTAGCGCTTTTTGACGGTCTTTGAGGCGGTTGATCTTCTCCTGCAAAGCAGCCTTTTCAGCGCTGAGGGCCGCTATCTCAAGTGCTTTCTCCCGAAGCCGAGACAACTCCATTCGCTCGCGGTCAATCTGGCCAAGGCGCTGATAACGCTCTGCGACAAAACTATCACGCGGCGAGGTGCTTATTTGGTATCTAACAGTGTATTCGGAAAGCTTCTCTTGATATTCACGACGCTGCCGGCGGAGTTCGCGTTCGATATCGGCGGAAGAGCGCCTCTTCTCTTCGAGGAGTTGCCGCGATTCTCGCACTTGGATATCTAGATCCATCTTGATCTGGAGATAGCGCGATCGCTCCTGCTCCGGATCCGTTTCGGTGCCACATAGCACGCAATGATGTGGACCTTGGCTGCCTGAAAGCGGCGCAAGGCAGGCCGGGCAATGGGTGAAATCTATATTTCCAATGATGCTGGATGAAGCTTGAGCTCGCGGCAACTTCTCGATCAACTCTTCCAGGTAGCTAACAAAGCTAAAAAGGTCAGAAGTCTCAAGGTTGTTGATATGAATATTTTGTTCATTTAAAGTAATCTGCATGCGATCCTTCCTAAGGTCATCGCTCGATTTCCGTTTTGCTCTGAGAAAATCCTGAACCTCCCTGCCATTGATAAGATCATCGACGTTGTCAATTTCTGACGTCAATCTCTCATACTCGTTAGATAACTCACTGAGGCGGATATCAATCGCCTCGGCCTGCCAAAAGAGTTCATCGTGCGGAAGCGCGTTTAAAAGAGCGGCAAAGCGCCGATTCTTTTCATCAAACTGCTTATCGAGATCGCGCAGACTGAGCTCTATCTCATAAAGTTCGTATACGCTGAGGCCACAAATAAGATCGCCAACGGCCTCGCGAATCTCGCGCGTATCGAAGGGTTCAAATCTGAAGAGAAAAGCCGCCGGTGTCCGCTGGTCGGAGTAAAGCAACCGTAATAGCTGATTCATTGTGATATTGGCAGCTCCTTGGCTCTGCGCCTCAGGGATGCCTGATGCGCGAAATAGGACCTGCGAAAAGCTTTCCCGGCTTTCCGATCTTCGGATTGGATAGGTTTCCCATCCGTTGAGACCGTGTTGCGCAGCCTCTGTCATCGGCCCAAAGAAAACCTTCATAGGCGTTTGCGCGCGGCCGATCTCTCTGCGAAGCGTTAGCACGCCACCTTGCGTCACAACTTCGGCCTGCACCTCACTGCAATTTCCGGCAGCTGACTTCCAATTATCAAACTCGCCACCGAGAATATAAAAAATAAAATCTGCGATAGTGGACTTCCCGGAGCCGTTTTCTCCTCTAATTATATTTACACCTCTGTGAAAGAGCTGGTCATAGACCGGTGCTCCTTTCAGTAATACCCTAAGGTGCCGGATATAGAAATGTGAATAGCTCACCGCACTACCCTTCTCAGGCCCGTACTGCGACGTAGGGCACCGATGTCACTTTCCACAGGTATAAATGACGTTGCGATAAACTCGGCGACTTTACGTTCAATATTGGTAAAGAGCGGCACGAATAGCTCCTCAAAAAGTGTAAGTCCAGAAACAGAAGGAGATACTACACCCTTCTCAAGTTTCTGTAAGTCGATCAAGCCCTTGCCGGTCAGAGTTCTGAATGCCTGTCGTTGTACTTCGTCCATTTTCTGGAATAAAATAGGTGGCGATGGATAGCTGATAAAGGTCTTTTCTGGATGCGGAATCCCAATAGTACAGAATTTATTCCGCAATTCACGCGCCATATGCGTCTTGTGTAGAAGAGGTGGATTTGCGAGATAGAAATCGGCGATAAATAGTTTCTCCGGTGAAGGTGCGGCATCCGCATTCCAGAAGCTCAGCAACCCACCGATCCGCCGAATGGCATCATACACATCAAGCTGCGGATACCAAAGACGAGTGCTCATGGTGCATCCCACTGGACATGGCACTGCTCGGTTAGAAAGTAGAGTGCCTGCAAGACTGCTGTGGGGCTTAGGTATTCGTTTCCTTTTCCGCTGCACAGAGGATCTATCACATGAGTCTGTAAGGCGCTGGCGATTTCATCATCAGTTGCCCCTTTGCAGATCTTGTTGCCGTAGACATGTGTGATGAAACGCTGTTCTACGGCGGATAGCACAGCATCGCTCTGCGATTTAGCCTCTGTGTGCAAACCCAACCTGTAATAGCGCTGTGCAAACCTATTTTGCAGGGCATTGATTTTTTGGTATTCGTGCTCACGACCAGCATCGATTAGCTTCTGCAACAAATCGCGCCGATCTGATTCTGAGCTCGTAGTGTAATCTTCAGCAGAAAATGAATTTAGGGGCACCTCTTCCGAGAGTACAGGACATTTTTTCAGAACAGATCTTAGATGTCGGCATAACGATACGTAAATAATATCTGTCCGGCTGGCCGGTTTGCAGATCGAGATGTGATCGGCATCAACCGCTACCGGTCTTAATGTACCTACACCGGGGTCAGCACTATCTTCGTGAACGATAATGCTGGCGCCTTTGATCTTATATTTCTCGTAATACGAGACTGTTGCAATGTCAGATGCCGTTGCCAATTCGCGATAAGATTGATTCAGGTTTGTTAAATATCCGCTGTCATTAGTTAAAATATCCAAGTGAGTGGAGGCTAGTCTCGGTATCATAAACTTAACTACAGATGCTAGGGAGGCGCCCTTGTGTGGTGTCGCCATAAAGACAGCAAGGCGAGTCTGCGTAGAAATAGCCTTCCATCCTTCGTCTTTGCACTCGTTCGACGTGCGGAGCATCTCTTTCGCTAGAATGCCGCCGAGGCTATGGCAGACTAGGGCGATAGGATTCGAACCGATGCCGTCAGCGGCAAGGTATTCTAACATGTTGACTGCGCGTTCGTGGAGAGTCATCTCCTTCTTGGCCCATTTTCCAAAGATACTGGCGGGATATCCTAGGGCGTAGATAGATATACCCTTCAAGCTCTCACACAGCCAAGTCGGCCAGTATTCTTGAGTAGGCTCGGAAGTCCACGTACTTACTGGATCGCCCGTCAATCCGTGGACAAACAGAACGTCGAGTCGGGAGGGCTCGGTGCCGCCGCAAACCCTGGAAAAGTGGGGGCTATCAGGCATGGTCGCACTCTTGATAAGCTAGAGATATAATGTCACTGCTGATGTGATAGGCGACGCGCCTGGGGCTGGTAAGATATAAACTGAGCAAGTTAGCGCCCTCACACGTTTGCGGTCGCGAGTATCGCGCGGTGGTCCTTGATCGTGCAACCGCTAGAGACGATTGATTCATGTCGGCGTGAGTGGCGCATGGAACGATGCGTGTATGGAGGCGCGGCCCTGACGTTCGTCGTTGTTAAGCATCGTACTCGACGATCAAAAATTGCTGGTAGCGAGGCCGATCAGGTTCCCTTTCGGCGATGGCGGGCAGTATCCTGGTGGCTGTCTCGCCTCGAACCTGTCGCGGTCCGGATGCGACTCGCTCTCTCTCACCAGCCGCAACCGCCGCACTTGTTACCTACATGGGGGGCGTAGCTCAGTCGTGAGGCGGCGAACCACCGCGGTATTGCCATCCCGGACCGTGCTCGAACCGCTATATTGCCGCCGTTCATACTATCCGCGTTCGAATAGCAGGAGCCCACCCCCATGCCCCGCTCCAACACCCTCTCCCAGATCCACACCCAGATCATGTGGAACCGCCTGATCGCGGTCGTCGAGGAGCAGGCGCAGACGTTGATCCGCACCGCCTTCAGCCCGATCGTGCGCGAGTGTGGCGACCTGTCGGCCGGCGTGTTCGACCTCCAGGGGCGGATGCTGGCGCAGGCGGTCACCGGCACGCCCGGGCACGTCAACTCCATGGCGGAGTCGGTGAAGCACTTCCTGCGGCACTTCCCCGTCGAGACGATGCAGGAAGGCGACATCTACATCACCAACGACCCGTGGATGGGCACGGGCCACCTCAATGACTTCGTGCTGACGACGCCCTGCTTCCACCACGGCAAGCTGGTGGCGCTCCTGTCCTGCACCAGCCACCTGATGGACATCGGCGGCATCGGCTTCGGGCCGGACGGGACCGACGTCTTCATGGAGGGGCTCTACATCCCCATGCTGAAGCTGGCCGAGCGCGGCCGCATGAACGAGACGCTGCTGGCGATGATCCGCGCCAACACGCGCCTGCCCGTCGACACCGAGGGCGACGTCTATTCGCTGGCCGCCTGCAACGATGTCGGCTGCAAGCGCCTGTCGGAGATGATGGACGAGTTCGCCCTCTCCAGCCTCGACGACCTGGCCGAGCACATCATCCACCACTCCCGCGAGGCCGTCCTGGCAGAGATCGCCCGCCTGCCCAAGGGCAGCTGGAGCTACGCCATGCGCGTCGACGGCTTCGACCAGCCGATCGACCTGGCGGCGACGGTGACGGTGTCGGAGCGCGGCATCCATGTCGACTACACCGGCACCTCGCCCGCATCCGCCAAGGGCATCAACGTGCCGATCGCCTATACCACCGCCTATACCTGCTTCGGCCTCGGCTGCGTCGTCGCCGCCCAGATCCCCAACAATGCCGGCTCGCTGGAGCCGCTGACGGTGTCGGCACCCCCCGGCACCATCCTCAACGCGCCCTATCCGCTGCCGGTGTCGTCGCGCCACATCACCGGGCAGATGCTGCCCGACATGGTCTTCGGCTGCCTGCGCCAGGTGGTGCCGGAGCGGGTCCCGGCCGAGGGCACGTCCTGCCTCTACAACATGACCTTCCGCGGCCCCAGCGCCGACAAGCCCGACAGCAAGTACGGCTTCGCCGTTACCATCACGTCCAACGGCGGCACCGGCGCCCGGCCGGCCAAGGACGGGCTGTCCGCCACCGCCTACCCGAGCGGCGTGCGCGGCACCCCGGTCGAGATCGCGGAGTCGGTCACCCCGCTGCTGTTCTGGCGCAAGGAGCTCAGGCCGGATTCGGCCGGCGCCGGCCACACCCGCGGCGGCTTCGGCCAGGTGATCGAGATCGAGAGCGCCGACGACCTGCCGGTCGAGCTGCTGGCCGCCTTCGACCGCATCGACCACCCGCCGCGCGGCCGCGACGGCGGCGGCGACGGGGCCTCCGGCACGGTTGGCCTGGCGTCGGGCAAGGTGCTGAAGGGCAAGGGCTCGCAGACGGTGCCGCCCGGCGAGCGGCTGATCATCCAGACCCCCGGGGGTGCGGGCATCGGCGACCCGCGCGGCCGCGCGCGGGAGGCCGTCGCGGCCGACCTGCGCGACGGGCTGGTGACGGCCGACGCCGCCCAGCGCCTCTACGGCGCCACCGCCGCGGCCGCCGAGTAGGGAAGGGCGCCCGCCATGCCCCAGGACGCGGCCTTCGCCACCACCGCCACCCATTGGGGCACCTACCGGGCGGAGGTCCGCGACGGCCGCCTGGTCGGCCTGCACCCGTTCGAGCTGGATGCGGACCCTTCGCCGATCGCCCGCTCGGTGCCGCCGACCATCGACGGCCCCTTGCGCATCCGCGGGCCGATGGTCCGCCGCTCCTGGCTCGCCCGGCGCGAGCGCGCGGGCGGCGCGGGCCGCGGCGGCGAGCCGTTCGTGGAGGTCGGCTGGGACACCGCACTGGACCTGGTGGCGGGGGAGGTGGCCCGCGTCCGCGAGCGCTTCGGCAACCGGTCGATCTATGCCGGCTCCTACGGCTGGGCCAGCGCCGGGCGCTTCCACCACGCCCAGAGCCAGATGCGCCGCTTCCTCAACCTGGCCGGCGGCCATACCCGCTCGGTCAACGCCTACAGCTATGCGGCCGCCCAGGTGATCGTGCCGCGGGTGATCGGCGACCCGCGCGGCCTGCTCGACGACCACACCCAATGGCCGGCGATCGCGGCCGGGCAGGGGCTCGTCGTCATGTTCGGCGGCATGCCGATGAAGAACGCCCAGGTCCATTCGGGCGGGGTCAGCCGGCACACGGTCCGCGAGGGGCTGGAGCAGTGCAAGGCGGCGGGCGTGGAGTTCGTGCTGGTCGGGCCGCTGCGCTCCGACGCGGCCGACTTCCTGGGGGCCGAATGGCTGCGGCCCCGGCCCAACACCGACACCGCGATCATGCTGGGCCTCGCCCACACGCTGGTCGCCGAGGGGCTGCACGACCAGCCCTTCCTCGACCGCTATGCCGAGGGCTTCGCGCGCTTCCGCCCCTACCTGATGGGCGAGAGCGACGGCCAGCCCAAGGATGCCGCCTGGGCCGCCGCCATCTCCGGCCTCGAGGCCGATGCCATCCGCAATCTCGCCCGGCGCATGGCGGCCAAGCGCACGCTCGTCTCGGTCGGCTGGTCGGTGCAGCGCGGCGACCATGGCGAGCAGCCCTACTGGATGGCGATCACGCTCGCCGCCATGCTGGGGCAGATCGGCCTGGCCGGCGGCGGCTTCGGCTTCGGCTATGCCGACATGAACGGGCAGGGCAACCCGGTGCGGTCCTTCCCCTGGCCGGCGCTGCCCCAGGGCATCAACCCGGTGCGCGACTTCATCCCGGTCGCCCGCATCTCCGACATGCTGCTCAACCCCGGCGCCGAGTTCGATTTCGACGGCGGCCGCTTCGCCTATCCCGACGTGCGCATGGTCTACTGGGTCGGCGGCAACCCCTTCCACCACCACCAGGACCTGAACCGCCTGGTCCGCGCCTGGCAGCGGCCGGAGACGATCGTCGTCCACGAGCCGTTCTGGAACCCGCTCGCCCGCCATGCCGACATCGTCCTGCCGGCGACCACGCCGTTCGAGCGCAACGACCTCGCCTGCGCCGGCAATGACGGCCACCTGATCGCCATGCACCGCGCGGTCGACCCCGTCGGCGGCGCCCGCAACGACCACGACGCCTTCGCCGACCTGGCCGACCGGCTCGGCCAGCGCGACGCCTTCACCGAGGGCCGGACGGAGATGGACTGGCTCCGCCATCTCTACGCCGTCGCCCGCCAGCGCGGCGCCCGCCTCGACATCGACTTCCCGGAATTCGACGCCTTCTGGGAAAAGGGCTGGTTCGCCCTGCCGCCACGCGAGCGCCCCCATATCCTGATGGAGGATTTCCGCCGCGACCCGGTCGCCCACCGGCTGCCGACGCCATCGGGCAGGATCGAGATCCACTCGGCCGCCATTGAGAGCTTCGGCTACGACGACTGCCCCGGCCACCCGGTGTGGCTGGAGCCGGCCGAATGGCTGGGCGGGGCCGGCGCCGCGCGCCATCCGCTGCACCTCATCTCCAACCAGCCGGACCGCAAGCTGCACAGCCAGTACGACCACGGCCCCTATTGCCGCGAGGGCAAGGTGGCGGGGCGCGAGGCGCTATGGCTGCATCCCGACGACGCCGGCCCCCGCGGCATCGCCACCGGCGACCTGGTCCGCGTCTTCAACGACCGCGGCGCCTGCCTCGCCGGCGCGGTGGTGACGGATGCGGTGATGCCCCGCGTCGTCCAGCTCCCGACCGGCTCCTGGTTCGACCCGGCCGAGCCCGGCCGCCCCGGCGCGCTCGACCGCCACGGCAACCCCAACGTCCTGACGCTCGACAAGCCCACCTCGAAGCTGGCCCAGGCCCCGGTCGCCATGACCTGCCTGGTGGAGGTCGAACGCTGGCAGGGCCCGGCCCCGGCGGTCGGCGCGTTCGACCCGCCGGCGATTGAACAGGCTCAGGCGGTCGGGCTGTAGCCCTTCGGCGCCTCGTGCATCAGCGCCAGGGTGTGGCCGTCGGGGTCGGCGAAGAACGCCATCCACAGATCGTGGTCGTCCATCGGGGCGACCCGGTGGGGCGGGCCCGTGAAGACGACCCCGCGCTGCCCCAGCTCGCGGACGGCAAGGGCGATGTCCGCGCAGGCGAAGTAGATCGGCGAGCCCTGGGGCACCTCGCCCGGGCTGCCGGTCTTCTCCAGCAGCAGCCGGACGCCGGCGCAGTCGAAGAACGCCAGGTCGCCGAAGCGGTACAGCCGCCGCAGGCCCAGGACATCCCGATAGAACGCTTCCGCCCGGTCGACGTCGCGGACCGGCAGGGCGATCTGCCCGATGCGGTTCAGGCCGAATGCCATGGCTCCCGGTCTCCTTCCTTCAATCCTCCCCGGCCCCCAGCGCCTGCGCCGCCTCGACGCTGGCGGCCAGGCGTTCCAGCTCGGGGTCGGGGATGCCGTGGGCGCGCAGGCCGTCGCGGGTCCGGAACAGGTATTCGGCGGCACTGCCGAGCGCACCCGATGCGGTGGCGAGGCGCTGGACGACGATCTCCTGCGCCAGGCGGCCGGCATACTGCTCGCCGGCCGGGTCGATGGTGAAGGCGATGGCGCTGCCGAAGCGGGCGCCGCGATGGTCGAGCGCGTCGATCCAGCGCGGCACGTACGACCCGGCCAGCATCTCGCGCCGCCACAGCAGGGCCAGTTCCGCCTCCAGCTCCTCCTCGGCGATGCGGAAGGCGACGCCGCTGCAGTCGCCGCCCGCGTCGAGCGCCAGCATCAGCCCCGGATTCTCCATCGAGCCGCGGCCGGCGCGGATCGACAGGCAGAAGGCGCGGTGCCAGCCCTCGATCCGCGCCGTGCGGTGCTCGACGCTGCGGATGGTCGGGTTCCAGATCAGCGAGCCGTAGCCGAACAGCCAGACGTCGCCCGGCGGGCGAACGTCGAGCACGGCGCGCAGCGAGGCCGCCCGCTCGGCGTCGGTCAGGAGGCGCAGGCCGGGGGCGTCGCGCGCGACGATCGCGTCGACGCCGCCCGCCTCGATCAGCTCGCGGGTCAGGAGGTGCTTGTCGGTCATGGGGGACAACCGCCTACCACGCCGTATAGCCGCCGTCGACCAGCAGGTCGGCGCCGGTCATGAAGCTGGCGGCGTCGCTCGCCAGGAACACGGCGGCCGACGCGATCTCCTCCGGCCGGCCCATGCGGCCCAGGACGTGGCGCTGGTCGTTGTAGGCGTGCATGGCCTGGTCGTCGGGGAAGCGCGAGCGCACCCGGTTGCCCTCGATGGCGCCGGGCGACAGGCTGACGACGCGGATGCCGTCGGCCGCATGGTCGATCGCCATGATCCGGGTCAGGTTGTGGATGCCGGCCTTGGCCGCGCCATAGGCCGCCAGCCCGGCCTGCCCGACATGGCCCAGCTGCGAGGCGAGGTTGACCACCACCCCGCCGCCAGTCCCCTGCCCATTCCCCTGCCGCATCGCCGGGATGGCGTGCTTGCTCATCAGGAAGGGGCCAGTCAGGTTGACCGCCATCTGGCTCGCCCAGTCCGCCTCCGACAGGTCGACGACGGTGCCGCGGATGGCGAGCGCGGCCGCGTTGTTGACCAGCACCCGCAGGCCGCCGAAGGCCGCGACCGTGGCGGCCACCGCGGCGGCGCAGGATTCCGACCGGGTGACGTCGAGCGGGACGGCGATCGCCTCGGCCCCCAGGGCCCGGGCGATGCCGGCCGCCGCCTCGGCGCGGGCCGGGTCGAGGTCGGCGGCGGCGATGCGCGCGCCGGCGCGGGCGAAGGCCGCCGCCATGGCGCGGCCGATGTCGCCCCCGGCGCCGGTCAGGAGGACGGGGCGGCCGGCGAGCGGAAGGGCGTCGGGCATGGGCGGGATCTCCGGTGGATGGCGCCCCGATCGGACCATTGCCGATGGTCCCAGGTCAATCGCCGGCTGGCGCAACGCCGGCCGGGACGGCAGGATGGACCATCCTCGTCCCATCCCCGGAGCCACCATGTTCTATCGCGGCGACCAGCCCCACGGCCTGCGCCACAACCCGTTCAACGCCATCGTCGTGCCGCGGCCGATCGGCTGGATCTCCACCATCGATGCCGAGGGCCGGGCCAACCTCGCCCCCTATTCCTTCTTCAACGGCGTCGCCTACACCCCGCCGCAGGTCATGTTCGCCTCCACCAGCGCCCACCAGCAGGGCGGCGGCATGAAGGACACGGTCGCCAACGCCCGCGAGACCGGCGAGTTCGTCGTCAACATCTGCACCTGGGCGCTGCGCGAGGCGATGAACATCACCGCCGCTCCCTCGCCCTTCGGCGTCAACGAGTTCGAGCTGGCCGGGCTGACCATGGCGCCGTCCGAGCTGGTGCGGGCGCCGCGGGTCAAGGAGAGCCCGATCCATCTCGAATGCCGCTTCACCGCCGCCGTCGACCTGGCGACCGCCGACCCGAAGCAGCCGAACACGGTCGTCTTCGGCGAGGTGATCGGCATCCATATCGACGATTCGGTGATCGTCGACGGCCTCGTCGACTACAGCCGTGTCGAGCCGATCGGCCGCCTCGGCTACATGGACTATGTGAAGGTCGACACCGTCTTCTCGATCATGCGCCCGGGCTGGCCGATCGAGCCGCGCGGGTGACGGGCGCCGGTCACATCCCTGCAACCTTCGTCTGATACTAAGCGCGCTCAGAACCATGTGCTCGAGGGGGGCGAAGATGACGTTGCGGATTTCGGGGATGATCGTGGCGATGGCCGTGCTGGGCCTGGCCGCCTGTGCGGACGACCAGCGGCCGGCGACGGCGATGGCGCCGGCCGCTTCGGCGCAGGCGGGCAGCCAGTACGACAAGCCGGGCTTCTGGACCAAGGTCGAGCACGGCCGCCTGTGGGTGTTCCGCGCCGGCTCGAAGGAGCTGGAGGCGTTCCAGAAGTCGGGCGAGCCGGCCCGCCAGGTGACCCGCATCGGCGCCGGCCCCGGCGGCATGACCATCAAGTCCTCGGACGCGTCGGTGATCGACGGCTACATCGCCGCGAAGTAGCCGCGGCCGGGCCTCAGTCCCGGCGTTCCGCCTCCAGGGCGGCATCGACCCGGTCGGCGGCTTCGGTCGCCGACCGGGCCAGGCGTTCCGCTGCCGGAACGACGCTGGCGCCCGGCGGATCGCCGTGGGCCGCCCGTTGCAGGGCCTGCGCTTCCTGGCCGAGGCCCGGATGGCCGAACGATCCGGACGTGCCGGCCAGCATGTGGGCGGTGCGCAGGATGGTCCCGGTGTCGCCAGCCGCCGCCGCTTGCCGCAGGATGGCAGCCTTCTCGCGGGCGAAGGCGGAGAACTGCCGCTGCAGGGATGCGAAGGCCGTGTCGCCGACCGAGCGCCGCAACCGCACCCAGGTCTCCCGGTCGGGTTCGGCCGGATCGGCGGCTATGCCCGGCCGCCCGGCCGTCAGCGTTGCCAGCAGGGCCGCCAGTTCGTGCGCTCTTGCCGGCTTTTCCAGCACCCCGTCCATGCCGGCCTCGGCACAGGCGGCGATCTCCGCTGCCCCGGTGTCGCCGGTCAATCCGTGGATCGGCGTCCGCCCCGCGGGCCCGGGCAGCGCCCGGATCCGTCGGGTTGCCGCCAGCCCATCCATGCCGGGCATGAAGCGATCCATCAGGATCAGGTCATAGACGCCGTCGCGGGCCATCCGCACCGCTTCCTCGCCGTCCGGCGCATGGTCGCAGGCATGGCCATCGCCGGCGAGCTCCAGCTCCAGCATGGCGCGCTGGAGCGCGATGTCGTCGACCAGCAGGATGCGCAGCGACCGCGCAGCGCTGGGGGCGGGTTGGCTGGGGTCCGCGTGCAAGGATGCAGCCATGATGCCCGGGCAAGAATAGCGGATCGCACCGCGCACGCAACTGCCGGGCCACGCGCCCATTGCGGTCACCGGCGCCGGTCCCGGCCGATCGCCCAGGGGATCAGCAGGCCTCCCAGGACCGCGGCCGCGACCAGGGTGCCGAGGGCGGCGCGCAGCCCTATGCCTTCCGCGGCAAACCCGATCAGCGGCGGCCCGGCGAGCGCGCCCGCATAGCCGAACACCGCGACCATCGCCACCCCGGCCCCCGGCGCCACCCCCGGTACGCGTGCGGCCTGGCCGAACAGCAGGGGGACGATGTTGGCCAGGCCCAGCCCGGCCACGGCGAAACCGGCCGGCGCGAAAACGGGGTGGGGTACGGCGATCGCCAGCGCCAGGCCGGCGGCGGCCAGTGCCGCGGAGCCGGCCAAGGTCCGCTGCGGCCCGAAGCGGGCGGCGATGCGGTCGCCGGTCAGGCGTCCTGCGGTCATCGCCAGCGAGAAGGCGGCGTAGCCCGATGCCCCGGCGGCCGGGCTGGTGCCGACCCGCTCCACCAGATAGACCGCGCACCAGTCGATCAGCGAGCCTTCGGCGAAGAAGCCGAGCACCGCCAGGATGCCGAGGCGCAGGACCGGTCTCCGCGGCCGGGCGAAGCCGGCACCCGGCACCGCGGGCGGGGTTGCCACGGCCAGGTGAAGGTTGGCGGCACCGACCGCCAGGACCAGGGCGGCGGCCGCCGCCGTCATGGTGGCCGCGGGACCGAAGCCGCCGGCGATGGCCGCTCCCGCCGCCCCGGCGCCGGCCAGCCCGCCCAGGCTGTAGAAGGCGTGGAAGCCGGACATGATCGGCCGCCGCCAGGCCCGCTCGACGGCGGTCGCATGGGTGTTCATGGCAACGTCGAGCGCACCGTTGGCCGCGCCCAGCAGCAGGCAGGCCAGCATCAGCGTGCCCAGGCCGGGCGCCAGCGGCGGCACCGCGAGCAGGGCGGCGAAGGCGAAGCCGGCCGCCGCCACCGTGGGGCGGCTGCCGGCACGGACCGCCCAGCGCCCGACCAGCGGCATCGTCGCCACGGCGCCGGCGGCCATCATCAGCAAGGCCAGCCCCAGCTCGCCTTCCGAGAGGTCGAGGCCTTTCTTGAGCAACGGGATATGGGCGGCCCAGATGCCGAATCCCGCGCCGTTGGCGAAGAACACGGCGGCGGTCGCCCGGCGGGCGGCAGCAGGCCGGGCTGGGCGTTCGCGGAGCGGGCTGGTCATCGGGCCCGCCCCTATAGCATGGGGGGCCCGGCTGCGGCGATCCTGCGGCCAATGCCAGGATCCGCGACCGGTGCGATAAATCACAGTTTCGCCGCAATCCGACCAAGCGACTGTCGCATTCCGGCATCACATTGCTACCTGTCGCAAGGACGGAACATCGTACCGAGCGACGGTTTCAACGCCTCCTTGGCGGCTTGAACGCTGCCGCTCCGGGCGGTCGCCGATCCCCCCTCGGCGGCCGCCCACCTTTTTTTGGCGTGCTGCTTCAGGCCCTTGTGTGACAGGCGCGGCGACCGGGGCCCAACCCCGGCTCGCCGTCGCCGCGGCGGCGGAGGTTCTGCGGGAAGATCGGCCGGCAACTACCTGAAACCGGCCGGCGATCGGCCTCGGGCGGCCGTGCCAGGTTCATTCTGGCGCAATAAATACCACGATCTTGCCGCAATCTGCCCCTGGACCTGTCTCATTCCTGCATCAGATATTCGCGGTCGCGAGGGCATCGAACATCCCCCAGCGACAGAACTCGACGCCTCCTTGGCAGCACCACGACCCGCTGCCCCTCGGGCGGCTGCCGTCCCCCCTCGGCAGCCGCCCTTCTCTTGCCGGTTTCATGCTATCAACCGCGCGATGAGCGCATTCGCGGCCAGCCGCTTCACCGGTGCCGGGCTCGGTTGCGTCCGCGGTGAGCGGATCGTCTTCCAGGGGCTCTCCTTCGAGGTTGCCGGCGGCACCGCGCTGACGCTGATCGGCCCCAACGGCGCCGGCAAGAGCAGCCTGCTGCGCCTGATGGCGGGGCTGCTGGCACCGGCCGCGGGAAAGCTGCTCTGGAATGGCGCGCCGGTCGCCGACGACCCCGACGCCCACCGCGCCCGGCTGCGCTGGCTCGGCCATGGCGACGGCATCAAGCCGGGCCTGTCCGCCCTGGAGAACGCCGCCTTCTGGGCCGCCCTGGCCGGGGCGCCTGGTGAGGCAGCCCTCGGCGCCCTGCAGCGGATGGGCCTCGGCCCCCTGGCCGAAACCCCGGCCCGCTTCCTGTCCCAGGGGCAGCGGCGGCGCCTGGCCTTGACCCGGCTCCTGCTGGGCGGCGCCGCGCTCTGGCTCCTGGACGAGCCGACGGTCGGGCTGGATGCCGGCTCGGTGGCGGTGGTCGAGGCGCTGCTGGCCGACCATTGCCGGGCCGGCGGCATGGTCGTGCTGGCGACCCACGTCCCGATCGCGGTGCCGGCCGGGCAGGTGCTGGAACTGACCCCCGCCGCGGTCCCGCCTCCGTCCCATTCCCCCTCGCCATCGCCGTGAACGCCTTCCGCGCCATTCTCGTCCGCGACCTGCGGCTCGCCCTGCGCCAGGGTGGCGATGCGGCCGCCGTCGTCCTCTTCTTCGTGCTGGCCGCCAGCCTGTTCCCCTTCGGGGTCGGGCCGGAGCCGAACCTGCTGGCCCGCGTCGCCGCCGGGGTCATCTGGGTGACGGCGCTGCTGGCCGTGATGCTCGGGCTCGACCGCCTGTTCCTGGCCGACCACGAGGACGGCAGCCTGGAAGGGATGGTGGCGTCGCCGGCCCCGATGCTCGTCATCGTGCTGGCGAAGTGCCTGGCGCAGTGGCTCCTGTCCGGGCTGCCGCTGGTGCTGGCGACGCCGATCCTGGCGATCTTCCTGCAGCTTCCGGCCGAGGGCCTGCCGGCCCTGCTGGGTGCCCTGCTGCTCGGCACCCCGACCCTGGTCCTGGTCGGCGCCATCGGCGCGGCGCTGGTGCTGGGCGCGCGCCGCGGCGGGGTCCTGCTGGCCTTGCTGGTGCTGCCGCTGACGGTGCCGGTCCTGATCTTCGGGGTTGCGGCGGCGGATGCCGCGATCGCCGGCCTGCCGGCCCGGCCGCACCTCCTGGTCCTGGGCGCCATGCTGCTGGCCGCCCTGGCGGCCGCCCCCTTCGCCGCTGCCGCCGCCCTGCGCCAGGCGGTCGAATGACCGGGACGGCGGGCGGGGCCGAACGCCGCAGGTGCAGGGGCTTTGCGCCGCATGGAACGTGGCCCATCTGGGTGATACATACCGGACGACGATGGTGATGCACCGCTTCGCCAACCCTGCCAGGTTTCTTCGCTTCGCGGCCGTGGCCCTGCCATGGTTTTCCGCGGCCGCGGTCCTGTGCATGGCCGCCGGGCTGGCGTTCGGCCTGTTCGTCTCGCCGGCCGACTACCAGCAGGGCGAGACGGTGCGGATCATGTATGTCCATGTGCCGTCGGCCTGGATGGCGATGTTCGCCTACACGGTGGTGGCCGGCGGCAGCATCTCGGCCCTGGTCTGGAAGCACCCGCTGGGCGAGATCGTCGCCCGCGCGGCGGCCCCGATCGGCACCGGATTCACCCTCGTCTGCCTCGTCACCGGCGCCCTGTGGGGCAAGCCGATGTGGGGCGCCTGGTGGGTGTGGGACGCGCGCCTGACCTCGGTGCTGGTGCTGTTCTTCCTCTATCTCGGCTACATGGCGCTGCTCGGCGCCTTCGACGACCCGGTGCGCGGCGGCCGGGCGGCCTCGATCCTGGCCATCGTCGGGCTGGTCAACGTGCCGATCATCAAATGGTCGGTCGACTGGTGGAACACCCTGCACCAGCCGGCCAGCGTCGCCCGCATGGACGGGCCGGCGATCCATTCCTCGATGCTGGTGCCGCTCCTGCTGATGGCGGCGGGCTTCGCCTGCTACTTCGCCGCCGTCCTGCTGCTGCGCGTCCGGGCGGAAGTCGCCGCGCGCCGCATCCGCACCCTCCGCCTGGCCGCCATGGAGGCCGAATCATGATCGACCGGCTCGCGGCCTTCCTCGCCATGGGCGGCCATGGCGGCTTCGTCTGGGGCGCCTACGCCACCGCTGCCATCGTCCTCCTCGCCATCCTTGCGGCCAGCCTGCTGCGCGTGCAGCGCGAGGAGCGCGCCCTGCAGCGCCTGGCCGAGGCGGGCGGACGCCGCGGCGGCCGGGCGCGTGGGCCCGCGGGACCGGCGGCATGACCCGCAAGCGCCGCCGCCTTCTCGTGCTCGTGGTGGCACTGGGCCTGCTCGGCAGCGCCACGGCCCTGATGCTGGCCGCCTTCCAGGACAGCCTCGTCTTCTTCTACAGCCCGAGCGACCTGCAGGCCAAAGGGGCGCCCGGCGACCGCTCCTTCCGGCTGGGCGGCCTGGTCGAGGCATCGAGCGTCACCCGCTCCGCCGACGGACGGACCATCGCCTTCCGGGTGACCGACGGCGCCCATGCGGTGCCGGTGACATTCCGCGGCATCCTGCCCGACCTCTTCCGCGAGGGGCAGGGCGTCGTGACCGAGGGCCGGATGCGCCCCGACGGGACCTTCGAGGCGCGCGACGTGCTGGCCAAGCACGACGAGACCTACATGCCCCGGGAGGTTGCCGACGCCCTGAAGAAGGCCGGCCGCTGGAAGGAAGGGGAGGGGCTCAGGCCCACCGCCGTCCCCGGCCCCGCCGCTGCCGGCGGCGGGCGGTCATGATCGCGGAGCTCGGCCACTTCGCGCTGGCGCTGGCGCTCTTCGTGGCGCTGGTCCAGGGCACGCTGCCGCTGGTCGGCGCCGCCCGCGGCGACCGCCGCCTGATGGGGCTGGCCGCCCCGGCCGCGGTCGGACAGGCGGCACTCGCCCTGTTCGCCTTCGCCGCCCTGACCCACGCCTTCGTCGTCTCGGATTTCTCGGTGGCGCTGGTCGCCGGCAACAGCCATTCGGCCAAGCCGATGCTCTACAAGGTGACCGGGGTCTGGGGCAACCACGAGGGCTCGATGCTGCTCTGGGTGCTGATCCTGTCCCTGTTCGGGGCGGCGGTCGCGCTCTTCGGCGGCAACCTGCCGCCCAGGCTGAAGGCGCGGGTCCTGTCGGTGCAGGGGCTGGTCGGGGTCGGCTTCCTGCTGTTCGTGCTGGTCACCTCCAACCCCTTCCTGCGCCTCGATCCGGCGCCGCCAGACGGAAACGACCTCAACCCGCTGCTCCAGGACCCGGGCCTGGCCTTCCACCCGCCGATGCTCTATCTCGGCTATGTCGGCTTCTCGGTCGCCTTCTCGTTCGCGGTCGCCGCCCTGATCGAAGGGCGGGTCGATGCCGCCTGGGCGCGCTGGGTGCGGCCCTGGACGCTGGCCGCCTGGTGCGCGCTCACGCTCGGCATCGCGCTCGGCTCCTGGTGGGCCTATTACGAGCTCGGCTGGGGCGGCTGGTGGTTCTGGGACCCGGTCGAGAACGCCTCTTTCATGCCCTGGCTGGTCGGCACCGCGCTGCTGCATTCCGCGATCGTGGTCGAGAAGCGCGACGCGCTGAAGGGCTGGACGATCCTGCTCGCGATCCTCGCCTTCTCGCTCAGCCTGCTCGGCACCTTCCTGGTGCGCTCGGGCGTGCTGACCTCGGTCCACGCCTTCGCCGTCGACCCGGCGCGCGGCATCTTCATCCTGCTGCTGCTGGTGGTGGTGATCGGCGGCTCGCTGCTGCTCTATGCCATTCGCGCCCCGGCGCTGGCGCCGGGGGGCATCTTCGCCCCGGTCAGCCGCGAGGGCGCGCTCGTCCTCAACAACCTGCTGCTGTCGACGGCGGCGGCCACGGTCCTGGTGGGCACGCTCTATCCCCTGGTGCTGGAGGCGGTGACCGGCGGCAAGGTCTCGGTCGGGCCGCCCTATTTCGAGGCGACCTTCGTGCCGCTGATGGTGCCGCTGGTGGCGGCGATGGCCGTCGGCCCGCTGCTGTCCTGGAAGCGCGCCGACCTGGCCGGTGCGCTGTCCCGGCTCGGTGTCGCCGCGCTCGCCGGCGTCGTCGCCGCCCTGGCCGCGCTGTGGATCATGGGCGCCCGCCCGGTGCTGGCCCTGCCCGGCATCGGGCTCGCCGCCTGGCTGGTGGTGGGCGCCGTGGTCGACATCGCCGAGCGCGTCCGCCTGTTCCGCGTCCCGCTCGCTGCCAGCCTGTCGCGGGCGATCCACCTGCCGCGGGCCGCCTGGGGGGCGGCGATCGCCCATGGCGGCACCGGCATCCTGGTCGCGGGCGCGGTCGCGGCGTCGGCCTGGAAGAGCGAGCTGGTGGACATCGTCCGCGTCGGCGGCACGCTCGACCTCGGCAGCTACTCCTATCGCCTGGACGGGGTCGAGCCCGCACCCGGCCCGAACTGGCGCGCCGACCGCGCCACCGTCACCATCCGCGCGGGCGACCGGGTCATCGCGACGGTGCATCCCGAGAAGCGCTTCTACCCGGTGCAGGCGATGCCGACCACGGAGGCGGCGATCCACACCCGCTGGATCGTCGACCATTATGTCGTGCTGGGCGATCCGGACGGCCAGGGCGGCTGGACCATGCGCATCTATCACGAGCCGCTGGTGCCGTGGCTATGGATCGGTGCCGCGATCATGACGGCGGGCGGGCTGCTGTCGCTGACCGACCGGCGCCTCAGGGTCGGCGCGCCCACCCGCCGGCGGGTGCCGGCGCCGGGCGACGCGCCGCCCGCGACCGCCCGCGCCTGACCCGGGACGAGGCCGATGCGCCGCCTGCTCTACATCGTGCCGGCCCTGGTCTTCGGGCTGATCGCGGCCTACCTGCTGGCCGGGCTCGGCCTCGATCCCAAGACCTTGCCGTCGGCAATGATCGACAAGCCGGCGCCGCAGTTCGCCCTGCCGGCGCTCGGCACCGTGGCGCCGCCGCTCGCGACGGCCGACCTCGGCGGCGAGGTGGCGCTGGTCAACGTCTTCGCCTCCTGGTGCGTGCCCTGCCGGGCCGAGCACCCGCTGCTGATGCGGCTGGCGACGGAGAAGGGGGTGCCGATCTTCGGCATCAACCAGAAGGACAAGCCCGAGGACGCGGCCCGCTTCCTGGCCCAGCTCGGCAACCCCTACCGCCGCATCGGCGTCGACGCCAACGGCCGCGCCAGCATCGAATGGGGCGTCTATGGCGTGCCGGAGACCTTCGTGATCGATCGCGCGGGCCGCATCCGCTACCGCCATGTGGGGGCGCTCGGGCCGCAGGATTTCGAACCGATCCTGGCCATGCTCGAGCGGCTGCGGCGCTGATGCGGGCCTGCCTCCTGGCGTTGCTGCTGGCCGTGTCCGGGCCGGCGCTGGCCGTCGAGCCGGGCGAGCGCCTGGCTGACCCCGCGTTGGAGGAACGCGCGCGCGAGCTGTCGAAGGAACTGCGCTGCCTCGTCTGCCAGAACCAGTCGATCGACGATTCGAACGCGCCGCTGGCCCGCGACCTGCGGGTGCTGGTGCGCGAGCGGCTGGCGGCCGGCGACGGCGACGCGGCCGTCCGCGACTACCTCGTCGCCCGCTACGGCGACTTCGTGCTGCTGCGCCCGCCGATGAAGCCGGAAACCTGGGCCCTGTGGCTGGCCCCGCCCCTGCTGCTGCTGGCGGGCGGCGCCATCGCCGTCCTGGCCTTCCGTCGCCGTCGCCAGCGCCCGGTCGAGGCGGATGCGCTGTCGCCGGTCCAGCGCGCGCGCGTCGACGCGCTGCTGGCCGAGGATGGCGACGGCCGCCATTCCGGGCATGAGGGGGGCGGCCGGCCGTGATCGCATTCTGGCTGGCGGCCGGCCTGCTGGCGGCCCTGGTGGTGGCGGCGCTTGCCCGGCCGCTGCTGCGCCGCGGAGGGGCCGAGGCGGAGGGGCGCCTCGCCTACGACCTGGCCATCTATCGCGACCAGCTGGCGGAAGTCGAGCGTGGCCGGGCGTCGGGGGAGATCGGGGAGCGCGAGGCGGCCGCCTCGCGGGCGGAGATCGAGCGCCGCATCCTGGTCGCGGCCGACCGGGCCGAGGCCGAGGGGCCGCCCGTGCCGGAGCGTTCCATCCTGGCGGTGGTGCTGGCCCTGCTGCTGCCGGTCGGGGCGCTGGCGCTCTATGGCTGGCAGGGCGCGCCGCGCCTGCCGGCGCAGCCGCTGGCGGGACGAACCCTGCCGGCCGGCGAGGGCGATGTCGCGCGCATCCAGCAGGAGTCGATCAATGCCCTGGTCCGGCGCCTGGAAGAGCGGCCGGACGACCTGGAGAGCTGGGAGCGGCTGGGCCGCACCCTGGTCCGGGCGCAGCGCTTCGCCGATGCGGCCGAGGCCTATCGCCACCGCATCGGACTGGGAGCGGAGCGGGCGGACCTCCATGCCGCCCATGGCGAGGCCTTGACGATGGCGGCGGGCGGCATCGTCACCCCGGCCGCCCGCGAGGCCTTCGCCCGCGCGCCGGACGATCCCCGCGCCATGTTCTTTCTCGGCGAGGCGGCCATGCAGGCGGGCGACCTGGACCAGGCCATCGCCCGCTGGACGGCGCTCGAAGGGCTGTCGCCGCCCGATGCCCCGTGGCGGCCGCTGCTGCGCCAGCGGATCGCCGAGGCGGCCACCCGCCGCGGCGTTCCGGCGCCACCCCCGGCGCCGGCCGGCGAGGGCCCCCCGGCCGGCGCGGTACCGCCCGGCGGCGAGGCACTGTTGCGGCTGTCGCCCGAGGAGCGGGCGCAGGCGATCCGCGGGATGGTCGATGGGCTGGAGCAGCGCCTGCAGGCGGCGCCGGCGGATCGCGACGGCTGGCGGCGGCTCGCCCAGGCGTTGCGCGTCCTGGACGACCCGCCCCGCCTGGCCGCCGCGCTAACCCGCGCCGTGGCGGCCTTTCCCGAGGATGTCGAGCTGCATCTCGACCTGGCCAACGCCCAGCTCGAGGTGGCGGGCGGCGACGACGTGCTGCCGGAGCCGTTCCTCGCCACCATCCGCGCGGCGGCACGGCTGGCGCCGGACCACCCGCAGATCCTGTGGTATCTCGGCCGTGCGGCAGCGGATGCCGGCGACCCCGCCGAGGCGCGGCGCCTGTGGCAGCGCCTGCTGGAGCGGCTGCCGGCCGGCTCGCCGGCGCGCGGCGCGGTCGAGTCGCGCCTGTCGGCGCTGCCGGAAAAAAAGACTACGGCGCCGTGAACCTTTCCGGGGGCTGGGGCGTCTCTATCTGTGAGAGCGCGATCCCCCTCCCCAAGCCGCTCTCGACCTCGCTTCCCCAAGCGACGGGCCCGGTCGGATCCCCCCTCCGACCGGGCCCATCTTCTTTCCGGCTTCAGTCGAGCGCCAGCGTCAGGCTCTTGAGGTAGGCGCTCTCCGGCAGCAGCGGGTGGACCGGATGGTCCGGCCCGGCCCCGCCGGTGCGCAGGATGCGGCCCGACCGGCCGGCATCGGCCAGCCCGCGCGCCACCTGCTCCGAGAACAGCGGCAGGTCGACATTGTGCGAGCAGGACGCGACGAAGAGATAGCCGCCCGGGGCCGTCACCTGAGCCGCCAGCCGGGTCAGCTTGCGATAGCCGCGGGTGCCCGAGGCCAGGTCCTTGCGCGACTTCACGAAGGCCGGCGGGTCGGCGATCACCACGTCCCAGCGCTCCTCGCCCTTGGCCCGCCCCTCCAGTTCGGCGAAGACCTCGCCGCGCTTGAAGGTGCAGGTCGCAGTGACCCCGCTCAGTTCGGCCGATGCCGCCGCCGACGCCAGGGCCGGCTCGGACCGGTCGAGCGCCAGCACGCTGGACGCCCCGCCGAGGGCGGCCGCGACCGCGAAGCCGCCGCCATAGGTGTAGAGGTCCAGCACCCGGACGCCCGACGTCAGCCTGGCCACCCAGGCCCGGTTGTCGCGCTGGTCGAAGAACCAGCCGGTCTTCTGCCCGCCGAGCACGTCGATGGCGAAGCGGCCGCCATTCTCCTCGATCTCGACCGGGCCGGCGAGTTCACCCACGGCCATGTCGACGCCGACGGGCAGCCCCTCCTGGGTCCGGGCCGGGCTGTCGCCGCGCAGCACGATGGCGCGGGGCGCCAGCAGCGCCAGCAGCGATTCCTGTACCGACGGCCACAGCATCGCCATGCCGGCGGTGTTCACCTGCACGGCCAGCACGTCGCCGTAGCGGTCGATGACCAGGCCCGGCAGTCCGTCCGCCTCGGCATGGACCAGCCGGTAGAAGGGGCGCGGATAGAGCCGGTCGCGGATCTCCAGCGCGCGGCGCAGCCGGCGGCGGATGAACTCGTCATGGATGTGGCTGCCCGCCTCGCGCGTCAGCACCCGGGCGGCGATCAGCGTGTGCGGGTTGAAGGTCGCGGCGGCGACCTGGGTGCCCTCGGCCGTCACGACCGTGACCAGCGTGCCGGGCGGCAGCGCCTTGGCGGCCGCATCCATGGCGATCTCGTTGGAATAGATCCACGGATGTCCGTGCCGCGCGCGCTTGTCGTGGCCGGGCAGCAGGGTGACGCGCGGCCGCGTCTTGGGGTTGTCTTGCATGGCGGCGCAGCATAGTGATGCGCCGCCCGGCGGCAAGTGGGGGCTTGGCCGCAGCTCAGCCCGCGTCCCACTCGGCAGCGATGCGGCGGCGCAGGGCGGCGTCGGGCAGGGGGCCGGTGCCGGCGCGGGCATTGTCCGCCATGTGCTGCGGCCGGCTGGTGCCGGGGATGACGCAGGTCACCGCCTCGTGCCCGAGCAGGAACTTCAGCAGGATCTGGGCCCAGGTCTCGCAGCCGATCTCCGCGGCCCAGTCCGGCAGGGGGCGGCCGCGCAGGCCGCGCAGCAGCCCGCCGCCGCCGAACGGCTGGTTGACCAGCACGGCGATGCCGCGGTCGGCGGCCAGCGGCAGGATCCGCCGTTCGGCCGCGCGGTCGTCCAGCGCGTAGTTGATCTGCACGAAGTCGAGCGTCTCGGCCCGCATCACCGCCTCCAGCTCGCCGTGGGCGGACTGGGTGTAGTGGGTGACGCCCAGATGCGCGATGCGGCCCTCGGCCTTCCAGGCGCGCAGGGTCTTCAGGTGTGTCCGCCAGTCGACCAGGTTGTGCACCTGCATCAGCTGGATGCGCGGGCGGCGCAGCAGCGCCAGCGATTCCTCCATCTGCCGGATGCCGGCCTCGCGGCCCCGGGTCCAGACCTTGGTGGCGAGGAAGGCGCGGTCGTGGCTGCCGGCCTCGGCCAGCAGGTCGCCGACCACCGCTTCCGACCGGCCATACATGGGCGAGCTGTCGATCACCGACCCGCCCGCCCGGAACAGAACCTCCAGCACCTCGGCCAGGGGCGCCCGGGCGCCCGGGTCCGGGCCGACGTCGAAGGTCCGCCAGGTGCCGCAGCCGACCACCGGCAGGGCCATGCCGCTGGAAGGGATGGTTCGCGTCCGCATCGTGGGGGATGACGGCGGCGACGGGGCGGCCGCGGCCCGGCCACCCATCGCGACCGCCGCGGCGGCCGAACCGGCCCAGCGCAGGAAGGTCGATCGGGCGATGCGCTGGCCGCCCTCGTGTCCCGTCGGGGTCATCTCGTCCTCCTTCGTCCTGGAGGCAAGATGGGGCCGGCCCCGGCCAAGGCAATGGCGCCGGGCAGTCAGCCGCCGGCCAGCCGCAGGGCCCGCTCCCGGAACCCCTCGGGGTAGGGCACCGCCTTGCGGGCCCTGGTGTCGAAGCAAACCGAGACCGCCTCGCTGACCGCGATGCAGCGCCCGTCCTGGAACAGCCCCTGCACCAGCCGGCACGAGGAGCGGCCGAACCCCAGGATCCGGGTGCCGATGCGCACGATGCCCGGGAAGTGGGCCTCGTGGCGGAACTCGATCGTCACCTTGGCCAGGGACAGGCCGAGGATCGGGTTGTCGCGCTGCAGGTCGCCCGCGCGCTCGAAGGCGACCCGGCCGCCCTCGCAGAACTGGGCGATGGCGACGTTGTTGACATGGCCGTTGGTGTCCATGTCGCCATAGCGCAGCACCTCCTCGCGCCACAGGCGGAAGGTGCCGGGATCGGTCGGGTCGAGCGCGCCGACCCCGACGGTGGCTGCCGTCACCGGCCCGTCACTTCGCCGGTGCCACCTGGTCGGCCGGCATGTAGCCGCGCGAGCGCATGCAGCCATAGACCTCGTCGTCCTGGCGGCCGCTGGTGCGGGCCTCGGAGATGCCCCGGCGGGTCATCATCGAGCCGGAGCGGCGATAGTCGTCGCCGCGGGTCGACATGATGTCGCTCTCGATGCGCGCGTCGCGCTCCACGGCCGGCTGGGCCTGGCGGACGCAGTCGCGGTAGTCCGCGCGCATCTGGTCGTCCTCGGTCCCGGGCTTGACCCAGCTCTGCGCGGCGCAGCCGGCGAGGGCGAGGCCGAGGACGGCCAGGGGCAGGAGGCGGCGGGCCGTCGGAAACTGGCGTGGCATGGGGGCCTCGATCGGAATCGATTGGGGGACAGGAGGGGAGTCTAGCACGCCCCGCCGGGCGGTTCGCACCCGCCTTGCGCGCGCTGCCGCCCGGCCAGCTCGTCCAGGAGCGCCAGCCGGGCCGGCGCATCCATCCGCGGCCAGGCGGAAATCTCGCCGATGGTCCGCCAGCAGCCTTGGCAGAGGCCGGAATCGGGGTCGAGCCGGCAGATGCCGACGCAGGGCGAAGGGATGTCCCAGGCACGCATCGCCCGGATCATAGCACCGCTCGCATCGCGGTGGGCCAGGATCAGGGCCGCAGGTCCATGTCGAGATGGACGTAGTCGCCGCGGTAGGTGACCTCGGCCAGGTAGATGACGGTGCCGGCCGGGTCGCACAGCACCCGGCGGACCTCGGCGATCGGCTCGTTGACGGGGATGCCGAGCAAGGCCGCCACCTCCGGGTCGGCCTTGGCGATCTCCAGGGTCTGCCGGGCCCGGGCGATCACCAGCCCCGGAATCCCCACCAGCACCGGCAGGATGACCTCGTGCCGGAATCGGTCGGGCGCGCGCCGGAACACCCGCTCGTCGATGTAGATGGTGATGACGCAATAGCGCTCGCCGCCCCGCGAATGGACCCGGCGCATGTGGAAATAGGCCGGCGCCGGCGCCCCGTCGCGATCCGCCAGGACCGGGGCCGCCTCCGATTCGGCGATGGTGAGCAGTTCCGGCACGTCGCCGCGGTACATCTCCACGAGGTCGTCCAGGGTCGTCTCGACCTTGAGCCGCCGGCCGGCGCCGGCGGGGTGGACGAAGGTGCCGCGCCCGCGCTGCGGCGACACCAGACCGTCGCGGGCGAGCAGCGCCATCGCCTGGCGGACGGTGACCCGCGCCACCTGGAACTCGGCCATCAGCTCCTCGATCGAGGGCAGCATCGCGCCCGCCGCCCAGTCGCCGCGGCCGATGCGGTGGCGCAGCACCTCGGCCAGCTGGATGTAGAGCGGCACCGGGCTGCCGCCGAAGAGCGGATGGGCGGCGGATTTGCGGGCTTGTGGCAAACGTCCCAACCTGAGTACCTTTGGGGGAAGAACGAACAGACGAACTATAGAATGTTTCGGGGGAGGGAAGGGAAGTGGGGCCTGGAGTGCGACGCGCGGCGCTGATCCTGCTGCCCTGGCTGGCGATCGTCGCCCTGTGGTACGGGGTCCACCATAGCGGCCTGATCAGCCCGGCCCTGGTGCCCGCACCCCACGCGGTCGCCGCCCGCTTCGCCGAGCTCGCCACCGGGCGCCTGCCGCTCGACATCCTGATGTCGACCCGGCGGGTGGTGACCGGGGTGGCGCTCGGCATCGCGCTCGCCGTGCCGGCCGGCTTCGTGCTCGGCTGGTATCGCCAGGTGCGGACCTTCGTCGACCCGCTGGTCAACTTCTTCCGGGCCCTGCCGCCGATCGCCCTCATCCCGCTGGTTATCGTCTATTTCGGGGTCGACGAGCTGGCGAAGACGGTGATCCTGTTCTACGCGGCGTTCTTCGCCGGGGTCATCGTCATGTACGAGGGCATCTCGCAGATCAGCCCCATCTACCTGCGCGTCGCCCGCACGCTGGGGGCCAGCGACAGCGAGATCTTCCTCAAGGTGGTGGTGCCGATGACGGTGCCGCACATGCTGACGGCGCTGCGCGTGGCCCTCGGCGTCGCCTGGGCGACCCTGGTGGCGTCCGAGCTGATCGCCGCCCAGCGCGGGCTGGGGGCGCTGATCCAGGACGCGGCCTCGTTCTTCCAGCTCGACATCATCTATGTCGGCATCATCTCGATCGGCTTCATCGCGCTGGCGATGGACCTGGCGCTGCGCCGCCTGTCGCGGCGGCTGCTGGCCTGGCAGGAGCGCATGGCATGACGACCGGCCGGGTGCGCATCGCCTTCGAGGGCGTCTCGGTCGCGTTCGGGCCGCCCGACCGCCGGCTGCGCGTCGTCGACGACGTCAGCTACGCGATCCATGACGGCGAGTTCGTCTCGGTCATCGGGCCGTCGGGGTGTGGCAAGACCACCATGCTCAACATGGTCGCGGGCTTCATGCAGCCGACCGCCGGCCGCGTGCTGCTGGACGGCAAGCCGGTCACGGGGCCGGGGCCGGACCGCGGCGTGATCTTCCAGGAATACGGCGTCTTCCCCTGGCTGACGGTGCGCCAGAACATCGAGTTCGGCCTGAAGCTGCGGGCCAACCGCCGGCCGGCGGCCGAGCGGGCGGAGATCGCCCGGCGCTACATGCGCCTGATGGGGCTGGAGGATTTCGCCGACGCCTGGCCGCGCACGCTCTCGGGCGGCATGCGCCAGCGCCTGGCGCTGGCCCGCGCCTATGCCGTCCGGCCGCAGTTCCTCTTGATGGACGAGCCCTTCGGCGCGCTCGATGCGCAGACCCGCAGCGCCATGCAGAACCTGCTGCTGGAGGTGCTGCGCACCGAGGGCAAGACGGTGATGCTGATCACCCACTCGGTCGAGGAGGCGCTCTACCTGTCGTCGCGCATCGTCGTGATGACCGCCCGGCCGACCCGCATCCGCGAGATCGTCGAGGTGCCGTTCGGCTACCCGCGCGCCGAGGCCCTGCACGAGCAGCCGGAGTTCGGCCGGCTGCGCTCGCACCTGCGCGACCTCGTCATGCAGGAATACGCCGCCCAGGCGCGCCAGCGCTTCGCGGTGACGGACTGAGAAGCCGGACGGGCCGAGAATCGAAAAAAGGGAGGAACCAGACCATGCATACCACCCGCCGCCGCCTTCTCGCCGGCTCGGCCGCCGCCGTCGGGCTGGCCGCCCTCGGCATGCCGGCCATCGCCCAGGCGCGCACGAAGATCCGCGTCGGCTACCTGCACACGCTGGCCGTCGACGGCCAGATGTGGCTGGCCCAGCATCTCGATGCCTGGGGCAGGAACGGGCTGGAGCCGGAATTCAAGCCCTTCACCACCGGGCTGGAGCTGTTCCAGGCGATGGTCGGCGGCAGCCTCGACATGCTGTCGACCGGCGCCGTCATCTCCAACTTCCCGGCCCGCGGCCAGGGCCGCATGTTCCTCGCCAACTGCGTGGAGTTCGCGACCGCCCAGCTGTGGGTGCGAGAGGACCTGGGGGTGAAGAGCTTCGCCGACCTCAAGGGCAAGCGCATCGCCACCACCACTGGCACCACCGCCCACGTCTTCCTGGATACCGCGCTCCGCGCCAACGGCATCGGCCGCGGCGACGTCGAGATCCTGAACCAGCGCATGGCGGAGGCGGTGACCTCGTTCATCGCGGGCGCGGTGCCGGCGGTCGCCCTGTGGGTGCCCTTCAACGTCACCGTGCGCGACAAGGTGCCGGGCGCGAGGAAGCTGGTCGACGCCTCGGCCTATTATCCCCAGGCGGCGATCGTCTCCGGCTGGGCGGCCGCCAACGACTACCATGCCCGCAACCGCGAGGTGCTGTCGCGGGTGGTGCGGGCCTGGTCGGCCGGCAACGACATGCTGATCGGCCGCACCGACGAGGCGCTGGAGGTGCTGCAGAAGAACCACTACCCGCAGGTGCCGCTGGCCGACCTGAAGGAACAGTTCGCCGCCCAGAAGACCTTCCCGACGGCGGAATGGAAGAAGCTCTACGCAGACGGCTCGGTCACCAAGTGGCTGCAGCAGGTGACGGATTTCTACGTGGCAGCCGCCAACATCGCCAACCCGGTGCCGGCCGCGCAGTATTTCGACCCGAAGATCTACCTCGACACCATCCAGGGCTGACGCTTGCCGACCACGGCCTTCGACTATGTCGTCGTCGGGGCCGGTTCGGCGGGGTGCGTCCTCGCCAACCGGCTGTCCGCCGACCCGGCCGTTCGCGTCCTGCTGCTGGAGGCGGGCGGCCCCGACCGCAACTTCTGGCTCCGCCTGCCGGTCGGCTATTTCCGGACCATCTACGACGAGCGCTTCTCGCGCCTGTTCCGCACCGAGCCGTCCGAGGGCACAGGCGGGCGGCCCATCGTCTGGCCGCGCGGGCGCATCCTGGGCGGCTCCAGCTCGATCAACGGGCTGATCTTCATCCGCGGCCAGCACGAGGATTTCGACGACTGGGCCCGGCTCGGCGCCGCGGGCTGGTCCTATCGCGACGTGCTGCCCTGGTTCCGGCGGCTGGAGCGGTGGGAGGGCCCGCCCGACCAGTATCGCGGCGCCCATGGCGAGCTCGGCGTGTCGCCCCTGCGCAACGAGAACCCGGCCTGCCGGGCCTGGGTCGAGGCGGCCCGGCAAGCGGGCCTGCCGGCCAACCCGGATTTCAACGGCGAGACCACCCATGGCGTCGGCGCCTACCAGCTCAGCATCCGCGACGGCTGGCGGGCGAGCGCGGCCGCCGCCTTCCTGGCTCCGGTGCGGACCCGCCCCAACCTGACGGTCGCGACCGGCGCCCTGGCGAGCCGGATCCTCGTCGAAGGACAGGCCGCGGTCGGCGTGGAGTGGCTGGAGGGGACGACGGTCCGCCGGGCACGGGCGGAACGGGAGGTGATCCTGTCCGCGGGCGCGCTCCAGTCGCCGCAGCTCCTGCAGCTCTCCGGCATCGGACCGGCCGACCTGCTGCGCCGGCACGGCATCGCCGTGGTCGCCGACCTGCCGGGGGTGGGCGCCAACCTGCAGGACCACTACCAGGCCCGGACCATCGTCCGGCTGCGCGACCGGCTGTCGCTCAACGACCAGGTGCGCAGCCCGGTCGGGCTCGCCCGCATGGGGCTGGAATGGCTCTTCCGGGGCTCGGGGCCGCTGACGGTCGGCGCGGGCCAGGTCGGCGGGGCCGCCTGCACCCGCTTCGCCGAGGGCGGCCGGCCGGACGTGCAGTTCAACGTCATGCCGCTGTCGGTCGACCGGCCCGGCACCCCGCTGCACCGCTACTCCGGATTCACCGCGTCCGTCTGGCAGTGCCATCCGCGCTCCCGCGGAACCCTCGCCATCACCTCGGCCGACCCGCGCGAGCAGCCCCGCATTGCGCCGGGATATTTCTCCGACCCGTATGACCGCCGGGTCATCGTCGAAGGGGTGCGGATGCTGCGGCACATCTACCGGCAGCCGGCCTTCCGCGGCCTGTGGACCGAGGAGGTGGTGCCCGGGGCCGCAGCGCAGACCGACGACGAGATCTTCGAGTTCGTGCGCACGACCGGCGGTACCGTCTTCCATTGCGTCGGGACCTGCCGGATGGGCACCGACGGCGACGCGGTGGTCGACCCGGCACTCCGGGTGCGCGGGGTGGACCGGCTGCGGGTGATCGACGCCTCGGTCATGCCGACGGTAACATCCGCCAACACCAACGCCGCCTCGCTGATGATCGGCGAGCGCGGCGCGGCCCTGGTGCTGGGAAGGGGGTGACCATGGCGGACGAGACCGACTGGCCGGATGGCCTCGCCGCGGCCGAGGAGCGGCTGCGCCGGGCGATCCTGGCGGCGGACGTGGCGATGCTGGAGGAACTGCTGGCCGACGACCTGCTGTTCGTCGACCAGACGGGCCGGGTGCTGACCCGCGAGATGGACCTGGACGCGCACCGTTCGGGCCGGCTCCGCCTCGACCGGGCCGACTTCTCCGAGCAGGCGGTGCGCACCGCCGGCGACGCGGTGCTGGTCGTGCTCCGGGCCGAGCTGGCCGGAACCTGGGAGGGAACCCGGTTCGCCGGCGCCTGGCGCTACAGCCGCCTGTGGCGGCGGGCGGGCGGCGGCTGGCAGGTCGCGGCCGCCCATTGCAGCCAGATCGCCTGACGGGATCGGGCAACGAGATCGCCCGCCGCCGCCATTGCGGGCTTGCGCCCGGGCGGGCCGGCGGGATTGAATCGCCGGCGATCGCCCGCGCTTCGGCCGGGCACGCGGTTCATTCCCCGGGGAGCTACAGATGAGATTCGTTTTCGCGATCGGCACGGCCGCCCTGGCCGGGCTGCTGCCGGCCGTCGCCCAGGCCCATACCGGCGTCGACCATGCGGCCGGGTTCGCCCACGGCTTCGCCCATCCGGTGGGCGGGCTCGACCATGTGCTGGCGATGGTGCTGGTCGGCGTGCTGGCCTTCCAGCTCGGCGGTCGCGCCCTGTGGGCGGTGCCGGCCGCCTTCGTCGCGGTGATGGCGGCCGGCGGCGGGCTCGGCGTCGCCGGGATCGAGGTGCCATTGGTCGAGGCCGGCATCGCGCTGTCGATCGTCGCCCTGGGCGTGGTCGTGGCGGCCGGCGTGCGCTGGCCGCTGGCCGCCGCCATGGGCATGGTCGGCTTCTTCGCCGTCTTCCACGGCTATGCGCACGGGGCGGAGATGCCGGCCGATGCCGGCGGCCTCGGCTATGCCGCGGGCTTCCT
The DNA here is from genome assembly GCA_006739055.1 of Allostella vacuolata. Taxonomy (GTDB): domain Bacteria; phylum Pseudomonadota; class Alphaproteobacteria; order ATCC43930; family Allostellaceae; genus Allostella; species Allostella vacuolata. The sequence continues at coordinate 275,858 of AP019702.1, forward strand.
GCTGGCGACGGCGCTGCTGCACCTGGCCGGCGTGGCGGTCGGCTTCGCGGTCGCCCGGGCGACCGCGGGGCGCGGGGCCGCGCTGGTGCGTTCGGCCGGGGGCGCCGCTGCGCTGGCGGGCGTGGCGATCCTGACCGGGCTGATCTGAGCGGGGAGGGCCGGGCGCCGCCGTCAGTCGGCGGCGGCGCCGTCCCGTCGCGGGTCGGCCGCGCCGGTCCAGCCGGCCGGCGTGCGGGCGATGCCGGCAAGCCCGCTCTGCATGCGGACCGTCGTCACCTGATGGCCGAGCGCGCCCAGCGCCTCGGCCAGGCCGGCGGCCGGCGTGTCCGACTCGAGTTCGCTCGGACCGTTGGCATTGTGCCAGTGCGGCTGGGCGAGTGCTGCGGCGATGTCGAGGTTCCAGGCGAGCACGCCCAGTTCCGCCTGCGCCAAGTAGCTCGGGATGCGCACCCCGCCGGCGGCGCCGATCGCCAGCATGGGCGCCCCGTCCGGGCCGAAGGCGATGGTCGGCGCCATTGCGGTATAGGGCCGCTTGCCGGGCGCCATGCGGTTGACCGCGGGCCGCCCCTCGCGCTCCGGCTGGCTGGCGAAGTTGATCAGCGCGTTGTTGAGGAAGAGGCCGCCGACCGCGATCCCGGAGCCGAAATAGAGGTTGATGGTGGTGGTCATGGAGACGATGCGGCCGTCGCCGTCGACCACCGCCAGATGGCTGGTGGTGGTCTCGCCCCACGGCTCCGAGGGGGCGATGTCGGCACGGCGCCCGGGCGGGGCGCCGGCCGCGGCCCGCCCCATCGTTGCATCCTCGCGGATCAGGCCGGCGCGCTGGCGCAGGTAGCCGCGGTCGACCAGGCCCGCCGTCGGTACATGCTCGAAATCCGGGTCGCCCACATGCAGGAAGCGGTCGGCATAGGCGAGCCGGCTCGCCTCCAGGAACAGGTGCGCGGCCGCCGCGCTGCCGGGCGCCTGGCGGGCGATGCCGCGCTCGCCCGCCATCGCCAGGACCTGCAGGGTCACGATGCCGCCATAGGACGGCGGCGGCATGGTGCACAGCCGGTGGGCCAGGGCCTCGGCGCACAGCGGGTCGCGTTCGCGCGGGCGATAGGTGGCGAGGTCGGCCTCGGTCAGGAAGCCCGGAACCTCGTCGGCGGCAACCGCCGCCACGATCGCCTGGGCCAGCTCGCCATGGCGCAGGGCATCGGCGCCCTCGGCCGCGAGCCGGCGCAGGGTGGCGGCCTGGGCCAGGTTGCGCACCGGCGTGCCGACCGGCCGGGGGTTGCCCTCGGCGTCGAACCACTCCGCCCGCAGCGCCGGATCGGCCAGGCGCCGGCCCCGGGGCGTCGACAGCGCGTAGTGCAGGTAGGGCGGCATCGGGAAGCCCTCCTCGGCCGCCCGGATCGCCGGCGCGAAAAGGCTGGCCCAGGGCAGCCGGCCCTCCTGCCCGTGCAGCTCCGCCAGCAGGGGCACCGCCCCCGGCACGCCGACCGCGCGGCCCGAAAAGCGCACGCGGTCGATCGGCAGCTGGCTTCCGTCGGCATCGGTGGTCAGGCTGGCGGTCGCCCGGGCCGGCTGGGCGGCCACGCCGTCGAAGGCGCGCACCCGGCGCTGCCCGGGGTCCCACAGCAGGACGAAGGCGCCGCCGCCGATGCCCGATGCGTGCGGCTCCACCACCGACAGCGTCATCTGCACCGCGACCGCGGCGTCGACCGCGTTGCCCCCGGCATCCAGCATCGCCTTGCCGGCGGCCGATGCCAGGGGGTGGGCGGACGCCACGACCGGCCGCTCCGCGGCCTGGGCGGGCCATTCCCGGGCCAGAGCGGCCAGGAGCAGCAGGGCAAGGATGGAAAGGCGACGGACCGGCATGGGCTGCCCCCGAATCGCGGGATGGATGCCAGCATGTTCCTGCACCCCGGCGCGTCCGGCGGCAAGCGGGTTCAGGGCTTCAGCTTGTAGCCGGTCCGGAAGAGGTGGTGGCAGGCGGCCCACAGGGCCAGGTTGGCGCCCGCCAGGACGAGGTAGCCTATCGTCCGGTCGCCGTCGGCATGGCCGATGAAGCCGGCCCGGAAGCCGTCGATCATGTAGAAGAACGGGTTCAGGTGGGCGATGAAGGCCCATTCCGCCGGCAGCCGCTCGACCGAGTAGAAGGTGCCGGAGAGGAAGGCGAGCGGCGTCACCACGAAGTTGGTGACCGCGGAGATGTGGTCGAACTTCTCCGACCACAGGCCGGCCAGGATGCCGATCAGGGCCAGCATCAGGGCGCCGGCCGCGGCGTGGAAGACGATCGCGAGCGGGTCCACCACCGGCAGGTGGACGAAGAGCATCATCGCCAGCCCGACCGCCAGGCCCACCACCAGCCCGCGGGTCATGCCGCCCAGCGCGAAGCCGGCGGTCAGGACGGCCGGCGACAGCGGCGGCATCAGCAGGTCGACGACGCTGCCCTGGACCTTGGCGACGACCAGCGACGACGAGGTGTTGGCGAAGCCGTTCTGGACGATCGCCATCATGACCAGCCCCGGGGCCAGGAACTGGATGTACGGCACGCCGCCCACCAGCCGGTCGCTGCCGCCCAGCGCCAGGGCGAACACGGCCAGGAACAGCAGGGTGGTCACCAGGGGCGCCATCACCGTCTGGGTGGCGATCTTGGCGAACCGCATCACCTCCTTGCGGTAGAGGGACCACAGACCGCGCAGGTTGCGGCCGGAATAGGGGCGCCAGGCGCCCGCATCCGGCGGGACGAGGCTCATGGGCCGGCCGGCCGGGGCGCCGCCTCGGCCTCCGGCGCCGCGATGGCGCCGCGCCGCGTCGTCGCGTCGCCGACCACCACCTGGTGCGGGAAGGGGATCTCGATGCCGCTGTCGTCGAAGGCCTGCTTCATGCGGCGGTTGAACTCCCGGCCGATGGTCCATTGCTTGCCGGGCGGCGTGCGGATGCGGGCACGAATGATGATCGCGCTGTCGGCGAACCGCTCGACCCCCAGCATCTCGAGCGGCGCGGAGATCATGCCGGCGAAGGCCGGGTCGCCCCGCATCTCTTCCTCGATGCGGGCCAGCACCTGCATCGCCTGGGTGATGTTGGTGGAATAGGACACGTTGGCATCGATCACCGCGAAGCTGAAGTCGCGGGTCATGTTCTTGACGCTGGCGACGTTCGAGAACGGGATGGTGTGGACGGCGCCGGTCAGGTCGCGCAGGCGCATGGTGCGGATGCTGAGGCCCTCGACCACGCCGCTGCGACCGTCCACCTCGACCACGTCGCCGATGTTGATGGTGCCCTCGACCAGGATGAACAGGCCGGTGATGACGTCCTTGACCAGGGCGTTGGCGCCGAAGGCGACCGCGATGCCGATGATCGAGGCGCCGGCCAGCAGCGGCGCGATGTTGATGCCGATCTCCGACAGGGCGACCAGGATGAAGATGGTGGCCAGCACGACCATGGCGACGTTGCGCACCAGCGGCAGGAAGGTGCGCAGGCGCATGGCGCTGCCGGCCGTCGGCGCCTGCCGTGACAGGCGGCGGAGCGTGCGCTCGATGACCCGGTCGACCACCTCCCAGACGAACAGCGCCAGCAGGCCGACGACCACGATCGACACCATCCCGCCGATCAGCCGCTGCCCGAACGCAGAGGACAGCCAGTCGAGCGAGCGCAGGCCCCAGGCCTGGAGCAGCAGGATGACGGCGACCAGGGCGATGGCGGCCGAGGCGACGATGCCGACGATCGCCATGTAGCGGTTGGCCCGGGCCTCGATGTTGGGGAACTCGCGGGCCAGGGCCGGCGCGACCGCGAAGACCCGCCGGATGAGGCGCCGCGCCGTGGATTGCGCCAGCACGGCCAGCGCGATGATCAGGATCGACAGGGCCGAGGCGCGCAGCACGAAGGCGAAGCCGCTCGGGATCTGGAACAGCCAGACGACGGCCAGCATCGCCACATAGGCCAGCGCCAGCATGTGCCAGGTCTCGGCCAGCCAGCCGCACAGGGCCGACGCCATCTGTGGCCGGGCGGGGTCGGCGGCCGGCTCGGGGCGCAGCCAGTCCGACACCGCGGTCCGGTTCTGCAGGATGAAGACCACGGCCAGCCCGGCCAGCACCAGCCCCAGCACGCGCTCGACCAGTTGGTAGATCGAGATCGGCAGGCCGAGCAGGAAGGCGATGTCGAGCGCCGCGAAGCCGTAGATGCCGAGCGCGACGAAACGCCGGACCCAGATCATCACGTAGTTCGCCGACTCGTCGCCGAGCGGCAGCAGCCGGAGGCCGGGCGCATCCGGCATCAGCATGGCGCGGGCGAGCGCCGCCACCACCCCGGCCAGCACCACCGCGCGGACCACGGTCAGGCTGACGAAGCGGGCCGCGAAGTCGACCGGCAGCAGGGCCAGCGCGCCCAGCGCGATGCCGGCGAAGGCCGCCACCGGTATCAGTTCGACGAAGGCGCGCAGGAAGGCGTAGGGCAGGCGACGCAGCCGGGTGGTGGCATGGCGGCCCGCGATCGCACGGCGCGGCCGGCGCATGCCCCACCATGCGACCACCTCGACCAGCATGGCGGCGCCGAAGACGATCGTCAGTTCGAGCAGGATGTCGAGCCAGCGCGCGCGGCTCTCGGGATTGTCGATCTGGTCGACCAGCCAGTCGGCCAGGCCGGGCAGGTTGGCGGCCAGGATCCCGGCATCGATGACCGCCCGCACCACGGCATCGGCCGCCTGGGCGAACTGCGCCAGCACGGCTTCCCCGCTCGACGGGTCGGGCTGCGCCGCTGCCGGCGGGGCGGCCGACCGGGCGGCCTGGGACAGCAGGCGCAGCTGCTGGATCAGCTCCGCGCGGCGCGCCGGGTCCTCCAGCGCCTTGGCCAGGCGCTCGACCTCCTCGGCCGACGGGCGGGCCGGGTCGGCCGCGGCTTCGGTCTTGGTCGTGCCCAGTCCGAGCATCGCCGGCGGAACCTGGGCGGCCGCCGGCAACGCCGCCAGGAGCAAGCTCCAGGCGAGCAGGGCGGCCAGAAGCAGGAACGGGTACCGGGGCATCGGGAGGCGGGACGACATCAGGAATCCGTGGCGCGGGCAGGAGCGGTCCCGGTCAGTCGAGCGGCGACCAGGGCGTCATGGTAAGCAGCAGGAACAGCGCGAACGCGATCAGGATCGCGCCCGAGGTGCGCGACACCCAGACCAGGTGCATCTCGCGGACGCGGTGGCGGATGCCGCCCGCGATCGCGCAGAGCAGGAACCACCAGGCGAGCGAGCCGGCGAAGACGCCGGCCACCAGCATGCCCGCCCCACCCCACGTCGCCTCCGTACCGGACAGGCCGGCGGCGGAGAACACCCCGGCGAAGGCGAGGATGGTGATCGGGTTGGTGACCGTCAGGACGAAGGTCGACGCGAAGGCCCCGGCCAGGCTGTCGCCGCTGATCGGGGCGGGCGTGGTGTCGCGGGCGCCGATGATCGCCCGCCCGCCGATGAAGAGCAGGAACGCCGCCCCGACCGCCTTCAGCCAGCTCTGGTGGCCGATCAGGAAGTCCGAGATGACGGTCAGGCCGAAGGCCGCGACGATGCCGAACAGGGCATCGGCCACCGCCGCTCCCAGCCCCGACACGAAGCCGTAGACCGGTCCCTCGAAGATCGTGCGGCGGACGCACAGGACGCCTACCGGGCCGACCGGGGCGGCGATCACGATCCCGGCGATGATTCCCTTGAGAAAGAAGATGGTGAGTAGGGACAGATGCTGCTCCCGCCTGGCTGGCCATCGGACGATCGCCGCAGGGACGGTCCCGGCGCGGCAGCGATGGGACAGTCCCATAAGCGGCGGCGCGCCGGAACGCAACGGCGCCGGCCGCCGCATGGCGTTGACGATCGCCGCCTGCGGCCGATAGCTTGCCCCCGCCGCGAACGGGGGGAGAACAAGATGGCCCGAAGGCACGCATTTTCTGTTTTTCTCGCGTCTCTGGGCGTTCTGCTGGCGGCGGCCTCGGCATGCGCGGAGGCGGTGAGCGTCGCGGCGTTGCGCCTGTCCTCCTCCGGCCCGCTCTTCATCGCCCAGGATCGGGGCCATTTTGCGGCAGAGGGGCTGGAGGTCACCTTCCGCTTCTTCACCGCCGCCCAGCCGGTCGCGGTCGCCGTGACGACCGGCGACGCCGATTTCGGCGTGACCGGCCTGACCGCCGGCTTCTACAACCTGGCCGGAAAAGGGGCGTTGCGGATCGTCGCGGCGCAGTCGGCCGATGTGCCGGGCTTCCACCTGAGCGCCTACCTGGCGACGCCCCGGGCCTGGGATGCCGGCTTGCGGTCGCTCGCGGACTTTCCCGGCCGCAGCGTCGGCATCACCCAGACCGGCTCCACCTTCCACTACATGATCGGCCTGCTGGCCCGGAAGGAGGGCTTCGCGCTGGCCCGGGTGCGGCTGGTGCCGCTGCAGTCGATCCCCAACATGGTCTCCGCCTTCAAGGGCGGGCAGGTGGACGGGCTGATCCTGCCCTCGTCGGTCGCCCTGCCGATGATCGAGGCGGGCGAGGGCCGGCTGCTCGGCTGGGTGGGCGACGCCACGCCCTGGCAGCTGGGGGCGCTCTTCACCTCGGGCCGGACGGTGGCCGACCGCCGGCCGCTGGTAGCGCGGTTCGTGCGCGCCTATGCCCGCGGCGCGGCCGAATACCACGCCGCCTTCAACCAGCGGGACGCCGCCGGGCGCCCGGTCGCTGGCGAGGGGTACGCGGCATTGATGCCGATCCTGGAGAAATACACCCAGCAGCCGGCCGCCCGGCTCGCGACCGGCCTGCCCTGGGTCGACCCGGCCGGTCGTCTCGACGTCGGCGACATCCGCGACCAGGTGGCCTGGTGGCAGGCGCAGAAGATGGTCGACCCGGCGGTCGATGCCGCGGCCATCCTCGATCTCGGCTTCGTCGAGGGGCACCGCAACGTGCCGCGCTGAGGGGCCCCGGAGGGCCCGGCGATGGAACTGCTGGTCGAGGGGGTGAGCCATGCCTATGGCGCGCTGCCGGTGCTGGAGGGCATCGACCTGGCGGTGCGCCCGGGCGAAATCCTGTCGCTGATCGGCCCGTCCGGGTCCGGCAAGTCGACCCTGCTCGGCATCATGGGCGGGCTGCTGCGGCCCTATGCGGGCCGGGTCTCGACGCGCGGCCGGCCGCCGGCCGGGTGCCTCAACCCGCTGACCTATGTCTTCCAGGACTTCGCCCTGCTGCCCTGGCGGAGCGTCGCCGGCAACGTCTCGCTTGCGCTCGACCATCATCGCCTGCCGGCCGGGGAGCGGCGCGAGCGGGTGGCCGACGCGCTCGCCCGCATGGGGCTCGCGGATTTCGCCGCCGCCTTTCCGCGCCAGCTGTCGGGGGGCATGCGCCAGCGGGTCGGGATCGCCCGCGCGCTGGTCGTGCGCCCGGCGGTGCTGCTGCTCGACGAACCCCTGTCGGCGCTGGACGCCCAGACCCGCGACCTGCTGACCGAGGAGTTCCTGGCGATCTGGCAGCGCGAGCGGACGACGGCGGTCCACGTCACCCACAACCTGGGCGAGGCGCTGCGCCTCGCCGACCGGATCGCCGTCCTGTCGCGCCGGCCGGGTCGCGTCCGCGAGATCCTGCCGGTCGACGTGCCGCGCGAAGAACGGTCGGCCGCGGCCCGGGCGGGCCGTATCGCCGAGCTCCATGCCCATCTCTGGGCCCTGCTGCGCGACGAGGCGCGGGCGGCCGACCTCGAATTGGCGGAACCGGCGAGGGGCGGGCGATGAGCGCGCCGGAAGCCCGCCCGGTGCCGTTCCGCGGTGGCGGCTTCGTCCGCCGCCCGCGTCGGCTGGTGTCCCTGTCGGCCCTGTTCGGCCTGGTGCTGGCCTGGCAGGCCGCATCCTGGTCCGGGCTCGCGAACCCGCTGTTCCTGCCGGCGCCGGCCATGGTGGCGGCCGCCCTGTGGGAGCTGGCGCGGTCGGGCGCGCTCGCCCAGCACCTTCTCGCCTCGCTCGGCCGGGTCGCGGGCGGCTGGCTGATCGGGACGGGACTCGGCCTGGCGGCCGGGCTTGCCGTCGGCATCTTCGCGACCGCGCGGGCCGCCGGCATGCCGCTGGTGTCGGCCCTGTTCCCGATCCCCAAGATCGCGGTGCTGCCGCTCTTCATCCTGTGGTTCGGCATCGGCGAGCCGTCGAAGGTGGCGACGATCGCGGCCGGAGTCTTCTTCCCGACCGTGATCGCGGCGGCGGGCGGGGTGGATGCGGTCCCCCGCTCGCTGGTCCGGATGGGTCAGAGCTTCGGCCTGCCGGCCTGGGCGATCGTCTGGCGGATCGTGGTGCCGGGCGCGCTGCCGAGCGTGCTGGCGGGGTTCCGAATCACCGTGGCGATCGCGGTGATCCTGGTGGTCGCGGCCGAGATGATCGGCGCCGATACCGGGCTCGGCGCCTTCGTGCTGATGGCGGGCAACCTGATGCGCACCGACCAGTTGCTGGCCGGCGTGGTCGTGCTGTCGCTGGTCGGGCTGTCGGCGGCGGGGCTGGTGTCCCTGGCCGAACGGCTGCTGCTGCGCTGGCGATAGAAAGGCCCGCGGTTGCGCTGGCGCCCGGCCGGGCGCAGCCTATCTTCCCTGGATACCGCAGCCGCTTCGACCGGGAGGGCCCTCCATGAGGCGTCCGATCTTCAGCACCGCCTTTGCCGCCCTGGCGGCCCTCGTCTGGTCCTTCACCCCCTTCGCGCTCCACGGGCGCATCCTGACCTCCGGAAAGACGGGAATGACCGCACACCAGTTCACGTTCGAGGGCATCGACGGCCAGCCGATCGCGCTGGCCGGCTACAAGGGCAAGCCGGTTCTGGTGGTGAACACCGCCTCGCAATGCGGCTTCACCCCGCAATACGAGGACCTGCAGGCGCTGCATCAGAAATATGGCGGGCAGGGGCTGGTCGTGCTGGGCGTGCCGTCGAACGATTTCGGTGCCCAGGAGCCCGGCTCCAATACCCAGATCCAGGCCTTCTGCGAGACCCGGTTCGGCGTCGAGTTCCCGATGACCGAGAAGCAGGTGGTGATCGGCGGCGACGCCCATCCGCTGTTCCGCTGGATCGCCGCCGAGGCCGGGGAAGCGGCCGCCCCGCGCTGGAACTTCCACAAATTCCTGATCGACGGGGACGGCCGGCTGGTCGGCACCTGGCCGTCGCGCGTCCGACCGGTCAGCGCGGAAATCACCGGCGAGATCGAAAAGCTGTTGCCGCGCTGAGGTTTGCACGCCCAACCGGGGCGTCAATACGCCTCTTGCAAATCCTGGCCAAATCCGTAAACCGGCTGACACTCGAGGGCGCCCCGATACCGGGATGGCCGGGGCCACCTTTCGCGTCGCGGCGATCGCCGACGGCGCTTCCGGTTGAACGAAGATGGGACGGGCCATGGTCGAGACGGCAATTGCAGGCCCCGCGGCGCGCACCGGCGCGGAGACGATGATCTCCATCCGCGGCCTCTCGAAGCATTTCGGCAGCATCGTCGCGGTCGACGACGTCAGTTTCCAGGTGGCCCGAGGCGAGGTTCTGGGCTTCCTCGGGCCGAACGGCGCCGGCAAGTCGACGACCATGAAGATGGCGACCGGCTTCCTGTCGCCGACCGCGGGCACCGCGACCGTGTGCGGGTTCGAGATCCAGGACCGCCCGATCGAGGCCAAGCGCCACATCGGATATCTTCCAGAGGGCGCGCCGGCCTATCCCGACATGACGCCCGCGGGTTTTCTCGATTTCTGCGCCTCGATCCGCGGCATGTCGGGCGCGGAGAAGCGCCGGCAGATCGCCGACGTGGTCGACCGGATCGATCTGGGCGAGGTGCTGCACCAGCCGATCGACACCCTGTCCAAGGGCTTCAAGCGCCGCGTCGGCCTGGCCCAGGCGCTGGTCCACGACCCCGACGTGCTGATCCTGGACGAGCCGACCGACGGCCTCGACCCCAACCAGAAGCACGAGGTGCGCGGGCTGATCCAGGAACTGTCGGCGCGCAAGGCGATCATCATCTCGACCCATATCCTGGAAGAGGTGCATGCGGTCTGCTCGCGCGCGATCGTCATCGCCCGCGGCCGCATCGTCGCCGACGACACCCCGCACGGCCTGGAGGCGCGCTCGCGCCACTACAACGCGGTCGCCGTCACCATCCCGATGCCGATGCACGACGCGGCCCGGGCTGAGCTGCTGCGCCACCCCAAGGTGGCGGCCGTGGAGGCCGGGGTGCCCACCAACGGCTCGGTCACGCTGCTCGTCATCCCCAGGAACGGCGTCGACATCGTCGGCGACGTCGGCGGGACATTGCGTGCCCGCCAATGGCCGTTCGACCAGATTCGCGTGGAGCAGGGCCGGCTCGACGACGTGTTCCGCATCCTGACCCTGCCGCAGATCTGAGGAGCACCCTTTCATGCGCACGACCTGGGTGGTCTTTCGGCGCGAGCTGGCGAGCTACTTCGCCACGCCCGTGGCCTATGTCTTCATCGTCATCTTCCTGGCGCTGGCAGGCTCGCTCACGTTCTTCCTCGGCAATTTCTTCGACCGCGGGCAGGCCGACCTGCAGCCGTTCTTCATGTTCCACCCCTGGCTCTACCTGTTCCTGATACCGGCCATCGCCATGCGCATGTGGGCGGAGGAACGCAAGACCGGGACGATCGAGCTGTTCCTCACCCTTCCGGTGTCGATCCCGGCCGCGGTGATCGGCAAGTTTCTGGCGGCCTGGGCCTTCACCGGCATCGCGCTGGTGCTGACCTTCCCGGTGTGGCTGACCGTGCAGTGGCTGGGCGAGCCCGACCATGGGGTGATCCTGGCCAGCTACGTCGGCAGCTTCCTGATGGCCGGAGCCTTCCTGGCGATCGGCGCCTGCATGTCGGCCATCACCCGCAACCAGGCGATCGCCTTCGTCCTGGGTGCCGTGGTGTGCTTCCTGTTCACGGTGTCCGGGTCGCCCATCGTGATCAACTTCTTCTCGGGCTGGGCGCCGCAGGCGGTCATCGACACCATCGCGTCCTTCAGCTTCCTCACCCATTTCAGCGCCATCGTGCGCGGCGTCATCGATATCCGCGACGTCGTCTTCTTCGGCTCGGCGATCGCCCTCTTCCTGTTTGCGAACGTCGTCCTCGTCGACCTCGCGAAGAGCCGGTAGGTGCCTGCCATGAACGCCCCCTTTCGCCGCCACCATGCCTTCTATTCGCTGCTGGCGCTGGCCGCGGCGGCCATCCTGTTCGTCGCCGTCAACATCCTGGCCAGCGGCTGGACGCAGCGCCTCGACCTGACCGAGCAGCGGCTCTACACGCTCTCGCCCGGCTCGCGCTCGGTCCTGCGCCAGATCGAGGAGCCGATCACCGTCCGCTTCTATTATTCGGACCGGCTCGGCCGCGAGGTCCCGGCCTATGCCACCTATGCGACCCGCGTGCGCGAGCTGCTGGACGAATACTCCGCGCTGTCGGGCGGCAAGATCCGGGTCGAGCAGTTGAACCCGCTCTCCTTCTCCGACGAGGAGGACCGGGCGGTCGCCTTCGGCCTGCAGGGGGTGCCGATCACCCAGGGCGGCGAGCAGGTCTATTTCGGCCTGGCGGCGACCAATTCCACCGACGACGAGCAGGTCATCGCCTTCCTCCAGCCGGAGCGCGAGCGCTTCCTCGAATACGACCTGACCAAGCTGGTCTACAATCTCGCCAACCCCAAGAAGAAGGTGGTGGCGCTGATCAGCGACCTGCCGCTGGAAGGCGACGTCATGGCCATGCGCATGACCGGCCGGCCGCCGCAGCCCTGGGCGATCATGGAGCAGCTGCGCGCCTTCTTCGAGATGCGCCAGCTTGGCGGCGACGTGACCGAGATCGGCGACGACGTGGCCGTGGTCATGGTCGTCCACCCGAAGAAGATGAACCCGCAGACCCAGTACGCGATCGACCAGTTCGTGCTGCGCGGCGGCCGGGCCATCGTCTTCGTCGATCCCAACTCCGAGGCCGAGCGCTCGCGTCCCAACCCGATGCAGCGCGGGCCGGTGGAGGATGCCTCGTCCAACCTCGACACCCTGATGAAGTCCTGGGGCGTCGAGATGGTGAAGGGCAAGGTGCTGGGCGACCGCTTCTCCGCCCGCAAGGTCAATGCCGGCGGATCGAGCCGCATCCAGGCGGTCGACTATGTCGCCTGGCTGGCGCTGCGGCCGGCCAACTTCGACACCGCCGACCCGATCACCGCCGAGCTCAACCTGCTCAACCTCGCCACCACCGGCATCCTGCGCAAGGCGGACGGCGGCACCACCGAGATCGCGCCGCTGGTCCAGTCGAGCCCCGCCTCGATGGAGATCGACGCGACCGAGTTCATGGCGCCGGTGCCGGACGTGCTGGGCCTGCTCAACCGCTTCCAGTCGCAGAACAAGCGCGAGACGATCGCCGCCCGCATCCAGGGCCCGGCCAAGTCCGCCTTCCCCGACGGTCCGCCGCGGAAGGAGCCGCCCAAGCCCGCGTCGGACAGCGACGAGGACAAGAAGAAGGCCGAGGACGAGGCGAAGGCGCAGGAGGCCGAGTACGCCAAGATCAAGGAAAAGCACCTGGCCGAGGCGCGCCAGCCGATCAACGTCATCGTCGTCGCCGACACCGACATCCTGGACGACCGCTTCTGGGTCAACGCGCAGGACTTCTTCGGCCAGCGCATGCAGGTGCCGATCGCCAACAACGCCGACTTCGTCGCCAACGCGATCGAGAACCTGACCGGGTCGAACGAGCTGATCGGCCTGCGCTCCCGCGGCACCTCCAGCCGGCCGTTCGAGCGCGTCCAGGCCCTCCAGCGCGATGCCGAGTCGCAGTTCCGGGCCAAGGAGAAGGAGCTGCAGGACAAGCTGCGCGACGTCGAGAAGAAGCTGGCCGACATCCGCAACCAGGGCCAGGGCCAGGGCGCGCAGGCGATCCTGACCGCCGACCAGCAGCGCTCGATCGACCAGTTCCGGACCGAGATGGTGGCGACCCGCAAGGAGCTGCGCGACGTGCAGCTGGCGCTGCGCAAGGACATCGACCGGCTGCAGTCGACGGTGCAGTTCGTCAATATCGGCCTCGTACCCATCGTCGTCGCGGTGTTCGCGATCCTGCTCGGCCTGTGGCGGCGCAGCCGCCGGCGCCGTGGCCGGTCGCGCACCGCCACCGCCCGCGCCTGAGGGAGGACGCCCATGCGCAAGACGACTTTCATGATCCTGGTGGCCGTCACGGTGGCGGCGACCGCGGGGGCGGCCTACCGGTCGCTGCATGACGGCAACGAGCCGGTCACGGCCCGGGCCGGCGAGATCTTCCTGCCCGAGCTGCAGCGCCGCGCCAACGACGCCCGCGAGGTGGTGCTGACGCGCAACAGCGGCACCGCCACCCTGAAGCAGCAGGGCGACCGCTGGATCTTCGTCGAGAAGGGCAACTATCCGGCCAACGGCGAGCAGGTGCGCCGGGTGCTGGTGGAGCTGGCGGAGCTGCGCCTGGTCGAGAGCAAGACCCGCAAGCCCGACCTCTATCCGCGTCTCCAGGTCGAGGACCCGACCGCCAAGGACGGCCGCTCGACGCTGATGACGGTGAAGGACGGCCAGGGCGGCACGATCGCCGACGTGGTGATCGGCCGCCGCCGCATCGACCGCCTGGGCGGCGGCCGCGATTCCCTCTATGTCCGCCGCAAGGATTCCGACCAGGCCTGGCTCGCCGCCGGCAATGTCGACATCACCGGCGAGTTCCAGCGCTTCCTGGTCCGGCCGCTGATCGACATCAAGGCCGAGCGCATCGCCGAGGTGGCGACGATCCAGCCGGACGGCACCCGCCTGGTCATCCGCCGCGACAAGGCCGAGGACCCGATGGCGGTGGTCGACCTGCCGGAAGGCAAGGCGGTGAAGGAGCAGGACAAGGTGACGAAGGCCGCGTCCGCGCTGGCCGGCATCGATCTCGACGACGTGCGCAAGAGAGGCGAGGCCGACATCCCCGACAATGCCGTCAAGGCCGAGATCCGCACCTTCGACGGGCTGCTCGTCACGGTGGCGACGCACGAGACCAACTACCGCGCCTGGGCCCGCTTCACGATCGCGGCCGCGCCCGACGCATCGGAAGACGCGAAGAAGGAGGCGGAGCAGCTGAAGGCCAGGCTCGAGCCGTACGACTTCGAGCTGCTCGGCTACAAGACGGCCCCCTTCACCACCAAGCTGGTCGACCTGACCGGCGAGAGCTGAGGCCCGCCGCTCCCGCGAACTTGTCCTGGGACAAGTTCGCGGTTTGCGGGCCGGGGGCGGTCTGGTAGCTTCCCGCTCCATGTTCTCGGGCTCGCAGATCGACTTGGCCGACACCGGTGCAACGGCACCGGCCCTTCGACGTCGACGGTTCGCGCTCGATTGACAGGTTACGGCCCAACCCCGATATTCTTCGCTTTTCCGGGCCGCAAGTGCGGCCCGGTTCGATTTGGGGTTGGCCGATCTCCGCACCCGCCAGGAGGACAGCCGATGATTTCGCCCGTGATGCCGACCTACGCCCGTGTCGACCTCGCCTTCGAGCGGGGCGACGGCGCCTATCTGTATGCAACCGACGGGCGACGCTTCCTCGACTTCGCCAGCGGCATCGCGGTCACCTGCCTCGGCCACAACCATCCGCACCTGGTGTCGGCCCTGACCGAGCAGGCGAAGAAGGTGTGGCACGTCTCCAACCTGTGGCGGATCCCGGAAGGCGAGCGGCTGGCCGAGCGGCTGGTGGCCAACACCTTCGCCGACACCATGTTCTTCACCAACTCGGGCGCCGAGGCGAACGAGTGCGCGATCAAGCTGGTGCGCAAGTACCATGACGAGACCGGCAATCCCGGCCGATTCCGGATCATCACCGCCGAGGCGGCCTTCCACGGCCGCACCATGACGACGATCGCGGCGACCGGCGGCTACAAGTACACCAAGGGGTTCGAGCCGATCCCCGAGGGCTTCGACCACGTCGCCTTCTCCAACACCAACGAGATGCGCGCGGCGATCCGCGACGACACCGCGGCGATCCTGGTCGAGCCGGTCCAGGGCGAGGGCGGCATCCGCCCGGCCTCGGCCGAGTACCTGCAGGCGCTGCGCCAGATCTGCGACGAGTTCGGCCTGCTGCTGGTCTTCGACGAGGTGCAGTCGGGCGTCGGCCGGACGGGCAAGCTGTTCGCCCATGAATGGGCGGGCATCACGCCTGACGTCATGACGATCGCCAAGGGCATCGGCGGCGGCTTCCCGCTGGGCGCCTGCCTGGCGACCGAGAAGGCCGCCGTCGGCCTGACCGCCGGGACGCACGGCTCGACCTTCGGCGGCAACCCGCTCGCCATGGCGGTCGGCAACGCCGTCCTCGACGTGCTGCTGGAGGACGGCTTCCTGCCGCGGGTGGAGCGGATCGGCGGCGTGCTGCGGAACCGCCTGTCCGACGTCGTCGCCAAATATCCCAAGGTGCTGGCGGAGGTGCGCGGCGCGGGGCTGATGCTCGGCCTGCGCTGCGAGGTGCCGAGCGGCGAGTTCGGGACCAAGCTGCGCGAGAACGGGATGATCACCGTCGGCGCCGGAGAAAACGTGGTGCGGCTCCTGCCGCCGCTCATCATCGGAGAGGGGGAAATCGACGAGGCCGTAGGCATCGTCGAGAAGACATGCCGGGACTGGACACACTGAACGCGGCGATGCCGCGGCACTTCCTCGACCTCGACGGGATCGACGGCGACACGCTGCGCGCGATCCTGGAGCAGAGCGCGGTCTACAAGCGGGGCGGAACCCCGGCGGCGGCCGAAAGGCCGCTTGCCGGGAAGACCCTGGCGATGATCTTCGAGAAGCCCTCGACCCGCACCCGGGTGTCGTTCGAGGTCGGGATGCGGCAGCTGGGCGGCGAGGTGGTCGTCCTGTCGGCCAGCGAGATGCAACTCGGCCGCGGCGAGACGGTGGCGGACACCGCCCGCGTCCTGTCGCGCTATGTCGATGCGATCATGATCCGCACGACCAGGCCCGAGAAGCTGAAGGAACTGGCCGACGCGGCCACCGTCCCCGTCATCAACGGCCTGACCGACGGCAGCCATCCCTGCCAGATCATGGCCGACGTGATGACCTTCGAGGAGAAGAAGGGGCCGATCCGCGGGCGCGTCGTCGCCTGGAGCGGCGATGGAAACAACGTCGCGACGTCGTGGATCCATGCCGCCGTGCGCTTCGGCTTCGAGCTCCGGATCGCCTGCCCCACGGAGCTGCGCCCGGGCGCGGAGCTGATCGACTGGGCGCGCAAGGCCGGTGGCGCCGTCACCATCCTCGACGATCCCTATGCCGCGGTGACGGGCGCCGACTGCGTCGTCACCGACGCCTGGGTGTCGATGGGGGATGCAGACGCGGGCAGCCGTCACAACCTGCTGGCCCCCTACCGGGTGGACGAGCGGCTGATGGCGGCGGCCGGGCCGGAGGCGATCTTCATGCACTGCCTGCCCGCCCATCGCGGCGAGGAAGTGACCGAAGGCGTCATCGACGGGCCGCAGTCGGTGGTGTTCGACGAGGCGGAGAACCGCCTGCACGCGCAGAAGGGCATCCTCGCCTGGTGCCTGGGGTGAACATGGATCCCTCCCGGCTGGCCGGAACGGTGCCGGCCGACGACCTGGTGCGGCCCTTCCAGGTCGAGCCGCACCAGCTACGCGGCCGGCTGGTGCGCATGGGCCCGGCGCTCGACGCGATCCTGACGCGGCACGACTATCCGCTGGCGGTTGCGACCCAGCTGGGCGAGCTGGTGGTGCTGACCGCGACGGTCGCCACCATGCTGAAGTTCGATGGCATCCTGACCCTGCAGACGCGGACCAACGGGCCGATCCGGCTGCTGGTCGCCGACTACGACGCCTCGACCCGCTCCGTCCGCGGCTATGCCCAGTACGACGCCGAACGGCTGGCCCAGCTGGCATCGGCGGGCGCGTCCATGGGGCGGCTGCTCGGCACCGGCCACCTCGCCTTCACCATCGACCAGGGGCCGGACACGGAGCGCTACCAGGGCATCGTCGAGCTGGTCGGCACCAGCCTGGTGGACGCCGTGCACCACTACTTCCGCCAGTCGGAGCAGATCGAGACCGGCATCCGGGTGGCGGTCGTCCGCCAGGCCGCGGACGAGCGGTGGCGGGGCGGGGCCGTGATGGTCCAGCGCCTGCCCGACGAGGAGCGCGGCTACCAGGACCAGGAGGCGCGCGACGACCAGTTCCGCCATGTCATGACGCTGATCGGCACCTGCCGCAACGAGGAGCTGACGGATGCCGGCATGGCGCCCGACAAGCTGCTGTTCCGGCTGTTCCACGAGGAAGGGGTGCGGGTCTTCCCGCCGGCGCCGATCCGCGACGGCTGCCGGTGCAGCGAGGAGCGGGTCGTGGCCCTGCTGGCCAGCCTGCCGGCGGACGACCGCGGCGAGCCGTCCGAGGACGGCCGCATCGAGGTCCGGTGCGAGTTCTGCGCCCGCCTCTACCGGATCGACCCGGCCACGATCACGGACGAGCCGACCGCGTTCTGAATGGTCAGGCGGCACCGGGCCGGCGCGAGTGCGACGCTGCACCATCCGGCACGCCGCGGCGTGCCGGATGGTTGGAAGGGTCAGGCCGCCGCGCGGTCGGCCATCCGGCGCTGGAACGCCTCGCCCGCCTGCATCTGCTCGCGGGTGATGAACTCGTTCGGCTGGTGCGCCTCCAGGATGCTGCCGGGGCCGCAGACGACCGTCGGCAGGCCGGCGCGCTGGAAATGGCCGGCTTCGGTGCCGAACGACACCACCACCGTGCCGTTGTTGCCGGAGAGCGACTTGGCCATCTCCTCGGCCGGCGAATCCTGCATCGGCGCCAGCGCCGGCAGGACGTTGATGCCGGTCGTCTCGACCTGGGCCTCGGGGTATTCCCGGCGCATGCGCGGCAGGATCTCGTTGGCGATGAAATCGTCGAAGCGGGCCTTGATCGCCGCCGGGTCGTCGGTCGGCAGGCCGCGGAAGTTCCAGCCGAAGCGGCACTGCCGGGGGATGATGTTGCCGGCGGTGCCGCCGGTGATGGTGCCGATGTTGAAGGTGGTGTAGGGCGGCACGAACAGGCAGGCCGGGTCGGCATTCTCGCGCAGCTCCCGGGCCATCCCGTAGATGAAGCGCACGATCTCCGCCCCGTACTCGATGGCGCTGCAGGCGATCTGCGGCTGGCTCGAATGGGCGTCCTTGCCGGTCACGGTGGTGACGAAGGAGTGGACACCCTTGTGGGCGTTGGCGACCTTCATCTCGGTCGGCTCGCCGACGATGACCAGCTTCGGCTTCGGCAGCAGCTCCAGCAGCTGCGGGATCAGCCGCTGCACGCCGTAGCAGCCGACCTCCTCGTCATAGGTGAAGGCGAGATGGATCGGGCGCTTCGTCGCCTTGGCCTTGAACTCCGGCACCAGGGCGAGCGCGATGGCGATGAAGCCCTTCATGTCGCAGGTGCCGCGGGCGAACAGCTTGCCGTCCTTCTCGGTCAGCTGGAAGGGGTCGGTCACCCAGGGCTGGCCCTCGACCGGCACCACGTCGGTGTGGCCGGACAGGACATAGCCGCCCTCCACGTTGGGGCCGATCGTCGCCAGCAGGTTGGCCTTCTTGCCGTCGTCGTCGAAGGTCAGGTGCGAGGCGACGCCGTGGCCTTCCAGGTACTCGCGGACATAGTCGATGAGCGCCATGTTCGACAGGTGCGAGGTGGTGTCGAACGCGATCAGTCGGCGCAGCATCTCTTCGGACGAAACGACCTCGGCGGGCATGTTCGCAAACTCCAGCATGGGCTCGGCAATCCGGCGGCCAGTAAGGCGCGTCCCGGACCGGGGCGCAAGCGCTCAGTCGCGCCAGAAGGCGGGCGTGAAGAGGACGAACACGGTCAGCAGTTCGAGCCGGCCGAGCAGCATCCCGAACGACAGGATCCACAAGGCGCCGTCCGGGATCGAGCTGAAGTTGCCGGCCGGGCCGATCACCTCGCCCAGCCCGGGGCCGACATTGGCGAGCGCGCTGGCCGAGCCCGAGAGGGCCGTCACCAGATCCAGCCCGAACAGCGCCAGGCCCATGGCGATCAGGCCGAACGAGATGCCGTAGAGGGTCAGGAACGCCAGGACGGAAAAGACGATCGGCTCGGCCACCGCCTTGCCGTTGAAGAGCGGCAGGATGACCCGGTGCGGCTGCATCAGCCGGTCGATCTGCACCTTGGCGACGCTGAGGAAGACCTGCAGGCGGAAGATCTTGATGCCGCCCGACGTCGAGCCGGTCATGCCGCCGAGGAAGGTGAGGAAGAAGAAGCAGGCGATCGGGAAGGACCCCCACAGGGTGTAGTCGTCGGTCGAGAAGCCGGTCGTCGTCATGATCGAGGCGACGGAGAAGGCGGTGGCGCGCAACGCGTGAAGCGGGTCGGCGTCGTTGATCGCGATCTGCCACACGGCGATCGCCGCCGTGAAGCCGGCGAAGATGCCGAAGTACCAGTGCAGCTGGCTGTCCTGCCACAGGGGGCGGAAGTCGCGGCGCGCGAAGCGGATGAACAGCGCCAGCGTCATCCCGCCGAGCAGCATGAAGACGGTGATGACGACCTCCGCCAGCGGGTTGCGGAAATGCCCGATCGAGGCGTCGTAGTTGCCGAAGCCGCCCGTGGCGACCGTCGCCAGGGAATGGCAGAGCGCGTCGAAGAAGCTGAGCCCGGTCGCCCACAACAGGCAGATGCAGGCCAGGACGAGGCCGAAATAGACCAGCACGATCGCGCCGGCCATCTGCGAGACGCGCGGCAGCAGCTTGTCGGAGCGGTCGGAGGACTCGGTGCGGAAGAGCTGCATCCCACCGATCCGCAGGAAGGGCAGCACCGCCACGGCCATGACGACGATGCCCGCCCCGCCCAGCATGACCAGGAGCGCCCGCCACAGGAGCAGGCCGCGCGGCGCATGGTCGAGCCCGGTGATGACCGTCCCCCCGGTCGTGGTGAGCCCCGACATCGCCTCGAAGAAGGCCTTGGAATAGCCGAGCTGCAGTTTGCCCACCACGAACGGCAGGGCACCGAAGGCGCAGACGAAGACCCATGCCAGGGCGGTCAGGACGAAGGTCTGCCGCACGGACAGCTCCACGCGGCCGTTCGGCTGGCAGGCCAGGCTCAATGCGACGCCGACGAACAAGGTCACCCCGGACGAGACCGCGAACGCCCGCCAGTCCTCGTCGCCATCGGCCCAGTCGAGCAGCGCCGGCAGCGTCATCACCGTGGCGACGACGCTCAGCAACAGGCCGATGATATGGAAGATCGGCCGCAGGGCGGGCATCGGCGCCGCTTCCGAGCGTGTGGGCGGACGGGCCGGGTCAGACGTTCCCCGTGCCGGACGGCCCCGCGACGCCGACTCCGACGAAGGCCAGGAACTCGCGCCGGGTGGCGGCGTCGTTGCGGAACGCGCCCAGCATCCGGCTGGTGACCATGGTCGTGCCCGGCTTGTGCACGCCGCGGGTCGTCATGCACTGGTGCGAGGCCTCGATGACCACCGCCACGCCGTGCGGCTGCAGCACCTCCTCGATCGCGTTGGCGATCTGGGCGGTCATCTTCTCCTGGATCTGGAGGCGGCGGGCATAGATGTCGACGACCCGGGCGAGCTTGCTGATCCCGACGACCCGGGTCCGCGGCAGGTAGGCGACGTGCGCCTTGCCGATGATCGGCGCCAGATGATGCTCGCAATGGCTCTCGAAGCGGATGTCGCGGAGCACGACCATCTCGTCATAGCCCTCGACCTCGTCGAAGGTCCGCTGCAGGACCTCCACCGGATCGAGCGCGTAGCCGCCGAAGAACTCCGCGAAGGATCGGGCAACCCGACCCGGGGTGTCACGCAGGCCCTCGCGCTGCGGATCGTCGCCGGCCCAGCGGATCAGGGTGCGGACGGCTGCCTCCGCGTCGGTCTGCGTCGGCCGGTCGTCCGGCGGGTTCCGGCGATCCTCGGTCGTCATGATACCTCGCTACTCAATTGAGCCGGACGGGCTGATGCGGGCTGTCCAGCGAGAAGGCCGGAATCTGCACATCGAACACGCCGCCATCGGCACCTTCCATCTGGTACGTGCCGACCATGATGCCCGAGGGCGTCGGCAGGGGAGTGCCGCTCGTATACTCGAAGGATTCGCCCGGTTCCAGGACCGGCTGCTCGCCGACGACGCCCGGCCCGCGCACCTCCTGGACGCGGCCCAGCGCGTCCGTGATGCGCCAGTGGCGGGTGCGCAACTGCACCTTCTCCCGGCCGGTGTTCTCGATGCGGACGTGATAGGCCCAGACGTAGTGGCTTTCCGACGGCGACGACTGGTCGTCGAGATAGAAGGGTTTGACCGTGACCCGGATGGCGCGGGTGGTTTCCGTATACATGGGCTGATCCGCGGGAAACGGGCGAGGAAAGGAACGGGGACGGCACCCATGGCGGCACCGTCGGCACCCGGACTATCAGCCGGCCGGCCAGCCTTGTCCAGCCGATGCGGCGCCCGAATGGGCAAATTGCGGGCGTGCGCCCAAGGGATCGGCAGGGGCGGATCCGCGATGGCCCTGAAGACGAAGACGATGCCCGCAAACGAAAACGGCGCCGGCCGAAGCCGACGCCGTTCCGTCTGCCGTTGGAGAACCGCTACTGGATGCGGATCTCGGCGCGGCGGTTCTGCGGCTCGCGGACACCGTCCGGAGTCGGGACCCGCGGCTCGGACTCACCGCGACCGGCGGTCGAGACCTGGCCGGAGGCGATGCCACCACGAACCAGCGCGGCCTTGACCGAGTTGGCGCGGCGGACCGACAGGCCCTGGTTGTACTGCGGCGTGCCGGAGCGATCGGTATGACCGACGACGCTGACCGGGCCGGCCTTCTGGCGGTAGGACGCGATGACCTGCTGGATCACGCGGGCGCCTTCAGCCGTGATGTTCGACCGGTCGAAGTCGAAGAACACGATGAACTGGCGCGGGGCCGGCGGAGCCGCCGGGGCTGGGGCCGCGGCCGGGGCCGGGCGGGCTTCGAGCTGCGCGAGCAGGGCATAGAAGTCCCGCTTGCACTTCTCGATGCAGTCGATCTGCCAGCCTTCTTCCTGTTCCTCGACCCAGCAGTCATACGAGAGCTGGGCACCGGCCGCCACCTGCGGCAGGCGGGTACGGCCGTTGGCATCGAGCGCCGCGATCAGGCGGGCACGGGCCGACTGGAACTCCGGCATCATGCTGGCCGGAAGCGCCCAGTTCGCCGGGTCCTCCGGCAGCACCATCTGGCCCTGGCCGGCGGCCAGGCCCTTGTTCGCGTAGCGATACGCGTCCGACCAGTCGCGAAGGCCTTCCTCCTGGATGGCAAGCGCACGATAGCCGCTGGCCAGCGCCTGCGTGAATTCCGTACCCCCGGTCGGCGTCATGCCGCGAACCGAGTTGATCTCGGTCGTGCCGCAGGCGGCCGCCATGAGGCCGACAGCGAACACTGCCCCTAGCTTCATCGATCGCATGAAGAAAAACCTCCTTGTCGTTTCAGCCCACACCACGGCTCAATCTCTGGACACCGTGGCGCCGGGCGCGCCCCACGAACCACCGATGCTTCGACCACCGGAAGGCGAATGCCCACCGATGCCCCTCGACCATGGATTCTAAGTTCATGCCAAGCCCTGGCAACCTTAAAATCCAAGACCCCCGCCGGCAGTACCGCTTGCGCACCCCCCGTGACACCAGCCACACACATCGGCGCGGCGGCGCGCCACGCCGACGGCATCGTCCTAATCTATAGTCGAATCTTCAGCACCCCGGCAGCCCCCTCGTCCGATTGTCCCGTCCGTACGCGATTCCCTGGCTACTATGTTGCTGACATGCAACAGCTGCGGCGCGGGAAACACGGAACTGCGGAGCATCGGACCCGATAACGCTCAAGCCCCGCCGCAGGATCCCCCGCCCAGCACACAAAATCGCGCGCAGTAGGGATGATTGAGCGGCACCGGCCGCGCGGCTGCGGCCAGGGTGGTGCCGAGCTCGAACCGCGGGTCATAGGGAAGGAGCGTGCAGGCGAGCACGGCCGGGCCCGGCGCGTCCTTGCGCTTCACCACCATCCGGGCGCTGGCGCACATCACCGAATCGGGCGAACGGCGAAGGATTCCCCAGCAGGCCTCGGTGATCTCCGGCACGTCGTGGCCGGGGGCCATCTCGGGGAACAGCACCAGCCGGACCGGGTCCTCGCAGTCGATCGGGATGCCCTCGGCCTGGAACAGCCGGGTGAAGCCGCGGCGCAGCTCGGCCTCGCTGCCGCCCCAGCGGGTCCGGCCGGCGACATGGACCGCGAAGCCGTTGCCGGCCAGGAAGCGCAGCCCGGCCATGGCCGGCGCCCAGGACCGCGGCCCGCGTTCCTGCTCGTGCAGCCGGCGGTCGTAATGGTCGATCGAGACCCGGACGGTCAGGCGGCCGGGGTGACGCCGGTGCAACGCCAGCAGGGCGTCGGCGTGCTTCATCATCGGACGCATGGCGTTGGTCAGCACCAGCGCGTCGAGCCCGCGGCCCATGGCATCGTCCAGCATGGCGACGATATCCGGGTTCAGGAACGGCTCGCCGCCGGTGAAGCCGATGGTGCGGGTGGGCAGCCGGTCGCGGGCGATCTCGTCGAGGTAGGCCGAGACCTCGGCCGCGGTGATGTAGGCGAGGCGGTCGTTCCGTGGAGTCGATTCGATGTAGCAGCTCGCACAGGCGAGGTTGCAGAGCGTGCCGGTGTTGATCCAGAGGGTGGCCAGGCCCTTCAATGCCACGACCGCGCGCGCCTCGCCCCGGGCCGTGCGCAACGGATCCCGGAACTTGCCCGGATCGAGTGGGGCTGGGTCGAGTGGGGCTGGGTCGGGGCCGTTCACGGATGCTTCCCCGGCCGGGCTCGCGCGGCGGTCGCCATGCCGGCGGCGGCGAGGCCGATCGCGGCCAGCCACCAGTTCTGCCAGGCACCGTAGCTCAGCATCGAGACCACCAGGCCCGCCGTCAGCAGTGCCAGGCCCGCGGCGCGGGTGGCGGCCGTCGGCAGGCGACGGGCGGCCCGCGCCAGCAGCAGGATCGCCGCCATGCCCGCCACCGCGCCCGGCAGCCCCAGTTCCAGCCACCATTGCAGGGCGGCGTTGTGGGGATGAAGCGGCATCTGCATGGCCCCGGACGCGGGGTCGAGGATCCGGTCGCCGCCCGGAAAGACCCGCGACACGTTGAGGCCCCATCCCTGGAAGGGTCGCTCCAGCACATGCTCGGCCGCGAAGTGCCAGATCTCCATCCGGTGCTGGCCGGAAAACGGTAGCAGCTCGCCGCCGCCGAAGCCGCCCAGGCCGGGGTAGATGCCGTAGAGGACCAGCACCGGCGCCGTCAGCACGCCCGCGATGGCGACCAGGGCCAGGCCGCATGCCGCCAGGCGCGGCGCCCGCCAGGCGAGCGCGAACACGGCGGTGCCGGCCAGTGCTGCCAGGAAGGCGGATCGGCCGTCGAGCAGGGCGAGCGGCAGGATGACGGCGACCGCCAGGACGCCTGCCGCCCGGCCCCGCCCGCCATCGATCAGGAACGCCAGGGCGGGCCACAGCAGCAGCACCAGGATGGTCGAACCGGCCTTCAGCGCCATGACCGGGTTCGCCTTGTCGCTCAGCAGGTCCTTGATCGCACCCGCGGTCGCGGCCTCGATCAGCAGCAGGAGCGCCCCGGCGGCGACCCCGGCCAGGAGGGCGCGCGCCGCAAGCCGGGCATCCGCGGGCTCGAGCCGGGCGGCGACCGCCGTCATCAGGATGCCCGCGGCCATCAGGTAGGCGACGCGCGGCAGCTGCTCCAGGCCGGCCGCGGGGGCGATCGACCACAGCAGGCCGAGCCCGGCCCAGGCCGTCCAGGCGCCGAAGAGGATTGTGAAGGCCGGGTCCGGCCGGATCGCGCGGCCGCCGAGCCAGGCAAGCAGCGGTACCGCCAGCCCTGCCGCCGTCACCAGTGGTGCCGCGGCGCGATGGGCATGCAGCGCGAGCAGCGCGGTCAGGAAGAAGGTCGCGCCCAGGACCAGCGCCGACCGCCGGCTGCCGCGGGCGCTGGCCGCGGCCCCGGCGACGCGCGACGCGCCGGTCACGCCGGGCGGCCCCGCCCGGCCTGTTGCTCCGGCGCGATCGGAAACCGGCGGCCGAGCCAGAGCAGGATCAGCAGGGCGGGGATCGCCGCCGCGGTCGTTGCCAGGAAGAACGGGATCCAGTCCAGCCGGTCGGCGAGCCAGCCACCGCTGGCGGACAGGGTCGTGCGCCCGACCGCGGCCAGCGACGACAGCAAGGCGTACTGGGTGGCGGTGAAGGCCAGCGAGCACAGGCCGGACAGGTAGGCGACGAAGGCGGCCGACCCCATGCCGCCGGTGAAGTTCTCCAGCAGGATGGTGAGCGTCAGCACCCAGACGTCGTGCCCGGCCCAGGCCTGGAGGACATAGGTCAGGTTGGAGGCCGCCTGCAGCAGGCCGCATACCAGCAGGCTGCGATAGACGCCCCAGCGATAGACGATCAGGCCGGCGACGGCGAGCCCGGCCAGGGTGGCGGCGACGCCGAACAGCTTGGCGACGTTGGCGACCTCGATCTTGGTGAAGCCCAGCGCGACGTAGAACGGGTTGGCCATCACCCCGGCCAGCGCGTCGCCCAGCTTGTAGAGGACGACGAAGAGCAGGATCGCGAGCCAGCCCGGCCGTCCGGCGAACTCGGCGAAGGGCGCCACCACCGCGCGATGGACCCAGGCGAGGACGCCCTCGGCCGGCGCGCCTTGGCGCGTTCCGGCTTCGGCCGGGCGTTCCGGCTCGGGCGACAGAAGGACGGTGGCGACGCCGACCAGCATCAGGCACGCCATCACCGCATAGGCGACCGTCCAGCCGCCGAACGCCGCGGCATAGAGCGCGCCCGCCGATGCCGCCAGCATGCCGCCGCGATAGCCCCACTGGATGGCGGCCGCGCCTATGCCCTGCTCCTCGGGTCGGAGCAGCTCGATGCGGTAGGCGTCGATGACGATGTCCTGGGTGGCGGACAGGAAGGCGACCGCCAGCGCGGCGATCGCGGTCGCCGCCGGGTCGACGGCGGGATCGGTCAGGCCGAGGGCGGCGATCGCGATCAGGAGGGCGACCTGGGTCGCGAGCGTCCAGCCGCGCCGGCGGCCGAAGGTGCGGGTCAGGAAGGGCAGGGGCAGGCTGTCGACCAGCGGTGCCCAGAGGAACTTCAGGCTGTAGGCGGTGCCGACCAGCGCGAACAGGCCGATGGCGGTGCGCGAGACGCCGGATTCCGCCAGCCAGAAGGACAATGTGCCGAAGGTGAGCGGCAGGGGCAGGCCGCTGGCGAAGCCCAGCCCCAGCACGCTGGCGAGGCGCGGCTCCCGCCAGATGGCGGCAAGACCGCGCCCCGGCCCGCTCATGGCAGGCTGGCTCTAGCTCTTGGCGTCGGCTGCGACCTGCATCTTGATGATGCGGTCGGGGTTGCTGACGGCGCCGTTCTGGCTGGCGGAGCCCTTCTTGATCATGTCGACGAATTCCATGCCCTGGGTGACCTTGCCCCAGACGGTGTACTGGCCGTCGAGGTGGGTCGAGGGCGCGAACATGATGAAGAACTGGCTGTCGGCGCTGTTCGGGTTGGCGGCGCGCGCCATCGACAGCGTGCCGCGGACGTGGCGCTCCTTCGAGAACTCGGCGTCGAGCTTCTGGCCGGAACCGCCGGTGCCGTCGCCGCGCGGGTCGCCGGTCTGGGCCATGAAGCCGTCGATCACGCGGTGGAAGACGATCCCGTCATAGAAGCCCTTGCGCGTCAGCTCCTTGATCCGGGCGACGTGCTTGGGGGCCAGGTCGGGCCGCAGCTCGATGACCACGCGGCCGTCCTTGAGGTCGAGATAGATGGTGTTTTCCAGGTCTGCTGCTTGCACGGGCGCCTCCATCAGGAAAAGGCAGCCGATGACAGCGAGGAGAGTGCGGAACAACCGCATGGGCAGCCTCTCGGGGGTCAGGGGTGGGGTACGACTCGCTGGCCCGGACCATAGACGATCGCCGGCCAGGGGGAAACTTGGGCCTCGGCCCACCCGAACCGCCGGGTGGAGGGCACGCTCGCGCGTTGTCGCGTACCCCCAGGCCCCAGAGGTCAGCCCGCTTCGGCGGCGCGGCTGGCCCGCTTGCGGTCGTTCGGGTCCAGGAGCAGCTTGCGCAGGCGGATGCTCTTGGGCGTCACCTCGACCAGCTCGTCGTCGGAGATGTAGGCGATCGCCACCTCCAGCGTCAGCGCCCGCGGCGGGGTCAGGCGGATCGCCTCGTCCTTGGAGGTCGTGCGGATGTTGGTCAGCTGCTTGCCGCGGATCGGGTTGACCTCGAGGTCGTTCTCGCGCGTGTGCTCGCCGATGATCATGCCCTGGTACACCTGGGCGCCCGGATGCACGAACATCGGTCCGCGGTCCTCCAGGTTCCACAGCGCATAGGCGGTGGTGGCGCCGTCGCTGTTGGAGATCAGCACGCCGGCGCGCCGGCCCTCGATCGTCCCCTTGAAGGGCGCGTAGCCGTGGAAGATGCGGCTCATGATGCCGGTGCCGCGGGTGTCGGTCAGGAACTCGCCCTGGTAGCCGATCAGGCCGCGCGCCGGGATGCGGAAGGTGAGGCGCACCTTGCCGCCGCCGGACGGGCGCATGTCGATGAGTTCGCCGCGCCGCGAGCCCAGCTTCTCGACGACGATGCCGGAATAGGCCTCGTCGACGTCGATCTGCGCCTCCTCGATCGGCTCCATGCGCTGGCCGGTCTGGGCGTCGGTGTGGAACAGCACGCGGGGGCGCGAGATCGACATCTCGTAGCCTTCGCGGCGCATCGTCTCGATCAGCACGCCCAGCTGCAGTTCGCCGCGGCCGGCGACTTCCATGGCGTCCTTGCCCTCGGTCTCGCGGACGCGGATGGCGATGTTGCCCTCCGCCTCGCGCAGCAGCCGGTCGCGCAGCATGCGGCCGGTGACCTTGGTGCCCTCGCGGCCGGCAAGCGGCGAGTCGTTGACCGAGAAGGTGACGGCGATGGTCGGCGGGTCGACCGGGATGGCGTCCAGCCCGTGGGTGACGCTGGGGTCGGCCAGGGTGTCGGCGACGGTGGTGTCGGTCAGCCCGGCGACGGCGATGATGTCGCCGGCCACGGCCTCCTGCACCGGCACCCGCTCCAGGCCGCGGAAGGCGAGCAGCTTGGTCAGGCGGCCGTCCTCGACCACCTTGTCGCCGCGCAGCGCCCTGACCGGCATGTTGACCCGGGCGGTGCCGCTGGTGATGCGGCCGGTCAGCACCCGGCCCAGATACGAATCATACTCCAGCAGCGTCGTCAGCATGGCGAACGGGGCGTCGACATCGACCACCGGGGCCTTCACATGCTCCAGCACGAGGTCGAACAGGGGCGCCATGTCGACCCGCTCCCCGTCCATCGAGGTGCTGGCCCAGCCGCTGCGGCCGGACGCGAACAGGGTCGGGAAGTCGAGCTGGTCGTCGTTGGCGCCGAGGGCGGCGAACATGTCGAACACGTCGTTGTGGACGCGCTGCGGCTCGGCGTCGGAACGGTCGACCTTGTTGATGACGACGATCGGCCGCAGGCCCTGCTTCAGGGCCTTGGCGACGACGAACTTGGTCTGCGGCATCGGCCCTTCGGCCGCGTCCACCAGCACCACGACGCCGTCGACCATGCTGAGGATGCGCTCCACCTCGCCGCCGAAGTCGGCGTGGCCCGGCGTGTCGACGATGTTGATGCGCACGTCCTTCCAGACGACGGCGGTGCACTTGGCCAGGATGGTGATCCCGCGCTCGCGCTCCAGGTCGTTGGAATCCATGGCCCGCTCGGCCACCTGCTGGTTGACGCGGAAGGTGCCGGACTGGCGCAGCAGGACGTCGACCAGCGTGGTCTTGCCGTGGTCGACGTGGGCGATGATGGCGATGTTGCGGATATCCATGGGGCGCTCGATATGGCAGCGCAGCAAGGCTTGTGCC
Source organism: Allostella vacuolata (assembly GCA_006739055.1). Classification (GTDB taxonomy): domain Bacteria; phylum Pseudomonadota; class Alphaproteobacteria; order ATCC43930; family Allostellaceae; genus Allostella; species Allostella vacuolata. The sequence continues at coordinate 304,699 of AP019702.1, forward strand.
AGAGGCTGCGTCAAATGGGACGGATGAGTTCCGCGAGCGGCGTCTCGGGCCGCGCGCCGAAGTGCGAGATGACCTCCGCCGCGGCCGTCGCGCCCAGCCGGCCGCAGGCCGCCAGGGCGTGGCCGGCGGTCAGGCCGAAGAGGAAGCCGGCGGCATAGAGGTCGCCGGCGCCGGTGGTGTCGACGACGCGGGCGACGGGCGCGGCCTGGACGGCATGCACGGCGTCGGCGGTCGCGACCACGCTGCCCTGGGCGCTGCGGGTCAATGCCGCGATCGGCACCGTGCCGCGGATCATGGTGAGCGCGTCGTCGAAGTCGGTGGCGCCGGTCAGCGACAGGATCTCCACCTCGTTGGCGAACAGCACGTCGACATGCTCGCGCACGAACTGGCGGAGCGCATCGCGATGACGGTCGACGCAGAACGGGTCGGACAGGCTGAGGGCGACCCGGCGGCCGTTCCGGCGCGCGATCTCGGCCGCCTTGACGAAGGCTTCCCGCGCCCGGGGCGGGTCGAACAGGTAGCCTTCGAGGTAGGTCACGGCCGACGCGGCGACCGTTTCCTCGTCGACGTCGTCGGGGCCGAGGTCGACGCAGGCGCCGAGATAGGTGGACATGGTGCGCTGCGCATCGCCGGTGACCAGGATCAGGCAGCGCGCGGTGCCGGGCCCGTCGGTCGCGGGGGCGGTGGGAAACGTCACGCCGGTCGCCCGGATGTCGTGGGCGAAGATCTGCCCCAGCTGGTCGTCGCGGACCTTGCCGAAGTAGGCGGCCCTGCCGCCCAGCGAAGCGATGCCGGCCATGGTGTTGGCCGCCGATCCGCCCGACATTTCCACCCCGGCCGCCATGCGGCTATAGAGTGCGTCGGCCTGGGCGGCGTCGATCAGGGTCATGGTGCCCTTCGCCAATCCCTCGCGCTCGAGGAAGGCGTCATCGGCATGGGCAAGGACATCGACGATGGCATTGCCAATGCCGACGACATCGTGGCGTGTCTCAGCCATTCTGGAGCACATTTCGGTGGAGGAACGCGGCGGGTTCTATCGGATCGCGGCCGGTTCGGCAAGGTCGTCGGCAATTCGGTCGCGATGGTGTCACATGCCGGTGACAGGATTTCCCTGCCATCCTCTTGTTCATCCTGCATTCAAGTCTGCGGAGGGCGTCGTTGGACGAAGCCGAGTTTGCGCCGTTCGCGGAAAATGACCGGGGGATCAGCAACCCGTCCGCCGCACCCGGCATCGCGGAGCTGATCGACCGCCGCCTGACCCGCCGGGCGGCGCTGGCCGGCCTGCTGGCGGCGGGCGCGGCCGGCTGGACGGGCCTCGCTCCGTCCCCCGCGGGCGCCGCCCCGTCCGTCGCGGCCGGGTTCGAGGAGGTGCCGCAGGGGGCGGACGAGCGCGACCACCTGCCGCCGGGATATGGCGGGCAGGTGCTGCTGCGCTGGGGCGACCCGCTGTTTCCCGACAGCCCGGCGTTCGACGTCGCCGGCCAGACGGCATCGGCACAAGCCCGGCAGTTCGGCTACAATTGCGACTTCGTGCGCTTCTACCCGCTGCCGGCCGGCAGCGATGCCGCCGACCACGGGCTGCTCGTGGTCAATCACGAATACACCATCCCGGCCCTGATGTTCGCGGGCGTGGCGCCCGGCCGGGCCGCCGCCCGGGCGACGACGCGCGAGCAGGCCGCGGTCGAGATGGCGGCGGTCGGCGCGTCGGTGGTCGAGGTGCGCCGCGGCCGGGGCGGGTGGGAGGTCGTGCCGGGCCCCTATGCGCGGCGGCTGACCGCGACGACGCCGATGGCCGTCTCCGGCCCGGCGGCCGGGCATCGGTTGCTGCGCACCGCGGCCGACCCGGCCGGTACCCGGGTCGCGGGCACCTTTGCCGACTGCGCCGGCGGCGGCACGCCGTGGGGCACGGTGCTGATCGGCGAGGAGAACTTCCAAGCCTTCTTCGGCGGCAAGCCGGCGGCCGACGCGGCGCTGGCCCGCTATGGGGTCGACGGCCAGGGCTGGTACTCGTGGCACCGCCACGACCCGCGCTTCGACCTGGCGCAGGAGCCGAACGAGCCGAACCGCTTCGGCTGGGTCGTCGAGTTCGACCCCTACGACCCGCGGTCCGTCCCGGTGAAGCGCACCGCGCTCGGTCGCTTCAGGCACGAAGGGGCGACCATCGCCGTCAATCCCGACGGCCGCATCGTCGCCTACCAGGGCGACGACGAACGGTTCGAGTATGTCTACAAGTTCGTCTCCACCCGTCCCTGGAACCCGGCCGACCGCGCCGCCAACCGCGACCTGCTGGACGACGGCGTGCTGCATGTCGCGCGCTTCCACGACGATGGCCGGCTCGAATGGCTGCCGCTGGTGCATGGGCAGGGTCCGTTGACGGCCGAGAACGGCTTCCCCGACCAGGCCTCCGTGCTGATCCAGGCGCGGGCGGCCGCCGACCGGCTGGGGGCGACGCCGATGGACCGGCCCGAGGACGTGGAGGTCTGCCCGGCGACCGGCCGGGTCTATGTCACGATGACCAACAATGTGCGCCGCGGCGCCGACCGGCTCGACCGGGCGAACCCGCGCCCGGCCAACCGGCACGGCCATGTCATCGAGATGATCCCGCCGGAGGGGCCGGGCGGCCCCGACCATGCCGCGGCGTGGGGGCGGTGGGACCTGTTTCTCGCCGCGGGGCGGCCGGGGGTGGACGCGGGCACGTCCTATCACCCCGGAACCACCGCCGACGGCTGGCTGTCCTGCCCCGACAACCTCGTCTTCGACCCGGCCGGCCAGCTGTGGGTCGCGACCGACGGCGCCCTCGCGGCGGGCGTCGCGGACGGCCTCTGGGTCACCCGCACCACCGGGCCGGAGCGGGCCCGCACCCGGCGCTTCTATCGCGCCCCGATCGGCGCGGAGGTGACGGGCCCCTGCTTCACGCCGGACGGGCGTACCCTCTTCCTGTCGGTGCAGCACCCGGGCCAGGTCGCCGGGTCGCACTTCGCGGCGCCGGCGACGCGCTGGCCCGACTTCGCCGATGGCATGCCGCCCCGTCCATCGGTTATCGTCGTCACCAAGGATGATGGCGGCCCGATCGGCGGTTGACCCGGTCGGCCCCCGTCTTGCAAAGCCCGGCCTGCCCTCTTCGCAGGATCAAGGGGCCGCAGGGCCCATGTCGAAAGGATCGACCGCCATGTTTCCCGTCCCCGTACGACGACTGCTGCCGGCGCTCTTCCTGTCCGGCCTGGCCATGGTGCAGGCGGGCGCTTCCCGCGAAGCCGCGGCGGGACCGACGCTGGATGCGGTGAAGGCGCGGGGTGCGCTCGTCTGCGCGATGAACGGCAGCCGCCCGGGCTTCTCGATGGTCGACAGCAAGGGCGAATGGTCGGGGCTGGAGGTCGACGTGTGCCGGGCGATCGCCGCCGCCACGCTGGGCGACGCCGGCAAGGTCCAGTACGTCAAGAGCACGACCCAGACCCGGCTCACCGTGCTGCAGACGGGCGAGGTCGACGTCACCCTGTCGAACGTCACCTGGACCTATGGCCGCGACGCCGACCTCGGGCTCGATTTCGTCACCCCCACCTTCTATGACGGCCAGGGCTTCATGGTGCCGAAGAAGCTCGGCGTGAAGTCGGTGAAGGAGCTGGACGGCGCGGCGGTGTGCGTGCGTCCCGGCTCCACCTCCGAGCGGATCATCGCCGACGCCCAGGCCAAGTACAGCATCAAGATCACCCTGGTGGTGATCGAGGACCAGAAGGAGCTGAACACCGCCTTCTTCGGCGGTCGCTGCGACGCCTTCGTCCAGACGACGTCTGGCCTGTCGGCGATCCGGGCCGCGGTCGCGCCCAACCCCGAGGACTTCGTCATCCTGCCGGAGATCTTCGGCAAGGACCCGATGGGGCCGGTGGTCCGCCAGGGCGACCCGCAATGGCGCGACATCGTGCAGTGGACCGTGTTCGCCCTGTTCGAGGCCGAGGAGCGCGCCATCACCTCGAAGAATGTCGACCAGATGCGCCGGGACAGCAAGGAGCCGGAGGTGCAGCGCCTGCTCGGCACGGCCGGCAGCGCCAGCGGCAAGGGCCTCGGCCTCGATCCGGAATGGGCGTACCGGGTGATCCGGCAGGTCGGCAACTATGCCGAGATCTACGACCGCTCGATGGGCGACGGCTCCCGGCTGAAGCTGAGCCGCGGCGTGAACCAGCAATGGACCAACGGCGGTCTCTTCTACGCCCCGCCCTTCTGACCATGCGGCGGCTCTGACCATGCCGCCGGCCGCCGGGCGGCCCGCCTTCTGGCGGACCGCCGGCTTCCGCGCGACCCTTTACCAGATCCTGGTGATCGCCGTCCTGGTCGGCTCTGTCGCCTGGATGACCGACACCGCGCGCCGGGCGATGCAGCAGCGCGGCATCGCGTCCGGCTTCGATTTCCTGTGGGACCGGGCCGGCTTCGCAATCGGCCATGCCTTCTTCGTCTTCACCCCGGACAATACGTACTTCTGGGCGTTCGTCGTCGGGCTCGGCAACAGCCTGGTGGTGGCGGCGGCCAGCCTCGTCACCGCGACCGTGCTGGGGGTCCTGCTCGGCCTCGCCCGCCTGTCCGGCAACTGGCTGCTGGCGCGGGCGGCCGGGCTCTATGTTGAGCTGTTCCGCAACACCCCGCAGCTCGTCCAGATCGTCTTCTGGTATGCGCTCTTCACCCTGCTGCCGGGGCCGCGCCAGGCCTGGAGCCTCTTCGATCACGCCTTCTTCTCCAACCGCGGGCTGCTGCTGCCGTGGCCGGACCAGGCCATGGTCTTCGGCCTGGCGCTGCTGCTACTCGTCCCGGGCGCGCTCCTGGCCTGGGCCTTCCAGCGCCTGGCCGACCGGCGCCGGCGCGCGGGCCGGCCGCTGCCCCGGGCCGGCCTGCTCGCGGTCGCGCTCCTGCTCGCGCCGTCGATCGCCGGGTGGATCGCCGCCGGCGCGCCGACGGGGTGGAGCGTGCCGGCCCTGCGCGGCTTCAACTTCGCGGGCGGCATCGCCCTGTCGCCGGAATTCCTCGCCCTCTATCTCGGCCTGTCCTTCTACATCGCCGCCTTCATCGCCGAGATCGTGCGCGCCGGCATCCTGTCGGTCGGCCGCGGCCAGGTCGAGGCGGCCGAGACCATCGGGCTCGGCCGGGCCGATCTCTACCGCAAGATCGTCTTTCCCCAGGCGATGCGGGTGATCGTGCCGCCGCTGGCGGCGCAGTACATCAGCCTGGTCAAGAACAGCTCGCTCGGCGTCGCGATCGGGTATCCGGACCTCTTCAGCGTCACCAACACGGTGCTGACGCTGAGCGGCAACACCATCGAGGCGATCGCCATCATGGCGCTGATCTACCTGACGCTGGCGCTGGCGATCGGCGGTCTGGCCGACATCGTCAACCGCGCCGTGCGCATCCGGGAGCGCTGAGGCGTGGCGGACGCCCGTTCCTTCGCCGTGGCCGGCGGCGGCCCGCCGCAGCCGCCGCCCCCGGTCGCCCGCGGCGCCGTCGGCTGGGCGCGCCGTCACCTCTTCGCCTCGCCCTTCGATGCCCTGGTCACGCTGGCGCTGGGCCTGCTGATCGCCTGGCTGGTGCCGCGCGCCTTCGCCTGGGCGGTGGTCGACGCCGTCTGGTATGCGCCGGACGGGCAGGCCTGCCGGGCCGCGACCGGGGCCTGCTGGGCGGTCGTCGCCGAGAAGCACCGGCTGATCCTGTTCGGCACCTATCCCTACGACCAGCAATGGCGCGGCGCCGCCGTCATCGCGATCTTCGTCGCCCTGATCGGCCTGTCCTCGATCGGCCGCATCCCGGTCCGCCTCAGGCTGGCCGCCTGGGGGGCGGGGGCGAGCGCGGGCCTCGTGCTGCTGCTGGGCGGGGTCTTCGGCCTGTCCCCGGTCGGGACCCACCTGTGGGGCGGCCTGCCGCTCACCATCGTGATCTTCGTCGGCACCGTCGCCGGCGGGATGCCGCTCGCCGTGCTGCTGGCGCTCGGCCGGCAGTCGGAGATGCCGGCCATTCGCGCGGTGTCGGTCGGGATCGTCGAGGTGGTGCGCGGCCTGCCGCTGCTGGCCGTCCTGTTCGTCGTCTCGCTGGTCTTCCCGCTGTTCGTCCCGCCGGAGCTGTCGATCGACAAGCTGGTCCGGGCGATCCTCGGGATGATCGTCTTCTTCGGCGCCTACGCGGCCGAGATCGTGCGCGGCGGGCTGCAGGCGATCCCGGCCGGCCAGCACGAGGCGGCCAAGGCGCTCGGCCTCGGCTACCGGCTGCGGATGCGGCGGGTGGTGCTGCCGCAGGCGCTCGCCCTGGTCGTCCCGGCGCTGCTCAACGACATCATCCGCGCCTTCAAGAACACCACCTTCGTCGCCATCCTCGGCCTGTTCGACGTGCTGGGCGCGACCAAGGTGGCGCTGGAGGACCCGGCCTGGGTGCGTCACGCGCCCGAGATCTACGTCTTCATCTTCCTGCTCTACCTCCTCTTCTGCCTCGCCTTCTCGCGCCGCGGCATGGCGATCGAGCGGCGCCTGGCCGCCCGGAAGCGCTGATCCGATGGGACCGACACGGCCGGCCGGCGATTTCGTCGTGGAGTTCGAGGGGGTCGACAAGTGGTACGGCGCCCACCACGCGCTGCGGTCGGTGACGCTGGGCGTCGCCCGCGGCGAGCGAGTGGCGATCTGCGGGCCGTCCGGGTCCGGCAAGTCTACGCTGATCCGCTGCGTCAACGGGCTGGAGCGCCACCAGCAGGGGACGATCCGGGTCGACGGCATCCCGGTCGACGGCACGGGCCTCGGACTGGCGGCCGTCAGGCGGCGCACGGGGATGGTCTTCCAGAACTTCAATCTCTTCCCGCACCTGACGGTGCTCGACAACCTGACGCTGGGGCCGGTCTATTCCGGTGGCGAGCCGGCGGCGGCGGCCGAGGCCCGGGCGCGTCTGCTGCTGGATCGGGTCGGCATCGCCGACCAGCAGGCCAAGTTCCCGGGCCAGCTGTCGGGCGGCCAGCAGCAGCGGGTGGCGATCGCGCGCGCGCTGATGCGCGAGCCGTCGGTGATGCTGTTCGACGAGCCGACCTCGTCCCTCGATCCCGAGCGGGTGCAGGAGGTGCTGGCGGTGATGGAGGAACTGGCGCGGGGCGGGATGACCATGCTGGTCGTGACCCACGAGATGGGCTTCATGCGCCGGGTCGCCGATCTCGTCGTCTTCATGGACCAGGGAGAGATCGTCGAGGCCGCCCCGCCCGAGCTATTCTTCACCCAACCGCGTACCGACCGCGCCCGAGCCTTCCTCGGGCAGGTGATGCATCTCTGAGGAGCCGAAGGGCCCGCCCATGACCGACCCCACCCCTGCCCCCCGCCACCCCCGCCACCCCCGCCACCCCCGCCACCCCCGCCACCCCCGCCACCCCCGCCCCCCCCGCCACCCCTGCCACCCCCGACTGGCGCGCCGTCCGCGCCCGCTTCCCGGCCGCCGGCCGCTTCACCTATCTCGACCTGGCCCGCAAGGCGATCCTGCCGGACACGGTCGGGCAGGCGATGGCCGAATGGTTGGCCGACGTGAACGAGGCCTGCGGCCGGCGGGCCTTCTCGATGGACGAGATCGAGGCCGCCCGGACCGACGTCGCGCGCGTCTTCGGCGCCCCGGCCGACCGGCTCGCCTTCGTCAAGAACACCTCCGAGGGCATCAACATCGTCGCCCAGGGCCTCGACTGGCAGCCGGGCGACAACCTGGTGATCTCGACCGAGGAGCACGAGAACAACACCTTCCCCTGGCGGCCGCTGGCGGCGCGCGGGGTGGAGATCCGGGTGGCGCAGGCCGGGCCCGACGGGCTGGTCCCGGTCGATGCCTACCGCGCGCTGGTCGATGGCCGGACCCGGGTCGTCGCCGTCGCCTGGGTCACCTATGGGCTGGGCGCGCGCGCCGACCTGCCGGCCTTCGCCCAGCTCTGCCGCGACCGCGACATCCTGCTGGTGGTGGACGCCGTCCAGGGGCTGGGGATCCTCGCCGACCGCATCGACGGGCTGGGCGCGGACGTGGTCGCCGCCGGCGGCCACAAGGCGCAGTTCAGCCTGGCCGGCGCCGGGCTCTTCCATGTCTCGGACCGGGCGCTCGACCGCCTGCGGCCGCCCTTCGCCGCCAAGTATTCCTTCGCTACCCTGGATCGCACCGACCCCAGCCCGGCGATGGCGGGCGATGCCCACCGCTTCGAGTACGGCAACCCCAACTTCCTCGGCATCTGGGTGCAGCGGCGCTCCGCGCTCCTGGTCGAGAGCTGGGGCCGGGGCCATGTCGAGGACCGCATCCGCGAGCTCACAACCCGGCTGATCGAAGGGGCGGATGCCCGTGCGATCCCGGTCGCCACGCCGCGGCCATGGGCCGCGCGCGCCGGCATCGTCAGCTTCCAGTTGGGCGGCGCCGACGCCGACCGGATCGAGGGGTGGCTCGCCCAGGAGGGCATCCGCGCCGCGGCCAAGGACGGCCGCATCCGGGCCGCCCCCCACGTCTACAACGACGAGGCCGACGTCGATCGCTTCCTCGACCGGCTGTCCTTCCATCTCCGCCGCAACTCCTCCGAGGCCGAGGCCGCCCAATGACCCATCCCTCCAACTCCGGCGTCGCCATCGACCTCGGCAGCGACACCTCGACCCGGCCGACCGCGGCCATGCTGGCGGCCATGGTCGCCGCCCCGGTCGGCGACGAGCAACTGGGCGAGGACCCGACCACCAGCGCGCTCAACGAGCGGGTGGCCGACCTGCTGGGCAAGGAGGCGGCGGTCTTCCTGCCGTCGGGCACCATGTGCAACCAGATCGCCCTGGTCCTGCACACCCGGCCGGGCGACGAGGTCATCTGTGCCGCCAGCGCCCACGTCTACGGGTCCGAGGGGGCAGGGGTGGCCGTGCTGGGCGGGGCGCTCATCCAGCCGATCGCCTGCGCGCGGGGGATCTTCGACGCCGACCAGCTGTCGGCCGCCGTGCGCCGGCCGAAGATGCGCGCGCCGCGCAGCCGGCTGGTCGTCATGGAGCAGACCTCCAACCGCGGCGGCGGTGCCATCTGGCCGCTGGCGACGATCGAACGGGTGGCGGCCCGCGCCCGGGAGCATGGGCTGGCGGTGCATATGGACGGCGCCCGCCTGCTCAACGCCTGCGTCGCGGCAGGGGTGTCGGCGGCGGACTTCGCCCGGCCTTTCGACACCGCCTGGGTCGACTTCTCCAAGGGCCTCGGCTGCCCGGTGGGTGCGGTGCTGGCGGGTCCTCGTGCCTTCATCGAGGAGGCCTGGGTCTGGAAGCACCGGCTGGGCGGCGCCTTGCGCCAGTCCGGCGTCCTGGCGGCGGCCTGCCTGCACGCGCTCGACCATCATGTCGAACGGCTGGCGATCGATCACGAGAACGCCCGGGTCTTTGCCGAGCGCGCCGCCGCCATCCCGGGAATCCGGATCGACCCGCCGGAAGTCGAAACCAATATCGTCTTCCTGGACGTGTCGGGAACGGGTATGGATGCCGGCGTGATTTCCGCCCGGCTGCGGGAGGCCGGCGTGCGGATCATGGTCGAAGGGCCGACTCGGATGCGGGCCGTCACCCATCTCGACGTTTCTCGCGCGGCGGTCGAGCGGGCGGCCGATATGCTTGCGCGTTCGGTGACGGCCGCGGCAGCGTGATTATTCAAACGCTTGCTGCCAAGGCTAGTAGGTGTAGGGCGCCGGGCATACTATTAGTCGCGTCTGCCGGGCACAATCGTGCACATTCTATAATTTTCGTTCAATTTCAATCCCCAAGCGGATATTCTTCGAGTCCAAGATCGGGCCGTATCGATGAATGGCGTCGGCACCCGGAGTCCTTGACCGGCAAGCCGACTAGGGTTGAAACCGAATCTTACGAAAGGTTCTAGACGATGTTCCGCCGACGCAAGGATGACGACGATCCGACCGGCTCCGCCCCGACCGAGGTCGAAGAAACCTCGCCGTCGGCCGCCGCCAAGCCCTTCACGCGCCCGGTGACCCCGACACAGCCCTCGACCGGCCTTTCCGGGCCCGGCGGCGCACCGCCGCTGAGCCGTGCCGTCCCTTCGGCCCCGGTCACGCGCCCGCTCGATCCGACCGGCCGCCGCCCCAGCGACCCGCCGGTCGCCCGCCGCGGCGGCGAGAACGAGAGCAAGACGCTGATCGTCGGGCACGGCATCTGCCTCACGGGCGAGATCACCGCGTGCGACAAGCTCGTCGTCGAGGGGCGCGTCGAAGCCACCCTGACCAGCCGGGTCATCGAGATTTCCGACACCGGGCTCTTCAAGGGCAGTGCCGAGATCGACGAGGCCGAGGTGCGCGGCCGCTTCGAGGGCGACCTGATCGTCCGCAAGCGCCTCTTCATCGGCGCCACCGGCCGGGTCTCGGGCAAGGTCCGCTACGGCCAGCTCGAGGTCGAGGCGGGCGGGCAGCTCTCCGGCGACATCCGGTCCACCTCGGACGACGACGACATGTCGCGCTCCATGGGCGGGCGCGGCATGGTCTCCGACACCAGCGACATGCGCTTCGAATCCGGCGGCCGCTGACCTCGGCCGGGCGGCAGGGCGTGTCGAACAGGCCCTGATTTCGGTGCGGACGGGACCGGCGGTGGCCGGTCCCGGAAGCCCCGGCGGGTTCCCTTCAGGCAGCCGTGACCTTGCCCTTGAAGGCGCACAGGTCGCGCACCGTGCATTCCGGACATTTCGGCTTGCGTGCCTGGCAGACGTAGCGCCCGTGCAGGATCAGCCAGTGGTGGGCATGCAGCCGCCACCGGGCCGGCACCACCTTCTCCAGCTTCTCCTCGACCGCCAGCGGGGTCGCCCCGGGGGCGAGCCCGGTGCGGTTCGACACCCGGAAGATGTGGGTGTCGACCGCGATGGTCGGCGCCCCGAAGGCGACGTTCATCACCACGTTGGCCGTCTTGCGGCCGACTCCGGGCAGGCTTTCCAGGAGGTCGCGGTCGGCCGGCACCGCGCCGCCATGCCGTTCCACCAGGATCCGGCTCAGCTCGATGACGTTCCTGGCCTTGGTGTTGAAGAGGCCAATCGTCTTGATGAACTCCTTCAGCCGCGCCTCGCCCAGCTCGACCATCGCCTGGGGATTGTCCACCAGCCGGAACAGCGGGCCGGTGGCGCGGTTGACGCCGACATCGGTCGCCTGGGCCGACAGGACGACCGCCACCAGCAGGGTATAGGGGTTGGCGTATTCCAGCTCGGTGCGCGGCTCGGGGTTGGCCAGGGACAGGCGACGGAAGAACTCGTCGACCTTGCTCTTCTGCATGGGGCGCTCGGGAGGCAGGGGCTGGGCGGCGGGGGCTGGGTGCGGGCCTGGGCGACCGGCCCGCCGCCGGCAGTCTATCGTCGTCCCGGACGGGCTGTCGCTCTTTTCCGGCCGGGCATCCGGCCTTATCTTGAATACCTGATGTCCTCCCAGACCATGGCCATGTCCGCGCTGGCCGAACCGGCGCCGCTGCTCGATCTCGAACTGCGGCCCCATCGCAGCCTGTCTCCGGCCGGCTTCACCCTGCTGATGGCGGTGCTGGGCGGCTTCGGGTTCGTGACCGGGGTGCTGTTCCTGGCGATCGGGGCCTGGCCGGTGTTCGGCTTCCTCGGGCTCGACGTGCTCGGCGTCTATGTCGCCTTCCGGGTCAGCTATGCCCGGGCACGGTCGACCGCCGACCATGTCCGGCTGACCGGCGATGCCCTGACGGTCGACCAGTTGCGCCCGCGTCGGGCGGCCGAGCGCTGGACCTTCCAGCCCTACTGGCTGCGGGTGGTGCTGGACCAGGGCCGGCCCGCCGGCCGCGACCGGCTGGTGCTGACCTCGCACGGCCGCCGGCTGGAGGTAGGGGCGTTCCTCGGCCCCGACGAGCGGGCGCGGGTGGCGGATCTCCTGCGCGACGCGCTGCGCCGCTACCGCGAGCCGGACCGGAATCCCAGCACGTCCATCATGTCGTAGAGCCCGGGCGGCCGGCCCGCCAGCCACAGGGCGGCCCGCACCGCGCCCCGCGCATAGATCTCCCGGCTGGCGGCGCGGTGGGTCAGCTCGAGCCGCTCGCCGCCCGCGGCAAAGATCACCGTATGGTCGCCGACCACGTCGCCGCCACGCAGCGCCGCGAAGCCGATCGTGCCGCGCTCGCGGGCGCCGGTATGGCCGTCGCGAGCGCGCACGCCCGCATCCTCCAGGCGCACCCCGCGGCCCCGCGCGGCGGCCTCGCCCAGGCCCAGCGCCGTGCCCGATGGCGCATCCACCTTGTGGCGGTGGTGCATCTCGACGATCTCGATGTCGTAGTCGGGGTCGAGCGCGGCCGACACCTGCTCCACCAGTCCCATCAGCAGGTTGACGGCGAGGCTCATGTTGGGAGCGAGCACGATCGGCGCCCCCGCCGCCGCCTCGGCGATCGCCTGGCGGTCGCCGGGCGACAGGCCGGTGGTGCCGATGACCAGCCCCTTGCCGGCGGCGGCGGCCAGCCGGGCATGGGCCACGGTCGCCGCCGGGGCGGTGAAATCGATCGCGACGTCGGCCCGGGCGAACAGGATCGCCGGGTCGGTGGTGATGGCGACGCCGTTGCGGCCGATCCCGGCCAGCTCGCCGATATCGCCGCCGGTGGCGTTGGAGCCGGCCGGCTCCGAGCCGGCGGTGACCACCGCACCCGGGGTGCGCGCCACCTCGGCGGCCAGCATCCGCCCCATCCGCCCGGCCGCCCCGGCGATCGCGATCCGCACCTCTGTCATCCCACGTCCCTCCCTTGGGCCGGGGAGGGAGCCACAGCCCGGCCCGCCGCGCAAGCCCGCCCTGCCGGCCCGTGCCCGCTGCCCAAGCCCGTGCCCGCTGCACAAGCCCGCGGCCGATCGGCTATCCTGGGCGCCGAACGGATGCAAGGGAGCGTGGAATTGCAGGTGCGGAACTACGGGCCGGGGGATTTCGACGGGGTCATCGCGCTCTGGCAGGCCTGCGGCCTGCACCCCAGCCGCTCGGACACGCCGGGATCGCTGGCCCACAAGCTGGAGCGCGACCCCGACCTGTTCCTGGTCGTGGAGGAAGCGGGCCGGATCGTCGGCTCGATCATCGGCTCCTATGACGGCCGGCGGGGCTGGATCAACCGCCTGGCCGTGGCGCCGGAACTGCGTGGCCGCGCGGTCGGCCGGATGCTGGTCGACACAGTCGAGCAGCGTCTGGCCGAACGCGGCTGCGACAAGGTCAACCTGCTGATCGAGCCCGACAACCGGACCGTCATCGACTACTACGACCGTCTCGGCTACCGCACCGACGAGCTGGTCTTCATGGAGAAGTGGCTGGCCTGAAGGGGCGCCCGCTACTCCCGCAGGTCGCTCCAGAACTCCTTCACCTTCTGGAAGAAGCCGGCGGACTCGGGGCTGGTCTTGTCCTTGCCGCCGGCGCCCTCGAACTCGCGCAGCAGTTCCTGCTGGCGCTTGGTCAGGTTCATCGGCGTCTCGACGACCGCCTGGATGTAAAGGTCGCCGCGGGAGCTGGAGCGGAGCACGGACATGCCCTTGCCGCGCAGCCGGAACTGGTGGCCGGACTGGGTGCCGGACGGCACGCTGACCTTGGCGAAGGTCCCGTCCAGCGTCGGCACCTCGATCTGGCCGCCGAGTGCCGCCGTGGTCATCGGGATCGGCACCCGGCAATGGATGTTGGCGCCGTCGCGCTGGAAGAAGCGGTGCGGGGTGATCGCCAGGAAGATGTAGAGATCGCCCGGCGGCGAGCCGCGCAGCCCGGCCTCGCCCTCGCCGGTCAGGCGGATGCGGGTTCCGTCCTCGACGCCTGGCGGGATCGCGACGGAGAGGGTCTTCTCCTTGCGCACGCGCCCCGCGCCGCCGCACGACTTGCACGGCCGCTCGATGATGCGGCCGGACCCGCCGCAGTTGGGGCAGGTGCGCTCGATGGTGAAGAAGCCCTGCTGGGCGCGGACCTTGCCGTGGCCCTGGCAGGTCGGGCAGGTGACGGGCCTGGAGCCGGCCTCCGCACCGCTGCCGTTGCAGGCTTCGCAGGCGGCGTGGGTCGGCACGCGGATCGTCTTGTCGCTGCCCCGGAAGGCGTCCTCGAGCGAGATTTCCAGGTTGTAGCGCAGGTCGCTGCCGCGACCGCCGGACCCGCCGCCGCGCCGGCCCATCACCTCGCCGAACATCTCCTCGAAGATGTCCGCGAAACCCTCGAAGCCGCCGCGCCCGCCGCCGCCGCCCGGACCGCCGCCCTCGAAGGCGGCATGGCCGTAGCGGTCGTAGGCGCCGCGCTTCTGATCGTCCTTCAGGACGTCATAGGCTTCGCTGACTTCCTTGAATTTCTGTTCCGCCTCGCTGTCGCCGGGATTGCGATCCGGGTGCCAGCGCATGGCCAGCTTGCGATACGCCTTCTTGAGATCGTCCTGGTCCGCGTCGCGCGGAACGCCGAGGATCTCGTAATAGTCCTGTTTGGCCATGGGTCAGGCGGCAACTCGAGCGGACCGCCGGGGCGGACGGCGCTGGGTTAGGGGAAACACGGATACGCCCGCCGCCGATCCCGAATGCGGGGTCGACAGCGGGCGCATGGCTCTGCTCGTCAGGCGCGCTTGTTCTTCTTGGTGTCGTCGACCTCTTCGAAGTCGGCATCCACCACCTTGTCCTTCTCCGACGCGGGGCCGGCGTCACCGCCGGGCGCCGCACCGGCCGGACCGCCGGTCTCGGCCTGCTGGGCCTTGTACATGGCCTCGCCCAGCTTCATCGCCGACTGCGCCAGCCGGTCGGTCTTGGACTTGAGGTCGGCCGCGTCCTCGCCCGCCATCGCGTCCTTGACCGCCTGGATGTCGCTCTCGATCTCCGACTTCACCGCCGGCGGCACCTTGTCGCCATACTCCTGGAGGTTGCGCTCCGTGGAGTGGGCGAGGGAGTCCGCATGGTTGCGGGCATCGACCAGCTCGCGCCGACGCTTGTCCTCCTCGGCGTGCTCCTCCGCCTCCTGCACCATCCGCTGGATGTCGCTCTCGCCGAGCCCGCCCGAGGCCTGGATGCGGATCTGCTGCTCCTTGCCGGTCGCCTTGTCCTTGGCCGAGACGCTGACGATGCCGTTGGCGTCGATGTCGAAGGCGACCTCGATCTGCGGCATGCCGCGCGGTGCCGACGGGATGCCGACCAGGTCGAACTGGCCGAGCAGCTTGTTGTCGGCGGCCATCTCGCGCTCGCCCTGGAACACCCGGATGGTGACCGCGGTCTGGTTGTCCTCGGCGGTGGAGAAGGTCTGCGCCTTCTTGGTCGGGATCGTGGTGTTGCGGTCGATCAGGCGCGTGAAGATCCCGCCCAGCGTCTCGATGCCGAGCGACAGCGGCGTCACGTCGAGCAGCAGGACGTCCTTGACCTCGCCCTTCAGCACGCCGCCCTGGATCGCCGCGCCGATCGCCACGACCTCGTCGGGGTTGACGCCGCGATGGGGCTCCTTGCCGAAGAAGTTCTTCACCGTCTCGATGATCTTGGGCATGCGGGTCATGCCGCCGACCAGGATCACCTCGTCGATCTCGGACGCCTTCAGCCCGGCATCGCGCAGCGCCGCCCGGCAGGGATCGATCGTCCGCTGCACCAGATCGTCGACCAGCGCCTCCAGCTTGGCCCGGGTCAGCTTGATGTTCAGGTGCTTGGGCCCGCTCGCATCGGCGGTGATGAACGGCAGGTTGATCTCGGTCTGGGTCGCGCTCGACAGTTCGATCTTGGCCTTCTCGCCCGCTTCCTTCAGGCGCTGCAGGGCCAGCCGGTCGCCGCGCAGGTCGATGCCGGTTTCCTTTTTGAACTCGTCGGCCAGGTAATCGATGATCCGCTTGTCGAAGTCCTCGCCGCCCAGGAAGGTGTCGCCGTTGGTCGACTTCACTTCGAATACGCCGTCGCCGATCTCCAGGATCGACACGTCGAAGGTGCCGCCGCCCAGGTCGTAGACCACGATCGTGCCGCTGCCGCGCTTCTCCAGCCCATAGGCCAGGGCCGCCGCGGTCGGCTCGTTGATGATGCGCAGGACCTCGAGGCCGGCGATCCGGCCGGCATCCTTGGTCGCCTGGCGCTGGCTGTCGTTGAAGTAGGCCGGCACGGTGATGACCGCCTGGGTCACCGGCTCGCCCAGATAGGCCTCGGCCGTTTCCTTCATCTTCTGCAGGACGAAGGCGCTGAGCTGGCTCGGCGCGTACTTCTCGCCGCGCGACTCGACCCAGGCGTCGCCATTGTCGCCCTTCACGATCCGGTACGGGACGAGACCCTTCTCCTTGACAACGAGCGGGTCGTCGCTGCGCCGGCCGAGCAGGCGCTTGAACGCGAACAGCGTATTCTCGGGGTTGGTCACCGCCTGCCGCTTGGCCGACTGG
This sequence comes from Allostella vacuolata, assembly GCA_006739055.1. Classification (GTDB taxonomy): domain Bacteria; phylum Pseudomonadota; class Alphaproteobacteria; order ATCC43930; family Allostellaceae; genus Allostella; species Allostella vacuolata. The sequence goes on from AP019702.1 coordinate 321,003, forward strand.
CCGACCAGCCGCTCGCCGGACTCGGTAAAGGCGACCATCGAGGGGGTGGTACGCGCGCCCTCGGCGTTCTCGATGACCTTCGCGGCCTTGCCCTCCATCACGGCGACGCAGGAATTCGTCGTGCCGAGGTCGATGCCGATCACTTTCGCCATGTGCTCTCTCTCCTGTCGCAGCAGATCCCGACGGCCTCGAAGGCACCGCCGGAACCCCTAGGGGATTTCGCGGGGGCAGTGGGTCGCGGGACGCCAAAGCCCCTACGTCGGGCGGATATATAAGAGGAGCCGACGGCGCTGCAACGGGGCCGACGACCCCGGAGGGCGTCTGCGGAAAAGAAATTCGGCGGGATTAAGGCGGGCGGGGGTGCGGCGGATGCCCGGCTTGCGCCGGCCGGGCGCGCCTGTCACCAGTGCGGCGGGCGAGGGGGCGGCCCCCAGGCCGGGACGAGGGAGCAGGGGTTGGAGAACAGGCGCATTCTGTACGGGCGCCGCCAGGGACGGCGGCTCAGGGCCGGGCAGCAGGACGTGCTGGCCGAGGGGCTGGAAACGTTGGGGATCGACCGGCCCGGGCCGGGCTCGCGCGTCGACCCGGCCGGGCTGTTTCCGCCCGCCTGCAGCGCCTTCTGGCTGGAGGTCGGCTTCGGCGCGGGCGAGCACCTCGCCTGGCAGGCGGCGCGCCATCCCGATGTCGGCATGCTGGGGGCGGAGCCGTTCGTCAACGGCGTGGTCCGGCTGCTGGCCCAGGTCCGGCGCGACGGCCTGCGCAACGTCCGCGTCCTGCCCGACGACGCGCGCGCGCTGATCGATGCCCTGCCGGACGCCTCGATCGAGCGGGCCTTCGTCCTCCATCCCGATCCCTGGCCCAAGGTCCGCCACCACAAGCGCCGCTTCGTCGCGACCGAGAACCTGGACCGGCTGGCGCGGGTGCTGGTCGACGGCGGCCTGCTGCGGCTGGCGACCGACGATCTCGACTATCTCGACTGGATGCTGGAACATGCGCTGTCGCATCCCCACTTCCAGTGGCAGGCGAGCGGGCCGGAGGCTTGGCGGGATCGTCCCGAAGACTGGCCGGTCACCCGCTATGAAGAAAAGGCCGTGCGGGAAGGGCGCCGAAGCTGGCGCATCCAGTTGCGGCGGGTGCCGCGCCCGGTTTCCGAATAGCCAGGGCGCGGGACGGAGGAATCCCTTGCGGCCTCGGTCGGTTTCGCTATAAGACGCGGAATTCTCCACGTATCGCTTGGTCCTGTTTGAGGGGTGGGCTTCGGCCCACTTTTTTGTATGGCGTTTGAGGAGTCGGCTATCGGCCGGGTCGCGAAGGAAATCACCCCGGCCCTTGAGGCCATGGGCTACGACCTCGTTCGGGTCCACCTTTCCGGTGGGCAGCGACCGACGTTGCAGATCATGGCGGAACGGCGCGACGGCGCGGTGATGACGGTCGACGACTGCGCACGCATCAGCCGGGACGTCTCGGCCCTGCTCGACGTGTCGGACCCGATCCCGACCGCCTACACGCTGGAGGTCAGTTCGCCCGGGATCGACCGGCCGCTGGTGCGCGAGGCGGACTATGTCCGTTTCTCGGGCTTCGTCGCCCGCATCGAGACCGATGCCCCCGTCGAGGGCCGCCGCCGCTTCCAGGGCCGGATCGTCGGGGTGGAGGACGGGGTGGTGCTGGTCCGCTCGGAGAAGGATACGTTCCGCGTGCCCTATGTCCGCATCCAGAAGGCCAAGCTGATCTTGACCGACGACCTGATCGCCGCGACCGTGCCGCCCACTGCGACCAATTAGGCCCGTCCCCTCAACCCCGATGACGAGCCCCCATCAGGTGAAGTGCCCATGCAAGCCGTAGCCACCATGTTCCGCCCGGAGCTGCTTCAGGTCGCCGACTCCGTCGCGCGCGACAAGGGGATCGAGCGCGACGAGGTCATCGAGGCCATGGAGCAGGCGATCCAGAAGGCGGGTCGCTCCAAGTACGGGCAGGAATACGACATCCGCGCCGAGATCGACCGCAAGTCGGGCGAGATCCGCCTGGTCCGCTGCCGCACCGTCGCCGAGGAGATCGAGAACGAGGCGACGCAGATCACCGTCGCCCAGGCCCAGAAGATCCAGCCCGGCGCCGACATCGGCGACGTGCTGACCGATCGCCTGCCGCCGATCGATTTCGGCCGCATCGCCGCCCAGACCGCCAAGCAGGTCATCGTCCAGCGGGTCCGCGACGCCGAGCGCGAGCGCCAGTTCGGCGAGTTCAAGGACCGCCTCGGCGAGATCGTCAACGGCCTGGTCAAGCGGGTGGAGTTCGGCAACGTCATCGTCGACCTCGGCCGCGCCGAGGCGATCCTGCGCCGCGACGAGCTGGTCCCGCGCGAGAGCTTCCGCACCGGCGAGCGGGTCCGCGCCTATATCTACGATGTCCGCAAGGAGACGCGGGGTCCGCAGATCTTCCTGTCGCGCACCCATCCCCAGTTCATGGCCAAGCTGTTCGCCCAGGAAGTGCCGGAGATCTACGACGGCATCATCGAGATCAAGTCGGTCGCCCGCGACCCGGGCAGCCGGGCCAAGATCGCCGTCATCTCCAACGACAGCGGCATCGACCCGGTCGGCGCCTGCGTCGGCATGCGCGGCAGCCGCGTCCAGGCCGTGGTGCAGGAGCTGCAGGGCGAGAAGATCGACATCATCCCCTGGTCGCCCGATCCCGCCACCTTCGTCGTCAACGCGCTGGCCCCGGCCGAGGTGGCCAAGGTCGTGCTCGACGAGGAGCAGAAGCGGATGGAAGTGGTGGTGCCGGACGAGCAGCTCAGCCTCGCCATCGGCCGCCGCGGGCAGAATGTGCGCCTGGCCTCGCAGCTGACCGGCTGGGACATCGACATCCTGACCGAGGCCGAGGAATCCGAGCGCCGCCAGGAAGAGTTCAAGAGCCGTTCCAAGATGTACATCGAGGCGCTCGACGTCGACGACGTCATCGCCCACCTGCTGGTGACGGAGGGCTTCACCTCGGTCGAGGAGGTGGCGTACGCCCCGCCCGAGGACGTGGCCGCGATCGAGGGCTTCGACGAGGACGTGGCGGCCGAACTGCAGAAGCGCGCGCAGACCTTCCTCGAGCGTCGCGATGCGGAGTTCAACGAGCAGCGCCAGGCGATGGGCGTCGAGGACGCGGTCGCCGAGATCGAGGGCCTGACCCCGCACATGCTGGTGCAGCTGGGCGGCAAGGGCGTGAAGACGCTGGACGACCTGGGCGACCTGGCCGCCGACGAGCTGATCGAGATCGTCGGCAAGGACGCGCTCGACGAAGAGGGGGCCAACGCGATCATCATGGCCGCCCGTGCCCATTGGTTCGAGGACGGGGAGGCGGAGCCATCCTGAACCCGAGCGACGCTGCCGCCGGGCCCGGCGCCCGTCCACCGAAGGACGAGACGCCGGCCGGGGAATTCGACGAGAAGGGGCCGCTGCGCCGCTGCTTCGTCACCTACCGCACCCTGCCCAAGGAGCAGATGGTGCGGTTCGTGGTGGGGCCGGATGGCGTGGTCGTGCCCGACATTGCCGAAAAGTTGCCGGGTCGGGGTTTGTGGTTGACCGCTTCGCGGGATATAGTGGCGCGCGCGGTCGCCCGGCGCCTCTTTGGCAAGGCAGCGCGGGCCGCGGTAACAGTTCCGACGAACCTGCCGGATCAGATCGAAGCGCGCCTGCTGGCGCGATGCCTCGATCTGGTGGGCATGGCCCGACGGGCGGGCCGGTTGGTGGCGGGCTACGAGAAGGTCCGCAGCTGGCTGGGCGAAGGCCGGGTGGCGCTCATCATCGAGGCGAGTGACGCGGGGCCGCATGGCGTGGCGAAGCTCGGTCGGCAGGTGGGGGACTGTTTCGTCTCCCGGGTGCTGACCGCGGACGAGCTGGGACAGGCGTTCGCGCGGGATCGGATCGTCCATGTGGCGGTCCAGCCAGGCAGACTGGCGAAGGCGTTGAAGGCGGATACGGACCGGCTGGCCGGCTTCCGCCAGGACGGTGCGGCGAGGCCGACCGGCGGGCATTCGGGCGAAGCGGGCGGAAGCGAAGAACGGATCACATGAGCGAGACCAAGGACACCGATCGTAAGCCCCTGTCGCTGGCGCGTCCGGGCAAGCTCGAACTGAAGAAGGGTGCCGATCCCGGCGCCGCGCAGGTTCGGCAGAGCTTCCCCCACGGCCGGACCAAGACCGTCCAGGTCGAGGTGCGCAAGAAGCGCGTCGTGGCGCCGGGCGAATCCGGCCGGCCGGAGTTCGGCGGCGACGGCAGCCTGCGCCGCGGCGCAGGCCCGACCCGGACGCTGACCGCCGAGGAGCGCGCATCGCGCATGAGCGCCCTCCAGGGCGCCATGAAGGACGAGGAGGCGCGCCGCCAGGCCGAGATCGACCAGTCGCGCCGCGCCGCCGAGGAGGCCAGGCGCCGGGCCGAGGAAGAGGCCAAGCGCAAGATCGAGGAAGAGGCCAAGCGCAAGGCCGACGAGGAAGCCAAGCGCCGGGCCGAGGAAGATGCCAAGCGCAAGGCCGAGGAAGACGCCAAGCGCAAGACCGAGGACGAGGAGCGCCGCAAGGTCGCCGAGCGCGCGGGCAATGCCGCCGCGGCCAAGGCCGTGGCGCTGACCGCGGCCGGCAAGATCACGCCCGAGTCCGAGGAGGAGGCCAATCGCGGCAAGCGCCCCGGCGGCGGCGTCGCGGTGCCGCCGAAGCGGCCGGTGGCCCCGCCCAAGCGGATGGAGCCGCGCCGGCGCAGCGGCAAGATCACGGTCACCCAGGCGCTCAACACCAGCGAGGCGGAACGCGTCCGCAGCATGGCCGCGCAGCGCCGGGCCCGCGAGAAGGAGCGCCGCCACCAGTACGACCCGTCCGAGAACCAGCGGATCGTGCGCGACGTCGTCGTGCCCGAGACGATCACGGTGCAGGAACTGGCCAGCCGCATGGCGGCCCGCTCCGGCGAGGTGATCAAGGCGCTGATGAAGATGGGCGTCATGGCGACCATCAACCAGACGATCGACGCCGACACCGCCGAGCTGGTGGTGACGGAGTTCGGCCATGTCATCAAGCGCGTGTCCGAGGCGGACGTCGAGATCGGCCTGAAGGGCGACGAGGACGAGGCGGGCGACCTGCAGCCGCGGTCCCCGGTCGTCACCGTCATGGGCCATGTCGATCACGGCAAGACCTCGCTGCTCGACGCCATCCGCACGACCGACGTCGCGGCCCGCGAGGCCGGCGGCATCACCCAGCACATCGGCGCCTACCAGGTGACGGTGTCGAGCGGCAAGAAGATCACCTTCATCGACACGCCGGGCCACGAGGCCTTCACGGCGATGCGCGCCCGCGGCGCGACGGTGACGGACATCGTCGTCCTGGTGGTCGCCGCCGACGACGGCGTGATGCCGCAGACGATCGAGGCGATCCGCCATGCGCAGGCGGCCAAGGTGCCGATGATCGTGGCCATCAACAAGATGGACCGCGCCGACGCCAACCCCGACCGGGTGCGGACCGAGCTCCTGCAGCACGGGATCGTGGTCGAGAAGCTGGGCGGCGACGTGCTCGACGTCGAGGTCTCGGCGATCAAGCGCACCAACATCGACAAGCTGGAGGAACTGATCCTCCTGCAGGCGGAACTGCTCGACCTCCGCTCCAACCCGCACCGTCCGGCCGAGGGCGTGGTCATCGAGGCCAAGCTGGAGCGCGGCCGCGGCGCCGTCGCCACTGTGCTGATCCAGCGCGGCACGCTGCGCGTCGGCGAGGTGTTCGTCACCGGCAGCGAGTGGGGTCGTGCCCGCCTGCTGCTCGATGATCGCGGCGAGAAGATCGAGGCGGCCACGCCCGGCATGCCGGTCGAGGTGCTGGGCCTGAACGGCGTGCCGCTGGCGGGCGACGACTTCTCGGTGGTCGAGAACGAGAGCCGGGCCCGCGACGTCACCGTGTTCCGGACCCGGCGCCGCCGCGACCAGACCCAGGCGGCCGGCCAGCGCGGCACCGTCGAGGAGATGCTGTCGCAGATTGCCAGCGGCCAGGCGAAGGAGCTGGCGGTCGTCGTCAAGTCCGACGTCCAGGGCTCACTGGAGGCGATCACCGGCTCGCTCGGCAAGCTCGGCACCGACGAGGTCGCGGTCCGCGTGCTGCATGCGGCGGTCGGCGGCATCAACGAATCCGACGTGACGCTGGCCCGGGCCTCGGGCGGCTTCATCATCGGCTTCAACGTCCGCGCCAACCCGCAGGCTCGCGACCTGGCGCGCCGCGACGGGGTCGACATCCGCTACTACTCGATCATCTACGACGTGGTCGACGACGTGCGGGCCGGCCTCCAGGGCATGCTGACGCCGACGCTGCGCGAACGGTTCCTCGGCAACGCGCAGATCCTGGAGGTGTTCAACATCACCAAGGTCGGCAAGGTGGCCGGCTGCCGGATCAGCGAAGGCACCGTCAAGCGCGGGGCGAAGGTCCGCCTGCTGCGCGACGACGTGGTCATCCACGAGGGCAGCCTGAAGACCCTGAAGCGCTTCAAGGACGAAGTCCGCGAAGTGAAGGAAGGGTTCGAGTGCGGCATGGCGTTCGAGAACTACAACGACATCCAGCCGGGCGACATCATCGAGTGCTTCGAGATGGAGGAGGTGGCCCGCCAGCTCGGCTGAGCCGGCGGCCGCCCTCTCCTGATCCCTGCACGAATCGAGGCCCAACATGACCCGCCGCCGTTCCGGCGGCAGCCCCCCGACGCAGCGCCAGCTTCGCGTCGGGGAAGAGCTGCGCCATGTCCTGGCCGGGGTGCTGGCGCGGGGCGAGCTCCGTGACCCGGCCCTCCAGGACCTCTCCATCACCGTGACGCAGGTTCGGATCAGCCCGGACCTGCGCAACGCCACCGCCTATGTGATGCCGCTGGGCGGCGACCGTGCCGCGGATTCGCTGGCGGCGCTGCGCCGGGCGGCGCCTTTCCTGCGCGGCCAGGTGGCGCGTTCGGTCGACCTGCGCCTCGTGCCGCAGCTCGACTTCGCGATCGACACCTCGTTCGATCATGCCCAGCGCATCGACGGCCTGCTGCGCCGGCCCGAGGTCGCGCGAGACCTGCCGGCCGACGACGCCGATCCCGCCGCCGACCCTGCCCCCGACGATGAGGCGCGCTGAACGGGCGGCGATCCACGGCTGGCTGGTCGTCGACAAGCCGCTGGGGCTCACCTCCACCGCCGCCGTCGGCCGCATCCGCCGGCTGACCGGTGCGGCCAAGGTCGGCCATGGCGGCACGCTCGACCCGCTCGCCACCGGGCTCCTGCCGATCGCGCTCGGCGAGGCGACCAAGACGGTCGGCTTCGCCATGACCGGGGCCAAGACCTATCGCATGCGGGTGGCGTGGGGCGAGGAGCGGTCGACCGACGACCGCGAGGGCATCGTGACCGCGACCAGCGCCGTGCGCCCGGACGCGGGCGCCATTGCGGCCGCCCTGCCGGCCTTCATCGGCCAGATCCTCCAGGTCCCGCCCGCCTTCTCCGCCATCAAGGTGGCCGGCCAGCGCTCCTATGCCCTGGCCCGGGCCCATGCGGCCGGCACCGGCGAGGCGCCGCCCGAACTGGCGGCCCGCCCGGCGCGGATCGATGCGATCCGGCCGATCGACCCCGGCGCCTCGCCCGACGAGGCGGAATTCGAGGTCGATTGCGGCAAGGGCGTCTACATGCGCAGCCTCGCCCGCGACCTGGCCCGCGCGCTCGGCACCTGCGGGCATGTCGCGGCCCTGCGGCGGACCCGTGTCGGCCCTTTCGACCTGTCCCATGCGATTTCGCTGGACACGGAGATTCCTCTAGATAACGGGGGGGATCTCTGCGATAAGGCCGCGATTATCGCGCACCTGCTTCCTGTCGCGACCGCGCTGGACGACATCCCGGCCCTGGCCCTGACGGAAGCGGAGGCGGAGCGCCTGCGACACGGCGGTGCCGTGTCGCCAGGTTCGGCGGATCAGGTCCGCCGGCTTGCAGCGCTCGGCGACGGCACGGTCGTATCCGCCTTCGAGGGCGATCGGCTGGTGGCCCTGGCCGAGGTGCGGGGCGGCGCCATCCGGCCGGTGCGCGTGATGAACCTCTAGAATCCAAGGAGACTGCGATGTCGATTTCGCCTGTGCGCAAGCAGGAAGTGATCGCCGAATATGCCACCAAGGAAGGTGACAGCGGCTCGCCGGAAGTTCAGGTCGCCATCCTGAGCGAACGGATCAAGAATCTGACCGATCATCTCGGCACCCACAAGAAGGATTTCCACTCGCGCCGCGGCCTGCTGATGATGGTCGGCCAGCGTCGTCGCCTGCTCGACTACCTGAAGGGCAAGGACGTGAAGCGGTACGAGGGACTGATCGCCCGGCTCGGTCTGCGCCGGTAGGCGGCAGCGCCGCCGCCGGCCCGGGGCTGCGCAACGGCGCGCCCCCGACGGCCGGCGACGGCGCGCCGGTCCCACGCGTCTACCCGATCGGATGCGTGGATGTCTCGACGGGCGGAAGACGGTCGGCCATCGCCGACCCCGCCCCGAGGATCGGGCGCCCGGAAGGACCGGGCGCGGCGATGCGCGGACGGCCGCGCGTCGGCGACCCAGGGGTCGCGGCATGGTCCGCCGCCCCGGTAGGAAGGATGATGGAATGTTCGACATTCAGCGCGTGGAATTGACGTGGGGCGGGCGCAAGCTCGTTCTCGAGACGGGGAAGATTGCCCGACAGGCCGATGGCGCCGTGATGGCGACCTATGGCGAGACGACGGTGCTGTGCACGGTCGTCGGCGCGAAGTCGGTGCGCCCCGGCATCGATTTCTTCCCGCTCACCGTCAATTATCAGGAGAAGACGTTCGCGGCGGGCAAGATCCCGGGCGGCTTCTTCAAGCGCGAAGGCCGGCCGACCGAGAAGGAGACGCTGGTCTCCCGCCTCATCGACCGTCCGATCCGGCCGCTCTTCGTGAAAGGGTTCCTCAACGAGGTGCAGGTCGTCTGCACCGTGCTGTCCCATGACCTGGAGAACGATCCCGACATCGTCGCCCTGGTCGGTGCCTCGGCCGCCCTCACCCTGTCCGGCCTGCCGTTCCTGGGCCCGGTCGGCGCGGCGCGGGTCGGCTACATCGACGGCGAGTACGTCCTCAACCCGCTGTCGGACGCGCTCGCCTCCTCCAAGCTCGACCTCGTCGTCGCCGGCACCGCCGAGGGCGTGCTGATGGTCGAGTCCGAGGCGCAGGAGCTGTCGGAAGAGGTCATGCTGGGCGCGGTCACCTTCGGCCATCAGGCGTTCCAGCCGGTGATCGACGCGATCATCCAGCTGGCGGAGCGGGCCGCCAAGGATCCGTGGCCGCTGCCGGAGAAGTCGACCGCCGCCCTGCCGGTCAAGGAGAAGCTCGCGGCCTTCGGCGGCGACTTCCGCGACGCCTACATGGAGCCGCTGAAGCAGCTGCGCCACGAGAAGGTCTCGGCCGCCAAGGCCAAGGCGCTGGCGACCCTCGACGAGGGCGAGCGCGAGATCGGCCAGGGCCTGTTCAAGTCGATGGAGGCGGACGTGGTGCGCGGCGCCATCCTCGACACCGGCGTGCGCATCGACGGCCGCGACGTGCGCACCGTGCGCCCGATCGTGTCCGAGGTCGGCGTGCTGAAGCGTGCCCATGGCAGCGCGCTCTTCACCCGCGGCGAGACCCAGGCGCTGGTGGTGACCACGCTCGGCACCGGCCAGGACGAGCAGGTCATCGACGCGCTGGCGGGCGAATACCGCGAGCACTTCATGCTGCACTACAACTTCCCGCCCTACTCGGTGGGCGAGGCCGGCCGCATGGGCAGCCCCGGCCGCCGCGAGATCGGCCATGGCAAGCTCGCCTGGCGCGCGGTGCGGCCCCTGCTGCCGAAGAAGGACACCTTCCCCTACACGATCCGCATCGTGTCGGAGATCACGGAATCCAACGGCTCCTCGTCGATGGCCACCGTCTGCGGCGCATCCCTGTCGATGATGGATGCGGGCGTGCCGCTGGTCCGCCCGGTCGCCGGCATCGCCATGGGCCTGATCAAGGAAGGCGAGCGCTTCGCGGTCCTGTCCGACATCCTCGGCGACGAGGACCATCTGGGCGACATGGACTTCAAGGTCGCCGGCACCGAGACCGGCGTCACCGCGCTGCAGATGGACATCAAGATCACCTCGATCACCGAGGAGATCATGAAGGTGGCGCTGGGCCAGGCCCGCGACGGCCGCCTGCACATCCTGGGCGAGATGCAGAAGGCGCTGACCTCGGCGCGCGAAGGGGTGAGCGGCAACGCGCCCAGGATCACCACCATCAGCATCCCGAAGGAGAAGATCCGCGAAGTGATCGGCTCCGGCGGCAAGGTCATCCGCGAGATCTGCGAAGTGACCGGCGCCAAGATCGACATCGAGGACGACGGCACCATCAAGGTGGCGGCGGTCGATGCCGATGCCGCCCAGAAGGCGATCGACTGGATTCGCGGCATCGTCGCGGAGCCGGAGATGGGTGTCATCTACAACGGCAAGGTGGTGAAGACCGTCGATTTCGGCGCCTTCGTCAACTTCCTCGGCAGCCGCGACGGGCTGGTCCACATCAGCGAGCTGGCGGCGAGCCGGGTCGGCAAGGTGACGGACGTGGTCAATGTCGGCGATCCGGTGAAGGTGAAGGTGCTGGGCATCGACGAGCGGGGCAAGGTCCGCCTGTCGATGAAGGTCGTCGACCAGGCGACCGGCGCCGACCTGCAGGAAGCCGGCAAGGCCGAGGCCGGCCAATAGGCGGCAGCACGACGGCCGGTTCCACCATGGCCTATCGACTGCCGCGTGTCGTCGGGCACCGGGGCGCTGCCGCCTCGGCGCCCGAGAACACGCTGGCGGGCCTGCGCCGGGCCCATCAGCTGGGCGTGGGCTGGGTCGAGTTCGACGTCAAGCTGTCCGGCGACGGCGTGCCGATCCTGATGCACGACGCCATGCTGGAGCGCACCACGGACGGCCAGGGTGCGGTCGCGAACACGGCCTATGCCGCGATCCGCGCCCTGGATGCCGGTGCCTGGTTCGGCCCGGAGTTCGCGGGCGAGCGGGTGCCGAGCTTCGACGAGGCGATCGACCTGCTCCTGAGCCACGGCCTGATGGCGAACGTCGAGATCAAGGCCTGCGCCGGCCGCGAGCGGGAGACCGGTGCCGCGGTCGCCCGCCGGCTCGCGGAACGCTGGCCGCAGGATCGGCCGCCCCTGCTGCTGTCGAGCTTCGCCGAGGCGTCGCTCGACGCGGCGCGCGAGGCGGTGCCGGCCCTGCCACGGGGGCTGCTGGTCGGCAAGGTTCCGCCGGACTGGCGGGCCCGGGTCGAAGGGCTCGGCTGCGTCAGCCTGCATTGCAGCCACCGGGAGCTGGACGCGGCGACCGTCTCGCGGGTGCGCGAGGGCGGCTATCCTTTGCTGGTCTATACGGTGAACGAGGCCGAGCGCGCGGCCGAGCTGTTCGCCTGGGGCGTGGACTGCATCTGTTCGGACCGGCCGGAGGCGATCCTTCCGCTCGTCGTCTGATCCGTCACGGGCCGGATCCCGCTCGGGGTTGCTCGTCAACTGCGGCCGGCTCGCCTATATAGGCGGCACGAAGGACGCGAATTCTGTTCAAGGCGGGGTGTTTCGTGAAGGCTCTGCAGCCGATTCTGATTTCCGGGCGCGAGGTGTGGCCGCTGGTCGAGGGCGGCAAGGGCATCGCGGTGTCCAACGGCGAGAGCTCGGGTGCTTGGGCGGCGGCCGACGGCGTCGGCACGTTCTCTGGCGTCAACGCGGATTCCTACGACCTGGAAGGCCGCCCGATCCCCCAGACCTACAGCGGCCGCACCCGGCGCGAGCGCCACGAGGAGCTGATCGCCTACGCCATCAAGGGCGGCATCACCCAGGCGCGGATCGCGCACGAGCGCTCGAACGGCGCCGGGCGCATCCACATGAACGTGCTGTGGGAGATGGGCGGGTCGGAGCGGGTCCTGCACGGGGTGCTGGAGGGGGCCAAGGGGCTGATCCACGGCGTCACCTGCGGCGCCGGCATGCCCTACAAGATCGCCGAGATCTGCGCCCGCTACGGCGTCCACTACTATCCGATCGTCTCGTCCTCGCGGGCCTTCCGGGCCCTGTGGAAGCGTGCCTACCACCGCTTCGCCGAATGGCTGGGCGGGGTGGTGTACGAGGATCCGTGGCTGGCCGGCGGGCATAACGGTCTGTCCAACAGCGAGAATCCGGAGCGGCCGGAAAGCCCCTATCCGCGCGTGGTCGACCTGCGCCGGACGATGGTCGAGTACGGCCTGGCGACGACGCCGATCTTCATGGCGGGCGGCGTCTGGTACCTGCGCGAGTGGGAGGACTGGCTGGGCAACCCCGAGCTGGGGCCGATCGCCTTCCAGTTCGGCACCCGCCCGCTGCTGACCCAGGAGAGCCCGATCTCGGACGCCTGGAAGCGCAAGCTGGTGACGCTGGAGGAGGGGGACGTCTATCTCAACCGCTTCTCGCCCACCGGCTTCTACTCCTCGGCGGTGCGCAACCCGTTCCTGTCGGAGCTGAAGGGGCGCAGCGACCGCCAGGTCGCCTATACCAGCGAGCCGGTCGGCGAGCACGACACGCCCTTCGCGACGGGGGCCCGCGGCCGCATCGTCTACCTTACCCCGTCCGACAAGGCCCACGCGGAAGCCTGGGTGGCGCAAGGCCAGTCCGAGGCCCTGCGCACGCCGGACTCGACCCTGATCTTCGTCACGCCGGAGGCGGCCGAGCAGATCCGCACCGACCAGATCGACTGCATGGGCTGCCTGTCGGCCTGCGCCTTCTCCAACTGGGCCCAGAACGAGGCCGGCACGACAGGCAAGAAGGCCGACCCGCGCTCCTTCTGCATCCAGAAGACGCTGCAGGCGATCAGTCATTCCGACGATGTCGACCAGCAGCTGATGTTCGCCGGCCACAACGCCTATCGCTTCACGACCGACCCCTTCTATCGCAACGGCTTCGTGCCGACGGTCCGCGAGCTGGTCGAGCGGGTGCGGACGGGCGACTGACCGGGGGTGGCGCTCCGGCCGAAGGGAAGTCGTGCCTTCACATCCGGCCCGGGGCGCCTTATATCTGCAACGTGACACATCATCGCCCATTCGCCGCCGTCCTGGAACGGCTCCGCGCCGCGGAATTGCGGCCGACCCGCCAGCGTCTGGCGCTGGCGCGCCTTCTGTTCGAGGGCGGCGACCGGCACCTCACCGCCGAGCAGGTCCATGACGAGGCGGTCGGCAGCGGTATCCGCGTGTCGCTCGCCACCGTCTACAACACGCTGCACCAGTTCACCCGCGCCGGCCTGATGCGCGAAGTGGTGGTGGAGGCGGGGCGATCCTATTTCGACACCAACGTGTCCGACCATCACCACCTGTTCTTCGAGGAGAACGGGCGGCTGGTCGACGTGCCGGCCGCCCAGGTCGACATCCGCGGCCTGCCCGAGCTGCCGCCGGGCACCGAAGTGAGCCGCATCGACGTCATCCTGCGCGCCTCATCTCGGCCGAAATAAGACGCATTCTCAAGGGCTTGGAATCTGTTTGGAATTGTTCCAAACAGCTTGAAGCGGCCGTAGTTCTGCCCTATGCCTAATGGGCAGGGAACGTTCCGGTTCCCGCCACGAACGAAAGCTTCGGGCCTCCCCGGAGATTTCGGCAGGAATAGGAGGACGACCATGGCGTCGCTCAAGGGCTCCAAGACCGAAGAGAATCTGAAGGCCGCCTTCGCCGGCGAATCGCAGGCCAATCGCCGGTATCTCTACTTCGCCCAGAAGGCGGACGTGGAAGGCTACAACGACATCGCCGCCGTGTTCCGCTCGACCGCCGAGGGCGAGACTGGCCACGCCCATGGCCATCTCGAGTTCCTCGAGGAGACCGGCGATCCGGCGACCGGCCACCCGATCGGCCCGACCGGGGACAACCTGCGTGCCGCGATCGCGGGCGAGACCCACGAGTACACCGACATGTACCCGGGCATGGCGCGCTCGGCCCGCGAAGAGGGCTTCGACGAGATCGCCGACTGGTTCGAGACGCTGGCCAAGGCCGAGAAGTCCCACGCCGGGCGCTTCCAGAAGGCGCTGGATACGATGGGCGCCTGAGCCGGCGGTCGACCGGCCGACTGGGTATCGGCTGGTCGACGATCGGCGGCCCGGGCCTGACCCCCGGGCGAATGGGCGGCATCGGCGGACGGCGGGCCTGCCCCCCGCTGTCCGCGGCCGCCGGGACCAGAGCGGCCGCCGCCCCGCGACGACGGCCGGTACGAAGGGGGGATGCGATGCGCGAAGGCAGCCTGGAGGCGCCGACCCGCCATCCGCTGGACTGGGAAAATCCCGACTTCACCGACCCCGAGAAGCTCGATGCGGAGCTGCGGCGGGTGTTCGACATCTGCCACGGCTGCCGCCGCTGCTTCAATCTGTGCGACAGCTTCCCGCGCCTGTTCGACCTGGTCGACGCCTCGCCGACGGGCGAGCTGGACGAGGTCAAGAGCGCCGACTTCAAGCCGGTCGTGGATGCCTGCACGCTCTGCGACATGTGCTACATGACGAAGTGTCCCTACGTGCCGCCGCACGCGTTCAACCTCGACTTCCCGCACCTGATGCTGCGCTATCGTGCGGCGGAGCGGAAGGCGGGGACGGGCATGGGCCTGGCGGCGCGCCAGCTGACCGAAACCGATCGCAACGGCAAGCTCGCCGGGGCCGTAGCACCGCTCGCCAACTGGGCGTCGCGGACCGGCAACCCCGTCACCCGGCCGCTGCTGGAGAAGGTGGCCGGTGTCGACCGGGCCGCCGAGCTGCCGCAGTTCCACGGCCGCACCTTCGTCGCCCGGGCGCGCGCCGCAGCACCGCCGGTGAATGCCGAGGCGCCGGCCTTCGGCCGCAAGGCCGCGCTCTACGCCACCTGTTTCGTCAACTACAACAATCCGGCGATCGGCGAGGCGGCGCGCGCCGTGCTCGCCCGCAACGGGGTCGTGACCGAGGTTGTCTATCCCGCCTGCTGCGGCATGCCCCAGCTGGAGCAGGGCGACATTGCCCGGGTCGCCCGCACCGCGCGCTCGGTCGCCCTGGAGCTGAAGCGCTGGATCGACGAGGGCCACGACATCGTGGCGCTCACGCCCTCCTGCGCGCTGATGCTGAAGTTCGAATGGCCGCTGATCCTGCCCGGCGACGACGATGTCCGACGGCTGGCCGCGGCCACCTTCGATCTCTCGGAGTATGTCGTCGACATCGCCCGCAAGGAGGGGCTGGCGCCTGGCATGCAGGCGCTGCCCGGCGGGGTGGCGATGCATCTCGCCTGTCATGCGCGGGCCCAGAACATGGGGCCGAAGGGGGCGGAGATGCTGCGCCTGATGCCCGGGGCCGCGGTCTCGGTGATCGAGCGCTGCTCTGGCCATGGCGGCTCCTGGGGGGTGATGAAGGGCAATTTCGAGACCGCGCTCAAGGTCGGCAAGCCCGCCGCGCGGCAGGCCGCCAAGTCCGGCAAGGCGTTCCTCGCCTCCGAATGCCCGCTGGCCGGCACCCACCTGAAGCAGGGTATCGAGCGTCTCGACGGCGAGGTGCCGGAGATCGAGCTGGTGGCGCATCCGATCGTGCTGCTGGCCCGTGCCTACGGGCTCGCCTGACGGCAGAGGAACCGAGGAAGCACGCATGAGCATCGCCAAGCGCGAGATCACCCCGGGCGACGTCCTGCCGCCGGCCGAGTATGCCGCGATCCGGCGGGAGCACCGCAAGCACGTGACGGCGATCAAGCGCCTGCGCCGGATCGCCGTCGGCCCCTTCACGACCTGGCATTTCGAGAACTACGAGACGATGTGGCACCAGATCCACGAGATGCTCTTCATCGAGAAGGGCGGCGCGGAGCAGGTGGCCGACGAACTCGCCGCCTACAACCCGCTCATCCCCAAGGGCCGGGAACTGGTGGCGACGGTGATGATCGAGATCGACGACCCGGTCCGCCGCGCCCGGGCGCTGGCCCGGCTGGGCGGGATCGAGCACGCGGCCTTCCTGCGCTTCGCCGGCGAGACCGTCATGGGCGTGCCGGAGGCCGACCAGGATCGCACCTCGGAGACGGGCAAGGCATCGGCCGTCCAGTTCCTGCACTTCCCCTTCACCGACGCGCAGGTGGCGAAGTTCGCCGCCCCGGGAACCGAGGTGATGGCGGGCTTCGGGCATGCCGAGTACGGCCATATCGCCGTCATGCCCGAGGCGGTGCGCCACGCCCTGTCGCAGGACTTCGCGGCCTAGCCTCGCCGGTCGGCCCCGCCCCGTCAGGCGGGGACCCAGTTGCCGTGCAGGCCGAACGGCACCCGGCACGGCAGCTCGACCGTCGCGACCGGGCCCGAATCGATCGCGCCCGCCTCGAACACCGCCAGGTCGCTGCGGCCCTCGCGGGCCCGCCACAGGATGGCGAGCAGCCAGCCGTCGCCTTCGGCGGCGTCGGCGCTGCGCGGCACGAACACCGGCTCGGAGGTGGCGTCGCCCTCGGGCAGCAGGTGGAGGGTGCGCCGGCCGCGCCCGAAATCCATGTGGGCCAGGCTGTCGAAGGTGCCGTCGACCAGCCCAGGACGGGCCGCGGCGTACCAGCCATGACGGTAGGGGAGGCCGGCCCGGCGGTCGTCGATGCGCGGGAATTCGCCGTCGAGGTCATCGAGGTATCGCCGCTCGAAGCGGTCGCCGTCGCCGGCCAGATCGAAGGTCCAGCGGCAGAGCCGGGTCCGCCTCGCCGCGGTCGAGGCCGGGCGGCCGTCCGGCAGCGGGAAGGGCGGCGTCTCCATCTGCATGACGTCGGCCAGGATGCGGTCACCCTCTTCCCAGGCGTTCATGACATGAAAGACGTAGCAGGCGTCGCTGTGGAACCAGCGCATCCCGGCGCCTGATCCGTCGCGCCGCAGGATGCCGACATGGCTGCCGAGGCCGGGCTCCCAGGCATAGGGCGGGTGTCCGCTCCTGGCCCGCTCCAGGCTGCCGGTCAGGGGCAGGATCGGGAACAGGACATGGCGCCGGGTGACCGCGAAGTCGTGCACCATGCTGGCGAACGGCGCCTCGAACTGCTCGAACCGATCGGCCCGGCCGTCGGCGCCGATCGTCCCGTGGCTCATGGTGGCCGAGAAGCGGCCGCCGACATGGTAGCCGAAGAAGACCAGTTCGCCGGTGTCGGGGTCGATCTTGGGGTGGGCGGTGAAGGGCCCGGCGACCGCGCCGGCGAAGTCGCAGTAGGCACCGGTGTCCAGCGTATCGGGCCGCATTTCCATCGGCAGGTGCCCTTCCTCCAGCGCCAGCAGGCGGCCGCCGTGCCAGACGATGTTGGTGTTGGCGACCCCGCCATCGACGCCGGCCGCCGCCGGCACGTCCGGGCGCACCTGGCCGAAGCCGCGGAAGAGCGACCGGCCGGCCGCGTCCTCGGCGCGCCATTTCGGCGTCCGGACCCAGCGGTTGCGGTAGCGCGCGGTCCCGTCCCCGAGGGTGAAGGCGTGGACCATGCCGTCGCCGACGAACCAGTGGGAGTCCCCCACATCGAACCGCGGGTTGGGGCCGTTGCGGAAGAGCGTCCCGGCCAGCCCGGCCGGCAGCTCGCCCTGGACCCGCAGGGGGCCCGCGTCCCGCTCGACCGCGACGGGGGTGAAGTTGCCGGCGGTCCAGGCGCGTTGGGCGTTGCTCATGGAGGGCAGCCTCGCTAAGGTATTTACGGTGTAAATATTCCTAGGGCGAGGGCGTGGTGTGGTCAAGCAGATATTTACGACGTCAATATACCCGGCCGGCGGCATGACTCCAGCTGCACCTGCGAGCCGCCGCCGGGGGCGGCCTGCCGGCAAGCCGGCCGGCGCCTATCATCATGGGTCGTTGCGCCAGGCACTGCTCGATGCCGCGGAAGGCATCCTGGAGCGCGACGGCATCCAGGGCCTCACCCTGCGCGCCGCTGCGCGCGACGCGGGCGTGTCCCATGCCGCGCCGAAGAACCATTTCGGCGACCTGTCCGGCCTGCTGAGCGACCTGGCGGCGGTGGGGTTCGAGCGCTTCCGGGCCGAGCTGCTGTCCCGGGTCCGTCCCGACGACCCGCCGCCCGCCCGCATCGCCGCCATCGGCCATGGCTACGTCGCCTTCGCCCGGGCCCATCCCGGCCTGTTCCTGCTGATGTTCCGCGGCGAGCGGCTCGATGCCTCGCGCCCGGCGCTGCGCGCGGCGCTGGAAGGGGCCTTCGCGGTCCTGTCCGGCGCGGTGGATGCCGGCGCCGACACGGCCGCCGCGGCCGCAGGGCCCGGCGGCGGGGATGCCGGCCTGGCGCGGCTGGCCGACATCGCCGCCGCCTGGTCGCTGGTGCACGGCTTCGCGATGCTGCTCCTGGACGGGCGGCTGAAGCCCCTGCTCGCCCGCCTGCCGGACGGCGACGAGACGACCCTGCTCGACGCCGTCCTCAACCGCCGGCGGTAGCCGGTCAGCGGATCATGGCGCGGACGCGGGACGAGAACAGGTCGGCGAGCAGGACCAGGGCCAGGATCACCAGGATGCACATGGCGGTGTCCTGGTACTTGAAGAGCTTCATGCTGGAGACGAGCTCGAACCCGATCCCGCCGGCGCCGACCATGCCCAGCACGGTCGCCTGCCGCACGTTGGTCTCCAGCCGGTAGAAGATGGTGCCGAGCCAGGCCGGCAGCACCTGGGGCAGCACCCCGAACAGGATCATCTTGAAGCGGCCGACCCCGGCCGACCGGAACGCCTCCAAGGGCCCCTCGTCGATGTCCTCGATCGCCTCGGCGAAGAACTTGCCCAGCATGCCGGCGCCGTGCACGGCCAGCGCCAGCACGCCCGCGAAGGGGCCGAGGCCGATGGCGGCGACGAAGATGAGCGCCAGGATGATTTCGTTGATGCCGCGCATGGCGTTCAGGATCTGCCGCATCGCCTGGAATACGACCGGGTGCGGCGACAGGTTGCGGGCGGCGAAGAAGCACACCGGCAGGGCCAGCGCCACGCCCAGGATGGTGCCCCAGACGGCGACCTGGAGGCTCTCCAGGGCCGGGCCCCACAGGCGTTCGATGAAGGCCCAGTTGGGCGGCAGCATGCGGGTCAGGAAGTCCCACATGTAGGGGATGCCGCTCGCCAGGTTGTGCAGGCTGATCTGCGCCCCCTCGGCCGACCAGGCGAGGAAGATCGCGGCGCCGATGCCCCACAGCCAGGTGGTGCCCCAGCCGAGGCGGCCGCGCGGCGGGTTCATCAGGAACGTGTGTCGGGTCATGGACATGGGGCAGGGTCCTTCGGGCTCGATCGCAGACTCAGGCACGGGCCGCCAGGGCGATGTCCGCGGCGCCCTGGCGGCCGCCCTGGAAGCGCAGGACGCGGGCGATGCCCGGGTCCTCCAGTCCCGGATAGATCCGGTGCACGATCTCCGCCGACAGGCGTTCGGGGGCGCCGTCGAAGACCACCGCGCCGTCCGACAGGCCGACGATGCGCTCGCCGAACTCCACCGCGTAGTCGACCTGGTGGAGGTTGCAGATGACCGCGATGCCGGTGTCCTTGCAGATCCGCTTCAGGTAGCCCAGCACGGTCCGCGCGGTCTTCGGGTCGAGGCTGGCGACCGGCTCGTCGGCCAGGATCACCGCCGGCTCCTGGGCCAGCGCCCGGGCGATGCCGACGCGCTGCTGCTCCCCGCCCGATATCTGGTCGCCGCGGACCTGCGCCTTGTGCTCCAGCTCCACCCGGCGCAGGCAGGCCATGGCCTGCTCCACGTCGGCCGCGGGGAAGATCTGCAGCAGCGCCAGCAGCGACGACATGCCGGGCATCCGACCGACCAGCACGTTCTTGAGGACGCTGAGCCGCTTCACCAGGTTGTGGTGCTGGAAGATCATCGCGGTCGGCCGGCGCGCCTCGCGCCGGCCGAGTTCCGCCGTCCGGACGGTGCGGCCGTCGATCACGATCTCCCCGCGGTCGAGCGGGATCAGCCCGTTGACGCAGCGCAGCAGGGTCGACTTGCCGGCCCCGCTCGGCCCCAGCACCACCAGGAACTCGCCCGCCTGCACCGACAGGTCGACGTTCTTCAGGACCCTGCGCTCGCCATAGGACTTGGCGAGGCCCTTGATCTCGATCATCGCATACCTTCCCCGTCTCCCAGCTTCCGGTCGTACCTGGGCCGCTGCCTCACTTCATCTTCGAGAGGTCGAGGTTCAGCACCTTGGCGGTCTCGCGGATGACGTCGTAGGCCGCGTCGTTGGTCTCGACGAAGCGGTTGAGCCGGCCCTGGTCGGCCCAGGTGATGTCGCGGATGTCGAGGAACGCCTTGCGGATGCGCTGCTTCAGGTCGTCGGGCAGGTTGCGCCGCCACACGGTGGGCGATTCCGGGATCGGGCCGGACCGCCAGACGACCTGCACCTTTTCCGGATCGATCAGCTTCTTGGCCACGGCCGCGTCGTAGATGCGGTCGGCGATGGTGGCGGCGTCGACCCGCTTGTTGGCGACGGCCAGCGCATTGGCGTCGTGCGAGCCGGTGAAGAGCACCCGGCCGAAGAACTTGTCGGGGTCGATCCCCTCGCGGATCAGCCCGGCTTTCGGGAACAGGTGGCCGGAGGTGGAGGAGGGGTCGACGAAGGCGAAGGTGCGGCCGCGCAGGTCGGCCAGCGTGGTGATGCCGCTCTCCTTCAGCGCGATGATCTGGCTGTGATAGTAGGTGCGGCCGGCCTTGGCCGTCTCGGCGGTGCAGAAGGCCTCGATCGCCGCCACTGTCGTGCCCAGGACGTAGGAGAAGGGGCCGAGATAGGCGACCTCGATATGGCCGGCGCGCAGGGCCTCGATCACCCCGTTGTAGTCGGTGGCGACGAAGCCCTGGACCTTCATGCCGAGGTTCTTCTCGATCGCGGCCAGGAGCAGCTTGCTCGCCTCCAGCATCGCGCGGGAATCCTCCGACGGGATCAGCCCGACCCTGAGGACGTTGCCCGGGCCCTGGGCGTGCGCCGGCGCCATGGCGATGGGCAGGATCGCCGCGGCCGACCAGAGGCCGCACTGGTGGAGGAACCGTCTCCGGGTGATCTTCATGTCTCTCTCCCCATGGTTTCTTCGCGTTGTTGCCCGCCGCCGCTGATGGGCGGTTTTCGGGCGCGCCGGCCCTTGCTATTCGGCCGCCAGTTCCCGTCTCCCGATGAAGTTGCGGCCGCGTTCGCCGGCGAACGCCTTGTCGACGAGGCGGACCCACTCGCCGGGGGCCAGGCCGTGGGCTGCGGGATCGGTCGGGACGCCGAGATCTTCCAGGAAGCGCTGCAGCCGGTCGGCCCCGGCCGGCAGGTCCGGCCCGAAGATCGCCGCCAGCCGTTCGTCGCACGCCGGGTCGCGCCCGATCGCCCAGCGCATCACCTGCGGCAGGCTGAACGAGCAGGCGATGCCGTGTGCGGTGCCGTGGCGCAGGGTCACGTCGTAGGAGATGTTGTGGGCGAGCGCGGTCTTGGTGTTGGAGAAGGCGAGGCCGGCCAGCAGGCTGGCCTGGGACTGGCGGGCGCGCAGCGCGACGTCGCCCGGCTGTTCCAGCAGCCGGGGCAGGACATCCAGCACCTCGCGGGCGGCGGCGATGGCGAACTGCGCCGAGACCGGGTTGGCGTTCACGTTCCACAGGCTTTCCAGCGCGTGCGACAGCGCGTCGAGCCCGGTCGCCAGTGTCAGTCCATGGGGTGCCGCCAGGGTCAGGGCGGGGTCGACGATCGCCGCCTCGGGATAGAGCCCGGGATGGGCGATCGAATATTTGCGCCCGCCGGCCGCGTCCCAGACCGTCGCCCAGCAGGTGACCTCGCTGCCGGTGCCGGCGGTGGTGGGCACCGCCAGGACGGGCAGGACGCGCCCGGCATCAAGCGGCGTGCCGTCGACCAGATGGGCGCGCACCGCGGCGAAGTCGCCGCCGGCCGCCGCCAGCACCTTCGCCGCGTCGATCACCGAGCCGCCGCCCAGCGCCACGACGACGCCGGTCCGGCCGGCGGCGGCGAAGCGGCGGCAGACCCCGCCCAGGTCGGCGAAATCCGGGTTGGCCTGGATGTCGTCGACGATCGTGACCGGTGGGCCCGCCTGGCGGGCGATGCGCTGGCCGAGGGCGCGGAAGAGGTCCATGTCATAGGTGACGAGCGCCCATGGCCGCCCGGCGATCGCGGGCGCCACCTGGTCGAGGGCGCCGACGCCGAACTGCACGCGCACGGGATTCTGGTAGGCCCAGCTCAATCGTTCCTCCCCGACCGGCGGGCTTGTCCCCTGGCCCCGCGTCGTTCGAAGGTTCGCGCGATCGCGGATATTCGCACCAATTGATTTTTACATGGCAATCGATAGAAATTACCTATGCGTTACACGGGGCTGCGATCCTTTCAGGCGGTCGCGCAGGCGGGCGGCTTCACCGCCGCCGCCGAGCAGCTCGGCGTCAGCCAGCCGACGCTGACCGCGCAGATCGGCGCCCTGGAGGCGGAGTTCGACGTGCGGCTGTTCCATCGCCGCAACCGCCGGGTGGAGCTGACGCCGGCCGGGCGCGACCTGCTCGCCATCACCACCCGCATGTTCGCGGAGGAGCGCGAGGCGCTGGAGTTCCTGCAGCAGTCGCGCGAGCTGCGCCGCGGCGTGCTGCGGGTCGGCGCGGTCGGGCCCTATCACGTGACCGAGATGCTGGCCGCCTTCGGCCGGCGCTATCCGGGCGTGGAGCTCAGCGTAGCGCTCGGCAACTCGACCCGCGCGCTCCAGGACCTGCGCGACTATCGCACCGACGTGGCGGTGCTGGCCCATATCGACGAGGATCCGGGGTTGCTGGCGGTGCCCTACCGCCGCCATCCGGTCGTCGTCTTCACCCGCACCGACCATCCCTTCGCCGCGCGGGATGCGATCGCGCTGGCCGACCTCCAGGGCGAGCGCATGATCGTGCGCGAGAAGGGGTCGACCACGCGCCGCGCCTTCGAGGAGGCGATCGGCGCGGCCGGCGTGGCGCCCCGCATCGTCATGGAGATCGGCAGCCGCGAGGCGATCCGCGAGGCCGTCATCCATGGCCTCGGCATCGGCTACGTGTCGGCGGCCGAGTTCGTGGCGGATCCGGTGCTGCGCGCCGTCCCCATCGCCGACGCGCAGATCTTCACCTATGCCCACGTCGTCATTCTGCGGGAGCGCGCCGACGGGCGGGTCATCCGCGCCTTCCTCGACACCGTCGGCGGGATGCTGCGGCCGGAATAGGGGGGTGGGTCCCGGCTACTCGATCCGTTCGCCGGGGTAGACGCCCCAGAACTCGGTCCGCTTCAGCCAGCCGCGATAGCCCTGAATCTCGAGCCGGCACCAGCCGGGATCGCATTCCAGCAGGCGGCCGATCACCCCAGGCTCCGCCTGGGCGACCGGCGATGCGTCGTCGGCCGCGCGGCGCCGCAGCGTGCGTGGAATGCCGGTCACGACCACCGCGCGCCGGCCCGACAGCAGGCTCTGGTGGACCCAGCCCTCGGCGCCGTCCCAGTCGCGGATCTTGCGCCACTGGCTGAACTGCGCGGTGACCTCGACCGGCATGCCGCGGCGGGTGAAGCGCCACTCGATCGGGTACTGGGTGCCGGGTCCCGTCCGCGCATTGGCTTCCTCGGAGCGCAGCGTGACGAAGCGCGGGATCGGCAGGCTGGTGTCGTCCGCGGCGCGCGCGACCGGCGCCAGGGCGATAGCGAGCAAAGCTCCGCCGACCGCCGCCGCGATTGCCGTCCGGGCCCTGCTGCCGGGCCTGCCGATGCCGCCTGATGCCATCTCGATGCGTTAGCCTCCGCGGCCGAATCGGGTCAAGGTAGCTGAACCGGCCGTCCCGTCCCTAGCCCGCGTGAAGCGCCGGCAGCCGATTTCCGGCCGCGCGCAGGCCCTTGCCAAGCGGCCGCGGTCCTGGGAAGAGAGCGTCCATGTCCGCCCGCGCGAAGAAGCCCACCGTCGTCGTCACCCGCAAGCTGCCCGACATGGTCGAGACGCGGATGATGGAGCTGTTCGACGCGCGCCTCAATGTCGACGACCAGCCGATGGACGAGGCGGCGCTGGCCGCCGCGGTCGCCCATGCCGACGTGCTGGTGCCGACCGTGACCGACCGCATCGACGCGGCCGTGATCGCGGCGGCCGGCCCGCAGCTGCGCCTCATCGCCTCGTTCGGCACCGGCGTCGACCATATCGACCTGCAGGCCGCCCGCGCCCGCGGCATCACCGTCACCAACACGCCGGGGGTCCTGACCGAGGATACGGCCGACATGGCGATGGCCCTGATCCTGGCGGTCGCCCGCCGGCTGACCGAGGGCGAGCGCATGGTCCGGTCGGGCAAGTGGCAGGGCTGGGGGCCGACCTTCATGCTGGGCCGGCGGCTCGGCGGCCGGCGCCTCGGCATCGTCGGCATGGGGCGGATCGGCCAGGCCCTGGCGCGGCGCGCCCGCGGCTTCGGCCTGTCGATCCACTACCACAACCGCCGCCGCGTCCATCCCGACATCGAGGCGGAGCTGGAGGCGACCTGGTGGGAGAGCCTGGACCAGATGCTGGCGCGCATGGACGTGCTCTCGGTCAACTGCCCGCACACGCCGGCCACCTACCACCTGCTGTCGGCCCGCCGTCTCAAGCTGATCCAGCCGCACGCGTTCCTGGTCAACACCGCCCGCGGCGAGGTGATCGACGAGGCGGCGCTCGCCCGCATGCTGGCGGCGCGCGAGATCGCCGGCGCCGGCCTCGACGTGTTCGAGCACGAGCCGGCGGTCAATCCGCGCCTGCTGCGGCTCGACAACGTCGTCCTGCTGCCGCACATGGGCTCGGCCACGCTGGAGGGCCGGATCGCCATGGGCGAGAAGGTGATCGTCAACGTGAAGACCTTCGTCGACGGCCACCGCCCGCCCGACCGGGTGATCGAGGCGATGCTGTAGGGGGCTCCGGCGGGGCTACCGCCCCACCGCCCGCCAGCCGATGTCGCGGCGGCAGAAGCCGTCCGGCCAGTCGATCGCGTCGACCCCGGCATAGGCGCGGGCCTGGGCCTCGGCCGCGTCGGCGCCGATCGCGGTCACGGCCAGCACGCGGCCGCCGTCCGACAGGATCCGGTCGCCGTCGCGGCGGGTGGCCGCGTGGAAGACGATCACCTCGTCCAGCGCGGCCGCGGCCTCCAGGCCGGCGATCGGGGTGCCCTTCGGGTAGCGGCCGGGATAGCCGCGGGTCGCCATGACGACAGCCAGCGCCGTCTCCGGGTACCAGCGCAGGTCGAACCCGTCGAGCACGCCGTCGGCCGACGCCAGCAGCGCCGGCACCAGGTCCGACATCAGGCGGCGCATCAGCACCTCGCATTCGGGGTCGCCGAAGCGGACGTTGAACTCGACCAGCTTCGGCCCGCCCGCCGTCATCATCAGGCCGACGAAGAGGATGCCCTTGAAGGGCCGGCCCTCGGCCGCCATGCCGGCGATGGTCGGGCGGACGATCTCGTCCATGACCCGGCGCTCGGCCGCGGCGTCGAACGCGGGCGTCGGCGAATAGGCGCCCATGCCGCCGGTGTTGGGGCCGGTGTCGCCGTCGCCGACCGGCTTGTGGTCCTGGGCGGCGCCGAACGGCACGATGTTGCGGCCGTCGCAGAGCGCGAAGAAGCTCACTTCCTGGCCCTCCAGGAACTCCTCGATCACCAACTCGCGGCCGGCGTCGCCGAAGGCCCCGCCGACCATGGCGGCGTCGATCGCCGCGATCGCCTCCTCGACGGTGGCGGCGACCGTTACCCCCTTGCCGGCCGCCAGCCCGTCGGTCTTGACGACGATCGGCGCGCCCTTCGCCCGAACATGGGCGCGGGCCGCCTCGGGGTCTGTGAAGCGCGCATAGGCGGCCGTCGGGATGGCGTGGCGGGCGCAGAAATCCTTCATGAAGGCCTTGGAGCCCTCGAGCGCGGCCGCGGCCTTGCTCGGCCCGAAGGCCTTGATGCCGGCGGCCGCCAGGCGGTCGACGAGGCCGGCCACGAGCGGCGCCTCCGGCCCGACCACGACGAAGTCGATGTGCCGGGCCACGGCCAGGGCGACGATCGCGTCCAGGTCCTCCAGGTCGACCGGCAGGCAGGTGGCGACCTCGGCGATCCCGGCATTGCCGGGCGCGCAATAGAGCGCCTCGCACAGGGGCGAGGCGGCGATCGCCCAGCACAGGGCGTGCTCGCGTCCGCCCGATCCGACGACAAGGAGGCGCATGGTCCGACGTGTCCTTCGCGCATGGTGGCTGGTTGGAGGCCGCTCTTGTAGCATGGCGGGCATGAGCGAGAACGCCCCCCGCACGAACCTTCCCGAACTCTCCGTCAGTGAGCTGTCGCACCAGCTGAAGCGCAGCATCGAGGAGCAGTTCAGCTATGTCCGCGTCCGCGGCGAGATCAGCGGCTTCAAGCGCCACAGCTCGGGCCATCTCTATTTCGCGCTGAAGGACGCCGACGCGCTGATCGACGCCGTGTGCTGGCGCGGCCAGGCCGGGCGGCTGTCGATCCGGCCGGAGGACGGCATGGAGGTGGTGGCGACCGGCCGGCTCACCACCTATCCCGGCCGCTCCAAGTACCAGATCGTCGTCGAATCGCTGGAGCTGGCCGGCGAGGGCGCCCTGCTGAAGCTGCTGGAGGATCGCCGCCGGAAGCTCCTGGCCGAGGGGCTGTTCGACCCGGAGCGCAAGCGGCGGCTGCCGTTCCTGCCGCAGGTCATCGGCGTCGTCACCTCGCCGACCGGGGCGGTCATCCGCGACATCCTGCACCGGCTGTCGGATCGCTTTCCGCGTCATGTCCTGGTCTGGCCGGTGGCGGTCCAGGGCGAGACGGCGGCCGCCCAGGTGGCCGCCGCCATCCGCGGCTTCAACGCGATCCCGCCGGACGGGCCGGTGCCGCGCCCGGACGTGCTGATCGTCGCCCGTGGCGGCGGCAGCCTGGAGGACCTGTGGGCCTTCAACGAGGAGGTCGTGGTCCGGGCCGCGGCGGAATCGCGGATCCCGCTCATCTCCGCGGTCGGGCACGAGACCGACACGACGCTGATCGACTTCGCCGCCGACGTCCGCGCGCCGACCCCGACGGCGGCGGCCGAGCTGGCGGTGCCGGTGCGCGGCGACCTGATCCAGCGGGTGGGTGAGGTCGGCGGGCGGGCCTGGTCGGCCCTGTCGGCGCGGCTGCGCCATTCCCGGGCCGAAGTGGAAGGGCTGGGCCGCGGCCTGCCCGACCCGGCTTCGCTCCTGCGGACCAAGGAGCAGTTCCTGGACGACCGCACCGAGCGCCTGGCCAATGCCGCCGCCAAGCTGGTGCCGGACCGCGCCCAGCGGCTCGACGCCCTGGCCGGGCGGCTGCGGCACCCGCGCGAGGTGGTGCGCGAGGCGGCGACCCGGACCTTGAATCTGGCCGACCGGCTGGCGCGCGCGGCCACCCATGCCGTGCGCGCCCATGGCGTGGTGTTCGAGCGGGCCGCGGCCCGGCTCGACGACCGTTCCCTGCGCGAGGCGGTCCGGCTCGGCCGCCGCGAGGCCGCCCAGCAGGGCGAGCGCCTGCGCACGGCCGCCGACGCCCGGCTGGAGCGGGCGAGCCAGCTCCTGGCCCTGCGCGGCCAGCTCCTGGACGGCCTGTCCTACGAGCGCGCGCTGGAGCGTGGCTTCGTGCTGGTCCGAGACGCGGCCGGACACCCGGTCACGCGGCGCGCCGCCACCCGGCCGGGCCAGCACCTGTCGCTGCGCTTCGCCGACGGCGAGCTCGCCGTCCAGGCGGAAGGCAAGGCCGCGCCGCGGCCGGCGACACCGACGCAGGGCAGCCTGCTCTAGGCCGCGCCGTCTAGCGGCGGCTCGACCGCGCGTAGGCCATGCCGGTCATGCCGGCATGGGCGCGCGCATGGGCGGCGCGGCGGCGGTAGCGGGCCCGGAGGTCGACCAGGTAGGCGACGACGAACAGGATCAGGAACAGCTCCAGCCCCTCCCGCAGGCTGCGGAACAGCGGCGCGCCGCTGTCGGCACCGGGCAGGTTGGCGACCACCCGCTCGGCGATGCGCAATCCGAACGCGATAACCGCGCTCGGCCACAGCGCCGCCGAGGGCCAGATCCAATGCAGCGACGATCGTGCGATCCAGCCGCTCGGGCCCCCGGCCGCGACCCAGATCGGCCACAGGATCCCGGTCAGCAGGATCGCCAGGCTGAGGACGGTCTTCGGCAGGTCCTCGGTCCATTGCGCGTAGTTGTGCAGGTTGGTCTCGTTCTGGGTGTTGACCGCGCCGATCCATTCCGGCGTGTCCCAGCGAAACCACTGCTGCCCCCAGCTGATCTCCTCGCCGGCGATGAAGAGCAGGCCCAGCATGAAGCACGCGATCCAAGGCACGATCCATCGGCTCGGCAGGGAGCGGCGATCGCGGATCAGTCCCAGCGCGGGGACCAGGCCGGCCAGTGCCAGCAGGGCGGTGGCATTCTCGACGACCCCCTGCTCGCTGGCGATCAACAGCGCGTAGGCGCCCGGAACGGGGGCCGCCGCGGCACCGGCCAGCAGCAGCGCCAGGAGCATGGCCACCGGCACCAGCACGTGCCGCATGAGATAGGGGCGGGAAGGGGCGATCTCCTCGCTCGGCCGGCCGGCCAAGGCGAGGCGCCGCTGCAGGGAAGCGAGCATCCCGTTTCAGACTCCGGAAGCGGACGGTCCGGAATCGTAACGTCGCAGACGTGAAACGGTAACCAGTATGACCGACAAAATTCATGATCCGGTCACGTCGACGCCCTGTTGGCTCGCGGGGAGCGAAGCGTCTTCGATCGTGGGTCGGACAAGCGGCGGGCAAGCCAACTGCCGGTCGAACGCCGCGCGGAAAGCGCCTCGTCG
This sequence comes from Allostella vacuolata, assembly GCA_006739055.1. GTDB lineage: Bacteria > Pseudomonadota > Alphaproteobacteria > ATCC43930 > Allostellaceae > Allostella > Allostella vacuolata. The sequence continues at coordinate 349,734 of AP019702.1, forward strand.
CGCACCAGCTTGGCGCCGTCCGGGTGGCGGGCCAGGGTCAGGCGGCGATCGTGGAACTGCTCCAGCTCGCTGCGATGGCCGACGCTGATGACGGCGCTTTCCGGCAGCTGCTCGATCATCCGCCGCAGCATCATGTCCTGGGAGCGGGTGTCGAGCGCCGATGTCGCCTCGTCCATGATGACGATGTCGGGTTTCAGCAGGAACATGCGGGCAAAGGCGATGCGCTGCTGCTCGCCGCCCGACAGGATGCGGTGCCAGTCGTCCTCCTCGCCGAGCCGGTCGGTCAGGTGCCCGAGTTCGGCCAGCTCGAGCGCCGCCCGCACCGCCGCGTCGTCGACGGCGTCGGGCGCCTGGGGGTATGCGGTGATGCGCTTCAAGGTACCGATCGGCAGGTAGGGCCGTTGCGGCATGAAGAAGATGCGGGCCCCGCGCCGCAGCCGGACCTCGCCACCGCCCCACGGCCACAGGCCGGCGATCGCCCGCAGGAGCGTGCTCTTGCCGCTGCCGGATTCGCCGACCACCAGCACGCGTTCGCCGCGGTCGATGCCGAAGTCGGTCTCGGCCACCACCCCGGTGCCGTTGTCGAGCGTCACCGACACGTCGCACAGATGCAGGGCCGGCCCGTCATCCTCGGTATGCACGATCTGCCCCAGGGTGCCCGGCGCCTCGGCATGCTCCAGCACGTCCAGCGAGCGCAGCAGCGAGCCGACCCGCATCGCCGATGCCTTCCAGTCGGCCAGGCGCGGATAGTTGTCGACCAGCCAGTTGAAGGCGGCCTGGACGGCGACGAAGGCGGTCGCCGCCTGCATCACGTCGCCGAGCGACATGGCGCCCGACAGGTACTTGGGCGCGCACAGCAGCAGCGGCACGGTCGGCGCGAGCAGGGTGTTGCTCTGCGAGATGGAGGTCGTGCGCATGTACTGCCCGGCCAGCGCCAGCCATGCGCCGCGGATCCGGTCGAGGCGGCGGCCGAGCGCTTCGCGCTCCTCCGCCTCGCCGCCGAGCAGCGCGATGCTCTCGCCGTTCTCGCGCAGGCGGACCGCGAAGTAGCGGAAATCGGCCTCGGCGGAATTCTTCCGCTCGGCCACCCGCACGAAGCGGCGGCCCACCACCAGCATCGCCCCGGTGGTCAGGCTGGAATAGACGATGGCGGCGATGACGAGGTAGCCCGGGATCTCGTAGCCGCCTATGCCGATGCCGCCGCCCACCCGCCACAGCACGGTGATGAAGGTGATGGCCCCGACGGCCGCCGACAGCAGCCCGACCGCGAAGTCGACCGGGGCATCGGTCGCCACCCGCGCATCGTCGGCGATGCGCAGTTCCGGGTTGTCGTGGTCGCCGGCCATCAGGTTGAGCCGGTAGTAGCGGCCGTTCCAGAACCAGTGGTCGAGCAGGCCGCTCGACAGGTAGCGGCGCCAGCGGATGTGGGTGACGAAGCGCCCGCCCACGCCGACCACCGCCAGCGCGACCGAGGCCGCGGCCAGGCCCGCCAGCAGCAGGCACTGCGCCCACACCGTGCTGCCGTCGCGGCGCTCCAGCGCGTCGAAGAACTCCCGGTTCCAGACGGTGATCTGGTACTGCACCGCGATCTGGACCAGGACGACGGCGACCAGGCCGATCGTCAGCGCCCAGGCGGCGAAGGCGCCCGGCCCGCGCCAGAAGCCCAGTGCCGCCTCCCAGAACCGCAGCATGACCAGGCGGCGTTCTTCCTCTCCCGCCGGGGGCGCCAACGACTTCGCCATGACCGTAGCCTCCACGAAGCCGCTGCAGGGCGCGGCACCGGTCCGGGCTGCGCCTCGGTCCGCCGCGGCAGGACGGATCCAGAGGCGACAACGTCCGATCCCGCGCCGTGGTTGCAGCGCACCATTCGAGGCGGCTTGCCTCCGCCCGGCCCGGCGAGGCAAGGTCCCCGGCATCAGCCCCGGCCCGAGGCCCAGGAACCATGAACGACGCCCCGCTTCCCGCATCCGTTGCCGCCGCGGCCGACCCGAACCGTGATCGCGTGGCCAATCCCGTCCTGGTCGAGGTGACGCGCGGCACCGTCGTGGAAAGCCGGCATCGCGGCTCGATCGCGGTGGTCGATGCGACCGGTCGGGTGGTGCACGGGGTGGGCGATGTCGCCCAGGCGGTCTATCCCCGTTCGGCCATCAAGCCGCTGCAGGCGCTGCTGCTGGTGGAATCCGGCGCCGCCGACCGCTTCGGCCTGGGCGACCGGGAACTGGCGCTCGCCTGCGCGTCGCATCGTGGTGAGACGGTCCATACCGAGGCGGTGGCGAAGTGGCTCGACCGGGTCGGCCTGTCGCCGGCCGATCTCGAATGCGGGGCCCACCTGCCCTACGACCCCAGGACGATGGAGGCCCTGCTGCGGGCCGACGGGCAGGCGACGACGCTGCACAACAACTGCTCGGGCAAGCATTCGGGCTTCGTCACCGCGGCCCTTCACCTCGGGCTGCCGATCCCGGGCTATATCCGCGCCGAGCATCCGTTGCAGCAGAAGCTCTTCCGGATCATCGAGGAGATGGGGGGCGAATCCCTGGCGGGCACCGGCCGCGGCGCCGACGGCTGCGGGATCCCGGTCTTCGGGGTGCCGCTGCGCGCGCTGGCGCGGGCCTTCGCCCGGCTGGACGACACCGCCGGGCTGGCGCCGGAACGCGCATCGGCCGCGGGGCGCATCCTGAAGGCGATGGCGGCCGAGCCGGTGATGGTCAGCGGCCACGGCAACTTCGTCACCCGGGTCATGGAGGTGGCGGGCCAGTCGGTGCGGCTGAAGAGCGGTGCCGAGGGCGTCTATTGCGCGGTCCTGGTCGGCCGCGGCCTGGGCGTGGCGATCAAGATCGACGACGGGGCCGGCCGCGCCGCCGAGGTGGCGATGGCGGCCGCGCTGCGCCGGCTCGGCGCCTTCACGCCCGGCCAGGAGCAGGAACTGGCCGATTTCCTGGAAGTGCCGATCCGCAACGTCGCCGGCCGCCATGTCGGCGTCGTCCGGCCGGCACCGGGTCCATTCTGAACATCGGGAGGACCATCATGCGCGCCGTCCGCTGCCACGCCTATGGCGACCTCGCCAACCTGTCGGTCGACGAGGTGCCCACGCCCGAGCCCGGCCCGGGCGAGGTGCTGGTCGCCGTCCATGCGGTCGGCATCAACTTCGCTGACGGGCTGATGGTGCTGGGCCAGTACCAGGAGAAGCCGGCCTTGCCCTTCATCCCCGGGCTGGAAGCCGCCGGGGTCGTCGAGGCCTGCGGCAAGGGCGTGACCCGGGTGGCGCCCGGCGACCGGGTGGTGGCGCTGGTCGATACCGGCGCCTATGCGGACATGCTGGCGGCGCCGGAGGATCGACTGTTCCGGGTGCCGGACGGCATGGACCTGGTGACGGCCGCCGCCTTCCCCGTCGCCTACGGCACCTCGCATGTCGGGCTCGATCGGCGCGCCCGCCTGCAGCCGGGCGAGACGCTGCTCGTGCACGGCGCGGCGGGCGGGGCCGGCCTGACGGCGGTCGAGATCGGCCGCGCGATGGGGGCGACCGTGATCGCCTCGGCCTCGAGCCCGGAGAAGCTGGCGGTGGCCGCCCTGCACGGGGCCGAGCACCTGATCGACTACAGCCACGAGGACCTGCGCCAGCGCGTGCGCGAGATCACCGACGGCCGCGGCGCCGACGTGATCTACGACCCGGTCGGCGGCGACGTGTTCGACGCCTCGCTGCGCTGCATTGCCTGGGAAGGGCGGCTGCTGGTGATCGGCTTCGCCTCCGGGCGGATCCCCCAGGCGCCGGCGAACCTGCTGCTGGTCAAGAACATCTCGGTCATCGGCCTGTTCTGGGGCGCCTATCGCCAGCGCGACCCGCAGGTGGTGCGCGACAGCCTGTCGACCCTGTTCGGCTGGTATGCCGAGGGCAAGCTGAAGCCCCATGTCTCGCACCGGCTCGACCTGGCCGATGCGGCCGACGGCATCGCCCTGCTGCGCAACCGGCAATCGACCGGCAAGGTCGTCCTGACCACCGGCCGGAGCGAAGCCGAGGCGGTCACCTTCGTCTGATGCCCGCCCCCGTGCCATGAGCGACCCGGTCCAGGCGCAGTACGAGGCCTATCCCTATCCGGCCCGGGACCCGAAGGACGAGGCGCGGCGGCTCATCACCGGGTCGCCCAGCCACCTGCTGGAGATCGGGCACTACGTCTTCGCCGGCCGGCGGGACTGGTCGCGGCCGTTCCGGGCGCTGTTCGCGGGCGGGGGCACCGGCGACGGGGCGGTCATGCTGGCGCAGCAGCTGGCGGACCGCGGCTGCCCGGCGGAGGTCGTCCATCTCGACCTGTCCACGGCATCCCGGGCGGTGGCCGAAGCGCGGGCGCGCGTCCGCGGCCTGGCCAACATGCGCTTCGTCACCGGCTCGCTCCTCGATGCCGGCGCGCTCGGGCGGTTCGACTATGTCGACTGCTGCGGCGTCCTGCACCACCTGGAGGCGCCGGAGGCGGGGCTGCGTGCCCTGGCCCAGGTGCTGGAGCCGGACGGCGGCATCGGCATCATGGTCTATGGCGAACTCGGCCGGTCCGGTGTCTACGAGATGCAGGACCTGCTGCGCCGGCTGGCGCCGGACGACCAGCCGGCCGCCGACCGGGTGGCGATGGCGCGGCGGGTCGTGCGCGCCCTGCCCGAAACCAACCTGTTCCGCCGCAACCCCCTGCTCGGCGACCATCTGTCGAGCGACGCCGGGCTGTTCGACCTGCTGCTGCATGCGCGCGACCGGGCCTATCGCGTGCCGGGCGTCCTCGACCTGCTGGCGGCGGCCGACCTGGATCTCGTCTCCTTCATCGAGCCGATCCGCTACCGGCCGGAGACCTGGGTGACGGACCCGTCGGTGCGGCGGCGCCTGGGCGAGCTGCCGGATGTCGAGCGGATGGCGGCGGCCGAACTCCTGTCCTGCGGCATGAAGGTGCATATCGCCTATGCCGTCCCGCACGGCCGGGGGCGGCAGGCGGCGGCGGTTCCGTCCGACCGGGCGATCCCGGCGATCCGCGACCTCGACCCGGCCCTGCTGGCGCGGGCGCTGAAGCCCGGCGTGCCGCTGACGGTGCGCTTCGACGGGGTGCCCCTGTCCCTGCCGATGCCCGCGCTGGCCGGGCCGATCGTGGCCCGGGTCGACGGCCGGCGCACGGTGGGGGAGATCGGTGCCGACCTGCGGACGACGGTCGATCGGCGCCTCTCCGACGCGGCCTTCGCGGCCGCTTTCGACGCGACCTATGCGGCGCTCAACGGCGTCAACCGGATGCTGCTGGCCGGATTCGGGGCCGCGGCGGCCTAGACGCGCGAACGGCCGGATGGGGGGCCATCCGGCCGTTCCTGGGGCGGCCTTGGGAACGGGGGGCTCAGCCGCGCCAGAAGGGCTTTTCATGCTCGCCCAGCGCGTCGGCCCGGCTCAGGCCGATGTCGCGGAGCATGCGGTCGTCCATCTGCCCCAGGTGGACGCGCTGGCGATAGCGGTCGTTCCAGTCCAGCAGGGCACCGAAGGCGCGCACCAGCAGGCTTCCCGGACGGATATCGAGGCTGCCGGCGGCGGGGAGGGCGCCAGGGTGGCGGGCGGGGCTCAGGGAAGGGGAAGCCATAGTCGGGGTACTCCATCGCGTCTCGGACGTCGTCGGGACACTCGCCGGACGACCCGCCCCATCCACCCCCGCGGAGGTGGCCCGCGAGGGATCAGGATAAGTTGGGTTTGGCCCGGAGCGTTCCTACATCCGTCATGACCCTTGAAATAGGCCCGTCTTTGCGGAAGAACAAACGATGAATTCTCATGTCATCGATCAATTGGGCTAATCCATACGATGCGCCGTGACCTGCCCCCGCTCAACGCGCTGCGCGCGTTCGAGGCCGCTGCCCGGCTGCTCAGCTTCACCCGCGCCGCGGACGAGCTGGCGGTGACCCAGGCGGCGATCAGCCACCAGGTGAAGAGCCTGGAGGAATGGCTGGGCGTGCTTCTCTTCCAGCGCCTGCCGCGGCGGCTGGCGCTGACCGACAGCGGGCGCGAGCTGCTGGAGACGATCCGCGATGCCTTCGACCGGATCGAGGGGGGCGTCGCCCGCGCCCGGCGCAACGACGGCGGCGGCCCCCTGACGGTGACGGTGGTGCCGTCCTTCGCCGCCAAGTGGCTGGTGCCGCGCCTCGGCCGCTTCCAGGCGCAGCATCCCGACATCGAGGTGCGGATCGCCGCCGACACCCGCCTCACCCGCTTCGACGACGGGGTGGACGTGGCGATCCGGGCCGGCCGCGGCCACTGGCCGGACCTCGTCTGCGAGCGGCTGATGAGCGAGGAGCTGTACCCGGTGTGCAGCCCGCGCCTGCTGGCCGGCCCGGTCCGCCTGGTGGAACCCGACGACCTGCGCCATCACACGCTGCTGCACGACGATTTCGAGCATGACTGGCGGATGTGGCTGCAGGCGGCCGGCGTCAGCGGGGTCGACTGGCGGCGCGGTCCGCGCTTCAGCGACTCGAGCATGGTCGTGCAGGCGGCGGTGGAGGGGCAGGGGATCGCGCTCGCGCGGAGCGCGCTGGCGCAGGAGGACCTGAAAGCCGGGCGCCTGGTGCGGCCGTTCCGCATCGATCTGGCCAGCGACCTTGCCTATTATATCGTCTGCCCGCCATCGCACACCGGGCGAGAGAAGGTTCGCGCATTCCGCGACTGGTTGATGAAGGAGGCGGTTGCGGCCTAGAGTTTGCCTCTCTGCGACCATGATCGAAGCGCGCGGCAGGAGCCAGGGCGCCACCAACGACCAAGGAACAGCCCGGCCCGCATGGAGCGCAGATCCCAACTTCTGGTCTATGGCCGCAACGATCGCCTGCCCGTGCACCGCCTGGCCGGCCTGGCGCTCCAGCACCTGATCCTGCTGCTGATGTTCCTGGTCTATCCGGTCATGGTCGGCCGGGGCCTGGGCCTCAGCGACAATGCCGAGCTGCCGTTCCTCACCATGGCGATCCTGGCGGTCGGGATCGGCACCGTCGTGCAGTCCCTGCCGGCGCCCTGGGGCAGCGGCCACCTGCATGTCCACCAGCCGTCGCCGATCTTCCTGCCGCTCGCGCTGCAGACGCTGCCGTTCGGCGGGCTGGCCGCGCTGGCACCGCTGGTCGTGCTGGCCGGCCTCAGCCAGCTGGTGCTGGCGCGCTGCCTGCGCTGGCTGCGCCGCGGCTTCCCGCCGGAGGTGATCGGCATCGTCGTCGTCCTGCTCGGCGTGTCGCTGGTCCCGGGCGCGCTCGCGCGCTGCCTGGAGGGCGGCGGGAGCAGCGGCGAGGGCACGGTGCCGCTGGTGGCCGGCATCACGCTCGCCACCATCGTCGGCACCGCCGTCTATGGCCGCGGGCCGCTGCGCCTGTTCAGCCTGATGATCGGGGCGGCGGTCGGGATCGGTCTCTCGGCCGCGTTCGGCCTGTTCCAGCCGAGCGACCTCCGCCGCCTGGCCGAGACACCCGCCTTCGCCTTTCCGCGCATCGACTTCGACGGCTGGATCTTCAGCTGGAGCCTGCTGCCCCTGGTGCTGCTGATCGCCTGCGTCCACACGCTGGACGCGCTGGGCGCCCATGTCAGCGCCCAGAAGCTGGCCGATGCCGACTGGCAGCGCACCGACGTGGACACGGCGGAGCGGGCGATCCGCGCGGTCGGCGCCGGCAACGTGCTGGTCGGCCTGCTGGGCGGCTACCCGGCCGGCATCTCCTCGTCCAGCGTCGGCCTGTCGTTCACCAGCGGCGCCGTCGCCTGGCGGATCGGGGTGCTGACCGGCCTGCTCGGCATCGCCTGCGCCTTCGTGCCGAAGATCGCCATGTTCCTGGCGATCCTGCCCGACCCGGTGGTGGGCGCCATCGTGCTCAACGCCGCCGCCTTCATGATCGCGGCCGGCATGGAGCTGATCTTCTCGCGCATGCTCAACACCCGGCGCATCTTCATGGTCGGGCTGTCGGTCATCGTCGGCCTGGCGGCGCTGCTGCGCCCGGAGCTGGCGGCCGCCGCGCCCGACTGGATCAAGCCGGTGATGGCCTCGCCGCTGTTCCTCGGCTCGGCCGTGGCGGTCGGGCTCAATCTCCTCTTCCGCATCGGCATATCCGAGCAGGAGCGGCTGGAGCTGGCGGCGGGCGACCCGCTGCCCGTCCGCCTGCGCGACTTCTTCGAGCGCAAGGGCCAGCAATGGGGGCTGCGGCGGGCGCTGGTCGACCATGCCCAGCTCGGGACCATGCAGGCGGTCGAGACGCTGTTCGATTCCGGCATCCTGCGGCAGCCGAAGGTGGCGGTCGCGCTGCGCTACGACGACCTCCACCTCGACGTGATCATCACCTACGAGGGCGAGGCCCTGCCGATCGGGGCCGCCCGGCCGACCCCGGAACAGCTGCTGGAGGACGACGACGCGCTCTTGCGGATGACCGCGCACATCGTGACCGGGCTGGCCGACAGCTGCCGCACCCGCACGGAGGACGGGGCCACCCGTCTGGAACTGCGCTTCGATTCGTGACGCGCCGGCCCCGCCCGCATCGGGCTGGCCGGATGCTCAGGCCAGCAGCGGCGCCATCCGGTCCATCGCCTTGTGCAGCCGCTCCGGCGCGCTGGCGAAGCAGAGCCTGAGGTAACCCTCGCCGCCCGGGCCGAAGGCGATGCCGGGGGCGATCCCGACCTTGGCCTCGCGCACCAGCCGCTTGGCGAAGTCCAGGCTGTCGCCCATGCCGTCGATGCCGAAGAAGGCATAGAAGGCGGCCTCCGGCCGGGCGATGCGCACCCTGGGGAAGCGCGACAGGCCCTGCAGCACCACCTCTCGCCCGACCCGGCAGCGCTCCACCATCTGGGCCAGGAATTCCTCGCCGTCGCGGATGGCGGCCAGCGCGCCATGCTGCAGGAAGGCCGGCGAACCCGAGGTGTTGAACTGCGTCAGCTTGGCCAGGAGCTCGCCGAAATTGTCGGGCGAGGTGATCCAGCCGAGCCGCCAGCCGGTCATCGCCCAGGGCTTGGAGAAGCTCTGCACGACGATCAGCGGGTCGTCCGGCCCGGCATGCTCCAGGAAGGAGGGGGCGACCGGCCGGTCGTAGACCAGGCGGGCATAGACCTCGTCGGCGACCAGCCAGATGCGCCGGCTGCGGCAGAAGTCGAGCAGCGCCTTCTGCATCTCCGACGGCATCGTCCAGCCGGTCGGGTTGTTGGGCGAGTTGACGAAGATGAGGCGGGTGCGGTCGTCGACCTGGGCGAACAGCCGGTCGAGGTCCAGGCTCCAGCTCTGGCCGTCGAAGGCGAGGTCGACCATGCGCGGCTCGCCCTGCTGGATTTCCACGCAGGAGACGATGTTGGGCCAGATCGGGCCGATGATGACGGCATTGTCGCCCGGCCCGACCAGCGCCTGGCAGGTGAGCAGGATGGCCTGCATGCCGGACCCGGAAACGGTGATCCGCTCCGGCCCGCAGGCGATGCCGTAGACGCGCTGCGTATAGTCGGCGATGGCCTGGCGCAGCTGCGGGATGCCGCGCTGCCAGGTGTAGAAGGTCTCGCCATCCTGCAGCGCCCGGGTCGCCGCGGCGCTGATGAAGTCCGGCGTCGTCAGGTCGCCCTCGCCGAACCACAGCGGGATGACGTCGGGGTCGCCGCGGCCGACCATGGCGACCTCGCCGATCTTGGACCCGGGCAGGAAGCCGGCGGCCGGCCGCACCGGCGCGGCGAAGGTCGGCAGGTCCTGGAGCGAGGCGGTGCGATCGGTCATGGGCCAACCCTTATGAAAAAGCCCGGCAATCTGGCAAACGGGCTTGGTCGAGGCAATGTCTATCGTCGAAGATACCACCGCCGGTAGCCGGGCGGCCGGGTCCGGCGCTGCGCCGGGCCGTTCCAACGCGGCGCCGATCCGGCCTTCCCCTTTGTCAAAAACCGTGCTCTTTCAAGGCCATGTGGCTCGACGACCCGGACATCGACCTGCGGTGGATCCTCTCCGCCGACATCCTCCACCTCCAGCGCGCCTGCGAGCGCAGCGGCGTGCCGCTGACGATCTTCCGGCCGGACCAGTCGGAGAACACCCGCCTCGCCCTGACCGACCGGACCGCCACCGTCGTGCATCCGAGCCGCGACTGCCCGAGCGCGCGGGAGTTCATGGTCCTGGTCGCGCACCTGCTGGTCTCCGGCCAGCCCTTCAGCTTCCAGGTGGCGGGCTTCGACTATCGCGACGGCGCGCTGCGCGGCCTCCTGCGCCTCAATCCCAGCATCGCGCCCGAGACGCTGCGCATCCTGACCGATATCGGCATGAGCCAGGACCGCGCCGCCTACGAGGAGATCTCCGAGCGGATCGAGGAGGCCTTCGCCGCCCTCAAGCGGCAGATCAGCCATTCCCCGATCATCCTCGACGACGACAGCCCGGTCGGCTGAGGCGGGCTCAGTCGGCGAGCCAGGCTTCCCGGTTGGCGGTGACGAAATCGTCGTCGTTCAGTTCGGGGTAGGCGGCCAGGACGCGGTCGATCTCGGCCGCCTGGCCGGGGCTCAGGGTCTCGTCCGGGTCGAGGCACCAGATGCCCTGCATCAGCCCCTGGCGCCGCAGCACCTCGTGGCAGCCGGGGATGCAGCCGCGGAAATCGTGGGCGACGTCGAAGAAGGCCGAATTGGCATCGGTCACCATCGAATCGAGGGCCAGCAGGTCGTCGGGGATCGGGCCGGCGGCGACGGCGGCCTGGATCCGCGCCAGCTGTTCCACGGCGCGCCTGGTCCACACGCTCCAATGGCCGAGCAGCCCGCCGCGGATCCGCATGGTCAGGCTCTCGCCGCCGCGCCGGACGACGAACGGCGTCAGCAGGTCCAGCACGATATGGTCGTCGTTGCCGGTATAGAGGGTGATGCGATCCTCCGCGCCCGCGGTCGCCACCCCGCGGATGACATCGAGCGTGCGGTAGCGGTTGAAGGGCGCCATCTTGATGGCGACGACGTTCTCGATCTCGGCGAAGCGGCGCCAGAAGTCGGCCGACAGCAGGAGTCCGCCGGCCGCCGGCTGCAGGTAGAAGCCCATGACCGGGATCTCGGCCGCGACCCGGCGGCAATGGTCCAGGACCTCGTCCTCGCTGGTGCCGCGCCAGGCGCCGAGGCCGAGCAGGCCCGCATGGTAGCCGAGGTCGCGGGCGATCGCCGCCTCGCGCAATGCCTGCTCGGTGCGGCCGACGATGCCGCCCACCAGGATGAAGGGCCGGCCGGCCCCGGCCGCCGCCTCCGCCGCCAGCCGCAGGACGGGTTCGTAGAGGCCCGTCTCGCGGATCGCGAACTGGGTCGAATGCACGCCGACCGCCACCCCGCCCGAGCCCGACGCCAGATAGTAGCGCGACAGGGCGCGCTGGTGCCGGCGGTCGAGCCGGCGTTCGGCGTCGAGCGCCAGGGGATGGGCCGGGATCACCGTGCCGGCGCGCAACAGGGCGAGCGTCGCGGGGTCCATGTCGTGCCAGCGTTTCGGCATCCTGTCTCCTTCGGTCGGGTGCGGGGCGGATCACGCCGAAGCGCCGGGCCGAAGTCAAGGCGGGCGGCTCGCCCAGGATTGGATCACGCGCTTGCCGCGATCCGGCCGAGCGGCTAAGAGTGATGGCAAAATCGATCCGTTCGACCGCAAGTTGCGCCGCCCATACGAGCTGACGCCGGTCCGGATCGCACCGTCAACGGACAAGGAGGACATGCCTGTGAACCGGATTGCACTGTCGATTCTCGCCCTGGCCGCGGCCAGCGGCACGGCCTTCGCGCAGAACCCCAACTGGCCGAAGTCGCTGACCCTGACCACCGCGTCGCCGGGCGGCACCTTCGCCGTCTACGGCCAGGGCGTGGCCGCGATCATCAGCGACGTGGTCAAGGTGCCGACCTCGACCATGCAGACGCAGGGCCCGAACCAGAACGTGGTGCTGCTGCAGCAGCGGCGCGCCGAGGTCGGCATGACGACCATGGGGCCGGCCTACGAGGCCTGGAACGGAACCCTGGTCATCAACAAGGACGTCAAGCACACCGACATCCGGGCGCTGTTCCCGATGTACGAGACGCCGTTCCACGTCGTTTCCCTGCAGAAGGGCGGGGCGGGCGACATCAAGTCGATGAAGGACCTGAACGGCAAGACGGTCGGCTTCGGCCCGGCCGCGGGCACGCCCGGCGTCTACATGACGCGCTGGTTCAAGGATCTCGGCATCAACGTCACCGCCCGCTTCGGCCAGGGCAACGACATGGCCTCGCAGCTGGGCGACGGCCGGCTCGATGCCTTCGCCTTCGGCGCGGGCCTGCCGATCCCGGCCTTCAGCGAGCTCGACACCACCCAGAAGGTGAATTTCTTCGGCTACACCGACGAAGAGATCAAGCAGATCATGGCGAAGGCGCCGTATGTCGCGCCCTTCACCATCAAGGCCGGTACCTACAAGCAGCAGACGGTCGACAACAAGACGCTCTCGATGTGGAACTTCGGCATCGCCCACAAGACGCTGCCGGAGGACCTCGCCTACGCCATCACCAAGGCGATCCTCGAGAACAATGCGCGCATGGTCCAGACCCATTCGGCGGCGGTCGACACCCTGGCCAAGAACGCGACGACCAACCGCTTCCTGCCGTTCCATCCGGGTGCGGCGCGCTACTACAAGGAAATCGGCGTGGCGATCGATCCGGGCGCCGCGCCGCAGCCCTGAGGCTTCGGCCCAGGCGCTGAAGACAGGATCCAGGGGCCCTCCCGTTCGCGCGGGGGGGCCCTTCGCGTTTGGACCGCGGGAGCCGGGGGGCGTCGCGGCCACATCAGGGGCGACAGGGGGAGCGTAGGGTGAGCAGC
>AP019702.1:372500-1815000 GCA_006739055.1 Allostella vacuolata
TGGGGGAGGGCCCCATGCGCCAGTATTCCCTGGTGAACGGGCCGGACGATGCTGCCGCCTACCGCATCGCGGTCAAGCTGGAGCCGGCCTCGCGCGGCGGGTCCGCCGCCATGCACCGCCTCGCCGCCGGCGACACGGTGCTGGCGTCGCTACCGGTCGACGGGTTCCCGGTCGACTGGACGACGGGGCCGCTGCTGCTGCTGGCGGGCGGCATCGGGGTGACGCCGCTGCTCGGCATGGCGCGCCACGCCCAGGCGCGCGGCCATCCCTTCGCGCTGCACTACTTCGCCCGTTCGGCCGGGAGTGCCGCCTTCGCCGGCACGCTGCGGTCGGCCGAGTTCGCGGGCCGGGCCACCTGCCACTTCGGGCTCGATGCAGACGCGGTGCCCGGGCGGCTGGCGGCGATCCTGGCGGCCGAGGGCGGCCGCGGCACCCATGCCTATGTCTGCGGACCCGCCCCCTTCATGGATGCCGCGCGGGCCGCGGGCGAGCGGGCCTTGGGCGCCGAGGCACTCCATTTCGAATATTTCTCGGCCGGCGAGACGGACGGCGGGGCGGACCGCGCGCTCACCGTGCGGCTCGGCCTCAGCGGCGGCACCCTGGCCGTGCCGGCCGGGCGCAGCATCCTCTCGGTGCTGCTGGAGAACGGGGTGGAGGTCGACTGCTCCTGCCTGGAGGGGGTGTGCGGCATGTGCGTGACCGAGGTCCTGGCGGGGGAGCCCGACCATCGCGACCATTTCCTCAGCGACCACGCCCGGGCGGCGGGCGACGTCATGACCGTGTGCGTCTCGCGCGCCCGCGGGCCCGAACTGACCTTGGCCCTGTAGGAGCGGCCGGCGCGATGACCGTCATGACGCCCGCGCGCCTGCTGCGCGCCGCCGACACCCTGGTCCAGGGGCAGTTCGCCGTGGCCCCCGGCGAAAGCGTGCTGATCACCGCGGACAGTGCGACGGAGCACCGGCTGATCGACGCCATTGCCGCCGCCGTGGTGCGGGCGGGCGCCCGGCCGCTGGTCGCGCTGGCCCCGCAGCTGCCCTTCCAGGGCGGCCTGTCGGACCCCTATGTCTCCGACAGCCTGAAGGCCGCGGCCGTCGCGTCCGATGTCTGGTTCGACCTCTGCTTCCCGTACCACGCCGGTTCGGCCGCCACCTCGGCCGCCATCGCCGGCAACCGCTGCCGCTATCTCCTCCTTGCCACCGCCGGCGCCGACAGCTTCGAGCGCCTCTACGGCTGCGTCGACTTCGCCGCCCTGATGGATTTCAACCTCGCCTTCGCGGCGTTCGTGGCCGACGCGGCGGGCGGGCCGATGCGCGTCGCCTGCCCGCTCGGGACGGATCTTTCCTGCATCCTCGACCGGCCGAAGCTGGTGCGCGAGCGGGTCGCGCGCACGCCGGGCCTGCACACGGTGCCGGGCACGCAGAGCTTCTACCCGGTGCAGGATTCCGTCCGGGGCCGGGTGGTGCTGCAGGCGCTGTTCGACGAGGACCACCGGATCCTGCGCCGCCCGATCACCATCGCGGTCGATGGCCGGATCCGCGCGGTCGAGGGCGGCGCCGCCGAGGACCGGCCCAGCCTGGAGCGCTCCCTGCGCCGGGCGAGCGGCGGGCGCGGGGATTTCGGCCAGTGCATCCATTTCACCTTCGGCTTCCACCCCGCGGCCCGCCTGACGGGGCGCCACTTCATCGAGGATATCCGCGTGCCCGGCTCCAACGCGGTGGGCATGGGGCTGCCATGGTGGGAACCGGGCGGCGGCGAGAACCATCCCGACGGAATCGGGCTCGACCAGTCGCTGTGGATCGGCGACCGGCCCGTTGCCGAGGCGGGGCGCCTGACGGGGCCGCCCGACCTGCTGCGACTGTACGAGGCGATGGCGCGGCGGCTGGACTGAACGCGCGGCGCCGTGCGTCCGGCCGGCCGGCTTCGGCTCGCATGACGCCGGCCGGTGTGCGAAGCTCGCCAGATGACGACGACCACCCGGCCGAAGCGCCTCGGCTTCTTCACCCGCCTGCTCGACGATGGGGACCCGGCCGACCGCTACCGGATGGCGGCCGAGCAGATCGGGCATGCGGAATCTCTCGGCTATGATTCGGCCTGGGTCGCGCAGCATCATTTCCACGCCGACGAGGGCGGGCTGCCGGCGCCCTTCGTCTTCCTGGCCCATGTCGCCGCCCGCACCACGCGGATCCGGCTCGGCACCGGCATCGTCACCCTGCCGCTGGAGCTGCCGATCCGGGTCGCCGAGGACGCGGCCGTGCTGGACCTGATGTCGGGCGGCCGGCTGGAGGTCGGCATCGGGCCCGGCGGCAACCTGACGGCGTTCGAGGCGTTCGGCCTCGACAGTGCCGAGCGCGGAGCGCTGTTCGTGCGCCATCGCGAGCGGCTGGTCGATGCCTGGACGGCGCGGGCGCTGCCGGGCGGCGACCGGCTCTACCCGGCCGATCCCGGGCTCGCCGACCGTATCTGGCAGGCGACCTTCTCGGTCGAGGGCGCACGCCGGGCGGGGGCGGCCGGCGACGGGCTGCTGCTCTCCCGCAGCCAGCCGCGGCCGGCCGACGCGCCCGGCCTGCCCCTGTCGGCGATCCAGGACCCGATGATCGACGCCTACCTGGCGGCGCTGCCGGCCGGGTGCGCGCCGCGGATCCTGGCGTCCCGCACCGTGTTCGCCGCCGACGACCGCCGGGATGCGCAGCGCTTCGCCGAGGCCGGCTACGAGCGGCTGCGCCGGCGCCTGGCGGCCACCGGACAGTCGCCGGGCGACGGCTCCATCGCCGACTATCTGGCGGTGTCGGACGTGCATTTCGGCACCCCGGACGATGTCGTCCGGTCGCTGCAGGCGGATGCCACGCTGGCGCGTGCCACCGACCTTGCGGTGCAGGTGCATTCGGTCGACCCGCCGCACGACCTGACCTTGCGCTCGATCGAGCTGGTGGCCGCGGTGGTGGCGCCGGCGCTCGGCTGGCGCCGGGACGATGTCCCCGGGGTGCGCCAGGTCGCGTAGCCGCAGTGGAGAAGGGAACGCTCGTGACGGGAACGGACAGGACAGGGGACGCAGCGGACGTCATCGACCATCTGGTCGGGATCGCCCCCGGGTCGGCGCTCGACGCCATCCGGGCGCGCCGGCCGGAGGCGCGCAGCCAGTCTGAGGCCAGCTACCGCGCGCTGTTCGAGCCGGCCGACCCGGCCGGCATCACGCCCACCGAACGCTTCGCCGTGGCGGTCTTCGTCGCCGGGCTGCACGGTGCGGCGGAGGTCGCGGCTTTCTATCGGTCGCGCCTGGGCGACGGCGGGGCGCTGATCGAAGCCATCGATGCGGCAACGACCGAAGCCGCCGGCACGGGGCCCTATGGCCGATACCCGGCCGGGCCGCTCAGCCGCGAGGACCAGCCGGGGCCGGTCTACCGGCCGGGCGGCGACGTCGCGCAGCGGCTCGGGCCGCGCCTGGCGGCCGCGTTCGCCCACCTGCACCTGCTGGTCCTGCATCCGCGCGACGCCGACCCGGCATCCCTGCAGCCGCTGCTCGATGCCGGCTGGTCGACGACGGACATCGTGACCCTGTCCCAGATCGCGGCCTTCCTGCCCTTCCAGATCCGGGTCGTTGCCGGCCTGCGCGTCCTGGCCGGCCAGCTTTGAACCCGCGGGAGGCCCCCATGCCCGACACCATCCTCGACCTGCCGCCGCACGACGTCCCCGTCGTCTTCACCCGAGACCAGCTCGACTGGCTGCCCTGGCTCGAGCCGATGGCGGAGCAGGACCTGACCGACCGCCACATGGCCGGGCTGGTCGATGCCGCGCGGGCCAAGTCGGCCTATTTCCGCCTCCTGGCCCGCGACCCGGACGCGCTGCAGGCGCGCACCCGCGCCGACAAGGACATCTTCTACAATCCCGACGCCGGCCTGCCGCGGGCGGAACGCGAGCTGGCCGCGGCCGCCACCTCGCGCTTCAACGGCTGCATCTACTGCGCCTCGGTGCATGCCCGGCTGGCCGCGACCTATTCGGGGCAGGCGGATGCGGTGCAGCGCCTCCTCGACGAGGGGGTGGGCGCCGACCTGGGCGAGCGCTGGAACGCCATCGTCGCGGCATCGGTCGCCCTGACGCAGACCCCGCCCGCCTTCGGGGCGGCCCATGTCGACCGGCTGCGCCGGGCGGGACTCGACGACCTGGCGATCGCCGACGTCATCCAGGCGGCCGCGTTCTTCAACTGGGCCAACCGCCTGATGCTCTCGCTCGGCGAGCCGGCGGCGATCGACGGAAAGGCGGCATGATGTCCGGCTCCATGACCATTCCGACCGCGGCGGCCGAGCGAGTCGCCCGGCTGCTGATCCAGCGGCGGCAGACCCTGGCCGTGTCGGAATCCTCGGCGGGCGGGCTGGTCTCGGCCATGCTGCTGTCGGTGCCGGGCGCCTCGGCCTATTTCCTGGGCGGCGGCATCATCTACACGGGTGCGGCCCGGGAAGGGCTGCTGGGCGTGACCCCGACGATGATGGCCGGCATCCGCTCGGCGACCGAGGAGATGTCCCGCCTGCTGGCGCGGACGGTGCGCGAGCGCCTGGGCGCGGACTGGGGCCTGGCCGAGACCGGCGCGACCGGCCCCGCCGGCAATCGCTACGGCGATGCCGCCGGCCATTGCTGCCTGGCGGTCGACGGGCCGCACCGCGCCAGCCGCACGCTGGAGACCGGCAGCGCCGACCGCATGGCGAACATGGTCACGTTCGCCGGGGCGGCGCTGGCCCTGCTGGAAGAGCAGCTGGCGCGATAGGGCGGCGGGGAACCACCGCGATGGCCGGCAGCGGCCCCCTCGAACCCCATGTGGATGCGTTCCAGCGCCTGTTCCTGGAGGCGGTGTCGACCCGGCCGCCGCCGGACGCGGGCTTTGCCGCCGAGCGCGCGGTGCTGGCGCGGCTGCTGCCGGTGACGGCCCCGATGGCCGAGGCACCGCCGCCGCGCGCCCTGCCGGCCGGCGACCATCTGGACCGCGCCATCGCCCAGGGCAGGGCCGGCGGCGAGGGGGGCCTGATCGAGGCGGTCGCCGGCCTGGCGCCCGCCCTGCACTGGACCTACGGCTATCCCGACCATCCGCGCTTCGCGGGCCTGGCCGATCGCATCGCCTTCTGCGAGGTGGTCGGGCTGCGGGCGTTCCGCCGCAGCGAGCAGGTCCGACTCGGCCTCACCTTGATGGCGCCCGGGACGATCTATCCGGCCCATGCCCACCCGGCGGTCGAGACCTACCTGGTGATCTCCGGCACGGCGCTCTGGCAGGCCGGGCAGGGGGCGGCGGCGCTGCGTCCGCCCGGCGCGATCGTCTGGCACCCGGGTGAGGTGTCCCACGTCATGACCACCCTCTCCGAGCCGTTGCTCGCGGTCTGGAGCTGGACGGGCGACATCCTGACGGGGCCGCGATACCTGGGGTGAGAGGGCCCTACGCGCCGGGCAGCAGGCCGATGGCGGCCTCGGCGGCCTTGCGGACATGGTGGACGGCAGCGGCGCGGGCGCGGGCGCCGTCGCGGGCGTCGAGGGCGGCCATCAGGTCGCCCAGCTCGGCGATGCTGTGGACGCTGCGGCCCGGCACCTGCAGGGAGGTGGCGCGCAGCAGCATCACCCGCGCGTTCAGCATCCGCAGGCTGATGCCGAGCGCCTCGTTGCCCGAGCCCTCCACCAGGCAGTCGTAGAAATGGTTCTTGGCCCGGAGCCGGGCCAGCGGGTCGGCATCGTCGAACGACGCCTTCAGCCGCTCGAAGGCCGCGTGCAGCGCCAGCCGCTGCGCCTCGGAGGCCGATTGCGCGAACAGCTGGCAGGCCAGCCCCTCCAGCTCGGCGCGCACCTGGTAGATGCCGCGCGCCTGCTCGGCCGTCACCCGCGCCACCACCGGTCCGCGGTGCGGCAGCACCTGGATCAGCCCCTCCGATTCCAGCTGCCGCAGCGCCTCGCGCACCAGCGTCCGGCTGACCCCGGTCATCTCGCACAGGCCGCGCTCCGGCAGCCGCTCGCCCGCCCGGAACCGGCCGATCGCGATCGCGTAGCGGATGCTCTCCGTCACGCTGTGCCGAAGCGGCGCCGCCACCCGCTCCACGCGGAAGTCCTGCATGGCCGATCATCCCTCCCTTGTGCCTGGCCCCCCGTGTGCCTGGCCGGCGGCGGAAGTGGAACGGGCCGCGGGGCAAGACCCCGCGGCCCGGCATCTATCGGCCAGCCGGCGCCGGCCGCGACATCACTGGGCCGGCTTGCCGAGGGCCTCCTGGATGCGGCGGACATAGGCCGGGCCGTCGACGCCCACTTCCTTGGCGCGCGCGTTCCAGCTGTCATAGGCCGGCTTGGCGTACTGGGCGGCGTTGATCTTCTTGCGCTCGGCCTCGGGCGCCGTCCACGGCTCGATGCCGTGCTTCTTCATGTTGTCGAGGGCCGCCTGGACGAAGGCGTTGTAGGTGCCGAACGCGTCCTTCTCCAGCCCGGCCATGGCGGTGCGGACCTGCTCGCGCACGTCGGCCGGCATGCCTTCCCATTCCGCCTTGTTGATCAGGATGGCCCAGCCGGTGATCGTGCCGACGCCCCAGTCCTGGACGTTGCGGGCGACGCGCCAGAACTCCATGGCGCCGCCGACGCAGGTGGAGATGAAGACGCCGTCGATCACGCCGCGCTCCAGGGCCGGCATGATCTCGGTGGGCGCCATCGGCGTCGGCTTGGCGCCGAGCGCGTTCATATGGGCGGCCGTCTGCGGGTTGTGGACGCGCAGGCGCTTGTTGCGGAAGTCCTCGACCGTGTGGATCGGCGTCTTGGAGAACAGGCGGGTCGGGCACCAGGCGCCCTCGGCCAGGACGATGGCCCCCCACTTCTCTTCCCAGATCCGGGCGACGTCCTTGGCCCAGAAGGCGTTGCGCACCTTCTGGTACTCCTCGATCGAGTTGATCAGGTCGGGCAGGTTGAAGATGCCCATGCGCGGCTCGTCGGCCGCCAGGTAGGTGTGCAGCGCGGCCGACATCGGCAGCCGCCCGTCACGCACCGCCGACGCGATCTGCGCCGGCGCCACCAGCGAATCGCTGACCGTCACCGACACCCGCCCGTTGGTCGCCTTGGCGATCCGCTCGGGCACGCTCGCGGTCATCGCCGAATAGGCGTCGCCCGGCGAGACGATGATCCCCATGGTGAGGTCGATCTTCTGCGCCAGCGCCGCCGGTGCGGCCAGCAGGCCGGCCAGCAGGGCCCCCACCGCTGCGCCGCGCCATCCCTGGCCCGTCATCCTGCCCGTCATTGTCGTCCCTCCCATTGCCACGCGTTCCTGCGGTGCCGGTATCGCGGCCGCCGCGCAAACCATCATTCGATCATACAATATGACGATAGGATTGCGTGTCAAGAACGCCCCATGCTAACGGTCGCCCCACCCCGCCCCGCGCCCGATCGATGGTTCCGGAGAGCCCCGCCATGGCCGATGCCCTAGTCGCCCTGCCCCATGCCGACCCGGGCGGGCCGGACCGTTCCCTGATCGCCCGGGGCATCGACCGGCTGTCCGATTTCGCCGGGCTGGTCAGCACCGCGGCCCTGGCGGCGATGACCGGGATCGTCGTCTACGAGGTCGTCTCCCGCTACGTCTTCAACGCGCCCACCACCTGGGTGACGGAGATCGGCACCTACCTGTTCGTGGCCATCGTCTTCCTGGGGATGGCGCCGGCGCAGCGCGCCAACGCGCACATCCAGGTGGAGGTGCTGGTGGACGCCCTGTCGCCCGCGTGGCGCGCCTGGCTCGAGGTGGTGACCCTGTGGATGGGCGTCATCTTCGTCGCGTTCGCCGCCTGGCATACGGCGCGCTTCACCTTCCTCGAATATGTCCATGACGCGCGGGACTGGGGCCTGCTCGGCACCCCGCAATGGCTGCCCCAGCTGCCGATGACGATCGGCCTGGTGCTGTTCGCCTCGGCCCTGCTGCGCGACATCTACCAGCTGCGCCCACCTGCGGGGACGGTGGCGCGCTGGACGCTGCCGCTGGCGGCGCTGGTCCTGGTCGCGGCCCTGGTGGCGATGGGCCGGTCCGACTGGCGCATTCCCGGGACCCGCTTCGACTGGGGCACGGTCGCCATCTGCTCGGCCATCCTGGTCGGCATGGTGGCGTGGAGCGGGCTGCGGATCGCAGCCGCGGTCGTCCTGCTGTTCGGCCTGCTGGCGCTGCTCTTCTACGTCTCGCGCGGCACCTCGCAGCTGTGGCTCGGCTGCCTGCTCGGGCTGACGCTCTTGTTCCTGCTGGTGATCGGCGTGCGCGTCGCCTTCGCCATGGGGCTCGTCGGCCTGCTCGGCCTCTACTTCCTGCTGCCGATGACCCAGCTGCCGGTGCTGGCCGACCGGTCCTGGACCAGCATCAACAGCTTCACGCTGACCGCCGTGCCGAGCTTCGTGCTGATGGGGGCGCTGCTGGTGCGCAGCGGCGTCACCTCGGACCTGTTCGACGCCCTGGTGTGCTGGTTCGGGCGCACCCCGGGCGGCCTCGCCCATGCCAGCGTCGCCGCCGCGGCCACCTTCGCGGCCGTCTGCGGCTCCAGCCTCGCCACGGCCGCGACCCTGGGCTCGGTGGCCGCGCCCGAGATGGTGCGGCGCGGCTACAGCCCGCGCCTGACCTATGGCGTGGTGGCAGCGGGGGCGACGCTCGGCATCCTGATCCCGCCCAGCATCGCCATGATCATCTACGGCAACGTGGTCGGGGTCCCGGTGACGCAGCTCTTCCTGGCCGGGGTCATCCCCGGGCTGCTGCTGGCCGCCCTCTTCATGGTCACCGTCTTCGTCTGGGGGCTGGTCTCGCCGAGCGCGATCCCGGCCGGGGAGTCCTTCCCGCTCAGCCGCAAGCTCCAGGCCGTGGTCGGCGTGCTGCCGTTCCTGGTCCTGATCACGGCCGTGCTGGGCTCGCTCTATCTCGGCATCGCCACGCCGACCGAGGCCGGGGCGATCGGCGCGGTGGCGGCGCTCGCCATGGCGGTGCAGCGCGGCCGGCTCGACTGGGCGGGCTTCTACGCGACCCTGCTGGAGACGGTGAAGGTCACCGCCTTCATCATGCTGATCGTCCTCGGCGCCTCGGTCATGAGCTGGGTCTTCGACTTCCTGCGCCTGCCGCGGGCGATGGTCCAGCTCGTGACCGACGCCGACCTGGCGCCGTGGCTGGTCATGCTGATCATCGTCGCCATCTACCTGGCGCTCGGCTGCTTCATCGAATCGATCGCGATGATGCTGATGACGCTGGCCGTCACCTTCCCGGTCATCGTCTCGATCGGCATGGACCCGGTGTGGTTCGGCGTCGTCCTGGTGCTGCTGGTGGAGATCGGGCTGGTCACGCCGCCGGTCGGGCTGGTGCTGTTCGTGCTGCGCGGGATGAGCGACACCGTGTCCCTGCGCGACATCTCGCTCGGCGTCATCCCCTATATCCTGGTGATGCTGGGCTTCATCTGGCTGCTCTACATCTTCCCCGACATCGTCACCTGGCTGCCGCGGAC
This sequence comes from Allostella vacuolata, assembly GCA_006739055.1. Classification (GTDB taxonomy): domain Bacteria; phylum Pseudomonadota; class Alphaproteobacteria; order ATCC43930; family Allostellaceae; genus Allostella; species Allostella vacuolata. The sequence goes on from AP019702.1 coordinate 381,965, forward strand.
GGTCGGGTGACGGCCGCGACCGGGCGGCGGGGGGAGTAGGGCAGGGTCGGCCCGAAGCCGACCCGCAGGACGAGGTCGGGCCGCCGCCCCGGCTCGCCGGCGAGCGCCGCCAGCTCGGGGCGCAGCCGCTCCACCTCGACCGGCTGGTTGACGTAGGCGTGCTTCAGGCCGCGGGCGGTGGCGGCCAGGGTGAAGCGCTGGCAGGCGCGGCCCACCCGCATCCAGTGGGCCGGGTCCGCCTTGTCGGCGATGAAGACCGCGAGCGCACCCGAGGACGCCACCTGCCGCGCGTAGCGGTCGGTCTCGGCGCCGGGATCGAAGAACAGGTCGAAGGCCCGCGGGCCGAGCAGGGTCGGCAGGGCCGGGTTGCCGGTTGCACCGGAGAACAGGCCGTCGCCGGTGTCCATGGCGCTCCGCGGGTTGAAGCGGATCCATTGCTTCAGCTCGGCCATGAAGGCGGGGTCAGCCATCTGGGCATCGTTGCCGGCGACGATCAGCTCGCGCGCCCGGCCGATCCGCGTCCGGTCGGTCAGCAGCACCAGGCGGACGCCGGGCTCCGACCCGGCCTGCTCCAGCGCGGCCAGGTCCGCCGCCGGGATGGCGCGCCCGTCATATTCGGCGCGCGTGCATTGCCGCCGCGGGATGGCATCGAACAGGGGGTCGGCCACCGCGCCGCCGTCGACGAAGACGAAGCGGGGGGCGAAGGCGAAGCGGGCGGCGCTGCCGTCGCCGGGCTCGAACGCCCACTCGCCGGGGCGCCCGGCCACCCGGCCGGCGATGGCCAGGTTCTCGGCCGCGCAGCCCAGGCTGACGAACAGGTGATGGTCGTCCGGGTCGACCACGGGCGTGCGCCGCGCCATGTCGGGGAACAGGCGGATCGCGTCGTCCGCCACGGCGAAGCGCCAGGGCTGGGTGTTGTGCCCGTTGGCGGCGAGCGTGGCGTAGCGCAGCATGTCGGCGATGCCGGGCGGCCCCTCCGGCACGGCCCGGATGCGCCGCGTGTAGGCATCATATTCGCCCGCCGACCCGGTCGCCCGCATCCAGGCGAACGCCCCCGCACCGGCAAGCACCGCCGCGCTTCCGCCGGCGAGCAGGAGACCGCGTCTGTTCATTGCCACCCCGGACCTCCTGGCGATCGAGGGGGTATCCTTAGCGGGGGGCGGGGCCGGGCGAATTGATCCGGCTCAATCGGTGACGAAGAAGTCCTCGTCGATCCGCTTGAACTCCAGGACCCGGCTCGATCGCACGCCCACCCCGTGCTCGACCATGAGTTCGGTGAGCCGCTGGCCGTCGATCAGGATGACGCGTTGCGGAATGCGGGCGGCGAATTCGACCGCCTGCGGAGAGAAGGTCGAGGTCGTGACGAACACCCCTTTCGTCGCGCCGAGGCCGACCAGACTGCCGGTGAACGCCTGGACGTCGGGGCGACCGACGGACGTTCCCGGGCTGTAGCGCTTGGCTTGCACATAGACGCGGTCGAGGCCCAGGACGTCCTCGTTGATGACGCCGTCGACGCCGCCATCGCCGGTGCGGCCCAGTTGGGCTGCCGCATTGCGGCGCGAACCGCCATAGCCCATGGCAACGAGCAGCTCGACGATCAGCCCTTCGAAGAAGCCCGGTCCATTCTGGAGGATCCGTTCCAGAAGTTCGGTGCGGAGCGCGGCCTGCATGGCGTTGAAAGCCGCCTCGATCACTTCCTCGGGCGTCGCGGCGGGCGTGGCGCCCGGCGCCGCAATGCCGGCTGTCTCGTCAGCCTGGTCGGCGCGGTAGAACTCACGGAACGCCGGCACGGACAGCAGGTGTTGGGTATCGAGCTTCGCGGGCGGCTTCGCGAGCAGGGCCGACCCGGCGGGAGTGATGACAAACCGGCCGCGCCTGGGAGATTCCAGGTAGCCGGCCTTCGTCAGGTAGAACTTGGCCCAATGGATGCGGTTGTGGAGGACGCGTTGCTTGCCGCTCGGCAGCATCTGTTCGCGCTCTTCCGGCGACAGCGCGAACATCGCCGCGATCTCCGCCTCGGCCAGCGGCACCGACGTCTCCCCCTTCGCGGCAACCTGGAGCACCGGGAGCATGAGCGACTGGTAGTCGGGGATGCTCATCTCGTCGCTCCGAATTGCTGCGGCAGACCGGCGAGCGTCCTGTTCTCCGCAATCGCATCCTGCGGGATCAGGGCGCAGCGCCATGGCTTGCCGCCGTAGCCCAGCAGCTCGGGATCGGAGATTTGGTTCGAGGCCATCGGTTCAAGCGTCAGGATACCGTCATTCGTCGTGGTCACGAAGTCCGACTGATATTCCTGAAGGTCGATGCCGCTGCGATGGAACAGCTGGAACTGTCCGTGCGCTGGCCTGAACCCCTTCTGCGCCTCGCAGAGGGTTGGCGCACCCGAAGGGATTCGAACCCCTGGCCTCTGCCTTCGGAGGGCAGCGCTCTATCCAGCTGAGCTACGGGTGCTTGCCGAGGGGGCGGACCATAGCCGAATGGCCGGCGGGGTGCAAACGTCCGATGGGGGCCGGGTCAACCTTTCGGCTTCCGGGTCGACAGCACCTGGCCGCCGAGATAGAGGCTGTCCGGCGGGCCGGCGCGGTCGCTGGCGAGGCGGGCGACGAAGTGGCGCTCGACGGTGCCGTCGTCGGCGGTCAGTTCCAGCAGGTGGCCGGCGATGCGATAGCGGCCGGCGGTGCGCTCCCCCCGCCCGTGGCTGACGGGCAGGCCCCGGGCGCCATCGCTGCCGCCGGCATGGGCGAACCCGGCGGTGCCGTCGGTCCGCAGCGCATAGGTCCGGTCCGGCCGCCCCCCGCCCATGCCGGCCTGCAGGACGTGGTAGTCGCGGCCGATGCGGGTGCCGTCCGGCAGCGGCAGCAGGGTATCGAAGCCGGCGACCACCAGCGTGGTCCCGGCCTCGGGCCCGGCGGTGCGGGTCAGCAGCACCCGGTCGCCCGCCGCCTGCCAGCGGAACCAGCGCTCGGGCTCGCGCGCCCGGACCAGGGCCACGTCCAGGTCGCCGGGCGGGAACGGCCAGCGATGGTGATAGGCGGTGCCGTCGCGCAGCAGCAGGTAGGTGTCCTCGTCGCGCCGGAGGTAGCCGTCGCCGGACCCGTCGGTCCGGGTCTCGGGGGCGGCCTTGTAGACGATCCGCTCGATCTCGCCCGGCGGGATGCCGCGATCGGGGCCGGCGAACGCCTCCTCGCGGCTGGGCGGCCGCGGCTCGAAGCCGCCCTCGTCGGGAACCGTGGCGGGGGGCAGGGCGGCCGCCGCCGTCTCGACGCGGCAATCGTCCAGCCCGATCGTGCCGGCCTCCGCGACATGGCGGACGCGGCCGACCACCACCGCGTCGCGGCCGCGCTCGCCCTCGAACCGGGCGCGCTCCTCGCGTCCGGCGAAGGTGCAGGCGATCTGGAAGGTCGAATGCCGGTCGTCCCGCCATTCCCGCAGGCGGCGGCCGTCGACCACCCGGCCGCGCACCGCGATCGGGCCCAGCGCGGCCAGCGCCTTGCCGGCCGCTTCCTCGCGCACCGCCCGCTCCCGGCGGGCCAGGGACGCCGGGTGATGAGCCGCCTGCAGGTCGCGGCGGGCGGCGTCCATCGATCGGCGGGCCAGGGCGGACAGCTGTCCCACCCCATGCTGGGTGGTCGGGCGGCCGCTCCGCGCCCGGCCCCTGCCCGCCGGGTCGGGGGCGACCCATGGGCCGGGCGCGGCAGATGGGGCGGGGCGGGCAGCCGGGCCATTCGGAGCGGGCGGCGGGGCGGCGGGCGAGGGTTTGCGCTCGGGCAATGGCGGGCCGGCCAGGGCGCGCAGGACGCCCTCGGCATTGGCGGTGACCCGGGCGATCTGGAATTCGCGGCTGCCCAGCACCTGCGGCAGCTGCCGGCAGGCCGCCGGATCGCGGCCGACGACGCTTTCCGCCTGGGCGGCCGAGGCCTGCTCGAGCCGGGCGCGCCCGGCGGCCAGCTCCGGTGCCTTGGCCTGCACGGCAATGATGGCCGCCTCGAATCCTTCCACGCCGTTCCGGCGGCGCCAGTTGCGATAGGTCCGCTCGCGGTCGCGCACGCCTTCGGGATCGCGCTGGGCGCAGGCGGCCACCAGGCCGCGGGCAACGCCGATGGGCACCATCACGCCCGCGATCGCCTCGGAAGCGGCCGCGATGTCATCGTCGGCGGCATCGGCCGGATTCGCCAGACCGCAGGCGACGGCGAGTGCCAGGATGAGGGTCAGAAGCCGGGCAGGTGTGCGTTTCATCCCCTTCTCCGGCCATAGATAGAGTGGCGGGGGCGGCGGATCAATCCGGTTTCCCGCCTGTTCGTCCCCGCCGCGGGTTTGTAGGATCCGCGACCGTCCGGCGATTCCCGTCGCCGCCCCCTGCCTTCGAGGAGCCTTCGGATGCCCCCCGCGCCGCGCGTCGCCATCGGCGGTTTCATGCTCGAATCGAACTGCCACGCCCCGGTTGCGACGGAGGCGGAGTTCCGCGCCGCCGTCTATGCCGAGGGCGAGGACATCCTGGCCGACCTGGCCCGGCCCGCGCCGCGCATGCCGGCGACGCTGGGCGGCTTCTGGCGGGCGATGAACGCGGCCGGGCCCTGGACCCCGGTGCCCCTGGTGATGACCTCGGCCGGGGCCAGCGGGTCGGCCGAGCAGGGCTTCTTCGACCGCACCGTCGACCGGATGTGCGAGCGGCTGCGGGCGGCGCTGCCGGTCGACGCGGTCTTCCTGTCGCAGCATGGGGCGGCCATCGCCACCGTCGAGCCCGACCCGGACGGGGTGGTGTTCCAGCGCATCCGCGCCGTCGTCGGGCCGGACGTGCCGATCGTCGCCACCCTCGACCTGCATGCCAACATGAGCCGCCGCATGGTGGCCGAGCCCGACGCGCTGGTCGTCTATCGCCGCAACCCCCATGTCGACATGGCCGAGCGCGGCGCCGACTGCGCGGACATCCTGCGCCGCATGCTGGCCGGCATGCGCACCGCCAAGGCCTATGTCAAGCTGCCGCTGATCCCGCCCTCGGTGACCCAGAGCACCAGCGAGGGCCCCTACGCCGACATCATCCGCTATGCCGAGGGGCTGATCGGCGGCGACGTCGTCAACGTCTCCGTCGCCTCGGGCTTCACCTCCGGCGACACGCCCAAGGCCGGCATGTCGGTGATCGTCACCACCGCGGGCGACGCGGCGCTGGCCGACCGGGTGGCCCGCGACGTGGCGACCCGCGCCTGGGCCGACCGGGCCCGCTACGTGCCCAAGCTGACCTCGCTCGAGGACGCCACCGCCTTGGCGCTGGCGGTCGGCCGCGACCCGTCGCTGCCGCCGCTGCTCTTCGCCGACGTGGCCGACAACCCGGGCGGCGGCGGGCGCGGCAACACCATGTGGATCCTGGAGGCGTTCCACCGCGCCGGCGTGGAGGGCTGCACGGTCGGCATCGTCAATGACCCGGAGCTGGCGGCCGAGGCCCATGGGCTGGGCGTCGGCGCGCGCTTCGAGGCCCGCTTCAACCGCTCGGAGACCCAGGCATTCTCCAGGCCGTTCGCGGCCGCCGCCGAAGTGATCGCGCTGTCCGACGGCACGGTGGTCGGTCGGCACGGCATGCTGGTCGGGCGCACCCAGCAGCTGGGCCCGAGCGCGCGCCTGCGGCTGGGCGGCATCGACGTAGTGGTGGTGTCGATCCGCAACCAGCTGCTCGACCCGGCGCAGATCGAGCAGGTCGGCGTCGACCTGACGGCCGTGCGTTCGCTGGTGGTGAAGAGCCGGGGCCATTTCCGCGCCGGCTTCGACGAGCAGTTCACCCCCGACCGCATCGTCGAGGTGGACGTGCCCGGCCTGACCACGCCCGTCCTCGCCAAGGCCGGGCTGGTCAACGTGCCGCGGCCGATCTTCCCGCTCGACGCCGAGGTCGGCTGGGCGCCGCCGGCCAGCCTCGTGGTGTAAGGCCGCCCCCGCGCCGGGGGACCGTCAGTGCGCGGTCTCCCAGTCGGGACCGAAGCCGGTGTCGACCACCAGCGGCACCGACAGGTGGGCCGCCCCCTCCATGATCCGGCGGACCAGGGCCGCGGTCGCCTCGACCTCGGCCTCCGGCACCTCGAACACCAGTTCGTCATGCACCTGCAGCAGCATGGTGGCGCCGAGCCCGGCATCGGCCAGCGCGGCCGGGATCCGGGCCATGGCGCGCTTGATGATGTCGGCGGCCGAGCCCTGCAGGGGCGCGTTGATCGCCTGGCGCTCGGCGAAGGCGCGCCGGGCGGGGTTGCTGTCCTTGATCCCCGGGACCCAGCAGCGCCGGCCGAAGATGGTGTCGACATGGCCCTGGTCGCGGGCCAGCTGCTTGGTCCGGTCCATGTAGGCGCGGATGCCGGGATAGCGCTCGAAATAGGCGGCGATGTAGGCCTGCGCCTCGCCCTGGGGGATGCCCAGCTGCTGCGCCAGGCCGAAGCCGCTGATGCCGTAGATGATGCCGAAGTTGATCGCCTTCGCCCGGCGGCGGACCTGCGGGTCCATGCCCTCGACCGGCACCCCGAAGACCTGGCTCGCGGTCAGGGCGTGGATGTCGATGCCCTGGCGGAAGGCCTCCTTCAGGGACGGGATGTCGGCGACATGGGCGGCCAGCCGCAGCTCGATCTGCGAATAGTCGGCCGACATCAGCACCCGGCCCGGCTCGGCGATGAAGGCGCGGCGGATCTTGCGCCCCTCCTCGGTGCGGACCGGGATGTTCTGCAGGTTGGGGTCGGTCGACGACAGCCGCCCGGTGGAGGTGGAGGCGAGCGCGTAGGAGGTGTGGACGCGCCCGGTCGCGGGGTTGATCTGCTCCACCAGCGCGTCGGCATAGGTCGATTTCAGCTTGGCGAGCTGGCGCCAGTCGAGCACCCGGGCCGGCAGGTCGTGGCCCTGGGCGGCCAGCACCTCCAGCACCTCGGCGCCGGTGGCGTAGGCGCCGGTCTTGCCCTTCTTGCCGCCGGCCAGGCCCATCTCGTCGAACAGCACCTCGCCCAGCTGCTTGGGCGAGCCGACGTTGAAGGGGCGCCCGGCCAGGCGGTGGACCTCGATCTCCAGCGTCGCCAGCCGCTCGGCGAAATCGCGGCTGAGCCGCTTCAGCTCGACCGGGTCGACCCGGATGCCGGCCCGCTCCATGGCCGCGATCACCGGCACCAATGGCCGCTCGGTGGTCTCGTAGAGCGCCACCTGGCGCTCCTTCAGCAGGCGCGGGCGCAACAGCCGGTGCAGCCGCAAGGTGACGTCGGCATCCTCGGCGGCATAGTCGCGGGCGCGCTCCAGCGGCACCAGGTCGAAGGTGATCTGGGTCTTCCCGGTGCCGCACACCTCGGCATAGGAGATCGTCTTGTGCGCCAGGTGCAGGGTCGCCAGCTCGTCCATGCCGTGGCCGTGCAGGTGCCCGTCCAGCACGTAGGACAGCAGCATGGTGTCGTCGGCGGGCGCCACCTCGATGCCGTGCCGGGCCAGCACCACCCAGTCGTATTTCAGGTTGTGGCCGATCTTGAGGACGGCCGGGTCCTCCAGCAGCGGCTTCAGGCGGGCGAGCGCCGTGTCGCGGTCGATCTGCCGCGGCGCGCCGCCGGTCAGGTCGAGCCCCTCGACCCGGTGGGCGAGCGGCAGGTAGGCGCCCTCGCCGGGGGTGATGGCGAGCGAGACGCCGACCAGCTCGCAGGCCATCGGGTCGAGCGAGGTGGTCTCGGTGTCGACGGCGACCGCGCCGGCGGCCGTGGCGCGGGCGATCCAGGCGTCGAGCACGTCGAGGTCCTGGATCAGGACATAGCGGCCGGGTTCGGGCGCCGCGGGCGTGCCGGGCTCGGCCGTCGTCGCCGCCGCCTGGTCGGCGATGGCCGCCGCCACCGGTGCCAGCGCGCTCGCGGCGTCGGCGCGGCTGGCGTTGCGGCTCTCGACCCGGCTCAGCAGCGTGCGGAAGTTCTGGGTGCGCAGGAAGTCGGTCAGCCGGGCCGGGTCGGCCGGCCGGACGGCCAGCGCGTCCAGGGGCGGCAGGCCCGGCACGTCGTCCTTGAGCTCGACCAGCCGGCGCGAGATGCGCGCCAGCTCGGCGTGCTGGATCAGGGATTCGCGGCGCTTGGGCTGCTTGATCTCGGCCGCGCGGCCGAGCAGCGTCTCCAGGTCGCCATAGGTATTGATCAGGTCGGCCGCGGTCTTGACGCCGATGCCGGGCACGCCCGGGACGTTGTCGACGGAATCGCCGGCCAGCGCCTGCACGTCGACCACCCGGTCGGGGGCGACGCCGAACTTCTCGCGCACTTCCTCCGGCCCGATCGCCTTGTTCTTGATCGGGTCCAGCATGCGGATGCCGCCGTCGACCAGCTGCATCAGGTCCTTGTCGGACGAGACGATGGTGACCTCGATGCCCTGGCGCCGGGCGGCCCGGGCGTAGGTCGCGATGATGTCGTCGGCCTCGTAGCCGTCGCTCTCGATCCCGGGCAGGTTGAACGCCTCGGTCGCCGCCCGCACCAGCGGGAACTGCGGGATCAGCTCGGGCGGGGCGTCGGGGCGCTGCGCCTTGTAGGCGTCGTAGATGGCGTTGCGGAAGCTGAAGCGCGAGGCGTCGAAGATGACGGCGATGGCGTCGGCATCGGTCTCGTTCAGCAGCTTCAGCAGCATGTTGCTGAAGCCCAGCACCGCGCCGACCGGGGTGCCGTCCGGCCGGGTCAGCGGCGGCAGGGCGTGGAAGGCGCGGAAGATGAAGCCCGACCCGTCGACGAGGTAGAGATGCCGCAGGGCGGTGGCCGCCTTGCGCTCTTCACCAGGCGGGTGGGTGACGAGCTCGGTCAATGCCCGTGGCCTGCCGCCGGGTCGCCCTTGAAGAGGAAGTGGCGGCCGCAATAGGGGCAGTCGATCGCGCCCGCCGGCAGCAGGTTGAGGTAGACGATCGGGTGGCCGAGCGGCCCGTCCCCGCCGTCGCAGGCGATCGTCGCGTGGTCGGTCTCGATCACCTCGACGGGCGTCCCGGCGGGGGTGGTGCTGTGCAGCATGGCATCGTCCAACGAATGGGGCCCCCCAATGGATGAGGACCAAGGCGGCAGGGGCCCGGATTGACCGGAAGTCGGGCCGGATGATACCCATGGCCGCGTCGGAATCCAATGTCCGGCCACCCATGCCCCTCGGATCGGTAGCCCCCCGCGTGCCTTCGCCACGGAATCCGTCGCCATCCGGCCGGCTGCCCGAATATGCGGTCGAGATCGCCGGCCTTGCCAAGACCTATGGCGCGCGCCGGCGCCAGGCGGCCAAGGTGGCGCTCGCCGGGATCGACCTGCAGGTCCCGCGCGGCAGCCTGTTCGGGCTGCTGGGGCCGAACGGCGCCGGCAAGTCGACCATGATCAACATCCTGGCCGGCCTCGTCGCCAAGAGCGCCGGGCGGGTGACGATCTGGGGCTACGACATCGACCGCTTCCCGCTCCATGCCCGCCAGGCCATCGGGGTCGTGCCGCAGGAGCTGCACATGGACCCGTTCTTCAGCCCGCGCGAGGCGCTGGAGCTGCATGCGGGCCTGTTCGGCGTGCCGCCGGCCGCCCGCCGCACCGACGAGATCCTGGCGGCGCTCGGCCTGGCGGACAAGGCCGATGCCTATGCCCGCTCGCTGTCCGGCGGCATGCGGCGGCGGCTGCTGATCGGCAAGGCGCTGGTCCACAATCCGCCCGTCCTGGTGCTGGACGAGCCGACCGCGGGCGTCGACGTGGAACTCCGCCAGCAGCTCTGGAGCTATGTGCGTACGCTGGCTGCGCGCGGAACCACCGTCTTGCTGACGACCCACTACCTGGAAGAGGCGGAGACGCTGTGCGACCGGATCGCGATCATCGATCGCGGCCAGGTGGTCGCCTGCGACACCACCGCCGCCCTGGTCCGCCGGCTCGACCGCAAGACCCTGGTGATCATCGTCGCCGACCGCCTGCCGGCCCTGCCGCCGGGGCTGGCGGCGCTGGGGGGCGAACTGCTGGACCCGTGCCGCATCGCCTTCCTCTACCAGCCGAGCCGGACCCGGGTGCAGGACCTGCTGGCCGCGGTGCAGGCGGCCGGCCTTGCGGTGGCGGACCTGACGACCGAGGAAGGAACCCTCGAGGATGCGTTCCTTGCGCTCACCCGGCCGCTCGGAGCCGCGGCATAGGCCGCCGATGGCGCGTGCCGCCCGCCTCTGCGCGCTCCTGCTCCTGGCCCTGCTGCCGGGATGCGCGCCCGACTATGCCCTGCCGGGACCACGGATGAACGACGCCATGCTGGTCGAGAACCGCGAACTCCTCACCCCGGACGGCGTGCGGCTGCCGATGCGCGTCTGGTCGCCGGAGGGGGAGGCGAAGGCCGTCATCGTCGCCCTGCACGGCTTCAACGACCATTCGGCCGCCTTCGAGATGCCGGCCCGGTACTGGGCCCGGCACGGCATCGCCACCTACGCCCACGACCAGCGCGGCTTCGGCCAGGCGCCGAACCGCGGCCGGTGGCCCGGCATGGTCGCCTTCTCGGGCGATGCCGCCGCCGCCTTGCGCCTGGTGCGGGCGCGCCATCCGGGGGTGCCGGTCTATCTGCTGGGGGAGAGCATGGGCGGGGCGATCGCCATGGTGACGGCGACCCGTCCGGGCGCGCCCGCGGTTGCCGGGCTGATCCTGGTGGCGCCCGCCGTGTGGGGCCGCCAGACCATGGGGCCGGTCAAGCGCGTGGCGCTGGCGATCGTCTCGTCGACCATGCCCTGGCTCACCCTGTCCGGCCGCGGGCTCGGCTTCCGCCCCTCCGACAACGAGGACATGCTGCGCGCCTTCAGCCGCGATCCGCTGGTGATCAAGGACACCCGGGCGGACACGGTGCGCGGGCTGGTCGACCTGATGGACGCGGCGCTCGCCGCCTCGGCGGAGCTGCGCACGCCGGCGCTCATCCTCTATGGCGAGAAGGACCAGATCGTGCCGAAGGAGCCGACCGCGCTGATGCTGTCGCGCCTGCCGGCCGATGCCGCCGATCGCCAGCGGGTCGCGGTCTATCCCGAGGGCTGGCACATGCTGCTGCGCGACCTCCAGGCGGAGACGGTCTGGAACGACATCCGCGCCTGGATCGCCGACCGGACGGGCGGCCTGCCCTCCCACGCCGACCTCGGCGCGCGCGAACGGCTCGCCCGCCACCGCCCCTCTTCCTGATCGCCGTCTTCCACGGATCTTCCGGCGCGGGTCGAAAACAGGCCGCAAAAGGGCCATATTGGCCAGGGACTTTGCCGCCTCTATCAACGTATCTGGGGGGAAGCGTGGCGCACACCATCGCTCTCGTGGACGACGATCGGAACATCCTGACTTCGGTATCGATCGCGCTCGAGGCCGAGGGCTTCGCGGTGCGCTGCTATACCGACGGGGCGGAGGCCCTGCGCGGCCTGACCGGCCAGCCGGTCGACCTGGCGGTGCTCGACATCAAGATGCCGCGCATGGACGGGATGGAGCTGCTGTCGCGCCTGCGCAAGATGACGGCGATGCCGGTCATCTTCCTCACCTCCAAGGACGACGAGGTGGACGAGGTGCTGGGGCTGCGCATGGGGGCCGACGACTACATCAAGAAGCCCTTCTCGCAGCGCCTCTTGATCGAGCGCATCCGCGCCCTGCTGCGGCGCGGCGACATCGCCCGCGAGCCGCCGGACGGGGAGGGGGAGCCCGCCATCCATCGCGGGCCCCTGGTGCTCGATCCCGGCCGCCATGCCTGCACCTGGAACGGCCAGGAGGTAACGCTGACGGTGACGGAGTTCCTGCTGCTGAAGGCGCTCGCCGTGCGCCCCGGCCACGTCAAGAACCGCGACCAGCTGATGGACGCGGCCTATGGCGAGAGCATCTATGTCGACGACCGGACCATCGACAGTCACATCAAGCGCCTGCGCAAGAAGTTCAAGATCGTCGACGACGACTTCGCCCAGATCGAGACCCTCTACGGGGTGGGCTACCGCTACCGCGAAGGCTGATCGGCCGCGAGGGGCCGGGGATGGACATGCGGCTGCTGGGCGAGACCAGGGCGACCCGGCTGGAGCCGGAGCTGCGCGATCTCGACGACGAGGCGCCGCCGCCGCGCCGGCCGCCGCTCGCCCAGGCATCGGCCGCCCAGGGGGGGCGCCGGCGCTGGCGCAACCCGTTCGGGTCGGCCCTGACGCGGCGCATCCTGGCGGTCAACGTCCTGCCGCTGCTGATCCTGGTCGGCGGGCTTCTCTATGTCGGCGAGTACCGCAAGGGGCTGGTGCAGAGCGAGCTCGATGCCCTGCGCACCCAGGCCGAGCTGATCGCCAATGCGCTGGGCGAGGGCACGATCGACCGCGCCGCGGCCAGCGACGATGCCGCGCTGGCGATCGAGGCGGCCCGCCACATGGTCCGCCGCCTGGTGGAGCCGACCGGGGCCCGGGCGCGCCTGTTCGCCGCCGACGGCGGGCTGGTCGCGGACACCCGCCTGCTGTCCGGGTCGGGCGGCAGCATCTACATGGAGCGGCTGCCCCCGCCCGAGGACGATCCCCTGCTGCTGGGGGCGGCGGGCCGCGTCTATGGCTGGGTGGTCGGGCTGCTGCCGGATGGCGAGGTCCTGCCGCTCTATGCCGAGCGGCCGCTGCAGTCCGCATCCGACTATGTGGAGGTGACGCACGCGCTCGACGGCGAGCCGATGCTGATGCGCCGCCGCGACCAGCAGGACCGCATGGTCCTGTCGGCGGCGGTGCCGGTGCAGCGCTTCAAGAAGGTGCTGGGCGCGGTCATGCTGTCGGCCGAGGACGATGCGATCCAGAAGGCGATCCGCTCGGTCCGCTTCGACATCCTGAAGGTGTTCGCGGTCGCGCTGGCGATCACGGTCCTGCTGTCGCTCTATCTCGGCGGCACCATCGTGCGGCCGATCCTGCGCCTGGCGCGCGCGGCCGAGCGGGTGCGCCGCGGCCAGGGCCGCCCGCCGGAGATTCCCGATGTCGGGGGTCGCAAGGACGAGATCGCCGACCTCGCCGAATCGCTGCGCACCATGACCCAGGTGCTGTGGCAGCGGCTCAACGCCAACGAGCGCTTCGCGGCCGACGTCGCCCACGAGATCAAGAACCCGCTGACCTCGCTGCGCAGCGCGGTCGAGACGGCGGCGCGGGTCAAGGATCCGGACCAGCAGCGCCGCCTGATGGCGATCATCCAGGAGGATGTCGGCCGCCTCGACCGGCTGATCACCGATATCTCGGACGCCTCCCGCCTCGATGCCGAGCTGTCGCGCGATGCGACCGAGCCGGTCGATGTCGGCCGCCTGCTCGACGCCCTGGCCGAGCTCTATGCGACCACCGAGGACGGCGACGGCCCGACCGTCCGGGTCGAGGTCGCCCGCCACCAGGAACTGGCGGTGACCGGCCTGGAAAGCCGGCTCGGCCAGGTGTTCCGCAACCTCATCGCCAACGCCGTCTCCTTCAGTCCGGCCGGCGGCACCGTCACCCTCAGGGCCGCGCGCAAGGGCGGCTGGGTGGAGGCGCAGGTGGAGGACGAGGGGCCTGGCATCCCGCCCGACAAGCTGGAGGCGATCTTCGAGCGCTTCTACAGCGAGCGCCCGTCGGGCGAGAAGTTCGGGACCCATTCGGGCCTCGGCCTCAGCATCTCCAAGCAGATCGTCGAGGCCCATGGCGGCAGCATCGTGGCCGAGAACCGCCAGGCCGGCGGCCGGGTGAGCGGGGCCCGGTTCACCGTCCGCCTGCCGGCCGAGCGCGCCTGAACGGCTTCAGGAGTTGGCGCCGCGCAGCGCCCGGTCGAGGTCGGCGAACAGGTCGTCCGGGTCCTCGATGCCGGTCGACAACCGCAGCAGGTCGGGCGGACAGGGGGAACCCTCCCCTTCCATGGAGGCGCGGTGCTCGATCAGGCTCTCGACCCCGCCCAGCGAGGTCGCCCGCTTCCACAACTCCACCCGCGCCGCGGCCGCGATCGCCGCCCCCTCGCCATCGCGGACCCGGATGCTCAGCATGCCGCCGAAGCCGCCCTGCATCTGGCGCCGGGCGATCGCGTGGCCGGGATGGCCGGGCAGCCCGGGATAGAGCACCTCGGCCACTGCCGGGTGCCCGGACAGGCGCTCGGCCAGTGCCATCGCGGAGGCGCAGGCGGCCATGACGCGCAAGGGGAAGGTGCGCATGCCGCGGATCAGCAGATAGGCCTCCAGCGGGCCCAGGATCTGCCCCAGGGTGGAGCGGTTGCGGCGGATGCGCTCCCACAGCTGGTCCGTGCGGGCCGTCGCGAGCGCGCCCGCGATCACGTCGGAATGCCCGTTCAGGTACTTGGTCGCGGCATGCAGGACGATGTCGGCGCCATGCTCCAGCGGGCGGGTCAGCATCGGCGTGGCGCAGGTCGAATCGACGGTCACCGCGGCGCCGGCGGCATGCGCGATCGCGGCCACGCCGGCGATGTCGGTCAGGGACCAGAGCGGGTTCGACGGCGTCTCGATCCAGACCAGCTTCGTCTCGCCGGGTCGCATCGCCGCCCGCACCGCGTCGAGGTCGCCGGTATCGACCACCTCGACCCGCAGGCCCCAGCGGGTGGCGTCGCCGAGCAGCCAGTTGCGCAGCCACCAGTACATGGTCTGCGGCACCACCACATGGTCGCCCGGCGCCAGCGCCAGGAAGACCGCGGTCGCGGCCGACATGCCGGACCCCAGGACCATCGCGGCGGCAGCGCCCTCAAGGGCCGCGATGACCGCCTCGGCCTCGCGCACCGTCTCGTTGTCCGGCCGGCCGTAGATGTTGCCGCTGCGGTACTGGTTGTCCGGGTCGCGCAGATAGGTGGTGGCGATGTGGACCGGCGGCACGATGGCCCGGCTCGCCTCGTCGACCCGGCCGAGCGCCTGGGCGGCCAGGGTCCGCGGGGTCCAGGTCCGGGTGGGGTTCCTGTCGATGGTCATGGCCGGATCCATAGTGCCCGTTGCCCGGCTCCAGGGGAAGCGCTGCGGCGGCACCCGCGGGCGCTCACCCGCAATCGCCTCTGGATTGCGCCCGGCCTTGCGACCTAGTGTTTGCGCCGACCGATATCGGGGGGGGAGCGCGGGGCGATGTTCATCAAGGCGATTGCGGCCGGAACGGCCTGGTTTCTGGTGCCGACCATGGCGGCCGCCCACCATGCGATGGACGGCCAGCTGCCGGACAGCCTGATGAGCGGGCTCCTCTCCGGCCTCGGCCACCCGATCATCGGCTGGGATCACCTGGCCTTCGTGCTCGGCATCGGGGCGCTGTCGGCGCTGGCGGGCCTGGGGGCGGGCCCGGTCGTCGCCTTCGTGGCGGGCACCGTCGCCGGCTGCCTCTTCCATGTCGGCGGTGTCGATCTGCCCGCAGCGGAACTGGCCATCGCCCTGTCGCTCCTGGGGCTGGCTGCCGCCGTCGCGCTCGGCCGCGGCCAGGGGCCGCTGATGCCGGTGGCCATGGGCCTGGCCGGTCTCTTCCACGGCTACGCCTATGGCGAAAGCATCGTCGGCGCCGAGGCGACGCCGCTCGTGGCCTACCTTGTCGGCTTTGCCCTGATCCAGGCTGCAATCGGCCTCGGTGCCGCGCGCCTCGTCGACTGGCTGGCGAATGGCCGGGCGGGGGATGTGACCGGCCTCGCCCGGGTCACGGCGGGGCTGCTGGTCCTGGCCGGGGCGGCTGCCCTGGTCGCCTGAAGCTCCGGCTCAGCCCGCCGGTGCCCGCCGGGTGCGCGTGGCCGGCCGTTTGGGCGGCGGCGTGCGCCCGACCGGCTCCTCCGCGCCGCCATGCTCGGGGCTGAGGCAATGGCCGTGCGCGTGGTCGGCCAGCACCTCGATGATGCGGCAGTCGGCGGCCCGCCCGGAATCGCAGGCGTCGGTCATGCGCTCCAGCTCGCGTTCCAGCGCGGTCAGGCGGTCGATGCGGCTGCGCACGGCCGCCCGGTGGGCCGAGGCGATGGCATGGGCATCCGCGCAGGCGCGCTCCGGATGGTCGGCCAGGGCCAGCAGCTCGCGGATCTGCTCCAGCGGGAAGCCCAGTTCCCGGGCATGGCGGATGAAGGCCAGGCGCTTGAGGTGCTGGGCGCCGTAGCGGCGCTGGTTGCCGGCGGAGCGCAGGGCCGGCGGCAGCACCCCGGTCTGCTCGTACCAGCGGATCGTCTGCACCTTGCAGCCGGTGCGCTCGGCCAGCACGCCGATCGGCATGTCGATGGCGGGCTCGTCGCGGATGGAGAAGTCGAGGGCGATCTGGGCGTCGTTCATACCCATGATCTACAGTCACTGTAGCCGTATTTGAAGGGCCCCCGGGGCATGGGTCGCCTGCCGCGGCGGGCGGCGCTAAGGTCGGCGCCCCGCCTCCCCCCTTTCCGGAGCCCGACATGCTGTTCGCCCCGCCAGAGCGCATCAAGACCACCGTCTTCGCCCGAGTGCCCGATTCGCTGCGCCGGCCGCGCCGCTCGGACTGGGCCGACGCCAATCGCGGCGGGCTGCATGTCGACTGCTTCCTCGAGGGGCCGTCGTTCGACCGCGACGGCAACCTCTGGGTCACCGACATCCCCAATGGGCGCATCCTGCGCGTCTCGCCGGCCGGCGCGTTCGAACTGGTCGCGGAGTATGACGGCGAACCCAACGGGCTGAAGATCGACCGCGACGGGCGGGTCTTCCTGGCCGACTACAAGAACGGCATCCTCCGTCTCGATCCCGCCACCGGCGCGGTCGAGCCGGTCATGCCGCGGCGCCATTCGGAGCGCTTCCGCGGCCCCAACGACCTCGTCTTCGCGGGCAACGGCGACCTCTATTTCACCGACCAGGGCCAGACCGGGCTGCACGACCCGACCGGCCGGGTCTACCGCCTGACCGCGGCCGGCCGTCTCGAATGCCTGATCGACCGGGTGCCGAGCCCCAACGGCATCGCGCTCTCGCCTGACGAGCGCACCCTCTACATCGCCGTCACCCGCGCCAACGCGGTGTGGCGCATGCCGCTGATGGCCGACGGCTGGCCGTCCAAGGTCGGCTGCTTCCTCCAGCTGTCGGGCGGCACCGGGCCGGACGGCATCGCCGTGCTCGAATCGGGCGGGCTGGCGGTGTGCCATGTCGGCCTGGGGGCGATCTGGCTGTTCGGCCCGACGGGAGAGCCGCAATGGCGGGTCGACAGCTGCGCCGGCCACGCCACCACCAACCTCGCCTTCGGCGGCGCCGACCGCCGCAGCCTCTACATTACCGAGAGCGAGACGGGGCAGATCCTGCGCGCCGAGCTGCCCGTGCCGGGACTGCCGCTCTACTCGCACTCCCCGGACTGACTCCGGGCGACCTGCCGCTCGACCGTGACCCGCTCCAGGGTCGAGCGCAGGTCGGCGAGCCGCACCGGCTTGGTCAGGTAGGCGTCGGCGCCCGCCGCCAGCGCCTCGGCCCGGTCCCGCTCCGATGCCAGGGCCGTCACGCAGACGACGGGCAGCCGGGCGACCGGGCCGGCGAGGGCGCGGATGCGGCGGATCGCCTCCATCCCGTTCATCCCGGGCAGGCTGACGTCGACCAGCAGGGCCGCCAGGCCGGGCATGGACGTGGCGGCCTCCACGCCGAGCTCGCCCGTGCCCGCGATCTCCGGCACGAAGCCCAGGATGCGGGTCATCTCGGCCAGCAGCTCCTGGTTCACCTGGTCGTCCTCGATGATCAGGATCCGGCCGCGCACGCGGGGGCGCGCCGGCGGCGGGGTCGGTCCGGCCGCCGCGCGCGTGGCGGAGCGCACCGGCAGCCGCAGCCGGAAGCGCGCGCCCTTGCCCAGGCCGGGGCTTTCCGCCACCACTTCGCCGCCCATGCGCCGGGCGAGGCCGCGGGCGATCGCCAGCCCCAGCCCAACCCCGCCGAACGAGCGCGTCGAGCTGGCGTCGGCCTGGGAGAAGCGGTCGAAGAGGGCGTCCAGGTTCTCGCCGGCGATCCCGATCCCGGTGTCGGAGACGGTGAATTCCAGATCGAACTGTCCGTCCCGGTCGGGCGGCCCGGCGGCGATGTCGATGGCGACCATGCCCTCGCGGGTGAACTTGACCGCGTTCCCCACCAGGTTGCTCAGGATCTGCCGCATGCGCGCAGCGTCGCCGATCACCGCCCGCGGGACTCCCGGCGCCACCCGGACCTCGGCCCGGATTCCCTTCTCGTCCAGGGTGGGGCGGAACAGGTCGATGATGGAATGGGCCTTGCCGACCGGGTCGAGCACACCGAACTCCAGCCGGATCTCGCCCGCGTCGATGCGCGCGAAGTCGACCACGTCGGACAGGAGCCGCAGCAGGCTCCAGCCCGAGCGCCGGATCGTGTCGATCCATTTCCGCTGGGTGGGGTCGCGCAGCTGCTGGTCGAGCAGGTCGATGTAGCCGAGCACGGCCGTCAGCGGCGTGCGCAGCTCGTGGCTCATGTTGGCAAGGAACTCGTCCTTGGCCCGGTTGGCCTTCTCGGCCGCCTCGCGCGCACGCACCAACTCGCGCTCGAACAGCTCGCGGTGCGAGATATCGCGCACCACCACGGTGTGCAGCCCGCCGGGCCCGCGGCTGGTCACGGTCGCCCGGATCTCGAGCGGCTGCCGGTCGCCGACGGCTTCGCGCGGCCGGCCCTTGCCGCGGCCGATGTCGAGGAGCCGGGCGACGCCGGCGGGCTCGGTCACCTCGATCAGGCTGTCGATTCTTCGCCCCGTCACCGTCTCCCCCTCCACGCCCAGGAGCTGGAGGAACGGCTGGTTGCAGCTGATGACCCGCCCGTCGGGCTCGACCAGGGCGATGCCCTCGTCGACGCTCTCGTAGATCGTGCGCAGCTCGTTCTCGCGCCGCCGGATCGTCGCCAGGGTCTCGCGCTCGGCCATCAGCCGGCAGATGTCGAGCACGGTCTGGCGGGTGAGCGGCAGCAGGGGCAGCAGCCGCTCGGGCCAGATCCTGGCGACGCCCTTGCTGCGCTCGATGCGCGGGCCGGGGCCGGGAGGTGGCGGAACCGTGCCCGGCTGCGGCCTGTCCTGCACGGCCACCGCCCAGGCCGGGCCGGAATCCGACTGCGGGGCATCGCGGGCCCAGACGATCTCCTCCGGGATCTCGCCGCGCAGCAGCAGGGTGATGCCGTTCTTCGGCAAGGGCAGGTCCACCGCGACGGCACCGCTGGCGATGTCGCGCACCGCGGTCAGGGCGGGGTCGAGCGCCGACAGCGATTCGGTGACGAAGATGCCGCCGTCACCGTGCTCCCGGGCGGTCTCGACGATGCGGTCGAGCAGGGCGCGGCCGGGCAGGGTGCCGGCGGTGACCTCCACGGACCCGGCGCGGATCAGCACGCCGGTCGCCTCGGTGATGTCGGCCAGCCGGCGCGCGAAATGGGCGAACGCGCGGTCGTTGCCGTCGACCCGTTCCAGCGCGTCGCTGGCTGCCTGGGAGATGTCCATCATCCGCCGGGTGCGGTCGCGCGCCTCGGTCGATTCCGACAGGGCGGCCAGGGGCGCGGCGATCGCCGTCGCCAGCAGCCGGCAGGCGGCACGGCGCAGCGCCGACAGCAGGCGCGGCTGGTAGTGATGGGCGGTGACCATGCCCCACAGGTGGCCCGCCACCTCGATCGCCATGGTCAGGCTGGCGTGCACGCCCAGTTTCTGCAGGTGGGCGGCATGCTCGGGCGAGGTGGAGCGCAGGCCGGAATCGGAAAGGTCGAGCGGCGCCCATGCCGGCGCACCCGGATCCGCCAGGGTGACGATCGGCACCTCGGCCGCATCGATGTCGGGGATGAGCCGGACCCCGGCCCGCTGGTAGAGAATCCGGGCCCCTGTCGGCAGGGCGTCGGCCGGCACCCGCAGGCCGAGGAAGGTGCCGGGCGCGGCCGCCGAGCGCTCCTCGGCGACTATGTCGCGGTTCCATTCCTTGTCGAAGCGGAACAGCAGGACCCGGTCGTAGCCGGTGATGTCGCGGAAGGCCCGGGCGATCCGTGCCATCATGACGGCAGGGTCGGCGATGTTGCGCAGGATCTCGATGCCGGCGTGGGTCCGGCACAGCAGCTCGTAGCTTTGCTCCGCCGTCTCCTCGGCCCGTTCCAATTCGACGATCAGGTGCCGGCCGGAATGGAAGAAGATGACTGAATAGCTCGCCCCGTCCGGACCGGCGAAGCGCTCGTGCAGCAGCGTGCCGCCCGAGGGCGCCGGCGGCGTCGTCGCGATCAGGGCGGCGATCGCCGGCGTCAGGGCGTCGGCCAGGGGCAGCCCTGCCAGATCCTCCTGCGGCCGGCCGAGCAGTTCCCCGGCATTGGCCGAGCAACGCTCCAGCCGCAAGTCCAGGTGACCGAAGGCGAGCAGGGTGCCGAACGGCTGGATCGTCTCCGGGCTGTGCAGCGAGAACGGCGTCCGCCGCGGCGCCCTGGTCACGGCGGATCGGCCCTGCATGTCGAGGCAGGTCGCAAGATCGGGCGTCTGCGTCTCGACGGCATTCGCATGGTGCGCTCAGGTACCCGCGAGGGCGAATCTCCACCCGGCGCGGGCGATGCCTTCGCCGCCGGAGCGAACCGCCATCCTAGGACGGGATGCGGCTCCCGCCAACGGCGAAGCCGCATCCCGCCATCCCACGTGCCGGTTGGACGGGGCAATCAGGCGACGCGGTCGCCCTTCTTGATCTCCACCGCGCGATTGTCGACGCCGGGCAGCATCTGCCCCGGGTCGCGGGTCACCACCACGTCGATGACGGTCGGTCGATCGCTCTCGGCGATGCCGGCCGCCAGCGCCCCCTCGACCGCGGCCGGGTCCTCCACCCGGATGCCGCGGCAGCCCATCTGCTCGGCGATCGCCGCGTAGTTCATCTCCACCAGGTCGCTCGACTGGTAGCGGCGGCCGTACATGGCGTGCTGGAGGGCCTTGACGTAGCCCGACGCGGCGTTGTTGACGACGACGATGGTCAGGTTGGCGCCGCAGCGCCGCGCGGTCTCGAGCTCGCCCAGCCCCATGTTGAAGCCGCCGTCGCCGGTGACGGCAACCACCGGCTTGCCCGGCGCCGCCAGTGCCGCTCCCATCCCGCCCGGCAGGCCGTAGCCGATCGAGGCCAGCCCGCGGTCGGCGATGTAATGCCGGCCGGCCGCCTTGGTGTCGTAGATGAGGCCGGTCCAGTGCGCGGCGAAGCCGCCGTCGGCGACGACGATGCTTTCCGGCGGCATCACCTGGTTCAGTCCGTGGCAGAGCCGGGCCATGCTGATCGGCCGTTCCGCCGACAGCAGGCGCGGCGCGGCCTCCTCCCGCCACCTGGCCATCCGGGTCGGGATCTCGGCCAGATAGTCCTGCCGCTCGCGGCGCAGCCGCGGCCCGTCATCGGCCAGCGCGTCGGTCAGGTCGTCCAGCCCGGCCGCGGCGTCGCCCCACAGCGCCACGTCGGTGCGCTGGTGGCGGCCGATCTCCTCGGCGACGATGTCGAGATGGATCATCGGCACGCCGGCCGGGATCAGGGCATAGCGCCGCGTCGCGATCTCGCCCAGCTTGCAGCCGACCACCAGCAGGCAGTCCGAGCCGGCGATCAGGTCGTTGGCGATGCGCGAATAGCGGCCGAACAGGCCGACGGACAGGGGGTGGGTGCAGGCGATCGAACCCTTGCCGCTCATCGTATGGGCGACGGGGATGCCGCAGCCCTCGGCCAGCCGCTGCAATGCCGCCTGGCCGCCCGACAGGTGGACGCCGCCGCCGACCAGCAGCAGCGGGCGCTTGGCCTGCGCCAGCAGGGCCGCCGCGCGCTCGATCTCCTGCCGGCCGGGCCGGGCGCGGCGGGAGGGCGAGGACAGGGTCTCGGGCGGGATCTGGAAGTCCTCGGCCGTGAAGTCGTGCTCGCCGTGGCAGACGTCCTCGGGCACGTCGAGCAGCACCGGGCCCGGCCGGCCGGAGGTGGCGACGGCAAAGGCGCGGCGCATCAGCTCGGGGATCCGGCTGGTTAGTTCGACCCGGATCAGCTCCTTCACCGCCGGGCGCAGGATGTCCACCTGTCGGCATTCCTGGGTCATGTTCTTCCAGGAGTGCGCGCGGTGGGAATCGCCCGCGATCGCCACCATCGGCGTGCCGGCGTTGAGCGATTCGACCAGCCCGGTGACGAGGTTGGTGGCGCCCGGCCCGAGCGTGCCGTCGCAGACGCCCGGGCGGTTGGTGACCCGGGCATAGGCGTCGGCCGCGAACGCGCCGTTGCGCTCGTCGTTGATCAGGAAATGGCGCAGGCCCAGCTGGTGGAGCGCGTCGTAGAAGGGCAGGAGCTGGAAGCCGCCCATGCCGAACATCGGCCCGACCTCGGCCAGCCGCAGCATCTCCGCCATCGCCCGGCCGCCGTTCATCCGGCCGGCCGGCACGTTCGCCCCGTCAGTCATCGTTTCCTCGTCAGTCTTTCTTGCAGGCGGCGAGCACGCGCTCGCAGAATTCGGCGACCGGCATGCCGGCCCTGGCGCCGAGCGCGGCGGCGGTCCGGTTGACGTGCGACAGGCGCCCCGTCTCCCAGGCCGAGCGCCCGTCGCCGATGCGCGCGGTGCGGTGGTCGACGGTGGCGGCGGCGATGCCGCGCGCGTCCAGCACCGGCAGGCGGCCGGTGCCGGCGCCGTCCATGCCGACCCCGGCATCGTTGAAGATGGCGGCCAGGACGGCCGCCTTGATCGCCAGGGCCGGGTTGCCGCCCATCAGCTCGCCATGGGAGCCGGTGATGACGACATGGCCGGCATCGTCGGCCTGCACCAGCGAGGCGGAATCGAGGGCCCAGATCTTGGGGCCGCCGGGCCGCTCGTGCACCAGGAAGCGGTTCTCGTCGGCCGGCGGCGGCGAGCCGTCGGCCGTGCCGGTCGCCTGGGCCAGGTGGGACGCCGCTGCCGCGGCGGTCTGGCCCGGCAGGCAGCCGAGCCGGCGGGCAGGCGCGTTGGCATGGCCGATCCGGCCGCGCGCCAGCAGGTCGCCGCCGTCGCCGATCCGGCAGGAGGTGTGGAGCGCGGCCGCCGCCGGAATGCCGAGCTGTTCCAGGTAGGCGAGGCCGCCGATCCCGGCCTCGTCCAGGCCCACGCCCGCATCGTTGAAGATGGCCGCGCGGACCCGCGCCTTGGCCGCCAGGTAACCCGAATAGGCCCCGCCGTGCGACGCCGCCAGGACCACCGCGCCGATGCAGCGGCTGTCCGTATGGGTGATGCTGTCCAGGGCGAGAATCGGCGAGCCCGGGCTCTGCGTGTCCATCGACTTCTCCCCTCCCGGTGCCGACGATCCGGCTTGCCGGCCGGCCGTCGATGGCTGATAAGTGGCCGGACAGGAAAGTGCAAGCGGGCGTTGCGCCGCCTGCCGCAAGGAAATCCGAGGGGGGGAATGCCGGCATCGCTCGTCGACCGGCCGCAGCCAGATCGCGCCAACATCGATCGCGCGCGCGTGCTCGGCCATTTTCGCACCATGGCGCGCATCCGCGCCTTCGAGGAAGCCGCCGACCAGGCCCTCAAGGACGGCCACGTCAAGGGCGCCGTCCACCTGTCGATCGGGCAGGAGGGGGTGGCGTCGGGCGTCTGCGCCAACCTAGACCGCGGCGACTTCATCACCAGCAACCATCGCGGCCACGGCCACACGCTCGCCAAGGGCGCCGACATGACGGCGATGATGGCCGAGCTGTTCGGCCGCGCCACCGGCGCCTGCCAGGGCAAGGGGGGGTCGATGCATATCGCCGACTTCCAGGTCGGCATGCTGGGGGCGAACGGCGTGGTCGGGGCCGGCATCCCGATCGCGGTGGGGGCCGCGCACGCGATGAAGCTGGCCGGCGACCCGCGCATCGTCGTCTGCTTCTTCGGCGACGGCGCGATCAACCGCGGGCCGTTCCTGGAGGGCCTCAACTGGGCCAAGGCGTTCGACCTGCCGGTCCTGTTCGTGTGCGAGGACAACGGCTTCGCGGCGACGACCCGGACCCGGGCGGTGACCGCCGGCCCCGGCCCGGCCGCCCGTTCCGAGAGCCTGGGCGTGCCCTCGACCCCCGTCGACGGCAACGACGTGGTGGCGGTCGACGCCGCCGCGGCCGAGTTGGTGGCCCGGGTGCGGGCCGGCGGCGGCCCGCAGTTCCTGCACGCCCGGACCTATCGCCTGCGCGGCCACACCGCCGCCGACCCCGCCCCCTATCGCCCGGCAGCGGAGGTGGAGGAGCGCTGGCTGGACGACCCGATCCGCCGCTGCCGCGACCTGCTGGCGCTGCAGGGCATGGCCGAGGCGGAGCTGGACCGGGTGCGGGCCGATGCCGTGGCGGAAGCGGCGGCCGCGGTCGCGGACGGGCTGGCCGCACCCCATCCCGATCCCGCGCTCGCCTGGACCGACGTGCAGGACGTGGACATGGCGGAGCCGGCGACGGTGGGAGCGGGCCGATGACCGAGCTCACCTACCTCGATGCCTCGCGCGAGGCGCTGGCCGGCGAGATGCGGCGCGACCCGCGGGTCTGGGCGCTGGGCGAGGATCTCGGCCGCGGCGGCGTCTTCGGACAGTATCGCGGCCTGGCGGAGGAGTTCGGGCCGGCGCGCATCGCCGACACGCCCATCTCCGAGGCGACGATCATGGGGGCGGCGGTCGGCGCCGCCCTGGTCGGCAGCCGGCCGGTGGTCGAGATGCGCTTCTCGGACTTCGCGCTCTGCGCCGTCGACGAGCTGGTCAACCAGGCGGCCAAGGCGCGCTACATGTTCGGCGGCCAGGGCCGGGTGCCGCTGGTGGTGCGCCAGCCGATCGGCATGTGGCGCTCGTCCGCCGCCCAGCACTCGCAGTCGCTGGAGGCCTGGTACGCGCATATTCCGGGCCTGGTGGTGGTGGCGCCGGCGACGCCGGCCGACAATTACGGCCTGCTGCGGTCGGCCATCCGCTGCGACGACCCGGTCGTCTACATGGAGCACAAGGACCTCTGGCCGCTGACCGGCGAGGTGCCGGTGGCGGCCGATGGCGGGCTGGTGCCGCTCGGCCGGGGCCGGCTGGTGCGCCCCGGCCACGACGTCACCATCGTCACCTGGTCGCGCATGGTGCAGGTGGCGGAAGCGGCCGCGGCCGAGCCCGGCGCGCCCTCGATCGAGGTCATCGACCTGCGCACGCTGTGGCCCTGGGACCGGGCGATGGTGCTCGATTCCGTGCGCCGCACCGGCCGTTGCCTGGTTGTCCACGAGGCGGTCCAGGCGGGCGGATTCGGCGGCGAGATCGCGGCCACGGTCGGCGAGGAGCTGTTCGGCGTCCTGAAGGCGCCCGTCCGCCGGCTGGGCGCGCCGCGGATTCCGGTCGCCTACGCCCCGGTGCTGGAGGCGACGAGCCGGATCACCGCAGGCCAGGTGGCGGCGGCCGCCGCCCGGATGGTATGAACCACGAATAGAAGCGGGAGGAAGCAATGATGAACATGTCGCGGAGATGGCTCGTCGCCGCAGCGGGTGCGCTGGCGGTCTCGATCACGGCCGGTGCGGCCATGGCCCAGTCCTACAAGGCCGAGTACAAGCTCTCGACCGTGGTCGGCAAGCCGTTCCCATGGGGCAATGCGGGCGAGCGCTGGGGCGACCTGGTGCGCGAGCGCACCCAGGGCCGCATCAACATCAAGATGTATCCGGGCACCAGCCTGGTCGGCGGCGACCAGACCAAGGAATTCACGGCGCTGCGCCAGGGCACCATCGACCTGGCGATCGGCTCGACCATCAACTGGTCGCCGCAGATCAAGGAACTCAATCTCTTCTCGATGCCGTTCCTGATGCCGGACCACAAGGCGATCGACGCCCTGACCCAGGGCCCGGTCGGCAAGAAGATCTTCGATCTGCTGGCGGCTCGCGACGTGGTGCCGCTCGCCTGGGGCGAGAACGGCTTCCGCGAGGTCAGCAATTCCAAGCGCGCCATCCATACGCCCGAGGACATGAAGGGCCTGAAGCTGCGCGTGGTCGGCTCGCCGCTCTTCAACGACACCTTCTCCGCGCTCGGCGCCAACCCGACGCAGATGAGCTGGGCCGACGCCCAGCCGGCGCTCTCCACCGGCGCGGTCGACGGGCAGGAGAACCCGCTCACCATCTTCACCGTCGCCAAGCTGCACACGGTCGGCCAGAAGTACGTGACCCTGTGGGGCTACGTCGCCGACCCGCTGATCTTCGTCGTCAACAAGACGGTGTGGGCGAGCTGGACCCCGGCCGACCAGAAGATCGTCCGCGAGGCGGCCGAGCAGGCGGCGAAGGAGAACATCGTCGCCGCCCGCAAGGGGATCATCGCCCCGGACGAGAGCGTCCTGAAGGAGATCGAGGCGCTGGGCGTCACCATCACCCGCCTGACGCCCGACGCCTTCAAGGCGTTCCAGGCCGCGACCAAGCCGGTCTACGAGAAGTGGGCCAAGCAGATCGGCCCCGACCTCGTGAAGTCGGCCGAACAGTCGATCGCCAAGCGCTGAGGACGTCGAGGCCGCCGCCCGCGACCCATGATGGGCCGCGGGCGGCGGTTCGCCACGGCCTGCCCCCCGCGATCGTGACCCGTTCTCCTTCATGACCGGCCATCCGCCATGACCACCCATCCCGGCGAAAGCGAGGCGGGGCCCCCCGGCGCCCCGTCGGCGGAGCCGCCGCCGCGCGTGACCTTGAAGGTCGAGGAGGCGCTCATGGCCGCGGCCATGGCCGCGCTCTGCCTCATCACCTTCGGCAACGTGGTGGTGCGCTACCTCACCAACATCTCGTTTGCCTTCACCGAGGAATACTCGATCGCACTGATGGTGATCGTGACGCTGCTCGGCGCGTCGGCGGCCTTCGCCGTCGACCGGCACATCCGGGTCACGTTCCTGATCGACCGGCTGCCGCCGCCGGCACGGCGCTGGGCGGAGTTGCTGGTGATCGGGCTCTGCATCCTTATGTTCGTGCTGCTGGTGCGGCTCGGCGGGCGGCTGGCCTGGGACGAGTACCGGTTCGAGGAAACCTCGCCCGGCCTGGGGATTCCCAGCTTCCTCTACACCATGTGGCTGCCGATCCTGTCCCTGGCGGTCGTGCTGCGCCTGGTCGGGCGCGCGGTGCGCGTGTGGCGGGCCCGATGAGCGGCGATACCGCCTTCCTGTTCCTCGGCTTCCTCGCCCTGCTGCTGGGCGGCGTGCCGATCGCGGTGGCGCTCGGCCTGTCGGCGACGGCGGTGATCGCCCATGCCGGCCTCGGCATCATGTCGGTGCCGACCGGCACCTATACGGGGATCGCCAAGTACCCGCTCCTGGCGATCCCGGTCTTCATCCTGGCCGGGCTGATCTTCGAGCGTTCCGGGGTCGCCGGGCGCCTGGTGACGCTCGCGACCGCGATCGTCGGCCAGCGCGGCGGTGCGCTCGGGATCGTCGCCGTCCTCGTCTGCATGGTGATGGGCGGGATTTCCGGCTCCGGACCCGCGGACGCGGCGGCGGTGGCGACGGTGATGGCCGCCGGCATGGCCAAGGCGGGCTACCCGCGCGCCTTCACCGCCAGCATCATCGCGGCAGCCGGGTCGACCGCCATCCTCATTCCGCCCTCGATCGCCTTCATCGTCTACAGCGTGCTGGTCCCGAGCGCCTCGGTGCCGGCGCTCTTCGCGGCCGGCATCTTCCCGGGCCTGCTCGCCGGCATCTCGCTGATGGTGCCGATCATCGTCATCTCGCGCCGCTACGGCTTCGGCCGCAACGTGGACGGGCCCGCGCCGCGCGTCTGGACCAGCCTCAAGGAGGCGTCCTGGGGGCTGCTGGCCCCGGTCATCATCCTGGGCGGGATGCGGACCGGCGCCTTCACCCCGACCGAGGCTGCGGTGGTCGCCGTCTTCTACGGGCTGGCGGTCGGCGTGTTCGTGTATCGCTCGCTCGATGTCCGCGGCATCTACCGGCTGCTGGTGGAGGCCGCCGAGATTTCCGCCGTGGTGATGCTGATCGTCGGCCTGGCCAGCGTCTTCGCCTGGGCCGGCTCCACCCTCGGCGCCTTCGACCAGCTGGCCCGGGGCATGATGTCGCTCGGCTTCGGCGAATGGGGCGTCATGGTCCTCGTGATGGTCCTGCTGCTGTTCGCCGGCATGTTCCTGGACGGGGTCTCGATCTTCCTCATCCTGCTGCCCGTCCTGGTGCCGATCGCCATGGCCTTCGGCTGGGACATGGTCTGGTTCGGCATTCTGCTGACCATGAACATCGCCATCGGCCAGTTCACCCCGCCGGTCGCCGTCAACCTGATGGTCACCTGCAAGATCACGGGCGTGCCGATCGAGGCGACGGTGCCCTGGGTGATCTGGCTGATCGTGGCGATGGCCACGGCGATGGGTCTTGTCATAGTCTTCCCCGGCATCGCGCTCTGGCTGCCCGGCGTGCTCGGCTACGGCTGACGCGCCGGACGTCCCCGCTACCCTCTGGCGTTACCTCCTCGCGGGCCACCCCGCCCCTCGACAACCGTCCCGGAGATCCAGCCCATGGCCGCCGCCAAGAAGGTCATCATCACCTGCGCCGTCACCGGCTCGATCCACACGCCGACCATGTCGCCCCACCTGCCGCTGACCCCGGACGAGATCGCGACCCAGGCGATCGAGGCGGCGGAGGCGGGCGCCAGCATCCTCCACCTCCATGCCCGTGATCCCAGGACCGGCAAGCCGACGCCCGACCCGGCGACGTTCATGGAGTTCCTGCCGCGCATCAAGCAGTCGACCGACGCGGTGATCAACATCACGACGGGCGGCGGCCACGGCATGTCGCTGCAGGAGCGGCTGGCGGCCGCAGTCCTGGCCCGGCCGGAGATGACCTCGCTCAACATGGGCTCGATGAACTTCGGCCTGTTCCCCATGCTCGACCGCCCGCGGGAGTGGAAGCATGACTGGGAGCCGCAGATGCTGGAGAATTCCCGCGACTTCATCTTCCGCAACACCTTCAAGGATATCGAGTACATCCTGAAGGAGCTGGGAGAAGGGGCCGGGGTCAAGTTCGAGTACGAGTGCTACGATGTCGGCCATCTCTACAACCTGGCCCACTTCCTCGACCGCAAGCTGGTGACCCCGCCGCTCTTCGTGCAGACCATCTTCGGCATCCTGGGCGGCATCGGCGCCGACACCGAGAACCTGATGCACATGAAGCGGATCGCCGACAAGCTGTTCGGCGACGACTACCGCTGGTCGGTGCTGGCCGCCGGCCGCCACCAGTTGCCCTTCACCACCATGGCCGCCGTGATGGGCGGCAATGTCCGCGTCGGGCTGGAGGACAGCCTCTATATCGGCCGGGGCAAGCTCGCGAAGTCCAACGCCGAGCAGGTGCGCCTCATCCGCTCGATCATCGAGAACCTGTCGATGGAGATCGCGACGCCGGAGGAGGCGCGGGCCGAGCTGGCGCTGAAGGGCGGCGACAAGGTGGCGTTCTAGGTCCCGCCGCCCGCACCCCCGCGCATCCCCGATCGTTCGTTGGAGGCGACCCTCACGGTCGTTCTGCCCGTCTTCGGCCTGCTGGCCGTGGGCTGGGCGGTGGTGCGCTTCGGCATCCTCGACGAGCGCGGCGCGCGCGGGGTGGCGCAACTCGTCCTGCACGTGCTGATCCCGGCCCTGCTGTTCCGCAGCCTGGCGACCGAGCGCGGGCTGGGGCCGATGGAACTGAAGGTCGCGGCGTCCTTCTTCCTCGGCTGCCTGACGCTCTATGGCGCGGCCATGCTGGTGGGGCGCCGCGTCTTCGCCTCCGGCCTCGACGGGCAGGCGTTCATGGGCATGAGCGCCACCTTCGGCAACACCGTGCAGATGGGCATCCCCCTGGTGGCGCTGGCCTACGGGCCGCGCGGCGAGGCGCCGCTGCTGGCGATCATCACCTTCCATTCGCTGGTGCTGATCTCGCTGACCACGGTCCTGATCGAGATCGGCCAGAACCGCGGCAAGGGCCCGCTCGACACTCTGCGCCAGAGCGTCGTCGCGCTGCTCACCCACCCGATCATCCTGGCGATCCTGGCCGGCATCCTGTTCGGGCTGACCGGCCTGCCGCTGCCGACCATGGCCGACCGCTTCCTGGCGCTGCTTGGCGTCGGCGCCGGGCCGATGGCGCTGCTGTCCCTGGGGGCCGCCCTCAACGGCATGCACATCGCGGGCGACCTCAAGGAAAGCCTGGCTGTGACGGCGATGAAGCTGGTGGCGCTGCCGCTCCTGGTGTGGCTCGCCGCCGACCGCGTCTTCGGCCTGCCGCCGCTGGAGACGGCGGTGGCGACCGTCGCCGCCGCCATGCCGACGGGCGCCAACGTCTTTATCCTGGCGCGGCGCTACGATCTCTACCTGCGCCGGGCCGCCAGCATGGTGCTGATCTCCACCATCGGCTCGGTGGTAACGATATCGGTCATCCTGACGCTCCTGCCGGTGCCATAGGGCTGGCGCGCCGGCGCCATCGGCCCGATTATCGTCGCCAGACGGACGGCTCGGACGGACGCCCCCGGAATGGCACGCAGCATCGACCCCCTCGACTACCAGCATGTCCCGCGGCCGGTGGCCGCGATGCCCAAGGATTTCGCGGCCGGCTTCGAGATCGCCCCCCACTCCCATCCGCGCGCCCAGCTCGTCCATGCCGTCAGCGGCCTGATGTGGGTCGAGGCCGACGCCGGCGCCTGGGCGGTGCCGCCGCGCTACGCCCTGTGGATCCCGGCCGGCATCCGGCATTCCGTGCGCATGGTCACCCCGGTTGCCATGCGCACCCTCTACATCGACACCGGACAGGTGGCGTGGCTGCCCGCCACCTGCACCGTGCTTGAGGTCCGGCCCCTGTTGCGCGAACTTATCCTGGCAGCCGCCGCCGAACCGATCGAGTACGACGAATCCGGCCGTGGCGGGCATGTCGTGGCGCTGCTGCTGGACGAGCTGCGGGCCTCGCCGGCGGCCCCCGTCCACCTGCCGATGCCGCGCGACCGGCGCCTGGGGCGGCTGGCGGCGCAGCTTCTCGAAGATCCCTCCCGCGATGAGACGCTCGACCAGTGGGGGGCGGCCGTCGGTGCCAGCGCCCGCACGCTGGCCCGGCGCTTCCGGGAGGAAACGGGCATGAGCTTCGCCGAATGGCGGCAGCGGGCGCGCCTGGTCCTGGCGCTTGCCCGCCTGGCGGAGGGCGAGGCCGTGGGGGCGGTCGCGCTGGCGCTGGGCTATCGCAGCGCCAGCGCCTTCACCGCCATGTTCCGCCGGACCATCGGCCGCGCGCCCGCGGCCTACCGGGCCCAGCGCGCGCCGGCGGACGATCGATGACCAAGGGGAGTCTCGGACCATGGCCGAACGCAATGCCCTGACAGCGGAGAATCTGGAGCGGCTGGGGGCCGGCCCGCTCGCCCGTGCCCTGATCGACTATGCCGAGGACGACCCGGTCCTGCGCCGCAAGCTGCGGCTGCTGCTGGTGGGGGCGGCCAGCCCCGACCGGCTCGCGGTCGAGATCGCCAAGCGGATGGACAGGATCGGCCGCTCCCGGTCCAATATCGATGCCGACCAGGGCAAGGTCCTGGCGCGCGAACTGGGCGACCTGCGCCGTTCGATCGTCGACCAGCTCCTGCCGGCGCTGCCGGGCGAGGCGGTGGAGCGGCTGTGGCAGCTCCTGGGGTTGGCGCCAGCCGTGCTGGGCCGGCTCGTCTATGGGGGCGACCGCCTGGCCGACACCTTCGCCCGGACCGTCGAGGATCTGGGCCGGGCCTGCGCCGGCCTGCCCGGCCGCGATCCCGTGGCGCTGGCCGACCGGGTGATGGCCGCGCTCGACACCGTGCCGGGCGGGGTGCTGGCCGATCTGCTGCCGCAGATGGCCGAGGCGCTGGGGGTCGAGGGCCGGGCGGCGATCCGCAAGCGTTCGCTGGCACGGCTGGCCGCGCTGCCGGCCGGCGAGGGCGCGCGCGCCTGGCGGGCGACGGCCGAGCGCATGGACCATGTCGGGCGCCTGCTGGCGCTGGCCGACATCGAGCGGGACGTGGATGCCTACATGGCCGGCGTGCGCGCGGGCGGCATGGAGGGGCTGCTCGCGGAGGCGGCGGCCGAGCGCCTGCTGGCCGCGGCCCGGCCGCGCGAGGCGCTCGAGTGGCTGGACGCCCACCCCTCGCGCCTGCCGGCCGACGCGCATCTCGAGCTGCGCCTGGCGGCGCTGGAGGGGCTGGGCCAGGGCGAGGCGGCCCAGGCCCTGCGCTGGCGGTTCTTCGAGACGCACCTGTCGCACCGCCATCTGCGCGACCACCTGAAGAAGCTGCCGGACTTCGCCGACTTCGAGGCCGAGCAGCGCGCGCTCGACTTCGCCGCCGCCCACCCGAATGCGGTGGCCGGCCTGGACTTCCTGGTGCAGTGGCCGGACCTGGCGCGGGCCGAGCGGCTGGTCCGCGACCGCTTCGACCAGTTCGACGGCCGGCGGTTCCAGGAATTGCGGTCCGCCGCCCAGGCGCTGGATGCCCGCTGGCCGCTCGCCGCCACGCGCCTGCGCCGGCTCGTGGTCGAGACCGTGCTGGCCGGGGGCTGGTCGGATGAGTACACCGACGCGCTGGTCGACCTGCTCGATGCGGCCGGCTCGGCCGCCCGCATCGAGGGCGGCGATCTGGAAACGCACCAGCGCTTCACCACGCGCCTGCGGCAACGGTACGGGCGCAAGTACAAGTTCTGGAGCGTGTACGACCAGACCCTGTAGCGGTCGCACCCGCGGAAGGCGACGAGGATGCAGCTGCGCCATCTCCGCTACTTCGTGACGCTGGCCGACGAGCGGCACTTCGCCCGCGCGGCCGCCGCCAGCAACGTCAGCCAGTCGACCCTGTCGGCGGCGATCCGGGTGCTGGAGGAGGAACTGGGTGCGCCGCTGGTCGAGCGCGACAAGCGCTTCAAGGGGCTGACCGCCGAGGGCACGGCGCTGCTCGACTGGGCCCGGCGCATCCTGGCCGAGCGCCGGCGCCTCGACCAGGAGGTGGCGGCGCTGCGCCATGGGCTGTCGGGCGCGCTGAAGCTGGGCGTGGTGCCGGCCGCCCTGCCGACCATCGGCCTGCTGACCACGGCCTTCCACCGCCGCTACCCCGATGTCCGCCTGACGGTGGTGTCGCGCACCTCGAACGAGATCCAGCGGGCGCTCGACGAGTTCGCCCTCGACGCCGGCGTCACCTATCTCGACAACGAGCCGCTGCATGGGGTCCGCGGCACCATCCTCTACGAGGAGCGCTACATCCTGCTGACCCCGGCGGAGGGGCCCTTCGCCGCGCGCCGCGACGTCGGCTGGGCCGAGGCGGCGGACGCCGCGCTGTGCCTGCTGACACCCGACATGCAGAACCGGCGCATCATCGACGGCATCTTCCGCGAGGTCGGCAAGACCCCGCGGGTGCTGGTCGAGACCAACTCGGTGATGACGCTGTGCTCGCACATCCGCACCGGCGCCTGGTCGAGCGTCTTCCCCCACAATTTCCTATGGGTCTTCGGCTCGCCGGCGGGAATGCTGGCCCTGCCGCTGGTGAAGCCGGTCCGCACCCACGCCGTGGGCCTGGTGATCCGTCGCGAGGAACCCCTGTCGCCGCTGGTCCGGGCGCTGGAAGCCGTCGCCCGCGAGGCGGGGATGGTGGCCGAACTGGAGCGCGTGGTGGTGCCGCACCCCGTATGATCGGTTTTTGCGATCGCGGTTGCAGGAAAACTCGTTTGCGCCGATGACCGTGCCAGCCCAGCATCCGCGTCCTGGGGAGCAACGAAAGAGCGGGAAGACCGCCGATGGCCGGGCCTGCAGCCGCCGCCGAGGATGCCGCGTTCGACGCCGCGGCCGTGATCGAGATCGCCGAAGGCCTGCGCGGGCTGGAAGGTCCGCTGCTGCCGATCCTGCATGCCGTCAACGACCGGCTCGGCCATGTCGACGCGCGTGCCGTGCCGCTGATCGCCGATATCCTCAATCTGTCGCGGGCCGAGGTGCATGGCGTCGTCGGCTTCTATCATGATTTCCGCCGCGCACCGGCCGGCCGCCACCGGGTCCAGGTCTGCCGGGCCGAGGCTTGCCAGGCGATGGGTGGCGAGGCCCTGGTGCAGCAGCTCGAACGGCGCTTCGGCATCCCCTGCGGCCAGACCACGGCCGACCGGCAGGTGACGCTGGAGGCCGTCTACTGCCTCGGCAACTGCGCCCTGTCGCCCGCCGCGATGGTCGACGGCGCCCTGGTCGGCCGCGCCGACGGCGAGCGCATCGCCGCGGCCATCGCGGGCCGCGCCCCATGATCCGGGTCTTCGTGCCGGGGGATGCCGCGGCGCTGTCGGTCGGGGCGGAGG
The DNA here is from genome assembly GCA_006739055.1 of Allostella vacuolata. Taxonomy (GTDB): domain Bacteria; phylum Pseudomonadota; class Alphaproteobacteria; order ATCC43930; family Allostellaceae; genus Allostella; species Allostella vacuolata. The sequence goes on from AP019702.1 coordinate 416,004, forward strand.
CGGTCGCCCGGGCGATCGCGGCCGAGGCTGCCGCCCGCGGCATCGCCGTCACCCTGGTGCGCACGGGCAGCCGCGGCCTCTTCTGGCTGGAGCCGCTGGTCGAGGTCGAGCGGGCCGGCGTCCGCATCGGCTACGGGCCGGTCGCCGCGGCCGACGTGAAGGGGCTGTTCGATGCCGGGTTCCTGGCCGGCGGCGCCCATCCGGCCGCCCTCGGGCCGGTCGAGGCGATCCCCTATCTGGCGCGGCAGCAGCGCCTGACCTTCGCGCGCTGCGGCATCGTCGACCCGGCCTCGCTCGCGGACTACGAGGCCCATGGCGGGCTGAAGGGGCTGCGCCGGGCGCTGGCGATGGAGCCGGCGGCGATCGTCGCCGCGGTGACGGAATCGGGCCTGCGCGGCCGCGGCGGCGCCGGCTTCCCGACCGGCATCAAGTGGCGCACCGTGCTCGGCGCCGAGGGCCCGCGCAAGTACATCGTCTGCAACGCCGACGAGGGCGACAGCGGCACCTATTCCGACCGCCTGCTGATGGAGGGCGATCCCTTCTGCCTGATCGAGGGGATGGCGATCGCCGGCATCGCGGTCGGGGCGGAGAAGGGCTTCGTCTACATCCGCTCGGAATATCCCCACGCCTTCCGCCGCATGCAGGCGGCGATCGAGACGGCCAGGGTGGGCGGCCTGCTGGGCGCCGACATCCTCGGCAGCGGGCGCGCCTTCGAGCTGGAGGCGCGGCTGGGCGCCGGCGCCTATATCTGCGGCGAGGAGACGGCACTGCTGGAAAGCCTGGAAGGGCGCCGCGGCCAGATCCGCTTCAAGCCGCCCCTGCCGGCGATCAGCGGGCTGTTCGGCCGGCCGACCGTCATCAACAACCTGATCACGCTGGCGACCGTGCCGTCGATCCTGGCCGACGGGGCCGACGCCTATCGCGACTACGGCATCGGCCGGTCGCGCGGCACCATGCCGATCCAGCTCGCCGGCAACGTCCGCCACGGCGGCCTGGTCGAGCGCGCCTTCGGCCTGACGCTCGGCGAACTGGTCGAGGAGTTCGGCGGCGGCACCGCCAGCGGCCGGCCGGTGCGCGCGGTCCAGGTGGGCGGCCCGCTCGGCGCCTACTGGCCGACCGCCCTGTTCGACACGCCCCTCGACTACGAGGCGTTCGCCGCCCGTGGCGGCATGGTCGGCCATGGCGGGGTGGTGGTGTTCGACGACACGGTCGACCTCGCCCGCCAGGCCCGCTTCGCCTTCCAGTTCTGCGCCATCGAATCCTGCGGCAAGTGCACGCCGTGCCGGATCGGCGCCGTGCGCGGCGCGGAGACGATGGACAAGGTGATCCGCGGCGACGCCCCGGAGGCGAACCTGACCCTCGTCCGCGACCTGTGCGAGGTGATGCGCGACGGCTCGCTGTGCGCGCTGGGCGGCCTGACGCCGATGCCGGTGCTGAGCGCGATCGACCATTTTCCGGAAGATTTCGACCGTGCGGCGCAGTCCTGCGCGGCCGATTGAGCGGGAGGCCAAGCCCATGTCCGTCGCCACCCTCGAAGACGCCGGCACGCCCGCCCGGGCCGGGGCCGCCACCGTGACGCTGGAGATCGACGGCCAGCCGGTCTCGGTACCTGCCGGCACCTCGGTGATGCGGGCTGCGGCGCTGGCCGGGGTCAAGGTGCCCAAGCTGTGCGCGACCGACAGCCTGGAGCCGTTCGGCTCCTGCCGGCTGTGCCTGGTGGAGATCGACGGCCGGCGCGGCACGCCCGCCTCCTGCACCACCCCGGCCGAGCCCGGCATGCGGGTCACGACCCAGTCCGACCGGCTCGCCCGGCTGCGCCGCGGGGTGATGGAGCTCTACATCAGCGACCATCCGCTCGACTGCCTGACCTGTGCCGCCAACGGCGACTGCGAACTGCAGGACATGGCGGGCGCGGTCGGCCTGCGCGAGGTGCGCTACGGCTATGACGGGGCCAACCACCTGGAAGCGGCCAAGGACGAGAGCAACCCCTACTTCACCTTCGATGCCTCGAAATGCATCGTCTGCTCGCGCTGCGTGCGGGCCTGCGAGGAGGTGCAGGGCACCTTCGCGCTGACCATCGGCGAGCGCGGCTTCGCCTCGCACGTCTCGGCCGGCATGGACGAGGCCTTCCTCGATTCCGAGTGCGTGTCGTGCGGCGCCTGCGTCCAGGCCTGCCCGACCGCGACCCTGACCGAGAAGTCGGTGATCGAGATGGGCCAGCCGGCCCGCAGCGTCGTCACCACCTGCGCCTATTGCGGCGTCGGCTGCTCCTTCGAGGCGGAGCTGCAGGGCAGCCGGGTCGTGCGCATGACCCCGCACAAGGACGGCCGGGCCAACCACGGCCATTCCTGCGTCAAGGGCCGCTTCGCCTGGGGCTATGCCACCCATGCCGACCGGGTGACCAGGCCGATGATCCGCGCCGCCATCACCGACCCGTGGCGCGAGGTGTCGTGGGAAGAGGCGATCGGCCACGCGGCGTCGGAGTTCCGGCGCATCCAGGCGAAGTACGGCCGCGGCGCGGTCGGCGGCATCACCAGTTCGCGCTGCACCAACGAAGAGACCTTCCTGGTCCAGAAGCTGATCCGGGCGGCCTTCGGCAACAACAACGTCGACACCTGCGCGCGGGTCTGCCACTCGCCGACCGGCTACGGCCTGAAGACCGCCTTCGGCACTTCGGCCGGGACCCAGGACTTCGATTCGGTGATGGAGGCCGACGTGGTCTTCGTCATCGGCGCCAACCCGACCGACGGCCACCCCGTCTTCGCCTCGCGCCTGAAGCGCCGGCTGCGCGAGGGGGCGAAGCTGATCGTCGCCGACCCGCGGCGCATCGACCTCGTCCATACCCCGCACGTCGCGGCCGAGCACCACCTGCAGCTGCGGCCCGGCACCAACGTCGCCCTGATCAATGCGTTGGCCCATGTCGTGGCGACTGAGGGGCTGATGGACGAGGCGTTCATCGCCGAGCGCTGCGACCCGGCCGATTTCGCGGTCTGGCTCGACTTCATCCGCCGGCCGGAGAACGCGCCGGAAGCGACCGAGGCGATGACCGGCGTGCCGGCGGCCGAGGTCCGGGCGGCCGCCCGGCTCTACGCGACCGGCGGGCGGGCGGCGATCTATTACGGCCTGGGGGTGACCGAGCACAGCCAGGGTTCGACCATGGTCATGGGCATGGCCAACCTGGCCATGGCGACCGGCAATCTCGGCCGGCCGGGCGTCGGCATCAACCCGCTGCGCGGCCAGAACAACGTGCAGGGCGCCTGCGACATGGGCTCCTTCCCGCACGAGCTGTCCGGCTACCGCCATATCTCCGAGGAGGCGCCGCGGGCGCTGTTCGAGGCGGCCTGGGGCGTCCGGCTCGACGCCGAGCCCGGCCTGCGCATCCCCAACATGCTGGACGCCGCCCTCGACGGCAGCTTCCTCGGCCTCTACGTCCAGGGCGAGGACATCGCCCAGTCCGACCCCAACACCCGCCATGTCACCGCGGCCCTGGCGGCGATGGAATGCGTCGTCGTCCAGGACCTGTTCCTGAACGAGACGGCGGCCTACGCCCACGTCTTCCTGCCGGGCGCCTCCTTCCTGGAGAAGGACGGCACCTTCACCAATGCCGAGCGGCGGATCAGCCGGGTGCGCCGGGCGATCCCGCCGCTCGCCGGCAAGGCCGACTGGGAGGTGACGGTCGAGCTGGCGGCGGCCCTGGGCTATCCCATGGCCTATCGTCATCCGTCGGAGATCATGGACGAGATCGCCCGCCTGACGCCGACCTTTGCCGGGGTCAGCTACGAGCGGCTCGACCGGCTGGGCTCGATCCAGTGGCCCTGCAACGATGCCGCACCCGAGGGCACGCCGATCATGCATGTCGGCGGCTTCGCGCGCGGCCGCGGCCAGTTCGTGGTGACGGAGTTCGTCCCGACCGACGAGCGCACCGGGCCGCGCTTCCCGCTGCTGCTGACCACCGGCCGCATCCTCAGCCAGTACAATGTGGGCGCACAGACTCGGCGCACCGCGAACTCGGTCTGGCACGGCGAGGACGTGCTGGAGATCCACCCCCACGACGCCGAGCATCGCGGCATCCGCGACGGCGACCGGGTGGCGCTGGCGAGCCGGTCGGGCGAGACGGCGCTCACCGCGCGCATCAGCGAGCGGATGCAGCCGGGCGTCGTCTACACCACGTTCCACCATCCGGAGAGCGGCGCCAACGTCGTCACCACCGACTATTCGGACTGGGCCACCAACTGCCCGGAATACAAGGTGACGGCGGTCGAGGTGCGGGCGACCAACCGCTGGTCGCAGTGGCAGGAGGAGAACGAGCGCTTCCGCGAAGTGGCCCACCGGGTCGGCGCGGGATTGGAGGCGGCCGAGTGAGCCGGATCGGGCGGCCGGCGGCGGATCTTCATCCGCCGGCCGCCCGGCCGGCGGTGGAAACGATCCCGGACGCCATCCATGTCCGCGGCGGGCGCGCCGTGCCGGCACCGGAGCGGGTGGCGACGGAGGCGCCGGTCGCCATCTCCTACGGCGAGGAAACCCATGTCGTGATGATGGCGACGCCGGCCGACCTGGAGGATCTGGGGGTCGGCTTCAGCCTCGCCGAGGGCATCGTCGCCGCGGCGGGCGAGATTTCCGGCATGCTGGTCGCCGACCTCGATGTCGGCATTCGGATCGCGATGCGCATCCCGCCGGCCCGGGCGGCACGCCTGGGCGAGCGCAGCCGCAACCTGCCGGGCCGCTCCGGCTGCGGCCTGTGCGGCATCGCCAGCATCGAGGCGGCGCTGCGCGACCTGCCGCCCGTCCCGGCCGGCGCCCCGATATCGGCCGAGGCGGTGACCGCGGCGATCGCCGACCTTCCGGGGCGGCAGGCGATCAACCGGCAGACCGGGGCCGTCCATGCCGCCGCCTTCGCCGACCGCGCCGGCCGCCTGCGCCTGGTGCGCGAGGATGTCGGCCGGCACAACGCGCTCGACAAGCTGATCGGTGCTGCGGCGCGGGCCGGGATGAATCCGGCCGACGGCTTCGTCGTGCTCACCAGCCGCTGCAGCATGGAGATGGTGCAGAAGGCGGCGACGGCCGGCTTTCCCCTGTTGGCGGCGATCTCGGCGCCGACGGCGCTGGCGATCGAGCTGGCCCGCCGCTGCGGCCTCACCCTGGCCGCGTTCGCGCGGCCGGACGGCTTCAACCTCTATGCCCATGCGGGCCGGGTAGCGTGCCGGCCCGGGGCCGACGGAACCAGTCCATGACCGGCGACGCCATCGTTCGCATGGCCAACCAGATCGCCCGCTTCTTCGCCAGCCGGCCGGACGAGGCCGCGGTGGCGGGAACCGAGGATCATATCGTCAAGTTCTGGGACCCGCGGATGCGGGGCCAGCTGCTGGCGCACCTGGCTGCCGGGGGCGAGGGGCTGACCCCCATCGCGCGGCGGGCGGCCGAGCGCCTGCGGTTCAGAACGGCGCCGGCGACGGGATAAGGACCGGGGGGCCCGGCCGGTGGCGCGTCAGGCGTTGCCCGGCTGCCGGAACATGGCTTCGAGCAGCCCAAGCCCGTGGCGGGCGCGCGCGGTCAGCGCATCGCATTCCCGGCACGCCTCTTCGATCGCGCCGGAGCGGGCCAGACGCTCCACCTCCTTGGCGGCTTCGGCCGCCGCCCGGAGCCCGAAGCTGCGCAGGCTGCCGGAGAGGGCATGGGCCGCCTGGATGATGTGGCCCGGGTCGCGGCTGTCGCGCGCGTCGGCCACCCGGGCCAGCAGCGGCGGGGCCTGGGCCGCGAGCTGACGGATCAGCCGGGCGAGGCCCTCCGGCCCGAGCGCCGTCGCCAGCTCCGCCAGGGCGGCATGGTCGATGCCGTCGTCTTCTGCCGCTGCGCCCATCTCCAAGGCATGCGGTCTCTGGGCGTTCAGCCTCGGGGCGCCGGGCGGGAACAGGGCGCCGATCGCCCGCTCGACGGTCGTCCGGGTGATCGGCTTCACCAGCACGTCGTCCATCCCGGCGGCCAGGAAGGTCTCCCGGTCCTTCGGCGAACCCATGGCGGTGGCGGCGACGATCGGCACCCGTCCTGCGGGCGGTGGCAGGCGGCGGATGTGCCGCGTCGCCTCGACCCCGCTCATCTCCGGCATCTGTATATCCATCAGCACCAGGTCGAAGGGGCGCTCCTCGACCCTGGCCACGGCCTCTCGCCCATCCGCCGCCAGCGCGACCCGGTGCCCGAGGCGGCGCAGGATCGCCGCCACGACCTGCTGGTTGGTGGGATTGTCCTCCGCGACCAGCACGTCGAGGCTGGGGCTGGGGCCCGGCGTTGCCGCCACGGGCGTGGCGGTGCGCTCGCCGGCATCGACCAGCGCGCGCCGGAGCGCCGCCGGCCCGATCGGCGACAGGATGTCGGGCTCGCCGCGCGGCGCCGCCGCCGCCGACAGCCAGACCACCCCGGCATGCCCTGCCCATCCGGGCGCGCGCCGGACGCCGTCCGGACCGAGCCGGCCGACGACAACCCGGTAGGGCCGGCCGGCCTGGCGCGCGGCCGCGGCCCGCGCGGCTGCGGCTTCCGGCCCGTCCGCCGCGTCCGCGGCCACGCTCCAGTCGCGGAGCTGGGCCAGGATCAGATCCCGGATCGGTCCGGCCGGGTCCCAGACCAGCACCGGTCCCATGAGCGAGGCAGGCTCGCCCGGCGCAGGCTCGGGGGCGGCGGGGCCCCCGTCCGCGGCAGTCTCGGACAGCGGCACGGTGAACCAGAACCGGCTGCCTTCGCCCGGGCTGCTCTCGACGGCAATCGTGCCCCCCATCAGTTCGACCAGGCGCTTGGCGATGGCAAGGCCGAGGCCGGTGCCGCCGAAGCGCCGGGTGATGGAAGCGTCGACCTGCTCGAACCGCCCGAAGACGCGATCCAGGGCATCGGGCGGGATGCCGATCCCCGTGTCGGCGACGGTGAAGCGGATGCCGGGCGCCGCGCCGGCGGGCACATCCGGCTCGACCGTCAGGGTCACCGAGCCGGCCGGCGTGAACTTGATCGCGTTGCCGAGCAGGTTGAGCAGCACCTGCCCCAGCCGCCCGGCGTCGCCGCGCACGATGGCGGGCAGCCCGGCGCCGGCCCGCCAGCCCAGCATCAGGCCCTTGGCCTGGGCCAGCGGCGCCACCAGCTCGACCACGCCCGAGACCAGCTCCGCCACGTCCAGGCTGCCCGGCTGCAGCTCCAGCCGGCCGGCGTCGAGCCGCGAGAAGTCGAGCAGGTCGTTGATCAGCCGCAGCAGCGATTCCGACGAGGACTGGATGACGCGGAGATAGCGTTGCTGGTCCGCGGAAAGCGGCGTTTCCTGAAGGATCGAAGCCATGCCCATGACGCCGTTCATCGGGGTGCGGATCTCATGGCTGATGGTTGCGAGGAACTCCGACTTGGCACGGTTCGCCGCGTCCGCCCGCTCGCGCGCCATGCGCAGCTCCGCCTCGCTGCGCCGCCGCTGGGTGATGTCGCGCAGGTAGGCCGTGAAGACCCGTGCGGCCCCGGTCTCCGTGGCGGTGATGGTCAGCTCTGCGGGGAAGACGGCCCCGTCGGCGCGCGCCGCCGACAGCTCGATGCGCTGGCCCAGCAGGCCGTGGCTGCCGATCTCGATCAGGGCGGCGAGCCCGTCCGCCTGGTCGGGCGGCAGGATCGTCGGTGCGATCGGCCGCCCGAGCGCGTCCGCGCGCGACCGTCCGAACATCCGCTCCGCCGCGGGGTTGAACTCGATGATCCGGCCGTGCTCGTCGGTGCTGATGATGCTGTCCAGGGCGGACGACAGGATGCCGGACTTGAGTGCCTCGCTCTCCGCAAGGTCGCGTTCGCGCCGGTGCAGGATGCCGACCTGGCGCCACAGGAGCAGGACGGCGCAGCCCGCCAGCAGCACGGTCGCCCCGCCCAGCAGCACGAAGCTCATCGCCTCCTGGCGCCAGCCATCCAGGATCTCGGACGTGGAAAGGCCGATGGTGACGACCAGGGGATAGGTGCGCAGCACGCGGAACGCGCTCAGCCGCTCGATGCCGTCGGCCTCCAGCGACCGGTAGCTGCCCCGCTCGGCCCCGGGCAGGAGCGATTCGAAGGGCGGCAGCGCCCGCATCGAGGTGCCGCTCGGGCCGTCCGCCGGCGAGGAGGACGCGACCAGCTGCCCGTCATAATGGATAAGCCGGATCGCCCCCTGCTGTCCGGCCTCGACCGCTTCGAAGTTGGTGACGAAGAAATCCGGGTTGAGGAGGCCGACCACGATGCCCAGCAGCTGGCCCTCGCGGGTCGTGATCGTGCGGGCCATCGGCAGATAGAACTGCCCGCTTGCCCGCGCCTCGGCCGCGCTTTCGCCCAGGTGCCGGCCGGCGACCGGGGTGCCGAACGCGATCGCTCCCGGTTTCGCCATGGCTTCGCGCGCATAGGGCAGCAGGCTGAGGTCGAGCGCCGGCAAGGGCTCGTCGGTGACGTCGATCCCGCCCGCTCCATCGGCCGGGACGTAGGCGATGTCGCGCAGTTCGATGGCGGTCCGGGTCCGGCTGCGCAGGATCTCGCGCACCAGCACCGGGCCGGCGCGGCGGTCGCTGGCCTGGAGGATCGCGTCGGCGACCGCGTGCATGGTAAGCGCGACCGCGTCGATCGAGCGGAAGGTCTGTTCCGCCAGCAGCCGCGCCATCGACTGGTTGAGGCGCTCGGCCCGGGTCATGGCCGCCTGGCGCGCGAATACCAGCTCGGAAACCACCAGACCGACCGTGGCCGCGACCATCAGGGCACCGCCGACGATGACCCATGCCATCAGGCGCGGCGTGAATTGCCCGGAAGAGTCTCGACGGACGTTCATGTCGCAACGATAGTATCACCAATCGCGCGAACGGAGCCGCAATGACACCGCGAAGGGCAGTCGGCCGGGTGTTGGCGATGGGCTTGCTGCCGGCGCTCCTGGCATTGGCCCCCGTCTTGGCCCGGGGGGAGGAGGCGCGCTCAGGCCTGGCGGCGGTGCAGGCGGCCGGGGTGGTCCGGGTCTGCATCTGGCCCGACTACTACGCCATCACGTTCCGCAACGCGCGCAACGGACAGCTGCAGGGCATCGATATCGACCTTTCCCGGGAGCTTGCGGCGGATCTCGGCGTCGGCCTGGTTCATGTCGAGACGACCTTCGGCACCCTCATCGAGGATCTGGAGGACGGGCGCTGCGACGTGGCGATGTTCGGGGTGGGGGTGACGGATCGGCGGCGCGAACGGCTCGATTTCACCCGGCCCTACCTGGCGAGCGGTATCTATGCCGTCACGGCCCGGTCCGGCCGGCGCATTCGCCAGTGGCAGGACATCGACCAGCCGGGGGTGGTGGTCGCGGTGCAGCGCGGCACCTTTCACGAGCCCTTCATGCACACATACCTGAAGCATGCACGGCTGATGGTCGTCCAGCCGCCCCAGACGCGCGAGGTCGAGGTCCAGTCCGGCCGGGCGGACGTGTTCATGACCGACTACCCCTACAGCCGGCGCATGCTGTTCCAGCACGACTGGGCCCAGGTGATCGTGCCGCCCGAGCCGACCGGGGTCACGCCCTATGCCTATGCCGTCCGCAAGGGCCAGCCCGAGTGGCTGTCCCGGCTCGACGCCTTCGTCGCCGCGATCCGGCAGGACGGGCGGCTCGAAGCCGCCGCCCGCCGGCACGAACTGCTGCCGATCATGGTCCGCTGAGGGACCAGGACCGGCAGCGGTCCGGATTCAGCCGGCCATCGCCCGGTTGACGGCGCTGGTCACCGCCTGGAGCGAGGCGGCGACGATGTCGGGGCTGATGCCGACGCCCCAGACGATCCGGCCGTCGGCCCGCTGGGCCTCGATATAGGTGACCGAGCGCGCGTCCGCGCCGTGGCCGATGGCATGCTGGTGGTAGTCCTGAACGGTGATGGCCGTCCCGCAGTGCCGCGACAGGGCGTCGACATAGGCGGCGATCGGTCCGTTGCCGTGGCCCTCGATGGTCCGCGGCTCCCCGTTCTCGGCGATCCGGGCCGCGATCACCCGCATGCCGGGGTCGCGGGTGTCGGGCACCGTCGAATGGTCGCGGAAGGTGATCGGCGTCTCGCGCCGGACATACTCGTCCTGGAACGTCTCCCAGATCAGGGACGGCACGATTTCCTTGCTCGATTCGTCGGCGATCCGCTGGATCACCCGGCTGAACTCCACCTGCAGCATCCGCGGCAGGTCGAGGCCGTAGTCGCTCTTCAGGATATAGGCGATCCCGCCTTTGCCGGATTGGCTGTTGATGCGGATGATCGCCTCGTACGAGCGGCCGAGATCGGCCGGGTCGATCGGCAGGTAGGGGACTTCCCAGACCTTGCTGTTGGAGGCGGCGAGCGCATCGAAGCCCTTCTTGATGGCGTCCTGGTGCGAGCCGGAGAAGGCGGTGAAGACCAGGTCGCCGGCATAGGGATGACGGGCCGGCACCGGCAGCTGGTTGCAGTACTCGGCCGTCTGCCGGACATGGTTGATGTCCGAGAAATCCAGCTCCGGGTCGATCCCCTGGGTGAAGAGATTGAGCGCCAGCGTCACCACGTCGACGTTGCCGGTACGCTCGCCGTTGCCGAACAGCGTGCCCTCGATCCGCTCGGCGCCCGCCATGTAGCCGAGCTCGGCCGCCGCCACGCCGGTGCCGCGATCGTTGTGCGGGTGCAGCGACAGGATGATGCTGTCGCGGTGCCGGAAGTTGCGGTGGCACCATTCGATCTGGTCGGCATAGATGTTCGCGGTCGACATCTCGACCGTGGCCGGCAGGTTGATGATCATCTTGTGATCGGGCGTCGGCTGGAACACGTCGGCCACCGCCCCGCAGATGTCGCGGGCATATTCGAGCTCGGTGCCGGTGAAGCTCTCGGGCGAGTACTGGAAGATCCAGCGGGTTTGCGGGTTCGCATCCGCCAGCTGCTTGACCAGCCGGGCACCGCGCACCGCGATCTCGGTGATGCCGGCCTCGTCCTGGTTGAACACGACCCGCCGCTGCAGGGTGGAGGTCGAGTTGTAGAGGTGGACGATCGCGCGCTTGGCGCCCTTCAGGGATTCGAAGGTCTTCTCGATCAGCTCGGCCCGGGACTGCGTCAGCACCTGGATGGTGACGTCGTCGGGGATCATGCCTTCCTCGATCAGCTGGCGGACGAAGCTGAAGTCGGTGTCGGAGGCGGCGGGGAAGCCGACCTCGATCTCCTTGAAGCCCATCTCGACCAGCAGCTTGAACATGCGGGTCTTGCGGTCGGCGTCCATCGGCTCGATCAGCGCCTGGTTGCCGTCGCGCAGGTCGACCGAGCACCAGATCGGCGGCTTGGTGATGACGACCGACGGCCAGCGGCGGTCGGGCAGGTCGACCGGCTTGAAGGGGACGTACTTCTGGGCGGCGTCGATGGGGGAACGGGTCATGATGACACTCCGTCGGGCGGTCGCGCGGGTCGCGGCACGGCCCGGTCGCTGGGATTCCAGGGAAGGAGGACGGGGGCGCCGGCCGGTTGCGGCAGCGGCGTTCGTCCATGGCCCGCGGGCGACGGGCGCGGCCAGCCGCACCCGATCAGGCCCGCAGGCCGCCGATAAGTCGCAGCGCGCGCCTCGGCGCGCAATGATGCGAGAAACGGTCTTCTCGGCTGGTTGTGTTGCTGTCGGTCATGAAACCCGGCTCGCTCGAAACTGCTTCACCCGATGGCCGAACAGGATCGGCCGATCCCGCCCCGGTCAGAGGGACGAGAGGGTAAGTCGAAGCGTAAGCGGCAGTCGGTTGCGGACCATGAGCACGACTTTACGCGCCGACGGCCCGCGCGGTCAACCGGTTCGTCGGGCCCGCGGCGATGGGCGCCCCCATATCAGAGCGCGGCCGGCATCAGCCGGCGCACCGCCAGCGTCGTGCCGATTGCGCCCTGGGCCAGGGTCACGGCGCCGACGATGGCCGCACCGGTCATGCCGAACGCCGGAATCAGGGTCGCGGACAGGATGCAGGCGACGACGAGCTGAAGAAGATTGAGCCGCTGCAGCGTCCGGCCATGGCCGGTCATCGCCAGGACGACATCCTGGCAGGGCAGCAGGCAGTTGACGAGCTGGCCCGCGGCCAGGATCACCAGGGCGGGCGCCGCGGCCTCGAATCCGGGTCCGATCACCCCCAGGATCGCGCCTGGCGCCAGCAGCATCAGCGCGATCGGGGGCACCGCCGAGACGGCCGTGGCGAGGCGGACGCGCCGGTTGCGGGATCGCAGCGCGGCCATCTCGCCGCGCCGGTGGAGCTCGGCGAAATGGGGGCCGGCCACCGTTCCGATGGAGATGATGACCACCCAGACCAGCAGCGAGATGCGCTGGGCGATGCTGAAGGCACCCAGCGTCGCGGGGTCGACGAAGACGCCCAGCACCAGGACCGGCAGGGTGTTCAGCGACACCTGGATCACCTCGACGACGCCGAGCGGCAGCGCCGTGCGCCACAGGCTGGGCAGGGGCGGGGCGGCAGGCTCGCCCGCGTCCCCGTCGGCGAACACCGCGCGCGCCCGGACGATGAGGGCGATCCCGGCCAGCGCCGACAGGGCCAGGCTTGCGCCCAGCGCATAGAGCAGGTGGTCGAGGCGGTCGACGCCCGCCGCGAGCGCGGCCAGCGTCCAGGCCGGCCACAGGGCATTCTGGACGACCTGCGCCGCGACCCCCCGCTTCAGCCCGGCCAGCGCGTAGCCGATGGAGATGACCAGGGTCTGCGGCAGGATCAGCAGGGCCGCCAGCGCCAGCGGGTGTGCGAGGTCGGGCTGCCCGAAGACGTGCCGCGCCATCGGTTCCGCCGCGACCCAGGTGCCGATCCCCATGGCGACGGCCCCGGCGCCGGTCCAGCCGACGCCGGTGACGAGGGCATGCAGCGCGAGCCGCCCGCGGCTGACGGCCAGTTCGGCCGCGATATGGCGGGTCATCGCCCGCTCCAGCCCCATCCGCGCGATCGTCGAGGCCAGCCCGACCCAGGTGATGACCAGGAAGAAATGGCCGGCGTCGTGCGCGCCCAGCACGGCTGCGGCGAGAACGTAGAGGCCGAACTTGCCGACCACCTCGATGCCGCGCACCGCCAGCCCGGCGGCGTAGTGCCCGAACTGCTCGACCAGGGTCAGAAGGCGCGCGTGCAGGCTCGGCATCGGTGCTCCGGGTGCAGTCGACCGCGCTCGGGCCCGGGGCCGGTTGCCGCTGCCGTCCGCGAGAGGCTATCTTCGCGCACGGCAATGAGAAAGTACCTTTCCCTCCTGGCGATATCCCTGGTCGCGGCGTCGCTGCCGGCTATGGCGCAAGTGCGCCAGAAGCCCGCCTCGACGCAATCGAACGATGGCGAAGCGACCGTGCTCGAGAACGAGGTGGACCCGAACCCGTTCGATCCGAAGCTGGAGATCCGCGAGTATTTCCGGCAGCACCTGCCGACCACCTGGTGGGTCACCGACCCGGCCTACGGCACCAACGTGTGGTCCGTCACCGTGCATATCCCGGAGAACTGGCGCGGCAACCCGACCTCGGCGATCATGCAACTCTGCCCGGACCGGTTCAGCCCGGTCTGGCAGGAGAATCTGGACCGCATCCTGGTGCAGGCGTTCTATCGCAAGCGTCCATGGCCGGGCATAGAGTGCCGGCGCGAGCACTTCCTCTACTGACCCGCGAGCAGAGACCGGCATGATCCGTTGGACGCACGGCCTCATCAACCGCCTCGTGAAGCTGGCGGATATCGTGCTGCTCGTGCTGGCGACGCTGGCCACGGCCCTGTGGTTCGGCCATCCGACCCTGCTGCAGCTCGGCCTGCTCGGCCTGCTGGGCATCGTCGTCCATGTCCAGGTCCTGGCGGCGACCGGGTGCTACCGGGTCGAGCGCTACCGGACCGACCTGCCGCAGGTCGGCGACGTGGCGCTCGGGTTGGTCGCGGCGGCGGTCGCCGTCGCGATCGCCTATCACGCCTTCCTCGTCGATCCCACGAGCGGGATCGGCTGGGTGCCGACCTGGGCCCTGGTTTCCTTCGCGACCTTGCTGCTCGGGCGCTTCGTGCTGGTGCGGTGGGGGGTGGCGCTGGCGGACCGGCATGCCGTCCTGGTCCGCCACGTGGCCATCGTCGGCTCGCGGGCGCGGATCGCAGGCGCCCTGGCCGGCCTGCAGGGCCCGCAGGCCGATCTCTTCAAGGTGGTCGGGATCTTCCTGGACGAGGAGGGGGCGGACGCGCCCGCGGCGATCGGCGGCGTGCCGGTCATCGGCGGCGCGGACAGGCTGTTCGGGTTCGTCCATCACACCCCGATCGACGTCATCGTGGTGGCGCTGCCCTGGGAATCCACCTCGCACATCAACGCGATGATCGAGCGCATGCACCGGGTCGCGGCCGACGTGATCGTCCCGCTCGACCGGGACAGCTTCAACCCCCGCTTCGCGGAATTCGCGATCGTGGCGGGCATGCCGTCGCTGCGCGTCATGTACCAGCCCCTGCGGGGATCGCTCGGCGTGCTGAAGCGGGTCGAGGACATCGTCGTCTCGGCCCTGGCGCTCGCCCTGACCGCGCCGATCCTGCTGGTGGCGGCGCTCGCCATCAAGCTCGATTCGCGCGGCCCGGTGGTCTTCCTGCAGAAGCGGGTCGGCTTCAACAACAAGCCGTTCACCATCTACAAGCTGCGCACCTACAAGGTCGATCCCACCAACGACGGATCGCTCGGCACCCGGCGCGACGATCCCGGCGTCACCCGGGTCGGGTCCATCCTGCGGCGGCTGTCGATCGACGAGCTGCCGCAGCTCGTGAACGTGCTGCGCGGCGAGATGTCGGTGGTCGGCCCGCGGCCGCACGTGCCCAACATGCAGGTGAGCGGCCGACAATATTATGACGTGGTGCGCGAGTATGCCGCGCGCTACCGCGTCAAGCCCGGCATCACCGGCTGGGGACAGATCAACGGCATGCGCGGCGGCATCGACACGGTGGAGAAGGCCGCGCGCGGGGTCATGCTCGACCTGCACTACATCGAGAACTGGTCGATCTGGTTCGACATCCGCATCATGTTCCTGACCGTGGTGCGGGGGCTGGCGGGCCGCGACGTGTTCTGACCCGCCTCAGCGCCGGTCCGGATGGCGGGCGATGATGTTGCAGAACTCCGTCGGCATGCGGTCCAGGTCGCGCAGCTTCCCGTCCACCAGACGGGAAAACCGGTAGCCGAAGCCGGCCAGGATGTCCCAGGCCGCGTCGGGCGGGGTCCCGCTATCGGCCCCGGTCGGGCAATTGATCTCGAAGATCACGGTCGGGTGCCAGCGACCGATGGAAGCGCGGCCGCCGCCCAGCACCATGTGCTCGGCCCCCTCGACGTCGATCTTGATGCAGTCGATCCGCGCCAGGCCCAGGTCGGCGACGAGGCGGTCGAGCGTCGTCATCTCCACCTGTTCGCCCGCCTCGTGCCCGGCGCCCGAAAGCAGGGAGAAGGCCTGCGGGTCGTCGCCGAGCGGGATATGGTGCAGGGTCGCCTGGCCCTCCTGGTCGGCCAGCGCCTTGGGCACGATGGCGATGTGGCGATACCCGTTCAGTGCCACGTTCTCCGTCAGCAGGCGGCCGGCGTCGCGCCCCGGCTCCACGGCGACGACGCGGCCGGCCGGCCCGACGATCCGGGCCCCCTTCAGGGCATAGACCCCGATATTGGCCCCGACGTCGATGAACACGTCGCCCGGCCGCAGGAACTGTTCCAGCCGCCGCAGCTCCGGCTCGGTCCAGTCGCGCATCAGGTAGGTCATGACCGAGGTGTAGCGCATGTCGGGCGGCACCCGGATCTTCTCTCCGCCGCTGGTGAGCGCGAAGACCGGCGCCCGACGGGCCAGGACGCACGCCCCCCATACCGCCGCCCGCCACAGGACGTGGACCGGCTCGGCCCGGAAACCGGGGTGCGTCAGGAGCTTGCGGATTCGCTGCATCATGGACCGACCTGCCGGGATCTGGCGGGGGCTGCTGCCGCCGGTTGGGAGCCGCGGTAGGCGAGCCAGGCCGAGCCACGACGCGCCGGCGTCGTGCCCATGGGCTGCTTCGGCGTGGTCCGTGGCGTTGGGCCGAGGCTGCGCAGGTAGGCCGCCAGACCCATGATGGTGGCGAGTTCGCCCGGCGTGAAGACGAAGGAATAGACCGCGGAGGTGAGGAAGAGGAAGAAGGTGTAGTCGGCCAGCGCGCGGATCAGCGGGGTGCCGTCGGCGCGCGCGGTCTGCCAGGCGAACAGCAGGCCGACGAAGTAGACCCCGATCAGCAGGATGGCACCGACCAGCCCGTACTCGAAGACGATGCCGAGCCAGCCCAGGTCGGCCAGGTAGAACTGCTTGTTGCCGAAGATGTCGGCGAGCGTGATCTCGCCGAAGCGGGTCGTCGCACCGACCCCGAACAGCCAGCGCAGCGGGTCCGAACCGAGATAGTCGATGGCCAGGGCGAACGACTTGACCCGCACGGACAGCGAGCCGCCGAGCGATCCGGCCAGCTCCTCGGCCACGCTGCCGCTGAGGAGGGCGATGATGGCGGAGGCGCCCAGGAGCCCGCAGGCGACCAGGAAGCGGCGCAGCGCGCCCTGGGTCGACGAGATGATGATGGCGTAGACCACGATCACCGCGGCCAGGATCGACACCCGCTGCTTGAAGATGAGGACGAGCGACGCGAAGACCCCGATCATCGCCGGCAGCGCCCACCACTCCCACAGCGCGCACAGGCGTCTCGCCAGGTAGAAGAGGAAGATGATCCCGAAGAACATCGGCATGTAGATGCGGTTGCCGCGCTCGTTCTCGAAGATCAGCAGCTTGCCCTTGGCCGGATCGCTCACATACCAGTCGTTGGGGGCGAACATCCAGAGCAGCCACATCAGGATGTAGGTCAGGGCGCCCAGGATGATGACGGCACGGGTGATCGTCCGCGCATCCGGCCGGAGCCAGACGAGCATCGCCGCCAGCGCGAAGTAGTAGGTGAAGGGCCAGATCTTGACGGTGGTGGTGAGGGCGGCGAGGTAGCCATGGCCGAAATAGATCATCCCGAGCAGCGGCGAGACGCCCATCGTGTAGGCCAGGAGCAGGCTGAACATCGCCTTGTGGGGCAGGTCGAGGGCGACGAGCGCGTAGAGGGCCAGCGGCAGCATCAGCACCGGCCAGGCCTTGGACAGGAAATAGGGCGGCGGCAGCTCCACCAGGTAATGGAACAGCTGCCCGAACATCGGCAGCACGACGAGCAGCACCGCCAGGGCCAGGGACTGGCGGCCGATCGCCGGCCGGCCCGGATGGGCGGCGGCGGCCGGCGTCACCCGGACCATGCGCGGCTGCGCCGTGTGCGGCACGGTGATCATCGCCGGCCGCCGCCGTCCTGTCCGCGGCCGAAGCGCTCGCGCAGGATCATCCCGACGACCGGCAGGGATTCGACGAAGACCCGGCGGGCATGGCCGCGCGGGTTGAGCATCAGCCGGTGCAGCCATTCCAGGCCGAGCCGGCGATAGATCGGCGGCGCCCGGTCGACCATGCCCGTGGCGAAGAGCAGCGAGCTGCCGATGTTCAACCCGACGCCGACCGCCCGGCCGTCGCAGGCGATGCGGTGGCAGAGATTCTCGGAGGTCGGCGTGCCGACGGCGAGGAAGACGTACCGGGCCGGATGCTCGACGACGAAGGCGACGCAGCGCTCCAGCTCGTCGGGCTTGCCGGCCAGTCCCATGGGCGGCTGGTGCAGCGCCAGTCGGTGGAGGCCGAAGCGCTCCACCAGGCGCCGCCGCAGTTCCTCGCTGCCGCCGATCACCGTCACCGCGTCGTCCGGCCGGATCGTGTGCTCCAGCATATAGGCGGTGAGGTCGCTGCCGGCGGCCTGCTTCAGGGCAAGGCCGCACACCAGCCGGGCCAGGATCCCGACCACGCGGCTGTCGGACAGCCGCAGCCAGGCCGCGTCGTAGGCGGCCTGGAACTGGCTGTCCCGCATCCGGCCGAGGCGGACGAAATGCTGGGCGTTGGGCGTGACGACATAGGCGAAGGGCCGGTCCGGCGGCCGCGCGGCGATGGCCGCGGCGGCCTCCGCGACATCGAGCGAGGCGAGCCGCTGGCCGAGGAACGAAACCTCGCCCGGAAGCCCGTCGCCGGATGCCGAAACCATGTCCATCCCTTGCGCCTGGTCAGTAGTTCTGCCGTCCGACGGTGTAGTTGAAGGACCGCTGGAACGGCACCACCCGGTTGATGAACTGCTCGATCCAGAGATTGACCTCGCCGATGTGGCTGCGCGGCACATAGATGATGTCGCCCGGAAAGATCGGCACGTCGGTCTCGTCGGTGCCGGTCTGGATGATCTGCCGGACATTGACGGTGCGCAGCATCGGCCGGCCGATCGGACTGCGGCGGATCAGCACCACCTCGTCGAACCGGGCCTCGTCGTTGAAGCCGCCGGCCTGGATGATCGCCTGGAGGGTGTTGAGCCGGTTGTCGGCCAGGCGGTAGACGCCCGGCGTCCGGACCGACCCGCCGACATAGATCTTCCACGAGGCGGCATCTTCGAGCGACACCACCACGCTCTGCGGCTTCAGGATGCGCCGCGACCCCTCGATGATCGCGTCCTGCAGGTCGGGGATCGTCTTGCCCTCGGCCCGGATCCGCCCGGCGACGCGGATGCCGACGAACCCGTCCGGACCGACCATCACCTCATCGTCCATCTCGCGCGTCAGCAGGAACTTGACCTTCATCTTGTCCCCGACGCCCAGCCGGAACACCGGCAGGTCCTCGGTCCAGCCGGCGAAGCCCTCGGGGCGGTGCTGGACGATGGTCAGGGACTGCCCCGTCTCCATCCCGCCGGCGCAGGCGGCGAGGAAGAGGAGACCGAGGAGGACAAGGGGCCGGAACGTCAGAGCCATCGGTAGATCCACCTCGGGATGTAGTATTTGCGACTGGTGAAGACGAAGCCGAGCAGGCCGCCGCCCGCATCCAGGATCTGGTCGCGCAGCCGGATCGCGGCCGGCGAGCGCGTCACCTCGCTGCGCACGACCAGGATGTTGGCGTCGACGATCGAGGCCAGGCGCTGGGTGACCGGCGAGAAACCGTTGGTCGGGCCGCAGAGCACGACGACGTCGTACTCGTTGCGCAGCTGTTCGATCCGGCGCTGCGCCTTGATGATCGGGGTGCGAAGGTTGCCGAGCGCGGACCGGGTGCCGTCGGCGGCGAGCCACAGCTGCGGGACCCCGGAACTGGCGACCGCGAGGTTGTCGTCCTGGGGGCCGACCGGCAGCTGGCCGCGGTTGCGCGTCTCGCCCAGGTCGAGCAGCAGGGTGCGCAGCCCGCGCCCGACCGCGAACTCCTCCGCCAGCGCCCGGGCGAGCGGCCGCTTGTTCTCGTCCTGGCTGACGGCGACCAGCTGGAAGACCCTGAGGCGCCGGTAGTCGATGCTGGTGTCGAGCAGCACGGCGGCGAGGTGGGCCAGCGCGTGCCGCGCCTCGGGGTCCTCGAAATTGTCGCGGGCAGCGGGGAAGGTGACGAGCGCCGGCAGCTCCAGCGACCGCTCCGCCTCCGACGGCATGATGAAGCTGCCGCGCAGCCAGGCCGCGAACGCGCCCATCGCCGCGCCCAGCAGCAGCCCGCCCGACAGGCCGGCGATCAGGAAGGGGATGCGCATGTCGCGGCCGGTGATCGGTGCGTCGCCGCGCTGGACCAGGCGGACGTTGGACGAGCGCAGCTTCGCCGCATCCTCGTCGATCTTCGCCGCCTCGGCCCGCTTGACGTACTGGCGATAGGCGTCGTCGAGCACGTCGCGCTGACGATGCAGCTCGATCAGCCGGGCGTCGGCCAGGCGGACCTCGTCCATCCGCTGTTCGGCCCGCCCCTTCTGGGCCTCGAGTTCCTTGAGCTGGTTGCCGAGCGCGTCGCGCTCGACGCGCAGGCTGAGGATCATGTTGGAGACGAAGCTGACCGCCGGGTTGCGGACCTCGCGGTCGGTGACGAAGGTCTTCTGGTCCGCGCGCGAGCGTATCGAGCGCCGCATCGCCTCGATCTTCTGGTCGACCTCGGTCAGGCCGGGAAAGGTCGGCGCGTAGAGCGCGGACAGCCGCTCGCGCTCCATCTGCAGGCGGGTCAGCACGTTGCGGTCGTCGTCGTTGGCGCCGCCGTCGCTGCGCTGGCGGAAATCGAAGACCTGCTTGGGCAGGCCCGCCTGCTGGCGCTCGGCCTCGGCCAGCTGGGCCACGATCGCCGCCTCGCGCTCGCGCACCTGGCGGTGGCGCTGGACGACGCTGTCCACCTGGTTGGCGGCGAGCGCGCGGTCCTGCTCGATGTCGATGACGCCGTGGTCGATCTTCACCTTCTGGATCTCGGCGTCGGTTGCCTCCAGCTGCTGGCGGAAGCGGGCGACCTCGGTCGTCAGGAACGAGGCCCGGGGATTGTCGAAGATCGCGCGCCGATGGGCCTGGTAGAAGTCGATCAGCGTGTCGACGGTGCGGATCGCCAGGGCGCGGTCCGGGTGCCGATAGGTGATCCGCACGACGTTGGAATCGGATTCGACGTTGGCGCGAAGATCGTCGCGGAACAGCTCGATCGCGCGCTCCATCCGGCGCTCCTCCGGCACCGGCGGCAGCAGGCCGCCCAGGCGGCCGTCGATGATCCGGGGGTAGAGGCGCTCCATGCCGATCTTCTCGACCGTCTGCCGGATCACGCCTGCGCTCGTGATGATCTCCACCTCCGAGTGGACCGACTTCAGCCCCTCGATCGACAGCATCGCCGGGCCGGTGTCGGTCACGTTCTGGTTGCCGGCGACCTCGCGGTTGACCAGCACCATCAGCAGGCCGTCGGCGGTGTATTGCCGGTCCGTCAGGAAGGCGGCGGTGCCGGCCACGATCAACGGCAGAAGGGCGCTGAAGATGATCAGCCAGCGATGGTAGAAGGCCACGATCAGCAGGTCGCGCAGGGTGAACGCTTCCTTGCGCACGATGCTGCCGCGCCATGCCTGGCTCGCGGGCGGAACGTTGCGGGAGAGGGAGGCACCGCCGCCGACCGGTTGCGGCAGCCCGCCGATTCCATCGGCGGGCAGAGGCTCGTTCACCATTCGCTACCTGCAATTCCTGAAGGCGACCCAGGCCGGCACGGCCGGCGGCGGGCGATGCCCGGCAAGCAAAGCCCGTCCCTTTCATTTGCCTTCGTTATGGCCGCCACTTCGACAATTCCCCCCACTCGGCACCATTATCGGACATTTCCGGCCATGTCGAATCCCGTAACCATGGTTGGAAACAGGAGTGCGGCCGAAATCCTGGCGTGCATCGCCTTGCGCCCGGGGGTTGCGGCGACCTGTCGCTGCCGCCGCCCGGCGGGCGGGCAGCAGAAAGGCCGGCCGCCCGCGTGGGATGCCGGCCTTGCTTGGGAGCAGGACGAGCCCGGCTGTGGCCGGGCGGGGCGCCTCAGTCGCGCCAGCCCGGCTGGGTCTCGTCGAGCAGGCGCAGCATCGCCGGCCACATGCGCTGCCCGGTGCGGGTCGGGTCGGTGCTGGTGCTGAACTGCCCGGCCGTGTGCCGTGCCACCGCGTCCGGCGGCAGCCGGAACGGCCGGCCGCTCGCCAGCACGTCCATCTGCACGCGCGCCGCCTGCTCCAGATAGTACATGAGGTAGAAGGCCGCGGCCGGGGTATGGCCGACGGTCAGCAGCCCGTGGTTGCGCAGGACCAGCACCGGGAAGCCGGCCAGGTCGCGGCCGAGCCGTTCCTGCTCTTCCAGGTCGAGGGCGACCCCTTCATAGTCGTGGTAGCCGACCTTGCCGTGGAACTCGAGGGCGAACTGGTTGAGCGGCAGCAGTCCTTCCTCCAGGCAGGACAGGGCGACGCCGGCCCGGGTGTGGGTGTGGACGGCGCAGCCGATCTCGGGCCGGGCCTGGAGCACGGCGCTGTGGATGACATAGCCGGCGGCGTTGGCCGGGTAGTTGGACGGCCCGAGCAGGCGCCCGTCATAGGACATCTTGACCAGGCTCGACGGCGTGATCTCGCGGAACAGCAGGCCGTAGGGATTGATCAGGAAGGCGTCGGCCTCGCCCGGCACCCGGACCGAGGCATGGGTGAAGATGGTGTCGTCCATGCCGTAATGGGCGAGCAGGCGATAGACCGCCGCCAAGTGTAGGCGCGCGTCGGCCTCGCTGGCCATGGCGCCGGCCGGGCCGGGCGGCGCGTCGGAAACGATGGTGGTCACGGGCGGGCGGGCCCCTTTCGTCGCGGAAGGCGCCATGTTGTCCGATCCGGCCGGGCGGCGCCATGACGATTCCACCGGCGGGGGCAGGCATTTGCGCGGCCGCGGCGCTTCCGATAGGTTGGCCCTTCTCGAACAGATTGTCCCCGGGGAGGGATCGAAGCGATGTTGCGGGCACGCCTCAGCGAGGCCCTGAAGACCGCCATGCGGGAACGCGACCAGGCGGCGGTGTCGACCGTGCGGCTGATCCTGGCCGCACTCAAGGATCGCGACATCGCCGCGCGCGGCCGCGGCAACAGCGACGGCATCGGCGAGCCGGAGATCCTGCAGATGCTCCAGGCGATGGTGAAGCAGCGGCGGGAGAGCATCGAGCTCTACGCCCGGGGCAACCGCCAGGACCTGGTCGACCAGGAGGCGGGCGAGATCGCGATCATCGAGCGGTTCCTGCCGCAGCAGATGGACGAGACGGCGGCGGCGGCGGCCATCGCGGCGGCGATCGCCGAAACGGGTGCCGCCGGCATCAAGGACATGGGCCGGGTGATGGCCGTGCTGCGCGAGCGTCATGCCGGACAGATGGACTTCACGCGGGCGAGCGCCCAGGTAAAGCAGACGTTGAGCTAGCGCGGCCGGCGGGCCGGCTGCCGATCGGCGGCCGGCCCGGCCCCGTCGCCGAAGGGAGTGTGACCCCCTGGCCTTTCCGCCCTCCTTCATCGAGGAAGTGAAATCCCGGACCGGCCTGGTCGAGACGGTAGGCCGGCGCGTGCGTCTGATCCGCGCCGGCACGGTGCACAAGGGGCTCTGCCCGTTCCACCAGGAGAAGTCGCCCTCCTTCACCGTCGACGAGCGCCGGGGCACCTTCCACTGCTTCGGCTGCGGGGCGCACGGCAACGCCATCGACTTCGTGATGCGGACCGAGAATCTCGGCTTCCGCGAGGTGGTCGAGCGGCTGGCGGGCGAGGCCGGCATGGCGCTGCCGGAGGAGACGCCGGCCAGCCGGGCGCGCGACGACCGGCGCGGCACCCTGCAGGCGGCGCTCCAGGCGGCGGCCGACTGGTTCCGCGAGCAGCTGGCGGGCCGCGCCGGCAGTGCTGCGCGCGAATACCTGGCGGGGCGCGGCCTCGACGCCGCGGCCACCGCGCGCTTCGGCATCGGCTTCGCGCCGTCCGGCCGCACCCTGCTGAAGGAGGCGCTGGCCCCGCGCTTTCCCGAGGAGGTGCTGGTCGAGGCGGGCCTGCTCGGCCGGCCGGAGGGGGGCGGGGCGTCCTACGACCGCTTCCGCGGCCGGGTCATGTTCCCGATCCACGACGCGCGCGGCCGGATCGCCGGCTTCGGCGGCCGGGTGCTGGGCGACGGCGAACCCAAGTACCTCAATTCCCCCGAGACCGAGCTCTTCCAGAAGGGCCGGCTGCTCTATGGCTTCGACCGGGCCTCCGCCGCGGCCCGCAAGTCGGGCGAGGTGGTCGCGGTCGAAGGCTACATGGACGTGATCGCGCTGCACCTGGCCGGGTTCGAGAATGCGGTGGCGCCGCTCGGCACGGCCATGACCGAGCAGCAGATCGGCCTGCTGTGGCGCCTGGCCCCGGAGCCGATCCTGTGCTTCGACGGCGATGCCGCGGGACAGCGCGCGGCCGGCCGCGCGGCCGAGCGCGCCCTGCCGATGCTGAAGCCCGGCCACTCGCTGCGCTTCGCCCTGCTGCCGCCGGGCGAGGACCCGGACAGCCTGCTGCGCCAGCGCGGGGCCGGCGCCATGCGCGAGATCCTGGCCGCCGCCCGCCCGCTGCGCGACACGCTGCTGGCGGCCGAGGCCGCGGGCCAGAGCTTCGACACGCCGGAGCGCCGGGCGGGGCTGCGCCAGCGCCTGCGGGCGCTGGCCGGGCAGATCGAGGACCGCGACACCCAGGCGGAGTACCAGGCGGAATTCGCGCGCATCTGCGACGAGGCCTTCGGCCGGCCGCGCCCGCGCGAGGGCGGCCGGCCATGGACGCCCACCCGGCCGGCGCCGGGGCGGCGCTTCGAGGGGCCGCGCCGCCCCGGCGCCCGCGGCTTCGCGCCGGCGGGCCTGCCGGAGCAGGCGCCGCCGCCGGTGCCCGATCTCTGGGGCGTGCACGAGAGCCGGCTTATCCACCTGGCGCTGCGCGACGGGGCCCGGCTGGCGGAGATCGCCGAGGAGCTGGGCGGGATGAGCTTTCGAAACCCGGACCTGGAGGCTTTGCGGTGCGACCTGGTGGACGCGCTCGGCCTCGAACGGCTTGACTCGGGAACGATCGAGCGCCATTTGACGGACCTAGGCCACGGCCCGACTCTGGATCGGTTGCGCGGCTCGGAGGCTCGGCGAGGCTGGGCCTGCGTCGGTTCCGAGACCACTTCCCAGGAAGCGCTGCTCGAATGGCGCTTTTTTCAGGTCGTATGGCAGCTCGAAGAGATAGAGAGAGAGATTGCGCAGGCAGAGCGCAATTTCACCGGCGTGGAGCCGGATGACTCGTCAAGTCGCCTGGTGCGGTTGGCAGCGCAGCGGAACGAACTCCTGCGGCATCGCGGGGATCTCGATCTGGAGCGTGACGCGCTGAGGCAGACGGCGACGGGCAACTTGTGAACGCGATACCAGGATACTAGGGGGCCGAATCGATATGGCGACGAAGGCGGCGAGCACGGCGGCGGAGCAGGTCGACAACCGCGAGGATTCCGAGGCCCCCCTCATCGACACGATGACGGCGGCCGTCAAGCGCATGGTCGCGCGGGGCAAGGAGCGCGGTTTCGTGACGCTGGACGAGGTCAACTCCGTGCTGCCGGCCGACCAGCTCTCCTCGGAGCAGATCGAGGATGTGCTGGCGATGCTGTCCGACCTCGGCATCAACGTGGTCGAGGGCGAGGAGGCCGAGGAGGCCCCGCCGGCCGCCGAGAGCGAGGACGAGGCGGAGACCCGCGGCAACCTCGACGACGAGGATGTCGGCCGGACCGACGACCCGGTGCGCATGTACCTGCGCGAGATGGGTTCGGTCGAGCTGCTGTCGCGCGAGGGCGAGATCGCCATCGCCAAGCGCATCGAGGCCGGCCGCGAGATGATGATCGGCGGCATCTGCGAAAGCCCGCTGACGGTGCGCGCGCTCCTGGAGTGGCGCGAGGCGCTGATCGCCAACAAGGTTCTGCTGCGCGACATCGTCGACCTGGACGCCATGTCGGGTGCGGCCCCCGGGGCGGAGGCCGCCGCCCCCGGCGGCGAGGACGCGCCGGCCGAGGCGGAGGAGGAGACGGGCGAGGCCGAGGGCGATTTCGAGTCCGAGGAGGCCGCCCTTTCCCTGTCGCAGCTCGAGCAGCAGTGGAAGCCGATGATCCTGGCGACGCTGGACGAGATCGCGGCGGCGCAGAAGAAGCTGCACAAGGCCCAGGAGCAGCGCTTCAGCCACCTGCAGAAGGGCGAGGAAGTCCCCAAGCCGACCGAGAAGCGCTACGACAAGGCCAAGCAGGACGTGGTCGACCTGATGAAGTCGATCCGCCTCAACAACGGCCGGATCGAGCAGCTGGTCGACGAGCTCTACGGCCTCAACCGCCGCCTCATCACCTTCGAGGGGCGCCTGCTGCGCCTGGCCGAGGGTGCCGGCGTGAAGCGCGAGGAGTTCCTGCGCCACTATCCCGGCACCGAGCACGACCCGAACTGGATGGAGCGCGTCGGCATGCTGCCGGGGCGCGGCTGGAAGGCCTTCGCCGGCCCGAAGTCGGCCACCCAGATCGCCGAGGCCCGGGCCGAGATCGCCCGCATCTCGACCGCCGTCCGCCTGCCGGTGCAGGAGTTCCGCCGCAACGTCCAGACCGTGCAGAAGGGCGAGCGCGAGGCCGGCAAGGCCAAGAAGGAGATGGTGGAGGCGAACCTGCGCCTCGTCATCTCGATCGCCAAGAAGTACACGAACCGCGGCCTGCAGTTCCTCGACCTGATCCAGGAAGGCAACATCGGCCTGATGAAGGCGGTCGACAAGTTCGAGTACCGCCGCGGCTACAAGTTCTCGACCTACGCCACCTGGTGGATCCGGCAGGCGATCACCCGGTCGATCGCCGACCAGGCACGCACCATCCGCATCCCGGTGCACATGATCGAGACGATCAACAAGCTGGTCCGCACCTCGCGCCAGATGCTGCACGAGATCGGCCGCGAGCCGACCCCGGAGGAGCTGGCCGAGAAGCTCGGCATGCCGCTGGAGAAGGTGCGCAAGGTCCTGAAGATCGCCAAGGAGCCGATCAGCCTGGAGACGCCGATCGGCGACGAGGAGGACAGCCACCTCGGCGACTTCATCGAGGACAAGAACGCCGTCCTGCCGCTCGACGCCGCGATCCAGGCCAACCTGCGCGAGACCACGACCCGCGTCCTGGCCAGCCTCACCGCCCGCGAGGAGCGCGTGCTGCGCATGCGCTTCGGCATCGGCATGAACACCGACCACACGCTGGAAGAGGTCGGCCAGCAGTTCTCGGTCACCCGCGAGCGCATCCGCCAGATCGAGGCCAAGGCGCTGCGCAAGCTGAAGCACCCGAGCCGCTCGCGCAAGCTGCGCAGCTTCCTCGACGACTAGGGCCGGGGGCGGGACGGCGGCTGCCGTCCCGCCAGCCTCGCGAGCCGGGGCGACGATCACTGCGGGTGATGCTGCGACCCCGGTAGCCGGCGGGATCGGTCGGCGTCGCCGGCCATGATCATTATGTCCATAGGGCCACCGGTTCTGGGAGTGGGTGATCGCCGTCCGGCGCCCGGTACCGATCCGGTTGACAGCCGCTACCCGTCCGACGCCAAATCCGGGCATCCCCTTATCGGATGATCCAGGAGCCCCGTGCGATGCCGGACGACGCCAGACCTCTCTACCAGGTAAACGAGTACACGCCGGACCCGACCGTCGTGTTCGATCGGTCCGTCGCCGCCACCTATGTCCGCTATGCGCGGATGATGGTCGCCCGCGGCTATGTGCAGAGCTCGCTCGGCGGCATGGCGGTGCGGGTGCCGCATCCGGGCCATGCCGACGGCATCTGCTACGCCAAGCCGCAGGGCATCTCGCTGGAAGAGATGGAGGAGGACGACCTCGTCATCACCGACATCCCCTATGGCCGGGTGCTGCTGGGCGAGCGCGCCACCACCGTCGGCCACCAGATGAACCGCGAGATCCTGCGCCTGCGGCCCGACGTCAACTGCGTCATCCACCTGCACCATGACGAGACGATCGCCTTCCTGGCGGCGGGCCACGAGGAGATCCGCTCGACCTCGCTCACCTTCTCGTACCTGATGCAGAAGCCGGCCCACTACCTGCCGGCCCACCTCAACGTCGAGGAGGATGTCGGCCCGATCAAGACCTTTATCCAGGATACCAACTGCATCATCATGCGCCGCCACGGCTTCACGGTGCTGGGCCGCACCGTGTCGGAGGCCTACCACCGCACCAACGTCCTGGTGTCGGAGGTGAAGCGCAACGTCATCGTCGAGACGCTGGCGGCGGTGAAAGGCACCACGCCCGAATACCTCTCCCGGGAAGACATGGAGTGGATGTTCAAGCGCGGCGACGCCGTCGTCTATCCGTCCCTCATCCGCAAGGAATCCCGCTGATGCGCCGTCTCGCCACCGCCGCGGCCGCCCTGCTGGCCGCGCTCGCGCTCCAGCCGGCCGCCGCCGACACCTACCCCTCCAAGCCGATCCGCCTGATCGTGCCGTTCCCGGCCGGCGGCGGCACCGACGTGGTGGCGCGCGTCGTCGCCAACGGCATCGGGCCGGCGCTCGGCCAGTCGGTCGTGGTCGAGAACCGCGGCGGCGCCGGCGGCACGGTCGGTGCCGACGTGGTGGCCAAGGCCGCACCCGACGGCTACACGATCGGCATCGCCACCAGCAGCACCCACCCGGCCGCCGTCGTGCTGCGCAAGAACGTGCCCTACGACCCGGTGGCCGGCTTCGCGCCGATCGGCATGATCGGCACCACGCCCTACATCCTGGTGTCCGGCCTCAAGGTGCCGGCCAAGTCGCTGGCGGAGTTCATCGCCCACACCAAGGCCAACCCGGGCCGGGTCAATTACGCCTCGGTCGGGGTCAGCACGCTGGGCTACCTGTTGTCCGAGCAGCTCAAGATCCTGACCGGCATGGACCTGACGCATGTCGCCTATCGCGGCGCCTCGCAGGCCTATCCGGACGTGATCTCCGACAATGTCTCGGCCTTCCTCGACAACCCGACCGGCTCGGCCGGGCTGGTCCGCGACGGCCAGCTGCGCGCCTATGCCGTCACCGCCAGGTCGAGCGTGCTGCCCGACGTGCCGACCTTCGCCGAGGCCGGCGTGCCCGGCTTCGACACGACGTTCTGGTATGGCTACGTGGCGCCGGCCGGCACCCCGCAGCCGATCCTGGACCGGCTGGCCGGGGCGATGCGCGACTTCGTGCTGTCGCCCAAGGGCCGGGCGGAGCTGGAGGCCAAGGACGTGACCCCGGTCGGCAGCACGCCCGCCCAGTTCGCGGCCACCATCCAGGCCGACCGCGCCCGGTGGAAGGCGCTGGCCGACCGGCTCGGCATCCAGCCGGAATAGGCTTCGACGAACGGCCGGGCCGGGTGGCCGTTGCGCCGCCCGGCCCGGCTGCTATCTTCTGGCGGAAACCCGCCCCCGAGGGGCCGCCCGGGCGCCCTCGGCCCCTGGGGCGGCCCCCATGCCTTTCCCCAGGAGTTCCCCATGTCGGATCCCTCGCAGGACGCCAACGCGCGCCGCAAGAAGATGTACCAGCGCGGCGCCACCACCGTGTTCGCCAGCAAGGCCGACCCGCGCTTCCCCTACTGCATGTATGTGCCGCCGAGCTTCGACGAGGACCCGGCCGGCCATACGCTGATCGTGACCATCCATGGCACCGGCCGGACGATGGGCGTCTATCGCGACGGCTTCGCGGAGTTCTGCCGCTGGAACAAGTGCCTGGTGCTGGCGCCGCTGTTCCCGGTCGGCGTCCTGGGCGACGACAATCCCGAGGGCTTCAAGTACATGCGCGAGGGCGACATCCGCTACGACCAGGTGCTGCTGGCCATGGTCGACGAGATTTCGCAGAAGCTGGGCCAGCGATTCGACCGCTTCATGATGTTCGGCTTCTCGGGCGGCGGGCACTTCGTCCACCGCTTCTTCTATCTCCATCCCAAGCGGCTGCTGGCCGCCTCGATCGGCTCGCCCGGCGCCGTCACCCTGATCAATCCCGAGCGCGACTTCTGGGTCGGCACCCGCAACCTGAAGGAGCTGTTCGGGATCGAGCTCGACCTGCCGGCGATGCGCGAGGTGGCGGTCCAGATGGTCGTCGGCGGCGCCGACATCGAGACCTGGGAGATCGACTACAAGCCCGGCAGCGTCAACTACATGGAGGGCATCAACGACACCGGCCGCACCCGGATCGAGCGCAACACGGCGCTGAAGGAGAATTTCGAGGCGCACGGCATCGCGGTGCGCCAGGACATCGTGCCGAACGTGCCCCATGACGGGGCCAAGGTGCTGCCGGTGGTGCAGGACTTCTTCGTCGACGTGCTGAAGCGCACCCGCAACAGCTGAAGGAAGGCACCGCCATGACCCGCCCGCCCGCGCGTTCCATCTTCCCGGCCGCCGCGCTTGCCGCCGCGCTCGCCCTGCCGGCCGCGCCCGCCGCCGCGCAGATGATCACGGTCGCCACCAACGCCGACATCCGCTCGACCAATCCCGGCGTCAACCGCGACGACAACACCGACGCCGTCATCCTGCACATCGTCGAGGGGCTGGTCGCCTATCGCGAGGACGGCACCGTCGGCCCCCTGCTGGCCGAGCGGGTGGACATGTCCGAGGACGGCCGCACCTACACCTTCGGCCTGCGCCGCGGGGTGAAGTTCCACAACGGGGCCGAGATGACCTCGGCCGACGTGCTGTGGAGCTGGAACCGCCTGATGGACCCCAAGACCGACTGGCGCTGCCGCAACGAGTTCGACGGCCGCGGCCTGTTCAAGGTCGAGGCGGTGGAGGCGCCGGACGCGGCGACCGTCACCATGCGCATCGACCGGCCCAGCGCCTTGTTCCTGGCGACGCTGGCGCGCACCGACTGCGGCATGACGGCCGTCATCCACAAGGATTCCGTCAATGCCGACGGCAGCTGGCAGCGCCCGGTGGGCACCGGCCCGTTCAAGCTCGGCGACTGGCGGCGCGGCCAGCAGGTGATCCTGGAGCGCTTCGCCGACTATGCGTCGCTGCCCGGCCCGCGCGACGGCTACACCGGCGGCAAGCGGCCGCTGGTGGAGCAGGTGAAGTTCCTGGTCGTGCCCGACCCGTCGACGGTGAAGGCGGCGCTCCTGTCGGGCGCGGTCGACGCCTCCGACGTGCCGGACGCCGACCTGGAGGAGCTGAAGGGCAACCCGGCCGTGGTGCTGAAGTCGGCCCCGACCCCGGTCATGCACGGCATCCTGCTCCAGACCCGCGACCCGGTGCTGGCCGACGTGCGGGTGCGCCAGGCGATCTCGGCCGCGCTCGACACGGCCGAGATCGTGGCCGCGGTCTCCAACGGGCTGGGCCGGCCCAACGCCTCGATCGTCTCGATGGCGTCCGCCTATCACGGCGCCGTGCAGCGCGAAGCGGTGAAGCATGACCCGGCGCGGGCGAAGAAGCTCCTGGCCGAGGCCGGGTACCGCGGCCAGCCGATCAAGCTGATCGCCAACAAGCGCCCGGTCGTGCCGAGCTTCGCGGTCGCGGTCATCGCCCAGGCGATGATGCAGGCGGTCGGCCTCAACGTCGAGATCGAGGTGCTGGAGTGGGCGACCCAGCTCGACCGCTACCAGAAGGGCACCTACCAGATGATGTCCTTCTCCTACTCCGCCCGCTTCGACCCGGCCTTGAGCTACGAGCAGGTGTCGGGCCCCAAGGACAAGCAGTCGCGCAAGGTGTGGGACGATGCCGAGGGCCTGGCGATGCTGGAGCAGGTGATGACGGTCACGGCCCGGGACCAGCGCCAGGCCCTGTTCGACCGCATGCATCGCCGCTTCATCGAGACGGTGCCGATGATCGTCCTCTACAACGGCGTCGATTCCGTCGCCCACTCGAAGCGGATCGAGGGCTACGAGCCCTGGCTCGGCGCCAAGCCGCGCCTGTGGGAGGTGCGCGTCACCCAATAGATAGGGCCTCGACAAGCCGGGCGGCGGCGCGCTACGCGTCTTGCCGCCGCCCGGCCGCGACCAGGCCCCGCGGCTGGCCGGGCCCGTAGTTCAGCGGTCAGAACGCGCCGCTCATAACGGTGTTGTCGCAGGTTCGAATCCTGCCGGGCCCACCATCGCCTTATCGGCACCGGGAATCCTGCCTAAGATATTGAAGGGAAAGGATAAAGGGGCGGTTCTAAAGCCGTCGCCCCGCGCGGAGCGACGGGGCCGGAGAACGTCGAGATCGTGGTTGCAACCATGTCTGTGAGGGCCGTACATCCCGGCGAGATTCTGAAGGAGGAGCTGGAAGGGCTGGGTGTCAGCGCGGCCGAGTTTGCGCGGCAGATCGACGTGCCGCCCAACCGCATCAGTCAGATCATCGCCGGCAAGCGGGCGGTGACAGGCGATACGGTCCTGCGGTTCGGGCACTGGTTCGCCACTGATCCGCAGTTCTGGCTCAATCTGCAAAGCGCCTACGACATCCGCATCGCGGAGGAAAAGGCGGGGGGTGAAATCGCCCGCTTGCCGGTTCGTGCAGGCGCACTGATGGCAGATGCACCCGGCCATCAGCCGGGATAGTCGCCAGCGTGCTGGCCGTGGTCCATCCTTAAGTTTCAGCGCCCGGCAAGATCGGTTCGGCACCGAACGGTCGGTTCACCAGCGACAGGGCTTCGACGGCCGCATAGACCCGGTTCCGGCGGTAGCCGGTCCGCTCGACCAGGATACCGGCATCGACCAGTTGGCCGATGCCAAGCGATGCCGCCCGGTAGGACAGGCCCAGGAGTGCCGCGAGACGTCCCACCGTCAGTACCGGATAGTGCGGCAGCAGATCGAGCGCGCGCAGCGCCGCCGATCCCGCCCGGAAGCGACGGCGCTCGCGCCATATTCGTTGCAGGTCGGACAGCGCCCGGCGCGTCGCCATCAGCTCGCTCGCGGTGCCGACGACCGCATCGGCGAGGAAGCCCACGATGGCCGGCCAGTCGAGGCGCTGCTGCGCCGCTTTCAGCGCCGCGTAGTAGTCCGCCTTGTGGGCGTCGATATAAGGGGAGAGATAGAGCGGAACATGGCCCTCCGCGGCCATCATCAACGGCAGCAGCAGCCGCCCGACGCGGCCGTTGCCGTCGCGGAAGGGATGGACCGCCTCGAAGTGGGCATGCGCCACCGCCATCCGGGTCAAGAGTCCCTGACCGATCACATGCGGACCATCGGCCTGCATGTACGAGAGCGTATCCGCCAGGCAGGCCGCCACATCCTCGGGGGGCGTCGGGTTGTAGGTGGAATAGGCGATGTTGCCGGGGCCACCGATCCAGACCACGACGTCGCGCAGCGCGCCAGGGGTGTCGCGATAGTCGGAATCCCCGCGGACCACGGCGCGGTGCAGTTCCTGGACGAGTTCGAGCGTGAACATCGTGGGGCCGACTGCTCCGGCGCGGGGCAGGAGCTGATCCAGCGCCAGCGCATAGTCGCGGACCTGTGCCACGGCTCCCCGCGCTTCGTCGTCGGCCGTCTCCTCCACCAGCAGCAGTTCGTCGAGCGTGCTGTGCGTCCCTTCGATCGCCGAGCTGCTCAGGGCTTCACGCCGCGTCAGGACGCGGCTGATGACGTGGGGGTCCTTCAGTTCTCCGGCGAGGAGATCGAGCCGGGTCATGGCCTCGCTGGCCGCCCGATAGCGGGCGGCGGCATCACCCAGCCCGATCGGTGCATCGGGCGGCGGGAGCGGCACCACCCCGTAGTGCGAGGCGTGCGGCTCGGGATAGCGCTTCAGGCGCTCCCGGACAGCGTGGACAAGATCATCGCGGCGCAATCAGATTCCTTACGACAAGAGGTCAAATGTTGAGTCCATATTATATGTTATTCTATTAAGATTCAATTTATCTCGATGCTAGGGCGCTTGCAGGAGGTTAGTGCGGCTGGTTCCCGAGCCGAGATCGTTCGCCGAAAGGATCGAAAATCGATACGTTCCGCAATCAATTCGGTGAACGTCGCGGTGCTCCGTGGTTGCGGTCACGTAGCGCTTGGCATGCCGCCGAACAGAACTGCGGCAGCCAGTTCAAACCAGGTGCACGGCCAAATTCTTCCCCACCGCAGAGGCGGCTTTGACCAGCATGCCGAGTTGCACGCCGGCCGTTGTCCGCGTCGAGGAGACGGGCGAGCCGGGCCGGGCTGACTTTCATCCGGCGCGCCATCTCCGGCTTCGAGATGTCCTGGGCTGCCATCTCCTGTGCGATCTGGAGCACGATCGCGCGCTTGATCGTGATGGCGGTGACCTCGCCGTGGATGCCTTGTTCGTGCAGGAAGCGATCGAAGCTCTCGCCGATATGCGGGTTCCCGTTCATGCGCCCTTCCAGGGATCGCCCGGCAGGCGCTCGATCAGCGCAGCACGACCAGCTTGGCGGCGGCCTCCAGATCCCATGTGTAGCCGCTCGCCAGCAGCGGCCCGATGTCGGCCATGAACTGCGGATCGGTGAGCTTGAGCGCCATGTTCTGCTCGAACTGGGCCCGCGTCACCGCATGGCCGCCATGCTCCATGCAGGTCGAGAAGGTCTCGACGATCCGGGCAGGATCGACACCGCCCCGGCCGAGCGCTGTGGCCAGGTCGAAGAGATCGCGCCCTTTCTTGCGCTGGTAGAGCGCGCGCAGCTTGGTGCCGAGCAGCTCGTCCAGCGCGTAGGTCGGAATCTCGCATGAGCCCTCGAACCAGCGGGACGATACGCCGTACGGCGCCCGCTGGAAGCCGAGCACGCTGAAGTGCTGCCGCGAGTTGATCTCGACCTTGAGCCGCATGGCGATCGGCGGGACGTCCTCGGAGGTGAAGCGGTAGACGAAGGTTACCCGGCCTTCCGTCTGCTTCCATCGGGGCGGGCCGAGCCAGGGATCGAGCGCCGCGCGCAGCGCCTCCATCATGGCGCCCGCCGCCTCCGGCCGCATCTGCACGAGGTCGATATCCTCGGAATAGCGGGCCGCCGGGGTCAGGTAGAGCTTGTTGAGCGCCGTGCCCCCCGGAACGCCAGGGCGTTCGCGAGGAGCGGATCGGAGAAGATCGCGACCGGCGCCCGGCTGATGACGAGGTTCTGCTCGACCTGGATGTCCTGCACCCAGGGCGCATGGGCGCGCCAGGCCGTGATGTAGTCGCGTGGAATCACAGCTCCGCCTCCACGTCCGCATTGACGAGGATCTTCCAGTCCTCGTCGCGGACCGCATCGGCATGGGGAGCGGGCGGCAGCAGCGGCGTGAACTGTCGCGCGTGTTCCTGCACGTAGGATCGCAGCGCGTCCGCGCGGTCGCCGGCATCGGCCTTGGTGAGCAGGTAGCCCAGGCGCTGCGCCCACGGCAGCGGTGCGGTCCGGGCGGCGGCCACCAGCTTCTCGGGGTCGAGCCGCTCGGCCAGTTCGCCCAGGATCGTCGCCGCCTGGTCGAGACCGCCGATATGATGGGGATAGCCGACGAGGTCGATGGCCGTCGCCTCCGGGGTCGACACCGTCACCGTGCCGCGCGGCGTGTTGAAGCGCTGCACCGGAATCTCGGCCACGTTCTTGCGGACGATGAAGGCGACCCGCACGGCGCCGCAGACGATCGGGCGGCGCGCCCGGCCCAGCATCACCTGGAACTCCTGCGGCCGGCGGTGGGCGGCGCCATGGTACTGCGCCGCCGACAGCAGTCCCACATAGTAGGGCAGACCTGCCCGCTCCATCAGGGCCGGGATGAACTGGTCGGCCGGCAGGGATTGTAGCGAGCGATACTCCGGCGGGACGATCGCATAGAAGCCGCGGGCGGGCGAGGCGAGCCGACCCTGCTTGATGAGCCGGTTCAACGCCAGCTTCGCCGCCGCGGGAGAGACGCTCAGCGCCTGCCGGGCTTCGGCCGAGGTGAAATCGTAGCGCCCGCTGGCGGCGAGCGAGGCGATGTAATCCCGAGCATGCATGGCAGATTCCGAATCCGCGGTTGCAAAGTATCAGAAAACGATACTTTGCGCAATCATATTGGACATTATGGCAATTGCCGATCTTAATCCGGGCCGGCAACCTCATCTCGGTCGCGGCGCCTGCGGCGCGCGATCAGAGGCTCGCGACCAGCCTGATCAGGGGTGCCGATGCCCATGGTCGTATAGCGGCGATCTCCCGGTTCAGGCGGCCCGTCTCGACAGTGTGAATGCGATGCACGTGTTGGATCTTGTGTTGCAGTCAACAATGTCGGCCCGGTGCTGCTCGACCGACGCCTGCATCTCGGCGCGGTCGAGCAACCCCAGTTGGAAAAAACGGTCAACCACCTATTGCTTCGACGGCATCGCACGCCGGCGGACCGACGCAGTATTCAGAACGGCTACGGTCACGCCGCCTTCGTAAGTAGAGCCCCATGCAGCGGTGGCCGCGCGAGGCCGCTGGAGTTCACGTTGACGCTGCGGTCGATCGAAACCGAACCGTTCGCGAACCGGCACACCAGCTCGTCGCGGAAGGCCGTCTCGACGAAGACCCAGACCATCCGGAAGACCTTCTCGTCTTCCCAATACCCACGCGCGACGACGCGCATCCGGTCAGGCTGATACTGGTGATGGAGCAGGTTTCCGGTGATCGTGGTCTCGGATTCGATCGGCTGGTGCAGTCCGACGCGCACCTCATGCTGCCCACGATGGTCCGTCATGACGAACCGGCACTCGCCCGCGGAGAAGCGGAGCGAGACTTCCGTCACCTGGTCGTCGTTCGGCGCCATGGCGAAGGTCCGGCCCGATATGTCGGCCGCTGTGGCCGGGGCGGGGGCCGACGGAAGCTCCGGCAGCAGACGCAGCCCGGCCAGCCTCTCGGAAAGTGCGGCGGCGGCGGCGGCGTCTTCCGGAAGCGGCTGGTCGCGCATGGCGGGCACCAGGATCTTCCAGGCCAGCCGTGGCAGCCGCACATGCGCCGATTGTACGGCCGCGGTGAATGCCAGGACCGCGTCCTGCGCCGGCAGTACGATCGCATACTGGCCGAAGAGACCCGCGGCGTAGTAGCTCCCGCCAGGGCCGATCCACCATTGATAGCCGTATCCTTCGCGCCGGCTGGGGCTGGCCGGATCGTCCGACGGCGCCTGATAGCGTCGCCCGTCGAAGCTGCCGAGCGCAACGTTGGTGAAAGCGGGCCGCGTCGCCATCTCGACCCAGTCTTCCGACAGCAGGCGTCGACCGTTCCACATGCCGCGGTTCAGGTGCACGGCCGCGAACTTCACGAGGTCGGCGGTGGTGGCGCTGATGCCGTTGCCGCCGGTATTGATGCCGTTCGGGCAGGTGTCCCAGTCGAGGGGGCCGATGCCAAGCGGCTCGAGGAAGCGGGGTCGCAGATAATCGTGCAGGGTCTGGCCGGAGACCTTCTGCACGATCGCCGACAGCATGTAGCTGCTGGCACTGCTGTAGATGAAGCGCGTGCCCGGCGGTTCGGCGACCGGCTCCTTGAAGAACTCGCGCACCCAGCTGGTGCGGATCCGCCGCCACTCGCCGCCCGACAGGCCGGTGGCGTGCCCGGTCGCCATGGTCAGCAGGTGACGCACGGTCATCGTCGCCAGTCCTTCGCTCACCGGATCTGGCAACTCGTCGGCCGGGAAGAAGCCGACGACCCGGTCATCGAGCGACAGTCGCCCCTCGTCATAGGCGAGGCCGACCCCGGTCCCCGTGAAGCTCTTGACCAGCGAATGCAGCATGTGCGGCCGATGCGCCGCATAGGGCGCCCACCAGCCCTCGGCGAAGACCGCTCCCCGGCGGTAGGCCATGAAGCCGTGCAACTCGATGCCTTCGGCGGCAACCGCGTCGAGGAAGGCATGCACCGCTGCCGGATCGATGCCGCGCGAGGCGGGGGAGGCGCGGTCGAGGCCGTCGGAATTGCTCATCACTCTGCCTTTCGGGCCGTCCGGCCGCCCGCTTGCGCCGACGGTCACAGGAAGCCGCCGTCGATGGTCAACCGCGCGCCGGAGATGTACCCGGCCTCGTCCGACACCAGGAAGGCCACTGTCGCGGCCACTTCCTCCGGCGTGCCGATGCGGCCGGACGGATACTCGTGAAGGAACAGCTCGCGGGCGCGTTCCGTCAGGCCCTCGAAGCGGTCGGTGAGCCGGTGGCCCTTGCCGCTCAGGATGAGTGCAGGAAGGATCGCGTTCACCGTGATTCCGTACTGGGCCACATCCTTGGCCAGCTGCGAGGTCAGTCCCAGCAGGGCGGCTTTACCGGTGGCGTAGGCCAGCCGGCAGCCCTGGGTCGTCACCGGTCCCTTGCGGCCATGGGCTGCGATCGACGAGAAATTGACGATGCGACCGCGGCCGGCCTCGCGCATCAGCGGCACCACCGCGCGCGAGAACAGGAATGTGCTGCGGACGTTGATGGCGATGACGAGGTCCCAGAGCGCGTCCTCGATCTGGTCGATCTCGCGCACGCTCTTTGGGCCGGACCCGCCGACGATGTTGACCAGGATGTCCACCCGGCCGAACGCCTCCCGCGCCTCGGCGACGACCCGGTCGACGTCGGCCGAGACCACCGCATCCCCGGCGGTGCCGCGGACGGCATGGCCTTCGCCGGCCAGCTCCTCCACCGCCCGAGCCACGCGTTCCGGCTCGCGGTCGGTCAGGTACAGCGATGCGCCCTGGCTGGCCAGCCGCCGGGCGGTCGCCCGGCCGAGCCCGCCCGCCGCGCCGGTGACGAGTGCCGTCCTGCCGGCCAGGGATCCGCCCGCCCTCTCCTCGCTCATTCTGCCCATCCGAGTATCACATCGTGGATTTTGAATAATCAAAATACACGAGCGATCCACCGATGCAACCGGATGCCGCGTCAGGCCGCGGCGCTGAGGCGTCCCTCGGACGAGCGCAGGCCGCGGTTGAGGCCGGCTGCGCCGTCCAGATGACGGCGCAGCAGCGCGGCCGCGATCTCGCGGTCGCCGAGCTCCAGCCGGTCCATGATCTCCAGATGCTCCCGGCACGACACGACCATGCGCTCGCGGCCATAGACCCAGTCGTAGCAGGTGAAGCGGCGGAGCCGGTTCTGCTGCTGCA
This sequence comes from Allostella vacuolata, assembly GCA_006739055.1. GTDB lineage: Bacteria > Pseudomonadota > Alphaproteobacteria > ATCC43930 > Allostellaceae > Allostella > Allostella vacuolata. Next base: position 454,243 of record AP019702.1, read on the forward strand.
CCGCCGACAGGAAGTACCGATTGCCCGAGGCGGCAGCCAGCCCCTCGTGGAAATCCGCATTCATCTCGAACAGGGCGATGCTCGAGGTCTCGCGCCACGGGGCGGCCATCATCGCCTCATGCCGTTCCCGGATCTCTGCAAGCCATGCCCGGTCGAGCCGAAAGCCAGGTTCGGCGAGGGCCGCCGGCTCGACCAGCAGGCGGAAGCGATAGCTCTCGGCCCGCGCCTCGGCATCGGCGATGGTGGGCCGGAATCGCCAGCCGTGGCCGGGCTTGCGCTCGACCAGCACCAGCTCCGCCAGGCGGTCCAGCAATCGTTGAAGCATCCGGCGGCTCACGGAATACCGCCGCATCAGGTCGGATTCGGACACCTCGTCCGGCAGGCGCCCGGCGATGCGGTCCTGGGCCACCATGACGAACAGCCGGTCCAGGTCCCCCGACGGCTCGTCCAGGTCAAGCTGGCGGGCCAGTGCCTGGGCGCCGGCGGCGATCACCAGGCTGCGGTCCTCCCGGCGCTCCACCAGCCCCCGATCGATGAGATAGGCGAGCGCCGTTCGCACGGGCGTGCGCGACACGGTCAGGCGGTCCGCCAGGCCGACCTCGGTGATGCGGGTGCCGGGGGCGAGGCCGTCCGCCTGGATCAGGCCGACGATGCGGCGCACCAGTTCCCCCTGCAGCCGGCTCCGTGGTGTGCAATTCATTTGACGTTTCCTGTTTGACTTAGCGCCAAAATACATTCAACGTTTCATTCGCGCTACAACAAGCAGCGGTGGCCGGAACTGTCGCGAACGGGTCGAAGCTTGTCCAGCAATCATCACGCAACGGCATGGCGCAGCCGACGGGAAGACGGCGTCACCGGATTGGGTCGCCATCGTGAGATCTCGCCAACGCAGCGGTGTGGGCGTGGCAGAGGAACCAGGGTCCTTTCTTATCCTTGCGACGAGGAGTGACTTTCATGAGCGACAGGCTTCTTTCCCCGATCTCTGCCCTCTCGGCCTGGACCCGCGACGACATGGCGCGGGATCAATCCTGGATTGTCCGGCCGACGCGCCGGCATGTGGAAGAGATCGATGCGGCCGTCGCCAGGGTCCAGGCCGCCGGCCTGCGCCCGTCCGAATTCACGCGCGCCGACTTCCCGCTGCCGACGTTCGAGGCGGTGCTGGCCGACGTGCTCGACAGCCTGGAGCACGGGCGCGGCGCGGTGCTGTTCAAGGGATTGCCGATCGATGGCGTCGACGAGCGGCGGGCGGCGACGGTCCTGTGGGGCCTCGGCCTCTATCTCGGCCGGGCGCTGCGCCAGATTCCGCGCACCAACCTGGGCGGCTACCGCGACAACCTGATCGGCCACATCGTCGACCAGGGGCTGGACTACAACCAGCCCAACGTGCCGGGGTCGGGAACCAGCGCCGAGCAGATGCCCCATTGCGACTCCTCGGACCTGATCGCGCTCTTCTGCGTGCGCCCGGCCACCTCCGGCGGCGTCAGCAAGGTCGCCAGCTCGATGACGGTCTACAACACCTTGCTGCGCGAGGCGCCGGACGTGCTGGAGACGCTCTATCGCGGCTTCTACCATGACCTCCGCCGGGAGGTGGCGCCGGGCAGCACGCAGGAGCTCACCCCCCACCGGGTGCCCGTCTACAGCTTCTACAAGGGCGTGCTCAGCTGCAACTTCAACTCGAAAACCGTCGAGATGGGGGCGCGCAAGACCAATCGTCCGCTAGAGGCCGAAGAGCGTCGGGCGCTCGATACCATGCTGGAGATCGCGACCCGGCCGGAGTTGACGGTGGAAATGCCACTGGAAACCGGCGACCTGCAGGTCATCAACAACTACACCGTCCTGCACAGCCGGACCGGCTGGACCGACGCGGATCCGGCGCGTCGGCGGCTGATGCTGCGCCTGTGGCTCAAGACCTTCAACGCGCGCGAGGTCGCGCCCGATATCGCCGGCGGGTACGTCACCGGCGCGCTCCACGACGTCGCCGGCGCACGCGCCTACGCCTGACGCAGCCTTCCCGAACGGTGCCCCTGTCCGGACCTGTCAGCCACCAACCCGAGAGTCGCATCATGGACGCGTTGACCCGCCGTACCTTCGCCAAGGGCGCCCTGCTCGGCGCCGCGGCCAGCCTGCTGCCAGCCGCCGCACGCGCCAAGCTGCCCGACACGACGCTTCGCCTGGTCTGCCCGTGGAGCCCGGGCGGCGTCTCGGATTCGTACCTGCGCGGCTTCGCCGCCATCGCCGAGAAGCATCTGGAGCGGCGCATAGTCGTGGAGAACCGCCCCGGCTCCGGCGGCACGGTCGGCCTGGCCTTCGGGGCGCGGCAGAGGCCCGACGGCAGCGTCTTCGTCGGTGTCACCGACGCGGCCTTCCAGTACACGCTGACCCAGCAGGTACCTTTCAACACGCTGACCGATTTCACCTTTCTGGGCGGGACCTCGTCCCTGACCAACGGCTATGTGGTGAAGCAGGACAGCCCCTTCCGCGACCTCCGGGACGCGGTCAAGGCGGCCAAGGAGCGGCCGGGCAAGGTGCGGATCGCCGCCGGCGGCAGCCCGGCCAGCCCGCCGCTGGTCTTCATCGCCCTTGAAAGCGCGACCGACGCCAAGTTCCTGCTGCTGTCGTTTGCCGGCGGCAGCGAATACGTCAACGCCGTCCTGTCGGGCGAGGCCGACATCGTCGGCGACGCGTTGGGGCCGTCGGCCGGCATGATCGATGCCGGTACGATGCGCCTGCTGGCGGTCGCCAGCGAGGAGCGAATGGAACGCTGGCCGGACGTGCCGACAGCGCGTGAGCTCGGCTTCGACATCCTCGTCAACTTCACGATCGGCTTCCTGGCCCCGAAGGGCATCCCGCAGGACGTCGCGGCCATCTACGACGCCGCGATCCAGAAGGTGGTGGCGGACCCGGAACATGACGTGCTGCTGCGCCGGCTGACGCTGTCGAAGTGGGCCAGGCCCGGCGCCGCCTATGAGGCCTATATCCGCAAGCTCTACGACATCATGCCGGAACGCCTGCGCAAGCTGGGTGTCCTCAAGAGCTGACAGCGGGCCGGATGCAAGCCGGGAGAGGGCCATGATCGGCATTCGCGACCAGCAGGGCCTGGCGGGGGGGCTGCTTCTCCTGGCGATCGCCGGCGGGCTCGGGTGGGCCGCCAGTTCGCTCGCCTTCGGGTCCGTCATGGCGATGGGACCGGGCTTCCTGCCGCAGATTCTGGCGGCGGTGTTGGGTGGCTTCGGCGCCGTCATGATGATGGGCAGCCTGACGGTCGCGGGGCCGCCACTCGTCTTTCGCCGGCTGCCGCGGCTTCTGGCTGTCCTGGCCGCGCTGCTGTGCTTCGCGCAGTTGATCGAGGATTGGGGACTGTTCCTGAGCGCGCTCGCCGTAGTCCTCGTCTCGTGCGCGGCAGCAGACGAGCGCCGTCTGGCCCGCAGCCTCGGCTTGGCCGGTGTGCTCGCGACCATCGCCACGATCCTGTTCGTCGAACTGCTATCGCTGCCGCTGTCCGCTTGGCCCAGGTTCTGAGGAGCAAAGATGGAACTGCTCGGCCAAATCGGACTGGGCTTCGGCGTCGCCCTGTCGTTCGACAACCTCGTCTATTGCTTCGTGGGCGCGCTGCTGGGGACGCTGGTCGGTGTCCTGCCCGGCCTCGGACCGCTCGCCACCATCGCGATGCTGCTGCCGCTCGCCTACGCCCTGTCGCCGGTGGGCGCGCTCATCATGCTGGCCGGCATCTATTACGGTGCCCAGTATGGCGGCTCGACGACCGCAATCCTGGTGAACCTGCCCGGCGAATCCTCGTCCTTCGTCACGACGCTCGACGGATATCAGATGGCACGCCAGGGCAGGGCGGGAGCGGCGCTCGGTATCGCGGCGTTGGGCTCCTTCTTCGCCGGCACGGTCGCGACCCTGCTCATCTGCCTCTTCGCGCCCATGCTCGCCAAGGTGGCGCTGCAGTTCAACTCGGCCGACTATTTCTCGCTGATGGTGGTCGGCCTGGTCGCCGCGGTGGTGCTGGCCTCGGGCTCGCTCTTCAGGGCGCTGGCGATGATCGTGCTCGGGGTCCTGCTCGGCCTGATCGGCACCGACGTCAGCTCCGGCATGCTGCGCATGACCTTCGGCATGATGGACCTGGCAGACGGCATCTCCTTCGTGCCCCTGGCGATGGGAATGTTCGGGGTCGCCGAAATCCTGCGCAACATCGAGGAGCCGCAGAAGCAGAGCGTCATCGAAGGCAAGATCGGGTCCTGGCTGCCGACCCGCGCCGACCTCAAGGATTCCGCCCCTGCGGTGCTGCGGGGGACGCTGCTGGGCTCGATCCTGGGACTGCTGCCGGGCGGCGGGGCGCTGCTCTCCTCCTTCGCGTCCTACATGGTCGAGAAGAAGCTCTCGCGGGAGCCGGAGACCTTCGGCAGGGGCAACATCCGCGGCGTCGCGGGGCCGGAAAGCGCCAACAACGCCGGCGCCCAGACCTCCTTCATCCCGCTCCTGACCCTGGGCATTCCGAGCAACCCCGTGACGGCGATCATGATCGGCGCGATGATCATGATGGGCGTGCAGCCCGGGCCGCTCGTAATGACGCGGCAGCCCGATCTCTTCTGGGGCATCATCGCCTCGATGTGGATCGGCAACCTGATGCTGCTGGTAATCAACCTGCCCCTCATCGGCATCTGGGTCCGGCTGCTGCGCGTGCGGTACTCCGTGCTGTTTCCGATCATCCTTCTCGTCTGCGCGGTCGGAGTCTACTCGGTCGGCAACTCGACCTTCGACGTCGGGCTGATGATCGTCTTCGGCCTGCTCGGCTATCTCCTGACCAAGTTCGGCTTCGAGCCCGCGCCGCTGGTGCTGGGCTTCATCCTGGGTCCGCTGATGGAGGTCAACCTGCGACGGGCGCTGATCGGCAGCGGCGGCGACTTCTCGATCTTCATCGATCGCCCGATCTCCTGCGGGCTGCTGCTGGTCTCCGCCGCCTTGCTGGCCGTGACCTGCCTGCCGCGCATCCGGTCGGCCCGCGAGCGGGTATTCGTCGAATAGAAAAGGCATGGAAGGCAGCGATCGGATGAATGGATTCTCCTGGCCGGGCGGGGCGCGCGCCGTCGTCTGCGTCACCATCCACATGGACGGCCCGGCGGTGGAGGCGGGGCTGGGCCTGGCCCCGCTCGGCATCAACAGCTGCGGCCGCTACTCCGCCCGCCGCGGCGTGCCGCGCTATCTCGATATGCTGGCGCGGCACGGCATCCCGGCCACCTTCTTCATGTGCGGCTACGACGCGGAGCTCTATCCCGAGCTGATGCGCGAGGTGCATGCCGCCGGCCACGAGATCGCCGCCCACGGCTACCAGCACGAAGGCTGGGACCCCGGCGACGGCGAGCCGGCGCTGCTGGAGAAGACCCACAATATCCTGGCCGACGTGGTGGGGGAGGCACCGGTCGGCTGGTGCTCGCCATCGGGGCGCAAGAGCTTCCGCACCCTGCCGACGCTGAAGCGTCTCGGCTACCGCTACGACGCCAGCGAGAAGGACGACGACCTGCCCTACCTGGCGACGATCGACGGGCAGGTCCAGGACGACTTCGTCATCCTGCCCAACAACACGGTCTCGCTCGACGACGTGCCGCTCTATCGCCAGGGGCAGGCGCTGCCGAGCGAGGTGCTGCAGAGCTTCCTCGACGAGCTGGAGGTGCTGCGCCAGGGCGATGGCTACATCCATCTGGCCGTCCATCCCAAGGCGAGCTGGGGGTCGGGCGTGCCGGCCCGGGCCCGGGTCGTCGACCGCTTCCTGGAGGAGGCGGCCCGGCATCCCGACATCCGCTTCGTCACGCTGCGCGACCTGGCGGACCATTGCCTGGCCAGTCCCGGCAGCTGGCGGGAGCCGCGGCAATGACCGCCACCATCCTGCTCACCGTCAACGTCCACGGCGTCGGCCCGGAAAGCGTCGACACGCCCGAGGCAGAACTGTTCGGCCGCTTCGCCCATGGCCGCTACACCTACCGCATCGGGCTGGCCCGGCTGCTCGACCTGCTGGCCGAGATGGGCGTGCGTGCGACCTTCTTCTGGCCGGTCTTCGAGGCCGAGCGGGCGCGGCCGCTGCTCGAGCGCTGCCTGGCCGAGGGCCACGAGGTCGGCAATCACGGCAATGCGTTCGAGAACCACGAGAAGCTGGGCGACCGCGAGGCCGACGTGCTTGAGCGCGCCCATGCCCGCCTGACCGAGCTGTGCGGCGCCGCCCCGGTCGGTTTCCGGGCGCCCTTCTACCGCCTGTCCTACGCCACGCTGCCGCTGCTCGACCGCCTCGGCTATCTCTACGATGCCAGCTTCGTCGACGACGACGCCCCCTATCTCCTCGCCGCCGACGGCGCTCCGCGCATGGTCGAGCTGCCGTGGAGCGAGGATCTGCGCGACGCCAGCCATTTCGAGCGCCGGCTGACCCAGGCCCGCGCCGAGGCCTTCATGACGGAGGAGATCGACGCGCTGGTGCCGGAGGCGGGTTACGCCTGTATCACCCTCCATCCGCGCGCCGACAACGGCTTCGGCCGGGCCGCCCGCATTGCCATGCTGCGCCGCTTTCTCTCCCGGGCGCAGGCGCGCTTCGGCGCCGAGTTCCTCCTGTGCCGCGACCTCGCGGCCGGGGTCCGCGCCGCGGGCGGGTGGCGCAAGCCGGTGCCCGCCCTCGTCCACTCCGTCTGAACAGCCGGAAAGCAGGATCATGGACAGCAGAATCGTCATCTGGGGGTCGGGAGCGATCGGTGGCACCATCGGCGCCCACCTCGCCCGCGCCGGCCACCCGGTTCTCTTCGTCGACCAGATGGAGGCGCATGTCGATGCGATCGCCCGCGACGGGCTGACGCTGACCGGCCCGATATCGGCATTCACCGTCCAGGCGCCGGCCGCCACGCCTGCGGCCGTCGTTGGGCGGTACGACCTGGTGCTGCTGGCGGTGAAGGCCCAGGACACGGCCGAGGCGGTCGAGGCGATCCGGCCGCACCTCGCCGACGATGGGGCGATCGTCTCGATCCAGAACGGGCTGAACGAGCCGGTCATTGCCGGCATCGTCGGGCGCGAGCGCACGATCGGCGCGTTCGTCAATTTCGGTGCCGACTGGATCAAGCCGGGCGAGATCATGTACGGCGGCCGCGGTCCGGTGGTCGTCGGCGAGATCGATGGCGCCTTCACGCCGCGCATCACCGCCATCCACCAGCTGCTGCAGGATTTCGAGCCGGAGGCAGTGCTGACGGACAATATCTTCGGCTACCTCTGGGGCAAGCTCGCCTTCTCGGGCATTCTCATCTCGTCGGCGCTTACCAACGAGACTCTGGGCGACTTCTTCGGCTCGCAGCCGATGCGGCCGCTGGTGATCGCGGTCGTGCGCGAGATCCTGGCGGTGGCGCGGGCGGAAGGGATCTGGCCGATGGGTTTCCAAGGCTTCGAGCCAGATGCGTTCGCCGAATACGACATGGCCGCGATCGGCCGGTCGATGGATGCGCTGGTCGAATCGCGCCGGCATTCGGCCAAGCTCCACACCGGCTTCTGGCGCGACCTCGCCGTGCGCAAGCGCAAGTCGGAGGTCGAGAACCAGCTGGCCCCGATCCAGGCGGCGGCACGGCGCCATGGCCTCGCCACGCCCATCGTCGACCGGCTGCGCAGCCTGATCGAGGACATCGAAAGCGGCCGGCGGCCGCTCGGGATGGCGCTGGCGGAAGAGCTGCGGGCGGTCGCGCTGGCCAGCCCGTCGATCGCGGCGTAGCCGGCACTGATCCGGTAGGGGGAGAATCCGATGATCTACGGAGAGCCGCTGCGGCATCCGAGTGCCTGGAGGGGCGAGGCGATGCGGGGCGATTCGTCGTGGATCGCCCGGCTGAGCCCGGCGATGTGCGAGGAGATCGACCAGGCCCTGCGTGCGGTCGAGGCGCGGGGCCTCGATGCGGCCGAGTTCGCGGCCGAGGACTTCCCGCTGCCCCGGACCGGCGACTTCCTGCGCCGCTGTCGGGATGAGGTGGAGAGGGGGCGCGGTTTCGTCCTGATCCGCGGCCTGCCGGCGGAGCAGTACGATCTGGCCCGGCTGCGCCGGATCTACTGGGGCATCGGCACGCATCTGGGCGTCGCCGTCTACCAGACGGGCGGGGCCGAGATCCTGGACATTTCCGACAAGGGGCAGGATGTGCGCCAGCTCGGCGTCAAACCGCACGACACCAATGCCGAGCAGCGCCCGCACAGCGATCCCGCCGACCTGGTGGCCCTTCTGTGCGTCCGCAAGGCGCACTCGGGCGGCACCAGCCATATCGCCAGCTCGATGGCGATCTACAACGAGATCCTGGCGACCCGACCGGACCAGCTCGCATGCCTGCGCCGCGGCTTCCGTTGCGACCTGCGCGGCGACGGCGGCGGTCCCGGCGTCACGCCCGACCCGATCCCGGTCTTCAGTGAGATCGAAGGCGTGCTGAGCTGCGTCTTCAATGCCAGCACCATCAAGGATGCCCAGCGCCGCACCGGCGAGATCGTGCCGGCGGAGGAGATGGCGGCGGTGGACCACATGGTCGAGCTGGCGCGGCGCGACGACATCCGGCTCGACATGGACTTCGAGCCGGGCGACATCCAGCTTCTCAACAATTTCACCATCCTCCATTGGCGCGGCGCCTTCACCGACCATGCGGAGGCGGAGCGGCGGCGCCTGCTGCTGCGCCTGTGGTTCAGCCGGCCCACGGCCCGGCCGGTGGCGCCCGTCATGCGCAGCGGCTACATCACCGGCGCGGAGAAGGGGCAGCCGATCCCGGTCCGCCGGCGGTTGCGCCAGGCCGGGTGAAGGGTCGGATATGGCTGAACTCTGGATACCGGCGGCCTTCTATCGCGGCGGGTCGAGCAAGGGTGTCTTCTTCCACCATCATGACCTGCCTGCCGACGCGGCGGTCCGCGACCGCATCTTCCTCTCGGTCATCGGCAGCCCCGATCCCTACGGCCGGCAGCTCGACGGCATGGGCGGCGGCATCTCGTCCCTGTCCAAGGTGGTCATGATCGGTCCGCCGACTCGCGAGGACACTGACGTCGACTACACCTTCGGCCAGGTGGCGGTCGATCGTCCCGTCGTCGATTGGGGGGCCAACTGTGGCAACCTCTCCTCGGCGGTCGGCCCCTTCGCGATCGACGAGGGACTGGTGCCGGGGCCGGATGGCGAGCGGCTGGTACGCATCCACCAGACCAACACGCGCAAGGTCATCCACGCTCGGTTCCAGGTCCGGGACGGCAAGGCGGTGACCGCGGGCGATTTCGCCATAGCTGGCGTCGCCGGCACGGGCGCCCGCATCCGGCTCGATTTCCTCGATCCCGGCGGCAGCGTGACCGCCGGGCTGCTGCCGACTGGCAATCCCATGGACCGGTTGGCGCTTCCCGGGCGGCCGCCGGTCACGGTCTCGCTGGTCGATGCGACCAACCCCGTGGTGTTCGTCGCTGCCGCCGACATCGGCCTGACCGGTACCGAGCTGCCCGATGCGATCGAAGCGCGGCCCGAGGTGATGGCCCTGCTCGACCGCCTGCGCCGCCATGCCGGGGTGCTGGCCGGTCTGGGCGGCACGCCGGGTGCCGTACCCCTGGCCAATCCCAAGGTTGCGGTCGTGGCCCCGCCGGCGCCGTTCCGCACCTTGGACAAGCGCCGGATCGGACCAGGCGACCACGATGTCGGGGTGCGGATGCTGTCGATGGAGCGTGCCCACCGCGCCGTCACCCTGACGGGCGCCATGTGCCTCGGTGTCGCCGCCGGGATCGAGGGCACGGTCGTCCAGCGGCTGGCGCGCGCGCCCTCGTCGGACGGCGAGTTGCGGGTCGGCAACCCGTCCGGCGTCATCTCGGTCGGCTCGACCGTGCGTTTTGACGGCCGCTGGATCGCTGACAGCGCCGTCGTGTTCCGGACCGCGCGGCGCCTCATGCAAGGGTCGGTCGCCGCCAGCTGATGGAGGGCAGAGCATGCGCCTGAAGGACAAGGTCGCCCTCGTCACAGGCGGCGCCACTGGCCTCGGCCTCGCCACGGCGAAGCTGTTTCATCGGGAAGGAGCGCAGGTGGCCATCCTCGGTCGGCGGGTGGATGCGCTGGCCGATGCCGCTCGCGAGATCGGGCAGGGGACGCTCGACCTGCCGGCCGACGCCACCGTTCCGGCGCAGGTCGGCGCCGCCATCGACCGGATCGTCGCCGCCTTCGGCCGGCTCGACGTCGTTGTCCATGCCGCCGGCGCGGTGGTCGAGCGCACCGACGTCGAGCAAACGACGCTCGACGGATTCCGCGATACCTTGGAAGCCAACGCGACCAGTGCGTTCGTCGTCGTCCAGCAGGCGTTGCGGGCGATGGATCATGGCGGCTCGATCGTGCTGATCGGGTCCGTTGCCGGCATGGTGGGATCGGCCGGCCGCTTCTCCTACGCGACGGCCAAGTCGGCCATGGTCGGGATGACACGGCAACTGGCGCTCACGCTGGGGCCACGGGGCATCCGGATCAATCTGGTCGCCCCGGCCCTGGTGCCGACCCCGCTGTCGGCTCGACTGATCGAGAGCATGTCGGCCGAAGAGATGGCCAGGACCCTTGCGGCCTATCCTCTCGGCCGCCTCGGCGAGGCAGCGGACGTCGCCTATGCATGCCTCTATCTGGGCAGCGACGAGGCTGGATGGGTGACCGGTATTGCACTTCCGGTGGCCGGCGGTCGTGTCACGCACTGATTTGTCATGGAGAGATGCCGGATTCGCGATGGCGGCGCCTGCGGTGCGTGATCACCAGCTCGTTACCCTGATCGGGGATGCCGATCCCCATGGTCATATAGTTGGCAATCTCCCCGTTCCGTCGGCCCGTCTCGACAGTATGAATGCGGCGCGCCTGCCGGATCTCGTGCTGAAGGCGGCGCCGCTCCGCCAGCTGCTGCTCGATCAGCGCCTGCTTCTCGGCGCGGTCGCGCTTGCGGGCGAATGCGGCTTCCTGCGCGTTCAGCTCCCGGATCTTCTTGTTGCGGCCGGTGACCCAGTCCCACAGGCCGAGCAGCCCTTGCGCAGCCGGTTGGCGCGCTGGCGGCTTTCGAGGATGGTGCGGGTTTCCTGGACGGCCTTTAGTTCCTGCAGCGCCGATCGCTGCCGCTGGACCAGTTGGAGGCGCTTCGCCCCCATCGCCGCCTTCCGCTCGGCGAATTCGGCATCCGCTGCCGCGATGTGCGCCCGCAGCCTCGCCGTCATGCGCGGCGCCAGGTCCGCCTTGGTCCGCTCGACCGTCGGTAGATCCTGCGGATCGCCGAGCCGGGCGGCGATCTCCTTCGGCTTGATGGCGAGCCAGCGGGAGAGGGAATAGACCTCGCCTTTATAGTCGACGGCGACGAAGCCGCGGCGGTCGCCCTGGGCCAGACAGTAGCCCTTGGCGGCTAGGGCATTGGCGAAGGCGGCACGGGAGTCCGAGACCGACCAGCATTCCTGGAGCAGCGCCTTCTGCGCCTTCGGGTCGACCTTGGCCCGGCGCGCCTGCTGCCATTCCTGCCGGCATCCGCCAGCCCTGCTCCAGGTAGAGCTGACGGGACAGGTCGTGCAGCTTGCGCTTGAAGTGCGGCAGGTGGACCGCGCGCATGGTCTGGGCGTCGATCCGTGACCAGACGCAATGGGCATGGCGGCGGCCTTCCTTCTCGTGGAAGACGATCGCCCGCGGCTGGCCGGTCAGGCCGAGCCGCTCCTCGATCGTGTCGATGGCGGCTTCGAACACCTCGACCGGGACACTCTCCGTCTCGGGCGGGTTGAGGCTGACGGAGAAGAGGAACTGCCGGCACTTCGTCCCGCGGCTGATGGCGTAGGCTTCATGGAACGCGCCGTTCAGGTCTTCGGCGACGAAGCCGCGGAGTTCGTGGACCTCGACATGGTCGTTCTCGTCCATGCGAAGCAGGTGGACGGCAAGCTGCTTGCCGCCCGCGCGCTGGCTGGCCTTGAGGATCATGGGCCGGCAGCTTCCCGCAGGCCAAGCGCCCGCATCAGCGCATCGCGCATCTGCCGCACGTTCGCGCAGGCGTCGAGCAGCTCCTTCTCGGCATCGGGTGTGACGGGCAGGGCGCCGATGTTCGCCGCCTTGGCCAACTGGTTGAGGTTGCTGGTGAGCCGCGACTGGCCCAGCTCGGCCAGCAGGCCGGCAATCGCCACCTGGTCCCGGACGACGACACGGCTGCGCGTCGGCCGGCGCTGCTGGCTCTCGCCCAGCAGGCGCTGCCGGACATAGGCGCCGATCGGCACGCTGCCGGCAGCCGCCTCCAGGTGGCGGCGCTCGTCCTCGGTCAGGCGGATGCTGAAGGGACGGGTCTTCTGGCGTCCGTTCCGCGCCGCGTGCTTGTTATGGGATGGTAGTTTGGCGTTGCAGTTGAAGCCGTCGGTCAGGGGCATGGCGGCACCGGGAAATCCGAGGATTTCCGGTGCTCAAGGTAGGTGTTCCAGTCGGCCAGAACCTCGAAAAGCTCGTTCGAGGTCGAGCCGTCCGGGCCCACCATTCGCCCAGCTCCTGATTGAAATCATTGAGCAATGATCTCAATCTGACTGAATGGTCCCACCGATCGGCCTGCGGGACTGGGGGCCGGTAGCGGGGCATCCTCCCTCCGCCTTCAATCCTTGATCCGCGCACCCCACAGCTTCGGGCCGTAGACGCCGACATAGAGCAGGAAGGCCGACATCCAGGCGAGGCCAGACAGGATCAACCCGGGCTGGTGGAGATCGGACGCCAGCGTCGCACCGACGCGGGCGACGGCCGCCACCGTGACCAGGAGGTAGATCGCGACGGTGGCGCCGTCGGCCGCCAGCTTGCGGCCGGTATGGCCGAGCGTGGCGCGCGTCATCATCGCCAGCATCATCGTCGCCATGGCGCCCGCGCCGAACGCATGCAGCGTCGCTGCCCGCGGCACGATGCCGGTCGCCACCAGGCTGGCTGCCATCAGGGCGAAGCCGACCGCGACCCAGAGATACCCCAGGTGCAGGACCAGGACGAGCGGCTCGGCCGTCGTCCGCCAGCCCTGCCAACGCGCCAGTCGGACGGCATGGGCCACCGCCGCGAGGCCGGCGGCAGCCGCCGGCAGCGGTCCCTCGGCGCCGGCGATCCAGAGGGCCGACGCCGCGACCGTCAGCGCGACGACCAGGCCGTCGAACCACGCCTGCGACACCGGCAGCGGCTCGCCGCGCCCGCTCATCATCAGCCAGTTGCGGGTGAAGGCCGGGACGATGCGCCCGCCGATGAGGGCGATCAGCAGCACGATGGTGAAGAGCCCGATCTCCGGCCCCGCGGTCGCGCCGCCCGGCACGAGGCCGGCCATGTCGGCGTGGTAGACGCCGTTGCCGGCGAGCAGCAGGAGCCCGCCCGCCACCATCGGCAGGTTGCGCCAGTTGCGGCCGGCTGCGACCTGCATCGCCGTCCGGACGAGCAGGACCACCGGGAAGGCGAGGTCGAGGACGGCCGAGGCCGCGAGGCCCGGCGCATCCGGCGCCAGCATCGCGATCCGGCCGGCCGCCCAGGCCGCGGCGATCGCCGCCAGCGGCAGCCCGGCCGCCTTCGGCTGGCCGGTCCAGCTCGGGACGGCGGTCAGCAGGAAGCCGCCGACGACGCCGGCAGCGACGCCGAACACCATCTCGTGGACGTGCCAGGCGAGCGCCCCGTGGCTGCCGCCGGGCGACGGCCCGCCGGACAGCGCCGCCAGCCAGAGGCCGAGGGCGACGACGGCCCAGGCAGCCGCGCCGAGGAACAGGGGACGGAAGCCGTCCCGCAGGATCGGCGGCGGCAGCGGGCCCTCCGTGGCGCCGATGGTCAAGGGTCGAGCGGTCATGATGAAACTCCCGGCCGCAGGATCGGCCTACTGCACCAGGGGCGTCCCGCCGCCGGCGAGGTCGACGCCGCGGATGTCGTTGCGGTCTGCGAGGATCTGCAGGTACTGCGCGCAGCCGCGCCGCCACACCGCCTCGTCCAGATACTCCGCGATCCGCTCGCGAACCGCCGCGAAGGGCAGTTCGCGACCGTCGATGCGCCGGTCGAGACGCAGCACATGGACCCCGTACCGGCTCTTCACCGGCACCGGGCAGAGCTGGCCTGGCTCCAGCGCGAAGAGGAAGGTCTCGAACTCCGGCACCGTCTGGCCGCGGCCGACCTGGCCGAGGCTGCCGCCGACGCCGGCCGAGGGGCAGGCAGAATGGGTCTTGGCAAGGGCGGGGAAGCGTTCCGGTGCCCGCTGCAGCTCGGCGATCAGCGCCTCCGCCGCCTGCACCGCCGCGGCATAGGCCGAGTGATCGTCGGGTGCGGCGGAAAACAGGATGTGGGCCGGCTCGAACAGGTCGGGCGAACGGAAGCGTGCCCGGTTGCGCTCGTAGTAGCGCCGGCAGGTCTCCTCGTCGGCGACGGGCAGCGCAACGGCGCTGTCCAGCAGGCGGTCGATGAGCGCGTCCTCCTCGGTCCGGCGGGCGTCGCCGTCCGCGGTCGGCGGCGCCTCCAGCCCCTGCCGGCGGGCCTCCTGCAGCAGAAGCTCGCGCACCGCGAGGGCCCGTGCGGCCTCGGCCCAGGCGGCCTCGGCGGACGCCGCCGGATGGTTCTGCATCTCGGCGGCGATGGCGTCGTCGGGGATGACGACGCCGTTGACGGTGGGTTGCACGTTCATGGTCGCCTCACTCGGCCGGGGTCAGCGGCGGACGGCGGCCGCGCACGACCTGGTAGCCGGGCCGCCAGAGGTAGCGCAGGGGCGCGCTCAGCATGTGGACGAGGCGGGTGAAGGGGAACACCAGCAGGATCGTCAGGCCGAGGAAGAGGTGCGCCTTGAAGATCGGATGGGTGTCGCGGACATGGGATGCCGCCTGGAGGTCGAAGGTGAAGATGCCCTGCGCCCAGGACATGAACTTGACCATCTCGTGTCCGTCCATGTGGCCGAGCGAGACCGGGATCGTCGCCAGCCCGATCAGCAGCTGGACATAGAGCAGCACCAGGATCGCGATGTCGGCGAAGGACGAGGTGCGGCGGATGCGTGGGTCGGCAAGGCGGCGATGCAGCAGCATGGTCGCGCCGACCAGGCAGACAATGCCGGCGGCGCCGCCGACCGCGATGGCCAGGCCCTGCTTGAAGCCGTGGCTGATGCCGACCCAGTCGAAGATCGCGATCGGCGTCAGCAGCCCGACGAGATGGCCGAAGAAGACGATCAGGATGCCGACATGGAACAGCACCGAGCCGAGCACGAGCTGGCGCCGCCGCAGCAGCTGGCTCGAGCCCGAGCGCCAGGTATAGGGCTCGCGGTCGTAGCGGACGATGCTGCCGAGGGCGAGCACCGCCAGCGCGATGTAGGGATAGATGCCGAAGATCGCGGTGTTGAGATGGTCGGCCATGGCGAGGCCCTCCTCAGCGCCCGGCCGGCGGCGCCGGCGGGTCGGTCATCCGTTGCAGCATCCACTCGGCCTTGGGGCAGGCGCCGGCCGGGTCCGGATCGGGACCGAAGGTGACGGCGGTCTCGGCCCAGGCGCGGTCGAGTGCGGCGAGGTCGGACGGGTCGTCGTCCGGCTCTGCCCGTGCCGCCGCCAGATGTTCCGGCGAGGCGGTCGCCCCGGCCAGCGCCTCCAGGGCGGCGAAGGCGGCGGCATAGTCGCTCCGTCGCTTCTCCAGCCGTTCGCGCAGCGCCGTCAGCACATGCAGCGGCTGGCCCAGCAGTTCCCGCGCCGCGGCCATCGGCCGGGTGGCGAGGAACTCGAGGAAGAGTGGCAGATGGTCCGGCAGCTCGCGTGCCGACACGAAGAGGCCGTGCTCGGCATACATGGTCTGCAGGTCGACCATCGCCTGCCCGCGGTCGCGGCTCTCGCCGTGGACATGCTCGAAGAGATGCAGCGACAGCGACCGCGTGCGGTCGAAAAGCAGGACATAGCCCTCCTGCAGGTCGTAGAGGTCGTCGCTGCCGAGCCGGTCGACGAGGCGGTAGAGCGCCGGGTGGCGCCGCTGCGGCAGGAGGCCCTCGGCGGCGAGCGCCGCGGCGAGGGCCGGGGCCGCCTGCTGCAGCTCCTCCGTCGGATAGGTGAGCAGCAGGGACAGCGCCTTGAAGGTACGGATCATCGCATCAGCTCCGTCGGGGTGTTGACGGTCTTGCGCCTCGGCTGGGCGAAGAGGTTGCCGGCGGACGATCCGCCGGAGCAGCCGTTGCCGAAGCTGAAGCCGCAGGAGCCGCGGACGTCGTAGGCGTCCTCGCCGATCTCGCGGTGGGCGGTCGGGATGACGAAGCGGTCCTCGTAGTTGGCGATCGCCATGACGTGGTACATCGCCTCGATCTGGGCCGGCGACAGGCCGACGCGGGCCGCGACCGCGGCATCGATGACGCCGTCGATCGTCTTGGCCCGCATGTAGGCCCGCATCGCCAGCATCCGCTCCAGCGCCAGCGCCACCGGCTCCTCCTTGCCCGCCGTCAGCAGGTTCGCGAGGTAGCGCAGCGGAATGCGCAGCGACCGGACGTCCGGCATGTCGCCGTCGAGGCCCATGCGGCCCGCCTCGGCCGCCGACTGGATCGGCGACAGCGGCGGCACGTACCAGACCATCGGCAGCGTCCGGTACTCGGGATGCAGCGGGAAGGCGATCTTCCAGTCCATCGCCATGCGGTAGACCGGCGACCGCCGGGCCGCCTCCAGCCACGCCTCCGGCACGCCGTCGCGGCGCGCCTGGGCGATCACCTCCGGATCGTCGGGGTCGAGGAAGATCGAGAGCTGCGCCTCGTAGAGATCCTGCTCGTCGGCGGCCGAAGCCGCCTCGGCGATGCGGTCGGCGTCATAGAGCAGGACGCCGAGATAGCGGATGCGGCCGACGCATGTCTCCGAGCAGACGGTCGGCTGGCCCGCCTCGATGCGCGGGTAGCAGAAGATGCACTTCTCCGACTTCCCGCTCGACCAGTTGTAGTAGATCTTCTTGTAGGGGCAGCCGGAGATGCACATGCGCCAGCCGCGGCACTTCTCCTGGTCGATCAGGACGATGCCGTCGTCCTCCCGCTTGTAGATCGCGCCCGACGGGCAGGCGGCGACGCAGGTCGGGTTGAGGCAGTGCTCGCACAGCCGCGGCAGGTACATCATGAAGGTGTTCTCGAACTGCCCGTAGATCTCCTTCTCGACGCCCTCGAAGTTGGCGTCCTTCGAACGCTTGGCGAACTCGCCGCCGAGAATCTCCTCCCAGTTCGGGCCCCACTCGATCTTCTCCATGCGCTCGCCGGTGATGAGCGAGCGCGGCCGCGCCGTCGGCGAGGCGCGGAGGTCACCGGCCGTCTGCAGATGCTCGTAGTCGAAGGTGAAGGGCTCGTAATAGTCGTCGATTTCCGGCAGGTCCGGATTGGCGAAGATCTTGGCGAGGATGCGCCACTTCGCCCCCATCCGCGGCTGCAGCTTGCCGCCGCGCGTCCGGACCCAGCCGCCGTTCCACTTGCCCTGGTTCTCCCACTCCTTGGGATAGCCGATGCCGGGCTTGGTCTCGACGTTGTTGAACCACGCGTATTCCATGCCCTCGCGATTGGTCCACACGTTCTTGCAGGTGACGGAGCAGGTGTGACACCCGATGCATTTGTCGAGGTTCAGCACCATGCCGATCTGAGCACGAATCTTCATTGCGCAGCCTCCTTGGCGGCACCGGCCGGACCTTCCAGCCAGTCGACCTTGTCCATCCGGCGGACGATGACGAACTCGTCCCGGTTGGAGCCGACCGTGCCGTAATAGTTGAAACCGTAGGATTGCTGAGCGTAGCCGCCGATCATGTGGGTCGGCTTCAGCACCGTGCGGGTCACCGAATTGTGGATGCCGCCGCGTTGCCCGGTCATCTCCGACCCGGGCACGTTCACGATCTTTTCCTGCGCGTGGTACATGAAGAGGGTTCCCTCCTTCATGCGCTGGGAGACGACCGCGCGGGCGACGAGCGCCCCGTTCGCGTTGTAGGCCTCGACCCAGTCATTGTCGCGGATGTCGGCCCGCGCCGCGTCGGTCTCGCTCAGCCAGACGACCGGCCCGCCGCGATTCAGCGTCAGCATCATCAGGTTGTCGGTATAGGTCGAATGGATGCCCCATTTCTGATGGGGGGTGATGAAGTTGAGGACGACGTGCGGCCGCCCCTCCCCGTCCTTCAGCAGGGGGGTCACCGTCTTGGTGTCGATCGGTGGCCGGTAGACGCAGAGGGCCTCGCCGAAGGCCCGCATCCAGAGATGGTCCTGGTAGAGCTGCTGGCGGCCGGTCAGCGTCCGCCAGGGGATCAACTCGTGGACGTTGGTGTAGCCGGCGTTGTAGCAGACCTTGTCGGACTCCAGGCCCGACCAGATCGGCGAGCTGATGATCTTGCGCGGCTGCGCGACGACGTCGCGGAAGCGGATCTTCTCGTCCTCCTTGGGGAGCGCGAGATGGGTGTGGTCGCGGCCGGTCGCCTTGCCGAGCGCCGCCCAGGCCTTGACCGCGACCTCGCCATTGGTCTCCGGCGCCAGGGACAGGATCACCTCGGTCGCGTCGATGTCGGTCTCGATCCGCGGCAGGCCCCTGGTCGGCCCGTCCTCCTCGACGACCCCGTTGAGCCGGCCCAGCAGATCGACCTCGTGCTGGGTGTTCCAGGCGATGCCCTTGCCGCCGTTGCCGATGGTCGACATCAGCGGCCCCAGCGCGGTGAAGCGGCGATAGAGGTTGGGATAGTCGCGCTCGACGACGGTGATCTGGGGCATGGTGCGGCCGGGGATCGCCTCGACCTCGCCCCGCCGCCAGTCGCGGACGTCCATCGCCTGGGCGATCTCGGCCGGCGTGTCGTGCAGGATCGGGGTCAGGACCACGTCCTTCTCAACCCCCAGCACTTCGGGCGCGACCTCGGAGAAGCGCTTGGCGATGCCCTTGTAGATGTCCCAGTCGCTCCGCGACTCCCAGACCGGGTCCACCGCCGCCGACAGCGGATGGATGAAGGGATGCATGTCCGAGGTGTTGAGGTCGTTCTTCTCGTACCAGGTGGCGGTCGGCAGGACGATGTCGGAATAGACGCAGGTCGTCGACATGCGGAAGTCGAGCGTGACCAGGAGGTCGAGCTTGCCCTCCGGCGCGTGCTCGTGCCACTCGACCTCCTGCGAACGCTGCGCCCCCTCCGCCCCCAGATCCTTTCCGAGGAGGCCGTGGCTGGTGCCGAGCAGGTGCTTCAGGAAGTATTCGTGGCCCTTGCCCGACGAGCCGAGCAGGTTCGAGCGCCAGACGAAGAGGTTGCGCGGCCAGTTGCGCTCGCCGTCCGGGTTCTCGCAGGACATCCGCAGGCGGCCGTCCTTGAGGCCGTCGACGACGAAGTCCTTCACCTCCTGGCCGGCCGCCGCCGCCGCCGCCGCGATGGTCAGCGGGTTGGTCTCGAGCTGCGGGGCCGAGGGCAGCCAGCCCATGCGTTCGGCGCGGATGTTGTAGTCGATCAGCGTGCCGTCCCACGGGCCTTCGGGTGCGGTCGGCGACAGGATCTCCGGCACCTGCAGCGTCTCGTAGCGCCACTGGTCGGTGTGGGCGTACCAGAAGGAGGTCGAGTTCATCTGCCGGGCCGGCCGGCCCCAGTCGAGCGCGAAGGCGAGCGGCTGCCAGCCGGTCTGCGGGCGCAGCTTCTCCTGCCCGACATAGTGCGACCAGCCGCCGCCCGACTGGCCGACGCAGCCGCACATCACCAGGAGATTGATGATCCCCCGGTAGTTCATGTCCATGTGGTACCAGTGGTTGAGGCCGGCGCCGAGGATCACCATGGACTTGCCGCGGGTCTTCTCGGCGTTGCGGGCGAACTCGCGCGCCACGGTGACGATGCGGTCGGCCGGGACCCCGGTGATCCGCTCCGCCCAGGCCGGCGTGTAGGGCGCGTCGTCCTCATAGCTGCGCGCCACGTCCCCGCCGCCCAGCCCGCGGTCGAGGCCATAGTTGGCGCAGAGGAGATCGAACACGGTCGCCACCATGACCTCGCCGTCGGCCACGGCGACCGCCTTGGCCGGCACCCGGCGCACCAGCACCGAGGCATGGTCGGTCGAGGCGAAATGCTCGTGCACGATGTTGCCGAAGTATGGAAAGGCGACTTCGACCGCCGCGTCGTGCCGCCCCGCCTCGACCAGCGTCAGTTCCAGCTCGACATCCCGGCCCTCGGCGTCCTTGGGCTCGAGGTTCCACTTGCCGGGATCGCCCCAGCGGAAGCCGACCGAGCCGGTCGGCACGACGACCCGGCCGCTCGAGCGGTCGATCGCCACCGGCTTCCATTCGGGGTTCTTGTCCTGGCCGAGCGCGCCCGCGAACTCCGAGGCGCGCAAGAACCGCTCGGGCACGAAATGCCCGTCCTTGCGCACCAGCCGCACCAGCATCGGCATGTCGGTGTAGCGCCGGCAGTAGTCCTCGAAATAGACGGCCTGCCGGTCGAGATGGAACTCGCGCAGGACGACGTGCCCCATCGCCATCGCCAGCGCCGCGTCGGTGCCCTGCTTGGGATTGAGCCAGAGGTCGCAGAACTTGGCCGCCTCCGAATAATCGGGGCTGACCACCACGCTCTTGGCGCCCTTGTAACGGGCCTCCGTATAGAAGTGGGCGTCGGGCGTGCGCGTCTGCGGGACGTTCGAGCCCCACAGGATGAGGAAGCCGGAATTGTACCAGTCGGCGCTCTCCGGCACGTCGGTCTGCTCGCCCCAGGTCTGCGGGCTGGCCGGCGGCAGGTCGCAATACCAGTCGTAGAAGGACATGCAGACGCCGCCCAGCAGCGACAGGTAGCGCGAGCCGGCGGCGTAGGAGACCATCGACATGGCCGGGATCGGCGAGAAGCCGATCACCCGGTCCGGCCCGTAGGTCTTCGCCGTGTAGGCGTTGGCCGCCGCGATGATCTCGTTGACCTCGTCCCAGTTGGCACGGACGAAGCCGCCGAGCCCGCGCCGCGCGGTATAGGAGCGGCGCTTGGCGGGATCCTCGACGATCGAGGCCCAGGCCGCGACCGGCTGTTGCAGGCGCCGCGCCGCGCGCCACAGCTTCAGCAGGGCGGAGCGCACCAGCGGATACTTCACCCGGTTGCCCGAATACATGTACCAGCTGTAGCTGGCCCCGCGGGAGCAGCCGCGCGGCTCGTGGTTCGGCAGGTCGGGGCGCGTGCGCGGATAGTCGGTCTGCTGCGTCTCCCAGGTGACGATCCCGCCCTTGACGTAGATCTTCCAGGAACACGAGCCGGTGCAGTTCGCGCCGTGGGTCGAGCGCACGATCTTGTCGTGCTGCCAGCGCTTGCGGTAACCCTCCTCCCACCGCCGGTCCTCGGCGGTGGTGATCCCGTGCCCGCCGGCGAAGGTCGGCCGCGGCGACAGGAAGTTCAGGCGATCCAGGAGATGGCTCACGGGGTCGTCCTCCTCATTGGGCAGGGGCGGAGGCGGCCGGCGCCTTCGGCGTGCCGCGCTCGATGTCGTGGAGCACGCCGCCGGGCCGGGTGTAGACGACCCAGGTCAGGACGGCGCAGGTGACGTAGAAGGCAAGGAACCCCCAGAGCGCGGCGACCGGCGTGCCGCTCAGCGCGATCGAGGAGCCGTAGGCCTTGGGGACGAAGAAGGCGCCGTAGGCGGCGATCGCGGAGGTGAAGCCGATGATCGCGGCCGATTCCTTGTCGGCGCTGCGCAGCCGTTCGGCGGCGGACGCCCCCGGCATCAGGCGCCCCATCTCCTGGCGCATGATCACCGGGATCATCTGGAAGGTGGAGGCGTTGCCGATGCCGGTCGCGAAGAACAGCACCATGAACATCGCGAAGAAGCCCCAGAAGGCCCCGGGCTGGTCCTTGATGCCGAGGAAGTAGAGGACGCCGAGGGCCGCGGCGATCATCAGCACGAAGGTCCAGAAGGTGACGCGACCACCGCCGAAGCGGTCCGAAACCCAGCCGGTCGCCGCCCGGCTGAGCGCGCCGATCAGCGGGCCGAGGAAGACGTACTGGAGGGAGTCGACCGCCGGGAACTGCGTCTTGGCGAGCAGCGGGAAGCCGGCGGAATAGCCGATGAACGACCCGAAGGTGCCGGTATAGAGCCAGCACATGATCCAGTTGTGCCGGCGCTGGAAGATCACCGCCTGCTCGCGGAAGGACGCCCTGGCCGAGGCGAGGTCGTTCATGCCGACCCAGGCCAGCACCGTGGCGACGATGAGGAAGGGCACCCAGACGAAGCCGGCATTCTGCAGCCACAGCCGGGTCCCGTCCGCCGCCGCCCGCGGCTCGCCGCCCATCGTCCCGAAGATGCCGCCGGTGATCACGATCGGGATGAGGAACTGCATCACGCTGACCCCGGCATTGCCGAGCCCGGCATTGAGGGCGAGTGCGTTGCCCTTCTGCGCCTTGGGGAAGAAGAAGCTGATGTTGGCCATCGAGGAGGCGAAGTTCCCACCGCCGAGCCCGCACAGCAGCGCCAGCACCAGGAAGATGAGATAGGGCGTCGAGGGATCCTGCACGGCATAGCCGATGCCGAAGGCCGGGATCAGCAGCGACGCCGTCGACAGCGTCGTCCACAGCCGGCCGCCGAAGATCGGCACCATGAAGGAGTAGAAGATCCGCAGGGTCGCGCCGGAGAGGCCCGGCAGCGCCGCCAGCCAGAAGAGCTGGTCGGTCGTGTAGGGGAAGCCGACGGCCGGCAGCTTGGCGACGACGACGCTCCACACCATCCAGACCGCGAAGGCGAGGAGCAGGCAGGGGATCGAGATCCAGAGGTTGCGCTGGGCGATGCGCCGCCCCTTGTCCTCCCAGAAGGCCCGCTCCTCGGGTCGCCAGTCGGTGACGAGGGCACCGGTGTCGCGGCCGTGGGTGCGGCTGTCGTGGATGCCCTCGAGCTCGGCGAAGGCCGGCAGCTCGGCCAGCGTGTCGCCCGCGGCCGCCCGCTCCATCTGCCGGATCGAGACGTGCATCCAGGTCAGCGACACGACGACGATCGCGAAGAGCAGCATGAAGCAGCTCGTCCACACGCCGACGAGGTCGTTCATGACGCCGAAGGCGATCGGCAGGACGAAGCCGCCGAGCCCGCCGATCAGGCCGACGAGGCCGCCGACCGAGCCGACATGGTTGGGGTAGTAGACGGGGATGTGCTTGTAGACGGCCGCCTTGCCGAGCGACATGAAGAAGCCCAGCACGAAGATGGTGACGACGAACGGCACCAGGCCCATCCGCGTCGAGAAGGCGATCGGTCCCTCGATACCGTGGATGACGTAGTCGGTCGCGGGATAGGACAGCATGAAGAGCGCGACCAGCGACACGCCCAGCGCCCAGTACATGACCGTGCGCGCGCCGTAGCGGTCCGACAGGTAGCCGCCATAGGCGCGGAACAGGCTGGCCGGGATCGAGTAGGCCGCGGCCAGCATCCCGGCGGTCTTGAGATCCAGCCCGTAGACGCCGATCAGGTAGCGCGGCAGCCACAGGGCGAGCGCGACGAAGGCGCCGAAGACGAAGAAGTAGTAGAGGGCGAAGCGCCAGACCTGCTGGTTGCGCAGCGGCTCGATCTGGAGCAGCGAGCCCGGCGCGCGCCGGCCTTCCGCCCGCCGCCGGACGAGGTCGGGGTCGTCCTCGGTCGCGAACCAGAAGACGAGCGCGACGGCGACGAGACCGAGGGCCCAGGCCTGGGCCACCATCTCCCAGCCATAGGCGATGAGGACGAAGGGGGCGACGAACTTGGTTACCGCTGCCCCGACATTGCCGGCGCCGAAGATGCCGAGCACGGTGCCCTGCTTCTCCTTCGGGTACCATTTCGAGACGTAGGCGATGCCGACCGCGAAGGAGCCGCCCGACAGGCCGACGCCGAGTGCGGCGAGCAGCATGGTCTCGTAGGTATGGGCGAAGGACAGCAGGAAGGTCGCGACCGCCGCCAGCAGCATGGTCACGAGGTAGACGACCCGTCCTCCATACTGGTCGGTCCAGATGCCGAGGAAGATGCGGCTGAGCGAGCCCGTCAGGATCGGCGTGCCGACCAGCAGCCCGAACTGGGTGTCCGAAAGGCCGAGATCGGCCTTAATCTGGACGCCGATGATGGAGAAGATGGTCCAGACGGCGAAGCAGGCGGTGAACGCCACCGTGCTCATCCCGAGAATGCGGCCCTGCTTGCCTGCCGTTGCCGCGTCGATATCCTGCATGGTGCAACCCCACACGTCGCGCTGGACCTGCCGCAATGCGGCCGGGTCGTCGCCAGCAGTGTCGGGGCGGCGCGGAGGGCTTCACTTGATCCAGGTCAACCCGCGCCGGAAGTTCGCCGAAATAATCGTGAGCGATTACTATGCGGTTAGCCGATACGGCATCATTCGGAAGTCAATTTGACGATGTTGTTATTGATCAATGATCGATTTCCATCATTAAATTGATAAACATCAATCATTGGGAAACATCGCCCCATGCGATCCGACGACCTCCCGTCAGTCCGTGCGCTCGCTCTCTTCGCGGCGATGTCGGACGAGTCGTTCGACACGCTGATGCAGGGGGCGTTCCTGCAATGGTTTCCGCCCCAGGTAACCCTGATCGAGGAAGGTCACATCGCCGACTTTCTTCACGTCGTGGTCGACGGCGCGGTCGAGATGATCGCGCGCCACGGTGATCGCGAGACCACCATGGCGATCATGGAGCCGATCTCGACCTTCATCCTCGCGGCGGTCCTGCGGGATTCGGTCCACCTGATGGGAGCCCGCACCCTGGCCCGCTCGCGCATCCTGATGATCCCTGCGACGGGCATCCGCGATGCGATGGCACGCGACCCGGCTTTCACCCAAGCCATCGTCTGGGAACTGGCCGGCGCATTCCGGGGCGCGGTGAAGGCCCTGAAGTCCGCCAAGCTGCGGACCGGGGTCGAGCGCCTCGCCAACTGGCTGCTCGTCGCCCACGACCAGCAGGGAGGGCGGGGAGTGGTCCGCCTCACCATCGACAAGCGCACACTGGCGGCGCTGCTCGGCATGACGCCCGAGAATCTCTCGCGCGCCTTCGCCACGCTGCGCCGCCACGGAGTAGAGGTGGAGGGGCGCGAAATCACCCTCGCGCAGCCGAGCGAACTCCGCCGCCTCGCCCGCCCGACGCCGCTGATCGACGACCCGAGCCTGTAGCCGGACAGGTCGCCGCGCAGCAAATCCTGCAACGGGTGCCCGATCCGACTCTCGAACGTCCTGCGGCGAGCCGCCTTCAACCGCGGGCCGTAACCACGCGGCATCGGGCGGCTTGGGCAGACGCTACGCGCAAGATGTGCGCTGCAATACAGCCTGATCTTGCCAAGGGAGGCCCGCTGCGCGCCTCCCGTTGGATCCCTCCCGGCCGCTGGCGCTCCGCCGGCATCGAGCCGGCTGCCCGCCGTGCTCCCCCGGTACCCCCATGACCAAGGGAGACTTCGCTCTCCCTGGACCCATCGAGCCCGGGAGGCGGACCCGCGCCGCGCCCCCTGCACCTGCGCCAGTGGCTGTCGCACCCCTGGACCGACGCCCAGCGTCTCGGCGCTGGACCGCGACCAAGGAGCGTCCTTGTGAACTACCCGCTGCCGAGTGCCTCGGCAGCCGCTGCACCCGCGCGTCGCGCGCCGGCGCTGCCAGCGTGGCGAGGTTGGTCTTGCGCCAGCGCACGGCCGGCAGGATCGACTTCGTCCGCTCACGCTGGGGCCGAAGGGCCTTCGCATCAGTCCGGTCGCCCCGGCCCTGGTGCCGACACCGCTGTCTGCTCGACTGATCGGGAGCAGGTCGGCCGAGGAGATGGCCAGGACCCTTGCGACCTATCCTCTCGGCCGCCTCGGCGAGCCGGAGGATGTCGCCTATCCATGCCTCTATCAGGGCAGCGACGAGGCCGGATGGGTGACCGGCATTACCCCGCCGGTGGCCGGCGGTCGTGTCACGCATTGCACGGCCGGCCCCGTGACCGCGGGCGGAGATCACGCCGCAGCGAGAAGGAAGCCGGCCATCTCGACCACCGAGCCCGCCATGATCAGGCGCTGGGCGCGGCCGGCGTCGGGCACCGCCAGCGACAGGCCGAGGACGGCGCCGCCCGCGACCAGCATGGCGAAGGCGTCGGGGCCCGGCGCGCCCGCGGTCCAGGGCAGGAACGAGAGGACGACCGCCAGCACCAGGGCGAGGCCGGCAACTCGACGGCTGGCCGGGACACCGAAGCGCAGGGGCATGGTCCGCGCCCCGACCGACCGATCCCCGGCAATGTCCTCGATATCCTTGACGATCTCCCGGGCCAGGGTGGCGAGGCCGGCACAGACGGCGAGCGTGAGCAGCACCGCGTCGATGCGGGCAGGGCCGAGGGCCCCGAAGAGCACGGTCGAGCCGACGAGATAGCCGACGATCGCGCCCTTGAGCGGGCCGAGGCGCTTGGAATGCCGGGCATAGACGACCAGCAGCCCGCAGTTGGCGAGGCAGATGGCCAGGCACCAGAGGGACAGGAACGCCGAGCAGGTCACCGCGGCGAGAAGGCTGAGACAGGCGAGCGCGCGTGCCGGACCGAGCCCGATCGCACCCGAGGGAATGGGCCGGTCCGCGCGGTTCACCCGGTCCGTCTGCCAGTCGTGGACGTCGTTCAGCGCGTTCCCGCCCGCCGTCGCGAAGGCCACGGCGGCGGCGGCCAGCAGCATCGCCGGAAGGTCGTCATCGGTGCCTGCGAGGCGGGCGCCCAGCAGCGTCAGCAGCGCCGACATGCCGACCGCCGAGACGCGGACGAGGCGCAGGGTGGCCCATACCGGTCCGACCGCCGTCACCGCCCGCTCACCGGAACAGCAGGTCGAAGTAGAAGGCCGGCCGCGTCAGCGCCTTGCGCGGCAACTCGTTGGCGATCATGGCGCAGATCATGTCGCGGACCCGCGGGCTGCGTGCTGCCCTGCGGATGGTGAACTCGAGCAGCGGACGGAAGCGCGCGATGCGCTGCAGCCGCGCGCTGACCGCCAGCTCGTCCCCGACCTCGGCCCACAGGGCATCATCGTACCGGGCGAGGCTCGTGGCGCCGGTATCGCCTTCCGCCAGCGCCTGCACGGCCGTCGCCACCGCCCGCCGGCCGGAGAACATCGCGTTGCCGATGCCCTCGCCCGTGAAGGGATCGACCAGTCCGGCGGCGTCGCCCAGCAGCAGGAACCCGTCGCCGGACGCCGGCCGGCGGCGGCTGCCGAGCGGCAGCTGCCAGCCGACCGTACGCCCGATCTGGACCGCCGCGGCGAAGCGCGGCGCCAGGAAGCGATCGCGGACCAGGCGCTCCAGCGTCTCGACGAGGTTGACCCCGTCGCGCTTCATCGGGCCGCCCAGCATGCCGATCCCGACATTGGCCGCGCCGCCGCCCAGCGGGAAGATCCACAGGTAGCCAGGCCGGACCGCGTCGACATAGTGCAGTTCGATCCGGTCGGAGAGATCGCCGACATCGCGATAGTAGGCGCGGACGCCGGTTGCGGTGTGCTCCGGATCATGCGCGTAGAGGCCGGCCCGGCGGGCGACGATCGATCGGTAGCCGTCGGCGCCGAGGACGATGCGCGCGGCCAGCTCCTCCGGCCGCCCGGTCGCCAGATCCCGCCCGCGCACCCCGCCCACGGCCCCCGCCGCGTCCAGCACCAGGTCCTCGACGGCGAAGCCCTCGCGGCACTCGACCCCCGATCGGACGGCGGCGGCGAAGAGAAACGCGTCGAAATCCGTCCGCCGGACGACGAAGCCCGTCACCCGTCCGGGATCTGCCGCCCGCGACAGGTCGATGTCGGCACCGACATGGTCCGGGCTGCCGAACAGGATGTGGCCGACCTCGGCCCCGGGCAGCCGCCTGACGCCGTCGACCAGCCCCAGCTCGCCCAGGATGGCGACCGCCTTGCCGCTGATCGCGTCGCCGCAGATCTTGTCGCGGGGAAACCGGGCCTTCTCCAGCAGCAGCGTGCGCAGGCCGGCGCGGGCGGCGTAGAGCGCGGCGGCGGTGCCCGCCGGCCCGCCACCGACGATGATGAGGTCGTAGGTCATCGGCCGGGGCCGGCCCGATCCGGCGCGTCGCGGCCGGCGAGCAGCCCCAGCACATAGGCGTCGATGGCAGCGGGGTCGATGCCGGCTCCACGGACGATGCGACCCGCCTCGGCGAGCAGGTCGCGAACGCGATCCCGTGCCGCCGGGGCGCCCACCGCGGCGGCATAGTTGGGCTGGCCGGCGGCCGTGTCCCGGTCGCGGTCGGCGAGATCGTCGAAGATCTGGTAGGCGATGCCGAGGCGCATCCCGTACTCGGCGAGCGCCGCCGCCGCCTGGGTCCCGCCGCCGCCCGCCATGGCCCCCAGCTCGCACGCGGTGGCGACGACGCAGCCGCTCTTGCGCCGGTGCAGCGTCTCCAGCCGGGACGCGTCCAGCGCGGCCCCGCGGCCGCTGCGGCGCGTCGCCAGGTCGTCGAACTGGCCGGCGCACATGCCCCGTTCTCCGACGGTCCGTGCCAGCCGGGCCACGGCATCCGTCCCGCGGGCGTGGTCGCAGGCGCCGGCGATCTCGAAGGCGCGTGCGAGGAGCGCCACGGATGCCAGGATGGCGGTCGCCTCGCCGTGGCGGCGATGTAGCGACGGCTCGCCGCGCCGCTCGCCCGCATCGTCCATCGCGGGCAGGTCGTCGAGGACGAGCGAGGCCGCGTGGACCATCTCGACGGCGCAGGCGAGGTCGAGCGCATCCTCCGCCCGCCCGCCGACCGCGACGCAGGAGAGCAGGGCGAGCGTCGCCCGCAGCCGCCGGCCGCCGCGCAGCGTCGCATCGGCCATCGCCTGCCGCAGGCCGCTTCCGGGCTCGGGCCGCAACAGTTCGCCCAGCCGGCTGTCGACCCGGCGGCGCAGCCGTCCGGTATCCGTGGTGCGGACCCTCTCGATCACTGACATCGGTCAGTCCCCCTTGGCTGTGGCGATCGCCGACAGGGTCGCCAGCGACCGGTCGACCCGGTCGCCCAGCGTCGCCCCGACCAGCCGCGCCCTGCCCCCCGGCCGGTCGGGAGGGTCGAAGGCGAACCCGAACGGATCCCAGTCGTTGCCAAGGCCGGCGAAGCGAAAGCGCAGGTCGTGCACGGTCACCCGCGCCCCCTCGACCCGCCAGACCGGCGCTCGCAGGAATGTCTCCAGCCCCCATGGCAGGGCCGAGCCGCGGACGGCGGCGACGGCCGGGTCGGATCCGGCGGAGGCGACCGGCGGCAGCGGTTGGATCTGCCCGGCGACCGGCCGGATGGCAAACTGGCGGTAGCCGCCGGGATGCGCTGCGATGCCGCGCCAGTGCCAGGGTGCCAGCGGCTCCGGCACGAGGGCGACAATGGGGCCGGTGGCGGCCGCCGCCAGCATCTCGGCGGCGCGGTCGCGCAGGATCGCTGCCGCCCCGACATGCGCCACCGCCAGCAGGATCGCCAGTCGTGCCACCGGCACCCGCCGACGGGGCGACGGCACGAAGGAGAGCACGAGGCCGGCCGCGAGGATTCCGGTGAACACGGGGTCGACGACGAAGAGCAGCCCCAGTTCGATCCGCGCGTCCGACAGGGGATAGAAAAGCAGCACGCCATAGGCGTTGAGCAGGTCGAGGGCGAGATGGACCGCAATTCCCGTAGCGGCCAGCAGGACGGTGGCACCGAAGCCGTCGCGACCGCCCGCCATCCGCGCCAGCAGGGCGAGGCCCGCCGCCAGCGCCGGCATGGCCACCAGGGAATGGGTCAGCGTGTGGCGCAGCAGGGCGGCGCGGGCCGGATCGAGGACGACCGCGAGCATGTCGATATCCGGCAGCAGCGACGCCGCGACCAGGACCATGGCCGGTTCGGCACGCCCGCTCCAGGCGGCGCGGGTGCGCGCGACGAGCAGGCCCGCAATGGCATGGGTGGCAAGGTCCATGGGCGGCTACCCGACGGCCCCGCGCAGGACGATCAGCGGGTCCGTCCCGGCGGCCCGCCGTGCCGGCAGCAGCGCGCCCAGGCCCGCCGTCGCCACCGCGGCGGCGGCCGCGATCGCGTAGTGGCCGGCCCAGTCGAAGAGCAGGAAGTGGTTGGACTGGATGATCGGACCCTGGATCTCGACCGGCACGCGGCCGAGCAGCGAGACCGCGGCATGGCCCAGGAGGCAGCCGGCAAGCGCCCCCAGCAGTCCCAGCACCAGCCCCTCGACGAGGAACATCGCGGCGACGAACCGGGCCGGGAAGCCGAGCGACCGCAGGATCGCGATGTCGCGGACCTTCTCCATCGTGATCGTCGACACGATGTTGTAGACGGCGGTCCCGGACATCATGAACAGGCCGCCGAGTGCGGTGAAGGTCACGCCGTTCAGGATGCCGAACAGGTCGAGCACGCTGCCATGCGTCTCCTGCCAGGGTTCGGCGCGGAAGCCGTGGTCGGTTTCCAGCCGGCGGGCCAGGTCGATCGCGCGGGCATTGTCGTCGAGGCGGACATGGATCTGGTTGACGACGTTGGGCCGTGCCTCCAGCGTCTGCGCCCGGGTCAGCAGGACGTAGCCCTGGGTCTCGTCCAGCTGCGGCACGCCGGTGCGGAAGATGCCGACCACCTTCAGCCCGACCTCGCCACCGGCCGCCCCCTGGGCCCGGATGGTGTCGCGCGCGCCCGCACCCAGCCGCCGCGCCACCCCCTCCCCCAGGATCACCCCGTCGGCGCTGGCCGACAGATCGGCCAGCGCCCCTACCCGGAGGTCGCGGTCGAGGCTGCTGACGTGGCGGTGGAGATCGGGCTCGATGCCGAACAGCGTGACCGGCTCGGCGACCGTGCCGTACCGCAGCACGACCGGCGCCCGCATCACCGGTGCCGCGAAGGCCGCCGGCTCGGCGGCGAGGTCGGCCATCGTCTCCGCGACGTTCTTGATGCCGCGGGCCGGGGGTCGCGGCCGGACGCCGGCGACGACGGCCAGGCCGCGGCCGGATACCCGCTCGAGCGGCTGGGCCGCGGGCATCCGGTACTCGTCCTTGACCACGACATGCGGTGCCACGTCGATCAGCTTGGCCACGAAGTCGTGCTGGAAGCCGCGCAGCAGCGCCGCGATGCCGATGAAGAACGCGGCACCCAGGGCGATGCCGGCCACGGCGGACAGGGTCTGCCGCGGCCGCTCGGCCAGATGCGCCAGCGCGATCTCGATGAAGAGCGGCAGCGGCACACCGGGGTCCCTCGGGGCGGGGGTGCGGACCGGCGCCTAGAAGATGAAGTCGAAGTTGCCGGCGTGCAGCTGGCCGGGCAGCACCCCGTCGATGCGCAGCGTGTTGCCCGCCCCCAGGTCGATGATGCTGTTGCCGAGGCCGTCGGCGGTGATCCTGGCGAACAGGACGGAGAAGTCGCTGGCCGCCGTGTAGCCGATGCCGTTGATGTCCGGCTCCAGCCTGATCAACTCGGTCGCGGCATCGAAGTCGATGATCACGTCGCGCCCGTCGCCGGTGTAGATCGAGAAGGCATCGGTGCCTTCGCCGCCCTGCAGGGTGTCGTTGCCCGGATCGCCGACCAGCGTGTCGTTCCCCAGGTTGCCGATCAGGAAGTCGTTGCCGCCGACGCCGTACTCGAAGATATCGCCGATCAGGAAGTCGTCGCCCTGGCCGCCGAACACGGAATCGTTGCCGAGGCCGCCATAGACGGTGTCGTTGCCGATATTGCCGTTGACGTGCCAATCGTCCCCGTCGTCGCCGTAGACGAGGTCGCTGCCCTGGCCGCCGCGCGCGAAGTCGGTGCCCTGGCCGCCATGGACCGTGTCGTTGCCGAGGTTGCCGTTGACCTCGTCGTTGCCGGTATCACCATAGACCAGATCGTTGCCGCTCATGCCGAGCACGATGTCGTCGCCGTCATAGCCGCGCAGGGTGTCGTTGCCCAGTGCCGAGACGATGGTGTCGTTGCCGACGAAGAGGAACGAGATGCCGCCGTCGATGTCGTCGTCGCCGACGTCGGTCTCGTCGTCGATGCCGCTGGCTTCGAGATAGGCCAGGACCTCGGGACCGGTCAGGTCGATGCCGGCCATGGTGATCCAGGAGACCCCGCCGACCGAGACGGCAACGGCATCCAGCCGGATCTGATCTATGCCGGCCATCAGGAGGTCGAGATTCTCCGCCGCCAGGGCATCGATGATGGGCTGGAACGTTCCGATGATCGTGATCGACCGCCCGTCGGACAGGGTGGCCGCGATCTGCGTCGCGGTGATCGAGGGCTCCCCCGATACCTCGACGCCGTCGAGGTTGATTACTCCGGCAATGTCGGAGGCATCGACGGCATAGTTCTGGATCGTGACCTGGACCATGGATCCCTCCGGTGGCGTCGCCTACCCCCGGGATCGGCGCACACGGGGAGCCGGTCCGCCCGGATCGGCGAATGCAGTGATACTCGGGCCGCCGGCGCACCGGGGCATTGAGGCAGATCAATTGATGGAGGAGGTGATCGCTTGTTTCGCTACCGGGACTGCGTCGCACTCTCGGCCGGCACGCGGATCGGCCGGACGCGGGCGCCGCCGACCAGCGATACTGGCGGGTCGAGGACGATCTCCTCGTCGCCGGCCAGCCCCTCGCGGACCTCGACCAGATCCCGCCCGCGCAGACCGACCCGGATCTGCCGATGCCAGGTCCGGCCCGCATCGACGACCCAGAGGCCGCTCCCGGCGAGCGCCGCGCGCGGCACGAGCAGGACCCGATCGGCCGAGCGCACCACCACGTTGACCTCGACCGTCATGCCGAGCGACAGGGCTTCGTCCGGATCGGCTGCTCCTGGTGGCGCGTCGAGGGCGATGCGGATTCGAAAGGACCGCTGGTCGGAATCGCCGAAGGGCGTGCGCTCGATCACCCGGCCGGCGAAGCTGCGGCCGGGATGGGCGTCGGCGCTGGCGAAGGCGCGCTGGCCGAGCTCGACCCGCGGGAAATACTCCTCGTCGATCTGCGCCACGATCAGCCGGTCACGCGGGCTGCCGATCCAGAAGAGCCGCGTGCCGGGATCGACGACCTCGCCGACCCGGCCCTCCCGGCGCAGCACCCGGCCGGCGATCGGCGCGGTCACCCGGGACTGGCGCAGCGCTTCGGCCGCCATGGTCCGCTGTGCGGTGGCCTGGTCGAACTCGCTCTGCAGCAGTTCGAGCGTCTTGCGGCTTGCCGCACCCCCGGCGACGAGCGCCCGCTGGCGCGCGCGCTCGGACTCGAGATAGCGGAGCCGGGATTCGATTTCGGCCATCCGCGCGCGCTGGTTCTGGTCGTCGATCTGCGCCAGCAGCTCGCCGGCCGCCACGTCCTGCCCCTCCGCCCGCAGCAGCGAGACGAGGCGCCCGCCGGCCTCGGTCCGGACCTTGGCCCAGGCCAGCGGCTCGACCACGCCGGTGGCGTAGACGCCCTCGGCCAGCGGCCCCCAGCGGGGCGCGGTGGTGCGGACGAGCGGCGGCGCCAGAACCCGCGCCTCGATGATCCAGGCCAGGGCCGCCAGGGCCGCGAGGATGAGGGCCAGCGACAGGCGATAGCGTCGCATCGGGAATAGCGGCCGCGGCCGGGGCGCTCAGGCGGCGCGATCGGCGACGATGCGCCCATCGACCAGGTGGATGCGGCGATGGGTGCGCTCGGCCAGTGCCAGATCGTGGGTCACGATGATGACCGTCCGCTCCCCTTGACGCACCAGCCGGTCCAGGATGTCGAAGACGATGGCGGCATTCTGCGTGTCCAGGTTGCCGGTCGGTTCGTCGGCCAGGATGTAGTCGGGATCGTTGGCGAGCGCGCGGGCCAGCGCCGCCCGCTGGCGCTGCCCACCCGACAGCTGGTCGGGGCGTTTCGCCGCCTCCCCATCGAGTTGCAGCGCGGCGAGGATCCCGCTCGCCCGGTGCCGCATCCGCTCCAGCGGCTGCCCGCCCTTGCGGCGCATCGGGATCAGCAGGTTGTCGAGCACCGTGAACTCGGGCAGCAGGAAGTGGAACTGGAACACGAACCCGATGCGGCCGAGGCGCAGCGCCGCCAGGGTCGCCTCGTCCATTGCGCCGGTGTCGTGCCCGTCGAGTTCGATGGTGCCCGTGGTCGGCAGGTCGAGCAGGCCCAGCAGATAGAGCAGCGACGACTTGCCCGAGCCGGACGGCCCGGTGATCGCCACGAACTCACCCTTGCCGATGGCCAGGTCGATGTCGCGGACGAGCGTCACGGGGACCGCGCCCGGCAGGATGCGGCTGACGCCGCGGGCCACGATGCCGGTGTCGCGAGTGCCCGCGCCCGCACCACGGCCGGCGACGCCACCCGGAACCGCCTCCGCCTCCCGCTGTGCCGGCACCAGTCTTCCTCCGTCTCTGCCCACCGACCGGGCGGCTCACCCGTTCGATTGAAAGCGCATGGCGGACGGCGCGCGTTGATGTACGTCAACCGGGCGCCGCCCCTTCGAGGCGAGCCGATGACGGAAGGTAGCCCGATCCTCGGTCCGCTTCCATTGCGGGGTCCGGCGCCGGTCCCGCGGGGTGGCTCGACCGGAGCGGAACCCGGCGCACGGCGGACCGGTTGAACCGAGATCGGCCAGATCCGGAGGCAGCCATGAGCGAAGCCAGGCACATCAGCGACCATGCGGCGATCCGTCGTTGGGCGGAGGAGCGCGACGGCATACCGGCGATCGTCCGCGACACCGAAGGCGAGGATGGGTCGGGAATCCTCCGCTTCGACTTCGCGCCGCGCGACGCGTCGCTGAAGGAAATCTCCTGGGACGAGTTCTTCTCGATATTCGAGCGCAAGAACCTGGCGCTGCTGGCCCAGGACAGGATCGACGGAGAGACCAGCCGCTTCTTCAAGTTCGTCGAGCGATGAGGGCGGCAGCCGTGCGACGCCGCCCGTCGCGCCGCCCGACCGCCGTCGTCACCGGCGCGTCGAGCGGCATCGGCCTGGCGACGGCGCTGGCCTTCGCCCGCGCCGGCTATCGGCTGATCCTGGCGGCGCGCGGCGCCGATGCGCTCGACCGGGCGGCGGCGCGATGCCGCAATCTCGGCGCGGTGGTCCTGGCCGTCCCCACGGACGTGACGGACGCGGGCGCCGTGCGTGACGTCGTCCGCCGCGCCCGGGCCGAGTGGGGCCGGGTCGACGTGTGGGTCAGCAATGTCGGCGTCGGCGCCTTCGGTGCCTACGAGGCGACGCCGATGGCGGCGCACGAACAGGTCATCCGGGCGAACCTCATCGCGCATATGAACGAGGCGCACGCGATCGTCCCCCTCTTCAAGGAACAGGGGCACGGCACCTTCATCAACATGGTGTCGCTCGGGGCCTTCGCCCCGGCCCCGTTCGCAGCCGCCTACAGCGCCAGCAAGTTCGGCCTGCGCGGCTTCTCCGAGGCCTTGCGGGCGGAACTGTCGACCTACCCCGGCATCCATGTCTGCGACGTCTATCCGGGGTTCGTCGACACGCCCGGCCTGTCCCACAGCGCCAACTACTCCGGCCGCCGGCTGACCGCGCCGCCGCCCGTGCTCGATGCGCGGCGCGTCGCGGCAGCCGTTCTCGAGCTTGTCCGCAATCCGCGCGCGACGACGACGGTCGGCGGCGTCGCCCATCTGGCGCGGCCCGCGCACCTCCTGGCGCCGAACCTCTCGGGGCGGGCAGGGGCCTGGGTCATCCGCGCCCATCTCGCCCGGGCCTGCAGCCGGCCGGTGCAGGACGGCAACCTGTTCCGGCCGTCCGCCGGTCCCGGCCGGATCGATGGCGGCCTGCGCCGCTGGAGCGGGGAAGCGGGGGCGGTCTCCGTCGCGGGCGCGATCCTGCTGGCGGCATGGGCGCTGCGGCGGCTGGCGCGGCGATGATGCGGCCTCCGCGGCGTCTTCTGCCTTGCCGGGCATCTGGCCCCCCGGGGGGGGGCCGTCTCCGGCAGAGCCGATCCTGCGGGATCGCCGGCGGAACAGACGGCGGCGGCGGCAGTTGCCTCCTAGGAACATCAGCCTGGAGGATCCGGACCATGAACGAGAACGACGATATCGCCGCCAATCAGGACGGCAAGAGCGCGATTTCCGAGAAGACGCAGGACAGCCCCAAGGGCCAGCCGGACCCGGAAGTGCTGCGCCTGCTGCGATCGCTGGCGGCCCACTGCCGCGACAGCGAGGCGGGCTACCGGCTCGCCTACGAGAATGCCGAGGAGCGGTCGCTGCGCGTCGAGTTCGGGCGGCTCGTCGACGAACGGGAAGAGATGACCTGGGAGCTCGACCGCGTCTTCCAGGAGCTCGGCCACGAAGCCCCGGGCAGCGGCACGGTGCTGGGCGCCGCCCACCGCGTCTTCCTCGGCCTGAAGGCCGCGATCGCCGGCCGGGACCGTGACGAGATCATCGACGAGATCGTCCGCGGGGAGAGCGTCTTCGAGGCGACCTACGACGCGCTGCTGCGCCGCGAGCTTCCCTCGGCCGTCGAGGCGACCATTCGCGAGCAGCACCAGAAGGTGCGGGACACGCGCAACCACTTCCGGGCCCAGCAGTCGCCGGTGTCGCAGCGCGAGACGCGGCATGGCGCGGGCATGGTCCAGATGGTGGAGCGCAACCCGACCCTGAGCTGCGCGGTGCTGGCCGCCGCGGCGACCGGCTTCGCCATCGCCTTGTGGCTGAGCCGCCAGCCGCCACACCGGGGGTCCCGCATCCGCTGGTAGCAAGCGCGGATACGGGGGGGCACCGGCCACGCGGTTGGTGCCCCCGTTTTGCTTCGATCGGCTTTCGTCCGCGGGGCGTCAGCCGAGGGAGATGTCCAGGAACATCATCCCGACCAGGCCGACGATCAGGCTGAGGATCGGCTTCTCCCCCTCCCGCCCCGGCGCACAGTCCCCGGCCGGCTGTCGCGGCTGGCAGAGCGGTATGATTTCCGCGGCCACCACATAGATCATCGCGCCGGCCGAGAACCCGAGGCCCCAGGGCAACGCCGCCTGCACCGCGTAGACGAGGGTGACGCCGAACAGCCCGCCGAGCGGCTCGACCAGCCCCGAGGCGAGGCCGCCGGCGAAGCATTGTCCGCGACTGTATCCGACCGTGGCCAGCGACACGGCAACGGCCAGCCCCTCCGGGATGTTCTGGAGGCCGATGCCGATGGCCGTCGCCAGCCCCTGCTGCATGTCGCCGCCGCCGAAGCTGACCCCGACCGCCATCCCCTCGGGAAAGTTGTGCAGCGTCACGGCAAGGATGAACAGCCAGACGCGCCGAACGACGCCCGCCTCGCGGCCGGCCGGACCGACCGTGAGGTGGTCGACGGGCGCGAACCGGTTCAACGCGGCGATCGCCAGCGCCCCCAGCAGCACCGCCACCGCCATCATCGCCGCCGACGCCGATGTGCTGGCGCCCTGCTCCTGCAGCACTTCGACGCCCGGCAGGATGAGCGAGAAGAACGAGGCGGCCAGCATGACCCCGGCCGCGAAGCCGAGCAGCGACCGTTGCCGCTCCTCGCTCGGTGGCGCAAAGAGAAGGATCGGGCTTGCCCCGACGCCCGTGGCCAGCCCTGCCGCCAGGCTCGCCAGCGACCCGATCAGGATCGGCGACTGGATATCGAGCATCGCGCCCGGGACTCCCGATATCGATGGTGAGGCAGGGGGGTGAGGCAGGCGGGACCGCAGCGGCCCCTGGGCGGCGCGGGGCCGCCGGGGGCTGCTGCGTCCCGGATCCTAGTTGCGACGGGCACCGCTCCCGTCCGGCGCGGTCGTCGTCCCGGCCCCGGGGCCGGCGCCGAGGTCCGCGCCGGTGATGGGATCGTCCGTCACGGTCGAGGCCAGCCGGCTCTTCATCGCCAGCAGCGCCGCCTCCTCGGCCGCCGACAGCTGGACCGTGGCTTCGCCGTCGCCGCCATCCACGGCCATCTGGTCTTCCGGCTCGTCGACCCGTTCCCACTGCTCGCCGGAGTTCCACGGCCCCTGCTGGTCGCCCGGGCCCTGGGACAGGTTGTAGTACTTGTCCGCGAAGTCCGGCCTGCCCGGCAGCTTGCCCGACGGGAAGTTCGGGGTGATGGAATAGAGCGCCTTCTCGAACGACTTCTGGTGCGCCACCTCCCGCGTCATGAGGAAGCCCAGCGCTTCCTTCACGCCCGGGTCGTCGGTCACGTTGATCAGTCGCTCATAGACGATCTTGGCGCGGGACTCCGCGGCGATGTTGGAGCGCAGGTCGCAGGTGGGGTCGCCGATCGAGTCGATATAGGCGGCGGTCCAGGGAACGCCGGCCGAATTGACCAGGGCCGGCGCGCCGCCGAACAGGATCGAGGTCGTATGGCTTTCCCCTCCCTGGTTCGCGGCCAGATAGAGCTCGGCCTCGTTCATGGCGGCCTCGGCCATCTGCCCCTTCACCCCGCGATTGAGCATGGCCACGATCGAGCCGATCACCTCCAGGTGGCTCAGCTCCTCCGTGGCGATGTCGAAGAGCATGTCGCGGCGGCCGGGATCCTCCTCGGCCAGGGCCTGGGTGAAGTACCGCATCGCGGCCGCCAGTTCGCCCTGGGGGCCGCCGAACTGCTCGAGCATCAGGGTGGCGAGCGCGGGGTTGGTCTCGGAAACGCGGACGGTATACATCAGCCGCTTGTTGTGCATGAACATCGATGGGCTCCGTGACAGGACGAGGAAGGGCAGGGTGCCGGCGGCAGCCCCGCCCCGCATTCCTCGCCAACCGAGCCTGTCGCGGATTGTTCCTCGCCGAACGAAGATGCGACCGGAACGCTTGGGGGGAATTCGGCGACGCGAATGAAGTCGGTCGCAAGTGATCAGCGGGCGAGCCACGCATCGGGCGACCCGCCTACGCCAGCATGAATTGGGTGCCATCTGTCGTTCGGCCGGGAACTTCGCCATGGAGCTCTTGTTGGCCCCTTACCTCCGCCCGGAGGCAACTGCAACAGGAGTGGTACCATGGCTCAGGATCGCACCAAGGAGCAGGACAATCGGCAGGCCCAGCAGGGCAATCCCGGCAACTTCGCCAACGATCGCGAGCGGGCGTCCGAAGCGGGCCGCAAGGGCGGCCACGAGAGCAGCGGCAACTTCGCCCATGACCGCGAGCGGGCATCCGAGGCAGGCCGCAAGGGCGGCTCTTCGGGCCAGCAGCGCTAGGCCGGGCGGCGGCGGGGATGGGGCAGATCCCCGCCGCCCCCATCCCTGACCGGAGCCGCGCCCACCAACGCGCCCCGGGTCCCGGCGGGAGGCACCATGCCGCACGAACCCATGGCCCAGATCCTGTTGTTGTTCGTCATTCCGATCTGGATCCTGGCGGGCTTCGCCGACTGGCTGTGCCACCGGGCGAGCGCCATCGAGCGCACCGCCGGGCCGATGGAATCGGTGCTCCATCTCCTCATGCTGGCCGAGGTCGGGCTCCCGTTGCTGGCCGGTCTGCTGCTGGAGATCAATGCGCTGCTGTTCGTGCTGTTTCTCGTCGGCTGGGCCGCGCACGAGCTGACCGCGTTCCTGGATCTGCGCTTCGCGGCCGGCCGGCGGCATGTGGCACCGATCGAGCAGCATGTGCACAGCTACCTGGGGCTTCTGCCCCTGACGGCGCTGCTGGGCGTCATCGCGCTCCACTGGGGGCAGTTCCAGGCTCTGTTCGGGGCCGGCCCCGAAGCAGCCGATTTCACCCTTCGCTGGAAGGACCAGCCGCTGCCGCCGGCCTATGTCGTGACCGTGCTCGGGGCCGTCCTGATCCTGTCGGTGGCGCCCTTTGTCGAGGAGCTTTGCCGCGGCCTGCGCCAGCGCATGGCCCGGCCAGCCATGCCCCGGCACGATCCCTGAAGCCAGGCCGCTCCGGCGGTCGCGCCGCCTACGGGGCTGCAAGGTGCCGGAGCAGCGCCAGGGCCTCGGGTCGGCTCCAGTCGGCCTCGCCCGTCAGGTAGCCGGCATTCCGGCCCCCGGCGTCGATCACGTAGCTCATCGGCATCCCGTAGAGCGGAAACGGCGTCGCCGTCTCCGATCTTGGGCCGGAGGCGACTTCGCCGTCGGGATCGATGAAGCTCTCGAATCCGTCGAGGCCGAGCCGCCGGAGGTAGGCGCCGGCGAGCGCCGCGTCGCGGTCGAGCGACACCGGGACCACGGCGAACGGCGCCGTCCCCGACTGTGCCTGGAGCTGGTGCAGGATCGGCAGCTCGTACCGGCACGGCGGGCACCAGCTGGCCCAGAAGCCGAGCAGGACGGACTTTCCCCGGAAGGAAGCGAGCGTCCGCGGCACCCCGCCCAGGTCGCGCAGCACGACGTGCCCGACATCCCGGCGCGGGGTGAGCAGGGTGAACTGGGCGCGGGCCGTGCGGAACGGCGGCGGATACCGCTCCGCGGCCGCACCTTCGCGCGTCCCCAGGACGGCCCCCAGCAGGCCGGCCGCTGCGCCGCGCAGCAGGTCCCTGCGCGTTGCCGTCATCATCCCAACGTCGCCACCTCGCCGCGCGCCGGATAGTCCCGGGCGATCACGATGTCGATCGCCTGCAGGATGTCGGCGAAGGACGGCCGGGCGAACGGCATCGTCTGGACGCTGGAGAAGTAGAGCGTGCCGTCGGCGCGCACCAGGAACAGCCCCGGTTCCGCGAAGAGCGGGGGTTCCTCGACGCCGTGCGAGGTCTTTCCGCGCCCGGTGGAGAGGAACAGCCCCCATTCGCGGGCGGCGGCGAGCCCGAAGCCATGGCCCAGCCGGAGCCGCGGCAGGCCCCACTCGGCCTTGGTGCGGTTGGCGCGTTCCTCGTCGTCCGTGGACAGCGCGACGACGCCGACGCCCTTCTGCGCGAAGGCGTCGAGCTTGCTCTCGAGATCGCGCAGCTGCGTCTTGCAGATCGGGCAATGAAGGCCGCGATAGACGACCACCAGGGTGAAGTGCTGCGGCCGCTCGTCGGCCAGCCTGAAGGGGGTGCCGTCCGGGGCCAGCCGGATCTCGAGGCGGGGCACGGGCGCGCGGGGCAGCAGGGGTTTGAGATCGGTCATCCGGGGCATGTCCTCGAGGTGTGGCGGCGGTCAGAACGATGTCGTCAGGCGAGTAAGCCATTCGGGAGAGGCCGACACCAGCGCGGCTTCTAGGCTCTTGTCCCAGCCGGTCAGGACCAGCAGGCCGACCGCGACGAGCAGGACCCCGAGCGCGGCCCTGGCGCCCTGGCCGGCGGCCATCAGCCGGTTCCGGACCGCCACCAGCCGTGTGCGGGAGAGCATCCCGAGCGCAATCAGCGGCAGGCCGGCGCCGATGCCGAACGCCAGCATGGTCAGGGCCACCGCCGCCAGATCCTGGCCCTGGGCGGCCAGCACCGAGGCGGCGCCCAGCGTCGGCCCGACGCACGGGCTCCACACGGCCCCCAGCAGCAGGCCGACGGCGAACTGGCCCTGGAGGCCATCGGGGGAGAACCCGCCGAAGCGCCGCTCGGTCCAGTTGCTGACCGGGCCGGCGGCCATCGCCACGCGCAGCTGCAGCGCCGGGAGCAGCAGGACCAGGCCGAGCGCGATCACCATGACGGCCGCGGCCGCACGGAAGACGCCGGCATCGATCCCGACCGCGAAGCCGACCGTGGCGACGAACAGGCCGATGGCGGTGAACGACAGCGCCAGCCCGGCCGCCAGGGCGACCGGTCCCCAGCGATGCTCGGCCACCGCCGTGCCGATGACGATGGGCAGGAGCGGCAGGACGCAGGGCGACAGGATCGAGAGGATGCCGGCGAGCAGCGCCAAGGCCAGGGTCGCCATGGGACCGCCGCCCTCAGATCGCGCGCGACAACAGCGCCTCGATCGATGCCTTGCCGGTGTCGCCGACCGAGCGCCCGATCTCGGTGCCGCCCTTGAACACGATCAGCGTGCTCTGCTGCTGCACCTTCAGGCTGCGGAGGACCTCCTTCTGGCTGTCGAAGTCGACGCTCAGGAAGACGAGGTCCTTGAACCGCGGCTGCCGGACGAGTTCCGAAAGGATGGGCGCCTGGGCCCGGCAGGTCGGGCACCAGGGTGCCGACACGTCGATCAGCACCGGCTTGCCGGCCTTCACCGCCGCTTCGAATGCCGCCAGCGAGTAGGCCCGCTTGTCCGCAGCGGCAGTTCCGCCTTGCGCGGAAGCGCCCAGTCCGGCCGTGGCGAGCGAGAGTCCCGCGAGCGCGGCGAGTACATGGCGACGGTTGATCATGGGCGACCTCTGACATGGGTGAACGGGCGACGGCCGGATCCTTTGTCCGACCATGCCCGTTCGACGCCGGTCAGGGCTGCGTTACACCGTTCACGCGGAGGTGATCCGCGCGGCGGGGGGCGTCAGGAGTCCCCGCTGCCCGGCTCCGCCATCCGACGATGCTGCTCGGCCAGCACGGAGGCGGGCGTGACGTTGGCGATCGCCGATTGCACCTTGTTCTTCCAGCCGCTGACCACGTCGCCATCGCCCCGCATCATCGCCTCGAACCCGGTCTCCGCCACCATGCGGGCGTCGTCCTTGGTGCCTTGCCCGACCTTGGTGTCGAGCATGTCGGCCCGGGCGAAGAACTCAGTGTCGGTCGGGCCCGGCATCAGGCAGGTGATCGACACTCCCCGGTCCTTCAGCTCGTTGCGCAGGGCGAAGGCGAAGGAGTTCAGGAACGCCTTGGTCCCGTTGTAGACCGCCTGGAAGGCGCCCGGCATGAACCCCGCGATCGATCCCGTGATCAGGATCCTGCCCTGGCCGCGCGCCTGCATGTCCTGGCCCACCTTCTGGATCAGCAGCAGGGTTCCGGTGATGTTGGTATCCACCACCCGCCGCCAGTCGGCCGGGTCCTGGCTCAGGAAGGCGTGGCCCAGGCCGATGCCGGCGTTGGCGAGCAGCGCCTCGACCGGCCGGCCGGTCCGGGCGACCCGGTCGAGAAGCTGGTCCACGCCCTCGGGCGTCGCCAGGTCGGCCCGGACGGCGATGACTTCGCCGCCCTTGACGGCGACGACCGCCGCCGCCCGGTCGATCTCCGGTTCGTCGGCGGCGATGACGAGGTCGAAGCCGCGGGCGGCGGCGACGGCGGCGAGTTCCAGCCCGATGCCGCTGGAGGCACCGGTCACCACCGCCAGGGGACGGTGCGCGGAGGTCATGGCGTCGTTCCTTTCATGGGCGCGTCAGGGGCGGAGGACGACCTTGATGCAGCCGTCCTTCTTGTCCCGGAACGTCTGGTAGAACTCGGGCCCTTCGGCGAGCGGGGCGCGGTGGGTGATGACGAAGGAAGGGTCGATCTCGCCCCGTTCGATGCGATCGAGCAGCTGCGGCAGGTACCGCTGCACCGGCGTCTGGGCCATGCGGAACGTCAGCCCGCGGTTGATCGCCGAACCCATCGGGACCTTGTCGAGCAGGCCGCCATAGACCCCGACGATGGAGACGACGCCGAAGTTGCGGCAGCAGTGGATGGCCTGGCGCAGCACATGGGGCCGGTCGGTCCCCATGAAGGTGGCGACCTTGATGCGGTCGATCAGCGCATCGAACCCGCTGCCCGTATCCGGCTCGGTGCCGACGGCGTCGATGCAGGCATCGGCGCCGCGCCCGCGCGTCAGGTCCTGGATGCGGTCATAGATGTCGTCCTCCAGGAAATCGAGGGGGATGGCGCCTGCCTGCCGCGCCAGGTCGAGGCGTTCGGGCACGGTGTCGACGGCGATGACGCGCTCGGCGCCGAGCAGGAAGGCGGAGCGGATCGCCATCTGGCCGACCGGCCCGCAGCCCCAGACGGCGATCGTGTCGCCCGGCTGGATGTCGCAGAACTCCGCGGCCATGTAGCCGGTCGGAAAGATGTCCGAGAGGAACAGCACCTGTTCGTCCGACAGGTGGGCCGGCACCTTGATCGGCCCTACGTCCGCATAGGGAACGCGCAGATACTCCGCCTGCCCGCCGCTGTAGCCGCCCAGCAGGTGGGAGTAGCCGAAGAGCCCGGCGGGCGAGTGGCCCCACAGTTTCTCGGCCTTGTCGCGCGACGGGTTGGACCGCTCGCAACCGGAATAGAACCCGCGCTTGCAGAAGAAGCACTCGCCGCACGAGATGGTGAAGGGGACCACGACCCGGTCGCCGACGCGCAGGTCGCCGGCCTCCCGGCCCACCTCGACCACCTCGCCCATGCATTCGTGCCCGAGCACGTCGCCATGCTCCATCGACGGGATGAGGCCGCCATAGATGTGCAGGTCGGATCCGCAGATCGCGCAGGCGGTCACCTTGATGATGGCGTCGCGCGGATGCTCGATGCGGGGGTCGGGCACGCTCTCGCAGCGGATGTCGCCCTTTCCATGCCAGGTCAGTGCCTTCATGTGCTTTCGCTCCGTTGGCGGG
Source organism: Allostella vacuolata (assembly GCA_006739055.1). Classification (GTDB taxonomy): domain Bacteria; phylum Pseudomonadota; class Alphaproteobacteria; order ATCC43930; family Allostellaceae; genus Allostella; species Allostella vacuolata. Next base: position 498,273 of record AP019702.1, read on the forward strand.
TGGCGGCATCGGAAAGCCGCCTCGTGTGATCGCCAACCCGCCGCCCGCCCGGTTGTTCCCGTGGCAGCGTGTTCCCGTGGCCGCCGGTGGGAACTTCCGGCGACGGGGGCGGTTGCGCGTTCATGACGACAGATGACCGGGAAACGCGGCCACGGCCGGACACGCCCCCTTCGACCGCAGAGGAGCGGATGGAGATCGACGCCGGGCGCCATGCCGACAAGGTCGCCGCCGCCGATCCCGCGGCGGCCACGCTCGGCACCGACGACGAAGCCTCCGGGCAGCCGTCGGTGGCCGACACCGACCGTCGGCCGCTCCCGCCGGGGGCGGCCTCCGGCGGCATCAAGGCCGGACCTCAACCCTCGGGCCGGGAATGGCGGATCGTGCTGCCGGTCCTGGCCGCCGTCGCGCTGCTCGGCGTTGCCTGGATGGCCGCAGGATGAGCGGCAGCGAACGGCCTGCCGGCCGGCGGCAGCCGGCCGAGTTGCGGTGCCTTCCCGCCGGCGCGCTGTATGGCGCTGCCGCGGGCCTTGTCGCGGGGTTCGTCGTCGCCGGCCTGTCCACCGTCCTGCCCGGCCTGGAAGGGGTCGGCACGCTGGGCGGCCTCGTCCGCCTCCTCGGAGGGCTGGCGATGGCCGGGGCGGTCGCCGGCGGCCTCGTCGGCCTGGGCCTCGGCCGGGAGGGGGCACCTGTCCGCGATGGCGGCCCCAACCGCCATCGCGGCGATCAGCTGGACTCCGGCAACTGAAGCAGCGGCACCGTCAGCCTGGATCGGCGCCGCGGGCAAGCTTCGGATCGGGATAGGAGCGCTCCTCGCCCTGGTCCGTCAGGGTGGGAAATTCCCCCTGGTTCTCGTAGGCCAGGGCCGGCTCGACGCCGTCCCCGCCGGCATCCACCGGCCTGGTGGCCAGCATCTGCTTGTCCTCATGGGCGGTCAGCTCCTCCGCGGCGTGCCAGTTTTCCTGGGCGCGCCCTTCCGGCTCGCCCTCCGACTGCCAGATGGCATAGGCGCGCCGGGCGATCTTCTCTTGTCGATCCACGGTCTTCGCTCCTCTCAATGATGTTCGACGTCGTCGCGCTGCGTATCCCCGCCATGCTTCTCGATCCGGGCCCGATCCGCCTCCCGACCGCCGTCCTGGAGGCGATCGACATGCTGGTTCTGGCGCTCGATGGTGTCGTGGCGCGGGAACGGCTCGCGATCGGGTGAGGGCGGCTCCGGCGCACCGGCCACTCCGCCCGCCATCGTGCTGCCCATCGTTCCCCGTCGCCGGCCCCCCGCTGCGGGGGCACCGATCTTGTTCGACTGATCACGGTCCGGCATGGGCTTGGCTCCTTCGACTGGGTGTGGGGATTCCGTGGGCTCCCGGGTCAACTCCCGGGCCGACCGCTGCCCCGACCATGATCGGGGGCGCCGCTGCCGGTGCCCGAGAAGGACGGCGGATCCGAGGCGTCCATGCTCTGCAGGGCCGCCTCGTCGACCTTCTCGTCCTCGCTCAGCGGCCGGTCCAGCTCGGTCGGGTCGCGCGGCAGGCCGCTCGGCGCCGCCGCCGGATCATGGCCGGAGGTGCCGGCCTCCCGGTTGCCGGGCGGCCGCTCCTCGGCATCGAACTCGAGGCGGGCCCGGCGCACATATTCCGCCTCCATCCCGACCGGCTTGCCGTCGTCCTCCCACCGCATCCGGGCAAGGTTGCAGACGGGCTCGCCCATCGCGCGCCACGCGCTGGCAAAGGGGTCGGTCATCCCCGTGCTCCCGGCTGGCCGGCGGCGAGCGCCTCGACGTGGCGCAGGTGGCGCTCGACGATCGCCCTGGCGGTTTCGGCAAAGGAGCGCAACTCGGGCTGGTCGCCCCGCTCGGCGTAGGCACGGTGCAGCGCGAGCGCCTGCTTGTGGGCCTGCAGCTGCATGCCGAGGTACCGGCGATCGAACTCGCCGCCCTCCGACTTGCGCAAGGCATCGAGCTTGCCGGCGTGGGGCGGATCGAGCTCCGTCGGTACCGGCACGCCACGGTTCGGCTGCTGCAGCGTCTGCCGCATCTGTGCCGCGAGCTTCCCGTGATCGTCGATCATCTGCCGGGCGAAGGCCCGCACCTCGGCGCTCTGCGTGCGCTCCAGCGCCAGCCGGCTCGTTTCGATCTCGAACAGGTTGCCGATGGCGGCCTTGCGGACGAACTCCGTCGCGGCAGAAGAGGGGGCGGAGTCGGTGGTGCGGACGGCAGGCGCGCCGCTGCCGGCGGGTCCCTGGGTCTGGGCCAGCGGTGTTCCCGCCACGAAGACGGCGGCCATCGCCACCAGGCAATGGAGGGTTCGGGCCATGGGGCTGCTCCTCGGATCGGTGTGTCCCGGCAGAACCTTCCACGGTTCGGGAGAGTTCCCGCCCGCTGTCAGCCGGCCGCCCCCGTGCAACCGGCACCGGCGTCATCGGTTGTTCCCGTGACCGTCACGCAGCGAAGGGCCCGGGCCATGAGCAAGACCGCCGCCGACATCCTCGTCGACAGCCTGATCGACTGGGGCGTGGAATTCGTCTTCGGCCTGCCCGGCGACGGGATCAACGGCATCATGGAGGCGCTCCGGACGCGGCAGGACCGCATCCGCTTCATCCAGGCGCGCAACGAGGAAGGGGCCGCTTTCATGGCCTGCGCCTATGCCAAGTGGACCGGCCGGATCGGCTGCTGCCTCGCGACCACCGGGCCGGGCGGGGTCCACCTGCTCAACGGCCTCTACGACGCGAAGTTCGATCGCGCCCCGGTCCTGGCGATCACCGGCCTGCCCTACCACGACCTGCTCCAGACCAGCACCCAGCAGGACATCGACCATGTCCGTCTGTTCGCCGACGTGGCGGACCATTCCACGGCCATCCTGGGCGCGGCCCAGGTGGAGAATGCCGTGGCACTGGCATGCCGGACCGCACTGGCCCGCCGCGGCGTCGCCCACCTGGCCATTCCGGTCGACATCCAGGAGCAGACGCTCGCGGAGGAGGAACCCTCTCCGCGCAACAAGGCCACCTCCACCCGGGCCTATGACGAGGGCCCCCACGCCCCGTCGACGGCCGCGATCGCCGCGGCCGCAGACCTGCTCAATGCCGGAATCCGGGTGGTGATCCTGGCGGGGCAGGGGGCCTTCGGCGCCCGGGACGAGCTGGCGCGCACCGCGGAACTGCTGGCGGCGCCGGTGGCGAAGGCGCTGCTGGGGAAGGGGGTCCTGGCCGACGACCATCCCTACGTCACCGGCGGCGTCGGCTATCTCGGTGCCCGTCCTTCGCAGCAGGCGCTGGCCGCCTGCGATACCTTGCTGATCGTCGGATCGACCTTCCCCTATATCGAGTACTACCCGCCGCCGGGGCAGGCGCGGGTCGTCCAGATCGACATCGATCCGGCCCGCATCGGCCTGCGCTACCCGGTCGACGCGGCGGTGGCGGGCGACGCGCGGCTCAGCCTGGCGGCGCTCAACCGGCACCTGGTCGCCAAGAGCGACGCCGGGTTCCTGACGCAGGTCCAGGCCTGGAAGTGGGAATGGCGCCAGGCCCTGCAGGAGGGCGCCGACCGGCCGGGCCGGCCGCTGAAGCCGCAGCGGGTGGTGCGCGACCTCGACGCGCGCCTGGCCGACGACGCCGTCATCGCCGCCGACTGCGGCCACAACACCGGCCTGGCGGCCCAGTACGTCCAGGTCCGCGACGGCCAGGCGTTCGGGGTCTCTGGCACGCTGGCCGCCGTGGGCGGCGGCGTGCCCTACGCGATCGCCGCGGCGCTGGCCTTCCCCGGCCGGCAGGTGGTCGCGATCGTCGGCGACGGCGGCCTGTCGATGAGCCTGGCGGAGCTTGCGACCTGCGTGCGCTACCGGCTGCCGGTCAAGGTGATCGTCCTCAACAACGGCTCGCTCGGCCAGATCAAGTGGGAGCAGATGCAGTTCCTGGGCAACCCGGAATTCGGCTGCGACCTGAGCCCGGTCGACTTCGCCCGGGTCGCCGAGGGGTTGGGGCTGAAGGGCTGGCGCCTGGAGGATCCGGATCTGTGCGGCGAGGTGCTGGATGCCGCGCTCGCCCATGACGGGCCGGCGCTGGTCGATGCGGTGGTCGACGGCAACGAGCCGATGCTGCCGCCGAAGCGGCGGAAGGACTATGTCGAGAAGTTCCAGAAGGCGCTCGATCGCGGCACCCCGCACCGGGCGGAGATCGAGCGGGCGCTGGGCGAGGAGCCGGCGCTGACCTCGCTGAAGCCGTGACGGCGACGGCGGGCGGGTCGCCGGCCCCCGAGCGATGCAATTCTCGTCGGCGCCGCTGACCGCAACCGCGGTCCATCTGTGCGTGGACATGCAGCGCCTCTTCGCGCCGGGTGCGATCTGGTCCACGCCCTGGTCGGCGGCGGCCCTGCCGCAGGTGCTGGAGCTTGCCCGGCGCTTCCCCGAGCGCACCATCTTCACCCGCTTCCTGCCGCCGCGCCGGCCATCGGACATGCCCGGGACGTGGCAGGGCTTCTATCGCCACTGGCACAGCGTGACGCGGCAGGAGATCGAGCCCGGGCTGCTGCGCCTGCATCCGGAACTGGAGGCGCTGTCTCCCCCGGCGGAGATCATCGACAAGCCGACCTACTCGGCCTTCGTCTCGCGGCGGCTGGTGGCCAGCCTGCGGGACCGCGCCGCCGACACGCTGATCGTCACCGGTGCGGAATCCGAGATGTGCGTGCTGGCGACGGTGCTGGCGGCGGTGGATCGCGGCTACCGGGTGGTGCTGGTGGCGGATGCCGTCTGCAGTTCGTCCGATCGCGGCCACGATGCGATCATGGCGATCTACCGCGAACGCTTCGCCCGGCAGATCGAGGTCGCCGCCGCCGAGACGGTGCTGTCCCTGTGGACGTAGGGCCCCTGCGGACGTAAGGCATGTATGCGCTCCCGGCCCGGAACTTCCCCGGACACGGGCGGTTGCCCCTTCATCACCCCGATCACGCGATGCCCGATCACGCGATGAAGGAGACGATCCATGGATACCAGCACCCCCCGCGTTGCGACCGACCGCGACGGCCGCATCGCCACCAACGAAACCGACCGGCTGATCGCCTCCGACAAGGTGGAGGGCACGGCCGTCTACAACCGGAAGGGCGAGCATCTGGGCTCGGTCTACAATTTCATGGTCGACAAGGTCTCGGGTCAGGCCGCCTACGCCGTCATGTCGTTCGGCGGCTTCCTCGGCATCGGCCAGAGCTACCATCCGCTCCCCTGGAAGATGCTGACCTACGACACCGGGATGAGCGGCTACGTCGTCGACATCGATGCCGCTCGCCTCAAGGGTGCTCCGACCTACTCGGATGCCGAGCAGCCCTGGTCGGATCCGGCCTATGGCCGGCGCATCTACGACTATTACGGCATCGGCTACCCGTACTGATCCCGGCCGATTGCGAGTGCGGCGCCCGGGGCACCCCGGGCGCCGTTCGCCTGCCACCCGGGTGGCACGGCTTCGGAACCACCCGAATTGGGCTGCCCGGAATTTCCTGGTATGGTCCGCGCAGGCGTCGCCCCCTGCCGGGCGCGGCCGGGAGGGGCGGATGGTGGCACGGGACCTCGCACACGGCGCTGCCGGCTACACGGCCGCGGCACGCGGCGCCCATTGGATCACCGCAATCCTGCTCGCCGTCTCGATCCCGCTCGGGCTGGTGATGACCCGTATCGAGGGCGACTTCAAGTTCACGCTCTACCACTGGCATGAATGGATCGGCTTCACCGTGTGGTGGCTGGCGCTCTTCCGCGTCGCCTGGCGGATCGGCCACCCGCCGCCGCCCCATGTGCCGCCCCTGCCGGCCTGGCAGCGGGCGGTCGCAGAATCCGTCCACGGGCTGCTCTACCTGGCGCTGCTGGCGATGCCGGTCGTGGGCTGGATCGGCAATTCCGCCTTCGGCTTTCCGCTGGAGCCGTTCGGGCTGTTCGGCCTGCCGGACCTGGTCGCCAAGGACGAGGCGCTGGGCCGGCTCCTGCTCGACCTGCATGGCTGGGCCGGCTGGGCCGTGATCCTGCTGCTCGGCATGCATGTCGGGGCCGCCCTGCAGCACCATTTCATCGTCGGCGACGCCACCCTGCGGCGGATGCTGCCGCGCTGCCTCGGCGGGCTGCCGCCCGGCTGATGCCCAGGGCAGGCCCCGACGTCAGGCGAGGCGCAGCAGCAGGCTGAGCAGCCAGAGCCCCAGCGACAGGGCGGCCGTCCATCGCGCGTGCCAATAGTAGCGCTCGCGCAGGATGCCGCCGATGACCGGTTGCGCGCTGGCTTCGGGCAGGCCGTGATTGCGGTCGAGCAGCAGCCACAGCTCGGTCGTCCGATAGCTGCGATAGGGTGCGCGCAGGCCCTTCAGGCCCAGGATCGCGCCCATCAGGGCCAGCATCACCGCCCCGCCATAGGCGGCGAGCGCCACGTCGTGCGCCACCCCCACCATGGCGGTGGAAACCGCGAGGAGCCCGAATCCGCAGCCGCGCCGGATCGAGACGTCGGCACTCTGGCGAATTCGGTCCTGCATGCCTGCTGCCGGGTGACGGATGCCACGGGCAGCAGGGTAGGCGCGGGCGCCGCGCCTGTAAATCGGCGGCCGGCTGGGACGCGGCGGCTCAGCCGCCCGCCGCCGCGATCGCCCGCCGCATTCCCTCCCGCGGAACGGGGCGCCCGGCGGTGATGGCGACCAGCCGCGCCGGCCCGCCGGTCGCCGGCCCGTCCTCGGACGGCAGGGGCGTCACCGACCAGCGGCGGCCGACGACCTGGATCAGGCAGCGGCCGCCCGACCGGTCGTCGACGATGCCCTTGGCCCGCACCAGGCCGAGCCCGGCGTCGGCCAGGGCCGCGGCCAGCCTGTCGGCATCCACCGGACAGGGCAGTTCGGCCTGCCATCTGTCCCAGGCGGCGAGGTCGTGCCGGCCTGTGGGCGCCAGGACCAGGCGCGCGCCCGACGGCGGACCCAGCACGACGTCGACCGGCAGGGCGGCGTGGCGGCAGGGGACGATCGCCGTGCCGGGGGCGGCCGTCGCCGCCACCCACGCCGCCGTGTCGGCGAGCAAGGCGTCGTCGACCAGGTCCGCCTTGTTCAGCGCCACCAGGTCGGCGGCGGCGAACTGGCGGGTGATCGTGTCGCCCATGTAGCGGTCGGCGGCATGGGCGCGCGCGGTCTCGGCGTCCGCCAGGACGATGACGGCATCCAGGCGAAAGGAGGACAGCAGCTGCATGCCCGCCGCCACCGCGCCGGGCAGGGCGACGCCGCTGGTCTCGATCAGCACATGGTCGGGCCGCGGCGTCATCGCCAGCAGCGCGTCGAGCGCGGCCATCAGGTCGCTGCCATAGGTGCAGCAGACGCAGCCGCCGGCGATGCCGATCACGCCCGCGCCGCGATGCTCGATCAGGTCGACATCGATCGGCAGTTCGCCGAAGTCATTGACCAGCACCGCCAGGCGCCGGCCATCGGCGTGACGCAGCAGGTGGTTGACGAGCGTCGTCTTGCCGGCCCCCAGGTAGCCGCCGACGATGGTGACGGGCAGCGGTCCCGGCATCGGCGTCAGATGTCGGCCGCGCAGAAGACCCGGCCGCCCTGGACCGTGCCCCACACGCCGACATCCTTCAGTGCCTCCGGCGGAACCTCGGTCGGATCGTCCTCCAGCACCGCGAAGTCGGCGCGCCTGCCGCAGGCGATCATGCCGATCTCGCCGTCCAGCTTGAGGGTGTAGGCCGCTCCCGTGGTGATCGCATGGAGGGCGTCGGCGACGCCGATCCGCTCGGCCGGGCCGAGGATCCGGCCGCTCGCGGTCCGGCGGTTGACCGCGGCCCAGGCGGTGAAGAGCGGCCCGAGCGGCGTCACCGGCGCGTCGGAATGGATCGCCATCGGCACGCCCGCCGCCAGGGCCGAGGCGCAGGCGTTCATCCGGGTCGCGCGCTCCGGTCCCAGGGTCGATTCATAATGCTGGTCGCCCCAGTAGAAGTGATGGTTGGGAAACAGGTTGACGCACATGCCGAGCGCCTTCATGCGGCGGAACTGGGCTGGGTCGCCCAGCTGGCAATGCTGCAGGGTGAAGCGGTGGTCGCGGGCCGGCTGGGGCCCCAGCGCCTGTTCCAGGCAGTCGAGCGCAAGCTCGGTCGCCTCGTCGCCGTTGGTGTGGGTGTGGACGAGGATGCCGGCGGCCAGCGCGCGCTCGAACGCCTCGGTCAGCTGCTCGGGCGTGATGTACCACAGGCCGTTGGGCTGGCCGCGATAGTAGCCGGGCCATTTCAGCCGCGCCGAGAACCCCTGGATGGAGCCGTCGGCGAACAGCTTGACGCCGCCGAGCCGCAGCCGGTCGCTGCTCAGCGCCTTCAGCTCGACCGCGCGCGCCACCAGCTCGGCGATGGTCAGGCCGTAGTTGCGGCGGAACGGCACGATGCGGGCGGGAAAGCCGGCCTCGCCGGTCACCCGCAGCATCATGTCGATCGCCGCATCGGGCAGCAGGCCGGCCAGGTCGGTCGCCGTCGTCACCCCGCGGCGGACGCAGATCCGCGCGAACTGGCGCAGCCCGTGCTCGTCGCCCGCCTGCTTCTCGCGGTCGAACCCGACATGCCGGCCGGCCGGCATCATCGCCTCCGGCCCCTTCAGCTCCCCGGTCGGCAGGCCGTCGTCCCCGAGCGGGACGCCCGGGTGGTTGACGCCGGCGCGCAGCAGCCCCGCCAGTTCCAGGGCTCGGGTGTTGACGCTGAGGATATGCCCGCTGGCATGCATGACGCCGATCGGCCGCGTCGTCGAGACCCGGTCCAGCTCGGCGCGGCCGATGCGCCGGTCGCCGAAATAGATCGGGTCGAGGGACCAGCCGGTCAGGGCCTGGGCGGGGTCGTCCAGCCGCGCCTCGGCCTCCGCCAGGCGGGCGACGACGGCATCGACCGTCGGCAGCCCTGTCCACACCCGGCCGTCCGGATCCATGCGGTCGAAGAAGCCGCAATAGGTCGCCTTCCAGAAGGCCCCTTCCGAGACGTGGCTGTGGCCTTCCACCAGCCCCGGCATCAGCACCTTGTCGGCGAAGCGCCGGTCGAGGGTGGAGGCGCCCCAGCCGGACAGCTCCTCGGCCGTGCCGGCGCCCAGGATCCGCCCGTCGCGCACCGCGACATGGGTCGCCAGCGGCCGCGACGGGTTCATCGTCAGGATCTTGCGCGCCTCGTAGATCGTGAACACCGGCCTTGCCCCCACATCCCGCGAACCCGCGCGAGCTTATGCGCGCATCCGGGCGCGCGGCCAGGGCCGGATCGCCTTCAGGCGGAGATATTCGCCAGGGCGGGCAGGGTCATCAGCCCCGCCACCGCAAGCCAGGTCCACATCGGGGCCGGGGAATCCGGCTCGCCGGCGCGCAGCCGCTCGTGGATCGCCGCCGGCACGCCGGAGAACAGCAGGGTGGCGCTGGCGACGAAGATCGAGCTGAAGAACAGGACCCAGCTCGGGTTGCGCGGGAACATCTCGGGCATCAGCACGGCGGTGATCGGCACCGCGATGTTGAGGTAGGGCGAGAAGATGCCGTTCACCACGGCCACCCCGATGACCAGCGTGAAGAGCATGTGGCGATCGAAGAGCATCGGCCGCTCCCTACCCGGCACCGGGGCCCATGCGGGGCGTGAGGCCCGCCTGGAACATGATCATGAAGAAGAGGATGCGCAGGATGATGACCCAGAAGGCCGCCACCGGGGGCAGGAAGGCCCGCGGGATCATGCGCGGCGTGATCCAGTCGACGGGCCGGATCAGCCAGTCGGTCAGCCGGCAGAACCACCGGTAGATGTAGTTGTCGACCCCGGGCGGCACCACGAAGCCGAGCAGGAAGCGCCCGAACAGCGTGTAGAACAGCACGGAGAACACATAGTTGGGCAGGTGGAAGTGGAGGTAGGACCACCAGATGTTCGTATCGCCGGCCACGTTCGCCACTCGCGGAAAAAGGAGGAGCGGCGGTGCCCGCGTTGGCGGGCGCCGCCGCTCCCCTGGATTACCCTTCGACCCTGAAGGGCGGTGCTCTAGTCGTGGCTGGTGGCCACGCCGCGTACCGCGCCGCGCGGCACCCGGATCGAGTCGACGAAGTCCTGCATCTCGGGCGACGGCGGGGTCGTCACCAGGCTGACCAGCCAGGTCACGAGGAAGGCCACCGGCAGCCCGAACAGGGCGCTGGAGATGTTCCGGATGCCGAACCACAGCGGCATCGCGAAATAGTGGGTGGCGATCAGGTAGTAGAGACAGACGCCGAACCCGGCGATCATGCCGAGGATGGCGCCGACCGTGGTCGTCCGCTTCCACCAGATACCCATGACGAGCGGCGCGAAGAGCCCCGCCGCGGCCAGGGAGAAGGCCCAGGCCACCATCTGGATGATGCCCGACGGCCGCGTCCCGGCCACCAGCGCCGCCAGGATGGCGACGCCGACCAGCAGGGTGCGGGCGACGATCAGGCGGCGCTTGGTCGACGCCTGGGGATCGATCATCTTGTAGTAGACGTCATGCGACAGGGCGTTGGCGATGGCGAGCAGCAGCCCGTCCGCCGTCGAGAGCGCGGCCGCCAGGCCGCCTGCGGCGACCAGGCCCGAGATGACGTAGGGCAGGCCCGCCACCTCCGGCATCGACAGGACGATGATGTCCTGGTTGATGCGGATCTCGCCCAGGTCGAGCACCGCCCCGGCGATGGCATACTTCGTCACCTCCAGGATGCCGTTGCCGTTCAGGTCGTTGATCGTCAGCAGGCCGCCCACCTGCGACCAGCTCTGCACCCAGGCCGGCAGGGTGGAGATCTGCGCGCCGATGACGTTCTGATAGACCTCGAGCTTGGCGAAGGCCGCGTAGGCAGGGGCGGTGAAATAGAGCAGGAAGATGAAGAAGATGCTCCAGGCCACTGACTGCCGGGCCTCGCGCACGTTGGGCGTGGTGAAGTAGCGCATCAGGATGTGCGGCAGCGAGGCGGTGCCGACCATCAGGCAGAGGACGAGCGCCCAGAAGTTGTTGAATTCCGTCCAGCTGAACTGGCCCGCCGCATCGACGAAGGGCGCCACGTGCTTGCGCACGATGTTCAGCTTGTCTTCCAGGGCGCCGATCTCGCTCAGCGCCATGCCGTAGGTCAGCTCGGGGATGGGGATGCCGTACTTCTTGGTCGAGAGCCAGACCACCGGCACCAGGTAGGCGATGATGAGGATGATGTACTGGGCCACCTGGGTCCAGGTGACGGCGCGCATGCCGCCCAGCATCGAGCAGACCAGGATGCCCACGAGGCCGGCGAAGATCGCGAACTCGAAGGGAATGCCGAGGAAGCGCGAAGTGATGATGCCGATGCCGAAGGCCTGGGCGACGATGTAGGTGAAGGAGGCGCAGAACAGCACCACCACGCCGCAGATCCGCGCGACGCTGCCCTCATACCGGGTTCCGAGGAAATCTGGCACCGTGAACTGCCCGAACTTGCGCAGGTAGGGAGCCAGCAGGATCGCGACCAGGACGTAGCCGCCGGTCCAGCCCAGCACGTAGCCGAGCCCGTTGTACCCGGCCAGGAACAGGCCGCCTGCCATGGAGATGAACGAGGCGGCGCTCATCCAGTCCGCGCCGGTTGCCATCCCGTTGTAGAGCGCGGGCACCGAGCGTCCGGCTACGTAGTACTCGGAGATTTCCATCGTCCGGGACAGGAAGCCGATATAGGCGTAGACGAAGATCGTCAGGAAGACGAAGCAGTAGCCGATCCATTTGTTCGGCATGCCGACCTGCTCCAGGATCGCGAGCAGGATGGTGAAGCCGATGAAGGCGCCGGTATAGCTGACGTAGATCTTGCCGAGGTTGGCGAGGAAGCTGGACGAGCCCGTGGATGCGTTGGCCATCTGGATTCTCCCGGATCAGTCTTCGGCGACGCCGAATTCCTCGTCGATCTTGTTTTGCGCGGAAGAGTTCCAGCAACACAGGATGACGAAGATAATCAGGGATCCCTGAGCCGCCATGTAGAAGCCGAGCGGGAATCCGAATATGACGATCTGGTTTAACTGAACCGCAAAGAAGTGGACCCCGAATCCGGCGATGAACCAGACAAACAGGACGGTCCACATCAATGTTGATGTCTTTTTCCAATGGGCCTGTGCTTGGCCCTCTGTCAGTTTTCGGTTGTCCATTCCATTCTCCCCCCGATAGATCAGTGACCGTCGTTGCGGATCGATCTCTCTTGGCGGGCTGCGGCGATGCACCTGCGGTCGCCGGGAACACGCCCGGTGGGGCGCATGGTGGACTGCCGAGTCCTTGCGATCTACAATTATCATCGTAACAAACGTCGCACAACGGCGCGCCGCGAACGGGGGGGACCGTATTCGCCATGGGATTCTGGGATCGGTGGCTGTCCGGCATCCGGGCCGGCGGCAATGGCGAGCGGATTTCTACTCCAGCCGCCTTGCGGGAGTTCCTGTCGGGTCAGGCGTCGTTTATTGCGCAAAAGGTGGTGACGGAATACTGCCAGGCGAAGGCGGGGCGGCATTGGACGCACCTCTCGATGGAAAAAACCTTCATCGACCAGCTCGCGCGATCCCGCTGGGAGGCCTTCTCGCTGGTCCTGGCCGATCTGTTCGTCCTGACGGCCGCTCGGCTTCGGCCCATGTCGGAGGCGCCGGACCAGCCGGAGCGGGAAGCAGCCGCGGCCGTCGCGGGCGCGCTCGTCGGGCTCTATCGGGAGGCGCTCGACGCCTATCCCTTGCCCCCGCATCGCCCGGAGGGCTGGGCCGACCGGGTCCAGGAACTGGACGCGCGGCTGCGCGCGGCCGGGGCTGCGCCCCCCGGCTCCGCCCGCGAGATCGCCGAAGTCGGCGGCCGCGCCGTCTTCGCCATCCTGCCGATCCATCTCAACATGCGGCGCCTCGACCTGCCGATGGTGATGAACGGCATCGCCTTCCAGACGGTCGCCGTCGCCGGACGGATCCGTCGGCGCCTCGATCTCCCCGCCCTGGCCGCGGCCCTGGGCACGGGCGGCCGGCAGGGCGGGCCCGGCTAGGCAGCCGCGACGGACGAAGGCCGTGGCGCGCGAACGCCTGGTGCTGCTGCTGGCGCCGACGGCCGGCGCCCTGCTCGCCGCCGCCGCCGGCGCCCTGGCGGACCGGGCGCCGGTCCCGGCCCTGCTCGCCGGCGGCGCGGCGGCTGCGGCGCTGGCCGTGTCGGTGCTGGTCGCCCGGTCGCATTTCGACGCGCTCTCCCGCCTGGCCGGGGTCCTGGCGGGCCTGGCAGCGGGCAGCGGCGCGCGGGCGCCGCCGCCGGTCCTGGAAGGCGCCGGCGACGAGGTGGCGGCCGGCTACCGGGCCGGCCTGACCCTCCATGCCAGCCGCGAGCAGGTGCGGGCCGAGGCGGCTGCCGCCGGCACGCCCGGTCGCCTGGCGCAGGTGGTGGGCGCGCTGCCGCAGCCGGTCCTGGTGCTGACCGAGAGCGGCCTCGTCAGCCTTGCCAACGGCACGGCGCGGCGCCTCTTCGGCGATCGGGCCCTGGTGCCGGGCAGCAGCGCGTTCGACGCGTTCGACCGGGATTCGGTGGGGCGCGCCATGGGCCGGGCGCAGGCGGCCGGCGGGCCGGTCGAGGCGACGATCGAGACGGTCGAAGGCGGGCGGCTGGCGGCGCGCGTCGCCCCGCTCGGGGTCCGCGACGGGGTGGTCATGGCCTTCGCGCCGCCCGCCGCCGAGTCCGGGCCCGGCTGGGAGGCCTGGCTCGACCACGCGCTCGACCTGCATGACCGGCCGCCGGACCCGCCCCTCGTCGACGACCGCACGCCCCTGGCCGACCTGCCGCTTGCGGCCTTCGACACCGAGACCACCGGGCTTTCGCCCACCCGCGACCGCATCGTCTCGGTGGGCGGCGTCCGCCTGCACGGGGCGCGGCTCTATCGCGGCGCGACGCTCGACCGGCTGGTCCGGCCGCCCGTGGCGATCCCGGCCACCGCGACCGCGATCCACGGCATCACCGATTCCATGCTTGTCGACGCCCCGCCGATCGCCGCGGTGCTGCCGGCGGTGGACGCGTTCGCCCGCGGCTGCGTGCTGGTCGGCCACAATATCGGCTTCGACCTGGCGGTCATCGAGGCCGAGGCCCGCCGCGCCGGCCATGCCTGGGTCCGCCCGCCGGCCCTGTGTCTGTTCCAGCTGGCCGACGCGCTCGATCCCGGCCGGACGGATCTCGGCCTGGACGAACTGGCGGCGCGGCTCGCCGTGCCGGTCATCGGCCGGCACACGGCCCTGGGCGACGCCCTGGTCGCGGCCGAGATCTATCTGCGCCTGCTGCCGCGGCTGGCCGAGGCGGGCGTGGCGGACTGGGGCGGACTGACCCGGCTCGCCGCCCGTTCGCGCCGGGCGGCCTCGCTGCAGGCCGAGGCGGGCTGGTGATGGAGATCGCGGCCGGCGACCTTGCCCGGGCGGACGGCTTCGCCTACCGCACGGCGGTCGGCCAGGTGATGACGGCACCGCTCGTCACCGCGTCGCCCGATTGCACGCTGGGCGACGCGGCCCGGCGGATGGCCGGCCTGGGGATCAGCGCGCTGGTCGTCGCCGATCCCGGGCCGGTCGGCATCGTCACCGAACGCGACCTGCTGCGCCGGGTCGGCGACCAGGGCGGCGCTGCCCTGGCCCTGCCGTTGCGCCGGATCATGTCGACGCCCCTGCACACCGTGCGCGCCGACGCCCTGGTCGCCACCGCGCTCGGCCGCATGGACCGGCTCGCCATCCGCCACCTGATGGTGGTCGATGCCGCCGGCCAGCCGGCGGGCATGGTCTCGGCGCGGGCGCTGCTGCGCCTCCGGGCGCGGGATTCCCTGGTCGTCGGCGACAGCATCGCCGCGGCGGCGGATGTCGAGGCGCTGCGGGACGCGCGCGCGCGGGTCCCTCTGCTCGCCGCCGCGCTGCGCCGGGACGGGGCGCCGGCACTGGACGTGGTCTCCGCGATCGCGGCCACGGTCCGGGAATCGACGGCGCGCGCGGCGGAACTGGCCGTGGCGGCGATGCGGGAAGCCCACGGCCCGGCCCCGGCGGCCTGGTGCCTGCTGGTTCTCGGATCGGGCGGCCGCGGCGAGAGCCTGCTGGTGCCGGACCAGGACAATGCCCTGATCCATGCCGGTTGCGAGGATGACGACGCCTGGTTCGCCGAGCTCGGCCGGCGGATCGCCGACATCCTGGACGCGGCCGGCCTGCCCTACTGCCAGGGCGGGATCATGGCCCGCGAGGCGCGCTGGCGGCACGACCGCGACGGGTGGCGCCGGACGGTCGACGGCTGGCTGCGGGACAAGGACGGCGGGGCGCTGCTCGATGCCGACATCTTCTTCGACTTTCGCCCGGTCGCCGGCGACGGGGAACTGGCCCGGGGGCTGCGCGCCGAGGCGACCGCGGCGGCCGCGCGATCACCGCTCTTCCTGCGGCTGCTGGCCGACCACGTCGCCGGTCTGCGCCCGCCGCTCGGCATCTTCGGCCGCATCCTGGCCCCGTCGGGCGGCCTCGACCTCAAGAAGGCCGGCACCATGCCGGTCGTGGCGGCCGCGCGCACGCTCGCCCTGGCGGCGGGGTCGGATGCCGTCGGCACGCCGGAGCGCCTGGCGGCGGCGGTCGCCGACGGCCGGATGGTGGACGAGGATCGGGCGATCCTGCTGGAATCCTTCGAGACGGTGCTGGGCATCCTGCTCGACCGGCAGCTGGCCGCGATCGCCGAAGGGCGGCAGCCGGGCAACCGCATCGTGCCCTCGCAGCTGGACCGCCATCGCCGCGCCGCCCTGCGGCAAGCCCTGCGCTCCCTGGCTCCCCTGCCGGAGATGGTGGCGGGCGGCATCGCCCGGTAGTGCGGCCCCGTGGATTGCCGCCGGACCGTCCGATAGGCTAGAGACCGCGACGGCGGGAGAATGGGGGCCGGCTGCAGGCGCCATGGCTCCTCCCTCCGCCAGCGAGGACAGATGGTCTTGTATCCGTTTGCTTCCGACCGCCGGGGTCGGCCATGAAGAGCCCTGCGCCCGACGCCCCAGGCCGGTCCGTCCTCAAGCTGATGCTGGGGGCGATCGGCGTCGTCTACGGCGACATCGGCACCAGCCCGCTCTATGTGATGAAGGAGAGCTTCGCCGGCGCCCATCCGCTGGCGCTCGACGAGGCCCATGTGTTCGGCGTCCTGTCGCTCATCTTCTGGTCGGTGACCGCGATCGTCACCGTGAAGTACCTCGCCTTCATGATGCGCGCCGACAACAACGGCGAGGGCGGCAGCCTGGCCCTGCTGGCGCTGGTCACCCGCATCGTCGGCGGCCGGCGGCGCTCCTTCCTCATCACCGTGCTCGGCATCTTCGCGGCCGCCCTCTTCTATGGCGACAGCATGCTGACGCCCGCCATCTCGGTCCTGAGCGCGGTCGAGGGGCTGGAATTCGCGGTGCCGGCCGCCCGCCACTACGTCATCCCGATCACGCTGGGGATCCTGATCGCGCTCTTCCTGATCCAGGCCAAGGGCACGGCCAGCGTGGGCGCGCTGTTCGGGCCGGTCATGGGCGTGTGGTTCCTGCTGCTGGCGATCCTGGGCGTGGTCAACCTCGCCGCCCGGCCGGGGATCCTGCTCGCGCTCGATCCGCGCTACGCGATCGACTTCTTCGTCATCGACGGCGGGAAGGCGTTCCTGGCGCTCGGTTCGGTCTTCCTGGCGCTGACCGGGGCCGAGGCGCTCTATGCCGACATGGGCCATTTCGGCAAGCGGCCGATCCGGCTCGCCTGGCTCACCCTGATGCTGCCTGCCCTGATGCTGAACTACATGGGGCAGGGCGCCCTGCTGCTGACCGACCCGGCCGCCGTGGCCAACCCCTTCTACAGCATGGCCCCTGCCTGGGCCGTGCTGCCGATGGTGGCGATGGCGACGATGGCCGCGGTGATCGCCTCGCAGGCGGTGATCTCGGGCGCCTTCTCGGTGACCCGGCAGGCGATCCAGCTCGGCTACCTGCCGAGGATGCGCATCATCCATACTTCCGCACGCGAGATCGGGCAGGTCTACGTGCCGTTCGTCAACTGGATGCTGCTGGCCTTCATCGTCGCTCTGGTGCTGGGCTTCCGTTCCTCGAACAACCTGGCGGCGGCCTACGGGGTCGCCGTCAACGGCACCATGGCGATCGATTCGATCCTGCTGATGGCGGTGGTCGTCCTGAAATGGCGCTGGAGCCTGCCCAAGGCGCTGGCGCTCGGTGCCATGCTGCTGGTGGTCGACCTCGCCTTCTTCATCTCGAACGCGACCAAGATCCCCTATGGCGGCTGGTTCCCGCTGGTCGTCGGGCTGGTGGTGTTCGTCCTGCTGACCACCTGGAAGAAGGGCCGCGGCCTGCTGGCGGTCCAGGTCCAGTCCGACGCCATGCCGGTCGATGCCTTCCTGAAGTCCGCGCGCAAGCGGCTGCAGCGGGTGGGCGGCACCGCGGTGTTCCTCACCCACAACATCGACGGCGTGCCGTCGGCCCTGCTGCACAACTGCAAGCACAACAAGGTGCTGCACGAGCGCGTCCTGCTGATGACGGTGATGGTGGAGGAGGTGCCGCACATCGACGTGCGCGCGCAGCTGGAGGTGAAGGTGCTGGCGCCGGACTTCTATCGCGTCTTCCTGCGCTACGGCTTCCAGGACGACCCGGACGTGCCCGAGGCGCTGGCCCGCAGCGACGAGTTCGGCCCGACCTTCAACATCCTCGACACCTCCTTCTTCCTCAGCCGCGAGACGATCATTCCCGGCGACCGGCCGGGCATGTCCCTGTGGCGCGAGCACCTGTTCTCCTGGATGGCGCGCAACGCGGCGACGTCGATGGATTTCTTCCAGATACCGCCCAACCGGGTGGTGGAACTGGGCACGCAGGTGGAGATCTAGCCGGCGCGCTCGCTTCGCAGGCGACCGCATCGAGCCGGCCGCATTGCACCGGGAATTGCACCGGGACTGGCCGATGGGTTAGAAACGCCGCCAATCCCGACCGTACCCGAGACTTCCCCCCGCGAGGACGCATGGCCGCGTACCAGTACATCTATGTCATGAAGGGCCTGACGAAGATCTATCCGGGCAACCGGGAGGTCTTCCGCGATCTCTGGCTCTCGTTCCTGCCGGGGGCCAAGATCGGCGTGCTCGGCCCCAACGGCGCCGGCAAGTCGACGCTGCTCAAGATCATGGCCGGCGTCGAGAAGGAGTTCTCGGGCGAGGCCTGGGTGGCCGACGGCGCCACCGTCGGCTACCTGCCGCAGGAGCCCGACCTCGATGCGAGCAAGGACGTGCGCGGCAACGTGCTGGAAGGGCTGGCCGCGACCAAGGCGCTGCTCGACCGCTTCAACGAGGTCAGCGCCCGCTTCGCCGAGGAGATGACCGACGACGAGATGAACGATCTTCTCGCCGAGCAGGGCGATCTGCAGGAGAAGATCGACGCCGCCGACGGCTGGGAGATCGAGCGCACTGTCGAGATCGCGATGGACGCGCTGCGCTGCCCGCCGGGCGATTCGCCGGTCGACAAGCTGTCGGGCGGCGAGCGCCGCCGCGTGGCCCTGGCCCGCCTGCTGCTGCAGAAGCCCGACCTGCTGCTGCTGGACGAGCCGACCAACCATCTCGACGCCGAATCGGTCGCCTGGCTGCAGCGCTTCCTCAAGGACTATACCGGGACCGTCGTCACCATCACCCATGACCGCTACTTCCTGGACGAGGTGGCGGGCTGGATCCTGGAGCTCGACCGCGGCAAGGGCTTCCCCTACGAGGGCAACTACACCGGCTGGCTGAAGCAGAAGCAGAAGCGCCTGGAGCAGGAGAACCGGACCGAGGACGCCCGCCAGCGCACCATCGCCCGCGAGCTGGAATGGGTGCAGGCATCGCCCCGCGCCCGGCAGGCCAAGAGCAAGGCGCGCATCACCGCCTACGAGGCGTTGGTCGAGGCGGCGGCGAACAAGGCGGTCGACACCGCCCAGATCGTCATCCCGCCCGGGCCCCGCCTGGGCGACCTGGTGATCGAGGCGACCGATCTGCGCAAGGCCTTCGGCGACCGGCTCCTGTTCGAGGACGTCAACTTCCGCCTGCCGCCGGGCGGCATCGTCGGCATCATCGGCCCGAACGGCGCCGGCAAGACGACGCTCTTCCGCATGATCACCAACCAGGAGACGCCGGACGGCGGCACCTTCCGGGTCGGCGAGACGGTCAAGCTCGGCTATGTCGACCAGTCCCGCGACTCGCTGAACGCCAACGCCACGGTGTGGGAGGAGATCAGCGGCAAGAACGACGAGATCGACCTCGGCGGGCGCCGCCGGATGCCGAGCCGGGCCTACTGCTCGCTGTTCAACTTCCGCGGGCCCGACCAGCAGAAGAAGGTGGGCCAGCTGTCCGGCGGCGAGCGCAACCGGGTGCATCTGGCGAAGATGCTGAAGGAGGGCGCCAACGTCATCCTGCTCGACGAGCCGACCAACGACCTCGACGTCGACACGCTGCGGGCGCTCGAGGATGCGATGCAGGATTTCCCGGGCTGCGCCGTGGTCATCACCCACGATCGCTGGTTCCTCGACCGCATCGCCACCCACATCCTCGCCTTCGAGGGCGACAGCCGGGTGGTCTGGTTCGAAGGCAACTACCAGGACTACGAGGCGGACCGGAAGCGCCGCCTCGGCGCCGAGGCCGACCAGCCGCACCGCATCAAGTTCAAGCCCCTGACCCGTTGACGGGGGGCGACGATCGCCCGACGCGCGTCAGCCCCGGCTAAGGAGCGGCCGTTCGATTCGTCGAGCGGCCGCTCTCTTTTTCGCGCCCGCAGCATACGGAGCTTGGCCTCAAGCATCGAAAATGGCAATGTTGTGGATAAGCCCTGCTTTTTCTGGGGTGATTGGGAATCGTGTGGCCGGTCGGCGGTTCATGGCTCTCGCGCGCGTCATTGCGCCGGGGCGGGGCCACCGGGGAAAACGGCTGCTGAAGCTGCTGGAGGGGATCATGCGTCGTATTCTGATGGTCATGCTGCTGTGCCTGGTGCCGAGCCTGGCCTTCGCGCAGTCGCCCCCCTCGATCACCATCACCCCGCCCACGGTCACGACCAGCGACGGGCTGACCGTCAAGCAGCTGGCCGTGGTCGTCACGGCGGTCGCCGTCGGCGCGCTGGCCGGGCAATGGATCATCGGCAATGCGCTCGGCACCTGGATCGGCGCGGCCGCAGGCGGCGTGGCGGGCCTGTGGGTCTATGACGAGTATGCGAACGAGATCGACGACCTCTAGCCCGCTGGGGCGGCGCGCCGCGGGCGGCGCCCGCCACGGCGGTTGGTGAGCAGCACGGGTGGGGCCGGGCAGTTTCGGGGGGTAGAGCCGATGGCGACGGGATTTGCAAGGGCTGGCGCGACCCGACTGCGGGTGGTCGCTGCCGGCATGTCGGTGCTGGCCGGGATCCTCGTGGCGGCGCCCGGCGATGCCCGGGCCCAGCTCCTCAGCCAGCAGGTCCGCACCCTGAACGGCGAGATGAAGTCGCTGCGCGAGCAGGTCGACGGGCTCGGCCGGCAGCTCGAGGCGCGCGCCCAGGAACTGGCCGTACTCGGCATCGCCCGGCGCGAGGCCGACCAGTCGCTGCGCGACTGGTTCGCCGAGTCGATGCGGCGCACCGAGCGCGTGGAAGAGATGGTGGTCGCGGGCGACCGGCAGCTGGCAGTGGCCGCCGCCACCGCCGAGGCGACGCTGCGGACCCTGGTGCAGCAGATGGCCGAGCGGCTGGGCGGGCTGGAGAAGGGTCTGGCCGGGCTGGCCGCGGCCGGCCAGTCCGGGCTGGCGGAACTGGCCCAGCGCCTGGACCGGGACGCCGCCGCCCGTGCCCGCGAGCAAGGCGAAACCTCGGCGCGCCTGGACGACCGCATCAACGAGGCCGTCGCGGCCCTCGGCCGGCAGACGGAGCGGATGGGGCAGGATGTCGCCGGCCGCTTCCAGGAACTGTCGGCCGTGGTGGCTTCGCTCCAGGCCCGGCTGGAACAGGCGGAGGCCGGCCTGGCCGCGCGGGTCGAGCGGCTGGAGCAGGGCGATGCCGAGCGCGAGCGGGCGTCGGCGGCCGCGGGCGCGGCGCTGAAGGAGCGGCTGGAGCAGGCGGCAGCCGTGCTGGCGTCGCGCGTCGAGCGGCTGGAGCAGGGCGATGCCGAGCGCGAGCGGGCGTCGGCGGCCGCGGGCGCGGCGCTGAAGGAGCGGCTGGAGCAGGCGGCGGCCGTGCTGGCGTCGCGGGTCGAGCGGCTGGAGCAGGGTGACGCCGAGCGCGGCCGGGCATCCGCCGCCGCGGGCGAGGCGCTCACGCAGCGGCTGGAGCAGACGGCAGCGGTCCTGGCCCAGCGGCTGGAACGCCTGGAGCAGGCCGAGGCCGGCCGAGCGGACAGCCCGACGGCGGTGGAAGTGGGCGCGCTGCACGACCGGATCGACCAGGCCACGGTGGCGCTCGCCGAGCGGCTGGAGCAGCTGGAGCGGGCCGACCGTACGCTCGGGCCGGCGCTGGCCGCGGCCGCATCCGAGGCGCGGGCGCTGATCGAGCAGGCACGGGCGGAATTCGGCGGCCGCATCGGCAGCCAGGGCGAGGCGCTGACCGAAGTCGCCCGCCGGGTCGAGCGTCTCGACCGGGAAGAGGTCGCGCGCGCCGAGCAGGTGGCGGCGGTGACCGCGGAGATCCAGTCGCTGGTCGAGCGCACCCGCACCGCCCTCGCCCAGCGGATCGACGGGATCGATCGCAAGGCGGCCGGCCAGGCCGAGGCGATGGAGGCAGCGGCGGCCGAGCTTCGCCGGTCCCTGACCCAGGTCGCGGGGGAGCTGGCGCAGCGGGTCGACCGTGTCGAGCAGGAGACGGCGGCCGCGTCCCAGCAGCGCGCGACCATGAGCGACGCCCGGCTGGAGCGGTTGCTCGGGGCTTCGGTGCACCTGTCGGCGATCGCCCAGACGGCGCGGCCCTTCGCCCGCGAACTGGCCTATGTTCGGCAGATCGGCGAGGGCGTGCGCGGGGTCGAGGGGCCCATCAACGAGTTGCTGGTGCATGCCGCGCGCGGCGCGCCGACGATCGTCGACCTGCGCCATTCGTTCGAGTCGCTTGCGCCTGCGGTGGTCGCGCGCTCCGTCGCCCGCGACGAGGGATGGACCGGTACCGCCCGCCGCTGGGCGGTGGAAGCGGGCTCCCGCTTCGGGGTCGTCGACGCCCCGCCGCCGACCGCGGCGCGGGCCGCCGTGCAGAACGCCGAGCTGCATCTGGCGCGCGGCCAGCTGGCCCAGGCCGTGGCGGCGCTGGCGCCGCTCGATGCCGCCGCGCTCAGCCAGGCCGCCACCTGGATCATCCATGCCCGCTCGCGCATCGCGATCGACCAGGCCGCGACCGAACTCGTCAACCGGGTGATGGCCCAGGTCCTGACCCGCTGAGTCCTGATCCCCCGACCCGCCGGGTCCTGATCCGCTGAGCGTCCGGCCGCTACTTCGCCTCGATGTGGAGGATGCCGGTCAGCCGCGAGTGGACGCCCGAGTAGCAGATGCCGGCGGTGAAGACGACGGCGACCATCACCAGCATGGCGGTCAGCAGGCTGCTGGCGCTGGCGAGGTCGACCACGCCCAGCTCCCACAGGAGCCAGCCCGCGGCCGAGCAGGCGGCCACCACCAGCGAGATGCCGAACAGGCCGATCATCCGCCAGGTCGAGACGACCAGCATGGCATAGATGCCGAGCAGGATGAGCCCGACCAGGATCTTCAGCGGCAGTTCGCCCGCCTTCGGCAGCCAGTGGAAATAGGACACGCCGCTCGGGTTGTAGGCGGACAGCACGAAGAACAGGCTGAACAGGAACCGGATCAGGATGCTGGTATAGTCGAAGCGGCCGCCGCCCATCGACATCGTGGCGCCATCCCCTGCTAGCGGACGGAGGCCGGGAGTTCGGCCAGCGCCGTCCGCACCAGGATATCGATGGCCCGGGTCGCGTCGAGGCGCGCGCGGGCCGACTGCATCCAGGGTTCCATCGCCGCCGCCGCCGCGCCGGACAGGGCGCCCAGCGTCGCCACCGCGCCGGCCAGATCGTCCGCCGCCAGGCGTCGGTCCGCCTCCTGCAGGGCGACCGCGGTATCGGGCATGGTCAGGTCGTGGATCAGATAGCCGCTGCCGAAGGGGGCGGTGGACGCCATCCAGGTGACCATCTGCATCAGCGCCGGCACCGCGTCCGTCCCGGCTTCCGCCATCAGGGCATCATGGGCATGCCCGGCAAAGCGCAGGCGCAGCTGGCGCGCGGTCGGGATGCCGGTCGGCGCATGGCGGGCCAGCAACCGCAGCGCCATTGCATACTGGTCATCGCCGTTGGTGAGGCCGGTGACCACGGCCAGCTCGACCGCGAACGGCGTCGGCCGGGTGACGGCCGGCCGCAGCTGGGCGATCGCACCCGCCAGGGCGAGGCGGCGGATATCGCCCGACGGCGCGACCGCAGTCGCCGCGGCATTGGCTGCCGCCAGCCGCCGGACCGTGGCCTCCAGTGCCTCGATACGGCCGGCGAGCGACGCGGTCTGATCCACGGCGGCGCGGGCGGCGCGGGCCGCGTCATGGGCGACGGCCGCCGCGGCCGCCGCGGCCGGTTCGGGCTGGCTGCGCAGCATCGGCACCCAGATGGGCGAGGCGGCGGCCAGCACGAGCGCGGCCACGGCCGTGGCCATCGCCCAGCCGACGAGCCCGCGGCCGTTCGGCTGCTCGCGGCCCGAGGAATGGGCGCCGGCAATGTTTGCGTCGTTCGTCTCGGCCACCATGATCCCGTCTCCCCCGATGCCCCCGGCATGGTTCCGCCCCGACATCATGGTCAAGCATAGCATTTTCCAGGCCCGCATGCGATCGGGCCAATCTGCGTTTGCCAGCCGGTCCTGCCCCGGGCGGTCAGCGGCCGACCGCAGCCACCCGCTCAAGCTCGGCTTCCGCGCCGGCCGCCAGGGCATCGGCCAGGGTGCCGAGCATGCCGGCCAGCATCTCGCGCTCGATTTCGTCGACCAGTTCGCGCAGGTCGTGCTCCATCGTGTCGCGATGCAGCAGCTCGTCCCCGCGGTTGATCGCCCAGTCCAGCGTCCACACTGCGCCGAGCGCGCTGAAGAAGCCGAAGGTCGGCCCGGTCAGCGAGCCGACCCCGATCATGCTGCTCAGGGCGAAGGCGGAACCGGCCTCGGATATGCGGGCCATCAGGATCGCCAGGCGGGCGCCGAACGGCCGGGTCGAGCGCAGGAAGATGGTGTCGGCGGGGCCGATGCCCTCCAGCCGGTAGAGCGCCTGGATCGGGCTCGCCCCGTCGAGCGGCAGCCCGTCGCGGGTGCGCAGGCCGTCCTGGTCGCGCGCGTCGGCGATCCGGTGCGAGTCCGGCCCGGGGGCCGGCGGCTGCGTGTCCGTGGCAAGGCCGCACTGCTCGATCAGGAACCGCCGTACCGCGGCCCGCGAACGCAGCCGGGCGGTGCGCCACTCGATCTCCGCGATCGCCGCCGCGGCCTCCCACTCCGCCTGCAGGCGCTGCGGCAGCTCGGCCGGCCGGACCACCAGCGCATCGAAGCGGTCGAAGACGAAACGGCGCATCTCGTCGATCACCGCCGCGCGCACCGCCGGATCCCAGGGGGCCGCGCCGGCCTCGACCCCCGCCAGCAGCCCGCGGATCACCAGCTGGTAGGAGGTGACGTAGCTCTCGACCCAGCCATAGGCCCAGTCGCCATAGATCGGCACCCGCTGGCGGACGCCGCTGAATGCCAGCGACACCCCGGTTCCGAGCGCGCGGTGCACCACCTGCTCGGTGCGGGCCTGGTCGGCCGCGATTCGCGCCGACTCGGCGAGGCGGAAGTCGGCGATCGTCTCGGCCGGCGCGCGGCAGGCGGTTGCGGCGTCGGCCGCCCGCGCCGGCGCGGCGCCAGCCAGCACCGCGGCGGCGCATGCCAGCGCCACCGTCAGCCGTCGCCAGCCCGCCGGGCGGCGCGGATGCTGCCCTGCCATCGCCTTCGACTCGTGATTCCAGCACATCGCCCTATGATCGCCCTATGATCGGCCGCCCGCGAACGGATTCCGGCAGGCGCCCGCCCCCGATGCACCGGGGCCGGCGATGAACAACGGCGTCCTGATGGACGTGATCGCCTGCATTGCGGCGATCATCATCCCGATCGCGACCGTGACCGTGGTGGCGGAGCTGGTCGAGGCCCTCAAGCCGCGCTGGTATCATGCGGTGCCGGTGATGCGGCGCTCCGCCCTGTCCGCGGGGCTGCTGCTGCCGGCGGCCATCCTGTGGGCGACCCCGGGGGGCGAGGTCTATGCCCCCGACCGCATCTTCTCCATCGACGGTCCCTGGAACCTCGGCTTCCTGGAGATGCTGGAGACGCGGTGGGCGCCCTACCTGCAGCAGGTGCCGGCGGTCTATCTGCACGCTTACGACGCCCCCTTGTGGGTGCGCGTGGTCATCTCGCTGCATGCCCTGCTCGTTCTGGCGGCGATGCTGCTGCCGTTCCGGGTCTGGCCTCCGGCCGAGGCGGCGCGCGCCATGCTCTGCGGCCTGCTGATCATCGTCACGGCCGCGTCCGTGGCGCTCTATGCGGTATGCGCCAGCTACTGGCTGCTGCATCAGTTCAGCTTCTGGATCGTGGCCGCCCTGGGACTGCTGTTCCAGCGGTTCCGCCTGCACCGCGAGCACCGCGCGCGGGGCCACTGACCGGGTACGGAAGAGCAGGGGCAGCGCCGCGTCAGTCCAGCTTGATCGACCGGTACCAGCGGCGCGAACGGACCAGCAGCCCGGCCCGCTTCGGCTTCCAGTCGTGGTTCTCCATGATCGCCTTCACCCGCCGGCGGATCTCGGTCTCGCTCAGCGCGTTCTCGGCCTGGAGCCGGTAGAAGGCGACCGCCTGCTCGAACTGGCCCTTGCGGATCTTGTTGCGGTGCTTGGAGGCAAAACCGCGCAGGATGGCCGTGGCCGCCGAATCGACGTCCCGCTCCAGGGTCACCGACATCTCGTCGGCGACGCCGCGGACGATGTTGCGGCTGTCCGCAAGGCTCATGTCGTAGCGGTTCAAGCCCTCTTCGAGCAGCTTGATTTCCTGCTCGCGGGTGATGAACTTGGCCTTCTGGGCATGCAGGCGCACCAGGTCGGCAAAGCGTTTCTTTCCGGTATCCGAAGACGTCGCCACGCTGCCGTCCATCGATTCCCCCAGCAGGCCGGGATGCCGGGCGTCGAATTCCGGTCCCGAGAAGCCCCCATCCAAGCGAAATCTATACCATGACTGGCGCTCCTGTCGACTGTCCGCCGGCTGCCGCCCCTGTGCTAGTCTCGCCGCCATGGTGGTCGAGGATCCGAGGCGGGGGCGCAAGGTGTGGTGGCCGGTCCGCCCGCGCCTGCCCCGGCGTCTGCGATGGCGGGGCAGGCCGCGGCCGCAGCGGCCGGATGGCCACGCGATCATGGAGGCGCATGGCTGGGGCGGGCTGATCGCGCTCTATCCCGACCGCATCGACATCCGCCGGGTCGGCTTCCTGCATGTCGTCATGGACCTGCTGCCGCTGCACATCCCGCGGGTCGATTCCTCCATCTTCCTCGACACCATCACCGCCATCGAGGTCGTCCGGCCGCTGACGATGGTGGAGTTCGTCCGCTTCTCCTATGCCGGGGACCCGAGCGAGCATGGCGCCGGATACTGGGCGGCGGCCTTCTCCGACAATGCGGTGATGATGAACCTGCTCGACAACCGCGAATTCTATCGCCTGATCGAGGCGGCGAACGCGCTCCGCCGCGGCCAGCCGATCCCCCAGACGCAGATCCCGATGCCCTGACCGGACCGTCCGGCCCCGCGACGGGCGTGCCGGCCTCAGCGGGCTGTTCTCAGCGGGCCGGGCGCGCCGGCTGGGTCGGCAGGGGCGCCAGCGCCAGGAGCTCCCAGGCGTAGCTGTCGTATCCGGCCAGGACGTCGCGGTCGCGCGCCTTCCAGCAGGCGGCGATCGAGCGGGCCGGGCGCCATGGCGCCTCGCGGTCGGACAGCAGGTGGCCCAGCTGCGGCAGGTCGGCGCAGGCGCGCTGCCACAGGGTCTCGGCCAGCTTCGGCTGCCGCACCGCCTCGGCGTTGAAGGCCGCGGTGGCATAGACCGTGCCACGCAGGATGCGCAGCGCCTTGGGCTGCAGCCCGCTCTTGCCGGTCAGCGCGCTTTCCGCCTCGCGGGCGAGCGCCAGCGAGGGCAGGTGGCGCCCGCGCAGCAGGTTGACCAGCGCCAGGTTGGTCTGGGCCGCGACCATCGTGGGATCGAGCGCGAGCGCGCGCTTCAGCAGCATCTCCGCCTGGTCGAGGTCGCCCGTGCGGAAGGCCAGCACCGCCTCCAGGTGGGTCAGCTCGGCGTCGTCGCGGCTGCGCGTGCCCTCGGCCTTCGCCGCCCGCTCGGCCAGTTCCGCCTGGAGCCGGCGCAGCCCTTCGCCCGATGCCCCGGCCGGGCCCTGGGTCTGCCGGGCCTGGGCCAGGCGGGCGTGGTATTCGTCGATCATCAGCGCCGCCCGCATCGCCACGTCGCCCAGGAACTCGGGCGCCGGGCGGCCGTCGGCGCGGGCGTGGAACTCGAAGAAGGCGCCGCTCGGGCGGCTGCCGAACCCGACCGAGCGAATGCCGTCGCCCGACGGCAGCAGGTAGATCTCGAGGCTGAGCGGATCGACCTGGAAGAGGTTCTGCAGGGCCGAGCGCAGCTTGTCCGCCCCCAGCGGCTCCGCCAGGGCGGAGGTGACCGACGGCTCGCCCGCCGCCCGCACCGCCACGCTCTTCACCACCGACTCGTGGCGGAAGATCCGTTTCATCTCGAAGGCGAAGTAGTTCTCGACATACTGGCGGGTGTAGCCGGACCGCTGCACGTCCTCGTGCACCTCGACCCGCACGCTGTAGGAGTCGGCATAGATGACGCTGTCGGCGGTGAAGACCGAGAAGCCGAACAGGAGAGCGTAACCGAGCGTCGTCAGGTCCATGACCGGTCATCCCCCGGACGGCATTTTTGCGGGCGGGACGGGACCGTCTCCCCGATCCACCGGCCGGTCGACTACTCTAGCATCGACGAACCGCCCAGCCGAACCCTAAGGTCGCCTCCAAGGACGGCGGCTTGGCTGCCGGCATCAGGGAGGGGAACGGCACCATGCTCATCGACTACTACATGTCCCACAATTCGCCCTGGGCCTATCTCGGCTCCGCCCGCTTCGCGGACATCGCCGCGCGCGCCGGGGCCGAGGTGCATGTCCGCCCGGTCGATTTCGGCCGCATCTTTCCCCAGTCGGGCGGCCTGCCGCTGCCCAAGCGCGCGCCGCAGCGCCAGGCCTATCGCCTGGTCGAGCTCGGCCGCTGGCGCGATCATCTGGGCGTGCCGATCACCTTGCATCCCAAGGCGTTCCCCTCGCCCGAGGGGCTGCGGGTGGGCATGGTGCTGGCGTTGCGCGAAAGCGAGGGGCACGCGGCGGCGATGCGCCTGTCGCACGGCTTCATGGCGGCGCTGTGGGCCGACGATGCCGACATCAACGATGCCGCCGTGCTGGACGGGGTGGCGGCGAGGCTCGGCTTCGACGGACCGCGGCTGCGCGAGCGTGCCCAGGACCCGGCGATCGCGGCGCTCTTCGACGCCGACACCGAGCGGGCGATGCAGGCGGGGGTCTTCGGGGCCCCGTCCTATGTGGTGGACGGCGAGATCTTCTGGGGCCAGGACCGTCTCGACTTCCTGGCCCGGCGCCTGGGTCTCTAGCCACTCTTGGCCGGATCGCGCCGCGATGCCCCGCAAGGGGCTCTTCTGAGCCGGCGGTTGACATGGGCCGTGCCGGCGAAGACGGTGCGGCCCATGAGCCTTCCCGCCATCCCGGACGCGCCCCAGCCCGAAACCGAGCCCTTCTGGAAGACCAAGCGACTGGGCCAGATGACCCCGGCGGAGTGGGAATCGCTGTGCGACGGCTGCGGCCGCTGCTGCCTGCTGAAGTTCTACGAGCCCGAGGAGGACCGGTATCTCTTCACCGATGTCGCCTGCCGGCTCCTGGACCTGGAATCCTGCCGCTGTTCGAGCTATGCGACGCGCCAGTCGATCGTCAAGGACTGCATCAAGCTGACGCCGCGCAACATCCGTCGCCTGCGATGGGTGCCGCCGACCTGTGCCTATCGCCTGGTGGCGGAGGGCCGGGACCTCTACTGGTGGCACCCGCTGGTCTCGGGCGACCCGGAGACGGTGCATGCCGCGGGCATCTCCGCCCGCGGCCGCATCGTCTCGGAGAAGGACGTGGCGGAGGATGCGGTCGAACAGAGGATCGTCGCCTGGCCTTCGGAGCGACCCAAGCCATGACCATCGTGACCACGGAGCGGCTGACGCTCCGACCCTTCACCCTCGATGACCTTCCCGATTACATCCGCATCCGCGACGAGGCGTCGGTGCGCGGCTGGCTGCGCTCGCCCGACGAGCCCGCGGCCGTCATCGCCGAGCGGTCCCTGCGCCATTTCCAGGACGAGTGGGCCACGACCGGCTACGGCCCCTGGGCGGTCGTCGACCGGCGGACCGGCGACCTGCTCGGCCATCACGGCCTGCGCCGCCTGCCGGAGTTCGACGGCGAGACGGAGGTGCTCTACACCCTGACCGAGCGGGTCCGCCGCCAGGGCATCGGCGTCGAAGCCGGCCGGGCGGCGCTCCGCTTCGGCTTCGATACGCTCGGCCTCGATCGCATCATGGCGATCACGCTGCACGACAACCTCGCCTCGCGCGGGGTGATGGAGCGGCTGGGGCTGACCTGGCGCCGCGACACGGTCTTCAAGGGCCACGAGGTCGTCTACTACGCGCTCGACCGGGCAGACTGGCGGGCCGACTGGCAGGCAGACGGGCAGGCGGACCGGACGGCGTAGGGCCGCCGGCTTGCGGCCGGTGGCGGTCGGGCCTACCTTCCGGCGACCCTGACTACCGGAGACCTTGCCCATGTCCGCCGCCGTCGCCGCGCGCCGCAGCCCGCCCACCGAGGCGCTGCTCGACCATCTGCGCCAGCTGCTGGGCGACCGGCTGTCGACGGCGCAGGCGGTGCGCGAACAGCATGGGCGGGACGAATCCTACCACGTCACCGCCCCGCCCGACGCGGTCGCCTTCGCTCACTCGACCGAGGAGGTGAGCCAGATCGTCAAGGCGTGCGCGGCGGCCGGGGTGCCGGTCATCCCGTTCGGCACCGGCACCTCGCTGGAAGGCCACGTCGCGGCCCTGCATGGCGGCATCTGTCTCGATGTCGGCCAGATGAAGGAGGTGCTGCGCGTCTCCACCGCCGACCTCGACTGCACGGTGCAGGCCGGCGTCACCCGCAAGCAGCTGAACGAGCACCTGCGCGACACCGGCCTCTTCTTCCCGATCGACCCCGGCGCCGACGCCTCGCTGGGCGGCATGGCCGCCACCCGCGCCTCCGGCACCAACGCCGTGCGCTACGGCACCATGCGCGAGAACGTGCTGGGGCTGACCGTCGTCCTGGCCGACGGCCGGGTCATCCGCACCGGCGGCCGCGCCCGCAAGTCGGCCGCGGGCTACGACCTGACGCGCCTGTTCGTCGGCTCGGAGGGCACGCTTGGCGTCATCACCGAGGTCACCCTGCGCCTCTACGGCGTGCCGGAGGCGATGGCGGCGGCGGTCTGTTCCTTCCCGACGCTTGCGGGCGCGGTCGACACCACCATCCTCACCATCCAGTCCGGCATCCCGATCGCCCGCATCGAGCTGCTGGACGAGGTGCAGATGGATGCGATCAACCGCTACTCCAAGCTCGACTACCCGCTGCAGCCGACCCTCTTCTGCGAGTTCCACGGCACCGAGGCCGGGGTGGCCGAGCAGTCGGAGATGGTCAAGGCGATCGCCGCCGAGCATGGTGCGGCCGACTTCCAGTGGGCGACCAAGCCCGAGGACCGCTCGCGCCTGTGGGCCGCCCGGCACACCGCCTACTACGCGGCGATCTCTCTCCGGCCCGGGGCCAAGGGCTGGGCGACCGACGTCTGCGTGCCGATCTCGCGCCTGGCCGAATGCATCCTCGAGACCAAGAAGGACATCGTCGAGAGCCGGCTGCTGGCGCCGATCGTCGGCCATGTCGGCGACGGCAACTTCCACCTCGCCTTCATCATCGACCCGAACGACCCCGAGGAGATCGCCCGCGCCCAGGCGCTGAACGACCGGATGGTGCACCGGGCGCTCGCCATGGGCGGCACCTGCACCGGCGAGCACGGCATCGGCTACGGCAAGATGAACTTCCTGACGGCCGAGCATGGCGAGGCGGTCAGCGTCATGCGCATGCTGAAGAAGGCGCTCGACCCGGACAACATCATGAACCCGGGCAAGATCGTCTCGGCCTGAAGAACACGGCACCAGATCCGGGGGAGGGGACCATGCGCTTCTCGGTCAGTCATGCGGACACCAGCGGCTTCGCCACCGACGGGCTGCGGCCCTTCTTCGAGTATCGCGACCTCGGCATCGCCGCCGCGACTGACGGCCAGTTCCAGGCCCACGTCATCCGGGCCCGGTCCGGCCATCACGCGGCCGGCGGCTGGCACCGCCATGCCCTGGGCTTCCAACTGGTCTATGTCCTGAAGGGCTGGGTCACCTTCCGCTACGAGGGCCAGGGCGAGGTGACGCTGCGGCCCGGCTCCTGCGTCCACCAGCCGCCCGGCATCCGCCACGTCGAGGTGGAGCACTCCGACGACCTGGAGCTGATCGAGATCACCATGCCGGCCGAGTTCGTGACGGAATCGGTGGCCGCCCCCGAGGACGAGGCGCGCCAGGGCCGGTGAGGGTCGACGGCAGGCGGGCGGCGCGGAAATTTCGCCGCAGGCCCGTCGGGAGGGTGAGGATTCCGCCGCGCTCGATCGTCTAGGAGGTAGGGGGATCGCGCATCGCCCCCTTCTCTCCGGGAGCGCGCTTCGCCATGTCGCCCACGTTCGCCCGCCTTGTCGGCAAGGCCGGTGCCCCTCTCCGTTCGATCGGCCGCCGGCGCTGGGTCATGATCGCGTCCCGCGTCGTGGCCGCGATCGGCGGCGGCTATGCGGTTGCCGCCGCGGCGGCCATCTGCCTGGCGCTTGCCCTGCCGGGCCCACGCGCCGAGGCGGTGCTGACCGGCATGCTGCTCAGCTTCGCCGTCTATGCCGGGGCGGTCATCTGGGTCTTCGCCGCGGCGACCGCGACCCGGGCCTGGATCGGGCTTGCCATCCCGGGCGCGGCGCTGGCGGCGATCGCCTGGCTGGCGGGCGGCGGGGGTGCGGCATGAAGGGCGGCCTGCGCCAGTCGATGGCCTGGCTGCACACCTGGTCCGGGCTGCTGGTCGGCTGGGTGCTGTTCGCGGTCTTCCTGACCGGCACGCTGAGCTATGTCCGGCCCGAGATCACGCAGTGGATGCGGCCCGAGCTGCACGGCACCACCGCCAACCCCGATGCGGCGACGGTGGCAATGCGCCGGATGCAGGAGCAGGCGCCGGGGGCGACCCTGTGGAGCATCGGCCTGCCCGACGATCGCCAGCCGATCGTGACGGCCTTCTGGCGCTCGCCCACCATCGGCGGGCGCGGCTTCCGCACCGCCACGTTCGATTCCCATACCGGGCGCGACCTCGCCTCGCGCGAGACCCTTGGCGGCGCATTCTTCTACCGCTTCCACTACCAGCTCCATTACATGGCGCCGGTGGCGGGCCGCTGGATCGTCGGCTTCTGCACCATGTTCATGCTGGTGGCGATCGTCAGCGGGATCATCACCCACCGACGGATCTTCGCCGACTTCTTCACCTTCCGGCCCGGCAAGGGCCAGCGGTCCTGGCTCGATGCCCACAACGCGACGGCGGTGCTGGCCCTGCCGTTCCACCTGGTGATCACCTACACCGGCCTCGTCACGCTGATGCTGCTCTACATGCCCTGGGGCATCGAGGCGCGCTACGGAGCCGACCGCGCCGCGTTCAACGCGGAGGTGTTCGCCGTCACCCCGCCCGGCCAGGCGACGGGCCGGCCCGCCCCCCTCGTCGCCGACATCCGGCCGCTGATCGCCGAGGCGGAGCGGCACTGGGGCGAGGGGCGGGTCGGGCGCATCGTCGTCAACCATCCGGGCGATGCCGCCGCCACCATCCAGCTCCTGCGCGACGACGAGGGGCGGCTGTCCACCAGCCGCCGCGTCGTGCAGTTCGACGGGGTGACCGGCGCCTTCCAGTCGGCGACGCCCGGCACGCCGCCCGCCGCCGAGACGCGTGGCATCATGGTCGGCCTGCATCTCGGCGGCTTCGGGGGCTGGCCGATCCGCGCCCTCCTGCTGCTCTCGGGCATCGCCGGGACGATCATGGTCGGCAGCGGCCTGTTGCTGTGGGCGGTGAAGGAACACAAGAAGGCCGGGCGGGCCGGTCGCCCCGGATTCGGCGTCCGGCTCGTCGACCGGCTCAACCTCGCGGTCGTCGGCGGCATGCCGGTCGCGGTCGCGGCGTTCCTGTGGCTCAACCGGCTGCTGCCGGTCGGCATGGCCGATCGCCCGCAATGGGAGGCGAACGGCTTCTTCATCGTCTGGGGCGTGCTGGCCGCCGCGGCCATGGTCCGCCCTGGCCGGCAGGCCTGGGCCCTGATGCTGGCGCTGGCTGCCGGACTGTTCCTGCTGCTGCCGGTGCTGAACGCACTGACCACGTCGACCCATCTCGGCGTCAGCCTGGCCCGCGGCTACTGGGGCGTGGCCGGGGTCGACCTGGGCGGGGTTGTCGTCGGCCTGGCGCTGGCGCTCGCTGCGGCCAGGCTGGCGCGCGCGCCCGGTCGCCCGGTACGCGCGCTGGCCGCGGCGGAGCAGGGGGCAGGCGTCGGATCGTCGGCCGGCTAGCCGGCCGCCCCCGGCGGCGGCTCGTCCTTCCCCGGATCCAGCTTGCGACCGTCCATTGACCGGCCCGACCGGTCGGCGTCGTCGGCGTCCTTGGCGCGCTCGGTCTTCGTGCGTCCGAAGCGCGCGCGATTCTCCGCGGCATCGGCCTCCGCCTGGCGTCGGGCCGCCTGCTTGCGGAACCGGTTCAGGTTGACGACTTCGCCCATGGTCCCTCCCGCGGCCGCCGGTTGGTCGACCGCCGCTTGGGGACTAGATTAATCCCCGGCGATCCGGCATGCACGGATTCCAGGAATGGCGGGCCGGCGGGGCCCCTCGCCCCGTGGCGCAAGGCTCGGCAGCCCGAAGGGAGCAATCGATGCGCAAAGTCCT
This sequence comes from Allostella vacuolata, assembly GCA_006739055.1. Taxonomy (GTDB): domain Bacteria; phylum Pseudomonadota; class Alphaproteobacteria; order ATCC43930; family Allostellaceae; genus Allostella; species Allostella vacuolata. The sequence goes on from AP019702.1 coordinate 532,349, forward strand.
GATCGGCGCGATCGCCGTCGTCGTCCTGCTCCTGGCCGCGGCCCTGCTGGCGCCGGGCTTCATCGACTGGAACCGGTACAAGGACCGCATCCAGGCCGAGGCGGAGGCGGCGACCGGGCGCAAGCTGACCATTGCCGGCGATATCCGCCTGTCGCTCCTGCCGTTCCCGCAGCTGCGCGTGCAGGACGTGCGCTTCGCCAATGCGCCCGGCGCCGCGGTGCCGGAGATGGCCAGCCTCAAGGCGCTGGAGGTCGACGTCGCATTCGGCCCGTTGCTGTCGGGCCAGGTGGAGACGACCCGGGTCACCCTGGTCGAGCCGGTGATCGAGCTGCAGACCCTGCCCGACGGCAGCGGCAACTGGGCGATGAAGCCGGCCGCGGCCCCGGCCGCCACGCCGGGGGCGCCCGGCGCGGCCACGCCGGCCGCAAGCGGCGGCGGGCTGCCGATCCGGCTCGGCAACGTCACCATCGACAACGGCACCGTCGTCTGGCGCGACGCCAGGGGCGGCACGGAGCGGATCGAGCGGATCCAGGTGCGAGCCTCGGCCGAGACGCTGCAGGGGCCGTTCCGGGTGACCGGCGACATGGTCGTGCGCGGCAAGCCCGCCACCATCGACGCGGACGTTGCCCGCCTGGCACCGACCGGCACCACCCCGGTGCGGGTGTCGCTGCTGCTGAAGGAGGCGAAGGCGGGCCTGGTCCTGACCGCCAGCCTCGGGCCGGAGGCGCCGGCCCGCCGCATCGAGGGCACCGCCAAGCTCGAGGCGGAGAGCCTGGCGGGCCTGGTCGCGGCCCTGGCCGGGGCACCCGCCGGCCCGGCGCGGCCGATCACGGCCGACGTGACCTTCGTCGCCGAAGGCGACCGCTTCAAGGCGGATCCGCTGTCGGTGCGTATCGACGACACCAGCTTCGCCGGGCGCATCGAGGCCGCCCCGGACCGCAGCGGGCGGACGGCCATTGCCGCGGTGCTGTCGACCCCGCGCGTCGACATCGACAAGTGGCGGGCGCTCGCCGGCCCGGTGCCGACGTCGGCCGGGAAGGCCCCGGACCCCGCGCCGACGCCCGCACCGGCGGCCGGCGGGTTCGCCCTGCCGGCCGGCATCGCCGCGCGGATCGAGCTGGCGGCCGAAACCGTGGTGGCCCAGGGGCAGCAGGTGCGCAACGCCAGGCTGGTCGCCCGTCTCGCTGACGGCAAGGTGACGGTCGAGCGGGCAGCGGCCGAATTGCCCGGGCCCACCACCGTCGCCGTCTCCGGCACCCTGTCCGCGGTCCAGGGCCAGCCCAGCTTCGACGGCCGGGTGCAGGCCGATGCCCGCAGTCTGCGCACGCTGCTGGCCGCATACCGGGTGGCGCCCGCGGGCGTCTCGGCCGACCGTCTCGGCCGTGGCACCCTCCAGGCGCGGGTCAAGGCGACCCCCGCCATGGTCGAGGTCACGGAACTGGCGCTGGCGCTCGACGGGGCGAAGGCGACCGGCGGGGCGAGCCTGCGGCTGGCGGGCCCGGGCGCGGCCCGCCTCGGCGTCGGCGCCCGGCTGGCGGTCGACCGGCTCGATCTCGATGCCTATCTGCGCCGTCCCGCCCCGCGAGCGGCGCCCCCGGCGGGCGCACCGGCGCCGGATGCGAAGGCCCCGGCCGCGATGGCGGACCCGGGCGTCGACCTCGACCTCGATCTGCGCGTCGGTCAGCTGATCGCCTATGGCAAGGCCGCGCGCGACGTGGTGCTGGCCGGCACCTACCAGGGCGGGGCGGTGACGCTGCGCCAGGCGTCGGTCGGCGACTATGCCGGGGCCTCGGCCAGGATCGCCGGCACGGTGCGCGACCTGGGCCCGGCCGCCACCGTCGACCTGTCGCTGGAGGCGGGCGGCCGCGACCTGGGCCAGGTGTTGAGCCAGGGCGGGGTCGCCGCCCCGGCGCAGGCGCAGCAGCCCTTCTCGCTGGGCGGCAAGGTCACCGGCAACGCCGCCCGGCTGGCCGTCGATCTGGCCGCCCGCCTGGGCGACGGGCAGGCCAAGGTGACGGGCACGGTCGAGCCGCCGCGCGGCCTGCCGGGGGTGGCGCTCGCGATCGATGCCGGCCATCCCTCGACCGGGCGGCTGCTGTCGCAGCTGTCCCCCGGCTACCGGCCGCGCGGCGGCGACATCGGGCCCTTCCGGCTGGCGGCGCGCACCCGGGCCGACGGGTCGACGCTCTTCCTCGACGGCTTCTCGCTCGCCGCCGGGCCGGCCCGCCTGGAGGGCCCGGTGCGGATCGAGACGGGTGGGCCGCGCCCGCGGCTGGTCGCGGACCTGACCGGCGGCGAGCTGTCGGTCGATGCCTTCCTGCCGGTCGAGGAGCGCGCCGGCCTGGCGCCGGACACCTCGCCCGCGCGGCTGCTGCCCGGGGTGATGCTGGCCCAGGCGCGCCCGGCGCCCGCCCAGCGCCCGGCGCCGGCCCGGCCGGCCGAACGCTGGTCGAAGGCGCCGCTCGACCTGTCGGCGCTCCTGTCGGCCGACGCCGACGTCAAGCTGCGCGCCGCCAGCTTCCAGCAGGGGCGGTGGCTGGTGTCGCGGCCGGACATCGCCGTGACCCTGGCAGATGGAACCCTGACGCTCGCCCGCTTCGCGGGCCAGGTCTATGGCGGCACGGCAGAGGTCACCGGCCGGCTGGTGGCCAGGGGCGTGCCCAGCGCACGCTTCGAGATGAAGGCGCAGAACGTCAATCTCGGCCAGGCGATCGATACCGGGCGCGCCGTGCGGCTGGTCGGCGGCCGCGCGCAGGCGAACCTGAGCGTGGAGACGACCGGGCGCAGCGTCTTCGACCTGGTGTCGGCCCTGGCCGGCCGGGGCGACCTCGACGTGCGCGACGGCGTGCTGCGCGGCCTCAACCTGTCGGCGGTCGCCGGCTCGCTGCAGACCACCGACCTGACCAAGCTGCCGAACATCCTGGGCCTGGTGCAGGAACTGGGGAAGGAGGGCGATACCCCGTTCTCGTCGCTCACCGCCAGCTACCGGATCGACAAGGGGGTGATCCGCAGCGACGACGTGAAGCTGTCGGCCGCCGGCTTCGGCGCCACCGGCACCACCGTCACCAGCCTGCCGGCCTGGACCACCGATACCAGGGTCGAGGCGCGGATCGCGACCAAGCCGGAGTCGGTGCCGGTCGGGGTGCGGCTGGAAGGGTCGATCGACGAGCCGCGCAAGATCTTCGACACCAACGCCCTGCAGACCTACCTCGCCCAGCGCGTCGGGCGGGGCGGCCTGCAACAGCTGCTGCCGGGGCTGCTGCCGCAGGGGCAGCCGGACCGGCCGGGCCAACCCCCGCAGCAGCAGCGCAACCCGCTCGAACTGCTGCCGGGGCTGCTCCGCCGCTAGCCCCTCAAGGCACGTCGACCAGGACCACCCCGTCGCGGGCGTCGATCGCCTCGCCGTCGACCGTGAACCGGCCGCTGGGCGCCACCAGGTAGGCATGGCGGCCGGCCGCCACGGTGTAGTCCAGGGTCTGCCCGGCCAGCACCGTGGCGCCGAGCACGGCCGCGTCCTGGTGGATCGGCAGCGCGTCCTCGTCGCCCGGCCGGCCGGAGGCGAGCGTGACCCACAGGCCGGCGCGGTCGCCCTTGGGGAAGGGCCTGGCGGCCCAGCGCGGGGCGACGCCACGGGCTGCCGGCTCGATCCAGATCTGGAAGATCGTGGTCGCCTCGTCCTCCTGGTTGAACTCGGCATGGCGGATGCCGGTGCCGGCCGACATCACCTGCACGTCGCCCGCCTCCGTCCGGCCGCGGTTGCCGAGGCTGTCCTCATGGGTGATCGCGCCCTGCCGGACATAGGTGATGATCTCCATGTCGCGGTGGGGGTGGGGCGGGAAGCCGGTGCCGGGCTGGATCTCGTCGTCGTTCCACACCCTGAGCGCGCCGACATTCATGCGGGAGCGGTCGAAATACTCCCCGAAGGAGAAATGATGCCGCGCATTGAGCCAGTCGTTGCGGAAGCGGCCGAGCGAGGCGAAGGGACGGCGTTCGATCATGGTGCACCTCCTGTTGGCGATGGACTGCCCACCGCGTTGAGGCGGAATATGGCGCGAAACGACGCTTAGCATAATCTGGCCATCATGCACCGAATTGTCTCTTAAGAGTGTTCAATGCGAGAATGAACCACCGATCAGCGGTGGACGACGGACAGGCAGGGTCAAAAGGGGGGATCGGTCGATGCGCCTGATGTTGCGGTATCTCACGCTCCTGCTCTCGTTCGCGGCGGCCGTTCCGGCCGCAGCCCAGCCTGCATCGCCGACGGCGGCCGAGACCCCCGTCCTGCTGATCCTGGACGCATCGGGTTCGATGAACCGTCCGGCCGGGACCGCTCCCAAGATCGCCGTCGCCAAGGGGGTGGTGCGCGACCTGCTGGGGGCCTGGCCGGCGGGCCGGCCGGTCGGCATGACGCTCTATGGCCATCGCCGGCCGCGCGACTGTTCCGACATCGAGCAGGTGCGGCCGATCGGCGCCATCGACCGGGCCGAGGCGGCGCGGCTCCAGGCACTGGTCGGCGGGCTGACGGCGCGCGGCGAGACGCCGATCGCGCGTGCCCTGACCGATGCCATTCCCGCCTTCGGCGGCCGCCGGGGCCGGATCATCCTGGTGACGGACGGCAAGGAGGAGTGTGGCGGCGATGTCTGCGCGGCGGCCGACGCGCTGGCCCAGGCCGGGGTGGACCTGACGGTGGACATCGTCGGCTTCGACCTGCGTCCGGAAGAGCGGGCCTCGCTGCAATGCGTGACCGAGCGCACGGGCGGCCGCTATTTCGACGCCCGCGACCGCGACGGGCTGCAGGCGGCGCTGGGTGCGGCCACGGCCGGCCCCGACCTGGCGACCCTGGAAGTGAACGTCACCGAATCCGGCCGCCGCCCGACCGAGGCCGCGCGCGTCACCATCGACGGCGGCACCCATGCGGGGCTCGCCCTGACCGGCAACCCGGTCCGCTACCAGCTGGCGCCCGGCCGCTACCGGGTCACGGCGCAGCTCGCCAACGGCCCCGTCTCCGCCCCGGTCGAGGTGGCGCTGGCGCGGGGCGAACTGGTCCGGCGGACGATCGATATCGGCAGCGGCACCATCGTCGTGGCGCTCGTCGCCGCCGACGGCCGGCCGATCCCGCGCGGGCCGCAGGTACAGCTGCGCGAGGGCGAGCGGCTGATCGGCGCGCTCAACGAGGACCGGGCCCGGTTCCAGGCGCCGCCCGGGCGCTACACCATCCGGGTCCAGCTCACCACCGGCGCGTTCGAGGACCACGCCGTGGAGATCCGCGGCGGCGAGACGGTGGAGCAGAAGCTGGTGGCCGAGATCGGCACGGTCGAGGTCACCGTGGCCGGCCGCTTCGCTGTTGGCCGGCAGCCGTTTCCCTATGTAGAATTGCAGAAGGACGGGCGCTTCGCGGCGGCATTGGCAGACAATCCGGCGAGGTTCGTCCTGTTTGCCGGCCGATATGTGGCCGGCGTGCGGGTAGATGGGGGTCTGGTCGCTGCGACGCCGGTCGAGGTGCGTGGCGGGCAGGTCAGCGTGGTGCCGATCGCGGTGCCGTGACGAGGTCAACTGATGGAGCGCATGCGGTTCACGGTTTCCATCGCACGGGGCGCAAGGATTTTCATCGAGATCGCCGAGGCTCTGGCCAGCGCCCTGGCCGAGCTCGGCCATGACGTCCGCACCGGCGTCCTGTTGCCCGATCGCCGCAACATCGTGCTGGCGGTCAACGACCTGTCGATCGACGAGTTCGCGACCCTGCCGCCGGGCAGCATCCTCTACAACATGGAGCAGCTGGCAGGCATGGAGGGTGGGCTCGCATATGTCGAGCGATGCCGGACCGTCCGCGATGTCGAATGGTGGGACTACAGCATCGGCAACATGCACTATCTGGCGCGGCACGGGGTGCCGCTGGCGGCGCGATGGGTGCCGCTGGGGTTCGCGGAACCCTTGAACCGGATCCGCAACGCGCCGGAGCCGGACATCGACGTGCTCTTCGTCGGCTTGATCACCCCGCGCCGCCGGCCGGTGCTGGAGCTCCTGCAGCGCCATTGCCGCTGCATGATCGTCCAAGGGAAGTTCGGCGAGGAGCGGGATGCCCTGATCGCCCGGTCCAAGATCGTCCTCAACATCCACTCCATGAACTCGCATATCCTGGAGATCGTGCGGGTCCTCTACCTGGTGGCGAACGGCAAGGCGGTGGTGTCCGAACGCAACCCGACGACCGAGGTGGCGCCGTGGCTGGAGCGGGCGATCGCGACCGCCCCTTACGAGCGCCTGGCGCTGGAATGCCTGAAGCTCCTGGCCGACGAGCCGCGGCGGCGGGCCCTGGCGGACGCCGCCCTGGGGCACGCCCGGGCCGCGCCGATGACGGAGGTGCTGGCGGCCGTCCTGCGCCGCGGCCCGCCCGGGCCGGAGGCCGCTCGCATCAGCGATAAGCATCGGCCATTGCCGCCAGTTCGGCCGCGATCCGCGGGCGCCATGCGACCGGCCGCAGCAACTCCGCCCCAGGGCCGAGCCAGCGCACCAGTTCCAGCACCAGGCCCGGATCGACTTCGCCATAGGTCATGACGATGCTGTCGCCGTCGGCGGCGAAGCCGGCGAAGCGGTAGAGCCAGTCGGCCTGCAGGCGGCGGGCCTGGTCCGGGCGCATGCGGATGGCGACCGGGCTGGATCGCGCCCATTGGCCCATCGCGTCGGCGAGCCAGGCGCGGCCCAGGTGGCGGCGCACGTCGAACCCGCCGTCGCCGCGGTAGCGGAAGCCGGTGGCGGCGATCGCCACCACCCGGTCGGCGCGCCAGAAGCGCTGGCGCCGGTCCTCGCGCCGGCCGATCAGGTACCAGCGGTCGCGATCCCAGATCACCCCTTCGGGCTCGGCCTCGATCTCCGGCGCCGGGTGCGCCTGATAGGGGGAATGGTAGGTGAGCCGGACCAGCACCCGGTCGAGGATGGCGGCCATGAAGACTTCGACCGCCTTGGCCGCGGCCGGGCCCGGCGCGTTGCCGGCATCCGGCTCCGGATGGAACAGGTCGTCGGCCGCGCGCTCGAACCCGACCAGCCGGCGCGTCTCGGCGGCCAGCGGGCGCAGGCGGGCGGGCAGGGCGGCGGCCAGCTTGCGCTCCGCCGCGTCGAGCGCGGCCGGGAAGGGCGGGACCTTCAGGCCGCGCGCCAGCGCCAGCGCCAGCAGGCTGGCGACGGCCTCTTCGCGGGTGAAGGCGACCGGCGGCAGGAAATAGCCCTCCAGCAGCCGGTAGCCGCCGGCGGCCCCCCGCTCCGCATAGAGCGGCACGCCGGTCGCCCCCAGCATCTCGACATCGCGATAGATGGTCCGCACGGAGACCTCGAAGCGCTCCGCCAGGGTGGCCGCGGTGACGGTGCCGCCGTCGCTCAGCAGCAGCAGGATGGCGAAGGCGCGCTCGATCCGGGTCATCCGCGATAGCTGACAAGCCTTGGTGCGGCGGCGCAATATTTTCCTGCACGGATGCAGCCATACCTGACATGGGGCTGTCAGTTGGCGGGCTTTAGGCTGGCGCCGTTCGACAACGGAGGAACCCATGCTCGACCATTTCTCGATCGGCGTCCGCGACATCGCCCGCACCCGGCGCTTCTACGACGCGGCGCTGGCGCCGCTCGGCTACCGTTGCCTGTCCGAAGGGGCGGATTCGCTCGGCTACGGCGCCGACCGGGTGGTGCTGTGGATCTCGCAGACCGACCATCCGGTGCCGGCGGACATGCGCTCCGGCCTGCATTTCTGCTTCGCGGCCCCGGATCGCCCGAGCGTCGACCGCTTCCATGCGGCCGGGCTTGCCGCCGGCGGCCAGGACAATGGCCTGCCGGGGGTGCGGGCGGACTATTCCGAGAACTACTATGCCGCCTTCGCCATCGACCCGGACGGCTACCGGGTGGAGGCCTATTGCGGCACGGAAGGCTGACGGGGGAAGGGCCAGGCGGATGAACCGCGAGATCGTCTGGGAGCGTACCGGCCCGATGGGGCTGGAGCATCTCGTTCTCTCCGCCGGCTCCGACCGGGTCGATGCCGACGGGGTCGTCGTCATCGACACGGGCGGGGGCGACGTCGTCCGCCTGCGCTACGCGATCCGGCTCGGGCCGGACTGGCGGACCCGCTCGGCCGAGCTGGCGCTCGACCGCGGCGGGCCGGCCCGCACCCTGTCGATCGCGCGGACCGGCGAGCGCTGGTCGGTCGACGGCGTGGCGCGGTCCGATCTCGACGGCGCCTTCGACATCGACATCGCCGGCACGCCCTTCACCAACGCCATGCCGCTGCGCCGGCTGGCCCTGGTGCCGGGCGTGCCGGCGCCGATCCGGGTCGTCTATGTCGGGCTGCCGGCCCTGAACGTGGCCCCGGCCGAGCAGGACTATACCCGCCTCGGCGAGGGCCGCTTCCGCTACCGCGGGCTCGGCACCGGTTTCGAGGCGGTGATCACTGCCGATGCCGACGGCATCGTCGTCGACTACCCGCCGATCTGGCGGCGGCGAGCCGGGCGGCCGTCCTGAAGGGCGGCCGCCGCTACCGCCCCTCGCGCCGCCAGGCCAGCATCAGCGCGCCCAGCGCCAGGGCCATGACGATGATCGCCGGCAGCAGCGCCGCATCGCGGATGCCGGTCACCACATAGTCGGCGTTGGCGCGGAAGCCGAACCAGTCGCTTCCCGCAAACGTGCGGCCGGAGCGGATGCGGCGCGGCTCGGGAATGCCGTCGCGGGCGATGTGGAACATGCCGCCGCCGGTCGCGTCGGCCACCGGCTGCAGCCGGTCGGGCAGGCTGCGGACGTCGGTCAGCTCCTTGGGGTTGAGGGCGCCCGCGGCCGCCAGCGCGGTGCGCTCGCCGTCGGTGATGGTGTAGAGGCCGCTCTCGCGGATCGGCACGCTGACGGTCTGGCGGCCGCCGCCCACATCCTCCAGCCGCACGGTGCGCGGGGGGCCGGAGGGGGGCGAGATCTGGACGGGGGAATCCTTGGGGTCGAGGCTCTTGCGCTCGATCACCAGCCGGCGGCCCTCGATGCGGGCGCGCAGGTCCTGCTCCTCCAGGTCCGGTTCCTTCATCAGCCAGTAGGCGAGCCGGCGCAGCAGCTCGGCCTGCGGGCCGCCGCCCTCGAAGCCGCGCGCCCATAGCCAGATATGGTCGCTCGACACCTGGGCGACGCGGCCCTCGCCGACCCGGTCCAGGATCAGCAGCGGGTCGCTGCCGACGCCGCTCATCAGCACGTTGCCGCTGCGCGCCTGCATCGCCGACTGGCGGAACCAACGGCCCCAGCGCGGCTCGCCGCCCTCGTTGCCGGGCAGCTCGGCGGTGACCGGGTGGCGGTCGCCCATCGGCGTCACCCGCGGCCGGTAGCCCAGCTCGTGGACGATGCCGGTCGGCTCGCCCGGCAGCACCTGGCCGAGCGGGGTCCGGCTCAGGCTGAGGGCGGAGTTGTTGACCGGGCCGCCCGCCTCCAGCAGGCCGCCGCCGCGGCGCACGAAGTTGGCGATGTTCTCGAGATAGAGCTGCGGCAGGATCCCGCGCCGCCGGTAGCGGTCGAAGATGATCAGGTCGAACTCGTTGACCTTGATGTCGAACAGCTCGCGGATCGGGAAGGCGATCAGCGACAGCTCGCGCACGGGCGTGCCGTCCTGCTTCTCGGGCGGGCGCAGGATGGTGAAGTGGACGAGGTCGACCGAGGGGTCGGACTTCAGGATGTTGCGCCAGGTGCGCTCGCCCGGGTGCGGCTCGCCCGACACCAGCAGCACCCGCAGCCGGTCGCGCACGCCGTTGACGACGAAGGAGGCGCGGTTGTTGTCGAGCGTCAGCTCGCGCGTGCCGGGGTCGGCGGTGATCTCGAACACGGTCGGGCCGCCATGGTCGAGCGTCAGGTCGATGCCGTGCGCGGTGCCGAGCGGGACCAGGTGCGCCTGCGGCTGGCCGCCGTCCTTGCGCACGACGATCCGCGCCTGGCCGCCGGCCGGGCCCGGCAGGTCCTCCACCCGCAGCACGACCCGCACCGTCCTGCCGACCAGGCCGAAGCTCGGCGTCTGCTCGATGACCAGGCGCCGGTCGCCCTCCTCGCGCTCGCCGGTCAGCACGGTGTGGATCGGCATCCCGAACAGAGGGTGGGTGGGGTCGTCGGGCACGTCGTGGACCTGCCCGTCGGTGATCAGGACGGCGCCGGCGAGGCGCTGGCGCGGCACGTCGGACACCGCCTGGGCCAGCGCGCCGAACAGGCGCGTGCCCTCGTCGGCCGCCGGGTCGGCATCGTCGGCCGGGGCGCCCGAACGCACGATGCGCAGGTCGAGCCCGGGGATGGCCCGCGCCCGCTCGGCGATGGCGCGCTGGGCGGCCTCGGCGCGCGCCATGCGGTCGCCGATCTGCTGGCTGGGCGATTCGTCGATCACCATCACGGCCACGTCGCGCTGCGGCTCGCGGTCCTCCTCGACCAGGGCGGGGTTGGCGAGCGCGCCCAGGATGACGGCGAAGGCCGCCGTCCGCCAGGCGACGCCGCGGGCCCGCCGGAACAGGCCGAAGGCCAGCAGCGGCAGGGCCAGCCCGGCCAGGGCCGCGATCGCCCACCAGGGCACCAGCGGGGTGAACGCCACGGTCCATTGGGTCATGTCGAATACCGCGTCATTGGCCGAGCCGCTCCAGGATCGCCGGTACATGCACCTGGTCGGCCTTGTAGTTGCCGGTCAGCGCGTACATGACGAGGTTGACCCCGAAGCGATAGGCCATCTCGCGCTGCCGCTCGCCGCCCGGCACGATGGCGTGGGTGCCGCGCCCGCCGGCATCGACCGCCCAGGCCCCGGCCCAGTCGTTGCTGCCGATGACGACCGAGGCGACCCCGTCATTGACCCGGTCGTCGAGCTGCTCGACCCAGACCTGGCCGCCGGCATAGCGGCCGGGGAAGTCCTGCATCAGGTAGAAGGCCTTGGTCAGGACGTGGTCGGGCGGCACCGGCGCCAGCGTGCCGATCTGCAGGCCCTGGGCCAGCTGGCGCAGGCGCCGCATGCCGCCGCCGGTGATCGACGAGGCCGCGCCCACGCCCTGGTCCTGGGTGTCGAAGAGGATCGTCCCGCCGTTGCGCAGATAGGTGTTGAGCTTGGTCACCGCCTGCGGCGACAGGGCCGGCTGCTCGCCGGTCACCGGCCAGTAGAGCAGGGGGAAGAAGGCGATGTCGTCGCGCTCCAGGTCGACTTCCATCGGCTCCGCCGCCTCGATCGAGGTGCGGCGGGAAAGAATGGTGCTGAGGCCGGCCAGGCCCGAGCGGCTGGTGGCATCGACCGCGGCATTGCCGGTGCGCACCGAGGCAAGGCGCGTCTCGGTGGTGGCGCGCAAGGCGAACGCGTCGTTGGCGGCCTGCTGCGCCTCCGCCCCGTGCGGCACCGTCAGCAGCAGGAGCAGGGCGGCTGCGGCCGCGGCCGGGCGCAGTCGCCGCGGCCGCAGCAGGCCGCGCAGCGCGAAGCCGACGACCAGGTCGACCAGGGCCAGCAGGAAGGCTGCGACCAGCAGCCAGGGCCGGAGCGCGATCTCGCCGGCGCCGCCGAAGCGCACGACCTGCGCCCCGGCGGGCAACCCGTCCAGGGGTGCCAGCTCGGTCACCGACTGGGTCAGGTTGAGGGCGCGGCGCGACTGCTGGGTACCGTAGAAGCCGGGCGGGTGGCGCGGCCCGGCCACCGTGGTGGAGAACGCGCCGGCCGGGATCGGCGTGGCGGTGGCCGACCCGGTGTGCGGCCGGCCGAAGCCGTCCAGCAGCTCCAGCGGCGGCATCGCCATGTCCGCACTGGCCGAGGTGACGCCCTCGCTCATCGAAACCACCCGCTGCATCATCTCCACGAACAGGCCCGAGATGGCGAGGTTCGACCATTCGGTATTCGCGGTCGTGTGGACCAGCGCCAGCCAGCCGCGGCCGCGCTTCTCGCCGGTGACGATCGGCGTGCCGTCGGCGAGCTTGGCCCAGCTCTTCTGGTTGAGGTCGATGGCGGGCTCGGCCAGCACCTGGCGGGCGACCGTCACGTCCTGCGGCACCGGCAGGCCGGCGAAGGGGCTGGTCGGGTCGAACTCGGCAAGCGGCGCCGGCCGGGACCAGGACAGCGCGCCGCCCAGCTGCCGGTCGCCGCGGCGCAGGGTGACCGGCACCATGGAATCGGGGTTCTGGGCGAGGTTGGGGCCGGCGAAGCGCAGGACGATGCCGCCCTCTTCCATCCAGCGCTGCAGCCGCTGCTGGTCTTCCGGGGTCGGCATGGCGCTGTCCGGCAGGGCCAGCACCGCCAGCTCGCGGCGCAGCAGCTCGGCCACGGGGCCGATGCGCACCTCGGCGAAGGGTTGCAGGGCGCGCTGCAGGTAGTGCAGGTCGCTGAGCAGGGGCTGGCTGGCGTCGAGCGTCCCGGCAAACGCGATCCCGACCGGCCGGCGGCGCCAGCGCTCGTCGACCAGGACCGTGCCGCCGACGCTGTTCTCGCCCTCGATCTCCACCCGGTGGATGCGGTTGCGCAACTCCAGCGGCAGTTGCAGCCGGACCTCCGCGCTCCGCCGGCCGGGCGCCAGGGTCGCCGCCTCGCGGGCGAGCACCCGGCCATCCTCGGCGGTCGCGCGGACGAAGAGGCGCTCTTCCCCGCCCTCGGTCGCCCGGCGTACCGGCACCAGCATCTCGCCGGCTTCCGTGCGCGGCGGCAGGACCAGGCGCGACAGGCCGCCCGGCTCGTCGAGATAGACCTGCAGCCCGCCCAGGCGCTGCAGCCGGTCGCCGAGCTCGGCCGCGCCCGGCCCGGCCAGGCCGTCGGCCAGCCAGACGACGTTGGCCGATCCCTCCAGGCGCAGCTGGGCGACGCGCTCGGCCGTGGCCAGGCGGTCGGCCGGCCAGGGGCGGGGCACCAGGGTCTGGGCCAGCAGCCGAGCATCGGCGGCGCGCATCGGCTCGGGCGGGCGGGCTGGCTCGCCGCCCGGCAGGGGGGCGGTGGTCAGCAGCAGCACGCGCCGCCCGGTGCGCTCGGCACGGTCGATCGCGTCCGCCATCGCGGCCTGGCGCTCGCGCCAGTGGCGGGCGGCGGCCCAGCCGTCGTCGACCACCAGCGCCAGCGGCCCGCTGCCGCCGAGCCCGGCGCTGGGATTGAGCAGCGGCTGGGCCAGCGCCAGGATGGCCAGCGCCGCCAGCAGCATGCGCAGCAGGATCAGCCACAGGGGCGTCTTGGCCGGCGTCTCCTCCTTGGGCCGGAGGTCGAGCAGCAGGCGGATCGGCGGGAAGGCGAGGCGGCGCGGGGCGGGCGGCGTCACCCGCAGCAGCCACCACAGCACCGGCAGCGATGCCAGGCCGAGCAGCGCCCAGGGGGCGGCGAAGGCGAAGGTGCCGAGGGACAGCATCGGCTAGGGCCCCACGCGTTGCGTCAAGGCGGTGAAGAGGGCGAGCAGCGCCGCCTGGGGCGGCTGGTCGGTATGGTGGACGATGTGGGTCCAGCCGGCCGCGCGCGCGATGTCGCCGAGGCCGGCGGCGTGGTCGCGCATCCGCGCGACATAGGCGTCGCGCACGGTCTCGACCCGCGACAGCAGCAGCTGCCCTTCGGCCTCCATGCCCTCGAAGCGGACCCGGCCGGTGAAGGGCAGGCTGGCCTCGGCCGGGTCCACCACCTGCAGCAGGTGGCCGCGCAGGCCGGCCCCGGCGAACCGCCGCACGATCGCGTCGACATCGGCCAGCGGGGCCAGGAAGTCGCCCATCAGGACGGTGCGGGCATGGCGCGGCAGCGGCTCGACGACCGGCAGGCTGTCCAGGGACTGCTTGCGGCCGGCGACCTGCTCGGTGATCCGCTCGACCGCGAAGCGGCCGGCGACCGGACGCTGGCCGCCGCCCAGCAGGGCGACCCGTTCGCCGGCCCGGGCCAGCAGGGAGGCGAGCGCGACCAGCAGCAGCTCGGCCCGGTCGAGCTTGGTCGGCAGGCCGTCGGCGCTGCGCCATTGCATGGAGCTGGAGGCATCCCGCCACAGCCACACGCTCTGGGCCGCCTCCCATTCGTTCTGGCGCACGAACAGGCGCTGGCCGCGGGCGGACTGGCGCCAGTCGATCTGGGTCGCCGAATCGCCGGGTTCGTAGTGGCGATACTGCCAGAAGGCGTCGCCCTGGCCGACGCGGCGGCGGCCGTGCACGCCCTGCACGATGGTGGCCGCGACCCGCTCGGCGGCCACCTGCAGGGGCGGCATGCGCGAGGCGGCCTGCTCGGCGCGATGGCGCAGGCGGAGGGTTTCGGCCGTCGTCATCGCGGGGCGGGCTCCCGGGTTGCCGCCGGCTACCGCAGCGGCCGGAGCAGGCGGTCGATGATGTCGCCCACGGTGATGCCGTCGGCGCGGGCGGCGAAGCTGAGCGCCATGCGGTGACGCAGGATCGGCTGGGCCAGCGCCACGATGTCGTCGATCGAGGGGCTGAGGCGGCCGTCGAGCACGGCGCGGGCGCGGGCTGCCAGCATCAGGGCCTGGCTGGCGCGCGGGCCGGGGCCCCAGGCGACGTGGCGGCGGACCTCCTCGATGTCCGAGCTGTCGGGCCGGCCGGCGCGGACCAGGGTCAGGATCGCCTCCAGCACGCTCTCGCCGACCGGGATGCGGCGCACCAGGCGCTGGGCCGCCAGCAGGTCGTCGGGCGACATCACCTCGGCCGCCACCTCCTGCTCGACGCCGGTGGTGGCGACCAGCATCCGCCGCTCGGCCTCCAGGTCGGGATAGGTCACGTCGATCTGCAGCAGGAAGCGGTCGAGCTGGGCTTCCGGCAGGGGGTAGGTACCCTCCTGCTCCAGCGGGTTCTGGGTTGCCAGCACGTGGAAGGGGCGCGGCAGCGGGTGGTAGCGGCCGGCGACCGACACGCGGCCCTCCTGCATCGCCTGCAGCAGCGCGGACTGGGTGCGCGGGCTGGCGCGGTTGATCTCGTCGGCCATCAGCAGCTGGCCGAAGACCGGGCCTTCGATGAAGCGGAAGCTGCGGCGGCCGTCCTCGCCCTCTTCCAGGACTTCCGAGCCGATGATGTCGGCCGGCATCAGGTCGGGGGTGCACTGCACGCGCTTGTCGTCCAGGCCGAGCACGGTGCCGAGCGTCTCCACCAGCCGGGTCTTGGCCAGGCCGGGAACGCCGATCAGCAGGCAGTGGCCGCCGGCCAGCAGCGTGATGAGCGCTTGATCCACCACCTCCTGCTGCCCGAAAATGATGCGATGAATGCGCTCCTGCACCATCGACAGACGTTGTCCGAGGGCATCGACCTCGGCGACGAGGGCCGGGGTGTTGGGTTCGGCGAGGACGGTGGTGACGGTCACGGTGCGTCGTCTCCTCGAAACGGGGGTCCTCGAAACGGCGGCGGGCGGCAAACCGTCCACCGCGGGAGAGCAGCATGAGCGCGCGAACGCCGGACGATCGCTCCAGCAGGCCCAATTCCGGAAAGGCCCATCATGAATCTAGCACGAGCAATAAGGATGCCGAGATGCTCGCGCGACAAATCGGCGTGAAGGCCGGCCCTACCACCATTGGCCCTACCACCATTGGCCCGACCACCATTGGCCCGGAAGAGGAGTGCGGGGATTTCGGCATCCGCATCGCGCGCGACGGCACCTGGTACTATCGGGGTTCGCCGATCGGGCGCCTGCCCCTGGTCAAGCTGTTCGCCACCGTGCTGCGCCGGGACGCCGACGGCGGCTTCTGGCTCGTCACCCCGGTCGAACGCGGCCGGATCGAGGTCGACGATGCCCCGTTCGTCGCCGTGGCCATGCAGGTGGCCGGCGGCGGGCGGGAACAGGCGCTGACTTTCACGACCAATCTTGACCAAACTGTGACCGCCGGCCCGGACCATGCAATACGGGTCCGGCTGGATCCTGACACGGGCGAGCCCAGCCCCTATGTGTTGGTGCGAGACGGCCTCGAAGCGCTGATCGCGCGCCCGGTGTTCTACGACCTCGTGGAGCTGGGGGAGGAACGAGACGTCGACGGTGGACGGGAGCTGGGCGTATGGAGCGGCGGGAAGTTCTTCACGCTGGGGCGGCTGGAGCCGTGAGCGGCCTGGCGCCGGCGATCGACCGGCGCTTCGTCACCGCTCGTTTCCCGCCGGTCCGCGCGGGTGCGGCCGAGCCGCCGGTGCGGCGCGGCTGGGCCTATGCCGGCCCCCGCGGCGACCATGACCTCAACCCCGGCGTCGTCCTGCCCACCAAGCTGACGCCGGCTGCCGTCCTGGTGCCTCTGGTCGAACGGCCGGATGGCTTCACCATCCTGCTGACCCAGCGGACCGCCCACCTGCACGACCATGCCGGCCAGATCAGCTTCCCGGGCGGCCGGGTCGACCCCTGCGACACCGATCCCGAGGCCTGCGCGCTGCGCGAGGCGGCGGAGGAAGTGGGGCTCGACCGGGCAGTGGTCGACCTGGTCGGACGTCTCGACCATTACGTCGTCGGGACCGGCTTCGAGGTGGTGCCGGTGGTGGGCTTCGTCCGCCCGCCCTTCGAGATCCGGCCCGACCCGTTCGAGGTGGCCGACGTGTTCGAAGTGCCGCTCTCGTTCATCCTCGACCCGGCCAATCATCGCCGCGAGATGCATGTCCGCCAGGGGGTGGAGCGGCACTTCTACGTCCTGCCGTTCGAGAACCGATACATCTGGGGGGCGACCGCCGGAATGCTGGTGAACCTGGCGGAGGTGCTGTCGGCGCCGTGATCCGCATCCTCCTGACGACCGTCCTGCCGCTGCTGCTGCCGGCCCTGATCTACACGGCCTGGCTCGTCCTCGGGCGGCGGCGCGAGCGGGCGCGGGCCGACGGCGAGGTGAGCCTGGCGGTGCGCGTTCCCTGGATGGCGCTGCTGCTGGCCGGGGCGGCGCTCGCCGCCGTCAGCATGCTCTATTTCGGGTTCAGCAGCGGGACGGCGCCCTGGTCCGACCATCGCCCGCCGGCCCTGCGCGACGGCGCAGTGGTGCCGGGCGGGGTGCGCTGACGGACGGGGGCATGGAAGCCCGCGGCTGCCTGCTGCCGCAGCCCTGGATGACCGCGTCGGCGACCCGGCGGGTGATGGCGGCCGTGGCCGGCGGCGGCGGGCGGGCGCGCTTCGTCGGCGGCATGGTGCGCGACGCGCTGCTCGGCCGGCCGATCTCCGACATCGACCTCGCCACCGACCTGGACCCGGAGCGGGTGATGGGCCGGCTGGTGGCCGACGGCATCCGGGTCATCCCGACCGGCCTCGCCCACGGCACCGTCACCGCGGTCGTGGGCGGCCGGCATTTCGAGATCACCACCCTGCGCCGGGACGTGGAGACCGACGGGCGCCACGCCCGCATCGCCTATACCGACGACTGGGCCGAGGATGCGCGCCGCCGCGACTTCACGATCAATGCCCTCTTTGCCGACGGCGACGGCACCTTCTACGATCCGGCCGGGGGCCTCGACGATCTGGTGCTGCGGCGGGTGCGATTCGTGGGCGACCCGGACCAGCGTATCCACGAGGATGTCCTGCGCCTGCTGCGCTACTACCGGATGCTGGCGCGGCTTGGGATCCATGGCTTGGACGCTCCCTCGCGGGCTGCCTGCCGGCGCCATGCGGGGCGGCTGCCGGCGTTGTCCGGGGAGCGGGTGCGCGGCGAGGTGGAGCGCATCCTGTCCGTGGCGGACCCGCGCCCGGTATTAGCGATGATCGTCGACGACGGCATCCTGCCGCCGATCCTGCCGATGGCGACGGCGTTCGCGCGTGCGGCCCGCCTGATCGCGCTCGAGCCGGCGGCCGACTGGCTGCGCCGCCTGGCGGCCCTGGTCGAGGGCGGCGAGCCGGCGGCCGTCGATGCCGCCCGCCGACTGCGCCTGTCGCGCCAGGAAACCGGGCGGCTGGTCGCGATGGCCGGGCCGTGGACCCCGGCCGACCTGCCGCAGGGCGGCCGCGCCCTGCGCGATCGCCTGCACGCGCTGGGCGCCGAGCCTCTGCGCGACCGGGCCCTGCTGGCCGCTGCCGCCGGGCTCGACCGGGACGGAACGGTGCGGGACATCGTGGCCGCGGCGGCGGTCACGGAGCGGCCGGTCTTTCCCTTGAAGGGCCGCGACCTCGTCGGCCTGGGCCTCGCCCGCGGGCCGCAGATGGCCCAGGCGCTGGCGACCGTCGCCGCCTGGTGGGCCGCGGGCGACTATGCCGCCGATCGCGAGGCGTGCCTGGCCCAGGCCAGGGCACTTCTGGCAAGCGGGTAAGAATATTGCCGCTTCTCCTGGGATAAGTGGCACTATCCTGCCATGAATGCAGGAATGGGAAAGCTCCCGCCTCCCGAGGAGGTCGTCGCGGCACTGGCCGATATCGGCCAGGGCGTCCGCCTGGCGCGCCTGCGACGCCGGCAGACCGCCCGCGAACTGGCTGATCGCATCGGCATCTCCCTGCGGACCTTGCAGAAACTGGAGCGCGGCGACCCGGGGGTGGCACTCGGCACGTTCGCGACCGCCCTGTGGGTGCTGGACCTGTTGCAGCCGGTCCGGGAGGCGGTCAGCCCGCAGAGCGATCGCATTGCCGCGGCACTGGAAGCGAGCCGCGTCCCCAAGCGCGCGCGGCGCCGACGGGAAGACGACCTTGACCGTCTCTAGGGTGTTCGTCCACGCGCGGTTCACCGACGGGACGAGCCGGATCGTCGGCCGGTACATGGTGCTGCCGATATCGCGGGGCAGGTTGGGCGTGTTCGACTACGCCGGCTCGTGGCTGCGGAACGAGCACGGCCAGGCCTTTGCGATGCACCCGACGAAGGTGCCCCTGGGCGGGGGGACGATTGAACTCTCGTCGAGCACCGAACTCGGGTTCCTGGCGGACTCGACGCCGGATCGCTGGGGGCGTCGCATCCTCGCGACCCTCCGGGCACCGGATCCCTTGCCGGCGAACGGGCCGGAATGGCTGCTGGCGACCGGCGATGACCGCGTCGGCTGCCTGGCATTTTCCGAGACGCCCGAGCTGGGATCGATCCGAACCGATGCGGCCTCGGCAAACGATCTGTCGCGGCTTGCGGACGCCTTCGAGCGACTTGAGCGGGGCGAGCCGGCGAACCCGCCCTGGGAGCAGCTGTTCCGCGCCGGTCTCAGCATGGGCGGTGCCAGGCCGAAGGCGACCGTCCACCACGATGGCCATCTATGGATCGCCAAGTTCCAGCGTCGCACGGACGATTTCGATCAGTGCGCGGCCGAGCATGCGGCAATGCGGCTGGCCGCGCATTGCGGGCTCGATGTCGCGGAGACCCGGATCGCCGACGCGGGTCCACGCCGAGCCGTGCTCGTCAAGCGGTTCGACCGGGCGCCCGGCCCCCCGTTCCATCCCACTGGGCACTATCTGAGCGCCCTGAGCGCGCTGGACCTCGATGAGACCTCGTTGCTGGGCTCCTATCGTGAAATCGCCGGCTTCCTCCGCCGGCATTCCGCCGCCCATTTGGGTGACCGGATCGAGCTCTTCCGGCGCATGGTCTTCAATGTGCTCGTCGGCAACCGGGACGACCATCTGAAGAACCACGCGCTGATCCACCGGCCCGGTGCCGGATGGCGGCTTACGCCAGCCTTCGACGTGGTGCCCCAGCCAGACATGGATCCGGTCCAGGCGATATCCGTCGGACGACATGGCACGACTGCGAGCCTGTCGAACTGCCTGAGCCAGTGCGGGGAATTCGGACTGGCTGAGGAATCCGCCCGCACGCTGGTCGAGGCAATGGTCGCCCGGCTGCGGGGCTGGCGGGCGTTCTTCGCCGACCTTGGGGTCGACCGGCAGACCATCGGCCAGCTGGAGCGGGCCTTCGCCCGGCGACTCGACACCGACCCTCCGGCCTAGTCCCGCAGCCGTTCGCGCAGGGCGCGTCGGTCGAACTTGCCGAGTTCCGTCTTCGGCAGGTCGGGCATGACCACGATGCGGCGCGGGCTCCGCTCGGCGCCGAGCCGTCGCTGGCAGAACCGGGCGAGTTCGCCCAGCGTGGCCGGCTGGCCCAACACGACGCAGGCGACCGGCAGGGTGCCGGTATGCGGGTGCGGTACGGCCACCACCGCCACCTCCGACACCGCGGGGTGGAGCGACAGGCAGTTCTCGATGTCCGCCGGATAGACCTTGGCGCCGCTGACATTGATGAGGTCGTCCACCCGGCCCTTGAGGAAAAGCTGCCCGCTCGCGTCGATGAGGCCGACATCCCCCGGATAGAACCACCCGCCCTCGAACCGGCTGGTCGCGTCGGGGGTGGCGCGCAGGTATCCGGACGGATAGAGCGCGTGCCGGAAGCGGACGATGCCGATGGCGCCGGGCGGCAGCGGCCGGTCGTGCTCGTCCACCACCCGCAGTTCGGTCTGCGGGTCCGGCCGGCCGGCGGTCTCGGGGTTGGCGCGCAGCTCGTCCGGGGTTGCCAACGTCAGCACGCCCACCTCGTTGACCCCGTACATGACGTGGATCTCGCTCGACAGCCGCGCCATGGCGGCGCGCCGGGCCGCGGGTGACAGGGTGCCGGTGCCGACGACGATGCGCAATCCGGGCAGCAGCCGGCCAGGGCCCCAGTCGGCGGCCATCAGGCCGAGCAGGTAGGCCGGGGTCAGCGCCGCCCAGGTCGCGCCCAGCTGCCGGACGAGTTCGGCCATGTGGGCGGGAGACTGGAGCGGCGGCGGGATGACCACGCCCCCGCCGCTCATCAGGCTCCGCTGCGCGGCACCCCGGCCGTACCCCAGATGGAACGAGAAGATCGCCAGGAACCGGTCGGCGGGACCGAGCACGAGTCGCGTCTGGGTCCCGGCGTGGCGCGCCGACTGCCCGGCATGGGTCATCTCCACCAGCTTGGGCACCCCCTGGGTGGTTCCGGACGAACGCAACAGGTAGCAGACGTCCCGTGGCCCCGGTGGCGGCGGCAGGCCGCGCACCGCGACGCGCAGCCACGATTCGTCGATGCGGAATGCGGGCACGCCCAGGCGGCGCGGCGGCGGCGCGGCGGCGGTGGACAGGACGCGCGCGGCACCAGCCGCCGCGATCATCGGCCGGGTCAGGTCCGGGGGCTCGTCGTTGCCGATCACCAGGACGGGAACGCCGAGCCGGTGCGCCGCGAAGAGCAGGACCAGGTCGATCGGCTGCCGCCCGAGCCCCAGCGCGACCGGTTCGCCCGGGCGGCAGCCATGCGCCAGCATCGAGGTCGCGATCTGCTCGATCGACCGCTGGAAGCCCCGGAAGGACACGGTGTGGGATGCGCTGACGATCGCCGGGCGATCCGGATGACGGGCGGCGTTCCGGACAATGGCCTCGCCGTACCAGGACTGCGGGTCGATCGACATGGCGGGCAATGCGTTTGGCGGGGCGATCAGGGAACGAGCCCGACCGCGGCGGTCGTACTTGCCGGGTTGCGCCTTCGGGCCGCGGCAGGATGTAGTCTGCGTGGCGTTGGCCATGGCGGCCGCGTCCGGCGTGCACGCCGCATGACGGGCGACGGCTTCCCCGAACCAGGACTGGGCTCGGGGACCGTGCCCGGGGGGTGCGGGCGGGCCCCGCTCATGCGGGCTCGCCGCCGGCGGCCTCCGCCGGCCGGATCTCCGGAATCGCGATGTCGTGGGCCGCCGGGTCGGCCGCGGCGAAGAAGGCCCGGTCGTGCTCGTAGCGGAAGGGGAAGGGGCGCAGGGCGTCGAAGCCGACCTTGCTGCCGATATAGTCGGGGAAGCCGGGGTTGAGCCCATGGCCGAAGACCCGGTCGATGACGAGGATGCCGGTCGCCGGGTCCATCCGGGTCGCCATCGCCCATTCGACGTCGCCGGCATTGCGGATGTCGACGTCGTCGTCCACCACCGTCACCATCTTCAGCGGCGGGAAGGCGGCGAAGGCCGCCATGATCGCCTGCTTGCCCCAGCCGGCGCGCTTTTGCCGGAGCGCGACCACGGCGTGGTAGAAGCCGCAGCCGCCATGGGTGAAATAGACGTCGGCCACGCCCGGAACCTGGCGCTGCAGCAGGGCCAGCACGTTGGCCTCGCCCAGCAGCCCGACCGAATTCCACACCTCCTTGCCGGACAGGATGGTCTGGAAGACCGGCTCGCGGCGGCGATGGATGCGCCGGACATGGACGACCGGGCGCGGGGCGCGGCGCGCGTAGTAGCCGGTGACTTCCGCGAACGGGCCCTCGTCGGCCAGCTCGCCCGGGATCATCTCGCATTCCAGCGCGATCATCGCATGGGCCACCATCTCGACCGGCGAGCAGGTGCCCGGCACCAGCTCCAGCGGCGCGCCGTGGAACTCGCTGGCGATGCCGAGTTCGTCGGTATCCGCCGGGGCGGCCTCCGCCGGGGTGGCGGCGGCGAAGTGCAGGCCGGGCCCGACGCCGCAGTTGAGCGTGAAGAACAGCGATTCGCCGCGCGCCCGCGCCTTCTCCAGGTACAGCTCCAGGTGCCGGCCGGAATCGATGTTGATGGTCATCGTGTCGGGCCCGGTGACCAGGAAGCGCTGGATGGAGGCGTTGCGCACGCCGGTGTCGGGATCGCGTGCGATCACCACCGCGGCGTCGAAATAGGCCCCGCCGTCCTTCTCGGCATGGGTCGGGATCGGCAGGGCGGCCAGGTCGACCGCGGCCTCGGTCACCTCCAGCACCGGCCCGCTCGCCACCACCACCGGGTCGACCGGCCGCTGCTGCCAGGCGCGGATGCAGTTGGAGACATGCTGCGGCAGGGCCTTCTCGTCCCGGCCGAGCAGGTCCGCCAGCAGCTCGCGCGACCAGTAGAGGCCCGTCATCACCGGCCAGCGATGGCCCTTCACCCGCTCGAACAGGACCGCGCGCGGCCCACCCTCGAAGCGCGCCGCGATGCCGGCCAACTCGTGCACCGGATCGACCTCGGAGCGGACGCGGACCAGCCGGCCGCGCGCGTCGAGCGCGGCCAGGATGCGGCCCAGGTCGTGCAGCAGGTTCGCGCTCATGGCCGGCCCTGCCCCGGGAAGATCTGGCCCGCGCGGAAGCGGGCGCGTTCGCCCAGCCCCTCCTCGATGCGCAGCGCCTCGTTCCATTTCGCCATCCGCTCGGAGCGGGCGAAGGAGCCGACCTTGAGCTGGTCGGCCTGCCAGCCGACGGCGAGATGGACGACGGTCACGTCCTCGGTCTCGCCGGACCGGGCCGAGACGATGGTGCGCATCCCGGCCGCGCGCGCGGCATCCAGCGCGGCCCTGGTCTCGGTCAGGGTGCCGGCCTGGTTCGGCTTGATGAGGGCGGCGGTGCAGGCGCGGTCGCGCGCGGCGGCCTCGATGCGGGCGGCGCTGGTGACCAGGAAGTCGTCGCCCACCACCAGCGCCCGGTCGCCGATCGCCGCCGTCACCTGGGCCATGCCGGCCGGGTCGTCCTCGGCCATCGGGTCTTCGACCGAGACGATCGGGTGGCGGGCGACCCAGCCGGCGACCCGCTCGGCCCATTCGCCGCGGTCGTAGTCGCGCTCGTCCAGGCGCAGGCGGTAGGCGCCGTCGCGGCCGAACTGGGTGGCGGCGACGTCGAGCGCGATCGCCACCTGCTCGCCGGCGCGGAAGCCCGCCCGCTCGATGGCGAGTGCCAGCGTCGCGATTGCCTCCTCGTTGTCGGCGAAGACCGGCCACCAGCCGCCCTCGTCCGCCACCCCCTGGCGCTTGCCGGCTGCCGCCATCAGGGCGCCCGCCGCGCGATAGACCTCGGCCGTCCAGTCGAGCGCCTGGGCGAAGTTCTCCGCCCCCGGACAGACCACCATGAAGTCCTGCAGGTCGACCCGGGCGTCGGCATGGGCGCCGCCGCCGAAGATCTGGATCTCCGGCAGGGGCATCACGACCGGGCCGTCCGCGCCATCCCCGGCCAGCCAGCGCCACAGGGGCAGGCCGTGCGCGGCGGCGGTGGCGTGGGCGGCCGCCATGGAGACGGCGATGGTCGCGTTGCCGCCGAGCCGCGCCTTGTTCGCGGTGCCGTCCAGCTCGATCAGGCGGGCATCGAGCGCGGCCTGGCCGGCCGCGTCCATGCCGGCGATGGCGGGGGCGATCTCGTCGCGGATCGCGGCCAGCGCGCCCCGCACGTCGAGCCCGCCGAAGGCCGTGCCGCCGTCGCGCCGGTCGACCGCCTCGCCGGAGCCGGTCGACGCGCCGGCCGGGGCGATGGCGCGGCCGACCGCGCCGCCGGCCGTGGTCACCTCGGCCTCGACGGTCGGGCGGCCGCGGGAATCCCACACCCGGCGGGCATGGACATGGCGGATGGTGGAATCAGGCATGGTTCAACTCCGCTTCCCATGCCGCGCGGACGGCGGCCAGGCGATCGACGGGGGATTGCAGCAGGCGGCGGGCGACGCGGCGCACCCGCGCCCGGTCGCCCTCGCCGGTCAGGTACTCGACCGGGGACTTGCCGTCGACCCGGGCGAGGAACAGGGCCGGCAGCAGCGTCGCCGCCCGCATCTCCGCGGCCTCGACCGGCTCCCAGGCCACGCCCTCCAGCCAGCTGCCGGCAAGCCGGTCGAAGGCGGCGAGGAAACCCGGCGTCGCGGCCGGGGTCCACAGGCATTTCAGCAGCAGGTGGTTGAGGCAGAAGGCGATGTCGAAGGCGGGGTCGCCGTACCAGGCGCATTCCGCGTCGAGGAAGACCGGGCCGTCCGGCCCCAGCAGGATGTTCTTCGGGCTGGCGTCGCCATGGACGAGGGCCAGCCGGGTGTCGGCGGTCCGCCGGGCCAGGGTCTCCAGCACGGGCGCCAGGTCGGGATGGGCGCGCGCCGTCGCCAGCAGGTAGGGCTCCAGGCGGATCGCGTGGAAGATCGCGTCGGTGGCGAAGCGCCGGGCGACCTCCGGGTCGCCGGCGGTCGCGGCGTGGATCCGGGCCAGCGTGGTGCCGACCGCCGCCGCGGCCGCGGGGTCGGCCCGGCCGTCGCGCAATTCGGCCTTCCACAGGGGGCAGCGGCCGGGGTCGAGGAACTCCATGGCGAAGAGGCCGGCCTCGGCATCCTGGGCCAGGATGCGGGGTGCTGCGCCGGGCACGATCGCGCGGGCGGCGCGGATCCAGTCCGCCTCGTGGGCGTTGCGGCCGACCGGTGCCCGCCAGTCCTGGGCGACCTTCAGCTTGGCCAGCGCCCGCTTGACGCAGAACACGGCATCGCCCGCCTCCACCTTCCAGATGTCGGACGACACCCCGCCGGTCAGCGGGATCAGGCGGGGCTCGATGCCGTCGGCGACGAGGCCGAGGCGGCGCAGGGTGGGGAGGAGATCTGTGTCGGACACCGGGCAGGGCCTTGTTGCCCCGCGACCGTAATCGACCCGGCCGCGGAGCGCGAGGGGGCCCCGGTTTCTTCGAATGACTTCTTCTCTGGATGCAGTCCGGCGATCGTCCACGCGCCTGCATCTCGCCTCCGCAGGCTCGGCGGAACTTCCGGCCGGGCGGCGCGGTGGCGTGCAACGGCACTTTTCCCCGGCGGCGGATCGCCGTAGTGTCGGTTCCGGGTCCCAGTCGGAGCCCAGGCCCGGACGGGACGTTCTCGACACCCCGGCGGGCCATCCTGCCAGGAAGCTTCGCCATCAGCAGCATCGGCCTCATCGCCCGCGCCCTGCGGAACCCGAACTATGCCGTCTACGTCGCCGGCAACTCGGTGTCGCTCATCGGCACCTGGATGCAGCGCATCGGGGTCGGCTGGCTGACCTGGGAGCTGACGCAGTCCGGCACCTGGCTCGGCCTGGTCGCCTTCGCCGACCTGTTCCCCTCGGTCTTCTTCGGGCCGATCGGCGGCGCCATCGCCGATCGCTTCGACCGGCTGCGCATCATCCGGACCTCGCAGACCCTGGCCATGTGCCAGGCCGCGACCCTGTTCGCGCTGACCGCGACCGGCACCATCACCATGACGCTGCTGTTCGTCCTGGTGCTGATCAACGGGGTGGTGATCGGCTTCAACCAGCCCTCGCGCCTGGCCATCATCTCCAGCCTGGTGCCGCGGCAGGACCTGGCGACGGCGGTCGCGATCAATTCCATCGTCTTCAACCTGGCGCGCTTCGTCGGGCCGGCGCTGGCGGGCGCGCTCATCGTCTCCGGCGGCACCGGGGCGGTGTTTGGCGCCAACGCCATCACCTTCCTCGCCTTCCTGCTGGCGCTGACCCGGATCCGCCTGCCGAAGCCCGAGCGGCCGGAGGCGACCGGCCATGGCCGCTCGATCCTGGGCGAGGTGGCCGACGGCATCCGCTACACCGCGCGCCACCCGGGCGTCGGCCCGCTGCTGCTGCTGCTGACCATCAACTCGATCACCGTGCGCCCGTTCGTCGAGCTGCTGCCGGGCTTCGCCGCCGACGTGTTCGACCGCGGCGCCGACGGGCTGGCGCTGATGACCTCGGTGATCGGCGGCGGGGCGATCGTCGCCGGCGTGTGGCTGGCGCGGCGCGAGGGCATGCGCGGGCTGACGGTGATCACCCTGTGGAGCACGCTGCTCATCTCCGTCTCCACCCTGTGCTTCGTGGCGAGCGGCCGCTTCGAACTGGGGCTAGCCTGCCTCGCCGTCTCCGGCATGGGGCTGGTGACGAGCGGCGTCGCCACCCAGACGCTGGTCCAGACCGCGGTCGATGCGCGCATGCGCGGCCGTGTCCTCAGCCTCTACGGCATCATCTTCCGCGGCGGGCCGGCGGCGGGGGCGCTCGCCATCGGGGTGCTGTCGGATGCGATCGGGCTGCAGCTGGCGATGGGCATCGGCGCCACCGCCGGCATCTTCGCCTGGGCCTGGGCCTGGCGTCGCCGCGGGGTGATGAGCGCCGCGCTGGAGCCGCCCGGGCCCTGACCGGGGGTGTCCTGCCCGAGTCCGTCCCGACGGCCGATCAGGCGGCCGGCTGGGTGTCGAGCAGCTCCGTCGGCAGGCGGAAATGCATGTCCTCGACGGCACCGGTCAGGCGGCGCAGGCGGGTCGGGCGCAGGGTGCCGAGTGCGGCGATCACGCCCTGCACCAGATGCTCCGGTGCCGATGCGCCCGCGGTGATGCCGACCGAGCGCCGGCCGTCGAGCCAGGCCGGGTCGATGCCGTCGGCGTCGTCGATCAGGTAGGCGGGCCGGCCCATCTCCTGGGCCAGCTCGCGCAGCCGGTTGGAATTGGAGCTGTTGGGCGAGCCCACGACCAGGACCAGGTCCGTCTCCGCCGCCAGCAGGCGCACGGCCTCCTGGCGGTTCTGGGTCGCGTAGCAGATGTCGCGGGTGCCGGGGCCGACGATGTCGGGAAAGCGCGCCTGCAGGGCCTGGATGACCTCCCGCGTGTCGTCGACGGCCAGCGTCGTCTGGGTGACGAAGGCCAGCGCCGTCCCCTCCGCCACCTCCATCCGGGCCACGTCGGCGGCGGTTTCCACCAGGTGGACCCGGCCCGGGATCTGGCCCAGCGTGCCGACCACCTCGGGGTGGCCGGCATGGCCGATCAACACCACCTCCCGCCCCTGGCGGACATAGCGCTGCCCGCCCAGGTGGACGCGGGTGACGAGCGGGCAGGTGGCGTCGATCACGTGCAGGGACCGCGCGCCGGCGGCATCCTCCACCGTCCGGGCGACGCCGTGGGCGCTGAAGATGGTGATGGCGCCGGGCGGCACCTCGTCCAGCTCGGCCACGAACACCGCGCCCCTGGCGCGCAGATCCTGGACGACATGGCGGTTATGGACGATCTCGTGCCGGACATAGACCGGCGCGCCGTACTTGGCGATCGCCCGCTCGACGATCTCGATGGCCCGCTCGACGCCGGCGCAGAAGCCGCGCGGCTCCGCCAGGACGATGTCCAGCACCGGGGCATCCGTCGCGCGGCCGGGGGGCGCCTGATCGGTAATCATGCGAACGAGGATAGCAGAGACCCTCCGCCCTGTCGCCAGGGCGGAGGCATGGCCGGGGCGATCCTCAGCGGCGCTCGGCCAGCGAGACCCGCTCCAGCAAGGAGGCATGGTCCGACGGGCCGGGCGCGGCCGCCGCGGACGCGCGCTCGATCTGCACCGGCACCGCCGCTGCGCGCTCCGCCGCGCGGCGCAGCTCCTCCTGCCGCCGCTGGCGGCTGAGCGTGCGGATCTGGGCGTAGAAGTCGAGCGAGTTGCGCTCGATCTCGTCCAGCGTGTCGATCACCTGGGCCCGCTTGTCGAGCACGTCGAGGCCGGTGCGGGTATAGGTGATCCACTCCAGATCGTTGGCGCTGGCGGCCCACATGAAGGGGTCCATCAGCATGTCGGCGACCAGGCCCGCGGTGTCGCGCGGGTTCGATGGCCCCAGCAGCGGCAGCACCAGGTACGGGCCCTCGCCGGTGCCCCACAGGTGCAGGGTCTTGCCGAAGTCGTTCGGCTGGCGCGGCAGGCCCATGTCGGCCGACGGCTGCATGATACCGGCGACGCCGACCGTGGTGTTGACCGCGAAGCGCGCCACCGCGTCGCCGGCACCGCCCAGGTCGCCCTGCAGCAGGTGGTTGGCGGCGTAGACCGGCTCCTTCAGGTTGCCGAGCACGTTGCGCACCGCGGTGCGCCCCTCCTCGGGCACCACGCCGCGATAGATCATGGCGGCGGGCTTGATCAGCAGCCCGTCGATGACGCGGTTGACCGCGAAGATCTCGCGGTTGAGCGGTTCGAGGGGATCGTTCTCCTCTTCCCACTGGGCACGCTCGTCGGGATCCTGCGGCGGCGAGGCGCAACCCAGGAGGCCGACCACCACGGCGGAGGCGCAGATCAGGCTAAGGCAGGAGCGGTTCACGGGTCCTCGTCGGCAGGAAGAACCGAGATATCCTCGGAGAATGGGCTCAAGGCCGACGTTGACCGGAACCTGAGCGGAAATCCATGGAATCGTGTAGCACGATTCCCGGAATGCGACGAGTCGCTTCGGCCGGATCGAACCGGCATAGTGGCACGAATACAAGGGGCCCCGGCGCGCTGTGCGCCACCGGCCAGCCCCGTCGGAGGAAAGCCAGCGATGAGCGATCTCAACATTTGCGTGCTGCCGGGCGACGGCATCGGGGCCGAGGTGATGGGGGCCGCGCGGGCCGTGCTCTCTACGCTGGAGCAGCGCTTCGGGTTCCGCCTGGCGGCCGAGGAGCACCCGGGCGGCGCCGCCTACTGGCGCGAGACCGGGCGCGAGATGCCGCAGGGCGCATGGGAGGCGGCGCGCAACGCCGATGCGATCCTGTTCGGCTCCATGGGCCTGCCCGACGTGCGCTATCCCGACGGCACCGAGATCGCCCCCCACCTCAAGATGCGCGTCGACTTTGAGCTGTTCGCCGGGGTCCGGCCGATCCGCCGCCTGCCCAACACCCCGGCCGTGCTGGCCCATCCGCGCGCGCCGGAGATCGACCTCGTTATCATCCGCGAGCTGACCGAGGGCCTGTTCGCGTCCCGCGGCAAGGGCGTGGTGATCGAGGATCGCGAGGCGCGCGACACGCTGGTGATCACCCGGGCCACCTCGGAGAAGCTGTTCGACTTCGCCTTCGACCTCGCCCGGCGGCGCAAGGCCAGGGGCTCGCCCGGCCTCGTCACCTGCGTCGACAAGTCCAACGTCTTCGTCTCGATGGCCTTCTTCCGCCGGATCTTCGACGAACGCGCCCGGGCCTTCCCCGACATCGCCGCCGGCCACCATTATGTCGACGCCGCCGCCCTCGACCTCGTGCGGCGACCGTGGGACTTTGACGTCATGGTGATGGAGAACATGTTCGCCGACATCCTGTCCGACGTCGGCGGCGGCATCGTCGGCGGCATGGGGCTGGCGCCGTCGGCCGAGATCGGGCTGGAGCACGCCCTGTTCCAGCCGGCCCACGGCAGCGCCCCCGACATCGCCGGCCGGGGGCTGGCCAACCCGACCGCCATGCTGCTGTCGACCGCGATGATGCTGGACTGGCTCGGCCACCGCCACGGGCGGGAGCGGCTGGTGGAGGCGGCCGGCGCGCTCGACGCCGCCGTCGACCGGGCCTTCGCCGACGGCGCGGCCTTTCCGGCCGAAATCGGCGGCCCGCATGGAACGGCGGAGGTCACCCGCGCGGTTCTGGAACGGATCGCCTGACGCCCGCCCGCGAAACCAGCCGAGACCCGAGGATCATGGCCAAGCTCACCGCCGACCAGCTCTATCCCCGCACCGATCCCGCCGCGATTCCCTTCGACAGCTCGGCCGACGCCCAGCCGCTGACCGGCCTGGTCGGGCAGGAGCGGGCGGTGGAGGCGATCGAGTTCGCGATCGGCATGCGCCAGGACGGCTACAACCTGTTCGTCCTGGGGCCGGCCGGCACCGGCAAGCACACCCTGATCCAGCACCTGCTGGCGGCCCAGGCGGCGGCCGACGCGGTGCCGCCGGACTGGGCCTATGTCCACAACTTCGTGCAGCCGAGCCAGCCGCGGGCGCTCCGCCTGCCTGCCGGCCGGGCGGCGCCCCTCG
Source organism: Allostella vacuolata (assembly GCA_006739055.1). Classification (GTDB taxonomy): domain Bacteria; phylum Pseudomonadota; class Alphaproteobacteria; order ATCC43930; family Allostellaceae; genus Allostella; species Allostella vacuolata. The sequence continues at coordinate 562,606 of AP019702.1, forward strand.
CCGCCGCGATGCGCCGCCTGGTGCAGGAGCTGCGCGCCGCCCTGCCGGCCGCCTTCGAGGGCGACGATTATCGCCAGCGGCGCGAAGTGGTCGACGAGCAGTTCAAGCAGCGCCAGGAGCGGGCCTTCGTCGACCTGTCGGAGCGCGCCCAGAAGGAGGGGGTGGCGCTGGTGCGCACCCCCAACGGCCTGGCGCTGGCTCCCGCCCGCGACGGCGAGGTGATGGCGCCCGACGCGTTCAAGGCCCTGCCGCAGGAAGAGCAGGACCGGCTCAAGGGGGCGATCGAGCGCTTCCAGGGCGAACTGGAGGGGATCGTCCGCAAGCTGCCGGAATGGGAGCGCGAGCACCGCGAACTGGTGCGCCAGCTCGCCCGTGACGTCACCCGCTTCGCCGTCGCCCATCTGATCGAGGAGGTGCGCAAGGGCTTCCTCGACCTGACCCAGGTGCAGGAGTATCTCGACGCCGTCGAGCGCGACCTGATGGAGAACGCCCACGAGTTCCTGCCCAGCCCGCAGCAGGGGCCGGAGGCGGTGATGGGCATGCTGGCCGGCGGCGGCCCGGGCGGCGGCGAGGCCGGCACCGGCCGGCGCTACCAGGTCAACGTCTTCGTCGACCACACCGGGGCCACCGGCGCGCCGGTCGTCTACGAGGACCATCCGACCCATCCGACCCTGGTCGGCCGCATCGAGCACCAGGCCCGCTTCGGCGCCCTCATCACCGATTTCAACCTGATGAAGCCGGGCGCCCTGCACGCGGCCAATGGCGGCTACCTGGTGCTCGACGCCTACCGGGTGCTGTCCAACGGCTTCGCCTGGGAGAGCCTGAAGCGGGCGCTCGCCGCGCGCCGGGTCAAGCTCGAGTCGCTGGAGGCGATGCTGGCCATGACCTCGACCGTGCTGCTGGAGCCGGAGCCGATCCCGCTCTCGGTCAAGGTGGTCCTGATCGGCCCGCCCCATCTCTATTATGCCCTGAGCCAGCTCGATCCCGACTTCGGCCGGCTGTTCAAGGTCGCGGCCGACTTCGACGACCGCATGCCGCGCGACGGCGGCAATACCGGGCTCTATGCCCGGCTGATCGCCGCCAGCGCGATCCGCGCCGGGGTCCGCCCGGTCGACCGTGGCGGCATGGCCCGCCTGATCGACCATTCCGCCCGCATGACGGGCGATTCGGAGCGGCTGTCGCTGCGCGTGCGCATCCTGGAAGACCTGATGCAGGAGGCGGACTGGCACGCCTGCCGGGCCGGCTCGTCCACCGTCGACGCCGAGGCGGTGCAGCGCGCGATCGACGCCCAGCGCCGCCGCGACGACCGCATCTATACCCGCGCGCTGGAGGAGATGCGGCGCGGCACCTTCCTGGTCGAGACCGCGGGCAGCGCGGTCGGGCAGATCAACGGCCTGGCGGTGCAGAGCATCGGCGGCTTCGCCTTCGGCCTGCCGAGCCGCATCACCGCCCGGGTGCGCCTCGGCAGCGGCGAGGTGGTCGACATCGAGCGGGAATCGAAGCTGGGCGGGTCGCTCCATTCCAAGGGGGTGATGATCCTGACCGGCTTCCTCGGCAGCCGCTTCGGCCAGGCGCGGGCCCTGGCGCTGGGCGCCACCCTGGTCTTCGAGCAGTCCTATGGCGGGGTCGACGGCGACAGCGCCTCCTCGACCGAGCTCTACGCGCTGCTCTCCGCCCTCGCGGACATCCCGATCCGCCAGTCGATCGCGGTCACCGGCTCGGTCGACCAGCGCGGGCAGGTGCAGCCGATCGGCGGGGTGAACGAGAAGGTGGAGGGCTTCTTCGACGTCTGCGCCGCGCGCGGCCTGACCGGGGAGCAGGGGGTGATGATCCCCGCGACCAACGTCAAGAACCTGATGGTGCGGCCCGACGTGGCGGCCGCGGTCGCCGAGGGCCGCTTCCATGTCTGGGCGGTATCCTCGGTCGACGAGGGGATCGAGATCCTGACCGGAGTGCCGGCGGGCGAGCCCGATGCCGGCGGCAACTGGCCGGCCGGGACCGTCAACCATGCCGTCCAGCGGCGGCTCGCCCGCTTCGCCGAGCGGGCGGCGGAGATGCGCCAGCCCGCGCGCGGGGCGGCCTATCGCGGAAGGGGGCGCCATGACCGCCGGGACGACTGACGCGGCACCGGCGTCGTTCGCGGTCCGCCGCGTGGTGGTGGCGCTGGATGCCCAGTGCGACCATGCCGCGGCGATCGCGACCGCCTGCGAGCTCGCCGGCCGCTGGCGCTGCCGGGTGGCCGGCGTGTTCGTGGTCGGTGCCGACCTGGTCCATCTGGGCGGGCTGCCGGGGGTGCGCCAGGTCTGCCTGTCGTCCGGGGCCCCGCAGGCGCTGCCGGCGGGCGACCTGGAGGCGGAGCTGGCGGCCCTGGAGCGCCGCGCGCGGCGCGCGCTGGCGGATGCGGCCCGGCGCATCGGCGCGGAGATGTCCTTCACCGTCGTCCGCGGCAGCCTGTCCCACGAGGCCGCCGGGCTGGAGGGGGAGGACCTGCTGATCGTCGAGGGCTCGATGCGGCCGTTCGGCGGCGGGCTCGCCTTCGAGGCGCGCTGGCGGCGGGTGGCCGAGGGCGCGCGCCAGCCGGTGCTGCTGCGCCGCCGCCGCACCGCCGCGCCCGGCCCGGTCGCCTGCTTCCATGACGGGTCGGCCGCAGCCGACCGGGCGCTCGCCGCCGCCTTGCGCCTCGCCGAGGACCGGGCCCAGCCCCTGGCGATCCTGCTGGCGGCCGACCTGCCGGCCGCGGCGGAGGCCCGGCTGGCGTCCTGGCTCGCCGCCCGCCGCCCGCCCGCGCGGCTGGTCCGGGTCGGCCCCGGCGACGCCGCCTGGGCGCGCGCTGCCGGCCGGCCGGCGCTGCTGGTCGTCCCGGCCGAGATGCCGGGTGCCTCCTGGGCCCCGGTGCCGGACGCCGACGTGCTGCTGGTAAGATAGCCGCCTGCCCGCCGGTCGTAGCGTCCCTCGACCGGGCTCGGGATGAGGGACCTCTCCATTGGCGGAAGCGGTGCGGAATAGAGGAAATCTCCTCACCCCGAGCGCAGTCGACGGGCCAGGCTCAGTTCGGCCCCTCGATCCGCCGCCGGTACATCTCCAGCAGCTTCTCGCCGGCCAGGCAGTCGATGCGGCCGTCCGCGTCGACCATCGGCCGGTCGAGCTGGGCGTACTGCACGGCCGGGGCCCGGCCGGCGATCTCCAGCACCAGCTTGCGCTTCACCGCGGCGGCGAAGGTCGTGAAGTCCTCGGCCACGATGTAGAAGGCGCCCGGCCCGCCGATCACGCAGTCGCGGTAGTAGAGGTCGAGTTCCTTGAGGTTGGGCAGGCCCCAGGTGAATTGCCGCTCGTTGATGATCGGCAGCCCGTTGATGACGACCCCCGCCGCCACCGCCCGGTCGCGGGCGGGGGCCACCGGCGGTCCGTCGTTGTTCGGACCGTCGCCCGAAACATCGATCACCTTGCGGGTGCCCTCGTAGGCGGTGCCGAAATAGGGCAGGGCGAACTCGATGGCGGCCGCGATCGAGGTGCGGCGGCCGCGCAGGAAGGGCTGGGCCGCCAGCCGGTTGGCGAAGGCGGCGGCGGTCGCGGGCCCGTCCACCAGCTGCCAGTCGAGCACCACCCGGTTCTCGTGCTGGCTCGCCCACTCGACATAGAGGACGGCGATCCGCCCGACCATGCCGGAGCGGATCGCGCGCACCACCTCGGGGTCGCGGAAAGCCGCGACATAGCCCTCGCGCTGCAGGCGGGCCTCGACCGTGTCGACGCTGCCGGACACGTCCACCGCCAGGACAAGCTCCAGGTCGACCGGCTGGTGCTCGGCCCGCGCGGCGGTGATGCCGGCCAGCAGGGCGAGCGCGAAGGCGAGGATGATGCCGGGGACGGACAGTACCGGGCTCCCGCGATTGGGCCGTTCGACCGTCAGTCTAGCGCCGATTCCCGGGCCGCTGGCAAGGTCGTGCCGGGCGACAGGCGTTGCCTGCCGGTGGCGCAATCGTGCTAGCCTCGGAATGCATTCTATTCCCACCGACGAAGATCAGGCTCCCAGCCCATGAACTCCCGCATTCCCCTGGTCGGGCCGGAAGGCCTCGACGCGGACCAGAAGCGCGTCTTCGACGCCATCGCCGGCAGCCGCGGCCATGTCGTCGGCCCCTTCCTCGGCCTGCTGCACAGCCCCGAACTGGCCGACCGGGTCCAGAACCTGGGCGCCTTCCTGCGCTACCGCACGAAGCTCGGCCCGCGCCTGTCGGAGCTGGCGATCCTCGTCACCTCGCGCGCCTATTCCTGCCAGTTCGAATGGTTCGCCCACGAGAAGCATGCCCGCGAGGCGGGGCTCGCCGACGGCATCATCGAGGCGATCCGGCTCGGCCGCCGGCCCGAGGCGATGGCGCCCGACGAGGCCGCCGTGCACGACTATGCCCGCGAGCTGCTCGAGCAGCGCGGCGTCTCCGACGCGCTGCACGCCCAGGCCACCGCCGCCTTCGGGGTGCCGGGCGTGGTCGAGCTGACGGCCCTGGTCGGCTACTACACGCTTCTCGCCATGACCCTGAACGCGCACCGCATCGGCCCGCCGAACGGCGAGGCGCCGCTGCCGGTCGTCCCATGAGCGCAGCGGACAGCCCTGCCGCCCTGGTCGCTGCCGTCGAGTCGCGGGCGGAACGGCTGACCACCCCCTGCGGCGACGGCCGGATGGTCTGGCACCGCTGGGGCAGCGGGCCGACGGTGGTGCTGTTCCATGGCGGCTTCGGCTCCTGGACCCACTGGATCCGCAACGTCGAGGTGCTGGCCCGGCACTACACCGTACTGGCGGCCGACCTGCCGGGCCTCGGCGATTCCGCGCTGGCGCCGGAGCCCTATGACGGCTGGACCATCGCGCGCATCTGCGCCGACGGGCTGGAGCAGCTGATCCCGGCCGGCGAGCGCTTCCACCTGGTCGGCTTCTCGTTCGGCGGCGTGGTCGGCGGCCCGACCGCGGTGTATCTGGGCGACCGGCTGAAGTCCTTCACCTTCGTCGGCTCGGGCGGCGTCGGCCCCCGCCGCCGGACGCTGGAGCTGAAGTCCTGGCGGCACCTCTCCGACCCGGCCGAGCAGGACGCCATGCACCGCGAGAATCTGGCGATCCTGATGATCGCCGATCGCGCCAAGATCGACGATCTGGGCGCCTATCTGCAGGCCGGCAATGCCCGGCGCGGCCGCACCAGGAGCCGGCCGATCTCCATGTCGCCGATCCTGCTCGATGCCCTGCCGCGGGTGACGGCGCCGGTCGCCGCTATCTTCGGCGAGCTGGACGCGACCGCCCACCCGTGGCTGGCCGACCGCGAGGCGACGCTGCGCCAGATGCGCCCGGAGCTCGACTTCCGGGTGATCCCGGACGCCGGCCACTGGGTGCAGTACGAGGCGGCCGACCGCTTCAACGCCGAGCTTCTCGACCTGCTGGCCAGCCGCGAACAGCTGAAGGACACGCCATGACGCTGCGCATCGCCATCCTCGACGACTACCAGCAGGTCGCGCTCAAGCTGGCCGACTGGGCCTCGATCGGCGCCGACGCCGAGGTGGTCAGCTTCGGCGACCACCAGGCCGACGAGGCCGCGGTCGCCGCCCGCCTCGCCGACTTCGACGTCGTCTGCATCATGCGCGAGCGCACGCCCTTCCGCCGCTCGCTGGTGGAACGGCTGCCGCGCCTGAAGCTGCTGGTCACGACCGGCATGCGCAACGCTGCCGTCGACCTGCCGGCGCTGGCCGAGCGGGGCGTCACGGTGTGCGGCACCGGAGCCCCCGGCGGCCCGACGGCGGAGCTGACCTGGGGCCTGATCCTGGCCCTGATGCGGCAGATCCCGGCCGAGGACCGCAACCTGCGCGCCGGCCGCTGGCAGCAGACCGTCGGCCAGGAGACGGCCGGCCGCACCCTGGGCGTGCTCGGCCTGGGCCGGCTCGGCGCCAAGGTGGCGAAGATCGGCCAGGCGTTCGACATGAACGTCATCGCCTGGAGCCCCAACCTGACGGCCGAGCGCGCGGCCGAGGCGGGCGCGCGGCTGGTGTCGAAGGCGGAGCTGTTCTCGCAGGCCGACGTGGTAACGATCCACGTCGTGCTGTCCGACCGATCGCGCGGGCTGGTGGGGGCGGACGACCTCGCCCGGATGAAGCCGTCGGCCTACCTCGTCAACACCGCGCGCGGGCCGATCGTCGACGAGGCGGCCCTGGTGGCGGCGCTGCGGGAGCGGCGCATCGCCGGCGCCGGCCTCGACGTCTACGGGGTCGAGCCGATCCCCGCGGACCACCCGCTGCTCGGCCTGGACAACACGGTGCTGACCCCGCATCTCGGCTACGTCACCGAGGGCACCTACGCCCAGGTCTATCCCGAGACCGTCGAGGACATCGTCGCCTGGCGCAAGGGGCAGCCGATCCGGGTGCTGGGCGGCTGATCCCTCAGCCGCCGGGCTCCTCCGGCGGCAGCGTCACCTCCAGCGACAGGACGCGGAAGGACAGGGTCTTTCCGTGTCCGTCCAGGCCGAGGCTGCGGTTGACGCCGCCCTCCAGGACGCCGTCGATGACGAAGTTGAGGGCGCCCAGCCGGGGCAGCTCGTAGCGGGTGACCTGGCCGGCATGGCGGTGGCCGAACAGCGCCGCCACCCGCTCCGCCGTCACCTGCTCCAGCAGCAGCGGATAGTGGCGCCGGTCGTAGGCGGTGACGCTGACGTTGAGCCGGTCGCCCTTGTCGCCGGCCCGGGCGTGCGCGACCTGGTGCAGCGGCACGCCGGCATTGGCGGTGTCGTTGGCCATCAGACGAACCGCCAGGTCGCCTGCACCCGCTCGCGCGGGACATAGGCCGAGCCGGTGTGAAACACCGGGGTCAGCGACTGCCGCACCCCGCCGCCGCCGGCCGGCCCGCAGCAATAGAGCGACAGCACCTCCCGCGTCGCCCGCTCGACCCAGTCGCGGTCGGTGTGGTTGACGGCCAGCCGCAGCCGCACGTCCTCCCCCGCCTGTGGCAGGCCCGCCCAGTAGGTGCCGCCGTCGTCGCCGAAGACGCTGGCGACGCCGATCAGGTCGAAGCGCATCCGCCCCGGGAAGCCGCGCGTCCGCAGCCGGTCGCGGACCACGCCCGCCGCCAGCCGCGCGCGCTCGGCCGCATGCGGCCCGGCATAGGAGATTTCCGCCTCGCCCAGGAACCCGCCCGAGACGCAGACGGTCGCCTTCAGCGTGTCCGGGCGGGCCCGGCCGCGCGCGCCGGTGACGCGCACCCGGTCGCGGCCCGCGGCCTCGATCTCGACCTCGGTCACGTCCAGCACCACGTCGGGGGTCAGGTAGCGGGCCGGGTCGTGGATCTCGTAGAGCAGCTGCTCGGTGACGGTCGCGGTGGAGACGATGCCGCCGGTGCCGTCGGGCTTGGTGATGACCATCGAGCCGTCGCCCGCGATCTCGGCGATCGGGAAGCCGACCTCGTCCAGGCCCGGCACGTCCTTCATGCCGGGGTCGGCGAAGTAGCCGCCGGTCACCTGGGCACCGCATTCCAGCAGGTGCCCCGCGGCGGTGCCGAAGGCGAGCCGGTCCCATTCGTCCCAGCCCCAGCCGAAATGCGCCATCACCGGGCCCAGCACCAGGGCCGGGTCGGCGACGCGGCCGGTGACCACGATCTCTGCCCCCGCCGCCAGCGCCTGGGCGATCTCGCGCGCGCCGAGGTAGGCGTTGGCCGCGACGATGCCGCTGCCGTCGCCGAAGTCCGCATCCGTCGTCCAGCGGGCGATCTCGTCGCGGCCGGCGACGGCCAGCAGGTCGTCGCCCTCGACCACCGCGATGCGCGGCGCCGGCAGGCCGGCGGCGGCCGCCAGGCGGTGGATGGCGGCGGCCGCCGCGGTCGGATTGGCGGCGCCGAAATTGCCGACGATGCGGATGCCGTGGGCCAGGCACTCGGCCAGGATCGGCGCCAGGATCGCCTCCAGCTGCGGTTCGTAGCCGCGCCCGGGGTTCTCGCTGCGGGCGCGCTGGGCGAGCGCCAGGGTGCGCTCGGCCAGGGTCTCGAAGATGATCGCCGCCGGGCGGCCGGACCGGGCGAGTGCCGCCACCACCGGGATCGGCGCGTCGACGCGGTCGCCGGAGAAGCCGGCGCCGCCGCCGACCAGGAGGGGTTCGGTCATTCCTCGTGGAACCGGGCGAAGGCCGCGACCGGCTCGCGCTCGGTCTCCAGCCGGTTGACGATGGCGTCGGGGTCGGCATGGCCCAGCGCCAGGCCGCAGACGACGATCTGGTCGTCCGGGATCGGCAGGTGGCGGCGCAGCACGCGGTGGAAGTTGGCGAAGGCCGCCTGGGCGCAGGTCTCCAGCCCCAGGCCGCGGGCCGCCGTCATGACGTTGGCGAGGAAGATGCCGAGGTCGATCCACGACCCCTGTTCCATGTCGCGGTCGATGGTAAGGATCATGCCGACCGGGGCATCGAAGAACAGGTAGTTGCGGCCGCGCTGCTCGTGCATCCGCTCCTTCTCGTGGCGCCCGATGCCGAGGATGCCGTAGAGGCCCCAGCCGACCTTGCGCCGCCGCGCCAGGTACGGGTCGCGCCAGTTGACCATGTAGTATTCGTACTCGCGGACGTGCTGGTCCTCCTCGTGCATGTGGGCGTGCAGCACGTCGGCGGTCAGCCGGTCGCGGGCGGCGCCGGTCACGACATGGATCTTCCAGGGCTGGGTGTTGGAGCCGCTGGCGGCCCGGCTCGCCACCGCCAGGATGCGCTCGATCGTCGCCCGGTCGACCGGGGTCGGCAGGAAGGCGCGGACCGAGGTGCGCCCGGCGATCGCTTCCAGCACCGGGTTGCCGCGGGCATGGCGGTCGAGGATCTCCTGCCGCGACAAGGGCGGCGGCGGCGACAGGTCGTTGGCCATGGCTGGGCTCCGGATCGGCGGGTCAGGCGGGTGTAGAGTCAGGCGGGCATGAGCCGGCGCAGCAGGGCCGCGACCGGCACCATGCGGGCCAGGGGATGGCGGGTGAATTCCTCGATGCCGCGCTTGGCCGCGGCCCGCGTCGCGGGGTCGAGCGGCCGCTCGGGCGGGGTCAGCTCGGCCGCCACCCGGCGCGCGCCGTCGCGGGCGAGCGCGGCGGCGGCCTCGATCGCGGCGGCGAGCCGGCCGTCGGCGGCCAGCGGCCCCAGCTGCACCAGCGACAGCGCGAGGTAGGCCGGCCAGTGGGCGAGGTGGCGGTACATGCTGGCGACGATGCGCTCGTCCGGCCGCCGGCCCAGCGCGTCGAGCCTGGCCACCAGGCTGGCCGCGTCGGGCGTCATCTCGGACCGGGCGAGCAGCCGCGGCATCGGCCCCTCGATCGCCTGGATGCGCGTCCGTCCGCCCGATTCCGCGGCCGGGACCCGCCCGTCGATGCGCAGCGACAGGGCGGTCAGCGCGACCAGCGCCATGGCGTTGGTCTGGTCGTAGGAATCGACGACGCGCCGGATGTGCGCCCGGTCGTCGGCCCCGACCCCGATCGCGTCCAGCACCACGGCCGGTGGCGGCGTCAGGGCCGGCAGCGGCAGGGCGCGCCGCAATGCGGCGGCCTGGAAGGCGATGGCGCCGTCGCGATAGGCCGGCCGCACCGCGGCCCAGCACCACGGCAATGCCCCCGGGATCGTCGCCAGGTGGCGCCAGACGAGGTTGACGACCGCCACCCCGAAGGTCGCGCGAATGTCCGCGAAGATCGCCGCCGTCTCGCCCTCGGCCGCCGATTCCGGAATGGCCGGAACCGGGTCGCCCGCCGCTGTCGTCATGTTTCCTCCCGTTGGGACTTCACTCTAGGCTGAAGTTCCGGCGATGGGGAGCAGGACGATGACGGTTCGGGTGGAGTTCGATGACCGCGGCGAGGGGCGGGTGGCGCGGGTCGTGTTCGACCGCACGGGACGGGCGAACGCGTTGGATTCCGCCACGCTCGGCGAACTCGCCGTCCGCTTCGAGGAACTGGCCGGCGACGCGGCGTTGCGGGTCGCGGTGCTGATGTCGGCGGGCGGCGGCGCCTTCTCGGGCGGGGCCGACGTGGCCGAGATGGCGGGCCTGGACGCGGACCGCGCCGGCCCCTTCATCGGCCGCATCCACCGCGTGTGCCAGGCGGTGCGCGACCTGCCGGTGCCGGTGGTGGCGCGCATCCAGGGCCCCTGCATCGGCGGCGCCATGGAGATCGCGGCCGCCTGTGACCTGCGGGTCGCTTCCGTCGCCGCACGCTTCTCGATGCCGGAGGTGCGCATCGGCATCCCCTCGGTGGTCGAGGCCGCCCTGCTGCCGCGCCTGGTCGGCTGGGGGGCGGCGGCCGACCTGGTCCTGACCGGCGAGGCGATCGACGCGGCCGAGGCGCATCGGCTCGGCTTCGTGCAGCGGCTGGCGGCAGCCGACGGGCTCGACGCGGCGGTGGCGCGGGTGGTGGACGCGATCGCGACATCGGGCCCGGCCGCCATCCGCCAGCAGAAGCGCCTGCTGCGGCTGTGGGAGCAGCTGCCCCTGGATGCGGCGGTCGAGGCGGGGGCGGCGATGTTCGTCGAGAGCTGGCAGGGCGACGAGCCGGGCCGGATGCTGGCCGCGGCCCTCGCCCGCCGCCGGCCCGGCTAGGGGCGGTCATTCAATCCGCAACTCCTGCGGGTCGCCGGCCAGAACCAGATCGCGCGCTGCGGCGACTGCAAGGGATCGGGGGAATCATCCATGCAGCTCACGATCCGCACTCTCGGCCGCTTCGCGGTCCAGATCGACGACACGCCGGTCGCGTTCGCCACCCGCAAGGCCGCGGCCCTGCTGGCGCTGCTGGCCCATGCCGGCGGCCGGCCGGTGTCGCGCGAGCGGCTGGCGGCCATGCTGTGGCCGCGCGGCGATGCGCTGCAGGCGCGCGCCAGCCTGCGCCAGGCCGTGGCCCAGCTGCGCCGGGCGCTCGGCCCCCTCGCCGGCCGGGTCGGGACGGCCGCCGACACGCTGTGGCTGGGGCGCGATCGGGTCACGGTCGATGTGGACGCGGTGCAGGCGGCGCTGGCGGCGGACGATCCAAATCTCGGCGCGCTTTACGGCGGTCCGTTCCTGGACGACCTCGCCCTGCCCGAGGAGCCGTTCGAGGACTGGCGGCGGGCCGAGGCGGCCCGGTTGGACGAGCGGGTCCAGGCGGCGCTGGTGCGGATGCTGCTGCAGGCGGTGGCGGATGGCGACGGGGATCGCGCGGCCGAGCTGGGCGAATGCCTGCTGGCCATGGACCCGGCGCTGGAGGCAGCCCACGCTGCCCTGATCCGCCTGCATCTCGGGCGCGGGGCGCTGGGCTCGGCGATGCGCCAGTACGAACGGTGCCGCGCCGCCCTGGCGCGCGTCTATGGCGTCGCGCCGTCGGCGGAAACCGAGGCGCTGCGGCGCCGGATCGCCGCCCCGCCCGCCCGGCGGGAAGAGCCGGGTGGTCCGCCGCCTGGCCCGCCCGTCGTCGCGGTTCTGCCCTTCACGGACCTGTCGGACGGGCCGGACGCCCCCTACCGGGCGGCCGGCATCGCCGAGGACATCACGGCCGAGCTGTCGCGATTCCGCTCGCTGCGGGTGATCGCGCGGCATTCGGCCTTCGCCGTCGCCGGGCCCGGCGTCGACGCGGCCGACGCCGGACGGCGGCTCGGCGCGCGCTACATCCTGACCGGCAGCGTGCGGGGCGGCGGCGCGCTGCGGGTGGTGACGGAACTGATCGATGTCGCCACCGGCCACTATCTCTGGTCGCACCGCTACGACTTCGGCGCCGACGGCGTCGGCGCCGCGCTGGCCGACATCGCCGGCTCGGTGGTGGGGGCGCTGGCGGCCCGGATCGACACCGCCGTCCTGGAGGAGGGGCGGCGGCGGCCGATCGACGATCTCGGCACCTACGACCTGTGGCTCCGGGCGCTGGCCCGCCTGCGCGTCGGCTCGGGCGACGCCCACCTGGAGGCGCGCGGCCTGCTCGAGCGGGCGCTCGCGGCCGATCCGGACTGCGCGCGGGCCCATGCCGGGCTGTCGCTCACCTACTTCAACGAATGGAGCTGTCTCGCCTGGGACCGCTGGGAGGAGAATGCGACCCAGGCCCAGCGGCACGCCGAAGCGGCGGTCGCCCGGGACCCGACCGACCATGTCACCCATGCGGTGCTGGGGCGCATCCTGCTCTATCGCCGCGATTTCGTGCGTGCCGAGCGCCATGCCGAGCGGGCGATGGCGCTCAACCCCAACGACGCCGACACACTGGTGCAGAACGCCCTGTCGTTCGCCTATCTGGGCGATCCGGCGCGCGGGATCGCCGCGGCGGAGGCGGCGATCCGGCTCAACCCCTTCCACGACGACTGGTACTTCGTATTCGCCGCCGCCCCGTACCTGATCGCGCGCGACATGGGGCGGCTGGTCGACCTGGCGCAGCGCGCGCCGGACGTGGCGATCGACATCCGGGCCTTCATCGCCGTCGGCCTGGCGCTGCTCGGCCGGGAGGACGCGGCGGCCCGCCAGATGTCCCGCTTCCTCGACCATTTCCGGCGCTTCGTCACCACCGGGCGGGAGCCGGCGCCGGGCGAGCCGGCGCGCTGGATCATGCACGTCAACCCGCTGCGCCGCCCCGAGGACCGCGCCTTCCTGCGCCAGGGCCTGGCGCAGGCCGGGCTGCCGGTCCCGCCCGACGCCGGCGAGGAGCCGGCGCCGGGCTGAGGACCGTCGTGGCTCACGCCGCCGCCGGGCGTTCCTGCAGCCGGCCGCGCAGGAGCTGCGTCAGCGGGCTGGCCGGGCGCAGGTCGGCGCGCTCGGCGACCAGGGCGGCGGCGGTCGCCTGCTCGCCCGAGCGGATCGCCGCCTCGATCATGGTGAGGTCGATCAGGTCGCGCTGGGCATGGCTGCCGCCGAAGCGGCTGGCGATGTTGCGCACCGGCCGCAGCAGCCGCAGGGCGGCGGCATGGTCGCCATGGACGAAGGCGGCAAGCGCCAGCGCCACCGGCCGGCCGACCTCACGGGTGATGCGGCCATGGTCGCCCGCGCCGCGGATGGCGTCGGACTGGGACGACAGCACGGCCTCGACCAGGTCGTGGCGGCCGGCGCAGGCGAACGCCATCACCGCGTGGGCGTCGTTGAAGGCCGACAGGCCCGACCGGGCGAGCGGCGCCCAGGCATCGGCGAGCGGCTGCCAGCGCGGGCCGACATCGACCCCGCGCAGCATGAGCCGCCACAGCATGGCCGAGGCATCGATCATGTCGAACACCACCGGCGAGGCCGCGCCCTTGATCTTTTCGGCGTCGTCGTAGAGCGCCAGCACCGTGTCGACCTCGCCCAGCTCCAGGTGGAAGAGGGCGAGGTGCCACCAGTTGTGGACCGAGAAGAAGCTGTCGTCGGCCCAGTGGGCGACGCTGTCGCGCATGAAGCGGATGCCGTCGGCCGGGCGGCATTCCATCTCGATCACGTGGGCGACCGCGTGGGTGGCCCAGGTGTCGCGCGGCTCCAGCTCCAGGGCGCGGCGGCCGGCGGCCTCGGCCCGCGCATACTGGCCCATCTCCTCCAGGCCGAAGGCGTGCATGCCCAGCATCGCATGGTAGCCCGGCATCGCGGGCGACCATTCCGGCAGGGCGCGGGCGACCCGATCGCGCAGCATCCGCGAATCGCCGATCAGGAAGTCGAGCAGCTGGCCCGCCTGGATCGCCAGCAGGTCGCGGGGATGGGCGATGGCCACGTCCTCCAGCGCGGCGGCCGCGGCGATCAGGTTGCCGTCGAGGGCCTGGCGCACGGCCTCCAGGTGGCCCCGCTCGCGGTCGTTGGCGGGCGCCAGCCGGGCGGCGGCGTAGCTTTCGCGCGCCGGCGCCAGGCCGGCCGGCTCGGCCCCCAGCAGCATGAGGTAGGCGCGCATGGCATGGGCCAGGACGAACTGCGGGCAGCGCTCGATGACGGCGTCGATGGTCGCGACCGGGTCGCCGATGTAGCACGAGAACTGGTGCTGGGCCGCCTCGAAGCCCGCGATCGCGGCCGCGTCGGCGCCGGACAGGGCAAGGCCGCGGGAATCTCGGTGAAGCATGGGGGAACTCCTCGGTGGTGGGTTCGTGGAGCCCCTCTCCTAGAGGCCGGCCGTGATGGGCGGCGGCGGCGGCGCGTGAAAACGCCGTGAAAAACGGCGTCAGCCGCCGTTCATGGTCAGCGACAGGCCGCCGTCGACGACCAGCTCGGTGCCGGTAATGTAGCGCGCTTCCTCGGACGCCAGGAAGACCACCGCGTTGGCCACGTCCCAGCCGTCGCCCATCGTGCCGAGCGGCACCTGCTGGTCGCGCTTGTGGCGCAGCTCCTCGAAGGGCAGGTCGGGGAAGGCCCTGGCGACCGTCAGGCGGATGCGCGGGGTGTCCATCAGCCCCGGCACGATGGTGACCGCCCGGATGCCGTCGGCGGCGTACTGGGCGGCGATCATCCGGGTGAAGTGGGTGGCGGCCGCCTTGGTGACGCTGTAGGCGAGGTGCGGGAAGCCGACATAGCGCTGGCCCGCGATCGACGAGGTGGTCAGGAAGACGCCCGAGCGCCGCTCGCGCATGCCGGGCAGGAAGGCGCGGGCGGCGATCAGCAGGGCGGTGACGTTGGTCCGGTGGGTGCGGTCCCAGTCCTCGATGTCGATGTCGAGCGGCCCGCCGACCCGGCCGATGCCGACATTGTTGTGGACGACGTCGACCCGGCCGAAGCGCTCGACCGCGGCCGCGGCCAGCGCCTCCACCGACCGGGGGCAGGCGACGTCGACCGTGACGGCCAGCGCCTCGCCGCCGGCGTCCGCGACCAGCCGGGCGGTTTCCGCCGCCGCCTCGCCGTCGATATCGGCCGCGACCACCCGGGCGCCGGCCCGCGCGCAGGCGACCGCGGTCGCCTTGCCGATGCCCCAGCCGGCGGCGATCGAGCCCGCGCCGGTGATGACGACGACCTTGTCCTGCAGACGCCCGGTCATGCTGCCCTATCCCCTCGATGCCGCGGCCGGGCCATCCGGCCGGCGCAGGGTGGCGTGGGCAAGGCAGACGAGCAAGGTCAGCAGGGTGACGGCGCCCGCCTGATGGGCCGCACCCAGCGCCACCGGCACATGCAGCAGCAGGGTCGCCACACCCAGCGAGAACTGCGCCAGCACCGCCGCACCGGCGGCCCAGGCCAGGCCGCGGACCAGGGGGGCGGATGCGCCGGCCAGGCGCGCCGCCGCCGCCAGCACCGCGCAGGCGGTCAGGATCGCCAGCATCCGGTGGTGGAACTGCACCGAGGCGGCATTCTCGAACGGGTCTACCCACCAGGGGGCCATGCTGCCGTAGAGGTCGGGGACCCACTGCCCGTCCATCAGGGGAAAGCTGTTGTAGATCATGCCGGCATCGAGCCCCGCGACGAAGCCGCCCGACAGGATGGTGAGGAAGGCCAGCGCCGCCACGGCCGGTGCCGCCCGCCGCCCCGGCGCCGCCCGGTCGGTCGGCCGGTCGCCGCGCCACAGGCCAAGGCCGAGCCAGACCAGATAGACATAGATCGCCAGCGCCAGTCCCAGATGGGCGACCAGGCGGTACTGACTGACCGACGGCCGGTCGACCAGGCCGCTCGCCACCATCACCCAGCCGACCGCCCCCTGCAGCCCGCCCAGCGCCAGGGCGGCCCACAGGTGCGGGCGGTAGGGGCGCGGCACGGCGCCCTTCCACAGGAACCAGGCAAACGGCAGGGCGTAGGCGAGGCCGATCAGCCGGCCCCACAGGCGGTGGACGTACTCCCACCAGAAGATCCGCTGGAAGTCCGCGAGCGACATGCCCTGGTTGACCTGCCGGTACTGCGGCGACTGGCGGTACTTCTCGAACTCGGCCGTCCAGGCGGCCTCGCCGATCGGCGGCAGGGCGCCCGTGACCGGCCGCCAGTCGACGATCGACAGGCCGGATTCGGTAAGGCGGGTGATGCCGCCGATCACCGTCATCAGGAAGACGAGGGCCGCCACGAAGAAGAGCCAGGCGGCGACCCGCCGCCTGGCCGGAAGCGACGGCGGGGCCTCGGCCGGAAGGGCTGCGATCATGCCGCGGGAATATGCCCGTCCGCCGCCCGCGGGCAAGCGGCGGCATGCCGCAGCCGCTCGCCGGGTTCCCGGGCCCTCTAATGCAGGGTGACGGCGATCCCCGCGATGCGGATCTCGGCCGGGGCGATCAGGCGCTGGCTGGCGACCTTGACCGAGTGCAGCTTGCCGTCGAGGCGGCGCTGCCAGAAGTCGAGGAAGCGGGCCAGTTCCGGGAACTGCGGCGCCCGGTCGAGGTCCTGCCAGACGAAGGTCTGCAGCAGGCCCGGATGGTCCGGCATGTGATAGAGGATCTCGGCGGTGGTCAGCCGGTAGTCGGCAAGCTGTTTCACGAACTGCGTCATCGGTCTCGACCCTGGTTCGCGGGAGGGGGCTCCACGAGAGGAGCGTGCATCCATCCCAACCCTGGCGCAAATAAAAAGTTCCGATAGATCAATATGTTAGCAGCATGGCCGGGTGAGTGCTGCCGGAAACCCGGATTTGCCGCAGGGGCATGGGGTTGACAGGGCATCGGCCCTCCACTATCTGCCCTGGCACTCGGGGGGTGGGAGTGCTAGCAGCGCCCTGCCGGCCCCGGGCAATGTTCCCTATCGGACCTATGGAGGGGTTCCCCATGAAATTCCGGCCGCTGCACGACCGGGTCGTCGTCCGTCGCCTCGAAGGCGAGGAGAAGACCAAGGGCGGCATCATCATCCCCGACACCGCGAAGGAAAAGCCCCAGGAGGGCGAGGTCGTCGCCGTCGGCGCCGGCGCGCGCAACGAGCAGGGCCAGCTGGTTCCGCTCGACGTCAAGGCGGGTGATCGCGTCCTGTTCGGCAAGTGGTCCGGCACCGAAGTCAAGATCGACGGCGAAGAGCTGCTGATCATGAAGGAGTCGGACATCATGGGCGTTGTCGACGCCACCGCACCGAAGTCGGGTAAGAAGGCCGCCTGAGGCGCCGCTCCGACCACATAGCCAGGGAGATCAGAGTACATGGCAGCCAAGGAAGTTAAGTTCTCGACCGACGCGCGCGACCGGATGCTGCGCGGCGTCGACATTCTCGCCAACGCCGTGAAGGTGACGCTGGGCCCGAAGGGCCGCAACGTCGTCCTCGACAAGGCGTTCGGCGCGCCGCGGATCACCAAGGACGGCGTCACCGTCGCCAAGGAGATCGAGCTGGCCGACAAGTTCGAGAACATGGGCGCGCAGATGGTGCGCGAAGTGGCCTCGAAGACCAACGACACCGCCGGTGACGGCACCACGACGGCGACCGTGCTGGCCCAGGCCATCGTCCGCGAGGGCTGCAAGGCCGTCGCCGCCGGCATGAACCCGATGGACCTGAAGCGCGGCATCGACCTGGCCGTCGAGGCCATCGTCGCCGACGTGAAGAAGCGCTCCAAGAAGATCTCGACCACCGACGAAGTGGCCCAGGTCGGCACCATCTCCGCCAACGGCGAGCGCGAGATCGGCCTGATGATCGCCAAGGCGATGCAGAAGGTCGGCAACGAGGGCGTGATCACGGTCGAAGAGGCGAAGAGCCTGGAGACCGAGCTCGACGTCGTCGAGGGCATGCAGTTCGACCGCGGCTACATCTCGCCCTACTTCATCACGAACGCCGAGAAGATGACGACGGAGCTCGAAGCCCCGTACATCCTCCTGTTCGAGAAGAAGCTGTCGGGCCTGCAGGCGATGCTGCCGGTCCTCGAAGCCGTGGTGCAGTCGGGCAAGCCCCTGCTGATCGTGGCCGAGGACGTGGAAGGCGAGGCCCTGGCCACGCTGGTCGTCAACAAGCTGCGCGGCGGCCTCAAGGTCGCGGCCGTGAAGGCGCCGGGCTTCGGCGATCGCCGCAAGGCGATGCTGGAGGACATGGCGATCCTGACCGGCGGCACCCTGATCTCCGAAGACCTCGGGATCAAGCTGGAGACGGTCACCGTCGACATGCTGGGCAAGGCCAAGCGGGTTCTCATCAACAAGGAGAACACGACGATCATCGACGGCTCGGGCAAGAAGAAGGACATCGAGGCCCGTTGCCAGCAGATCCGCGCCCAGGTCGAGGAGACCACCTCGGACTATGACCGCGAGAAGCTGCAGGAGCGTCTGGCCAAGCTGGCGGGCGGCGTCGCGGTGATCCGCGTCGGCGGCGCCACCGAGGTCGAGGTGAAGGAGCGCAAGGATCGCGTCGACGATGCGATGCACGCCACCCGCGCCGCGGTCGAGGAAGGCATCGTGGCGGGCGGCGGCACGGCGCTGCTGTACGCGACCAAGGCCCTGGCCTCGCTGAAGCCGGCCAACGACGACCAGAAGGTCGGCATCGACATCGTCCGTCGGGCGATCCAGGCGCCGGTCCGTCAGATCGCCGAGAACGCCGGCTTCGACGGTGCGGTGGTCGCGGGCAAGCTGCTCGAGCAGAAGGACTTCAACTTCGGCTTCGACGCCCAGACGGGCGAGTATCGCGACCTGGTGAAGGCCGGCATCATCGACCCGACCAAGGTCGTGCGCACGGCGCTGCAGGACGCGGCCTCGGTGGCCGGTCTTCTCGTCACGACCGAGGCGATGATCGCCGAGCGTCCCGAGAAGAAGGCCCCCCCGATGCCGGGCGGTGGCGGCATGGGCGGCATGGGCGACATGGATTTCTGATCCAGTCCGCTTCCAGTCGACCGAACGTTCGGGAAGGGGCCGCGGGAAACCGCGGCCCTTTTCTCTTGCGCAGCCTCTTTCCGCCGCAGGTGCGATTGAACCGCCGCCGATTCGTCGGCTAGCCTCTCCGCCCAGGCATTCCCTGGCGGCTGGAAGAGGGAGCGCCGGTGGCGAGACGCGACGATCCATCCGACGACGACCTGGCCGATGCCGGGGGGGCCGGTTTTGCCCTGTGGCAGGTGAGCAACCTCTGGCAGCGCACCATGCGCCGCACGCTGGTCGATTTCGGCCTGACCCATGTCCAGTTCGGGCTGCTCGCCGGCCTGGCCGGCATGCAGGAGGAGCGCGACGGCCTGGTCACCCAGGCGGAACTCGCCGCCTTCTGCCACGTCGACCCGATGATGACCTCGCAGGTGCTGCGAACCCTGGAAGCGGCCGGCTACGTCACCCGGGCGCCGCATCCGACCGACACAAGGGCGAAATGCCCGACGCTCACCGCTGCCGGCGAGGACCTGCTGGCGCGTGCCACCCCGGCGGTGGCGCGCTCCGACCGCGCCTTCTTCGCCATGGCCGGCAAGAAGGGCGACCGCCTGGTCCGCAGCCTGCGCAAGCTGCGCCGCCGGGCCGAGAGCGCGATGGCCAGGCACGACGAGGAGGAGAACCCATGAAGGGCTATGTGATCGCCAGCGTCGAGGTCGAGGACCCGGCGCTCTACGAGACCTACCGCGCCGGCGTGCTGGCCACCGTCGAGAAGCATGGCGGGCGCTTCCTCGTCCGCGGCGGCCGCACCGAGCAGAAGGAAGGCGCCTGGCAGCCCGGCCGCATCGTCGTGCTGGAGTTCCCGTCCCTGGAGGCGGCGCGGACCTGGTACGAGTCGGCGGAATACCAGCCCCTGGCGGCGCTGCGCGGCCGGGCGTCGCGCACCGACATCCTGCTGCTGACCGAAGGCGTGCCCTGAGCGCCGGGCACGCCTGCAGGCGCCGAGCGGGCCCGCGCCCGGCTGGTATGCCAGCACGGCGCCGGATGCAGAGCAGCCCTGCAATGCGTGGGGTTTTATCCGGCGGTGACTGCGGCTAGACAGGCGCCTTCGTCGTCCGGAACGGGCGGCGGCATTCTGGGAGGAATGAATGGCAGCCTGGACCTATTTCGAAGGCGCGTGGCACGAGGGCAACCCCAAGATCATGGGCCCGCTGACGCAGGCCGCCTGGCTCTGCTGCACGGTCTTCGACGGCGCGCGGGCGTTCGAAGGGCAGGCCCCGGACCTCGACCAGCATTGCCAGCGGGTGGTGCGCTCGGCCCGGTCGCTCGGCATGAAGCCGATGCTGGCCCCGCCGGAGATCGAGGCGCTGGCCCGCCAGGGCATCGCGCGCTTCCCGGCCACGGCCGAGCTCTATATCCGGCCGATGTTCTGGGCCGAGGCCGGCGGCGTCGAGCCCGATCCGGACAGCACGCAGTTCTGCCTGGCCGTCTATGAATCGCCGATGCCGAAGCCGACCGGCTTCAGCGCCTGCCTGTCGCGCTTCCGCCGCCCGTCGCCGGAGATCGCGCCGACCGACGCCAAGGCCGGCTGCCTCTACCCGAACAGCGCCCGCGCCCAGGCCGATGCGCGCGCCCGCGGCTTCGACGCCGCCATCATGCTGGACATGCACGGCAACGTGGCCGAGTTCGCCAGCTCCAACCTCTTCATCGCCCGCAACGGCGAGGTGCATACCCCGATCGTCAACGGCACCTTCCTGGCCGGGATCACGCGCTCCCGGGTGATCGAGCTGTTGCGCGCGAGCGGCGTCACGGTGCATGAGCGCACCATCACCTATCCCGAGGTGATGACCGCCGACGAGGTCTTCTCCACCGGCAACTACGCCAAGGTCGTGCCGGTCACCCGGATCGAGGACCGCCAGCTGCAGCCGGGGCCCTTCTACCGCCAGGCCCGCGAGCTCTACTGGGACTACACCCACGGCGACAGCCGCCAGGCGCAGCGCGCCGCCGGCTGACCGCTACCGCACCAGGGCGGTCACCGCCGACAGGCGGTCGATGATCCGCTCCGCGCCGGCCGCGCGCAGGCGGTCGGCGTGGGCCGGGCCGCAATGGCTGCCGCCGACGAAGCCGACGGCGCGCATGCCGGCGGCGACGGCCGCGGTCACCCCGGCGGTGCTGTCCTCGACCACCAGGCAGCCGGCAGGGGCGACCCCCATGCGGCCGGCGGCATGGAGGAACAGGTCGGGCGCCGGCTTGCCGCGCGCCACCTCGGTCGCGCTGAAGACGTTGGGCCGGAACAGGTCGAGCAGGCCGGTCAGGCCCAGCGTATGGGCGAGCCGCTCATGGTCACTGCTGGAGGCGACGCAGACCGGCAGGCCCAGCCCGCCGATGCCCAGCCCGCCGATGGTCGCGGCGGCGCCCGGCATGGCCTGCAACTCGGCCGTGAAGCGGGCGAACAGCCGGGCCCGCTCGCACGTGGCCAGGTCCGGCGGCATCGGCCCGAACCGGGCCTCCAGCTCCGCCCGGATGTCGCGCGCGCTGCGGCCGACGAACTGCAGGTATTCCGCCAGTGAGATGGCGTAGCCGAACTCGGTCATCGTCTCGGCCGCGGTGCCGCAGGCCAGCACCTCGCTGTCGATCAGCACCCCGTCGCAATCGAAGATGACGAGCTTGACCGGCGGCTGGCGGGGCGGCGGCTGGCGGGACGGGGCGGTTCGGGCAGAGTGGGGTTCATCCAGCGGGAGTTCCTTCATGACCGAAGCGGCCAAGCCTACGGTGTTCATCGACAATGACCGGGTGCGGGTGACCGAGTGGCGTTTCGCCCCGGGTGCGGCCACCGGCTGGCACCGGCACGAGTTCGACTATGTCGTGGTGCCGGTGACCAACGGCACGCTGCTGCTGCGCACGCCGGATGGCGACCGCGAGGCGCCGCTGCAGCTGGGCGTTCCCTACCATCGCGATGCCGGGGTGGAGCACGACGTGATCAATGGCGGGACCGAGGAACTGGCCTTCATTGAGATCGAGATGAAGTGACGCCTCAGACGTACATGCTGCCGTCCCATTTGAGGACGTAGACGATGTCGTCGCCGGGGTGCTCCACGGTACCCGGCATCAGGTCCGGCCCGATGTCGCGAATATTGATCAGCCGCACGGCGTCGGGATCCACGGTGGTCCGTCCCGACCCGTCCTTGAAGCCGATGGTCCAGGTGCCGTCGAAATTGTTGATGAACTCCAGGTCGCCGGGCGTGATCCGCTCATACTCGCCGGGCACGCGGCCGGCATAGAAGGACAGGCCGTTGCCGCGGACGCCGGGGTCGGGATCCGGCTCGTAGGTGTCGATGATGGTCACCGGGCCGTTGCCGCGGCCGACATAGTAGGCGTCGGAGCCGCTGCCGCCGGCCAGCGTCGTCGGGCCGGTGCCGGCATAGAGGAAGTCGTCGCCGGTATCGCCGAACAGCCGGTCGCTGCCGGCGACCGCGAAGATGGTGTCGTCGCCCGCCCCGCCATAGGCGAGATCGTCGCCGCCGGTGGCGACGATCTCGTCGTTGCCGGCCCCGCCCAGCAGCGTGTCGTTGCCGTCGCCCGGCAACGGATCGAAGAACCCCTCGAACGGCCGGTCACCCCAGATCGTGTCGGCGCCGGCCTGCCCGATCAGCAGGTCTCCTCCCGTGCCGCCGGCCAGGAAGTCGGGGCCGTCGCCGCCGTCCAGCGTGTCGGCGTCGCCGTTGCCCAGCAGCACGTCGAAGCCCTTGTCGCCATTCACGAAGTCGCGGCCGCCGCCGCCCGTGAAGTTGTCCTCGCCCTGGCCGAGCCAGACATGGGCGGTGCCGTAGGCCCCGTCCGGGCGCTCGGCCCCGTCGATCACGATGGTGTCGTTGCCGGCGCTGCCATAGGCCCCGTTGAAGACCGGCAGCGAGCCCGCGAAGTCGTCATTGTCCCAGCCGGGGGCAAAGCGCAGCATGATCGAGTCGTTGCCCATGCCGCCATCGACCAGGCCGGCGCCGTCCTCGTCGATGATGACGTCGTCGCCCGCGCCGCCGACCAGCGTGTCGAGTGCCCCGCCGCCGCCCAGGATCAGGTCGTTGTCCGCCCCGCCGGCGACGAAGTCGTCGCCCAGGCCGCCCTGCAGCGTATCCGGGCCGCTGCCGCCGTCGATGACGTCCCGCTCGGACCCGCCATCGACCGAGTCGGCGCCGTCGCCGCCGAAGATCCAGTCCTCGCCGCCCTGGCCGATGATCGTGTCGTCGCCGTCACCGCCCGACAGCCAGTCGTCGCCGCTCGCCCCGTCGACCGAGTCGCGGCCGGCCCCGCCCTCGACGCTGTCGTCGCCGCCGCCGCCGCTCAGATTGTCGTCGCCGGCCCGCCCGCGGATGGTGTCGCGGCCGCTGCCGCCCTGGACGTTGTCGCGGTAGCTGCCGCCGGGGATCAGGCCGAGCTCGTCGCCCCCCTCGTACAGGTTGTCGCCGTCGCCGAGGACGCCCTGCACCTGGGCATAGACGCCGCCCAGCAGGATGGTGTCGTTGCCGCCGCCGCCGAAGCCGGCCGGCCCGTCGCCCCGCACCTC
Source organism: Allostella vacuolata (assembly GCA_006739055.1). GTDB lineage: Bacteria > Pseudomonadota > Alphaproteobacteria > ATCC43930 > Allostellaceae > Allostella > Allostella vacuolata. The sequence goes on from AP019702.1 coordinate 585,725, forward strand.
GATGGTGGCGTCGGGATGAAGCAGGAAGACGGAGATGCTGTCGCTGCCGTCGCCGCCGATGATCGGCGGCGCGCCGGCCTTGCCCGATTCGTTGAGCCAGTCGGGCGCGAAGGCGATGTCGATGGTGTCGTCGCCGGCGCCGCCATCGGCCGCGCCGACGCCATCCGGGTCGGTCAGGAAGTCGTTGCCGTCATGGCCGAACAGGGCGTCGAAGAATCCGCCGGCGCCGTTCAGCGTGTCGTTGCCGTCGCCGCCTTCCAGCGTGTCGTTGCGGGCGGTGCCCGTGAGGGTGACCATGACCGTCTCCTCGCCCGCGGTCGGCCGTCAGCCGGCGAGCGGTGCAGGCGCCGTCAGCCGTCGCGGCAGCAGATCTCGTACAGTGTCTTCATTACCCGGTCCGGGGGTCCGCCGTCGAGGGGGAATGCCCGGTTGCGGGCACCCCCCCGCGGGTCAGGCGGCGAAGAGACGCTGGGCCGCAAGCTCGGCCGGCGCCAGGCCCATGGCGGCCAGGTCGGCCGGCATCGCGGCGCCGGTCGCGACGGCCGCCACCAGCCGGCCCATCGCCGGCGAGGTCATGATGCCGTAGCCGCCCTGGCCCGCGCACCAGAAGAAGCCGGGGGCGTCCGGCGCCTCGCCCACGACGGGAGTCTTGTCGGCGACGAAGCTGCGCAGGCCGGCCCATTTGTGGGTGATGCGGCGCACCTGCAGGGTGGTCGCCCGTTCGATCCGGTCGACGCACACGGCGACGTCGTACTCGTCGGGCTGGGCGTCGCAGGGATCGGATGGGGTCTCGTCGGCCGGGGATGCCAGCACGCGGCCGGCCTCGGGCTTGAAGTAGAAGGTCTCCTCGATGTCGAGGCCCATCGGCCAGCCATGCACCGGCGTGTCGGACGGCGCGTCGAAGGTGATCGCCGTCCGCCGCTTCGGCACCAGGCCGATCGGCCGCACCCCGGCCGCCTCGGCCACCATGTCGGCCCAGGCCCCGGCGGCGTTGACCACCACCGGCGCGCGGAAGGTGCCCTGCCGGGTCTCGACCTCCCACCCCTTGCCGGTCGGCCGGGCGACGGCGTCGCCGGCCGACGTCACCAGCTGCCCGCCGCGGTCGCGCAGGCCCTTCAGGAAGGCCTGGTGGATGCCGTGGACATCCATGTCGGTCGCGTCGGGCTCATGGATGGCGCGGGTGAAATAGTCCGGCCGCAGGATCGGCAGGCGGCGCAGCGCCTCGGCCTTGGAGATCTCCTCGAACGTCTGCGGGAAGGCCTTGCCGTCGGCCAGCGCGCGCTCGATCGCGGCATCCTGCTCGGCGGTGCCGACGAACACGACGCCGCGCGGGCTGAGGAAGCCGTGCCGGTCGAAGAACGGCTTGCTGGCGATCGTCAGGATGCGGATGACGCGGTTGCCGTAGTTCTCGGTGTAGAGCGCGGCCGAGCGGCCGGTCGTGTGGTAGCCGGGGGTGTCCTCGCGCTCCAGCACGACGACCCGGCCATGGGCGGCCAGCTCGCAGCCGGCAGATGCACCGGCGACGCCGCCGCCGATGACGATGAAATCAGTGTCCATGGGTGGGGACCCTAGCCGACCGCGTTGCGGCCCGCCAGGGGCCGGCGTGCGGTCTCCTCGTCGCAGGGGGGCTAGGCCGCGGGCGGCCCGCCGGTCAGGTCGTGGCAGGCCTGGACGATGCGCGGCATCGCCGGCTGGTGCCCGCGCCCCGCGACGACGCCGGCCGCCCGCTGGGCGCGTTCGATCAGCGCCTCGTCGCCGAAGGCCGAGCGCAATGCGGTCGCCACCGTCTCGGCGGTCAGCCCCTGCCGCAGCCGGCCGCCGACCCGGTGGCGGAACAGCACGTCGGCGGTCAGCTGCTGCTCGAAGCTGGTCGGCGCCAGGATCTGCGGCCGGCCCATCGCCAGCATGTCCTGGCTGGTGCCGACGCCGCCATGGTGGATGACGCAGCGCGCGCGGCCGACCGCCTCGCGGAAGGCCGGGCGCGGCAGCACCTCCGACAGCACCGTGATGCCGGCGCCGCGGAAGCTGTCGGCCACCTTGCGGGAGGCGTTGCGGATGTAGGCCTGGCCGGTGGCACCCGCCTGGGACAGGCCCTCCGCGATCTGGTCCAGCTTTTCGTAGGAGCCGCTCAGGTAGAGGAACACCTCGTTGCCGGGCGGGGGCGGGGGCAGCATCTCCGGCAGGGCGCGGAGCGGCCCCACCGTGCGGCCCGGCACGGTGCGGGCATAGGGGTCGAATTCCGGCAGGATGCAGACGAACTCGCGGTCGCCGGCGACGATCGACGGCAGGTGCGCCGGCACCGCGCGCCCGCGCGCCTTCTGCAGGCGGGTCACCACGTCCAGGATGATGGCGGGCTCGATCTGCGGCTCCGCCTCCTCGCGCAGGACCGGGAAGTCGGCGGCCGCGCTGGGCGGCTGCGAGAAGCCGTCGCCGATGGCGATGACCGGCACGCCGCCGCGCGCGGCCAGGGTCACCGTCGGGGCGAAGTCGCAGATGACGAGGTCGGGCTTGACCGCCTGGAACAGGTGCTCCCAGGCCCGGACCAGGGGCGTCAGCAGGTCGAGATGGCCGTAGCCGACGAAGTAGAGGATGTCCGAGAAGCTCGCGACCTTGAAGCGCGCGTCGTTGAGCGCGAGGTGCGGCAGGGCGCGGCTGACGGGCGCCTGCCACACCGGCCAGGGGCGATGGCCCAGGATCGGGAAGGTCTCGCAGACGTCGCCGACGGCGAACACCGGCCGGTAGCCGAACGGCTCGAGGGCGTCGGCGACCGCGATCAGGCGGCTGACATGGCCAAATCCATAGCCGAGTTCGGCAGCGAAGAGGACGGTGCGCATGGCTTCCGGGCAAGGAGGGAGGGTGGGGCGACTCGGGACGGGCGGCAGCTTACCGCGCCGCCACCGGGTCCTGGTGGATGATGATCTCGGCGTGTGGAAAGGCGCGGCGGATCGCCGCCTCCACATCCTCGGCCACGGCATGGGCCCGGCTGAGCGGGATCTCCCCGTCCAGCTCGACATGCATCTGGACGAAGGTCTGCGGGCCGGAGGCGCGGGTCTTGAGGTCGTGGACGCCCAGCACCTCGGGCCGGGCCAGCGCGATCGCCCGGATCTGCTCGCGCTCCTCGTCCGGCAGCTCGCGGTCCATCAGCTGGGTGACCGACAGCCGCAGGATCCCGAGCGCGCTCCACAGGATGAACAGGCCGATGCCGATGCCGAACAGCGGGTCGAGCCACGGCACGGTCATGTAGCGGCTCGCCAGCAGCGACACGATGACCGAGCCGTTGAGCAGGAGGTCGCCCTGATAGTGCAGGGAATCGGCGCCGATGGCGACGGAGCCGGTGCGGCGCACGACGCTGCGCTGGTAGGCGACGAGTGCCAGGGTGGCGAGGATGCTGACCACCATGACGGCGATGCCGGCGCCGGTGTTGGCGACCGGCTGCGGCGCCGCCAGGCGGCGCGCCGCCTCGAAGAAGAGCAGGATGGCCGAGCCGGCGATGAAGGCCGACTGGGCCAGCCCGGCCAGCGGCTCGGCCTTGCCGTGGCCGAAGCGATGCTCGGCGTCGGCCGGGGTCAGCGCGTGGCGGATGGCCAGCATGTTGACCAGCGAGGCGGCGAGGTCGAGCAGCGAGTCGATCAGGCTGGACAGCAGGCTGACGGAATCGGTCGCGACATAGGCCACGGCCTTCATCGCGATCAGCATGGCGGCGACCGCGACCGACGCCCGGCCGGCCCGGCGCAGCAGGCGGGCGGTCAGCGCGGGGTCGCGGACGGGGGTCATGGATCCGGGGCCCCTAGGGGAAGAGCCGCTCGGTGCGCCAGCTGCCGCCCTCGCGGGCATAGATCAGGCGGTCATGCAGGCGGAACGGCTTGTCCTGCCAGAACTCCATGCGCTCGGGCGCGACCCGGAAGCCCGACCAGTGCGGCGGGCGCGGCACGGTCCCGATGGCATAGCGCGCGGTATAGGCCGCGACCTGCTTCTCCAGGTGGAAGCGGCTTTCCAGCGGCCGCGACTGGGCCGATGCCCAGGCCCCGATCTGGCTCGCCCGCGGGCGCGAATGGTAATAGGCGTCGGCCTCGGCGGCGGAGACCGGGGTGACCGCCCCCTCGATGCGGACCTGGCGGCGCAGCGACTTCCAGTGGAACAGCAGGGCCGCGCGCGGGTTGGCGGCCAGCTCCCCGCCCTTGCGGCTTTCCAGGTTGGTATAGAAGACGAAGCCGGCCTCGTCGGCATGCTTGAGCAGGACCATGCGGGCCGACGGGAAGCCGTCCGGCGTCGTCGTCGCCAGCGTCATCGCGTTGGGGTCGTTCGGTTCGGTCTTCTCCGCCTCGGCCAGCCAGTCGGCGAAGAGGCGGATGGGGTCGGTGGTGCGGATTTCGTCCATGATGCGCCGATCTCGTGCGGGGGGCCCGATCATGCAAGGATGCGGGCTCGTGCGAGGATACGGGCTTGGCGCGTTTTTTCCATCCTGTCCGTTCTGGATGCGGACGCGGGCCATACCCATTTGATTGATCGGGACAATTGGTGGACCAGGCGGTGATGCGGGCAGGAACGAATGCAGCGGGGCGGGGCCGCCGGTGGCGCGGGCCGGCACTGCTGGCCGGCCTGCTGGCGCTCGCCGGCTGCGACGGCGGCGAGAAGGCGGCGGGGGCAGCGCCCGGCATCGTCGGCGCCGGCCCGGCTGCGGCCGAACAGCCGCTCCTGGCGCTGTTCGGGAGCGGCGACGGGGCGCCGGCGCTGGTGGAGGCGGACCGGCGCCAGCTGCGCGCGGCGGAGCGGCGGGCCTTTGCCGCGGACGACGGGCGCGTGCTGCACTGGCAGAACCCGGGCACCGGCACCTTCGGCGAGATCGTGCCGGTCGGCCGTCCGCAGCGGCGCCAGGGCCAGGTCTGCCGGGAGTTCCGCCACAAGGTGCTGGTCGATGGACGGAGCCACCAGGCGGTGGGGACGGCGTGCAGCGTCGAACCGCGGCCGGCGGCGCAAAGGGTTGGAACGGATGCGGGTCAGCAGGGCTAGGGTGCAGTCATGAACGATCCCTATCAGGTCTTGGGCGTCCCCCGCACGGCGAGCGCGGCGGAGGTCAAGCAGGCATACCGGAAGCTCGCCAAGAAGCTGCACCCCGACATGCAGCAGGGCAAGGTCGGCAACGAGCAGCGCTTCAAGGACGTGACGGCGGCCTATGACCTGCTGTCCGATGCCGAGAAGCGGGCCCGCTTCGACCGTGGCGAGATCGACGCCTCCGGGGCCGAGCGGATGCCGCCAGGCTTCCGCGGGGCGGGCGAGGGCCGCGCCCGCGGGCCATGGGGTGCTGCCCATGGGCCGGCCGGTGCAGGCGCCGGGGCGGCCGGCGGCCGCTTCAACTTCGAGTTCGCGGACGACATCTTCTCCGACCTGTTCGGTCGCGGTCGCCGTCCGTCGCCGCCGCCGCCCGACGGCGACGGGCAGGACATCCGCCTGACGCTGCGGGTTCCGTTCCTGGAGGCGGCGCAGGGCGGCAAGCGGCCCCTGCAGCTGCCCGACGGGCGGGTCGTCAACGTCACCATCCCGCCCGGCACCGAGGACGGCCAGCAGCTTCGTCTGCGCGGCCAGGCCCCCCAGGGCATGGGCGGCGGCGACGTCTACGTCGTGATCGAGGTCGAGCCGCATCCGGACTTCACCCGGTCGGGCGCCGACATCCTGTCCACCGTGCCGGTCACGCTGGCCGAGGCGGTGCTGGGGGCACGGATCCGGGTCGCCACGGTCGATGGCCCGGTCGGCCTCAAGGTGCCGCCCGGCGCCAATCACGGCCGGCGGATGCGCCTGCGCGGCAAGGGGCTGCCGACGGCGGGCGGCGGGCGGGGCGACCATTACGTGACGCTGGCGGTAACCCTGCCCGAGGTGATCGACGAGGACCTGACCCGCCTGGTCGAAACCTGGTCGGCCGCCCATCCCTACCGGGTGCGGCCGGATACCGGGTCGGAATAGGCCGCTCCCGGCGGCAGGACCTCGTCGAGCACGGCGCTGATCGGCACGTCGAGCGCAGCCTGCTCGGCCCGGGACAGGCCGCGCATCATGGCGTTGAAGCGCGGCGTCCAGGCGGCGGTGGGGAATTCGGGACCGAGCTCGCCCGCCCGGTGCAGGCCCAGCGCATGGGCCAGGCCGTCGACCGTGGTCGTGTGCAGGTCGCGGGCGAGCAGCCAGCGCCCGCCGCCGGTCGGCGCGACGTAACCCGCCTCGTAGAGGGCGTGCAGCCGGTCGTCGATCATGGTCGTGGCAAGGCCGAGGCGGCGGGCCAGTTCCCGCACCCGCCGCCCGCCCGGCGTGCGCAGCCCGTCCAGGATGGCCAGGCTCAGGGCCAGCGTCAGCGTGTGGGTGCCGGACGTGCGGCCGCCGAAGCGCTCGGCCCGCCATTCCGGCAGGCCGGCGGTGACGACCGCGCCCAGCATCACCACCGCCCACATCAGGTACATCCACAACAGGAAGATCGGCAGGGCGGCGATCGCGCCGTAGACCGCCTGGTAGCTGACGAAGCGGGTGACGTAGTAGCCGAAGGTCATCTGGATGAGCTGGAACAGGAGGGCCGCCACCAGGCCGCCCATGAAGCCGTCCGCCCAGCGCACCGTGCGGTTGGGGATGATGAGGTAGAGCGACGAGAAGGCGGCGACGCTGAGCAGGAAGGGGAAGACCCAGGCGACCCGGGCCAGGATCACCCCCAGTCCTGCCTCGTCGGCCAGGGCCAGCGCCCGGCTCGACAGGGACAGGCTGGCGCCCAGCAGCAGCGGTCCCAGCGTCAGGATCGCCCAGTAGGCGAGGATACGGCCGAGCCACGGCCGCTCGGTCGGCACCCGCCAGATGAAGTTGAAGCGCCACTCGATGGTCGCCAGCAGCAGGACCGCGGTGACCGCCAGGCCGACCACGCCGACCGCGGTCAGCTGCACGGCGGCACCCGCGAACTGCGAGACGTAGGTGTCGATGACCTCGCCCACCTCCGGCACCATGTTGCGCAGGATGAGGGCCGAGATCGCCTGCCGGGCGTCGGAATAGAGCGGGAACGCGGTCAGCGCCGACAGCCCGACCGCGAATGCGGGCACGATCGCCAGCAGCGAGGTGTAGCTGAGCGAGCCCGCCGCCTCCAGGCACTGGTCGCGATAGAAGCGCCGCAGCGCATAGAGGCTGAAGCCGCCGGCCAGCCGCAGCCGGTCGATGCCGGCACGCATCCAGCGGCGGACGGAAGCCTCCCAATCGAATCGCATCGCGGTCATGATGGATATATAGCGTGGGTGGGGTTGGGCCGGCGCGTTGCTGCCGCGATTCTATGGTGTAGGATGCCGGCCGTCCGCCGGTTTGGGTTGCGAGCGAGGCACGCATGCAGGAAGCACGGCCGCTGATGGCCGGCAAGAGAGGCTTGATCATGGGGGTGGCCAACGACCGGTCCATCGCCTGGGGCGTCGCCCAGGCGGTTGCCGGAGCGGGGGCCAGACTCGCCTTCACCTATCAGGGCGAAGCGTTGGAGAAACGGGTGCGTCCGCTGGCCGAATCGGTCGGCTCGGACATCCTCCTCAGCTGCGACGTTCTCGACGGGGCAAGCCTCGACGCCGTTTTCGCCACATTGCAGGAACGCTGGGGCGGGCTCGATTTCCTCGTCCATGCGATCGCCTTCTCCGACAAGGAGGAACTGAAGGGGCGCTACGTCGACACCAGCCGGGAGAACTTCGTCCAGTCGATGCTGGTCTCCTGCTACTCCTTCACCGAGGTCTCGCGCCGGGCGTCGGCGATGATGGGCCCCGGCGGGGCGCTGCTGACGATGACGTATTACGGCGCCGAGAAGGTGATGCCCCACTACAACGTCATGGGCGTCGCCAAGGCCGCCCTGGAGGCGAGCGTGCGCTATATCGCGGCCGACCTCGGCGGCGACGGCGTGCGCGTCAACGCCATCTCGGCCGGGCCGATCAAGACGCTGGCCGCGTCGGGCATCGGCGACTTCCGCTACATCCTGAAGTGGAACCAGTACAACGCGCCGCTGAAGCGCAACGTCACCATCGAGGATGTCGGCGGCTCGGGCCTCTACCTGTTGAGCGACCTGGCGTCCGGGGTGACGGGCGAGGTGCACCACGTGGACTGCGGCTACCATGTCGTCGGCATGAAGAACGCCTCCGCCCCCGACATCGCCACCGTCTGAGGGCGCAGCCGCCACCCATGTCCCACAACAGCTTCGGCCACCTGTTCCGCTTCACCACCTGGGGGGAGAGCCACGGCCCGGCGCTGGGCGTCGTCGTCGACGGCGTGCCGCCCCGCATCCCCCTGGCGGAGGAGGACATCCAGGTCTGGCTCGACCGTCGGAAGCCGGGCCAGTCCCGCTTCACCACCCAGCGGCGCGAGCCCGACCGGGTCGAGATCCTGTCCGGCGTGTTCGAGGGCCTGACCACCGGCACGCCCATCAGCCTGATGATCCGCAACGAGGACCAGCGGTCCAAGGACTATGCGGACATCAAGGACAAGTTCCGGCCGGGCCATGCCGACTTCACCTACTGGGCCAAGTACGGCATCCGCGACTATCGCGGCGGCGGGCGGTCGTCGGCGCGCGAGACGGCGGCCCGCGTCGCCGCCGGCGCGGTCGCCCGCAAGGTGCTGGGCTGCGGCATCCGGGTGCGCGGCGCCCTGGTGCAGATCGGCCCGCATGCGATCGACCGCGGCCGCTGGGACTGGGACGCGGTCGAGGACAACCCGTTCTGGTGTCCCGACCGGGTGACGGCGCAGAGCTGGGAGGGCTATCTCGACGGCGTCCGCAAGTCCGGCTCGTCGGCAGGCGCCGTGATCGAGGTGGTGGCGGACGGGGTGCCGGCCGGCCTCGGCGCGCCGATCTACGGCAAGCTCGATTCCGACATCGCCGCCGCCTTCATGAGCATCAACGCCGTGAAGGGGGTGGAGATCGGTGCCGGCTTCGCCGCCGCCGCCCTGTCCGGCGAGGAGAACGCCGACGAGATGCGGATGGAGGGCGGGCAGCCGCACTTCACCTCCAACCAGGCGGGCGGCATCCTGGGCGGGATCGCCACCGGCCAGCCGGTGGTCGCCCGCTTCGCGGTCAAGCCGACCAGCTCCATCCTGGCGCCGCGCCACACGGTGACGACCGGCGGCGAGGAGGCCGACATCGTCACCAAGGGGCGCCACGACCCCTGCGTCGGCATCCGCGCGGTGCCGGTGGGCGAGGCGATGATGGCCTGCGTCCTGGCCGACCACCTGCTGCGCCACCGCGCCCAGGTCGGCTGAGATCGAGTTCTTCAGGAGTACCGGCCATGGATGATGGCGCGATCCGCGTTCCCCACAGCTCCCACTGGGGCGCCTTCACCGCCTGGAAGTCGGGCGACGGCATCGCGGTGGCGCCCCATCCGGCCGACCCGGAGCCTTCGCCGCTCCTGGCGAACATCCCCCAGGCGGTGCGCCATGCCGCCCGCATCGCCCGGCCGATGGTCCGCCGCGGCTGGCTGGAGCACGGCCCCGGCCCCGACCCGATGCGCGGGCGCGACGGCTTCGTGGAGATGCCGTGGGACGAGGTCCTCGACCGCCTCGCGGCCGAGATCGGCCGGGTCTATGACGGCCCGGGCGCGGAAGCCGTGTTCGGCGGCTCCTACGGCTGGTCGAGCGCCGGGCGCTTCCACCACGCCCAGAGCCAGGTCCATCGGTTCCTGAACATGCTGGGCGGCTATATCCGCTCGGTCAACAGCTACAGCGCCGGGGCGGCCTCGGTGATCCTGCCGCGCGTGCTGGGCAATTTCGTCGACTATGCCCGGCGCAACGTGCCCTGGACGCATCTGGAGCAGCACACCGACCTGGTCGTCAGCTTCGGCGGCATGGCGATCAAGAACGCCACCGTCGGCAGCGGCGGCACCAGCCGGCACCTGGCCCGCGGCCACATGGCGGCGGCGCGCCGGCGCGGCGCGGAATTCGTGGTGGTCGGGCCGCTGCGCGACGACCTGCCGGAGGAGGCCGGCGCCGAGTGGCTGCCGATCGCGCCCGGCACCGACACCGCGCTGATGCTCGGCATCGCCCACACCCTGGCGACCGAGGGGCTGCACGACCGCGCCTTCCTCGACCGCTTCTGCGAGGGCTACCCGGTCTTCGAGGACTACCTGGCCGGCCGGTCCGACGGGGTCGCCAAGGACGCTGGCTGGGCGGCACCCATCTGCGGCCTGCCGGCCGACGCCATCATGGCGCTGGCGCGCCGCATGGCCGGGCGGCGCACCCTGGTGGTGGTCAGCCAGTCCCTGCAGCGCGCCGAGCATGGCGAGCAGCCGATCTGGATGGCGCTGACGCTGGCCGCCATGCTGGGCCAGGTCGGGCTGGAGGGCGGCGGGTTCTCGTACGGCCTGGGCTCGATCGCCAACATCGGCAAGCCCGCGCTCGACGTGCCGACGCCGACCCTGTCCCAGGGCCAGAACCCGATCCGCCCCTTCATCCCGGTCGCGCGCATCGCCGACATGCTGCTGCATCCGGGCGAGATGTTCGACTATGACGGCCGCCGCATGGCCTATCCCGACATCAGGCTGGTCTACTGGGCGGGCGGCAACCCTTTCCACCACCACCAGGACCTGGCCCGCCTGCGCCGCGCCTTCGCCCGGGTCGACACGCTGGTGGTGCAGGATTCGGTGTGGACCGCGACCGCGCGCCATGCCGACATCGTCCTGCCGGCGACGGTGACGCTGGAGCGCGACGACATCGGCGCCGCCGGCTTCGATCCCACCATGGTGGCGATGAAGAAGGTGCTGGAGCCGTTCGGCGAGGCCCGCGACGACCATGCCATCTTCGCCGCCCTGGCCCGGCGCCTCGGTGTCGAGGCGGAGTTCACCGAGGGGCGGACGCCCGACCAGTGGCTGCGCCATCTCTACGAGCCGACCCGCCGCGCGCTGGAGGCCAAGACCGGATCGGCCCCGAGCTTCGACGAGTTCTGGGCGGCGGGCGAGATGGTCCTGCCGATCCAGCCCGAGGATGGCGGCCCGACCCGCGCCTTCCGCCTCGACCCCGAGGGCCAGCCCCTGCCGACGCCGAGCGGACGGATCGAGATCTTCTCCAGCACCATCGCCGGCTTCGGCTACGACGACTGTCCGGGCCACCCGACCTGGATGCCGCCCTCGGACGGCGTCGGCTCAGCCGCGCTGCAGGAATGGCCGCTGCAGCTGGTCGCCAACCAGCCGGCGACCCGGCTGCACAGCCAGCTCGACTTCGGCGGCTGCAGCCAGGAATCCAAGGTGCGCGGGCGCGAGCCGGTGCGCATCCATCCCGACGACGCCGCCCGCCGCGGCATCGTCGACGGCGACGTGGTCCGCCTGTTCAACGCCCGCGGCGCCTGCCTGGCCGGCGCGATCGTCAGCACCGACGTGCGGCCGGGCGTCATCCAGCTCGCGACCGGGGCCTGGTACGACCCGGCGGACGCGGCCGAGGACAACCCGCTCTGCGTCCATGGCAACCCCAACGTGCTGACCCGCGACGTCGGCACCTCGCGCCTCGCCCAGGGCTGCACCGGCCAGCTTACCTGCGTCGAGGTGGAGCGGTTCGCCGGCAACCTGCCGCCGATCCGCTGCTTCGACCCGCCGGGCGTGACCGGCTGAGCGGTTTCAGCCGGCGCCGAACCGCCGGGCCAGCCCGGCCAGCCGGGTCTGCCAGACCGGGTTGTCGAGCACGGCCCGGTTGACGAGGCCCGCCGGCACGGTGCCGCGCTTGACGGCCAGGGTGGCCCGGACGTCGGCGGCGCCGATGCCGGCGAAGCACTCGTCGGTCCAGCACAGGGAATGCGGGCTGAAGATGACGTTGTCGAGCCGCAGCAGCGGGTCGTCGGCGGGGCAGGGCTCGACCTCGAACACGTCGAGCCCGGCGCCGGCGATCCAGCCCTCGGTCAGGGCCCGGGTCAGGGCCGCCTGGTCGACCACCGGTCCGCGCGCGGTGTTGATCAGGTAGGCGGAGGGCTTCATCGACCGCAGGCGCCCGGCATCGACGATGGCGCGGGTCTCGGGATTGAGCGGCACCGACACCGACAGGAAGTCGGCCTCCGCGAACAGCCGGTCGATGCCGACCATTTCCACTCCCAGGCCGGCCACCGCGGCCGGGTCGATGTAGGGATCATGGGCGATCAGCCGCATGCCGAAGGGCTGCAGCAGGCGCAGCGCCTCCATCCCGATATTGCCGACCCCCAGTTGCGCGAAGGTCCGGGTGGTGAGGCCGAGCCCCATATGGTCGCTGCGCTGGTGCCAGGTGGCGGGGCCGCCGCGGGTCAGCCGGTCCTTCGCCATCAGCCGGCCGGCCAGAGCCAGAAGGTAGGTGACGATGGCGACCGCGACCGGCCGGCGCACCCCGTCCGGGGTGATGGCGACGGCGATCCCGGCCGCCGTGCAGGCATCGACGTCGACGCTGTCGTAGCCGACGCCGAAGCGCGCGACCAGGGCCAGCCGTCCGTCGTCGGGGATGCTGCGGGCGTCGAACCGCGGCACCAGGAGGATCGCCGCGTCGAAGCCGGCCAGCCGGTCGGCCGGCAGGTGGCCGTCGACCGGGTCGACATGGACGACCTCGATGTCGGGGTCGGCCTCGAGCGGCCCCAGGTCGAACATCGGATAGGCGGGGCTGCCGTCCGGCCGGCGGAAGTCGCCGCTCAGGGCGACGCGGAATCGGTCGTTGGACAATCTGGCATTGGCCAACCTGGCATTGGGCGGCATGGTCCTTCCCCTCCCGTTCCGGCCGGTATGGGTCCGGCCTGGCGTGCCGGCCGCGCGCCTCTCAGCCATCGAGGATGCGGACGGCGTCGAACTTCAAGAGATGGCCCAGCCAGCGATAGGCGGCGGCGCGGCGCGCCGGCGGCACCGCGGCCGCCAGCGCGCTGATCGGCTGCGGCCCGCGGCCGAGCATGTCCAGCACCACCTGCTGCTCGGGCGCACGCAGGAAATGGCGGTCGGCCAGCGTGTTGAGGGTCGAGCGGGCGATGGCCGCGACCGGCGTGCCGGCCCCGGCCGGCGGCAGGCCGATCACCATCTCGCCCGCCAGCTGGCGGGTGGCGAAATGGCCGTAGAGGCGGAACGGGTCCTCGACCCGGGGCTCGTGGGCGTGCTCGCTGCGGCGGGGGGCGTTCTCGCTGTCGCGGACCCGGCGCGCCGCCAGGTCGCTCCACAGCGCGCGGTACTGCTCCATCACCACCGGCCAGTCGAACACCTCGGCACCGCGCCGCGCGGCGCTGGCGGCCATGCGCTGGCGCAGATCGCGATTGGTGGCGAGCGCGGCGAAGGCGGCGGCCGCGCGCGGCACGTCGACCGCGGTCATCAGCGCCGCCATTCCGACATAGCGCTGGAAGCTCTCGTTCAGCCCGGCATTGCCGAGCGGCAGCGCACTGCCGGTGCCGCCGGGCGGGGCCACGGTGGCGATGCGGAAGCCGTCCTCGCCGTCGCGCACGGTGTCGCGGTAGCCGTCCCAGTCGGACACCACGACCGGCAGGCCGGCCGCCATCGCCTCGACGGGGGCGAGGCCGAACGTCTCCTGGATGTTGTCGACCAGCGAGGCGAAGACGTCGGCGGCGTGCCAGATCTCGGTCTTGGCCGGCTCGATCCGGGCGTCGACCAGGCTGAGCCCGACCGAGGGGGCATAGATCCGCGCCGCCTCGCGGAAGGCGGCTTCGTGCTCGGGCATGGGGAACCAGCCGGCCAGGATGGCGTGCATCCGCCGCCCGCTCGCCCGCGCCGCCTGCTCCAGCGCCATGAACATCGGTGTCGGGTGCGCCTTCTCGACATAGGAGAGGCGGCCCAGATAGAGCACCGCCATGGTGTCGTCGGCGATGCCGAGGCGCTGTCGCCAGGCCCGGCCGGCGGCGGCCCGCGCCTCGGTGCGGCGGAACTTCGCCACGTCGACGCCGAGCGGCAGGATCGGCAGTTGCGGCATCGGCTGGCGGGTCGCGCCGAAGCGGTCGGCCAGGTAGGCATGCCAGCGCTCGAACACCATCTCGACCGTCTTGCGGACGGCGCGCGAGGTGCAGACCAGCGCATCCCAGCTCTGCACCGGGCCGAACACCGTCTCCATGTGGGAGTCGAGGTTGAACGGGCCGGCCATGGTGTGGATCAGGGCGGCGATGCTGTAGCTGCGCTGGCCGATGCGGCGCCGATCCCAGGCGTCGCGCCCGAGATGCGGGTCGAGATGCATCAGGCAGCCGGGCTCCGACAGGCGCTGCTGGGAGTCGAGGCCGAGAAAATGCGTCTTGAACCTGCGCTGAGTGAGCGACGCCAGGACTTCGCGGTACTTCTCGGCCGCGCCGGCCACCGGGGCGTAGAGAAACAGGTCCTCGTGCGGCGTGGTGGCAAGGTACGCGGTGAGAAAGGCGTTGTTCGCCATGTCCTTGCCGAACGGGCGGTCGGTCGGAATCTTGCCGGCGGCGCGTGCGACGGAGAAGGCTGCGTTGGTGGTCATGTGGCGAATCGGCCCAGGGATTCGGGACCGCGACCTTAGGCGGAGCGCCGGAAGACCGCCACCAGCTCGACATGGGGCGACCAGAGAAACTGGTCGACCGGGGTGATCCGCTGGGGCCGCAGGCCGCCCGATGCCAGGACGGCGGCGTCGCGCGCGAAGGTAGCCGGGTTGCAGGAGACGTAGACGACGATCGGCACGGCCGCGCCGGCCAACGTCGCGGCCTGGGCGGCGGCGCCCGCCCGCGGCGGGTCGAGGATGGCCGCGGTCCAGTCGCGCATGTCGCGCGTGGTCAGCGGCCGGCGATCGAGGTCGCGGCGCTCGACGGCGACCTTGGCGCCGAGCCCGGCCGCCCGGGCGCCAGCCAGCAACGCGTCGAGCGCCGGCCCGTCGCGGTCGAACGCCCGCACCCGGCGGGCCCGGGACGCCACCGCCAGCGCGAAGGTGCCGCAGCCGGCGTGAAGGTCGCCCACCACCGCGCCCGCCGGAATCGCCTCGGCCACCAGCCCGGCCAGCGTCCGCTCGGCCGCCAGCCCCGCCTGCAGGAAGCCGCCCGGGGGCGGTACCACGGCGGCCGGGCCGAACCGGACCGCGGGCGGCCGGCGGATCGCGATCGGCTCCGCCAGGGTGCGGTCGTCGGGCGCGATCGACAGGCGGGCGAGGTCGAGCTCCTCGGCCAGGCGGGCGAGCGCGGTCCGGGCGGCGCCGGTGAACTCCCCCGGCACGACCAGCAGCAGGTCGACCCCGCCCTCGGTCAGGGTCAGCGCGATGTCGCCGTCCTTGCGCCGCGGCCAGACCGGCGCCAGGGCCGTGCGCAGGCGGGGCAGCAGGGTGGCGAGCGCGGGGGCCGCGACCGGGCATTCCGTCACCTCGACGATGCGGTGGCTGGCGGCGGCGTTGAAGCCGAGCAGCAGGCGCACGCCCATCGGCCGCACGGCCAGCCGCAGGCGGCGGCGGTCGCCCGGTGCCGCCGGGACCAGCGGGGCGATGCAGGCGGTGTCGATGCCCTGTCGCGCCAGCGCCTCGACCACCCGGTCGCGCTTCCAGGCCTGGTAGGCGGCGGCGGACACATGCTGCAGGCTGCAGCCGCCGCAATCGCCGAAATGACGGCAGGCGGGGGGCACCCGGTCCGGCCCGTCCGCCAGGTGCTCGACGATTCGGGCGCGCCAGCCATCGCCGGCCTTCCCTTCGCGTTCCACCACCAGCCGGTCGCCCGGCGCGCCATGGGGGATGTAGAGCCGTTCCCCGCCATCGTCGGCCAACCCGTCGCCGCCGCTGCCGATCGCGGTGACGGTGACGGTGGCGGTCATGGCTCCTTCCGGGCCGCGATCAGGAACTCGACATTGCCGTCGGCGCCATGGATCGGGCTCTCCGCTATGCCGACCGTGGTCCAGCCGGGCTGGGCGTCGACCCAGGCACGGATGCGCCGGCAGACCTCCTCGTGCAGGGCCGGGTCGCGGACGATGCCGCCCTTGCCGACCCGGCCGCGCCCGACCTCGAACTGCGGCTTGATCAGCGCCACCAGCCAGGCGCCGGGCCCGGTCAGCGACAGGGGCGTCGGCAGCACCGTCTCCAGGCCGATGAAGCTCGCGTCGCAGACCACCATGTCGACCGGCTCGGGGATCTCGGCGGCGGTGAGGTGACGGGCGTTGACCCGCTCCAGGACCACGACCCGCGGGTCGGTGCGCAGCTTCCAGGCGAGCTGGCCATGCCCGACATCGACCGCGTAGACCCGGGCCGCCCCGCGGGCCAGCAGCACGTCGGTGAAGCCCCCGGTCGATGCGCCGACATCCAGCGCCACCCGGCCGGCCGGGTCGATCCCGAATTGGTCGAGCGCGCCCACCAGCTTCAGGCCGCCCCGGGATACCCAGGGCATTTCGCCGCCGCGGACCTCGACCGCCAGGTCGCCCTTCACCCGCACGCCCGGCTTGTCGAGCCGCCGCTCGCCCGAGAAGACGCGGCCGGCCAGGATCAGCGCCTGGGCGCGCTCGCGGCTGTCCGCCAGACCGCGGGCGACCAGCAGCTGGTCCAGCCGCTCGCCGGCGGCGCGCGGCACCGTTCCCCTCATCGCCTGTGGTCCAGTGAAGGGCGGCTCAGGCGGTTGCCGGCAGGGCCACGTCGTTGCGGCCGAGCGCGGCCAGCGCGGTCGTCACGACATGGCGGGCGTTGAGCCCGGCCTCGTCATACTGGCGGGCCGGCGTGTCGTGGTCGATGAAGCGGTCGGGCAGGGTCATCGGCCGGACCTTCAGCCCCTCGTCGAGCAGCCCCTCGCGGGCGAGGAAATGCAGCACATGGCTGCTGAAGCCGCCGATCGCGCCTTCCTCGATCGTCACCAGCACCTCGTGCTCGGCCGCCAGCCGGCGCACCAGGCGGGTGTCGAGCGGCTTGGCGAAGCGGGCGTCGGCGACCGTCGCCGATACCCCGAAGCTGGCCAGGTCCTGGGCCGCCTTCAGGCATTCCTGCAGGCGGCCGCCGAAGTTCAGGATGGCGACGGTGGTGCCCTCGCGCAGGACGCGGCCGCGGCCGATCTCCAGCGGCGTGCCGCGGGCCGGCAGCGCCAGCCCGACCCCGTCGCCGCGCGGATAGCGGACGGCCGACGGGCGATCGTCGATGGCGGCACAGGTCGCGACCATATGCATGAGCTCCAGCTCGTCGGCCGCCGCCATGACCACGAAGTCCGGCAGGTTGGCGAGGTAGCTGACGTCGAAGGCGCCGGCATGGGTCGCCCCGTCCGCGCCGACCAGGCCGGCACGGTCGACCGCGAAGCGCACCGGCAGGCGCTGGATCGCCACGTCGTGCACCACCTGGTCGTAGGCGCGCTGCAGAAAGGTGGAGTAGATGGCCGCGAACGGCTTCATGCCCTCGGTCGCCATGCCGGCGGCGAAGGTGACGGCATGCTGCTCGGCGATGCCGACATCGAAGGCGCGGGTCGGGAAGCGCTCGGCGAAGCGGTCGAGGCCGGTGCCGGACGGCATCGCCGCCGTCACCGCGACGATGCGGTCGTCGGCCTCCGCCTCGGCGATCAGGGCGTCGGCGAAGACCCGGGTGTAGCTGGGAGCGGTCGACTTGCTCTTGGCCTGGGCGCCGGTCACCACGTCGAACCGCTGGACGCCGTGGTACTTGTCGGCAGAACGCTCGGCCGGGGCGTAGCCGTGGCCCTTCTCGGTCACGACATGGACCAGGACGGGCCCGTCCTCGCCGGCGTCGCGGACGTTGCGCAGCACCGGGATCAGGTGGTCGAGATTGTGCCCGTCGACCGGCCCGACATAGTAGAAGCCCAGCTCCTCGAACAGGGTCCCGCCCCCAACCAGTCCGCGGGCATAGCCCTCGGCCCGGCGCGCGGCCTCCTCCAGGGGGCGCGGCAGGTGGCGGACCATGTCCTTGGCCAGGTCGCGCAGCGAGCGGTAGGGCTTGGACGAGATCAGCCGCGACAGGTAGGCGCTCATGGCGCCGGCCGGCGGGGCGATCGACATGTCGTTGTCGTTCAGGATCACGACCAGGCGCGACCTGGACGAGCCGGCATTGTTCATCGCCTCGTAGGCCATGCCGGCGCTCATCGCCCCGTCGCCGATGACCGCGACCACGCGCCGGTCCTCGCCCTTCAGGTCGCGGGCGACCGCCATGCCGAGCCCGGCCGAGATCGAGGTCGAGCTGTGGGCGGCGCCGAACGGGTCGTACTCGCTCTCGGTGCGCCGGGTGAAGCCGGACAGGCCGCCGCCCTGGCGCAGCGTGCGGATACGGTCGCGGCGGCCGGTCAGGATCTTGTGCGGATAGGCCTGGTGGCCGACGTCCCAGATCAGCCGGTCGCGGGGCGTGTCGAACAGGTAGTGGATCGCCACCGTCAGCTCGACCACGCCCAGCCCGGCGCCGAGATGGCCGCCGGTGATCGACACGGCGTCGATGGTCTCGCGCCGGAGCTCGTCGGCCAGCTGGCGCAGGGCCGATTCCGGCAGGCGGCGCAGGTCGGACGGAAGTCGCACGCCGTCGAGGAGCGGTGTCTTGCTGGTCGTATTCAAGGTGCCGTTTCCCATCTCCAGCACGGGCGCCGTGCCCCTGGCCATCCTTCAGGAACGGGGCAGGGGGCGGTCGGTTCAATCCCCGTGATCGCGCGGCCACAATCGCGCACCATGCGCCCTCGGGGGCGCGGCAGGCAACCCCGAGGGGGCGTCAGGACTTCCGGACCAGGACGAACCGCGCGACGTCGCGCAGGAGATCGGCCTTGCCGTCGAAGATGTCGAGGTGCCGGACGGCCTGCTCGGACAGCATCGCCGCCTGGCCGCGCGCCCGCTCGATGCCCAGGATCGAGACGAAGGTGGCCTTGCCGCGCGCCGCATCCTGCCCGACCGACTTCCCGGTCTCCGCCTCGCTGCCCTCGGCGTCGAGCAGGTCGTCGACGATCTGGAAGGCGAGGCCGAGATCGTGGGCATAGGCCTTGAGCGCGTGGCGCGGCTCGGCCGCCGCCTTGCCCTGGATGGCGCCGGCCTCGCAGGCAAAGGCGATCATCTCGCCGGTCTTCATCCGCTGCAGCCGGGTGATGGCGCCGATGTCGAGCGCCCGCTTCTCGGCCAGGAGGTCGATCATCTGGCCGCCGACCATGCCCTGGCTGCCCGCGGCCGCGGCCGCGGCCTGGACCAGTTCGCAGCGCACGGCGGGGTCGGAATGGGTCGCATCCTCGGCGAGCACGCCGAAGGCCCGGGTCAGCAGGCCGTCGCCGGCCAGGATCGCGGTCGCCTCGTCGAACGCCTTGTGGACGGACGGGCGGCCGCGGCGCAGGTCCGAATCGTCCATCGCCGGCAGGTCGTCATGGACCAGCGAATAGGCGTGGATCATCTCGATCGCGGCCGCGACCCGCAGCGCCGGGATGCGCCCGACGGTGAAGAGGTGGGCCGAGACCACGGCCAGGAACGGGCGCAGGCGCTTGCCGCCGCCCAGCGCCGCGTAGCGCATGGCGTCGACGACCGGCGCCTCCGGCCCGGGGGCCGCCGGCAGCAGCCGGTCGAGCGTCTCGTCGACGGCCGCCGCGACCGAGCGCATCGCCGCGTTCAGGTCGCCGGCCTGGAGGAACCGGTCAAGCAAGCTTCATCGGCTCCGCGGTCACCGACCCGTCGGGGCCGATGGCGATCTGCTCGATCTTGGCCTGCGCCTCGGCCAGCTTGCGCTCGCAATGGCGCTTCAGCAGCACGCCGCGCTGGTAGGCGTCGATCGCCTGCTCCAGGCCGCCCTGGCCGCCCTCGAGCTGCCGGACGATCTTCTCCAGTTCCGCCAGCGCTTCCTCGAAGCTGAGGCGGGCGACATCCGCCTCGGGGGCGGCGTCTTTGACATTCGGTTCCTTGGCCATCGGCGCCTTTCTATAGGCGGGGCGGGGCGTGGGCAAGGCGGGCAGCCGGATCAACCTTGCCGAACGAACACCACGCAGCAAGTAGTCAGAGTGCGCTTTCGATGTCCGTGCGACGGAAATCGTTGCCGATGTAGAGGAGGCAGCAGCCATATCGCTTGGCAAGTTCGTAGGAGAAGCAATCACCGAAATTCAAGCCGGCAGGATGCATTCCTCTTCCCCATCGCCGATGGGCCTCCGCGGCCCGGCGGGCTGCAGAGGGGGTGAGCGTGACGACATCCAGGCGAAATGTCTCGAAAAAGGGCAGCCATCTCGTCGCCGACACCGCGGTGTCCTGCAACGATCAGAGCCTCGGCCATGGTTCCGGCGGAAATGATTACCTCAGGCTCGGCGGCGAGAACGCCGATGCAAGCTTCGGCCTCTTGTTCGCCCAGCACGACGGCCATGAGGGCGGATGTGTCGACGACGATCACCTGGGAATGCCGTCCTCGTCGTAAAGATAATCCTGACTTCGTGCGGCGCTCGGGCCTGGTGTGGCCTTGGCCGCCCCAGCCTTGCTGATGGCTTCCAGGATTTTCCGACGTTCGGCTGGATCCTGTCGGGGGAGAACCGGTACCAAGCGTACGGCCGGTTGTCCGTGGCGGGTCAGGATGACCTCGTCACCGGCTTCGGCACGTCGCACGAGATCCGTCAGCTGCTCCTTGGCCTCGGTTACGGAAATCCGCATGGCTGATCGCCTTCACGCTGTCGAATGGTCCAATAGTTGGATCATCCGGGGACCGTATACCAGATCGGCTCAGCGCCCTATTGGCCGCAACCGCGTCACCCGCCCGAACTCGGCCGCCACCGTCTCGGGCCGCAACGGCACGCGGATCGAGCGGCGGTCGCGCCACAGCGGGATCTGGTCGGCATAGGCGGCGCTGCCGATCCAGCCGTCCTGGCCGCCGAACAGGGTGAACCAGTTGGCATCGGGGTCGGCCATGTCCGAGACGTGGCGGGCCATCGAGCCGAAGCTGGCGTGATGCGGGCCCTCGACCAGCCCGTGGCTGGTCTTCATCGGCGTCTCGCGCGACCCGCCCACCGGCCAGCGGCCGGCGATGAAGAAGCGCTCGCCGATCACCGGCAGGTTGACCAGCCAGTGGGCGGCGCGCAGCTGGTGCACGTCACCCCAGCCGGGGAACGGCCGGGCGAGCGGTGCCGCCTCGGCGACGGCGTCGCGCAGGATTGCCTCCCGCCGCCCGGCCGGCACGGCGTCGAGGTCGGCCAGGGCGAAGCTGGTGAGGAAGTTCCAGCCCGATTCCGCCCCGCGCGGGTTGCCGGCATCGCCGCCCGCACTGCCCTCCCGCTGGACGGCCGGGACGAGCCGGCCGAGCAGGAACTCCAGCACCACCGGGGCGCGGGCGCCGACCGCATAGTCGCCGTTCCAGCCGCGGAGCGGGGCCAGGAAGACCGGGGCGGGCGCCCCGCCGGGCAGCGCATCGAGCCGGGCCAGCAGCCCGGCCGCCAGCCGCGCCGCCTTGGGTGCCACCGTGTCGGCCTGGATCGCCGCCAGGTCGGCCGGGGCGATGCGCGGCAGGGCGGCCAGCCGCTCGCGCAGCCGCGCCACCCGGTCGCCGTCGGAGAAGAAATAGCCGATCGGCCCGGCATCGTCGGGCGGCCGGTCATTGGCCGACGCCAGCGTGCCCCCCGGCGGGTCGCGGGTGAAGGGGAAGTCGCGGGCGTCGCGCAGGCGCGACCAGGGCCGGGTGGCGGCCGGGTCGGTGCCGTCCAGCACCGGGCCGTCGGCCGGGAAGCCCATCCGGTCGGGCAGGGTCGCGGCATAGAGATGGGCGATGCTGCCGCCGCTGTCCACCACCAGCATGTTCTGCGGTGACACGCCGAACCCGGCGAAGGCGTCGCGGAACTCCGCCACGTCGCGGGCCCGCGAGGCGCGCAGGAGGGCGGTGATCTCGTCGGTCGGCTCGTGGCCGACCCAGCGCAGCGCCAGCGGCCCCGGCTGCGCCGGCACCAGCGGGCTGTCGGTGACGACGGGCCCGAGCGGCGTCGTGCGCACGGTCCGGGTCGCCGTCGTCCACAGGCGGCGGCGGATCTTGACCTCCTCGGTGCGGAACTGTTCGGGCGGCAGGCGCGACACGTCGAACAGGTCGGAGGCCGCCGCGCGCAGGTTGGTGCCGCCCCAGCTGATGTGCGGGCTGCGCCCGATCGCCAGGAAGGGCAGCCCCGGCACCATCATCCCGACCGCGTGGTAGGAGGGCGACCGCATGCCGGCGACCAGCCACAGGTTGGGCAGGTTGAGGCCGAGATGCGGGTCGCTGGCCATGAGCGCGCCGCCGCTCGCCGAACGGCCGGCCGCGACCGCCATGCTGTTGCTGCCCGACCGGCTGGTGCCGCGCAGGATGTCGCCCAGCAGCGCCGCCTGCGGGGGACCGCCCGGTTCGCCGGCGCCGCTGCCGGCCGCCAGCGTGCGCTGCCACAGGCGGGCGAACTCCGGCCGGCCGCGCTGGGCCAGCAGCGAGAAGTAGCCGAGCCAGTTGATGTCGGTGCCGGCCAGCCGGCCGATCGCCACCAGGTCCTCGGCGCTGTAGGGCTCGCGGTCCAGCCCCAGCAGGCCGGCCTCGGGCGGGCGCGGCCCATGGCGGACCGAATGGTTCAGGCCCTCCACGAAGCGGGCGACGAACGTCCGCGTCTCCTCCGGCCAGCGGCGCACCACCTCGGGCGCGGCGCGGCCGAAGTCGAGGATGCGCAGCGCATGGTCGATGTCGGTGGCGAACGGCCCCGCCGCCTCCGACAGGCGGCCGCGGCTGACCAGTCGCAGGAGCGCGATCTGCGCGCCGCGCAGGTGGCCATGGACCAGGCCGAGCGCGAAGGCCAGGTCGCCGTCGCTACCGGCCTCGATCCAGGGGACCAGATGGTCGTTCCAGCGGATCTCGACCGGACCATCGAGGGGAAGCTGCCGGTCGGGCAGGGCCGCCAGCCGCGCGGCCACCGTCGTCTCGGCCGGCACCAGGGCGCCGCAGCCGACCAGCCCCGCCGCCAGGGCCAGCAGCCCCGCTATGGCCCAAACCTTTCTCGCACGCCGCACCGCCGCTCCTCTTGCCGGGTTCCGGCAAGAGATAGGGCGCGGGCGGCGTCCGTCATCCGGCGGCGGCGCGCATCAGCGCCTGGACGTGCACGGCCGACGAACTGGCCAGCGCCTCCAGGTCGTAGCCGCCCTCCAGCACCGACACGACCCGGCCCTGGCAGTGGCGGGCCGCCAGCCCGGTCAGCTTGTCGGTGACCCAGGCATAGTCCTCCTCGAACAGGTTGAGGGCGGCCAGCGGGTCGCGGCTGTGGCCGTCGAAGCCGGCGGAGATGAAGAGGAAGTCCGGGCGGAACTCCTCCAGCGCCGGCAGCACGAACTCGGCGACCACGAAACGGAAGTCGGCCGAGCCGGCATTGGCGGGCAGGGGGGCGTTGACGACGTTGCCGGCGGCGCCGCGCTCGTCGCGGGCGCCGGTGCCGGGATAGAGCGGCCACTGATGGGTCGAGGCGTAGAAGAGCCGGGCGTCGGGCGCGAACATCGCCTGGGTGCCGTTGCCGTGGTGGACGTCGAAGTCGATCACCGCCACCCGGTCGCAGCCATGCACCTGATGGGCGCGCAGCGCCCCGACGGCGACGTTGTTGAAGAGGCAGAAGCCCATGGCGCGGTCGGGCTCGGCATGATGGCCGGGCGGGCGCACGGCGCAGAAGGCGTTGCCGCCCTCGCCCGCCATCACCGCATCCACCGCCGCCGTCACCGCGCCCGCCGCGCGGAGCGCGGCCTCGCGGGAACCGGGCGAGACCACCGTGTCGGCATCGAGGCTATTGCGCCCGCTCTCCGGGATGGCCGCCAGCACGCCGTCGATATGCGCCTGGGGGTGGACGCGCAGCAGGTCCGCGAAGGCGACCAGCGGCGCCTCGCGCCGGTCGAGGGCGGCGAACTCCGGCGCGTCGAGGGCGGCCAGCACCGCGCGCAGCCGGTCGGCCCGCTCCGGATGGTAGCTGCCGGTGTCGTGGTCGAGACAGGCGGGATGGCTGTAGAGCAGCGTGCTCATGCGGGCTCTCCGCTGCCGCGGCGGCGGGCGACGGCGTCGGCCAGCACGCACAGGATCTCGAACATCATGGTGGCGCCGACCAGGGCCGTGTTGCCGGTCTGGTCGAAGGGCGGCGACACCTCGACCACGTCGCCGCCGACCAGGTCGAGCCCCTGCAGGCCGCGCAGCATGCGCTGCGCCTCGTGGGTCGAGAAGCCGCCGACCTCGGGCGTGCCGGTGCCGGGGGCATAGACGGGGTCGAGCCCGTCGACGTCGAAGCTGACATAGGTCGGCCCGTCGCCCACCACCCGGCGCGCCTCCTCGATCACCCGGGCGACGCCGAGGTCGAAATACTCCTCGATGCCGATCACCCGGATGCCCTGTTCGTAGGCCCAGTCCATGTCGTCGGCATTGTAGAGCGAGCCGCGGATGCCGATCTGCACGGTGCGCCTGGGGTCGAGCAGCCCTTCCTCGATGGCGCGGCGGAAGGGCGTGCCGTGGGTGAACTTGTAGCCGCCGAAATAGCTGTCCCAGGTGTCGGAATGGGCGTCGAAATGGACCATCCCGACCGGCCGGTGCCGGGCGATCGCGCGCATGATCGGCAGGGTGATCAGATGGTCGCCGCCCGCGGACAGCGGGATGGCGCCGGCGGCATGGACGCGGGCGAAGAAGCGCTCGACCCGGCCCAGCGTGTCGGTCAGGTCGGCCGGGTTGACCGGCACGTCGCCATGGTCCCCGACCCGCGCCAGGCGGTAGGGCTGGATGCCGCTCACCGGGTGGATCTTGCGCATCATCGACGACATGTTGCGGATCTCGCGCGGGCCATGCCGGGCGCCGGGGCGGTTGGTGGTGCCGCCATCCCAGGGCACGCCGACCAGCGCGATGTCGAGCCGGGCGGCGTCGCGCTCGACCGGCAGGCGCATGAAGGTCGGGATGTCCGCGAAGCGCGGCATCACCGTACCCTCGACGGGCTGGGGAAAGCTCTCGGGCGACGGGGCTTGGGGCGAGGGCGCGCTCGGCTCGGCCATGCGGTTCAGCTCGTGGTAAGGTCGGTTGCGGGCAAGGGGGGCGACCCCTGGAAAGGTAAGGGGAGCCGATGACGGGTGCAAACGCCGAAGCGGCCGACTCCCCGGAACAGGCGGAGATCGCGGCCATGCTGGCCGATCCCGCCAGCCATGGCGGGCAGGCGGTGACCCGGGTCCGGACCCACGGCGCGCTCGTCTTCCTGGCCGGCGACCGCGCCTGGAAGCTGAAGCGGGCCGTGCGCTTCCCCTACCTGGACTTCTCGACGCCCGAGCTCCGGCGCGCGGCGTGCGAGGCCGAGATCCGCCTCAACCGCCGCACCGCGCCCGAGATCTACGAGGGGGTGGTGCCGGTGACCCGCGGGCCCGATGGCCGGCCGCGGATCGGCGGCGAGGGCCCGGCCATCGACTGGCTGGTGGCCATGCGCCGCTTCGACGACGATCAGGTGCTGGACCGGCTGGCGGCGGCGGGCCGCATCGACTTGGCCCTGATGGAGGCGCTGGCCGACCATGTCGCCCGCTTTCATGCGGATGCCGAGCGCCGGCCGGACCAGGGCGGCGTCGCGGCCATGGCCCGGGTGGTGGACACCAACGACCGGGCCCTGGCCGATTGCGCGCCCGTGCTCGACCGGGCGGCGACCGCCGGCCTGACGGCGGCGACCCGCGCGGCGCTGGAGGCGGCAGGGCCGCTCCTGGAGCGCCGGCGGCGCGAGGGCTACGTGCGCCTCGGCCATGGCGACCTCCATCTCGGCAATATCTGCCTTCTCGACGGGGAGCCGCGGCTGTTTGACGCGCTGGAGTTCGACCTGCGGCTGACCTGCCTCGATACCGTCTACGACATCGCCTTCCTGGTCATGGACCTGTGGGCGCGCGACCTGCGGCCCCAGGCCAACCGCTTCCTCGAGCGCTATGTGGAGCGGACGCGAGACCTGGCCGGGCTGGCCCTGCTGCCGCTCTGCCTGTCGATGCGCGCGGCGATCCGCGCCCATGTCTCGGTGGCGATGGGCGGGCCGGGCGCCGCCGGCCGCGAGTGGGCTGACCGGGCGCGTGGCTATCTCGATCATGCATGTGCCTTCCTGGCGCCGCCGCCGCCCCGGCTGGTGGCGGTGGGCGGCCTGTCCGGCTCGGGCAAGTCGACGGTCGCCCGCGCCGTCGCGGCCGGCGTCGGCGCGCCGCCGGGCGCGCTGGTCCTGCGCAGCGACGTCACCCGCAAGCGGCTGGCCGGCATCGACCCGATGGAACGGGCGGGCCCGGAGGCCTACGGTGCCGACAGCTCGGAGCGGGTCTATGCGGCGTTGCGCGCCGATGCGGCGGCGGCGCTGGCCGCCGGCCGGTCGGTCATCGTCGACGCCGTCCATGCGCGGCCCGACGAGCGCCGGGCGATCGAGGCGGTGGCCCAGCGGCTGGGCGTACCGTTCACCGGCCTCTGGCTCGATGCCCCGGCCGAGGCGCTGGTGCGGCGGGTCGAGGCGCGCCGCGGCGACGTGTCGGATGCGACCGCCGCGGTGGTGCGCGCGCAGCTCGGCTATGACCTGGGTGCGGTGGCGTGGCAGCGCGTCCCGGCCGCGGCCGACCCGGCCGCGCTGGCGGCCCGAGTCGCCGCCCTCCTGGAACCGGGCGGGGATGCCGGTTTTGACATGGCTCAATGCCGGAAACCGGGCGTCGCCTAGGATCGGCAGCGAATGCGAAGAACTTGCCCAGCGCAACGGAGGAATGGAACATGGCGATCCGGACGATCCTGGTGCCCGTCAGCGGCGGCGTGAGCGGGGATACCGCGCTCGACGCGGCGATCCTGGTCGGGCGCCGCGCCGGCGCCCATGTCGAGGCCCTGCATGTCGCGCCCGACCCGCGCGACGCGGTGCCGATGCTGGGCGAGGGCGCCAACGCCTCGCTGATCGAGGACCTGATCCAGGCGGCGGCGGACGAGGCCCGGCTGCGGGCGGAGCGGGCGCGGGCCGCCTTCGACGTGCGGGTCGCCGCGGGCCAGCTGCCGCGCGTCGACGGCCATCCGAGCGCGGCCGACGCGGCCATGCGCCGCCTGACGCTCGGCTGGCGGGAGGCGGTCGGGCGCGAGGACGAGGAGGTGGCGCGGCGCGGCCGGGTCTTCGACCTGATCGTGGTCGGCCGGCCGGGCGGCGATGCCGACGTCGCCCCGGAAACGACGCTGGAGGCGGCCCTGATCGAGAGCGGCCGCCCGGTCCTGGTGTCGCCGCCGGTGCTGGGGCCGGCCATCGGCAGCCACATCGCCATCGCCTGGAATGCCAGCACGGCCGCCTCCCGGGCGGTGTCGGCCGCCCGTCCGCTCCTGTCGAGGGCGCAGTCGGTCACCATCCTGGAGGGCGACGACGCGGCCGCGGACAGCGCTTCGGCCGAGGAACTGGCGGCCATGCTCGCCTGGCGCGGTGTCAACGCCCAGATCCACCGCTTCCGGTCGGACGCCGGCGGGATCGGTGCCGCCCTGTTGGCGGCGGCCGGGCAGGTGGGGGCCGACCTGCTGGTCATGGGCGGCTACGGCCACAGCCGGCTGCGCGAGATGATCTTCGGCGGTGCTACCATCGACGCCATGTTCCAGTCGGACCTGCCCCTGTTCATGACCCATTGAGGTGCTCCGCGATGCTTCGCCGAATCCGAATCGAACTGGCCCGCACCAAGGATTTCCCCGAGGGCAGCCACGCCCACGGCTACGAGCTGGTGGCACCCCTGACCGAGGACGGCCGTCTCGACGTCGACGACTGGAAGGCGAACCGGCAGGTCTGCACCGTCCATCGCTTCTGGCGCGGCGAGCCCGACCAGACCGGCCAGCTCGTCCGCACCCGGGCGGACCGCTGGGCCTTCTCGTACGAGCCCGGGCCCGACGACGACGAGCCGATCCACCGGCTGGAGGAGCATCGCTTCGTCGAAGGGGAGTATGTCTCGGTGCGCGAGGCCGACGGCGACGTCCACCCGTTCGTCGTGGTCCAGGTGCGCCCGGTGCCGGGCCTGTCCTGACCAGCCGTCAGGCGGGCGGGGCGGCTTCCACCAGTTCCACCCGGTTGCCGCCCGGGTCGCGGACGAAGAGCCGGCGCCGGCCGGGGATCGGCCGGGCGTCGGGCAGCCGCGCGATGCCGGCCGCCTGGAGCGCCTGCTCCATCCGATCGAGGTCGGTCACGAGGAAGGCGACGTGGCGGCGGCTCGCCGCCGGGTCGCCGGCTGCGGCGGCATCGCCGCGCAGGTGCAGCTCGATCGCGCCCACGCGATACCAGGCGCCGGCCTCCGGCCGGTCGCGGGACGGCTGGGCGATCTCCTCCAGGCCGAGGATGCCGCGGTAGAACGTCATGGCGGCGGCCATCCGGTCGGCCGCCACCGTCACCTGCACATGGGCGATGCCGACCACGCTCATGGCGCGCCGGCCGCTTCCAGCAGCGGGACGACCTCGGCCTGTCGACGCTGGCGGGCGTGTGCGAGCGTCGTCACCCCGTCGCGGTCGGCGATCGCGGTCGAGGCGCCGTGCGCCAGCAGCAGGCGCACGATCTCCACATGGCGCGGGCCGCCATCGCCCAGGACCACGGCTTCCAGGAGCGCGGTCCAGCCGAGGTCGTTGACGTGGTCGACGTCGATCCGCGAGCGCGTCAGCAGCAGCCGCACCGTCTCCACATGGCCGCGCTCGCAGGCCGGGATCAGGGCGTTGCCGCCGTAGCGGTTGCGCCGCCCATAGTCGACGCGGCCGGTCTCCAGCATCCGTTCCAGCATGGCGGTGCGGCCGCGCGCGCCGGCCAGGAGCCAGGGGGTGTCGCGGTTGGCGGCGACGGCGTTGATGTCGGCGCCGGCATCGATCAGCCGGCGGGCGACGGCGTCATGGCCGGTCTCGACGGCCAGCAGCAGGGCGGTGCGCCCGGCTGCATCGCGGCCGTCCAGGCCGGCGCCGGCGCCGGCGGCGAGCGCGGCCTCGACCCGGAGCAGGTCGCCCCGCGCTGCCGCGTCGTGCAGGGAATGGTCCGGCGGGGCGGCCACGGCCATGGCGGATATCCAGAACAGGATGCCGGCCAGCGCGGCCAGGCGCACGGGTTCGGCAAGTGGGCGGGCGCCCGGCACCCTCGGGTGCGCGGACGCCCGCATCGCTCAGGCGACCTTGGCCAAGCCCTGGCCGGCCAGCCACGCCTCGGTCTCGCCCAGTGCCTTGTCGAAGCGCCGGAACATCTCGTCCAGCTCGTCCCCGGTGATGATCAGGGGCGGGCAGAAGCCGATCGCATCGCCCATCGCGCGCAGGATCAGGCCGCCTTCCTGGGCCCGCGCGGCGAGATAGGCGCCGACGCCAAGCTTGGGATCGAACGGCGCATGGGTCGCCTTGTCGGCGACCAGCTCGATGGCACCGATCAGGCCGACGCCGCGGCACTCGCCGACCAGCGGCCGGTCGGCGAAGCTGCGGATCCACTTCTGCATCTTCGGCCCGACCTCCCGGACATGGCCGACGAGGTCGCGCTCCTCGTAGATCTTCAGCGTCTCCAGCGCGACCGCGCTCGAGACCGGATGGCCGGAATAGGTGAAGCCATGGGCGAAGACGCCGATCTTCTCGCTCTGGCGGACCATCGCCTGGTAGATCGGCTCCGAGATCATCACCGCCGAGATCGGCAGGTAGGCCGACGAGAGCGCCTTGGCGCAGACCAGGATGTCGGGCTTGAGGCCGAAGGTCTGGCTGCCCCACATGTTGCCGGTGCGCCCGAAGCCGCAGATCACCTCGTCGGCGATCAGCAGCACGTCATACTTCTTCAGGACCGCCTGGATCTTCTCGAAATAGCCGGCCGGCGGCAGCAGCACGCCGCCCGCGCCCATGACGGGCTCGGCGATGAAGGCGGCCACCGTCTCCGGCCCCTCGGCCAGGATGCGCTTCTCCAGGTTGTCGGCCAGGCGCGTGGAGAAGGCCTCCTCGCTCTCGCCCGGCTCGGCGAAGCGGTAATGGTGCGGGCAGTCGACATGCATGATGTTGGCGATCGGCAGGTCGAAGTCGCGATGGTTGTTCGGCAGGCCGGTCAGGCTGGCCGAGGCGACGGTGACGCCGTGATAGCCCTTGGTGCGGGCCAGGATCTTCTTCTTGGCCGGACGCTCCAGGGCGTTGTTGTAGTACCAGACCAGCTTGACGGCGGAATCGTTCGCCTCGGAGCCGGAATTGGCGAAGAACACCTTCGACATCGGCACCGGCGCGGTCGCCAGCAGCCGCTCGGCCAGGTCGACGCCGACCTCCGTCGTCTTGCCCCCGAACGTATGGTAGTATGGCAGGCGCCGGAACGCCGCGATCGCGGCCTCGACCAGGCGCTCCTCGCTGAAGCCGAGCGAAGCGCACCACAGCCCGGCCATCCCCTCGATGTACTCCTTGCCGGCCTCGTCCCGGATGTAGATGCCCCGGCCCTCGTTGACGACCAGCGGGCCATCCGTCTCGTGCTTCTTCAGGTTGGTGTACGAGTGCAGGACGGTCGCGATGTCGCGGCTGGCGATCGAGTTGCCGGGCGGGCGCTGCATGGGAGAAATCCTTTCGGGAGGGCCGGGGTGGGACGGCCGACAATATCCGTCCCCGCCGCGGCCGAAGTCAAACCGCGGGGCGCGGCCGGCGACCTTCCGCGCAGGAGATTCCTCCCTTGGGTGCGGCCGGCCGAACGGATAGTGTGGATCGCTCCCCCATGGCGGGAGCGCCGGGACGGCGGCGGATCGTGGATCCGCCCGGCCCCGGGGACCATCACGGGAGGTTTCGGTGAAATCCAGATTTGCGCTCGTGGCCGCGATTGCGCTGGCCGCGCTGGCGTCGCCTGCGGCGGCGAAGACGTTCAAGTACTCGACGACCGGCGACGTCATCGGCATGGACCCTCACATCAACAACGAGGGGCCGACCAATGCGATGAAGGACCATATGTACGAGGGGCTGGTCACCCGCCATTGGGACCTGACGGTGCGCCCGGCGCTGGCCACCGAATGGACCCAGGTGAACCCGACGACGACGCGCTTCAAGCTGCGCCAGGGCGTCACCTTCCATGACGGCTCGCCCTTCACGGCCGACGACGTGGTGTTCTCGTTCGACCGCATCCGCGGCGAGCAGTCGGACATGAAGACCTACGTCACCGGGGTCAAGGAGGTGCGCAAGGTCGACGACCTGACGGTCGACCTGGTGACGGAGGCGCCGGACCCGGTGCTGATCCAGAACCTGACGCTCTTCCACATCATGTCGAAGTCCTGGGCGCAGAAGCACAACACGCTGCTGCCGCTGCGCGGCGCCAATGCCGAGAGCTTCGCCAACCGCAACGTCAACGGCACCGGGCCCTTCAAGCTGGCCGAGCGGGTGCCGGACACCCGCACCGTGCTGGTGCCGAACGAGAAGTGGTGGGGCAAGCCCGAGCACAACCTGACCCGGGTCGAGTTCCGGCCGATCGGCAACGCGGCGACCCGCGTCGCGGCCCTGCTGACCGGCGAGATCGACATGATGTTCCCGGTGCCGCTGCAGGACATCCCGCGGCTGGAGCGCACCGCCGGGATCAAGGTCCTGCAGGGGCCGGAGCTGCGCACCATCTTCCTCGGCTTCGACCAGTTCCGCGACGAGCTGCTGGACATGCCGGGCTCGGGCAAGAACCCGTTCAAGGACGTGCGGGTGCGGCGCGCCTTCTACCAGGCGATCGACATCAACGCGATCCATCGCGTCGTCATGCGTGGTGCCTCCACCCCGACCGGGCTGATGATCGCGCCCGGCATCAACGGCTTCGCCAAGGACCTGAACGACCGCTATCCGCTCGACCCGGAAGGGGCGAAGAAGCTGCTGGCCGATGCCGGGTACCCGACGGGCTTCACCGTGACGCTCGACTGCCCGAACGACCGCTACGTCAATGACGAGGCGATCTGCCAGGCCGTCGTGCCGATGCTGAGCCGGATCGGCGTGACCGTGCGCCTGAACTCCCAGACCAAGGGGCTGCACTTCGACAAGATCGGCCTCAAGGAAGGGCGCCGGACCAGCTTCTACATGCTGGGCTGGACGCCGGGCAGCTACGACGCCCACAACATGCTCTACAACATCATCACGCTGAACGCCGGCCCGGGCGCGGGCGCCAACAACAGCGGTCGCTACACCAACCCGCGGGTCGAGGAACTGACCAAGCTGATCGGCCAGGAGCTCGACAAGGAGAAGCGGACGGCGATGATCCACGAGGCCATGAAGATCCACAAGGAGGACTTCGGCCATATCCCGCTGCACCAGCAGGCGCTCGCCTGGGGTGTGCGGGACACCGTCGCCACCATTCCGCAGGCCGCCAACGACGCGGTGATGCTGAAGTACGTCCGGATGAAGTAGCCGGCCGCATGAAGTAATCGGCGGACGCGAGAAGCCCCTTCCCAAGCCACGCCCGCGTCGCAATGATCTGGGGATCGCTTCTCCGCCGCCGTCGCCCCGCAAGGGGCGACGGCGGTCGGAGGCGTTAACAGGGAAGGGGAATCAGAATGATCAGACGACTGCTCCTGACGACCGCGATGGGCTTCGTGCTCGCCGCGACCGGCGCCGCAGACGCCAAGGTCTTTCGCTTTTCGACGTCGGGAGACATCAACGGGCTCGATCCGCACCTCAACAACGAGGGCCCGACCAACGCGATGAAGAACAACCTCTACGAGGCATTGATCTTCCGCGACCATGAACTGAAGCTGCGGCCGGCCCTGGCCACCGCGTGGAGCCAGACCGCCCCCACCGTGTGGCGCTTCAAGCTGCGCCCGGGGGTCAAGTTCCACGACGGCACGCCCTTCACGGCCGACGACGTGGTCTTCTCGATCCAGCGCAACAACCACCCACAGTCGGGGATGCGCACCTACAGCGCCTCGATCGTCGATGCCAAGAAGGTCGATGACCTGACCGTCGACCTGATCACCAAGGCGCCGGACCCGATCCTCGACCAGAACCTGCCGGCCGTCTTCATCATGTCGAAGGCCTGGGCCGAGAAGCACAATACCGCCACGCCGGTGCAGGGCATCGTCGGCAACGAGACCTTCGCCAACGTCAACGCCAACGGCACCGGGCCCTTCCGGATGCTGGACCGGGTGCCGGACACGCGCACCGTCATCGTCCCCAACCCCGCCTGGTGGGGCAAGGTCGAGCACAACCTGACCCGGGTGGAATTCCGGCCGATCGCCAACGCCGCGACCCGGGTCGCCGCCCTGCTGTCGGGCGAGATCGACATGATGTTCCCGGTGCCGCTGCAGGACGTGCCGCGCCTCAAGCGGTCGCCCGGGGTCAAGGTCCTGGAAGGGCCGGAGCTGCGCACCGTCTTCTTCGGCATGGACCAGTGGCGCGACGAGCTGAAGGACATGCCGGGCTCGGGCAAGAACCCGTTCAAGGACGTGCGGGTGCGGCGCGCCTTCTACCAGGCGATCGACATCCAGGCGATCCACCGCGTCGTCATGCGCGGCGCGTCGACGCCGACCGGGCTGATGATCGCTCCCGGCATCAACGGCTTCTCCAAGGAGCTGAACGACCGTTACCCGTTCGATCCGGACGGGGCCAAGAAGCTGCTGGCCGACGCGGGCTATCCCTCGGGCTTCCCGGTGACGCTCGATTGCCCGAACGACCGCTACGTCAATGACGAGGCGATCTGCCAGGCCGTCGTGCCGATGCTGGCCCGCATCGGCATCAACATCAAGCTCAACTCCCAGACCAAGTCGAAGCACTTCGACAAGATCGGCACCCGCCAGGGCAACGACACCAGCTTCTACATGCTGGGCTGGACGCCCGGCACCTACGACGCCCACAACATGCTCTACAACATCCTGATGACCCGCAACCAGGCGACCGGCACCGGGTCCAACAACAGCGGCCGCTACTCCAACCCGAAGCTGGACGAACTGACTCTCCAGATCGGCAGCGAGAGCGACCGCGAGAAGCGCAACCGGATGATCTATGAGGCCATGAAGATCCATAAGGAGGACTTCGGCCATATCCCGCTGCACCAGCAGGCGCTGGCCTGGGGCCTGCGCGACACCGTCGCGTTCCTGCCGCAGCCGCCGAACGATGCGGTGATCGTGCGCTTCGTGAAGATGAAGTAGCCGGCGACCGCTCCCCCCCCCCCGGTGGCAGTAGGGCGGGTGGCGGCATGAAGGGGCGGGTCCGGGGAAACCGGGTCCGCCCTTGCCTTCGCGGCACGGCTTGGCCCATAGATCGTCGCGTCGAAGATGGCCGGCGGCTTCACGCCGGCCGCAATCGGGGAGAAATGATGCGACGACATTTGTTGATGGCGGCCGCCGCCATCGCGCTGCTCACGGCTGCTTCCGCCGAGGCCAAGACCTTCCGCTTCTCGACGTCGGGCGATATCAACGGGCTCGACCCGCACCTCAACAACGAGACGCCGACCAACGCGATGAAGAACAACCTCTATGAGGGGTTGATCTATCGCCTGCCGGACCTGAAGCTCGTCCCGTCGCTGGCGACCGAGTGGAAGCAGACCAGCCCGACCGTGTGGCGCTTCAAGCTGCGCCAGGGCGTGAAGTTCCATGACGGCAGCCCGTTCACGGCCGACGACGTGGTCTTCTCGATCAAGCGCAACAACCACGAGCAGTCGGGCCTGCGCACCTACAGCTCTTCGGTCGTGGACGTGAAGAAGATCGACGACCATACCGTCGACCTGATCACCGCGGTTCCCGACCCGATCCTCGACCAGAACATCCCCGCCGTCTTCATCATGTCGAAGATCTGGTCGGAGAAGAACAACACCGCGACCCCGGTGCGCGGCATCGTCGGCAACGAGAGCTATGCCAACACCCACGCCAACGGCACCGGGCCGTTCAAGGTGGTCGACCGGGTGCCGGACACGCGCACGGTGCTGGTGCCGAACCCCGACTGGTGGGGCAAGGTCGAGCACAACCTGACCCGGGTCGAGCTGCGGCCGATCGCCAACGCCGCCACCCGCGTCGCCGCCCTGCTGTCGGGCGAGATCGACATGATGTACCCGGTGCCGCTGCAGGACATCCCGCGCCTCAAGCGCACCCCCGGCATTAAGATGCTGGAAGGGCCGGAACTGCGGACGGTCTTCTTCGGCATGGACCAGTGGCGGGATGAATCGCTCGACATGCCGGGCTCGGGCAAGAACCCGTTCAAGGATGTCCGCGTCCGCCGCGCCGTCTACCAGGCGATCGACATCAACGCGATCCATCGCGTCGTCATGCGCGGCGCCTCGACCCCGACCGGGCTGATGATCGCGCCCGGCATCAACGGCTTCTCCAAGGAGCTGAACGAGCGCTATCCGTTCGATCCCGAGGGCGCCAAGAAGCTGCTGGCCGATGCCGGCTACCCGACCGGCTTCCCGGTGACGCTGGACTGCCCGAACGACCGCTACGTCAACGACGAGGCGATCTGCCAGGCGGTGGTGCCGATGCTGGCCCGCATCGGGGTGCAGGTGAAGCTCAACGCGCAGACCAAGTCGAAGCATTTCGACAAGATCGGCCAGCGCCAGGGCAACAACACCAGCTTCTACATGCTCGGCTGGACGCCCGGCACGTTCGACGCCCACAACATGCTCTACAACATCCTGGGCACCCAGAACTTCGCCCCGGGCGCCGGGTCGAACAATGGCGGGCGCTATTCCAACCCCAAGCTCGACCAGCTGACGCTGCAGATCGGCGAGGAGTCGGACCAGGAGAAGCGCAACCGGATGATCCACGAGGCCATGAAGATCCACAAGGAGGACTTCGGCCATATCCCGCTGCACCAGCAGGCGCTGGCCTGGGCGCTGCGGGATTCCGTCCTGTCGATGCCCCAGTCGCCGAGCGATTCGGCCCAGGTGCGCTTCGTCCGGATGAAGTGAGAAGCGACCCCACGGGGTAGCCGGGCGGCGGGCCGGGTGACCGGTCCGCCGTTTTTTTGCGGCTTCGATCGTACGATCGGCACGCCGCCTGCATTGCAGGTTTCCAGATGACGGCCGACGGCCTCCCGCCTGCCGCAACCGGGAGCCCGCGCGATGCGACGTCGACTGCTGGTGGCCGCTGCCGCCGCCCTGCTCCTCCTGGCTGGACCCACGGCCGCCAAGACCTTCCGCTTCTCGACGTCGGGGGACGTGAACGGGCTCGACCCGCACCTCAACAACGAGACCCCGACCAACGCGATGAAGCACAACCTCTACGAGGGGTTGGTCTATCGCAACGACCGGATCGAGACCGAGCCGGCCCTGGCCGAGAGCTGGCAGCAGGTCTCGCCCACCATCTGGCGCTTCCGGCTGCGCCGCGGCGTGGTTTTCCATGACGGCACGCCCTTCACGGCCGACGACGTGGTCTTCTCGCTGGCGCGCGCGGCGCACCCGCAGAGCTCGATGCGGATCTACACCCAGACCATCCGCGAAGTGCGCCGGGTCGACGACCACACGGTCGACATCGAGACCAAGGTGCCCGACGCGATCCTGCTGTCGAGCCTGGGCTATCTGTGGATCATGTCCAAGGACTGGTCGCAGATGCACGGCACGGCGGCGCCGGTCGCCGGCATCGTCGGCAACGAGAGCTATGCCAACACCCACGCCAACGGCACCGGGCCGTTCCGGCTGGCCGAGCGCGTGCCCGACACGCGCACCATCCTGGTGCCCAACCCGAGCTGGTGGAACAAGAGCCCGCAGCACAACCTGACCCGGGTGGAGTTCCGGCCGATCGCCAACGCGGCGACCCGGGTGGCGGCGCTGCTGTCGGGCGAGCTCGACATGATGTACCCGGTGCCGCTGCAGGACATCCCGCGCCTGAAGCGCAGCCCGGGGCTGTCGGTGTTGGAAGGACCGGAGCTGCGCACCCTGTATTTCGGCATGGACCAGTGGCGCGACGAACTGCTGGACATGCCGGGCACGGGCAGGAACCCGTTCAAGGACCGGCGCGTCCGCGAGGCCTTCTACAAGGCGATCGACGTCCAGGCGATCCACCGGGTGGTCATGCGCGGTGCCTCGACCCCGGCCGGGCTGCTGGTCGGGCCCGGCATCAACGGCTTCTCGAAGGCGCTGAACGGGCGCCTGCCCTTCGACCCGGACGGGGCGCGGAGGCTGCTGGCGGAAGCGGGCTATCCCGACGGCTTCACGGTCACGCTCGACTGCTCCAACGACCGTTTCGTCAACGACGAGGCGATCTGCCAGTCGGTGGTGCCGATGCTGGCCCGGATCGGCGTCACGGTCCGGCTCAACATCCAGACCAAGTCCAAGTATTTCGACAAGATCGGCATCCGGCAGAAGAACAACACCAGCTTCTTCCTGCATGCCTGGACGCCCGGCACCTACGACGCCCACAACGCGCTGATGGCCCTGGTGATGACCCAGGACGCCCGGGAGGGCACCGGCGGCAACAACAACAGCCGCTATTCCAACCCCACGGTCGACGATCTCGTGCGCCGCATCGCGGTCGAGCCGGACCAGGAGCGGCGCACGGGCTTCATCCATGACGCGCTGCGCCTGGCGAAAGAGGATTTCAGCCACATTCCCCTGCACCAGCAGGCGCTCGCCTGGGCGGTGCGCGACACGGTCGCGCACATTCCCCAGCCGCCGGACGACAGCCCGATGCCGCGCTATGTCCGCATGAAGTAGTCCCGTACCGCTGCTCGTGCCGGCCCGTACTTTCCCTGCATGGGGGATGTCGGCACGGGTTCTGCTATGCTCTCCCGGTCAGAGACGGCCGGTGGCTTCCCTGTCGGCCGCAACCGGGAGAGACGTGGGATGCGACGACGATTGCTGGTGGCGGCGGCGGCCACCGCCCTGATCCTGGGCGCCGGTGCCGAGGCCAAGACCTTCCGCTTCTCGACGTCGGGGGACGTGAACGGGCTCGACCCGCACCTCAACAACGAGACCCCGACCAACGCGATGAAGCACAACCTCTACGAGGGGTTGGTCTATCGCAACAACAAGCTCGAGATCGAGCCGGCGCTGGCGACCGAATGGCAGCAGACCGACCCGACCACCTGGCGCTTCAAGCTGCGCCACGGCGTCACCTTCCATGACGGCACGCCCTTCACCGCCGACGACTTCATCTTCTCGGTCAAGCGCTCGGCCGCCACGACCAGCGCCATGCGCATCTTCACCCAGACCATCAGGGAGGTGCGCCGGGTCGACGACCACACGATCGACATCGAGACCAAGACCCCGGATCCGATCCTGCTGTCGAGCCTCGGGTACATCTGGGTCATGTCCAGGGCCTGGGCCGAGAAGAACAACACGGCCGAGCCGGTCCAGGGCATCGTCGGCAACGAGAGCTACGCCAACGTGCATGCCAACGGCACCGGCCCGTTCCGGATCATCGATCGGGTGCCGGACACGCGCACCGTCCTGGTCCCGAACGAGAAATGGTGGGGCAAGCCGCAGCACAACCTGACCCGGGTCGAGTTCCGGCCGATCGCCAACGCGGCGACCCGGGTCGCCGCCCTGCTGTCGGGCGAGCTCGACATGATGTACCCGGTGCCGCTGCAGGACGTGCCGCGCCTGAAGCGGACCGCGGGGGTGAAGGTCCTGGAGGGGCCGGAGCTGCGGACGATCTATATCGGCTTCGACCAGTTCCGCGACGAGCTGCTGGACATGCCGGGGTCGGGCAAGAACCCGTTCAAGGACCGCCGCGTGCGCGAGGCCTTCTACCGGGCGATCGACGTCAACGCGATCCACCGGGTGGTCATGCGCGGCGCCTCGACCCCGACCGGCCTGCTGATCGCCCCCGGTATCAACGGCTTCTCCAAGGAGCTGAACGAGCGCACGCCGTTCGACCCGGAGGGGGCGAAGAAGCTGCTGGCCGAGGCCGGGTATGCCGCCGGCTTCACCGTGACCATGGACTGCTCCAACGACCGCTACGTCAACGACGAGGCGATCTGCCAGGCGATCGCGCCCATGCTGGCCCGGGTCGGGGTGAACCTGAAGCTCAACATCCAGACCAAGTCCAAGTACTTCGACAAGATCGGCATACGCCAGGGCTTCAACACCAGCTTCTTCCTGCATGGCTGGACGCCCGGCACCTATGACGCGCACAACGCGCTGATGGCGCTGGTCCACACCCGCGACCAGAAGGCGGGCACCGGCACCACCAACAACGGCCGCTACTCGAACTCGAAGGTGGATGCGCTGATCGCCCGGATCGGCGTCGAGCCCGACCAGGAGAAGCGCACCGGCTTCATCCATGAGGCGTTCCGGCTGGCCAAGGCGGATTTCAGCCACATTCCGGTGCACCAGCAGGCGCTCGCCTGGGCGGTGCGCGACAGCGTGGCCTTCATCCCGCAGCCGCCCGACGACAGCCCGATGCCGCGCTACGTCCGCATGAAGTAGTCGAGCGGGGCCGGACGGTTTCACTCGCCGAAGGCGTGCATCCGGCCCCATAGTTCCCGCAACCCGCCCGAAGAGCCGGGTCGAACCGGCCATGGGCATTCCTCCAGACAGGGGTATGGCATGAGCAGACTATTGACGGCGACGGCGGTGGCGCTGAGCCTCGCGGCCTACGGCATGGCGGAGGCGAAGACCTTCCGCTTCTCGTCCTCGGGCGACATCAACGGGCTCGACCCGCACCTCAACAACGAGGCGCCCACCAACGCGATGAAGAACAACGTCTACGAGACGCTGATCTTCCGCGACTACCAGCTCAAGCTGCTGCCGGCGCTCGCCACCGAGTGGAAGCAGGTCGACCCGACGACCTGGCGCTTCAAGCTGCGCCAGGGCGTCAAGTTCCACGACGGCACGCCCTTCACGGCCGACGACGTCGTCTTCTCGGTCAAGCGCAACCAGCACGAGCAGGGCGCGATGCGCACGGCCTCGCTGACCATCAAGGAGGTGAAGAAGGTCGACGAGGCGACGATCGAGATCCTGACCGAGGGGCCGAACCCCATCCTCGACCAGGACCTGACCTCGCTCTTCATCATGTCCAAGCCATGGGCGGAGAAGAACAATACGGTGACCCCGGTGCGGGGCATCGTCGGCAACGAAAGCTATGCCAACACCCACACCAACGGCACCGGGCCGTTCAAGATCCTGGACCGGGTGCCCGACACCCGCACCGTGCTGGTGCCCAACCCCGACTGGTGGAACAAGAAGCCGGAGCACAACCTGACCCGGGTCGAGTTCCGGCCGATCGCCAACGCCGCGACGCGCGTGGCGGCGCTGCTGTCGGGCGAAGTCGACATGATGTACCCGGTGCCGCTCCAGGACATCCCGCGGATCGAGCGCACCGCCGGCATCAAGGTGCTGCAGGGGCCGGAGCTGCGCGTCGTCTTCCTCGGCATGGACCAGTGGCGCCCGGAACTGCTGGACATGCCCGGCTCGGGCAAGAACCCGTTCAAGGACAAGCGCGTCCGCCAGGCCTTCTACCAGGCGATCGACGTCGAGGCGATCAAGCGGGTCGTCATGCGCGGCGTCTCCATCCCGACCGGCCTGATGGTCGGCCGGGGGGCGACCGGCTACTCCAAGGAGCTCGACACCCGCTACCCGTTCGATCCGGACGGGGCGAAGAAGCTGCTGGCGGACGCGGGCTACCCGTCGGGCTTCACGGTGACGCTCGACTGTCCGAACGACCGCTACGTCAACGACGAGGCGATCTGCCAGTCGGTGGTGCCGATGCTGGGCCGCATCGGCGTCACGGTGAAGCTGAACGCGCAGACCAAGTCCAAGCACTTCGACAAGATCGGCACCCGGCAGGGCAACAACACCAGCTTCTACATGCTGGGCTGGGGCACCTACGATGCCTATGACATGCTCTACAACATCCTGATGACGGTCGACGCGACGGCCGGCGCCGGGTCGAACAACAGCGGCCGCTACTCCAACCCCAAGCTGGACGAGCTCACCAGGCAGATCCGGGTCGAGGTCGACCAGGAGAAGCGCAACAAGCTGATCTACGACGCGATGAAGATCCACAAGGAGGATTTCGGCCACATCCCGCTGCATCAGCCGCCGCTGGCCTGGGCGGCCCGCGACGTCGTCGCCTCGCTTCCGCAGGCACCGAACGACTATGTGATGCTGCGCTACGTGCGCATGAAGTAGCCATTCTCGCGGGCGGCAGGCACGGCCATCCGGCCGGAGCCTGCCGCAGCGCGGAAATCTTCTGCCCTGGCATGCGAGCCCTGGGGCACGATGAACCAGAAGTGTCCGGGGGCGCAGGTGCCCACCGAGGCGTGGATGGTACGATTCGTGAAAAGGAAGCATGGGCGGTTCGGCGGTGCGCCGGCCTGGACCCGGGGACACCGCCTCTGCGATGGCGGCGCTGGGGAAAGGCGTTGACGGCGGTTTTGCGGCCGGCCTAGTAGAGGGGTTTCCGGCATAGCCTGAAAATTGGGCAGCCGGCGTCGGGAGAGAGGGGAATGGGCAAGGAACGGGCGACACAGGCACGGCCTGTCGACACGGCGCGAAGGCGGCATCGATGATTGCGTTTGTAATCCGGCGCCTTCTTCAATCGCTGATCGTGATGCTGGTGGTGGCGTTCGTCGCCTTCAGCATGTTCAATTTCCTCGGCGACCCGATCAACAACATGGTCGGGCAGGATGCAACCGAGCAGGAGCGGGAAAACCTGCGGCGCGTGCTGGGCCTCGACCAGCCCTTCTACATCCAGTTCCTGGTCTATCTGGGCAACGCCATCCAGGGGAACTTCGGCACCTCCTACCGGCTCGGCATGCCAGTGGTGAACGCACTGGCCGATCGCCTCCCCGCCACGCTGGAGCTGGTGTTCTGCGCCGCGGGCCTGGCCCTGCTGGTCGGCGTGCCGCTCGGCGTCTATACCGGCCTGCACCGCGACCGCTGGCTCAGCAAGGTGTTCCTCACCCTATCGCTGATCGGCATCTCGCTGCCGACCTTCCTGATCGGCATCCTGCTGATCCTGT
Organism: Allostella vacuolata; assembly: GCA_006739055.1. GTDB lineage: Bacteria > Pseudomonadota > Alphaproteobacteria > ATCC43930 > Allostellaceae > Allostella > Allostella vacuolata. The sequence continues at coordinate 627,326 of AP019702.1, forward strand.
TCTTCGCGGTCTATCTCGGCTGGCTGCCGTCCTTCGGGCGCGGCGACGTGGTCGACCTCGGGATCTGGACGACCGGCTTCCTGACCCTGTCGGGCATCAAGGCGCTGATCCTGCCGTCGATCACCCTGGCGCTGTTCCAGCTCACCCTGGTCATGCGGCTGGTCCGCGCGGAGATGCTGGAGGTGCTGCGCACCGACTACATCAAGTTCGCGCGTGCCCGCGGCCTGTCCAACCGGGCGGTGCATTTCGGCCATGCGCTCGGCAACACGCTGGTGCCCGTCATCACCATCACCGGCCTGCAGATCGGCTCGCTGATCGCGTTTGCGATCGTCACCGAGACGGTCTTCCAGTGGCCGGGCATGGGCCTGTTGTTCCTGCAGGCGGTGCAGTTCGTCGACATCCCGGTGATGTCGTCCTACCTCGTGCTGATCGCGTTCTTCTTCGTCCTGATCAACCTGATCGTCGATCTGCTCTACTATTTCGTCGACCCGCGTCTGCGCGCCGATCGCGCCGTCGCCGGCGGCCATTGAGCGACGGGGAAGCCGCCATGGCAGACGTGACTGCACCTCCGGGCGCGCTGCGACGCTTCGTCGACAGCGACGTCTTCTACAGTTTCCGCCGTTCCAAGGTGACGGTGGTGGCCGCGATCGTGACCGCCATCATCGTCATCGGCTCGATGCTGGGGCCGTGGATCGCCCCGCACGACACCTACGACGTCCGCAGCCTGAACCTGCTCGACGCCTTCACCCCGCCGGTCTGGTCGGAGGGGGGCAACCCCAGCTACCTGCTCGGCACCGACGACCAGGGCCGCGACGTCTTCTCGACCATCCTGCTGGGCGCGCGGGTGTCGCTGCTGGTCGGCTTCGCCGCCACCCTCTTCGCCATGACGCTGGGGGTCCTGCTCGGCCTGATCAGCGGCTATGTCGGCGGCACCACCGATGCCGTCATCATGCGCATCGCCGACATCAAGCTGTCCTTTCCGGCGATCCTGATCGCGCTGCTGATCGACGGCGTGGCCCGCGGCATCATCCCGCGCGACATGCATGACGACCTGGCGCTCTACGTCGTCATCTTCGCCATCGGCATCTCCAACTGGGTCGCCTACGCCCGCACCGTGCGCGGCTCGACGCTCGTGGAGAAGAACAAGGAGTACGTCCAGGCCGCGCGCATCATCGGCCTGCACCCCTTCACCATCATGATCCGCCACGTGCTGCCCAACGTGCTGGGCCCGGTGCTGGTCATCGGCACGCTCGGCCTGGCCGGTGCCATCCTGGCGGAGGCGACGCTGAGCTTCCTCGGCGTCGGCGTGCCGCCCACCCGTCCCTCGCTCGGCACCCTCATCCGGGTCGGCAACAACTTCCTGTTCTCCGGTGAGTGGTGGATGACGATCTTCCCCGGCGTGATGCTGGTGGTCCTGGTCCTGGCGGTGAACCTGCTCGGCGACTGGCTCCGCGACGCGCTCAACCCGAAGCTCCGCTGATGCAGAATTCTCCTCTTCTTCGGGTCGAGAACCTCAAGGTCGAGTTTCCCACCCGCCGCGGCCGCCTGGTGGCCGTCGACGATGTCTCCTTCGACATCGCGCCCGGCGAGGTGCTGGGCGTGGTCGGCGAATCCGGTGCCGGCAAGTCGATGACGGGCTCCGCCATCATCGGCCTGCTGGAGCCGCCCGGCCGCATCGCCGGCGGATCGATCTCGCTCGACGGGCGCCGCATCGACAACCTTCCCTACGAGGAGATGCGCAAGATCCGCGGCAAGCATATCGGCGCGATCTTCCAGGACCCGCTCACCAGCCTCAACCCACTCTATTCGGTGGGCAAGCAGCTGGTGGAGACGATCATGACCCACTCCGACCTGACGCCGACGGCGGCCCGCGAGCGCGCGCTCGCCCTGCTGCGCGAGGTCGGCATCCCCGCGCCCGAGCGCCGGATCGAGCAGTATCCGCACCAGTTCTCGGGCGGCATGCGGCAGCGGGTGGTGATCGCGCTGGCACTCTGCGCCAATCCGCGCCTGATCGTCGCCGACGAGCCGACCACCGCGCTCGACGTCTCGATCCAGGCCCAGATCATCACCCTGCTGAAGCGTCTGTGCCGCGAGCATGGCACGGCGGTCATGCTGGTGACGCACGACATGGGCGTCATCGCCGAGACAGCCGACCGGGTGGCGGTGATGTATGCCGGCCGGGTGGCCGAGATCGGGCCGGTGCGCGACGTCATCAAGAACCCCAAGCATCCCTACACGATCGGCCTGATGGGCTCGATCCCGCGGATAGGCCGCGACGAGGAGCGGCTGACCCAGATCGACGGGTCGATGCCGCGCCTGACCGAGATCCCGCAGGGCTGCGCCTTCAACCCGCGCTGCCCGCTGGTGTTCGACCGTTGCCGCCGCGAGCGGCCCGACCTGATCGACGTCGGGCCGTTCCACCAGGTCTCCTGCTGGAAGTACGCCGAGGGGGTGGGACATGCTTAAGGCCGCTCCGAGCCGGGGCAAGTTTCTCGGCATCGACAAGGATGCGCGTCCCTTCGTGCGCGTCGAGGGACTGAGCCGCTACTTCGACGTGTCCCCGCCGCTCCTGAACCGGGTACTGGAGGGCAAGCCGCGCCAGATCCTGAAGGCGGTGGACGGCATCGACTTCGCCATCGGCAAGGGCGAGACCTTCTCGCTGGTGGGCGAATCCGGCTGCGGCAAGTCGACGGTGGCCCGCCTGGTGGTCGGCCTCTATCGCGCCACCGACGGCTCGATCGAGTTCGACGGCCATGATTTCGGGCGGATGACGACCAGGCGGGCGATGGCGCCGATCCGCTCGCGCATCCAGATGATCTTCCAGGATCCCTATGCCAGCCTCAACCCGCGCTGGCGGGTGCGCGAGATCATTGCCGAGCCGATCCGCGCCTATCGCCTGCTCGACGGCGACAAGGCGATCAACGCCCGGGTCGACGAGCTGCTGCGCCAGGTCCGCCTGACGCCGGCGGACGGCACCAAGTTCCCGCACGAGTTCTCGGGCGGGCAGCGCCAGCGCATCTCGATCGCGCGCGCGCTCGCCAGCAATCCCGAGTTCCTGGTCTGCGACGAGCCGACCTCGGCCCTCGACGTCTCGGTCCAGGCGCAGATCCTGAACCTGATGAAGGACCTGCAGCGCGAGCTCGGCCTGACCTACCTCTTCATCTCGCACAACCTGGCGGTCGTCTATCACATCTCCGACCGGGTGGGCGTCATGTACCTGGGCCGCCTGGCGGAGGTGGCGCCGGCGCGCACGCTGTTCCGCCAGCCGCGCCATCCCTATACGCGGATGCTGCTCGACACCATTCCGGACATGGACATGACCGGCCGGCAGCGCAATCCGGTGGCGGGCGAGGTGCCGAGCCCGATCAATCCGCCGACCGGGTGCTCGTTCCACCCGCGCTGCCCGTTCGCCAACGACCGCTGCAAGGTCGAGCGGCCCGAGCCGATCCGGCGCGGCGAGGCGTTCATCGCCTGCCACGGGGTGGAAGAGGGGCGGATCCCCGACGGGCCGATCGGGACGGCCCAGGCCGCGTAACGTGCCGCGCCGTGTCGCCCGCTGGGCGGGCGACCGGCGGCGGCGGGCGGCGCCAGCAGGCGCATTCCTGCAACCAGAGCCGGGCAGATTGGCGAAGTCGGGCACGTCGGCATAGAAGCCGCCGGTGTTGGCCGGTCGCAGCGATTCCTGCGGTCGGCGGCAACCGGGGCTCCGGAGAAGTCGATGACGCGTTCGAATTCGGCGATGATGCCCCAGACCGGCGCGGGAGCGGCGTCGACCGGGCTCCCCACTACCCCCCTGGCCTGGCTGTTCGGCCTGATCGCGATCGTGGCGGCGGCCGTCGGCGTGTTCGCCGTGCTCCAGGTGGACGCCACGGCCGACTACAAGAGAGAGGTCAATCACACCCATCTGGTCCGCCGCGTGCTGTTCCGCCTGGACAGCGCCATGTACGCGGCCGAGGCCGCCGCCCATGCCGGTCCCACGGCCGGGCAGGCCGAGGGGCGGCTGGACAGGGAGGCCGCCGCCGCGCGGCGGGCGCTGGCCGAGTTCCTGCACCTGACCCAGGACAACCCGAAGCAGCAGCAGGCGGCGAAGGCGCTGGCGGACGAGCTGGACGAGTATCTATCCGACCTCTCCCTGGCGTCCGCGCGGGTCGAGCCGCGGGCGCCATTCGATGGCATCGCCCGGGCGCAGGCCGATGTCGACACCTTGATCGAGCGCGCGCTCGCCGAGGAGGCGCGGTTGCTGGCGGAGCGCACGCAAGCCGCCGACGACAGTCTCCGGAAGAGCCAGGCGCTCTTCGCCGGGGGCAGCACCCTGGCGCTTCTGGCGCTGCTGGCGGCGCTGTGGCTCGTCGCGGGCGAGCTGCGCCGCCGGCGCAAGTCCGAGCTGGCGCTGCGCGCCCAGAGCGACCTGCTCACCGCCACCTTCCGGTCGATGGGCCAGGGCGTGCTGGTGCTCGACACCGACCTGCGGATGCTGGCCGTGAACCCCTGCCTGCGCGAGATGTTCGAGATCCCCGAGCATATGACGCCCGGGCACGCGACCTTTGCCGACCTCCTGCAGATCCAGGTGGACGACGGCCACATGACCGAGGCGGAGCGCGACCAGCGGGTGGCCGCGATGCGCGCCGGCATTGCGGCCGGCGGGGCCGTCCGCTCGGAGTTCGTCCTGCGCGATGGGCGGGTCGTCGAGATCGATCGCCAGCCCTATGGCAATGGCGGGATGGTCGCGACCTATACCGACATCACCGAGCGCCGGCGGACCGAGCGGATGAAGAACGAGTTCATCTCGACCGTCAGCCACGAGCTGCGCACGCCGCTCACCTCGATCCGAGGGTCGCTCGGCCTGATCGTCGGCGGGGCCGTCGGCGAGCTGCCTGCCAAGGCGCGGGAGATGATCGCGATCGCCCATGCCAACAGCGAGCGCCTCGTCCGGCTCATCAACGACATCCTCGACATCGAGAAGATCGAATCCGGCCGCCTGCAGTTCGACCTTCGCAAGCAGTCGATCGGCGAGCTCGCGGTCCAGGCGCTGAAGGACAATGCGGGCTATTTCCAGCAGTATGGCGCCTTGCCGAAGCTGGTCGACCTGGCGCCGGGCGCCGTCGTCCGCGTCGACGGGGACCGCTTCATCCAGGTCCTGAACAACCTCCTGTCCAACGCCGCCAAGCACACCCCGCCGGGGGGCACCGTCACGGTCTCCCTGACGCGCGCGAACGGCCGCGTGCGGCTGTCCGTCCAGGATGACGGGCCCGGCATTCCGGAGAGCTTCCGCAGCCGGATCTTCGGCAAGTTCGAGCAGGCCGATTCCTCGGACTCCCGCCGCAAGGGCGGAACCGGCCTCGGCCTCAGCATCGCCAAGGCGATCGTCGAGCAGCTCGGCGGGCGCATCTGGTTCGATTCCACCGAAGGCGCGGGCACCGTCTTCCATGTCGAACTGCCGGAGGTCGGACCGGTGCCCGCCGTGCCCGCGCCCACCCCCGCGGGTGAGCAGGATCCGGCGGATCGCCGGCCTTCGATCCTGGTGGTCGAGGACGACCGGGACGTGGGCCATCTCCTGTCGATGATGCTGGAGCGGAACGGCTGGCGGGTGACGGTCGCCCACTCCGCCGCCGAGGCATCGGGGCTCCTGGCCCACGGCCGGTTCGCGGCGATGACCCTCGACATCATGCTGCCCGACGAGGACGGATTGTCCTTCTTCCGGCGCCTGCGGCGGTCGCCCGCCACCCGGACCCTGCCGGTGGTTGTGGTTTCGGCCAAGGCCGAGACGGCCCGGCACGACCTGAACGGCGACGCGATCGGCATCGTCGACTGGCTGGAGAAGCCGATCGACCAGGACCGCCTGGGCCGCGCCATCCGCCAGGCCATCGGCACCCAGACAGGGCCGGTGGCGATCCTGCACGTGGAGGACGACCCCGACATCGTGCGCGTCGTCGGTGCGGTCATGGGCGAGGCGGTGGAGGTGGTGCCGGCGACCAGCCTGGCCGCGGCCCGGGCCGCCCTGGTCAGCCGCGCCTTCTCCGTCGTCATCGTCGACGTCGGGCTGCCGGACGGCTCCGGCCTGGATCTGCTCGGCGAGATCCGCCGGCTCAGACCGCCCCCGCCGGTCGTGATCTTCTCCGCCAGCGATTTCGACCCGGCGTCGACGAACCAGGTCGCCGCCGCCCTGGTCAAGAGCCGGACCGACAACGACACGCTGCACGAGACCATCCAGAGGCTGATCGACGGCCTCTCCCTTTCCGCCGATCGCACCCGGGAGTCCTGATCCATGCCGACCGAACCCCTGGTCCGGATCCTCTATGTGGAGGATGACGCGGACATCCGCACCATCTGCAAGTTCGCCCTCGAGAATGTCGGCGGTTTCGTCGTCGAGGACTGCGAGTCGGGCGCCGCCGCCGTGGCCGCCGCCCCGGCCTTCCGGCCGCAGCTGCTGCTGCTCGACGTGATGATGCCAGGAATGGACGGGCCGACGACGCTGGCCGGGCTGCGGGCGCTGGCGGTGACCGCGGCAGCACCTGCCGTCTTCATGACGGCCAAGGTCCAGCCGCACGAGGTGCAGCGCTATCGGGAGCTGGGCGCCATCGACGTCATCTCGAAGCCGTTCGATCCGATGGCCCTCTCGGACACGATACGCTCGATCTGGGAGCGCCGGGATGGCTGAAGAGGGGAGGCTCGCCGTTCTCCGGCGCCTGGACGAGGCCGGGGCGAAGGGCATCGGCGAACGCATCGCGGCGCTTCGACGGATCTCCGCCGGACTATGGGCGCGGCCGGCCTGGGACGCGGTCTCCCGGGCCGGTGCGCAGGAGGCCGGCGCGCTCGCCCACAAGCTGGCCGGGTCGGGCGGGACCTTCGGCTTCCCGCATGTCTCGCGGGTCGCCGCCTCGCTGGAGACGGTGCTGGCGGAACTCGCCCAGGGCGCCGATCCGCCGGCGGATGTCGAGAAGCAGGTCGAGCGCCTGCTCGCGGCCCTTCAATCGGCCTTCGCCCGCGGGCCGGCCGGAAGCCGGTTCGCCCTGGCCCAGGCCGAGGTCCAGGCAGCCCAGGGCCAGGAGATCTGCGTCGTGGCCCCGGCCGACCGGCTCCGCGGCCTGGTGGAACTGGTGGCGGGCCTGGGGTTCATGCCCATTCCCTGCGACCTGGCCGACCCTGCGGCGCTGCCCGACCAGGCGGCGGCGGTGGTGGTCCTCGCGCCGGACGGGACCGCCGACCTCGTTCGGCTCGATCCGGTGCTGGGCCGCGGGCCCACCATCCTCGTTGCCGACCGGGTCGATCTCGATGTGCGCCTGGCCGCCGCGCGCAGCGGCATCGATGCGGTCATGCCGCTGCCGATCGACACGGCGGAACTGGCCGACTGGCTGAACAGCTTCGTCGGCAGCGGCAGCGAGGTGCCCTATTCGGTGCTGATCGTCGACGACGACCAGCTTCTGGTGGAGGTATACGCGGCCGCACTGGAGCAGGCCGGCATGGTCGTCTCGGTCACCACCAATCCGGCCGAGGCGCCGGCCCTGATCGGGGCGCATTTTCCCGACCTGGTGCTGATGGACGTGCAGATGCCGGGCATCTCGGGCATCGAGCTGGCCCAGGTGATCCGCCAGAGCCGCCGGTTCCTGTCCCTGCCGGTCGTGTTCCTGTCGGCGGAGCGCGATAGCGAGCGCCAGTTCCTGGCCCGGCGGTTCGGCGGCGACGACTTCATCACCAAGCCGGTCGACCTGGAGCGGCTGGTGACCATGGTCCGGCTGCGGGCCGAGCGCGCCCGCAGCCTGCGTTCGGCGATGGAGCATGACAGCCTGACCGGCCTGCTCAACCACGGCCGGTTCAAGGACAAGCTGCAGCACGAGCTGGAGCGGTGCCGGCGCAATGGCGGCGAAATCAGCCTGGCGATCCTCGACCTCGACCTGTTCAAGGCCGTCAACGACACCTATGGCCACCTGGCCGGCGACCAGGTGATCCGCGGCCTGGCCCGCACCCTGCGCGCCCGGCTGCGCCGGATCGACCTGGCCGGACGCTACGGCGGCGAGGAGTTCGCCGTGATCCTGCTCGACACCCCGCCGGGGGCCGCGTTCGGCGTCGTCGACCAGACTCGCCGCGTCTTCGCCCAGCAACGCTTCGAGAGCGAGGGGCAGGCCTTCCAGGCCACCTTCAGCGCCGGTATCGCCTCCAGCCGTCGCCACCCGGAGATCAACCAGCTGATCGCCGCGGCCGACGCCATGCTCTACGAGGCCAAACGGGCCGGCCGGGATGCCGTCTTCGTCGACGGCGGCCCCGGCGGCTAGCCGCCGGGCTTGATCTGCACGGGCGGCGCATAGTCGCCGGGCTTGATCTGCATCAAGGGAATCCGGCCGGCCCGGCGCTAGTGTGGCGATGCCCTCTGGATCGGCCCCGGCCATCCCTGGGGAATCCAGTATCGCACGGCAAGGGGAGGGCACGATGGCGGTCAAGAATATCCTGGTCCATGTCGACGAGCGGCCGGCAGCGGGGGCGCGGCTCGACCTGGCCCTGGCGCTCGCCGAGCGCGATCGCGCGCATCTGGCCGCGGTCCATGTCTACGGCACCGAGGTGTTGCGCGGGTCGGCCGGCGCCCGCCTGCCGCATGCCCTGCTCGAAGAGTTCCGGCAGGCAGCCGCCCTCCGCGCGGCCGCGACGGAGGCCCTGTACCGGCCGATCCTGACGGCCGCCGATACCACCACCGAGTGGCGGACGGTCGAATCGCTCTATCCGGACGCGGTGACCCGCCATGCCCGCTATACGGATCTTGCCGTCGTCGGCCAGGACGACCCGGACAATCCGCTGCCGATGGACGGCATCGCCGAGACCGTCGTCATGGGCAGCGGCCGGCCCGTCCTGGTGGTGCCCTATGCCGGCCGCTTCCCCACGGTCGGGCGCGAGGTCCTGATCGCCTGGGACGGCGGGCGGGAGGCGGCGCGCGCGGTGAACGATGCCCTGCCGCTGCTGCAGCCGAATGCGCGGGTGACGGTCCTGTCGCTCGACCCGGACCGGACGGCGGCGGGTGCCACCGGCTATCCCGGCCAGGACATCGCCACCCATCTGGCCCGGCACGGCATCCAGGTCGAGGCCGCCTACTACGACAGCGGCGAGCTCTCGGTCGGCGACTGGCTCCTGTCCCGGGCGGCCGATCTCGGCGCCGACATGATCGTGATGGGGGCCTATGGCCATGCTCGCCTGCGCGAGCTGGTCCTGGGGGGCGTCACGCGGTACATGCTGCAGCATATGACGGTCCCGGTGCTGATGAGCCACTGACGGGAAGGCGCGGGCGGGGTATCGTCCCGCCCCGCGCATGATTCTCGTCTTCGGCTCCCTCAATCTTGACCTGTCCTTCGCCCTTCCCCACCTGCCGGTGCCGGGAGAGACCGTGCTGGCGCCGGGCTACCGGCCCGGCCCCGGCGGCAAGGGCCTGAACCAGGCGGTGGCTGCGGCCCGTGCCGGCGCCGCCGCCGCCATGTATGGCCGGCTCGGCGACGACGCCTTCGGCCACTCCCTGCGCCAGACCATGGCCGAGGAAGGCATCGACGCATCCGGGGTCCTGGACGGCGCCTTGCCGACCGGCTGCGCGGCGATCGCGGTCGGGGCCGACGGCGCCAACCTGATCCTGGTCGGCAGCGGCGCCAACGGCGAGGCGACCGCGGCCCAGGTGCCGGATGCGGCGCTCGGGCCCGGCACGACGGTGGTCCTGCAGCTGGAGGTGCCGGTCCAGGAGACCCTGGCACTCGCGGCCCGGGCCCGCTCCCGCGGGGCCCGCACCATCCTCAATGCCGCCCCGGCCGCGCCGCTTCCGCCCGGTGCGCTCGATCCCATCGACGTGCTGGTGGTCAACGAGATCGAGGCGGCGATGCTGACCGGCGCGCCGGATGCCGACGCCGCGGGGCGACGGCTGGCCCGGTCGGGTACGACGGTCATCGTCACGCGGGGCGGCGACGGCGCCTCGGCCTTCGTCGACGGGCAGTGCTGGCACATCGGCGCCCTGCCGATCCGGCCGGTGGATACCGTCGGCGCCGGCGACGCCTTCGTCGGCGTGCTGGCCGCCCGGCTCGATGCCGGCGATGAGCTGCCGGCGGCCCTGCGCGCGGCCAGCGTCGGTGGCGGCCTGGCCTGCCTCAAGCCGGGCGCGGTCGCGGCCCTGCCCAGCGCCGACGCCATCGCCGCTCATCTCGACCGGCTGGCCCCGGCGGTCCTGCGATAGGCTACCCCGCGGCCAGCCGCCGGGCGGCAGCCGGCGCCAGCACGTCGCCACCGGCCAGCCATTTCTCTTCCGCGGCCGGGTCGTCGAGCGCGATCGCGAGCGCGGCGATCAGCTCGTACTGGTCGTCCGGCAGCCGGGCGGCGCGCGACGCGGCCTCGCCCGCCCGGGTCAGCAGCCCGCGCAGCGCCATCGCCTGGCGCGGCACGGGGATCGGCACCGGCTCGTGCGCGAAGGCCCGCCGGCAGGCCTCCAGGTCGGTCGAGGCGAAGGCGCGGCAGGCGAGCGGGCGGTCGGCATAGAGCCGGCACCGGCCATCCTCCAGGATCGGGCAGGGCAGGTTGCGGCGATGGCGCTCGGCCACTGCCATGTCGCGGGTCGTCTCGGCCGCGGCGCGGATGCGGGCGGCCATCGGCCCGGCCGCGTCGGGCGGCAGGGCCCGGACCGCGCGCGCCAGCAGGAAGATCTCGGCCGCCCGGGCCGAGACCACCTGATGGCAGCAATAGTTGCATCCCGCGCGGCACGCGACCGGCTCCTTTGCCGCCATGGTCTCGAAGGCGCGGTGGAAGGCGCGCGCGGCATAGGGCGCCCGCGTCTCCGCCCTGGGCGCGGTCAGGTAGCCGGCCAGCTGCCGGGCGATCCGGGTGCCGGCGGCCGCGTCCGGCAGGGCGGGCCTCCTCACCGCCGGGCGCCCGCCTGCTGCGGGTCGACCGCCTCCTGCAGGGCGTCCCCCAGCAGGTTGCAGGCAACCACGGTGACGAAGATCAGCAGGCCCGGATAGACCGCGACCATGGGGGCGGTGGTCACCAGCTCCTGGGCGTTGGTCAGCATCGAGCCCCAGCTCGCCATCGGCGGCTGGATGCCGAGGCCGAGGAAGCTCAGCACCGATTCCACCAGGATGACGCTGCCGACCGAGAGCGTGGTCGCGACCAGGATCGGCGACAGCGTGTTCGGCAGCAGGTGGCGCAGCATGATGCGCCACGGGCCGCAGCCGATCGAGACGGCGGCCACGACGAAGTCGCGCTCGCGCAGCGACAGGACGCCCGCCCGCACCAGGCGCGCCACCCCCGTCCAGCCGGCCAGCGCCACCAGGGCGACGATGCGGTAGACGCTGGCGTCCTCGCTGGTCGCGATCCCGGCCGGGATGCCCAGCTTCTCCAGGTCGATCGCCGCCAGGACGATCAGCAGCGGCAGCATGGGCAGGGCGATCACCCCGTCGCAGATGCGCATGAAGAGGGCGTCGACCCGGCCGCCCAGATAGCCCGCCATCAGGCCGATCACGGTGCCGATCGTGGCGGCGGCGACCGCGCCGACCAGCCCGACCAGCAGCGACACCCGCCCGCCATGGAGCAGGCGCACCAGCGTGTCGCGGCCCAGCTCGTCGGTGCCGAGGGGGTGGACCCAGGATGGGCCCTCCAGGCGGGCCAGCAGGTCGACCATCTCGGGGTCATGGCCCAGGGCCTGGCCGATCAGCGGCGCCAGCAGGGCGCCCGTCCCCAGGATGCCCAGGACGACGATGCTGAACATCGCCCCCGGCCGCCGCCACAGGCGCCGGGCGAAGCCGGGCTGCCGGGTCCGGGCCGCGATCGCGGCGGTCATCGTCGGCGCAGGGCTCATCGCTGGCGGATCCGCGGGTCCAGCGCGGCATAGGCGACGTCGGCCAGCAGGTTGCAGGCGACGGTCAGCGCCGTCACCAGCAGCAGCGCCAGCAGCGCGAGGTTGAAGTCGTTGCCCATCACCGCGTCGAAGATCAGTTTGCCCATGCCGGGATAGCCGAACATCGTCTCGGTGACGAGCGCGCCCGAGACCAGCGCGCCGCAGTCGAGCGCCAGGATCGTGACATAGGGCAGGAGCGCGTTGCGCAGCGCGTGGCGCCACAGCACGCGGCGGGGATGCAGGCCCTTGGCATGGGCGGTGCGGATATAGTCCTGGCCCAGGGCCTCGATCATGGCCGCGCGGATGTAGCGGACATGCCCGCCGACCGACGCCACCGTCAGCGTCAGGACGGGCAGGACCAGGTGGCGCGCGCGCTCCAGCAGGCCAGGGTCGCGGGCCATCGGCAGGCCGGCGGCGGGTAGCCAGCCGAGCTGGACCGCGAAGACCATGATCAGGATCAGCGCCAGCCAGAAGGTCGGCACCGAGATTCCGGCGAAGCACAGCGCGTTGACCGCGCGGTCGAAGCCGGTGCCGGCGCGGGCTGCCGCGGCGACCGCGAGCGGCAGGGCGATCAGGGCCGCCGCCGCCAGGCTGATGCCCATCAGCAGGGCCGTGTTGGCGAGCCGGGGGCCCAGCACCGCCGCGGCGGGCTGCGCATAGAGGCGGGAATAGCCGAACTCGCCCACCACTGCCTTGCCGAGCCAGGCGAGGTAGCGCTCCAGCAGGGGGCGGTCGAGCCCGTGGATGGCCTTCAGCCGGGCCACGTCCTCGGGCGTCAGGCGCGGGTCGGCCGACAGCAGCAGGTCGATCGGGTCGCCCGGCATCAGCCCGATCAGCCCGTAGCAGACGAAGGACATCAGGGCGACCAGGACGGCCGCCTGCAGCACCCGATGGACGAGGAAGCGGTTCACGCCGGCGGGGTGCCGCGCGCCCGCAATGGCTGGCCGCTGCTCATGGCGCGGCGACGCCCCAGTTCTCGACCCACAGCGTGGTCGGGTACTGGTGGCCGGTCGGCTCGACCCCTGTCAGCCACTTGGGCAGCACGAACGGGTCGGCGCGGAAGAAGAGCGGCAGTGCCGGCAGGTCGCGGGCGTAGAGGTGCTGCTGCGCGTGCCAGAGCTTCCGCCGCCGCTCGCGGTCCAGCTCGACCTCGATCTTCTCGATCAGCCCGTCCATCTCGGCGTTGGCATAGCCCGGATAGTTCTGGCCGGAGAAATTGTTGGCGGGCCCGGGGATGCTTTCGGAGTGCAGGGTCGTGCGCGGCACCCCCTCGGGGGCCGACAGCCAGGCGAACAGGGCAAGCCCGCTGAAGCGGCGCTTGGACACCGTTTCGCCGAAGAAGACGCGCGGCGGCTCGTTGCGCAGCTTCACCTCGATGCCGACCTGCCGCCACTGGCTCTGCAGCACCTGCTGCACCAGTTCGCGGCCGCGGTTGCCGGCCGTGGTCATCAGCTCGATCGTCAGGCGCTCGCCCGAGGCGTTCTGGCGGATGCCGGTCCCCTTGCGCGGCCATCCGGCGGCGTCCAGCAGGGCGCCTGCCGCCTTGGGGTCGAAGGCGTAGGCCGGCAGGTCCTCGGCATGGACCCAGTCGAGCGGGTGGATCGCGCCGCGGGCGACCGGCTGGCGGCCGCCGAACAGGGTCCGGGTCAGCTTCTCGCGGTCGATCGCCAGCAGCAGCGCCTCGCGCACCCGGCGGTCGGCCAGGATCGGGTTGTCGAGGTTGACGTCCATGTGCTCGTAGACGAGCCCCGGCTTGTAGAGGACGGTGTAGCGGTCGCGGTGCCGGGCCTCGAAGGCCATCGCCTGGTCGAGCGACAGGCCGAGTTCGCCCGCGACGTAGTCGACCGCGCCGGACAGCAGGTTGGCCTCGAGCGCGGCGGTGTTCTCGATCGCACGCACGACGATGCGGCGGAAATGCGGCTTCGGCCCGTACCAGTGCGGGTTGCGCTCCAGCGCGATGTGCGAGCCGGTCGCCACCTCGACGATGCGGTAGGGGCCGAAATGCAGGCCGGGATTGGTCGGGTCGGTGTCGAAGCGGGTGCGGAAGCGGTACTGCGTCGGGTCGGCGAAGGCCTCGCGCTCCAGGTGGGCGGGCAGCAGCTGGAAGCCGCCGATCGAGGCGAACTCGAACGACAGCTTGTCGACATGGAAGGTGAAGGTGCGCTCGTCCTTGACCTCCACCTTCGTCACCCGCCGATAGAACTCGGCCGCGGCGACCCCGCTCTGCGGGTGGCGGCCGACCTCCCAGGTGAAGACCACGTCCTTGGTCGTCACCGGCACGCCGTCGCCCCAGGTGGCGCCCGGCTGGATGGTGTAGGTGACCTCGACCCCGCGCTTGCCGTTCGGCAGGTCTACAGGCCGGGCCAGGCCGTTCTCGACCGTCGGCAGCTCGACGCACAGCAGGCAGACGAGCTTCCAGTCCTTGTCATAGGCGGTGAAGGGCCGCCGGGTCAGGCCGAGCACGTAGCTCTTGGCCAGCATGCTCTCGATGTTGGGGTGGAGGGTCGAGGGGAACTGGGTGATGCCGATGACCAGCTCGTCCTTGTCCGGGCCGGGGGCGGCGGCGGCCGCCCATGCCATGCACGCCGTCAGGACGGTAGCCAGCAGCGTCCGGAACATCCCTCGATCCCCTCCGTCGGCCGGCTCTAGCCGGCGGTTATAGCTTGCCGCCGTGCGCCAGCGACCATTCCACCGGCCGCTGCAGGAAGGCGCGCACCTCCCGCGTCGTCTCCGGCGCGAAATAGCCCTCGTCCTCGGCGGTGGCCAGCACGTCCCACCAAGTGCAAAGCCCGTGCAGGTTGACGCCTTCGGCTTTCAGGTTGGCGACGCTCTCGGGAAAGATTCCGTAATGGAAGACGACGAAGGTGTGGGCGACCTCGGCCCCCGCCCGGCGCAGCGCCTCGACGAAATGCAGCTTGCTGCCGCCGTCGGTGGCCAGGTCCTCGACCAGCAGCACCCGCGCCCCCTCGGTCAGCGCGCCCTCGATCTGGGCGTCGCGGCCGAAGCCCTTGGGCTTCTTGCGGACATAGAGCATGGGCAGCATCAGCCGCTCGGCCAGCCAGGCGGCGAACGGGATGCCGGCGGTCTCGCCGCCGGCCACCGCATCCAGGTTCTCGAAGCCGATCTCGTTCTCGATGGCGGCGGCGGCCAGGTCCATGATGCGGCGGCGCGCGCGCGGGAACGAGATGATCCGGCGGCAGTCGATATAGACGGGGCTGGCCCGGCCGGAGGTGAAGATGAAGGGCTGTTCGGGGCGGAACAGCACGGCCTTGATCTCGATCAGGATGCGCGCGACGGTGCGCGCGGCGTCCGTCGGAGGGGCGGGGTGGGCGGCGTCGGGCATGGGTCCTGCAGGCTATCCGGAACCCTTCCTGTCTAGGGCACAACGCCGGGCGGGGCAACGGCGGATGCCGGTCCGGAGACCCTCGACCGTCTATGTCGCGCCCATCACTTTCGTATGGTGCGCGCGCTCTTCGGGCGACAGCGCCAGCCACCATTCCCGCAGCTCCTGCGGATGGGGGATCTTCAGGTCGACGATATGCTCCGTCGGCATCGGCAGGTCGGAGGTCTCGTAGAAGTACCGGTAGCGCACCCGGTAGGCGACGGTGCCCTTGCGGGTGCAGCCGACCTTGCGGCCGCGCTGGCGCAGCCAGATCGACACCCAGCGATCGGCGATGTAGCGCACCCGGGGCGGGACCAGGGCGAAGACCCCGATTGCGCTGTAGGCCGGCGGGAACAGCATCAGGCAGTTGGTGTCGAAGGTCTCGATCCCGTCCACCAGCTGGCAGCGGTGCAGCATCCGGCCGTCGACATGGTGCATGACGCGCAGCGACGAGGCCGCCTCCAGCCCGTGCCGCGCCTGGTGCGCCAGCAGGCTCTCGACATGGTCGGGATAGAGCCAGTTGTCGGCGTCGAGGAAGCCGATGGCGTCGAAGCCCTGCGAGGCGGCGGACAGGGCGCCGATCGCCCGTGGCGTGTGGCCCCAGTCGGCATGGCCGGCCGGCATCACGATGTGCTGGGCGTCCCAGGCATCGACGGCGGCCTCCGGCTTGCCGTCGCCGACCAGGATGTGGGTGGCCGGATGGGTCTGCCCGCGCACGCTGGCATGGGCCTTGGCGATCCAGGCCAGCGGTTCGCCGTGATAGGGGGTGACGATGGCGACGCGCCGCCGGTCCTGGCTCATGTCACCCCCAGCCGCCGCAGCTCGCGGGTGCGGCGGTCCGCGTCGATGGCGCGCCACCAGGCGGCGACCGCGGCCGGGTCCGGCGGGTCGGCCTCGGTCAGGCGGTCGTCCCAGCGGGTCGGCCCGAACGGCGCGTTGAAGGCGCGCGAGCGGATGCGCTTGGCGACGGTGGCACCGTCGGCGACCGCGACCGTGCGGCGGCGGCGCTGCAGGAAGCCCAGCACCGACTGGACCGCGTTGTCGGCCACCGGGGCCGGGGCGAGGCACCAGACGGCGATCGCGGGAAACGCCTCCGGCCGCAGCAGGATGCCGCTCGAATCGACCACCCGGACCCCGTCGACCAGCGGGCAGGGCCCGGCCGCGGTGCCGTCGATGCGGTGCAGCACCCGTCTGGCCGTTGCCGCGTCGACGCCGGCCGCCGCCGCGGCCAGGCCCGCCAGGTGCCCGGGCAGGAACCAGTCGGCCGGGTCGAGGAAGGTCACGGCGTCGAAGCGCTGCGAGGCGGCCGACAGCCCGCCCGCCATCCGCGCGGCATTGCCGCCATCGCCATGGCGGTGCTTCAGGACGATATGCTGGTCGGCCCATCCGGCGACCGCGGGGTCCGGCTGCCCGTCGGCGACCAGGACATGCACCGCCTCCACGCCCTGCGCCCGGACGCTGGCATGGCCCTGGGCCAGCCATTCGGCGGGTTCGTCCGCATAGGGGGTGACGACGGCGATGCGCATGGGGCAGCGTCGGTATGTACGCGAAGCCGGAGAACCTTGCCAAGGCGCCACCGGGCTCCCCGGATATCGTGGGCCCGGTCGATGACATACGGGGCAGGAATGCCTAGCTCTTGGGGCTGTCCGGCCCCAACCCCTCGACCGCAAATCTTGCGACGGTTCTCCCGATGATCCGCCTCTTCGTGGCCATCCCCCTGCCCGAGACCCTGCGCCGTTCCCTCTCCCTGCTGGGCGGCGGCATCCCCGGCGCCAACTGGGTCGCGGCCGACAACCTGCACCTGACCCTGCGCTTCATCGGCGAAGTCGACGAGGGCACCGCGCGCGACGTGGATGACATGCTGTCCGGCCTCGATGTGCCGGCGGTCGACGTCCGGGTCGCCGGCATGGGCCAGTTCGGCGAGGGCGACCGGGCGCGGCTCCTCTATGCGGCGGTCGAGCGGACGCCGGAGCTGGTCCGGCTCCAGGAACGGGTGGAAGCGGCGGTGGTGCGCGGCGGCTGCCCGCACGAGCGGCGCAAGTTCGCCCCCCATATCACGCTCGCCCGGCTCAAGGGGGCGGCGATGCCGCGGGTGCAGGGCTTCATCGCCGCCCATGCGCTGCTGCGCTGGCCGCCCTTCACGGCCGACCGGGTGGTGCTCTATTCGAGCCATCTCGGCCGCGAGGGCCCGATCTACCGGGCCCTGGCCGACTATCCGCTGCGCGTCTGGTAGGGGAGGGGAGCCATGGTCGAGTCGGGACCGATCGTCGTGCTGACCGGGGCCGGGATCTCGCGCGAATCCGGCCTGCACACCTTCCGCGACGCCGACGGCATCTGGGCCACCGTGCGGATCGAGGACGTGGCGACCCCCGAGGCTTTCGCTCGCGATCCGGCCCGGGTCCAGGCCTTCTACGACGCCCGCCGCCGTGGCCTTCTCGACCCCGCGATCCAGCCCAACGCCGCCCACCGGGCGCTGGCCCGGCTGGAGGCGGAATGGCCGGCCCCGGTCCTGCTGGTGACGCAGAACATCGACGACCTGCACGAGCGCGCCGGGTCGCGGGCGCCGCTGCACATGCATGGCGAGATCCTGAAGGCGCGCTGCCTCGCCTGCCGCGCCGTGTCCCCCGCGCCGGGCGACCTGGCGCCGGGGCCGGCCTGCCCCGGCTGCGGCCGCGGCCCGCTGCGTCCGCATGTCGTCTGGTTCGGCGAGATGCCGCTGGAGATGGACCGCATCGAGGCGGCGCTCGACGCCTGCGCCCTGTTCGTCTCGATCGGCACGTCGGGCAACGTCTATCCGGCCGCCGGCTTCGTCGAGCTGGCGCTCGCGGCCGGCGCCCGGACGGTCGAGCTGAACCTGGAACGCTCGCTGGGGGCCGCCCGCTTCGACGAGGGCCGCTACGGACCGGCTTCCGTCGTGGTGCCGGCCTTCGTCGACGAGCTGCTGGCGGGATTGGAATGAGCGGGGAGCTGGACCGCCTGCTGGCCGAGATCCGCGCCTGCCGCCTGTGCGCGGCACACCTGCCGCTGGGGCCGCGGCCGGTGGTGCGCGGGCACGCCACGGCGCGCATCCTGCTCGCCAGCCAGGCGCCGGGGACCAAGGTGCATGCGTCGGGCCTGTCGTTCGACGACGCCAGCGGCGATCGCCTGCGCGACTGGCTGGGGGTCGACCGCCAGACCTTCTACGACGAGAGCCGGATCGCCATGGCGCCGATGGGCTTCTGCTATCCCGGCCGCCTGCCGCGGGGCGGCGATGCGCCGCCGCGGCCGGAATGCGCGCCCCTGTGGCAGCCGCGAGTGGTGGCCGCCTTTACCGCGGTCGAGCTGGTGCTGCTGGTCGGCGGCTGGGCGCAGTCCTGGCATCTCGGCCGGCGCGCGCGGCCGACGCTGACCGCCACCGTGGCCGCCTGGCGGGACTACCTGCCGCGCCACTTCCCGCTGCCGCACCCGAGCTGGCGCAACACCGGCTGGATTGCCCGCAACCCGTGGTTCGAGGCCGAGGCGCTGCCCGAACTGCGCCGCCGGGTCGGCCGCCTGCTGGCCGGGCTGCCGGCGGACGAAGACCGATCAGTCGACCAGGGCCGATAGGGGCGCCACGACGGCGAAGCGGTCGGCCAGCTCGGCCAGCGAGGCGCGCTGCAGCTGCGGGGGGTCGAGGTCGGGCCCGCCGGTCGGGTCGGGCAGGGCGCGGGTGGCGGTGGCGTCGGCGATGACCGTGGTGCGGTAGCCGAGGTCGAGGGCGGCGCGCGCCGTCGAGCTGACGCACATGTGGGTCATGAAGCCGGCGATGACCAGCTGGCTGCGGCCGGTCTGCTTCAGCATCGACTGCAGGTCGGTGCCGGCGAAGGCGTTGGGCAGGCCCTTGGTGATGACCGTCTCGCCCGGCTCCGGCCGGGCCGGGTCGGCGATCTGCCCGCCCGGGCCCTCGGGGTCGAACAGGCCGCCGACCTTGCCCAGGTGGGCGACATGGATGATGGGGGCGCCGGCAGCCCGCGCCCGCTGCAGCAGCCGGCGGATGGCTTCCAGGGCCGGGGCGGCGCCCGGCAGCGGAAGCCGCCCGTCGACATATTCCCGCTGGGCGTCGATCACCACCACCGCGGACTGCGAGAGCGGTCCCGGGGTGGCGTCGGCACCGGCGAGCTGCAGGAGGGTGCGGGCTGCGGTCATTGGTGAAGCTTCTCCCTGTAGGCCCGGGAGAATAGGCCTGCATCCGTGCCGGGGAAGCCGCGACTTTCGACCTGCCTCCTGCAAGAATGCCGGCAGGCGGCTGGCAGGTGCAGCGGATGACGATGATCGACTGGGACGGATGGCGCACGGTGCTGCTGCTGGCGCGCACCGGCACGCTGGCCGGCGCGGCGGCCGTGCTCGGCGTCGATGCCACCACCGCCGCGCGGCGTTACCGCCGCATGGAGGCCGCCTTGGGCTTGCGCCTCTTCGAGCGCCAGGGCGCCCGCCTGCTGCCGACCGCCGCCTGCCGCGACCTGCTGCCGCGGCTGGAGGCGGCCGAGCGCGCCCTGCTGGCGGCCGAAGCGGAGTTCGACCAGGGGGCCGCCGGGCCGGTCCGGGTGCTGCGCGTGACCGCGGTCAGCTATATCACCGATCACCTGCTGGCCCCGGGCCTGCCCGCGCTGCTGGCCGGGCGCCGCATCCGGGTCGACCTCCTGGGCGACAACCGCAACCTCAGCATGACCCGGCGTGAGGCGGATCTCGCAGTGCGTCTCGGCCGGCCGGACGTGGCCCATGGCGCGGTGCGCCAGCTCGGGACGGTCGCCTATGCCGTCCATGCCCGGCGCGGGCTGGACGCCGGGCGCCTGCCCTGGGCCGCCCTGTCGGACGAGCAGGCCCACCTGCCGGAAAGCCGCTGGACGGCGCGCGCCGCGGGCGAGCGCGGCGTCGAGCATCGCGCCAACCGCTTCGAGGCGCTGGCGCGGATGGCGGCGGCCGGGCTGGTGCGGGTGCTGCTGCCCGAACTCCTCGCCCGCCACTTCCCCGAGCTGGAACGGGCAGGCGAGCCGGCCGCCGTCCAGCGGGAGGCCTGGCTGGTCGGGCATCCGGAGGACGCCGACACCCCGCATGTCCAGGCCGGGGTCGCCTGGCTGGCGGGGCTCTTCGACCGGCTCTAGAGGGCCTTAGCGCCGCGCGGCCTCGATCGCTTCGCCCATGATCTCGAGCCCGCGGTCGATCTCCGCGTCGGTTGCGGTCAGCGGCGGCGCGATCCGGAACACCGATCCCATGGCCGGGAGCTTGACGATGTTCATGCTGAGCCCGCGGTTCATCGCCTCGGCGCCGATCCGGTCGCCCAGCGCCAGGTCGGGGCGGCGGCTGGCCCGGTCGGTCACGATCTCGATCCCGAGCAGCAGGCCGCGGCCGCGCACGTCGCCGATGCCCTCGAAGCGCTGTTGGAGGGCCTCCAGCCCGGCGCGAAGCCGCGCCCCGGCCACGCGCGCGCGCTCGATCAGTCCGTCCCGCTCGATCACGTCCATCACCGTCAGGCCGACCGCGGCCGGCAGCGGGTCGGAGACGTGGGTGGTCAGGAAGACGAAGCCCAGCTCGTGCGCCCGCTCCTCGATCGCGCGGCTGGTCAGCACGGCCGAGAGCGGCAGGCCGGCGCCGAGCGTCTTCGACAGGGTCAGGATGTCGGGCGTCACGCCGTCGCGCTGGAAGGCGAACATGTGCCCGGTGCGGCCGACCCCGGTCTGGGCCTCGTCCAGGATCAACAGCATGCCGCGCTCGTCGCACTTCTTCCGCAGCGCGGCCAGGTAGCCGAGCGGCAGCTCGATGATGCCGCCCGAGGACAGGATCGGCTCGGCGATGAAGGCGGCCAGGTTGCCCGTCGACTGGCTGTCGACCAGGGCGAAGGCATCGTCCAGTTCGGTCTGCCAGTCGAGGCTGCCATCGGCATGGGTGAAGCGCGGGCGGTAGGGGTTGGGCGCCGGGATCGCGAAGGAGCCCACGGCGGCCGGGCCGTAGCCGCGGCGGCTGGTGCTGTAGGTGGCAGCCGCCGCCCCGCCGGTCATGCCGTGCCAGCTGCGGGAGAAGGCGACGACCTCGTACTTGCCGGTGACGATCTTGGCGAGGCGCAGGGCGGCCTCGTTCGACTCCGCCCCGGTCGACAGCAGCAGCACCTTCTCCAGCCCCGGCACCAGCGAGCCGAGACGCTTCGACAGCTCCACGACCGGCAGGGACAGCATGCCGCTGAACAGATGGTCGAGGCGGCCGATCTGGTCGCGCACGGTGCGCACGATGTCGGGATGTGAATGCCCCAGGACGGCGCTCATCTGGCCGGACGTGAAGTCGAGGATCGGCTGCCCCGCCAGGTCGTAGACGTAGCTGCCCTCGGCGCGGCCGATGACCCGCTGCTCGAACCTGGGTCCGTAGCGCAGGACATGGTCGGAGACGGACGACCAGAACTCGGTATCGGTGCCGGCGGCCGGCGCTGCCATGTCCATCGCACAATCCTTCGGTCCGCTGGGGGATGTATCCCGCAATCCTATGGCGCGCCCTTTCCCTCAATCAAATTCATAACGTAGAAATCGGAAATCAAAGGAATTGATAGCCCGTGCCGACCCTCGACATCCTTCTGCTCCGCAGCTTCGTCGCCGTGTCGCGCACCGGATCGATCAGCGCCGCCGCGCTCCAGGTCGGCCGCACCCAGTCGGCGGTCAGCATGCAGATGCAGCGGCTGGAAACGGTCGTCGGGCAGCCGATCCTGCATCGCACCGGCACCGGGGTCGAACTGACCGCCGCGGGCGACCGGTTGCTGTCCCATGCGGAGCGGATCCTGGGGGCCCATGACGAGGCGCTGGCGAGCGTCGCGACCGCGGGCCTGCATGGCGCGATCAGCTTCGGCTGCCCGGAGGACTACCTGACCGCCTTCTTCCCGGACATCCTGAAGGGCTTCGGCGCCCGGCACGGCGACGTGGAGATCGAGGTCGTATGCGCGCCGACGGTGGAGCTGCGGGCCCTCCTGCAGCGCCGCCGGATCGATCTGGCGCTCGTCTCGCTGCCGGGGGAGGGTGGTCCCGGTGCCGTCATCCGTCCGGAATCCTTCGTCTGGGTCGGCAACGAGCCCCGCCCGGAGATCCTCGACGCACCGATCCTGCCGCTGGCCCTGTCGGCGCCCGGCACGCTCGACCACTACGCCGCCTGTGATGCGATGGAGGGGGCGGCGCGTGCCTACCGCATCGCCTTCGCCAGCAATTCGCTGGCAGGGCTGCTCGCCGTGACGCGCTCGGGCCGGGCGATCAGCGTCGTCACGCGGTCGGCCGTGCCGGGCGACCTCCATGTGCTGAACGCGCTGCTGCCGCCGCTGCCCGACATCGGGATCAGCCTCACCTACGCCGCCGCCCGGCCGCCGGCCATCGTGCGGGCCTTCGGCGAGTTCGTGAAGGCGCGGCTGGCGCCCTAGTCCCGCCAGCCCTCGGCCACCGGGGCGGCCGCCACCCCCATCCGCTCCAGGGCGGCTGCCACCCGCAGGACCGTCGCTTCTTCCCACGGGCGACCGATCAGCTGCACGGCGATCGGCATGCCGTCGCGCGCGATCGGGGCGGCGACCACGGGCAGCCCGATGAAGGAGATCGGCTGCGTCAGGACGCCCAGGTTGGCGCGCACGGGTACGATGGCGCCGGCCAGCTCCATGGTCTGCTGGTCGATCGCGGGCGCGGTGCACGGCGTGGCGGCGGCGATCAGCACGTCGACGTCGTGCATCGCCTCGGCCACCTGGCGGCGGAAGACGCCGCGGAAGCGCTGCGCCGCGCTGACCCAGGCGGCAGGGATGAGGGCGCCCGCCGTCAGGCGGTCCCGCGTCTCCGGGTCGAAGTCGTCGGCGCGGCGGCGCAGCCGGTCGAGATGCAGGGCCCCGCCCTCGGCCGCGGTGATGACGTAGGCGGCGGCCCGCGCCCGCCCGGCCTCGGCCAGCGTCACCCGCCGGATGGCACCCAGCGCCGCGGCGGCGGCATCGACGGCGGCCCGCGCGTCGGGCCCGGCGAACTCGACGAAGTGGCCGTCCAGCACCGCGATGCGCAGCCCGGCGATGTCGCCCAGGGGGGCGGCCGGCTCCGGCGGCCGGCCGGCCAGGTGCGGGTCCTCGGCATCCGGCCCCTGCATCGCGTCGTAGGCCAGCGCCAGGTCGGTGGCGGACCGGGCAAGGGGCCCCAGATGGTCGAGTGCGGCCACGAACGGGAACGACCCGCGCCGCGTCAGCCGGCCGAAGGTCGGCTTCAGGCCGAACAGGCCGCACAGCGATGCCGGCACCCGGATCGAGCCGTTGGTGTCGCTGCCGAGTGCCAGCGGCACCAGCCCGCCGGCGACCGCGCCGCCGCTGCCGCCCGACGAGCCGCCGGTCATCCGCGCCGGGTCGTGCGGGTTGCGGGTCGGCCCGTAGTGGGCGTTGCGGCCGGTGAAGTCGTAGGCGTACTCGCCCATGCCGAGCGCGCCGACCAGGACGGCGCCGGCCGCCTCCAGCCGGGCGACCAGCGGCGCGTCGGCGCCGGCCGGGGGCGAATCCGCCTCGATCTTCGACCCCGCCAGCGTCGCCAGCCCGGCCACGTCGAACAGGTTCTTGACCGCGAACGGCACCCCGGCGAGCGGTCCCGGGTCGCCGCCGGCGGCGACCATGCGGTCGATGGCGGCGGCCTGCCGCCGGGCGCGCTCGGCGGTGACGGCGGTGAAGGCGTTCAGCACCGGCTGCGCCTCGGCGATGCGGGCCAGCGCCGCCTCGACCACGGCGGACGCGGTGACCGCGCCGGCGCGCACCGCGGCTGCGATCTCCCCGCAGCCGGCCCGGGCGCCGGTGGCCGGATGGACCGCGCTCATGGCCGGAACACCGGCGCCGGCTCGTCGGCATCGGTCAGCGGGTGCTGGCCGACCACCGCCGCCAGCCGCTCTGCCAGGGCCAGGTGGTCGAGCACCGCCGGCCAGCGGGCATCCGCGATCGGCAGGTCGAGCAGGGCGGCCGCCGCCCGGCCGTAGCGGGCGAGCGGGGGCTGGTCGGCGGGTTCGCTAGATGGAAGCAAGGTACGGCCCTCCGGTCGTAGCGTCCCTCGACCGGGCTCGGGATGAGGGACATTTCTCGTGGCACATAGGCTTGTGGAGGAAAGAAACGCGCCTCACCCCGAGCCTGGTCGAGGGGCGCTCTGGCCGATGGCCAATGCCACCTGCGTCTTCCCGGCGGGGCGGACCAACTGGCGACGACTCATCCCGGAATCTCCTCGGTGGGGGTCACGGATCGGCGCCAGGCGCGCCAGCCGCCGAAGCGGCTGATGTCGGGGGCGTCGCATTCGCCGCCGGCGGCGCAGACGAAGCCGCGCACCTCCCGGCCGTCGGCGAGTTCCACCAGGCCCAGCGCCAGGGGCGCCCGGACCTCTTCCAGCAGGCCGGGCAGGGCCGGCTCCGGCACCCGCCAGACCTCGCCCTCGATCGCGGTGCCGCCGCTCGCCACCCGCACCAGCCCGGGCCGCGGCAGGGTGCCGTCCAGCAGCACCATGCGGTAATGGGCGGCCGTGCGGATCGCGCGCACCGGGACGGCGCCGAGCGCAGCCAGCTGGGCGCTGCGCGGCTCGCCGCTCAGATGGGCGCCGAACACGGCAATCTCGACCCCGCCCGGCGGCGCGGCGGCGGGGCGCAGGCGGTCGGCCGGCAGGCGGCGGCCGGTGGCGCCCAGCGGCAGGTCGGCCGCGACGTGCAGCGCCCCGCCCAGTGCTGCCAGCGCCAGGTCGCTGCCGGCCGGCCCGATCAGGGTGACGCCGACCGGCAGGCGATTGCGGTGGAAGCCGGTCGGGATGGCCAGCGCGGCCAGGTCGAGCAGGTTGACGAAGTTGGTCCAGGTGCCGAGCGTGGAGTTGCGGGCGATCGGGTCGGCCTGCACCTCGGCCACCGACCAGTGGCGCGGCGCGGTCGGCACCACCAGGGCATCGTAGCGGTCCCAGGTCGGCAGCGTCGCCGCGCGCAGGGCCGCCAGGCGATAGAGGCCGGTGAAGGCGTCGACCGCGGAGCGGTCGCGGCCGCTGCGGACGATGGCGCGGACCGCGGGGTCGCAGTCGTCCCAGTGCGCCTCGATGAACGGACCGACGGCGGCGGTGCGCTCCGCCACCCAGGGTCCGTCATAGAGCAGGCCAGCGGTCGCCAGGAACGGGGCGTGGTCGATCTCCTCGATCGTGGCGCCGACGGCGCGCAGCAGGGCCAGGCTGCGGTCCCACCATTCCGGGCCGCCCGCGTCGCCGAACCAGGGCAGGGCGGCCGGGTGCGGCACCGCCACCCGCCAGCCGCCGCCCCGCGGCGGGCGCATGGCGAGCGCCCGCGAGAAAGGGTCCGCCGCCGTGGGCCCGGCGGCGATCGCCAGGGCCGCCAGCGCGTCTGGGACCGTCAGCGCGAAGATCGAGACGCAGTCGAGGCTGCGGCAGGCGGGGACCACGCCGTCGGCCGGGATCAGGCCGCGGCTCGGCTTCAGGCCGACGATGTTGTTCAGCATCGCCGGGACCCGCCCCGAGCCGGCCGTGTCGGTGCCGAGCGCCACCGGAACCAGGCCGCGCGCGACGGCGACCGCCGACCCTGAGGAGGACCCGCCCGGGATGCAGGCCGGGTCGAACGGGTTCTCGGGCACGCCGTAGGGGCTGCGGACGCCGACCAGCCCGGTCGCGAACTGGTCGAGGTTGGTCTTGCCCGCGACCGAGAAGCCGGCGGCCTCCAGCCGCGCCACTGCCGTCGCCGAACGCTCCGGCCGGTAGGCGTAGGCCGGACAGCCGGCGGTGGTCACCCAGCCGGCCGCGTCGATGTTGTCCTTCACGGCCAGCGGTATGCCGTCGGCCGGACCTTCCGAGCGGGCGATGAAGATCGCCGGGTCGGCCGCCGCCAGCGCCGCGGCATGGGCGGCGCGCATCGAAGGCGTGGCCGTCCGCCAATCCTCCAGGGTGATGGGGGCGTCGATCATCATGGGCTCTGGCGTCATGGGCTCTCGTCCGTCATGGGGAGGGGCGTCAGCACAGGTCGTGCCAGCCGGCCGGGCGGTGGGGCTGGGCCTTGCCGGGGGGCGCGAGTTCGGCCAAAGAGGGGTCGATGGACGCCGCCCCCCGCAAGATCGCCCTTCCCGGACCGCCGCGAACCCGCGCGGACCGGCTGCGCGAGGACCTGGCCGAGGAGATCCTGTCCGGGCGGATCGGGCCGGGCGTCCGGCTCGACGAGCAGGGGCTGGCCGACCGTTTCGGCGTATCGCGGACCCCGGTGCGCGAGGCGCTCCGCCAGCTCGCCGCCACCGGCCTGGTGGAGGCGCGCCCGCACAAGGGCGTGGTGGTGACGACGCCTTCGCCGGTGGCCCTGGCGGAATCCTTCGAGGTGATGGCCGAGCTGGAAGCCGCCTGCGCGGCCCTGGCCGCGCGGCGCATGCCGGCCGGCCTGCGGCGCACGCTGGCCCGCGTCCACGGCCGGCTCCGCACCCTGGCCGACGCCGGCGACCCCGAGGACTATGCCGCCCTCAATCTCGAATTCCACGACACCATCTGGCAGGGCAGCGGCAATGCCACGCTGGCGGCGATGACCGCCGACGTGCGCCGCCGGGTCGGGCCGTTCCGCCGCCTGCAGTTCCGGCTCTCCGGCCGTCTCCAGAAGTCGTGGGAAGAGCATGATGCCGTGGTCCGCGCCATCCTGGCCGGCGATCCCGAAACCGCGCGGGCGGCGATGCGCGGTCATGTCGGCCTGGTCGGCGACGCGTCGGCCGATCTGGTTCGCCCGGGGGCATTTCTGGCGGCGGCGAAATGATCATGCATGCAAAATTGCATACAAGATAGCCAGAGTTTGTTGATTTGAAATAGGTATTTAGCGGGAAGGCGCCCGCGATTCGGGCAGCTGGTGGGCGAGGTGCGGGCAGAAGCCCGCGGCGGGGCGCCGAAAATTCCCGGAATCCGGCATTTTTTCGCTGGCACGATGCTTGCGCTTCTTCCCGGCGAACGGGCTTTCGCCGGAGGGGGTGCCATGAAGCGTCGCGAGTTCCTGAAGTCCTCGGCCGCGGTCGCGGCCGGTGTCGCGATCGGCGGCGTGCCCTGGAACGGCGCGCTCGGGCAGGCGCGCAAGGACACGCTGCTCGCCATCTCCGAGAATGGCCCCAACAGCCTGGACATCCACGGCGTCGGCACCAACCGGCCCGGCTACGAGGCGTCGTGGAACAGCTACGACCGGCTCGTCACCTTCGGGGTCAAGAAGGACGGGCAGGGCAACGACCATTACGACTACACAAAGATCGAGCCGGAACTGGCCGAGGACTGGACCGTGACCGACGGCTCGGCCACCTTCCGGCTGAAGCGCGGCGCCAAATTCCATGACGGCACGCCCGTCACCGCCGCCGACGTCAAATGGTCGTTCGACCGGGCGGTGACCGTGGGCGGCTTCCCGACCTTCCAGATGAAGGCGGGCTCGCTCGAGAAGCCGGAACAGTTCGTGGCGGTCGACGACCGCACCTTCCGCATCGACTTCCTGCGCCGCGACAAGCTGACCATGCCGGACCTGGGCGTGCCGGTGCCGGTGATCATCAATTCCGGGCTGGCCCGCAAGCATGCCACCGCCGCCGACCCCTGGGCGATGGACTGGCTGCGCACCAACGAGGCCGGCTCCGGCGCCTACAGGGTGGAGCGGTTCCAGCCCGGCACCGAGCTGGTCTTCCAGCGCAACGACGACTGGGTCGGCGGGCCGAAGCCGAAGATCCAGCGGGTGGTCTGGCGGGTGGTGCCCCAGGCCGGCAACCGCCGCGCCCTGCTGGAGCGCGGCGACGCCGACGTCTCGTTCGACCTGCCGAGCAAGGACTTCACCGAGCTGGCGGCGTCCAAGAAGCTGACCATCGTCGGCACCCCGGTCGAGAACGCGCTGCAGTACATCGCCTTCAACGTCACCCGGCCGCCCTTCGACGACGTCAAGGTGCGCCAGGCGGTGGCCTGGGCGCTGCCCTACCAGGCGATCATGGATTCGGTCATGTTCGGCCGCGCCCTGCCGATGTTCGGCGCCGCCAAGCCGGTCGCAGACGCCTCGTGGCCGCAGGCCCACGGCTATGCGACCGACCTGGGGAAGGCCAAGGCCCTGATGGCCGCCTCGCCCTTCCCGAACGGGTTCGAGACGACCCTGTCCTTCGACCTCGGCCTGGCCGGGGTCAACGAGCCGATCTGCGTGCTGGTGCAGGAGAGCCTGGCGCGCATCGGCATCAAGCTGACGATCAACAAGATCCCCGGCGCCAACTGGCGCAACGAGCTCCTGAAGAAGCAGCTGCCGATGCTGACCAACACCTTCGGCGGCTGGCTCAACTTCCCGGACTATTTCTTCTTCTGGGCCTATCACGGCCAGAACGCGGTGTTCAACACGATGGCCTACCAGAACCCGCGGATGGACAAGGCGATCGACCTCGCCCGCTTCGCGCCGGACGCCGCGACCTACGAGGCGAGCGTGAAGGAGTTCGTCGGCCTCGCCTTCGAGGAGGTGCCGCGCATCCCGCTGTTCCAGCCCTACCTCAACGTGGCGATGCAGAAGAACGTCACCGGCTACCGCTACTGGTTCCATCGCCAGCTCGACTACCGCCAGCTGGCAAAGGCCTAGGTCCGGGGCGGAACGGGGGACCGCGCGATGCTGGCCATGATCGGTCGACGGCTGCTGGCGGCGCTGCCGTCGATCGCCGGGGTGATCGTGGTCACCTTCCTGCTGACCCGCCTCTTGCCGGGCGACCCGGCCGCCTATTTCGCCGGGCCGGCCGCCACCCCGCAGGCGATCGAGGAAGTGCGGGCGCGCCTCGGCCTCGACCGCTCGGTGCCGGCCCAGTTCGTGGGCTATCTGGGCGACCTGGCGCGCGGCGACTTCGGCCTGTCGCTGACGACCGGGCTGCCGGTCCTGCGCGAGCTGATCAACCGCCTGCCGGCGTCGCTGGAGCTGACGCTCGCCGGACTGCTGTTCGCCGTCGCCGTCGCCGTGCCGCTCGGCATCCTGGCGGCGGTCCGGGCGGGGTCCTGGATCGACCATGCGACGCGCATCGTCGCCACCGCCGGGGTCAGCCTGCCGACCTTCTTCACCGGCCTGCTGCTGGTCCATGTCTTCTATTCGGTGCTGCAGGTCGCGCCGGCGCCGATGGGCCGGCTCGACGTCTTCGCCTCGCCGCCGCCGCACATCACCGGGCTCTACATCGTCGATGCCCTGCTGACCGGCGACGCCGCGACCGCCTGGGCGGCGCTCGCCCAGCTCGCCCTGCCGGCGCTGACGCTCGGCATCTTCGCGCTCGCCCCGCTCGCCCGGATGACGCGGGCGGCGATGCTGTCGGCGCTCGGCAGCGACTTCGTGCGCGCCGCCCGCGCCTCGGGCCTGAGCCGCAGCCGGATCGTCTGGGTCTATGCCTTTCGCAACGCGCTGCTGCCGGTGCTGACCACGCTCGGCATGGTGTTCTCGTTCCTGCTCGGTGCCAACGTGCTGGTGGAGAAGGTCTTCGCCTGGCCCGGCATCGGCTCCTACGCGATCGAGGCGCTGATCGTCTCCGACTATGCGCCGGTGCAGGGTTTCGTGCTGACCATGGCGCTGCTCTACGTCCTCCTCAACCTCGTGATCGACATCCTCTACGGCATCGTCGATCCGCGCGTGAAGCTGGAGAGCTGATGGCCGCCGCCGGCGAGTATGCCCGCCACCTGCGCCATGTGGTGACCGAGAACCCGGTCACCGGCGCCGCCTTCGGGCTGTTCGTGCTGCTGGTCCTGACCGCCGTGCTGGGGCCGGTGCTGGCACCCTACGACCCCCTGCAGAGCAACGCCGCCCATACGCTGGAGGCGCCGTCGGCGCGCCACTGGTTCGGCACCGACCAGCTCGGCCGCGACGTCTTCAGCCGGGTGGTGGTGGCGACCCGGCTCGACATGACGATCGCCTTCGCCAGCGTCGCCCTGGTCTTCGTCACCGGCACCCTGACCGGGGTCGCGGCCGGCCATTTCGGCGGCTGGGTCGACCGGCTGGTCGGCCGCGCGTCCGACACCATCATGGCCTTCCCGCTGTTCGTGCTGGCGATGGGCATCGTGGCCGCACTCGGCAACACGGTCACCAACATCGTGCTGGCGACGGCGGTGGTGAACTTCCCGCTCTATGTCCGGGTAGCGCGGGCGGAGGCGAACGTGCGCCGCGACGCCGGATTCGTCGAGGCCGCCCGGATCAGCGGCAACGGCGAGGCCCGGCTGGTGCTGTTCCACATCCTGCCCAACACCCTGCCGATCATGATGGTGCAGGTGTCGCTGACGCTGGGCTACGCCATCCTGAACGCGGCCGGCCTGTCCTTCATCGGCCTCGGCGTGCGGCCACCGACGCCGGAATGGGGGATCATGGTCGCCGACGGCGCCAACTACATCCAGTCCGGCGAGTGGTGGATCGCGCTGTTCCCGGGCCTCGCCCTGATGCTGGCGGTGTTCTGCTTCAACCTGCTGGGCGACGGGCTGCGCGACCTGATCGACCCGAGGCGCCGGACATGACCCTGGATCCCAATCCACCGCTGCTGTCGGTCGAGGGCCTGTCGGTCGCCTTCCGCACCCGCGCCGGCGAGGTCAAGGCGCTGGAGCGGGTCGGCTTCGCGATCGGCCGCGGCGAGACGATCGCAATCGTCGGCGAGAGCGGGTCGGGCAAGTCGGTCACCGCCCAGGCGGTGATGGGCATCCTCGACCCGGCCGGCCGGGTGACCGAGGGCCGCATCGGCTTCGGCGGCATGGACCTGCTCCAGGCGAGCCCGCGCGAGCTGGCCGACATGCGCGGCCGCGAACTGGCGATGATCTTCCAGAACCCGCGCGGCGCCCTCAACCCGATCCGCACCGTGGGCGACCAGATCGCCGACGTGCTGGCCCGGCACGAGCACCTGAAGGGCCCCGCCGCCCGCGCCCGGGCCATGGAGATGCTGGCGCTGGTCAAGATCACCGACCCCAGGCGGCGGCTCGACGCCTATCCGTTCGAACTGTCGGGCGGCATGTGCCAGCGGGTGATGATCGCGCTGGCGCTCGCCTGCCGCCCGGCGCTGCTGATCGCCGACGAGCCGACCACCGGCCTCGACGTCACCACCCAGGCGGCGATCATGGACCTGATCGACGAGCTGGGCCGCTCGCGCGGCATGGCCACGGTCCTGATCACCCACGACCTCGGCCTGGCGGCGGAGCATTGCCGACGCATCGTCGTCATGCATGCCGGCCATGTGGTCGAGGACGCGCCGGCCGAGGCGCTGTTCGCCGCCCCGCGCCACCCCTACACGGCCAGGCTGCTGGCGGCGACGCCGCGCCCCGGCCGCCGGCTCGACGACCTGGTGGCCATTCCGGGCGGGCTGCCGGACCTGCGCCGCGCCGACCTCGGCGGCTGCCGCTTCCTCGACCGCTGCGAGCGCGCGGCCGACCCGTGCCGGGCCGGCGTCGAGCCGGTCGAGAGCGCGGGGCCGGGCGGCCCGCGCCGCGTCCTGTGCGCCCGGCCGCTGGAGGAGGTGGCAGCATGACCGCGTTGCTCGAGGTGGCGGGCCTCACCCGCCGCTTCCCGGTCGGCCTGCCGGGCCCGATCGACCGCCTGCGCGGCCGCAAGCCCGGCATGCTGCACGCGGTCGACGCCGTCGACCTCGCCATCGGCGAGGGCGAGGTGCTGGGGCTGGTGGGGGAGAGCGGCTGCGGCAAGTCCACGCTCGCCCGCCTGGTCGCCCGCCTGATCGACCCGACCGAGGGCGGCATCCGCTTCGCGGGCGAGGACGTGGCCGCGATCCCGGCCCGCCGCTTCGCCCGGCACAAGCTGCGCGGCCAGATCCAGATGGTCTTCCAGGACCCGACGGAAAGCCTCAACCCGCGCTGGACCGCCTTCGACTGCATCGCCGACCCGATCCGCCGCCTCGACCCGGTGCCGGGCGCCCGCCTCGACCAGCGGGTGCGCGAACTGGCCGACCTCGTCAGCCTGCCGGAGACGCTGCTGTTCCGCTTTCCCCACCAGCTGTCGGGCGGGCAGAAGGCGCGCGTCGGCATCGCCCGGGCGGTGGCGCTGCGTCCCCGGCTGCTGGTGCTGGACGAGCCGACCTCGGCGCTGGACGTCTCGGTCCAGGTGGTGGTGCTGAAGCTGCTGGCCGACCTGAAGCGGCGGCTCGGCATGAGCTACCTCTTCGTCACCCACGACCTGGAGGTGGTGCGGCTGGTCTGCGACCGGGTCGCGGTCATGTATCTGGGCCGCATGGCCGAGGTCGGGACGGTGGACCAGGTCTTCGCCCGGCCGTCGCATCCCTATACCCGCGCGCTGCTGTCCTCGATCCCGACCGGGGTGCCGGGCCGGCCGCCGCAGCGCATCCTCCTGACCGGCGACCCGCGCAGCCCGGTCGACCCCGACCCCCGCGTTTGCCGCTTCCTCGGCCGCTGCCCGCAGAGCACCGAGCGCTGCGGGACCGAGATGCCCCAGCTCCGCCGCATCGCCGCCGGCCACGCGGCAGCCTGCCACTTCGCCGACGCGGCGTAAGGAGTGGGCGCTGCCCATGGTTCGAAGCGTCCCTCGACCGGGCTCGGGATGAGGGGCTTCTCCCTCTGGCGTTGTTGCATGGAGGCATCTGGAAACATGTGCTTCCCGCGGCGGCTGGAAAGTGATTCACGCTTTGGATGGCTCCCCGCTCCCGCAAGGTTCCCGCCCCGAAGGTCGTCGCGCCAGCCCAGAAGCGCGGCCGGCCAGCCCCTCGCTACCGTCGGCCGCCCGCCCCGAAGCCCCGCTACCGCATCACGAACTGGCGCGAATATAACGATGCTCTGGTGCGGCGCGGGTCGATCACGCTGTGGATCGATGAAGCGATGGTTGCCGGCTGGCGGGCATCCGGTGGTCGGGGATGGCGCTACAGCGACCAGGCGATCGTGTGTGCGCTGTCCTTGCGCGCGGTGTTCGGGCTCACGTTGCGCCAGACCCAGGGGTTCCTGCACGACCTGACGCGGCTGCTCGGGCTGGCGGTCGAAGTCCCGCACTACTCCACCTTCTCGCGCCGGGCGGCCACGCTCGCGGTACCGAAGCCCGCACGGCCGGTCGACGGGCCGTTGCATCTCGCGGTCGACGCCACCGGGCTCAAGGTGCATGGCGAGGGGGAGTGGAAGGTCCGCGTCCATGGAGCAGGAAAGCGCCGGGTCTGGCGCAAACTGCACCTGGCCGTGGACACCCGGACCGGCATGCTGCACGCCCATGCCCTGACAGCGAGCGAGGCTTCCGACGGCGGCCGGCTCGAGGATCTGCTCGCCGCCGTCGGCGCGCCGATCGAGGCAGTCTGCGCCGACAAGGCCTATGATAGCTTCGACTGCCATGACGTCATCCGGGCGCACGGAGCACGGCCGGTGATCCCGCCGCGCAAGGGTGCTGCGATCCGACCACCGCAGAACCGACCCGACGCGCCTCCCACCCGGCGCGAGGCGGTCGCCCGCATGGCCGAGATCGGGCGCAAGGCCTGGAAGATCGAGACCGGCTATCATCGCCGCTCCCTCGCCGAGACCGCGATGCTCCGCTACAAGGTCCTGATCGGCCCCAGCCTCCGCTCGCGCAGCTTCGACCGACAAAAGGTAGAGGCCGCCGTCGCCGTCCGCTGCATCAACCGCTTCACCGAACTCGGCATGCCCCACAGCGTCCCGATCACCTGAGAAAACCGGGAAAAGGGAGCTCCAGGACCACCCGAGCTCCATGCAACAACGCCTCTCCCTCTGCACAAGCGCTTGTGCCAGAAAGAAAATTTCCTCATCCCGAGCCCGGTCGAGGGACGCTGTGACCGTCGTGCCGGCCGGCTGCCTCGGCCGATCGCGTTGGTCCTTCGGGCGCGATCAGTCCGTGGGGATGCCCAGCGCGCTGCGGTAGGAGGGGTGGACCACGTCGTGGGCCTCGGCGTGCTTCTTCAGCCAGAGTGCGAAGACCGGGCACACCGGCATGACCTTCTGGTCGGCGGCGCGCAGGGAGGCGACCACGGCCTGGAAGAGCTGCGAGGCGATGCCGCGGCCTTCCAGCTCGCGCGGCACCTCGGTGTGGGCGAGCACGATGCCGCCGGCGATGCGGTTGTAGGCGGCGAACGCGATGCGGCCGTCGACCTCGGCCTCGAACCGCCTGGCCTCGGGGTTGTCGCGCACGGTCACCGTGGTCGGGCCGGCCATGGCAGGGTCCTTCTTCAGGCGCGCGGCAGGTCGGCCATGCCGGCGGTGGCCTCGGCCGCGTCGGCCTCTTCCTCCAGCCGCTCCATGTCCTCGTCGCTGAGGCCGAAATGGTGGCCGATCTCGTGGATCAGCACGTGGCGGACGATGTGCAGCAGGTCGTCGTTGGTCTCGCACCACAGGTCGAGGATCGGCCGGCGGTAGAGGAAGACCATGTCGACATGCGGCACCGGGTCGGAGACGCTCTTGTGCAGCACCGAGACCCCGCGATAGAGGCCGAGCAGGTCGAAGGGGCTTTCCAGCTCCATCTCCTCCTCGGTCTCCTCGTCGGGGAAGTCCTCGACCCGGATGACGACGTCGTGGGCGTGCTGGCGCAGCTCCCACGGGATGGACTGCATGGCGATGCGGCCCATGCCTTCGATGTCGGCGAGGCTGGGCGCCGTGCCCGGAAAGCCGCTCATCGGGCCAGGAAGGGCGCGAATTCGGCGATGACGGCGAGGTAGATGTCGCGCTTGAACGGCACGATCAGGCGCGGCACCTCGGCGGCCTCGACCCACTTCCATTCGAGGAATTCGGGGTTCTCGGTTTCCAGGTTGATCTCCGAATCCGCGCCCGCGAAGCGGAAGGCGAACCATTTCTGGGTCTGTCCGCGATAGCGGCCGCGCCAAAGCTTGCCGGCCAGCTCGGGCGGCAGGTCGTAGCTGTACCAGCCCCGGCTCTCGCCGAGGAACTGGCCGTTGGTGGTGCCGATCTCCTCGCCCAGCTCGCGGTGCGCCGCCTCGATCGGGCTCTCGCCGCGATCGATCCCGCCCTGCGGCATCTGCCAAGCCTCGCTCGGCATGTCGATGCGCCGCGCCACCAGCACCAGGCCCTCGCGGTTGAGGACCATGATGCCGACGGCGCGGCGATAGAGCGGGCTCGTGCTCCGGTCGCGGGACATTTCCGCCAGTGGCCCCCCGTTGGGCATCAGTTGGCGGTCCGCGACTGGTAGAGGGAGATGCCGCGGATCATGTCGAGCGCGCGCTGCAGCTGGTAGTCCTCCTCGGGCGTAACCGGGCCCTGCGGGCCGGAGTCCTGGGTCGGCGTGGTGGCCGGGGCCTGGTTGCTGGGCACCGGCTGGGCGCCCGGGGGCGGCTGGTCGGGGTTGCGCAGCGAGCCGCGCAGGTCGGCCTCGCGGCGCTGCGGGCCCGTCGCCACCTTCTCGATGCGCGCCGCCTCGACGACGATATCGGGGTCGATGCCCTTGGCCTGGATCGAGCGGCCGGACGGGGTGTAGTAGCGCGCGGTGGTCAGGCGCATGGCGCCGTGCCCGGCCAGCGGGATGATCGACTGCACCGAGCCCTTGCCGAAGCTCTTGGTGCCGAGGATGACCGCGCGGCGGTGGTCCTGCAGCGCGCCGGCGACGATCTCGGACGCCGAGGCGGACCCGCCGTTGATCAGCACGACCACCGGCTTGCCGTCGGCCAGGTCGCCGGGCCGGGCGTTGTAGCGCTGGCCGTCGTCGGGCTTGCGGGCCCGGGTCGAGACGATCTCGCCCTTCTCCAGGAAGGCGTCGGACACCGAGACCGCCTGGTCGAGCAGGCCGCCCGGGTTGTTGCGCAGGTCGATGACGTAGCCCTTCAGCTTGTCGCCCGCCTGTTCCTTGATGCGCTGCACGGCGTTCTTCAGGCCGAGGTCGGTCTGCTCGGTGAAGCTGGTGATGCGGACATAGCCGATCTCCCCCTCCATCCGCGAGCGCACCGACTGCACCTTGATGACCGCCCGGGTCAGCGTCAGCTCGAACGGCTCGCCGGTGCCGCGGCGCACGGTCAGCTTGATGTCGCTGTTGACCGGCCCGCGCATCTTCTCGACCGCCTCGGGCAGGCTGAGGCCGAGCACCGCCTCGCCGTCGAGATGGGTGATGAGGTCGTTGGGCCGCAGCCCGGCGCGGGCCGCCGGCGTCTCGTCGATCGGCGAGACCACCTTGACCACGCCGTTCTCCATGGTGACCTCGATGCCGAGGCCGCCGAACTCGCCGCGGGTCTGCACCTGCATGTCGCGGTAGTTCTTGGCGTTGAGGAAGCTCGAATGCGGGTCGAGCGACGACAGCATGCCGTTGATCGCCGACTCGACGAGCTGCTCGTCGGTGACCTTCTCGACATAGTCGGCCCGCACGCGCTCGAACACCTCGCCGAACAGGTTGAGCTGGCGATAGGTGTCGTTGCCGTTGCTGGTGCTCTGGGATCCGGCCGGGAGGACGGTCCAGACGAGTGCCAGGCCTGCTATGGCCCAGGGTAGGGTCTTGCGCATCATCCGCTTTCCTTGCCTTCGCCGGCCGCGAGCCAGGGCTGGGGATCGATCGGGGTTCCGTTGCGTCGAAGCTCTATATAGAGCCTTGGGCGCTCTTCGCCATCAGCCGTCATCACGCCGACGGGCTCGCCCGAGAGGACGCTCTGGCCGACCCTGCCGTCGGTCCGGCCGAGGCCGGCCACCAGCGAGTGGTAGCCGTCGCCGTGCTCGATGATGAGGATCTCGCCATAGGCCCGGAACGGGCCGATGAAGAGGATGCGGCCGTCGAAGGGCGCCACCACCCGCGCGCCCGGCCGGGTGCGGAGCGTCATGCCGCGGCTGTGCTGGCCGAAGCCCAGGTCGTCGCCGAAGCCGCGCTGCACCGCGCCGGCCGCCGGCAGCAGGTAGCGGCCGCGGGCGCTGGCGAAGCTGCGCGTGATCGGTCCGCGCAGCGCGGCCGTGGTCGCCACCTGGCGCTCGTCCTGTCGCTTCTGCTCGGCCGCCTCGCGCCGGTCGAGCGACAGGCGCTCCTGCTCCAGCCGCTGCGCCTCGGCGGTGCGCTGGCGGGATTCCGGCTGGCCCGTCTGCTGCTGGGCCAGCTGGCGCTGGCGCGCCTCCTCGGCGGCCAGTTCGCGGCGCCGCCGTTCCGCCTCGGCCGCCTGGCGGCGGCGGTCGGCCTCGGCTTCCTGGCGCTTCCGGTTCTCTTCCTGGCGCTGGCGGACGGCCTCCGCCTCGGCCTCGGCGATCAGGTCCTTCAGGTCGCTGACCCGGGACGCCAGCTTCTGCACGTCCTCGGCCCGCTGCTGCGCCTCCGCCTCGGCCTGGCCGCGGGCGGCGGTGCGCTGGGCGATCAGCCCGTCCAGGGCCTGGCGGCGGCGCTCGACCGCCTTGCGGCCGGCCACCGCCTGCTGGCGCCGGGCCTCGGTCTCGATGCGCAGCTCGCGCAGGTCGGCCAGCGCCAGGCGCAGCCGGCCGGCCTCGCGGGCGATCATCGGCACCAGGCTGCCGAGCAGGCCAGCGGTGCGGGCGGTCTCCAAGGGGGTCGTCGGCAGGGCGAGCAGGGCCTCCGGCGGGTGCCGGGTCAGGCGGGCGAGCGCGGTCACCAGGGATTCGACGCTCTGCCGCCGCTCGACCAGGGTCCGGTTCTGGCGCTCGATCTCCTCGTTGAGGGCGGCCAGCGTCTCCTCGACCGCGGAAAGGTTCGCCTCCTCGGCCTGGAGCGCGCGGGCGGCCGCGATCGAATCGGTCCGCAGGCGTTCGACATCGCGCCGCAGCGCCTCGGCCTTGCGCTCGATCTCCGCCTGCCGGCCGCGCTCGCTCTCCATCCAGCGCTGGACGTCGCGCAGCTCGCGGCGCGGGTCCTCGGCGGCGGCCGGCGCCAGCACGGCGCTGCCGAGCAGCAGGAGGGCCCAGGCGGCGTGGCGCATGGCGGCCGGTCGAGGGGGGCGGGCGGAAGGGATCGGCGTATCCTGCGGTTCAGGCGCTGGCGCGGCGGGCGGCGACCGGCCCGAGCAGCGACCGCCCGGTCATGGCGGCCGGTCGCGGCAGGTGCATCAGCTCCAGGATGGTGGGGGCGAGGTCGGCCAGGCGGCCATGGCCGCCGCCCGGCGGGGCGAGGCTGGCGACCGGCGGGCCGCCGGCCATGACGACCGGGACCGGGTTCATCGAATGCGCGGTCTGCGGCCCGCCGGTCTCGGGGTCGATCATCTGTTCGGCATTGCCGTGGTCGGCGGTGACCAGCAGGACGCCGCCCGCCGCCATCACCGCCTTCTCCAGCCGCCCGAGGCAGGCGTCGACCGCCTCCACGGCCTGGATGGCGGCGGCCAGGATGCCGGAATGGCCGACCATGTCGGCATTGGCGAAGTTGACCACGATCAGGTCGAAGCGCCCGCTGCCGATCGCCTCGACCAGCCGGTCGGTCAGCTCCGGCGCCGACATCTCCGGCTGCAGGTCATAGGTCGCGACCTTGGGCGATGGCACCAGGATGCGTTCCTCGCCCGCGAACTCGCGCTCGTCGCCGCCGTTCAGGAAGAAGGTGACGTGGGCGTACTTCTCGGTCTCGGCGATGCGCAGCTGGCGCAGGCCGGCCTTGGAGACCACCTCCCCCAGCGTGTCGTGCAGTTCCTCCGGCGCGAACAGGGTGCCGAGGAAGCGGTTGAGGTCGCTCGAATACTCGACCATGCCGAGCGCGGCCGCGAAGGCGACCCGGCGGGGCCGCGGAAAGCCGTCGAAGGCCGGGTCGAGCAGGGCGGCCAGGATCTCGCGCGCCCGGTCGGCGCGGAAATTGGCCATCAGCAGCCCGTCGCCGTCGCGCATGCCGGCATAGTCGCCGATCACCGCCGGCCGGACGAACTCGTCGGTCTTGCCGGCCGCATAGCTGGCCGCGATCGCGTCGCCGGGGGCCGCGAAGCGTTCGCCGGCCGCATCGACCAGCGTCGCAGAGGCGAGCTCGACCCGGTCCCAGCGCTTGTCCCGGTCCATGGCGTAGTAGCGCCCGGCCACCGTCGCGATCCGCACCCGGGTGCAGCCGGCGACCGCCTTCCGGAAGTCGTCCAGGGCCGCGCCCGCGCTGTCGGGCGGGGTGTCGCGCCCGTCCAGGAAGGCGTGGACGGCGACCGGCACGCCGGCCGCGTCGAGTAGCCGGGCGAGGCCGGCGATATGGTCCTGGTGGGCGTGGACGCCGCCCGGCGACAGCAGGCCCAGCAGGTGCGCGGTGCCGCCGGACCGGCGCAGCGCGTCCACGAAGCCGGCGAAGGCGGGGCTGCCGGCGACGGTGCCGTCGGCCAGCGCCCGGGTGATCCGCGGCAGCTCCTGCATCACCACCCGGCCGGCGCCGATGTTCATGTGCCCGACCTCGGAATTGCCCATCTGGCCGTCGGGCAGCCCGACCTCCTCGGCCGAGGCGTCGAGCAGGCCGTGCGGGCAATGGGCGACGAGCCGCCGCCAGTTGGGCAGGCGGGCCTGGGCGAGCGCGTTGTCCGCGCCGCCGTCACGATGTCCCCAGCCGTCCAGGATGCACAGGACGACCGGCTTCGGGCGTGGCGTAGTCATCCGGGCAATATAGGAGAAGGGGCGGCTGGCCGGTAGGGGCCTGCCGTCCGCTCCCCCGTCATCGCCGCCCCGGTCGCGCCGTCCGCCGGTCAGGCGGCGGCCCGGTCCCGGGCCGCCCAGGCGAAGCCCTCGCCCACCGTCTCGGCCAGCCCGTCCACGTCGGCCTCGGTCATCGGGGTCGACAGGGCGCCCGACAGGTTGGGGGTCAGCAGGTAGCCCGCCTCCAGCAGCCAGGGGTGCAGCCGGGCCATCAGCGCCTTCTCGGCATCGGTCGGGTAGGACGAGCGATAGTCGCTGACCGGCCGGTCGTGGGGGTGGATGCGGAACATCGATCCCATGCCGGTCACCTGCGCCGGCATGCCGGCGCGGCCGATCGCGTCGGCCAGCCCCCGGCGCAGCCGGTCACCCAGGCCGTTCAGGCGGTCGTAGGCGGCGGCATCGAGCTGCCGCAGGCTGGCGAGACCGGCCGCCATCGTCACCGGGTTGGCGGTGAAGGTGCCGCCGTGCGGCACGGCCGCCTTGCCCGGGCGCACATCGAACATCGCCATGATGTCGCGCCGGCCGGCGACGGCGCCGATCGGCAGGCCGCCGCCGATGATCTTGCCGAGCGTCACCAGGTCGGGCTCCAGGTCCCAGAGCGGGTGGGCGCCCGCGTGCGACAGGCGGAAGCAGATGATCTCGTCCACGACCAGGACGATGCCGAGCCGCCGGGTCGTCTCGCGGATCGCGGCCACGAACTCCCGGCTGGCCGGCACCAGGCCGACGCGCGAGGGCAGGGGGTCGATCAGCAGGGCGGCCAGCCGGTCGCCATGGGCCTCCAGCAGCCGCACCGCGGCCACCGGGTCGTTGAAGGGGATGACCACGGTGTCGCCCAGCACGGCGTCCGGCGTGCCGCGGGCGTACTTGGTGCCGGCCGGTGCGCCGTCCCCCCAGTCGCCGGGCCGCGAGTCGAGGCTGACCTCCACATGGTCGTAGCTGCCGTGATAGGCGCCCTCGATCTTGGCGATCGCCGGCCGGCCGGTATAGGCGCGGGCGGCCTTGATCGCGCTCAGCACTGCCTCGCTGCCGCTGTTGGAGAAGCGGATGGTCTCCAGCGCCGGTGCGCGCGCGCAGATATGCTCGGCCAGGTCCACCTCGACCTCGGTCGGCAGGCCGAAGCTGATGCCGCGCGCGGCCGTCTCGGCGACCGCGGCGACGATCGCGGGGTTGGCGTGGCCGTGGATGGCCGAGAAGAAGTTGTTGGTAAAATCGACGATTACGTTGCCGTCCACGTCGACAATGCGCGATCCTTGCCCATGCGCGGCATAGGGGGGATGCGGATGCATGAAGATGGTGGCCCGGGTGCTGCCGCCGGGCATCACTTCGAGCGCCCGCTCGAACAGGGCCTGCGAGCGGGCGGTGGAGTTGCGCCGGAGCGGCGCCGCGGCGGGGGTGGCATCGAACTTGCTGCTCATCGGCGGCTCCGAGCGAAGGTGACCGGACCGTGAATCCCATATCAGATATCGCCCGCCTCCAACCATGGCCCCCGGCGCGTTCCGGCGGGAAATCCGCGGGAGGCCGGCTTGGGCGCGATTGAGTTCGACGGCGTCGCCAAGCGCTACGGGCCGGTGCACGCGGTCAGGGACCTGTCCGTCCAGGTGGCGGAGGGCGAGTTCCTGACCATCCTCGGGCCGTCCGGCTCGGGCAAGACGACCATCCTGTCGCTGGTCGCCGGCCTGACCGCGCCCAGCGCCGGGCGCATCCTGATCGCGGGGCGCGACGTCACCCACCTCGAGCCGCAGCAGCGCCGGATCGGCCTGGTCTTCCAGTCCTATGCCCTCTTTCCCCATCTCGACGTCTTCGACAACGTCGCCTTCCCGCTGGTCGTGCGCGGCCGGCCCAAGGTCGAGATCGCGGCCAAGGTGGCGGCGGCACTCGCCCGCGTGCGCCTGGACGGGCTCGCCCGGCGCAGGCCGCAGCAGCTCTCGGGCGGCCAGCAGCAGCGCGTGGCGCTGGCCCGCGCCTTCGTCTTCGAGCCGGACATCCTCCTGCTCGACGAGCCGCTGGGCGCGCTCGACCGCAAGCTGCGGGAGGAGGTCCAGGTCGAGCTGAAGGCGCTGCAGCGCGACCTCGGCATCACTACGCTCCTGGTCACCCACGACCAGGAGGAGGCGCTGTCGCTGTCCGACCGGATCATCGTGCTCGACCATGGCGCGATGCAGCAGGTGGGCACCCCGGACGAGGTCTATCGCCGGCCGGCCAACCGCTTCGTCGCCGGCTTCCTTGGCCTCGCCAACCTGCTGGAGGGCCGGGTCGAGGCCGGGCGCGGCCTGCGCCTCGGCTCGGGCGAGCTGGTCGCCTGCGCCACCGGCACCCGGCCGGAAGGCAGTGCGGCGGCCGCGATCGTGCGGCCGGAGCGGGTCCGCCTGCTGCCGGAGAGCGCCGGCGAGGGGATCGCCGCCCGGGTGCGCCAGGACGTCTATCTGGGCCATCTCCGCCGCTGGCATCTCGATGCCGATGCCGGGCAGGAGCTGGTCGCGGCCGCCACCGACGGCGACCAGTCGGCGGCGATCGGCGACCGCGTCCGCGTCTCCTGGTCGCCGGCCGACGTCTGGTTGTTGCCGGAGGCCGGTGCCGCCGCCTGAGTTTCGCAAACGAGGTTCGTCCCGGGCGCCGGCCGGCTTCGGCCGCCGCCCACGCCCTGAAGGAGAGAAGCGATGCGCTTGACGAGACGTGAATTGCTGGCGACCGGCAGCGCGCTGGCGGCCGGCCTGGCCGCCCCCGGCATCCTCCGCGCCCAGGGCGTGAAGGAGATCCGCATGATCGAGGCCGGCGGCAAGTCCGGCGACTCGATGGAGCCCTACATCAAGCCCTTCACCG
Source organism: Allostella vacuolata (assembly GCA_006739055.1). Classification (GTDB taxonomy): domain Bacteria; phylum Pseudomonadota; class Alphaproteobacteria; order ATCC43930; family Allostellaceae; genus Allostella; species Allostella vacuolata. The sequence continues at coordinate 669,834 of AP019702.1, forward strand.
AGGCGACCGGCACCAAGGTGGTGCGCGAGAGCCCGAACACCTTCGGCAAGCTGCGCAGCCTGGTCCAGGCCGGGCAGACCAACATCTGCCTGTTCGAGGCGGGCAGCACCTCGATGGAGCAGGCCAAGGCCCTCAACCTGATCGAGCCGCTCGACTGGGACGCGATCCAGCCCGAGGCGATGTACCCCGAGGCCAAGGACCCGATGGGCTTCGGCTGGCAGTACTACTCGACCCTTATGGCCTGGCGCAGCGACGCCAAGGCACCGAAGAACTGGGCCGACTTCTTCAACACCAAGGACTTCCCCGGCAAGCGGACGATGCAGGACCGCCCCTACGGGCTCGTCTTCGCGTTGCTGGCCGACGGGGTGCCGGTCGACAAGCTCTATCCGCTCGACGTCGACCGCGCCTTCAAGGCGATGGACCGGATCAAGAAGGACGTCGCGATCTGGTGGTCGGCCGGCGCCCAGCCGCCGCAGCTCCTGAAGGACAACGAGGTCCAGTACGCGGTGTCCTATTCCGGCCGCGTCGCCGGCACGCCCGGCATCGACTACACCTACGAGCAGGCCATCCTCGACCTGGCGTACCTCGTGGTCCCGAAGGGCGCGAACAAGGCCGACAAGGCGGCCGCCATGCGCCTGCTGCGCGAGTTCAGCAAGCCCGCCCTGCAGCTGGAGGCCGCCAAGATCATCTCCTACACTGGCCCCAGCCCCGCCCTGCCGGCGATGCTGCCCAAGGATCGGCTGGCCGAGTACCCGACCGTCCACCGCGAGAAGCAGGTCATCCACAACGTCAAGTGGTGGTTCGACAATGCCGACATGATCGAGAAGCGCTGGCAGCAGTTCAAGCTGAGCCTCTGAACGACATCCGGGCCTGAGCCAAGGGGAGGATCGATGCGGATCGGACGGAACGCCGGCAGCTACGTGGTGCCGCTGCTGGTGCTGATGGTGGTCGCGTTCGACGTGCCGATCCTCCTCATGCTGGCCCAGAGCGTGCTGAGCCCGCACCCCACCGTCGCCCACTGGGCCGAGTTCACGGAATCGCCGATCTATTTCCGGGTGCTCGGCAACACCTTCCAGATCGCGGTGATCACCTCGGCGGTGTGCGGGCTGATCGGCTATCCGCTCGCCTACTGGATGCGCGGGCTGGGCGGGCGGGCCCAGCTCGCCGTCGTCACCCTGGTGCTGTTGCCGTTCTGGATCAGCATCCTGGTGCGCACCTATGCGTGGATCGTCGTGCTGGGCAACAACGGGTTCGTCAACCGCTCGCTGATCGGCCTCGGCATCACCGACCGGCCGATCTCCTTCCTCTACAACCAGCTGGGCGTCACCATCGGCACCACCAACGTGCTGCTGCCGTTCCTGGTCCTGCCGCTGTTCGCCGCCATGCTGAAGATCGACGAGCGGCTGCTGCAGGCGGCCGCCACCCTGGGGGCGCCGCGCCGGGCGATCTTCTGGCGGGTGTTCTTTCCCCTGTCGCTGCCGGCCTTCGCGGCCGGGCTGGTGCTGGTCTTCATCCTGACGCTCGGCTTCTACGTCACCCCGGCCATCCTCGGCGGCGGGCGGGTGCCGATGATCTCCAACATGCTGGACGTGCTGATCAACCAGATGCCGCGCTGGGAGCTGGCGGCGGCCATCTCGACCCTGCTGCTGGCGGCGACGCTGGCGCTCTACGGCGTCTATCGCACCATCGCCGCCCGGAGCGCGTCATGAAGGCGGGTCGCCTCACGGCCCTGGTGGGCATCGTCACCCTGGTCTTCCTGGTGATGCCGATCCTGATCGTGGTCGGCATGTCCTTCTCCAGCGCCAGCTCGCTGCAGTTCCCGCCGCCCGGCCTGTCGCTGCGCTGGTACCGGTCCTTCTTCGGCGACCCGCGCTGGGTCGAGGCGCTGGTGACCTCGACCATGCTCGCCTTCGCCTCCAGCATCGTCGCCCTGGTCCTGGGCAGTGCGGCTGCCTACGGCATCGTCCGCGGCCGCTTCCCCGGCCGCGGCTTCATCGACGCCAACTTCATGGCGCCGCTCATCGTGCCGACCATCGTCGTCGCCGTCGCCATGTACCTGGCGCTGGCCAAGGTCGGCCTGCTCGGCACCTGGGTCGGTCTGGTCGCCAGCCATGTCGTGCTGTCGGTGCCGTTCGTGGTGCTGGTGGTCGGTGTCGCGATCCGTTCGTTCGACGAGCGGATCGAGCAGGTGGCCTTCACGCTCGGCGCCTCGCGCCTGCAGACGGTGACCCGCGTCCTGCTGCCCAACCTGGTGCCGAGCCTGGCCTCGGCCTGGATCCTGGCCCTGATCGCCAGCTTCGACGAGGTGATCGTCACCCTCTTCGTCGCCGGCGTCTACCAGACGGTGCCCAAGCGCATGTTCAACGAGCTGGTGCTGGAGGTGAACCCGACCATCACCGCCATCGCCACCATCCTGATCGCCGTCAGCGTCCTCGCCATGGCCGCGATCGGCCTGATCACCGCGCGCCGCGGCGGGCTGCTGAAGACGATGATCGGGCGGTAGGCCGTTCCGGGAACCGGCAGTCCGCCATCGCCATCGATCCAGAAACGAGATAGGATTTATGCCATAATTTTAATCCATTGAGAGATCGAGCCGTGCCTTCGTTGCCGACAGACCGACTGGAAGGGCTGATCGTCGGCCTCTACGACGCGGCACTCGACGGCGAGCGATGGTCGTCCGCATTCGCCGAGATGCGGGGCCTGGTCGATGCCGAAACTTCGATCTCCAGCATCGTCAATCCGACCCGGGGCGAGGTTCACCTGCTCGCCAGCAACGCGCCGGAGGCGTTCCTTCGGGGCTATCAGGAAACCTGGTGGCCCAAGGATCTGTGGATGATCGAGGCGGCCCGCCGGGCGGGGCGGATCTCGGTCGGGTCCGAGATGGTGCCGGATGCCGAGTTCGTCCGGTCCGAGGTCTTCAACGAGCTTGTCCGGCCGACCTCGGACGTGCGCGACGTGCTCGGCATCGTCTTCGACATCCAGGGATGGCGCGGCGTCGTCGGCCTGCACCGGACGGTCGCCGGCACCTTCGGGCAGGCGGAGAAGCAGATCGTCGGGGCGCTGGTCCCGCACCTCGTGCGGTCGCTGGACGTGACGCTGCGCTTCGAGGAGCTGGCGAAGCTGAACCGGGCGAGCCAGGCTGCCGTCGATGCGTTCGCCTTCGGCGTCGTCATCGCGGATGCCCGATGCCGGGTGATGATGATGAACCGCTTCGCCGCCGAGATCCTGGCGCAGAAGGACGGCCTGTCCGGCGGTACGACGATCCTGCCGATCACCGCGGAACGCCCGGCGGACACAATGCGGCTGCACCGTCTCGTCGCCGGGGTCAGCGGGCCGGCCAGGGAGGCGGGCGGGGCGCTGCGGGTGGCCCGCCGCGGCGGCCGGCCGGATCTGGAGCTGCTGGTGAGCCCGCTGGCCGGGCAGCGGGCGCATTTCTTCAACGCGCCCAGGCCCGGGGCCATGCTGATCATCCAGGATCCGCAGCGGCTGCCGGTGCCGCCGGCGCGCATCCTGCGCGACCTCTACGGGCTGACTGCGGCCGAGGCCGAGATCGTGATCGCGCTGGCTGCGGGCCACACCCCCGAAGAGGTGGCCGAGGCCCGGCAGGTGGCGGTCTCGACGATGCGCACGCAGCTGCGGTCGATCCTGGCCAAGACCGGCGCCGGACGCCTGACGCAGCTGGCCCGCATGATCGCCAGCCTTCCGGGCCTGCGGGAGGCGGGGCGGGGGTAGGCCCCGTCCTGCTGCCCACAACCGCGCGGCCGGTCCGTTGCGGTTGGCTCAGGCGCTTTTTGTCTTCCCCTGGATCAGGGGCAGGTCCAAGGCCACCCGATCATAGGCCACTTTTGGCCGGATCCGCCCTCGCGGACCCCGTTCCAGTTCGACCAGCCCATAGCCTGCCATGGTCCGCAGGGTCCGCGACAAGTTGGACTTCGCCCGCCCGGTGAGGAGCGATAGTTCATCCAGCGATCCCGGTGACTGTTCCGCGATTACACGCAACAGCTCCCGATTCCCCGCCGAAAGGATCTTCGCAAACGATTCCGTCGACGTGAACCAGACCTTCGGTTCGTCCGGCAGGATGCGCCGCTCGCCGCTCGCCGCTCGCCACTGCCATGGTGCGGGCCTTCATGTCCTCGTAGCTGGCGATGCCGACTTTCAACGTGGTCACATGCTTACTCCCCTGTCGCGCAAGACCTTCTCGACGAGCCGCCAGAAATCAGCGAGCAGGCTTGCTGCATCCTCGTACTCGTATGGCCCGACCTGATGGAGGTGATGGCGATGGTCCTGGGGATCGCCTCGCTTGCGTGGGGGCACCGGATGAGCGTTGTCGAATCCGACCAGCCGCTTGCCGTCCGGCCCATGGAGGGTCAGCGAATAGTTGATGCCGTGCGGCTTGGCCGGAGAAGGCGGGACGCGCGAGACGACGAACCGAACCCAGTGGCCACCCTCGGGATCGACGACGCTCCATTCACTATGCAGTTATCACTCTAGGATAACATATGCAATCGGGTCCGCAGGATCTGCGCCGATGCGGTCTCGCACCTCGGCACCTCCCCGCTTGCGCGCCACCCTCGGGCTGACGAATGATGGGTTGGTCGTATGATCGGGCCCCGGAATCCACGGGCGCCCGCCTTTCCGCACCCGAGGAATCCCGCCTTGAGCAACGCCAGCGCCGCCCGGCCCGCCGTCCCTGCCATGCGCATCACCGCGCTCACCGTCTTCATCACCGACATCCCCGTTGTCATCAAGCGCCGGCACGGCTCCGGCGATGTCGAGGGCTCGGTGCGCAACGCCATCGTCAAGCTGGAGACGGATGCCGGCATCACCGGCTGGGGCGATGCCGCGCCGTGGTCGGTCTTCACCGGCACCGTCGAGGCGGTGGCGGCCGCCCTCCACGTCTACCTGCGCCCGGTGCTGGTCGGCGCCGACCCGACCCGGATCGCGGCGCTGATGGACGATGCCGACCATGCCGTGGTCGGCCATCCCGAGGCCAAGGCGGCCATGGAGATGGCGCTGTTCGACATCGTCGGCCAGGCGTCCGGCCTGCCGGTGGCGGAACTGCTGGGCGGCCGCTGCCGCGACTCCATCCCGCTGTCGTTCTCGGTCGCCGACCCGGACTTCGACCGCGACATGGCGATGGTCCAGCGCCTCTACGGCGAGGGGCTGCGGCTGTTCAAGATGAAGACCGGCTTCGCCGGCCACGCCGTCGACCTGAAGCGGATGGAGCGCTTTCGCAAGGAGATTCCGGCCGATGCCGAGCTGCGCATCGACTACAATCAGGGCATGGCCGCCTACGACGCGATCCGCCAGCTGCGCGACGTCGAGGCGTTCAAGCCGACCTTCATCGAGCAGCCGGTGCCCGGCCACCAGCGCGCGGCACTGGCGGAGATCACGCGCGCGCTCGACACCCCGGTCCTGGCCGACGAGAGCGTCTTCACCGCGACCGACGCCCTGACGGTGGCGTCGGGCCGCATGGCCGACCTGGTCAGCGTCAAGATCATGAAGCATGGCGGCATGATGGCCGGCCGGCGGATCTCCGCCATCTGCGAGGCGGCCGGCATCGCCTGCTACGGCGGCGACATGTTCGAGACCGGCATCGCCCACCTGGCCGGCACCCACATGATCGCGGCCACCCCCAACATCTCGCTCGGCTGCGAGTTCTACCAGGCGACCTATTTCCTGGAGCGCGACCTGCTGGCGGAGCCGTTCCCGGTGAAGGACGGCCGGGTGATCGTGCCGACCGCGCCCGGCCTCGGCATCCGCGTCGACGAGGATCGCGTCCGCCACTATGCGGCCGAAACCCTGGAATAGACGGCGCCCGCGCTCACTCCCGGTGGTACGGGTGCCCGGTCAGGATGGTGTGGGCGCGGAACAGCTGTTCTGCCAGCATGGCGCGGGCCAGCAGGTGGGGCCAGATCATCGGCCCGAACGAGAGCAGCAGGTGGGCGCGGGCGCGCAGGGAATCGGCCAGCCCGTCCGCCCCGCCGATGATGAAGGCGAGGTCGCCCGTGCCCTCGTCGCGCCAGCGGCCGAGGCGCTGGGCGAAATCCTCGCTCGACAGCACCCGGCCGCGCGGGTCGAGCGCCACCAGCACGGCGCGCGCGGGAATGCGCGCCGCCAGCAGCGCCTCCTCGCGCGCCTGGCGATCGCTCGCGGCGGCCGCCTTCGCCTCCACCTCGTGCAGGGTGACGGGCCAGGGGACGCGGCCGGCATAGTCGGAGAAGAGGGTAGCGGTCGGCCCGGCCCGGGCGCGGCCGACCGCGATCACATGGATGCGCATCGTCCGTCCGGCCGCCGGGGCGCGGCCGGACGGCGACCGGGATGCGGTTCCCGCCCGCCGGGCGGGGCCAGCCTCACGCCGTCGCCGCCTCGGCGGCCGGAGCCGCGGGCAGGTCGACGCCCCACATCTTTTCCAGGTTGTAGAAGGTGCGAACCTCCGGCCGGAAGAGATGGACGATGATGTCGCCGGCGTCGAGCAGCACCCAGTCGGACTGGGCCAGCCCTTCCAGCGCCACGCGCCGGATGCCGTACTCGATCAGCTTGAGGCGCAGGTTCTCGGCCATGGCGGCGACCTGGCGGGTCGATCGCCCGGTGGCGATGACCATGAAGTCGGCGATGGTCGACTTGCCGGCCAGCTCGATGACGACGATGTCCTCGGCCTTGTCGTCCTCGAGCGATGCCCGGGTGAGTTCCAGCAGGTTCCGGTCGGGTTCGCTGGAAACGGGCTTGGGGCGTCTTATGGTGCTACCTCCTGTTGGGCGCGATTCGCCAATGGTGCCGGGCACGCCTCAGGGCGTTCCCGTGCTGCGCGGATCCGGGTGGCGGAGGCCGGGTGAAGCGGCATCGTCACGAAGGTCCAGGCCGGGGCCGGCCGATCCGCGAGCGAGCGGGCCGCCGATGCCGGGACGCGATGCCGGCCGTACCGGCGCGCCGCCAGACCCGAAAGCGCGCCTAAAGCATAGGAAGGCCGGTCGAACACCGCAACTGGCAGGCTTTCGAAGATCGTATTCCACCGCTTCCAGCGACGAATCTGCCGCAGGTTGTCCGCACCCATCAGCCAGACGAAGCGCGCGTGCGGGAAGCGCCGCAGCAGGGCCGACAGGGTGTCGGCGGTGTAGCGGGTGCTGAACCAGCCCTCGATGTCGGTCACCCGGATCGCCGGGTGGCGGGCGACGCGCCGTGCCTCGGCCAGCCGATCGGCCAGCGGCGCCATGTCCCGGCTCGCCTTCAGGGGGTTCTGCGGCGAGACCAGCCACCACACCTGGTCGAGCCCGAGCCGCTTCAGCGCCCACAGCGACAGATGGCGGTGGCCCGCATGGGCCGGGTTGAACGAGCCGCCGAGCAGGCCGACCCGCTGCCGTCCTGGGTCGAGCGCCGCCGGCCGGTCCGGCCGGCCGCGCTCATGGGCGGAGCTGGCCGCTGCCGCGCACGACATACTTGTAGGAGGTCAGCTGCTCGGTTCCGACCGGCCCGCGGGCATGCAGCTTGTCGGTGGAGATGCCGATCTCCGCCCCCATGCCGAACTCGCCGCCGTCGGTGAACTGGGTCGAGGCGTTGTGCAGGACGACCGCGCTGTCCACCGCCGACAGGAAGCGGCGGGCGGCACCCTCGTCGGCGGTGACGATGGCATCGGTGTGGTGGGAGCCGTAGCGGTTGACATGGTCGACCGCCCCTTCGACCCCGTCCACCACCCGGGCGGCGATGATCGCGTCGAGATACTCGGTCGTCCAGTCGGCCTCGCCGGCCGGCACGACGCGCGGGTCGACCGCCTGCACGGCGGCGTCGCCGCGCACCTCGCAGCCGCCATCGAGCAGGTCGCGGACGATCGGCGCCAGGTGGGTCGCGGCGGCGCGGCGGTCGACCAGCAGCGTCTCGGCCGCCCCGCACACGCCGGTGCGGCGCAGCTTGGCGTTGCCGACGATGGCGCGCGCCATCGCCAGGTCGGCGGCGCCGTCGACATAGACATGGCAGTTGCCGTCGAGGTGGCGGATGACCGGGACCCGGCTCTCGCGGATCACCCGCTCGATCAGCCCGCGGCCGCCGCGCGGCACGATCACGTCGATCACGCCCGACATGCCGAGCAGGATGCCGACGGCGGCGCGGTCGGCGGTCGGGACCATCTGCACGGCCGCGGCCGGCAGGCCCGCCTCGGCGAGGCCGGCATGGAGGGCCGCCAGGATGGCGCGCGAGGAGCGGAAGCTCTCCGACCCCGGCCGCAGCACGGCGGCATTGCCGGACTTGAGGCACAGGCCGGCCGCATCGGCGGTGACGTTGGGCCGGCTCTCGAAGATGATGCCGATGACGCCGAGGGGGACCCGGACCCGGGCGATGCGGAGGCCGTTGGGCCGGGTCCATTCCGCCAGCGTGTCGCCGATCGGGTCGGGCAGGGCGGCCACGTCCTCCAGCCCGCGGGCCATCGCCTCGATCCGCCCGGGGTCGAGCAGCAGCCGGTCGATCATTGCCGACGACAGGCCGGCCGCGCGCGCGTCCGCCAGGTCGGCCTGGTTGGCGGCCAGGATCGCGGCCTCGGCCGCGCGGATCCCGGCGGCGGCCGCCCGCAGCGCCCGGTCCTTGGCCTCGGTCGGCGTCGTCGCCAGTGCCAGCGCAGCCGCCCGGGCGTCCCGCCCGAGCGCGGCCATCCGCGCCTCCAGATCCTCGGTCGTATCGCGGGCGATCGGCAGGGCGGTCACGGCGTCTCCTCCGCCAGGGCAAGGTCGTCGCGGTGGACCATCTCCTCGCGGCCGCGATAGCCGAGGATGCCGGCGATCTCGTCGCTGTGATGGCCGCGGATGCGCTGGGCGTCGGCGCTGCCGTAGGCGGCCAGGCCCCGGCCGAGGTCGCGGCCGTCCTCGTCGCGGATGACGACCGGGTCGCCGCGTTCGAAGCGGCCTTCGACGGCGGCGACGCCGGCCGGCAGCAGGCTGCGGCCGCCGAGCAGCGCGCGGGCCGCGCCCGGATCGACCACCAGCACGCCGCGCGGCTTGACCGAGCCGGCGATCCAGCGCTTGCGCGCCGCGCGCGGTCCGCCGCCGGCCAGGAACCAGGTGCAGGGCGAACCGGCCAGGATGGCCGCGATCGGGTTGGGCCGCGCGCCCTGGGCGATGACCATGCGGCAGCCGGCACCGACCGCGATGCGGGCCGCGGCCAGCTTGGTCACCATCCCGCCGGAGCTGTAGCCGGGCAGGGCATCGCCGGCCATCGCCTCGATCTCGGCCGTCAGCGCGGGCACGACCGGGATGTGGCGGGCGGCCGGGTCGCGCTTGGGGTCGGCCGTGTAGAGGCCGTCGATGTCGGACAGCAGGACCAGGGTGTCGGCGGTGATCATCTGGGCGACGCGGGCGGCCAGCCGGTCGTTGTCGCCGAAGCGGATCTCGGCGGTGGCCACCGTGTCGTTCTCGTTGACGACCGGGATCGCCCCCAGCGCCAGCAGGGTTTCCAGCGTCGCCCGGGCGTTGAGGTGGCGGCGCCGCTCCTCGGTGTCCTCGGGCGTCAGCAGGATCTGGGCGACGGTGATGCCGTGGCGGGCGAAGGTGTCGGAATAGGCGTGGGCCAGGCGGATCTGGCCGGTGGCGGCGGCGGCCTGCTTCTCCTCCAGGCGGATGCGCCGCCGGGTCAGGCCGAGATGGCGCCGGCCGGTGCTGATGGCGCCCGAGGTGACGATCACCACCTCCTGGCCGCGCGCGCGCAGGGCGGCCACGTCGTCGGCCAGCCGGTCGAGCCATTCGCGGCGGATGGTGCCGGTCGCGTCGTCGACCAGCAGGGCCGAGCCGATCTTGACGACGACGCGACGGGCGTCGTCCAGGCTGGGCGCGGCCAGCGCGGGGGCGGGCAGGCCGGGCTCCGCCGCCGTCCCGGCCGTCGTTTCCACGCTCACACTGACGCTCACGGGCGCGGACCGGCCCAGGGCGCCTCCTCGGCCGGGCTCGCGCCCTCGCCGCGATAGGCCGGCTCCGGCGGCGCCTTGCCGGCGCGGATGATCGTCTGCAGCGCGCGCAGCACCTCGGTGGTGCCGGTGCCGGCCACGCCCGAGAGCAGCATCGGCTGCCGCTTGGCGACGCGGGCCAGCGCCTGCTTCTTCTTCTTCAGCTCTTCCGGCGACAGGGCGTCGATCTTGTTGAGGCCGACGATTTCCGGCTTCTCGGCCAGCCCCTGGCCGTATTCCGTCAGCTCGCGGCGGATCGTGCGATAGGCGGCGCCGACATTCTCGGCGGTGCCGTCGATCAGGTGCAGCACGACGCTGCAGCGCTCGACATGGCCGAGGAAGCGGTCGCCCAGCCCGACCCCCTCGTGGGCGCCCTCGATCAGCCCCGGCAGGTCGGCGATCACGAACTCTTCCTCGTCGACCCGGGCCACGCCCAGCTGCGGCTTCAGCGTGGTGAAGGGATAGTCGGCGATGCGCGGCTTGGCCTGGGTGACGGCGGCCAGGAAGGTCGACTTGCCGGCATTGGGCAGGCCGACCAGCCCGACGTCGGCGATCAGCTTGAGGCGCAGCCACACCCAGCGCTCCTCGCCCGGCCAGCCGAGGTCGGCGCGGCGCGGCGCCTGGTTGGTCGAGGACTTGTAGTGGCTGTTGCCGAAGCCGCCGTCGCCGCCGCGCAGCAGGACGATGCGCTGGCCGGGCGCAACCAGGTCGTGGAGGATCGTCTCCTTGTCCTCGTCGATCACCTGGGTCCCGACCGGCACCTTGAGGATGGTGGTGATCCCGGCCGCCCCGGTGCGGTTGGCGCCGGCGCCGCCGCGGCCGTTCTGGGCGCGGAAATGCTGCTGGTAGCGATAGTCGATCAGGGTGTTGAGGTTGGCCACTGCCTCGATCACCACGTCGCCGCCGCGCCCGCCGTCGCCGCCGTCCGGCCCGCCGAACTCGATGAACTTCTCGCGCCGGAAGCTGGCCGAGCCGCGGCCGCCGTCACCGCTCTTCAGGTAGATCTTGCACTCGTCGAGGAACTTCATGGGTCCATCCTCCGCTTGGCAGCCCGTCGCTGGCTTCCGGTGCCGGACCGACAGAGGCAGGGATCAAAGGAAAAAGGGGGGAACGGCCCAGCCGTTCCCCCCTCTTTTCGTGCGGGTCGGTGGGCGGGCCGTTACTCGGCCGCGATTGCCTCGAGCGCCACCGGGACCACCGAGATCAGGGTCTTGCCATGGTGCACGCCGAACGAGACGTGGCCATCGGTCAGCGCGAACAGCGTATGGTCGCGGCCCATCCCGACATGCTCGCCGGCATGGAACTTGGTTCCCCGCTGGCGGACCAGAATGTTGCCGGCCAGGACGTGCTGGCCGCCGAAGCGCTTGACGCCGAGGCGTCGGCCGGCGGAATCGCGGCCGTTGCGCGAACTGCCGCCTGCTTTCTTGTGTGCCATCGTGGATCCTCCGTCAGGCGGCGATGCCGGTGATCTTCAAGACCGTCTGCATCTGGCGATGCCCACGCTTGCGGCGATAGTTCTGGCGCCGCTTCTTCTTGAAGATGATGACCTTGTCGCCCTTGCCCTGGCTGACCACTTCGGCCGTCACGGCGGCTCCGGCGATCAGGGGGCTGCCGATGGTGATGCCGGCCTCGCCGCCGACCATCAGCACGTCGCCGAGGGTGATCGCGGAGCCGGGTTCGGCTTCGAGCTTCTCGACGACGATGACGTCGTCCTTGGCGACTTTGTATTGCTTGCCGCCGGTTCGGATGACTGCGTACATGGCCAGTTAGGCTCGTCTCGACAATGATTGCGGGCGACCCGTGGGGACCGCCCGGAAGCGCGGCACTATAGCCACGACGAAGCGGGAGTCAATCGCTACGTCCAAGTCCCTTGGCTTTGTCCCGGCCGGCGGCGGCCATCCGTGCGGCATCGGCAACCCGTCCAAGCGTCGGCTCGCGATTGATCCGCGCCAGCTCCTCCTCCGTCAGCCATGCCGGCTCGTAGCCGGCCCGGCATAGCTCCTCCCGCTGCATCAGCATGGCATCGAGCACGCCGCCGATCGCGGTCAGTACCAGGGTCCGTACATCGGCGATTCGCTCAGGCGGCAGCAAGTCGTTGCGCGCGGCGTATTCGAGGTCTCGGATCATGGCGCGCATGACGCCCAGACGATGCAGCCGAATTCCGAAACGCCCGGCCGCGGGAAGGTGGATGTCCCAGAGCCGATGGGTCCATTGCCCGGCGTGGCGACCGCACTGCAGCAGCGGCCGCGGGTCGAACCAGGCCCCGCCCAGCAGCGCTGCCCGGAACGGCTGCAGCGCGTCGTGGCCGATGGCGAGGTAGGAGGAGTCCAGCGGCGGGAAGAGCTCGTAGATGCGGCGGTCCAGCGCGTAGCGCGCGCCGGCCAGCATGCCCGGGTTGCGCTCGACCAGCTTCCGCAGCGGGATCCAGCCCTCCGCGACGTCCGGCGGCATGGTCTCTTCGAACTGCTCCTTGTCGGTCTTCCAGACGACGCGGCTCGAGACGAGCGACGCGCCGGTCCGGTGGTGGATGTCCCGCAGCTCGGCGAGGCGCCGGGGATAGGACACGTCGTCGCCGTGGGCCTGCACCAGCAGCCGGCCCGAGGCGGCTGCCACCAGGGCGCCCAGATGGTCGATCTTCAGGCGCCGCGTCGTCCGCAGGACCCGGACATGATGGGGACCGCGCCACGCGTCCAGGGTGCGGCACACGACTTCCAGGGTGCGGTCGCTCGACTGATCGTCCGAGATCAGGATTTCGGCAACACAATCCTGCTGGCCCAGGACCGAGGCCACGGCGGCACCGACCATGGTCTCCGTGTTGCGCACCGGCATCAGGACCGACAGTTCGGCCGGCCGGTCGCCCGGCCGCTGCACCAGAGGCTCCAGCAGGTTCATCAGGCTTTGCTCACTTCCTGAGTGGCGGGCATAGCCGCCCGGTAGGCGGGAAAGTAGCTTCCGGCCGCGCCTTGTTCCGATGCAAGGCCGGCATAGAGGTCGGGGCGGACGATCGCGGTCAGCAGGAAGGTCGGGCGGGTATGGCTCGCCCAGCGGGCCTTGAAGTGCCCGATGCCGGGCCCGTCGGGCCCGTCCGGCGCGCCCCCCATGTAGACCGGCCCGTCGGCGGCCCAGTGCCGCGCGACATGGTCCATGAGCAGGTATGCCGGCCCGGTCGCGATGGTGTCCTCGTCGACCAGGAGATGTAGAAGATGGGTCTCGCCGGCGTCGCGGGCGGCGACGATCAGGGCGCCGATCGTGCCCTGGGCGCGGGCCGCCAGGGCGCGCATGCCGGGAAGGGCGAGGACGGCCGGGAAATGCCCGGGCGCCATCCGGGTCATGGGGCTCATCCGGCGGCGCGCCTGCAGGCGCTGGTGCAGGCGCGTGGCCACCGCCGCGGCCTCGGTCGGATCGGGCGCCGTGTCGATGTCCCAGTGGCGTGTCGCGACGGAGAGATTGCGCCGGGAGCGGGCGCCCAGCCCGGGGACATGGCCCGGGGCGATCACGAAATGGGGCTTGAGCGGCACCACCAGGAAGTCGCCGGCTGCCGCGGCGAGGGGGGCGACATCCGCGTCGGGCCGGATCACGCCGGTGAAGCTGACGGCTCCCAGCGCCAGCAGCTCGGCCATGGCATTGGGCAGCCGCCGCGGGTCGGGTGCGCTGGCATAGGGCCATGGGCCCAGCGCGTCGTGGTGCTGCGTGCCGGGAATGGGGCGCACGAATATGCCGTGCGGCAAGGATTCGAGGCGCCGCGCATGCCCGAGATGCGCCAGGGTTTTGAGATAGCGGATGTCGTCGAAGACCATCGCCGACCATACATCAGAGATCGAGGCCCCGCGCGGCCGCCAGCAGCCAGTCCGCGAGCCACGGGCCGGCCGCGCGGTCCACATGCAGGTGGAAGAGCGGCGCGTCCAGCAGCGGCCCGGCATCGGCCAGGTAGAGCGCGGCGTCGACCCGGCCGAACAGCGTGCGCACCACCCGGCCGGCCGGGAAGACTGCGGGATGCAGGTCGATGCCGGTGCCGACCGCGAGTAGCTCGCGGGCACGGCGGCCCTCGACCGCCAGCACGAGGCGGGCGTCGGTCACCTCCAGGGCGGGCAGGCGCTCCAGGGCCAGGTCGGCCTCGCGGTCCCCCGATTCGGCGAGCCAGGTGGTGGGGCCGAGCCACAGGCAGCGGGCGGCGTCGCTCTCGGTCGAACTGCAGGGCCGCGCCGGCAGGCGGGTGCCGAAGGTCCAGCGCACCTCGTCGGCGAAGACGGCGTCGTCGGCCCGTCCGCGCAGGAGGAGGCGCCGGCAGGCGGGTGCCTCGTCGACATGCAGGTCGGGCAGGGCGATCCGCAGCGTCATCGCAGGCGGCTTCCGTCGGGGTCGACGAAGACGGGCGGGACGATGCGGGCGCTGAGCCGGCGTCCGAGGTCGTCGACCGTCACCGTCTCGTCCATGCGGCTCCGCCCGTCGCGCACCATGGCGAGGCCGATCGCGCGGCCCAGCGCCGGGCTCCAGCAGGCCGACGAGACATGGCCGTCGCTGCCCTCGCCGGTCGCGACGACATGGGCGCCGGCGGCCAGGACGGCGTCGGCGGCCTCCGGCAGCAGGCCGACCAGCTGCAGGCGGCCGCGGCGCACCGCATCCGGCCGCTGCATCGACCGCCGCCCGACGAAGTCGTCGCCGCGCCGTCCGGCCGCGTCGAAGCCGATGTCGGCCGGATAGGTCGTGCCGTCGGTGTCGGCGCCGACATGCAGGTAGCCCTTCTCGATCCGCAGCGTCATCAGCGCCTCGACCCCGAAGGGCACCGGCGGCGGGATGCCGGCCGTGACCGATGCTGCCGCCAGCGCGTCCCACAGTTCGGCCGTGCGGCGCGCCGGCACCGCCACCTCGTAGGACAGCTCGCCCGTGAAGCTGACCCGGGCGACGCGCGCCGGAATGCCGGCCACGGTGCCCTCGCGGAAGGTCATGTGGGGGAAGGCGGCAGGGTCGAGGTCGATGTCGGTGCCTGCCGCGCCGAGCAGGGTGCGGGCCTGCGGGCCGGCCAGGTTGACCACCCCCCATTGCTGGGTGACCGGCGTCACGAAGACGTCGAGGTCGACCCATTCGCACTGCAGCCACTCCTCGAACGCCTCCGCCATCCGCGCCGCGCCGCCGCTGGTGGTGCCGACCAGGAAGCGGTCCGGGCCGAGCCGGGCGATGACCCCGTCGTCCTGGACGATGCCGTGCTCGTTGGCGGCCAGGCTGTAGCGCAGGCGGCCGGGCTTCAGGCTGGACAGGCGGTGGATGTACATGCGGTCGAGGAAGCGCCCGGCATCGGGCCCGCGCACGTCGATCTTGCCGAGCGGCGAGGCGTCGAACAGCCCGGCATGGGCGCGCACGGCGGCCGCCTCGCGCCGGATCGCCGCCTGGCGCGTCTCCGCCCCTTGCGGATAGGCGGCGGGCCGCATCCAGCCGCCATACTCCTCCATGGCGGCACCCCGCGACAGGTGTTGGTCATGGGCCGGCAGATGCAGGACCGGGCGCAGGCGGCGGCCGCGGTCGGCCCCGGCCAACGCCGCGATCGGCACCGGGTCCCAGGGCGGGCGGAAGCGGGTGGTGCCGACCGCGGCCGGCGCCCGCCCGGTGGCGCGCCCCAGCAGCGACAGGGCGACGACGCCGCTCGCCTTGCCCTGGTCGGGCGACATGCCGCTGGTGGTGTAGCGCTTGTAGTGCTCGACCGAGACATAGCCCTCGCGCGCGGCCAGCCCGACGTCGGCGACGGTGACGTCGCTCGCCCGGTCGACCCAGCTCAGCGCCGGGTCGCCGCCGGCGTGCCACAGCGGCAGCATCGTGCCCGTGGTCACGTCGGCCGCCAGCGGCGGGTCGCCCGGCGCGGCGCCGGCAACCGCAGCCCCGGCCGCATGGCCGTGGGCGAGCGCGCTGCCCAGGCCGAACAGGCCGGTCGCGGCACCGGTCGCCACCGTGTATCCGCCGTCTCCCGGCACGAAGGCGGCGATCGCGTCCTGCCAGGCCAGCCGCCCGCCGGCCTGGACGAACAGCGCGACCGCCGGGTCGCGGCCGCCGGACACGGCGATCGTGTCGCAGGCGATCCGGCGCAGGCGGCGATTGCCGTCGCGCACGACGACGCCGCGGACATGGCGCCGGCCCAGCGCGCGCAGAAGGGTGGCGTTGGTCGCGACCGGGATTCCGGCGGCGCGGGCCGCGTCGGGCAGAGGCCCGTCCGCGCTGCGCCGCGCGTCGATCACGGCCGCCACCTGCAGGCCGTTGCCGTGCCAGACCAGGGCGGTGCGATAGGCGTCGTCGTTGTTGGTGAAGAGGACGAGGCGCCGCCCGGCCGCCGTCGCCCAGCGCGTGACGTAGGCGCGGACGGCACCCGCCAGCATCACCCCCGGCCGGTCGTCGTCCTGGAAGGCGATCGGCCGCTCGATGGCGCCGGTGGCGACGATGACGCGGGCCGCGCGGATCTTCCAGACGATGCGCTCGCGCTCGACCGCGGCGACCAGCCCATGATCGTAGCAGCCGAAGACGGTGGTCCGGCGCAGGATGCGGGTCTCCGGCCGGGCCGCCAGCTCCGCCTCGGCGCGCGCGAGCCACAGGTCGGACGGCATGCCGTCGACCTCGCCCTGGTCGACCAGCAGCGACCCGCCCAGGAGCCGGTCCTGCTCGACCAGCACGACCCGCCGGCCGCCGGCCCCGGCGGCCAGCGCGGCGGCGATGCCGGCTGGCCCGGCGCCGACCACCAGGACGTCGCAATGCAGGTGGCGGCGCTGCCCCTCGGGCGCGGTCGCCGCCGGGTCGACCCGGCCGAGGCCGGCCGCGCGCCGCACCAGCGGCTCCCACCAGTTCCAGTCCGGCCATTTGAAGGTCTTGTAGTAGAAGCCGGCCGGCAGGAACCGCCGCGCCAGGCCCATCGCCGCGCCGGCATCGAACCGCGTGCCGGGCCAGCAGTTGACCGGCCCCGCCTCCAGCCCGTTCACCAGCGGTACCTGCGTCGCCTTCAGGTCGGGCCTGGGGCCGACCTGGACGATGGCGTTCGGTTCCTCCGGCCCGGCCGAGAAGAGGCCGCGCGGCCGGTGGTACTTGAAGCTCCGCCCGACGATGGTGACGCCCGCCGCCAGCAGGGCGGACGCCAGCGTGTCGCCGTCATAGCCCTGGTAGGGGCGGCCCTCGAAGCGGAAGGCGACCGGCCGGCCGCGGTCGATGCGCCCGCCGCCCGGCAGCCGGAACCCGGTCATGGATCCCGTTCCGGCCTGGGATCCGTCATCGCATAGACCGTGCGGATCTCATGGGTGACGGTGTCGCGGACGAGGTTGAACCAGCGCCCGCAGCCGTGGCGGTGCAGCCAGCGCTCGGACCCCGCGCCCCGCACGTTGTGCCGGTCGAAGAGATAGGCCGCCCAGGCGTCGTCGTCGGCGCGATCGGGGTCGGGCCGGGCGATGTGGCTCTCGCCGCCGCAGCGGAACTCTACCTCGTCGCGGGGGCCGCACCAGGGGCAGGGGATCCGCATCATCAGTGGGGTATCCCCGAGGCGGCGGCCTCGTCGACGAGCGCGCCGTCACGGAAGCGCTCGAGCCCGAAGGGCCGGGCGATCGGGTGCTGCTCGCCCGTCGCCATGACATGGGCCAGCAGGGTGCCGCCGGCCGGGATCGCCTTGAAGCCGCCGGTCCCCCAGCCGCAGTTGAGATAGAGGCCGTAGGCCGGCGCCGGCCCGATGATCGGGCTCGAATCGACGACCACGTCGACGATGCCGGCCCAGCTGCGCATCAGGCGCAGGTTGGCGAAGCAGGGGAACATGCCGACCAGCCCGGACAGCACGTTCTCGGCCACCGGCAGGTTGCCCCGCTGCGAGTAGGACGGGTGCAGGTCGAGCCCGCCGCCCACCACCAGCTCGCCCTTGTCCGACTGGCTGACATAGACGCCGGTTGCAGGCGACAGCACCACCTCGTCCAGGATCGGCTTCACCGGCTCGGACACGAAGGCCTGGAGCGCGTGGCTGGTGATCGGCAGGCGGAAGCCGGCCTTGGCCGCCAGCACCCCCGAATGGCCGGCTGCGGCGAGCCCGACCCGGTCGGCGCGGATGGGGCCGCGGCTCGTCTCGACCCCGACGATGCGCCCGGCCTCGACGATGAAGCCGCCGACCTCGCAGTTCTGGATGATGTCGACCCCCAGCCGGTCGGCGGCCCGCGCGTAGCCCCAGGCGACCGCGTCGTGCCGGGCGACGCCGCCGCGCGCCTGGCGGTAGCCGCCCAGGACCGGGAAGCGGGCATCGGCCGAGATGTCGAGGATCGGCACCCGCCGGGCGACCGCCGCCTGGTCCAGCAGCTGGCAGTCGATGCCGTTGCGCCGGATGGCGTTGGCGGTGCGCCGCGCGAACTCCATGTCGTGGTGGCTGTGGGCCAGCATCAGCATGCCGCGCTGCGACAGCATGACGTTGAAATCGAGCTCGCGCGACAGGCCCTCGTAGAGGCGCAGGGCCAGGTCGTAGAGCTGGCCGCTCGCCGGGAAGTAGTAGTTGGAGCGCACCACGGTGGTGTTGCGCCCGGTGTTGCCGCCGCCGATCCAGCCCTTCTCCAGCACCGCCACGTCGGTAAGGCCGTGGGTGCGGGCGAGGTAGTAGGCGGTCGCCAGCCCGTGCCCGCCGCCGCCGACGACGATCGCCGCGTAATGCGGCTTCGGGTCCGGCATGCGCCAGGCCGGCCGCCAGCGGCGATGGCCCGTCAGGCCATGGCGCAGCAGGGAGAAGGCGGAATAGGCGAAGCGGGGCAAGGGCGTTTCCGTTTTCGCGGCGGAGTCTATGGTAGCGGCGGCACGAAGGGAACGAGGATGGTCCGCAAGGCCCCGCCGCAGCAAGGCGAGACCGCCGACGATGGCGCCGGACGGGCAGGCTCGCTCGCCCGCTGCGACTGGGTCGACGTTGCGCGCCGTGCCCTGGTCCGCGGCGGCATCGCCTCGGTCAAGGTCGACCGGCTGGCCGCCGACCTGGGCGTCACCCGCGGCAGCTTCTACTGGCATTTCGCCGACCGGGCCGAGCTGCTGGCGGCGCTGCTCGCCCATTGGGAGGCGACCAACACCGCCCCCATGGAGCAGGCGGTCGCTCAGGCGGGGGCGGACGGCCATGCCAAGCTGGCGGCGCTCATCCGGCTGTGGATCGACGAGGTCGCGTTCAGCCCGGCCTACGACGCCGCGGTGCGCGACTGGGCGCGCCACGACCCGGCGGCGGCTGCTGCCGTCGGCCGCATCGACGAGCGGCGCATCGGGCTACTGGCGGGCATCTTCGCGGACCTCGGCTATCTCGGCACCGACGCCTTCGTCCGCGCCCGCGTCGCCTACTTCCACCAGGTCGGCTACTACGCGCTGGCGATCCGCGAGCCGCGCGCGCTGCGCCTCGACCTGCTGCCGCACTATTACCGGGTGCTGACCGGGTTCGAGATGCCCGATCATGTCCGCGGCACCACCGGCAGCTCCAGGGACGATGGCCGCCCCGGCTCGCGCAGGATGGTGAGCAGGGGCGACCTGCCGAAGGGTAGCCGCGCCAGGTGATCGCGGTCGGCCGCCGCCAGCGCCAGGCGGATGCGGTGGCCGGCGCCAAACAGCCACGAGGTCGGCATCAGCTGGATCTCCAGCAGGGCCGGCTCGCCCGGGCGCAGCAGCTCGGCATCGGCCACGCCCATCGGATGCCAGGGGCCGACATGGGGATAATCGGCCGGCGGCGGCGCCGTCCGGCGGAAGAGGGCGCGCAGGCACCCCTCGGTGACGTAGCGGGTGTGCCCGTCCGGCCCGACATCCTCCAGATAGAGGATGATGCCGGCGTCCTCCGCCTCCGACGCCAGCCAGATGCGGGCGACCGGGTGCCCGGTCACCTCGGTCGCCTGGTCGAGCGGCGGGCTGGTCCAGGTCGCCATGCGCCGGTCGCGGCCGTGCCAGTCGCCGTAATATTCCTCGACCGGCTGCCCGGCGATGCGCTCGTAGCGGGTATTGCGGCCGGTGCCGATGCCCTGGTCGGTGCGATAGCGGTCGGCGCCGGCGGCGGCGGGCGGCCGGGACGCCAGCGCCATTCCCTCCGCCAGGTACCAGGTCTGCGGCGCGGCTTCCGTCGGCGGCCACTGGTCGGCGGCCTTCCACGTCTCCTCGATCATGGTGAAGTAGTGGACCGGCTTTTCCGCCGGCAGGCCGGTGTCGCGGCCGGCCAGGTGCTGGTCGAAGAAGCGCAGCGTCTCGGCATGCATCTCGAAGCGCGGGCGGGCACCCGCGCGAGCCGGGCTGACGTTGGTCCGTGCGCCATGGTCCCAGGGGCCGAGCAGCAGGCGCTTGTCGGGGTTGGGCAGGGCGTTGAAGCGTCCGGCAGCACCATTGGTGTAGGCGGCCCCGTCCATCCAGCCGGAGACGCCATAGTGGGGCAGCGTCGCCGGGATGCCGTCCAGGTAGGTCCGCGGCGCCACCGTCGTCGCCCGGAAGGCCGGGTCGTGGGCGAAGGCGGCGTCGCGCGCGGTCAGCTGGGTGACGAAGGCGGTGGTGTCGAAGTTGGCGGCGTGCTCGGCGACCGCGGCCGCCACCTCGTGCCCGTCCGGGTCGTCGTCGACCGGCGCCGGACCGGCGAAATGGGGACCGGCGAAATAGGGGAACTCCTGCAGCACGTCGCGGCGGTCGAGGTCGAGCGCCTCGATCATCCGGCCGTAGCCGCCCAGCATGCCGGTGTAGAGCAGGCCGCCCGGATAGAACATGTCGCCCCAGGTGTCCCAGACCGAGAAGGTCGGCATCACCGCACGGATCGCCGGGTGGCCGGTGGAGGCCGCGAAGTCGGCCGCCGCCCCGACATAGGAGATGCCGGTGATGCCGACCCGGCCGTCGCTCCAGGGCTGCCGGGCGATCCAGTCGACCACGTCGTGATAGTCGAGCCGCTCGGCCGGCGAGCGGAAGCCCTCGCGCGCGCCGAACGACGCGCCGGTGCCGCGCACGTCGACGATCGCGACCGCGTAGCCGTAGGGCACGAAGAAGTCGCGATAGACGGCGTAGCTGGGGCTCGCCTCGGTCTGCGCCGGGGCGCCGTCGTTCAGGCGGAAGCGGCGGTAGTAGGGCGTGAAGAGGACGATCGCCGGCCGCGGCGTCGCCTCGCCGCCCGCCGGAAGATGGACATCGACCGCCAGCCGGACACCGTCGCGGGCGGCGACGTAGAGTGAGCGCCGGGCGATGCCGCCCGTCTCGGTCTTCGGCCGCGCGGCCAGGTAGTCGGCCGGGCTGACGGTCCAGGCGGGCGATCCCTTGGTGCTGTCCGACATCGCTGGAAATCCTCCGAAAGCGGCCTTGCCGGGCTTCCATACAGTACTGTACGGTCGAAGCATAACGAGGAGCGGCCATGAGCGCCATCGCATCCGCCTCACCCGGAACCCTGCCCCATTCCAGGCTCCATCGGGAGGCGGTCGTGGTCGACATGACCATGCCCTGGGGCGACTACGCCCAGCGCGCCGAACTGAAGCCCGGCACCCTCGATCGCCTGATCGCCTGCGGCTACACCATGGTCTCGCTGACCATCGCCCAGGACCGCACCCCCTTCGCCGAGGCGATGGCCTCGCTGGCCAAGGAGCGGCGCTTCTTCCTGGAGCGGCCGGACCGGTTCGTCCTGGTCGACACCGCCGACGACATCGACCGGGCCAAGGCCGATGGACGGCTCGCCGTCGCCTTCCATTTCCAGGGCTGCAACCCGCTCGAAGGCAGGCTCGAGAATGTCGAGCTGTTCTACGACCTCGGCATCCGCCACATGCTGCTCGCCTACAACATGCGCAACCTGGCGGCCGACGGCTGCCACGAGCGCACCGACGCCGGCCTCAGCCGCTTCGGCATGGCTCTGGTGGCGGAGATGAACCGGGTCGGCATGCTGGTCGACGTGACCCATGTCGGCTATCGCAGCTCGATGGACGCGATCGAGGCGTCGTCGGCGCCGGTCGTCTTCTCCCACTCCAATCCGCGGGCGATGTTCGACCACGAGCGCAACATCCGCGACGACCAGATCCGCGCCTGCGCCGCCTCGGGCGGGGTGGTCGGGATCAACGGGCTCGACCTGTTCCTGGGCGGGCCGCCGACCGTGGACCTGTTCCTGCGCCACCTGCGCTACTGCCTCGATCTGGTCGGGCCGGCGCATGTCGGCCTCGGGCTCGATTTCGTCTACGACCCCGAGACGCTGACCAACGTCCTGATCCGCGGCACCGCCCAGCGCTACCCGACCGGCAGCGGCTACGACCGCGCCCGGGTGCCCCAGTTCTTCCAGCCCGAGCAGGTGCCGGCCCTGACCGACGCCCTGTCCCAGGCCGGCTATGGCGACGACGATGTCCGCCGCGTGCTCGGCGGCAACTGGATGCGGGTGGCCCGCCAGGTGTGGCGGCCGGCGAACCGGGGGAGGGCAATGGCATGAGAAAATTCCTGTCGGCGGTCGCGATCGTCGCCGGCCTGGCGGCGGCATCGGGGCCGGCCACGGCCGCGGACCTGACCGTCGGGGCGCGCTTCGACCCGACGCTCGATCCGCACTTCCTCTACCTCTCGACCAACATGGCCTACGCCCAGCACCTGTTCGAGCCGCTGGTCGCGCGCGACGTCAACTCGCAGCCGGTCCCGGGCCTGGCGGAGAGCTGGCGGGTGGTGGACGACACCACCTGGGAGTTCAAGCTGCGCCGCGGCGTGCGCTTCCATGACGGGCAGGAGTTCACCGCCGCCGACGTGCTGTTCACGGTCGCCCGGGTGCCGGCGCTGGCGAACAATCCCAGCGCCTACACCGGCGCCATCCGCTCGATCGTCAAGACCGAGGCGCCCGACCCCTACACGGTGATCTTCCGCACCGACAGGCCGAACCCGATCCTGCCCAGCCAGTTCACCATCCTGTCGATCGTCTCGCACAAGGCCGCGGCCGGCGCGACCCCGGCCGACTTCGCCTCCGGCAAGGCCGCGATCGGCACCGGCCCCTACCGCTTCGTGCGCTATGCCCGCGGCGACCGGCTGGAACTGGCGCGCAACCGCGACTATCGCGGCCCGGCGCCGGCCTGGGACAACGTCACCTTCCGCTTCATCCCCAACCCGGCGGCGCGGGTGGCGGCCCTGCTGGCGGGCGACGTCGACATGATCGACTATGTGCCGACCGCCGACCTGCCGCGGCTGCGCACCGATGCGCGCTCGGCCGTGTTCGGCCGCGCCTCCGACCGCGTCATCTACCTCGTGCCCAACGTCGGGGCGGACACCCTGCCGGCCCTCACCACCAAGGCTGGCGAGCCGCTCGACCGCAACCCGCTCCGCGACCAGCGGGTGCGCCGCGCGCTGTCGATGGCGCTCAACCGCCCAGCCCTGGTCGAGCGGGTGATGGAAGGCTTCGCCGCCCCCGCCGGCCAGCTCGTGCCGGAAGGGTTCTTCGGCTACGACCCGGGCATCCCGGTGCCGGCCTACGACGCGGCCCGGGCCAAGGCGCTGCTGGCCGAGGCGGGCTGGCCCGACGGCTTCGGGATGACCGTCGCCTGCACCACCGACCGCTACCTCAACGATGCGGCGATCTGCCAGGCGGTGGCGCAGATGTGGTCGCGCATCGGGCTCGCCATGAAGGTCGAGACCTACCCCTCCAACGTCTTCTTCACCAAGGTGCGCAAGGGGGCGTCGGAGCTGCCGATGATGCTGCTGGGTTGGGGCAGCTCCTCGACCGGCGATTCCTCGGGCGCGCTGACGGGTCTCCTCCATTCGATCGACGCCGCGCGCGGCTACGGCGCCTACAATTTCGGGGCCTACGCGTCGGCCGACGTCGACGCGAAGGTGGAGGCGGCGACCACCACCATGGACGCCAAGGCGCGGCTGTCGCTGATGCAAGGGGCGATGCGCGCGGCGATCGAGGACGGCGCGGTGTTCCCGAGCCATACCCAGATGACGGCCGTGGCTGCCCGCAAGGGCATCGTCTATGCCCCGCGGGCCGACGAATGGACCATGGCGATGCAGGCGACGCCCGCGCGATAGGAAGCGGCCGCGGCCCCGCCGGGCGGGGCCGCGGCGCGCACGGCACGGATGATGCACGGCCGAATCCGCAATTTCCGGTAGGGCCGATGCCGTCCACGTCCCATACTGCGCGGCCATGACAATCCGCGCCGCCATCCGTCACGTCACCCGCTATCGCTACGACCGCCAGGTCGGGCTCGGGCCCCAGGTCATCCGCCTGCGGCCCGCGCCCCATTGCCGGACGCCGATCCTGGCCTATTCGCTGAAGGTCAGCCCGGCCGAGCATTTCCTCAATTGGCAGCAGGACCCGCAGTCGAACTGGCTGGCCCGGGTCGTCGTGCCCGAGAAGACCGACCATTTCGAGGTGGCGGTCGACCTGGTGGCCGAACTCGCGGTCATCAACCCGTTCGACTTCTTCCTGGAGCCGGACGCCGAGCAGTTTCCCTTCACCTATTCGCCGGAGCTGGCCGCCGACCTGGCGCCCTACCTGCGCCGCGCCGAATGCGGCGACCGCTTCCGGGCCTACCTCGACTCCGTCCCGCGGGAGCCGAAGCCGACCACCGCCTTCCTGTTCGACCTCAACTCCAAGGTCGCGGGCGACATCGACTACCTGATCCGCATGGAGCCCGGCATCCAGACGCCGGACGAGACGCTGGAGCGCGCCGCCGGCTCGTGCCGGGATTCCGGCTGGCTGCTGGTCCAGCTGCTGCGGCACCTGGGCCTGGCCGCCCGCTTCGCGTCCGGCTACCTGATCCAGCTGAAGCCCGACGTGAAGGCGCTGGACGGCCCGTCGGGCACCGACCACGACTTCACCGACCTGCATGCCTGGTGCGAGGTCTACCTGCCGGGCGCCGGCTGGGTCGGGCTCGACGCCACCTCTGGCCTGTTCGCGGGCGAGGGCCACATCCCGCTCGCCTGCGCCGCCGACCCGACGGCGGCCGCCCCGATCAGCGGTGCGGTCGAGCCGGCCGAGGTCCAGTTCGACTTCGAGATGTCGGTCGCCCGCGTCGACGAGGCGCCGCGCGTCACCCGCCCCTACACGCCCGGGCAGTGGGAGGCGATCGACCGGGTCGGCGACGCCGTCGACCGGATGTTGGTCGCCGACGACGTGCGCCTGACCATGGGCGGCGAGCCCACCTTCGTGTCGATCGACGACATGGAGGGGGCGGAATGGACCATCGCCGCCGTCGGCCCGACCAAGCGCCGGTTCGCCGACACCCTGGTCCGGCGCTTGGCCGACCGCTTCGCGCCGGGCGCCATGCTGCATTACGGCCAGGGCAAGTGGTACCCGGGCGAGAGCCTGCCGCGCTGGGCCTTCGCCATCTACTGGCGCGGCGACGGGCTGCCGCTGTGGCACGACCCGGCCCGGGTGGCGCGGGAGGCGGCCGACCAGAAGCCGACGGCCGACGATGCCGGCCGGCTGGTCCGGGCGATCGCCCGCCGGCTCGACCTGCACCCGGACTGCGCCATGCCGGCCTATGAGGACCCGTTCCACTACCTGGCGCGGGAGCAGGCGCTGCCGGCCAACGTCGACCCGTTCGATTCGAAGCTCGAGGACGCGGAAGAGCGGGACCGGCTGAAGCGCGTCTTCGATCGCGGCCTGACCCAGCCGGTCGGCTTCGTCCTGCCGGTGCAGCGGTGGAACGCGCCCGACCAGCGCCAGGCCGACCAGCGCCCGCCCGACCCGAAGCCCCGCCATTGGCGCTCGGAACGCTGGGCGCTGCGCCGCGGCCGGGTGCTGCTGGTGCCGGGCGATTCGCCGGTCGGATTCCGCCTGCCGATCGCCTCGCTGCCGTGGATCCCGCCCGCGGTCTATCCGCACGTCATCCCGCGCGACCCGATGGAGGCGCTGGGGCCGCTGCCGCCGCCGGACCCGGCGCGCCAGCCGTACCTGACGGGCGCGGCCCGGGGCCCCGACTGGCAGGCCCGCGTGACCCAGAACGAGCAGCAGACCCCGGTCGAGGGGGTGAGCGTGCGCACCGCCCTGTCGGTCGAGCCGCGCGACGGCCGCCTGTGCGTCTTCATGCCGCCGACCGAGACGATCGAGGACTATCTCGACCTCCTGGCCGCGGTCGAGGACGCCGCGGCCGAGATCGACGTCGCCCTGCATGTGGAGGGTTATCCGCCGCCGGCCGACCCAAGGCTCAACGTCATCAAGGTGACGCCCGACCCGGGCGTGATCGAGGTGAACATCCACCCCGCGCACAGCTGGCGCGAGCAGGTCGCGGTGACCACCGCGATCTACGAGGAGGCGCGCCAGTGCCGGCTGGGGACCGAGAAGTTCCTGGTCGACGGGCGCCACACCGGCACCGGCGGCGGCAACCATATCGTGCTGGGCGGGCCGACCCCGGCCGACAGCCCGTTCCTGCGGCGGCCGGACCTGCTGCGCAGCCTGGTCGCCTTCTGGCAGAACCACCCGTCGCTGTCCTATCTCTTCTCCGGCCTCTTCATCGGCCCCACCAGCCAGGCGCCGCGCATCGACGAGGCGCGCCAGGACTCGCTCTACGAACTGGAGATCGCCTTCGCCCAGGTGCCCGAGCCGGGGGCGGAGCCGGCCCCCCTGTGGGTGGTCGACCGCATCTTCCGCAACCTCCTGATCGACGTCTCCGGCAACACCCACCGGGCCGAGATCTGCATCGACAAGCTCTATTCCCCGGACGGGCCGACCGGTCGGCTCGGCCTGGTGGAGTTCCGCGCCTTCGAGATGCCGCCGCACGCGGAGATGAGCCTCGCCCAGTCGCTGCTGCTGCGCGCGCTGGTCGCCTGGTTCTGGCGCCAGCCCTACCGCCAGCCGCCGGTGCGCTGGGGCACGGCGCTGCACGACCGCTTCATGCTGCCGCACTTCGTCTGGGCCGACCTGGTCGATGTCGTCACCGTGCTGCGCGAGGCGGGCTTCCCGATCGACCCCGAATGGTTCCGGCCGCACTGGACCTTCCGCTTCCCGCTGTTCGGCGCGATCGAGCAGGACGACGTCCGCCTGGAGCTGCGCCAGGCGCTGGAGCCCTGGCACGTCATGGGCGAGGAGGGGGCGGCCGGCGGCACCGTGCGCTATGTCGACAGCACAGTGGAGCGGCTGGAGGTGCGGGCGACCGGCTTCGTGCCGGAACGCCATCGCGTCCTCGTCAACCGGCGGCCGGTGCCGATGACCCCGACCGGGCGGCGGGGCGAGGCGGTGGCCGGCGTGCGCTTCCGCGCCTGGCAGGCGCCGCACAGCCTGCATCCGCGCATCCCGGCCCACGGGCCGCTGGTGATCGAGCTGTGGGATGCCTGGCGCGGCCGCGCGGTCGGCGGCTGCACCTATCATGTTGCGCATCCGGGCGGGCGGAACTACACCACCGTCCCCGTGAATTCCTACGAGGCGGAGGGCCGCAGGCTAGCCCGGTTCGAACCGTTCGGGATGACCGGTGGCCGCTTCGACCCGGGCCGGCCCGACATCCATCCCGACTTCCCGCTGACCCTCGATCTCCGGCGCTTCCCCTGAACTGGCCCAGGATCGACCATGACCATGCCCCCAGCCGATCCGCAGACGGCACCCCGCCGCGGGCCCACCGTGACGTTGCCGCGCGCCCGGGGCCGCGGGGCGCGGCCGGATGGCCGTTGATCCGCCGCTGACGGCCGCGGGCCCGGCCCGGCAGGGCTCCTACCCGCGCCCGGTCGGGCGCTACGACGCCATGGTCGGCGCGGACGGCGTGGTCCGGTCCCATTGGCGTCCGCTGCTGGCCGAGCTGGCGCGGATCGACGGGGCGGAGATCATCCGGCGCCACCAGGCGGTCCGCCGGATGATCCGGGACAACGGCGTCACCTACAACGTCTATGACGATGCGGGCGGCGAGGCGCGACCGTGGGACCTCGACATCCTGCCCTTCATCCTGGATGGCGCCGAGTGGGAGCGGATCGAGGCCGGGGTGGTGCAGCGCGCCCGCCTGGCCGACGCCCTGCTGGCCGACATCTACGGCCCCCGCCGGCTGGCGGCCGAAGGGCTGCTGCCGCCGCACCTGCCGGCCGGCCATCCCCAGTTCCTGCGGCCGCTGGTCGGCATCGACCCGCCGGGCGGGGTCCATGTGCATATCTACGCGGCCGACCTCACCTGCGGCCCGGACGGCCGATGGACCGTGCTGGCCGACCGGGTCGAGGCGCCGAGCGGCATGGGCTATGCGCTCGAGAACCGGATCGTCGTCAGCCAGACCTTTGCCGAATCCTTCGGCGACGCCCATGTCCTGCGGCTCGCCTCCTTCTTCCAGTCGATGAAGGACGGGCTGGCGGCGCTGGCCGCGACCGACCGGCCGCGCGGCGTGCTGATGTCGCCCGGCCCGCACAACGAGGCCTATTTCGAGCACGCCTTCCTCGCCCACTATCTGGGCCTGGCGCTGGTCGAGGGCGACGACCTGACCGTCCATGACGGCCACGTCTACCTGAAGACGCTGCGCGGCCTGCAGCGCGTCGACATCGTCATGCGCCGGGTCGATTCGCTGTTCTGCGACCCGCTGGAGCTGAAGGCGGATTCCTCGCTGGGCGTGCCGGGACTGGTGGAGGCGGCGCGCGCCGGCCGGGTGGTGCTGACCAACCCGCTGGGCGGCGCGGTCGCCGAGAGCCCGGCCATGGCCGCCTTCCAGCCCGGCATCTGCCGCGCCGTGCTGGGCGAGGAGCTGAAGCTGCCGGGCGTTCCCACCCACTGGTGCGGCACGGCCGCCGGCCGCCGGGCGGCGATGGGCGCGCTCGACCGTTCCGTCGTCCGCGATGCCTTCGACGCCTATCCGCTCTTCGCCCGCGGCTCGACCGCGCGCCTCGGCGCCGGGCTCGACCGCGCCGCCCGGGTGCGCCTGGGGGAGGAGATGGAGCGGCGCGGCCATAGCCTGGTGGTGCAGGAGGTGATGCCGCCCTGCCTGGCCCCGACGCTGCAGGGCACCCGGCTGGTTCCGCGGCCGGTGGCGCTGCGCGTCTTCGCCGCCTGGACCCCGGCCGGATACGTCGTGCTGCCGGGCGGGCTCGCCCGGGTCGGCCAGGGCGACGGCGAGCGCGCCACCCTGTCCATGCAGTCGGGCGCCGCCAGCAAGGACATCTGGGTCGTCTCCGACCGCCCGGCCGACCGCTTCAGCCTGCTGCGGCCGGCGGCCGAGCCGCTGCCGATCCGCCGTGTCGGCGACGAGGCGCCCAGCCGGGCAATGGACAACCTGCTCTGGCTCGGACGCTACGCCGAGCGGGCCGAGGGCATGATGCGGTCGGTGCGTGCGGTGGTCGCCCGGCTCGGCGACGATGCCGGGCCGGCCGCGGGCGGCGCGCCCGACCTCGCCCGCCGGCTGCTGGTGCCCTATGCCCAGGCGAGCGAGGCCGCGGTCGCGGCCGCCGAGGCCGACGACGGGGCGGTGCTGACCCGCGAGCTGCTGGCGCTGGTCGGCGACAAGGCCCATCCCTTCGGGCTGGTGCGCGCGCTCCTGGGGGTGCGGCGCACGGCCTGGTCGGTGCGCGACCGCCTGTCGCGGGATACCTGGCGCAGCATCCTGGCCCTCACCTCCGACGAGACGCCGGCCCCGGGCGATCTCGCCGAGCTGGTCGGCCATCTCGACATGCTGATCCGCCGTTCGGCCGCCCTGGCCGGCCTGTCGGCCGAGAACATGACGCGGGGCCCCAACTGGATCTTCCTCGACCTCGGCCGACGCATCGAGCGCGGCATCGCCGCGTCCTGGATCGCCCGTCAGCTGCTGGGCGCGCCCGGGGAGCGCGAGGCGGAGCGGATGCAGATGGCGCTCGAGATCGCCGACAGCGCCATGACCTACCGCTACCGCTATCTGGGCGTGTTCCAGGCGGCGCCGGTGCTGGACCTGCTGCTGCTGGACGAATCCAACCCGCGCTCGGCCGGCTTCCAGATCGCCACGCTGGCCCGCCACATGGCCGAGCTGCAGGACAGGACGGCGGGCGGCGAGGCGGGCGAGGATCCGATCGGGCCGCTGCTCGCCTCCCTGCGCGGGATCGATCCCCTGTCCCTGGTCGACCGCGCGGCCGACGGCGGCCGCCCGGCGGTGGGGGCGCTGGCCGGCGCCATCAGCGCCGGCCTGCAGGGTCTCTCCGACGTGCTGGCCGATCGCTATTTCCGGCCCTCGCCGCGGCGACGGACGGGCTCCGCGCCGCGCGGGGAGGCGGCATGATCGAATACCGGGTCCGCCATCGCACCACCTATCGCTACCTGCAGCCGGTGGCGCAGTCGCAGCACCTGCTGCACCTGGTGCCGCGCCCGACCGCCCGCCAGGCGGTGCTGGAGAGCCGGGTGACGGTCGACCCGGCGCCGACCCACCGCACCGGCCGGCTGGACGCGTTCGGCAACGCGGTGGAATGGCTGACGCTGGAGGATCCGCACACGACGCTGGAGATCCTGGCCGAAAGCCGGGTGACGGAGGCGGACCTGCCGCCGCCCGAGCCGGCGGCGAGCTGGGCGTGGGAGCGGGTGCGCGAGGCGCTGGAGGTGCCGGCCGACCCGGAGACGGCGGCCGCGGTCGACTTCCTGTTCGACTCGCCCCTGGTCCGGCCCGCCCGCGACCTGTCGCCCTACGCCCAGCCGAGCTTCCCCGACGGGCGGCCGGTGCTGGCCGGCGCCATCGACCTGATGCGGCGGATCCACAAGGATTTCCGCTACGACACCACGGTCACCGATGCCACCACTCCGGTCGACCGGGTGTTCGAGATCCGCGCCGGGGTCTGCCAGGACCTGGCCCATGTCGGCATCGCCTGCCTGCGCGCGCTCGGCCTGCCGGCGCGCTATGTCAGCGGCTACCTCCTGACCATGCCGCCGCCCGGCGTGCCGCGGCTGGTGGGGGCGGATGCCAGCCATGCCTGGTTCGCCGCCTGGTGCCCGCCGCTCGGCTGGGTCGACCTCGACCCGACCAACGACGTGCTGCCGGGGGTGGGCCATGTCACGCTCGGCTGGGGCCGCGACTATGGCGACGTCGCGCCGATCAACGGGGTGGTGGTCGGCGGCCGCGACCACACGATCGAGGTCGGCGTGGACGTGGCGCCCATCGATGAGCCGCCCGGCGACGACCTCGCGGTGCCGCCGACGAAGATGTGATCGGGCGTGTAATGCGGAAGGCGCGGCCCGCGAATAGAACGGCAGCCATGACGAGCCGCACTTCCGCCCGGGCGACAGCCGCCCCCCGCTTCGCCCTGCGCCTGCCGGCCGCCCCCTGGCGCGACCGCGCCGGCCGCTTCTCCACCTTCAAGGCGCTGGTGCTGCTGGCCATGATCCTGCCGGGCGCGTGGATCCTGGCGCGCCTGGCGCTCGGCCACTACTCGGCGCTGGCGACCGAGTACCTGATCGAGGAGACCGGGGCCTGGGCGATCCGCATCCTGGTGCTGTCGCTGGCGATCACGCCCCTGCGCCGGGTCGTCGACTGGGCGCCGATCATGCTGGTCCGCCGCATGGTCGGCGTGTCCGCCTTCGTCTATGTCGCCCTGCATCTTTGCGCCTACATCCTGGACCAGAAGTTCGACCTGGTCCGGGTGGCGTCGGAGATCGTGCTGCGCACCTACCTGACCATCGGCTTCGTGGCACTCGCCCTGCTGACAGCGCTGGCGGTCACCTCCACCGACGCCATGGTCAAGCGCCTGGGCGGGCGGCGCTGGCGGCTGCTGCACAAGGCGGCCTATGTCGCGGGCGCGTTGGCGATCCTGCACCAGTCGATGCAGTTCAAGCTGCCGGAGGTCGAGCCGACCCTGCTCGCGTCCTTCTTCGTCTGGCTGATGGCCTATCGCGCCCTGTCGGTGCGCCTGGACATCGGCCGCTCGCCCATCCGCCTGGCGCTGCTGTCGGTCGCCGTCGCCCTGCTGGCGGCGCTGGGCGAGGCCGCCTGGATCGGGCTCGCCACCGGCGCCGACCCGCGCATGGTGCTGGCCGCCAACCTCGACTTCGAATACGAGTTCCGCCCCGCCTGGTACGTCCTGGCGGCGGGGCTGGGGATGACGGCGGTCGCGGTGATGCGCGCCATCGTTCGCCGGATGCAGCCCGCCCGGCCCTCCCGGCGGGCCGCCGCCGGCCGATAGACGACGGCCGGCCGACCATTCGCATGGTGCCGCCCGCCGCTCTCCACTAACATCCCGCGCCGGCGATCAGCGCAGGCAGGGGAATGGCGGATATCCTGAAGACGATCAGCCCGGTCGACGGCCGGGTCTATTGCGAACGCCCGCTCGGCGGGGCGGCGGAGATGGAGCGCGCGCTGGCCGCCGCGGCCTCGGCCGCGGCGGGGTGGCGGGCGACGCCGCTCGAGCGCCGGCAGGCGTTGCTGCTGGCCGCGGTCGAGGCCCTGGTCGCCGACAGCGCCGCCGCGGCCGAGGAGCTGACCTGGCAGATGGGCCGGCCGATCGGCCAGGCGCCGGGCGAGCTGCGCGGCTTCGAGGAGCGGGCGCGCTACATGATCGGGGCGGCCCCGGCCGCCTTGGCCGACATCCGCCCGCCGGAGAAGGCCGGCTTCGATCGCTGGATCCGGCGCGAGGCGCTGGGCGTGGTCTTCGTCGTGGCGCCCTGGAACTACCCGTTCCTGACCTCGGTCAACGCCGTCATCCCGGCGCTCGCGGCCGGCAACACCGTCATCCTCAAGCATTCCCACCAGACCCCGCTGGTCGCCGAGCGCTATGCCCGGGCGATGCAGGCGGCGGGGCTGCCGGACGGGGTCTTCCAGCACATCCACCTGAGCCACGCCGACACCGAGCGGATGATCCGCGACCCGCGCGTCGCCTTCGTCTGCTTCACCGGCTCGGTCGCGGGCGGCGCTGCCGTGCAGCAGGCGCTCGCCGGCCGCTTCGTCGGCGCCGGGCTGGAGCTGGGCGGCAAGGACCCGGCCTATGTCCGCGCCGATGCCGACCTCGACCAGGCGGTCGAGACCCTGGTCGACGGCGCCTTCTTCAACTCCGGCCAGTCCTGCTGCGGTATCGAGCGCATCTATGTCGCCGCACCGGTCTACGACCGTTTCGTCGAGGCGGCCGTCACGCTCACCCGGCAGTACCGGCTGGGCGACCCGACCGCAGCCGACACCAACCTCGGCCCGATGGTACGCACGGCCGCGGCCGACTTCGTGCGGGCGCAGACCGCCGAGGCGCTGGCCCAGGGCGCCCGCGCCCTGATCGACCCGGCCACATTCGCCGCCGACCGCGCCGGCAGCCCCTATCTCGCGCCGCAGGTCCTGGTCGATGTCGACCATTCCATGCGGGTGATGAGCGAGGAGACGTTCGGCCCGGTGGTCGGCATCATGAAGGTGGCCGGCGACGCCGAGGCGCTGCGGCTCATGAACGACAGCCGCTACGGGCTGACCGCCGCCATCTTCAGCCGCGACGCCGAGGCCGCCGCCCGCATCGGCCTGGAGCTCGAGACCGGCACCGTCTTCCTCAACCGCTGCGACTATCTCGACCCGGCGCTGGCCTGGACCGGGGTCAAGGATTCCGGTCGCGGCTGCACGCTCTCGGTCGTCGGGTACGAGCACCTGACCCGGCCGAAATCCTTCCACTTCAGGCTGCCCGCCTGATCGTCGACCCGAGAACGGAGACCTCCCATGAGTGACGGTTGGCGCGCCCGCGCCGGGACCAGCTTTGCCTGCGAGAAGCGCCCGGGCGTCGGCACGCGGGGCATGGTCGTGACCAATCACCCGCTCGCCTCGGCGGCCGGCGCGGAGATGCTGGCGGCCGGCGGCAACGCCATCGACGCGGCGATCGCGTCGTTCTTCACCCTGACGGTGGTGGAGCCGATGATGGTCGGCATCCTCGGCGGCGGCATGGCGCATATCCGCCTCGCCGACGGCACCCACCGGGTGATCGACGGCCAGGCCTATGCCCCCGCCGCGGCCACGCCCGACCTCTACCGCCCGGTGTCCGACACGCTGCCCAACTACCTCGACACCGAAGGGCGCGAGAACGCCGTCGGCCCCAGGTCCGTCTGCGTGCCGGGCAACCTCAAGGCCTGGTGCGAGACGCTGGCGCGGTTCGGCACGATGCCGCTGGCCGACGTCATGGAGCCGGCGATCCGCCACGCCTCGCGCGGCTTCCGCACCACCCCCTATCTGTGGGAATGCGCCTCGGACGCGGCCCCCGACCTGGCCCGGGATCCGGGCATCGCCGCGCTCTTCCTGCCGGGCGGCCTGCCGATCACGGCCGGCTCGCGCCTCGTCATGGGCGACTATGCCGAGACGCTGCGGACCATCGCCCAGGAGGGGCCGGGCGCGGTCTATGGCGGGGCGATCGGCCAGGTCATCGCCGACCATTTCGCGAAGGCCGGCGGCATCCTCTCCATGGCCGACCTCGCGGGCTATGGGACGATCGAGCGGGCACCCGTGCGCGGCACCTATCGCGGGTTCGAGATCGTCGGCCCGCCGCCGCCCTCCTCGGGCGGCGTGCACATCGTCCAGATGCTGAACATCCTGGAAGGGTTCGATATCGGCCAGCTCGGCTTCGGCACGGCCGAGACGCTGCACCTCCTGGCCGAGGCGCTGAAGATCGCCTTCGCCGACCGCAAGGCCGCCACCGCCGACCCGGCCTTCACCCCGGTGCCGGTCGACCGGCTGATCGACAAGGGCTACGCCGCCGAGCGGCGCGGCCGCATCGACCCGGCCCGCGCCCAGGTCTGGGGGCCGGGGGTGGTCTCGTCGGAATCCGCCAACACCACCCACCTGACGGTGGCCGACGCGGCCGGCAACGTCGTCGCCTCGACCCAGACCATCAACAGCCTGTTCGGCGCCCGCTTTGTCGTGCCCGGCACCGGCATCATCCCCAACAACTACATGTACCTGTTCGACCCGCATCCCGGCTTCACCCAGTCGATCGCGCCGGGCAAGCGGGTGACCAGCTCCATGTCGCCCCTGATCGTGCTGAAGGACGGCCAGCCCGCCTTCGCGCTCGGCCTGCCGGGCGGCCTGCGCATCTTCGGCTCGGCCATGCAGGCGGTGGTCAACCTGATCGACCACGGCATGGCGCTGCAGGAGGCGGTCGAGGCGCCGCGCCTGTGGACCCAGGGCGGCCCGGTCGAGGTCGAGGACGCGGTGCCCGAGGCGGTGCGCGACCAGCTCGCCGCCAAGGGCCACGAGGTCGCCGCCATGCCGCATGTGGCGGGCGGCATGAACGCGATCGCCTTCGGCCCCGACGGAACGCTGACCGGGGCGGCCTGCTGGCGCGCCGACGGCACCCCGATCGGGGTTGCGGGCGGCCTGGCCCGTGCCAAAGTGCGCTTCTGGCCCGACCGCCCCAAGAGCTGAGGAACCAAGACCCATGACCGAGACGCCCCCCGACCGGCTGTCGAACAACCCGACCAGCCCCCATCACGACCCGGCGCTCCTGGAGCGCGGCATCGGCATCCGCTTCAACGGCACCGAGAAGACCAACGTCGAGGAGTATTGCGTCAGCGAGGGCTGGATCCGCGTCGCCGTCGGCAAGACCGTCGACCGCCGCGGCCACCCGCTGACGATGAAGCTGAAGGGGACGGTGGAGCCCTATTTCCGCACCTGAACGACGGGGCAGCGGGGCGGGGCGGGACCTATCTCCGGGTCCCGGCCGCCCCGGTCGGGTCGAGGCGGCGCAGCAACCAGAGGCCGGCCAGCGTGACGGGCGCCAGGTGGCCGAAGGCCAACGCCCATCCGAGCCCGGTCTCCGGCGCCGCGAGGTCGAGGGCGAGGCCGACGCCGAGCGGCCCGATGAACCCGCCCGCATAGCCGCACATGCTGTGCAGCCCCATCGTCGCGCCGCGGCGTGACGGCTCGGCCGCCTGGACAGTGCCCGCCGTGAGGGCCGAGCTGTCCAGGTAGATGGCCGCGTTCCAGGCCAGGACGCAGGCGACGGCCAGCGGGGCCGACACCGACAGCGAGCATCCGGTCGCCAGGGCGAGCACGGCCCCGCCGCCCATGGCGGCCGCGACGACGCGCCGACGGCCGAAATACTGTGCGGTCTCGTTGCCGGAGATCGAGACGAGGATGCCGAGCAGGCCCGCCGCGGTGAACAACAGGCTGGGCGCGGGCAGCCAGGCGGGGGCGCCGTGCAGGGCGATGGCGGCAGCCATGAAGGTAACCCCCCAGGCGCGAAGTGCCGCGAGCTCCCAGGTATGCACGGTGTACCCGACGATCCAGGCCATGGCGGCGCGGTTGCGCAGCACCGGGCGGAAGTCGAGCAGGCGTCCGGGCGTGCCCGTGCCGTGTCGTGGCGGGATCGCGCCCGGCATGGCGATCAGGCCGAGCAGGAAGGCGATGGCGGCCGCCGCCGCGCCGAACAGGAACGCCGCCCGGGGGCCGGCGGCCGCATCGAGTGCGCCGGCGATCGAGAAGGAGGCGGCGCCGGCGATGCCGATCCCCGCCGCATGCCAGGTGACGGCACGCGATTGCGCCGGTCCCGCCAGCTGGTCCGCGATCGCCTTCAGGCCCGGCATGTAGCAGCCAGCCCAGCCGACCCCGGCCACAGCGCGCAGGGCGAGCGCGCTCCAGAAACTGTCCGCGACGAGCGCGAAGCCGAGATGGGACAGGGCCGTCAGTCCCGTCCCCACCAGGTAGACGCGGCGCGCCGGAACACGGTCGGTCAGCGCGACCAGCACCGGCACGGTCACCACATAGGCGGCGAAGAAGGCACCGACCAGCCAGCCGGCCTCCGTCGCCGTCAGCGACCAGCGCGCGATGAATTGTGGCAGCAGCGCCGGCAGGGTGAACGCGCCGATCTGCGCCAGGACCTGGGCCGCGACGATGGCGGCCGCACGACGGATCCCGGTCAAGGAATTGCCTTCTGGCCTGCAGCCCGATCCGCTCCGACCATTCCCGCGATCTCCTGCACCGCCTGGCGGGCCGCCCGGGTGATGCCGGCCAGCGTCGCCGAGGCCGGACCGGTCCAGTCGCCATACCCGACCAGCCAGAGCCGAGGTTCCCCAAGGCACCGGCTGCCCGCAACCTCGACCGTTCCGTCGGCCTGCACCACGCCGAGCGGGGCCAGGTGGTCGAGGTCCGGCCGGAAGCCGGTGCACCAGATGATGGCATCGACCGGGCTGCGCGTGCCGTCCGGCCAGACCACCCCGTCGGGCTCCAGGGCGACGAAGGGACGCCGGCTGGAGAGTACGCCCCGATCCCGGGCCGCCCGGACGGGCGGAACCATGACGATGTCCCCGAGCCCTCCGGCGGGCGCGTCGGGCGTCCGGCCGTCGAGGACCGCCCGGACCCGGGCCGAGGCGCGCTCGAACAGGATCCTGCCGTCCACCTCGTCCGGCAGGAAGCGGGGGGCGTCCGGGGTGACCCAGGTCGCGTCCGCGCACGCCGACAGCTCGGCCAGGATCTGCGCCCCGGAATTGCCGCCGCCGACCACCAGGACCCGTTGCCCGGCAAACGCGTCCGGCGCGCGATACTGCGAGGAATGGATCTGGCGGCCGCGAAAGCGCTCCGATCCGGGATGGCGGGGCACGAAGGGCCGTCCCGCCCCGCCGGTGGCGCTGACCACGGCGTCCGCCGTCCAGCGGCCGGCGGTCGTCTCGATCGCCAAGCCGCCGTCCTGCCGGGTCACTGCCAGGACACGGACGGGGCGGCGGATCGGGAGCCGGTATCGCTCCTCGTATGCGGCCAGGTACCGGACGACGTCGTCGCGGCCGGGGTAGCCGCCGGCGGCATGGGGCATGGCCCAGCCGGGCAGCGAGCTCCATTGCGCCGGCGAGAAGAGCCGGAGCGAGTCCCACATGTCCGGCCATGCGCCGCCCGGGCGGTCATGGGCATCGAGGATCTCGAAGTCGAGGTCGAGCCGGCGGAGAAAGTAGCCGACCGCCAGGCCGGACTGGCCCCCGCCGATGACGACGACCGGGCGTGCGGCATCCGTCATGGCAGCTCCGGGCTGGGCAGGGCGGATTGCTCGATCATCGGCTCTCCGGCCGGTGCGGGCGCCAGCGCCGGGTCGATGAAGAGCGCCAGCCAGACGGTGGGCTGCCCGGGGTCGGTCCAGGCGACGCGGTGGCGGCAGCCGGCCGGCAGGAAGA
The DNA here is from genome assembly GCA_006739055.1 of Allostella vacuolata. GTDB lineage: Bacteria > Pseudomonadota > Alphaproteobacteria > ATCC43930 > Allostellaceae > Allostella > Allostella vacuolata. The sequence continues at coordinate 707,654 of AP019702.1, forward strand.
CCGCGTCCCCGGGGCCGAGGTCGCGGTCGGCCGGCTCGCCTGCCACGGTGAGGCGGGCGCGGCCGGCCAGCACGGCCACCCACTCCGCCTCGGCCTGCTCGTACCAGAAGCCCTCGGGCGAGGCCTGACCCAGGGACAGGATGCGCTCCAGCCGGACGCCCTGGGCGTTGAGCAATGGTTCCATGCGCTCGGCCTGGCGGGTGGCGGTGTTTGTGACGAGCAGGTTGCAGGTGGGCGGCGGCATCGGCGATCTTCTTTCCGCGGATTTCGCTGTAGGCTGGCGATCGGGCCCGGTTCCAGGGCCGCTGGCAACCCCGCAAGAAACGGACGCTATCCGGCGATGACGCCCCTCGATGCCCTGATCTCTTCCCTATCCCGCCGCGGCGTGCGGCGCATCTTCGGCGTGCCCGGCGGGGAAACCAGCCTGGACGCGATCGCGGCGGCCGCCGCCCGCGGCATCGACTTCGTGCTGGCCCGGCACGAGACGGGTGCCGCCCTGATGGCGCTCGCCACCGCCGAGGTGACGGGGGCGCCCGGCGTGGTGCTGACGACGCGGGGCCCCGGCCTCGCCAATGCGGTCAACGGCATCGCCTGCGCGGCGCTGGAGCGGGCCCCGCTCTGCGTCGTCTCCGACGGGTTCACGGCCGACCATCGCCGCTTCGTCAGCCACCAGTTCTTCGAGCACGCGGCCATGCTGGCGCCGATCGCCAAGGGGTCGAGCCGGCTCGACGAGGCCGATGCGGGCGCCGCGGTGGAGCGGCTGCTCGACCGGGCGATGGCCGCCCCGGCGGGGGTGGTCCATTTCGACGTGACCGGCGATGCCGCGCGCCGCCAGGTGCCGCCGGCCGAGCCAGCCGCGCCCGAGCGCGCCGCGCTGGACCACGAGGCCGTGGCGACCGCGCGCGACCTCCTGGCGCGTTCGGTGCGGCCGATCGTGCTGTGCGGGTTGGAGGCGGCGGGCGACCCGGCGCTCGCCCGGGCCGTGCGCCGGTTCGTGGAGCGGACCGGCTGTCCGGCGCTCGTCACCTACAAGGCCAAGGGCGTCGTCGCCGACGACGACCCGGCCTATGTCGGGCTCTTCACCGGCGGCTCGCTGGAGGCGGCCGTGGTCGCCGCCGCCGACCTCGTCCTCGCGGTCGGGCTCGACCCGGTCGAGCTGATCCCGCAGCCCTGGCGCTATGCGGCGCCGGTGGTCGAGATCGCCCGGCGCGCCTTCCCGCTGCGCTACGTCGAGCCGGCCGCCGGCCTCCACGGCGACCCCGCCGCCGCCCTGGCGGAACTGGCCGGCGCCGCCGGCCGGTCGGCCTGGACCGTGGCGGAGATCGCGGGATTCCGGCAGGCGATGCGGGCCCGGCTGGCCTGGACCGGCGACGGCGCGCTCACCCCGCCCGCCATCGTCGAGACGGCCCAGGCGGTGGCCGACGAACTCGGGCTCGATGCCCGCGCGACGGTCGATGCCGGGGCGCACATGTTCTCCGCCACCGCCCTGTGGCGGGCCCGCCGGCCGCGCGACCTGCTGATCTCCAACGGACTGTCGACCATGGGCTTCGCGCTGCCGGCCGCGATCGGCGCCGCCCTGGCCGAGCCGGACCGGCCGGTCGTCGCCTTCACCGGCGATGGCGGGCTGGCGATGGGGCTGGGCGAGCTGGCGACGGCGGTCCAGGCGGGCGCGCGCATCGTCGTGGTCGTCTTCAACGATGCCTCCCTGTCGCTCATCGACATCAAGCAGCGCCACCGCCAGATGCGGCGCGACGGGGTGGCGCTGGGCCGCGCCGACTTCGCGGCCGTGGCCGCGGGGCTGGGGATGCGCGCCTGGCGTGCGGCCGGGCCGGACGAGTACCGCGCCGCCCTCGGCGCGGCGTTCCAGGGCGAGGGGCCGGCCCTGATCGACGTCGCGGTTTCGCCCGACGGCTATCTCGACCAGATGCTGGCGCTGCGCGGGTGAGGCGCCCCCCGACGATCGTGCTGGAGGCGATCGGCCGCGACAATCTGGACGACGTCCTGGCCCTGCGCACGGCGCGCGACCAGCGCCGCTTCGTCGCCGACAACGCCACCTCGCTGGCGCTGGCCTATGCCCTGCCGGAGTGCGTGCCGCGCGCGGTGCGCTCCGCGCCGGGGCTGGTCGGCTTCGTCATGTGGGCGCTCGACCGCGACGATTCCTGCCCGTGGATCTACCGGCTGATGATCGATCGCCGGCGCCAGGGCCGGGGCTATGGCCGGGCGACCGTCCAGGCGGCACTGGCCGCGATCGCCGCCAGCTGGCCCGACCGGCCGCGGGTGCGGATCGGCGTCCATCCGGAGAACGCCGACGCGATCAATCTCTACCGCTCCACCGGCTTCGTCGATCGCGGCATGCTCGGCCGCGAGATCCTGATGGAGCGGCTGCTGCCCTGAGCTACCAGCGCTCCAGGCCGGTCGACACTGCGGTCTCGGTCATCACCGCCTCGGGCGAGCGGTGGCGCTCGGCCTGGGCGCGTTCGTCGTCCGACAGGACCTGGGCCTGCATGTAGGCGCCGAGATGGCGGGCGCGGCGGATGACGCGGGCGCCGTATTCCCGGCGCTCCGCATCGTACGCGGCGAGGGCGGCGTCGATGTCCGGAGCGGTGCCGAGCGCGCGGACCAGGGCCATGGCGTCGCCCGCGGCCTTGGTCACGCCCATGCCGACATGGGGCCGGGCGACGAAGGCGGCGTCGCCCAGAAGGGCGACCCGGCCGACCGCCATCGCCGGCGTCTCCAGGTCGAAGATCGCCTGCAGGAACGGGCTGCGGGTGCGGCGCACCGCCTCGGCGAACTCCGGCGCCAGCAACTGGTCGGCGTCGGCCCGCATCCCGGCGATGACATCCTCCCGGATACGGTGCGGCGGGATGGCGGTGCCGTAGTCGCGCCCGTCGGCGCTGGTGAAGAGGTGGCGCAGGCCGGTCTCGCGGTCGACCGGCCGGTACCAGACGAAGTTGAAGCGCCGGTGGCCGGGGCGGATATCCTCGTTGGCGCCGGCGACCGGGTAGCCCAGCATCTGTTCCCGCGGCGGCAGGCAGAAGGCGACATGGCGCAGCAGCCGGTCGTGGGCGGCGGGCGACAGCTCGTCCTCGTCGACCAGCCCGCGCCAGGCGCAATAGCCGGCATAGGCCGGCTCGGCTGACGGCAGGAGCTGGCGGCGCGCCGTCGACAGGATGCCGTCGGCGGCCACCAGCAGGTCGCCCGTCTCCGCCGTGCCGTCGGCGAAATGCGCGGTCACCCGGCCCGGCGCCTGGTCGATCCGCGCCAGCGCCTTGCCGTGGCGGTAGATGCCGTCGGGACAGGCGGCCCGCAGGAAGCGGTAGGCCCGCCCCCAGGATGTCAGGATCTGCGGCAGTTCCATCCGGCAGAGGGCGGTGCCGTCGCGGTCGAGCACGATCCGCCCCTCGACCTCGACCCCCAGCGCGTCGCCCGGGTCGGCGCCGGCCGCCACCATCGCCTCGTGCAGCTCCGGGTGGGTGACGATCCCCGCCCCGCGTGAGGCCAGCGCCTCGCCGGCGCGCTCGCAGATCACCACCTCCCAGCCGGCCCGGCGCAGCAGCAGCCCGGCGAAGAGCCCACCCATGGAACCGCCGACGACGATCGCGCGGCGCCCCCCTGCCTCGGTCCCCCCTGCCTCGGTCATGCCGGTCACTCCGCCGCGGCCGGGGCCTCGGCGGCGGCGAAGTTCAGCTCGATGGTGATGCCGTTCGGGTCGTCGACGAAGATCTGGTAGAGGCCGAGCGAGGGCACCCGGCGGTGACGGGCCTCGAGGCCGCTCTTCTCCAGCCGGGCGACCATCGCCGGCAGGTCGTCGGCGGTGAAGGCGACATGGTCGATCGCGCCGCCGCCCGACAGGCCGGCCGCATCCTTGGCGCCGAGATAGGCGTCGAGCCCGTCCTTGGCGTCGGTCTCCACGCCGACCAGGTGCAGCACGTCGCGCTCGCCGCAATAGAGCCAGTGGCCGGGGAAGTCGAACGGCGGCCGATAGCCGTCGGTCAGGCCGAGCACGTCGCAATAGAAGTCCCGCGTCTCGGCGAGGCGGGTGGTGCGGACGTTGTAGTGGGCCAGCAGGGTCAGTCCCATCGTCTCCTCCATCTCATTGTTTATCGAGCGATAATTCTTGGCCGCGGCGCTGCTCCCGCCAGGGCGGCGCGCTGCACCGCCTCGGCTTCGGCCACCAGCCGGCGCAGCACCGCCGGCATGCCGGGCAGGAAGGCGTCCAGGGTCGCGTCCATCCCGGCCTCCAGGTCGTCCGGCACCGCCATCGCGTAGACGTAGCGGCGGATGCCGGCATAGACGAGGGCGCCGTGCAGCGCGAACAGCAGCTCGTACTCGCCCGGCGAGAGTGGCAGGTCGTCCGGCGCCGGCAGCTTCATCTCGCGCCGCAGCTCGGTCAGCACCGGGGTGAAGATCCATTCCTTGACCCGGGCCAGGTAGCGGGTCGGGAAGGCGTAGCCCTGCAGGCCCGAGGACACGAAGATGCGCAGCCAGTCATGGGTCAGGATGGTGCGCTGGTAGTCCTTCTCGAAGCGGCGGAAGCGCTCCATCACCGGCAGCGAGCGGTCGGCCATCAGGGCTTCCCATTCCGGCTTCCAGCGGCGGATGTACAACTCCTCGTAGATCCGCTCCAGCAGCTGCTCCTTGCTCGGGAAGTAGCGGTAGAGCAGCGGCTGGGTGATGCCGATGCGGCGCGCCAGCTCGCGCGTGTTCCCGTCGAGCCCGACCTCCGCGAAGAAGGCGATGGCGGCTTCGATGATCTGCCGCTCGCGTTCCCCGGCGCCGAGGCGGCGGCGCGGGGCGGCAGCTGGGGTCTTCGACAATGCTCGATCCTCTCCGGAGGCCATTGACGGGCGGCGATCGGCAGGTATTTAATAATCGCACGATAAACAAGAACGCGGCGCCGCTCAATGGCGACCGCGCCCGAATCCAGGGGGAGGATACACGCAAGGTGAAGGCACCCGACTTCGCCTATGAGCGGCCGGAATCGCTGGACCAGGTGTTCGACCTGCTCGAACGCCATGGCGACGAGGCGCGCATCCTGGCCGGCGGCCAGAGCCTGCTGGCGACGCTCAACATGCGCCTGTCGAGCCCCGGCCTGCTGGTCGACATCGGCCGCGTGCCCGGCCTGGCCGGCGTCGCCCGGGCCGGCCAGACGATCCGCATCGGCGCCATGACCCGCCACTGCGACCTGGCGGCCGCCCCGCCGGTGCAGGCGCACCTGCCGTTGCTGGCCCGGGCCGTGCCGCACATCGCCCATCCCGCGATCCGCAACCGCGGCACCATCGGCGGCTCCGTGGCACTGGCCGACCCGGCCGCCGAGCTGCCCGCCTGTTGCCTGGCGATGGGGGCGACCATGGTGCTGGCGTCGCGCGGCGGCGAGCGGCGGGTGGCAGCAGCGGATTTCTTCCAGGGCCTGTTCCGCACCGTGCTGGAGCCACACGAGCTCTTGGCCGCGATCGAGGTGCCGGTGCCGCCCGCGGGCTCCGTCGCCGGCTTCGACGAGCTGGCGCGGCGCCATGGCGACTATGCGATCGTCGGCCTGGCCGCCCAGGGGGTGCCGGCCGGTGCAGGCTGGCAGGGTCTGGCGCTCGCCTTCTTCGGCGCCGACGATCGCCCGGTGCTGGCGACCGCCGCCGCCGCGGTGCTGGCCGAAGGCGGCGGGATCGCCGCGGCGCAGGCCGCGCTCGACCGCGACCTCGACCCGCCGGGCGACCTCAACGGCGACCCGGCGACCAAGCGGCACCTGGCGCGCGTCCTGCTCGGCCGCGTCGTCGGCGCGATGGCGGAGGGGCGCTGATGGACGGGGCTTCGATGGACCGGGTCCGCGACGTGACCCTGTGGGTCAATGGCGAGCGGGTGTCGCGGCGGGTCGCCGTGCGCACCCATCTGGTGGATTTCCTGCGCGTCGAGCTGGAGCTGACCGGCTCGCACCTTGGCTGCGAGCAGGGGGTGTGCGGCGCCTGCACCGTCCGCGTCGACGGGGTGGCGGTGCGCGGCTGCCTGATGCTGGCGGTGCAGGCCGACGGCGCCCGGGTCGAGACGATCGAGGGCCTGTCGGATTCGGGCGCCATCGCCGACCTGCAGGCTGCCTTCCACGCCCGCAACGCGCTGCAATGCGGCTACTGCACGCCGGGGATGCTGGTGAGCGCGGCCGAGCTGCTGGCGGCGAACCCGGCGCCGACCCGGGACGAGATCCGCGCCCACATCTCCGGCAACTACTGCCGCTGCACCGGCTACCACGCCATCGTCGACGCGATCGAGACCACGGCCGCGGCGCGCCGGGGCGAGGGGGGGGCCGCATGAGCGCGGACGAGACCGGCCTCACCTTCCTCGACCGGCCGAACAGCTATATCGGCCGCTCGGTCCCGCGGCCCAACGCCAGGCGCCTGCTGCAGGGGCGGGGCATCTATGTCGACGACCTGAAGCTGCCGCGCATGGCCCATGTCGCCTTCCTGCGCAGCCCCTATCCCCATGCCCGCATCCGCGGCATCGACACCGCCGCGGCCAAGGCGGCACCCGGCGTCTTCGCCGTCGTCACCGGCGCGGAGATGGCGCGGGTCTGCACCCCGTGGGTCGGCGTGCTGGGGCATTTCAAGGGCCTGAAGTCGGCCCCGCAATATCCGCTCGCCATCGACCGCGCCTGCTGGGCGGGCGAGGCGATCTGCGCGGTGGTCGCCGCCTCGCGGGCCGAGGCCGAGGACGCGGTCGCCCTGCTGGCGGCCGACCTGGAGGAGCTGCCGGCGGCGGTCGAGATGGAGCGCGCCCTCGATCCGGACGAGACGGTGATCCACCCGGACCTCGGCGACAACCTCGCCTTCGAGCGGCTGCTCGACGTGGGCGAGGTCGATGCCGCCTTCCGCGACGCGGCCGTGGTGGTGGAGGAGACGTTCCAGGTCGGCCGGCATACCGGCGTCTGCCTGGAGCCGCGGGCGATCCTGGCCGACTGGGACGCGGGCGAGGAGAAGCTGACCGTCCACCACTCGTTCCAGGCGCCGCACATGATGCAGGACATCCTGTGCAAGCATCTGGGCCTGCCGGAAGCCAGCGTGCGCGTCGTCTGCAAGGACGTCGGCGGCTCGTTCGGCATCAAGGTGCATATCTACCCGGACGAGATGGCGACGGTCGCCCTGTCGCTGATGCTGAAGCGGCCGGTCAAGTTCGTGGCCGACCGGCTGGAATCCTTCACCTCCGACATCCATGCCCGCGACCACCGGGTGAAGGGGCGGATGGCGTTCGCCGCCGACGGCACCATCCTGGCGGCCGAGATCGACGACCTGACCGGCATCGGCCCCTATTCGGTCTATCCGCGCACCAGTGCGGTCGAGGCGAACCAGGTGGTCAACCTGGTGGGCGGGCCCTACCGCCACCGCAACTACCGGGCGCGGGCCCGCGTCGTGTTCCAGAACAAGACGCCGATGTGCCAGTACCGCGCCGTCGGCCACCCGATCGCGGTGATGGTGACCGAGGGGCTGGTCGACCTGGGCGCGGCGCGCCTGGATATCGACCCGGTCGAGATCCGCCGCCGCAACGTCATCCCCGACGATGCCCACCCCTCGACCGCGGCGTCGGGCATCCGCTTCGAGCAGCTGTCGCACCAGGCCGCGCTCGCCCGCCTGGTGGAGATGATGGACTATCCGGCCCTGCGCGCCGAGCAGGCGGCGCTGCGGGCCCGGGGCATCCATCGCGGCATCGGCCTGGCGACCTTCGTCGAGATCACCAACCCGTCGGCGGCCTTCTACGGCGTCGGCGGCGCCCGCATCTCGTCCCAGGACGGCTGCACCTTGCGGCTCAACCCGCAGGGCGGGGTGGTGGCGGCGATCGGCGTGACCGAGCAGGGGCAGGGGACCGAGGCGATCGTGGCCCAGGTGGTGGCGACCGCGGTCGGCGTGCCGATGGAGCAGGTCCGGGTCGTGACCGGCGACACCGACGCCACCCCCTATGGCGGCGGCACCTGGGCGTCGCGCGGCGCCGGCATCGGCGGCGAGGCCGCCTGGCAGGCCGGCAAGGCCCTGCGGCAGAACGTGCTGGTGGTGGCGGGCGCCATCCTCCAGGCGGACCCGGCCAGCCTCGACCTGCGCGGCGGGCGGGTCGTCGACGCGGCCACGGGCACCGAGCGGATGCCGCTCGCCGAGCTCGGCCGCATCGCCTATTTCCGCCCCGACACGCTGCCGCCCGGCCTGCAGCCGGAATTCGTCGTCACCCGGCACTATGTGCCCAAGGACTACCCTTTCGCCTTCACCAACGGCGTCCAGGCGGCCTGGGTCGAGGTCGACCCCGACACCGGCTTCGTGCGCCTGCTGCGCCACTGGTGCGTGGAGGATTGCGGCACGGTGCTGAACCCGCAGCTGGTCGATGAGCAGATCAGGGGCGGCATCGTCCAGGGCATCGGTGCCGCCCTGTTCGAGGAATGCCGCTACGACCGGACCGGCCAGTTCCTCAACGCCACCATGGCCGACTACCTGGTGCCGATGGCGGCCGAGATGCCGGACATCGCGGTCGCCCACGTCGTCTCGCCCACCCTCTCGTCGGAGATCGGCGCCAAGGGCGCGGGCGAGGCGGGCACGGCCGGCGCACCGGCCGCCGTCATCAACGCCATCAACGACGCCCTGCGCCCGCTCGGCGCCCGGGTGACGAGCCAGCCGGCCAGCCCCGAGGTGATCCTGCGGGCGCTCGGCCGGGTCTGAACGAAGAAACCATGCGGGAGGAGGACGGGACATGATCCAGAAGGCAATGCCCACCAGCCGGCGCACCATCCTGAAGACCCTGGGCGGGGCGGCCGCCGTCGCGGCGGCGGGCCCCTCGCTCTTCAATGTCGCGCGCGCCCAGGCCGCGCCGATCAAGATCGGCTTCCCGGTGCCGCTGACCGGCCCGTTCGGAACCGAGGCGAACGACCAGGTGAAGGCGGCCCAGATCGCCGTCAAGCAGTTCAACGATGCCGGCGGCTTCGAGGGCCGCATGGCCGAGCTGCTGGTCCGCGACGACCGCCTCAACCCCGGCGAGGCCGCGACCCGGACGCTGGAGCTGATCGAGAAGGACAAGGTCAACTTCCTGGTCGGCTCGCTGTCGGCCGCGGTCCAGCTGTCGATCAACAACGTCGCCAAGGAGCGCGGCGTCATCTTCAACTCGATCAGCCAGTCGGACGCGATCAACGAGGCCAAGGACTGGTCGAAATACACCTTCCACGAGGCCCTCAACCCGCACATCACGGCCGGTGCCGTCGGCCGCTACGCCTTCTCGAAGTTCGGCAAGAAGGTCGCCTTCCTCACCGCCGACTATGCCTATGGGCACGAGATGGTGCGCGGCTTCAAGCGCGCGGGCGAGGGGATGGGCATCGAGGTGCTGGCCGACGTCCGCCACCCGATCGGCGCGTCGGACTACTCGGCCTTCCTGCCGCGCATCCAGGCGCTGAAGCCGGACGTGCTGGTGCTGTGCAACTTCGGCCGCGACCAGGTGGTGTCGATCAAGCAGGCGACGGAGTTCGGCCTGAAGCGCACGACCAAGCTGGTGGCCCCGGTGCTGCTGTTCACCGCGCGCAAGGCGGGCGGCGACAGCTTCGAGGGCGTGGTCGGCGGCAGCTCCTACTACTGGCGCCTGGAGGACAAGGTCGCCTCGGCCAAGGCCTTCAACGACGCCTTCCGCGCGGCCAACGGCGGCGCGGTGCCGTCCGACTATGGTGCGCTCGGCTATGCCGGTGTCCGCTCGGTGCTGGCCGCGGTCGCCGCCGCCCGGTCGACCGACACCGACCGGGTGATCGAGGCGATGCGCGCCCTGAAGTACGACTGGTACAAGGGCCCGCAATACTACCGCGGCTGCGACCACCAGTCGGTGCAGTCGGTGCTGATCCTGGAGAGCAAGCACAAGGACATGAAGAACGCCGACGACGTCTTCTCGATCGCCGCGGTCGAGGAGCCGGACGAGGCGAAGCTGCGCACCTGCGCGGAAATGGGCCACAAGGCCTGAGGCGGGACGGGGACGTGGGACAGCGGTCCGATCGATGATGGCCTTCCCGCCGGAGCTGCTGGCGATGCAGCTCGTCACCGGGCTGGCGCTGGGGGCCGTCTATGTGCTGCTGGCGATCGGGCTGTCGCTCATCTTCGGCATGCTGACGGTGGTCAACTTCGCCCATGGCGCCTTCTTCATGGTCGGGGCCTACATGGGCGTGTTCCTCTACGGGCTGACCGGGAATTTCCTGGTCAGCCTCGTGGTGGTGCCGCTGGCGGTGGGCGGCATCGGGCTCGTCGTCGAGCGCTTCCTGGTGCGGCCGCTCTATGGCCGCGGCATCGACTACCCTCTGCTGCTGACCTTCGGCCTGTCCTACGTGTTCATCGAGGTGGTGCGCATCCTGTTCGGGCTGAACGGCCTGCCTTTCTCGCCGCCGGAGATGCTGCAGGGCGCGGTCGACATCGGCATCGGCTACTTCCCGCTCTACCGCCTGTTCCTGATCGCGGCGACCGCGGTCGTGGTGCTGGCGCTGTGGCTGTTCATCGAGCGCACCGCCTTCGGCCTGGTCATCCGGGCCGGCGCCCGCGACCCGGAGATCGTGCGGGTGCTGGGCATCGACGTGTCGAAGATCTGGCTGGTGGTGTTCGGCATCGGCACCGGCATCGCCGGCCTGTCCGGGGTGCTGGCGGCCCCGCTGCAGGGGGTGGCGCCCGAGATGGGGGTGCCGATCCTGGCGGAGGCGTTCGTCGTCACCGTGGTCGGCGGCATGGGCTCGCTGGTGGGGGCGGTGATCGCCGGCCTGCTGGTCGGGGTCGTGGTGGCGATGACCTCGCTCTTCGCGCCGGAGATGGCCAAGGTCTCGATCTTCGCCCTGATGGCGCTGGTCCTGCTGGTCCGGCCGCGCGGCCTGATGGGCCGCGCCGGGCTGATGGGCTGAGGGAAGGGCAATGACCGTCCTCGATCCCCCGCAATCGACCGCCCGGCGCTGGCTCGGCCATGTCGCCCGGCACCGCGTCGCGGCGACGCTCGGCTTCCTCGTCCTCTTCCCGCTGATCGTGCCCTACGAGGCGCTGGCGGCGAACATCCTGGTGCTGGGCCTCTATGCGCTCGGCTTCAACCTGCTGTTCGGCTACACGGGCCTGCTCTCCTTCGGGCACGCGGCCTTCCTCGGCAGCGGCGCCTATGGCTGCGGTATCGCGCTCGTGCATTTCGGGGTCGGCTGGTTCGGCGCGATCCTGATCGGCACGGCGCTGGCGACGCTGGTCGCCGCGGTGATCGGCTTCCTCGCCATCCGCACCCGCGGCATCTACTTCGCGATGGTGACGCTGGCCTTGTCGATGTGCGTCTACTACGCCTTCTACCAGATGGAGCCGCTGACCGGCGGCGAGAACGGGCTGCGCGGGGTCAACCTGCAGACCATCGGCGTCTTCGGCTTCCAGCTCTCGTTCCTGAACCCGACCGTCAAGTACTACGTCCTGCTGGCCTTCGTCGGCGTCGCCATCTGGCTCTTCTCGCGCCTGCTCGCCTCGCCCTTCGGCGCGGTGCTGGAGGCGGTGCGCGAGAACGAGAACCGGGCGCGCGCCTGCGGCTACGACGTGGCCGCGACCAAGCTGGTCGCCTTCGTCATCTCCGGCGCCTTCTGCGGCCTGGCCGGCGCGCTGAACGCGCTGCACCTGTCGATCGTGCCGATCGAGACCTTGCACTACACCACCTCGGGCCAGGTGGTGATGATGGCGCTGCTGGGCGGCATGGGTACCTTCTTCGGCCCCTTCGTGGGCGCGGCCACCTTCCTGCTGCTGCAGGACGTGCTGTCGGTGCTGACCCAGCACTGGCAGCTCTATGTCGGCATCGTCTTCATCCTGTTCGTGCTGTTCTTCCCGCGTGGCATCTGGGGCTCGCTGCTCGACCGGTTCGGCCCGCGATGACCGCCGCATCGGACGTGATCCTGGCGACCGAGGGGGTCGGCAAGAATTTCGGCGGCTTCCAGGCGCTGCGCGACGTCAGCGTGGAGTTCCGGCGTGGCAAGCTGACAGCCATCATCGGCCCCAACGGTGCCGGCAAGAGCACCTATTTCAACGTGCTGTCCGGCGCCTTCCCGCCGTCGACCGGCCGCATCCTGTTCGAGGGGCGGGACCTGTCGCGGGCCCGGCCGCACAGCTTCGCGCGGGCCGGCATCGCCAAGTCGTTCCAGATCACCAACGTCTTCCCCGAGCTGACCGCGCAGGAGAACGTGCGGGTGGCGATCCAGGCGGTGCACCGCCGGTTCGAGCTCTTCCGCCACCGGCGCGCCTTCCCGGAGCTCTACGACGAGGCGGACCGGCTGCTGGCGTCGGTCGGCCTCGGCGATCGCCGCCTGCGCCGGGCGCGCGAGCTGGCCCATGGCGAGCAGCGCAGCCTGGAGGTGGCGATGGCGCTCGCCTGCCGGCCGAAGCTGCTGTTGCTCGACGAGCCGACCGCCGGCATGAGCCCGGAGGAGACGCGCGAGATGATGGGCCTGATCGAGCGGCTGGCGGCGGAGCGCACGGTGATCCTGGTCGAGCACAAGATGAAGCTGGTGATGGGGCTCTGCCAGCGCCTGATCGTCCTCCACCATGGCGAGCTGCTGGCCGAGGGCACGCCCGACGACATCCGCGCCAACGACGAGGTGCGGCGCGTCTATCTCGGGCAAGGTGCCCATTGATGCTCCGCGTCGCCGACCTCAACGCCTGGTACGGCCATTCCCACATCCTCCAGGGGGTGGGGCTGGAGGTCGGCCGCGGCGAGATCGTGACCCTGATCGGCCGCAACGGCGCCGGCAAGACCACCACCTTGAAGTCGATCATGGGCCTGGTCGGGCGGCGGACCGGATCGGTGCAGTTCGACGGGGCGGAGATCCTGGCCGAGCCCGCCCACCGCCGCTTCCACCGCGGCCTGGCCTACGTGCCGGAGGAGCGGCGCATCGTCCCCGGCCTGACGGTGGAGGAGAACCTGCGCCTCGGCATCATCGCCGCCGGCAACCGCGCCCGCGAGGCGGCGATGATCGAGCGCATCGCCGAAACCTTCCCGCGCCTGAAGCAGCGGCTGAAGCAGGACGCCATCACCATGTCGGGCGGCGAGCAGCAGATGCTGGCGATCGCCCGCGCGCTCATGGCCGAGCCCAAGATGATCCTGCTCGACGAGCCGTCGGAGGGCATCATGCCGATCCTGGTCGACGAGATGTTCGAGCAGTTCCGGCGCATGCGCGACGCCGGCACCACCATCCTGCTGGTGGAGCAGAACGTCGAGCTGGCGCTGGCGCTCTCCTCGCGGGTCTACGTCATGGACCAGGGGGTGGTGGTGCACCACGGCACGGCCGCCGCGATGCTGGCCGACAGCGAGCTACGCGACCGCTACTGCTCGGTCTGAACGATTCCGCGGTAGACGCCGGGGCCGTTCGCGGCGACTTTCCCGACCTTGGGCCAGAGGAAGGGGAACGGCATGATCGAGATCGTCATCGACCAGCGGCGCCGCGACATCGGCGGCGGCTTCGAGGTCGGCCGGGTGCTGCCGTTCGCCAGGCGGCGCATGGTCGGGCCGTTCGTGTTCTTCGACCAGATGGGCCCGGCCGACTTCGCCCCCGGGGTGCCGCGCAGCATGGACGTGCGCCCGCACCCGCATATCGGCCTGTCGACGGTGACCTACCTGTTCGAGGGCGAGATCATGCACCGCGACAGCGTCGGCTCCGAGGAGGCGATCCGTCCGGGCGAGGTCAACTGGATGACCGCCGGCCGCGGCATCACCCATTCCGAGCGCTTCGAGAAGGCGCGCGCCGAGGGCGGGCCGCTGCACGGCATCCAGGCCTGGGTGGCGCTGCCGCGGGAGGACGAGGAGACCGATCCCGGCTTCTTCCACTACGACCAGGAGGCGCTGCCGACCTTCGCCGAGGGCGGGGTGCGCGGCCGCCTGATCGCGGGCGAGGCGCTCGGCCTGCGCTCGGCCGTGAAGACCAACTCGCCGCTCTTCTACATCCACTGGACGCTCGATGCCGGCGCCACCGCCGCGCTGCCGACCGACCATGCCGAGCGCGCGGTCTATGTCGTCTCGGGCGAGGTGGAGGTCGGCGGACAGGCGGTCCAGGCCGGCCAGATGGCGGTGCTGACCCCCGGCGTCGCCGCCACCGTCACCGCGACCCGGCCTGCCGTCGTCATGGCGATCGGCGGCGCCCCGGTCGGCGAGCGCTTCATCGAATGGAACTTCGTCTCCTCGTCCAAGGAGCGGATCGAGCAGGCCAAGGCCGACTGGCGCGCCGGCCGCATGAAGCTGCCGGACCTGGACGACCAGGAGTTCATCCCGCTGCCGTGAGGGGGCCGGCACACCGGTCATAGCGTCCCTCCGGCCTTATGGAGCAAACACACCAACGGCCGGGATCACGGGGTTAGCGGGCGGCTCGGCCGATGGCGCCAGCCCATAGCAATGCTGGTTACCATAGGGGCATACGTCGGCCTCGCCATCGGCGCGCCGCAAGCAATCGCGCGTGAACATGAACCGCTGTTCGACGGTGTTGCGGGTTCCGAATATGTCGCGGTAGCGCAAGTCGACATGGATATAGAAGGCCATGTTGCCGGCTCTAAGTTGCCGCTCCTCGTCCAAGTCGATCCGCGGCAGTCGCGGCCCGCCGACCCCGTGCAGGGCGCCGTCCTTGATTTCGACCTCTTGCGAGGGCCCCAGGCTGATACTCGTTTCGCGTCCGGGCGCGCGGATGATCACATCGCCGTAGTGCGGGGGATGCGGCCGGAAGTAGATGTGACACATAACAGTGATGCTTTGCGCCGGGGTGCTTCCAGCATTTCGGAACGTGAGCATCGCATATGGTTCAGTCCCAGCAGTGAAATCGACAAGGCGCGCCTTGGTGCACGAGACGTAGGCGCGGAGCTGGCGTTCAGCAGTGTCCCTTGCGATCGAAACGGCATCGATGGCAGCAGCGGCCGCGCGTTCGCTAGCCTCGGCAGAGACACCAGCCTTCTCTACGGAATCCCGAGTGAGCCGCAGCGTGCGGAACAAGGCAAACAGGCCGACGCCTCCAATGATTACCTGGAAGGCGGTGAACACGGCCATCCATATGGCCGCACAACCCATGACCTGCTGGGCGACAAGGTCCGCTATTTGCCGCCGTTCCTCGCGGCCTTTTGCCTGGCGGGCTTCGTCGGGTGCCTCTACGTCGCCGGATATCATGGCCTGGGAATGGCCTGGGACGACCGCGGCACTACCGAGCGGAGGCTGTTCGGCTACGGCCTCCTCTGGTGCGGACTTAGCTGGGCGGCCTTCTTTCTGCTGTTCGGGCTCGGGAACATGCAGTTGGCAATGTTTGGCCTCCAGGCCGCGCAGCCATGAGTCTGCCCAGACAACAGCGGGTGCGGCGACCAAGGCCACCAGCCCGAGAGCTATCCACCATCGTCGCGTCATCCCGCGACGGTAGCAGCCACGCAACCGGCGCGCGACTCCCGCGAGGAGTCGTGGCTATGATCGGGGGATGGGATGGTTCAAGCGGTTGCCGGTCGTCGACTGGCTCGTCACGCGCCTGGAGATGTGGAACTCGCTCGAAGTCCAATATCCCCAGCTTCAGCGATGGCGCGAATTGGTGACCACAGCGCTAATCAGCGGATGGTCCTGGCTTGACGGCCTGTCGCTGCCCGTCGCGCTCGTCATCGGGCTTGTGGCGGCCGCGGCGGTTCGCACCCTTCTGTTTTTCCGCCGACAGGCGGCGACCGTTGCGTCTCCCTCAGCGCCCCCTGCGGCTGCCGGCACACCGGACGTCCTGGATCAGATTGAGCGCGCGATGTCGGCCAACGCTTCGTTACGTCAAGATATGACGAACGACGCCATCAATAAGCAGGCGAAGATAACCAATTTTGGGCGAGCTATGCTCATCATGCAGGAGGCAGTTATCGATCTTGCAATTATCCGCACGATAGATGCGCTTCTATCTATCGCTCCCCATAGCGATAGCGAGCATGATGGAAATGTTCCTATAGCCGACCTGCGGTCAAAAGCCATCGAGTGTGATAAATTTGTCCGGATCTGCTTTTCTCGCCTAAGTAATTGCGCTGCTATGCCTGAGATAAAATCGAGCATTAACTTTCATCAGGCCGCGGCTGAGGCAAGCGTTAGAAATCTGGCAGCAGGCGGAGCACTGTCGTCCGACGTCATTTTTGCTCTAAATGACTACAGAAAGGCGCGATCAGCAGCTAATACCATGGTCTCCAGCATCACGGAGATTCGGTACGAGAAAATATCTAGGCTGCCGGAACGGCATTCCAAACTAAAAGACTTTGCGGATATTATCTAATCCCCGTCAAATCTGACGACTTGGGCGCCGATCGCCACAAGACACTGCACGAAGAACACTGCCGAGAAGCCGCCCCGGCTGATCTTGTTTGCGATGTTCCGCTCGGACTCCTGGACGCCGAGCGCGGCCAACTTCTCGGCCAACTCGCGATACCCCATGTTCCGGCGCTTCAGCTCCGCCTTCAGGATGCCCTTCACGCGGGCGCCCCACTCGTCGTCGGCCATGATGATCCCCGTTTCTGCGGTGAAGGTCATCATATTCGATGTAAATGCCACTGACAACGAGGCCGATAATCATCATATTCGATGTAACAACATCGTATTTGGTGATTACCAATGCCCCAGCACTTCCTCCTCTCTGCCAAGGCCCGGACGCTCAGCGTCACGAAGGTCGCGCGGATGAGCCACGAGGAAGCCGCCCAGACCTTCCGGGCGCTGCGCTGGGCCAACAATGACGGCAACCCGGTGTGCCCGTCCTGCGGCTGCACGACCTGCTACGAGTACGCGACGCGGCCGATCTTCAAGTGCAAGGGCTGCGGCAAGCAGTTCTCCGTGACCTCGGGCACGCTGTTCGCCTCGCGCAAGCTGCCGATCCGGGATTACCTGCTCGCCATCGCGATCTTCGTGAACGCGGTCAAGGGTATCTCCGCCCTCCAGCTAGGCCGGGATCTCGACGTCTCCTACAAGTCGGCGTTTGTCCTGGCGCACAAGCTGCGCGAGGCGATGATGGCCGAGCAGGACGAGCTGATGCTGTCTGGGGTTGTGGAGGTCGATGGCGCCTACTTCGGCGGCACCGTCCGCCAGGAGAACCGGAAGGCCGATCGCAAGGACCGCCGGCTGCTGGTGAACCAGACCGGCAAGCGCCGCGTCGTCGTCGTGATGCGCGAGCGCGGCGGCCGGACCATCACTGGCGTCTACCGCCACGAGGGCCAGGCCGTCCCGACGATCCTGGACCGCGTCGCCCGTGGCTCGACCATCATGGCCGACGAGGCGTCGTCCTGGGATGACCTCCACGCCGTCTATGCGGCGAAGCGGATCAACCACTCGGTCGCGTTCTCCGATGATGGCGCCTGCACCAATCAGGCGGAAAGCTACTTCTCCCGGCTGCGCCGCGCCGAGTGGGGCCAGCACCACCACCTCAGCAGCCAGTATCTGGCCTGCTATGCCGGCGAAATGGCGTGGCGCGAAGACTACAGCCGTCGCTCGAACGGCGAGCAGTTCACGATGATCGCCGCCGGGGCGCTCAATCGGCCGGTGTCGCGGGTTTGGGCGGGGTACTGGCAGCGGGCGGTGCGGTGACTATTTGGACCGCCGCCTCCTCGAGAAGACGAGGGCTACTGCGGAACTAAAGGCGGCAACCAAGACCGTCCATGCGGGCCTTTTCCACTCCGGGTCGCTCAATAGCATCATAAGTACCAAACCAAAGAACCCACCGACGACCACGACTATCGCCGCGACATTTTGCATCTCTTCTATGGTCCCGAAACGCCCAAGCAAGGTCGGCACTTCTTGGGCGGCGACCAGACCGTCCTTCCGTGCCGCGTCCTTCTCTTGATCAGATATTCGTTTGTCGTCGGGAGTCGGCGCCTGCGCGCCGGCCTTCGTCTTCCCAATGACAGACGGGTCCTTACGAGGTGCCATTGCCGTCGTTTACACCGCGAGCACGTTCCGCCTCGCCATCGAACCACGCCAACATATCTAGCGTCGCTATCCGGGCGTTTTCCTCGTCTCTACTGGCGCGCCGCGCCTTATCCCATGGCGCGCCCCTCTCGTGCGTCAGCCGCACCAACTGCGGGCCGGACATACCGCCGTAGGCGCCCCAAACGTTCTTAATGACTTCCTTGAGATAGTCATCAAATTGGTACGAGGCGGGTACAACGTCCCCACGCTCTTCGTCGAATGTAACCAGCGGCTTCTTTATTGGACGGTCGCCGTAGTGCTTCAGCGCGTGATAAATTTCAGGGACAACAGGGCCATACTGCCACGCCTCGATCGACTCGCGGAACAGCTTTTCTCCGGTCAAACCGAGGCACCAACCTTGCGCCAGGTAGAGAAGCTTCTGCATCTGCAGTGGGTCTATGCCCTGCCCGGCCTCACTGGCTAGGCGCAAGAACTCATTAGCTACAGCCTTAGCGTGGGCGACCATGACCCGCCCTCCTGTTGGCGACCAACCGAATCATATACACTAACTGTGAATGTTCTGCAAACGTTCCCTTGTGGTTGGTAGTCCTATCCCGCCAGCCGCTTGCGCACCATCCGCATGATCCGCCCCACGCTCTTGCGGACGAGATAGATGGCCACCCGGTCGGTCGAGCCAACGCCGCGCTGCTCCATGACGATCCGCGCAACGACAATCGGCGCTGCGCCAGGGTTGAGGCGCATCGCCTCCATGACAAGCCGGGACAGCTCGCCCCGCTGGAAGTAGCGGGCATCGGGCCGGCCCAGCACTGGTTCCGTGCCGGGTGCATCCCGCTCGCGATCGAACAGACCGACTACCGCGTCCAGGTGGATGAGGCTGGCGCGCAGGAACTCCAGCCGCGTCTCCGCCTCGTCGATCGCCCGCGCGATCTCGTTCCGCTTCCGGTCCAGCGCGCTCAGCGCAAAGGTATCTCCCATGCCCGGAGTCTAGCTAACTCCCTGGCGCAGAACGATATGGGGGAAGGTGTGTTTGCTCCATAAGGCCGCGTCCCTCGACTTCGCTCGGGATGAGGGGCCTCTCCATTTGCAGACGCGCTGGTGGCAGAAAGAAAATACCTCACCCCGAGCCTGGTCGAGGGGCGCTTTTGCCGATGTCCCGGCCTCGACCTAGCCCAGCGCCACCAGCGCCCCGCGCAGGGCATCGGGGTCGGCCGGCGCGATCCCGTGCTCGGGATGAGGGGGCCTCTCCATTTGCAGACGCGCTGGTGGCAGAAGGAAAATACCTCACCCCGAGCCTGGTCGAGGGGCGCTTTTGCCGATGTCCCGGCTCCGACCTAGCCCAGCGCCACCAGCGCCGCGCGCAGGGCGTCGGGGTCGGCCGGGGCGATCCCGCGCTCGACCTCGGCATGGGTCGCCCGCCAGATCGGCAGGGCCCGGGCCAGGAGGGCGCGGCCGTCGTCGGTCAGCGTCATGCGGCGGCTGCGCCGGTCGGTCTCGTCGACGGACAGCGCCACCAGGCCGCGGCGCTCCAGCGGCTTCAGGTTGGCGGTCAAGGTCGTGCGGTCCATCGCCAGCAGGCGGGAGATCCGGGCCATCGTCCCCGGCTCCGGCCGGTTCAGGGCCATCAGCAGCGAGAACTGCCCGTGCGTCAGCCCGACCGGCCGGAACGCCTCGTCGAAGCGCCGGGCGAGCGCGCGGGCCGCGCGCTGCACATGCAGGCACAGGCAGGCGTCGCGCACCTCCAGGGCGACCGAGTGGGACAGGGCATCGGAGTTTGACATGGCCCATTTACGTTGATATCAACGTAAATAGCAACAGGACAGCCGCATGCCGACCGTATCCTTCACCCGCGCGCTCGAACGCTTCCTGGCCGCCCCGACGGTGGCGGTCGAGGGGGCGACGCTGGGTGCCGCGCTGGACGCGGTCTTCGCCGAGCGGCCGGCCCTGCGCGGCTATGTCCTGGATGACCAGGGCGCGCTGCGCCGTCACGTCGCCGTCTTCGTGAACGGCCAGCTGGTGCGGGACCGCGACCGCCTGACCGACCCGGTCGCGGCCGACGACGAGATCCATGTCTTTCAGGCCCTGTCAGGTGGCTGACGGCGGGTGGCGGATGGAGGAACCCATGAGCGATCGCCTGCATGTCGGGACCCGCAAGGGCCTGTTCGAGCTGGAGCGGGGGCCCGGCGGCTGGGACATCGTCTCGACCCATTTCCTGGGCGACCCGGTGTCGGCGGTGCTGCAATCGGCCGACGGCGCGCTGCTGGCCGCGCTCGACCTCGGCCATTTCGGGGCCAAGCTGTGGCGGCGGTCGCCCGCGGGCGAATGGCGGGAGCTGGCCGCGCCGGCCTTCCCGCCCAAGCCCGAGGACGCGGCCGACGATCCCCATCCCTGGTCGCTCGGCCGCATCTGGGCCCTGCAGCCGGGCGGGGTGCCGGGCCGCATCTGGGCCGGGACCATGCCGGGCGGCCTGTTCCGCTCCGACGACGACGGCGAGACCTGGCAGCTCAACGAGCCCCTGTGGCGGATGCCCGACCGGCGCCGTTGGATGGGGGTCGCGGGCGGCGAGCAGCCGGGCATCAGCGCCGTGCTGGTCGACCCGCGCAACCCGGCCGACATCCGGCTCGGCGTGTCGACCGCCGGCATCTGGGCCACCACCGACACCGGGGCGACCTGGAGCCTGATCAACCAGGGCATGTACAACGAGTACATGCCGCCCGGGCAGGAGGGCGACCCGATCTCCCAGGACATCCACCAGATCGCCCATTGCGCCGCCCGGCCCGAGGTCATGTGGTGCCAGCACCACAACGGCGTCTTCCGCTCCGAGGATGCCGGCGCCAACTGGCGCGAGCTGGCGGCGATCCGCCCGTCCAAGTTCGGCTTCGCCGTCGCAGCCCACCCGCACGACCCGGACACCGCCTGGTTCGTGCCCTCGGCCAAGGACGAGCGGCGCTTCCCGGTCGACGGCCAGGTGGTGGTCGCCCGCACCCGGGATGGCGGCCGCAGCTTCGAGATCCTGCGCCAGGGCCTGCCGCAGCGCCACGCCTACGACCTGGTGTGGCGCCATGGCCTGTCGGTCGACCCGGACGGCCGGCGGCTCGCCTTCGGCTCCACCTCGGGCGGCCTGTGGGTCTCCGAGGATGGCGGCGAATCCTGGGCCGCCCCGGATGCCCGCCTGCCGCCGGTCGCCTGCGTGCGCTTCGCCGGGGCGTAGGGACGGGGAGCCGGACCGACCTACCGGAACAGCATGATCGGGATCCGGCAGGACCGGATCATCTCGGTGGTCGTCGAGCCGATGATCAGGTTGCGGATCCGGGAATGGCCGTAGGCGCCCATGACCAGCAGATCCACCCCCGCGGCCTCGACCCTGCGGGCGATGACCCGGTCCGCCTGGCCGGGCTCGATCTCCGCTTTCACGACATGGCCGCCGGCGCGCAGGAGCATCGCCGCATCGTCCAGGCGCTTGCGGCTCTCCGCGGTATCGGCGCCCACGGTCACCAGATCGCATTCGAGGCCCGAGAAGAGCGGGCTGCGGGCGATGTGGTCGACCGCCTTCATGGCGCTGACGCCACCGTCGAAGGCGACGAGGAATCGCCGTATCGGGGCAAAGGCGCGGGAGGCGACCAGCACCGGCTTGCGGCTGGATCGGACGACGCGCTCGAGGTTCGAGCCGAGATGGAGCTTCGCGAAGTCGGCCGCCTCGCCCCGCTTTCCGAGGACCACGAGGCTCGCATCCGCCTCGCACTCAAGCACCGTGTCGACGAGGTCGCCATGGCGCAGCTTCGTCGCCACGCCGTCCAGGCCGGCCGCCGCGAGCCGGGCCCTCGCCTGGTCGAGGATCAGGCGCCCGCGCTTCTGCGCCAGCTTCGCCTTCTGCTCGTCCAGGTCGGCCAGTTCGGCCAGCAGCGTGTTCCGGCCTTCGACGTCGAGGGTGCCGCTGAGGTCGACGGGCGTGCTCGAGACATCGCGGCGGCCGAGCACGTGCAGCAGAGAGACGCCGGCATTGAGCCGCCGCGCGGCCCACGCCGCATGGTCGCAGACGCTCTGCGAATAGATCGACCCGTCGATCAGCGCGAGGATTCCGGTCATGGCGCGCTCCCCCGCTAGTGGCCCAGGAGGCGATCGAGCGCCCCGGGCTTGTCGTGGACGGCAAGGCGATCGACGATGGTCTCGCTCGCCTGGTTGAGGCCGACGATGGTGACCGCGGCGCCCTCGCGCCGGAACTTGAGCACCACGGTGTCGAGCGCGGCAACGCTCGATATATCCCAGATATGGGCGCGCGACACGTCGATCGTGACGCGTTCCAGGGCCTCCTTGAAGTCGAAGGCCGCCAGGAAGTCGTCGGCCGAGGCGAAGAAGAGCTGTCCTTCGACGAGGTAGTCGCGGGCCGTTCCATCCGGCGAGACGGTCGAGCTGACCTTGAAGATCTGCGCGATCTTCCAGGCGAAGAAGATGCCGGACAGCAGGACGCCCGCCAGCACCCCGATCGCCAGGTTGTGGGTGGCGACGACCACGATGACGGTCGTCAGCATGACGATCGACGAGCTGCGCGGATGGGTCGCCAGGTTGCGGACAGAGGTCCAGCTGAAGGTGCCGATGGAGACCATGATCATGATGGCGACGAGCGCGGCCATCGGGATCAGCTTGACCCATTCGCCCAGTACGACGCAGAGGATGAGGAGGAAGATGCCGGCCGCGAAGGTCGATAGCCGGCCGCGGCCGCCGGACTTCACGTTGATCACCGACTGGCCGATCATGGCGCAGCCGGCCATGCCGCCGATGAAGCCGGTGGCGAAGTTGGCGACGCCCTGGCCGACGCATTCGCGGTTCTTGTCGCTGGGCGTGTCCGTCAGCTCGTCGACGATCGATGCCGTCATCAGCGATTCGAGCAGCCCGACCACGGCGATCGCGGCCGAATAGGGCAGGACGATCAGCAGCGTCTCCAGGGTGAAGGGCACGTCCGGCAGCAGGAAGACCGGCAGGGTCGACGGCAGTTGCCCCATGTCGCCGACCGTCCGCAGGTCGAAATCGAATGTCAGCGCGATCGCCGTCAGCACCACGATGCAGATCAGCGGCGAGGGGACCGCCGTGGTCAGCCGCGGCATCAGGTAGATGATGACGAGCCCGCCCGCGACCATGACGTAGGTCAGCCAGGGCACGCCGATCAGCTCCGGCAGCTGGGCCATGAAGATCAGGATGGCCAGCGCGTTGACGAAGCCGGTCATGACCGAGCGCGAGACGAAGCGCATGACGTAGCCGAGGCGCAGCAGCCCGCAGCCGACCTGGATCACGCCCGCGACGATGGTCGCCGCCAGCAGGTACTGCAGCCCGTGGTCGCGCACCAGCGTCACCATCAGCACCGCGGTGGCGGCGGTCGCGGCCGAGATCATGCCCGGCCGGCCGCCGACGATCGCCGTGATGACCGCGATCGAGAAGGAAGCATAGAGGCCGACCTTCGGGTCGACGCCGGCGATGATCGAGAAGGCGATCGCCTCCGGGATCAGCGCCAGCGCGACCACCAGGCCGGCCAGCAGATCAGCGCGGATATTGCCGAGCCATTCGGCCCGGAGCGTCGAGAAAGCGAACATGGAAGGCAGGACTCCGCGCCCGTGCGGGCCCGAGGGACGGCCGCCGGCGCTTCAGGGGCCGATGGGAAGGACGGACCGGCGGCCCGCGATCAGGGCGGAGTCACGGAGGACCAGGATCGATGCTGCATTGCAACAGAACGGTATCGGCCATGCGCCCGCCGCGCAAGGCCGAACCGGGTATAGCGGAGCCGTCAATCCTGCGGTAGCGGGAACTCCTCCAGGTACTTCAGGTAGCCCTCCTCGACGCCGATCTGCATCGTTTCCAGGATGCGGACGACGGCGTTGTAGAAGCCGATGATGATGACGAGGTCGGTCAGGTGCTCGGTCGGCAGCGCGGCCGCCAGTTCGGCGAAGGTGGCGTCGGACGCCGCCAGGTCGGTCGTCATCTCGCGCGCCGCCCGCAGCACGGTGCGGGCCAGCGGCTCCAGCCCGGACGGGCGGCCCTCGGTCTCGGCGATCATGCCGCGGATGTCGTCGTCGGAGACGCCGAAGTCGCGGCCGATCTTGATGTGGTGGGAATATTCGTAGCGCGAGCGGGTGAGGTAGCCGACCTGGAGGATCGCCAGCTCGCGCAGGCGCGGGTCGAGCTTGCTGTCGAAGCGGATGTACTGGCCGAGCCCGCTGAACTTGCGCAGGCCGTTCGGGCTGTGCGCCAGGGTGCGGTAGAGGTTGATGTTGCGCTTCAGCAGGTCCTGGTTCTCGGGCGCCAGGTCGGCGCGGTCGAGGTAGGGGACGCGCGCCAGTTCGGGCTTCAGGGCGGTGTCGGTCTCGTCGGTCATGGGGGGGCTCGCTCCTGTTCGAGCGCAATGCGCGCTTCTTCGTAGGCCTTGCGGGTGGTGTCGCTGACGGTCGGATAGGTCATCTTCAGGCTCTCCAGCCCGTCGACCACGGCGGCCATGACGACGAGGCGGGTGAACCATTTCTGGTCGGCCGGGACGACGAACCAGGGCGCGTGCGGGGCCGCCGTCTCGCGGATCGCGTCCTCGTAGGCATCCTGGTAGGCGTCCCAGTGCTTGCGCTCCTCGACGTCGCCGAGGGAGAACTTCCACAGTTTCTCGGGGTCGGAGAGGCGGGCCAGGAAGCGCCGGCGCTGCTCTTCCCGGGACAGGTGCAGGAAGAATTTGAGCACGAGATAGCCGCTCTCCGCCAGATGCGTCTCGTGCGCGCGGATGGCGGCGAAGCGATGGCCCCAGATCCGCATGCTGACCAGGTCGGGCGGCAGTTGCTGGCGCTGCAGCAGCTCGGGATGCACCCGCACGACCAGCACCTCCTCGTAGTAGGAGCGGTTGAAGATGCCGATGCGGCCGCGCTCGGGCAGGGCGCGGGTGGTGCGCCACAGGAAGTCGTGGTCCAGCTCTTCCGGGTTCGGTGCCTTGAAGGCGTGGACCTGGCAGCCCTGCGGGTTGATGCCGGACAGGACGTGCTTGATGGCGCTGTCCTTGCCGGCCGCGTCCATCGCCTGGAAGATCGTCAGCACCGACCAGCGGTCCTGGGCGTAGAGCACCTCCTGCAGCTTCGACAGCCGCTCCACCCCCTCGGCCAGCATGCGCTTGGCCTCGGCCTTCTCGATCGACAGGCCGGCGCAGTCGCCCGGGTCGCGCTCGGCCAGGCGGAAGCGCTTGCCGTCGTCGACGCGGTAGCGGTCGAGCAGGGTGTGGAACTTCATCGGCAGGCTCCCTTCGCCGCCGACCCTAGACGGGTCGGGGTCGGGCTTCAAAGGCCGGTATCGCCCGCCCCTAGGCTTTCTCGGCTTGCCGGGCGATCCATGCCGGCCGATATCGCGAGGAAGGGAACGGGGATTCCCGCCAGGAGGATGCCATGACGGCAGAGACTGAGATCGACCGGCTGAGCCAGGTTACCGCAGCGTTGTCCTACCTCGCTCACGGGTCGGAGCGGCCGGTGCGTTATAATTTCGCCCCGCCGCCCGGCGTGCCGGTGCACAGCGGAACCTATCTCGACCGGCCGGTGGCGATCGCCGATGCCCGCCCGATCGCCGACCGCTTCGGGCTCGACCGCCAGGGCTTCGCGCTGCTGCGCCAGCCGAGCGCGGTCGCCGCCTTCGACGACCCGGCGCGGGTGCGGGCCGAATATTATCCCGAGGTCGAGGCGGCGCTGCGCGCGGCGACCGGCGCGGAGCGGGTGATCGCCTTCGATCACAATGTCCGTTCGCGCGCCCGCGCGGCGGTCGATGCCCAGGTCAAGGAGCCGGTCAAGCGCGTCCACAACGACTTCACCGAGCGCTCGGGGCCGGAGCGCGCCCGCGCCGAGCTGGCGGCGGCCGGCATCGACCCGGCGGTGCTGGACGGGCAGCGCTTCGCGCTCGTCAACCTGTGGCGGCCGATCCGCGCCGCGGTCGAGGAATCGCCGCTCGCCTTCTGCGACGCGCGCTCGCTCGCGGCCGAGGATTTCGTCACGGCCGACCTCGTCTATCCGGACCGGGTCGGCGAGATCTACCATTTTCGCCACCGGCCGGAGCACCGCTGGTACTACTTCCCGCGGCTGGCGCCCGACGAGGCGCTGCTGATCAAGTGCTACGATTCGGCGACCGGCGGCCCGGCGCGCTTCACCGCCCACACCGCCTTCGAAGACCCGACCAGCCCGCCCGACGCCCGCCCGCGCGAGAGCATCGAGGTGCGGGCGATCGTGCTGTACGGGCCGGGAACGGCGGCCCGGGCCTGAGGCGGAGCCGGGGGGCGGCTGCGGGCCGCCCCCCGTCCCGCGGTCAGAAGCTGAAGGCGGTCGACAGCAGGAAGGTGCGCGGCGCCCCCGGCGAGGCGCTGTAGCCGTCCGAGGTCTCCCAGTAGCTGCGGTCGAACACGTTCTCGACGTTGAAGCGGATGGTGACCGGCACGCTGGCGGTCTCGATGCTGTAGCGCGCGCCGAGGTCGAGGCGCGTCCAGGCGGGGATGCTCTGGGTGTTGGCGTTGTCGACATACTGCGAGCGGGTGTGGATCACCCGGCCGGACAGGGTCAGCCCCTGGAGGAAGGGGATGTCCCACTCGCCGCCCAGGACGATCCGCGCCTCCGGCACGCCGGGGATGGTGTTGCCGTCATAGGTGCCGCCCGCGGTCCGGGTCTGCTCGCCGTCGATCAGCATGAGGCCGCCCAGCAGGCGGACGCCGGGCATCACCTCGCCGAAGGCATTCAGCTCCAGCCCACGGCTGCGGCGCTCGCCGTCGGCGGAATAGACCCCGGTCGGGCTGGGCGCCGAGCCGCTCGGCTGGGTGATCTGGAAGGCGCTGAGTGTGGTCGTGACCGAGCCCCAGTCCACCTTCACCCCGACCTCCGCCTGCTTGGAGACGAACGGCGCCAGGACCTGGCCGGCATTGGCGTAGGTCGGGCCGACGACCGTGCCGCGCTGCAGCCCCTCGATGTAGTTGCCGTACAGCGATACGTCCTGCCAGGGCTTGACGAGGATGCCGACCGCCGGGGTGACGGCCGACTTGTCGTAGCGCGAGGTCAGGGCGCCGGTCGTGGTGCTGAAATTGTCGGTCTCGACCTGCTGCCGGCGCAGCCCGAGCGTCAGCTGCACCCGCCCGTCCAGCGCCGACAGGACGTCGGCGACCGCCAGGCTCATCAGGTCGTTCTCGCTGGTCTTGCGGCGGTCGAGGCTGCGCGTGACGGGCCGCGGGACCACGGCCGGCTGATAGATGCTCGACGCGAACCCGCTGCCGGGATTGGTGAAGGCCGAATCGATCCCTTCGTGGAAGCGTCCGGCGGTCGCGACCACGGCATGTTCGACGAAGCCGGTGGTGAAGCGGCCGCGCACGCCCAGTTCCTGCGTATTGGTGCGGTACTTGTAGTCGTACTGCACCGGGGTCGCGGTGAAGCCGCCGCTGGAATCGGTGCTGAAGGGATAGGCGATCAGCGTCTGGTAGTAGGATTCCCGGGCGCCGGCGGACGCGAACAGCGTCCAGTCGGGTGACAGGTCGAACTCGCCCTTCACGACGCCGAACGTGTCCTGGTTGTCCGTCCAGCTCCAGGGCTGGAACCAGTTCGCCTTGTTGTCCGGCGCCTTTGGAATCGACGCCCCGGCGGCGAAGTAGGTCGGCAGCGTCGGCGCGTTGATGCGCCGCGTCTGATGCGCGAGGTCGGCGGACAGCCGGACGCGTTCGCCGCGATAGTCCAGCCCGGCGATCACCGCCCCCTCCTGCTTCGACTGGTCGTCGACCGCGGTGTCGCCGTCGCGATGGAAGGCGTTCACGCGGACCCCGAACGCCTGCTCCGGCCCGAAGCGACGGCCCAGGTCGACGTTGACGCCGAAGAGGCCGTCCGAGATGTAGCTCGTCGTGAGCCTGGTGATCGGATGGTCCTCCGCCCGCTTCGGCACGATGTTGATGGTGCCGCCGACGCTGCCGTAAGGCGCCATGCCCGACAGAAGGGCGTTGGGGCCCTTGAGGACCTCGACCCGCTCCGCCAGTTCGGCACTGACGGAGTAGGCCGGAGCCACGCCGAACAGCCCCCCGAACGAGATGTCGTGGTTGCCGACGTTGAAGCCCCGGATCGAGAACTGCTCGGCATGGCCGGTCGCGGGGTTGGTCGGCCGCACCGACGGGTCGTTGAGGACGACGTCGGCCAGGCTGCGCGCCTGCTGGTCCTCGATCAGCCTCGCGGTGTAGCTCGACTGGTTGAAGGGCGTGTCCATCAGGTCGCGGCTGCCCAGCAGCCCGACCGTTCCGCCGCGCGCCACCTGGCCGCCGGGGTGCTCCGGCGGAAGGTTGCCGATGGCGGCGGTCGCGGGGGGGCCGAGCCGCCCCTGGATGGTGACCGGGTCGAGCGTGACCGCGCCGGTCGCCGCCGGCAGCCGCTCCAGCGTGGCGCTGTTCGGCCCGGTCCGCCGATAGGTCAGGCCCGTCCCGGCAAGCAGGCGCTGGAGCCCCTCGTCGGTTCGGGCGCGCCCGGCGAGGCCGGGGCTGCGCAGACCGCGGGTCATGTCCGGGTCGTAGGCCAGCACCAGCCCGGTTTCCGCCGCGAACCGCCGCAGCGCGTCGCCCAGCGGTCCGGCCGGAATGGCGAAGTCGGCCGCCACCAGCGGCGCCTGCGCGCCCTGGGCCGTCGACTGCGCGCGCCCGGCCGGCGCGGGTTGCGCTTGCGCGGCCCCGGTACCGGCCGCGACGGCGAGAATGGCCGCGCCCAGCAACGCTCCCTGCCGCCCCGCGCCGGGGCCGCCGTTTCGAACCTGCATCCGCTCTTGCTCCCCCACCGGCGCGTCGTCTCTTCGAGGCGCCCCTCAGGAGATGACGGGTGGGGTATCGGAATCCGGACATCGCCGCCGACGGTCAGCCGTGCAGGATGGTGACGAGGCGGGTGAGGCGGGTCGCCGTCAGGCCGAATGCGCGTTCGAGCACGGGGATCGCGCTCAGGGGGTCGTCGATGTCGAACACCCCCTCGACCCGGCGGCCGCTGCCGGCGCCGCTGCGCAGGAAGATGCGGCCATGATGGTAGCGGTCGAGCTCGGCGACGAGGCGCTCCAGCGGCCAGTCCTGGACGACGAGGCGCCCCCGGCGCCACGCGGTCGCCGTCTCGGCTGCGACCGGCCGGGCGGAGGAGAAGGCGCCGGCGACGACATCCACCTGCTGCCCGGCGCCCAGCATCCGCTCGGCCCTGGACGGCGCGGGGACCCAGGCCGCGATGCGCCCGGCGGTGGCGGTCACCGTCGCGTCGGCCGCACCGCCCAGTCGCAGAGCGACCGCGCCCCCGGCCACCGCCGCCGACACGGCCGGCGAGCGCAGCTGCAGCGGGTGGCGGCTGTCGGTCGCCTCGGCCAGCACCTCGCCCCGGAGCAGGTCGACGCGCAGCACCTCGCCCTCGGCCAGGGCGATGGCGGTATCGGTGTTGAGGTGCAGCGTGTGGCCGTTGGCCAGGGCGAGGCTGCGGCGCTCGCCGATTGCGGTGCGATGGTCGCTGCGCAGCGTGACCGGCAGGTCGAGGCCGACGGCCAGGGCGGCCGCGCTCGCGGCCGCGGCCGCGCCCAGCACGACCCGGCGGCGACCGACGGCGCGCGGCGCGGGGCGGACCGACCCGCCCAGTGCCCAGGCCTCGGCCGCCAGCCGCCATGCCGCGTCATGGCGCGGGTCGGCCCGTCGCCACGCCTGCAGGCCGGCCAGGACCGCCGGGTCGTCGCCCGACGCGCCGACGCGGGCGGCCCAGGCGGCGGCGGCCTCCAGCGCCTGCTGGTCCGGCCGTGCGTCCCGCGGACGGTCGACCCCCATGCGCATTTCCCTCATCCAGGACGGAACGGCTCTACTCGTAGACGAGCAGTCGCCGCCGGGCCAGGGATCACCGCTCGAGGTCCGCCAGCCGGTTCATCAGGTGCAGCATCGCCCGTGTCATCGCCTTCTCCGTGGCGGATGGCGAGATGCCCAGCCGGGCCGCGGTGTCCGCCTGGCTGCACCCTTCGATCCGCCGCAGCCAGAACACCTGCCGGACCCGCGGCGACATCTCGTCGAACGCCTGCTGCACCGCGGCCAGGCGCTGGCGCGCAGACAGGATGCGCTCGGGGTCGGCAGGGTCGGCCGCCGTCTCGGGCAGGCCGTCGCGATCGAACAGGCGCGCTTCCACGGCGCGGCGGCGGTGGCCGTCGGCGGCGAAGTTCCGCAGCATCTTCCACAGGAAGCCGCCGGGGTTCTCGACCCGGGCCGGCGGCCGCTCGGCGCTGGCCAGCTTGACGAACATGTCGTGCAGCAGCTCGATCGCGGCATCGCGCTCGCCCGCGTTTCGCCGCTCCATCGCACCGGCGAGCGCCTGGTAGTCGTTCAGCAGCGTCCGCAGCAGGGCGTCGGTCATCGGGCGCGGGGCGCGGCGTGCGGCATCCCGGTTGCTTAGTTCATTGTGCGATTAAGTCGCAATGCCAATATTCTGCCGCGGCGGGCCCGGACAGGGGCGCCGGCATGGGCGATTGCGTGGCCGGCGAGCCCTGCCTTGCCTCGTCCGCCCTTATTCCACGGGGCAGCTGCCCGTCTTGCGGTAGTCGACGACTTCCAGGCGGCCGGCGACGATATCGTCGGTCGCCTTCTTCATGGCGGCTTCCAGGGCCGGGGTGATGAGCTGGCGGTTGTGCTCGTCGATGACGACGCCGACCCCGCCTTCCTTCAGGCCGAGCACGGTGGTGCCGGCGGCCCAGGTGCCGTCGGCGGCACTGCGCAGCGCCTGGTGGACGGCGACGTCGACCCGCTTGACCATGGAGGTCAGGACGGCGCCCGGATGCAGGTGGTTCTGGTTGCTGTCGACGCCGATGCCGAGCGCGCGCCGCCCCGCCAGCTCCTGCAGCACGCCGAAACCGGTCGCCCCGGCGGCGGCGAAGACGACGTCGGCGCCGGCCTCCATCTGCTCGCGGGCGATCTCCGCGCCGCGCGCCGGGTCCAGCCAGGCGGCCGGCGTGGCGCCGACCATCGTCTGCAGGACCTTGATCGGCGGCACCGCGTGCCGCGCCCCCTGGACGTAGCCGCAGGCGAAGGTGCGGATCACCGGCACGTCCATGCCGCCGACGAAGCCGATGGTGCCGGTCTTGCTGGCCATGGCCGCCAGGACCCCGGCCAGGAACGAGCCCTCCTCCTCCTTGAAGCGGAAGGAGCGCACGTTCGGCGCCTCGACCGTGCCGTCGATGATGGCGAAGCGCACGTTGGGGAAGGCGCGGGCGGCGGCCGTCACCGCTTCCACCTGGGCGAAGCCCATGCTGACGACCAGGGTCGCCCCCTCCTCGACCAGCTGGCGCAGCACCTGGGCGCGGTCGGATTCGAGCGTCAGCTCGACCTCGCGATAGGCGGTGCCGGTCGCCCGGCGATAGCGCTCCGCCCCCTGCAGCCCGGCCTCGTTGAAGCCCTTGTCGTGCTTGCCGCCGATGTCGAAGACGATGGCCGGGGCGAAACGGGCGGGCGGGGGGTTCTGTGCCGAAGCTGAACCGGCCAGGATCATTGCCAGGAGGGCCGGCAGGAGACGGAACATGGATGGGCTCGCGGGATGGCAGGATGGGACGGGGTTCAGATATACAGCCTATCGCGTGGCGGTGACGCATCCAATCGGCGCGTCCATCGCGACGCGACAGCAGGAGGCCAGACCCGCATGAACCATCCCGATCCGGCCCCGGCCGCTGCCCGCGACCTGCCGCCGCCGCAGGCGGGTGCCGCCGCCTGGTACGGGCCCGACCAGGCCCGCCGGGCCGACTGGCTGGTGACGCTCGACCCGTCGGAGGTGGACGAGGTCGAGGCCGCCGTCCGCCGCCTGGCCGACGCCGACATCGCCGCCATCGGCCGCGAGGATTTCCCGCTGCCCGGGCTCGGGCCGCGCCTGGCCGTGGTCCTGGCCGACGTGCTGCACGGCCGCGGCTTCGCCCTGCTGCGCGGCCTGCCGGTCGACCGCTGGTCGCTGCGCGAGGCCGCCGTCGCCTTCTTCGGCATCGGCGCCCATCTCGGCCGCGCCCGCTCGCAGAACGCCCGCGGCCATGTGCTGGGCCATGTCCGCGACCTCGGCCTGAAGAGCGACGATCCCAACGTGCGCATCTACCAGACCAGCGAGCGCCAGACCTACCACACCGATTCGTGCGACGTGGTGGCGCTGCTGTGCCTGAAGACGGCGCGCGCGGGCGGGCTGTCGACGCTGGTCAGCTCGTCCACCATCTGGAACGAGATGCGCCGGCGCCGGCCCGACCTCTTGCGCCTGCTGCTGGAGCCGATCGCCACCGACCGCCGGGGCGAGGTGCCGGCCGGCATGAAGCCCTATTTCTCGATCCCCGTCTTCTCCTGGCACGAGGGCCACCTGACCGCGATCTACCAGCGCCAGTACATCGATTCGGCCCAGCGCTTCCCCGATGCGCCGCGCCTGACCCAGGCCCATGTCGAAGCCCTCGACCTGTTCGACGCCCTGGCCAACGACCCGGCCCTTCACCTGCACATGGAGTTCCGCCCGGGCGACGTGCAGCTCGTCCACAACCACACGCTGCTGCACGACCGCACCGCCTTCGACGACTGGCCGGAGCCGGAGCGCCGGCGCCACCTGCTGCGCCTGTGGCTCGCCTGCCCGGGCGCGCGGCCGTTGCCGCCCGCCTTCGCCGAGCGCTACGGCTCGGTCGAGATCGGCGACCGCGGCGGGGTGCTGGTGCCCGGCACGCGGCTGCACGCACCCCTGGAGGCCTGACCGGCCCGGAAACATGACGGATATGGACCCGAAGACGCCGCCGCCCTATGCCCGCAGCTTCCTGCCGGCGCTGGAGGATCGCGAGTTCCTGCTGCGCGAGGAACTGCGCGGCCTGCGCTTCGCCATGGAGTACTACAAGGCCGACCTGCTGCTGCGCGAATGGGGCGTGCGGTCGACCGTGGTCGTCTTCGGCAGCGCCCGCATCCCCGCGCCGGAGGCGGTCGAGGGGCTGCTGGCCGCCGCCCCCGACGCGGCCGCCCGGGCGATGGTCGAGCGCCACGCCCGCCTGTCGGTGTGGTACGAGCGCGCCCGCGCCTTCGCCCGGCTGCTGTCGGTGCGCGGCGGCGCGCTCACCCACCGCGCCGACGGCATCCGCGACAATGTGGTGGCGACCGGCGGCGGCCCCGGCATCATGGAGGCGGCCAACCGCGGCGCCGCCGACGTCGGCGCGCCCTCGATCGGCTTCAACATCGGCCTGCCGCACGAGCAGGAGCCGAACCGCTGGTCGACGCCCTCGCTGACCTTCTCGTTCCACTATTTCGCCATGCGCAAGATGCACCTGGCGATGCGCGCCAACGCGCTGGCCGTCTTCCCCGGCGGCTTCGGCACGCTGGACGAGATGTTCGAGATCCTGACCCTGCAGCAGACCGGCAAGGCCCCGCCGATGCCGGTCGTGCTGTTCGGCCGCGACTACTGGACCAGCATCATCCGCTTCGAGGCGCTGGTCGAGCAGGGGATGATCGCCGAGGCCGACCTGGGGCTGTTCGAGATCGTCGACACGCCCGAGGAGGGCTGGGAATCGATCCGCCGCCGCGGCCTCGTCGCGCACACCCCGTTCCAGGACGTGCCGGGCCGCGCGACGGACCCGGTGGACGCGGAGTAGGGGGCTGGACGGCCCGTCATCGCCGGTATGAGGCAGGGTCCGCGACCATGTCCGCGAACGTTATCGGGCCGGCCTCCATGGCGGCCGAAAATCCAGCCGAGAAGCGCGTCGTGAGGCTGCAGGGTCGGCAGGGCCGGGCGGGCGTGTGAGGGGATCGTCGCGGTCGGCGGGCGGTGAGCTCGCCCGTTCATGGTGTATAGCCCCGTCGGCGGCGCAGCGTGATCCCCAGTCGGGTGATCTCGGCCGGCAGCAATGCAGCCTGCAGCAGGCCGATCGGGGTTGTCGCCGACAACGCGGAAAAGGCGCGATCGTAGATGGCGACGCAGGCGCCGGTGGTCAGGCGCGAGTCGAACAGGATGGCGTCGATGTCCACCATCTGATCGTAGACAGCCTGGGAGAAGGTCTGGCCGACGGTGTGGTCGCGAGCACGACTTGCGTCGGTGTCGACGCCCAGTTCGTAGGCCGCCGCTCCCCGCAGATCGAGCAGCGTTAGGTCACGGCTGGAACTGATGGCAGTCAGGCACACCTGCTCCAGGTGAGGCCGGTAGAGATAGCGCAGCGACTTGCCCTCGAAACGGTCCCGCACGACGGCCTCTGCAAACGCCGTGGAGAAGTTGTCCGCCGCATAGAGCACGCGGAAGGAGTCGGCCGGACTGGAGTAACGGCTCGAGCCGAAACCGGCACCGATCGGCGTCGATCGGTGCTTCGTGGGCAGGATGCGCGGCCAGTCCGAGAGATGCGCAGTGATCACCCGGCCACGAAGTTTGGACGCAATGAGCTTCACGCGTAATCAAAGGCGCTCGCCGCCGCATTCACGACGCCACGAACATCGCCGGCATGCAGCGCGTCGATCGGGGCCTTGCCGTCCGTCATCCGATTGGGTGCGACCAACCATTCCCACGCCTCTTCGGCGGAGGAGAAGTGCTTGGCCACCTCATCGAGGCCTTCTACAGGCCGGCGCCGATCGAACTGCCGGACGGGATATACGAAGTTCCGCAACCCCTTTCGCAAGGCGATGACCTTTCCGGCCTTGCGCCAGTTGTCGAGGGTGCCCCGCGCGATGCCGAGCCGCTGGACCAAAGTTCCCGCCCCGACGAGTTCGCTCTCGGCCCAGTCGGCCGCTTCATGATCGACGGTGATCGCATCCAGAAGCCTGCCGCCCTCCGCCGCCGGGACGACCGGGCCGACCCCATCGCCCAGCAGCACGCGGCTTTCGGAAGAGGCCGACGACGACACTGGCTTCGGCTCTCGCCGAGGGATCGCCCTCGCGACAGCCGGCACGACCACCTTCAGCGTCGAAGCCAGTTCGACGAGGTCCTGCAAGGGCATGCGCTCGACCTTGCTTTCGATCGCCCTGGTCAGAGCCGCCCGCCGAAGAAGGGATCGCTTCAATGCGCTCATGACTCGTTCTCCCTGGGTAATATAGGCAAATTAGGTATAATAGGCAACTCCTGTGCTGCAGGATGGTTGCGCGGAGGGCCGATGACTGGCGGGGCTGTCGGTGATCAGCACCCGTCGTGTCCTATGGCTGTGGACGTCCGATTTCTGGCTGACTCCGGGAGTCAGCTCCTGGCCCAACCACAACCTCCGGCGCCTTTCACGCGCGACATCGTTGCCACGGCGAGGGCGGCCTGCCGGTATTCGGCGGCACGGACCAACTTGCGTTCTTCCAGAAGCGCAAGGACGCGACGGACCTGCGGATCGCCGGCAGATTCACGGGAATTGCCGGCACTATGCAACATCACCCGCCGGGCAGGCCGGCGCCCGGACGAACCAGACGCCGTCCACCCCAGCCGTATCAATCCACAATCGCCTGGTTGACCAGCGTCGTCATCAGCTTGCGGTAGTGCAGCCGGGTCGGGCCGGGGGCGTGGGCCATGAAGACGGCTGTCAGGTCCTCGCTGGGGTCGACCCAGAACCAGGTGCCGTAGGCGCCGCCCCAGTTGTAGTCGCCGGGGGAGCCGGTCGTGCCGGCGACGCCGGTGCCGCGCCGGACGGCGAAGCCGAGGCCGAAGCCGTAGCCGGGCGCGCCGTTGTTCTGGATCGACGGGCCGAGATGGTCGGCGGTCATGAACTCGATCGTCTTCGGCGCCACGATCTGCCGCTCGCCGAGGCGGCCGCGGTCGAGCAGCATCTGGGCGAAGCGGATATAGTCGCCGGCGGTGGAGGCGGCGCAGCCGCCGCCGCATTCCATCTTCAGCGGCTTCGTCAGGTCGAGGACCGACTGCGGGCGCCCGGTGTCTGGGTCGTTGGGCAGGGCCTTGGCGAAGCGGGCATGCTTGTCGGCCGGGATGGTGAAGCTGGTGTCGGCCATGCCGAGCGGGTTCCAGATCCGCTCCGCCAGGAAGCCGCCGAGGCTCTTGCCGGCGATCTTCTCGACCACCGCCCCCAGCACGTCGACCGACAGGCTGTAGTCCCACACCGTGCCCGGCTGGTGGAGCAGCGGCAGGGTGCCGAGCTTGTCGACGAACTCGGCGGTGGTGAAGTTGGCGGACGAGTAGCCGGACGAGGCCGGGTAGAGCTTGTGGACCGGGGTGGTGCCGCGGCCGCCATAGGTGATGCCCGAGGTATGGCGCAGCAGGTCCTGCAGGGTCATGGCCCGTCGGGCGGGCTCGGTCTCGATGGTGACCTGGCCGTCGGCCCCCTTCTTCTGGACCGCGACCGGCATCTTGCCCAGCGGCGGCAGGTGGCGGCCGATCGGGTCGTTGACGAAGAGCTTGCCCTCCTCGTTCAGCATCATGACGGCGAGCGACGTCATCGGCTTGGTCATCGAGGCGATGGCGAAGATGGTGTCCCTGGTCATCGCCGTGCCGGCTTCCTTGTCGCGGAAGCCGAACGCCTCGTAGTAGGCGAGCTTGCCATGGCGGGCGATGGCGACGACGGCACCCGGGATGCGGCCGGCGGCGATGTCGGCCTGCAGGATCGGGGCGATGCGCGCCAGGCGCTCGGACGACAGGCCGACCGCTTCCGGCACCGCGACCGGCAAGGGCGGGTCGGCCGCCACGGCCGGGTGCGGCAGGGCGGCCGCCAGCAGCAGGGCCGCGACGCTTCCGTAGAGCTTCTTCATGGTCGGAGTGTCCTCCCGGGGACGTTTTTCGCGTCTCCAGTCAAGCACTCCGACCGGGGGAAATCCACCGGCGCCTTGGCGGCGTCAGTCGACGATCGCCTGGTTGACCAGGGTCGGCAGCAGCTTCCGGTAATGGAGGCGGGCCGGGCCCGGAGTGTGCGCCATGAAGACCACCGCCAGGTCCTCGGCCGGGTCGATCCAGAACAGGGTGCCGTAGGCGCCGTTCCAGTAGTAGTCGCCGACCGAGCCGGTCAGGCCGGCCACCCCCTGGCTGCGGCGCACCGCGAAGCCGAGCCCGAAGCCGTAGCCGGCCGACAGCCGGCCGGTGGAGATCTCGCCCAGCTGGTCGGCCGCCATGTACTCGACCGTCTTCGGCGACAGGATCTGCCGTCCGTCGAGCGTGCCGCGGTTCAGCAGCATCTGCACGAAGCGCACATAGTCGCCGGCGGTGGAGGCGGCACAGCCGCCGCCGCATTCCATCTTGAGGGGTTTGGTCAGGTCGAGGGTGATCGGTGGGCGGCCGGTGTCCGGGTCCGTCGCCAGGGGCTGGGCGATCCGGCCATGCTTGTCGGCCGGCACGGTGAAGCTGGTGTCGGCCATGCCGAGCGGCGCCCAGACGCGCTCGGCCAGGAAGCCGCCCAGGCTCTTGCCCGACACGCCCTCGACCAGCGCGCCCAGCACGTCGACCGACAGGCTGTATTCCCAGACCGTGCCGGGCTGGTGGACGAGCGGCAGGCCGCCCAGCTTGTCGACGAACTCCGCCGTCGTCATGGTCCGGCCGGAGAAGCCCGAGGACAGGGGATAGAGCTTATGCACGGGCGTGGTGGCGGCCCCGCCATAGACGATGCCCGAGGTGTGGCGCAGCAGGTCCTGGACCGTCACCGGCCGGCGCGCCGGCACCGTCTCGACCACGTCCTGGCCGTCCGCGCCCTTCTTCTGGACCGCGACCTGCATCCGGCCGAGCGGCGGCAGGTAGCGGCCGATCGGGTCGCTGGCGAACAGCCGGCCTTCCTCGCTCAGCATCATCACCGCGACCGAGGTCATTGGCTTGGTCATCGACGCGATCGGGAAGATGGCGTCCTTGCCCATCGGCGCCCCGGCCGCCTTGTCGCGGAAGCCGAACGCCTCGTAGTAGGCGAGCTTGCCGCGCCGGGCGACGGCGACCACCGCGCCCGGGATGCGGCCGGCGTCGATGTCGGCCTGGACGGCGGCGCCGACCCGCGCCAGCCGCTCGGACGACAGGCCGACCGCCTCCGGCACGGCCATGGGCAGGGGCGGCTCGGCCGCCAGGACGGGCGAGAGGGCGGCCAGCAACGAAGCGGCCGCCGCGGCAGCAAGGCTTCTCATGTTCGGGGGTGTCCTTCCGAGGACGGCCGAGGGCGTGGGGCGCCCCCAGTCAATCACCCCCCGATCGGGAAATCCACCGTGGGGCTCAGCCCGAGCGCAGCAGATGCACGCTGAAGAGGTTGTCCGGGTCGGTCCAGACCTCCGCCGGCAGCCAGCCGCTGCGCCCGGCCAGCGCCCGGAACTCCGGCACGGCGTACTTGTAGGAGTTCTCGGTATGGATGGTCTCGCCGCGCGCCAGGGGGAAGCGGGCGGGGCCGATCACGATCTCCTGCCGCGCCAGGCTCACCAGGTGCATTTCCACCCGCCGCCGTTCCGCGCACCAGCGGGCCTCGTGGCGGAATCCGTCGAGGTCGAGCCGGGCGCCCAGCTCGCGCTGCATGCGCACCAGCAGGTTGCGGTTGAAGGCGGCGGTGACGCCGGCCGCGTCGTCGTAGGCGGCCTCCAGGATGTGCGGGTCCTTCGGCACGTCGACGCCGACCAGCATCATCGACCCGGGGCCGAGCAGGCGCCGGGCGCGGGCCAGGAACGCCACCGCCTCGGTCGGGGTGAAATTGCCGATGGTCGAGCCGGGGAAGAAGCCGACCGTCGCCCGGCTGGTGACGCCGCGGATGGACGGCAGCCCGAACGGCTGGGTGTAGTCGGCGCAGACCGGCGCGATGCGCAGGCGGGGGAAGTCGGCCGCAAGGCCGGCCGCGGCCGCCATCATGTGTTCGCGCGAGATGTCGACGGGCACATAGGCCGCCGGCCGTTCCAGCGCCTCCAGCAGCAGGCGGATCTTGATGCCGGCGCCGGAGCCGAACTCCACGATGCGGGCCTCGGGCCCGATGGCCTCGGCCATGGCGCCGGCATTCCGGCGCAGGATCGCCAGCTCGGTGCGGGTCGGATAGTACTCCGGCAGCTCGCAGATGGCGTCGAACAGCCGCGACCCTTCGGCGTCGTAGAAGAACTTGCAGGGCAAGGTCTTCGGCGACGCCGACAGCCCGGCCACCGCGGCGCGGCGGAACTCCTCGGAGGACGGCTCCAGGTCGTGGAGCCGCAGGGTTGAATCGGCCAGGATTGGTGCGGATCGGGCCATCATGCGTCCTCTGCCAGGCGGAACCCGCTGAACTGCCATCGGGCGTCGGGCGGGAAGAAGTTGCGGTAGGTCGGCCGTTCGTGGCCGGGCTGGGTGGCGCAGGAGCGGCCGCGCAGCACCATCTGATTCATCATGAATTTGCCGTTGTATTCGCCGACCGCGCCCGGCGCCGGGGCGAAGCGCGGATAGGGCAGGTAGGCGCTGGC
Organism: Allostella vacuolata; assembly: GCA_006739055.1. Lineage (GTDB taxonomy): Bacteria > Pseudomonadota > Alphaproteobacteria > ATCC43930 > Allostellaceae > Allostella > Allostella vacuolata. Next base: position 746,829 of record AP019702.1, read on the forward strand.
GGTCCATTCCCAGACGTCCTGGACGAAGCCCTGGCCGGCGCCCCGGGGGTGCGGGCGCGCCTGGTCGGCGGCCAGGTCGGCATGGTCGGCGGCGCGGGCCGCGGTCTCCCACTCGAACTCGGTCGGCAGCCGCTTGCCGGCCCAGGCGGCATAGGCCGCCGCCTCGTACCAGCTGACATGGCAGGCCGGCTCGTCGGGGACGAGCGAGCGGCGGCCATGCAGCGTGTAGCTGGTCCAGGTCCCGTCCTCGTGCCGCCAGTAGGCCGGGGCCTCCCAGCCGCGGGCCTGGACGATGGACCAGCCCTCGGACATCCACAGATGGGCCTGGCGGTAGCCGCCGTCGGCGACGAACGCCAGGTATTCGCCGACCGTCACGGGGCGGCTGGCGATGCGGAAATCCTGCAGCAGGGCCGCGTGGCGCGGCCCCTCATTGTCGAAGGCGAAGCCGCTGCCCGCATGCCCGATCTCGACGATGCCGCCCGGAAAGTCGATCCAGTCCACGGGCGGAACCGCGCCTGCGGCCGGCGGCGGCGCCGATGCGTAGATCGGGTCGGTCGGGTTGGCGGCGAAGGCGTGCTTGATGTCGGTCAGCACCAGTTCCTGGTGCTGCTGCTCGTGATGCAGGCCGAGCTCGACCAGGGCCATCGCATCGGCGGCCGGCGGTTCCCGCAGCAGCTGCTCCATGGCCAGGTCGACATGGGCGCGGTAGAGGCCGACCTCGGTCGCGGTCGGCCGGGTCAGCAGGCCGCGTGCCGGGCGCGGATGCCGCGGCCCGACCGCCTCGTAGTAGGAATTGAACAGATAGCCGTAGCGCGGGTCGAGCGGCCGGTAGGCCGGCGCGAAGCGGCCGAGCACGAAGGTCTCGAAGAACCAGGTCGTGTGCGCGCGGTGCCACTTGGTCGGGCTCGCGTCCGGCATGGACTGCACGGACTGGTCCTCGGGGCCGAGCGGGGCCGCCAGCGCCTCGGTCGCGGCCCGGACCGCGGCGAAGCGGCGGGCCAGGTCGGCGGCGGGCTCGACCGCCTTGCGGTCGCGGCGCGGCAGGTGCAGGACGGCGCCCATCAGCGCGCCTTCCCGGCATGCCCGGACCGCGTGTTCGGTCGTACGGTTCTCTGGAACTTGCTGTGCATCGCCTCGGCCTTCCGTCCCGGTAGGAACGGCGCGGCCGGGGGATGGTTCCCGCCCGCGGCCGGATTCCGGCCGCCGCGGGATGGCCGATCAGTGCCCGTCGGGACGGGCGACGGCGCGTTGCGAGACGTGCCAGGGCAGCAGCAGGCGCTCCACCGCCTCGACGATGTAGAAGAGGATGGTGCCGAGGATGCCGAGCAGGACCAGGGCCACGAACACGCGCGAGGTGTCGAACTGTCCCTGGGCCACCAGGATGACGAAGCCGAGCCCGGCCGAGCCGGCGACGAACTCGCCGACGATGGCCCCCACCAGCGCGAAGGAGATCGCGACCTTCATGCCGACGAAGAGGCTGGGCAGGGCGTTGGGGAAGCGGATCTTGACCAGGATCTTGAACGGGCTGGCATGGTTGACGCGGGCGAGCGCGATCGCGTCCGGGTCGACCGAGCGCAGCCCCAGCACCGTGTCGACGACGATCGAGAAGATCGCCAGCATGACCGCGATCGCGATCTTGGGCTCGACCCCGGTGCCCATCCAGATGACGAAGAGCGGCGCCAGCGCCACCTTGGGCAGGCTGTTGAGGGCGACCAGCAGGGTATAGATGATGCGCTCGGCCAGGCGCGAATTGACGATCGCCACCGCCAGCCCGACGCCCAGCACCACCGACAGCGCGAAGCCGGCCAGCGTCGTCGACAGCGTGTACCAGCTGTTGCGCAGGAAGTAGCCGGGCGCCTCGACGAAGTCGACCCAGATGCGCGACGGCGGCGGCAGGATGATCGGCGGCGGCGCCAGGACCCAGACCGCCGCCTCCCACAGCGCGATCACCGCGAGCAGCACGCCCAGCGTGCCGCGCAGGCCGGCCGAACCGGACCACATTCCAGCCATCGCTTGGCTACTCCTTGACGATGCCGAGGGCGGCGAACAGGCCCCGGATATGGGCGACGTGCCGGGCGAACTCCGGCGTCTCGCGGATCGACAGCGGCCGCGGCCGCGGCAGGTCGATCGCCACGATCTCGACGATGCGGCCGGGGCCGGCCGACATCATCGCCACCCGGTCGGACAGATAGACCGCCTCGGCGATCGAATGGGTGACGAAGATGACGGTGCGCCGGGCGGCCTGCCAGATGCGGGTCAGCTCGACGTTGAGGTCGTCGCGGGTCATGGCATCGAGCGCGCCGAAGGGCTCGTCCATCAGCAGGATCTCGGGCTCGCACAGGAGCGCCCGGCAGATCGAGGCGCGCTGGCGCATGCCGCCCGACAGCTCCCAGGGATGGCGGTCCTGGAAGGCGCCGAGGCCGAACCGCTCCAGCAGCGCGCGGGCGCGGTCGATCACCTCGGCGGTCGGCCGGCCCTGGAATTCCGCGGTGATCAGGACGTTCTGCAGGATCGTGCGCCAGTCGAGCAGGACATCGCGCTGGAACACCATGCCGAGGCCCTTGGGCGGGCCGGACAGCGCCTGGCCGCGCACCCGGATGCCGCCCGTGCTGATGCCCTCCAGCCCCGAGATGCATTTGAGGAGCGTGCTCTTGCCGCACCCGGACGGGCCGAGGAGGGAGAAGAACTCCCCCTCGGCCACGTCCATCGACACGTCGGAGAGCGCGATGACCGGTCCGCGGGCCGAGCCGTAGGTCTTCCCGGCCGCGCGGATCTCGACACAGGCGGCCATCGGCCTACTGGATCAGGTCGTTGGTGTAGAGGTCGGACGGCTTGGGCGCGCTCTTGAGGGCGCCGGCCGCCACCATCATGTCGATATGCTGCTTCCAGTCCGCCTCGGCCTGCCAGCCGATCGGCTTGCCCTTGGTGGCCGGGGTGTCGAAGAAGTCGATGGTGATCTTGATCTGCTCGCGCTGCACCGCCGGATCGAGGCGGGCGTCCGGGCGCTGCTTCAGCATGGCGGCCACCCCTTCCTCGATGCCGCCGTCGCGCATGTAGGCCCAGGCCTTCTGCTGGGTGGCGACCAGGCGCTTCAGCACGTCGGCCTTGGACTTCAACGTCGCCTCGGTGGCGATCAGCCCGTAGCTCGGGAAGGCGATGCCGGCATCCTCGGCCAGCACGCCATGGCTCGGCCGCGGCTTCTCGGCCACGGGCAGGGCCGAGCCGATGGTCGACATCAGCCCGTCGGCGCGCTTGGCGGTGTAGGTGCCCCACAGCGCGGCCGGGTCGACGAAGGAGATGGTGACCGAGTTGCGGTCGAGCCCGCCCTTCTTCAGCCACAGGTCGATCAAGGGCGCCCACGGGCTGGCGGCGAAGACGACCAGCGTCTTGCCCTTGAAGTCCTGCACCTTCCGGATGCTGCTGTCGCGGTCGACCAGCACCACCAGGTCGGTGCGGCGGTCGAAGCCGGCGAACGACTTCACGGTGGCCCCGTTCTCGCGCGACTGGGCCAGCAGGCCGAGCTGGATCTGGCCGACATCGACCTGTCCGGCATTGACGAGCTGCAGCGTGTTGCCGCTGCCGCGCCCGTCCTGGACGTCGACGACCAGGCCCGCTTCCTTGAACCAGCCTTTCACCTCGGCCAGGTGCATGCCGGCCTGGATGCCCCAGGGGGCGAAGTCCATGCGCACCGACAGCTTGTCCTGGGCCGAGGCGGCAAGCGGCGCCAGGGCCATGGCGGCGGCCAGCAGGGCCCGCCGAAAGATTTTCGAATGCATTCCCCGTTCTCCCAGTTCCGGTTGTCGATCGCTGCTATTCTATCGGACGATCAGCTGTTCCGCGCCTCCCGCAGGCGGGTGGTTTCCGCTGCATCGACCGTGCCAGTGGCGGCATCGACCGCGACCCCGTGGCGGGTGCGGGCGAACTCCACGCTGACCTTGCCGTTCCAGACATCGTGCGCCACCCGTTCCGGGTCGCGCGCGAAGGGGTCGCCATGGCCGCCGCCGCCCGCCTGGTGGTGGGTCAGCACCTCTCCGCGGCGCATCTCCATGGTCACCTTGCCGGGCAGGGCGCGGCGCGCCGCCCCCTCGCCCAGCCAGTTGCCGGCCGGGCCGCCGGTGCCGCCGCCGTCCAGGCCATAGGGGGCATAGAGCACCCGGTCGGCACGCAGCTGCAGCACCGCCTCGTCGGCCAGCAGGCGATAGGACCGCTCCAGCCCCAGCCCGCCGCGCCAGCGGCCGGCGCCGCAGCTGTCGGGCACCAGCGCGTAACTCTCGATGCGCACGGGGTGGGTGCGCTCCATCACCTCGACCGGGGCGTTGGACAGGTTCTGCGAGGGGTTGGTGATCGCCTCGATCCCGTCCTGGTCGGGCCGGCCGCCCCAGCAGCCGCTGATCATGTCGACGACGATGAAGGGCGAGCGGTCGGGCTTGCGGCCGGCGATGCACACGACGGTGTTGCCGCCCTCGCCCGCCGCCGGCATCACGTCGGGGACGATCTGGGCGAGCGCGCCGAACATGGTGTCCATCACCCGGTAGCCGGTCAGCGCGCGGGCGGCGACTGCGGCCGGCGGCTGCGGGTTCAGCACGCTGCCCTCGGGCGCGGTCACCGTGATGGCGCGGAAGACGCCGGCATTGTTGGGGATGTCCCCCTTCAGCGCGCAGCGCACCGACAGGAAGGTGTTGGACTTGGTGTAGGACAGGGTGGAGTTGATGGCGGCCCGCACCTGCGGCGACGAGCCCGCCCAGTCGACCGTCAGCTGGTCGCCCGCCACCGTGATCGCGACCGACAGCGGCACCGGGGCGTCGCTCAGCCCGTCGCTGTCGATATGGTCGGTGAAGCGGTAGGTGCCGTCGGGCCAGGTGCGGATCTCCTCCCGCGTCATCCGCTCGGCATAGTCGAGCAGCGCGTCGAGATAGCCGCTGAAGCCGGCCCCGCCGTAGCGCTGGATCATCCGGCCGATCTCGCGCGCGCCCACCTGGCAGGCGGCGTGCTGGGCGTGGAGGTCGCCCAGCACCCGGTCCGGCACCCGGACGTTGATGGCGATCACCGCCTCGAGCGTCTCATTGATGCGGCCCGCCTCGAACAGCTTCAGCGGCGGCAGGCGCAGCCCCTCCTGGAAGATCTCAGTCGAGTCCGCGGCGTTCGATCCCGGCACCCGGCCGCCGACGTCGGTGTGGTGGCAGATGACGACGATCCAGGCCAGGACCGCACCCTCGTGGAACACCGGGTGGAACATGAAGATGTCGGGCAGGTGCATCCCGCCCAGGTAGGGGTCGTTGAGGATGATGGCGTCGCCGGGGGCGATGCGGCCGGCCCAGCGCGCCTGGACCGACGCCATCGCCTCGGGGATGGCGCCCAGGTGCTGGGCGATGGTCTTGGCCTGGGCCACCATCTCGCCGCGGGCGTCGCAGATGGCCGCCGAGTAGTCCATCACGTCCTTGACGATCTCGGACTTGGCGGTGCGGATGACGGTGTAGGCGATCTCGTCGACGATTGCGTCCATCGCGTTCTTGACCACCGCGAAGGTGATCGGGTCGAGCGCCGCGGCGGCGGGCTTGCTGCTGGGAGGCTTGCTGTCCTGTGGCATGGCGAACCTCACGCGGGGTCGAGGTCGATGGCGATGCAGCCGGCCGCGGCCGCGCGCGCGGTGCAGCCGGGCGGCACGACGATGGTGGTGTCGTAGGATTCGATGATCGCGGGCCCGGCGATCGGCCCGTCCGCCACCGCCGAGCGCGGGGCGAGGCGGGTGGCGACGGGGGGGCAGCCGCGCTCGAACGACACCATGCGGCTGCCGCTGTTGCCGGCGAGCGCGCTGGGGTCGAGGTCGATGCGGTCGAAGTCGAGCCGGCCGGCGGCGGTGCCGACCGCGGTCAGGCGCAGGTTGACCAGCTCGACCGGCTCGTCGGCGCGATAGCCGAAGGTCTCGGCATAGAGGCGGTGGAACGCCTCGGCGAGTGCCGCGCGCCTGCTTGCGTCGAGGCCAGCCGGGTCGAGGCCGCCCGCAGCGAGGCCGCCCACATCGAGATCGGCCACGATGGGCACGGTCAGTTCCGAGGATTGGCCGGCATAGCGCAGGTCGGCCGAGAAGCGCAGCGTGGCGGCCGCACCGCCATAGCCCTCGGCGGCCAGCGCCTCGCGGCCGTCGGCGGCCAGCGCTGTGCGGGCGGCGTCCAGGGCGGCGTCCGGCACCGTGGCGAGCGGGGCCAGGATGGCGCGCACGAAGCTGTGCTCGGCCTCGGCCGACAGCATGCCGGCGGCCGAGAAGACCCCGGCGACCGGGCTGATCAGCACCCGGCGGATGCCGAGCAGGCGGGCGACGTCGACGGCATGGAGAGGGCCGCCGCCGCCGAACGCCATCAGGGCCATGTCGCGCGGGTCCTTGCCGCGCTCCACGGTCACGGCGCGGATGGCGCGGGCCATGTTGACGTTGGCGACCTGGCGGATGCCGTGGGCGGCGGCGATCGCGTCGATGCCCAGCGGGTCGGCGACCTCGACCTGGATCGCCGCCAGCGACAGGGCCGGGTCGACCGGCAGGCTGCCGCCGGCCAGCGCCTGGGGGTTGAGCAGGCCGAGCGCCATGTTGGCGTCGGTCACGGTGGGCCGGCGGTTGCCGCGGCCGTAGCAGGCCGGGCCGGGGTCGCCGCCGGCACTCTCTGGCCCCACCACCAGCAGCCCGCCGGCATCGATGCGGGCGATCGAGCCGCCGCCGGAGCCGACCTCGGCGATGTCGATCGCCGGCACCTTCAGCATGTAGCCGCCGCCCTTGATGAAGCGGCTGGGCGAGCTGATGCCGTCGCGGAACTCGTACTCGGTCACCAGCGAGGGCATGCCGCCTTCGATGATCGAGGCCTTGGCGGTGGTGCCGCCCATGTCGAAGACGATCAGGTCCGGCGCGCCGACCGCGTGGCCGATCCGGGCCGCGCCCGTCACCCCGCCGGCCGGGCCGGAGCCGACCGCGAAGACCGGCTTGCTGCCCGCCGTGGCGATGCCGACCATGCCGCCGTTGGACGCCATCACCTGTACGGGCGCGGTGATGCCGCGTTCCGCCAGGCGCCGGGTGAGCTGGCCCAGATAGACCCGCATCGCCGGCAGCAGGTAGGCGTTCACGACCGCGGTCGAGGTGCGCTCGTACTCCTTGATCTCCGGCAGCACCTCGCAGGAGGCGGTGACCAGGATCTGCGGCGCCTCGGCGCGCAGGATCTCGACCGCGCGGCGCTCCTGGGCGGCATCGACGTAGCTGTTGATGAAGCAGACCGCGACCGCCTCCACCCCCTCGGCCAGGAAGAAGCGGGCGGCCGCGCGCACCGCTTCCTCGTCGAGCGGGGTGACGGTGGCGCCGTCGGCGCCGATCCGGCCCGCCACCTCCAGCCGCCAGCGCCGCGGCACCAGCGGCTCCGGCTTCTTCCAGCCGAGATCGAACATGCCGGGGGTGCGGATGCGCCCGATCTCCAGCACGTCGCGGAAGCCCAGGGTGGTCACGAGGCCGGTGCGGGCCCCCACCTTCTGCAGGATCGTGTTGGAGGCGACGGTGGTGCCGTGGACGATCTCGCCCACCAGGCCGGGCGCGATGCCGGCCTCGGCCAGGACCGCGTCGATGCCGGCGACCACGCCCTCGCCCGGGTCGCGCGGAGTGGTGGTGGTCTTGTTCAGGATGATGCGGCCGGACGCCAGCGCCAGGACGACGTCGGTGAAGGTGCCGCCGACATCGACGCCGATGCGCGCGCCGCCGGCCGGAAGGGATGCCTCGCCGGTCGATCGGGGGCTGGTCGATCCGTATTCTGGCGCCATGCGCGTTCGTCCGCTCCTGCTGTATTGACCGACCGGTCAGTCAGGAGCATATGCTGCCGTCACTCGTGACGACCCGTCAACGCCCGAAATCGCCCCCGGCCGCAAAAGGCCCCCCCGCGCCGCGCAGCGGCCGCGACCCCGTCCGCACGCGCGAGAAGATCCTCAAGGCGGCGGTCCGGGAGTTCGCCCAGCGCGGCTATGCCGGCGGCCGGATCGAGGGCATCGCCCGGCGCTCGGGCGTCGCCAAGGGCCTCGTCTTCCACTATTTCGGCAGCAAGGAGGGGCTCTACGTCGCCGTCCAGGAGCGGATGTACGAGAGCCTGCGGCGGCGCCAGGACGAGACGCAACTGGGCGGGCTGGGCCCGGTCGAGGGCATGCGGCGGCTGGTCATCGACACCTTCCGCGGCTTCCGCGAGATGCCCGAGATCATCCGCCTGATGAACGAGGAGAACCTGCACCAGGCCCGCCACATCCGCGGCGCCAAGGCGATCCCGGCGCTCTACAACCCGCTGGTCGCCGCCATCGAGGGGCTGATCACCGCCGGCCGCGCCCAGGGCCTGTTCCGCGCCGACGTCGACCCGGTCGGCTTCTACATCGCGCTGTCGGGCCTGGGCTACTTCTACATGTCGAACCGCTACACGCTGGGCACGGTGCTGCAGGTCGACCTCGGCGACGAGGCCCGCATCGCCGCCTACGAGGAGATGATCGCGGACATGGTGGTGGCGTACCTGCAGGGGGGCGGGGCGCTTCCGGGTGGTCCCGGCCTGTCGGGTTTGAGCGGCTCCTAACCCGCCGAGGGTGGAAGGGTCTTGAGCGGATCCACGAAGTCGATCCCTAGGGGGGCGAAGTGCCTCCCGTTGCAGGTCAGGAGCACGAGGCCGTGCGCCATGGCGGTCGCCGCGACCGCCACATCGGCGAATCCGGGATGCCGTCCGACAGCCAGTGCCTTGTCGGACAGCATTCCTGCAAGCCGGCCGACCTCGGCATCGACCGGGAGAATCCGGTCGCCCACGCCCTCGATGACGGCGTCGAGCCAGGCCGTCAATCGATCGGCACGTTCCCGTCCCCCGCTGCGCGCCAGCTTGCAGATCCCCTGTTGCACCTCCGCGACCGAAACCGCGGAGAAATACAGAACCTCATCGTGCGCCCGCAGCCAGTCGGACAATTCCCCATCGAGCGCCGGCTTCCCGGGGGCCAGCAAGGACAGCACCGAGGTATCGACCAGGAAACCCGTCTTCAGAGATCGAGCTTCCGCAGCGGTGTCTGGTCGCGCTCGAACTCCGCGCCGCCTGGAAATGCCAGCAGGAGTTCGGCGAACGACGGCCGCTTGCCCTCATAGAGCCGTTGCGCATCGCCCACCGGCACAACCACTGCCGCCGGACGCCCATGTCGCGTGATCGTGGTCGGCTCGCCGTGCTCGGCCGCATCGATCAAGGCAGAGAACTGTGCTTTCGCCTCGCGGATCTGCATGGATCGCACCAGTTCACTCCTCTTGTGATCTCATGTGGTCACAATGGGATTTGCGCTACCGGGAATCAAGGTGCCCAGAGGCTTCCTCCTATTGCGCCGCCGCCGAGTAGGCCGAGGCCAGCTGCCGCGACACCAGCCGGGCATAGAGCCCGCCCTTCGCCAGCAGCGTCTCGTGGGTGCCGGTCTCCGCCACCCGCCCCTGGTCGAGGACGACGATCAGGTCGGCGTCGCGCACCGTCGACAGGCGGTGGGCGATGACGATGGTCGTGCGCTCGGCCTGGAGCCGGTCGAGGGAGCGGCGGACCGCCTGCTCGTTGACGGCATCGAGGTGCGAGGTCGCCTCGTCCAGGATCAGCACCGGCGCGTCCTTGAGGAAGGCGCGGGCGATGGCGACCCGCTGGCGCTGGCCGCCGGACAGGCTGGTGCCGCGCTCGCCGACCGGGGAGTCGAGCCCGTCCGGCAGGTTGTCGACGAGGTCGCCCAGCGAGGCGTGGGCGACGGCCGCCTCCAGCTCGGCCGGGGTGGCATCGGGCCGGGCAATCAGGATGTTGGCCCGGAGCGTGTCGTTGAAGAGGTAGGTGTCCTGGGCGACCAGGGCAATCTGCCGGCGCAGGTCGTCCAGGCGATAGTCGCGCAGGTTCCGGCCATTCAGCGTGATGGTGCCCTGGTCGGGGTCCCAGAAGCGCATCAGCAACTGCGCGGTCGTGGTCTTGCCGGCGCCCGACGTGCCGACCAGCGCCACCGTCTGCCCGGCCGCGATGGCGAAGCTGACGTCGGTGAGCGCGGGCCGCGTCTGCCCCGGATAGGTGAAGCGCACCCCGTCCAGCGCCAGGGCGGCCGGGCGCGGCACGGCGGGCGCGCCCGGCCCGTCGGTCACCGGCACCGGCTCGTTGGCCAGCCCGTAGATGCGCCGGGTGGCGCCCAGCGTGTCGGCGAGCTGGCGGCCGACCTGGGCGATCTCGGAGATCGGCAGGAAGGCAGCCATGGCGAGCAGCGTCAGCAGCGGCAGCAGGGCCGGGTCGAGCGCGCCTTGCCCGGCCAGCAGCGCGCCGGTGACGACCACGGCCAGGCCGCCCAGGCCGGTCAGGATCTCCAGCAGGCTCTGCTGGCCGGTCAGCTCGGAGAAGAAGGGCAGGCGCAGGCGGACATGGTGGTCGGACAGCTCGTCGAGCCGGCCGCCGCGGGCCTTCTCCTGCTGGAAGGCGACGATCTCGCCCAGGCCCTGGACGGAGTCGACGGCGAAGGCGCCCAGCTCGCCCGCCGCCTCGCGCGCCTCGGAGCCGAGCTGGTCGACGCGGCGCCGGCGCAGGAAGGGGGCGACGGCGACCGCCAGCAGGAACGGCAGCAGCGCCACCGCGATCCACGGGCTGGCCCAGGCCAGCACCGCCAGGACCGCGGCCGGCACCAGGATGGCGACGAAGGCGGGGGCGACGGTGTGGGCGAAGAAATACTCCACCAGCTCGATGTCGTGGGTGGCCAGCGCCATCAGGTCGCCGGTGCGCCGCCGCACCAGGTAGGCCGGCGCCAGCTGGTCGAGCTTGCGGAAGGCGTCGATCCGCATCTCCGCCAGCAGGCGGAAGGCCATGTCGTGGGCGAGCCAGGATTCGAGCCAGTGCAGCAGGCCGGACAAGGGCGCGATCACCGCCAGGCCCCACAGATAGGGGGTGTAGGGCAGGCCGTTCTTCAGCGACAGGACGACCAGCGCGCTCAGCACGCCGACCCCGATGAAGGCGAGGACCCGCAGCACGCCGAACAGGAAGGTCAGCGTGAGCTTGCCCTTCCACGGCAGGATCACCTTCATCAGGGCGACCACCAGCTGCGGCCAGCCCATGCCCTCGGCCTTGATGATGCCCTCGGTGACCGGCTTGGCGGGAATTCCGCTGCCGTCGGCGGCGCGCTCCGCGACGGCGGCCGCGGGGGCGGTGTCGAGGATCTCGGCGGCCGAGGATTCGCGGGCCTGCTCGGCCATCAGCCGGGCATAGATCCCGCCCGCCTGCATCAGCGCCTCGTGGCGGCCGCTCTCCGCGACCCGGCCGCCGTCCAGCACCAGGATGCGGTCGCAGCCGATGACGCTCGACAGGCGATGGGCGAGCACCAGGGTGGTACGGCCCTGCATCAGCACGTCGAGCGCCTGCTGGATGGTCGCCTCGTTCTCGGCGTCGACGGCCGACAGGGCCTCGTCCAGGATCAGGATCGGCGTGTCGCGCAAGAGCGCGCGGGCGATCGCCAGGCGCTGGCGCTGGCCGCCCGACAGCTTGACCCCCTTCTCGCCGATCACCGTGGCGTAGCCCTGGGGCAGGCCCTGGACGAAGCCGTGGATGTTGGCGGCGCGTGCCGCGGCCTCCACGTCCGCCTGGCTGGCGTCGGGCCGGCCCATCCGGATGTTGTCCTCGACCGTGCCGTGGAAGAGGAAGGTGTCCTGGCTGACGACCGAGATCATGCCGCGGATCTGCTCGAACGACAGCTCGCGCAGGTCGTGCCCGCCCAGCCGGATGGTGCCCGCCTCGGGGTCGTAGAAGCGCAGCAGCAGCCGGACGATCGACGACTTGCCGCCGCCCGACGGGCCGACGATGCCGATCCGCTCCCCGGCCTGGACGCGGAAGTCGAGCCCGTCATGGATGGTGCGCCGGGTGCCGGGATAGCGGAAGCGCACGCCCTCGAAGGCGACGGTGGGCGCCAGCGGGCGGTCGAGCGGCCGGGCCGGGGCGTCGGCCACGAGGGGCGTCTCGTCCAGGATCTGGTAGATGCCCTGGGCGGCCGACATGCCGACCATGCCCTGGTGCAGCACCGAGCGCAGCTCCCGCATCGGCCGGAAGATCTCCACCCCCAGCATCAGGATGACGACCAGCGAGGTCAGCGCCATCGCGCCGGATTCGACCCGGAAGGCGCCGACCGCCAGCGCCGCCGCGGCACCGCAGGCAATCGAGGTGTCGGTGATGCCGCGCGCCAGCGAGTTGGTCGCCAGCACCCACATGGTGCGGCGGAAGAGGTCGCGGGCCTCGACCTCCAGCCGGTCGGCGCGCGCCTTGCTCTGGCCGAACGCCTTCAAGGTCGCCAGGCCCTGGATCGAATCGAGGAACTCGGACGCGAAGGCGGCATAGGCCTTCTGCCGGTCGCGCGACTTCTGGACGTCGAGCTTGTGCCAGAGCGCCGGCGCGAACAGCGCGACCAGGGCGAAGGCCAGCATGATCGCGGCGACCGGCAGGTCGATGAAGGCGATGGCGGCGAAGATCAGGATCGGCGTCAGCAGCGAGATCAGGAACTGCGGCAGGAACTGGCCGAAATAGACCTCGAGCTGCTCCACCCCGTCGATCATCGACAGGGTGAGGGCGCCCGACCGCTTGCCGCCGACCGTGCCGGGGCCGAGGTCGGCGATGCGGTCGTAGATCGCCCGGCGCAGCTTCTTCTGCACCCGCGCGGCCGTGGCATGGGCCATCACCGCGCGCCAGTGCTCGAACACCCCGCGCAGCAGCATGACGAGCGCGATGAGCAGGATCGGCGTCACCATCTGGCCGATCTCGTGGCCGAGGAAGATCTGGCCGATCAGCCAGCCGAGCAGGCCGAGGCGGGCGACGCCCAGGCCGACCGAGGCGAGGCCGATCGCCACGGTGGCGGCGATGCGCAGGCGGACCCCTTCGGTGAAGCTCCACAGGCGCGGTTCGAAATGCATGGCTCAGACCTTCCTTCGACGATCCGGCAGAACATAGGCTGCACAGGAATGTTCGTAACTCGACAGTTTCGAATAGCCGCTGTACGAGTATGAACATTGCAGCGAAAGGTATCGCAGCCCATGCCGGCGGATTGGAGCGACCTGCGCGTCTTCCTCACGCTCGCCCGGGAAGGCAGCCTGACGGCCGCCGCCCGGCAGCTCGACGTCAGCCACCCGACGGTCGCCCGGCGCATCAAGGCGCTGGAGGACCAGATCGGCGCCCGCCTGTTCGACCGGCTGCCCGATCGCTTCGTCCTGACCTCGGCCGGCGAGGAGCTGCTGACCGACGTCAAGGCGATGGACCGGGCGGCGGAATCGATCCATCGCCGCAGCGCCGGCCTGACCGACACCGTCCACGGCACCGTGCGCCTGTCCGCCGACGAGGCGATCGCCGATTTCGTCGCCCGCCACCTGCCGCGCATCCGCCATGGCCGCAAATGCGTCGAGATCGAGCTGGTGGCCAGCCACCAGCTGGCCAACCTGTCGCGCCGCGAAGCCGACCTGCTGATCCGCCAGGACGTGCCGGACATGGCCGGCATCTTTACCCGCAAGCTCGGCCGCACCGTGCATGCCGTCTATGCCCGGCCCGACCTGCTGCCGGCGGACCTGGCACCCGACTCGCTGCGCACATTGCCCTGGGTCGGGTTCGACGAGGCACACATCTACATGCCGGGGCAGCGCTGGATGATGGCGATGCTGGACGGGATCCGGCCGGTGGTGCGGGTCAACAACTGGCTGCTGCTACGCGAGGCCGCCCGGACCGGCACCGGGCTGGCCGTCCTGCCCTGCTTCATGGGCGATGCCGATCCCACACTGCGCCGGCTCGGGCCGCCGATCGAGGAGGCGCACACCGAGCAGTGGCTGCTCGTCCACCGCGACCTGCGCGTCCTGCCCCGCATCCGCGGCGTGATGGACGCGATCGTCGCCCTGTTCCAGGCCGAGCGCCCGGTGATCGAGGGGCGGGGGCCGGCGCTGGCCTCGGCGGCGGAGTAGCGCCCGGCGGCCCTACGGCCGCCCGCCCGTGCCCGCCAGGTGGCGCAGCATCTCGCGGCGGGTCTTCGGGCCGAAGGTCTCGAAGCTCGGGTTGGCCTGTTCGCGGTAGTTGGCGCGCAGGTGGTCGATGCGGTCGGGCCCGGACGGGGCGTCGGCGCGGCGCAGGGTGGCGGGGTCGATGCCGTGGATGCGGGCGGCATTGCCGGCGAGGATCTTCGCCTTGGCGGCGGCGGTGAGCGCGGGGTAGCCGAACCGCTCCTGGAATTCCGGCGTGATCTCGAAGCTGCGGAAGGCCTGGATCTGGTCCTGCGGGCTGCCGTACCAGATGCTGTCGGTGCCCCAGCAGATGCGGTCCTCGCCGAAGGTGGCGAGCAGCTTGCCCAGCACATGGGCCGCCTGATCGGGCTTGCTCATGTAGTGGCGCCAGACGCTGCCCAGCTCGGCGTAGAGGTTGCCGGCATTGGGCCGGAAGCCGGCATCGCGCGCGGCGCGGACGAAGCGGTCGACGCCCTCGGTGTTGTCCGGGCGGTACGGGCCCTCGACGCGTCCCGGCTCGAAGCCGGAATGGAAGCAGAGGAAGGTCAGGTCGGAGAACAGCCGGGCCGCCCGGGCGATGTCGCCCGGATGGGAATAGGCGTGCTCCAGGAAGGGCAGGGGCAGGCCGCGATGGGCACACACGACCCGGATGCCGAGCCGGCGCGCCCGCTCCAGCATGGGGATGCCGAAGACCGGGTCGTCCATGTGGAAGCCGCGGCCCTCCGGGCCCCATTGGGGGTAGAGCTTCCAGGCATCGACCTTCCAGCGCTCGGCCATCTCGTCCATGAACTCGAGTTGGCCCGGCGCGTTCGGCAACACGCCGCCATGGATCAGGATGCGGTGCCGCCCGCCCATGGCGGCCACCATGTCGCGCGCCTCGGCGGCATAGTCGACCGGCGTCGGGTTGCTGCCGGGTGCCCCCCACAGCGCGGAGACGACGGCGACGTCGGTGTCGCTGTCGAGGAAGACCTCCTTGACCAGCTGCTCGGCCGAATAGCAGTCGAAGGAGCCGCCGCTGCACTTGGCGTTCTGGCCGAACACCTGGGTCAGGGTGCGGGTCCAGCGCTGGCCGTCGGCACCCTGGGCCCAGCGGCCCGAGGGATCGACGCAATGGGTCTGGAGGTCGATGACGCCGCCGCCGCCCAGCGCCGCCTGGGCCAGCTGCGGGTCGAAGCGGGCCTCGGCCGGCACGGCGAAGCGGCCACCGATCCCGGCATGGGCCTCGTTGAAGGCGAGCAGGGTGGCCGCTGCCCCGCAGGCCGAGACCAGGAACGAGCGCCGGTCGAGCCCGACCCGGGAAGCCGCCTCCGAGACGCGGCGATGGGCCAGGGCGTTGGCGCGCCGCTGAGCCGGCGTCAGGGGCAGGGGAAAGAACTCGCCGTTGGAGGCGGTGTCGACCTTGACCGGCAGGCGCTCGCCGTCGGGGTCGAGGTCGAACGGCCGGCCCATCGGGACTCCTCCAGGGTCGTGACGTTACGGCGACGGGCGCCTCAGCGCGTGCCCTTGCGCGGGAACGGCGCCCCGGCGGAGGGGGACGAGTGGGCGGGCGGGTCGCTCGCAACCATGCTCTCGATCCCCGCCTCGTCCAGGCGGGCGTCGTCTTCCTTCTCCGCGGCGGTCGGCTCGGGATCGCTGCGCGGCCCGCCGGAGATCGGCAGGTCCGTCGCATGTCCCGGCGCCGCCGGCCGCTCGTCCGTCTTGCGCGTGTCGGTCATCTGCAAGCCTCCGATCGATCGAGCCGGCGAGTTGCCGCCGGCATGGTCCGTCAACGGGTCGCCGAAGGAAGCGGTTCCTTGCCGCCTCGTGTCAGCCACCATACCGCGACGCCGGTGGCGAACGCACGCGATGCCGAGGCTGGCGGCCGCCAGCCTCGGATCGCTGCCGGTTCGGCCCGCCGTCAGCCGGCCTTGCCGTAGACGAGCGGCACGGCCGCCTCCGGCGTCAGCGGCCGGAAGGTGATGCTCTCTTCCAGGTAGAGCTCGATGGCGTCGGCGGTGTGGTAGCGATAGCCGACCGAGATGTCGCGGCCGACCGTCAGCTCGAAGTCGCCGCCGCGCATCGACAGCACGATCGCGCCGTCGACGGCCGGCGCCCAGACGATCGGGCCGCTCACCAGCTTCTTGACGTGCTCGATGATCGGGTAGCCGGCCGGGGTCAGGGTCTTCATCAGGCCGGCGTGGCAGCGTGGCCCGAGTGCGATCGCGTAGTCGCCGTCGATCCCGGCCGCGCGCAGCTTCTCGGTCGCCTCCAGCACGGCGGCGGGATAGCGGGTGTAGTCCTCGCTGAGCGTGATCTTCGACGCCGCCGCGGCCTCGGCGATGCCCTGGATGCGCGCCTCGGCATAGCCGTGGAAGACCGCCTTGTCCTCGGCCCGGGCGATCGCCTTGGCGGCGTCGACGACGGGGCCGAGGTCGGCATCCTTGGCGCCGCGCTCGATCGCGCGGACGTCGCGCATCATCAGGGTGAAGGGCGCGCGCAGCTCGACCAGGGGTTGGGGCAGCCGGATATAGGCATTGACCCCGGCGGCGGGGGCCTCCTTCAGCTCCGAGGTCCAGCCGATGTCGATCGCCGACGTGCCCCAGCCGAGCGGGCCGTTGAAATCGACCAGCTTGCGGGCGGCCAGGTGCAGCTTGAGCACCCGGGTCGCCTCGTCCTCGATTTCCGACCAGACCTCGGCCGAGAAAGGGGCGAGGTTGCGGCGCAGGTCGTTCATCTCAGTTGCTCCCCTTCAGGCTGCCGATGCGCAGCGAGCCGTCCGCCGACTCGGCCTTGGCAGGGGCACCCTCGCCCGCTTCGGCCGCCATCGCGTTGTCCTCGACCTCGAGGATGGATCCGGTGGTGTTGAGGTAGGTGCCGAGCTGCTCGTCGAACTTGGCGTTTCGCCGGCGCAGCCATTCCAGCACCATGGCGGCGTGCTCGATTTCCTCGTCGCGGTTGTGCGCGAGAATCGCCTTCAGTTCCTCGTCGCTGGCCGCGTCGACCCGCTGCTGGTACCAGTCGACCGCTTCCAGTTCTTCCATGAGCGACACGATGGCGCGATGCATGTCCTGCGTCGCGCCGGACAGCTTTGCAGCGTCCTCATGAAATCCTGTACTGCTCATCGCTTCCTACTCCGCAAGGTTCGGTCCCGCCGGGACGGGCAGCCGGGCGCGCATACCATGGACCCATCCAAGGTATCCGCGAACCATGAACAATAGGATAGAACGCGCGAGCCGCGCATCGGTGTCATTGCATCCGGCGGTTGCGAACGGATCGCAACCGCCGGATGGCTCGGCTCGTCAGCGGGACGCGACGGTCCGCTGCGACTGCTGGGGCCGGCGCGCCGGGCGACCCTGGGAGGGGCGGCCGGAGGTGGCGCCGGGGGCTCCGCCGAAGCGGCGGCCCTGGCTGGAGGCGTTGTGGCCCCCGGACGGACGCTGGGCGGTGGACGGGCTGGACGGGCGGGCCGTCGGCAGCTCGACCGGCGAGCCCATCGGGGTCACCTTCTGGCCGATCAGCTTCTCGATGTCCTTGAGGAACGCCTTTTCCTCGCCGCTGCAGAAGCCGATGGCGATGCCGTCGGCGCCGGCGCGCGCGGTGCGGCCGATGCGATGGACATAGCTCTCCGGGATGTTCGGCAGGTCGAAGTTGATGACGTGCGAGACGCCGTCGACGTCGATGCCGCGGGCGGCGATGTCGGTCGCCACCAGGATCCGCGTCTTGCCGGCGCGGAAGGCGGCGAGCGCCTTCTCGCGCTGGCTCTGGCTCTTGTTGCCGTGGATCGCGGCCGATTCGATGCCCGCCTGCTCGAGATGGCGGACGACCCGGTCGGCGCCGTGCTTGGTGCGGGTGAAGACCAGCATCAGGCGCGGGTTCAGCTCCTTGACCAGGCCGACCAGCAGGGCCGGCTTCTGGCCCTGCTCGGCGAAGATCATGCGCTGCTCGACGCGCTCGGCCGTGGTCGCGACCGGGGCCACCTCGACCCGGGCCGGGTCGCGCAGCAGGTCGCCGGCCAGCGCCCCGATCTCCTTCGGCATGGTGGCCGAGAAGAACAGGCTCTGGCGCTTGTGCGGCAGGGCGCGGACGATGCGGCGCACGGCATGGATGAAGCCCATGTCGAGCATGTGGTCGGCCTCGTCGAGGACGATCATCTCGACCTGGTCGAGGCGGCAGGCGCCGGTGTCGAGATGGTCGATCAGGCGGCCGGGGGTGGCGACCAGCACGTCGACGCCGTTGGCCAGCGCGCGGATCTGGGCGCCCAGCGGCACGCCGCCGAAGGCCAGCGCCACCCGCACGCCGATGTGGCGGCCA
This sequence comes from Allostella vacuolata, assembly GCA_006739055.1. Taxonomy (GTDB): domain Bacteria; phylum Pseudomonadota; class Alphaproteobacteria; order ATCC43930; family Allostellaceae; genus Allostella; species Allostella vacuolata. Next base: position 765,115 of record AP019702.1, read on the forward strand.
TAGGTGCGGAAGCTCTCGGCGATCTGGCTCGCCAGCTCGCGGGTCGGGCTCAGGACGAGGACGCGGCAGCCCTTGCGCACGGGCTGGCGCCGGTCGGCATCCAGGCGATGGAGGATGGGCAGGGCGAAGGCGGCGGTCTTGCCGGTGCCGGTCTGGGCGATGCCGAGCAGGTCGCGCCCGGCGAGAACGTAGGGGATGGCCTGCGCCTGGATCGGCGTGGGCGTGACGTAACCTTCGTCGGTGAGCGCCTTCAGGAGCGGCGCCGCGAGGCCGAGGTCGGAGAACTGAGTCAAGAGAATGGAGTCTTTCGCGAGCCCGCAAGAAACGCTGCGCAGCGGCCAAGAGCCGTCCGCACCAAACCCCGCGGGGGTTTTTGGGGGACGCCCCGCGCTGCCTGGGCTGTTCCGTGAGAGAGCATGGCGCCCTGGCAGGACGAGCAACCTGATGGTCCGTTCCATCGCTGGGTTGCCGTTCACGCGGCCGGTGGCGCCGGCATCCGCCTCAAGCGGATGGCAGCTAAGTGATGGTTTTTCCGTCTGAAGTCAAGCTGTTTCGCAAGTGCAGCATGAAGAATGGCCGGCCGGCCATCCAGGCCGGCCATCCCTCTGCGGATCTCAGTCGACCTTCTTGAGCGCGCCGCGGATGGTGTCGAAGATGCGGTCGATCTCGGCATCCTCGATGATCAGCGGCGGCGACAGCACCAGGGTGTCGCCGGCGTTGCGGATCAGCACGCCTTCCTGGAAGCAGATCTCGTTGACCGCCAGGCCGCGGGCGCCGGGCTCGCCCGCGCGCGGCGCCAGCTCGACCGCTCCCAGCAGGCCGATGTTGCGGATGTCGACGACGTGCGGCTCGCCCTTCAGCTGGTGGGCGGTGTCCTCCCAGCGCCGTGCCGCGCGCCGGGTGCGGGCATAGAGGTCGAGGTCGCGATGCACCTCCAGGGTCGCGAGGCCCGCGGCGCAGGCCAGCGGATGGCCGGAATAGGTGTAGCCGTGGAACAGCTCGATCACGCTCTCCGGGCCGGCGGTGAAGCCGTCCCAGACCTTCTGGTTGACGATCACGCCACCCATCGGCACGGCCGCGTTGGTCATGCCCTTGGCGCAGGTGACGATGTCCGGCAGCACGCCCAGCAGCTCCGAGCCGAACGCGGTGCCGAGGCGGCCGAAGCCGGTGATGACCTCGTCGAAGATCAGGAGGATGCCGTGGCGGTCGCAGATCTCGCGCAGGCGCTCCAGGTAGCCGACCGGCGGCGGCATCACCCCGCCCGACCCGATCACCGGCTCGACGATGACGGCGGCGATGGTCGAGGCGTCGTGCACCTGGGTCATCTGTTCCAGCTCGTCGGCGAGGTGCGCGCCCCAGGCCGGCTGCCCGCGCGAGAAGGCGTTCTTCTCGGGGAAGTGGGTGTGGTTGAGGTGGCTGACCTCGCCCAGGAGCGGCCCGAAATCCTTCTTGTGGCGCGACATGCCGGCGACCGACAGGCCGCCCCAGCCCATGCCGTGGTAGCCCTTCGCCCGGCCGACCAGGCGGGTGCGCCCGGCATCGCCCCGGGCGCGGTGATAGGCACGCGCGACCTTGAGGGCGGTGTCGACCGCCTCGGAGCCGGAATTGGCGAAGAAGACGTGGTTGAGGTCGCCCGGCGTCACCTGCGCGATCGCATGCGCGAACTCGAAGGCGATCGGATGGCTCATCGAGAAGGACGAGACATAGTCCATCTGCTCGGCCTGGGCCTTGATCGCCTCGACGATCTTGCGCTGGCCGTGGCCGGCGTTGACGCACCACAGGCCGGCCATGCCGTCCAGGATCCGCCGGCCGTCGGAGGTCGTGTAGTACATGCCCTCGGCGGCGACGAAGAGGCGGGGATCGCGCTTGAACTTGCGGTTCGCGGTGAAGGGCAGCCAGTAGGGCTCCATCACCTCGGGCGTCAGCGAGTTGGAGAGCGCGGCGGCGGTCGGCACGTCGTTCATCGCGAGGGACCTCTTGAGCATCACACGGCCCAGCCATGATGCACTTCGTGCCCATGAAACGCAAATGGCCGGTGGCGCGGTTTGCTGTTTCGTGTAGATACGAAGGACACTAGTCTTTCCGATCCCGAACGCACTCCTCCCGAGGATCCGCAGCCATGGTAGACGCCGTTCCCCTGATCGAGCTTTCCGGCCCGCCGCGCGAGCGCGGCCGGCAGTATGGGCGCCAGGCCGCGTCCCGGGTCCATCTCGGCATCCAGCATTACCGCGACCAGCTGTCGCGCACCGACCTCACCTGGCCGGAAGTGCAGAAGCTGGTGCGCGACTACCTGCCGGTGATGGAAGGCTACGCCGCCAACCAGGTCGAGGAGATGCGCGGCATCGCCGAGGGCGCCGAGGTCGAGTTCGAGCAGATCGCCTTCCTCAATGCCCGCACCGAGGTCCTGAAGCTCAGCACGCGCCCCGACCTGCGCGAGCGCCTGGCCCGCACCGACGAGCCCGACGGCTGCACCGGGGTCATCGTCCTGCCGGAGGCGACCCAGGCCGGCCGCCTGATCCATGCCCAGAACTGGGACTGGAAGGCGGAGTGTGCCGAGACCGCGGTCGTGCTGCACATCCACCAGGAAGAGGGCCCCGACATGCTGGCCTTCGCCGAGGCGGGCCAGATGGCGCGCTGCGGCATGAACGCGGCCGGCGTCGTGATCACCGCCAACTACCTGGAATCCGACCGCGACTATGCGCGCCTCGGCGTCCCGCTGCCGCTGATCCGCCGCAAGGTGCTGGAGCAGCAGCAGCTGGCGCTCGCCTTCCACACCGTCTACACGACGCCGAAGTCCGGCTCGAACAACATGATGGTGAGCCAGGCCGAAGGCGTCGCGATCGACTTCGAGTGCGCCCCCGACGAGACCTTCCAGGTCCACGCCACGGGCGGCCTGATTGTCCATGCGAACCATTGGCAGAGCCCGGTCGCGCTCTCGAAGCTGAAGGACACCGGCGTCGCCGGCACCCCGGACAGCCTCTATCGCGACATGCGCGTGCGCCAGCTGCTGGCCGCCGAGGCCGGCCGCATCACCCGGGATTCGGTCAAGACCGCGCTGTTCGACGATTTCGGCTACCCCTGGTCGGTCTGCCGCCCGCCGCGCAAGTCCATGACCCAGAACCTGAGCGCCACCGTGGCGATGATCGTCATGGAGCCGGCCCTCGGCATCATGGACATCTGCGTCCTGCCCGCCCTCAACCGGCAGTTCCAGAGCTACCGCATCGAGATGCAGGCCGCCTCCCGGGCCGCCGCGGCATGAGCGGCGGCACCGACGCGCTGTGGCAGCGCGACGGCGTCGACCTCGCCTGGCTGATCCGGTCGCGACAGGTCTCCGCCCGCGAGGTGGTGCAGTCCTGCCTCGACCGCATGGAGGCGGTCAATCCGCAGCTCAACGCCGTCGTCCTGGCCCTGCCGGACGAGGCGCTGGCGGCGGCCGACGCCGCCGACCGGGCGGTGGCCGCGGGCGACGTGCTGGGCCCCCTGCACGGCGTGCCGGTCACGACCAAGGTCAACACCGACCAGAAGGGCTGCCCGACCGACAACGGCATCGTCGCCTTCCGGGACCTGATCGCCACCGAGGACAGCCCGCCGGTCGCCAGCCTGCGCCGGGCCGGGGCGATCGTCATCGGGCGCACCAACACGCCCGGCTTCTCGATGCGCTGGTTCACCGACAACGACCTGCACGGGCTGACGCGCAACCCGTGGCGCGCGGACATCACCGCCGGCGGCTCGAGCGGCGGCGCGGGGGCGGCGATCGCCGCCGGCATCGGCCCGATCTCGCAGGGCAACGACATCGCCGGCTCGATCCGCTACCCGGCCTACTGCAACGGGGTGACCGGCATCCGCCCGACCTTCGGCCGGGTGCCGTCCTTCAACGGCACGGCCAAGGGAACGCGGCCGATCTCCTCGCAGCTGATGGCCGTCAACGGGCCGCTGGCGCGCCGCATCCGCGACCTGCGGGTGGCGTTCCGGGCCATGTCGGTCGGCGACCCGCGCGACCCGCGCTGGGTCGACGTGCCGTTCGAGGGGCCGCCGGTCGGGCGGCCCATCCGGGTCGCCATGGTCGTCGACCCGGCCGGGCGCGGGGTGCATCCGGCGGTCGCCGACGGCATCCGCCGCGCCGGCAAGGCGCTGGCCGATGCCGGCTATGCGGTCGAGGAGGTCGAACCGCCGCGCTTCGGCGAGGCGGCCGACCTGTGGGCGGCGATCGGCAACGACGACGTGATGGCCCAGCTGGCGCCGCCGGCCGAGCAGTATGGCGACCAGGGCATCCGCACCAGCGTCAAGCTATGGATGGCGCAGGGCTCCGGCCGCTCGTTCGAGGCGTTCCGCCAGGCGCTGGCGACCCGTGAGAAGATCCTCGGCGAGTGGCAGATGTTCTTCGAGGAGCGGCCGATCGTCCTGGCGCCGGTCTCGACCGAGCCGCCCTATCCGCACGACACCGACATCATCGACGTGGAGACGACGGCGCGGATGTTCACCGCCCAGCGCGCCCAGCTCGCGGTCTCGGTCCTGGGCCTGCCGGGCGTGTCGGTATCGGTCGGGCTGCACGAGGGCATCCCGCTCGGCGTGCAGGTGGTGGCGGGGCGCTACCGCGAGGATCTCTGCCTCGACGCGGCCGAGATCATCGAGGCGCGCTCGGGGCTGGCGACGCCGATCGACCCGCGCGCCTGAGCGGTTTCGGGCGGCGACGCGGCCGGGCCGGCGCGCCCGGCCGCGTCGCGCGTCTCCCGGTCCGCGTAGGAGCGCAGGGCGAGTGCCAGGTGGCGCTCCAGCAGCGAGGCCGCCCAGGGGCGATCGTCCTTCTCGATGGCGTCCAGGATCTCCAGATGCTCGCGCGAGGACTGGACGAAGCGGGACTGCGACAGGCGCTGGAAGGCGGCGTGCTCGCCCAGCAGGCGCAACGCGTTCTGCCGGCGCACCGCCTCGATCAGGAACCGGTTGTGCGACCAGAGTGCCACCGTCTCGTGGAAGGCGTTGTTGGTGGCGAGCCAGCGCGCCGGATCGAGACGGTCGACATCGCGCAGGATCGCCTCGTGCTGCTCGCGCAGCCGTGCCAGGGCCTGCCGGTCGACGGCGTAGGTCGGCTCGCCCAGCGCCGCGCACTCCACGACGATGCGGAAGCGGTAGCTCTCCGCCACCGCCTCCCTCGAATCGAGCGCTTCGGTGAAGCGCCAGCCATGGCCGCGCTGGCGGCGCGCCAGCCCGTCGTCGCTGAGCTGCATCAGCGCCCGGCGCACGACCCCGCGCGAGGCGCCGTAGCGCGGCATCAGCTGGGCCTCGGACACCTCCGCCGGCAACAGCCCGCGGGCTCGGTCGGCCAGGATGGCGTGGTGCAGCTCGGCCACCGCGGAGCGCGGCAGCGCGCCGCCGGGCGTCGCGGCATCGGCATCGATCGGCCGGGCCAGCGAGAAGCCGCGGCCGGCGTCGAAGGACAGATAGCCGATCGCCTCCAGGCGGCGCAGGGCCGCGCGCACCGGCGTGCGCGACACGCCGAAGCGCCGCGCCAGCGGCAGCTCGCGCACCGCCCCGCCGACGGCGGTCCCGTCCTGGGCGATCGCCGCCAGGATCTGGCGCACCAGTTCGGTCTGCAGCGCGCTCTGCCCCCCGGCGTGCTGGGCGTTCGGCGCGGGCGTATCGGTCTCGATGGTATCGGCCCCGGTGGCGCTCGTCTTCATCCCGGTTCGCTCTCCCGCCCGCGCGGCTGTCCCAGAACAATGCTTTTCATATTGATAAAACGCATGGAACGGGGAAGATAGCGCAAACCGCTCGCAGCATCGCCGACGGAAGAGAACAGGAGAGTCCGGGGAATGACGAAGAGAGTTCTGCTGGCCGCCGCGGCCGCCGCCGCGCTGGCCCTGCCGGTCGCGGCCCAGGAGGCGCCGCGCAAGGGCGGCACGCTGACCATGGTGCTGAACGCCGACATCCGCAGCCTGGAGCCCGGGATCAACCGCGACGGCAACACCGATTCCGTGGCGCACATGATCTACGAGGGGCTGGTCGGCTACCGTGCCGACCTCAGCGTCGGGCCGCAGCTGGCCCGGTCCTGGACGGTGGAGGACGACGGCCGGACCTATCGCTTCACCCTGCGCGACGGGGCGAAGTTCCACAACGGCGCCCCGGTCACGGCGGCCGACGTCAAGGCCAGCTGGGACCGGCAGATCGCCAACAAGGCCTGGCCCTGCGCGCGCTTCTTCAACGGCAGCAGCGGCATCAAGGTCGAGGGGGTGGAGGCGCCGGACGCCGCCACGGTCGTCTATCGCCTGGAGAAGGCGAGTGCGTTGTTCCTGAAGCAGCTCGCCAACTTCCAGTGCGCGGTGGTGGCCATCCACCCGTCGGCCTTCGATGCCGAGGGCAAGTGGAAGGAGGCGATCGGCACCGGTCCCTTCAAGCTGAAGGAATGGCGCCGCGGCGAGTTCATCGCCATGGAGCGGGTGGCCGACTACGTCCCCAACCCCGAGCCGGCGAGCGGCTATGCCGGCGCGCGCGTGGCCCATGTCGACAACCTGGTGGTGCGCATCATCCCCGACGGCAGCGCCGCCGAGGCGGCGCTGGTCAGCGGCGCGGTCGACATCCTGCCCGACATCGACGCCCACCGCATGGAGGGGCTGAAGCAGAAGGGCATGACGGTGCTGACCTCGCCCGGCCTCGCCTGGTCGGCGCTGCTGATCCAGACCCGCGACCCGGTCCTGTCCAACGTCAAGATCCGCCAGGCGATCGCGCATGCCCTCGACCTGCAGGAGATCGCCGACGTCCGCACGCTCGGCCTGTCCAAGGCCAACCCGTCCTCGGTCGCCGACCCGACGCCCTATTTCGACAAGTCGTTCCTCCAATGGCCGGCCTACGACCCGAAGAAGGCCCAGGCCCTGCTGAAGGAGGCCGGCTACAAGGGTGAGCCGATCCGGATCCAGACCAACAAGCGCTACAGCGGCATGTACGACAACTCGGTCGTCATGCAGGCGATGCTGACCGCGGCCGGCTTCAAGGCCGAGCTCGAGGTGCTGGAGTGGGCGACCCAGCTCGACAACTACCTCAAGGGCAATTTCCAGCTGCAGTCGTTCGGCTATTCCGCCCGCTTCGATCCGGGGCTGATGTATTCTGCGGTGATCGGCGACAAGGACAAGCTGAAGTGGGCGCAGTGGGAGGATCCGGCGGCGATCAAGCTGCTGGCGGAGGCCAACACCACGCTCGACGAGGCCCGGCGCAAGGCGATCTTCGTCCAGCTGCACCGGATGGCGGCCGAGCAGGTGCCGATCATCGGCATCTTCTTCGAGACGGGGCTGGAGGCGACCGGGCCGAAGGTCCGGGGCTACAAGCCCTGGCCGGCCGGCAAGCCGCTGCCCTGGGGGGTGTGGAAGGCCGGCTGACGGCATAGGCCGCGACGTCCGCCGGAGGGGCCGTCGCGCCCCGTCCGGCGGGCGGTTTCTTACGGAGGACGCACGGAATGACGGTTACGGCTCAGCGGGCGATGGAAAAGGCGTTCTACGCCCGCGGCAGGACGACGATCTATGCCTGCCAGTTCGACCAGCGGTTCAGTTATTGCTGCTACGTGCCGCGGGTGGCCGAGGAGAACCCCGACCGCAAGCTGCCGCTGCTGGTCGCCGTCCATGGCACCGGCCGGCTGATGACCGCCTATCGCGACCTCTTCGCGGAGTTCGCCGAGCGCCATGGCGTGGTCGTGCTGGCGCCCCTGTTCCCGGCCGGCATCACCCACCCCGACGACCTCAACAGCTACAAGTTCCTGCGCGCGGGCGACCTGCACTATGACGCCGTGCTGCTGGCCATGCTCGACGAGGCGGCCACCCGCTGGCCGGTCGACCCGGCGCGCTTCGCGCTGTTCGGCTTCTCGGGCGGCGGGCACTTCTCCCACCGCTTCTTCTACCTGCATCCCGAGCGGCTGTCGGCGGTGTCGATCGGGGCGCCCGGGGTGGTGACGCTGCTCGACTTCGACCATGACTTCTGGGTCGGCGTGCGCAATTTCGAAGAGAAGTTCGGCAAGCCGATCGACCTCGACGCGATGCGCCGGGTGCCGGTGCAGATGGTGGTCGGCGGCGACGACACCGAGACCTGGGAGATCACGATCCGCCCGGACAGCCCGAGCTGGATGCCCGGCGCCGACCTGGCCGGGGCCAACCGGCAGGACCGCATGCGCGCGCTGAAGGCGAGCTTCGAGCGCCATGGCATCGCGGTCCGCCACGACGTCCTGCCGGGCGTCGCCCACAACGGCCTGGCCATGGTGCCGCTGGTCGAGCAGTTCTTCGGCGACGCCCTCGCCACCCCCCTGAAGAAGGCCGGCTGAACCATGCGCATGATCGCCGCCGCGACCGCCGCCTTCCTGCTGGCGGCCCTGCCGGCCGCCGCCCAGGACGCCCCCCGCAAGGGCGGCACCTTCACCATCGCGCTCAACGCCGACATCCGCAGCCTGGAGCCCGGCATCAACCGCGACGGCAACACCGACACGGTCGTCCACACGATCTTCGAGGGGCTGGTCGCCTATCGCGCCGACCTGTCGGTCGGCCCGGCCCTGGCCGAATCCTGGACCGTCGCCGATGACGGCCGCACCTATCGCTTCACGCTGCGCGACGGCGTGCGCTTCCACAACGGCCAGCCGCTCACGGCGTCCGCCCTGAAATGGACCTGGGACCGGCAGTGGGCGCACCAGCGCTGGGGCTGCAAGCGCTTCTTCGACGGCACCACCGGCCTCAAGGTCGAGGCGATGGAGACCCCGGACGACCGCACCGTCGTCTATCGCCTGGCGCAGCCGAGCGGGCTGTTTCTGAAGCAGCTTGCCAACCTGCAATGCGGCCTGGTCGCCGCCCATCCCGACAGCGCGGACGCCGAGGGCAAGTGGACGGCGCCGATCGGCACCGGCCCGCTCAAGCTGGCCGACTGGCGGCGCGGGGAGTTCGTGGCGCTCGACCGCTTCGACGGCTACAGCCCCAGCGCGGCCCCGGGCAGCGCCTATGCCGGGGCCCGGATCATGCACTTCGACCGGGTCGTCTTCCGCGTCGTGCCGGACGCGAGCTCGGCCGAGGCGGGGCTGGCGACCGGCGACCTCGACCTCCTGCCGGAGGTGGAGGCGCACCGGGTGGCGGCCCTGAAGCAGCGCGGCGTCACCGTGCTGTCGCAGCCGGGCCTCAGCTGGGCGGTGCTGCTGATGCAGACGCGCGACCCGCTGCTGGCCGACGTCCGCATCCGGCGCGCCATCGCCCACGCCATCGACCTCGACCAGATGGCGGACGCCCGCGGCGAGGGGCTGGTGCAGGCGCATCCCTCGCCGGTCGATGCCGGCAGCAGCTATTTCGACGAGCGCTTCAAGGCATGGCCGGCGCATGACCCGGCCCGGGCCCGGGCCCTGCTGAAGGAGGCCGGCTACAAGGGCCAGCCCTTGAAGATCCAGACCAACAAGCGCTCCAGCGCCAACTACGACAATGCGGTGGTCGCCCAGGCGATGCTGTCCGCGGCCGGCTTCACGGTCGAGCTGGAGGTGCTGGACTGGGCGACGCAGCTCGACAACTACCTGAAGGGCAATTTCCAGATCCAATCCTTCGGCTATTCGGCGCGCTTCGACCCCGGCCTGCGCTTCGCCTCGCTGATCGCCGACAAGGACAAGTCCAAGTGGGCGCAGTGGGACGATCCCAAGGCGATCCAGCTGCTGCAGGAGAGCACCCGCACCGCCGACGAGGCGCGGCGCAAGGCGATCTTCGCCGAGCTGCACCAGATGATGGCCGACCAGGTGCCGACGATCGGTCTCTACTACGACCCGGGCGTGGAGGCGGTGGGCGCCAAGGTGCGGGGCTACAAGACCTGGCCGGCCAGCCGGCCTATCCCGTGGGGCGTGTGGAAGGTGCAGTAGGGACGGCCGCGGCGGCGGCCTTGGCCGCCGTCGCCCGCAGGATGGCGTCGCGCGCCTCGGCCGTGATCCTGGGGCAGCTGGAACAGAGCGGCTGCCCCAGCCGGTCGCGCAGGCAGCACAGGCGGCGACGGCGCAGCGTCGGGTATTCCGGCACCGGCGTCGCGACATAGGCGATCTGGCCGCGCAGCGCCGCGCGGTCGAACAGGGCGGCGCGCAGCGTGGCGGCGCGGCCGGCCAGCGTCGGCACCGCATCCCATTTCTCGCACAGATAGGCCAGCATCGCGGCGGCGTTCGACCAGAACAGCCGGGGGGCGAGGCCCGATGCCGCCACCAGGGCCGCGATCGCGACATCGCCCAGGACCCGGTCGGTCCAGTCCGCCAGCGCATCAGGTGCCGGCGATTCCCGCAACGCGCCCGGCGGATCGGCGAGGACCGCCTTCGGCAACCCGTCGACGACCATGACCAGCGGGTCGGCGGGTGGTGACGATCCGGCGAGGGCCGCCAGCGTCGGCATCGGCAGCAAGGCGGAGAAGAGATGCTTGCTCCACACCGAGGCCGCCCCGCGCGGGCAGGCATCCGGGCCGAAGCGCCGGCGATGCCGCTCGATCATCGGGCGAAGCCCGCCGGGGTCGGCCAGGCGCGACAGGGGCGGGGCGTCGGCGCCGTCGGGCGGCGCCTCGCGCAGCCACGGACGGGCGACCTCGACGGCCGCTTCGAGAGGGGAAGGGCTGGTCACCCCGGAGTATCTGCGTTCGCTGCGAATGAAATGCAATCGTGCCCGGGCGCGAAGGCGGGGGACGCCGTCGCCGATGGGCGGTATCCTGTTCGGCTATTTCAAGCGGAGTGTGCATGAGCCGGCATGGTGACGCGCCCGAGGGCGCCGGGACGGGGTTGTGGGCGCCGATCCGGATCGGCAGCGCGGTCCTGCCGAACCGCTTCGCCATGGCGCCGATGACCCGCCGGCGGTCGCCGGGCGGCGTGCCCGGGCCCGACGTCGCCGCCTATTATGCGCGCCGGGCTGCCGGCGGCGCCGGGCTGATCATCACCGAAGGCACCTACATCGACCACCCGACGGCCGGCGGCTCGGACGCGGTGCCGCGCTTCGACCGTTCCACCATGCCGGCCTGGCGGGCGGTGGCGGCCGCCGTGCAGGCCGAGGGGGCGGCGATCTTTCCCCAGCTCTGGCACATCGGCTGCGGCCGCCAGCCCGGCCAGCCGCCATACCCCGATGCGCCCGTCCTCGGCCCGTCCGGCCTCGACCTCGATGGCAACCCCCATGGCCGGGCGATGACCGGGGCGGACATCGAGACGGTGCTCGCCGCCTATGCGGACAGCGCGGCGCTGGCGCGCGAGGCGGGCTTCGACGGGGTCGAGATCCATGGCGCGCACGGCTACCTGATCGACCAGTTCCTCTGGGATCGCACCAACCGCCGCACGGACGGCTATGGCGGCAGCCCGCGGGCCCGGGCGCGCTTCGCGGCCGAGGTGGTGGGCGCGGTCCGACAGGCCGTCGGGCCGGACTATCCGGTCGCCTTCCGCTTCTCCCAGTGGAAGGTCCGGCATTACGAGGCGCGCATCGCCCGGGACCCGGCGGAGCTGGCGCAGATCCTGGAGCCGATCGCCGCTGCCGGCGCCACCATCCTGCATGCGTCGGTGCGGCGCTACTGGGAGCCGGCCTTTGCCGGATCGCACCGGACGCTGGCCGGCTGGACCCGGCGCCTGACGGGGCTTGCCACCATGACGGTCGGCTCGGTCGGCCTGGATGGGGTCTTTGCCGCCGGCGGCGACAATGGCGGGGCGGCGGCGGCCGCCGGCATCGAGCGGCTCGTCGAGCGCTTCGCGGACGGGGAGTTCGACCTGGTCGCGGTCGGCCGGGCCCTCATCGCCGATCCAGGCTGGGTCGCCAAGGTCCGCGACGGCCGGACCGGCGAGCTGGTCGGCTTCACGCCGGAGGCGACCGCCGCCTTCGTCTGACCCCCCGCCGCGGCAGCGGCGATTGACCGCGGCCGCCGGTCGGCGGCACCCTGCCGGCTCGACCAAGAAAACAACGGCCGGAGGGAGCCCAGGCGCGATGATTCACTTTCTGGTGCACGACGAGAACGATTCCTGCGGGGTCGTCGTCGTGGAGGGCATCAAGGCCGGTCAGACGCTGACCGGCTGGGTCATGGACCAGGACCGGACGATCGAGATCGCCGTCACCCAGGACATCCCGATCGGGCACAAGCTCGCGACCCGGGACCTGGCCGAAGGCGAGACGGTCATCAAGTACGGGGTCGATATCGGCCGGGTCGTCGCCCCGATCCCGGTCGGCGCGCACCTGCACGTCCACAACGTCAAGACGAAGCGGTGGTAGCCATGGACATCCGCAATGCCAGCTTCCGGGGCTATGTCCGGGAGAACGGCCGCGTCGGCGTGCGCAACCATGTCATTGTGCTGCCGGTCGACGACCTGTCCAATGCCGCCAGCGAGGCGGTCGCCAACAATATCAAGGGGGCGCTCGCGATCCCCCACCCCTATGGCCGGCTGCAGTTCGGGGCCGACCTCGACCTGCATTTCCGCACCCTGATCGGCACCGGCTGCAATCCCAACGTGGCCGCCGTGATCGTGATCGGCATCGAGCCCGGCTGGACCCGTCGGGTGGTCGACGGCATCGCGGAATCGGGCAAGCCGGTGGAGGGGTTCTGGATCGAGGGCAACGGCGACATCCAGACCATCGCCAACGCCAGCCGCGCCGCCTACCGCTTCGTCAAGCACGCCTCGACCCTGCACCGCGTCGAGCGGCCGATCCAGGACCTGTGGGTCTCGACCAAGTGCGGCGAGTCCGACACGACGTCGGGCTGCGGCTCCAACCCGACCGTCGGCAACGCCTTCGACAAGCTCTACGCTGCCGGCTGCACGCTCGTCTTCGGCGAGACGACCGAGCTGACCGGGGGCGAGCACCTGGTGGCGGCCCGCTGCCGCACGCCCGAGGTGCGCGATCGCTTCCAGTTCATGTTCGACCGCTACCAGGCGCTGGTCGACCGCCACAAGACCAACGACCTGTCGGAATCCCAGCCGACCAAGGGCAACATCGCCGGCGGGCTGACCACGATCGAGGAGAAGGCGCTCGGCAACATCCAGAAGATCGGCCGCCACTGCATGGTCGACGGCGTGCTCGACAAGGCCGAGGTGCCGACCGGTCCCGGCCTGTGGTTCATGGATTCCTCCTCGGCCGCGGCCGAGATGGTGACCCTGTGCGCCGCCTCGGGCTATGCCGTGCACTTCTTCCCGACCGGGCAGGGCAACGTCATCGGCAACCCGGTGCTGCCGGTCATCAAGCTGTGCGCCAACCCGCGCACCGTGCGGACCATGCCGGAGCATATCGATCTCGACTGCTCGGGCCTGCTCCGGCGCGAGCAGAACCTGGACCAGACCGGCGACGCGCTGCTCGACGTGATGCTGCGCACCGCCGACGGCGAGCTGACCGCCGCCGAACTGCTGGGCCACCGCGAGTTCGTGCTGACCCGTCTCTACGAAAGCGCCTGATCGCTGGCGCGCGGGCCGCGGTAGCTCAGGCGGCGCCGCGCTGGCCCGCCGCTGCCTCCAGGTAGCGGCGGGCCAGCGGGGTCTCCGGGCGGGCCGACAGGCGCTCGTGGGCGAGTGCGCGCAGGAGCGACGGCTGCCCGTCGCGCCGCGCCGCCTCCAGCAGGGTCAGGTCGATCAGGTCGCGCTGCGCGTGGCTGCCGCCGAAGCGCGCCGCGACCGGCCGCACCCGGCGCAGCAGGGTGATGGCGCCGCCGAAATCGCGCCGGCCGAAGGCTTGCAGCGCGTGGGCCAGCGGCAGGCCGACCTCGCGCGTCATCGCCTGGTTGCTGCCGCCGCGCTCGGCGCGCCGGCGCATGGTCGCGATGAGCAGGTCGGCCCGGTCCCAGCGGCCGGCGCCGACGAAGGCCATCATGGCGTGGGCGTCGTTGAAGGCATACCAGCCGTCGCAGGCGAACGGCGTCCACTGCTCGGCCAGGCGCGTCCAGCGCGGGCCGACATCGACCCCGCGCAGGTGCAGCCGCCACAGCAGGGCGGCCGCGTCGACGAGATCGAGCGCGGCGGCGCCGGGTCCGGCGATCCGCGCGTCGTAGAGCGCCAGCACCTCGGCCGGCTGCTCGCTGTCGAGCCGGAAGAGGGCCAGATGCCACCAGTTGTGGACGGCGAGCGCGCTGTCCGGGGCCCAGTGCCGCTCGCGCTCCAGCATCCAGGCGATGCCTTCCTGGCGGCGGCCCTGCATCTCCATGACATGGGCGACCGCATGGTGGGCCCAGCCGTCGGCGGGCTCGATCGCCAGCGCCTCGCGGCCCGATTCCTCCGCCTGGGCGTAGTCGCCGCATTCCTCCAGCCCGAAGGCGTGCATGGCCAGCACGCCGTGATACCCGGCCAGGCTGGGGGACCAGGCATGGCGCACGCGCGCCACCCGGTCGCGCAGGTTGCGGGCATCGCCGCGGTAGAAGTCGAGCAGGTGCCCCTGGTGCAGCGCCAGCAGGTCGCGCGGGTGCTCGATCAGGATGTCGTCGAGCCGTTCCGCCGCGCCCTCGAAGTCGCCCGCGGCATAGGCGGCGACGGCGGCGGCATGCAGGCGCTCGCGGGCGCTCCGGGCGGTTCGCCGCAGCGCCGGCAGGATGGCCGCGGCGCGGCCGGCGCCCGCACCTTCCGAGCCGCAGAGCTGCAGGTAGGCGGCCAAGGCGTGGGCCATGGCGAAGTCCGGGCTGTCGGCCAGGGCCGCGGCGCAGGCGGCCGCCGGGTCGCCCCGGCCGCACAGCAGCAGCGACAGCGCACGCTCGAATTCGTCCACGGCCGGCCCGCTGGCCCCGTTCACGCACATGCCGCGATGGTCGGTACGCGTCATCGATCTGCCATTCCCCAGGGCGCGGCCCGCCGGACGGGCCCGTCCTGCCCGGCGCCGACACCCGTCCGGTGGGTCGCGCGAACCGGCCCTGCGGTTCGAATGTCCGGCAGGAACCCTATCGCCAGCCGGGAGACATGGCCTAAGAATCGGGCAGGCGCCGATTCCCTGGGGGCGCCGTCACGGACGAGACAAGGGGGCCCCATGTGGCACGAGTTCCGGGCATTCATCGCCCGCGGCAACGTCATCGATCTCGCCGTCGGCATCATCATCGGTGCCGCGTTCACCTCGATCGTCGATTCGCTGGTGAAGGACATCATCATGCCGCCGATCGGCCTGGTGCTGGGCGGGATCGACTTCTCGGATTTCTACATCAACCTCAGCGGCCAGACCTACGCCTCGCTGGCGGCCGCCAGGGAGGCGGGGGCGGCGACGATCAACTACGGCGTCTTCATCAACGCCTGCATCAAGTTCCTGATCGTCGCCTTCGCCGTCTTCGTCCTGGTGAAGCAGGTCAACCGCATCCACAGGAAGCCGCCCCCGCCGCCGCCGAGCATCTCGGCGGAAGTCAAGCTGCTGACCGAGATCCGCGACCTGATGAAGGCGCGGGGCTGACCCGCGCCGTCGGAACCGTCGCCGCCGGCCCTCAGGGGCCGGCGACGATGACCCGGCGCGCCTCCAGCTCGGCGACGGCGGCCGGAGCGTAGCCGATCTCCGCCAGCACCGCGCGGGAATGCTCGCCCAGCGTCGGCGCCTCCATGCGCAGGCCGAGGTCGTGCTCGCCCATCTCCAGCGGCAGCTTGGGCAGCTTGGTGGTCGCGCCGCTGGGCAGGCGCGAGGGGACCAGGAAGCCGTGGGCGTTGAGCTGCGGGTCGTCGAACAGGTCCTCGGTCGTGACCACCGGGGCGAACGGGATCTGCGCCCGTTCCAGCCGCTCCGCCGCCTCGGCCTTGCTCAGGCGGCCGATCACCTCGGCCACCACCGGCACCAGGCGCGGCCGGGCGGCGACCCGGTCCTCGTTCGACTGCAGCCCCGGCTCGTCGCGCAGGGCGGCCAGGCCCGGCCCCTCCTGGACGAAATGGTCGCAGAAGCGGTGCCAGTGGTTGTTCGAGGTGATGCCGACGAAGATCTGGTCCCCGTCGCGGGTGCCGAACGGTTCGTAGATCGCCCAGGCGCTGCGCCGGGCCGGCATGGGCGGGATCTTCTCGCCGGTGATCGCGTGGCCGGCCATGTGCGAGCCCATCAGGAAGGCGCCGCTCTCGAACAGCGCGCTCTTGACCAGCTGGCCCTCGCCGGTGCGATCGCGCTCGCGCAGCGCGGCCAGGATGGCGATCGCCCCGTAGGCGCCGCCCAGGATGTCGATGATCGACGCGCCCGCCCGTAGCGGCCGCCCCGGCGGCCCGGTCATGTAGGCGATGCCGGACATGAACTGGACGATCTCGTCGAGCGCCGGCCGGTTCTCGTAGGGGCCGGACAGGAACCCCTTCAGCGCGCAATAGACGAGGCGCGGGTTGACCGCCCGCGCGGCGTCCCAGCCCATGCCCAGCCGGTCCGCGGTGCCGGGCCCGAAATTCTCCAGCAGGACGTCGGCGGTGCCGAGCAGGCGGTGCAGGATCTCCTGCCCGTCGGCGGTCTTCAGGTCGACCGCCAGGCTGCGCTTGTTGCGGTTGAAGAGGGTGAAGAAGCCGGATGCGAAGCCCGGCAGCCGGCGGGTGTGGTCGCCGGCCGGCGCGGGCTCGATCTTGATCACGTCGGCGCCGAGGTCGGCCAGGGCGACCCCGCAGGACGGGCCCATGATCGTGTGGGTCATCTCGACGACGCGGATGCCGTCGAGGGGAAGTGGGCGTTCGGTCATGTCGGGATCGGCGACCTGGCGGCGGGAATGGGATCGGGGCGGCACAGTACCAGGACATGGCCGCCGCGACAGCCCGGATCGGATCATCCCGACGGTTGCGCCGGATCGGCCACGGTAGGGCTTTCATTAAAACGAAGGCCGGAGCCAATTTTAATGGAACCCGCAAGTTCGCGTGCTGTTGGCCAGTACGATGCCGGCCGACATGCCCCAATAATCTCGGGAAGAGATAATTCTGTGGAAAAATTTAGCGGATATGGACACGGAATTATGTCGAGAAGTCTGGCTTGTGTCACGGCATGAACTGTGATCATGCGCACTTTTATGTAAGAGGACACGGGAAATATGGCTGTTATCAACTGGAATGGCGCAAGCAATCTCGATCTGAAGATTCTTGGTCAGTCGTTCGATTTCCGCACCGACGTGCTCCAGGTTTCCGATCCATCGCTGCAGGCCCAGCAGTTCGATCTGGTCGAGAACGGCACCGACCTGGCGATCGTGAAGTCCCGTGATGCGTCCGGCGCTCCGCTGCCCGCCGCGGAGGTCACCTACGCCTACCTGCCGAACATGATCCTGCGCCAGGTTGGCGTCGGCGCGGATGGATCCTCGCAGAACATCGTGCTGAGCAATGGCGGCCAGATCTGGATCGGCGAGCGCGACACCGACACGGTGCTCGACGATTCCGGCAATCTCGTCGAGCTCGGCTCGGCTTCGCAGTCGGTGCAGGTGATGGCCCTGGGCGGCGACGACACGGTCGCGACCGGCGAGGGGAACGACCGGGTCTACGGCAATACCGGCACGGACAGCATCGTCGGCGGGGCCGGCGACGATTCGCTCTATGGCGGCCAGGACGGCGACACCGTGATGGGCGGTGCCGGTGACGACAACGTGGCCGGCGATCTCGGCGACGACTGGCTCGTCGGCGGCGGGGGCGACGACATCGTCTATGGCGGGGCCGGGAACGACACGATCGAGACCGGGACCGGCAACGATACGGTGTTCGCCGGCGCCGGGGACGACGCGCTGGCGATCGACAGCAGCGCCACCGGCGACAAGCTCATCTACATGGACCGCGGCCAGGACGCGGTCGAGATCGCCAACACGACCGGCGACCACCTGGTCTATCTGGGTGAGAACAACGACGCCGCCTCGCTCTTCTACAATGCCGGCGATGTCCATGTGGTCGGCGAAGGCGGCAACGACACCATCGTCACCCAGAACTTCGGCGACGACACGCTCGACGGGGGCGGCGACGACGACGCCCTGATCGTCGCCGAGGGATCGATCGGTGCCAAGACCCTGCTCGGCGGCGATGGCCAGGACACGATGATGGTCGTCGACAACTCGGGCGACGCCGCCGCAGGGATCCAGCCCAACACCCAGGTCGCGATGCTGGCGGGCGGCGGCGACGACACGCTCGCCTATGGGCGCGGCCTGTTCATCGGCGACGTCAACGACGGCGGCGCGGGAGACGACACGATCGCGTTCCTCGGCCAGACCGAATTGCAGCTTCGCGATCTGTCTCTGACCAACATCGAGACGGCCTATTTCAGCGGCGAGGACGATTCCGTCATCTTCGCGGACGGCAACGAGGTCGGGTACGTCGACGGCGGCGGCGGGAACGACATGCTCGACGCCAGCGCGGAGACCAGCGCCGCCTACATGCTCGACGGCGGAACGGGCAACGACTGGCTCGTCGGCGGCGAGGGCGACGACCTGATCCAGGGCGGCGCGGGCGCCGATACGCTCGGCGGCAATGGCGGCGCGGACACCTTCCAGTTCCTCGATGGTCCGGTGGTGGGCAACGAGGATGTCCTGCTCGACTTCACGGGCGGCGAGGACAAGCTGGCGTTCATGGGGGGTGCCTTCGGCGGCATGTCGGCGATCGTCGGATATGCGGGCACCTCGGCCGACGGCTCGGAATCCGGCGACAACCTGCTGATCGCGACGGGCGCGTCCTATGCCGGCATCGCCGACTTCGATGCGTCCTACCATGACGGTGCCGAGGCCGCGACGGGCAAGCCCGGCTTCTACGTCTTCGTCAACTCGCAGAGCGACGGCCGGGCGGAGCTCTGGTTCGACGAGGACATGACCGATGCCGCCGATGCCGTCCTGGTGGCCACCTTCGACGACATCACCTCGGCCAGCCAGCTGGCCGAGCTCGACGAGGGGGCGAGCGGCCCCAATTCCGGCGACTTCGTCGTGATCTAGGGCGTCGACCGTCGAGGCGGTCGCGGGGCCGGGCCCGGGGGCGACCTCCGGGCCCGGCGCCGCGCCGGCTTCCGCGGTTCCGGGCTTGACATGCGGGCATGCGGTGGCGCCGATGGCGCCCCGAACGACCCCCCCGTGAGAAGTCCTCCCGATGGCGATGCTCCGCCTGAAGCTCCTGCTGCTGCGCTGGGCGACCGCAATCGGCGCCGGGCTGGTCTCGGCCTTCTTCCTGGCGGCCCGCATCGTGCCCTATCGCTGGATGGCCGCATTCGGCGGCGGGCTGGCGCGCACGCTCGGCCCCCGCCTGCGGCCGAGTCGGACGGCGCGGGCCAACCTCGCCCTGGCGTTCCCCGAGAAGTCCGAGGCCGAGCGGGAGGCGATCCTGCGCGGCGCCTGGGACAATCTGGGCCGCACGGCCGTCGAGTACCCCTATATCGGGCAGCTGTGGGACTATGACCCCGAGCGGCCCACGGCGGACGGCCGCATCGAGGTGGTCGGGCGGGAATATTTCGAGGCGCTGCGCGACGATGGCCGGCCCGGCATCGTCTTCTCGGCCCATCTCGCCAACTGGGAGCTGCTGGCGGTCGCCGCCGCCCGCCACGGCCTCGACATCGCGGTGCTCTACCGCGAGCCCAACAACCCGGCCATCGCCCGCATCATCCGCCGCATCCGCGGCCAGAACATGGGCCGGCTGATCCCGACCGACCTGCGCGGCGGGCTCGCCCTGGTCGGCGTGCTGAAGGCGGGAGGCCATGTCGGCATGCTGGTCGACCAGCATTTCAGCCGCGGGCCGCTCGGCACCTTCTTCGGCCACCCCGTGCGCACCGCGCCGGCCGCGGCCAAGTTCGCCCGCGCCTTCGAATGCCCGGTGCACGGCGCACGCGTCATGCGGCTGCCCGGCGGGCGCTTCCGGCTGGAGGTCACGCCGCCGCTCGCCCTGCCGCCGCCGACCGGTGACGGCCCCGCCGACGAGGCCGCGGCGACCCAGATGATCACCGCCATCGTCGAGGGCTGGGTGCGCGAGCGCCCCCAGGACTGGCTGTGGATGCACCGGCGCTGGCGGGTGGAGCGGCCCGCGGGAACGGCGCCCGCAGGCGTTGACAAACCCGGAGCCGGCCGATAGGGCTTCGATCGCCGGTCCGGATGCCGGATTCGTGAGCATTCCGGGGCCTGCCGCCCCTGTCCCGCGCCAACCGAACGAGGCTGCACGGAGTCCCATGGCCGAAACCGTCGACGCCATCGCCGAGATCATCGCCTCGACCTGCAACATGGATCGGGCCACGATCAGCGCGGAATCGCACATCATCGACGACCTCGGCGTCGACAGCCTCGATTTCCTCGACATCGCCTTCGCCATCGACAAGCGGTTCGGGATCAAGATGCCGGTCGAGAGCTGGATGGAGGACGTCAATGCCGGACGCGCCAGCAGCGACGATTTCTTCATCCTGCACAATCTGGCGGCGCGCATCGACGCCCTGGTCGCCGCCAAGACGGCGGCCTGATCGAAGCCCGCCGCGGCGCGGCAGTACCGGCATGGAGTTCGAGGCCTTCCGGCTCGTCGACCAGCTGGAGCAGCTCACCCTGGACCCGGGCCGCATCGCCATGCGCGGCACCGTGCCCGAGCGCTCGACCATCCTCGACGCGCATTTCCCGGGGCACCCGATCATGCCGGGCGTCCTGATGATCGAGGCGATGGCCCAGACGTCCGGCTACCTGCTGCTGGCCATCAACCGGGCCCGGCGCATGCCCTTCCTGGCCGAGGTCAAGGAGGCGAAGCTGCGCGCCTTCATCCCGCCGGGGGCGGTCCTGTCGATCGAGGCCGACCTGGAGCACGAGGGCTCGGGCTATGCGGTGACGCACGGCCGGATCCTGCGCGACGGCAAGCGCGTGGCCGAGGCCGAGCTGCGCTTCCGCACCGTGCCCTTCCCCTCGCCCGAACTGCAGGCGCGCACCCGGGCCGCGATGCTGGGCGTCGGCATCCCTCCCGGCGCATCCGAATGAGCCTGGCCATGTCCCCCGGGGGCGAGCGGGAGGTCTGGATCACCGGCGTCGGCCTGGTCACGGCGCTGGGCGAAGGCCGGGCGGCGCACCGGGCGGCGCTGGCCGACCCCGCGGCGCTGGCCGCGGCGCGCGACGGCGAGACGTTCCGGCCGTTCCTCGTGCACCCGGTCCGCGCCCTGGCGCTCGACCGCTTCATGCCCCGGCGCGCCGACCAGCGCACCACCGGCCCGTGGATGCATTACGGCATCCATGCCGCCGGGCTGGCGCTGGAGGAGGCCGGCGTCCTGGGCGATGCGGCCCTCTTGACCCGGACCCACGTCCTGGCGGCCGCGGCCGGCGGCGAGCGGGATACCGCGCTCGACGAGGAGATCCTGGCCGGGATCGTGGCCGGCGAGGACCCGGACCGCCGCCTCAATGCCCGCCTGACCGAAGGGCTGCGCCCGACCGCGTTCCTGGCCCAGCTCTCCAACATGTTCGCCGGCAACCTGTCGATCGTCCTGGGCGCGGCGGGATCGAGCCGCACCTTCATGGGCGAGGAGGCGGCCGGCGTCGAGGCCCTGCGCGTCGGCTGGCGCCGGGCCGCGGCCGGCCAGGGCGAGCTGTTCCTGGTCGCGGCGTCGTACAACGCCTCGCGGCCCGACATGCTGCTGCTGCACCAGACCGGGGGCCGCCTGCTCCAGGGCCCGTGGCGCGACCTGTGGTCGCGACCGGCGGGCGGCATCTGCCTCGGCAGCATGGGGGCGGCCCTGGTCCTGGAAAGTGCCGACCATGCCCGGGCCCGCGGTGCCCGCCCGGTGGCCCGCCTGGCGTCGATCACCCATGGCTGGTCGGACCGCCGGCCCGGCGCGGCGGCGGCCGCGGCCCGCTGGCCGCTCGCGGACGACCGGCCGGCCTTCGTCGTCAGCGGGGCGAGCGGGGCCGGCCCGGTCACCGCCGAGGAGAAGGAGTACCTGGCGGCGCGCGGCCCGGCGATCGCGGTGCGCGGCACGGCGGCCGCCATCGGCCATGGGGTCGAAGCGTCGTTCCCGGCCAATGTCGCCCTGGCCGCCTGGTGCGCGGAGGGGCGGGCCGGCTTCCCGCCCTTGTCCGACGACCCGATCGAGGCGCCTGCCGCGGGGCCGCTCGACCGCGTGGTGGTGACCGGCTGGGGGCCCCGCCGCGGCGAGGGCATGGCGGTCCTGGAACCGGTGCCGGAGGCGGCACGGTGACCCGCTCCGTCGCCATCACCGGTATCGGCATCGTCACTGCGCTTGCGCGCGGGGTGGAGGAGAACTGGGCGGCGCTGACCGCGGGGCGCTCCGGCATCCGGCGCATCGCGCGCTTCTCGACCGAGGGGCTGAAGGTGACGTTCGGCGGCGCGGTCGACCATATGGGGCTCGACCAGCTGCCGGTGACGGGCCGCTGCCTTGCCATGGGCCGGGCGGTGGCCGAGGAGGCGCTGACCCAGGCCGGCCTGGCCGGCAGCGCCTTCGACGGCCCCCTGGTGCTGGGCCTGCCGCCGATCGAGCTGGAATGGCCGCAGCGCCGCGACCTCGCCCGCCGGGCGGCGCAGCCCGACTATGCCGGCATCCTGGCGGTGGCCGACGCAGGGCCAGAGAGTGCCGCCCATCTCGACTTCCTGTTCGGCACCGTGGGCGAGCGGCTGGCCGCGGCGTTCGGCACCGCCGGCCCGCCGATCACCCTGTCGACCGCGTGCGCGACCGGCGCCTCGGCGATCCAGACCGCGGTCGAGGCGATCCGCCGCGGCGACTGCGACCGGGTGCTGGTGATCGGCAGCGAGGGCTCGCTGCAGGTGGAGGCGTTGATCCGCTTCGGCCTGCTGCAGGCGCTCTCGACCCACAACGAGGACCCGGCCGGCGCCGTCCGGCCCTTCGCCCTGGACCGCGACGGCTTCGTCATGGCCGAGGGGGCGGCCGCCCTGGTGCTGGAGCGGCCGGACGCGGCCGCCGCCCGCGGCGCCCGGACGCTCGCCTATGTCCGCGGCTGCGGCGAGGCGGCCGACACCTTCCACCGCACCCGCAGCAACCCCGACGGCAGCGCCATCGTCCGCGCCATGGCCGACGCCATCGCCGATGCCGGGCTGGCGCCCGATGCCATCGACTACGTCAACGCGCACGGCACCGGCACGCCGGAGAACGACAAGATGGAGTGCCTGGCCATCCAGCGCGTCTTCGGCGAGCGGGCGGCCCGCCTGCCGGTCAGCTCCAACAAGTCGATGATCGGCCATACCCTGAGTGCGGCCGGGGCGATCGAGGCCGCCTTCTCGGTCCTGACGATGGAGCGCCGGCTGCTGCCACCGACCATCAACTACCACCATCCCGACCCGGCCATCCCGCTCGACGTGGTCCCGAACGTCGCCCGGCCGGCGGCGGTGCGGACGGTCCTCTCCAACTCCTTCGGGTTCGGCGGGCAGAACGTCTCGCTCGTGCTGGGGCTCGACCCGGCGTGAGCGCGTGTGCCGGGGAGGGGCGCCGGGTGCTCGTCACCGGCGGCGCGCGCGGCATCGGCCGGGCCATCGTGCAGGCGCTGGATGCGGCCGGCTACGCGGTCGACTACACCCACCGCCGCGGCGCGGCCGCCGGGCCGGGCCGGGCGATCGCCTGCGACCTGGCCGATCGGGCCGCGGTCGAGGCCCTGGCCGAGGCGGCGGCCGGCGCCGGCTATTTCGGCTTCGTGCACAATGCGGGCATGCCCTACGACCGCCTGGCGGCGATGGTCGACCAGGACCAGGCCGAGGCGGTGATGCAGGTCAATTTCTGGGCCATGACCCGGCTGGTGAAGGCGCTGGTGCGGCCGATGACGGCGGCCGGCGCGGGCCGCATCGTCCTGGTCGGCTCGGTCGCGGCCCTGGCCGGCGGCCGCGGCAACGCGATCTATGCCGCCTCCAAGGCAGCTGCGCTCGGCTACATGCGCACGCTGGTGCAGGAAGTGGCGCGCAAGGGCGTCACCGCCAACTACCTGGCGCCGGGCTTCGTCGACACCGACATGCTGGCCGGCTATGGCGCCCACCGGGCGAAGCTCGAGGCGCAGATCCCGGCCGGCCGCTATGCCATGGCCCGGGAGGTCGCCGCGGCCGCGGCGTTCCTGCTGTCGGACGCCGCCGGCTACGTCAACGGCGCGGTCCTGCCGGTCGACGGCGGCCTGTCCGCGGCGATGGCGATCCAGCGCTAGGAGGACGGCGATGGCGCGGACGATGCAGGCGCTGCGGCTGATGGCCGAGCGCGAACTGGCCCTGGTGGAGATGCCGGTGCCGCCGCCGCCGGGGCCGGACGAGGTGCAGGTGCGGGTGCGCGCCGTCGCCCTCAACCATATCGACCTGTGGGGCTTCCGCGGCATGGCCTTCGCCAAGCGCACCCTGCCGCTCACGGTCGGGGTCGAGGCGGTGGGCGAGGTGGTGGCCGCGGGCGCCGACGTGCGGCAGCTGGCGCCGGGCGCCCGGGTGGCGCTCTATGGCGGCCGGACCTGCGGGGTCTGCCCGGCCTGCCGGCAGGGGCGCGACAATCTCTGCGCCGACGTCGCCGGCATCATGGGGTTCCATCTCGACGGGTTCGCCCGCACGTTCTGCAACCTGCCGGCGCGGCTCTGCGTGCCGGTGCCGGATGCGGTCGGCTGGCACGACGCCGCCTGCGCGCCGCTCACCTTCGCCACGGTCGAGCACATGCTGTTCGACAATGCCCGGCTGATGGAAGGCGAATGGGTGCTGATCCATGCCGCCGGCAGCGGGATCGGCTCGGCCGCGATCCGGCTGGCCAAGGACCAGGGCGCGACGGTGATCGCGACCGCCGGCGACGACGAGAAGCTGGAGAAGGCGCGCGCGCTCGGCGCCGACCATGTCGTCAACTACCGCACCCAGCGCTTCGAGAGCATGGCCCGGCGCCTGACGGGCAAGCGCGGGGTCGACGTCGTGTTCGAGCATGTCGGCCCCGACACCTGGGCCGGCAGCCTGCTGGCGCTCGCCCGCGGCGGCCGCCTCGTCACCTGCGGCTCGACCAGCGGCATCCAGGCCGAGACCAACCTGTTCCAGGTCTTCCAGCAGCAGCTGCGGATCTTCGGCTCGTTCGGCGCGACCCGGCGCAACGTCCGCGACGTGCTGGCCCGCATGGCGACGGGGCGGGTGCCGGCGGTGATCGACAGCGTCATCCCGCTCGACCGCTGGTCGGACGGCCTGGCCCGCCTGGCCGAGCGGCGGGTGTTCGGCAAGATCGTGGTGACGATTCCCTGAACGCCGTCGCCCTGCTCAGGAGCGCGTGAGGCGCGCCGTCAGCAGGGCCGCGATCGAGAAGGCGACGCCCAGCAGGGCCAGCATCATCGCGCCGGCCGGGTCGGTGGCGGGCGGACCCATGGCGGCTGCGCCGGCATGGACCGTCGGGTTGGCCATCGCGGCGCTGCCGGCGATGACGGTCAGCAGGGCGCCCGCGATCGCGAGCAGGGCGGGGACGAGGTGCGAGAACGGCATGACTGGGAACCTCCGGCAATGCGCGTCCGTCGCACGACTCCGGCCGAAGGTTCAGCGCCGGCTTGCCGCGGACGCGGCGCCCGTGTAGCCATCGCTCCCATGATCAGAGCCTTGATCTGCCTTCTCGTCGTCGCCGTGTGGGCGCCGGCGGCAGCGCAGGCGCCCCGCGCGGCGCCGGCGTTCCATGAGAATCCACCGGCCGCCTACCGCATCCAGATCCCTCCCGGATGGCAGGCGGTCCCCAACGACGAGGTCGACTTCGCCATGCGCGACCCGCAGGCGGACATGACCCTCTATGTCCGGGTGCTGGAGGGCCCGTACGGCGACGATCGCGACGCCTTCCGCGTCCTGACGGAATTCTTCAAGGGCGACCTCGACTATCTCGTCCTGCGCACCACGCCCAAGCCCCTGCCGGCGATCGGCCGCGACGGCTGGAACATCGTCATGCGGCGCACCGCCCAGCCGCGGGTCGAGATGGTGACGATCATCCCGCAGACGCCCAACGGCGAGAGCTCGATCTACTACCACCTGCGGCTGGATGCGCCGGTGCGCCGTCTCGACGCGCTCGAGAGCGAGATGGACCGGGTGCTGCTCGGCTTCCGCATCACCGGCGAGCCGGCCTCCCAGCCCGTCAAGCCGCGCAGCGACGGCGGCCCGGCCTTCCGGCCGCCGCTGCAGCAGGGGGCGGCACCTGCCGCCCCGGCCGCCGCCGATCCCCTGCCGCAACGGCTGGAGGAATGGCAGCTCGGCTATGCGCTGCGCTATCCGGCCGGCTGGACGGCGGCGAAGCTGAACGCCTTCACCGTCCGCCTGTCCGCCGGGCGCGATGCCCGGTCCCGCGAATCGGCGCTCACCATCCAGAACATGGCGAGCGTCGCCGCGGGCGGCGTCTACGAGAAGGCGGAGGACGTGGCCGCCGCCTTCCGCAAGCAGATCCAGGGCCTCGACCCCAAGGCGCAGTTCCGCAACGAGCGCCCGTTCCAGTACAACCGGACGCGCCTGCGCCTGACCGGGACGGAATTCAGCGCCACCTACAGGGTCGGCGAGAACGACTGGCGGCAGTGGCAGATCGTCCTGCCCCGCCCCGACGGCAGCGCCTTCCACGCCTGGGGCCTGACCGCCCCCGCCGAACGCTTCGACGATTTCGTGCGGGTGGCGGCCGCCATGCTGGAAAGCTGGGTCATCGCGCCCTGAAGCGGGCCTGCGTGCCCGGATGGCGATCGCCTACCGCGCCGTCCAGCCATTGTCGATCGGCAGGGCCGCGCCGTTGAAGGACTGGCCGTTGGGGCCGCACAGCAGCACGGCGAGCGCCCCGATCTCTTCCACCGTCGTGAAGCGCTTGGCCGCCTGCGGCTCCAGCATGACGTCGCGGATGACGGACTCGCGGTCGATGCCGTGGGTGCGGGCCTGGTCGTCGATCTGCTTCTCCACCAGGGGCGTCCAGACATAGCCGGGGCAGATGGCGTTGGCGGTGATGCCGAGCTCCGCCCCCTCCAGCGCCGTCGTCTTGGTGAAGCCGACGACGCCGTGCTTGGCGGCGACATAGGCCGACTTGAAGGGCGAGGCGACCAGACCGTGGGCCGAGGCGATGTTGACGATCCGGCCCCACTTGCGCGCCTTCATGCCCGGCAGCGCGGCGCGGGTGGCGTGGAACACCGCCGACAGGTTGATCGCGATGATCGCGTCCCACTTGGCGATCGGGAACTCGTCGATCGGGGCGACATGCTGGATCCCGGCATTGTTGACCAGGATGTCGACCTGGCCGCCCAGTGCCTGCTCGGCGAAGGGGATCATCCCGGCGATCTCGTCGGGCTTGGTCATGTCGGCCGGGCAATGGGCGACCTTCACCCCATGCGCGCCGGCGATCTCGGCCGTCAGCGCGGCGATCATGGAGGCGTCGCCGAAGCCGTTGAGCAGCACGTCGGCCCCGGCGTCGGCCAGCGCCCGGGCGATCCCGAGGCCGATGCCGCTGGTGGAGCCGGTGACGATGGCGGTGCGGCCGGCCAGCGGCCGGGTGGATTCGCTCATGGGGTACTCCTGGCTGAGACGCGCTATAGATCGGCCGCAGGAGCGGATCGGGCAAGGCCCGATCACCGACCGGTGACCGGTGACCGGTGGGGCGCAACTCGACAGACGGGGGCAGCGGCGATGAGGCGGGTGGTCTTCCATGCGTTCGGCGAGCCGGGCGCGGTTCTCGTCACCGACGAGGTTCCCGACCCGGTGCCGGGGCCGGGCGAGGCGCTGGTGCGCATGCGGCTGCGGCCGATCAACCCGGCCGACCTGCTGACGGTGCGCGGCCTCTACGGCACCCGCCCGCGCCTGCCGGCGGTGCCGGGCTACGAGGGGGTCGGCACGGTGGTGGCGCTGGGCGAAGGCGTGTCCGGGCCGGCGCCGGGCACCCGGGTGGTGCCGCTCGGCAGCAACGGCACCTGGCAGGAACTGGCGGTGGCCAAGGCCGCGGCCCTGCTGCCGGTGCCGGACGGCATCCCCGACGCCAGCGCCGCCCAGTTCGTGGTCAACCCGCTGACCGCGCTGGCCATGGTCGAGCAGGAGCTGACGACCGGGCCCGGCGACTGGCTGGTCCAGACCGCCGCCGGGTCGACGCTCGGGCGCATCGTCCTGCAGCTGGCCAGGATCGACGGCTTCCGCACCGTCAACCTGGTGCGGCGTCCGGAGCAGGCGGCCGAACTGTCCCGGCTGGGCGCCGACCTGGCGCTGGCGGCCGATTCCCCTGACCTCGGCCGCCGCGTCGCCGAGGCCTGCGGTGGGGCCGCGCTCACCCGGGCGATCGACGCCGCCGGCGGGCCGATGGCGGCGGCCGCCCTGTCGATCCTGTCGCCCGGTGCCACGCTGCTGTCCTATGGCATGATGTCGGGCCAGCCGATCCCGGTGGATCCGGGGCTGCTGGTCTTTCGCGACATCGCGCTGCGCGGGTTCTGGCTGTCGACCTGGATGCGGCGCGCGACGCCGGAGCGGCGGACGGCGCTGATCCAGCGGCTCTCGGGGCTGATGGGCGGCGGGCTGGTCGTGCCGCCGGTCGCGGCCGTCTATCCGCTGGAGCGGATCGCCGATGCGGTCGCCGCGGCGGAGCGGCCGGGCCGCGCCGGCAAGATCCTGGTGGAGGGCTAGGAACTGGCGCCGCGCGCGCCGGGATTGCATCATTCGCGGGTTGTGTCATGAAACCGTCGCGCCGCCGGCCTAGAGTCGCGCGGCCGACGACAGCAGGGGAAAAGCCGAACATGCAGATGTCTGTCGAGAAGCTGCCGGATGCGGTGACGCGGGTAGTCCTGTCCGGCCAGCTCGACATCGCCGGGGCGGCGCAGGTGGAACTGCCCTTTTCCACCGTGACCGCGAAGAACGAACGTGTCGTGATCGATGTGGCGGAAGTCGACTACGTCGCCTCGATCGGCCTGCGCCTGCTGGTGGGCGCGGCCCGCACGGTGTCGCGCCGCGGCGGCAAGCTGGTCCTGTGCAATGTCAGCCCGAGCGTCTCCCGGGTGCTGGAGATCTCCGGCCTGGTCGCCTTGCTGCCGAGCTTTCCGACGCTGGGAGAGGCGGTGGCCGCGGTGACCGCGGACGCGCCGGCCTGACGGCGCGCCAGCCTGACGAGCCGGCCGACATGACGGCGGGGCTCGCCGGGGCGTGGGCGGTGGTGCTGCCGGCGGATGCGGCGGCGATTCCCGGGCTGTGGCAGGAACTGGCCGGGGAATGCCGGCGGCTTCGCGTCGATGCCGCCCGCACCGAGGCGATCCGCCTGTGCGCGGAGGAGATCGCCACCAACATCGTGCGCCATGCCTATGCCGGCCGGCCCGCAGGCGAGATGCGGGTTCGCCTCGCCGTGCGGGGCGACGGGGCTGTCGTGCTGGCGTTCGAGGATGAGGGCGCTCCCTTCGATCCGACGGCCCATGTCGAGGCACCGGTGCCCGGACGGGCGGAGGATCTGGACCTGGGCGGCCTCGGCATCCGGCTCGTGCGCGGCTTCGCCCAGGACATGCGCTACGAGCGGGTCGGATCGACCAACCGCCTGGCGCTCGTCTTTGCGGGCGGGTGAACGCCCGCCGCTACAGCACCGTGGTGACGAACAGCGACCCCTGGTTGGTGCATTCGAATGCATGCAGCCCGAAGTCGGACGCCAGGTCCTCGAACGCGGCGATGCCGCGCACGGAATTGCCCTGGGCGTCGAGCCGGGGCGAGAAGCAGCCGATGCCGAGCTGGCGGTTGACCACCCCGACGATGCCGCCGCCGACCCCGCTCTTGGCCGGGATGCCGACATCGAAGGCCCAGCTTCCCGAGTAGTCATACATGCCGCAGGTGAACATGACCGCCAGCGTGTCGCGCACCGCCGCCAGGCCGAACACCTGCCGGCCGGTCACCGGATGCTCGCCGACATGCGCCAGCGTCGCCCCCATCCAGGCGAGGTCGGTGGCGGTCACCTGGATCGAGCACTGCCGGAAATAGATGTCGAGGATGGCGTCGACCGGCCCGTCGATCGCCCCGCAGTTGCGCAACAGGTGGCCGATCGCGCGGTTGCGATGGCCGGTCTCCAGCTCGGATCGGTAGACCGCCTCGTCGAAGCCCAGCCGGCGGCCGGCCGCCTGCGAAAGCCGGTCGAGCACCAGTTCGAAGGCGGCGTCGCCCGCCTGTTCGTAGAGGATGGCGGCGATGGCGATCGCGCCCGCATTCACCATGGGGTTGAATGGGCGGTTGGTCCGGGGGTGGAAGACGATCGCGTTGAACGCGTCGCCGCTCGGCTCCACCCCGACGCGCTGCAGCATGGCCTCACGCCCGATCATCTCGATCGCGATGCAGTAGGTATAGGCCTTGGACACCGATTGGATGGTGAAGGGCACCTCGGCATCGCCGACGGTGTGGAGCTTGCCGGTGGCGGTGGCGATGGCGAGCCCGAACGGATCCGGATCGACCGTGGCCAGCTGCGGGATGTAGTCGGCGACAGCGCCGCGGCGATTGCCGAGATGACGGGCATGAAGTTCGATCAGCGCCTGATGCAAGCCGAGACCTTCCGTGGCGACCGGCACGTCGCTCGTCGCCGCCGTGCCTCTCCCGGCACCCGCTAGCACATCCATGGGTAGAGCGGCACGCAAATCGCGGGCCAGACGACCCGTCCGGCGCGCCTCCGGCGGCCGCGCCCGGTCAGGCGCCCGGCGCGTCGTCGGAGATCAGCCGGGTCATCCGGCCGCCGAGCCACAGGCTGCGCTCGAACAGCCCGGTCAGCCGCAGCAGCTCCTCCTGGGCGGCGACCGGCAGGTCGTGCTGGTCGCGGATCACGCCCTGGCGCATGGCTTCGACCACGTCGCCCCTATCCCCGGTCATCAGGCGCAGCATGGCGAGCCCGTCGGCCTCGGGCGCGGCCATCGCCTCGGCCAGCAGCTCCTGGATCAGGTGCAGGGACTCGATCATGCTGTCGAGGAACGGGCGCAGGGACGCTTGGTCGTGCAGCCGGCGCACCGCCTGGACCAGCGGCACCAGCGTGTCGATCTGGGCCAGCAGCAGTTCGTTGCGGCTGCGCAGGCGCACGACTTCGGTCACGACCGAGGCATGGGGACGGCGGGTCAGCAGATCGTTCAGGAAGCGGTCGATCGCCTGGGCCAGCCCGCGGGACCCGCGCAGGAGCGCCTCGCCGTCACTCGGCCGGGGCGCCGGTCCGGGGGCGGATTCGGGGGATGCGTCGCGCCGGATCGGGTCGAGCAAGGGCGGCAGCATCGCCGCCAGCCGGGCCTGCTCGCGCGCCGCCAGGTCGAGGGCGGTGGTCGGCTCCTGCAGCGCCTCGTCATAGAGGTAGCGGGGTTGCGACAGGGTCTCGCCGGCGTCGGCGGGGGACAGGGCGGCGGCCAGGCGGCCGAGCGGGCCGATCGCCAGCGTCGAGACGATGCCGGCTGCGATCTGCACCGCGGCGAAGGCGATCCCGGTCTGGGCCGCCGGGCCGTGCGCCAGCTCGACCGCCAGCATCTGCATGCTCGACGGCTGCCCGAGCAGCGATTCGACGGCGCCGAGCAGCGCCAGCGCCGCCACCCCCAGCACCTTGCCGAAGGTCTGGAACAGCAGCACCTGGCGGCCGACCCCGTGCATCCGCAGGCCGATCAGCAGGCTGGAACCGGCCGAGCCCAGTGCGGCGCCATAGACCAGCGCCGCCAGCGCCTCGAAGCTGAACCAGCTGGTGGCGGCGATCGCCACCACCGCGGCCGCGACGGTGCTGGACGACTGGACGATGAGCGCCATGACCGCACCCAGCGCGAGCAGGACGATCGGCGCGCCATGGGAGAAGGCGACGATGTCGGCGAACCAGGCGGCGTCGGCGACCGGCCCCAGCGAGCGGCGCAGGATCTGCAGGCCGAGGAACAGCGTGCCGACGCCGAACAGCGCGCTGATGGCCGGGCCCCAGAGCGGCGAGTCGCGGAACCGGCTGACCTGGAGGAAGCCGGTGATCCCGACCAGGTAGAGGACGACCAGCTCCAGCCGGACCGTGGCGAGCAGGACGATCGCGGCCGTCCCTGCCGCCGACCAGGCCGCGGCCAGCAGCGCCCGCCGGAGGGGCATGAAGCCGGTCGTCACCAGGCCGAGCACGATGTAGCCGGCGGCATTGGTGCTCTGGGTGATGGCACCGATGGCGACACCCGTGGCGGCCGCCCGGAGAGGGGAATGGGTGGCCCGGCGCAGCAGGTCGCGCAGCCGGCGGCCCGCCATTTGCTGGAGGCTGAGCTGGACCTGCCGCATACCGTACATGGCGAGGCCGAGGCCGCCCAGGATGGCCGAGATGACTTCGAACAACATGGTGCTCCACCGGCGAACCCAGCCAGGGTGCCGGGGCACCCCGTTTCCGCCGGCCGGTCGCCGCCCTGTATCGCCGCATGGCGTTACGCTTTGATGAAAGCGCGGGAATTGCCCGCCGAGCCTTGTCCGGCGTTGCCAGCGGGCGGCGGTCGCTTATGGTAGCGTCCGGCAGGGCGGATGATGCCGTCCGGCGATACAGGAGCGCGCGGATGGTCATGGCGGAGCGGTCGGCGGAGATGGCGGCGATTGGCGACGAAGTCCCGATCCTGCTCGACCGGATCGAGGCGGAAGGGCGGGATGCCGGCGTGCCGGAGCCGCTGCTTTCCGAACTCCGCCTGTGCCTCGACGAGCTTCTGGTCAACGTCGTCAACCATGGCATGCCCGGCCCCCAGGCGGTGGTCACCGTCAACTACCGCCTGGGACCGAACGGGGTGTGGGCGGAGATCGTCGACCCCGGCCCGCCCTTCGATCCCCTGTCGCTGCCCGATCCCGACGTCGATGCGCCCCTCGACGACCGGGTGCCGGGCGGCCTCGGCATCTACTTCGTCCGACGCTTGATGGACGAGGTGGTGTATGAGAGGCGCGACGCATTCAATCGACTCCGCATCGCCAAGCGCGTCGGGGCCGTCTCACCCTCACCGACCAATTTCTGAAGGTTTCGAGATCATGCGCATCGTGGAAGAACCCTTTGGCAGCGGCGTCGTCGTGAAGCCGGTCGGCCGTCTCGACAGCACCACCGCACCCATCGCCGAGCAGGCCATTCGCGACGCGATGGCCCGCTCCGGGCACCGGCTGCTGCTCGACATGGGCGAACTCGACTATGTCAGCAGCGCTGGCCTGCGCGTGGTTCTGGCCGCCGCCAAGCAGACCAGCGCCGCCAGCGGCAAGTTCCTCGTCTGCGATCTGAAGCCCCAGGTCCGCCAGGTCTTCGAGCTGAGCGGCTTCACGCGCATCATCGCCATCGTGGCGACCCGCGCCGAGGCCGAGCTCTAGGGCACCGGCGGACCCAGGGCGTTCCGGACACGCGGGAGAAGGGGGCTTGTCACGCAAGCTGCTCCTCGCCTTCTGGTTGATCTCCGCATTGACGGTCGTCGCCACGGTCGTCGCCTGGGCTCGCTTCAACACCGTGCAGGAGACGATCGAGCAGCTGACCGGGGAGAGCATCCCGGAGGTCACGCTGTCGCTGGCGCTGGCCGGCCGGGCTTCGGAAATGGCGGCCGCCGCACCCTTGCTGGGCCGCTCGGCGACGCAGGCGGAACGGCTGCAGCGGTTCGGCGCGATCGCCGGCTTCCTGTCCCAGATCGACGAGCTGCTGATGCGCCTGAAGTCGGTGTCCGACCAGCACGAGCGGCTGGCGCGGCTGGAGCAGGCGGTGGGGCAGATCGCCCGTGTGCTGGCGACCGTCGACCATGGCGCCCAGCAGCAGCTGGCCGCCCAGGACCGCCTCGACACCGCCAGCCGCTCGGTCCAGGAACTGGCCGAACAGGCCCGCCGGATCCTGTCGCCGGTCACCGCCGACGCCACCTATCGCCTGACCTCCCAGCTCGAAGCCCTGTCGTCGGGCAGCATCGACCTGCTGAGCGAGCAGGAGGAGGTGCTGCGCCTGTCGACCGAGGCGGTGCAGCCGCTGCTGGCGATGCTGGAACTGCGCGCGGAACTCAACGGCATGGTCGCGGCCCTGGCCCAGGTGGCGGGTGCCGCGCGGAGCGAGGTGATGGCGCCGCTCCGGCCGACGGTCGTCGGCCAGCGGATGAAGATGGCGGCCGCCCTCGACGTGCTGGAACGGTCGGGCGAAGGCGAGGGGCTGCGCCCGGTGGTCGAAGGGGTGATGGACCTCAGCGACGACGGCCGCCTGTTCGCCTATCGCCGCCAGGTCCTGGCCAGCAACGCCGCGGTCGGCGACGCGCTGCGCCAGTCGCAGGCGGTGGTGGCGGCCCTGACCCAGGAGATCGAATTCCTGGTGGATGCGGCCCGCGCCACCGCCCAGCAGTCCGTCGAACGCACCCATGTGCTGGTCAGCGAGACGCGCTGGCTGCTGGTCGGCCTGTCGGTCGCCAGCCTGCTGGTCGGCCTGCTGATCGTCTGGCTCTATGTCGCGCGCAACATCGTGCGGCGCCTGCTGGCGATCGAGCGCAGCATGCTGGCGATCGCCGGCGGCGACCTGGCCGCGTCGATTCCCGCGGGCGGGCGCGACGAGATCGGCAACATGGCCAGGGCGCTGGCGGTGTTCCGGGACAATGCGCGCGAGATCCGGACCGCGCGCGAGGAGGCGGAGGCCGCCCGCGACGAGGCGGAGGCGGCGCGGGCGGCGGCGGAGCGTGCGACGCAGGCGAAGTCGGAGTTCCTGGCGAACATGAGCCACGAGCTGCGGACGCCGCTCAACGCGATCATCGGCTACAGCGAGATCCTGCTGGAGGAATCGGAGGACCAGGGGCTGGACGACTTCTCGCCGGACCTGGAGCGGATCCGCACCGCGGGCAAGCACCTGCTGACGATCATCAACGACATCCTGGACCTGTCGAAGATCGAGGCGGGGCGGATGGACGTGCATATCGAGGAGATCGACCTCGGCTTCCTGGTGCGCGAGGTGGAGACGCTGATCCGGCCGCTGGCCGAGAAGAACGGCAACCGGCTGGAACTGACGTGCCCGGGCGACATCGGCCGGATGACCTCGGACAGCCAGAAGATCAAGCAGTGCCTGCTGAACCTGGCCGGCAACGCCGCCAAGTTCACCAGCGCCGGCACCATCCGGCTGATCGTCGGGCGCACAGCCGACGGTGGACGGGCAGGGGTCCGCTTCGCGATCGAGGATACCGGGATCGGGATGACGCAGGAGCAGATGGGCAAGCTGTTCCGGGCCTTCACCCAGGCGGATTCGTCGACGACGAAGAAGTATGGCGGGACCGGCCTGGGGCTGGCGATCTGCAAGCATTTCGCGACGATGCTGGGCGGCGACATCACGGTTTCCAGCACGGTCGGGGTCGGCACCACCTTCTCCATGTGGCTGCCCGATCCGGCCCCGGGCGAGGTCGCGCCCCTGCCGACGGTTCCGGCATCGGCCCTGTCGGCCGACCTGGCGGATGCCGCGGCCGGCAACGGCGCCGGCCGCAAGGTGCTGGTGGTGGACGACGATCCCAACGTCCACAACCTGCTGGGTGCCATCCTGGCCAAGGAGGGGTTCACGGCGATCCACGCCTATTCGGGCGAGGAGGCGCTGGAAATGGCGCGGACCGAGCGGCCGGCCCTGATCACGCTCGACGTGATGATGCCCAAGGTGAACGGCTGGTCGGTGCTGACCGCGCTCAAGGCCGATGCCGACATCGATCATATCCCCGTCGTCATGGTGACGATCAGCGACGATCGCGGGCTCGGCTACTCTCTCGGGGCGGCCGAGTTCCTGACCAAGCCGATCGACCGCGCCCGCCTCGTCTCCGTCGTCCGCCGCTTCGCGACCTCGAACGCGCCGCGGGGGGTGCTGATCGTCGAGGACGATGCCGCCAACCGCGACCTGATGCGGCGCGCGGTGGCCGCGGCCGGGCTCGACGCGGCCGAGGCGGAGAACGGGGTCCGCGGGCTCGACTGGCTGCGGCGCAACCCGGTGCCGGGCCTCATCCTGCTCGACCTGATGATGCCCGAGATGGACGGCTTCGGCTTCATCGAGGCGTTGCGCGCCGAGCCCTCCTGGCGGGACATCCCGGTGGTGGTGGTGACGGCGAAGACCCTGACCGCCCAGGAGCACGAGTATCTGAGCCAGCGCACCCGGCAGGTGGTGGCCAAGGGCGAGCATGCAATCATTGACTTGGCCGATGCCATCCGGGTGACTCTGCCGGCGGACGGGCCCCCGGGCGGGAGATAGGGACGATGACGAAGATCCTGATCGTCGAGGACAACGAGATGAACCGCGACCTCCTGTCCCGGCGCCTGATCAAGAAGGGCTTCGAGCTGGCGATCGCGGTCGACGGGCTGGACGGGGTGGAGGCGGCCGGGCGCGAGAAGCCGGACCTGATCCTGATGGATGTCGGCCTGCCCGGGATCGACGGCCACGAGGCGACGCGGCGGATCAAGGCGGCGCCGGACACGGGCGCCATCCCGATCATCGCGCTGACCGCGCACGCCATGTCCGACGACCGCACCAAGGCGCTGGAGGCCGGCTGCGACGACTACGAGACCAAGCCGATCGACCTGCCGCGCCTGCTCGGCAAGATCGAGGCGCTGCTGGCGCGGGCTGGATCCAGGTGACTTCCGCACGCGGTGACGCGGGGACGTTGTACGGCCGGAACAGAATGAAGGCGGGGACGACATGAGCGATGCCACCGAACGGACGCCGGCCGAGCGCCGGGCCGCCAACGAGGAGCAGCGACGCGCGGCGCTGGCACGGATCGGCGGCGGGGCGGTGTCGGTCCTCGTCGTCGACGATCACCCGGACAATCGCGACCTGCTGAAGCGCCGCCTGGAGCGGCTCGGGATCGCCCATGTCGGCATGGCGGTGGACGGGCGGGAGGCGGTCGACATGATCCGCGCCCAGCCCTTCGACCTCGTCTTCCTCGACGTCATGATGCCGAACATGAACGGCTACGAGGTCCTGGAGCGGCTGCGCGACGAGAACCGCCTGGCCGACCTGCCGGTGGTGATGATCTCGGCCCTGACCGAGATGGACAGCGTCGTGCGCTGCATCGAGCTGGGCGCCGAGGACTATCTCGCCAAGCCGTTCAACCCGACGCTGCTGCGGGCCCGGCTCTATGCCCTGCTCGAGAAGAAGCGCCTGCGCGACGCGGTGCGGGAGAATCTGCGGCGGCTGGAAAGCGACCTGGAGGCGGCGCGCTCCAGCCAGCTCGGCATGGTGCCGGCGGCGATGGACCCGCGCGGCGCGGAGTGGCCGGTCGGCATCCGCGCGCAGCTGGAGCCGGCGCGCCAGGTCGGCGGCGACCTGATCGACTTCTTCCCGCTGGGCGCCGGCCATTGCTGCTTCCTGCTGGGCGACGTGTCGGGCAAGGGGCCGGCCGCCGCCCTGTTCATGGCGCGCGCCTGGGGCACGCTGCGTTCGGCCGCGCCCCTGTGGGCCGAGCGGACCGACGACCAGGCCGGCGTCGCGGCGATGATGGCGGCCGTCAACCAGCGCATGAGCGAGGCCAACCCGGCCTTCGAGTTCCTGACCTTGTTCCTGGGCGTCCTCGACGTCGTCACCGGCCGGGTCGTCTACTCCAACGCCGGCCATCCGGCGCCCTATCGCATGCGCTCGGGCGAGGCGCCGCTGCCCCTGCCGCTGGTCGGCGGCATGCCGGTCGGCATCGACGAGCGGGTCGCCCACGCCTCCGGGTCGATCGACCTGATGCCGGGCGACCGCATCGTCGTCTATTCGGACGGCGTGACCGAGGCGATGAACACCGCCAAGGAATTCTACGGCGACGAATACCTGGCCCAGGTCCTGGACCAGGTCCGCGACGCCGATCCGGCCGCCCTGGTGGCGGCCGTCCGCCAGTCCGTCGCGGCGTTCGCGCTGGGCGAGGAACAGTCCGACGACATCGCCATCCTGGCGCTCGGCTGGCAGGTCGGGGGCTGACCGCTCACCCGCCCGACCGGGCCACCCACCCTTCCGGTTCAGGCAGTCGGGCCGAGGCGACGACGGCCAGCGCGGACAGCAGCGCGCAGCCGCCGACCGGCCAGGCATAGGAGCCGAGCCAGTCGAAGGCGAAGCCGGCCAGCGGGGGCCCCAGCAGGCAGCCGATGGCGACCCCGCTGAAGACCGCGCCCATGACCGCGCCGATCGCCCGCGCGCCGAAGAAATCCGCGCACAGGGTCGGCACCAGGGCGACATAGCCGCCATAGCTGAGCCCGAAGGCGAGGGCGAAGACGGACAGCATCCAGAACTGGTCGGCCGCCACCCAGAAGGCCAGCAGCGCGGACTGCGCCGCCACCACCGCGACCAGCGCCCGGCGCCGGCCGAAGCGGTCGGCCAGCGAGCCGATGACGAAGCGGCCGAGGATGCTGCCGGCGCCGATCATGCCCAGCAGCGAGGCGGCCGCGCGGTCCGAGGCGCCGAGGTCGATCGCGGCCGGCGCCAGGTGGACGAAGGGCACGAAGATCCCGAACGAGGTCAGGAAGGCGGCGATCGCCAGCAGCCGGAACGGGCGGCTGCGGGCGGCGGCGCGGAAGTCGAGGCCGCTCACGGCCCGGGGTCCGATGCCGGCCGCGGCCGGGCCGCCGTCGGGGCCGAGCCCGCGGCGCTGCGGCCGGCTGTCGAGCAGCAGGGCCCCGCCGCCGCCGACCAGGAGCGTCAGCACCGCCAGCACGAGGTAGCTGTCGCGCCAGCCGATCGCCGCCACCAGCCACGCCGTCGCGGGCGGCACCGCCAGGGTGCCGGCGCCGATCCCGGCGATGGCGATGCCGGATGCGAAGGCCCGGCGGCGCAGGAACCAGGGCTGCACGGCCCCCATCGAGGGGACGTAGGAGAAGCCGACGCCGATCCCGACGCCGATGCCGGACGCGAGATAGATCTGCCACAGCGCGTCGGCGCGGCTCGCCAGCGCCAGGCCCGCGGTCATGATCGCGAAGCCGAGGAAGGCGACGCGGCGCGGCCCCCAGCGGTCGGCGGCGGCCCCGCTCGGCAGCCCGAGGCCGAAATAGAGCGCGCCCGAGATGGCGAAGACGATGGAAAGGTCGCCACGGCGGGCGGCGAACTCCTGCTCCAGCGCGGTGAAGAAGGCGCCGAAGCTGTAGCCGACGCCGAAGCCGGCGAACATCACCGCGAAGGCGGCGCCGACCACGATCCAGCCGTGGAAGATGGGGGATCGCGGACGGGGTGCCATTGCGGGCACAAGGCTATCAGGCCGGCGCCGCGCCGTCGCCCCCCGGTCGATCCGGCCCGGTCGATCCGGCCGGTCTGCGGGGTGGGCCGGCGGGCGGGCGCGTGATAGGGTCCGGCCGCCCAGACCGGCTGCCGGGCGGCCGCAACTGGCACCGATACAAGTGCGCAAGAAGGACAATCCCGTGACCAAAATGACCGGCGGACAGGCGCTCGTGGGTGCCCTCCACCAGCACGGCGTGGAGACCGTCTTCGGCCTCCCCGGCGTCCAGCTCGACTGGCTGTTCAACGCCTTCCACGACCGCAGGAACCAGGTCCGCGTCATCCACAGCCGGCACGAGCAGGGCGTCGCCTACATGGCCTACGGCTATGCCCAGGCGAGCGGCCGCGTCGGCACCTATGCCGTGGTGCCGGGCCCGGGCGTCCTCAACACGACCGCCGCGCTGGCCACCGCCTATGCCTGCAACAGCCCGGTCCTGTGCCTGACCGGCCAGATCCACTCGCCCTACATCGGCCGCGGCGTCGGCCAGCTGCACGAGATCCCCGACCAGCTGGGCGTCATCGAGCGCCTGACCAAGTGGGCGGCCCGCGCCAACCACCCGACCGAGATCCCGGGGCTGGTGCGCGAGGCGTTCCGGCAGATGGGCTCCGGCCGGCCGCGTCCCGTCGGCCTCGAGGTGCCGCCCGACATCCTGCAGCTCGAGACCGAGGTCGACCTGGGGGGCGTCGCAGAGCCCGACCCGGCACCGGAACCCGATCCGGACGCGATCGCCCGGGCGGCCAAGCTGCTGGGCGAGGCCAAGCGGCCGATGATCTTCGTCGGCAGCGGCTGCTGGGATGCGACCGAGGAGCTGCTGGCGCTGGCCCAGATGCTGCAGGCCCCGGTGATCGCCTCGCGCAACGGGATCGGCGCCATCGACGACCGCAACCCCCTGTCGCAGAAGCTGCAGGCGGCATGGGAGATGTGGGCGACCGCCGACGTGGTGCTCGGCGTCGGCACCCGCCTGTCGCCCAACGTGCCGGCCTGGGGCGTCGACGCCGACCTCAAGATCATCCGCCTCGACATCGACCCGGTCGAGATCACCCGCAACGGCAAGCCCGACGTCGGGATCGTCACCAGTGCCCGGCGCGGCCTGGCGGCCCTGGCCGATGCGGTGGCCCGGACCAATGTCGCGCGCCCGTCGCGGGCCGACGAGCTGACGGCCCTCCAGGGCAAGACCAGGGCCTTCTACGAGGAGAAGCTGGCGCCGCAGATGGCGTGGATCGGCGCGCTGCGCCGCGCCCTGCCGGACGACGTGGTGATCGTCGACGAGCTGACCCAGATCGGCTACGTCGCCCGGGTCGGGTTCCCGCAGTACCGGCCGCGCAGCTACATCACGTCGGGCTACCAGGGTACGCTCGGCTTCGGCTTCGCGACCGCGCTCGGCGCCAAGGTGGCCTGTCCGGACCGCCCGGTCGTCTCGATCACCGGCGACGGCGGCTTCATGTTCAACGTCCAGGAACTGTCGACCGCGGTCCAGAACGGCATCCACCTGATCACGGTGGTATTCGCCGACGGCGCCTTCGGCAACGTGCAGCGCATGCAGCGCCAGGACTATGGCGACCGGGTGATCGCGACCGACCTGCACAACCCGGACTTCGTCACGCTGGCCGAGAGCTTCGGCGCCCAGGGCATGCGGGTCGACACCCCGGCCGAGCTGGAGAAGGCGCTGGCCCGCGCGCTGCGCGAGCCGGCCCCCTGGCTGATCGAGGCCCGGGTCGGCCGGCTGCCCGATCCCTGGCCGGTGCTGGGGGTGGGCCGCGCGCGCGGCCGCAAGTAGGGCCGGGTACCGGAAGGGGAGGGCGTCGCCTGCGCGTCCTGTTCTACACGGTGAACGGCAAGGGGCTCGGCCATCTGATGCGCGCGCTTGCCGTGGCGCGCCAGATGCGCCGGCTCGCCCCGGCCACGCGCTTCCTCTTCGCCACCTCGTGCGAGGACCCGGGCGTGCTCTGGCGCGAGGGCTTCCACTATGTGAAGACCCTGGCGCCGGAGGCGATGGAGGGCCATGGGCTCGGCCCGGATCGCCACCGGTCCCTGGTCACGGCGCTGATGCGCGCGGTCTTCGACGGTTTCCAGCCGGACCTGCTGGTGGTCGACACCTTCCCCTACGGCTCGGTCGGGGAGCTGCGGCCGTTCCTGGACGGGCCGTGGAAGCGCATCTTCGTCAGCAACCTGTTCCTGCTGAACCGCGATATCGTGCGCTACCAGGAGAGCGCGCGGCGCTACGACCTGGTGGTCTTCCCGTTCCAGGCGCAGGAGGCGGCGGGCCATCCGGCGCTGCGCGACCTGTCGTGCCCGATGCTGTTTGCCGGTCCGATCGCGGGTGTGCGGCCGGACGAGCTGCTGCCGCGGGCCGAAGCCCGGGCGATCCTGGGCCTGCCGGCCGAGGGACCGATCGTGCTGGTGGCGGCGGGCGGCGGCGGCGGCGCCAGCGTCGCCCCGGTGCTGGCGCGCGCCGCCGCGGCCATGCCGCTGCTGCCGGAGCTGGGCTTCGCCCTGCTGGAGCCGCCGCTCGCCCGCGACCTGCCGCCGGTCGAATGGGCGCCCAACGTGCGGATCGTCCGGCGGGTGCCGGTCGCGCCCTACCTGGCGGCCTTCGACGCGGCGGTGACGACGGCCGGGATGAACAGCGGCGCGGAGCTGATGGCGGCCGGCCTGCCGATGGTCTGGACGCCGCTCGGGCCGCCGTCGATGGACCAGGTGCGGAACGTCCGGCGCTGGATCTCGGCCGGCATCGGCCGCCTGCCGGCCTCCGGCACGCCGGAGGCGCTGGCCCGGGCCCTGCGCGAGGTCCTGGACCCCCAGGTGGCGGCAGAGATGCGGGCGAGGATGGCCCCTGCGGGGGCGATCGACGGGGCGGGCCGGGCGGCGGCGGCGATCCTCAGCCTCGCCCGCCCGCCGGCGCCCGGCAATCAGGCAATCGCCAATCAGGCAATCGCAGCGAAGGGAGACAGCCATGCGAACGGTGACCCTGGCCACGGGTGAGACGGTGCCGGCGCTGGGCTTCGGCACCTGGCGGATGGGCGAGCGCGGCGGCGACCGGGCAGCCGAGCTGGCGGCGCTCCGGCTCGGCCTCGACCTCGGCCTGACGCTGGTCGACACGGCCGAGATGTATGGCGACGGCCGCTCCGAGGAGCTGGTCGGCGAGGCGATCCGCGGCCGCCGCGACGAGGTCTTCGTGGTGACCAAGTTCTACCCCCACAACGCCTCGCGGGCGGGTGTGCCGGCGGCCTGCGCGCGCAGCCTGAAGCGGCTCGGCACCGACCGCATCGACCTCTACCTGCTGCACTGGCCGGGTTCGACCCCGCTCGAGGAGACGGTGGCGGCGCTGGAGCGCTTGCAGGACGCCGGACACATCCGCCACTGGGGCGTCAGCAACTTCGACACCGACGACATGGAGGAGCTGGAGGCGGTGGCCGGCGGCGAGCGATGCCGCACCGACCAGGTGCTCTACAACCTCGGCCGCCGCGGCATCGAGTTCGACCTGCTGCCCTGGATGCGCGCGCGGGCCATGCCGGCCATGGCCTATACGCCGCTGGAGCCGGACCGGCTGGCCGGCAAGCCGGCGCTGGCCCGGATCGCGACGGCGCGCGGGGTGACGCCCTTGCAGGTGGCGCTCGCCTGGGTGCTGGCCCAGCCCCAGGTGATCGCCATCCCGAAGGCATCGCGGGCCGAGCATGTCCGCCAGAACCGGGCCGCCCACGACATCGAACTGACGGCGGACGAGCTGGCCGCGCTCGACGCCGCCTTCCCGCCGCCCACGCGCAAGCGGTCGCTGGAAATGCTCTAGATCGTTGTTCGCGGGGCGGCGAGCGGCTAGGTTCCGGGCCGCCCTACCACGAGCGCGCGAGGATGCCGTCGATGTCGGATCAGGTGAAGTACCTGCTCTCGGAAGAGCAGATGCCGAAGAGCTGGTACAATATCGCGGCCGACCTGCCGACGCCGCTGGCGCCGCCGCTGCATCCCGGCACCGGGCAGCCGATCGGGCCGGACGACCTGGCGGCGATCTTCCCGATGGAGGTGATCCGCCAGGAGGTGTCGACCGAGCGGCGGATCGACATTCCCAAGGAGGTGCGCGACATCTTCCGCCAGTGGCGCCCGTCGCCGCTCTACCGCGCCCGCCGGCTGGAGCAGGCGCTGGGGACCCCGGCCAAGATTTTCTACAAGTACGAGGGCGTCAGCCCGGCCGGCAGCCACAAGCCCAACACCTCGATTCCCCAGGCCTTCTACAACAAGGCCGAGGGCGTGAAGCGCCTGACGACCGAGACCGGGGCCGGCCAGTGGGGCTCCTCGCTCGCCTTCGCGGGCGCGCTCTTCGGGATCGAGGTCGAGGTCTTCATGGTCCGCGTCAGCTATGACCAGAAGCCCTATCGCCGCGCGCTGATGGAGGCCTATGGCGCACGCTGCGTCGCCAGCCCCAGCACCGAGACGGCGTCCGGCCGGGCCATCCTGGCCGAGAACCCGGACAGCACCGGCAGCCTCGGCATCGCCATCAGCGAGGCGGTGGAGCGCGCCGTCCAGGCGGACGACACCAAGTACGCGCTGGGCAGCGTGCTGAACCACGTCCTGCTGCACCAGACCATCATCGGCGAAGAGGCGATGCTGCAGCTGGAGATGGCGGGCGAATATCCCGACATCATCGTCGCCTGCACCGGCGGCGGCAGCAACTTCGGCGGCATCGCCTTCCCCTTCCTGGGCGAGAAGCTGCGCGGCGGCAAGGATGTCGAGATCATCGCCGTCGAGCCTGCCGCCTGCCCGACCCTGACCAAGGGCACCTACGCCTACGACTATGGCGACACCGGGCACCTGACGCCGCTGGTCAAGATGCACACGCTGGGGTCGACCTTCGTGCCGCCCGGCTTCCACTCGGGCGGCCTGCGCTATCACGGCATGGCGCCGCTGGTCAGCCACGTCCAGGACCTGGGGCTGATCTCGTCCCGCGCCTACAAGCAGCTGGAGACGTTCGAGGCCGGGGTCTTCTTCGGGCGCACCGAGGGCATCCTGCCGGCGCCGGAGGCGAACCACGCGGTCAAGGGCGCGATCGACGTGGCGCTCGAATGCAAGCGCGACGGCCGCGCCCGCACCATCCTCTTCA
The DNA here is from genome assembly GCA_006739055.1 of Allostella vacuolata. Lineage (GTDB taxonomy): Bacteria > Pseudomonadota > Alphaproteobacteria > ATCC43930 > Allostellaceae > Allostella > Allostella vacuolata. The sequence goes on from AP019702.1 coordinate 809,090, forward strand.
ACCTGTGCGGCCACGGCCATTTCGACATGCAGGCCTATATCGACTACGCGGCGGGCAAGCTGCGCGACATCGACTACAGCCAGGCGGAACTCGAACGGGCCCTGGCGGGGCTGCCCAAGGTCGCGGCCTGAACCAAGGATAACCTGAACCAGGGATTAGGGGGGAGCGCAGTCATGAAGACGTTGCATCTGGCGGCGGCCGCCGTCCTGGCATCCGCCCTGGCGGCGGGGGGCGCCCTGGCCCAGGCGCCGGTGAAGATCGGCCTGGTCCTGCCCTATTCGGCGGGGCCCTTCGTCGCCATCGCCAACGAGATCACCGACAGCATGGCGCTGGCGCTGGAGGAGACCGGCTACATGGTGGCCGGCCGCAAGATCGAGCTGGTGCGCGAGGACACCACCCACAAGCCGGACGTCGCCCAGGCCAAGGCCAAGAAGCTGGTGTTCGAGGACAAGGTCGACATGCTGGTCGGCCCGGTCGCCTCGGCCGAACTGACCGCGCTCTTCGACTTCGCCCACCAGTCGAAGGTGCCGCTGCTGATCCCCAATGCCGGCGACAACGAGGTGACGGGCGAGAAGTGCAGCCCCTGGGTCCTGCGCACCTCCTTCTCGAACGACCAGATCGTCCGCGACATGGGCACCTGGATGGCCGGCAAGGGCTACAAGAAGGTCGCGCTGCTGGCGTTCGACTACAAGGCCGGGCACCAGCTCATGGGCGGCTTCAAGAAGCCGTTCGTCGCCGCGGGCGGCACCATCGTCACCGAGCAGTACCCGCCCTTCGGCCGCCTGTCGGACTTCGGGCCGTGGCTCGGCCGCATCCGCGACGCCAAGCCGGACGCCATCTTCAGCTTCTTCGCCGGCCCGCCCGCCACCCTGCTGGTGCAGCAGTTCAAGGAATTCGGCCTCGACCGCGAGATGAAGCTGACCGGCGCCGGCTGGCTCGTCTCGCCGCTCAACCTGCCGAGCCAGGGCCAGGCGGCGGCCGGCGTGATCGGTGTCCTCAACTACGTCCCGGCGATCGACAACCCGGTCAACAAGTCCTACCAGGAGCGCTTCCAGGCCAAGTTCAAGCGGGTCGGCTCGGAGTTCGGGGCCCAGGGCTACGACACGGCGAAGCTGATCCACGCTGCGCTCGCCCAGGCCGGCGGCAAGACCGACGACAAGGCGGCGCTGGTCAAGGCGATGCACGCGGTGCGCATCGAGGGCACCCGCGGGCCGCTGCGCATCGACCCCAGGACCAACAACGTCGTCCAGGACATCTACGTGTTCGAGACCGAGATGCAGGGCAGCGCCGTCGGCTACAAGGTGCTCGACCGGATCCGCGACGTGCAGGACCCGCCCAACGGCTGCACGCTGGGCGGCTGACCGGCAGCGTCCCGCCGGCCCGCGCGGCGCCGATGGTCATCCAGCTCCTCAACGGGATGCAGCTGGCGATGCTGCTGTTCCTGCTGTCGGTCGGGCTGTCGGTGGTGTTCGGCCTGATGCGCTTCGTCAACCTGGCGCACGGCACCCTCTTCATGCTGGGCGCCTTCGTCGGCCTCAGCACGGTGGAGGCGACCGGGTCCTTCTGGTGGGCGCTGGTCGCCGGCACCCTTGCCTCAGCCATCGTCGGCGGGCTGCTCTATCTGGGCCTGCTGCGCCGGCTGCAGGCGGAAAGCCCGTTGAAGCAGGTGCTGGTCACCTTCGGCCTGATCTTCATCGGGCTCGAAGCCGCCCGCATCATCTGGGGCGACTATGCCGAGCGGCTGCCGGGGCCGGCCCTGCTGGCCGGCAGCACCGCGCTGTTCGGCGTCGTCTACCCGACCTATCGGCTGTTCGTCATCGGGCTAGGGCTGGCGGTCGCCGCGATGCTCTATTTCGGGCTGGAGCGGACCCGGGTCGGCGCCATCATCCGGGCCGGGGTCGACGACCGGACGATGACGGCGGCACTCGGCATCGACATCGGCCGGGTCTTCTTCGTGGTCTTCGTGCTGGGTTGCGCCCTGGCCGGGCTGGCCGGGGTGGTGGCGGGACCGGTGCTGTCGGTCTATGCCGGGATGGACATGGGGGTCCTGGTGCTGTCGCTGGTGGTGGTGGTGATCGGCGGGCCCGGGAGCCTCAAGGGGGCCTTCGTCGGCGCCATCCTGGTCGGCATGGTCGAGACGTTCGGGCAGGTCTGGCTGCCGGAGGTGGCGGGCATGCTGCTCTATGGCCTGATGGCGGCGGTGCTGGCGCTCCGGCCGCAGGGGCTGCTGCCGGCCGGGCCCCGGCCATGAGCGGCCGGCCATGAGCCGCCGGGCATGACGCCACCCGCGTCCGGAACCCGGCATGTGGTGGCGGTGCTGCTGGCGGCGGCGGCCGGGGGCTACTGGCTGGCATCCGGCTACTACGGCAAGGAACTGCTGGCGGAGACGGCGATCACCGCCATCCTGGCGATGAGCCTGTCGCTGCTGGTCGGGCAGGCGGGGCTGGTCTCGCTCGGCCACGCGGCCTTCTTCGGCATCGGCGCCTATGCGCTGGCCGGCTTCGGCGCCCGGCTCGGCTGGCCGCCGGCGCTTGCCATGGCGGCCGCGGTCGCCACCGGGGCGGTGGCCGCCCTGCTGGTCGGGCTGGTGGCGGTGCGGCTGGCCGGCGTCTTCTTCATCATGATCACGCTCGCGGCCGGCGAGATGGCCCATGCCTGGTTCCTGAAAGACCGGCTGTTCGGCGGCGTCGGCGGCATGGCGGGCGTCCCCCGGCTCGACCTGTCGGCGATCGGCATCGACACCGGCGATCCCGCCAGCTTCGCCCTGCTGGCGCTCGGCGTCGCCATCCTCGTCTACCTGCTGCTCGACCGGCTGGTGCTGTCGCCGTTCGGCCAGACGCTGCGCGCCATCCACCAGAACGAGGAGCGGGCCCGGGCGCTCGGCTGCCCCGTCGGCCGCTACAAGCTGGCGGCCTTCGTCGTCGCCGGCGCGGTCGCGGCGCTGGCCGGCACGCTGGCCGCCCAGCGCTCGGCCTTCGTCTCGCCCGAGCTCCTGACCTGGACCCTGTCGGGCGAGGTGCTGATCGTCGTCATCGTCGGCGGCGGCGCCAGCCTGCTCGGCGTTTCGGCCGCGGCCGCCCTGTGGATCGGCCTGCGCCACCAGCTCTCGACCCTGACCGACCACTGGATGCTGGCGATGGGGGCGATCTTCGTCGTCCTGGTGCTGGTCGCCGGCGACGGCATCGACGGCGCGGTCCGCGGCCTGTGGCGCCGCCTGGCGCAGCGGCGCGGGCCATGATCCCGGCCGCGATGCCTCCAGCCCTGGCCGCCGACGGCCTGCGCAAGTCCTTCGGCGCGCTGGAGGCGACCCGCGGCGTCTCGCTGTCCCTGCCGCCCGGCCGGCGGCACGCCATCATCGGGCCGAACGGCGCCGGCAAGACCACGCTCTTCAACCTGCTGGCAGGGGCGCTGCGGCCGGACGCCGGCCGGGTCCGGCTCGGCAGCGCCGACGTGACGGCCGACGGCCCCGATGCCCGCGCGCGGCGCGGCCTCGCCCGCAGCTTCCAGCGCAACAGCCTGTTCCCCGGGATGACGGTCGAGGCGGCGCTGATGACGGCGGCCGCCATCGCGGGCGGCCTCGGCGCCGTGTTCTGGCGCCGCTTCGACCGCGACCGCGGCCTGGCCGACGGCGCGGCCGAGATCGCGGCCCGCGTCGGCCTGGCCGACCGGCTGGCGGTGCCGGTCGCCAACCTCGCCTATGGCGCCCAGCGCCAGCTGGAGATCGGCCTGGCCCTGGCGACCCGGCCCGCGGTGCTGCTGCTCGACGAGCCGACCGCCGGCATGAGCCCGGAGGAGACCCGGGCGATGCAGCGCCTCCTGGCCGGCCTGCCGCGCACCATCACCATCCTGGTCATCGAGCACGACATGGACGTGGTCTTCGACCTGGCCGAGCGGGTGACGGTGCTCGACTACGGCCAGGTGCTGCTGGAGGGCACGCCGGACGAGGTGCGCGCGTCCGACCTCGTCCGCCGCCGCTATCTCGGGGACCGCACCGGATGAGGCGCCATCGGTTGCCCCGACCCGCCGCGAACGAAACCGACGGGAGCCATCGACAGGAGCGCTGGTCGCCGGCCGATGCGTCCCTCGACTTCGCTCGGGATGAGGAGATTCTCTTTATTCCACAAGCGCTTCCGCCAATACGGAGCTTCCTCATCCCGAGCGAAGTCGAGGGATGCTGCGACCGACGGGCAATGGGCCTGCTTCCATCTGGTGCCGGGCGGCTGCGCTCGACGGGCAGCACTGCCGCAGGGCGGGGCCGAGGCCATGTCTAGCGCGCCGCTCCTCTCCGTCGACGGCCTGCATGTCCATTACGACCGCAGCCATGTCCTGCAGGGCGTCGACCTGGAAGTGCCGGAGGGGACGGTGGTGGCGCTGGTCGGGCGCAACGGGGCGGGCAAGACCACCACCCTGAAGGCGATCATGGGCATCGTCCGCGGCTCGGCCGGCACCGTCCGGTTCGCCGGTCGGGCGATCGCGGCCGAGCGCACCGACCGCATCGCGCGCCTGGGCATCGGCTACGTCCCCGAGACCCGGGCGATCTTTCCCTCGCTGTCGGTCGAGGAGCACCTGACGCTGGCCGCGCGCGCCGGCGGCTGGACCCTGGAGCGTGTCTATGACCGTTTCCCGCGCCTGGCCGAGCGCCGTCGCGCCGGCGGCGCCACCCTGTCGGGTGGCGAGCAGCAGATGCTGACCATCGCCCGGGCCATGACCACGGGCCCCCGGCTCCTGCTGCTCGACGAGCCGACCGAGGGCCTGGCGCCGCTCGTGGTCGAGGAGATCGCGGGCATGCTGCGGGCCCTGAAGGCGGAGGGCATGACGCTGCTGCTGGTGGAGCAGAACCTGGCCTTCGCGCTGGGCTTCGCCGACATGGTCGTCCTGCTCGGCCGCGGCCAGGTGCGCTGGACCGGCGCGCCCGCCGCCTTCCACGCGGCGCCGGAGACGCGGGCCTGGCTCGCCGTGTAGGGTCCGCCAAACACAAGAGGGGGCCCAGCTTGAGCAGGAGACGCAGATCGTCCGGTCGCACCGGGTCCGGCGCCGGCCGCTGGCTGGCCGCGGCGGCGATCCTGGTGGTGGCGCAGGCGGCGATCCTGCTGGCCATGGGACAGCCGGCCATCTGCACATGCGGCCATGTCGCGCTGTGGACGGGCGACGTGACGGGGCCGGAGAATTCCCAGCAGGTGAGCGACTGGTACACCCCGTCCCACGTCATCCACGGCCTGATCTTCTATGCCCTCGCTCGCCTTCTCGTGCCGGGCGCGCCCATGACCGCGCGCCTCGCGCTCGCCATCCTGGTCGAGGCGGCGTGGGAGCTGGTCGAGAACTCCCCGCCGGTCATCGAGCGCTACCGCCAGCAGGCCCTGGCCCAGGGCTATGCCGGCGACAGCGTGCTCAACTCGGTCGTCGACACGGTGGCGATGGCGGCGGGGTTCCTGCTGGCCCGCCTGCTGCCGACCGCAGCCAGCATCGGGCTGGCGCTGGCGCTGGAGGTCGCCGTGCTGTGGGCCATCCGCGACAACCTCAGCCTCAACGTCATCCAGCTCCTCTACCCGATCGAGGCGGTATCGCGCTGGCAGGCCGGCAAGTAGCCTCGGGCAGGCCGGCGCCTACGGCCAGCGCACCTCGGGCGGCATCGACATCAGGATCGCCTCGGTGTTGCCGCCGGTCTTGAGGCCGAACAGGGTGCCGCGGTCGTAGAGCAGGTTGAACTCGACGTAGCGGCCGCGGCGGACCAGCTGGTGCTCGCGCTCGGCCGCGGTCCAGGGCTCGTTCATGTGGCGGCGGACGATCGGCGGGTAGGCGGCGAGGAAGGTCTCGCCCACGTCGCGGGTGAAGGCGAAGTCGCGCTCCCAGTCGCCGTTGTTGAGGTTGTCGAAGAAGATCCCGCCCACCCCGCGCGGCTCGTTGCGGTGCGGCAGGAAGAAGTAGCGGTCGCACCATTCCTTGAAGCGCGGATAGTATTCGGGGTCGTGGCGGCCGCAGCACGCCGCGAAGGCGCCATGGAAGGCGGCGGTGTCCTCGGCATCGGGGACCATCGGCGTCAGGTCCGCGCCGCCGCCGAACCAGCCGAGCGTGGTGCGGATGTAGCGGGTGTTCATGTGCACCGCCGGCACCTTGGGCGAATGCATGTGGGCGACCAGCGAGATGCCGGAGGCCCAGAAGCGGGGATCCTCGGCGGCACCCGGGATGTTGCGCCGGAATTCCTCGCTGAACTCGCCATGGACGGTCGAGCAGTTGACGCCGACCTTCTCGAACACCCGCCCGCGCATCACCGACATGACGCCGCCGCCGCCGCCCGGCCGCTCCCAGGCGGTGCGCTCGAAGCGGCCGGGCGGCCGGTCGGCCATCGGGCCGGTCAGGTCGTCCTCCAGCGCTTCGAACGCCGCGCAGATGCGGTCGCGCAGGCTCCGGAACGTCGCCTCGGCGGCGTTCTTCCGTTCGTCGTCGGTCATGTCCTTCTCTCCTCGGGTCCGGGCGCCGCTGCGGCCGGCGGGAAACCGCCGGTCTGCCGCAGCGCTTCGCCCAGCACCATCGCGGCGGCGGTGGCGACGTTCATTGATCTAAGTCCGGGCCGCAGCGGCACAGTGACGCGGGCATCGGCGGCCGCATGGACTTCGTCCGGCACCCCGGCGCTCTCGCGGCCGAGCAGCAGCACGTCGGCGGGCGCGAACGCGAAGCCGGTATAGGGCAGGGCGGCATGGCGCGTCAGCAGCACCAGCCGGCCGTGGCCGGCCGCGCGGAACGCCCGCCACGAGGGATGCCGGGCGACGTCGGCGTGGGCCAGGTAGTCCATGCCGGCGCGCCGCAGCCGGGCATCGCTCCAGACGAAGCCGAAGGGTTCGATCAGATCGACGGCGACGCCCAGGCACGCGGCCAGGCGGATGATCGCGCCCGCGTTCTGGGGAATGTCGGGCTGGAAGAGGGCGATGCGCATGGGTCGGGCGGCGGCCGGCGGCAAGAGGGGCGAAGGGGGCGGCGAGGGGACGCAGGGGGGCCTTCAGGCCGCCCCAAGTCTTTGCAGCGGGGCGCTTTTGCTTTATAGCCCAAGCCGTTCTGACGCCAGGGGACGGCGTCTCCGGCCGTGCGGCAGCGTGTCGCATCCCTTGGGGCGGTGATCCGTCTAGCTTGCGCCCGCGCGGACGACGGCCGACCCGTCCGTTCGATGAAGGTGACACTAGATGGCGAATTCCCCTGCTAACGCCTCCCATGCCGGCAACGGGCATCCGTCCGGCCATGAGGAAGGCGGTACCCGTCGTGATTTCCTCTTCCTGGCGGCGGGTGCCGTGGGCGGGATCGGCGTGGCTTCGGCCGTCTGGCCGTTCATCAGCTCGCTCAACCCGTCGGCGGACGTGCTGGCCCTGTCCTCGACCGAACTGGACCTCACCCCGATCCGGGACGGCCAGGCCGTCACGGTGACGTGGCGCGGCAAGCCGGTCTTCGTGCGCCGCCGGACCGCCGAAGAGATCAAGCTCGCGACCGACGTCCCGCTCGCCGACCTGCCGGACCCGCAGACCGACCAGGCCCGGGTCAAGAAGCCGGAATGGCTGATCGTCGTCGGCGTCTGCACGCATCTCGGTTGCGTCCCGCTCGGCCAGAAGGCGACCGACCCGCGGGGCGACTATGGCGGGTGGTTCTGCCCGTGCCACGGCTCGCACTACGACACCTCCGGCCGCATCCGGAAGGGACCTGCCCCGGCGAACCTCACGGTCCCCGGCTACGAGTTCCTGACCGACACCTCGATCCGCATCGGGTAAGGGAAGCGTCATGGCCCTGCAGTCTCAGAACGCGATCATCCGGTGGGTGGACCACCGGCTGCCCGTATTCTCGTTCATGAACCACGAGTTGAACGAGTATCCGACGCCGCGGAACCTCAACTACTGGTGGAATTTCGGCTCGCTCGCCGGCATCGTCCTGGTGATCATGATCGCCACGGGCGTGTTCCTGGCGATGCAGTACACGCCGCACACCGCCCATGCGTTCGACAGCGTCGAGCGGATCATGCGCGACGTCAACTTCGGTTGGCTGATCCGCTACATCCACATGAACGGCGCCTCGTTCTTCTTCATCGTCGTCTTCATCCATATCTTCCGCGGGCTCTATTACGGATCCTACAAGGCCCCGCGCGAGATCCTGTGGATGCTGGGCGTCGTCATCCTGCTGCTGATGATGGCGACGGCGTTCCTCGGCTACGTGCTGCCCTGGGGGCAGATGAGCTTCTGGGGGGCGACCGTCATCACCAACCTGTTCTCGGCCTTCCCGCTGGTCGGCGAGAGCATCGTGACCTGGCTGTGGGGCGGCTTCTCGGTCGACAACCCGACGCTCAACCGCTTCTTCGCGCTGCACTTCCTGCTGCCGTTCGTCATCGTCGGCGTGGTCGTGCTGCACATCGTGGCGCTGCACCAGCACGGGTCGAACAACCCGCTCGGCATCGAGCGCAAGGGCCCGCAGGATTCGATCCCGTTCCACCCGTACTACACGATCAAGGACCTGTTCGGCCTGGGCGTGTTCCTGATCATCATGTCGGCCTTCGTGTTCTTCGCGCCGAACTTCATGGGCCACCCGGACAACTACATCCCGGCCAACCCGATGGTGACGCCGGCGCACATCGTCCCCGAATGGTACTTCCTGCCGTTCTACGCGATCCTGCGCGCGGTGCCGGACAAGCTGGGTGGCGTGCTGCTGATGTTCGGCGCGGTGGCGGTGCTGTTCATCGTGCCGTGGCTCGACACCTCGCGGGTGCGCAGCGCCAAGTTCCGGCCGATCTACCGCCAGTTCTTCTGGTTGCTGGTGATCGACTGCTTCGTGCTGGGCTGGGTTGGCGGCAACCCGCCGGAAGGGGCGTTCATCGTCATCGGCCGCCTCGCCACGGTCTACTACTTCCTCCACTTCCTCGTGATCCTGCCGCTGCTCGGCAAGCTGGAACGGCCGCTGCCGCTGCCCGCCAGCATCGCGGAGCCGGTTCTGCCGGGCGGCCTTGCCGGGGCCGGTGCCGCACCGATGGAGAAGCGCTGATGCGTAAGTTCCTCCTCGCCACCGTCCTGGCCGCGGGCCTGGCGGGCCCGGCCTTCGCCGCCGGTGATGCGCCCAAGCCGCCGGCACAGGACTGGTCGTTCGGCGGCCTGTTCGGCACCTTCGACCGGGCGTCCGCGCAGCGCGGCTTCCAGGTCTACAAGGAGGTCTGCTCGGCCTGCCACGGCGCCTATCACCTCGCCTACCGCAACCTGGCGGCGATCGGCTTCAACGAAGACGAGGTCAAGGGCATCGCCGCCGGGGTGACGGTGCGCGACGGCCCGAACGACGAGGGCGAGATGTTCGAGCGGCCGGGCCGCCCGTCCGACAAGTTCGCCCGTCCCTTCGCCAACGAGAAGGCGGCGCGGGCGGCCAACAACGGCGCCTATCCGCCCGACCTGTCGCTGATGACCAAGGCGCGCCCCGACGGCGCGAACTACGTCCACGGCCTGCTGACCGGCTACGCACCGCCGCCGGCCGGCGTCACGATGGGCGAGGGGATGAACTACAACAAGTACTTCCCCGGCCATCAGATCGCCATGGCGCCGCCGCTCAACGAGAACGGCGTCACCTATTCCGACGGCACGCCGGCCAGCGTCGACCAGATGGCCCGCGACGTGACCACCTTCCTCGCCTGGGCGGCCGAGCCCGAGATGGAGGAGCGCAAGAAGACCGGGATCAAGGTGATCCTGTTCCTCCTGGTGCTGACCGGCCTGCTCTACGCCACCAAGCGGAAGATCTGGGCCGCGATCCACTGACGCCGGGCGGGGTTCGCTTGTCCCGCGGCGGGCCGCCATCCACCGGATGGCGGCCCGTTCGCGTTTCCGGGGGCGCGCCATGATCGACATCGCCTACCTCTATCTGGGCGTCGCCATCCTGACCGAGATCGCCGCGACCTCCGCGCTCAAGGCTTCGGACGGTTTCACCCGGCCGCTGCCGGCGGTCTTCTCGGCAGCGGGATACGTCGTCTCTTTCTACTGCCTGTCGCTGGCGCTGCGTACCCTGCCGCTCGGCATCGCCTATGCCCTGTGGTCGGGGGTCGGCATCGTCCTGCTTGCCGCCATCGGCTGGATCTGGTTCCGCCAGCGGCTGGACGCCCCGGCGATCCTCGGCCTCCTGCTGATCATCGCCGGCATCCTCGTCATCAAGGTCTTCTCCCGCACCGCGGGGCGATAGTATGGAGGCCATGCAGGGAAGGGGTGGCCGATGCGCGTGCCAGGAAACCCCGTGGTCGTCGGCGTCCTCGGCGGCAGCGGGCTCTATCAGATCGCCGGGCTGGCGGACGGGGAGTGGCGTCCGGTGGAAAGCCCCTGGGGCACCCCGTCGGATGCCGTCTGCTTCGGGACGATCGGCGGGGTGCCGGTGCGCTTCCTGCCGCGGCATGGGCGCGGGCACCGGCTGCCGCCGTCGGAGATCGACTTCCGCGCCAACATCGATGCGCTGAAGCGGGCCGGCGCCACCATCATCGTCTCGCTGAGCGCGGTCGGCTCGCTGCGCGGGCACCTGCCGCCCGGCGCCTTCGTGCTGGTCGACCAGTTCATCGACCGCACCTTCGCCCGCGCCAAGAGCTTCTTCGGCACCGGCTGCGTCGGCCATGTCTCGGTCGCCCGCCCGGTCTGCCGCCATGTCGGCGACCATGTCTGCCAGGCAGCGGCGGACGTCGGCCTCGACCTCCATCGCGGCGGCACCTACCTCGCCATGGAAGGCCCGCAATTCTCGACCTTCGCCGAATCGGAGCTCTATCGCGCCTGGAACTGCGACGTCATCGGCATGACCAACATGCCGGAGGCGAAGCTGATCCGCGAGGCGGAGATGTGCTACGCCAGCATCGCCATGGTCACCGATTATGATTGCTGGCACCCCGACCAGGCTGACGTGACGGTCGACCAGATCGTCGCCGTCCTGCACCGCAATGCCGCCCGCGCCCGCGAGCTGGTCCAGGCGCTGGTGCCGCGCCTGGCGGCCCATGCCGGCCCGTGCCCGCAAGGCTGCCACACCGCGCTCGACCATGCGTTGATCACCGCGCCCGAGGCGCGCGACCCGGCCCTGCTGGCCAGGCTGGACGCGGTGGCGGGGCGGGTGCTGCATCCCCGGGCGGGCCGCTAGATGCGGGTCGCGGGACGGGCGTGGCGGCCGATCTGGCTGGAGGCCGACGGACGCACCGTCGGCATCATCGACCAGACCCTGCTGCCGCACCGCTTCGAGACGGCGACGCTGTCGACCATGGCGGCGGCCGCCCATGCCATCCGCACCATGCAGGTGCGCGGCGCGCCGCTGATCGGGGCGACCGCCGCCTACGGCGTGGCCCTGGCCATGGCCGGCGACCCGGCCGACGCCGCGCTCGACCGGGCGCTGGACGTCCTGGCGGCGACCCGGCCGACCGCGGTCAACCTGCGCTGGGCGCTCGACCGCATGGGGCGGGTCCTGCGGCCCCTGGCGCCGGCGGAGCGGACGGCTGCGGCCTATGCCGAGGCGGCGGCGCTGGTGGAGGAGGATGTCCGCGCCAACGCCGCCATCGGCCGGCACGGGCTGGAACTCGTCCGCGGCCTCGCCGCCGCCCGTCCGGGCGCGCCCTTGCGGATCCTGACCCACTGCAATGCCGGCTGGCTGGCGACGTGCGACTGGGGCACCGCGCTGGCGCCCGTCTACATGGCCCACGACGCCGGCATCCCGCTGCACGTGTGGGTCGACGAGACGCGGCCGCGCAACCAGGGGGCGGCGCTGACGGCCTGGGAACTGCTGCAGCACGGCGTGCCCCATACCGTCGTCGCCGACAATGCCGGCGGCCATCTGATGCAGCGCGGGCTGGTCGACCTGTGCATCGTCGGCGCCGACCGGGTGACGGCGGCGGGCGACGTCGCCAACAAGATCGGCACCTACCTGAAGGCGTTGGCGGCGCGCGATTCCGGGGTACCGTTCCACGTCGCGGTGCCCTCCTCGACGATCGACTGGACCATCTCGGACGGCATCGCCGACATCCCGATCGAGGAGCGTCCCGCCGCCGAAGTGACCCGGGTGCAGGGGCGGACGGCGGACGGGCAGGTGGTTTCGGTCCAGGTCACGCCGGACGGCTCGCCGGCCGCCAACCCTGCCTTCGACGTCACGCCGGCGCGGCTGGTGGACCGGCTGATCACCGAGGCGGGCACCTGTGCGGCCACCGCCGAGGGCCTGCGGGCGCTGTTTCCCGGCCGGCGCTGAAGCCCTCTGTGGCGCTGCCGCCACAGCTAAGGCTGTCAATATTCAATAGTTACTGTAGTCAGAACAAGCGACTTGCGTTCAGGCGATTCGGAAGCCAAGTTGCGGAGGTCGCGCTCGTTGGACTGGGAGCGGCAAGTGCCATACGGGGGGGTGGTGTACGGGAAGGGTAGCCGCTCATGGCGATTTTCAGTTGGGATGGCGTCAGCAATCTCGATCTCAAGGTCCTTGGACAGTCGTTCGATTTCCGCACGGACGTGCTCCAGATCTCGGATCCGGGCCTGCAGGCCAGTCAGTTCGACGTCGTCGAGGTCGGCACCGACCTGGCGATCGTCAAGGTGCGGGACGAGAACGGCGAGCCGCTTCCATCTTCCGAAGTGACCTACGCGTACATCCCGAACATGGTCATCCGCCAGGTCGGCGGGACCGGCACGACAGCCGCCACCGTCAACATCGTCATGTCCAATGGCGGCCAGCTGTGGGTCGGCGACCGCCTGACGGACACGATCCTGGACGATGCCGGCAACGACATCACCGACCTGTCGACCCAGCTGCAGTCCGTGCAGGTCTACGGCCTGGGCGGGGCGGACACGATCTGGGGCGGCGAAGGCGCGGACCGCATCTACGGCAACACCGGTGCCGACTGGATCCGCGGCGGCAAGGGCAATGATTCCATCTATGGCGGTCGCGACAACGACACCATCGAGGGCGGCGACGGAAACGACCAGATCGCGGGCGATCTCGGCAACGACAGCCTGCTGGGCGGGGCCGGCGACGACATCCTCTATGGCGGCCAGGGCAACGACGTGCTCGACCCGGGCACCGGCAACGACACGCTGTTCGCCGGCCAGGGCAACGACACGGTGGCGATGGGCAACAGCGACACCGGCGACAAGCTCATCTACATGGACAAGGGACAGGACTACGTCTCGATCGTCTCCACCACCGGCAACCATCTGGTCTATCTCGGCGACAACAACGACATCGCGGTGATGAGCGCCAATGCCGGCGAGATCCAGGTCTTCGGCGACGGCGGCAACGACACCATCCGCTCGCAGAACTACGGTGCCGACACGCTCGATGGCGGCGAGGACAACGACTACCTGGTGATCGAAGACGGCTCGGTCGGCGCCAAGACGCTGATCGGCGGCCTCGGCGCCGACGAGATCCACATCCTCGACAGCTCCGGCGGCGTGTATGGCATCCAGCCGAACACCCAGATCTCGGTCGATGCCGGCGAAGGCAACGATTCGGTCTACTACGAGCGCGGCCTCTTCATCGGCGACCAGAACAATGGCGGCACCGGCCAGGACGTCATCTCCTTTTCCGGCGAGACGAACCTGCAGCTGCGCGACCTGTCGCTGCAGAACTTCGAGACGGTCAACTTCAGCGCCGAGGATGACGCCGTCATCTTCGCCGACGGCAACGTGGCGGCCGGGGCGAAGCTGGTGGTCAATGCCGGCATCGGCTCGGACGTGATCGATGGATCGGCCGAGACCGACGGCGTGTTCTCCATGTTCGGCGGCGAGGGTGCCGACACGCTGATCGGCGGCGCCGGGGCCGACACGCTGGAAGGCGGGGCGGGCAACGACTTCCTCGACGGCGGGGCGGGGCAGGACGTCTATGTGATCCGCGACGCCGTCGCCGACGGGGTCGACCGCTTCGTCTTCGAGGCCGGCGAGGACGTGCTGGCGTTCGACGGCAACGGCTTCGACGGCATGGGTGCGATCTCCGCCTACAAGGGGGCCTCGGGGGCGGAGGCCGATGCCAACACCAACCTCTACATCGCGACCGGCGAGAACTATTTCAGCGTCGGCGATTTTTACGACCAGTTCGTGACCACCATCGACGACCAGAGCGACCGGCCCGTCTTCTACATGTTCTACAACTCGGGCACGGGCAACGCCGAGCTGTGGTGGGACCTGGACCAGGACTCGGACGGCTTCGCCGACGCCGAACTCGTCGCGGTCTTCGACAACATCACCGGCGGCTCCAGCGCGCTCGGCAACATCGAGCTCGACCAGTTCGTCGTTCTCTGAGGGGAAGCGCCACCCTCCCCGCCGCCAGGCGGGGAGGGTGGTCGCCCGTTATGCCAGGTGCCGGGCGAAGAAGGCCTGGGTGCGTTCCCAGGCCTGCTCGGCGCAAGCCGGCGTGAAGTCCTTGCGCTCGTCGCAGGCAAAGCCGTGGCCGGCCGGGTAGACATGGATCTCCACCTCCGGCTGGGCGCGGGCGATCGTCAGCACGTCGGCCATCGGGATGCCGCCGTCGCGGTCGCCGAAATGCAGCATCGTCGGCACCTTCGGCGTCTCGCCCAGGAAGGGCACGATCTGGCCGCCGTAATAGCCGACCGCGGCCGCCACCGGCAGGCGGGCGGCGGACAGGTAGGCGACCGAGCCGCCCCAGCAGAAGCCGACCGTACCCACCTTCAGCCCTTCGCCCGCCAGGAGCGCCACGGCGGCCCCGATGTCGGCGATCACCGCGTTCCAGTCGGTCTTCGCCCGGATGGCGACGCCGCGCGCGATGTCGTCCGGCGTGTAGCCCAGCTGCACGCCGCGCTCGACCCGGTCGAAGATGGCAGGTGCCACCGCCGCATAGCCGGCCGCGGCATAGCGGTCGGCGACGTTGCGCATGTGCGGGTTGACGCCGAAGATCTCCTGGATGACGACGATGCCGGCCTTGGGCGTGCCGGCCGGGTCCGCGCGATAGGCGCCGAGCCGGTGGCCGTCCTTGGCCGAGAGTTCGATGTCCTTGCCCATGAAAGGCTCCTTCCTGGTTTCGATCAGGCCGCGGCCGGGGCGCCGAGCTTGGCCTCGACCAGGCGGGCGAACAGCGTGGCGCCCAGCGGCAGGACCTCGTCGTTGAAGTCGTAGCCGGGGTTGTGCACCTCGCAGCTGCCGCCGCCGTCCGGCCCGCCCCCCTGGCCTGTCAGGATGAAGGCGCCCGGCACCGCCTGCAGCATGTACGAGAAATCTTCCGATCCCATGACGAGCGCGCCGTTGCGGTTGACGTTCTCCTCGCCGACCAGGGAGGCGGCCACGTCGGCGATGTAGTTCGCCTCGGTCGCGTCGTTGACGAGCGGCGGGTAGCCCTTGCGGATGCTGCACGCGGCGGTGGCACCGTAGGCGGCCGCGACCTGGGTCGCCACCCGCTCCAGCTGCTGCATCATCTGGTCCATCACCTCGGTGCGGAAGGCGCGGATGGTGCCGCGCAGGACGCAGGTCTCGGGGATGACGTTGTAGGCGTCGCCGGCATGGATCTGGGTGATGCTGAGCACGGCCGGGTCGTGCGGCGACAGGCTGCGCGAGCGGATCGTCTGGGCGGCGGTCACCACGTGCGAGGCCACCACCACCGGGTCGATGCCGGATTCGGGCCGGGCGCCATGGGCGCCCTTGCCCTTGATGGTGATGTCGAAGCTGCCGGCGCCGGCCATCATCGGGCCCGGGCGGATCTGGAACTTGCCGACCGGCAGGCTCGGCCGGTTGTGCATGCCGAAGACGCTGTCGCAGGGGAATTTCTGGAACAGCCCCTCCTCGACCATCACCCGGCCGCCGCCGGGCCCCTCCTCGGCCGGCTGGAAGATGAAATGGACGGTGCCCTGGAAGTTGCGCGTCGCCGACAGGTAGCGGGCGGCCGTCAGCAGCATGGCGGTGTGGCCGTCATGGCCGCAGCCATGCATCCTGCCCTTGAACTTCGAGGCGTGCGCGAAGGTGTTCGCCTCCTGCATCGGCAGGCAGTCCATGTCGGCGCGCAGGCCGATGGAATTGGGGCTGTTGCCGACCCGGATGGTGCCGACGACGCCGGTCTTGGCGATGCCGGTCGTCACCTCGCAGCCATATTCGCGCAGCCTCTCGGCGACGATGGCCGCGGTCCGCTCCTCCTCGAAGGCGAGCTCGGGATGGGCATGGATGTCGCGGCGGATAGCCGTCATTTCCTCGTGCCAGGCGGCGATGCGCTGTTCGATCTTCATCGTGCGGATTCCCAGAAGGTCAGGATGCCTTGGCGGCCAGCTTCGCCTCGACCAGGCGGGCGAAGAGGGTGGCGCCGAGCGGCAGCAGGTCGTCGTTGAAGTCGTAGCCGGGGTTGTGCAGCTCGCAGCCGCCGACGCTGCCGCTGTGCCCTCCCCCTTGGCCCGACAGGATGAAGGCGCCCGGCACCGCCTCCAGCATGTAGGAGAAGTCCTCCGACCCCATCACCCGGGGGCCGTTGCGCTGGACGTTCTCCTCGCCCACCAGGCTGACGGCGACGTCGGCCATGAAGGCGGCCTCGGCCGGGTCGTTGACCAGCGGCGGATAGCCGGGGCGGATGTTGGGGGTGGCCTCGGCGCCGAAGGCGGCGGCCACGTCGCGGGCGATGCGGGCCAGCGCCGTCGTCACCTCGGTGCGCACCTGGTTGCTGTAGCAGCGGATGGTGCCGCGCAGCACGGCCGTCTCGGGGATGACGTTGTAGGCCTCGCCGGCATGGACCTGGGTGAAGCTCAGCACCACCGGCTCGTGCGGGCTGGTGTTGCGCGAGACGATGGTCTGGGCGGCGCCGACGATGTGGGCCGCCACCACCACCGGGTCGACCCCGGTCTCCGGCCGGGCGCCATGGGCGCCCTTGCCCTTGATGGCGATGTCGAAGCGGGTGCCGCCGGCCAGCATCGGGCCGGGCCGGATCGCGAACTGGCCGACCGGCAGGCTCGGCCGGTTGTGCATGGCGAACACGGCGTCGCAGGGGAACTTCTGGAACAGCCCCTCCTCGACCATCACCCGGCCGCCGCCGCCGCCCTCCTCGGCCGGCTGGAAGATCAGGTGCACGGTGCCCTGGAAGTTGCGGGTTTCGGCCAGGTACTTGGCGGCACCCAGCAGCATGGTGGTGTGCCCGTCATGGCCGCAGCCATGCATCTTGCCCTTGTACTTCGAGACATGGGCGAAGGTGTTGGTCTCCTCCATCGGCAGGCAGTCCATGTCGGCGCGCAGGCCGATGGAATTGGGGCTGTTGCCGACCCGGATGGTGCCGACCACGCCGGTCTTGGCGATGCCGGTCACCACCTCGCAGCCGAACTGGCGCAGCTTCTCGGCGACGATGCCGGCCGTGCGCTCCTCCTCGAAGGCGAGCTCGGGATGGGCGTGGATGTCGCGCCGCCAGCCGACCATCTCGTCGTGGAAGGCGGCGATGCGCGGCTCGATGTTCATTTTCTGCGTCATCTGGGGCCTCACGCGGCGGTCTCGGTCGAGAGCTTCCTCTCGACCAGGCGGGCGAACAGCGTGGCGCCGAGCGGCAGGACCTCGTCGTTGAAGTCGTAGCCGGGATTGTGCACCTCGCACGAGGTATGGCCGCTGCCGGTGGTGCCGCCGCCCTGGCCCAGCATGACGAAGGCGCCCGGCACCGCTTCCAGCATGTAGGAGAAGTCCTCCGACCCCATGATGCGCGGCCCGTTGCGCTCCACGTTCTCGGCCCCGACGATCTCGGTCGCGACGTCGGCCAGGAAGGCCGCCTCCTTCTCGTCGTTGACCAGCGGCGGGTAGCCCTCGCGGATGTCGACGATCGCCTCGGCGCCGAAGGCGGCCGCCATCTCGTGGGCGATGCGGGTGAAGGCCGTGCGCACCTGCTCGCGGGCGGCGGTGCTGAAGCAGCGGATGGTGCCGCGCAGCACGGCGGTCTCGGGGATGACGTTGTAGGCGTCGCCCGCATGGATCTGGGTGACGCTGAGGACGACCGGGTCGTGCGGGCTGATGGTGCGCGAGACGATGCTCTGGGCGGCGGTCGCGATGTGGGCGGCGGTGATGACCGGGTCCACCCCGGTCTCCGGCTTGGCGCCGTGGGTCCCCTTGCCCTTGACCGTGATGTCGAAGCGCATGCCGCCGGCCAGCATCGGGCCGGGCCGGATCTGGAACTTGCCCGCCTCCAGCACCGGCCAGTTGTGCATGGCGTAGATGGCATCGCAGGGAAACTTCCGGAACAGGCCTTCCTCGACCATCACCCGGCCGCCGCCCTGGCCTTCCTCGGCCGGCTGGAAGATGAAGTGCACCGTGCCCTGGAAGTTGCGGGTCTCGGCCAGGTACTTGGCCGCCCCCAGCAGCATGGTGGTGTGCCCGTCATGGCCGCAGCCATGCATGCGGCCCTTGAACTTGGAGGCGTGGGCGAAGGTATTGGTCTCCTGCATCGGCAGGCAGTCCATGTCGGCGCGCAGGCCGACCGCGCGCGGGCTGTTGCCGACGCGGATGGTGCCGACCACGCCCGTCCGGGCGATCCCGGTCGTCACCTCGCAGCCATATTCGCGCAGCTTGGCCGCGACGATGCCGCTGGTGCGCTCTTCCTCGAAGCCGAGCTCGGGATGGGCGTGGATGTCGCGTCGGATGCGGGTCAGTTCCTCGTGCCAGGCGGCAATCCGCGTTTCGATCGTCATGGGGGCGGTCCATCGGAAGGGGAGCGGGGAGGGATGCGATGCCGCCGATGCTAACCCCTCGCGCTGCCGAGGTCACGCAGCCCCGAGCCGGCAGCCGCCCGTTTCATCCGGGCGCCGACGGCCGCCCGGCCCCGCGGCGGCATTCGCTTCGCCTGTTGCCGCGGCGACGCTAAAGTTAGAAGTTGCAGAGTGCCGGTGGCGCGGACGCCACGGTGCATGCTCAATAATTCGACAACAGGTCGAGGGAGGACGGCTATGGCGAGACTTCATCGGGCGGATTGCACGTGCTGCACCGGCCAGGGGCCGACGCGCCGGGGCCTGCTCGGGGCATTCGCGGCCCTGGGGGCATTGTCCATCCTGCCGCGTGGCGCACCGGCCGGCGAATATGCCGGGGTCGAGGCGTGCCTGATCAACTGCATGGACCCCCGCATCACCGAGGACGGCCACACCTATATGAGCGGCCGCGGCTGGAACGAGGGCGACTACAGCCAGATCGCCCTGGCCGGCGGGCCGATCGCCGCGGTGGCCCCGGCCTTCGTCGACTGGCACAAGGCCGTCTGGGACAATCTGGCGGCGACCGTCCAGTTGCATGCCGTCCACCGCCTGATCGCCCTGTCGCACCGCGACTGCGGCGCGGTGCGCATCGCCTTCGGCCCGGAGGCGGCGGCAACGGTGGAGATCGAGACGGCGAACCACACCAGGCTGCTGCTCGAATTCCGCCGGCAGGTGGCGGCCCGCCACCCGGACCTGGTGGTCGAGACCGGGATCATGACGCTGGACGGCTCGGTGCTGATGGTCAGCTGAGGGGCATCCCGGGCGTTACGGGCAGTCGAGCAGCGGGTTGGGGTGCTCCGCCTCGCAGCCGCCGCTGCCGTACGACCGGGTGATCACCTCGAGCAGGTGTCCGTCGGGATCGTCGAAGTAGACGCCGCGCCCGTCGTCCCAGCGATTGATCCGGCCCGGCTCGCGGTGGAACGGGTCCGCCCAGTAGGGGATGCCGCGCTGCCGGATGCGCTCCAAGACCTGGTCGAACTCCGCCTCGCCGACCCGGAAGGCGAAGTGCCGCGAGGCGATCGCCTCGTCGGTCGCGATCAGGTCGATCGATGTCGGCCCGACGCGGACGACGGTGAAATGCCCCAGCCGCTCGGCCGGCGGCAGGCCCAGGATCTCCGTCAGGAAGCGGGCGGTCGCGGCCGGGTCGCGGGCGTGGACGATGGTGTGGTCGAGGAAGACCGCCATGGCTGCTCCCGGCCCGCGCCCTCAGTCTTCCGCCGTCGCGAACAGGCTCGCCCGCGCGCTCTGGCGCTGGTCGAAGCGCGACCAGGTGGCGGACCAGTCGCCGCGGGTGGCGGCCTTGGAGTATTCGGTCGAGCGGGTCTCGAAGAAGTTGGCGTGCTCGACCCCGTTCAGGATTGCGGTCAGCCAGGGCAGCGGATGCTGCTCGATGTGGTAGATGGCGGGCAGGCCCAGCTGCTTCAGGCGCCAGTCGGCGATGTAGCGGATGTAGCGCTTGAGGTCGGCCGCCTGCATGCCCTCGACCGGCCCCATCTCGAAGGCGAGGTCGATGAAGTCGTCCTCCAGCTTCACCACCGTGCGGCAGCACTCGACGATGTCGTCCTGCACGGCCTTTGTCAGGCAGCCCGTCTCGCGTGCGAAGGCGTGGAACAGGCGGATCACCCCCTCGCAGTGCAGGCTCTCGTCGCGCACCGACCACGACACGATCTGGCCCATCCCCTTCATCTTGTTGAAGCGGGGGAAGTTCATCAGCATGGCGAAGCTGGCGAAGAGCTGCAGCCCCTCGGTGAAGGCGCCGAACATGGCCAGCGTGCGGGCGATGTCGGCATCGTTGCCGACCCCGAACTTCTGCATGTAGTCGTGCTTGGCCGCCATCTCGCGGTGCTGCATGAAGGCGCCGTACTCGGATTCCGGCATGCCGATGGTGTCGAGCAGGTGGCTGTAGGCCGCGATGTGGATCGTCTCCATGTTGGAGAAGGCGGTCAGCATCATCTTCACTTCGGTCGGCTTGAACACCCGGCCGTAGCGCTCGTGGTAGCAGTCCTGCACCTCCACGTCGGCCTGGGTGAAGAAGCGGAAGATCTGGGTCAGCAGGTTGCGCTCGTTGGGGCTCAGCTTGCGCGCCCAGTCGCGGCAATCCTCGCCGAGCGGCACCTCCTCGGGCATCCAGTGGATCTGCTGCTGGCGCTTCCAGAACTCGTACGCCCACGGATACTCGAAGGGCTTGTAGACGGTGCGGGCGGAGAGGAGGGGCATCGGGGGACCTGGGGGTTCTGCAGGGGTTCAGGCGGCGGCGACGCCGGTCGAGCCGAAGCCGCCCTGGCCGCGCTGGGAGGCGGCCGAGAAGCTCGAGACGACGGCGAATTCCGGCCGCAGGATGGGCACGAAGACCATCTGGGCGATGCGGTCGCCGGGCTCGATGGTGATCGCCCGGCCGTCGCCGGGCGGGTTGCGGTTCCAGGCCGAGACCATGACCTCGCCCTGGTAGTCGGGGTCGATCACGGCGACGGCGTTGCCCAGCACCAGCCCGCGCTTGTGGGCGAGGCCGGAGCGCGGATAGATCATCGCCGCCACCCGCGGGTCGGCCATGTGCACGGCGATGCCGCTCGGCACCAGCACGGCCGGGGCCTGCGGCTCCAGGACCAGCGGGGCTTCCAGGCAGGCGACCAGGTCGATCCCGGCCGCCATCGGCGTCTGATAGCCGGGCATGCCGAAGCGCTCCAGCATCTCCGGGCGGACGAGGCGGATCTCGCAGCGCATCGCGGCTCCCCCTCCTACTGGCAGGCCAGGCATTCGTCGTAGTCGCGCACCTCGGCCAGCAGGCGGCGGCGGTCGATGGTGTTGTCGGCCTCGACCCCGCCCGCGAAGGATGCGCGCTGCACGCTCTTCGAGCGGCAGTAGTAGAGGCTCTTCAGCCCCATCTCCCAGGCCCGGTAGTGGAGCATCAGCAGGTCCCACTTCTCCGCGTCGCCCGGCAGGAAGAGGTTGAGCGAGGTCGACTGGCAGACATGCGGCGTGCGGTCGGCGGCGAACTCCAGCAGCCAGCGCTGGTCGATCTCGAAGGCGGTGCGGAAGCAGGCCTTCTCGTCCTCGCTGAGGCAGTCGAGATGCTGCACCGAGCCCTCGTGCTCCAGCACCGACTCCCACACCTCCGGCCGGTCCTGGCCCTTCTCCCGGAGCAGCCGCTCCAGGTGGCGGTTCTTGACCGCGAACGAGCCGGACAGGGTCTTGTGGGTGTAGAGGTTGGCCGGGATCGGCTCGATGCCGGCGGACGTGCCGCCGCAGATGATCGAGATGGAGGCCGTCGGCGCGATCGCCAGCTTGTTCGAGAAGCGCTCCATGGTCCCGGTGTCGGCCGCGTCCAGGCAGGGGCCGCGCTCCACCGCCAGCACCATGCTGGCCGCGTCCGCGCGCTCCTTCAGGTGGCGGAAGATGCGCAGGTTCCACGACTTGGCGAGCGCGCTCTCGAGCGGGATGCCCATCCCCTGGAGGAAGCTGTGGAAGCCCATCACGCCGAGCCCGACCGAGCGCTCGCGCATGGCGCTGTATTTGGCGCGGGCCATCGGCTCCGGCGCGCGGTCGATGAAGTCCTGCAGGACGTTGTCGAGGAAGCGCATCACGTCCTCGACGAAGCGCCGGTCGCCGCGCCACTCCTCCCAGGTCTCGCAGTTGATCGAGGACAGGCAGCAGACGGCGGTGCGGTCTTGGCCCAGATGGTCGGGGCCGGTCGCCAGCGTGATCTCGCTGCACAGGTTGGAGGTGGTGACCTTCAGCCCAAGCTCGCGCTGGTGCGCCGGCATGGTCCGGTTGACCGTGTCGATGAACACCACATAGGGCTCGCCGGTGGCGATGCGGGTCTCGACGATGCGCTGGAAGAGAGCGCGGGCGTCGACCCGGGACATCACCTCGCCGGTCTTCGGGCTCTTCAGGGGGAAGTCGGTGCCGTCGCGCACCGCCTCCATGAAGGCGTCGGTCAGCAGCACGCCGTGATGCAGGTTGAGGGACTTGCGGTTGAAGTCGCCCGACGCCTTGCGGATCTCGATGAACTCCTCGATCTCCGGATGGTCGACGTCGAGATAGACCGCCGCCGAGCCGCGCCGCAGCGACCCCTGGCTGATCGCGAGGGTCAGGGAATCCATGACCCGGATGAAGGGGATGATGCCGGACGTCTTGCCGTTGAGGCCGACCGGCTCGCCGATGCCGCGCACCCGGCCCCAGTAGGTGCCGATGCCGCCGCCGCGCGCCGACAGCCAGACATTCTCGTTCCAGGTGTTGACGATCTCGTCCAGGCTGTCGCCGACCGAGTTCAGGTAGCACGAGATCGGCAGGCCGCGCCCGGTGCCGCCGTTCGACAGCACCGGCGTCGCCGGCATGAACCACAGGCGGCTGATGTAGCCATAGAGGCGCTGGGCATGGTCGGCATCGTCGGCATAGGCGTCGGCCACGCGGGCGAACAGCGACTGGTAGGTCTCGCCGGGCAGCAGGTAGCGGTCGTCGAGCGTCGCCTTGCCGAAATCGGTCAGAAGCGCGTCGCGCGTCGGATCGATCGTCACCCGTCCGACCCGAAGCGCCCGGAAATCGCCGTCCATGCCTCATCCTCTCGAAACTGCTGTCGCCGCCGGCCCCTCGTCGGGGCCGCCCCTGGCAGCGTCATCAGCCCTGGAAAATCAGTGTTTTCCGGGGCTCCCGTCCTGGTCCCGCCTTCGATGCGGCAGGCCCGACGCGACGCGCGGCCCCATATCTAGGTCCATGTGACCGGCAACTGTCAATATCTTGACATATGTCGGAATTCATTGCCCGCGTCGCACCGCCCATGGTAGCGCCAGGGATCCCCCCGAGGAGCCGCCATGCCCGCCGTCGACCAGCCCGCCTCCGCGCCCGTCCTGACCATCGAGGGCGCCCGCGCGACCATCCGCCTCAACCGGCCGGCGCAGCACAACCGGATCGAGCCGGATGACCTGCGGGCCCTGATGGACCATTTCTCCGCGGCCGCCGCCGACCCCGCCGTGCGCGTGCTGGTGCTGACCGGCACCGGCCGCACCTTCTGCGCCGGCTATGACATCGGCGCGCTCGCCCGCGGCAAGGTGCCCGTCGGCGGCGCCGACGCCCCGCCGCTCTTCGGCGACGTCGTCGACCGGCTGGAGGACCTGGCCCTGCCGACCATCGCCGCGCTCAATGGCGGGGTGTTCGGCGGCGGCACCGACCTGGCGCTCGCCTGCGACTTTCGCATCGGCGTGGAGGGTGCCCGCATGTTCATGCCGGCCGCCCGCCTCGGCCTGCAATACTACACGACCGGCCAGCGCCGCTATGTCGAGCGGCTCGGCCTGGGTGCGGCCAAGCGCCTCTTCCTGGCGGGCGAGACGCTGGATGCCACCGGCATGCTGGCGATCGGCTATCTCGACGAGGTGGTGAAGGCGGACGAGCTGGGGCCCCGCGTCGACGGGCTGGTCGGCCAGCTCGCGGTCGGCTCGCCGCGCGCCATCGTCGGCATGAAGCAGACCCTCAACGCCATCTCCCGCGGCACGCTCGACCGCGCGGCGGCCGATGCTGCCTACGCCCAGAGCATCCAGTCCCCCGACGCGGCCGAGGGCGTGCGCGCCTGGCACGAGAAGCGGCCGCCCAACTTCGCCCGCTGACCGATAGATAGAGGCCGGAGCTGCCCCTGGTCCGACCCGCCGGCCGCCGCCGAATGGAGCACTGGCCGACGGCCAACGCGCCCTTCGACTGCGCTTGTGTGTTTAGATTGGTGTGCCGGGTGGGGGCGGCCACCCCCACCCGGCGCGGACGTGAGGCCGATCGACGAGTTGGCAAATAGATGCCGGCCCTGAGCAAGGCCGCGTCCGTTGTCCCAAACCCCGAACAGTTGCCTGGGGCCTCGACCCCGAACTGCAAGCTTGGGAGATGGACTATGCCCGATCCGGACATGTTTGTCGGCATCGACGTCGCCAAGGCCACCCTGTGCATTCATATCGACCGGCCGGCCGACACCGGCGAGGACGGTCAGACCCTGGAAATCCCGAACGACGCGAAGAACATCGCCCGGCTCGTCCGACGCCTGTGCAAGCTGGCGGCCGGCGGCTGCACCCTGGCGGTCGGGTTCGAGGCTTCCGGCGGCTACGAGCGACCCCTCGGCCAGGCCCTGGTCGAGGCGGAACTGCCCTGCTTCCTCCTCGACCCCGCCCGCGTCCGCGCCTTTGCCAGGGCCGACGGCCAGCGGGCCAAGACCGATCCCCTCGACGCCCGCCTCATCGCCCGTTTCCTCAAGGCCTTCCACCAGAGCCTGCGGCCCTACGCCCCCGACCCCGTCGCCCAGCGCCTGGCCGAGCACGTCCGGGCCCGCAGAGCCGCCGTCGACCAGGCGGCCGAGCTCCAGGGCCATATCGAGACCTTGCGGGACCTCGCCCTGCGCCGCCTCGCCGAACGACGCCTGGCCCACATGAAGGCCAGCATCAAGGTCATCGACCTCAACATCCGGTCGCTTCTCGGCGACAACGGACCGACGGCGCAACGCTTCAAGCAGCTCATGACCGCGCCCGGCGTCGGTCCGGTCGTCGCCGCCACCCTCATCGCCTGCCTGCCGGAACTGGGACGGCTCAACAGCCGACAGGTCGCCGCCCTCGTCGGCCTCGCCCCCTATGACCGACAGAGCGGCAAGGCCGATCGCAGGCGATCCTGCCAGGGCGGGCGCCCCAACATCCGAACCACCCTCTACATGGCCTGCGTCTCGATCATCCGCATGCGCCGCGGCCCCCTCAAGGCCTTCTACCAGCGCCTCAGGGACAACGGGAAACCCGCCAAGGTCGCCATCATCGCAACCATGCGCAAACTTGTCGTCGCACTCAACGCCATGCTCGCAGCCGGACAAGACTGGAGAAGCCCAGAACAACCCACTTGAAACACAGTTGCTCGGGGTGAGGAAGTTTCCTTTATTCCACAAGTGCTTCCGCCAATTGGGACGGCCCTCATCCCGAGCGTAGTCGAGGGACGCTTTGGCCGGCGGGCAGTGCCCAGTTTCTATCTCGGTGCTTCTCCACTGGCGGAAATGCTTGCGGAATAAGGATGGTCTCCTCACCCCGAAGCGAAGTCGAGGGGCGCACCGGCCGGTGGGAACTCACCCCAGCCGGCGGCCGTCCACGGTCTCCAGGGTCCGCCCGTCCCACGCCGCGAGGCGGATGGCACCGACCGAGAGCGGGATCGCCGGCCATCCCTGCGCCATGCGTCGGACACGCCCTGCGGCCGCCCTGTCCAGGCGGGCGGCGACGGTGAGGTGCGGGCGATAGGGGCCGGCGCCGCGGCGGTTGCCGTCGAGCGGCGGGCGCGACAGGCGGTGGTGCAGGCGGGCAAGAGCGGGGGCGCCGGCCGTGACCGGCAGGACGACGAACCAGCCGCGCGGCCCCGGCGTGCGGATCGTCTCCGCCCGGCCCAGCCGGCCGCGGACGATGCCGGGGGTGGCCGCGGCGGCGCGGGCGACCCGTTGCCGGGCCGCGGCACGGTCCACCGCCGCCTTGGGGAAGGCCAGCGTCACATGGGCCGGCACGGCGGCATGGCGCGGGTCGAAGCGGCGGCGCAGCCGGTCGATGCGCCGCCGGTCGCCCGCCGCCAGCGCCGGCAGCGCGATCACCGCCAGCATCGCCGCCTCAGACGTCGAGGTTGGCGACCTTGAGCGCGTTCTCCTGGATGAAGTCGCGGCGCGGCTCGACCACGTCGCCCATCAGGGTCGAGAAGACCTGCTCGGCCTCGACCGCGTCGGCGACCTTGACCTGGAGGAGGGCGCGGGCGTTGGGGTCGAGCGTGGTTTCCCACAGCTGGTCGGGGTTCATCTCGCCCAGGCCCTTGTAGCGCTGGGTGGTGACGCCGCGGCGGCCCTCGGCCAGGATCGATTCGACCAGCGACAGGGGGCCGGTCACCGGGAAGGTGCGCTCCTTGATGCGCAGCGTGCCGGCGCCCTCGAAGCTGGCGGCGAGGTCGGCCGCCATGGTCGCGAGCCGGCGCGCCTCGCCGGTGCCGACCAGCGAGGTCTCGATCACGTAGCGCTCCGCCACCCCGCGCACCATGCGCTGGACGGCGATGGAATCGCCCTCCACCCGGCCGATCCAGGTCCGCTCCAGCTCGGGCGCCAGGAGGTTGAGGCGCCGGGCGAGGATGGCGGCCGATTCGGCCATCTGCGCCGGGCCGGCCATCCGCTCGGGCGTCAGCACGCCGGCGATCGCCGCCTGCTCGATGGTCGGCAGGTGGCCGATGCGCCGCGCCAGCGGCACCATCAGGGCCCGGGCCTGGCGGGCCTCGTCGACCAGCGCCCGCAGGTCGGGGCCGGCGCGGCGCGCGCGGTCATGCTGGTCGAACACCGCCTCGTCGAGCCCGGCCGTGACCAGGTACTCGTCGAGCGCGCGGTCGTCCTTCAGGTAGACGGCGGAGTTGCCGCGCTTGGCCCGGTAGAGCGGCGGCTGGGCGATGTAGATGAAGCCGCCCTCGAAGAGCGACGGCATCTGCCGGAAGAAGAAGGTCAGCAGCAGGGTTCGGATGTGGCTGCCGTCGACGTCGGCGTCCGTCATGATGATGATCTTGTGGTAGCGCAGCTTGCCCAGCTCGAAGCCGCCCATCTTCGGGTCGTCCGGGCCGATGCCGGTGCCGAGCGCGGTGATTAGCGTGGTGATCTCCTGCGAGCTCAGCATCTTGTCGAAGCGCACCCGCTCGACGTTGAGGATCTTGCCGCGCAGCGGCAGGATCGCCTGGAAGCGGCGGTCGCGGCCCTGCTTGGCGGAGCCGCCGGCCGAATCGCCCTCGACCAGGAACAGCTCGGACTGGGCCGGGTCCTTCTCCTGGCAGTCGGCCAGCTTGCCGGGCAGGCTGCCGAGGCCGAGCCCCTTGGGGCCTCGGGCGATCTCGCGCGCCTTGCGCGCGGCCTCGCGGGCGGCAGCCGCCCGGTACATCTTGTCGACGATGATCTTGGCGTCGGCCGGATGCTCCTCGAACCATTGCCGCAGCTTGTCGCCGGCCACCGCCTCGACCGCCGGGCGGACCTCCGACGAGACCAGCTTGTCCTTGGTCTGGGACGAGAATTTCGGGTCCGGCACTTTGATCGACAGCACGCAGCTCAGCCCCTCGCGCATGTCCTCGCCGGTCAGCTGCAGCTTCTCCTTCTTGGCCAGCCCGCTCTCGGCCGCGTAGGCGTTGACGGTGCGGGTCAGGGCGGCGCGGAAGCCGGCCAGGTGGGTGCCGCCGTCGCGCTGCGGGATGTTGTTGGTGAAGCACAGCATCGTCTCGTGGAAGCTGTCGTTCCACTGCAGGGCGATGTCCACCACCACCCCGTCGCGCTCGCCGCTGACCGACAGCGGCTGGCGATGCTCGCTCTTCTTGGAGCGGTCGAGATACTGCACGAAGGCGGCGATGCCGCCCTCGTAGTGGAAGGTCTCGCTCTTGCCCTCGACGCCGCGGGCGTCGGTCAGCACCAGGACCACGCCCGAGTTGAGGAAGGCCAGCTCGCGCAGCCGGTGCTCCAGGGTGGCGAAGTCGAACTCGGTCTGGGTGAAGGTCAGCTTGGACGGCAGGAAGGTGACCTCGGTGCCGCGCTTCTCGGTCGGGCCGACGACCACCAGGGGTTCCACCCGGTCGCCGTGGCTGAAGCGCATGTAGTGCTCCTTGCCGTCGCGGAAGATGCGCAGGTCGAGCCGCTCCGAGAGCGCGTTGACGACCGACACGCCGACCCCGTGCAGCCCGCCCGAGACCTTGTAGGAGTTCTGGTTGAACTTACCCCCGGCATGGAGCTGGGTCATGATGACCTCGGCCGCCGACACGCCCTCCTCGACATGGAGGTCGACCGGGATGCCGCGGCCATTGTCGGTGACGGTGACCGAGCCGTCGCCGTTCAGCGTCACCGTCACCCGGTCCGCGTGGCCCGCCAGCGCCTCGTCGATGGCGTTGTCGACCACCTCGTAGACCATGTGGTGCAGGCCCGAGCCGTCGTCGGTGTCGCCGATATACATGCCCGGACGCTTGCGTACGGCCTCCAGCCCCTTCAGGACCTGGATCGAGCTGGCGTCGTAGGCATTTTCCTGCGCGGGAGTGGCAGGGGCGGGCTGGGACATCGATACTTCTCCGTTCAGCGCGGCGTCACGATCGCGTCGACCACGCGGAAATGCTGTGCGGCGTCGGCCAGCGGCGCGAACAGGTCCGCGTCGGTGCCGGTCAGCCAGGCCTGGACGCCGAGCGCCAGGATCTCGTCATACAGATGGGTACGGCGCTCGCCATCGAGGTGGGCCGCAACCTCGTCCAGCAGCAGGATCGGCGGCACGCCGCGGGCCGCCGCCTGCAGGCGCACGTCGGCCAGCACGATCGCCAGCAGCAGCGCCTTCTGCTCGCCGGTCGAGCATTGCTCGGCCGGCATGTCCTTCGCCGCGTGGCGCACCCGCAGGTCGCTGCGGTGCGGCCCCACGGCAGCACCCCCCGATTCCGCGTCGCCGCGCCGGCCGGCGGCCAGCGCCGCGCGCATCCGCTCCTCGGCGGCCAGCGCCGGCATCTCGCCGAGCCAGTCCTCGACCGCCCCGGTCATCGCCAGCACGGGCCGCGGGAACGGCCCGACCCCCTCGGCCGCGGCATGGCCGATGGCCGTCGCCAGCTCGCGCCGGGCGGCCGCGATGGCGACGCCCTGGCCGGCCAGCTGCTCCTCGATCCCGTCGAACCAGGCGCGGTCGGCGCTGCGCTCGCGCAGCAGCCGGCCGCGCTCGCGCAGCGCGTGCTCGTAGGCGGCGACCCGGCCGGCATGGTCGGGGTCGAAGCCGTAGACCAGGCGGTCGAGGAAGCGGCGCCGGCCGCCGGCGCTCTCCAGGAACAGGCGGTCCATCAGCGGGGTCAGCCAGACGATGCCGGCGACCCCGGCGAGGCCGGCCTGGCCGCGCAGCGACTGGCCGTCGATGCGCACGATCCGGCGCTCGCGGCCCTCGCCCTCGGGATCGCGGCCGGTGCCGACCGCGACCGGGCCGGCCGGCGTCTGGATGGTGGCGGCCATGGCCCAGGCGCCGCCGCCGATGCGGTCGACCTCGCCGAGGCGGGCCCGGCGCAGGCCGCGCCCGGGGGCCAGGAACGAGACCGCCTCCAGGAGGTTGGTCTTGCCCGCCCCGTTCGGGCCGGCCAGCGCCACCGGGCGCATGTCCAGGTCGATGCGGGCCTGGCGGTAGCAGCGGAAATCGGACAGGTCGAGGCGGGTGACGGCGACCGGTGCCGTCCCGTCGGCGACGGCCGGGTTCGCTGCAGGGGGGGTGGCTGCGGCCCGGGTCGCGGCGGCGCTCGACGCGGGGGCCGCGATCACACCCGCATCGGCATCAGGACATAGAGCGCCGAGGCGTCCTGGCTGTCCTGGACGAGGGTGGGGGAGCCGGCGTCGGCCATGGCGAAGCGGGCATCGTCGCCGTCGATCTGCTGCAGGATGTCGAGCAGGTAGCGGGCGTTGAAGCCGATCTCGATCGGGCTGGCGGAATAGGTGACCTCGACCTCTTCCTGGGCGGTGCCGGTATCGGCGCTGGTCGCCGACAGCACCAGCCCCTTGGCGGCGATGTGCAGCTTGACCGCCCGGGCCTTGTCCGAGGTGATGGTGGAGACGCGGTCGACCGCCTCGAAGAAGGGCTGGCGCGGCACGTCCATGATCTTGTCGTTCTGGGCCGGGATGACCCGCTCATATTCCGGGAAGCTGCCGTCGATCAGCTTGGAGGTGAGCGTCGCCCCTTCGAACGAGAAGCGGATCTTCGCCTCCGAGACGCCGATGCTGACCGGCGCGCCCACTTCCTCGATCAGCTTGCGCAGCTCGTTCACCGTCTTGCGCGGCACGATCACGCCCGGCATGCCGGTGGCGCCCTCGGGCAGCGGCATCTCGACCCGGGCCAGGCGGTGGCCGTCGGTGGCGACCGCGCGCAGCACCGGCAGGTCGTTCGACTGCGCGGTGTGGAAATAGATGCCGTTCAGGTAGTAGCGCGTCTCCTCGGTGGAGATGGCGAAGCGCGAGCGGTCGACCAGGCGGCGCAGGGCGTCGGCCGCGACCGAGAAGCGGTGCGGCAGCTCGCCGCCGGACAGGGCCGGGAAATCCTCCGCCGGCAGGGTGGCGAGCGTGAAGGTGGAGCGGCCGGAGCGGAGCGTCAGCGTGCCCTTGGTCCCGTCCGTCTCCATCTGCACCTGCGAGCCGTCGCGCAGCTTGCGGACGATGTCGTAGAGGGTGTGGGCGGGGACCGTGGTGGTGCCGGCCTGCTGGATCTCGGCCGGGACCGTCTCGATGATCTCGATGTCCATGTCGGTGGCGGCCAGCGAGATTTCGCCCTTCTCGCCGCGCATCAGCAGGTTCGAGAGGATCGGGATGGTATTGCGGCGCTCCACCACGCTCTGTACGTGGGCCAGCGCGCGAAGCAGGGCGGCGCGTTCGATCGTGAGCTTCATGGCCGGCGTCGTCCGTTCGGGAAATTGGTCCTGTGCGCTCGACTGGGCATCGGCGCCCGTTCGCCGGGTCAATGCCCCCGCCCTGAGACAGGGAAGACGCCCCTGGGGGGGCGTCTCGGCGGGGTCGCACTATATCACGGATCGGGCCTGTGGAAGTAGCCCCGTGCGAGCGCGTCAAGTGCCTGACGGGGAACGGGAAAACGCCCGGCCTTGGAGGCCGGGCGTTCCCGATTCGCCGACTGGCGGCCGGGCGGCGCTACTCGCGCCGTCCGCCGAAGAGCTGGAGGAGAAGCACGAACAGGTTGATGAAGTCGAGATAGAGCGTGACCGCGCCCATCACCGCCTTCTTGCCCATCGTGTCGCCGTCGTCGGTCTCCAGGTACACTTCCTTGATGCGCTGGGTGTCGTAGGCGGTGAGGCCGACGAACAGCAGCACGCCGATCACCGAGATCGCGAACTGCAGCGCGGTCGAGCCCAGGAAGATATTGACGATGCTGGCCAGGATGATGCCGATCAGCCCCATCATCAGGAACGAGCCGAAGCGCGACAGGTCGGACTTCGTCGTGTAGCCGTAGAGGCTCATGGCGGCGAAGGTGCCGGCGGTGATGAAGAACACCCGGGCGATGCTGGCGCCCGTGTAGCGCAGGAAGATGTAGCTGAGCGACAGGCCCATCAGCACCGAGAACACCCAGAAGGTCGCCTGGGCGGTGAAGAACGACATCTGCTGGATGCGGAAGCTGAGGAAGAACACGGCCGCCAGCGGCGCCAGCATGACGACCCAGACCAGCGGGGTCTGGGCGATCGAGGCGTAGAAGCCGGTGCTCGCGCCCAGATAGGCGACGATGCCGGTCAGCGCCAGGCCGGATGCCATGTAGTTGTAGACCTGGAGCATGTATTGCCGCAGGCCGACGTCAATCTGCGCAGCCTCCGCCTGGGCGCGCGTCATGTACCGTCTGTCTTGCCCGTATGCCATCGAATGCCTCCGTTGTCCGGCGAAGATCTCTCCCGGATGCAAATATAAGGAAAGCCGCGGGGCGATCAATGCGTGCGTGCGGCGCCCGCATCAAACCTTGCCGCGATTTCACCAGGCCGGGGCCGGGGCGCCTAGGGATTGCGCAACAGCGGCGCTGCCTTGCGGCCGAGGGCCCGCCAGGTGCCGGCGAAGCCCATCGCCAGCGTCACCAGCACCGCCACCGCGGCGGTCACCAGGACCGGCCCCGGCAGGAAGACCCAGGGCGCGCGCATGACCCCGGTCAGGATGAACCAGCCCGCCAGCGTGCCGAAGGCGGCCGCGATCACCGCCGTCGCCAGGCCGAGCAGCCCATACTCCGTCAGGTAGGCGGCGAAGATGTGGCGGCGGGTGGCGCCCAGCACCTTCAGCACCACCGCGTCGCGCACCCGGCGCTGATGGCCGGCGGCAAAGGCGCCGGCCAGGACCAGCAGGCCGGCCGCCAGCGTGACCGCCGCCGTCGCCCGGGTGGCCGCCGCGATGTCGCCCAGCACCCCGGCCACCGCATCCAGCGCGTCGCGCACCCGGATCGCCGAGACGTTGACGAAGCGGTCGGTGACGGCGGTCAGCAGGGCGTTCTCCTGCTCCGGCGTCACCCGGGCGGTGGCGAGGTGGGTCTGCGGGGCGCCCTCCAGCGTGCCGGGCGCGAACAGGATGGTGAAGTTGATGGCGAGGCTGGTCCAGCGGATGCGCCGCAGGTTGGCGATCCGCGCCGTCACCTCGCGGCCCAGCACGTTGACCGTCAGCGTGTCGCCGACGCCGAGGCCGAGGCCCTTGGCCACCTCGGCGTCGAACGAGATCAGCGGCTCGCCGCGATAGTCGGCCGGCCACCATTGCCCGGCCACGATCTCCGACCCTTCCGGCGGGGTGGCGGCGTAGGTCAGGCCGCGCTCGTTGCGCAGCGCCCATTCGGCCTCCGGCGCCACGGTCGCCTGGTCGATCGGCACGCCGTTGATGCGGGTGATGCGGCCGCGCAGCGACGGCACCCGGGCATGGCGGGAAACGCCCGGGTGGCCGTCGACCAGGGCGTCGAAGGCGGCCGCCTGGTCGGCCTGGATGTCGATGAAGAAGAAGGTCGGGGCGGCCGCCGGCAGGGCTTCGGTCACCTGGCGCTCCATGTTGGCCTGGACCAGTGCTACCGCGACCAGGGTCGACAGGCCGAGGCCGAGCGACAGCACCACGGAAGGGGCCGGCGAGCCGGGGCGGTGGATGTTGGCGAGCGCCAGCCGCAGCGCCGGGCGGCGGGGATGGGGCATCAGGCGGGCGAGCCGCATCACCACCCAGGCGGCCGAGCGGAACAGGACCAGGGCGCCGGTGACGCCGACCACGTACCAGATCGCCAGGCGGCGGTCGGGCGCGTTCCACACCGCCAGCAGCGCCAGCCCGATCGCGGCGGCCGCGGTCCCGCCCACGAGCAGCCGCCCGGGGCGGATGCCGGACGGCTGCACGGAATCGCGGAAGAGGCGGGCGGCCGGGATCGCCCGCGTCCGGCCGAGCGGCCACAGCGCGAAGGCGAGCGTGGTCAGCAGGCCGAAGGCGGCGGCCGCGGCCAGCGGCCCCGGATAGATGCCGATGCGCGCCTCGACCGGCAGCTGGTCGCCGACGGCCGCGGCCAGGGCCCAGGGCAGGGCGGCCCCGGCCGCCAGGCCGATGGCGATGCCGACCGCGGCCATCGCCGCCACCTGCAGGAAATAGGCGGCGAGCACGGTGCCGCCCGGCGCGCCCAGGCACTTCAGGATGGCGATGGTCGACTGCTTGCGTTCCAGGAACGCCTCGACCGCGTTGGCGATGCCGACCCCGCCGACCAGCAGCGCGGTCAGGCCGACCAGGGTCAGGTAGAGGCGCAGCCGGTCGATGAAGGAGACGAGGCCGGGGGCGGCGTTGGCGACGGTGCGCACCCGCCAGCCGGCATCCGGGTGGCGCGCCTCCAGCCCGGCCGCCACCGCCTGGGCATCGCTGCCGGCCGGCAGCGCCAGGCGATAGCGCCAGGCGACCAGGCTGCCCGGCTGGACCAGGCCGGTCGCCGCCAGGTCGCCCATCCGGATCAGCGCGGGCGGGCCGAGCGTGATGGCGCTGGTGCCGCGGTCGGGCTCGCGCAGGATGGCGCCGCGGACGACGAAGTCGGCCTCGCCGATGCGCACGGTGTCGCCCGGCGCGATCCGCAGGCGGGCGAGCAGGCCGGAATCGAGCAGGACGCCGCGGCCGGGCGCCTGCAGCGCCGCGAGCCCGGCGGGCGGGGCGGTCTCGACCGCGCCCACCAGGGGGTGGCGGTCGTCGACGGCCTTCAGCTCGACCAGCGTGCGCCGGTCGCCGGCGCGCGCCATCGCCCGCATCTCCGCCACCTCCGACAGCTGGCCGAGCCGGGCCAGCTCGGCCCGGGTGGCGTCGTCGACCGGGCGGTGGATGAGGCGGATCTCGATGTCGCCGCCCAGCAGGCGGCGGGCGTCCGCGTCGAGGCCGGCGACGACGGCGGCGGCGAACGAGCCGACCGCGGCGATCGCCGCCACCCCCAGCGCCAGGCAGGCGACGAACAGGCGGAAGCCGGCGATGCCGGTGCGCAGCTCGCGCCGGGCGACGGTCAGGGCGAAGCGCATGGCGTCAGCCGGCGGCGCGCAGCGCGGGGCGGGTGTCGTCGGCGGCGATCCGCCCGTCCGCCAGCCGGATGACGCGGTCGGTGCGGCCGGCCAGGGCCGGGTCGTGGGTGATGAGGATGAGGGTGGTGCCATGGTGCCGCCGCAGGCCGAACATCAGCTCGATCACCTGCTCGCCGGTCGCGCCGTCGAGGTTGCCGGTCGGCTCGTCCGCCAGCAGCAGCCGCGGGCCGGTGGCAAACGCCCGCGCCAGCGCCACGCGCTGCTGCTCGCCGCCGGACAGCTGCCCCGGATAGTGGTCGAGCCGGTGGCCCAGGCCGACCGCCGCCAGCCCCTCCCGGGCCCGGTCGAAGGCGTCGCGGCGCCGCGCCAGCTCCAGCGGGATCGCCACGTTCTCCAGCGCCGACATGGTCTGGATCAGGTGGAAGGACTGGAAGACGATGCCGACATGGTCGCGCCGGAAGCGCGCCAGCCCGTCCTCGTCGAGCGTGCCGAGGTCCACTCCGGCGACCTGGATGCGGCCCGCGGTCGGCCGTTCCAGGCCGGCCGTGACCATCAGCAGGGTCGACTTGCCGGACCCGGACGGGCCGATGATGCCGACCGTCTCGCCCTCGGCGATGGACAGGTCGATGCCGCGCAGGATGTTGACGATGCCGCCGGCGCTCGCCAGCTTCACCTCGACGGACGACAGGGACACCAGCGGCGAAGGGGACGGCGACATGGACCAGCCGGAAACGGTGGAGGGGACGGGCGGCGGAGGGATGGGCGGCAGCATCGCGTCCGGCGCCGACCGGGTTCCGTCCCGCTCATATGGAGCAAACCGGCGGCGCTTCAACGCGGGCCTCCTGGCGGGGGTCCTGTTCCTGGCCGGCCTGGGGGCGGCGGCGGCCGAGCCTGTGAAGCTGCTGGCGCTGGGCGACAGCCTGACGGCGGGCTATGGCCTTCCTGCGTCGGAGGGGTTCGTGCCGCGGCTCGAGGCGGCGCTGCGCGCCCGCGGCCGTCAAATCTCGGTGATCAACGCGGGCGTGTCCGGGGATACCACGGCGGGCGGGCGGGCGCGGATCGACTGGGCGCTGGGCGACCGGCCCGATGCCGCCCTGGTCGCGCTCGGCGCCAACGACGCCCTGCGCGGGCTCGACCCGGCCGAGGCGGAACGCAACCTGGACGCGATCCTGGCCCGGCTGGGCAAGGTCGGGGTGCCGGCGCTGCTGGTGGGGATGATGGCGCCGCCCAACCTCGGGCGGGACTACGGCGCGGCCTTCGACGGGATCTATGCCCGCCTGGCCCGGCGGCACGGGGTGCCGCTCTACCCGTTCTTCCTGGACGGCGTCGCCGCGGACCCGGCGCTCAACCAGCCGGACGGCATCCACCCCAACGCCAGGGGGGTGGCGGTGATGGTGGAGCGCATCCTGCCGGCCGTGGAAAGACTTCTGGATCGCAAGAGCTAGAGGAAGCCGACGCTAGTTGGTGGCTGCGATCACGGTTGCCGTGATCATCATGACGGCGGCATTGGCGGCGACGATGAACAGGAAGTCCATGGTTCGTGCTCCGAGGGGTTTCTGCATCGGGAAACCTCTCCTGAGCGCGCCTGTTCCGCTGCGTCGCAAAAGTCACGAAATCGCCGCAAGCTGGCCCTTCGGTTGACGGTGGCGCACCGTTTCAACACAATCCGGCGAAGAAATTGGGCAGTTGCGGGGCGCCGGAGCATCGGACGCGCGGGCAGTGTGTGCGTCGGTGGCCGGATCACAGGTGATGACGAGGCGGTGACCGGGCATGGGCGGCGGGGGGCCGAGCGCCTACATTACGGTCCTGTCAGATTTGGGAGGTTCCCGATGAGCCTGGGCAAGCTGTTCGGCCGATCCCACGGGGCGCCGGCGAGTGCCTACCCCGTGGCCAAGAGCGAGGAGCAGTGGCGCTGCGACCTGCCGCCGGAGGCGTTCCACGTCCTGCGCGAGCACGGCACCGAGCGCGCCTTCACCAGCCCGCTCAACAAGGAGAAGCGCAAGGGAACGTTCGTGTGCGCCGCCTGCGGCCAGCCGCTGTTCGATTCCGCGACCAAGTTCGAGAGCGGGACCGGCTGGCCCAGCTTCTGGCAGCCGATCGACGGCGCCGTCGGCTCGACCATCGACCGCTCCTTCTTCATGACCCGGACCGAGATCCACTGCTCGAACTGCGGCGGCCATCTGGGGCATGCCTTCGACGACGGCCCGCCGCCGACCGGGATGCGCTACTGCATGAACGGGGCGGCGATGGCGTTCGAGCCGGCCGAGGCCGGCCGCGATGCGGCGACCGCACCCGGGCGCGCCGTCGCCACCTTCGGCGCCGGCTGCTTCTGGGGCGTCGAGCAGGCCTTCCGGGAGGTCGACGGGGTGCTGGAGACGGCGGTCGGCTATGCCGGCGGCCGGGTCGCCAGCCCGACCTACGAGCAGGTCTGCGGCGACGACACCGGCCATGCCGAGGTCGTCCAGGTGGCCTATGACCCGTCCCGGGTCGGCTACGAGGAGCTGCTCGACCTCTTCTTCGCGCTCCACGACCCGACCCAGAAGGACCGCCAGGGCGCCGATGTCGGCAGCCAGTACCGTTCGGTGGTGTTCGTCGAGACCGATGCCGAGCGGGCGGCGGCCGAGGCGGCGGTGGCGCGGCACCAGGCCCGGTTCCGGCGCCCGATCGTGACGGAGATCGCCGCGGCACGGCCGTTCTGGAAGGCCGAGGACTACCACCAGCAGTACCTGGAGAAGCGCGGCATGGCCCCCTGTCACATCCGGTGAGCGGAAGACGGCGCACCGCCGGGCCCCCCGCAGAGGCGCCCGCCGCGAAGGAAGAGGAAGCAGGGGCCGCGCTCGGCCCCTGTCCCTTGTGCGACCGGCCGATGGTGGCGGGCCCGAGCGTGAGCCTGCATCATCTGGTGCCGCGGCGCTTCAAGGGGCGCGAGGCGGTGACCGTGCACCGCATCTGCCACGACAAGGTCCACGCGGTCCTCTCCGAGCGGGAGCTGCGCGACCGTTTCCACACCGTCGACCGCCTGCGCGAGCAGCCGGAGATCGCCGCCTTCCGCCAGTGGGTCGCCCGGAAGCCGCCGGAATTCGTCGACGGCCACCACACCGTCGACCGCCGCCGCTGAACGGCCGGGATCGCTCCGCGCGGCCAATTATCTGTTTCGCATCTGCAACCTTCCGTTCAAGATGGCGGGCAGTTGAACTGCGTGGCACGGCTGGCCGGGGGCGGCCGCCGAAGCCGAAAACTGGGGGACGGGGATGTCCGCGCTCGCTGCCTTCATCCGGTGGGGCGAGGCGGTGAACTATCGGATCGGCGAATGGGTCAAGTGGCTGACGCTGGCCACCGTGCTCGTCTGCGCGACCGTGGTGTTCATCCGCTACGCCCTGCAAGCCGGGCTCATCTGGCTGCAGGATCTGTATGTCTGGATCCACGGCGCCGTGTTCATGCTCGGTGCCGGCTACACCTTCGTGGCCAACAAGCATGTCCGGGTCGACATCTACTACGCCGCGCTGCCGCCGCGCCGGCAGGCATGGCTCGACCTGTTCTCGACCATCATCTTCCTGTTCCCCTGGATCCTCGTGCTCGGCTGGTACGCCTGGCCCTATGTCGGCGCGTCGATCGACCTGCGCGAGCCGTCCTCCCAGGTGGGGGGCATGCCGGGCCTCTACGTCCTGAAGACGACCATCCTGGTCTTCTGCGTCCTGATGGGGCTCCAGGGCCTGGTGGTCATCGCGCGCAGCATCCTGACGATCGCCGGCCGCGGCGACCTGGTCCCCGAGCGCCCGGTGGCGGCGGAATGACGACGGCAACGCACCGGCCCGGCCGGAGGGTGGAATACCGATGACCGACGGCCTGACCCTCGGCGACTGGCTCAGCATCCTGCTGTTCGCCTCCGTCATCGGCACGCTCCTGATCGGCTATCCGATCGCGATCACGCTGGCCGGCACCTCGCTGATCTTCGCCTGGATCGGGCACGGTTTCGGCGTCTTCGACTACAGCCTGCTGGGCGGCCTGCCCTCGCGCTACCTCGGATCGATGATCAACGAGGTGCTGGTGGCGGTGCCCCTGTTCATCTTCATGGGGCTGGTGCTGGAGCGATCGGGCATCGCCGAGATGCTGCTCACCACCATGGGGCAGCTGTTCGGCAAGCTGCGCGGCGGGCTCGCCTATTCGGTGGTCCTGGTCGGCGCCCTGCTGGCCGCCTCGACCGGCGTGGTCGGCGCCACCGTCGTGACCATGGGCCTGATCAGCCTGCCCGCCATGCTGCGCGCCGGCTACGACCCGAAGGTGGCGACGGGCACCATCTGCGCCTCGGCGACGCTGGCCCAGATCATCCCGCCCTCGACCGTGCTGATCTTCGTCGGCGACCTCCTGGCCGGCGTCAATCAGGCGGCGCAGCTGCGCATGGGAAACTTCTCGCCGGATCCGATCTCGGTCGGCGACCTCTTCGCGGGCGCCCTGCTGCCCGGCATCTTCCTGTGCGGCCTGTATCTCCTGTGGATCATCTACAAGGCGGTGTTCCAGCCGGAGACGGTGCCGGCCCTGCAGATGACCGATGCCGAGCGCCGCGGCCTGCCGCGGCGGGTGGTGCTGGCCCTCATTCCGCCGCTGGGGCTGATCGTCGCCGTCCTCGGCAGCATCCTGGGAGGCATCGCCACGCCGACCGAATCCGCCTCGATCGGGGCGATCGGCGCGCTGGTCCTGGCCGGGCTCAACCGCCGGCTCAGCCTCGATACGCTGACCTACGCCGCGCGCAACACGATGGTGACGACCTCGATCATCTTCGTGATCGTGCTGGCGGCCTCACTCTTCTCGCTGGTGTTCCGCGGGCTGGGCGGCGAGCACCTGGTCGAGGAGGCGCTGAAGAATGTCCCGGGCGGCGCGTTCGGCGCCATGCTGGCCGTGATGCTGGTCATGTTCGTCCTCGGCTTCTTCCTGGACACGTTCGAGATCATCCTGATCGTGCTGCCGATCTGCGGCCCGGCGCTGATCATCCTCGGCCTCGACCCGGTGTGGATCGGGGTCATGATCGGCGTCAACCTGCAGACCAGCTTCCTGACCCCACCCTTCGGCTTCACCCTCTTCTACATGCGCGGCATCGCTCCCGCCTCGGTCCGGACCGGGCAGATCTGGCATGGCGCCATTCCCTTCGTCGCCCTGCAGGTCTTCGCGCTCTGCATCCTGTGGGCGTTCCCGCCGCTGGCGACCTGGCTGCCGAACCAGATCTTCCAGCAGGCGCAGGTATCGGCCCCGGCGTCGCGCGGCGCGGGCGGGATCGACAGCCTGATCGACAGTTCGATGCAGGAGGGCGAGGAGAACGACGAGTCCTCCGACCCCTACGCCACGCCGAAGCAATGAGAACCCCCCGCACCCCAGCCGCGCGACGGGAAAGGTAGGATCCATGGAGACGACCCTGGGCGGCATCCTGCTCGTCGCCTATCTGCTGGCGATCCCGCTGATGCTGAAGGTCATCTCGCGCCCCGGGCGGCCCGGGCCGCTGAAGCGATCGGGGCACATCGAGGCGGTGATGCTGCTGCACATCGCCACCCTGCTGACGGGGGTGGTGCTGGTGCTCCTCGGCCTCGGGGTCGGCGAGGGGACCTGATCCCCTAGACGGGCACCAGCGGCCGGTGGGGCAGGGGCGGCAGCTCGATCGCGATGCCGTCGCCGGGGTGGACGTCGCCGCCCTCGACGATCACGGCCATGATGCCCGCCTTGCGCACCAGGTTGCCTGCGCCGTCCCGGTCCAGGGTGGCGGCCATCAGGCCGGGCTGCAACCCGTTCAGCTGGTGGCAGGGGTTGCGCAGGCCGGTCACCTCGACCACGGCCCGGGCGCCGAGCCGCAGCCGGGTGCCGGTCGGCAGGGCCAGCAGGTCGATGCCGCGGGTGGTCACGTTCTCACCCATCCGGCCCGGTGGAACGGCGAAGCCGGCCGCCGACAGTTCGTCCTGCAGCTCGGCATGGATCAGGTGCAGCTGGCGCAGGTTGGGCTGGGTCGGATCGCGCGCGACGCGGGAGCGGTGCTTCACCGTCCGGCCCAGATGGGCATCCCCTTCCACGCCCAGGCCGGCCAGCAGGCGGATCGCCGGCCGGTTCGGCTTGCTCATGGTGTGGGTCGGGCTGCAGCTGACGGCGATGACGGTGCCGGTCATGCGGGGGGCGCTCCTGGCCGTGGGGTGGACCGCTGCCGGCAAAGAAACGCCCGCGGCATCGAGCGATGCCGCGGGCGGTTCCGGACCGACGCCGGATCAGCCGTACTTGTACTCGAGCAGGCGGGCATTCATGAAGCCCTGCTCGGCGATGCGGTTCCAGGCCATCAGCTCGCGCCGGTTCTTCAGGAACGATTCCGTCACCTTCTTGGTGATGGCGTCGCCGCTGTCGCGCATCTCGGCGATCACCTGGCCGCACGCCTCGCCATAGGCCTTGAGGAACTCGTTCGGGAAGCGGCGCAGCTGCACCTTGTGCTGGCGGATCAGGGTCTCCAGCGACGCGCCGTTGCGCGCGTTGAACTCCGACGTCAGCATCTCGTTCTCGGCCCGGCAGCACGCCATCAGGATGGCGTAGATGTCCTTGGGCAGGGCCATCAGCTTCTTCTTGTCGAAGGTGATCTCGATCTGGGTGCCGGGCTCGTGCATGCCGGGCCAGTAGTAGTACTTGGCGGCCTTGTAGAAGCCGAGCGACAGGTCGTTCCAGGGGCCGACCCACTCGGTGGCGTCGATCGCGCCCGACTGGAGGGCCGCGAAGATCTCGCCCGCCGGCAGGTTGATCGTCGTCATGCCGAGCTTGCGCAGGGCCTCGCCGCCGATGCCGGGGATGCGCATCTTCATCCCCTTCACGTCATCCGGGGTGCGCACTTCCTTGTTGAACCAGCCGCCCATCTGCACGCCGGTCGAGCCGCCATGGACGCCCTTCAGGCCGAACTGGTCGTAGAGTTCGTCCCACAGCTCCTGGCCGCCGCCGAAGTTCATCCAGCCGGCGAGCTCGCTGGTGACAAGGCCGAACGGGACGGTGGAGAAGAAGTTCACCGCCTTCGACTTGTTGACCCAGTAGTAGGGCGTGCCGTGGAACAGGTCGGCGGCGCCGCGGGTGACCGCGTCGAAGCTCTCGAAGGCGGGAACCAGTTCGCCCGCGCCATAGACCTTGATGGTCAGCCGGCCGTCGGTCGCCTCGCCGACCGACTTCGCGAATCGCTCGGCGCCGGTGCCCTGGCCGGGGAAGTTCTTGGGCCAGGTGGTGACCATCCGCCATTCGATGCGGCTTTGGGCGAGGGCCGGGGTCGCCAGCGCGGTCGCGCCCGCGGCGGCGGCGCCAACGGCCGCGCCCTTGATGAGCGCGCGTCGTTTCATCGACATGAAATAACCTCCCAAGAAGTCGTTGCAGGCCCGGCCGCTGGGTGCCGGCTGCGCGTATCATGCGATGCCCGCCGGCGCTTTTGCAACGCTGGCGGCGCACCGAGTCGCGGGTTCGTGACCGGCACCGGACCCGTTGCACAAAACGCAATGCAGGCGCCCAAATTTGCGGCAGGACTGGCCGGCAGGGTGCTGTAGGATTAGGTTCGGTCGGACGAGGCCCCCCGCGCCCGAGCGACCCTGGAGCCCCCTAGCAGGATCCGAGCACATGGATGCGAGCAGCACCCTCGCGCCGCCGTCGGCGCGCCGCGACCTGTCGGTCATCGGCCTGATCTGCGCGGCGCATTTCGTCAGCCACGTCCATATCTTCATCCTGCCGCCGCTCTTCCCCTTCCTGAAGGACGCGCTCCAGGTCAGTTACGTCGAGCTCGGCCTGGTGCTGACCGTCTTCAACGTCGCGACCGCCGTCACCCAGACGCCGGCCGGGTTCCTGGTCGACCGCATCGGCCCCTTCCGCCTGCTGGTCGGCGGGCTGGTGCTGGGCAGCCTGTCGCTGGCCGCGGCCGGGATCGCCGGGTCCTACACGGCGCTCCTCGTCGCCTTCCTGTTCGCCGGCCTCGCCAACTCGGTCTACCACCCGGCCGACTACTCGATCCTGTCCTCGAGCGTGCAGGACAGCCGCATCGGCCGCGCCTTCTCGTTCCACACCTTCTCGGGCTATCTCGGCACCGCGGTGTCGCCGGCCCTGATGCTGGGGCTGGCGCTCACCGTCGGCTGGCAGGCGGCCCTGGTGGTCGCCGGCGCGATCGGCTTCGCGGTCGCCATCCTGCTGCTGGTCCGCTCGGCCGACCTCGCCCACGCCCAGCCGCGCCGCAAGGCCAGGACGGACGATCCCGCGGCGCCGTCGGGCGTCAAGCTGCTGTTCCAGCCGACCATTCTCGGCCTGATGTTCTTCTTCATGCTGATCACGATGTCGGCGTCCGGGATCACCTCGTTCGCCGTGGTGGCGCTCAACAGCCTCTACGGAACGCCGCTCGCGGTCGGCAACACGGCCCTGACCGGCTACCTGGTCAGCGGCGCCATCGGCGTCCTGCTGGGCGGGTGGATCGCGGACCGTACCCGCCACCATGCGCTGGTCGCCGCCGCCTGCTTCGCCGCCACTTCCTCGGTGGTGCTGCTGATCGGCTCGGTCGATCTCGGCTCGGTCCTGCTGGTGGCGGTGATGACCCTGTCGGGCCTGGCCTACGGCATCATCATGCCCTCGCGCGACATGATGGTGCGCGCGGCCACCCCGGCCGGCTCGTTCGGCAAGGTCTTCGGCTTCGTCTCGACCGGCTTCAGCATCGGCGGGATGATCGCCCCGCCGCTCTACGGCTTCATCATGGACAAGGGCGATCCCTACTGGATCTTCGTCGTCGCGGCCG
This sequence comes from Allostella vacuolata, assembly GCA_006739055.1. Lineage (GTDB taxonomy): Bacteria > Pseudomonadota > Alphaproteobacteria > ATCC43930 > Allostellaceae > Allostella > Allostella vacuolata. Next base: position 852,484 of record AP019702.1, read on the forward strand.
GGCTGATGCTGGTCGGCACGCTGACCGCGGTCGGCCGCTCGCGCATCGCGACCCGGCCCGCAGCGGCCTGAGTTCCCGGGTCGCCTATCCGGCGATCCGCACCGGGTCGCCGGCCGCGACCGGTCCCGGCCGGACGACGGCCAGCAGCGCGCCGAAATCCGCCCGGTTGCTGCGGGCGAGCAGGTCCAGCACGGCCGGGTCGTGCGCGATGCCGGGCTGGGCGATGGTGACGAAGGCGCAGCGCCGGCACGGCTCCAGCACCCGCAGGCGGGCCCCGCCCACCTCCAGCTCCAGCCCGGGCGGCCATTCCGATTCGGGGAACGGCAGCGCGCGATCGGGCCAGTCGACGACGAGGTTGGGGCGGAAACGCCGCGGGTCGCCCGGCCGGTCGGGCAGGCGCTCGTCCAGCGTCGCCAGGGACGCGGTGGTGACGAGGTGGAGCGCCCGCACGTCGTAGCGCGGCGGCACGGTCTCGGTGCCGGGCGGCAGGTCCGGCGACGGGTGCCGGACCAGGCGGACGGGGAACGTGAAATGCCCGGCGAGTGCCGCGTCGGTTTCCGGTGCCGCGCCGGGCCGCCAGGTTCCATCCGGCAGTTGCAGTTCGACGCCGTCCGCCCCGAGCCGGGCCCGGACATGCGGCGTGGCGCGCCAGCGCCGCCGCTTGGGCGAGGCGATCTCGCCGTCGGCATCGACCACGCCCCACAGGCGGTCGCCGCCGATGCCGCCCGGGCCGACCTCCGCCCGGTCGAGCCGCTCCCCGCCCATCGAGCTGACGGGATAGCGCCAGACCGACAGGACGGAGGCGGCTGCGGACATCGGCGGGCTTGCCCTCAGATGACCGCTTCGATCAGGTAGGGGCCCGGGGTGGCGATGGCGCGGGCCAGCTGGTCGTTGAACTCCTCGGCGGTGGTGGCCCGGCTGCCGGCCACCCCCATGCCGCGGGCCATGTCGACCCAGTTGAGGTCGGGCCGGTCGAGGCTCAGCATGTCGATCGCCTTGCGGCCCGGGTTGTGGGCGCCGACATTGTGCAGCTCGCCGCGCAGGATCGCGTAGGAGCGGTTCGAGAAGATGACGTTGACGACGTCGAGGCCCTCGCGCGCCATCGTCCACAGCGCCTGCACCGTGTACATGCCGCTGCCGTCGCCTTCCAGGCACAGGACCTTGCGGTCGGGACAGGCGACCGCCGCCCCGAGCGCGAGCGGCAGGCCGAGGCCGATGGCGCCGCCGGTGATCTGCAGCCAGTCGTGCGGCGGCGCGCCCTTGGTGAAGGGGAACAGGCCGCGGCCGGAGGTCACCGCCTCGTCGGCGACGATGCAGTTCTCCGGCATCAGGGCGCCGATGGCGTTGGCGCAGGCGTCGACGGTCAGGGCGCCGGTGGAGAGCGCCGGGCGCTTGGCCGGCTCGAACGCGACCGCCGCACCCTTGGCGCCGACCTCGTCCGCCAGCCATTCCAGCGCGTGGACCAGGTCCTGGTCGATGGTCGCCAAGCGGAAGATGTTGGCGCCGGGCGCGGTCATCACGCTGGGCTTGCCGGGATAGGCGAAGAAGCCGACCGGGGCCTTGGCGCCGACCAGGATGACCTGGCGGAAGTCCTTCAGGCGGGCGATCGCCTGGTCGACCGGGTAGGGCACGCGGTCGACCGAGAAGCGGCCGGCGCCGCGCTCGGTGCGGCCGTTGGAGGTCTGGGCCAGGATCTGGCAGCCGGTCCGGGCGGCGATCGCCCCGGCCGCCGTCGTGCCGGCGACCCGCAGGGCCTGGCCGGTGATCAGGATGAGCGTGCCCTGGGGGTCCTTGCGCAGGAGCTCGGCCGCCTCGCGGATCGCCTCCTGCGTCACCTGCTCGCGCGGCGGCGGCGGCGCCACCGGGGCGGGGCCGGTCCCCTCGTTCCAGGCGGTGTCGGCGGGCAGGATCAGGGTCGCGATCTGCCCAGGCGCGGTGCGGGCGACGCGGATCGCCTCGGCCCCGTCGGCGGCGATCGTCTCGGCCGACGGCGAGGTCTTGACCCAGTGCGAGAAGGGCCGGGCGATGCCCTCGATGTCGGAGGTGAGCGGCGCGTCGTACTGGTGGTGATAGACCGCGTGGTCGCCGACGATGTTGACGATCGGGGTGAAGGCGCGCCGCGCATTGTGCAGGTTGGCGCCGCCATTGGCGAGCCCGGGGCCGAGATGCAGCAGCGTGGCGGCCGGCTTGTCGGCCATGCGGCCATAGCCGTCGGCGGCCCCGGTGACCACGCCCTCGAACAGGCCGAGCACGCAGCGCATGCCCTCGACCCGGTCGAGCGCGGCCACGAAATGCATCTCCGACGTGCCGGGGTTGGTGAAGCACACGTCGACGCCGCCCCCGACCAGGGTCCGCACCAGGCTTTCCGCACCGTTCATGTCTGTCACTACTCCTAGAGCGGCGCCGATCGCCCGGGGCCGGGGGATTCTGTCGTCCGGATGGCGCGGGCACCCTGGCCCGCCGGGAACTGCCGGCGGAATGTATCGGCCGCCACCGGGGGACACAAGCGGGCCCCCGGCGGCGGCGATCCCCGGGCGTCAGTGGGCGCCTTCGGCCTCCTTGCGCTTGCGGCGCCCGGCCGCGATCAGATTCAGGCTCTCGACCAGGATCGAGAAGCCCATGGCGGCGTAGATGTAGCCCTTCGGGATGTGGAAGCCGAAGCCGTCGGCGACCAGCACCATGCCGATCAGCAACAGGAAGCTGAGCGCCAGCATCTTCACCGTCGGGTGCCTGGAGACGAAGGCGCTGAGCGGCGCCGATGCGACCAGCATCAGGGCGACGGCGATGATCACGGCCGTCACCATCACCCACAGCTCCTCGGCCATGCCGACCGCGGTGATGACGCTGTCGAGCGAGAACACGGCGTCGAGGATGATGATCTGCAGGATGACGCCCTGGAAGGTCGCCCGGGCCAGGGTGGCGCCGACCGCCTCGTCATGCCCTTCGACGCGCTCGTGGATCTCGCGCGTGCCCTTGAAGATGAGGAACAGGCCGCCGCCGATCAGGATCAGGTCGCGCCACGAGAAGGCCTGCCCGGCGACCTCGAACACCGACGTCGTCAGGCCGGCGATCCAGGAGATCGAGGCGAGCAGCGCCAGGCGCATCAGCAGGGCCAGGGCCAGGCCGACCTTGCGCGCCCGGTCGCGCTGTTCCTCGGGCAGCTTGTTGGCAAGGATCGCGATGAAGACGAGGTTGTCGATCCCGAGCACGATCTCGAGCGCGGTCAGCGTCGCGAGACTGGCCCACACGTGCGGGTCACTCAGCCACTCCATGATCCCCATGTCCCCCGTTCGTCGTCGATGGCCCGTTTGTCGTCGAAGGGCTCGGTCAGCGCAGGGTCCGCAGCCGCGCCAGGATGACCGCCGCCAGGCCGAAGAGCATGGCCAGGATCGGCGCCAGGATGACGAGCACGGCCTCGGCCACCAGCAGGCCGCCCAGCGCACTACAGGCGACGGCAAATACGCCGGCGAGCCATTCCGGTTCCCCGAATACGTCGATGGCACCCAGCGCGGCCGCCGCCGCCGCGGTGCCGCCGCGAACGGTCCAGCGGCTGCGCGCCAGGAAGGAGAGGAAGATGGCGGTCGCGACCGTCAGCGGATGGACGACCGCCGCCAGGAGCGGGACCAGCAGGTCGACGGGATCCTCGAACCCGGTCATGGCCGACGGGCTTCCTGCAGCAGCTCGGACCTCGGAGGTTCGCGATTCGTCATCGGCAGGGGCCCAGTTGGCAGGATTCCGTGGCCAAGACCAGCGGAATCGGTCGGATGCCGCCGCCGCACCCGCGCCTTTGGGTTCCCGTCGGCGGCCATGCCCTATATGAGAGGCGGCAAGGGCCGCCGGGGGGCGGCCGGTCCGATCGGAGTTTCGCCAGATGCGCGCCCATGTCCTCGGCATCGATCATGTCATCGTCCTGGTCCGCGACCTCGATGCGGCCGCCGCCGACTATGGCCGGCTCGGCTTCACGATTTCCCCGCGCGGCACGCACAGCGCGCATATGGGGACGGGCAATCATACCATCATGCTGGAACGCGACTATTTCGAACTGATGGGCGTGCTGGCGCCGACCGAGGCCAACGCCCGCTGGCGCGAGATCCTGGCCCGGCGCGAGGGCATGAGCGGGGTCGCGCTCAAGACCGACAGCGCCGCCAAGGCCGCGGCCGAGATGCGCCGGGCGGGCATCGCGGCCGCCGACCCGGTGCATTTCTCGCGGCCCGTGCCCCTGCCGGGCGGCGGCACCGGCGAGGCGGCGTTCGACACCACCCAGTTCCCGCCCGAGGCGACGCCCGACGCCCGCATGTTCTGCTGCCAGCACCTGACGCCGCAAACCGTGTGGGTCCCGTCGCTCCTGCACCATGCCAACAGCGCCCAGGGACTGGCCGAGGTGCTGCTGGCGACCGACGACCCGGCGGCAGCGGCGCCGGCGTATGCCCGGATCTTCGATCGCGGCTCGGCGGCGATCCCGGGCGGCGTGGCGGTTCCGACCGGCAACACGCCCCTGTCGCTGCTGCGCCCGGCGGCGCTGGCCGCGCGCTATCCGGGGGTCGACCTGTCGGACCTGCCGGGCGCGGGCCTGGCCGGCTTCGTCGTCCGCGTCCGCAGCCGCGACGCGGCCCGCGCGGCGCTGGCCGCGGGCGGGGTGGCGTTCGTGGAGGAGGGGGCGTCCCTGGTGGTGCCGCCGGCCGCGGCCCGCGGCGCGCTGATCGAGTTCCGGCCGGGCTGAGCGGCGGCGGCCCCCGGGCCGCGGCGGCAGCGGGCTGCCCGATGGCGTCCATCGTCCTGGCCGACGACGGCCTCGTGTTCGACGGGGCGAGCGTCGAGGAACGCCCGCTGGGCGGGGCCGAGACCGCGTTCGCCGCCCTGGCGGCGGCGCTGGCGGCGCGCGGCCACGATGTCCGGGCCTATGCCGCGGGCGCCCGCGGCATCCGCCATCGCGGGGTGGCCTGGGCGCCGATCGCGGACGGGGTGGCCGAGGCGGCCGACCTCTATGTCGCCAACCGCGGCCACCGCGTGCTGCGCGCCTGCCCGGCGGCGCGTCACGTCGCCTTCTGGGTCCACAATCCGGCCCGCTACCTGCTGAAGTGGCGCTACCAGTGGCCGCTGCTGCGCCGCCGTCCGACGCTGGTCTTCGCCGGCCCCTCTCATGCCGCGACATATCCCGCGTGGGCGATGGGCGGCCCCCGGCGCGCGATCCCGCTCGGCGTCTCGGCCGAATTCCTGGGCCGGGCGGAGCGGTCGCCGCCCGCGCCGGTCGCGGTCTTCACCTCCAACCCCCTGCGCGGTCTCGGCTGGCTGGCCGACCTGTGGGCGCGCTCGGTGCATCCGCGGGTGCCGGCGGCCCGCCTGCTGGTGCTCGCCGGCGGCGCGGTCTATGGCGACGCCCGGCTCGCGGCCCGCATGGCCCCGGTGCTCGACCATGCCCGGACCCTGGCCGGGGCGGGAGTGGAGCTGCGCGACCCGCTGCCGAAGGCGGCCCTGGCGGCCGAACTGGCCGGGGCGCGGCTGTTCCTGCATGCGGGTGACCCCAACGAGACCTTCTGCCTGGCGGCGGCCGAGGCGCAGGCGATCGGCCTGCCCGCGGTGGTGGGGCGGGCAGGGTCGCTGCCGGAACGGGTCGCCGACGGGGTGACCGGATTCGTCGCGGACGACCCCGACCGCTTCGCCGATGCGGTCGTCCGGCTGTTGACGGACGACGGCTTGTGGCAGAACCAGCACCGCGCGGCACTCGCCCGGTCGGCCGGGGCCGGCTGGGACGGTGCCGCGGCGGCATTCGAGGCGCTGGCGGCCTGAACCGGGCCGGGCTGCGCCGGAACGAGGGAAAGGAGCGATCGACATGCGCGCAAGTTGGGCCATCGCGGGGCTGGCGGCGGTGCTCGCGGCCGGCGGCTGCACCGGCAATTCGGACCTCATCCTCGAGCGCAAGGGCAACGAGCTGACCGTGCGGATGGTCGAGGGCGATCCGGGCGCCGCGCACCGCGCCGCGCGCGAGGCTTGCGCGGCCGACCGCAAGCGGGCGGCGGTGGCGGCGGTCGGCTCGGATACGCTGAAGTTCGTCTGCCAGCCCTTCTGACCCGCACCGCGGCGGTCAGGCGGACAGGCGGTCAGGCGGTCAGGCGCCGCCTGGCCAGCACGCGCTTGCGCGCCGCCCCCCGCTCCCGGTCGGAAACATGGACCAGGCCGGCGATGCGCCGGACCAGCGCGTCCTCCTGCGGGTCGAGGGTGCCGTCGGCATAGGCGACGTCCCATAGCATCTCGATCAGCTCGATCCGCTCCTCGGCGTCGTAGCCGTCGGTGATGCGGCGGATATAGCGGTACATCTCGACCGAGCGGTCCTGGGCGTCGCCGGCCGCGCGCAGCAGGCGCTCGGTCTCGGCCGGGGCAAGGTCGAAGCGGCGGGCGAGCAGGTCGCGGATCATCGTCCGCTCGGCCGTATCGAAGCCCGCGTCCGTGCGCGCGGCCTCGATCAGCAGGGCTGCGACCGCCACCTGCAACTCGTCGGAGCGCGCATGGCGATGCTGCGGCGCCTGGCCGGTGAAGATCTCGATCAAGCGGCCGATCATCGCATCCGTCCTGTCTGTGCACGTCCCGGGGCCATCGCCGCCGTCCGCGGCCGGTTCTGACGCCGGGGTGGGGAAGAGATGGGCTTTTGCCCGCACGACGCAGGGCCCATCACAACAATGCCTTCTTCTCGACCGCTTTCCATCCGATTCCGGGCCTTGAATGCCAATGTGGGAAGAGCGCCGGGGGCGGCTCCGACCGACCCCGGCCAGTATCGCCGGGCCTGCGCGAAATCCCCCGTGAAAAGGAGTTGAGAAAACAGTCCGCCGTTTGGACGATCGCGTTTGGATCGGAATCGCGTCTCGTGCGTTGCATAGATTGGCAGTGATCGAATGACCGCATCCGAGCCCACCCCGAGGACAGTTTCCCGGGACATGACGTGATCAAGCCCAGGACGGGAGCCCGCCGGTGGACGACGACAAGAAGACGGTGCGAAGGACCGGCGGAGCGCGCGACACCAGCCGCGCCGACCCCGGGCAAGGATCCTCCCGCGAGCGGAACTTCTTCGACGAGTGGGTGGATAGAAGACTGAAGACGATGCACGACGCGGTGCTCGACGAGAAGATCCCGGACGACATGCTGCGGATGCTTCTCGGGGACACGGCGGACGAAGAGACCAAATCAGAGCGAGGGACGAGCGATGACGCGAACCGACTGCGACCAGAAGGCCAGCCCGATGCCGAAGTCCGTCCAGGCCGCCACCACCGGCACTGACCGGGCGGCCCAGGTTCCCTCCGTCACCGCCTACCGCGGCGATTTCCGCCGGGGGCTGCTGCTCTGCCTGCCCCAGCTGCGTGCCTTCGCCCGGGTCCTGACCGGCGCCCGCGACCGCGCCGACGACCTGGTCCAGGATGCGCTGGCCCGCGCGCTCACGGCCGAACAGCGGTTCGAGCAGGGCACCAACATCCGCGCCTGGCTCATGACCATCCTGCGCAACCAGTGGATCAGCGACATGCGCTCCGCGCGCCGCCATCGCAGCGAGGAGCTGACGCCCGACCTGGCGACGCTGCCGGCAGCCCAGCTGCCGACCGTGGCGCTGGCGGAGCTGGGCCGGGCCATGGGCAAGCTGTCCGCCTCGCACCGGGAGGTGCTGATGCTGGTCGCGGCCTCGGGCCTCGACCACGAGGAAGCGGCCCAGATCTGTGGCTGCGCCGTCGGCACCATCAAGAGCCGCCTGAACCGCGCCCGCACCCACCTGCACGAACTGCTCGACGGTCCCGAGGCGGCCGAGACGGCCAAGGCCGACGCGGATGCGCCGGCCCGCGGTCGCCGGGTGCGCCGCACGACCGCAGTCGGCCCGGAACTCCGCGCCGACTGACGCGCGATCTCCTCCTCGCGCGCCGAAGGGGCGCCGGCTGGCCAGCCGGCGCCCCTTTTCGTTGTGCGACGGCGATGGCGGTCGTATGTCACGGCGCCGGCCAGCCCGGCAGCCCACCGGAGACCGTCATGACTGCCATTGCCGACCTGTCCGCCACGGACCTCGACCAGCGCCTGCGGCAGACCCGCCAGGAGTACGAGGCGTTCCGCGCCCGCGGCCTGAAGCTCGATATGACCCGTGGCAAGCCGGCGCCCGACCAGCTCGACCTGGCCGCCGGCATGCTGGCCCTGCCCGGCAACCGCGACCATTTCACCGAGGCGGGCGAGGATGCACGCAACTATGGCGGGCTGCAGGGCCTGCCGGAAGCGCGCGCGCTGTTCCAGGCGATGATGGGGGCGGACGCCGGGCGCATCGTCGTCGGCGACAACTCCAGCCTCGCCCTGATGCATGACTGCCTGGTCTGGGCGCTGCTGAAGGGCGTGCCCGGCTCGGCCCGGCCCTGGTCGAAGGAGGAGGCGCCGGCCTTCCTCTGCCCGGTGCCGGGCTACGACCGCCATTTCGCCCTCTGCGAGGAGTTCGGCATCCGCATGCTGCCGGTGCCGCTGACCGGCGAGGGCCCGGACATGGACCGGGTCGAGGCGCTGGCGGCGGACCCGTCGGTCAAGGGGATGTGGTGCGTGCCGAAATACTCCAACCCCAGCGGCGAAGTCTATTCGGACGCGGTCGTCGCCCGCCTGGCGGCGATGGCGACCGGGGCGCCCGACTTCCGCCTGTTCTGGGACAATGCCTATGCGGTCCACCACCTGACCGAGGAGCGGCGGGCGATCGCCAACATCCTCGACCTCTGCCAGGCGGCGGGCCATCCCGACCGTGCCTTCGTCTTCGCCTCCACCTCGAAGATCACGCTCGCCGGAGCCGGGCTGGCGCTGTTCGCGTCCTCGCCCGGCAATGTCCGCTGGTACCTGGCGCGGGCGGGCAAGCGCACCATCGGGCCCGACAAGCTGAACCAGATCCGCCATGTCCGCTTCCTGCGCGACGATGCCGGGCTGCAGCGGCACATGGACGGCCACCGCCGCCTGCTGGTGCCGAAGTTCGATGCGGTCGACGCGGCCTTGCAGGCGCGGCTGGCCGGCACCGGTGCTGCCCGCTGGACGAAGCCGGCCGGCGGCTACTTCATCACGGTCGACGCCGTGGACGGCACCGCCCGGCGGGTGGTGGAGCTGGCCCGCGACGTCGGCCTGGCCCTGACGCCGGCGGGGGCCACCTGGCCGAAGGGGCAGGATCCGCGGGATTCCGGCCTGCGCCTCGCCCCGACCTTTCCCTCGCTCGACGAGGTTCGCCTCGCCTCGGAGGGGATCGCGCTCTGCATCCTGCTGGCCGGGCTGGAGCAGCAGCAGGCGGCCATCGGCGGATAGGACATGCGGAAAGGGCGCCGGCGTTGCCGCCGGCGCCCTTCCTGGCTTCAGGCCCGAGGGTTAGCCCTTGAATTCGGGCTGACCCTTGAGCTGCTCCTTGGTCACGTTGTAGGTGATGGTGCTGTCGGTGCCGAAGGACAGCTCGCTCCACGGCACGGCCACCTTGCGGTCGCCGATGCCGAGGAAGCCGCCGACGGACAGCACCGCCATCACCACCTGATCCTTCTCGCGGACCACGAGGTCGTCGATCGAGCCGACGGTCTCGCCGGCGCTGTTCTTGACGTTGGTGCCGATGATCTTGGTCACCCGCATCCCGGTGGTCGGGTTGCCCATGTCGCGCTGGGCGGCGGGCGCCCGGGCGGCGGGCGGGGTGATCGGGGCCGGCGTCACTACGGCCGGACGGTCGGTGGTCGGGGCCGGCATCGTGGTCTGCGCCATGACGGGCGCGGCGGCGATGGCACCGGCGGCGGCGAGAATGGCGATCAGCGACGTACGCATGAAATCCTCCTGGTATCGAAGTGGATCCTGTCCGGGGCCGACTGGCATGCCCATGTCCGCAACTGTTAAGCTGCTTGACCGCAGGCCGTGTGCCGTCGTCCCCCGATGCCAAGACAACCGCCCATTCTTCGATTGGTTCCGCCCGGCAGGGGGATGAATTCACCGGGAACCTTCGCCCGCTGCGCGCGTTCGCTTGCGGGAACTCAAGCCCGAAAGGAACTTCCATGGCCACGTCCGACCGCGAGGTGCGTAAGTTGAAAGCCAGCGTCCAGTCCCTGCAGAGCGCGCTCGCCACGATCGCCGGCGACATCGAACAGATCGCCGGCAGTGCCGGCAGTGCCGGTGCGGCCGGCCTCGAGCACACCAAGGCCAAGCTGGAGGATATTCGCGAGCAGATCGGCGACCTCGTCTCCGACCAGGTCGACCGGGCCGAGGAGATGGGCCAGTCGGTGAAGAAGTCGGTGGTCGAGAACCCGATGGCGGCCCTGGCCGCCGCGTTCGCCGCCGGGGTCGCCGCCGCCATCCTGCTGCGCCGCTGATGGGCGCGCTCCTCCGCCTGCTGGCGGTCGGGCGCGCCGCCGCTTCGGTGCGGGCGCAGGCAAGGATCGCCTGCCTCCGTGCCGGATTCGGTGCGGCGGTGGCGCTGCTGGTGGCGGTGGGGCTCGGTTTCATGGTGGCGGCCGGCCACGAGTGGCTGCGCTGGCATTTCTCCGGACCCCAGGCGTCGGCCATCGTCGGCGGCGGCTTCCTGGGCGTGGCGCTGATCGTCGCGATCATCGCCCATTTCGTGCTGCGCCGGCAGCGCCGGGCCCCGCCCGCCGCGGTCGACCCGGCCGCGGCCACCCTGGCGGCGCTGGGCCCGCTGGCGTCGGCCGTATCGTCCCTGTCGCCGGCGATCCTGGCCGCCGCCGTGGCCGGCTTTATCTACGGCTTCCGCGGCAAGCGCGGCGATTGACGGCCATCCGGCGGGCTGCCGGCCGCGGCGTCAGGCGATCGGCAGCGCGGCCAGATAGTCGCCCGCCTCCGCGCCGAGCTTTTCCTTCACCGCCGCCCGCAGCCCTGCATAGTGCTCCTGGTTGAGGGTCATCTTCCGCGCGGCGGCCCAGAACCGGATCTCCTCCGACCCCCATGTCCAGAACAGGGACCGCCGGCGCCGGTCCGACGCCTCGAAGCGGAACGCCCCGATCGCGAGCGAGAGGGCGCCGTTGGCCGACCGCTCGACGGCGCCGAGCTGGAAGTTGCCGCTGCGCTCGGCCTGGGCCTGCAACTCGAAGACGCGGATGGCCCCGTCCTCGTCGGCCAGGTTCTTCATCACCTCGATGGCCTTGACCAGGATCGCCAGCTGGTTGCCCGTGGCGACCGTCGCGATCACGTCGAGCGCCGACCGGTCCATCCGGAACGTGCCCGACCCGGAGCGCCGCTCGCTGAAGGCGAAGCTCTCGCCTGCCCAGCCGAGCCGTTCGAGCACCGCGACATAGACCTCGTACCAGGCGTCGGTCGCCGTGTGGCGGTCATGCCGGGCGCTGGCCGCGCGTTGGGCGAGCTGGGTGGAGAACAGGACGTCGCTCTTCTCCGCCGGGGTGACGCCCGCCACGAACGAGACCAGCGAGCCCGCATTCACCGCGGCGCGCAGCCGCCCGCCCACCGCCACATCGATGTCCGCACTCGCTTCGCCGCGGCGCAGCGCCTCGAACGGCCCGGGGCGCGGGCCTGGTGGCGGGTGCAGCCGTGCATCCCGGGCCAGATCGAGTGCCGCGATGAATTCGAGATCGGTCATCGGGGGGCGTCCTGTGCACTTGCCGGCGGCGCGTCGGGTTCCGTGCCGGCGATCCTCGCCCGCAGGTCCCGGACCTGGCCGACGCCGTCGGCGCGGCCGAGCATGGCATGGGCCTGCTCGACCTCGTCGAGCACTTCCAGCGCCGCGTCGCGGTGCCCGCCCATGGCCATCACCTGCGCCAGCAGGCCGCCGGTCGCGGCGACACCGTCCGGCAGGCCGAGACGCCGGGCGATCGCGAACGCCTCGGCGAGCGCGTCGAAGACCTCCTGGACGCGGCCGTCCTCGATGGCGCCAGCCTCCAGGAGTGTGGTTGCGATCCTGTGCAGAGTGACGGAGCGGGACCGGACGTCGCCGAGGCGGTCGAATATCGGCAACAGTTCTTCGGTGCGGATGCGTAGGGCCTCGTCGAGCTGTCCGCGGGCGTGGAGGATGTCGGCGATCTTGCCCATGGTGACGGCGCGGGAGCGGACGTCGCCGAGGCGGTCGTAGACGGGGAGCTCCTCCGCGGTGCGGATGCGCAGGGCCTCGTCGAGCTGTCCGCGGGCGTGGAGGATGTCGGCGATCCTGCCCATGGTGACGGCGCGGGACCGGACGTCGCCGAGGCGGTCGAATATCGGCAACTGTTCATCGGTGCGGATGCGCAGTGCCTCGTCGAGCTGTCCGCGGGCGTGGAGGATGTCGGCGATCTGGCCCATGGTGACGGCGCGGGACCGGACGTCGCCGAGGCGGTCGTAGACCGGCAGCTGTTCGTCGGTGCGGATGCGCAGGGCCTCGTCGAGCTGTCCGCGGGCGTGGAGGATGTCGGCGATCTTGCCCATGGTGACGGCGCGGGACCGGACGTCGCCGAGGCGGTCGTAGACCGGCAGCTGTTCCTCGGTGCGGATGCGCAGGGCCTCGTCGAGCTGTCCGCGGGCGTGGAGGATGTCGGCGATCTTGCCCATGGTGACGGCGCGCTCCCGGACGTCGCCGAGGCGGTCGAATATCGGCAGCTGTTCTTCGGCGCGGATGCGCAGGGCCTCGTCGAGCTGTCCGCGGTCGTGGAGGATGTCGGCGATCTTGCCCATGGTGACGGCGCGGGACCGGACGTCGCCGAGGCGGTCGTAGACGGGGAGCTCCTCCTCGGTGCGGATGCGCAGTGCCTCGTCGAGCTGTCCGCGGTCGTGGAGGATGTCGGCGATCTTGCCCATGGTGACGGCGCGGGAGCGGACGTCGCCGAGGCGGTCGTAGACGGGGAGCTCCTCCGCGGTGCGGATGCGCAGGGCCTCGTCGAGCTGTCCGCGGGCGTGGAGGATGTCGGCGATCTGGCCCATGGTGACGGCGCGGGAGCGGACGTCGCCGAGGCGGTCGTAGACCGGGATCTCCTCCTCGGTGCGGATGCGCAGGGCCTCGTCGAGCTGTCCGCGGGCGTGGAGGATGTCGGCGATGTTGCCCATGGCGACGGCGCGGGACCGGACGTCGCCGAGGCGGTCGTAGACGGGGAGCTCCTCCTCGGTGCGGATGCGCAGTGCCTCGTCGAGCTGTCCGCGGGCGTGGAGGATGTCGGCGATCTTGCCCATGGTGACGGCGCGCTCCCGGACGTCGCCGAGGCGGTCGTAGACGGGAATCTCCTCCTCGGTGCGGATGCGCAAGGCCTCGTCGAGCTGTCCGCGGTCGTGGAGGATGTCGGCGATCCGGCCGGCACAGATCGCTGCGGCTCTGTCGTCGCCCGCGGCGGTGAAGACGGTCCGGGCGCCGTGGATGAGAGGCTCAGCCTTCTCGCCTTCCCCTTTGCGCAACATGCGTTCGGCACGTCGGACATCTAAGGCGGCGCGGGCGGTGTCGGGCGCGCCCGTGCGGGGCGGGCGGACGGGGGCTTCGCACAGGCGGTCGGCGAAGGCGCCGTCGCCGGTCAGGACGGCGCATTCGATGCCGAGCCGCAGGAACGCCGGGCCGGCGGCATGGCCGGGCGGCAGGGCCGCGAAGGCGGCGCGGATGAGGTCCAGCGCCTCGGCGTTGCGGTCTTCGCGGCGGGCGAGCCAGGCGGCGCCGGCCCGTACCGCGGCCTCCAGCCGGCCGGGCGATGCTGCGCCCGCCAGCGCGATCCTGGCTGCCACGACTCCACGAGGGGCGGTGGGAAAATCTCCATCCGCGTCCGCCCAGGCGGTATCGAGTTCGGGGAATGCGGCGCGGGCGAGGCGGGGCCGGTCGGCCGGATCGAGCGGCGCGGCGAGCGGCCGCGCGAGCGGGTTGGCCGCCGCATGGGCATGGCCGTCGATCGTGCCATGGTCGTCGAACAGCCCGAGGCCGACGAGGCGTGCCACCGCGGCCGCGGCGCCCTCCGTGCCGAGCGCGGCGCCCGCCGCCGCCAGCGCCGCCTTGGGGATCGGCACGCCCTCGGCGAACAGGGTCGCGGCCGAAAGCTGGCGCGCCTGGTCCGCGCTCAGCGCCGCCCGGTAGGCGGCGAAGGAAACCCGCCGGAAGAAGGCGACCAGCGCATTCTCCGCGTCCCCCGTTGCGTCTTCGGCGAGCAGCCGCTCGATCTCGGCCGGCGGGGCGCCGTGCGCCCGGTAGTGCTCGATCTGCCCGATCGCTGCCTCGGCGGCCCCGAACTCGGCGGCGAGGATGGGCCGGGTCAGCACTGCCTGGAGGCCGGGGTTGCCGCCCGCCGCTGCCAGCGCGCGGCCGCACAGCGCCACCGCCCGCGCGCCGAGGGCGGCTGCTTCCTGCCCGACGATCCGCTCGAACGCACGCAACTGCTTCACCCGCTCCCGATCCGTCATCGGGGCGAGGGGCACGCGCACAAGGTCGGCCGCAAGATCGCGCCGGCCGTCCGCCAGCCTGAAGTCGTAGCGGCTGGTCAGCAGCAGCCGGGAGCGCGTGCGCGCCCGCGCGAACCCCGCCAGGATTGCGGCCAAGGTGGGGCGAAAGCGACCCTGCACGCCGGTTGCCGCGGCGGCGGGTGTCGGCGGCTCCAGGATCTGTTCCAGGTCATCCACGATCAGGAGGATGGGCGCGGCATCGAACGGCCCCTCGAGCAGGCTTTCCAGCGCGTCGGCGAGCCTGCCATGGTCGGCCTCGACCATCTCCCGCCAGGCGTCCTCGGTCGCCTTGCGCTCCAGGGGCGGCAAGGCGGCCACCAGCGCGGCCAGCACCGCGGGCGCGTCGTAGCGATCGAACACCACGACCGTCTCGTTCCTGAACCGGCTCGCCACCCGTGCCGCCAGGCTCGACTTGCCGAGCGCCCCCATGCCGTGCACGAGCGCGGCCGACCCGTCGCGGAAGGCCCGCAGCACCGCCTGGATGCGCCGTCGCCGGCCGACGAAGGCATCCCGCGATGCCACCTGGGAGCGCCCGCGATGCCGATCGAGGAACGCCGGCGCGTCTCCGCCGGGCCGGCGCAGGTGTCGCGGCCTGGCCGCCGCGCACAGCGGCCCGCCGCCGCCGGGGCCGAGATAGATCCGCGCCAGATGCCAGTGCTGCCCTTTCCGGGGGTCGGTGTCTCGCAGCTGCAGCAGGTCGCGCCGGGCCTGGGCCGCCGCCCACGCCACCCGGGCACCCCTTCCAAGCTCGTCGTAGAATGTCCGGGCGAACGCCGTGGCGTCCTGGTCGTAGACGGAGCCGTCCCAGGCCAGGACATGGGCGACCTGCACCGCGAGCTGGCGCGCGAAGGAGGCCGTCAGCGCGATGCCGCCTCCCGCCCGTGCCGCGTCCAGGTCCCGGCGAACGCCGTCCTTGGTCGCCCGCGGACCTGTCCTTCTGTCGGCGCCTGCGCCCATCTCCGCCGTCCGGCACCCCGACAGCGCCACCAGCAGCGGCCGGGTCTCGCCCAGCGCGCGGATCACGGCCCCCGCCGTCACCGGGTCCGCGTTTCCCTCCGGTGTCTCCAGGTACAGGATCGGACCGTGCTTCGGATGGATGCCGCCGTGGCAGGAGAGGTGCAGGGCCTCGAACGGCCCCTCGTCCGAGGCGAGGCGTTCGGCGAGGAATTCCAGCGCGCCCGTCTCTTCCACCACGACGTCGACCCGGCGCGCCCCGCCGCGGCTGGTCGCCTCCAGGATCGCCGCCTCCTCGGCCTCGAACTCCAGCTCGACAAGGCCTTCCGGGGCGGAAGCCATGAACATCAGCCGCACGTCCTGGAACGGCGCCTCGACCAAGGCGCCCGCCGGCCCGATCCGCCGCGCGACCACGAACAGCCGCAACGGGTCGCCCGCCAGCCGCTGGTCCCCTTTCGCCAGAAGCTCCCAGGGCGCGTCGAGCAGTGCCGCCTCCGCGGCGTCGCCGTCCGTCCCCGGAACCCGGATTTCCAGCTCCCGGTCGCCGGGCGCAGACGCCCAGGCCGTGGCCCAGCCGGCCTCGTCGAGCCAGGCGAACATCTCCTGGCCGATAGCCAGCAACTCGCCCGCGTCGTCGCGCGCCGACGCCCCGTCGTAGCGCGCCGACCATCCCTGCAGCATCGGCAGTACCGTATGGTCGCCGGCGGTCGCGAAGCGCGTTTCGGCCGCACCGGCCAGCCCCGGCGCGCGGCAGCGGATGTCGAAGCCAATCAGTTCGATCAATCCCAGCGCCATGCGCCACAGCCCAATGCGATCGAATATCGCAATCAACCATACACGCGGTCATCCGCCATGCAACCATCGGTACGGCGGGCCGACGCGAAAAAGGGCACCGCCTTGCGGCGATGCCCCTTGCGGTCGCGCTGTTCTGGGCTCGTGCTACATCCAGTAGGGCGGCACGCGGTAATAGTCGTGCACCTTCTTGCCCCAGGCCTGGTCGTCGTAGTTGGGCGTCTCGGCCGCGTCATAGACCGGGGCGCCTTCGAGCGCGGTCTTGTCGAGGTCGACCACATACCCGCCCTGGCCGCGATGGTAGGTCAGCATGCTCCAGGGCAGGGGGTGGTACTTCTCGCCGATGCCGAGGAAGCCGCCGAAGGACATGACCGCGTAGGCGACCTTGCCGCTCGGCTTGTCGATCATCACCGTCTTGATGGAGCCGAGATGATCGCCCGACCGGTTGTAGACGGCCGTGCCTTCGACCCGATCGGCGGCGATGAGGGAGCCGTTGCCGACCTTCGAAACCACTTCTTCCTGCATGTCTCTTCCTTCCTGAATCCGGCCCCGGTCTCGATCGGGGAGTTGCTTGTTCCAACGCCGGCCGTCGCGCCGCGGTTCCGCGGGGGGCCGGCCTGGGACCGCCGGCCGTCGGGAAGGGAACGGGCGCCGCGCGAGACGCGTTTGCCGGTGATCGACCTGGCCGCGACGCACCGGGGTGTGACGCATCGGGGGCGTCGGGCCGCCGCAGAAGGAACGAAACCCGTGCTCTACTACGCCCTCGTCTTCCTCGTCGTCGCGCTGATCGCGGGCCTGCTCGGATTCGGCGGCGTGGCCGCGGTGTCGACGGACATCGCGCAGATCCTCTTCTTCATCTTCCTGGTCGGCTTCGTCATCACGCTGCTGATGCATGCGTTCCGGCGGCGCTAGCCGCGCCGGCCGCCGCCAGCGGGTCTCGGCGCGGGTTCGCCTGGAACGCGGCGGCGGCCGGCGGCGTTTCCCCGGCATGCCGAACATGAATCCGAACGAACGGGAACAAGAGGCCGCGAGCGGCCACGACGTTACCCCCACCGAGGCCCGGCAGGGCACCGAAACCCATCGCGTGCGCTATGTCCTGGGCACGTCCCTGGCTGCAGCCGTGGTGGCGCTCGGCGTCGTGGTCGTGCTGTTCGTCCTGTAGCGGCCGCGATCGCCGGCGCCCGCCGGCGCAAGAACGGCCCCCGAGCGGATGCTGCGGGGGCCGTCTGGCGGTCAGGGCAACCGGGCGCCGGGTGGTTCAGGCCCCTCCGGTCTTGGTCGGCGCGCCCTCGTCGGGGGATTCGACCCCGAGCTTGGCCAGCGCGGCATGGACCTGGCGCAGCTGGTCGCCGGTCCGGTCCCCCGGCCCGGGCGCCATGTTCTCGTCGGCCGCCACCATGAGCAGGCGCAGGTCGACATCCCACTGCTTCAGAAGGGCCACCTTCTCGTCCTGGGAAAACTCGGTCGAGGCGACCACGGCCGCCGGGTGGCCGAAGAACTTGGCGACGTCGGCCGTCGCCTCCACGAACCGCTGCTTTTGTGGCGCGGTGGCTGGGGTCATCAGTGATCTCCCTTGGTTCAGGTGAAGAGCCAGATCAGGAAAATGATCGGCAAGGGAATGCCCAGCAGCCAAAGCAGTATCAACCGCATGATTCCTCCGTCGTTTCCCGCAGGGCGCATCCTGGTCCCGGCAAAACGCCAGGTGAAGAAACCGGTTCCCCAATTTACTTTGGAACGCGCATCGGCGTCGGGAGGTTGATTGGGCATTGGATCCATTGAACGAAGGAGAACTCTGATGAACTGGGATCAGATCGCCGGCAACTGGAAGCAGGCCAAGGGCAAGGTCAAGGAGCAGTGGGGCAAGCTGACCGACGACCAGCTCGACGTGATCGACGGCAAGCGCGACCAGCTGGTCGGCCGCATCCAGGAGACCTACGGCATCGAGAAGGAACGGGCCGAAGAGGACGTGAAGGCGTGGGAGAGCCGCACCAAGTGGTAGGCGCCCGCCGCTAGGCGGTCGTCGGCATGGCAGAACGGGGCCGGTCCCAGGCGGGGCCGGCCCCGTTTCGTTGCGCGGGTTTCGGCCGCTCGGCTAGGGTGCCCGCCCGCAGCCGAAGAACCGACCCCAGGAGGAACCATGGCCGATCCGGCACCGCTGGTCCGCACCGAGCGCGATGGCGACGTCGCCTGCATCACCATCGCCAGCCCGCCCGTCAATGCGCTGTCCCACGCGGTGCGCAGCGGCATCCTGGCGGCGGTCGAGGCGGCCGACGCGGACCCGGGCGTGGCCGCCATGGTGATCCGCTGCGACGGGCGCACCTTCGTCGCCGGTGCCGACATCACCGAGTTCGACCGCCCCGCCCAGGAGCCGGTCCTGTCGACGGTGCTGGCGGCGATCGACGCCAGCACGAAGCCGGTGGTGGCGGCCATCCACGGCACGGCGCTGGGCGGCGGGCTGGAACTGGCGCTCGCCTGCCACTGGCGGGTCGCGGTCGCGTCCGCCCGGGTCGGCCTGCCGGAGGTCAAGCTCGGCATCATCCCGGGCGGCGGCGGCACCCAGCGCCTGCCGCGGGCGGCCGGCGTCGAGAAGGCGCTCGAGATGATCACCTCGGGCGAGATGATCGGCGCCCCGGCGGCGCTGGCCGCGGGCATCGTCGACCGGGTGGTGCCCGGCGACCTGGATCGCGAGGCGCTCGACCTGGCGCGGGCCAAGGCGGCCGAAGGCGCCAGGCCCCGGCTGCGCGATCGCCAGGCCCAGGCCGCCGACGCGGAACGGGCCTTCGCCGACGCGCGGGCCGCGATGGCGCGCAAGGCGCGCGGCCGACAGGCGCCCGAATATGCCATCCAGGCGGTCGAGGCCGCCATCGCCCGGCCCTTCGACGAGGGCATCCAGCTCGAGCGCACGCTGTGCACAGAGCTCAAGGCCTCCGCCCAGTCGCGCGCGCAGCGCCACATCTTCTTCGCCGAGCGCGAGGCGGCCAAGATCCCCGGCATCGGCCGCGACACCCCGGCGGCGAAGATCGGCCGGGCCGCCGTGGTCGGCGCCGGCACCATGGGCGGCGGCATCGCCATGTGCTTCGCCAGCGCCGGCATCCCGGTGACCCTGGTCGAGACCAGCCAGGCCGCCCTCGACCGCGGGCTGGCCACCATCCGCGGCAACTACGAGGCGACCGCCCGACGCGGCGGCCTGGCGGCCGACGCGGTCGAGACCCGCATGGCCCGGATCCGGCCGAGCCTCGATCTGGCCGACGTGGCCGGCGCCGACCTGGTGGTGGAAGCGGTGTTCGAGGACACCGGCATCAAGAAGGCGGTGTTCGCGGAACTCGACCGCCACGCCCGGCCCGGCGCCATCCTGGCGACCAACACCTCGACGCTCGACGTCGACGCCATCGCGGCCGCCACCGGCCGGCCGGAGAGCGTGGTCGGCCTGCATTTCTTCAGCCCCGCCAACGTCATGAAGCTGCTGGAGATCGTGCGCGGGCGGAAGACCGACCCCGCGGTGATCGCCTCGTCGCTGGCGCTTGCCAAGCGCATCGGCAAGGTGCCGGTGGTGGTCGGCGTCTGCGACGGCTTCGTCGGCAACCGCATGCTGCGCGCCCGCGGCCGCCAGGCCGAGCGGCTGGTGATGGAAGGCGCCCTGCCGCAGCAGGTCGACCGCGTCCTCTACGATTTCGGCTTCCCGATGGGCCCCTATGCCATGGGCGACCTGGCCGGGCTCGACATCGGCTGGCGCATCCGCCGCGAGAAGGGGCTGACCTCGCCCATCGCCGACCGGCTGTGCGAGCAGGGCCGCTTCGGCCAGAAGACCGGCGCCGGCTGGTACCGCTATGACGGCGGCAGCCGCACGCCCGTCCCGGACCCGGCGGTGGAGGCGATCATCCTGGAGGAATCGGCGCGGGCCGGCATCGCCCGGCGGGCGATTGATGACGGGGAGATCCTCGACCGGCTGCTGCTGCCGATGGTCAACGAGGGCGCCCGCATCCTGGAGGAGGGCATGGCGCTGCGCCCGGGCGACATCGATATCGTCTGGGTGTTCGGCTATGGCTGGCCGATCCACGAGGGCGGCCCGATGCACTGGGCCGATGCCCGGGGGCTTGCCGCCATCCGCGACCGGATGGTCGAGCTGGCCCGTTCCCACGGCGAGGACTTCGTGCCGGCGCCCCTGGTCGAGCGGCTGGCGGCCGACGGCAAGGGCTTCCGCGACCTGCCCCCGCCGGCGTGAGGCGGGGGCGTCGACAGGAGTGCGGGCCGACCGTCAGTGCGCCCCTCGACGAAGCTCGGGGTGAGGACGCTTTCTTGGTTCCACGGGCATTCTTGCCAATGGAAACGCTCCTCATCCCGAGCGTAGTCGAGGGACGCTGCGACCGACGTGCAGCGCCCCCCTCCCGGCTACTCCCCGGCCGCGGCCAGCTCTGCCGCCGACAGGCCCAGCCGCTGGGCGACGCCCGCCCCGTAGGCCGGGTCGGCGCGGTGGAAATGGCCGATCTGGCGCACCTTGATCGCCGTCGGCACGGGCGCCATGGCGGCGGCCAGGTTGTCCATCAGGCGGCCCTGCTGCTCGGCCGTCATCAGGCGGAACAGGTTGCCGGCCTGGGTATAATCGTCATTGCCGTCGCGATGGTTCCAGCGCTGGCCGTCGCCCGAGATGCGCAGCGGCGGCTCGGCCACCGACGGGTCCTGGGCCGGGCCGCCCATGCTGTTCGGCTCGTAGTAGGCGTCGGGGTTGCCGCTGTCGTTCTGGAAGAACCGCATCGCCCCGTCCTTGTGGTAGTGGTGCACCGGCACGTGCGGGCGGTTGACCGGCAGCGCCTCGTAATGCGTGCCCAGCCGGTGGCGATGGGCGTCGGCATAGGAGAAGATGCGCGCCTGCAGCATCTTGTCCGGCGAGAAGCCGATCCCCGGCACCACGTTCGACGGCGACACGGCCAGCTGCTCGATCTCCGCGAAGTAGTTGTCGGGGTTGCGGTTCAGCTCCATGACGCCGACCGGGTGCAGCGGATAGTCGCCATGCGGCCAGACCTTGGTCAGGTCGAACGGGTTGTAGGGGGTGGTGTCCGCCTCCAGCTCCGGCATGATCTGGACGAAGACGTTCCAGCGCGGGAACTCGCCCTTCTCGATCGAGCCGAACAGGTCCTCCTGGTAGCTCTCGCGGGTCTGGCCGATCACCTCGGCGGCTTCGGCGTTGGTCAGGAAGCGGTGGCCCTGCTGGGTCTTGAAGTGGAACTTGACCCAGAAGCGCTCGCCCGCATCGTTCCAGAAGCTGAAGGTGTGGCTGCC
The DNA here is from genome assembly GCA_006739055.1 of Allostella vacuolata. Classification (GTDB taxonomy): domain Bacteria; phylum Pseudomonadota; class Alphaproteobacteria; order ATCC43930; family Allostellaceae; genus Allostella; species Allostella vacuolata. The sequence continues at coordinate 873,868 of AP019702.1, forward strand.
GTACCCGTTCATGAAGCGCGGGCTGGGCGGCAGGCCGCGATCGGAGAACAGGATCGTCACCTGGTGCAGGCTCTCCGGCGACAGGGACCAGAAATCCCACATCGCGGTCGGCGAGCGCAGGTTGGTGCGCGGATGGCGCTTCTGGGTGTGGATGAAGTCCGGGAACTTCAGCGGGTCGCGGACGAAGAAGACCGGCGTGTTGTTGCCGACCAGGTCCCAGTTGCCCTCCTCGGTGTAGAACTTGAGCGCGAAGCCGCGCACGTCGCGCTCGGCATCGGCCGCGCCCGCCTCGCCGGCGACGGTGGAGAAGCGCGCGATCATCGGCGTCGTCTTGCCGACCCCGGCGAAGAGCTTGGCCCGGGTGTAGCGGGTGATGTCATGGGTGACGGTGAAGGTGCCGTAGGCGCCCCAGCCCTTGGCATGCACCACGCGCTCGGCGATGCGCTCCCGGTTCTGGTGGGCCAGCTTCTCGATCAGCTGCCAGTCCTGGAGCAGGACGGGCCCGCGCGGTCCCGCCGTCAGCGAGTTCTGGTTGTCCGCGACGGGCGCGCCCGCCGTCGTGGTCAGGGTCTTGGACATCCCATCCTCCTCGTTCGCGATAATTCAGCATTGCCAGGATGGTTTTACCGGAAGCGGCTGTCCAATTATCTTCTCGGTGTCCCCGATAAGGTTTTCTGATCGGCCATGATCTCGCTGCGCCAGCTTCGCTACCTCCTGGCCCTGGCCGAGCATCGCCATTTCGGCCGCGCGGCCGAGGCGTGCCGGGTCACCCAGCCCGCCCTGTCGACCCAGATCCGCGAGCTGGAGACGTTCCTCGGCGTGACCCTGGTGGAACGGCGGCCGGGCGGGGCCGAGGTGACGGAGGCGGGGGCGGAGATCGTCGGCCGGGCGACGCGGATCATCGCCGCCGTCCGCGACCTGGAGGATCATGCCCATCGCGCCCAGGGCCTGCTGGTGGGGCCGCTCACCATCGGCATCATCCCCTCGATCGCGCCCTACCTGCTGCCCATCTGCCTGCCGGAGCTGGGCCGGCGCTTCCCCCGGCTGCAGCCGCGCCTGCGCGAGACGCAGACCGCGCCCCTGCTGGCCGAGCTGGCGTCGGGGCTGGTCGATGTCGCCGTCCTCGCCCTGCCGGACGAGCGGCCGGAGCTGGAGGCCGTGGAGCTGTTCGCCGACCGCTTCCTGCTGGCCGCCGCCGCCGGCGAGGCGGCCGGGCTGCCGGCGCGGGTCGAGCCGTCGGCGATCGCCGCCGACCGGCTGCTGCTGCTGGAGGAGGGGCACTGCCTGCGCGACCAGGCGCTCGCCTATTGCCGGCGCATTCCGGCCGCCAACCTGGCGACGCTCGGCGCCACCAGCCTGACGACGGTGCTGCAGATGGTGGCGGCCGGCCACGGCGTGACGCTCCTGCCCGAGCTGGTGGTGCGGGCGGGGCTCGACGACCCGCGCATCGGCCTGCGCCGGTTCCGCGCGCCGGAGCCGCTGCGGCTGGTGTCGCTGGCCTGGCGCCCGACCTCGCCCCGGCACAAGGACTTCGCGGCCCTGGCGCAGCTGATCACGGCCTGCTGGCAGGGCGCGGCGCGCGACCCGGCTACCGCGGCGGGCGCACCAGCAGCCGGTTGAGCGCGAGCCCGGCCAGCCCGCAGGCGGCGACGGTGCCGGCCATCGGCAGCGCGGTGCCGTCGTGCAGCAGGCCGATCATCGCCGAGGCGATGGCGGCCAGGCCGAACTGCAGGGTGCCGAGCAGGGCCGACGCCACCCCGGCGTTGCGGCCATGGGGCGCCATCGCCAGCGCCGCGGCATTGGGCATGATGAAGCCCAGCGTCGCGACATAGACGAAGATCGGCAGGAAGATGCCGAGAAAGCCGCCCCAGCCGGTCGCGACCGAAAGGACCAGGACGATGGCGGCCGCGCCCTGCACCAGCATGGCGAGGCGCAGCGCCCGCTCGTGGCTGCCGGCCGGCAGCAGCCGGCCGTTGACCTGGGCCGCCAGGACGAAGCCCAGCGCGTTCAGCCCGAACAGCCAGCCATAGTCCTGGCTGCGGATGCCGTGCAGGTCGATGAAGACGAAGGGCGACCCGGCGATGTAGGCGAACATCCCGGCCATCCCCAGCCCGCCGCCGGCGGCGTAGCCGAGATAGCGCCGGTCGACGATGATCCGGGCATAGTCCGCCAGCGCCCGGCCGAAGGCGAGCGGCCGGGACGGATCGGCCGGATGGGTCTCCGGCAGCCGGAAATGCACTGCCGCCAGCGCCAGCACGGCATAGGCCGCCAGGAGCCAGAAGATCATGCTCCACCCGGCCCACAGCAGCACCAGCCCGCCGATCACCGGCGCCAGGATGGGCGCCAGGCCGGTCACCAGCATCAGCGAGGAATAGGCGCGGGCGGCGTCCTTGGGGTCGAACAGGTCGCGCACCATGGCGCGCGCGATGACCATGCCGGAGCAGGCGCCCACCGCCTGGATGAAGCGCAGCACCGTCAGTGCCTCGGCCGAGGTGGCGAGCGCGCAGCCGATCGAGGCCAGGATGTAGAGGCCGAGGCCGAAATAGAGCGGCGGCTTGCGCCCGAAGCGGTCCGTCACCGGGCCGTAGCTCGACTGCCCCAGGGCGAAGCCGAGGAAGAACGCGGCCAGGGTGCGCTGCACCGCATCGGTCGAGGTGCCGAGCGCCACTTCCATCTGCGGGAAGGCCGGCAGGTACATGTCGATGGAGAGGGGAGCGAAGGCGGTCAGCGCGCCCAGGATGATCAGCAGCTCGGTTTTCGGAGGGCGCATCTTCCACCTTGCGTCGCGGAGGCGACGGCGACTAACGTGAGGAAGCTTATAATAAGTCTGATCAGCCTTCGCTACGGGAGGAACGGCTGAATACCGAATTCGAGCGGCATCTCGGCTTCCTGCTGCACGATGTCGCGCGACTGCTGCGCAAGAGGTTCGACCGGCGGGCGCGTGCCCTCGGTCTCAGCCGGGCGCAATGGTCGGTCCTGGCCCATCTGTCGCGCAACGAGGGCATCCATCAGGGCGGGCTCGCCGACATCCTGGAGGTGGAGCCGATCACGCTCGCTCGCATGGTCGACCGGCTGGAGGCGGCCGGCCTCGTCGAACGGCGCCTCGATCCCGCCGACCGGCGGGTCAAGCGCCTGCACCTGACGCCGGCGGCCGCCCCGGTCCTGGAGCAGATGCGGACGGTGGGCTCCATCACCCGCGAGGAGGCGCTGGCCGGCATCGCGCCGGCCGAGCGCGAACGCATGATCGAAGCATTGACGACGATGAAGACGAACCTGCTGGGGCTGGAAGTGCCCTGCGACCCGTTCGAGCCGGATCCCGAGGCCATTCCCGATCCGGCCAACGAAGATGATGGCGACGCAGACGGTGGCGACGAAGACGATGGCCGTGACGGGGCCGGCGATGCCCGACGGTAACAAGATGCCCGGCAAGCTGCCCGGGTCCGCCAGTGCCGAGCCGCCGCCGCCGGACCCGGCGATCGCCCGCCGCGCCCGCCAGCGCCGGCGCCGCCGGTTCCTGCTGCTGGTGGTGGTGCCGCTGCTGGTCGTGGGCGTCGCCGGCTACCTCTATCTGTCGGGCGGCCGCTACGTCGCCACCGACAACGCCTATGTCCGCGCCGACAAGGTGACCATCTCGACCGACGTGTCGGGCATGGTCGAGGCGGTGCTGGTGGCCGAGAACCAGCGCGTGCGCGCGGGCGAGGTGCTGTTCCGCCTCGACCCGGAGGCGTTCGCGCTGGCCGAGGCGGCGGCCGAGGCGCAGCTCGGCACCGTCCTGACGGAGCTCGCCACCCTCAAGGCCAACTATCGCCAGCGGATCGAGGAGATCCGCCTGGCCGACGCCGACGTCGCCTACCAGGACCGCGAGCTGCGCCGCCAGTCGGAACTGGGCCAGCGCGGGGTCGCGGCCGGCACCGTGCTCGACCAGGCGCGCATCGCCTACCAGCGCGCGCGGCAGCGGGCCGCCGCCGCCCGGGAGGAGGCGGCGGCCGTCCTGGCCTCGCTCGGCGGCACGCTGGATGCCGACCCGGCCGACCATCCGCGCGCGCGCCATGCCCGGGCGGAGCTCGACCGCGCCCGGCGCGAGCGGCGGCGGGCGACGGTGACGGCGCCGGCCGACGGGATCCTCGTCAATGTCGGGGCGCTGCAGCCGGGCGAATACCTGGAGGCCGGCAAGCCCGCCTTCACCCTGGTGCTCGCCGACCGCCTGTGGATCGACGCCAACCCCAAGGAAACCGACCTGACCCATGTCCGGATCGGCAACCCGGCCGCGGTCACCGTCGATACCTATCCGGGCCGCGCCTGGAAGGGACGGGTGGAGAGCGTCAGCCCGGCGAGCGGGGCGGAGTTCGCGGTGCTGCCGCCGCAGAATGCCAGCGGCAACTGGATCAAGGTGGTGCAGCGCATCCCGATGCGGGTCGCGGTGGAACAGTCCGCGGATGGGCCGATGCTGCGCTCGGGCATGAGCGTGGTCGTCACCGTCGACACCGGCCGCGAGCGCACGCCGGCATCGGTGTGGGCGGACTTCCGCCGCTGGGTCGGGCTCGACCCGCCGCTCGGCGCGGGCGCCGCGCCGCGGGCGGGTCAGGGGTGAGCATCGCCGAGCGATCCCCGCCGTCGGCGGCGGGCGGGCGGGCCGCCGTCACCGGCTGCGTGATGCTGGCGACCATCATGCAGGCGCTCGACACGACCATCGCCAACGTCGCCGTCCCCTACATGCAGGCGAGCCTCAACGCCTCGCTCGACCAGATCAACTGGGTGCTCACCTCCTACATCGTCGCCGCCGCGATCATGACGCCGCCGACCGGCTGGCTCGCCCGCCGCTTCGGCCGCAAGGAGGTGTTCATCGTCGCCGTCGCCGGCTTCACGGTCGCCTCGATCCTGTGCGGCGCGGCCCAGTCGCTGGAGCAGATGGTGGCCTTCCGCCTGCTCCAGGGGATGTTCGGGGCGCCGCTGGTGCCGCTGTCCCAGGCGGTCCTGCTCGACACCTACCCGCGCGAGCGCCACGGCGAGGCGATGGCGATCTGGGGCGTCGGCGTCATGGTCGGGCCGATCCTCGGGCCGACGCTCGGCGGCTGGCTGACCGAGCACTACCACTGGCGCTGGGTCTTCTACATCAACCTGCCGGTCGGCATCGTCACCCTGCTCGGGCTCGTCGCGTTCCTCGACCGGCCGGGGCGCGACCGGCGGCTGCGCATGGACTGGATGGGCTTCGGCCTGCTGTCCCTGGCGGTCGGCACCTTCCAGCTGATGCTCGACCGCGGCGAGCATCTCGACTGGTTCACTTCGACCGAGATCATCGCCGAGGCGATCATCGCCGGGCTGGCACTCTATCTCTTCCTCGTCCACGTCCTGACGGCCGAGCGCCCGTTCATCGACCTGTCGATCTTCCGCGACCGCAACTTCGCCTCCGGGGTGACGCTGATCTGCATCACCGCTTTCATCCTGTTCGGCTCGCTCGCCCTCCTCACCCCCTTCATGCAGACCCTGCTCGGCTATCCGGTGATGACCGCCGGCATGATCCTGGCGCCGCGCGGCATGGGGACGATGCTGGCCATGTTCCTGGTCGGGCGGCTGATCGGGCGGGTCGACATCCGCCTGCTGATGGCGCTCGGCTACGCGCTGCTGGCGCTGACGCTCCACGACATGTCGGGCTTCACGCTGGAAGTGGCGTTCGAGCGCTTCCTCGTCTCGGGCTTCATCCAGGGCATGGGCTTTGGCTTCTGCTTCGTCCCCATCAGCACCATCTCCTTCGCGACCCTGGCGCCGGAGCACCGCCCGCAGGGCACGTCGCTCTTCAGCCTGATGCGCAATGTCGGCGGCAGCGTCGGCATCTCGGTGGTGATCTTCCTGTTGGCGCGCGGCGGGCAGGCGGCCCGATCGGAGCTGGTGCCCCACCTGCATCCGCTGGCCCCGGCGATCCAGGCCCGTCCCCTGCCGGACGCCTGGAGCCTCGACACCGTGGAAGGCCTGGCCGCCCTCCAGGCGGAGGTGATGCGCCAGGCGCAGGCGATCGCCTATTTCTCCGACTTCCAGCTGCTGTCGATGATCGCCGCACTCGCCATTCCGGTCGTGTGCATGATCCGGCCGCCGCGCCGCCCCGGCGTATAAGGGCTATGCCGGCGCGTTCGGCTTGTCCCGGCTCAGGATCAGGTGGATCTCGGCGATCAGCAGCCCGAACTTGCTGACGCGGACCTCCACCGTCGCCACGTTCGCGGTCTGGGGCTGCCAGGTCTCCTCGCAGGCCAGCCGCCAGGCCTGACCGCCCACCGCCACGTCGGCCAGGTAGTTCCAGCGCAGCCGGCCGTCCTTCCATTTCGCCTCGGCCTGGCCGACGACATCGGCGGCCGTGCCGACATAGCCGGCTTCGGTCGGGCGGATGCGCCAGAGGCGCCGCTCCGGCGAGGATCCCTCGGGCTCCCAGCTCTGATCGAGCGTCAGGACGGTCCCGTCCCAGTCGCCGCGAAACGTCGCGCTCAGGCGCCGCTCGCCGCCGCCGCGATGGTCGACCAGGTGGCCCCAGCCGTGCAGCAACCCGTCGTAGAAAAGTTCCAGGCAATTTGGTCCGATTTGCATCGATCGGCGTACCGTTCCCATGTTTGGCCCATGATAGGCTAGTGACCGGGATCAAGGGGATCCGATCGGGGGACAATAATGACGCGGGGGCGATCCAGGGTCACGGCCGAGCAGGAGCAGGGGCGGATCCTGTTCGTCGACGACGAGCCGGACGTCGTGGAGCCCCTGGTCGAGATGGCGCGCGAACTGGGCTTTGCCGCGATGCTGCTGCAGGATGGCGCCGCCTTCGAGGCGACCCTGGCCGATTTCCGCCCGACCCATGTCGTCGTCGATCTGGTGATGCCGCAGATCGACGGGATCGACGTCCTGCTGTCCCTGTCGCGCCTGGCAGCGCGGCCGCACATCATCGTCATGACCGGCTACCATTGGGGGGTCATGGAATCTGCGCGCATCCTGGCGGAAACCCATGCGCTGAGCGACCTGCAATGGCTGCGCAAGCCGGTCGACCTGGACCTGTTCGAGACCATGCTCCTGTCGCCGAAGGCCGGCGAATAGCCCGTCGACGCGGCTGCGGCTTGTGGCCGGGCTTGTCCCATGGATAACGTTTGGCGGCAGTGGAACTTATCCGATGCCGGATAAGTTGTCGTTATGTCGAACATTATGGTCTTGGACATGGCTGTGCTACCGGGTGCGATAGTCGGGGAGCTTCTGGATCAACTGAACATTGCGCGTCGGCGCGTGGTCCTCGACGGGTTCGAGGCGCACGCGGGCGAGTGGTCCGACCGCTGGTCGGCCGGCGGCACCGGCCGCCGTCCGGGTCCCGGTGGCCCCGCTGGCGAGACCGAGGCCGAGGTGCTGGAGCGGGTCGCCGAAGAGATGACCGCGGACCGGCCCGGCCAGCCGACCGCCGCCGACGTGGTGCTGGCCGTGACCATGGCCATCCGGCGCGATCCCGAGAAGGCCGCCGTCATCGTCGACGCGATGCTGGTGGACCATCCCCGGATGGCGGTCGTCATCGTCGCGACGGCGTTGCGCATCTGCCCTGGCCTGCGCAAGCAGATCCTGGCCCAGGCCCGCCACCACAAGCCTTTTTCCCGGCATCCCTTCCTGCTCGGCATCCTGCTGGCCTTCGTCGCCAAGGTGCTGGGCGACCATTCGGCCGAGGCGGCCGAAAGCTTCGTCGACGCGGAAACCCCGGCCGACATCGTGGCCGCGCTCGGCCGGCACTACGCCGCGCGCGGCGGCGCCGACGGGGGCGATCGCGGCGCGGGCGGCAGCCGCGCGATCGGCGCCGGGCCCTACCTGGCGCCGGCCTTCGTCGCGACGGTGCTGGCGGCGGGGGAGGCGTGGTCGAGGGAGGTTGCGCCCGAGGCCGGCCAGCAGGCCGCACCCCAAGGCAGCCGCGTGCGTTCCGGGGCCCTGGCGGACGAGACCGAGGAACAAGGGCCGGCCGACCAGTCCAGCCGGATCGATGGCGATGCCGGCCGGGACCGGATCGAGCGCGCCGCCACGGACCCCACTGCCGCCGGGCAACCGGCGGCCGGCGACGGCCCGGCCGGGATGGCCCCGCGCCCGGACGGTCCCGCCGCGGCCGTCGAGGATGCTGCCGCCGTTGCGCCGCGGGCGATGCTGGCGCCGGGCCAGGGCGACGGCCGCGTCCACTCCGAGCCGGCCGACGAGGCGCTGGCGACGGCTGCCGATGCAGCCGGACCGGCCGCGCCCGCCATCCCCACCTTGGCCGACGCCGCGGCGGCGATCCTCTTCGAGCGGCTGCTGCTGAAGCTGAACGCCCATGACGGCGAGGCGCTGGATGCGCCGACGCTGCTGGCCGACCTGGCCGACGGGCTGGCCGGTGCCGCCCGGGCCGAACTGGCGCCATCCGACCCCACGCCGGCCCGGGAACCGGACGGGAGCGGCCCGTCGGCGGTCTCCGCACCCGCCGCATTCGCGCTGTGGGCGGACGACGAGGTGCCGGAGGGTCCATCGCCCGGTGGGGCGACGCAGGGCTCGACCGAACTGGGCCTGGATCTGGGCCTGGATCTGGGCCTGGAGCCGGGATTGGCCGGGATTGCCGGGTCGGGCGCGTTCGATCCGATGCCGGACGATGGGGCGCCGGCGGAAGCGGTCGGCGAATTCGCCGTGTGGATGCCGGACCTGGTGGATGCAGGCGTCCACGCGCAGGTCCAGCCGGACGGTGGGGCGGCGGCCGAGCTCGGCGCAGCTATGGCGGTTCCCGGCCTCGTGGAGGCGGCGGCCGTCGCGGAACTGGCGTTGCTCGACGACGATGCGCTGCTGGATACGAGCGTGCAGATGTCGGCCGCGATCCCGGACCTGGTCGCGGCGGCGGTCGCGGCGGACCTGGCGATCGGCGGCGAGGAGGGCCTGCTGGCGACGGAGGTGGACGCTTCGATAGAGGTCCCCGGACTCGTCGAGGCCGCGGCCGATGTGGATCTGGGACTGCTGGACGAGGACGGCCTGGTCGATACGAGCGTGCAGGCGCCGGTGGCGCTGCCGGACGGGACCGGGGCGGCGGTCGCGGCGGACGTGGGTGTCGGCGGGGGTGGCCCGGCCGTGGCCGTGCAGGCCGCGGCCGAGATCGTCCCGGATGTGCCGGTCGTGGCGTCCGCCACCCTGCTCGACCCGGACACGGGCACCAGCGCGGACGTTGCGGTTGCGGTCCCCGGGGCGGCCGCGGTCGAAATCGCGACGGTGGTCGAACTGGAAGAGGGTCCGGCGGTTGAGGCGTCGGTCGCGGTCGACCCGGTCGCGTCGCTCGACCTTGTCGTGGGCGGCGATGCCGGCCTCGAGTTCGACCTCGACCTGCTGCCGCAGGCGCCGCCGGTGCCCGTCGTCGAGGAGGTGGTGGACGTGGTCGAGACGCTGGCGGGCGGCCTGTTCGACAGTTCCCCGGCCGAGGACGACCCGCCGCCGGCGCCATCGCCGCCGGTTCCGCCCGTGCAGTCGGTGCTCTATTCGCTGGGCGGCCTCTTCAGCTGACGGGGCCGCGTCGCAGCATCTGCCCCACCACGGACAGGAAGCGCTGATCGTCGAACGGCTTGGCGATCACCGGCCGGCCGGCCAGCAGGAAGAACTGCTCCAGCTCCGGATTGGCGATGTCGCCGGTCATGAACAGGATCCGGCGCGCGCTGTCGGGGTCCGTCTGCTCCAGGCGCCGGAACAGCTCCGGCCCGTCCATCCCCGCCATGTGGATGTCGGTCAGCAAGAGGTCGTAGCGTCGCCGATCGATGCGGCGCAGCGCCTCCGCCCCGTCGCCCGCCAGATCGGCGGCATGGCCCTCCCGCCGCAGCAGCGACTGGATGTAGCGGGCGAGGGTGGTGTCGTCGTCGATCACCAGGATCGCGGCCCCGCCGGCCGGCCGCGGCATCGCCTGGGCGCCGTCGGCGCCCGCCACCCCTTCCGCGACCGGCAGCCGCACGGTGAACTCGGCCCCGCCCTGCGGCCGGTTGGCGGCGGTGATCCCGCCGCCCAGCTCCTTGACCTGGGTCACGCACAGCGACAGACCGAGCCCGGTCCCCTTGCCCTCGGCCTTGGTGGTGAAGAAGGGCTGGAAGATGCGCTTCAGGATCGCGGCCGGAATGCCGGGACCGTTGTCGGCCACCCGCAGCACCAGCATGCGCGCATCGGCATCATGGACGAGTGCTACCGACAGCTGCCGCGGCTGCGGCATGTCGGCCAGCGCGTCGCAGGCGTTGGTCAGCAGGTTGACGACCACCTGCCCGAGCCCGGTGGCGTCGCCCACCACCGCCGGCAGCCCGTCCGGCAGGTCGGTGGCGAGTTCCACCCCGGCCTGTTCCATCCGGCCGCGCACCAACTCGATCGCGCGCGCGGTCACCTCGGCCATCGGCAGCGGCGTGCGCCGCACCGGCCGGCGGCGCGAGAGGTCCAGCAGGTTGGTGACGATCCGCGCCGACTGCCGGGCCGCCTCGATCACCCGGTCCAGCCGCCCGAGATGCACCTGGTTGCGCACCGACCGGCGCAGGAGCTGGGTCTGCGACAGGACGGTCGACAGCTGGTTGTTCAGCTCGTGGACGATGGAGGCGAGCAGCTGACCCAGGGCGGCGGCTCGCTCGGCCGCGGCATCGATCGCCTTCTCTTCGGTCCGGGCCGACAGCAGCAGGATCTGCCGGCGGCCGTGGCGGACGGCGCGCGCGGTGACGAGCACGATGCCGGTATCGGCGGAGGCGGGCAGCCGGAGGCGCACGATGTCGCCATCGAGCGGGGCGGCGGCCAGCCGGGTGACGATCTCGTCCGGCCAGCGGGCGGGATCCGCGTCGTTGCCCAGCAGGGCGGTCCAGGCCGGGTTGCGGCGCAGCGCGCGCAGGAGCAGGTCGGTGACGGCCTGGGCATCGGGGGAATGGTCGAAGGCAAGGTCGGCCAGCTCGGCGGCCTGGCGACGCCGCTTCGTCTCGCGGGCAGCAGCATCGCTGGGCTGCGGCATCTGGGGTCGTCCCTCGCACCGGCCGGTGTCGTCGCCGGCTCCTATTGTCGCGCAGCCATGCCCGGTTCGTCGATGGATATCGGTCACACCGGGTGCGCGATCCAGCGCGACCGCTCAGGACGCAATGGTTGTCATGGGCAAAAGCCTAATGTTATGCAGTCGCCCAAGCGCCGGAGAGCGCTCCGGCCAATCCACCAGATCGGGAGAGCGAAATGACCCTTCGGAAGAAGTCCCTGTTCCTTGCCGCCACCGTGGCGGCGTCGTTTGCCGTGCCCGCCGCCGCGGCCGATCTGAAGCTGATGACCGGCCCGCAGGGCGGCGTCTGGGTGCCGCTCGGCGGCCAGCTCAAGGACATGTGGGAGAAGGCGATTCCGGGCCTTTCGGTGCAGTCCCTGCCGGGCGCCGGCATCGCCAACATGCGCGGCATCGAGGAGAACAAGACCGACATCGGCTTCGGCAACTCGATCTCGACGGTCGACGCGCTGGCGGGCAACGCGCCCTTCAACAAGCCGCACAACAGCATCTGCAACATCGCGACGCTCTATCCGCAATTCTACCAGCTGGTCACACCGACCGCCGCCGGCATCAAGTCGGTCAAGGACCTGAAGGGCAAGAGCATCACCACCCAGCCGCGCGGCAACACGGGCGAGCTGATCACCGCCCAGCTGCTGAAGGTGCACGGCCTGTCCTACAGCGACGTCAAGGTCAGCTTCGTCTCCTACACGGATTCGGTGACGCAGATGCAGGACGGCCATGCGGTCGCCTTCGGCCTCGGCACCGCGATCCCGGCCGGCTCGATCATGGACCTGGCCTCGGCCCGCGACATCACGCTGATGGACCTGTCGGACAGCCTGGAGGGCATGAAGAAGCTCAACCCCGGCTATACGCTGGTGACGGTGCCGAAGGGCACCTACGCCAAGCAGGACACCGACGTGAAGGTGATCGGTTATGCGACCCACGTCGCCGCCGCCTGCAAGCTGCCGGCCGATCAGGTCTACACCATGACCAAGACGATGGCCGCCAACGTCCCGTCGATGGCGGCGGTGTACAAGGGCATGACCGGCCTGACGCCCAAGGTGATGGCCGAGGACATCGGCGTTCCCTTCCATCCGGGCGCGGCCAGGTTCTATGCCGAGGCCGGGATCACGGTGAAGACGCGCTGATCCGCGGCCTCGCGAAACGCAAGGCCGGTATCTGACGACAGCAGCAGGTGGGATCGCGCGCCATGAAACTGGACCTCAGCCACGGGGGGATCCTTCGGGTCGTCGGCATCGTGATCGGCGCCCTGATGGCGCTCTATCACATGTGGGCGATCGCCTTCGGCAGCCCGGAGGCGGTCTATTTCCGCGGCACCCACCTGCTGTTCGCGCTGGCGCTGGTGTTCCTGTTCTACGACCGCAGCGCCAGGCGGGCCGGCCAGCCGCCGGATGTCATCGACTATGGCCTGCTGGTGCTGGGCGCGGCACCCATCCTCTATCTCTTCCTCAACTACGACTATGTCGTAAACCGCATCTACTACATCGACGACCTGACCACGGCCGACATGGTCCTGGGCGCGATCCTGGTGGTGATCGTGCTGGAGGGCACGCGGCGGGTGCTCGGCTGGGCCTTGCCGATCACCGCGCTGGTCTTCCTCGCCTACGGCCTGTTCATCGCCCAGCTGGAGCCGATGCGGCTCATGGACCAGCTGTTCATGACCACCGAGGGGATCTTCGGCATCCCGCTGTCGGTGTCGGCCGCCTACGTCCTGATCTTCGTGCTGTTCGGCAGCTTCATGGAGCGTACCGGCACCGGGCAGCTCTTCATGGACTTCGCGATGTCGCTCACCGGGCATACGGCGGGCGGCCCCGGCAAGGTCTCGGTCGTCAGCTCCAGCCTGTTCGGCACCATCTCGGGCAGCGCCGTCGCCAACGTCATGGTCGACGGGCCGATCGCCATTCCGCTGATGAAGCGCACCGGCTTCCCGCCGCACTTCGCCGCGGGGGTGGAAGCGACGGCGTCGACCGGCGGCCAGATCATGCCGCCGATCATGGGCGCGGCCGCCTTCGTCATGGCCGAGTTCCTGGCGGTCAGCTACGGCCAGGTCATCCTGTGGGCGCTGATCCCCTCGATCCTCTACTACGTCGCCTGCTTCGGCGCGGTGCACTTCGAGGCCAAGCGCCGCGGCCTGGTCGGCCTGCCGCGGTCGGAGCTGCCGAAATTCTCGCGCGTCATGGCCGAACGCGGGCATCTGTTCATCCCGGTGGTGGCGATCCTGACCGTCATGTATTCCGGCTACAGCGCGCCGATGGCGGCCCTGGTCGGGACGCTCGCCTGTTTCCCGGTGGCGGCCCTGCGCGCCTCCACCCGCGGCAACGTCACCATGCGGAACGTCCTGGAAGCGCTGGTCGACGGGGCCCGCAACGCCGTGCCGGTGGCGCTCGCCTGTGCCTGCGCCGGCATCATCATCGGCATCGTCATGCTCTCGGGCCTGGGCATCGTCTTCACCCAGCTGGTCGTCGGGATGGCGCAGAACTGGCTGCTGCTCGCCCTGCTGCTGACCATGGCCGCCGGCATCGTGCTGGGCATGGGCATGCCGACGACACCCGCCTACATCATCATGACCGCGCTGCTGGTGCCGGCGATCATCAAGCTGGGCGTGATCCCGCCGGCCGCCCACATGTTCGCGCTCTACTTCGCGGTCCTGTCGGCGATCACCCCGCCCGTCGCGCTGGCCGTGTTCGCGGCCGCCGGCATCGCCAAGGCCGACATCTGGAAGAGCGGGCTGGCGGCGGTGAAGATCGGCGCCGCCGGCTTCATCGTGCCGTTCATGTTCGTGTTCGAGCCGGCCCTGCTGATGATCGGCGACTGGCCGTGGATCATCTGGCGGTTCGCCTGCGCGGTGGCCGGCATCCTGCTGTTCGCGGGCGGCCTGCACGGATACTTCCTGACCTGGGCCTCGATGTGGCAGCGCATGCTGCTGGCCGGGGCGGGGTTCGCACTCGTCTTCCCCAGCGTCTGGTCCGACCTCGCGGGTGGAACGCTGGCTGTGGTGGTGCTCGGCAGCCAGTGGCTCGCGCGCCAGCGGGTCGCGGCCCCGGTCGCTGGGGGCCGCTGACCCGGGCGCGGAGCGGCCTACAGCCGCACGTCGTGGAGCGGCCGCCCCCAGTCGGCGGCGGCCTTGACCGAGCGCTCGACGTCCTCTTCCAGCATCAGCCCGTCGGCGACGAGCTGGCGCGCGGCCGCCTCGATCGCCGCGGCATAGGCGGCCGGTGACGCGTAGCGGCCGCCGACCGACGGGCGCGGATCGCCGGTCGCCGCCCGCTCCTCGTCGGTGTCGGGGAAGGGGATGTAGCTGCCGGTGAACTCGTGCATGGCACCATGGCCGAAGCCGCGGTCGCGGATGTTCCAGCCGGTGTAGGTGCCGAGCGGCGCCCCCACCATCGGCGCCCGCACGCCGGCCATGTCGTTGCCGTCGGCATCGACCGCGGGCACCAGGGTCGGATAGCCCTCGGCCGCCAGCACCGTCGGCGGCTCCTGGTCGATGATGCCGTCGGCCGCACGCGGCCCGAAATCGAGCAGTGGGCAGGCATTGGCGGCGGTCGGCAGGGCGACGCCCGGGATCGCCGGGAAGCGGCGGCGCCATTCCTCGGCCGTCACCAGGGTGCCGTCGGCGCGCAAGGGGATGCGGCTTGCCGGCGGCGGCGTGCCGTCGGACGCCCAGCGGTCGAGCGCGTCCAGCATGGCGCGGAACAGCATCGAGGTCTGGACGATGTTGAGGTAGTTGCGGCAGATGCCCCGGGCCGGCCGCTGGATGTTGGGGTCGGCGAAATGCTGCGAGCTCGACCACAGATAGACCCGGACATTGTCCGGCTGGGCCAGGTCGTTGCCGTGGGCGTCGGTGTGCACCAGCGAACCGCGGCGCTGCCAGTACTCGATGGCGCTCTGGGTGTGCAGCACCAGCGGGTCCGTCTCCGGCCGCTTCAGGATCGCGTCCTCGCGGCCCGAGTGCGGGTCGACCGACTTCGCATAGGAGAAGGGGAAGCGGTCGGCCATGGTGGCGTGGTCTTCGTACTGCTGGCCGGCCGGCGACACGACCAGCGAGAAGCGGTGGTTCATCCACATCAGCCCGCCGCCGGAGACATGCGGCAGCACGCCTTCGAACACCTGCCGCCCCCGGGCGTCGGCGTTGAAGCCCTGGTAGAGGAAGTCGCGGATGCAGCGTCCGGTCTGCGACCGGCCCCAGGAATAGGCCTTGTCGATGCCGCCCGCGAGCGGGTTGGCCTCGCCCGGCTCGTGCTTCAGGAAGCTGACCAGGTCGCGCACGGCGACATGCCCCAGCCCGTGCACGCGCGGGTCGCGGGCGGTATAGACCAGCTCGTAGATCCAGCCCGGCTGGAAGCCGGCCGGCAGGTGGACATGGGTCTCCGACGGGATGATCGCCTGCTCGGCGCCCTGGTTGTCGAGCCCGCTGCCGCCCTCGACCCGGGCGAAGGCCCACTGGTCGGACGGGATCGCGATCCGCGCATCGCCCTGGTAGCGGCGCTTGGTCAAGGTCGCCTTGGCCGTGTCCAGCGAGACGGCCGGATAGGAGCGGGTCGAGGCGCGGCCGGACAGGGGCAGGAAGCTGGTGCCCGGCTTGTCGACGATCAGCTCGATGCGGACCGGCCCGGTGATCGGTGCGCCATTCTCGGTCGCGACCGGCACGTCGAGGATGAGGCGGCCGTTGCCGGGCAGCAGGTCGCCCTCCCACGCGCCCCAGACGACGGTGTAGCCGCGGCGGAAGAGGAAGCCGTTGCCGGCATGCGCCAGGGTCGCCGGGTCGTTGCTGGGCGGCGCATCGTTGAAGAACTGCAGCTCGCGCTTGTTGCCGCGGTTGCCGTAGCCGAAGAAGAGCCGGCGGTTGCCGCGGGCCATGTCGACCGGCTTCAGGATCATCACGTCGGCGGCGAACTCGACCAGCCCGTCCGCGTTGCGGGGCGCCTTGTCCAGGTCGACGATCCCGGCCTGGGCGGCGGCGGCCGGGTCGACCGCATAGTGGGCGCGGCCCGTCAGCTTCTCGTAGGCCCCGGCCTGGCCGAACTCGGCGCCGCCGGCGAAGGGCGTGCGGCTATGGATGGCGATGCGCGTGCGGTTGGTCATGGCGATGGGCGTTCCTCGGGGTGCTCGGGCGTCGCGGGCCAGGCAGGCTGTACTAAAACCCACCAATCGTGCGAGCGCAGCGAGTGATCTTGCGCGTTCTATGGGATATGGTTTTGGTCACTTGCGACGCTAGGTCAGCCATGGGAAGTGCTTTAGGCAACTCTTGAAAGCAGCCATCCCTACGGAGAAGCTCGCAGGTGCAGGTTGCGGACGTTGCGGTCGTCGACGGGTTATGCCGGCTTTCGGCACATGATCCTGACTGGCCGTGTCCTAGATTCCTCGATGTTTCGAGCAGCGTTCCGAATTTTTTCTGAAGCGGCAGGGCCCAGAATGATATGCACGCCAAGCGGTGGGAGCGCGCCTTCGTCCATAAGCGAAATCATCTTCCTGTAGCCCTGAAGGTATTCTTCGCCGGTCCCAACCACCTCGACCTCCTGGAATCCCGCAGCGCCAAGCGACGCGATGGTCCGTTCGGGCGGCAGGAGATATGCACCAGCGCCATCGTCAGACCATGGCACCGGATGATGCGGGGTTCCGGCTGCACCAAGGCCGTGTTCGGTCAGGGCGAAGAAGGCTCCCGGCCGCAGGACTCGGAAGGCTTCGGCAAAGAAGCGATCACGGTCGGCGACATTCATCGTGACATGCTGGGCGTAGCCTCCGTCGAAGCTCTCGTCCTCATAGGGCAGCTTCTGGCCATCGCCGTGACGGATGGTCACGCAATCGAGCATTCCGGTCATCTCGGAGAGCTTGTTGCCTGCCTCGACGAACGGCACAGTGATGTCGATCCCTTCTACGTGACATCCGAACCGGTCTGCCAGATAGCGGGCTGGACCTCCGATTCCGCAGCCGATATCGACGATCCGATCGCCGGCCCTGATCGCCAGGCTGTCGGCCAGTTCCCTGGTAGCCGCGAACCCGCGGGCATGGATATGATCAACGGGCGCAAGCTGCTCGATCGTGACACTCCCGGTGGTAAGTCCGGAGGCCCTCATTGCGTCGAGGATGCGCTCAAAGATATCCGCAGCACCCCAGGGGCTTTCGATCGGATCGGTCATGACCTGCTTCTCCTCTCATGGCGCCATGTCTAGCATGATTTTGCGGCCCTTCATTCCGGGATGAGCCGATGATGTGTTCCGTTGGCGCGCACCTTCCATCGCGCTGTTGTTCATCGACCGGGGGCTCGCCATGTCAGGCTATTTTGGCACCGAGACGCAGAAGCGCTTGCAGGCGCGGGCCGACGCCAGCGTCAATTTCATCAACGCGACAGCCGGAGCATGCCAGACCGGCCGAACGATGGGATGCGACGATCCGGACCGGTTGGGATGGGAACGGATCAAGGAGTTTCTCGACCGTGATGGCGTTTGCGGCTTCCGCCTGATCCCGAAGGGCAAGGTGGACGAACTCAGGTCCCGGCTGACAATGTGGAACTGCCGCTTCGATAGCTGGGACGTATTCCTCGCCGACCGCGCGAGTGCGCTGGCTGCCTCTGAAGAAATCCTTGCCCACGGCCTGCCAGACGGACTGACTGAACTGGACAGGCCAACCGACCCCGAAGGCGCACGCACGGTTGAGGTTCAGGCACTCATGAGTGCCGCCGGTGTCGTGCCTTTTTCGGGTTCGCTGCTGGTCGGTGCCTTTGGCCCGGCGACAACTGTTGCGATCGGAGACGACAATGGGACTGTCGTAGCGACTGCACATGGATATCTGCCGCACAACGCCCATAGCGCCTATCATCGCCATGCGTGGGGCGGGCTCGTTGCGGTGGCGGAATCGCAGCGTGGCAAGGGCCTGGGCAACTACATCAACGCCCGGATGATCGTCAGCGTATTTCGCGATCTCGACGCCACGCATGTCTACGAACTCGTCTCCGCGACGAATATCCCCTCACGGCGCATGGTCGAATCCTGCGGCCTTCATGCCGAACCAGCTCTCGTGTGCGGGATCGCAACGCCGAACGACAGCGCACGTTTAACGCGATAGGACCCACCATCATGTCTGGGCGGCAATACCTCTCAGAGCCCGTTTGGAGAAGGGTTGAGGGCTGGGCTGCGTCGTGATTCAAACTCGGGATGTGGACGCCAGCGAGCCGAGGCCGGATGGCCAGGATCGAGCGCAAGACGAAGCGCTACCCGAGTGACCTGACGGACGAGGAGTGGTCGTCGATGGAGCCGCTGATGCCAGCGCGGCCGGCTCCGGCAGATCGACTTCCGCGAAGTGCTGAACGCCATCCGCTACGTGGTTCGGTCGGGCAGGCTCACCATGAGGGCCGGCCCCAGTGCCGGAGTCGTAGACAGCCAATCGGTCAAGGCGCCTTCGGCCAGCGAGCAACGCCGAGTCGACGCGAGGCGACACTTCGCTTCGGCTCCACTTGGCCGGGGCTGCGGCCGACGGATGACATTTTGGCACAGCCTGGAGGGATATCAGGCGGACAGGAAGGGCAGGTCGAGGCCGTTGCGGCGGGCGCTGTCGATGGCGATGGGGTAGCCGGCGTCGGCGTGGCGCATGACGCCGGTCGCGGGGTCGTTCCACAGGACGCGCTCCAGCCGGCGGGCGGCGGCCTCGGTGCCGTCGCAGACCACGACCATGCCGGCATGCTGGGAATAGCCGATGCCGACGCCGCCGCCATGGTGGATCGACACCCAGGTGGCGCCGCTGGCGCAGTTGACGAGCGCGTTCAGCAAGGGCCAGTCGGCGACCGCGTCGCTGCCGTCCTGCATCGCCTCGGTCTCGCGGTTGGGGCTGGCGACCGAGCCGGAATCGAGGTGGTCGCGGCCGATCGCGACCGGCCCGATCTCGCCCCGGGCCACCATCGCGTTGAAGGCGAGGCCGAGGCGATGGCGGTCGCCGAGGCCGACCCAGCAGATGCGCGCGGGCAGGCCCTGGAAGCGGATGCGGGCGCGCGCCATGTCGAGCCAGTTGTGCAGGTGCCGGTCGTCCGGCATCAGCGCCTTCACCTTCTGGTCGGTGCGATAGATGTCCTCGGGATCGCCCGACAGGGCGGCCCAGCGGAACGGCCCGACGCCGCGGCAGAAGAGCGGCCGGATATAGGCCGGGACGAAGCCCGGGAAGGCGAAGGCGTCGGCCACGCCCATGTCGCGGGCCATCTGGCGGATGTTGTTGCCGTAGTCGAGCGTCGGCACGCCCATGCGGTGGAACTCGAGCATCGCCCGCACCTGGACCGCCATCGATTCCATGGCCGCCTGCTCGACGCCCTTGGGGTCGCGGGTGCGGCGGTCCTCCCATTCCTCCAGCGTCCAGCCGGCCGGCAGGTAGCCGTTGAGCGGGTCGTGGGCGGAGGTCTGGTCGGTCACCGCGTCGGGACGCACCCCGCGCCGCACCAGCTCGGGAAACACCTCGGCGGCGTTGCCGAGCAGGCCGACCGAGACCGCCCGGCCGGCGGCCCGGGCCCGCTCGATCATCGCCAGCGCGTCGTCGATCGTGTCGGCGCGGGCGTCGAGGTAGCCGGTCCTGAGGCGCATGTCGATGCGCGACGGCTGGCACTCGACCGCCAGCAGCGAGGCGCCGGCCATGGTCGCGGCCAGGGGCTGCGCGCCGCCCATGCCGCCCAGCCCGCCGGTCAGGAACCAGCGCCCCGCCAGGTCGCCGCCGTAGTGCTGCCGGCCCAGCTCGACGAAGGTCTCGTAGGTGCCCTGCACGATGCCCTGGGAGCCGATATAGATCCACGAGCCGGCCGTCATCTGGCCGTACATCATCAGCCCCTTGCGGTCGAGCTCGTGGAAATGGTCCCAGTTGGCCCACTTGCCGACCAGGTTGGAGTTGGCGATCAGCACCCGGGGGGCGTCGGGGTGGGTGCGGAAGATGCCGACCGGCTTGCCGGACTGCACGCACAGGGTCTGGTCGTCCTCCAGCCGGCGGAGCGCGGCCGCGATCCGGTCGAAGGAATCCCAGTCCCTGGCCGCCCGGCCGATCCCGCCATAGACCACCAGCTCGTGCGGCCGCTCCGCCACCTCGGGGTCGAGGTTGTTCATCAGCATGCGCAGCGCGGCCTCGGTCTGCCAGCTCTTCGCCGTGCGCTCCAGGCCGCGGGCGGCGCGGACGGTGCGGGCATTGTCGATGCGGGTCATGGGGCGGGTCATGGGGCGGATCACGAGTTTCTACCTCACGCCTGCCAGACGACCGGGAAGGCCGGGGAATCCATGGGCGCGCCGACCGCGGGCGCGCCCGTCTCGGGCGGCGGCGGCGACATGAAGCCCTCGCGCAGGACGTAGCGGGCGTCGTCGCCGGTCCAGCGCGCGGAGACCACCCGCCGGCGCACGCCGGTCGAGTTGCCGGGCGCGCCGTGCAGCGCCAGCCCGTGGAAGGCGATCAGGTCGCCCGGCTCGAGCGCCCAGCCGAGGATGCGGTAGCGGTCGCGCGCGCCCTCGATGTCGGGCACGGGCGTGAAGTTCTTCTGCTGGGCCGGGTGGTCGTTGCCGTCGGCGAAGCGCCGCGGCGTGTACCATTGCCCGGAGCGGTGGGAGCCGGCGACGAACTCCAGGCTGATCTCGCGCGCGACGGGATCGAGCGGAATCCACATGCTCATGATGTCGTGGCCGTCGACCACATAGTAAGGCTGGTCATGGTGCCAGGGGGTGCGCTCCTCGGTGCCCGGCTCCTTCACCAGCACATGCTCGTGGAACAGGTTCACCTTGGCCGATCCCATCAGCCGGCCGGCGATCGCCGCCAGCGGCGAGTGGCGCAGCACCGCCTCGTATTCCGGGATGCGCTGCCAGTTGCAGTAGTCGCCGAAGAAGAGGCCGGGCTTGCCCTCGGGCGTGTAGCGCCGGCCGAACGGCCCCGGCTCCTGCAGGTTGCGCTCGATGCCGCGGGCCAGCTGGTCGCGCCAGTCGGCGTCCAGGACACCGCGCAGGCAGACGGCACCGTCCAGGCGGTAGGCTTCGATCTCGGCATCGCTCGGCATCATCGGCAGGTCTCCCATCTTCGGTCGCGGCGGCGTCGGTCGCGGCGGCCTCAATCCAGGCGAACCGGGTCCCAGGCGGCGTCCGCCGCCCGCTCGATCGCCCCGCTCGTCACCAGGTCGCGGGCCATGGCAAGGTCGGGCGCCAGGAAGCGGTCGTCGTCGAGGTGCGGCACCAGCGCGCGCAGGGCCGCGCGGGCCCGCTCCAGCAGCGGGCTCGACGTCAGCGGGGCGTGGAAATCGACCCCCTGGGCCGCGCACAGCAGCTCGATCCCGACGATGCCGGCGGCGTTCTCGGCCATCTCGTGCAGCCGGCGGGCGGCGTGGGTCGCCATCGACACATGGTCCTCCTGGTTGGCGGAGGTCGGCAGGCTGTCGATGCTGGCGGGTGCGGCCCGCTGCTTGTTCTCGGACGCGAGCGCGGCTGCCGTCACATGGACGATCATGAAGCCGGAATTGAGGCCCGCATGGCGGGTCAGGAACGAGGGCAGGCCGCTGATCGAGCCGTCGGTCAGCATCGCCACCCGGCGCTCGGCCAGCGAGCCGATCTCGGCCACCGCGAGCGCCAGCTGGTCGGCGGCGAAGGCGACCGGCTCGGCGTGGAAGTTGCCGCCCGACAGCACCTCGCCCGTGTCCGCGAACACCAGCGGGTTGTCGGACACGGCGTTGGCCTCGATCGCCAGGGTGGCGGCGGCGTGGCGCATCAGGTCGAGGCAGGCCCCCATCACCTGCGGCTGGCAGCGCAGGCAGTAGGGGTCCTGCACCTTGCCGCATTCCTTGTGGGATTCGCGGATGCCGCTGCCGGCGACCAGCGTGCGCAGGGCAGCCGCCACGTCGCGCTGCCCGGCATGGCCGCGCAGCGCGTGGATGCGCCGGTCGAAGGGCGTGTCGGAGCCGAGCGCGGCATCGAGCGACAGCCCGCCCGTCACCAGGGCGGACCGGAAGACCCGCTCGATCGCGAAGAGGCCGGCCAGGGCCAGCGCGGTCGAGACCTGGGTCCCGTTCAGCAGCGCCAGCCCCTCCTTGGGGCCGAGCAAGAGGGGCCGCAGGCGGGCCAGGGCCAGGGCGGATGCGGCCGGCATGGTCTCGCCCGCGACCCGGCACTGGCCGACACCGATCATGGCGGCGGCCATGTGGGCGAGTGGCGCCAGGTCGCCGGACGCGCCGACCGACCCCTGGGCCGGGATGACCGGCAGGATGTCGGCCGCCAGCATGGCTTCCAGGAACTGCACCGTCTCCCAGCGCACCCCGGACGCGCCGCGGGCCAGGCTCGCCATCTTCAGCGCCAGCACCAGGCGGACGACCGCGTCGGGCAGGGGCGCGCCGATCCCGGTCGCGTGCGACAGCACCAGGTTGCGCTGCAGGGTGGCGAGGTCGTCCGCCTCGATCCGGGCATGGGCCAGCTTGCCGAAGCCGGTGTTGACGCCATAGACGGGGGCGCCCCGCGCGACGATCCGCGCCACGGCGTCGGCGCCGGCCGCCACCGCGGCATGGGCGGCCGGGTCCAGGCGGACCGGCGTCCGGTCGCGCAGGATGGCGCGCCACGCCGCCAGCTTCTGCCCCTCGACGCCGAGCGCGACGGTCATGCTCATCTGCCACCCCACAGCCGCCGGTACAGCGGGTTGAAGGCGATGCGGTAGGCGAGCTCGCCCGGCCGCTCGATGTCCCAGATCGCCAGGTCGGCGCGCTTGCCGGCGGCGATCGTGCCGGCGTCGGCAGCGATGCCGAGGGCGGCGGCCGCGTGCCGGGTCATGCCGGCCAGCGCCTCGGCCGGGGTCAGGGCGAAGAAGGTGCAGGCCATGTTCATGGCGAGCAGCGGCGAGTGCAACGGCGACGAGCCGGGGTTGAGGTCGGTCGAGACCGCGATCGCCACGCCGTGACGGCGCAATGCCTCGACCGGCGGCTTCCGCGTCTCGCGGATGAAGTAGTAGGCGCCGGGCAGCAGCACGGCGACCGTGCCGGCACGGGCCATGGCGGCGACGCCGTCCTCGTCCAGATGTTCCAGATGGTCGGCCGAGAGCGCGCCCATCGCCGCCGCCAGCGCCGCCCCGCCCTGGTCGGACAGCTGCTCGGCGTGCAGCTTGACCGGCAGGCCGCGGGCCCGCGCGGCATCGAACACCCGTGCGGTCTGCGCCCGGGTGAAGCCGATGCGGTCGCAGAAGGCGTCGACGGCGTCGGCCAGCCCCTCGGCCGCGACCGCGTCCAGGATCGGCCCGCAGCAGAGGTCGATATAGCCGTCCGGGTCGCCGGCGAATTCCGGCGGCAGGGCATGGGCGGCGAGCAGGGTGGTGCGGATGCCGACCGGCCGTTCGCGCCCCAGGCGGCGGGCGGCGCGCAGCATCTTCACCTCGTCCTCGACCGACAGGCCGTAGCCCGACTTGATCTCGACCGTCGTCGCGCCCTCGGCGATCAGCGCGTCGAGACGGGGCAGGGCGGTGGCGACGAGCAGGGCCTCGTCGGCGGCGCGGGTCGCCCGCACGGTCGACAGGATCCCGCCGCCGGCCTGGGCCAGCGCCTCGTAGGAGGCGCCCTCCAGCCGCAGCTCGAACTCGTGGGCGCGGTTGCCGGCATGGACGAGGTGGGTGTGGCAGTCGACCAGGCCGGGCGTCACCCAGCGGCCATCGAGGCCGATGCGTTCGACGGCGTCCAGCCCGCCCGGCAGGTCGCGCATCGGGCCGACCCAGGCGATCCGGTCGCCCGCGATCGCGATCGCGCCGCTGCCTGCCACGGTGCCGTAGGCATCGGCCCCCGGCTCCATGGTGGCGATCCGCGCATCGACCAGGATGCGATCCACCGGCATGACGGCCCAACGCCTCCTCGCCCAACCCCCTCCGTCGACTGTACGATAATCCCCTGCACGGAGCGACGACCCGCACGATGAAGACGTACCATTTTTCCCAGGCGCTGCTGCCGGACGGCTGGGCCCGCGACGTTCGCATCGCCGTCGACGGCGATGGCTGGATCGCGGCCGTCCAGGCCGGAACCCCCGCGGCGGGGGCGGAGGCCCATGCCGGCATCGCCCTGCCGGGCCTGCCCAACCTGCACAGCCACGCCTTTCAGCGCGGCATGGCCGGGCTGGCGGAACGACGGGGCACGATGGAGGGAAACTTCTGGGGCTGGCGGGACGTGATGTACCGCTTCCTGGCCGTGCTCGACCCCGACGACGTGTCGGCGATCGCGGCCCAGGCCTATGTCGAGATGGTCGAGAGCGGCTTCACCGCCGTGGCGGAGTTCCACTATCTCCACCATGCGCCGGACGGCCGCCCCTATTCCGACATTGCCGAGATGGCGGGCGCGATCGGCCGGGCGGCGGCGGAAAGCGGCATCGGGCTGACCCACCTGCCGGTCTTCTACGGCTTCGGCCGCTTCGGCGGCGGCCCGACCGATCCGGGCCAGCGCCGCTTCGTGACCGGCCCCGACGACTTCGCGCGGCTCGTCGAGGCGTCGGGCTGGGCACTGCGCGGCCTGCCCGACGCCCAGGTCGGCATCGCGCCCCATTCGGTGCGCGCGGTCACCGCGGCGACCCTGAATGCGGTGGTGGCCGCGGCCGGCCCGGTGCCGGTGCACATCCACGTGGCCGAGCAGCAGCGGGAGGTCGACGAGTGCCTGGCCTGGTGCGGCCGGCGGCCGGTCGATTGGCTCCATGACGAAGCCGCGGTCGACCAGCGCTGGTGCCTCGTCCATGCGACCCAGGTGACGGCGGCCGAGGTCGCGCGCATGGCCGCCTCGGGCGCGGTGGTCGGCCTCTGCCCGATCACCGAGGCCAATCTCGGCGACGGCATCTTTCCCCTGCCGCCGTTCCTGGAGGGCGGCGGGCGCTTTGGCCTCGGCAGCGACAGCAACGTGCGCATCGACGCGGCCGAGGAGATGCGGCTGCTGGAATATGGGCAGCGGCTGCGCGACCAGGCCCGCAACATCGTCGCCGGCGGCGAGGGACAGTCGACCGGGCGCGCCCTCTATGATCGCGCCCTCGATGGCGGCGCGCGGGCGCTGGGGCGGCGGATCGGGGCGCTGGCCGTCGGGCGCCGCGCCGACATCGTGCTGCTGGACGCCGAACACCCGGCGCTGGGCGGCCGGACGGGCGATCACCTGCTGGACGGCTGGATCTTCGCGGCCGACGGACGGGCCGTCAGCCGGGTCTGGGTCGGCGGCCGGCCGGTCGTCGTCGAGGGGCGGCATGTCTCTCGCGAGACGGTGCGGCGGCGCTTCGCGGCGACCATCGGCCGCCTGCTCGCCGCGCAGTAGGCCGGGGCCCGAAGCCGGAGAACCGGGCGTACCCGGCCGTCCGGATCGGGAACCGGCTGCTCAGACAGGCAGGCCGGAACGGCCGCGATAGGCGTCGGCAGGGGTCGAGACCGCGCTGCCGGCCGGCGTCGCCAGGGCCGCGGGGGCGCCCAGCGACTCGATGCGCCCGGTCAACCGGCCGCCGTCCGCGACCTCCAGGCGGCCGTAACGGATCTCTCCGTCGATCTGGCCGGTCTCATGGACGATCAGGCGCTGCGTCGCCCGGACCTCACCCTCGAAGCGGCCGCGGATCTCGGCCGTCTCGCACTCGATCGCGCCTTCGACCCGGCCGCTGATGTCGAGGACGAAGGACTTGCAGGTGGTTTGCAGGCGTGCCTTGCCGGCGACATAGATCCGGCTGCAGCGTTCGATCGTCGCGGCGATTTCCACGCCCTCGCCGACCGAAAGGTAGCTGTCGTTCGTCGGTCCTGCAGTCACTCGACCCGCTCCTCTTGCTCTTGCCGCTCAGATGTCCTCGACGGGCCGGTTCCGGCTCGGATGCGGAGGTTATCAGAACGCCCCCGGGGATGGGAAACTTCCCGCGCCGGGTGGCTCAATTTCCCGCCGCCGCGGATGGGCTCCCGTCGTCGCGGTAGGGGGATCCGGGCTCGTCCGTCAGGAGGAGGTAGCGGCGTATCAGCCAGATGATGCGTTCGAAGGCGATGCAGCTGTCGAACAGGGTGCGCGCGCCTTCGGCGTCGGCGGCCTGCCGGGACATCACCGCCAACCGGATCTGCTCCGTCACCGGGGTGCGGTCGGAGGTCAGCTCCAGGACCTGGAGCCGGTCCTCGGCATCGCCGGACTGGCAGGCGGAGCCGAACAGGTCGAGGAGCATGTGGGCGCTTTCGACCATCATCTCCATCGGCTGGACGACCTCGGAGTCGCTGCCCGAGCGCGCAGCGTTCGCCGCCAGGCCGCGGATCAGCGGATGCATCGCCATTGCCAGGTTGTGAAGCCGTCGCAGCGACCCGACGCGCCGCCGCACCGCCTCGTCGTTGGTCTGGCCGCTGAGCGCATCGAGGAATTCCGCCAGGGCTCGGCCGATGGCGGCGCCGTCCCGGCGCGGCATCGTCTCGGCCGGCCTGTCCTGGCGGACCTCATCGAGTTCGGCGGAAAGGCCGGCCATGATGTCGAGATGTTCCTTGAAGGCCAGCTCGGTCGCCGTCGCCGGGTCGTTGAGCGCCTCGCGGCTGATGTAGCGCGGCTCGTTCGGATCGTCCCGGGTCCGCCTCTGGACCATGTGCGTCAGCCGGGCGGAGATCGGCCCCTCGAAGGCCATCGACACGGCGTAGGCCGCCGTCTGCATGATCAGGTACGCGGTGGCGACCAGGTAGGGGGCGTTGGCCGGGTCGATGCCGGCGAAGAGGCCGGGCGACACGGCCAGCGTCACCAGCAGGGCGATGATGGCCAGCACCGACCCGATGAACTTCAGGATGGCCTGATAGTAGCCGAGCGCCCGGCCCATCGGCGACACGCCCGACGTCAGCGCGGCGACGTTCGCGGCCGACGTCAGGTTGGCACCGATGACCGCGGCGATCGCCTCGACCGGACCGAGCACGCCGGACTGGGCCAGCAAGGCGACGACGACGGCGACCGTCTTGGCCGTCTGCAGCACGGGGACCAGGGCCGCCCCGACCACGAAGGCCGCCACCGGCATGCCCGACAGCAGCCCGAAGATCGCCTGCAACTCGGGGTCGCCGCGAAGCCCGACCGCGCCCTGTCCGATCAGGTCGAGGCCGAACAGGATCAGGGTCAGCGCCAGGAGCGCACCGATCGGGGCGCGATGGCGGGGCGACTGGTCGAACTTCAGATAGTAGAGGACGCCGCAGACGCCGGCCGCGAACAGGACCTCGAGGTGGAGGTCGACGGCCGCCAGATAGACCAGCAGCGACGTGCCGATATTGGCGCAGGCGATGAGCGGAAACGCCTCGCGGATCGACAGGATGTGCGCGGTGGCGAGGCCGGTCGCGGCCGCCGTCACCGCGTTCGTGCTCTGGGTCGCGATCCCGGCGCTCGTCCCGACGAGCATCATCAGCGAGCGGCGCCGGGCGACCCGGGCGGCGAACAGGCGCACCCGGTTGCCGGCGGTGTCCTTGAGATGCGTCGACAGGAGCCGCATCCCGATGAAGAACAGGCCGAGCCCGCCGAAGATATCGAGGGCGATCCGGAGTTTTTCCATGACGCGAGTGGTTCGCCGGTCGCCTCGCGAGTGGTGCCCGGATCAGCCGGTCAGCGGCGTGCGTCCGACTTCGCGGCCTTGATTTCCGTATGGGCCATGTCCCGCACGCGGCGATCGACGCGCTGGATCGCGCGCATCAGGGCGCTCGCTTCTTCGCCGAGTGCGGTCTCCGTCGGCGTGATCGAGAACTGCGCCTTGGGCAGCGGCAGCAGCGCGAGCTTCAGCTCCGACACCTGCATCCCGCCGCCATTGTTGATCGCGACGACGCTGGACACGATGCCGCGCTGCAACTCGGCGAACAGGCCCGAATTGGCCTGTCGATGGAGGTCCATCTGCTCGTCGAGATAGTCGATGTCGGCTTCCGACAGTTCCCGGACCATGCCGAACTTGAACGACAGGCCGGGAATGACGCCGACCACGTTCTCGATCTCCTTCAGCTTGTAGCCGGCGAGGCCCAGGAGCTTGAAGAGGTGGGCCGCCTGCTCGGGGTTCTCGCGGGCGAGGTCGTGGGCCGAGGGCGGGGCCACATACTCGATCGCCGACATGGTGACGCCGGCCGTCCATTGCACGGCGACCCGCGCGGCCGTCCAGACCTTGCCCAGCGTCTTCGGGCGGTCGCGGATCAGGTCGACCGCGGCGTTCGGGTCGGGCTTGTCGGCCACGGCTGCCGGCGGCGGGGCGGGCCGCGCCGGGGCCATCTCGGCCGCGCCGCTCGGCACCGAGCCGCTGGGCGCGGCGGCGCCCGGGACGGGGGTGGTCTGCCCGAGGGCGGCGGGCGCGAAGGGGGCCGGGGCGAGGCCGCCGAGGGCCGCCGCGCAGGCCAATGCTGCAATCCGTCGACGCATCGGATGAATCCTCATCGTTCCATGATGGCAAGGCGCAGCGCCTGACTGCGGTTGTCGGCCCGGCGGTCGTCCGGCAGGGGCACGACCCCTTCGACGGTCAGGTAGCCATCCGGGCCGATCGTCCGCTCGCGGGTCAGCTCGGTGATCAGTTCGCGCAGGCCGGCGACGGGGCCGTGGCCGCGGAAGTCCTTCACATGGGCCTTCTTCACATAGACGAAGAGCGGCCGGTTGAAGGGATAGGTGCGCGTTGCGACCGTGGTCGGCGAGGGCAGCACCCCGTCGAGCGGCAGGATCTTGACGATGTCCGCCATGGCCTCGGCCATGTTGAAGGGCACGACCGCGATGGTGCCGGGCGGGGCGTCGGTCATGGCGAGCCGGATCGCCTGGTCGTAGGGCACGCCGACCTCGACCAGCGTGCCGTCGTCCCGCAGCGTCACGCACTGGCGGACGCGGGATTCGGCCGAGAAGATCGCCCGGATCTGGGGGATGCCGCGGCAGGCGCCCTGGAGGAAGCGGTCCTGGAAGAAGCCGCGCGAGCCGAGGCCCGGCGCAGGGATCACCAGCCGGATCGGCGTGTCGGGCAGCGTCTCGTCGATGTCGCGCCAGCGCTTGCTGCTGTTGGTCAGGAACTCGTCGCCGTCCGGCACGTCGCGGGCGATCGCCTGGTAGAGCTGGAGCAGGGACAGGTCGTAGTCGGCATCCTGCCGGCGGGTGGTCAGCACCAGGGTGTTGAAGCCGAGCTGGATCTCCACGATCGCTTCGACGCCGTTCTGGACGCAGCGCTCGAACTCGGTGTTGCGCATGCGGCGCGACATGGCCACGACGCTGGCACTGTCGGGGGCGGCCGAGCGGCAGAACTCGGCCAGCCCGCGCTCCGTGCCGCGATAGTTCTGCTTGGGCGGCACGATCACGGCCGCGGTCACCAGCCGCTCGAAGACGGTCTGCAGGAAGGGGGAAACGAAGGTCGAGCCGACCGCCTTGATCGGTTCGCTGGCCTGGGCCGGGATCGGGCCCCAGGCGACGGCAGCGCCGCCCAGGCCGATGGCGATCGCCAACAGGCGCCCCACAAACGACGGTCGCTGGCCGCTGCGAATCATGGACCCCCCCTGCGCCACCGTCCACCAATGGACGGTCAATAGCCCTGTAGGGCGAACCTAGCAGTTTTCGTGCGCCTGATCTTCATCGATGTTTCGGCTTGTGCGCCGATCCAGGGATCACACGCCGAGCATTGCCGTCTCGAAGCGATAGGGGTCGTTCATCAGTTCCCGGCCCGGCGCCTCCAGCACCATCCTCCCGACCCGCAGCACGCAGCCGCGGTCGGCGACGGACAGCACCGCGGCGTTCTGCTCCGCGATCAGCACCGCGGTGCCCGATCCGGCGATCCAGGTCAGCCGCTCCAGCAGGTCGAACACGACGTTGGGCGCCAGGCCCAGGGTCGGCTCGTCCAGCAGCAGGAGCCGCGGCAGGTTCATCAGCGCGCGGCCGATGGACAGCATCTGCTGCTGGCCGCCCGAGAGCTGCCAGGCCAGCGTGCGGTCGCGCGTGGCGAGCTGCGGGAACAGCTCGTAGACGGACGCGATCCGCTCGGCCCGCGTCCGGGCGTCGGCCCGGCAGACGGCCAGCAGGTTGTCGCGCACGCTCATCCCGGCGAACACGCGGCGCCCCTCGGGCGCCAGGCCGATGCCGAGGCGCGCCCGCTGCTCGGCCGGCAGCCGCTCGATGGCGGTGCCGCCCAGCGCGATGCTGCCGGCGGCGACCGGCAGCAACCCGATGATCGCCTGGATCAGGCTGGATTTCCCGGCCCCGTTGACGCCCAGCAGCGCCACCACCGAGCCGGCCTCGATCCGCAGGTCCAGTCCATCGACGACCTTGCCCGATCCGCGCGCGACGCTGACGCCGGACAGGGCCAGCAGGGGCGGTGGCGACGGCTCGGCCGCGGCGGGCGGGACCAGCAGGTCGGGCGGCTGCTGACCGGTGGGGTCGGTCATCGCGCTCCCTCCGGCGGGCGGTAGGCGGGGTTTCCCGGGCCGATGTAGGCGGCGATCACCGCGGGGTCGCGGCGGACCTGATCGGGGGTGCCGATCGCCACGACCCGGCCCTGGTCGAGGCAGGCGACGCGGTCGGCGAGGCGCAGCAGGAAGCCCAGATTGTGGTCGACGATGATCATGGCCAGACCGCGTGTCTTCAGCACCCGCAGCCGCTCGGCCAG
The DNA here is from genome assembly GCA_006739055.1 of Allostella vacuolata. GTDB lineage: Bacteria > Pseudomonadota > Alphaproteobacteria > ATCC43930 > Allostellaceae > Allostella > Allostella vacuolata. The sequence goes on from AP019702.1 coordinate 904,396, forward strand.
GTAGGTCTGCTCGGGCTCCGACAGCCCCGCCGCGGGCTCGTCGAGCAGCACCATCTCCGGGTTGCGGGCCAGCGCGCGGGCCAGTTCGAGGCGGCGCTGCGCCCCGGGCGGCAGGGAACCCGCGGTGCGCAGCACCTCGCCCCCCAGCCCGAGCGCGTCGAGGATGGCGACCGCCTCCGAGCGGGCGCGGCGCAGGCGCCGTTCGGAACCGATCGCCAGCAGGGTGCCGAACAGGCCGCCCGGCAGGTCGCCGATCCGCGCGACCGCGACATTGTCGAGCACCGAGAGGGCGGGATGCAGGTGGACGGTCTGGAAGGTCCGGGCGACGCCGCGGGCGGCGACCTTGGCCGGCGCCCGTCCCGTCATGTCCTCGCCCGAGACGATGACCCGGCCTTCGTCGGGGACGACCAGCCCGGTCACCACGTTGACCAGGGTCGACTTGCCGGACCCGTTCGGCCCGATCAGCCCGAAGATCTCGCCGCGCGGCACCTTGAGGGTGACGTTCTCCAGCGCCACGACGCCGCCGAAGTTCTTCGACACCCGCTCCAGGTTCAGCACCGGGCGGGTGGTGGCCAGGAGCGAGCGGCCGGGCGCGCGCAGCGTCGGCAGCTTCTGGGTGAAGCGGCGGCGGCCGAACCAGCGGGCGCGCAGCGCCTCCATCGTGCCGATGATGCCCTCGGGGAAGAACAGGATGGCGGCGAGCAGCAGGGCGCCGAAGGCGAGCAGGCGATACCCCTCGAGCGCGTGGAACAGCTCGGGCGCCAGGACGACCAGGAACGCGCCGGCGATGGCGCCCGAGGTGCGGGCGATGCCGCCGACCACGCAGATGACGAGGCAGCGCACCATGATGTCGAAGTCGAGCACTTCGGGCGAGACGACGCCGATCGAATGGACCTGCAGCGCGCCCGCCAGCCCGGCCAGGCCGGCGCTGGCGAGAAAGGCCCAGAAGCGCAGCCGCGCCGCCGGGATGCCGGCGGCGATCGCGGCGTAGGGATCGGTCCGCACCACGTCGAAGGCGAGGCCGAGCAGGCTGCCGCGCACCTGGTAGAGGGCGAGCCCGGCCAGGCCGACCAGCGCCCAGACGGTGGCCATGCCGGTCCAGCCGTCCAGCTCGATCCCGGCCACCATCAGCGTGCGGATGCCGGCCAGCCCGTTCGAGCCGCCGGTCAGGTCGACGCAGCCGATCGCCAGGACCAGCAGCACCTGGGCGATGCCGAGCGTCGCCAGGGCGAAATAGTGGGTCGACAGGCGCAGCACCGGTGCGGCGACCACGGCCGCGAACAGGACCGCCGCCAGGATGGCCGCGGGAAGGGTCAGGCTGCCGGTCCAGTCCCACTGCAGGGTCGCCAGCGCCGCGACATAGGCGCCGATGCCGAAGAACGCGCCCTGGGCCAGCGAGAAGGCCCCGGCCAGGCCGAAGATGAACTGGTAGCCGATGCCGAGCAGGGCATAGATCGCCACCTGCGTCAGCAGGCGGATGGCATAGGGCGCCTCGAGCGGCAGCATGAAGGCGATCAGGGCGCCGGCCGCGAAGATCAGCGGCAGGCGGATCCCGTCGGCGAACCAGAAGACGAGCCGGGTCACGCCCGTCGCCCCACGGCTTCGCCGAGGATCCCCGTCGGCCGCAGCAGCAGCACCGCCAGCAGCGCGACGTAGAGCAGGGCGTCGGCGGCGAGGTGGCCGGCGAGCGAGGCGACGAAGGATTCGAAGAGCGCGATCAGCAGGGCCCCCAGCACCGCGCCCCAGACCCGGCCCCAGCCGCCGATGACCACCGCGATATAGGCCTTCAGCATGTAGTTGGCGCCGTCCGCCGGGCTGAGGAAGAACTGGTTGGCGACCAGCAGGCCGGCCGCGCCCGCCAGCGCGCCTGCCAGGGCGAAGGCGACGACGATCAGCCGCACCACCGGAATGCCCGAGGCGCGGGCGATCTCCGGGTCCTGGGCGCTTGCCCGCAGGCGGCGGCCGAGCTGGGTGCGCTCCAGCAGCAGGTGCATCAGGGCGACCAGCACCGCCGCGGTCGCGATCATCGACAGGGACTGCCAGCCGATCGCCATCTCCCCCAGACGGGTCGAGCCGGCGGCGACCAGGGCCGAGGCGGTCGCCGGCTCCGGGCCGGACAGGGCCAGCACCGCGTTCTGGACGATGATGCCGAAGGCGATGGTCGAGATGAAGACGGCGGTCGGCGGCCGGGTGCGCAGCGGCAGGTACGCCGCCAGCGACAGGAGGAGGCCGAGCGCGGCGGTGCCCAGCATCACGAGCGGCAGCAGCGCCACCCCCGGCAGGTCGATCAGCGGCGACAGCGCCACCGCCAGGAAGCCGCCGGCCACCACCATCTCGCCCTGCGCGAAATTGACCGCGTTGGTGGCGTTGAGGACGAGGACGAAGCCGAGCGCGACCAGCGCATAGGTCGAGCCCAGCGACAGGGCCGACAGGATCAATTGCAGGAGATCCGTCATGGCCCGGGCCGGACGGCTGGGTTGCGCTCCGGAATTGTCGGTGCCGGCATGCTCATCCGTTCTTCAGGACATCGACATAGCGTCGGACGACTCGCGGCGTGCGATCGCGGCCGTCGTAGCAGAGGATGACGGCATCGTGCGCCATGTTTCCGCGACCGTCGGAGCGATAGGCCATCGCCAGCCCCTCGTAAACCTCGCTCGCCAGCCGCCGGCGTACCTCCGCGCCCGACGCCGCGCCGGCCCGCACCGCGCGCAGCACCATGGACACGCCGTCGTACTGGGCAAGCGCGAAGGCGTCCGGCTCGGTGCGGAAGCGGGCGCGGTAGTCGGCGACCCAGCGGTCCATGGCCGGGCTGCCGCCCGAGATCGGCGACGCGCCGCTCTCGGCGCATACCCCCGACAGTTCGGCCGGCTCCAGCAGGGCGGCCGTCGCCGGCTGGTGCATGGCCGATCCGGCGACGATCGGCAGCCCGAGGCCGAGGGCGGCCGCCTGGCGGATCAGGCGGGCGGTCGGCTCGGCGTGGAGCTGCAGCACCAGCACGTCCGGGCGGGCGGCGCGCAGCTTGGTCAGGACCGGCGCCATGTCGCGCACGGCCGGCGCCAGGGCCTCCTCGAAGACCACCTCGGCGCCGAGGCCGGCGAAGGCGGCCAGCAGGTGGCGGCGGCCGCTCTGGCCGTAGGCGGTCGTCTGGTGGACCAGCGCCACCCGGCGGCGCCCCAACTCTTCCACGGTGTAGCGGGCCTGGGCGGTCTTGACCACCGCGTCCCCGGGGAAGAAGCGGAAGACCCAGGGGTTGCCGCGCTCGGTGATCTCGGCCGTGCCGGACACGGTGACGAGCGGGACGCCGGCCTCGGCGGCGGCCGGCAGCAGGGCCAGCATCTGGGTGCCCAGCATCGGGGCGACGAGCGCGGTCGGCGGGCCCGTGCGCAGGATGCGGGCGAAGGCGTTGACCGCGCCCTCCGGCGAGGTGCCGGTGTCGACGGTCTCGCTGCGGATGACGATCGACGGGTGATGGTGGAAGGCGAGCAGCGCGCCGTTGCGCTGGCTTGCCCCCTCGAGCGCCAGGAAGCCGGTCAGGGGCGCCAGGACCGGGATGGTCGCGGCACTCTCCGCCCGCGCCGCCGCGATCCCGCCGGCCGATGCCGCCAGGGCCAGCATCGCCGCGAGAATCGTCCGGAACAGGAAAGTGTGCATCGTTCGTGCTGGGCGGCGCGTTCGGGGGCGAGAGTGGGGGGCGTGGCGCATCCCTGTCAATCGGGCTGGCTTCGCGCGTGACGGGGATGTGACGGCCGTCACTGCGCGCCTTTCCGGATCGCGGCATAAATCGCGCATACCCCGCCCCCCAGCGGGATCGCGGCCGGGGTCCCCCAACCCCCGTCGCACCACTCCGTCACCCTCCTCCCCAGACGGAGTCGTCGCCCCGCGGAGCCGTTCCCCCCGGCCCCCCGCGGGGCGAAGCCTTTCCCGATCTACAGCCAGTCGACCTCGAAGCCCGTGACGGCGTCGCCGCCGGTGGTCAGCGTGCGCAGCCGGGCATCGGCGACCGGCATCTCGTGGGCAGCATAGAACCGGGCGGTCGCGATCTTGGCCTGGTGGAAGGCGGGGTTCTCGCCGGCCGCCAGTGCCTGCGCCGCCGCCCGGGCGGACCTGGCCATCAGCCACCCGCCGGCGACCGTTCCCAGGATCTGCAGGTAGGGGACGGCGCCCGCGGCCGCCCGCTGCGGATGGGTGCGCTGCTGCTCCACCATCCAGGCGGTTGCCGTCTCCAGCGTGTCGATACCGGCCGTGACCGGGCCCGAGATGTCGTCCGTCGCGCCGTCCAGGTCGGTCCGCATGCGGGCGATGAGCGTCCTGGCGGCAAGGCCGCCGTCGCGGCCGAGCTTGCGGAACAGCAGGTCGTTCGCCTGGATGCCGTTGGTGCCCTCGTAGATGGGCGCGATGCGGGCATCGCGCAGGTGCTGGGCCGCGCCGGATTCCTCGACGAAGCCGATGCCGCCATGGACCTGGATCCCGGTCGACGCGACCTCGACGCCGAGATCGGTCGACCAGGCCTTGACCACCGGGATCATCAGGTCGACGAAGGCCTGGTGCTGCTTGCGCGCCTCCTCGTCGGGGTGGCGCAGCGCCTGGTCGAGCGCGCCCGCGACCACGTAGGCCAGCGCGCGGCTCGCCTCGGCCCGGGCCCGCATCGACAGCAGCATGCGGCGCACATCGGGGTGCCGGGCGATCGGGGCCGGGGCTGGGTCGGCCGCGCCGATCTCGCGGCTCTGCACCCGGGAGAGCGCGTAGGACCGGGCCAGCTGGTAGGCGCGCTCGGCGATCGCGACCCCCTCCAGCCCGACCGACAGGCGGGCGTTGTTCATCATCGTGAACATGTATTCGAGGCCGCGATTCTCGGCCCCGACGCGGAAGCCGACGGCCCCGCCGTCCTCCCGGCCCAGGCCCGCGTCGCCGAACGACAGGACGCAGGTGGGGCTGGCATGGATGCCGAGCTTGTGCTCCAGCGAGACGGTGCGGACGTCGTTGCGCGCGCCCGGGCGGCCGTCGGTGTCGAGCAGCTGGCGCGGCACGATGAAGAGCGAGATGCCGCGCGACCCGGCCGGCGCGTCCGGGGTGCGGGCCAGGACCATGTGGATGATGTTCTCGGCCAGGTCGTGGTCGCCCCAGGTGATGAAGATCTTCTGCCCGGTGATGCGATAGGTGCCGTCGCCGGCCGGCACCGCGCGGGTGCGGATCAGGCCCAGGTCCGAGCCGGCATGGGGCTCGGTCAGGTTCATGGTCCCGGTCCAGGTGCCGGCGATCATGTCCGGCAGGTAGGCCGCCTTCTGCTCCGGCGAGGCGTGGTGCGACAGCAGCTCGATGGCGCCCTGGGTCAGCAGCGGGCAGAGCGAGAAGGCCATGTTGGCCGATGCCCACATCTCCCCGACCGCGGTGCCGACCAGCCAGGGCAACCCCTGGCCGCCATGCCCGGGGTCGAACGGCAGGCTGTTCCAGCCGGCCTCGACGAAGGCGTGGTAGGCGTCGCGGAAGCCTGCCGGCGTGCGCACCAGCCCGTTCTCCAGGCGCGAGCCCTCCTGGTCGCCCACGCGGTTGAGCGGGGCCAGGACGCCGGCGGCGAAGCGCGCCGCCTCGTCCAGGATCTGGTCGACCAGTTCGGGATCGGCGCCTTCGGCACCCGGCAGGCGGGCCACGTCGGACAGGCCGGCCAGGTGCCGCAGCACGAACCGCATGTCGGCGACCGGGGCGGAATAGGCGCTCATCGCCGGGGCTCCCTCATCAGATGACCTTGCCTGGGTTCATGATCCCGGCCGGGTCGAGCGCGCGCTTCACCCGGCGCATCAGGTCGAGTTCGAGCCCGCTCTTGAAGTCGGGCAGCACGTCGCGCTTCAGCCGGCCGATGCCGTGCTCGGCCGAGATGCTGCCGTTCATGCCGGCCACGACGCGGTGGACGATCTCGTTGAACTCCGCCCAGCGCGCCAGGTAGGCCTTGGTGTCCGCGCCCACCGGCTGGCTCAGGTTGAAGTGGATGTTGCCGTCGCCGATATGGCCGAAGGCGACGACGCGGATGCCGGGCAGCCGCTCCTCCACCTGCCGGGTCGCCTCGTCCAGGAAGTCGCCGACCAGCGACACCGGCACCGCGATGTCGTGCTTGATGCTGCCGCCCTCGTGCTTCTGGGATTCGACGATGCCCTCGCGGATGCGCCACAGCTGGGTCGCCTGCTGGGCGGATGCCGCGACCGTGCCGTCCAGCACCAGCCCCTGCTCCATCGCCGTCTCCAGGAAGCGGTCCATGGTCTGGCCGATGTCGCCGTCGGGCACGCTCGACGACATTTCCATCAGGACGTAGTGGGAATAGGGGCGCTCCAGCGGGTCGACCACGCCCGGCACGTGCCGGGCCGAGAACTCCAGGCCGATGCGCGGGATCAGCTCGAACGCGGTCAGCTGGTCGCCCGAGGCGCCGCGGGCCAGCGCGAACAGCTCCAGGGCCTGGCGGTGGCCGGGCAGGGCGACGAAGGCGGTCTTGATGTCGCGCGGCTTGGGAAAGAGCTTCAGGACGGCGGCGGTGATGATGCCGAGCGTGCCCTCGCCGCCGATGAAGAGATGCTTCAGGTCGTAGCCGGTATTGTCCTTGCGCAGGCCGCGCAGCCCGTTCCACACCTGCCCGTCGGGCAGCACCACCTCCAGCCCCAGTACCAGGTCGCGGGCGTTGCCGTAGCGCAGCACCTGGATGCCGCCGGCATTGGTCGACAGGTTGCCGCCGATCTGGCAGCTGCCCTCCGCCCCCAGGCTGAGCGGGAAGAGACGGTCGTTGCGGTCGGCCTCGGCCTGGACCGCGGCCAGGATCACGCCCGCCTCGACGGTGATGGTGTAGTTGATGGCGTCGACGGCGCGGACCCGGTTCATCCGCCCGAGCGACAGGACGATCGCCCCGCCGGTCTCGAACGGCACCGAGCCGCCGCACAGGCCGGTGTTGCCGCCCTGGGGCACGATGGCGATGCCGTTGGCCGCGCAGATGCGCACGATCGCCGCCACCTCCTCGGTCGAGGCGGGCCGGACCACGGCCGGCGCCCGGCCGACGAACAGCCCGCGCTCGTCCTTCAGGAACGGCGCCATGTCGGCCGGATCGTCGATCCACCCCTTGGGGCCGACGATGGCGCGGATGGCGTCCAGGGCGTCGGGCGGTACCGGCTTCGGCATGACGGTCATCGAGGGTCTCCAGGCTTGGGCCGGCGGCAATCTAGTGGAATTGCGCGGCCTAGTCGAACGCGGCGGCCCCGCCCTCGGCCCCTTCGCCGTCGCGCGGGGCGGCGGCCCGGCGCAGCCGGTCGTTGATCGCCTCGCCCAGCCCCGTCTCCGGGATCGGCTGGACGGCGATCGCCCGCACCTCCGGCCGGTCCAGCGCCCGCAGGTGGGCGAAGAGGTTGGCGGCTGCCTCCGCCAGGTCGCCCGCGGCGCTGAGCTGGCGGGTGATGGCCGCACCCGCCGGCTGGTCGGGCCCGAAGGCGAGCAGCGCCTCGTCCGCGCCGACCGTGGTCGCGCCGAGCCGCACCGGCCGGGCGGGGGCATAGTGGCTGAGGAGCTGGCCCGGCGAAGCGGGCCGGGCCGGCTGGCCGGCCGGGGCCGCGGGGCGGAGATCGACGCCGAGGGCGGCCTCCAGCTCCGCCCGCGCCAGGCCACCCGGCCGGAGCAGGGCCGGAACCGGGCCGGACAGGTCGAGCACGGTCGATTCGACGCCGACCCGGCAGTCGCCGCCGTCGAGGATCAGGGCGACGGCGGCGCCCAGCCCGTCGGCGACGTGCCGCGCGGTGGTCGGGCTGATCCGGCCCGAGGGGTTGGCGCTCGGTCCTGCGACCGGCCGGCCGAACGCCTCCAGCAGGGCCAGCGCGACCGGGTGGGCCGGGATGCGGACGGCGACGGTATCGAGCCCGGCCGTTGCCAGCAGCGACACGCCGCCCGCGCCCGCTCGCCGGGACAGGATCAGGGTCAGCGGCCCCGGCCAGAAGCGGGCGGCGATCCGCGCCGCCCGCGCGTCGAGCCGGGCGATGCGATCGGCCGCCTCGAGGCCGTGGACATGGGCGATCAGCGGATTGAAGCGCGGCCGGCCCTTGGCCTGGAAGATCCGGGCGACGGCCGCGTCGCTGGTGGCGTCGCCACCCAGCCCGTAGACGGTCTCGGTCGGGAAGCCGACCAGCTCGCCCGCCGCCAGCAGGCGGGCGGCCTGGGCGATGGCGGCGGGCTCGGGCTCTCGGATGGTGGCGGGACGGGCGGTCATGGCCGGCATGGTTTCCCCCTTCCATGGTGCGTCGGCAAGTGCGGTTGACGGAATCGCCGGGCTTTGGCACTGCTGCCGCGAAGGGCTGCCGGGGCGGATTGGGTCTCGATCGGCGGATTCCTGTCGCATTCCCTGTGGCTGGAGTAGCCCCCTTGGCCGTGCCGCCCCCGACCAGTACCCCGACCAGTACCCCCTCCGCGTTGCCGCTGACCCTGCCGTTCCTGGCCGCGGCGGCGTTCCTGCTGCTGCTCGTGCATGCCCCGCTGTCCGGAGCCTGCTACGGCTTCGTCGACGACTATGTGCTGGTGGATGCCGGCCGGCCGCTGCCCGACTGGTCGATGCTGGCCTGGATCGCCCGCGACGGCCGGCCGCTCTACGGCCTCCTGCTCAACATCGTCATGGCGCCGCTCGGCGACGTCTGCGACCTGCGCTTCGTGCGCCTGCTCTGCGTCCTGCTGGAGGCCGGGATCGCCACCCAGATCTTCGCGCTCGCCCGCCGCCATGGCTGGCCGGTGGCGACGGCCGGCGCCCTGGCCCTGCTGGTGGCGGCCCTGCCGGGCTTCGCGGTGGCGGCCGCCTGGGCGACGCTGGTGGGGCCGCTGGCGGCGATCTCGCTCGGCCTGGCGGCCGCCTGGTTCGCCGTGCCGGCCGCCGGCGAGCGGGCAGGGACGGGGCGGCTGGCCGCGGCCGCGTGCCTGCTGGCCGCCGCCCTGTCCATCTACCAGCCGGGGGCGATGGCATTCTTCCCCGGCATCGCCGTCGCGCTGGCCCGCCGCCCGCTCCAGGCGGCCACCCTGCGCGACCAGGTGCTGCCGGCGGCGATCGTCTTCGTCGCGGTGGTGGCCGCCTATGCGCTCTTCTACCTGGCGCTGCCGCTCCTCATGCCGTGGCCGGGCTTGGGCGGGCCGCGTTCGTCGCGGGCGGTGCTGGCGCTCGACCCCTGGGGAAAGCTCGTCTGGTTCCTGGGCGTGCCGCTGCGCCAGGCGCTCAACCTGTTCAACCTCGACCCGGTGCCGAAGTTCGGGCTGATGGTGATGGCGCTGGTGGCGCTGGGCACGCTCCTGCGCCAGCGTCATGCCGGCCGGGCGGCGCTGGCGCTGGCGGCCCAGGCGGGGCTGGTGGCCCTGGCTTACCTGCCGAACCTGGCGGTGGCCGAAAGCTGGCCGGCCCTGCGCACCAGCCTGGCGATGGCGGTGACGGTGGCGGTGCTGGCCGCCGCCGCCGTGGTGGCGATCGCCGAGCGCATCCCCGGCCGCCCCGGCGCGGCGCTGGGCGCCATCCTGCTGGCGGCGGCGGCCGGCTACGGCTTCGCCGTCTCCGGCCCGGCGATCGACCGCACCCTGGTGCGCCTGCAGCGCGCGGAATGGCAGATCGTCTCGGACGGGGTGCGGGCGGCGGGCCGCGGGCAGCCCATCAACCTGGTCCCAGCCGCCGAGCTGCCGCAATGCGCCCCGTGGCGCCAGTTCGACGAGCTGGGCCTGCCCTCGACGCTGCGCCCCTGGGCGGCCGAGGCGATGGTCCGGCACGCCTGGCGGCTCGTGCATGGCGAGGCGCCGCCGCCCCGGTTCCATTTTTCCGGCCCTGGCGCTCCCCCGCCGCCGGCCGGCGCCGCCACCATCGACATGCCCGGCGGACTGGCGGCGGGGGGCCTGGGCATCTGCGAGTAGCCGTCAGGCGAACAGGTCCAGGTCGGCGGCCTGCAGGCCGGTGAAGCCCGCCAGCAGGATGGTGCCGCCGCCGAACGCGGCCAGATCGATGGTGGTATCGAAGCCGTTGTCGGCGACGTGGGCCGCCAGCTCGGCGAACGAGTCCAGCCCCGTGCCATAGCCCGATATCGCCAGGCGGTCGCCCTGGTCGCGATTGAAATCGAGCACCAGGTCGTCGCCGAACGCGCCCGAGAACACGAAGCGGTCGCCGCCGGCGCCACCCGTCAGGGTGTCGTCGCCGGCATCGCCCCACAGCGTGTCGGCGCCGGCGCCGCCATACAGCTCGTCGTGGCCCGCATCGCCGTGCAGCGCGTCGTTGCCGCCGCGGCCATAGACGATGTCGTCGCCGTTCCCGCCATGCAGGGAATCCGCGAAGCCGGCCGGGAAAGCGGCAAGGGCAGGGCCGTTCTGCAGGACCGCGTCATCGCCCCCGTCGACCACGTCGTCGCCGTCGCCGCCGAAGATCGTGTCCGTCCCGGTGCCGCCGTCGAGGAAGTCGTTGCCGCCCATCCCGACCAGCAGGTCGCCGCCCGCCAGCCCGTCGATGACGTTGCTGCCGTCGTTGCCGACGATCCAGTTGGCCAGGCCGTTGCCGGTGCCGGCGATGTGGTGGGTGGCCCCGCCCAGCAGGGCCAGATTCTCCACATGGGCGCCCAGCGTATAGTCGATCAGGCTGAATACGCCGTCGATGCCCTGGTCGGCGGCCTCCTGGACGATGTCGGCCTTGGCGTCGACGACGTAGATGTCGTTGCCGCCTTCGCCCGCCATCACGTCGCCGCCGGTGCCGCCGTCCAGCCAGTCGTCGCCGCTGCCGCCGAACAGGCGATCTTCGCCGGCATCGCCCAGCAGCCGGTCGTCGCCGCCGCGGCCGTACAGCGTGTCGTTGCCCTTGCCGCCATAGAGCAGGTCGTCGGTCCCTGCGGGCGGCGGGGTGCGGTCATCGATCCGGAAGTCGTCGATCCGGAGATCGTCGATGCCGCGGTCGGGGTCGGGCCGCGGGACGTCGCCGCGGCTGCTGGCGGCGGCCTCTTCCCCGATGACGATCCCGCCGCCGCCGCCGCCGCCATCCAGCACGTCGTCGCCCTCGCCGCCCAGCAGGGTGTCGTTGCCGCTGCCGCCGTCGATGGAATCGCGGCCGGCGGCGCCATTGACGAAGTCGTTGCCGTCCCGGCCTTCCAGCCGGTTGGCGTCGCCGTTGCCGATGATCTGGTTGGCGAGCGCGTTGCCGAAGCCGTTGATGACGGTCGCCGACTGGGCCAGGTGCAGGTTCTCGAAATGGTTGCCCAGGGTGCGGGTGACGGTCGTGATCACCGTGTCGATGCCCCCGCCGGCACCCTCGTGCAGGGAATCGTGCAGCGAATCGACCATGTAGGTGTCGTTGCCGAGGCCGCCCGAGATGGTGTCGCGGCCGGCACCGCCGCTCATCCAGTCGTCGCCGTCGCCGCCCTCGATCAGGTCGTCGCCGCCGAAGCCGTTGATCGTATCGTCGCCGCCGCGGCCGGCGATCTCGTTGTCGGCGGCGTTGCCGGTGATGGTATCGTTGCCGTCGCCGCCCTCGGCGAACTCGATCGTGACGCCGTGGGCAATGCTGAAGCCGCCGGCCACGTCCTGGACCCGCGACAGGTAGCCACCGGCGTCGGGGCCGTTCAGGGGGGCCGCGCGCAGGTCGATGTTGGCGGCGCTCGGCCCGGAATGGCGGATGATGTCGGTGCCGCCCGTGTCCCAGATCGCCCGCCAGTAGGTGCCGTCGCCCTCGACCGCCGGAAGCGTATAGGTGTCGTGGCCGGCGTTCGCCGTCGGGTTGGCGCCGTAGACATGCTGCAGGGCCGCGATGTCGAGGCCCATGGGCGAGCCGGCGTAGCCCCATCCCAGGTCCGAGGTCGGCGGATCCGGCGCCCAGAACTGCGAATGGTCGCGGTAGGACATGATGGTGTAGATGCCGTTGTTCTGCCCGTCGTCGCCGAGGTCCATCGGCTCGACGACACCCGGGAAGGGCTGGCCGTTCAGTCCGCCGCCCCCGAACGGATGGCCGAGCCCCAGGCCGTGGCCAACCTCGTGCAGGACGGTCGCGAAGGCGTAGCCGCCGACCTGCAGGTGCCAGGGCGTCCAGCGCGACCAATCGAGGGGGAACTGCCCGACGGACTGGTCGTCGGCCGGATCGGGGTACTCGAAGCGCGCGGTCGCCTCGATCTCCTCCATGGTGTTCATCCGCAGGACGAAGTTGGCATCGCCCGGCGCATCGACTTCCTCGAACTGGAGGGCGATGTACTCCTCGTAGATGTCGAGCGCGTTGCGGAGCGCGTCCTTGGCCGCGTCCAGCCACTCGTCCGACGGCAGGGTGCCGTCATCGAAGTAGAAGGTTACCGGGTGGTCGTCGTTCCACTTGAGGTCGAGGACGAGCGTGTCGATGAAGTCGTTGCCCGTCGGGTCGACCACGCCCGCGGATGCCGTTGCCATGTCTGCCATGGGACCGTCCTCTCCCGTTCGTGCGGTTCGTTCGCTTTGCCTGCGTCGCACGAGCGGGAGTGGTGGTTCATGACAGAATATTCAGGCCGGCTTCGCCCCCGGCACCCCGTTCTCGACCACGAAGCTCGCCAGCGGGCGGACCGCGGAGTCGGGCTCGAAGGCGTCGTCGACCGCCATCAGGTCGGCGCGCGCGCTGTCCCGGGCCAGGGTCATCGCCACGTAGCCGCGCTTGTCGCCGCGGGCGTAGCGGATGTGCGGGTTCTCGGCCAGGCCGGTGCGGATGGCGGTGTCGCTCGGCCCTTGCGAGGTGATCGAGGTGCCGACGATCTCGCTCGCCAGCGTGGCCGAGGACGGGTCGGCGAAATCCCGCTTCAGGTCGGCGACCCAGAAGGCGTGGACGTCGCCGCTGATGACGACCGGGTTGGACGGCCGGTGCCGCTCGATCGCCCCCAGCAGGCGGGCGCGGGCGGCCGGGTGCCCGTCCCAGCCGTCCATCCAGAAGGACTGGCCCTCGCCCGCCTTGCGGTCCAGCTCGGCCATCAGCGTCTGCTGGGCAAGGATGGTCCAGCGGCCCCCGGCCTCGCCGAGGCGCCGGTCGAGCCAGGCTTCCTGGTCGGCGCCCAGCATGGTGCGGGCGGCATCCGTGCGCTCCAGGCAGCCGGGCCGCTCCGGAGCATTGTTCCTGGCCATGCCGCAGGGCGGGTGCGAACGGTACTGCCGGTCGTCGAGCAGCGTCAGGTCGAGCATGTCGCCGAAGCGGTAGTGCTCGTGGATGCGCATGTCCGCCCCTTGCGGGCGCGCGGCCATGGGCAGCGGCATGTGCTCCCAGTAGGCCTGGTAGGCGGCGGCGCGGATGCGCCGGAACTGGCCGGGATCCTCCGTGCGCGGCGAGCGGTCGCCCGTGTAGTCGTTGGCGACCTCGTGGTCGTCCCAGATGGCGACCCAGGGCGCGATGCGATGGGCGGCCGCCAGGTCCGGGTCGCTCTTGTAGAGCGCCCAGCGGTCGCGGAACTCCCACAGCTCGGTCGGGATCGCGCCCGGGTGGCGGCGGACGTGCCGGCGGCCCCAGGACATCTCGTAGATGTAGTCGCCCAGATGCACGACGAGGTCGAGGTCCTGGCCGGCCATGTGGCGATAGGCCGAGAAGTAGCCGTGTTCGTACATCTGGCAGGAGGCGAAGGCGAAGCGGAAGCGCTCGACCGCCGCCCCCGGTGCCGGCGCGGTGCGGGTGCGCCCGACCGGGCTCTCGGCCCCCAGGGCGCGGAACCGGTACCAGTAGGTGCGCCCCGGCGCCAGGCCGGCCGGCTCGGCATGGACCGTGTGGCCATGCGCCGGGATGGCGGTGAAGGTGCCGCGGGCGGCGATGCGCCGGAAGCGCTCGTCCTCGGCCAGTTCCCAGTCCACCTCGACCGGGGCGTCGGGCATGCCGCCGCCGTCCAGCGGCTGCGGCGCAAGGCGCGTCCACAGCACCAGCCGGTCGGGCCGCGGGCAGCCCGATGCTACGCCGAGCGCGAAGGGGTCGGCCGATTGCGCCCGGCCGTGCCGCAGCACCGCGAGCGGACCGAGCACGGCGGCCCCCAGCAGGAGGCCGCGTCGGGTCAGGCGCATGGAATCATCCTCCGTCCCGTTCGAGGATCGCCAGGTCTGGCCGGTCGGTGGTGATCTGGCGGATCGGCTGGCCCATCCAGTGGGCGATCTCGTCGGCCGTGTTGGCCATCCACACGCCGAGCCGGTCGCCGCCGATGCGGCGGAGGAAGAACTCCGGGTCGACCTCCATCAGCGCCACGTGGACGGCCATGGCGCAGCCCTCCATGGCGAGGAAGCGGTCCAGCATCGGGCCGACGCCGCCCATCATCTCGGCCGAGCGGCGGTCGACCGAGGCCAGGATGCCGGCCCTGGGGTCGATGGCGCGGATCGTCTCCAGCACCTCGGGCGCGAAGCTGGTGAAGAGCGTGCGCTCCATCAGGCAGAGGCGGCGGGTGATGTCGACCACCTTCTGCTCCAGCCCGGCATAGGGCCGGCCCAGCGCGTCGGTCTTGATCTCCAGCTGGATCTCGTAGCCGGTCGGCCGGAAGACCTCGAGCACGGCCTCCAGGGTCGGCACCGTGTCGCCGCGGCCGTCGCGCAGCCGGATCTGGCCCAGCTCGGCGACCGTGCGGTCGACCACCAGGCCGCTGGCGTCGGTGGTGCGGTCGAGCGTGGCGTCGTGGATGACGACCACGCCGCCGTCGCGGGTGCCGTGCACGTCGAACTCGACGGCGTCGGCGGCCAGTGCGGCGGTGCGGCGGAAGCCGGACAGCCCGTTCTCGGCCCACAGGTTCCGGGCTCCGCGGTGGGCGACGATCATGACCATGGGCAGGCGTTCCTATTTCGAGCTGTCAACCAGGCCCTTCACCAGCCAGCGCTGGAGGGCGACGACGACCACGACCGGCGGCAGCATGGTGATCAGCGCCGCGTTCATGGCGATGTTCCAGGCCGGCTCCATGTCCGAGCGCGGGATCAGGTGCTTCAGGCCGATGACCGCGGTCGCCATGTTCTTGTCGGTCGTGAAGAGCAGCGGCCAGAGATACTGGTTCCAGCCGTGCAGGAAGAGGATGATCGCCAGCGCCACCATGTTGGAGGTCGAGAGCGGCAGCAAGATGGAGCGGAAGAAGCGCCAGGGCGAGGCGCCGTCGATGCGTGCCGCCTCGCACAGCTCGTCCGGGATGGTCAGGAAGAACTGGCGGAAAAGGAAGGTGGCGGTGGCCGAGGCGATCAGCGGCAGGATCAGGCCGCTGTAGGTGTCGACCATGTTCCATTGCAGGGCGATCTCGATCCGGTTGCCGGTGATGGCGTGCCACCAGCCGGCCAGGTCCAGCTCGTCCACCACCCATTGCAGCGGCAGGGCGGCGTTGGCGACCGATTCGAAGGTCGGCACGATGCGCACCTCGACCGGCAGCATCAGCGAGGCGAAGATCAGCCAGAAGGCGGTCATCCGCCAGCGGAAGCGGAAATAGGCGAGCGCGAAGGCCGACAGCATCGAGACCGCGATCTTGCCGACCGTGATGCCGACCGCGACGATCGCCGAGTTGACGAAGAGCCGGGCGAAGTTGCCCCTGGTCCAGGCGGCTTCGGCATTGACCAGGAACTGGTCGCCCGGCACCCAGGGCAGTGGCACCTGCTGCACCTCCTGGATCGTCAGCGAGCCGGCGACGAAGGCGAAGTAGATCGGCATGCAGACGATCGCGGCACCCA
Source organism: Allostella vacuolata (assembly GCA_006739055.1). GTDB lineage: Bacteria > Pseudomonadota > Alphaproteobacteria > ATCC43930 > Allostellaceae > Allostella > Allostella vacuolata. The sequence goes on from AP019702.1 coordinate 920,032, forward strand.
GCACCAGGATGGCGTGGCAGGCGAGGTCGAGGACGGGGGTGCGCTCGATCATGGCTCACACGTCATAGTTCACCTTGCGCTCGACATAGCGGAACTGCAGCAGCGTCAGGGTGAGGGCGGACAGCATCAGGATGACCGACTGGGCGGCCGACGAGCCGAGGTCGAGATTGACGAAGCCGTCCTGGTAGACCTTGTAGACCAGGATGTTGGTGGCGCCGGCCGGCCCGCCGCGGGTGACCGCGTCGATGATCGCGAAGGTGTCGAAGAAGCCGTAGACGAAGTTCATCACCGTCAGGAAGAAGATCGTCGGGCTGATCATCGGCAGGGCGATGAGGAAGAAGCGGCGCAGCGGCCCGGCGCCGTCGACGGCGGCCGCCTCCAGCAGCGACGGCGGCAGGGCCAGCAGGGCCGCCACCAGGAAGATGTAGTCGTAGCAGATGTGCTTCCAGGTCGCGGCGAGCGTGACCAGGATCAGCGCGTCGGCCGCATTCAGGTTGGGGTCCCAGCCGATGCCGATCGTGTGCAGGGCGTGCGCGATCGGGCCGACGGCGGGGTTGAACAGGAACGCCCACAGGATGCCGGCGATGGCCGGCGCGATCGCGTAGGGCAGCAGCAGGACCATCTTGTAGGTGCCGCGCAGGCGGATCACCCGGTCGGTCGCGAATGCCAGCACGCCCGCGATCGCCAGTGTCAGGATGCTCTGGGCGAGCGTGAACCACACCGTCACCCAGATCGACTCGTGGTACTCCGCGCTGCGGAAGAGCGCGGTGAAATTGTCGAACCAGACGAACTGGACGCGGGCGCCGAACGGGTCCGCGAGCAGGAACGACTGCGCCAGCGCCCGGATCGAGGGGATGAAGAAGAAGAGCAGGAGGATGGCGAGTTGCGGCAGCAGCAGCAGGGCTGCGACCCGCGGCTCCACGAAGTGGGCGCGCTTCAGGCCAGACTCCCGGCGGCTGCCGGCCATGATGGGGATTCCCGGATGCGGATGGTGGCCGGGGCGACGCTGGGGGCCGCCCCGGCCGGTCCAAGAGGGTCAGTACTTGCCCTGATTCAGCTTCTCGAACTGGCGCAGGATCTCGTTGCCGCGCCGGACGGAATCGTCCAGCGCCTGCTGCGGCTGCTTCTTGCCGGTCATCACCGCCTCCATCTCCTGGCGCAGCGCGAAGGTGGTCTGGGTGAAGTTGCCGAAGCGGAAGCCCATCGAATTCTCGGTCGGCGTGCCGCGGCCGAGCTGCAGGACGGCGATCTCGCGGGTCGGGTTCTGGGTGTAGTAGCCCTCGTCCCTGGCCATCTTGTAGGCGGCATTGGTCAGCGGCACGTAGCCCGTCACCTTGTGCCACCAGACCTGCGTCCTGGGGCTGGCCAGGTGGTTGAAGAAGGCGGCCACGCCCGCATACTCCTCGGCCTTGTGGCCCTTCAGCACCCAGATGGTGGCGCCGCCGATGGTGCTGTTGCGCGGGGTGGCGACGTCGGCCTCGTGAGGCAGGAAAGTGGCGCTCCACGGGATGGTCGCGTTGCGCTCCATCGCCCCATGGTCGGCGGTCGAGGAGATGTAGGTCGCGCACTTGCCCGAGGCGAACAGCTGCTGCGGGCTGAGGCCGGTGCCGGCCAGCTGCAGCACGCCGTCGTCGAGCCACTTCTTCAGGCGGGTCACCTGGCCCACCACCTTCGTCTTGTTGTAGACGAACTCGGTGTCGATGCCCTCGAAGCCGTTCGACCGGGTGGCGAAGGGCTGGTCGTTGATGGCGCTGTAGTTCTCGATCAGGCTCCAGAAATAGTCGTTGGCGAGCGCGGTGCCGCACTCGGCCGCGCCCTTGGCCTTGATCGCGTAGAGCTGCTTCTCGAACTCCTGCCAGGTGGCGGCCGGCTTCTCGAAGCCGGCCTTGGCGAACTGGTCCTTGTTGTACCAGAGGATCGGCGTCGAGGAGTTGAAGGGCATCGTCATCAGGTTGCCCTTGTAGGTGTAGAAACCGGCCACCGGCTTGATGAAGTCCGACCAGTCGACGTCGTACTTCTGCTCCTTCATGAGCTGGTGGACGGGCACGACCGCGTCCGAAAGCAGCATGGTCATGAAGCCGCGCTCGTAGATCTGCACCAGGTGGGGATGGCGCTTGGCCCGATAGGCGGCGATGGTGCCGTTGATGACCTCGTCGTAGTTGCCCTTGTTGACGGCGACCACGGTGTACTTGTCCTGGGCCTCGTTGAAGCCTTTGACCAGCTCGTTGACCCGCTCGCCCAGCACGCCGCCCATGGCGTGCCACCATTGCACCTCGACCCGCTGGGCCGATGCGGGGGCGGCGGCGAGGCCGAGCAGGACTCCGCCCAGCAGCAGATTGCGTCCGAAGGTCATCTTCCGTCCTCCCAGGGTGGTTTCTTCAGCCGGTCCCGGCCTGCGCGCCCCAGAAGCCATTGGGGGCGAACAGGGAATCGACCGCCTCGTCGAGCCGGCCCAGGTCGGCCAGCAGGTCGAGCAGCGTGTAGCGCCGGCGGATCAGCCGGGCGCGGCGATAGTCGGCGGCGAGCTTGGCGGCGGTGACGCCGATCTGGCCGGGCCTGGCCGGTGCGCCGGCGGCGGCGAGCCAGCCCTGCATCCGGGCCGCCGCTGGCAGGCGGGCCGCCAGCCGCCGGCGCAGGTCGGGCCACACCGCGCCCAGCCGCTCCAGCCGCTGCCGCAGCCGCTCGGGCGAGGGCCGCTTGGCGGCCATCTCGGCGGCGGCGCTGGCGGCCATGCCGGGGTCGGGAAAGGCGGCGGCGACCAGGGTCGCCTCGTCGGCGGCGGACATCTGCCGCGCCAGGCCCCGTGCCGCGTCGAAATCGGGCCGGGCCAGCAGCCATTCGTAGAGGGCGAGCATGGCGACGCAGCCGATGCCGACGCAGGCCCCGTGCGAGACCGGCTCGCCCGCATGGGCGAGCCCCTCCATCTCCCACAGGTGGGCGAACTGGTGGTCGCTGCCGCTGGCCGGGCGCGAGGTGCCGTGCGCCTGCATGGCGAAGCCGGTGATCAGGAGGCCCTGCATCAGGCCGCGTAGCGCCGCCGGCTCGCGCCGCGGCAGGCCGTCCGGCCGGCCCAGCATCGCCAGCAGGTCGTCCTGCACCAGGGCGAAGGGGCCGGGCGCGATCGCCTCCTCGCCGAGCGCATCGGCCAGGATCCAGTCGGCGCCGGCGACGATCTTGCCGGCGAGGTCGCCATAGCCCCAGGCGGACATGCGGGCGGGGGCGGCGGCGATGACGTCGAGGTCGGCCAGCACGGCGACCGGCGGCGGGCAGGGCAGGGTGCGCTTGAAGTCGCCGTCGAGCAGGGCCGCGCCGGAGGCGGCATAGCCATCCATCGAGGCGGCGGTGGCGACGACGGCATAGGGGGTGCCGGCCAGCTCGGCCGCGCGCTTGACGAGGTCGTTGACGACGCCCGCGCCGACCGCGACCGGGACGGCGCGCTCCGAGCGGATGCGGGCCGCGATCTCCTCGGTATGGGCAACCCGCGGCTTGAGGCGCGGCCGGCCCGGCAGGATCAGGCTGCCATGGGCGATGCCGGCCGCCGCCAGGATCGCCGCCGCGGCCCGGCCCGCCGCCGCATGGGTGTTCTCGTCGGCCACCAGCAGGATCGGTCCGTCGGGCAGGTGGCGGCGCAGCAGCCCGGGCAGGGCGTCCGATGCGCCGCGCTCCAGCACCACCTCGCGCGTGACCGATGCCCCCCGCACCGCCCGCTCCAGACTGTCAGCGGATCCGTCCATGCCTCTCCAGCCGCATCTCCGACGCCCGCGAGGGTTACCATGGTTCGCGAACATTTGTATAGGATAGGATACTTATGTTGCGAAGCGATGACGTTCGCGGAGCCGGCTTGACAGGCCGGCTGGCCGGGAACATTATTTCATCCTACGAACATAAGTTCGTATCCGATCGGCGGGGGCTGTGGTGGAAGACGAGATCGGTCTCGCGACGCGGGCCGCCTGGATGCATTTCGCGGGCGGCCTGACCCAGTCCGAGGTGGCCGAGCGCCTCGGCATCACCCGGCTCAAGGCCCACCGGCTGGTCGCGCGCGCCGCCCGCGACGGGCTGGTCCGCGTCTTCATCGACGGCGAGATCGCCGAGTGTGCGCAGATGGAGGGCGTCCTGTCTGCCGCGCACGGGCTGGACTTCTGCCGCGTCGTGCCGGTGCTGGACGACGACCCGCTGCCGCTGAAGGCGCTCGGCATCGTCGGCGCCCAGTATCTGAAGGGCGTGCTGGAGCGCGACGAGGACACGCTGATCGGCGTCGGGCACGGGCGCACGCTGGCGTCCTGCGCCGACCACCTGATCCGCATGGCGGTGAAGCGGACCCGCTTCGTGTCGCTTCTGGGCGGCCTGACCCGCAAATTCTCCGCCAACCCGCACGACGTCATCCATCGCCTCGCCGACCGCACCGGCGCGGAGGCCTATGTCCTGCCGGTCCCGTTCATCGCGAACTCGGTCGAGGACCGGGCCGTCCTGCTGGCCCAGCGCGGCGTGTCGGAAGTGTTCGACCTCGCCCGGCGCGCCAGCCTGCTCTTCGTCAGCATCGGGGCGGTCGAGACCCAGGCCTCGCTGATCGCCACCGGCATGATCGAGCGCGGCGACATGGAGCGGGTGCGGCGCGACGGCGGCTGCGGCGAGATCCTCGGCTGGTTCTTCGACCGCGCCGGGCGGCCGGTCGACACCGAGGTCAGCCGGCGCATCCTGTCGCTCGACCTGGACGACCTGCGCCGCGGCCGCATCGTCGCGATCGCCGGCGGCGTCGCCAAGGTGGAGGCGATCGCCTCCATCCTGGCCAGCGGCCTGCTCAAGGGCCTGATCGTCGACGAGCGGACCGCCCGCATCCTGGTCGAGCGCCTGGACCGGCCGCAAGGTACGGCTGCCCGCCGCTGACATGGCCGCCGCTGACATGCCCGCCGCCGAGATCGCTGTCGCGGAAACATCCGGGCCGATCCTCATCGGCGTCGATGCCGGTACCTCCGTCATCAAGGCCGTCGCCTTCACGCCGGACGGCCTGCCGGTCGCCGTGACCTCGGTCCCGAACTGCTGGCAGAAGTCGGCCGGCGGCGCTGCCGAGCAGGACCTGGCGGCGACCTGGGCCGCGACCGCCCGGACCCTGCGGGCCATGGCCGATCGAGTGCCGGACCTGTCGCGGCGACTGGCCGGCATCGCCGTCACCGGGCAGGGCGACGGTACCTGGCTGGTGGATGCGGCGGGCGAACCGGTCGGGCCGGCGATGCTGTGGCTCGACGCCCGTGCCGGGCGGATCGCCGGCGAGCTGCGCCGGGGCCCGGCCGACGCCGCGCGCTTCGCCGCCACCGGCACCGGGCTCGCCGCTTGCCAGCAGGGGCCGCAACTCGCCTGGCTCGGCCGCCACCAGCCCGAACGCCTGGCCGCCGCGGCGACGGCCTTCCACTGCAAGGACTGGCTCTATCTCAGGCTGACCGGCCGGCGGGCGACCGACCCGTCCGAGGCCACGCTCAGCTTCGGCGATTTCCGCACCCGCGCCTACAGCGCGACGGTGCTGGATGCCCTCGGCCTGGCCCCGCAGCGCCGGCTGCTGCCGGGGATCGTCGACGGCACCATCGAGCATGCCGGCCTCTCGGCCGATGCCGCGCGGGCGACCGGGCTGCCGGCGGGGACGCCGGTGGTGCTGGGCTATATCGACATCGTCTGCTCGGCCCTGGGGGCCGGGCTCTACGACCCCGACGAAGGGGTCGGCACCAGCATCGTCGGCTCGACCGGCATGCACATGCGCCGGGTCGACGGGGCCGACCGCGTCGCGCTGTCGTCCGACCGGACCGGCTACACGATCGCCTTTCCGGTGCCCGGCACCTATGCCCAGATGCAGTCGAACCTGGCGGCAACCTTGAACATCGACTGGGTGCTCGACCTGATCGGCGGCGTCCTGGCGGCCGAGGGCATCCGGCGCGACCGCGCCGACCTGCTGGCCGGCATCGACCGGCTGCTGGAGACGACGGCCCCGGGCACCCTGCTTTTCCATCCCTACATCGCCGACGGCGGCGAGCGCGGCCCGTTCGTCGATGTCGGTGCCAGCGCCGCCTTCTTCGGCCTGTCGGTCCGGCACGGCCATGCCGACCTGGTGCGCGCGGTGTTCGAGGGCCTGGCCTTCGCCGCGCGCGACTGCTACGCGGCGATGGGGCCGCTGCCGCGCGAGGTGCGCATGTCGGGCGGGGCGGCGCGCAGCCGGGTCCTGCGCGGGATGCTCGCCGCCGCCCTCGATGCGCCGGTCCGCGTCAGCACGCGCGCGGAGGCCGGTGCGGCGGGCGCGGCCATGATCGCCGCGGTCTGCCTCGGCATCCATCGCGACATGGAGGAATGCGCCGCCCGCTGGGTGCGACCCCATCTCGGCCCTCCGCTGGCGCCCGACGCCGGACTGGTCGCGGCCTACCGCCGCCTGTTCCCGGCCTACCAGGAGGCGCGGCGGGCGATGCCGCCCGTGTGGCGCCGCCTTGCCACGGCCGAGGCGGAACGCGGCGGCCATGCCTAGCGCCGACATCCGGGCGACCGTCGCCATCGTCGGCGACCGCTTCATGGAGGCGCGGGCCTTCCGGTCGGCGCTGGCGGCGGCCTGCGGCGACGGGCTGGCGACGCGGGCCGTCGACCTGGCCTGGCCGGACGTGCCGATGCGCAACGCCGAGCCGGGCTCGGCCCTGGCGGGCCTGCGGGAATATCTGGGCGAGCCGGCCGAGATCGTCGACTTCGTCGGCGACGCGGAGATCCTGGTGACCCACCTGGCGCCGCTTTCCGACGCGATGATGGGGGCGCTGCCGGCCCTGCGCCTGGTCGCGGTGTCGCGCGGCGGGCCGGTCAACATCGACTTGGCCTCGGCCCGCCGGCGCGGGGTGCGGGTGGTCAACGTGCCCGGCCGCAACGCCAGCGCGGTGGCGGAATTCACGATCGGCGCCATCCTGGCCGAGACCCGGCTGATCCGCGCCGGGCACGAGAGCCTGCGCCGCGGCGAATGGCGCGGCGACCTCTACCGCGCCGACGTGACCGGCCGCGAGCTGTCGGAGCTGACGGTCGGCATCGTCGGCTATGGCGAGGTCGGGACGCGCGTGGTGCGCCTGCTGCGCGCGTTCGGCTGCCGCACCCTGGTGGCCGATCCCTATGCGCGCCTGTCGAACGCGGACCGCGCGGCCGGGGTCGAACTGGTCCTGCTGGACGAGCTGCTGGCCGGGTCGGACGTCGTCTCGCTGCACGCCCGGGTGACGCCGGAGACGACGGGGATGATGGACGCCGCCCGCTTCGCGCGGATGCGCCCGGGTGCGATCTTCGTCAACACCGCGCGCGGTCCCCTGGTCGACTACGACGCCCTGCACGACGCGCTCGTCTCGGGCCACCTGCGCGGCGCGATGCTGGAGACGTTCGGCATCGAGCCGCCGCCGGCCGACTGGCCGCTGCTCAAGCTGCCCAACGTGACGCTCACCCCGCACATCGCCGGCGCCTCGCTGCGCACCGTCGCCTATGCCGCCGCCCGGGTGGCCGACGAGGTGCGCCGCTACCTGGCCGGCGAGCCGCCCCTGCAACCCTGCTGACACCGGAGAGATTTCATGGATTCCGAAGAGCGCGCCCTGCGCCAGGCGATCATCGACAAGTGCGTGTGGATGAATGCCTCGGGCTTCAACCAGGGCACGTCCGGCAACATCTCGGCGCGCTGGGGCGACCGCATGCTGATCACCCCCAGCGCCACCCCCTACGAGCAGCTGGCGCCGGAGGCGATCGCCGCCATGCCGCTGGCCGACGAGACCGGTGCCTGGGACGGCCCGCTGAAGCCGTCGACCGAATGGCGCTTCCACCGCGACATCCTGCGCGCCCGGCCGGATGCCGGCGCCGTCGTCCACACCCATTCGACCTTCGCCACCGTGCTCGCGATCGCGCGCCGGGAGATCCCCTCGTGCCACTACATGATCGCGGCCTTCGGCGGCGACGAGATCCGCTGCGCGGACTATGCGACCTACGGCACGGCCGAGCTGTCGGCCAACGCGCTGAAGGCGCTGGACGGGCGCAACGGCTGCCTGCTCGCCAACCACGGCATGATCGCGATCGGCAGCAACCTCGACAAGGCGATGTGGCTGGCGGTCGAACTGGAGACGATCGCCAAGCAATACTATCATGCCTTGCTGCTGGACGGCGGGCCGGTGCTGCTGTCGGCCGGGCAGATCGCCGACACCCGCCGCAGCTTCGCCACCTACGGGCTGCAGGACCGCAAGTCGGCGTGAGCGCGATGCCCGCGGTGTCGGATACGGTCGACCTGCTGGTGGTGGGCGGCGGGGTCAACGGCGCCGGCATCGCCCGCGACGCCGCCGGCCGCGGCCTGTCGGTCGTCCTGTGCGAGAAGGACGACCTCGGCCAGGGGACCAGCTCGCGCTCCGGCAAGCTGGTCCATGGCGGCCTGCGCTACCTGGAATATTACGAGTTCCGCCTGGTGCGCGAGGCGCTGATCGAGCGCGAGGTGCTGCTGGCGGCCGCCCCGCACATCATCTGGCCGATGCGCTTCGTGCTGCCGCACGCGGCGTCCGCCCGGCCGGCCTGGCTGGTGCGGCTCGGGCTCCTCCTCTACGACCATCTGGGCGGCCGCAAGCGCCTGCCCGGCACCCGCACCCTCGACCTGCGCCGCGCGCCCGAGGGCCGGGCGCTGGCCGACCCGCCGCGCATCGGCTTCGAGTATTCCGACTGCTGGGTCGACGACGCGCGCCTCGTCGTCCTCAATGCGATCGACGCCGCCGAGCGGGGCGCGCAGATCCTGTCCCGCACCGCCTGCATCTCCGCCCGGCGCGAGGGCGGGCTGTGGCGGGCGGAGCTGGAAGGGCCGGGCGGGCGCCGCGGGGTGACGGCGCGGGTGCTGGTCAATGCCGCCGGACCCTGGGTCAAGGACGTGATCGGCCGCGTCGCCGGGCTGAACTCCGCCCGCAACGTCCGGCTGGTCAAGGGCAGCCACATCGTCGTGCCCAAGTTCTGGGACGGCCCGCACGCCTTCCTGCTCCAGAACCACGACCGCCGGGTGATCTTCGTCAACCCCTACGAGGGCGACCTGTGCCTGATCGGCACCACCGACATCCCGCATGAGGGCCCGGCCGAAACGGTGGCGATCGACGCGCGCGAGATCGATTATCTTCTGGACGTGGTGAATCGCTATTTCCGCCGCGGCCTGTCCCGCGCCGACATCGTCCACGCCTATTCCGGCGTGCGCCCGCTCTATGACGATGCGGCGGAGAACCCGAGCGCGGTCACCCGCGACTATGTCTTCGACCTCGATGCCCCGGCGGGCGGGGCACCGCTGCTGTCGGCCTTCGGCGGCAAGATCACCACCTTCCGCAAGCTGTCGGAGCATGCGCTGCGCACCCTGGAGCCCTTCTTTCCCAGCCTCCGGCCGGCCTGGACCGCGGGCGCACCGCTACCGGGTGGCGACATGGAAGATGCCGATTTCGACCGCTTCCTGGCGGGCTTCCGCGCCGCCCGGCCGTGGCTGCCGGCGGACCTGTCGCTCCACCTGGCCCGGCTCTACGGCACCCGCGCCGGCCGCGTGCTGGGCGATGCCGGCGCGAGGGCCGATCTCGGCCGGCACTTCGGCGGCCTTCTCTACGAGCGCGAGGCCCGCTACCTGATGGCGCACGAATGGGCCCAGGCAGCCGACGACATCCTCGACCGACGCACCAAGCACGGGCTGCACCTAACGCCGGCCGAGCGCGGCGCGTTCACGGCATGGATGGCCGGCGCGCCGTGACGGGCGCGCTCTGGCTCGGCATCGACGTCGGCACCTCCTCGGTCAAGGCGGTGCTGGCGGATGATGGCGACCGGGTGGTGGCCGACGCCTCGGCGCCGCTTGCGGTCAACCGGCCGCGGCCGCTGTGGTCCGAGCAGGACCCGGACGCCTGGTGGCGGGCGACGGCGGCGGCCCTCGACCGGCTCGCCGCGGCGCATCCGGCGGACATGGGCCGGGTCGGGGCGATCGGCCTGTCCGGCCAGATGCTGGGCGTGGCGGCCCTCGACGGCCAGGGCCGGGCGATCCGCCCGGCGATCCTGTGGAACGACGGGCGCGCGGCGGCCGAGGGGCATGCGCTGGAGGCCGCGGTGCCGGGCTTCGCCCGGATCACCGGCAGCCGGCCGATGCCGGGCTTCCCGGCCGCCAAGCTGCGCTGGCTGGCGAAGCATGAGCCCCGGGTGCTGGAGCAGGCGCGCCACATCCTGCTGCCCAAGGATTACGTCCGCTGGCGCCTGTCGGGCGAGGTGGCGTCGGACCGGGCCGACGCGTCGGCCACTTTGCTGATGGATACCGCGGCCGGCACCTGGCACCCGGCCATCCTGGACGCCTGCGGCATCCGGGCCGACCAGCTGCCGCGCCTGGTCGAGAGCGCCGAACCAGCCGGGCGCCTGCGGCCGGAGCTGGCCCGGCGCTGGTCGCTGCCGCCCCGCCTGCCGATCGCGGGCGGCGGCGGCGACAACATGTGCGGGGGGGTCGGCGCGGGCATCGTCGCGGATGGCGGCGCCTTCGTCAGCCTCGGCACCTCCGGGGTCTACTTCATCGCCAACCGCGGCTTCCAGTCGTCGGTCGGGCAGGGGATGCACACCCATCGCCACGCCGTGCCGGGCCTCTTCTGCCAGCAGGCGGTGATCCTGAGCGCCGCCGCCGCCCTGGCCTGGGTGGCGGACATAGTGGGCGCGCCCGATGTCGGCCAGCTGGCCGCCGCGGTCGAGGCGGCCCGCCTGGCGCCGGCGGACACGCCCGTCTTCACCCCGTACCTGGCCGGCGAGCGCACGCCGCACGACGATCCCGGCCTGCTCGCCGCCTTCTCCGGCCTGTCCTTTGCGACCGGCCGGCTGCACCTCGTCCAGGCGGTGCTGGAGGGCGTGGCCCTGGCGCTCGCCGACTGCCAGGACGCGCTCGCGGCGACCGGGGCGCCGCTCGCCGGGCCGCTGGTCCTGGTCGGCGGCGGGGCGCGCAGCCGGCTGTGGGCCGACCTGGTGGCGGCGGCGACCGGACGGCCCATCCTGGTCTCCGTGAATGCTGCCGTCGGCCCGGCGCTGGGCGCGGCGCGGCTGGCGCGCGCGAGCTGCGGTGGGGATCTGGTCGGGGGGGCGCCCGCCACCCTCTACGCGGGCGACCCGGACCCCGCCCTGGCCGATGCGCTGGCCGCGAAGCGGGTCCGCTACCAGGCCCATCCGCGCCGCTGACGGGGGCGGGAAAGCGCCTGCGTGCAACCGCCGCCGGGCGGAGTATGATCTGCGGCATTCCGTCCCCCCGCCCCGTTCCCGGGAGCCCTCCCTTGCCGCTCGCCCTTTCCATCCTCGATCAGTCGATCGCGGCCGCCGGCCGGCCGCAGGGCCAGGCGATCCGCGACACCATCGCGCTCGCCCGCCATTGCGAGGCGCTCGGCTATGCCCGCTTCTGGGTGTCCGAGCACCACAACCACCCGACCATCGTCGGCTCCGCGCCGGAGATCCTGATCGCCGCCATTGCCGCCACCACGACGCGCATCCGCGTCGGCAGCGCCGGGGTGATGCTGCCGCACTATTCGCCCTACAAGGTGGCCGAGCAGTTCCGCGTGCTGGACGCGATCGCGCCGGGCCGCATCGACATCGGCCTCGGCCGGGCGCCGGGGTCGGACGGGCGCACCGCCTTCGCGCTCAACCCGCTCGCCAACGAGCGGCCGGACCAGTTCCCAAGCGACGTGCGCGACCTGCTGGCCTGGCTGGCGGCCGAGCCCCTGCCGGAGAACCATCCCTTCCGCGTCGTCCAGGCCTATCCCCAGGGCGAGACGGTGCCCGAGATGTGGATCCTCGGCAGCTCTGACTTCGGGGCCCGGGTCGCGGCCCATTTCGGCCTGCCCTACAGCTTCGCCTGGTTCTTCACCGACGGGCAGGGTGGCCAGCAGGCGCTCGACATCTATCGCGCCACCTACCGGCCGAGCCCGCGCCATCCGGAGCCGAAGGCCGGCATCTGCGTCTGGGCGCTGGCGGCCGACACGGAGGCCGAGGCGCAGCGCCATTTCTCGTCCCGGGCCAAGTGGCGGCTGTTCCGCGACCGCGGCATCTACGGGCCGCTCGAGGTGCCGGACGAAGCGGCCGCCCATCCCTTCACCGAGCCCGAGCGGATGCGGATCGAGCAGATGCGGCGCGACGCCTTCGTCGGCACCGCGCCCGTGGTGGCCGGGCGCATCCGCGAGCTGGCCGCCCGCCTCGACCTCCAGGAGATGGCGATCGTCACCTGGGCCCATGACGAGGCGGTGCGCCACCGCAGCTACGAACTGCTCGCCCGCGAGCTCCTGCCGGCCCCGACCGCTGCCTGACCCGCGCCGCCTGACCCGAATCCCACCGAACCCAACCGAATCCTGGGGCCCGCTCCAATGCGCATCGAGATCCTCTGCACCGGCGACGAAGTCCTCACCGGGAAGATCATCAACAGCAACTTCAGCTACATGAGCCAGAAGCTGGAGGATTTCGGCCTCCAGGTCGTCTGGGGCACGACCGTGGGCGACGACCGCGAGGCGCTGCTGGAGGCGTTCCGCCTGGCGGCGGGCCGGGCCGACGCGGTGATCGTCAATGGCGGGCTGGGCCCGACCGTCGACGACCTGTCGCAGGAGATGGCGGCGCGCGCGGCCGGGGTCGAGCTGGTGCTGAACGAGGAGTGGCTGGCGACCATGGAAAGCTATTTCCAGCGCCGCAGCCGCATCATGCCGCCCAACAACCGCAAGCAGGCGATGCTGCCGTCGACCGCCGAGATCCTCGACAACCCAATCGGCACCGCCTGCGGCTTCGCGCTCGACATCGGCGGCGCCCGCTTCTTCTTCACCCCGGGCGTGCCGCGCGAGCTGCGCCGGATGCTGGAGGAGCAGATCATCCCCCGCCTGCTGGCGAAGAGCGGCATCCAGACGGTCATCCACCTGAAGCGCTTCCATTCCTATGGCATCGGCGAATCCCGTGCCGACGCCCTGCTGGCCGGGCTGGAGGAGCTGGCCCCGGCCGGTGCCGTCAAGCTCGGCTTCCGGGCCCACTATCCGCAGCTCGAGACCAAGATCACCGTGCGCGGCGCCGACATGGACGAGGTCGAGCGGACGCTGGCGCCGGTGACCGAGGCGGTGCGCGCGCGCCTCGGCAACTTCATCGTCGCCGAGGACGACCGTACGCTGGAGGGCGAGGTGCTGGGCGGCCTGCTGGCGGCGGGCGGCACCCTGGCGGTGGCCGAGACCTTCACCGGCGGGCAGATCGCCGCCCGCATCGCGCCGCTGCCCGGCGCCGAGCGGATCTTCGCCCGGTCGGTCGCGGCCCGCGCGGCCGACCAGCTCGGCGCCGCGGTCGGCCTCGCACCTGGCACCGACGGGACGGCGGTCGCGGTCGCCCGGGCCCTGCGGGAGGCGAGCGGGGCCAGCCACGCGCTGGCGGTGATCGTCGACCTGGACGAGGGCAGCGACCGCATGGACCTGGGCGGCACCATCCACATCGCCATCGCCGCCGGCGAGCGGGTGGAGACGCGCGAGGCCCGGGTCCTGGGCGGGCGCGAATGGGTGCGCCTCGGCGCCACCGAGATGGGGCTCGACTGCCTGCGCCGCTTCCTCCAGGGGCTGCCGGTCGCCGAGCGGATCGACTTCGAGAAGGTGTGAGCCGCCCGCCGCCCCGTTCCACCATGTGAAAATCGGCCGGCGGGCCCAGGATTGGCCGCGGTGCTGTTCGCGCTTGACCTGCGGCGGCCCGGGGTTGCCTACTCGTTCCCTGTCGCTTTTCTCGGTTGGAGCCCCATCCGCCATGTCGACGAACCTCGCCACCTTTTCGCCGGCCGCCTCGCGCGTGCCACCCGCCATGGCCGCCGCGTCGCCGCGCGCCTGGCTCGGCCCGCAGCTCCGTGACGACGAGTTCGTGGTCGGCCTGCCGGCCGACTGCCTGGCCGAGCTCGACGCCATCGTCGAGGAGCAGCGCAAGGCCCCGGTGCCGACCCTGATCCTGGTGCCGGAGCATTTCGAGATGTCCGCCTGCCGGCGCTGGATGGCCGGCATCAAGCAGCGCCTCGACCACGGGCTCGGCTTCGTCATCCTCGACCGCATGCCGGTCGGGCGCTGGAGCAAGCGCGAGTTGACCGACGTCTACTGGCTGCTCGGCAGCCTGCTGGAGCCGCCGGTCGCCCAGGACTGGCCCGGCACGATGATCTACGACGTGCGCCATGACGGGCAGCCCTACACCGGCGAGACGCGCACCGCGCTGACGCCGGAGGGGCTGGACATGCACAATGACAGCTCGATGGGCGAGGCGCCGCCCAACTACATCAGCCTGCTCTGCCTCAACACCGCCAGGTCCGGCGGCAAGAGCTCGCTGTCGAGCGCGTATGCGGCCCGCGACTACTTCGCGGCCGAGCATCCCGAGCTGCTCGACCGGCTCTACAAGCCGTTCTACCGCCACCACCAGGAATACCAGGCCGCCAACGCCGGCAAGACCAACTGGTACCCGATCTTCGGCACCGAGCCCGACGGCGGCCTGCGCATCCGCTTCAACGCCCGGGTGATCCGCCGCGGCTACGCCAAGACCGGCCAGGTGCTGGACAACGAGGGCGTGCAGGCGGTCGACGTCATGGACGGCTTCCTCGGCGACCCGGCCCACCGCCACGACTTCTTCATGGAGCCGGGGCAGATGCAGATCCTGAACAACCGCTTCATCGTCCACGGCCGCACCCCCTACGTCGACTTCGACGAGCCGGAGAAGCGCCGCCACCTCCTGCGCCTGTGGCTGCGCGCCGGCGACCGCCGGCAGTTCCGCGGGTAGGCGGGGAGGTTCCCGAAGCGCGAGGGCCGCCGGGGGAGACCCCGGCGGCCCTTCGGCTTTCCGGGCTGGCGTGACGGGCTGTCGTGCAGGTTGACGAAGATCATCGGAGGCGGCTATCGGATCTGCACGACGGGCCGCCCGGCACCGTCGCCCCGTCGAAAGTCGAGATCGTCGATTGCCACCCGGGAGGGGGGACATGAAGCGTCATGCGATCCACCCGGGTCCGGTTCTCGTCGATGAGCTGGCAGAGCTTGGCGTAAGCCCGGCCGAGCTGCCGCGCATGATCGCGGTGCCGCCAAGCCGGGTTACCCGGATCGTCCGTGGCCGCCGTGGCATTACCGGCGACACGGGCTTGCGCCGGGCATCAGCATGAGTGCCCTGTCGCCGCTCAAGAAGATCATCATTATCGCAGGCCCCAACGGCGCGGGGAAAACGACGTTCGCCCGCTCATTCCTGCCGGCGGAGGCGCAGCTTCCCCGCTTTATCAATGCGGACCTGATCGCCGCCGGGCTTGCGCCCTTCGCGCCGGAAACCGCCGCGCTCAAGGCCGGGCGCTTGATGCTGGAAGAGATCGAGCAATGCGCGCGACGCGGCGAGAGCTTCGCTTTCGAGACCACGCTGTCGGGCCTTGTCTATCTCCGCCATATAGCGGCGTGGCGCGCGCAGGGTTACCGGGTGAGCCTGTTCTTTTTGACGCTGCCCAATGCGGAAACCGCTATGGCGCGCGTGGCGGCGCGCGTGCGCCAAGGCGGCCACGACATCCCGGAACCCGTCATCCGCCGCCGCTTTGCCATGGGCTGGGACAACTTCGAGAAGCGCTACAGACAGGCAGTGGACGATTGGGCCTTGTACGATAATGCCGGGGCTGAACCCGTGATGCTGGAATGGGGTGAGAACGCATGAAGCAGAAGGAATTATCCCAGGCGAAGAACCCCGACCTGCGCGCTTCTCTGGCGGCCATGCGCCGCGCGGCGGAAATGGCTCGCAAAACCGCGATCCAGACCAACACGGAGATCGTTATCGTGAAGGACGGCAAGCCCGTGCTCGTCACTGCGGAGGAATTGCGCAAGGAGCAGCGGGTATGAGCCATGAAATCAGATCCGTGCCCTCCGTCTCGGTCACTTATGCTTCGAACGGCAGCTCAACCAAAGCCAACGAGTTCGGCATGCGGCCGATGCAGGAGCGCGCGTTCGAGAAGCGGGGCGAGTAGTATCTGCTGATCAAGTCGCCGCCGGCCTCGGGCAAGAGCTCGCTCTGATGTTCATCGCCCTCGACAAGCTGGCCCATCAAGGCCTCAAGCAGGCCATCAACCTAATTCCAAACAGGAATGGCCCTTTCCGTCATCACGCACCGCAGATCGGGCAGCTGCGATTGCGCTACATGCGCAATTGGCCGCCGGGGGCAATCCCCCGGCGGCCGTTCGCCTATGTGATGAAGCCCAGCAGGCGCGGCAGGAACAGGGTTACCTCCGGGAACACCGCCAGCAGCAGCAGCACCGCCACGATCGCAGCGATGAAGGGCAGCAGCGGCGGGACGAGCTTCTCCATGGGTAGCCCGCTGACCGCCATGCCGACGAAGAGACAGAGCCCGACCGGCGGCGTGACGTGGCCGATCGCCGAGGCGATGACGCAGACCAGGCCGAAATGGATCGGGTGGACGCCCAGCGCCTCCGCCACCGGCAGCAGCACCGGCACCGTTACCAGGATGATCTCCGACGGGGTCAGGAAGGTGCCGAGGATCAGGTAGAGGAAGATCACGATGATGATGAAGACGAACCAGTGCGGGGCGATCTGGGAGATCGCCTCGGCGACCATGAACGGGAACTTGGAATAGGTGAGGACCCAGCCGAAGGCGCCGACGAAGCCGATGATCAGGCCGATGACCCCCGATAGGCGGGCGGAATCGGCGAAGATCGCCGGCAGCTCCCGCCAGGCCGGCTGGCGGTAGAAGAGCGGCGGCACGATCAGGGCATAGACGGCCGCGACCGCGGCGGCCTCGGTCGGGGTGAAGAGGCCGAACAGGATCCCGCCCATGATGATGATCGGGATCATCAGGGCCGGCGTCGCCGCCCACAGGACGCGCAGGAACTCCCGCATCGTCGGCGGCTTCTCGC
This sequence comes from Allostella vacuolata, assembly GCA_006739055.1. GTDB lineage: Bacteria > Pseudomonadota > Alphaproteobacteria > ATCC43930 > Allostellaceae > Allostella > Allostella vacuolata. Next base: position 936,908 of record AP019702.1, read on the forward strand.
GCGGGTAGTTGCGCTTCCTGGAGATCACGAACACCGGCACGGCCATGCCGAGGCCGACCAGCAGGCCCGGAATGACCCCGGCCGCGAACATGGCGGCGACCGACTGGTCCGACATCCAGGCATAGATGACGGCGATGATGGACGGCGGAATGATCGGTGCCACCACCGCGGTCGCCACGGTCAGCGCGGTGGCGAAGTCGCGGTCGTAGCCCTTGCGCTCCATCTGCGGGATGAGGAACGTGCCGAGGGCCGCCACGTCGGCCACGGCCGAGCCCGAGATGCCGCCGAAGACCATGCTGTCGGCGACGTTGACATACGCGAGCCCGCCGCGGAACCGCCCGACCACCGCCGTCGCCAGGTCGATGATCACCCGGGCGACCCCGCCGCGGGCGGCGATGTTGCCGGCCAGGATGAACAAGGGCGCGGCCAGCAGCAGGTAGGAGTCCGACAGAAGGCCGACGAAGCGGGTCGGCACGATGATCGGGTTGAGGGCCGGAAAGAACATCGCCGCCCCGAAGGCGCCGATGCCGAGCGAGATGCTGATCGGCGCGCCCAGGACCAGGAAGATGACGAAGAAGATCAGGAGTGTTTCGGCCATAGCGCCCTCACGGCTCCGACGAGTTGGCGGATCATCGGCACGATGATGAGGACGGAACCGATGGGCACGGCGACGAACACATAGCCGAGCGGCAGGCCGAGACCGGCGCTCGTCTGGTACTGGGCGTTGGGGACCAGGGTCCAGCTCAGCTGGATCAGGTAGACGAAGACGCCGATGCAGGCGGAGAGCGAGACGATGCGCGCGATCGCCTGGCCGCGCGGGCCGAGCAGCTTGACGAAATAGTCCAGCACCGTGTGCTCGTTGCGCCACATCGCCGCCGCGGCGCCGATCATCACCAGCCAGATGAAGAGGTAGCGCGGCACCTCCTCGAGCCCGTCCATTACCGTCGCCCCGGCATAGCGGGCGACCACCTGGACGAATACGGACACGGTCATGACGGCGAGGATGAGCCCGCCCAGATGGCCGAGACCTTCATAGGCGCGGCCGAGGAGGCCCGGGGGCGGGTCCTCCCCGGACCCGCCGTCTCCATGCCCATGCGCCATCGGTCTACTTCACGGCCAGGATGTGGTCGACGATCTTGCGTGCGTCCTTGCCGGCCGGGGTCGCGTAGAACTCCTCGTAGACGCTGGTCGTCGCCGCCCGGAAGGGCGCTGCGTCCGGCTTGGTGATGGTCACGCCCTTGGCGCGCACATTGTCCTGGATCGACTTGTCCTCATCCAGGATGAACTGGCGATTGAAGGTGCGGGTCGAGGCCCAGGCGTCCTGGATCGCCTTCTGGCCGGCCGCGTCCTGCTTGGCCCAGCTGCCCTTGGACATGATCAGGGCGACCGCCTGGTGGGTGTGGCGGACGTCGGCCACGTACTTGACGATGTCGTAGAACTTGTTGTGGTAGAACGTGTTGACCCCGCCCTCGGCGAACTCGATGACCTTGGTCTGGAGGGCGGTCGCCACCTCGGGGAAGGCGATCGGGGTCGAGATCATGCCCAGCGCCTTGAAGGTGGCGACCAGGATCTTGTCCTCCTGGACCCGGATCTTCTTGCCCTTCACGTCGGCCAGGCCGTTGATCGCGTGGTGGCCATAGATGCCGCGATAGCCGGCGGCGATGAAGCCGACCAGCTTCAGACCGCGCTTGTCGAGCACGCCCTCGTAGTACTTCACCACCGTGTCGCTGCCGTCGAGCGTCTTGAACAGGTGGTCGTAGTCCCGGAAGATGTAAGGCAGCTGGAACACCGAGAGTTCGGGAATCAGCGTCGACAGCGGGGCGGTGGTGATCGGCCCGAAATCGACCGCGCCCAGCTGGATCTGCTGCGCGACCTCGCGCTCGCCGCCGAGTGCGCCCGAATGGTGATGATCCACCTTGATCTTGCCGCCGGACAGTTCGGCCAGCTTGTCGATGAAATGCTGGGCGGCGACCGAAGTCCCATGCTTGGGCGGGTTGACGTTGCCCATGACGAGGTTCTTGGCCTGTGCCCAGGCCGCGCTGCCACCGAACGAAAATGCCAGAAGGGCGGCCACGCCCAATCCAGCCACTCTTGTCGAGTAGGCCACCATGTCTTCCTCCCGAGGCGTCGCCTGGAGCGCGCCTAATTTCGGCGCCGACGGCAGCCTTGGGCATCCGTGGTCGCACTATTGCCGCAACCATTCACCGGAAGTCCGGGGATTACGGTGCGTTAATCTTTCTGGAATTGTGCGGTGACGGTCAAGCGCGGATCGGTCCGATGCCGGCTATTGTCGACATCCTGCTTTCCTGGTGCGGGCCCCGCGGAAATTCTTGCGGATGCCGGGCGCCCGGGCAGGGTCACGCCCGCCCGTAGCCGCCGCCGCCCGAGGTCTCCATCACCACCCGGTCGCCCAGGGCGAGCCGCAGGTTTTCCTTGCCGGTCAGCTCGCGGCTGGCGCCGTCGGCGGCATGGAGCGTCACCCGGAAGGGCAGGCCGGGCTCGCCGCCCTGCAGGCCGTAGGGCGGGACGACACGGCGCTCGAACATGGTGGTGAGCGACAGGCCATGGTCCAGCACCGTGTAGGCGCGCACCATGCCGTCGCCGCCGCGATGGCGGCCGGCGCCGCCCGAGCCGCGCCGCAGCCGCTGCTCGTCGACCCGGATCCGGTACTCCGCCTCGACGATCTCGACCGGCGTGTTCATGGTGTTGGTCAGGTGCACGCGCACGACCGGGGCGCCGTCGCGCTCCGCCCGCGCCCCTTCGCCGCCGCCATGGGTCTCGTAGAAGGTGCCGATGGCGCCGTCGCGGCGCGGCCCGCCGAAGATCAGCAGTCCGGCGGTGGTGGAGCCGCCGGCGGTCAGCCGCTCGGGCACCGCCTGCTCGAAGGCGCGCATGATCGCGTCGACCGCGCGCTGCGAGGTCTCGTGGTTGCCGCCGACCACCGGCTTGTCGATGCCGGGCTCCAGGATCGAGCCGGGGCGGGTGGTGACCTCCAGCGCGCGGTAGCAGCCGCCGTTGGGCTGGATCTCCGGCCCGGCCACCGCCTTGATGGCGTAGTAGACGGCGGCCATGGCGACGAAGGGGGTGGTGTTGAGCGGCCCCGCGACCGCGTCGTCGGTGGCGGAGAAATCGAAGTGCGCGCGGTCGCCCGCGATCTCCACGGTCACCCGGATCGCCGCCGGCTGCCCGCCCGGCCCGTCATCGTCGAGGAAGTCCTCGCCCCGGTAGATGCCGTCCGGCAAGCCGGAGATGGCCTCGCGCATCTGCGCCTCCGACAGATCGTCGAGCCGGTCGAGCGCGGCGCGGATGGTGGCGGCGCCATGCTCCGCGCCCAGCCGGTGCAGGCGGATCTCGGCCGCGCGGGTGGCCGCCACCTGGGCCAGCAGGTCGCCCTCGCGCTCGGCCGGCCCGCGGATGTTGGCGAGCAGGAAGTCGCGCTTCTCCTGGTCGACCCCGTCGGCGGTGACGACGCGCAGCGGCGGGATGCGCACGCCCTCCTGCCAGGTCTCGGTCGCGGCGGCGAAGTAGCTGCCGGCCCAGGCCCCGCCGATGTCCCCCCAATGGGCGAGGCTGACGGCGAAGGCGAAGAGCCGCCCCTCCAGGAAGATCGGCCGGATCGCCTTCACGTCCGGCAGATGGTTGCCGCCGACCTCGGGCAGGTTGAGGAACCAGACGTCGCCCGGCAGCAGGCGCGCCGCCGGGACCCGCTCCAGGAACTTCTTCACCGTGAAGCTCATCACGCCCAGGTGGATCGGGATGTCGCGGCCCTGGGCGATCAGGTCGCCCTTGTGGTCGGTGAGGGCCGAGGACAGGTCGCCCGCCTCGCGCAGGAGCGGCGAGCGGGCCGAGCGCATGACGACGAAGGACATCTCCTCGGCCGCCGCGGTCAGGGCGTGGCGGATGACCTCGACCGTGAAAGGGTCGACCATGTTCGTCATGGGGCGTCCTCGCGGATCCAGAGATGGCCCATGGCGTCGGTGCGGACGGTGTGGCCGGGCGGGACGACGATGGTCGACCAGGCGTCCTCGACGATCGCCGGGCCGGCCAGTTGCCAGCCGGTCGGCAGCCGGTCGCGGTCGTAGCGCGGGGTCGGGTGGGGGGCGGCCGCCTCGAACCAGCAGGGGGCGACGCTGGTCGGCTGCGGCGCCTCGCCGGCCGTCGCGGCCGGGCCCATCCGGGTGTGGCGCGCGACCGTCGCCCGCATGCGCAGGCTCTGCATCTCCCAATGCTCGTCGGTGGCGTAGCCGTAGATCTCGCCATGGCGGCGGCGGAAGTCCTGCCCCAGCCGGTCGAGGTCGAGCGGCAGGGCGAACGGCACCTCGACCGCGTAGCTCTGGCCGACATAGCGGACGAGCGCGGTGCGTTCCACGGCAACCGTGTCGCCGCCATGGCCCTGGTCGATGAGGGGCTGGGTCAGGGTCGCCAGCATGCGATCGTGCAGGGCCTGGAAGCGCTCGCCGTCCCAGGACTGGCTCAGCAGGCGGACCGCCTGCTGTTGGGTGTAGCTCATGTCGGCGACGATGCAGCCGAGTGCGGAGAAGCCGGACGAGAAGCGCGGCACCACGATCTCCGTGATGCCGAACTCCCGCGCCAGCCGCGCGGCATGCATCGGCCCGGCGCCGCCGAAGGCGAGCAGGGTGCAGTGCCGGCCGTCGACCCCGCGCTCGACCGTGACCCGGGCCAGCGCCCGCACCATGGCGGCGTTGGCGACCCGCTGGACGCCGAGCGCCAGCTCGATCACCCCGGTGCCGAGGCGGTCGGCGACCGGCTTCAGCGCCGCCTCCGCGGCGGCGACGTCGAGCGTGATGGCGCCGCCCAGCCGCCGCGCCGGGTCGAGATAGCCCAGGACGGCGTTGGCGTCGGTCACCGTCGGCCGGGTGCCGCCGCGGCCGTAGGCGGCGGGGCCGGGCTCCGCGCCGGCACTCTCCGGCCCGATCGACAGGCCGCCGGTGCCGAGCGTCACCAGCGAGCCGCCGCCGGCCCCGATCGATTCGACGGCGACCATCGGCTGGCGCACCGGCCGGCCGGCCAGCTTGGAATCGGTCGATATCTCCGCCGCGCCGCCGACGATCAGGCAGACGTCGGTGGTGGTGCCGCCCATGTCGAAGCTCAGCACCCGGTCGAGCCCGAGGTCGCGGGCGACATGGGCGGCGGCCGCGATCCCCGCGGCCGGCCCCGACAGGGCCATGGCCAGCGGCCGCCGGGCGGCGGCGGCGGGCGAGGCCATGCCGCCCGCCGAATGCATGACGTGCAGGCGGGCGCCCCGCACCTCGCGCTGCAGCCGGTCGAGGTAGCGGGCGGCGATCGGCATCACCGAGGCGTTGAGCACGGTGGCGGCGGTGCGCTCGAACTCGCGCGTCTCGGGGTTGACCTCGTGCGACAGGGACAGGAACGGCACCTGGTCGCGCAGCGCCTCGGCGATCGCCCGCTCATGGTCGGCGTTGGCGTAGGCGTGCAGCAGCGAGACGGCGACGCTCTCGACCCCGGTCGCGCGGATCCGGGCGACGGCGTCGGCGATCGCCGCGGCGTCGGGCACCAGGACCGGCTGCCCCGCATGGTCGACCCGCTCCGCCAGGCCGACCCGGCGCTCCGGCGGCACCTGCGCCGCGCGGCGCGGCACGACGTCGAGGCGATAGAGGTTCTGGCGCCCGGCGCGGCCGATATCCAGCACGTCCTCGAAGCCGCGGGTGGCGACCAGCGCCACCGGCTCGACCCGGTCCTCGACGATGGCGTTGGTGACCAGCGTGGTGCCGTGGATCAGGTCCTCGACCGCGTCCGCCGCCAGCCCCGCGGCGGCGAGTGCGGCCTCGATGCTGGCGACCGGGTCGTTGCGCTGGGTCGGGACCTTGATCGCGCGCACCTCGCCGGTCGCGGGGTGCAGCGCCACCAGGTCGGTGAAGGTGCCGCCGATGTCGATGCCGACCTGCCAGCCCGTTTCAGTAGTCATTCGCCTTGTTCAGCTTGAGGAGGCGGTGGGCGCCCGACGTGATCGGCGGGTGCCGCGGCGTGGCGCCGGGGGCAAGGCAGCTCGGCAGGCACTCGATCAGCGCATCGTAGTTCGGCTGGTGGAAGAAGACGAGGCTGAGGCGCCGGCTGGCGGCGGCGTCCGCGCGCGGCGGGTTGCCGACCCGGTGCAGGGTCGACACCCAGCGATCGTTGGTCCACATCGCCATCAGGTCGCCGATGTTGACGACGAAGCTGTCGGGCGTGGGCCGCACGTCGATCCAGCTTCCGTCCGTCCGGCGCACCTGCAGCCCGCCCGGCCGGTCCTCGGTGTGCAGGATGGTCAGGCTGCCATAGTCGGTGTGGGCGCCGGCCCGCAGCTGCCCATCCTCGGGCCCGTCGGTCTGGGCCGGGTAGTTGATGACGCGCAGGCTGCCGCATTGCCGGTCGATCTTGTCGGCGAAGAAGCCGGGCGACAGGTCGAGCGCCACCGCGAAGAGGCCCATCAGGTCGGCCGCCAGCCGTTCCATCGCCCGGAAATAGTCGGTGAAGGCGGGCCGCAGGCCGGCCGGCGCATCCGGCCAGCGGTTGGCGGCGAAGTGGGGAAAGGCCTCCGGCCGGTGGAAATAGGGGTCGTCGTCGGTGTCGACCGGCCCGATCGACAGGTATTCCTTGTAGTCAGGCGGCACGGCCGCCCCCAGGGTCTTGCCCAGGCTCTCCCCGCCGACCGCCCCCCAGCCGCGGTTGAAGGCGGGTGCCGCTCTCGCGACCAGCCCCTTCTCGGCGGCGGGCAGGTCGAAGAAGGCGTTGGCCTGGCGCCGGGTCTCCAGGATCAGCGCCTGCGGCACGCCATGGCCGACGATGGTGAGGAAGCCCGTCTCGCGGCAGGCGCGGTCGATGGCGCGGCCGGCCTCGGCCGCCGCACCGGGCCGGCCGGCCAGCACCGGCGACAGGTCGATGGCGGCGACGCCGCCCCGCTCCTTTTCGATATCCGGCTGGGTTCCGCTGTCCGGCATGGTTCAGGCTCCCAGATAGGCCTCGCGCACCCGCGGGTGCCGGGCCAGGTCGCGGGCCGGCCCGTCGAGCACGATATGGCCGTTCTCGATGACGTAGGCGCGGTGCGCCACCTCCAGCGCCAGGACCGTGTTCTGCTCCACCAGCAGCACGGTCACGCCCTTGGCGTTGATGTCGGCGATGCGCCGGTAGACCTCTTCCGACAGGCGCGGCGCCAGGCCGAGCGAGGGCTCGTCCAGCAGCAGCATCTTGGGCCGGGCCATCAGGGCGCGGCCGATCGCCAGCATCTGCTGCTCGCCGCCCGACAGGGACCAGCCGAGCTGGCGGGCGCGCTCCTGCAGGCGGGGGAAGAGCGCGAAGACGGTGGCCAGGTCCTCGGCCGAGCTCATGCCGCGGCGACGCCAGATGGTGGTGGCAACGTCGAGGTTCTCCATCACCGTCAGGCCGGGGAAGATGCGCCGGCCCTCCGGCACATGGGCGATGCCGCGCTTGACCCGGCTCTCGGCCGAGCCGCGGCCGAGCGCCTCGCCCTCGAAGCGGACCTCGCCCGACTTCGGCCGCAGCAGGCCCGAGATGGTGCGGAGCAGCGTGGTCTTGCCGGCGCCGTTGGCGCCCAGCAGGGCCACCACCTCGCCCTGGGCCACCTCCAGCGAGATGCCGTGCAGCGCCTCGATCGCCCCGTAGGCGACCGTCAGCCCGTCAATCTTCAGCATGGCGGTATCCGTGGCCGAGATAGGCTTCCAGCACCTTGGGGTCGGCGCGGACCTCGGCCGGGGTGCCCTCGGCGATCTTCTCGCCGAAGCTGATGACGGCGATGCGGTCGGCGACGCGCATCACCAGGCCCATGTTGTGCTCGACCAGCAGCAGGGTCAGGCCCTGGCTGCGCAGCCCCTGCAGGATCTCGCGCAGCCGCTCCACCTCGCCCGAGTTGAGCCCGGCCGCCGGCTCGTCGAGCAGCAGCAGCTTCGGCTCCGACACCAGGGCGCGGGCGATCTCCACCATGCGCTGGCGGCCGTAGGGCAGGGCGCCCACCAGCCGCTCGGCATCGTCGAGGAGGCCCAGCGTGCGCAGCAGGTCGCGGGCGCGGCCGCGGATCTCGCCCATGCGGCGCCGGGCGGTGCCGCCGGCGATCGCCGACCAGATGGATTGCGGCAGCCGGTGGTGGGCGCCGACCAGGACGTTCTCCATCACCGTCAGGCGATGGAACAGGCGGCCGTTCTGGAAGGTGCGGACCATGCCGGCGGCGGCCACCAGATGGGCCGGCGCGTCGGTGATGTCGCGGGCGCCGAACCGCACCCGGCCGCCCGACGACGGCAGGATGCCGGTCATGACGTTGATCAGCGTCGTCTTGCCGGCGCCGTTCGGGCCGATGACCGAGAAGACCATTCCGGCCGGCACCTCCAGCGACACCGCCTGCACGGCCCGCACCCCGCCGAAGTTCTTCGACAGGGCCTCGACGGTCAGGATCGCCGTCATCGGCCGGCGATCCCGAGCCGGCGCCCGACCATCCCGGCCAGGCTCAGCAGCCCCTTGGGCAGGAATATCAGGATCAGCAGCATCAGCCCGCCGAAGACGATCATGTAGGCCTGCCCCAGGTCGCGCATCAGCTCCGGCATGAAGGTGACGATGACGGCGCCGGCGATGGCGCCCAGGATCGAGCCCTCGCCGCCGATGATCAGCATGGCGAGGTAGATGATGGAATGGCCGAGCGCGAAGTCCTCGGGCGCGACGAAGTTGGTCATGTGCGCGAACAGCGCCCCGGCGAGCCCGGCATAGATGGCCGACAGGGCGAACGCCTGGACCTTGATCCGGGTGACGCCGACCGAGGCGGCACCGGTCGCGATCTCGTCGTCGCGCACCGCGATCATCGCCAGCCCGATATGGGAATAGCGGATGCGCCAGGCGATCCAGGCGGCGGCCGCCAGGGCCAGCCACAGGACGTAATAGTAGCGGTGGTCGGTCGCCACCGACAGGCCGGGCAGGGCCAGCGACGGGATGCCGGAGATGCCGTCGGTGCCGCCCATCACCGACTTCCAGTTGGTGGCGACGATGACGAAGGAGACGTTGAAGCCGAGCGTCGCCAGCGCGAGGTAGTGGCCCTTCAGCCGCAGCATCGGCAGGCCGACCACGACCGAGATCAGGCCGGTGCCGACCACCGCGGCGGGGATCGACAGCCAGGGCGACAGACCGACCGCGGTCGAGAGGATCGCGGTCAGGTAGGCCCCGCAGCCGACGAAGCCGGCCTGGGCGAGCGTGATCAGCCCGGCATAGCCGAAGGCGAAGTTGAGGCCGATGACGGCGATGGCCGAGATCAGGGCGAGGTTGAGGATGCGGATGCCGTAGCCGCTGACCAGGGCCGGCAGGACCAGCGCCAGCAGGAAGGCGAGCGCGGCGGCCGCGACGGCGAGGTGGTTACGCCCGGGCTTCATGCTGGAAACGCCCCTTCTGCGATGGGGCGAGCGCACGGCACGGGGCGTTGCCCCCCGGTCGCAGCGTCCCTCGACCAGGCTCGGGATGAGGGACGTCTCCCCCGGCACAGCGGCTTGTGGAGGAAGGAAATTCCCTCACCCCGAGCCTGGTCGAGGGGCGCAACGGCGGATGGCCAATGCGCCGTCGGGGCGCGGATTGGGCAGGTCATGCGCGCTGCCCGATGCGCTCGCCGAAGATCCCCTGCGGGCGGACCAGCAGGAACAGGATCATGACGAGGAAGACCAGCCCGTCCTTGTAGGCCGACGAGATGTAGGCGGCGCCCAGCATCTCGGCCAGGCCGACCAGGACGCCGCCGACGATGGCGCCGGGCACGCTGGAGAAGCCGCCGATGATGATCGCGGCGAAGGCCTTGAGGGCGATCGGGTCGCCCATGTTGACGTCGGCGAACCACATCGGCCCGACCAGGATGCCGGCGGTGCCGGTCAGGAGGCCGGCGATGACCCAGGTCAGCACGAACATGCGGTCGACGCCGATGCCCATCAGGCGGGCCGCGTCGCGGTCCTGGGCGACGGCGCGCATCCGGGCGCCGATCGCGGTGCGGTAGATGAAGGCGTAGAGCAGCCCGATCATCAGGAACGACACGGCGATGACGAACAGCGCATGGGCCGAGATGGCGGCGCCGAACACGTCGACCACCTGGCGGCCGAAGGGCGAGCGCGGCCGGAACGGCACCGAGCCCCAGGTGATCAGGGCGGAATTCTGGATGACGATGCCGATCATCACCGTGCCGATGATGACGGTGACCACCGGCCGGTCCTGCAGCGGGCGGAAGACGACGGCATAGAAGACGATGCCGAACAGCGCCATCCCGGCCAGGGCCGCCGGATAGGCGGCCGCCAGCGGCAGGCCCATCTGGATGCCGGTGGTGACCGACAGGAAGCAGCCGATCGCGACCATCTGGCCGGTGGCGAAGTTCACCACCCCGGTGGCCTCGTTGACCATGATGAAGGCAAGCCCGACCAGGGCATAGACCGACCCCACGGCAAGCCCGCTGACGATGAGCTGCACCAGCTGTTGCGACAAGGCCCCGCTCCCCCTCGATGCAGGACGGGCCCGGCCTGGCGGCCGGGCCCGGGCGAAGCGTCAGGCGGCGGAGATGGTGCGGATGAAGACCGGGTCGCGGGTGCCGGGCTTGATGCCGAAGACGGCCAGCGAATGGACCATGTTGCCGTCGGCGTCGGTGGTGAAGGTGTTGGTGATACCCTTGTAGCCCTTCACCGCCTTCAGCGCGTCGCGGATCTTGACGCGGTCCGGGCCGACCTTGTCGAGGATGCCCTTCAGGATCCAGGCGCCGTCATAGTAGCAGGAACCGAACGGGTCGGGATCGATCTTGAAGCGGTCCTTGAAGCTCTTGATGTAGGCCGCGACCTCGGGCCCGCGCTCGGCCGACAGGTAGGCATCCATCACGCCGTTGACGTTGGTCAGCTCGTCGGGAGCGATCAGATTGCGCGCGGCCGGCACCATGACGCCGGACGAGGCGACGACCGGGATGGTGATGCCCATCTCCTTGACCAGCTTCAGGATCAGCGCGCCGTCCTTGCCGTAGGAGATGCAGATGAAGCAGTCGGCGCCGGCATTCTTCAGTTTCTGGATCTGCGCCGACATGTCGTTGTCGGTGAAGGCATAGGCCTCCATGCCGACGACCTCGGCCCCGGCCGCCTTGATCACCTTCTCGGCCGCGATGGCGCCCGGCTGGCCGAAATCGTTCTGGACGAAGAGGATGCCGATCTTCTTCTTGCCCAGCCCCTCGGTCGCGTGCTTGGCCAGGGCCAGCGCCTGGATGCCGTCGGCCGGGCGGATGCGGAAGAGCCAGGGGTTCTTCTTCATGTGCACCGCGTCGCCGCCGCCGGCATACATGGCCGGGATCTGCGCCTTGGTGACCTCGGGCTCGGTCGCCAGATTCTGGGTCGTGTAGCTCGACAGGAAGACCAGCGGCGGGTTGATGTCGCGGACCACCTTCAGGTAGGCGTTGACCGCGACGCTGTTGCTGTCCTTCACGTCCTCGAAGACGATCTTCAGTTTCTTGCCGGCGACGCCGCCCTTGGCGTTGATCTCGTCCTGGGCCATCTGCAGCGAGAAATGATACTGCTGGCCCGAGACGTTGAAGGGCCCGGTGATCGGCACCATCGCGCCGATCGCGATCTCGCCCGACTGCGCCGACAGACGCGGCGACCAGATGGTGAGGCCGGTGGTGGCCGCGATGCCGGCCAGCACCTTGCGGCGGCCTACTGCGCGCTTGTTCGCCATGATCCTCGTCTCCCCTGTTCCCTGTTCCGCGCCTGACGCCAACCCCCGGGACTACTCTGCGGCGGTCGCCGGGGGGTACCAGTGCCTCGCCTGCGAGGCCGAGATGTAGCCGCGCTCGATGTCGCGGCGGACCAGCAGCGGGTCGCGCTCCATCGCCTCGCCATAGCCGCCGCCGCCCGGCGTGCGCACCTGCACCCAGTCGCCGGCGTGGAGCTCGTAGCCCTCGCCCTTGGAGATGTGCTCCGGAATGCTGGTGGTGCCGCCCTGGCTGACGATCAGCTCGTTGGTGGCGCCGGGCGCCCCGCCCATCAGGCCGGGCGGCCCCTCGCGGCCATGGTCCATCAGGAAGGACGCCATGGCGGTGCCGCGCAGCAGGCGGATGCGGTAGCTGATGCCGTAGCCGCCGCGGTGGCGTCCGGCGCCGGACGAGCCCTCGCGCAGCGCGTACTCCTCGAACACCAGCGGGTAGTGCTGCTCCAGGATCTCGACCGGCTGGGTCTTGGAGATGCCGACCGTCGAGCAGCCGTTGGTCAGCCCGTCCGTCTCCCACCAGCCGCCATAGCCGCCGCCGGAGAAGAAATACATGATGTAGCTGCGGTCCTCGCCCGGGTCGTAGCCGCCCAGGCTGAAGTTGCCGCTGGTGCCGGCGGGGGCGGCGAACATGCGCTCGGGGATCGCCTGGCCCATGGCGCCGAACACCGCCTCCATCACCCGCTGCGCCACCTCCGACGCGCAGCCGGCGACCGGCCGCGGATACTCGGCCACCAGGAAGGTGCCGGTCGGCTTGGCGATGTGCAGCGGCGCGAAGCAGCCGGAATTGATCGGCACGTCGGGGAAGATGTGCTTGATGGCGACGTAGACGGCCGACTGCGTCGCCCCCCAGACGCCGTTGAGCGGGCCCTTGCAGGGCGGGCTCGACCGCGACAGGTCGAAATGGATGTCCTCGCCCCGGACCGTCATGTCGAGCGCGATCTCCAGCGGCTCGTTGACGATGCCGTCGCTGTCGATGAAGCTCGAGAAGCGGTAGGTGCCGTCGGGCACGCTTTCGATATAGGCCCGCATCTGCCGCTCGGAGCGCGCCTTCAGCTCGGCGATCGCCGCCTCGACGGTGTCGGCGCCATAGCGGTCGAGCAGCTCGGTCAGGCGGCGCTCGCCGACGGTCAGCGCGCCGACCTGGGCCTTGATGTCGCCGATCCGCTCCTCCGGCACGCGGATGTTGGTCAGGATCATGTCGACGATGTCCTGGACCATCTCGCCGCGGCGGTAGAGCTTGACCGGCGGGATGCGCAGCCCCTCCTGCTGGATCTCGGTCGCCTTGGTGGCGAAGCCGCCCGGCACCATCCCGCCCGTGTCCGGCCAGTGGCCGGTATTGGACAGGTAGCACCACAGCTTCCCCTCGTAGAAGAACGGCTTGACCATCTTGACGTCCATCAGATGGGTGCCGCCCAGGTAGGGGTCGTTGACGATGACGATGTCGCCCGGCTCCAGGTCGCGGCGGCGCTCGATCACCGCCTGGGTGGTGAACTGCATGACGCCGACGAAGATCGGCAGGCCCATCTCGCCCTGGGCGATCACCTCGCCCGTGTCGCGGTGGTAGATGCCGTTGGAACGGTCGAACGCCTCGGAAATGACCGGCGAGAAGGAGGTCTTCTCGTGCACCAGGTCCATCTCGCTGGCGATCTGGCGCAGGCCGTTCTGGATGACGGCGAGGGTGACGGGGTCGAGTGCCATGGCGCGCTCCCTCTAGGCCGTGCGGTCGCCGACGGCGATGACCAGGTTGCCGACGGGGTCGACGGTCGCGACCGCGCCCGGGTCGATCAGGATGGTGGTGTCGAGCTGGGCCACGATCGCCGGTCCTGCAATTGTCGCGCCGACCGGCAGCCGGTCGCGGGCGAAGACGGGTGTGGCGATCCAGCGGCCGGCGAAATAGACCTCGCGGGTGCCGGTCTGCGCGTCCTCCAGCCGCCCGCCCGGCTCGGGCGCGAAGATGGTGAAGTCGATCCGCTGGCGGCGGCCGAAGACGGCGGTGCGCAGGTTGGCGAGGATCGCCGTCATCTCCATCAGCTCGATGTCGAAGCGCTGCTTGTAGCGCGCCTCCAGGCTGGCCCGCACGGCGGCGGGATCGAACGGCCTTGTGACGGGCACCCGCAGCACATGGCTCTGCCCGCGATAGAGCAGGTCGGCCTCGAACACCGCGTCGACGGCCTCGACCGGCACCCCTTCGCCCGCCACCTGCTCGCGGCCGGCCGCCTCGTGCTCGGCATAGAGGGCGTCGACCATCGCCGGGTCGACGGTGGCGAGCGGCACGTTGAGGGTGCGCACGAAGTCGTGGCGCAGGTCGGCCAGGATGCAGCCGAGTGCGGAGGTGAGGCCGGGGAAGCGCGGCACCAGCACCGTCGGCACCCCGAGCTCGCGGGCCAGCGCCACCGCGTGCAGCGGCCCGGCCCCGCCGAACGGGAAGAGGGCGAAGTCGCGCGGGTCGTAGCCGCGCTCGATCGACACCAGCCGGATGGCGCTCGCCAGGTGGTTGCTGGCGACGGTGATGATGGCGGCCGCCGCCTCGACCGCGTCGAGGCCGAGCGGCCGGCCGATCTTCTCGACGATCGCCGCCTTGACGGTCTCCAGCGACACGCCGCCCGCCACGCCCGGCAGGGCGGCGGTGTCGAGCTTGCCCAGGACCAGGTTGGCGTCGGTCACGGTCGGCTCGGTGCCGCCGCGCCCGTAGCAGATCGGGCCGGGATTGGCGCCGGCGCTGTCCGGGCCGACCTGCAGCAGGCCGGCCTTGGTGATGCGCGCGATCGACCCGCCGCCGGCGCCGATCGTGTGGATGTCGATCATCGGCACCCGGATCGGCACGCCGTAGGCGATGTCCTTCTCGGCCGAGAGCGCCGGCTCGCCGTTGCGGATCAGCGTCACGTCGAAGCTGGTGCCGCCCATGTCGCAGCCGATCAGGTTGGGATGCCCCGACTGCTCGCCGATGCGGGCGGCGGCAAGCGCGCCAGCCGCGGGGCCGGACATGACCGTCTGCACGGCATGGTCGGCCGCGGCCCGGCCGCTCATGGTGCCGCCATTGCCCTGCATGACCAGGAGCTCGCTGCGGAAGCGGGCGAGCTTCAACTCCTTCTGCAGGCGGCCCAGATAGCGCGACATGATCGGCTGGATGTAGCCGTTGACGGCGGCCGTGCTGCCGCGCTCGAACTCGCGCACCTCGCGCAGGATGTCCGAGCCGACCGAGATGAACGGCGTCGGCCACATCTCGCGGGCGATCGCGGCCGCGCGCCGCTCATGGTCGGGATTGACGTAGGAGTGGATGAAGCTGATCACCAGCGCCTCGGCGCCGGCATCGAGCAGCTGGCGGATCGCCTGGCGCACGGCCGCCTCGTCGAGCGGGATCAGCACGTTGCCGCGGGCGTCCATCCGCTCCGGCACCTCCAGCCGCAGCTCGCGCGGGATCAGCGCCTCGAAGCTGCCGATCATGCCGTAGCCGAAGGGCCGGGTGCGCCGGCCGAGCTCCAGCACGTCGCGGAAGCCGGCCGTGGTCACCAGGCCGCAGACGACGCCCTTGCGCTCCAGGATGGCGTTGGTGCCGACCGTGGTGCCGTGCACCAGCGAGACCAGCTCCTCGGCGGCAAGCCCACTGTCGCGGATACCGGCCAGCATGCCGCGCGACTGGTCGTCGGGGGTGGAGGGTACCTTGACGACGCGGAAGCGCCGCTCGGTGTCGTCGACGAAGAGGAGATCGGTGAAAGTTCCGCCGACATCGACGCCGGCCTGCCACTGCCCCATCGCGAAACCGTCCCCTCATCCGCCGCCGGCCGCGGGCCGATGCCCGCGCCGGTCGAACGGTAGGGTGCGATTTCCGCGCCTGTCAAACGGCGATTGGCACCGGCGGCGGCGCGGGTGGCCAATTGATCAGCGCAGCGCGAGGAACAGCCCGACCGAGGCCGCCAGCACGGCCGCGGTCAGCGCCGCCAGCAGCAGCCATTCCCGCCGGCGGCGGGCCGCGGCCAGCCGCCGGCGGGTCCGCTCGTGTCCGGCGGCGGCGGTGGTGTCGTCTGCCATGGCCGTCACCGCCCCGCTCGGATCGCGCTACCGGCGGTGCGGATGCCGGGTCAGCCACAGGGCGGCGGCGAAGCCGGCCGCCAGAGCGGCCAGCGTGGCTGCGGTCGTGGTCGGGTTGCGCTGCACGGCGGCCGCGACCGAGCTGACGGTGACGCCGCGGAAGCCGGCCTCGCCTTCCTCCGGGAAGTCGGGGATCGCGGCGCGGAAGCGGTCGCGGCTGCGCCGGGCCAGGCGATGCTGGCGGCGCACCACATTGTGGATGGCGGGCGGCAGGCCGGCCTTGATGGCGGCGTCGTAGGCTTCCTCGAGCACGCTCTCGCCGCGCACGATCTCGCGCAGGATGGCCTCGCGGTTGCGGCCGGACAGGGCCGCGCGCAGGTCGAAGAACAGGCGATGGGCGGCGCCCATCACCGTGCCGCTCGCCGCCGGCTCGGCGCCGAGGTCGGCCAGGCATTCGTCGAGCGCCTCGATCATGTCCTCGCGCTCGTCGACCAGGTGGCCGAACTCCGACTTCAGGGACGGGTCGTCCGTCTCGTCGCGCGCCTTGCGGTAGCCGGCGGCGCTGTCGCGGACCTGGGACCCCAGGGTCTGCAGCAGGCCGATGGTCTCGGCCTGGCTCGCGCCGGTGCTGCGGGTGATGGTGCCGTCGTCCATCCTGTCCTCCTCGGGATTGCGGGTGGAAATCCGTGTCTTCCCGCAATGAACCCCGGACCCCGCCCGGATGTTCCCCGGAACCGGCAGGTCGCACGGCCGGTTCTCCCTGGACGGATTCATGCAAGGGAGTTGCGCGATGGACGCGGACAGGAAGAAGACCCAGGAACGGGACGCGGCGAAGCAGGACCCGGCGGTTAAGACCGTGCGCGAGCAGCAGCACACCGGGAACCACGAGGCGGCGCGCCAGCCCAACGGCCCCGACCTGTTCGGCGGAACCCGGGCCGGGGCGGAGAACGTGGAGCCTGTCCCGTCCGGTCGCAAGCCGCCCCGGACGTAGCGGTCAGCCGGTGCTGTCGACCCGCACCAGCAGGTAGTCGGTGCCGTGGTACTGGAGGTGCTTGACCTCCTTGGCCATGCCGCGCAGCAGGCGCAGCGACAGGTCCGCCTCGGGGTCCGGGCTGCCGGCGCTGGCGATGGCCGCCAGGGCCGTCTCGGCGTTGGTGCCGGCGGGGGCGGAGACGTATTCGATCTCCGCGTCCTCGTCGACCTTGCGCAGGCGGACCAGGAGTTGCCCCGGCTGGCCGCGCCCGAGCCGGCCGTCCTTGCCGACCTGGCCTTCCATCAGGAACAGCATCGCCTCCTCGGCGGCCAGCATCAGCCGGTCCTCGGCCTGGCGGTCCCAGCCGAGGCGCTGCGAGAAGCGCTGGATCAGCTCGCGCACCTGGCCGATCGAGCCGACGGCGAGCGGCACCGCCAGCCGGTCGCGGCTGCGCTGGCGGAGCGAGATGATCGCCATCAGCAGGATGGCGGTCAGGCCGCCCGCGGTCGTGCTGTTGCCGAGGAAGAGCTGCGCCCAGGACGGCAGCAGCTCGTTGAACAGCGCCTTCTCCTGGAAGCCGAAGCCGACCCAGAAGCCGAGGCAGACGGCCAGCCCGACCTCGAAGCCGAGCCCGTCCTCGTTGACCAGGCGGACGCCGTGGCCGAACAGCAGGACGATGATCATCATCACGAAGGCACCCGCCACCGGCCCCGGCATGGCCGCGACCACGGCCGCGATCTTGGGGCAGAAGGCGAGCAGGATGAGGAAGAACCCGCCCCACCAGCCGACCCGGCGCGAGGCCACCCCGGTCAGCTCGACGACGGCGACGCTGGAGGAATAGACGGTGTTGGGCACGGTGCCGATCACGCCGGCGATGAAGCTGCCGACGCCGTCGGCGTTGATCGCCCCCTGCACCGCCTTGAAGTCGATCGGCGCCTCGCGGCGGCGCGAGGTGCGCTGGACCGAGATGCTGTCGGCATAGGTCTCGATCCCGCCGACCAGGGAGATGAGGACGAAGGCCGGCAGCAGCATCCAGAATTCCGGCTGGAAATCGAGCGCCATGCCGGGCCAGGAGCCGCCCGGCAGGCCGACCCAGGGCGCGGCCGCGACCGGTGCCAGGTCGACCATGCCGGCGAAGCCGGCCACCGCCGAGCCGCCCAGCACCCCCATCAGCGGCGCCCACAGGCGCATCGCCCCGCTGCCGAACAGCGAGATCAGGACGATCAGCAGGATCGTCGTCAGCACCACCAGCGGCACCGTCACGGTGCCCTCGAAGGCGGCCGGCACCCGCTTCATCATGCCCCAGGCGATGGGGGCGACGCTGAGCGCCATCAGCATCAGCACGGTGCCGCCGACGGCCGGGGTGAGGATCCGGCGCAGCGCCGGCAGCTTGGCGGTGAAAAGGAAGGTAGAGAGCGCCGACAGGGCGACCAGGGTCGCCAGCAGCGACGGCCCGCCATTCTGGAGTGCGGCGACCGCGACCGAGATGAAGGCGGCGTTGGAGCCGACGAACAGCACGTAGCCGGAGCCGACGATGCCGATGCGCGATACCTGCAGCCAGGTCGACAGGCCGGCCGCGACCAGCGCGCCGAACACGAGCCAACTCGACTCGCCCGCGTCCAGCCCGGCGGAGCGGGACACGACGAGCGGCGTGATCATGATCCCGGTCAGGATCATGGCGACGATCTGGGCGCCCATGGCTGCCGCCAGGGCATGGGGCGGCCGCTCTTCGGGCTCGTAGCGAAGGTGGGTGTTGTCGGTCACGCGGCGGGATTCCTTGCGCCCGGCGACCCCGCTCGGGAAGGGCGGGGCGGGTGTCCGGGCCGGCCGGCATTCTCGCCCAAGGCGACCAGGGCCGCCACCATTTCGCGCAGGCCCCGGGAGAGCGGCTTGTCCTGGCGCAGCACCAGAGCCAGCCGCCGGACGAGGCGCGGCGCCAGCGGCCGCACGGCGAGCCGCGGATGGTCCGCCGCCACCGCCATGCCCGGCAGGATCGAGCAGCCGAGGCCGGCGCCGACCATCTCCTTGATCGCCTCGACGCTGCCCAGCTCCATCACCGGGCGGGCGGGCGCGCCGCCGGCCAGGAACCAGGCGTCGACCAGGCTGCGGGTGCGCGCGCCGGGCTCGAAGAGGACCAGCGGGCGGGCCGCCAGCAGCCGCGGGGTGGCGCGCGCTGGCGGCTCCTCGCCGGCCAGCGGGAACACGGCCAGGAACGGGTCGTCCAGGATCGGCCGCACCTGGAACATGCGCCCCGGCGCCGGCAGGGTCACCAGCGCGGCGTCGAGCTGGTTGTCCTCCACCTGGCGCAGGATCTCGGGCGTGTTGCCGGTGGCGACGACGACCTCCAGCGACGGCAGCCGGGCCCGCAGCGCACCCAGGGCCGACGGCAGCAGGTAGATGCAGGCGGTGGCGCCGGTGCCGAGCCGGACCCGCCCGACCTCGCCCGAGGCATGCGCCGCCATCGCCTCCACGGCGGCGGCGTTGGCGGCCTCGATCCGGGCGGCGTGGTGCAGCAGCTCCTGCCCGGCGGCGGTCGCGGCGGCGCGCCGGCCGACCCGGTCCAGCAGGCGTACCCCCAGCCGCCGTTCCAGCTCGCGCAGCTGCAGGCTGATCGCCGGCTGGGTGCGGTGGAGGCGGGCGGCGGCGGCCGAGAAGCTGCCCAGGCGCACGACCTGCACGAACGCCTCGAGATGGTCCGGGTTGAGGTTGCGCATGCCAAAGAATACCTCATGCATCCGATAAGGAACCGCGAATTTTCTTTGGCTGCGGCAGGGGGCATTGTCGGTGCCGTCCCCTCCCGCCCGCTCCCCTTGCCGAGGACTCTCCCATGCCGGCCATTCATGTGCGCGACTCCGCCGACGGCGACCTGCCGCGGCTGCACGCGATCTACTCGCACCATGTCCTGCACGGCCTCGCCAGCTTCGAGGAGGCGCCGCCCGACCTGGCGGAGATGGTCCGCCGCCGGGCCGAGGTGCTGCGCCAGGGCCTGCCCTACCTGGTGGCCGAACTGGACGGGGCGATCGTCGGCTATGCCTACGCCTCGCCCTACCGCACCCGCTCGGCCTACCGCTTCACGGTCGAGAACTCGATCTACCTGGCGCCCGACCGGGCCGGGCAGGGGCTGGGCGGCACGCTGCTGGCCGCGCTGATCCGCCGCTGCGAGGCGGGGCCCTGGCGGCAGATGGTGGCGGTGATCGGCGACAGCGCCAACCGGCCCTCGATCCGCCTGCACGAGCGCATGGGCTTCCGCCCGGTCGGCGTGCTGGAGCGGGTCGGCTTCAAGTTCGGCCGCTGGGTCGACAGCGTCCTGATGCAGCGTCCCCTGGTGCCGGCGGACCCGGCGTGACCCCGCCGCAGGGGGAGGTCGGCCGGCAGACGGTGCTGGCGCTCGGCGTTTCGCAGCTGGTCGGCTGGGGCGTCACCTATTACCTGATCGGGGCGCTCGGCCCCCGCATGGTGGCCGACCTCGGCTGGAGCGCGACCGTGGTCCATGGCGGCTTCTCGGCGGCGCTGGTCACCATGGGGCTGGTCTCGCCCTGGGTCGGGCGGATGATCGACCGGCATGGCGGCCGGCCGGTGATGGCGGCGGGCTCGTGCCTGTCGGCGCTGGGCTGCGTGGCGCTGGCCCTGGCTGCCGGGCCGGTCCTCTACTATGCGGCGTGGATCGCGCTCGGCGTCGCCATGCGGATGACGCTCTACGATGCCGCCTTCGCCGCACTGGCCCGGCTGGGCGGCCGCGGCGCGCGGCGCTCGATCTCGCAGATCACCCTGCTGGGCGGGCTCGCCTCGACCGTCTTCTGGCCGATCGGGCATTTCCTGGCGGAGGCGTTCGGCTGGCGCGGGGCGGCCTTCGCCTATGCCGGGTTCGCGCTGGCGACCCTGCCGCTGCACCTGGCGATCCGGCCCGGCCGGGCGCCGGCGGAGGCGCGGCCGGCCGTCGCGGCGCCCGGCGACCCGGCTCCGTCCGACCGGGTGCCGGCCTTCCTCTACGCCCTGATCGTCACCCTGACGGCGTTCCTGGCCTCGGCCATGTCGGCACACATGATCGGCATCCTGGCCGGGCTCGGCATGGGGGCGACGCTGGCGGTATGGGTTTCGGCGCTGCGCGGCATCGGCCAGTCGGCGGCCCGCCTGGCCGAGGTGCTGTTCGGCGGCCGCATGCATGTCCTGACCCTGGCGGTGGTGGCGACCGGGCTGCTGCCGCTCGGCTTCGCGGCCGGCGCGCTGGGCGGCGAGTTCGCGGCCGCTGCGGTCGCCTTCGCCATCGTCTACGGCTCCGGCAACGGGCTCGCCACCATCGTCCGCGGCGCCCTGCCGCTGGTGCTGTTCGACCCGGCCCGCTACGGCGCCCTCGCCGGGCGCCTGGTGGCGCCGAGCTTCCTGCTGGCCGCCGCGGCCCCGGTCATCTATGCCGCGGTGATCGAGCGGGCCGGCAGTGCGGCCGCCCTCTACCTCTCCTGCGCGCTCGGCATCCTGCTGGCGGGTGCCGCGTGGGAGCTGCGGCGGCGCTACCTGCCGGCCGCGGCGGATCGGTGACCCACTCCCGTTCGAGCCCGGAAATGGCTACGGGAGGATGATGCGCCCGAAGGAAAAGTCGACGCGACGGGCGGCCGTCGGGCGTTCGCCGGGCCGGGTCGGACTGCCGACAAAGAATGGCAGGGAAAGGAAGGAGATCTCGTTCACTGCCGATCGAAACCGCTCCCGATGCTCCGGCAGGCTGATGGAGAAGGGCAGGCTCTCTCCTCCCTGGAGCGTCAGAAACTCCACGTCGCCGGCCAGAACCATCCGGGTACAGATACCGGCATGCGGCCTCTGGCACTCGGGAATGCCGTGCGCCCGGCTGCCGCGCAGCGCATCCTTCCCGGGCACCTGGCCCGACACCCCTTCGGCCAGAAGGTGGAAGCGAAGCGGCCCCGTCGTGGTGTTCCGGATCGCCATGTGGACGTAGAATTGCTGGCCGCGTGCGCCCAGTTCGGCGCGCAGGATCGAAACCCGCATTCCGCCGCGCTCCTGCTCGGCGAGCGGGCGCTCTTCGGGCGCCGATGGTCTGGACGGCGCGGCAGGGAGCTGTGATCCGGAGGTTGCGAGCGGCTCGCAACCGCTTCCGCGCCCCACGGCGCGGCGGATGTCGTCGAAGATGGGGGCGGCCGCGGTGCTGCCCTGGGCCGAGGCGACGATGGTTCCATTGCTGAGGTCGATGAGACGCACGGTGACCCGCACCTGCTGGCCGCTGGGGAGGATCGAGCCGGTGGCGAGCAGGCGGACCGCGGCGAGGCCGCCGAGCCGTCGCTGTGCCGCCGGGTCGTTCAGCTCGGACTGCAACTGATTGTCGGCGATCAGCCGTTGCAGGTGCCGCCGTTCGACCACCCGGATACCCCCGGTCGACCGGTTCACCATGGCATCGGTCAATAGTTCGGCGACGGCGACGGAGAAGGCGCTGCACAGATCGTCATCGTGGGGCAGCGGAAGGACGGCGATGCCGTCGCGGACGCTCCCCCCGGCGCCGGCCAGCAGGCGGACGGCCATCTGGTCGATCATCGAGTCGACGGCCATGACGGGGCCGCCGCGTGGAAGGTCCGAGGCGGTTGCCGAGACCGGGGCGAGCAAGGCCACGAGAAGCGTGGCGATGGCCGCCCACCATGCCTTCGTCCGGCACTT
The DNA here is from genome assembly GCA_006739055.1 of Allostella vacuolata. Classification (GTDB taxonomy): domain Bacteria; phylum Pseudomonadota; class Alphaproteobacteria; order ATCC43930; family Allostellaceae; genus Allostella; species Allostella vacuolata. Next base: position 959,295 of record AP019702.1, read on the forward strand.
GTCCTTATGCATTTCAGTCCGGGCGGTCGGTCTCACAGGAAATCATCCATGATCTTCTCGGCTATGCGGAGCGCCAGTTCCCCGAGGGCCTGGCGTCGGGCATCCCCCTCGACCTGGAGGGTCGCCAGGGCGGCGGCGGGATATTGCGCAGCCAGGGAGTGGTCGGCGCCCCAGGCGAGTTCGGCCCATGCGCTGACCTCCACCGTGACCCCCAGTCGGCCATGCCGCACCTCGGTCCGAAGCTCGCGCAGGGACACGATGACCGCAGCTTCGTCCAGGGACGCGACCAGCCGCGGCAGGCCCGTCGCACCGGCTCGGGCACGCAATCCGGGATCGAGGAGGCCGCGTCGGACCTGATCCCGCAGCAGCCGCGCGTCGTCCCCCTCGGATGCCTCGACGAACAGCGGCAATGTGGCCCGCTGTGCCCGTGCCAGGTCCGGGGCCCGGACGATTTCGACCAGCGTTTCGGCCTCGCGCATCGTGCCGCGCTGCCTGGCATCGAACCGCGACCGGTCCGCTCGCGGCACCGCGTCGACGGCGTTGATCAGGTCCTGGCCGGTCTCCGCGGAGCGATCCCGTTTGAAGGCATCGAGCGTTCGCTGGACCGCGGCGATGGGGCGCTCCGCGGCCATCGCCGGGACGCCTGGATTCCCGGCGGCGACGGCCAGGAGCATGGCTGCGATATGGTGGCGGGCGTTCCGCATCGGCACTTTCGAGTACGAGCCAGATCGCCTCGAATGGTGCAGTATGAAGACGTGCTAATCCAAGAATAAAATTCTCGCATCTGCACGCCGGCCCGTCCGTTCAGCCGTCGTTGGCCCGCCGATACGGCGAATGCTCCGCCAGCGCCGCCATCTCCGCCTCCATCGCCGGGCGTTCGCGGGCCAGGAAGTCGGCGATGCCGCGGCGCAGGCCGGGATCGGCGATCCAGTGGGCGCTGTGGGTGGCGACGGGCAGGTAGCCACGCTGGATCTTGTGGAGCCCTTGCGCGCCGGCTTCCACCCGGGCCAGGCCGTGGGCGATGGCGTAGTCGATCGCCTGATAGTAGCAGCACTCGAAATGCAGGAAGGGCAGGTCCTCGCGGGTGCCCCAGTTGCGGCCATAGAGGGTGTCGGTGCCGCGCAGGTTGAGGGCGCCCGCGATCAGGCGGTCGTCGCGCTCGGCCACCACCAGCACCACCCGGTCGCCCATGGTCTCGCCCAGGCGAATGAAGAAGTCCTTCTCCAGGTAGGCGTTGCCCCACTTCTTGTCGGCGGTGGCGAGGTAGAAGCGGTAGAAGGCGTCCCAGTGGCGGCGGGTGATCTCCGCCCCCGTCAGGGCGCGCACCGTGATCCCCTCGGCGACCGCGGCCTGACGTTCCTTGCGCAGCTGCTTGCGCTTGCGCGAGGAGAGCGCGGCCAGGAAGTCGTCGAAGCTGCGATAGCCGGCATTGTCCCAGTGGAACTGCTGGCCGATGCGCGGCAGGAAGCCGTGCCGGGCCAGCGACGCGCGGTCGGCCGCCTCGATGAAGTTGACATGGATCGACGACAGCCCGGCCGACTGGGCGATCTCGACCAGCGTCTCGACCAGCAGGTCGCGGACCGCCTCGTCCGCCTCCGGGTGCAGCAGCAGGCGGGGGCCGGGGACCGGCGTGAAGGGCACGCCCACCAGCAGCTTGGGATAGTAGCGGCCGCCCGCCTGCTCGTAGGCATGGGCCCAGCCATGGTCGAAGACATACTCGCCGTAGGAATGGCCTTTCACATAGGTCGGGGCGGCGCCGATCACGGTGCCGCCCGCGTCCTCCACCACCACGTGCCGCGGCAGCCAGCCGGTGTCGGGCACGACCGAGCGCGAATCCTCCAAGGCCGCCAGGAAGGCGTGGGCGAGGAACGGGTTGCGCGGCCCGGCGCAGGCATCCCAGGCGGCGGCCGGGATGTCGGCGATGCGCTCCAGCACCCGGACCCGGGCCGGCGCCCGCGGGCCGGGCCCGGTCGTCCCTTCCGGCGTCAGCGGACCACCTTGATGTAGGTGTCCTTCAGCAGCACCTTGCCGCCGCGGAAGGTGTAGAGGTCGCAGCCGAGCCATTCCTGGCGCTCGCCCGAGGCGAGCGTGGCGGTGCGCCGCCACTCGGTCACGCCGCGGTCGCCCGCGACATACTCGGCCGTGTGGTCCCAGCGCACGTCGGGGCTGCGCTCGAAGAGGGCGGTGAAGAAGGCGCGGATCGCCGCATGGCCCTGGTAGGTGTCGCCCGCGGCGTCGGCGCCGACGGCGTTGCGGAACACCCCGTCCTCGGCGAAGCAGCCGACGATGCCCTCCACGTCGCGGCGGGCAAAGTGCCCGCCCACGGCGTGGAGCTCTTCCAGGGTGACGGTGTCGGCGGTCATCGGCGTCCCTCCCGGATCAGGCGAAGGCGATCGTCGCCTCGACCTCGACCGCCACCCCGAAGGGCAGGGCGGAGACGCCGACGGCGGCGCGGGCGTGCCGGCCCTTGTCGCCGAAGATCTCCACCATCAGGTCGGAGGCGCCGTTCACCACCGGCGGCTGGTCGCCGAAGGACGGGGTCGAGGCGACGAAGCCGCCGAGGCGCAGGATCTGGGTGATCCGGTCGAGGTCGCCCAGCGCGCGCTTGGCCTGGGCGATGATGTTGAGGGCGCACAGGCGGGCGGCCGCCTGGCCGTCGGCGATCGACACCCCGTCGCCCAGCGTGCCGATGAAGCGCCGCTCGCCGTTCCACATCGGGATCTGGCCGGCGACATAGAGCACGCCGTTGAACATCGTGGTCGGGACGTAGTTGGCGGCGGGGGCGGCCGCCTGGGGCAGCTCGATGCCGAGTTCGGCAAGACGGGCTTCGATGGCTCCGGCCATGGGGATCCTCGTGACTCGTGGGGATGGAAACGATGGGGCAGGATAGGCGAGGGGGCGGCGGTCGGCCACCGTCGCCTGGGCGGATCGCCATCACTTCGCCCCGATTCGCACCGTACCATCCATGTGGAACCTACTATTCCCGCGATCTGGAGACCGCCCCCATGTCGATCCGTGCGCTGCTCGCGCTTGTCCTCCTGCCGCTCGCCCCCGCCGCCGCCGTGGCGCAGACGGGCCCGTTCGGCCTGCCGACCGTCCCCTATTCCGCCGACAGCAGGATCTCCGCCGACGGCCAGACCATGACCGCCCGCATCCATGCCGACGGCCCGCGCGAGCGGCGCGAGGTGAAGGGCGGCGAGATGGCCCACACCATGGTGATCGACCACCAGACCAAGAAGGCGATCATGCTGGTGGAGGAGCAGAAGGTGGCGATGGAGGTCGACATGGGCGCGGCCGGCGCCGGTGCCGAGCCCGACGACATGAAGTGGAAGACCGAGGCGCTGGGCAGCGAGACGGTGGGCGGCATCGCCACCACCAAGCACCGCATCGACGGCCAGGGCAGCGACGGCGAGCGCGTCGCCGGCCATGTCTGGCTGACGGCGGACAAGATCCCGCTCAAGTCGGAGCTGGACGTGACCGAGGAGGGCCGGACCATGCGCGTGGTGCAGGAGCTGGTGAACCTGAAGGTCGGCCCGGTCGACCCGGCCCTGTTCGCGGTGCCGGCGGGCTACCAGCGCATGCAGATGCCCATGGGCGGGCCGGGCGTGCCCCCCTCGCGCCTGTGACCCGGCTGCCCTGGGGCCCGGCCATGGGCGGGATGCGCGCCGGTCTGGCCCGGCTGCTCGCGGCCGTGCTCCTGCTGCTGGCGGTGCCCGCCGGGGCGGGGGCCCAGGGCTACGGGCCGTTCGGCGTGCCCCATGCCTCCTACACCGCCGATGCCACCCTGCAGCTCGGCCGCCGCAGCTACGACATGCGGGTGATCGGCAGCGGCGCCCTGGAGCGGCGCGAGATGGTCAACCAGGGCATCCGCCGCATCGTCCTGATCGACCAGCGCGCCCGCCGCGCGACCCTGCTGATGCCCGACCAGCGGGTCGCCATGGATGCCGACATATCCCTGGTGCCGGGCGTCGGCGAGCTGCTGGAGCTGCGCTGGAAGGCCCAGCCGCTGGCGGTGGAGTCGGTGGCGGGCGTGCGGGCGCGCAAGCACCGGGTCGACGGCACCAACGGCCGCGGCGACCGCATCACCGGCATGGCCTGGGTGACCGGCGACAACATCATGGTCCGCGCCGACCTGGAGGTCCGCCGTCAGGGCAAGGTGACGCGGGTGAAGCAGGAGCTGCGCAACCTGCGCGTCGGCGCGGTCGACCGGGCGCTGCTGACGGTGCCGGCCGGCTTCCGCCGCATGCCGCTGCCGATGAACCTGTTCAACCGGCAGCGGGGGTAGGACCGCCCCGTTGCCATGCCGCTACGCCGCGGCGCCCTCGCGCGGCCAGTCCCGGGGGGTGCAGCCGTGGCGGCGGCGGAACACCTTGGCGAAGTGGCTGGGGCTGCCATAGCCGACCGCCATCGCCGCCTCGGTGATCGCCGTCCCGTCCTGGATCATCGCCGCGGCCGCAGCCAGCCGCACCTCTTCCAGGTGGGCGTGGACGGTGCGGCCGAGCACCGCGCGGAAGCCCTCCTTCAGCTTGCGCTCGTTGAGGCCGACGGCACGCGCGAGCGAGCCGATCGTCCATGGCTCCTGGAAGCGCTCGGCGACCAGGCGGGCAGCCTCCTCGACCCGGCGCTGGTCGCGCGGCAGCAACTGCCGGGCGCCGGTCTCGGCAAGCGCCACCATCAGCGACAGGATCTCGATGGCCTTGGCCTGGAGGTAGAGGCGGCGCGCCGATCCCTGCAGCGTGCAGCCCAGCGCGTCGCGCGCGCTCGCCAGCAGGGCGGGACCGGCGGGGCGCAACAGGAACAGGGTTTCCTGCACGCTGCAGCCGGCCTCGTCGGCGCGCAGGAGTGCGGCCAGCGAGGGCAGGCCCAGATGCTCCAGGCTTTCCGGCGAGAAGCGGACGTCGACGCAGCGCACCCGGCAGCCGGCGGCGATGCGGTTCTCGCCGCCGGTCCGGCGCGGCGAATGGAACAGGATGGCGGTCCCCGGCATGATCGGCAGGGTGCGGACCCCGTCGACCGTCATGCTGCCGCGCCCGTCCAGGAAGACGGCGATGCAAATGGTCGGGGGGCCCTCGGCGCGGAACCGTTCCTCGGTGACGGCCGTGAAGACCAGCCGGTTGACCCGGCAGCCATTGCCCAGGTCCTCGGTCTCCAGCCCGGCGAGCCAGCCGCGGCGGTCGGTCAGGTCCGCGCCCGCGGTGCGGACGCAGTGGATGTGCCCGTCGACGGGCGGAAGGCCGAATTCCTCCATGGCGTCCAAGCCTAACACGATTGCGAATTGTTCGCAGTAAATTCCCGATCCCGCTAGTCCGCGCCCCGATCGCGGCAGCGCCGCGCCGGCGTCGCGGCTACTCGTCGCCGGCGAACGGGGCAGGAGGGGTGGATGCGCGGGCTTCGAAGGGGATTGCTGGGGGGTGCCGCCATCCTCGGGCTGGCGATGCCGGCGGCAGGCCAAGGACAGGGCCAGGTTCCGGACGTCCGGCTCGACGCGATCACGGTCGAGGCGGGCAAGCGCGAGCAGCGGCTGGGCGAGATCGACGGCGCCGTCGCCGTGCGCACCGCGGCCGACCTCGAGGAAGCCCGCGTCACCCGGGTCGAGGACCTGGAGAAGGTCTTCCCCGGCCTGCTCATCCGCACCCGCGGCAACCGCGCCTATGCCGGCGTCACCCTGCGCGGCGTCACCTCGCCCGACTTCTACAACCCGGCCGTCCAGGTCTATGTCGACGGCGTCCCGCAGGACGCGTCCTATTTCACCCAGGAGATGGCCAACGTCGAGCGGGTCGAGCTGCTGCGCGGCCCGCAGGGCACGCTCTATGGCCGCAACGCCCATGGCGGCGTCATCAACATCATCACCCGCCGGCCCGGGAACCGCCTGGAGGGCGAGATCGGCGGCACCCTGTCGACCCTGCGCCGGTCGGCCGACGCCCGCATCGCCACGCCGATCATCCCGGGCGCCCTGTTCGGCGAAGTCTCCGTCCGTACCGCCTACGAGGCGGGCGAAGTGCGCGACCTCTCGACCGACCGCAACGATTTCGACGACGCCTCGGCCCGGCTCGCCCGGGTCAAGCTGCGCTTCGCGCCGACCGGCAGCCCGCTCGACATCACCGCGTCTGCCCAGCACGAGCGGCTGCGCAGCCACGAGGAGCTCTACATCCGCGATGCGCAGCTGCATTCGCGGGAGTTCGAGACCGCCACCCAGAGCGCCGGCGTCGACCCGATGCTCGACCGCAAGGTCAACACCTACTCGCTCAGCGCCAGCTACGACTTCGGACCGGCCAAGCTGACCAGCGTCTCGTCCTACCAGGACCGGCGGATGGCCCGGATCGTCAGCGGCCGCAACACGCCCGAGAACCAGGACACCGTCGCCCAGGAGGTGCGCCTGTCCTTCGACCTCGGCCGGTCGTGGAGCGGGGTGATCGGCGGCTTTTTCCAGGACAGCGACTTCGATCGGCGCGTGCCGGGGGCCAGCCCGTCGGTCAACCGGGTCGACCAGCGTTCCTACGCGCTGTTCGGCGAGGCGACCTGGAAGATCACCGATACCGTCGACCTCACGGCCGGCGCCCGCTGGTCGCGCGAGGAGGCGGGGATCGACTTCGTCCGGTCGGGCGCCAGCCCGTTCGCCTTCAAGTCCGAGGACAGCTTCGACGACGTCTCGCCCAAGCTGGCGCTCGGCTGGCAGGTGACGCCGGAGCACCGGGTGTATGCCCTGGCCCAGCGCGGCTTCAAGCCGGGCGGGTTCAACCACACCGTCTCCAACCTCGGCGACAGCATCGCCTATTCGTCGGAGACCTCGACCAACCTGGAGACCGGCTGGCGCGGCCGGCTGCTCGATGGCCGGCTGGAGGTGGGTGCGGCCGCCTACTGGATCAACGCCCAGGACAAGCAGATCTATGTCGGCCCGCTCGGCCAGCAGGTGCTGCGCAACGTCGGCGACGCCCGCAGCTATGGCGTCGAGGCCGACATCCGCTACCGGCCGGTCGACGGGCTGACGATCGGCCTCGGCGCCACCATCGGCCGCTCGACCTTCGTCGACGCCCGCGATCCGCAGACCGGGGCCGACTATGACGGCAACCGGGTGCCCTACGCCCCCGACCAGACCTACCAGCTCTCGGTCCGCTACGTCGTGCCCGGTGTCGGCCTGCCGGGCGAACTCAGCCTGCGGGGTGCCGCGCGCTACTTCTCGCGCATCTACTTCGAGGAGACGAACACCCTGAAGCAGGGCGGCTACGCGGTGTTCGACCTCGGCATCGACCTGCAGCTCGACAGCGGCTTCGGCATCACGCTGTTCGCCGACAACCTGACCGACCGCGTCTACCGCACGTCGAGCTTCAGCTTCGGGCCCGGCGACAACCGCAGCACCATCGCCGACGGCCGCACCATCGGCGTCGCCGGCCGCTACAGCTTCTAGCCGATGTCCTCGGTTCCCGCGGCCGGCGGCATGGCGTCCGGCCGGGTCCTCCTCGTCATCTCCGGCATCTATGTCGCGCAGAGCCTGATCGCCAGCATGACCTTCCGGGGCGTGCCGGCGGTCCTGCGTTCGGAGGGGGCGGGGCTCGACCGGATCGGCCTCGTCTCCCTGTTCATGCTGCCGTGGGCGCTCAAGTTCCTGTGGGCGCCGTGGCTGGAGCGGCTGCGCCTGCCGGTGTCGGGCCGGCGCCATTCCCGCCCGATCATCGTCCTGGGCCAGGTGGCGGCGATCCTGCTGGTCGCCGCGCTGGCGCTGGCGGCGCCGGGCGACTGGCCGGCGATGCTGTTCTGCCTGCTGGCCGTGGCCGCGGTGGTCACGGCCACGGTCGACATCGCCTGCGACGGCTTCACGGTCGAGCAGCTCGCCTCCCGCGACCGCGGCTGGGGCAACGCCATGCAGGTCGGCGGCGGCTATGTCGGGGCCATGCTGGGCGGCGGTCTGTTCCTGGTCCTGGTCGACCATGCGGGCTGGAGCGCCGCCGTGCTGGCGATGGCCGCGGTCCTGGTCGCCTTCACCCTGCCGATGGCGCTGACGCCGGAGCCGGCCGGCGACGCCCGGGCGCAGGCCGCGCACCGGCCGTCGCTCGGGGCTGCCTTCGCCCGCCCGGCGATCCGCCAGGGCATCGTCATCGTGCTCCTGGCCCAGGCCGGGATGCGCCTGACCCAGGGCATGATCGGGCCGTTGCTGCTCGACCGCGGGTTCAGCCTGGCCGAGCTCGGCACCGTCGCCGGGGCGGGCGGCACCGTCGTCAGCATCGCCGCCACGCTGGCGGCGGCGGTGGCGGTGCGGCGCTGGTCGGCGATGCGGCTGGTCGGGCCGGCCCTCCTGATGCAGGGCCTGCTGTTCCTGGCCTTCCTGGCGGCGGCCCTGATGGCGGACCCGCCGCGTGCCCTGCTGGCGGGGCTGCTGCTCGCCAAGGCGTTCGTGGTCGGGGCCGGCTTCGTCGTCCTCTATGCGGCGATGATGGACTGGTCGTCGCTGCGCCAGGCGGGGGTCGACTTCACCATCCTGCAATGCGCCGACGCCGGCATGGCCGCCCTGGCCGGGCTGGCGGGTGGCGTCATCGCCGAGCATTTCGGCTATCGCGCCTGCTTCGGGCTGGCGGCCCTGCTGGCGCTGGTCGCCGCCCTTCGCGTGCCGGGGATGGTACGGCGCGTCTCCGTGGAGGCCGTGCCATGACACAACCGGATCCTCGCCCCGAGCTTCGCCCGCATGCATTGATCGTCGGCGCCGGGGCGGCCGGCCTGTCCGCGGCCTGGTGGCTCGACCGGGCGGGCTGGCGCACCACCGTCCTGGAGCGTGCGCCCGACCTGCGCCGCGACGGCTACATGATCGGCCTGTCGGGCCCCGGGTTCGAGGTGGCGCGCCGCATGGGCATCCTGCCGGCGCTCCGCGCCCACGACCGCCGGATCGGCGAGAACGTCTACCGCAACCGTGCCGGCCGCCAGATCGTGCGCCTGCGCTATGCCGAGCTGCTGCGCGGCTTCGAATGGATCACGCTGAGCCGTACCGAGCTGGTGGCGGAGCTGCTGGCCGCCGCCCGGCCGGTCGCCGACATCCGCTTCGGCGTCACCGTGGACGCGATCGAGCAGGACGGCGAGCGGGTGACCGCCCGGCTGACCGACGGCACGGTCGAGGCCGCGGACCTGCTGATCGGCGCCGACGGCGTGCACTCGGCCGTCCGCCGTCTCTGCTTCGGTGCCGACGCGGCCTTCGAGCGGCCGCTCGGCTTCCGTGTCGCGGCCTTCGAGGCGGAGGATCGGCTCGGCCTCGGCCACGACTTCCTGTCCTACTCCGAGCCCGGCCGCATCGCGGAATTCTACACGCTCGCGCCGCGGCGGCTCGCCACCCTCTACATCTGGCGCAGTCCCGACGCGGCCGCAGTACCCCCGGCGCAGCGGGCCCACGTCCTGCGCCGCGCCTTCGACGACAGCCATCCGGATGCACTGCGCTGGATCGACAATCATCCGGCGGGCGCGCCGATGTTCCTCGATTCGATGACGCTGATCGAGATGCCGCGCTGGCGCACCGGGCGGGTGCTGCTGCTGGGCGATGCCGCCCACTGCCTGACGCTGCTGTCGGGCCAGGGGGCGGGGATGGCCATGGCATCGGCCAACGTGCTGGCCGACGAGCTGGCGCGCGGCGGCGGCATCGATGCGGCGCTGGATCGCCACGAGGCCCGGATGCGCCCTGCCGTCGCCCGGCTGCAGCAGCGCAGCCGCCGGATCGCCGGCGCCTTCATCCCGGCCACGCGCCGCGGCTACGCCTTGCGCAACCTGTCGCTCCGCTGGATGCCGCGGCGCCTGCTTGCCTGGTACTTCATGCGCAACGCCCGGTCGGAGGTGCTGGCCGCCTCCGCCGACCTGGGCCTCGATCGGCCCGGATAGCCGGGGTCAGCCGTGGCCGGCGATCTCCTCGGCGAAGTGGCAGCGCACCAGGCGGTCGTCGACCAGGCGCAGGGCGGGCGCCTCGGCGGAGCAGCGGGGCCGGGCGTGCGGGCAGCGGGTGTGGAAGCGGCAGCCGGGGGGCGGGTCGATCGGGCTCGGCACGTCGCCCGAGAGCGGCGGCGGGCGGCCCGGGTCGAGGTGGGGCGGGTCGTGGCTCGGCCGGCCGATCGCCGGGGCGGCGGCGAACAGCGCCCGGGAATAGGGATGCAGCATGCGCCGGCCGAGGGCCTCGGCCGTGCCGATCTCCACCACCTCGCCCAGATACATGACGGCGATGCGCCGGGCGATGTGCCGGACCAGCGCCAGGTTGTGCGAGATGAAGAGGTAGGCGACGCCGCGCCGGCGCTGGATGTCGCGCAGCAGGTTGATGACCTGGGCCTGGATCGAGACGTCGAGCGCCGACACCGGTTCGTCGCAGACCACCACCACCGGCTCGACCGCGAGCGCGCGGGCGATGGCGACCCGCTGGCGCTGGCCGCCCGACAGCTCGTGCGGGTAGCGGTCGAGATGCTCCTCGGCCAGCCCGACCTCGGCCAGGAGCTGGCCGACCCGTCCGCGCCGCTCGCGCCGGGCCGCCAGCCCGTGGATGCGCAGGGCGTCGCCGACCGTGTCGCCGATCGTCCGCCTGGGGTTGAGGCTGGCATAGGGGTCCTGGAAGACGATCTGCACCCGGCGGCGGAAGCGCATCGGCTCGCGCCGCAGCATCAGGGCCGCATCCTCGCCCTGCAGCAGCAGCGACCCGGCGCTCGGCGCCATCAGCCCGGTCAGGCAGTTGGCGAGCGTGGACTTGCCGCAGCCGGATTCGCCGACCACCGCCAGGGTCTCGCCGGCCGCCACCGACAGGGAGACGCCGTTCAGCGCATGCACCACCCGGCCGCGCCCGCCGATCCCGCCCGCGACGGGGAAGCGCTTGGCGAGGTCCTGCGCCTCGAGCACGGGCGTCGCGGCTGCCGGGGCGGTCATGGGGCGATCTCCTCGGCGCGGAAGCAGGCGGCGACATGGCCCGGCTCCAGCGTGCGCAACGGCGGGGCCTGCCGGCGGCAGCGGTCCTCGGCCAGGGCGCAGCGCGGGGCGAAGGCGCAGCCGGGCGGCATGGCGTGGGGCGAGGGGACGGTGCCCGGGATCTCCGCCAGGCGGTCGCCGTCCGCCGCCCACTGGGCGGCGCGCAGCAGGCCGGCGGTGTAGGGGTGGCGGGGGCGGGTCAGGATCCGCCCGACCGGCCCTTCCTCGACCTTGCGGCCGGCATAGAGCACGATCACCCGCTGGGCCGTCTCCCACACCACGGCCAGGTCGTGGGTGATCAGCAGCACCGCCATGCCGAGCTCGGCCTTCAGCTCGTCGATCAGCGCCAGCACCTGGGCCTGCACCGTCACGTCGAGCGCGGTGGTCGGCTCGTCGGCGATCAGCAGCGCCGGCCGGCAGGCGAGCGCGATCGCCATCATGACGCGCTGGCGCATGCCGCCCGACAGGTTGTGCGGGTACTGGTGGATGCGCTGCTCGGGCGCCGGCACCTGCACCCGGCGCAGCAGCTCGATCGCGCGCGCCTCGGCCGCGGGGCCGGCCAGGCCCAGATGCAGGCGCAGCGTCTCGGCGATCTGGCGCCCGATCGTGTAGACCGGGTTCAGCGCCATCATCGGGTCCTGGAAGATCATGCCGACCTGGGCGCCGCGCACGTCGCGCAGCTGGCGCGGCGGCAGCGCCAGCAGGTCGCGGCCGTCGAGCCGCACCCGGCCGGCCGCGATCTTCGAGGCGCCGGCCGGCAGCAGGCGCAGCAGCGACAGGGCGGCCGTGCTCTTGCCCGACCCGGATTCGCCGACCAGCGCCACCGTCTGGCCGCGCTCGACCGCGAAGGACAGGTCCTCGACCGCCCGCACCACGCCGCGCGCGGTCTCGAAATGGACCGACAGGCCCTCGACTTCCAGCAGTGCGGTCATCGCTGCTGCAGCCGCGGGTTGAGCGCATCGTTGAGGCCCTCGCCGACCAGGTTGATGGCCAGCACGGTGACCAGGATGGTGATGCCGGGGATGGCCGACATCCACCAGGCGACCCGCAGCACGGTGCGGCCGACGCCGATCTGGTAGCCCCAGGAGATGACGTCGGGGTCGCTGAGGCCGAGGAAGGAAAGGCCGGATTCGGTCAGGATCGCGGTCGCCACCATCAGCGAGGAGACGACGATGACCGGCGGCAGGGCGTTGGGCAGGATCTGGCGCAGGATGATCTCCCGGTCCTTCATGCCGAGCGCCCGGCAGGCGCGGACATAGTCGCGGTCGCGCTGGGCGATGAACTCGCCGCGCACCAGGCGGGCGACCGACGGCCAGGAGACGGCGGCGATGGCGCTGGTCACGGTGACGATCGAGGGCTGGAAGATGGCGACGATGACGATCGCCAGCACGAAGGACGGGATCGTCAGGAAGAAGTCGGTGCAGCGCATCAGGACGTTGTCGACCGCCCCGCCGTAATAGCCGGCCACCGCGCCGACCAGCAGGCCGAAGGCGGTCGCGACCAGGCTGGCGACGATGCCGACCACCAGCGACACCCGCGCCCCGTGCAGCAGGCCGGCCAGGATGTCGCGCCCGGACACGTCGGTGCCGAGCAGGAATCGCGCTGACGGCAGCTGGGTCGGCCGGCCGATCATGTCGAACGGGTCGATCGGGTGCAGGACCGGGCCGATGATGGCGGCCGCCACCACCAGCAGCAGGACGGCGAGCCCGGCGACGGCGGCGCGGTTGCGCCGGAAGCGGCGCCAGAAGACCAGGAGGCCCATCATCGGTGCACGATCCGGGGGTCGAGCAGCCCGTAGAGCAGGTCGACCACGAGGTTGACGAGGACCACCACCACCGAGGAGACGAGCAGGATGCCGAGCAGCAGCGGCAGGTCGCGCTGCAGCAGGGCGTCGAACACCAGCCGGCCGAGGCCGGGCCAGCCGAACACCGTCTCGACCAGGATCGAGCCGCCCAGGATGTGGCCGATCTGCACCCCGGCCAGGGTCACCACCGGCAGGAGCGCGTTGCGCGCGGCATGGACGAAGCCGATCCGCGTCTCCGACAGGCCCTTGGCGCGCGCGGTGGTGATGAAGTCGAGCGTGAACACCTCCAGCATCGAGGCGCGCATCAGCCGCGTGTAGAGGGCGACGTAGAAGAGGCCGAGCGTCAGCGACGGCAGGACCAGGTGCCGGCCGATGTCGGCGGCGCGCGCGGCCCAGCCCATCTCGGTCGCGATGGTCATCATCCCGCCCGACGGCAGGACGCCGAGCGTGACCGAGAACAGCACGATCAGCATCAGGCCGAGCCAGAATTGCGGCGTCGCATAGACGACCAGGGCGACCACCGACAGGATGCCGTCGATCCAGCCGCGATGGCGCATGGCGGCGAGGATGCCGAGCAGCATGCCGGCGGCGAGCGCGACCGTGATCGCGGCCACCATCAGCAGCAGGGTGGCGGGGATACGCTCGGCCACCAGCTCCAGCACCGGGGCCTGCTGGATGTGCGACCAGCCGAGGTCGAGCGTCAGCAGGCGGCCGATGAACAGCACGAACTGCTCGTGCAGCGGCCGGTCGAGGCCGAAGCTGGCGCGCAGCTCGGCCGTGAACTCCGCCGACGCCCCGCCGGAGGAGGCGGCGACGATGTCGGCGGCATCGCCCGGCGCCAAGTGCAGCAGGGCGAAGTTCAGGGCGGCGATCGCCAGCACCACCGGCACCAGCTGCAGGAGCCGGCGGGTGAGGAAGGCCAGGGTCGGGGACATGGGGGCAGGTCCTGTCCGGGGCGTGCCCGGCCGGCAGGGGCCGGCCGGGCAACTCCTCAGCTCATTCCTTCCAGACGGCGTCCCAGCTCGAATACATCGAGATGCCGTTGGTGATGAGCCCGTGCACGCGCTTGTTCCACAGCGAGGTGTAGGACAGCTCGACCAGGAAGATCACCGGCAGCTCGTCGTGCAGGATCTGCTGGATCTCGTCGAACTGCGCCTTGCGGGCGGCCTTGTCGGTCTCCCGCGCGGCCTTGGCGAACAGCTCGTCGACCCGGGCGTTCTTGTACCCCATGGAGTTGGTGAAGGTGGCGCCCTTGGCGATGCTGGACGAGATAAAGGTGCGCTGCACCCCGATCGTCGGGTCGGAGTAGTTGTGGCTGAAGGTGCTGGTCAGGTTGAAGTCCCAGTCGGTGTAGATCGCCTTCAGCCAGCCGGCGAGGTCGAGGCTGCGGGTGTCGACCGCGATGCCGACCTTGCCCAGCTCCTGGCGGATGTATTCGCCGAGCCGGACCCAGGTCTCGCCATAGGGCAGGAAATGCTGCGACAGGCGGAAGCGCACCCCGTCGGCGCCGCGCTTGTAGCCGGCCTCGTCGAGCAGGCGGTTGGCGCCGCGCAGGTCGTGGACGTAGGGCTTGAGCGCCTTGTTGTAGAAGTTGGGGTTGCCGCTCACCACCGGGCCGGTCGCGGGCGTGCCCTGGCCGTACCAGATGACGTCGACGATGCGGCTGCGGTCGAGCGCCATGCTGATCGCGCGCCGGACCCGCACGTCGTCGAGCGGCTTCTCGCGCAGGTTGACCTCGAGCCACATGTTGGGGCCGAGCGCCTCCGCGCCTTCCTTGGTCGCCTGGATGTGCGGCAGCTTGGCGATGCGCTCGATCTCTGCCTCCGGCAGCGCGCTCATCGGCGCCACGTCGGCCTCGCCGCTCTCCATGGCGATGGCGCGCGCGGCCCCGTCCGGCAGCACCCGCAGGACGAGCTGGTCGAGGCAGGGATACCCCTTGCGCCAGTAGTCGGGATTGCGCTCCAGGATGACGTGGCTGCCGCGGGTCCATTCCTTCAGCTTGAAGGGGCCGGTGCCGACCGGCTGGCGCATCAGCGAGGACTGGCGGACCGGGCCGGCGGCGCTGGTGTCGATCGTCTCCAGGATGTGCTTGGGCAGGATCGGCGCCTCGCCCGGCTGGAACACGTTCATGAAGAACGGCACCGGCGCCTTGAGGCGGAACACGACCGTATGGGGGTCCGGCACCTCGATCGCCTCGACGTCGCCGAAATAGACCCGGCCGCGCGAGGTGTAGGGGCGGACCACCTTCTCGATGCTGTACTTGACGTCCTCGGCCGAGAAGGGCTTGCCGTCATGCCACTTCACGCCCTGGCGCAGCTTGAAGGTGTAGGTCTTCTGGTCGTCGGAGACGGTCCAGGATTCCGCCAGCCCGGGCTTGGGCGTCATGCCCGCGCCCTCGTAGGTCAGCAGGCTCTCGTAGATCTTGGTGGCGACGATCGCCACCGGCACCGCCGATGTGGCGACCGTCGACAGGGCCGTCGGCTCGGGATGGTAGAGGTAGGTGAGCGTGCCCCCGCTCTTGGGGCACTGGGCGGATGCCGCCGTCGCGATCGTCATCAGCGACGCCGCGGCGAGGAAGGCCTTGGAAGTGGTGCTCATCATGCGTCTGTCTCCCGTCCGGATGCGTGATCGCCCGCTGGGGCTGAAACGTCGTCCCTGTGCTCTTGGCGGATTGTCCGCGGGGTCCGGCCTAGAACCGGTCGGCCCCCTTCGGCTCCGCGTCTTGGTTGCACCAGTGCCAGATGAACTCGATCAGGTGCTCGATCGATTCGAGGTACTCGTCGACCCGGATGTGCTCGTCCGGCTTGTGGGCCTGGGCGATGGTGCCGGGCCCGAAGATGACCGCGGGGATGCCGCCCTGGTTCACCAGGTGGCGCATGTCGCAGCAGAAGGGGCCGGGGCAGGGCTCGGCCTTGCCGCCGCGCCGGCCCATCACCTCGCCGAAATGGCGGGCGAGCGGGATCTGCGGGCTCTGCCGGGTGCTGTCGTCATGGTGCAGGAACTCGACCCGGGCCGGGTTGGCGGCGAGGAACGGGTCGCCGGCGTTGGCGGCGGCGATCGCCTCGCGGAACCCGTCCATCACCTCGACCACGTCGCCGACCGCCGGCGAGAAGTAGGTGCCGCCCTTCAGCACCACCTCGCCCGCCGTCACCGTCTCGTAGTGGCCACCCGCGACCTTGCCGATGACCAGCGCGAAGGGGGCGCGGCCGGCCTCCATCGGGTCGTCGCTGCGCCGCGCGTTGTAGCCCTGCTCCAGGGCCAGCAGGGCGCCGATCACCGCCGGCAGCTTCTCGATGGCGCTGACCCCGTCCTGGCGGTCGCCCGCCCAGCGTGCCCCCGGCGACCGCTGGGTGCCCGGCACCCGCACCTGCCAGTAGAGGCCGCCCGGATGGCTGACCGAGATGGTGTTGTTGGTCGGCTCCAGCACGATCGCCGCGTCGGCGGTGTAGCCGCGCCGGACGAGGTCGAGGGTACCGTTGCCGGCATGCTCCTCGTTGACCACGCTCTGGTAGATGACGTCGCCGCGCAGCGTGAGGCCGGCCTCCTTCAGGAAGGCGAGCGCCATCAGGGCCGCCATCTGCCCGCCCTTCATGTCGGACGTGCCGCGGCCGTACATCATGCCGTCCGCGATCTCGGCCCCGAACGGGTCGCGCGTCCACTCGCCCCGCGGCTCGATCGTGACCGTGTCGATATGGCCGTTCAGGATCAGCGAGCGGCCGCCGCCGGTGCCGCGGAAGACGCCGACCACGTTGGGCCGGCCGCGATAGTTCAGCACCTCCTCGAGCCCGCTCGCCGCCAGCGCCTCGGCGGTCGGCAGCCGGTCGTAGGGCAGGATCAGGTCGTGCTGCCAGTGGGTCGGGTACTGGGCGACCGTGGGGAAGCGGCGGAACATCTCGGCCACGTCCGGCTCGGTCACGTCGACCTCGGCGCCGAGCGCGGCCAGGCGCCCGGCCATGAAGCGCTGCGCGTCGCCCTCCTCGCCGGTCAGGCTGGGGATCCGCACCAGCTCGGCCAGCGCCGCCACGCTGCGCTCGCGGCTCGCCGCCGCCAGTTCCAGCGCCCGTTTCAGCCCCTGCGCCATGTCGCCCCCGTTGCTTGACGGGTCGATCTTCCGCCGATCCGGGTCGCCAGGGAAATTTAGAATTTGAACGGTACTGTTAGAAAAATTTATACTTGGCCATGATCTACACCCAGATCCGCGCCTTCGACGCCGTCGCCCGCGAGGGCAGCTTCTCCCGCGCCGCCGAGCTGCTGGGCGTGACCCAGCCGGCGCTCACCATCCAGGTCAAGGCGCTGGAGGAACGCTACGGCGTCAAGCTGCTGCTGCGCCAGGGCCGGTCGGTGCAGCTGACCGAGCTGGGGGCCCGGCTCTTCAAGATGTCGCGCCGCCTGGCGGGGCTGGAGGAGCAGATCCGCGAGACGCTGGCCGCCTCCCACGAGCTGGAGCAGGGGCAGCTGCGCCTGGCGGTGGACGGGCCGCACATCGTCATGGGCATCTTCGCCCGCTTCATCGCCCGCCATCCCAACGTCGGCCTGTCGGTGGCGCTCGGCAACAGCCGCTTCGTCCGCCAGGAGCTGATCGACCGTCGGGCGGACATCGCCATCCTGCCCGGGGTCGACGCCCACCCGCAGATCCACGCGGTGCCGCTGTGGCACCATCGCGGCGTGGTCATCGTCGCCCGCGGCCACCCCTGGGCCGGCCGGGCCGAGATCGACCCGGCCGAGCTGGACGGCCAGCCGATGATCGGCCGCGAGGAGGGCTCGATGACCCAGCGCCTGGTGGACGAGACCCTGGCCCGGGCCGGCGCCGTGCCGCGCATGGTGCTGGAGCTCGGCAGCCGCGAGGCCCTGTGCGCGGCGGTCGCCGCCGGCCTCGGGCTCGGCATCGTCTGGGAGCTGGAGGCCCAGGGCGCCCCCGGCCTCGCCATGGTGCCGATCGCGGGGGACCAGGTGCGCAGCACCGACTATGTCGCGTGCCTGAAGAGCGAGTGGATGCGCAAGTCGATCAAGGCCTTCTTCCAGGTGGCGCTCGCCCTGCCGGGCGAGCGGCAGGACATCGCGGCCCTGCGGGCCGGCGCGTAGCCCGTCACCGTGGCCGCTTCGCCAGCGCGGCCGCGACGCAGGCCAGTTCGGCGTCGTCCGCGCCCGGCGTGAACCAGCGCACCTGGCCGATCTCGCCCGCCGGGCCGCGGTCGGCGAGCGGGCCGTCGAGGCGGACCAGGTACTGGAAGTCGAAATGCAGGTGGGTGCCCTCGCCCCGGGACGGGCGGGCCGGGATCGGGTGGATGTTGATGTCGAGCGGGATGCGCGGGTCGTCGCACCAGGGGATGATCCGGGCGGCCGCGGCCCCGGTCTCCTCCTGCATCTCGCGCAGCACGCCCTCCCACGCCCATTCGCCCGGGTCGACATGCCCGCCCGGCTGCAGCCAGCGGCCGAGCGCCTCGTGGAAGATCAGCAGCACCCGCCCGTCGGGAGCCAGGATGATGCCGCTGCCCGTGATGTGCCCCGCCATCGCCGCCCGGTCGTGCGGGTCGTCGGGCAGGGCAAGCCGCCGGCGGAGCGGCGCGACGGCCGCCGCCTCGTCCGGGAAGTACCCGAGATAGGTATCGAGGATGGCGGCGTAGGCGGCATGGATCGGGCGCATCATGGCCCGATCATACCAGCTTCGGAGCGCTGCCCACCGGTCGTAGCGTCCCTCGACGAGGCTCGGGATGAGGGGATTTCTCCATCGGCGCAAACGCTTGTGGAGAAAGGAAAATCTCCTCATCCCGAGCTTTGGTCGAGGGACGCTTTGACCGGCGGCCAACGCTCCTGTCGACGTCCGCCGGCGGTTTCATTCCCGGCGGGTCGGGCCAACCGGCGGGAACTCATCCCGAGCCCCGTCGAGGGACGCTTTGGCAGTCGGCCAGCGCCCGGCCTCGCTCTGGAAACCTACCCGGCGTCGCCCAGCGCCTCCGACAGGCGGTCGCAGAAGGCGGCGCACATCGCCCGGTCGTGGGCCAGCGACAAATAGAGCTTGGTGCCCATCGGGTTGAGGAAGACGCCGCGGGCGAAGAGGCCCAGCATCATCCGCCGGGCCCGGTTCCTGTCGCCGCGCCTGGTGGAGCGGTAGTCGACGACCGGCTGGTCGCTGAAGACGATCTGCGCCAGGGGCCCGTCGCCGATGATCTGCCCGGTGATCTGCCGGTCGGCCAGCACCTGGCGCAGCATGGCGCGGAACTCCGCCCCCAGCCCGTGCAGGTGCTGGTAGGTGCCGGGCTGGCGGAAGACGCCGAGTGCCGCGTTGGCGGCCGCGGTCGAGATCGGGTTGCCGCCCAGGGTGGAGGCCATCCAGACATAATGGTCGGTGCCGATGCGCGCCTCGTCGACCCAGTCCATCAGGTCGGCCCGGCCGCCGAAGGCGCCGATCGGGTAGCCGCCGCCCAGCGCCTTGCCATAGGCGACCAGATCGGGGACGACGCCGTAGAACTCCTGCGCCCCGCCATAGGCCAGGCGGAAGCCGGTCACCACCTCGTCGAAGATCAGGATCAGGCCGAGCTCGGTGCAGATCCGCCGCACCCCCTCCAGGAAGCCCGGCACCGGCGGGGTGCAGCGCTGCAGCGGCTCCATGATGACGCCGGCCAGGCTGGCGCGGTGGGCGCGCAGGATCTCTTCGGTGCGCGCCAGGTCGTTCCACGGCGCCACCAGCAGCTCGTGGGCGGCCGACGGCGTGCCGGCGCTGGTCAGCTCCGGCTGCGGGAAGGGCAGGTCGCGGCTCGGGAAGAGGCTGGTGACGCCGGCCTCGTTGGCGCCGTGATAGGCGCCCTCGAACTTCAGGATGCGCGCCTTGCCCGACACCGCGCGGGCGACCCGCTGGCAGTACATCGTCGCCTCGGTGCCGGATGCGCAGAAGCGCAGCCGCTCGGCCGCCGGGCAGACCCGGCGGATTTCCTCGGCCAGGTCCAGCACCTGGGTGTTGAGATAGGCGAAGTTGGAGCCGAGCGGCGCCTGGCGGGTCACCGCCTCCACCACCTCCGGCCGGGCATGGCCGACCAGGGCGGAGCCCCAGCCCATGGAGAAATCGAGATACTCCTTGCCGGCGGTGTCCCACAGGCGGGCGCCCTGGCCGCGCGCGATCGCGACCAGCAGCTCGGGCGGCAGGCCGAACTCGCCATTGGCGATTCCCGCCGGAAAGGCGGCGCGTGCGCGGGTGGCGATCTCGGTCGGCATCGGCGATCCCCCTGGTCGTTGCGGCGGTCGACAGCGGCACCGCCCGCGTGAGAGAAGAGCGGCCGGCAGGTCATTAATCAAATTAATTCCTCTCGCAAAATTGCGAAGAGAATTAATGCTATGGGAAGGGCAGGCGGCATGCGCAGGATCGCGTTTCTCGGGCTCGGCAACATGGGGACGGGCATGGCGGCGCGGCTGCTGGCGGCGGGCCACGCGGTCACCGTCTACAACCGCTCGCCGCGCCGGGCGGCCCCCTTGCGCCCGCTCGGCGCCACGGTCGCCACCACCCCGCGCGCGGCCGCCGAGGGGGCGGAGATCGTCTTCTCCATGGTCGGCGACGATGCCGCCTCGCGGCACATGTGGCTGGGGCGCGACGGCGCGCTCGGCGCGCGGACGGCACCGCGCGCATTTGCGATCGAGTGCTCGACCATCTCCCACCGCTGGCTGGCGACGCTGGCGGGCCGGGCCCGGGCGCGCGGCCTGCGCTTCGTCGACTGCCCGGTCACCGGCCTGCCCGACGCGGCCGCCGCCGGCCGGCTGACGCTCTTCGTCGGCGCCGAGCCGGCCGACGTCACCGCGCTGACGCCGGTCTTCGATGCGATCGCGACCGAGGTCATCCGCTTCGGCCCGGTCGGCGCCGGCAATGCCTACAAGCTGATCGTCAACCTGATGGGCTCGATCCAGATCGCGGCACTGGCCGAGGGGCTGGTGGTGGCGGAACGCGCCGGGCTCGACCTCGACCAGGTCGCCTACGCCCTGTCCAAGGGCGGGTCGGCCAGCCCCCAGGTGGTGCGCAACGCCCCGCGCATGGTCCGCGGCGACCATGCCCACGACGTCGTCTTCTCGGGCAAGTGGCGGCTGAAGGACACGGCCTACGGCCTGGCCCATGCGCGCGCCATGGGGGTCGCCTCGGCCATGGGGGCGGGCGCGGTCAATGCCTTCCGCCTGCTGGTCGCCGACGGGACCGAACTGGAGAACGAAAGCAAGCTCATCGACGCGGTGCGGGCGCGCGATTCCCGCCGCCGCTGAGCGGATCCGCACGGGGAAGGGGTCGACTTGGTATTTCCTTGGTATACCATTTGCCTCCGGGAACTGGGCCCAGGGTCGAACAGGCGGAGCTAGAGGAATGACGAAGCGGCGGCATGCGGAGATCGCGGGGGCGGGGTTTGCGGGCCTGGCGGCGGCGGCGGCACTGGGGCAGCGCGGCTGGTCGGTGCGCGTCCATGAGATGAATCCCGAGCTGCGCGCCTTCGGCGCCGGGATCTTCATCTGGGACAACGGCCTCAGGGTCCTGAACGCGATCGGCGCGTATCTCGACGTGCGCCGCGGCGCCTTCGCCGCCCCCGCCTACGAGACGCGGACCGACGGCAAGTGCCTGTCCTTCCAGCCGATCAACGGCGCCGGCCAGTACCGGCTCCTGACCATGACCCGCCAGCATCTCCACGCCGCGATGGTCAAGGCGGCGCTGGCCGCCGGGGCGGAACTGGTCACCAGCTCCGAGGCGGTCGGCGCCACGCCCGACGGCGCGCTGCTGCTGGCCGACGGCACCCGGCTGCCGGCCGACATCGTGCTCGGCTGCGACGGGGTGCGGTCGCGGGTGCGCGATTCGCTGGCGATCCCCCAGGAGCGCCGGAAGTACCAGGACGGCCTCATCCGCGTGCTGACCGATCGCACCGGGCTCAAGGGCGGCGAGTGGGACCATGTCATCGACTTCTGGGCGCACAGCCCGCGCACGCTGCGCATCCTCTACACGCCGTCGGGTGAGAACGACCTCTACATGGCGATGATGGCGCCGGTCGCCGACGCCGAGTCCTCGGCCATCCCGATCAACCCCGCGCCCTGGATCGAATGCTTTCCGCAGCTCGCCCCCGCCCTGACCCGGCTCGGCGACCGCGGCCGCTACGACGTCTACGAGACGACCAAGATCCCCTACTGGTCGGTCGGCCGGGTGGCGATCGTCGGCGATTCCGCCCATGCCATGCCGCCGACGCTGGCCCAGGGGGCGGGCTGCGCCATCACCAACGCGCTTGGCCTGGCGGTCGCGCTGGACGAGGCCGGCACGGTCGAGGAGGCGCTCGCCCTGTGGGAGGCGCGGGAGCGCCCGTTGACCGACCACACCCAGCGGCGCGCCGCCGAGATCGCCGCGTCGCGCGTGCTGGCGAGCGGCATGAAGTGGGACGACGAAGGGCTGCGCGCCGCCCGCCACATCCCGACCGGGGCCGACATGCCGTTCGCGGACGCGGCGTAGGGGCGGCGCTCAAGCGGATTGATCTGTACGAATCCCGGGCGTAGCTTCGGCCTCCCTGGGGTCGGACGGCGGTGGGATGATGGCGGCGGTGCGGTGGCGCGAGGTCCATGACGCGCTGGAGCGGGAGATCGGCGAGGGCGTCTATCCGCAGGGCGCCCGCCTGCCGGTGGAGGACACGCTGGCCGAGCGCTTCGGGGTGCATCGCCACACCGTCCGCCGGGCGGTGGCCGCACTCGCCCAGCGCGGCATCCTGACCGTCCAGCAGGGGCGCGGCACCTTCGTGCGGCGCGGCGCCGTCGACTACCGCGTCGGCCGCAAGACCCGCTTCACCGAGATCGTCACCGGGCAGCAGCGCTCGCCCACCCGCCGCCTGCTGCGGGCGGTGGAGATGCCGGCCGACGCGGCGACGGCAGCCGCGCTGGGGCTGGGCGCAGGGGCCGCCTGCTTCATGCTGGAAACCCTGGACGAGGTCGACGGGGTGCCGATCGGCCTGTGCAGCCACCATTTCCCGGTCGCCCGGGTGCCCGGCCTGATCGACGCCTACATCGAGACCGGCAGCATCACCGGGGCCCTGGAACGGCACGGGCTCGGCGACTATGAGCGGCGGCGGACCAGCGTCACCGCCCGGATGCCGACCGCCGAGGAGGCGGCGCTACTGCGCCAGCCGCGCGACCAGCCGGTGCTGCTGATCGAATCCCTCAACGTCGACCCGGCCGGGGCGCCGCTCGAGTACGGGGTGGCGCGCTCGGTCGCCGAGCGGGTCAAGATGGTGTTCGAGACCTGATCGTCCAAAACATCTGTATGTCTTAAAATATTCATCCAGAAGAAACCGGACCGCAAGGCGTGGTCCCTAGCCTGCCGCCTCCGACGACCGCTTCGTGCATCGAGGAGGCTATTCATGACCCGTACCCACCGTGCCCCGGCCCAGGCCATCGGCCGCCGCGCCCTGATGGCCGGCGCACTGGCGCTCGGCTGCGCCGCAGCCGCACCCGCGTTCGCCGACGAGCGGCCGGAACTGGTCGTCCAGTACACCTTCGCGGTTGCCTTCGATCCCGGCTTCGAGCGCCTGAAGGAGATCTTCCAGCGCGAGAACCCGGACGTGAAGCTGACCTTCCGGGCGCCGCACAAGGACTACGACATCGGCATCCAGTCGCTGCTGCGCGAGGCGGTGACCGACGACATGCCGCACGTCACCTATGTGGGCCTCAACCACATGCGGGTGGTCAAGGAGCGCGGCCTGGCGGTCGACCTGGCGCCGCTCATGGAGAAGGACGGCTCGACCTTCGAGGCGCAGGGCTGGACCCCGCCGCTGCAGGCGCTGGGCCAGGTGGACCGGGTGCAGATCGGCCTGCCCTTCGCCATGTCGATGCCGGTCATCTATCTGAACGCCGACCTGGTGCGCCGCGCCGGCGGCGACCCCGCCACCATGCCGAAGGACTGGGACGGGCTGCTCGACCTGGCCGGGCGCATCGGCAAGCTCGGCCCCGACACCGCCGGCATGTACATGCCCTGGACCGGCGCCTCGGGCGCCTGGCTGTTCCAGGGCCTGGTCTACGGCGTGAACGGCCAGATCATGCGCCCCGGCGAGAAGAAGGTCGCCTTCGGCGGCAAGGAGGGGCTCTATGCCGCCCGCCTCTATCGCCGCATGGTCGATGACGGCGCGATGCCCGACATCCCGGACCAGGCCGCCCGCCAGCAGTTCATGGCCGGCCGCATGGGCTTCTTCCTCGACTCCATCTCGCGCCTGTCGAACTTCGAGCGGGCGATCGGCGACCGCTTCGACCTGCGCACCAGCCCCTATCCGCTGGACGACCGCGAGGCCGGCGGGCTCGTCACCGGCGGCAACGCCGCGATCATCACCCGGACGGCGGCCAAGGACCCGAAGGTGCTGGCGGCGGCCTGGCGCTGGATCAAGTTCACCTCCGGCCCGCGCGGGACCAACGAGGTGATCCGCCATGTCGGCTACGTCCCGGTCAACGTCCTGGCGCTGCAGGACCCGGCCCTGCTCAAGGGCTATTTCGACGACCGGCCGCGCCACCGCACCGCGGTCGACCAGATCCCGCTGGTGCGCGAATGGTTCCAGTTCCCCGGCGCCAACGGGGTCAAGATCAACGACACCATCTCGGAGTACCTGCAGACGATCGTCGACCGGTCGCAGACCCCGGAAGCCGCGCTGAAGGCGATGGTGTCCGAGGTCGACGCCCTGCTGCCGCGCTGATGGGCCCCGGCCGGGGGCGGCGCCGCGCCGCCCCCGCCGTCCCGGCTGCAGGGAAGCATCCGATATGACCACCCTCGACATCGTCGGCATCGAGAAGTCCTTCGGCGCCACGCCCGTGCTGCGCGACGTGTCGCTGGCGCTGGGCCATGGCGAGTTCCTGGCGATCGTCGGGCCGTCCGGCTGCGGCAAGTCCACCCTGCTGCGGATCGTGGCCGGGCTCGAGGCGGCCGACCGCGGCAGCGTCCGGCTCGACGGGCAGCCCGTCGACGCGCTGCCGCCGAAGGGGCGGGACGTGGCCATGGTCTTCCAGTCCTATGCCCTCTATCCGCACATGACGGTGGCCCAGAACATCGCCCTGCCGCTCGTCATGCGCGACCTCGACCGCCGCCAGCGGCTGCCCGGCTGGCGCCTGGTCAGCGCCGCCACCCGGGCGGCGCGCCGCCGCATCGCCGGCACCGTGGCGGAAGCCGCCGACATGCTCCAGCTTTCCGCCCTCCTCGACCGGCGCCCGGGGCAGCTGTCCGGCGGCCAGCGCCAGCGGGTGGCGCTCGCCCGCGCGCTGGTGCGCCGGCCGCGCATCTTCCTGCTGGACGAGCCGCTCTCGAACCTCGACGCCACCCTGCGCACCCAGACCCGCAACGAGATCGCCCAGCTGCAGCGCCGCCTCGGCGTCACCACCGTCTACGTCACCCACGACCAGGTGGAGGCGATGACCATGGCGACCCGGATCGCGGTCATGTTCGAGGGCCGGGTCCACCAGGTCGGCACGCCCGAGGAGGTCTACCGCTCCCCGGCCTCGCTCGCGGTGGCGGAGTTCGTCGGCACGCCGCGGATCACGGTGCTCGACGCCCGGCTCGCGCCGGGCGGGGTGATGCTGGGCGGGCGCCTGTGGCCGGCGGCGTTCGCGGCACCCCCCGGCGGCGGCGCGATCGGGCCGGCCGACATCCGGGTCGGGGTGCGGCCGGAGGGGTTCGTGCTGGGCGATCCGGCCGGGCCCGGCATGCTGGCCGCGCGGGTGTCTCACGTCGAGTATCTGGGGTCGGAGGGGCTGGCGCACCTGCTGCTGGACGCGGCACCCCGCGGGGCCGTGGCGCGGATCGATGCCGGGCTGGCCGGCCGGCTGCGGCCGGGCGAGACGGTCGGCGTGCGTCCCGACCCGGCCGGCCTGCTGCTCTTTGGGCCGGACGGCCGGCGCCTCGATGCGCGGGTCGGCCAGCCGTCCTCCGCCATGGCGGAGGCGTCGTGACCGGCAAGCCTGGCGGCGGCCGGGGCTGGCTCGCCTGGCTGCTGATCGCGCCGGCGGTGCTGGGCCTCGTGCTGTTCGTCCTCGGGCCGACGATCGCGGTCGCGGTCATGTCGCTGACCGACTGGCAGCTCGGCGCGGCCGAGGCGGCGTTCGTCGGGCTCGACAACTACGCCGCCCTGCCCGGCGACCGGGTCTTCCGCATCGCGCTTGCCAACACCCTGGTCTACGGGGCGATCGTCACCCCGGTCTCAGTGCTGCTCGGCCTCGGCCTGGCGCTCCTGGTCGAAGGGGCGCCGGCGGGCCGCACCTTCTTCCGCTCCGCCTTCTTCCTGCCGGTCGTCTCCACCACCGTGGCGATGGCGGTGGTGTGGGAGTTCCTGCTGCACCCGTCCATGGGGCCGGCCAACCTGCTGCTGGGCACGCTCGGCATCGCGCCGCAGAACTTCCTCGGGCATGCCGGCACGGTGCTGCCGACCCTGGCGGCGATCGGCATCTGGGAGAATGCCGGCTTCAACATGGTGCTGTTCCTGGCCGGGCTGAAGTCGATCCCGCGCGAGCTCTACCAGGCCGCGGCGGTCGACGGCGCCGACCGGCCGTGGGAGCGGTTCTGGACGGTGACCTTCCCGCTGCTCGGGCCGACCCTGCTGTTCGTGGTCGTGATCGCCCTGCTGCGGTCCTTCAAGGTGTTCGAGACGGTGGCCGCGATCACCCAGGGCGGGCCGCGCCGGGCGTCGGAGGTGCTGCTGTACACGATCTACCAGGAAGGCTTCGGCTTCTTCCGGATCGGCCACGCCTCGGCCCTGACCATGGTGTTCCTGGCCGGCCTGCTGGTCCTGGCGCTGGTCCAGATCCGCCTGCTCGACCGCCGGGTGCACTACCGATGAGCCGCGGCTGGGCGGCGGCCGCGCTGCGGCTGGCGGTGCTGGGGCTGGCGGCCGCCATCTTCCTGCTGCCCTTCGTCTGGATGGTCTCCTTCTCGATCAAGCCGGCCGACGAGATCTTCACCGGCCGCCTCGACCTCCTGCCGTCGTCGTTCGAGGGGTTCCTCAACTATGCGCGCGCGCTGGAGCTGCGGCCGCTGCATCGCTACCTCCTCAACGGCGTCGTCGTCTGCGCGGCGATCCTCTTCTTCCAGATCCTCTTCGCCGCTCCCTGCGCCTATGCGCTGGCCAAGCTCCGGTTCCGCGGCCGCGAGCTGGTGTTCGGGCTGGTCCTGTTCGCGCTTCTGGTGCCGATCCAGGTGACGGCGATCCCGATCTTCCTCGTCTTTTCGACCGCGGGCCTGCTCGACAGCTACTTCGCGCTGGTGGCGCCGTTCACCGCGTCCGCCTTCGCCATCTTCCTGTTCCGGCAGTTCTACCGGACGATCCCGGACGACCTGATCCACGCCGCGCGCATCGACGGCTGCAGCGAGCTGTCGATCGTCTGGCGGATCATCGTGCCGCTGACCCTGCCGGCCGCCACGGCCTTCGCCATCTTCTCGGTCGTGGCCCACTGGAACGACCTGTTCTGGCCCCTGATCGTGATCCGCTCGCCGGAGCTGAACACGCCGCCGCTCGGCGTCATGGCCTTCCGCTCGGGCGAGGCGGGCGACCGCTACGGCGAGCTGATGGCGGGCGCGGTGATCATCACCGCGCCGCTCGTCGCGGCCTTCCTGCTGGCGCAGCGGAAATTCATCGAAGGAATCAGCCTCGGCGCCGTCAAGGGCTGAGGCAGCGACAGGAGCCGCCCGGATGCGCATCGCCCACATCACCGACACGCACATCAAGCCGGAAGGCCGGCTCGCCTATCGCCGGGTCGACACCGCCCCCTTCCTGGAGCGCGCCGTCGCCCACCTGAACGCGCTCCAGCCTCGGCCGGACCTGGTGATCGCGACCGGCGACCTGGTGGATGCCGGGCTGCCGGAGGAATATGCCCGCCTGCGGGTGATCCTGTCGCAGCTGGCGATGCCGTTCCTGCTGGTGCCGGGCAACCACGACCATCGCCAGGCCCTGCGCGACACCTTCCCCGACCATCCCTGGATGGCGGGCACCGACGGGTTCATCCAGTACGCGCTCGACGAATGGCCGCTCCGCCTGGTCGGGCTCGACACCACCGAACCGGGCCGGGACGGCGGCGTCTTCTGTGCCGAGCGCGCCCGCTGGCTCGACCGGACCCTGAACGAGTCGGACCGGCCGACGCTCCTGTTCCTGCACCATCCGCCCTTCGCCACCGGCATGGCCTACCACGACAACCAGCGGGTCGAGGGTCGGGAGCGGCTGGCGTCCGTGCTGGACGGCCGGCGCCAGGTGGTCTGGGCCCTGTGCGGCCACCTGCACCGCACGGTGACCACGATCTGGGCCGGGGTGCCGATGAGCGCCGTCGCCTCGACCGCCCACCAGGCGGTGCTCGACCTGGCGCCGGATGCCGAGCTCGCCTTCGCCATGGAGCCGCCGGCCTGCCAGCTTCTCCTGTGGCAGGAGGGGGAGGGGATGCTGACCCACGTCACCCCGATCGGGCCGTTCGACGGTCCCTATCCCTTCTACGAGGGCGGCCGCCTGATCGATTGAGCCGGCACCGCGGGGGACGGTCGCCCGTCCCCCGCGCCGAGCCTCAGCTGCACCCGCTGGTCGAGCCGCAGGTGTCGCACTTCATGCAGGTGCCGTTGCGCACCAGGGTGAAGTTGCCGCACTCGCCGCAGGAATCCCCCTCGTAGCCCTTCATCCGCGCCTGGCGGACCCGCTCGGCGCGGGTCGCACCGCCGGCGGTGCGGCTGAGGGTGGTCGTGCTGGCCTCGAAGGACCGGCTCTCGAACGCCTGGACCAGGCTGGTGCTGCCGCCGACCGCGACCGCGGACGGGGACAGCTCGGTGGCGGCGCCCATGGCGGCGGCCGTCGCGGCCATCGCCTCGGCCGCGCGGACGGCGGTGGCGCCGCCCGGCACGACGTAGAGGCGCGAGCGGACATAGCCGTTGCTGGCGACCCGCTGCACGGCCGCCATCGAGGGCAGGTCGCCCTCGGCGTCGCCGCGCCCGACCGTGTCCGGCATCATGTCGGCCGGCTCGGCATGGGCCAGGTCGTTGCGGCCGAGATAGGAGATGGCCAGCTCGCGGAAGATGTAGTCCAGGATCGAGGTCGACATCTTGATCGTGTCGTTGCCCTCCACGATCCCCGACGGCTCGAACCGGGTGAAGGTGAAGGCCTCGACGAACTCCTCCAGCGGCACGCCGTACTGCAGGCCGATCGAGATGGCGATGGCGAAGTTGTTCATCAGCGAGCGGAAGGCGGCCCCTTCCTTGTGCATGTCGATGAAGATCTCGCCCGCGGTCCCGTCCTCGTACTCGCCGGTGCGCAGATAGACCTTGTGCCCGCCGACGATCGCCTTCTGGGTGTAGCCCTTGCGCCGCTGCGGCAGGCGGCGGCGCTCGGCGCCGCGCTCCACCACCCGCTCGACGATGCGCTCGACGATCTTCTCGGCCACCATCGGCGCCTTGGCGGCGGGGGTGGCGGCCGCGACATCCTCGGCGATCTCCTCGGCGGCGTCGTCGCCGACCGCGGCCGACAGCGGCTGCGACAGCTTGGAGCCGTCGCGATAGAGGGCGTTGGCCTTCAGCCCCAGGCGCCAGGACAGGAGATAGGCCTCCTTGCAGTCCTCGACCGTGGCGGCGTTCGCCATGTTGATGGTCTTGGAGATGGCCCCGGTGATGAAGGGCTGGGCGGCGGCCATCATGCGGATGTGGCTGGCGACCGACAGCGCCCGGGTGCCGGTGCGCCCGCACGGGCTGGCGCAGTCGAACACCGGCAGGTGCTCGGGCTTCAGGTAGGGGGCGCCCTCCAGCGTCATCGCCCCGCAGCAATGGATGTTGGCGGCATCGATGGCGGCGCGCGAGAAGCCGAGCGTCGCCAGCATGTCGAAGGCGGGGTCGTCCAGCACCTCGTTCGGGATCCCGAGCGTCTCGCGGCAGAACGCCTCGCCCAGCGTCCATTTGTTGAAGGCGAACTTGATGTCGAAGGCGCTGCCGAGCGCGGCTTCCAGCCGCTCCAGGCTGGCGTCGGTGAAGCCCTTGGCGCGCAGCCCCTCATGGTCGATGCCGGGGGCGCCCTCGAGGGAGCCGTGGCCGACCGCGTGGCGGACCATCTCCTCGATCTGCCACTCCGGATAGCCCAGGCGGCGCAGGGCCTGGGGCACCATCCGGTTGATGATCTTGAAGTAGCCGCCGCCCGCCAGCTTCTTGTACTTGACCAGGGCGAAGTCGGGCTCGATGCCGGTGGTGTCGCAATCCATGACCAGGCCGATCGTCCCCGTGGGCGCGATCACCGTCGTCTGGGCGTTGCGGAAGCCGTGCTGCCGGCCCAGCTCCAGTGCCTCGTCCCAGGCGGCGTGGGCGGCCTCGACCAGGCTCGGCTCCGGGCAGTTGGTGATGTCGAGCGGCACCGGCAGGGTCGACAGGCCCTCGTAGCCCGTGGTCTCGCCGAAGGCCGCGCGGCGATGGTTGCGCACCACCCGCAGCATGGAGGCGCGGTTGGCGGCGTAGCCCGGGAAGGCGCCCAGTTCGGCCGCCATGGCCGCCGAGGTGGCATAGGCCTGGCCGGTCATCAGCGCGGTGATGGCGCCGCACAGCGCGCGGCCCTGGTCGCTGTCGTAGGGCAGGCCCATCGCCATCAGCAGCCCGCCGATGTTGGCGTAGCCGAGGCCGAGCGTGCGGAACTCGTAGCTGAGTTCGGCGATCCGGCGCGAGGGGAACTGCGCCATCAGCACGGCCACTTCCAGCGTCACCGTCCACAGCCGGCAGGTGTGCGCGAAGCCCTCGGTGTCGAAGGTGCCCTCGGCCGTGTGGAAGGCCATCAGGTTGATCGAGGCGAGGTTGCAGGCCGTGTCGTCGAGGAACATGTACTCCGAGCACGGGTTGGACGCGTTGATCCGTCCGCTCTCGGGGCAGGTGTGCCACTCGTTGATGGTGGTGTCGTACTGCACCCCCGGGTCGGCCGAGGCCCAGGCGGCGTGGGCGATCTTCTCCCACAGCTCGCGGGCCGGCAGGCGGCGGGCGACCTTGCCGTCGGTGCGCCGGATCAGCTCCCAGTCGCCGTCCTTCTGCACCCGGTCGAGGAAGGCGTCCGACAGCCGCACCGAGTTGTTGGAGTTCTGGCCGGAAACGGTCAGGTAGGCCTCGGAATCCCAGTCGGTGTCGTAGGTCGGGAAGTGGATCGAGGCATAGCCCTGGCGCGCGAACTGGATCACGCGCTGGATGTAGTTCTCGGCGATCAGCGCCTTGCGCGCGGCCCGGATCTCGGCCTTCAGCGCCGGGTTCTTCGCCGGGTCGAAGCGGTCGTCGCCGGCGCCCTCGCGGCAGGCGACCATGATGCGGTTGAGGTGGCGGTCGGCGAGCTTGGAGCCGGCGACCAGCGCCGCCACCTTCTGCTCCTCGATCACCTTCCAGTCGATGTAGGCCTCGATGTCCGGATGGTCGACGTCGACCGTCACCATCTTGGCCGCGCGCCGGGTGGTGCCGCCCGACTTGATGGCGCCCGCCGCCCGGTCGCCGATCTTGAGGAAGCTCATCAGCCCGGACGAGCGCCCGCCGCCCGACAGCCGCTCGCCCTCGCCGCGCAGGCGCGAGAAGTTGGAGCCGGTGCCCGAGCCGTACTTGAACAGGCGCGCCTCGCGCACCCACAGGTCCATGATGCCGCCCTCGTTCACCAGGTCGTCGGCGACGCTCTGGATGAAGCAGGCGTGCGGCTGCGGCCGCTCATAGGCGTTGGGGGAGGGGGCCGCCTGGCCGGTGCGGTGGTCGACGTACCAGTGGCCCTGGGCCGGGCCGTCGATGCCGTAGGCCCAATGCAGGCCGGTGTTGAACCATTGCGGGGAATTGGGCGCCGCCATCTGGCGCGCCAGCATGAACCGCATCTCGTCGAAATAGGCGCGGGCGTCGGCCTCGTCGGTGAAGTGGCCGCCCTTCCAGCCCCAGTAGGTCCAGGTGCCGGCCAGGCGGTCGAAGACCTGGCGCGCCGTCGTCTCGCCGGTCGTCCGCTCGGCCTTGGGCAGGGCGGCCAGCGCCGCCTCGTCGGCCTCGTGGCGCCACAGCCAGGAGGGAACCTCGTTCTCCTCGACCCGCTTCAGCGCCTTCGGCACCCCGGCCTTGCGGAAATACTTCTGCGCCAGGATGTCGCTCGCCACCTGCGACCAGTCGGCCGGCACCTCGATGTCGGTCTGCTGGAACACGACCGAGCCGTCCGGATTGCGGATCTCGCTCGCGGTCCGGCGGAAGGCGATGGAATCGTAGGGATCGCGTCCCTCGCTGGTGAAACGTCGCGCGATACGCATTCCCTGGCCCCCTCGGTTTTGCGTTTCGTCGGGCTACTCACTTGCCGACACATCAGCTGGTGTCGAAGCGACCCGCCGGCCCAAAATGTAGAACGCCTGCCCCCGATACCGCAAGCCGGCTATCCAAAAAAATGGAGGTGGCGCAATGCGATACCCGATGACTTTCGCGTCCTGCGCGCAAGGGAGCACGCAAGCCCTTGAATTAAGCCGGAAAATCGGAAAAAGGAGATGGCGGGCGGCGGTGCGGCGCGCCTCGTCGGTTGCGGACCGTGCCAAAGCCGCTGCGGGGCTGCAACTACATTTAGCGATCCAAACGTCCGAACCCCGGCATATGTTGCAATTCTGCGTCAGCGCCGGACCCGTTGTCGACCCCGCCCCGGCTCCATCCGATGGTTGCGGAGCGGCGCCGCCGGGTGTACCGAAAGCCTGAAGTCCACCATGGCCGCGACGCCCGACGCCTACCCGCAGCTTATGATCCTGATCGGCCCGGCCACTGCCCTGCTCTTCGCGGCGGGTTTCCTGTGGGCGTGGACGCTCGACCGCAAACGCGGCTACCTGCTGCTGTTCGCAGCGGCCTATGCCACCTTCGCCACCGGGATGGGGCTGCAGGTGCTGGCCCGGCCCGGAGACATCGGCATCGGTGTCCCGGCCACCGCCCTGCTGAACTCGGCGGCGGCGCTGGCCCTGGCCACAGGCTTGCTGCGGCGCTCCGGCCGGTGGCCGCGGCCCCTGGCGATTCTGGCCATCGTGCTGGCATCCGCCGGCGGGATTCTGTGGTTCACCTTCGTCGACGACCGGCTCTCGGCCCGCCTCATCTGCGTCAATGTCGGGGTGGCGGCGCTGCTCGGCTGCACTCTGGTCCAGCTGGCCGATCTGCGTCGCGGGCGGCGGGTCGACCGCGTGGTATTCTGGATCGTCTCCGTCTTCGTCCTCCATTTCATCCCCCGCGCCCTCCTGCTGCTCGACCTCGACGAGGGGGCTGGCCTCGTTCCCTTTCTCGGCACCAGCTCCTGGCTCGGCCTGCGGCTGTCGACGGCGGTGTCCGGCGCGGCGCTGGCGATGGTCCTGCTCATCGCCGCCATGGTCGACCTGCAGGACGAACTGCGGGACGAGCGCGACACCGACCGGCTGACCGGCCTCTTCAACCGGCGTGGCTTCGAGGAGCGGGCGCTGCCCCTGCTGACCGCGGAGCAGGACCGACCGCTCAGCCTGATCGTCTGCGACATCGACCGCTTCAAGGCGATCAACGACCGCTTCGGCCACCAGGCCGGCGACCGGGTCCTGGCCGGAATCGGGGCCATCCTGCGGCAGGTGCTGCGGCGCCGCGACGTCGCCGCCCGGGTGGGGGGCGAGGAGTTCGTGCTGCTGCTGCCGGACTGCGACGCCGAAGGGGCCCGGCTGATCGCCGAGCGGGTGCGTCTTGCCTTGATGCAGGCGGACTTCGACGGCGTACCGGGGCTGGACCAGGTGACGGCCAGCTTCGGCATCGCCGAGCTGCGGCCCGGCGAGTCGCTGGGGGTGCTGTTCGCGCGCGGCGACCGCCTGCTCTATGCGGCCAAGCGCGACGGGCGCAATCGCATCCTGGTGCAGGACGAGGCCGGCTGACGCCGGCCGTCAGGCCGCCACGCCGTCCCGCCGTCAGGGGCGGCGATCGCGCAATTGCAGCGTCACGAGCGCGGCCAGCACGACCAGGATGCCCGCCCCCTGCTGCAGGGTCACGGTCTCGCCCAGGATCGCCACGGCGGCGCCGACCGCCACCACCGGCTCCAGGTTGCCCAGCGCGGCGACGCGCACCGGGCCCAGCAGGCGGACCGCCAGGAACAGGCTGACGAAACCCGCCGCATAGACGAAGCTGGCGCCGAGCAGCCCGCCCCAGCCGAGCGGCGTCACCGGCCAGGCCGGCCCGCCATGCAGCGCCACCAGCAGCAGGTAGGCGCAGGCCCCGGTCAGCACCGCATGGGCGTTGACCGCCAGCGGCTCCGCCCGCCGCAGCACCCGGCTGGTCCACAGGATCGAGGCCGCGCAGGTGGCCGCGGCCATCAGGGCGAGCGCGAGGCCGACCGGGTCCAGCCGCGGCCCGTCCCCGGTGCCCGTCAGCCCGTCCAGCCCGACCACCAGGCTGATGCCGGCGAACGCGCCCGCCAGGGCGCCGGCGCGCAGCCAGGTCAGCCGCTCCTGCCCGGTGAGATGGGCGGCCAGCGCGACCATGGCGGGGAAGGTGAAGAAGACCAGGGCGGCGACGCTGACCGGGATATGGGCGATCGCCGACAGGTAGCCATAGGACATCACCCCCGCCACCAGGCCGATGCCGATCGCCTGCCAGCGTTCCGCGGGCGCCAGGCGCAGCGGCCGGCCCATGCGCCGCATCACCAGGGTGACCACCATGGAGGCGACGGTGAAGCGCATCAGGATCGCCGTCGGCGGATCGCTGCCCGCATCATAGGCGAGGCGGGCCAGCGTCGGCGCCAGCCCGAAGCCCAGGCTGGAGACGAGCAGGAAGCCGATGCCGCGCCAGTAGCGCGCCTCGGGCGGTTCGACGAAACCGCTCATCGTGCGGCTGTGGCGGCAGGGGCGCGGGGCATCGTCCGGTCCGTCGGTGGGGCCGACACTTTACGCGACGGGCCCCCGATGCCATAGTCCGCCCCATCAATCATCCCTGACAGCAGGATTCGCGGACCGCTCCATGACGCTGGGAACGCGCTTGTTCACTTGGCTGCGGGGCCGCGAGGTCGGCGTCGACCATCTCGGCAACCGCTACTTCACCGAACGCAAGACCCGCGCGGGCGACCGCCAGCGTCGTTGGGTCATGTACAATGGCGAGGTCGAGGCGACCCGCGTGCCGCCGGAATGGCACGCCTGGCTGCACCATACGGTGGACACGCTGCCGGCCGCCGGCCGGCCGCAGCCTGCCTGGCTCAAGGAGCACATCCCCAACCGGACCGGCACCGAGGACGCCTACCGGCCGCCGGGCCATGTCCTGCAGGGCGGTCGGCGCGCCCGGGCCACCGGCGACTACGAGCCCTGGCGCCCGAGTTGAACGCGCCGTCTGGATGAACCGGTCATCGAGCTGAATCCGACATGAAGCACAATATCGTCGAGACGGTGATCGGCGCGGTCGTACTGGCGGTCGCGGCGGTCTTCGTCGTCTTCGCCTATACGGCCAGCGGCGTGCGTGCCGTCAGCGGCTACGAGGTGATCGCGCGGTTCGAGCGGGTGGACGGCGTGGCCGTCGGGTCCGACGTCAGGGTCGGCGGCATCAAGGTCGGCTCGATCGCCAGCATGACGCTCGACCCCAAGACCTACCTGGCGGTCGTCCGCCTCAGCATCGAGCCGGCGGTGAAGCTGCCGGTCGACACGGTCGCGTCGATTTCCAGCACCGGCCTGCTGGGGGACAAGTTCCTGGCGCTGGCGCCGGGGGGCGACGAGAAGATGCTGGAGCCGGGTGGGGTCATCCAGTACACCCAGGCCTCCGTCAACATCGAGAACCTGATCGGCCAGTTCATGTTCAGCCAGGGCGGGGCCGACAAGAAGCCGGACGCGCCGGCCGACGCGCCCAAGCTCTGACGGAATGAAGCCGTTGGCGGGTGCGGTCCGGCGCTGCAGCCTGGCGGCGCTGCTGGTGGCGATGCCGATCGCCGCAGCCGGCGCGGCCGAGGTGGCGACACTCCAGGCGCTCGACAAGATCCTTGGCCGCATCTCGACCTTCGAGGCCAAGGTCGGGCAGTCGACCCGCTTCGGGACGCTCGACATCATGGTCCGGGCCTGCCGGTCCCGTCCGCCGGAAGAGCCGCCGGAAAGCACGGCCTTCCTGGAGATCGACGATCAGCGGCCGGGCGAGGAGAAGCATCGGGTCTTCACCGGCTGGATGTTCGCGTCGAGCCCGGCCGTATCGGCGCTGGAGCACCCGGTCTACGACGTCTGGGTCAAGTCCTGCGGGACCGACTGACGATCCACCTCGCCTCTCAGCCCCCGACCGTGTCCGGCGGGCCCTTCAGCTCCACCACGTTGCCCTCCGGATCGGCGATATAGATCGACGGGCCTTCGCCCTCGGCGCCGTAGCGCCGCCCGGCCTCGCCTGGGACGATGCCGTGTCCGGCCAGATGGGCCGCGATGGCGTCCGCGTCCCAGGGCTCGATCCGCAGGCAGAAATGGTCGAGGTTGCGCGCCTCGGCGCCGGGCGGCGCGCCGCCGCGCCGGCCGAGCACGCCATCGACCGGGACCAGGTCGATCAGCGACCCGCCGGCGCGCAGCTGCACCAGCCCGATCGCCTCCTGCCGTCGTTCGACCAGGCAGCCGAGGACCCCGCAATAGAAGCCCAGCATGGCATCGAGGTCGCGCACGCGGAGCACGATGTGGTCGATCTCGCGAATCCGGAACATCAGCTGAATCCTACCCGCCCGCGGACGATTCGCGCATGGCATGCTTTTTGGTGTATCATAATTAAATATTACACCAGAAAGTTGCAGCATGGCGATTCCGACCCCGCATCATCCCTTTCCCGTCCTTGCGGCGCAACCGGCCGCGATCCGCGAGCGGCTGGAGCCTTTGCTGGCCCGGGCGACCACGACCATCGCCGAGCGCGGCGTGCGCCTCGTCCTGCACGGCGACATGGCCGCCCTGCGGGACCGCCACCGCGAAGATCCGCTCCTCGCGGCCGACCGCCCGCTGCCCTCGCAGCTGGATGTCGACCATTGCGACCTGCCATCGGACCGGGCCTTCTGGATCGAGGGCCTGGACCCGGACGGCCGCACCGTGCTGACCCATGCCGCCCGGCTCTTCGAATGGCCGGCCAGCGACCTGGAGGCGGAGGGGCGGGCCTTGCGCATCTTCTACGACCGGCCAGGGGAGGCGGGGCGGCCGGGACGGGATCTGACGCTGGAACGGCCGATGCCGGTCCGGGTGTCGGGCCGGGTCGCCTATGTGGGCGGCCTGTGGATCCATCCCGATTGCCGCGGCCGCGGCCTGGGCCGGATCATGCCGCGGGTCGGACGCGCCTGGGCGTACCTGCGCTGGACGCCGGACTTTCTCTTCAGCCATGTCGTCGACGCCCTGCTCGATGCCGGGTTGGAGGCCGTCTACGGCTACCCCCACCGCCACCGCGGGCTGCGCTTCCGCAATCGCTACGGACGGTCGTACGAGGTGTCCTGGGTGTGGATGTCCGGTCAGGAACTGCTGGCCGACAGCGCGGCGTTCATCGAACTCCTCCAGTCGGTGCGGCCGCGCAGGTGACTGACGCCGGATACCAGCCGCTGGCCGTCCTGGGTCCGCCACGGCAGGATCAGCCGCTCATAGATGCTGCGCCGGCCGACCCCGGTCGGTGCGGCGATGGTGCCTTCGCACCCCTGCAGGATCGGCGCCTGACGGGCATGGGCCTCGCCATAGACCGCGCTGGCGGCGGCCGAGAAGCGGATGTCGGGCTGCTCGTCGACCGGGCGGCCGACGAACTCGGTCCAGCCGGCGGTGCCGTAGTGGGTCAGGTGGCGGCCGCGGAACGAGACCAGCATGCGGCTGTCGCCGATCTGCTCCACCAGCGTCGTGCGGCCGAGACAGCCGGCTCGCCGGAAGGGGGCGCGCGGATTGTCGGGAAGGATGCCCCGGCGCATCACCCACTGGCGCAGCAGCTTGACGAAGGCCGCCGGTATGACCGTCACCTCGGGATCGAGAGGGCGCTCCTCCGCATGGAAGGCCTCGGTCGGATGGAGGCTGCGGACGCCATAGACCAGTTCCTCGATGCGCAGCACCAGCGGGTCGAAGCCGGGCACCAGCTCCTGCTGCCACCCGCGATCGCAATAGGTCAGGATGAAGCGGCGCGGCCGGAGGTCGCCCAGCAGATACAGCAGGGCGGTCAGCGCCCGGGGGGAAATGAGCGCCGGCCGCAGCCGGATCCGCGCGCCCGTGTCGCCCACCGCCACTTCGAGAAGGCCGAGGTGGCGGATGGCATATGTCAGCGGGTCGCTGTCGTTGGGGAGCCGGTGATGGGCGAATCGCCTGAGTCCTCGCTCGACCGAGAGTACGGTTCCCCGCCGGTCGATGAGGACTTTGTTCAACGCGCCGCCTTGCGTGGTTTGGCCGCCGGCTCGATCAGCTTGTCGCCGAGCCGATGGAACAGGTCCATCAGGGACTGGCGCAGATCGGGGCTGGCGATCCGTTCGTAGGCGCGGGACAGTTCGATCGCCTCGCGCCGCAGCATGATGCCGGGCTCCTGCTTGGTCTCCGTCTCGGCTTCGAGACCTTCGAAGAAGGCAGTCACGGGGGTACCCAGCACCTGGCCGATCTGCACCAGCTTGCTGGCGGAGATGCGGTTGCCGCCGCGCTCGTACTTCTGCACCTGCTGGAAGGTCAGGCCGATCGCCTCGGCCAGCTGGGTCTGGCTCAGGCCGGCGACGGTGCGGTAGAGGCGGACCTGGCGGCCGACATGCACATCCACCGGCGACGGGCCGTCGATGATGGCGACCCGGCGGCGCGGGCGCTCGGCCGCCGGCCGTGCCGGGCGCGGCTTGGCGACCGGCGGGGGGGCGAGGACCCGGCGCACCGTGGGCAGCCCGACCTGCAGCTTCGTCGCGATGTCGACGTCGGACATGCCGGCGGCCTTCATGGCCTGGATTCGGGTGGCCTGGGTAGCTGGGGATCGTGCCATCGAGGGTACCTTTTCATGATGCGCCAGGGCGCTGCAAGAGAATCGAACGGCGCCGGAGCGGGCGAGGCCCGATCCGCTCCCCCCAACAGCGGACCGTGCCTTCGGGATCTATGCGCGCATCCGTTCCGGCCGCAGCGCAATACCTGTCCGATATATATACTGCGCCGTGTCGCGGCCATAGTTGGTATACCATGCGACGATGTGCCACAATCTCCGCGTGGCCTTGCCAGGCGCAGGATCAACTTTTCGGAATAACATGGCCGGCTTGCTCGGGGCCGAGTTGCAGAGAGCCGGTCTCCCGGCTAGCGTCCGCACATGATCGAATCCGCCATCGTCACCGGTGCCTCCCAGGGAATCGGCCGCGCCATCGCCGCCCGGCTGGCCGGCGCCGGCTATCAGGTGATCAATCTCGACCGCGTGCCGCCGGCCGAGCCGCTCGGGATCCATGTTCCGGTCGACCTCGCCTGTCGCCGCTCGACGGCCGAGGCGCTGGCGGCGGTGGTGGCCCGCCACCCGGTGACGCGGCTCGTCAACAATGTCGGCATCGTCCGCCCGGCACCCGTCGAGGAGCAGACCCCGGACGACCTCGCGGCGGTGATGGACCTCAACGTGCGCACCGCCATCCAGTGCGCCGAGGCGGTGCTGCCGGCGATGCGGGCCGAGGGCTTCGGACGGATCGTCAACATCAGCAGCCGGGCGGCGCTGGGCAAGGAGCTGCGGACCGCCTATGCCGCCAGCAAGGCGGCCCTGCACGGCCTGACCAAGACCTGGGCGCTGGAGCTGGGGGCGCACGGCATCACCGTCAACGCGGTTTCGCCCGGTCCGATCGCGACCGACCTGTTCCGCCGCGTCAATCCCGACAACAGCCCGCGCACCGCGGCCATCCGCGAGGCGATCCCGATGCGCCGGATGGGCCGGCCCGAGGATATCGCCGCTGCCGTTGCCTTCTTCCTCGGCGCCGACAGCGGCTTCGTGACCGGCCAGGTCCTGCATGTCTGCGGCGGGATGACCGTGGCCGGCGTGGGCGGGTGAGCCTCCGCCCGATGGCGGGCCCGCCCCCGGATCCGGCCGCGCTTGGCTTCGCCGCGCTCCGCGCCGGCCGCGGCGGCGATGCCGAGGCGATCTTCCGCGCCATGCTGGAGCGGCGGCCCGACCATCGCGACGCCCGCAACGGCCTGGCGCTGGCGTTGGCCGGGCGCGGCGCCTGGGCCGAAGCGCTCGCCCACATGGACCGCGCCATCGGCGATGGCGACGTGCCGGGCGCCTGGCACGCCAACCGCGGCACGGTGCTGCGGAATCTCGGCCGCCACGGCGAGGCGCTGCAGGCCCTGGCCCAGGCGGCGGGCCGCAGCCCCGGCAACGCCGCCTATCGCCTGCAGCTGGGCGAGGCGGCGCTGGCGCTGGGCGATGTCGAGACGGCCGTCGCCGCCCTGCGCGAGGCCCTGGCGATCGATCCGGCCGGCCCCGCCGGCTGGAGCAACCTCGGCACCGCGCTCGATGCCCAGGGCGCCCACGACGCGGCGATCGCCGCCTATGGCGAGGCGACCCGACGCGGCCCGGACCTGCCGGAAACCTGGGTCAATCTCGGCAACGCCCTCAACCGCGGCGGGCGCGGCGCGGCCGCGCTGGAGGCCTTCGACCGGGCGCTGGCGCTCCGCCCCGGCTTCGTCCCCGCCGCCGTCGGCCGCGGCGTGGCGCTGCACCATCTCGGCCGCGAGGCGGAGGCGATCGACGCCTTCGACGCGGTCCTGGCCGACCACCCCGGCCACGCCAACGCCCACAACAACCGCGCCGTCTCCCTTCAGGATGCCGGCCGGCTGGACGAGGCCATCGCCGGGTTCCGCCGCGCGGTCGCGCTCGCCCCGGGCGACTCCGTGCCGCACAACAATCTGGGCGGCGCGCTGCATCGCGCCGGGCGGACCCGGGACGCGATCGCCAGCTTCGAGACCGCGATCGCGCTGCGGCCGGACTATGCGGAGGCCTACAACAACCGCGGCGGCGCGCTGGAGGCCGCCGACGACCGCGAGGCGGCGGTGGCCGACTACCGGCGCGCCGTCCAGCTGAAGCCGGCCTACCTCAAGGCGCGCAGCAACCTGGCCGGGCTGCTGCACACGCTAGGCCGCCACGAGGAGGCGGAGGCGGCGATCGATGGCGGGCTGGCGCTGCGGCCGGACCACCTGCCGTCCCGCCTGCACGCCGCCTTCACCCGGCTGCGCATCCTCTACCGCGACATGGACGAGCTCGAGCGCAGCCGGGCCGCCTACCGGCGCGACCTGGAGGCGCTGGCCCGGCTGCCGCTGCCGGACGGGCCCGCGGAACTGGCCGAGCTGGCCGAGGCGATCGGGTCGAGCCAGCCGTTCTATCTGGCCTACCAGGGCCGCAACGACCGCGACCTGCAATGCATCTATGGCGATTTCGTCTGCCGGGTGATGGCGCGGCGCTACCCCCACCTGGCGGACCGGCCGGCGATGCCGCCGCCGGCACCGGACGGGCGAATCCGGGTCGGCTTGCTGTCGGGCTTCTTCCGGCACCATTCCAACTGGAAGATTCCGATCCATGGCTGGCTCGAGGACCTCGACCCGGCCCGGATCGACCTGCACGGCTACTATACCCAGGCGATCGACGGGCCGGAGGCGGCCCGCGCGCGGGCCCTGTGCGGCCGCTTCGTCGCCGGCAGCCGCACCACCGCCGCCTGGGCCGAGACGATCCGCGCCGACCGGCTGCACGTCCTGCTGATCCCCGAAATCGGCATGGACCCGACCACCGTCCGGCTCGCCGCGCTGCGCCTGGCGCCCGTGCAGGCCACGTCGTGGGGCCATCCCCAGACCTCGGGCATGCCGACCATCGACGATTTCCTGTCGAGCGCGCTGATGGAGCCGCCGGACGGCGACGACCATTACAGCGAGCGCCTGGTGCGCCTGCCGGGCCTGTCCTTCCGTCCCCTGCCCGACGCGACGGCACCGGCCGAGGTGTCGCGGGCGGAACTGGGGGTGGGGGCGGATGCGGTCCTGTTCTGGTGCTGCCAGTCGCTCTTCAAGTACCTGCCGCGGGACGACCGCCTGTTCCCGGCGATCGCCGCCCGGGTTCCCGAGGCGCGCTTCCTCTTCCTCGGCTACCCGGCCGGCAGCACCGTCGGCGACCTGTTCCGCGGCCGGATCCGGGCGGCGTTCGCGGCGTCGGGCCTCGATGGCGACCGTCATTGCCGTTTCCTCGGCACCCTCGATCCGGCCCGGTTCGCCGGCGTGACCCGCCTGGCGGATGTCTTCCTCGATTCGCTCGGCTGGTCCGGCTGCAACTCCACCCTGGAGGCGCTCGAGGCCGGCGTTCCGGTGGTGACGATGCCGGGCACGCTCATGCGCGGCCGGCACAGCGCCGCGATCCTGGAACTGGCCGGGCTCGGCGATCTGGTCGCGCGTTCGGTCGAGGATTACGTGGCGCTGGCGGCCGGGCTCGGCTGCGACCCCGGCCGGCGCGCCGCCGTGCGCGCCCGGATCGGGGCCGCCCGGCGCATCGTCGAGAGCGACCTTCGACCGGCCGCCGGCCTTCAGGCCTACCTGCTGGCGGCGGCGGGCGCGGCCGGATAGGCCCGCTGCGGGCAGGACGGCCGCTGGCACCGCCTGCAGCCGGGGCCGACCGGCGTCGCCCGGTTGACATCCAGCCCTGCGGAATAGACCAGGCGCCAGGCGTGCCGCAGCTCGCAGCCGAGACCGACCGAAAAGCTGGTGGTCGGTGCGCCATAGCCGCCATGGCTGCGGGTGATCGCGCGCGCGATCCAGAAGTATGTCCGGTCGTCCGGCATTCGCGTGTACTGGGTCAGGATGCGGCCGGGATGGGCGAAGGTCTCGTGGACGTTCCATAGCGGGCAGCCGCTGTCGCCCGGCCGCAAGGGCAGGTCGGCCGCCGCCTGCCACTTGGAGACATTGCCGGCCCGGTCGAGCCGGACGAAGAG
This sequence comes from Allostella vacuolata, assembly GCA_006739055.1. Lineage (GTDB taxonomy): Bacteria > Pseudomonadota > Alphaproteobacteria > ATCC43930 > Allostellaceae > Allostella > Allostella vacuolata. Next base: position 1,001,820 of record AP019702.1, read on the forward strand.
AAAGGGCACGCCCTCGGCGCCGGGCCGCTGCAGGGTAGCGAGGCGCTGGCAGACCATCTCGAAGCCGGCGTCGAACCGGCGGGCGAGCCGCTCGACATCGTAGCGCAGCGCCTCGGCCGCGTCGCGGAAGGCGCCATAGGGCAGCAGCAGCGCCGCGGCAAAGTACTTTGCCAGGTCGACCCGGGCCAGCCCGCGGGCCTCCTCGCCGAAGAAGCGGGCCTCGCCGGCCAGGCGGTGCAGCCGCTCGCCCTGCTCCAGGAATGCGAGCCGGGTCGCCAGCAGGAAGGCGTGCCGGCCGGGCGGCAGGTGCCCGGACAGGCGCAGGGTCCGCTTCGCGGCGGCACGGGCATCGGGCCCGTCCATCGAGCCGGCTTCGTCCAGCCCGGTTCCGTCCAGCCCGGTTCCGTTCTGGCCGCCCTCGTCCTGGCCGCCTTCGTCCTGGCCGGTGTCGATCCGGACATGGATGCCGTGCCGCCGGGCGAGATAGGCGGCAAGCACGCCGCGCGGGTCGCCTGCCGCCAGTCCGACGGCGCGATGCAGCGCCTCCGCGGCCGCGTCGAGTTCGGCGATGTGGCCGTGCCGGTCGCGGAAATACTCGCGCACCTCCTCGTCGGGGAGGGGCGGCGCGCGGGGCGGCGGAACGGCGGCGGGCGGCGCCTGCCTTGGCTCTCGGCACAGGGCGATCAGGGCGCGGGCGATGGCCGGCATGTTCGCGACCAGATGGCGCACCTCGGCGTAGTCCACCGGCTCGCCGGGCGCGAGCAGGGACAGGGCCTGGCCCAGTTCCGTCGCCAGCCGCTCCTCGCTGGCCAGCCGTCCATCGTCCGCCAGGCGCACGTCGATCCCGAACATGGCATTGAGGTCGAGGAGCAGCGGGATGGTCAGCGGCCGCTGGTTCAGCTCGAGCTGGCTCACATGGTCGACCGGCAGGCCCAGCGCGTCGGCAAGCGACGCCTGGCTCAGATGCCGCCCCTCCCGCAGGCGGCGGAGTTGTGCGCCTACGAACGCCTTGCGCATCCCTATCCTCATCCATCGCCTGTCGGCGAGGGCGCGGCCCCGTGCTTTCAAGATCTGCGCCGGAATCGGCTGCGGCACTGTCGGGGAGCCTGGATATAGCGGTGAGACGGGATACAACTCAAGCGATCGTCGCGACCGGGACGGGCGGGCGTCCGCAACCGGCGGTTCCGCGGTGGCGCTGGCCGGCCGTTGCGCACTAGGATCGGGCCATGCGTTGTGAATGGCCCGTTTCCGTCCCGCTCGCCGCCGAGACCCATTATGGACGCCCGATGCGCTGCTTCGCCGAGCGGCCGCGGAGCCTGTTCCAGATGTTCGCCGAGGCGGTCGGGCGTGCGCCGGGCCGCATGGCGGTGGTGGGGGAGCGCGGCCGGGCGAGCTGGGCCGAACTCGACGATGCGGTCGGCCGGGTCGCGGGCCAGCTCGCCCGGCGCGGCGTCATCCGCGGCGCGCGCGTCGCCATGCTGCTGGGCAACGGGCGGCCCTTCCTGTGGACCTTGTGGGCGTGCGCCCGGCTGGGCGCCATCGCGGTGCCGCTCGGCACCCGCCTGAAGGGCATGGAGATCGCCCATGCGATCAACGATTCCGGGGCGGAGATCCTGATCTTCGACGGCGAGCTGGCGGACGCCCTGCCCAAGCCGTACGAGACGCCGATGCTGCGCCACCGCTTCGCCGACGGCGAGGACATCCCGGGCGCGCTGCCGTTCGACCATCTCCTGGCGCCCGTCGCCGCCCCGCCGGTCGAGCCGGTGTCCGAGGACGATCCGGCGATCATCCTCTACACCTCCGGCACCACCGGCCGGCCCAAGGGGGCGATGCTGACCGGGCTCGGCCTCGTGCACTCGGTCCTGCACTACCAGTATTGCCTGGGGCTGCGCGAGGCCGAGCGGGCCCTGCTGGCGGTCCCCGCCTCGCACGTCACCGGGCTGGTGGCGCTGCTGGCGGTGAGCGCGCGCCTGGCCGGCACCCTGATCCTGATGAAGCGGTTCCAGGCCCGCACCTTCCTCGACCTGGCGCAGCGCGAGCGGATGACCTTCACGGTGCTGGTCCCCGCCATGGCCAACCTGTGCCTGCTGGAGCCGGCCTTCACCCGCACCGATCTGTCCGCGTGGCGGGTCTGCGGATATGGCGGCGCGCCGATGCCGGAGGCGACGATCGCCGGCCTGGCCCGGCACCTGCCGGGGCTGGCCCTGCACAATCTCTATGGCGCGACCGAGACCACCTCGCCCGCCACCATCATGCCGCCGGACGGCACGGCCCGCCGCCCGGACAGCGTCGGCCTGCCGGTCCCGCTCGGCCGGATCCGCATCGTCGGCGAGGACGGCCTGCCGGTAGCACCCGGCGCGGTGGGCGAGATCTGGATCGCCGGGCCGATGGTGGTCCCCGGCTACTGGGACGCGGCGGAGGCGACCAAGGCCAACTTCTGCGACGGGTTCTGGAAGTCGGGCGACCTCGGCAGCGTCGACGCCGAAGGCTTCGTGCGCGTTCTCGACCGCAAGAAGGACATGATCAACCGCGCCGGCTACAAGATCTACAGCGCCGAGGTCGAGAATGTCCTGGCCCACCTGCCGGGGGTGATCGAATCGGCGGTGGTGGGCCGGACCTGCCCGGTGCTGGGCGAGCGGGTCCATGTGTTCGTGCAGGCCGACCGGGACCGGTCCGGGCGGCCGGTGGTCGACGCCGGCCAGGTGCGCGCCTTCTGTGCCGAGCGCCTGGCCGACTACAAGGTGCCGGAGACGGTTTCCTTCGTCGACGAGCCCCTGCCGCGCAACGCCAACGGCAAGGTGGTCAAGACGATCCTGCGCCGCCTGGCCGAGGAGGCGGCGGCGACGTGAGGGGGCGGGCGGCGCTGGCGGCGGCACTCCTTGCCGCGGTCGCGGGCGGGCCCGCGTCGGCCAATGATTCGACGGCGGTGCTGGCCGCGGGCGGGCTCGTCCTCACCCGGCAGGCGGCGATCGCGATGGAGCGCGAGGACCTCTCGGTCTCGCCGCGGGAGGTGGTGGTCCGCTACCGCTTCCGCAACACCGGGCCGGCGGCGATCCGCTCCGTCGTCGCCTTTCCTCTGCCGGAGATCGACCTGTCGCAACTGGCGGAGACGCCGATCACCGCGCCCGGCGCCGACCCGGACGACTTCGTCGACTTCCGCGTCGCGGTCGACGGGGTGGCGGTGCCGGCCCGGCTGGAGATGCGGGCCTGGCGCGATGGCCGCGAGGTGACGGAGCGGCTGCGCGCCCACGGCCTGCCGGTGTCGCGCTTCCACCCCGAGCTCTATCCTCGCCTGAAGGCGCAGCCGCAGGCGGCGCGCGATGCCCTGTCGGCGGCCGGGATCGCCGCCTGGGAGGCGCACGACAACGTCTACCCGCTATGGACGATGCGCGCGGCCTATCACTGGGAGCAGGAGTTTCCGCCGGGCCGGGCGGTCGAGGTCGAGCACCGCTATCGTCCGGTGGTGGGCGAGGGGTGGTTCGGGGAGTACCTCCTGGCCGACAGCGACGAGGGGCGCAAGTGGCGGGCCGACCATTGCGTCGATGCCGCGGACTTGGCCCGCCTGCGCGCGAAGCTGGCGCTGACCACGCCCATGGACCCGTACCGCCGGATGCGCAGCCTCGAGTACGTGCTGACCACCGCCCGCAACTGGCAGGGCCCAATCGGCACCTTCCGGCTGCACATCGATCCCGGCAGCGACACGGCGGTGCTGCTGACCTGCCGCGGCGGTGCGGGGGAGGGGGAGGGGGAGGTAACGGGCTTCGTCCCTGGCCGCGAACTCCTGGTCGCGATCGTCGAGTAGGGTCCGCCCGCGTCAGCCGGGCGGCAGGTCGTCCGCGTCGGCGGCCAGGATCCTCGCCCGCAATTCCGGGCGCACGTCGGCCAGCTGCGCGTGCGGGTCGGGCAGGCCCATCGAGAAGGGCCAGTCGGAGCCGAACAGGATGCGGCCCTCGCCGAAGGTGGCGGCGGCCAGTTCCAGGGCGGCCGCGGAATGGGTGATGCAGTCGGCGCAGAAGCCGCGGAAGGCCTCGGTCGCGGGCCGCACGCCGGGGACATGGGCGCCCGGCCGCCGCACAGCCTGGCCGCGCGCCAGCCGGCCGGCCACGGCCGGCGCCGATCCGCCGCCATGGGCCAGGCAGATCCGCATCGACGGGTGGCGGTCCATGATCCCGGACATGGCGAGGTGGGCGGCGGCCAGCGCCGTCTCGCCCGGGCCGCCCAGCAGGTTGTGCAGGAAGAACGGGTCGAGCCGGCCGTCGCAGCCCTTGGTCGGGTGCAGGAAGAGGAACGCCTTGGCCTGGTCGAGCGCGGCCCACAGCGGGTCGTAGGCGGGCTCGGAGATGATCGAGCCGTGATGGGCCGACCCGGCCGCGGCGGCGAAGCGGTTCTCGCCCGCGGCCACCTTCCCGGCGACGACGGCCGCGGCCAGCGCCGGGTGCTGGATCGGCAGATAGAAGAGCGGCGCCAGCCGGTCGGGGAAGCGGCCGGCCGCGGCCGCCAGCCCGTCATTGACGTAGTCGACCCAGGGCCGCGCGGCCGCCTCGTCGAGCGCCAGGCGATAGAGCGGCGGCGGGATCGAGATCCAGGCCCGGGCGACGCCGCGCTGGTCCATCCACTGCACCAGCGCCTCGGGCCGGAAGACCGAGGGTGCGGCCAGCGGCACCCCGTCGATCACCAGCCGCGGCGCCTCCGGCTCCCAGGCGATGCCGGGCAGGGCATCGAGGCGGCCGGGCAGGATCGGCGCGATATGGGCGTGGACGTCGAGGGCGATCGGTTCCATGGGCGGGCGGCCTTGCGGGTGGGGACGGTTCAGTCGCCGAAGGCGACGGCCGGCTGGGCGAAGCCGGCGCGCAGGGCCTCCAGGTCGTCCAGGACCGCGCGGCTGGCATTGTGGCCGGACAGGCCGGAGATGAAGTTGCCGGGCCAGGTGCCGTTGCCGCTCAGGTAGAGGCCGCGGGTCGGCGTGCGATAGGCGTGCAGGCCGGGCAGGGGGCGCATCCAGAACTGGTTCCAGCCGGCGAGGTCGCCATGGGTCATGTTCGCCTCGACCAGCCCGAACTCGCGCTCGAAATCCTCCGGGTCGAGGCAGCGCCAGTCGGAGATGAGGTCGGGCAGGCCCGGCATCCATTCGGCGACGGCGGCGATGGTGCGCCGCGCCAGCCGCTCGCGCTCAACTTTCCAGTCGCCCTCGGCCAGGCGGTAGGGGGCGGTGCCGACATTGAGGCTCATGACGTGCTTGCCCGCCGGCGCCAGTTCGGGCGCGGTCAGGGACGGGCACAGGCCCCAGACGACCGGCTTGTCGGAGATGCGGCCCTGCTGCATCTCCGCATGGCTCGATTCCAGGTAGTCGATCGAGGGCGCGATGCGGAACTGGGCCGACGCCAGCGCCAGCGGGTCGGCGTCGGGCGGGCCGGCGGCCCAGACGGGCGGGCCGTCCAGCGCCAGCACCACCTTGAACGCCTTGCCGGTCATCGGCCGCCGCCGCATCTTGCCCTGGAAGCCGGCCCAGTCCGGCTCGTCGCGCAGCAGCTCGATGACGGTGCGCCGCGGGTTGATGGCCGAGACGACGACAGGCGCCAGGAACTCGGTCCCGTCGGCGGTGGCGACGCCGGTGACCGCGCCGCCGCGGGTCAGGATGCGGTCGATGGCGACCCTGGTGCGCAGGTCGACGCCGCGGCTGGCGGCCGACGCCACCATGCTGTCGACGATGGCGCCCATGCCGCCGACCGGCATGCCGGTCGACCCGCGCAGCGGCATCCGCCGCGGGTCGTCGCCGGCCTCGGCCGCCAGCGAGGCCAGCGAGAGCGGGCGGGTCAGCAGGTTGATCGGGGTGCCCGGGGTGGATGGCGTGAAGTTGCCGCCGACCACCGCCATGGGCGCGATGATCGTCTGCGTCTGCCAGGCGAGCTCGAACTCGTCGAACAGGTCGCGGGCGCTGCCGAAGAAGATGCGGCCGAACGCCTCCTGGTCCTCCAGGCTGGTCAGGTTGCGGACCAGCTCCTGCAGGGACGGCGGCGCGCGGAAGACCGAGATGCCGAGCTTGCGGGCGAACGCCTCGACATAGGCGAAGAGGGCGTCGTAGCGGGCGGATTCGCCGGGCGCGAAGCCGTCGATCTGGCGCTGCGTGCGCGCCTTGTCGCGCCAGCCGATGAACAGCGACCCATCGGCCAGCGGATGGACCAGGGTCGGGTCGATCGGCTGGAAGCGCAGCCCGTGCTTCTCCAGCTCCAGGTCGCGGACGATCTTGGGCTCGAGCGAGCCCGGCGAGTTGGCGATGGTCGAGCGGTAGCCGGGCAGGAACTCGATGGTCGCCGCCGGCCCGCCGAGGCGCGGGCCGGCCTCCAGGACCACGACCGACAGGCCGGCGCCGGCGAGGTAGCCGGCCGCGACGAGGCCGCTATGGCCGCCGCCGATGATGATGGCATCGAAGCGATGGGCGGGCATGGCGGCCTCGTGTTGCTTGGTCGGTCGAATGGCCTCAGGGCACCAGTTCGTTGGTATAATAGGTGTTCGCGGGCTTGTTGCCCTTGATCTCGCCGACGTCGCGCAGGGTGGAGACCAGCGCCTCCCACTCCGCATCGGTCGAGCGGCCCCAGTTCGGGTCGGTCGGCGACTGGCTCAGCTTCTGCAGCCCGGTCATGTAGTCGATGCACTGGGCGAGGTTGCCCGCCACCTGGACCTTGGAGCGGATCAGGGTGCAGGCCCCCTCCGGGTCGGCGACGGCGTCGGCGAAGCCGCGCTTGGCGGCGGCGAGCACCCCCTTGATCGCCTGCGGCTTCTCCTTGAGGAAGGTCTCGTTGGTGGCGAAGCCGAAGCCGAGCAGCGGCACCCCGTAGGAGGCCAGCTCCAGCACCACCGGCTTGTGGCCGGCGCCGCGCACGATCGCCTGGTAGGCATGGCTGTCGCCGCTGACCACGTCGACCTGGTTGGTCAGGAGCCCGGCCGTCTTCGAGCTGGCGTCGAGCGAGATGACGTTGAGCGCGTTGTCGGGGATCTTGTTGGAGCGCCGGAAGATCGACAGGCTGAGCCCGTCGGAGCCGCCCGGTGTGCTGCCGATGCGCAGGCCCTTCAGGGAATCCGGCCCGTCCAGCTTGACCCGTCCCTCGATGCCGACGAAGGAGGCGGAGGTGCGGTGCTGGTAGACCGCGACCACCTTCAGCGGCACGCCCTTGGCGATGGCGGCGGCCGCGTTGGTGATGTTGAGGTGCCCCATGTCGAACGAGCGCTGCCCGACCAGGATGGCGGTGGTGTTGGAGCCGCGGCCCTGCTCGATCTCCGCCTCGACGCCGGCATCCTTGAAGTAGCCGCGCTCCTGGGCCAGGAAGAACGAGGCATGGTAGGGCAGCCAGCCCCAGTCGAGCAGGATGCGCACCTTCTCGGTCTGGGCGGCGGCGGGGGCGGCGGTGGCGCCGAGGACGAGCGCCAGTGCCGCGGCGCGCGCCAGTATGGAGGTCGGTTTCATGGCTGCTGCTCCCTGTTCCTTGTGATTCGGACCGGTCCTCAGGATTCGGAACCGCTGCGCCCGCGCTGGCTTGCATGCCAGGGGATGGTGATGCGCTCGACGAACTCGGCCAGGTACCAGACGAGGATGCCAAGCACCGAGACCACCGTCACCGCGGCAAAGGCGACCGGCACCTCCAGACTGCCCACCGACTGGATCAGCATGTGGCCGAGGCCCTTGTTGGAGGCGACGAACTCGCCGATCACGGCACCGAGCGGCGCCAGCGTGATCGAGATCTTGATGCCGGAGATGATGCTCGGCATGGCGCTCGGGATGCGGATCTTGCGCAGGATGTGCCAGGAGCTGCCGCCCATCGAGCGCGCCAGCAGCAGCAGGTCGGGATCGGCCGAGCGCAGGCCCGCCACCGTGTTCACCAGCATCGGGAAGAAGGTGAAGACGACGACGAAGATGATGCTGCTCTTCAGCCCGAAGCCGATCCACACCAGCAGGAGCGGCGCCACCACCACCTTGGGGATGGCGTGGAACACCACCAGCCAGACATAGAGCACCCGCTCGACGGCGGGCGAGGCGGCGATCATGGCGCCGAGGCCGAGCGAGATCGCGAGCGCAATGACGAAGCCGACGGCGGCGGCGAAGGCGGTATAGACCAGCTGGTCGAGCAGCAGGCGCCACTTCTCGACCATCACCAGGGCGACCTCGGACGGCGCCGGCAGCAGGTAGGAGGGCAGTTCCAGCCCGTGCACCGCCAGCTCCCACAGGAGCAGCCCGCCGATGCCGCTCAGGGTCGGCAGGACCCAGCCCCAGCCGCGACCGGTCGCGGCCTGCCGGCCGATCGCCGCCTGCTCGCGCGGGCGCACCCGGTCGAGGCGGCGGCCCTGCTGCGCCTGATCCGACGCGCTCATGCCAGTACTCCCGAACGCTCGAACTGGACGCGGATGCGCCGCACGATGGCCGCGAACTCCGGCTCCTCGCGCAGGGCCAGCGTGCGGGGCCGCGGCAGGTCGACCGCGATGTCGTCGAGGATGACGCCCGGCCGGCCGGACATGACCAGCACCCGGTCGGACAGGAACACCGCCTCGGGGATGCTGTGGGTGATCAGCACGGCCGTGGTCTTCGCCGTCTGCTGCACCTGCTGCAGCAGGACGCCCATCTGGTCGCGGGTCATGGCGTCGAGCGCGCTGAATGGTTCGTCCAGCAGCAACAGCCACGGCTCGCAGAGGAGCGCCCGGGCGATCGCGACCCGCTGGCGCATGCCGCCCGACAGCTCCCAGGGCGAGCGGTCGGCGAAGTCGCCGACGCCGAGCTCGTCGAGCAGGGCGCGGGCGCGCGGCTCGACCGCGCGGCGCGGCAGGCCCTTCATCTCGGCCGCCAGCAGCACGTTGTCGAGGATGTTGCGCCAGTCGAGCAGCAGGTCGCGCTGGAAGACGACGCCGATGCCGTCCATGCGCTCGCCGACCGGCTGGCCGCGCACCAGCACCTGGCCGGCGCTCGGCCGGTCGAGCCCGCCCAGGATGCGCAGGAGCGTGCTCTTGCCGCAGCCGCTCGGCCCGACGATGGTCGTCGTCCGCCCGGCCTCGAACTCCATCGACACCGGCCCCAGCGCATGCACGGCGCGGCCGCCGCTGCGATAGGTCCGCTCGACGGACTGGACGACGATCTCGGACATGAAGCGGGGATCCTCTTCGGGCCGGGGGCGATGGATCAACCGAGGAAGACGTCCTCGTAGACGCGCAGCCAGTTGCCGTGGGCGATCTTGGCGACCTCGTCCGGCTGGAAGCCGACCGTCTTCAGCCCCTGCTCGATCCGCGCGATGTCGGTCAGGGCCACGAACCAGTCGGGCGGCGGCGCCTTGCCGGGCCGCGAGGCGGGCGAGGCGCCCAGGTCGACGCCGCGCGTCCAGCGGCCCATGCGCATCCAGTCATAGTCGGGCTTGGTGAAGTTGTGGCTGCGGTCGGTGCCGATGCCGACATGGTCGATGCCGGCGATCTCCACCGTCTTCGCCACCATCTCGCACCATTTCTCGGCCGAGCTGCAATACTCGTCGCCGGTGATGTTGCGGTAGGTGGCGCAGCCGATCACGCCGCCATTGTCGCGGAGCGCCCGGATCACCTCGTCGCTCTTGTTGCGCTTGTGCGGGAAGAGGCGGTCGGGGTTGGCATGGGTGATGGCGACCGGCTTCTGCGAGAAGCGGATGGCGTCGAGCGTGGTGCGGTTGCCGACATGGGACAGGTCGACCAGCATGCCGCAGCGGTTCATCTCCTGGATGACCTGGCGGCCGTAGCGGGCGAGGCCGGAATCCTCGTCCTCGTAGCAGCTGCCGCCCAGCGAGTTCTGGTTGTTGTAGGTGAGCTGGATGCAGCGCACGCCCAGCTCGGCGAACAGTTCGACCAGCCGGATGCGGCCCTGGAACAGCTCGGCGTTCTGGTAGCCCATCAGCAGGGCGGTGCGGCCCGAGGCGACGATGGCGCGGATGTCGGCCGCGGTGCGCGCGGTCGCCACCAGGTCGGCGTTGGCGGCGATCAGGTCGCGCCAGCGGGCCAGCGAGTCCAGCGATTCGACCGCGTCTTCCCAGAAGCCGCAGGTGACGGTGACGCAGCCGACGTCGGCGGCGCGCAGGTCCGCGAACGTCTCCCGGGTGAAGTGACCGCACTGCAATCCATCGATCAGCATGCTTGCCAGAGCCTCCGCGCGGCCGTGTAATCGTTTACTCGTGACAGACATTTGACGGCGCGCATCCGGGGCTGTCAATGCCCCTTCGCGCGCGATCGGCCCCTTCGGATTCAGGCCGAGCCGCGGCGGACCAGCGTGCGCGGAATGACGGTGAGGAGCTTCGTCTCGTCTCCCGCCAGCATCCGCGCCATGTGGCCGGCGACCGTGGCGGGGTGGACGCTGAGCGTGGTGAGCGCGGGCCGGACATGGCCGCCCCAGTCGAGGTTGCCGAAGCCGATCACCGCGATGTCGTCGGGCACCGCCCGCCCGCGGTCGCGGATCGCGGCGAGCGCGCCCAGCGCCAGCTCGTCGCTGCCGCACTGGATGGCGCGGAAGTCGAGGCCGGCGTCCAGCGCCCGGCTGGTCGCCTCGTAGCCGGCGGCGAAGCGGTAGGCGACGTCCCACACCAGTTCCCGCCGCAACGCCTGCCCGGCGCCCGTTACCGCGGCGGCGTAGCCGCGATAGCGGTCGGTGCCGACGGCCGACCCGGTCAGGCGGCCGAGATAGGCGACCGGCGACCGGCCGCCTTCCAGCAGGTAGGCGACGGCGCGCCGCGCGGCCGCGCGCTCCTCGTAGACGATCGAGGGGATGCCGTCCTTGTGCAGCCGCTGGCCGATCGAGACCACGCTCATCCCGCCCGCCTGCAGGCCGCGCAGCAGCGGGCCGATGGTGGCCATCGGGATGATGTCGGTGGTGGCCAGCGCCACCCCGCGCAGGCCCATCGCCGGGGCCGCCTCCAGCATGGTGCGCAGCCGCTCGGCGCTGTGGTCGAGGTTGTAGAGCATCAGGTCGAGGCCGATCTCGCCGAGTGCGGTCTGCACATGCTTGGTCAGGGCGGAATAGACGTTCTGCTCGATGTCGCCGACCAGCAGGCCGACGGCATTGCCGCGCCCGCGGCGCAGCCCCTGGGCCATGCGGTTGGGCTGGAAATCCAGTTCGCGCACGGCATCCAGCACCCGCCGGCGCGCCTCCTCGCCGACATTGCCCTTGCCGCTCAGCACCCGGGATACGGTGGCCGACGACACGCCCGCTCGGCGCGCCACGTCCAGTACGGTCGTCATGAGACTCGCTTGTCGCTGGTCCGCTCGAAGCGGTCGTTCTAGCGCAGTCGCCGGCCAGTGCACGACCGACGACAGCCGTTGCCCGACGCGCGGTCGGGGCGATACAGTCGCGGGACAGTGGCGAGCACGAGACGGGCTGCGGCTTTCGCCGACGGCGCGCGATCCCCACGCGGAGGAGACCGGGCCATGGGCGACACGCTGGCGTGGCGGGCGAAGTTCGGCGTCGTGACACCATCGACCAACACGGTGGTGCAGCCGGAATACGACGACCTGCGCCCGGCCGGCGTCACCAACCATATCGGCCGCATGCACATCACCGACCAGGCGGTCGACAGCGACGCCGACTTCGAGCGCATGATGGCCGGCATCGACCAGGCGCTGGAGGACGCGATCGAGCGGGTGATGACCTGCCGGCCGGATCACCTGATCCTCGGCATCTCGGCCGAGAGCATCTGGGGCGGCGGCCTGGCGGCCAGCCGCGCGGTGGCCGAGCGCGTGCGCAGCCGCTTCGGCGACATCGGCCTGACCCAGGCCGCCCAGGCCCTGCCCGCGGCCCTGGAGGCGCTCGGCGTGCGCCGGCGGATCTCGCTGATCACCCCCTACTTCCCGGTCGCCGACCCGCACATCCGCGGCTTCGTGCAAGAGCTCGGCCTGGAGCCGGTGCGGCTCTGCCACCTCTCCTGCCGCAGCCCGGTGCTGATCGCCCACACCACCGAGGACCAGCTGCGCGCCGCCCTGCGCGAGGTCGACGGGCCGGAGGTGGAGGCGATCGTGCAGTTCGGCGCCAACCTGCCGATGGCGCGCCTGGCGGCCGAGGCGGAACGCTGGCTCGGCAAGCCGGTGATCGCCGTCAACGTCGCCACCTACTGGCACGCGCTGCGCAGTTTCGGCATCGCGGACCGCAAACCCGGCTTCGGCCGCCTGATGGGGGAATGCTGATCGGATGGAAACCACCGGCGAAGCCCCGGCCTGCCCCGGCCCGGACCCGAACCCGCGGCCGCCGGCCGAGCGGCTGCCGCCCGGGTCGGTCGACTGCCACAGCCACGTCTTCGGCCCGGTCGACCGCTACCCCTATGCGGCCAACCGCGGCTACACCCCGCCCGACGCCTCGCTCGCGGACTATCGCCGGATGCTGTCGACCATGGGGTTCGACCGGGCGGTGATCGTCCAGCCGAGCGTGCTCGGCACCGACAACCGCGCGACCATGGATGCGGTGGCGGAGATGGGCGGCGCCTTCCGCGCGGTGGTCGTGGTCGATCCCGACATCTCCGACGCCGAGCTGCGCCGGCTGGACGAGGGCGGGGCCCGCGGCGTGCGCTTCAACCTCAACAATCCGGGCGGCCTGCCGCTGGAGGCGGTGGAGGCGGTGGCGCGGCGCATCGCGCCGCTCGGCTGGCACCTGCAGTTCTTCGCCGACCTCAACCTGCGGCCGGAGCTGGTGGAGGTGATGCGCCGCCAGCCGGTGCCGGTGGTGGTCGACCATATGGGCCACCTGCGGCCGGAACGCGGCCTGGCCGACCCCGGTGCCCGCGCGCTGCTCGACCTCCTGGCGGAGGGCCGGGCCTGGGTGAAGGTCTCGGGCGCCTACCGCTGCTCGTCCGAGGCCATCCCCTATCGCGACACCATGGCGATCGCCCGGGCGCTGATCGACGCCGCACCCGACCGGGTCGTCTTCGGCACCGACTGGCCGCACCCGGACTATCGCCGCCCGATGCCCAACGACGGCGACCTGGTCGACCTCTTCAACGAATGGGTCCCGGACCCGGACCTGCGCCGGCGGATTCTCGTCGACAACCCCGAGAGGCTCTATCGCTTCTGAGCGCGGACCAACCAACGACAACAGCACGGGAGGATCGTCATGCACATTCGGACCCTGTTCGCCGGCGCGCTTGCCATTGCGGCCGCCGCCGGCCTGGCCGGCCCCGCCGCGGCCCAGGACAAGGCGGCGACGCTGCGGATCGGCTGGACCAGCACGGATTCGCCCCAGGACCCGTACGGAATCGGCGCCAAGCTCTTCAAGCAGAAGGTCGAGGCGGCGGTCCCGGGCAAGATCCAGGTCAGCCTGTTCCCGAACCGCCAGATCGGCGACGAGAAGGAGCTGCTGGAAGGCATGCGCTTCGGCACCGTCGACATGGGGGTCATCACCAATGCCGTGGTCGCCAACCTGGAGACGGGCTTCCAGGTGAACGACCTGCCCTTCCTCTACGCGAGCGAGGCCCAGGCGCACGGGGTGCTGGACGGCCCGATCGGCCAGGAGCTGAAGGAGCGCCTGGCGAAGAAGGGGGTGGTCGCACTGGGCTTCATGGAAGGCGGCTTCCGCAGCATGCTGAACAACGTCCGCCCGGTCTCCAGGCCGGAGGATGTGAAGGGCGTGAAGTACCGGGTGATGCAGAACCCGGTCTTCATCGACATGTTCTCCTCGCTGGGCGGCAACGCCGTGCCGATGGCCTGGGGCGAGGTCTTCACCGCCGTCCAGCAGGGTGCCATCGACGGGCTGGAGCTGCCGGTCGCGGTCATCGACGCCGCCAAGTACTACGAGATCACCAAGTACCTTTCGCTGACCAACCACACCTATTCGATGATCGCGCTGCTGATCTCGCAGCGCAGCCTCAACAAGCTGCCGAAGGACGTGCAGGCGGCGGTGCTGAAGGCCGGCGCGGAGGCGACCATCGAGCAGCGCCGGATCGCCGGCGAGCAGGCCCAGAAGATCATTGCCGACCTCGGTACCAAGGGCATGAAGGTCAACAGGATCGCCGACCCGGCGCAGTTCCGCGGCAGCGTCAAGGCGGTCTACGAGAAGTTCCGCCCGAGCATCGGCTCGGCCCTGCTCGACAAGACGCTGGCGGCGGTCCAGTGACCGGCCGGGCACGGGGCCCCGGGCCGGGCCCCGTGCCCGCAGGTCTGCCCGGTAGCATGCCCGGGAGCATGCCGTGACCGCGATCGTCGGGCTGGTCGAGGCGCTGAGCCGGATCGCCGGCCGCGCCACGGTCCTGGCGGTGATCGCCATGACCGTGGTCATGACGGTCTGCCTGGTGCTGCAGGTGGTCTTCCGCTACGCGCTCGGCCAGGCGCTGAGCTGGTCGGAGGAGCTGGCGCTGCTGACCTTCACCTGGACGGTGCTGCTGTCCGGCAGCCTCGGCGTGCGCGAGGGGTTCCACGTCGCGCTCACCCTGCTGCCGGACCGGCTGGGCCCGGCCGGCAAGCGCTGGCAGGAACGCCTGATCCTGCTCATGGTCACGGTCTTCGGGGCCTATCTCGCGCGCTCCGGCTGGGACTTCTACGACGGCACCACCGGCCAGCTCTCGGCCGCCGTCGGCTACCCGATCGAGCTGCTGCACTCCGCCGCCATGGTCTCGGGCGGGCTGATCGTGCTGCACGGCCTGGCGCGGCTCGGCGGCAGCTTCACCTCTCCGGCGCGCGAGGAAGCCGGTCCAGCACGCGAGGAAGCCGGGGCATGAGCGAACTCGCCTGGGTGCTCAGCGCCGGCTTCGCGGCGCTGCTGCTGATCGGTGTGCCCTTCGTCTTCGCGCTCGGCATCACCTCGCTGATCGGGCTGATGGTGCTCGACATCGACATCATCGTCCTGGCGCAGCGCTTCATCTCCGGAACCCAGTCCTTCAGCCTGCTGGCCATCCCGTTCTTCATCCTGGCCGGCGACCTGATGACCCGGGGCGGCCTGTCGCGCCGGCTGGTGGCGGTGGCCGACGCCTGCGTGCGCCACGTCAAGGGCGGGCTCGGCATGGTGACGGTGCTGTCGGCCACCTTCTTCGCCGCCATCTCCGGCTCGGCGCCCGCCACCACGGCGGCCATCGGCAGCATCATGATCCCGGAGATGGCGCGCCGCGGCTACCGGCCGGAATTCGCCGCGGCCCTGGCGGTGGCGGCCGGCATCATCGGCCCGGTCATCCCGCCCTCGATCATCTTCGTCATCTGGGGGGTGATCGCCGAGGAATCGATCGCCAAGCTGTTCCTGGCCGGCATCGTCCCCGGCCTGCTGATGTCGGTCGGGCTCTGCCTCGCCTCGGTCCGCTACGCCGTGCGCCACGCCATCCCGCGCGAGAAGCGGGCGAGCGCGGCCGAGATCGGGCGCGCGGTGTGGGACGGCAAGTGGGCGCTGGTCGCCCCCTTCGTGGTCCTGGGCGGCATCTATGGCGGCATCTTCACGCCGACCGAGGCGGCGGTGGTCGCCACCGTCTACGCCCTCTTCGTCGGCCTCTTCCTCTATCGCGAGCTGCACTGGCGCGATCTGCCGGGCATCGTCATGGCGTCGATGCGCACCACCGCCATCGTCATGTTCATCATCGCCGCGGCCGCCCCGTTCGGCTGGCTGGTGGCGATGGAGCAGCTGCCGCCCCGCATCGCGGCCGGGCTGGCGGCGATCTCGGACGAACCCTGGGTCATCCTGCTGTCGGTCAACCTGCTGCTGCTGGCGATCGGCATGGTGATGGACAACATCGCCGCCATGATCATCCTGGGCGGGGTGCTGATCGCGCTCGGCCGGACCATCGGCATGGACCCGATCCAGCTGGGCGCGATGGTCTCGATCAACTTCGCCGTCGGCATGGCGACCCCGCCGTTCGGCTACGCCCTGTTCGTCGGCGCCGCCGTCTCGCGCCTCAGCATCGAGCGCATCTCGCGCGAGCTGTGGCCGCTGATCGGGGTGCTGATCGCGGTGCTGGTCCTGGTCACCTACGTGCCCTGGGTGACGCTGGCCCTGGTGCGGCTGCTTGGATAGCAACCTATTGGTGTAAAGTGCGGGTTTGGACCCGTATCGGTTGACGGCGGCGCCGGCGTGGCCATAGGCTCGGCCCATGCCAACCATTGCCGCGCCACCTGCCGCCGATCCGGTCGCCGAGCTCGCCATCGACACCCGGCTTGTCCGCGGCGGCACCCGCCGCTCCGGCAACCGGGAGACGAGCGAGGCGCTCTATCTTACCTCGGGCTTCGTCTATCCCGATGCGGAAACGGCCGAGGCCGCCTTCGCCGGGCCGGAGGAGGGGTGGATCTACACCCGCTTCGGCAACCCCACCACGGCGATGCTGGAGGACCGGCTGGCGATGCTGGAGGGGGCGCCGGCGGCGCGGGCCACGGCGACCGGGATGGCCGCGGTCTTCGCCGCCCTGATGGCCTCGGTCAAGGCCGGCGACCGGGTCGTCGCCTCGCGCGCGCTGTTCGGCTCCTGCCACTATGTCGTGACCAAGGTGCTGCCCCGCTTCGGGGTCGAGGCGGTGCTGGTCGATCCGGGCTCGCTCGACCAGTGGCGCGACGCGCTGAAGCCGGGGGCAGCCGCCGTCCTGTTCGAGACGCCGTCCAATCCGATGCTCGACCTGGTCGACATCGCCGCCGTCGCCGGGCTGGCGCACGCGGCCGGCGCCCGGGTGATCGTCGACAACGTCTTCGCGACGCCGATCGAGCAGCGGCCGCTGGCGCTCGGCGCCGACGTCGTCGTCTATTCCGCGACCAAGCACATCGACGGGCAGGGGCGCTGCCTCGGCGGCGCGGTCCTGGGCGGCGAGCGTTTCATCATCGACGAGCTGCAGCCCTTCCTGCGCCATACCGGGCCGACCATCAGCCCCTTCAACGCCTGGGTGTTCCTGAAGGGGCTGGAGACGCTGGGCCTGCGCATGGAGCGGCACTCGCGCTCGGCCGCGCGCATCGCCGCCTTCCTCGGCGACCATCCCAAGGTGCGGGCGGTGCGCTACCCGTGGCTCGACAGCCACCCGCAGCACGCCATCGCGCGGCGCCAGATGCGCCGCGGCGGCGGCATGGTCGCGCTCACGCTGGACGGCGGCAAGGCGGCCGCCTTCCGCTTCGCCAACGCGCTGCGCCTGGCCGACATCTCGCCCAACCTGGGCGACGCCAAGACCCTGATCGCCCATCCGGCGACGACCACCCACGCCAACGTCGCCGCCGACGAACGCGCCCGCCTCGGCATCGCCGACGGCAGCCTGCGCCTCTCGGTCGGCCTGGAGGACCCGGCCGACCTGCTGGCGGACATGGAGCGGGCGCTCTCGCTGGCCTGAGCCGGCCTATCCGGGCCGATGGGCGCGGAGCAGGAACTCCGTGACCTCGTCGGAGAACCACCGGCGCCCGCCGTCGACGATCACGCCCTCGGAGCCGGCCGGGTCGGGCGTGGCGCCCGGCATCCCGTGGGCGACCAGCACCTCGGCACAGCCGAGCCAGTCGCCGCCTTCGACCGGTTCGTTGCCCGACGCCCAGGCCAGGGTGCCGCAGGCATTGTCGCCGAAGCCGTGCCGCTCCTTCCAGCTCGCGCCATGCTCCAGAAGGAAGCGGGCCAGGGCCGGGTCGCCGCGGAACACGGCGTGGTTGAGGGCTGATGCGTCCCAGTCGCCGCCGCGGGTGGCGACCGGCCAGCCGAGGCCGACCATCAGCCGCACGGCCTCGCCGCAACCCTGGGCGGCCAGTTCCGGCAGCAGGCGGAGCTGGGCCGCGGACAGGGTGCCGGGCAGGCCGGGCCGCTCCGCGAGAAGCTGCCGGGCCGTCGCCGCATCGCCCTCGGCGCAGGCGGCGACGAACCGCTCGCGCTCCGAAAGCGCCTCCCCGCCGCCCGCCGCGCGCAGCAGCTCGGCCGTCTCCGGCAAGCCGAACCGCCGCGCCAGCGCGTAGGCGCCGGTGCCGTCTGGGGTGCTGGCCCGCGGATCGGCGCCGGCGGCCAGGAGCGCCTCGACATGCGCCGCGGATCGGCGGCGGCGGATCGCCCACAGCAGCGGCGTGCCCCAGTCGGCGGTCGGGGGTCCCGCCGCCGGCTCGTTGGCGTTCGCGCCATGAGCCAGCAGGAGCCGCAGCACCTCGACATCGTCGAGGTCGAGGACACGATAGACGGCATTCGTGCCCTCGATGCGCGCGCCCGCCTCCAGCAGCAGCCGCGTGCAGGCGCGGCTCTCAAGCGCATGGTAGAGGGATTCGCCGTCGTTCGGATCCGCCCCGGCGGCGAGCAGGAGGCGCGTCATCGCCGGATCGCGGTTCTGCCCGGCGGCGCCGTAGAGTGCCGACAGCCGGTCCGTCGCCGAAGGCTTCTCCAGCGAGGCGGGCGCCCACCGGCTGCCGACCGCCTGGTCGGGGTCGGCGCCGGCCTGCAGCAGGAACCGGGCCGCGTTCTGCAGGCGGTCGCGGAACTCCGGCAGCCGCACGAGCGACGAATGGGTGACGGCGACGAGCGGCGGCAGCTGCAGCGGGCCGCCCGGCCGCCCGATCCAGCCGGGGTCGCGCCCGGTGGCCCGGCGCAGCGCGCCCTCGTCGCCGATGGCGCAGGCGAGGTACGGGTCGTCGCCCGTCAGGCCGGGGTCTTCCGCCAGCAGGCGCGCGGCCGCCGCCGGGCTCGCCCGGTCCATGGTGCCGGCGATGTCGCCCGGATAGACGAGCCGCAGCCAGCGCAGGGCCGGCCCGGCCCGGTCGGTCGAGTGGGCGTTGCGGGCGAGGACGAAGCGCTTCAGCTCCGTCCAGGACGGGAAGCCATGCTCGCGCGCCAGGCAGGACTGCGCGTCGCGCAGCCGCAGGGGGAGCACGGCGATCGCGCCGTCGTCCCTGGCCGTGGCGGCGGGCAGGGATGCGCGGAACCGGGCGAAGGCGGCGCGGTCGCCGCTGCGATGGAGCGCGAGCAGGTCCTTCGCCTGCTTCTTCAGGTGGCCGAGATCGGGCCGTTCGGGGAGCCGCTTCATGGAACCTCCGTGCAAGGAAGCGCCGACGACCCGCAAATCCGGCTGCACAAAGGTCTGGATTGCCAGCTTGGCCGATGCGAGGTGGGCTCTGCCCTTTCCGCGGGTCCGGACGCGGCCTGCACCGCGGTTCCGCAGGATAGGATGCGCCGGCCGGGGCCGTCAAATTGCCCGTTCGGAGCGCCGGCCGCCGGCGTTGACAAGCATCGGGCAGGCGCGTAACAAAATCCCGGGCATCGTCCCCCGTGGTGATTTGAGCCGACCGGCTTGCGGCCACGTAAAAGAAATCGCTAAAGAGGTCGGAGGTTCGCCAGAGCCCTGACCTGTCCGGTCGGGGCTTTTGTTTGGAGCGAACCGATGAATGACATCTCCCCGCCGACGTCTGCTCGACCCGCGGCCGGCCGCACCTGGCGCCCCGCGACCCAGCTGGTGCGTGGCGGCATGGCGCGCAGCGGCTTCGACGAGACCAGTGAGGCGCTCTATCTCACCTCCGGCTTCGTCTACCCGGACGCGGCTTCGGCCGAGGCGGCATTCGCCAACAAGCTGCAGCGCTTCGTCTATTCCCGGTTCGCCAACCCGACCGTCGCCAACTTCGAGGAACGCCTGCGCCTGATCGAGGGCGCGGAGGCCGCGCGGGCGACGGCCAGCGGCATGGCCGCCGTCTATGCGGCGATCGTCGCCTGCGTGAAGGCGGGCGACCATATCGTCGCCTCGCGCGCGCTGTTCGGCTCCTGCCAGTACATCCTGGGCGAGCTGCTGCCGCGCTTCGGGGTGACCACCACCTTCGTCGACGGCGAGGACCTGGACCAGTGGCGCGCGGCCCTGGCGCCGGGGGCGGCCTGCGTCTTCTTCGAGACGCCGTCCAACCCGGGCCTCAGCCTGGTCGACATCCAGGCGGTCTGCGACCTGGCCCATGCGGCCGGCGCCACCGTGGTCGTCGACAACGTCTTCGCCTCGCCCCTGCTGCAGAAGCCGCTGGAGCTGGGTGCCGACGTCGTCGTCTATTCCGCGACCAAGCACATCGACGGCCAGGGACGCTGCCTGGGCGGGGCGATCCTGGGCTCCAAGGCGTTCGTCGAGGAGAAGCTGCAGCCCTTCCTGCGCCACACCGGGCCGGCGCTCAGCCCGTTCAACGCCTGGGTCCTGCTCAAGGGGCTGGAGACGCTGCCGCTGCGCATCGACCGCCATGTCGCCTCGGCGGAGCGGATCGCCCGCCACTTCGAGGGCCACGCGAAGCTGGACGGGGTGCGCTACCCGTTCCTCGACAGCCATCCGCAGTCGGCCCTGGCGCGCCGCCAGATGAAGGCCGGCGGCACCATCGTCTGCTTCGACGTCGCCGGCGGCAAGGAGGGCGCCTTCCGCTTCCTCGACGCGCTCTCCCTGGTCGACATCTCCAACAACCTGGGCGACGCCAAGAGCCTGGTGACCCATCCCAGCACCACCACCCACCAGCGCCTGACCCCGGAGGACCGCGCCCGCCAGGGCATCGGCCCCGGCCTCGTCCGCCTGTCGGTCGGGCTGGAGGATGTGGACGACCTGATCGAGGATGTCTCCGCCGCGCTCGACCGGGTCTGACGCCGCGCAATTCGCCCGGCGAGGGGGTATCGCTGTCGGGGGGCCTCGGTCTTATATAGTGTGGACACTCACAGAGTGTGGACCCATGGGGACGGGCTTCGGCCCGTCCCGGACCAACGCGGGACAGGACCCTTCGATGGCGACCGTGGAAATCTATTCGAGCCCCTGGTGCGGCTACTGTGCGCGGGCCAAGAGCCTGCTCGACCGCAAGGGCGTCCGCTACACCGATATCGACGTCGATGCCGACACCGCGCGGCGGGGGGAGATGACCCGGCGCGCAGGCGGGCGCACCTCGGTGCCGCAGATCTTCATCGACGGTGTCCATGTCGGCGGCTGCGACGACCTGTTCGCGCTCGACCGGGCCCGCAAGCTCGACCCGATGCTGGAGGCGACCTCGTGAGTGCTTCGCCCGACTCTCCCGTCTTCCCGGATTCTCCTGTCTTCAGGGCGGCCTGCGTCCAGATGACCACCGGGCGCGACATGCAGCCCAACATCGCGACGATCGCCCGCCTGACCCGCCAGGCCCGCGCGGCGGGCGCCGACCTGGTGATGACGCCCGAGGTCAGCAACATCATCGAGCCCGATCGCAAGGCGCAGCTCGCCAAGGTCCGCTTCGAGGGCGAGGACCCGGTCCTGGCCGCCGGCCGCGACCTGGCCCGGGAGACCGGCGTCTGGCTGCTGCTGGGTTCGCTCGCCGTCAAGGCCGAGGGCGAGGAGCGGCTCGCCAACCGCTCGATCCTGCTGTCGCCGGCGGGCGAGGTGGTCGCCCGCTACGACAAGATCCACATGTTCGACGTCGACCTGGCCGGCGGGGAGAGCTATCGCGAGAGCAACCGCTTCCGCCCCGGCGAGCGGGCCGTGGTGGCCGACCTGCCCTGGGGCCGGCTCGGCATGACGATCTGCTACGACATGCGCTTCGCCTACCTCTACCGCGCGCTCGCCCATGCCGGGGCGACGCTGCTGTCGGTGCCGGCCGCCTTCACCGTGCCCACGGGCCGCGCCCACTGGCACACGCTGCTCCGCTCGCGCGCGATCGAGACCGGATGCTTCGTGTTCGCGCCGGCCCAGACCGGCGAGCACGCCGAGGGGCGCCGCACCTACGGCCATTCCCTGATCATCTCGCCCTGGGGCGAGGTGCTGGCCGATGCCGGCGAGGAGGAGGGCTTCGTCATGGCCGAGATCGATACCGCGAAGGTGGCCGAGGCGCGCCGCATGGTCCCGGCGCTGGGCCATGACCGCCCGTTCGCTTTGCCCGACGGCGCGCCAATCGGAGCGCCGGTCGCCCGGGCGGCGGAGTGATCCCGGTTTCCCGAAGCATGCAGCCCGAACGCCGATGATCCTGTTCCATCTCCGCTGTTCCGACGGCCATACGTTCGAGGCGTGGTTCCGCAACGGCGACACCTACGACCGACAGGCCAAGGCCGGGTCGATCGTCTGCCCGATCTGCGGGACCCACGCCGTCGAGAAGGCCCTGATGGCCCCCCGCATCGCCAAGGGGCGGCGCTCCGAGCCCGAGGCGCCGAAGCAGGAGGTCGCCGTCCAGCCCCAGCCGTCGCCCGACATGGCCAAGGCGGCGGAGATGCTGCGGGTGCTGCGCGAGGCGCGCCGCCTGGTGGAGCAGAATTGCGACTATGTCGGCGCCGACTTCGCCGAGGAGGCGCGCCGGATCCACTATGGCGAGACCGAGAAGCACGGCATCTACGGCGAATCGACCGAGGAGGAGGCGCGCGCGCTGGCCGAGGAGGGAATCGAGTTCGGCCGCATCCCGTGGGTGCCGGTCGCCGACCAGTGATGGTGCTTGAACCGCGGCCTCCGAAGGACTAGGTTTCGGTCATGGTCACGCGAGCGATCCTTTCCGCTTCGGGCATGCCCCGATTTTACGGCCGCTGGTTTTCCCCGGCGGCCTAGGCAAGCGAAACCACGCGTTCGACCCTGCCCAAGCCGCCCGGACCCCCGAGGCGGCTTTCTCTTGTCCGACATCCAGGATCTAGAGGCACCGCCCGAGGTGCCGGACGGCCTTCATCCATCCAGAGGAGGCCTCCATGTTCGATTTCGATGTCGTCACCGGTCCCACCCACGGCGTCGTGCAGCCGGTTCCGGCACCTGCCGTGCCCCAGCCTGCGGTGCCGGTACCCGCCCTCCGCGCGCCCGCGCCGCTCTCGCGAAGCCCCATGCCGGAGGAGACGCCCGATGCACGACGTGCTGCCTGAGGGCACAGCCGGCCGGCGCCATCCCATTCCGGCCGCAGCCAACCTGCGCGAGACCTCCGATTTCTCGCCGGTGGCCGCCCGCTACGACGCCACCCGGGACCTGCCCCCGGCGCTCCTGAACGCGGCCTACGACCGTTTCGCGCTGGCGGGCCTGCTGCCGCGAGCGGCGCGGGTTCTCGATGCCGGCTGCGGCACCGGCCAGATCTCGCTGCCGCTGGCGGCGCGCGGCCATGCCGTCGAAGGGTATGACGTGTCGCCGGACATGGTCCGGCTGGCCCAGGCCAAGGCCGGACCCGGCGGGCACGCCCTGTATCGCGTGGCCGACGCGCGCTGCCTGCCGGTGGCCGATGCCGGGTTCGACGTCGTCATCGCCTCCAAGCTCTTCCAGCATGTGCCGAACTGGCCGGCGGCGGTCCGCGAGCTGCTGCGCGCCCTGAAGCCGGGCGGCGCCTTCATCCACCTGGCCGAGCGCGGCGCCTTCTCCAACCCGGTCCGGCGCTACTTCGCCGCGATGGCCGACGGCATGGGGTTCACCGACCGGTTCCCGGGCATGCGCCGCCGCGCCGACCTGATCGGCCTGCTGGCCGCATCCGGCGCCGCGGCGGTCGAGGTCGACCTGGCCGACCTCGCCTGGCGCAAGACGGTGCGCTACGGCGACGCCTGGGACCAGCTGCGCGAGCGGCTGTTCGCCGAGTTCTGGTGCCTGCCCGACGCGGCCTACGACCAGATCCTGGCCGACACGGCCGACTGGATCGAGGCCCAGCCGGACGGCCGCGATACCATCGTCGAAACCCGGCCCTACCTCAGCGCCGACCTGTTCCGCAAGCCGGGGGAGTTGGACGGCCGGACCAATTGACGATTGCCCCCCGAACGGGGCGCGAGCATATCCGATGCATGAACCAGATCGCCGGATCGGCCGCTGTGCCTGCCAACGGCGCCTTGCCATCGGCCTCCAGCAGGCCGCGGGTTGGCCCGGCGACCTGCGCTACTACTTCCCCACCCAGGCCGAATTCCTCGCGGCCATTGATCCGTGGTTCATGGCGGTCGACCATCGGTGCGGCGCCTATTCGCTTTCCGGGCGCTGCCCGACCTTCCGGCTACGGCCGCGCTGACTTCACCGCCCGGCTCGCGGCCCGAACAGCAGGAGGGCGATGGCGCCCAGGATCGGGAAGAAGATGACGACGAGGATCCAGACCAGCTTGTTGAGGAAGCCGCGGTGGCTCTGGACGATGTGGTAGAGCGCCCAGAGGAGCAGGATCAGGTAGAAGATGCCGACGATCCCGCCGCTGGCCCCGAATTCGATCTTCATGCGGCGGCCTTCATGCGGCGGCGGGCCGGGTCGCCGCCAGCATGTAGTTGACGTCGAGGTCGTGGGGGGCGAGCGACCAGCGGTCGCGCAGCGGGTCGAAGGTCACGCCGGTCATGGTGGTCACCGCGAGCCCGTTGCGGCGCAGCCGCGACACGATCTCGCTCGGGCGGACGAACTTGCGCCACTGGTGGGTGCCGCGCGGCAGCCAGCGCAGCACATATTCGGCGCCGACGATGGCGAGCAGGTAGGATTTGGGCGTGCGGTTCAGGGTTGCCACGGCCATCAGCCCGCCCGGCGCCAGCAGCGTGGATGCCGCGTCGAGGAATGCATCGCGGTCGGCGACATGCTCCACCACCTCCATGTTCAGGACCACGTCGAAACGCTCGCCCGCGGCCGCGAGTTCCTCGGCGGTCGCGAAGCGGTAGTCGATCGCCAGGCCCGACGCCTCGGCATGGATGCGGGCGACCTCGACGTTGCGCTGGGTGGCGTCGATGCCGGTGACGGCGGCGCCGAGGCGCGCCATCGGCTCGGCCAGCAGCCCGCCGCCGCAGCCGATATCGAGCAGGCGGAGCCCTTCCAGGGGCCGGTTGGCCGTGGGGTCGCGGCCGAACTGGGCTGCGATGCGGTCGCGCAGCCAGGCGAGCCGGACCGGGTTGAAGCGGTGCAGCGGGCGGAACTGCCCGTCGGGGTTCCACCATTCCTCGGCGAT
This sequence comes from Allostella vacuolata, assembly GCA_006739055.1. Taxonomy (GTDB): domain Bacteria; phylum Pseudomonadota; class Alphaproteobacteria; order ATCC43930; family Allostellaceae; genus Allostella; species Allostella vacuolata. Next base: position 1,026,531 of record AP019702.1, read on the forward strand.
CGCGGCGAAGCGGCCGATCTCGGCCGGGTCGACGGTGGAACCGGCCAGGGTCGAGCCGGCTAGCGGGCGCTTCACCCCGGGATCGCGGTTCCCCTGCTTGGCGGCTGCCATTCGATATGTCCTCTCCGGCTCTGTCCGTCCCGGTCGTCGTCCGTCCCGGTCGTCGCGGGCCGGGGCCGGGCGGCCTTGCCCCGCGACCGAGCGGGAGAGTAAGTATACGGCCGTCGCGGGCGGGCAACGGCTTTCTGCCGAGCCGCCCGCCTCTTTTGTTCGTCTACAGCCCGATGGCTCCTGTCCGATGGCGCGAATCGTCCAGAAATTCGGCGGCACTTCCGTGGCCGACGTCGACCGGATCAAGAATGTCGCCCTGCGCGTCAAGCGCGAGGTCGATGCCGGCCATGAGGTGGCCGTGGTGGTCTCGGCGATGGCCGGCACCACCAACCAGCTCGTCGACTGGACGCGTGCGATCTCGCGCCTGCACGACGCGCGCGAGTACGACACCGTGGTCGCGGCCGGCGAGCAGGTGACGGCGGGCCTGCTGGCGCTGGCCCTCCAGGACCTCGGCGTCAACGCCCGCTCCTGGCTCGGCTGGCAGATCCCGCTCCACACCGACGGGGTGCACGGCAAGGCGCGGATCGACCGCATCGAGACCGGCCTGATGCTGGAGCGGATGGCGTCCGGGCAGATCCCGGTCGTCGCCGGGTTCCAGGGCCTGGGACCCGACAACCGCATCACGACGCTCGGCCGCGGCGGCTCCGACACCTCGGCGGTGGCCCTGGCGGCCGCGCTCAAGGCCGATCGCTGCGATATCTTCACCGATGTCGACGGGGTCTACACGACCGACCCGCGCATCGTTGCGAAGGCTCGAAAGCTCGATAAGATCACCTACGAAGAAATGCTGGAGATGGCCTCGCAGGGCGCCAAGGTCCTGCAGACCCGCTCGGTCGAGATGGCAATGAAGCACGGCGTCCGCGTGCAGGTCCTGTCCAGCTTCGTGGACCTGCCGGGCACGCTGGTGGTGGACGAGGAAGAGATCGTGGAACAGGAAATCGTCAGCGGGATCGCCTATAGCCGGGACGAGGCGAAGATCACTCTGGTCCGGGTCGCCGACCGGCCGGGCGTGGCCGCCGCCATCTTCGGTCCGCTCGCCGATGCCGCCATCAATGTCGACATGATCGTCCAGAACGTGTCCGATGACGGCCGGGCGACCGATCTCACCTTCACCGTCGCCAAGGCCGACCTCGACCGGGCGGTCAAGGTGCTGGAGGAGCATCGCGGCGAACTCGGCTACGAAGACCTCAGCCGGGATGCGAACGTGGTGAAGATTTCGGTCATCGGCGTCGGCATGCGCAGCCACGCCGGCGTCGCCCAGAAGATGTTCAAGGCCCTGGCGGAGAAGGGCATCAACATCATGGTGATCTCCACCTCCGAGATCAAAGTCGCGGTCCTCGTGGCCGAGGACTATACCGAGCTGGCCCTGTGGGCGCTGCACAGCGCCTACGGGCTGGACGCCGCATGAGCCCGCAAAGCCGACAGCCCGAAGAGCAGCCAGCCCAGATGAGCAACCAGGCCAGATGACCAGTCCGGGCACGACGGAGCCCTCGCCGCGCGACCAGCTCGACCGCCTGTGGCGCCGCGGCTGCGACTTCCTCGGCACCCGCTACGCCATCCTCGGCGGGGCGATGACCTGGGTGTCGGAGCGCAATCTCGTCGCCGCCATCTCCAACGGTGGCGGCTTCGGGGTGATCGCGTCGGGCTCCATGGGTCCGGACCGGCTCGCCGAGGAGATCGACGCCACCCGCGCCCTGACCGACCGGCCGTTCGGCGTCAACCTCATCACCCTGCACCCGCAGCTGCTGGATCTGGTCGCGGTCTGTGCCGGGCGTGGCGTCAGCCATGTGGTGCTGGCGGGCGGCCTGCCGCCGGCCCCGGCGGTGGCCGCGATCAAGGCGGCCGGGGCCAAGGCGATCTGCTTCGCGCCGGCGCTCTCGATCGCGCGCAAGCTGGTGCGCTCGGGCGCGGACGCCATCGTCATCGAGGGGATGGAGGCGGGCGGCCATATCGGCCCCGTCGCCACCAGCGTGCTGGCGCAGGAGATCCTGCCGCACCTGCGCGAGGTGCCGGTCTTCGTCGCGGGCGGCATCGGCCGCGGCGAGGCGATGGTCGGCTACCTGGAAATGGGGGCCGCCGGCTGCCAGCTCGGCTCGCGCTTCGTCTGCGCCACGGAGTCGATCGCCCATCCCGCCTTCAAGAAGGCGTTCCTGCGCGCCAATGCCCGCGATGCGGTGCCGTCGATCCAGCTCGATGTCCGCTTCCCGGTGATCCCGGTGCGGGCGCTGGCCAACGCCGCCACCCGGCGCTTCGCCGAGAAGCAGCGCGAGGTGATCGACCGCTTCGATGCGGGCGAGCTGAACCAGAAGGAGGCCCAGCTCGAGATCGAGCATTTCTGGGCGGGCGCCCTGCGCCGCGCGGTGATCGACGGCGACGTCGAGACCGGCTCGGTGATGGCCGGGCAGTCGGTCGGCATGGTGGTGCGCGAGGAGCCGACCGCGGCGATCCTCGAGGAGTTGGTCGAGCAGGCGGCTGCCGCCCTCGCCATGCGGTGCGACCACGCCCGTGCCGCCACCGAGGGTCGTTCCTCCAACGCCGCTTCCTCCAACGACGGGGTCGGGGCCGCCCGCTGATGGAGCCGGCCGGCGGCGCGTCGGGGTCCCGGCGGCTCCTGCGCCGCCTGCGCGACCTGATGGCCAGCGGCGGGACCGCGCAGGAGCGGCTCGACCGCATCGTCACGCTGATCGCGGGCGAGATGGTGGCGGAAGTGTGCTCCTGCTACATCCGGCGCGCCGGCGAGGTGCTGGAGCTGTTCGCCACCGAAGGGCTGCGGCCGGAGGCGGTGCATCGCACCCGGCTGCGGGTGGGCGAGGGCCTGGTGGGCGACATCGCCGCCCATGCCCGGCCGCTCGCCCTGGCCGCCGCCCAGACCCATCCCCAGTTCGCCTACCGGCCGGAGACGGGCGAGGAGATCTACCATTCCCTGATGGGCGTGCCGATCCTGCGCGGCGGCAACGTGCACGGCGTGCTGGTGGTGCAGAACCGCACCCAGCGGATCTATGCAGAGGAGGAGATCGAGACCCTCCAGACGGTCGCCATGGTCCTGGCCGAGCTGGTGGCGTCGGGCGACCTCGTCAATCCGGTCGAGCTGGCCCCGGGCGACGGGGTCGGGCTGCTGCCGACCCGCTTCGAGGGGGTCCGCCTGGTGGCCGGGCTGGCCATGGGACGGGCGGTGCTGCACGAGCCGCGCATCGTCATCCGCCGGATCGTCGCCGAGGACCCGGCGATCGAACTCGACCGCCTGCGCGAGGCGCTGGTGCGAATGCAGCGGGCGCTCGACAAGCTGCTCGCCGCCGAGGACGTGGTGTCGGGCGGCGAGCACAAGGACATCCTCGAGACCTACCGCATGTTCGCCGAGGACCGCGGCTGGATCCAGCGCATCCGCGAGGCGATCCGCGGCGGGCTGACGGCCGAGGCCGCCGTCCAGAAGGTGCAGGACGACACCCGGGCGCGCATGCACATGGTCACCGACCCCTACCTGCGCGAACGCCTGCTCGACCTCCAGGACCTGACCAACCGCCTGCTGCAGCACCTGGCGGGCGAGGAGCGCCGCCGGGCGGAGATGCCGGCGGATGCCATCCTGATCGCCCGCACCATGGGCCCGGCCGAGCTGCTCGACTATGACCGCAGCCGGCTGCGCGGCCTGGTGCTGGAGGAGGGGTCGCAGACGGCCCACGTCACCATCGTCGCCCGGGCGCTGGATATTCCCGTCGTCGGTGGGGCCGAGGACATCGTCGCCCGGGTCGAGCCGGGCGACCTCGTGCTGGTCGACGGGGTCCACGGCCAGGTGCTGCTGCGCCCGGGCGAGGACGTGCAGCAGCGCTTCGTCGAAGGCATGCGGGCGCGCGCCGAGCAGCGCGCCGGGTATGCCGCCATCCGCGACCTGCCGGCGGAGACACGGGACGGGGCCCGCGTCGCGCTGCACCTGAATGCCGGGCTGCTGATCGACCTGCCCCAGCTCGACCATACCGGGGCGGAGGGGATCGGCCTCTACCGCACCGAGATTCCCTTCATGGTGCGCGCGAGCTTTCCCGACGTGGCGGCCCAGACCGGCATCTATCGCGGCGTCCTCTACCAGGCCGGCGAACGGCCGGTCACCTTCCGCACCCTCGATGTCGGCGGCGACAAGCGCCTGCCCTATCTGCCGCCGGTGCAGGACGAGAACCCGGCGCTCGGCTGGCGGGCGATCCGCATGTCGCTGGACCGGCCGGCGATGCTGAGCCACCAGCTTCGCGCCCTGCTGACCGCGGCCGACGGCCGGCTGCTGCGCGTCATGTTCCCGATGGTGGCGGAGGTGGCCGAGCTGGTCGCCGCGCGGCGCATCCTGGAACGCGAGCGCCAGCGCCTCGCCGCCCGGGGCATCGCGCCCGCCCGGGTCGAGGTCGGCGTGATGATGGAGGTGCCGAGTCTGGCCTTCCAGCTCGATGCGCTGCTGTCGCGGATCGACTTCCTGTCGGTCGGCTCCAACGACCTGATGCAGTTCCTGTTCGCCAGCGACCGCAACAACCCGCGGCTGGTCGGCCGCTACGACGTGCTGTCGCCGCCGGCGCTGGCCTTCCTGAAGCGCCTGGTCGATGCCTGCCGCCAGGCCGGGGTCCCGCTCGCGGTGTGCGGCGAAATGGCCGCCCGCCCGCTGGAGGCCATGGCGCTTGTCGGTCTCGGCGTACGCGTGTTATCGATGCCCGCCACGGCGGTCGGGCCGGTCAAGACCATGGTGCGCAGCCTCCGGGCCGCTCCGCTGGCTTCCTACCTGGACCGTCACATGGCCTCGGCCAGTCGCAGTTTGCGCAATCAATTGAAGGCTTTCGCGCAAGACCATGGCGTGATCGTCGAATAGATGCATACTGGGGCGGCCGGGCATGTTCATCCGGGGGATGGGCTGCATCGGGGTGGGTGGTGCCGTTTGGGGAAACGGCACGGCTTGTGTTTGGGGGGCGCCATGCTGGCGCGGAGGCACGACAAACCGCAAAAGGCGGCGGTGAATGCAGCTTGGGGTAACTAGCTCAGGAACGGGTTTCGCGGAGCCGGGCGACGGCTACGGCAGGTCGCACGCTCGTGGCGTCGGGGCCCTGCTGCGCGAGCGGCGGATGGATCGCGGCGAGGAGCTGCGCCGCGTCGCTACCCGACTCAAGATTCGTTACCCTTATCTCGCGGCGATCGAGGAAGGCCGCTTCGACAAGCTGCCCGGCATCACCTATGCGGTCGGCTTCGTGCGGACCTATGCCGAGCATCTCGGCCTCGACGGCACCGAGATGGTGCGCCGCTTCAAGCAGGAAACCGCCAGCGTCGACAACCGGACCGAGCTGGTCTTTCCGGAGCCGACTTCGGAAACCAATGTACCTGGCGGCGCCATCCTCTTGATTTCGTTGGTTCTTGCGATCATCGGCTACGGCGTGTGGTTCTACACGACCGAGCGCGACGACACGCGGCCGGAGCTGGTGGCCGAAGTGCCTTCGCACCTCGCATCGCCGATCGCGACGGTGCCGCTGCCGGGCCTGGACCGTCCCGCCGCTTCGGCCGGGCCGGGCACCGCGGAACCGCCGGCCGCACCGACCCGCGAGGTCCTGGCCCGCTTCGCCTCCGACGCCTCGACCGCTGCCCCGCGCGACGCCGCCGAGGCCGCGCGCATGGCCGCGGCGACGGCGCGCATGGATGCGACCCCGCCCGCGTCCTGGAAGCCGGCGGCCGAAGTGCCGGTCGCGACCCCGCCGCGCTCGGCGATGGAAGCCCAGGCCGCCACGGTCGCACCGCCGCGCAACGAGCCGGAAGTGCAGCGCATGTTCGGCTCGACCAGCCCGGAGAGCCGCATCGTCATCCGCGCGGTCACCGACTCCTGGGTCCAGGTCCACGATGTCGACAGCAACCTGCTGCTCACCCGGGTGCTGCGGCCGGGCGACGGCTACCGGGTGCCGGACCGCCGCGGCATCACCATGCGCACCGGCAATGCCGGCGGCCTGGAGATCTTCGTCGATGGCCGCGTCGTCGCCCCGCTCGGTCCGATCGGGGGCGTCCGCCGCAACGTGGCGCTCGATCCCGAGCGCCTGATCGCCGGGTCGCCCCCGGAGTAGCGCGTCGGCCGCGATCGGGAGCGGCTCCGGCGGAGGGGCCGGACCGGCGACGGCGGGGGCATGGACAAGAGGGCCATCCTTGCCGCAGGGCGGCGATCCTATATAAGGGTCGCGCATTCCAGAGGCTGCCGATGACTGTTCGCGCCTATCGCGAGATCCAACGCCGCAAGTCCCGCCGGGTCATGGTCGGTGCCGTTCCCGTCGGGGACGATGCGCCCATCACGGTCCAGTCGATGACCAACACGCCGACCAGCGACGCGGCAGCGACCATCGCCCAGGTCCGCGCGCTGGAGGAGGCGGGGGCCGACATCGTCCGGGTGTCCTGCCCGGACGTGGAATCGACCGCGGCGCTCCGGGAGATCGTCCGGGCGAGCCGGGTCCCGATCGTCGCCGACATTCATTTCCACTACAAGCGGGCCATCGAGGCGGCCGAGGCGGGTGCCGCCTGCCTGCGCATCAACCCCGGCAACATCGGCAATGCCAGCCGCGTGCGCGAGGTGGTCAAGGCCGCCCGCGACCATGGCTGCTCGATGCGGATCGGCGTCAATGCCGGCAGCCTGGAGCGCCACCTGCTGGAGAAGTATGGCGAGCCCTGCCCCGAGGCGATGGTCGAGAGCGCGCTCGACCATGCCCGCATCCTCGAGGATAACGACTTCCGCGACTTCAAGATCTCCTGCAAGGCGTCCGACGTATTCCTGGCGGTGGCGGCCTACCAGCAGCTGGCGGATGCCTGCGACTACCCGCTGCATCTCGGCATCACCGAGGCGGGCGGCCTGCGCGGCGGCACCGTCAAGTCGGCGATCGGCATGGGCTCGCTGCTGTGGGCCGGCATCGGCGACACCATTCGCGTCTCGCTGTCGGCCGACCCGGTGGAAGAGGTCAAGGCCGGCTTCGAGATCCTGAAGTCGCTCGGCCTGCGCCGCCGCGGCGTCACCGTCATCTCGTGCCCGTCCTGTGCTCGCCAGCAGTTCGACGTCATCAAGACGGTCGAGATCCTGGAGGAGCGGCTGGCCCACATCACCACGCCCATGACGCTGTCGGTCATCGGCTGCGTCGTGAACGGCCCGGGCGAGGCGCGCGAGACCGACATCGGCTTCACCGGCGGCGGCAACGACACCCACCAGGTCTATGTGGCGGGCATCCCGCACCACCGGCTGAAGGACGCCTCGATCGTCGACCATCTGGTCGAGATGGTGGAGAAGAAGGTGGCGGAGATCGAAGCCTCCGCCTCCGCCTCCGCCGACGGGCATTCCGCCGAGCCGGTCGACGCCGCCGCCACCTGAGTTCGCCCGTTTCCAGTCGTCCTTTTCTGCAGTCAGGCCATCGATGAAGTCCTTGCAGCCGGTCCGCGGCACCCACGATCTGTTGCCCGACGCCTTCCGGCGCCACCGTCACGTCGCCGGCCGCGCCAAGGCCATCGCCGAGGCCTACGGCTATCTCGAGATGGCGACGCCGATCTTCGAGTTCACCGACGTTTTCAAGCGCACTCTGGGCGATACCTCGGACGTCGTCTCGAAGGAGATGTACAGCTTCGCCGACCGCGGCGGCGAGGAGGTGACCCTGCGGCCCGAGAACACCGCCGGCGTGTGCCGCGCGGTGATGTCGAACGGGCTGCGCCAGAGCCTGCCGGTCAAGTTCTTCTATGACGGGCCGATGTTCCGCTACGAGCGGCCGCAGAAGGGGCGCCAGCGCCAGTTCCACCAGATCGGCGTCGAGCTGATCGGGGTGGAGGGGCCGCTCGGCGACGTCGAGGTGATCGCGCTCGGGGCCCACATCCTGAAGGGGCTCGGCATCCTCGACAAGACGACGCTGGAGCTGAACACCCTGGGCGACCAGGACAGCCGGGCCGCCTACCGTGCGGTGCTGGTCGACTATTTCACCGCCCGGCACGCCCAGCTGTCCGAGGACAGCCGCAACCGCCTGGAGCGCAACCCCCTGCGCATCCTCGATTCCAAGGACGAGGGCGACCGCCGCCTGGTGGCCGACGCGCCGTCCTTCCAGGAGTACCTGACGCCGGCGGCGAAGGATTTCTTCGCCGCGGTCACCGCCGGCCTGGACGCCGTCGGCATCGCCTACAGGATCAATCCCCGCCTGGTGCGCGGGCTCGACTACTACTGCCATTCGGCCTTCGAGTTCACCACGACCGAGCTGGGCGCCCAGGGCACCGTGCTGGCCGGCGGCCGCTATGACGGGCTGATCGAGATGATGGGCGGCCCGGCCACCCCGGGGGTCGGCTGGGCGGCGGGCATCGAGCGGCTGGCGATGATGGTGGCCGACGTGGCGCCGCCCGCGCGCGCGGTGGCGGTGGTCCCGGTCGGCGTGGCGGCCGAGCTGGAGGCGCTGAAGCTGACCCAGTCGCTGCGCCATGCCGGGTTCGCCGCCGATCTCGGCTATTCGGGCAACCTCGGCCGCCGGCTCAAGCGCGCCGACCGGATCGGGGCCCGGGTCGCGGTCATCCTCGGCGACGACGAGCTGGCGCGCGGCGCGGCGATGGTCCGCGACCTCGACACGGGCGACCAGGCCGAGGTTTCCCTGTCGGCGCTGCAGGATCACCTCGCCCGGTTCCGCTAAGGGCCGGCATTGGCCGGGGACGTCCTGTCGCGGCTCGGGCTGGTCGGCCTCAGCCACCGCACCGCCCCGGCATCGCTGCGCGACCGCATCGCCGCCGAGGAGGCGATGGCGGTGGTCTGGGCCGACCGCTTCGCGGGCCTGGCGGCCGAGACGCTGGTGCTGGTGACCTGCGACCGGGTCGAGACCTTCCTGGTCGCGGACGACCCGGCCGAGGCGGTGGAGCGGGCGGCGGCGGATTTCGCGGCGGCGGCCGGCCTCGAGCGGCTGGGCGAGCACGGCTATCGCCGGCTGGCGACCGATGCCGCCCGGCACCTGTTCCGGATCGGCGCCTCGCTCGACAGCATGGTGGTGGGCGAGCCCCAGGTGCTGGGCCAGCTCAAGGAGGCTGACCGGCGGGCGCGGCAGGCGGGCCGGGTCGGGCCGGTGCTGGACCTGGCGCTGTCCGGCGCCTATGCCGCGGCCAAGCGGGTGCGCACGGAGACCGCGATCGGCGAGCGGCCGGTGTCGATCGCCGCCGCCGCCGGCCATGTCGCCCGCGACATCCACGGCGACCTGTCGAGCCTGTCGGTGCTGGTGGTCGGCACCGCCGAGATGGGCGAGCTGCTGGTCGAGGCCCTGACCGCGAGCGGCCTCGGCCGGCGCGCGGTGGCCGAGACCGGGGGGCTGCGCCCGGCCGCGCTGGCGCGGCGGCTGGAAGCCCGGCTGGTGCCGTTCGACCAGCCGGCGGCGGCGATCGCGGCCGCGGACATCGTCGTCTGCGCGACCGCCGGCGCCGCCGGCCCGAGCATTTCCGCGGCCATGGTGCGGGACGCCTTGCGCCTCCGGCGGCGGCGGCCGCTGTTCCTGGTGGACGCGGCCATGCCGGCCGGCATAGACCCGGCGGTGCAGGCGCTCGACGGGGCCTTCCTCTATACGCTGGCCGACCTCGAGCGCCTGGCGCTCGATGGGCGGGCGATGCGGGCGGGGGCGGCGGCCGAGGCCGAGGCGATCGTCGACGAGGAGCTGGGCCGCCTGGTCGAGCGGATCGGGATGCGCGACGTCGGCCCGGCCATCCGGGCGCTGGCGACCCGGTTCGAGCACGAGCGCCGGCAGGCGCTGGCCGATGGCGGCGGCGACGCGGACCGGGCGACGCAGCTCCTGGCCGCGCGGCTGATGCACGGGCCGGTCGCCGAGCTGCGGCGGCTGGCGAGCGAGGATCCCGCCCTGCGCGCGACGGCCGAAGGGCTGATCCGGCGCATGTTCGAGGCAACGAAGGAAGAAGGTGGATCGTGAGCGACGAAGGCCGGCTCGACTACATGCTCGATCGCGTCGTGGCGCGTCACCGCGAGATCTCGGCCATCCTGGCCGAAGGCAAGATGGTCGGCGCCGATTTCGCCCGCCTGTCCAAGGAGTTCGCCGACCTGGATCCGCTGGTGGGCGAGGTCCAGGGGCTGCGCCGGGCGGAAGAGGAGCGGCGGGAGGCGGCCCAGATGGCGGCCGACCCGCAGTCCGATGCCGAGATGCGGGCGCTGGCGGAGGCCGAGCGCGACGCGCTCGGCCAGCAGATCGAGGCGGCGCGGCGGCGCATCCAGATCCTGCTGCTGCCGCGCGACGAGGCGGACGCGCGCAACGCGATCCTGGAAATCCGCGCCGGCACCGGCGGCGAGGAGGCGGCCCTGTTCGCGGCCGACCTCTATCGCATGTACCAGCGCTACGCGGCGCTGCGCGGCTGGCGCTGGGAACCGCTGGACGTGTCCGAGACCGGGATCGGCGGCTTTCGCGAGGCCAGCGCCAGCATCACCGGCAAGGACGTGTTCGCGCGCCTCAAGTTCGAATCGGGCGTGCACCGGGTGCAGCGGGTGCCGGCGACGGAGGCGGGCGGGCGCATCCACACCTCGGCCGCCACCGTGGCGGTCCTGCCCGAGGCCGAGGAGGTGGACATCCAGATCGACGAGAAGGACCTGCGGATCGACGTCTTCCGCTCGAGCGGCCCCGGCGGCCAGTCGGTCAACACCACCGACAGCGCGGTGCGCATCACCCACATCCCGACCGGGGTGGTGGTGAGCCAGCAGGACGAGAAGTCGCAGCACAAGAACAAGGCCAAGGCGATGAAGGTGCTGCGCGCCCGTCTCTACGAGGCGCAGCGCCAGAGCCTGGCCGATGCCCGGGCGGCCGACCGCAAGAGCCAGGTCGGCTCCGGCGACCGCTCCGAGCGCATCCGCACCTACAACTTCCCGCAGGGCCGCGTCACCGACCACCGCATCAACCTCACCCTCTACAAGATCGACAAGGTGCTGGAGGGCGAGGCGCTGGACGAGCTGGTCGAGGCGCTGGTGGCCGAGGACCAGGCGACCCGGCTCGCCGCCCTGCAGTGACGGGCAGCGAGGACCGCGTCCGGGCCGCCGCCCACGCGCTATCCGCGGCCGGGATCGCGGACGCCCGGCGCGAGGCGCGGCTGATCCTGGGCCACGTGGCCGGGCGGCCGGGGGGCGTGGTCTTCCCGCGCGACGTCGAACTGGACGAAGCCGGACGGATGCGCTTCGACGCCGCGGTCGCCCGGCGCGCGGCGCGCGAGCCGCTGTCGCGGATCCTGGGCACGCGCGAGTTCTGGAGCCTGCCGTTCCGGCTCGGGGCCGCCACCCTCGATCCCCGGCCGGATACCGAGACCCTGGTCGAGGCGGTCCTGGCGCGGCTGGCGGACCGTGGCCGGCCGTGGCGCATCCTCGACCTCGGCACCGGCAGCGGCTGCATCGCGCTCGCCCTGCTGAGCGAACTGCCGCGGGCGACGGCCGTCGCCGTCGACCGCAGCGAGGCGGCGGTGCGGCTGGCCCGGGACAATGCCGGGGCGCTCGGCCTGGGCGGGCGCTTCCGGCCGGTGGTCGGCGACTGGGGCGCCGCGCTGGCGGGCGGCTTCGACATCGTCGTCTCCAATCCGCCCTACATCCCGAGCGGGGCGATCGCCGGGCTGGAACCGGAGGTCGCCTGCCACGACCCGCCGGCCGCCCTGGACGGGGGCGCCGACGGGCTGGACGCCTATCGCCGGATCGTGCCGCAGCTCCGCCGGCTGCTGCGGCCGGACGGGTTGGCCGGGCTGGAGATCGGCGCCGACCAGGCGGCGCCGGTCGCCGCACTCCTGGCGGCGGCGGGATGGGCACCGGTGGTGGTCCGCGACCTGGCGGGGCACGATCGCTGCCTGCTGATCCAGGGAAACCGCTGAAAAAATCGTTGGCGCCCGGGTCCCGGAGCGTCTAGAGTCCGGGTCTGTAGCCGGTTGGTCCGGCTTGGCGACCCTTGGGGTCGCCCCTGTGTCACCGCCAATGGGGTCCGGTCCTATTTGCCGTTTTTCGGCATGCGGACGATCTGTGCCCGGAGTGACCCGCCCGCGTTGGCCCCTGTATGACGACAAGAACCAAGGTGCCATGAGACCTGGTCCACATAAGCGTTCGCGCGGCCGCAGCCACAGCCCCAACCACTCCGGCCCGTCCAACTCGGGCGGCGGCGGCGGCGGTGGCCAGAACGGCCGCAAGCATCTGCCGCTCCGGCTGCAGACTTTCGACAGCAACGGTCCCAGCATCAAGATCCGGGGCAACGCCTATCAGGTGTTCGAGAAGTACATCACGCTCGCGCGCGAGGCGACCCTGTCCGGCGATCGCATTGCCGCCGAGAGCTTCTACCAGCACGCTGAACATTACTTCCGGATCATCAACGCCGATGGCGGCCCGCAGCCGCAGAGCATGCAGCGCGGCGGCGGCGAGGGCGAATTCGAAGGCGGCTCGCAGGATGGCGGCGACGGGCGCGGCGGCCAGGGTGAAGGCGGCGGCGAGCAACCGGAAGTCACCATGAGCGGCCACGATCAGCCGCAGCCGGAGCAGGCGTCGGCCGACTGAACCGGGGCCGACTGAACCGGGGCCGGCGCGAGCCGGCTTCACCCGACGACCTGGACGCCCGGCCGCACCTGCGGCTCGAGCCTGCCGCGGCCGGTTGCGATTGCGTGCCGGGCCGGCGAATTGACCTTCATCAAAGCGCGGGACCTCTGCCCCGTGCTCCCCTTGAGTGGCAAATCCGCAACGCCCATATGGGCTCTCGTGGGTTCGCCGGAGCCGCCGCGGAGCGGGGTGCCGGCCGGATGCCGATCAAGGAGGATTCGAGACGATGGATGTCGAACGCTATACGGAGCGCTCCCGGGGCTTCGTCCAGGCGGCCCAGTCCCTGGCGCTGCGCAGCAACCACCAGCGGCTGACGCCCGAGCACCTGCTGAAGGTGCTGCTCGACGACCGCGAGGGGCTGGCGGCCAACCTCATCCGCGCCGCCGGCGGCGACCCGGCACGGGCGCTGGCTGCGACCGAGGCGGCCCTGGCCAAGGTGCCGGTCGTCGAAGGGTCGGGCGCGGGCCAGGTCTACATGGCGCCCGAGCTGGCGCGCCTCTTCGAGCAGGCGGAGAAGATCGCCGAGAAGGCGGGCGACCAGTTCGTCACCGCCGAGCGGCTGCTGCTGGCGCTGGCGCTGGCGAGCGGCATCCCGGCGCAGAAGGCGCTGGCCGATGCGGGCCTGACCGCGCAGGCGCTCAACGCCGCGATCGAGGGGCTGCGCAAGGGCCGCAAGGCGGACAGCGCCAATGCCGAGCAGGGTTATGACGCGCTCAAGAAGTATGCCCGCGACCTGACCGAGGCCGCGCGGGAGGGCAAGCTCGACCCGGTCATCGGCCGCGACGAGGAGATCCGCCGCGCCATCCAGGTGCTGGCCCGGCGCACCAAGAACAATCCGGTCCTGATCGGCGAGCCCGGCGTCGGCAAGACCGCCATCGTCGAGGGGCTGGCGCTCCGCATGGTCAAGGGCGACGTGCCCGAGAGCCTGAAGGACAAGCGCCTGCTGTCGCTCGACCTGGGCGCGCTCATCGCCGGCGCCAAGTTCCGCGGCGAGTTCGAGGAGCGGCTGAAGGCCGTCCTGTCCGAGCTGAGCTCGGCCGAGGGCGAGGTCGTGCTGTTCATCGACGAGCTGCACACGCTGGTCGGGGCCGGCAAGGCCGAGGGCGCGATGGACGCCTCCAACATGCTGAAGCCGGCGCTGGCGCGCGGCGAGCTGCATTGCGTGGGGGCGACGACGCTCGACGAGTACCGCAAGCACATCGAGAAGGATGCGGCGCTGGCGCGGCGCTTCCAGCCGGTGTTCGTCGGCGAGCCGACCGTCGAGGACACCATCTCGATCCTGCGCGGGCTCAACGAGAAGTACGAGCAGCATCACGGGGTGCGGATCACCGACGGCGCCATCGTCGCGGCGGCGACGCTGTCCAACCGCTACATCACCGACCGCTTCCTGCCCGACAAGGCGATCGACCTGATCGACGAGGCGGCGAGCCGGCTGCGCATGGCGGTCGACAGCAAGCCCGAGGCGATCGACGAGATCGACCGGCGGGTGATCCAGCTGAAGATCGAACAGGCGGCCCTGAAGAAGGAGACCGACAAGGCCTCGCGCGACCGGCTGGAGCGGCTGTCGAAGGAGCTGGCCGACCTGGAGCAGCGCTCGGCCGAGCTGACGGCGCAGTGGCAGGCCGAGAAGGACAAGCTGTCGAGCGTCCAGAAGCTGAAGGTCGAACTCGACCAGGCCCGGGTGGCGCTGGAGACGGCCCAGCGCGAGGGCAACTGGGCGCGGGCGGGCGAGATCACCTACGGCGTCCTGCCCGACCTGGAGCGCAAGATCGCCGAGGCCGAGGGCGCCGGTGCCGACCGCATGCTGAAGGAGCAGGTGGACGCCGAGGACGTGGCGGGCGTCGTCTCGCGCTGGACCGGCATCCCGGTCGACCGGATGCTGCAGGGCGAGCGTGACAAGCTGCTGCGCATGGAAGAGGCGCTGAAGAAGCGGGTCGTCGGCCAGGAGGAGGCGATCACCGCGGTCGCCAACGCCGTGCGCCGGGCCCGTGCCGGCCTGCAGGACCCGAACCGGCCGATCGGCTCGTTCCTGTTCCTGGGCCCGACCGGCGTCGGCAAGACCGAGCTGACCAAGGCGCTGGCCGCCTTCCTCTTCGACGACGACCAGGCCATGGTCCGCGTCGACATGTCGGAGTTCATGGAGAAGCACTCCGTGTCCCGGCTGATCGGCGCGCCCCCCGGCTATGTCGGGTACGAGGAGGGCGGCGTGCTGACCGAGGCGGTGCGGCGGCGGCCCTACCAGGTGATCCTGTTCGACGAGGTGGAGAAGGCCCATCCCGACGTCTTCAACGTCCTGCTGCAGGTGCTGGACGACGGGCGGCTGACGGACGGGCAGGGGCGCACGGTCGACTTCCGCAACACGCTGATCGTGCTCACCTCCAACCTCGGCTCCGACGTGCTGGCCCGCCAGCCGGACGGCCAGGACTCCTCGGCGGTGCGCGAGCAGGTGATGGCGGTGGTGCGCGGCGCCTTCCGGCCGGAGTTCCTGAACCGGCTCGACGAGATCCTGCTGTTCCACCGGCTGGAGCGCCGGCAGATGGCGGCCATCGTCGACATCCAGATGGGCCGGCTGCAGAAGCTGCTGGAGGATCGCAAGATCCGCCTGGACCTGGACGAGGCGGCCCGGACCTGGCTCGGCAATGCCGGCTACGACCCGGTCTATGGCGCCCGGCCGCTGAAGCGGGTGATCCAGCGCGAGCTGCAGAACCCGCTGGCGCAGATGCTGCTGGAAGGCCGCATCCATGACGGCGAGCGGGTACCGGTGACGGTCACGGGCGGCAAGCTGGCGATCGGCCAGTCGGAGCAGGCGGAAGCCGCCGACTGACCGGGTTCGCCCCAGGCGCATGATGAGGAGAGCCCGCCGGCGAGTTGCCGGCGGGCTTTTCGATGCCTGGAACGGTCAGCCGATCGCCGCCTCGGTCATCTCCGGGCGGCCGTCCGCGCCGCGGCGGAAGGCGATGTGCCGCAGCCAGCGGTCGTCGTCGCGGGCCGGGTGGTCGCGGCGCTGGTGGGCGCCGCGGCTCTCGGTCCGGGCCAGGGCGGCGCTCGCGATCAGGCGGGCCGCCAGCGCCATGTGGCGGGCCTCCAGCGCGGTGACCGCGTCGTCCAGCGTCGGCGCCGCCAGACCTTCGGCAATCATCCCATCGACCCGGTCGATCGCGTCCAGGGCCCGGCGCAGGCCCTCGGCCGTGCGGTAGAGGCCGACGTCGCGGCTCATCGCCGCCCGCAGCCGGTCCTTGACCGCCAGGGCGTCGCCGGGGCCGGGGCGCGGCGCCAGCAGCCGCAGGGCGGCCGCCTCGGCCTCCGCCGGATCGTGCCGCACCGGCACCGCGGCCGCGGCGGCCTCGCCCGCGATCACCCCGAAGACGATGGTCTCGCCGCCGCCATTGCCGGCGAGGCGGCTCGCGCCATGCACGCCGCCGGTCGCCTCGCCCGCGGCAAAGAGGCCGGGCACGCCCGACTGGCCGTCGGGGGCGATGCGGATGCCGCCCATCTGGCTGTGGGCGGCGGGCCGTACCCGCGGCATCTCCCGCGCCGGGTCGAGCCCCGCCTGGCGCAGGCGCCGGCAGTGGCTGACATAGGATTCTAGCTTCTCCGGCGGTACCAGGGTCGTGTCCATGAGCACGGTGCCGTCGGGAAAGCCGCGGCCGGCGTCAATCTCGTCCTGGATCGCCAGCGACATGCGCGCCTTCTCGATCCGCTTCTCGCCATGCTCGGGGTTGTGGCGGAACATGAAGCGCTCGCCCTGGGCGTTCAGCAGCGTCGCCCCGTCGCCCAGCATCGCCGTCGGCATCTCCATGCCGCGGCAGGCGGCCGGATGGACCGTCACCGTCGGCTCGAACTGGACGAACTCCATGTCGATCAGGCTGGCCCCGGCATCGTAGGCCAGCGCATAGGATCCGGCCGCGACGTCGGCCGGGTAGGTGCTGTCGTCGTAGAGGCGGCCGATGCCGCCCGCCGCCAGCACCACCGCGCCCGCCCGGACCAGCATCAGGCGCTGTCCGGCCTTGCGGTAGAGGAGCGCGCCCGATACCCCGGCCCCGTCGTGCAGCAGGGCGACCGCCTGCCAGCCGGACAGGGTCCCGACGCCGACCGCGGCGGCGCGGCGGACGAGGTGGTCGAGGATCACCCGGCCGGTGCCCTCCGGCACAAAGACCGAGCGCGGGTGGCGGTTGCCGGACAGGTGGCGCTGCCGGTAGCGGCCGTCGTCGGCGGCAAACGGGATGCCGAGCCGGGCCAGGTCGTGGAACACCGCGACCGAGCGCGACGCCAGCGCCTCCACCAGGCCGCGGTCGTTCAGGCCGTAGCCGCCGGCCACCATGTCCTCGGCATAGGCGGCCGGGCCGTCGGCCGGGTCGACATGGCCGAGCGGCACGTTGGCGCCGATGACGTGGGGCGAGGCGCCGCGGGCGAGGTGGGCCAGGATCGTGCGGCGCCCGGCCGTGGCGGCGGCGATCGCCGCCTGCTGCCCCGCCAGCCCGCCGCCGATCACCAGCACGTCGGCCGACGCCCGCTCCGCATGCGGCAGGTTCATTCGGCGGTGCCGGCGGCCTTCGCCGGGGCGGCGGGCACGGTCACGAGGAAGCGGCTGGCCACCGCGGCCGCGAGCAGGCCGAGGCCGACCAGGTCGGTGATCCAGCCCGGCTTGATCAGGCACAGGGCACCGGCACCGAGCAGCAGCCGCTCGTACCAGGTGGCCTTGCGGCCGAAGAGATAGCTCTGCAGGGCGCCCGACAGGGCGAGGATGCCGACGATGCCGGTCGCGCAGGCGAGGATGATGCGCGACGGCTCCCCCTGCATCAGCAGGGCCGGCTCGTAGACCCACATGAACGGCAGGATGAAGCCCGCCAGCGCCAGGCGGAAGGCGATCAGGCCGGTCTTGGTCGGGTCGGCCCCGGCGATGCCCGCACCGGCATAGGCGGCGATCGCGACCGGCGGCGTGACGTTGGCCAGCACGCCGAAATAGAAAATGAACATGTGGGCCGCCAGCGGGTTCACTCCGGTCTCGATCATCGCCGGGGCGACGAGGATCGCCAGGATGACATAGACCGCCGAGGTCGGCAGCCCCATGCCGAGGATCACCGACACGACCATGGTGATCAGCAGCAGCAGGATGAGGCTGCCGCCGGCCAGGTCGATCATGATCCCGGACAGGCGCAGGGCCAGCCCCGTCAGCATCAGCACGCCGATGACGATGCCGGCGCAGGCGCACACGCAGGCGGTCTCCAGGATCGCCATGCCGCCCTGGCGCAGCGCCTCCCAGATGCGGGTGGGGCCCATCCGCGTCGAGGCCCCGAGGAAGCTCACGAAGACGACGGTGACGACGCCGAAGAAGGCCGACTTGGTCGGCGTGTACTCGATGCCGACCAGCAGGTAGATGAGCACCGCCAGGGGCGCCAGGAGGTACCAGCCGCCGCGGAAGATCGCCCAGGCATCGGGCAGGTCGGCGCGGGGGATCCCGCGGATGCCCCGCTTGGCGACCTCGAAGTCCACCATGGCGAACACCGCCAGGAAGTAGAGGGCGGCCGGGATCGCCGCCGCCACCATCACCTGGGTGTAGGAGATGCCCAGGATCTCCACCATGATGAAGGCGGCCGCCCCCATCACCGGCGGCATGATCTGGCCGCCGGAGGATGCGGTCGCCTCCACCGCGCCGGCGAAGGCGGGGCTCATGCCGGCCCGCTTCATGATCGGGATGGTGAAGGTCCCGGTCGCCACCGTGTTGGCGACGGCGCTGCCGGAGACGGTGCCCATCATCGCGCTGGCGGCGATCGCGACCTTGGCCGGTCCGCCGCGCATCCAGCCGAGCCCCGCATGGCTCCAGTCGATGAAGAACTTGCCGGCGCCGGACACGTCGAGGAAGGCGGCGAAGATGACGAAGATCGCGACATAGGTCGCCGACACCTGGAGCGGCGTGCCGGCGATGCCCGAGGTGGTCAGGTAGAGGGTCGCCGACACCCGCTCCAGGCTGAAGCCGCGATGGGCGAAGATCCCCGGCAGGTCGGGGCCGAGGAAGGCGTAGAGCAGCGCCAGGATGGCCAGGATGGGGAGGGCCCAGCCCAGCGCCCGGCGGGTCGCCTCGATGATGATCAGGGTGGCGGCGACGCCGAGCCAGACCTCGAGGCCGGTCGGGTCGCCGGCCCCGCGCATGGCGATGTCGAGGAAGTGGATGGCCGGGTAGACGCCGACCACCACCGCGGCGATGGCGAGCGGCCCGTCCACCGCCCAGCGCGCGGACGCCAGGCGGGAGCCGGTGCCGAAGGCGGGATTGGTCAGGAAGACCAGCACCAGGGCGAAGGCGAGGTGGATGTAGTTCTGCTGCAGCGTCGCCAGGGTTCCGCCGAAGCTCGACCACAGGTGAAACAGGCTGAACGCCACGGCGACCGCGGCCGCGAGTGCCGCCGCCAGATTCCGTCTCTCGGTCATGAGGTCGCCTTTCGCCCGGGTGCCGCGCGCGGCCTACTTCAGGATGCCGGCTTCCTTCAGGTACTTCTCGGCACCGGGATGGAACGGCATGACCCCGCTGATGCCGCGGGTGGCGTTCGCCTTCGACCATTCCTTGGCGAGCGCATTGGCGGCGACCAGCTTGCCGTGCCCTTCCACCAGGGACTTCACGACCGCATAGGCGGCCTCGTCGGCCACCTTCTCATGGGCGACCAGGATGGTGGCGCTGCCGAAGGAGTTCGGCATGTCGTTGGGATGTCCCTTGTAGACGCCGCCCGGGATCACCGCCGGGAACCAGTAGGGATGCTTCTCGATCAGCCGGTCGAGCACCTCCTTCTCGGGGTTGAGGAACACCACCTCCTCGCCGCGCCGGCTGGTGATGTCGGTCACCGCCGCCGTCGGGGCGGAACTGATGATCAGCACGCCGTCGACGCGCCCGTCGAGCAGGGCCCCCGGCCCGTCGCCGTGGCCGATATATTCGGGCTTCCAGTCGGTGTTCATCTTGAGCCCGTAGGCGTCCATGACGATCTGCCCGGTCGGGCCGCCGATCGAGCCCGCCGCCCCCAGCGACAGGCGCTTGCCCTTGAAGTCCTTGAGGCTGCGGATGCCGCTCGATTTCAGGGTGTAGACCTGCCAGATGATCGCGTGCCCGCCCAGCAACCCCTTGAAGTTGGTGATCGGCGCGCCCTTGAAGGCGCCCTCGCCCTTCATCGCCAGGTAGGCCATGTCGTTGGTCGACAGGGCGAGCTCGACCTGCCCGTTCTTCAGCAGCTTGAGGTTGTCGCCGGTGCCGCCCGTCACTTCGGCGGTGACCTTCAGCTGCGGATAGGCGTCGGTGATGATCTTGGCCATGGCCCCGCCGAGCGGGAACCAGCTGCCGCCGACGCTCGACGTCGCCATCGACATGAACTGCTGCTTGGGTGCCGCCATCTGCGCCGAGGCGGCCGTGGACGCCAGCATCACCGCTGCGGCTGCAGCGATCCAGGAGGTCTTCTGCATCGTCTTTCCCCGTCTTTTTGCGTTTCCCGGAAGCCGTCCCGTGGCCGGGCCCGGCCACATGCCGGCCCCGGTCCGGGGCGCCTTGTTCGGCCGCCCCTCTGCCGGGGGCGGTCCGTCACGACGTCGAATCGTCTACTGCATCACCGTCGGCTGGTCGCCGGCCACGGTCGTGCGCTGCATGAGGCGCTTGTACTTCTTGCTGTCGTAGGGCGTCGCCTTGTGCAGGACCGAGCGGTTGTCCCAGACCACGATGTCGCCCTCCCGCCACTGGTGCGAGTAGCAGATGTCGGGCGTGATCGCGGTCTCCATCAGGTGCCGCACGAAGCGCTTGCCCTCTTCTTCGGGCCAGCCGACGACGTGCGAGCAATGGGCGCCGATGAACAGCGCCTTGCGCCCGGTGACGGGGTTCGCGCGCACCATCAGCTGCTTCACCGGCGGCGCCTCGATCGACTTCTGGTAGTCGCTCAGCAGGTTGGGGTCGACCTGGGCCCGGGAATGGGCGATCGAATGCTCGGCGGCCAGGCCTTCCAGGCGCTGCCTGGTCGCGTCCGGCAGGGCATCGTAGGCCGCGCGCATGTCGGCGAAGTCGGTGTTGCCGCCTTCCGGAGGGACGATCCGGGCCGACAGGAGCGAGCACAGCGACGGCACCCGCTTGAAGGAGCTGTCGGTGTGCCACAGCATGTTGGCGCGCTGGTAAACCATGCGCGCATCTTCGATCGGGATGGTCTCGCCGGTCTTGATGTCGAGGTTCGACTGCCGGGCGAACAGGGTGCCGCCGGCCGGGTTCTGGCTGAAGGTCTTCTCCAGCGGCCCGAAGCGCTCGCTGAAGGCGACCTGCTTCTCGTCGTCCAGGTCCTGGTCGCGGAACAGCAACAGGGCGTGTTCCTCGAAGGCCTGCCGGATGCGGGCGAAAGTGTCGTCGTCGATCGGCCTGCCGATGTCGACGCCGGTGATTTCCGCCCCGAAGGTCGGGTGCAGCGGGTGGATTTCCAAGGCTGTCGCTCCCCTAGTCCTGGGCGGTCTCCGCCGCCGGTTGCATCCAGGCTAGCAACCGGCGGCTTGATTGAAAACCACGTTCGGGGTTTTCAGTCACATCGCCTGCAGGAACAGGGCCTCGTATTCCGCCACGGTCGGCTGGCGCGGCGTCGTCAGGTGGCAATGGTCCTTGATCGCCGCCTCCGACAGGCGCGGCAGCACCTGGGTCGGCACGCCCATCGCCTTCAGCCCGTCGGGCAGGCCGATGCGGGCGTTGAGCTGCTCGACATGGCGGGCGAGGTCGGTGCCGGCCGGCAGGTCCATCGCCTCGCACAGGCGGTCGTACTTGTCGCCGACATGGCCGTCGTTCCAGCGCAGGATGGTCGGCAGGATGACCGCGTTGAGGGTGCCGTGATGGAGCTTCAGCTCTTCCAGGCTGCCCAGCGGGTGCGACATGGAATGGACGGCACCCAGCCCCTTCTGGAAGGCCATGGCGCCTTCCATCGCCGCCATCATCATGTTCCAGCGCGCCTCGCGGTCCTGGCCGTTCTCGACCGCGCGCACCAGGTGGCGGGCAGCCCGCCTGGCCCCGTCGAGGGCGATCGCGTCGGCCGGCGGGTTGACGTTGGGCGACAGGAAGGTCTCGACGCAGTGGGTCAGCGCGTCCATGCCGGTGCCGGCGGTGATGCCGGCCGGCAGGCCCAGGGTCAGCTCCGGATCGCACAGCGCCAGCCTGGGCAGCAGGTGCGGGCTGAGCAGCCCGATCTTGCGTCCGTCGTTGAAGATGATGATGGCACCGCGCCCGACCTCGCTGCCGGTGCCCGCCGTGGTCGGGATGGCGATGATCGGCGCCACCTTGGCGGTGATCCGGGCGACGCCGCCCTCGGCCGCGGCGTACTGGACGAGCGGCGGCTCGTGGGTCGCCAGGATCGCCACCGCCTTGGCCAGGTCCATCGACGAGCCGCCGCCGACCGCGATGATGCCGTCGGCGCCGTGGGCGCGATAGGCGTCGAGCGCCACCAGCGCCGCCCGCTCGGTCGGGTTGGCGGGGGTGCCGTCGAAGGTCGCGACCGCCACCGACGCGGGCAGGGTCGCGGTCACCCGGTCCAGCAGGCCGGCCGCCACCACGCCCCGGTCGGTGATGACCAGCGGCCGGCTCATGCCGATCAGCTTCATCTCCTCGGGCAGCAGGGCGAGCGCGCCGAAATCGAACTGGATGCGGGTCAGGTAGTTGATGAGCGCCATGGCGGGGCCGGTCTCTTTCGGTTGGCAGGTCGGGCAGGATCAAGGTCGGGAGCGATTAAAGCAGCGCCGGGCGCCCCAGGGAAAGGGCGGTTGCCGCCGGGCCGGGGCCGATGCTAGCTTCCGGCCAAGTAACCAACTGGATACTTCCCCGGGAGGAAGCCCATGCCGCGCATCGAAACGACCGTCGTCGGATCCTATCCCATCCCCGACTGGCTGGCGGCCATGCCGACCGAGCAGGCGCTGACCGACGCCACGCGCGTCGTGCTCCACACCCAGGAGCGCGCCGGCATTGACCTCGTGTGCGACGGCGAGCTCTACCGCTTCGACGTGAACCATCCCGAGACCAACGGGATGATCGAATACTTCGTGCGGCCGATGTCCGGCATCCGCACCGCGATCGGCTTCGACGAGATGATGGGCTATCGCAGCCAGCGCGGCATGGCCTTCCGCACCCGGCCGCCGGGCGTGGTCGATGCGGCGATCGGTGCGGGCACGCTCGACCTGCCGACCGCGTGCGCGCGGGCCAGGCGGTTGGCGCAGAAGCCGCTGAAGTTCACCCTGACCGGCCCGCACATGCTGGCCAAGACCCTGATCGACAAGCATTACGGCAGCGTCGACGGGGTCGCCGACGGGCTCGCCCGGGTGCTGGCCGAGCAGGTGCGCCACTGCCAGGCCGACGTGATCCAGGTCGACGAGGCGAACCTGCCGGGCCATCCCGAGGAGTGGGAGTGGGCGGCCCGCGCGATCAACACGGTCCTGGACGCGGTCCCGGGCAAGGCGGCGGTCCACCTGTGCTTCGGCAACTATGGCGGCCAGTCGATCCAGAAGGGCGCCTGGGACCAGCTGATGCGCTACCTGAATGCGCTGCATGCCGACCATATCGTCATGGAGATCGCGGCCCGCCCGGCCGAGGAACTGGCCGTCTTCCGCGGCCTCGACCCGCGCATCGGCTTCGGCCTGGGCGTGGTCGACATCAAGCGCACCGAGATCGAGACCGCCGACGAGATCGCGCGCCGGATCGAGCGCGCGGAACGGCTGCTGGGCCCGGGCCGGGTACGCTACATCCACCCCGACTGCGGCTTCTGGATGCTGAAGCGCTCGATCGCCGACGGCAAGATCGCGGCCCTGGTCGCCGGGCGCGACCTCTACGAGCGGGGCGGCGCGGACGTGCGGGCAGCGTGAGCGGAAGTTCGGGTTGATCCCGGCGAAAGGTTCGTTTACCTCCCGCCGGGTGAAATCCGAACAATTTCGAACCCCGACCCGGGGCCAGGGGGCGACGCGGTCGCTTGCAGACCCGATCCGGGTCCACTTAAATGCCGACCGAGCCTGAGGCCGGCGATCCGTCGCAGGATGTAGCGGCCAGAACCAACAGGATGCGGGGCCGGGCGATGGATTCCGGCCCCGCCGTCCAGGGCGGGTCGATGCAGCTTCTGTCGGCGCGGCAACAGCAGATCCTGGAACTGGCACGCGCCAACGGCCGGGTCCATGTCGACGAACTGGCCATCCGGTTCGACGTCACCACCCAGACCATCCGCAAGGACATCAACGACCTGTGCGATCGGCGCATGATGACCCGGGTGCATGGCGGCGCCGTCGTCGCCCCGTCGCCCGGGCCGTTCGCTGACGATGCGCGGCGCCCGGACGGGCAGGGCGAGCGGCGCCGCCTGGCCGAGGCCGTGGCCCGCCTGGTGCCGGACGGCAGCTCGCTGTTCATCGGCAGCGGCGCCGTGGCCGAGGAGATCGCCCGCGCGCTGGTCGACCATGAGGGCCTTGCCATCGTCACCAGCAACGTGCATGTCGCGGCCGGCCTCTGCGGCCACGCGGGCACGGAGGTGACGATCGTGGCGGGCCAGGTCCGGGCGCGCGACGGCGGCGTCACCGGCCCGGCCGCGGCGGAATCCCTGCGCCGGTTCCGTCCCGGGATCGCCATCCTCGAAGTGTCGGGCCTGGCGGACGATGGCGCCATCCTGGGCCACGACCTGGCGGAGGCCGAACTGCTCCAGGGCGCCATCGGCCAGTCGCGGCGCATCGTCCTGGTGGCACCGTCCTCGGCCTTCGCCTCCGCTGCAGCCGTATGCGTGGCCGACCTGTCGCAGGCGGACATGATCGTGGTCGATCAGGTGCCGTCCGCGGATTTCCGGGCGCTGTGCCAGCGCGCGGGCACCTCCCTCGTCGAGGTCTCCGCCGGGGAAGCCGGCGCGCACGAGCCGGGGGTCGGCGCCGCGGCCGACTGAGGGCGTATCGAGTTCATATTGAGAAATGAAACCTTCATATTGATTTCGTTTTGGTTCTTGGATAGCGTTTCCGACAACGTGATCGGCCGATAGAGGCCGGCGGGCAGGAGGAACGGCGGGATCCACGGACGGCGCGGCCGGCCCGTTCCCCGCGATCGAACACCAGGGCGGAAGCGCAGGACATCATGGCGGACAGTCACGACCGGTCGCCGGTCGCCGTGCGGATCATCGGCGACGGCTTCATGGATCCTTCCTACTTCGTGGCGGCGCTGGAGGAGCGCGTTGCGGCGCGGCCGCTCGCGATCCGGTCGATGGCGCTCGCCTGGCCGCTGCAGGGGCGGGTCACCAAGTCCGACCCGACCCTGCCGGTGCAGGAGTTCGCTGGCCGGCCCGAGGATTATTTCGATTTCGTGGCCGACGCGGAGATCCTGGTCAATCACCTGGCGCCGGTCACCCGCGAGACGCTGGAGCGCGCGCCCGGCCTGCGCCTGATCGCCGTCTCGCGCGGCGGGCCGGTCAACGTCGACCTGCAGGCGGCGCGCGAGCGCGGCGTCGCCGTGGTCAATACGCCCGGCCGCAACGCCTCGGCGGTGGCCGAGTTCACCATCGCCTCGCTGCTGGCCGAAACCCGCAACCTGATCCGCGGCCATGTCGCGATGGCGGCGGGCGGGTTTCCGCGCGACCTCTATCATCGCGACATCGCCGGCCCCGAGCTGTGCGAGATGACGGTGGGCGTGGTCGGCTATGGCGAGATCGGCGCGCGCGTCGTTGCCCTGCTGAAGCCCTTCGGCGGCCGCATCCTCGTCGCCGACCCCTACAAGGACCTGTCCGATGCGGACAAGGCGGACGGGGTGCGCCGGGTCGCCCTGGACGAGCTGCTGCGCGACAGCGATGCGGTCACCCTCCATCCGCGGGTGACTCCGGAGACCCGGGGGATGATCGGGCGGGAACGCATCGCCGCCATGCGGCGGGGGGCGTACCTGGTCAACACCACCCGCGGGCAGATCCTCGACTATGCCGCGCTCTACGACGCGCTGGTGTCCCGGCACCTGGCCGGTGCCGCGCTCGACACCTTCGACCCGGAGCCGCCGCCGGCCGACTGGCCGCTGCTGCGCCTGCCCAACGTCACGCTGTCGCCGCACATTGCCGGCGCGTCGCGCTACAGCATCCGCAAGGCCGCCGTCACCGTCGCCGACGACATCGAGCGGTTCCTTGCCGGCCAACCCCTGCGATTCCCCTGCGTGGTGCCATGAACCCTGCCGAACGCGCGCTCCGCGAGGAGCTGATCGAGACCTGCCGCGGCATGAACCGCCTCGGCATCAACAAGGGCACTTCCGGCAATGTCAGCGTGCGCTGCGGCGACGGCCTGCTGGTCTCGCCGACCGGCATCGCCTACGACGCGCTGACCGCGGAGAAGATCGTCTTCATGCGGTGGGACGGCAGCTATGACGGGCCGATCCTGCCGTCGAGCGAATGGCGCTTCCACCGCGACATCCTGGCCGCCCGGCCCGACCTGAATGCGGTCGTGCATACCCATTCGGTACATGCGACGACGCTGGCGATCATGGGTCGCTCGATCCCCGCCATCCACTACATGATCGCCGGCGCGGGCGGCCCCACCATCCGCTGCGCGCCCTACGCGACGTTCGGCACCGCCGAACTGGCCGACGCCGTCCTGAAGGCGATGGAGGGGCGGCGGGCCTGCCTGCTGGCCCATCACGGGGTCATCGCCGCCCATGTCTCGATGGCCCGCGCGCTGGCCCTGGCCGGCACGGTCGAGGAGCTGGCGCACCAGTATCTGATGTGCCTGCCCCACGGCGAACCGCCGGTGCTGTCGGACGCGGAGATCGCCGTCGTGCTGGAGAAGTTCCGCACCTACGGCCAGCAGCCGAAGTCGGCCACCGGGGGCATGGCGGCGTGACCGACGCGATCCTCTGTCTCGATTCCGGGACGACGGCGGTGAAGGCGGCGATCTTCACCGCCTGCGGCCGGATCGTCGCGATGGAGGAGGCGCCCAACGACGCGCTGCGCCGCTCGGGCGCCGCCGTCGAGCAGGACATGGACGCCTCGCTCAGCGGTGCCGTCGACATCCTGGGGACGATCGCGGGCCAGCTCGGCCGGCTGACGCCGAGGGTGCTGGTGGTCACGGGGCAGGGCGACGGCACCTGGCCGATCGATAGCGCGGGGCGGCCGGTCGACCACGCGCTCACCTGGCTCGACAGCCGCCCCAACGAGCTGATCGACGAACTCGAAGCCGACGGCAGCCTGGCCCGCCTGCGCGCGCTGACGCTGACCCGGCCGACCGCCGCCTCGCAGCCGCTGCAGCTGGCCTGGCTGGCCCGCCGCCAGCCCGACCGCTTCGCCCGCATCGCCCGCTCGCTGCGCAGCAAGGAATGGCTCGTCCACGGCCTGACCGGGGAGATGATGAGCGAGCCGTCGGCGGTCATGCCGAACTGGGGCGACTGGCGCCGCCAGGCCGTCGATCCCGAGGTCGGCCGGATCCTCGGGCTGCCGGGGCTGGAGCGGCTGTTGCCCCCGGTCCGGGCGTTCGCCGACTGCCATGCCGGCCTGTCGCCGGAGATGGCGCGCCGGGTCGGGCTGCCGGCGGGTTTGACCGTGCTGCTCGGCCCGGGGGATTCGCAGGCGGCCGCCATCGGCCTCGGCGTCGGCGTGCTGCCGGGGATGGAGCGCATCTCGCTGTTCGGCACCAGCGCCATCCACATGCGCCACCTCTCGTCCCTGGACGAGGTCCGCCCGGAGCCGCCGGGCGCCATCCTGCTGCCCTTCGCCGAGCCGGGGGAGTATCTGCGCTCGCTGCCCGGCCTCAACGGCGCCACCATCCTGTCGCGCATGAACGACATCATGCGCTTCCCGGGCGCCGCCCCCTTCCAGCCGAACGGGCTGGTCGTGCATCCGTTCCTGGAGGCGGCGGGCGAGCGCGCGCCGGTGACCGATCCCCATGCCGCGGGGGCCCTGCTCGGCCTGTCGATGGCGACCGAGGCCGGCGACATCGCGTCGGCCGGGTTCGAGGCGCTGGCCTTCGTCGCCCGCATGAGCCACGAGATGATGGGCGGGCCGGGCGGCCCGGTGGCGCTGAGCGGCGGGCTTTCCGGCGACGACGGCTTTGCCCGGCTGTTCGCCACGGTGCTGCAGCGGCCGGTCCGGCGGACACGGACCGCGCATTCGGGCCTGGTCGGCGTCGGCCTGCTGGGTGCGCGCCACATCGCCGGCGGCCGGCTGTCCGACCAGGCCGGGCGCTGGCTGGCGGACGGGCTGGAGGAGGTGCCGCCCGAGACGGGCCCGCTGGCCGCCTATCTCGACCGCAAGTACCGCCTGTTCTGCAGCCTGCTGGAGCGCATCGCGCCCCTGTGGCCGGAGATGGCGGCGGTGGGCGCCATGGCCGAGACCCTGCGCGCCGCCCGCCGCTGAGCGGCCGATTTTTTCTCGACCCGGACCCTAGAAGCTTTCGTTTCCCGCGACCCGGCTGCCGGCACTAACGACAACGACCAGCAGGCCGAAAATACCCGAGGAGGACATCGCATGAGAAAGATCGCCGCCATCGTCGCCGCCCTCTCCTTCGCCGCCCTTGCCGCCGACGCCGGTGCGCAGGAGCGCATCCGCGTCGCCGGCGCCGCCCAGCCGGGCTCGGTCATGGAGGGGATCGCCCGGACCCTGATCGAGAACTTCAACAAGGGGGCCGGCGGCAAGTACCAGATGGAGTACCAGTTCGTCGGCTCCGACCAGGAGCTGACGCAGCAGGTCGTCCGCGGCCGGCTCGAGATCGGCACGGCATCCCTGGCCGGCGCCGCCATCTCCGTCCCCGAGGGCGCCGTCATGTCGCTGCCCTATCTCTGGGCAAGCGACGCGGAGCGCATCTGGGTGTCGGACAACGTCGTGCGCCCGGTGATCGACGACATCTATCTGGGCCGCGGCCTCGTCATCATCGGCATGGCCGAGACGGGCTGGGCCAACGTCTTCTGCAAGACCACCTGCGACAGCCCGGAAGAGCTGAAGGGCCGCCGGTTCCGGGTCGGCCCGGCCACCTCGAGCAAGCTGTTCTGGGAAGGCATGGGGGTGAACGGCGTGCAGCTGGCGCTGCCCGATTTCTTCACCGGCCTGGAGCAGGGCATGGTGGAGGGCGGCGACCTTCCCTTCACCTACTATGTGACGACACCGGCGGCCCAGCTGGCCAAGCACTATGTGATGACCCAGAACTATCATCACGACCAGCCCTTCTATGCGAACAAGGCCTTCTTCGAGAAGCTGCCCAAGGACATCCAGGCGCTGCTCAAGAGCGCGATGCCCTCGAACGAGGAGATGCGCCGCCGCCAGGCCGCCGACTACCAGAAGCGCGCCGAGGCGTTCAAGGCGGGCGGCGGCAAGATCGTCGACCTGACCGACGCCCAGCGCGCCGCCTTCGCCGCCCGCGTCACTCCCGGCAACGAGGGGCTGGTGGCAACGCTGCCGGGCCGCTCGCGCGACCTCTACAATGCGGTCCTCGAAGGCAAGAAGCGCTATGCGGCCTCCCGCTGACCAGCGGCCGGATGCCCGGCCGGCCCCCGCCTCGGGGGCCGGCATGGGCGTCCTCTTCCGCGT
Organism: Allostella vacuolata; assembly: GCA_006739055.1. Classification (GTDB taxonomy): domain Bacteria; phylum Pseudomonadota; class Alphaproteobacteria; order ATCC43930; family Allostellaceae; genus Allostella; species Allostella vacuolata. The sequence goes on from AP019702.1 coordinate 1,055,679, forward strand.
GCTGCTGCGCCTGGAGGCATTCGTCTGCTTCACGGCGCTGATCGTCGGCACGCTGGCGCTGCTGGCCGACATCCTCGGCCGCGAAGTGTTCGGCGTCGGCGTGTTCGGTGCGCAGCGGCTCGCCGTCTACTGCATGGCCGTCGCCGGCATGCTGGGCTTCTCCTACGTCGTGTCCCAGGGCGGGCATGTCCGGGTGTCGATCGTCGACCGCATCGTCCCGGTGCGTTTCGAGGCGCTCGCCCGGCGCATCGCCAACCTCGTCTCCGGCCTGATCTGCATCGGCCTGGCGGTCGGCGCCTACATCTTCGTGCGCGGGTCGTACCTGCTGGGCGAATACAGCATGACGCTGCCGCTCGCCGTCTGGACCGTGCAGTCGGTCCTGCCGGTGGCCTTCGCCCTGGCGGCGGTCAAGTACCTGCTGTTCGTCGTGGCGCCCGGCCTGGAATCGAACGAGGGGAGCGCCGACCTGTGACCGGCATCCTGATCGCGCTCGCCTGCCTGCTGCTCGTCTTCCTGCGCCAGCCGGTGGTGCTGGTCCTGGGCGTCGCCGTCGCCGCGATCCACGAATTCGTCGCGCGCGGCTCGTCGGCCGAATACCTCGTGCAGGACCTCTGGTTCACGATCGACCGGGACGTGCTGCTGCCCATTCCGATGTTCATCCTGGCCGGCAACATCATGAGCCGGGGCGAGATCGCGCGGCGCCTGATCGACATCATGGTGCACCTGACCGCCGGCGTGCGCGGTGGCCTGGCGGTGGCGACGATCCTGTCCTGCGCGGCCTTCGCCGCGATCTCCGGCTCGTCCATCGTCACCCTGGCCGCGATCGGGTCCATCATGTACCCGGCGCTGCTGAAGGAAGGGTACCCGAAGGCCTTTGCGCTGGGCGTCCTGTGCTCCGGCGGCACGCTCGGCATCCTCATCCCGCCGTCGATCCCGATGATGCTCTACGGCATCATCACCGAGACCTCGATCATCAAGCTCTTCATGGGCGGCATCGGCCCCGGCCTGCTGCTCACGCTGTTCCTCGGCGCCTATTGCGCCTGGCAGGCGCCGGTGACGGCGGCCCGGCAGTTCTCGGGCTCCGGCCTCGTGCGGGCGGTCGGGCGCGGCGGCCCCGCGCTGCTGCTGCCGGTGATCCTGATGGGCGGCATCTATTCCGGCCACTTCACCACCACCGAGGCGGCCGTCGTCTCGCTGGTCTACGCGCTGGCCGTCGAGGGTCTCTACTATCGCGACATCCGCCTGGCCGACCTGGGCGGCATGATCGGCGACACGATCAAGCTGTTCGGCACCCTGGTGCCGCTGCTGGCGATCGCCGGCAGCTTCAACGTCATTCTGGACTATGAGGGCATTCCCAAGCTCTTCGTGGCCTGGATCACCCAGTGGGTGACCGACCCGATCTCGGCCGGGATCGTCCTGAACCTCATCCTGCTGGTGGCCGGCTGCTTCATGGACATCGGCTCGGCGATCCTGATCCTGTCGCCGCTGCTGCTGCCACTCATGCAGTCGCAGGGCTACGACCCCGTGCATGTCGGCATCATCACGACGATGAACCTGGAGATCGGCTACATCACCCCCCCGGTCGGCCTCAACCTCTTCGTGGCCATGAGCATCTTCAAGGAAGGCTTCGGAACGATCGTCCGCGGGTCGCTGCCGTTCGTGATCGTCATGGCGATCCCCCTCGTCATCGTCACATACTGGCCGGCGGTCGTGTTCTGGTTCGTGCGCTGAAACGGTTCGAGGTCTGGCCAAGTGACGATGGATATCCGGCGGGTCGCCCATTGCAGCCACTGGGGCGCGTTCGAGCTTCTGGTCCGGGACGGGCGGATCGTCGGGGTGGAGCCGATGGCGTTCGACCCGGCCCCGTCGGACATCATCCGCAGCGTGCCGGAATGGGCCGATCCGCGGTTGCGCATTGCCCAGCCGATGGTGCGCGAGGGCTGGCTCCGCGGCCGCGAGCGCGCCGACGGGGCCGGCCGCGGGCGCGAGCCCTTCGTGCCGGTCGGCTGGGACGAGGCGCTCGACCTGGTGGCCGGGCAGATCCGCCGGGTCCGCGACCAGTTCGGCCCGGCCTCGATCTTCGCCGGCTCCTACGGCTGGACCAGCGCCGGGCGCTTCCACCATGCGGCGACCGGGCTGAAGCGGATGCTGGGCCTGTCCGGCGGCTATACCGGGCACGTCAACACCTACAGCATCGCCGCCGGGCCGGTGATCCTGCGCCACGTCTTCGGGTCGGAGGATGCCTGCAACGGCGGCGCCACCACGCTGGACACGGTGGCCGACCATTCCGAGACGGTGGTCGTCTTCGGCGCCCTGTCGCCGCGCACCGCCCAGACCGAGGCGGGCGGCATCGCCCGGCATACGCTGGAGGGGCACCTGAAGCGGCTGGCGGCGCGCGGCGCCCGGGTCGTGCTGGTCTCGCCCGCCCGCGATGACCTGCCCGACTGGGTGCCGGCCGAATGGCTGGCGATCCGCCCCAACACCGACACCGCGCTGATGCTGGCGCTGGCCCGGGAGATCGTGGCCGGCGGGCGCAACGACCTGGAGTTCCTCGGCCGCTGCTGCTCCGGCTCGGAGGAGTTCCTCGCCTATCTGGCGGGGGAACAGGACGGGGTGGTCAAGGACGCGGCCTGGGCGGCCCCGATCACCGGCATCGACGCTGCCCGCATCCGCGATCTGGCCCAGGCCCTGCCTGCGCGGCGGACGATGCTGACGGTAAGCTGGGCGCTGCAGCGCGCCGACCATGGCGAGCAGCCCTTCTGGGCGGCGGCGGGGCTGGCCGCGGTCATCGGCCAGATCGGCCTGCCCGGTGGCGGGGTCGGCTACGGCTACGGCTCGCTGGGCGGGGTGGGGGCGCCGCAGGTACAGTCGCAGCCGCCCGCCCTGTCGGCCGGCGTCAACCCGACCGGCAGCTTCATCCCGGTCGCCCGCATCACCGACCTGCTGTCGCGGCCGGGCGCGCCGTTCCACTACAACGGCCGGCAATACACCTATCCCGATACGCGCATGGTCTACTGGGCGGGCGGCAACCCGTTCCACCACCACCAGGACCTGAACCGCCTGCGCCGGGCCTGGGAGCGGCCGGAGGCGATCGTCGTGCAGGAGCCGTTCTGGACCGCGACCGCGCGCCTGGCCGACATCGTCCTGCCCGCCACCACCTCGATCGAGCGCAACGACCTGTCGGGCAACCGCCGGTCGGACCACATCGTCGCCATGAAGAAGGCGATCGAGCCGGTCGGCGCCGCGCGCGACGACTTCGCCATCTTCGCCGACCTGGCGGGCCGTCTCGGCGTGGGCGAGGCCTTCACCGAGGGGCGGAGCGAGATGGAGTGGGTGCGCCATCTCTACGAGGCGAGCCGGGCCGATGCCGCCCGGCGGCTCGGCCATGCGATGCCGGACTTCGAGCAGTTCTGGGCGCAAGGATATGCCGCCCTGCCGACCCGCCCCGACCACACCTACCTGGCGGACTTCCGCCTCGACCCCGATGCCCACCGGCTGGCGACCGACAGCGGCCGCATCGTCCTGCACAGCCCGCGCATCGCCGCCATGGCCCATGCCGACTGCCCGCCGCACCCGGCCTGGGTGGAGCCCGCGGAATGGCTGGGTGCCGGGACGGCGGGGCGGCGCTTCCACCTCGTCTCCCGCCAGCCGGTCGACAAGCTGCACAGCCAGCTCGACTATTCGACCCGCAGCCAGGCGGTGAAGCAGGACGGGCGCGAGGTCGCCTCGCTGCACCCGTCCGATGCCGCGGCCCTGGGCGTCGCCGACGGCGACACGGTCCGCCTGTCCAACGAGCGCGGCGCGTGCCTCGCCGGCGTCCGGGTGACGGAGGGCGTCAGGCCGGGCGTGGTCATCCTGCCGACCGGCGCCTGGTACACGCCGGCCGGCCAGGAGCCGGGCGCCCTCGACCTGGCCGGCAATCCCAACGTCCTGACGCTCGACAAGGGCACCTCGGCGCTCGGCCAGGGCTGCTCGGCCCATACCTGCCTGGTCGCGATCGAGCGGGTGGAGCGGATGCCGGCGCTCGAATACGCCCCGCCGCCGATCCGGAGCGCGGCGTAGGGCGCCCCTGCCGGGGCGCCGCCCGCCGGTATCGCCTCAGAAGAAGAAGAAGTCCTGGGCCGCGAACTGGCTGGTGGTCACGTTCTTGACCAGCACGAAGTTGCCGCCGCCGAGGTCGATGCTGGTGCCGTCCGCCTGCGGGACGAGGCGGCCGAGCAGGTCGGCGAAGGTCTGGATGCCGCTGCCGTTGATGTTCGCCTGGATGCCGATCTGGTCGCCCTCGGCGCGGTGGAAGTCCTCGATCGAATCCCGGCCGCTGCCGTCGGCGAAGGCGAACAGGTCGCGGCCCTCGTCGCCGACCAGCACGTCCTCGCCGAGGTCGCCGCGGATATAGTCGTTGCCCGCCCCGCCGTTCACGAAGTCGTCGCCCCGGCCGCCATAGGCGAAGTCGTCGCCGTCGCCGCCCAGCACGCTGTCGTTGCCGAGGCTGCCGGTGACGAAGTCGTTGCCCTTGTCGCCCGACACCGTGTCGTCGCCCTGGCCGCCATGCATGCTGTCGTTGCCGGCACCGCCATAGACGCTGTCGTTGCCCTGGTTGCCGTTCAGGTCGTCGTCGCCCAGGCCGCCGCTCACCAGGTCGTTGCCGTCGAAGCCGAGCAGCTTGTCCGCGCCCGGCCCGCCATAGATTCCGTCATTGCCGGAATAGATCGCCTGGCGCAGGCCGAAGCTGTCGAGCTCGGAGATCTTCTGGTTGTAGAGCGCGAGGTCGATGGTGAAGCCCGACCCCTCGTAGTTGATGGCGTTGGAGTTCTGGAACGTCTCGCGGATGGTCGAGATGTAGCCCGAGGTGACGGTCTGGTTCTGGCTGGTGAAGGAGCCGGTGAAGGTCTGGATGGTGCCGAGCGGCGTCTGGAGCTGGACGCTGGCGGTCGACGCGGTGAACACGAACGGCGGGGTCAGCGGGTAGAAGCCGACATTGACCGTCATGTCGATCGAGCCGTAGACGACGAGCTGTCCCATGGTTTCCCCCCTTGGTCGGGCACGGCATGCGAACCGGCCCGGGAGCGATGATCCGGCCGCGCCGGACCATGGTCAATCGCCCCGAGCCTGGACGACGGGCCTAGACGATCAGAAAATGCTCGGCCGTCACGTCGCTGCCGGGATAGTTGCGGATCAGCACGCCGTTGCCGTCGCCGAGGTCGAGATACTGCCCGTCGGGGTGGAGACGGATGCGCGGCAGCAGGTCGGCCGGGCTGTCGATGGCGGTTCCGTTGACGAAGGCCAGGATGGCGATGCGGTCGCCGGCCGCGGGGTCGAAATCCTCCACCGCGTCGTTGCCGCTGCCGTGGCCCATGAAGAAGGTGTCGGCGCCGAGATCGCCATAGAGCACGTCCGTGCCGAGGTCGCCCGACAGGAAGTCGTTGCCGTCGCCGCCGCGCAGTTGGTCCTCGCCCTGGCCGCCATAGACGAGGTCGTGGCCGGCCCCGCCCGCGACCGTGTCGCGGCCGAGGCTGCCGGTCGCCAGGTCGTCGCCGTCGCCGCCATCGACCCGGTCGTCGCCCTGGCCGCCATGGAGCGTGTCGGCGCCGTAGCCGCCGTCGACCGTATCGGCGCCGCGGTTGCCGTTCAGGTCGTCGCTGCCGAAGCCCCCCAGCACCAGGTCGTCGCCGTCGAAGCCGAGCAGGCGGTCGTCGGAGGTGCTGCCGAAGAGCGTGTCGTCGCCGGCGAAGAGCGCCATGCGCAGGCCGAACACGCCCCCCGTCGCCAGGGCCGCGGCATAGTCGGCGACCGCGATGTCGAGCCCGTCGATGGTGAAGGCCGGCTCCGCCTCGATGGCCCGGACGGTGCCGCCGGTCATCGCGCCGTCGGCGGCGTAGGTGAAGCTGCCGCGGACGAACTGGACCTGCCCCTGGTCCATCATCTGGATCAGGCCGGCCGAGCGGGTCGAGACATGGGGCCCGGACAGGGCCTTCAGGCCCGCGTTGAGGGCCATGTCGGCGACGGCGGTGGCGATGAGCTCAGCCATGGTTCGGCACCGATCGTCAGCGCTGGATCGAGCCGAGATAGGCGACCAGGTCGGCGATCTCCTCGATGGACAGGTCGATGTCGAGCATGGGCCGGGTTCCGTGGCCGATGCGGATGCCCTCCGCCAGGGCCTCGGCGATCGAATCCGCGGGCCAGTCCTTGGTGATGCCGCGGAACGGCCGGGCGCTGGGGTTGGGGCTGGGTCCGGTGCCGGCGATCGCGTGGCAGGTGGCGCAATGCTGGCGGGCCAGAGCCGCACCCGATTTCACGTCGCCCTCGGCCGCCGCCGGTGCGCCTGCGAGCAGGATCCCCGCCAGGCAGAAACTCGCTGTCCGCTTCATCCGGGCCCGTATGGTTGTGCCGGCAGCGGGACGAATCCGCGGCCTTGTGGGACAAGTCTTGCACGGCCGGGCCGCGCGGGGAAACCTCGCGCGACGACGCAATGGAGGGCAAGGGCGATGGGCGAGCAGGATTCGGGGCGGGTGGCGATGATCTCGGGCGCCAATCGCGGCATCGGCAATGCGGTCGCGCGCCGCCTGCATCAGGAGGGCTATCGCCTCAGCCTGGGCGTGCGTCGCCCGTCCGCCTTCACCGACCGCGCGGGGCTGGACGGTGCGGCAGCGGTCGAGATCGTCGCCTACGAGGCGGCCGAGCCGGCGGACGCGCAGAAGTGGGTGGACGCGACGCTGGCGCGCTTCGGGCGGATCGACGTGCTGGTCAACAATGCCGGCATCCACCGCAACGTGACGCTGGAGAGCGGCAGCGAGGAGGAGCTGGACGAGCTGCTCGCGATCAACGTCAAGGCGCCGTTCCGGCTCATCCGCGCCGCCCTGCCGCACCTGAAGGCGGCCGGCAGCGGGCGGGTCGTCAACGTCTCGTCGATGTCGGGCAAGCGGGTGCGCAACCTGGCCGTCGGCTACCAGATGAGCAAGGCGGCGATGGTGACGCTGGCCCATGCGGTGCGCCGCGCCGGCTGGGACAGCGGGGTGCGGGCGGTGGCGGTCTGCCCGGGCTATGTCCGCACCGACATGGCAGGCGGCCCGACCGCGCCGCCGCGCGACCAGATGACCGATCCCGACGAGCTGGCGGCCCTGATCGCCCAGGTCGTCGGCCTGTCCAACACGGCCTCGGTCGCCGAGCTGCTGGTCAATTGCCAGTACGAGCACATGCTCTAGCAGGCTGTTGAAGAAGGCTCTCGGGTGGCTTTGAGGATTGCCTCGTGGCCGTTGGGGTAGCTCAACTCGATCTCGATGATGCCGTCGTCGAGAAGTTCGGCGACGCCGTCACCGGTGGGCTCGTCCATCTCGTCATGGCCGGACCAGATGAAGGAGACCATCGAGCGCTATAGGCGAGGTCGAGCCCGGCCTGGAGCGCGCCGAAGGCGATCCCGCCCTGGCCGTGGCCGCCATGATGGCCGCGCGATTGGGATGCGTCTCCGAAATTTTCGAACCGAATTGCGTCGATGGAGGGCCGGGAATGGTCCCGAGGCTAGTGATGCCACAGGACCCGAGGCCATAAACGGCGTGCCTGCGCGCCCGCTACCAAGCCGCGGAACGGCAAGACGGAAGGCTGTCAACGCCTACGCGAATGCCGGTACCGCATGGACGTGCACGTCCCGTCCGGAGTGTTTGGCAAGGATCTCGACGGCGCGCTCTTCTTCCTCGGCATTCCACGTCCGCGCCCACAGCAGCAAGCCTCCATGCTCCAGTTGCTCCTGCAAATGGCGGGCATGATGATCGCCGATCCATTTGGCCAGGATCGAGCCGATCACGCCACCGGCACCACCTGCCAAGGCAGCCGCAGCGATGGCTGCCGCCAGCGTACCCCCCGTGGCGACGATGGCTCCGGCTGCCGCCGTCGCCCCAATATACATGAGCCCCCCGACGACCCCGCCCTCGGCGTCTCCGACCGATTCCGTCGACACGTAGCAGCAGCGCGGGACCGATGCGTCATCCTCAAGCTCGGCGACCTTCCGGTATTTGTGCTCAAGCTTCTCCTCGACCGTCTTTTCGGCCGCGAGAAAACTCAGATCGGCGCGATCGAAGCCGGAACTCATCAAATCATCAATTGCCTCTTGCAACGTCTCGGGGGTGTCGAATACACCGACCGCCTCTCGAACCTTGTCGCTTTCTTCGGTTGGGGCCATGTCTCTTCTCCCGAGGGCTGAGTGTGTTTATTTTGCTACATAAATCGAGGGTTGGAATTGATCTGGATCAGAGCCCTGGCCTGCAAGTTCGGTTTTTTGCTGCTTTACGCTTTCTCACCCCTCGCGGTAGCGGCAATTGGCCTACGATTGCGAGCAAGCTGGACCTTGGCGCTCGGCGCGATCCTCGTACTGGCGGTGACAGAGGTCGCGCATGGAAGCTCTATTGCGGCGTTCGTCAGCATCCTTCCGCAGAAACACTTCGTCGAGCGGATCGCGGGCAGTCACGTAGAGATCACCCGCAGCGGGTGATCCCGGCGAACCCGGGCCTCCAGGTCGATATACGAGAACAGGTCCCCGGACCGTCCATCTCCGGCGCGCATCGCCCAATCCCCGTCCGATCCCGAACGACAGGCAATCACTCACCATCCGATACGCCAGCGGGTTCTTCAACAGGCTGCCAGCCGGGCTTGGCAGGAAGTTTGCGTAGCCCTCCCCATCCGGTCTGGCAAGCGGATGGGGGTAAGGGCATGGGCAGGCTCCTGGAGATCGAGAATCTTTCGGTGCGGTTTCCCGCCCACGGCCAGGTGGTGCAGGCGGTCGACGGCGTCTCCTACTCGGTCGACGAGGGCGAGACGGTGGCGATCGTCGGCGAGAGCGGCTGCGGCAAGTCCGTGCATGCGCTGGCGATGACCGGCCTGGTGCCCCGCCCGCCGGCGGTGATCGGCGGCGCCGTCCGCTTCGCCGGGCGCGACCTGGCGAAGCTGGAGGAGGAGGAACTGCGCCGGCTGCGCGGCCCCGGCATCGGCATGGTGTTCCAGGAGCCGATGACCTCGCTCAACCCGCTGATGACGGTCGGCCGCCAGCTGACCGAGCACATGCGGACCCATCTCGGCCTGTCGCGGGCGGCGGCGGTCGACCGCGCGGTCGAGCTGCTGACGCTGGTCGGGATCGGCGAGCCGGCGGCCCGCCTGAAGCAGTATCCGCATCATTTCAGCGGCGGCATGCGCCAGCGGGTGATGATCGCCATGGCGCTCGCCTGCCGGCCGCGCCTGATCATCGCCGACGAGCCGACCACCGCGCTCGACGTCACCATCCAGGCCCAGATCCTGAAGCTGATGAAGGAGCTGACGCGCACCATGGGGGTGGCGATGATCGTCATCACCCACAATCTCGGCCTGGTCGCCCGCTACGCCGACCGGGTCAACGTCATGTATGCCGGGCGCATCGTCGAGCATGGCCGCGCGGCCGACATCTTCGCCGATCCGCAGCACCCCTACACGCGCGGCCTGCTGGCGTCGGTGCCGCGCCTGGACCGCCCGCGGACCGAGCGGCTGGTGCCGATCGAGGGCCAGCCGCCCGACCTGTCGCGTCTGGACGGCGGCTGCAGCTACCGCCCGCGCTGCGGCCTGGCGGTCGAGGCCTGCGGCCGGTCGCGCCCGGCGCTGGAGCCGGCGGGCGCGGCCCACGCCGCCGCCTGCTTCCGGCCGGGCCGGTTGCCGGCGGCGGCCTAGCCGCCGGCAGCTACCCCGTCTCCTTGACGTCGAGCGCGTCGCGCAGGGCGTCGCCGACGAAGTTGATGCTGAGCACCGTCAGCATGATGAACAGGCCGGGGAAGACGCCGAGCCACCAGGCGCGGGAGATGAAGGTGCGCCCCTCCGCCAGGATCAGGCCCCAGGTCGGGGTGTCGGCGTCGACGCCGAGGCCGAGGAAGCTCAAGCCGGCCTCGGCCAGGATCGCGTAGGACACGCTGACGGTCGCCTGGACGATCAGCGGCGCCCCGGCGTTGGGCAGGACGTGGCGCAGCAGGATGCGCCAGTGCGAGCAGCCGACCGTGCGGGCGGCGTCGATGTACTGCTCCTGCTTGATGGTCAGCACCATGCCGCGGGCGATGCGCGCGAAGTCGTCGAGATAGGCGAGGCTGACCGCGATGATCACGTTCCACAGGCCGGTGCCGAACACCGCCACCATGTAGACGGCGATGATGAAGTTCGGGAACGCCCACTGCAGGTCGATGTAGCGCATCACCACGAAGTCGATCCAGCCGCCGAAATAGCCGGCGAGCAGGCCGAGCGTCACGCCGATGACGAGCGAGATCGCCACCGTCGACAGGCCGACCACGATCGACACCTGGGCGCCGACGATCAGCCGGGACAGCACGTCGCGCCCCAGGTCGTCGACGCCCAGCGGATGGGACAGGCTGGGCGGCGACAGGGTCAGGTCGAACGAGGTCTCGGTCGGGTCGTAGGGCGAGAGCATCGGCCCGAAGACGGCGCAGACCAGCAGCAGGACCAGGACGACGACCCCGAACTGGGCCTTGCGGTCGGTCTTGAACGGGCGCAGCCAGCGCTGGCGGGCGGGCGGCGGCAGGTCGTCCGCGATGGCGGCCGGATGCGCCGCCGAGGGGGGAACGGTCAGGCTCTGGTCCATCAGGAATACCGGATGCGGGGGTCGATGACGGTGTAGAGGAGGTCGACCACCAGGTTGGAGCCGATGAAGATGGCCGAGACGGCCAGGATCGCCCCCTGCACCACCGGATAGTCGCGGTTGAGGATGCCCTCGATGAGGGTCCGGCCCAGCCCCTTGATGGCGAACACGTTCTCCACCACCACCGTGCCGGCCAGCATCAGGGCGAGCGCGATGCCCATGACGGTGACGACGGGGATGAGCGCGTTGGGGAGCGCGTGGACCAGCAGGATGCGCCAGGTGAGCAGGCCCTTGGAGCGGGCGGTGCGCAGGTAGTCGGTCTTCAGCACCTCGATCATCGACGAGCGGATCATCCGCGCGATGATCGCGGCGAACGTCGTCCCGGCGGCGATCGCCGGCATGATGAGGTGGGAGAACCAGGGCCAGAAGCCCTCCGACAGGGGCGAGTAGCCGATCGCCGGCAACCATTGCAGGTTGGCCGCGAACAGGATGATCAGCAGGATCGCGAACCAGAAGTCGGGCATCGACAGGCCGAGGAAGGCGACCAGGGTGAGCGCGTTGTCGGCCGGGCTGTTCTTGCGCATCGCCGCCACGATCCCGGCCGGCACGGCGATGATGCAGGCGACCACGAAGGACAGGCCGGCGATCGACAGGGTGCGCGGCAGCGCCTCGGCCAGGAGCTGGCGGACCGGCGCCTGGCTGCCATAGATCGAGGTGCCGAAATTGCCGTGCAGCAGCTGCCATAGCCAGCGCGCATACTGCTCGACCAGGGGCACGTCCATGCCGAGCGCCTTGCGCAGGTCCTCGGCCGCGGCCGGGTCGCCGGAATCGAACATCATCGCGGCCAGCGGGTCCCCCGGCACCGCGCGCATCATGAAGAAGACCAGGGTGGCCACCGCCCACATCACGAGCAGCGCCCCCAGGATCCGCCGGACCAGGTATCCTGCCATTCGCTCTCTCCCGCAGGGGGTGGCGAGGGGGCGGCCCGACGGCCGCCCCCGTCCGGTCAGGCGAGCGTCGTGCGGTCGAGGTCGACCAGCGCCGGGATCCGGCTGACGTCGGGGAAGTTCACCGACTTGCGATGGATGAGGATCGTCGCCGGGTGGTAGAGGAAGGCCGAGGCGACCTTGTCCGAGGTGATCCGGTCCGCCTTGCGCACCAGGTCGCGGCGCTTCTCCAGGTTGCCTTCGACCCGTTGCTGCTCGATCAGCGCATCGGCCTCCTTGTCGGAGAAGTAGCCGAAGGGGTACTTCGCCTTGTCGCGCTTCTGGCCGTTGAACAGGGACGAGGTCTGCATCCAGTCGACGATGGCGTCGTCGGGGTCGTAGTCGCCGCCGCTGCCGATGCGCACCATGTCCCATTCCATGGTCGAGAACTCGTCGAGGGCGACGGGGATGTCCTTCACCACCGGCTCCATCTCGATGCCGAGGTTGCGCTTCAGGATCGCGCGCACGACCTCCACCTGGCGGCGCATCGGCGGGGTCAGCAGCACCTTGAGGCGCGGGAAGCCCTTGCCGTCGGGATAGCCGGCCGCCGCCATCAGCTTCTTCGCCTCGGCCAGGTCGAAGCGCTGCAGGCTGGTCTTCGCCAGTTCCTTGTCGAAGTAGAAGGCCATGGCGGGGTTGATCGAGCCGTGCGCCGGCGTGCCGCGGCCGAACTCCGCCTGCTTGATGAACAGCTCGCGGTCGAGCGCCTTGGCGATGGCCAGGCGGACCATGAAGCCCTTCTCCTTCATCAGCTCGGCGATCGGCTTGTCGAAGCTCGACACCTTGAAGGGGTCGCGGTGCGGGTTGAGCCAGATCGATTCGAAACCGGGCGAGGCCTGGGCGGTCACCACCAGGTCCTTGTTGGCGACCAGCCGGTCGATCAGCTCGGGCGCGATCTGCCCGCCGCCGATCAGCTGGATGTCGCCCGCCTCGATCGCGGCCGCCAGCGGCTCGGCATCGAGGATCGGCTGGATCTGGACGCGGTCGAGCTTCGGCCGCTCCGGGTCGTAGTAGCGATCGAACTTCTCCAGCACCACGCTCTGGCCCAGCGTGTGCTGGGTGATGCGGAAGGGCCCCGTGCCGACCGGCATCATGCCGTGCGCGGCCTCGCCCAGCTTGTCGATGGCGGCCTTGTTGAGGATGGTCAGCACCCGGCCGCTCGACCGCTCGGTGGTCTTGACCAGGAACGATGCCTGCGGCCCCGCCAGCTTGAAGCGGACCTTGTGCGGCCCGAGCTTCTCGATCCCCTTGACGTTGCCGAGCGCGCGGGAATGGATCGACACTGCCGGGTTCTTGGACCGCTCGTAGGTGAAGAGCACGTCGTCGGCGGTGAAGGGCTCGCCATTGTGGAAGGTGACGCCCTCGCGCAGGTTGAAGGTGTACTCGGTGCCGTCGGCGGACAGCTCCCAGTCGCGCGCCAGGTCCGCCTCGGCGATCAGGTCGGCGTTGATGTGGGTCAGCCCGGACAGCACGTTGGAGGTGATCTGGAACTGCAGCACCTGGTTCATCCGGGCCGGGTCGAGGGTGGTGATCTGGCCGACGCCGGCCCAGCCGCACTTCAGCGTGCCCCCGGCCTTGCCCTGGGCCCGGGCCGGCCCCGCCGGCAGCAGGTGGGCGGCGGTCAGCGTGCCGGCCGCCGCCATCAGCCGCAGCACGCCGCGCCGGCTGATCTGCGGGCCGGACATCTCGGCCCGGGACAGGCCGACCAGCGGATCCCTGGGGTCGAAGTCGTGGGCATCGTCCCATGCCGCCTGCATCGCTGCGACCTCTGGGGGGGCGGAACGGTCGTGGTGATCCGTCATGGCGCTGCTCCTTCGATGGGAATGGAGGGGGCGAGGGCAAGAGAGGGGGGAAGGGGGGTGCCGGCCCGGATGCAGGCGGCGAAATGGTCCGCGCCCATCGCCCGCGGCGCCGGCGGCGCGGCCGCGCATTCGGGGATCGCGATCGGGCAGCGCGGGTGGAAGACGCAGCCCGACGGCGGGTTGACCGGGCTCGGCACCTCGCCGTCGAGCGGCTGCGGGGTGCGCTCGGCCTCGATCGCCGGGTCCGGCACCGGCACCGCCGACAGCAGCGCGCGGGTGTAGGGGTGGGCCGGGCGGTCGAACAGCGCGTCGGCGTCGCCCTGCTCGACCAGCCGCCCCAGATACATGACCCCGACCCGGCGGCAGAGATGGCGGACCACGCCCAGATCGTGGGCGATGAAGAGGTAGGTCAGGCCGAAGGCCTTCTGCAGCTCCTCCAGCAGGTTGACGATCTGCGCCTGCACCGACACGTCGAGCGCCGAGACCGCCTCGTCGCAGACGATCAGCTCGGGCTTCAGCGCCAGCGCGCGGGCGATGCCGACCCGCTGCCGCTGGCCGCCCGACATCTCGTGCGGATAGCGCCCGGCGATCCGCCGCGGCAGACCGCAGACGTCGAGCAGCGAATGCACCTCGCGGTCGAGGCCGGCCCGGTCTAGGCCCATGGCATGGACGATGAAGGGTTCGCGCAGGATGTCGCCCACGGTCATGCGCGGGTTGAGCGAGGAATAGGGGTCCTGGAAGATCGCCTGGACCTGGCGGCGGAAGCGCTTCAGGCCGCCGCCCTTGAGGCGGGTCACGTCCTGGCCGTCGAAATGGATGGTGCCGCCGGTCGGCTCCAGCAGCTTCAGGATGGTGCGGGCGATGGTGGTCTTGCCGCAGCCGGACTCGCCGACCAGGCCGAAGGTCTCGCCGCGGCGGATCGAGAAGCTGACCCCGTCGACCGCGCGCACCCGGCCGACCTCGCGCCGGAACAGCTGCCCCCGCATGACCGGGAAGTGCACCGCCAGCCCCGTGACCTCGATCCGCGCCGCGCCGCTCGCGGGCGCCGTGCCGGGCCTCTCGTCTGTCGCCGTCGTCGCCGTGGCAGCCTCCATCGATGGATGGGCAATCAGGGGGAGCGTCGGTCGTCCGCTTCTACGCGTGCCGGGACTTGGCAGAGGGAGACAGCAAGAGGCGTGCCAGGGCACGGACGCGCCGCCGGAGGGGGAATTCGCTCCGCCTTCGGTCCGATCCATGCATGATGGCGGGGATCCTTCCCGGCCCGGGTCGCCCCCCGTCGGCCCCAATTCTGATCGAGTGATCGAATGCCCCGACCCCCCTTCGAACTGACCGAGCGCGACCTCGAGGATTTCGCGACCGGTGCCTGGATCCTCGGCACCGGCGGCGGCGGCGACCCCTACTTCTCGCTGCTGGAGGCCAAGATGCACCTGGCCGCGGGGCGGCGGGTGACGGTGATCGACCCCCTGTCGCTGGCCGACGACGCCATGGTCGCCTGCGTCGGCCAGATGGGCGCGCCGCTCGCCAAGCAGGAGAAGCTGTGCGACGGGGAGGTGATCGCCAGCACCATCCCGATGATGGAGGAGCATATCGGCCGCAAGTTCGAGGCCGTGATGCTGTGGGAGGTGGGCGGCAACAACGGCTTCCAGGCGATCCTGTCGGGGATGCTGCTGGGCCTGCCGGTGGTCGACTGCGACGCCATGGGCCGCGCCTTCCCGCAGGCCGACATGACCACCTTCGCCATCTGCGACCTGCCGGCCTATCCCTGGACCATGGTCGACATCCGCCGCAACCGGCTGATCTTCGCCGAGGCCGAGGACTGGTCGTGGATGGAGCGGATGACGCGCAAGGTCTCGACCGTGTTCGGCGCGTCGGCCGCCACCTGCAAGGCGCCGCGCACCGGCGAGGAGGTGAAGCGCGGCAGCTGCCTGCACACCCTGTCGCGGGCCTTGTCGATCGGCCGCACGGTGCGCGCGGCGCGCGCCGCCCACGCCGACCCGATCGCCGCGGTGGTCGCGGCCGAGGCCGGCCTCGTGCTCTTCCGCGGCAAGGTCAGCGACGTGATGCGCCGGGCGACCGACGGCTGGCTGCGCGGCCGGGTCGCCATCGAGGGGCTGGACGGCGATGCCGGCGAGACCATGGCGATCGACTTTCAGAACGAGTTCTCGGTCGCCTGGAAGGGCGAGGCGGTGGCGGCGACGGTGCCGGACCTGATCTGCCTGCTCGACAGCGCCTCGGGCGAGGCGATCGGCACCGAGACGGTGCGCTACGGTCAGCGGGTGACGGTGATCGCCCTGCCGGCGCCGGCCATCCTGACCAGTCCCAAGGGCCTGAAGCATGTCGGCCCGCGCGCCTTCGGCTTCGACCTCGACTTCCACTCCCTCTTCGCGGAGCGCCCGGCATGATCCGCATCGGCATCGATGTCGGCGGCACCAACACCGACGCCGTCCTGATCGAGGACGGGGCCGTCCGCCACGCCGTCAAGACGGCGACCACCGAGGACGTGACCGGCGGCATTCTGGCGACGCTGCGCCGCCTGCTCGACGAGAGCGGCGTCGCCGGCGGGGCGGTGGGTGCGGTGATGATCGGCACCACCCATTTCACCAACGCCGTCGTGCAGCGCCGCGGGCTGGCCCGCACGGCCGGCCTGCGCATCTGCCTGCCGGCCGCGCGCACCCTGCCGCCCTTCGTCGACTGGCCGGCCGACCTGCGCGCCGTGGTGGCCGGGTCGACCCATCTGGTGCGCGGCGGCTACGAGGTCGACGGCATGCCGATCGCGCCGTTCGATGCCGATGCCGTGCGGGCCGCCGCCCGCGCCATCCGCGCCGAGGGCACCCGCGCGGTCGCCGTCACCGGCGCCTTCTCGCCGCTCAACCCCGACCAGGAGCAGCGGGCGGCCGCCATCCTGGCCGAGGAATGGCCCGAGGCGCGCGTCACCCTCTCCCACGAGCTGGGCCGCATCGGCCTGCTCGCGCGCGAGAACGTGTCGCTGCTGAACGCGGCCCTGGTGCCGATGGCGCTGCACACGGTGGCCGCCTTCCGCACCGCGCTGGAGGCGGTCGGCATCGCCGCCCCCCTCTTCATCACCCAGAACGACGGTACGGTGGTGAGCTCCGACGAGGCAGCCGCCTATCCGGTGCGCTCCTTCGCCTCGGGCCCGACCAACAGCCTGCGCGGGGCGGCTTTCCTGTCCGGCCTCGACCGGGCGCTGGTGGTCGATGTCGGCGGCACCACGTCGGATGTCGGCAGCCTCGTCAACGGCTTCCCGCGCGAGGCGAACAACGTGGTCGAGGTGGGGGGCGTGCGCACGCTGTTCCGCATGCCGGACCTGTTGTCGATCGGGCTGGGCGGCGGGACCCTGTGCGACCCGGACGACCCGAGCCGCATCGGCCCGGTCAGCGTCGGCTTCCGCCTGACCGAGCGCGCCCGCGTGTTCGGCGGCCCGGACCTGACCGCGACCGACGTGGCGGTGGCGGCCGGCCTGGTCGAACTGGGCGACCCGGCCAAGGTGGCCGGCCTCGACCCGGGCTATGTCCGGGCGGCCGTCGCCCGCATGCACGCGATGATCGCGGACGCCGTCGACCGCATGAAGAGCGACGCCACCGCGGTGCCGCTGATCGCCGTCGGCGGCGGCGCCTTCCTGGTGCCGGACCAGCTGCCCGGCGTCTCCGAGGTGGTGCGGGTGCCGCACCAGGGCGTCGCCAACGCCCTCGGGGCGGCAATCGCCCAGGTCAGCGGCGAGGTCGACCAGATCTTCCGCGACCTGCCGCGCGAGCAGGCCATGGCCCGCGCCCGCGATCTGGCGGAGGCGCGCGCGGTGCGCGCCGGGGCCGCCCGCGAGGGGCTGAAGCTGGTGGAGATGGAAGACATCCCGCTCGCCTACCTGCCCGGCAACTCACTGCGGGTGCGGGCGCGGGTGGTGGGTGACGTGGCGTAGCCCGCTCAGGCCGCCGGCCGGCGCTCCTCCGCCGCCACCACGCAGGCGGCGAAGTGCCGGCCGGGGCCGACCTCGGTCGGGGGCGGCGGGAAGCCGGTGCGGCAGCGGTCCTGGGCCAGCTGGCAGCGCGGGTGGAAGGGGCAGCCGGGGGCGGGTTGGCGGGGTTGGGCGGTTCGCCGCCGGCCGCCGCCTCGATGCCGGGGCGCCCGAGACGGGGCACGGAGGCGAGCAGGGCGCGGGTGTAGGGGTGGGCCGGCTGGCCGAACACCTGCTCGACCGGGCCCTCCTCGACGATGCGGCCGAGGTACATGACCGCGACGCGCTCGCACACCTGGCGGACCACGGCCAGGTTGTGGCTGATGAAGAGGTAGGAGAAGCCGTGCCGGGCGCGCAGCTCGGCCAGGAAGTCCAGGATCTGCGCCTGGACCGACACGTCGAGCGCCGAGGTCGGCTCGTCCAGCACCAGCAGCTCGGGTCCGAGCGCCAGGGCGCGGGCGATGCACACCCGCTGCTTCTGCCCGCCCGACAGCTCGTGCGGGTGGCGGTGCAGGAAATCGCCCGGCAGGCCGACATCGGCCAGCAGCGTCGCGACCCGCTCGCGCAGCGCCCGACCGCGGGCGACGCCATGCACCTTCAGGGGCTCGGCGACGGCGGCCTCCACCGTCAGCCGCGGGTCGAGGGCGGCCGACGGGTTCTGGTGGATCAGCTGCATCCGCCGCCGCACCGGCCGTAGCGCGCGCTCCGGCAGATCGGTGATGTCGCTGCCGTCGAACGCGATGCGGCCGGCGCTGGCGGGGATGAGGCGCAGCACCAGGCGGGCCAGCGTCGACTTGCCGCAGCCGCTCTCGCCGACGATGCCGAGCGAGGCGCCGCGGGCGAGCTGGATGTCGACGCCGGCCACCGCCGTCACCCGGGCGGCGCGGCGGAAGGCAGTGCCGCCGACATCGTAGGTCTTGGCGAGACCGGTGGCGTGGAGGGGGGGGCGTGGGGGGGGGCGGTCATGCGTCGGCGTGGTGGCAGGCGACGCGGCGGCCGGGCAGCAGCGGCCGCAGCAGGGGCTTCTCGACCCGGCAGCGCTCGGTCGCGCGCTCGCAGCGCGGATGGAAGCGGCAGCCGGGCGGCGGGTGCAGCAGGCTGGGGATGCTGCCGGCGATGCCGCGGGGCCGCACCTCCGGCCGGTCGAGATCGGGCACCGCGGCGATCAGCCCTTGCGAATAGGGGTGGAGCGGGCGGTCCAGCAGCTCGCCCGTCGGCGCCTCCTCGACCACCGTGCCGGCATACATGACCGCGACCCGGGCGCAGCTGGCCGAGACCACGCCGAGGTCGTGGCTGATCAGGATCAGCGCCAGGCCGCGCTCGCGCACCAGGCCCGCGATCAGGGCCAGCACCTGCGCCTGCACCGTGACGTCGAGCGCCGTGGTCGGCTCGTCGGCGACCAGCAGCGAGGGGTTGCCGAGGAGCGCCATGGCGATCAGCACCCGCTGGCGCATGCCGCCCGACAGCTGGTGCGGATGGCTGCGCAGCAGGCGGGCCGGCTCCGGCAGGCCGACCGCGGCCAGCAGGTCGGCTGCGACCGCGCTGGCCGCCTTGCGCGAGCGGACGCGGCCGCCGGCGGCCGCGTCCTGGCCGCGGATCGCGTCCTCCATCTGGGTCGCGACCGTCAGCAGCGGGTTGAGGTAGGTGGCCGGGTCCTGGAAGACCATGGCGATGGCCGAGCCGCGCAGGCGGCGGATGCCGGCCTCCGGCAGGGCCAGCACGTCCTCTCCACGGAAGCGGATCTCGCCCGAGACGACCCGGGCGGGCGGCGTCGGGTTGAGGCGCAGGATGCTGCGCGCCAGCACCGACTTGCCGCAGCCGGTCTCGCCGACGACGCCCAGCGTCTCGCCCGCCTCGACCCGGATGTCGATGCCGTCCAGGACGTGCAGGGTGCCGTCGAAGGTGTCGAAGGCCAGCCGGTAGTCGTCGATCTCCAGGAGGGTGGTCAAGTGCGGTGGCTCCGCGGATCGAGGATGTCGCGCAGCCCGTCGCCCAGCAGGTTGAAGCCCAGCACCGACAGGTAGATGAAGAGACCGGGGAAGACGGCATACCACCAGTAGTCGGGCAGGTAGCCGCGGGCGATCGAGATCATCGCCCCCCATTCCGGCGTCGGCGGCTTGGCGCCGAGGCCGATGAAGCCGAGCGAGGCCACCGCCAGGATCGCCTGGCCGATGTCCATGCTCATCTTGACGATGATCGGCGAGATGCTGTTGGGCAGGACGTGCCGCCACAGAATGCGCAGGCGGCTGGCGCCGACCACGCGGGCGGCCTCGATGTAGGGCTCCTCGCGGATCGCCAGCGCCTTCGATTCGGCGAGCCGCACATAGCCCGGCCACCAGACGAGGATGAGCGCGACCATGGCATTGCCGATGCCGGGGCCGAGTGCGGCCACCAGGGCGATCGCCAGCACCAGCCCCGGCACCGACAGGAACAGGTCGGTGAAGCGCATGATCGCCTCGCGCGTCCGCCCGCCGGCGGTGCCGGCCAGGATGCCGAGCGGGACCCCGATCGCGGCGGCGGCCAGCGTGATGCCGACCCCCACCAGCAGCGACAGGCGGGCGCCGACGATGATCCGGGTCAGGATGTCGTTGCCGACCTCGTCGGTGCCGAACCAGTTGGCCATCGACGGCGGCTTCAGCTTGTCGGCGAGGTTGACCTGGCCGATGACATGCTCGGGATAGGGCACGATCCAGGGGCCGAGCAGCGCCAGGCCTACGATCGCCACCACCAGCCCCAGCCCCAGCATCGAGGCAAACGAGCGGCCGATCAGCCAGGCGGCCAGGCGCCAGCGGCGGTTGCCGGCCCGGCGGCGGGCCTTCGCCTGGCGCCCGGCCTCGGTCTCGACGGTGACGGCCATCGCTCAGGCGCTCCGCAGGCGCGGGTCGAGCACCCCGTAGAGCAGGTCGACCAGCAGGTTGGCGATCATGAAGTTGAGGCCGACGATCAGCGTCACCCCCATGACCGGCTTGAAGTCGCCGGCGATCGCCGAGGACACGGCATAGAGCCCGGTGCCGGGCCAGTCGAACACGGTTTCCACCAGCACCGTGCTGCTGATCATCCAGCCCCAGCGCAGGCCGATGATGGCCAGCGTCGGCAGCATCGCGTTCTTCAGCGCATGGACGACGACCAGCCGCCAGGGCCGCACGCCATGGGCGCGGGCCGCCACGATGTAGTCTGCACGCAGCGCCTCGACCATCTCGCTGCGGTTGACGCGCAGGATCTGCGCCAGGCAGGGGAAGGACAGGACCAGCGCCGGCAGCGCGATGTAGGAGGCCGCTTCCAGGAACATGCCGCCATTGCCGCGCAGCAGGCTGTCGACCAGCAGCAGCCCGGTGATCGGCTCGAGCGGCTCGGTGAAGACCGACAGCCGGCCGCTGGTCGGCAGCCAGCCGAGCCAGGCGGCAAACGCCAGCTGCAGCAGCAGCCCGAACCAGAAGGGCGGCAGGGCCACGCCCGTCACCGCGAAGATGCGGGTGAAATGGTCGATCGGCCCGTCCTTGTGCAGGGCCGACAGCATGCCGAGCGGCACCCCCAGCACCAGGCCGATGATCATGGCGACGATGCACAGCTCGAGCGTCGCCGGGAAGTAGCGGGCGAGGTCGGCGCCGACCGGCCGGCCGGTCGCGATCGAGCGGCCGAACTCCAGCCGCGCCAGGTCCGAGACGTAGCGCAGGAACTGCTCGTGCAGCGGCCGGTCGAGGCCGTACTCGCGCCGCGCCTGCTCGATCTGCGAGCGTCCCGCATCCGGCCCCGCCGCCAGGGCGGCGGGGTCCGACGGGGCGATGTTGGCGATGACGAAGGTAAGGCAGACCAGGCCGAACAGCATCAGCCCGGCCAGGCCGATGCGCCGCAGGATGTAGGTCAGCACCGGCCGCTACCCTCGCCCCCGGGGATCACGCGCCGCTGGATCACGCATCGATCCACATCGGGTAGAAGTCGACCTCGCTGGTCGAGCGCACGGGGCTGTACTCGAAGTCCTTCACATAATCGCGCAGGCCCCAGATGCGGTTGGCCATCATGCAGAAGATCTCCGGCTGGTCGGCGACGATGCCGCGCTGGATCTCGGCATACATCTCCATCCGCTTCTTCTCGTCGGTCTCGCCGCGGGCCTCGCCGATCAGCTTCCAGATGGCCGGGTTCTCGTAATGGCTGACGCCGTAGTAGAGGCCCCACGAATTGCGATGGTACTGGTAGGCGACGGTGTCGGGGTCGGTGCCGACCGGGGTGACGTAGACCGACATCATGTTGGGCGCGGTCTCCGGCTTGCCGGCGCGCGCCGTCATGGTCGGCCAGGGCTGGGCCACGATGTTGACCTTGATGTTGAGGGCGCGCAGCGAATCGAGCAGCGACAGGCCGATGCGCCGCGGGTCCTCCAGCCCCTGGACATGGACGTATTCCAGCTCGAAGCCGCCGTCGGGATGGGCGCTCTTCTTCAGGAACTCCTTGGCCTTGTCCATATCCCGGCGCGGGATGCCGGGCACGGCGATGTGGCCGGTGATCGGCGTCGGGAAGGGGCTGGTCATCAGCTCGGCCATGCCGTTGTGGATCGCCAGCACCGCGTCATAGTCGAAGGCGTAAGCGATCGCCTTGCGCACGTTGACGTCGGCGGTCGGGCCGACCTGGCAGTTGAACTTGATGCCGAAGCTGGTGAAGCCCGGGAAGTTCGCCATCTTCACGCCGGGCATGCGTTCCATCTGGCCGAAATCGTCCGGCGTGACGCCGGCCATGACGTCGACCTCGCGGCGCTGCAGGGCCGCCTTGCGCGGCGCGCTCTCGCGGATGATGCGGTAGATGACGCCCGACAGGCGCTTGGCCTCGCCCATCGGCCAGCCGTTCCAGTAGTCCGGCACCGCGTCCATGTGGATGAGCGCGGTCGGGTCGAAGCGGCGCAGCTTGAAGGGCCCCGAGCCGGCGTCGTTGTCGGTCAGCCACTTCTTTCCCAGGTCGCCGTCGACCTGGTTGGCCATCACCTGCTTGGGGTTCACGATGTACCACCAGGGCACATAGGTGATGAACGGGGCGAACGGCCGGTCGAGGGTGAAGCGCACGGTGTGGGCATCGACCGCGACGATGTTCTCGGGCTTGAGGAAGTCCTTCAGCATCCAGGCGACGCCGGCATTCATCTTCAGCGCGCGCTCGAACGAGAAGCGCACCGCCTCGGCATCGACCGGGTCGCCGTTGTGGAACCTGGCGTTGCGGACCAGGGTGAAGGTGTAGGTCTTGCCGTCCGCCGACGCCTCGTACTTCTCGGCCAGCCAGGGGATGATCCGGGGCGGGGTGCCGACATACTTCAGCAGCCCGTCATAGACCGACTGCTGGATCATCCGCGTCGACCAGTCGTAGCGCCAGTGCGGGTCGAGCACCGGCACCGCCTGGTTGCCGGTAAAGACCAGGATCTTGCGGCTGCCGTCGCGCTCGAAGGCGACGCTGCTGAAGGGCGCCAGCGCACCGAGTGCCGCCGCGCCCTGGAGAAAGCTGCGCCGTGTGACCCCGTTCGTCATCGTCCGTCCCCCATGCTGGTGATTGCTGCCGGTTCCGTGCCGGCGGCGAGTGCCGCGCGGCGGCGCTGGGTGGCGGCCGGGTCGATCCGGCCCGCGCCGTCCAGCACGCATCCATAGTCGCGCGCCGCCCCCGCGGGCGTGACGTAGCCGTCCTCGAGGTCGGCCGCGATCGCCTCCAGCGGCCGACCGGTCGGCGGGTCGTAGCCGGCGCCGCCGGCGATCTGCGTCTCGATCTCGGTCTCGGTATCGAACAGGCTGACCGTCTCGCCGGCGCCGGTGTCGCGCCAGGCGTCGGGCTCCGGCCCGCGCACGCCGGCATAGGCCGGGGCGGCCGGGCGGCCGCCGAAGAGCCCGTCATGGCGGATGCCCCAACCCTCGACGAACAGCCCGACCGAGATCGGCTCGGTGCCGCCGTCGAGCCGGCGCGCCCGCATGCGCTGGCCGAGCCCGCCGCGCTGCCGCCCGGGCCCGCCCGAATCCGCGACCAGCGCCTTCTCCAGGATCAGCACCGGCATGCGGCTTTCCAGCAGCTCGACGGGCGTGTTGGCGGCCGAGGTCGGGTAGAGCAGGCCGGACTTGCCGTCGCGCTTCATGGAAGCGCCCTGGCCGCCGCCCATGAAGAAATGGTCGGACGCCACCCGCCCGGCCGAGTTGCGGCCATAGAAGCCGAATGCCTTGGGCAGGCCGGTGAAGGCCTGGACCCGGTCGGGCATGGCCGGCGCCAGCGCGCGGTAGAGGTTGGGGCCGATGTACCAGGAGACGCGGGTGCGGTGGGCGACGGCGGCCGGCGGGTCGCAATTGAGCGCGGTGCCGGGCGGCGCGGTGATGGTGATCGGCAGGTAGCAGCCGGCATTGCCGCGCACGTTGGGCGTCAGCATGCATTTCAGCGGGTAGCTCGAATGCCCCATGGTCACGTTCATGGTGCAGTTGAGCCCGCCGCGCGGCAGCTGCCGGGGCGAATCCAGGTGCTCGACCCGGATCTCGTCCCCCGTCTTGTGGACGCGCACCCGGTAGCGCAGGACGTCGCCCAGCGGGCGGTTCTCGATCTCGCTTTCGTACACCCCGTCCGGCACGGCGCGGATGGCGGCGCGGGTGGCGGCCTCGCTGCGGCCCTGGACGACGGCGGCCAGCGCGCCCACGTCGGCCAGGCCGTACTCGTCCATGAAGGCGAGCAGCCGCTGCCCGCCCAGCGCGTTGGCGGTGATCAGCGACTGGATGTCGCCCAGCACCTGGTCGGAATTGCGGATGTTGGACGCCAGCATGGTCAGGAGCGAGCGATCCGGCCGGCCGGCGTCGTAGAGCTTCATCGGCGGGATCAGCACGCCCTCGTCATAGATCTCGCGGGCGCTGAGGGGGTCCTTGACGCCGCCGATGTCGCTGACATGGCCGACGGTGGCCATCAGGGCGACCAGCCGCCCCTCGCGGAAGACCGGGGTCACCAGGGCGATGTCGAACAGGTGGCCGGCGCACAGCCACGGGTCGTTGGTTACCAGCACGTCGCCCTCGTTGAGCGTCCCGGGCGGGAAATGCTCCAGCAGCGCCTTCACGCAACGGGTCAGCGTCAGGTTGAAGAGCGGCATCGAGCGCGGCGAGTGGGCGAGCGGGTTGCCCTGGGCGTCCAGGATCTCGTTGGCGAAGTCCTGGCTCTCCGAGATGATCAGCGAATAGGCGGTGCGCCGCACCGTCTGCCACATCTCCTCGACGATCGAGATCAGGCGCGACCACATGATCTCGAGCCCGATCGGGTCGGCCTCGATGCGGGCCATCGCGTCCTCGATGGCCATGCCCTGGGTGACCAGCGCCGCCGGCCGCACCACCTCGCCGACCGCGATGCGCAGGTTGTAGGCGCCGTCGACCGACAGCCGGTCGCCCGGGCCGATCACCGTCGTCGCCTCGCGCTCCTCGATGATCGCCGGCCCTTCCACCGTGTCGCCGGGCCGCAGGCGATAGCGGTCATAGACCGGCGCCTCGTGGGAAGAGCCGTCGAACCAGGCGGTGCGGCTGCCCTTGCGGGCATCGCCCGCCCGGTCGCTGCCGGCGACCGCGCCCGACAGCGCGACCGCGGGGTCCGGGGCGGAGACGCGCAGGCGGTAGGACAGGATCTCGATCTCGGCACCCTCGACCCGGCGCTGGTAGAGCTGCTCGTAGGTGTCGAGGAAGCGCTCGCGGATCCGGTCGAGCCGGCCGGCGTCGACCGGCCCGTCCGGCAGGCGCACCAGGATCTGATGGAGCTGGCCCGCCATCCGCATGTCGGCCGAGCGCTCCACCCGCATGTCGGCGTCGGCGACCCGGGCCTGGCGCAGCGTGCCGCGCACCTCGGCCTCGAGCTGGGCCAGCGTCCGGTCGACCGCGGCCCAGTCGGCCGTGGGCCCGAGCGGCGTCAGCGCCGAGCGCGACTGCTCGAAGGCGAGCGGGGCGGTGAGGAAGCCCAGCGCGGATGCCGCACCCGAGGCCGGCGGGATCAGCACCTCGGCGATGCCGAGGATGCGGGCGACGCGCGCGGCGTGGGCCGGGCCGGCGCCGCCGAAGCCGACCATGGCGTAGCGGCGCGGGTCGCGGCCCTTCTCGATCAGGTGGACGCGGGTGGCCGACGCCATCGCCTCGCAGACGACGGCGTGGATGCCCCAGGCGGTCTCCATCGCCGACAGGCCGAGCCGCTCGCCGAGCCGCGCCAGGGCGGCCTCGGAGGCGGCCTTGTCGAGCGCCATGGTGCCGCCCAGGAAGAAGCCCGGGTCGTAGTAGCCGAGCAGCAGGTTGGCGTCGGTCACGGTCGGCTCGGTGCCGCCGCGGCCGTAGCAGGCCGGGCCCGGCTCGGCCCCGGCCGAGCGCGGGCCGACCTTGATCAGCCCGGTCTCGTCGATGCCGGCGAGCGATCCGCCGCCCGCCCCGATCTCGATCATGTCGACGACCGGCGCCTTGATCGGCAGGCCGGAGCCGCGCTTGAAGCGGTGGACGCGGGCCGTCTCCATCATCGGCGCGATCTCGGCCCGGCCGCCCTCGATCAGGCACGACTTGGCGGTGGTGCCGCCCATGTCGAAGGCGATCGCGTCGGGCAGGCCCGCCTCGCGGGCGAAGAGGACGGTGGCGAGCGCGCCGCCGGCCGGCCCGGATTCGAGCAGGCGGATCGGGAAGGCGCGGGCGACCTCCGGTGTGCACAGACCGCCGTCCGACTGCATCAGCCGCAGCGTCCCGGCGAAGCCGAGCCGCGCCAGCTGGTCCGTCAGCCGGCCGATGTAGCGGTCCATCAGCGGCTGCACGAAGGCGTTGGCGCAGGTGGTGGAGCAGCGGTCGTACTCGCGGATCTCCGGCGCCACCTCGGACGACAGGCTGACCGCGATGCCGGGGAAGGCCTCGCGCAGGATGCGGCCGGCCGCCTGCTCGTGGGCGGGGTTGGCGTAGGAATGGAGGAAGCAGACGGCGATCGCGGTGCACCCCTCGGCCACCAGGCGCGCGCCCTCCGCCCGCACGGCCGCGGCGTCGAGCGGAACCACCACCCGGCCGTCATGGGCGATGCGCTCGGCGATCTCCAGCCGGCGGCGGCGCGGCACCAGCGGGTCGGGGAAGTCCAGGAACAGGTCGTAGATGTCGTAGCGCTGCTCGACGCCGAACTCGAGGCTGTCGCGGAACCCCTGGGTCGTCAGCAGCCCGAGCAGGGCGCCGCGCCGCTCGATCAGCGCGTTGGTGACGAGCGTCGTGCCGTGCAGCAGCTGGCCGATGTCGGCGACCGCGATGCCGGCCTCGGCGGCGATCGCCCGGATGCCGGCCAGCGCGCCCTCGGCCGGGTCGTCGGGGGTGGTGAGGCACTTGTGCAGGCGGATGGCGCCGCTGGCGGCATCGAGCAGGACGAAGTCGGTGAAGGTCCCGCCAATGTCGAAGCCCAGCCGGAAGCGGGCGGAAGACGCGGTGTCGGCCATCGATCCGGCTCCTCGGGAGGGAATGCCACCGCAGACCCTATCGTTCGATCGACAGTGTCGCAAGGCGGTGGGGGAAGGTCGGGTCGATGGCAAGCACACGCCATGCCAGCGGCAGGCGGGACGAGGACCAGTCCCGCCAACGGATGTCCCGGCCGTACGGTGTCGCCCGCCGAATTCTCCGAGCCGGTTTTCATTCCCGGCCGCGCCGTGCCAGATTGCCGGCCGCATCGAGGCAGGGAGCAGGCGCTATGAGTGAAGGGACCGTGGTCGGCGTGGTCGGGGCCGGCACGATGGGGGCCGGCATCGCGCAGGTGGCGGCGACCGGCGGCTGCGTCGTCCGCCTCTACGACGCCGCCCCGGGCTTCGCGCTGAAGGCGCAGGCGGGGATCAACGGGCGCATCGACCGCCTCGCAGAGAAGGGCACCCTGACGCCCGAGGCCGCCGCGGCCGCCAAGGCCCGCCTGAGCGTCGTCGACGACCTGTCGGGCATGGCGCCGTGCGGCGTGGTGGTCGAGGCGGTGGTGGAGGACCTGGCGGTGAAGCACACGGTCTTCACCACCCTGGAGGCGCATTGCGCGCCCGATGCCATCCTCGCCAGCAACACCTCGTCGATCCCGATCGCGCGCATCGCCCAGGCGCTGCAGCATCGCGGCCGGGTGGCCGGCATGCATTTCTTCAACCCGGTGCCGGTGATGCGGCTGGTGGAGATCATCAGCGGCCCCGACACCGACCCGGCGGTGGCCGAGCGCCTCTCGGCCCTGGGCGAGCGCTTCGGCCGGGTCCCGGTCAAGGTCAAGGACGCGCCGGGCTTCCTCGTCAACCTGGGCGGCCGGTCTTTCACCACCGAGGGGCTGGCGATCGTCCAGGAAGGCGTCGCCACGCCCGAGCAGGTCGACCAGGTGATGCGGGACTGCTGCCATTTCCGCATGGGCCCGTTCGAGTTGATGGACCTGACCGGGATCGACGTGAACCACCCGGTGTCGGAGATCATCTGGCAGGGCTACTACAACGATCCGCGGCTCCGGACGACGCCCTACCACCGGTCCCTGCGCGAGGCGGGGCGGCTCGGCCGCAAGACCGGCCAGGGGCACTTCGCCTACGACGCCAAGGGGACCCGCACCCCGGGCGCGGTGCCCGACCTGCCGGTGGCGCCGGCGGCCGGGCGGGTGGTGCTGCTCGACGTCTCGGCCGCCTTGTCCGACCTGATGGCCGGGGCCGACCAGATCGCCCATGACGACGGCGAGAGCCCGCTGCTGGTCGCCCCGGTCGGCGAGGACTGCACCGCCGTCGCCGTGCGCCTGGGGGTCGACCATCGGCGGCTGGTGGCGGTCGATCTGCTCTGCGACATTTCCAAGCGGGTGACGCTGATGACGGCACCCGGCGCCGACCCGGCGATCCTGGGCGCGGTCGCGGCCCGCATCGTCGCCAACGGCCGGGCCGTCACGGCGATCAAGGATTCGGCCGGCTTCATCCAGCAGCGCCTGCGCGCGATGATCGCCAACCTCGGCTGCGAGATGGCCCAGATCGGGGTCGCGGCACCGGGCGACATCGACACCGCCATGCAACTCGGCCTCAACTACCCGCAGGGGCCGCTGGCGATGGCCGACCAGATCGGCGTCGACCAGGTCCACGCCATCCTGCAGGCGATGCAGGCCGAGACCGGCGACGACCGCTACCGGCCGAGCCAGTGGCTGCGGCGGCGCGCCCTGCTCGGCCTGCCGGCGGCGACGCCGGCCTGATCGGAGGGGGAGAAGGCCGGCGGCCCGCGCGCCGCCGGCCGGAGACAGGCTAGATCAACGAGCCGGAGCAGCTCGGCGGGATGACCTCGCCATGGATCATCGCCGACATGGCGAGCCGGATCGAGCGGCGGTCCTGGACGCAGTTGCGCCGCGGCGCCGGATCGACCGGCACCCATTCGACCGGCTGGTCGGCCGCGCGCACCATCGGCACGCCCGGACGCGACTCGTAGGGCACGCCGCGGCGGAAGTCGGGCAGGTTGTCGAGCGGCTGCTGCGGTTCGGGCACCAGCTCGGGCACGCCGATGATCGGCTCGGGTGGCGTCGGCGTCGTCAGGTAGGTGTAGAGCGGTGTCAGCGCCTGGCCCATCTGGCAGAAGGACACGAACACCACCCCCATCAGGCTGACGTAGAAGGTGACGGGGTTGACGGCGGACACGATGCCGCCGCCGATCAGGTTGACGGTGTTGAGGCCGCCGGCCAGCGAGGCCACGGTCGTGCCGAGGGCGCCGCCGACAATGCAGCCGACGCTGTTGTTGAACTCGGAGTTGCTCTCGGCGGGCGGCGCCACGGCCATGGACGGTGTCTGCGGGTCGATGGCGGCACGGCGGAAATTGCGATCGCGCTCCAGCACCGCATAGTTCCAGGGATAGGCGTTCGACTGCTGCCCGGCCGGGCCGTTCTGCGCCGCCGGCGAGACCACCCAGCCGCTATCCGCAGTGCGCACCGACGTCCGTTGGGACGCCTGCTCCTGCTGAAGCAGCCGCTCCAGCTCTGCGATCGGCGACGCGGCGGCAGCCGACGTGGCGGACGCCACGACCATCGCCCACGCGCCAACGGACGCCCGCCATGCTGCCATGCCCCTCGCTCCCCAGAACCTTCTCGAGCCGCTTCAAGCCGGCGCTCAGAGAAGGCCCCGTAAACTAGACCGGAATCGCCGGAAGCTCAAGCAGGGTCCATACCAAGTCTCGCCACAATTGATAGCGTGATAACTCATTGGCTTCGTTGTCGTCCAGAGATGAACCAATGGTTATCGCTGATGGATGCGGCCGCCTCTTGACCCGGCTTGCAGGTGCGGCCATCGAGTGCCCCCAGCGATGGGATGGATGAAGGGGCGGCAGCGTGGCAGGACCGAGGGAAGAGGTGGATGTCGCGGTCGTCGGGGCCGGCGCGGCAGGGGTCGGGGCAGCCTGGCGGCTGGCGCAGGGGGGCGCATCGTTCCAGGTGCTGGAGGCGCGCGGGCGCGTCGGGGGCCGGGCATGGACGGCAACCGACCTCGGCCCCGGCCCCATCGATCTCGGCTGCCATTGGCTGCACTCGGCCGATCGCAACCCGTGGGTCGCCGTCGCCGAGGAAATGGGCTTCGCCATCGACCGCAGCCCGGCCCCCTGGAGCCGCACGGGCGGCAATCTGCGGTTCCCGCCCGGCGAACAGGACCGCTTCCGAGCCGACCGGGAGGCCTTCTGGGGCCGCGTGCAGGCCGCCGCGGAGGCCGGGCAGGACCGGCCGGCATCCGACTTCCAAGATCCCGAGTCGCCCTGGAACCCGCTGATCGCCGCCGGCAGCACCTGGGCCAACGGGGTCGAGCCGGACCGGCTGTCGTCCCTCGACCATTGGAACTACGACGACACGGACTTCAACTGGCGCCTGCCGGCGGGCTACGGCGCGCTGGTCGCGGCCCGGGCGGCGGGCCTGCCGATCGTCCTCGACTGTCCGGTGCGTCGCATCGACCATTCCGGCACGGTCATCCGGCTGGAGACGCCCCGGGGCACCGTCCGCGCCCGCCGCGTCATCGTCACCGTGCCGCCGCCCCTGCTGCTGACGGGCGCCATCGTCTTCGACCCCGCCCTGCCGGACAAGCTGTCGGCCGCGGCGGGCCTGCCGCTCGGCCTGGCCGACAAGCTCTACATCGCCATCGACCGTCCGGACCTGGTGCCGGCCGACGGGCAGGCCTATGGCCATGTCGACCGCTCGGCGATCGGTGCCTACCACCTGCGGCCGCTCGGCCGGCCCTATATCGAGGGCTATTTCGGCGGCATCGTCGCCCGCGAGCTGGAAGCGGGCGGGACGGATGCCTTCTTCGCCCATGCCGGCGACGAGCTGGCCGGGATCTTCGGCAACGCCATCCGCGGCCACCTGCGGCCGATCGTGTCCACCGCCTGGGCCCGCGACCCGCTGTCGCTCGGTTCCTACTCGCACGCCCTGCCGGGTTTCGCCGGTGCCCGCGCCCGGCTGGCCGAGCCGGTCGACGGCCGCATCCTGTTCGCGGGCGAGGCCTGCTCGCCGCACGACTTCTCCACCGCCCACGGCGCCTACCAGACCGGCCTGGCGGCGGCCGCCCTGGCGCTGGAAGGGATCTAGCCGGCGCGCGCCGCTGCCCGGCGGGAGGCGCGGGGAGGGGGCTTCCCGCCGCCGCCGTCCGCCCTTACGCTCCGGCCTCGAGCCGTCGCTCCAACCTGCCAAGCCTCGAGGAAGCCCCATGGACAGAAAGGTCATCGTCACCTGCGCCGTCACCGGCGGGGGCGACACGGTCGGCAAGCATCCGGCGATCCCGGTGACGCCCGAGCAGATCGCGACCGCGTGTGTCGAGGCGGCCCGGGCCGGCGCCACGATCTGCCACATCCATGTCCGCGACCCCGAGACGGGCAAGCCCAGCATGGACCCGGCGCACTACCGCGAGGTGGTGGCGCGCATCCGCGACAGCGGCACCGACCTCGTCATCAACCTGACGACCGGCGCCGGCGGCCGCTTCAT
Source organism: Allostella vacuolata (assembly GCA_006739055.1). GTDB lineage: Bacteria > Pseudomonadota > Alphaproteobacteria > ATCC43930 > Allostellaceae > Allostella > Allostella vacuolata. The sequence continues at coordinate 1,086,939 of AP019702.1, forward strand.
CCCGGGCGACGTCAAGCCGTCGGAGCCGGCCAAGGGCACCAACCTCGCGACCCCGGCCGAGCGCGTCCAGCATGTCGAGGAGCTGCGGCCGGAGATCTGCAGCCTGGACATGGGCACGATGAACTTCGGCCCGCACGTCTTCATGAACACCCCGGCGCATCTGGCGACCATGGCCAAGGCGATCCAGGCCGCGGGCGTGAAGCCGGAGCTGGAGGTGTTCGACAGCGGCCATGTCCGCCTCGCCAACCATTTCGTCGAGAGCGGCATCATCGAGGGCGACCCGCTCTACCAGATCTGCCTCGGCATCTCCTGGGGGCAGCCGGCGACGCCGGCGGCGATGACCTACATGCGCGACCTGCTGCCGGCGGGGGCGACCTGGGCCGGCTTCGGCATCTCGCGGATGCAGTTCCCGATGGTGGCGCAGGCGGTCCTGCTGGGCGGCCATGTGCGCGTCGGGCTGGAGGACAACATCTATCTCGAGCGGGGCGTGTTCGGCAGCAACGCGCAGCTGGTCGAGAAGGCGATCAAGATCATCAACCTGCTGGGCCACGAGACGGCGACCCCGCAGGAGGCCCGCCAGATCCTGAAGCTGAGGAACCACGCATGATCGCGGCCGACCTCTCCGGGCGCACCGCGCTCGTCACCGGCGGCGCCTCCGGCATCGGCCTGGCGGCGGTCACCCTGTTCGCGCGGATGGGGGCCAGGGTGGCCGTCAACCACCTGCCGGACGATCCGCGCGGCCCGGACCAGGTCGCCCGCCTGAAGGCCGACGGGCTGGACGTGATCGGCGCGCCCGGCAACGTCGCCGACCCCGCCGCCATCCAGGCGATGGTCGCCGACGCGATCGACCGGCTGGGGCGGCTCGACTACCTGCTGAACAACGCCGGCACCCCGGCCACCACCACGCCGATCCCCTTTGCCGACCTCGACGCCCAGACCGACGAGTTCTGGTCGAGCATCCTGACCGTCAACCTGCTGGGACCGTTCCGCTGTACCAAGGCGGCGGCGCCGGCCCTGCGCCAGGCCAGGGGGGCGGTGGTCAGCACCGCCTCGATCGCCGGCATCGCCGCCACCGGGTCGAGCCTGCCCTATGCCGCGGGCAAGGCCGCCCTCATCAACATGACCCGCTCGCTGGCCAAGGCGCTGGCGCCGGACGTGCGGGTGAATGCGGTGGCACCGGGCTTCGTCGATTCGCCCTGGACCAAGGCCTGGCCCGACGACCGCAAGCAGGAGACGATCGAGAAGACCCCGCTGAAGCGCGCCTGCCTTCCCGAGGATATCGCCGAGGCGATGCTGTTCCTGTGCGGCGGCGGCGCCATGGTGACCGGCCACACCCTGGTCGTCGACGGCGGCCTGACGGTCTGACGGCGGCGCCGGGCCACGCCCCGGACGTTGCGCCCTTCGCCGTTCCGTCGTAAGGCGGAGCGGCGCAGGCGTCCGGAGGGCATGGAAAGAACCCGATGAGTTTGAGTTTCCGCGAGGATCGACGGCGGCGACGGGGTCGCACGCGGGTGCTGGGGGTGCTGTTCGTGATCGGCACCGTGTCCACCCTGCTCGCCTTCACCTTCTACCTGGGCGGCGAGCATGCCGAGGGCCAGATCTCGGCCCTCAATGCCCGCGTCAACGAACTGACCGATGCCAACGACCGGCTGGTCAAGGCCAAGGGCGAGGCCGAGGCCGCCGTCAACCAGACCCGCACCGCCTACCAGCAGCTGGAGCAGCGCTACGCCCGCGAGGTGCCGAAGGGGCCGGCGCAGGAGATCCAGCGCCAGGTGCAGATCAAGCTGGAGGAGGGCATCGCCCCGCAGCGGATCACCGCCGTGGTCGCCATGCTCGAGGCCAAGCGCTCCTGCGAGCCGGCCGAGAACCGGCGCTTCTACGTCAAGGTGCCGCTCTATCGCGGCGGCGGGACCGAGGCCGCGTTTGGCGGCGGCCAGTTGCGCGTCAGCGCGTCGGGCGAGGCGGCGCTGGCGGCGCGCAACAACGCCCCGCAGGCCTTCTTCGACGTCGAGAAGCCAATCCAGCTGGCCCTGACCGCGGGCGACACCGAGCGCCAGGCGCAGGGCACCCTGCCGCTCGAACAGACGATCATCGGCGCCGGCGCGGAATGGCGCGTGCGCATGGCCCGCGGCGCGCGCGGCTTCGTCAACGTGACGGTGGAACGATGCAAGTTTCCGTGACCCCGCAGGTTTCCCTAACCCGCATCGAGACCCGCCCCGGTGCCGTCGTCTGGCTGGTGCGCCACGGCGAGACCGAATGGAATGCCCAGCGCCGGCTCCAGGGGCAGCATGATTCGCCGCTGACGGCGCGCGGCCGGCAGCAGGCGCTGGCGATCGCCGACCTGCTGGCGCGCACGCTCGGCCGCAAGGCGCCGGTCCGGCTGATGGCGAGCCCGCTCGGCCGCACCCGGGCGACCGTGGCACCGATCGCGGCCGCGCTCGACCTGCCGGTCGAGTACGACCCGCGCCTGGTGGAGATCGGCCTCGGCGCCTGGGAGGGGATGACCTGGGACGAGATCGACGCCGCCTTCCCGGGCGCGCTCGACGGCTGCACCCCGCACGAGCGGTTCTTCCGCCCGCCCGGCGGGGAGCGCCATGAGGCGATGATGGCGCGCCTGGGCAACTGGCTGGGCGACATCGACGGCCCGACCATCGCCGTGTCGCACGGCTTTGCCGGCCGGGTCCTGCGCGGCCTCTATGGCGGCCTCGACCCGTTGGCCGCCCTCGACCTGCCGCAGCCCCAGGACGGGGTGTTCCGCCTGGTCGACGGCCAGATGGAGTACCTGCGGGCGATGATGGAGGAAGCCGCGGGGATGGAAGAGGCCGCGGGGCCTTAGCCTAGCGGCTGTCGAACAACTCGGCCGGGCCGCCCAGCATGGCGGTCAGCTCGCACGCGCGGGCCAGCACGGCGGCGCGGATGCGGGCGATCAGGGTGGCGTCGGCCAGGCGGGTGGCGGTGCCGGCGACGCACAGCGCGCCCACCAGCTGGCCCGCGCGGTCGAAGAGCGGGGCCGCCACCGCCGCCAGCTCGGGGTCGCGCTCGCCGATGCTGGCGGCCAGCAGCTCGGCGCCGCGATCCGGGCCGGGACCGTCCTCGTAGCGCAGCAGCACCCGGCCGGCGGCGCCCCGGTCGGTCGGCAGCAGGGCGCCGACCGTGATGTGGTCGCGCACGTTCTGCCGGCTGTCGACGCGCATCAGGCAGAGCCGCCGGTCCCGCTCCCGGACATAGACCGAGGCGCTCTCGCCCGTCTCCGCCGCCAGGGCGCGCAGGATCGGGTCGGCGGCCGAACGGAGGTCGAGTGCCTGCTCGTAGAGCGCCCCCAGCCGGAACAGGGTCGGCCCCAGGCTGTAGCGGCCGTCGGCCAGGCGGACGACGAAGCGCTGCCGCTCCAGCGACGCCAGCAGGCGCAGCAGGGTGCTCTTGTAGAGGCCGGTGCGGCGCGAGATCTCGCCCAGGGTCAGGCTGCGGTCGCCTTCCCGGAAGGCGAGCAGCGCCTGCAGGGCGCGGTCGACGGCAGCCGCGCCGTCGGCCTCGCGCCGGCGCGGCTTCGGCATATCCTCGATGGCGCCATCGGGTGCGGATGCACCCGCAAAGGGTGGTTCGGGCGCGCCGGACGGCTTGACAGAAATCGGCATGGGCGGCCACACTAACCATAACAGAACTGGCGTTCTGTCTAGCGGAACGCCGTAGTTGAAGTCAAGCGGGCGCCGCAACCGGCAGCCGGCTGGGAGAAGCGTCCATGACCGCCACCGCCGTCGCATCTGCGGCGCTGCCGCTCGCCGGGATCCGTGTGCTCGATTTCGGGCACACCGTGATGGGGCCGAGCTGCGGCCTGGTCCTGGCCGACCTCGGCGCCGACGTCGTGCGCATCGAGCCGCCGGGCGGCGACCGGACCCGGCGCCTGCCCGGCTTCGCGGTCGGCTTCTTCGCCAGCTTCAACCGCAACAAGCGCAGCGTGTGCATCGACCTGAAGCAGCCGGACGGGCGCGACCTGGTCCGCCGCCTGATGGGCGAGGCGGACGTGCTGATCGAGAACTTCGCGCCGGGGGTGATGGAGCGCCTCGGCCTCGGCTGGGAGGATGCCCGCGCGATCAATCCCCGGCTGGTCTATTGCGCGCTGAAGGGCTACCTGCCGGGCCCGTACGAGCATCTGCCGGCCCTGGACGAGGTGGTGCAGATGCAGGCCGGGCTGGCCTACATGACCGGGCCGCCGGGCCGGCCGCTGCGGGCCGGGGCCTCGGTCGTCGACATCGTCGGCGGCATGTTCGGGGTGATCGCGATCCAGGCCGCGCTGCGCGACCGCGACCGCACCGGGCAGGGCCAACTGGTGCAGAGCGCGCTCTTCGAATCGACCGCCTTCCTGGTCACCCAGCACATGGCGGCATCGGCCATGGTCGGCGCCCCGGTGCCGCCGATGCCGGGCCGCCGCGGGGCCGCCTGGTGCATCTACGACGTGTTCGAGACGGCCGACGATCCGGTCTTCATCGGCGTCACCAGCCAGGCCCATTGGGAGCGTTTCTGCCAGGCCTTCCCGCTCGACGACCTGCGCGACGATCCCGCGCTCGCCACCCACGACGACCGCGTGCGCCAGAAGCCGCGGCTGATCGAGCGCCTGGCCGGTCTCTTCGCCACCATCCCGGTCGAGGAGATCCTGCAGCGCTGCCGCGCCGCGCTGATCCCCTGCGCGCCGGTGGCGCGGCCGGACCAGCTGTTCGACGACCCCCACCTCAACGCGGCCGGCGGCCTGGTCGATGTCGACCTGTCGGCGACCGTCCATGCCCGGCTCCCGGCCCTGCCGATCGCCATGGACGGGGTCCGCCCCGGCCTGCGCCGGCAGCCGCCCGCGGCCGGCGCCGATACCCGCGAGATCCTGGCCGCGGCCGGCGTTGCGGCGGCGGAGATCGATCGCCTGGCCGCCGTCGGCACCATCGACCTCGGCGTGGCGGAAACGTCGCTTCGGGCCGCCGGATGATGTTCCGCTTGTTCCGGCGACGGACAATAATCACCCAAGGGAGGGACCAGAGATGAAGAACAGGCATGTCAGGACCGGGGCCCGCGCGGCCCTGCTGCTGGCCGCGACGCTGGCGGTCTCGGGCTTCGCCGGCAGCAAGCCGGAATGCATCGCCCCGGCGGCGCCGGGCGGCGGCTGGGATTTCACCTGCCGCACCGTCGGCCGGCTGCTGCATGAGCTGAAGATCGTCGACCGCCCGGTGCAGGTGACGAACATGCCGGGTGCCGTCGGCGCGGTCGCCTTCGCCCATGTGGCCGAGAACCGCTCCAAGGACGGCAACCTGATCGTCGCCGCCAGCAGCGTCGGCATGACCCAGATCGCCCAGAAGCGCTATCCCGGCGATGCCGACCGCATGCGCTGGCTGGGCATGCTCGGGGCCGACACCGGCGTCGTGCTGGTGAAGGCGGATTCGCCCTACAAGACGCTGGGCGACCTGATGAAGGCGCTGAAGGCCGACCCCAACGCCGCGGTCACCGGCGGGTCGAGTGGGGCGGGCGGCTACGACCATCTGCGCCTGCTGCTGGTCGCGCGCGCCGCCGGCATGGCCGGCCCCGACCTCCGCAAGATCCGCTGGGTCCAGTTCGACGGCGGCAGCACCGCCGTCACCCAGATGCTGGGCGGGCATATCGGGGTGGTCACGACCGATCTCGGCGAGATTTCCGGCTTCGTGGAATCGGGCCAGGTGCGGGTCCTGGGCGCGCTCTCGCCCGATCGCCTGCCGGGCAAGTTCGCCGGCCTGCCGACGGCGCGCGAGCAGGGCTTCGACGTGGTCGGGCTCAACTGGCGCGGCTTCTACACCGGCGGCAAGGTGACCGACGGCGAGTACGACACGATGGTCGGCGGCCTGAAGCGGCTCTATGACAGCGCCGAATGGAAGAAGGCGGCCGAGCAGAGCGGGCTTACCCCGAACTGGGTCGGCGGCAAGGAGTTCGAGGCCTATGTCCGCAAGTCGATCGCCGACCTCCGCTCCCTGTCGCAGGAAATCGGGGTCATAAAGTGAGCGACCGGATCGTTGGCCTCGGGCTGATGATCCTGGCGGCCTGGTATGGCTGGTCCGCCGGCCATTACGAGGCCGACTTTTCCGACCCGGTCGGGCCGGCGATCTTCCCGCAGGTGCTGGCGGTGCTGATCGCCGTGCTCGGCCTGTGGCTGGTCTTCCGGCCCGATCCGGAGCCGCGCTGGGACGGGGGCCTGGTGCTGGTCGTGCAGGCGGCCTCGATCGTGCTGATGCTGGCCTACGCGCTGCTGCTGGTGCCGGTCGGCTTCGTCCTGGCGACCACGGTCCTGGCCGGCGTCCTGGCGGCGATGCTGGGGGCCCGGCCCCTGCCGGCGGTCGTCTCGGGCGCCGCCGTCGCCGTCGGCTGCTACGTGCTGTTCACCCATGGGCTGGAACTGGCGCTGCCGACGGGCACGCTGTTCGCGGGGGGCTGACGTCGACCATGGACATCCTCTCCTCGCTGGGCGGCGGCTTCGGCGTCGCCCTCCAGCCGTTCAACCTGGTGCTGGCGCTGATCGGCTGCTTCCTCGGCACCGTCATCGGCGCCCTGCCCGGGATCGGCCCGGTCAACGGCATCGCCATCCTCATCCCGCTCGCCTTCAGCATGAAGCTGGCGCCGGTCGAGGCGATGATCCTGCTGACCAGCGTCTATTACGGCACCATGTTCGGCGGGCGCATCTCCAGCATCCTGCTCAACATCCCGGGCGACGCCCCGGCCGTCATGACCTGCCTCGACGGCTACCCGATGGCGCTGAAGGGCAAGGCGGCCGACGCGCTCGCCATCTCGGCCATCTCGTCCTTCGTGGGCGGCACGCTGGCGACCATCGGCCTCACCATCTGCGCGCCGCTGCTGGCCAAGGCCGCGATCTATTTCGGCCCGCCGGAATATTTCGCCCTGTTCGTGCTGGCGGTGGTGGCGGTCGGCGGGGTGGGCGGCGCCAATCCGGCCAAGACGCTGATCGCCGGCATGATCGGCCTCGTCCTCTCCACCGTCGGCCTCGACCCGGCGAGCGGGCAGCCCCGCTTCACCTTCGACAGCTACGAGCTCTATGACGGCATCGACTTCGTCGTCGCCGCCATCGGCCTCTTCGCCATCAGCGAGTTCCTGATGTTCCTGGCGGACAAGGAGGGCGGGCAGGCCAAGCGCCTGCCGGTCGGCCAGATCCGCTCGTCCTTCCGCGACCTGATCTTCCCCGCCGCCACCTTGCGCGCGAGCGCGCTCGGCTTCGTCATCGGCGTGCTGCCGGGGGCGGGTGCCACCATGGCCAGCTTCCTCGGCTACACCCTGGAAAAGAAGATCTCCGACAAGGACGGCACCTTCGGCAAGGGCGACCCGCGCGGCGTGGCGGCCCCCGAGGCGGCCGACAATGCGGCGGCCGGCGGCAACCTGGTGCCGATGCTGACGCTGGGCATTCCCGGCAGCGGGGCGACCGCGATCATGCTGGGCATGCTGGTCACCCTCAACATCCAGCCGGGCCCGCTGCTGTTCGAGCGCCAGCCGGACCTCATCTGGGGCCTGGTCGCCGCCCTCTACGTCAGCAACTTCATCCTGCTGGTGCTCAACATCCCCCTGGTCGGCATCTTCGCCCGCCTGCTGACCATCCCGACCCGCTACCTGATGCCGGTCGTCGTCGTCATCTCCTATGTCGGCGTCTATTCGATCAGCAACAGCGCCTTCGACCTGCTGCTGATGACCGGGTTCGGCATCCTCGGCTTCGGCATGCGCAAGATGGGGTTCTCGATGATCCCGCTGGTCCTGGGCATGCTGCTGGGCGGGCCGATGGAACAGAACCTGCGCCGCGCCATGCAGGCGAGCGGCGGCGACTGGGCGATCCTGGTCCAGAGCCCGCTGTCCGTCGGCCTGCACCTGGCGACCATCGCCATGGTCGCGGCCGCGATCTTCTATGAGCTGCGCCGCCGTCGCGCCGCCCGTCCCGCCGTCGAGTGAGGAAAGCCATGTCCGACCTGCCGAAATTCGTTCACATCCAGGATGTCGGCCCGCGCGACGGGCTGCAGATCGAGCCGAAGTTCGTGGAGACCGCCGACAAGGTCCGCATGATCGAGGCGCTGGCCGATGCCGGCGTGCAGGAGATCGAGGCGGGTTCGTTCGTCAACCCGCGGGCGGTGCCGCAGATGGCCGACGGCGACCAGGTGTTCGCCGGCATCCGCCGGAAGGACGGCGTCGCCTACCGCGCGCTCTGGCTCAACGCGAAGGGGCTGGAGCGGGCGATCGCCAACGGCCATGTCGACGTCAACGGCAAGCTGACGCTCACCGCCAGCGAGACCTTCATCCGCCGCAACACCAACCGCAGCATCGACGACACCCTGGCCGAGATGCCGAACTGGATCGAGCGCTACCAGGCGGCGGGGATCGAGGTCCGCACGCTGGGCCTGATGGCCGCCTTCGGCTGCAACTTCGAGGGCTACATCCCCGAGGCCAAGGTGATCGAGCTGATCGCCCGGGCCGAGGCGGTCATGGCCGAGCACGGCAGCACCTTGAAGACGGTCAGCCTTGCCGACACCATGGGCTGGGCCTCGCCGCTCCAGGTGAAGCGCCTGGTCGGCGCGGTGCGCGATCGCTGGCCCGACCTGCGCATCAAGCTGCACCTGCACGACACCCGCGGCCAGGCGGTGGCCAACGCGGTGGCGGCGATGGAGATGGGGGTCGCCCATTTCGACGCCTCCGTCGGCGGCCTCGGCGGCTGCCCCTTCGCCGGCCACAAGGGGGCGGCCGGCAACGTCGCGACCGAGGATCTGGTCTTCTCCTGCCACGAGATGGGGATCGAGACCGGCATCGACCTCGACGCCCTGGTCGAGGTGGCCCGCATGGCCGAGGGCTTCGTCGGCCACGAGTTGCCCGGCAAGGTGATGAAGGGCGGCACGCTCAACCGCTACAAGGCGCACTGAGGCAAGGGACGCCTCTTTGCCCGAGGGACCTGGCGTCCCTCGGCTTCGCTCGGGATGAGTTCCCACCGGTTGGCCCGACCCGCCGGGAATGAAATCGCCGGCGGCCGTCGAATGGAGCATTGGCCGACGGCCGAAGCGCCCTTCGACTGCGCTCAGGGTGAGGAAATTTCCTTTATTCCACAAATGCTTCCGCCAAATTGAGACGGCCCTCATCCCGAGCGTAGTCGAGGGACGCTTTGGCCGGCGGGCAGTGCCGAGTTTCTATCTAGGGGGAATCTCGTTCTGCACAACTGACTGTGGATAAGGGAAAAAGAGTCTCATTCCGAGATTGTCGAGGGACGCTTCGGCCACGGGCCAGGGCTCCATTCTCAGGATGATTTGAGAATAAGTTGCAATTGCAATAGAGCCGTGGCAATTCTGGACCCGTCCGCATCGGCGGCAGGGGAGATGGGCATGGCCGGGCGCCTTCTACGCATCGTCGCAGCCGGGCTCGCCATCGCGGCGGGACTGGCGCCGGCCGTGGCCGGGGAGAGGTTCAAGGCGGTCACCACCTTCACGGTGATCGCCGACATGGCCCGCAACGTCGCGGGCGAGGCGGCGACCGTCGAATCGATCACCCGGCCGGGGGCGGAGATCCACACCTACCAGCCGACCCCGGGCGACCTCGTCAAGGCCGAGGGCGCGCGCCTGATCCTGTGGAACGGGCTCGGGCTGGAACGGTGGTTCGAGAAGTTCTTCCAGACGCTCGGGGACGTGCCGGGGGTGGTGGTGTCGGCGGGGGTGGAGCCGATGGGCATCGCGGACGGGCCCTATTCCGGCAAGCCCAACCCCCATGCCTGGATGTCGCCCGACGCGGGCCTGGTCTATGTCGACAACATCCGCGACGCCTTTGCCCGCCATGACCCGGCCAACGCGGCCGCCTACCGGGCCAATGCGGACGCGTACAAGGCGCGCATCGCGGCGGCCCTGGCGCCGATCCGGGCGTCGGTCGCGGCGATCCCGGCCGAGCGGCGCTGGCTGGTGTCGAGCGAGGGCGCCTTCAGCTACCTCGCCCGCGACCTCGGCCTGAAGGAGCTCTACCTGTGGCCGATCAACGCCGACCAGCAGGGCACCCCGCAGCAGGTGCGCCGGGTGATCGACCGCATGCGGGCCGAACGCATCCCGGTCATCTTCAGCGAGAGCACCATCTCCGACCGCCCGGCCCGGCAGGTCGCCCGGGAAACCGGCGCCCGCTACGGCGGCATCCTCTACGTCGATTCCCTGAGCGGCCCGGACGGGCCGGTCCCGACCTACATCGACCTGCTGCGGGTGACGGCGGAGACCATCGCCCGCGGGCTCGGCCGATGACCGCCGCCCCACTGGCGGGCGGCGGCGGCCTGTCGGTGCGCGGGGTCACCGTGACCTACCGCAACGGCCACACCGCGCTCCGCGACGCCAGCTTCGAGATCCCGACCGGCACCATCACCGCGCTGGTCGGCGTCAACGGCAGCGGCAAGTCGACGCTCTTCAAGGCGATCATGGGCTTCGCCCGCGCGACGCACGGGACGATCGCGATCCTCGGCCTGCCGGTGCCGGACGCGCTGAAGCGCAACCTGGTCGCCTACGTCCCGCAGAGCGAGGAGGTGGACTGGAGCTTCCCGATCCTGGTCGAGGACGTGGTGATGATGGGCCGCTACGGCCACATGAACCTGTTGCGCACGCCCCGCGCCCGCGACCGCGAGGCCGTCGCCGCGGCACTGGCCCGGGTCGGCATGGCCGACTTCCGCACCCGCCAGATCGGCGAGCTGTCGGGCGGCCAGAAGAAGCGCATCTTCCTCGCCCGCGCGCTCGCCCAGGACGGCCGCGTCATCCTGCTCGACGAGCCCTTCACCGGCGTCGACGTCCGCACCGAGGAGGCGATCATCGACCTCCTGCGCCAGCTCCGCGACGAGGGCCGGGTGCTGCTGGTCGCCACCCACAACCTCGGCAGCGTGCAGGATTTCTGCGACCGCACGGTCCTGCTGAACCGCACGGTGCTGGCCCATGGCCCGACCGCGGAGACCTTCACCCGGGCGAACCTGGAGCGGACCTTCGGCGGCGTGCTCCGCCACCTGGTGCTGCCCGAGGCGGGCGGCCCGGCGGCCCAGGCCGTCGGCATCATCACCGACGACGAGCGGCCGTTCGTGCTCTACGGCGAGGCGGAGCGGCGGCCATGACGGCCCTGCTGCTGGAGCCGTTCGGCTATGCCTACATGGTCAACGCCATGTGGGTCAGCGCGCTGGTCGGCGGGGTCTGCGCCTTCCTGTCCGCCTACCTGATGCTGAAGGGCTGGTCGCTGGTCGGCGACGCGCTGTCCCACGCGATCGTGCCGGGGGTCGCGGGGGCCTGGATGCTGGGGCTGCCCTTTTCGCTCGGCGCCTTCTTCGCGGGCGGGCTCGCCGCGGGCGCCATGCTGTTCCTCAACCGGCGCACCCGGCTGAAGGAGGACGCGATCATCGGCCTGATCTTCTCGTCCTTCTTCGGCATCGGCCTGCTGATGGCCTCGCTGCGGCCGGCCGCGGTCGACATCCAGACGATCGTGCTCGGCAACATCCTGGCGATCACGCCTGGGGACACGCTCCAGCTCGCCATCATCGGCCTCGTCTCGCTCGCGGTCCTGCTCTTCAAGTGGAAGGACCTGATGGTCGTCTTCTTCGACGAGGGCCATGCGCGCTCGATCGGCATCGACGCCGGGGTGCTGAAGCTGGTGTTCTTCACCCTTCTGGCCGCCTCGACGGTGGCGGCGATGCAGACCGTCGGCGCCTTCCTGGTGATCGCCCTGGTGGTGACGCCGGGGGCGACGGCCTACCTGCTGACCGACCGCTTCCCCCGGCTGATCGCCGTCAGCGTGGCGATCGGCGCGCTCACCAGCCTGGTCGGCGCCTATCTCAGCTATTTTCTCGACGGGGCGACCGGCGGGGTCATCGTCGTGCTGCAGACACTGGTCTTCCTGGCCGCGTTCTGGCTGGCGCCGATCCATGGCCTGCGCGCGGCCCGGGGCCGCGCCGCCCAGGTGGCGGCGGGCGCGGCGGCGGCGGGAGGGGGGGCGGCGCCATGACCGGGCTCGCCGACACGCTCGCCCAGCCGTTCCAGTTCGAGTTCATGCGCCATGCCCTGCTGATCGCGGTGCTGGTCGCGGTGCCGACCGCGCTCCTGTCCTGCTTCCTGGTGCTGAAGGGCTGGTCGCTGATGGGCGATGCCATCTCCCATGCGGTGCTGCCCGGAGTGGTGCTGGCCTACATGGCCGGCCTGCCCCTTGCGGTCGGCGCCTTCACGGCGGGGATGGGCTGCGCGCTGGCCGCGGGCTTCCTGCAGGCGAACAGCCGGGTCAAGCAGGACACGGTGCTGGGGGTCGTGTTCTCGGGCATGTTCGGCCTGGGCATCGTGCTCTACACCCGGGTCGAGTCCGATGTGCATCTCGACCATGTGCTGTTCGGCGACATGCTCGGGGCAGGCCCGCGCGACCTCGCCGAAGCGGCGGTCACGGGCGCCGTCGTCTCGGCCATCATCCTGGCGAAGTGGCGCGACCTGCTGCTGCACGCCTTCGACCCGACCCAGGCCCGCGCGCTCGGCCTGCCGGTGCGGATGCTGCATTACGGGCTGCTCTGCATCCTCTCGCTCACCGTCGTGGGCGCGCTGAAGGCGGTCGGCATCGTGCTGGTGATCGCCATGCTGATCGCGCCCGGCGCCATCGCCTTCCTGCTCGTCCGGCGCTTCGCCGCCATGCTGGCGGTGTCCGTGACGGTCGCGGTGGGGGCGGCGCTGCTCGGGGTCTATCTCAGCTTCTTCATCGACGCCGCCCCGGCCCCTGCCGTCGTGTCGCTGATGACGGCGATCTTCGTGGCGGCGTTCGCCTGGTCGAAGCGCCAGGCAGGGCGGGCGGGGCGGACGGCGGCACGCGCGGTCGCGGAGCCGGCCCCGTCGGCGCTGGGGCAGGCGCCTATGCCGTGACCAGCCGCACGCCGCCCTGGTCCAGCAGGGTCGCCAGGGCCGGCGGCGGCGGCCGGTCGGTGACGATGTGCGAGAAGGCGTCGACGGCGGCCACCGCGACCACCGCCGAGCGGGCGAACTTGCCGGCGGTGCCGACGGCGACCGCCGCCCGGCTGCGGGCGATCGCCGCCTGCTTCACCGCCACTTTGCGCAGGTCGAAATCCATCAGCGTCCCGTCCGGCTCGCAGCCGGAGAAGCCGATGAAGGCGTGGTCGAAGCGGAAGCGGGCGATGGCGGCGATGGTCTGGTCGCCGACCAGCGAGCCGTCGGCGCCGCGCACCTCGCCGCCCAGGACGAACAGCTCGATCCCGTCCGCATCGGCCAGCAGCGTCGCGGCCGGCAGCGAGCAGGTGAAGACGCGCAGGCCCTGGCGCCCGCGCAGCGCGCGGGCCACCGCCTCGACGGTGGTGCCGACATCGAGGAAGAGGGCGGCCCCGTCCGCGACCAGGGCGGCGGCGGCGCGGCCGATCCGCTCCTTGGCGTCGGCGGCGACCACGCGCTTCTCGGCATAGGCGAGCCGCACCTGGGGCTCGCGGATGCCGGCCCCGCCATGGAAGCGCTGCAGCAGCCCTTCGGCGTCGAGATGGACGATGTCCCGGCGCACGGTCTGGGCCGACAGGCCGAACTGCCGGGCCAGCACCTCGATGGTGGCGAAGCCCTGTTCCCGGACGATCGCCAGGATGGCGCGGCGGCGCTGCGCGACTTCGTCGTCCGGCCGGCCTTCGAAAAGCGTTTCGGTTTCCATGAATGTAAGATAATTTACATCGCGTGCGGCGGCCAGCCCCGAGAGGCGGCGCTTCGGGAGGAAGAGGACGAATGGCCGATACCCTGCTCTGGTCCATGGCGGACCGGACGCTCCATGGCGATGCCGGGCGCTTCGACCCCTGGGCGCTCGCCTGGCAGCCGGCCCCGGCGCCGGCCGATGCCGCGCCCGTGTCCGCGCTGGACGGCCTGCGCCATGTGCTGCGCGGCGCTTCGTCGGGGGTGGGGGTGCGCCGGGTCCCGGTCGGGGTCATCGGGCCGCGCGAAGCGACCGACGCGCAGCTCGACCTGGCGGAGCGGCTGGGTGCCGGCCTCGGCGAAACCGGCCTGCAACTGCTGTGCGGCGGCCGCGGCGGCGTCATGGAGGCGGCCTGCAAGGGCAACCTGCAGGCCGGCGGCAGCCCGATCGGCCTCCTGCCCGACACCGAATGGACCGCCGCCAACCCCTATGTCGCCATCCCCATCGCGACCGGCATCGGCCAGGCGCGCAACGCGCTGATCGCGCGCGCCTGCCTCGTCCTGGTCGCGGTCGGCGGCGGCTACGGCACCCTGTCCGAGATGGCCTTCGGCCTGCATTTCGATCGCCTCGTGCTGACGCTCGACCGCGCCCCGGCTGTCGACGGCGCGATCGCCTGCGCCTCGGTCGGCGAGGTGCTGGAGAGGATCGCCCGGCATCTGCTGCGGGACGGGTTGCGCTCGGTGTCATAAAACGATCATCACCTGGCCCTATGGTCGATTTCGGTCGGACCGGGGGAGCGGTGGCGGAACGTGCGGCGGAGAGGACATGGCGGTCGTCACCATTCTGTACCTGCTCTTCCTGGTCGCCCCCATGGCGCTGCTGCTGGTGGGCTCGTTCGGGCAGAGCTGGAGCAACACGCTGCTGCCGACCGGCTTCACCGGCCGCTGGTATGTCGAGGTCGCGACCGATCCCAGCTTTCGCCGCGCCTTCGTCACCAGCCTGCAGGTGGTCGGCCTCACCTGCCTGCTGAACGTGCTGATCGGCCTGCCGCTCGCCTATGCGATCCAGTCGGCGGCCCGCAACGGGGTGCGCATCGCCGCCCGGCTGCTGACGCTGCTGCCGATCGCGGTGCCGGACCTGGTGCTGGCGTTCGGCTTCATCCTCGCCTTCTCGTCGGACACCCTGCCCTGGCTCGGCAGCTTCTGGCTGCTGGTGGCGGGCCACGTCGTCCTGACCCTGCCCTACACGGTCAACACGCTCGCCGCCGACATGCAGCAGCTGCGCCTGGCGGAGTTCGAGCAGGCGGCGGCGACGCTGGGCGCACCCTTCGCCGCGCGCTTCCGCGACATCGTCCTGCCGATGGTCGCGACCAGCCTGCTCTCGGCGATGCTGACGGTGGCCGCACTCTCGATCGGCGAGTTCCAGCTCTCCAACCTGATCGCGGGCTTCCTGTCGCGGACCTATCCCGTGGTGCTGCTGCAGGCCTTCTACGGCGCGACCGGGCTCGCCTGCGCGGCCACCGTCGTCCTGCTGGTGCTGGCCGTCACCGCCTCGGTCCTGAGCAGCGCCACGGCGCGGCTGGCACGGTCGGCATGACCCGGAGCCTTGCCTATGCCGGCGTCAGCTATCGCTATCCCGGCAGCGATGCCGGCATCTTCGACATCGACCTGGAGATCGCCGAGGGCGAACTGGTCGCGGTGATCGGCGCGTCGGGCTCCGGCAAGACGACACTGCTGAAGCTGCTGGCCGGCTTCGCCCGGCCCGACCGCGGCACCATCCGCATCAACGGCGAAGATGTGACCGGGCAGATGCCGGAGGCGCGGCGGCTCGGGGTCGTCTTCCAGTCCTATGCGCTCTTCCCGCACATGAGCGCGCTCGACAACGTCGCCTATCCCTTGAAGGTCCGCGGGATCGCCCGGGCCGAGCGCAGGCGCCAGGCGGCCGACGCGCTGGCGCGGGTCGGCCTGGCGGAGCGCTCGGGCCACCAGCCGGCGATGCTGTCGGGCGGGCAGCAGCAGCGGGTGGCACTCGCCCGGGCGCTGGTCTTCCGGCCGCACGGGCTGCTGCTCGACGAGCCCCTGTCGGCGCTCGACCCGGGCTTGCGGGTCGAGATGCGCGACGAGATCCTGCGGGTCCAGCGCGACGCCGGCATCGCCACCCTCCTCGTCACCCACGACCAGGAGGAGGCGCTGTCGATCGCCGACCGGGTCTGCGTCATGCGCCAGGGCCGCCTGATCCAGGTGGCGACGCCGCACCAGCTCTACGACCAGCCGGCCGATGCCGAGGTCGCGGCCTTCGTCGGCCAGTCGAACCTGTGGCCCGGCACGGTCGCGGCGGCGGGCCGGGTGGCGACGGCGATCGGCGACATCCCCTGCGACACCGCCGGCCATGCGCCGGGTGCCGCCGTCACCGTGCTGGTGCGGCCGGAGCGGGTGCTGCCGGTGGGGGAAGCCGGCGCGGCGCCGGGCGTCTTCGCCGGCCGCGTCGTCAGCGACCGCTTCCTCGGCCCCGTGCGCCGCATCGACCTGGCGGTCGGCGATGGTGTCGTGCGGCTCGAGACCCATTCCCAGGAAACCGTCGCGGCGGTGCGGATCCCGCCCGCCGCGGTCCGGCTGCTGCCTCGCGAGACTGCCCCCACCGGAGGAAGGACGTGACCATGAGAAAGCGGATGTTCGGACCTGCTGTCGCTGCCGCGCTCGCCCTGTCGGCGGCCGTGGCGCCCGCCCAGGCGTTCGAGGGCGCCGAGCTCTATGCCGGCGAGCGCGCCCTCTACCAGGCCGCGCAGAAGGAGGGCATCGTCGTCTCCTTCGACACCGGCCCGACCTGGGCCAACTGGGCCGCCCAGTTCAAGGCGTTCCAGAAGCGCTATCCCGGGATCGAGATGGTCTACAACGACCTCGGCTCGGCGGCGACCGTGGTGGCGCTGGACAAGGCGCGCAACCGCCCGCAGGCGGACACGGCCTACTACTTCGCGGCCTCGGCGCTGGACGCCGCGGCCAAGGGGCTGGTGGCCGATTTCGAGCCGGTCAACTTCGACAAGCTGCCCAAGGCCTTCCGCCACGACACCGGGCAGTGGTTCACCATCCACACCCTCAACGTCGCCTTCCTGGTCAACACCAAGCTGGTCAAGACGGTGCCGGCCAGCTGGGCCGACCTGCTGAAGCCCGACTACAAGAACGCCGTCGTCTACCAGGACCCGCGCTCGACGGGCCAGGGCCAGGTGGTGGCCTTCGCCGCCGCCTTCGCCAATGGCGGCGACATGGACAACGTCGCCCCCGGCATCGACTATCTGGGCCGGCTCTCCAAGGCCGGCAACGTGCTGCGCACCGTCGGCACCACGCCCTACGCCCAGTTCCTCAAGGGCGAGATCCCGATCTGGATCGGCTACGAGAATGACGGGCTGAAGGCCAAGTTCCTGGACGGCATGGGCGACAGCATCCAGGTCGTGATGCCCAAGGAGGCCTCGGCCGCCGCCCCCTACGCGATCAGCCTGGTCAAGGGGGCGCGCAACCCCAACGCCGGCAAGCTCTGGCTCAACTTCATCATGACCGAGACGGGGCAGGGGATCTTCGCCGAGGGCTTCGTGCGCCCGGCCGTGCCGGGCGTGAAGCTGCCCGACAGCGTCGCCGACAAGTTGCCGCCGGCCCCGCAGCTGAAGCCGGTCGACATCGCCAAGGCGACCGCCAAGAAGGCGGAGATCGACGCCGGCTGGGCCAAGGCCGTCCTCGGCCGCTGACGGACCAGGGGATGCCGGGCGGCCTCGTCCGCCCGGCATCCCGCCGGCCATCCCGATGACGCCGCGCATGCCCGCCCCGCTGCTCCTGGCCTTCCTGCTGCCGGGCGCGGTGGTGTTCGCGCTCTTCTTCCTGCTGCCGCTGACCCTGATCCTGGCCGAGGCCGGGTCGGACGGCGGCGCGTCGTTCGCCGGCCTGCTGCACGACCCGGTCTTCTGGAACGGGCTCGCCGGCAGCCTGCTGCTCGGCACCGTGGCGCCGGCCTTCTCGCTGGCGGTCGGCTTCGTGCTGGCGATGGCGCTGGCCCGGATGACGCCCCGGCGGCGCACCGCGGCGCTCTTCGCCATCTCCCTGCCGCTCACCTTCTCGGGCCTGATCGTCGCCTACGGCTTCATCCTGGTGCTGGGCCGGGCGGGGTTCGTGACCCAGCTCCTGGCGATGGTCGGGTTCGATCCCGCCGTGGTCGGCGGCCTGATCTTCAGCCCGGCCGGGCTCGGCCTCGCCTATTCCTACTACCTCATCCCGCGGGTGGTGCTGATCGTCCTGCCCGCCTTGCGCAACTTCGACCCGGCCCAGCTGGCGGCCGCCCGTTCGCTCGGCGCCGGGGCCTTCCGCAGCGTGGTCGAGATCCTGCTGCCGCAGATCGTCCCCAGCCTGATGGCCGCCTACTGCCTGACGGCGGCGGTCGCCATCGGCGCCTACGGCACCGCGCTGGCATTGGTCGGGACCCAGGTCAACATCCTGCCGCTGCTGCTCTACAGCAAGATCTCCGAGACCGGCACCGACCTGCCGAGTGCGGCTGCCATCTCGATCGTGCTCGTGGCACTGTGCAGCCTCGTCATCGTGCTGGGCGAGACCCTGTCGGCGCGGACGCGGCGCGCATAGGGCAGCCCCAGTCAGGGATCCTTGCGATCGTGCCGCTCCAGGACCGCGAGCGTAACCATCCCGATGAGTACGGCCAACAGGACGATCGCCTCCGGCCAGGACAGGGCATTCCCCGGCCGGATGGTACCGAGACCTGGAACATTGAACTCAGGAAGGATCCGATGTGCTGCAATCGACGCCGCGGTGATGCCGGCGGCGGAAAGGCACGCCCTCTGCGCCCGATAGGCGGGATCGAGGCTGACGACGTACAGGAATATGAGGCCCCCGAGCATGCCGGCCGCGATCGCTCTCGACTGCCACCCGACATCGCTGCCGTCGAGAAGGATCAAGATGCAGCCGGTCGCGAATGCGCCGGCGAGCAATGCGACGGCCCACCACGGGAGCCGGGGGCGCTGCCGATGGCAAGACGGCCGGTGACCTGGCCTTTCGGTGCGCGAGCCTCTGGATATCGCCGCCCAGAAAGCCCGGACGATTCGAACCGCGCGGCCCCGCCGGCTGGTATCCCGGCCAGGGGGCGAGGCGTGCAGCTCGAACGGCACGTCCCGCTCCCGGCCCTTCGTTACCGGACCCGATGGATCGGCCAGTCCTGGCGGGCGGCCTCTGCCCCGCTCATGCCGATGGCAACCGCGGCGGCCAGGAGGGCGATTGCCAGGAATACGGTTCGGAACATGAATGTCTCCCTTCAGAGAGCCGCACTATATAGGGTCGACATATTAAATGTCAATTCGGGCTGCGATTGGTCATTGAGCGCAGCATTTCGTGAAGCCAGTCGATCAGTTCCCGCCATTGCGGTTGCTCCCGTGCCCACCGAAGGTCCAGGTCATCCGTGGCCCGCCGGAGCATTTCCTGAATCGCGGACGGTGGAAAATGAAACTTCGCGGCGCCCTGTATCCGCCCGATCCAGGTCGACAGGCGATATCCATCGGTCGAAGCGTCGGCCGCGCACAAGGCATTATAGTATACGTAGAAGAACTCGGGCGCATGGAGGGCGATAGCGTCGTAGCGTGCAAACGCCTCCTGATACCGGCCCCGCCGCCAGTAGGCATTTCCGATCATCATGTCGAGGCTGAGAAGAAAGAACTTCGGCGATGTCCGCCGGTTGGCGATGTTCAGTGCCTGCTCCCACAACTCGCGTGCTTCGTCGTAGCGTGCCAAGTAGTAAAGAGAGAGCGCAAAGCTGTTCAGCAAATACGGCTTTGTATCCGCGGGGACTTGGCTCAGGCCGCCCCCGGAGGAGCCATCTCCCCAATATTCCAGCGCGGCCGCCGCCTCTGGCCAGCGCCGTTGCTCGATGAGACGGCGGGCCCTGGCGTAGTAGGTCGGGATCGGGATTGCCGGCATCGGCGCATTGAGTTCCGTGTGCGGGATCAGCGACTGGCGTGCCTCTCGCTGCCGCCGAGCTTCCTCGCCGCGGTCGGCCAGTTCCTGGGGATCGATGAGGAGCGCAAGCATCCCCTTCTCGATCATCTGCAGGAGAATCGCGGCCTGCTTCGGATGCGGGACGCGCTCGCGGGAGCGCCACCGCTTGACCGTCCGCGCATTAGAATCGACCCGGGATGCCACCTCTTCGTCGCGGATCACCTGAAAGTCGGTGAAGAAGCGATCGCGAATCCGGCGCCGGCCGTCTTCCGAATCGACGTCCATGCCGTCCATTCGACCTTCTCCTCCTAGCTCGGAGAAAATCAGTGTGACCGTTTATATGCCCAATGAAAAGCCCTATCGGACATATTTAAGGGTCCGACTGTGTCAAGCCAGATGGCACGCCGCCCGCTGGCCGGGGCCGATCTCGCGCAAGCGCGGCACCTCGACCCGGCAGCGGGCCTCGGCGATCGGGCAGCGGTCGGCGAAGGCGCAGCCGGGGGGCAGGCGGGTCTGGCTCGGCACGCCACCCGGCAGGCGGGCGCGGCGGCGCCGGCGGTTGGCGACGGCGGCGCTGGGCACGGCCTGGCGCAGGGCCTGGGTGTAGGGGTGGGCCGGGCGCTCGAACAGGAGCGAGGCCGGCCCCTCCTCGACGATGCGGCCGAGATACATGACCGCCACCTGCCGGCAGACATAGTCGACCACCGCCAGGTCGTGGCTGATCAGCATGTAGGCCAGCCCGTACTGCTCCTGCAGGTCGCGCAGCAGGTTCAGCACCTGGGCCTGGACCGAGACGTCGAGGGCGGAGACCGGCTCGTCCAGCACGATCAGCGCCGGCCGGGTGACGAGCGCGCGGGCGATGGCGATGCGCTGGCGCTGCCCGCCCGAGAACTCGTGCGGATACTTGTCGAGGTCGGCCGGGCGCATGCCGACCGCGCGCAGCACCTCCTCGACCCGCTGGCGGCGGTCGGCCGGCTTCTCCAGCGCGTCGATCGGCTCGGCGACGATGCGGCCCACCGTGTGGCGGGGGTTGAGCGATCCGTAGGGGTCCTGGAAGACCATCTGGAAGGCGCGGCGCAGGAGCTTCAGCGCCGGCCCGGATGCCTGGGCCAGGTCCTGGCCGCGGATCTCGACGCGACCCTCGCTCGGCGGCTCCAGCCCCATGGCGAGCCGCGCCAGGGTGGACTTGCCGCAGCCGGACTCCCCGACGATGCCGAGGCTGCCGCGCTCCGGGATCGCAATGTCGACGCCGTTGACCGCGTGGACGCTGTCGCGCGGGCCGAACAGGGCCCGCCGCGGCAGCAGGTAGCGGCGGTGGAGGCCGGTCGTGCGCAGCACCGGCGCAGCCAGGCTCTCCTCGGGCGGCATCATCGGATGCTCCGGTTGCGGGCCTCTTCGAGGCGGATGCAGCGTGCCCGATGGCCGCGGGCGACGGCAAGGGGCGGCGGCGGCGCGGCGCGGCAGGCGCCGGCCGCGATCGGGCAGCGGTCGACGAAGGTGCAGGCGTCGGGCAGGTCGGCCAGGTCCGGCACGGTGCCGGGGATCGGCTCCAGCCGGGCGCCGCGGGCGAGCCCGATCTGCGGCAGGGCGGCGAACAGGCCCTGGCTGTAGGGGTGGGCGCGATAGTCGAACAGGGCCTCGCTCGACGCCTCCTCGACCCCGGCGCCGCCATACATGACGATCACCCGGTCGACCGTCTCGGCGATCACGCCCAGGTCGTGGGTGATCAGGATCAGCGCCATGCCGCGCTCGTCCACCAGCTCGATGACGAGGTCGAGAATCTGGCCCTGGATGGTGACGTCGAGTGCCGTGGTCGGCTCGTCGGCGATCAGCAGGTCGGGTCCGCAGGCGAGCGCCATGGCGATCATCGCCCGCTGCCGCTGCCCGCCCGACAGCATGTGGGGATGGGCGTGGGCGCGCTGGGCGGCGTTCGGCAGGCCGACCCGGTCGAGCAGGCGGACCGCCTCGCGCTCGGCCTCGGCGCGGCCGACGCGGCGATGCAGGCGGAGCGGCTCGGACACCTGCCGGCCGATCGGCTGCAGCGGGTTGAGCGCCGTCATCGGCTCCTGGAAGATCATCGCCATGCGGTTGCCGCGGATGCGGCACAGGTCGGCCTCGTCGAGCGTCAGCAGGTCCTCGCCGTCGAGCGCGATGCGGCCGGCGACGCGCGCGCCCTCCGGCTGCAGCCCCATCAGGGCCAGCGCCGTCATCGACTTGCCGCAGCCGGATTCGCCGACCAGGCCCAGCGTCTGGCCGCGATCGAGCGCGAAGCTGAGGTCGCGCACCGCCCGCGCCCAGCCGCGCCGGGTCGGCAGGGAGACGGTCAGGTCTTCGACCGCGAGCAGGGTCATCGCTTGCGCGCCAGGCGCGGGTCGATCAGGTCGCGCAGGCCATCGCCCAGCAGGTTGAGGCCGAGCACGGCCACCGCGATCGCCAGCCCGGGGAACACCGCCAGGTAGGGGGCGTCGTACATGAAGGTCTGGGCGTCGTTCAGCATCCGGCCCCAGCTCGGCAGGGGCGGCTGGGTGCCGAGGCCGAGATAGGACAGGCCGGCCTCGGCCAGGATGGCGAGCGCGAAGGCAATCGTCGCCTGGACGATGACGATGCTGAGGATGTTGGGCAGGACATGCTCGACCGTAATCCGCGCCTGGCCCTTGCCGGCCGCCCGCGCCGCCAGGATGAAGTCGCGCGCCCAGATGGTGCTGGCGGCCCCGCGCGCCAGCCGGGCGAAGACCGGCACGTTGAAGATGCCGATGGCCAGGATCGAGTTGATGGTCCCCGGGCCGAGCAGGGCCGTGATCATGATCGCCGACAGGATGGCGGGGAAGGCGAAGGTGAAGTCGGAGAAGCGCATCACCAGCTCCTCGACCCAGCCGCGACGCGCGGCCGCCAGCAGGCCGAGTGCGGTGCCGATCGAGCAGCCGATGGCGACCGCGACCACGCCGACCACGATCGAGTTGCGGGCGCCGACCATGATCATCGACAGGATGTCGCGGCCGAAAT
Organism: Allostella vacuolata; assembly: GCA_006739055.1. Classification (GTDB taxonomy): domain Bacteria; phylum Pseudomonadota; class Alphaproteobacteria; order ATCC43930; family Allostellaceae; genus Allostella; species Allostella vacuolata. Next base: position 1,109,564 of record AP019702.1, read on the forward strand.
GGTCGGTGCCGAACGGGTGCTCGGCCGATGGCGGGCGCAGCTTGCGCGGCACCGCCAGCTCGATCGCCGAATAGGGCGTCCAGAAGAGCGAGACCAGGGCGGCGGCGATCACCAGCCCGGTCAGCACCGCGCCGATGGCGAAGCTGCGATGGCGGAAGGCGCGGGCGACCATGCCGGGCCCATCGTCGGCGGCGATGCTCATCGCTGGGTCCGCAGGCGGGGATCGATCACGGCATAGAGCACGTCGACCAGGAAGTTGACCACCACCACCAGGGCGGCGATCAGCACCACCACGTCCTTGACCACGATCAGGTCGCGCTGGCTGATCGCCTGGAAGACCAGGCGGCCGACCCCCGGCAGGTAGAAGACGTTCTCGATGATGATGGTGCCGGTCAGCAGGTTGGCGAACTGCAGCCCCATGATGGTGACGACCGGGATGAGGGCGTTGCGCAGCACGTGGCGCCACAGCGCCTGGCGGCGCGACAGGCCCTTGGCCCGGGCGGTGCGCACGAAATCCTCGCGCAGCACCTCCAGCACGGCCGACCGGGTGACGCGGGCCAGGATCGCCGCCTGGACGATCGCCAGCGAGATCGCCGGCAGCAGCAGCGACTGCAGCGCCGGCAGGATGCCGGCCGACCAGCCGGGAAAGCCGCCGGCCGAGAACCAGCCGAGGTGGACCGAGAAATAGAGGATGAGCAGGATGGCGAACCAGAAGTTGGGGATGGCGATGCCGAGCTGGCCGAACGCCATCACCCCCCAGTCGCCGGGCTTGCCATGGTGGCTCGCCGCATAGAGGCCGAGGCCGAGCGCGATCGCCACCGTCATCGCCATGGCGATCAGCGCCAGCGGGATGGTCAGCACCAGCCGCTCGGCGATCAGCTCCGACACCGGCACCGAATAGGTGTAGCTGATGCCGAGGTCGCCGGTCGCCAGACCCGCGATCCAGGCGAGGTAGCGCTCGACCGGTGGCCGGTCGAGGCCGAGCTTGCGGCGCAAGGCCTCGACCGTCGACGGCTCGGCGTCGACCCCCAGCATCACCTGGGCCGGGTCGCCCGGCAGGACCTCCAGCACCAGGAACACCACCAGCGAAGCCGCCAGCAGGGTCCCGATCAGGGTGCCGAATCGTCGGAGGAGGAAGAACGCCATCGCCGGATGGGGCTAGGGCCGGCCGCCGGTCCCGTCAAGCAAGCGAATGGGGCCGCGTCCAGCATCGATATCCGCCCGCCTGCGTCGGACCCGGGCCGTCGAGATTGCGGCTGGCCAGGAAGCGGTGCAGCGCTCCCAGGCCGGCTGCATCGACCAGGATGCGGCCGCCGGGCTCCACCCGGTCGAATAGCGGCGGCAGGGCGCGCTCGACCGCTCGCGCGTCGCCGCCAACGACGAGCATCGACAGGCGTTCGAACGGCGCGGCGGTCGTGCCGGCCAACGGTCCGGGCAGGATCGTCACCCGGCCGTCCAGCACCCGCACACGCTCCAGCGCCAGCATGTCCTCGCCGTCTTCGGCGGCGATCCAGGTATGGTTGGTGGCGTCCCGGTTGCGCACGACGCCGGCCAGCAGCGCCCCGGCGATGGCGGCTCCCTGGCCGGCCGCCAGAAAGTCGCCGGTCCGTCCACGGTCGAGCGCCGTCTCGGCGGCGTGGCGGAGCGGTCCGAGCCCGCGGCCTCCGGCCATTTCCTCCAGCCACGCCTGGAGAAGGTCGAGATAGAGCGGCCGGTGGGGCGGCGCGGGCACTTCCGGCCGCCCGCTCGTCGCGGGTCGATCGAACCCGGCCGCCGCCGCGCTCTGCATATGAGGGAAGTTCGCCAGATGCGGGCGTGCATCCCGCTGCTGCGCCACTCGTTCCGCCTCGGTCAGGGGGCGCTTGCGCAGCTCGACGGCGATCTCGTCGATGGCGCGGGGGCGCACGGCCAGTTCCGCCTGCGCCACGCCCGCCTGATGCAGCTTCCGCCCATAGGGGCTCGGGATCATCTGATGGCGCTGCAGGTCGAACCGGGCCTCGGTCCAGCCCATCATCCAGGACCAGCTCGTATAATAGAGCCAGCTGCGCTCATTGAAGGCGCGGACATGGGTCGGGTCCTGCCAGGCGCCATGCGACAGGTCATACGGCACCCGGATCGTCATGACCCCGCCGTCCTGGAGCAGGTTCAGACAGTTGGTCATGAGGCCGACCAGGTCCGGCACGTGTTCCAGCACATGCAGGGCGACGATCTCCGTGAACCGTCCGGCAGCCAGCTCCACGTCGCCGAAGCGATGGGTCCGGAAGCGCATCCCGACCAGATCGCGCCGGCTCATGTCCGCGACGATGTCGGGCGCCGCCGCGGGCCAGATGTCGATGTTGAGCGACGCCTCGTCCCACAGGGGCCCGCTGCCGATATTGAGCCGCGTGGGAACGGGGGTGCTGGTCATTCGAAGCGATCTCTCATGGTTGGCCGGCCCAGCTCCATTGCCACAGTTCGGTCTGCACGATCGGCTCGTTCTGGCCGTAGCCACGCAATCCGGCCGCATAGACGCCGGTCTTGGCGAGCTGGAACAGGAAGCCGTGGACCGCATCTTCGGCGATCATCCGCTGGGCGTCCCCGTAGAGGGCGTGGAGCCGGGACGCATCGACCTCGGCGTCGATCCGCTTCATCAGCGCATCGAGTTCCTGGTTCCGGTAGCCGTAATAGTAGTTGGGCCCGCGGACATAGTTGTCCATGTCGTAGGGCGAGGTGTGCGCGACGATCGTCATGTCATAGTTGCGCTGCTTGTAGACGATGTCCAGCCATTGCGCCCACTCGATCGGCTCGATGCGGACCTTGATGCCGGCCTGGGCCAGCTGGGCCGCGATCACCTCGGCGCCGCGCCGGGCATAGGTGAAGGGCGGCGGCTTGACCGTCGTCTCGAAGCCGTTCGGGAACCCCGCTTCCGCCAGCAGCGCCTTCGCCCTGGCAATGTCGTGGGGGTAGCGGCCGGTCAGGTCGACATAGGCCGGGTGGTGCGGCGGGAAGTGGCTGCCGATGGGGGTGCCGTACCCGAACATGGCTCCGTCGACCAGCGCCTTGCGGTCGAGCGCGTGGTTGACGGCGCGCCGCACGCGGATGTCGTCGAAGGGCTTGCGCGCGTTGTTCAGGGCCAGGATCACCTCGCCCTCGGTGGTGCCGATCACCACCTTGAAGCGCGGGTCGCGCTGGAAGCGGGCCAGGCTCTCGGGCGCGCCGATGACCGGGAAGGCATCGACGTCGCCCGCCAGCAGGGCCGCCACCTGGGCCGAGGCGTCCGGGATGAACTTGAACACCGCCTCGCGCATCCGGATGCGGTCGGCGTGGCGATGGCCGGGGTAGCGCTCGATCACCACCCGGTCGCCCTTGACCCACTCCTTGAAGCGGAACGGGCCGCTGCCGACCGGCCGGGTGCGGTTCTGCTCCACCGTCTCGGTCGCGGTGATCGCCGCGTCGCCGGCGGCCATCGAGAACAGGAAGATGCTGGTCGGCTGCTTCAGCCGGACGACGACCGTGCGCGGATCCGGCGTCTCGACCGCCTCGATCGGCTGGAAGATCTTCTTGGACGCGTTGACGCTGTCGGGTGCCATGGCCCGGGCAAAGGCCAGGCGGACGTCCTCCGACGTCAGGGCGCGACCATTGTGGAAGGTCACCTTCTCCGGCAGGCGAAAGGTGACGACCCGGCCGTCGGCGGAGACCGTCCAGCTGTCGGCCAGCCCCGGCACCACCCCGCCGCGGTCGTCGATCAGGGTCAGGCTCTCGAAGATATTGCCCGACACGATGCTGTCGATCGCCGCTGCCGCATTGATGGTCGGGTCCAGGACCGGCGGCTCGGCCTGCATGCCGACCACGACCCGGTCCTTGGCGGCCGCCGGCAGGCTGGGGGCCGCGGTGCCGGCCAGGGCAGCCAGGCCGATCGTTGCCATGGCGAGGGGGAGACGCATGGGCAATCCTCTACGACGCGATTTCGCCGGCCGAACCTATCACGGGACCCGACCTTCCGGCGTGACAAGATCGCCCGGCGCCCCTATCGAACCGTCCATGCGCTTCTTCTTCTACGGAACCCTGCTGGATGCCGACCTGCGCCGCGTCCTGTGCGGTGCGGCCGCCGACGGGTGGGCGATGGCGCCGGCCGTCCTGGCGGATCACCGCCGCGGCCGCAGCCCCGGCCGCACCTACCCCTTCCTGCTGCCCGCACCGGGCGAAGCCGTGGCGGGGGCGACGGCCGGCGGGCTGGACGTCACCGCGGCGGCGATCCTGACCCTCTACGAGGGCAGCGGCTATCGGATCGCGCGGCTGGCGCCGGTGGGCACGGACGGGCCGGTCGACGCCTGGACCTTCCTGCCGCGTCGGCCGGTCAGTGCCCGGCTGCCCTGGAGCCTTGATGCCTGGAGCGAAGCCCACAAGGCGACCTCGCTGCGGCGCATCGCGGAATGGCGGGGCGGGCTTGCGGTCGCCGAGCTGGAACGGGCGGAGCGGCGCTGGCGGATCCGGCTGGCCGAAGCGGCCGGATCCGGCTGAAGCGCCGGCTCAGTCGGCGCGGGCGACGGAGGCGGCGCCGGGCGGGATCACCGCGCAGGGGAAGGTGCGCTCGCCCAGCTGGCGGCACAGGGCGCGGGCGTCGCGCTCCTCCAGCCCGACGAAGCGGGCCCGGAACAGCCGTTCGTCCTGCGCCAGGACGGTCGATGCGCTGTCGCGCAGCAGCTTCGGCGCCTTCTTCTGGGCCTGTTTCAGGGCCCGGCTGGCGGCGTCCTGGCTGCTGAAGGCGCCGACCTGGATCGACCAGCTCTCGCCGCCTTCGTCCCGCCAGCCGGCGGCCTGGGCGATCCGTCCGGCGGCGTCATTGCTGGCGACGACCAGGCGCATCGGCTCCGACCGGCCGAGCGGGGGTGGTGGCGATTGCGGGCCCGATCCCGGCAGCGTCAGCACCCTGGTGGTGGACGGCAGCCGCAGCACGTGGGCCGGCGCGGGTGGCGGCGCCGGCTGGGCCAGGGCCGGCGGCGGGGTGGTGGGAAGGACGGGTGCCGGGGCAGCCGGATGCGCAAGCATGGGATGGGCCGGCAGCGGCTGGGCGGCGGACGCCAGCGTCTGCACGGGGACGGGGGGAATGACCGGGGTCGGCGCGGGAGCCTCGGCCAGCACGGGCGCGGCGGTCAGGGTGATATCGCGCAGTTCGGGCAGGGCCGGCGGCAACACCGGGGCGCGGGCCTCGCGGATCTCCGGCCGGCGGCTGGGCGCGCGGGCGAAGCCGGCATCGAGCAGGCTGGCCATGCGCACGTCGCGGGCGCTGGCGGTGTTGCCGCCCATCACGACGCCGATCAGGCGGCGGCCGTTGCGTTCGGCCGAGGCGACCAGGTTGAAGCCGGAGGCGTTGACGAAGCCGGTCTTGATCCCGTCCAGCCCCTCGAACTGGTCGAGCAGCCGGTTGTGGTTGTTGTAGTAGTTGCCGCGGAAGGTGAAGCCGCGGGTCGCGAACAGGGGGTAGTATTTCGGGTAGTCGCGCAGCAGCGCGCGGGCCAGCACCGTGAAGTCGCGCGCGGTGGTGATCTGCCGCGGGTCGGGCAGGCCGGAGGCGTTGCGGAAGGTGGTGCTGGCCATGCCCAGGCGCCGGGCGCGCACGGTCATGAACTGGGCGAATGCCGTCTCCGACCCGGCCATCGCCTCGGCGATGACGGTGGCGGCATTGTTGGCCGACTTGGTGATGAGGCCGAGGATCGCCTCCTCGACGGTGATCGTCATGCCCGGACGCAGCGGCAGGCCCCAGGGCACCGTGGAGGCGAAGGCCGATACGGGCAGTTCCTGGTCCATCTTCAGGCGGCCGCGTTCCAGCGCCTCGAACACCAGGTAGAGCGTCATGATCTTGGTGATCGAGGCGGGATGGCGCGGCGCGTCGGCGTTGGCCTCGTGCAGGATCTCGCCCGTGCGGGCATCGAGCACGATGGCCGCGTAGCGGTCCTGGACCGGCTTGGTCGCCTTGCGGCGCGGCGCCGCGTCGGCCTGGGCCGCGGCCGCCAGGACCGCGAATGCCACGAAGATAGCCCCGATGCGTCCCCAGATCGCCACGATGCGATGCCCCCCGCGCACCATTTGTCGATCTGGATTCCCTTACCGGCTTCCTCAGGACGAGTCTACGCGGAACTGCCGATATCCGTGATATTGATTGCTTTTCTCGGGTCGCAGGACGGCCGCGGAAGCAGAGAAGAGGCGGGTTTGCGGTGAAGCGAGCGCCAGCGAAGGAATTGGCCACGGCCGAGCGTCTGCATCAGGCCGGCCGGCTCGCGGAGGCGGTGGCCGCCTACCGGGCGGTACTGGCGACTCGGCCGGATCATGCCGTCGCGCGCCATCGCATCGGCGTGCTGGCGCTGCAGGCGGGGCAGCCGCGGGCCGCACTCGACGAACTGGAGCTGGCCGCGCGCCTGGCGCCGCGCGACGCGCTCGTGCGGCATGACCTGGGGCATGCGCTGGCGGCGCTGGGCCGGCTGGCCGATGCCGCCGCCGCGTGGGCGGAGGCCGGACGGCTGGCGCCACGCCTGGCATCGGCCCACGCGAACCAGGGCATGGCCCTGGCCGCGCTCGGCCGCTTTGCGGAGGCGGCGCCGGTCTTCCGGGCGGCGCTGCAGGCGGACCCCAACCACCGCGACGCCTGGCTCGGCCATGCGGACAGCCTGCTGCGCTGCGGCCGGCCGGCGGATGCCCTGTCGGCGCTCGACCGGGCCCGCGTGCGGGTCGGGCCGCACCCCGACTTCGCCCTGGTCCGCGCCGCCGCCCTGCGCCAGACGGGCGACCCGGCGGCCGCCCTGGCCGTCCTGGACGAGGCGGTGGCCGCCGCCCCCCGCCATGCGGGCGCCTGGGCGGCGCTCGGCCTGGCCCGCCTCGACCAGGGCGACCCCGCCGGCGCGGCAGCCGCCCTGGAACGGGCCGAGGCGCTCGACCCGGCATCGCCGGAGGCGCCCTTCAACCGGGCGACGGCGGAGCGCGAGCGGGACCGGCTGGGCGCCGCCCTGGCGGCGCTGGAGCGCGCCATCCGGCGTCGGCCGGGCTTCGCCTCGGCCCATCTCCACCGCGGCTTCGTCCTGCTCGACCAGGGGCGACCGGTCGAGGCCGTGGCGGCGCTCGACCAGGTCCTGGCGATCGACCCCGGCCATGCGGGCGCCGCCTCCGCCCGGCTCTTCGCCCTCAACTACCGCGACGACCTGGACGGGGCCGCGATCGCGGCCGCCCATCGCCGGTGGGGGGAAGGGTTCGCCGCGGCCTGCCCGGCACAGCCCGCGGCCATCCCCGACCGGGCGCCGGGCCGGCGCCTGCGCATCGGCTATGTCTCGGCCGATTTCCGCACCCATTCGGTCGCCTGGTTCCTGGAGCCGCTGCTGGCCCACCATGACCGCGACCGGTTCGAGGTCGCAGCCTATGCCGACGTCGCGACGGGCGATGCCACCACGGCCCGCCTGCGGGCCCATTGCGGCCTGTGGCGCGACATCCACGGGCTGGACGACGCGGCCGTGGCGGACCGGGTGCGGGCCGATGCGATCGACCTGCTGGTCGATCTGGGCGGCCACACCGCCTACAACCGGCTGGGGGTGTTCGCGCGGCGGCCGGCCCCGCTTCAGGCGACCTGGCTCGGCTATCCCAACACGACCGGCCTGGCGGCGATCGACTTCCGCATCACCGATGCCACCGCCGACCCGCCCGGCGGGGCGGATGCTGACCATGTCGAGCGCCTGGTGCGCCTGCCGCGCCCGTTCCTCTGCTACGCCCCGCCCCCCGACCCGCCGCCGGCACGGGCGGCGGCAGCGCGCCCGGTCACGTTCGGCTCGTTCAACGCGCTGGCCAAGATGTCGCCGTCGGCGGTCGCTGCCTGGGCGGCGATCCTGGCCGGGCTGCCCGACGCCCGCCTGCTGCTGAAGGCGCGCGGACTGGACGACCCGGACACGGCCGCCTGGTGGCGCGGCCGGTTCGCCGCCGCCGGGGCCGATCCGGCGCGCATCGACCTGCATGGCCGGATCGCGTCGGCCGGCGGTCACCTGGCGCTCTACGGCGCGGTCGACGTGGCGCTCGACCCGTTCCCCTACAACGGCACCACGACGACCATGGAGGCGCTGGCGATGGGGGTGCCGGTGGTGGCGCTGGCGGGCGACCGCCATGCCGGCCGGGTGGGGGCGGCGATCCTGGGCCCGCTCGGGCTCGGGGAACTGGTCGCGCAGGATGTCGCGGCCTATGTCCGTCTGGCGGTCGGGCTCGGCCGGGACGGTGCGCGGCGGCAGGCTTACCACGACCGCCTGCCGGGGCTGCTGCGCGGCTCGACGCTGTGCGACGGGCCCGGCTTCGCGGCGGCGATGGAGGCAGCATTCCTGGCCGAGTGGCGCCGCCTGGCCTGACGGACACGGACGATGCGGCGGTTTGTCGCGTAATGTTGCACCGCACAATAGCCCCTTGACCCGGCTTTCTCGCGCCCGATATAAACCATCGTGTTGCAGTGCAGCATGGGCGCCCCGGATATCCGGACTGCACTGCGGAACGATCCCCCGATCGATACGGCGAAGCCCGAGGGAGACCCCTGATGAATACCAAGAGCAAGGCGGCCGCTGCGGCGGTCGATGAGATGACCAAGACGGCCGAGACCGGTTTCGGCGCCGGCAACGAGATGGTCGACACCTTCGTGAAGGTCGGCCAGGAAGCCGCGCAGAAGGGCTACGAGCAGGCCGTGACCATGACCAAGGAGCAGGTCGAGAAGGCCCGCTCGGTCGTCGCCAAGGGCGTCGACGAGATGAGCACCATGGGCAAGGGCAATGTGGACGCCGTCGTCCAGGCCGGCACCATCTACGCCAAGGGCGTGGAAGTGATCGGCAAGGAAGTGATGAGCTATGCCCAGGCGCGCATGGAATCCAACATGGCCGCGATGAAGGCCATGATGGGCGCCCGGACCCTGAAGGAGCTGGTCGACCTGCAGACCGAATTCGCGCGCAGCGCCTTCGACCAGATGGTCACCGAGAGCACCAAGCTGTCGGAGATCGGCGTGAAGGTGACGAACGAGGCGTTCGCCCCGCTCAACGCCCGCGTCAACCTGGTGGTCGAGAAGATGACGAAGTCCGCCGCCGCCACCGCCTGACCGGCGTCGACAGCGATGGGTTGCGACGGCCCGGCGGCCTACCGCCGGGCCGTTTTTGCGCGTGCGCCCGCCGGGGGGTCGCGGGCGCGCATGGCAGGGTTTTAATCCGGCCCGGCGCCGATCCTCTTTTCCCGCGCCGCCGGAACGCAATATGATTCCGCTGGACGAGGAGACAGACCGGCCGCCTATCCCCATATGAGGGCATGCCGGTTGCATCGAGCCGGCTTGCGTCGAGAAGGAGCAGGGCCCGGTGAACAGCCGGCCCGCGGGACCCGATGAGTGACCCCCGATGAGTGACAACGAGCGCCGCGGCAATGACGGGTCGGTAACCGGAGTGGTCGTCAAGACCAAGCCGAAGACCAAAAAGCCGTCCATGTACAAGGTGTTGATGCTGAACGACGACTACACGCCGATGGAGTTCGTCGTCCATGTGCTGGAGCGGTTCTTTTCCAAGACACGGGAAGAGGCGACGCGCATCATGCTGCACGTCCACCGGCGCGGGGTCGGCATCTGCGGGGTCTTCACCTACGAGGTGGCCGAGACCAAGGTGACCCAGGTGATGGATTTCGCCCGGCAGCACCAGCACCCCCTGCAATGCACCCTCGAGAAGGAGTAGCTCATGCTGTCGCGAAATCTCGAGGAAACGCTCCACCGCGCGCTCGCCAACGCCAACGAGCGGCGGCACGAGTATGCGACCCTGGAACATCTCCTCCTCGCGCTCACCGAGGATCGCGACGCCGTCGCGGTGCTGCGCGCCTGCGGCGTCGACCTGGAACGGCTGCGCCGGGAACTGGTCGAGTATCTCGACAACGAGTTGTCGAACCTGGTCAGCAGCCGGCTCGAGGACGCCAAGCCGACCGCGAGCTTCCAGCGCGTCCTGCAGCGCGCGGCGATCCATGTGCAGTCCTCCGGCCGCGAGGAGGTGACGGGCGCCAACGTGCTCGTCGCCATGTTCGCCGAGCGGGAATCGCACGCGGTCTATTTCCTGCAAGAGCAGGACATGACCCGGTTCGATGCGGTCAACTACATCTCCCACGGCATCGCCAAGGTCCCCGGCAAGGGTGAGACCCGCCGGGTCCAGGGCGCGGACGAGGATGCGGCGGCGGAGAAGGTCGTGAAAAAGGGACACGAGGCGCTCGACGCTTACTGCGTGAACCTGAACAAGAAGGCACGCAACGGAAAGATCGACCCGCTGATCGGGCGCGAGAGCGAGGTCGAGCGCACGATCCAGATCCTCTGCCGGCGGCAGAAGAACAACCCGCTCTATGTCGGCGACCCCGGCGTGGGCAAGACTGCCATCGCCGAGGGGCTGGCCCGGCGCATCATCCAGGGCGAGGTGCCCGAGGTGCTGCGCGAGGCGGTCATCTATTCGCTCGACATGGGCTCGCTGCTGGCGGGTACCCGCTATCGCGGCGACTTCGAGGAGCGGCTGAAGGCGGTCCTGGGCGAGCTGGAGGCGATGCCCCACGCCATCCTCTTCATCGACGAGATCCACACGGTGATCGGGGCCGGCGCCACCAGCGGCGGGGCCATGGACGCCTCCAACCTGCTGAAGCCGGCGCTCGCCAGCGGCACCATCCGCTGCATCGGCTCGACCACCTACAAGGAATATCGCAGCTACTTCGAGAAGGACCGGGCGCTGGTCCGGCGCTTCCAGAAGATCGACGTCAACGAGCCGTCGCTGGATGACTCGGTGAAGATCCTGATGGGGCTGAAGCCCTACTACGAGGACCATCACCGCGTCCGCTACACCAACGACGCCATCAAGGCGGCGGTCGAGCTGTCGGCGCGCTACATCAACGACCGCAAGCTGCCCGACAAGGCGATCGACGTGATCGACGAGACGGGTGCCGCCCAGATGCTGGTGCCCGAGAACAAGCGCAAGAAGACGATCGCGGTGAAGGACGTGGAGGCGGTGGTCGCCAAGATCGCCCGCATCCCGCCCAAGACCGTGTCGCGCGACGACGGCGCCATCCTGCGCACGCTGGAGCGCGACCTGAAGACGCTGGTCTTCGGCCAGGACAAGGCGATCGAATCCCTGGCGGCGGCGATCAAGTTGGCCCGCGCCGGCCTGCGCGAGCCCGAGAAGCCGATCGGCTCCTACCTCTTCTCCGGCCCGACCGGCGTCGGCAAGACCGAGGTGGCGCGCCAGCTCTCGCGCGTGCTGGGCATCGAGATGAAGCGCTTCGACATGTCGGAATACATGGAGCGGCACACCATCTCGCGCCTGATCGGCGCCCCGCCCGGCTATGTCGGCTTCGACCAGGGCGGCCTCCTGACCGACGCCATCGACCAGCACCCGCACTGCGTCCTGCTGCTGGACGAGATCGAGAAGGCCCATCCCGACCTCTACAATATCCTCCTGCAGGTGATGGACTACGGGAAGCTGACCGACCACAACGGCAAGATCGTCGACTTCCGCAACGTCATCATCATCATGACGACCAATGCCGGCGCGGCCGAGATGGCCAAGGCGGCGATCGGCTTCGGCAGCGGCGTGCGCGAGGGCGACGACGAGGAAGCCATCAAGCGCATGTTCACGCCGGAGTTCCGCAACCGGCTGGACGCGATCATCGGCTTCCAGCATCTGACGCCGGAGATCATCGCCCAGGTCGTCGACAAGTTCGTGGCCCAGCTCGAGGGCCAGCTGGGCGACCGCCAGGTCGCGATCGAACTCGACGACGAGGCCCGCAAGTGGCTGGCCAACAAGGGCTACGACCGGCTCTACGGGGCCCGGCCGCTGGGCCGGGCGATCCAGGAGTACATCAAGAAGCCGCTGGCCGACGAGCTGCTGTTCGGCCGCCTGGCCAAGGGCGGCACGGTGCGGGTCGGCGTCGTCGACGGCCAGCTTGCCTTCACCTACCTGGACGAACCCAAGCGCCCCGACGTGCGCAAGGGCGGAGACGACGGCTCGGCACCGAAGGAGCCGGAGCTGGTCGAGACCTGACCGACACCGCGACAGACGGCGCGACGGCCGGGACCGATGTCCCGGCCGATTGCGTGTCCGCCTGCCGGGCCGCCTTTCCCGACCTGCCGGCGGGCCCGCCGGTGCGGCTGGCGGGCGGCGGGGCGTCGGACGTGCTGCTGTTCGGCGGGCGGACGGTGGTACGCATCCCGCGGCATCCGGTGGTCGCGGCCCGGTTCCGGGCAGGTGCGGCGGCGATCGCGGCGCTGGCGGGGCGGCTGCCGGTGGCAGTGCCCCAGGTCCGCGCCCATCCCGGTCCCCCGCCCATGGAATGCTACCCGCTGCTGCCCGGCCGGGCGCCCGTCGCGGCCGATGCCGGGCCCGATCTGGCCCGGGACATCGCCCGGTTCCTGGCGTCGCTGCATGCGACGCCGCTCGACCGCCTTGCCGGCAGCCCCGTGGTGCCCGGATTCTGGGCAGGCTTCCTGGACGACATCGAGGCGGCCCTGGCGGCAGGTGGCGTCGACGCGGCGACGATGGCCGCGATCGGTCGCGATTTCGCGCTCGCCCGCGACCCCGCGGACGCCCTGCCGCCGACGCTGGTGCATCACGACCTGCACCGCGGCAACCTGCTGGTCGCCGGCGATCCGCCGCGCCTGGCCGGGGTGATCGACTTCGCCGACGTCTCGATCGAGGACCCGCACTGGGATTTCCGGCACCTGGCCGACCTGGGGGCGGGGTTCTTCGGGCTGGTGGTCGCGGACTACCAGGCGCGCACCGGCCGCACGCTGTCCCTGCCCAGAATCGCCCGGCTCAGGGCCTGCCGCGGCGGGCTCGACCTCGCCAAGCGGCTGGCGCTCGGCCTGCGGCAATCGGCGCCCCGGGATGGTTGCACGGGCCCGCCCGGCACCCCATCCTGAGCGGCTGGGCATCGAGGATCGGCGGGACGGGACGAGGGATGGCTTCGCGAGGGCAGGGGCACGCGCCCACCGCAGAGGGCGGCCGCGATCGCAGGGTGCTGCTCGGCATCCTCTTCATGTGCCTGTCGGCCATGATCTTCCCGTTCATGAACGGGCTGGTGCAGCTGCTGAGCCGCGACTACCCGTCGGAACAGATCATCTGGGCGCGGACCAGCTCGCACCTGCTGGTGGCGCTCCTGTGGCTGCTGCCGAGCCAGGGGGTGGGCGCGCTGCGCAGCCGGCGGCCATGGCTGCAGATCCTGGGCTCGGTCATGCTGGTGACCTCGACCTCGATGTTCTTCATCGGGGTCAAGGACGTGCCGCTCGCCAAGGCCGCCGCCATCAGCTTCACCGCGCCGTTCTTCGTGGCCCTGCTTGCCTGGCCGTTCCTCGGCGAGCGCATCCGCGGGTCGCGCCTGCTGGCGGTGGCGATCGGCTTCGCGGGCGTGCTGATCGTCATCCGGCCGGGGGCGGAGGTGGTGCAGTGGGCCTCCATCCTGATCATCGGCAGCGCCGCCTGCTACGCCGTCTACCAGATCGTGGCCCGCCGGGTGGCCGGCTTCGACCGGCCGGAGACCTCGGTCATGTATTCCGCCCTGGTCGGCACCATCGTCATGTCGGCGATCGTGCCCTGGGTCTGGGTGTGGCCGAAGAGCCCGCTCGACGCCCTGCTGATGCTGGGCCTGGGGGTGCTGGGGGCGAGCGGCCACTACTGCGTGGTGCGCTCGCTCGCCTATGCCGAGGCGAACATCGTCTCGCCCTTCCAATACGCCCAGATCGTCGGCTCGGTCGCGATCGGCTGGGCCATCTCCGGCCTGCTGCCCGATCTCTACACCTGGATCGGCGCGGCGGTGATCTGTCTTGCCGGCATCTACATCGCCATCACCCAGACCCGCCGCACGCCGGCCGCCTCCGCCATCTTCACCGAGCGGCCGGTGCGGCCCGACTGACGGGGGCCTAGCCGCGCCCGGTCAGCTCGCCCAGGGCCCGGTCGATGATCTCCAGCCCCTGGTCGATCTCCTGGCGGCTCACCGTCAGGGGCGGGGCCAGCTTCCACACCGCCCCGCTGGCCGGGTCGCGGGCCGCCCCCGACTGGGTGGTCTGCAGGCCGAGCTCGTAGCAGCGGCGGACCAGCGCCGGCCCGAGTGCGGTCGCCGGCCGCTTCGAGGCGCGATCCTCCACCAGCTCGACGCCGACCAGCAGGCCCAGCCCGCGCACGTCGCCGATCGCCTCGTAGCGCTGCTGCAGGGCGCGCAAGCCCTCCATGAAATAGGCGCCGTCGGCCCTGGCCTTCTCGACCAGGCGCTCGGCCGCGATCAGCTTCAGGATGGTGAGTGCCACCCGGGCCGGGAACGGGTCGGAGACGTGCGAGGTGTAGAAGTGGAAGCCCTTGGCATGCACGTCCGCCTCGATCGCGGCGCTGGTGACGGTGGCGGCCAGCGGCAGGCCGCCGCCCAGCGACTTCGACAGGGTCAGGATGTCGGGCACCACCCCCTGCTGCTCGAAGACGAACTGCGAGCCGAGCCGGCCGAAGGCGGTCTGCGCCTCGTCGAAGATCAGCAGCAGGCCGCGCCGGTCGCAATGCTCGCGCAGCCGGCGCATGTAGCCGTCCGGCGGCACGACGATGCCGCCCGCCGCCAGCACCGGCTCGCACATCACGGCCGCATAGGCGCCGACCGACTGCATGTCGGCCATCTCGAAGCCGACATCGAGGCAGGTGGTGTCGCAGGTGCCGGCGCAGTGGCGGATCGGGCAGCGGTAGCCGTTGGGGGGCGGCAGGGCCATGGTCCCCGGCATCGCCGGGCCATAGCCCTTGCGCGCGCCGGAATAGGTGCTGGCGTTGGAGGCCGCCGTCATGCCGTGCCAGGAATGGCCCATGGCGATGATCTCGAACCCGCCGGTGTGCAGCTTGGCGATGCGGATCGCCGCCTCGTTGGATTCGCTGCCGGTCGACAGGAACATCGCCTTCTGCAGGCCGGGCGGCAGCAGCCGGGCCAACTCCACCGCCAGCTCGACCACGGCCGGCGACAGCATGTTGGAATAGAGGTGCAGCGGCTCGGCCGCGGCGTCGCGCATCGCTTCCAGCACGGCCGGGTGGTTGTGCCCGACGGTCGCGCACATCTGCCCCGACGCGAAGTCGAGGATGGCCCGGCCGTCCGCGTCATGGATGAACGACCCCTCCGCCCGGGTGATCATGCCGGGCAGGAAGCCGCCCCGGGTATAGCGGATCAGGTGGTGGGCGACGTCGTCGCTCCAGGGGCCGAACGGCGAAGCGCTGGTCATCGGACATTCCCCTTCCCGGATGCGATCGGGATGGATGATGGATGCCCGGACGACCGAATTCCATCGCTTTGCTGCAGCCGGCGCGCATCGCGATCTCCCTGATCGAGGGCATGGCCGATTCTACCGCGGATGTCCTAGGGTTGGCCGCACACTCCCTTGATTCCAGCATGCACGACGGAGCCCGCGAATGAGGTTTCCCCAACCCTGCCGAGCCGCCGGCCTTGCGGGCGCCGCCCAGCCCGTCACCCGGTCATGGCCGGCTGATTTCCGCTGGGGCGCCTCGACCTCGGCCTACCAGGTGGAAGGGGCGGCTGCAGCGGATGGGCGGGGCGCCAGCATCTGGGACACCCGCTCGCACCAGCCCGGCCGCATCGCCAACGGGGACACGGGCGATCAGGCCTGCGACCACTACCACCGGTATGCCGAGGATATCGCCCTGATGCGGGAGATCGGCCTCGATGCCTACCGCTTCTCGGTCTCCTGGCCGCGGGTGCTTCCGCTCGGCCGGGGCCAGGTCAACCCGGCCGGCCTCGATTTCTACGACCGGCTGGTGGACGGGCTGCTGGCCGCGCGGATCGAGCCCTGGCTCTGCCTCTACCACTGGGACCTGCCGCAGGCGCTGCAGGACCAGGGCGGCTGGACCCGGCGCGACAGCGCCGGCTGGTTCGCCGACTATGCGGTGCTGATCGCCCGCCGCCTCGGCGACCGGGTGAAGCGCTTCGCCACCTTCAACGAGCCGTCGGTGTTCACCCTCTTCGGCTACGTGCTCGACTGGCAGGCGCCGGGCGTCATCGACCGCGACGCCTATCTGGCGGCCATGCACCACGTCAACCTGGCGCACGGCGCCGCGGTCGACGTCCTGCGCGACCTGGTGCCCGACGCGCGGATCGGGGCGATCCACAACCGACAACCCTGCCGGCCGGCCGGGCCGGCGGACGGGGCGGCGGCCGCGATGTTCGATGCCTGCTGGAACCGGGCCTTTCCCGATGGCCAGATCCTGGGCGCATATCCGGCGGAACTGGTCGACGAGGTCGCGCCGTGGGTGCAGCCCGGGGACCTGGCCCGGATCTGCCGGCCGACCGACTGGTTCGGGCTCAACCACTACTCGCCCATCTATATCCAGGCGGACCTGGACGCGGTGCTGGGCTTCGCCTGGGGCGCGCCGCCGGCGGAGCGCCCGCAGACGGATGTCGGCTGGGTCATCGATGCGGATGCGTTCCGGGACACCCTGACCGACGTGCATCGAACCTACCGGCTGCCGATCTACGTCACCGAGAACGGCTATGGCGGGACGGACGCGCCCGATGCGGCCGGGGCCGTGCACGATCCCGAGCGCATCGGCTATCTGCGGGCCTACATCCGGGCGATGGGCGAGGCGATGGACCGGGGCGCCGATGTCCGCGGCTATTTCGTCTGGTCGCTGCTCGACAATTTCGAGTGGGGGTCGGGCTATTCGCAGCGCTTCGGCATCGTCCATGTCGACTACGCGTCCCAGCGGCGCACGTTGAAGTCGTCGGCACGCTGGTATGCCGACCAGATCCGGGCCAGCCGCGTCCCGACCACCTCCGCCTGATCCCCGATGACTGCGATCCCGCCGCCCGAGCCCATGCCGCAGGCATCCCCGCTTGCGGCGGCGGGGGCGTCGATGGGGGGAACCCTGCGGCGGTTCGCACGGCTCGCGGGGGGCTACTGGACCGGATCGGAGCGGTGGAGCGCATGCCTGCTGACCGCGCTCCTGGTCGCTTTCGGCATTCTCCAGATCCTCCTGGTGATCCGCCTCAACCTGTGGAGCGCCGACCTGTTCGATGCGCTGGAGCGGCGGGACGCGCGCGAGGTCCTGGTGCAGTCGGCCGTGTTCGCCGCCATCGTGGCCGGCACCATGGCCGTGAACGCGGCGCACCTGGAGGCGCGGCGACGCCTGCAGATGGCCTGGCGGCGCTGGCTGACGATGCGGGTGGGCGACGGCTGGCTGGATCGCGGGCGCCAGCACCAGCTGACCCTCGTGCCGGGCGCCCCCGGCAACCCCGACGCCCGGATCGCCGACGACATCCGCGTGGCGACCGAGGCGTCGATCGAGCTGGCGAACTCGCTCTTCTACTGCGTGCTGCTGCTCGGCAGCTTCGTCAGCATCCTCTGGGGCCTGTCCGGAACCGTCCGCCTGGCGCTGGGCGGGATCGATCTGGCGGTGCCGGGGTATCTGGTCGGCCTGGCCTTCGTCTATGCGGGGGTCGGGGTCGCGGTGGCCTTCCTGCTCGGCCGCACCCTCGTCCAGGTCACCGACCTGCGGCAGAGCGCCGAGGCGGGCTATCGGTCGGGCCTCTTCCGCGACCTCGAGCAGGCCGAGACGATCGCCCTGCTGGCCGGCGAAGGCAACGAGCGGCAGCGGCTGCGCGCCCTGTTCCAGGCGATCGTCGCCTCCTGGCGGCTCCAGACCCGCGGCCTGCGCCGCCTGACGCTCTTCACCTCCGCCTACGGGACGATGTCGGCGATGTTCCCGATCCTGGTCGCGGCCCCGCGCTACCTCGCGGGCGACCTTACGCTGGGGGGATTGGTGCAGACGGCCCAGGCCTTCCAGCAGGTCACCGCGGCCCTGTCCTGGCCCATCGACAACTTCCCGCGGCTGGCGGAGACGGTGGCGTCGATGGAGCGGGTGCTGGTCCTCCAGCATGCGGTGGACACGATCGGGGCCGAGGTCGGGCGTCCGGGGCTGGCGATCGATGTCGCGGCGGTGAGCGGCAGCTCGCTCACCTTCATCGACCTCACCATCGCCGATGCCGACGGCGGGATCCTGTTCTCCGGAATATCGACCGAGATCCGGCCGGGCGAGCGGGTCCTGCTGCTGGGCGACCCGCGGCTCGCGCGCGCGCTGTTCAAGGTCGTTGCCCGGGTGTGGCCGTGGGGGCGCGGACGGGTGGAGCTGCCGGACGATGCCGCCATCCACTTCCTGCCGGCATCCCTCCACCTGCCGGCCGATACGCTGCGCGCGATCCTGGCCTACCCCGACGAACCGGGGATGTTCGACCAGGCGGCCTGCGTCCAGGCGCTCGCCCGCGTCGGCCTGGGCGATCTCGGTCCCCGCCTCGACAGTCCGGGGGACTGGATGCGCCAGCTCGACCCCTCGCAGCGGCAGCGGGCCGGCTTCGCGCGGATCCTGCTGAAGCGGCCGAGCTGGATCTTCCTGGAGGAACCGGGAGAGGCGCTCGACACCGCGGCCGAACTGGCCCTGATGCAGGTGATCGCCGAGGCGCTGCCGGCGGCGACCCTGATCACCGCCTCCCACCATGGGGAGCTGGAGGCGTTCTACGGCCGCACCCTGCGCCTGGAGCCGGCGGCCGATGGCCGCGTCTTCGTTCGCGACAGCGGCGGCCGCGCCCCTGCCGGCGAGAAGATCCGCCCGGCCTGGCCGGCGATCGAGGTGATCCGCCGCGGCTTCGGCGAAGGGCCGGGCTGACCGCGGGGGCGTCGGCCCGTCAGGCCGCGATGAGAGTCAGGTCCCGAAGCCGCCGTCGGGCTGGCGCGGGCCGAACAGGCGCGCCAGGTCCGCCTCGTCGAACGCGGCCGGCTCCGGCTCCGGTCCGGCGGGCGGGGGGCCGCGATGGAAGCGGATCTCCCAGGCCGAGAAGCCCGACACGAAGAAGCGCATGGTGCCGCCGCCCCGCCGGTCGCTGCCCAGCGGCGCGATCGCCTCAGGGTACCAGATGGCGCCGCGGACCAGCACCCGCGGTCGGGTCCAGCCGCCGGGGTCGCCGGCGTCGCGGTTGAAGGACACTTCCACGGCACGCTGCGTCAGGGTCCGGTCGCCGTCATAGGTCCGGTTGAGCAGCATGACGAAGCCGCCGGTGTCGCTGTTCTCGTGGACGGCCGGGCCCCAGTGGGCGTCCGGGTCGGCATGCCGCCATCCCCGCGCCGGGCGGATGATCGGCTGGGGAAGGGATCGGTGGCGCGGCTGCCAGCCGTCCGCCGTCCACCATTCGAGCGCCGCGGCGGGTGCGTCACGGTCGCGGATCGGGTAGCGGGCGACCACGATGCCCTGGGCCGCGTCCAGGGCGTGGTAGCTGGTCAGGTGGATCAGGAAGAAGGTCCCGGCCCGGTCGGGGATCACGGTGAAGTCGCCGAAGCCGCCGGCGAACCAGCCATTGTCGAAGGTGCAGTCCAGCTCGTCCGGCTGCGGGGCCAGCACCGGACCCAGGTCGTGCCAGCTGGCCCCGTCGTCGCGGGAGACGAGCGCGCCGATCCGATAGGCGGCGATGGTCCGCGGGCAGGGGGCGGGCGCCTCGCAATGGTACCAGCCATAGAGCGCCCCGTCCGGCGACCGCCAGAGCGATTCGATCCATTTCCCCGCGCCGGGGTCCGGATCGTCGACGATCCGGACCGGCTCGCCCGGGGCTGCGAACCGGAAAGGGGGGTGGCCGACCCGCCGGTGGCTGTGTCCGATCGGCACGAAATGGGCCGGCATCGCCAGGGTCCGGTCCCCTTCTGTCAGGACCGGGGTGTTGCAGTCGGCGCGATGGAGCGGCGGCGCGTGGAGCCGCAGGGGCGGGGCCGTCCGCCATTCGACGTGGACGCCGGCGTTGCGGTCCCACAGGATGGTGCGCCAGGGCCCGCGCATCTCGGGCGCGCCCGCGGGCCCGGGCCCCATCAGACCCCGAAGTTCCAGCGCACGATGCCCAGATGGTCTTCGACGGCGCGGATGCCCGGCATGGTCTCGGCCGCGACCACCATGGCGCGTCGTTCGTCCTCGCTGCGCACGGCGCCCCACAGATGGGCCACGCCGCCGGACACCAGGACATTGAAGGCCGGACCCTGCGACCAGGGCTGGCGGCGGATCTTCTCCAGCAGCTGTTCGCGGAGTTCCGAATCGGCGGATGCCGCGGGTGCGGCCTCCTGGGCGGCCAGCGTGCCGTGGGTGGCGATCGCCTGGACGAAGTTGGCGCGGCTGACGATGCCGGCGATCCGCCCCTGCTCGACGACGACGACGCGCTTGATGCCGCGCGATTCCATCAGCCCGGCGATCTCGTCGAGCGGGGCATCCTCGCCCACGGTCACGACGTCCCGGGTCATGACCGCCGCAGCGGTCGGGCCCTGGGTCTTGACGTACTCGGCGGCCAGCGCCTGCGGGTCGGACAGGAATTTGAGCAGCCACGACGGATGGCGTTCGGTGCCGATCTCCGGGCGGCGGATCAGGTCGCTTTCGCTGACGATGCCGACCAGCCGTCCCGCCGCATCGACGACGGGTACGGCGCCGATATGCCGCTCCACCAGCAGGCGGGCGACGTCGGCGATCCTGGTGTCGGGGGCGACCGTGTGAACGATCCTGGTCATGACGTCCCGTGCGCGCATCCTGCTCCTCCTGGGGCTGTCGTCGCCGGTGTCGGTGGCCCGCCCGGGCGAACGCAAGACAAGGAAGAGCATCCAGGGCGGAAGTCCGCCTTGATCTGGATCAGACCGCGGCCCGCCCGCCGGAATTGATCCACCTCAAGGCGCGATCGCAGGGACGGCGCATCCTGTGCAACGCGCTGGAAGGAGGCCCATGCCATGACGATGCGTCATCTGAGCGAGATGGTCCGTAATCGCGAGCCGCTGGTCCTCGGACAGCATGCGAAGGTGGCGGATGCCTGCCGGCGCATGCGTGACCGGGGAGTGGGCGCCGTTCTCGTGGCCGACGGCGCGCACCGCCTGCGCGGCATCTTCACCGGCCGCGACGCGGTCTGCCGGGTCCTGGCCGAGGGACGGCATCCCGGCGCCACCGAACTGGCCGAGGTGATGACGCCGGAGCCCTGCACGATCCCGCCGGCCGCGACCGCGATCGAGGCGCTGCGCCTGATGTCCGACGGCGGCTTTCGCCACCTGCCGGTCGTCGAGGACGGCCGGATCGTGGGCGTCGTGTCGGTGCACGACTTCCGCGGCCTGGAGCAGGCCCGCCTGGACGAAGAGAACGTCATCTGGGAGCGGCTGTAGGGGCCCGGCTCCCGTCTGCCCGCCGCTCACCCGGCCGTCTTCTTCTTCGCCGGCTTCGGGGCGCGAACGGCCGTCCCCTTCTTCAGGTCGACCTTGACGCCATAGTCCCGCAGGGCCGCCCTGGGGCTGACGAAGCCCTCGCGGACGTCGGCCAGGACGCGCTCGGGCGCGCGCCTGGCCGGGTCGCCGAAGCCGCCGGCACCGGCCTCGCGCACGGTCAGGCGGGCGCCGGCCGGCAGCTCGACCCTGGCCTTGGCGTTGATCGGGGTGCCGTCGATCGCATGCATGCGGATCGTGCCGTCGCCGCCCTTGAAGACGCCCTTGGCCGGGAACCGGGTGCGGTTGCCCATGCCCAGCAGGGTCATGGTCGAGCCGCTGTCGTTGCGGATCACCACCTCCTGGCCGAGGCCGCCGCGCCATTCCCCGGTGCCGCCGCTGTCGGTCAGCAGCTCCTTGCGCTCGATGGTGGTGCTGGTGATGTTCTCCCAGATCTCGACCGGGACCACCGCCATGTTGGACGGGTGCGGCACGGTCGGCGCGCCGTCGGTGCCATCGAGCGCGCCATAGCCGCCGGCCGCGAAATAGATGGTCGAGACGCCGCGGCCCTGGCGGTGCCGGCCCTGGAAGGTGACCAGGTTCATCATGCCGGAATCGGCCTGCACCCGGTCGGGTGCGGCCTTGGCGAGCGCGCCATAGATGAGCGGCACCACGAAGTGCCCCATCGCGTGCCGCCCGCCGGTGGCGAACGGCGGCTGGGCATCGAGGATGCAGCCCTTGGGCGCGGACACGGTGATCGGCACCGCCATGCCGCCATTGTTGGGGATGCTCGGCAGGGTCAGGGTCTTGATCGAATAGAGCGACATGGCGCGGGTGTAGCAGAAGGGCACGTTGATCCCGGCCCGCACGCAGGGGCCCGTGCCGTCGAAATCCAGGTGCACCCGGTCGCCCGCGATCTCGATGCGCACCTGGAAGCGGATCGGCCCGTCCAGCCCCTCCAGCTCGATCCGGTTGCGGTAGGTGCCGGGCTTCAGCGTGGTGCGGATGCGCTCGCGCATGGCGCGCTCGGCATGGTCGCGGATGGCGCGCGACAAGGGCCCCAGGTCCTCGATGCCGTACTCGTCCATGAATTCCAGGACCTGGCGGCCGCCGACCTCGTTGCAGGCGACGTTGGCCATCAGGTCGCCCACCACCTGCTCGGGCACCCGCACGTTGGTGCGGATGATCTCGATCAGGCGCTCGTCGACCCGGCCCTCCTCGGCCAGCTTGCAGATCGGGAAGCGCAGCCCCTCGTGGTAGATCTCGGTCGCCGACGAGCCGAAGCCGATGCCGCCGATGTCCGGCAGGTGGGTGATGCTCATGGTGTAGGCGACGATGCGGCCATGGCGGAACACCGGCCGCAGCAGGGTCACGTCGAACAGGTGGCCGGTGCCGAGCCACGGGTCGTTGGTGAACAGCACGTCGCCCGGCTTCAGCGTCTCCGGCGGGAAGCGGTCCAGCATGTGGCGGGCGGTGACGGGGGCGCTGGCGATGAAGATCGGCACGCTCATGGTGCCCTGGGCGATCGAGTTCGCCTCGGCGTCGAGCACGACGCAGGACAGGTCGTAGCTCTCCGACACGATGGTCGAGAAGGAGCTGCGGACGAGCGTCGAGACGATCTCGTCGGTGATGGAGATGAGCCGGTCCCAGAGGATGCCGAGGCTGACGGCGTCGAAGCCTTCCTGCGCGCGCTTGGCCATGGTCGGTCTCCTACTGCGCCGGCTCGGCGACGAGGTTGTAGTGGCGGTCGACCTCGGCCCGGTCGCCGGGGCCAATGATGCAGGTCGATTCGCGCTCCTCGACCACCGCCGGTCCGGCGATGCGGGTGCCGGGCGCCAGCTGGTAGCGGTCGTAGACGGGGATCGCGGCATAGTCGCCGGTCTCGCCGAAATAGACCCGGCGGGTGCCCTTGAGCGCGGCCGCGGCATCGCCCGACGGCGGCTCACCCAGACTGTAGCCGGCGCCGAACCCCGGGGCGGGGCCCGCCGCCTCGACCTTCCAGTTGATGATCTCGATCGGCTCCTCCAGGAAGCTGACGAGGTAGGTCTCGGCATAGGCGGCGGCGAAGAGGCGCGGCAGGTCGGCGAACAGGGCCTCGGTCGCACGCGCGTCGGGCAGCGTCACCTCGATATCGTGGCCCTGGCCCTGGTAGCGCATGTCGAGCCGGAGGGTGACGCGGATGTCGTCCTCGGCCACCCCGGCCCGGCGCAGGTAGCCCGACGCCTCGTCGACCAGCCGGCCGAACTGCTCGGCGAAGGCCGCGCCGTCCAGGTCGGCGACATGGACGCGGCGCGAGCGCGCGACCTCGAACGACAGCGGGCTCGCCAGCAGGCCGAGCGCCGACATGACGCCGGCGCCGACCGGGAAGATGACGCGCGGGATCTTCAGCTTGCGGGCGATCGCCATGGCGTGGACCGGGCCGGAGCCGCCGAAGGCGACCATGCTGGCGCTGCGATAGTCGAAGCCGCGCTCGGAGGCATGGATGCGGAAGGCGCGGGCCACGTCCTCGTTGATGATCTCGTGGATGCCCCAGGCGGCCCGCGCCAGCGTCAGCGACAGGGGCTTGGCGACGGCGGCGCGGATCGCCTTCTCCGCCGCCTTGCGGTCGAGACGCATGGCCCCGCCCAGGAAGAAGCCGGCGTCGAGATAGCCCAGCACCAGGTTGGCGTCGGTCAGGGTGGCGCCCTCGCCGCCGCGGCCGTAGCAGGCGGGGCCGGGGTCGGCGCTGGCGCTCTTCGGGCCGACCCGCAGCAGGCCGCGGTCGTCGATCGCGGCCAGGCTGCCGCCGCCGGCGCCGATCTCGATCATGTCGATGACCGGGATGCGCACCGGCAGGCCGCTGCCGCGCTTGAAGTCGTGAACCCGTGCCACCTCCATCATGTATTTCTTGAGCGGCTGGCCGTGGCGGATGAGGGCGCCCTTGGCGGTGGTGCCGCCCATGTCGAAGGCCAGCACGTCGTCGATCGCCAGGTTGCGGCCGTGGTGGGCCGACATCAGCGCGCCCGCGGCCGGCCCCGATTCCAGCGCCCGCACCGGGTAGCGCCGGGCGGTCTCGGTCGTCACCGTGCCGCCGCTCGAGGTCATGATGTAGACGCGGCCGCCGAACCCCTGCTCGGCCAGCCCGTCCTCCAGCCGCCGCAGGTAGCGGTCGAACATCGGCTGGGTGAAGGCGTTGACGGTGGTCGTCGTCCAGCGCTCGAACTCGCGCATGTTGGGGAAGACGTCGGCCGAGGTGGAGACGTAGAGGTCGGGGAACTGGCGGGCGACCAGCTTGCGGATCGCGTCCTCGTGGGCGGGGTTGAGGTAGGAGTGCAGCAGGCACACCGCCAGCGCCTCGATCCCTTCCTCGGCCTTGAGGCGGGCGACGGCGTCCAGCACCGACTGGCGGTCGAGCTTGCGCTCGACCTTGCCGTCGGCGCGGATGCGCTCGTCGACCTCGGCCCGCAGGCGCCTGGGCACGATCGGCGGCGGGAACTTGAGCCTGAGGTCGTAGAGGTCGTAGCGGCTCTCGTAGCCCATATCGAGGATGTCGCGGAAGCCGGCGGTGACCAGCATGCCGGTGACCGCGCCGCGCCGCTCGATCACCGCGTTGGTGACCAGCGTCGTGCCATGGACGATGTCACCGACCTGGGCGATGGCGACCCCGTTGTCGGCCAGCAGCCGCGCCACCCCGTCGAGCACGGCGGCCGAGGGGTCGCGCGGCGTGGTCAGCTGCTTGTGGATCGCCATCCGCCCGCCATCGGCGTCGAACAGGGCGAAGTCGGTGAAGGTGCCCCCGATATCGACACCGATGCGATGCATGAGACCCCGGCCCCCGAACGTCTGTTGCGATGCGGCAGCCTAGCGCGCAACGCGCGCCGCCGACAACGGCGTGCCGGTGCGGAAAGGCTATGCAGGATCGGGCGGGAAGATGCCGGGATGGCTCTCGGCCAGTTCGCCCGCGACGGTCGCGAGCAGGTGCGCGAAGGCCTCGGCAGCCGGCGTCAGCGGACGCAGACGCGAGCAGAGCGCGTTCAGCGGGAAGCGGATCTCGGGCTCGAGCGGGATGACGACCAGGTCGGCCATGTATTCCTGGAATGGGAAGGGGGAATCGACCAGGGCGATGCCGACGCCATAGCGCACCAGGGAGGCGGCCAGGAAGGTCTGGTTGCTGTCGACGACGCTCTCCAGCACCAGGCCGGCATTCCGGAATGCCTCGCGGATGCGGTTGCCGGTGGGCGCGTTGGGATAGAAGGTGATGATGCGCTCGCCGGCCAGTTCGGCGACCCTGACCGACGGGCGGGTCGCCAGGCGATGGTCCGGCGGCAGAACGCAGACGACCCGGCCGACGCAAAGCCGGGCCGCGATCGTCAGCGTGTCGTCCTGCACCGCCTGGACCAACGCCAGGTCGACCCGGTTGGCCCGCACCAGCTCGATGATCTCCGGCGTCGGCAGGACCTGCGCATCGAAGCGCACGCCGGGACGGTCGGCGGCGAAGCGGCGGATCGCCGTCGGCAGCAGCAGCGTGCCCAGCACCGGGGCGGCGGCGATGCGCACCTCGCCCGCGCGGCCCTCGCGCAGCTCGGCCGCGCGCCGTTCGAACGTCGCCATGTCGCCGAAGATCCGCTCGATCTCCGGAAACAGCTCCTGGGCCTCGCGGGTGACGTGCAGCCGGCCGCCGGCGCGGCTGAACAGGGTCATGTCCAGGTCGTGCTCGATGGCCCCCAGGATCTTGCTGGCGGCCGGCTGCGAGATGCCGAGGCGCCGCGCGGTCTCGCTGACCGAGCCGGTGCGGATCATGGTGCGCAGAACTTCAAGCTGGCGGACATTCATGCAGCCGACAGCACCATGATTCCGTGTGCCGCGCAAAGGGTGTTCGGCGTCGGCCGGGCCGAACCGGGAAGCGGGGCCCGGCCGCGGCACCCTGCGCCGCGACCGGGCCGGCAGCGGGCCTCAGCTCGCCCAGTACCAGGTATGGATGTTCCAGCAGTTGGAGCGATAGTTCACGTTCGGCTGGTAGCCGATCAGGTTGACCTTCGTCCCCTCGGTCTGGTTGGGCTGGTAGATCGGCAGGAGCGGCAGGTCGTTCCGGAACAGCGCCTGGACCTTGTAATAGTTGGACTTTCGCTTCTCGCGGTCGACCAGACCGACGCTTTCCTTGAGCAGCGCATCCACCTCGGCGTTGCTGTACTGCATGGTATTGGCGCCGGTTCCGGTCTTGACGGGGATGGCCCAGCTGCCCAGACGGTCGCTGACGTCGGGGTCCGAACCGACGCCGAAGACGGAGCCGACGACGACCGAATCCCACTCGCTCTTGCGCCAGTAGTCGCCCCACATGACCGCGGGCGGGAAGTTCTTGATGGACATGGACACGCCGATCGGCCGCCAGCTCTGCTGGATGAACTGCTGCATCTGCTCGCGCAGGTGGTTGCCGGCGGTGGTGGAGTTGGAGAATTCCAGCTTCACCCCGTTCTTCTCGCGCACGCCGCCCGCACCCGGCTTCCAGCCGGCATCGTCCAGCAGCTTCTTCGCCTGGGCGGGGTCGTACTTGTGCTTGGGCAGGTCGGGGTTGTAGGCCCAGGACTGCTGCGGCAGGTAGGTCTCCGTCGGCCGGTGGGCGCCGTAGTAGATGTCGCGGATGATGGTTTCCTTGTCGAGCGCCAGATAGAGCGCCTGGCGGACGGCCAGCTCCTGGAACTGCGGCCGCCCGTTGTTGAGCGAGAAGCTCTCCAGGAACGGCATCGGGGCGCGGAACAGCTTGACCGTCTTGACCCGGCTGACCTCCTCGAAATTGTCCGGGGTGATGCCCTGGATGCCGACCGCGTCGACCGCCCCGGTCATGAACTGCGTCTTGAGGACGATCAGGTCCGGGATGTACTTGAAGATCAGGCGCTCGACATGGGGACCGTCGCCATAGAACTTGTCGTTGGCCTCCAGCAGCAGATAGTCGCCCGGCCGCCGCTCGCCCCACTTGAAGGGCCCGGTGCCGATCGGCTTGTTGTTGAAGGGCGAATCCTTGGGGTCGCCGCCCGCGCCCAGGATGTGCTTGGGCACGATCATGGTCCAGGCGACGATCGAGAAGTAGGGGGCGAAGAACCGCTCCATCTTCCAGCTGATCTCGGTCGGGCTCGTCACCTGGATATCGCGCACCAGGTTGTGGCCGTTGCGGCTCATCGCCGGGAAGTCCGGCTTCTGGATCAGCTCGATGGTGTACTTCACGTCCTCGGCGGTGAAGGGCGTGCCGTCGTGCCAGGTGACGCCCGGCCGCAGCTTGATCTTCCAGGTCAGGCCGTCGGCGGAAAGGCCGCCATTCTCGACGCTGGGAATCTCGGCGGCGAGCTGGGGCACCAGGTTGCCCTTGGCGTCGAGCGACCAGAGCGGGCTGAACAGGTTCAGGTGGACGCCGTCATCGACCTCGATCCGCGCCCGGAGCGGGTTGAAGACGGTCGGCTCCTGGGACAGGCCGACCACGATCTGGCCCTTGCGGGTTCCCTTGGGCGGCGGGCCGCCCTGGGCGAACGCGGCGGGGGCGGCCGGCAGCGCCGCGGCCAGCCCGCCCAGTGCCGCCATGCCGAGGAAGTGCCGCCGCGGCAGGACCAGGCGGGAGAGGATGGGGTCCACCTGTCCGCCGCCGGCGGGATCGTCGTCGCGCTCGCTCATCGGTTGCCTCGTCTGTTCGGGGTTTGTCGTTCGCGCCCACCTTCCGGCAGGTCGTTCTTGGTCGATTTCGTCCGCCGTCAGCCCGCCTGGGCCGGTTCCGGCTGCCAGTCGGCGGCGCTGCGGTAGCGTTGCGAGGGCGCCTGCCTGGCCATCACCGTCTGCGCCTGGCGGCGCTCTTCCTGCTGGGCGGCCAGCGTCGACAGGTACTGGGTCGGCATGTCCATGAAGGGCGTGCGGCGCTTGGCCCAGTGCTGGCAGTCGGCCAGGTTCATGAAGATCTGGTTGTCCGGCCGGCGCGGCCATTCCGGCACATGCAGCCACAGGCGCAGCATGTGGCGCCGCCGGGCGATGTCGTCATGGTCCTCGTAGTCGGTGCGGCCATGCATGATCGCCCGGTTGTTGAGGAACTGAATGTCCCCCTCCTCGAAATTCATGTCCAGGTAGTATTCCTCGGTCTTGGCGACGCGCTGCAGCTCGTCGTAGGCCGCGATCTCCTCCGGGGTCAGGGTGACGCCGCCGTAATGCACCGCGTAGCGCAGGCAGCCGGTGTCGATGACGCAGCTGATGCGCCCGTCGCTCTCGGCGAAGACCGGGATGCGCTCCTCGCTCTGCGGCGGGAACAGCGAGTACCTGGCGTCGAGCTCGTGGTTGCGGTGGTAGTAGCCGCGGGTCAGCACGTCGAGCAGGTCCGGGCGCTCATCCACGAAGTAGTTGTAGAGGCCGGCCACGCTGACGATGCGGCTCGCCCCGCCCGACTTGGCCGCGCGCAGGCACATCAGCGAGACGATGTCGCAGGCCGAGCCGTCGATGTGGAAATGCTGGCCGCCGCCGGCATTGTAGCCGCGCACCTTCTCGACCACGTCGCTGATGTCGATGACGCTGCCGAGCAGCTGGCCCTGCCAGGACTGGGCGATCGGCTGGCCCAGATGGGCGCCCAGCCCGATATAGACCCGCGCCATCTCGTCGGCGGAGTAGCGATGGCGGGGAAATCCGCGCATCAGCACCACGCCGCGCCCGTCCAGCAGCTCGTCGCGGAGCGCCGCCATCTTCGCCGCCATGGTCGGCAGGGCGAAGGTCTCCTGGGTGATCTCGGGGATGTCGAGCGCCCCGCAGGCCTTCAGGGCACCGTCGATCTCCGCCACCTCGTCGTCGGTGAAGCGGTGCATCATCTCGGTCCGGTAGTCGATCTCGGACCCTTTCCACGCCGCGCGCGTCTCGATCTTCTCGTATGCCACGCCGTTGCTCCTTCGGTCGGTTCCGGCACCGCCCGGTGCCTGGGCCGGTGCGGAGGGCTTTTTGCGAATGTCGTGCCAGGGAAAAATCATCCCCGATCGGCCGATCAAAGGCAATGACCCCACGGGCGGCGGGGACAGGCGGCGGAGGTGGGCTCATTCCGCCCGGTAAAGACGACATGCGCAATCGGCATTTCCGCGGCCCGGCCGCGGCGCCTATCGTCGGCCGTCCGCCCGCGCCGGCGGGCCGCCCCGCCCCAACCTCCCCCCGAGTCGCCGATGGTCATTGACTTCTCCAGCCGCCCGCCCCTGCCGGATTTCGGTGTCCGGGCCAGCCACCTGTCCAACTATCGCCGGGTCTACCGGTCGAGCGAGGCGGCGGCGGCCGAGCAGGAGGCGTCGGGCGACGACAAGATGGCGGCCTACCTGGCGGCCTACGACGCGGTCGGCGCCCGGCACGTCGTGGTCCGCGCCAAGGACACCGAGACCACCTTCGGCCACAAGACGAGCAACGAGTTCGTCGCCGGCTTCTGCCGCGACTACGGCCCGCGCTTCCTCGGCTTCGCCGGCGTCGACCCGCACAAGGGCATGGCCGCCATCCGCGAGCTGGAGTTCGCGGTGAAGGAGCTGGGGCTGCGCGGGCTCAACCTGCAGTGCTTCGAGCACAAGATCGCGATCAACGACAAGAAGCTCTACCCGCTCTATGCCAAGTGCATCGAGCTCGACATCCCGGTGACGGTGCATTCCAGCATCAACTTCTCGACCGAATGCCTGATGGAGCATGGCCGGCCGATCCTGCTCGACGAGGTGATGGTGCATTTCCCGGAGCTGCGGGTGGTGGCCGCCCCGCCGGGCTGGCCCTGGGTCCAGGAGCTGATCGGCGTCGCCTGGCGGCACCGGAACGTCTTCATCGGCGTCTCGGCGGTGCGGCCGAAGTACCTGGAGGCCGAGGATTCCGGCTACGAGCCGCTGGTCAGGTACGGCAACTCGATCCTCCAGGACCAGATCGTGTTCGGCACTTCGCACCCGCTGCAGCCGATCGGGCGCGCCTTCGACGAGGTCCGCGCCCTGCCGCTGAAGCCGGACGTGGTCGAGAAATGGGTGCACGGCAACGCCGCGCGCCTGCTCGGGCTCGACTGATGCACCCGGTCGTCGCCCGTGTCCAGGAACGCCTGCGCCGCATCGAGCAGGAGCCGTTCCACGCCACCATCGGGGACCTGGTCGCGGCCGCCGCCCGGCGCGACCCGGACCGGCTGGCGATCGTCTTCTTCGAGCGCGGCCAGCAGCTGACCTATGCCGGCCTCGACCGTGCGGCCGGCCGGGCGGCGAACGCGCTGCGGGCGCTAGGCGTCCGCCGCGGCAGCCGGGTCGCCGTCATGCTGCCGAACCGGATCGAGTACCCGGTCGCCTGGCTGGCGCTGGCGCGGCTCGGTGCCACCATGATCCCGGTCAACAACGGCTACACCCCGCGCGAGATCGCCTACGCCCTGACCGATGCGGAGGCGGGGTTCGCCATCGTCGACGGCACCTGCCTGCCGACGTTCCTGGCAGCACCCGAGCGGCCGGCCGGCCTGAGCGACGACCGGATCGTCGCGGTCGGCCCCTCGCCGGTGGCCGGCACCCGCGACTGGGGTGCCCTGATGGCCGCCGCGCGCGACGGTTTCACCCCGGACGAGCCGGTCTGCGGCGACGACCCGGTCAGCATCCAGTACACGTCGGGCACGACCGGCCTGCCCAAGGGCTGCCTGCTGCCGCAGAGCTACTGGCTGGTCCTGTGCCGGTCGGCCAGCGCGCGCACCGTCTCGCCGGTGCGCCGGCTGCTGGTCCAGAACCTCTTCTTCTACATGAACGCCCAGTTCCTCTTGCTGACGGCGCTCAACATCGGTGCCACGCTCTACATGGCCGAGCGGCCGAGTGCCACCCGCTTCATCGGCTGGATCAAGGAGCTGGGCGCCAACTGGTGCGTCTTCCCGGAGGTGGTGCTGAAGCAGCCGGGCGCCTTCGACGACAACCGCACCCAGCTGATGGAGGTGGCCATGGCCGCCTTCAGCCGCGACGGCCACCGGGAACTGGAGCGCCGCTTCGCGGTCCGCGGGCGCGAGATCTTCGGCATGACCGAGGTCGGCCCCGGCACCTTCATGCCGTTCGAGGTGGAGGACATGGTGGGATCCGGCTCGATCGGTGCCCCGTCGCTGTTCCGCCGGGCCCGCATCTGCGACCCCGAGGGGCGCGAGGTGGCGACCGGCGACAGCGGCGAGCTGCAGATCGCCGGCCCGTCGATGCTGCGGCTCTACGTCAACAAGCCCGAGGCGACGGCCGCCTCCTTCGACGGCGAATGGTTCCGCACCGGCGACCTGGCCCGCCGGGACGAGCGCGGCTTCTACTATATCGTCGGGCGCATCAAGGACATGATCCGGCGCGCGGGCGAGAACATCGCGGCGGTCGAGATCGAGAGCGTCGTGCGCCAGCTGCCGGGGGTGGTGGACGCCGCCGTGACTTCCGTGCCGGACGACACCCGCGGCGAAGAGGTCCGCATCACCATCGAGCGGGCGCCGGAGGGCGCCGACGACCGGGCCCTGCTGCGCACGGTGATCGCCCATTGCGAGGCGAACCTCGCCCGCTTCAAGATCCCGCGCTACTACGCCTTCGCCGACACCCTGCCGCGCACCGCCTCCAACAAGCTGGCCAAGCACCGGATCGTGCCGGCCGGCGGCGATGCCCGCGCCGGCACCTTCGACCGCGTCGACGGCATCTGGCGACCTTAGACGGCGCCGGTCAGGGCGCCAGCAGGGCCCGCCAGTCCAGGCCGGCGCCAGGCCCGGGGCCTTCCGGGAACCAGCGCTGCAGGCGGTCGCCCTCGACCGGTCGGGCCGGGTCGCCGGGCAAGGTCGCGATCGGCTTCGGCTCGGGTATCCGCGGGCCGTGGCTCGCCCACCAGCTGCCGCTGACGGCGGCCGACACCTGGGCCGCGGCCTCGGAGCGGGCGCCCGCATCCTCGGTGCGGCCGAGCAGGGCCGTCGAGGTCGGGGCGATGCTCGCCACGAGCGTGCCGAGCGCGCCCAGCGCCGCCGGCACCGCGTCGCGCGGGGCGACGAAGCCCAGCACCACCGGCGCCGACCAGGCCCCGGTGCCGCGCGAGCCCCGCGGGTTGCCGTCGGTGCCCGCCAGCACATAGGCGGCGATGGGCCCTTCCTTGCCGGTGCAGGACATGGCGACCTCGCCGCTCTCCAGTTCGCCGCCGGGCGGCGCCGGCAGCAGGGCGAGCGCCAGGGCCGGCGCCAGGTCGAGGCGGCGCCGCCGATACTCGGCCTTGGGCTCGTCCGTGCAGCGTCCGGCCAGCAGGCGCATGGCGTGCACCTCGGCGAAGCCCAGGCCCGGCATCAGGCGGGCAACCAGCACCGGCGTGCCGTCGCCATGGCGGAAGGCGGCCCCCTCCTCGACGCCGGCCGCCTTGAGCCGTTCCGTCGGCAACAGGAACAGCGGCAGTTCGGGATCGCCCAGAAAGACCCGGGTGGCGCCGTCGGGCGCGGTCAGGTTGACGATCCAGGTGGGGGAATCGTCGCGCCCGGGCTGGGTTCCGCCGGTCACCGTCCAGCCCTGCGGCAGTTCCGCCGAGAAGCCGCCGGCTGGGTCGGCCCAGCGATAGGTGCGCGCGGCGGCCGGGCGGATCGCGGGCGGCGGCCCGACCAGGCGGGGGGCCGCCAGCAGCGCCGCGGCCTCGGTCGCGCGCGCGCCGTCCCAGCGCCCGGCGGTCGCCAGCGCGAAGAGCCCGACCGTCGCGCCGTCGGGGCCGGGGGCGGCATGCAGCACGGCGCGGCCCGCCGGAAGCCCGTCGCGGACCAGGGGGGCCGTCACGGCGCCGGCGCGGCGTTCGACCGGTCCCGGGCGCAGGTCGGGGGTCTCGGCCCGGACCAGCTGTTCCAGCAGGGCCGCGCGGCCGTCGTCGTCGAGCGTTCCGCTGCGGCGGAAGGGCCACCAGGCGACGTGCGCGCCGCCCGGCCCGCGCGCGCTCCAGGTGCCGGCATCGGACAGGCTGGCGGACCAGGCGGCGGGCAGGCGCGCCTCCACCCGGCCGAATCTCTGGGGGGCGGCGGCGGCCGCGTCCGGCTCGATGCCCAGGCGCACGCCGCGGAAGGCGAAGCGGCCGGGGCCGACGGCGGCGATGCCGACGCGGGTGCCGGCGGTCGGCGCCACGGGCGCGCCCGCGACGCGGATGCCGTTGGCGGTGATGACGATCTGGCCCGCCTCCTCGGCCACCGCCAGGCGGACGAAGCCGGTGGCGCCCGGCAGCTTGCGGGTCTCGACCCGGTTCAGGCCCTTGGCATCGCTGCGGAAGAGGCCGATCTCGCCCGACCGCTCGACCAGGACCAGGGCGAAGCGGCGGGCTGCGCCGGCGCCCTGGACGTCGAACAGCAGCCCGGCGCCGACCAGCGCGTCGGCGGCCGCGTTGCCGGGTTCGCTGCGCACTTCGGCGGCAAGCGAGAGAGGCCCCGCGGGGGCCGGGATGGACACGAAGCGCGCGCCATAGGGCGCGCCCGGGTTGGCCAGGACATAGGCGTCGTCGGCCAGCGCCATGGTCCAGTCGCCGGCCCGGCCGACCACGCCCTGGCTGGCGAGCGGGCCGAGCAGGCGGGACAGGACCTCGGCGGACGGCACCTGACCCTGGGCCTGACCTTGGGCCGGGCCCGCCCCGGCCAGCGCCAGCAGGCAGAGGCCGGCCCACCCGCCGAAGCGGGTGCTGCGGCTCATCGCAGGGAGGCCAGGCCGCGGGTCAGCCCCTGCAGGGATACCGGCAGGGCGGCGGCGGCGCCTTGCGGGGCGCGGAAGGCGACCACCAGCTGGCTCCCGGCGCGCAGCCTCTTCAGCAGCTCCTCGTCGAGCGTGATGGCCGCGGTGCAGGCGCCGCCGTCGCAGTTCTGGATCGGGATCGGGGTGACCGCGGTGTCGTCGATGCGGAAGCCGATGCCGGCGTTGCGGTCGATCTGGGCCGGCAGCTTGATGACCAGGGTCATCTTGCGGTCCGGGGTCAGCCGGCCGATCGCCACGGCCATGATCGGCTGGCGCGGGTTCTCCTTGGGCGCGACGAACTGGCGCAGCGAGCACAGCTCGGTCCGCCCGGCGCGCTCGCAGCCGCGCTCCCAGCTGCCGAAGGTCTGCGGCGCCGCGGCCGGCGCCGGGGCCTGGCCGCGCTGCTGGGCCGCGGCGGGCGTCGCGAGCCCGGCTGCGGCGAGGGACAGGAGGGCCGCCACGATGGTCGGCTGGGGGAGGAAACGCATGGCCGCTCGATGCAGGGGATTCGACATACAGCTATCTAGTCGCTACAGGAGCGCTTCGCCACCGCCGCGGAGGGGCGGAATCGAGCCTCGGTTCCGCTTTTCCCGGCCGGTCGCCGTCGGTTCGCCGTCCGGTCGTTGACTTGGCCGGGGGGCATCACTATGGTCCGCCGCTCTTTTCCGCCCGCCGGTGCGCGGGCCTCGAGGATGTTCCGATGAAGGTCGTCAACTCTCTGAAGTCGATGAAGAAGCGCGACAAGAACTGCCGCGTCGTGCGGCGCAAGGGGCGCGTCTACGTCATCAACAAGAGCAACCCGCGCTTCAAGGCCCGCCAGGGCTGATCCGCCGGTCGCGGGCGAGGGCCGTCCGGCCGCGCCCGCGCGTGACCCGATTCCCGTGCTTGACCCGGCGCGGCAGGCCTATACCTTGAGGGAAAGGCCGGCCCCGCGACAAGGGGGCGGCATCCTGACAGGCATCGCGTCCTGGCAGGGGCTTGGGAGGGGTCGTTCATGCTGATGCCCGAACCGGACCGCGCCACGCTGGCGCGGCGGGACGAGATCGTGTCGGCCTTGCGGGAGATCGTGCCCGGCGGGGTGATCGATCGCGCCGAGGGCATGCGCGTCTACGAGTCGGACGGGCTCACCGCCTATCGCCAGCTGCCGCTGGTCGTCGTCCTGCCGGAAACGACCGCGCAGGTGGCGGCCGTGCTGCGCTGGTGCAACGCCCATGCGGTCAAGGTGGTGCCGCGCGGCGCCGGCACGTCGCTGTCGGGCGGCGCCCTGCCGCTCGCCGACGGCGTCCTGCTCGGCATGGCCCGGTTCAACCGCGTGCTGGCGATCGACCAGGACAACCGCTGCGCGGTGGTGCAGCCGGGCGTGACCAACCTCGGCATCTCCCAGGCGGTGGCCCATCTGGGCTTCTATTATGCGCCGGATCCATCGAGCCAGATCGCCTGCACCATCGGCGGCAACGTGGCCGAGAATTCGGGCGGGGTGCACTGCCTGAAGTACGGGCTCACCACCAACAACGTGCTGGGCGTCGAGATCGTGACGATCGACGGCGAGGTGATCCGCCTGGGCGGACGCCATCTCGATGCCGAGGGCTATGACCTGCTGGGGGTGGTGATCGGCTCGGAAGGGCTGCTCGGCGTGGTGACCGAGGTCACCGTGCGCATCCTGCCCAAGCCGGCGACGGCGCGCGCGCTGCTGATCGGCTTCCCGACCAGCGAGCAGGCGGGCGACTGCGTCGCCGCCACCATCGCCGCCGGCATCATCCCGGGCGGCATGGAGATGATGGACCGGCTGGCGATCCACGCCGCCGAGGATTTCGTCCATGCTGGATACCCGCGCGACGTCGAGGCGCTGCTGATCGTCGAGCTGGACGGGCCGGCGGCCGAGGTCGACCACCTGATCGACCGGGTGGCCGCGATCGCGCGCGGCTGCGGCTCGGTCACCCTGCGCATCAGCGAGAGCGAGGCGGAGCGGCTCGCCTTCTGGGCCGGGCGCAAGGCCGCCTTCCCGGCGGTCGGCCGCATCAGCCCCGACTATTACTGCATGGACGGGACGATCCCGCGCCACCGCCTGCCGCTGGTGCTGTCGCGCATGCGGGAGATGGAAGGGCAGTACGGACTGCGCGTCGCCAACGTCTTCCATGCCGGCGACGGCAACCTGCATCCGCTCATCCTCTACGACGCCAACCGGCCGGGCGAGCTGGAACGGGCGGAGGCCTTCGGCTCGGACATCCTGCGCCTGTGCGTCGAGGTGGGCGGGGTCCTGACCGGCGAGCATGGCGTGGGGGTGGAGAAGCGCGACCTGATGGGCGCCATGTTCAGCGAGGTCGATCTCGCCCACCAGCAGCGGCTGAAATGCGCCTTCGACCCGCAGGGACTGCTCAACCCCGGCAAGGTCTTCCCGACGCTGCATCGCTGCGCGGAGCTGGGACGGCTCCACGTCTCCGGCGGCAAGCTGCCCTTTCCCGACCTGCCGCGCTTCTGATGATCCTCGCCCCGGACGATGCGGGCCGCCTGGCGGAGATGGTGGCGGCGGCGCTGGCCGACGGCACCCCGCTCGAGGTCGTCGGCGCCGGCACCAAGCGCGGGCTCGGCCGGCCGATGCAGACCGCGACCACGCTCGACCTGTCGCGGCTGGCCGGCGTCACCCTCTACGAGCCGGCGGAACTGGTCATGGCGACCGGCGCCGGCACCCGCCTGGCGGCGATCGAGGCCGAGCTGAAGGCGCAGGGCCAGATGCTGGCCTTCGAGCCGCCGGACTATGGCCCGCTCTACGGCCGCCCGGCCGGCGAGCAGACCATCGGCGGGGTGCTGGCGACCAACCTCGCCGGGCCGCGGCGGATCAAGGCCGGGGCGGCCCGCGACCATCTTCTGGGGGTGGGCGCGGTGAGCGGCCGCGGCGAGGCCTTCAAGGCCGGCGGCCGGGTGGTGAAGAACGTCACCGGCTACGACCTGTGCAAGCTGCTGGCCGGGTCGCACGGGACGCTCGCCGTCATGCACTCCGTCACCTTCAAGGTGCTGCCGGTGCCGGAGAAGGCGCGCACCATCCTGGTCTTCGGGCTCGATGCGGCGTCGGCCGCGTCGGCGATGGCGGCCGCCCTCGGCAGCCCGCACGAGGTGGTCTCGGCCGCACACCTGCCGGCGCCGGTGGCCGCCCGCTCGGCCGTCGATTTCGTCCGCGCGGCCGGGGCGGCGGTGACCGCGGTGCGCATCGAAGGCCCGGAACCCTCGGTCGCGGTGCGCTGCGCGGCACTGCGCGAGCTGCTCGGCCTGCGCGGCCCGGTCGAGGAGCTGCATTCGTCGCGGTCGTCCCGGCTGTGGGCGGAGGTCCGCGACGTCGCCCGGCTGCTGCCGGACGCCGACGCCGCGCTGTGGCGCCTGTCGGTCGCGCCGATGGCCGGGCCGGGCGTGGTGGAAGCCATCGCCCGCGACCTGCCGGCCGAGTGCCTGTTCGACTGGGGCGGCGGCCTCGTCTGGCTGGCGGTCGCCGCGACCGGCGATGCCGGCGCCGCCGTCATCCGCCGCGCCGTCGACGCGGCGGGCGGCCATGCCACCCTGGTGCGGGCGCCGGAGCCGGTGCGCGCGGTCGTGGCCCCCTTCCATCCGCAGCCCGACGGGCTGGCGGCGCTGGCCCGCCGGGTGAAGGACGGCTTCGACCCCCGCCGCATCCTCAATCCCGGGCGGATGGCCCCCGACCTCTAGATCCGGCGAGCGGACCCCATGCAGACGCATTTCTCCATCGCCCGGCTGGCCGACCCGGACATCGCCGAGGCGGACAGGATCCTCCGCGCCTGCGTCCATTGCGGCTTCTGCACCGCGACCTGCCCGACCTATGTCCTGCTCGGCGACGAGCGCGACAGCCCGCGCGGGCGCATCTACCTCATCAAGGAGATGCTGGAGAACGAGCGGCCGGCGACCGAGGACGTGGTGCCGCACATCGACCGCTGCCTCTCCTGCCTGTCCTGCATGACGACCTGCCCGTCGGGCGTCCACTACATGCACCTGGTCGACCATGCCCGCCGCCATGTCGAGGAGACAGGCAAGCGCGCCTGGCACGACCGGGCGCTGCGGGCCGTGCTCGCCTTCGTCCTGCCCCGGCCGACCGTGTTCCGCCTGGCCCTGGCAGGTGCGGCCCTGGCCGCGCCGGTCGGCCGGCGGCTGCCGGGACGGCTGGGGGCGCTGTTCCGCCTGGCGCCGCGCGACCTGCCCGGGCCGTCGCCCTGGGAGGGGCCGCGGGTGTTCCCCGCGGTCGGCCCGCGGCGCAAGCGGGTGGCGCTGCTGGAGGGCTGCGCGCAGCCGGTGCTCGACCCGGCGATCAACGAGGCGACCGTCCGCCTGCTGACCCGCCATGGCTGCGAGGTGGTGGTGGCGAAGGGGGCCGGCTGCTGCGGCGCTCTCGTCCACCACATGGGCCGCGAGCATCCCGCCCTGGTGCGCGCACGTGCCAACGTCGCCGCCTGGACCCGCGAGATCGAGGGCGAGGGGCTGGACGCCATCGTCATCAACGCGTCGGGCTGCGGCACGACCGTCAAGGACTACGGCTTCATGCTGCGCGGCGAGCCGGCCTGGGCGGACAAGGCGGCCCGCGTCTCGGCCCTGACGCGCGACGTGTCGGAGGTGATGGAGGGGCTGGGGCTGGCGCCGCGGGTCGAGCTGCCGCCGATGCGCGTCACCTACCACGCCGCCTGCTCGCTGCAGCACGGCCAGCGGGTGCGCGAGGCGCCCAAGGCGCTGCTGGCGGCGGCGGGATTCGCCGTGTCCGAGCCGGCCGAGGGCCACCTGTGCTGCGGGTCGGCCGGCACCTACAACCTGCTGCAGCCGGACCTGGCCACCCGCCTGCGCGACCGCAAGCTGGCCAACATCGCCTCGACCGCGCCCGCCGTGGTCGCCACCGGCAACATCGGCTGCATGACCCAGCTCGCTTCCGGCACCGCGACGCCGGTCGTGCACACGGTGGAGCTCCTGGACTGGGCGACCGGCGGCCCGATGCCGGAGAAGCTGGGCGTCGCCAGCCGGGCATAGATCGACATTCCCATCGATGCTATCATATTGATAGCATCGATGGAGGAACGCGAATGGCCCAGGTAATCGTGCGCAACCTGGACGATGCCGTGGTGGCGGCGCTGAAGCGCCGCGCCCGGGAGCGGGGCAAGTCGGTGGAGCAGTTCCTGCGGGACGGGATCGTGGCCATGGTCGCGACCGACCGCACGGCCTGGCTTGAGGAGCTGGAACACATCCGATCCCTGGCCCCGCCAGGCGCCGGGAACCGACCCTTTCCGCTCGCCGAGGACATGATCCGCGAGGATCGGGACCGCCGGTGATCGTGGTCGACGCCAGCGTCGCCATCAAATGGTACGTGTCGGAGGAGGGTTCGGAAGAGGCGCTGGCGCTCGCCAGCGGTGGTCAGCGGCTTGTCGCGCCCGACCTGCTGTTCGCGGAGGTCGCCAACATCCTGTGGCGCAAGGCCCGGTTGGGACAACTGGCCGAGGCGCAGTTGCGGATGGTGCCGAGGCACCTGGCAATGGCGTTCGACCAGGTG
Source organism: Allostella vacuolata (assembly GCA_006739055.1). Taxonomy (GTDB): domain Bacteria; phylum Pseudomonadota; class Alphaproteobacteria; order ATCC43930; family Allostellaceae; genus Allostella; species Allostella vacuolata. Next base: position 1,148,982 of record AP019702.1, read on the forward strand.
TTGCCGTGCGCGGAACTGGCAGGTGATGCCGTCGATCTGGCGATGCGGCTGGACCACCCGGCCTATGACTGCTTCTACCTTGCGCTGGCGCTCCGGCTGAACGCGCCGCTGGTCAGTGCGGACGATCGCCTGCGGCGCCGGCTTGCCGGGACGCCGATGGCCGCGATGGTCGTCGGCCTCGGCCAGGAGGCCGTTACCCCTCCGCCGTCTTCCCCTCCTGGCGCTCCTTCCAGATGAACCACAGGTTCCGGGCATAGACGAGCAGCCCCAGGCCCTGGCCGGCGATGAAGACCGGGTCCTCGCGATGGATCGCGTAGGCGAGCAGGGTGACCCCGCCCAGCACGCTGAAGTACCAGAAGGCGACCGGGATCACGCTCTTCTTCAGCTTCTCGCTCATGATCCACTGGACGAAGAAGCGGGCCGAGAACAGCGCCTGGCCGGCGAAGCCGATGATCAGCCAGAAGGTCGGAATGTCGAAGTCCATCGCTGGCCTCACTCGGTCTCGGGAAGGATTTCGGGCCGCTTGCCCCGGCGCATCAGCCACATGACGCCGACCAGATCGCCGAACGAGACCAGGAGCCGGTCGAGGTTGCCGTAGTTGGACGTCCCCCGGGTGCGCGGCCGGTGGTTGACCGGCACCGACACCACCTTCTGGCCGCGCCGGATGAACAGGGCGGGCAGGAAGCGGTGCATGTGGTCGAAGCCCGGCAGGTCGAGGAAGTCGTCGCGGCGGAAGAGCTTCAGCCCGCAGCCGGTATCGGGGGTGTCGTCGCCGAGCAGCCGGGCCCGGATGCCGTTGGCGATCCGCGACGCCCAGCGTTTCGCCCGGCTGTCGCGGCGCTTGGTGCGCCGGCCGGCGACGAGGCCGAGGTCGGGCGGCGCCCCGGGCCCGGCCGCCATCGCCCACAGGCCGGGGATGTCCGCGGGGTCGTTCTGGCCGTCGCCGTCCAGGGTCGCGATCCAGGGCGCGCGCGCGGCGCGCACCCCGGTCCGCACCGCAGCACTCTGGCCGCAGCTCGCCCGGTGGCGGACGAGCCGCAGCTCCGGCACGGCCGGCTGCAGGGCGCGGATGCGGGCGACGGTGTCGTCCGTGCTGCCGTCGTCCACATAGACGATCTCGAAGGTGGTGCGGCCGCCGAGCGCGGCGCGGATCTCCGCGACGAGGGGCGCGATGTTTTCGGCCTCGTTGCGGACCGGGATGACGACGGCGAGTTCGGGCACGGGCGGCTGGTTTCCGGGGATGAGGGCGGGAGCCCCACGGGCGGCGGTCGTTTAGCACGCCGTGCCCGTGCCGGCAAAATCACCGTCTCTTTACATTTGCGCGGCCCCGGAGGGTCGCTCAGAAGTCGGTGCAGCGCCCCTTATAGTGCCAGTCGCCGTGCCGGGTCGGCTCCGGCCCCTTCGGTCCGCCGATTTCCCTCGGCATTGCGGGTTCCTTCGGCCGATCGGCTTCAGTCGTCGAAGGGGAGGGCGCAGGGGCGGTCGCGGTCGTGTCGGATTCGCTCATGGATGCCAAGATAGGCCTTCGCGCGGGGCTGCCAAGGGCCTCCGATTTCTGCCAAAAAGCCCACCCGCGGTAGGGTCTTGAAGGGATCGGCGGCGCGGGCCATTTCCTCGGTCGGAGGTGCATATCGAACAAATGAGCAACTATCTGCGCACGGGCGTCCTGATCGCCGCGCTGACCGCGCTGTTCGCCGGTATCGGCTTCCTGATCGGCGGCCCTCAAGGCATGGTCATCGCGTTCCTCGTCGCCGGGGCGATGAACCTGTTCGCCTACTGGAACTCGGACAAGGTCGTGCTGCGCATGTATGGCGCGACCGAGGTCGACCGGCAGTCGGCACCCGGCCTCTACAACATCGTCGAGCAGCTCGCTGCCCGGGCCGAGATCCCGATGCCGCGCGTCTACATCATCGAGAACGACCAGCCGAACGCCTTCGCGACGGGCCGCAACCCGCAGAACGCCGCGGTCGCCGCGACCACGGGGCTGCTCGACCGCCTGTCGACCGAAGAGATCGCCGGCGTGATGGCGCACGAGATCGCGCATGTGAAGAACCGCGACACCCTGACCATGACCATCACCGCGACCATCGCCGGCGCCATCGGCATGCTCGCCAACATGGCGATGTTCATGGGCGGGTCGAGCCATAATGGCGAGAACCGCGGCGTCGGCGTGATCGGCGGCATCGTCCTGATGATCCTGGCGCCGATGGCCGCGGCACTGGTACAGATGGCCATCTCCCGCTCGCGCGAGTACGAGGCCGATCGCATCGGCGCGGAGATCGCCGGGCAGCCCCTGTGGCTCGCCTCGGCGCTCGAGAACATTCATCGTGCGGCCGACGTGATCCCCAACGAAGATGCCGAACGCAACCCGGCCACCGCCCACATGTTCATCTACAACCCGCTGCATGGCCGCGGCGCCGACAGCCTGTTCTCGACCCATCCCGCGGTCGAGAACCGGGTCGCCCGGCTGGAGGCGCTGGCCCAGCAGATGGGCGTGCGCCGCGGCCCGGCCCGCGCGGCCGCCCCGCGCCGTCGTCCCTGGGGCTGAGCCCCGCGGACCCGACCGGTTCCCGGCATGTTGAGCGCGCCGCAGGCGGCGTCTGCCGGCCTGCCGGCGCGCCGCGCGGCAGTCGCCGTGCTCTTCGCCGTCCTGGAGCAGCAGCGCCCGCTCGACGAGGCCCTGTCCGAGGGCGCGCTGTCGGCGTTCGACGGCGCCGGGCCGGTCGAGGGCCGCGACCGCGCCTTCGTCCGCCTGCTGGTGGCGACCGCGCTGCGCCGGCTGGGCGAGATCGACGCGGTGCTGGCGGCCTACCTGACGTCCCCGCTCGAAGGCGCCGACCCCCGGGCGCGCACCGCGCTGCGCCTGGGCGTGGCGCAGATCGTCCATCTCGGCACGCCGGCCCACGCCGCGGTCTCCGCCACCGTCGACACGATGGCGGGGCACGGCAGCGCCCGGCTGAAGGGCCTCGTCAACGCGGTCCTGCGCCGGGTCGCGGCCGGCGGCCATGCGCCCCGCGAGGGGGCGGCCGCGGCGCGCAAGAACACCCCGCAATGGCTGTGGGCGAGCTGGGAGCGCGCCTATGGCGCCGAGGCGGCGACGGCGATCGCGACCGCCCATCTGGCCGACCCGCCGCTCGACCTGACGGTCAAGGGCGACCCCGGGCAGTGGGCGGCAACGATCGGCGGCCTGGTCCGCCCGACGGGCACGGTCCGAGTCGTCGATGCCGGGCCGGTCGCCGAGCTGCCCGGCTATGGCGAGGGCGCCTGGTGGGTCCAGGATGCGGCCGCCGCCCTGCCGGTCCGCCTGCTGGGCGACGTGGCGGGCCAGTCCGTGATCGACCTCTGCGCCGCGCCCGGCGGCAAGACCGCCCAGCTGGCCGCGGCCGGTGCCCGGGTGACCGCTGTCGACCTGTCGCCGCGGCGCAGCCGGCTCTTGGCCGAGAACCTGGCCCGCCTCGACCTGGCGGCCGAACTGGTGACGGCCGACGCCGTGACCTGGCGCCCGGCCGCACTGGCCGACGCGGTGCTGGTCGACGCGCCCTGCTCGGCCACGGGTACCATCCGCCGCCACCCGGACATCCCGTATCTGCGGCGTCGCGACGAGGTCGGGCGATTGACCGGCTTGCAGGACCGGCTGCTGGCGGCGGCCGTCGAGATGGTGCGGCCGGGCGGCCGGATCGTCTTCGCCACCTGTTCGCTGCAGCCGGAGGAGGGCGGCGAGCGGATCGCGGCGCTCCTCGCCGGCGGCGCGCCGGTCGCGCTCGATCCGGTGGACCCGGGCGAACTGCCGGGCCTGCCCGAGGCGCTCGGTCCGGACGGCACCGTCCGCACGCTGCCCGGTTTCTGGGCCGATGCCGGCGGCATGGACGGTTTCTACGCCGCCCGCTTGCGGCGACTCCCCACCAATTGATAGGTAGCGGTATGCGGCAGCGGGTGCGCATCGCACCGTCGATCCTCTCGGCGGATTTCGCGCGTCTCGGCGACGAGGTGCGGGCCATGGAGGCCGCAGGGGCGGATCTGATCCACATCGACGTCATGGACGGGCACTATGTGCCCAACCTGACGATCGGGCCGGGCGTGGTCCGGGCGCTGCGGCCGCTCAGCCGGCTGCCCTTCGACGTCCATCTGATGTGCAGTCCGGTAGACGGGCTGCTGCCGGCCTTCGCCGAGGCGGGGGCCGATATCCTGACGGTGCACCCGGATGCGGGGCCGCACACCCACCGGACCGTCCAGCTCATCCACCAGCTCGGCCGCAAGGCGGGGATCGCGCTCAACCCGGGCACGCCGGTGGAGGCGCTCGACTATCTGTGGGGCGACATCGACCTGGTGCTGGTGATGTCGGTCAATCCCGGCTTCGGCGGCCAGGCGTTCATCCCCGGGCAGCTCGACAAGATCCGCGCGGTACGTGCCCGCATCGACGCAGGCGGGCGGCCGATCGACCTGGAGGTCGACGGCGGCGTCAACGTGGAGACGGCGCGGCAGTGCGTGGAGGCCGGCGCCGACATGCTGGTCGCCGGCACCGCCTCCTTCACCGGCGGGCCGGACGCCTATGCCGGCAACATCGCGCGCCTGAAGGGTACGGGCTAGCCATGGCGACAGTGGGGACGGTGCCCGGACCGGGCGGCGGCGCTTCGCGTTGGGCGCGGCGCCTGGGTCGATCCGTCGCCACGACGCTGTTCGACAGCCCGACCTATCGCTGGACCCTGGTCGGGTCCAAGTCGCGGTCGGTCGCCCGGCTGCCGGTCGATCCCTGGCCCGGCGATCCGATCCTGGGTGGCTACATCCTCCAGGGCGAGCTGCGGGTGGCCGGCGACCGGGTGCGGACCGAGGGCATGTGGCGGATGGCCGTCCTGCCGACCTCGACGCTGGCCGCCATGCACGGCTTCCGCTGGATGCGCGACCTGCGCGCGCTCGGCACCCCGGCGGCGGCGGCCAAGGCCCGCCAGTTCGTCGACGAATGGCTGGCGATTCCGCCTCTGTGGCAGCCGATCCCCTGGCGCAGCGACGTGCTGGGCGAGCGGCTCTTCGCCCTGCTGGCCCATGCCGACTGGTTCGCCGGCAGCTCGGACCCGGCCTTCGACCGCCGCCTGCTCGACGGCATCGCCACCGGCTGCCGCCATCTCGGCCGGGTCGCCGGCTGGGAGCTGGACGGCGAGGGCTGCATCGCCGCCGCCAAGGGCCTGGTCGCGGTCGGCACCTCGCTGGTCGGTGCCGAAGGGCAGGTCCGGCGCGCGCTCAACATCCTGCAGCGCGAGCTGCCGCGCCAGATCGCGGCGGACGGCGGCCATCTGTCGCGCAACCCCGCCGCCCAGGGCCGGGTCCTGGCCCACCTGGTCGAGATCCGCGGCGCGCTGGCCGGGGCGCGCCACCCGATCCCCGACAGCCTGACCCAGGCGATCGATCGGGCGGCCCCGCTGATGCGCTTCTTCCGCCATGGCGACGGCGGGCTGGCGCTGTTCAACGGCAGCCGCGAGGGCGATCCGAAATGGATCGACACCCTGCTGACCCACGCCGACGCCAAGGGCCGTCCGCCCGTCAGCGCCCCGCATACCGGCTTCCAGCGCATGGTGGCCGACCGCTCGCTGGCGATCGTCGACACCGGCCACCCGCCGCCGCGCGGCTTCGACCGCGGCTGCCACGCGGGCCTGTTCTCGTTCGAGTTCTCGATCGGCAAGGAGCGGATGATCGTCAATTGCGGCGCCCATCCGACCGGTGCCGGCGACTGGGAACTGGCGCAGCGGGCGACGGCGGCCCATTCCACCTTGTCGATCGACGACCGCAACAGCGTCGAGGTGATCCCCGGCCGCGGCGCCGGGCGCCGGCCGCGCACCATCACCTGCGAGCGGCGCGAGGCCGACGGCGCCACCCTGCTGGAGCTCAGCCACGACGGCTACGCGCCGTCCTTCGGCATCGTCCACCACCGCACGCTCTACCTGGCGGCGACCGGCGACGACCTGCGCGGCGAGGACCGCATGGAGGGCGAGGCGGGGCGCCGCTTCGTCATCCGCTTCCACGCCCACCCCTCGATGCAGGTGTCGGTGACCCAGGGCGGCACCGCCGCCTTCCTGCGCAGCCAGAGTGGGGTCGGCTGGCGCCTGCGCGCGTCGGGCGCGGTCGTCAGCCTCGCCGACAGCGTCTATCTGGGCGGGCGCGGCGACCCGCGGCGCAGCCAGCAGATCCTCCTCAGCGGCGAAACCGGCCCGGGCGGCGCCAAGGTCAAGTGGGCCTTGCAGCGCGAGGATCGCAGGGGTTGATGCCGGCCTCGACCGGGCTCGGGATGAGTTCGCGCCGGCTGGCACGACCGACCGCGAACGAAACCGCCGGCGGCCGTCGACAGGAGTGCTGGCCGTCGGTCAAAGCGTCCCTCGACTTCGCTCGGGATGAGGAGATTGTCCTTTTCCCAGAAGCGTTTGCGCCGATGGAGAGGTTCCCTCATCCCGAGCGAAGTCGAGGGACGCTACGACCGACGGGCAATGCCCGGTTTCTATCCAGGGGATCTCTCGATCGGCACAGACGCTTGTGGAGATAAGAAGCTCTCCTCATCCCGAGCGCAGTCGAGGGACGCCTTGACCGGTGGCCGGCGCGCCGGCCGAAGGGCCGCGCCCGGTTTGCGTCTGGCATGATGCAAGCCCTTTCCGCGGTCCCCCCCTATCTGCTGGTCCTGGCCGTCGCGGTCGGCCTGCTCTCCTGGTTTGCGACCGGGCGGGTGACCGGATGGCTGCGGCGCCGGGCGATCCTCGACCGGCCCAACGACCGGTCCTCCCATGCCGTGCCGACGCCGCGCGGCGGCGGGCTGGGGCTCCTGCCGCCCTTGCTCGCGGGCTGGCTGCTGCTGGCGCTGCTCCTCGGCCCGGACCGCCTGATGCTCGGCATGGCGGCGGGCGCCCTGCTGCTGGCGCTGGTCTCTTGGCGCGATGATCGCGGCGGCCTGCCGGTCCGGGTGCGGCTCCTGGTGCAGCTGGCGGCGGTGGTGCCGATGGTGCTGCTGCTGCCCGGGCCCGTCGCCCAGGGCTGGCTGCCGGGCTGGCTCGACGGCGTGCTGGCCGCCCTGGCCTGGATCTGGTTCGTCAATCTCTACAACTTCATGGATGGCATCGACGGCATCAGCGGTGTCGAGACGGTGGCGGTCGGCGGCGGGCTGGCGATCCTGTCCCTGCTGGTTGGGCCGGCCGACGAGGCGGGGTTCGGACTGCTGCTGGCGGCCGCCGCCGCCGGGTTCCTCGCCTGGAACTGGCATCCGGCCCGGGTCTTCCTGGGGGATGTCGGCAGCGTGCCGCTGGGCTACCTGGCGGGCGGTCTGCTGCTGGCGCTGGCCGGCGCCGGCCACTGGGCGGCCGCCCTGATCCTGCCGCTCTACTACCTGGCCGACGCGACCCTGACCCTGCTGCGGCGCCTCGTCCGCGGCGAGGCGGTATGGCGTGCCCATCGCGAGCATTTCTACCAGCGCGCGGTGCAGGGCGGCCTGTCCCATGCGGCGGTGGCCCTCCGAGTCGCCGCGGCGGACCTGCTGCTGGTCGGCTGCGCCGTCTGGTCGCTGGCCGCCCCCTGGCCGGCGCTGGCGCTGGCGGCCCTGGTCACCGTCGCGCTGCTGGTCGAGCTGGGGCGCCGGCGATGAGGGTGCTGGTCACCGGCGCGTCCGGCTTCGTCGGCCAAGCGGTCGCGGCCCGCCTGCTGGCATCGGGCCATCAGGTGGCAGCCGCCGTCCGCCGGCCGGGCGACGCGCCGACCGGCACCGCGGCGCAGGTCATCGGCGACCTGGCGGGTCCGGTCGACTGGTCGGCCGCGTTGCGCGGGATCGACGCGGTCGCCCATCTGGCGGCCCGGGTCCATGTGATGCGCGACCGCGCGGCCGACCCGGAGGCGGCCTTCGCCGCGGTCAACGAGACGGCGACGCGCGACCTCGCAGCCGCCGCCCTGGCGGCCGGGGTTCGCCGCTTCGTCTTCCTCAGCACGGTCAAGGTGCTGGGCGAGCGGACCGCCCCCGGCCGGCCGTTCCGCGACGGCGACCCGGCCCGGCCGGAGGATGCGTACGGACGATCCAAGCTGGCGGCCGAGGAGGCCCTGGCGGCGATGCCCGGGCTGGAGCCGGTGGTGCTGCGCCCGCCGCTGGTCTATGGCCCCGGCGTGCGCGCCAACCTGCGCGCGCTGGCCCGGCTTGCCCGATCCGGCCTGCCGCTGCCGTTCGGCAGGCTCGCCAACAGGCGGAGTCTGGTCGGCGTCTCCAACCTGGCGGCCGCCGTCGAGCTCTGTCTGTCCCATCCCGATGCGCCGGGGCGCCGCCTGCTGGTGGCCGACTGGCATCCGACCACGGCCGAGCTGGCCGCGGCGCTGGCCCGGGCGGCCGGCCGGCGCCCGCTGCTGCTGCCGGTGCCGGCGGCGGTCTTCCGGCTGGCGGCCCGGCTCGGCGGCGCCGCGGCGATCGCTCGACTGACCCAGCCGCTGGAGCTCGACCCGGCCGGGCTGGCGGCACTCGGCTGGCGCCCGGCGGTGGAGCCGGCGGCGGAGCTGGCGGCGTTGATGGCGGCGCTCGGGTGATGCCGGCCGACCGGCCGTGCTAGGATCGCTTCGCATCATGACTCGCCTGAACATCCGCGCGCTGGTCGCCTATGCCCACGACATCGGCATGGCGGCCCTGTCCTTCCCCATCGCGCTCTACCTGCGGATGGGGGCGGACGGGTTCGCCCAGTATCCGGTCGAGTATCTGCTCGCCCACTCCGCCGCACTGGCGGCGGTGTGCGGCGTGGTCTCGTGGATGACCGGGCTCTATCGCGGCATCTGGCGCTACGCCTCGCTCGACGACATGCTGGCGATCGGCCGGGCGGTGACGATCACCATCGTCGTCTTCACCGTGCTGGTCTTCATCGCCACCCGGCTGGAGCTGCTGCCGCGCTCCAGCATCGTCATCAACTGGTTCGTGCTGGGGGCGATGCTGGCCGGCCCGCGGGCCCTCTACCGGGTCCTAAAGGACGGCCGTCTCGACACGGTACTGCGGCGCGAGGGTGGGGCGGACGCGATCCGTCGCATCCCCGTGGTGCTGGTCGGCGCCGGCGACCCGGCCGAGACCTTCATCCGCGAGATGGACAGCCGCCGCGACGCGCCGTTCCAGGTTGTGGGCATCCTCGCCGACCGTGCCGGCCGGGTCGGGCGCGAGATCCGCAAGGTCGACGTCCTGGGTACCATCGACGATTTCCCGGCCGTGCTGCGGCGGCTGACCGAGGCCGGGCGGCGGCCGCAGCGGCTGATCCTGACCAAGGAGGACATCGACCCGCCGCGCCTCAGCCGGCTCGTCGAGGAGGCGACGGCCGAGGGGCTGACGCTGGCCCGCCTGCCGCGCCTGACCGACCTGCGCGACGGGGTGGACGATCCCGTGGCCGTCCGCCCGGTCGCCATCGAGGACCTGCTGGGCCGGCCGCAGGCGGTGCTGGAGCGCGAGCGGATGCGGGCCCTGGTCGGCGGCCGCCGGGTCCTGGTGACGGGGGCGGGGGGCACCATCGGCGGCGAGCTGGTGCGCCAGATCGCGGCGTTCGGCCCGGCCCACCTGGCGCTGCTCGATGCCAGCGAGTTCAACCTCTACACGATCGACATGGAGATCGCCGAGCGCCACCCGGCCCTGCCGCGCAGCGCCATCCTGGCTGACGTGCGCGACCGGGTTCGCGTCGAGGCGGCATTCCAGGCGGCGGCGCCGGAACTGGTCTTCCATGCCGGTGCGCTCAAGCATGTGCCGATGGTCGAGCTGAACCCGCTGGAAGGGGTGATGACCAACGCCGCCGGCACCCGCCACGTCGCCGACGCCTGCCGCGCCACCGGGGTGCTGGCGATGGTCCTCATCTCCACCGACAAGGCGGTCAACCCGGTCAACGTGATGGGGGCGACCAAGCGCCTGGCCGAATGCTACTGCCAGTCGCTCGACCTGGTGGAGCGCCGGCGGGAACGCGGCACCCGCTTCGTCACCGTGCGCTTCGGCAACGTGCTGGGCTCGACCGGCTCGGTGGTGCCGCTCTTCCAGCGCCAGCTCGCCGCCGGTGGGCCGCTGACCGTCACCCATCCCGACATGACGCGCTATTTCATGACCGTGCGCGAGGCGGTCGAGCTGGTCCTCCAGGCGTCCGTCCTGGGCGTGGAGGGCACCGAGCCGGCCGGCGAGATCTTCGTGCTCGACATGGGCGAGCCGGTGCGCATCGTCGACCTGGCGCGGCAGATGATCCGCCTGGCCGGGCGCCGGCCCGACACCGACGTGCGGATCGAATTCGTCGGCCTGCGCCCCGGCGAGAAGCTGACCGAGGAGCTGTTCCACGACGCCGAGGCGCTGATGCCGACGGCGCACCCGGCGATCCGCCGCGCCGCGCCGCGCACGGTCGATGCCGCCTTCCTGGCCCGCGGCCTGGACGAGATCGCCGAGGCCGCCCGCGCCGGCCGGCCGGACATGACCCTGGCGCTGCTGCAGCGCCTGGTGCCGGACTTCCGCCCGCAGGTCCCGGAGCGCGCCGCCGCCGGGTTGTAGCTACGCCACGAAGCGCCGCGCGAACTGCACGAAGGCGCGGGCGACCGCCGAGGGCTCGGTGCGGCGGAAGGCGATCGCCAGCTCGGCGGTCACGGCCATGCCGGCGATCGGCTTGTAGAGCACGCCCGGCAGCTCGATGCAGCGCAGCGACTGCGGCACCAGCGCCACCCCCAGCCCGACCGCCACCATGCTGGCGATGGTCATGAAGTCGCGCCCCTCCGGCCCGGTGCGGGGGAAGAACCCGGCCTGGCGGCAGGCGACGAAGGTGTGGTGGTGGAAGCTGACCCCCGGCGGATGGTGCGGCAGGATGAAGACCTCGCTGCCGAGCCGGTCGAGCGGGATCTCCGGCAGGGGAGCGAGGGGGTGGTCGGCGGGGATCGCCAGCAGGACCGGCTCGTGCAGGATCGACAGGGTGGTGATCCCGAGCGGGATGTCGACCGGCGGCCGGATGAAGCAGATGTCCAGCCGGCCGTCCTCGATCGCCGCCAGCTGCGGCCGCATCTCCATCTCCGCGATGTGCAGCTCGGCATCGGGATGGGTCTGGCGGAAGCCGTAGATCATCGAGGTCAGCACGCCGACATAGGCGGCCGAGGCGACGTAGCCGATCGACAGCCGGCCGAGCTCGCCGCGCCCGGCGCGCCGGGCGGCGACCAGGGACTGTTCCGCCTGGGCGAGTGTCCGGGTGGCGCCCGCCACCAGCAGCTCGCCCGCCGTCGTCAGGCGCACCGCGCGCTGGGTGCGGTCGACCAGCGTGGCGCCGACGATCTCCTCCAGCCGCTTGATCTGCTGGCTGAGGCCCGGCTGGGCGATGCCGAGGCGCTGCGCCGCGCGGCCGTAGTTCATCTCCTCGGCCAGGGCCAGGAAGTAGCGCAGGTGGCGCAGCTCCAGCCCGCCGGACCTGGGATCGTCGGTCATCGCCGCTTTCCAGAACTGCGACTTATCAAAATAGTGCCGACCAAATACTAGACTGATCGTTTCGCGAGCGTCAATCATCCGGGCCGGAGCAGACGATTCCCATCGGAGCATCCGACCCGCCCGCGATGAAACAGGCGGAGAGCTGTCGGGAGGCAGCGTTGGCCACTGGCCAAAGCGTCCCTCGACCAGGCTCGGGATGAGGATTTTCCTTTTTCCACAAGCCTTAGTGCCAGGGAAGAAGCTCCTCATCCCGAGCCTGGTCGAGGGACGCTACGACCGAGGGGCAGCGTCTTGTTTCCATCAAACGGTGGAGTGGCAGGTTTCATGGGTCCATTGGACGGAGTGCGCATCCTCGACCTCACCACGGTGCTGATGGGCCCCTATGCGACGACCATCCTGGGCGACATGGGCGCGGACGTGGTCAAGGTGGAGAGCCCGCAGGGCGACATCATCCGCCAGGTCGGCCCGAGCCGCAGCGGCGAGATGGGCGGCATGTTCCTGCACGCCAACCGCAGCAAGCGCAGCATCGTCGTCGACCTGAAGCACCCGGACGGCCGCGCCGTCGTGCTGCGGCTAGCCGAGACCGCGGACATCCTGATCTACAATGTCCGCCCCCAGGCGATGGCCCGGCTCGGGCTCGGCTACGAGGCGGTGTCGGCCGCCAACCCCGGCATCATCTATGCGGGCGCCTTCGGCTACGGGCAGGACGGGCCCTATGCCGCCCGGCCCGCCTATGACGACCTGATGCAGGGTGCGGCCGGCATCCCGGCCCTGCTGGCGGCGACCGGCGACGGCACTCCGCGCTACGTGCCGATCAACATCGCCGACCGCATGGTCGGGCTGCATGCGGTCAATGCGGTGCTGGCGGCGCTGCGCTTCCGGGACCGCACCGGGCGCGGCCAGCGCATCGACATCCCGATGTTCGAGACCGTGGTCAGCCTGGTGATGGGTGACCACATGGGCGGCCTCAGCTACGCGCCGCCGCTCGACCAGGGCGGCTATGCCCGGCTGCTGGCGCGCAGCCGGCGGCCCTACCGCACCGCCGACGGCCACCTGTGCGTGCTGCTCTATACCGATCGCCACTGGCGCTGCTTCCTCGAGGCGGTCGGCCGCGCGGACCTGCTGGACGACCCGCGCTTCGCCACCCATGCCAGCCGGATCGGCCATATCGAGGCCCTGTACGAGGCGGTGGCCGGCATCTTCCCCGAAAGGACGACGGCCGACTGGCAGGCGCTGCTGGCCCGGCTCGACGTGCCCTACACCCCGATGCACACGCTGGAATCGATCGTCGAGGACGAGCATCTGCGCGCGGTCGGATTCTTCCCGGTGGTCGAGCATCCGGCCGAAGGCGCGGTCCGCTCGATGCGGGTGCCGAGCCGGTGGAGCGAGAGCCAGCCCGAGCCGAGCCGCCTTGCGCCGCTGCTCGGCCAGCACACGCGCGAGGTTCTGGCGGAACACGGCCTGTCGGCCGAGCGCATCGATCATCTGATCGAGACGGGAGCGGTCGTCCAGCACGCCGGGGGCTCTGAGAAGCCCGAGTTATAGAAGTTCTGTTTGATGCCTATTGGACTGCTCAGTTTCCCGATTCATACAATCCCCTGTCACGGCATTGCCTTTCACCAGGGCCGGCCGGGACACGGGTGGACAGATGCGGGGGGCATGCGGGCGATGACGGACAGCGGTTGGCGCGGACGGGCCGGAACGGTCTTCGCGTGCGAGAAGACCCCGGTGACGGCCTCCCGCGGCATGGTCGTCACCAACCACCCGCTGGCGTCGGCGGCCGCGGTCGAGATGCTGGCGATGGGCGGCAACGCCATCGACGCCACCATCGCCGCCCTGTTCACGCTGACCGTCGTCGAGCCGATGATGGTCGGCATCTATGGCGGCGGCACCGCCCTGATCCGTCTGGCGGACGGGCGCGAGGTGATCATCGACGGGCTGGCGACCGCGCCGGCCGACGCCCGGCCGGACAGCTACACGCCCGTGTCCGACAGCTGGCCCGACTACATGGAGACCGAAGGGCGCCGCAATCGCGTGGGCGCCTCGGCCGTGCCGGTGCCGGGCAACCTGAAGGCCTGGTGCGAGACGCTGGAGAGCTTCGGCACGCTCTCCCTGAAGCAGGTGATGGAGCCGGCGATCCGCCATGCCGCCAAGGGCTTCGTCGTCACCCCCTACCTGTCGTCCTGCATCGAGGAGACGGCGGCCGACCTGGCGCTCGACCCGCACATCTCGGCCATGTTCCTGCCGGGCGGCAAGCCGCTCGACGACGGCGTCCTGCTGGTCCAGCACGACTATGCCCGGACCCTGACCGAGATCGCCGAGCATGGGCCCGACCATCTCCATGGCGGCCCGCTCGGCCGCAAGGTGGCGGACTACCTGCGGTCGGCCGGCTCGTTCGTGTCCCTCGACGACCTCGCCCGCTATCGCACGGTGCGGCGCGAGCCGGTGCGGGCCAGCTATCGCGGGGTCGACATCGTCGGCGTCCATCCGCCGGCCACGGGCGGCGTGCATGTCGCCCAGATGCTGAACCTGATGGAGGCGTTCGACGTGCGGGCGCTGGGCTTCGGCACGCCCGAGACGACGCACCTGATGCTGGAGGCGCTCAAGATCGCTGCCGTCGACCGGCGCGCCGCCACCGCCGACCCGGCCTTCGTCGACGTGCCGGTCGCCCGGCTGATCTCCAAGGCCTATGCCGAGCTGCGCCGGTCCGAGATCGCGCTCGACCGCGCCGGCAGCTTCAAGGCCCGGGTGCTGGAGGTGGAATCGGCCAATACCACCCACGTCACCATCGCCGACGGGGCCGGCAACGTCGTCACCTCGACGCAGACCATCAACAGCCTGTTCGGCGCCCGCATCCTGATCCCCGGCACCGGGATCATCCCCACCAACTACATGTACCTGTTCGACCCGCACCCGGGGAACGCCTTGTCGCTGCAGCCCGGCAAGCGCATCACCAGCGGCATCTCGGCCACCATCGCCATGAAGGGCGGCCGGCCCTGGTTCGCGCTCGGCCTGCCCGGCGCCCACCGCATCCCCTCGGCCGTCTTCCAGGCGATCCTCAACATCGTCGACCACGGCATGAGCCTGCAGGAAGCGGTCGAGGCGCCGCGCCTGTTCACCTGGGGCCAGGAGGCCGAGATGGAGCGCGGCTTCCCCGAGGCGGTGCGCAGCCGGCTGGCCGCGATGGGCCACGACGTGCTGGCGGTCGACCATGTCGCGGGCGGCATGGGCGCCATCCAGTTCAACGACGACGGCAGCATGACCGGCGCCTCCTGCTGGCGCGCCGACGGCACGCCGATGGGCGTGGGCGGCGGCCTCGCCCGGCGCAAGACGGCCTTCTGGCCCGACCCGACCCGCAACCGCCCGACCCGTAACCGGCAGCGATAGCCGACCCCCTCCGGGGCCAACCAACGAACAGGGAACCCGCAAGATGATGAACCGTCGCGATCTCGCCTCCCTCCTGCTCGCCGGCCTGGCGACCGTCACGCTGATCGGCGGCCCGGCCGCCGCGGCCGAGCCGAAAACCCTGAAGGTGTCCCCGCACGCGTCCTTGCGGGTCCTCGACCCGATCACGACCAACGCCTACATCACCCGCAACCACGGCTATCTCGTCTACGACACCCTGTTCTCGATGGATGCCGGCTTCCGGCCGCAGCCGCAGATGGTGCAGAGCTGGACGGTCAGCGACGACAAGCTCACCTACGACTTCGTCCTGCGCGACGGCCTGGCCTTCCATGACGGGGCACCCGTCACGGCCGAGGACTGCGTCGCGTCCCTGCAGCGCTGGGCCAAGCGCGACCTGGTCGGGCGCCGGCTGGCGGCGGCGACGGCGGAGATGAAGGCGGTCGACCCGCGCACCATCCGCATCGTGCTGAAGGCGCCGTTCGGCCAGATGCTGCAGGCCTTGTCGAAGCCGAGCTCGTTCGTGCCCTTCATCATGCCCAAGCGCATCGCCGACACCCCGCCCGACCAGAACATCACCGAGATCGTGGGCTCGGGGCCCTTCAAGTTCGTCGCGGGCGAGTTCCAGCCGGGGGTCAAGGTCGTCTATGAGCGCAACACCGCCTATGTGCCGCGCAGCGAGGCGCCGAGCGCCATGGCCGGCGGCAAGGTGGCCAAGGTCGACCGCATCGAGTGGATCTCGTTCCCCGACATGCAGGCATCGGTCAATGCCCTGAAGAAGGGCGAGATCGACCTGATCGAGAACATGACGGCCGACGTCAAGGCGACGCTCGACGGTGCGGCCGACGTCGTCATCCAGAAGCGGTCGGGCAAGTCGGCCGCGACCATCCGCTTCAACTGGTCGCAGCCGCCCTTCAGCGACGTCAAGGTCCGCAAGGCGGTGCAGCTCGCCGTCAGCCAGCGCGACTACATGGACGCGATCATCGGCGACGAAGACGCCTACCAGATCTGTCCGTCCATGTTCATCTGCGGCACGCCCATGGAATCGAACGCGGGCGTGGTCGGCACCGTGGAGGCGGACCTCGCCAAGGCCAAGGCGATGCTGGCCCAGTCGAGCTACAAGGGCGAGCGGGTGGTGCTGATCACCCCCAACATCGTCAGCTTCTCGGGGCTGGCGCCGCTGACGCAGCAGGTGCTGCGCTCGATCGGCATCAATGCCGAGATCCAGACCATGGAGTGGAGCACCTTCCTGTCGCGCCGCACGCTGGAGAAGCCGGTGGCGGAGGGCGGCTGGAACCTCGCCAACGCGGTGTTCACCACGCTCGACCTCTATTCGCCGCTCGCCAACCTGAACTTCGACGCGCGCGGGCCCGGCGCCTACACCGGCTTCGTCAACGACCCGAAGACCGAGGCGCTGAAGAACACCTTCGCCGCGGAATCCGACCCCGCGAAGCAGAAGGCGATCGCCGAAGAGATGCAGACCCGCGCCTACGACCAGGTCTTCTACATTCCGCTCGGCATCTACAACAACTTCGCGGCCTATCGCTCGAACGTCCGCAACTTCATCGACTCCTCGATCCCGGTCTTCTGGGGCATCGAGAAGAACTGAGGCGGCGGACGGTACCCCGGGAGCACGCGGCATGGGCTATCTGATCCTGAAGCGGATCGCGGCCGCGGTCCCGGTGGTGCTGGTGGTCGCCACCATCGTCTTCTTCCTGCTGCGCCTCAGCCCCGGCGATCCCGCCATGGTGCTGGCGGGCGACATGGCGAGCCCCCAGGACGTGGCGGAGATCCGCGCCCGCCTGGGGCTCGACCGGCCGCTGCCCGTCCAGTACGCGACCTGGCTGGGGGAGATGGCGCGCGGCAATTTCGGCGTCTCCATCCTGTCCAAGCAGCCGGTCCTGGACCTGATCCGGGCGCGGCTGGAGCCGACCTTCGTCCTGGCCTTCTGCGCCATCGTCCTGACGGTGCTGCTGGCCGTGCCGCTGGGGGCGATCGCGGCCTGGTACCACAACAGCTGGATCGACCGCGTGGTGATGGCGATGTCGGTGGCGGGGTTCTCGATCCCGGCCTTCGTCATCGGCTACCTGCTGATCCTGGGCTTCTCCATGTCGCTCGATCTCTTTCCGAGCCAGGGCTATGTCAGCCCGTTCGACGATCCGCTGGCGGCCGCCCGCCATCTGGTGCTGCCGTCGCTGACGCTGGCGGTCGTCTTCATGGCGCTGATCGCCCGGGTTACCCGGTCGAGCGTGCTCGACGTGCTGGGCGAGGATTTCGTGCGCACCGCGCGCGCCAAGGGCAATGTCGAGCGCCGGGTGCTGTGGCGCCACGCCCTGCCGAACGCGGCGATCCCGATCATCACCGTCATCGGCGTCGGCGTCGCCCTGCTGATCAGCGGGGTGGTGGTGACCGAGAGCGTCTTCAACATACCGGGCGTCGGCCTGCTGACCATCGATGCGATCCTGGCCCGCGACTACCCGATCGTGCAGGGGCTGATCCTCTTCTTCGCGCTCGTGTTCGTGGGCGTCAACCTGCTGATCGACATCATCTATGTCGTCGTCGACCCGCGCATCCGGTACTGACGCGATGGCGCTCGCCTCCGCCCCGCCGCCGTCGCCGGCCCGACGGCTGCTCGCCACCGGCGCCGGCCTGGCGCGCAGCCGCACCCTGGTGATCGGCGGCGGCCTGCTGCTGCTGCTGGTCCTGCTGTCGCTCTGCGCCTCCTGGGTCACGGCGACCGATCCGCTGCAGATCCGCCCGCGGGCGCGCCTGCGGGCGCCGGACTGGACCTACCTGTTCGGCACCGACTCCCTCGGCCGCGACGTCTTCAGCCGGGTGCTGCATGGCGGCCAGGTGTCGCTGATGGTGGGCCTGCTCTCGGCCGCGCTCGCCGCGGCGGTCGGCACCGCGGTCGGTCTGCTGGCGGGCATCTCGCGGCTGGTCGATGCGGTCGTCATGCGGGTGGTGGACGGGCTGATGGCCATCCCCTCGCTGCTGCTGGCGGTCGCCATCGTCTCGCTGGTCGGCCCCAACCTGCTGTCGATCGTCTCGGCCATCGCTATCGCCGAGGTGCCGCGGGTGACCCGCCTGGTGCGCGGCGTCGTGCTGACGGTGCGCGAGGAGCCTTACGTCCGGGCGGCCGAGGGCCTCGGCATCCCGACGCCGCTGCTGCTGGTGCGCCATATCCTGCCGAGCTGCATCGCGCCGCTCGTCGTGCAGACGACCCACATGATCGCGGCTGCCATCCTGGCCGAGGCGGTGCTGGGCTTCCTCGGCGTCGGCTTCCCGCCCGAACTGCCGACCTGGGGCAACATCCTGGCCGAGGGCCGGCCGGTCTTCCAGCGCGCGCCCTGGACCATCGTCTTCCCCGGCCTGTTCCTCGGCGCGACGGTGCTGGCGGTCAACATCCTGGGCGACGGGTTGCGCGACCGGCTCGACCCGCGGCTCGCCCGCACCGTGAAGGCGACGCCATGACCGCGCCGGCGGCCGCGCCGGACCCGATCCTGGAGGTGCGCGACCTGACGGTCTCGCTGCCGGGCGGCCTCGATCGCGCCAACGCGGTGGAGGGGCTGGGCTTCGACGTCCATCGCCGGCAGATCGTCTGCCTGGTGGGCGAATCCGGCTCCGGCAAGTCGGTCACGGCCGCAGCCGTGATGCAGCTGCTGCCGCGCCGCGTACTGCGGGTGACCGGCGGCACCATCCGCCTGGAAGGCCGCGACCTGACCGCGGCCGGCGCCGCCCAGATGTGCCGGCTGCGCGGCAACCGCATGGCCATGGTGTTCCAGGAGCCGCTGACCGCGCTCAACCCGGTCATGCGCATCGGCACGCAGATCGCCGAGGTGCTGCGCATCCATCGCCCCGACATGGCCGCGGCCGAGGTCGAGGCGCGGGTCCTGGCCCTGATGGAGGATGTCCGCCTGCCGGACCCGGCGGCCCTGCGCCGGGTCTATCCGCACCAGATCTCCGGCGGGCAGCGGCAGCGGGTGATGATCGCCATGGCGCTGGCGCTGGAGCCGGCGCTGATCATCGCCGACGAGCCGACCACCGCGCTCGACGTCACCACCCAGGCACAGATCCTGCGCCTCTTCCGCGACCTGCTGACCCACCATGACAGCGGCGTGCTGCTGATCACCCATGATTTCGGGGTGGTGGCCGACGTGGCCGACCATGTCGTGGTCATGCGCCACGGCCGGATGGTGGAAAGCGGCCCGCCCGGCCAGGTGCTGACCCGGCCGTCCCATCCCTACACCCGGATGCTGATCGACGCGGTGCCGCGCTTCCGCTTCCGCGCGGCGGTGCCGGCGGCCGCCGCCCCGGCGCTCCAGGTCAGCAACCTCCAGCTCACCTACCGCAGCCGCAGCTTCACGGGGAAGAAGCGCGAGACGCATGCGCTGGACGACGTGTCGTTCACCATCGACCCGGGCGAGACGCTGGGCATCGTCGGCGAATCCGGCTCGGGCAAGACGACGCTCGCCCGGTGCCTGCTGCGCTTCGAGATGCCGGACAGCGGGCAGATCCGGTTCGGCGGCCGCGACCTGGCGGCGGCCTCCCGTCGCGACCTGCGCGACCATCGCCGGCGCATCCAGATGGTGTTCCAGGATCCCTACAAGTCGCTCAACCCGCGCCGCCATGTCGGGCAGTCGCTGGTCGAGGGGCCGGTCCACCACGGCGTGCCGAAGCGCGAGGCGGCGGAGCGGGCGGCCGGACTGCTGGAGATGGTCGGCCTCGGCGGCGACGCCATGCGCCGCTTCCCGCACGAATTCTCGGGCGGGCAGCGCCAGCGCATCTGCATCGCCCGCGCGCTCGCCATGGAGCCGGAGATCATCGTGGCGGACGAGCCGGTGTCGGCGCTCGACGTCTCGGTCCAGGCCCAGGTGCTGGAGCTGTTCGAGGAACTGCGCCGCCGCATCGGCTTCTCGATGCTGTTCATCACCCACGACCTGCGCATCGCGTCGAACATCTGCGACCGGGTCGGCGTCATGCATCGCGGCCGGCTGGTGGAGATCGGCCGCACCGAGGACATCTTCCGCAACCCCGGGCACGCCTACACCCGCGAGCTGCTGGCGGCGGTGCCGGGCGGGGCGCTCGGGACGGCAGGGGAGCGATAGGCCGTCGGAGCTGGCGGCCGCGATGCCGTTGGCATATTATGCCATCCTTGCATCGGGAGCGGCGAATGAGCACGCGCAACGTCGTGGTCACCGACCACCAGGACCGATTGATCGACGACCTCGTACGATCGGGCCGATACCAGAACGCAAGCGAGGTGCTGCGCGCCGGCCTGCGGCTGGTGGAACAGGAGGAAGCCCGGCATGCGGCCTCGGTTGAAGCGCTGCGCGCTGCCGGAAAGGTCGGGGTGGAGGAGATGGAGCGGGGAGCGTTCGTCGTCTTCGACGACTTCGCCGCGCTCGAGGCTCATGTCGCCGCGGCTACTGATCCGATCATCGCCCGGCGCAAGGGGCGGTAGGACGTGAAGCGGCGCGTCTGGCGCGTCGCACTAACCGAGACTGCGCTACGCGACCTTGCGCAGATCGTCGACTGGACTGCCGAGCATTTCGGTGTCTCTCAGGCCGTGCGATATCGGGCGACCATCCTGGCAGCGGCGGCCGCACTCCAGGCCGGGCCCGATGTACCGGGCGCTCGGCCGGCCCGGGAGGTGGACCCTGACTTCAGGGTCTTGCACGTTGCGCGAGGCGGACGATCGGGACGGCATCTGCTGCTGTACCGTGCGGTGGTCGACCATCAGATAGACATCCTCCGCGTCCTGCACGACGGCATGGATATCCGCCGGCATATCGGCGATCCATAGCGGTCGCTGACCCGCCGCGGCGAATCGACGCCCGGCTTGCCGCTGCGGCGGGCTGCGGACTAAGGTCCGGCCGCATTTCCCCCACCATATCCGGTTTGCCGCCATGGCCGATGCCCCGCTCGTCCCGATCGCCCGGGCGCTCATTTCCGTTTCCGACAAGGCCGGTCTGGTCGAGCTGGGCCGGGCGCTGGCCGAACGCGGGGTGGACATCCTGTCGACCGGCGGGTCGGCCAAGGCGCTGGCCGCGGCCGGGATCGCGGTCAAGGAAGTGTCGGCCCATACCGGCTTCCCGGAGATCATGGACGGGCGGGTGAAGACCCTGCACCCGACCGTGCATGGCGGCATCCTGGCGCGGCGCGACGAGCCCGAGCATGTGGCGGCCATGGCCCGGCACGCGATCCAGCCGATCGATCTGGTGGTCGTCAACCTCTACCCCTTCCGCGAGACGGTGGCGCGCGGCGCCGGCTGGGACGAGTGCGTCGAGAACATCGACATCGGCGGGCCGGCGATGATCCGCGCCGCCGCCAAGAACCACGACTTCGTCGCCGTGGTCACCGCACCCTCCCAGTATGCGGCCCTGCTGGACGAGCTGTCGGCCAATGCCGGCGCCACCACCCTGGCCCTGCGCCGCAAGCTTGCGGCCGAGGCCTATGCCCACACCGCGGCCTATGACGCCGCGGTCGCGGGCTGGATGGCGGGTCAGGCGGGGGAGACCTTCCCCGCCACCTTCGTCGCCGCGGCCGAGCGCCGGCAGGTGCTGCGCTACGGCGAGAACCCGCACCAGCAGGCGGCCTTCTACGCCACCGGCGAGCGCCGGCCCGGGGTCGCGACGGCGGTCCAGGTGCAGGGCAAGGAGCTCAGCTTCAACAACCTGAACGACACCGACGCCGCCTTCGAGCTGGCGGCGGAGTTCGCCGGCCCGGCCGTGGTCATCGTCAAGCACGCCAACCCCTGCGGCGTCGCCCAGGGCAGCAGCATCCTCGACGCCTGGGCGCGCGCGCTCGCCTGCGACCCGGTCAGCGCCTTCGGCGGCATCGTCGCCATCAACCGGCCGCTCGACGCGGACCTGGTGGCGGCGTTCGGCAAGCTGTTCCTGGAGGTGATCATCGCCCCCGACGCGACCGAGGCGGCGAAGGCGGCACTCGCCCGCAAGACCAACCTGCGGCTGCTGCTGACCGGGGGGATGCCCGACCCGGCCGCCGCCGGCATGACGCTGCGCTCGGTCGCCGGCGGCTACCTGCTGCAGACCCGCGACGCCCGCCCGGTCGATCCTGGGGCGCTGCAGGTGGTGACGAAGCGCGCGCCCACCGCCCAGGAGATGGCCGACCTGGTCTTCGCCTTCACCGTCGCCAAGCACGTCAAGTCGAACGCCATCGTCTATGCCCGCGACGGGGCCACGGTCGGGGTCGGCGCGGGGCAGATGAGCCGGGTCGACAGCGCCCGCATGGCAGCGTGGAAGGCCGAAGAATCGGGCCGCATCGCCGGCCTGGCGGAGAGCCCGGCCAGGGGCGCGGTGGCCGCCTCCGATGCCTTCTTCCCCTTCGCCGACGGGCTCCTGGCGACGGCGGCGGCCGGCGCCACCGCCGTCATCCAGCCGGGCGGCTCGATGCGCGACGCGGAGGTGATCGCGGCCGCCGACGCGGCGGGACTGGCGATGGTCCTGACCGGCCACCGCCACTTCCGCCACTGACCGGCCGCCCCGGCATCCTTCGACGCGGCGTCAGTCGCGCCCTTCGAGGTGCGCCTCGAGGAACCACAGGTCCTTGTCCATGGCGCGCGAGATGCCGGTGAAGAGGTCGGCGGTGTCGGCGTCGCCCAGCCCGGCCGCCTCGTCGATCGCTGCCCGCGCCGCCTTGCCGTAGACGGCGATCGCATCGGCCAGGCGGGCCACGTGCTGGCCGCCGCCGAGCGTCACCGGGTAGGCGGGCAGGGTGGTCTTGGTGGAGACGGCCTGGAGCGTGCCCTCCGCGACGCCGCCCAGCGCC
Organism: Allostella vacuolata; assembly: GCA_006739055.1. Taxonomy (GTDB): domain Bacteria; phylum Pseudomonadota; class Alphaproteobacteria; order ATCC43930; family Allostellaceae; genus Allostella; species Allostella vacuolata. Next base: position 1,171,591 of record AP019702.1, read on the forward strand.
GTCACCCGCTCGGCCAGCTCGTCGACCTGGGCGTCGACCCGGCCGGCGATGGCGTCGAACAGCTCGTGGATGGCGATGAAGTTCGGGCCCTTGACGTTCCAGTGGGCCTGCTTGGCCTGGAGCTTGAGGTCGATCGCGTCCGCGAGGCGGGCGTTCAGCAGGGTGACGATCTTTTCCCGGACGTCGGGCGCCAGGTCGATCCGCGTGTTCCGCACGATGGCTCTCCTTATAATAATTCTAAACTGAACATCAGATGGGGTGCCCCGGTGCCGCCGTCCAGCCCTGTCGCGTCGCCGGTCGGCGCCGGCTGTCGACGCCGAGCAGGATGGCGAAGCCGATCGCGAAGAAGACGATGATGGTCGCCATGCCGGCCCGCTGGCTGTCGAAGGCGAGCGTCGCCCAGGCGAGCAGCGCCGGCCCCATGAAGGAGGTCGCCTTGCCCGACAGCGCGAACAGCCCGAACATCTCGCTCTCGCGCTCCGGCGGGGCGAGGTGGGCCATCAGCGACCGGCTGGCCGCCTGGGCCGGGCCGACGAAGATGCCGATCGCCAGCCCGAACACCCAGAACCAGCTCTTGCTCTCGGCCAGCAGCACGGCGGTGCCGAACAGGACCAGCCCCAGGATGGCGATCAGGATGGTCGGCTTCGGCCCGATGCGGTCGTCGATCCAGCCGAACGCGCCCGCGCCCAGCCCGGCCGTCACGTTGAGCGCGATGCCGAACATGATGACCTCGTCGAAGCCCATGCCGAAGGTGCCGGCGGCATAGATGCCGCCGAAGGCGAAGAGGGTGTTGAGGGCGTCGGTGTAGAACAGCCGGGCGACCAGGAAGCGGGCGATGTTCCGCTCCGCCCCCAGGTGGCGCAGGGTGTGCCAGATGCGGCCGAGCCCGGCCCGGGCGGCGGCCCAGGGGGCGACGCCGGTCGCCGCCCGGTCCGGGGTCAGCACGAAGAAGGGCAGCGCGAAGACCGCGAACCAGATGGCGGTGAGAGGGGCGACTGCCCGGACATGCTCGGAGGTCGCCTTGTCGAGGCCGAACAGCGGCGTCGGCGTCATCACCAGGCCGAACAGCGCCACCACCAGGCACAGCAGCCCGCCCAGATAGCCGATGCCCCAGGCCCAGCCCGACCAGCGGCCGATCCGCGAGGGCGGGACGAGGTCGGGCAGCATGGCGTTGTAGAAGACCGTGCCGACCTCGAACGCGATCGAGGCGATGACCGCCAGGGTCAGCCCCAGCAGCACGTAGGAGGGATCGGGGCGGACGAACCACAGCCCGCCGCCGGCCAGGATGCAGATCGCCGAGCAGACCAGGATCCACGGCTTGCGCCGGCCCGAGCGGTCGGCGACCGCGCCCAGCACCGGGCTGAGGACGGCGGTCGCCAGGCCGGCGATCGCCATGGCCTGGCCCCAGGCGGCGGTGCCCGCCTCCACGTCGGCCGCCACCGCGCGCACGAAATAGGCCGAGAAGACGAAGGTGATGACGACGGTCGGGAAGGCGGAGTTGGCGAAGTCGTAGAGGCACCAGGCGAACAGGCCGGCCCTGCCGCCCCGGGCCTCGTCGGCGGGGGCAGGCTGCCGGGTCACGACTGCGCCTCGTCCATGCCGCCCGGCAGCATCCGGCGCGCGACCGCCGGCATCTGCGGGTCGATCCCGGTCTCGTCGGCGAAGCCGGTGACCCAGGCCTCGTCGCCCAGCAGGCAGTCGAGGATGCCGCCCAGGAAGGCCGGGTCCGCGATCCGCCCGCGGATCTCGTCGAGGCCGGTCCCCGTCAGGGCGAGGAAGCGCATCAGCCGGTCCTCGTCGGCGGCGATCCAGGCCAGCGCCCGCAGGGCCAGGGCTTCCGCCCCGTCGCGGTCCATGCCGCCGGACCGCGACCGGGTCCGCGTCGTCTTGGGAATGAGCAAGGGCCGGCCTCCGTTCCGGGCGGGAAGAGGGGCAAGCCTATAGCATACGCGGCCGGCTCAGATCCGCGGGTTGGCGGCGACCGCGCAGGCGACGATGACGATGCTGGCCAGCAGGGCCGCGATGGTGCCGAAGAAGAGGATGAGGGACAGGCGGTGCATGGCGCTCCTCGGATACGGGCCTCGCGCCCGGGTTGCCGCTGCGTCGCAGGGACCGCGCGTCCGGTTCATCGGCCGGCCTTCATCCAGCGCGTGACGCCCCCGCCGGTTCGGGATACGGTCGGGTGCCATGACCGAAATTCGCTCCGTCCTCGTCGCCGGCCTCGGCACGATGGGACGCGGGATCGCCGCCGCCTTCGCGCGCGGCGGCCATTCCACCGCCATCCTGACCCGGAGCCCGGAGAAGGCGACCGGCGTGCCGTGCTCGGTCGCCATCCTGGGCGACCTGCCGGCCACGCCGCCCGACCTGATCGTCGAGACGATCATCGAGGAGATGGAGCCGAAGATCGCCTTCAACGCCCGGGTCGAGGCCGCCTATGGGGGCCGGCCGATCCTGGTGACCAACACTTCCGGCCTCCAGGTCCAGGACCTGGCCGACCGGCTGACCTATCCCGGGCGCTATGCGGCGCTGCACTATTTCCAGCCGGCCGACGTCATCCCGCTGGTCGAGCTGGCGGCGATCCGCCAGACCGACCCTGCGGTGCTGGATGCGGTCGCGGCCGCGGTCGCCCGCTGCGGCCAGCGGGCGCTGCGCCTCGGCCAGGCGCTGCCGGGCCTGCTCATCAACCGCCTGCAGCACGCCATCCTGCACGAGGCCTACTACCTGATCGCCCAGGGCGTCTGCACCGCGGCCGAGGTCGACATCGCGGCCAAGGAGATGCTGGGCCCGCGCATGTGCGTGACCGGCCTGATCGAGCAGAAGGACATGTCGGGGCTCGATACCCACGCGCTGGCCCAGGCGGCGATCGTCCCCCATCTCTGCCACGATGACCGGCCGAGCCCGGTGGTGCAGGACAAGTTCCGCGCCGGCGACCTCGGCATCAAGACCGGCCGTGGCTTCTACGACTGGCGCGAGCGGGACATCCCGGCCCACCAGGCGAAGACCCGGGCCAAGCTCAACCGCATCCTGGCGGTACTGGCCGAGGACTGACGGCGGCGGGTCCGGCCCGCCCGCTTTACGCGGGGTCGGCCGGCGCCCATATTGCCGGCCATGGCCATCCTGAAGATCGCCCGCATGGGCCATCCGGTGCTGCGCCGGGTCGCCGATCCGGTCGCCGACCCCGCCGCGCCGGAGATCCGGCGTCTCGTCGCCGACATGATCGACACGCTGGAGGATATCGGCGGTGCCGGCCTGGCCGCGCCGCAGGTCCATGTCCCCCTGCGGGTGGTCATCTTCCGCGTCCGCGCCGAGCGCCTGACCGGCGACCCGGAGGACGTGGCGCTGCCGATGCAGGCGCTGGTCAATCCGGTGATCGAGCCGCTCGGGGACGAGAAGATGCTGCGCTGGGAGGGCTGCCTGTCGGTGCCGGGCCTGCGCGGCGCGGTGCCCCGCTGGCGGCGCCTGCGCTATTCCGGGACCGACCTCGACGGCCGGCCGGTCGAGCGGGTCGTGTCCGGCTATCACGCGGGCCTGGTCCAGCACGAGTTCGACCATCTGGACGGCATCCTCTATCCCGCCCGGATGGAGGATTTCACCCTCTTCGGCTTCAACGAGGAGATGGCGAAATATCCACCGGACATGGAGCCCGGCCGATGACCATGGGCAATCCGCGCGAGGCGCTGGTCCTGGCGGCCGCCGCCAACGCCGCCTTCGACGGCTGGACCGTCGCCGCCATCCGGGCCGGCGCCCGCGAGATCGGGCTGGAGCCGGCAGACGCGCTGGCCCTGCTGCCGGGCGGCGAGGGCGAGCTGCTGCAGGCGTTCAGCGAATGGGCCGACCGGCAGATGCTGGTGCATCTGGCCGACCTGCCGCTCGACGCGATGAAGATCCGCGACCGCATCGCGGCGGCCGTGCGGGCCCGGATCGAGGTACTGGCGCCCTATCGCGAGGCGGTGCGGCGCGGCTCGGCGGTGCTGGCCCTGCCGCATATGGCGCCGACGGGGGCGCGCCTGGTGTGGCGCACGGTCGACGCGATCTGGTACGCGGTCGGCGACACCTCGACCGACGTCAGCTACTACACCCGCCGCGCGCTCCTGGCCGGCGTCTATTCCTCGACGCTCGTCTACTGGATGAACGACCGCTCGCCCGGGCACGAGGACAGCTGGTCTTTCCTCGACCGCCGCATCGGCGACGTCATGCGCATCCCGCAGCTGCGCCGGCACGCGGAAACCTTGCTGAAGCGCCTCCCGGACCCCCGCCGTTTCCTGCGCGCCGGTGCTGCCGGCCGCCGCAGCCGCTTCTTCGGACGGTAGGGGAAATAATCGGTCCGTGAAGTTCGGTCGCCGGGCTGGCTCGCGCGCCTCACAGAGAGAGGGTCGCGGTCAGCCGGTACCAAGCCGCCGAGCGCCTTCTTCACCCCAGATGGCACGGGCAAAGGCGGGTCTCAGCGAGACGATCTGTTCACCACTAAACCCTTTGAACTTGCGCAGATAGTCGTCGAGCGTAATTTCCCCCCGTCGCACGCGGTCACGTGCGGCGTTGTCACGGGCCTCACGCTCGGCAGTCACGCGCTCCGCTAGAGGCGTCTTGCGGTCGCCGGTACGGACATTCAGGCCCATGGCACATCACTGTCTATGAATTAACAGCATATCGTATGTATGGTAGGCGGTAGGAACCATGCTTAGCAAGTGTGCAGAAACTTGCGTGCGCGCCACCAGATGACGATACCAGCGCTGCAGCTTCGCACTATTCGGCACCCCAATGATGGTCTTCGGCGCTCTCTCCGAGATATACCGGTCAATGCCGCCTGCAAGATGATCGGTCAGGGCGAATATCTGGGGAACGCTTAGCCGCATCGCCGGTTCCATCGGCGCATAGGCGCGGCTGCCATCTATCGCGTTGATCGCGTTATCGAATTTCACGACATGCAGAAGACCGTCCCCTGCGATGCCGTGAAATGCGGTCACGCCACGCCAGCTGATCACCTCTTCTGGGTAGCACTCAAATCGCAGCGAATAGACGTGCCGGCCGATATAGAATGTCGTCGCCACTGCGCCGATGCAGCCGGCCAGTTCCGCCTCGACATCGACAAACGGAGGCACCGGCTGAGGCTGAATAAGCCGCATCTACCTACGACTTTCACAAGAACGGCATCAGCTGCAAGTACGCCTTCTAGGCAAAGCTCGCCCGAGGAAATACCCGGTTCACATGCCCCATCTTGCGGCCGGGGCGGGCTTCCGCCTTGCCGTAGAGGTGCAGCTTGGCGTCGGGTTCGGCCAGGATCGCCGGCCAGCCATGGACCTCGTCGCCGATCAGGTTCTTCATGATCGCATCGGAATGGCGCTCGGGCGAGCCGAGCGGCAGGCCGCAGACGGCGCGGACATGCTGCTCGAACTGGCTGGTGCGGCAGGCGTCCATGGTCCAGTGGCCGGAATTGTGCGGTCGGGGCGCCAGCTCGTTGACCAGGATGCGGTCGTCGGCGGTGACGAACATCTCGACCGCCAGCAGGCCGACCAGGTCGAGTTCGCGGGCGATGTGGCGGGCCGTCTCGACCGCGGCGTCGGCCGTGGCGGCGGGGATCGCGGCGGGCGCGATGGTGGTGTCGAGGATGTGGTGGACATGGCGGTTCTCGACCGGGACGAAGTGGGCGAGGTCGCCCGATGCGGTCCGCGCGACGATGACCGACGCCTCCATGCGAAAGTCGACGAAGCCTTCCAGCACCCCGTCGGCGCCGCCCAGCGCCAGGAGGGCACGCGCGGGGTCGTCGCCGGGCCGGATCACCGTCTGGCCCTTGCCGTCATAGCCCATGCGCACGGTCTTCAGCACCGCCGGCCGGCCGAGCTCGGCCAGGGCGGCTTCCAGCTCCGGCAGCGTCGCCACCGGGCGGAAGGGCGCGGTCGGCACGCCGATGCCGTTGAGGAAGCGCTTTTCCAGCAGCCGGTCCTGCGCGATCGCCAGCACCCCCGGTCCCGGATGCACCGGCCGCAGCGCGGCCAGGTGGCCGGCGGTGGCGGCCGGTACGTTCTCGAACTCGAAGGTGACCACGTCGACCGTCGCGGCGAAGCGCGACAGGGCGTCGAGGTCGTCATAGGCGGCGACGGTCGTGGCGGTGGCGACCTGGCCGGCCGGCGAATCCCGCTCCGGCACAAAGACATGGGTGCGGTAGCCGAGTGCCGCTGCCGCCAGCGCCAGCATCCGGCCGAGCTGCCCGCCGCCCAGGATGCCGATCGTCGATCCGGGCGGAACCATCGCGCTGGCGGCCGTCATGCCATGGGTCCGGCGGGGGCCGCGGGACCGGGGGGGACGGGCGTCTCCGGCACGGCGGCGGTCTGGCGCATCCGCCAGCCGTCGAGCGCCTGGGCCAGCGCCAGGTCGGACAGGGCCAGCACGGCCGCGGCCAGGAGCGCGGCGTTGATCGCCCCGGCGCGGCCGATGGCCAGCGTACCCACCGGCACGCCGGCCGGCATCTGGACGATCGACAGCAGGCTGTCCATGCCCTTGAGCGCATGGCTTTCCACCGGCACGCCGAAGACGGGCAGGGGGGTCATGGCGGCCGCCATGCCGGGCAGGTGGGCGGCGCCGCCGGCCCCGGCGACGATCACCTTCAGCCCGCGGTCGCGGGCGGTGCGCGCATAATGGTGCAGGCGCTCGGGCGTGCGGTGGGCGGATACGACGCGCACCTCGTGCGGAACCCCCAGCGCCTCCAGCGTTTCCGCCGTATGGCGCATCGTCTCCCAGTCGGAGGTGCTACCCATGATGATACCGACGAGGGGGGTTGCGCGTTGCATGGTACCCGATCCGCGAAAAGGCGCGGATTATAGGGGGCCGCCGGCGCCGGGCAAGCAATCCCGCATCCGGCTGCCCAGGTTCCGGCGATGCGGCCGGTTCAGGCGATGATGTCCGGCAGCAGAAGGCTTTCCAGTTGGGCGATCTGATCCTTCAGCAGCAGCTTCCGCTTCTTCAGGCGCTGGATGCGCAGCTGGTCGACCGGCGGATGGTCGGACAGCCGCTCGATGACGTCGTCCAGGTCGCGATGCTCGCTCTGCACCGCGGCCAGCTTCTGCCGGATGAGTTCCAGGTCCAGATCCATCGCCACCGTCGTGATCGTGCATGGCACCATGACCCCTGCATGGCACGTTGGCGGGCATCATAGCGGAGAAGCACGATGACGGCGAAGCGCATCGGCATTTTGACCAGCGGCGGCGACTGCGCCGGCCTCAACGCGGTGATCCGGGCAGTCGTGCTGGCTGCTGCGGCCCGGGGCTGGACGGTGGTCGGCATCCGCCAGGGCACGCTGGGCCTGATGGCCCGGCCGCCGATGGCGGCGGCCCTGGGGGCGGAGGCGACCGATGCCGCCATGCTGCGCATGGGCGGCACCATCCTCGGCACCACCAACCAGGGCGATCCGTTCGACTACCCGATGCCGGACGGCAGCCGCCTCGACCGCTCGGAGGAGGTGATCGAGGGCTATGGAATGCTGGAGCTCGATGCGCTGATCGGCGTCGGCGGCGACGGCAGCCTGGCGATCCTGCGGCGGCTGGCGCAGCAGGGCGGTATTCCCCTGATCGGCATTCCCAAGACGATCGACAACGACATCGGCCTGACCGAGACCGCGATCGGCTACCAGACGGCCGTCGCCGTAGCGACCGAGGCGCTCGACCGGCTGCAGCCGACGGCGGCCAGCCACAGCCGGGTGATGATCCTGGAGGTGATGGGCCGCGACGCCGGGCATATCGCGCTCGCGACCGGCATCGCCGGCGGCGCCGATGTGATCCTGATCCCCGAGATCCCCTATGACTTCGCCGCCATCGCTGGCCATCTGCGCCGGATCCACCAGGGCGGACGGAACTTCGCCCTGGTGGTGGTCGCCGAGGCGGTGCTGACCGACGAGGGGCGGCCGGTGCGCCAGGGCAAGGGCAGCTATGGCGGCATCGGCCACTATGTCGCGGAACGGCTGAGCCGCGACACCGGCGCCGAGACGCGGGTGACGGTGCTGGGCCATGTCCAGCGCGGCGGGGCGCCGACCGCCGGCGACCGGCTGCTGGCGTCGGCGCTGGGCGTCTATGCCGTGCAGCTGATCGCCGCGGGGCGGTTCGACCGGATGGTCGCCTGGATCAACCGCCAGGTCGGCGACGTGCCGATCCAGCACGCGATCGAGCACTACCAGGCGGTGGACCCGGACGGCGCCATCGTCGCCACGGCGCGCGGCCTCGGGATCTGTCTGGGCGACGTGCCGGGGTCTGTCGCATGACCGCGGGCGAGGGCCTGTGGGACTTCTCCCTGCGGGTCTACGGCACGCCCAGCATCGCCAAATGGTGCCTGCGCCTGCAGGACGAGCACGGCGCGGACGTGAACATCCTGCTCTGGTGCGCCTGGGCCGGCAGCCAAGGGGTGCGCCTGACGGCGGACGATCTGGCCGCAGCGGAGGCGGCGACGGCGGCGTGGCGGGACCAGGTGGTGCTGCCGCTCCGGGCGCTGCGGCGGGCCCTGAAGCGGGACCTGGGCCAGGTCTCGGCCGACGCGGCGGTCGCGCTGCGCACGCGGATCAAGGGGGTGGAACTGGAGGCCGAGCGGCTGCAGCAGGCGGCGCTCGAACGGCTGCCGCAGGGGCGCCGGCGGCCGGGCAGGGGCTTCGTGGAAACCGCCATCGCCGACAACATCGCGCTCTACCAGCAGGCCCTCGGCGCCCCGGCCGGCGACGTGCCGGATGCCCTGCCGCTCGCTGCCCGATCGCGCCGATAGTATCGGAAGCCAATCATTTCAAGGATCCATAAGTCGCCCCGATGGTGTTTTCCCCCGCTTGGCGACCTTCAAGAACGGGCGTAAGCTCCCACATGTTGGTTGCGTGCAATCAAGCCGGAGGTAACGATGGCTACCCTTGATCGGATCGAAGCGCTTCGCCGTCAGCATTCCACCCTGGAACATCGCCTGGACGACGAGACGAAACGGCCTCTTCCCGACGACGGCCTGTTGGCCGAGCTGAAACGCCAGAAGCTCCGAATCAAGGACGAAATCAACGACCTCGCCCGGCACGCCTGACCGGGCTGCCCCCCCCCCCCCAGAAAGGCCCGCGACGGCAACCCCGTCGCGGGCCTTTTCGATTCCGGGGGCGGACATGCGGAGGGCCGCCCCGGGGGGCGGCCCTCGCTCGTCTCCGGCAGTCGGCGCCGACTAAGGGCGGGCGTCGGCCGCGCTGGAGGAGGGGTTGCCCCCGCCGATCGCGCGCTTGCGCAGGCCGAACAGGGCCAGCTTGGGCAGGGCGTCGCGCACCGCGGTGTAGACGGCCGCGGCATAGGGCGTCGCCTGCACGAACAGGGTTGCCGACCACACCCAGGCCTCGCGGTCGAGCGTGCCGAAGCGCAGGCCGATGGCGAGCCCGCCCGCCACCAGCAGCACCAGCATGATCGCCTCGGTCCGGGCCATGGCCAGCGCCTGCACCAGGGCCGGCTTGTCGCCCATCTTCGGCGTGCGGTGGAACGGCAGCTTCCTGGTGAAGAGGCCGGACAGCATCGCGTAGCCGATGGTGTAGGTGAGGCCCAGGCCCGCCACGCCCGCCCGGACGCAGTCGGCGAAATCGCACTTCACCTTGGCGGTATAGAGCCAGAAGAAGCGGATCAGCTTGAAGGCGAAGATGGCGATGGTCGGCGCCAGGAAGATGCTGAGCGGGAAGTCGAAGAGCGTCGGGAAGGCGAGCAGGCCCGCGGTCCACACCAAGCCCAGCACCGCCAGCACCACCGACAGCGCGTCGGCGAACCAGGGCAGCCAGCCCATGACGAAGTGGTAGCGCTGGGCGCCGGTCAGCTTGGTGGTCTTGTCCCACGGCAGCAGGGCGCGCCAGTGCCGCTTCAGGATCTGCACCGCACCGTAGGCCCAGCGGAAGCGCTGCCGCTTGAAGCCCGAGAAGGTATCCGGCGACAGCCCGTGCCCGAAGGAGTGGTTGACGTAGACCGATTCCCACCCGGCCTCCATCAGCCGGAGGCCGAGCTCGGCATCCTCGACGATGCACCACTCGCCCCAGCGGCCCGTCTTCTCGAGCGCGTCGCGGCGGATCAGCGTCATCGTGCCGTGCTGGATGATCGCATTGTCCTCGTTGCGCTGGACCATGCCGATGTTGAAGAACCCGGCATATTCCCAGTTGATCATGCGCTTGAAGGGGCTGACATGGGCGTCGCGATGGTCCTGCGGCGCCTGGACGAAGCCGACCTCCTGCCGGTCGAAATAGGGCATCAAGCTCTTCAGCCAGTCGGCCTGGACCAGGTAGTCGCTGTCGACCACGCCCACCACCTCGGCATCGGGGGCGGTGTGGGCGAGCGCGATGTTGAGCGCCTGCGCCTTGAACCCGGGGCAGTGCGGGATGTGCAGGAACTTCACCCGGTCGGTCTTGTCCGCGCAGTAGGCCTCCACCGGCCGCCACACGTCCTCGTCCTTGGTGTTGTTGTCGACGACGATCACTTCCAGCGCCGGGTAGTCGAGGCGCAGCAGGCTGTCGATCGTCTGCATGACCATCTGCGGCGGCTCGTTGTAGATCGGCAGGTGGATCGAGACCTTGGGCCAGTGGCGCTCGCCCTCGACCTTGAGCGGCCGGAAGCCGCGCCGCATGGTCCGCGACCACAGCGCGTCGATCATCTCGCGGCCCTCGGACAGCAGGATGACGGCCAGCAGCACCATCGCCAGCACCAGGATGCCCCAGACCACCATGGCCGACGGCGACAGGTACTTGGTCGCGGTGACGTAGCCGACCCAGACGGTGCCGACCGCCAGCGTCTGCAGCAGGCCGGCATAGACCAGCCGCCCGGTGAAACGGATGTTGCCGGCGCGGCGCAGGAACAGGAGGGAGAAGAGGGCGCCCAGGGCCACCGACAGGCCGGCCAGGATGGGCCAGCTCGGCCGCTCCTGGAGCGTGCCCTGGTAGGCGAACTTGGGCGTGCGGTCGACGTTCCAGATGCCCCAGTAGGCACCGACGCCGCCTTCGGTGGAGTGCTTCCAGGGCTGGTCGAAGGCTTCGATGACGTAGTAGTCGAGGCCCCAGTCGTCGGCCTTGGCCAGGAACTGGCGGATGAAGCTCGCCTGGTTCACCCGGTTGGGCACCGAATCGAGCCGCATGCGGCCGTCGCTCGGCCAGCCCACTTCCGAGAGCACGATCTTCTTGTCGGGGAAGGTCCGGCGCAGCTGCTGGTAGCGGGTGAAGACCGATTCCACGGCCTGGTCGATCGGCGTCCCATCCCAGTAGGGCAGGATCTGCACGGCGATGAAGTCGACCGCCTCGGCCAGCTTGGGGTTGGCGAGCCACACGTCCCAGGTCTCGGCGGTGGACACCGGCACCTGCACCTGGTCGCGGACGCGGCGGATGTACTGGGCCAGCTCGGGCACGGTCAGTTCCGCGCGCAGCAGCGCTTCGTTGCCGACGATCACCCGGTCGACGTTGCGGTGGGTGCGGGCCAGCCGGACGACGTCGCGCACCTCGCGCTCGCTGCGTTCCTTGCGGTTGTCCACCCAGGCGCCGAGCGTGACGGTCATGTCGTACTTCTGGGCCAGGCCGGGCACCACGTTCTGCCCGTCCTGGGTGGTGTAGACGCGGACCCGGTCGACCTTCCCCGACAGGATGCGCAGATCCTCGTCGATCTGCTCCGGCGTCGGGTGCGGCCCCCCGTTCGGGTTCTGGCCGGCACGATAGGGGCTGTAGGAAATCCCGGTGATGCGGCCGTTCCAGCCCGCCTCTTCACGCGGCTGATTGGTCGCTACCCAGAAGGCGGTCGTGGCGACGGCCAGGAGCGCCAGGATGCCGAAATTCTGCAGTCGCATGACGTGGGTCAGCCCATTCTGACGGAAAGGATGCCGGGGGGAGCCGGCCGACGTCGGGATAACGAGAAATGAAGGAATGTTAGTCCCAGGAAGTTTCCGCGACCGTGTGTCGCGGGCGAGGCGACCCTTCGACCCTCCCGGCGGTACCAGGGCATCGTCTCGAATCTCCGGAAAAGTCCTGGAATCCGGCGGCTCGCACCGGCCCGGATCCGCGCCCGAATAGGCGAGGAACCGGCCGCCGCGCAAGCCGGGCGCGGTTACAGTCTGAAGTCGTTGCCGGTCGGCCCCGCCCAGCCTGTGGGACGCCCCCCGTCAGGCCGTCGGCGTCGCCGAATGCCACCGCCAGGCGGTCTCCACGATCGTGGTCATGTCCGAACATGCGGGCTGCCACCCAAGCAGTTTCCGTGCCTCGGACGGGTCGGCGACGAGGGCCGGCGGATCGCCAGCGCGGCGCGGCGCCAGGACGGCCGGCACCGCGCGGTTGGTGCGCCGGGAAACCGCGTCGATCACCGCCCGTACGGAATGGCCGGTGCCGGTGCCGAGGTTGAGCGCGTGGCTGCCGCGGTCCGCCAGCAGGTGCCCCAGGCTGCGCACATGGGCGTCGGCCAGGTCGGCCACATGGATATAGTCGCGGATGGCGGTGCCGTCCGGGGTCGGGTAGTCGGTGCCGAAGATCCGCAACGGCGGGCCGCCCCGGGCGGCCTCGATCGCCAGCGGGATCAGGTGCGTCTCCGGCTGGTGATTTTCGCCGATCTCGCCGTCGGGGTCGGCGCCGGCGGCGTTGAAATAGCGCAGGGCACCCCAGCCCAGGCCGTGGCACTGGCCGAACCAGTGCAGCATGCGCTCGACCGCGAGCTTGGTCTCGCCATAGGGATTGACCGGGCGTTGCGGATGATCCTCGGCGATCGGCACCCGGATCGGGTCGCCATAGGTGGCGCAGGTCGAGGAGAAGACGATGCGGCGCACGTCGGCCGCGACCATCGCCTGCAGCAGGTTGAGGGTGTTGGCGACGTTGGCCCGGTAATAGAGGCCGGGATCGGCCATCGATTCCCCGACATAGGCGAGTGCGGCGAAATGCATCACGGCGACCGGCCGCCATTCCGCCAGGGCGGCCGAGACGGCAGCCCCGTCGGCCAGGCTGGCCTCGACCAGCGGCCCCCAGCGCACCGCGCGGCGGAAGCCGCGGCTCAGGTCGTCCAGCACCACCGGGCGAAAGCCGGCCCGGTGCAACGCCTTGCAGGCATGGCTGCCGACATAGCCCGCACCCCCGGTCACCAGCACCGTCGGCTCGGTTCTCTCTGGAGCTGGCATGGCGGGCGTCCTCTCGGGGGCGGGGTTGGTGGTTTAGGGGACCGGCCGCCTGGCGACAAGTGCCGCATCCGCTGGAATGTCCGGCCGTGGAATAGCCGGACCGTGCCCGCGTTCTTGTCGCATCCGCCCGCCGCGCCTAGGCTCCGCCGCCCGGCCGATGACCCGGGCGGTTGCTGGGGAACAGAGTTGGACGCCACGGAAGTCGAGAAGCTGGCCGCTGCCGAGGACGGGATGTGGTGGTTCCACGGCCTGCACGGCAACCTGGCGGCGCTGCTGCAACGGACCGGGGTGGGATCGCGGCCGGCGGCGGGCCCGGTGCTGGATGCCGGCTGCGGCACCGGCGGCCTGTTGCGGCGGCTGTCCGCCTGGATGCCGGACGCGGCCCTGGTCGGGCTCGACCGCGACCCGATGGCCTGCCGCGAGACGGCGCGGCGCTGGCCGGGGCCGGTGGTGCTGGGCTCGGTCGACCGCCTGCCGTTCGCGGACGCCAGCCTGGGCGCGATCGTCAGCGCCGACGTGCTGTGCCATGCCGGGGTGGACGAGGCCGCGGCCATGGCCGAGGCGTGGCGCTGCCTGCAGCCGGGTGGTGCCTATATTTTGAACCTTCCGGCCTATCGCTGGCTATTCAGTGACCATGACCGCGCGGTCGCCAATGCCCGCCGCTACCATGCGCCCGAGCTGGCGGCGGCGCTGGGCCGGGCGGGGTTCGGGCCGGTCCGCGTCACCTACTGGAATACGCTGCTGTTTCCGTTGATGGTGGCCCGGCGCAAGCTGTGGCCGGGCGGGACGGCGACCAGCGATGTCGGCCTGGCGCCGGCGCCGGTCGAGCGCCTGTTCGCCGGGCTGGTCGCGATCGAGCGGCGCTGGCTCGCCGGTGGCGGCCGCTTGCCGTTCGGCGGCTCGGTACTGGCAGTGGGCATCAAGCCCGAAGCACCCCTGTCCCAAGGATCTCCTGCATGAGCGAGCCCGCCCCGTCCCTCTCTCCCGGCTGCACGCTGAGCATCGTCGTGCCCGTCTACAACGGGGCCGCATCGGTGGGCGAGCTGGTCGACGCGCTGTCGCAGCTGCCCGTGCCGGGCGGGCTGGAAATCGTGCTGGTCAACGACGGCAGTCCCGACGACAGCCTGGATGTCTGCCGTGCCCTGCTGGCGACCGCCCGGGTGCCGCTGGTGGTGGTCGACCATGCGCGCAATTTCGGCGAGCACAACGCGGTCATGACCGGCCTGCGCCATGCCAGCGGCCGCTACATCATCACCATGGACGACGACCTGCAGAACCCGCCCGAGGAGGTCCTGCGCATCCTGGAACACGCCGAGGCGAACGCGCTCGACGTCGTCTATACGTTCTACGAGACCAAGGAGCATGCGCTCTGGCGCAACCTCGGCAGCCGCTTCACCAACTGGTGCGCCGACCGCCTGCTCGACAAGCCGAAGGGGCTCTATTTGTCGAGCTTCCGCTGCATGAGCGCCTTCGCCGCGCGGGCGATCGGCCGCTATGACGGGCCCTTCCCCTATGTCGACGGGCTGCTGCTGCAGGTCACCAAGCGCATCGGCCGCATCCAGGTGCGCCACCTGCCGCGCGCGGTCGGCCGCAGCAACTACACGCTGCGCCGGCTGGTGCGGCTGTGGATGAACATGTTCCTGAACTTCTCGGTCATGCCGCTGCGCGCCGCCACCCTGGTCGGGCTCAGCCTCAGCGCGCTCGGCGGCCTGACCGGGCTGGTCGTGCTGGTGGAGGCGATCATCAACCAGCCGCCGGCCGGCTGGGCCTCGCTGATGGTGGCGACGCTGCTGATCTCGGGGGTGCAGCTGGTGATGCTGGGAATGATCGGGGAATATCTCGGGCGGCTGTTCCTGACCGTCAACCGCAAGCCCCAGGGCATCGTCCGCACCGTCTACCGCAGTGCGGACGCGAGCGGGGCGGACGCAAGCGGGGCGGACGCGGGCGGGGACGCGCCATGAGCGCCGTGGCCGCGGTGCCGTCGCTCGGCCACTACCTGGCGCTGGCGGCCGCCATCATCGTCGGGGTCGGCGGGCAGCTCCTGCTCAAGTCGGGGGCGGCGGGCGCGGCCGGCTTCATCGACCAGCTCTTCCGCTGGCATTCGATCATCGGCCTCGGCCTCTACGGGATGGCGGCCTTCCTCTACATGGCAGCCCTGCAGGCGATCCCGGTCTCGGTCGCGTTCCCCAGCGTGTCGATCAGCTACGCGCTGGTCGTGGTGGCCGGCTACTTCCTCTACGGCGAGGCGCTCGGCTGGCCCCAGGTGGTGGGCGTGGTCCTCATCTGCTCGGGCATATTGGTGCTGTTCCGGGGCTGACCGGCCCCGGAACGCCCCCCGTCGCTACCGCAGGCCGAGGAAACCCAGGATGAAGAGGATGATCACCACGGCGCCGACCAGCCAGATCAAGTTGTTCATGGAACTCTGCTCCCGCTATCCAGACTTGCAGGGCCAGTAACGTCGCCGTCGGCGGCGGCGTTCCCGCCGCCGGCGTCAGGACCCGGTCCCCCCGGGGAGAAGGCGGTCGATCGCCTCGGCCAGGCGGGCGATGTCATAGGGCTTGGCCAGGAGCTCGGAGGCCGCGATCGGCTCGATCCCGGATGGGTCCACCTGGCCGGTCGCGAAGAGGATGGGCAGCGCAGGCGCGCTCGCTCGAACCCGGGCCGCCAGTTCGACGCCGGACAGGTCCGGCAGACCGACATCGGTGATGAGAAGATCGACCGGCGCCGCGGCCAGGGCCGCCAGGGCCTCCGCGGCGGTCGATGCCTCGATCACCTCCAGCCCCAGCTCCAGGAGCATTTCCCCGGTGACCAGGCGGATCAGTGCGTCGTCCTCGCACAGCAGCGCTCTCCGCCCGGTGCCGGTTCCGGCCGCGGGCGCCGGTTCCGCGGCCGGGCGGGCAGGGGCGGCGGCGGCGGCCCGGCGCTGCGCGGAATTGGCCAGCACGTGGCGCACCTTCCGCGCCAGCGCCTCGCGGGTGTAGGGCTTCGACAGCAGCTCGACCCCGGCATCCAGGCGCCCGCCATGGACGATGGCGTTCTCGGTGTAGCCGGAGGTGAAGAGCACGGCCACCCCCGGCAGCCGCTCGCGCGCCCGGCGGGCCAGCTCCGGGCTGCGCAGCGCGCCCGGCATGACCACGTCGGTGAACAGCAGGTCGACCGGCACCCCGCTCTGGATCACCGTCAGCGCGCTCTCGGCGTCGCGGGCGACCAGGACCCGGTAGCCGAGGTCGCCCAGGATCTCGACCACGGTGGTGCGCACGGCTTCGTCGTCCTCGGCGACCAGGATGGTCTCCGTGCCGCCCGTGACGGGCCCGGTGAAGACGGGGGCCGGCACATCCTCGCTCTGGTGGGCGCGCGGCAGATACAGCTTCACGGTCGTGCCCTGGCCGACCTCGCTGTAGATCTTCACGTGCCCGCCCGACTGCTTGACGAAGCCGTAGACCATGGACAGGCCGAGCCCGGTGCCCTTGCCCTGCGGCTTGGTCGAGA
Source organism: Allostella vacuolata (assembly GCA_006739055.1). Taxonomy (GTDB): domain Bacteria; phylum Pseudomonadota; class Alphaproteobacteria; order ATCC43930; family Allostellaceae; genus Allostella; species Allostella vacuolata. The sequence continues at coordinate 1,188,190 of AP019702.1, forward strand.
AGAAGGGCTCGAACGCCTGCGCCATCACGTCCGCGGTCATGCCGCTGCCGGTGTCGGTCACCGCGACCACCACATACTGGCCGGCGCCGACCTCGGCATGCTCCAGGACGTAGGCATCGTCGAGGAAGGCATTGCCGACCTCGATCGTCAGCTTGCCGGATTCGTTCATGGCGTCGCGCGCGTTGATCGCGAGGTTGAGCACCGCGTCCTCGAGCTGGCCGGGGTCGATCGAGGTGTTCCACAACCCGCCCGACACCATGGTGTCGATGTCGATGGCTTCGCCCAGGGTGCGCCGCAGCATGTCGGCCATGCCGGAGACGAGCCGGCCGATATTGACGACCCTGGGCTCCAGCGGCTGGCGCCGGCCGAACGCGAGCAGCTGGCTCGCCAGCTTGGCCCCGCGCCCGACGGCGGCCATCGAGTTCTCGATGCGGCGGTCGGCGCGCGGGTTGCCGGCGACATCCTTGGCCAGGAGCTGGAGGTTGCCAGACACCACCTGCAGCAGGTTGTTGAAGTCATGGGCGACGCCGCCCGTCAACTTGCCGATCGCGTCCATCTTCTGGGCCTGGCGCAGGGCACTCTCCGCCCGCGACCGCTCGGCCAGGGCATCGGACACGCGCTGCTCCAGCGTCGCGTTGAGCGCCTGCAATGCCTCCTCGGCCCGCCGCCGCTCGGCCAGTTCGCGCTCCACGGCCCGGAACAGCCGGGCGTTGTCGATCGCCGTCGCGGCCTGGCCGGCGATCCCGGCCAGCAGGGTCTCGTGCTCGGCCTTGAACATGGCCGGCTCCGGGTGGCCGAAAAACAGCCCGCCCAGCACATCGCCGGAGCGGGAGACGACCGGCACGGCCAGGTAGCTGCGCACCGGCAGGTGGCCCTTGGGCATGCCGTGGGCCGGCCCGCTCCGGCCATAGCGCGGGTCGGCCAGGATGTCGTCGGAGCGGACGATGCCCTCGCCCTTGTAGGTGGGCTGCAACAGCGCGGTCGCCCGGGGCATCGGGAAGCCGGCGAATGCCTCCCGCGGGACGCCGGACAGGGCGTAGAGGGTGTAGCTCTCGCCGTTCGCGTCCCCGACGTTGTAGAAGAAGGCGCCGAACCGTGCGCCGACCAGCTCGACGCCGGCATCGCTCACCAGCTGGACGATCCGGTCGAGGTCGAGCTCGGCCGCCAGCGCCGCGCCGGTCCGGTTCAGGACGCCGAGGATCCGGGTCTCCCGCCGCAGCCCGCTCTCCGCCGCGCGCGTCTCGGTCATGTCGACATTGACCCCGATCATGCCGATGAAGGCGCCTTGCCCATCGAAGCGCGGCCTGGCGGTGGTGTGGATCGTCCGGTAGGCGCCATCGGCCCGCCGGAACCGCGCTTCGACCGCAAAGGGCGAATGACCGGCCATGGCGGCGCCGAACGATGCGAACAGGGCCTCGCGGTCGTCGGGATGGACGGTGCCGGCCCAGTCGAACGCCGGCAGTTCTTCCGTCCGGATGCCCCAGAAGCGGCGCTGGGCCTCGTTGACATAGATGCACTTGCCGGTGCGGTCGCCCATCCACAGCATGACCGGGGCACTGTCGGCCACGAGGCGGAAGCGCTCCTCGCTCTCGCGCACGGCGATCTCGATCCGCTTCTGCTCGGTGATGTCGTGGCCCTGGACGAAGATGCCGGATACCTGGCCGTCGTCGGCCGCGACCGGCTGGCAGACGAAATCGAGGAAGCGATCCTCGGGCGCCTGGCCCGGCCGCTCCAGCCGCACGCGGACGGCGCGCCCGACAAACGGCTCGCCGCTGGCATAGACCTGGTCCAGCAGCTCGACGAAACCCTGCGTCGCCATTTCCGGCAGGGCCTCGGCCAGCCTGCGGCCGAGCAGCGGGCGGTTGCCGACCAGTTCCGCATAGGCGGCATTGGCCATGGCGAAGACGTGGGCGGGCCCGTCCAGCACCGCCATCAGGCCGGGCGACTGCTCGAAGAGGCGCTGCAGCCCCTGGCGCTCGCTCTCCAGGCGGCGTTCGGCGCGGATCTTGGCCGTGGTCTCGACGACGATCGCCATCACCCCGCAAGGCCGGCCGGCCTCGTCCAGGATCGGCGAATAGTCGAGGTTCATCCACACCGGCTCGGGCACGCCGCTGCGGTGCAGGGTCAGTTCCTGGTCGCGGTAGGCGAGCGTGCCCCCGGCCAGTCCGACCTTCATCACGTTGTCGTTGAAGGCCGCCACCTCCGGCCAGCCCTCGCGCACCTTGGAGCCGAACAGCGCCGGGTGCCGGCCGCCGGCAAACCCGGAATAGGCGTCGTTGTAGATCATGATGCCGTCCGCACCCCACAGGGTCACGATCGGCACGGGTGAACGGAGAATGAGGGCGACGGTCGTGCGGACCGACTGCGGCCAGGATTCGATCGGCCCCAGCGTCGTCGACGACCAGTCGAAGCCGGCGATGATCCGGCCGGCCTCGCCGCCCCCGGCCAGGAACGCGTGCGCCGGGCCTTCCGGTCGAACCTGCAGGTCATCCTTCATGCGCGATCGATCCCGCCCGTTTCCAGCCTGTCCCGCCCCAGGCACCGGCCGCCTTTCATAGAAAGGGTCGGACATGCGGTCAAATGCTCAAGGCCGCATCTATTGCTCCGGCCCGGACCGCGTCCTAATGATCCGGCAGGCGGGAAGGCGGGCACCGGCCCGTCCGCCGACGAGGGGGTGAAGCGTGACGGTTTCCAGGGGCCAGGCCTAGCCTTGGCGCGACGCGGCATGCTGCGGGGCGTGCTCGCCAACGCGTCCGTCCTGCTCGCCGGCAAGTCGGTCGCGGCGGTGCTGACCCTCGCCCACACCGCGCTGGCCGCCCGCGCGCTCGGTATCGAGCAGTTCGGCGTGCTCATCCTGATCCATGCCTATGCCCAGACGATCGGCGATATCTGCAAGTTCCAGTCCTGGCAGGCGATCATCCACTATGGCACCGGCCCCCTGCGCGACGGGCGGCTCGGCGATTTCGGCCGCCTGCTCCGCTTCAGCCTGCGGCTCGACCTGCTGAGCGCCGTCGCCGGTACCCTGATCGGCGTCGCCGGCGCCGCCTATCTCGGCCGGTGGCTGGGCTGGCCGGCGGATTCCCTTCCGGCGGCCATGCTCTATGCCACCTCCGTCGCCTTCACCGTGATGGCAACGCCGACCGGCGTGCTGCGCCTCGTCGACCGCTTCGACCTGATGGCGGTGCAGAGCAACGTCGCGGCCCTGGTTCGCCTGGTCGGTGCGGTGGCGGTGTTCGCGTCGGGCGGCGGTCTCGGGGCGTTCCTGGCGGTCTGGTACGCGGCCAGCGTGGCGGCGTGGATCGCGCTCTTCGGCTCGGCCTGGTGGCAGCTCCGCCGCCGCGGCTACCTGGCGCCGGTCGAGCGCGCGCCCGACGGGCTCGGCGGCGGCTTCCCGGGCCTGTGGAAGTTCGTCTGGATCACCAACTTCAACACCACCATCAACATCGGCTTCAAGCAGCTGACCGTCCTGCTGATCGGGGCCATGCTCGGCCCGCGCGAGGCGGCCCTGTTCCGGGTGGCCCGCCAGGTCGGCGACGCCATCGCCAAGCCGGCCCGCCTGCTGATCCCGGCCCTCTACCCGGAGTTGGCCCAGCTCTGGTCCAGCGGCAAGGTGGCCGACCTGCGCCGGCTCGTCCTGCAGGTCGGGCTGATCGCCGGCGGGGTGGCGATCCTGCTGGTGGCGGTGGTGCTGGCGGCGGGCGGTCCTCTACTGCGGGTGGTGATGGGACCGGGTTTCGCGGAAGGAGCTGCGATCATGGCCTGGCTGGTCGCAGCGGCGGCGGTGGGGGTGGCGGCGCTGCCCTTCGAGCCGCTGCTGATCTCGGTCGGCCATGCTTCGTCTGCGCTAGTGATACGTATAGTAACTATAATACTGTACCTGCCCGCAGCCCTGGTACTGGTGGATCGCTACGCCCTCCTGGGCGCTGGAATTGCCGTTCTCGCCGGCGCGGTGATGTTGTTTTTCGGGCAGTTCATCGCGGTGCTTCGCTGGAATCGCGCAACGCCGCGTACGCCGCGGGAGCCCGAGGCGGTGCCGAAGGGACGGGAATAGTTTCCGCTGGTTCTCCGATCCACTATTATTTCATGACCATTTCTCATATTACGCCCAGATGACCGCACCCACGCCGACCGCCAGCGGCCTCGTCCGCCAGCGCACTGCCGAGTTCGATACGATCCAGGAGGCGCTGGAGTTCGCGGCGCAGGGCGCGACGGGCTTGAATTTCTACTCCGGCCGGGGCCAGCTCGTCGAAGTGCTGCCCTACCGGCAGTTGCGGGCGGAGGCGATGGAGCTCGCCCGCGGCATGCTGGCGTCCGGGCTCGTCCCGGGCGACCGGGCCGCCCTGATCGCGGAAACCGACGGCGATTTCGTCCGCGCCTTCTTCGCCTGCCTCTATGCCCGGTTGATTCCCGTGCCGCTGCCCCTGCCGACCACGGTCGGCGGCAAGGACGGCTACATCGCCAACCTCCGGCGGATGATCGAATCGGCCGGCGCCGTCGCGGCCATTGGGCCGGCGTCGCTGGACGGCTGGCTGCAGGCCGCCGTCGAGGGCCTGCCGCTCAAGGTCCAGGGCGCGGTCGCCGCCTTCGCCGGCGTTCCGGCCAGGGAGGTCGACCTGCCGGCGGCGCGGGCGAGCGACCTGCTCTACATCCAGTTCTCGTCGGGCAGCACGCGCTTCCCGCTCGGCGTATCGGTCACCCAGCGCGCCTTGATGGCCAATGCGCGGGCGATCAGCGGCGACGGGCTGGTGACGACGGCGGCCGACCGCTGCGTCTCGTGGCTGCCGCTCTACCACGACATGGGGCTGGTGGGCTTCCTGCTGGCGCCGATGCTGAGCCAGCTGTCGGTCGACTTCATCCAGACCCGGGAATTCGCGCGCCGGCCGCTGCAGTGGCTCGATCTCATCACCCGCAACGGCGGCACCATCTCCTACAGCCCGACCTTCGGCTACGAGCTGTGCACCCGCCGGGCGGAAGGGGCGCCGATGGACCGTCTCGACCTCGGCACCTGGCGGGTGGCCGGTGTCGGCGGCGACATGATCCGCCTCGGCCGGCTGAAGAGCTTCTCCGACACCTTCGCGGCCCGGGGCTTCCGCGGCAGCGCGTTCCTGGCCAGCTACGGCATGGCCGAGGCGACGCTGGCGCTGAGCTTCGCCCCGCTCGATGTCGGCCTCGTCACCGAGCATGTGGACATCGACCGCCTGGAGCGCAGCGGCGCGGCGGTTCCGCCCGATGCCGGGACCACCCGCGCCCGGGACTTCGTGCGCTGCGGCCCGGCCCTGCCGGGACATGCGCTGGAGGTGCGCGACGGGTCGGGCGCGGTGCTGCCGGAACGCCGGGTCGGGCGCATCTTCGCCCGCGGCCCCAGCCTCATGGAAGCCTATTTCGGCAGCCCGGCCGAGACCCAGCAGGTGCTGTCGCCGGACGGCTGGCTCGACACCGGCGACCTCGGCTTCATGGCCGACGGCGAGATCGTCATCACCGGCCGGGCCAAGGATCTGATCCTGGTCAATGGCCGCAACGTCTGGCCGCAGGACCTGGAGTGGACGATCGAGAACGAGGTGGAGACGATGCGCACGGGCGATGTCGTCGCCTTCGCGCTCGACACGGCGGCCGAGGAGCAGGTGGTGGTGCTGGCGCAGTGCCGTGCCTCCGGCCGGGACGAGCGTGTGGCCCTGCGCGACGAGATCACCCGCGTCATCCGCGCCCGGCACAGCCTCGAGGTTTCGGTCACCCTGGTGCCGCCGCGCGCCCTGCCGCAGACCTCGTCCGGCAAGCTGAGCCGGGCGCAGGCGCGCGACTTCTATAGCCGCGGCCTCTTCACCGCGCAGGAGCCGCCCGGGCTTCCCGGGTGACTGCGCCCGTCGCCGCGCTGACCGGCGGCACCGGCTTTCTCGGCCGGCCGCTGGCCGCGGCACTGGCGGCCCGCGGCTACCGGGTCCGGCTGCTGGTGCGGCGCGATCCGGTCCACCCGCAGCTGCGGGACCTGGATTTCGAGATCGTGCCCGGCGGGCTGTCCGATCCGGGGGCGCTCGACCGTCTGGTGCGGGGGGCGGCCGTCGTCGTCCACGCCGCCGGCCTGGTGAAGGCGGCCCGGCCCGGCGCGCTGTGGGCCGCCAATCGGGACGGCACCGCCCGGCTGGTGGAGACGATGCGACGGCAGGCCGGCCGGCCGCGGCTGGTGCTGGTCTCCAGCCTGGCCGCGCGCGAGCCGGGCCTGTCGCCCTATGCGGCGAGCAAGCGGGCGGGCGAGGCGGCGGCGGAGGCCGGGCTGACGCCGGCCGAGCGCGTGATCGTGCGGCCGACCGCGATCTACGGACCCTGGGATTGCGAGCTGCTGGACTTCTTCCGGCTGGCGGACCGCGGGCTGATGCCGGTGCCGGGCCCACCCGATGCCCGGCTGACCCTGATCCATGTCGAGGATGCGGCCGCCGCCATCGCCGCCTTGGCCTGGGCGGCGCCCGGCGGCGGCGTCCACGCCCTGGCCGACGGCAACCCCGATGGATATGGCTGGGCGGAACTCGGTCAGGCGATGGGGGCGGCGTTCGGTCGCCGGCTGCGGCCGGTCCGGGTGCCGCGGCTGCCGATCGCTCTTTTCGCCCGGGCCGCCGCGGCCGGCGCCTGGGCGTCGGGCCGGCCGGCGATGCTGACCCCGGGGAAGCTGCGCGAGCTGACCCATCGCGACTGGCGCGTGCGGCCGGACGAGCTTCCGCCCGCCGGAATCGCCGGGCCGGCGGTCAGCCTGGCGCAAGGTCTGCGGGCTACGGTCGAGTGGTATCGCCAGGCCGGCTGGCTGCCTGCCGCCCGCGCCGGCTAGTCGCCCCAGCGAGTTGCCGGCGGGCCGGGCCAACCTCTCTCAACGCCCGAGCAACCGGAAAGTTCCGCCACTTTATGGATGACGTATTGCAATTGACTTACGGTTCTGTGACCTTACGGCGGGCCACGGCTGTGGCCCCATGCGGCATGACCTGTCTGGTGCCGCGTCCTCGCCTTGCCTGGTATTTGCGACACTGCTGCGGATTGCGCGTATGCACGCTTTGGATGCTTTGGAAGAGCGGATAGTCGCCGAGCTTCGGGCAGTGGTCGACCCCAACATCGAAATCTCCCGGAACACCGACATCTCGCGGGATCTGGGCCTGGATTCGCTGACCATCATGAACTTCGTGATGAAGCTCGAAGACGCGTTCGATCTGTCGATCCCGCTGGAGCGACTTCCCGAGATTCAGACCGTCGCCGATCTGGCCAAGACGATCCGAGACATCCAGGCGAAGGTCTGAAGATGACGATCCTCGAAAAATTCTCTCACCTGCGCGTTGCCTATGAGCAGCTGAGAAGCCTGGGCAGCGATCCCTTCACCGTGCGCTTCGACGGCGTGCTGTCGCCGACCGAGGGCCTGCGCGAGGGCAGGCGGACGATCCTGTTCGGTACCAACAACTATCTCGGCCTGACCTTCGACCCATCCTGCATCGAGGCCGGGATCGAGGCGCTGATGCAATCGGGCACCGGCACCACCGGGTCGCGCATCGCCAACGGCAGCTACGACGCCCATACACGGCTGGAGCAGGCCCTGGCCGATTTCTACGGCCGTCGCCGCGGCATGGTGTTCACGACCGGCTACCAGGCGAACCTCGGCATCATCTCGACCGTCGTCGGCAAGGGCGACTACCTCATTCTCGACGCCGACAGCCACGCCAGCATCTATGACGGCGCGCGGCTGGGCACGGCCCAGGTCATCCGCTTCCGCCACAACGATCCCGAGGACCTGCGCAAGCGCCTCGCCCGCCTGCCGCAGGCCGGCAACAAGCTGATCGTCGTCGAGGGCATCTATTCGATGATGGGCGACACCGCCCCCTTGCGCGAGATCGCCCAGGTCAAGGCGGAGGCCGGCGCCTATCTGCTGGTCGACGAGGCCCATTCGCTGGGCGTGCTGGGCCGCCAGGGGCGCGGCCTCGCCGAGGCGGCGGGGGTGGAGGCCGATGTCGACTTCATCGTCGGCACCTTCTCGAAGACGCTGGGCAGCATCGGCGGCTTCTGCGTCTCCGACCTGCCGGACTTCGACGTGCTGCGGGTCGCCTGCCGGCCCTACATGTTCACGGCCTCGCTGCCGCCGACCCTGGTCGCCTCGACCCTCCAGGCGCTGAACCGGCTGCAGTCGGATCCCGGCCTGCGCGCCCGGCTGCTGTCGAACTCGCGCCGTTTCCACAGCGGGCTGGACCGGCTCGGCTTCCGGCTCGGCGCCGATGCGACCCCGATCGTGGCCGTGGTGCTGGAGGATCGCGACCTCGCGGTCGCCTTCTGGAACCGGCTGCTGGAAGCGGGGCTCTACGTCAACCTGGCCTTGCCCCCGGCGACCCCGGACGGCTCGGCCATCCTGCGCTCCAGCGTCAGCGCCGCGCACACGGTGCAGCAGATCGACACCGCGATCGGACTGTTCGCCGCGGTCGGCGAGGAACTGGGCGTGCTGAGCCCCCGGCCGCTCGCGGCCATGGCCTGAACGCCGCTCGCGGCCATGGCTTGAACACCGCTCGCGGCCATGGCCTGAACGCCGTCGAGGGCACGGCCTATCGCACCACTCCGCGGCGCCACAGGCGCCAGAGAATGGCCGGTCCGGCCAGGACCGGATGGCGCAGCTGCCAGGGCGTCAGGTCGAGGCGGGTGCCGCTGTGGCGCTCGATCTTCCAGGCGAGATAGCGTCCGCCGTCGGTGAAGGTGAAGGCGGCCTTGACCAGCCGCACGAGATTGAGCGCCTTGCCGGCCATGGCGCGGCCGTGCCAGGTGCGGCGGGCGCGCCGGCGCGCCGCCGGTCCCACTCGCGGCGAGAGCGTGCCGTCGGCGCGCCGTTCCATCTCGATCCCGGCCTCGGCCCAGGCCGGCACCAGCATCTGGCGGTAGCGCGCGGGGGCATGATCGACGATCTCCAGGGCCCGGCCCGCCCGTTCGACGCGCAGCTCGGCGCGATAGGTATGGGCGAAGAGGGTGCGCCAGAAGTCGAGCGGGTCGCCCGCTTCCGGTCCGAGCAGGGCGGCCCAGCGCGCGCCGGTGACGACGGCCCGGACCACTGCGGCCTCGACGCGGTCGCGGGCGGCGCCATCCCGCCAATGGACGAGTGCCGAGGGCTGCGCGAAGCGGGCCCAGATGGTGCCGTCCAGCCCCTCCGGCCCGGCGGCCCGGTGGAACCGGTCCAGGCGCAGGACGGCGACCTTGGCCCGCACCACGCCGCCTTCATGCGGCACCTCCACATAGCTGACGTCGGGCGGCAGCAGGCGGCCGGCGACGGCCCGCCAGCCGGCCCCGTGCCAGGCGCGCAGGGAATCGACCAGGACGTAGAGGTCGAGCAGGCCGCCGGTATCGCCGTCGCGCAGCACCGAGCCGTAGAAGAGGATCCCCGCCACGGCGGGCGACCGCGCGGCCAGGTGGTCGGCCAGCGCCCGCGCGGCGGCCGGCACGGGCCGGGCGAGGTCCAGCCGGACGATCGCGGCGAGGTCGCCGGTCATGGGGCGAGGAAGCCGATCTCCGGGCCGGCCGAGATGCGGATGCGCCCGTCGCCATCGGCATCGAACGCCTCGCCGTCCAGGATGAAGGGCCGGGCCAGGGTCAGGGTGACCTCGCCGGCCCGCCCGCTGCGATAGTCCCGGGCCATCCAGGGCGCCGGCCGGCCGCGCAGGGTGCGCCAGAACCCGACCGACAGCCGGCGCGGGAGGGCGGCGACGTCGAGGAAGCGGACCGGCCCCGGCCCGGTTCCCCAGAACGGCCACAGGCCGAGCATCAGCCGGTCGAGCGTGGTCGCCAGGAAGACCAGCCGGTCGCCCGCCGTCGGCTGCATCCCGTCGAGCGCCACGGCCAGCGGCTCGCCGGCCCGCCAGCCGCCGGCCCGGCCGGACAGGGCCCGGAACAGCGATCCGGCGATGGTCAGCAGGACCGCCGGTCCCTGGGTGACGCCGCGGCGATGGACCGCCCCCTGCGCCAGCCCGACCGCCCGCGTGAAGGCGGCCGCCCCCAGGAAGAGCCCGTTGACCGGCGGGTGCGACCGGTCGGGCCACTCGACCCGCAGCACCGGCCGCCGCCGGATCGCGCCCGGCATTTCGCCGGACCGGGCCAGTCCGGCCACGCGCCGCAGCCCGGCCGTCCCATGGCCGGCGCTGCCGAGCGCCGCCGCCACCAGGTTGGTCTTGCCCGAGGCCAGGATCGCCACGGCCGGCAGCCCGGCGCCGTAGGCCGCGGGCAGGGCGGTCAGCACCTCGCGCACGGTGCCGTCGCCGCCGTCTACGATCACCACCCCGACGGCTTCGCGTGCGAATTCGGCCAGGGCCTCCGCCAGTGCCGCGGGCGAGGCCGGGTCGGCGAAGCGGATGCCGAGCCGTTCCGCTTCGGCGTGCCGGGCACCGGCGGCCGCGGCCTTGTTGCGCTGGCTCCGCGGGTTGTGGATCAGCCCCAGGCGCGGTCCGGGTCCCCCCGAGATCGTCGGGCCCGGGATCATCGCGACAGCCAGGACTCCACCGGTCCGTGGCGCCGCGCGAACCAGGCCTGGACGATCTGCGCCCCGTGGACGAGGAACGAGATCGCCGTCCAGGCCGCGACCGCCAGCATCCCCAGGTCGGGCCGGCCGAGCGCCAGCGCGGCCGTGAGCAGGATCAGGTTCGGGTTGCGCCGGGCGGTGATCAGCCGGAACCAGCTGTCGAACGGCCGCCAGATGTGCATCTGGATGCCGAAGGCGCTGATGAAGATCGCCTCCTGGAGGCGTTGGGCGATGTACCCGCCGAAGACGATGGCGAGCACGAGGTCGAACTGCGGCAGCGGCAGCCCCACCTGTTCCAGGCCGACCATCCAGGCCCACCACCAGAAGGGCGGATGCACTAGGTCGATGCCATGGTCGAAGACGTTGCCGAACCGGGTCGAGGTCAGGGTGACGCGGGCGAGCTTGCCGTCGACCGTGTCGAGGAAGGTCATGATCCAGGCGGCCAGCAGGCCGAGCCAGAAATGCCCGTGCCAGAAGAGGGCGAACGCCGCCAGCACCAGGACCAGGCTCGCCGCCGTCACCTGGTTGGGGGTGATGCCGGCGACCGCGCACCATTTGGTGACCAGCTGGGCGGGCCGCGGCCAGACATACTTGGTGACGAGGTCGGTCACCCCCTTGTAGGAGCCGGCGAACATGCGCCGCTCGATCGCCGGCAGCCCGGCCTCGGTCAGGCGCAGCAGGTAGGGCGGCATGCGCTTGCGCAATGCCTTGTCGTAGGCCCCGCCCAGCTCGGCCGGGCCCATGCGGCGCAACGCCCCGGTCAGGCGCGGATCGGCGGCATCGGCGTTTGCCAGCGCGCGGGCGGCGTCCGCGACCTGGCCGGGGGCGGCATGCGCGGCGACCGCGTCGCCGGAATCCGCCAGCAGCAGGGTGCCCGGCTGGCGGACGAGGCTGGCGATCAGGGCATCGTCGAAGACCCAGTCGGCGCGGACGAGGATCAGCGGCTGCCCGTCGTCGGCGACTTCGCCGGTCCGCACGTCGCGGACGCTGGCCCGGGCGAGCGAGCGCCGGAGCCGCTCGGACGAGGTCACCCCCCACAGCCGGATCGGGCTGGAGCCGACTATGTGCGCCGCCGGCCGTCGCTCGCCCGTCTTGTCCGTCTCCGCCATCCTCGCCCCGCTCGCCCGTCGCTATCCCGGCCCCTTGCCGATCGGCGGCACCATGCCGGGATCGTGTACACTTGTCCAAATCGCAGAGTGTCGACCCCCATGGAAAGCCCGCCGGCCGTGCCGGAACTGACCCTCGCGCATTTCTCGGACGTGCACCTGCCGCTGCCGGCGGGGCGGCCGGCGATGCGCGACCTCCTGTCCAAGCGCGTGCTGGGCTACCTGTCCTGGCGCCGGTCGCGCCAGCGCATCCACCGGCCCGAGGTGCTGGCGGCGCTGCTGGCCGACGTGCATCGCCACGCCCCCGACCACATCGCGGTGACCGGCGACCTGACCAACCTCTCGCTGCCGTCGGAGTTCGCGCTCGCGCGGGCGTGGCTGGGGACGGTCGGCCCGGCCGAGCGGGTGACGGTCATCCCCGGCAACCACGACGCCCTGGTCGCCATGCCCTGGGCCGAGGGGCTGGGGACCTGGCGGGAATGGATGCGGGGCGACGATCCGAGTGGCGATCCGGGCGGTAATCCGGGCACCGACGGGGCATTCCCGTTCGTGCGCGTGCGCGGCCGGGTGGCGCTGGTCGGGCTGTCCTCGGCGGTGCCGACCGCACCCCTGCTGGCGACCGGGCGGATCGGGGCAGGGCAGGCGGGCCGGCTCGCCGCCATCCTCGAAGAGCTCGGCCGGCAGGATCTCTTCCGCATCGTCCTGGTGCATCATCCGATCCACCGGGCGGGCGAGAAGCGCCGCAAGTCGCTGCGCGACGGCGACCGCCTGGCCGGCGTGCTGGCGCGCAGCGGGGCGGAGCTGGTGCTGCATGGCCATGGCCATGTCGGCCGGCTCGATGCGCTGCCGGGGCCGGTGCGGCCGATCGCCTCGCTGGGCTGCTCGTCCGCCTCGGCCCGGCCGGTCGGCCGGGGCCACAAGGGCGAGGCCGCGCGCTGGCATCTCCTGGCGATCTCGCGGCCGGGGCCGGAATGGCAGGTCCGCGTCACCGTCCGCCGCCTCGATTCCGCCGGCACGGGCTTCGAGACGGTCGGCACCTACAGCCTGGCGATGCCGGCGGCCGTCAGTATTTCAAGGTGATCGCCATCGGGTTGTCACCGGCCCTGGCCACGAACCGGGCGGCGGCGAAGGAGGGCGGCCCCAGCAGGGTCGAGGCGTCGTTGGAGAAGCCATAGCCTTCGGCCGGCAGGCCGACCGCGCTGCGGGTGAATTTCCGGTCGCCATCCTCGTCGTGATAGATCGCCAGCGCATAGGCGCCGGCCGCCGGTACCGCCAGGCAGGCGACGGTGGCGGGCCTGGCCGCCGGCACCCGCAGGCGGGCGACCTTGCCGCGTGGCGCCAGGAACCTGGCCGGATCGTCCGGATAGACGGTGACCGTGATGACGCCGGCTGCGGCGCGCACTCCGGCAATGGTCAGCATCAGGCGTACCTCGCCCGGTGCCCCCCGGCAGTCGGTCTGGGCGGCGGCGGCCGCGCCGAGCGGCAGGGCCAGGGTCGCGGCCATGCCGGCGCCGAGCGCGCCGCGCCGCAATAACGCTCCCATCATCTTGTGCCGATCCCGGACTGTTCGATAACAATGCGGGGCCAGCCTGCCGCGGCCGGCCCTCTCGCCAGGATGTACCATGCCCAATGCCACGATGACGAAATTCGGATTCCCCCGGACGCTGGTCGCGGAGACCCGGCACTGGGTGGTCCTGGTGCGGCCGCAGCAGGTGACGCTCGGGTCCCTGGTGCTGGTCTGCCGCGAGCCGGTCACGGCCTTCGGCCAGGCGAGCCCGGCGGCCTTCGCCGACCTGCAGGCGGCGGTGGCGGCGACGGAGCGGGTGCTGCAGGGCTTCGTCGGCTATGAGCGCATCAACTACCTGATGCTGATGATGGTCGACCCGGACGTCCATTTCCACGTCATCCCGCGCTATTCCTCGGCGCGGGAGCGGGACGGCGTCGCCTATCCCGATGCCGGCTGGCCCGGCCCGCCCAACCTCGGCCAGTCGGTCGCGCTCGATGACGCGGCCCAGGCCGCGCTGGCGTCCCACCTGCGCGGGCTCTGGCCGGCCGGCTAGAGTCGGCGGCCGCGCGGTGCCGCGGCGCCTTTCAATGCCGTCTCTGCGTCCCCCCACGCTGCTGGACCGCTACATCCTGGCCGAGGCGGCGCGTCCGCTCACGGTCTCGCTGGGGCTCGTCCTGACCGCCCTGCTGCTGGAACGGCTGTTGCGGCTCTTCAACATGCTGGCGCGCTCGGGCGGGGCTTTCGAGTCGGTGATCGAGCTGGTCGCCAACCTGGTGCCGCACTATCTGGGGCTGGCCCTGCCGGCCGCCTTCTTCATCAGCATCTTCTTCGTCGTGGCGCGGCTGAGCGAGGAGAGCGAGCTGGAGGCGATGCTGTCGAGCGGCCTGTCGATCGGCCGCATCGCCAAGCCGCTGCTGTGGGTGGGGGTGGGGCTGTCGCTGTTCAGCGTCGCCCTGTTCGGCTTCCTGCAGCCCTACAGCCGCTATGCCTATCGCGCGGTGCTGTATGCCGCCGTCAATGCCGGCTGGAGCGGCCGGGTGGAGCCGGTCGAGTTCGCCCGCGCGCCGCGCGGCTTCACCGTCACCGCCGACAAGGTGGATTATGACGGGCGGACGCTGGAAGGGGTGTTCGCCCAGCGCATCCTGGACGGCACCGAGGAGGCGTACACGGCCGAGACCGGTCGGCTCGGCCTGTCGGCGGACGGCCGGCGGCTGGTCCTGGTGCTGCGCAACGGACAGCGCTGGCAGCAGCCACCGGACGCGGCCCCGCCCAACCTGACGCGCTTCGACGAGCTGTCGATCGGCACCGACTTCAACCCGGACGCGCCGCCGTTCCGCAGCCGCGGCGACAGCGAGCGGGAGCTGACCCTGGTCGAGCTGTGGCGCGAGATGCACGATCCCGCCTCGAAGATGTCCCGGCGCCGGCTGGCGGCGGAGTTCCATACCCGGCTGGTGCGGGCGGTCTCGCTGCCGCTGCTGCCGCTGCTCGCGATCCCGCTCGGCGTGGCGGCCAAGCGCGGGCGGCGCTCGTCCGGCCTGATCATGGCGGCGCTGGTCCTGGTCCTCTACCACCACGGCATTCAGCTCGGGCAGACGCTGGCCGCGGCCGGCCGGCTGCCGCCCGTGCCCGCCGTGTGGGTCCCGTTCGGCCTGTTCGCGCTCATCTGCCTGTGGCTCTTCCGCAGCAGCCTGGCGCGGCCCGGGCAGAACCCGTTCACCTGGATGGTGGAACGGATCGAGCACGGCATGCAGGCCGCCAGGCGCGCTTTCGCCCGCCGGCCGCGCGGCCCGATGGCCGGCGGGGCGGCATGACCGGACGGATGGCCCGCTATGTCGTCGGGATCTTCCTCGGCCGGACCATCGGCGCCGCCCTGGCGCTGGCGGCGCTGATGCAGGTTCTCGACCTGCTCGACGCCGCGACCGAGGTCATGGACCGCGGCAAGGGCGTGGCCGGGATCGGCTACTATGCCCTGCTGCGGCTGCCGGTCATCCTGGAGCAGACCTTTCCCCTGGCGGTCCTGGTGGGGGCGCTGCTGACCTTCGCCGGCCTCGCCCGGCACAACGAGATCGTCATCATGCGGGCGGCGGGCCTGTCGGTGACCCGGCTGACGGGCATGCTCCTGCTGCCGGTGCTGGCCATCGCCGGGCTGCATCTGGCCATCGCCGACCAGGTGGTGCCGCGCTTCGAGCGCCGGCTGGCGGTGTGGTGGGAGAAGCCGCCCGGCGAGGCGGATGGCGCGGGCAAGGCGACCTGGCTGCGGGTCGGGGAAGACCTGGTGTCGATCGACCGGATCACCGCCGCCGGCACCCGGCTCGAGGGGGTACGCATCTATCGCCGCGGGCCCGACGACCAGCTGGTGCAGCGCACCTACGCCGCGACCGCCATCCGCCAGGACCGGGTCTGGCGGCTCTATTCCGCCTCCGACGCCGTGGCCGGCCCGGACGGGATCGTCGTCGCCCGCACCACCGACCGGGTCTGGGATGTCCGCCTCACGCCCTCGAACCTGATCGAGGCGATGATGCCGTTCGCGCACATCTCTGCCACCACCGCCCGCAGCGGCCTGGCCGGGACCCGCGCCGGCGCGCGCCAGCCGGCCTACTACGCCATGCGCCTGCAGCGGGCGTTCGCCGAGCCGCTGGCGGTGGTCGTGATGCTGCTGCTGGCGACGCCGGCCGCGACCGCCAGCCGCCGGTCGGGGCAGTCCGGGCAGCGGTTGCTCCTGGGGCTGGCGCTCGGCATGCTGTTCCTGCTGGCCGACGGGATGCTGGCGGCGCTGGGCGAGGCCGGACGGCTCATCCCCGAAGTGGCGGCCTGGGGCGCGCTCGCCGTCTTCGGGAGCCTCGGTATCGCGATCCTGATCCACATCGACAGCTGAACGGCGCCATGATCGACATCCAGCCCGTCGCGGGCAAAGCCATGCTGGAGCAGTTCATCCGGCTGCCCTACCGCCTGCAGCGCGGCGACCCGGCCTGGGTCCCGCCGCTGCTGATGGAGCGGCGCGAGGCGCTGTCGGCGCGCAAGAACCCGCTGTTCCGCCAGGCCGAGGTGTGCTTCTGGCTCGCCCGCCGCGACGGCCGCGCAGTGGGGCGCATCAGTGCCCAGATCGACCGCCGGCTCCAGGCCGACGGGCGCGAGGGGATCGGCCATTTCGGCATGCTGGCCGGCGAGGACGACCCGGCCGTCTTCGCCGGACTGGTCGGTGCCGCGGAGGCCTGGCTGCGGTCCCGCGGCATCGGCCGGGTGCTGGGGCCCTTCAACCTGTCCATCAACGAGGAGGCCGGCCTGCTGGTCGACGGCCACGACACCCCGCCGATGCTGATGATGGGCCACGACGCGCCCTACGTCGCCGGGCACCTGGAGCGGCTCGGCTACGCCAAGGAAAAGGACCTGCTGGCCTATCTCTACGACCTGAAGCGGCCATTGCCGGCCGCGATCACGGCGCGGATGGAGCGTACGGTGCCGGCCAACCTGCGCCTGCGGCCGGTCGACATGCGCCGGTTCGACCAGGAGGTGCAGACCCTGGTCGACATCTTCAACGACGCCTGGTCGGACAACTGGGGCTTCCTGCCGTTCAGCCGCGACGAGGCCCACCATCTGGGCCGGTCCATGCGGCCGCTGGTCGACCGGCGGCTCATCTGGTTCGCCGAGGTCGATGGCGAGGCGGCGGGCTTCATCGTCGGCCTGCCCAACCTCAACGCCGTCATCGCCGACCTGGACGGGCGGCTGCTGCCGTTCGGCTGGGCCAAGCTGCTGTGGCGCCTGAAGGTGCGGCGGCCGACGTCGGCCCGGGTGCCGCTGATGGGGATCCGGCGCCGCTTCGGGCACGGGCTCCTGGGCGGGCTGCTGCCGTTCCTGCTGATCGGGTCGCTGCGCCGCGAGGGGGAGGCGCTCGGCTACCGCCATGTCGAGCTGTCGTGGATCCTGGAGGACAACCAGCCGATGCGGCGCATCAACGAGGTGGTCGGCAGCGTCGCCTACAAGACCTATCGCGTCTACGGAAAGTCCCTGGGGTGACCCCGGTCACGGCGCTGGTCCTGGCCGGGTCGCGCGGGCCGGGCGACCCGATGGCGGTGGCGGCGGGGGTCGGGCACAAGGCGCTGATTCCGGCGGGCGGGGTGCCGATGCTGGTCCGGGTCGTCCGCGCCCTGCTGGCGACGCCGGAGGTCGGCCGGATCGTGGTCTGCATCGAGGACCGGGCCATCGCGCTCGGCCTGCCGGAGATCGCCCGGGCGGCCGCGGCCGGGCGGCTCGACTGCATCGCCGCCGCCGGCAGCCCCAGCCAGAGCGTGGCGGCAGCACTCGCCCAACTCGGCACGCCGCTCCTGGTCACGACCGCCGACCATGCCCTGCTGCGGCCGGAATGGATCCGCCATTTCCTGGCCGGGCTGTCGCCCGACGCCGACGTGACGGCCGCCGTCGCGCGGGCCGAGGCGATCTTCGCCGCCGTGCCGAAGACCCGGCGCACCCTGCTGCGGTTCGCCGACGGGTCCTTCTCGGGCTGCAACCTGTTCCACCTGCGAACCCCGGCCGCAGCGGGCGCCGTCCAGCTGTGGCGCCGGGTCGAGGCCGAGCGCAAGCGCCCGCTGCGCATGGTCCGGCTGCTGGGCCCGGGGTTCCTGCTGCGCTTCGCGCTCGGCCGGCTGACGCTGGCCCGGGCGCTGGACCGCTTCGGACAGCTGGCCCGGGTCCGGGCCGCCGTGGTGGAAATGCCGTTCGGGGAAAGTGCGGTCGACGTCGACAAGCCGGCCGACCTGGAACTGGTCGAGACGCTGCTCCGTCGGTAGCCGGTTGCCCCGGTATCGGGTTGAGCCGGGCGCGAATTCAGCCGGCGCCGGCCAGCACCGCGGGCCCGCGCGGGGCAAGCCAGCCCTGGACCAACCGCTCGGCTCGCTTGACGTCGACCGGAAAGTCGATCTCGCCCCAGTCCAGCCCCTCGATCGACCGCACCCCGACCGGGATGCCCCGGCCGGCGAGCCGGTCGATCACCGACAGGTACCAGAGCTTCAGGCCGGGCGGCGCGCGCATCAGGCGCTCGACCTCGCCCCGGAAGTGCCGGCCGCCGTCGGCGGTGAAGCGCAGGAAGCCGATCGACTCGCCGCCGACCAGCTCGGCCGACAGGGTCTTGCCGATCGCCAGCAGGCGGTCGCCGTCGAGCTGCACCTTCATGTCGTCGGCGTCGTAGGCGGGCTTGCGGTCGATGGTGACCGTGATGGGCGCCGATACCGGCTCCAGCAGCCGCGCGGCCACGGCCGGCTCGAACAGGGTGTCGCCGTTCAGGATCAGGAACTCGTCCTGCATCTCCGGCCGCGCGATCCAGCAGCTCGCCAGGTTGTCGGCCACCGCGTAGAAGGGGTTGTAGAGCGTGCGCACCGCCAGGCCCGGCAAGCGCAGGCCGGCGAGCAGCGCCTCGATCTGCTCGGCGCCGAAGCCGGTGACCACCACCGCCTCCTCGACCCCGGCCTCGGCCAGGCCGCGCAGCTGCCATTCGAGCACCGGCACCTGGGCCAGCTCGATCAGGCATTTCGGGCGCGTTTCGGTAAGGGGCAGCAGGCGCCGGCCCTGGCCGGCACCGAGGATTATCGCCTTCATCGACTACTCACCATCACCGCCCCGTGGCCACCCGAAAGCCGGCGCAGGCTGCCTGCCGGCCGGATCCACCGGGCACTCCTCCCGGCGGGCGAAAGCTCCTATCATGGGAAGCGTTCACCGAACCGCCACATAGCACAATCCGGACCCCAATTCCCGTGCCGACCGAGCCCGCCCTGCGGATCGCCTTCCTCTTCAACGCCCAGTTCCACCAGATCCTGCACAGCCTGCCCATCGCATGCGCGATGGCTGCCGGCCACGCGGCGGCCGAAGTCTCGATCCTGGCGCCGACCGCGGCGCATTTCGCCTTCGTCGCCCGCTACCTGCCGCCCGCGGCCGCCGGCCGCCTGCGCTTCGTCGACCTCGGCTCGCCGGCCTGGCTGCGGCTCTACCGCGCCCTGTCGGGCGACCTCGCCGCCGGCAAGAAGGCGATTCTGGCCCACAACCGCGCCCTGCTGGCCGGGTTCGACGCGCTGGTCGTGCCGGAGCGCACCAGCGCCTACGTCAAGGAACTCGGCCTGCCGGGCCTGAAGCTGGTCCATACCGGGCACGGTGCCGGCGACCGCGAGCGCAGTTTCAACCCGGAAATCCGCAAGTATGACTTCGTCCTGCTGTCGGGCCGCAAGTACGAGGAGCGGCTGCTGGCGCAGGGGCTGATCCGGCCGGGCCACTATGCCGTGGCCGGCTACAGCAAGTTCGACCTGCTGCTCGACCGGCCGCCGCCCGACGGCCGCCGGCTGTTCGCCAACGATCGGCCGACCGTCCTTTATGCGCCGCACTTCGACCCGCGGGTCTCCTCCTGGCCGAAGCTGGGCCCGGCCCTGCTGGAGCAGGCCCTGGCGCGCCCGAACTACAACCTGATCTTCGCCCCCCACGTGCGCCTGTTCGACCCGGTGCGGTGGTGGAAGCGGCTGCCGTTCCGCCGCTTCGCCGCCGCGCCCAACATCCTGGTCGACCTGGGCAGCGACTGCTCGGTCGACATGACCTATACCAATGCCGCCGACGTCTATGCAGGCGACGTCAGCAGCCAGGTCTACGAGTTCATCGCCCGGCCGCGCCCTTGCGTGTTCCTGAACGCGCACCGCGCCGACTGGGAAAAGGATCCGTTCTATCTGTGCTGGCGGGGCGGCCCGGTGATCGAGGACGTCGCGGCCTTTCCCGCCGCCCTGCAGACCGCGCTCGATCGGTTCGAACGCTACCGGCCGGAACAGGAGGCACTGTTCGCCCACACCTTCGACCTCGACCGCCGGCCGTCCGCCGAGCGGGCGGCGGACGCGATCGTCGCATTTCTGGAGAGGGGCCGGTCTACGCCCGGGCGATGATCCGGTCGAGCGACCGAGTGGCCAGGCGCACCATCTCGTCCAGCGCGTGGGTCTGGAGAACGGGCACCCGCGGCCTGTACCGCTGGACGAGGGCGGCCAGCGTGTCCGCGTCGACCTCGCCGCGGATCGAGAAATTCACGAAGATGAAGACGATGCGGTGGTTCTCGTGCAGCAGCGCCAGCGCCTCCTGCCCGGTGGCGGCGCCGAGGGCTTCGAAGCCCGAATGCCGCAGATGGTCGACAGCGACCCGCCGGACGCCGGGATCATCGTCGACGACCATCACCACCATCGCCCGCTCCCCCGCCGCCCGCAGCCGCCCCGGCCTTCGCGAACGCCATCACTTCGTGTCGGTTGTTTTCACATTTCGTGACCGCGAGGTTACAGTCAAGTGACGCGCTGATCGAGGGGGGGCGTGATCGCGCCATAGCGGGGGGGCCAATGCGTACGCACGGGTGCTGCCGGGCCGCCGGCTGTCCCGCGCTGCGGGGAATCTCGGCCGGCGGCGGCTATTCGGCGGCGGACGATCGTGCGGCGATGGCGGCGGGCACCGCGTCCTGGGTCGCCGCATGGCTGGCCGGAACCTTCCGCACGGACTTCTTCCGCCCGCCCTTGGCCCCGGCGAGATCCTTCCCGGCCTCGGCCGGCGCGGGCAACTGCTGGCCCAGTCGATGGAACAGGTCCATCAGCGCGCCGCGCAGCTCGGTGTCGGCGATCCGCTCATAGGCCCGGGACAGCTCGATCGCCTCCCGCCGGAGGGCGACGCCGCCATTCTCGGGCTCCCGCCCGTCGTCCAGCCCGATGAAGAAGGCGGGGACGGGGACCCCGAGCACGGCGGCGATCCGGGTCAGGGTGCTGGCGGATATCCGGTTGGCGCCGCGCTCGTACTTCTGCACCTGCTGGAAGGTGAGCCCGATCGATTCGGCGAGCTGGGTCTGGCTGAGCCCGGCGACGGTGCGGTGCAGCCGGACCTGCCGGCCGACATGGACGTCCACCGGCGACGGCCCGTCGATGCTGGCGATGCGCCGGCGGGTGGTGCGCGGGGCGGCGGGGCGCTTGGCCGCGGGCCGATCCGCCGGGGCCGGGGCCAGCAGGCGTCGAACCGCGACCAGACCGATCTGCAGCTTGGTGGCGATCGCCACATCGTTCATGCCACCCGAGTGCAAGGCCTGGACACGATCGGCCTGGGACGCGCGGAAACGGGGCATCGGCTTCCCTCCTGAAACAGCTGAACTCCGCCCGACCGACGTGGCCCGGCGGATTCTCGAGCGGACCATGCGCGAGATTCTTGACGGTACGAAGGCAAGCGAACACTTGCCGGTGACTATATCTTACAAGGTGCAACTACCTAAAATAGAACGTTACTATATCGTTCCATGACTTCGGGTTATGGGAACCGGCGGGCCTCGGCGCCGTTGCCTGAACGGGGTGGGGACGCTTGTGTCCTCACCCGGACCGGGAGCCTGGCGATGCCACCCTCGCGTGCGTTCTGGAAGGGCTACCTGAAGCTGTCGCTGGTCACCTGCCCGGTGGCCATGACCCCGGCGATAACGGACGGCGAGAAGATCCGGTTCCGCACCCTGAACCGGTCGACCGGCAACCCGATCATCAGCCGCTATGTCGACGGCGAGACCGGGGAGCCGGTCGAGGATGACGACGCGGTGATGGGCTACGAGACCGCGCAGGACGAGTTCGTCCTGCTCGAGGAGGACGAACTCGAGGCGGTGCAGCTGGAAAGCACCCGGACCATCGACATCCGGCAGTTCGTGCCGCGCGAGTCGGTCGGCAGCATCTGGCGCGACCGCCCGCACTATCTGGTCCCGGACGACAAGGTCGGCGAGGAAGCGTTCGCGGTCATCCGCCAGGGCATGGTCGAGACCCGCACCGCCGGCCTGTCGCAGGTCGTCCTCTACCGGCGCGAGCGCCGCGTCCTGCTGGAGCCGCGCGACCGGGGGATCGTGCTGTGGACCCTGCGCGATGCGGGCCAGGTGCGGGATGCGGATGAGTATTTCGGCAAGCTCAAGGAAGAGGCTGCCCCCAAGGACATGCTGAAGGTCGCCCGCTCGGTGATCGCGGAGCGCACCCGCGCCTGGGACGCCTCGATGCTGGGCGACCGGGTGCAGGATCGCCTGCACGAGATCATCGCCGCCAAGCAGAAGGGGGCCAAGCCGGCGAAGCGCAAGGCCCCGGCCGAGGGCCGCTCGGCCGGCAACGTCATCGACATCATGGACGCGCTGCGCCGCAGCCTGGCCGGGGAGCGCAAGCCCAAGCGGTAGGGGGCGGGCTACTTCCGGCGCCGGCGGGCCTGGCGCGGCAGCTCGACCGCGCTGCGGCGCAGGGCGGCCCACGGGTCGGCCTTCAGGTTCGCCAGGCGCGCCGGGGCGTTGGCCACGGTGAACCAGTCCGGCCCGATCGAGGGGTCGAGCTCGTCCCAGTCGACCGGCATCGAGACGGCCGCGCCGGGGCGCGCGCGCGGGCCGTAGGCGACGACCGCGGTGGCACCCCGGGCGTTGCGCAGATAGTCGATGAAGATGCGCCCGCGCCGCTCGGCCTTGATCGCCTTGGCGACGTAGAGGCGGGGCTCGTCCGCGGCCATCGCCTCGGCCACGCCCCGGCAGAAGGCCTTGGCATCGTCCCAGCCGGCCGCGCCCTCGAGCGGGACCACGACATGCAGGCCCTTGCCGCCGGAGGTCTTGACGAAGGCCGGCATGTCCTGGTCGGCCAGCCGCCGGCGGACCTCGCGGGCGGCGGCGATCACCGCCTCCCAGCCGACCCCGTCGCCGGGATCGAGGTCGAAGGTCAGGGTGTCGGGCCGGTCGATGGCCTGCAGCGTCGCCCCCCAGGGATGGATCTCCAGCACCCCCGACTGGACCAGCGCGATCGCCCCGTCGAGCCCGTCGATCGACAGCAGCTCGTCGTCGCCGTCCCGCGTCACCCGCACGGCCGACGGCATGCCGCGCCAGGCGTGCTTCTGGAAGAAGCACTGGCCCCCGACCCCGTCCGGGCAGCGCACCAGCGCGAGCGGGCGGCCGACGACATGGGGTGCCATCCACTTCCAGACGTCGGCATAGTATTCGGCCAGCCCCTCCTTGGTCAGGCCGACATCCGGCCAGTAGACCCGGTCGGGATGGGTCAGCCGGATGCCGCTCGCCGGACCGCGCCGGGTCTCGGGCGCCGCCTCGATGCCGACTTCGGCCGCCGGTTTGTCTTCGCGCAGGCCGCGGAAGGCGGCGTGGCGCAGGCGGCGGTCGGCGGTCCAGCCGCGATACTCGACCTCGGCCACCTGCTCGGGCCGCACGAAGCGCACGCCGCGCGACTGCTCGGCGTCGAGGCGCCCGGCGAAGGGCGATTCCCTGGTCCGGGTTCGATCGAGCCGGCGCCACAGGTCCCCGGCGATCGCCTGGCTGAAGCCGGTGCCGACCCGGCCGGCATGGCGCAGCTGGCCATCCTCGTAGTAGCCCAGCACGAGCGAGCCGATCGCGCGTGCGGAGACGGCCGAGGGCACGAAGCCGCCGATCACGAACTCCTGCCGCTCGCTGCACTTGGCCTTGACCCAGTCCTTCTGCCGGCCGGAGCGGTAGGGGGCCGCGCGCAGCTTCGACACCACGCCCTCGAGGCTGAGCCGGCAGGCATGGCGCTGCATGATGGCGCCTTCCTCGTCGAAATGCTGGCTGAGGCGGACCCGCGGATCGGCGCCTTCCAGCAGCGGTGCCAGCGCGGCCTTGCGGCGCTCCAGCGGCACCGGGCGCAGGTCCCGGCCGTCGAGATGCAGCAGGTCGAAGAGATAGATGACGAAGCGGTCGGTGCGATCCTCCGCCAGGTCGGCCTGCAGCAGCGAGAAGTCCGACGCGCCGGCCGGCCCCTCGACCACGATCTCGGCGTCGAGCAGGGCCTCCTCGACCGGCAGGGCGGCCAGGGCCGCCGCCAGGTCGCGGCCGAACCGGCTGGTCCAGTCCAGCCCCGTCCGGGTCAACAGCCGGGCGCGGCCGCCAGCGATGCGCACCTGGATGCGGTAGCCGTCGAACTTGATCTCGTGCAGCCAGCGGGCGCCGGCCGGCGCCTTGCGCTGCAGGGTCGCCAGGCAGGGCTCGACGAAGTCGGGCAGGGGGGCCTCTACCGCACCCTTCGGCCCTGCACCTTTCGCCCCGGCGGACTTTGTCGTCGCGCGTTCGGCCTTGGCCGTCTTCGCACCGGCCTTCGCCCGACCGCGGCTAGCGGGCCTGGTCGCCACGCCGGCCTCGACGTCGGCGAGGCTGCGGCCGCTCTGGGCGGAATCCGGTTGCTCCTCCAGGATGTCGGGGGCGTCGGCGGGCCGCGCGGCCGCGTCGTCGCTCTTGATCAGCAGCCAGTTCTCGCGCTTCTCGCGCGGCTTGCCGCGGATCCGCACGAGGTGCCAGCGGCCGGACAGCTTGTCGCCGTGCAGGGAGAAATCGAGATGCCCCTTGGCATAGGCGCGGGCGGCATCCCCTTCCGGCTCCCAGGTGCCGCGATCCCAGACGATGACCGTGCCGCCGCCATACTGCCCTTTCGGGATGGTGCCCTCGAAGGTGCCGTAGTCGAGCGGATGGTCCTCGACATGGACGGCCAGGCGCTTCTCGCCGGCCACCAGGCTCGGGCCGCGGGTGACCGCCCAGCTCTTGTAGACCCCGTCCATCTCCAGCCGCAGGTCGTAGTGGAGCCGGGTGGCGTCGTGCTTCTGGATGACGAAGCGGCCGCCGGGGGCCTCCGCCGCGCCGCCGCCCTCGGGCTCCGAGGTCTGCGTGAAGTCGCGCCTGGCCCGATAGGGCGCCAGGCCGGCGGGTGCGGCGCGCGCCATGGTTCAGCCTGCCCGCCGGCGCGGCGCCGCCTTGGCTGCCGGTGCCTTGGCGGCAGTCTTCCGGGCGGTGGCCTTGCGGGCCGCGGGCTTCTTGGCTGCCGGTTTCTTGCCAGTGGCTTTCCGGGCGGCACCGGCGCTTTCGCGCAGGGCGTCGAGCAGGCTGACGACGTTGGGCGCCTTCCGCTCGACCGGCTTCGGCATCGGCTTGCCGTCCTTCTTGGCGCGGATCAGCTCCGCCAGGGCCGTCTCGTAGTGATCCTCGAAGGCGGCCGGGTCGAAGCGGCCGCGCTTGGTCGCGATGATGTGCCGGACGAGGTCGACCATCTCCACGTCGAGGTTCCGCTCCGGCACCTCGGCGAAGATCGCCTCTGCCGCGCGCACCTCGTAGTCGAAATGCAGGGTGGAGGCGACGAAGCCGGATTCGCGCGGGCACAGCAGGATGCTGCGGTCGCGGCGGAACAGCACCGTCCGGCCGATGCCGACGACCTTCCGGGACTCCATGGCCGCGCGGATCACGGCGAAGGCCTCGCGGCTGATGCGGTCGGTCGGCGCCAGGTAGTAGGGGCGGTCGACGAACACCGGGTCGAACTCCGCCTCGGGCACGAATGCCTCGACCTCGATGGTGCGGGTGCTGGCCGGGATGACGGCATCGATCTCGGCCTGTTCCAGGACCACGAAGCGGCCGTCGCCCACCTCGTAGCCCTTGGCCTGCTCGTCGCGCTCGACGACCTCGCCCGTCTCCTCGTCGACGAACTGGCGGCGCACCCGGTGGCCGGTCTCCCGGTTGAGGGTGTGGAGGTGGATGCGCTCGCCCTCGGTCGCCGCCGTGTAGAGCGCGACCGGGCAGTGGAGCGCGCCCAGCTTCAGGTACCCCCGCCAGTTGGCGCGCGGCGCCAAGGCCGGCCTCCTATACCCGCCCGAGCTCGCCCGCGACCTTGTCGGCCATCGGGCCGACCTTGGCGACGGCGGCGCGCAGGCGCTCGGCATCGACGCCGAACTTCCGCGACCAGTAGCGCAGCTCGTAGTCCTGCTCGACGTTGATGCGGGCGCGGTCCGCCGGGCCGCGTTCGTTGGGATCGTCCGCCATGACGGCTCTCCATCTTGAGGTCGGCAGGTCAACGGCGGGAACGCGGAGTCCGTTCCGGGCGCTTCCGCCGCGGGTCGCGGGGGCGCGTCAGCCGATGGCGAGGCTGCCCCGATCCGGCCGGGCGACGAAGTCGATCGACACCGAGAGCCCCTGGGGCGTGAAGTCGATCTGGCTGTGGCCGAGCAGGTTATGGGACACCTCGCGTTCCACCAGGTCGAGGCCGAAGCCGCGCTGGGCCGGCGGCCGCACGGCGGGGCCGCCTTGCTCCCGCTAGTCCAGGACGATCCGGTCGCCGGCCGGGTCCGGCTCGGTCGTCCAGCGGATGGCGAGCCGCCCGCCATCTGCCGACAGGGCGCCGTGCTTGGCGGCATTCGTCGCCAGTTCGTGGACCACCATGGCGATCGACAGGGCGTAGTGCGGCCGGAGCCGGATCTCGGGGCCTTCGGCCCGGATCCGCTCCGGTCCGAACGGGTCCAGTTCCTGCCGCACGATCTCGCCGATCGAAGCCTCGCCCCAGTTCTCGCGCGCCAGGACCGAGAAGGATCGCGCCATGGCATGGACACGTCCGGTGAAGGCCTCGTGGAAGGCGGCCACCGAACCGGTGGTCTTCATGGTCTGGCGGGCGATGCTGATGACGACCGTCAGCATGTTCTTGACCCGATGCTGCAGCTCGGCCACCAGCACCTGGAGCTGGGCTTCGGCCTGCTTCAGCCCGGTCACGTCGATGAAGGTCGCCACCACCCCCGCAATCGGGCTCGAGCTCGTCCGATAGGGCACCACCCGGACCAGGTAGTGGGTGGCGAGCGTATCGTGGTCCACATGCCGCTCGATGATCGACCCGGTGCGCAGGACGGTCCGCAGATCGTCCTCGAGCGTCGGAAAATCCACCCGGGTGGCGAAGTCGGTGATCGGCCGGCCGCGATCGCCGGGCTGGATGCGGAAGATCGTCGTCACCGCCGGGGTGAACGACCGGATCGCCATGTCGCAATCCATGAAGATGGTGGCGATCCGGCTGCTCTCGAGCAGGTTGACGATGTCGTTGTTGGCGACATCGAGCTGCTCGAGCTTGCCCGCCAGCTCGTGATTGACGGTCTCCAGCTCCTCGTTGATCGACTGCATCTCCTCCTTCGAGGATTCCAGCTCCTCGTTGGTCGACTGCAGCTCCTCGTTCGCCGAGAACAGCTCTTCGTTGGACGCCTTCAACTCCTCGAGGGCGGTCTCGTACTCCTCGATCAGCGACTGCAGGTGCTCGCGCGTGTTGCGGAGTTCCGACTCCAGGAACTCCGTCTGGACTTCGGAGGGGCGGTCGAACTCCGCCTGGGCGTCCTGGCTCTCGGTCGACTCGCCCGTCTCCGCGAAGACGACGATGAACAGGCGCGCCTCCTCGCCCCGGGCCATCAGCGGCTCGACGGTGATCCGGACGCGCTGCATGCGGCCATCGCTGTCCTCGAAGGGGATGCCTTCGCGCGCCGCGGGACGCAGCGTGTGCACGACCTCGTGGAAGACGGTGCGCAGGTCGAGCCGCAGGCCGCGCCGCACGCTGGTCAGCAGCTGCCGGCTCGGCGGGCCGGGCGGCGCCTCCAGGTAGCGGCCGGTGCGAGCGGAATAATACACGATCTCGCCGTCGCGACTGGTCACCACATGGGCCGGCGCGAAGCGCTCGGCCACATGGCTTTCGATGGCTTCACGGAGGCGGACGCCGGCCAGGGGCTGGCGGCCGTCCCGGGTCTCGCCACCGATCCGCGCCCGGCCGATGGTGGCCAGCGCGCCCGGAACCCGCGCATCGGCCACCCGGTCCGGGTGGGTGCGGAAGATGCGCTGCTTCTTGTCGACCGGCACGAAGATGTCCCCGAACTCACCGATGTTCTCGGCGATCCCGAGGAAGAGGAAGCCGCCGGGGCGGAGCGCATAGTGGAAGATCGGAATGACCTGGGCCTGCACCTGCGGGCCGAAATAGATCAGCAGGTTGCGGCAGGACACCAGGTCGAGGCGTGAGAAGGGCGGATCGCGGATCACGCTGTGTGGCGAGAAGATGCACATCTCGCGCTGTTCCTTGTTGAGGACATAGCTACCGTCCTCGTAGGTGAAGAAGCGCGCCAGGCGCTCCGCCGACATCCCCTCCAGCAGGGCCCGGGGAAACCGGGCGGCGCGGGCGACGTTCAGGGCCAGCTCGTCGATGTCGGTCGCGAAGATCTGGATGCGCGGCCGGGCCGTCTGGTGCTGCAGCTGCTCGCTCAGCAGGATCGCCAGGGAGAACGCCTCCTCGCCGGTGGCGCAGGCGGGAACCCAGATCCGCACCGTATCAGTGGCGCCGCGCCCCTCCAGCAGCCTGGGCACCACCAGTCGCCCGAGAGCCTCGAACGCCTCGTCGTCGCGGAAGAAGCTGGTGACGTTGATCAGCAGGTCGCGGAAGAGGGCGGTAGCCTCGTCCGGATCCTGCTCCAGGCGGGCGATGTAGTCCTCGACGGAATCCGCCTGGGTTACCTGCATCCGGCGCTGCACCCGTCGCCCGAAGGTCCGCTTCTTGTAGCCGCTGAAGTCATGCCCGAGCTGGTTGCGCAGGATCGCGTAGATCTCGCCGCGCGCGGCTGCCAGTTCGGGGGGCTGGTCCGTATCGCCTCCGACCTCCAGAGCCCTGAGACGGTCGGCAAAGTCGGCCAGCCGCGCGCCCATCTCCTCCACCGGGACGGCGAAGTCGACCAGGCCCGTCGCGATCGCCGTGCGCGGCATGTCGGGATGGCGCGGCCCGAAGCCGTCCGGGGTCTGGGCCAGGGTCAGCCCGCCATGCTCCTTGATCGCCTTGATGCCGAGGCTGCCGTCGCCGTCGCCGCCGGACAGGACGACGGCGGCAGCACATGGGCCGCACTCCGTCGCCAGGGCGCTGAAGAACACGTCGATCGGCTTGCGGATGCGGCCTTCGGCGCGCTGGATCGTGAGCTTGCCGTCGGCGATCCCGAGCACCGCGTTCGCCGGCAGGACATAGACATGGTCCGGCTCGATGGCGACACCATCGCTTGCGACATGGACGGGCATGTCGGTGTAGCGGCCGATGATCTCGTGCAGCAGGCTCTCCCGCTCCGGGCTGAGATGGGTGACCACCGCATAGGCCGCTCCGCTGTCCGCGCGGATGCCGCGGAAGAACCCCTCCAGCGCCTCGATGCCACCGGCCGATGCGCCGATGCCGACCACGGGAAAGCGCCATTTTGGTTCCGGCATGGGCGCTCTCCTTCTGCACGCCGACGACGACGGCCGCGCCGGCGGTACGCGGCTGCGCTCTCTTGTGATTCGCGCGGGCGCCCACGCAGACAGCCGAGCCGCCCCCATGCGCGCCACCATCGCGCAAACTGTGCCATGTTCAGGATCCGCCTGACCAGCATCGGCGGGCATTCCGCCTGCCGCTGCAGGGCAGGCGTCGGAACGGGTGCTCCCCTGCCCTTTCAACGGGCCCCGCGCGGCGATCGTTCCGTCTGGCGGCGGGAGGGAACAATGCGGCGCCGGCGGGGTTGCAGAGGCGAGCCATGAACGGAGGCCCCCGATGCTGCCCGCCGCCACTGCCGACCCGATCCCCTTCCCCGAGTTCGATTCCGCCAGCCGGCGCGTCCGCCGCGAGATCGAGGCCCGCGTCGGCTACTTTGCCGACCGTCCGGCCGAGATCGAGGGCCGGCTGGTCGAGCTCGACCGCGAATGGGCGCTCGAGCAGGCGCTCGACGTGCAGACCGCGGCCGCCACCCTGGCCGGGTCGCTGCTGGCGCTGGGGTCGAGGCGCTGGATCCTGGTGCCGGCGGTGCTTTCGGGCTTCATGCTGCAGCACGCCTTCCAGGGCCGCTGCGCGCCACGCACCCTGCTGCGCCGCCTGGGGTTCCGCACCGCGGCCGAGATCGAGCTGGAACGCTATGCCCTGAAGGCGGTGCGCGGCGACTTCCGGGACCTGTCGCCGCCCGGCATCCGCAGCGCGCAGGAGCGCATGCGCCAGGCGCTGCGGGTGGTCCGCCTCTGATCCCCGCGGGCGGCGGCGCCTACAGCGGCGTGCCGTGCCAGCCGGCCTCGCGCTTGCGCCAGTAGAGTGCGTTCAGCGCCGCCGTGACCGGGCCCGGCACCGCGCCGCGGATCGGCCGGCCGGACACCTCGCGGACCGGCAGCGCCGCCCCGGAGGTGCTGCAGGTGAAGACCTCGTCGGCCGAGAAGAGATCGTAGGCCGTCAGGTGGCCGACCTCCAGCGGGATGCCGAGTTCGCCCGCCAGCTCGCAGAAGGTCTGGTGGGTGATGCCGTGCAGCACGCCCAGCGCCGGGGTGCGCAGGATGCCTTTCTTAACCAGGAAGACGTTCGAGCGCGGCGCCTCCTCCACCTGGCCCTGGGCCGACAGCCAGACGACGTCGTCGTAGCCGGCCGCCAGCGCCTCGACCCGCGCCAGCTGGTACTGCAGGCGAGAGATGTGCTTGTAGCGCGGGTCGAGCGTGTCGGGGGCCATGCCGCGCTGATGCCCGATCATCAGGCGGATGCCGGCCGCGCGCTGCTCGGCGGTGCCGATATGGCCGTAGGGCGTGGCGAAGGCGATCGTGGTCGGCCTGGCCCGGCGCGGGTCGGTGGTGCCGGCCGGCAGCAGGCCGCGGGTCACGATGATCTTGACCGAGGCGTCGGCCAGCCCGTTGCGCCGTGCCGTGTCGGCGACGATCGTGCGCCAGTCGGCCCGCGACAGGCCGGGATCGATGCGGGTCGCGTGCAGCCCGTCCTCCAGCCGGTCGAGATGGTCGTCGAGCCGGAACAGCAGGCCCTTCCAGGCGGATACGACCTCGTACACGCCGTCGCCGAACTGCACCCCCAGGTCGAAGGGCGACAGGCGCGCGTCCGCCTCGGGGCCATAGACGCCATTGCAGTAGACGACGGGCGGGCTCGACATGGGGTGCGTTCCTCGTGCGCGGGGGGCGATGCGGCCGGCAGGCATGCAAGGGCCATGCTCGATCTGCGCCGGTTCCGCGTGCTAGATCGCACGGGAGGCGCGATCGTCGGCGTGAACCTTGCTGGCGCGATCGGACGGCACCAGTCGGCACGATAACGGTCGGGACGGGGGATGATCGGCAAGAAGGGTGGAGGGCCGGCGCGGGCCGGGGCGTCGAAGGCGGCACCCTTGAAGGCCGGGACCTTGAAGGATGTCGCGGATCTGGTCGGCGTTTCGGTCAGCACCGTGTCGCGCGCGCTGACCGGCAAGGGGCTGATCGGCAAGGACACCGAGGAGCGCATCCGCAAGGCGGCCGAGGCGGTGAATTATCGGGCGAACACGCTGGCCCGCGGCCTGAAGACGCAGCGCTCCCGCCTGATCGGGCTGATGGTCCACAATCTGGTCGGCACCTCGCACCGGCTGCTGGCCGAGCTGGCGCAGCAGCGGCTGGGCGCCGCCGGCTACCAGGTCATCCTGTCCGTCACCAGCGACGACCCGGAGCAGGAGGCCCGCTTCCTGGACACGCTGGAGAACTACCGGGCGGAGGGGCTGATCATCATCCCGACCGGGCGCAACGGCGCGCGTCTGGCGCGCTTCGCCCAGGCCGGGGTGCCGGTGGTGGTCGTCATCCGCCGCCAGGAGGAGCTGGAGCTGGAGACGATCCTCCACGCCAACGAGGAGGGTGCCTATGCCGGCACCCGCTACCTGCTCGATCTCGGCCATCGCGACATCGGCTTCATCGTCGGGCGGGCCGACACCACGTCCGGCCGCGAGCGATACACGGGCCATGTCCGCGCCCTGAAGGAGGCGGGCCTGCGGCCGGACCCGTCGCGGATCCATTTCGGCTCCTACCGGCCGGAGACCGGCTTCCGCGCCTGCGAGGCCATGCTCGGCAGCGGCCGGCCGCCCACCGCCCTCTTCGTCGCCAACCACGAGGCGTCGATGGGGGCCATGAAGTACGTGACCGAGCAGGGCATCGCCGTTCCCGACCAGCTGTCGCTGCTCTGCTACGAGGACGTGCCCTGGTTCAGCTGGCACAAGCCGGCCATCTCCGTGGTCGACAGCGGCTCGCAGCGCCTGGCCGAGCTGGCCGTGGAGCGGCTGCTGCTGCGGCTGGGGGAAGGGGCCGCGCCGGCACCGGCCCGGCCGCTCGAGCACCGCGTCGATGCCGGGCTGATCATCCGCGAATCCTGCGCCCCACCACGCTGACCACCGCCCGGACGAACTGTCGCCGCCCTCTATGCAAACGTTTGCGGTTTTGCTAGTCAGGTCAGCGATCTTGTCTCACCGCCGCGCCGGACGGCGCGGGCGGCGGGGCCGGCCCGAAGGGGGAGCGCGGATGCCATTTCTCGAGATCTACCACTTCAATCTCGAGCCGCAGCGGCGGCGGGACATGGCGCGCGACGTGACGGACGGCCTGGCGGCGGCCTTCTCGATCAGCCCCGACATCATCACCACCTACTTCCACAATTGCGGGCCCGACGACTACGCCCATGCCGGCGTGCTGCCGGCGGCGCCCGAGGCGCGGCGCATGTTCGTCAAGGTGCACGCCTTCCCGCGCCCGGCCGACCGGCTGCGCGACGCCGCGGGGCGGATCACCGATGCGGTCGCGGCCAACGCCCCGGTCGGGCCCGAGAACATCGCCGTCTATTTCCTGCCGCGCGACCCGCAGGAGGCGGCCCATGCCGGCCGCCTGGTGTCCGACGGCGAGGCCCCCCTTCCAACCCTGGCGGCCGCCGGCAGCGGGGCGCGGCCATGACGCCGCTCGCCGACGTCGTCGTCGCCACCATCCTGCCGTTCGACGAGCGGCTGGAGATCGATTGGCGGAGCTACAGCCGCTTCCTCGGCTTCTGCGTCCGGCCCGGCGTCTCCGCCGTCTTCGTCAACGGCCATGCGGGCGAGGGCGCCAGCCTGTCGCCCGACGAGCGGGCCGAGGTGATCCGGCGCACCCGCGCCATCATCGGCCCGGCCCGGCCGCTGCTGGCCGGCATCATCGCCTATTCGACGGCGGACGCGGTCGTCCAGGCGCGCGAGGCGGCCGACGCGGGGGCGGACGTGGCCGTCCTGTTCCCGCTGCCGCAGTTCGCCGGCGGCGACGCGGCCGACCCGGGCGTGGCCCTGCACTATGTCGACAGCGTGCGGGACGGGGCGGGGCTGCCGGTCTCGGTCTTCCAGTACCCGATCGCCTCGGGGCTCGGCTTCTCGACCGAGGTGCTGACCGCGATCGCACGGCGCCCGGGCGTCGTCGCGATCAAGGAAGGCAGCGCCGACATCCGCGTCTATGAGGAGAACTGGCGGGCGGTCAAGGCGGCGGCGCCCGGCGTGGCGATCCTCGCCTCCAACTTCGACTGGTTCCTGGCCCAGGCCGCGACCGGTGCCGACGGCATCCTCTCCGGCCTGGCGAGCCTCGTCCCCGACATGCTGGTCGACCTGTGGACGGCGACCCGGGCGGGCGACCTGCACGCCATGCAGGCCGCCAACGACCGGCTCTACCCGGTCGTCCGGGCGATCTACGGCGCCCGCCCGCTGATGGACATGCACACCCGGATCAAGGTCGGCCTGCGCCATCTCGGCGTCATCGACTGCGCCTTGCCGCGCGCGCCGCTGCGCCCGGTGCCGGACGCGACCGAGCGGGCCGTCATCGACACCGTGGCGCGGGCCGGCATCGCGGTCCCGGCCCGGTCCAGCGAAGGGAGATAGGGATGGGCGAAGCCGCCGCGATGGTCGACCTGTTCTACGAGGATGTCGTCGTCGGCGACGGCGTCTCGACCCATGCGCACACCATCACCATGGACGACATACTGGGGTTCGCCAACGTCACCCGCGACCGCCACCCGCTGCATGTCGACGAGGAGTACTGCCGCAATACCGAGTTCGGGCGGCCGATCGCGCACGGCCTCTACGGCCTGTCGCTGATCGAGGGGCTGAAGTCGGAGCTGAAGCTCTACGAGAACACCTCGATCGCCTCGCTCGGCTGGGACAAGGTCAGCTTCCGGGCGCCGGCCTTCGT
This sequence comes from Allostella vacuolata, assembly GCA_006739055.1. GTDB lineage: Bacteria > Pseudomonadota > Alphaproteobacteria > ATCC43930 > Allostellaceae > Allostella > Allostella vacuolata. Next base: position 1,222,071 of record AP019702.1, read on the forward strand.
CGGCGACACCGTCCATGTGCGGATGACGTTCCTCGCCAAGCGGCCGAGCCGCAACGGCGCGCGCGGGGTGGTGACCGAGGGGGTGGCACTGGTGAACCAGGACGGCCAGGTGGTGGTCGAGGGCGAGCACGTCACCCTGCTGAAGTGCCGGTCGGCGGCCTGACCCGGATGGCGACGATCGCGGTCAGCCGGCCCGCCCCCCATGTCTGCCTGATCCGCTTCGACCGGCCGCGTGCGCGCAATGCGCTGAGCCGCGAACTGCTGGTGGAGACGGCGGCCGAACTCGACCGCGCGGCGGCCGACCCCGAGGTGCGGTGCGTGGTGCTGACCGGCGACGATGCGGCGTTTTCCGCGGGCGCCGACATCAAGGAGATGCCGGACGGCGGCATCCCGATGTGGGGGCAGGCCGACCGCCTGCGCGCCTGGAAGACGATCGAGCGCTTTCCCAAGCCGCTCCTGGCCGCGGTCGACGGCTACGCGCTGGGCGGCGGCTGCGAGCTGACCACGCTGTGCGACATCGTCATCGCCGGCGACGGCGCCCGCTTCGGCTTTCCCGAGGTGCGCATCGCCGCCTTCCCGGGCGACGGCGGGACCCAGCGCCTGCCCCGCGTCGTCGGCAAGACCCGCGCCATGTGGATGATGATGACGGGCGAGATGATCGACGCCCAGACGGCCTGCGCCTGGGGCCTGGCGATCGCCGTGGTGCCGGCGGCCGAGACGGTGGCGCGCACCCTCGATCTCGCCGGCCGTATCGCCGCCATGTCGCCGATCGCGGTCGCGATGATCAAGGAGGAGGTGCTGATGACCTATCAGAAGCCCCTCGACGAGAGCCTCAGCCTGGAGCGCAAGCTGCTGCTCTGGCAGACCGAGGATCATGACGAGGGCATCGCCGCCTTCGTCGAGAAGCGCCCGCCCGTGTTCAAGGGCCGCTGACCCGCCCCCGCCATCATCCCGAAGCCGAAGCCGCCCGGAGGCCCGAGCATGACGATCCATCGAGGTACCTTCACCGTCCTGATCACGCCGTTCGCCGACGGCGCCCGGCGGATCAACGAGGAGCGCCTGCGCCAGCTGGTCGAGTACCAGGTGGAGGAGGGCATCCACGGGCTGGTGCCGCTCGGCAGCACCGGCGAGTTCCTGTCGCTCTCCGACGCCGAGCGGGCCGAGGTCGCGCGCATCGTCGTCGACCAGGCCGCCGGGCGGGTCCCGGTCTTCGTCGGCACCGCCGCGGAATCGACCGACGACGCGATCCGCTACTCGCGCGAGGCCGAGAATCTGGGTGCCGACGGGCTGATGATCATCCCGCCCTTCTACTCGACCCCGACCGAGGACGAGCTGTTCGAGCATTTCCGCCGCATCTCGGACCAGGTCGGCATCCCGATCATGCTCTACAACAACCCGGGCTCGGCCAACGTCGACGTCAAGCCGGCGCTGATCGCCCGCATGGCCGAGTCGACCAAGGTCACCTACGTCAAGGAATCGACCGTCGACGTCCGCCGCATCCACCAGATCAAGCGCCTGTGCGGCGACCGGGTGCAGGTCCTCGGCGGCTACATGGGCTTCGAGTCCTTCATGGTCGGGGCCGACGGCTGGGTCTCGGTATGCGCCAACGTCATCCCCGGCCTGTCCGCGCGCATGTTCGATCTGTGGGACCGGGACCGCGACTATGACGGCGCGCGGGCCCTGTTCGAGAAGATCAACCCGATCATCGAGGCGCTGGGCGCCCACTGGTACGTCCAGGGGACCAAGGCGTGCTTCGACCTGATGGGGGTCGACATGGGCCTGGCCCGGCCGCCGCGTTCGCTGCTGCCGGCCGCCGTGCGCGAGGAGTTCCGCCAGGTCCTGGACGGCCTCGGCATGCTGACCGGCCAGCCGCCGGCCGCCTTCGGCCCGGCCCGGCGCGCGGCCGCCGCGGAGTAGCCCCGAGGCCTGAGCAGCCGACCGGTATGCGGTGCCGGCAGATTGCTCGGCCCGCCAGGGAATGAAGAAGGGCGTGCTGGACGCGGGTAAAAGCGTCCCTCGACTTGCGCTCGGGATGAGGATCCTTTCCGTTCTTCACAAGCACTTGTGCAGAACGGGATTCCTCATAGATCGAAGCTGGGCCTTGCCCGTCGGTCGTAGCGTCCCTCGACGGGGCTCGGGATGAGGGGACTTCTCCATCGGCACAAATGCTTGTGGAGAAACGAAAATCTCCTCATCCCGAGCGCAAGTCGAGGGACGCTTTGACCGGTGACCAGTGCTCCTGTCGACGGCCGCCGGCGGTTTCATCCCGGCGGGTCGGACAACCGGTGGGAACCGATCCCGAGCCCGCTTGAGGGACGCTGCGACCGACGGGGAGCGCGCCTGTTCCGATCAGTCGATCCGGATCAAGGGAAACTGCGGGCCGCCCATCCGGTCGCCATGGGCCAGGCCCGGATCGGTCGGCAGCTTGATGACCGCGCGCTTGACGGCGAAGCGGACGTCGTCGCCGGTGTAGCGCACCGCGACCGCGCGGCGGCGCCGGTCGCTGGCGGCATTGCCGCCCGCGCCATGCACGGTCAGCGCGCTGAAGACGACGCAGTCGCCCGGCTCCAGGTCGTAGGCGACGATGTCGTAGCGGGCGGGGTCGGCGTCGATGTCGGGGATCGGCTCGTAGTCGGGGTCCTCGATCGGGGCCATGTTGGTGAAGTTCATCGGCTGGAAGCGCTGCTTCCAGCGGTGCGAGCCGCGGATGAAGGCGACCCGGCCGTTGCCGGCGTCGACCCGGTCGAGCGCCACCCAGATCGACAGGCACTGGCTGCCCTGGCAGGGCCAGTAGTTCTGGTCGTGGTGCCACCTGGTGGGGACGTCGCTGCCCGGCTCCTTCACCAGCAGGTGGTCGTAGAACAGGTTGACCGTGCGGCTGCCGACCAGCCCGGCGGCGATCGCCGGCAGGTTCGAGTCCGTGGCCAGGGCGCGGAAGTCCGGGTCGCGCATCCACATGAACTTGTCGCCCAGGAAGGACGCGCGCGCAGGGTCGCCGTAGCGCTCCCCGAACGGGCTGGGGTCGGCCAGCACGCGCTCGGTCGCCTGGCGCAGGCGCTCGACCCAGCCGGCATCGAGCGCCCGGCGGACGCAGACGATCCCGTCGCGGTCGTACTCGGCCGCCAGATCCTCGGAGGGGAAGGGAAAGGCGCTCGGCATGTCGGCCTCTTCGGCTGGAATGGCGCTTCGGGCGGTGCGCGCGCCGTTTGGCCGCCGCTCGCGGCTTGGCGCGGGAACTGCATGATCTTGCATCGGTCGCGGCGTGACTGCAAACGTTTGCTTGCGAAGTTCTGGCATGTCCGTTGCAAACGTTTGCGGGCCCAGTGAGCTCGCTCCTCCGCGGTGGCGAAGCGGCAGCGGACGACACGGGGACGGCACACGCACGCGGCAGTCCTGCCTGAAAAAGCGGCAGGCGGCGCAACAGGGATGAAGGAGAAGGCAATGACGGCTCATTCCATACGGATCCTCGCCGCCTCGCTGCTGTGGGCCTCGGCCGCAGCCATGTCGCCGGCCGGCGCGCAGACCGTCCTCAAGGCCAGCCATTCGGCGGCCGCCGACGAGCCCTTCCAGGTCGGCATGGAGGAGTTCTCGCGCATCGTCGGCGAGAAGACGAACGGCAAGTACAAGCTGCAGATCTTCCCCAGCAACCAGCTGGGCCAGGAGCGCGAGGTGGCGGAGCAGATCCTGCTCGGCACCGTCGACATCGCCAACCCGTCGAACGCGGTGCTGACCAACTTCGTGCCGCAGCTCATCCTCTTCGACATGCCCTTCCTGTTCCGCGACCGCGACCACATGGCCAAGGTGGTCGAGGGCCCGGTCGGCCAGAAGCTGGCCGACGCGGCGCGCGGCCGCGGCTTCCGCATCCTCGGCTGGCACGAGGCCGGCGTGCGCCACATCATGACCCGCACCAGGGCGGTCGACAGCATCGCCGACATGAAGGGGCTGAAGATCCGCACCATGCAGAGCTCGGCCCACATCGCCGCCTTCCAGGCGATGGGCGCCAACCCCACCCCGCTCGCCTATGGCGAACTCTACGGCGCGCTGCAGTCGGGCGTGGTCGACGGGGCGGAGGCCGCCAACACCAACTATGCCGCCCAGCGCTTCTTCGAGGTGGCCCCCAACTGGTCGATGGTGGCGTGGCTGCTGCTGGCCAACCCGCTGGTCATGTCGGAGCGCAAGTTCCAGGCCCTGCCGGCCGCCGAGCAGAAGATCTTCCTCGAGGCCGGGCTGCTGTCGTCGCGGGTCGAGCGCAAGGCCTACGCGGCCGGCGAGGAGGCGCGGCTGGCCCAGGCGGTGTCGGGCGGCACCAGGGTCACCCGGCCCGACATCACCCCGTTCCGCGAGGCGGTGAAGCCGGTCTACGAGAAGTTCCTGCAGCCGGCCGACCGGGCGCTGCTGCAGGAAGTGCTGGACACGAAGTAGGCCTGGCCGCATCCGGCGGGGCCGCGTCCCGACGCCCCGCCGACCGGCTGCTCCGCGACCCCGCGAGGCGACCCATGCTGAACTCCGCCACCCATGCCATGCCGGCCGGCCTGCCCGCGCACCCGCTGCTGCGCGCGGCCGGGCAGGCGCTGGGCCTGCTCCGGCTCGCCATCTCCGCGATCGTCGTCGTGCTCTTCGTCACCATGACGGCGGCGACCCTGATCCAGGTGGCGGGCCGCTACGTCTTCGGCTACGGCATCGCCTGGACGACCGAGGTCGCCACCTTCTCGCAGATCTGGCTGGTGTTCCTGGCGAGCGGCGTCGCCATGCGCTACGGCATGCATATCGGCGTCGACGTGGTCGCCACCATGCTGCCGGCCGCCGTGCGGCGGGTCCTGGCGATCGTCATCGGCGCGGCCTCGCTGGTCTTCCTGTGGATCATCTTCGATCGCAGCCTGATGATCGTCGACATGGGGCAGTTCCAGACCTCGCCGCTGCTCCAGCTCAGCATGTCGAACGTCTATCTCGCGATCCCGATCGGGGTCGCCTACCTCGCCCTCGAATACGCCATCGTCATTGCCCGCCTGGCGCTCGGCCGGGAGCCGTTCGAGCGCCATGCGGCGGAGGATGCCGCGTCATGATGGTGACATTCCCGGTCTTCCTCTTCTTCATCCTGATGGGGATGCCGATCGTCTTCTGCCTCGGCGTGGCCGCGGCGCTGACCCTGCACCTCACCACCGCGACCCCGCTCGTGGTGCTGCCGCAGCGGCTCTATTCCGGCCTCGACAGCTACACCCTGCTGGCGATCCCCTTCTTCATCGCCGCCGGGCTGGTGATGGAGATGGGCGGCATCGCCAAGCGCATCATCGAGTTCGCGGCCTCCCTGGTCGGCTGGATCACCGGCGGCCTGCTCATGGTGGCGATCATCGCCGGGGCGGGGCTCGCCTCCATCTCCGGGTCGGGTTCCGCCGACACCGCCGCCATCGCCTCGGTGATGACGCCGGAGATGCGGCGGCGGCGCTACAACATCGATTTCGCCGCCGGCATCATGGCCTGCGCCGGCGCGCTCGGCCCGATCATCCCGCCGTCGATCATCATGGTGGTGATCGCGACCGTCTCCGGCCTGTCGGTCGGCCGCATGTTCCTGGGCGGGGTCGTGCCCGGCCTGCTGATGGGGATGGCGCTCCTGCTCGCCTCCTATCTGCATGCGCGGCGCAACCCCGGGGTCTACCGCGACGCCGAGGCCTTCTCGGCCGCCCGGGTCGGCCGCGCCTTCCTGGCGGCGGTGCCGGCCCTGCTCATGCCCGTGATCATCGTCGGCGGCATCGTCGGCGGCGTCTTCACGCCGACCGAGGCCGCGGCCGTGGTGCTGTTCTACGGGCTGGTGGTCGGGCTCTTCGTCTATCGCGAGCTGACCTTCGCCATGCTGCCGCGGCTCTTCCTGCGGGCGGCCTGCACCACCGCAGCGGTCATGCTGATCATCGGAACGGCGGCCATCTTCTCGTGGCTGATCGCGGTCCAGGACGTGCCCGGCACCCTGTCGCGGTTCCTGAAGGCGACGGCCGACAGCCCCTTCCTCTTCCTGCTCTTCGTCAACATCCTGCTGCTCGCGGTCGGCATGTTCATGGAAAGCATCGCCGCGGTGCTGATCCTGGTGCCGGTGCTGATGCCGATCGCGGTCGGCTTCGGCATCGATCCGATCCATTTCGGCGTGCTGATCGCGGTCAACCTGTCGGTCGGGCTGGCGACGCCGCCCTACGGCATCTGCCTGTTCGTCGCCTGCTCGGTGACGGGCCGGCGGGTGATGCAGGTGGCCCGCCACCTCGGCCTGCCGCTGGCGGCGATGGTCACGGTCCAGTTCCTCATCACCTACGTGCCGGACCTGGTGCTGTTCCTGCCGCGCCTGTTCCTGAGCTGAGGGGGCGGCGATGCAGGATCTCCACTACGAGGACGTGGTGCCGGGGGCGAGCTTCGTCACGCCCGAGCACATCGTCACCGACGCCGCCATCCGGCAGTTCGCCGAGGTGACGCTCGACCATTCCAGCCTCCACCTCGACGACGACCTGGCCCGCGCCATGGGCTTTCCGCGGCGCATCGCCCACGGGCTCTACGGCCTGTCGCTGATGGAGGGGCTGAAGAGCAAGCTCCGGCTCTACGACCAGACCTCGATCGCCTCGCTGGGCTGGGACCGGGTGCGCTTCCGCCAGCCGATCCTGTCCGGCGACACGGTGCGGGTGCACTTCGCCTTCGTCTCCAAGCGCGAGAGCAGCAAGCCCGACCGCGGCGTCGTGATCGAGGCGGCACGGCTGGAGCGCAGCGACGGCACCCTCCTCATCGAGGCCGAGCACGCCACCCTGCTCCGGCGGCGCCCCGCCGCCTGAGGCGCGGCCGCGCCGCAGGACCACAAGCAAGACAGCACCCGGGCCCAAGGAAACCCAAGCTCCATGGAATTCTTCTACGACGAGGCTGAGCGGCAGGTCGTCGACATGACCCGCCGCTTCGCCACCGATGTGGTGGCGCCGGCCGCCGCCGCCATCGACGAGGCCGACGAGTTCCCGCGCGAGATCTATCGCGGGATGGCCGATCTCGGCCTGTTCGGCATCAATCTGCCGGAGGCGGCGGGCGGCAGCGGCTTCGACACCACCTGCTTCTCCCTGGCGATGGAGGAGCTGGCCAAGGCGTCGGGCGCGGTCGGCAACAGCTTCGCCATCCCGGTCGAGATGGCCCGCCTGCTGCACGAGCAGGGCGACGCCCACCACCAGCGGATGATCCCCGACCTGCTGGCGGGCAAGCTCCTCACCTCGACCGCGGTCAGCGAGCCGGAGGGCGGCTCCGACGTGGCGGCGATGAAGACCTTCGCCCGGCGCGACGGCGACGACTACCGCATCAGCGGCGTCAAGGCGTGGCTCAGCCTCGGCCTGGTCGCGGACTACATCCTGGTCTTCGCCAAGACCGACCCCGCACTCGGCGCCAAGGGGGTCAGCGCCTTCATGGTGCCGCGCGACGCGCCGGGCCTCACCTTCGGGCGCAAGGAGAAGCTGCTCGGCATGCGCGGCCTCGCCACCTGCCAGGTGGCGTTCGACCAGGTGCGGGTGCCGGCCCGCGACCGCTTCGGGGCCGAGAACGACGCCTTCCGCATGGCCATGGTCAATTTCGACTATGGCCGCATCGCCATGGCGTCGATGGCGCTCGGCATGGCCCAGGCGGCCTTCGAGGATTCGCTCGCCTATGCCCAGCAGCGCGTGCAGTTCGGCCGGCCGATCTTCGAGCACCAGGCGGTGCAGTTCATGATCGCCGACATGGCCAAGGACATCGCCGCCTCGCGCCTGATGATCCACCACGCGGCCCGGCTGCTCGATGCCGGCCGGCCGATCGCCAAGGAAGCCGCGATGGCCAAGCTGTTCACCACCGACATGGCCATGGCCCATGCGACCAACGCCATCCAGATCCATGGCGGCAACGGCTACTCGCGCGACTACCGGGTCGAGCGGATCTTCCGAGACGTGAAGCTGGCGCAGATCTACGAGGGCACCAACCAGATCCAGCGCATCATCATCGCCCGGCGGGTCGCCCGCGAAGCCGCGGCGGGGCCGCGGGCATGAAGGCCCGCATCCTGTCGGCGGCGGACGCCGTCCGCCTGATCGGCGACGGCCGCTCGGTCATCGTCGGCGGCTCCCAGGGCATGGGGGTGGCCGACAGCGTGCTGGAGGCGATGAACGCCCGCTTCAGGGCCGACGGCCATCCGCGCGACCTGACGGTGATCCACACCACCGGGGTCGGCGACTTCGCCACCCGCGGCATGGGCTGGCTGGCGGAAGAGGGGCTGGTCCGCCGCGTGATCGGCGGCAACTACGGGCCGCAGCCGCTGTTCATGAAGCTGATCGTCGCCAACAAGGTCGAGGCCTACAACCTGCCGCAGGGGGTGCTGAGCCAGCTCTACCGGGCGATGGCCGCCAAGCAGCCGGGCGTGCTGACCCATGTCGGGCTCGACACCTACATGGACCCGCGCCACACCGGCGCGAAGATGAACGCCGTCGCCCGGGACGAGCTGATCGAGGTGGTCGAGGCCGCCGGGCGCGAATGGCTGCTCTACAAGTCCCTGCCGGCCGATGTCGCCATCCTGCGCGGCACCACCGCCGACGAGGAGGGCAATGTCAGCCTGGAGGAGGAGGCGGTGACCCTGGAGACGCTGTCCATCGCCCAGGCTGTCCACAACAATGGCGGCATCGTCATCTGCCAGGTGAAGCGGCTCGCCCCCAGGGGGCACCTGCTGCCGCAGGCGGTGCGGCTGCCCTGCTTCCTGGTCGACGCCCTGGTCGTGGAGCCGGAGGCCTGGCAGACCTGGGGCAGCAAGTACGACCCCAGCCTCAGTGGCGAGATGCCGCGGCCGATCTCCACCCTCGCCCCCGACCCGCTCACCGAGCGCCGGGTGATCGCCCGGCGCGGCGCCTTCGAGCTGCATCGCGGCGCGGTGGTCAATCTCGGCGTCGGCATCTCCACCTCGATCCCCAACGTCTGCGCCGAGGAGGGGATCGACGACGCCTTCTACCTGACGGTCGAATCGGGCGTGGTCGGCGGCGTGCCCGGCTCCGGCCTCAATTTCGGCGCCGCCTACAACCCGCGCGCCATCCTCGACCAGGCCTACCAGTTCGACTTCTACGACGGGGGCGGGCTGGACACCGCCTTCCTGTCCTTCGCCGAGCTCGACCCGGAGGGCAACGTCAACGTCACCAGGTTCGGCAACCGCGCGGACGGCTGCGGCGGCTTCATCAACATCTCGCAGAACGCCAAGCGGGTCGTCTTCATGGGCACCCTGGTGGCGGGCGCCAAATACCGCATCGGCGACGGCCGCATCGCCATCCAGGAGGAGGGGCGGACCCGCAAGTGCGTGGCGGCCGTGCAGCAGGTGAGCTTCAGCGGCGGTCGCGCGCGGGACCGCGGCCAGCCGGTCATGTACGTGACCGAGCGCGCGGTCTTCGGCCTGGAGGCGGACGGGGTGGTCCTGCGCGAGATCGCGCCCGGCCTGCGCCTGCAGGAGGACGTGCTCGACTGGATGGACTTCGCGCCGCGGGTCGCCCCGGCGCTGCGGACCATGGACCCGCGCATCTTCACCACGGGCGCGATGGGGCTGGCCCGGGACCTGGCGCCGGCGTGAGCGATCCCGATATGGTCAGCCCGGGCCGGTTTCCGGCCCGGGCCCTGCCCCGGGCCGGCTTCGCCCTGTCGGCGCTGGGCTTCGGCGGCGCCACCATCGGCACCTTGCACGGGCCGGTCGACGAGGACGCGGCAGCCGCGACCCTGGCGGCGGCCTGGGCGGGCGGCGTGCGCTACTTCGACACCGCGCCGCTCTATGGCGCGGGGCTGGGCGAGGCCCGGCTCGGGCGCTTCCTTGCCGGGGCGGTGCCGGACGGCTGCCGGATCTCGACCAAGACCGGGTGGCTGGTGGAGGAGGGCGGGGGATGCCGCGCCGACTACACCGCGGCCGGCACCCGGACCAGCATCGAGGCCAGCCTCGACCGGCTCGGGCTCGACCGGGTCGACATCGCCTATATCCACGACCTCGACCCCTACAACCATGGCGACGCGCTCGGGGCGCGCTTCGCCGAGGCGATGGCCGGTGCGGCCCCCGAGCTGCGGCGGCTGCGCGCCGCCGGCCGGGTCGGCGCCATCGGCATCGGCGTCAACGACCCGGAGGTCTGCCTGCGGGCGTTCGACCACGGCGATTTCGACGTCTTCCTGATGGCCGGGCGCTACACCCTGATCGACCAGGGCGCGTTCGACCGGCTGATGCCGGCCTGCCTGGCGCGCGGCTCGCGGATCGTGGTCGGGGCGCCCTTCAACACCGGCATCCTCGCTACCGGCGCCCGCGACGGCGCCCGCTTCCGCCACCGGCCGGCCGATGCGGCGATGCTGGCCCGGGTGGCCGGGATCGAGGCGGTCGCCCGCCGCAACGGCGTGCCGCTGCCGGCAGCCGCCCTGCAGTTCCCGCTCGGCCATCCGGCGGTGGTGTCGGTCCTGCCCGGGCCACGGACGGCGGCCCAGATGGACGGCTGCATGGCCTGGATGCGCCACCCGATCCCGGCCGGCTTCTGGCGCGACCTCCGGAACGGCGGGCTGCTGCGGGCGGACCTGCCGGTGCCGGAAGCGGGGTAGCCGCTCAGTCCCGGGCCCGCTCAGTCTCGGGCCCGCTCAGTCTCGGGCCCGCTCAGTCTCGGGGCAGGGTTGCGATCCGCACCCGGTTCTCGGCCATGACGTGGTCGAGCAGCCGGCAGCAGGCATGCATGGCGTCGAGCAGCGGCGTCGGCGTGCCGGTCAGCCGGCCGATCTCGCCGATCACGCCGACCAGCGCGTCGACCTCCAGGCGCCGGCCGGCCTCCACGTCCTGGTGGGTCGAGGTCCGGACCGCCCCCAGCGTGCCCGAGTTCGCCAGCCGGTCGTCGAGCCCCATGGGGAAGGCGATGCCGACGCTCCGCGCCACCGCCTCGACCTCCGCCATCAGGTTGCGGGCGAGCGCGCGCGACGGCGCGAAGCCGTGGATCTCGCCCAGCGTCGCATGGGCGAGCGCGCCGATCGGGTTGAGCGCGGCGTTGCCCCAGGCCTTGACCCATTTCTCGGCCCGGATGTCGGGTACGACCGGCGCCCGGATGCCGGCCGCGGCAAAGGTGGCGGCGATCGCGGCCACCCGTTCCGAGCTGGTCCCGTCCGGCTCGCCGAGCGGTATGCGGTCGCGCGGGGTATCGCCGCCGCGCACCACCCCCGGCTCGGGGATGTCGTAGGCGCCCCAGGCGACGCTGCCGATGACGCGCCGGCCCTCGACATGGCGGGAAACCACGCCGTCGGGGTCGACGCTCTCCAGCCGGCTGCCGTCCAGGGCTCCGCCGTGGCGGTGGAAGTACCACCAGGGGATGCCGTTCTGCAGCGCGACCACCGGGGTGTCGGCCCCGAACAGGGCCGGCAGCTCCGGCGCCAGCGGCGGGATCTGGTGCGACTTGACGGCCAGCACGACCAGATCCTGCGGCCCGGCCTCGGCCGGCCGCTCCACCGCCTGCACGGCCGGTGCCCGGTGGAGGACGCCGTCCGGGCCGAGCCGCCCCAGCCCGTCGCGGCGGATCGCCGCCAGGTGGGGGCCGCGCGCGATCAGCGAGACGGCGTGGCCGGCCGTCGCCAGACGGTGGCCGATGACCCCGCCGACCGCGCCGGCGCCGACGATGCAGATGCGCATGAGGGTGGGGTCTCCCGGCTGGCCGGCCATGCCCGGCGATCAGGCCGCCTGCGCCTCATTGTACAGCCGGCCGATCGGTTCGCCCAGCAGCGTGGTCCGCAGCATGTGCCGCGGCTGGCTCTGGTCGAAGTCGGCCAGGGCGAGGTGCATGGTGCAGCGGTTGTCCCACATCAGCAGGTCGTGCACCTGCCACTGGTGGCGGTAGACGAACTCGTGGCTGGTCGCGTGGTCGCACAGGAAGTCGAGGATCGGCCGGCTCTCGGCCTCCGTCATGCCGACGAAGCTGCGCACCCGCTGGCTGACGAACAGCGCCTTGCGGCCCGTGTCGGGATGGACCCGCACCACCGGGTGGGCGACCGGCGGGCTCAGGCGCTTCATCTCGGCCGTCTTCTCCGGGTCGCGCTCGCCGATGCCGGCCACCAGGCTGACGTCGTGGACGGCCCAGAGGTCCTCCAGGATCGCCTTCATGCGCTCCGACAGCGTCTCGTAGGCCATGTACATGTTGGTGAACATGGTGTCGCCGCCGACATCGGGCTTCTGGCGACAGTTGAGCAGCGAACCCTTGGCCGGATGGCGCGTGTAGGACAGGTCGGAGTGCCAGTTCCGGCCGGTGTTCCGGGTATCGGACGGCTTGCCGCCGACCTTCAGGTTGGTGATCTGCAGGATCTCCGGATAGTCGTCCAGGCGATAGCGGGGGTTCGACCCGTGCTGGTCCAGCTCTCCCAGCCGGCGGCTGAACGCGATGTGCTGATCGGGCGTGATGTCCTGGCCCCGGAACAGCAGCACGAGATGGTCGTGCCAGGCCTTCTCGACGGCGGCGAAGGTCGAGTCGTCGACGGGCTGGCGCAGGTCGACGCCGGTGATTTCCGCCCCCAGTCCGTTCGAGAGGCGCCGGATGCCGATGGTTGCCATGCGCGTTCCTCCAGATGCTTCCGCGGTGTCGGGAATGTGCGGCAGAGGCAGCGATGCCGACCCTGTCCGGGGTTTCGACGATCCTTTCGCGTGCCGCAGGAGGGGGCACGCTAGCCAGATTGAGGATTGACAATCAAGGGAGTGGTTCCGACTATCGGAAAAATTTTAACTCCAAGTCTCACAGGGAGAGACGAAATGCGAAACGCCCATCCCATTCCGTTCGCGGCCGTGCTGCTGGCAACCGCCGCGATGGCATTCTCCGTCCCGGCCGATGCCAAGTTCCCGCGCAAGCCGGTCGAGCTCGTGATCCCCTTCGCGCAAGGCGGAGGGACCGACCGGGTCGGCCGGATGTTCGCCGACCATGCCCCCAAGTACCTGGGCGGCAGCATGTTCGTCTCGAACCGCACCGGCGGCAGCGGCGCGGTCGGCTTCGCCCACGGGGCCCAGGCGCGGCCCGACGGCCATGTCCTGACGATGGCGGTGACGACGCTGGTGACCGCGCCCAGCACGGTCGCGGGCTATCCCGTCGATCATTCCAGCTTCGCCCCGGTCTGCCTGCTGGCGGCCCTGCCGATGACCCTCTCGGTCGGCGTCGACAGCCCGCACAAGACCATCGAGGATTTCATGGCGGCAGCCGGCAAGCAGCCCGGCGCCCTGAAGGTCGGCACGGCCGGCGCGGCCACGAACAACTATCTGGCCGGGGTCGCCTTCGCCAAGAAGGCCGGGATCGAGGCCACCTTCGTCCCCTATGGCGGTGCGGGCCCCGCCCTGGTCGCCCTACTGGGCGGCCATGTCGACGCGGCCATGGCCGATGCGTCCGAGGCGCTGCCCTATCTCCAGGGCAAGCAGCTGCGGACCCTGGTGGCGTTCAGCGATGCGCCGGTCTCGAGCATGCCGGGCGTTCCGATCTCGGCCGGCAAGCCCTACCACGTCAATGTCGCCTCCTTCCGCGGCATCGCCGCCCCGAAGGGCACGCCCAAGCCGATCCTGTCGCAGCTGGTGTCGGCCTGCGAGAAGACCGCGAAGGATCCCGCCTTCATCGAGCAGATGGGCAAGTTCGGCATGGAGGTGAACCTCATGCTGGGCGACAAGTTCGGCGAGTGGCTGCGTGAGCAGCACGAGACCTACGCCCAGGCGGCGAAGTCCGCCGGCATCGCCGCGAAGTAGCTGCGTCGCACGGCGGGCCGGCCGCCGCGGCGGACCGGTCCGCCCCCTTGCGATTGCATGACGGAAGGCGGCACGACGATGCTCTTTCGCAAATCGAAGGTTGCCGAGGTCGCCTTCTACGCGCTGCTGGCGGCGTCGGCGGCGGGATTGCTGGTCCTGGCGCTGCGCATGGACCTGGTCGTGCGCGATGCCATCGGACCCGGCCTCTATCCGGCCCTGGTGCTGGCCGCGCTGCTCGTCCTCGTCCTGGTCGTCCTGGCCGGCACCGTCACCCGGCGCGACATCCGCCTGCTGTCGCCGTTTCCCGAGGGGCTGTGGCACGACACCATGCTGCGGCGCGCGGCGGCGGGGGCGGGCAGGGCCCTGGGGCAGCGCGTGCAGGTCGTGGCCAATACAGGGGTCGGCTGGTTCTCGGCGGTCCATGCCGGCCGGCGGGCGCCGGCCGACGGGCAGACGATGGTGGTCGTGACGTCGGAGACGGCCGACCTTGCCGGTGCGGAGGCCGCCGCCTTCGCCCGGCAGCAGCTCGTGCCGATCGGCCGGCTGTGGTTCGATCCCGACGCGCTGGTCGTGCGCGAGAACGCTCCCTGGCGCGATCTGGACGCGCTGTTCGCCAGCCCGGAGCCGCTGCGCATCGGGGTCGCCGGTACGGCGGCCGCGGCGGCGCCGATCACCGCCTGGATTGGCGACCACCGGTCCGCGGCCGTGGAGGTCGTGACGGAGCCGGAGGCGCCGACGGTGCTGCGGGCGCTCGCCGAAGGCCGGATCGACCTGGCGATCGTCGGCCGTTCGGACATGGGAGACGGGGCGGCGGCGATCGGCGCGCGCCACGGCTTCCGCATTCTGGCGATGCTCGACGAGGCGCAGGGCGGGGCCGGCGAGCCCGGGGACAATGGCGCCGCCGGCGCCACGGCGGCCGACCAGGGGTTTGCGTTCGTCTCCGGCCGCTGGGCCGGATTGGCGATGCCGGCCGGTTCCCCGGCAGCCGCGGTCGCGCGCGTCCAGACGGCGTTCGGCGGGGGCGAACCCGGTGGGGATTCCTGGAGGGCGGCGCCGACCGAGGCGTTCGCGGCGTTCCTGGCCGGGCTCGACCGGCAATGGCGCACGGCGGCGGGGCGGGATGGCCAGGTCCGGCTGCCGCGCGGCAAGGTCGCGGGGTTCGCGGTCGCCCTGCTGGGCGTGCCGCTCTTTCCCTGGGCGATGGACCTGGTCGGCTTCCCGGTCGCGGCCTTCCTGTTCCTTGCCGCATCGATGGGGCTGCTCTGGCCAAGCCCGTCCGTCCGGGCGGCGGGCCTGATCGTCCCGGTCGCCGCCCTGGTGACGGCCGCGCTCTACCTGCTGTTCGGCGACCTGTTCTACGTGGTCTTTCCGGTCGGCCTGCTGTGGGAGAGCTGAGCCATGGGTGAGCTCTTCCTGCAGGGGGTGGGCGCGATCCTGCAGCCCGACATCCTGCTGATCCTGTTCGGCTCCGTGGCCGTCGGCATCATCGGCGGTGCGCTGCCCGGGATCTCCGCCACCATGAGCGTGGCGGTGGTCAGCCCGCTCACCTTCGCCATGGAGCCGCTGCCGGGCATCATGGCGCTGCTCGGCATCTATACCGGCGCCGTCTATGGCGGCTCGATATCCGCGATCCTGCTCGGTATCCCGGGCACCCCCGGCGCGGTGGCCACGGTCATGGACGGCTACACCATGGGCCGCAGGGGCCAGGCCGGCCGGGCGCTCGGCATCGCCACCCTGTCGTCGTTCTTCGGGGGCGTCTTCAGCGTCCTGGCGCTGGGGCTGCTGGCCTATCCGATCGCCGGCTTCGCCCTGTCCTTCGGCCCGCGGGAATACCTGGCGCTGGCATTCTTCGCGCTGACGGCCGTGGCCGCACTCTCCGGCGGCTCGGCGCTGAAGGGCGGCGTGGCGGCCCTGATGGGCATGTTCTTCGCGACCATCGGCATCGACGAGATGTACGGCACGTCGCGCTTCCACTTCGGCCAGCTCGGCCTGATGGGCGGGATTCCCTTCATCCCGGCGATCATCGGCCTGTTCGCCGTGCCGGAGACCCTGGCCGCCATCCAGGGCATCTCGGCCGTGCGCCGGCGCAGCCTGCAGGTTTCCAGGATCCTGCCGGAACGCTCGGCGCTGGTGGCCCTGCTGCCGGCCCAGCTGCGCTCGTCGATCATCGGCACCATCGTCGGGGCGGTCCCGGGGACGGGCAGCGACATCGCGGCCATCGTCGCCTACAGCCAGGGCAAGAACCTGTCCCGCGCGCCGGAGACGTTCGGCACCGGCTGCGACGAAGGGATCGCCTGTCCCGAATCCGGCAACAACGCGGCGGTGGGCGGCACCATGATCCCGCTCCTCACCCTGGGCATCCCGGGGGGTGCGGTGACGGCGATCATCCTCGGCGCCTTCATGACCCATGACCTGCGGCCGGGCCCGCTGCTGCTGCAGAACAATGCCGACCTCGTCTACCAGATCTTCGTCGGCATGTTCGTCGCCAATCTGGCGATGCTTCTGTTCGGCCTGCTGGGCGCGCGCGTCTTCGCCCGGGTGATCCAGATCCCGGAGGCGATGCTGGCCCCGATCGTGCTGCTGCTGTGCGTGGTCGGCGCCTATGCGCTCAACAACAACGTCTTCGACGTCTACGTCATGGCGGCGGCCGGGCTTCTGGGCTATGCGATGGTCCGGGTCGGGCTGCCGCGGGCGCCGCTCGTCATCGGCCTGATCGTGGGCCCGATGGTCGAGCGCGAGCTGACGCGGACGATCCTGGTCATCCGGGGCGACTGGCTGCAGCTGTTCACGCCGACCAGCACCGTGATCTGGATCCTTGCCGCCCTTCCGTTCGTCGTGCCGTTGGTTCGGCGCCTGCTTCCGAGGGGGCGGCGCAGGGCCCGATTGACGGCGGCGGGGAACGCCGACTAGGAGCTTGCGGCTGCGGCCATCCGCGGGATCGGCGGTCGGGCGAGGCGGCCCGGTGGATGAACGAGGCCGGTGGACGGACGTGGAATGACCGAAGACGGTGCCGGGCGGGACCCGGATGGCGAACAGGTGCGCAGCCTCAGCCGCGCCATCGCCCTGATGCGCATCCTGGGCCGGGCGGACGGCGCCTCCATGCGCCTGACCGACATCGTGTCGGCGAGCGGCCTGCACAAGGCGACTGCGCATCGCATCCTCGCCACCCTGGTGCGCGAAGGCCTGGTGCAGCATGACGGGCGCGAGGGCTACGTGCTCGGGCCGGAGCTGTTCCTGCTGGGGGCGATCGCGGCCCGCCGCTTCGACATCTCCGCCATCGCCCGGCCGATCCTGGACCGCATCGCCCGGGCCACCGGCGACGTCGCGCTGCTGTTCGTTCCTTCCGGCGCCAACGGCGTCTGCGTGCTGCGCTGCGAGGGGACGGCCCCGATCATCCCCGGCACGACGCGGGTCGGCACGATCAAGCCGCTCGGCGTCGGCGCCGGCTGCATGGCGCTGCTCATGGCGGCCGACCCGGACGATGCCGAGGAGATCATCGTCCGCGACGAGGCGGCGCGCCTGACGGCGTGGCCCGGCTTCGACGCGGACCATGTCCGCACCCAGCTGTCCCTTAGCCGCGAGCGCGGGTTCTCCTTCGACGAGGAGCGCATCACCCCCGGCGTTCGCGCCGTCGGCGTGCCGGTCCGCGATGCCCGGGGCCGCCTGATCGCCGGGCTGTCCTGCACGGCGTTCGCCGAGCGCATGCGGCCGCCCCGCCCGCTGGAAATGGCCGGGCTGTTGATGGACGCCGCGCGCGAGATCACCGGGCTGCTGGGGTCGGGCCGGGCAAGTCCGGCGGGCCCGGCGCGCGTCCGGCGGGCGCGCGCCGCCCCGGTCAGGGACCGTCCACCGCCAGCCGCATGAGCTGCGGCAGGAAGCTGTCGTCCTCGTTGATCGCCTCGCCGTGGGTCATGACGGTGAGGAACAGCTCCCGCCCGTCGGGCAGGACGGCGCGGATGGCGTCGTGGCGGAAGAAATTGGCGCGCTCGTCGCCGACCCAGCGCGTCCGTCCGGCCTTCGACCAGAAGGCCGAGCCGGCGGGCAGGCCGGAACCCAGGTAGCCGCCGAGCTGGTAGGCCGACAGATGGCGGCTGGGATGGTCCGCATGGCGGCGCAGGTGGCCGCGCACCAGCTCGGCCCGGGCCGCCGGCAGGATCGGCTCGTGGAAGACCGCGTACATCAGCCGGGCCATGGCGATCGGCGTCAGGGCGTTGTGGCCGTCGCCGTCGGGGCCGAGCCCGGCCAGCTCGCGGCCGTAGCGTCGGTCGTCCATCAGCTTCTGGTCGAGGTTGATGCCGGCCAGCTCGGGCCAGTCCCAGCCGGCGAAGAAGCGGTTGAAGGCGCGGCGGCGGTACTGCCAATCCGCCATGGCCTCGGCGTCGAGCAGCGTGTCGCCGGTCGTCTCCGTGAAGAGGTCGATGACGTAGTTGGTGGCGGTGTTGGACGACCACAGGATCATGTCGCGCATCGCCCGGTCGAGATCCTCGTGCGCCGAAAGGCGGCCCTCCTCCAGCGCCGCCTGGACGGCGACGAGGTGGAACAGCTTGACGAGCGAGCAGGGATAGCAGCGCCAGTCCGCGCGCAGGCTGGTGCCGCGCGGCCGTCCGTTCGCGCCGGGGGCGGTCAGCAGCACGAAGGCGAACTGCCGCTCCGGCAGGCCCTTGCGGCGGAAGGCGTCGGCCGCGAATGCCTCGATGGCGCGCCCCGTGGCGCGCAGGTCCTCGTCCTCGTCGAAAAAGCGCATGGTCGGCTGCCGGTGTCCGTGTCGGGGGTTGCAGCGGCGATGGTGCACGCGGCGGGCCGGGCTTGGCGAGCGGGGAATCCGGTCGGCGAACGCGATCACGGATCCGTCATGGGGCTGTCACGCCGGAGTGACCCGGCGTGATTCGCCCGGGCCGGGGCCCCCGCCTACATTCTGGTCATCAAGAGCGGCGCGGGGATGGACCGGGTCGCCCGACAGATAAAGCCAGAATTCAGGAGTTGGACCCATGATCAAGATCCTCGCTTCCGCCACCGTCGCCAGCCTGCTCGCCTTCGGTGCCGTCGCCGCCCCCCTGTCGCTCGACGAGGGCAAGTTCGGGATGAACCAGGACCAGGGCAAGTACGGCGCGCTGGTCGATGACGGGAAGTTCGGTGCCAATGCCGACGAAGGCAAGCTCGGCGCGAACACCGATGAAGGCAAGTACGGCCGCAACACCGACGAGGGCAAGTACGGCGCCAACGTCGACGAGGGCAAGTTCGGCCGGCTGATGGACGACGGCAAGCTCGGCCGCTAGTCGGCAACAGGCAGGCGGCGCCGGGCCCGGAACCTCCTCGCCCGAGATCGGCTTCCCCCCAGGCCGGCCGGACCGGCGCCGCCTGCCTTTGCCCGGACGGGCCCGTGGAGCGATCCACGGGCCCGTTCGCGCGTTCGGGGCGCGCATTCGGGATCAGTACCCCCGCCCGCGATCGACCTGGTTGGGCAGCGGCTCGCCCCGCCGGGCCCGGGCGAGCGCGTCCGCGATCGCCGCGGCGGCCGTCTCCGGCACCGTCAGGCTGGCGACGTGCGGGGTGACGGTCACGCCCGGGTGAAGCCAGAACGGATGGGCGGGCGGCAGCGGCTCGTCGGCGAAGACATCCAGCACCGCGTGTTCCAGCCGGCCGCCGTCGAGCGCGGCCAGCAGGTCGGATTCGACCAGATGCCCGCCGCGGCCGGCATTGACCAGCCCGGCGCCGGGCGCCAGCCGGTCGAACAGGGGCCGGCCGAGAATGCCCCGCGTCTCCGCCGTCAGCGGCAGCAGGCAGACCAGGATCCGCGCCCGGGCGGCGAGCTCGGCCAGCCCTTCCGGGCCATGCAGGCAGACGACCCCGGGCATGCTCCGCGCGGTGCGCGACCAGCCCATGACCGGAAAGCCGATCCCGGCCAGCAGCTCCGCCGCCGCGCGGCCCAGCACCCCCATGCCGAGGATCCCGACCGGCCGCTCCGCCGGATCGCAGCGCGGCCGGGGGCTCCATTCGCAGGCGCGCTGCCGGCGCGCGTAGTGGTGCAGGTCGCGGTGCAGGAAGAGCACCGCCGACAGGACGTATTCCGCCATGCTGCGGGTCAGGGTGGGGTCGACCAGACGCACGATCGGCAGCCCGGGCGGGATCGTGGCCGGGTCGCGCAGGAAGGCATCGACCCCGGCGCCGGTCGTGGCCAGGAAGCGCAGCCCGGGAAATCCCGACAGGGGCTCCGGCAGGGGCGACATGGCGACCACGACCTCGACCGCCGCGCGCGGGCCGACATCGGGCCAGACCCGGACCGGGCTGTCTCCCGCGACCGCGGCCAGGGCCGCCGCCCAGCGTTCGCGGCGGTCAGGACGGCAATGCAGCAGGATGGTCATGGGCGGCTCCGCGTCGGCTCGGCACATCGGTCGATCGGGATATAGTCACCCGACTCATGTCTGAGTACTAGACAAAGGCGGCGCCGCCGCGACACTCTGGGCCGCCGCGGGATGCGGCCGGGGGAGGTCGGGCGATGGGGCAGGGCGGCTGGGCGGCGCATTTCATCGAACCCCTGGCGACGGCCGATCCGGCGCTGGCGCGCCTGCTGGCGGACCAGCGGCGGCAGAACGACGAGACGGTGAACCTGGTCGCCTCCGAGAGCTATTGCTGCCGTGCCGCCCTGGAGGCGGAGGCATCCTCGCTGGTGAACAAGAACGCGTCCGGCTATCCGCCACGGCGCTCGGTCGGCGGCGGCGAGATCCTGGACGCCGTCGAGCGGCTGGCGATCGCCCGCGCCCGGACCCTGTTCCAGGCCGAGCATGCGAACATCCAGGCTTTGTCCTCGACCATCGCCAACATCGCGGTGCTGCGCGGGCTGCTGGCGCCGGGCGACCGGATCCTGGCGCTGGATACGACGGCGGGCGGCCACGGCAGCCATGGCCAGGCGAGCCATATCTCCGGCCAGACCTACCGGGTCGAGAATTTCGGCGTCGACGAGGCGGCGGGCGGCATCGACTACGCGGCGGTGGCCGACCAGGCAGCGCGCTTCCGCCCGCGGATGATCGTGGCCGGCGCCACCGCCTATCCGAAGATGATCGACTTCGCCCAGCTGGGCCGGATCGCCGCGTCGGTGGGGGCGATGCTGTTCGCCGACATCGCCCATGTCTCGGGCCTGGTCGCGGCCGGCCTGCACCCCAATCCCACCCCGTTCGCCGACGCCGTGACGACCTCGACCCACAAGACCCTTTGCGGGCCGCGCACCGGCGGGCTGATCCTGAGCAAGGCCGCCCACGGCGCGGCGATCGACGCCGCCCTGTCGCCGGGCCTGCAGGCGGCGGCCGGCGCGCACATCATCGCCGCCCGGGCGCTGCTGTTCGACTGGGTAGCGCAGCCCTGGTTCGCCGGGCTGATGGGCCGGGTGCTGGAGAATGCCCGAGCCCTGGCCGAAGGGCTGGCGGCCGAAGAGCTGCCGCTCTACCTGGGCGGCACGGAGACGCACATGGTGGTGGTCGATCTGCGCGGCACCGCCTGGACGCCGGCCGCGCTCGGCACCCGGCTGCTCGAGCACGGCATCGTCGCCAGCACGACGCGCCTGCCGGGGCGGGACGGCGCCGGGGTCGGCCTGCGGCTGGGCTCGACGGCGATGACCATCCGCGGCGCCGATGCCGCGTTGCATCGCGAGATCGGCGGCCTGCTCGCGCGCCTGGTGCGGGGCACGGACGACCCGGCCGACGCCGCGGCCGGGCAGCGGCTGCGCCGCATCGCCGCCGACTGCCCGATCCCGTTCCAGGGCACCTGAGCGCCCTTCCTTCTATCCCAGGTGGATGCGCGGCATGCGGCCGCTCAGCATCAGCAGGATGTCGCTGCCGCTGGTCGCCTGCCATTCCGCCAGGTCGCCCAGGGTGATGGCGCGGTCGCCGCTGCGGCCGAGAATGACCACCTCGTCGCCGACCCGCGGGTCGGGCACGGCCGACAGGTCGATCACCGCGTGCTCGGACGAGACGCCCAGCACCGGCGCGACGATGCCGCCGACCAGCATGTGGCCGGCGCGCCCGGCGACCGCGGCCCGGTTCCCGTCGGCCCGGCCGAACGGCACCACCCCGGTCGCCCCGCTGACGCGGAAGGCGTGCCGGCTGTGCAGGCCCGGCGTCCGGTCGTGCGCCGCCGGGGCGACATGGATGAGGCGCGAGCGGACCGACTTCAGCACCGGCCGGATCAGCGAGGGGTCGCCCAGCTCCGGCGACAGCGGCGACTTGCCGTAGAGCAGGCCGCCCGGCGCCACCGCGTTGCAGCGGTCGCGGATGCCGCCCAGCACGCCGGCGCTGGAGCGGGCCTGGGCGACCGGGAAGGCGAACCCTTCGCGGCGCATCCCGTCCACGAAATCGTCGAACCGATCGGTCCGGTCCTGGGCCCAGTCGCGCTCCTCGGCGTTGCCGAACGGCAGGTGGGTGTAGATGCCCTCCAGCGCGATGTTGGGCAGGGCAGCCACGGCGCGCACGAAGCCGGCCGCGTCCTTGAGCGGCACGCCGAGGCGGCCCAGGCCGCAATCCAGCTTCAGGTAGACCTTGGCGGGGCCGACCGCCGCGGCCGAGACCGCGCGGGCCAGCTCCATGTTGTGCACGGTCGGGATCACCCGCTCGGCCAGCAGCGCCGGGATGCCGTCCGGCAGGGTGCCGCCGAACATGACGATCTCGCAGTCGAGCCCGGCCTGCCGGATGGCGAGCGCATCGGTGAAGGCGCCGGTCGTCAGCGCGTCGGCGCCGAGGGCGACCAGCCGCCGCGACACCTCGACGATGCCCAGACCGTAGGCATTGCCCTTCACCGAGGCAATCACCCGGGTGCCGGGCGCCAGGCGGCTCTTCAGGTAGCGGTAGTTCGCGTCGAGGGCGGCGAGGTCGACCTCCATGAAGGTCGGCCGGGTCGGGGAGGGCTGGGCGGGCATGGACGGGAATCCGTTCGATCGATTGGCCGGGCTACCGGGAGCCGGGAAACTGCGGGTTGACCGATCCGGTGGCACGGTTAATGTATGGCATGTAGACAATAATTGTCTGCAAGATAGTCGTGGAGAGACGGTCGACCTATGGCGCATCGAGTGCTCAACCCGTTTCCGAAGTACCTGCAGATCCGCGACATCCTGCGCACGCGCCTGGAGCGCGGCGCGGCGGTCGGCGACCAGCTGCCGACCGAGCACGCGCTGTGCGAGGAGTTCGGCGTCAGCCGCGAGACGATCCGCGACGCCCTGCTCGGCCTGGAGACGGAAGGGCTGGTGTCCCGGCGGCGCGGCCAGGGGACCTTCGTGATCAAGCTGCCGCCGCCCCGCAGCGAGCGGCGCCTGACCGGCCTGACGGAGGATTTCAGCGCCCTCAAGCTCGATACCGAAGCGCGCGTGCTGGAGCGCGGGCTGGCGCTGCCGCCGCCGATCGTGGCCGAGATCATGGGCGTGGCGGCCGACGAGATGGTCTATCGCATCACCCGGCTGCGGCTCTTCTCGCGCGACCACTTCGCCCACCACGACGCGTTCCTGCCGCTGGAGATCGGCGCCCGCATCGCGCGCCTCGACCTCAGCCGCACCTCGATGATGCACGAGCTGCGCGAGACGCTCGGCCTCGACATCTGGGAGGATCACCAGCGCATCGAGGCGACGGTGGCCGACGGCGACATGGCGGCCCTGCTGCGGGTGCCGGCGGGTGCGCCGCTCCTGTGCATCACCCGCCACTTCCTGACCGGCGAGGACCAGACGGTGGTCGTCTTCCGGTCGCACTTCCGCGCCGACCGCTACTATTACACGGTCAAGCTCTCGCAGGGTAAGTCCGAGCCCCACGCGCGCGCGGCGCCCACGGCGCGCCGCGCCAAGTCCCCCCGCGCCAAGTCGTCCCGCGCCCCGCGCGCTCCAGCCGGAGACGCGGACCCAGGCCGCTTCGGCAGGCCCGCCCCGCAGAGGATCCACGCATGAAGATCGCCATTCTCGGCGCCGGCAACGTCGCGCTCGCGACGGCCTGCTTCCTGGCCGATGCCGGGCACCCGGTGCATCTGTGGTCGGCCTTCGCCGAGGAGCGCGCCGCGCTCGCCGGTGGCCGGCTGTCGGCCGAAGGCGCGCTGACGGGCACCGTCGCGATCGCGGTGGCGGAGACCGCGCAGGCCGCGATCGACGGGGCGGACCTCGTCGTCGTCGCGGCGCCGGCCTTCGGCCACCAGGCGCTGATGGAAGCCGCCGCCCCGCATCTCGCGGCGGACCAGACGGTCCTGATCCATCCCGTGACCGGCCTCAGCTCGCTGCTGCTGTCGCGGATGATGGCCGACCGGGGCCGGACGCCGACCATCGTCGACGCCTCCACCAGCCTCTTCACCGCGCGGCGCACCGGTCCGGCCGCGGTCCGGGTGCTGAAGGTCAAGGACGTGATCGAGCTGGCGGCGATCCCGGCCGACCGCGGGCCAAGGGCGCTGGCGATGCTGGAAGGCCTGTTCGGGCCGCGCTTCCGGCTGGAGCCGAACGCGCTCACCGTCTCGCTCAACAACCACAACCCCGTCTACCATGTGCCGCCGCTGCTCTGTAACCTGAGCCGGGCCGAGAAGCGCGAAGACTGGATGATCTGGGAGGGCATCACCCCCGGCGTCGCCCGCTTCGTGCAGCTGGTCGACGAGGAGCGCCTGCTGGTGGTCCGCCGCTACGGCACCCGGGAGGTGACGGTCGGCGACTATTTCCGCCAGGCGCATGGCGCGGTCGGCGAGACCCTGCCGGAGATCTTCCAGTCGGTGGCGAAGAAGCTGAAGGGGCCGATCGGGCCACAGAGCTTCGAGCATCGCTTCATCACCGAGGACGTGCCCTACGCGCTGGTCTTCTTCCACGCCCTGGGCGAGGCGGCCGGCATCGCCATGCCGGTCACCCGCAACCTGATCGAGCTGACATCCGCCCTGTACGGGCGCGACTTCACGGCCGAGGGCCATACGCTGGCCCGCCTCGGACTGGACGGGCTCGACCCGGCGGGGATCGTGCAGCGGACGATCGACGGCTTCCAGCCCGTCCGGGAGCCGGCCGATGGCTGAGGCCGCGGCCCTGGCGGCATCCCCGCCCGCGATCGAGATGCGCGGCGTCGTCAAGCGCTATGGCGCGATCCAGGTGCTGAACGGCATCGACCTGGCGATCGACCGCGGCGAGGTGGTGGTGCTGTGCGGGCCGAGCGGCTCCGGCAAGAGCACGCTGCTCCGCTGCATCAACGGGCTGGAGCCGATCGAGGGCGGCCAGGTGCTGGTCGGCGGCCGGCCGATCGCCGCCAGCGGCTCCAAGCTGCAGGCGCTCGACCCGTCGATCGGCATGGTCTTCCAGTCCTTCAACCTCTTCCCGCACCTGACGATCCTGCAGAACCTGATCCTGGCGCCGACCATGGTGCGCCGGCTGCCCCGCCAGGAGGCGGTCGAGCGGGCCCGGCGGCTGCTCGCCCGGGTCGGGATCGAGGAGAAGGCGGATGCCTTCCCCGACATGCTGTCGGGCGGCCAGCAGCAGCGGGTGGCGATCGCCCGCGCGCTGTGCATGCAGCCCGATCTGATGCTGTTCGACGAACCGACCTCGGCCCTCGATCCGGAGATGATCCACGAGGTCCTCGACGTCATGCGGGACCTCGCTCGCGAGGGCATGACCATGGTCGTGGTCACCCATGAAATGGGCTTCGCCAAGGAAGTCGCGGACCGGGTCGTCTTCATGGACCAGGGGTTGATCGTCGAACAGGGAGCGCCCGAACAGTTCTTTTCCAATCCGACCGAGGAGCGGGCCCGGCAGTTCATCGGCAAGATTCTCGCGCGCTAGAGAAGAGGCCGGCCACGATCCGAACGGAACCGGAGCTAACGAACAGGAGAGGCAGATGTCGCGGATAGGTTCGTTGCTGGTAGGTCTTTTCGCCGTGTTCGTCCTGGCCGAGCCGGCCATGGCGCAATGCAACTGCACCAAGACCATGATCGAGCAGGTGAAGGAACGCGGGGTGATCCGCGTCGGGGTCAAGAACGACGCCCCCTATCTCGGCTTCACCGACGAGAAGGGCCAGCTGGCCGGGTTCGAGATCGACCTGGTCAACGACATGGCCCGGCGGCTCGGCGTGAAGGTCGAGTTCGAGCCGGTCAAGGCCTCGAACCGGGTGCAGCTGCTGCAGCAGAACCGGATCGACCTGATCGTCGCCACGGTCAGCCACTATCGCGGCCGCGACCAGGTGGTCGACTTCACCATCCCCTATCTCTACACGCCGCAGACCCTGCTCGTGCGCAAGGGCAGCGGCATCCGCAGCGTGGCCGACCTGGCCGGCAAGCGCATCGGCCTCGACGCCGGCTCGGGCGGCGTGAAGAAGCTGCCGCAGATCCAGCCCAAGGCGACGATCCAGACCTACCAGAACTGGCCGGAGGCGTTCTTCGCCCTGCAGCGCGGCCTGGTCGACGCGGTCGCCACCGACAACATCCTGCTGGCCGGGCTCCGGGCGGAGGCGCCCGATCCCAGCGCCTATGAGATGCTGGGCAAGGAGGGCTTCTACAGCGGCGGCTTCTATGCCGCGGTGCTGCGCGAGAACGACTCCAAGTCCCGCGACACGATCAACTTCCTGCTCCAGGACCAGTGGCGCGACGGCACCTGGCACCGGCTGTTCGACAAGTGGCTGGGCAAGGAGTCCAAGCTGAAGATGACGCTGGCGGACTTCGGCGACTTCGTCGTCCCCAACTGGGACGACTGAGGACCGACGACGGACGAGGGCGGCCGGGCCTCGGGCCCGGCCGCCGCCCCTGAGCGGGAGAGCCAGCCGTGAACAGCGATTTCAGCGTCCTCCTGGGCGAACCCGGACGGTTGATCCTGGTCGGGCTCGTCGAGACCCTCAAGCTTGCCGCCTGCTCGCTGGTGCTGGCGATCGCCATCGGCACCGTGGTCGGCACCGTGCGCTGGATCGGCTGGCGCCTGACCGAGCCCTTCTGCTGGCTCTACATCGAGTTCGCCCGCAACACGCCGCCCGTGGTGCAGATCCTGTTCTGGTACTTCTCGGCCTCGTTCGTGCTGCCGACGCCGATGTTCATGGCCCTCAGGGACTTCGGCTACGAACTCGGCGCGGCGATCCTGGCGCTCGCCCTCTATCACGGCGCCTTCTTCGCCGAGGTCATCCGCGCCGGCCTGAACTCGGTGCCGAAGGGCCAGTTCGAGGCGGCCCGCGCGCTTGGCCTGCGCTTCCCCCAGGCCCTGGGCAAGGTCGCCTTTCCGCAGGCGATCCGCGTCCTGGTGCCGCCGCTGGTCAACGAGGCGACGGCGCTCATCAAGAACACCTCGCTCGCCATGGCCATCGGCGTCGGCGAGATGACCTTCCAGTACCGCGCCATCGACAACTTCCTCTTCCGCGGGCTGGAGGCGCTGACCGCCATCACCGTCATCTACATGCTGCTGTGCCTGATCGCGGTGGGCGTCGGCCGGCTGATCAACCGGGCGCTGTCGCGCCACATTCGCGCCCGCCACCCGGGCCGGGCGGTGCTGCCGGCCGGGAGCATCATCCAATGATGGACAACTGGGCCCGGGTCTGGACCCCGGCCAACCTGGAGCGGCTGCTGGTCGGCGACCTGTTCAGCCGCGGGCAGATGGGCGGCCTGCTGCTGACGCTCTGCATCGGCTTCCTGGCGATCGCCGGCTCGACCCTGATCGGGGCGGTCGTCGGCATCATGCGCGCCTCGCCGCGCAAGGCGCTCAACATCCCGGCGATGCTCTACGTCCAGGGCTTCCGCAACGTGCCGCTGCTGATCCTGGTCTTCTGGGCCTATTTCCTGCCGCCCGCCTTCGGCATCCAGACCTCGAAGTTCCTCAGCGTGCTGGTGGCGCTCACCCTCTTCACCGGCGCCTACATCGCCGAGATCGTCCAGGGCGGCATCCGCTCGGTGGCCCCGTCCAACCTGGAGGCGGCCCGGGCGCTCGGTCTCGGCCAGCGGCAGATCCACCTCTGGGTCGTGCTGCCCCAGGCCTTCTTCAACATGCTGCCGGCGCTGGCCGGCCGCTACGTCGTCTCGATGAAGAACACTTCGCTCGCCTTCCTCATCGGTCTCATGGACCTGACGGAGATCGGCAAGCAGATCGGCGCCCGCCTGATGACGGCGCCGGTCGAAGTCTACCTGACGCTGCTCATCATGTACTTCGTCGTCAATCGCGGACTGACGATGTGCGTGCGGCTGCTGGAGAACCGACAGTATTTCAACCGGCTGTTCCTGCGCATCTGACGCCCGGCAGCCACCGAGACCCAAGCAAGACCAAGGAGTATTCGACATGGATCGCAGCCACGCGCGGGAAATCGTCGCCAACTGGATGTTCCCGACCGTCAAGAGCAGCTACATGGGCGGTGCCGAGGATCGCCCGATCATCGCCAAGTCGGAGGGCTCGACCTTCACCGACACCGACGGCAAGACCTATCTCGACTTCCAGTCGGGCCAGATGGGGGCAGCACTCGGCCACCAGCATCCGCGCATCGTCCACACCATCACCGAGACGATGAAGACGCTGCTGCACTCGACCAACACCATGCTCAACGTGCCGCGGCTGAAGCTGCACGAGACCCTGGGCCGGATCCTGCCCAAGCCGCTCGCCCGCTCGCTGTTCCTGGTCAGCGGCAGTGATGCGATCGAGGCGTCGATCGACCTGGCGCGCAAGGCGACCGGCGGGCTCGACGTGCTGGGCTTCCATTCCGGCCTGCACGGCTCGACCTCCTACCTGACGCGCTCGCTGTCCTTCGCCTGGAGCCGGCGCAAGCACACGGTGGTCGCCCCCGCCACCTCCTCTATCATGACCCCCAACTGCTACCGCTGCCCGCTCAAGCTGCAGCAGCCGAGCTGCCAGTTCGCCTGCATGAAGATCAGCCTGGAACTGGCCGACGCCAACTTCACCTCGCAGCCGGCCGCCTTCATCGGCGAGCCGATCCTGAGCGCGGGCGGCGTCATCGTCCCCCCGCCCGGCTACTACAAGGTGCTGCGCCGGGAGCTCGAGAAGCGCGGCATGCTGATGATCTTCGACGAATCGCAGACCGGGCTCGGCAAGACCGGCAACCTGTTCGGCTTCCAGCTCCATGCCGGCGCCCAGCCGGACATCATGACGCTCTCGAAGCATTTCGGCGGCGGCCTGCCGATCAGCGCGGTCGTCACCACCGACGAGATCGCCGAGCGCGCGGTCGGCAACGGCTACTTCGCCACCCGCTCGCACGCGACCGACCCGCTGCTTTGCGCGGCCGGCGAGGAGAGCGTGAAGATCGTCGTCGAGGAGGACATGTCCGGCAAGGCGAAGCGGATCGAGACCCGCATCAAGGCCGCGCTCGAGGAGATGGCGAAGGAGATCGACCTGATCGGCGACGTGCGCGGCCACGGCGTGCTGCTCGGCATCGAACTGGTGACCGACCGGGACAAGAAGACGCCGGCCGACGCGGCGACCGAGAAGGTCGCCCAGGACTGCCAGGACGCCGGGCTGATCTTCCAGCTCCGCGGCTACCAGGGCACCAAGAACATCATCCGCCTGGTGCCGCCGATGACCACCACCGACGAGGAGGTCGACCGCGCCATGGCGATCCTGCGCGACGCGCTGCTGGCCGCCCAGGCGGGTGTCAAGGCCGGCGCTCCCGCGCAGGCGGCCGACTGACGTCCCGTCCGGATCAGGAGAGCATCATGGCCCAGGCCCTGGAAGGCGAGACCACTTCGGTTCGCCGCGACCGTTTCGGCAATGCGATCGACCCGACCGTCGGCTACGCCCGCGGCGCCGTCCTCGCCAGCGAGCTGGCGGAGGCGACCCGCCAGCAGCGCGCCTACGAGATCATCCGCGACCGCTACGCCCGCATGGGCGACGACGGCGTCTTCAACATGACGGGCCTGATCCGGGGGTTCCCCCTGCAGGACTCCGATGACGACGCCATGCGCTCCTACGTCCACTTCATCGCCCGTTCCCAGGGCGAGCTGGAGACGCTGGCGATCGCCCGCATGGGGGGCGATCCGGCGGTGCATGACGGGTTCCTGTCGACCCGCGTCACCGCCGGCATGCTGGCGACGATGCTGACGGTGCTGAAGCCGGGCGACCGCGTCGTCTCCCTGGTCGCGGCCGACCGCTCCCACCCGTCGGTGCGCCAGGCGGTCGTGCTGGCCCAGGGAACCTTCGAGGAGTTCACCGACCCCGCCGCCTTCGCGGCCGCGGTGGCGGCGGGCGTGGCGCCGAAGGCGGTGGTCTTCACCGCCATCTCGCCCTCCAAGAACCACCTGCCGCAGGCGGTGGTGGAGGCGGCAGCCGAGGCGGGCCGGCGGCGCGGCGCGCTCGTCATCCTCGACGACGCGCACATGGCGGCCCGCATCTCGCTCTACGACGAGCCGGGCGGCCTGGCGCTGGCCGGCGCGGACATTGCCGTCTGGTCGCTCGACAAGCACCTGGGCGGGCCGCGGTCCGGCTTCGTCGCCGGCCGGCGCGAACTGCTGGGGCCGATCCGTGCCCGGGCGCTGGGCCTCGGCGTGGAGGCGCAACCGGCCCAGTACCTGGCCGGTATCCACGCGGTCGAGGCGTTCGACCCCGAGCCGATCCGCGCGGCGGCGCGCATGTCGGAACGGCTGCTGGAGGCGCTGCGGCCGGAGATCGGCGACAAGGCCTACCTGGCCGGGGCCGGGATCGCGGTCGGCGGCGAGGATTTCCTGGAGCTCGCCCTGCGCCGCTCGAACAAGCAGGCCTCCTCGGTGGTGCCGATCGAGGCCGTCGCCTATGCCTCGATGCGGGTGCTGCAGGAACATGGCGGGGTGATGATCCCGGCGGTCGGGATGCCGGGCTCCGCCTGCACCTTCCGCATCATGATGTACCCCGACGGCGCGCGCATGGGCGAGGAACGCATCCACGCCGCCTGGCGCACGGCGATGGACGGCCTGGCTGCCGCCCTGGACGAGCCGGCCGACGTCGCCGCCTGGCTGGGGGCGCGGTAGGGACCCAGCCCCGATCCGTACCGTCGGCCGGCAGAAGGGTCGTCTTCGATGCCTGCCGACGGGGCCGGCGGCTACAGGTACACCCGCGGGACGTGGTCGCGCATCTGGCCGTGGAAGGTGGTCTCGTCGATGCCCCAGGCGGCGGCGCAGGCGGCGAGCGGGATTTCCGCCGTTCCCTGGCGGCCGACCAGCACCACCTCGTCACCGGGCCGGGCCTCCGGGCAGTCGGTCAGGTCGATGCGGGTATGCTCCAGGTGGACCGGTCCCAGCACCGGCACCTTGCGGCCACGGACCAGCACGCCCGCCCCGGCGGGGAAGCTGCGCGGCAGGCCGTCGCCCCAGCCGATCGGCAGGATGCCGATGGTCATGCCGGGGCGAGGGAGGAATGGCGGCGCCTCGCCGTCGGCGTCGTCCGGGCCGACCGCCTTGCGGATCAGCAGGCGGGTCTTGAAGGCGGCCAGCGCCGGCCGGAACGTGCCGCGGCGCGCCGGGCTGTCCGACCCCGCGAGGCCATAGAGCAGGCGGCCGGGGTCGACCCCGGTCAGGTCCATCTCGGGATGGTCGAGCACGGCGTTGGTGCTCGACACCATGGCGATCGGCACCGCCACCCCGGCGGCCCGCGCCGCCTCGACGGCGGCCTGCATGCGGACGAACTGGCGCGGATAGTGCCCGGGCGCGCCGCTCGCCCCGTAGCTGAAGAAATGCCCGTAGAGGCCGGCGCACTCCAGGTTCGGCAGGTGCGGCAGCCGGTCGAGCAGCAAGGGGAATTCGGCCGCCGTGGCCCCGCCCCGCAGCAGGCCGACATCGACCTTGAGGAACACCTTGCGCGGGCGGGTGAGGGCGGCGTCCCAGGCGGCCGCCTCCTCCACCGTGGAAACCGAGGGGATCAGGTCGAGCAGCTCCACCTGCCGGGCGACGTCGGGCAGGCAGGTCGGGTAGAGCAGGATCGGCGCGGCGATGCCGGCGGCACGGATCGCCACCGCGTCGTCGATGTTGCCGACCGCCAGCCCGTCGGCCCCGGCCTCGACGCAGGCACGCGACACCGGCGCTGCCCCGCAGCCATAGGCGTTCCGCTTCAGGCAGGCATAGATCGCGACCCCCGGCCCGACCAGGCGGCGCAGCTCGCGCACATTGTGGCGGACGGCGCCGAGGTCGATCTCGTACCAGGTCGGCCGCAGGCCGCGGCCGCTTCCCATCTGCATCGTCATGCCGCCCCAGCCAGTGTTGGTGATCACATTCGGGACCGTCCGGTGAGCTACGCCGGCACGCGGATCTCCGCCAGGGAGCGGGCGACGGCGTCGAGCATGCGGTCGATCTCGGCATCGCCGACCACGGTCGACAGGTTGCCGCTGCAGTTGGCCGAGACCATGATGCCGCGGTTGAGCAGCGCCTTGTGCAGGGCGGTGACCGCCGCCTGTGCCGCGGGCGTGGGGTAGGCCGAGCGATAGTCGGTGAGCGGGCGGCCGGTGAAGTGGATGCGGAACAGCGACCCCGCCCCCGACGCCTGGCCCTCGATCCCGGCCCGGGCGAAGATCCCGTCGATCGCCTCCCGGACCCGGGCGCCGGTCTGGTTGATGCGGCCGACCTCCTGCCCGCCGAACGCCTTCAGGGTCTCCAGCCCGGCCACCATCGACACCGGGTTGGCGTTGAAGGTACCGGTGTGGGGCACCGCCGGGCTGCCCTTGCGCTGGTCGAAGACGGACATGATGTCGGCCCGCCCGGCGACCGCGCCGACCGGGAAGCCGCCGCCGATCAGCTTGCCGAGCGTCGTCATGTCCGGGACGATGCCGTAGCCGGCCTGGGCGCCGGCGACGCCGAGCCGGAACGAGATGATCTCGTCGAAGATCAGCGGGATGCCGACCCGGGAGGTGAAGGCGCGCAGGAAGGCCAGGAACTCCGGATCGGCCGGGATCATGCCCGGCCGGTTGGCGACCGGCTCGACGATGACCGCGGCCAGCTCGCCCGCCTCGGCCTCCAGGATGGCGGCGGCGGCCTCGATGTCGTTGAAGGGCATGACGACGGTGAGCTCGCCGACCGCGGGCGGCGTGCCCTTGGAGTAGGGGACGCGGGCCGGGACCCTGGCGTCCCCCCAGTTGGCGGGCGTGCTGCCGCGGCTCGCCTCCACGAAGTCGTAGGAGCCGTGATAGGCACCCTCGCACTTGGCGATCTTGTAGCGGCCGGTATGGGCGCGGGCCGCCTTGACGGCCAGCATCACCGCCTCGGTCCCGGAGTTGGTGAACCGCATCCGCTCGAACCACGGCGCGCGGGCCTGCAGGGCCTCGGCCAGCTCCACCTCGGCATCGGTCGGGCCCGAGAAGCAGGTGCCGCGCTGCAGCTGGGCGGCGGCCGCCGCCATCACCGGCTGGAAGCAATGGCCGTGCACCAGCGCCGACTGGTTGTTGATGAAGTCGAGGCGCTCGACGCCGTCGACGTCGGTCACCCGGCAACCCGAGGCGTGGGCGACGAAGATCGGGAACGGGTCCTGGTAGACCGCCAGCCGCGTGTTGCCGCCGGGCATGACCGCGCAGGCGCGCTCGAACAGGCGGGCGGATCGGGAGTTCGGATCGGGGTACATCTCAGGTCCCTCGGTTGGCCGGTGTCACGGTGGCATCGGGCGGCGGGTGCAGGTGGCAGGCGACGCCGCCGTCGGCGAACGGCGTCCAGGCGGGGGCTTCGACCGAGCAGATGGGCATCCGCCGCGGGCAGCGCGGGTGGAAGTGGCAGCCCTTGGGCGGATCGATCGCCGACGGCATCTCGCCCTCGATCCGCGCCAGCCGGTCGCGGGCGGCCGGGTCGGGCGGCAGCGAGGAATCGCGCAGGGCCAGGGTGTAGGGGTGCTTCGGGTCGGCGAAGACGCGCTCGACCGGGCCTTCCTCGACGATCCGGCCGAGATACATGACCGCGACCCGCTGGCAGAAGTTCCGCACCACCGCCAGGTCGTGGGAGATGAACAGGAGGCCGAGGTCGTGCTCGATGCGCAGCCCGTCCAGCAGCAGCAGGATCTGCGCCTGCACCGAGACGTCCAGCGCCGACACCGGCTCGTCGGCGACGATGAGCGGCGGGCGCAGGGCGAGCGCCCGGGCGATCGAGATCCGCTGCCGTTGCCCGCCGCTGAACTCGTGCGGGAACTTGGCCGCGGCATTCTCCGGCAGCCCTACCTCGCGCAGCAGCTCGGCCACCCGGGCGCGGATCTGGGCGCGCGACAGGCCGCCCGCGATCGCCAGCGGCTCGGCCAGCGTCGTGCCGATGGCAAGGCGCGGGTTGAGCGAGGAGAAGGGGTCCTGGAAGACCATCTGCACGCTGCGGTGCAGGCGGCGGCCGCGGGCGGAGCGGCCGGTGGTCAGTGCCTCGCCCTCGACCGTGATGCGGCCGGAATCGGGCGTCAGCAGGCCGACGATGCAGCGCGCGACGGTCGACTTGCCGCAGCCGGATTCCCCCACCAGCCCGTAGCTCTGGCCGCGCTCGACCGTGAAGCTGACGCCGTCGATGGCGCGGACGGCCTGGCGGGGGCCGAAGCCGCCGCCCGGCACCGGGAAGAACTTGCGCAGGTCGCGCACCTCGAGGATCGGCGGCACCAATCTGGCCTTCATGGCAGGGGGGCGATGCAGCGCACGCGCCGTCCGGGCTCGCCGTCCGGCGCGCGGATCGTGGGGACGGCGGCGGAGCAGGCGGGCATGGCGCGCGGGCAGCGCGGGGCGAAGCGGCAGCCGGGCGGCAGCTCGTCGAAGCGCGGCACCGCCCCGCCGATCGCCGCCAGCTTCTCCGGCCGGTCGACCCTGGGGGTCGCGGCCAGGAGGGCTGCCGTATAGGGGTGGCGCGGGGCGGCGAACAGCTCGTCGACCGTCGCCAGCTCCATGACGTGGCCGGCATAGAGCACCGCCACCCGGTCGGCGATGGCGGCGACCGCCCCCAGGTTGTGGCTGATGAAGATCATCGACATGCCGTTCTGCCGGCGCACGTCGCGCAGCAGCGCCAGCACCTGGGACTGGATGGTGACGTCGAGGCTGGTGGTCGGCTCGTCCGCGATCACCAGGGCGGGGCGGCAGGCGAGCGCGATCGCGATCATCACCCGCTGCCGCATGCCGCCCGACAGCTGGTGCGGATAGTCGCCGAGGCGGCGCTCGGGCGAGGGGATGCCGACCTCGTCGAGCAGGCGAATCGCCTCGCGCCGGGCGGTGGCGGCATCGCCGCCGTCGCGCCGCCGCACCGTCTCCTCGATCTGCCGGCCGACGGTGAGGACCGGGTTGAGGGCGTTCAGCGCCTCCTGGAAGACGACCGCCATGCCGCGGCCGCGCACCTCGCGCATGGCCGCGGCGGGCAGGGCGACCAGATCGGTGCCCTGGAACTCCACCCGGCCGGACACGGCGTAGTTCTCGGGCGGCATCAGCAGCCGGGTGATGGCCAGCGCCAGCATGCTCTTGCCGCTGCCGGACTCGCCGACGATCGCCAGGGTCTCGTCGGCGGCGAGGTCGAAGGAGACGTCGTCCAGGATAGGCAGGGCGCCGGCGCGGCGGCGCACGGCGACGCCCAGTCCCTCGACGCGCAGCAGCGGCTGGTCGGCGGGTGCGGCCATCGCTCAGACCTCCCGCAGGCGCGGGTCGACCGCGTCGCGCAGGGTGTCGCCGACCAGGTTGAGCGCCAGCACCATCGCCAGGATGACGAGGCCGGGGAACAGCGTCAGCCAGGGGGCGTCGTGCAGCAGGTTGAGCCCTTCCAGCATCATGCCGCCCAGGGTCGGCGTCGGCGGGCGGACGCCGAGGCCGAGGAAGCTGAGCGAGGCCTCGATCAGCACCGCATTGGCGGTCCACAAGGACGCCATCACCGCCAGCTCGCCGACCACGTTGGGGGTGATGTGGCGCAGCATGATGCGCAGGTCGGAGCCGCCGACGGTGCGGCAGGCGTCGACGAACTCTCGGTGGCTGATGGCGATCGCCGACGAGCGGGCGACGCGGGCGAACTTCGGCACCAGCGAGACGGCGATGGCGGCGATCAGCTCGACCACGCCCGGCCCCACCAGCGAGACGATCAGGAGGCACAGGATCAGGCTCGGGAACGACAGCAGCACGTCGATCACCCGGGCCGCCAGCAGGTCGACGATGCCGCCCTTGAAGCCGGCCCAGATGCCGAGCGCGCCGCCGATCACCATGCCGACCAGGGTGGCGCCCAGCCCGACCAGCAGCGAGATGCGTGCCCCCCACAGGATCCGCGAGAGGATGTCGCGGCCGAAATTGTCGGTGCCGAGCCAGTGCTGCGCCGACGGCGGCTCCAGGCGCGCCATCAGGTCCTGCTCGGCGGGGGCGTAGGGGGCGACCAGCGGGGCGGCCAGCGCCAGCAGGCAGATCGCGGCCAACGCCAGGAAGCCCCATCCGGCCGCGCGGTTGGGCGCGACCATGGCGATCGCGGTGCGCAGCGCGGTCATCGCACCTTCACCCGCGGGTCGACCAGCCCGTAGACGATGTCGGTGACGAGGTTCACCAGCACGACGATGAAGCAATAGACGATGGTCAGCCCCTGCAGCATGACGTAGTCGCGGGAATTGAGCGCGCCGATGATCAGCTTGCCGAGGCCGGGGCGGGTGAAGACGATCTCGGTCACCACCGCGTTGCCCATCAGGATGCCGAAATAGAGCCCGGTCACGGTGACGATCGGCAGCAGGGCGTTGCGGCAGGCATGGCCGAAGACGACCGCCCTTTCCGACAGGCCCTTCATCCGGGCGGTGCGGATGTACTGCTCGGGCAGCACCTCCAGCATGGCCGCGCGCGAGGAGCGGGCGACGAAGGCAAGGAAGATGATGCCGAGCGTCACCCCCGGCAGGATCAGGGCGGCGATCCGCCCGCCGAGCGTGCCGGTGTCGGGCGCGCTGATCACGGGGAACAGCGGGACCCAGATGGCGAACACCAGCAAGAGGCAGATGCCGAGGAAGAAGGGCGGGCAGGACAGGCCGATCAGCGACCCGAAGCGCGACAGGTAGTCGGGCAGCCGGTTGCGGGCGAGCGAGGCGGCGATCCCGATCGGCACCCCCAGCACGACGCCGAAGGCGATGGCGAACACGGTCAGCTCGATCGTGTAGGGCAGCACCCCCAGCACCTCGGCGGTGACGGCGTGGCCCGAGATCATCGAGTTGCCGAGGTCGAGGCGCAACAGGTCCCCGAGGAAGCCCAGGTACTGGACCAGCATCGGCTGGTCCAGGCCGAGCCGCGTCCGCATGGCGGCGATCGCCTCCTCGCTGGCGGAATCGCCCAGGATCGAGAGGGCCGGATCGCCCGGCAGGATGCGGGCCAGGAAGAAGACGACGGACGCCGACAGAAGCATCGTCGGCACCGCCAGCATCATCCGCTTGGCGACGAAGCGCAGCATGGTGGCCGCTACCCCGCCGTTCCTGCCGGGCGCCCGCTCATTTGAGGGTGCTCTGCTCCGTCAGCATCGGGCCGAAGCTGATCGAGGCTTCCAGCTTGTGGCCGAAATCGAGCTTGGTGCTGCGCCCCCACACCTGGTCCTCGTCGAACAGGGGCACCGCACAGACATTCTCGACGATCTTCTTCTGGGCGGCGTGCCACAACTCGAGCTGGCGCTTGGGGTCCTGCTCGACCCGGGCGGCATCGATCTCCTGGTCGGCGACCGCGCAGTGGCTGAAGTTGGTGACCGCGGTCGGCTTGCCGGGCGCGCTGGCCGAATGGAAGAACTGGGTCAGGAAGATGTCGGCGACCGGGAAGCGGGCGGCGGTGTAGACGACCATGGCGCTCAGGTTCTGGCGGATCTGGGCGTGCCAGGCGGTGTGCTCCACCAGCTGCAGCTCCATGGTGATGCCGGCCTTGGCCAGCTGCGCCTGGAGCAGCTGGTAGGGCTCGACGAAGGAGCGGTTGGACCCCAGCACCTTGATGGTGATGCCGTTGGGGTACCCGGCCTCCTTCAGCAGGTGCTTGGACTTCTCCGGGTCATACTCGAAGCGCGGCACCTGGTCGGTGTAGCCGAGATAGCCGAGCGGCACGACCGAGGGGTTCGGGCTGACCACGTCGGCGCCGACGAACTTCACGAAGTCCTGGCGGTTGATGGCGTGGGCCACCGCCTGGCGGACGCGGATGTCGTCGAACGGCTTCATCGAGGTGTTGAGGTTGATGAGGCGCAGCTCGCCCGGCCCGAACACCTCGATCGCCAGGCCCGGCGTCTGCTTCATCCGGTCGACCCAGCGCTGGTCCTTGCGGCCGTAGAAGAGGTCGAGCTCGCCCGAGCGGAAGGCGAGGTCGCGGCTCTCGTTGGCGGGGATGAAGCGATAGACGACGCGGTCGATCTTCGGCCGGCCGCGGAAATAGGTCGGGTTGGCGACCAGCGCCACGAACTGCTTGGACCGGTATTCCTCGAGCTGGAAGGGTCCGGTGCCGATCGCCTTCGACGTGTATTGCCCGCCCGCTTCCTCGTCGGCCTTGCGGCTGATGACGTAGCCGCCGCGCTGGGCGGTGACGAGGCCGAGCAGCGAGGGCACCGGCGTCTTCAGCGTGATGCGGACGGTGCGCGGATCGACCGCCTCGACCTTGTCGAACGACTTGAAGTCGCTGGAAAAGGCCGACGTCTTCGGATTGCCGGCCCGCTTCAGGGAATAGACCACGTCGTCGGCGGTGACCTCGCCATACGCGCCGTGGAACTTGACGCCCGGGCGCAGCGTGAAGGTCCAGACCAGCCCGTCCGGGCTCTTGGTCCAGGATTCGGCGATGTCCGGCTCGATCCGCGAGGGATCGATGGTCCCGGCCGGGAAGCGGACCAGCCCGCCATAGATCCAGGCGTGGATGACGTTGTCGATGGTCTGCGCCGACATGTGCGGGTCGAGCGAGCCGATGTCGGCGCCGTGGATGCCGACGCGCACGACCGATTGCGCGGGCGCCGTCTGGGCGCCCGCAGTCTGGGCGTCCGACGGGCCGGCATGCGCTGCAAGCGCGACGATGGCGGCTGCCGCCAGCAGCCCCGCGCGCCAGGTTGGTGCGATCTTCATTTCCCCGGTTCCCCTGTTCGACGTTGAAACGACCCTTGGCACCGGCAGGGCGTCTTATGCGCTCCCGACCGGCTCCCCGTGCAGGCCGGACTCCATCATGCCCCGCAGGACCTGGTGCAGCCGCTGGGCCATCGGCCCGGGGACGCCCTGGCCGATGGTCCGTCCGTTGATGCGGACCAGCGGCCGCACCTCGGCCATCGTACCGCATTCGAACACTTCGTCTGCGATCAGCAGATCATAGGTGGTAAGCCGGGTCTCGACCGCCGGGATGCCCTGGTCGCGGCAGATGCCGAGCAGGGTCCCGCGGGTGATGCCGCCCAGGATGTGGCCCAGGGCCGGCGTCGCCACGACCCCGTCCTTCACCGTGAAGATGTTGCTGCTGTAGGCCTCGGCGACGTAGCCGTCGGCATCCAGCATCAGGGCGGTCTCGGCACCCGCCGCCTGGGCCTCCAGGTAGGCCAGGATGTTGTTGATGTAGTTGCAGGTCTTGGCCCGGGAATCGAACCCGGCCGGGGCCAGGCGGCGGACCGAGACGACCTGGGCGGTGATGCCGCGGTTCCACTTCTCGCGCCGGCTCTCGATGCTCTCGTGCTGGACCATGACGACGACCGTCGGCGGGCCGAGCTGGGCCATGTTGCGGATGCCGAGCGGGCCGGCGCCGCGGGTGATGATCGGGCGGACATAGCCGTCCTGCAGGCCGTTGCGCCGCGCCGTCTCGACGATGATGTCGCGCAGCGCCTCGGCCGTCATCGGGATCTCGAAGCCGAGGTAGCGGACGGAATCGAACAGCCGCTTCAGGTGCTCCTTCAGCAGGAAGACGCGGCCGTTGACAATCTGCAGGCCCTCGAAGGCGCCGTCGCCATAGATGAAGCCGTGGTCGAACACGCTGACCTTGGCCTCGTCCCGGGGCACGAACTGGCCGTTCACATAGACGATGTCGCCGATCATGGATTCTCCTGGGCCAGCCGGGCCCCTTCCGAAGACCCGCAGTCTGGGCGGCGGCCACCATCCGGTCAAATATCAAGATCGGCATTTCCCATGCGAATCTGATATGGCATCGCGGCGATGAACCTCCGACAGATCGATGCCTTCCGCGCGGTCATGGAATGCGGCTCGATGACGGCCGCGGCCCGCGTGCTCGGCATCTCCCAGCCCAATGTCAGCCGCCTGATCGCCCAGCTCGAGGCGGCCACCGGCTTTCCCCTGTTCGAGCGCCGGGCAGGGCGCCTGGCGACGACCGACGACGGCAACGCCTTCCATGCGGAGGTCGACCGCTCCCACGCCGGCCTGCGCCGCCTGCAGCAGGCGGCGAGCGACATCAAGGCGTTCAAGCGCGGCCGGCTGCGCATCGTCACGGTGCCGGCGCTGGGCTACGGCTTCCTGCCCAGGGCCATCCGCGCCTTCCGCCGCGACCATCCGGACGTCACCATCTCGCTGCAGCTGCGCGGCTCGCCGACCGTGATCCAGTGGGCGGGCGCCCAGCAATGCGACATCGGCATCGCCTCCAACATCGCCGAGCTGGCCGGCATCGAGGCCGAGCCGTTCGCGGTGCTGGACGGCGTCTGCGTGCTGCCGGCGGGCCATCCGCTGGCCGCATTGAGGACGATCGGGCCACGCCACCTGGAGGGGCTGGACTTCGTCTCGCTGCCGCTCGACGACGATGTCCGCGGCCAGATCGACCAGGTGTTCGAGCGGCACGGGGTCGAGCGGGTGATGTCGCTCGAGACGCAGTACAGCGCCACCCTGTGCATGCTGGTGGCCGAGGGGCTCGGGGTCAGCATCGTCAACCCGATCGCGCTCCGGGACTTCGCCCATCGCGGCCTGGTCGCTCGCCGGTTCGAGCCGGGGGTCGTGTTCCGCAGCTACCTGCTGCAGCCAAGGCACCGGCCGCACAGCCGCCTGGCCGAGGCGTTCCTGGCGACCATGCGCCAAGTGTACGCCGAGGAGCAGGCTTTCATCCGCTCGGCGCTCGACGCCGGCTGATCCGGTGGAACCTCCCGGCTCCGGCGGCGTTCCCGACGCACCAACGCATCAGGAGCGACCCCCCATGAATGTAACGAAGCTTGCCGCCGCCCTCGTGGCAGTCGGTCTCATCGCCGGGCCGATGGCGGCCTGCTCGGGCACGTCGAAGCAGGAGAGCACCGGCGAGTATGTCGATGACGCGGCGATCAGCACCAAGGTGCGGGCGCAGCTGCTCGGCGACCGCGACCTTAACCTGTTCAAGATCGACGTCACGACCTTCAAGGGCGTGGTACAGCTGAGCGGCTTCGTGGATTCCGCGGCTGCCAAGGCCCGCGCCACCCAGGTGGTCCGCGGCGTCGACGGCGTCGCCGGCATCCGCAACGACCTGGTCGTGAAGTAGGCGCCCGAGGCCGGGGGCGCTGGCCCATCGGTTGGGGGGATTCTTCCCTGGCCCAAGTGCTGGTGGGAAAAGAAGAGATCCGAGATAGAAGCGGAGCATTGCCCGTCGGTCATTGCGTCCCTCGACCAGGCTCGGGATGAGGGGAATCTCGTTCTGCACAAATGTTCGTGGAGAAAGGAAAAATCCTCATCCCGAGCGAAGTCGAGGGACGCCTTGGCCGATAGCCAGCGTCCCTCTCGCCTCGCCTAGAACCGGCCCGCCAGGAAGTCCTCGGCTGCCTGGCGGATCTCCGCGTTCGTGTTCATGACGAACGGGCCGTGCCGCGCCACCGGTTCGCCGAGCGGGCGGCCGGCGATGATCAGCAGGCGCGTCGGCTCGGTGCCGGCGGCGACCGTGATCGCTTCGCCATCGGACAGAAGCCCGATCTCGCTGCGCCGCAACGTCTCCCCGTCGCCCACCGCGGCGCTGCCGTCATAGACATAGACGAAGGCGTTGTGCCCGGCCGGCACCGGCTGGGTGAAGCGCGCGCCCGGCGCCAGCACCACATCCAGATAGGTGGGGTCGGTGGCCCCGGTCTCGACCACGCCCTGCACCGTGCCGACCCGGCCGGCGATCACCTTGACCTGGACGCCGTCGGCCGCCGCGACGGTCGGGACCGCCTCCGGCTCGATGTCCTGGTAGCGCGGCGCCGTCATCTTGTCCTTCGCCGGCAGGTTGACCCAGAGCTGGAAGCCCTGCAGCAGCCCGTCCTCCTGCTCCGGCATCTCGGAATGGACGATGCCGCGGCCGGCCGTCATCCATTGCACGCTGCCCGGGCGCAGCAGCCCGACATTGCCCTTGTTGTCGCCGTGGCGCATCCGGCCCGCCAGCATGTAGGTGACGGTCTCGAAGCCGCGGTGCGGATGGTCCGGGAAGCCGCCGATATAGTCCGCCCCGTCCTCGGAGCGGAACTCGTCGAGCAGCAGGAACGGGTCGAGGTCGGGCAGGCCGGGGCGGCCGATCACGCGGTTGAGGCGCACCCCGGCGCCGTCGCTGGCCGGCATCGCGGTGTAGGTGCGCTCGACCGTGCGCGAAGCGGCTGCGGTCGGCCTGTCGGCTGCGGTCGGCCTGTCGGCTGCGGTCGGTCTGTCGATGGTCCGGGTGGTCATGGCAGGTTCCTCCTGTGCCGTGTGACCCCCGATATGCGCCCGGCCCGAAGCCCCCACCAGATGCGCGGCCGGCACGACACCGTTCACCCAGGGCGAACGATCCCCGCCGCCCGCTACCCGGCAGCGGCGGCGGCGAAGGCCGTGAAGCCGGCCAGGAACTGCGCCAGGCGCCGGGTGATCGCCTCGTCGACGAGGCGGCCGTCGCCGTCGAAGACCTTGCCGGCCTGGGCCACCATCAGGCGGCCGCCATGCCAGGGCCGGGTGCCCAGCGTGCGCAGCACCGGCAGCCAGTCGTTCTGGGCCAGGATGGTGCCGAACCCGCCGGGCGAGGCGCCGATCACCGCCACCGGCCGCCCGCCGAAGACGCGGCCGATGTCCGCGGCCGGGCGCGAGGCCCAGTCGATCGCGTTCTTGAACACGCCCGGGATGCCGTTGTTGTACTCCGGCGTCACCAGCAGCAGCCCGTCCGCCTCGGCGATGGCGTCCTTGAACGCGGTCACCGCGGGCGGAATGCCCTCGGCCGCCTCCAGGTCGCCGTCATAGAGCGGGATGCCGGCGATGGAGGCGATGTCGAGCGTCGCGCCCTCCGGCATCAAGTCGCGGGCGGCCGCCAGCAGGCCCGCATTGAACGAGCCGCGCCGCAGGCTGCCGCAAACCCCGACCAGTCTGGTCATCCTCGTATCCCCCTCGCGTCTTCAGGACCGGTGATGTCTGCCAGAAGGCCGTCCATGCCTCAAGGGCGCGCACCCGGTCAGCCGGCGGGCGGGGTCCCGATCCTCGCCATCGCCTCGGCCATCAGCTCGGTCGCGTCCGACAGGATGTCGGCGGTGCGGTTGCCCTCGCGCCGCAGCTTGGTCTCCAGCATCCAGCGCTCCGGGCCGTCCATCGCCGGCAGGAGCTTGGTGTCGTAGAGCGCCGGCAGGATGGTGGTCTGCGCGGTCAGGCCGTAGGCGTCGTGCTCGTAGGTGCCGCGCACGGTGCTGGACAGCGGGATCAGCAGCCGGTTGATGCGCTTCATGGCGAGGTTGATCGCGTCGGCCGGCGCCTCGTCGGCGTCCGCATTGGCGCCATAGCGGGCCCGCCAGCCATCCGCGAAGCCGTCGAACGCGACCGCCGTCGAATGCAGGCGGCGGGCGCATTCGAGCGCCTGGTCGAGGCCGATGGACTGGCCCGGCTCCTGCAGCGCCTCCAGCCGGGTCACGAACTGGCCCGCGCTCTCGGCGAAGGCGTAGGGCAGGACGGCCGCCGTGCACAGTTCCCACAGATAGGCGGCATAGATCCGCAGATGGTCGACCATGAACTCGAAGTCGACCTTGTCGATCGTGCATTCCAGCGAATGGTGCCACCAGCCCCAGTTGGCGAGTGCGGTCTCCTTCAGCTCCTGCTCGGAGAACTGCCCCATGGCGAAGATCATCGGGATGCCCATGCCGAACATGGAGCAGTCGCCGTGCTTCTTCTTGCGCTCCCAGGAATAGGAGCGGTTGCCGAGCAGGCGCGCCTCGATCGCCTGGTGGAAGCGCTTTAGCTCGGTGTTGGAGGACGCGCCCCAGCGCATGGTGCCGGTGCAGGACGGCTGGTCGATCAGGATGTAGCCGACCGCATGGTCGCGCAGCCGGCGCCAGTTCTGGTCGACATACCAGGTCGAGCCGACCATGGTCCCGGTCTCGTGCCCGGTCCAGAAGCCGGCGACGATGCCGCGGCGCAGCAGGTGGCGGTGCTGGTGGAAGACCCGCATCAGCTCCAGGATGACGGCGTTGCCCGACGCGTTGTCGGTCGATGCCGGGCCCGGCCAGGAATCCTGGTGGCCGGCCAGGACGACGAAGTCGTCGCTGCGGGCGCCGGGGATGACGCCCTCGGTCAGGTGCACCGGGGTCCAGCGGTTGTCGACCTCGGCCGTCAGCTCGACCGTGACCGGGCCGGCCGCGCACAGGTCCTTCAGGCGCAGGCCCGGCCCGCGGGCGGTGGCGATGCAGGGCAGGGTCGGCATCTCGGTGCGGAAGGTCTCGGGCGTCGGGTTGCCCCAGGCGGGCTTGACCGAGCCGAAGGGAACGGCGGTGTCGTCGGGCCGGCCCCAGTTCATCATGATGGCGGCGGCCGCCCCCATCTCGGCGGCGATGCGCTGCTTCTCGTGCCGGGCGGGCGCGTAGCTGAGCTCGGTCAGGATGATCTTGCCGCGGACGTCCTTGCCCTCGTAGTCGGCATAGGCGCCCGAGCCGACATAGACCAGCTCGCCCACCAGCCCCTCGGCCGGCTCGCTGTGGCCCAGCGTGTTCGCCTCGATCTCCATCGCGACCGGCGCCGTCACCCGCAGGCGCGCCGCGCCGGGGAAGCTGACCAGGCCCGGGAACTCGTGCAC
The DNA here is from genome assembly GCA_006739055.1 of Allostella vacuolata. GTDB lineage: Bacteria > Pseudomonadota > Alphaproteobacteria > ATCC43930 > Allostellaceae > Allostella > Allostella vacuolata. The sequence goes on from AP019702.1 coordinate 1,266,543, forward strand.
CCGCGCCTCGATCCCCTCGGCGGCCATCCGGTCGCGGCTGTATTCGGCCATGCGCCGGCCGTTCTCGGACCCGGCCAGGCGGGACGGGATATGGTCGCTGATATGGATCGTCGTCCGTTCCACATTGTCGACGGCCAGCGCGTTCAGGATGGATTGCTCGGACATCGGATCGGGTTTCCTGGGTGGGCTCAGTGACGGGTCGCCGCGGCCGGCTCGGCGCAGCGCAGGCATTCGGCGAAGCCGCCATCGACGGCGACGGGCGTCGGGCGGGTGCGGCTGCAATCCGCGACGGCGGCCGGGCAGCGCGGGTGGAAGGCGCAGCCGGACGGCGGGTCGAGCGGGTTGGGGAAGGCGAGGCCGAGCGGTGCCTCGGGCATGCCGGCAAACGGGTCCGGCGTCAGCACCGAGGAGAGCAGGGCCCGGGAATAGGGGTGGCGCGCCTGGGCGAACAGGTTGTCGGTGTCGCGCTCCTCGACGATGCGCCCCAGATACATGACCGCCACCCGGGTCGCCAGATGCTCGACGACGGCAAGGTTGTGGCTGATCAGGATGTAGGTCAACCCCAGCTCGTCGCGCAGGTCGAGCAGCAGGTTGAGGATCTGCGACTGCACCGACACGTCGAGCGCCGACGTCGGCTCGTCGGCGATCACCAGCTCCGGCCGCAGGATGAGCGCGCGGGCGATGGCGACCCGCTGCCGCTGGCCGCCGGACAGCTGGCTCGGATAGGAGTCCGCATGGCGACGCGGCAGGCCGACCAGGTCCATCTGCTCGGTCACCCGGCGGCGGCGCTCGGCCGCGTCGCCCACCCCGTGGACCAGCAGCGGCAGGCCAATGATCGCGGCGATCGTCTTGCGCGGGTTGAGGCTGGAATAGGGGTCCTGGAAGATCGGCTGGATCCGGCGGGCGCGCTCCAGCCGGTCGGCGGCGGCGAGCGGCCGGCCGGCGAAGCGGATGTCGCCGCGGCTGGGTTCCAGCGCGCCCAGCAGCATCCGGGCGAGCGTGGACTTGCCGCAGCCGGATTCCCCCACCAGCCCCAGCACCTCGCCCTTCGCCACCGACAGGGACACGCCGTTGACCGCGAACAGCGTGCGGCGCGGCCGCAGCAGCCCGCCGCTGACCTGGAACGAGCGGTAGACGTCGCGGGCTTCGAGCAGCATCGTCATGCGAAGGCCGGCTCCGGTGCGGGGGGCGCGGCGTCGGCCGGCGGCAGGATGCAGCGATAGGCGCGTCCGTCGCCGAGCCCGCGGAGTTCGACCGGCTGGCGGCAGAGATGCGGGCGCCGGCTCGGGCAGCGGTCGAGGAAGGCGCAGCCCTCGATCCGGCCGGCGAGGTTGGGCACCACGCCCGGGATGGTGCCGAGGCGGGCGCCGCGCGCGACCGTGCCGGGCCGCGGGATGCAGTCGAGCAGGCCCTGCGTATAGGGGTGGTTCGGCCGCGACAGGACGTCCGCCGCCGGGCCCGTCTCGACGATCTCGCCCGCATACATGACCGCCACCCGGTCGGCGATGCGCGAGACGACGCCCAGGTCGTGGGTGATGAACAGGAGCCCCATCGAGAATTCGCGCTGCAGGTCGATCAGCAGGCGCAGGATCTGCGCCTGGATGGTGACGTCGAGCGCGGTGGTCGGCTCGTCGGCGATGATCAGCTCCGGCCCGCACATCAGGGCCATGGCGATCATCACCCGCTGCCGCAGCCCGCCCGAGAGCTGGTGCGGATACTGGCCGAGCCGGCTGGCGGCCGCACTGATCCCGACCTTCTCCAGCAGGAACACCGCGCGGTCGCGGGCCTCTGCCCGGCGGACGCGGCGGTGGCGCAGCAGCGCCTCCTCCAGCTGGTTGCCGATCGACCAGGCCGGGTTGAGGCTGGTCATCGGCTCCTGGAAGATCATCGCCATGCGCTGGCCGCGGATGTCGGACAGCCGGTCCGGGGTCGCATCCAGGATATCCTCGCCGCCCAGCGTCATGCGGGTGGCGCGGCGCCGGGCGGCCTTGGGCAGCAGCCCCATCACGGCGAGCGAGGTCAGCGACTTGCCGCAGCCGGATTCGCCGACCAGGCACAGGGTCTCGCCGCGGGCGATCGACAGGGAGATGCCGCGCACCGCGTGCAGCGTGCCGGCGGCGACCGGCAGGTCGACGACCAGGTCCTCGATCTCCAGCAGCGCGCTCATGTGCGGTTCCGGCTCATGTACGGTTCTCGGGCGCGGTCACGTCGCGGATGCCGTCGCCCAGCAGGTTGACCGACATGACCAGGGCGAAGAGGGCGAAGCCCGGGATGCAGATCAGCCACGGCTCGAAGAACATGAAGCTCTTCCCTTCCGAGATCATCAGGCCCCAGGACGGCGTCGGCGGCTGCACGCCGAGGCCGAGGAAGGACAGGGCGGCCTCCAGCAGGATGGCGTGGGCGATCTCCAGGGTGGCGATGACGATCAGCGGGTTGGCGACGTTGGGCAGGGTCTCGGTCAGGATGATGCGGCTGGTGGAGCAGCCGATCGCCTGGGCGGCCGCGACATAGTCGAGGTTGCGGACCTGCTGGGTGGCGGCGCGCATGACGACCGCGAACCGGTCCCACAGCAGCAATCCCAGCACCAGGATGATGATCTCCAGCGAGCTGCCGACCAGGGAGACGACGGCCAGCGCGATCAGGATCGCCGGCATGGCGAGGCGGGTGGTGACCAGGGTCGTCACCACCATGTCGACCCGGCCGCCGAAATAGCCGGCGGCGACGCCGAGCGCGGTGCCGACCAGGCCGGACAGGATCATCGCCGCGAAGCCGATCAGCAGCGACACCCGGGCGCCGTAGATGATCCGGGACAGGTAGTCGCGGCCGAAGGAATCGGTGCCGAGCGGGTGCGCCCAGGTGCCCGTCGCCTCCCAGATCGGCTTCAGCATCCGCCGACCGAGGTCCTGGGCATAGGGGTCGTGCGGCGCCAGCAGGGGGGCGGCCAGCGCCAGGAAGAAGACGAAGGCGAGGATGCCGCCGCCGATGGTGATGCCGCGGTGGGCGAGCGCGCGGCGGCGCAGGATGGTGCGCGGCGAGGGGGCGGCCGGCTCGCCGGCCGCGGCGTCGGGCGGCCGCACGACCGCGCCCACGGTGCCTTCGGTGCTGGACATCACGACACCCGGATGCGCGGATCGAGCCATGCGTTGAGCACGTCCGCGAGGAAGGTGAGGAGGACGTAGACGCCGGCGATCATCAGGATGATCGCCTGGATCGTGTCGAAGTCGGCGCGCTGGATCGACTGGTAGGCCAGCCGGCCGAGGCCGTTCAGCGAGAAGATCGATTCGACCACCACCGAGCCGCCCAGCATGAAGCCGAGCTGGACGGCGGCCACCGCCACCACCGAGACGACGGCGTTGCGCAGCGCGTGCTTGAACAGGACCACCGGCGGCCGCAGGCCCTTGGCGCGCGCGGTGCGGATGTAGTCGGACCCCAGCACCTCCAGCATGCCGCCGCGCGTCAGCCGCATCAGGGCCGGCATGGCGTAGTAGCCGAGCACGATCGACGGCATGACGAAGTGCAGCCAGCTGTCGCTGCCGCTGATCGGCAGCCATTCCAGGTGGACGCCGAAGACCAGGATCAGCAGCAGGGCGAAGAAGAAGCTCGGCATCGCCTGGCCGACCACCGCCGTGCCGAGCGCGAAGCGGTCGAGGAAGGTGTTGGGCCGCAGGGCCGCGACCACGCCGAGCGGGATCGACACCGCCATCGCCAGGATGATCGAGCACAGCGCCAGCGTGATGGTGACGGGCGCGCGGTCGCCGATCAGCTCCAGCACCGGGCTCTTCAGGTAGATGGAATCGCCGAAGTCGCCGGTCATCGCCCGGGTCGCCCAGGCCCAGTACTGGGCCGGCAGCGGCTGGTCGAACCCGTACATGCGGCGGATGTTCTCGATGTCGGCGACGGTCGCCCCTTCGCCCGCCAGCGCCTGGGCCGGGTCGGCCGCCAGGCGCAGCAGCAGGAAGGTGGTCGTCGACACCAGCAGGGCGACGACGACCGCAAGCCCGAGGCGTCTCAGCACGAAGGGGAGCACGGGCGCCTCCGGGTAGGGGAAGGGCGGGGGGTCACACCACCTGCCGGCGGGTGAGGTCGGCGATCTCGGCCTCGCCATAGCCGATCTCGGCCAGGATGGCGGCCGTGTCGGCGCCGGCTGCCGGGGCGGCGCTGGCGATCCGGCTGTCGGTGCGGCTGAGGCGGACCGGCTGGCCGACCAGCGTGATCGGACGGCCGTGGGCCGGCGATTCGACCGCCTGGGCGATGCCGAGATGGCGGACCTGCGGGTCGGCGAACACCTCGTCGATGCGGTGGATCGGGCCGCAGGGCACGCCGGCCGCGTTCAGCCGCTCCATCCACTCCGCGCTGCCGCGGCCGGCCAGGCGCTGCTCGATGGCGGCGGTCAGCTGGTCGCGGTTCTGCGAGCGCGCACGGCCGGTGGCGTAGTCGGGATCGGCGATCCAGTCCGCGGCGTCGAGCGCGCGGCAGAACTTCTCCCAGATCTTCTGGCCGGTGACGGCGATGTTCACATGCCCGTCGGCGGTGGCGAAGACGCCGGTCGGGATGGTGGTCGGGTGGTTGTTGCCGGCCTGCTTCGGCACCTCGCCATCCATCAGCCAGCGGGTCGCCTGGAAATCCAGCATCGCGACCTGGGCCTGCAGGAGCGAGGTCTGCACCCACTGCCCGCGGCCCGACCGGGTGCGCTCGTGCAGCGCGGTCAGGATCCCCAGCGCGCAGAACAGGCCCGCCGTCAGGTCGGCGATCGGGATGCCGACCCGCATCGGCCCGTCCCCCGGCCGCCCGGTGATCGACATCAGCCCGCCCATCCCCTGGGCGATCTGGTCGAAGCCGGCGCGCTCGGCATAGGGCCCGTCCTGCCCGAAGCCCGAGATGGAGGCATAGACCAGCCGCGGGTTGTCCCGCGACAGCGTCTCGTAGTCGATGCCGAGGCGCGCCTTCACGTCGGGGCGGAAATTCTCCACCAGCACGTCGGCGGTGGCGACCAGCCGGCGCAGCACCTGGATCCCGTCGGGCGACTTCAGGTCAAGCGTCAGGCTGCGCTTGTTGCGATGCAGGTTCTGGAAATCGGGGCCGTTGCGCGGGCCGCCCATCGCCTCGGCGCCGGCCAGCGCCTCCGGCATCTCGATCTTGATGACGTCGGCGCCCCAGTCGGCGAGCTGCCGCACGGCGGTCGGGCCGGAGCGGACGCGGGTCAGGTCGAGGACGCGGAAATGCGCAAGCGCCACGGCCGGCGGGGCGATCGGGTCGGGCAGGCTCGTATCCATCGGCCGGATGGTCATGGCTGACATGGAAACTGTCAACAGGGCTTGTGTTGACAGTTTTCGGTTTGCGCGGCTCAATCGGCGCCATGACAAAAGCGGAAAAGCCCCAGCCGATCGCCGCTGCCGCCGCTGCCGCCGCGGCCATCGCGCAGCGGCGGTCGGAATCGCTCGGGACCATCGTCCACAAGGAACTCGAACGCATGATCCTGAGCGGCGAGATCAAGGCGGGCGAACGGCTGAGCGAGCAGAGCATCGCGGCCCGGCTCGGCGTCAGCCGCGGGCCGGTGCGCGAGGCGACCAGCGCGCTGGAGCGCAGCGGCCTGCTGACCAGCGTCGCCAACCGCGGGGTCTTCGTCCGCGAGGTGTCGGCCGACGAGCTGCTCGAGCTCTACGACATGCGCGCGCTGCTGACCGGCTTCGCCTGCGCCCTGGTCGCCAGCCGGGCGACGCCCGGCGACAAGGCGAAGCTGGCGGCGATGGTGGACGGCATGGGCGACGCGCTCGATCGCGGCGACGGCCCCCGCTACTACCAGGGCAACCTCGATTTCCATGCCGCGATCATGGAGCTGGCCGGTCACGTCAAGGCGGCGCAGATCTACGACACGCTGCTGAAGGAGGCGCATCTGTCGCGCCGCGGCGTCCTCTCGACCCCGCCGATGATGGGCCAGTCGAACGCCGAGCACCGGGCGATCGTCGCGGCGATCGTCGCGGGCGACGCCGAGCGCGCCCGCGACCTGGGCGAACGCCATGTGCTGAACGGCAAGCGCCGCCTGCTGACCACGCGCACCGCCACCCGGTCGGGCGAGGCCGATGCGGCTCACCCTGCGTCCGACCGCGCCGAACCCGACCCGACACAAGTCGACGCCGACCCGGGCGCGCCCGGCCCGCGCGTCCAACGCCGGAGGAACCGATGACCGACATGCTGCGCCAACCGGTGACCGACCGATCCGCCTGGAAGGTGGCGGACATGGAGCGGGACCGCTCCTGGGTCTACGAGCTCACCCCCGAGGCGCTGGCGGAGATCGATGCCGCCTTGGGCGCCGTCGAGCGCCGCGGGCTGAAGGTCGGCGAATTCGGCACCGGCGACTTCGCCCTGCCGGGCCTCGAGGGCCTGCTGTCGCGGGCGATGGCCGAGGTCCGCGACGGCCGCGGCGCGGCGCTGATCCGCGGCCTGCCGGTCGAGAAATACGGCCCGGACGCGCTCAGCACCCTGCTCTGGGGCCTGGGCATCCATGTCGGCCGGCCGCTGCCGCAGCGCGCCAGCCTCAATCTCGGCGGGGTGCGCGACAACCTCATCGCGCATATCACGGACCAGGGGCTGGACTACAACGCCCTCAACGTCAACGGTTCCGCCACGTCGGCCGAGCAGCAGCCGCACACCGATCCGGCCGACGTGGTGGCCCTGCTCTGCGTGCGCAAGGCGAAGGCGGGGGGCATCAGCCGGGTCGTAAGCGCGGTGACGATCCACAACGACATCCTCGCCACCCGCCCCGACCTGCTGGAGCCGCTCTATGACGGCTACCTCTACGACCTGCGCGGCGATGCCGCCAACTCCAGCGGGCAGCAGGTGACGGACGGGCGGATCCCGGTCTTCACCTATCACGCGGGCCAGCTCTCCTGCGTCTTCAACGCCAAGATGATCGAGACGGCGCAGCGCAAGCTCGGCACCGAGCTGCCGGAGCGCGAGCGCGAGGCCTACCAGACCTTCCTGGCCCGCGCGCTGGACCCGGCCAACCGGCTCGACATGGACCTGCAGCCGGGCGACCTGCAGATCATCAGCAACTACACGATGCTGCATGCGCGTACCGGCTGGGTGGAGGAGGGCGATCCCGCCCGGCGCCGCCTGATGCTGCGCCTGTGGCTGCGGGTGGAGGATTTCCGCGACACCGCCCCCGGCGTCGCCAGCGGCTATGTGCGGGGCTCGACCGTCGATGTCGGCCGCGCCGCGGCCGCCTACTGAGGGCGCCCGAGCCATGACGACGAGTGCGCCCGCGGGCGGCCGGGTCATCGTGACCGGCGGCAGCAGCGGCATCGGCGAGGGCATCGTCCGCCGCCTGCATGAGGACGGCTATGCCGTCGTCAACCTCGACATCGCGCCGCCCAGGCCGGATGCCGTCGGCGACTTCCGCCAGGTCGACCTGGGCGACGCCGCCCAGACGGCGGCGGCGCTGGCCGCGGTCGCGGCCGAGGGACCGGTCACCCGGCTGGTCAACAATGTCGGCATCGTCTGGCCGCAGCCGGTCGGCGAGGTCAGCCTCGCCAACCTGGAGAAGTCTCTGGCGATCAACCTGCGCGCGGCCTTCCTGTGCTTCCAGGCGCTGCTGCCGGCGATGAAGGCGGCCGGCTTCGGGCGGGTCGTCAACATCTCCAGCCGCACCCTGATGGGCAAGGAGCTGCGCACCACCTACGGCATGAGCAAGGGCGGCTTGCTGGCGGCGACCCGCACCTGGGCCCTGGAGTTCGCCCGGGACGGCATCACCGTCAACGCGATCGGCCCCGGGCCGATCAACACCGAGCTGTTCCAGAAGGGCAACCCGCCCGGCGACCCGCGCACCGACGCGATCCTGCGCTCGGTGCCGATGCGCCGCTTCGGCGAACCGGCGGAGGTGGCCCATGCCGTCGCCGGCTTCCTCGACGCCCGGGCCGGCTTCATCACCGGCCAGATCCTCTATGTCTGCGGCGGCCAGGCGGTCGGGGTGCAGGCCGCATGAACCCCGCCGCAGGAGAGCCGTTCGTGCCGGAAGCCACCCTCGTCACCGGTGCCAGCCACGGCATCGGCCGGGCCATCGCGCTGCGCCAGCGGGCCGAGGGCCAGTTCGTCGTCAACCTCGACCGCCGCCCGCCCGACGGCGGCATGGACAGGGTCGTCTTCCACCAGGCCGACCTCGACGACCCCGACGCCACCGTCGCCGCCCTGGCGGAGCTCGCCGGCCGCTACCGGTTCACCCGGCTGGTCAACAATGCGCGGCTGGTCGAGCCGGGCTCGCTGGAGGATTTCACGGTCGACGCCTTCGACCGTGCCGTGTCCGCCAACCTGCGCTGCCCGCTGCAATGCGTGCAGGCGGTGCTGCCGGCGATGCGCGCGGCCGGGTTCGGCCGCATCGTCCATGTCGGCAGCCGCGACGCGCTGGGGCAGGAACGGCTCGACTGCTACAGCGCCGCCATGGGGGCGATCAACACCATCACCCGGACCTGGTCGCTGGAGCTGGCGACCCAGGGCATCACCGTCAACACGGTCGCCCCGGGACTGATCGACGAGGGTGGGCCGGCGGGTCCTGCCGCGGGCGACGCCACGGCCGAGCGGCTGTGGAACTCCATCGCCATGGCCCGGCCCGGCCAGCCGGACGAGGTCGCCCAGGCGGTCGCGTTCCTGCTCGACCGGCGATCGAGCTACGTCACCGGCCAGCTTCTCTACGTCTGCGGCGGGCTGTCGATCGGCGGCCTGGTCGCACCTTGATCCAAGAAAAGAAGGGAGCTTCACCGATGAGAACGAAAGCCTGTCTCCTGGCCGGCGCGGCCCTGTGCGCGTTGGCCATGCCGGCCTCGGCGTCCAAGCAGAACGACACCCTGGTCTGGGCGATCAGCCAGGAGGCGCCGAGCATCGACCCCTACTACTCCCAGACCCGGGAGTCGGTGGTGATGTACCGCAACGTCTGCGACAACCTGCTCTATCGCGAGCCGAAGACCGGCGAGTACAAGGCCGGCCTGGCGCTCGCCCACCGCTGGGTCAACGACCTGACGCTGGAGTTCGACCTGCGCCCCGGCGTCGTCTTCCATGATGGCCGCAAGTTCTCGGCCGCCGACGTCGCCTACACCTTCAACCACGTGTCCAACCCGGACAACGCGGTCATCGCCCAGTCGAACGTGAAGTGGATCCAGTCGGCCGAGGCGATCGGCGAGGACAAGGTCCGCGTCCACCTGAAGGAGCCGTTCCCGGCGGCGCTGGAATACGTCTCGGGCCCGTTGCCGATCCTGCCGGCCGGCCACTACGACAAGGCGCCGCCCTTCCGCGCCGGCGGCCAGGGCAAGGCGCCCAAGGACTTCGGCGCCGTCAAGACGATCTGCACCGGGCCCTACAAGGTCAAGTCGATCGACCCGGGTGAGGGCGTGACCCTCACCAAGCACGACCGCTACTTCGACGGGCCGCGGCCGAAGCCGGTCATCGGCACGGTGCAGATCCGCACCATCCCCGACCTCGACACCCAGCTCGCCCTGCTGATGACCGGCCAGCTCGACCTCATCTGGGACGTCGCCCCGGACAAGGCCAAGCAGCTGCAAAGCCGCAAGACCCTCTCGGTCAAGCAGGTGTCGATCAGCCGCCTCAACTACCTGCAGCTCGACGCCGCCGGCCGCGGCGGCAAGACGCCGATGCAGGACCTGCGGGTGCGCCGGGCCATGAACCACGCCGTCAACAAGCAGGCGATCGCCAAGGGCCTGGTCGGCGAGGTCTCGGAGATCATCCACGCCGCCTGCTACCCGACCCAGTTCGGCTGCACCCAGGACGTGCCGCGCTACGACTACGACCCGGAGAAGGCGAAGAAGCTGCTGGGCGAGGCCGGCGTTCCGGACGGGTTCGAGGTCGACCTCTACTCCTATCGCCAGCGCGACTATGCCGAGGCGGTGATCGGCGACCTGGCCAAGGTCGGCATCAAGGCCCGCCTGCGCATGCTGCAGTACGAGGTGCTGCGGCCGAAGTGGCGCAGCGGCGAGGCGCAGCTGATCCAGGGCAGCTGGGCGTCCTACGGCATGAACGACACGTCCGGCTCCGCCAGCTACTTCTTCCGCGGCAGCCCGGACGACCTTGCCCAGGACAAGCAGGTGATCGACTGGCTGACGGTGGCCGACACCAACACCGACCCGGCAGTCCGCAAGGAGAACTACCGCAAGGCGCTGGAGCGGATCGCCGAGCAGGCCTACTGGGTGCCGCTCTTCACCTCGGCCAAGTACTACGCCATGTCGGCGCAGCTGGACTTCACGCCGTATGCGGATGACCTGCCGCAGTTCTCGGCCAGCCGCTGGAAGTAAGCTGCCGGGCGGCGGCGGTCCCCGGGGCCGCCGCCGCCTCCTCGCGCCCCCCGAGCGAACTGGACTGCCATGCCCCCCGTCACCGGACCCTATTTCGACCGCACCCCGTTGCTGGCCCCGGCGCGCTCGCCCGCCTTGCCGCGCCCGTATGTGTTCGACTGCTCGCCGCGCGCGCTGCGCGGCAAGGTCGTGGCCTTCATCGCCAAGCGCTACGTCGACATGATGTACGTGACCGGCCTGTCGCGAGCGCTGGCGGACCGGCATTTCCGCCCGCGGGCGATCGGCCAGTCGGGCGACCTGACGACCGAGCCCGACATCCAGGCGCGTCAGGCGGAACTGGAGGCTGCCTGCCGGTCGGGGGCGATCACCGTCGCCCATGACGACGGCGAGCGCGGCGTGTCGGTGGTGTGGACAGACCCCGCGATGGGCGCACCCGTGCGCGCCCAGGCGATCGCCCGTGCCGGCTATGGCGGGATCGTCCTGGCCGATCGCGACGGCCTCGATTTCGACCCGGTGCCCGTGCCGCGCGCCGCGTCCGCAGGTCCGGGACCCTGGCCGGGCGGCACACCCGCCGCCGATCCCGGGATCGATGGCGCGATCGATGCCCTGCTGGCGGGATCGCCCGGCATCTACGGCGTCCTGGTGGCGACGCCGGACGCGATCCTGGCGGAGCGCTACGGCGCCTTCGGCGCGCCCGACCGGGTGACGCCGAGCTGGTCGATGACCAAGGCGGTGACCGCGACCCTGATCGGCCGGCTGATCCACGAGGGCTGGCTCGGCTCCGTCTACGACCCGGCGCCGGCGCCGCTGTGGAGCGACCCGCGCGGCATCCACCGGCTGGTGACGATCGACAGCCTGCTGCGCATGCGCTCGGGCCTGGGCTTCCAGGCGGTGGACGGGCAGGGCGAGGCCGCGATCTACTTCGAGAACAATTTCGTCTACTACAATGCCGAGGATGCGTTCGACACCGCCCAGCGGGCGATCGTCACGACCCTGCCCGGCGCCACCTACCGCTACATCAACACCGGCGTGAACGTGCTGGGCGCCATCATCCGCGACCGCATCGAGCAGCGCGGCCTGCCCTACCACCAGACCGTCTATGGCCTGCTCGCCGATCGCATCGGCATGGCCAGCTACCAGCATTCGGCCGACTGCACCGGCAACTTCATCGCGTCGGGCTCCGGCTTTGCCACGCTGCGCGATTATGGCCGCTTCGGCCTGCTCTTCCTCCAGGACGGGGTCTGGAACGGCGAGCGCCTGCTGCCGGAAGGCTGGGTCGACTATGTGACCGCGCCGACCCATACCGGGTCGGAGTACGCGGCCTGCTTCCGCAGCAATGCCGGCCTGACCTTCCCCAGCCTGCCGCGCGACGCGGTCTGGGCCTCGGGCGCGTCGGACCAGCGCATCATCCTGCTCCGGGACCATGGGCTGGTCATCGTCGTCACCAACGAGTCCGACCACCCGATGGACCTGGCCGCGCTCGACCGGCTCGGCGCGGCGGTGATCCGGGCGGTCTCGCGTTGAGCGAACCGGCCGCCGACCCGACGGGTTCGGCGGCCGGTTCGCTCAGGCGTAGCCCAGCCACCGCCACCAGGTGGCGCCCAGCAGCATCACCAGGGCGAAGGCGATCACGGTCAGCACCAGGCCGGTGCGCACGAAGTCGCGCGCCTCGAAGGTGCCGGTGGCGTAGGCGACCATGTTCTGCGGCGCGTTCACCACCAGGATGAAGCCGAAGCTGACCACGAACTGCAGCAGCATGGTCATGCCGACGATGTTGATGCCGGGCGTCTCCACCCCCTGCAGGACGGCGATGCTGATCGGGATCATCGCCGAGGCGAGCGCGGTCGCGCTGGCGAAGCCGAGGTGGATGACGACCAGGAACAGGCTCATCACGCCGAGGATGAACAGGGCCGAGGCGTGGCGAAGGCCGAATTCCGCCACCACCAGGTCGGCCAGCCAGACCGCCCCCTTGGTCTGCAGGAGCGCCGTGCCGAGGCTGATGCCGATGCCGAAGAGCACGATGGTGCCCCAGGGGATCTTCGGCTGGGCCTCCTTCCAGGTCATGATGCCGATCCCGGGCAGGAACATCAAAGCGACCGCGGCGATGGTGGTGGACGAGGTGTCGAAGCGGTGCAGCACCCCCTCCGTTGCCCAGAAGCCGAGCAGGGTGACCGACAGGACGAGCAGCTTCTTCTCCGCCAGGGTCATCGGCCCGAGCGCGGCCAGGGCGCCGCGGATGCGCTCGCGCCCGCCCGGCACCTCCGCCACCTCGGGCGGCATCATCCGGGTCATGACGAAGTAGAGGGCGACCGACATCGCCACGCCGAACGGGGCGGCGGCGATGAACCAGTCGAGCCAGGTGATGGTCTGGTGCAGCGTGCGCTCGATGAAGCCGATGGCGACCAGGTTCTGGGCGGCGGCGGTCTTGATGCCGACGTTCCAGATGCTGGCTGCCTGGGTGGTGGTGATCATCAGCATGCCGGCGAAGGCGCCGCGGCGGTCGACGCCGAAGGCCGCGATGATGCCGAGCGTGATCGGCACCAGGCAGGCGACCCGGGCGGTGGTCGAGGGCACCAGGAAGGCCATGACGAAGCCGACCAGGATGGCGCCGGCCACGACATGCCGGGTCTCCGCGCCGACGCGGGAGAGGATGACGAGGGCGATGCGGCGGTCGAGGCCGGTCGCGGTCATGGCCGCGGCCAGGAACAGCGCGGAGGCGACCAGGGCGAGCGCGGTGTTGGCGAAGCCGCTGAATGCGATCCCGAGCCCGGCGCTGGTGCCCCACAGGACGGCGGGGTTGGCGGGATTGGGTGCGAGGCCGAGCAGGAACGCCATCAGGGCGGCGATGACCCCGGCGGAGACGGCATAGTCCAGCGCCTCGGTCATCCAGACGATCACGGCGAAGGCGAGGATGGCCAGCATGCGATGCCCGGCGACCGGCAGTCCGCCCGGGGTCGGCAGCAGCAGCACCGCGACCAGCGCGGCCACGGCCAGCACCAGGCCCCAATGGGCGCCGAGCCAGGTGGGTGCCGGCGCGGGTATCGGGTCGGGGGCGAGGCGGATGCGGGCTTCGGCCATCGGTGTCGCTCCTCGGACGAGGGCCGGCCTCGGGCGGCCGGACGGGATGCTCGTCCAGTACCCGGTTGCGGGAGATGCAGCCTTGAGGTGGATCAATGCACGACCGCGCCGGCGGGGAGCATGGTCGCGACATACCCCGCGCCAGGAGCATCCGAATGGCAGACCCCGCGCCGCGGCGACGCATCGTGATCGTCCAGGGACACCCGGACGGCGACCCGGCCCGGCTCTGCCGCGCGCTGGCCGACGCCTATGCGGAGGGGGCGGCCACGGCCGGCCATGCCGTCGAGCGCATCGATCTGGCCGGCCTGGATTTCCCGCTGCTGCGCCGGCAGGTGGATTTCGAACATGGCGAGGCTCCGGCCGCATTGCTGCCGGCGCAGCAGGCGATCCTGGCCGCGGACCATCTGGTCCTGCTCTTCCCGCTCTGGCTCGGCACCATGCCCGCGCTGGTCAAGGCGTTCCTGGAGCAGGTCTTCCGCCCGGGATCCGCCTTCGCCCCCGCGGCCGGCGGTCGCGGCTTTCCGCGTCGCCTGCTGGCTGGCAAGTCGGCCCGGGTGGTGGTCACCATGGGGATGCCGGCCTTCCTCTATCGCTGGTGGTTCGGCGCCCAGGGCGTGCGGTGCCTGGAGCGCAGCATCCTGGGCTTCGTGGGGTTCGCGCCCGTGCGGCGCACGCTGCTGGGGTCGGTCGGGTCCGCTTCGCCGGCGGCGCGCCAGGGCTGGTGCGAGCGGATGCGGCGGCTCGGCGCGTCGGCCAGCTGAAGGCCGAAGCGCGCTTCAGCCGGGCAGCGGCGGAGCGGCCCGGTTTACAAGGCAGTCTGGTTCCGCGGCAGCGGCCGGCCGTCGAGTCGCACCCGGCAGCGGCCGGCCGGCCGGGCGATCCTCCACGCCCTCCTGGGCCGTCCCGCCGATCCAGGCGGCGCCGAGGGCAGGGATGCCGGCGCCGCGCAACATGCCCAGAGCCTCGGCCATGTGCCAGCCGCTGGTCGCGACATCGTCGACCAGGATGACCGGGCCCGCCGGCCGCTCGCGCCATTGCAGCGGCGGCAGCCCGGCGTTGCGCCGGGGATGGCTCGATCCCGGCACCGGCCTGGGCTCGAACGTGGTCACATAGGGCAGGCCGAGCCGCAGCGCGACCGCCCGGGCGATGTGGACGCAGCATGCCTCCGCGTCCCGGCTGTGCCCCGGGGCGACCGAAGTCACCGACCACGGCGACGCCGGGAACACGAGCGCGCGAACCTCGGCCGCGATCTCGGCCGCCACCGCCTCGACGAAGGCCGGCCGCCGGGCGGCCTTCTCCGCCTTGAACAGCGCCAGGTCGTCGGTCCGGGTGCCGGCGCGCCAGGCGCGCACCGTGATATAGGCGACCCCGCCCCGATGCCGGAGCGTGGGTCGCCAGAGGAGCCTTTCGGCAAGGCCCGGTTGATCGGAATGCACAAAGCACGATCATTCCGTGGAACAATTCTATGCGAGTCATTCACACGCGAAAACACAAGCAATCGCCGCATCGACGCTACGATAGATGGCGAACCCCGGCCGGGCCGGAAGATTCTGCGGGCGGTCATGTCGGCGACGGCGATACTGGTTCGTCCTGGGACGGAAGGAGGACCCCGCCGATGCTCTACGCCATCCTCTGCTACAATTCCGAAGACGATGTCGGTGCCTGGAGCAAGGAGCACCACGACGCCACCATGGCCCGCCTTGGGGTGGTCCAGGACGGGCTGGCCGCGGCCGGCCGGCTCGGCCCGGTCGCCCGCCTGCTGCCGACGACGGCGGCCACCACCCTGCGCAAGGGCCGCGACGGCCCGCTGGTGATCGACGGTCCCTTCGCGGAGACCAAGGAGCAGCTGCTGGGCTTCTTCGTCGTCGAATGCGCCTCGCTCGACGAGGCGATCGCGACCGCCCGCGACCTGGCGATCGCCAATCCCGGCGCCGGCGCCTACGAGATCCGGCCGATCGCCGTCTTCCGTCCAGCCCGAACCCCGGCCCAAACCCCGGCGGCGGACGGCGGCGGCGTGTGAACGAGCTCGGCTGGATCGACCGGGCGCTGGTGGCGGCCCGGCCCCAGGCGGTGGCGGCCCTGCTGCGCTACTTCCGCGACCTCGATCTGGCCGAGGAAGCGTTCCAGGATGCCTGCCTGCGGGCCCTCGGTGCCTGGCCGGCCAACGGCCCGCCGCGCGACCCGGCGGCCTGGCTGATCCTGGTCGGCCGCAACAGCGGCATCGACGGCATGCGCCGACGCGGCCGGACGGAGCCCCTACCGCCGGACGAGGTGCTGTCCGACCTGGACGACGCCGAGGCGGCGCTGGCCGACCGGCTCGACGGCGGCCGCTATCGCGACGACATCCTGCGGCTGCTCTTCGTCTGCTGCCATCCCGACCTGCCCGCGACGCAGCAGGTGGCGCTGGCGCTGCGCATCGTCTGCGGCCTGTCGGTGCGCCAGATCGCCCGCGCCTTCCTGGTCGGCGACAGCGCCATGGAACAGCGCATCACCCGGGCCAAGGCCCGGATTGCCGCGGCCGGCGTGCCGTTCGAGGCGCCGGGCGCCCCGGAGCGGGCCGAGCGCCTGGCGGCGGTCGCGGCCATGATCTACCTCGTCTTCAACGAGGGCTACTCGGCGACGGGGGCGGAAGTCGCTGGCCGCGCGCCGCTCTGCGACGAGGCGATCCGGCTGGGCCGGCTGCTGCTGCGGCTGTTCCCGGCCGAGCCGGAGATCATGGGGCTGACGGCGCTGATGCTGCTGCAGCATGCCCGCGCGGCCGCGCGCTTCGATGCCGACGGCGCGATCATCCTGCTGGAAGACCAGGACCGCAGCCGCTGGAGCGGCCCCGCGATCAACGAGGGGCTGGCGCTCCTGGACAAGGCGCTGCGCCACCGCCGCCGCGGCCCCTACCAGGTGCAGGCGGCGATCGCCGCCCTGCACGCCCGGGCCGAACGCGCCCAGGACACCGACTGGACCCAGATCGAACGGCTCTATGCCGCGCTGGAGGCGCTGCAGCCGTCGCCGATCGTCACCCTCAACCGCGCGGTGGCGCTGGCGAAGGTGGACGGTCCGGCGGCCGCGCTCGCCCTGGTCGAGCCGCTGGAGCCGGCGCTGTCCGGCTACTTCCACTTCTTCGGGCTGAAGGGCTGGCTGCTGGACCGGCTCGGGCGCCCGGCCGAGGCCCGGGCCGCCTTCGGCCGGGCGATCGGGCTGGCCAACAGCGCCGCCGAGGCGGCCCACATCCGCCAGCACCTCGACCGCCTGGACGGGGCCGAGGGGCCGGCGGCGTGACCCGGCCCTATGCCGCCGGTGCCACCGACAGGCCGTGGGCGCCGTGCTTCTCGATGAGGCGGCCGACCAGGCCGCTCGCCTTGGCCTCCTCGACGAAGGCGGCGAGGAACTGGGCTGCCGCCGTGTTGCCGCGCGCGGTGCCGATCGCCTGCTGCACGGCCATGAACTTGCCGTCGAGGATGCGGGCGCCGGGCAGGCCCTTGACGTCGGACAGGAGGCGCGGGCGCAGGCCCGCCAGCACGTCCAGCCTGTCGGCCTTGAAGAGTTCGAGCGCGCCGTCGAGCGAGTCCGAATGGACCAGCGTGGCCTGCCGGATGTTGCGCTCCAGCCACAGATCGTAGGCGGCGCGCGCGGTGGAGGCGATGCGCACGCCCGGCCGGTCGACCTCGGCCAGGCTCGTGATCGGCGAGCCGGCCGGCACCAGGTAGGTCGCCTCGATCTCGCAATAGGCGGCGGTGAAGGCGATCTTCTCGGCGCGCTGCGGCTCGGCGCCGATCAGGCCGATGTCCCAGGCGTTCTCGGCGATGGCGTCGGCCAGCTCGCCCGGCTTGGGGTAGGGGCGATAGACGATCGGCACGCCCAGCCGCTCGGCGATGGCGGCCGCCATGTCCGGTGCCACGCCCTGGGGGTCGCCGGCGGCGGTGCGGCCGGTCACCAGCAGGAAGTTGCTAAGGTTGATGGCGGCGCGGAGGACGCCGGTCGGGGCGAGCTGGGCGATCACTTCTGGCGACATGCGGGGCGTTTCCTGTGCGGGTGGGGAGGCTGGATCGCCAGCAATCCCCAAGTGGCGCGCCCAGCACAAGCCCCAATCGCCGCCCGCGTTGACAGGACCATCGGCGGCATATAACTTAACCATATTGTAAAGTATTTATGGGGAAAGCCGATGGTGGCGAGCGAAACCAGCCTGACCCTCGTGCGCCGCATCCGGGCGCCGCTGGCCCGGGTCTATGCGGCCTGGACCGATCCGTCGCTGCTCGGCCTGTGGTGGGGCCCGCATCACACGCGGGTGGAGGCGGCCGAGCTGGACGTGCGGGTCGGCGGCCATTTCCGCACCGTCCTGCGCGAGGACAATGGCGACCGGCACGAGGTGTCGGGCGTCTATCTGGCCGTCGATCCCGGCCGCCAGCTGGTCTTCACCTGGGCCTGGGTGTCGACCCCGGAGCGGCAGTCGCGGGTGACGGTGACGTTCCGCACGGTCGAGGACGCAACCGAGGTGACGGTGCTGCACGACCGCTTCGCCGACCTGCAGGCGCGGGACAATCACCGCCGCGGCTGGACGGAATCCCTGGAGCGGCTGGCCGCCTGGGGCGGCATCGAGGGGGGCGATCGATGAAGCTCTACTATTCGGAAACGCTGATGCCGCGAAAGGCGTGCGCCGTCGCCCGCCACCTCCGTTCGCCGGTGGACTTCGTCCATGTCGACCTGGCGGCGGGCGAGCACCGGATGCCGGCCTATCTCGCGCTCAACCCCAACGCCAAGGTGCCGCTGCTGGTCGAAGACGGCGAGCCCTTGTGGGAATCGAACGCCATCATGTGCCGCCTGGCGATGCTCGCGGGCTCCGACCTGTGGCCCGCCGACCGGCGCCAGGCCGATATCCTTCGCTGGTTGAGCTGGGACGGCGAACACTTCACCCGGCATGCCGGGACGCTCTATTTCGAGCATCTTATCCGGCCGCGGCTCGGGATGGGTCCGCCGGACGGGGAAACGGTGCTGGGGGCTACGCGCGGCTTCCGGCAATCGGCCGCGATCCTGGAGCGACATCTGGGCCGCCGCGACTGGCTGGTGGGCGACCGGCCGACCGTGGCCGACTTCGCGCTGGCCGTGGCGCTGCCCTACGCGCCGGACGCCCGGATCCCCCTTGCCGACTTCCCCGCGATCGACCGCTGGCACGACCGGCTGGGCACCCTGGACGGCTGGTGGGAGCCGTTCCCTGGCCGCGGGTGACGGCCGACGCACTGGGCCGGAACGGCGGCAGGGGTCGGGGCCCGTTCGGCCCCGCCCCCTGCCAGAGACCGCGGACGGCCGCGATCAGTTCAGGACTTCGATCACCTGCCGGGTGGCCGGATCGACGATCACCTGGCGGTTGTTGACGATCGTGTAGCGGTAGTTGTCGACCTTGGGCACGCTGTAGAATTGCACGGTCGGCGGCAGCACGGTGCCGGTGCGGACCTCGTAGTTCTCGACCGCGACCGAGGGGCGCCGCTCGCGAACCACATATTCCTGCACCACCGTGCGCTGGTCGGGCGACAGCGTGGTGCTGCGCGTCGTGGTGGTGGTGGTCGTGGTCTGGGCCATGCCGGCGCCTGCCGCAGTCAGGAGCGCCAGAGCGAAAGCACCACCAATGGCCAATTGCTTCATCTTATGTCTCCTGTTGAACCTTCCAGGAAAGAACGGAGACCTGGCCGAATAGTTCCGGCGCCATCGGCCCGCACGCAACGAACATGGATCGCGGCCGGGCGCCGCTTATTTGCGGGTGCATCCTGCCTGGCGGGCGCGTTTGTTGCCTGCCATCAGCCGCCCGTCTTCTGCAGTGCCTCCAGGATCGCCACCAGCTTGGCGTCGCGGTCGCGGGCGAGTTCGGGGATGGTGCGGCCGGCCATCTCCTCGGCCACGCCCTCGATCAGCCGGCGGCGGACCTCGGGCGTCAGCTTGGGGCGGCCCAGCTCTTCCCAGCGGGTCTCCATGAACTCGCCCAGATGGGCCAGGAAGTGCGGCATGCCGCCCTCGCCGCCGGCCAGCGAAAAAGTCAGCGTCGGGCCCATGATCGCCCAGCGCAGCCCGGGACCGTAGGCGATCGCCTTGTCGGTGTCCTCGACCGACGCCACCCCCTCGGCGATGCAATGCACCGCCTCGCGCCAGAGCGCGCTCTGCAGGCGGTTGGCAAGGTGGCCCGGGATCTCCTTCAGCAGGCGGATCGTCTTCTTGCCGACCCGCTCGTAGAAGCCGATCGCCCATTCGACCGCCGCCTCGTCGGTGCGGCTGCCGCCCACCACCTCGACCAGCGGGATCAGGTGCGGCGGGTTGAAGGGGTGGCCGATCACCAGCCGCCCCGGATGGGCCATGCGCGACTGCAGGCTGGAGGGCGTGAAGCCGGACGTGGACGAGGAAATGACCCGGTCCGGCGGCAGGACCCGGTCGATGCGCGCCAGCAGGTCCTGCTTCAGCTCTTCGCGCTCGGGCGCCTGTTCCTGGACGAAGTCGGCATTCCAGACGCAGTCCTCGACGTCGGCGGTGAAGCTGAGGCGGGCCGGGTCGGCGCCCGCGGCGAGGCCCAGACGCTCCAGGGTCGG
The DNA here is from genome assembly GCA_006739055.1 of Allostella vacuolata. Classification (GTDB taxonomy): domain Bacteria; phylum Pseudomonadota; class Alphaproteobacteria; order ATCC43930; family Allostellaceae; genus Allostella; species Allostella vacuolata. The sequence goes on from AP019702.1 coordinate 1,286,479, forward strand.
CCAGGCGCGGGCGACGAAGCCGCGGGCGAAGGCCTCGCCGTCCGGGGCGGGGTCGGTCGCGACCACGTCATAGCCGCGGGCGAGGAACCAAGCCGCCCAGCTGGCGCCGATGGTGCCGGCGCCCACGATCGCCACCCGCCGCACATCCCCGATCCCGATCAGCGCCATGTCCGTTGCTCCCATGATGTGCCGGGCAGGATCGCGGCTCGCGGTGGCGCGCGTCAATCCGGTCGGGACCGATCGCCGGGAATCCGCGGTCGAAGACGGCGCGCGGAGGGTCAGGCGGCGCTCTCCAGACCCTCGGCCTCGAGCGCCGCCGCCTGCCGCTTCTCCAGCGTCCCGCGGTCGAAATCGTCGACCAGGCCGTGGAACAGGCGGTGCCAGTTCAGCTCCGCGCCGAGGCGCAGGAAGACCGAGCCCAGGCCGATGGCGGCGCGGTCCATCAGGACGAACTCGCGCGGCGGGGTGACGCCGCCGATGCGGCGCAGCTCCTTGTGGACGCCGGCCGCCACCTCCGCGCCGTAGAGGCCGCTCTTGGCGGCCTGGATCGGCTGGGTGCGGTCGACCATCAGGGGCGAGTAGACGAAGCGCGCCCAGCGGTTCATCACCTCGATCAGCTCGCGGCTCGGCTGGACGAAGCCCCAGGTCTCGTAGGCGTGGACGGCCAGCGCCTCGTCCTCGTCGCGCAAGGCCCGGTAGAGGTCGATCACCCCCTCGACGAAGGAGGGCCGGAAGATGCGCACGCAGCCGAAATCGAGCAGGTTGAGGGTGTCGTCGGCGGCCAGCGTGTAGTTGCCGAGGTGCGGGTCGCCATGGATGACGCCGTAGCGGTAGAACGGCACGTACCAGGCCTGGAAGAGGTTGCGGGCGATCTGGTTGCGCCGTTCCACGGGCGCCGTCTCGGCCGCCGCCAGCGGGCCGCCTTCCAGCCAGCTCATGGTCAGGAGCCGGTCGGTCGAGAGTGCGTTCCAGGCGACCGGAACCCGCACGCCGGCCTCGCCTTCCAGCATCCGGCCGTAGAGGGCCATGTGCCGGGCCTCGCGGCGATAGTCCAGCTCCTCGCGCAGGCGGTCGGTGATCTCGGCATGGATCTGGTCGAGCCCGACCGAGCGGTCGTAGCGGTGGTAGATCGAGAAGGCCAGCCGCAGCTGGCGCAGGTCGGCCTCCACCGCCGAGCCCATGTCCGGATATTGCAGCTTGCAGGCGAGCCGGCTGCCGTCGAGCGCGGTCGCCCGGTGCACCTGGCCCAGGGATGCCGCGCGCGCGGCCTCGCGCTCGAACTCGGCGAAGCGGCCGCGCCAGTTCTCCCCCAGCTCGGAGGCCATGCGCCGGCGCACGAAGGGCCAGCCCATGGCCGGCGCGTGCGCCTGGAGCGACTGCAGTTCGCGGACATAGGCGTCGGGCAGGGCGTCCGGGATGGTGGACAGCATCTGCGCCACCTTCATCAGCGGCCCCTTGATGCCCCCCAGTGCTGCGCGCAGGTCGGCCGCCTGCCGGTCCTGGTCGACCTTCATGCCGAGCAGCCGGCCGCCCGCCATGCGCGCGGCCACCCCGCCGACCGAGGTCGAGACCTTCGCGTAGCGGCGCAGGCGGCCGCCGAGGCTGTTCCGGTCGGACGCCATCGCCGCTTCCTACCGCCTCACGCCATCTGCTCCAGCTCGTCGATCATGCCCTCGATCACCCCCAGGCCGCGGCGCCAGAAGGCCGGGTCGGCGGCGTCGAGGCCGAAGGGCGCCAGCAGCGCGCCATGCCGCTTGCTGCCGCCCGCGCGCAGCATGTCGAGGTACTTCTCGGCGAAGCCCGCCTCCGCGCCCTCGTAGACGGAATAGAGCGAGTTCACCAAGCAGTCGCCGAAGGCATAGGCGTAGACGTAGAAGGGCGTGTGGATGAAGTGCGGGATGTAGGCCCAGTACCACTCGTAGCCCTGGCCGAGGCGCACCGCCGGCCCCAGGCTCTCGCCCTGGGTCTCCCGCCACAGCAGGCCGATGTCCTTGGCCGTCAGCTCGCCCTCGCGGCGGCGGTCGTGCAGCCGGCGCTCGAACTCGCACAGCGCCACCTGGCGGACCGCGGTGTTGAGCATGTCCTCGACCTTGGTCGCGAGCATGATCTTGCGCCGGGCCGGGTCCGTCTCCGCCCGCAGCATGGCGCGGAAGGTCAGCATCTCGCCGAACACCGAGGCCGTCTCGGCGAGCGTCAGCGGGGTGTCGGCGAGCAGCGGCCCCTGGCCGGCTGCCAGGATCTGGTGGACGCCGTGGCCCAGCTCGTGGGCCAGGGTCATCACGTCCCGCGTCTTGCCCTGGTAGTTGAGCAGCAGGTAGGGGTGGGCGCTCGGCACCGTCGGGTGGGCGAAGGCGCCCGACGCCTTGCCGGGCTTGACCGGCGCGTCGATCCAGGCCGCATCGAAGAAGCGCCGGCCGATCGAGGCCAGTTCCGGCGAGAAGTCGCGATAGGCGCCCAGCACCGTGTCGCGCGCCTCGGCCCAGGGAATGATCCGGTCGTCGTCGCCCGGCAGCGGCGCGTTGCGGTCCCAGTGGTCCAGCACCTCGACCCCGAACCAGCGCGCCTTCAGCGCATAGTAGCGGTGGGTGAGGCGCGGGTAGGATTCGCGCACGGCCGCCAGGAGGGCGTCCACCACCTCGTCCTCGACGAAGTTGGACAGGTTGCGGCCGGAGATGGGGCGCGGGAACTTGCGCCAGCGGTCCTCGATCTCCTTGTCCTTGGCGAGTGTGTTGGTGACCAGCGCGAAGAGGCGCGCATTGTCGCCCAGCACCTGGCCCAGGCTCTCGGCCGCCTGGCGCCGCACCGTGCCGTCGCGGTCGGAGAGGCGGTGCAGCACCTCGGCCATGGTCAGTTTCTCGCCGTCGAGCGGGAAGCGCAGGCCGGCGGTGGTCTCGTCATACAGTCGAACCCAGGACGACCGTCCCGCGACGGACTTGTCGTGCAGCAGGCGCTCGGCCTCGTCCGACAGCTGGTGCGGACGAAAGGCGCGGGTGTCATGGATCCACGGAGCATAGCGGGCAAGCGCAGGGTCGGCCAGCTTGGCGGCGAGGTCGGCATCCTCGATCCGGTTCAGCTCAAGCGTGAAGAAGATCAGCTCGGCGGTGATATCGGTCACCTGCTCCTGCATGGTCTGGTAGAAGCGGCCGACCGTCTCGTCGGACATGGCGCGCGAATGGACCAGCTGGGCATAGCTCATGATCCGGCCGAGCCGGTCCTGCAGCCGCTCGTAGGTGGCGAGCGCGTCCGCCAGCCCGGCGCCGTCGAGCCCGGCCATCCGGCCCTCGAAGCGGGCACGGAGCGCCTTCGCCTCCTCGCCCGCGCGGGCGAGGTCGGCGGCCAGCTCCGGGGAGTCCGTGGCGGGGTAGAGGTCGCTCAGATCCCATTCCGGGAGGGCACCGATCGCTGCCGGCGCCGCATTGCTTGCCATGGTTCGTCCTGATGGTCGAAGATTCCGCGTCCGTCATATATGGCGCACCGGCCGGCGCAGCCAAGCGCAGGCGCGGAAAAGGCAACCTGCCGTCGGCAGGGATAACCCTGACGGGGAGAATCGGCGTGACGGGGAGTATCAGGGGAATGCAGTTCGATCGGTGGCCAAGCTTGCCCGCCATGCTGTTCGAGGTGGCGTCGCGGCATGGGGCGGATCCGTTCCTGGTCGCCCGCCGCGACAAGGTCTGGCAGCCGGTGGACTATGCCACGGCCGTATCCAGGGTCCGGGCGCTCGCCCGCGCGCTGGTGGCCCAGGGCATCCGCCCGGGCGACCGGGTGGTGCTGGTGTCGGAGAACCGTCCGGAATGGGTGATCGCGGACTTCGCGATCATGACGGCGGGCGCGATCACCGTGCCCGCCTACACCACCAACACCGTCGCCGACCATGTCCACATCCTGTCGAACAGCGGCGCGCGGGCGGCGATCGTCTCGACCCCAGCCCTGATGGAGCGGGTGACGGCGGCGGCGGGGCAGGTGCCCGACCTGGGCTTCCTGGTGGCGATGGCGGCCGACCCGCGGCACCAGTCGCCGGTACCGGTCCTGGCGTGGGACGACCTGATGGCACAGGGTGCGGCCCTGCCGGACGACACGGACGAGCGCGTCGCCCGCCTGTCGCGGGATGACGTCTGCTGCATCATCTACACGTCCGGCACCGGCGGGGTGCCCAAGGGCGTGATGCTGACCCACGGCAACCTGCTCGCCAACGCCAAGAGCGCCTTCCACCTGCTGGAATATCTGGGCGTCGGGCGGGAAATCTTCCTGTCGTTCCTGCCGATGTCGCATTCCTACGAGCACACCGCCGGGACCATGTTCCCGATCGCGCTCGGCGCGCAGATCTGGTTCGCCCAGGCGGCGGACACGCTGGCCAGCGACATGCTGGCGGTGCGGCCGACGCTGATGACCGCGGTGCCGCGCCTCTACGAGACGCTCTACGAGCGCATCCGCCGCGGCATCGAGCGCGAGAAGCCCTTCAAGCGCCGGCTGTTCGCCCTGGCCCTCGAACTCGGCCGCAAGAAGGCGCTCGCCCCCGGGTCGCTGACCTTGTGGGAGAAGATCCAGGACCGGGTCGTCGACCGGCTGGTGCGCGACAAGGTGCGGGCGCGCTTCGGCGGCCGGCTGAAGGCGCTGGTGTCGGGCGGCGCGCCGCTCAACCCCGATGTCGGCCTGTTCTTCACGGCACTCGGCCTGCGCCTGCTGCAGGGCTACGGCCAGACCGAGGCCGCGCCGGTGATCGCCGTCAACACCCCGACCGCGCCCCGCATGCACACGGTCGGGCCGGCGGTCGACGGGGTGGAGGTGCGGATCGCCGAGGACGGCGAGATCCTGGTGCGCGGCCCCAACGTCATGAAGGGCTACTGGCAGGACCCGGAAGCGACCGCCCGCGCGGTGGTCGACGGCTGGCTGCACACGGGCGACGTCGGCCACCTCGAGGCGGACGGTTACCTCGTCATCACCGACCGCAAGAAGGACTTCATCAAGAACGCGGGCGGCGACATGATCGCCCCGCAGCGCATCGAGGGCCTGCTGACGCTGGAGCCGCTGATCGCCCAGGCGATCGTCCATGGCGACCGCCGGCCCTATCTGGTGGCCCTGCTGGTGCCGTCCGAGGAGCGGGCCGGGGAATGGGCGGCCGAGCACGGCAAGTCCAAGGACATCCGCACGCTGGTCGACGACGAAGCCTTCCGCAAGGCGGTCGGCGAGGCGGTGGCGCGGGTCAATGCCGGCCTGCCGGCGATCGAGCGGGTCCGTCGCTGGACCCTGGTGGCGGAGCCGTTCTCGGTCCCGAACGGCCTCCTGACCCCGACCTTCAAGATCCGCCGCCACCGCATCCGAGAGGTCTACGGCACGACGCTGCAACAGATGTACGAATAGGACGGCGGGCGGGCCTGGGCGACTGGACGATGGGCCCCGCCGCGCTTCCCCGACCGGTGGGATCGTCGTCCATCGTCTGGCCGTCGCATTGACTTGGCATCCCCGGACCCATATCCCTCGACCGCTTGCGGACCCGCTCCGCGAGATGGTCGGCATGCCGGCATCCGGTCGCGCACGGCCGGCCGGAAGGATGGGTTCGGAACGGCGATGGCGAATGCGCGTGTAACGGCGATCGATCGGCGGCGGACCGATACCCGTGACCGCATTCTCGATGCCGCCGAGAAGCTGTTCTCCGAGCGGGGCTACGACGGGGTGTCGATCCGCGACATCACGCAGCTGGCCGGCGCGGGCCTGGCGCTGATGACCTATCACTTCGGCACCAAGGACCGCTTGTTCGAGTGCGTGCTGGAACGGCGGGCCGAGGTCCTGAACCGCGATCGTCTGGCGGCCCTCGACGCGGTGCTGGCGCGGCAGAACCCGACGGTGGGCGAACTGCTGTCCGGCTTCGTCGAGCCCTATGTGCGCTACGGCTCCGGGCCGGACGCGGGGTGGCGCCACTATTGCCGGCTGATCGCCATCGTCGGGCCGACCGGGCGCTGGTCGGAGCTGCTGGGGCGGCTCTTCGACTCCACCGCGGAGAAGTTCATCGCCGCCCTGACCCGGATCGAGCCCGGGCTCGACGAGGAGCGCGCGACCCGGGCATTCCTGTTCTGCGTCGGCACCATGGTCACCTCGTTCACCGGCAATCCCAGGCTCGACCGGCTGACGAAGCGGATGGCCATCGCCGCCGACCTCAACCGCACGTTCGACTACCTGATCCCGTTCATCGCCGGCGGGGTCGCCGCGATCGCCGACCTGGCGGAGCGCGAGGCACCCCCGCCCAGCCCGAGGCGCCGCTCGAAATAACGCCGAGGGCGGCGGACGACACGGCGTGCGGAATCCCACGCGTGCGGCGCTTGACAGCGGCAAAGTAGTTAGACGAATGTATGACTAATTAATGGCCGAAGCGGCCGGCCGGGAACGGCTCCGGGAAGAGGGGATCGACTGAGACCATGATCATCGACGTCCATGCCCATGCCCTGAGCGAAGCGTTCGTGCGCGAGATGGCGGCATCCCCCGGGCTCGGCATGCCGGTCGAGGAGATCGGGCCGCACCAGTACCGGGTCGCGGGCTATGGCATCCTCGATCCCCTGATCTACGACCTGCCCGGCCGGCTGGAGAGCCTCCGCCGCCGCAACGTGTCGCTGCAGCTGGTCGGGCCGCCGCCGCCGCTCGTCGCCAACGGCGGGCGGGCGGCCGGTGTCGACCTGGCGCGTCGCATCAACCAGTCGACGGCCTGGGTGGCCGCCAACGGCGAAGGGCGGATCGGCGGCCTGGCCGTGCCGCCCCTGGGCGAGCCCGAGCATGCGGCGGACGAGCTGCGGCGCGCGGTCGACGCGCATGGCTTCCTCGGCGTCAACCTCAGCACGGCGGCCGGGGCGCGCACGCTGGACGATCCGGCGTTCGAGGACCTGTTCGCGACGATCGAGGCCATGGACCTGATGGTCTTCATGCACTCCACCAGCTCGGCCCTCAGCGCGACCCAGAGCGACTTCACGCTGCGCACGCTGGTGGGCTGGCCGACGGAAACGACCGTCGCGGCCGCCCGGCTGGTCTTCGCGGGCGTGCTGGAACGCCACCCCCGCCTGAAGATCGTCCTGTCCCACGGCGGCGGCACGCTCGCGAGCCTGATGGGGCGGATCGACCTCGGCTGGAGCGCGCCGCGCTACGAGGCCAACGCCCGCTGCCGCGAGAACATCACCCGGGCGCCCAGCACCTATCTGCGACAGTTCCATGTCGACACGGTGGTGGCCGATCCCGACGTCCTGGCCTTCGTCGTCCGCACCTTCGGCGCCGACCATGTCCTGTTCGGCTCCGACTTTCCCTACGAGATCGGCGATGCCGAGGGGTTGCTGGCGCTGCCCGGCATCGGCCGGCTGCCGCAGCCCGAGCAGGCCGCGATCCTGCGCGGCAACGCTGCGCGCCTGCTCGGCCCGCGCCTGCCGGCCGGGATCTGAGACCACGCGACCAGCACGGAAGGGACCGTAGCGATGAACACGAGGTCGATTGCGCTGCTTTCTACGCTGCTACTCGCCGCCCCGGGCGTCGGTTCGGCGCAGGAGACGATCACCGTCGCCGCCTTCGGCGGCCAGTACCAGAAGCAGACGGGCGATGCCTGGTTCCGGCCGGCCGCCCAGAAGCTCGGGCTGCGGCTGTCGATGGACATCGTCGGCACCGCGGCCGACGTTCGCGCCCACGTCCAGGGCGGCAAGACCAACTGGGACGTCGTCCTGCTCGCCGGATCGAGCTGCGCCACGGTCGCCCGGGAGAAGCTGGTCCAGCCGCTGGACTACTCGGTCATCGACGCGGCCGGCATTCCCGCGCACATGGTCACGGAGCGCACGGTGGGCGTGCTGCAATATTCCACCGTGCTGGCCTGGAACAAGGAACAGCTGAAAGGCAAGGAGCCCAAGTCCTGGGCCGACTTCTGGGACGTCAAGGCGTTTCCCGGCCCCCGCGGGTTCGACGCCCGGGCGACCTTCAGCCTGGAGATCGCGACCATGGCCGACGGCGTGCCGCCGGCCCAGGTCTACCCGATCGACGTCGATCGCGCCTTCCGCAAGATCGCGGAGCTGCGGCCGCACATCGCCACCTATTACGCCAACGGCGCGGTCGCGGTGCAGCTGCTGAAGGACGGCGAGGTCGACATGCTGCCGCTGTTCGAGAACCGGGTGCACGAACTGATCCGCGACGGCTTCCCGCTCGCCTTCACGCTCAACCAGGCGATCGTCGACATCAACTGCCTGGTCGTGCCGAACGGAACGCCCAAGCGCGACCTGGCGATGCGCATGATCGCCGAGATCGTCAAGCCGGAGATGAACGCGCGCATTGCCCAGACCTCCGACATGTCGCCGACCAACGCGCGGATCTTCGAGCTCGGGCTCATCCCGGCCGAGCGCGCGCAGAAGCTGAGCTCGCTGCCGGCCAACATGACGAACCAACTCGTTCTCGATGCGAACTGGTGGACGCCCGTCCTGAGCGAGCTGAACCAGCGCTACAAAGCCCTCATCAGCGCCCGATGAGCGCGGCCCCCTCCATTGCCCCCGGCCCCCCTGCGGGCAGGGGGGATACCCCGGCGGGCGAGGCCCTCAGCATGGCCGGCCTGCGCAAGAGCTATGGCGCGGTGCGGGCGCTCGACAGGGTCGACCTGGATGTGGCCGGCGGCAGTTTCGTCACCCTGCTCGGCCCGTCCGGTTCCGGCAAGACGACGCTGCTGATGGCCCTGGCCGGCCTGGTGGAGCTCGATGCCGGGACCATCACGGTGGGCGGGCGGCGACTGGAACACGCCCCGCCGCACAAGCGCGGGCTCGGTGTCGTGTTCCAGAACTATGCGCTCTTTCCGCATATGAACGTGCGCGACAACATCTTCTATCCGCTGCGCACGCGCGGCATGCGCGCGGCGCAGGGGATCCCGGCGATCGAACGGGCACTGGAGCTGGTCCGCCTGGCCGGATATGGCGACCGCCAGGTCGATCAGCTTTCGGGCGGCCAGAAGCAACGGATCGCGCTCGCCCGGGCGCTGGTGTTCGCCCCGCCGGTGCTGCTCCTGGACGAACCCTTGTCCGCGCTCGACCGCAACCTCCGGGAGGAGATGCAGATCGAGCTGCGCCAGCTCCACCTCAGGCTCGGCACCACCATGATCATGGTCACCCACGACCAGGAGGAGGCGCTGGCGCTCTCCGACCACATCGCCATCATGGACCGCGGCCGCATCGTCCAGCAGGGCGCGCCGCGCGACGTCTATGCCCAGCCCAACTCGCGCTTCGTGGCGGGTTTCATCGGCCGCTCCCACTTGCTCCCGGTCACGGTGCAGGGCGGCGTCGCCTGCTGGAACGGCATCGCCGTGCCGACGCGCCGCCCGGCCGAGGCGGACGACGTCTGCCTCGTCGTGCGGCCCGAGCTGCTGGTGCCGCTGCCGGCGTCGGCAGGATCGGACCCGGCGCTCGGCGAGGCCGTCGTCTTCGACGGCGTCGTCCGGGCGACGTCCTACCGCGGCGATGCGACGGTCACGATCGTGGCCCTGCCCGACGGGTCCGAGTTCCACCTGCGCCAGCCGTCCCTCGACGGCATCGCAGTGCCGGCGCCCGGCACCGCGATGCGTCTCGGCCTGCGCCGCCAGGACGCCGAGCTGGTGAAGGCATGACCGCCGCGGCCCATCCGCCGCCCTCGCGCGGCCTCGGCCAGGCGGCCGTGAACCGGCTGCTGCCGATCGCGCTCGCCCTGCCGGCCGCACTCGTCGTGCTGATGGTGCTCTACGTGCCGATCGCCTGGATGGCCTGGGTGTCCTTCCAGAACGAGGCCGGCTGGACGCTGGAGCATTACGGGCAGCTCGGCGACCCCAACAACCTCGGCTACCTGCTTCGCACCTTCCGCATCGCGGCGATCGTCACCGCGCTCGCCCTGCTGGTCGCGTTCCCGACCGCCTACGGCATCTCCCTGATGCCGCGTCGGCTTGCCGATCTGTGCATGCTGCTGGTCCTGATGCCCTTCTTCACCTCGATCCTGGTCCGCACCTACGCCTGGATGCTGCTGCTCCAGCGGCGCGGCCTGATCAACACCTGGCTGGTCGAGACGGGTATCGTCGAGCAGCCACTGCGGCTCGTCTACAACGAGGTCGGCACCGTGATCGGCATGCTGCACGTCCTGGTGCCGCTGGCGATCCTGCCGATCTACGGCGCGTTGCGCGCGCTCGACGGCAGCCTGGTGGCCGCCGCCGCCACGCTCGGCGCCTCGCCCGTTCGCCGCTTCCTGACCATCACCCTGCCGCAGGCGACCCCCGGCATCGCCGCCGGCGGCATCACGGTGTTCGTCCTGTCGCTCGGCTTCTACGTCACGCCGGCCGTGCTGGGCGGCGGGCGCGTCGTCACCTGGGCGATGCTGGTCGAGACGGTGCTGCTGTTCAACCCGCAATGGGGCGCGGCCAGCGCGCTCGGCATCGCCCTGCTGGTCCTGACGCTGCTCGTGCTGTGGGCGGGCAAGGCCGTCTTCGGCCTGCGCGGCGGCCAGCGGTTCGACGCCCGATGAGCGCGCCTTCCGACAGGCTGGTTCCCGCCTGGCGGCGGGCCTGGCTGTTCGCCATCGCCGGCCTGTGCCTGCTGTTCCTGGTGCTGCCGATCGTCCTGATCGTGCCGATGTCGTTCTCCGACACCAGCACCCTGCAGTTCCCGCCGCGCAACTGGTCGCTGCGCTGGTACCGCAGCTACTTCGAATCCGTGGAGTGGCGATCCGCCACCGCGGTGTCGTTCTGGGCCGCCCTGCTGACGATGCTGATCGCGACCCCGATCGGCACGCTCGCCGCCTGGGCCCTGCGCCTGCGCGGCGGCAGGTTCGCCCTGTTCTTCTGGGCCATGATGATGAGCCCGCTGATCGTGCCGATCATCCTGGTCGGGGTGGGCGTGTTCTTCCTGTTCGCCCGCTTCGGCCTGACCAACACGATGACCGGGCTGGTCGCCGCGCACGTCATGCACGCGCTGCCCTTCGTCTTCCTGACGGTGGCGGCCGGGCTGAAGAACTTCGACCTGCGGCAGGAGATGATCGCCCGCTGCCTTGGTGCCTCACGCGTGTTCGCCTTCATGACCGTGGTGCTGCCGCAGATCCGCTTCTCGATCGGGGCGGCCGCCTTCCTGGCCTTCATGTCCTCGCTCGACGAGGTGGTCATCGCCTCGTTCATCACCGGGGGCGACATGGCGACCCTGCCGAAGCGGATGTTCGCGGAGCTGCGCAGCAGCATCGACCCGACCATCGCCGCCGTCTCGACCCTGCTGATCGGCATCTCGGTCCTCGCCTTCGCCGGCAGCGAGATCCTGCAGCGCCGGGCCCGCGCCCGCCTGGGCGATGCCAGGGACTGAAAAATCCGTGCCCAACAACGAGATCGAGAGCGAGGCTGGAATGGCCCACCGGTTCAAGGAAGGGATGCTCTATCGCATGCCGGCCCATTTCGGGCCGACGGCGGGGCCGCGACAGGGACCGGACGGCCAGACCTTCGACTGGACGGACAGCCCGCGGCGCACCACGGTCAGCCTTGGCTTCCGCACCGAGCCGGCGGCGCTCGAGGCCCTGCTGCCACCCGGTCTGGCCCTGGTCGGGGAGCCGCTGGTGACGATCGAGATCACCTACCTGACCGAGCTCGAATGGCTGGCCGGCCGCGGCTACAACATGCTGGGCGTGCGCTTCCCGGCGGAGTTCCGCGGCCGTCGCGACCATGTGGTCGGGAGCTTCCTGTCGATCCTGTGGGAGAACCTGTCCGACCCGATCCTGAGCGGCCGGGACGAGCTCGGCTTCAGCAAGCTCTATTGCGAGATCCCCGACCCGCGGGTGCTGCGCGGGCGCCGGTCCCACAACGCCCTGTGGCTCGGGCACGAGTTCTTCACGCTCGATGCCTGGGACCTGGCCGAGGTGCCGGCCGCAGCGGTGGCCGCCGCCGCGGTGGGCGTGCGCAACGACGGCCTGCTGCATTTCAAGTACGTGCCGCGGACCGGGACCCCCGGCCAGGCCGATATCGCGGCGGTGACCTTCACCCCGGCCGCCGGCAGCCGGTCGGTCGTCGACCGGGCATGGCGCGGGCAGGGCACGCACGCCTTTCGCCGCTCGACCTGGGAGCAGCTGCCGACGATGTTCCACATCGTCAATGCCCTGGAGGGCCTGCCCGTCGTCGAGCGGGGGGCCGCCTGGGTCGTCCAGGCCCATGGCGGCAAGGACCTGGGCGACCAGCGGACGCTGGAATAGGCCCGCGACCGGGCCACCGGCACAGAGCTTAACCCTACCCATCGAGGATCGGGCGATGAGGATCGAGGACGCGCCGCCGTCGGGCGGCGGCGAGGGGACCACTTGGCCGGCCGCCCGGAAGGCGGGGGCGCTCGTCTTCGTCGGCGGCCACACGCCGCACGACCCGGCGACCGGGCGCCTGGTGCTGGGCACCGCCGACCTGCCCGGGGATGCGGCAGCGTCGCTGCGCGCCTCGGTGCTCTTCACCGAGGTCGTGGCCGGCCGGCTGCGGGCGCAGACATGGCGGGTGCTGCTGAACCTGCAGCAGACCCTGGAACGCACGGGGTCCTCGATCCGCCACGTCGTCCATATCCGCGTCTTTCTGCATGACGTGGCGGACGAGGGGCCGGTTCTCGACCTGCTGCGCCGGTTCTTCGGCGACGACCTGTGCTCGGGCGAGGTCGTCGAGGCGCGCAACGAGGGCTCCGATCCCGAGATCCTGGTGCAGATGGACTGCGTGGCCCTGTCGGTCGACGCCGGCCGCACCGAGCATGCCTGGGTGGCCGGGCTGGAGCCGCTGACCGCGCCCTTCCCGACGGTGACGAAGGCGGGCGGCTTCCTCTTCTCCTCGCAGCTGGCCGGCGCCGACCCGGCGACCGGCGAGCCCGTCATCGCCGGCCGGCAGCTTTCGCCGCGCGCGGCGGCGCTGCTCGGGCCGCTGGCGCAGCAGGCGACGCGCCTGCACCTGCCGTTCTTCCTGCAGCAGGCGGTCATGTGGGAGCATCTGCTGGCCATCCTCACCGCCTTCGGCGTCGACTGGAAGTCGACCCTCTATCACATGAACTGGATGCGCCGGCCGATGCGGGTATTCGCCGACGGCTCGGTCACCCGCCGCATCATGGAGCATACCGGCGACTACCTGCTGACCTGCTTCCCGACCTCCGGCCTCGGGGTTCCGGGTGCGGAGATCGCCGGCCGGATCGTCGCGATCCTGCCCGAGAGCGGGATGCGGAAGGACATCCGGGTACCGATCCACGGCATCTCCAACTCCTACTTCGGGGCGATCAAGGCCGGCCCCTACCTGTTCGCGGCGGGCGAGGTGCCGATCGACACCCGGGCCTGGACGCTGGTCGACCGTGCCGAGCGGCTGGAGGCGCCGCGCCACCGACTGGCCTTCGGCAGGCCCTACCCGACGGCACCGATCCTGCCCCAGGCCCACTACATCTACTCGCTCTACGAGCAGACGATGGCGGCCTATGGCGGCAGCCTCGCCGACGGCGTGCACCAGACGGTCTACCTCTGCCATGCGGGGGACGGACCGGCGCTGGAAGGGGTGATCGCCGACCGGTTCGCCGGTCGCCCGCCCGCGACCACGATCGTGCCCATCACCGGCGCATCGCCGTTCGCGGGCACGCGGCTCGAGCTCGAGATGGCGGCCTATCTCGGTCCCGGCGACCGCTCCTGACCTTCCCCGCCGACCCTGCCGCACGCGCAAGGCAATCCTTTCCGGAGCACTCCATGATCCGACTTCCCAGCACGATCGAGGCCGCGAATCGCAGCGCGACGATCGAGGACGTCCTCGCCCTGTCGCAGAGGCTCAGCAACTGGGGCCGCTGGGGGGCGGAAGACCAGGTCGGCACCGTCAACCTGATCACCCCCGCCAAGGTGCGGGAGGGGGCTGCCTGCATCCGCACGGGCCGGCAGTTCTCGCTGGCGGTTCCGTTCAACCAGCAGGGGCCGCAGACCGGACTGACCGCGCGCTTCAACCCGATGCTGTTCATGACCCGGGACGGCAACGACATCGCCACTGACGCGATCCGCCGCCTGCCGCGCTACACCCACGAATGCCATTCGCGTTTCACCGACGACGTCTGGGTGCTGCCGTCCCAGGCGGGCACGCAGTGGGACGCGCTCGCCCATTGCATCCACGACAACCGCATGTACAACGGCTTCTCGGCCGACAAGGTCGCGAGCTGGGGGACGACCCATTGCGGCATCGAGGTCTGGAAGGACCGCATCGCCAGCCGCGGTGTGCTGCTCGACCTGCCGCGCTGGTGCGGGCGGGACTGGCTCGACCCGGGCGAGGCGATCTTCGCCCGGCATCTGGAGGAATGCGCCGCGGCCCAGGGGGTCGCCATCGGCTCGGGCGACATCGTCCTGGTCCGGACCGGCGCCATCAGCGCCTGTCATGCGGCCGGGCGCTGGGGCGACTATGCCGGCGGCAATGCGCCGGGGCTGGCGATCGACGCCGCGGAATGGATCCGGCGCCATGACCTGGCCGGGGTGGCCACGGATACCTGGGGTGCCGAGGTCCGCCCGAACCAGACGGACGACGTCTTCCAGCCCTTCCATATCGTCGCGCTGGTCTATATGGGGCTACTGCTTGGGGAAATCTTCGACCTCGACGCCCTGGCTGCGGATTGCGCTGCCGACGGTCAGTACGACTTCCAGTTCTTCGCGCCGCCCCTGCCGATGACGGGCGCGGTCGGCGCGCCGATCAACCCGATCGCCATCAAGTAGGCGCCTACCGGACGAGTGGCCATGGACCAGGGAGGTTTACCCTTTGACGATGAGCTGGAGCGGCAGTTCAACCCGCGCGTCACCGTGCCGGACTTCCAGCACTACCTGGACCGGGCCGCGGCGGCGAGCCGGGCGGCCCGCGCCGAATGTCCGGCCTTCTTCGACGTCCGCTACGGCGACGGTCCCCGGCAGTCCGTAGACGTCTTTCCCGCGGACGACCTGGAGGCGCCCGTCCTCGTCTTCGTCCATGGCGGGTTCTGGCGAGCCCTGGGCAAGGAGCAGTTCTCCGGCCTGGCCGCCACCATGCGGCCCCAGGGCATCGCCACGGTCCTGGTCGGATACGACCTTTGCCCGGCGGTGACGCTGGACACCATCGTCCGCCAGGTCGCGGACGCCGTCGGCTGGTGCCGGCCCGGGCTGGCGCGCCTCGGCCTGCGGCCGCGCCGGATGGTGCTGGCCGGCTCCTCGGCGGGTGCGCACCTGGTCGCCATGGCCCTGTTCGGCCGCGGCGGCACGGGGGTCGACGGCGCCTGCCTCGTCAGCGGCATCTACGACCTGGCGCCGGTCCTGCGCATCTCGGTCAACCGCGACATCCGCCTGGACGAGGACGCGGCCCGCCGCAACAGCCCGATCGCGCGGGTCCGGTGGCTCGGCCTGCCGCTCATCGTCGCCGTTGGTGCCCGGGAATCGCCGGCCTGGCGGCAGCAGTCGGCCAGCTTCGCCAGGCGCTGCATCGCCGAAGGGATCGACACCGGCTTCATCGAGCTGCCCCTGGCCCATCATTTCTCGACCGGCCTGGCCATATCCGGCAGCACCATCAACCGCCTCACCGCCAAGCTCTGCATCGGCCAGCGCTAGTCGCCGGGATGGCCAGCAGGCCGTGCCACGGGCGGAATACGCCGAAATCTTGATCGCTTGCTTGGCGCGATCGGACGGTGGCACCATCGATCCCGAGGGGCGGCAGCGCCCGATGCAGCTGGAGGATCGATCGGGTGCCTATGGAGAGGATCACGAGCCGGGCGGCCTGGAAAGGGTCCGAGGTCGACTACCGGACCGAGATGATGCACCGCTTCACCGATGCCGAGGTGGCGGAGATCGATTCCGCGCTCCAGGCCTGCGGCGAGCGCGACATTCCGGAGATCACGCCGGCCACCTTCCCGCTGCCGGGCATGGCGGCGAAGATGGCGGCCCTGCGTGACGAGCTGCTGGACGGGCGCGGCGTGGTGCTGATGCGCGGCTTCCCGCGCGAGCGCTATTCCGCCGACGAGATGGCCCGGGTCTATGTCGGACTCGGCGCCCATCTGGGCCAGCCGGTGGCGCAGTCCTGGCAGGGCCAGCTGCTCGGCAGCGTCATCGACATCAGCGACGTGATGGAGCGGGTGCGGGGCTACAATGCCGGCGGCGGCCAGCACTTCCACATCGACGGCTCGGCCTGCGACATCGTCTCGCTGATGTGCCTGCGCCGGGCGCTGTCGGGTGGCGCCAGCCGCATCGTCAGCGTCTCGGCCATCCACAACCGGATGCTGGATACGCGGCCGGACCTGCTGGAGGTGCTCTATCGCGGCTACTACTTCCGCAACCACGAGATGGATGCGGAGCATTCGCTGTTCCCCGCGCAGAGCGCCGAGCGCATCCCGGTCTTCACCCAGCGCGACGGGCGGCTCACCTGCGTCATCGATTCGGGCAGCCTGCGCTACGCGGTGCAGCAGGGCGGGATCACCATGTCCGACCCGGAGATGGAGGCCTATGACGAGCTGCAGCGCCTGGCCCGCTCCGAGGAATTCTTCCTCGACATGAATTTCGAGGAAGGGGACATCCAGTTCCTCAACAACCGGGTCATCATGCACGCCCGGACCAACTACGAGGACCATCCGGACGTCGCCCGGCGGCGGCATCTGCTGCGCCTGTGGCTGCGCGTCGACGACTGGCCGGCCCGGCCGGCCCACCAGGTCTTCCTCAACGACATGGATTGCCGCCACTGGCAGGAGACCAACCGGCGCCCCTTCATGGAGCTGCCGAGCCGCTATCTGGCCGAAATGGCCGCCATGCAGGAACGCCGTCGGCGCGAGAAGACGGTGCTGCCGCCGGCGGTCACCGCCGGGCGTTCGCCCAGCGCCCGCGGCTGGCACGAGGAGCGCGACCGGGCGGCCGCCGGCTGAGGGTCGTGCCCGCTCCGGCCGGCAAATTGCCGCGGGCGGGACCGCCCAGGCTGGCATACCGTGTGCACACCGAATGGACCAACCGATCGAGCGATTTGGGAGTAGTGTCGTGGACATGCCGAGGATAGCGACACGCGCGGCGTGGAAAGGGTCCGAGATCGACTACCGGACCGAGATGATGCACCGCTTCACCGACGACGAGGTGGCGGAGATCGATGGCGCGCTGAAGGCGTGCGGCGATCGCGACATCGCCGAGATCAGCCGCGAGACCTTCCCGCTGCCGGACATGGGGCAGGCCCTGCTCGGCCTGCGCGACGAACTCCTGGACGGGCGCGGCGTGGTGCTGATGCGCGGCTTCCCCCGCGATCGCTACACGGCCGACGAGATGGCGCGGATCTATGTCGGGCTCGGCGTCCATCTCGGTCGCCCGGTCGCCCAGTCCTGGTACGGCCAGCTGCTCGGCAGCGTCATCGACATCAGCGACGTGGTCGAGAAGGTGCGGGGCTACAATGCCGGCGGCGGCCAGCACTTCCACATCGACACGTCCGCCTGCGACATCGTCTCGCTGATGTGCCTGCGCCGTGCGCTGTCGGGCGGCGCCAGCCGCATCGTCAGCCTGTCGGCGGTGCACAACCAGCTGCTGGATACGCGGCCGGACCTGCTGGAGGTGCTCTATCGCGGCTACTACAACCATCACCACGAGATGGACGCCAAGTACGCGGTGACCGCGCCGCTCAGCGCCGAGCGCATCCCGGTCATGACCCAGACCGACGGGCGCCTGACCGGCGTTCTCGATTCGGGCAACCTGCGCTACGCCGTGCAGATGGGCGGGGTGACCCTGGATCCGGTCGAGATCGAGGCCTACGACGAGCTGCAGCGGATCGCGCGGTCCGAGGAGTTCTTCCTCGACATGAATTTCGAGGAAGGGGACATCCAGTTCCTCAACAACCGCACCATCATGCACGCCCGGACCAACTACGAGGACCATCCGGACGTGGCCCGGCGCCGGCACCTGCTGCGCCTGTGGCTGCGGGTCGACGAATGGCCGGCCAGGCTGGCCCACCAGCTGTTCCTGACCGACGCCGACACCACCAACTGGCTGCAGAACCGCCGGCCCTTCATGGAACTGCCGTCGAAGTACCTGGCCGAGATGACCGCGGCCCAGGAGAAGCGGCGCCGCGAGCAGACGGTGCTGAAGCCCGGCCAGCCATCCGGCACCTTCCCCAGCGCCAGATCCTGGCAGGAAGAGCGCGACGGGGTGCTGGCCGCCCGGTAGCCGACGCATCCGGGACGGGCGGCCGTCGTCAGGCGGCTCGTCCCACACCCAACCAGAACACGACGACCCCGAACAGAAGAGGTTCTCCATGCCCCGGCATCCCGATGGTCCCAGCAAGCCCGCTTCCGGGCTGATCCTGCCGCGGCGGCGGTTCCTGCAACTGGCCGCGGCCGGCGCCGCGGCGACGGCGCTGCCGGGCAGTGCCGCCTGGGCGCAGGGCGCGCGGCCGCCCAAGGGGACCCGCAAGGGCCAGGTCGTGGTCGGCATCTCGCAGGAGCCGACCGTGTTCAACCCGCTGCGGGCCCGCATCGAGGTGGACGAGGGTGTCCACATGAACCTGTTCAGCCCGCTCTGGTCGATCGACGCCAAGGGCAATCTGGTGCCCCAGCTCGCGACCGAGATCCCGACCGTCGAGAATGGCGGCGTGTCGGCCGACGGCCTGCAGTGGCGGATCAAGCTGCGTCCGGGCGTCACCTGGCATGACGGCGCGCCGTTCTCGGCCGAGGACGTGAAGTACACGCTCGACCTGATCAACGACACCAGCTTCCCGGCCATGCTGCGCTCGGGCCACAACCTGGTCCGCGACATCAAGATCGTCAGCCCGACCGAGATCACCTGGCGCATGGAGACGTTCTTCGCGCCCTACTTCTCGGTCCTGGCCTGGACCTACATCGTGCCCAAGCACATCCTGGGCGCGGGCGGCGACCCCAAGGACTCGCCCTTCAACAACAAGCCGGTCGGCACCGGGCCCTTCAAGTGGGTCGAGCGGCGCCCGGGCGACCACATCGTGCTGGAAGCGAACGACAAGTTCTACGGCGAGGGGCCGTTCATCGAGAAGCTGATCTTCAAGTACATCCCGGACCTCACGGTCCTGAAGACGCAGTTCCAGACCGGCGCCATCGACCATATCGGCCTGCAGGGCATCACCGCCGACAATTACGACGAGGCGAAGAAGTACGCCGGCCGCAAGGTCACGGCGGCGCCGCTGCCCTTCATCGAGGCGATCGTGCTCAACAACGAGCGGCCATACTTCAAGGAACTGGCCGTCCGCCAGGCGCTCTACTACGGCATGGACAAGGCGACCATCATCAAGGACATCTTCTACGACGTTCCCCGTCCGACCGAGACCTACCTGCCGCAGGAATCCTGGGGCTACAACCCCAACCTGCCGAAGCACAGCTACGACGTGGCGCGGGCGAAGAAGCTGCTCGACGATGCCGGATGGAAGCCGGGTGCCGGCGGCGTGCGCGAGAAGAACGGCATGAAGCTGGACTTCACCACCTCGACCACGGCCGGCAACCACCTGCGCGAGCAGACCCAGCAGTTCCTGCAGCAGGGCTGGCAGCAGATCGGCGTCAAGGTCACCATCAAGAACTTCCCGCCGGCCGTCATGTGGGGCGATTTCTGGCGCAAGGGGCAGTTCGACACGGCGATGGCGGGTTCGGTCTACTCGGTCGGCTCCGACCCCGATCCGTCCGAGCGCCTGAGCAGCGCCTCGATCAGCGCCAAGACCGGCACCGGCCAGAATACCTCGCAATACTCCAACGCCGAAGTCGACGCGCTCCTCAAGGCGAGCCAGAACGAGGTCGACCGGGCGAAGCGCAAGGCCAACTACTTCAAGGTCCAGGAGATGGTCCGCGCCGACCTGCCGCTCCTGCCGATCTACCAGTGGAGCATGATCGAGGGCGTGAAGAGCGGGCTCGTCGGCTACGAGCCGAACGTCAACTACCGTTCCAACTGCTGGAACATCAACACCTGGTACTGGGCCTCGTGAGCCCGCTGGGCAGGCCGGCGCCGGCCATGGCGCGGAAGTCCGCCAAGGCGGGGAGGGGGACATGAGCGGCTTCCTCCTGCGCCGGCTCGCCCAGAGCATCGTGCTGCTGTGGATCGTCTCGATGATCGGGTTCGCGCTCCTGCACCTGACGCCGGGCGGCCCGCTGTCGCAGTTCACCAACACCCCCGGCATGACCGACGAGGACCTGCAGCGCCTGACGGCGCAGATGGGCCTCGACCGGCCGCTGCCGGTCCAGTACCTGGAATGGTTCGGCCGCCTGCTGACCGGCGACTGGGGCCGTTCCTATCGCGACGACACCCCGGTGCTGCTGGTGATCGGCTCGCGCCTCGGCGCCACCTTGCAGCTGATGGTGACCGCCACCTTGATCGCAGTCCTGGTCGGCGGCTTCATCGGCGTGGTCGGGGCGGTGCGGCGCTATTCCTTCTTCGACCAGCTGGTGACCGTGGGGGCGATGATCGCGCTCTCGATCCCGACCTTCTGGTTCGGGCTGATGGTCATCTACGTCTTCTCGGTCAAGCTCGGCTGGCTGCCGCCCGGCAACATATCGCCGGTCGGCAACGAATCCCTCATCGTCTTCCTGCACCACCTGATCGGGCCGTCCATGGTGCTGGGGCTGGTGACGACGGCGATCTGGAGCCGCTTCATGCGCTCCTCGATGCTCGACGTGATCAACCAGGACTATGTCCGCACCGCGCGCGCCAAGGGCGTGTCGGAGCGGATCGTCCTGGTCCGCCACGTGCTGCGCAACGCGCTCCTGCCGATGATCACCATCGCCGGCCTGGAGGTGCCGACGCTGCTGAGCGGCGCCCTGGTGACCGAGACGGTCTTCACCTGGCCCGGCATGGGCCGGCTGTTCCTCGATTCGATCGGCTACCGTGACTATCCGGTGGTGATGGGGCTGCTCACCTTCACGGCCATCCTGGTCATCATCGGCAACCTGCTGGCAGACGTGCTCTACGTCGTCGCCGACCCGAGGATCCGGCTGCAATGACCGCGGATACCGCCATCGCCGCCCATGGCGGCCAGACGCTGCGCCGCTCGACCCGCTACCGCACGTTGCGCCGCTTCACCCGCCATCGCCTGGCCATGTTCGGGCTGGTGGTGATCCTGCTGCTGGTCCTGGCCTGCGCGGTCGGCCCCAGCCTGGTCCCCTTCGACCAGTTCCAGCTCAACATGCGCGCCCGCTTCCGCGAGCCGTTCGCCGGCGCCCATCTGCTCGGCACCGACGAGCTCGGCCGCGACATGCTGGCACGCCTGCTGATGGCCGGCCGCATCTCGCTCACCATCGGCTTCTGCGCCATGGTGATCGCGGTCACCGTCGGCACCGTCGTTGGCACGGTGGCCGGCTTCTACGGCGGGGCGATCGGCACCGTTCTGATGCGCTTCGTCGATGCGGTGCTGTGCTTCCCCACCATCTTCCTGCTGCTGACGCTGGCCGCCCTGGTCAGCCCCGGCATCGTCACCATCACCCTCATCATCGCGCTGACGGCGTGGATGGAGGTGGCGCGCGTCGTCCAGGGCCAGATCCGCGCGCTCCGCGAGCGCGATTTCGCGGTCGCCGCCGAGGCCATGGGCGCGCCCGACCGCTGGATCATGTTCAAGGAGCTGCTGCCGAACGCGGTGGCGCCGATCGTGGTCGCCGCCACCCTGATCATCGCCCGGGCGATCCTGCTCGAATCCTATGTCAGCTACCTCGGCTACGGCATCCAGCCGCCGGTCGCGAGCTGGGGCAACATGCTGGAGAAGGCGCAGCAGTACCTGACGACGGCGCCGTGGCTGGCGCTCCTGCCCGGGCTGATGATCACGCTGGCGGTGTCCAGCTTCAACTTCCTGGGCGACGGGCTGCGCGACGCGCTCGACCCGCGGAGCGAGCTGTCGTGAGCGCCCCCGGCGTGAACGCCAGCGGCCTGGCGACGAGCGGCGAGGGACCGCTGCTCCAGGTGCGCGACCTGACGGTGGAGTTCCGCGGCCAGACCGGCCGGGTGGCGGCGGTCAACGGGGTCAGCTTCGACGTCCGTCCCGGCGAGACGCTGGCGCTGGTCGGCGAGTCCGGCTCGGGCAAGAGCGTCACCAGCCTCGCCATCATGCGGCTGATCGGCAAGGCGGGGGGGACGCGCATCGGCGGGCAGATCCTGCTGCGCCGGCGCAACGGCGCCACCGTCGACCTGCTGGCGGCGAGCGATCCCGAGATCCGCGAGATCCGCGGCACCGAGATCGCCATGGTCTTCCAGGAGCCGATGACCAGCCTGAACCCGGTGCACACGATCGGTGCCCAGGTGGCCGAGGGCATCGTCTTCCATCGCCGCATCTCGCGCCGCGCGGCGCTGGCCGAGGCGGTGGAGCTGCTCGACCTGGTCGGCATCCCGGAGCCCCGGCGCCGCATCGACAGCTTCCCACACCAGCTTTCGGGCGGGATGCGGCAGCGGGCGATGATCGCGGTGGCGCTCGCCTGCAAGCCCGGCCTGCTGATCGCCGACGAGCCGACCACCGCCCTCGACGTCACCATCCAGGCGCAGATCCTGGAGCTGATGCAGCGCCTCCAGCGCCAGACCGGCATGTCGATCGTCTTCATCACCCACAATCTGGGGGTGGTGGCGGAGGTCGCCGACCGGGTCCTGGTCATGTATGCCGGGCGCATCGTCGAACAGGCGCCGGTCGTCCCGCTCTTCGGCCAGCCGCTGATGCCCTACACCCAGGGCCTGCTGCGCTCGGTCCCGCGGCTCGACATGGCCGGCGGCGTGCACGAGGAACTGCACGCCATTCCCGGCAACGTGCCGGATCCGACGGCGATGCCGCCCGGCTGCGCCTTCCACCCGCGCTGCGCCCATTTCCAGCCGACCGTCTGCGACGGCGCGGTGCCGGCGCTGGAAGCGGCCGACCCCGACCATTCCGTCCGCTGCGCCCGCTGGCGCGAAGTCAGCCGACGGGTGCCCGCCAGCCAACCGGTGCCCGCATGACCGCCTCTCCCCCGCCCGTGCTTGAGGTCGACGGCCTCGTCAAGCACTTCCCGATCGGCTCCGGCCTGTTCGGCCGCAGCCGCGACAAGGTCCGCGCGGTCGACGGCGTGTCCTTCTCGGTCGCCAAGGGCGAGGTGCTGGGCCTGGTCGGCGAGTCCGGCTCCGGCAAGACCACGGTCGGGCGCACCGTGCTCCGCCTCGACACCCCGACCGATGGCGCCATCCGGTTCCTCGGCAACGACATCACCCACCTGACGCGCAGCCAGCTCCGCCCGTTCCGGCGGCAGATGCAGCTGGTCTTCCAGGACCCGTTCTCCTCGCTCAACCCGCGCATGCGGGTCGACCGCATCGTCGGCGCGCCGCTCGCCATCCACGAGCCCGGCATGGCGGCGGCCGAGCGCACCCAGCGGGTCGAGGATGCGCTGGCGATGGTCGGGCTGCCGCGCAATTCGGGCGAGCGCTTCCCCCATGAATTCTCCGGCGGGCAGCGCCAGCGCATCGGCATCGCCCGCGCGCTCATGCTGCGGCCGGAGCTGCTGGTGGCGGACGAGCCGGTCTCCGCCCTCGACGTGTCGATCCAGGCGCAGGTGGTGAAGCTCCTGCTCGATGTCCGCGCCAAGCTCGGCCTGACCATCCTCTTCATCGCCCATGACCTGGCGGTGGTCGGCCATGTCTCCGACCGGGTCGCGGTCATGTATCTCGGCAAGCTGGTGGAGATCGCCGATACCCGGACCCTCTTCCGCGATCCCCGCCATCCCTATACCGAGGCCCTGTTCTCGGCCGCCCCGGTGCCGGACCCGACCATCCGCCGCCAGCGCATCGTCCTGACCGGCGACATCCCGAGCCCGATCAATCCGCCCTCCGGCTGTGCCTTCCGCACCCGCTGCCGCTATGCCCTGCCGGCCTGCGCGGCCGAGGTTCCGCCGCTCCGCGAGGTGGCCAAGGGCCATCTCAAGGCCTGCCTGCGCGACGACCTCGAGCTGGTGCCCTGGCAGGATGCGCCGCGCGACCCGGCCCGGCCGCCGGCAGTCGCGACGCCGGCGCCATGAGCGGCCCCGGCCGCCGGCTGGCGGCGCTCCTCGACCGGCCGCAGGTGCTGGCCGCGCCCGGGGTGGCGGACGCGCTCTCCGCGCGCCTGGTCGCCGAGGCGGGGTTCGAGGCGGTCTACATGTCGGGCGACGCCACCACGGCGGTGCGCCTCGGCCTGCCCGATGTCGGCCTGCTGACCATGAGCGAGATGGTCGACAATGCGGCCCGCATCGTCGATGCGGGCGGCCTGCCGACCATCGCCGACGCCGACACCGGCTATGGCGGCCCGGTCAATGTCCGCCGCACGATCCAGGACTACGAGCGGGCCGGCGTCGCCGCCATCCAGATGGAGGACCAGGTCTGGCCCAAGCGCTGCGGCCACCTGGCCGGCAAGCGGGTCATCCCGGCGGCCGAGATGGCGGCCAAGGTGAAGGCCGCCGTCGATTCCCGCAAGGACGCGGATTTCCTGGTCATCGCCCGCACCGACGCGCTGGCCGTGGAGGGCTTCCAGGCCGCCCTCGACCGGGTCGCGCTCTATGGCGAGGCCGGGGCCGACATCCTCTTCGTCGAGGCGCCGACCAGCCTGGAGCAGCTGGAGACGATCGGCCGCCTGCCGGCCCGGACCATGTACAACGCGTCCGCCAGCGGCCGGACGCCGATCCTGACCCAGGCGGAGCTGACCCGGCTCGGCTTCGCGCTGGCGATCTATCCGGGCCAGGCCACCTTCGCGGCCATCCCGGCGATCCGCGCCGCGCTGCGCCACATCCGCGAGACCGGCGACCCGCGCGGCATGCCGGTGCCGCTCGCCAGCTTCACCGATTATGTGACGCTGCTCGGCCTCGACGAGGTCCGCGCCTTCGAGGCCGCCCACGGCACGCCGGAGGACCAGCAGGTCGGGGTGTAGGCCGCCGGCTGGTTCCCGGCCCGTCAGCCGAACATCGAGCGGAGGCGGATCGCCGCCGTGGTGCGATTCTCGACCATCAGCTTGTCGAGGATGCTGGCGACATGGTGCTTCACCGTCGAGGGGCTCACCGCGAGGATCGCGGCGATCTCCCGGTTGGTCTTGCCCCGGGTGAGCCAGAGGGCGACCTCCTGTTCGCGGGCGGTCAGCGAGCCCGGGGCCTCCGCCGGCAGCCGCACGAGAAGGTGGTGCTCGCCGGTCGCGCTGTCGCCGAGGTGATGCAGGTGGGCATCGCCGGTCGCCCCCCGGAGGCGCAGCCCGGTTCCCACGCCGGGGTGGTCCCGATCGGCCGGACCGTTCCTGATCCAGCGGAGCCATTCGTCGGGCAATAGCTGCCCGTGCCGGATTCCGGCCCGGCGCAAGCCCTCCAGCGTCGTCTCCGGAGCGAACAGGAGCCGCCCGTCCCGGTCGCAGACGATGTGTCCGGCCGGCCCGCCCTGGCCCGCGGGGGTGGTGTGCAGCAGCGGATGGTCCGGTTCCGCCATCGCGGCCAGCAGGAAGCGCTGGCGGAGGTGCGGCTGCAGCATCGCCAGCAGCGCGCGCTCCGCCGCATCGTGCCGGCGCCGGCTCCTGCTTGTGCTGATGGTGAAGAAGACCTCGCCGGCCCGGTGGAAATTGACGCTGAGATCCCAGGAGAGATCGAGCGGCCGGCACAGGAACTCCCACAGCGCCGTGGCCTCCAGTCGCTTGCGGCCCATGAAGTCCAGATAGGACACCGGGCCGCGGTCGGCGCCCCGGTAGAAGCTGCCGTCCTTGAACCCCGGCATGTCCAGAAGATCGTCGCGATGGGCGGCCAGATCCGCCAGGGCCTGATGGGCGGGTTGGTCGAGAAAGGCGTCGACGGCGCCGAGGCCCGGCTGGGTCAGGCTGATATGGGTCAGGTCGCCCGGCAGGACGAAGCGCACCGCCCTGAGGAACCGATCGGGCAGTTCGTCCATGCCGAACGGGGCATAGAGCGAGAGGATCGCACGGTTGAACGACGCCCACTGATCACCGGAAAGTGTCATGCCCTTCCTGCCCGCCATCGGCAATGCAATAGGCCATTGGGCCTATTCACGCGCAAGCTGGCATGGGCAACAATCCTGGAATGGCCCGGTTCGCTCGAGACAGGCAGAGACACCATCGATCGGCCTCGGCGGCGGCGCGTCCGGAGGCATGAGACGCGTCGTCGCCATGCTCCTGCTGGCCTTGCCGATCGCCCCGGCTGTGGCCGGCGATGGTCTTGCCGGCGCCCGCGAGGCGTTCGCGCGCGACGTCGCGAAGGCCTACGGCATCGCCCGGCAGACGGTCCTCGTCCAGCCGCAATACCCGGGCCTTCCCGACAACCCCTACGATGCGCTGGAAACGCCGCCCTTCCTTGCGCTGTCCGCCGGTTGGCCGGGCATGGCCTCCGGGCCGAGCGGGTTCGCGGCCGCCGACGGCCGGACCGTCAGCGCCCGCAATCCCGCCGCGATCACCGACCTGCTCGCGGCCGCCGGGATCGGGCTCCGTCCACCACCCCGGACGGACATCGTCCGCCGCCTGATGTGGCTCTACCAGCCAGATCCCGGCAACCGGCTGATCGACGCGCATCCGAGGATCGACCAGGTGACGCCGCCAATCATCGAGCATGCGGCCGACGGCGCCGTCCGCCTGTCCTGGTTCGTCGAGCGCGGCGGCCGGACGGGATGGGTCGGCGTCTTTCGAGCGGATTTCCATCTGCTTCCTGGCGGCAAGCCTCTGTTCGCGGAGACTTTCCTGCCATGAACCGACGCCGCGCGCAGAAGCGGATCGGGCTCGTCCCCAGCGATCATGCGGAGGACGCGGACCTGATCGTGGGCGCCGGCATCGACAGCGCAGCAGAAGCGACCCTGCGTCGCCGTGACGTGATGGCCGGGATTCTCGGGGCCGCGCTCGTCGGCCGTCCGGCGGCAGCGCAGCCTTCCGGGGGCAAGCGCACCGCCGACGTCGCCCGCGAGATCTTCGCGCTCAACGTCCGGAATTCTCTCGGCCTTGCGGCCGGCACGTTCGACGTGTTCCCGGCGGCCGGCCTGGAGGATGCGGGCTACCACGCGACGCTGAGGACCGGGCCCTTGTTCGCCTGGACCGCCCAGGGCACCGAGGGCAGGGTCCTGGTGAACGGCTTCGCCGGGGCCGGGCCCGGCGCAGGGATCGCCTTCGAAGGCTTCAACGGCGGGCCGGCCGGGCGGGGTGGCCTGTCGGCGCTGATGCGCGCGGTGCGTCTGCTCGATCCCCGGCGCCGCCTGCCGACGCAACAGATCGTCGACCGCGTCGCCTTCTGCCTGAACCGGGCCGACAGGGCGGAATTCTTGTTCGACGCGGATGTGGTGCGCGGGTCGGGCTTCGAGCCGCCGCCGGCCATCGCGGGGCCGTCGATCCGCGTGCGGAGCGGTCGCGTCCTGCTGACCTATTTCACCCTGGTGCCGGGCCCGACCGGCGCGTTCGAGTTCGGGAAGGTTACGGTCGGTGTGGCCGCCGGCTACGATGTCGGTGTCGCGCGCGAGGAGGTCGGGTGGTGAGGGCGAAGGCAGGGAAGATTGCCGGTCTGGGCCTTCTGCTGCTGGTCTTCGGCGCGCTCGCATGGCTGAACGGCCGCGCCGACAGCGCCCACTTGCGGCTCATCCTCGCGGGAGTGGTCGTGGTGCTGGCCGGTGCCCTTCTCTGGCAGCGCCGGAAAAGCCTGTGGTGGCCGCCGCTCATCGTCGCGGGCGCCCTTGCGGCGCTGGTCCTCGTCTATCTCACCGCACCCGACGTGAACCTGGCGATCTTCGAGCAGTTCATGGCGCTTGCCATCGGCGCTGTCTTCGTCTGGCTGCTGGTGTGGATCCTCGCCCGCTGCGTGCTGCCGCGGACGGATGCGAAGTACCAGGCGCTGCCGATCCTGATCCTCTCCTGCGCCCTGTCGATCGGCCTGCTGGCCAGCAGTGCGGGCACATGGCTGAAGGCGGTGGACCTCAACGCGCTGCCCGGCAACCCCGTGGCAGAGACCGGCGCCGAGCTGGCCGCCTTGTGGGAGCAGCCATGGGGCACCCGCCATCGCGGCATCTTCGCGGCGGGCGTGATCGGCGATCCGGAGAAGCGCCGGGACGGGGGCGGGGATTTCCTCGCCTACTTCAACGCAGGCCGGTTCGGGGCGCTGGCGAGCCGTTCCCCCACCAGGTTTCCTCTTTCCTTCGAACTGCGCATGGCGGACGGCGCGGTCGTCTGGGTCCGGGGTATCGCCCAGGCGGCCCGGACGTCGGGCTGGCCGCGATGCGGACCATATTTCGACCAGCGCTGCGTGCGGGAGGGCGACCCTGTCGTGATCTGGGCCGATCCGGGCGAACGGCGCGCCGTCGGTGGGGGTGGGCGTGGCCATGCGCTCACCGATACCAGGGTCATCGCCTATGGCAGCCTCGAAGACTTCCGCCAGGGCTACCTGGCACGCGCGGTTGCGACGGCGCGGGTGTTCGGCTGGATCGGCTTTGCGTTCATCCCCCTGTCCCTCGTGCCGGCCATCCTCGGGTACCGGCGCGCCCGATGGCTGCGCCGGAACGGCTCGGACAGGGTGCCCGCGGGGGGTGCCAAGTGGATCCGGTGAGCGGGCCCGCGCGGACGAGACACGCCTGGGGAATCCCCTTCCGGGCGCTCGGTGCCGGCGGCGGGATTGCCGTCGGCGGCGCCGTCGCCTTTCGCGTCGTCCTGTCCGAGCGCGGACCGCCATTGTGGGCGCTGTGCGCGATCTGCCTCGCAGCGACCCTCGGCGTCGGCCTCGTCTGGCTTGCCGTGCGCGTGGCGCTCGCCGGTCCGGCCTATCTCGATGCGGTCGAGCCGCGCCTTCGAGCCGGCGGCTGGGAGCCGGTGCGCCGGGTCGGATTGATGCGGCAGTTCGCCCGCGGCCGACAGCGCCTGTTCGTCGTGGCCAACCCGCGCTTCGGCGAAGCGGTCTGGCGGCTATGGGTCGATGACAGGGAGGTCGCGACCCTGAGCACGAGGCTCCATGAATTCCCCGAAGGATTGGGAGATGCATAGATGGATGGATCCTCGCAGCGCGCAGGCTCGGTTCTGGACGGCCTGAGCATGGTCGAGTGGCTGTCGATCGTCGTCCTGGTGCTGGCCGTGCCGGCGGTGCTTCATTTCCTTTTCCGCAGATCCGACCGGTTGGACGCCGAGACGCTGCAGCGTCTTGCCGGCAAGCGCGGCTGGAGGATCGAGCGGAAGCTGGCGTCCCAGGCGGGCTCGGCGGGCGGTGTCGGCGGCGGCAGAGGCTATCGCATCGAGGTGTTCCCGACGGACGGAGCCGGATGGTCGTGCCTGGTTACCCGCTACCAGAACATCGGCGCAGGCGGCGTGGTGCGGAAGACCGAGTTCGAGGATGCCGGCGCGCGGCTGCCGGCCGGCATGGTGGTGATCGGCCCGGGGATCCCGGAGAAGGAGGCGGCGGCCGCAGCGATGCTGTTCGGTCGGTTCGACGGGGCGCTCGGCCAGTTGCTGCTATCGAAGCTGCTCGGAGACGAGGCCGCGAGCGCCGCCGGCCTGCAACAGGCAACGGACGGGGCGGTTCCCGGCGCGACGGTGTTCGCGACGCCGGATGCGCCCGCATCGGAGGTTGGTGCGACCTATGCGCCGCTTCTCCGCTCCTGGCTCCGCGCCCATCCGAAGGAGGAAGCGTTCCCGATCCTGATCGCCGGGCCGGAGCGGCTTCGCATCCGGCTGCGCACCGCCGCGCACCGGGCCGACGAGCTCGAAGCCTTTCTCGATCATGCGCTGGAGACGCGTCGGCAACTGCTGGTGTCTGCCGCATCGAAGACGGGATCGTCGGCAACCTGACGGCCTGGGGACGGCTACTTTCCGTAGGCGTCCCGGTTGGCCTCGATGTAGCCGTCCAGCGCCTCCCGCAGGCCGCTCCGGGCCCGCAGCGCGAAGGCCAGCACCTCGGCCGGGTCGAAGGAATGGGCGTCGATCACCGCCAGCTCGGGAAAGCGGGCCGCGAAGTCCTCGCTGGTGACGTTGCCGTCGGCAAAGGCGTCGAGCGTGCCGGCCCGGACCTCGGCGATACCGGGTGCGGCCTCCGCATAGTCCCTCAGCACCGCACCGGCCGGCGCCCGCGCGCGGACGTCGAGATCGGCCGTGGAGTTGGTGACGAAGCCGATCGACCTGCCGGAGAAGTCGGCGATCGTGCGCAGGGTCGCGCCCCGGTCCTTGCGGATCAGCAGCGTGCGCAGCACGGTGTGGTAGGGCCGGCTCCAGACCACGCCCGGGCTCTCCCGGGATGCCAGGTGCGACAGCCCGGCCGCGGCCAGGTCGCACTCGTCGCGGCCGGGGCGCAGCCATAGGCCGTCGAAGGCGAATTCGCGGAACGCCAGCTCCAGCTTGTGGCTCTTCGCGAAGCCGCGCAGGAAGGCCACGTCCGACCCGACCAGCGCCTGGCCCGACTTGAAGAGCACGGGCGGGAACGCCGCGCTGGCGCACACGGTCAGCACCCCGGGCGCAAGCGTGGCCGGGGCGGCCAGCGCGGACCCGGCCGCGCACCAGACCGCGAGCGCGATGCTGCTCCACCGGAGCGCGCCGAAGGCCGTCCTCGTCGATGCGTGGCGTCTCATGTCGTGCCTCCTGGCGGGAGCCGCACCATAGCCGGCCGTCTACGGGGCCGGATAGCGTGCTTCGAAGGCCGCGATGCGGTCCGCCATGCGCAGGGTGAGCGACAGGGTGTCGGTGCCTTCCAGCAGGCAGCGGCGGCGGCGCGGGTCGATCGCGAAGGGGTGGCTCGCGTTGCCGTCGATGACGGCCTGGGCGTCCAGATCGACCGTCAGCGGGCGGGGTGTTGCCGTGCGGTCCAGCAGCCCCTCGATGATCGCGGCATCCAGGGTGACGATGAGCAGCCCGTTCTCGAAGGCGTTGTTGGTGAAGATCTCGGCGACGCTGGGCGCGATCACCGCCCGGATGCCGTAGTCGAGCAGGGCGAAGATCGCGTGCTCGCGCGACGAGCCGCAGCCGAAGTTGGGCCCGGTGACCAGGATCCCGGCATCGCGCCAGCCGGTTCGGTTGAGGATGAAGCCCGGCCGCTCGCTGCCCCCTTCGTCGAACCGCTGGTCATGGAACAGGCAGTCGGCCAGCCCGTCCTGCGGCCGGCGGTCGACGAAGCGGGCCGGGATGATCCGGTCGGTATCGATGTTCGCCTCCGGCATCGGGGCGGCGATGGCGGTCAGCCGGGTGAAGGGACGCATTTCAGGGGGCGGCAACGGCACGATTGTCCGAGGCGCGGACGAGCAGGACGCTTCTCGACATCGGTTCTCCTTCGGCGTCGCTACTGCGCATCGTCGGTGGCGAGATGCCTGCGTGGCTCCATTTGCTCATGCAGCACGCGAGCGATTTCGACAAAGCCTGAATCCGTCGCTCGAAAGTAGACGACATGCACCGGATCGTTGACCGGTGCTTCGCGGCTGTCGCCCCGGCCGTGGCGGGTGTGCAGGCTGCGAAGTCCGGCCTGCAGGTAGCTGCGGTCGATTGTCAGCGGGCTGAATGGAGCGACTGCAACGCGCCGGAATGTCGCCGTCAGCAATGCACGATAGCGAATACGCGCCAGCGCGCCATGCACTTCTTCGCTCGTGCGCAAGGTCGATTCGATATCCGCCCTCGCGGGCCCGGACAGGCGATAGCGGACCAAGCGTCACCGATTGCCGTCAACCAGCGCATCCAGTGCGGCATCAAGGTCGGCTTCCTCGATCTCGATGAAATCGCCGCGGTCCAGCGCATCGATCCCGGCCTGAAGTTGACTACGAAGGATGTCCAGCTTCAGATCCTCTGTCCTGATGCGGTGCTGCAGGCCGCGGACGGCATCGCGCATGGCTTCGCTGGCATCCTGATACTTGCCGGCGCGCACGATCTCTTCGACGAATGCGTCCTGCTCGGCCGTCAGGTTGATGTTGCGTGTTGGCATGGCGTACCTCCGTCTGCTCAAGCGTAGAGTGTTTGGCAAATATTGCCAATGTGCATCATCGCGTCAGCATCCTGCGCACGTCGGTCAGGCGGCCGGTCAGGGCGGCGGCGGCGGCCATGGCCGGGCTCATCAGGTGGGTGCGCGCGCCGGGGCCCTGGCGGCCGACGAAGTTGCGGTTGGTGGTGGACGCGCAGCGCTCGCCGGGCGGCACGATGTCCCCATTCTGGGCGACGCACATGGAGCAGCCGGGCGCCCGCCACTCGAAGCCGGCGGCGCGGAAGACGGCATCCAGCCCCTCCGCCTCCGCCTCGGCCTTGACCGCGGCGGAGCCGGGGACGACCCAGCCCGGCACGACGATGCGCCGGCCGGCGACCAGACGGGCGGCGCTGCGCAGGTCCTCGATGCGGCCGTTGGTGCAGGAGCCGATGAAGACCCGGTCGATGGCGATGTCGGTGAGCGCCGTCCCCGGGGCGAGGTCCATGTAGGCCAGCGCCCGCCGCCAGGCCTGGGCACGGTCGGCGTCGGGCGCGGTCGCCGGGTCGGGGACCCGCCCGCCGACCGGCAGCGCCTGGTCGGGGCTGGTGCCCCAGGTGACGATGGGCTCCACTTCGGCCGCGTCCAGCGTCACCTCCCGGTCGAAGGCGGCGTCGGCGTCGCCGGGCAGGGTGCGCCAGCGGGCGAGCGCCCGGTCCCAGGCGGCCCCGGCCGGCGCCTGCGCCCGCCCGGCCAGGTAGGCGTAGGTGGCGTCGTCGGGCGCCACCATGCCCGACCGGGCGCCGGCCTCGGTCGACATGTTGCACAGCGTCAGCCGGCCCTCCACCGACAACGCGCGCACCGCGGACCCGGCATATTCGACGACATGCCCGGCCGCGCCGCCGGCGCCCAGCCGGGCGACCACGGCCAGCGCCAGGTCCTTGGCGCCGATCCCCTCCGCGCAGGTGCCCGCGATCGTCACCCGCATGGTGGCCGGCTTCTTCACCCACAGGGTCTGGGTCGCCAGGACATGGCCGCACTCGGTGGAGCCGATGCCGAAGGCGAACGCGCCGACCCCGCCATGGGTCGAAGTGTGGGAGTCGTTGCACACGATGGTGTCGCCCGGCAGGCTGATGCCCTGCTCGGGCCCGATGACATGGACGATGCCCTGGCGCGGGTCGCCCATCCCGAACAGCGGGATGCCGTAGCGGCCGGTGTCGCGGGCAAGGTCGGTGATCGCCCGGCGGCGGTTGGCGTCGTCGATCGAATCCAGGCCGCCGCCGTCGGTCGGCGGGTAGTGGTCGACGGTCGCGAAGGTGCGGTCGGGCCGGCGCACGCCGACCCCCTGTTCCTCCAGCACCTCGAACTTGCGCCGCGGCCCGTCCTGCAGGAAATGGCGGTCGATGTAGAGCAGGCCGAGGCCGTCCTCCTCGGCGACGAGGTGCGATCGCCAGATCTTCTCGAACAGCGTCAGCGGCATGGGGCGGCCCCGGGTGGTGGCGGGCATCCTATGCAGGATAGTGGCCAGCGAACCAGTCGATGAAGCGCGGGATGCCGACATCGAGCGGGGTGCTGGGCGCGAAGCCGAGGTCGCGGGCCGATTCGGTGATGTCGGCGGCGGTCGCCTCGACATCGCCCGGCTGCATCCCGGTCAGCTCGACCACGGCCTTGCGGCCGAGCGCCTGTTCGATCAGGGCCACCAGGCGGGTCACCGGCTCCGGCCGGTTGTTGCCGAGGTTGTAGAGCCGGTGCGGCGGGCCGTCCCCCCAGGTGAGCGGCCGGTCGAGGGCGGCCAGGACGCCCGCGACGATGTCGTCGATATAGGTGAAGTCGCGCAGCAGGGTGCCGTTGCCGAACAGGCGGATCGGCCGGCCGGCGCTGATCGCGCGGGCGAACAGGAAGTAGGCCATGTCCGGCCGCCCCCAGGGCCCGTAGACCGTGAAGAAGCGCAGGCCCACCAGCGGAATGCCGTAGAGATGGGCATAGGTGCGCGACATCAGCTCGTCCGCCCGCTTGGTCGCGGCATAGAGCGAGACCGGCTGCTCCACCGGGTCGGTCACCGCATAGGGCCGCTTGGCGTTGGCGCCGTAGACGGAGGAGGTGCTGGCATAGACCATCCGCTTCAGGCCTTGGAGGTGGCGGGCGGCCTCCAGCACCTCCAGGTGGCCGGCCACGTTGGCGCGGATGTAGGCACGCGGATTGTCGATCGAATGGCGCACGCCCGCCTGGGCCGCCAGGTGGACGATCCGGTCGATGCCCGGGTGGGCGGCCATGACCGCCTCCAGCGTCGCCGGGCAGGCGAGGTCGCCGCGGATCTGGGTGAAGCCGGGGCGGGGGGCGAGCTGCGCCAGCCGCGCCTCCTTGAGGGCGACCTCGTAGTAGGGGTCGAGGCTGTCGATTCCCACCACCGCCTCGCCCCGGTCGAGCAGGGCGGCGGCGACGTGGAAGCCGATGAATCCGGCGGTGCCGGTGACAAGGACGGTCATCGCGGTCGGCTCGCTATGGCGGTTGCGGGCGGCATGGGGCGGGAAGATACAGAAGCCGGCGCCGGCGTCGCCCGATTTGTGGGAATTCGCGCCGGGCGGGCCGCGAGCCGGTCCTTTTCGGCCTGATTAATTGACAATGCGAATCAATCGCAATATCAACCGACCTGCTCCTGCCGGTGCTGACATCGCCGGGCCCCGCGTGGCCCGCGGGGAGGGGGAAGGAGCATGTCTACCACTTCGTATCGGCTGGCCCTGTTGTCCGGGGGCGCCCTGCTGGCGCTGGGTACGGCCGCCCAGGCGCAGTCGCCGGCACCATCGGCCGCGGCAGCCGGCTCGGCGGCGCGGCAGCCGGCCACCTACATGTCGCCCGTGGTGGTCGAGGCCGAGACGGCCGAGGATCCCTATGCCCAGCCGGCCGCGACCAGCCGCATCAGCCGGGACGAGATCGACCAGTTCGGCGGGCAGGAGCTCGACTCCGCGCTGCGCGCCAAGCCCGGCGTCTTCACCCGCGACAACCCGCTCAACCCCGGCATCGCCGTCAACATCCGCGGCATGGAGGGGTCCGGCCGCGTCAACATGATGATCGACGGCGTGCGCCAGAACTTCCGCTTCACCGGCCACGAGGCGCAGGGCTTCGCCTATGTCGACCCGGCCTTCATCGTCGGGGTGGACATCAACCGCGGCGCCAATTCCGGGGTCGGCGGGGCCGGGGCGCTGGCCGGGTCGGTCAATTTCCGGACGATGGAGGCGTCCGACCTCATCGCCCGCGGCCGCAGCTGGGGGGCGTTCGGATCGGTCACCACCGGCACCAACGGCGCCGGCTGGTCGGAATCGGCCGGGGCGGC
Source organism: Allostella vacuolata (assembly GCA_006739055.1). Taxonomy (GTDB): domain Bacteria; phylum Pseudomonadota; class Alphaproteobacteria; order ATCC43930; family Allostellaceae; genus Allostella; species Allostella vacuolata. Next base: position 1,321,561 of record AP019702.1, read on the forward strand.
GGTGCGGCTCAGCGACAGCTTCGCCGTCACCGGCGCCATCAGCAAGCGCGACCCGCGCAACTACGAGAACGGCAACGGCGACAAGGTGCCGTTCACCAAGCAGGACGAGCTGTCCGGGCTGCTGAAGCTGGAGTTCACGCCGAACTCCGACCATAGCCTGAAGGTGGGTGGGCTCTTCTACGGCAACGACTTCTACTCGAACTCCTACTTCCAGGACGTCACCGCCCGCCAGCTGACGGCGAACTACGCCTATACCCCCGACAGCGAGCTGATCGACCTGCGCGTCAACGTGCATCACAGCGCGACCAGGATGAAGTACACGGGCGCGCTGTCGAGCTCCCTCAGCGCGGTCGGGCGGATCATCGAGGATACCGGGATCGGCTTCGACGTCTCCAACACCTCGCGCTTCCGCCTCGGGCCGGTCGCGGTCAGGGCCAACTACGGCGTCGAGTATTTCCACGACGATGTCGACGCCAAGAACAGCGACGCCGTGCCGGACCGCGGGGTCAACGCCAGCGGCAAGAGCGCGATCGGCGGCGTCTTCTCCAACACCACCTTCACCTACGGCATCACCGACCTGACGGTCGGGCTGCGCTATGACCGCTACACGCTCGACGGCAAGGGCAGCGTCACCGCCGACAACCCCCTCGGCATGCCGGCCGGGCCCTATTCCGTCGACCGCAGCGACGGCCGCTTCAACCCGAAGATCACGCTGGCGATCAACCCGCTGCCGTGGCTGCAGCCGTTCGTCAGCTACGGCGAATCCTTCCGCCCGCCGACCGTCTCCGAAACCCTGACCGGCGGCAACCATCCCTCGCAGTCGGGCGGCCCGCGGATGTCGTTCTTCCCGAACCCGTTCCTCGAGCCCGAGATTGCCAAGGGCTGGGAGATCGGCGCCAACGTGCGCAGGAACGACGTGCTGGTGCCGGGCGACCGGCTGCGCTTCAAGGGCAACTACTTCCACAACAAGGTCGACAACTACATCACCGCCGACATGACCGGCGGCGTGCGCTTCGTCAACAACCCGGGCACCTCCACGGTGCAGGGCGTGGAGCTCGAAGGCGGCTACGACGCGGGCTTCGTCTTCGCCAGCCTGGCCTACACCTACACCCATTCCGATCTGCCCTCGCAGGTGAACGGCTTCGGCGCCCAGAGCTACCTGCCCGACCATATCTTCACGGCGACGGCGGGCGCGCGCTTCTTCGAGCAGCACCTGACGCTGGGCGGCCGGGTCTATGCCGTGAGCAAGAGCTACATCGGCGACATCAACGTCGCCGCCGGCACCGACCCGCACGAGAAGGGGTATACGACGGTCGACCTGTTCGCGAACTACGCCTTCGACAACGGGCTCGACCTCAACCTCAACGTCACCAACCTGTTCGACCGGGCCTATACGCCGGCCCTCAGCACGGCCCCCGGCGGCGGCGTCGATACCGGCCGCGGGCGGACCTTCCTGGTGACGGCCAAGGCCCGGTTCTGATCGCAGGCGGGGAGGGGGAGGCTGACTGGAAGGGCGCGCTGGATATCGGCAAAAGCGTCCCTCGACTTGCGCTCGGGATGAGGAAGTTTTTGTTTTGCCACAAGCGTTTGTGCAGAGGAAGAGGCGTTGTTGCATGGAGGCATCTGGAAACATGTGCTTCCCGCGGCGGCTGGAAAGTGATTCACGCTTTGGATGGCTCCCCGCTCCCGCAAGGTTCCCGCCCCGAAGGTCGTCGCGCCAGCCCAGAAGCGCGGCCGGCCAGCCCCTCGCTACCGTCGGCCGCCCGCCCCGAAGCCCCGCTATCGCATCACGAACTGGCGCGAATATAACGATGCTCTGGTGCGGCGCGGGTCGATCACGCTGTGGATCGATGAAGCGATGGTTGCCGGCTGGCGGGCATCCGGTGGTCGGGGATGGCGCTACAGCGACCAGGCGATCGTGTGTGCGCTGTCCTTGCGCGCGGTGTTCGGGCTCACGTTGCGCCAGACCCAGGGGTTCCTGCACGACCTGACGCGGCTGCTCGGGCTGGCGGTCGAAGTCCCGCACTACTCCACCTTCTCGCGCCGGGCGGCCACGCTCGCGGTACCGAAGCCCGCACGGCCGGTCGACGGGCCGTTGCATCTCGCGGTCGACGCCACCGGGCTCAAGGTGCATGGCGAGGGGGAGTGGAAGGTCCGCGTCCATGGAGCAGGAAAGCGCCGGGTCTGGCGCAAACTGCACCTGGCCGTGGACACCCGGACCGGCATGCTGCACGCCCATGCCCTGACAGCGAGCGAGGCTTCCGACGGCGGCCGGCTCGAGGATCTGCTCGCCGCCGTCGGCGCGCCGATCGAGGCAGTCTGCGCCGACAAGGCCTATGATAGCTTCGACTGCCATGACGTCATCCGGGCGCACGGAGCACGGCCGGTGATCCCGCCGCGCAAGGGTGCTGCGATCCGACCACCGCAGAACCGACCCGACGCGCCTCCCACCCGGGGCGAGGCGGTCGCCCGCATGGCCGAGATCGGGCGCAAGGCCTGGAAGATCGAGACCGGCTATCATCGCCGCTCCCTCGCCGAGACCGCGATGCTCCGCTACAAGGTCCTGATCGGCCCCAGCCTCCGCTCGCGCAGCTTCGACCGACAAAAGGTAGAGGCCGCCGTCGCCGTCCGCTGCATCAACCGCTTCACCGAACTCGGCATGCCCCACAGCGTCCCGATCACCTGAGAAAACCGGGAAAAGGGAGCTCCAGGACCACCCGAGCTCCATGCAACAACGCCAGAGGAAGATGCCCCTCATCCCGAGCGAAGTCGAGGGACGCTATGACCGACGGGCAAGTATCCTCGAACGTGAAATCGCCCGGCAGGGGATCCTGCCGGGCGATTGCAGTCGGGCGATGCCGGTCCCGTTACTGCGATGCGGCGCGCTTGGCGCGCCGAGCGGCGGCATCCGCCTGGGTGACGATGCCGTCCTTGTCGTCGTCCTGCTCCTCGAATGCCCGCGCGCCCGAGGCGTCGTACTCGGCGCGGTCGATGCGGGCGTCCTTGTTGCGGTCGAGCGCGCCGAAGCGGACATGGGCCTGGCGGAGCTGGCGCTGACGCTCCTCGGCCTTCTTCTCGGCCGTCTCGGTCGAGGCGGCCAGCTCGGCATCCAGGCGGACGGTGTATTCGCCCACATACTCCGCCTCGTCGAGGACGCCGTCGCCGTCGGCGTCGGTCGCCTTGTAGCGGGCGTCGCGCACGGCATCGAACTCCGCGCGGGTGACCTGCCCGTCGCGGTCGCGGTCATAGTCGCGGATGAAGGCGCTGCCGCCGTGCGGGGCGGCCACCGCACCCGTCGCCAGCAGGGCCAGGGCGGCGACGGTGGAAAGAAGATGATTCGTCATGGCGGTCTCCGGGCGGGTCAGATGACGTCGAAGGCAAGCGTGTAGGTGTAGCTGCGGTAGGGGGTCTCGGCGCCGGCCGGCGCGGCGGCGCGGTGGCGCACCATGACCAGGAAGATGCCGGCATCGTCCGGCCGGAAGGTGAAGCGGCCGTCCGCGCCGGACCGGACCTGGGCCGCCACCTTGCGCCCGTCATAGGCGCCGGCGCCGCGCAGGACGGTCACGTCCGCCCCGGCCAGCGGCTGGCCGTCGAACAGGATCCGGAAGGCCATCTCGCCGTCCCGGCCGACCCCGTTGGGGTGGGTCAGCGCCTGGATCTCCAGGGCGACCCCCCGGGGCGCCAGGGCGGCGTCGCTGGGGGCCCCGCGGGTCACATAGGCCTCCGCCAGGGTGGCGCTCTGCACCTCCACCAGCTCGGCGCCAGCGGGTAGGGCCTGGCCGTGGCCGGCCATCTTCCACGCGTCGCCCGCCCGGTACATCTTCCCCTTGCGGCCGAAGCGCTGGCCGGAGGTCAGGCGGTAGGTGCCCTCCGCCTGCATGTCGGCCTCGAACATCGACGCATCGCGCAGGTGGCTGACCGTTCCGACCGGCCCCTCCTTGCCGTCCGGCCCGATCAGGTGGAACGGCGCGTCGCGCATGGCGATGTCGGGGATGAAGAGGTTGTCGCTGAACGACGCCTGGACCAGCACATGGCCGCGCTTGCCCATGTCGAACACGGACGGCAGCAGGTAGGGCATGTGCGCCTGCACCTGGCCGGCGAAGAAGAAGGCCGTCGTGGCGGCGAGCATTGCCGCCCGCGTCCGGGATCGCCGCGTCGTCGATTGCATGGTCGCTCCTGTCGGATGGGATGGGTCGACAGATATGGCAAATGCGAATGAGTTGCAATATCGTTCACTGCGACGCCCGGTTGCGCAGCCGGCTTCGTCCTGGTCGATTCGCGGGGCCTTGCCATTGTCGCTTGGCCGTGTGGGGGCTACCTTCCCTTTCAAAGCCCCTGACCGGCTACCCGGAGGACCCTCATGGCGTTGGCCGCCGTATCGCTCGACGACAAGTACGCGCTCGAATCCGGGCGGATTTTTCTCACCGGGACCCAGGCCCTGGTCCGCCTGCCGATGATGCAGCGCCAGCGCGACCTCGCGATGGGGCTGAACACGGCCTGCTTCATTTCCGGCTATCGCGGCTCGCCCCTGGGCGGGCTCGACCAGGCCCTGTCGTCGGCCCGGCGCTTCGTCGAGAAGAACCATATCCGCTTCCAGCCGGGGGTGAACGAGGACCTGGCGGCGACCGCCATCCTCGGCAGCCAGCAGCTCAACCTCTTCCCCGACGCCAAGTATGACGGCGTCTTCTCCATGTGGTACGGCAAGGGGCCGGGCGTCGACCGTTCGGGCGACGTCTTCAAGCACGGCAACTCCGCCGGGACCTCGCGCCATGGCGGCGTGCTGCTGCTGGCCGGCGACGACCACACCTGCAAGTCCTCGACGCTGGCCCACCAGAGCGAGTTCGCCCTGATGGACGCCTATGTCCCGGTCCTCAACCCGGCCGGGATCCAGGAATTCCTCGACCTCGGCCTGCATGGCTGGGCGATGTCGCGCTATTCGTCCTGCTGGGTCGGCTTCAAGACGGTGGCGGAGACGGTGGACAGCGCCGCGTCGGTCCATATCGACCCTGCGCGCCTGCAGATCGTCCTGCCGACCGACTTCGAGATGCCGCCGGGCGGCCTCAACGTGCGCTGGCCGGACGAGCCGCTGGAGCAGGAGAAGCGCCTCCACCTCTACAAGGTGCCGGCGGCGCTGGCCTACGCGCGGGCCAACCGGCTCGACCGCGCCGTGTGGGACGGGCCACGGCGCCGCTTCGGCATCGTCACCACCGGCAAGTCCTATCTCGACGTCCGCCAGGCGCTGGAGGACCTCGGCATCGACGAGGCCAGGGCGGCGGAGATCGGGCTCAGCATCTACAAGGTGGCGATGGTCTTCCCGCTGGAGGCGGAGGGGATTCGCGCGTTCGCCCAGGGGCTGGAGGAGGTGCTCGTCGTCGAGGAGAAGCGGGCCTTCATCGAGACCCAGCTGAAGGACGCGCTCTACAACCTGCCGGCCGCCCGCCGGCCGGTCGTCAGCGGCAAGCGCGACCCGGCCGGGCGCCTGATCCTGCCGTCGCAGAACGAACTGCTGCCGAGCGGCATCGCCCGGGTCATCGCCGAGCGCATCGCGCGCTTCCATACCAGCGATGCGATCCGCGCCCGTCTGGCGCTCATCGACCAGCAGGAACGGCAGGCGGCCTCGACCAGGCCCGCCCTGGTGCGCACGCCCTACTTCTGTTCCGGCTGCCCGCACAACACCTCGACCCGGGTGCCGGAGGGCAGCCGCGCCGTGGCCGGGATCGGCTGCCACTACATGGCGGTGTGGATGGACCGCGACACCCAGACCTTCACCCAGATGGGCGGCGAGGGCGCGTCGTGGGTCGGGCAGGCGCCGTTCAGCAACACCAAACACATCTTCGCCAATATCGGCGACGGGACCTATTTCCATTCGGGCTACCTGGCGATCCGCTTCGCCGTCGCCTCGAAGACGACCATCACCTACAAGATCCTGTTCAACGACGCGGTCGCCATGACCGGCGGCCAGCGCCACGACGGCGACCTCAACGTCCCGGCGATCACCCGGCAGGTCCATGCCGAGGGGGTGCGGCGCATCGCGGTCGTCACCGACGAGCCCGACAAGTATCCCATCGGCACCAGCTTCGCCCCCGGCGTCACCATCCACCATCGCGACGACCTGGATGCCGTCCAGCGCGAGCTGCGCGAATGGCCGGGCGTCTCGGTGCTGGTCTACGACCAGACCTGCGCGGCCGAGAAGCGGCGCCGGCGCAAGCGCGGCACCATGGTCGACCCGCAGCGGCGCGCCTTCATCAACGAGGCGGTGTGCGAGGGCTGCGGCGACTGCTCGGTCAAGTCGAACTGCCTGTCGGTCGTGCCTGTGGAGACGGAGTTCGGCCGCAAGCGGGCGATCGACCAGTCGTCCTGCAACAAGGACCTGTCCTGCGTGAAGGGCTTCTGCCCGAGCTTCGTCACCGTGGAGGGCGGCAGCCTGCGCCGGCGCAAGGCGGCGAGCGGGCCGACCGAGGTGCTGGCCGATCCGCCCGAGCCCGTCCTGCCGGCAGTCGACCGCCCGTACGGCATGATCGTGACCGGGGTGGGCGGCACCGGCGTCGTCACCATCGGCGCGCTGATCGGCATGGCGGCGCACCTGGAGGGCAAGGGCTGCTCGACCCTCGACATGACCGGGCTGGCCCAGAAGGGCGGCGCGGTCTTCAGCCACATCCGCATCGCCCCCAGCCCCGAGGACCTGCATGCGGTGCGCGTCTCGGCCGGGGCGGCCGACCTGATCCTTGCCTGCGACATGGTGGTGGCGGCCAGCGCCGACGCCATGGGCAAGATCCGGCCCGGGACGACGCGCGCGGTCGTCAACAGCGAGGCGATCGTCACCGGCGAGTTCACCCGCAACCCGGACTTCCGCTTCCCGGCCGACCGGCTCGAAGGGCAGATCCGCGAGGCGGTCGGCGCCGAGCGGACCGAGTTCGTCGACGCGACCCGGATCGCCACCGCGCTCCTGGGGGATTCGATCGCCGCCAACCTGTTCATGCTGGGCTTCGCCTACCAGATGGGGCTGGTGCCGGTCTCGGGCGAGGCGATCGAGCGGGCGATCGAGCTGAACGGCGTCGCGATCGAGTTCAACCGCCAGGCGTTCCGCTGGGGCCGCAAGGCGGCCCACGACCCAGCCGCCGTCGAGCGGCTGGCGATGCCGCCCGCCGCCACCGCCCGCCCGGCCCCGGCCGAGACGCTGGAGGAAATCGTCGCCGTCCGCCGCGAGCAGCTGACCGCCTACCAGGATGCGGCCTATGCGGAGCGCTACGCCGCGTTGGTCGCCCGGGTGCAGGCGGCCGAGGCGTCGCGGGCCAAGGGCCTGACCGGCCTGGCGGAGGCGGTCGCGCGCAACTACTACAAGCTGCTCGCCTACAAGGACGAGTACGAGGTCGCCCGCCTCTACAGCGACGGCGCCTTCCGCCGCCGGCTGGAGGAGCAGTTCGAGGGCGACTTCAAGCTGCGCTTCCATCTGGCGCCGCCGCTGCTGGCGGCACGCGACGAGGCCGGGCACCTGAAGAAGACGGCCTTCGGCCCCTGGATGATGTCGGCCTTCGGGCTGCTGGCCCGGCTGCGCTTCCTGCGCGGCGGCGTCTTCGACCCGTTCGGTCGGACCGAGGAACGGCGCACCGAACGCCGCCTGATCGGCGAGTACGAGGCTGCGATCGAGCAGGTGCTGGCGGGCCTCGGCCACGACAACCACCGCCTCGCCGTCGACATCGCCTCCATCCCCGATCGGATCCGCGGCTACGGGCATGTCAAGGAGGCCAACCTGAAGGCGGCCAAGCGCAGCGAGGCGATGCTGCTGGCGGCCTTCCGGGAGCCCGCGACCGGCATGGCGGCGGCCGAGTAGCCGCCGGCGGCGAGGTTGGAATTTCCCTTTCCCGGCCTCGCCGTCCGGCACATGCTACAAGGGGAAGCGATGGCCGGTCCCGGCGGACCGGCGGCTGTTCCAGGGATGCCGGCCGCCGTGATCGAGACGTTTTCCGCCAGCCAGGTCATGTCGGTGCTGGAGGCGATCGCCTGTGCGGCCTTCGCGGTCGATGTCTTGGATGACGGCACCTTCCGCTTCATCGGGCTGAATGCCACCCACACCGCGTCCAGCGGGGTCCGGTCGGATTCTATCGCCGGCAGGCGCCCGCATGACGTGCTGCCGCAGGCGGCCGCCGATGCCGTGTGCGCCAACTATCGTCGCTGTGTCGAGGCGCGCGGGCCGGTGCGCTACGAGGAACGGCTGGTCCTCGCCGATCAGGCGCGCTGGTGGTCGACGACGCTGATGCCGCATTTCGGGCCGGATGGCCGGGTGACCCGGATCATCGGTACCGCCTTCGACATTACCGCGCAGAAGGATATGGAGGCGGAACTGCGCCGCTCCGGCGCGTTCCTCCAGACGGTGATCGACCATGTGCCGTTCCCGATCTTCTGCAAGGATGCGGCCGACCTCCGCTACGCCTTCGTGAACCGGGCCATGGAGGCGTATGTCGGTGTTCCCACGGCCGGGGTGGTCGGGCGCACCGACTACGACCTGCACCCGGCCGAGCAGGCGGCCCGCTTCCAGGCGAGCGACCATGCCGTGCTGGCCAGCGGGCAGCCCGTGACCGTGGAAATGGAACGGCTTCATTCCGCCGCCGGCGAGCGGATCCTGCGCACGCGCAAGCTGGTCATCCCGGACGATGCCGGACAGCCGCGATGGGTGCTCGGCGTGTCGGAAGACGAGACCGACCGGCGGCTGGCCGAGGCGGCGGCCGACGCCGCCCGGGACCTGCTGCAGGCAGCGATCGATCACATGCCGATCATGGTGGTCTGCAAGGACGCCGCCGAGCTGCGCTACACCCTCATCAACCGGGCCGGCGAATACTATTTCGGCCGGCCGCGCGACGAGGTCGTCGGCCGGCGGGCGAGCGAGATCTTCCCCTCGGCCTGGGCGGGCGAGTTCGATGCCCGCGACCGCGCGGTGCTGGCCGGCGGCGGCCCGGTGACCGTGACCGAGGTGATCGAGACCCCGGACGGGCCGCGCCGGGTGCGGTCGACGAAGATCGCCATTCCCGCGCCGGACGGCACCCCGCGCCATCTGCTGGGCATCACCGAGGACCTGACCGAGAGCCACCGCCTCGAGGCCCGCCTGCACGATGCCATCGGCAGCATCCAGGACGGCTTCATCCTCTTCGACAAGGATGACCGCATCGTCCTGCACAATGCGCGGTTCGTGGAGTTCTACCCCTTTCTCCGCGACAAGCTGCCGCTCGAGGGCCGGACGTTCGAGGATAGCGTGCACGACGGGACCGCGTGGCGGCGCACCGTCATGTCGGAGGAGGAGGAGCGGCGCTATGTCGAGCAGCGCCTGCGGCGCTGGCGCAACGGCCCGCCCGGCCCGTTCGAGCGGCAGCTGCCGGACGGCCGCTGGGTGCTGATCAGCGAGCATCCGACCGCCGACGGCGGCGTCGTCGGCATCCACACCGACATCACCGCCCAGAAGCAGGCGGAAATCCGCCTGGTGGACGCGATCGAGAGCATCGACCAGGGCTTCATCCTGTGCGACGCCGACGACCGGGTGATCCTGTCGAACCGGCGCATCCGCGAGATGTTCCCGACCGTGGCGCCGCACATCGTCCCAGGGGCGTCGATGCGCGACCTGGTGCTGCTGAGCGCGCGGTCGGGCGACTACGGCCACGATTTCCAGACCGCCGAGGAAGCCGCGGATGCGATGTTCCGCCTCTACCGCTCGGGGACGACGGAGGGCTTGGAGCGGCAACTGCGCGACGGGCGCTGGATCCTGTTCAACCAGACCGTGACCCCGAACGGGCTGCGGGTCGGCCTGCGCACCGACATCTCGCTGCAGAAGGCGCGCCAGCGCCAGCTGGGCGACATCCGCGACCACCTGCAGAAGCAGGCGGCGGAACTGATGCGCATGACCAACGACCTGCATGTCGCGCGCCACCGGGCGGAGGAGGCGAGCCGCGCCAAGTCGCAGTTCCTGGCGATGATCAGCCACGAGCTGCGCACGCCGTTCACCGGTATCCGCGGCATGGCCGACCTGCTGGCCGAAACCGCGCTCGGCCCGGATCAGGAGCGCTATCTGGACGTGATGCGGCGTTCGCTCGAGCGCCTCCTGACGCTGCTCGACCAGCTGCTCGACTTCTCGCGCATCGAGGCCGGCCATGTGGAGATCGTCGAGATGCCGATGGCGCCCGCCCGGCTGGTCGCGGACGCGCTCACCACCTTCGCGGCCGGCGCGGAAGCCAAGGGCGTCCGGCTGGAGCAGCACATCGACGCCACCGTTCCGGCCGAGGTGATCGGCGATCCGGCCAAGACCAGCCAGGTGCTGTCCAACCTGGTCGGCAACGCGGTGAAGTTCACCGAACATGGCCGCGTCCTGATCTCCCTGGCCGTGGAGGACCAGGGGGCGGCCCGCTTCCTGTGCTGGACCGTGGAGGATACCGGCATCGGCCTCTCGGCCGAGGAGATGACGCGCCTGTTCGAGCCCTTCACCCAGGCGGATGCCTCGACCAGCCGAAGGTTCGGCGGCACCGGTCTCGGCCTCGCCATCTCCAAGCGCCTGGCGGAGGCGATGGGCGGCAGCATCGGCGTCTCCAGCATGCCCGGCCGGGGTGCGCGATTCTGGTTCCGCACCCCGATGCGGCCGGTGGCGCAACCGGTGGAGCCGTCGCCGGATACGACCCCGGAAGCGCTCGTCGCCGCACCGACCGGCGTGCGGTGCCGGATCCTGGTCGCCGAGGACGATCCGATCAACCAGATGCTGATCGAGACGATGCTGAGCCGGTGGGGATTCGATACCGCGGTGGTGGATGACGGGCAGGCCGCGCTCGACCGGCTGGCGGCCACGCAGCGGGAGGGCGTGCCGTTCGACATCGTCCTGATGGACGTGAACATGCCGCGCATGGACGGGCCGACCGCCGTCGCCCGGATGCGCGCCGAGGGCGGTCCCGTGGCCGACATGCCGGTCTTCGCCCTGACCGCCGACGTCCTGCCGGAGCATGTGGCGGCCTACCGCCGCGCGGGCTTCACCGACGTCCTGACCAAGCCGATCGACTGGACCCGCCTGCGCGGCCTGCTCGAGGCGCCGCGCGGCCGCTGACTATCGCCGGCGTCGGGCGCTGCGCAGGCGCTCGAAGGACACGATGTCGGAGAAGCGGCTGTGCCGCGCCACCGTGTTGCGGTCGCCGCGCTCGACGATCCTGGCATGGGCCACGGTGTAGCCGCGCTTCTCGATCAGGTCGACGATCTGGGTGATGTAGTCGTTGACCACCGGCAGCGCCATCGCCTCGGCGATGTCGGCGCCGGCCGCGGTCAGCCGGTGGCAGGGCAGGACCAGCTTGCGGTCGGGCTCGGCGGCCGACACGCGCAGCACCCGGTCGGCCAGCAGCAGGTGGGTCTGGAAGCGGTCTTCGATCTGGCTCGGGAACTGCTTGATGTTGCTGCCGCCCGGCCGGAGCAGCCGGTATTCCTCGAACTGCAGCAGGTCCTCGGCCTCGATGCCGTATTTTTCGTAGAAGCCTTCCTTGAGGCGGATCACGAAGTTGCCGATGGCGAACTGGGCGAATCGACCGAATCGCGCCAGGTCCGCCGCGTCCATCATGCGCAGGAGCTCCAGCGCCGCCAGGGACACGGTCCCCGGCCGCAGGGTCTCGGTCGCCAGCATCCGGCCGTAGACCGCCTGCAGGGCGGGATCGTGCGCGTCGGCGGCGGAGGCGAGGAAGCGGTCGAGCCACATGGGCGAAGGCTCGCCCGCGCCGACCCGGCCGGCCAGGGCCTGCCTGGCATGGCCGGCGATCGCCAGCAAGGTCTGCTGGCGCCGCCGGTCCCAGGCTTCCTGCCGCCGGCTGCCCTGCATCTCGTCGGGCACGGGCTCGCCGGCTGCGTCGACCAGCCCGAGGAGCGGGTCCACGACCTCGGCGAAGCGGCGGTGGCGGGCCCATGCCGGTGTTTCGGCGGGGGCCGTCATCCCCGGTTGACCATGGGCCGGCCCATTCCGGTCAAGCGAGTCCTTTGGGGGCAGCCCGCCGGCGGCAACTATTCCTCGACGTCCGGCAGCATGCCGAGCGCGCGCTTGTAGACGTCGATCAGCTCCTCCTGCTCCTGCAGGTCCGCCTCGTCCATCTTCCGGATGCGGATGACCTGGCGCATGATCTTGGTGTCGAAGCCCTCGCTCTTGGCCTCGGCGTAGACTTCCTTGATGTCCTCGGCCAGTGCCTTCTTCTCTTCCTCCAGCCGCTCGATGCGCTCGATGAAGGAACGGAGCTGGTCGGCGGTCACGCCGGCGGTGACCACGCTCTGGGTCTTTTCCCCGCGCTCGCTGCGGAGTTCGGCTGCGCGTGCCATCAGTGTCCCTGGTGTCCCTGGCCTGCAAAAGCCTTCTTCTGATCCACGCTGGCCTCCTTCTGGTGCTTCGATTTCCACTCGTCGTAGGGCATGCCGTAGACGACCTCGCGCGCCGCCGGGTCCGAGATGGCGACGCCGCGCTCCTCGGCTGCCGCCCGGTACCATTTGGACAGGCAGTTGCGGCAGAAGCCGGCCAGGTTCATCAGGTCGATGTTCTGCACGTCGGTGCGCTCGCGCAGGTGCTGGACCAAGTGGCGGAACGCCGCCGCTTCCAGTTCGGTCCGGGTCTTGTCGTCCATGGACGGGCTCCTCGTGCCGGTAGGGTCAGAAATGGTCGATCGCGTAGAGCTTCGGGTCGGCGAGGATCGGTTTCAAGGCCGATGCCAGCCGCCCGGCCCAGAGCGCCGCCCCCGCATCGTCGGCGATCAGGTCCTGCCGGATCTCGACCAGGACGTGCGGCAGGCCGCCGCCGGTGCCATGGACCGCGGTCGTGTAGCCGTGCGGCTGGCGCGCCGAATAGGGTTCGTTGTCGCCCACCACCACGCCCGCCTGGGCGCCGAGGGCCGCCAGCAGCGGCCGGGCGATGCGTGGATCGCGGTCCCACAACACCCCGAAATGCCAGGGCCGGGCAAGGCCGTGCATGAACGGCGTGAAGCTGTGGATGGAAACCAGGGCCGGCACCCGGCCCTTCCGCGAACGGCGGCGGGCGCCTATAAAGCCCGGCTGCTCCACGAATGGCCGCCCGCCGCAACCGTCCCGCATGACCGACCCCGTCGCCCCCCTGCCCGACCCCGCTCCCCTGCTTGGGCCCGCGCCCCTGCTTGGGCCTGGCGACCCGCCTGCCTGGCGATCCTTCAACGACGGCGGACGCGCGCCGCTGCTGCTGCTCTGCGACCATGCCAGCAACCGCATTCCCTCCGCGCTGGGCACGCTCGGCCTGGAGCCGGCCGAGCTGCAGCGGCACATCGCCTGGGACATCGGGGCCGCCGCGGTGACCGAGCGCCTGGCGGCAACCCTGGACGCACCGGCGCTCTTCTCCGGCTATTCGCGGCTCGTGCTCGACTGCAACCGCCATCCGGGCGGCGCGGGGTCGATCCCCGCCGTCAGCGACGGGGTCGGTCATGCGGGACGGTTGCGGCGGGCGGCCATTCGTGGAGCAGCCGGGCTTTATAGGCGCCCGCCGCCGTTCGCGGAAGGGCCGGGGGCGCGACGGACGATTGTCTCGCCGTCGCCGGGCCGGCATTCTCGAAGGTGGGGCGCGGCCGCAGGCTCGCGCGGAGACTATCGGGAGGCACGCATGATGAAGCCGGTCATGAACCTCGACCAGGCCGAGTTCGACGATGTCGAGGAGAACGGCATCTACACCTCGAGCCGGGCCTCGATCGGCGACCGCATCGGTGCGCGCAACCTCGGCTACAACCTGACCGTCCTGCCGCCCGGCAAGGTCCAGTGCCCGTTCCACTGCCATCATGGCGAAGAGGAGATGTTCCTCATCCTGGAGGGCGAGGGCGAGCTCCGCTTCGGCGACCAGCGCTTCCCCATCCGCCGCCACGACGTGATCGCCTGCCCGCCCGGCGGCCCGGAAGTGGCGCACCAGATCATCAACACCGGCACGACGACGATGCGCTATCTCTCGCTGTCGACCCTGGTCGAGGTCGATGCCTGCGAGTATCCCGATTCCGGGAAGGTGCTGGTCGTCTCGGGAAAGCGGGACAAGGTGGCGCTCTGGAAGATGTTCCGCGCGGAGAACGTGGTCGACTACTACGACCGGGAACCCGACTGAGCATTCGCATGGGGGCGCCAGGCGGCGCGAGCCGGACCCGGCGCCGTTGCGCTATAAGCTTGGCCCCGTGCCCCGCCTCTCCCTCGCCCCCGGCCAGCCGTCCGCGCTCCGCCTTGCCCTGCTGGCCCTGGCCGTGGGCGGCGCCTGCATCGCCCTGTCGCCGATCCTGGTCCGGCTGTCGGAGGTCGGCCCCACGGTGACCGCGTTCTGGCGCGCGGGGCTGGCCGTGCCGATCCTGGCCACGCTCGTCGCGCTGGGCGGACGGGCGCCGGCCCCGATCCGCCCGGTCGACCGCTGGCGGCTGGTGGCGGCCGGGGTGTTCTTCGCGGGCGATCTCGCCTTCTGGCACTGGTCGATCCGCTTCACCAGCATCGCCAACGCCACCCTGTTCGCGAACTTCAACCCGATCTTCGTGGCGACCGGCGCCTGGCTGCTGTTCGGCGAGCGGGTCACCGGCCGCTTCCTGGCCGGGATGGGGCTGGCCTTCGCCGGCGCCGTCTGCCTGCTGGGCGAAAGCCTGCGGATGGGCGGCGACCATGCGCTGGGCGACGGGCTGGGGGTCGCGACCGCGATGTGCTGGGCCGGCTACTTCCTGGTGGTGCGCAGCCTGCGCGCGCGACTCGGCACGCGCGGGATCATGCTCTGGACCTCGCTGGCGACGGCGGTCGTGCTGCTGCCGGTCGCCTGGGTCTCGGGCGAGCATTTCTGGCCGGCGACGGCGGCGGGCTGGGCGGTGCTGGTCGGCCTCGGGCTTCTCTCCCATGCGCTGGGGCAGGGGCTGATCGCCTTCGCGCTCGCCCACCTGCCGGCCGGGTTCTCCGCCCTGGCGCTGCTGTCGGAGCCGGTGCTGGCGGCGCTGTTCGCCTGGGCATGGCTGGGCGAGGGGCTGGGCATGCTGCAATGGCTGGGGGGTGTCGCCGTCCTGGCCGGGATCGGCGTCGCCGCGCGCGGCCTGGGGGCGCCGCGCCGGGCGATTGCCGACCGGCCGCGCCGGACCTAGTGTCGGGGCCACCACAGACGCCAAGCCCGGGGAGTTGAGGGAACAGAATGACCGAGACGATCGCGCCCGACCGACTGCTCCGCGCTCTGTTCGACGCCGCGCTGGCGGCGGCTGACCCTGCCCGGGCGGTGCCGCCCTTCCTGCCGCCGCCGCCGGCCGGCCGAACGGTCGTGGTCGGCGCCGGCAAGGCGGCCGCCAGCATGGCGCGGGCGGTGGAACAGCACTGGCCGGGGCCGCTCGAGGGGCTGGTCGTCACCCGCTACGGCCACGCCGTGCCGTGCGAGCGGATTCGCGTCGTCGAGGCCTCGCACCCGGTTCCGGATGCGGCCGGGACGGCGGCGGCCGAGGAGATCCTGGGCATGGTCCGCGGCCTCGGGCCGGACGACCTGGTCCTCTGCCTGGTGTCGGGCGGCGGGTCGGCCCTGCTCGGCCTGCCGGCACCGGGGATCACCCTCGACGACAAGCGCGCCGTCACCCGCGACCTCCTGCGCTCGGGCGCGACGATCGGCGAGATCAACACCGTCCGCAAGCACCTGTCGGCGATCAAGGGCGGGCGGCTGGCCCAGGCGGCTGCCCCGGCGCGGCTGGTGGCGCTCGCCATCTCGGACGTGCCGAACGACGATCCGGCGGTGATCGCCTCGGGCCTGACGGTGCCCGACCCCACCACCTACGCCGATGCCGTCGCGGTCCTGGACAAGTACGGCATCACCCCGCCGCCGGCGATCGCCGAACGCCTGGCCGCCGCCCTGGACGAGACCCCGAAGCCGGGCGACCCGATCTTCGCCAACACCCGCTTCACCCTGGTGGCGACGCCGCAGATGGCGCTCGACGCCGCGGCGGAGTGCGCGCGGGCGGCCGGGGTCACGCCGATCATCCTGGGCGACGCCATCGAGGGCGAGGCGCGCGACGTCGCCCTGGTCCATGCCGCGATCGCCCGCCAGGTGCAGCGGCGCGGCCAGCCGCTGCCGGCGCCGGCCGTCCTGCTGTCCGGCGGTGAGACGACCGTGACGGTGCGCGGCCGCGGCCGCGGCGGCCGCAACGCGGAATTCCTGCTGGCGCTGGCCGTCGCGCTCGACGGCGCGCCCGGCATCCACGCGCTGGCCGGCGACACCGACGGCATCGACGGGACCGAGGACAATGCCGGCGCCATCCTGCGGCCGGACAGCGTCGCGCGGGCCGCCGCGGCCGGCGTCGAGGCGCGCCGCAGCCTGGCCGACAATGACGGCTACGGCTTCTTCTCGGCCCTGGGCGACCTCGTCCGCACCGGGCCGACCCTGACCAACGTCAACGACTTCCGGGCGATCCTGGTATTGCCGGCCTGATATTGCCGGCCTGACATTGCCGGCATGACCGGTCGCACTGTCTTGGATGGGCGTGTATCGTCCGGCGGTGGTCGAGCTTCGGGAGGAACGATGCGGCGAACGCGAAGCACCAAGATCGTGGCGACCCTGGGTCCGGCCAGCGGCACGCCCGAAGTGATCGGCGCCCTGTTCGACGCCGGGGTGGACGTGTTCCGGCTGAATTTCAGCCACGGAACCCATGAAGAGCATCGCGTCCGCTACGATATCATCCGCGCGATCGAGCAGGACCGGAAGCGACCGATCGGCATCCTGGTCGACCTGCAGGGCCCCAAGCTGCGCGTCGGCACCTTCGCCGACGGCAAGATCCTGCTCAAGGCCGGGCAGTCCTTCCGCCTCGACCTGACCGACCGGCCGGGCGACGAGACCAGGGCCCCGCTGCCGCACCCGGAGATCTTCGAGGCGATCTCCCCCGGCACCGACCTGCTGCTCGACGACGGCCGCATCCGCCTGCGGGTGGACAAGGTGCGCGGCAAGTCCGCCGACACGGTCGTCATCACCGGCGGGCCGCTCAGCAACCGCAAGGGCGTCAACGTGCCGAACGCGGTGCTGCCGGTGTCGGCCCTGACCGACAAGGACCGGCGCGACCTGCGCTTCGGCCTCGAGCTCGGCGCGGACTGGATCGCGCTCTCCTTCGTGCAGCGGCCCGAGGACGTGGCCGATGCGCGCAAGCTGATCGAGGGCCGGGCCGCCGTCATGGTGAAGCTCGAGAAGCCCCAGGCGATCGAGCGGCTGCAGGAGATCCTGGACCTGACCGACGCCGTCATGGTGGCGCGCGGCGACCTCGGGGTCGAGATGCCGCCCGAGGACGTGCCCGGCCTGCAGAAGCGGATCGTCCGCGCCTGTCGGGTGGCCGGCAAGCCGGTCGTGGTCGCGACCCAGATGCTGGAGTCGATGGTCCAGTCGCCGGCGCCCACCCGGGCCGAGGCCTCGGACGTGGCGACCGCGGTCTATGACGGCGCCGACGCGGTGATGCTGTCGGCCGAGACCGCGGCCGGGGCCTATCCGCTGGAAGCGGTCGCCATCATGAACCGGATCATCGCCCGGGTGGAGCAGGACCCGCTCTACCGCCCGATCATGGACGCCGAGCATTCGGCGCCGGAAAGCACGGCTGCCGACGCCATCACCGCGGCCGCGGCACAGGTCGCCCAGACGATCGGCGCGGCCGCCATCTGCACCTTCACGACATCGGGGTCGACCACCCTGCGCGCCGCGCGCGAGCGGCCGGCCGCGCCCATCCTCGGCCTGACCGCCAACCTGGGAACCGCGCGCCGGCTTGCCGTGTTGTGGGGGGTGCACTGGGTCCTGACGCGCGATATCCGATCCTTCTCCGACATGGTGGAACGGTCGCGCAAGGTTGCGGTACAGGAGGGGATCGCCCGTTCGGGCGACCGGATCGTCATCACCGCCGGCGTCCCGTTCGGAACGCCCGGCTCCACCAACACGCTGCGTATCGCCTGGGTCGAATAGCGCGCGGTTCCACGCTAGGATGCCGATTCGGTGGAGACCGTCGAAGTTCGGCCTCTTGGGCGACGAGGAAACGAGCCTGTCTGCATGAAGATCAAGGTTTGGGCGGAGGAGATCGCCCGGCGTCATCTCGACCCGGAAGCGATCCGGCGGACCTACGACCGGTATGCGCGCGTTTATGACGGGATCTTCGGCCCGATCCTCAACCCGGGCCGACGGCGTGCCGTCGCGGCCGCGGAGCGGGTGCCGGGGCTGCGGGTCCTGGAAGTGGGCGTCGGGACGGGCCTGTCGCTGCCGCTCTACAAGACCTCGCAGGTGGTCGGCATCGACGTCTCCGACAAGATGCTGGAGCGTGCCCGGCGCAAGGTCGAGCGGCACAAGCTGACCAACGTCGAGGACCTGCGGGTGATGGACGCCGAGGCGATGACGTTCCCCGCCCAGTCCTTCGATTCGATGGTGCTGATGCACGTCGCCTCGGTGGTGCCGCACCCCGACCGGCTGATGCTGGAGGTGCGCCGGGTGCTGCGCCCGGGCGGCGAGGCCCTGGTGCTGAACCATTTCTGGACCGGTCGCGGGCCGATGGCGGTGGTCGAGCGGGCGCTCGCGCCCGCCTCCAACACCATCGGCTTCCGGCCGATGTCGCTGGACGAGCTGATCTCGGTGACGCCGCTCACCTTTGTGTCCGAGGAACGGGTCAACCTGTTCGGCTACTGGAGCCTGGTGCGGTTCCGGCGCGACTGAGGCGGTGCCGGGATTGCCCGCGCAAGCTCCGGATATAAGCGGGCGCGGGCCATCCCTAGGTTGGGGCATCAACCAATGGGAGCCCTGCCATGGAAGCGGTATCGACGACGGACGAAGCCCGGCTCGATGAAGCGGCGTGCTGGTCGGCGGTGGCCGGCCGGGACGAGACCGCCGCCGGCCGCTTCGTCTATGCGGTGCGCAGCACCGGCATCTTCTGCCGCCCCGGCTGCGCCAGCCGGCGGCCCCGGCGCGAGAACGTGGCCTTCTACCGCCTGCCGGAGGCGGCCCGGGCGGCCGGCTTCCGGGCCTGCCGCCGTTGCCGGCCGGAATCGGTCGAAAGCACGGACGAGCGGGTCGTGCTGGTGCGGCGCGCCTGCCGCCTGATCGAGCAGGCCGACGAGACGCCGCCCGGTCTGGCCGAGCTGGGCCAGACCCTGGGCGCCAGCCCCTTCCACCTGCAGCGCCTGATGCGGCAGTTCCTCGGCCTGTCGCCCAAGGAATATGCCGACGCGCTGCGCATCCGCCGCTTCCGCGACGACCTGAAGGCCGGCGAGGGCATCGCCGGGGCCACCTTCGGCGCCGGCTTCGGCTCCTCCAGCCGGGTCTATGAGCGCGCGGCGAAGGAACTGGGCATGACCCCCGGGCGCTTCCGGCGCGGCGGCACCGGCGAGCGCATCGCCTATGCCTCGGCCGACACCCCGCTGGGGCGGGTCCTGGCGGCGACCACCGCGCGCGGCGTGTGCTTCGTGGCGCTGGGCGACGATGCCGGCCGTCTCTCGGCCGACCTGGCGGCGGAGTTCCCGGGCGCGGAACTGGAGGCCGACGCGCCCGGGCTGGCGGGGGTGCTGGCCCGGGTGGTCGACTATCTGGAGGGCCGCCTGCCGCATCCGGACCTGCCGCTCGACCTGCGCGGCACGGCGTTCCAGCGCCGGGTCTGGCAGGAGCTGCAGAAGATCCCGCCCGGCGACACCGCCAGCTATGGCGAGGTCGCGCGGCGCATCGGCCAGCCGGCCGCAGTGCGGGCGGTGGCGCGCGCCTGCGCCACCAACCCGGCCGCCCTGGTGGTGCCCTGCCACCGGGTCGTGCGCGGCGACGGAACGCCGTCCGGCTATCGCTGGGGGCCGGAGCGCAAGACGGCGCTGCTGGCCGCCGAGCGGGAACAGGCTGCGGGCACGCCGCGGAAAGCCGCCGCCGGCACCTGAGCGGTTGAAGGAAGGGGGCGGGTCGGGTGCATACTCGCACCCGGTGCCCGCCCCGCCGGTGGGGCGGCGACCATCGGTCCCAGGAGAAGTCAGCGATGAACCGAGCCTTCGATCCGCCCGGCGTGGCACCCCCCGCCGGCAACGGCTACAGCCATGGCATCGAGGTGCCGGCCGGCGCGCGCCTGCTGTTCGCCGCGGGCCAGGTCGGCACCAACCCGGACGGCACCGTGCCGCCCGACGTCGGCGCCCAGACCGACCGGGTGTTCGAGAACATCAAGGCGGTCCTGGCCGGCGCCGGCATGGGCATGGAGGACGTGGTCAAGATCAACGTCCTGCTCGTCTCGGCCGATCATCTGCCGGCTTTCCGCGAGGCGCGCCGCCGGCACCTGGCCGGCTTCCGGCCGGCATCGACGCTGGCGATCGTGGCGGCACTTGCCAGCCCGGCCTTCCTGGTCGAGATCGAGGTGATCGCAGCGAAGTCGCCCTGAGGCCGATTGTCCTGGGGCGCGGGCTACCGCACCAGCAGCAGGGCGACGACGCCGACCGCCACCAGGAAGATGCCGACCAGCTCGCGCCGGGTGGGCGCCTCGCGGAAGCCGAATCGCGACACGGCGACCGTGAAGATCAGCTCCACCTGGCCGAGCGCCCGGACATAGGCGACGTTCTGCAGCGTCATGGCGGTGAACCAGCCGGCGGAGCCCAGCACGCTCATGATGCCGACCGGGCCCGCCTGCCGCCAGGCACGGAGCGTGCGCCCGACCTCGCCCGGCTGGACCGCGCGCAGATAGATGGTCATCAGCACCGTCTGCAGCGCCGTCACGCTGGCCAGCGTCATCAGCGCGCGGGCCAGGAAGTCGCCGTCGCCCAGCGACAGCGAGGCGCCGCGGATGCCGATCGCCGACACCCCGAACAGCCCGCCCGAGGCCAGCCCGTAGAGGGCGGCCTTGTCGGTGATGCCGAGCAGCGCCGATCGCCAGCCGTCGGCCCCGGCCGGGGCCGACAGGGTCAGCACCCCGGCCAGCCCGATGACGATGGCGATCCATCCGCCGGCGGTCAGCGGCTCGGCCAGGAAGACCGTCGCCAGGAGCGCGGTCTGCACCGTCTCGGTCTTGGAATAGGTCGTGCCGGCCGCGAAGTTCCGCATCGTGAAGGCGACGATGAGGAAGCCGGTGGCGACGATCTGCGCCACCCCGCCCAGCAGGCAATAGAAGAGGAACCAGCCGCCCGGCGACGGCAGGGTGGCATGGGTCAGCCCGACATAAGCGGCAAAGGCGGCGGCGGCCAGCGGCGCGCCGTAGACGTAGCGCGCATAGTTGACGCCGTTGGTCGAAAGCTGGCCCTTCAGCCGCTTCTGCTGCGCCGTGCGCAGGCATTGCAGCAGGGCTGCCGCGACCGTGATCGGGACCCAGAGTTCCATCGGACGTCCTTGCCCGCAGCGGGGCAGGGTTACTTCTGCACGACCATGAACAGGCGGCGGAATGGGAAGAGGGTGCGGCCGTCCGCCTCCGGCGGGTAGGCGGCGGCGATCCGCTCGGCATAGGCGGCCTCGAAGCCGCCGCGCAGCGGCTCCTGCAGGGCGTCCAGCAGGGGCTTCAGGGCGCTGCCCTTGGTGAACTGCACCACCGGGTTGGTGCCCTCCAGGACCTGCACGTAGATGCTTTCCCAGATGTCGGGCCGGGCCCCGCCGGCGGCGAGGAGGCGGTAGTAGACCTCGGGCGCGGCCACCGGCGACGGCCGCAGCAGCGGCTCCAGGGTCGCCTGCCAGGGGCCGTCCGCGGCCGTCTCCAGGATGTTGGTGTGCGAGGGCGACTGGTAGTTGCGCGGCATCTGGACCGCCAGCACGCCGCCCGGGGCGAGCCAGTCGAGCAGCCGGGGGAACAGCCGGTCATGCCCGCCCAGCCAGTGCAGGGCGGCGTTGGAATAGATGACGTCGACGGGGGCCGCGGGCTCCCAGGTAGCGATGTCGGCCTCGATCCAGTCCACGTCGGGCATCGCGGCGCCGGCCCGGGCCAGCATCTCGCGGCTGCTGTCGACGCCGATCATGCGCGCGCCCGGCCAGCGGCGACGGAGGTGGGTGGTGACATTGCCCGGGCCGCAGCCGAGGTCGATCACGGTCCCCGGCGCGTCGCCCGGCACCCGCGCCAGGAGGTCGAGGGCCGGCCGCAGGCGATGGTCGGCGAACTTCAGGTACTGGCTCGGATCCCACACCGCCATCGCACGCTCCCCGGCTCTTCCAAGGCTCGAAAACCGAGCGACGTTGGTGGCACGGCGGGCGGGTTGCCCGCAAGGCCGATCAGGCGGTGGCGAGCCGGCTCGGCCGCAATTCGCCCGCATCCTCCAGGATCGGGTAGGCGACGGCGATCAGGTGGGAGTGGATGCGCTTCAGGTCGCGCAGCACGTCCAGGTGCAGGGAGCTGGTCTCGATGCTTTCGACGCGGCCGCTCTGCAACCGCTCCAGGTGGCGCTCGGCCGCCTTGCGCTCGGAATCCCGGAACATGGTCTTCTCCGAGATCAGGCGCCGGGCGATCGAGACGTCGCCGCCGACGAAGGCGGCAAGCGACAGCTTCAGCGTTTGCAGGACGCGCGCGTGCAGGTCGGCGATCTCCGCCAGCCCCTCGGGCGAGAAGGCGAGGTGGTTCTTGATCTTCTTCTGGGCCAGCTCCATCAGGTTCTTGTCGATGATGTCGCCGACATGCTCGAGGTTGGTGGAGAAGACGATGATCTCCATCACCCGCTTGCCGTCCTGCGGGCCCATCACCTCGCGGCTGATCTGGGTCAGGTAGCGCTTGATCGCCTCGTGCAGCCCGTCGATCACGTCGTCGCGGCGGCTGATGTCGCTGACCAGCTTGCGGTCGTCGATGCGGAACACCGTCATCGAGTCGCGCAGCATGCCCTCCAGCGCGTCGCCCATGCGCAGCGCCTCGCGCTGGGCGGCGGCGATGGCGACGGGCGGGCTCTCCAGCGCGTTCTGGTCGAGGTGGCGGGGCAGCGACGGGTCGACCGGCACGTCCGGGGTCGGCAGCAGCCGCTCGATCAGGCGGGCGACCGGAGTCAGGATCGGCAGGAAGACGATCGCGATCACCAGGTTGAAGGCGAGGTGGAAGGCGACCACCTGGCGGCCGATCTCAGCACTCGCCATCGGCGCCAGCGCCGCGGCGAACGGCAGCAGCGGCAGCACCAGGGCGACGCCGATCCAGCGGAAGGCGGCGTTGCCGCGGGCGACCCGGCGGGCCCCGATCTCGCCCCGCCAGGTGGCGACGAGGGCCGGGATCGCCGCCCCGGCATTGACCCCAAGTACGATCGCCAGGGCGAGCGGCAGCGGGATCAGGCCGCTGCTCGCCAGCGACATCACCAGCAGGATGGTGGCGAGGCTGGAATGGGCGAGCCAGGTCAGCAGCGCGCCGAAGAACACGGCCAGCACCGGCTCCTGGCCGAGGCCGGCCAGGATCGCCTTCAGCGTCGCGGAATCGCGGATCGGGTCGGAGGCGTGGACGATCAGCTGCAGGGCCAGCAGCATCAGGCCGAGGCCGACCGCCGCCCGGCCGAGGTCGCGGCGCAGGGAGCTGGCCGCCGTCTGGAAGCCGAAGACGCCGAGCAGCACCAGCAGCGGCGACAGCCAGGTGACGTCGACGGACAGGATCTGGGCGACGAGCGCGGTGCCGACGTCGGCCCCCAGCATCACCGCCAGCGCCGGCGCCGTCGCCACCAGCCCGCGTTCGGCGAAGGAGGCGACCATCAGCGCGGTGGCGGTGCTGCTCTGCAGGAGCGCGGTGACGCCGAGCCCGGAGGCGAAGGCGCGCGGCCGGCTGCTCATCGCCCGGCCGAGGGTGCGGCGCAGGTCGGCGCCGAAGGCGCGCATGATGCCGGTGCGGACCATGCGCAGGCCCCACAGCAGCAGGGCGACGCCGCCGAGGAGGTGGATGATTACGGTGGTGGCCAATTCGGCGCTGTCCCTGCCCCTTGGACGAGGTTCCGATCGCGCCCCGTCATAAATTCGTAACAAATCCCAATCTCGGCCAAACCACCGGGATTGCAAGGGAAATTGCGGGCGCAGGGGCAAGTTCCCGGCGCCGGCCGGTGCCGGCGGCGGGGCGGGTGCCGGGGCTCAGATGATGGCGTGGCGGATGCGCGCGGACAGCCACTCGCTGGCGAGCACGGCGACCAGGATGACCAGGAAGATCACCGACGCCTCGCGCCAGGCGAGCTGGCTGATGGAGGCTTCGAGCTGCAGGCCGATGCCGCCCGCGCCGACCAGGCCGAGCACGGTCGATTCGCGGATGTTGATGTCCCAGCGGAAGACCGAGATGCCGGCGAAGGCCGGCATCACCTGCGGGACCATGGCATAGCCGATGACCTGGGGGCGGCTTGCCCCGGTCGCCTGGATCGCCTCCACGGCGCTGTCGTCGATCTCTTCCAGGGCCTCGTAGAGCAGCTTGCCGATGAACCCGACCGAACGGAAGGCGATTGCGAGAATCCCGGCCAGGACGCCCGGTCCGATGATCGAGACCAGCAGCAGGGCCCAGATCAGCGAGTTGATCGAGCGCGACGCGACGATGACGAAGAGCGCCACCGGCCGCACCAGCAGCCGGCTCGGCGTGGTGTTGCGGGCCGCCAGGAAGGCCAGCGGCACGCCGAAGACGATGGCGATCAGGGTGCCGAGGGTGGCGATGTTGAGCGTGTCCCACAGGGGCTGCCACAGCCGGTCCATGTAGGACCACCGCGGCGGCACCATGCGGCCCAGCAGGTCGGCCGCCTGGACGTGGGCGTCCTCGACGAACATCCACATCGTCCGCTCGCTGATCACGTTCCACGACAGGACGACGACCAGGGTGGCGGCGAGCCAGCCGAGCCAGATGGCGAACTGCGTGCCGCGCGCGCGGCGCTGCCAGACCTTGGTTCCGGCGACGGTGGCGACAGGCATCACTGCACCCAGCGGCGGATGGCGGAGGAACTGTACTCGGCCGCCATCACCACCAGGATGATGACCAGCAGGATGGCGGCCGCGACGTCGTACTCGTAGCGGTCGAAGGCGGTGTTGAGGGTGGCGCCGATGCCGCCCGCGCCGACGATGCCGATCACCGCCGATTCGCGGAAATTGATGTCGAGGCGGTAGAGCGACAGCCCGATCAGCCGCGGCATGACCTGGGGCTGGACCCCGTAGTTGAGCAGCTGCAGCCAGGAGCCGCCGGTCGCCCGGATCGCCTCCATCTGGCCGCGGTCGATGTCCTCGATGTCCTCGGCCAGCAGCTTCGACAGGAAGCCGATGGTGGAGAAGGTCAGGGTCAGCACCCCGGCGAACGGACCGAAGCCGAACATCGCCACGAACAGGATGGCGATGATGATCTCCTGGAAGGTGCGCGACAGCGCGATCAGCCCGCGGCAGACGTAATAGACCGGCCGCGGCGCCAGGTTGCGGGCCGCACCCAGCGCCACCGGCACCGAGACGAGGATCCCCAGGACGGTCGCCACCACCGTCATCACGACGCTCTCGGCGAACCCGTCCACCAGCTCGTCGAGGCGGCCGGTGAAGTTGGGGTTGAGGAAGCCGGCGACGAAGCGGCCGCCGCGCTCCAGCCCCTCCGACAGGCGGGCCCAGTTCACCGGGATGCCGTTCAGCGCGAGGTAGAGGTATGCGGCCCCCGCCAGCAGGATGCCCCAGCGCAGGAGCGGGTTGGCGATCAGGGGCGGCGGGCGCCAGCGCCGCGCGCGCTCCATGGCGGCGGGCGTGCTCACGGTGCTCATGGCGTCAGGTCAGCCCGGCCAGGCGCTCGCGGTCGATCGGCACCGCGGGCTCGTGCGGCGGGATCGCCGGGGCATCCTCGTCGCCGTCCTCGTCGGCCGGGCGGATGGTCTGGGACCAGTCCTCCTCGCCGTAGATGGTGGTCAGCACGTCGGCGGTCAGCCCGTCGGCCGGGCCGTCATAGACGATCTCGCCCAGCTTCAGCCCGACGATGCGCTCGGCGAACATCTGCGCCAGCGCCACGTCGTGGATGTTGATGATCGCGGCCAGGCCGCGCTCCCGGCACAGCTCGCGCAGCAGGCGCATGATCTGGCGCGACGTCTTCGGGTCGAGGCTGGCGGTCGGCTCGTCGACCAGCAGCAGACTCGGGTTCTGCAGCAGGGCGCGGGCGATGCCGACGCGCTGGCGCTGGCCGCCCGACAGGGCGTCGGCGCGCTTGTCCTCGAAGCCGGCGAGGCCGACCCGCTCCAGCAGGGAGAAGGCGGCGGCGACGTCGGCCGCCGGAAAGCGCCGCAGCCAGCTGCGCCAGAAACCGACATAGCCGAGCCGGCCGGACAGCACGTTCTCCATCACGGTCAGGCGTTCGATCAGGGCGAACTCCTGGAAGATCATGCCCATGCGGCGGCGCGCCCGGCGCAGGCCGCGGCGCGACAGGCGGGTGAGATCCTGCCCGTCGAGCGAAACCCGGCCGGCGGTCGGTTCCACCAGCCGGTTGACGCAGCGGATGAGCGTGCTCTTGCCGGCGCCGGACGGGCCGATCAGGGCCATGATCTGGCCCTTCGGCACCGTCAGCGACACCCCTTTGAGCGCGCGGTCCCCGGTCGGGTACTGCTTCGCCAGCCCGTCGATCACCAGCACCGCGCGCGCTCCCCCCGTCCGTGGCCGGACCGATGCCGGTTCAGCCCTTGCACTCGTACTTGACCCCGGTCAGGTCGTCGAACTTGCGGATCACCGCCCAGTCCTTCTTGTAGGTGATCGGCAGGAACTTCTCCTGCGGCGGCTGGCTCTTCTGGAACTCCTTCAGCAGCTCGCTGCCCTCCCACGGGAAGCTGAAGAAGGCTTCCTTGACCTTGGCGGCCAGCTCCGGCTTCAGGTTGTAGACATGGCCGTAGCCGGTGGTCGGGAAGGTCTCCGACTTGAAGATGACGCGCAGCTTGGCCCCGTCGACCGCCTTGCGGGCGATCATGCGGGTCTTGACCGAGTTGGCGATGGCGGCCGCGTCATAGTCCTTGTTGGCGACGCCCAGGATCGAGTTGTCGTGCTTGCCGGAAAAGGCGGTCTTGAAGTCCTTGTCCGCCTCCAGCCCGAAATCGCTCTTGAGCAGGGCCGACGGCGCCTTGAAGCCGGAATTGGAGGTGGGCGAGGTGAAGGCCAGCGTCTTGCCCTTGAGGTCCTTGACCTCCTTGATCGGGCCGTCGGCCTGGACGATCAGTTCCATCTCGTAGCCGACCTCGTCCTTCTTCGACGCCATCACCGCGAAGGGGGCAAAGCCGGCGCAGTTGACGGCAACCGGGTTGGAGCCCGTGTTGAAACCCGCGATGTGCAGGCGCCCGGCCCGCATGGCCTCGATCTGGGCGGCGTTGGACTGGACCGGGAAGAACTGGATGCGCTTGCCGGTCACCTTGGCGAGGTGGGCCAGGAACCCGTCCCACACCTTGCGATAGACCTCGGGGTCCTCGACCGGGGTATAGGCGAAGATCAGCGTTGGCGGGTCGAGCAGGCGGCGCGCGTCGGTCGGGGCATCGGCGACCATGTCGCCGTCGCGGTCGCAATAGCGGGAATCGAGCTGGCCGCGCGGGCAGTCCTCGGCCTGCTGGGCCAGGACCGGGGCGGCGGGCAGGACGAGCGCCGCGACCAGGGCGGCGGAGAAGCGGGTGCGGATGGTCAAGCGATCCTCCCTTGGGGGCATGGGGTGGCTTCCAGGGGTGCCACCTCTTGTCTGGCGGGAAGATTACATATCCGTGACCGATTGATGAACAGTTTTGCCAGCAGGGATGCGGCTATGATCGCGGGCTCGGGCTACCGGGGGAGGCGGGCATGCGCAGGTGGGTGATCGGGTTCCTGGTGGGCGGCGTGCTGGGCGCCGGGTTCGGCTTCGCGGCCGGGATATTCTTCTTCCCGTACCTGTTCCCGCCGCCGCCCGCCGCCCAGGAGCTGGCGGACCGCGCCGCCCATGCGGTGCTGGGCAGCGGCAGCTTCGTCCACGCCGACCCGTCGGACCCGATCCATTGGGGGCGCGGCTCCGTCTCCGTCCTGCGCGATCCGGCGGGGCGGCGGGTGGTGTTCCTGGAGAAGGATTTCGAGGTGGGGCCCGGCCCCGATTATCGCGTCTACCTGGTCGCCCATGCCGCCCCGCGGGCGAAGGACGACGTGCGCGCCGCCTTCATCGACCTGGGCGGCCTCGCCTCCTTCAAGGGCAGCCAGATCTACCCGATCCCGGACGATGTCGACCTCGCCGCCCAGGGATCGGTGGTGATCTGGTGCCGGGCCTTCGCGCAGCTCATCTCCCCCGCGACGATCGAGCGGAAGCCCTGAGGAAAGGCGAAGAGACCCTGAGGAAAGGCAAAAAGAATCGCGCAGGAAATGCCGGCGGGGGGCGTTGAACCTTTCGACGGGTGGACGAGCCCGTTGGTCCCCACCCCCCTGAAAGGACACACGATGAAGCTGATTGTTTCCGCCGCCGCCCTCGCCATCGGCCTGGCCGCCGGCGCCGCCCATGCCGCCCCCGCCGCCGACGGCAAGCCCGCCCCGCGCCAGATCGGCATGATCAAGGCGATGGACACCGACGGCGACGGCAAGGTCTCCAAGGCCGAGTTCCTGGCCTTCCAGCCCAAGCGCCAGGCGGCTGCCGCCGCCGACGGCCAGATCACCCGCGAGGAGTTCATGAAGCGCGGCCCCATCGGGCACCGCGCCGGCGCCGGGCCCGGCCCGGAGCGCAAGGCCAGGATGGAGGAGCGCCGCGCCGAGATCTTCAAGACCATCGACAAGGACGGCAACGGCAGCATCAGCCGCGAGGAGTTCATGGACTTCCAGGGCGGCATGATGGTGCAGACCGCGGCCCAGCGCGAGACGATGGTCAAGCGCTTCGAGCATGGTCGCGAGGCGGCGTTCAAGCGGCTCGACACCAACAATGACGGCGTGATCGATGCCGGCGAGCGTGCCGCCATGCGCGAGACCGCGTTCGCCCGGATGGACCGCAACGGCGACGGCTTCCTCACTGCCGACGAGGTCCCGGGCCGCCGCGGCCATCATCGGGCGCGCTGATGGCCGGCGCCGGCTGACCGGGCGTCCGGAGGCTTGCGATGACCGCCCTGGCCGGAACCTTCCCGCCCGCCCTCGTGGCGGGCGGGTCGGCAAGACCGGCCCGGGCGGTCTATGCTCGGGCGATGCAGGCGGAGGCCGAATCCGACGAGGAGCTGATGGCGCGCACCGGGCGGGGCGACCGCCTGGCCTATGCGCGCCTGCTCGAACGGCACCTGGCGCGGGTCCACGCCGTCGCCCGGCGCTTCCTGGCCGACCCGGCGGAAGCGGAGGACGTGGCGCAGGAGGTCTTCCTGCGGGTCTGGACCCAGGCGGCGAACTGGCGGCCGGAAGGGGCGAAGCTGACCACCTGGCTCTATCGCATCGCCATGAACCTGTGCATCGACCGCCGGCGCAAGGTGGCGCCCCTGCCGCTGGAGGCGGCGGGCGAGCCCGAGGACGACCGACCCAGCGCCTTCACGCTGCGCCATCGCGACGAGATGCAGGCGCACCTGGCCGCGGCGCTGGCCGGGCTGCCCGAGAACCAGCGGGCCGCCGTGGTGCTGAGCTATTTCGAGGGATTGGGCAATGTCGAGACGGCATCCGTGCTGAACACGACCGTGGGGGCGGTCGAATCGCTGCTGGTGCGCGCCAGGAGAACCCTGAAGGACCGGCTCGGCCCGGTCCTCGCCGGCGCGCTGGAGGATGGAGCATGACCGAGGAACGCGGTTCGATGGAGGCCGGGCCGCCGCGGCACCGGCCGTTCGACGATGCCGGCGAGGCCCGGCTGGACCGGGCGCTCGACCGGCTGCTGGCGGCGGCACCCGAGCCGGAGCTGCCGGCCGACCTGGCGCGGCGCATCCTGGCGGCCTCGGCGCGGATCCCGCAGGTGCCGGCGACGGGCGGCGGGCCTCTGCCGTCGACCGTGCCGATGCGGCCCCGCGCCGCGGCCCGGCCGCGGGTCTGGTTCGAGCGGCCGCGGGCCGTCGCCGCGGCCTTCGCCGTGGTGGCGATGGCCGGCTTCGCCGCCGGCTGGGTCGAGCCGCTGGTGGTGGGCGACGCCCAGGCCCTGGACATCGCGCCGCTCGTGTTCGGCAGCGAGCTGGAGATCGACCTGTGAGCGATCCCGGCGTTCCTGCGGCGCGGGCGGCTGTCCCCGGGGCCGGCGGCTGGCGCCGCTGGCTGGTGCCGGGCTGCCTGCTGGCATCGCTGGCCTTCAACGTCTTCCTCGGCAGCGCGCTGCTCGGCCGCTACACCCACGACCAGGCGCGCGGCGACCCGGGCGGCGTCTTCCCCGGCTTCCGCAGCTTCGCCGAGAGCCTGCCGCCGCCCTCGCGCGAGGCGGTGCGCGACAGCTTCCGCGCGCGGCGCGGCGAGCTCGGCCGCGAGCGGCGCGAGCTGCGCCAAGCGCGCCAGCAGGTCATGCAGGCCTTGTCGGCCGACCCCTACGATGCCGGTGCTGCCCGGCGCGCCTTCGACACGCTGCGCCGCGCCGACGACGGGCTGGCCCGGGTTGCCCAGGAGGCCATCGTCGAGGCCGCCGGCAAGCTGTCCGCCGAACAGCGCCGCGAACTGGGCGAACACCGCCGCCCCCGCACGCCCCGTCCGCCGCCGGGCGACGCCCCGCCGCCCGGGCCGCCGCCGGGCGGGCGGATCTAGATCTCTGCGGACGCGCTGGACAACGCCGTCATAGGGCGGTGTTCGCGCGTCTGTCCCCCATTGGCTCTCTGCGATGGAGACTGCCCCCGCTACCCGGCGATCCGGGCGATCGCTGCCGGCAGCTCGTCGAAGGCGTCGATGGTGGCGTCGGCGTGCAGTTCGGCGAGCGGCACCCGGGCATAGCCGTAGGAGACGGCGACCACCGGCACCCCGGCTGCCTTGGCCGTGGCCACGTCGTGCTCGTTGTCGCCCACCATCAGCGCCTGGGCCGGCGCCAGGCCGAGGCCGGCGATGGCGGCCAGCAGGGGGGCCGGATCGGGCTTCCGGACCGGCAATGTGTCGCCGCCGACGACCGAGGTCAGCAGGCGGTCGAGGCGCAGGGTCTCCAGCATCAGCCGGGTGGCGCGCTCGGGCTTGTTGGTGCACAGGCCGAGGCGGTGCCCGGCCGCGGCCAGCCGCTCCAGGGTCTCGACCACCCCCGGATAAGGCTGGGTGCTGTCGGCGGAGATCGGCTCGTACAGCTCCAGGAAGCGCTGTCCCTGGCGCGCCAGCGCGTCGCCCGCGACGGGGCGGCCGGCGGCGGCGAAGCCGCGCTCCACCAGCTTGAGGGCGCCGTCGCCGATCATGCGGCGGACCGCCTCGATCGGCTGGGCCGGCAGGCGGGCCTCCGCCAGCAGCATGTTGAGGGCGGTGCGCAGGTCGGCCGCGCTGTCGACCAGGGTCCCGTCAAAGTCGAAAATGATCGCCGGGAAGCGCTCTAGCGTCATCGAAGGTCACAATCTTTGAGGCTTGGCCGGCTTGACCCGTCGCCGCCCGGCCGATATCCGACCGATGGCGCGTCCTGCCCGCCGATTGCAAGGGGCGCCCCAGTTCTTAGCGCCTCGGGATGCCCATGACCACCGCCGATACCCCCTCTGCCGCGAACACCCGCCCCACTGCCGGCGACCGGACGCTGGCCATCGTGCTGGCCGCCGGCGAAGGCACCCGCATGCGCTCCGACCGGCCCAAGGTCCTGCACCCGGTGGCGGGCCGGCCGATGGTGCGCCACGTGCTCGACGCCGTGGCCGGCGCCGGCATCGGCCGCGTCGCGGTGGTGGTCGGGCCCGGCATGGACCAGCTCACCCGGGCCGTGGCGCCGCACCCGACCGTGGTCCAGCACGATCGCCGCGGCACCGCCCACGCCGTCCTGGCGGCGCGCGCGGCGATCGCGGCCGGGGCCGACGACGTGGTCGTGCTGATCGGCGATGCCCCGCTGGTCACCTCGGCGACGATCGCCCGGCTGCTGGAGGAGCGCCGCCGGGGGGCGGCCGTCGCCGTGCTCGGCTTCCGCCCGGCCGACCCCGGGCCCTATGGCCGCTTCGTGCTCGATGCCGACGGCACCCTGGCGCGCATCGTCGAGGCCCGCGACGCGAGCCCGGCGGAGCTCGGCATCGGCCTGTGCAATTCCGGCATGATGGCGATCGACGGCAGGCTGGCGCTGGATCTGCTCGACCGGGTCGGCTGCGACAATGCCAAGGGCGAGTTCTACCTGACCGACCTGGTCGCCATCGCGCGGGCCGCCGGCCGCACCTGCCGCTTCGCCGAGGCCCCGGCCGAGGAGATGATGGGCGTCAACACCCGTGCCGAGCAGGCCGCCGCCGAGGCCGCGATGCAGGACCGGCTGCGCCGCCGGGCGATGGCGGACGGCGCCACCCTGGTCGCGCCCGAGACCGTGTTCCTGTGCGCCGACACCCGCCTCGGCCGCGACACCATCGTCCACCCGCACGTCGTGTTCGGCCCCGGGGTGACGGTGGGCGAGGGGGTGGAGGTCCGCTCCTTCAGCCACCTGGAGCAGGCGACGGTGGGGGACGGCGCCATCGTCGGGCCGTTCGCCCGGCTGCGGCCGGGGGCGGAGCTGGGGGCGGGCGCCCATGTCGGCAACTTCGTCGAGATCAAGGCCGCCACGCTGGGCGCGGGCGCCAAGGCCAACCACCTCGCCTATATCGGCGACGCCTCGGTCGGCGCCGGAGCCAACATCGGCGCCGGCACCATCACCTGCAACTATGACGGCTTCGGCAAGTACCGGACCGAGATCGGGGCGGGCGCCTTCATCGGCTCCAATACCGCCCTGGTGGCGCCGGTCACGGTCGGCGCGGGGGCGATCGTCGGCGCCGGCAGCGTGGTGACGGATGCCGTCCCGGACGAATCGATCGCGATTGCCCGGGCCCGGCAGACGACGCGGCCGGGGGCAGCACCGGCCTATCGGGCACTGCGCCGGGCGCGGCGCGAGGGGAAGGTCTAGGGCCATGTGCGGCATCATCGGCATCATCGGCGTCCATCCGGCGGCACCCCTCCTCCTGGAGGGGCTGAAGCGGCTCGAATATCGCGGCTACGACAGCGCCGGCATGGCGACCCTGGTCGACGGCCGGATCGACCGGCGGCGGGCGGAGGGCAAGATCGCCCGGCTGGAGGCGGTGCTGCAGGGCCATCCGCTGGCCGGCACCGTCGGCATCGGCCACACCCGCTGGGCGACCCACGGCGTGCCCAGCGAGGCCAACGCCCACCCACACGCCACCGACCGCGTCGCGCTGGTCCACAACGGCATCATCGAGAACTTCGCCGAGCTGCGCGACGAACTCGCCCGCCTCGGCCACGCCTTCGAGAGCGAGACCGACACCGAGGCGGTCGCCCACCTCGTCAGCCACCACCTCGCCGCCGGCCTGTCGCCCGAGGCGGCGGTGGCGGCGACCCTGAAGCGCCTGCAAGGCGCCTTCGCCTTCGCCATGGTCTTCGCCGGCCATGACGGGCTGATGATCGGCGCCCGGCGCGGCAGCGCGCTCGCCGTCGGCTATGGCGACGGCGAGATGTTCCTCGGCTCCGACGCCCTGGCGCTCGCCCCCCTGACGCGCCGCATCTCCTACCTGGAGGAGGGCGACTGGGTCGTCGTCCGCCGCACCGGCGCCCAGGTCTTCGACGCCGAGGACCGGCCGGTCGAGCGCCAGGTGCGCGAGACGGCGGTGTCGGGCGCGATGGTCGGCAAGGGCAACCACCCGCATTTCATGCACAAGGAGATCTTCGAGCAGCCGGGGGTGATCGGCGACACGCTGCAATCCTACCTCAACCCGGCGACGCGGTCGGTCCACCTGCCCGACCTGCCGTTCGACCTGGCCGCCGTGCCCAAGGTGACGATCATCGCCTGCGGCACCTCGTTCTTCGCCGGCATGGTGGCGAAGTACTGGATCGAGCGGGTCGCCCGCCTGCCGGTCGAGATCGACATCGCGTCCGAGTTCCGCTACCGCGCCGCCGACATGCCGGAAGGGGGGCTGGCGCTGTTCATCTCGCAGTCGGGCGAGACGATCGACACCCTGGCGGCGCTGCGCTACGCCCGGGCCCAGCGCCAGCACGTCGCCGTCATCGTCAACGTGCCCGAGAGCACCATGGCGCGCGAGGCCGACTGGGTGCTGCCCACCCTGGCCGGGCCCGAGATCGGCGTCGCCTCGACCAAGGCCTTCACCACCCAGCTGGTCGTGCTCGCCTGCCTGACCCTGGCGCTGGCCCGCGCCCGCGGCCGGCTCGATGTCGCGGGCGAGGCGGAGCTCGCCCTGGCGCTGGCCGACCTGCCGTCGGCCGCCGCCGCCATCCTGGCCGAGGAGCCGGCGCTGCGGGCCCTGGCCAGCCACGTCGCCCGGGCCCGCGACGTGCTCTATCTCGGCCGCGGCACCGCCTACCCGATCGCCATGGAGGGCGCGCTCAAGCTGAAGGAACTGTCCTACATCCATGCCGAGGGCTATGCCTCGGGCGAGATGAAGCACGGGCCGATCGCGCTGATCGACGACCAGGTGCCGATCGTCGTGGTGGCCCCGCCCGACGAGCTGTTCGAGAAGACGGCGTCCAACGTGCAGGAGGCGCTGGCGCGCGGCGGGCGGGTGATCCTGCTGTCGGACGCAGCCGGCATCGCCCGCTTCGGCGACCGGCTGGAGGGCTCGGCCGCGATGCCGGCGATCCATCCCTTCGTCGCGCCGATCCTCTACGCCCTTCCGGTGCAGCTGCTGGCGTACCATGTAGCGGTGCTGAAGGGCACGGACGTCGACCAGCCCCGCAACCTCGCCAAGAGCGTGGTGGTCGAATAGGGCGCGTGACCCCGGCCGGGCGGCGCGACTAGAGTGCGGCCCGACAGCCGACTCAAAGCCCCCCAAGCGGAGGATCGCATGCAGCTCAAGGACCCCACGCTGTTTCGCCAGCAGTGCTACGTCGACGGCGCCTGGCTCGACGCCGACGGCGGCGGCACCATCGACGTCACCAACCCGGCGACGGGCGAGAAGATCGGCACCGTGCCGAAGATGGGCGCGGGCGAGACGCGGCGCGCGATCGAGGCGGCGAACGCCGCCTGGCCGGCCTGGCGGGCCAAGACCGCCAAGGAGCGCGCAACCATCCTGCGCAAGTGGTTCGACCTGATGATGGCGAACCAGGACGACCTCGGCACCATCATGACGACCGAGCAGGGCAAGCCCCTGGCCGAGGCCAAGGGCGAGGTCGCCTATGCCGCGTCGTTCATCGAGTGGTTCGCCGAGGAGGGCAAGCGCATCTATGGCGACACCATCCCGCAGCACCAGGGCGACAAGCGCATCCTGGTCCTGAAGGAGCCGATCGGCGTCGTCGCCTGCATCACGCCCTGGAACTTCCCCGCCGCGATGATCACCCGCAAGGCCGGCCCGGCGCTGGCCGCCGGCTGCCCGGTGGTGATCAAGCCGGCGAGCGCCACCCCCTATTCGGCGCTGGCGCTGTGCGAGCTCGGCGAGCGGGCGGGCATTCCCAAGGGCATCCTCAACGTCGTCACCGGCGGCGCCAAGGATGTCGGCGGCGAGATGACCGGCAACCCGATCGTCCGCAAGCTGTCCTTCACCGGCTCGACCGAGATCGGCAAGGTGCTGATGCAGCAGTGCGCCGCCACGGTGAAGAAGGTGTCGATGGAACTCGGCGGCAACGCCCCCTTCATCGTCTTCGACGACGCCGACCTGGATGCCGCGGTGGAGGGCGCCATCGCGTCGAAGTACCGCAACGCCGGCCAGACCTGCGTGTGCGCCAACCGCCTCCTGGTGCAGGACGGCGTCTATGACGAGTTCGCGGCCAAGCTGTCCCAGGCCGTCTCGGGCCTGCGCGTCGGCAACGGGCTGGAGACCGGCATCAGCCAGGGCCCGCTGATCGACATGCAGGCGGTCGCCAAGGTCGAGGAGCACATCCAGGACGCGGTGTCGAAGGGCGCGCGCGTCGTCATCGGCGGCAAGCGCCACGCGCTCGGCGGCAGCTTCTTCGAGCCGACCGTGCTGGCCGACGTCACCACCAGGATGGCGGTGGCCCGGGAAGAGACGTTCGGCCCGGTCGCCCCCCTGTTCCGCTTCAAGACCGATGCCGAGGCCGTCCAGATGGCCAACGACACCGAGTTCGGCCTGGCCGCCTACTTCTTCAGCCGCGACATCACGCGGATCTGGAAGACCTCGGAGGGGCTGGAATACGGCATCGTCGGCATCAACACCGGCATCATCTCGACCGAGGTGGCGCCCTTCGGCGGCATGAAGGAATCCGGCATCGGGCGCGAGGGCTCGAAGTACGGCATCGATGACTTCCTCGAGATGAAGTACCTGTGCATCGGCGGGATCGCCTGATCCCGGGCGGCATCGCCTGACGCGGGCGGAAGGGGGCGGGGCCGGGCGGCTCCGCCCCCTTCGTTCATCCGGCCGGCTGTTCCGCCGCAAGGGCCCCGTCGCGGGGGTCGAGCGCGTGCGCCTCGGGCGTGGTCGGGACCATGGCCAGCGGCGCGACGTCGGTCTTCTGCTCGGCCGGCGGGGCGAGCCGGGTGCGCATCCGCCACAGGGTGAACAGGATCAGGGTGCCGTAGACGCACGAGGTGAAGAGGAACAGGCTGGCATCGCCCAGGGCCCGCATCGTCACCGCTGCGGCGACCGGGCCGGCGATGGTGCCGAGACCGTAGGTCAGCAGCAGCTCGCTGGTCGTCTGGGTGAAGGACTGCCCGCCGGCATGGTCGTTGGCGTGGGCGATGCAGAGCCCGTAGATCGGGTGCTGGGCCAGCCCGAACAGCCCGAACAGCAGGATCAGCCATTCCGCCGGCAGGCCGGCCGGCAGCACGACGATGAGCCCGCCGATGACGATGCCGCACCCCGCCACCGCGACGATCACGCGCCGCCGGTCCATGCGGTCCGAAAGCTTGCCGATAGGGTAGTAGGCAAGCGCGCCGCCGACCACCGAGGCGGCGGCCATCATCGCCACCCCTTCGACCGACAGGCCGCGGCCCAGGGCATAGACGGCGACCAGGCCGCCCAGCGCCCCGTTGACCAGCCCGACCAGGAAGCAGCCGAGGACCCCGACCGGCGACAGGCGGTAGAGCCGCGGCAGGTCGGGCACATGGTGGCCGACCGGGGGCGGCGCCGGCGAGCGGGTGAGCGCCAGGGGCACCAGCGACAGCACGATCGCGATCACCATGGCGATGAACGGCGCCTCGGTGCGCGGGTCGAGCAGCACCAGGCTCAGGTTGCCGCCCAGCGCCGCCATCAGGTTCACGATCATGTAGGACGCGAAGATCGTGCCCCGCCGCTCCGGCGTCGCCCGCTCGTTGAGCCAGCTCTCGATGATCATCACGAGGCCGCCGTAGCAGAAGCCGATCAGGAAGCGCAGCGCGACCCAGCCGAGCGAGCCCGCGAGCGGCAGGAGCAGCAGGGCGGCCGATCCGCTGATCGCCGCCAGGGCGGCGAAGCTGCGGATATGGCCGACGCGGGAGACGATCTGCGCCGCCAGGATGCAGGCCAGCACGAAGCCGACCGACCAGCTCGACGACAACAGCCCGATCAGCTCGGGCGGCATCTCCTCGATGCGCCCGCGCACCGGCAGCAGCAGCCCCTGCAGGCTGGTGCCGAAGACCAGGAAGGTCACGCTGAGCAGCAGGGCGGCGATGGACAGGAGGGAGGGCGGGGGCGGCGCGGGAAGGGCGACGCTGACGCTCATGACGGTCGGACCTGCACCGTTGGGCTTGCCTTCTGCGAGGGGTGGCGGGATGTGTCCAGAAGAGCGCAGGAATGGGGCGAGAAATTGGCCGCCCGCCCGACCGGCCGCGCGGGCCCTGGCCGCGGTGCCCCTGGCGCCGGGCCCCGCTCCTGCCCATCTGGAAGGGCCGGGCGCGGCGATCGCCACCCTATCGCTCGGCCGCGGCGACGGGCTAGTTTCGGCGCGGATCAATCAGGAGGACCCTCGATGCTGCCGTCGAAGAAGATGCTGACGCTGGCCGCGGCCAAGACGATCATGGCCGCGGCCGAGGCCGAGGCGGCGCGCAACGGATGGCGGGTGTCGATCGCCATCGTCGACGATGGCGGCTTCCCGCTGCTGCTGCAGCGCCTCGACGGCGCCTCGCCCGGCAGCCCGGCCGTGGCCCTGGGCAAGGCGCGGACGGCGGCCACCTTCCGCCGGGCGACCAAGGCGATGGAGGATGCGGTCAACAACGGCCGCTTCGCCTTCGTCAACGCGCCCGACGTGGTGCCGCTGGAAGGCGGGCTGCCGATCGTGGTCGAGGGCGACACGGTGGGCGCCATCGGCGTCAGCGGCGTGAAGTCGAGCGAGGACGCGGCCATCGGCCAGGCCGGCATCGACGCCCTGCTGGCCGGCTGAGGAAGGAATGGGAACCATGGCGGATCGCGATTTCGACCTGATCGTCATCGGCGCCGGCTCGGGCGGCGTCCGGGCGGCCCGCATCTCGGCCCGCCATGGCGCCCGCGTCGCCATCTGCGAGGAGAGCCGCTTCGGCGGCACCTGCGTCATCCGCGGCTGCGTGCCGAAGAAGCTGCTCGTCTACGGCTCCGCCTTCCGCGACGCCTTCGAGGACGCGGTCGGCTTCGGCTGGAACGCGCACCTGCCGGAATTCGACTGGCCGACCCTGATCGGCGCCAAGGACCGCGAGATCACCCGGCTGGAGGGCGTCTACCGCAAGCTGCTGGCCGATGCCGGGGTGACCGCGATCGAGGGCCGCGGCCGCCTGGTCGACGCCCACACGGTGGAGGTGGCGGGCCGGCGCTACACGACGGACAAGGTGCTGGTCGCGACCGGCGGCTGGCCGGTGATCCCGCCTATTCCGGGCCATGAGCATGCCATCACCTCCAACGAGGCGCTCGACCTGCCGGCGCTGCCGCGCCGGGTCGTGATCGTCGGCGGCGGCTTCATCGCCGTGGAGTTCGCCGGCATCTTCAACTCCCTCGGCTCGGAGACGACGATGCTGGTGCGCGGCGAGCAGCTGCTCCGCGGCTTCGACGACGACGCGCGCATCGAGATGGCGCGCGAGATGGCGACCCGCGGCATCACCATCCATGCCCGCACCCAGCCGGCAGCGGTCAGCGGCGATCCCCGCGGCTATTGCGTGCGCACCGACCAGGGCCAGGAGATCGACTGCGACGCCGTGCTGTTCGCGACCGGCCGCCAGCCCAACACCAGGGGCATCGGCCTGGAGGAGGCGGGCGTGAAGCTGCGCGCGGGCGGGGCGATCGCCGTCGACCAATGGTCGCGCACCAGCGTCGCCAACATCTTCGCCGTCGGCGACGTGACCGACCGCATCGCGCTCACCCCGGTCGCCATCGCCGAGGGCCACGCCTTCGCCGACACCGAGTTCGGCGGCCGGCCGCGCCACATCGACCACCGGAACGTGCCGAGCGCCGTCTTCGGCCAGCCGCCGCTCGCCATGGTCGGCCTGACGGAGATGCAGGCGCGCGAGAAGCACGGCGCGGTCGACATCTACCGCAGCCGCTTCCGGCCGATGAAGCACACCCTGTCGGGGCGCGAGGAGCGGACGATGATGAAGCTGGTGGTCGACGCCGCCACCGACCGGATCCTGGGCGCCCACATGGTCGGCGCCGACGCTCCGGAGATCATCCAGGGCCTCGCCATCGCCATCACCGCCGGCGCCACCAAGGCCCATTTCGACCAGACCATCGGCATCCACCCGACCGCGGCCGAGGAGTTCGTGACGATGCGCGAGAAGGTGCCGGCGGCGGTCAAGCTGGCGGCGGAGTAGGGGACGGGGCATTCCGGCCACCGCCCCAAGACCTGTCGAGGTTCGGTATCTCGATCGGGAAATGGTCGCGTCGCGCGGCCGTGGCACGGCCGCGCGACCCCCGGCTATCGCGCGCGCGGCTCGTTGTTCTCGACGACCCGCTGGTAGGCAACGAGATCCAGGAACGCCTCGGCCTCGATGACCAGGCCGTCCTTCATCCGGAACATCCAGAGGAACTGGTTGCGATAGGGTGCGCCCGAGGTGGTCTTCGCCGAACCGTCGAAGCGGATGAGGACGGTGTCGCCAACGGCATAGATGCTGCGTACCTCGGGTACGATCGGGGTGGCGAGACGGCTTACCAGGGGGCGCGATGCCCGTTCGACGAAGTCGTCCTGGCTGCGGTAGGTGCCCGCCACCGGGCCGGATCCGTGGATCGTCCAGACGACATCGGGGGCGAGAAG
Organism: Allostella vacuolata; assembly: GCA_006739055.1. GTDB lineage: Bacteria > Pseudomonadota > Alphaproteobacteria > ATCC43930 > Allostellaceae > Allostella > Allostella vacuolata. The sequence goes on from AP019702.1 coordinate 1,361,555, forward strand.
CGCGGCAAAGACGTAGGTTCCTCCACGCCACTTCTCGAAAGCATCGTGGACGATCGCCTTGTTCCGTGCTTCGACGGCAGTGTCATGGGTCTCCACGGCCGGGTCGGACCCGGTGATCTCGGCATGCGCCGGCCCGATCACGGCCAGGAAGGCCGTGGCGATGAGCAGCCGGCGGCCCGCGCCTGCAAGGCGGTCGCTCAATGGAAGGATGGTCATGGGATCGTTCCTTTCGTTGGCATGCGGGGGAAACAACGTCTTGCCTCGTTGCGATCGATCAGAAGCCGAACAACTGCTGGGATTCCTCGGACGCGATGCGGCGCGTGCTGTTGTGCTCGCGCACGATCTTCCAGGCGTGGCCGGTGCACCGCCACACGAGCGTCGAGCGGGCGCGAACCGAGATGACCGGCTGTCCTTCCGCCGGCTCCAGTCGCGCCGCGAACTCCAGCGTCGACGTCGCGAGGGTGTCGCCGACGATCGTCTCCGGACCGTCCAGGACGAGATGGTGGGCCCGGCGCAGCGCCTGGAAGGACCGCTCCCACAACGCGCGGTATTCCTCCGGCGAGCGGGCAATGCGGAAATCGGGAGACATGTCGTCATAGAGCACGACGTCCCTGGCCTCCCAGTCGTAGTACTTCCCGAGCTTCTCTCGGAAGTCCCAGGACTGGCCGGCGACGGGCTTGTCCCACCCGACCAGGATCCATTCCCTGTGGAGTTCGGGAACGGAACTTGCGCCCGAAGCGGCGCATCGGGTGGCGGTCGCCGACTGCGCCTCGGCCGCGCTCGGCAAAGCAAGCGCCAGGCTTCCGGCAGCGATGATCGAGGATAAACGGATACGCATCCTGTTCCCTTTCCCAGTCAGGTGCGGCGAGCCGCTTTTCGGCGCCTCCATTCATTGACCAGAAGCTAGGGGCCGCGAGCAGAGCGGACAGCTTGCCCAACCGTGACTACGCTGGTAACTTCATGTTACCAATGGCCGTCGATCTGACTGGAATCTCTGTCTTTCTGGCCGTCGCGGAGACGCGAAGCTTCCGCGCGGCCGCCCAGCATCTGGGTGTGACGCGGCCGGCGGTAAGCCAGGCCATCCGTCGGCTCGAAGATCGCCTGGGCGTCGCGCTGGTTCAGCGAACGACACGAAGCGTCAGCCTGACCGAGGCCGGCCGGCAGCTTTTCCAGCGCGTGGAGCCGGCGATTGCCGAGGTCGGCCTGGCCCTGGACGCTGCAGCGGACAGGAACATCGCGCCGAGCGGCCTTTTGCGGCTGGCGGTGTCCTCGATCGCGGAACAATTCATCTCCGGCCCGCTGCTGGCCGGCTTCGCGGACGCCTGTCCGGCCGTTCAGATCGATGTGACCGTCACGGACGAGGAATTCGACATCGTGGCCGAGGGCTACGATGCGGGGGTGCGGCTTGGCGAGGTGATCGACCGGGACATGATCGCCATCCCGGTGACGGGCGAGCAGCGCCAGACCGCGGTTGCCGCACCGGCCTATATCGAGCGCTTCGGCAAGCCCTCGCATCCGTCCGAGCTGGCGCAGCATCGCTGCATCGGCTGGCGTCCTTCACCCCGGACGGCGCCCTATCGCTGGGAGTTTGGCGAAGACGGGCGCGAGTACGACGTCGCCGTCAATCCGGAGATCACCACCAATGACATGTGGCTGATGATCCGCACGGCCTGCGCGGGGGGAGGCATCACCTTCGGCATGGAGGAGACCTTCAAACCCTATGTCGCCTCAGGCCAGTTGGTCCCTCTCCTCGAAGACTATTTCCCGCCGTTTGCAGGTTTCTTCCTCTATTTCCCCAATCGTCGGAATCTCGCCCCAAAGCTTCGGGCCCTGGTCGACCATGTGAAGCGGTGGCGATAGCTATAAAGGGTCTGCCAGGAGCGGATCCTGGCATATGGCCGCAAGCGTCGCGACTGTTGACGATGCGCGAGACGGTGCCGGCGGCGGTCAGGCTGGCGGCGGGGTAGGGGGCTACCCCTCCACCCGCGTCACCACCACCGGCCGCGCCTCCAGCGTGCGGTGGACGGGGCACTTGTCGGCGATCTCCAGGAGCTTGGCGCGGGTCGCCTCGTCGGCGCCGCCCTCGACCGTGATCACCCGCTCGATGCGGTCGACCAGGCCCTCGCGCTTCTCGCATCCGGCGCAGTCGGCGGCGTGTACCCGGGCGTGGCGGAGGCGGACGGTGACGGGGCCGAGCGCCATGCCCTTGCGGTCGGCGTACATGCGCAGGGTCATCGCGGTGCAGGCGCCCAGCGCCGACAGGAGCAGGTCGTAGGGGGAGGGGCCGCTGTCGTCGCCGCCGACCGCGGCCGGCTCGTCCGCCGTCAGCCGGTGGTGGCCGGCGGTGATCGCCTGGGTGAAGCGGCCCTCGCCCGTCTCGCGTACCACCACCAGGCCCTCGGCCGGCGCGGCGACGGCCAGCGGGTCGGCGCCGACATAGCGCTCGGCCCATTCCGCCACCATCCGGCCGACGAACAGGCCGTCCTCGCGCCGGGTCAGCAGGTGGTCGGCGCCGTCCAGGCCGAGGAAGCTCTTGGGATGGCGGGCGGCGGTGAAGATGCGGGTCGCCTCGGCGATGCCGACCACCTCGTCGAGCGGCGCGTGGCAGACCAGCAGGGCGCGGTGCAGTTCGGCGATCCGCGCCCCCAGGTCGTGCTGCTCCAGCTCGTCGAAGAAGCGGCGCGACAGGCGGAAGGGGCGGCCGGCGATCGCCACCTCGGCGGTGCCGTCGGCGTCGAAACCGCCAGCATCCAAACCGTCCGGGCGGGGCACGCTGCGGAGGATGTGCGCGGGCTCGAACGGCGCGCCGACGGTGGCGACCGCGCGCGCCTCTGGGATGCGGTGGGCGGCCGCCAGCACCGCCGTGCCGCCCAGGCTGTGGCCGACCAGCAGGGCCGGGGCGCGCTGCGTGCGGCGCAGATGGTCGGCCGCCGCCACCAGGTCGTCGACGTTGCCGGCGAAGCCCGAATTGGCGAAGTCGCCGCCGCTGCCGCCCAGGCCGGTGAAGTCGAAGCGCAGGACGGCGAAGCCGCGCTCGGTCAGCCCGGCGGCGATGCGCGCGGCGGCCAGGCTGTCCTTGGAGCAGGTGAAGCAGTGGGCGAACAGGACATGGGCCCGGGTCGGGCCGGCCGGCCGGTCGAGCCGGGCCGACAGCTCGGCGCCGCCGGCGCCGGCAAAGGTGAAGCGTTCGTCCGCCATGTCCCATCCTCCTGCGCTGTGCCGATCGCAGTCATCTGCCCCGTCCGGCCGCCCAGGGCAATGGCCGCGGCCATCGCGCTCAGGAGTGCGGCCGCGGCTGCGATGCCGGAGAACCCTATGGCCGGATGGACCCAGCCCGCGCCCGCCACCCCGAGCAGCACCGCCAGATAGGTGACCGCGCTGTTCAGCCCCAGCACGGCGCCGCGGGCCTGCGGGGCCGCCGCCGCCAGGCGCAGCACCAGGATGTTGAGGCCGAAATGGTTGGCGAGGCCCCAGGCGCCGGCCAGCGCGGCCGCGGCCGGGATGCCGGCGGGGGCCGGAACCATCAGGGCGTAGATGCCGGCGGTCGCCAGCAGGACGGCCGGATGCAGGCGGCGTGCGCCGAGGCGGTCGATCCAGCGGTCGCCCAGTCCGGCGGCGGCGAAGCCCAGCCCGTAGGCCGCGACCAGGATGCCGGCCTCGCCGGCCGACAGGCCGAGCGCCTGGCGGACATGCGCGCCGAAGAAGGCATAGGTGCCGTAGAAGGCGCCCATGAAGGCGAGGCAGACCAGCAGCAGGCGCCCGACCGCGGGCAGGCGCAGGGGCGCCAGCAGGGGGGCGGCGGGCCGTCGCGGTTCCGCCGGCCGCACCGCCGGCAGGCGGCAGCAGCCGATCAGGGCGGCCGCCATCACCCCGGCCAGCAGGACGAAGACCGACCGCCAGCCGAAGCGGTCGGCGATGGCGGCGGCGGCCGGCACGCCGGCCACCATCGCCACCGACCAGCCGGTCAGCACCCGGCCCAGCGCTCGGGACTCCCGCCCCGGCGCCGCGGTCAGGGTGGCAAGGCCGTAGATCGCCGGCAGGGCGATCCCGGCGCCGAGCCCGGCCACGGCCTGGCCGCCCGCCAGCGCGATCCAGCCCGGGGCGGCCGCCGACAGCGCCATGCCGTCCGCCAGCAGGACCAGCCCCGCGAGCAGCGCCCGGCGCTGGCCGAAGCGGTCGATCTGCGGGCCGGACAGGAGGGCGGACAAGGCCGTCATCCCGCCATAGGCGGCGATCGCCCGGGACACCGCCACCGGGTCCGTCGCCAGCGAGGCCGCGACGTCGCCCAGCAGCGGGCTCAGCACCAGCGAGTTCGAACCGATGGCCGCGACGGCCGCCATCAGGACCCAGCCGGTCCAGGCTTGGCTTGCATGCTGTTCGGTCATTTCGCCAATATTGCCGAACGATATTCGGCATACAGGGAATTCACCCGCGATGGATGTAGAAACGAAGACTGTTCGGCGCCGCGCCGCGGCACCCTCGCCGGTCGATGCCGTGGACCGAAAGCTGTTAGGATTGCTGGCCGAGGACGCGACCCGCTCCTATGCCGAGCTCGGCCTGCTCCTCAACCTGTCGCCGCCGGCGGTGCACGAGCGGGCCAAGCGCCTGCGCCGCGACGGGGTGATCCGCGCCACTATCGCCGCCCTCGACGGGCCGGCGATCGGCCGCGCGCTCACCGCCTTCGTCCATGTCGACACGACCGGCTGGGGCAAGAGCGGCGCCATGCTGGCGCTGCGCGACCTGCCGGCGGTGGAGGAGATGCACTCGGTCGCGGGCGACGCCTGCATGATCCTCAAGGTCCGGGTGCCCGACACCCGGGCGCTGGAGGACCTGCTGGCCCAGGTCTATGCGGTGCCGGGGGTGAAGGGCACGCGCAGCTACATCGCGCTCAACACCTACCTGGAGCGCGGCCCGCGGCCGTGAAGGCCCCGAGAAGCCAAGGCATCCGCTATCGCGTCTCGACGGTGAGGTGGGCCAGCTCGTGCACCGGCGCGAGCCGCGAGCGAACCGTCTCGCCGTCCACCCCGCCGGTCACGCTGACGATCGCGGCATGGGCGCCCGGCCCGACGCGCCAGACATGCAGGTCGGTGATGCGCGCGTCGCCGCTGCCCTCGACATGCGCGCGCACCTCGGCCTCCAGATGGGCGTCGGAGGTATCGAGCAGCACGCCGGCGGTGTCCCGCAGCAGGGTCCAGGACCACACGGCGATGACGGCCGCGCCGACGATGCCCATGGCCGGGTCGAGCCAGATCCAGCCGAGATAGCTGCCGGCGAGCAGCGCCACGATCGCCAGCACCGACGTCAGCGCGTCGGCGAGGACATGGACGAAGGCCGAGCGCAGGTTGTTGTCGTGGTGGCGGGCCGCATGTCCGTGGCCATGCCCGCCGTCGCCGTGGTGGGCATGGCCCTGGCCGCCGCTCAGGAGCAGCGCGCTGGCGATGTTCACCGCAAGCCCGACCACGGCGACGAGGGTTGCCTGCGAGAAGGCGACGGGGCTGGGCTCGAGCAGCCGTCCCGCGGATTCGGCGGCGATCCCGATGCTGACCAGCCCCAGGATCAGCGCGGAAGCGAAGCCGGCGAGATCGCCGACCTTGCCGGTGCCGAAGCTGAAGCGGCGGTTCGTGGCGTTGCGCCTGGCAAAGGCGTAGGCGCCGGCTGCGATTGCCAGCGCCCCCGCATGGGTCGCCATGTGCAGGCCGTCGGCAAGCAGCGCCATCGAATTGAACATCATGCCGGCCAGGATCTCGGCCGCCATCGTCGCCATGGTGAGACAGACCACCCACAGGGTCCGACGGGCATTCCGGACATGGCCCGGGCCGAGGAACAGGTGGTCGTGGCCCAGTGCCTCGTGATCATCCCGTGGCGCCATATCCGGCCGTCCTATCTGGCGTAGCGGCGGATCACCGCGATCAGTTCCTCGGCGCCGGCCGCGCGGGCCCGATCGTCGAGATCGGGGCGCGCGACGTGCTCGCGCAGGTGATCCGCGACGATCTCGTCCATCAGACCGTTGATCGCGCCGCGGGCGGCCGCCACCTGCTGAAGCACCAGCGCGCACGCGGTCTCGGCCGCCAGAGCGCGCTCGATCGCCGCCATCTGTCCGGCAATTCGCCGGGTACGGGCGATCAGCCGGTCCCTGTTCGCTGTCACGTGCGCCATACTATACTCCTATATAGTATATTGCCCGCACCGCCTAGATGTGCCGCACCGCGGCGGGCCTCCCGATTGCCTGGCCTGGCTGGATGGTCCTAGCCTGGGGACGCCGCCGCCGGCGATCGCCCCCGCCTTCAAGGACGCATGAACCCATGGACCTGCTGCCCGCGCTCCTGCACCTCTCGGCCATCCATATCCTGATGGCGATGATCCCGGGGCCGAACACGGTCGTCGTCAGCTACTGCTCGGCGGGGATCTCGCGGGCGGCGGGGCTGAAGGCGGCGCTCGGCATCGCGGCTGCGACCTTCGTCTGGGTGGCGCTCAGCCTGGCCGGGATCGGCCTGGTCCTGGCCCAGGCGGGCGAGCTCTACCATGCGCTGCGGCTGGCGGGTGCGGGCTACCTCGTCTATGTCGGCTGGCGCATGCTGCGCAGCGCGGCCCGGCCGGTCGCGGCCGGCGCCGACCCCGGGCCCGCCCTTCCGGGCGGCCGGTCGCCGTTCCTGGCGGGGCTGGTCACGACCCTGAGCAACCCCAAGTCGGCCGTGTTCTGGACCAGCGTCTTCGCCCTGGTGGTGCCGCCCGCGGCCCCGGGCTGGTTCCTGGCGGCGGCCATGGGGTTGGTGACGCTGCAGTCGCTCGGCTGGTACGCGGCCGTGGCGCTGGTGCTGTCGACCCCGTTCGCGCGCCAGTACTATCGCCGGCTGACCCGCTGGCTCGACCGGGTGGCGGGCGCGGTGATGATCCTGCTGGGGCTGCGCCTGGCCGACGAGGTGCGCGCCGAGCTGTCCGCGCGGCTGCCGTGAGCGCCCTCGGAATCCCGCCGCCGGGTCCCCACTTGTGGTCGCACCGCATGGCATGGGCGGCGCGCAACCCGCGCTGGCGCCGCCCCGCCTGGCGCTGTATGAGGAACGGTTAGACCCTGGCTGGAGAAAGGGCCGCCCCGCTCGTCCGAGAAGCGGGTGGCCTCGAGGAAACGATCATGCCGCAGAAATGGACTCCCGACAGCTGGCGGGCGAAGCCCGCGAAGCACATGCCGCAGTATCCCGACCCCGTGGCACTCGCCCGGGTCGAGGAGACGCTCCGCAGCTATCCGCCGCTGGTCTTCGCGGGCGAGGCGCGCCGGCTGAAGGCGGCGCTGGGCAAGGTGGCCGAGGGCAAGTCGTTCCTGCTGCAGGGCGGCGACTGCGCCGAGAGCTTCGCCGAGTTCCATCCCAACAACATCCGCGACACCTTCCGGGTGCTGCTGCAGATGGCGGTCGTGCTGACCTACGGCGCCGCCTGCCCGGTGGTGAAGGTCGGGCGCCTGGCCGGCCAGTTCGCCAAGCCGCGCTCCTCGCCGACCGAGGAGATCGGCGGGGTGACGCTGCCGAGCTACCTCGGCGACAACATCAACGGCATCGAGTTCGATCCCGTCGCGCGCCAGCCCGACCCGGAGCGGATGATCCGCGCCTTCAGCCAGTCGGCCGCGACCCTCAACCTGCTGCGCGCCTTCGCCCAGGGCGGCTATGCCGACCTGCACCAGGTGCACCGCTGGAACCTCGGCTTCGTCGAGCGCAGCCCGCTCGGCGAGCGCTACCGCGAGCTGGCCGACCGGCTGACCGAGACGCTCGACTTCATGGACGCCTGCGGGCTGACCTCGGAGACGACGCCGCAGATCCGCGAGACGGACTTCTTCACCTCGCACGAGGCGCTGCTGCTGCCCTACGAGCAGGCGATGACCCGGGTCGATTCGACGACCGGCGACTGGTACGGCGTCTCCGCCCACATGCTGTGGGTCGGCGACCGCACCCGCCAGCCGGACGGCGCGCATATCGAGTTCCTGCGCGGGGTGAAGAACCCGCTCGGCATGAAGGTCGGCCCGTCGATGGACCTCGATGAGCTGATCCGCCTGTGCGACATCCTCAACCCCGAGAACGAGCCGGGGCGCCTGACCCTGATCGTGCGCATGGGCCACGACAAGGTGGCCCAGAAGCTGCCGCCGATCCTGCGCGCCGTGAAGCGCGAGGGCCGCAAGGTGGTGTGGAGCTGCGACCCGATGCACGGGAACACTATCAAGTCCGGCTCCGGCTACAAGACGCGGCCGTTCGACCGCATCCTGAGCGAGGTGCGCACCTTCTTCGCCGTCAACCAGGCGGAGGGGACCCACCCGGGCGGCGTCCATTTCGAGATGACCGGCCAGGACGTCACGGAATGCACCGGCGGCGCCCAGGCGATCAGCGACACCGACCTGTCCGACCGCTACCACACCCATTGCGACCCGCGCCTCAACGCCAGCCAGGCGCTGGAGCTGGCCTTCCTCCTGGCCGAGCAGCTGAAGGCGGAGCGGCACGGCCTGTCGCGCCAGCCCCAGGCGGCCAGCGCGTAAGCCGGCCGACCTTCCATCATGCCCGCCGACGGGGTCGGGGCGGCACCTTCGGGTGCCGTCCCATCGCCGGCCGCCGACCAGGTCGCGCGGCTGGCCGACAAGTATTTCCTCAAGACCAAGGAGACGGTCGGGCGCTTCGGCGACACCCGTGTCACCTATGCGATCTTCATGCGCCGGCCGGTCATCTGCACGCCGCGGCTGGCGGTCGGCTGGCTGGAGGCGATCGCGGCCGCCCGCGGCGTCGAGTTCGACATCCGGCTGACCCACCAGGAGGGGGCCTGGGTAGGTGCCGGCGAGCCGCTGATGCTGCTGTCGGGACCGCTCTACCACCTGGTCGACCTGGAGACGATCTATCTCCAGAAGCTCGGGCCCGCCTGCGTCGCCGCCTACAACGCCTACCAGATGTGCGTCGACCTGCCCAACGTCGCCTTCCTCGCCATGGATGCGCGGCACTGCGCGGGGTCGGAGATGGCCGACATGATGGCCTATGCCGCCAGCGTCGGCTCGGCAGCGGCCAAGCGCGACGTCGGCGCCCGCGGCTTCATCGGCAATGCGACGGATGCCACCGCGCACCATTTCGGCAACGAGGAGGGCATGGGGACCATGCCCCACGCGCTGATCGGCTATGCCGGATCGACCGTGCGCGCGGCCGAGATGTATCACGAGGCCTTCCCGGACGAGCCGATGACGGTGCTGGTCGACTATTTCGGGCTGGAGGTGACGGACTCGCTGGCCGTCTGCCGCCGCTTCCCGGAGATGGCTGCGGCCGGTCGCCTGGCCTTCCGGCTCGACACCCATGGCGGGCGCTATGCCGAGGGGCTCGACCTCAACAGCTCCTACGCGATCCTCGACCGCCGCGCCCCGCGCTCGATCCGCGGCTACCGGACCGAGACCGAGCTGCGCCACCTGGTCGGCACCGGCGTCTCGGCGGCGGCCATCTGGCACCTGCGCGAGAAGCTCGACGAGGCGGGCTTCGCCGCGGCCCGGATCGTCGCCAGCTCGGGCTTCACGCCGGCCAAGTGCAAGGCGATGGCCATCGCGGAGGTGCCGATCGACGTCATCGGCACCGGCTCCTACCTGCCGGAGACGTGGAACGACACCTATGCCACCTCCGACATCGTTTCCTACGGGGGCAAGGCCAGCGTAAAGGTCGGACGCGAATTCCTGCTGCGCTATCTCGACCGCTGATGGGATAGTTCGCCCTCGGATCGGGAGCGCGGCGACCGGGAGGGGGTGGCGATGGGGGCTGCACCGAGGAACCTGCTGGCGGGCCTGCTGCTGGTGGCGACGCCGGCCGGGCCGGGCTCGGCCGGCGAGCTGCCGATCGTCGACGCCCATATCCACTACAGCGCCGATGCCTGGGAGATGCTGCCGCCCGAGGATGCGGTGCGCCTCCTGCGCGAGGCCGGCATCCGGCGCGCCTTCGTCTCGAGCTCCAGCGACGACGGCACCCAGAAGCTGCTGGCGGCCGCGCCCGACCTGATCGTGCCGGTGCTGCGGCCCTACCGGCGCCGCGGCGAGCTGTCGACCTGGATGCACGACCCGGCCATCGTCGCCCACCTGGAGGATCGCCTCGCCCGCTTCCGCTATGCCGGGATGGGCGAGTTCCATGTCTATGGCGGCGACGCCGACCTGCCGGTGGTGCGCCGCATGGTCGAGCTGGCGCGCGGCCATGGCCTGTTCCTGCACGCCCATTCCGACGCCGCGGCGGTGGAGCGGCTGTTCGCCCAGGACCCGGACGCGCGCATCCTGTGGGCGCATTCCGGCTTCGACGGCCCCGGCAACGTCCGCACCATGCTGGAGCGGCATCCCCGCCTGTGGTGCGACCTCGCCTTCCGCAGTGACCATGCGCCGGGCGGCCGGCTCGACCCGGAGTGGCGGGCGCTGCTGGAGGACTTCCCCGACCGCTTCATGCTGGGCACCGACACCTTCGCGCCCGAGCGCTGGCATTCGGTCGGCCGCCATGCCGCCTGGTCGCGCGGCTGGCTGGCCGAGCTGGCGCCGCCGCTCGCCGAGCGGATCGCCTGGCGCAACGCCGAGGCGCTGGCCGGCGCCGCGGGGGCGGGCCGGTGAGCTGGCGGGCGGCGGGGGCGGCCGCACTGCTCGCGCTCTTGCCGGGGCCGGCGCTGGCGACCGGATGCGGATCGGAATTCGGCGCCGCCGACGTGCGGCGGATCGTGCGGCCGCAATACACGCTCGCCTACCGGCCGGAACCGGCCGAGCTGGAGACGGACCAGCTCTTCGCGCTGCGGGTCGTCCTGTGCGGGCGCGACGGCGGCCCGGTCCCACTCCTGGTCCGCGTCGGCGCCTGGATGCCGGACCATGGCCACGGCATGAACTACGCGACGATCCTGACCGCGGAGGGCGACGGCTACTGGCGGATCGACGGCATGATGTTCCACATGCCGGGCCGCTGGGAGCTGGTCTTCGACGTCGGCACTCCCTTGCGCACGGACCGGCTGGTGGCGGAGGAGGAGGTCGAGTGACCGGGCGGGCCCTGGCCCGTATCGCGGCCGCTGTCGTGGCCGTCCTCCTGTCGGCGGGTGCCGCGGCCGACGCGGGGGCCGCCGACCCGGCGGAAACCGCCCGCATCCTGCGACACGGTCCCTGGCCGATGCCCTGGCGCCCCGATCCTGGCAATCGCCTGTCCGGGGATGCCGCGGCGGCAGCGCTCGGCCGGGCGCTCTTCGCCGACCCGCGGCTGTCGGCCGACGGCAGCGTCGCCTGCGCCACCTGCCATCGCCCGGACCTGCACTGGACCGACGGCCGGCCGCGCAGCGCGGGGCTGGCGGCGGGCGACCGCAACGCGCCCTCGCTCGTCGACGTCCGCCGCTGGCGCTGGTTCGGCTGGGACGGGGCGTCCGACAGCCTGTGGGCCGCCAGCCTGCGGCCGGTGCTCGACCCGCGGGAGATGGGCGGATCGATCGCGGCCCTGGCGGGGCTGGTGCGCGGCGATCCGGTGCTGGCCGGCCTCTACCGACAGGCGCTGGGCCGGGCGCCGCTGGCGGACGACACCGCGCTCGCGGTCGATGCGGCCAAGGCGCTGGCCGCGTTCCAGGAGACCCTGGCAAGCGGCCGCTCGCCCTTCGACCGCTTCCGCGACGGGCTGGCGGCGGGCGACGCCGACGCGGTCTCGGCCTATCCCGCCGACGCGCGGCGCGGCCTCGCCCTGTTCGTCGGCCGGGGCAACTGCAGCGTCTGTCATCTCGGCCCCGCCTTCACCAGCGGCGAGTTCGAGGATGTCGGCGTCGGCTACTTCCTGGAGCGGGGCCGGGTCGACCCGGGCCGCGCCGATGGGATCGCGCGGCTGAAGGCCAGCCCCTTCAACCGGCTCGGGCCCTGGGGCGACGGCGGCGGGGCCGATGCGGCGGCCACCCGCCATGTCGCCTCGCAGCCGCGCGACTTCGGGCTGTTCAAGGTGCCGTCCCTGCGCAACGTCGCCCGAACCGCGCCCTACATGCACCATGGCCGGCTGGCGACGCTGGAGGCGGTGGTCCGCCACTATTCCGAGGTCGACGAGGAGCGCCTGCATCCGGGCCGCGCCCGCCTGGTCCGGCCGTTGCGCCTGTCGGAAGGCGAGGCGGCCGACCTGGTCGCCTTCCTGCGGTCGCTGACCTCGGACGAGCGGTAGCGGGGCTCGGCGCCTCAGGCCGTGCGGCGGCTGCGCCGTCGCGGCTGGCCGCGCAGGATGCGGAAGCCGATCCAGGTGGCGATCACCGTGGCCACCACGATGCCGAGGCCGAGCAGGATCCAGCCGGAATCATGGATGGAGTGCAGATCGCCCAGCCCCTTGGCCGCAGCGTATCCCGGCGCCAGCATCACCGGCACCCAGACGACGGCCGAGGTGACGTTGGCGAACTGGAACTTGCGGTTGCTCATCAGCATGGTGCCGGCGACCAGCGGGATGGTGGAGCGGATCGGTCCCAGGAAGCGGCCGAAGAAGATCGACGCGGTGCCGTAGCGCCGGAAGAACAGGCGGGCGCGGGCGACCGAATGGCGGTGATGGTTGAGCGGCCAGCGGCGCATGATGCTGGGGCCCATCCAGCGCCCGACATAGTAGGACAGGGCGTCGCCGATGATGGCGCCGCCGACCGACCAGGGCAGGACGAGCCAGGGATCGAGGGTGCCGGTGGCGATCAGGCCGCCGGTCACCAGCATCAGGGCGGTGGCAGGGACGAGCAACCCGACCACGGCCAGCGATTCGCCGAAGACGATCAGGCCCAGGAGCGGTCCCGCCCACAGCTGGTTGGCGGTGATGAAATCGCCCACGTCGGCGATCAGGCTTTCCAAGGCAGGTATCCTCGTCGGTCAGGGGGCAGCCCCCAGATGGGGACGAGCGTCCGATTCTTCATCTGGTAGCCGATCCACGGCCGGCCGGGGGCATCCTGCGACGATCTGCCCCCACGCGCCAGCCGACCCCTTACGCCGGGTCGGCCCCGACGCGCACCACCAGCTTGCCGAAGTTCCTGCCCTCGAGCAGGCCGGCGAACGCCTCGGGCGTCTTCTCGAAGCCGTCGACGATGTCCTCGCGATAGCGGATCCGACCCTCCTTCAGCCAGTTCGGCATGTCGGCCTCGAATTCCGCCTCGCGCGCGGCATAGTCGGTGACCAGGAAGCCCTGGATGCGGGCGCGCTTGACCAGCAGCGTGCGCAGGTGGCGGCGGCCCATGTCCGGCTGCTCCAGCCGGTTGTAGCCCGAGATGGTGCCGCAGATGATGACCCGGCCGCCGAGGTTGAGGTTGGCCATGGCGGCGTCGTGGATCACCCCGCCGACATTGTCGAAATAGACGTCGACTCCGTCGGGACAGGTCTCGGCCACGGCCGCCACCAGCGCCGCGTCGTCCTTGTCCTTGTCCTTGTAGTCGAAGGCGGCGTCGAAGCCGATCTCGCGGCAATAGGCGACCTTGGCCGGCCCGCCGGCGATGCCGACGGCTCGCGCGCCCTTGATGCGGGCGATCTGGCCGACCAGCTGGCCGACCGCGCCCGACGCGGCGGACACCAGCACCGTCTCGCCCGGCTTCGGCTGGCCGATGTCGAGCAGTGCGAAATAGGCGGTGCGGCCCGGCATGCCGAGCACGCCCAGGTAATAGGAGAGCGGGAACCCGGCCGGCTCGATGCGCCGCAGCTGGTCGGCCGGCAGCACCCCGTGGGTCTGCCAGCCGAGATGGCCGCGCACCAGGTCGCCCACGGCGAAGCCGGGCGCGCGCGAGGCGATCACCTCGCCGGCGGCCTCGCCGACCATGGTCTCGCCCGGCTCGACGCTGCGGGCATAGGACTTCACGGCGCTGATGCGGCCGCGCATGTAGGGGTCGAGCGACAGGAACACGGTGCGCACCAGCACCTCGCCGTCCTGCGGTTCCGGCAGCGGCGCCTCCTCGATGCGGAAGTCGCTGGCGCGCGGTGCGCGCATGACGGGGCGCTCGGCGAGCACGAAGCGGCGTTGCACGGTCATGGGGTTCTCCCGACGGCGGCGGTGGGCGTTGTGCATTCCGGGGCGCCGCCGGCCAGGGCGGCCAGGGCGTCGCCCTCGATCCGGCAGCGCAGGTCGCCCAGGATCCTGAAGCCGACTGCCTCGTAGAAGTGCCGGGCCGGGTTCCAGTCGCTGACATGCAGCTCCATCCGTCCGATGCCCTGGCCGGTGGCGAAGGCCGCCGCCTCGGCCATCAGGCGCCGGCCGGTGCCGGTGCCGCGGGCGGCCTCGTCGACGAACAGATTGCTGACCACCAGCGTCGGGTGCCCGAGCCAGGCGGCGTAGCCCTGGCACAGTTGGATGTAGCCGACGGGCCGGCCGGTCGCGGCCTCTTCCGCCAGCCAGAACCAGATCAGCGGCCGGTCGCCGAAGCCGTCGCGTCGGATGTCGGACGCGGTCAGGGTCGCGGCACCCGGCTTGCCGTGATAGGCGGCGAGCGCGGCGGTGAGGTCGACCAGGGCCTGGGCGTCGGCCGCGACGGCCGGCCGGATGGCGATGGCGATGGAATCGATCATGGCCGCCTTTGTAGCCGATGCCGCGCCCGATGGTCAGCCGCGCCCGGCGGTCAGCCGCCTCGGCGACGCGTGCCGGCCAGGTCGATGGCCAGCGCCAGGAGCAGGGCGCCGGCCCCCAGCGCGTAGAGCGGCCGGTGGTCGCCGGTGGCCGAATAGACATAGGACAGGCCGTAGGCCCCGGCGGCCTGGCCGATGGCGAAGGCGGTGGTGGCGACGCTCCAGGCCGCCCCCTGGGCGACCCGGTCGCCCGGCAGCAGCTCCTGGGTGCGGCCCAGCACCAGCGGCACCACGCCGGGCGTCAGCGCGCCCATGACCAGGCTGGACACGACCAGCACCGCGGGCGAGGCGGTCAGCGCCAGCACCCCCACCAGCGTTGCCTGGATGACGAAGCCGAGCCGGAGCGCGCGGCCGAAGCCGATGCGGTCGCCGACATGGCCCGCCAGGATCGGGCCGAACAGGGCGCCGATGCCGTAGAGGATCCAGTAGCGGGCGCCGGCCTCGACCCCCTGGCCCAGGCCGCGGGCGACGAAATCGACCAGGAACACCATGTGCGGCACCAGGCCGAAGGCGTTCAGCGCATAGGAGAGGTACAGCGGCCGCATGTCGACCGGCGCCGACACGGGCGGCGGGGGCGGCGGCACCGCGCCGTCGGCCCGCGGCCAGGCGGTCCAGGACAGCAGCGTCAGCATGGCGCTGGCGGCACCGAGCGCGGTCCAGGCGAGCGCCGGGCCGCCGTCCAGCAGCAGCGGCACCAGGGTGCCGGCGCCGACGATCCCGATGCCGACGCTGGTGAAGATGACGCCGCTCGCCAGCCCGCGCCGGGCCGGATCGACCAGCGGCAGCACGGTGGGGGCGGCCAGCGCCACCAGCCCGCCGCCGGCGAACCCCGCGAGGGCTCGCCAGGCGAAGTACCAGAGGAACGAGACCGGCACCGCGCAGGCGAAGCAGGACACCGTGCACACCGCCATCGACACCCGCAGCACCGTCACCGCCGAGGTCCGCCTGGCGATTGCCCGCGCCGCCAGCGCGCCGGCCAGGTAGCCGATCAGGTTGGCCGCCCCGAGATAGGCCGCGGCCGAGGGCGCGAACCAGCCGGCCTCGACCAGGGCCGGCAGCAGGGGCGTATAGGCGAAGCGCGCGATGCCGATCCCGACCAGGATCGCGCACAGCCCGGCCGCCGTGCCGCGCACGGAAGCGGATATCATTCGCGCAGCCTCGTCCATGCTGCGCTGCGGGAGAAAGGCGTTGTCGGGATGGCAGCCATGCACGGCCGGGTTCGGAGGCGGTGAGGCGCGCTCGGGGGAGTACCCGCCGGCTGGTCCGACCCGCCGCAATACCGCCGGAGCGCCGCCGACAGGAGCGTTGGCCACGGGCCATTGCGTCCCTCGACTGCGCTCGGGATGAGGAAGTTTCTCTTGTTCCACAAGCGCTTCTGCCACCCAGGAGTTTCCTCATCCCGAGCGCAGTCGAGGGACGCTACGACCGATGAGCAATGCCTGCTTTCCATCCAGCGCTCGTGGAACAGCGGAAACGGCGCACGGCCGGCGCGCTCGAACGCACCCCGACGGAGACACCCGCCCCCCGCCTTCGATTGACAGAGGTCCGGCCCGCCTCCTAGCTTCCGCCGAACCTTCCGGAAAGCCCATGTCCGACCGTCTGTCCATCGCGCTGGCCCAGATCAACCCGACCGTCGGCGACGTCGACGGCAACCTGCGCCGGATTCGCGATGCCCGCGCCACGGCGGCGGCGGGCGGTGCCGACCTCGTCGTCTGTCCGGAGCTGGCGCTCGCCGGCTACCCGCCGGAGGACCTGGTGCTGAAGCCGATGTTCCAGGACCGGATCCGGGCGGCGGCCGAGGCGCTGGCGGCGGAGACCGCGGACGGTGGCCCGGCCCTGCTGGTCGGGGCCCCGTGGCTGGTCGACGGCCGGCTCTACAACGCCGCCCTGCTGCTGGACGGCGGGCGCATCGCCGGGGTGCGGCTCAAGTACGACCTGCCGAACTACGGCGTGTTCGACGAGAAGCGGGTCTTCTCGGCGGGCGCCCTGCCGGGGCCGGTGATGTTCCGCGGCGTCCGCCTCGGGGTCATGATCTGCGAGGATATGTGGACCCCGGACGTGGCCGAGACGCTGCAGGAATCCGGGGCGGAGATCCTGGTCGTCCCGAACGGGTCCCCCTACGAGAGCGACAAGGTCGACGAGCGCATCCGGCTGGCCGTCGAGCGGGTGACCGAGACGGGCCTGCCGCTCCTCTACGTCAACCAGGTGGGCGGGCAGGACGAGCTGGTGTTCGACGGCGCCTCCTTCGTGCTCGACGCCGATCGCGCGCTGAAGGCGCAGCTTCCGGCCTTCTCCGAGCAGGTGGCGATCACGATCTGGCAGCGCGGGCCCGATGGCTGGAGCTGCACCGAGGGCCCGATGACGCCGCCGGCCGAGGGCACGGCCGCCATCTATGGCGCGCTGGTGCTGGGCCTGCGCGACTATGTGAACAAGAATCGGTTCCCGGGCGTGGTGCTGGGCCTGTCGGGCGGGATCGACAGCGCACTGGCGGCCGCCCTTGCGGTCGACGCGCTGGGGCCGGACCGGGTGTGGGCGGTGATGATGCCGTCCCCCTATACCTCGCAGGACAGCCTCGACGACGCGGCCGAGTGCGCGGGCCTGCTCGGCATCCGCCTGTCGACCGTGTCGATCGAGCCCGCGATGGAGGCCTTCGCGGCGATGCTGGCGGGCGAGTTCGCCGGCCGCGGCGCCGACACGACGGAGGAGAACATCCAGTCGCGCGCCCGCGGCGTCGCCCTGATGGCGCTCTCCAACAAGCTCGGCCACATGGTCCTGTCGACCGGCAACAAGTCCGAGATGTCGGTCGGCTACGCCACCCTCTACGGCGACATGTGCGGCGGCTACGCGATCCTGAAGGACGTCTACAAGATGACGGTCTATGCGCTGTCCGAATGGCGCAACCAGGCCGTGCCGGCGGGCGGCCTCGGGCCTGCCGGCCGGGTCATCCCGCAGCGCATCATCACCAAGGCGCCGACCGCCGAGCTGAAGCCGGGCCAGACCGACCAGGATTCGCTGCCGCCCTATGCCGACCTCGACGCCATCCTGCAGGGGCTGGTGGAAGAGGAGCGCCGGCTCGACGACATCGTCGCCCAGGGTTACGACCCGGCCGTTGTCCGCCGCGTGTGGCAGATGCTGGACCGCGCCGAATACAAGCGCCGCCAGGCGGCGCCGGGCGTGAAGATCACCCGGCGCGCCTTCGGCCGCGACCGGCGCTACCCGATCACCAACGGCTTCCGGGGCTAGAGCCCGTCCCTTGTCCGTCTCCGTCCGCTTCGCGCCGAGCCCGACCGGCTTCCTGCATGTCGGCAACGTCCGCGCGGCCCTGGTCAACTGGCTGTTCGCCCGCCGCCATGGCGGCCGCTTCCTGCTGCGCCTCGACGACACCGATCTCGAGCGGTCCGAGGCGCGCTATGCGGCCGGGATCGAGGAGGACCTGTCCTGGCTCGGCCTCGCCTGGGACCGCTTCGCGCGCCAGTCCGACCGGCTCGGCGCCTATCGCTCGGCCTTCGACCGGCTGGCGGCCGCGGGGCTGGTCTATGCCTGTTATGAGACCCCGGACGAGCTCGCCCTCAAGCGCAAGCTGCAGCTCGCCCGCCACCAGCCGCCGGTCTATGACCGCGGCGCACTCCGCCTGACCGCGGCCGAGCGCGCGGCGTTCGAAGCCGGGGGGCGGCGGCCGCACTGGCGCTTCCGGCTCGGCGACGGCCCGGTCGCGTGGGACGACCTCGTCCATGGCCATCTGAGTTTCGAGGCCGGCAACGTCAGCGACCCCGTCGTCCTGCGCGGCGACGGACAGCCGATCTATACCTTCGCCTCGGTGGTCGACGACCTGGAGCTCGGCATCAGCCACGTCATCCGCGGCGCCGACCATATCTCCAACACGCCCGTGCACCTGCAGATCTACCGGGCGCTGGGCGGCGACCCGGCCGGGCTGGCGTTTGCCCACCTGCCGCTGGTATCGGGCGGCGAGGGCGAGAAGCTGTCGAAGCGCCAGGGCAGCCTGTCGCTGCGCTCGCTGCGCGCCGAGGGGGTGGAGGCGATGGCCGTCGCCAGCCTGCTCGCCCGCCTCGGCACCGCCGACCCGGTCGAGCCGGCGGCGGACCTGGCGGCGCTGGTCGCGGGCTTCGACCTGGCCCGCTTCGGCCGCTCCTCGCCGCATTTCGAGCTGGCGGAGCTGTGGCAGGTGAACGCCAAGGTGCTGCACCTGCTGCCCTTCGACGCCGTGGCCGGGCGCCTGATGGCGCTCGGGCTGGACGGGGCCGGCGCGGATTTCTGGGAGGCGGTGCGGCCCAATCTCGGCCGGCTGGACGAGGCCCGGGACTGGTGGCAGGTCTGCCGCGGGCCGCTGGCGCCGGTCATCGACGACCCGGCCTTCGCCGCCGCCGCCGCGGCCGCCCTGCCGCCCGAACCCTGGGACGCGGAGACCTGGCGGACCTGGACCCAGGCGCTGACGGCGGCGACGGGCCGCAAGGGCAAGGCGCTGTTCCAGCCGCTGCGCCGGGCGCTGACCGCCCGCGACCATGGACCGGAGTTGCGCAATCTGCTACCGCTCATCGGCCGCGAGCGGGTGCTGAGGCGCCTCGCCGGGGAGACGGCGTAGCCGCGGCACCCATCCGCGCCACCCGTTCCACCTGACAGGACACCGGTCCCGTGACGACCATCCGCCTCCACGACACATTGACGAGGGCACTGGAGCCCCTCCATCCCCGCGACCCCGAACGGGTGGGGATGTATGTGTGCGGGCCGACGGTCTACGACCTGGCCCATGTCGGCAACGCCCGGCCGGTGGTCGTGTTCGACGTGCTGTTCCGCCTGCTGCGCCACGTCTATGGCGAAGGCAAGGTGGTCTATGTCCGCAACGTCACCGACGTCGACGACAAGATCAACGCCGCCGCCCGGGCCAATGGCGAGACCATCCGCGCGCTGACCGACCGTACCCTGGCCCAGTTCCATGCCGACATGGACGCGCTCGGCGCCCTGCGCCCGACCCACGAGCCGCGCGCGACCGAGCACATCGCCGGCATGGTCTCGATCATCGAGCGGCTGATCCGGGCGGGCAACGCCTATGTCGCCGAGGGCCATGTGCTGTTCGGGGTGCCGACCTTCGCCGGCCACGGCCAGCTGTCGCGCCGCAACCGCGACGACATGATCGCCGGCGCCCGGGTCGACGTCGCCCCCTACAAGCGCGACCCGGCCGACTTCGTGCTGTGGAAGCCGTCCGCCGACGACACCCCCGGCTGGGACAGCCCGTGGGGCCGCGGCCGGCCCGGCTGGCACATCGAGTGCTCGGCCATGAGCGAGAGCACGCTCGGGCCCACCTTCGACATCCATGGCGGCGGCATCGACCTGATCTTCCCGCACCATGAGAACGAGATCGCCCAGAGCGTGTGCGCCCATGGCGGCCTGCGCACCGAGACGCACTTCGCCCGGCACTGGGTCCATAACGGCTTCGTCATGGTCAACGGCGAGAAGATGTCGAAGTCGCTCGGCAACTTCTGGACCGTGCGCCAGCTGCTGGACGACGGCATCCCGGGCGAGGCGATCCGCCTGGCGCTGCTGAAGACCCATTACCGCCAGCCGCTCGACCTGACCGATGAGCGCATCGCCGAGGCCAAGGCCGACCTCGACCGCTTCTACGGCGCGCTGCGCCGCGCGCCGGCCGAGGGCGAGGCGACGCTCGACGCGGAGTTCGTGGCGACGCTCGCCGACGACCTCAACACCCCGGCCGCGATCGACCTGCACATGAAGCGCCAGCTCGGCCTCGTCAACGAGGGGCGGGCGGGGGCGTCGGCCGGCCTGGTGGCGATGGGCGCGCTGCTCGGCCTGCTGCAGCAGTCGCCCGAGGCGTGGCTGAAGGGCGGGGCCGACGGCGACGCGGCGATCGACGAACTGGTGGCGGCGCGCGTCGCCGCCCGCAAGGCGCGCGACTTCGCCGAGGCCGACCGCATCCGCCGGGTGCTGGCCGACCAGGGGATCGTGCTTGAGGACACGGCGCAGGGCACGCTCTGGCGCCGAACGGGGTGAACAGCAACATGGCCGACCGCGTCTATCTCTTCGACACCACGCTGCGCGACGGGGCGCAGACCCAGGGCGTGGATTTCGGCGTCGCCGACAAGGTGGCGATCGCGCGCGCGCTCGACGCCACCGGCATCGACTATGTCGAGGGCGGCTGGCCCGGCGCCAACCCGACCGACGAGCAGTTCTTCAACGCCCCGCCGGCGCTGTCGCAGGCGAAGCTGGTCGCCTTCGGCATGACCCGGCGGCCCGGCCGCAGCGTCGACAACGACCCGGGCCTGGCCGCCGTGCTCGACGGCAAGTCGGACGCCGCCTGCCTGGTCGGCAAGTCGTGGGACTTCCAGGTGTCGGTGGCGCTCGGCATCTCGCTCGACGAGAACCTGTCGCTGATCGCCGACAGCATCCGCCACGCCGCCGCCCGCAAGGGCGAGGCGATGTACGACGCCGAGCATTTCTTCGACGGCTACAAGGCCAACCCCGACTACGCCCTGGCCTGCCTGGAGGCGGCGCGCAATGCCGGCGCCCGCTGGATGGTGCTGTGCGACACCAACGGCGGCACCCTGCCGGACGAGATCGAGGCGATCGTGCGCAAGGTTGCCGCCCGCATCCCGGGCGACCGGCTTGGCATCCATTGCCACAACGACACCGAGAACGCGGTCGCCAACTCGCTGGCCGCCGTGCGCGCCGGCGCCCGCCAGGTGCAGGGCACGCTGAACGGCCTGGGCGAGCGCTGCGGCAACGCCAACCTGATCTCGCTGATCCCGTCGCTGGTCCTGAAGATGGGGCTGGAGACCGGGATCGACCGCGACGGGCTGAAGCGGCTGACCGGCCTGTCGCGCCTGCTCGACGAGCGGCTCAACCGGGCGCCCAACCGCCACGCCGCCTATGTCGGCGACGCCGCCTTCGCCCACAAGGGTGGGCTCCACGTCTCCGCGGTGGAGAAGGACCCGCGTACCTACGAGCATATCGACCCGCCGCTGGTCGGCAACCGCCGGCATATCATCGTCTCCGACCAGGCCGGGCGCTCCAACGTCCTGGCCCGCCTGCGCGATGCCGGGATCGAGGTCGGCCCGGACGATGCCAAGATCGCGACCCTGGTCGACACGGTGAAGCGGCGGGAGTTCGACGGCTATGCCTATGACGGGGCCGAGGCAAGCTTCGAGCTGCTGGCCAGGCGGGCGCTCGGCACGGTGCCGGAGTTCTTCCGCCTCGACGGCTTCCGGGTGATCGACGAGCGGCGCTGGAACACCCGCGGCGACCTCGTCACCCTGTCCGAGGCGACCATCAAGGTGACCGTCGACGGCGAGCGCCACATGACCGTGTCGGAGGGCAACGGCCCGGTCAATGCGCTCGACAGCGCGCTGCGCAAGGTGCTGGTGCCGGCCTTCCCGGCGCTGGAGGAGATGCGGCTGGTCGACTACAAGGTCCGCATCCTGACGCCGGAGGACGCGACCAAGGCGGTCACCCGGGTGATGATCGAGAGCGACCATCCGGCGCTGGAGCGCTGGGCCACGGTCGGCGTCTCCACCAACGTCATCGACGCCTCCTACAACGCGCTGCACGACGCCATCACCTATTGCCTTATGCGGCTGGCCGGCGGCGGGGCGGAGACGGCCTGATGTCGGGCACCGACCTTTCGCGGGTGGCGCCGCCCCAGGGCGACGCCGAGCCCGGCCCGGTGGTGGTGCTGGTGCATCCCCAGTTGGCCGAGAATGTCGGCAGTGCCGCCCGCGCCATGCTGAACTGCGGGCTGACGCGCCTGCGCCTGGTCGCGCCGCGCGAGAGCCGCACCTCGGAGCGGGCCTTCGCGGCCGCGTCCGGCGCCGACATGGTGCTGGAGGCAGCCCAGGTGTTCGCGACTCTGGAAGAGGCGATCGCCGACTGCAACCGGGTCTATGCCACGTCGGCCCGCCCGCGGGAGATGGTGAAGCGGGTGGTGACGCCGCGCCGGGCGGCGGCCGAGCTGCGCCAGGCCGCGGCCGCCGGCGAGCGGGTGGCGCTGGTCTTCGGGCCGGAGCGCACCGGACTGGTCAACGACCACATCGCGCTCGCCGACACCATCCTGTCGGTGCCGCTCAACCCGGGCTTCTCGTCGCTGAACCTGGCCCAGGCGGTGCTGCTGGTCTGCCACGAATGGTTCCAGGCCGGCGACGACACGCCGGAGGTCGAGCTGCCCTACCAGGGCAACCGGCCGGCCACGCGCGAGGAGCTGATCAACTTCTTCGACCGGCTCGAGGCCGGGCTGGAGGAGGGCGGCTTCTTCCAGGCGACCGACATGCGCCCGCACATGGTGCGCAGCATCCGCAACGCCTTCGAGCGCGCGGGCCTCAGCGAGCAGGAGATCCGCACCCTGCACGGCGTGGTCTTCGCGCTGCGCAAGGCCCCGCCGGCCCCGGGCCGGCCGCGCCGCCGCGACGGGCAGGCGGCGGGGTAGGGGCGGGCCGGGTCGATATGGCAGGTCGGAGGCTGGTCGCTGCGCGAAGTCGCCCGGCCATCACGCTGCCGAGCGGTTCTGTAATATTATCGCATAGATAGTATTGACGCGCTGGCATACCCCCGAAGGGGGGACGCATCAGATGCCCGATGCAGAGGAAGTTGCCACGCTGCTCGCATATGAGTTTCTGAGGGACGGAAAGTACAGCGCCGCACAGGGGCCGGTGGAGATTCGCCAACTCGCGATGGCTGCAGCCATTGGCGCCGCCGACCATGTGGCGCTCGGGGAGGAGCGAGAGGGCATCGAAGCGTTCGGAAGCATCGCCGTCCAGTCCGTGGGCTTCGAGCAGGGGATCGACGACCCGAAGGTCCATGTCTATCTGACCCGCGGTTCCTCGAAGCTGATCCGATCCCTGCCGAAGACGGTCGAGGGTGTTCCGATCGTAGCCCACCAGATGGGTACGGTCGTTGTCCGACCCGAGGCCGCCGCAAGCGCAACGAACCAGGGACATCTTTTCGAACGACAGGACCGGATCTGTTGTGGCAGCTCTTGTGCGCCGACCTCGGAGAACAGTTCCGGAACCCTGGGGGCACTGGTTCGGAGGGCGGGCTCCGAGCGGATGTATCTCCTGTCGAACAATCATGTGCTGGCGGGGTGCAATCATGTACCCATCGATCAGCCGATCCTGTCTCCGAGCAGCGCCGACGGACGGCCGGCGATGCGTGCACCCGGCGAGATCGGACGGCATGAAATCATTCATGAACTGCGGTCCGGCAATCCGCACTTCGTCAATCCCTGCGATGCTGATTTGGCGTTGGCTCGGGCCACCGACGAAGCAGGCCTGAGTTCGTGGCAGGGGGGCGCCGACGACGGGTTCGACACGCCGGCCGCGACCGCGAGCCCGATGTCGGCCGTGCGCGTGAAGAAGTTCGGCAGGACGACCGGCCTGACGTTCGGCGTCGTCGAAGCCAAGGTTGGCACCCCGATGCCGGTGGCCTACACGGCACGACACTTTAGGGGTACCGTGTGGTTCAAGGACGTATGGACGGTGCGAGGAATCGACGGCGCGACCTTCGCCCTTCCCGGTGATTCGGGAAGCCTGGTGGTGACGGAGGACGCGCAAACGGCGATCGGGCTGATTTTCGCGGGGAACCGGAACGGGGAATACGCCTGGATCGTTCCAATGCCATGCGTGATTGGAGCCTTTGGCGGGCTGCGCCTGGTGGCTGGGCACGGAGTGTAACGATGACGGCGGACGAAGCAGCGCGTCGCCTGGACCAACGGCTAAGACCCTTCTCCTGGTTCGTCTCAGTGGGAGTGGGCGCCGGGGAGCAAGGCGTCGTCCTCTTCGTATATGTCCGATCGGGACGGCACCGGGAACTTACCGCGGTCCGGGAAGGGTGGATGGGGTATCCTGTCGATGTGCGAGTGGTCGGAGCCGTGCGAGCCGGAGCGCGGCAAGGCGCGCATGCCCTCACTTGAAGATTCTGTCGTTCGGGCGTCCTCAGGCTGAGATCGGCTTTTCCTTGACGGAGCGCGGCTTATGGGTATGGTGCGCGCCTCCATTCCCGGGAACGTGGGTGTTTCACCCCGCCAGCAGCGGTCGAAGTCGGCCGTCCTGCCGGACTACCGGGACACCATCGGAAAGGACAGCGCATGACCAAGCGCGCCGAATCGAAGCATAAGATCGACCGCCGCCTCGGCATCAATCTCTGGGGCCGCCCCAAGAGCCCCGTCAACAAGCGCGAATACGGCCCCGGCCAGCACGGCCAGCGGCGCAAGAAGCCGTCCGACTTCGGCACCCAGCTGATGGCCAAGCAGCGCCTCAAGGGCTACTACGGCAACATCGGCGAGCGCCAGTTCCGCCGCATCTACGAAGAGGCGGTCCGCCGCCGCGGCGATACGGGCGAGAACCTGATCGAGCTGCTGGAGCGCCGCCTGGACGCGGTCGTGTACCGCATGAAGTACGTCCCGACCGTCTTCGCCGCCCGCCAGTTCGTCAGCCATGGCCATGTCATGGTCAACGGCAAGCGCGTCAACATCCCGTCCTACATGGTCAAGGACGGCGACGTGATCGCGGTGAAGGAAAAGTCCCGCCAGCTGGTGATCGTGCTGGAAGCGGTGGCGCTGGCCGAGCGCGACGTGCCCGACTACGTCTCGGTCGACCACGGCAAGATGACCGGCAGCTTCATCCGCGCGCCGAAGCTGGCCGACGTGCCCTACCCGGTGCAGATGGAACCGAACCAGGTCGTCGAGTTCTACTCGCGCTGACCGGCGTTTCCTGACTGGCTCCGACCAGGCCCACCCCGTTCCGCGGGGTGGGCCTTTTCGTATCCGCCCGGCGTCAGTTCACGCCCGAACAGCCGCGCGTGGTGGTGCAGCGGTTTCCCGGGCGGACGCGACCGCAGTGACGGGGATTGTGGCTGGCCTTGGGGCAGCTGCCCACCATGCGGACCAGATCCACCGGTGATTGCGCCCCCATCTTGTGGAGGAGGTTGATCCGATGGCCTTCCACCGCCTTGACGCTGAGTTTCAGCTCCCAGGCGGCGAGCTTGTTCGGCAGGCCGCGCAACATGCACTCCAGCACCGACTGTTCCCGCTCGGTCAGCACTTCCAGCTTGGAGCGGATATCGTCGCAGATCAGCTCGCAGGAGTAGTTCTGCGCATCCCAGCGGATCCAGTGCTGGATCAGCTGCAGCAGGATCGTGTCGTTGACCGGCTTCTCCAGGAAGTCGCGGGCGCCGGCATGCAGCGCGCGGACGGCCATGACGACGTCCGCATGGCCGCTGATCATGACCACGGGCATGGTCCAGCCAATCTTGTTGACCTGCTCCAGCACGTCGAGGCCGTTGATTCCCGGCAGGCGCACATCCAGCAGCACGCAGGCCGGCCGGTTGATTTCGCGCAGGTCCAGGAAGCCCTGGGGATGCTGGAACAGCTCGGTCTTCAGTCCCACGGATCGGAAAAGGGCGGCGAGCGAGGCGTTCAGTCCAGGATCGTCGTCGACGATATAGACGACCGGTTCACGCATGGCGGGCATGCTCCTCGCGGCGGCAGGGCAGGCGTATGGTGAAACGCGCACCCCGGCCGTCCACCGGCGCAGCCTCGATGCTGCCGCCGAGACGCTGCGCCAGGGTGCGGGCGATGGACAGCCCCAGCCCGGAGCCGTTTGCCTTGGTGGTGATGAAGGGCTCGAAGATCCGCTCACCGAGGTCCGGCGGCAGCCCGATGCCGGTGTCGCGGACATCGACGCGGATCACCGAATCGCCTTCGCGGGCGGTCTGGATGTCGAGGCGGCGCAAGGTGGCGGGTGGCTGCGACATGGACTGGATGGCGTTGGTGACGAGATTGAGAATGATCTGCTGCAGGATGATCTGGTCGCCCTGGACCAGCGGCAGATTGGCGGCGAGGTTCAGCTTGAAGTCGATCGCCTGCTCGCGCATGGCCGGTTCGGCGAAGCCCAGCACCACCTTCACCGCCGCGTTCACGTTGGCGTCGTTGGAGGGCTGGGGCGTTCCCCGCAGGAACGAGCGCAGGCTCTTGATGACGTCTCCCGCCCGGGCGGCCTCGGCGCCGATGTTGAGCAACACCTCTTCCAGCTCGCCGGCACGGATGGCGCGTCCGGAGAGCGTCCGGCGCGCGGCGCCGGCGTAGTTCACGATCGCACCCAACGGCTGGTTGATTTCGTGGGCGAGAGCCATCGCCATCTCGCCCAGGGCGGCCTGGCGGTCCGCGCGGAGCAGCTCCTCCACCAGCACCTCGGTCGAGCGCTGGGCCTCCCGCCATGGAGTCTCGTCGATGAAGGCCAGCGCGTGAAGGGCGCCCAGGCGCCGCGGCGGGCCGACATCGATGTAGAAGCGCCGCACCCGCAGCGTCTGCGGCGTGGCCCCGCCGCTGACGCGCACCAGTTCCATCTCGTCGCCGCGGGCGGGCACGGGAGCCAGGAGTGCACTGATGTCCGATGGGCCGAGCGCCAGCCGCTCCAGCAACTGGCGGACCGTCAGGCCGAGGATTCCCGATATCCGCAGATGGAACAGCCGGCCGAAGGCGTGGTTGGCCGAATGGACGTAGCCGCGGGCCACGGTGACCAAGCCATCCGGAAAGTTCGCGACAATCGGCCCTACGGCTTCGTACAGGGGTGGGGCCAACGGCTGGGTCATCGCGCTCTGCGCAGCGCGTCGGGAGCGAAGGCTCGTCGGCGAGGTGTTGGTGGAGGAGGTAAAGGTTTCCATTTCGGCGCCTCCTTACGAGGCAGAGTCAATTCATCTACCCGCCGCTACCGTATCATATGACCTCAAAAATATTGTATAGCATTTAAAACATCTTAGAGATTCTTATTAATTTCAGTAGTTTTTCATGATAAAGTCCAGATCTATCGAAAAATGAACGGCTATTATTTAAGTTCAATTGATTATAAGATGTTGTTAATACTTATTTTCAGAATCTGCTAACTAATGAATTCGGAAAGCGTTGTCAATCTGCGCATCGTCCTTGGTCGACGGGGGAGGTGGCGGTGGCCCGGCACTTGCGCGCCTCATCATCTCCAGGTTGAACATAGCGCATCCCAACTTCCCGCCGCAGATGCCGGTTGCACCCCGCCATGCCCCTAAAATCGCTGTTGTCCGTCGGGAAATTCCACTGGCGGCTGGGTATGGGCGCGGGTCGATCAGGGATTTCCCTAGGTTCACCCGGGCCTGGCCCAGTGACCGATCGGTGCCGGCCCGAGGTCGGCGCGGGATCGATCGCCTTTCGACGAGCGTGCCATTCCGCCGACATTGCCGGGGCTGGCGGCGCCGAGGCGCACCCAGCATCCGTGTTGAGGAGGATCAAATGGCCGTAGAGAAGATCAACGCGTCCAGCAGCCTCGCCGAAGTCGTGGATCGCATCCTCGACAAGGGCGTGGTCGTCGACGCGTGGGTTCGCGTCTCCCTGGTCGGCATCGAGCTGCTGGCCGTCGAGGCCCGCGTCGTCGTTGCCGGCGTGGACACCTACCTGAAGTATGCGGAAGCCGTCGGGCTCACCGCGGGTGCCCAGACCGCCTGACGTCATCGATCGGATCACCACGGTCCGACCGAAGGAGTTCGTCCAGGTTCACGCCTTCGGGCGTGAACCCTCCGGGTGGGCCCTGGCCCAACCGGGAACGGCCTCCGACGCCGAATCCGATCAGCTTGCAATGCAGGCTGATCGGTGACCGGGGGCTCGCGAGACCAACCGGACGGCACAGGCAGCCCGATTTCCGCCGGCGACCCATTGGTACGTCAAGCCTGCCGGTGGGCACCTCGTTCATGCGCATTCTCGGCCGTGAGGCGCCGAATCACTTCTGGGCAAGGAGGATCAGAGCATGTCTTTGGCCGGCCAGATTTCCGATATCGTCACTGCTCTCGCCGCGACGCAGGCCGCGCGCCGCGCGGCCCTCTCGGGCATCCGCAGCGACACCGCCCGCCATCTGGACGAGGCGCGCTCCGCGCACCGCCGGATGGCTTCCGCACAACAGCACAGCCTGTCCGAGGCACTGCGCAGCACCAAGCTGGCGACCGCGATCCTTCTCGGCGCGGCCGACGAGCAGATCGACGGCTATCGCAAGGCCCGGATCGAGCAGGCCGCCTCGCTCGACCGCGAGCTGAGCGACGGGGCCAATGCGCTGCGCTCGAACACCCGCAACTGGATCGGCACGCAGTCCGCCATGCGCCGCAAGCAGGCCGCCGACAATCTGCGCCAGCGCCGCCGGGACCGCGACGCGCTGGCCAGTGATGTCCGCGCGCTGACCGAGCAGAACCTGTCCCATCTGGCCGCGCTGACCAAGGACCGGCGGGAAGCTGCCGCCATCTGGCTCCGGCGCAACGGCTCCGCGGTGACCGTCATCCTGGCGGCAGCCCCGGTCAAGAGCGAGGCGCCGGCCAGGATGGAAGCCAAGCCCGAGCCGGAACCGGTCAAGGCGGAAGCCGCCAAGCCGGAGCCCGTGAAGCCGGAACCCGTCAAGGCGGAGCCGGCGAAGCCGGAGCCGGCGAAGATGGAGCCGGTCAAGGCGGAGGCCGCCCGGTCGGAAGCGAAGCGGGAGCCCAAGGCCGAGACCCGGCCGGAAGGCAGGACCACCCTGAAGGCGGACAAGCCGGAGACCGACAAGTCCGTCTGACCGTTCAGGGCCCCGGAGCGCGGGTGCCTTCGGGCGCCGGCGCCCGCCGGGCGTCCCACTTCAGGATGCCGTGGCCCGGACGCACCCCCGACGCCCCGCAAGGATGAGGAATTCGGCATGTCGACAGAGCCCGCGCCCGTGATGCCCCCTTCGACGGATATCGAGTTCGGCTCCCAGAGGCCGGCCCGGCCGAAGCCGGCGGAGGCGCTGGCGGTGGGATATCGGCTGTCCGCCCGGCCGGCGGCGCCCTCCACCCTCACCCTGCGGCCGCGCGCGGACTTCGTCGAGACCGACCAGGTGAAGGATCTCACCCGGCGCGGGCTCGGCTTCCTGCGGGCCGGCTATCCGCTGCATTTCCGCGGGCCCGCCGGCACCGGCAAGACCACTCTGGCGCTCCACGTCGCGGCCCAGCTCGGGCGGCCGGTGATCGTCATCACCGGCGACAACGAGCTCGGCACGGCGGACCTCGTCGGCTCCCAGCGCGGCTATCACTACCGGAAGGTCGTCGACCAGTTCATCCACAACGTGACGAAGCTGGAGGAGACCGCGAACCAGCGCTGGACCGACCATCGCCTGACCACCGCCTGCCGCGAGGGCTACACGCTCGTCTATGACGAATTCACCCGCTCGCGCCCGGAGACGCACAACGTGCTGCTCGGCGTGTTCGAGGAGAAGATCCTGTTCCTGCCCGCCGAGGCGCGGGAGGAGTGCTACATCCGCGTCCATCCGGATTTCCGGGCCATCTTCACCAGCAACCCGCAGGAGTATGCCGGCGTCCATGCCAGCCAGGACGCGCTGGCCGACCGGCTCGCCACGATCGACGTGGACTATCCGAACCGGGCCATGGAGCTTGCCGTCGCCTCGGCGCGCACCGGCCTCGCCGAGGCCGAGGCGGCGCGGATCATCGATCTGGTCCGGGCCTTCCGTGCCTCCGGCGACTACCAGCAGACCCCCACCATGCGCGCCAGCCT
The DNA here is from genome assembly GCA_006739055.1 of Allostella vacuolata. GTDB lineage: Bacteria > Pseudomonadota > Alphaproteobacteria > ATCC43930 > Allostellaceae > Allostella > Allostella vacuolata. The sequence goes on from AP019702.1 coordinate 1,391,665, forward strand.
GATGATCGCGCGGGTCGCGGCGCAGGAGGGGCTCCGCATCTCCGTGGACGATCCGGGCTTCGTGCAGCTGTGCATGGACGCCCTGGAGTCCCGCATATTCTCCGGGGCGCGGCAGGAGGCCGACGCGCGCGCGCGGCACCGGGTCGCCCTTCTGGGCCTCCTGGCCACCCATTGCCCCTCCGAGGCGCCGGTCGCACGCGTCGCCACCGTGGCTCGGGCCAAGCGGAAGTCCGCGTCATGAGCGCGGAGCGCAAGAAGGCCCCCAAGCGGGGCATGCGCGACGTCGCCACGGTGCAGACCCGCATCGGCAGCACGTCGCCTGCGAACCGTACCCAGGCGGTGGCTCGGTTCGCCCGGCTGGAGAACGAGCGGATGCGGATCCTGCGCGAACTCGATGCCTGGAACGCCCGCAAGCAGGAGGCCGAGCGCATGCTGGCCAAGGTGGAGGCGGAGCTGTCGACGCTGCAGACCCTCCTGCTCGGCGCGCCGCCCGTGCCGAGCGGCCCGTTGCGCCCGGCGCCGCGCGGGCGGCCGGCGCAGAAGGTGCAGGAGCCGCGCCCGCTCGGGGCCGGCTCCGTGATCGAATACTGAGCCGTCCCACAGCCTCGAACGCGCGAACGGGAGTGTCCAATGACCGGGAACGACAAGGGTAAAGGCAAGGGTAAGGGCAAGGGCAAGGACCAGGCAGCCGCGGGCGAAGGCGGTCCGGCCGAGAACCTGGCCGATCTCGGTGCCATGTTCCGCGGCCTTGGCGGCTTCGTCGAGATGCTCGGCTCCCTCGTGGAGAAGAGCGAGCACCAGGAGCGGAGTGGCGAGTTCAAGGTGAAGGGGCTGGGCGACCAGGCACGCGGCGTCTACGGCTTCAGCGTCCGCACCGGCCTCGGCGGGATTCCCCAGGTACGCCGGTTCGGCAATCTCAACCCGTCGCCCAAGGGGCCCGTGGTCGAGGACGTGCGCGAACCCCTGGTCGACGTGTTCGACGAGGCGGATGCGGTGATGGTGACCGTCGAGATGCCCGGTGTCGCCGAGGAGGAGATTTCGCTCTCGGTGGAGGGTCGGCACCTCGTTCTCGCCACCACCGGACTTCACCGCTACGCCAAGAACGTCGAACTGCCGGAGGGCATCGACCCTGCCTCGCTGGAGCGGAGCCACCGCAACGGCATCCTCCAGGTCAAGCTCAAGAAGGTCTGAGGCCATGACGGGCCGGGTCGAAGGCGTCGGGACCTTCACCGTGGGTGCGTCCACGGTGCGGATCGTGACCGATTGCGCCGGCGACATCTCCGCCCTGGTCCAGGCCGAGGAGCAGGTGGTGCGCCGGCTGGTCGAGCGCGGGGCGTGGCCGCACGAGACCGTCACCCTGTTCGCGCTCGACAGCCTGGCGCCTCTGGTCGGCCAGCTGAAAGCGATGGGCCGGCTGATGGATGACGATCTGGTCAGCCTGCCGCATCGGCCGATGGTGGTCCTCTACGATCCTCGCCACGCCACGGAATGCTTCGTGTTCGTCAATCGCCAGATCATGATTGCCGAACAGCTCTGGGGCGATCCCCTGGCTGCCGAAGGGCTGCTCGCGCACGAGCACGCCCACCCGCTGTCCGAAGCGCCCGTCACCGCGGCGGCCCGCACCTTGAAGGTCGAGGCAGCGGGCCCCGCCGCCCTGGCGCCGCTCGCGGCGCGCCTCGGCGAGACGCTGTCCAGCGGCGCCACGACCGAGCTCCTGGCGAACGCCTTCTGCCTCGCGCACGGCTTCGGCGACGCGCTGCGGCACGTCAACCGCATCACGCTGCGCCGGGCGGCGCGCAACCTCGCCCAGCGCCCCGAACTCGAACAGCGCGTCGCCGCCGCCGTCGCCGCCGGAACGCTGCCGCCCGATCAGGTGCCGGTTCTGCTGCGTCTGGCCGATGCCCAGATCGCCCTGCCGTTCGCGCTGGAGGTGGTGCCTTTCGTCCGGGCCGGGCTCGCCGCGCACGCGGCGGAACTGGAAAGCCTGCTGACGGCCGAGCTGCTGTCGCGCATGGCGCCCGAAGTGGCCGGCATCTATCACGACCTGAAGGGTCCTTTCGCGGCGCTGCGCCCGGAGTGGGGCACCGTGCCCCTGTCGGCCTGGGTCGACGACATCCTGTCCCGTCTGTCCGCCTTTCTCTCGCAGAGCGGCGCACCGCTCACGCTCAGCCTCGTTCCCGCGGACCCGCCACACGTCGAAGGGAATCTCCCATGATGCAGACCGAAGCCCTGGCCCCCGCCGCGGTCGCAGCCGAGGGCAAGTACCTCTACTGCATCATCGATGCGCCGGCGCCGGCCACCTTCGCGTCGCCCGGCATCGGCGGACGCGGCGACGTGGTCCATACGCTGGCCGTGGGCCGGCTCGCGGCGGTGGTGAGCGATACGCCGCGCATCGAGTACGAGAACAGCCGCCGCAACATGATGGCGCACACCAAGGTCCTGGAAGAGGTGATGGCGCATCACACCCTGCTTCCGGTGTGCTTCGGCACGGTGGGCTCGGGGGACGACGTGATCGCCGAGAAGATCCTGGAGGGGCGGCGGGAGGAACTCTCCCGGCTGCTGGAGGAGATGCGCGGACGGGTGGAGCTCGGCCTCAAGGCGACCTGGCGCGAGGAGGTGATCTTCGCGGAGGTCCTCGACGAGGATCCCGCCGTCCGCAAGCTGCGCGACAGCCTGGTCGGCCGCTCGCCCGAGAAGAGCCATTTCGAGCGCATCCGCCTGGGCGAGCTGATCGGCCAGGCGCTGCTGCGCAAGCGCCGCGACGAGGAGGAGCGCATCCTCGATCGCGTCCGGCCCTTCGTCCGCAAGACCAAGCTGAACAAGCCGATCGGCGACCGCATGATCCTGAACGCCGCCTTTCTCGTCGAGACCGCGCGCGAGGCGGCGCTGGACCAGAGCGTGCGCGAGATGGATGCGGATTGGGGGGCGCGGCTGTCCTTCAAGTATGTCGGGCCGGTGCCGCCCTACAACTTCGTCACCATCACCATTCATTGGTAGGAGGTACGGAACATGGGTCTGGTGACGAATGTGGCTTTCGCCCCGGTGGTCGGGCCGCTGAAGGGGGTCCTGTGGCTCGCCCGGCTGATCGCCGACCAGGCCGAGCGCACGCTCTACGACGAGGATCTGGTGCGCGCCGCGCTGCTCGACCTGGAGCAGCGGCTCGATGCCGGCCAGATCAGCGAAGCCGACTACGACGCGGAGGAGGAGATTCTCCTGGCGCGTCTGAAGATCGCCCGCGAGCGGATGCGCAGCGGGCTGTGACCATCAGGATTCGGGACAATCAGGGTCCGGCCTTTTCCGGGAGACGGGGGAGGGCGAGGAGGCAACCATGGCGACGACCATCGAACTGATCCGAAACGTGAAGGCGCAGTTGCAGGAGCTGACCGGCTTCCATGCCGACAGCGTGTCGGACTTCACGGCGACGGAGGGCGGCTGGGAGATGACGGTCAATCTGCTGGAGCTGAAGCGCATCCCGGCGTCGACCGATCTGCTCGCCGCCTACCGGATCACCCTCGACCTGACCGGCAGCGTGAAGGGCTATCACCGCACGCGCCGCTATCTGCGCGACCAGGTGATGGAGGATGCGCCGTGAGCCGGCGCCAAGGATCCGGCCGCGCGCATCGCCGCGCGGCCATGACGTGACGACCGATGCCGGAGCCCCGGACGGGGCGATGGCGGGGAACGCGAATGCCGGGTCGCGCGGGCGCCGCGCGGCAGTGCGGGGCGCGGGATCGTCTGGGCCGCCCTCGAGGCGCGCAGGCCGCCCGACGCCGAGGGAAAGCGGGTCATGAGCGGACAGCGGATGGAGCACTCCGTCCAGGCAGTGGGGCTGGCGGACATACTCGAGAGGGTGCTCGACAAGGGCATCGTGATCGCCGGCGACATCTCCATCTCGCTGGTGGAGGTGGAACTCCTGACCATTCGCCTGCGCCTCGTCGTGGCGTCGGTGGATCGAGCCATGTCGATGGGGATCAACTGGTGGCAGAGCGATCCCAACCTCAATTCCCATGCCCGGCAACTGGAAGAGGACAACCGCCTGCTGCGCGAGCGGCTCGACCGGTTGGAGGCGGCCCTGGCGCTGCCCGAGATGGCCGGTGAGCGGCTGGCGGATGCAGGGCAGGGGGGTGGCGCAGAGCAGGGGGTGACCCATGGCCGATGAACCAGAGCCCTTTGCCTTTCGCGTATGCGAGGCGCCGACCCGGGACGTGGGCCGGGGGCTGATCCGGCTCGATCCGGAAGACATGACCCGGCTCGGGGTCGAGGTCGGCGACGTGGTCTCCATTCTCGGCCGCCGGGCGACCGTGGCGCGGGTCATGCCGGCGCACATGGACATGCGCCGGCAGAGCCTCGTCCAGATGGACGGGCTCGCGCGGGTCAATGCGGGGGCGAGCCTCGACGAGCGGGTGGTGCTGAGCCCGGCGGCGGTGACGCGGGCGCGTGCCGTGACCCTCAATCCCGTGGGGGGGCGCGTCCAGGCGCCGGAACCGCGCCTGCTCGCCCGTCTCCTCGACGGCATCCCGCTGCTCGCCGGCGACCGGGTGCGCACGGCGCTGGTGGGCGCCCAGATCCGGGAATTCACGGTGGAGAGCACCGACCCGCTCGGGCCGGTGATGATCGGGCCCGACACCCGGATCCGCTGCCTGGACGGCACCGCCGAGAGCAATGCCATCACCTACGAGGATGTGGGCGGGCTGCGCAACGAGGTGCGGCGCATCCGCGAAATGATCGAGCTGCCGCTGAAGCATCCGGAGGTCTTCCAGCATCTCGGCATCGATCCGCCCAAGGGCGTGCTGCTGTGCGGCCCGCCCGGCACCGGCAAGACGCTGATCGCCCGCGCCGTGGCGCGCGAGGCCAACGTCCATTTCATCCACCTCAACGGCCCGGAGATCATCGACAAGATGTACGGGGCGAGCGAGGCCCAGCTGCGCCGCATATTCGACGATGCGGAAAAGAACGCGCCGTCCATCATCTTCATCGACGAACTCGACGCGATCGCCCCGAAGCGCGAGGAGATGAGCGGCGATCGCCAGGTGGAGCGCCGGGTGGTGGCGCAGCTGCTCGGCCTGATGGACGGCCTGCAGGCGCGCGGCCAGGTGATCGTCATCGCCGCGACCAACATTCCCAACGCCATCGATCCCGCCCTGCGCCGGCCGGGCCGGTTCGACCGCGAGATCCTGGTGGGGGTGCCGGACGAGAACGGCCGCCGGGAGATCCTGGAGATCCATACCCGCGGCATGCCGCTCGCGGCCGATGCCGACCTCGGGCGACTCGCCTTCCTCACCCCCGGCTTCGTCGGCGCGGATCTGGCCGCGCTGTGCCGCGAGGCGGCGATGATCGCCCTGCGGCGCCTGATCCCCGACATCAGTTTCGAGGATGGGCGGATCTCGGAGGAGAAGCTGGCCGCGCTCGTCGTGACCGCCGCCGATTTCGCCGCCGCCCAGGCCGGCACCCAGCCGAGCGCGCTGCGCGAGATCGTCACCCTGGCCTCGCACAAGCGATGGACGGACGTCGGCGGCCTCGACGACATCAAGCGGCTCCTGGTGGAGGCGGTGGAATGGCCGATGCGGCACGCCGACCTCTATGCCGAGGCCGGCATCCAGCCGCCCAAGGGGATCCTGTTCTATGGCGTGCCGGGCACCGGCAAGACCCTGCTGGCCAAGGCGCTCGCGGGCGAGAGCGGCGCCAACTTCATCGCCGTCAAGGGACCCCAGCTCCTCTCCATGTGGGCGGGGGAGTCCGAGCGCGGGGTGCGCGAGGTGTTCCGCAAGGCGCGCCAGACCGCGCCCTGCATCGTCTTCTTCGACGAGATCGACACCCTGACCCCGAACCGCGGCGGCCTTGGCAATGGGATAACGGACCGGGTGGTCGCCCAGCTGCTGACCGAGATCGACGGCATCGAGGACCTGCGCGGCGTCACCGTGGTCGCGGCGACCAACCGTCTCGACCAGATCGACGCCGCCTTGCTCCGGCCCGGCCGGTTCGACTTCCTGGTCGAGTTCCGGGCCCCGGACGTCGCGACCCGCCGCGCCATCCTGGATGTGCATGCCGGCCGGATGCCGCTCGATCCCACCGTGGACCTTGCGGCCCTGGCCGAGGCGACGGCCGGCATGGTGGGGGCCGACCTCGAGGCGCTGTGCCGCCACGCCGGGATCGCCGCGATCCGCGATGTCGTGACGGAGCAGAACGCGGTCGCGCTCCGGGTGGAGCGACGGCATTTCGACGAGGCGCTGGTCGTGCTCCGGCGCGGGAGCGAGGCATGAGCGGGCTTCTCGTCTTCGCCATCGTGCCGGCCGACGGGATCGAGCCCGGCATCCTCGCGCCGCGGGAGGAGCTGCCGGCCAACCTGCGCGCGGTTGCCGCCGACGGCTTCGCCGCCGTCGTGGGGGCGGCGCCGGAAGGAGGGCTGAAAGGGCGCGATCGCAGCGTGCTCCTGCCGCGCCTCCTGGCGAGCCAGAAGGTCATCGAACGGCTGATGGCGCGTGGCCCGGTCCTGCCGGTGACTCTCGGCACGGTGCTTGAGGACGAGGCGCGCGTCCGCCACATGCTCGCCGCAGGCGCCCCCATGCTCGAAGCCGCATTCGGGACGCTGGGCGACTGCTGGCAGATGGACCTGTCCGTGCGCTGGGACCTGAACCAGGTGGTGGCGCGCCTCATGGGCGAGGTGCCGGGCGATGTGCGCGCAGCTGCCGGGTCCGGCGACGAGGCGGCGCGCCGGGCCCTCGGCGAGGCTCTTGCCGGCCTGGCCGCCGGCGAGCGACGGCGCGTCCAGAGCCGGCTCGCCGCGGCCCTGCGCGACGTGGCGCGGGACCTCATCGTCTCGGAGCCCGTAGAGCCGGAGAGCGTCGTCGACATCGCGATCCTGGTGGAGCGGCCGGCTCTGGCCGAAGTCGAGGCCGCGCTCGACCGGCTCGACGCGGAGTTCGAGGGCCGCCTCAAGTTTCGCCTGGTCGGCCCGCTCGCGCCGCACAGTTTCGCCACGGTCCAGGTTCACCTCGCGCCCGAGGCGGCACTGGCCGGAGCGTGCGCGGAGCTCGGCGTCGAGCGCGGCGCCGGGCTGCAGGACGTGAAGGTCGCCTATCACCGCGCGCTCGTCCGGTTCCACCCCGACCTGGCTCCGCATGGGGACGATGGCGGGCCGGAAGACGAGCACGATGGCGGGGAGGGCAGGGCATCCCGCCTGCTGACGGTGACGGCAGCCTACCGCGCACTCCAGGCGGAGCATGCGCCGATCTCGCTGCGCCGGCAGGATGGCATCGCCGTGAACCAGGAACAGGACGCAAGCGCGGCGATGGGCCAGCAACGCGGCATCGTACCCGGTCGGGAATTGCAGGCTCTGCGCATGTGACGCGGGTCCGGCGATTTCCGAAGACGGGCCAGGGGCGCGGCGATCCTTGGAGAACCCCGGCCGTGTCCTGACGTCGACTCTCGGTCGACGGCCCAATCAAAGGATGATCCTCGCAAGGGGGGGAGGGTGCCGATGTTGTATGTGTACGCGATCGCGGCCGACCATCCCGACCCGGACAACGCCATGTTCGGCGGCGAGGGCATCGTGCCCGATGCGCCGGTCCGGCTGCTGCAGCTGGGCGATCTCGCCGTCGCGGCAAGCCTGGTTTCGGCGGCGGATTTCGCGGCCGATGCGCTTCGCGCCCATCTGGAGGATGCCCGGTGGACCGCGCTGCGGGTGCTGGCCCACCAGCGGGTCGTGGATTCGCTCCTGCCCCATGCGACGGTGCTGCCGATGAAGTTCTGCACCCTCTTCTCGGGGGAGGCGGCGCTGAAGCAGGCGCTCGCGCACAATCGGGCCGCGCTCCAGGCAACGGTCGAGCGCCTGCGCGGGGCGCGCGAATGGGGGGTGAAGCTCTATTGGGAGGCGCCGCGCAACCCCGCCCCGCCGTCCGCCGGGCAGGGCGAGGCGGGTGCCGGGGCGGCCTTCTTCCAGCGCAAGCGCGACCAGCAGCGCCAGCGGGCAGAGGCCGAGGCGGCCGTCGCGCGCTGTGTCGCGGCGAGCCACCGCCGGCTCGCGGACGCGGCGCGCGCCGCCGTCGCCAATCCCGTCCAGCCGCCGGCCGTCCACCGGCAGCCCGGCGAGATGGCGCTCAACGGGGCCTATCTGGTCGCGCGCGCTGCCGAGCCCGCCTGGCGGGAGGTGCTCGCCGAACTGGAGCGGACCCACGCGGACGGCGGCATCCGCTACGAACTGACGGGGCCCTGGGGCCCCTATAACTTCACGGGGAGTGGCCTTGTCGGATCCTGAACCCATCATCCCGCGCACCAGCGGCGACATCGCCCTGGCGGATCTGCTGGACCGCGCCTTGCACAAGGGGCTGGTGCTCTGGGGCGAGGCGACGATCTCGGTCGCCGGCGTGGATCTCGTCTATCTCGGACTGAAGGTGCTCGTGGCTTCCACCGAGACTGCCGATCGGATGCGCGCCGCCGCGGCGTCACAGTCCGCCGACCCCAAAGTTCGTGCAGGTTGAGGCGGGGACATGCTCTATCTCTATGCAGTCCTGGAAGCACTTCCCGCCGCCCGCACCCTTCCGGCCGGGATAGGCGGCGGCGAGCTGCTCTTCGTCGAGGCATTCGAACTGGTCTGTGCCGCCAGCGAGACACCGGAACGCGCGATCGCCCCCGAACCCACCCAGGTGTGGCGGCACCAGCAGGTGGTGGAGGCGCTCATCGACTGCGCTGCCGCATTGCCGTTGCGCTTCGGAACGCTGGTGGAAGACGCCGTGGCCTGCCGGCGCCTCCTGACCCGGCACCGGGAGGCGCTGTGCGCGCAGCTCGACCGGGTGCGCCATTGCGTGGAGTTCGCGCTCCGGGTTTCCGGCCTCCGCGAGGAGGTGGGGTCGGACCATGTCATCGGCGGCGGACCCGGGGTCTCCTACATGCGTGCGCTCGCCCGCCGCGAGGCGAGCTGGCCGCCCTCGACCGGCACCTTTCCCCATGACGGCCTTGCCGCCCATGCCGCCGACCGGCTGCTCTGGTCGCGGTCCGCCTCCCAGCCCGACCTGCGCGCGTCCTTCCTGGTCCTGAAGCCGAACGTCGCGGCCTTCCTGGCGGATGTCTCCGCCCTGCAGAGGATGCGCCCCGACCTCGGCATCACCTGCACCGGGCCGTGGCCGCCCTATTCCTTCTCCGACCCCGACCTGTCCGGAATGAGCCCATGACCGGTTTCCTGAACGGGCCGGCGGACGTCGAGACGCTGGAGACGGCGCTGCGCGGGCGGGTCGACATCGATCCGGAGCGGGTCGAGCAGGGGCTGGTGAAGCTGGTCCTGATGGTGGTCGAGACGCTGCGCCAGGTGATCGAGCGCCAGGCCATCCGCAGGGTCGAGAGCGGCTCGCTGACCGACGACGAGGTCGAGCGCCTGGGGCTCACCCTGATGCGGCTGGAAGAGAAGATGGATCAGCTGCGCCGGCAGTTCGACCTCGGCGAGGAGGACCTGTCGATGCGGCTGAGGCTGCCCCTGCAGGAGCTGTAGGCGCCGGCCCGGCCGCCCCGGTCGAGCGAACCGTCGGGCGAGCGAACCGTCGGGCGAGCGAACCGTCGGGCGAGCGAACCGTCGGGCGAGCGAACCGCCGGTCGGGGATGCCGGAGCGCCGTCCCCGACCGCGGTCGCGCGGACCGTCAGTGATTGCCGCCCAGATAGTCCATCGCCGCCTGCACGCCGCCCTTGGTGTAGGGCACGCCGGCCGAGCCCAGTCCCATCTCCACCCCGGCCAGCGTCGCCACCAGCATCAGGTCGTTGAAGTCGCCCAGGTGGCCGATGCGGAAGACCTTGCCCTTGAGGCGGCCGAGGCCGTTGCCGAGCGACAGGTTGGAGCGGGCCAGGATGGTGGCGCGCAGCTGGTCGGCATCGTGGCCGTCCGGCAGCAGGACCGCGGTCAGCACCGGCGAATATTCGGCCGGGTTGCGGCACAGCACCTCCAACCCCCAGGTGCGCACGGCGCGGCGCGCCGCCTCGGCATGGCGCTGGTGGCGGGCGAAGACGGCCGGCAGCCCCTCCTCCTCGACCAGCAGGATCAGCGCCTCCTTCAGGCCGTAGAGCAGGTTGGTGGACGGCGTGTAGGGGAAGTAGCCGGTCGGGTTGACCCCCAGCATCGCCTCCCAGTCCCAGTAGGCGCGCGGCAGCTTCGCCGTCTTCGCCGCTGCCCTGGCCTTCTCGCTGACCGCATTGAAGCCGAGGCCGGGGGGCAGCATCAGCCCCTTCTGCGACCCGGTCACGGTCACGTCCACGCCCCACTCGTCGTGCCGGTACTCGATCGAGGCCAGCGACGAGACGGTGTCGACGAACAGCAGCGCCGGATGGCCGGCGGCGTCGATCGCCCGACGCACCGCGGCGACGTCGCTGGTGACCCCGGTCGAGGTCTCGTTGTGGACGACGGCGACCGCCTTGATCGTGTGGCCGGAATCCTCGGCCAGGCGCGCCTCGATGGCCGAGGCATCGACGCCCGAGCGCCAGTCGCCGGGGACGAACTCGGTGACGATGCCGAGCTTGCGCGCCATCTCCTGCCACAGGGTGGCGAAGTGCCCGGTCTCGAACATCAGCACCCGGTCGCCGGGCGAGAGCGTGTTGACCAGCGCCGCTTCCCACGCGCCGGTGCCCGAGCCGGGAAAGATGATGACCGGGCCCTCGGTGCCGAACACCGGCTTCAGGCGCTCCAGCACCTCGTGGCCGAGCCGGCCGAAGTCGGGGCCGCGATGGTCCATGGTCGGCCGGTCGATGGCGCGCAGCACCCGGTCGGGCACGTTGGTCGGGCCGGGGATCTGCAGGAAGTGGCGGCCCGGCTGGTGCTTGGTCATGGAAGGGTCCCCTTGAGCGTTCGATTGCATTATGTATACAATCAAGACGCACGCAAGAGAGGACGATCATGGGCCGAGTGGGCGATGCCAAGCTGGCCGAACGGCTGCGGCGGGAGACGCGGGGCGAGGTGCTGTTCGACGCCGCATCGCGCGGGCGCTACTCGACGGACGCCTCGATCTACCAGATCGAGCCCCTGGGCGTGCTGGTCGCCCGCGAGCCGGACGACATCGCGGCCGCGATCCAGATCGCCCGCGAGGAAGGGGTGCCGCTGCTGCCGCGCGGCGCCGGCACCTCGCAGTGCGGCCAGACGGTGGGCGAGGCCCTGGTCGTTGACGTCTCCAAGCACCTGAACAAGCTGGTCTCGGTCGACACCGAGGCGCGCCGCGCCACCGTGCAGCCCGGCATCGTGCTCGACCATCTGAACAAGCTGCTGCGGCCGCACAAGCTGTTCTTCCCGGTCGACGTGTCGCCGTCCAACCGCGCCACCATCGGCGGCATGACCGGCAACAATTCCTGCGGCTCGCGCTCGATCCGCTACGGCAACATGGTCCACAACGTCCATGCCATCGACGCGATCCTGGCCGACGGCTCCGCCCATCGCTTCGGCCCGGTGCCGGGCAACCTGGCCGACAGCGCGGGCGACCGCCGCCTCATCGACCTGATCCAGCGCATGCGGGCGCTGCACGGGCGCGAGGCGGACGAGATCGACCGCCGCATCCCCAAGGTGCTGCGCAAGGTCGGCGGCTACAACATCGACATGATCGACCCGGCCGGCCACAACATGGCGAGCCTGCTGGTCGGCTCGGAGGGCACGCTCGGCTTCTCGACCCAGGTCCATCTCGACCTGCAGCCGATCCCGAGCCACCGCACGCTGGGCGTCTGCCACTTCCCGACCTTCTACGCGGCGATGGACGCGACCCAGCACATCGTGGCGCTGGGGCCGAGCGCGGTCGAGTTGGTCGACCGCACCCTGATCGACCTGTCGCGCGAGATCGCCATGTTCCGGCCGACCGTCGACCGCTTCGTCAAGGGCGAGCCGCAGGCGATCCTGCTGGTGGAGTTCGCGGGCGAGGACCGGGCCGACTGCGTGCGCCGCCTGGCCGACCTGGTGATGCTGACCGCCGACCTGGGCTTCCCGGATTCGGTGGTGGAGGCGGTCGAGCCCGCCTTCCAGGCCGCGGTGTGGGAGGTGCGCAAGGCCGGGCTCAACATCATGATGTCGATGAAGGGGGAAGGGAAGCCGGTCTCCTTCATCGAGGATTGCGCGGTGCCGCTGGCCGACCTCGCCGAATACACCCGCCGCCTCGACGAGGTGTTCGCCCGGCACGGCACGTCGGGCACCTGGTATGCCCACGCCTCGGTCGGCACGCTCCATGTCCGCCCGATCCTCAACCTCAAGGAGGAGGCGGGGGCGAAGAAGATGCGGGCGATCGCCGAGGAGGCGTTCGCCATGGTGCGGGAGTACAAGGGCTCCCACTCCGGCGAGCATGGCGACGGGCTGGTACGCTCGGAGTTCCACCGGCCGATGTTCGGCGACCGCATCGTCCGCGCCTTCGAGGAGGTGAAGGACGCCTTCGACCCGACCGGCCTGTTCAACCCGGGCAAGATCGTCCGCCCGTCCAAGATGGACGACCGCAGCCTGTTCCGCTGGAAGCCCGGCTACAAGGCGCTGCCGGTCGAGACCGCGCTCGACTGGTCGGACTGGGGCGGGTTCCTGGCCGCGGTCGAGATGTGCAACAACAACGGCGAATGCCGGAAGTCGGACCCGGGCGTCTTGTGCCCGTCCTACCGGGCGACGAAGGACGAGCAGCATGTGACGCGCGGCCGGGCCAATACGCTGCGGTTGGCGGTCACCGGGCAGCTCGGCAACGGCAGCTTCGCCGATCCGGCGGTCAAGGCGGCGCTCGACCTGTGCCTGTCCTGCAAGGGCTGCAAGCGCGAATGCCCGACCGGCGTCGACATGGCGCGCATGAAGATCGAGTTCCAGCACCAGTGGAACAAGGCGCACGGCGTGCCGCTGCGCGAGCGCCTCGTCGCCCATCTGCCGCGCTATGCGCGCGTCGCCGCCACCCTGGCGCCGATCCTCAACCTGCGCGACCGCATCCCCGGCCTGGCCGCCCTGTCCGAGCGGATGCTGGGCTTCGCCGCCGATCGGCCGCTGCCGCAGTGGCGGCGCGACCGCTTCGACGCAGCCGGCGCCGACGGCCGGGCGGAAGGGACGGGGCCGGACGTGGCGCTGTTCGTGGACAGCTTCACCGCCGCCTTCGAGCCCGACAATGCGCGGGCCGCCAAGCGCCTCCTGGTGGCGGCCGGCTATCGCGTCTCCTGCATCGCCGCCGAGGAGGGCGGCCGGGCGCTCTGCTGCGGGCGCACCTACCTCGCCGCCGGCATGGTCGAGGAGGCGAAGGCCGAGGCGGTGCGCGCCCTGAAGCCGCTCGCCGCCGCCGCCCGGCGCGGGGTGCCGATCGTCGGGCTGGAGCCGTCCTGCCTGCTGACCTTCCGCGACGAGCACCTGGCGCTCGGCCTGGGCGACGATGCCCGCGCGGTCGCCGCCAAGGCGGTGATGATCGAGGAGTTCGTGGCGGCCGAGCGAGCCGCCGGGCGCTTCACCCCGGACCTGAAGCCCAGCACCGGGTCGGCGGTGCTGCATGGCCACTGCCATCAGCGCGCCTTCGGCACGGTGGGTGCGGTCGAGGCGATGCTGAAGCTGGTGCCGGGCCTGAAGCTGTCCACCATCGATGCCGGCTGCTGCGGCATGGCCGGCGCCTTCGGCTACCAGAAGGAGCACGCCGCCACCTCGCGCCAGGTGGCCGAGGTCGGGCCCTTGCCGAAGGTGCGCGAGGCGCCGGCGGATGCGATCCTGGTCGCCGCCGGCACCAGCTGCCGCCACCAGTTCGCCGACCTGGCCAGCCGCACCGCCATCCACCCGGTGCGGGTGCTGGCCGACCATCTGGCATAGGCGCCAATGCCCGACCCGGCAATGAACGACCTGCCGCTGAGCGCGGGGGAGGGGCCGATCCTGCGCCGCGCCTTGCATCTCGACGCGGCCGACCGGCTGCGCCGCGCCATCGTCGCCGGCCGGCTGCCGGCGGGCGAGCGGCTGAAGGAGCTGGAGTTGTGCGCGGAGTTCGGCATTTCGCGCACGCCCCTGCGCGAGGCCCTGCGGGTCCTGGCGGCCGAGGGGCTGGTCGAGATCGTGCCCAACCGCGGCGCGACCGTGGTCGACCTGTCGGGCGAGGCGACGCAGCACGCTTTCCAGGTGATCGCCGCCCTGGAGGCGGAGGCTGCCGCGCTCGCGGCCGAGCGCGCCACGCCCGAGGAACGGCGGGAGATCGGGCGCCTGACCGCGGCCCTGGACGAGCGCCGCCAGGCGGGCGACCTGGAAGGCTATTTCGCCCTCAACGAGGCGATCCACGCGGCGATCCTGGCCGCCGCCCGCAACCCGCTGCTGGCCGACCTGCACGACCGCATGAACGCCCGCCTGCGCCCGGCCCGCTTCCAGGCCAACCTGACGCCCGAGCGCTGGACGGCCGCGGTGGCCGAGCACGCCGCGCTGGCCGCGGCCATCGTCGCCGGGGACGCCGCGGCGGCGGCGGCCATCGCCCGCCGCCATCTCGACCATCGCACCTACGTCCTGCGCGGCCGCCGTGGCGGCCCGGACGGTCTGCCTACCGGATCGGCGTCTCCTGGTAGAGGACGCTGAGCCAGCGGCCGTTGCGCAGCACGTAGGTGCTGCTGACCTTGCTGGTCATGGTGACGGGGGCCGCCGTCTTCATCGCGCTCGTATAGGTCACCTTGTAGAGCAGCGCCGCCACGTCCAGGCTGATCGGCAGGGTCCGCGCGTCCTCGATCTTCAGGCCGGTCAGCGTCTGGTCGGCGAGCGAGGCGACATACTGCGCCTTGTCGAAGCGCGAGCCGTCGCCGAAGACCAGCAGCACGTCGTCGGCCAGGAAATCCCGCATCGCCGCCTGGTTGCGCTCCTTGACGTACTGCCAGCTCCCGGTCTCCAGCGCCAGCAGGTGGCGGTGCAGCGCCGCGCCGTCCGTCCGGCCCTCCTCCGCCATGGTCGAGCAGCCGCCCGCGGCCAGGGCCGCCGCCAGTGCCGTCGCCGCCATGAGCCCCCGTCTGCCGAGCATGTGCGTACCCTTCCCCTGTCGTGCCGCCGATGCCGGACCGTAGCGGCCTGCCGGACGGTTTAGAAGGCGCATCGCGGTTCGACCGGCCCGCTTGCCACGCAAGCCGGCCCACCCCACCTTGGCAGCACGGAGCTTGCACGGGCCTGCGCTATAGTCGCGGGGGCCGCAGCCACCGGCGAGCGGGGCCAGCGATGAGGATGGAGGCGCACGGGATGTCGACGGAGAGCGAGTGGAAGGTGCCGGAGCCGCTGCAGCCGCGCCCCGAGGATCACTCCTACGACCTCGACCAGGCCCTTTCCTCCGTCGTCGGGCTGAAGGCCTTCGTGCCGGCGGATGCCTTCACCGCCGGCACGCTCGGTACCGAGCGGGCCGGCAACGGGGTGATCATCCGGGCGGACGGGCTGGTGTTGACGGTCGGCTACCTGGTGGCCGAGGCCGAGACCGTCTACCTGACGCTGTCGGACGGGCGGGGCGTGCCGGGGCACGTCGTCGCCTACGACCATGAGACGGGCTTCGGGCTGGTGCAGGCGCTGGCGCGGATCGCGCTGCCCGCCCTGCCGATCGGCCGGTCGTCCGCGGTCCAGGTCGGCGAACGGGTCGTCGTCGGCGGCGCGGGCGGCCGTGTCCATTCGGTCGCGGCCCGGGTCGTCGCCCGGCAGGAGTTCGCCGGCTACTGGGAATATGTGCTGGACGATGCCATCTTCACCTCGCCCGCCCACCCGAACTGGGGCGGCTCGCCCCTGATCGGGGCCGCGGGCGAGCTGATCGGGATCGGCTCGCTGCAGCTGCAGCAGGGCCGTGGCAGCTTCCTCAACATGATGATCCCGATCGACGTGCTGAAGCCGGTCATGGACGACCTGCTGCTGCTCGGCCGGCCCAACCGTCCGGCGCGGCCCTGGCTCGGCCTCTATGCCGCCGAGGTCGAGGACAAGGTGGTGGTGGTCGGCCTGTCCGAGAACGGGCCCGCCGCCAAGGCCGGCATCCACACGGGCGACGTGCTGCTGGCCGTGGCCGGCGTGGAGCCGTCGGACCTGGCCGGATTCTATCGCCGGGTGTGGGAGCAGGGGCCGGCCGGATCGGATATCCCGCTCACCCTCGGCCGCAACGGCCGCACGATGGAGATCGCCGTGCCGTCCGCCGACCGTTCCCGCTTCCTGAAGAAGCCGAGCCTGCAGTGAGGCGCGGTCCCGGCGGCACCGTCGCCATCGTCGGCGGCGGGCCGGCGGGCCTGATGGCGGCCGAGATCGCCAGCGCCGCCGGCGCCAGGGTGACTGTGTGGGAACGCATGCCCTCGGTCGGGCGCAAGCTGCTGATGGCCGGGCGGGGCGGCCTCAACCTCACCCATTCGGAGCCGGCGGAGCCGTTCCTGGCCCGCTATGGCGCCGCCGCAGGCCGGCTGGCGCCGGCGCTCGCCGCCTTTCCGCCGGAGCGGCTGCGCGCCTGGGCGGACGGGCTGGGCCAGGCGACCTTCGTCGGGTCGAGCGGCCGCGTCTTCCCCGCGGCGATGAAGGCCTCGCCCCTGCTGCGGGCCTGGCTGGCGCGGCTGGCCGGGCAGGGGGTGCGCATTGCCACCCGCCGGCAATGGCAGGGCTGGGACGCCTCCGGCCGCCTGGTCTTCGCCAGCCCGGACGGTTCGATCGAGCGCGTCGCCGCCGCGGCGACCATCCTGGCGCTGGGCGGCGCCAGCTGGCCCCGGCTCGGCAGCGATGGCGGCTGGGTCGCCACGCTGGCCGGGCGCGGCGTCGCGGTGACGCCGCTCGTGTCCGCCAATTGTGGCTTTCAGGTTGCCTGGAGCGAGGAGTTTCGCGACCGCTTCGCCGGCACTCCGTTGAAGCCCGCAGCCTTCGCCCATGCCGGCCGCAGCCTGCGCGGCGAGGCGATGGTCACCGCCTACGGCATCGAGGGCGGGGCGGTCTATGCCCTCTCGGCCGGGCTGCGGGACCGGATCGCGGCTGCGGGCGAGGCGGTCCTGGAGGTCGACCTGCGCCCGGACCTGGCCGTGGTGGAACTGGCAAAGCGCCTGGCCGCGGTGTCCGGTGCCCCTTCCATGGCCACCCGCCTGCGCAAGGGGGCGGGCCTGGCCCCGGTGGCGGCGGCCCTGCTGCGCGAGGCCGGAGGGGAACTGCCGCGCGACCCGGCCGCGCTCGCCGCCCGGATCAAGTCCGTGCCGCTGCGCCTCGTGGCGCCGCAGCCGCTGGCCCGGGCCATCTCCACCGCCGGCGGCATCGCGCTCGACGAGGTCGACGCGCAGTTCATGCTGCGCCGTCTGCCCGGCACCTTCGTCGCCGGAGAGATGCTCGACTGGGAGGCCCCGACCGGCGGCTACCTGCTGCAGGCGACCTTCGCCACCGCGGCGGCGGCGGCCGAAGGGGCGCTCGCGCATCTGGAAATCCGGCAGGCCCGGCCATGAGGCGGCTTGCCCTGCCGCTGCCTATCGAACATCGTTCCTGCCCAAAGAAGATGCCGAAGGGGGAAGCGTGGCGACGAACGTGAAGCGGCTGGCCTATTTCGAGAAATGGGTCGACCCGGTGGCGGAGGAGATTCTCGGGCAGCGCGACGACATCGAGCTGGTGCAGCGGCGCTACGACGATCCGGACGGCGACAACGCCACCGTCATGGCGCGGGTCCATGGCTACCAGATCGCGCCGCGGACGGAGCTGCGCGGGCCCTGGTTCGGCGATGCCGACCTGATCCGCCGCTGCCCCGACCTGCTGGCGATCAGCTCGACCGGGGCCGGGTTCGACATGGTCGACGTCGCCGCCTGCACGGCTGCCGGCATCGCCGTCTGCAACCAGTCGGGTGCCAACAAGGAGGCGGTGGCCGAGCACGCGCTGGGGCTGATGCTGGCGCTGGCCAAGAATATCGGCATCACCGACCGGGCGCTGCGCCAGGAGCGCGACCTCGACCGCTTCCTCTATACGGGCCGTGAGCTGCGCGGGCGCACGGTCGGCATCGTCGGCATCGGGCAGATCGGCACCCGCACCGCCGAGCTCTGCCGCGGGCTGTTCGGGATGACGGTGCTGGCGCACGACCCCTATTTGACCGCCGACGAGGTGGCCGCGCGCGGGGCCGCCAAGGTGCCGCTCGACGAGCTGCTGGCGCGGGCCGACTTCGTCTCGGTGCATTGCCCGCGCAACGACGAGACCTTCGGCATGTTCGGCACGGCCGAGTTCGCGGCGATGCGGCCGACCGCCTATTTCGTCAACACCGCGCGCGGCGGCATCCATGACGAGGCGGCCCTGGAGGCGGCGCTGGTCACCCGGCGGATCGCCGGGGCCGGGGTCGACGTCTTCCTGAAGGAGCCGCCCGACCCCAGCCACCCGCTGCTGCGCCTGCCGAACGTCATCGCCACCCCGCACATCGCCGGCATCACCGAGGAGGCGCTGCAGACCATGGCGGAGGCGGCGGCCTACCAGTGGATCGCGATCTTCGAGGGCCGGGTGCCGCCGCGCCTCGTCAACCCCGAGGTCTGGCCGCACTATCGCGAGCGCTTCGCCGAGCGGATCGGCTTCCGGCCGGACGCGCTGGTTGGATAGGCGAACCTCGGGCTAGACGAACCCCCGGCGCTTCAGGCGGACGATCGCCTCGTCCAGCGCCGACAGGAAGGCGGAGCGGTCGCGGGCCGAGAAGGGCTTCGGCCCCGACGTCCGCTCGCCCATCGCCCGCATGTCGTCCATCAGGTTGCGCATGGCGAGCGCCATGCCGATCGAGGCCTCGGAGAAGGGGCGGCCGGTCGAGCCGATCGCCTCTGCCCCGGCCTTGATGGCGCGGGCGGCGAGCGGAACGTCGGCGGTGATGACGATGCTGCCCGGCCGGGCGCGCTCCGCGATGCGGTCGTCGGCGGCATCGAAGCCCTCGCCCGCGATCACCCGCTCGATCATCGGGTCGATCGGGATGTTGAGGAAGCCGCCCGACACCATCACCACCCGGACCCGGTGGCGGGCGGCGACGCGGTAGATCTCAGCCTTCACCGGGCAGGCGTCGGCATCCACCAGGATCTCAATCGGATCGGGCAACGTCCTCGTCTCCCACGCAAAAGGGGCCGCCCCCGTCGGGACGGCCCCCCATTGTCGAACCGCGTTCCGGCCGGCCCGCGCCACAGGCGCGAGGCCTCAGCCGGAAAGGGTGTCAGCTATCCCCCGAAACCCCGATGGAAGCAGGGATCAGGCTCAGGGCACCCGGCGTCCGCGGGTAGAGACAATGAGACACTGGATCACCTCCTTTCGGTTGTTGACGACGATTCGCAGTGTAGGCACTGACTGATGCCTTGTAACCAGGAAAGCGTGGGGAGGAGCCGGCGATGCGGGCAGCGTACTACGAGGCGAACGGGGCGGCGCGCGACGTGCTGGTCGTGGGCGACATGGACCGGCCGGAGCCCGCGGCGGGCGAGGTGCGGGTGCGGCTGGCGACCTCCGGCGTCAACCCGTCGGACGTGAAGAGCCGGGCGGGCTCCAACCGCAAGATGGCCTATCCGCGCGTGGTCCCGCACAGCGACGGGGCCGGGACGATCGAGGCGGTCGGCGCCGGGGTCGACCCGGGCCGGATCGGCGAGCGGGTGTGGATCTGGAACGGCCAGTGGCGCCGGCCGTTCGGCACGGCGGCCGAGTTCATCGCCCTGCCGGCGATCCAGGCGGCCCACCTGCCGGACGGCACCAGCTTCGAGGCCGGCGCCTGCCTCGGCATCCCGGCCCTGACCGCGCGCCACGCCGTATCGATCGACGGCCCGGTCGCCGGCCAGTCGATCCTGGTGTCGGGCGGGGCGGGGGCGGTGTCGCACTATGCGATCCAGTTCGCCAAGGCGGGCGGCGCCACCGTTCTGACGACGGTGAGCGGCCCGGAGAAGGCGGCCCACGCGACGGCCGCAGGGGCCGACCACGTCATCAACTACCGCCAGGAGGATGTCGGCGCCCGGGTCCAGGAACTGACCGGCGGGCGCGGCGTCGACCGGGTGATCGAGCTCGACATCACCGCCAATGCCCGCCTGCTGCCGGGCGTGCTGGCGCCGCGCGGCACGGTCGTGGTCTACGGCATCGGCGGGGCGGAGGCGGCGCTGCCGGCGCCCTTCTGCCTCTTCACCAGCGCCACCGTGAAGTTCTTCCTGGTCTACGAGCTGACGGCGGCCGAGCGCGAGGCCGCGGTGGCCGGGGTCAACGGCATGCTGGCGGCCGGCCGCCTCGTCCACGCCATCGGCCGCACCCTGCCGCTGGAGCGGATCGCCGAGGCGCACGAGCTGGTGGAGCAGGGGGCCGTCATCGGCAATGTCGTGCTGACCCTGTAGGGGCGGAACCGGTCGGGGACGGGGGGCATTGACCCCCTGTACCCCGACCCCACCCGAAGGGAGCCTCCATGCCGACCAACCCCGATCCGCCGACCCCGCCGCAGCCGGGCACGCCCGAGAAGCCGCCGATGCCGGCCCCCGAGCCGACCGCGCCGCCCACCGAGATCCCGGTCGAGAGCCCGCACATCCCGCCGCTGCCGGAGCCGCGGGCATAAGGGGCCGCGAAGCCGGGGCCCGTCGCGGCGGCAGGGGAAGCCCCCCGCCGCCGGTCCCGGGCCCTCAGGCGATCAGGAAATCGTCGGCCGACAGCTGGTTCCGGCCGATGCCCAGCAGGGTGACGCCGTGGGCATCGTCGGGTCCCAGCCGCAGGAACGCGCCGTCCGGTCCGTCCTCCAGCAATGCCAGGATGTCGGCAAAGCCGGAGATCGCGATGCCGTTCAGCAACCCGTCCGGGCCGACCTCCAGCCGGATGACGTCGCCGCCCATCAGGTCGTAGTCGGTGACGACGTCCCGCCCGCCCCCGTCGGCGAACACGAACTGGTCGGCGCCTTCGCCGCCCGTCAGCGTGTCGTGGCCGCGATCGCCCTGGAGCACGTCGTCGCCCTTGTCGCCGAACAGCCGGTCGTCGCCCTGTCCGCCCCATATCCGGTCGTCATCGGCGCCGCCATGGGCGGTATCGTCCCCGGCCCCGCCCAGGAGCTGGTCGCGTCCGGCGCCGCCCAGGAGCCAGTCGTCGCCCTGGTCGCCATGGAGCACGTCGTCGCCCTTGTCGCCGAACAGCAGGTCGCGGCCCTGGCCACCCCGGACCAGGTCGTTGCCCGTCCCGCCCTGGGCGGTGTCGTCGCCGGTTCCGCCCAGGATCCAGTCGTTGCCGGCCCCGCCCAGGAGCCAGTCCGCGCCGGCCCCGCCGAGGACCACGTCCTCGTCGGCATCGCCCATCACCACGTCGTCGCCGTCGCCGCCGTCGAGCACGTCGCGGCCGCCGTCGCCGCGGATGGTGTCGTTGCCGCCCATGCCCGAGATCGTGTCCGAGCGATAGGTGCCATGGAGCGCCTCGGCGCCGAAGCCGCCGGTTACGGGCAGCACCGGCGGCAGGCCGGCCGCCTTCTCGACGGTGATCCAGACCTCGGCCGCGTCGCGCCCCGAGCGACCGTCGGTGACGGTGTAGACGAAGCGATCGAGCCCGACATAGCTGGCGTGGGGCGTGTAGGTGAAGCTGCCGTCCGGCTGCCACTCCAGCGTTCCGTGTTCCGGCCCGCTGACGAGCCCGGCCACCTTCAGCGGGTCGCCATCCGGATCGCGGTCGTTGGCGAGCAGTCCGGGCCCGGCCACGGCCAGCGTCTTGTCCCTCTCCACCGCATAGTTGTCGTCCCCGGCCGACGGGGCGCGGTTGCCCGGCCCCGATGAGGGCGGCCGCCCCGGCCGGCGACGCGCCCGGCCGCGCCCCCGGGGCTCGCCGAATATCACGTAGGTCGACCCGACCTGGTCGCGCGCCGTCGTCGCCCCGATGATGAAGTCCGGGGCGCCATCGCCGTTCACGTCGCCGGTGCTGACATGGCTGCCGGTCCAGTCGCCGGGCGCGAACCCCTTGATGATGAAGCCGTTGGAGCCGTCCAGCGTCGCGACCTCGACCGGATCGGAGAAGCCTCCCGCCCGGCCGAACAGGACATAGCTGGCGCCCGCCGAGTCGTAGGCGTCGGGCGTGCCGACCAGCAGATCGTCGATGCCGTCGCCATTGACGTCGCCGGCCGCGGCGATCGAATAGCCCAGCGCATCCCCGGCGCAGGCGCCCTTGATGACGAAGCCCTCGCTGGCGGGCAGCGACGCCAGGTCGATCGCATCGTCGAAACCGCCGCGCTTGCCGAAGATCACATAGGCGGCGCCGGCGCCGGCATAGGCCCCGGGGGCGCCGATGATCAGGTCGTCGATGCCGTCGCCGTTGACGTCGCCGGCCGCGCCGACCGCCCAGCCGCTGCCGTCCTTGGGCGCGGCGCCCCGGATGGCGAAGCCGTTGCCGCCATCCAGCGAACTCGGATCGATCGCGGCGGCGAACCCGCCCGACCGGCCGAACACGACATAGCTGATGCCGGCGCTGCCGTCCTCGTCCCCCAGGCCGATGACCACGTCGGCGAAGCCGTCGCCGTTGAGGTCGCCGGCGCCGCCGACCGCATAGTCGCCGATGACGTACCATTCCCAGGGGTCGTGGTCCCGGACACCGTCGCCGGCGACGATCGCGAAGCCGTTGCCGCCGTCGATGTCGGAGAGTTCGATCGGGTTGCCGTCGGCCGGGCGGCCGAACACCACATAGTCGATGCCGTCGGGGGTGGCGATCACCAGGTCGTCGAAGCCGTCGCCGTTGACGTCGCCGGTCCCCCGGACGGCCGAGCCGCTACCGTCGTCGGTGACGGCGCCGTTGATAACCAGCCCGTCGCTGCCCAGCGACGAGAGCTCGAGCAACGCCGGGAAGCCGTCGGAGCGCCCGAAGACGACGTAGCTGGCGCTCTCACCATAGAGAATGCCCGGGGCGCCGATGACGATGTCGTCGACGCCGTCGCCGTTGACGTCGCCCGCCGGGCCGACCGACCAACCGCTATAGGTCCCGTTGAAGGACTGCGGATCATACTCCCCGCGGATGACGAAGCCGTTGCTGCCGTCGAGATCGGATACCTCCAGCGGCGAGACGAAGCCGTCCGCCTTGCCGAACACGACGTAGGTCTCGCCGACACCATTCGTGTCGCCCTGCGGGACCCATGGGGTGGCGACGATCACGTCGTCGAACCCGTCCCCGTTCAGGTCCCCGGCCGAGGTGGCGGACCATGTACCCCAGTCGTACTGGTTCCACTCCTCGGTGTACTTGCGTCCCCAGATGACGAAGCAGTTCACGGGCTCGAAGGCGACCGGCTCGATCGCCGCGCCCAGCCGCATGACCGGCAGGTCGGGCAGCGGAGGAGGGGGCGGCGGCGGCGGAAGGGGCGGCGGCGCGGGCGGCGGCGGGAGCGCCGACTGCTCCGTACCGAAGATCACATGGGTCGCGCCGGCGCCGCCGTACGCACCCGGCGCGGCGATGACGAGGTCGTCGGCGCCATCGCCATCGACGTCCGCCAGGCTGAGGTAGCGGCCGCTCCCGTCGCCGGCATCGGCGCCGTTGAGGATGAAGCCGTTGCTGCCATCCAGCGCCGCCAGATCGACGACCGGATCGAAATCGTCGGCGCGGCCATACACGACATAGGTGGCGCCGGCCGAACCGTTCGCATCCGGTGCGCCGATCATGACGTCGGCCAGCCCGTCGCCGTTCAGGTCACCCGCGAAGCCGACGGCGAGGTGAAACTTGTCGATCTGCCCGGCATTCTCGAACGCAAAGCCGTTGCTGCCGTCAAGCGAGGCGACGTCGATGGCAGGATCGCTGCCGCCCTCCCGCCCGAAGATGACTACGCCGTTGGCGTAGTAGTCGCTGACGATCACATCAGCCAATCCATCGCCGTTCATGTCGCCGGCGGTGCTGACGGCGTACCCCAGATTCAGCATCAGCCCGGTGCCGGTGATGGCGACCCCGTTTTCGCCGTCGAGCGAGCCCAGCGCGACGGTCGCGGGAACATCCCACCCCCCGAACACGATGAAGGCGCCGCCGTCGAGAACATTCGCGAAGGGCGCTCCCAGGAGGATGTCGGCGAAGCCGTCCCCGTTGAAGTCGCCGGCCGAGGCGGCGGCGAAGCCGGTCTTGGTCCCGCCGCTACCCGCGATCGCGAAGCCGTTGGAGCCGTTCAGCGCCGAGAGATCGAAGGTCGGATCGGCTCCCCGTGGCCCGCCGAACACCACATAGGCGCCGCCGCTGGTGCCGCCGGCATAGGGCGTGGCGATGAGGATGTCGGCGAAGCCGTCGCCGTTCACGTCCCCGGCGGCGCGAACGGTGAGGCCGCTTTCGTCGCCCGGACTGGCGCGACGGATGGCGAACCCGGTCTGGCCGTCGAGGGAGGAGAGGTCGAGGGAGCCGGCGAAGTCCTCCCGGCCATAGACCACATAGCTGGTGCCGTTGCCCGGCTCCTCGCTGCCGAGGTCCCGCTTGGCGGGGGCGCCGACGATCAGGTCGTCGATGCCGTCGCCGTCGAGGTCGCCGGCGGCACTGACCGACCAGCCGAAATGGTTGCCCTTGCCCGTGGCATCCTCGGGGTCGATGCCGCAGATGGCGAAGCCGTCGGTCGCGGCCAGCG
Source organism: Allostella vacuolata (assembly GCA_006739055.1). Taxonomy (GTDB): domain Bacteria; phylum Pseudomonadota; class Alphaproteobacteria; order ATCC43930; family Allostellaceae; genus Allostella; species Allostella vacuolata. The sequence goes on from AP019702.1 coordinate 1,416,091, forward strand.
AGGCCAGCTCGATCGGCGAGGTGAAGCCGCCCGCCTTGCCGAAGACGACGTAGGTCTGGCCCAGCGTGCCGTCGACCGTGCCGTCGGAACTGCCGGTGGCCATGCCGACGATGACGTCGTCGAAGCCGTCCCCGTTCACGTCACCGGCCGTGCTTGCGGCCCAGATTTCCTCTTCGCCCTTGATGACGAAGCCATTCACGCCGTCCAGCGACGCAAGCTCGAACGTGGCGCCGAACGCCATGACATGGACCTCATCGGGATTGGGTGCCGTCTCGCCGAACGGGAGCGGCAGTGGGTATCTATCTCAAATTAGATACTAATATGAGGTCTTATCCAAGAAGTTAAGTAGTCACTGCTATGACGTCCCCTGGCCTGCCCGGGCCCGGGGCGAGCAGCCGTCCGGCCTCGGCGCAGATGCGGCCGCCCAACGCTACCTCAGGATGTGCGCGAATCATGCGCAAACGCAGTCGTGACGGCAAGCCGATTCTATTCCGCCGCCGCCGGGACCAGTGCTGGCGGCCGGCGGCGGAAGCGTTCCAGCATCAGGTAGATGACCGGCGTCGTGTAGAGCGTCAGGATCTGGGATACCACCAGCCCGCCGACGATGGTGATGCCGAGCGGCCGGCGCAGCTCGGCGCCGATGCCGGTCGCGATCGCCAGCGGCACGGCCCCGAACAGGGCTGCCAGCGTCGTCATCAGGATCGGGCGGAAGCGCTCCAGGCACGCCTCGCGGATGGCCTCCCGCGGCTCCAGCCCGCGCTTGCGCTGCGCCTCCAGGGCGAAGTCCACCATCATGATCCCGTTCTTCTTGACGATGCCGACCAGCAGGATGATGCCGATCAGGGCGATGATCGACAGGTCCATGCGCGCCATCTTGAGCGACATCAGCGCCCCCAGCCCGGCGGACGGCAGGGTCGACAGGATGGTCAGCGGGTGCAGCAGGTCCTCGTAGAGGATGCCCAGCACCAGGTAGATGACCAGGATGGCGCCCAGGATCAGCACCAGCTGGCTCTGGGAGGACTGGGCGAAGGCGCCGGCATCCCCGTCGAAGCCGGCGCGGATCTGATCCGGCAGGTGCATCTCCGCCACCGCCCGGTCGACCGCGGCCAGGGTGGTGGCGAGCACCGCGCCCGGCGCCAGGTTGAAGCTGATCGTGGAGGACGGGAACTGGCCGCGATGGGCGACCGACAGGGGGGCGGTCCCGGTGGTGCGGCGGGTGACGGCGGTGAGCGGGACCTGGGTTCCGTCCTCGGCCGTGGCGTAGATCTGCGCCAGCGAGGTCGGGTCGGTGGCGAAGCGCGGCTCGACCTCGAAGATCACCCGGTACTGGTTGCGCTGGGTGTAGATGGTGGCGATCTGCCGCTGGGCGAAGGCGTTGTTGAGGGCCGCCCCCACGTCGTCGATGCCGACGCCGAAGCGGGCGGCGGCCTCGCGGTCGATCGAGACGTTGACCTGCAGGCCGGTCTGCTCGCGGTCGGTGCTGATGTCGACCACCCCTTCGACGCTGCGCAGGCGCTCCAGTACCTGCGGCGCCCAGGTCTTGAGCGCGTTCAGGTCCTCGCTCCACAGCGTGTACTGGTTGGAGGCGTTGGCGCTGCGCCCGCCCACCCGCAGGTCCTGCTGCGGCACCATGAAGACCTGGAGGCCGGGCACCGCGGCCAGCTGCGGGCGCAGCCGGTTGACCACGTCGGTCGAGCTGACCCCGCGCTCCTCCAGCGGCTTCAGGCTGATGAACATGCGGCCGGAATTGCTCTGCGATCCGCCGCCGACGAACGAGCCGAAGCCGGCGATGGCCGGGTCGGCGGCGATGATCTCGGCCGCGCGCTGCTGCAGCCCCAGCATCACCTGGAACGACACGTCGGGCGAGGCGCGGGTGCCGGCGAAGATCAGGCCGGTATCGTCCTGGGGAAAGAACCCCTTGGGCAGCTGGACATAGAGCCAGGCGGTGCCGGCGATGGTGGCGAAGAAGACCAGCAGCATCAGCAACCGGTGGCGCAGCGCCCAGCCCAGCGTGCGGGCATAGCCGGCGACCATGCCGTCCAGCACCGGCTCGACCAGGCGGTCGAGCCAGGTCTCGCCGCGCTGCGGCATGCGCTTCAGGAACCGGCCGCAGATCATCGGCGTCACCGTCAGCGACACCACCATGGAGACGATGATCGCGAAGGTCATCGTCATGGCGAACTCCTTGAAGAGCCGCCCGATGATGCCCGGCATGAAGATCAGCGGCACGAAGGCCGCCACCAGCGAGACGCTGATCGAGACCACGGTGAAGCCGATCTGCCGCGCGCCCTCGATGGCGGCGGCCAGCGGGCGCATGCCGTCCTCGAGGTTGCGGTAGACGTTCTCGATCATGACGATGGCGTCGTCGACGACGAAGCCGACGGCGATCACCAGCGCCATCAGGGTCAGGTTGTTGACCGTGTAGCCCGCGGCCCACATCAGCCCGAAGGTGCCCGCCAGGGACAGGGGCACGGTCAGGGCGGCCGCCACCGTCGGCGTGGTCCGGCGCAGGAACAGCAGCACGACCAGGGTGACCAGGCCGATCGACAGGGCCAGCGTGAACTGCATCTCGTGGACGCTGGCGCGGATGGTGGTGGTGCGGTCGGACAGCACGGCCAGCCGCACGCCGGCCGGCAGCATCCTCTCCAGCTCCGGCAGCTCGGCCTTGATCTGGTCGACGGTGTCGATGACGTTGGCGTTGGCCTGCCGGTTGATGACGACGAGGATGCCGCGCTGCGCCCCGACCCAGCCGGCCGAGCGGCTGTTGCGCACCCCGTCCTCGACGGTCGCGACATCGCCCAGCCGGACCACGGTCGATCCCTCGGCGCGCACGACGACGCGCTTGAACTGCTCGGCGGTGCGCAGCTGCCCGTCGGTCAGGATCATGGTCGCCTGGCGCGGGCCCTCCAGGGCGCCGACGGGGTTGACCACGCTGGCCGAGGCGATCGCCTGGCGCACCGTGTCGAGGCCGAGGCCCATCGCCGCCAGCCGGTTGGGGTCGACGCGCACGCGGATCGCCGGCTGCTCGGCCCCGTTCACGGTCACCTCGGCCACCCCCTCCACCTGGGACAGGCGCTGGACCAGGATGCTGTCGGCCAGGTCGTAGAGGTCGGACGGGGGCAGCGTGTCGGCGGTCATCGACAGGATCAGCACCGGCGCCGCCGACGGGTTCGCCTTGCGGAAGTTGGGCCGGCTCGGCAGGTCGCTCGGCAGGTCGGCGGCGGCGGCGTTGATCGCCGCCTGGATGTCGCGCGCGGCCCCGTCGATGTCGCGGCCGAGGTCGAACTGCACGACGATGCTGGTGGACCCGACCCCGCTCGACGAGGTGATCTCGGTCACCCCGGCGATGGCCCCCAGGCGCCGCTCCAGGGGGGCGGCCACGGTGGCGGCCATGATCTCGGGGTCGGCCCCCGGGCGGCTCGCCGAGACCCGGATGGTCGGGTAGTCGACCGCCGGCAGGCTCGCGACCGGCAGGAAGATGTAGGCGACCATGCCGACGAGGAAGAGGCCGATCGCCAGCAGGATGGTGGCGACCGGACGCTCGATGAAGGGGGTGGAGATGCTCAAGGCTCGGGCCCGGGCGACCGGCTACTCGGCCGGGCTGGCGACGGGGGCGGGCTCCAGGCCGGAGCGGCCGCGCATCCGCTCCATCAGCAGATAGATGACCGGGGTGGTGTAGAGGGTCAGGAACTGGCTGAGGATCAGCCCGCCGCAGATGCTGATGCCGAGCGGGATGCGCAGCTCGGCCCCGGGACCGGTGGCCAGCGCCAGCGGCAGGGCGCCGAACAGGGCCGCCAGGGTCGTCATGACGATCGGCCGGAAGCGCAGCACGCTCGCCTGCACGATGGCGTCGTAGGGGGTCATGCCGTGGTGGCGCTCGGCCTCCAGCGCGAAGTCGATCATCAGGATCGCGTTCTTCTTCACGATGCCCATCAGCAGGATGATGCCGATGAGGGCCACGAAGGAGAGGTCGAGGTCGAACAGCATCAGCGCCAGCAGCGCGCCGACGCCGGCCGAAGGCAACGTCGAGAGGATCGTCGCGGGGTGGATGAAGCTCTCGTAGAGCACGCCCAGCACGATGTAGATGGCGACGATCGCCGCCAGGATGAGCCAGGGCTGGCCCGCCAGCGACTTCTCGAATTCGGCCGCGTCGCCCGAATAGCTGCCGGTGATCGAGGCCGGCATGCCGAGCCGGCCCTGGGCGGCCGAGATGACCTGCACCGCATCGCTCAGGCTCGCATGGGATGCCAGGTTGAAGCTGATGGTGACGGCCGGGAACTGCTCCTCGTGGTTGATCGAGAGCGGCGCCGAGGTGCGCTCGATGCGGGCGACCGACAGCAGCGGCACCTGGACCCCGGCGCGGCCCGGGACGTAGAGACGGGCCAGCGCGGAGGGGTCGAGCCGGTATTGCGGCTCGACCTCCAGCACCACCCGGTACTGGTTGGCCTGGCCGTAGATGGTGGAGATCTGGCGCTGGCCGAAGGCGTCGTTCAGCGCGTCCTCCACCGCCTGCATGGAGACGCCGAGGCGCCCGGCCTGCTCGCGGTCGACCCGGATCATGACCCCGAGCCCACCCTCGCGCAGGTCGCTGGCCACGTCCTGCATGGCGGGGGCCTGGCGGATCTCCTCCACCAGGCGCCGCGACCATTGCGACAGCTCCGCCGCATTGGTCCCGACCAGGGAGTACTGGTACTGCGACTGCGCCGCCCGGGTGTCGATCTGGATGTCCTGGATGGAGCGGAAATAGACCTCGACCCCGGGGATCGGCGCCACCAGCTGCTTCAGCCGCTCGATCACCGCGCCGGCCGGGGCCCGCCCGGTGTCCTGCGGCTTCAGGGTGATGCTGAGATGGCCGGCATTGGGGGTGCGGTTGATGGTGCCGACGCCGATCACCGAGACGACGTTGGCGACGTCCGGGTCGGTCCGCACGGCGTCGGCGACCAGCTGCTGGATGCGCCGCAGTTCGGTGAAGGAGACGTCCTCGCCCGCTTCCGTCACCGCGGTGATCGAGCCGGTGTCCTGGGGCGGCAGGAACCCCTTGGGGATGACGACGTAGAGGGCGACCGTGGCGGCCAGGGTCGCGGCCGCCACCAGCATGGTGAGGGCGCGGTGGCGCAGGGTCGCCACCAGGCTGCGCCGATAGGCCTCGATCAGCCGGTCGACGGCGCGGTCGGCCGCCGCGGCGAGGCGGTTGCCGCCGGCGCCGTGGCCGGATTTCAGCAGCCGGCTGCACAGCATCGGGGTCATGGTCAGCGAGACCACGGCCGACAGCACCACGGCCAGCGTCAGGGTCAGCGCGAACTCGCGGAACATGCGGCCGACCAGGCCGGTCATGAACAAGAGCGGGATGAACACGGCCACCAGCGAGGCGGTCAGCGAGATGATGGTGAAGCCGATCTCGCGGGCGCCCTTGTAGGCCGCCTCCATCGGGCTCTCGCCCTTCTCCATGTAGCGGACGATGTTCTCGATGATGACGATGGCGTCGTCGACGACGAAGCCGGTGCCGATGGTCAGCGCCATCAGCGACAGGTTGTCGAGGCTGAAGCCGCACAGCCACATCGCCCCGAACGTCGCGACCAGCGACAGGGGCAGGACGATCGCCGCGATCAAGGTCGCGCGCAGCGTGCGCAGGAACAGCAGCACGACCAGCACCACCAGACCGACGCACAGGACGAGGGTGAACTGCACCTCGTGGATCGAGGCGCGGATCGTCTCGGTCCGGTCGGCGACGATGGTGAGCTCGATCCCGGTCGGCATCATGGTGCGCAGGCGGGCCAGCTCGTCGCGCAGATGGGCGACGGTGTCGACGACGTTGGCGCCCGGCTGCCGGCGCACGTCGATGACGACCGCCGGCCGGCCCTGGTACCAGGCCGCGACCTTCTCGTTCTCGAACCCGTCGATCAGGTTGGCGACGTCGCCGACCCGGACCGGGGCGCCGTTGCGGTAGGCGACGACCACTTCGCGATAGGCGGCCGCGCTCTCGATCTGGTCGTTGGCGGCGATCGTGTAGGATTGCTGGGCGCCGTCGAGCTGGCCCTTGGGGCCCGACTGGTTGGCGCCGACGATGGCGGTGCGCAGGTCGGCCAGGCTGACGCCGTAGGAGGCGAGGCGGGCGAGATCGGCCTGGACGCGCACGGCCGGGCGCACGCTGCCCTGCACGGTGACCGAGCCGACGCCGGAGACCTCCGCCAGGCGCTGGGCCATCAGCGTGTCGGCCAGGTCGCTCAGCGAACGCAGCGGCTGGGTTTCCGAGGTCAGCGCCACGGTCACGATCGGCGCGTCGGCCGGGTTCACCTTGGTGTAGGTGGGCGGATAGGGCAGGTTGCGGGGCAGGGTGGAGCCGGCGGCGTTGATCGCCGACTGCACGTCCTGCGAGGCGCCGTCGATGTCGCGGCCGAGATCGAACTGCAGGGTGATCTGGCTGATGCCGAACCCGCTGCTCGAGGTCAGGGCCTGGAGCGACGGGATCTGGCCGAGCTGGCGCTCCAGGGGCGCGGTCACGAGCGAAGCCATCGTCTCCGGGCTCGCCCCCGGCAGGCGGGTCGTCACCTGGACCGACGGGAAGTCGACCTGGGGCAGCGCCGACACCGGCAGCTGCCAGTATCCCAGCAGCCCCGCCAGCAGCACCGCGATGCCGAGCAGCGAGGTGGCGATCGGCCGGCCGATGAAGGGGGCGGAGACGTTCATTGGGCCGGCCGGGCCGCCGGCAGCGCACCGGCCGGGCGTTCGCCGGGGCGCTGCTCGCCGTCCGGGCGGGCCCCGCCGCGACCCTCGCGGCCGGCGCTGCCCGGGCCGCGGCGGCCGCCCTCGCGCACCCCGGTCGGCGGGGTGACGACCGGCGTGGAGCCCGGGGTGGTCACCTGCACCTTGCTGCCGTTGGTCAGGCGCGAGAACCCCGACGTGACGACCCGCTCGCCGGCGGCCAGCCCTTCGCCGATCACCGCCTGGGTTTCGTCCTGCTGGGCGACCGTCACCGGCTTCAGCGCCACCGTCTCGCCCTCCTGCACCTGGTAGACCACGGTGCCGTTGGGGCCGCGCTGGACGGCGGCGGACGGGACGACGACGGCGCCCTTGCGCACGCCGACCTGCAGGCGGGCATTGATGAACTGGCCCGGCCAGAGCTGCCGGTTGGCGTTGGCGAAGACGGCCTTCATCTTGACCGTGCCGGTGGTCGGGTCGACCTGGTTGTCGACCACCTCCAGCGTGCCGCGGTCGAGCACGGTCCGGTTGTCGGACGCGATCGCATCGACCGGCACGGGCCCCGCCGCCATGGCGGCGTTCACCTGGCGCAGGAACTGCTGCGGCAGGGTGAAGATGGCGGCGATCGGCTGGACCTGGGTGATGACCACGATGCCGGCCGTGGTCGAGGCGCCGACCAGGTTGCCCTCGTCGACCAGGCGCAGGCCGGTGCGGCCGTCGATCGGCGCGGTGATCGTGGCGTAGCTGAGCTGGGTCTTGGCGTTGTCGATCGCCGCCTGGTCGGAGCGGATCAGCGCCTCCAGCTGCTGCACCAGGGCGCGCTGGGTGTCCGCCTGCTGCTTGGTCGCATAGTCGGTGCGGGCGAGCCGGACATAGCGGTCGAGGTCGATGCGGGCGTTGGCGAGGTTGGCCTGGTCCTGGGCCTTCTTGGCCTCCGCCTGATCGAGGGCGGCCTTGTAGACGGCGGGATCGATCTGGGCCAGCAGGTCGCCCTTGCGCACGTCCTGCCCTTCGCGGAAGCCGATCCAGATGAGCTGGCCGTCGACCTGGGGCCGCACGGTGGCGGTGTTGAGCGCCTGGATGGTGCCGACCGCGTCGAGGCGGATCGGCACGTCGGCGGTCTGCGCAGGCACCGCCAGCACCGGGGTCGGCTGGCCGCCGCCCTGGAAGGCGCCGCGCCCCATCCGCTGCGTGGAGACCGGGGCCGGCTGGCCGAGCAGGACCCAGCCGATGCCGCCGGCGATCGCGGCCACGACCAGCAGGCCGACCAGCCAGCGCAGGACCCGCCTCACGGCGACACCGTGCGCGCGGGCGTGGCGGCGGGGTCCGCCGGCACCGGCACGGCCGCGGGATCGAAGCCGCCGCCCAGCGACTGGAACAGGCCGACCGCGCCCTGGAGGCGGGCGAGGCGGATCTGGGCCAGGGAATCCTGGGCCTGGAACAGGGTCTGCTGGGTGTTCAGCAGGGTCAGAAGGTCGATGGTCCCCTCCCTGAGGCGGGCCTCGGAAATCTCGAAGGCGCGCCTGGCATTGGCTACGACGGCCTGCTGCAGCCGTTCCTGTTGCGCGGTCTGGTCGATCGCGGCCAGCGCGTCCTCCACGTCGCGGAAGGCCGAAAGGATCGCCTGCTGGTAGTTGGCGACCAGTTCGCCGTGGCGGGCGCGCTGCTGGGCCAGCTGCGCCTGGAGCCGCCCGGCATCGAACACCGGCTGGGTCAGGCCGGCCGCGATCGACCAGAACACCGCGGTCGGTTCGAACAGGCTGCGCAGCGCGGTGCTCTGCAGGCCGCCGTCGGCGGTCAGCTGGATGCGCGGGTAGAGCGCGGCGCGGGCGACCACGACGTCGGCCTCGGCCGCCTCGAGCTGCGCCTCGGACTGGCGGAGGTCGGGTCGGCGGAGCAGCAGGTCGGACGGGATGCCGGGCTCGACCGCCGGGATCGTCACGCCGGACAGGCTGCCGCCCTCGATCGTCACCTGGTCGGGGGTGCGGCCGGTCAGCACGGCGAGCGCGTTGGTGTTCTGGCGGATCTGCTGGCGGAGCGGCGGCACCGAAGCGCGCTGCTGCAGGACGAGGTTCTCCTGCTGGGCGACGTCGAGCGCGGTCGCCGTGCCGACTTCGGTGCGCGCGCGGATGGCGGCCAGGCTGCGCTCGGCGATCGCCAGGTTGCTTTCCGCCAGGCGCAGGCGGTCCTGGGCAGTGAGGATCGCGAAATAGGTGTTGGCGATGCTGGAGGCGATGCCGAGCGCCACCGTCTGCCGGTCGAAGCGGCTCGCCGCCGCCGCCCAGGACGCCGAGCGCGTGGCCGCCCGGTTCTTGCCCCAGAAATCCACCTCGTAGCTGGCCGACAGCGACAGGCCGAACTGGTTGCTGTAGCGCTGGCCGCCGTCGCCGGCCGAGCGTCGGCGGGAGCCGCTGGAGCTGAAATCGACGCTGGGCAGCAGGTTGGCGCCGGCGACGCGGACGAGCGCGTCGGCCTGCTCGATTCGCGCCACCGCGGCGGCGAGTTCGAGATTGTCCGCCCGGGCGGCACTCTGCAGCGCGTTCAGCTCCAGCGAATCGAACAGCCGCCACCACTCCGCGATCACCGGCAGCCGCTGGTCGCCCGCCGGCGCGCCGACCCAGGCCGCCTGCTGCGGCGTGGTGACCGGCGGCACTCCCGCCTCGAGGGCGCAGGCGGCCAGCACCGGCAGCAGCAGGAAGGGCGCCAGGATCGGCCCGGGACGGGCGAAGCGGAAGGCAGGCTTGTGGGTCACCCAGGGATCCTTTGGCGGTCGGCGAGGGATCGGCAGAGCATTGTACGGGCGCCTCCGCCCATTCCTGCGCGGGCCGGCGCATCTTCTTTTCCGGGCCAGGACAGGATGCGGCCGACCGGCGCGCCGATAACCACCGGCAAGGCGATCGGTTCCGGTTGATATCGCGTCGCGAATGCAGCCGCCAGTGACGAGGGGTTCATTCCGGCCGACGGCGTCGGCGGCAGTTGACATGGCGGCATGGCCCCGACCAAGAACGCTCCATGTCGTCCCGCCTGCTGACGGTCGCGCTGGCCGCCCTGCTTCTGCTGTCCATTCCCGTGCTCCGGCCGTCCGGCGGCGCGTTGGCCCAGGAGCCACGCGTGCTGCGCCTGTCGACCTGGGTCCCGCCCGGTCACGAGCTCAACCGCTCGGTCTTTCCGGCCTGGGCGCGGTCGGTCGAGCGGGCGACCGGCGGCCGCGTCCGGATCGCCATGGAATACAATCTGGCCGCCCCCAACGCCCAGTTCGACCTGGTCCGCGACGGCCGGGCGGACATCGGCTACGTCTTCCACGGCTACCACCCCGACCGGTTCCTGCTGCCGCGCCTGACGGAGCTGCCCGGGACCGGCGTCGACCAGGTGGCGGCGTCGGTCGCCTACTGGCGGGTGCACCAGGCCCATCTGGCCCGGGCCGACGAGCACCGGGGCGTGGCGGTGATCGGCGTCATGCTGCACGGCCCGGGCGTGCTCCACCTGAAGCAGCCGATCACCCAGCTGCGCGACCTGACGGGCATGCGCATCCGGGTGCCGGGTGGCGTGTCGTCGGACATCGCCGCGGTGCTCGGCATCCGCGCGGTCTCGCTCGGGCCGGCCCAGGCCTATGCCGCCCTGCTCGACGGCCGGGCCGACGGCGCCTTCCTGCCGATGGAGAGCAAGGAGAGCTTCCGGATCCTGGAGGTCGCCCGCCATTCGGTCGAGATGCCGGGCGGCTTCTACGACGGCAGCTTCTCGATCGTCATGAACCCGGCCGCCCTCGACAGCCTCGGCCCCGACCGGGCGGCGCTCATGTCGGTATCCGGCGAGCGGCTGTCGGCGCTGGCCGGGCGCGGCTGGCGCGCCGCCGACGGCCGGGCGCGCACGGCGATCGACGCCGCCGGCAACATCGTCACCATGGCCGATGCGGCGATGCAGCTGGAGTTCGAGGCGATCTTCGGGCCGATCGAGATGGCCTGGATCATCAAGGCGTCGCAGGCGCGCGGCATCGATGCGCTGTCAGTGCTGGCGGAATACCGCTCGATTGCCCGCACCTTCAGCGAATAGGGTACGACCATTGGCTTCGCGGGCCTGCAGGGCCCGCACTTCCCAGGACGAGGGCGATGATCCGCACGGAACTGATGGGACAACTGGACCGCGTCCTCGCCGACGCGACGATCCCGGAGCTCCCGAACCACTACCGCGGCAAGGTCAGGGACAATTACGACCTGCCCGACGGCCGCCGCGTGCTCATCGCCACCGACCGGCTGAGCGCGTTCGACCGCATCCTGGCGCTGATCCCGTTCAAGGGCCAGGTGCTGACCCAGACCGCGCGGTTCTGGTTCGAGGCGACGGCCGACCTCTGCCCGAACCATGCCCTGGACTATCCCGACCCCAATGTCGTGATCGGCCGCCGGCTCGACATCCTGCCGGTGGAGGTGGTGGTCCGCGACTATCTGGCCGGGACCACCGGCACCTCGATCCTGACCATGTACAAGGCCGGCCAGCGCGAGATGTACGGGGTCCGCCTGCCGGACGGGCTCCGCGACAACCAGCGCCTGCCGCAGCCGATCATCACCCCCACCAGCAAGGCGTTCGACGGCGGCCACGACGAGCCCCTGTCGGCCGAGGCGATCCTGGCCCAGGGGCTGGTGTCGGCCGGGCAGTGGCGGCAGCTGACGGACTATGCCTTCGCCCTCTTCGCCCGCGGGCAGGAGATGGCGGCCCGGCAGGGCCTCATCCTGGTCGACACCAAGTACGAGTTCGGCACCGACCGCGACGGGCGCATCGTGCTGGCCGACGAGATCCACACCCCCGACAGCAGCCGCTACTGGATGGCCGACAGCTATCCGGCGCGCTTCGCCGCCGGCGACCGGCCGGAGAGCTTCGACAAGGATTTCGTCCGCAGCTGGGTCGCCCATCGCTGCGACCCCTACAAGGACCCGATCCCGGAGATCCCGGCCGACCTGATCGCCGGCACGGCCGAGGTCTATATCCGCGCCTACGAGATGATCACCGGCCAGACCTTCCGCTTCCCCCCGGCCGGCCCGATCCTGGAGCGCATCCGCGGCAACCTGCGCGGGCTGTTCCAGGCGGCGTGAGACGGCGGAGGCCGGACGTGCCCGGCCTCCGGTTCCCGATCAGCCGGCCTTCGCCTTGTGCTTCTCGATCTCCGCGTTGACCGCGTTGGCCGACTGCTGCTTGTAGCCGTCGCTGTGGCTGGTGGCGATGTCGTAGCTGAGCTGGCGCAGCGCGTTGGAGTTGCGCTGGAAATGCGGGTGGACGAAGCGCGCCATCAACTCGTAGCTGCGCTGCGTCGCCGCCCAGTCGGCCCAGTTGTGGGCCAGCAGCAGCGCCGCCCCGAAGCCACCCTCGGACCCCTGCCACAGCCGCTCGAAATGCCGGATGCAGTCGTCGGGCGTGCCGATGCAGGCGATGCCCTCGGTCGTCAGGTACTCCAGCGGGTCGGTGATGCCGGGCGGGATGATGGGGAAGGTCGCGACGTCGGTGAAGTACTGGCAATATTTCTGCAGGCCGAACTCGACGTCCTTGCGCGCCTGCTCGCGGGTCTCGGCGACATGGGCGAAGGTGACGATGCGCCACTTGCGGCGGTCGGCGACCTTGCCGTTCTGCTCGGCGTTCTGGGTGTAGATGTTCCAGTTGTTGGCATGCGCCTTCAAGGCGTCGTCCGAGGTGCCGCCGATCGACAGCATGCCGATGCCGTGCCGGCCCGAGGCGACGGCGCCGACCGGCGAGCGGGCGCAGGCGACCGCCATCTCCATCATCGGCTGGGTGTAGCTCGGCAGCTGCACCTGGGCCGCGTTGAGGTCGAACCAGTCGGTCTTCTTGGTGACCGATCGGCCCTGCATCAGCTCCATGATCACGTCCAGCGCCTCGTTCATGCGCGGGCGCTGCGAGGCGGCGTCGATGCCGATCTTGGCCGCGTCATGGACCAGCGCGCCGGGGCCGACGCCGAACATGGCCCGGCCGCGCGTCATGTGGTCGAGCTGGACCATCCGGCTCGAGAGGGTGAAGGGGTTGTGGTAGGGCAGCGACACCACTCCGGTGCCGAGCCGGATGTGGCGGGTGCGCTCGGCCGCGGCGGCGATGAACATCTCCGGGCAGGCGATGATCTCGAACCCGCCCGAATGATGCTCGCCGATCCACGCCTCATGGTAGTTGAGCCGGTCGAGATGGACCAGCAGGTCCATGTCCCGTTCCATCGCCAGCGTCGGGTTTTCTCCCAGCGCGTGGAACGGGGCCAGGAAGATGCCGGTGCGCAGGTAGCGGTCGTCCATGGGCCGGTCTCTCTCGGATCGTGTCGGGGGCGGGAAGGCGGCGGGCGGAATTTCGCCGGCCAGATTAGGCATGGCGGGCGGCGTTGCTCAACGGTGTTGGAACAGCAGAATGGTCCGCATTCCGCCGCGTCGCGGCCGATCCATGGTCCGTTCGCCGACCGGACGGAAGCCGCAGCGCGCCAGCACCGCCTGCGACGCCAGATTGTCGATGTCGGTGGTGGCGACGATCGTCCGGCCGGGCTCCGCCCGAAGCGCCGCGGCCAGCAGTGCCGACACCGCCTCTGCCATCGCGCCGCGTCCCTGGGCGTCGGGATGCAGCCAGTAGCCGAGCTCGCGGCCCTCCGCGCACGGCTCCAGCGTCACCATGCCGAGCAGCTGGTCGCCGATACCGTCGGCGATCGTCCAGCGCTCCTGGAACGGCGCCGGCGGCGCCAGCAGGAAGCCCCGCGCGTCGGCCTCGGCATAGGGATAGGGCGTGCGGTTGAGCCAGCGCGCCACCGCCCAGTCATCGAGGGCGGCGGCCGTGCGCGCGATGTCGGCCTCGACCGGCCGGCGCAGGCAGAGCCGCGCGGTACGGATCGGCCCGCGGAGCGTCGTCAGCGCGGCTCCGCCGTCAGGATCGGCTCCGCCGCGGGGCGGCCGAGGATCATGTCGCTGGCCTTCTCGCCGATCATCAGGGTCGAGGCGTTGAGGTTGGCGGACGGCATCGACGGCATGATCGAGGCGTCGACCACCCGCAGCCCCTCCATCCCGTGCACGCGCAGCTGGTCGTCGACGACCGTCGTCGGATCGGTCGCCGGCCCCATGCGGCAGGTGCCCATCAGGTGGAAGGTGGTGGTGCCGCGCTGCTTGGCGAAGGCGAGCAGCTCGTCGTCGGTCATCGCCTCGTCGCCGGGGAACTCCTCGCGCTCGAAATAGGGGGCGAGCGGGTCGGTGCGCAGCAGGCGGCGGCCGAGCCGGATGCCGCCCAGCAGCACGCGGCGGTCCATCTCGTGGGCCAGGTAGTTCGGCTGGATCTCGGGCGGCGCCAGCGGGTCGGCCGAGCGGGCGCGGATCCAGCCGGTGCTCTCCGGCCGCTGCTGCCAGGCGGCGACGGTCATGCCGGGGAAGTCGTCGAGCGTCGACTGCACCCCTTCCTTGTAGCTGGCGGGGGTGAAGGTCATCTGCAGGTCGTTGGTCTGGAGCGCCTCGTGCGACTTCCAGAAGCAGTGCACCACGGTCGGGCTCAGGCCCAGCACGCCCTTGCGGGCCACCAGCCACTTGGCGACCTCGGCCGCCAGGCGGATGCCGCGGACGCGCTCGTTGATGGTGTCGATGCCCTTCACCCGGCCCACCAGCCGGGCGGCATAGTGGTCGCGCAGGTTCTCGCCCACCGCGGCCAGGTCGTGGGCGACCGGGATGCCGAGCCGGTTGAGCAGGGCGCCAGGCCCGATCCCGGAGACCTGGAGGAGCTGCGGCGAATTGACCACGCCGCCCGCCAGGATCACCTCCTTGCGAGCCCGGAGCTCGACCTCCTTGCCGCCGCGTCCGCCCGCCATGTAGCGCACACCGACCGCGCGGCGCCCTTCGAGCAGGATCTTGGTCGCATGGGCATGCGTGCGCACCGTCAGGTTGCCGCGGCCGGAGGCCGGGTGCAGGAAGGCGCGTGCGGCGCTGACCCGGCGGCCGCGATGGATCGCGCGCTGGAAATAGCCGACGCCGTCCTGGGTGGCGCCGTTGTAGTCGGGGTTGCGCGGGATGCCGATGCTGACCGCGCCGTCGATGAAGGCGTCGCACAGCGGGTGCTTCCAGTCCGGGTCGCTGACGACGATGCCGCCGTCGCGGCCGCGATAGGTGTCGTCGGCGTCGCCTACCCGGCGCTCGCTGCGCCGGAAATAGGGCAGCACGTCGGCATAGCCCCAGCCGCGGTTGCCGCGCTGCGCCCAGCCGTCGAAATCCAGGCGCTGGCCGCGGTTGTAGATGTGCCCGTTGATGGCGCTCGACCCGCCCAGCGTCTTGCCGCGGGCTGCCAGGATGCTGCGCCCGCCGGTCCACTCGCTGGGCTCGGTCTTGTAGAGCCAGTTCACCTTGGGATCGACGAGCGTCTTCATGAAGCCGGCCGGGATGTGCAGCATCGGGTTCCAGTCGCGCCCGCCCGCCTCCAGGATGCAGACGCTGGACTTGCCGTCCGCCGTCAGCCGGTTGGCGAGCACGCAGCCGGCGGTGCCCGCGCCGACGATGATGTAGTCGAAGGTGTCGCTCAACGCCCCGCTCCTCCGTGCCGTCCCGGCCGGCTATCCTGGCTCTGGTCTACTTGCATTTGGCGAGGCATTGCCCCGCCTTGCCGCCGCACTGGCTCTTGTTGCCGGTGCGCTTGAGGCAGGCCTGTTCCTCGGACACGCACTTGTCGCGGCATTGCGCCTGGGCCGCTGCGTCGGGTGCGGCCACGGTCAGCACGGCCAGGAAGAGAACGGGTGCCAGAAGTGTCGGCAGCATCGCAAGACCGCCGGTCATCGCCTTGAAGCGAAGCATGGTTTCCTCCCAATCGCCCGGCATTGCGGGCGCTCCCGACAGTAGCGCCGGGCAGGGGCGGAGGCCAGGGGCAGGAAGGGATCCCATGGCGGGAAGGCTGCCGCATCCCGCGTGTCCGGTGGGTTTGAAACGCTGTCCGGTAGAACCTACCCTGTCCGTGCGGCGATTCGGCGGCCATGCCCGTTGCCGCCCAGGCTTGGGGCGGCAGCGGGCTTGCGTGAATCATGGGTGCGCGGCGGCCGCGCCGTGGCATGCCGGCAAGGGCGAAAGGGTGGACATGGCGGGAATCGGGCTGGGCTTCGTCGGCTACGGCATCATGGGGGAACGGCTGCTGCGGGCGGCCCTCGCGCACGACCCGGCGGTCCTGCGGCCGGTCGGGGTGTGGGACCCGTCGCCGGCGGCGATGGCCCGGCTGGCCGCGACCTTTCCGGAGGTGCTGCCGTTCGACGGGCCGGAGGCCCTGGTCGCGGCGTCGGACTGCGTCTATGTCGCCTCGCCGCCGGCCAGCCATCTCGACCATGCGGCGGCCATCCTTGCCGCTGGCAAGGCGGCCTTCCTGGAGAAGCCGCTGGCGGTCGACGTCGCCGCGGCCGAGCGCCTGGTCGCCGGTGCGGCCGGGGCGCGGGCAGCGGTCAACTTCCCCTTCGCCTCGTCCCTGGGCGTGGCGCAGCTCGGCGCCTGGCTGGAGGAGGGGGCCGTCGGAGCGGTCGAATCGCTGCGCATCGAGGTCGCGTTCGCCCATTGGCCGCGACCGTGGCAGATGGATGCCGCCGGCTGGCTGGCGCGGCGCGCCCAGGGCGGCTTCACCCGCGAGGTGGGGTCGCACTTCCTGTTCCTGGCCCGCCGCCGCCTCGGACCGCTGACGCTGCTGGCACACAGCGTCGAATACCCGGAGGGCGACGGCGACGGGTCGGAGGAGGTGATCGCCGCCACCCTGACCGCGGGCGCGGTGCCGGTCCGGCTCAGCGGCCGGGTGGGCGGGACGGACAAGCCCGACCACAATCTCTGGGTGCTGGAAGGGGCGGCGGGGGCCATCCGCCTGCGCGACTGGTCGGTGGCCGAGCGCCGCCAGCCCGACGGAACCTGGCGCGAGGCGGCGGATGCGATGGCCAACGAGCAGGCCCGGCCGCTGGTCCTGAAGCGCCAGCTCGACGCGGTCGCCGCCATGGCCCGCGGCGAGCCGCATCCGCTCGCCACGCTCGGCGAGGCCCTCGACGTGCAGCGCGTCGTCGAGCGGATCCTCGCCGGGTGACGGGTGGGCGGGTGGGCGGGCGGTCAGGCGGCCTTGGCCGCCTGGATCGCCGCCCAGATGCGCGATGGCGTCGCCGGCATGTCGATGTGGCCGACACCCGCCTGGGCCAGCGCATCGGCGACCGCGTTCATGACGCTGCCGAGCGCGCCGGCGCAGCCGGCCTCGCCGCAGCCCTTGGTGCCGAGCGGGTTGGTCGTGGCCGGCACCGGGTGGCTCTGGAAGCCGATCATCGGTACGTCGGGCGCCCGCGGGATCGCATAGTCCATGTAGGATCCGGTCAGCAGCTGGCCCGAATCGTCATAGACGACGCGCTCCATCAGTGCTTGGCCGATGCCCTGGACGACCCCGCCATGCACCTGGCCCTCGACTAGCAGCGGGTTGACGATGGTCCCGAAGTCGTTGACCGAGGTGTAGCGGCCGATCTCCACCGTGCCGGTCTCCGGGTCGACTTCCACCTCCACCACGTGGCAGCCGTTGGGGAAGGCCGACGGCGCGCCCTCGCTGACATGGGAGACGTCGAGCGAATCCGGCACGCCCTGCGGCAGGACGGGCCGGGCGCGCAGCCGCTCGGCCATTTCCATGAGGCCGATCGAGCGGTCGGTGCCGGCGATGACGAAGCGGCCGGCGGCGAACTCGATGTCGGGCTCGGCCGCCTCCAGCAGGTGCGCGGCCAGCGCCTTGCCCTTGTCGACGACCTGGATGCTGGCCTCGTGGATCGCCTGGCCGCTGTTGGTGACCGAGCGCGACCCGCCGGTGCCGCCGCCCGCCTGCATCTCGTCGCTGTCGCCCTGCAGCAGGCGGATCCGCTCGAACGGGATGCCCAGCCGGTCGGACAGGATCTGGGCGAACGGTGCGGCGTGGCCCTGGCCGTAGTCGAGGGTGCCGGTGATGATGGTGACGGTGCCGTCCGCCTCGAAGCGCAGCCCGCCCATCTCCTTGTTGGCGGGGGCCGTCACCTCCAGGTAGCAGCCGATGCCGCGCCCGCGCAGCAGGCCCTTGCTCCGGCTCTGCGCCAGGCGCGCCTCGTAGCCGTCCCAGTCGGCCTTCTCCAGTGCGGAATCGAGCACCGCCCGGAAGTCGCCGCTGTCGTAGCTCATCCCCGACGGGGCGGCGTAGGGCAGCTGGTCGGGGCGGATCATGTTGCGCCGGCGCAGCTCCACCCGGTCGATGCCCATCTCGATCGCGGCGCGCTCGATCAGCCGCTCCATGAAGTAGTTGCCCTCGGGCCGCCCGGCGCCGCGATAGGCGCCGATCGGCGTCGTGTTGGTGAGCGCGCAGCGGGTGAAGACCTCCAGCAGCGGGGTCTGGTAGACGCTCGGCACGTTCTTGATGATATTGGTGGTCGCCATCAGCGGGCCGGGCGTCGTCAGGTACGCGCCGAGGTCGGCGAAGTTGCGCACCCGCACCGCCAGGAAGCGGCCCTCGGCGTCGAGCGCCAGCGAGGCTTCGGCGATGTGGTCGCGGCCGTGGGTGTCGGACAGGAAGCTGCCCGACCGCTCGTCGGTCCATTTGACCGGCAGGCCCAGCACGCGCGCGGCGTGCAGGACCGCCACATATTCGGGGTAGGGCGGTGCCTTCATCCCGAACGAGCCGCCGACATTGGTGGTCAGCACCCGCACCTCCCGGGCCGGCACGCCCAGGATCTCGGCCATGCCGGCGCGCAGGCCGAACACGCCCTGGCTGCCGACATGCAGCACCCAGCGGCCGTCGACGATTTCCCCGATCGCCGAGCGCGGCTCCATCGCCGAGACGACCACCCGGTTGCTGACGAGGCGCAGCGACACCGTATGGGCCGCGGCTTCGAACGCGGCCTTGGTCTTCTCCGCGTCGCCGTAGTGGAAGTCGAGCACGAGGTTGCCCGGCACCTCGTCGTAGAGCTGCGGCGCGCCCTCGGCGGTGGCCGAGGCGGCGTCGGTCACCGCCGGCAGCGCGTCGATGTCGAGCGCCACCAGCTCCGCGGCATCGCGGGCCTCGGCGACGGTGCGGGCGACCACGACCGCGACCGGGTCGCCGACCCAGCGCACCTTGTCGATCGCCAGCGCCGGCCGGGTTGGCTTGCGCATCGGCGATCCGTCCTGGTTCTTCATGGGGGCCGCGCATTTGAGCGGACCGTAGCCGGCGGCCTCCAGGTCGGCCCCGGTCCACACGCCGAGCACGCCCGGCGCCTCGCGCGCGGCCTCGACGTCGATGCCGTTCAGCACGCCGTGGGCGATGGGGCTGCGGACGATCCAGGCATGGGCCTGGCCGGCCAGGTTGATGTCGTCGGTGTAGCGGCCGCGGCCCTGGACCAACACCGGATCCTCGGACCGCGGAACGGGCTGTCCGATACCGAACTTCTGAAGCGACGGATCCATGGCGTATTTCCTCGAAACCGGATGCCGGCAGGGCACGCGCGAAGAGATGGGGAGGTGCTGGCCTTGGCCGGCCCCCTTGGCGTGCCGCCGGGATGGAGCAGATGGCGGATTGTCGCCCACCAGCGGTGCCCAGATCAACGCAGCATTCGTGCCAGCATGTCAGAGCCCCAATTCCTGCATGCGCTTCCACAGCGTGGTGCGCGAGATGCCGAGCAGGCGCGCGGCCTCGCTGCGGTTGCCGCCGGCATCGCGGAGGGCGGCCGCGATTCGCCGCCGTGCGGCCTCGTCGACCGCCGCCTGCAGGCTGCGGTCGCCGTCCTCCCCGCCCGGCGTGGCCAGCCCCTGCTCCGGGAAGAGGTCGGCCGGCCCGATTTCCGCATGGTCGGCCAGGGCGGCGGCCCGTTCCACCCGGTTGCGCAATTCCCGGACGTTGCCCGGCCAGGCATGGGCCGCGAGCCGGGCGAGCGCGGCCGGCGCCAGGTGGTGCGGGCCGCGGCCGAGCCGTTCGTCGGCGGCCCGCAGGAACCGCGCCGCCAGGTCCGCCAGGTCCTCCGGCCGCTGCCGCAGGGGCGGCACCACGATCTCCAGCACGTTGATGCGATAGTAGAAGTCCTGCCGGAACGCCCCGGACGCGACCAGCGCCGGCAGGTCGGCGTGGGTGGCGAAGACGAGGCGCCCCTCGAAGGCCAGCTCCCGGCCGCCGCCGACCGGCCGATAGGTGCGCTCCTGCACCAGGCGCAGCAGCTTCGCCTGCATCTCGGCCGGCAGTTCGGCCACCTCGTCGAGGAACAGCGTGCCGCCGGCCGCGGTCTCCGCCAGGCCGGCATGGCGGGCGGTGGCGCCGGTGAAGGCACCCTTCTCGTGGCCGAAGACGGTGCTCTCCAGCAACTCGCGGGGGATGGCGGCGCAGTTGATGGCGGCGAACGGCCCTGGCCGGCCCGAGCGGGCATGCAGGAAGCGGGCGGCGACCTCCTTGCCGACCCCGGTCTCGCCCAGCAGCAGCACCGGCAGGTCGAGCGCGGCGGTCTTGGCCAGGAACGCCTCCACCGCCCGCATCGCCGGCGACCGGCCGAGCCCAGGCCCCGCATCCTCCTCGGTGGCAGCCCCGCTGGAGGTGGCGGCCCGCACCGCGGCGACCAGGGCGTCGACGTCGACCGGCTTGATCAGGTAGTCGCGGGCGCCGGCCTTGACCAGCCGCACGGCCTGGGCGACCTCGCCGAAGGCGGTCACGAAGAAGGTCGGCGCGGCGGCCGCCGAATCGAGAAGTCGGCGGAAGACGGTCTCGCCGCTCATGTCGGGCAGGCGGATGTCGCTGATGATGGCGTCGGGCGGCCGGGCCGCGGCGGCGGCGATCGCCGTTGCCGCGGTCGCGGCCAGCACCGGGTCGAATCCTTCCAGCCGCAGCCGCTGCATCAGCGCCGGGCCGAGGATCGGGTCGTCCTCGATCAGCAGGATGCGAGGCGGTGGGGTCATGGGGGTGGGGCGGTCATGCCGGGCCGCCCGGCAGGCCGGGATCGCCGAGCGGGATGGCGATGCGCACGGCGGTGCCGCGGCCGGGCGTGCTTTCGACCGTGGCCCGCCCGTCGAGCCCGCCGAGGAGGCCGATGACGACCGCCATGCCGAGCCGGCGCGAGCCGCCGTCCTGCGGTTCCTCCCCGGCAGGCCCGCCCCCCTCCAGGCGGCGCGCGGCGGCGGGGTCGAGGCCGCTGCCGCCGTCGGCGATGGTGCAGACCAGGTCGCCGCCGGAAATCGCCGCGACCAGGGACACGGTGCCACCCGGCGCGGTCGCGGCACAGGCGTTCAGCAGCAGGTTGAGCAGGACCTGCCGGACGCCGACCGCGCCGACCGCGACCTCGCCCGCCAGCGTCACCTGCCAGTCGAGCCGAACCCCGGCCCGCGCGGCGGCGGGACGGACGAGATGCTCGAGATCGGCGAAGTCGACCGGGCCGAGGCGACGCTCGTCCTCCGGCCGGTAGAAATTGAGGGTGCTGGAGACGATCCGGTCGATGGCCTCGATGCCGCGCTCCAGCAGGCCCAGGGATTCGGCGCGGACCTGGGCATCGTCGCCGAAGCGCTTCAGGGTCGAGACCGCGGTCGCCAGCCCGCCCAGCGGATTGCGCACCTCGTGCGCGACGGTGGCGGCCAGCCGGCCCAGGGCCGCCGCCTGCTCGCGCTCGGCCGTCTCGCCGGCGCGGCGCTGGCGCTCGCCCAGGCTCTCGGCCATGGCGTTGTAGGCCGTCATCAGGGCGGCGGTGGGCCGGTCGGCCTGGGCCAGGACGCGGTCGGGGACGAGCGTGGGCGGCGCCACCGACGCCTGCCGCAGGCGGTCGAGCAGGATGGCGATCGGCCGGCTCATCCAGGTCAGGCCGCGATAGGCGAGGAAGCCGCAGGCAGCCGCCAGCGCCAGGTCGAGCAGGATCAGGCCGAGCGCCAGGCGGCGCCGGGCGGCCAGCATGTCGCTCATGTCCAGGGCTGCGACCAGCCGGCCGGTCCGCCCGTCGTCGACCTGGCGCGCGATCCAGGCGATGCCGGACGGCTGGTCGAACTCCAGCCTGCCCGGCACCACGGCCGCCGCCCGGTCGGCCCCGAGCGGAAGGTCCATGTGGCTGGCGAGCAGCCGCCCGTCGCTGCCGAAGGCGAACAGGGCGCGCTCGGTGATCCCCTGCCGCTCGCGGAACGCCTGGAGGAAACGCTCCTCGAGACCGGCCGGCTCGCCCGCCTCCAGGGCCGGCCGGGTCCCGGCCAGCAGCCCGTCCAGGTAGACCTGTCCCAGCCGGTGGAACTGCGAGTCCGTGGCGGACGCCTGCAGCAGGAGCGCGACCTGGGTGGTCACCACGGCGACCACGAACACCGCCAGCCCGGCCACCACGGGCAGGCGAGCTGCCGGCGGCAGCCAGGAAAGAGGGGCGAGCAGGCGATTCATGGCATCGCCATGCTATCCCGGCCAGGCTGGTGGCGACACCGGCGCGGAGGTGCGGCGGCGCGGGCTACGGCAGCAGGACCAGGGCCACGGTCTCGGCCGCGGTCTCGTGCAGGTCCGTGCGCACCGCGCCGAACCAGCCGCTGCCGCTCGACAGGGTGGCCATCACGACCGCGTCGTAGCGGCGCAGCGCGGCCGCGGCGGCGGCGGGCGAGTGGTCGGCGCCGAGCGGGTCGCCCAGCTCGACCGTCCGGCCATGGGCCTGCAGCAGGTCGACCTGGGCGCGGGCCAGCTCGGCCGCCCGCTCGGACTGCTCGCCGATCGGGATGACCGTGACCCGGGCGGTCGCCCACAAACCGCCATGGATGAGGCCGTGGGCGAGCCGCCCGCAGTCGGGCGAGGCCCCGGCCAGGATCGCCACCCGGCGCACCGTCGCGGGCCGGCGGCCGACGCGCAGCACCGGCACCAGGCGGGCGCGGGCCACCTGGGCCGCCAGCTCCTCCGCGGGCGGGGCCGCCATGCCGCTGGCGTCGATGCCGGCCGGGACGATCACCAGGTCGGCGGCGGCCACCTGCGTCGGCAGGGTGGCGAGGCCGCCCTCGTCGTGCCGCGCCTCGGCGGGGACGCCGGCGTCGCGGGCGAGGTCCTGGAACTCCGCGAAGGCGTGGGCTGCCGCCTGGCGCATCCGGGTCCGGCGCGAGGAGGCCAGCCATTGCGCCCAGTGGGTGCCGCCGATCGGGACGGCCCCGCGCGGCTGGCCGGCATCCGAATCCAGCAGCGACAGGCCGGTCAGCCGGGCGCCGGTGTCCCGGGCGAGCGCGATGGCGACGGCCGAGGCCTCCTGCTGCGCGCCGGCGCCGGCCAGCCAGCAGACGAGGCGACGCAGGGCGGTGGTCTGGTGCTGGGCGCCCGCGCGCGCGGGATCGCGGATCGGAACGGCGGTCATGGGGGCTTCCTCCGGGGCGGGAGTGGGCGGTGCGGGGCGCCGGTCCCGCGGCCGGCGGGCAGGATCGATGTCGAACAGCTTGCGGTCGAGCACGCCCGCCAGCGCGTCGCTGATCGTGGCGGGGGAGATCGGCGCGCCGGCGACGTAGGCCGCGCGCCCCAGCAGGTGGGAGGCGATCGGGGTGGTCGCGACCAGGAAGGCGACGGCGGCGAGCGCGGTCAGCCAGCCGCCCGGCGTGCCGAGCGAGAAGGCGGTGCCGATCAGGATCAGGCCGCAGCCGACCACCCCGGCCTTGGTCGCAGCATGCATGCGGGTGAAGGGGTCCGGGAAGCGCGCCACGCCGAGCGCGGCCAGAGCGATCACCACGCCGCCCGCCAGCAGGAACGCCGCCGCCAGGATGTCCAGCAGGGCCGACATCAGTCCACCTCCGGCCGGCGCTCGGCCGCGCCCTCGAGAAGGCCCGCGAAGGCGACCGCCCCCAGGAACCCGAACAGGGCGATGGCGAAGGCGATGTCGAGGAAGGCCGCGTGGATGGCCAGGACGGCGGTCAGCGCGGCGATGGCGATGGCGAGCAGCCCCAGCATGTCGGTGGCGATCACCCGGTCGGCCGCCGACGGGCCGGTCAGCAGCCGCCAGGCGACCCCGACCAGGCCCAGGCCGACCAGGGCCATGGCCGCCCGGGCGGCCAGTTCGACGAGGGTCATGTCGAAGATGGTCATGGCAGCACCTCCTGCACGCGCCTCTCCAGCGCCTGCTTCATGTCGGCCACCGCCGCGGCCGGGTCCGTCACGTCCAGGCAGTGGACATAGAGGGTCCGGCAGTCCGCCGAGACGTCGAGGCTGGTGGTGCCCGGGGTCAGGGTGACCATGTCGGCGAAGAGCGTGATGCCGGCCGGCGAGCGCACGTCGAGCGGCACCGCCAGGATGGCCGGCCGCAGCCGGCCGGGCGGGGCCAGGGCGGCGCGCACGGTGGCCAGCGTCGCCTTGCCCAGCTCGACCACGAAGGCGGCGGTGACGGTGGCCCATCCAAGTGCCAGGCGGCTCATCGTGCGCCCTCCTGCAGGGCGGCGGTCGCCCGTTCGCCGAGCACGGCCGCGATATAGCCCTGGCGGTCGAGCAGCCCGTCGGCGGCGGCCAGCGACAGGCCCATGAAGGGCTCGGTCCACAGGCCGATCGCGAGCGTGGTCCCGGCCAGCAGGACGATCGGCGCGAAGGTCGCGAAGCGGGCCGCTCGCGACCAGGTCTCCGCGGGCGGGGGCTCGGGTGCCGCCTTCCAGAACGCCTCGTTCCAGATCTTGATCATCGAGAAGAGGGTGAGCAGGCCGACCGCGAGCGCGACCGCCGCCAGCAGCCAGGCCTCCGCCTCCAGGCTGGCGCGGATCACCGCGAGCTTGCCCCAGAAGCCGGACAGGGGCGGGATGCCGGCCAGCGACAGGGCGGGAATGAGGAACAGCAGGCCGAGCACCGGCCGGGTCACCCACAGGCCGCCCAGGCGGGCCAGCGCGAACGAGCCGCCGGCCTGCCGGATCGCGCCCGCGATCAGGAACAGGTTGGCCTTCACGACGATGTGGTGGATGACGTAGAGGACGCTGCCGGCGATCGCGAGCGGCGTCATCAGGGCGACCCCGACCAGCATGTAGCCGATCTGGCTGATGATGTGGAACGACAGGATGCGGCGCACGTCGTAGTGGGCGGCCGCACCCAGCACCCCCGTGACCATCGTCGCCATGGCGACGACGCCGACGATCGGGCCGAAGAACGCGGTGTCGTGGGCGAACACCAGGGTGAAGACGCGGATGATGGCGTAGACGCCGACCTTGGTCAGGAGAGCGGCGAAGATGGCCGCGACCGGCATCGAGGCGGTGTGGTAGGCGGCCGGCAGCCAGTTGAAGAGCGGGAACACCGCCGCCTTGGCGCCGAAGGCGATCAGCAGCAGGACGGCGACCGCGGCCAGCGCCCCCTGGTTCTCCACGGCCGGGGCCAGGCGGGCCAGGTCGGCCATGTTGAGGGTGCCGGTCAGCCCCAGCAGCAGGCCCACCGCCAGCAGGAAGAAGGTGGTGCCGACCAGGTTGAGGGCGACGTAGCGCAGCCCGCCGTCGAGCTGCTCGCGGGTGCGGTCGAGCACCAGCAGCCCGAACGAGGCGATCAGCATCACCTCGAACCAGACATAGAGGTTGAAGAGGTCGCCGGTGGCAAAGGCACCCGTCACGCCGAGCAGCAGGCCCTGGAAGAGCGGGTGGAAGCCGGCGCGGTCGCGCTCGGTGGCGCCCTGGCCGGCGGAGTAGACCGCGACTGCGACCGCCATCAGCCCGGTGATGACCAGCATGATGGCCGAGAAGACGTCGACCACCAGCACGATCCCGAACGGCGCCGGCCACGCGCCCATCCGGCCGACCAGGGTGCCGGCGGCCAGCGTGTGCGACAGGAGCGCCGCCGAGCAGCCCAGCAGCAGCACGGCCGCGGCAAGGCTGACCGGCCGCTGCAGGCCGGGGCGGCGCCACAGCAGGGCGGTGACGGCCGAGGCGGCGAGCGGGACCAGCAGCGGGGAGGCGAGCAGCACCTGGTCCATCAGGCGGCCTTCCGGTGCGGGGCGGGCAGGGCGGTCGAGGGCGCCGTGGCCGCCACCGGTTCGGCCTCGCCCATGTCCTCGGCACTGGTCGTGCCCAGGGCCTCGTGGCCCTTCAGCACCAGGACCAGGGCGAACGCGGTCAGCCCGAAGCCGATGACGATCGCGGTCAGGATCAGCGCCTGGGGCAGGGGATTGGCGGCGGCCTCCAGCGCGGCCGCACCGGGATCGACCAGCGGCGGGCGGATCGGGCCGATCCGCCCGGCCAGCAGGATCGCCAGGTTGACCGAGGTGCCGAACAGGATGAAGCCGATCAGCATCCGCAGCAGGTCGCGCGACAGGAACAGGTAGACGGACGCGGTGACGACGGCGCCGATGGCGATGGCAAGGAGCGTTTCCATGGATGCGCCGTCACTTCCGCAGGAGGGGCAGGAACATCGCCGTCACCGTGCCGACCACGGCCAGGTAGACGCCGAGGTCGAAGACGATCGTGGTGCCGAGCGCCAGGCCGCCGCCCGGGAACCACCAGCGATGGGTGAGGTAGGGGGTGTCCGGCGTGACGAAGCCCAGCAGTCCGCTCGCCAGCGCCGCCAGCAGCCCGATGCCGCACAGCCCGACCGGCGCCATCCGCATCCGCCGCATCGCCCGGTCCCGCCCGTGGGCGATCGCGTAGAGCAGGATGCCGGCGGAAGCGATCAGGCCGCCGAGGAAGCCGCCGCCCGGGGCGTTGTGGCCGCGCAGGACGATGAAGATCGAGACCGCGAGCGCCAGCCACAGCAGCAGCGGCGCCGAGGTGCGCAGGATGAGCGAATCGTTCATGGCGTCTTGCCTTCTTGGCCGCGACGCAAGAGGGCGGTCACCGCGAAGGCGGCGAGCGCCAGCACGGTGATCTCGCCCAGCGTGTCGAGCGCGCGGAAATCGACCAGGATGACGTTGACGACGTTGCGGCCGTGGGCGGCGGGGAAGCTCTCCGCCCCGAACCAGTCGGCCAGCCGGCGGTCATAGGGCGTGGCCAGCACCGCCAGCAGCAGCAGGGTGGTGGCAAGGCCGGTCGCGGCGGCGATGACGGCGTCGGTCGCCCGCTCGGGCCCGGTGCGCCGGCTGCGGCGGCGGATCGGCAGGTGGACCAGGGCGGCGGCGAAGATGACGACCAGCAGCGTCTCCACCGCGAACTGGGTGAAGGCCACGTCGGGGGCGCCGAAGACGAGGAAGATGATGGCCGTGGCGAAGCCGACCAGCCCCATCGAGATCACCGCGATGAAGACGGTGGGGGCGGTCGCGCTCGCCACCGCGCCGACGATGAGGCCGATGAAGGCGAGCGCGCGGGCGTCGAGGCCGGTCGGGTCGAATGCCGGGAGCGCAAGCCCGCCGCGGAACAGCAGGGTGGCCAGGACCGCCACCGCGGTCACCGCGAACAGGGTGCGCAGGTAGCCGCGCAGGCTGCCGTGCTGGATCGCCCGGGTGCAGCGCTCGGCCGTGGCGATCGTCCAGGCCAGCCCGCGCTCGTAGGCGGCGGCCGGGCCCAGCAGGTCGATGAAGGCGAGGCCGCGCAGGCGGGGCACCAGCCGGCCCCAGCAGACGAAGAGCAGGGCCCCGGCGGCGACCGTGGCGGCGCTCAGCGCCAGCACCGGGTTCAGCCCGTGCCACAGGGCCAGGGCCGCGTCGGCCGGGCGGCCGAGGATGGCGGTGGCGGCCGGGTCGACCAGCCGGGCGCCGAGCAGCCCCGGCAGGCTGCCGGCCAGCAGGCCGAGCACCGCCAGCAGCAGGGGGCCCGCCAGCATCGCGAAGCCGGGATCGTGCGGCGCCTTGGGGGTCGGCCGCAGCGGCCCGAAGAACAGCCGCAGCGAAAGCACGCCGGCGATGGCGACCATCGCCGCATTGACGAGGAAGCCGACCGCCAGCAGCACGGCTGCCAGGTCCCCGCCCTCGATCTTCACCTCGTACACCAGCTCCTTGGCGACGAAGCCGACGAAGGGCGGCAGCCCGGCCATGGACAGGGCGGCCAGGACGGCCGCCGCTGCCGTCAGCGGCATCGACCGGCCGAGCCCGCCCAGCCGGGAGATGTCGCGCTGGCCGGTCTCGTGGTCGACGATGCCCGCCACCAGGAAGAGCGCGGCCTTGTAGAAGGCATGGACGATCAGGAAGGTGACGGCGGCGATCGCGGCCTGGGCCGGGGCGATGCCGATCAGCATGGTGAGGGTGCCGAGCCCGGTGACGGTGGTATAGGCCAGGACGCGCTTCAGGTCGGTCTCGCGCAGCGCCAGGAACGCACCGGTGGCGGTGGTCGCCAGCCCGCCCCAGGTCAGGATCGCCTGCCACGCCGCCTCGTCCTGGTAGAGCGGGTTGAAGCGCGCCAGCAGGTAGACGCCGAGCTTCACCATGGTCGCGGAATGCAGGTAGGCGCTGACCGGGGTGGGTGCTGCCATGGCGTTGGGCAGCCAGAAGTGGAACGGCACCTGGGCCGACTTGGTGAAGCAGCCGAGGATGACCAGCAGCATCGCCGGCCCGGCCGCCGGGTGCGCCAGGACCGCCTCGCGGGCCGCCAGGATGCCGCTGATCGACGTGGTGCCGGCGGCGCTCGACACCAGCACCAGGCCGGCCAGCAGCGCCAGCCCGCCGCCGCCGGTCACCAGCAGCGCCTGCAGGGCGGCCTGGCGCGCGCCCTTGTCCTGGTGGTTGAAGCCGACCAGGAAGAAGGAGGTGAGGCTCGTCACCTCCCAGAAGACGAACAGCACGATGACGTCGTCGGCGGTGACCGACCCCAGCATCGCCAGCATGAAGGCGAGCAGCATGACGGCCAGCCGCCGCAGCCGCGGGTCATGGGCCAGATACGCGCTGGAATAGAGGAAGATGAGCGCGCCGATGCCGGTGATCAGCATCGCGAACAGGAGCGACAGCCCGTCCGCCGCCAGGCCGCCGCCGATGCCGAGGCTGGGCACCGCCATCAGGGGCGCGGTGATCCGGCCGCCCTCCGACAGCGCCAACAGCCCCGCCAGGTAACAGGCGAATCCGGCCGCCGCCGTCGCCGCGCCGAGCAGGGCCGCCGTCCGCGGCGGCAGGAATGCCGCCACGACGGCGGCCAGGGCCGCGAGTGCCAGCGGGGCGAGGAGGAGCCAGGAGGGCGCGTCAACCATGCCCCCACCCACTCAATCATCGTGCCAAGGAAAATAATATATATAAATCAATTAGATAATGGATATCTGCCGATGCGCCGACGCCCCTGCTGTTCAGGATCGCGAACAGTCCGCGGCGCCGGCGTTCGCGTTCGCGAACAAGGGCTTGCCGGCCGGCTTGGCTTTGCCGGGGCGCCGGGCCACCAGCCTGCGATCGGGATGGATCGCCTAAGCCTCGCCCTCAGCGATCTCGTCCGGCGCTACATGATCACCGGTCGGCAGGGCTGATTTGGCGGGCTTCCGGCCTCGCCGTAGTGGTTGAGGCCACTATTCGCCTTGCGCCCGCCCGGTCACTCCGCGGCGGGCATCGGCGTTCTAGGCCCTGCGCGAAACAGGAATGTCCCCGAAGACCTCGACCACCTTCTCGTCGAGAGTCCGGCGGTCGCCTTCCGGCCGAGCAGCCTTCGGCCGCCCCACCGATGGCGCCGGCCGGAACAGGGCGTTCATCAGCGTCGGATCTTGGGCGAGCGCACGGCATGCAATCTGAACCGCTTTGGTCGGGTCAGCCGTCCCAGCCTTGTAGGCGTTCCATGTACTCTGGGCGATGCCGAGCAGGTCCGAAGCCTCGCGGTTCGAGATGCCGAGCTGCTCCTGCCACACCCGCATGTCGCCGGCGGTCATGGGCTTCTGCGGCGTCGCCAGAATCTCGAGGTGGAGGCTGTCGATCACCATCTCCTCGTCCTCATCCCACGCGATCGCGCCGCCGTAGTCGATGATCCGGGCGGCGGCGAAGGTGGCGGCGTCGCGCAGGGGGTTGAGCGTCGGCTGTCCGCGCGCAATCCAGCCCACCAGGTCGACGTCGATCGAGCCGCCCGCCTTCCACTGGATGTGAAGACTGGTCGGGCCGGTCACCTGGAAGGACTGGATGCTCTGGATCTGCTTCGGCAGCAGGGGGGTGATGTAGTCGGCCATGGTGCCCTCACTCGATCGGGTACTGCGGGTTGCGGCGGTTCCACTCGGCGATCAGGACGCCCCGGTTCTCGGCGGCCCACTCGATGGTCCAGGCCGCGCGCTTCGGCAGGTCACCGGCCAGGATCGTCAGGGTCGCAATCTCGACCAGGCACTCGCCTTCGGGCGTGATGACGTGGAAGTGCGGCGGAAGGTGGTCCAGGCCTCGGACCTTGATCTCGACCTTGCCGACCTTCGGGAGCTTCCCCATCACCGCCCCGCTTCATGATGAGAAAAATTTACTCCGGCAGGCGGATATAATCATCAACAATATCCGCAGTGCGGATGGAATTTCGAGTCGGCGGCGAGGCGCCCTCCCTGGTGGGCGGGCTGAGGCCCGGCGGCGGGGGTGACGCGGGTTCAACCGGCGGCGCAGACCACGACCATCGCCGAGAACATCGAGGCGGCGAACTACTGGTCGTTCTTCCAGGCCAAGACGGTGCGGATGACCGTGGTCCGCACCGCGGCCGAGGAGATGGAAGCGATGATGCCGTCGGTTTCCGATGCGGAGCTGCGCCGGCAGCTGGAGGCACGCATCGAGCGCTGGAACAAGACTGCGCAGCGCTACGACACCGAGCCCGAGACCCAGGAGGGCCGCCGGGAACTGGCGGCACGCGCCAAGGCCGCCCAGGCCAAGCGCGATCGGGCGGAGGCCGCCTACCATCATTTCGAACTGGGCTCGGCGGCCTTCCAGATCGCCATCGTCCTGGCCTCGGCGGCGATCGTCACCGGGGCGATGGCGCTGGTCGGCGTCGGTGCCGTGCTGGGCGTCGCCGGGGCGGCGATGACCGCGATCGGCGTATTCGTGCCCGAGGCGGTGCATCTCTTCTGATGCGCGTCCGTGCCCGGCCGGTTAGGGTCGGGGCGATGAAGGACACACGCATCCGATGACCGGCCTGCTGCTGCATGGCGGCCGGGTGGTGACGCTCGACCGCGGCGACCGCATCGCCGAGGCGGTGGCGGTGGTGGGCGACCGGATCGCGGCGGTCGGCACCTGCGCCGAGCTGGCCGCCTGGGCCGGCCCCGGCGTGACCGAGATCGACCTGGCCGGCCGCACGGTGGTGCCGGGGCTGATCGACGGCCATGCCCATCTCGACCGCGAGGGGCTGAAGCACGAGCTGCCCTCGCTGGCCGGCGCCCGCTCGATCGACGACGTGCTGGAGATCGTGGCCGGCCTGGTCGCCCGCGCCGCGCCCGGCGAATGGATCGTCACCATGCCGCTCGGCGCCCCGCCCGACTTCGCCGGGATGCCGGAGGGGCTGCGCGAGGGACGCTGGCCCGATCGCCACGACCTCGATCGGGTGGCGCCCGACAACCCGGTCTACATCAAGTCCATCTGGGGCTACTGGCGGCACACCCTGCCGCTGGTGTCGATCGCCAACACCCGGGCCCTGCGCCTGTGCGGGATCGGCGCCGACACGCTGCCGCCCGCCCCGACGGTGGAGATCGTCCGCGATCCCGCCAGTGGCGAGCCGACCGGCGTGTTCGTCGAGCGGCACTTCATGCCGCTGGTGGAGCTGTCGCTGATGGCGGGCGCGCCGGGCTTCGACGTGGCCGCGCGCGCCCGGGCGCTGCGCCGGTCCATGCGCATCTACAACGGCTTCGGCACCACCAGCGTGTTCGAGGGACATGGCGTCGCGGCCGACGTGCTGGCCGCGTTCCAGTCGGTGCGCGAAGAGGGGCGGCAGACGGTGCGCGCCAACCTGGTCTACAGCCCGGCCTGGTCGCTGATGGGCCCGGACGGCAGCCCGGCCGCGGTGCTGTCGGGCTGGCTCTCCTGGCTGCGCGGCCGCGGCTATGGCGACGACTGGCTGCGCCTGGCCGGGGTCTATGCCGAGATCGACGAAGGCACCGACAACCGCCTCAGGGCCCGCGCGCTGCCGCAGACCGGCTGGGCCGGGTTCCACTACGATGCCGGCCTGCCGCGCGGGGCGACGCGGGAGCTTCTTCTGGAGGCGGCGCGCTGCGGGGTGCGCGCGGTCGGCATCTGGCCCAACATGCTGGAGCTGTTCGCCGAGGTCGACCGGCAGGTGCCGCTCGCCGGCCGGCGCTGGGTGTTCGGCCATGTCAGCCTGGCGACCGGGGACGACATCCGGCGCATGGCCGATCTCGGCCTCGTCGTCACCACCCACACCAACCGCTACATCTGGAAGGAAGGCGAGGCGCTGCGCCAGCGCATCGGCCAGACGCGCGAGAACGAGATCGTTCCCTTGCGCGCCATCCTCGATGCGGGCGTGCCGGTGTCGCTCGCCACCGACAATGTGCCGCCCTCCATGTTCCCGACGGTCTGGCACGCGGTCGCCCGGCAAGCGCGCGGCTCCGGCGCCGTGATCGCGCCCGACCAGCGGCTCGACCGCATGACGGCGCTGCGCGCCGCCTGTTCGGCCGGCGCCTGGCTGTCCTTCGAGGAGGCGGACAAGGGCAGCATCGAGCCCGGAAAGCTCGCCGACCTGGCGATCCTGTCGGACGATCCCCTGTCGGTCGCCGAGGAGCGCTTGCCGACGATCGTCGCCGAACGCACGATCGTCGGTGGCCAGGTGGTCTTCGATCGTGCGATCGATGCGCCGGATGCCCTGAAGCCCGAGCCCTTCCTGCCCGCACCCGTACCCGCCGCCCGAGGAGTAGGTCCATGAACGCCGCCGCCACCACCGCCCCCACTGCCCCGGGGCAGGTCATCGTCATCGGTGCCGGCATCGTCGGTGTGTCCTGCGCCCTCTACCTGCAGCGCGACGGCCATTCGGTGACCCTGCTCGACCCGCGCGGGGCCGGCAACGGCGCCTCGTTCGGCAATGCCGGCAACCTCGGCTGGGCGTCCTGCGTGCCGGCCGCCATGCCGGGCGTGCTGAAGAAGGTGCCGCAGATGCTGTTCGATTCGAACGGCCCGCTGAAGCTGCACTGGGGCCATGTGCCGGCCGCCGCCGGCTGGTTCGCGCGCTTCATCGCGGCCGCCCGGCCGAGCCGCATCGAAGAGATCGCCGACGCCCGCCAGGCCCTGCTGAGCCGGCTGCACGAAGGCTACGCGCCGCTGATCGAGGATGCGGGCGCGGAGGAGCTGATCGACTATTCCGGCCTGCTGATGACCTGGGAGAGCGACGAGGCCTTCGCCGGCTCCCAGTACGCGCTCGACATCCGCCGCCGCCGCGGAGTGGCGATGGAGGTGCTGGACGGCAACGAGGCCCGCCAGATGGAGCCGGCCCTGACCCCGTCCGTGAAGCATGCCGTGCACTTCCCGCGCCTGGCCCACGTCACCGACCCCGGGCGCCTGACCGAGACGCTGGCCCGGCATTTCGAGCGCCGCGGCGGCCGCTTCCTGCGCGAGGCGGCGCGCGGGTTCGAGATGGGGCCGAACGGGCCGGTGGCGGTCAAGACCGACAGCGGCCGGCACGCGGCCGACCGCTTCGTGGTCGCGGCCGGGGTGTGGTCGAAGACGCTGGCCCGCCAGCTCGGCACCAGCACCCCGATCGAGGCCGAGCGCGGCTACCACACGGTCTTCACCGACCCCGGCATCAGCCTGCGGGCGGCGATCATGTCGGCCGACCGCTACATCGCGGTGACGCAGATGGACATGGGGGTCCGCGCGACCGGGGTGGCGGAGTTCGCCCACCCCGACCAGCCGGCCGACATGCGCTACGCCGAGATGGTGCAGCGCCGGGCCATGGACTTCCTGCCGGGCCTGCGGGCCGAGAGCAGGACCCAGTGGATGGGGCCGCGCCCGTCGCATCCGGACTCGCTGCCGGTGATCGGCCGCTCGCCCAGGTTCGCCAACGTCGTCTTCGCCTATGGCCACGACCATATCGGCCTGGCGCTGGGCGGCATCAGCGGCCGCCTGGTGGCCGACATCGTCGCCGGCCGTCCCTCGCTGGTCGACCTCACCCCCTACCGGCCGGACCGCTTCTGAGCGGCTAGGCCAGTGCCGCGGTGCCGGCAGCGACCAGGGCGTAGCGCGCGGCCTTGCCGATGGTGACCAGCGCCAGGAACGGCCACCAGCGCACGCCGAGCGCGCCCGCTGCCAGCGTCAGCGGGTCGCCGACGACGGGGACCCAGGCGAGCAGCAGCGACCACACGCCCCAGCGCCGGAACCACGCTTCGGCCCGGGCGAAGCGGGCCGGGTCGACCGGGAACCAGGGCCGGTCGCGCAGGCGCGCGGCCAGCCGGCCGAGCAGCCAGTTGACGGCCGAGCCCAGGACGTTGCCCGCGGTCGCGACCGCGACCAGCAGGGCGGCAGACGCCGTCCCGCTCGCCAGCAGTGCCGCCAGCCCCGCTTCCGACGGCAGCGGCAGGATGGTCGCGGCCAGGAAGGCGGCGAGGAACAGGCTGGAACAGGCGGCAAGGACGCTCATCGGCCGCCCAGGATAGCGCGGGCGCGCCGCCGCCGTCCGCATCGTCACACCGCATAGAGAAGACCCAGGAGAACGCCCCATGACCCCGCCCGCCATCCGCAGCCACCGCCCGCTGATCATGGGCCGCAACGGCGCCGTCGCCAGCAACCACCCGGTCGCGACCCAGGCGGGGCTCGACGTGCTGCGCGCCGGCGGCAACGCGGTCGATGCGGCGCTGGCGACCGCGCTGGCGCTGGGCGTGGTCGAGCCGCACATGTCGGGCCTGGGCGGCGACGGCTTCTACCATGCCTTCGACGGCCGCACCGGCCGCTCGCGGATCTTCAACGGCACCGGCGCCGCGCCGGCCGCGGCGACGGCCGAGCACTACCGGGCGCTGCCGGGCGGCATCCCCAACTTCGGGGCGCTCGCCATCTCCACCCCCGGCAGCCTGGCCGGGCTGGCGGCGATGCATGCGGCGCTGGGCGCGCGGCCCTGGGCCGGCCTCTTCGGCGGCGCCATAACGGCCGCCGCCGACGGCTTCGCCGCGACCCACGCCTATCGTCATTTCGCCCGCGAGAACCGCCACCGCCTGGCGCCGGACGCGAACAGCGCCGCCCGCTTCCTGGGCGAAGGCGGTGCGCCGCCGGCCCTGGCCGGCCTGGTGCGGCAGCCGGAGCTGGCGGCAACCCTGGAGGCGCTGGCCCGCGAGGGCGCGGAGAGCTTCTATCGCGGCGCGCTGGCGAAGCGGATCGCGGCCGGCGTCGCCGCGGCGGGCGGGTTGCTGGACGCGGCCGACCTCGCCGGATGCCAGGCGGAGGAAGTGGCGCCGGTCGCCGTCACCTATCGCGGCCACGAGGTGCGGCAGACCCCGCCCAACTCCACCGGCTTCACCATGCTGCAGATGCTGAAGATCCTGGAGGGCACCGACCTGGCCGCACTCGGCTGGGCCACGCCCGCCCTGATCCACCGCATGGTCGAGGCCAAGAAGCGCGCCTTCGTCGACCGCGAGCGCCACGGCCAGGACCCGCGCGACCGTTCGATCCCGATCGACCGGCTGCTGTCGGACGGCTACGCGGCGGAACTCGCGGCCGGCATCGACCCGGCGCGGGCGGCCGACCTGCCGGTCCGGGGCGAGCGGGCGGACGGCGACACCACCTATTTCTGCGTCGTCGACCGCGACGGCAACGCGGTGTCGGCGATCCAGAGCATCAACTCCGCCTTCGGCTCGGGCGTGACGGCCGGCGACACCGGCATCCTGATGAACAACCGCATGTGCTACTGGCACCTCGACGCCGGCCACCCCAACCTGCTGACCCCGGGCCGGCGCGTGCGCCACACCATGAACGCCCCGGTCATCCTCAAGGATGGCAAGCTGTGGGCGGTCCTGGGCACGCCCGGCGCCGACAACCAGGTGCAGGTCAACCTGCAGGTCCTGGTCGGCATGATCGATTTCGGCCTCGATCCGCAGCAGGCGGTGGAGGCGCCGCGCTGGTCGAGCAGCCAGGCGGGGCAGGAGGCGAACCATCCCCATGGCGGCGACGGCGCGCTCACCGTCGAGCGCGGGGTCGGGGCGGACACGATCGAGGGGCTGAAGGCGCTGGGCCACGCCGTCAAGGTGGTGGGCGACTTCGAGGGCCCGTGCAGCGTCGAGGCGATCCGCGTGGTCGGCGAAAGCGGCGTGCGCATGGCCGCCTCCGACCCGCGCCGCGACGGCTGGGCCGGCGCCCACTGAGGTCGGTGCCCCCCGGCCATGGCCGGGGGCACTCAGCATCGCTATGGACGCGATGCCGACGAACGCGTCATTCTTCGTGGCGTCTCGCCATCATTCGGCGAGCCTCGATGAAGAAAGGGTCCCCCGTGGTGGACGTCACGCGACGAGACCTTGTCGCCCTTGCCGTCGTCGCGGCGGGCGGCACCCTTCTGTTCGGCCAGTCCCATGGAGCGCCGCTCATGACGGATCCGATGTTGACGAAGAAGCTCGACGCGATCTTCGGTGCCCACATGGAGGCCGAGCTCGCCGGCGATCTCGACCGGACGCTGGCCACCATGTCGGACGACCCGCACATCGTGAACGTGCCGACGATGGTCGGCGGCCAGGGCACCGCCGGCGTGCGGACCTTCTACGCCAACCGCCTGATCGGCCAGTTCTTTCCGCCCGACGTGAAGTTCGAGCCGATCTCCCGCACCTACAGCGACGAGCGGCTCGTCGACGAGCTCATCATCTCCTTCACGCACACCACCCGGATCGACTGGATGCTGCCCGGCGTGGAGCCGACCGGCCGGCACGTCGAAGTGGTCTTCGTCGTCATCGTCGGCATCGACGAAGGCAAGGTCTCCTACGAGCACATCCTGTGGGACCAGGCGAACGTCCTGGTGCAGCTCGGCCTGCTCGACCCGGCCGGCCTTCCGGTCGCCGGGGCCGGGGCGGCGGCCAAGCTCCGCAACCCGTCCCTTCCCGATCCCTTCTTCCACGAAGGGTAGGGCTTCCACGAAGGGTAGGGCGACCGGCCGGCCGCCTCAGCGCCGGTTCAGCACCGAGTCCAGCATGGTCGGCGGCGCGGCCAGGGGTGCGGGCGGGCCGGCCGTCGTCTCCGCGGTCCAGCCGCCGCCCAGCACCTTGTAGAGCACGACCAGGTTGGAGAGGCGGGCCAGACGCATCTGGATCAGGTCCTGCTGCGACTGGTAGAGGGCGCGCTGGTTGACCAGCGTCGCGAGGTAGCTGTCGATGCCGCTGCGGTAGCGCAGCTCGGCCAGGCGGAAGCTCTCCTGGTTCGCCGCCACCAGGGCCTCCTGCGAGCGGATCTGCGTGTCGTAGGTGGCGCGGATGGCGAGCGCGTCGGCGACCTCGCCGAAGGCAGTCTGGATCGCCCGCTCGTAGCTCGCGACCTGGATGTTGCGGCGGACCCGGGCCAGGTCGAGGTTGGCCTGGTTGGCGCCGGCATCGAAGATCGGCACCGAGATCGACGGCAGGAAGTTCCAGGTGCCCGACCCGCCCCCGAAGAGGCCGCCCAGGCTGGTGCTGGCGGTGCCGAGGCCGGCGGTGAGGGTGATCCGCGGGAAGAAGGCGGCCCGGGCCGCGCCGATGTTGGCGTTGGCCCCGCGCAGGTCGTGCTCGGCCGCGCGGATGTCGGGGCGGCGCTCCAGCAGGTCAGACGGCAGCCCGGCCGGCAGGTCCGCCAGCATGTCCTGCCGGTCGAGCGCCCCGCCGTCGCCGAGGGTGGCCACGAAATCCTCCGGCAGCGGCTGCCCGGTCAGGAATTCCAGCTGGTTGCGGTCGGTGGCCAGCCGCCGGTTGTAGACCGAGATGTTGGCTTCGGCGGTGCGCATCAGGGTCTCGACCTGGCGCAGATCGAGCTCGGTCGCGACGCCGCGGTCGTAGCTGGCCCGGGTCAGCTCGTAGGATTCGCGCTGGCTCGCCAGGGTCTCGCGGGTCAGCCGCAGCAGCTGGGCGTCCGCCAGCAGGGTCAGGTAGGCATTGGCGACCTGGGAGACGAGTGCGATCTGGGCGGCGGTGCGGGTCTCGTCGAGCGAGAAATAGCTCTCCAGAGCCGCGTCGCGCAGGTTCCGCACCCGGCCGAACAGGTCGACCTCGTAGGCGGTGATGCCGAGCCCGACGCTGTAGCTGTGGCTGGTGGTGGCCCGGCCGCGCTGCGACAGCTCGCCCGGCGTCCGCTGCATGCTGCCCTGGCCGGTGCCGTCGACGCGCGGCAGCTGGTCGGCGCTCTCGATCTGGTACTGGGCGCGCGCCGCCTCGACGTTGAGGGCGGCGATGCGCAGATCGCGGTTGTGGGCCAGCGCGGCGTCGATCAGCCTCTGCAGGCGCTGGTCCTGGAAGAAGCTGCGCCAGCCGATGTCGGCGGCGGGCGGCGTGCGGGCGGTGGCCGCGTCCACAGCCGGCCGCTCCTCGCCGGAGCCGAACGGCCAGAAGGAGGCGACCGGTGCTGCCGGCCGGTCGTAGGCCGGGGCCAGCGAGCATCCGGCCAGCACCGCCCCCATGGCGGCGAGCGAAAGGAAGGACTTCGGCATGGTCAATCCCCGCTCATGGCAAGTTCGGGCGCCTTGTCGGGCCCCTTCTCGGACGCATGCCGATGGATGGCCGGCGTCACCCGGAACAGCTTCATCATCACCACGAAGAACATCGGGATCAGGAAGATCGCGATGAAGGTGGCGGTCAGCATGCCGCCGATCACGCCGATGCCGATCGCGTTCTGTGCGCCCGAGCCGGCCCCCTTGGAGATGGCGAGCGGTGTCACGCCCAGGATGAAGGCGAGCGAGGTCATCAGGATCGGGCGCAGCCGCTGGCCGGCCGCCTGCAGGGCGGCGTCGAACGCGCTGACACCGCGGTCGTAGGCTTCCTTGGCGAACTCCACGATCAGGATCGCGTTCTTGGCCGACAGGCCGATGGTGGTCAGCAGGCCGACCTGGAAATAGACGTCGTTCGACAGCTTGAACAGCACCGCCGCCCCGACCGCGCCCAGGATGCCGAGCGGCACCCCGAGCATGACCGCGAAGGGGACCGACCAGCTCTCGTAGAGCGCGGCCAGCGACAGGAAGACGACGATCAGCGAGATGGCGAAGAGGGCGGGCGCCTGGGCCCCGGCCGCCTTCTCCTCGAAGGACAGGTTGGTCCATTCGTAGCCGATGCCGGACGGCAGCTGGCGGGCCAGCTCCTCCATCACCGCCATCGCCTCGCCCGAGCTCCTGCCCGGGGCGGCGTTGCCCTGGATGTTGAAGGACGGCACGCCGTTGTAGCGCTCCAGCTTCTGCGGGCCGGTCGTCCACTTCGCCGATCCGAAGGCGGAGAAGGGGACCATCTGGCCGGACGCGTTGCGCACGTACCACTTGTTGAGGTCGTCCGGCATCATCCGCGCCGGCGCGTCGCCCTGCAGATAGACCCGCTTGACCCGGCCGCGATCGATGAAGTCGTTGACGTAGGCCGACCCCCACACCGCCGACATGGTGTTGTTGACGTCGGCGATCGACAGCCCCAGCGCGCTCACCCGCTCTCGGTCGATGACCAGCTGGAACTGCGGCGCGTCCTCGATCCCGTTCGGGCGCACGCCCACCAGCTCGGGCCGCTGCCGCGCCAGCCCCAGCAGCTGGTTGCGCGCGGCCAGCATCTGCTCGTAGCCGAGGCCGGCGCGGTCCTGGAGCTGGAAGTCGAAGCCGGTGGCGTTGCCGAGCTCCGGCACCGGCGGCGGGGCAATGGCGAAGATGATCGCGTCCTTGACCTGGGACATGCGGGCCATGGTGCGCTGCGCCAGGGCCTGCACCCGGAGGTCGGGCGTCGGGCGTTCGGACCAGTCGCGCAGGCGGGCGAAGATGATGGCGCCGTTCTGGCCGCGCCCGGCGAAGCTGAAGCCGACCACCGAGAAGGTGCCCTCGACGACGGCCTTCTCGTCGTTGTTGAGGTAGTCGACCACCTGGTCGACCACCGCCTGGGTGCGCTCCATGGTCGCGCCGGGCGGCGTCTGGATCTGGACGAACATCTGCCCGATGTCCTCGGCCGGCAGGAAGGACGAGGGCACCCGGCCGTAGAGGACGACGACGCCGGCGATCATCAGGCCATAGAGCAGGAAGAAGCGCAGGGTGCGCCGGGCGATGTAGCCGACGGTCGCCTGGTAGCCGCGGTTGGCGCTGTCGAAGCCGCGGTTGAACCAGCCGAAGAAGCCGCGCCTGGCCTGGTGGTGGCCCTTCTGGACCGGCTTCAGCATGGTCGCGCACAAGGCCGGCGTCAGGATCATCGCCACCAGCACCGACAGGACCATGGCCGAGATGATGGTGATCGAGAACTGCCGGTAGATGACGCCGGTCGAGCCGCCGAAGAAGGCCATCGGCACGAACACCGCCGACAGCACCATGGCGATGCCGACCAGCGCGCCCTGGATCTGGCCCATGGATTTTCGCGTCGCCTCGCGCGGCGACAGACCCTCCTCGGACATGACGCGCTCGACGTTCTCGACGACGACGATGGCATCGTCGACCAGCAGGCCGATCGCCAGCACCACCGCGAACATGGTCAGCGTGTTGATCGAGTAGCCGAAGGCCGACAGGACCGCGAACGTGCCGAGCAGCACGACCGGCACCGCGATGGTCGGGATCAGCGTCGCCCGGAAGTTCTGCAGGAAGAGGAACATGACCAGGAAGACGAGCACGATCGCCTCGCCCAGGGTCTTCAGCACCTCCTCGATCGACAGCCGGATGAACGGCGTCTGGTCGATCGGGTAGATGACCTCCAGCCCCGGCGGGAAGAAGGGCCGCAGGCCCTCGATCGTCTTCTGGATGTTCTTGACGGTATCGAGCGCGTTGGCGCCCGTCGCCAGCTTGATGGCCAGGCCCGCGGCGGGGTTGCCGACATAGCGGGTGTCGAACGAGTAGCTTTCCGCGCCGAGCTCGCTGCGGGCGACGTCGCCCAGGCGCACCTGCGAGCCGTCGGTGTTGACGCGCAGCACGATGGCGTCGAACTGCTCGGGCGTCTGCAGCCGGGTCGAGCCGATGATGGTGGCGTTCAGCTGCTGGCCCTGGGTGGCGGGCGCCCCGCCGAGCTGGCCGGACGACACCTGGACGTTCTGCGCGCGCACCGCCGCCAGCACGTCGAGCGCCGTCAGGCCGTAATTATTGAGCTTCGACGGGTCGAGCCAGATGCGCATCGCGTACTGCGAGCCGAACAGCTGGAAGTCGCCGACGCCGGCGGTGCGGCTGATCGGGTCCTGCACCGTCGAGGCCACGAAGTTGGCGATGTCGTAGTTCTTCATGCTGCCGTCCTTCGACACGAAGCCGACGATCAGCAGGTAGTTGCGGGTGGCCTTGGTCACCCGGATGCCCTGTTGCTGCACCTCCTGGGGCAGGAGCGGGGTGGCGAGCTGCAGCTTGTTCTGCACCTGCACCTGGGCGATGTCCGAGTTGGTGCCCTGGGCGAAGGTCAGGATCAGCTCGACGCTGCCGTCCGCGCTGCTCGACGAGGCCATGTACTGCAGGCCGTCGATGCCGTTCATGCGCTGCTCGATGACCTGGACGACCGTGTCCTGCACCGTGCGCGCGGACGCGCCGGGATAGGTGACCGAGATGCTGATCTGCGGGGCGGCGATGTTCGGGTACTGGGCGATCGGCAGGGTCATGATGGCGAGCAGGCCGCCCAGCATCATGGTGATGGCGATGACCCAGGCGAAGACGGGCCGGTCGATGAAGAAACGGGCCATGACGGCTCCTTCCGGCTCAGTTCGACGCCGCGGGCGCGGGGGTCGACTTCGCGGGTGCCGGGGCGGCCCCCTGCTGCGGGCGCGGGGCGGCTGGCGCCCCGGCGGCGACGACCCGCACCTCGGCGCCCGGGCGCACCTTCTGCACGCCCTCGACGATGATGCGGTCGCCCGCCGCCACGCCGCCGGTCACCAGCCACTGGTCGCCGATGGCGCGGTCGACCGTCAGCGTGCGCTGCTCGACCTTGTTGTTCTGGCCGACGACCAGCGCCACCGGCTGGCCGCGCATGTCGCGGCTGACGCCGCGCTGCGGGACCAGCAGGGCGTCGGCCACCGCACCCGCCTGGATGCGGGCATGCACGAACATGCCGGGCAGGAGGAACCCCTTGGGGTTGGGGAACTCCGCCCGCAGGGTGACCGAGCCGGTGCCCGGATTGACCGTCACTTCCGAGAACAGCAGCTTGCCCGGCTGCGGGTATTCCGAGCCGTCCTCCAGCACCAGCCGGGCCGGCGCCTGGCCGGAATCGTCGGTCTGCATCTGGCCGCCCTCCATCTGGCGGCGCAGGCGCAGGAGGTCGGCGGTCGACTGGGTGACGTCGACATACATCGGGTCGAGCTGCTGGACGGTGGCCAGGGGGGCGGCCTGGTTGGCGGTCACCAGCGCACCCTCGGACACGGCCGAGCGCCCGACGCGGCCGGCGATCGGCGCCAGTACCTTCGTGTACTCGACCGAGATCCGCGCGGTCTCGATCTGGGCGCGGGCCGAGGCGACGTCGGCGGCGGCCTGCTGGGCGGAGGCGACGGCGTTGTCGTAGTCCTGCTTGCTGACCGCCTTGGCGTCGACCAGCGGCTTGTAGCGCTGGGCCAGCAGGCGGGACGCGGTCGACTGGGCGCTGGCGCGGGCGAGTGCGGCCTGCGCGCTCTGGTAGGCCGCCTGGTAGCTGGCCGGGTCGATCTGGTAGAGCTGCTGGCCGGCCTCGACCAGGCTGCCCTCCTCGAACAGGCGCTTCAGGATGATGCCGTTCACCTGCGGTCGGACCTCCGCCACGCGGAAGGCGGCGGTGCGGCCCGGCAGCTCGGTGACGATGTCGACCTTGCGCGGGGCGAGCGTCACCACGCCGACCTCGGGTGGCGGCGGCGGTGGCGGCGCGGCCTGCTGCTTGGGCGCCTGGTCGCAGGCGGCGAGCAGCAGCGCGGCGGCGAGCGGGATGGCGATGGCACGAAGATTCATGACGGTGACGTCCCCGCTGCAGGGCATCTGGTCCCTGGTTGTCTCGATAGCCGCTTCCGCCCATGGCCGGGCGGTGCGCTTCCTGTTCCTGCATCCTCCGCCGCGACGGCGGGGCGGGCCCTGGTGATGAAACCAGGGTTCCATTACCAAAATCTGGCGGACCCTACTGCAATGCCCGCCCGATGAATTTCACATGTGCGCGAGCGCGCCGTTCCGTTTCCGCCGGGCTCCATTCCGAAAGGAACAGCGGATGCAGGAAGACCATCAGCGAATCCAGGATGATCTCGGCGCTCTGGCCCGAGTCGACGGACCGGAACTCCCCGGTGCGGATCCCGTCCTCGATCAGCTGGGCGACGATGTCGCGCAGGGTGCTCTTCCAGCGCCGCACGCATCCCCACTTCTTGGCGTTCGCCATGATGATCAGTTCGTAGAGATTGATTTCATTTTCGAAGCGGCGGCGGTGACTTTCCACGATCGCCAGCGTGATGTTCTCTATCCGTTCCAGCGCCGTCCCGCGATCATGTGCGGCCAGAAGCACGGTGGAGCGCAGATCCTCGATACTCTGTTCCGCGGTCGCCTCGATCACCGCATTCTTGGATGCGAAGAACTTGTAGATATTGGACGTGGACATATCGAGTTCTTCGGCGATCGTGGCGATCGTCGTCTTCTCGTAGCCGCGGGCACGGAACAATTCGTCGGCCTTGGCGATGATACGGGCCCTGACCTGCTCGCGGCTGGGGCGCGGCTGGGGGCGGGCAATGGTGCGCTGCATGGTGACGAAATCGATAAATCGTCACCAGCCCGGCGTCAAGCGCGATCGTCGATTCGCCTGCGAATTGTTCGCACCAGCAGCGCTGGCCGAAGGCTTCGTCAGGATGCCGGGAGCGGGGTGGAAGTACCGCCGCGCCGCCCGGCTGCTACAGCTCCTGCACCGCCTTCAGCACTTCCTCCACATGGCCCGCGACCTTCACCTTGTTCCAGCGGGCCTGGACGATGCCCTGTCCGTCGATCAGGAAGGTGGTGCGCTCGATGCCCATGTACTTGCGGCCGTACATGCTCTTCTCGACCCACACGCCGTATTTCTCGCAGACCCCGGTGTCGGCGTCGGACGCCAGGATGAAGGGCAGCTCGTACTTGGCCTTGAAGCGGTCGTG
Source organism: Allostella vacuolata (assembly GCA_006739055.1). Taxonomy (GTDB): domain Bacteria; phylum Pseudomonadota; class Alphaproteobacteria; order ATCC43930; family Allostellaceae; genus Allostella; species Allostella vacuolata. The sequence goes on from AP019702.1 coordinate 1,459,640, forward strand.
GCTGGCGACGCTGTCCTTGGAGACGCCGATGATGGTGGCGTCGACCTTCGAGAAGTCGGGCATGGCGTCGCGGAAGCCGCAGGCCTCCTTGGTGCAGCCCGACGTGTCGTCCTTGGGGTAGAAGTAGAGGATCACCGGCTTGCCCTTGAGGGCGGCCAGGCTGACCTTGCCGCCGCCGTCGGTGGGCATGGTGAAGGCCGGGGCGGCTTTGCCGATGTCGACGCTCATGGGATCTGCTCCGCGGGTAGGGCGTTGGCGGGGGAGGGGACGGCGAGGCGGCTGGCCGGTTCTTCCACCAGTCGCACGAAATGGCCGTGCGCCAGCCCCGCCAGCCGCGACATTTCCTGCTCCAGCCCGGCGAAGTCAACGGCGCCGGCGGAACGGGCCAGGGCCGCGCGGTGCGCTTCCCCGGCCCCGGCCATGTCGGTCGCCTCGCCCAGCGTCAGGCGCTGGAAGCTCTGCACCCGCCGCCACAGCCGCATCGCCTGGTCGAGATCGGCCGCGGCCGCGGCATCGAGGCAGCCGGCCGCCGCCAGCCGGGCCAGCGCATCGGTGGTGTTGGCGCTCAGCACCTCGGGGTGAAGGGCCGCATGGCGCAGCTGCAGGTACTGGGCAATGAACTCGCAGTCGACCAGGCCGCCGCGGCGCTGCTTCACGTCCCACAGGTCGGTCGGCCGCTTCTCCTTGAGCATCCGGGCGCGCATCGAGGCGACGTCGGCCAGCAGCCGGTCGGGGTCGCGGGGCTGGACCAGGATCTCGCGCACCACGGCCATGGTCCGGGCCGCCAGGCCGGGGTCGCCGGCGATCGGCCGGGCCCGGGTCAGCGCCATGTGCTCCCAGGTCCAGGCCTCGGTCCGGTGGTAGTGGGCGAAGCCCTCGACGCTGGCGGCGATCGGCCCCTTGTTGCCGGACGGGCGCAGCCGCATGTCGACGTCGTAGAGCTTGCCCTCGCCGGTCGGCGCGGTCACCGCGTTCACCAGCCGGGCGTTGAGCCGGATGTAGTAGGTCGAGACCGGCAGCGGCTTGGCGCCGTCCGAGCCCTCGGCGTCCGCGGGCGTCTCGTAGAGGCTGACCAGGTCGAGGTCGGAGCCGACGGTCATCTCCCGCCCGCCCAGCTTGCCCAGCGCCAGCACCACCATGCTGCCGCCGGCGATGCGGCCATGGGCCTGGGCGAACTCGGTCTCGACCAGCGGCAGCAGCCCGGCCACCGCGGTCTCGGCGATGGCCGAGAAGCCGGCCCCGGCCTGGTCGCCGTCGGTCGCGTGGCGCAGCAGCTGGACGCCCAGCCGGAACTGCTGGTCGTGGGCCCAGCGCCGCACGAGGTCGAGCGCGTCGCCGAAGTCGCGGGCCTGGGTCAGGGTCAGCGCCAGGTCGGCCGACAGGCCGTCCGGCCCCGGCAGCGGGTTGGTGAAGCCGCCCGCCAGCACCGCGTCGAGGCGCACCGGGTGGCGGTTGAGGTGCTCGGCCAGGCGCGGCGCGCCGCCCATCACCTGGGCCACGAAGTCGAGCAGCCAGGGATTGGCCTGGAACAGCGAGAAGATCTGCACGCCCGCCGGCAGGGCCGCCAGGAAGGCGTCGAAGCGCATGAAGGTGGCGTCGGGCTCGCTCGCCTTGGCGAGTGCCGCCAGGAGCTGCGGCTTCAGCTCGGTCAGCAGCTCGCGCGCACGCTGGCTGCGCAGCGAGCGGTAGCGGCCGCGGTGCCAGTTGCTGACCACCGGCCACAGGCTGGCCGGGTCGCGGAAGCCCATCCCGCGCAGGGTGGCGAGCGTGTCGGGGTCGGGCTCCGGCCCGGTGAAGACGAGGCTGCCGGGGCCGGCCGCCAGCGACGGCGAATTCTCGAACAGTGCCGCATAGTGCGTCTCGACCCGGCCCAGATGGCCGAGCAGGTCGGCTTCGAACGTCGGGCGGTCGGGATATCCCGCGAAGCGGGCGAACGCCTCCAGCTCGCGGTCGTCGGTCGGCAGGCTGTGGGTCTGGCGGTCGGCCACCATCTGCAGGCGGTGCTCGACCCGGCGCAGGAACTCGTAGGCGGCGTGCAGCTCCCGGTTGGCCTCGGGCGCCAGCCGGCCGACCCGCTCCAGGGCGTCGAGCGCGTCCAGGGTGCGGGGCATGCGCAGCGAGGGGTCGCGGCCGCCCCAGATCAGCTGCTGGGTCTGGGCGAAGAACTCGATCTCGCGGATGCCGCCGCGGCCGAGCTTCAGGTTGTGGCCCGCCACCGCGATGGTGGCGCCGCCGCGATGGGCGTTGATCTGCCGCTTGATGGAATGGATATCCTGGACGGCCGCGAAATCGAGGTGGCGGCGCCACAGGAAGGGGACGAGGAAGCGCAGGAACTGCCGGCCGGCCGCCAGGTCGCCGGCGATCGGCCGGGCCTTGATCATGGCCGCGCGTTCCCAGTTCTGCCCCATGCTCTCGTAGTAGGACTCGGCTGCCCGCACCGACACCGCCATCGGGGTCGAGGACGGGTCGGGCCGCAGGCGCAGGTCGGTGCGCGCGACATAGCCGTCCGGCGTGCGCTCCTCCAGCAGCCGGACCAGCTTGCGGGTGATGCGCACGAAGCAGCGGGTGGTGTCCTCGCGGCCGACATAGCGCACCCGCGACTCGTCGAAGAAGACGATGAGGTCGATGTCGCTGGAATAGTTCAGCTCGCGCGCGCCGAGCTTGCCCATGCCGAGGACGAAGTAGCCGCAGTCGCGGTCGGGCTCGGCCGGGTCGGGCAGCTCCAGGTGGCCGGCGCGGGCGGCGTCGCGCAGAAGGTGGCGCACGGCCAGCGAGACGGCCCGTTCGGCGAAGGTGGCAATTGCCCCGGTGACCGCATCGAGCGGCCAGAGCCCGACGATGTCGCCGAGGGCCACCGCCAGCGCGGTGCGCCGCCGGCCGATCCGCAGGCCGCGGCGCAGCGGCTCTTCGTCGCGGGCCTCGTCGAGCCCGGCGAGTTCGCTCTCGGCCATCGCCAGCGCCGCGGCGGGCCCGTCCTCCAGGAGGCGCCGGGCGAAGTCCATCTCGGCCAGCAGGCACTCGCCCAGGAACGGGCTGCCGCCGAAAACGGCGGCCAGCAGGGCGCGGCCCGTGCTATCCTTGGCGGTCGCCCGGGCAAATTCGAGCAGAGCGGGATCGCCGCTGTCCGATGCGCGTTCAATCCAATGCTCCAGACCGATCGCGGCCTGTTCGGGATTGCCGGGGGCGGGAATGCGTGTCGGATCGTCGAGCGTGGCGTGAAGAGGCATGCGTGGCCGGCCTGTTGAAAGGCCGGGGGACACTGCCCCTCGCCCGACCTCAGGGTCAAGCGGGGCGTAGAGGGCTGCGGGAGGTGGTTCGGGTTTGGTTCGCCGTTCGGCACGCTTGCTCTTCGAGCTCCTGGGCGCGTTGCTGGCCGGGGCGGCGATCGCCGTCGCGCTGGTCGCCTGGCGCCTGTCCTCCGGCCCGATCGAACTGGAGTTCCTGACCCCCTACCTGGAGGAGGCCCTGTCCGACCCGGCCGGCCAGCAGGTGGAGATCGGCCGCACCATCGCCGTCTGGCGGGGCTGGACGGCCAACCCCGAGCTGCGGGCGGAGAACGTCGTGGCGCGCGGCACGGAGGGGCAGGTGGTGGCGACCGTGCCGGCGCTGGCCCTGTCGATCAGCCTGCAGACGCTGCTGCGCGGCGTGGTCGCCCCGGCCAGGGTCGAGCTGGTGGAGCCGCGGCTGCACCTGGTGCGCGACCTGGACGGCAGCGTCCGGGCCGATGTCGGCGGCGCCGGCGATCGCCCGGGCGATCCGGCGGTCGTCGAGTCGATGCTGGCCGAGCTGATGGCGCCGCCGCATCGCCGCGGCCCGCTCGGCCAGCTGCGCCAGCTGTCCGTGCGCGACGCCACCATCGTCGTGGAGGACCACAAGGCCGGGCGGACCTGGACCCTGCCCGACGGCGACTTCGTCTTTCGCCGGGGCGAGCGCGGCCTCGACGGCACGCTGTCCATCGCCGTCGACCTCGGCGCGCTCGTCCCGGGCGCGTCCGATCCCGGCGCGCGGGACCGGGCACGGCACCTGCAGCGGCTCGACGGGACCTTCGTCCATCGCCGCGAAGGCGGGGGCACCGAACTGACCCTCAACGTCGACGTGCCCGACCCGGCGGCGTTCGCCAGGCTGGCGCCCGAACTGGCGCCGCTCGCCGGGATCGGCATGCGGGTCGGGGTGGAAGCGACGCTCGACCTGAACCTGCCGGACCGCATCCGGGGTGCCAGCCTGAAGCTGACCGGCGGGGCCGGCCGGGTCGTCCATCCGGCCATTCCGGGCGGCGCTCTCGACATCTCGGCCGCGACCGGGCGGCTGCGCTGGGACGCGGCCCAGGCGAAGGTGGTGCTGGAAGACCTGTTCGTCGACCTGGGCGGGCCCACGCTCGCCGTGACCGGCCAGGCCGAGGGGATCGGGACGGACATCCTGGCCCGGCTTCGCACGGGCCGGCCGGAGATCCGCGTGGCGATGGAGATGGCGGTGGTGGACATGCCGACCGCCACGCTGTGGCGCCTGTGGCCGGCCGCCCTGGTCCCGGGCGGACGGCGCTGGGTGGTCGCCAACATCGCCGACGGCGGCGTGCGCGACGCCCAGATCCGCTTCGCCGCCACCCTGCCGCCCGAGGGCGAGCCGCGGGTCGAGCGGCTGGACGGCATCTTCTCCTATCAGGGATTGACCGTCACCTACATGCCGGGCCTGCCGCCGGTGCGGCAGGTCGGCGGGCAGGCCCGCTTCGACGACCAGCAGCTGACGCTCGACCTGGCCGGGGGCGCGCTGCTGCGCCAGACCCGGGTCGAGCGCAGCACCGTCCGGGTGATCGACTTCCAGAAGCGCGACCAGCAGATCCTGATCGAGACCGGCACCGCCGGCCCGGTGCGCGAGGCGCTGGAGGTGATCGACCGGCCGCGGCTCGGCTTCCTGGCGCGGTTCGGCCTGCGGCCCGCGGACGTGTCGGGCGATTCCACCGTGCGCATGTCCTTCGCCTTCCCGGCGATCGATTCCCTGAAGATGGACGATGTCCGGCTGCGGGTGACGGCGGGGGTCCGGAACGGGTCGATGCCGACCGGCGTCAACGACTGGCGCCTGACCGATGCCGACCTGAACTTCGAGGTCGACAAGGACAAGCTCGAAGCTTCCGGCACCGGCCGGCTGCTCGACGTGCCGATCAAGGTCACCGGCCGCGAGGTCTTTGCCGCCAACGCGCCCATTCCCAGCGAATATACCGCCCGGGGGCGGCTCGACGATGCCGCCCGGCGCCGCTTCGGCCATGACTATCCGCCGTGGCTGACCGGGCCGACCGACGTCGACCTGACCTATCGCAGCCGCCGGGAGCGTCGCAGCGAGGTCCTGCTCAAGGCCGACCTGACGCCGGCCACTCTCGACCTCGCTCCGGCAGGCTGGTCGAAGCCGCCCGGCGTCCGCGGCTCGGCCGACCTCGCCTTCGATTTCAACGGCGGGGACCTGACGGCGATCCGGACCATCCGCCTGTCCGCCCCGGGGCTGGCGTTCGACGGCCAGGCATCCTTCGCCGGCAAGGCATGGACGCTCGACATCGCCCGCGCGACCCTGGGCGAAACCCAGCTGGCCGGGCGCGTGCGCCCCCAGGGCGGGGGGTATGCGGCCAGCCTGCAGGGGCCCGTCCTCGACCTCGGCCGGATCCTGGATGGCGGCCTGGGCGACAAGAAGGGCGGGACGGCAACGACGCCGGTCCGGCTCGATGCGCGCTTCGACCGGGTGCTGCTGGGCGACGGGCGGGCATTGACGGGCGTCGCCGCCGACCTGCAGATCGATGCCACGGGGCATCGCCGGGGCCAGGCCAGGGGCCGCCTGTCCCAGGGGGGCGCCGTGACCGTGTCGCTGGCCCCCGGCCCCGACGGCCGCGACCGGCTGGAGGCGGAGACGGACAATTTCGGGGCGGTGCTGTCGACCGTGACCGGCCGCGACAGCTTCCGCGGCGGTAGCCTGCGCGTCACCGGGCTGGTGGGTGGCGCGGCCGGCCGGGATGCCATCGTCGGCAGTGTCCGGGGCTCGGACTTCCGGATGGTGCGGGCGCCGGCCGCCACCAAGCTTCTGAGTGTGCTGTCGCTGACCTCGCTCGTCAGCCTGCTCCAGGGCGACGGGCTGCCCTTTTCGGACCTGCGCTTCGACTATGTCTGGGCCGACGGGCGGCTGACCGCCCGCCAGGGGCGCATGTATGGCGGCGCGATCGGCGGCACCTTCGAAGGGGTGGTCGACACGCGCGCCTCGACGCTCGACATGGAGGGCACGGTGGTGCCCGCCTATACGTTGAACAACCTGCTGGGAAACATCCCGATCCTCGGCACGCTGCTGGCCGGGGGCCGGGACGAGGGGGTCTTCGCGGCCAACTTCCGGGTCGCGGGGCCGCTCGACGACCCCGGGGTCTCGGTCAACCCGCTGAGCGCGCTCGCCCCCGGCATCCTGCGCAAGATATTCCCGTTCCTGGAGGCGGGCGACCCGCGCGCGACCAACGGCGAGGCACCGGCCTTCCGGCAGGACGGCCCCCGCCCGCCGAACTGACGGGCAGGGGCCGGCGCCGCCGGCTCAGAGCTGGTCGCGCTTGACCCCGACCCGGGAGGCCAGCGACGCCTCCAGGAAGGCATCGATGTCGCCGTCGAGCACGGCATCGACGTTGGAGGTTTCCACCTGCGTGCGCAGGTCCTTCACCATCTGGTAGGGCTGCAGCACGTAGGACCGGATCTGGTGGCCCCAGCCGATGTCGGTCTTGAGCGCGTTCTCGGCGTCCGCCTGGGCCTCGCGTTTCTGCAGCTCGGCCTCGTAGAGCCGGGCCCGCAGCATGTCCATCGCCATGGCCCGGTTGCGGTGCTGCGAGCGGTCGACCTGGCAGGCGACGATGATGCCGCTCGGCACGTGGGTGATGCGGATGGCGCTTTCCGTCTTGTTGACGTGCTGGCCGCCGGCGCCCGACGCCCGGTAGGTGTCGATCTTCAGGTCCTTGTCGTCGATCTGGATGTCGATCTTGTCGTCGACCACCGGGAAGACCCAGGCCGAGGCGAAGCTGGTATGGCGGCGGGCGGCGCTGTCGAAGGGCGAGATGCGCACCAGCCGGTGCACGCCGCTCTCCGTCTTCAGCCAGCCATAGGCGTTCGGGCCCTCGATGCGGACGGTGGCGGACTTGATGCCGGCCTGCTCGCCCTCGCTCTCCTCCATCCACTCGGTCTTGTAGCCGTGCTTCTCCGCCCAGCGCACATACATGCGCAGGAGCATCTCGGCCCAGTCCTGCGACTCGGTGCCGCCGGCGCCGGCATGGACCTCCAGGTAGGCGTCGCTCTGGTCCGCCTCGCCGCTGAGGAGAGTCGCGAGCTCGGCCTTGGCGCCGCGCTGGCGCAGCGCCTTCAGGGCGGCTTCGCCCTCGGCGACCGTCTCCGCATCGCCCTCCGCCTCGCCCAGCTCGACCAGGGTGATGGCATCCTCGAGGCCGCGCTCGAGATCCCGGCATTCGCCGATCGCACCCGCAAGCTGGGTGCGCTCGCGCATCAGCGTCTGGGCGCGCGCGGAATCGTTCCAGAGATCGGGGTTTTCGACGAGGGAATCGAGCTCGGCCAGACGCCGGAGTGCCTGATCCCAGTCAAAGATGCCTCCTCAGCAGCGTGAGCGATCCTCGGATCGCATCCACGTCTGCTTGCAGTTCGGCGCGCATGCGCGGGGTTCCTTCCATGGGGCGGGGCCAGGGGCCCCGATCGGTGGGAGCCCTGTATAGCGGCGACGCTCAGTAGATTCCACTCGGTGCCGACACCGGCGCGATCGGCCGCGGCGGGGCCGGCTGGCTCGGATCGAACGGGACGGAGGGGCCGGACGGGAAGCCGGAGACGTAGGCCGGGCCCTCGGCGGTCGGCTCCGTGCCCGGCTTGAACACTTCCATGATGGTGTTGGGATCGCCGGGGTTGGCGAGCGCGCCGGTCGTCCGGTCGATGCGCACGAGGCGCAGGCCGGGCGGCATGCGGAACGGCACCACCGGCGTGCCCTTCAGCGCGCGTTCCATGAAGTTCATGAAGATCGGGGCGGCGGCGGTGCCGCCCTGCTCGCCGGGCCCCAGGGTGCGCGGCCGGTCGAAGCCGACATAGGTGGCGACCACCAGGTCGGGCGAGAAGCCGACGAACCAGGCGTCGAGGGCATCGTTGGTGGTGCCGGTCTTGCCGGCGACCGGCCGCCGCAGCGCCGCCAGCCGGCCGGCGGTCCCGCGCAGCACCACCCCTTCCAGCATCGACACCATCTGGTAGGCGGACTGGGGATCGATCACCTGGGGCCGCGAATCCTTGAGGACGGGCGGGGCCTGGCCGTTCCACTCCCGCGCGGTGCAGTCGGGGCATTCGCGCGTGTCGTGGCGGAAGATGGTCCGGCCCTCGCGGTCCTGCACCCGGTCGATGATCGTGGGCGTCAGCTTGCGTCCGCCGTTGACGATCATCGCATAGGCCGTGGCCATGCGCAGCAGCGTCGTCTCGCCGGAGCCGAGCGCCATGGCGAGCGCGGTGTTCATCTCGTCGAAGACGCCGAAGCGCTTGGCGACGTCGGCCACCTTCTCCATGCCGATCTGCTCGGCCAGGCGCACCGTCATCAGGTTGCGCGAGCGCTCGATGCCGACGCGCATGGGCACGGGCCCGAGGAAGCGGCCGTCGGCGTTGCCGGGGCGCCAGCGCTCCTGCCCGCCGCCGGGATCGAAGATGAACGGGGCGTCCTGGATGATCTGGTTGGGCGGGATGCCGGCTTCCAGCGCCGCCATGTACACGAACGGCTTGAACGCCGAGCCGGGCTGGCGATGGGCCTGGGTGGCGCGGTTGAACTGCGAGCCCTCGAAGCTGAAGCCGCCGACCATCGCCAGGACCCGGCCGGTATGCGGGTCGAGCGCCACCAGCCCGCCGGAGACGTCGGGGATCTGCCGCAGGGTGAAGCGGTCGGTCTCGGCCGGCTCGGCGGCGGCCGGCCGGCCGCGGGCCGGGCGTGCCTGCGCGGCCGCGGCGGCGACGCGCTCGACGGCGATCACGTCGCCGACCGCCAGCACGTCCTGGGCGCCGCGGACGGCCGGGCCCAGCCTCTGGTCGTCCTTCGACTCGCGTGCCCAGCGCAGCTCCTCGAGCGGGATCCGGCCGCGCGTGCCGTCGCCGAGCCCGATCCGGGCCTCGGCCGGGGCCACCGCCAGGACGACGGCCAGCGACCACGGCGCCAAGCCCGGCGGGGCGGCCTGGGCGGCCAGCAGCGGCTTCCAGGCATCGCCGCGCCCGTCGCCGGCGACGGCGATGCGGGCGATCGGTCCGCGCCAGCCGTGGCGCCGGTCATAGGCGACCAGGCCCTCCCGGAACGCGGCCTCGGCGTGGCCCTGCATCACCGGGTCGAGCGTCGCCCGGACGCTGAGGCCGCCGCGGTAGACCGCCTTCTCGCCGAACTGGCGCATCAGCTCGCGCCGCACCTCCTCGGCGAAGACGTCGGCCCGGACCGCCTCGGCCTCGGTGCGCGAGCGGATCTCGATCGGCGCGGCGAGTGCGGCCGTCGCCTCCTCGCGGGTGATGACGCCGTCCTCGGCCATGCGCTCGATGACGTAGTCGCGCCGCGCCTTGGCGGCCTCGGGCCGGCGCAGCGGATGATAGTTGTTGGGCGCCTTGGGCAGGGCCGCCAGGTAGGCGGCCTCCGCGACGGTCAGTTCGGCAAGTGGCCGGTTGAAATAATTGAGCGCCGCGGCCGCCACGCCGTAGGAGTTGAAGCCGAGGTAGATCTCGTTGAGGTACAGCTCGAGGATGCGGTCCTTGCTGAAGGCCTGCTCGATGCGATAGGCGAGCACGGCTTCCTTGAGCTTGCGCTCGAACGACACCTCGTTGGTCAGCAGGAAGTTCTTCGCCACCTGCTGGGTGATGGTCGACGCGCCGATCGGCCGCCGGTTGCTGCCGAGCGCCAGCGCGTTCTGGATCGCGGCCCGGATGATGCCCTGCAGGTCGATGCCGGGATGCGAATAGAAGTTCTTGTCCTCGGCCGACAGGAAGGCGGAGATCACCCGCTTGGGGATGGCGCCGATCGGCACGAACACCCGGTTCTCGACCGCGAACTCGGCCAGCATCCGCCCGTCGCCGGCCTGCACCCGGGTCACCATCGGCGGGTCGTAGGCTGCCAGCTGCTGATAGTCGGGCAGCTCGCGGGTGTAGTGCAGGAAGGCGAAATAGCCCGCGCCCGCGGCGACGGCGCCGAGGGCCAGCAGGGTAAACAGGAAGAGGCGGACGATCCGGAACATGGGCGGTTGGCTGCTCGTCGGGCGTCGAAAGTATTTGGTTCAAGTCTACTGCCGCAACAATGCGGCATATCGGCGGCAGGTTCCCCGGCCGCGCCCTCCTATACCCCTGCCGAATGATCGGTTGTGAATCATGGCGCGCGGCTGTATTCTATTGTTGCGAAAAAGTCGCAGTCCGCCGATTGCCGGGAAGTGCCCGACTGAGGCGTCCGTTGCGGTGGCGTTCCGCTTGGGCCCCGGTGGCCGGCGGCGACCGCCTTGCGGACCGAGGATCCCTGCGATGACCGTCCGAAACCAAGAAGCCGCCGACCGATGCGTTCGGCCGGCCTGCCAGAAGGGAGCCCCGCCATGACCTGCTGTCGCGTGTCGTTCGGCGTCGTGGCCCCCGGCAGAGCCCGCTTCGACAATCTCGGCGCCTTCCTGTCCGTCATTCGCGCGGACCGGGCGGGGCGCTGTGCGGAGTCCACGCCGTATGGCCAAGCGTATGTTGATCGATGCCACCCATCCCGAAGAAACACGGGTGGTCATCCTTTCCGGTAGCCGTCTGGAAGAGTTCGATTTCGAGACGTCCACCAAGAAGCAGGTCAAAGGGAATATCTATCTCGCCAAGGTCACCCGGGTAGAGCCGTCGCTCCAGGCGGCGTTCGTCGAGTATGGCGGCAACCGCCACGGCTTCCTGGCGTTCAGCGAGATCCATCCGGACTATTACCGCATCCCGGTCGCCGACCGCGAGGCGCTGCTGGCCGAGCATGCCGCCGCCGACGAGGACGACGACGAGTTCGACGCCGAGCCCCGCCGGCGCTCGCGCCGGCCGCGGCGCGGCGGTCGCGACGGCGGTGGCCGTGAGGCCGCGTCGAACGACGCGGGCGACGGCGAGCGGGACGCGGGCGGTGCGGATGCGGGCGGCGATGCCGAGGCGGCGTCGGACGCCGCCGCCTGGGACCACCGCGCGGAACAGCGGGACGAACGCGAGCAGCCCGAGCAGACGTGGTCCGGCCAGGACGATTCGGGCCAGGACGATTCGGGCCAGGATCGGGCCGAAGCGGCTTCGCCCGAAGGCGAGCCTGCCGACCCGAGCGCGACCGACGGTCGTGCCTCGTCCGGCGGGGCGATCGAGCCGCAGCCCGGCGCCGAGCCGATCTGGGGCGCCCCGGCCGGTGACGAGTACGCCGCGACGGACGCGGCCGATTCGAGCAAGGGCGCCGACGACGCGACCCGCCCGCCGCCGGCGATGCCGACGGCCGAAGGCCTGTCCGTTCCGAGCCTCCGTTCCGAGCCGATCGGCCGGTACGAGACCGACCAGGATGGCGGCGGGGACGCATCGGGCCGGCCGGCCGGCGACGACGAGACGCAGTCCGGCGAGCCGGAAGAGGCCCTGGAGGCCGCGCCGGCGCCGACCGCCGAGGAAGAGGCCGAGCGGGTCGAGGCCGCAGCCGCCATCGAGACCCTGGGCGGCGACGAGCTGGAGGACGTGCGGCGCCGGCGCCAGCGCAGCACCCGCCAGTACAAGATCCAGGAAGTCATCAAGCGCCGGCAGATCCTGCTGGTCCAGGTCACCAAGGAAGAGCGCGGCAACAAGGGCGCGGCGCTGACCACCTACCTGTCGCTGGCCGGCCGCTACTGTGTGCTGATGCCCAATGCCGGCCGCAGCGGCGGCGGCGTCTCGCGCAAGATCGTCAACCCCGTCGACCGCCGCCGCCTGAAGTCGCTGATCGAGGAGATGCAGCTGCCCGACGGCACCTCGGTCATCGTCCGCACCGCGGGCAGCGAGCGCAGCCGGGCCGAGATCAAGCGCGACCTCGAATACCTGCTGCGGCTCTGGGACGAGATCCGCGACCTGACGATGCAGTCGACGGCGCCGGCCCTGGTCTATGAGGAAGGCAAGCTGATCAAGCGGGCGATCCGCGACCTCTATTCCCGCGACATCGAGGAAATCCTGGTCGAAGGCGAGGACGCCTATCGCGAGGCCAAGGATTTCATGCGGATGCTGATGCCGAGCCACGCCAAGCGCGTGCAGCCGTATCGCGATCCCGGCATCCCGCTGTTCAACCGCTTCCAGATCGACCAGCAGATCGATGCGATCCACAGCCCGGTCGTCCAGCTGAAGTCGGGCGGCTACATCGTCATCAACCCGACCGAGGCGCTGGTCGCGATCGACGTCAACTCCGGCCGCTCGACCCGCGAGCGCAACATCGAGGAGACGGCGTACCGCACCAACCTGGAGGCGGCGGACGAGATCGCCCGCCAGCTGCGCCTGCGCGACCTGGCCGGCCTGATCGTCATCGACTTCATCGACATGGAGGAGGGCCGCAACCAGCACGCGGTCGAACGCCGCCTGAAGGAGGCGATGAAGGTCGACCGCGCGCGCATCCAGATCGGGCGGATCAGCCCCTTCGGCCTGCTCGAGCTGTCGCGCCAGCGCCTGCGTCCCAGCATTTTCGAGACCTCGACCCAGCCCTGCCCGCATTGCGGCGGCACCGGCCATATCCGGTCGACGGAATCGACCGCGCTGCATGTGCTGCGCGCGATCGAGGAAGAGGGGCTGCGGCGGCGCAGCGCCGAGATCCGGGTGACCGTGCCCACCTCGGTCGCGCTCTACATGCTGAACCAGAAGCGCGCGACCCTGTCGGACATCGAGCGCCGCTATGCCTTCGAGGTGTTCATCGACCGCGACGACGCGCTGATCCCGCCGGACTACCGGCTGGAGCGGCTGCGCGTGCGGGCGGCGAGCGATGCGCCGCCCTTGCCGGCGCCGCTGCCGATCATTCCCGAGGATGACGACCTCGACATCGCCGACGAGGACGTGACGGACGAGGAGGAGGCCGAGGAGGCCGCATCTCAGCCGGCCGCGGCCGAGAGCGAGCCCACCCCGACTGAAGGTGCCGGCGAGGACGAGGATGGCGGCCGCCGCCGTCGCCGCCGCCGTCGCCGCCGGGATGACCGGCCGCAGGGGGACGAGGCCGCCGCGGGCGAGGAGCAGGCCAGGCCCGATGCGGCGCCGGCCGGCGAGCATGCCCAGGACGACGATCGTCCCGAGGACGGGCTGCGCCCGGCCGCGGCGGCCGAGCCCGCCACCGCCGAGGATGCGTCCTCGGAGGACGGCGAAGAGGGCGAGGACGGCCCGGAAGCGGCGGAAGGCGGCGACGACGAGGACCAGCAGGCCCGGCGTCGGCGGCGGCGCGGCCGCCGCGGCGGTCGGCGGCGCACCCGGCGCGAGGACGAGGCATCGCCCGAGAACGGCGAGGCCGGCACCCCGGCCGCAGCCGAGGCGCAGGCGGCGCCGGAGCCCGCACCGGAGGCAGCGGCCGCCCGCCCGGCGATGATCCGCCCGCCGCTCAACACCCGCGATGCGGTCGAGGCATTGTTCGAGGCCATGGAAATCGACCAGGAACGCACGGTCGTCCGGCCGGCGGCCGGCGCCGCCGAGGATCCGGTCGACGATCCCTGGCGATCGACCCTGCCGCCGGTCGAGCCGTCGGTTGCCGCGACGGTGCCGGAGCCGCGGCCCGAGCCGTCGGCACCGACCGAGCCGGAGGCCGCGGCGCCCGAGCCCACGCCCGAGCCGCCCACGCCCGAGCAGCCCGGGTCGGAAGCGCCCGTGACAGAAGCCCCGGTGCCGGAAGCCCCGGTGGCGGAAGCCTCGGTGCCGGAGTCGCTGGAAGCCGGGCCGGCTGCAGCCGCCCCGGTCGTCCCGGAGCCGGTCGTTTCCGAGCCACTCCCGGTCGAGCCCACCGCTCCCGCGGAGCCCACCGCTCCCGCGGAGCCCACCGCTCCCGCGGAGCCCACTGCTCCCGCGGAGCCCACCGCTCCCGCGGAGCCCACTGCTCCCGCGGAGCCCACTGCTCCCGCGGAGCCCACTGCTCCCGCGGAGCCCACCGCCCCCGCGGAGCCCACTGCTCCCGCGGAGCCCACCGCTCCCGCGGAGCCCACCGCCCCCGCGGAGCCTGCCGTGCCGGCGGAACCGGTCGCCGTTGCGGAGGCCGGGCAGTCGGAGCCCGTCGCCGCGGCGGCGGAACCGGCTGCGGCAGAGCCGTCGCGGCCGCCGCGCAAGGGCTGGTGGCAGCGCCTCGTCGAGACGCGCTGACCCCGATCCCACCGCTCCAGCCGGATACCGCACCCCGCCCGTCCCAGACGGGCGGGGTGTTTCGTTTCAGGGCGCGGCGATGCCTCGAAGCAGGCGGCGTGGCCGGGTCGAAAGGCGGGGCAGGGAACGTGGACCGCCGGTCCGGAGTTTCCGACCACCGATCATGGAGGGTGTCCGATGAACATGCCGCTTGCCGCCGCAGCCGCGCTGGCCATGAGTTTGACGATCGGGAGTTTGACGATCGGGGCGGCGTTCGCCGCACCGGTGACGGTGCGCAACTGCACCGGCGGGCCGGTCGATATCCAGATCCGCGATGCCGGCGGGCCGAGCGGGGAGGTCCGGACCGCTTTCCAGAACCTGCCCCACGGAGGCACCTGGTCCGGCGGTTGCAGCCCGGCCGCGCAAACCTGTGCCGTGCAGGTCGACCGCTATCTCTCCGGCACGATCAACGTCCTGACGGCCGGCACGATCTGCATCGTGCCGACCACGTCGGACACGGCCCTGCCGCTGCCGATGAACGCCTGCCCCTGCTGATCGGCGCGGCGAAGGCGGGCCCGGCCCGCCTTCGTCCTGCGCTTCTCGGTTGCCTCCCGACGGCGGCCCCGGTTCAGATCTGCTTGACCAGCGTCAGCCGGTTGCGGCCGGCGTCGCGACGATAGGTCTGGCGATCGGTCATGCGCCGCATCATCTCGACGCCCAGGCCGCCGATCTCGCGTTCCATCAGCGGCTGGTCGGGGTCGGGCGGGGGAACCGTGAGGGGATCGAAGGCCGGCCCGTCATCGACGATCTCGACGGTAACCGAGTCGCCCTGGCGCTCGATCGATACCGAGCCGTCGCCGGCATGGTCGGCAAAGCCGTGGCGGATGACGTTGCTCGCGGCTTCCTCGATCACCAGCGCCAGGTGGAACGCGGCATCGTCCGGCACCCCTTCCTCGGCACAGAAGGTCTCGACGAATTCGGCGATTGGGCGCAGATCATCGAAGCTATGGCCGATCTTGATCGTTCGTGCGGGCATTCGTGCCTCATCATTCGCCTGCGTCGGATGGGCCGGCGCATTCGCTTCCGCGGACCGTCCACTGCAAGTATAGTGGGCCGGCACGCTTCAAGGGGGTTGCGGGGCGGAATGCCACCGCGACAGGGGGATCATTGCCAATGAACCTGCAGCAGGAAAGCCAAAACGGTGTCGTCATTGTGACGCCGAACGGCAGACTCGATATCAGTTCGGCCAAGCTGGTCGAAGATTCGCTGATCGGCATCATCGATCGCGGCCATACGCGGCTGGTGCTCGATCTGTCGCAGCTCGACTACATCAGCAGTGCCGGGCTTCGCACGCTGCTCGTCGTCGCCAAGCGGGTGGAAGGGGCCAAGGGCAAGATCGCGCTCGCCGCCCTGAAGCCGAATGTCCGCGAAGTGCTGGAGGTCGGCGGGTTCGACCGGATCTTCGCCATCCATGCGGACCGTGCGTCGGCAGTCGCGGCCGTCTAATTCCGTTACAGGAGCAAGACGATGCTGACCTTCGTTGAAGAGATCCTTCTGCTCATGCTGGACGACCAGGATGGGCGGCTGGTCGACCTGCCGCGTTCGGCCATGAACGGGGTGATCGCCGGCGCGGTCCTGATGGATCTCGCGATGCATGACCGCATCGACAGCGATCTGCAGGAGCTTCGCGTCGTCAACACGACCCCGACGGGCGACCCGCTGCTGGACGGTACGCTGGCCAGCCTGTCGGCTGCCCAGGGCGGGCGCAACAGCAGTGCCTGGGTCGAGGAGGTGGCGCGCGACGCCGACGACCTGCGCGAGAAGGCGCTGGCGCGGCTCGTCTCCCGCGGCATCCTGCGCAAGGAGGAAGGGCGCTTCCTGTGGGTGTTCCACACCCGCCGCTATCCGATCATCGATGATCGCGAGCAGCGGGAGGTGAAGGCCCGCCTGCGCGAGCTGGTGCTCGGCACCGAGATTCCCGACCCGCGCGACGTGGTCCTGGTCTGCCTCGTCGAGGCGGCCGGGCTTTGGGACCTGCTGCTGACCGAGGACGAGCAGGACAAGGCCGCCGATCGCATCGCCCAGCTGCGCAAGATGGACCTGGTCGGCCAGGCGATGACCCAGGTGGTCCGGGACATCCAGGAAAGCATCGCCGTCGCCTCCACCATGGCGTGGTGAGGCGCTGAGCTTCGCGCAGATCCGCGGGCGGCCGTTTCCGGCGGCCCGCGGGGAACGCGCCTAGCGGCGCCAGCCGATCAGGCGATGGGCGGCCTCCGCCATCGCCTCGGTCGAGCCGGCGAACGAGAAGCGCAGGCTGCGATGGCCGCGCTCCGGGTCGAAATCGATCCCCGGTGTGGCGGCGATCCCGACCTCTTCCAGCATGCGCCGGCAGAAGTCCGCACTGTCGTTCGTCAGATGGGCGACGTCGGCATAGATGTAGAAGGCGCCGTCGGCCGGCGCCAGCCGGTCGAACCCGGCCCGCGGCAGCTGTTCCAGCAGCAGGGCCCGGTTGCGGGCGTAGCGGGCGACGTTCTCTTCCAGCTCCGGCACGCAGTCGAAGGCCGCCATCGCCGCGTACTGCGACAGCGTCGGCGGCGAGATGAACAGGTTCTGGCCGAGGCATTCGACCGCCCGGACCATGTCCTCGGGCACGATCATCCAGCCGAGCCGCCAGCCGGTCATCGAGAAGTATTTCGAGAAGCTGTTGATCACGATGGCGCGGTCGTCGAAGGCGGCCGCCGTCGCGGCCTCGGCGCCGTAGGTGATGCCGTGATAGATCTCGTCGGAGACGAGGCGGACACCGTTGTCGCCACACCAGTGGCTGAGGGTCTTGAGGTCGGCCGCGGCCAGCATGGTGCCGGTCGGATTGGCCGGGCTGGCGACGATCACGCCGTCGAGCGGGCCCGCCGCGGCCAGCAGGGCCGGGGTCGGCTGGAAGCCGTGGTCGGCCTCCCCCGGCACCAGCACCGGCTCGACCCCGAGCGCCGTCAGGATGTTGCGATAGGCGGGATAGCAGGGGGTTGCCAGGGCCACCCGGTCGCCCGGCTCGAACGCACCGAGGAAGGCCAGGACGAAGGCGCCGGACGAACCCGGGGTCAGGGCGATCCGCTCGACCGGGATCGTCACGCCGTAGCGTGCGCGATACCAGTCCGCCAGGCGCTGGCGCAGCGGCTCGAGCCCGAAGGCGCCGGTATAGCCCAGCAGGTTGCCGGCCAGCGCCGCCTGGGCCGCTGCCAGCACGCCCCTGGGCGCGGGCGTGCTCGGCTGGCCGATCTCCATGTGCAGGACGTCGTGGCCGGCAGCGGCCCGCGCCTCGGCGGCGCGGACCACGTCCATCACGATGAAGGGCGGGATGCGGCCCCGCCCGGCGACCTTGAGGGCCATCCTATTGCCCCGGGAAGGCGGCGAGGCCGGCACCGCGCGGGTCGGCGCGGGTGGCGCAGGTCTCGGGCTTGCGGGGCGCCCCGAACGGGCACGAGACGACGTTGACACGGGCGCGGCGGTCCGCGGCAAGGCCGGAATAGGCCTGGTCGAGCGAGCGCTGCCCGATCAGGACGGCCGCCATCGTGCCGGCCAGGGCGGACGGGCCGTCGCTGCCGCCGGCACCGGCGGCCGCCAGGAAGAACTCGTTCACGTTGCTGTTGATCATCAGGGCCGCTGCCAGGGTTCCCGCGCTGGCCGCATCCATGGGCGGCGCCAGCAGGATGCCGGTGCTGCGGGCCGACCGGCCGAGGCCGAAGGGCCGGCCCATCGACAGGACGCAGGCGACGGCCGAGCCCTCGCGGTCGGTGACGACGAAGCCGGTCGAGGCGTCGTCCGCCGGCCCTGGTCCGGCGGCGTCGCGGAGCGCTGCCTGCCCGCTGCGGCGATACTCGCCGCCGTCGGCCAGCCGGCGCCACAGGGTGCTGGTCGCGGCCGCCCCTGGGAACGCGTCGGGCAGCAGGAAGAGGCGCTCGTCGATGAACCGGGTCTCGGCCGGGGCCGTCCAGGCCGGGATCGTGGTGCGCATGTCGTCGGCGGTGATGGCGGCCCCGGCGGCGCGGGCGGCCTCCGCGAACTCGTGCGCCAGCCGGCCGGCATAGAAATCGCCGGGGCCGGAGCCGCGCATGCGGGTGATGGAGGCGGCCAGCGCCACCTGGCTCAGGTTGCTGCCCTCGGCCAGCGGCGCGCGGCCGGGCCCGAGCAGCTGCCCGGCCAGCTCCGGGTCGCCGGCCAGGCGCTCGCCGTGGCGGGCGAGGTCGCGGGCGAGCGCCCGGGACACGGGGTGGCCGAAGCGCGCGAAACCCTCGGCCGGGGCCAGCGCCTGTTCCCAGCGCAGCCGGCCATAGCGCGCGTGCATCGCGAACAGGCCGCGCGGCATCGCCGGGGCGGCGGCCGGCAGCCGGCCCGCCTGCGCCGGCGGGGCGGACGGAAACAGGATCGCCTCGGTCTTCTTGGCCCGCGCGTCATGGACCAGGCAGGCGCCGCCGCCGCCGATGCCGGCGCGCGACGGCAGGGTGACCGCCAGGGTAAAGGCCGTGGCGACCGCGGCGTCGACCGCGCCGCCGTTGTTGGCCAGGACGTCGCGGCCGGCCAGGGTCGCGCGCGGCTCGTCGGAGGCGACCGAGCCGAAATAGCCGGTCACCGGGGCCGTGGTGCCGATCGGCTCGTTGCTCTTGCCGCCGCAGCCGGCCAGCGCCACGATGCCGCCGCAAACCAGCGCCAGCCTTCCGGCCAGGCCGAGGCGGCGCTTGCGCCTTGCCGCCGCCACCACGCGGGCGCGGACGGCCCGGACGGATTGATGCTCGCCCTCGGATTGACGGTCGGGGTAGCCGGCCTTAGCTAGAGTCATGGTGCCGGAGTCCTCTGCTTGATCTCGCGCTCGTCCATCCGCCGGCTCGCCGCCGGCCTGATCGCGTGCCTGATGGCCGTGGAGCCGGTCATGGCACAGAATCGGGTCTCGCTCATTCGCGACGCGGAAATCGAGGCCACGGTGCGTGCCTACGCCGCGCCGCTATTCGCCGTGGCCGGCCTCGACCCGGACGCCGTGCAGGTCTACCTCGTGAACGACCAGCGCATCAACGCGTTCGTGGCCGGCGGCCAGCGGCTCTTCCTCAATACCGGCCTGATCCTGCGCGCCAAGACCCCGAACCAGCTGTCCGGCGTCATCGCCCACGAGACGGGGCACATTGCCGGTGGCCACCTGGCCCGCATCCAGGACGCGCTCAGCACCGCCTCGACCACGGCCATCATCGCCATGCTGCTCGGCATCGCCGCCGCCGCGCTCGCGGGCGACGGCAAGGCCGCGGGGGCCGCGGTGATCGGCGGGACCTCGCTCGCCCAGCGCAACCTGCTGCACTACAACCGGGGCCAGGAATCCTCGGCCGACCAGGCCGGCATGTCCTATCTCGACCGCACCGGCCAGTCGTCGCGCGGCCTGCTGGAATTCTTCGGGATCCTGGAGCAGCAGGAGCTTCTGGCCGCGATCCGCCAGGACCCCTACCTGCGCAGCCACCCGCTGACCCGCGAGCGCATCGACGCGGTCCGTGCCCACGTCGCCCGTTCGCGCCACAGCGACGCGGTGGATTCGCCCGAGTTGCGGGCGCGCCACGACCGCATGCTGGCCAAGCTGCGCGGCTTCCTGCAGTCGCCGTCGGAGACGCTGGCGCAGTATCCGGCGAGCGACCGCAGCCTGCCGGCGCGTTATGCCCGGGCGATCGCCTACTACCGGATTCCGGATCTGAAGCGCGCCCTGCCCGAACTGGACCAGCTGATCCGGGACTTCCCGAAGGATCCCTTCTTCCACGAGCTGAAGGGCCAGGTCCTGTTCGAGACGGGCCGGGGGCAGGAGGCCGCGGCACCCTACCGGGAGGCGCTGCGCCTCGCCCCGGCCGAGCCGCTGCTACGCTACGGGTTGGCCCAGGTCCTGCTGGAGCGCAACGACGTCGAGGCCGCCACCGAAGCCCGGGCCCTGCTCAACGAGGCGGTGCGCCACGAGACCCGCAACCCCTCCTTCTGGCGCCTGCTGGCCATCGCCTATGGGCGGGAGGGCAATATCGGCATGGCCGCCCTGTCCCTGGCCGAGCGCTACGCGGCCGCCGGCGACAACCGCAACGCCGTGCAGCAGTCGAACCGCGCGCTCGGCATCCTCGCCCGCGGCTCTCCGGCCTGGCTGCGCGCGGAGGACCTCCGGGCCGAGGCCCGGCGCGGCGTCAAGCGCGACGAGGAACAGGATCGCCGACGCGGCGACGACGATTAGGCACCCCGGCTCCGGCTCGCGGGGCCTGCTGGAAGCATTTTCGGCGGCCCGCTCCTCCGACGGCCGTGGTGCCTGCAATCCTGTAACGGCCGACCTCTAGCATCGCCGCGTCGCCAGGGGACCCCGAGGGTCCCGGCGAACGCTGGGTGAAGTCCCCCAATGTCTTGTCATCTTCCGGGCGGGCCGAGCATGGCGCCACCGGCTTTCGAGGCATGCCATGCAGGCTGACATCTTCAGGGACGTCCTGGTACCGGTCATCGGCGGGCTCGGCATCTTCATGCTCGGCCTGGAATTCATGTCCAACGGCATCCAGGCGATGGCCGTCAACCGGATGCGGGCGATGCTGGCCCGGGTCGCGGGCACGCCGATCACCGGGCTCGCCGCCGGCACCTTCATCACCGGCATCATCCAGTCCAGCACCGCCATGACCGTCATGGTCGTCGGCCTGGTCAATGCCGGGGTGCTCGGCCTGCGGCCGGCGATCAGCGTCATCATGGGCGCCAACATCGGCACGACGCTCGGCAACGGGCTGATCGCGCTGCCGCTCGGGCCGCTCGGGCTGATCCTCGCCGGCTTCTTCGCCCTGGTCTACGTCTTCTCCAAGAACGACCGGGTGCGCAACATCGCGCTCACCTGCATGGGCTTCGCGCTCATCTTCTACGGGCTCAACCTGATGACGGGCGGCCTGCGGCCGCTGCGCAACATGCCCGAGGTAATGTCGGCGATCAGCGTCCTGCGCGCCGACGGCTACGTCAACCTGGTCTGGTGCGTCCTGATCGCGGCCCTCATCACGGCGATGATCCATTCCTCGTCGGCGACCATCGGCATCGTCATGGGGCTGGGGGCGGCCGGCGTACTGGACTGGCAGACCGCGGTCGCCTTCTCGCTCGGCGCCGATCTCGGCACCACGATCACCTCCTGGATCGCCTCGCTCAACCTGTCGAAGAACGCCAAGCGCGCCGCTTACGCGCACATATCGTTCAACATCCTGGGGGTGGCATTCATGCTGCCCCTGTTCTTCCTCTCGATGGAGGCCCTGATCTGGGTCATGGGCTGGTTCGGCGGCGACCCCGGCGTGGCGGTGATCGTCAACGGCAAGGAGACGTTCCCCCTGGTGCCGGTCGCGGTCGGCATCTACTCGACGGCGTTCAACATCTTCAACACCGCCCTGATGTTCCCCTTCATCGGCGTGTTCGACCGCGTGCTGTCGCGGATCGGCCATTCCAGCGCCGACGACGAGGAGGACTACGCCCAGCCGCGCTTCCTCGACCCCAAGGCCGGCGGGCAGATCGCGACCGGCGTCCCCGCCGTCCAGCGCGAGTCGGTCCGCTACCTGGAGGGGGCGGCCCAGTTCCTGGCCATCGCCCGCAGCGCGCCGAAGGCACCCGACGACGCGATGAAGCACTTCCTGGCGCTGGATGCGCTGAGCCGGGAAATCCGGGCCTACACCGCGGCGATGATCCAGCCCGGCATGCCCTACGACCAGACCGACCTGCTGGCGAGCCTGGTCGAGGAGGAGGACTGGACCGCGAGCCTGGGCGAGACCCTCTACCAGATCGCGCGGCGCTGCGAACGCCAGCACTTCTCCGCGCCGGGCCGCCCGCTGGTCGACGCCACCCTGGACCTGGTGGCCGAGGCGATGCGGACGATCACCGTGAATGCCGACGCCCAGGCCAATCGCCTGCCCGCGCTGCTGGAGCTGCGCGCACGCAGCCTCCGGCTCGGCGGGGAACTGCCGTCGGCGGAGCGCGGCGCGATCCTGACCCTGCTCGGCAGCGCCGAACGGGCCTTCTACCTGATCGAGCGCATCGAAGCGGAGCGGCGGTCGGTGTCGCGCACCGTGCCGGCCGCCGTCGCCGAAGATGCCCCCGGCCGGCAGGGCTTCGGCCCGGCCGTCCCGGCCTCGGCATGAGCGCCCGGGTCATGTCGGGCTCGACCATGCGGTCCCGTGCCGGGACCGCGCTGCGCCAGCTCCTCGCCGGCCTCGGCGTGGCCGCGGCGCTGGCCGCGGTGCCGGCGGCACCGGTCCAGGCGCAGGAGGTGGCGGGCCGGGCCGCCATCGCCGGCGCCGGCTCCACCTTCGCCTATCCGGTGCTGTCGCGCTGGGCCCAGGGCTACCGGCGCTGGGTCGCGGGCGGCGGCGACTTCCCGGCCGGCAACTCCGGCCTGGACGATCCGCCGACCGCCCCCTCGTTCGAGTATGAGCCGATCGGCTCGCTGGCCGGCATCATGCGCGCCCGCGAGGCGGCGGTCGACTTCGGCGCCTCCGACATGCCGCTGGCGTCGGGCGACCTGGGCAAGCTCGGGCTGGCCCAGTTCCCGGTCGTCATCGGCGGCGTGGCGGTGGTGGTCAATATCGAGGGCGTCGGCCCCGGGCGGATCCGCTTCGACGGGCCGCTGCTGGCCGGGATCTTCTCCGGCCGGGTGCGCAACTGGTCGGATCCGGCGATCCGGGCCCTGAACCCCGAGCTGCAGCTGCCGGACGCGGCGATCGCGGTCGTGCACCGGGTGGATGGCTCCGGCACGACCTTCAACTTCACCGACTACCTGTCGAAGGTCAGTCCGGCCTGGCGCGAGCAGGTCGGCTCCGACCTGCTGGTGTCGTGGCCGGTCGGCACCGGGGCCAGGGGCAATGACGGGGTGGCGCGCGCGGTGCGGCAGACGGCGAACGCCATCGCCTACATCGACTATGCCAATGCCGTCCGCAACAACCTGAGCCATGCCGCTCTCGCCAACCGCTCGGGGGCGTTCGTCGAGCCGCGCCCGGCCAGCTTCCAGGCGGCTGCCGCCGGCGCCGACTGGGCGCGGGCGGGCGACTTTCACCTGCTGCTGACCGATACCCCGGGCGAGGGGGCCTATCCCATCGTCGCCACCGTCTTCGTCCTGATCCCCAAGGCGACCTCGCCGCGGCGGATCCGGGCGGCGCTCGCCTTCTTCGAGTGGTCGCTCGAGAAAGGGGGCAAGGACGCCGAGGAGCTGGGCTATGTGCCGCTGCCGCGGGCGCTGGTGCAGCGGGTGCGGGCCTACTGGGCCACCAACCTCAAGGCCGGAGGCTGACGGGAGCCGTTCCGACCCCCGGGTGGGGGCCTCACGATGATTTCACCGCCACCGGCCGCGGCCGGACGGTATGGTGGCGTCGCTTGGACCCCCACCCGAGGAGTACCCCCCGCAGATGCTTCGCCTTTTGAGCCGGGCGGCCATGGCCGCCGCGATCCTGGTCTCGGGCCCGGTCGCCGCGGGCGCCCAGTCCCTCTCGCCGCAGCAGCGCCAGGAGGTGGAGTCGGTGCTGCGCGACTATCTGAAGCGCAATCCGGAGTTCCTGATCGAGGTGCTGCAGGCGGCCGAGGAGAAGCAGCAGGCCAACCAGCTGGTGCGGGCGCGCGACACCATCGTGGCGGAGCGCAAGAGCCTGGTCGCCAACCCCGCCGACCCGGTCGGGGGCAACCCGAAGGGCGACGTGACGATCGTCGAGTTCTTCGACTATCGCTGCCCCTACTGCAAGCAGGTGAAGCCGATCGTCGAGCAGGTGCTGGCGCAGGACCGCAACGTCCGCGTCGTCTACAAGGAGTTCCCGATCCTCGGCCGCGACTCCGTGTATGCCTCGCGGGCCGCACTCGCGTCGCAGAAGCAGAACAAATACCTGGCCTTCCACCATGCCCTGATGGCCCAGCGCGGCCAGTTGACCGAGGACGCGGTGATGACCGTCGCCCGCGACAGCGGCCTCGACGTCGAGCGGCTGAAGCGCGACATGGCCGACCCCGCGATCGAGAAGACGATCGCCGCCAACCGCGAGCTCGCCGAGAAGATCGGCATCCGCGGCACGCCGGCCTTCATCGTCGGCGACCACCTGGCGCCGGGGGCGATCGACCCGGCCTCGCTGAAGGCGATGATCGACAAGGCCCGCAAAGGGTGAGGGGCGGCGGCCACGGCCGCGCGCCATCCATGACCGAACGATGACGATGCGATGACGGCCATGGCGGCGGCGCGCTAGCGTCGCCGCCATGGCGATCGATCTGTCGGTGGGGGCGCTCGTTCTCGTGGGCGCCCTTCTTCATGCAAGCTGGAACGCGATGGTGAAGGCGGGCGACGACCGCCTCGTCGCGCTGGCTGCCGTCTTCTTCACCAGCGGCCTCGCCGGCCTGGCAGCCCTGCCGTTCGTCCAGGCTCCGTCGCCGGCCGCCTGGCCCTGGCTGGCGGCCTCGGTGGTGATCCACGTCCTCTACGTCATGGGGCTGGTCGGGGCCTATCGCCATGGCGACCTGAGCCGGGTCTATCCGCTGGCGCGCGGCTGCGGGCCGCTGCTGGTGGCGCTGGTCGCGGGCCGGCTGGTGGGCGAGCACCTGTCGGCCTGGCAGGTGGCCGGCCTGGTCCTGGCCTCGACCGGTATCGTCGGGCTGGCGATGGAGCCGGGCGCGTTCGGCGTCGGCCGCCGCGGTACCCTGTGGGCGCTCTTCACCGGGGCGACCATCGCCGGCTACACGGTGGCCGACGGGATGGGCGGGCGCCTGTCGGGCGACGCCATCGGCTATACCGCCTGGCTCTTCGCCTTCCAGATTCCCGTCATCCCCGCCTATGTGCTGCTGACCCGGCCGGCGGCCGTGCGCGCCTATTGCGCCGGCGGGCAGTGGAAGCGCGGCACCGGCGGCGGCATGGTGGCGCTGGCCAGCTACGGCATCGCCATCTGGGCGATGAGTGCCGCCCCCATGGCGCTGGTGGCGGCCTTGCGCGAGACCTCGGTCCTGTTCGCCGCCCTGATCGGCACCTTCATCCTGCGCGAGGCGATGGGCGCCTGGCGCATCGCGGCGGCGCTGCTCGTGGTGGCGGGGCAGGTGATGATGAACCTGGCGCGCCTGTAGGGCGCCCGGGTCAGGGGCGGGGCCAGACCCGGGGGAAGAGCGCGCAGTCCATCGCCTGGCCGTGGGCGAGACCGGGGTCGCTGGTGGGGATCGCCACCTCGCCCGGGCGCCGGGCGAAGGTCGCGTCGTCGCCGGTCCAGCGGGTCGCGAGCGCGCGGCGGCGGCCGGCCTGGCGGTTGCCGGGGGCGCCATGGACGATCATCGCCTGGAACACCAGGCAGTCGCCCGGCTCCAGGTCCCAGCGGCGGATGTCGAGGCGGCCCCGCGCGGCCTCGATGTCGGGCAGGGGCGGCAGCCCGGTGCCGGCATAGGGCGTGCCGTCGGAGAAATGCTGCGGGTTGAACTGCTGGCGCCAGAGATGGGACCCGGCCACGTACTCGACGCAGGCGTCGGCCGGCACAGGGTCGAAGGGCAGCCAGATAGAGCAGACCTGCCGGCCGTCGACCGCCCAGTAGGGCTGATCCTGGTGCCAGGGCGTGCGCTCGGCCGTCCCCGGCTCCTTCACCAGGAGCTGGTCGTAGAAGAAGTTGACCCGGCTCGCCCGCATCAGGCGGGCGGCGATCCCGGCGGCCGGGGATTCGAACACGAAGCGGCGGAAGGCGTCGTGGCGCTGCCACAGGTCGAGGTCGCCGAAGAAGCGGCCGGGCCGGCCGGGCGGGGTATAGTCCTCGGCATGGGGGCCGGGGGCGGCCATCGCTGCGTCCGTCGCCGCCGCCATCCGGGCGATCCAGCCGGCATCGAACCGGCCGCGCAGGCAGACGATGCCGTCCCGCTCGTACGCCTCGATCTCGGCTTCGCCGATCGCCGGTGTGGTCATGGCGGCAGCGGCCCCCGTCCTGGGAGGAGGGAAGGGGGCCGCCGCCGGTCCAGGCTCAGCTGTAGCGGCTCAGATGTAGTGCTCGGCCAGCGGCGGGAAGCCGTTGAAGCCGACCGCCGAGTAGCTGGTGGTGTAGGCGCCGGTCGCGTGGATCTCGACCTTGTCGCCGATGCGCAGCGCCATCGGCAGCTTGTAGTCGGCCTTGTCGTACAGCACGTCGGCGCTGTCGCAGGTCGGGCCGGCCAGGACCACCGCCCCGGCCTCGCCGCCGTCGTGCGGGGTGCGGATGCGGTACTGGATCGACTCGTCCATGGTCTCGGCCAGGCCGCCGAACTTGCCGATGTCGAGGAACACCCAGCGGCGCTTCTCGTTGTAGCCCTTCTCCGAAATCAGCACGACCTCGGACTGGATGATGCCGGCGTCGCCGGTCATGCCGCGGCCGGGCTCGATGATCAGGCGCGGCATGCGGTTGCCGAAATGATGCTCGACCGCGCGGTTGATCGCGTCGGCATAGGCCTCCAGCGCCGGGATGTCGCGGCGATACTGGGCCGGGAAGCCGCCGCCCAGGTTCAGCATGCGCAGCTCGATGCCGGCCTCGTTCAGCTGGGTGAAGACCATCATGGTGCGGCCGATGGCGAGATCCCACTGGTCGAGGTCGGTCTGCTGCGAGCCGACATGGAACGACAGGCCGTACGGGTCGAGGCCAAGGTCGCGCGCCTGCAGCATCAGGTCGCGCGCCATCTCCAGCTCGCAGCCGAACTTGCGGTTCAGCGGCCATTCGGCGCCGGCGCAGTCCATCAGCACGCGGCAGAAGACGCGCGAGCCGGGTGCGGCCACGGCCAGCTTCTCCAGCTCGGCCCGGCTGTCGAACGCGAACAGGTCGACGCCGCGGGCAAACGCGGCCGCGATGTCCGACTGCTTCTTGATGGTGTTGCCGAACGACAGGCGCGCGGCCGGCGCGCCGGCCGACAGGCACAGGTCGATCTCCTGGATGCTGGCGGTGTCGAAGCACGAGCCCTTCTCGGCCAGCAGGCGGACGACCGGGACGGCCGGGTTGGCCTTCACCGCGTAATAGATCTCGGCCCGCGGCAGCAGCCGGTGCAGGCGGTCATAGTTCTCGCCGACCACGTCGAGGTCGACCACGAGGCACGGGGTAGCGGGCTGCTGATCGCGCAGAAAGCGGCGAATCTTCTCGGTCATCGAAACGGCCTCCCAGCCGAATGCGACTGCCCTCGCCCGAGCGGGCGAGAGTCGAAGCAAAAATCCAACGGTGTTCGATTGGGTGGACCCGCCGCATGCGGGTCCGAAGCGCGCGCGGTATCAGATCCGCGACGCGGTCATACTCGACGGGAGGACGAATTCGTGCAGCGTGACGACGATGGTCGTCCGACGGGAGCCATGGGGGATGAGAATGTCGGACGACGCGGGGTAACGCGACGCCGCTCCTCGGCAAACAGCGAACATTGCTACCTCCTCTTGACTGGCCGTCGCCATCGCGGGCTGACGGGGGAAGTACGCCTAACGTCGTTGCTTGTCCTGGAACAGCCAGGGGCACGTGCGATTGCGCAGGCCGGCTATATAAGCCAAGCGCGCGGAATGAAAAGCGAATTCTGCGCTTCCGGGGGCAGTTTTTCGGCTTGCCGGATTCGCCTGCGGGGGCCGGCTTCCGGCCCTCGTTGCGGGGGCGAGTCCCCATGCTATAAGGGCCGCCCCATGATAGCGGACGCATACGACGTGACCGAGCCGACGATCCTCGTCCTCAACGGGCCCAACCTCAACCTGCTGGGCGTGCGCGAACCTTCCCTCTACGGCAGCGCCACCCTGGGCGACGTCGAGGAGGCCTGCCGGGAACGCGCCGGGCTGCTCGGCTACGAGGTGGATTTCCGCCAGTCCAACCACGAGGGCTCGCTGATCGACTGGATCCAGGAAGCCCGCGGCAGCGCGGTCGGCATCGTGCTCAATGCCGGCGCCTACACCCACACCTCGGTCGCGATCCACGACGCGCTGAAGGCGGCCGACGTGCCGGTGATCGAGGTCCACCTGTCGAACGTCTTCCGGCGGGAGCCCTTCCGCCACCATTCCTACATCTCCGGCGTCGCGGCGGGCGTGATCTGCGGCTTCGGGACCCACAGCTACGTGCTGGCGATCGAGGCACTGGCCGGGATCCTGGACGCGGGCAAGGAGGACGCATGAAGACGGCCCTGCCGCTCGTCGTCGACGAGGAACTGATCCGCACCCTGGCCCGGCTGCTGGACGAGACCGGCCTGACCGA
The DNA here is from genome assembly GCA_006739055.1 of Allostella vacuolata. Taxonomy (GTDB): domain Bacteria; phylum Pseudomonadota; class Alphaproteobacteria; order ATCC43930; family Allostellaceae; genus Allostella; species Allostella vacuolata. Next base: position 1,488,129 of record AP019702.1, read on the forward strand.
GATCGAGGCCCAGTCGGGCGAGGCGCGCATCCGCATCGCCCGGGCGCCGGCGACCCAGCTGGTGCAGGCGCCGACAGCCGTGGCGGCCGCCCCGGCGGCGCCGGCCGTGGCCGCCGGCCCGGCGCCGGCCGACGACCCGGGCGCCATCAAGTCGCCGATGGTCGGCACCGTCTACCTGTCGCCGCAGCCCAATGCCCCGCCCTTCGTCCAGCCGGGCGACCGCGTCGCCACCGGGCAGACGCTGATGATCGTCGAGGCGATGAAGGTCATGAACCCGATCACGGCGCCGCGCGCCGGCACCGTGCGCTCGGTGCTGGTGGGGGATGGCGAGCCGGTCGAGTTCGCGCAGCCGCTCGTGATTCTCGACTGACGGCGGGACCGGCCCGCCCCATGTTCGAAAAGATCCTGATCGCCAACCGCGGCGAGATCGCACTCCGCATCCTGCGCGCCTGCCGCGAGATGGGCATCCAGACGGTGGCGGTGCATTCCACGGTCGATGCGGATTCGATGCATGTCCGCCTGGCCGACGAATCGGTCTGCATCGGCCCGCCGTCGGCGCGCGAGAGCTACCTCAACGTGCCGGCGATCCTGACCGCGGCCACCATCACCAACGCCGACGCGATCCATCCCGGCCTCGGCTTCCTGGCCGAGAACGCCGACTTCGCGGCGATGGTCGAGGAGCACGGCTTCACCTTCATCGGCCCGACCGCCGACCATATCCGCCTGATGGGCGACAAGGTGCAGGCCAAGAACGCCGCCCGGCGCCTCGGCATCCCGACGGTGCCGGATTCGGACGGGGCGGTCGCGACCATCGAGGCGGCGACCGAGGCCGCGGCGCGCATCGGCTATCCGGTCCTGGTCAAGGCGGCGGGCGGCGGCGGCGGCCGCGGCATGCGCGTGGCGCGCAGCCCCGAGCAGCTCCGCGACGCCTTCTCGGTCGCGCGCTCGGAGGCCAAGGCCTTCTTCAGCAACGACGCGGTCTACCTCGAGAAGTACCTGAGCCGGCCGCGCCACATCGAGGTGCAGGTGCTGGCGGACGGCATGGGCGGGGTGGTCCATCTGGGTGAGCGCGACTGCTCGATCCAGCGCAACCACCAGAAGATCCTGGAGGAGGCGCTGTCGCCCGCGCTCAACGCCGAACAGCGCGAGGAGATCGGGCGGCGCGTCACCGACGCGGTGCGCGAGATCGGCTATCGCGGGGTCGGCACGATCGAGTTCCTCTACGAGGACGGCGCCTTCTACTTCATCGAGATGAACACCCGCCTGCAGGTGGAGCATCCGATCAGCGAGATGGTGACCGGCATCGACCTGGTGCGCGAGCAGATCCGCGTCGCCTCGGGTGCTGCGCTGGGTTACGGCCAGGACGCGGTGCGCCTGTCGGGCCACGCCATCGAGTGCCGGGTCAACGCCGAGCATCCGGAGACCTTCCTGCCGTCGCCCGGCCGCATCGTCGAGTACCACGCGCCGGGCGGGCCGGGCGTGCGGGTCGATTCGCACCTCTATTCGGGCTACGTGGTGCCGTCGCACTATGACAGCCTGGTCGCCAAGCTGATCGTCTACGGCAACACCCGCAACGAGTGCCTGATGCGGCTGCGCCGGGCGCTGGGGGAATATGTCGTGGGCGGGATCGAGACCAACCTGCCGCTGCACCGCCGGCTCCTGTCCAACCGCGACTTCCTGGACGGCCATTACGACGTGACCTGGCTGGAGCGGTTCATGGCCTCCGAGCGCGGCGCGGCCTGAACCGGCCGGGGGGCGCGGCCGGGATGGGCCAGCTCACGCCCGAGATCCTGCTCCGGGCCTACTCGGTCGGCCTGTTCCCGATGGCGGAATCGGCCGACGACCCGGACCTCTTCTGGGTCGACCCGGAGGAGCGCGGCGTGCTGCCGCTGGACGGCTTCCACCTGCCGCGCCGGCTGGCGCGCCGGGTCCGCAACAACCCCTTCACCGTCACCGTCGACACCGGCTTCGCCGCGGTGCTGGAGGGCTGCGCCGACCCGGCGCCGGGCCGCGAGAACACCTGGATCAACGCCCAGATCCACCGGCTCTATGGCGGCCTGTTCCAGCTGGGCCACGCCCACAGCGTCGAATGCTGGCGCGAAGGGCAGCTGGTCGGCGGCCTCTACGGCGTCCATATCGGCGCCGCCTTCTTCGGCGAGAGCATGTTCACGCGCGAGACCGACGCCAGCAAGGTGGCCCTGGTCCACCTCGTCGCCCGCCTGAGGAAGGGCCGCTTCCAGCTCCTCGACACCCAGTTCGTGACCGACCACCTGGCCGGCTTCGGCACCGTCGAGGTGCCGCGGGCCGAGTACCGCCGCCGCCTGGCCCGCGCCATCGCGGCACCGGCGACACTGCCGCTGGAGATGTCGGACGCCGAGGCGCTGGAGGTCCTGAGGGCTACCGCCCGTGATACTCCGGCGGGCGCTTCCCCTTGAACGCCGCCAGGCCCTCGCGATAGTCGTCGCTGCCCCACACCGCCTCGATCTCGGCCAGCGCGCGGCCGGCCTGCTCGGACGGGCCGCGGGGCATGACCTCGCCGACGAAGCGCTTCAGGGTGGTCAGCACCATCGGCGCCATGCCGGCCAGCTTGCGGGCCCAGGCCTCGGCTTCGACGAGGTGCTGGCCGGCCGGCACCACCTTGTTGACGAAGCCGACCTCGTAGGCGCGCTGGGCGGTCATCGGCTCGCCCATCAGGATGAACTCCATCGCCACCTTGTGGGGGATGCGCGCGGCGAGGCTGGTGATGAGGCCGCCGGTGAAGCCCAGCTTCGCCTCGGGGTAGGAGAAGCGGGCGGTCTCGCTGGCGATGCACAGGTCGCACATCTGCACCAGCACCACCGAGCCGCCGACGCACCAGCCCGACACGGCGGCGATGATCGGCTTGTCGACGGCGATCCCCACGCCCGGCATGAAGCGGCGCAGCTCCGGCGGGGCGTCCAGGTCGGCGCCGCCCGAGAAGGCCTTCTCTCCCGCCCCGGTGACGATCGCCACCCGGTCGCCGCCGGCGTTGAAGCGCCGCCAGGCATCGGCCAGGCCGGCGGCGACGTCGGCGTTGATCGAGTTCGCCTTGGCCGGCCGGTTGATGGTGACGATGGCGACGCGATCGCGCGACTCGTAGAGAACGGCATCCGGCATCGGGGCGCTTCCTCCTTTTGGGGGCGCGGCCGGTCAGCAACCGTTGCGCCGCTGCTCTTCGTCGATGTCGCGCTGGGTGGCGACCGTCTCGTCATAGCCGCGCCGGCTGGAGAAGAACACCAGCGCCATCAGCCCGCCGCCGATCGCCAGCGTGAAGAAGACGCCGAGGCCGAGCGCGATCCAGCCATGGACGCCGAGGCGGATGTCGTCCATCCCGCTCCAGATGGCGGCCGCGGCCAGGGCGGCGATGGCGAGCAGCCCCATGAGGAGGCTGGGGAGCAGCAGGCGATGCATGGTCGGTCCTTTCTTCGGCCGCGGCCCCAGACATGGACGGCGCGGCCGGGCCGCACAAGGTGAAGCAGCGTCGCATTGCCCTGGTTGCGGGGGACGGGTGTAGTCTCGATCCCGTGGACCAGCGACCCCCTTTCCGGCGTCTGCGGCCGGCGGCCCTCTGGCTGCCGGCCCTCCTGCTCGTGCCCTTCCTGCTCGTACCGGGGCCGGCGGCCGCGGCGGAGCCGGTCGACCTGGAGCTGGTCCTGGCGGTCGACGTCTCGGGCTCCGTCGACCAGGACGAGGCGCGGCTGCAGCGCGACGGCTATGTCGCCGCCATCACCGACCCGCAGGTGATCGACGCCGTCCGCGGCGGCCTGCACGGGCGGATCGCCGTCGCCTATGTGGAATGGGCGGGCTACCACCACCGCCGCCTGGTGGTCGACTGGCACCCGGTCCACGACCGGGCGAGTGCCGAGGCGTTCGCCCGCCGGCTGGCCGCCGCGCCCGTCGCGACCGGGGTCAGCACCTCGATCAGCGGGGCGATCGCATTCGCCCTGCCGCTGTTCGGCAGCGGCGGCTTCCAGGGCCTGCGGCGGGTGATCGACATTTCGGGCGACGGCCCCAACAATGACGGGCCCGAGGTGACCGGCGCCCGCGACAGGGCGCTGGCGCTGGGCGTCACCATCAACGGCCTGCCGATCCTGAACCAGCGCCCCAACGTCGCGGGCTTCCCCAACCTCGACGACCTCGACGCCTATTATGACGGCTGCGTCATCGGCGGGCCCGGCGCCTTCATGGTGGTGGCCCAGGGCTTCGACACCTTCGCCGCCGCGATCCGGCGCAAGCTGATCCTGGAAATCGCCGCCCGCCCGCCGCCGGCGCAGGTCGTGCCCGTGCGGGCGACGCAAGGGGCCCGCCCCGCGGCGGATGCCCAGGGCGCCTACGCCCAGGGCTGCGACATCGGCGAGCGGCAGCTGCGCCAGTACCTGCGCGGCCGCGGCGGCATGGTGGATTAGGGCCGCAAAGCCAATCGACCGGCTGACCCTGGCCGGAGCTACCCTGGCAAAAAGGGCGTTCCAGCATCCCAAGCCGGGTTGGTCGACGACGCCGGCCCAAGCACGAACCGGGCGCGCTCACGTCGCAGCATCTCGTATGGACTGATGCAGGGCAGCTTCAAGCCGATGCAGGCATTGGGGGTCTTGATTTTCCGGGTGGATTCCGAGGGCACCTCGCGGGTGACGACGACAAAATCGTGCGCCATGGCATGCGCAACCAGCCAATAGTCGGCGACCTGGAAGAAGGTTGAGACTGCGGATGGCTCATACGCCTGGTTCATTGCCCAAGCGCTGACCTGACCCAACGCGGGCACTACCCGCTCGTCAGGCGGCAGGAAGAAGCCCGCACCCCACCTCTCGGCCGACTTGGTTGAAGGTCTCGGTCTTCGCCACGCCGAGCATGCGGAAGGCGTCGCGATAGAGCGTCTGGCCCTCCAGCGTGCTCTCAACCAGCGCGCGGGCGAACCGCCGGCTCACCCGCGAAAGCGTCGTGCGATAGAAGTCGCCACCGCCGGACCTGGCCCGGGCAAATGTCGCCAAGCGCGCCCGCTCCATGGCCCAGGCGATCTCGAAGGCGGGCCGACCGATCGCACCGGCGTCGAGCAGGCGCCGCAGCACCACCAGCGTGCTGACCTTGAAGCGCCGCGCCAGTCGACGCAGGGCTTCTTCAAGTGGCTCGTCAGGCACGAGTGCGGCACGCACGGCCGCGAGCGGAACCAGCAGTTCGGCGGCCACGGCATTGCACCAGGCTTCCTCGCGCCTGCTGCCGTCCTGTGGCCCCCCGCCTGCGTCGGACACCGCCGACTGGCCGAGCCAGAGATGCGCCAGTTCGTGCGCCAGCGTGAACATCTGGCCGGCCCTTGTGTCGGCCCCGTTTACGAAGACGAGCGGCGCCAGCCGATCCGAAATTGCCAAGCCGCGGAACTCGTCGGGATCGAGGAGGCGGTGGTTGTCGGAGCGCACCACGCCGCTCACCATCACCAGCACGCCGATCCGGTCCGCCTGCGCGGAGAAGTATCGCATCGCCTCTTCCCAGGCGCGGCAATCGGCCCGATCGGCGATGTCGAACCCCAGCGTGCGGGCCATGCCTGCCGCCACGTCCTCCGGCCGATTGGCGAGCGTGGCGCTGCCGACGAAGGTGGCCTCCGGCAGGCGCACCGTCCTGGCGAATTCGCGATACCAGCCCTGCCGCTCCTGGCAGGCATGGAGCATGTCGAGCAGGTCGGGGATGGGCCGGCGCACGCCGCGCCCGTCATGGGTGCGGAAGTCAGGGATCGGCAACCGTTCTTCGGGCGGTGCCGGCAGGAACAGATAGCCGACGGGCACGTGCATCGCACGCGCGAACGCCTCCAACTGCTTCAGCGTAGGTTGTGCGGTACCGGCTTCCCAGTCGGCGAGCCGCGGGAAGCTGCCGACCAAATCCGCGACGTCACGTCGACCGGCCCGCTCCCGTGCCCATCGCAACAGCTCGGGGCGGACGGGCGCGCGCGTCATACCTCGGCCTGGGTCATTCTCTCCACCTCGTCAGCCGGTGCGGAATCGGCCGCAAGACCAGGACGAAAGATTCCTCTCGGCCGTTCGGCGCAAGCGGGATCGTGGTGCCTCGCCAGCTTAGGGCGTCGTCGTTGCGTTGGGGCATTCGAGGGGAGCGGTTTGACGGCGCCGCACTGTCGTGCAGCGTCACCGCCCAGCCTCAGCCGAGCGGGACGCGGTCGACCAGGGGCTCGGTGCGGTAGAAGCGTTCGACGTTGGTGAAGATGTCGACCATCTTCATCGCCATGGCGTCGCGCGTGCCGGGGGCGTTGTGCGGCGTCAGCACGACGTTGCGGAACTCCGCGAAGGGTGTGGGGTGGGGCGGGGGCTCGACCTCGAAGGTGTCGAGACCGGCGCCCGACAGGTGGCCGCTCCGCAGCGCCTCGACCAGGGCGGCTTCCTCCACGATCGGTCCGCGGGCGCAGTTGATCAGCATCGCGCCCGGCTTCATGCGGCCGATCGTCTCGCGGTTCATCATGTGGTGGGACAGCTCGGTCAGCGGCAGGTGCAGGGTCACCATGTCGCTGATCGCCAGCAGCTCGTCGAAGCCGACGCGGCGCACCTTCAGCTCGCGCTCCAGCTCCTCCGGCATGTCGACGATGTCGTGGTAGACCAGCGTCACGCCGAAGCCCTGGAGGTGGCGCGCCACCTCCTTGCCGATCCGGCCCAGCCCGACGATGCCGACCGTCATGCCGAACAGCTGGCGCGACTCCGCGCGCATGTCGTTGGCGTGCCAGACGCCGCGCCGCAGCTCGGCGTCGAGATAGGCGAGGCGCTTGCACACCGCCAGCATCATCATCAGCGTGTGCTCGGCCACGCCGATGCTGGTGCCGCCCGGCGCCAGGGCCAGCGCCACCTGGCGCTCGCGCAGGGCATCGACGTCGACCGTGTCGTGGTAGCCGACCCCCTGGTGATGGACCAGGCGCAGGCGCGGGGCGGCATCGATGTGGTGGCGGGACAGCCGCGTGCCGCCGACGATCACCACCTCGGCCTCGCGCAGCTTCTCCAGCCGCTCGGCCTCGTCGCCGCGCTCCAGCGTCAGTAGCTCGAACCCGTCCGGCACCGCACCCTGCACCAGCTCGTAGAGCGGCGCATTGCCCTGGACGAAATAGAGCACCTTCGGGCGCGGGTCGGCCTCGGCCATGCTGGCCTCCTGCAGGGCGGGGATGGAACGGGCGAGGATGGGGTATCGAGAAGGGCGGTAGAGCGGGGAAGGGGCGATACGCTGGTCGGAGTGAGAGGATTCGAACCTCCGGCCCCTGCCTCCCGAAAGCAGTGCTCTACCAGGCTGAGCTACACTCCGACCGGCGGAGGCGGCTTATAGCCGCTCGGCCGGGGGACGGCAAGGCCAGAACGACGCCTCGTGCGAGAAACCGTGAAGGTCAGAAGCCGCGGATGTCAGAAACCGCGGGCGATGCAGAACGCCACCACCTCGTCGAGCGCGTCGCGCACCGGGCCGGCGGGGAAGGGGGCCAGCGCCGCGCGGGCGGCGGCACCATAGTCCCGCGCGCGCTCCATCGTCGCCTCCAGCGCGCCGTGGCGGCGCAGCAGCATCTGGGCATGGGCCAGGTCGTCGGGCCCGTGCTCCTGGTCCTCCAGCGTGCGGCGCCAGAAGGCCCGCTCCTCGGCGTCGCCGCGGGCAAAGGCGATGACGATCGGCAGGGTGATCTTGCCGTCGCGGAAGTCGTCGCCGACCGTCTTGCCGAGCTCGGCCTGCTTGGCCGAATAGTCGAGCATGTCGTCGACCAGCTGGAAGGCGATGCCGAGGTTGAGGCCGAACGCCTCCATCGCGTCCGCCTCGGCCGCCGGCCGGCCGGCCACCACCGGGCCGATGCGGCAGGCGGCGGCGAACAGCTGCGCGGTCTTGGCGCGGATCACCTCGAGGTAGGATTCCTCGGTGGTGCCGGTGTCGTTGGAGGTGATGAGCTGCAGCACCTCGCCCTCGGCGATGACGGCCGAGGCGTGCGAGAGGATGCGCAGCACCTCCAGCGAGCCGTCGGCCACCATCAGCTGGAAGGCGCGGCTGAACAGGAAGTCGCCGACCAGCACGCTCGCCTTGTTGCCCCACACGGCGTTCGCCGTCGCGATGCCGCGGCGCAGGTCGCTCTCGTCGACCACGTCGTCATGCAGCAGGGTGGCGGTGTGGATGAACTCCACGCAGGCCGCGAGCGAGACATGGCGGTCGCCCGCATAGCCGCACAGGCGGGCGGCCGCCAGGGTCAGCATCGGCCGCAGCCGCTTGCCGCCGGCGGCGACGATGTGGCCGGCCAGCTGCGGAATCAGCGCGACCGGGCTCTGCATGTATTCGATGATGCGCTGGTTGACCTGGGCCAGGTCGTCGCCGACCAGGCGGGTCAGGGGCTCCAGCGACGGCGTGTCTTTCCGGTCGACGGTGGCGGCGACGGCCAAAACGGTTCCTCGGCAATCTGGCTGGTCTGTTGGCGACCGAGCATAGAAGCCCATCCGGCTCGGTCAAGCCGCGCGCGCCGCGCCGTGCAAGCATGGCAACGCACGACTCCGTGATATCGCGCCGGCCGTGATAGAACCATCCCCCGTGGTAGAACTCCTGCGAACCAACGACGTGGTGCGACTGTCCTGGCTGACGGCCCTGCTGGCCGATGCCGGGATCGTGGTCATCGTCCTCGACCATCATGCCAGCCTGATGGAAGGCAGCATCGGCGCCATCCAGCGGCGGATGATGGTGGAAGCGGGGGATCTCCAGGCGGCCCGGCGCGTGCTCGCGTCGGCCGGGGAATCCCTGCCGCCGGCCTGACGGGCGGCGGCGGTCGAAAACCAGCGAAGAGGCAAGGCATGAGCGGTCCACCCCCCAACCCCCCTTCGGCGCACACTCCCCCGGCCACGCCGATGGCGGTGACCGACGACACCCTGCTGAACGGACGGGTCAAGCTGCGCCAGCCGCGCGACGGCTACCGCGTGGCCATCGACCCGGTGTTGCTGGCCGCCGCCGTGCCGGCCGCGGCGGGCGACATGGTGCTGGACGTCGGTACCGGCGTCGGCGCGGCCGCGCTCTGCCTCGCCTGGCGGGTGCCGGGCTGCCGGGTGGTCGGGCTGGAGCTGCAGCGGGCGCTGGGCCAGCTCGCCAGCCGCAACATCGACACCAACCGCTTCGACGACCGCGCCTCGGTGGTGATCGGCGATCTGCAGCGGCCGCCGCCGCGCCTGGCGCCGACCAGCTTCACCCATGTCATGGCCAACCCGCCCTACATGGAGGCCGGCCGGGCCGACCCCGCGCCCCATGCCGGCAAGGCGACGGCGACCGTCGAGGGCGAGGCGGACCTGGCCGCCTGGGTGCGCTTCTCGCTGCTGATGGCCAGGCAGCACGGCACCGTCACCTTCATCCACCGCGCCGACCGTCTCGACCAGCTGCTGGCGCTCCTGAGCGGGCGGGTCGGGGACATCGCGGTCCTGCCGCTGTGGCCGGGCGCCGACAAGCCCGCCAGCCGGGTGATCGTCCAGGCCCGGCGCGACTCCAACGCCCCCCTGCGCCTCCTCCCCGGCCTGCTGCTGCACCGGCCGGACGGCGGCTACACGCCGGCCGCCGACGCCATCCTGCGCGGCGGCGGGCCGCTCGTCCTCTGACCGTCCACGCCGCAACCGGAAGCCCGCACATCCCATGCTGATCGACAGGGTCTGCCGCCGCCTCGGCATCCCGCGCCCGCCACTGGTGCCGGTCGTCCGCCTCGACGGCGTCATCGGGCGGACCGGGCCCGGCCGTGGCAGCGGGTTGACGCTGGCCGGGCTCGCCCCGGTGCTCGACCGTGCCTTCGCCATGCCGGGGGTGAAGGAGCTGGCGCTGGTCGTCAACTCGCCGGGCGGGTCGCCCGCGCAGTCCTCGCTGATCGCACGGCGCATCCGCGACCTGGCCGCCGCCAAGGACGTCCGCGTCACCGTCTTCGTCGAGGACGTGGCGGCGTCGGGCGGCTACTGGCTGGCGCTGGCGGGGGACGAGATCATCGTCGACCCGGCCAGCCTGGTCGGCTCGATCGGGGTGATCGCGGCCGGCTTCGGCTTTACCGACGCGATCCGCCGCCTGGGGGTGGAGCGCCGGGTGCACACCGCCGGCCAGCAGAAGTCCCTGTGGGACCCGTTCCTGCCCGAGAAGCCGGAGGACGTGGCCCGCCTGACCGCGATCCAGGCCGACCTGCACCGGGTATTCCAGGACCAGGTGACGGCCCGCCGCGGCGACCGCCTGAAGGGCCCGCCCGAGCTGCTCTTCTCGGGCGAGGTGTGGGTGGGCGGCCGCGCCGTCGAGCTTGGCCTCGCCGACGGCATCGGCGAGATCCGCTCCACCATGCGCGCCCGCCACGGCCAGGATGTCCGCCTGCCGCTGGTCAATCCGCCCGCGCGGCGCCGCTTTCCGTTCCTGCCGCGCCTGTCCGCCGGCCCGGCCGACTGGGTGGGGGCAGCGGTCGACGCGGCCGAGGAGCGGGCGACGTGGGGGCGGCTGGGCCTGTGACGCCGGAGAGCGGCGAGGCGGCAGCCGCCTTGACCCCTGCCGGCCGCACCCCCTAGAACCGGACGATGTTCGGTCTCAGCCTGTCCAAGCTGATCACGCTCATCGGCATCATCATCGCCGTGTGGACGCTGTTCCGCTGGTTCTCCCGCGTTTCCGCCGCACGCGACGCCGCGCCCGGCCGGGTCGACGCCAACCCGGGCCGCCGGCCGGAGCGGGCGCGGCGGCGGGAGCCGGACCCGGTGCCGGTCGAGGACCTGGTCGCCTGCGCCGGCTGCGGCGCCTATGTGGCGGCGCGCGGCGCCAAGGGCTGCGGCCGGCCGAACTGCCCCTACCCGGGGTAGGGGCCGGGCGCTCCAGCGCGCCCCATGACCTCGGCATAGACGGCCTCGATCGTCGCCACCTCTTCGTCGGCCAGCCGCGCGAACTCGCGCGTCCGTGCCCGCTGCGAGAGGCGGCCGCCGTTCTGGCTCAGGAAGCCCATCATCAGGTCGAACAGCGCGTCGGGCATCTCGACCAGGTCGGTGATGCGCCGCCTGGCCTGGTCGTAGCGCCGCAGGTGGTCGATCTCCTGTGGCAGGCTGCGGCGGATGGTCTCCACCACGCACTCGGCCAGGAACTCCGCCTGGGCCGTCGCGTCGAAGAAGCGGAACAGGTCGCGGGTGTCGTTGCGCACACGGACGTTCCACTGCGGCGTCGTCTCCCAGTCGGTCAGCGCCAGCCGAGGTCTGGAGAAGTGCTCCAGCACCGCGCGGTAGTCCGCGACGCGTTCGAGGAAGACGGCCGAGACCGGGAAGACGATTCCGGGCGGATTGAAGCCGTGCCGGCCGAGGACGTGATGCACCAGCCAGCGGTGGACGCGTCCGTTGCCATCCTCGAACGGGTGGATGAAGACGAAGCCGAAGGCGACGGCCGCGGCACCGACGACCGGATCGAGCGGGCGGTCGCCCTGCGTGCTGCGCTCGGCATAGGCGATGACGCCACGGATGAGGGACGGCAGGTCCTCGGCGCGCGCGCTGACATGGTCCGGCAACGGCGCGTTGGTCTCGCGGTCGCGGGGGCCGACGAAGCCGCCCTCGCGTCGCCAGCCGAGATGGGTGAAGCGGGCGCGGCCGATCACGATGCGTTGCAGGCGCTGCAGCTCCGCCTCGTCCAGCGGTCGCCGCCCAGCTTCGCCGATCGCCCGGCCCCAGCGCTGCAGGCGGTCCTCCCCCGGCCGCTCGCCCTCGATGACGTAGGACGCCCGGGAATCCTCCAGCAGCAGGAAGGCGGCCGCCCGCGCCACGAGGTCGGGCGCGGCGCGCTGCACGACGGCTCGCGCCTCGGCGGCCAGGTCGGGCGACAGCAACGTCGCAAGCCGTTCGGTGCACCGCACCAGCGGGCAGAACTCCGGCGTGCCCGGCAGGTTGTCGCGCACGCGGTGGCGCGAAACGGTCGATCCGCCGATGGCAAACTGCCGGTCGGGGTCGAGCACGCCGACATAGGGCCCGCGCGTCGCGTCGGGCAAGTCGAGCCGCCGCCCGGTCAGCCACTCGTAGAGGAACCAGGCGCGCCGGGCATGCTGCCCGGTCGGCTCGTCGCGGACCCAGCGTTCGACCATGGCCGGCGGCAGGGTCCGGAACAGGGCCGCCAGCACCGCGAGATCCACCCCTTCGTGCCGCAGCGCGAAGGCCAGATGGTCGAGGTCGCCGTCGCCCGGCCAGTAGCGTGGGGTCAGGACGCGCCAGCGGCCGTCCTGGCGATAGGTGTGACGGTCGCCGACCGCGACGAGTTCGTCCGGCGCCGGTGCCCGGAGGCCGTGGGCCAGGATGAGGGCTGCATATCCCGCCGGCCGGGCGCCGGGGGGAGGGGCCTCCATCCCGGCCACGGTCGGATCGTCGTGGTGCCCGCCCATGCCGGACATCTGAAAAACGTTACCTCGTTCTGATTTTCGCTATCCTATGCCCGGAGTTTCTGAAAATCGATAACCGGATCGGTTTCGCCTACGCCGGCAGGCAGTCCGCGAAGCGCACCGGCTGTCCCACCGGGGTGCCCAGCAGGGTGTCGTCGCGCATCACCGTGTGGCCGCGGACGATGGTGGCGATCGGCCAGCCGGTGACGGTCATGCCGTCGAAGGGCGTCCAGCCGCACTTGCTGGCGATCCAGGAATTCTCGATGCGGCGCCGGGCCTTCAGGTCGACGATGGTGAAGTCGGCGTCGTAGCCGAGCGCGATGCGGCCCTTGCCGGCGATGTCGTAGATGCGCTGCGGGCCGGAGCACATGAGGTCGACGAAGCGCGCGAGCGTCAGGCGGCCGGCGGCGATGTGGTCCAGCATCAGCGGCACCAGGGTCTGCACGCCGGGCATGCCGGACGGGCTCTCGGGATAGGGCTTGTCCTTCTCGGCCCTGGTGTGCGGCGCGTGGTCCGACCCCAGCACGTCGACCACCCCGTCGGCGATCGCCCGCCACAGGCCCTCGCGGTGCCGCTCGCTGCGGATCGGCGGGTTCATCTGGGCATAGGTGCCGAGCCGCTCGTAGCATTCGGGCGCGGCCAGCGTCAGGTGCTGCGGCGTCGTCTCGACGGTGATCAGGTCCTTGTGCCGGGCCAGGAACGCCATCTCCTCGGCGGTGGTGATGTGCAGCACGTGGACCTTGCGCCGCGCCTTGCGGGCGAGGCCGACCAGGCGCTTCGTGGCCAGCAGGGCGGTCTCGGCGTCGCGCCATTCCGGGTGCATGGTGACCGGCGCCCCGCCGTCGACCAGGTGCCGGCGTTCCTTCAGCCGCGCCTCGTCCTCGGCATGGACGGCCATGCGGCGCACGCCGTTGGCGAGGATGGTGGCCAGCGTCGCATCGTCCTCGACCAGCAGGTCGCCGGTCGAGCTGCCCATGAACACCTTGACCCCGCAGCAGCCCGGCACCCGCTCCAGCTGGCGCAGCCGGTCGGCGTTGGCGGCGCTGCCGCCCATGAAGAAGGCATGGTCGACATGGGCGCGGCCGGCGGCGCGGCGTAGCTTCTCCTCCAGGTCGGCCTCGGTCAGGGTCAGCGGCTTGGTGTTCGGCATCTCGAAGATCGCCGTCACCCCGCCCAGCGCCGCGGCGGCCGTGCCGGTCGCCAGGTCCTCCTTGTGCTCCGCGCCCGGCTCGCGGAAATGCACCTGGGTGTCGATCACCCCGGGCAGGACGGTCAGCCCGTCGGCCGCCATGCGCTCGGCCGCCGACGCGCCGGCGAGCGCGCCGATCGCGGCGATGCGCCCGCCGCGGACGCCGACATCGGTCTCCAGCAGCCCCATCGGGGTGAACACCTGGCCGCCGGTGATGACGAGATCGAACGGTTGCGACATGGCTTGCGACATGGCTTGAGACATGGGGGGCCTCCCGTATGTGTGTCAGGCCGCGAGCGCGGCGAAGGTATCGTCCACCACCGGCCGGCCGAGAATATGGCGGCCGAACCACAGGGCATAGAACAGCAGCGTCCAGGCGGCGAAGCCCTCATGCTTGCCCTGGGCGCGGAAGAGCCGGGTGACGGCATCGGCATCGGCGATCGGCGCGATCGCCGGATGGGCCGCCACCAGCGGGCCCAGGGCCGCACCCCGGCCATGGATCCATTCCGCCACCGGCACCGTGAAGCCGCGCTTGGGGGCGAACGGCTCGGCCGCCGGCTGGGCGTCGGCGAGCCAGCGCCGTAGCAGGTACTTGCCGCGCCCGTCGCGCAGCTTCAGCGCGTCCGGCAGGCGGAAGGCGAAGGCGGCCAGCACCGGGTCGACGAAGGGCGTGCGCCCCTCGACGCCATGGGCCATCAGGCAGCGGTCGAGCTTGGTCAGCAGGTCGTTCGGCAGCCAGTCGGCGCAGTCGGCCGCCTGGGCCGCCTGCAGCCGGGTCCGGCCGCCGCCGCGGGCCGCCATCTCGGCCGTGGCGATGCCATCGCGCCAGCCGCTGATGTCGGCCTTGAGGCCGCCGATGCGGTCGAAGATGCCGTGCGCGTGGGGCAGGCGGCCGCCCAGCCACCAGGGCTTCACCGCGCTGCGATAGCGGCCGTAGCCGGCGAACAGCTCGTCGCCGCCCTCGCCCGACAGCACCACCTTCAGCTCCTGGCCCGCGACCTGGGCCAGCTTGTAGGTCGGCAGCGTGGCATAGTCGGCCGCGGGGTCGTCCATGGCCGCCGCGACGGCGGGCAGCAGGCTCCAGAAATCCGCCTCGGAGAACTCCACCTCGACATGCTCGGCGCCGACGGCGCGCGCCAGGCGGCGGGCGGCGGCGCGCTCGTCGGCGACGCCGGTGCCGGAAAAGCCGGCGGTGAAGGCGCGCACCGGCCGCTCCGCCAGCCGCGCCATCATCGTCAGCACTGCGGCGGAATCGATGCCGCCCGACAGGAACAGGCCATAGGGCACGTCGGCCCGCTGGTGCAGGCGCACGCTGTCCTCGAGCGCCGCGTCGAGCGCGCGGAGTGCGGCGGCCTCGTCGGTCGGCACCGGGGGGCCGGCCGGCAGGGCCTGTTCCTGGTGGCGCTCGACGATGCGGCCGCCGGCGATCGCCAGGGTCTCGCCCGGGCGCAGCCGCTGGATGCCGCGGAAGATGGTCCCGGTGCCGGTCGAGAACTGCAGCTGCAGCAGCTCGGCCCGCACCCCGGAATCGACCTCCGGCACGACCAGCCCGGCCGCGACCAGGACATGGGGCTCGGACGCGAAGGCGAAGCCCTGCGCGGTCTCGGCATAGTAGAGCGGCTTGATGCCGAACGGGTCGCGCGCCAGCACCAGGCGGCGCGCCTGCGGGTCGTGGATGGCGATCGCGTACATGCCGCGCAGGTGGCGGGCGAAGGCCAGGCCGTGGCGGCGATAGAGGTGCAGCGGCGGCTCGCAGTCCGAGCCGGTGGAGAAGCGCGTCCCGGCCATCGCCTGGCGCAGCTCCAGGTAGTTGTAGATCTCGCCGTTGGCGACCAGCGCGCCGCCGCCCGGCTCGTAGATCGGCTGGTCGCCGGTCGCCAGGTCGATGATGGCGAGCCGGGTCTGCACCATGCCGAGGTCGCCCGCGACATGGCGCCCGTCGCCGTCCGGCCCGCGATGGGCGAGTGCCGCCAGGAACGCCGACAGCACGGTTTCCGCCGGCGGGCTGCCGTCCAGGGTCATCAGCCCGGCGATGCCGCACATCAGGCGGCGATCCGGCGGAAGAAGTCGAGATACTGGCCGACCACCGCGGCCTCGGAGAATTCCCGGTCGTGGGCCGCGCGCCCGGCTTCCGCCAGCCGTCCGGCGAGCGCCGGGTCCTCCAGCACCCGGGCCAGCGCGCCGGCCAGGGCAGGGGCGTCGTCGACCGGCACCAGCAGGCCGGTGACTCCGTCCTCGACCAGGGCCGCCGGCCCGGCCGCCCGGGCGGCCACCACGGGGACCCCACGGGCCCAGGCCTCGATCACCACGTTGCCGAGCGGCTCGTGCCGGGACGGGCAGACGAACAGGTCGGCCGCGGCGTAGAGCCGGGGGACGTCGTCGCGCCAGCCGAGGAAGCGGACGCGGGCGGCGATCCCCAGTCGCTCCGCCCGCTGCGTCAGCGCCGCGCGCTCCGGGCCCTCGCCGGCCAGCCACAGCACCGCGCCCGGCACCAGGGGCAGGGCGTCGAGCAGCACGTCGAAGGCCTTGTTGCGGTGCAGGCGCCCGGCCGCCAGCAGGACGGTGGCGTCGGCCGGCGTGTCCAGCGTGGCGCGGTCGATGGCGGCGGCCGGCCGGTCGTCGACGAAGTTCGGCAGGTAGTGGGCCCGCTCCGCCGGCCAGCCCGACCGCACGATATGGGCGACGATGTCGCGCGTGTTGCCGACCAGGTGATGGCAGCGGCGATAATACTTGAGGTCGTAGTAGCCGCCCATGCGGGCGGCATGGACGAACGGCCCGGGCGGCATCGCCCGGGTGGCACGGTTCATCCAGGTCAGCACTACCGCCGGCCGCCATTCGGCGACCAGCCGGCGCAGGGCGGGGCGGGTCGAGAAGTCGAACCAGGTGCCGAACGGCAGTTCCACCGGCTCCACCCCCTCGGCGCGCAGCGCTGCCGCCCGGGCGGGGTTGCGGCGGATGGCGACCCGCTGGGCGACGCCGGCGCGCGCCAGCCCGCCCGCCAGGCGGACGAAGAAATTTTCCGCCCCGCCCTGGGCGGCGCCGGCCATGGCCTGGAGAATGCGCGGTCCCGTCACTCGTCCTCCAGGGTGGCCTTCAGGTACGACAGCAGCGGATAGAGCGCCGCGCAGATCGCGATCGCCAGCCCGTACCCGCCCTCGCGCCAGCCGCGGCGGCCGACATAGCAGTGCCAGAAGCGGGTGAAGACGCGGCGGACGTTGCTGCGCAGGGTGCCGGGGTCGGCCTTCTCGCGCAGGTCGGCGGCGCGCAGCGTGGTGTAGCGGTCGAGCCGCTGCAGCATGTCGGACAGGTTGCGGTCGACCAGGTGCTCGATCGGGTTCTCCAGCCGGGGCCCCTTGTGGGCGTCCAGCGTCAGGCGCGGGTGCACCCGCTCCGGCCCCCAGACCTTGGCCCCCTTGCGGAACAGGCCCGGATAGGCCGGCTTGCCGAACGAGCCGCCCCAGCCGTGGCGGATCAGCCTGCCGCCGACGAAGTTGTCGACCGGGATCTCGTGCCAGGCGAAGGGCGAGATGGCGGTCAGGTAGCGCAGCTCGGCCGCCAGCTCCTCGGTGACCCGCTCGTCGGCGTCAACTTCCAGGATCCAGGGCCCGGTGCAGGCCTCGATGCCGGCGTTGCGCCGGGCGCCCTCGCGCTCCCACGCCCCTTCCAGGATGTAGGCGCCGAAGTGCCGGGCGATCCGCGCCGACTGGTCGGTGGTGCGGTCGAGTACGACCACGATCTCGTCGGCGAAGACGAGGCGCGCCAGGCAGTCGGCCAGCTGCCCCCCCTCGTTGCGGGCGACGACGAGTGCGGTGATCCGGGGGGCGGGGACTGCGGTCATCGCTCGCGGCCCTCGCGCTCCAGCAGGGCGCGGGCCGCCGCCGCGACGGTCGCGGGGGCGAGCCCGTCCATCAGGGTGCCGGTGGTGCGGTGGTCGAAGCCCGGGCCGCCGGTCAGCTCGGCGTGGCTCTGCGGGGTGCGCACGAAGGCGCAGCGCGGCCCCCAGGGGGCGTAGTGGCGGGCGTCGCTCGGCCCGAACAGGCCGAGCGTCGGCGTGCCGGTCGCAGCCGAGATATGCATGAGTCCGGTGTCGTTGCCGATGAAGAGGGATGCACGCTCCAGGCAGGCGGCTGCCTCGAGCAGGGAATGGCCGACCAGGTCGACCCGGCGCTCGGGCGGCAGTGCCTCCAGGACCGGCCGGGCCCGTTCGCGCTCCGACCCGGCGGCGATGATGGCGATGCGGGCGCCGGGCAGCGGCCCGCCGGGCGCGGTCAGGTCGCGGGCCAGGGTGGCGAAGCGGTCCGCGCGCCACTCCTTCCCGGCCCAGTTGGCGGTCGGGCCGATGGCCAGGATCGGGCCGCCCGGCGGCAGCAGCCGCAGCGCCAGCGCGCGCTCCGCCTCGCCGATCCACAGCCGCGGGGCGGGCGGCGGGGCAAACCCGAACGCGGCCCCCAGCTCGACCACCCGGTGCCGGCTGTCCTCCAGCCGCCAGCGCCGGCGCACGAAGCGGCGGCGGGCGGACAGCAGCCAGCCGATCGCCGACCCGCGCAGGTCGATCACCGCGTCCCAGCGGCGGCCGACGGTTGCCCGCCACAGGTCGAGCCAATGGCCGCCGCGCCGGCGCTTGGCCATGGCATGGACCCGCTCCAGCCGCGGCAGGTGCAGGAAGAGCGGGGCGGCGGCCGGCCCGCAGGCGACCGTCACCGGGGCGCGCGGCAGCATCTGCATGAACTGGTCGAGCACGCCCGTCGACAGCACCGTGTCGCCGATCCGGGTCGACGTGATGAAGAGGAGGCCGCTCATGGCGGCCGGCGTTCGGCCCGGGGCATGGACCGAGGCTTATACGCCGACCGGGTGCCGCGCCACCAGCCGAACCCGCAGCCGATCGTGCGCGACTTGCTGCCGGGCCCGGCGATTCCTAGATAGAGGCATCGGCGCTGGTGCCGATTGCCGCCTGATTCGCCCGGTGATGCCGATGACCCCGCTTTCTTCCGTCGTCCTCGACCAGCGCGCGGTGCTGACCGTCGGCGGCGCCGACCGCCGCGCCTTCCTGCAGGGGCTGGTCTCCAACGATGTCGAGCGGGCCGGCCCGGGGCAGGCCATCCATGCCGCCCTGCTGACGCCGCAGGGCAAGTTCCTGCACGATCTCTTCATCGTCGAGCTGGGCGACACGCTGCTGCTCGACGTGGAAGCGTCGCGGCGGACCGAACTGCTGAAGCGCCTGT
The DNA here is from genome assembly GCA_006739055.1 of Allostella vacuolata. Classification (GTDB taxonomy): domain Bacteria; phylum Pseudomonadota; class Alphaproteobacteria; order ATCC43930; family Allostellaceae; genus Allostella; species Allostella vacuolata. The sequence continues at coordinate 1,506,901 of AP019702.1, forward strand.
CCATGTACCGCCTGCGCTCCAAGGTGTCGCTGGCCGACGGCGGGGACGACTGGTCGGTGGTGGCCTTCTTCGGCGCCGGCGCCGGGGTGCCCTTCGGCCTGGACGAGGAGGCCGGCCATGCCATGCCGACCGCGGGCGGCGTCGTCTTCGTCGATCCGCGCCTGCCGGCGCTCGGCCTGCGGGCGATCCTGCCGCGCGGCGAGGCGGAGAAGATCGCGGTCGCCCGCGGCTTCGCCCAGGCCCCCTTCGCCACCTACGACCGCCTGCGGCTGGCCCAGGGCGTACCGGACGGCAGCCGTGACCTGCCGATCGAAAAGGCGATCCTCCTCGAATCGGGCTTCGACGAGCTGAACGGGGTCGACTGGAAGAAGGGCTGCTACATGGGGCAGGAGCTGACCGCCCGCACCAAGTATCGCGGCCTCGTGCGCAAGCGGCTGATGCCGGTGGAGATCGAGGGGCCGGTGCCGGCACCCGGGACGCCGCTCTTCTTCGACGGCAAGGACGCGGGCGAGATGCGCTCGGGCGTCGACGGGCTGGGCCTGGCCCTGGTCCGGCTGGAGGCGGCCGCGGCCTCGGCGGCGGCCGGCCGGCCGATCGAGGCGGGTGCCTCGCGGCTGGTGGCGAAGCGGCCGGACTGGGCGCGCTTCTGAGCCCGGCGCCTGCCGGGACATGGGAAATTTCTGACTTTCGCGTATTTCAGATGCGGGAAGGTCAGGGCTGGCCTGGGCATATCGACCCTCACGCCGCCCGGGGACCGAGCAGGATGACGAGGGCGCCGGCGAGACAGAGCCCAGCGCCCGTCGCGTCCCAGCGGTCGGGGCGAATGCCCTCCACCAGCCACAGCCAGCCGAGCGAGGCGGCGATGTAGACGCCGCCATAGGCGGCAAAGGCGCGGCCTGCCGCGGCCGCATCGACCAGCGTCAGCAGCCAGGCGAACAGGAAGAGGGACAGGGTGCCCGGCACCAGCCACCAGGCGGAGTGGCCGAGCCGCAGCCACGCCCAGAAGGCGAAGCAGCCGGCGATCTCGGCCAGCGCCGCCCCCAGATAGACGAGCGCCGTCGTCATCGGCGGCGACGCGCGCATGGCGGGCGCGCCGACGCGCAGGGGGAACGTCCTCGCCCGGGGAGGGTGCGTTGGCCGATAGTCATGGCGTCCCTCGACCAGGCTCGGGATGAGGGATTTATTCCTTTTTCCACAAGTGCTTGTGCAGGGCGAGCCCCCCTAGATAGAAACTGGGCCTCGCCCGTCGGTCGTAGCGTCCCTCGACGGGGCTCGGGATGAGGGGACTTCTCCATCGGCACAAACGCTTGTGGATAAAGGAAAAAGTTCCTCATCCCGAGCCTGGTCGAGGGACGCTTTGACCGGTGGCCCGCGCTCTGCTTCCCAGGCGGAAGCCCGGCCGGCCCGCCACGGGTCAGGCCGTGCTGGTCACCCGGTCGGTGGCGAGCGCCGCCTGGGCCGCCGCCAGGCGGGCGATCGGCACGCGGTAGGGCGAGCAGGAGACGTAGTCGAGGCCGACCCCCTCGCAGAAGCGGATCGAGGCGGGGTCGCCGCCATGCTCGCCGCAGATGCCGAGCTTGAGGCCGGGCCGAGTCTTGCGGCCGCGCTCGGCGGCGATCGACACCAGCTCGCCGACGCCCTCCGTATCCAGCGTCACGAACGGGTCCTGCTCCAGGATCCCCTGGCGCTCGTAGGCGGGCAGGAAGTTTGCCGCATCGTCGCGCGACAGGCCGAAGGTCGTCTGGGTCAGGTCGTTGGTGCCGAAGCTGAAGAACTCGGCCGAGGCGGCGATGTCGCCCGCCCTGAGGGCCGCGCGCGGCAACTCGATCATGGTGCCGACGAGATAGCGGATCTCCTGGCCGGTGGCCTCGATCACCTCGCCCGCGACCCGGTCGATCACCGCCTTCAGGATGTCGAGCTCCCGGCGGGTGGCGATCAGGGGCACCATCACTTCCGGCTCGATCGGCTCGCCCGTCTCCTTCGCGACGAGGGCGGCCGCCTCGAAGATGGCGCGGGCCTGCATCTCGTAGATCTCGGGATAGGTGATGCCGAGGCGGCAGCCGCGGTGCCCCAGCATCGGGTTGGTCTCCTGCAGCTGGGCGGCCCGCTGGCGCACCTGCTCGACGCTGGCCCCGGTGACCGAGGCCAGTTCCGCCAGCTCGGCGTCCGAGTGCGGCAGGAACTCGTGCAGCGGCGGGTCGAGCAGGCGGATGGTGACGGGCAGGCCGCGCATGATGCGAAACAGCTCGGCGAAATCCTCCCGCTGCATCGGCAGCAGCTTGGCCAGCGCCCGGCGGCGCCCCTCGACGTCGCCCGCCATGATCATCTCTCGCACCGAGACGATGCGGCCCGGGTCGAAGAACATGTGCTCGGTGCGGCACAGCCCGATGCCCTCGGCCCCGAACTGGCGCGCGGTGCGGGCGTCGGCCGGGGTCTCGGCGTTGGTGCGTACCTTCATCCGGCGGATGCCGTCGGCCCATTCCATCAGGCGCGCGAAGTCGCCGGACAGCTTCGGCTCGACGGTGGCGACGGCGCCCAGCATGATCTCGCCCTTGCCGCCGTCGATGGTGATGCGGTCGCCCGCCTTGATGACCACGTCACGCACGGTCATGGTCTGGGCGCGATAGTCGATGCGCAGGTCGCCGGCGCCGGACACGCAGGGGCGCCCCATGCCGCGGGCGACCACGGCCGCGTGGCTGGTCATGCCGCCGCGGGTGGTGAGGATGCCGCGGGCGGAGTGCATGCCCTGGATGTCCTCCGGGCTGGTCTCGATGCGGCAGAGGATGACGGCCTCGCCGCGCTGGGCGCGGGCCTCGGCCTCCTCGGCGCTGAAGACGACGATACCCGACGCGGCCCCGGGCGACGCGGGCAGGCCCTTGGCCACCACCTTGCGCTCGGCCTTGGGGTCGAGCGTCGGATGCAGCAGCTGGTCGAGCGAGGCGGCGTCGATGCGCGCGACCGCGGTCGACTGGTCGATCAGCCCCTCGTCGGCCAGCGACACCGCGATGCGCAGTGCGGCCGCCGCGGTGCGCTTGCCGTTGCGCGTCTGCAGCATCCACAGCTTGCCCTGCTGGACCGTGAACTCGATGTCCTGCATGTCGCGGTAGTGGCGCTCCAGCACGCCGCGGACGCGGTCCAGCTCGGCGAAGACCGGCGGCATCACCTCTTCCATGGCCGGCAGGCTGGAGCCGTTCTTCTGCTTGCCGGCGATGGTCAGGTGCTGCGGGGTGCGGATGCCGGCGACCACGTCCTCGCCCTGGGCGTTCACCAGGTACTCGCCGTAGAAGATGTTCTCGCCGGTCGACGGGTCGCGGGTGAAGGCGACGCCGGTCGCGCAATCCTCGCCCATGTTGCCGAACACCATGGCCTGGACGTTGACCGCGGTGCCCCAGCTCGCGGGAATGTCGTGCAGGCGGCGGTAGGTGATGGCGCGCTGGTTCATCCAGCTGCCGAAGACGGCGCCGATCGCCGCCCACAGCTGCTCCTCGGGCTGCTGCGGGAAGGGGGCGCCGTTGACCTCCTCGACCTTGGCCTTGTAGTCGGCCACGACCGCGCGCCACTGCTCGGCCGTCAGCTCGGTGTCGAGATGGACGCCGAGGTCGAGCTTGTGGTTCTCGAGGATCTCCTCGAAATAGTGGTGGTCGACATCGAGCACGACGTTGGCGAACATCTGGATGAAGCGGCGATAGCTGTCATAGGCGAAGCGCGCGTCGCCGCTGCGCCGGGCCAGCCCCTCGACCGTGACGTCGTTGAGGCCGAGGTTGAGGACGGTGTCCATCATCCCCGGCATCGACGCCCGCGCGCCGGAGCGCACCGACACCAGCAGCGGGTTCTCCGGGTCGCCGAAGCGCATCCCGACCAGTGCCTCGACCCCGGCGAGGGCGGTGGCCACCTGGTCGCGCAGCGCCTGCGGATACTCCTGGCCATGGTCGTAGAACCAGGTGCAGACCTCGGTCGTGATCGTGAAGCCGGGGGGGACGGGCAGCCCGAGGGCGCTCATCTCCGCCAGGTTGGCGCCCTTGCCACCCAGCAGGTCGCGCATGTCCGCGCGGCCTTCGGCCTTGCCGTCGCCGAAGGTGTACACCCATCTCGTCATGATCGCTCTTATCCCTCGATGCGTGAGAAGTCCGCGACGCTGTCCAGCGTCCGGCGGATTTCCGACAGGAGACGCAGCCGGTTGGCCCGGAGCGCGCTGTCCGCTGCGTTGACGGTCACCCGGTCGAAGAACGCATCGACCGGGCCGCGTAGTCCGGCGACCAAACGCATGGCCTCGCCATATTGTTCCCTTTCCACCGCCTCTGCCACCCCGGGGGTGGCGGCGGCGAGTGCCCGGGCCAGGGCGCGCTCCTCGGCCTCGGCCAGGGCCGCCGGGTCGACCGGCCCGTCATGGGGCCCGTCCTTCTTTTCCTCGATGCGCACGATGTTGGAGGCCCGGCGATAGGCGACCAGCAGGTTGGCGCCGTCGTCGCTGGCGAGGAACTGGCCCAGTGCTGCCACCCGCGCCAGCAGGCGGACGATGTCGTCCTCGCCGCCGGTGCCGAACACGGCCGCGACCAGATCGTGCCGGGCCCCTTCGCCGCGCAGATGGACCTTGAGGCGGTCGCCGAGGAAGTCGAGCAGGGCGGCCGCCACCGAACGCGGGGCGGCCTCGCCGAGCGTCGGCCGGTAGAGCGCGAGCGCCGCATCGAACGTCGCCGCCAGCGGCAGGCGCAGCCCATTCTCGACGATCAGGCGGATGATGCCGAGGGCGGCGCGGCGGAGCGCGAACGGGTCCTTGGAGCCGGTCGGCTTCTCGTCGATGGCGAAGAAGCCGACCAGCGCGTCGATCTTGTCGGCCAGCGCCACGGCGACCGCCAGCGGCTGGGTCGGGCAGCGGTCGGCCGGCCCCAGCGGCGAATAATGCTGGGCGATCGCCTCGGCCACGTCGTCCCGCTCGCCGTCATGGCGGGCGTAGTAGCGGCCCATGATCCCCTGCAGCTCGGGAAATTCGCCGACCATGCCCGACGTCAGGTCGGCCTTGGCGAGGGCGGCCGCCGACCGGGCGAGGTCGCGGTCGCAGCCCGGGATGGAGGGGGCAAGCTCGGCCGCCAGCGCCTGGAGGCGGGCGACCCGCTCGCCCATGGTGCCGAGCCGGGCGTGGAACACCACCTTGTCCAGCGCCGGCACCCGGTCGCCGAGGCGTGTCTTGCGGTCCTGGTCCCAGAAGAACTTGGCGTCGGACAGGCGGGCACGCAGCACCCGCTCGTTGCCGGCGACGATGGCCCGGCCGTGGTCGGCGGTGTCGATGTTGGCCACCACCACGAAGCGCGGCGCCAGCGCGCCGTCCGCCCGGTCGAGGGCGAAGTACTTCTGGTGCGTGCGCATGGAGGTGACCAGGACCTCGGCCGGCACGTCCATGAAGGCGTCGTCGATGCGGCCGACCAGCGGCACCGGCCACTCGACCAGGCCCGCCACCTCGGCGAGCAGGCCGGCATCCTCGCGCAGGACCAGCCCCTCGGCGGCGGCGAGCGCCGTCGCGCCCTCGGTGATCCGCGCCGCGCGCGCGGCCGGGTTGAGCACGACGCGGGCCTCGAGCAGCTTCGCCTCCAGGTCGGCGAAGCCGGTGACGGCGAACTCCTCCGGCGCCAGGAAGCGGTGGCCGCTGGAGCGGTCGGTGAAGGGCAGGGCGGTGTGCTCGTCGAGCGCCACCTGCCCGTCGAGCGGGCGGCCGTCGAACAGGCACAGGATGCGGTGCAACGGCCGCACCCAGCGGAACTGGGAATGGCCGAAGCGCATCGACTTGGGCCAGGACAGGCCGGTGATGGCCGCGGTCACGATGCCGGGCAGCACGGCGCGCGCCGGCTGGCCGCTCTTGCGGATGATGGCGAACCAGAACTCGCCCTTGTCGGTCGCGCGCTTCTCGCACTGGCCGATGTCGGCGACGCCGGCCGCGCGCAGGAAGCCGTCGATCGCCGGCTGGGCAGCACCCACCCGCGGGCCCTTGCGCTCCTCGGCCAGGTCGGGCTGGGCGTCGGGCACGCCGTCGACCACCACCACCAGGCGGCGCGGCGTGGCGTAGGCGCGGCCGCCCGCATGGGCCAGCCCGGCCTTGGCCAGGCCATCGGTCACCAGGCGCAGCAGGTCGTCGGCGGCGCGCGCCTGCATGCGCGCCGGGATCTCTTCGGAGAAGAGTTCGAGAAGAAGCTCGGCCATCGGATCAGGCCCCCGCCGCCGGCATGCCCGACACCGGCTCGGCGGCGCGCAGCTCGCCCGCCAGCCACGCCTCGCAGCAGCCCTTCGCCAGCGCCCGCACCCGGCCGATATAGGCCGCGCGCTCGGTCACGCTGATGACGCCGCGGGCGTCCAGCAGGTTGAAGGTGTGGCTCGCCTTGATGCACTGGTCGTAGGCGGGCAGGGCCAGCTTCGCGTCCAGCAGGCTGGCGCATTCCCGCTCGGCATCGACGAAGTGGCGCAGCAGCAGGCCGGTGTCCGCGCGCTCGAAGTTGAAGGCCGAGAACTCCTGCTCGTTGCGCAGGAAGACGTCGCCATAGGTGATGCGCCCCGGGCCCTCGACGCCGTTGAACTCCAGGTCGTAGATGCTGTCGGCGCCCTGGATGTACATGGCCAGCCGCTCCAGCCCGTAGGTCAGCTCGGTCGAGACCGGGTTGCACTCGATCCCGCCCACCTGCTGGAAATAGGTGAACTGGCTGACCTCCATCCCGTCGCACCATACCTCCCAGCCGAGGCCCCAGGCGCCGAGCGTCGGGCTTTCCCAGTCGTCCTCGACGAAGCGGATGTCATGGGCCAGCGGATCGATGCCGAGGCGCTTCAGGCTCTCCAGGTAGAGCGCCTGGCTGTCGGCCGGCGACGGCTTCAGGATCACCTGGAACTGGTAGTAGTGCTGCAACCGGTTCGGGTTCTCCCCGTACCGCCCGTCGGTCGGCCGGCGGGACGGCTGGACGTAGGCGGCGCGCCACGCCCGGGGCCCGAGCGCGCGCAGGGTGGTCGCCGGATGGAAGGTGCCCGCGCCCACTTCCACGTCGTGCGGCTGCAGGATGACGCAGCCCTGCTCGGCCCAGAAGGCCTGGAGCGTCAGGATCATCGACTGGAAGCTGAGGCCGGTTCCCCGACCGCGAGCGGCGTTGGCAGCCATGTAATCGGGTTCCCGTGGCGATTGTGCGCCGCAACCTAGCCATGGGCCCCCGGAGGGTCAAGGCAGGCGGCCACTGGCCGCGCGAAGGTGGAGCGAAAGGGCCTCGGAGGATCGTGGAACGCGAGTGCCGGCTGAACCGTTATTACTCTCGCTGTGCAAAGGCGCCGGGAGAGAGGATCTTGAGTGAACTGAACATCAAGCCGTTGCTGCGCTACCGCACGATGGCGGCGTTTCGCCTGACGGTTGAAACCCGTAGTGCGACGCGGGCTGCGGAAGAACTCGGCATCTCGCAGCCGGCCGTCAGCCAGTTGCTGGCCGCGCTGGAGCGCGCGGTGGGCTTTTCCCTGTTCAACCGCGGGGCGGGCCGCCGCATGGACCCGACCGACCAGGCACGACAATTATTGAGCGAAGTCCGCGAGATACTGGACGCCATGGCGGCACTGGAACGGCGCGTCCGGGAACTGGCCGGCGACGAGGGCGGCCAGGACGGAGCGGATGGCGGGCGAGGCCGCCGGTGGCAGGAGTCGATGGTGGAGCGATAAGAGATTGGATTTCATCAAAACCCTGGGTTATCACTTCCACGCTCGCAACAGCCGTGGTCCAGGGGGTTCGGTCGGTCCCGTCTGCGCCCCGCACCCGACCGGTTCAGAACAGGCGCCTCTTGCAAGAGCTTCGGAATCTCACGCGGATGCGGTCCCTCGAGGCGTTCCGGCATGTCTTCGAGACAGGCAGCGTCACCCGTGCGGCCGAACGGCTGGGCGTATCCCAGCCGGCGATCAGCCAGACGATCTTCGCCCTGGAAAAGGCGGTGGGCGCCAAGCTGTTCGAGCGTGCCGGCGCCCGCCGGCTGACGCCGACCCCCGAGGCGCGCCTGGTCTACCCGGCCTGCCGCGGGGTTCTGGAGGCGCTGGAGCGGTTCGAACTGGCCGCGCGGGATGTCGGCAGTGGCGGCCGGGTGACGATCGGGGCGATCCCGACGGTCGCCATGGGGTTCGCCCAGGATGCCATCGACCGGCTGCGCGGCGCCTTTCCGATGATCCATGTCCACCTCGATCCGCGCTACTCCGAGAACATGGAGTCGATGCTGGTCTCGGGTGAACTGGACATCGCCATTTCCTCCGCAATCGGGGCGAGCGAACGGGTCGAGACCGAGAGTCTGGCAACCCTCCCGGCGGTGGTCGTCCTGCCCCCCGGGCACCGTCTGGCCGGACGCGACCATGTCGCCCCGGCGGACCTGGACGGCGAGCCGGTGGCGGTCGTGCGCCGCGGCTCGCAGTACCGCGGCGCGATCGACGCCGTCTTCGCGGCCGCCGGCCGCCCCCTGGTCCCGACGGTCGAGGCTCCGGGCTTCACCTTGTGCGAGTTCGTCGAGCGCGGACAGGCGGTCGGCATCATGAGCGCGATTTCCGCCTGGCGCTTCCGGCACCGCGGTCTGGCCCTGGTGCGGCTGTCCCCCGCTGTCGGCTGCCCCCTGCATCTGCTGCGCCGGCGCGGCGTGCAGATGCACCCGTTCTGCGCGGCCTTCCGCGACGAGATGGTGGGGCTGTGCGCGGAAGTGCTGCAGGTGCTGCCGACGCCCCGGGCCGGCGCACGCCCAAGCAGGAGGCGGATCGGACCCGTCTGAGGACCACCGGCCGCGCCGTCCGGCGGGCGAATGAACGCCTGAACCTGTAGTTATCAAATTTCTTTCCGGAAGGGTGCATCCGCCGGCTCACCCGGGCTGTACAGACCCTGTAAGCAACAGCGGGGGGGCAGTTCCAGATGGACGAGGAATCGATCCGGCAGCAGCTTCGGTATCGCAGTCTCGAAGCGTTCCGGATCGTCTACGAGACCGGCAGCGTGACGCGGGCCGCCGAACGTCTCGACCTGTCGCAGCCGGCGGTGAGCCAGCTGATCGCGCGCATCGAGCGCTCGTTCGGGTTCAGTCTGTTCGACCGCGGGCTGGGCCGCCGGCTGGAGCCGACCGCGGCCGCGCGCGCCCTGCATGCCGACGTATGCCGCACGCTGGAGGCGATGGCGCGGATGGAGGCAACGGTCATGACGCTGGCTGCGCCACGATCGGTGCCCGACATCGGCGGGACCTACCGGGGCGACCGGGTGCTGATGAGCGAGCGATAGAAGCCGCCGCCGCATCGTTCGGCCCCCCTTCCGCGGCGGTCCGCTGATCCCCGGCCGGGCCGGGCCGGTGGACGTGCGGGCCGGTATCCCTTCGGCGGGCTTATGCGGCTATACTGAGCGCCATTCCTCCCCCGATCGGAGTTTCCCCATGACCGCCTGCATCGTCGGCTGGGCCCACAGCAAGTTCGGCAAGCTGGAAGGCGAGACCCTGGAATCCCTCATCGTCCGGGTCGCGACCGATGCGCTGGCCGATTCCGGCCTCGCGCCGGGCGATATCGACGCGATCTATGTCGGCCACCTCAATGCGGGCTTCGTCCGCCAGGAGTTTCCCTCCTCGCTGGTGATGCAGGCATCTGACCAGTTCCGGTTCAAGCCGGCGACCCGGGTCGAGAATGCCTGCGCCACGGGCTCCGCCGCGATCCATCAGGGGCTCAACGCCATCGCCGCCCGCAAGGCGCGCCGCGTGCTGGTGGTCGGCGTGGAGAAGATGACGGAGATTTCCGGCCCCGCGGTCGGCGACATCCTGATCCGCGCCAGCTACCTGCCCGAGGAGGGCGAGGTCGAGGGCGGCTTCGCCGGGGTCTTCGGCCGCATCACCCAGGCCTATTTCCAGAAGCATGGCGACCAGTCGGACGCGCTGGCGCGCATCGCCGCCAAGAACCACCGCAACGGGGCGGTCAACCCGCTGGCGCAGATGCAGAAGGACCTCGGCTACGAGTTCTGCCGCACGATCTCGGACAAGAACCCCCTGGTCGCCGGCCCGTTGAAGCGCACCGACTGCTCGCTCGTCTCCGACGGGGCGGCGGCCGTGGTCCTGGCCGACCTCGACACCGCGCTCGGCCTGTCGAAGGCCGTGGTGTTCCGGGCGGCCGAGCACGTCAACGACTTCCTGCCCATGTCCAAGCGCGACATCACGCTGTTCGAGGGCTGCGAGGTCGCCTGGAAGAAGGCGCTCGGCGCCTCCGGGCTGACGCTGCAGGATCTCGACCTGGTGGAGACGCATGACTGCTTCACCTCGGCCGAGTTGCTGGAGTACGAGGCGATGGGCCTGACCGCGCGCGGCGACGGCGCCCGCGCCATCCTCGAAGGCTGGACCGAGAAGGACGGCAAGCTGCCGGTCAACCCCTCGGGCGGCCTGAAGTCGAAGGGGCACCCGATCGGGGCGACCGGCGTTTCCATGCATGTCCTGGCCGCCCAGCAGGTGACCGGCACGGCGGGCGGGATCCAGGTCCCGGGCGCCAAGATGGCCGGCATCTTCAACATGGGCGGCGCCTGCGTCGCCAACTATGTCAGCATCCTGGAGCCGCTGCGGTAGGCGTGGTGCCTGGACCGGTCGCCCCCTTTTGATTTCAAGGGGCGTACTGGCGCAAGAATTCTCTGGGGAATCCGGGCGGTGTCTCTATCGCATCGCCCTGGAACGGAGGGGGCAGCGGCAGGTTGACGGGAATGTGTAGGCGACGCTGCGACCGCTCGGCTGGCGCAGCGTCGATGCGATGCCCACCTGTCGGCCGAAGGGGGTGACCATGTCGAGCTCGAAGCCATGATTACGATGAACGATGCCTTCAAGAAGGAGAACGAGGAGCGCATCGGTCAGCTCCTGGCGGAGATCCGGCGGATAGCCGAGACGGCCGCGACGGGAAAGACGGATGCGGCACAGGCTTCGGCCGATGCTCGGAAGGCCCCGGCAAGACAAGCCAAGCGCGCCTAAGGCGATCGAAGCCGGCCTCTCCGGCGCGAGGCTATGAACGCCAGACCGGCGCGGCGATGCCCGCTGCAAGAGGCACCACCCCGGTCAATCGCCAAGCCTGCGAATTGGCGTCACCCGTCCGTCCGTCGAGCGTTGCCTGGCGCGTCTGGATCGGCGTCAACGTGATGCACAGCGCATCCGAGCCGTGCGGGAGATGCAGTTCCCGAAGCTCCCGATCATCCCGCCAGAGGGCGACGCAACGGCTCTTCGGATGATACCCGGTGCGATTGACGCGCTCGATCAGGCGGAGCGATGTCAGGGTCAGCACCGAGGAGCCCGGATCCTCCGCCAGCACCGTCGCATATCGGCCCGGCCACCGGGCGATGAGCTGGGCGCTGTCCATCAGCAGGGCGATCACGATGTTCGGCCCGATCGCACGCAGCAGTTCCTGCGCGGGGTCGACCCGGGCAAGGTCCTCGCAGATGAGCGTGGTCACCGTGGTTTCGCCGCGCAGGACGCCGATCGTCAGGCTGCGGCTGAGGACGTCCAGTTTCTCCCACCAGGTCCGGGACGGGTCCAGGGATGCTCCCAGCGCATAGCTGGCGATCTGGCCGTGATCGAGCTTCCAGCGATGGTGCTTCTGGCGGATGTCCCGCACCATCGCGGCCTGCTTCTCCATCGGTCCCGGCAGGCTGGATCGCGGCGGGGCGATGATCGCGGCCGCGAAGTTGCCGGGCCTGCCGTGCTCGTCGGAATGCAGGCCGGATATGATCAGCTCCAGGCTCGGAAAGGCGCGGATCAACTCCTCGACCAGGTGGTCGAAGCATGGTCTCGACAGGGCGAGTTCGGGAAAGACGATGCCGTGCACGTCGCTCAGGTCCCGCTCCGCATCCTTGATCAGGGCGCAGACGAACTGTGTCAGCTCGTCGTAGGGATGACGGTCGTCGGCGGGGCACGCCTCCGGCAGCGGCGCGACCTTGAACCAGCCCCACGCACCGACGGTGCCGGGCGGGGACAGGCCGTCGGCGCGAAAGGCCCGCGCGGGGATCTCGTAGGGATAGGGGATCAGGATCAGGTTGAGCGGCGCCGGGGCGTGGGTCGGCTCCCGCGCCGAGCCGAGCGGCGCATTCCATCGCGCCCGCGCCAGCCCGCGCGGCGGCAACAGGGCCAGATTGTGGGAGAGGGAACGCAGCGTGCAACCCAATGCCGGCGTGCGCGACTTGGGCAGGACGCAGGCGATGTCCGGTGCTGCGGCGGAGATCGTGTAGGCGCCCGAGCCCTCGCCATCGGCCTGCTCGATCAGGGCGTTCCGCATGCGGAATTCCACCGCGACCATCAGAACCTGGCTCTGGCCATTCGGTGCGGGGAGTTCGGCCGCAAAGCCGACGTTTCGACAGGCCTCGTCCGCAATGGCCATCAGGGCAAGCGCGGCCTTCCACCAGACGGGCGCCGCTTCGCTCGGGCCCAATGGCTCGAACAGGGATCGCGACCAGGCGGCACGCACTTTCTTCCATTCGCGCACCACCGCCGGCGGCGGGCGCAGGGTGACGGACGCGATGCCTCGCGGATCTTTCAAGGAAACCACGGAGTCTGCCCACGCCGCAGCGGTGTCCGTCCAGGACGTTCGGTCGAGGTCCGTGACCAGAACCCGCCGCACACCGTCCACGTCGGGGGTGACCGTCGTCGCTTGGATATGATGGTACGCACCGCTTCGCGCGAGGAGGCAGGCTGCTGCCGCAAACACGTCGATCGGGTCGCCGGGCATTTTCGCCCATGGGTCGCCCTTGCCGCCGGCGGCAAGGGCGACCCATGGCCGCTTGATCTCGCCGCGCTTGCGGTCGGCGAATACGATCCAGTTCGGGGTTCCGCTGGGGAACAGCGCCTCGACGAGGTCGCCCACGGTCATGTCGGGAAGGTCGGCCGAGTAGTCGCGCTGCATGCGGTCGACGATCCCGGATCGGCAGAAATAGGTCCAGGATATTCTTTCTGTTGTCGCGCCAGGCCGGCGTCACGCCGGCTGGGCCTCCCTGTACCAGCCGAAGGTGGAGCGGGTACCCGGGCCGAAGGCGACGACGTCGTAGGTCTCGGGCGTCCCGCCCTCCATGCCGGGCGAGCCGGCCGGCATGCCGGGCACCGCCAGGCCGATGACGGCCGGCCGCTCGGCCAGCAGGCGGCGGATGGCGTGGGCCGGCACGTGGCCCTCGATCGTGTAGCCGCCGATGGTGGCCGTATGGCAGGAGGTGAGCTCCTCCGGCACGCCCAGCCGGTACTTCACGGCCCCGATGTCGCGGGCCTCGGCGACGGCCACCCGGAAGCCGGCCAACCGCAGGTGCTGCACCCAGCCGTCGCAGCAGCCGCAGGACGGATCCTTGTGGACCTGGATGGCCGGCCCGTCGGCAATGGCCACGCGCGCGGCCACGGTGCAGAGCAGGGCGGCGCCGGCGGCGAGCAGGGTGCGTCGTCGGATCATGGCATTTCCTTCGGGCTGGGGCGGTGCGGCCGGCCGGTGCTGCCGAAGCGGGCGTCCGGTGCGGCGTGGCACTCGCCCGCGGTGGCGGCGAGGTCGTCGAGGATCGGGCAGTCCGGCCGGGCATCGCCATGGCAATGCTCGGCCAGATGCTCCAGCGTGCGCACCATCGACTGGAGCTCGTCGATGCGGCGGCGCAGCAGCGCCGCCTGGTCGACCGCCAGCCGCCGCACGTCGGCGCTGGCCCGCGACCGGTCGCGCCACAGGGCGAGCAGGGCCGCGATCCGGTCCACCGCGAAGCCGAGGTCGCGGGCGCGGCGCACGAAGCGCAGGGTGTGCACGTCGTGCGGGCCATAGACGCGATATCCGGCGGCGGTGCGGCCGGCGGCCGGGACCAGGCCGATCTCCTCGTAGTAGCGGATCATCTTGGCCGAGACGCCCGTGGCGGCGGCCGCCTCGCCGATCGTCATCCCCTCCGTCACAGCCGCACCCGGCGCAAGCGGAGCGCGTTGCCGATGACGCTGACCGACGACAGGGCCATGGCGGCGGCGGCCACCACCGGCGACAGCAGGATGCCGAAGACGGGATAGAGCAGGCCGGCGGCGATCGGCACGCCGGCCGCGTTGTAGGCGAAGGCGAAGAACAGGTTCTGGCGGATGTTGCGCATGGTGGCGCGCGACAGGCGCCGGGCGCGCACGATGCCGCCCAGGTCGCCCTCCAGCAGGGTCACGCCCGCGCTTTCCATGGCGACGTCGGTGCCGGTGCCCATGGCGATGCCGATATCGGCGGCGGCCAGCGCCGGGGCGTCGTTGACGCCGTCGCCGGCCATGGCCACCACCCGGCCCTCGCGGCGCAGGCGGGCCACCACCTCGGCCTTGCGCTCCGGCGTCACCCCCGCCTCGACCTCCTGGATGCCGAGACGGCCGGCGATGGCGGCCGCGGTGCGGGCATTGTCGCCGGTCAGCATGACGATGCGCACGCCGTCGGCGCGCAACGCCTCCAGCGCCGGGGCGGTCGTCTCCTTGACCGGGTCGGAGACGGCGATCGCGCCCGCCAGCCGGTCGTCGACCGCGCAGAAGACCACCGTGGCCCCTTCGCCGCGCAACCGGTCGGCCGCTTCGACCAGCGGGCCGGCGGCGATCCCGGCCTCGGCCAGGAAGGCCTCTCCGCCGATCCGCACGCGGGCGCCGTCGACGGTGCCCTCTGCCCCCTTGCCGGTCGGAGACTGGAAGTCCGCGACCGTGGGCACGGCGATGCCGCGATCCCGGGCGGCGGCGGCGATCGCATGGCCGATCGGGTGCTCGCTCGCCCGCTCGACGGCGGCCGCCATGCGCAGCAGGGTCGCCTCGCCGAAGCCGGGGGCGGGCAGGAGGGCGGTCACGGCGGGCCGGCCGGCGGTCAGCGTGCCGGTCTTGTCGACCACCAGCGTGTCGACCCGTTCCATCCGCTCCAGCGCCTCGGCGTCGCGGATCAGCACGCCGACGCCGGCGCCGCGGCCGACCCCGACCATGATCGACATCGGCGTGGCGAGCCCCAGCGCGCAGGGGCAGGCGATGATCAGCACCGCCACGGCCGCGACCAGGCCATAGCTGAAGCGCGGCTCCGGACCGAAGGCCGCCCAGGCGGCAAAGGCCAGCACCGCGGCCGCGATCACCGCCGGCACGAACCAGCCGGCGACCCGGTCGGCCAGGCGCTGGATCGGCGCGCGGCTGCGCTGGGCGTCCGCCACCATCTGGACGATCCGTGCCAGCATCGTCTCCTGGCCGACCTTCTCCGCGGTCATGACGAAGCCGCCGGCGCCATTGACCGTGCCGGCCAGCACCCGGTCGCCGGCTTCGCGCGTCGCCGGCATCGCCTCGCCGGTCACCATCGACTCGTCGATCGCCGCCCGGCCCTCCGCCAGGCGGCCGTCGACCGGGATCTTCTCGCCCGGGCGCACCCGCAGCCGGTCGCCCGGATGGATCGCGTCGATCGCGACCTCCTCGTCGGAGCCGTCGTCCCGCAAGCGCCGGGCGGTGCGCGGCGCCAGGTCGAGCAGGGCGCGGATCGCGCCCGAGGTCTGCTCGCGGGCCCTGAGCTCCAGCACCTGGCCCAGCAGGACCAGCACCGTGATGACCGCCGCCGCCTCGAAATAGACCGCGACGGCGCCGCCGTGCCCGCGGAAGGCGGGCGGGAAGAGGCCGGGTGCCGCGGTGGCGACGACGCTGTAGAGCCAGGCGATGCCGGTGCCCATGGCGACCAGCGTGAACATGTTGAGGTTGCCCGTCGCCAGGGACTGGGCGCCGCGGACGAAGAAGGGCCACCCGGCCCACAGGACCACCGGGGTCGCCAGGACCAGTTGCACCCAGGCCGAGAGCTGCGGCGCCAGCAGATGGACCCCGGCCAGATGGCCGCCCATCTCCAGTACGAAGACGGGCAGGGTGAGGGCGAGCCCGATCCACATCCGCCGCGTCATGTCGAGGCGCTCGGGGTTGGGGCCGGCATCCGCGGTCGCCACCTCCGGCTCCAGTGCCATGCCGCAGATCGGGCAGGAACCGGGACCGACCTGGCGGACCTCGGGATGCATCGGGCAGATGTAGACGGCACCCGGCCGGGCGGGCTCCGCCTTGGCCGGCGCGGGTGCCAGGTACTTGTCCGGGTCGGCCAGGAACTTGGTCCGGCACCCGGCGCAGCAGAAATAGTAGGTCCGTCCGGCATGTTCGGCCCGGTTCTTCGCCGTCGCCGGGTCGACGGTCATGCCGCAGACGGGGTCCTTGACGGGCGGCGCGGCATGGCCGGCGCAGCACGAATGCCCGCCTTGGGCGCTCTTGTGGTGGGAATGGGGGGCATTGGCCATGGCCGCCTCTCGCGCTCAACTCGGGTCCGTCGCCCCTGGATGTAGGGCTTCCCATCATGGGAAGGTCAAGCCGCACCTGGCAGGGCATTGCCAAATCCGCCGCTTGCGACAAGATTGCTGCCCGCGAATGGACATGATCCGCACCCTGCGCCGCCTGCTCCTGGCCCTGGCCGCCCTGTTGGCGGCCGGCATGCCCGCCGCCGCCCATCAGGGCCACGGTCACGGGCATCCGATGCAGGCGGAACGGACCCAGGCCGATTCCGGCAGCGTGCCGGCCGCACGCGATGTCGGCCCGGTCCCCTGCCACGGGCACGCGATGCCCGCTCCGGATCCGGCGGGCACCCCGGCCCCCGAGCGGGACCAGGCGCCGACCGGCGCCGATGGCCACGGATGCGCCGGCGCCTGGGGGTGCTGCCTGGCCCTCCGGCGCGAGGTCGACCCCGGCCGGATGGCGCCACCGCGCCATGCTGCGCTGGGCCTGCCGCCGAGCGACACCCGGGCCGGGCGGATTCCCCTCGTCGAATCCCGACCTCCGATCCGCGACCGCGACTGACGCTGCCCCGCGATCCGCCGGCGGGCGCCTCGGCGCCCGGCCCGTGCGGACCCCCGCGTCCCGTCCGTTCGGTTCATCGAGGTTCGAAGATGCTTCGTCTCGCCCATTGGCTGGCGGTCTTGCCGCTCGCCGCCTGCGTGCCCGCGCCTGCCCTGGTCGGCGGCGACCCGGCCGACCCGCGCGCCGTCGTCCCGGTCCAGGCCCATGTTCCCTTCCTTCGTGCCGACGGCCGGTTCCGTCCCGTCGAACCCGCCGACTGGCGCGAGCTCAATGACCGCGCCGGCCGGATCGGCGGCGGCGCCGGACAGATGCGCGGCGCCTCCGACGCCGACCCGGTTCCGACCCGGCCATGACCAGATCCGGATGGCAGGGCAGGGCCATGGCCTTCCCCTGTCTCCTCCTGCTGGGCGGCTGCGCCTCCCTGCTGGAAGATCGCGGCGTCGCCGACGCGACCGCGGCGGCCTCGGAACGGCTCGGCGTCGAGGTCCGCCGGGTGCGCACCGAGGCGGACGCGGTCGAGGTGGGGGCGCGCCTGAAGGAACTGATGGCCGAGCCCCTGTCGGTGGAGGCCGCCGTCCAGGTGGCGGTCCTCAACAATCGCGGGCTCCAGGCGGCCTATGACGAGCTCGGCCTGTCGGCCGCGGCGTTGGCGCGGGCGGCGACGCCGCCCAATCCCGGCCTGCGCTACGCGCGCACGGAGCGAGGCGGGCGGGTCGAGGTCGAGCGCGCCCTGACCGTCGACGTGCTGGGGCTGGTGCTGCTGCCGCTCGCCGCCATGATCGAGGAGCGGCATTGGGAAGGGGCGAAGCTTCGCGCCGCCGACCGCGTCGTGGCATTGGCCCTCGATACGCGCCGGGCCTGGTTCCGCGCCGTCGCGGCCGGGCAGGCGGCCCGCTACATGGAGGAGGTCCGCGCCTCGTCCGCGGCGTCGGCGGAGCTGGCGCGCCGGCTCGGCCAGACCGGCGCCTTCGGCCGCCTCGACCAGGGGCGGCACTACCTCTTCCATGCCGAGACGGCGGCGCGCGCGGCCCGCGCGCGGCTGGCGGCGACCCGGGCGCGCGAGCGCCTGCTGCGCCTGCTCGGCCTGTGGGGGGCGGGGACGGAGATCCGCCTGCCCGAGCGCCTGCCCGAGCTGCCGGAGTCGCTGCCGGAGCGGCCGGAGATCGAGGCCGCCGCCATCGCCGGGCGGGCGGACCTGCGCATCGCCCGGCTGGAGCTGGAAGGGCTGGCCCGCGCCCACGGGCTCACCCAGGCGACGCGCTTCGTCTCGATCCTCGAGGCCGGCGCCTTGCGCACGACCGAGACCGGCGAGCCGGTCCGCCGCGGCTACGAGATCGAGCTGTCGCTGCCGATCTTCGACGGCGGCACGACGCGGGCGGCGGAGGCGGAGAACAGCTTCCGCGCGGCGGCGAACCGGCTGGCCGCGCGGGCGGTCGAGGCCCGGTCGGAAGTGCGCGAGGCCGAGCAGGCCTGGCGCGCCGGCCATGAGATCGCCTGGCACCACCGGCGCGAGATCGTGCCGGCGCTCCAGGCGATCTCGGAGGAGAGCGTGCTGCGCTACAACGGCATGCTGGCCGGCGTCTTCGAGATGCTGGCGGACGCCCGCGAACAGGCGGAGGGCGTCGTCGCCGCGATCGAGGCGGAGCGCGACTTCTGGCTCGCGGACACCGAATTGCAGGCCGCCATGGCGGGCACCGCCGCGGCCGCCCCATCGGCAGGAGAAGAGCGATGATCGATCGTCGGGTATTCCTCGGCGGGGCCGGGGTGCTGCTGACCGGCGGCGGGCTGGTGGGCTCGGCCGCGGCGGCCGGCCTGCCGGAGGCGCCGAGCCAGCCGTCGGCCGCGACGCAGGCGCCGCTGCCGCCGCCGGACGGCCGTCCCTACAACCCGGTGGTGACGCTGAACGGCTGGACCCTGCCGTGGCGGATGCGCAACGGCTGGAAGGAGTTCCACCTGACCGCCGAACCGGTCGTGCGCGAGCTGGCGCCCGGCATGCAGGCCCGGCTGTGGGGCTACAACGGGCAGAGCCCGGGCCCGACCATCGAATGCGTCGAGGGCGACCGGCTGCGCATCTTCGTCACCAACCGCCTGCCCGAGCACACCACGGTCCACTGGCACGGGCAGGTGCTGCCGAACGGCATGGACGGGGTGGGCGGCCTGACCCAGCCGCACATCCCGGTCGGCAAGACTTTCGTCTACGAGTTTACCGCCCGGCGCGCCGGCACCTTCATGTACCACCCCCATTCCGACGAGATGGTGCAGATGGCGATGGGAATGATGGGCTTCTTCGTCGTCCATCCCCGCAACCCGGCGCTGCACCGCGTCGACCGCGACTTCGTCTTCCTGCTGGGCGCCTACGACATCCCGCCCGGCGCCCATGTGCCGAAGGTCGCGACCATGACCGACTTCAACCTGTGGACCTGGAACAGCCGGGTCTTCCCCGGCATCGCCGCCCTGCCGGTCCGGCGCGGCGACCGGGTGCGCATCCGCATCGGCAACCTGACCATGACCAGCCACCCGATCCACCTGCATGGCCACGAGTTCGAGGTGACGGGCACCGACGGCGGCTGGGTCCCGCCGTCGGCACGCTGGCCGGAGGTGACGGTCGACGTGCCGGTGGGGGCGATGCGGGCGATCGAGTTCGTGGCCGAGCATCCGGGCGACTGGGCCTTCCACTGCCACAAGTCGCACCATGCCATGAACGCCATGGGCCACGACGTGCCGACCATGATCGGCGCCGACCATCGCGGCGTCGCCCGGTCGATCGCCCGCCTGGTGCCGGACTACATGGTGATGGGCGAGCGCGGCATGGCCGACATGGGCTCGATGCAGATGCCGCTGCCCGACAACACCCTGCCGATGATGAGCGGCAACGGCCCGTTCGGGCCGATCGAGATGGGCGGGATGTTCACGACCGTGAAGGTGCGCGACGACCTGGCCCGCGGCGACTACCGCGATCCGGGCTGGTACCGCCACCCGGCCGGCACCGTCGCCTACGAATGGAAGCCCTGATGTTCCCCACCGACGCAAAGAGGAGATCCGCCATGCGCCCCGTCATCCTGGCCGTCATCCTGGCCGTCCTGCCGGCCGCGATCGGACCGGCCTTCACTCCCGCGCTGGCCACCAGCCACGACCGCCACCAGGGCCATGGGGCGGGTGCGGTCGTCACCGCGGAAGCCGACGGCGAGGTCCGCCGGGTCGATGTCGCCGCCGGCAAGGTCACGCTGCGCCACGGGCCGATCGACAAGCTCGACATGGCCGGCATGTCGATGGTCTTCCCGGTGCGCGATCCCGCCAGCCTGCGCGGCCTGGCGGCCGGCGACCGGGTGCGGTTCGAGCTGGAGAGCAACCACGGCGCGCTGACCGTGATCGCCATCCGCAAACTGCCGTAACAGCAGGTGGCGGCCGGCCTGCGGCGGCCGCCACCGGACCTCACTCCGGCTTCACGCCCGCCGTGGTGATGACCTTGGCCCATTTGGCGATCTCGTCGGACAGGAACCTGCCGGTCGCCTCGGGCGTCCCGCCGACCGCCTCGATGCCCCACTGGGTCATGCGTTCCTTGACGTCGGGCTGGGCCAGGGCCTTCGCCGTCTCGTCCGACAGGCGCTGCACGATCGCCTTGGGGGTACCGGCCGGGGCCAGGAACATGACCCAGGTCGAGGCCTCGATCGCCGGCCCGCCGCTCTCGACGATGGTCGGGATCTCGTCGACCCCGGTCACGCGCTTGCCCGAGAACATGGCGACGCCGCGGATCTTGCCGCCGCGGACATGCGGCATCATCGAGGACGGCGTGTCGACCAGGATCTGGATCTGCCCGGCGATCAGGTCCTGCACCGCAGGCGCGGTGCCCTTGTAGGGCACGTGCAGCATGTCGATGCCGGCGGTCTGCTTCAGCAGCTCGGTGGTCAGGTGGGCGGCAGCACCGATGCCCGACGAGCCGAACGCCGCCTTGCCGGGGTTCTGCTTGGCATAGGCGATCAGCTCCTTCATGTCCTTGGGCGGGAAGGCGAGGTTGGTGGTCAGGATCAAGGGCGCGATCGCCGGCAGGGAGATCGGCTCGAAGCTCTTCACCGCGTCGAACGGCATCTTGCCGGCATAGAGGGTCGGGTTGGCGGCGTGGGCCGCGATCACCGTCAGGATGTGGTAGCCGTCGGCCGGCGAGGTGGCGACGTTCTGCGCCCCGATCAGGGAATTGCCGCCCGGCTTGTTCTCGACCACGATCGACTGGCCGAGCGCCGCCTGGATCTTCTGGGCGATGAGCCGGGTCACCGCGTCGGTGATGCCGCCCGGCGTGTAGGGCACGACCCAGCGGATCGGCTTGGTCGGATAGTCCTGGGCGGCGGCGGGGGCCGCCGCCAGGAACAGGCCGGCCGCAAGCGCGGCCATGGCGCGTCTGGTCTTCACCGTTTCGTCTCCCGATCGATTCTCGTTGACGTCGATGTAACCCGGCCGGGGCCCGGCGCGCCAGGGTTGTGCCGCGGGATATCCTTCAGCCGCCGATCGGGGTGCCGAACAGCTCCCAGGTCTTGCCGTTGAAGCGCATGAGCTGCATCTGCTCGATCGGGTAGAAATCGTCCGGCCCGGTGTTGATCTTCACACCCGGCAGCAGCATCGGCTGCGACAGGCCCTTCAGGCTGGCCGCCTGCTTCATCACGTTCTCGCGGGTCAGGTCGTCGCCGCACTGCTTCAGCACCTGGACCAGGGTCTGGGCGGCGCTGTAGCCGAAGACGTTGAAGGTGTCGGTCAGGTTGCCGTCGGGGTTGTACTTCTTCATCCAGGCGAGCCAGTCCTTGTAGCCGGGGTCGTCCGCCCATTGCGGGTCGGTCGGGTCCTTCAGGTAGTAGGAGCTGACCAGCCCGACGGCCTTGTCGAGCCCGGCCGGGGTCAGCACCGAGCCGACCGAGTTGGAGACGTTGTTGAGGAAGTGCAGCGGCTTCCAGTCGATGTCGTGCGCCTTGCGGATCGCCTGGGCGGCGAATTTGGGCGTGGTGATGTTGAAGAAGGTGTCCGCGCCCGACGCCTTCAGCGTCACCATCTGCGAATCGATGGTCGGGTCGGTCACCTCGTAGGAGGCCTCGGCGACGATCATCGAGGCCTTGGCGCCGAGCCCGTCCTTGAAACCCTTCAGGTAGTCCTTGCCGTAGTCGTCGTTCTGGTAGAGCAGGGCGACCTTGGCGTCCGGCTTGTTTTCCAGCAGGTAGCGGGCATAGATCCGGGCCTCGGTCTGGTAGTTGGGCTGCCAGCCCATGGTCCAGGGATGGCCCTTGGGGTCGCCCCACTTGGTGGCGCCGGTGGCGACGAAGAGCTGCGGCACCTTGCGGCCGTTCAGGTACTTCTGGATGGCCGTGTTGGACGGCGTGCCGAGCGACTGGAACACCAGCAGGACCTGGTCCTGCTCGACCAGGCGGCGGGTCTGCTCGACGGCCTTGGGCGGGCTGTAGCCGTCGTCGAGCGTGATGTAGGTGATCTTGCGGCCGTTGATCCCGCCCTCGTCGTTGATCTTGGCGAAGTAGGCGCCGATCGCCTTGCCGATCGCGCCATAGGCCGAGGCCGGGCCGCTGTAGGGGTTGATGTTGCCGACCTTGATCTCGCTGTCGCTGGCGCCGGGGCTGTACTTCTTCTGGGCCGCCGCCGGCGCGGCCGCCAGGGCGAGGCCGAGGGCGAGCGGGGCGGCGAGGTGCAGGATACGCATGAGACGTCTCCTCGGGGTTGCGCGGGGGCTCAGGGTCGGCGGGGTGACCTCGCCAGGCGGGCGGCCGTCGCGCGCACGAGGCCCGCCACTCCGGTCGGCATCAGGTACATGCAGGCGATGAGGAAGAGGCCGTAGATCGCCCAGGGGGCGGCCTTGGAGATCTGGTCGGCGACGTTGGGAATGAACTGGATGAAGAGCGCACCCCAGACCGCACCCGACAGCGAGGCGAGGCCGCCGACCACGATGCCCACCAGCAGCGTGATCGACAGGAACAGCGTGAAGCTGTCGGGGGCCACGAACTGGATGACGATGGCCCCGAGCGCGCCGGCGATGCCCGTGAACATGGCGCTGACGCCGAAGGTGGCCGACTTGTAGAAGGCGATGTCGATGCCCATCGCCTCGGCCGCGGTCGGGTGCTCGCGGATCGCCACCAGCGCCCGGCCGATGCGGCCCGCCAGCAGGTTGCGGGCGAGCCAGAACATGGCGAGCGCGACGGCCAGCGCGAAGAAGTAGAGCCACTGGTCCTGGTCGAGCGGCAGGCCGAACGGCGGGTCCGGCTTCATGATGACGATGCCCTGCACCCCGCCCGTCCATTGCTCGAGGTGCTTGGACTTGAGGAGCTGGGGTGTCGCCAGGGCGAGCGCGAAGGTGGCCAGCGCCAGGTACAGCCCCTCCAGCCGCAGGGCCGGCAGGCCGAAGAGGAAGCCCGCGCCGAGGCAGACCAGGCCCGCGGCCGGGATCGTCGCCCAGTAGGGCACGTCCCAGCGGTCCATCAGGATTGCCGCGACGTAGGCGCCGATCGCATAGAAGGCGCCGTGGCCGAGCGAGATCTGCCCGTTCCAGCCGGTCAGGATGTTGAGGCCGAGCAGGGCGATTGCATAGGACAGGGCCGAGGTCAGCTGGAAGGTGCGGTAGCTGGAGACGAGGAAGGGCAGGGCGCAGGCGAAGAGCAGCAGCAGGGCCAGCCCCGCCACCTTCCATTGCCGCGCGGACGGGGCGGTCATCGCCCTAGACCCGGTTGACCAGGACCCGGCCGAACAGGCCGGACGGGCGGACGACGAGGACGCCGACGATCAGCACCAGGGCGACGGTCAGCTTCAGCTCGGTGCCGACCAGGTAGGCGCCGGACAGGTTCTCCAGCACGCCGACCGCCAGACCGCCGGCGACTGCCCCGGCCGGGTTGTCGATCCCGCCCAGGAGCGCGCCGGCGAAGCCGTAGAGCAGGATGCCGGCCATCATGTTGGGGTCGAGGAAGACGATCGGCGCTACCATCATGCCGGCGACGGCGCCGATCGCGGCCGCCAGGCCCCAGCCCAGCGCCAGCATCCAGCCGACGCGGATGCCGACCAGCCGGCTCGACACCGGGTTCTGCGCGGCCGCCCGCATCGCCAGGCCGAGCGGGGTGAAGCGGAAGAAGAGGAACAGCAGCAGCAGCACGCCCAGCGTCACCCCCATCACCCCCAGCTCGTGCCGGGACAGGTAGCCGCCCAGGACCGAGCCGCCCGGGAAGGGGCTGGGGAAGCTCTTGATGGTGTAGGTGTAGATCCAGCCGGCGACGCTGTTGAGGATGACCAGCAGGCCGATGAAGACGATGACGACCGCCAGCACCGGCGCGTTGCCGACCGGGCGGATGACGATCCGCTCGATAGCGATGCCGAGCGCGAAGGACAGCGCCACCGTGCCGGCGAAGGCGCCCCAGTACGGCAGGCCGGCGTCGATCATCGTCCAGGCGAGGTAGGTCGAGAACATTGCCATCTCGCCCTGGGCGAAGTTCACGAGGTGCGTCGCCTGGTAGATCATGACCAGCGCCAGCGCGACGATCGCGTAGATGCCGCCGGTGGCGAGCCCCGACAGGACCTGGTGCAGGAAGGCTTCCATCGGCCGCCCCTTCAGTAGCCGAGATAGGAGCGGCGGACGGCATCGTCCGCACCAAGCGCGTCGGCCGACCCGGCGACCACGACCCGGCCGGTCTCCAGCAGGTAGGCCTGGCTCGCCAGCTCCAGCGCCAGCCCGGCGTTCTGCTCGACGAGCAGGATGGCGACCCCTTCCTCGGCGTTGATCGCGCGCATGATGCGGAAGATTTCGCGCACGATGAGCGGCGCCAGGCCGAAGGACGGCTCGTCCATCAGCAGCAGCCTCGGCCGCAGCATCAGCGCGCGGGATATCGCCAGCATCTGCTGCTCGCCGCCCGACAGCGTGCCCGCCTGTTGGCGGCGGCGCTCCTGCAGGACCGGGAACAGGGCGAAGACGCGCTCGAAGTCGCGGGCGACCCCGGCCGGGTCGCGGCGGGTGTAGGCACCGAGCCGCAGGTTCTCCTCCACCGACAGGTGGACGAAGGTGCCGCGCCCGTCGGGCACGTGGGCGATACCGCGGCGCGCGATGTCCTCGGTCGACAGCCGGTCGATGCGCTCGCCCGCGAAGCGGATCTCGCCCGCCGGGCGGATCAGGCCCGAGACCGCGCGCAAGGTCGTCGTCTTGCCCGCCCCGTTGGCGCCGAGGATGGTGGCGACGCCGCCCTGCGGCACCGCGAAGTCCAGCCCGTGCAGGACGGGGGCGGCACCGTAGCCGGCGACCAGGCCGGAGACTTCCAGGATCGCGGTCATGCCGCGGGTGTCCCCAGGTAGGCGCGGACGACGGCGGCGTCGCCCTGCACCTCGGCCGGCGTGCCGTCGGCGATGATGCGCCCGAAGTCGAGCGCCACCACCTGGTCCGACACCGTCATCACCAGGTTCATGTGGTGCTCGACCAGCAGCACGGTGACGCCGAGCCGGTCGCGGATGTCGCGGATCCGGGTGCGGAGCTGGTCCACCTCCTCGTGGTTGAGGCCGCCCGCCGGCTCGTCGAGCAGCAGCAGCCTGGGGCGGGTGACGAGCGCGCGGGCGAGTTCGACCCGCTTCTGGGTCCCGAAGGGCAGCGCGCCCACCGGCCGCTCCGCGACGGGGCCGAGGTCCAGCAGGTCGATCAGCAGCCGGACCTGTTCCAGCAGGGCCGCTTCCTCGCGTTCTGCCCGCGGCAGGGCGAGCGCATGGGCGAGGAAGCCCGCGCGCATGCGGCAATGGCCGCCGATCCGGACGTTGTCGAGCACCGACATGGACCGGAACAGCGCGAGGTTCTGGAAGGTGCGGCCGATGCCGAGCGCGGCGATGCGATGGCGCGGCGCGGCCAGGAGCGGCCGGCCGTCGAACAGGATGGTGCCCTCGCTCGGGCGGTAGAGCCGGCTCAGGCAGTTGAAGAGGGTGGTCTTGCCGGCGCCGTTCGGGCCGATCAGCCCGGCGATGGCGCCCTCCGGCACGGAGAAGCTGACCCGGTCGAGGGCGACGATGCCCCCGAAGCGGATCGACAGGTCGCGCACGTTGAGAAGGGCCCCGCCCCTCAGCGCCATCGTGCCGTTCCCCCCATGTCCGCCGGTTGTCCCGGCGGCGGGCCCCGCGATTCGTCGCGTGCCTTATGGAAAGAATAGTGCCTGAGCCGGCGGCCGGCGGCAATGACCCGCGGCACGCGGCTCGGTTCGCTCCGTCACCGGGGTCCGTGCCGCGGCAGACCCCCCCCCGGGATGGAAACCGGGCAGTGCCGCCCCTACCGCCGCCCGGTGGTCCGCGTCCCGATGTTGGGGCGCGGCAGCCGCAGGCGGGTCTCGCGATAGACGATGTAGAGGCCGCTGGCGGCGACGATGGCGGCGCCGACCCACAGCAGGGCGTCCGGGATCTCGCCCCACACCATGTAGCCGAGTGCCGTGCCCCACAGCATGGCCGTGTAGTCGAAGGGGGCGATGACGGCGACCGGGGTCAGCCGGAACGCCTGGGTCATCAGCAGCTGGGCGACGCCGCCGATCAGGCCGACCAGGATCAGGAGCGCCCAGTCGAGGCCGACCGGCTGCACCCAGCTGAAGGGCATGGCGAGCCCGGCGACGATCGTGCCGGACATGGTGAAGTAGAAGGTGATGGCGGCGGTGCTGTCGGTCCGGCCCAGGTCGCGCATCAGGATCATGGCCAGCGAGTAGAGGACGGTGCCGAGCAGGGCGATGCCGGCCCCGACCTCGAAGATGTCGACGCCCGGCCGCACCATGATCAGCACGCCGGCGAAGCCGACGACGACCGCCGACCAGCGGCGGATGCCGACCTTCTCCTTGAGGAGCGGCACCGACAGCGCGGTGACGAACAAGGGCGCGGCGAAGCCGATGGCGATGACGTCGGCCAGCGGCATCACCCGGAAGGCGTGGAAGAAGCACAGCATCGAGCCGAAGCCGACGAGGCAGCGCAGCGCGTGCAGGCCGGGGCGCTCGGTCCGGAGGCGGGCAATCCCGCCCTGCTGGGCGATCAGGACCGCGATCGGCACCAGGGCGAAGAGGCTGCGGAAGAAGACCACCTGCAGGGTGGGGTAGGTGGCGCTCAGCCACTTGATGAGCGCGTCCATGACGACGAAGCAGGCGACCGCGGCCAGCATGAGGACGATGCCGCGGCCCGGCTGGTCGTGGCTGGTGACGACGCTCACGGGCCGGTCTCCCTCGAAGACGGACTGCTCGAAAACGGCCTGCTCGAAGATGACCCGCCCCAGGAGGGTGCCTCGGCCAGGGTGCCCCTCGGCAGGCGCTCCGCATGGGCGGCGATGGCCCCCGGGCGGGTCAGCCAGATGTCGGCCGCATGGCCGGCGACATGGGCCAGCGCCCGGCGCAGGTGGCGGAGCCGGTAGGGCTGGCCGACCAGGTAGGCATGGAGGGCTATTCCCATGACGAGCGGGGCGTCGGCCGACTGGCGCAGCATCTCGTCGAACTGGTCGACGATCATGTCGGCGAAGGCGTCGGCGTCCATCCGCCGGCCGACGATGGCCGGGATGTCGTTCAGCTCCTGGGGATAGGGCACCGAAAGGATCGGCCCGGCCCGGGTCGCCATCCATACCGGCTGGTCGTCCATCGCCCAGTCGAGCAGGTAGCGGTAGCCGGCCTCCTTCAGCAGGCAGGGGGTGGCATGGCTCTGCGAGATCCAGGGGCCGAGCCAGCCGGCCGGCAGGCGGCCCTCGTGGCGGACCATCGCCGCCGTCGCCTCGGCGATCAGGGCCCGTTCGTCCTCCTCGGACAGGGTGCCCTGGCGCTCCGAGTTGGTCCGGCCATGGCCGACGATCTCGTCGCCGCGGTCGCGGAAGGCGGTCACCAGCTCGGGGCAGTAATGGTAGAGGCTGCTGTTGAGAACGATGGCGGACGGCAGGGACAGCTGCTCGAACAGCTCCAGCAGCCGCCAGGCGCCGACCCGGTTGCCATAGTCGCGCCAGGCGAAGTTGAGCACGTCCGGTTGCGGCCCGCCCGGCGCCAGCTCGGCGCCCAGCCCCTCGCCGAAGGCGAAATGCTCCAGGTTGAGGCCGAGATAGACCGCCAGGCGGCGCCCGTTCGGCCAGTCATAGACCGGGCGCCGGGGCAGCCCGCTGTAGGAATAGCGGCCATGGGTGAGCAGGTGCATGATAGTGGCGGTCTCCGGGTGGCCGCCGCATACTGGTTTGCCGCCCGCCCCCGGTCCAGCCCCGAGCAGGGCGGCGCCCGGCCGGCTGCGGCGCGATGTCCAATTTCGATGCTTGCAGCGTCTATTGAGAATGACTATCACTCTGCTGCACCGCGACAAGCTTGGACGGTTTCTGATGACGGGGCGGGCTATTTCCATGGCAGCGGGGCGCCTTGCGGGTGTCCTCGCGGCAGGCATTGCGCTGACCACGGCGGCGGCACCCTCGGCCCGGGCCGACGAGGCGCCGGTCGTCGTCGAGCTGAACCGGCTGGAAGAGCGGGGCGGCGACTGCCGCGCCTACCTGCTGCTCGACAACCGGGGCAAGGTCGCCTTCGAGGCGTTCAAGCTCGATCTGGTGATCTTCGACAAGGGCGGCGTCATCGCCCGTCGCCTCGCCCTCGACGTCGGGCCGATGCGGTCCGAGAAGAAGGGCGTGAAGGTCTTCGATCTGTCCGGCATCGGCTGCCCGGACGTATCCTCGATCCTGGTCAACGACGTGATCGAGTGCGGCGGGGCGGATCGCGATTGCGTCGGCCTGATGGAAGTGCGCAGCCGCGGCGCCGTGAAGCTGACGAAGTAGCGGCAAGTTGACGAAGTAGCCGGCAAGCCGGCGACCCGGCACGCCGACGAAGCAGAAGGTTCGAACCCATGGATTCCACCATCCCCGCCGCCGGGGCGGCTGCGGCCGAGCAGATCGGGCACGCCGCCGGCCACCTGTCGTTCGTCGACTTCTTCATGATGGCCGATCCCGTCGTGAAGGCGGTGATGATCGTGCTGATCCTGGGCTCGATCGGCGTGTGGGCGGTGGTGGTGGAGAAGATGGCCCGCGGCCGCAGCCTGCGCCGGGCGGTGGCGAGCTTCGGCGATGCGCTGAGCGCCGGCCGCGGCGTCGACCCGGCCCAGAGCCCGTTCGCCAAGGCGGTGCTGTCGGCCGCCGCCCGCGAACTCTCTCTCGACCCGGCCGGCGAGAGCCTGGGCGAGCGCCGCGGCCGCGTCGAGCGGGCCGCGCGGCGCGCCGGCTTCGAGGCGCTGAAGCCGTTCGAGACCGGCCTTCCGTTCCTGGCGACGGTGTCCTCGGCCGGGCCGTTCATCGGCCTGTTCGGCACCGTCTGGGGCATCATGAACAGCTTCTCGGCGATCGCGGCCTCGCACGACACCAGCCTGGCGGTGGTCGCCCCGGGCATCGCCGAGGCCCTGTTCGCGACCGCGCTCGGCCTGGTCGCGGCCGTGCCGGCGGTCATCGCCTACAACCGCTATGCCGCGACGCTGCGCCGCCTCCAGGGCGAGGTGACGGCGGCGGTCGAGCGCCTCGGCGCGGAACTGGTGCATCGCCGCGCCGCCGCCCACCGCATGGCGGCGTAGGGGCTTCGTCATGGCCGGGATGATCGACATGGGCGGGGGCGGCGACGAGGGGCCGCCGCTCGCCGGAGAGATCAACGTGACGCCGTTCGTCGACGTCATGCTGGTGCTGCTGATCGTCTTCATGGTCGCAGCGCCGCTGATGATGGCGGGCGTGCCGGTGCAGCTGCCGAAGAGCGAGGCGTCGCGGGTGAGCGCGCCGCGCGAGCCGCTGGTCGTCAGCATCGACCGCGAGGGCAAGATCTTCCTGCGCCAGGAGGCCGTCGAGCCGGACGGCCTGCGCAGCAGCCTGGCGACGCTGGCCGAGACGGAGAAGGACGCGGTCGTCTATGTCCGCGCCGACCGCTCGATCCCCTATGGCCGGGCGATGGAGGTGCTGGGCATCGTTTCCGCCTCCGGCTTCGGCCGCGTGTCGCTGCTGTCCGAGGCCTCGGCGGCGTCCGCACCGCCTCCGCGCTGACGGAGGGCCGTTTTCTTGGCAGCCGAGCGTTTCCTGCGCTGGCCGATCATGGCGTCGGTCGCGGCCCACGCCGCGGTCGTCGGCGCGATGATGGCGTTCGACGCCATGCAGCCGGAACCGCCGCCCAAGCCGGTCGAGATCGTCATGGCGGCGGTGCCGACCAGCATGGACGCCCTGTCCATGAAGGCCGACGACACTGCGCCCGCGCCGCCCGACGCGGCCCAGTTGGCCCAGCCGGTGGAAACCGCGCCGCCGGTCCCGGTGGAGGCGACCCGGCCGGTACCGGTCGAGACCGTGAAGCCCGTCGACACCACCACCGCGCCGCCCCCGCCGCCGCCCGACGAGGTCAAGACCGCCAAGGCCGAGGAACTGCCGGTCGAGAAGCCGGTCGAGCAGGTGGCCGAGATCGAGCCGCTGGAAGCCAAGCCGGTCGAGGACATGGTCGAGGCAAAGGCCCGGGACGTGACCCCGCCGCCGCCCAAGCCGCGCCGCCCGACCCCGCCCCGTCCGCCGACCCCGGTGGTGGCCCAGGCGCGGCCGACGCCCAACCCGGCGCCGTCGCCGACGCCGTCCCCGCCGTCGCCCGCCCCGGTCGCCGATTCGGCCCCCGCGCCCAGCCCGGCGCCGCCCGCGCAGACCGCCATGGTGTCGGCGCCGGCGCCGCGCCCGTCGCGCCCGGCCGGCCCCTCGCAATCCTACCTGGCCGCGCTCCGCGCCCAGCTGGAGCGGCACAAGACCTATCCCGCGGTCGCCCAGCGGCGCCGCATGGAGGGCACCACCACCGTCCGCTTCACCATCGCCCGCAGCGGCCAGATCCTGTCGCACCGCATCGTCAACAGCTCGGGCCACTCGGCGCTCGATCGCGAGGTCGAGGAACTGCTGCAGCGCGCCTCGCCCCTGCCGGCCCTGCCGGCCGACGTGGACGGGGAGCAGCTGGAGATCGTGGTTCCGATCAGCTTCTACCTGCGCTGAGCCCTCCCCTGGCGCGCCCGCCGGCCTCTATCGCAGCGACAGCAGAAGGATCATGGCCAGCCCGACCGCGATCCGGTACCAGGCGAACGGCATGAAGCCGTGGCGGGCGACGAAGCCGACCACCGCGCGCACCACCACCAATGCTGCGGCGAACGCCGCCAGGAAGCCGATGGCGATCACCGCGCCCGCCGACAGGTCGAGCGAGGACCAGTTCTTCATCAGGTCGTAGGCGGTGGCCGCCGCCATCGTCGGCACCGCCAGGTGGAACGAGAACTCGGTCGCCGCGCGCCGGTCGACGCCCAGCAGCACCGCGCCCAGGATGGTCGCGCCGGAGCGGGATACGCCCGGGATCATCGCGACCACCTGGCACAGGCCGATCTTGAGCGCCAGGCGGAAGCGAATGTCGTCGACCGTGGCGACGGTCGGCCGCGGCTTCACGCGCTCGATCGCCAGGATGGCGATCCCGCCCACGACCAGCGCCACCGACACCACCCAGGGCGAGAAGAGAACCTCCTTGATGAAGCGGTGGGCCACGACTCCGACCGCCAGGGCGGGCAGCACGCCGAAGAACAGGTTGCCGTAGAAGCGCTGCGCGTCCGGGGCATGGCCGATGCGCAGCAGGCTGCCGAACAGGCGCTCGCGATAGAGCCAGCAGACGGCGAGGATCGCCCCCAGCTGGATCGCGATCTCGAACACCTTGCCGGGCGGGCCGCGGAAGCCGATCAGGTCGATCGCCAGCAGGAGGTGGCCGGTCGACGAGACCGGAATGAATTCCGTCAGCCCTTCGAGCAGTCCGAGAAGGGCGGCCTGGAACGCCGTCGAGATGTCCATGAAGGCCCCGATCGCGGAGCAAGGAAGGAATTGGCCGGGAGGGCATGGTGGGCGCGGTAGGGATTGAACCTACGACCCCCGCGGTGTGAACACGGTGCTCTCCCACTGAGCTACGCGCCCGCCCGGCGGATGGCTTATAGTGGGGGGCGTCCGGCCAAGTCAACCGCTGGCTGGCAGGGAGCGACAATGCATCCACCGCGCCGCATCGGACTGTCGGGACTGCTTCTGGTCGGCCTCCTCCTCCCTGCTGCCGCGGCTGCCGCCGCCGCGGGGCCGCGTTCGCTGGAACTGCGCTACGACGTCTATACTGCCGGCCTGCCGACGCTCAGCCTCCGGCTCGACATCGCCTTCACGGGCGAACGCTACCGGATCGTCTCGCACATGGAGACGCAAGGGGTGATCGGCTTTCTCTTTCCCTGGCGCCACCGCGGCGAGACCGAGGGGACGGTGGTCGACGGCGAGCTGCGGCCCGGCCACTATCGGGCGACCAGCGATGCGTCCGGCACGGTCAGGTCGGCGCGCCTGGCCTATCGCGGCGACGGCACCGTCACGGCCACCGCGGAGCCGGCCCGGGAGGAGGGGCGGGACCCGGTCCCCGTCGCCATGACCCGGGGCGCGGTCGACATCCTGACCGCGGTCCTGCGCGTGACCCGGCAGATCGAGGCGAGCGGTCGTTGCGAGGGGGAGATCCCCGTGTTCGACGGGCTGCGCCGCTACGACCTGGTCTTCAGCGACGGCGGGGCCGACCGCTCGAACGCCATGACCGTCTCTGCCGTGCGCCGCTGCCAGGCCTCGATGCGGCGCCTGGCCGGGTTCCTGAAGACCTTGTCGCCGTGGGACGACGGCGACGACGCCAGAGCCGCCGCCATCGCCGTCGCGCCGCTTGGCGTCGGCCTGCCGCAGGTGCCGGTCCGGCTCGACCTGGCAACGCCGATCGGCATGGCCTATGCCGAGCTGGCCGGCGTCACCGTCGACGGCCGCGCGCTGCCGGCCCCGGGCGACGAGACCGCGGTCGCCGGGGCCCGCTCGGCGGGGCCGACGCTGCCCAGGCGGTAGACCCTCGCAAATAAAGAAAACGGGATGCCGCTGGCGCGGCATCCCGTCGGAAGGCACCCGGAAGACGGCGGGTTCAGGCGGCTTCGTAGCCGATGACCGCCTTGACCTCGAGGAATTCCTCCAGGCCGAACTCGGCATATTCGCGCCCGTTGCCGGACTGCTTGTAGCCGCCGAACGGCGCGCCCAGGTCACCCATCGGGTAGTTGATGTGGACGTTGCCCGCCCGCATCTTCGCCGCGATGTCGCGGGCCTTGGCGAGGTCGGCCGACTGGACGTAGGCGGCCAGGCCGTAGACCGTGTCGTTGGCGAGGCGGACGACCTCGTCCTCGCTCTCGTACTTGTGGATCGCCAGCACCGGGCCGAAGATCTCCTCGCGCGAGATGGTCATGTCCGGGGTGACGTTGCCGAAGATGGTCGGGCGGACGTAGTAGCCGCGGTTGAGGCCCTCGGGCCGGCCGGGGCCGCCGGTGACGAGCGTCGCGCCCTCGTCGATGCCGGCCTGGATCAGGCGCTGGATCTTGTCGAACTGGGCCTGGCTGACGACCGGGCCGAGCTGCACGCCCTCGGCCTGCGGATGCCCGACCTTGTGCGATTCGGCCACCTTCTTCGCGACGGCCAGCGCCTCGTCATGGCGATCGGCCGGGACGAACATGCGGGTCGGCGCGTTGCAGGACTGGCCGCTGTTGCGGAAGCAGTTGACGACGCCCTTGGTCACCGCCTTCTCGATGTCGACGTCGGGCAGCAGGATGTTGGCGGACTTGCCGCCCAGCTCCTGGGCGACGCGCTTGACCGTGTCGGCGGCCGCCTTGGCGACCAGGATGCCGGCCCGGGTCGAGCCGGTGAAGGACACCATGTCGACGTCGGGATGGGCGGCGATCGCCTGGCCGACCGTCGGGCCGTCGCCGTTCACCAGGTTGAACACGCCCTTGGGCACGCCCGCCTCGTGCAGCACCTCGGCGAAGATGATGGCGTTGATGGGCGCGATCTCGCTCGGCTTCAGGACCATGGTGCAGCCGGCGGCGATCGCCGGGGCGACCTTGCAGGCGATCTGGTTGAGGGGCCAGTTCCACGGCGTGATCATGCCGCACACGCCGATCGGCTCGCGGGCGATCAGGGTCGACCCGCGCACTTCGGAAAACTCGTAGCCTTCCAGCGTGTCGGCCATCTTCGCGATGTGGCGCCAGCCGATCGCCGCCTGGGCGTTGGTGGCGAGGTCCATCGGCGCGCCCATCTCCTGCGAGATGGCGGCGGCGATCTCGGGCAGGCGGGTCTTGTAGACCTCGACGATGCGGCGCAGCAGGGCGACGCGCTCGGCCTTGCTGGTGCGCGAGAAGGCCGGGAAGGCGGCCTTGGCCGCGGCGACCGCGCGGTCGACGTCGGCGGCCGAGCCGACCGAGATCCGGGTGAACGCTTCCTCGCTGGAGGGGTCGATCACGTCGAGCGTGGCGGGAACGATGGGGTCGACCCACTGGCCGTCGATGTAGAACTGCTGGGCATGGGACATGGCGTTCGTCCTCCGGTTGGGGGCAGAAGGGGGCTCTGTCGCGGCAGGGGGCGGCACCGGCTGGTGCGTGGCGCTATATATCATGAGATATGACGGGTGCGTCCAGACCCGGCCCGGCGCTTTTGCGGCCGATCCGGGAACAGATCCCGCGCGGCATGCGTTGGCAGGGGCCATGAAACTCTTCGAATGCCAGAACTGCGGCCAGCCGCTCTATTTCGAGAACACCCGCTGCATCAGCTGCGGGCTGATCCTGGGCTACCTGCCGGACATCGGCGAGATGTCGGCGCTGGAGCCGGAGCAGGACGACGACTGGCGCGCGCTGGCGGCACCCGACCGGCCCTACCGCTTCTGCGCCAACGTCGCCCACGGCACCTGCAACTGGCTGGTGCCGGCCGACCAGGAAGAGCCGTTGTGCCGCGCCTGCCGGCACAACCGCACCATCCCCGACCTGGGCCCGCCCGAGAACCTGGACCGCTGGTACCGGATGGAGGTCGCCAAGCACCGCCTGTTCTACACCCTGCTGGCGCTGGGCCTGCCGCTCGCCAACCGAACCGACGACCCGGAGAACGGGCTCGCCTTCGACTTCCTGGCCGATCCCGGGCCGCCGCATGCGCCCAGGATCCTCACCGGGCACGACAACGGGCTGGTCACGATCAACCTGGCCGAGGCCGACGACGCCCAGCGCGAGCGCATCCGCGCCGAGATGGGCGAGCCCTACCGCACCCTGCTCGGCCATTTCCGCCACGAGGTCGGGCACTGGTTCTGGGATCGCATGGTGGCGACCGGGCCGGAGCTGGAGGCGTTCCGCACGCTCTTCGGCGACGAGCGCCAGGACTATGCCGAGGCCCTGGCGCGCCACTATGCCAACGGCCCGCCCGCAGACTGGCAGGAGCGCTTCATCAGCGCCTATGCCAGCTGCCACCCGTGGGAAGACTTCGCCGAGACCTGGGCCCACTACCTGCATATCGTCGACACGCTGGAGACGGCGCGCGCCTTCGGGTTGCGGATCCGGCCGCGCATCGAGCGTGGGGCGGAGATGGCCGCCCGCATCGACTTCGACCCCAATGACTCGGTCGGGGCGGAGCGCCTGGTCGATGCCTGGCTGCCGCTCACCTTCGCGGTCAACAGCCTCAACCGCAGCATGGGCCTGCCGGATCTCTATCCCTTCGTCCTGCCGCGCCCGGTGATCGAGAAGCTGGATTTCATCGACCGCCTGGTCCACCCGCCGGAGCGGTAGCGGGCCGGTCGCGGTCCGCGGTGCCGCCGGCCCCCAGCGCAAGGCGGAACTCGACCGATCCGGCGTCGCGCGCCGTCTGCTGCCAGCCGGCCGCGCGATAGAAGCCCTCGGCCCGGCTGCCGGCCGCGACCGACAGGGTGGCACTGTCCAGGCCGCGTGCCCGCAGCGTCCGGCAGGCGGCCTCGAGCAGGGTCCGGCCGATGCCGCGGCCGTCCTGGCCGGGTGCCACGACGAGGGCGCGGATGCGGCCGTCGCGCGGGTCGGATGCGGCGAAGCCGCCGATCGCCCCGTCCGCGTCCCACACCCAGAGGTCGGAATGGTCGGCAAGCCACGCGGCGTCGGCGACCGAGAGGCGGAAGGGGGCGAGCAGCGGGGTGTCGGTCGCCGCCTGCGCCAACTCGACGAGGCGGGGGATCTCCGCGGCGGCGGCGCGGCGAAGGGTCACCCGCGCCCGCCGAACCGGGCGTGGAAGCGCTCGCGCATTCCTTGCAGCAGGACGAACAGCGAGGGGATGAGGAAGATGCCGAGCACCGAGGCCGCCAGCATGCCGCCGAACACGGCGGTGCCGACGGCCCGCCGGCTGGCCGCACCCGCGCCGGTCGCGATCACCAGGGGCACCAGGCTGAGGATGAAGGCGAAGCTGGTCATCATCACCGCCCGGAAGCGCAGGCGCGCCCCGGATACGGCGGCGTCCGTCAGGGAGGCGCCGCCCTCGCGCTCCTCCTTGGCGAACTCGACGATCAGGATGGCGTTCTTGGCGGCGAGCGCGATCAGCACGACGATGCCGATCTGGGCGTAGACGTCGTTGGCGAGCCCGGCCAGCACCAGCGCCACCATGGCCCCGGCCAGCCCGACGATCACCGACAGCAGGACGCCGATCGGGATCGTCCAGCTCTCGTAGAGCGCCACCAGGAAGAGATAGGCGAACAGCACGGCCAGGCCGAGGATGACCATGGTCTGGCCGCCGGCCTGCTTCTCCTGCAGCGACGAGCCGGTCCAGGCGAAGGCGTAGCCCCGGGGCAGGGTGGCGGCCGAGACGCGCTCCATCGCCGCGATCGCCGCCCCCGAGCTGTAGCCGGGCGCGGCACTGCCCGACACCGAGGCGCTGCGGGCATTGTCGTAGCGCACCAGGAACTGCGGGCCGAGGATGATGCGGGCGTCGGCGATGGAGGACAGGGCCACCATCTCGCCGGTGGTCCGGCTGCGCACATGGATGCGGTAGATGTCCGGCACCTGGTCGCGGTCGGCCGCCTCGCCCTGCACGGTGACGGTCCAGGTGCGGCCGAACAGGTTGAAGTCGTTGACGTAGAGGCCGCCCAGGGTCGCCTGCAGCGCCTGGAAGATGTCGGCTATGTCGAGGCCGAGCTGCTGGGCCTTCTCGCGGTCGATGTCGAGGAAGACCTGCGGGGTCGCCGCGCTGAAGCCGCTGTAGACCCGGGTCAGCTCCGGCTGCTGGTTGGCCTGGAACAGCAGGCCGCGGGTCACCGCCGCCAGGTCCTCGGGCGTGCTGCCTCCGATGTCCTGCAGCTGGTATTCGAAGCCGCCCGCGGTGCCGAGGCCGATGATCGGCGGCAGGTTGAAGGCCAGCACGTTGGCCCCGGGGATGGACTGGGCAGCCTGCTGGATGCGGCCGATGATCGCCTGGGCGGACAGGTCGGCGCGGGTGCGCCGGGCGAACGGCTCCAGCGTCACCACGAAGAAGCCGGAGTTGGACTGGGCCAGCGAGTTCATGAAGCTGTAGCCGACGACCGCGGTGACGAGGCTCACCCCCTCGGTCTGGCGCAGGATGCCCTCGACCTGCTCCACCACCGCCTGGGTGCGGTTGCTGGATGCGCCGTCCGGCAGCTGGGCCTCGATGAAGAACAGGCCCTGGTCCTCTTCCGGCAGGAAGCTCGACGGGGTCTTGGCGAAGAGCCAGCCGGTCAGGAGCGCCGCCACCAGCAGCCCCGCCAGCGCGAACGCCGACCGCCGCACCAGCCGGCCGACGACCGCGGCATAGCCGTCGCGCGCCCGGTCGATGCCGCCCAGGATGGCGCGGATCGCCCGTGGCCGGTGGTGGGTCGGCTTCATGATCAGGGCGCAGAGCGCCGGCGACAGGGTGAGCGCGTTGACGGCGGAAATCACCATGGCGACCGACACGGTGACCGCGAACTGCTGGTAGAGCTGGCCGACGATGCCGGGCACGAAGCCGACCGGCACGAACACCGACAGCAGGACCATGGTGATGGCGATGATCGGGCCGGTGATCTGGCCCATCGCCTTCTTGGCCGCCTCCCGGGGCGGCGACCCGTCTTCCTCCATCACCCGCTCGACGTTCTCGACCACCACGATCGCGTCGTCGACGACGATGCCGATCGCCAGCACCAGCGCGAACAGCGAGATGGTGTTGGCGGTGTAGCCCATCGCCAGCAGCACCGCGAAGGTGCCGATCAGCGCCACCGGCACGGCCAGCATGGGAATCAGCGTGGCGCGCAGCTGGCCCAGGAACAGGAAGACGACCAGCACCACCAGGACGAAGGCCTCGACCAGCGTCTTCACCACCTCGCCGATCGTGTCCTGCACGAACACCGTGGTGTCGTAGACGACGGAGTAGGCGAGGTCGTCGGGGAAGCGCTGGGCCAGGTCGGCGAGCGCCTTCTGCACCCCCTCGGTGACGGCGATGGCGTTGGCGCCGGGCGCCTGGAAGATGCCGATGACCGAGGCCGGCTTGCCGTTGAGGCGTCCATAGGCGTCCGCCGAGCGCGCGCCCAGCTCGACCCGGCCGATATCCTTGATGCGCAGGAAGCCGCCGTCCGGCTCCGCCCGGACGATGATGTTCTCGAACGCGGGCACGCTGTCGAGCCGGCCCCTGGTCTGGATGCTGAGCTGGAACTGGGTGTCGTCGCTGAACGGGGCGGCGCCGATGCGGCCGGCCGCCGCCTGCACGTTCTGGCTGGCGAGTGCGGAGACGACGTCCTGCACCGTCAGCCCCAGCACCGCCATGCGCTCGACGCCGAGCCAGATGCGCATGGAATAGTCGAGCGGCCCGAACATCATCGCCTGGCCCACGCCCGGCACCCGGGCCAGCGTGTCGATGATGTTGATGGTGGCGTAGTTGGACAGGAACAGGGCGTCGTGGGTGCCGCGCGGCGAGTGCAGGTTGACCACCTGCAGCAGCGCCGAGGACCGCTTGGCGACGTTGACCCCGGCCCGCGTCACCTCCTCCGGCAGCTTCGCCTGGGCGAGCTGGACCCGGTTCAGCACGTTGACCGCGTTGAGGTCGGGGTCGGAGCCGACCTCGAAGGCGATCGAGAGCGTGTAGCTGCCGTCGTTGCCGCTGGTCGACTTCATGTAGAGCATGCGGTCGACGCCGTTGACCTGGGATTCGATCGGCTGGGCGACCGTGGTCTCGACCACCCCGGCCGCGGCTCCCGGATAGCTCGCCGTGATCGTCACCTGCGGCGGCACGATGTCGGGGAACTGCGCCACCGGGATCGCCCGCATGGCGATCAGGCCGGCCAGCGTGATGATGATCGAGATGACCGCGGCCAGGCGCGGGCGGTCGATGAAGACGGCGGAGATCATCGGGCGGGCCGCCGGTCAGGTGCGGGGCGCCGGGGGCGCGGCGGTCGGCGCCACTACCTGGCCCGGCCGGACCCGCTGCACGCCCTGGACGATGACGCGGTCGCCGGCCGTCACGCCGGATTCGACCGCGGTCCAGCCGGCATCCACGGTGCCGGTGCGCACGCGGCGCACCTCCACCCGGTCGCCCGCGCCGACGACCAGGACGAAGGCGCCGCTCTGGTCCTGCTGGATCGCCGCCTGCGGGATCATCACCGCCTCCTCGGGGGTCGAGGTCTCGGCGGTGACGCGGACCGCCTGGCCGTCGACCAGCATCCGGTCGGGGTTGGGGAAGCGGGCGCGGATGGCGATGCTGTCGGTGCGCTGGTCGACCTGCACGTCGACGAAGTCGATGCGGCCGGGATGGGCGTAGGGCTTGCCGTCGGCCAGGATGGCGCGGACGACGAAGGTCTCGTTGGCGAGGCCGGAGCGCTGCGCCTCGACCATCATGCGCTGCGGCACGTTGAAGGTGATGGTCATCGGGTCCTCGCGGACGATGACCGCGAGCGCGCCCGAATCCGGGCCGAGGAAGGCGCCGACCGTGAAGTTCGAGCGGCCGATGCGGCCGGCCAGCGGCGCCTTGATGTCGGTGTAGCCGAGATTGATCTCGGCCTCGCGCAGGCCGGCCTGGGCCTCCAGCACCCGGGCGCGGGCCTGGGCGTCCTCGGCCGCGCGCTGGTCGACGGTCGCCTGCGGGATGTTCTGGGTGCGGGCCAGCTCGCGGGCACGGGCGAGCTGGGTGCCGGCGTTCTGGGCGCCGGCCTGGGCGACCGCCAGGCCGGCCTGCTGCTGGGCGACGGTCGCCTGGAACGGCGCCTTCTCGATCACGAACAGCAGGTCCCCTTCCTTGACCTGCGCGCCCTCCTCGAACAGGCGCTGCTGCAGGAAGCCCTGGATGCGTGCCCGGAGCTCCACCTTGTCGAGTGCCTGGACCCGGCCGACGAAGGGGAAGGACCGGGTCAGCGGGCGCTTCTCGGCCGCGACGACGATGACGGCGGGCGGCGGGGAGCCGGCGGGCGCGCCTTGTGCGAACGCCGGCTGCGCGGGGGCGGCCAGGATCCCGGCCATGGCCAGCAGGATGGCGGCGGCGCGCGGCCGGCCGGTCGGCCTTTGCGGAAGTGCGATCATGCCATTCTCCCCCTGCCGTTGCCGGCCAGTCTTGCCCCGAATTGCCGGCGGCGGCCAGCCCCCGATTGCACCGATGGGCAGCGGCGGGCCATCGTTGCGGGCCGAACGTCCAACCTGGACCCAGGAGATCCGCCCTTGACCACCCCCGGAGCCGGCACTGCCCCCGGCGCCTCCCGCGCCTGGCCCCTGCTGCTGGCGGCGCTCGTGGGCGCGGCCATCGGTGCCGCCGGGGTCCTGGCGCTCGACTCGCGCACGGCGCGCCTCGGGCCGGCGGCGCCGGCCGACGAGTGCCGCCAGGCCGGTGACCGCCTGGCGGAAGTCGACCTGCTGCTGCTGGACGCCGCCGCGCCGACACTGACGACCTGGGAGGCCGGGCGTCTGTTGTCGGCGGCATCCGGCACCCTGTCGGCGCTGGAGGCGCGGCTGCACCGCCACGGCGCCTGCCGCGGGCCGGAGATCGCGGGCCTGCGCGGCCGGATCGCGGGCGCCCGCGGGGCCGCCCGGGCGACCGCGCTGGTGCCGGTGCTGGAGGCGCTCGAAGCCTACCATGGGGTCGCTGCCGGAATCGCGGCGCGCCAGGCGATGGCCGACCTGGCCGCGGCACGGGTGGCGCTGGCCCGCGCCCAGGGCGAGGCCGGCGATGCCGACACCGACGGCGAACTGCGCCGGCTGCAGCGGCGGCTGGAGGATGCCTATGGCGCGTGGGGCCGCGAGCAGCAGCGGCGCTACGACCTCTGGGCGCTGGAGCGGGCCCGCGGGCTCGACGCCTGGGCGCGGTCGAATCTCAGCGACATCCCGCTGCGCGGCG
This sequence comes from Allostella vacuolata, assembly GCA_006739055.1. Lineage (GTDB taxonomy): Bacteria > Pseudomonadota > Alphaproteobacteria > ATCC43930 > Allostellaceae > Allostella > Allostella vacuolata. The sequence goes on from AP019702.1 coordinate 1,547,830, forward strand.
CCGGGCGGCCGGAGGTGGAGGCGCGCATGGTGGAGGCGCTGGGGCCGGTCGAGGTCCGCCTGCTGGGTCCGGCCGTGCAGGCGGTGCATGGCGAGCTGTTCCAGCGGCTGTGGCAGGAGCTGGGGCCGGAGGGGCGCATCCGCGTCGTCGCCGACCTGGTCGCCGCCCCGAAGCGCCAGCCGGCGGAGATGTAGGGTGCGGCGGTTCCGGGCGGCGCTGACGTTCCTGGCCGCGCTGTCCCTGGCGGGCCGGCCGGCGGCGGCCGAGCCTGGCCGGTTGGCCCTCGACATGGCGAGCCGCGCGCTGGCGGAGGGGGAGGCGGCCCTGAGCGCGGCCGATCTGGAGCGGACGGCGGGCGGGGCGGCCCCGGTGGCGTCCTGGGGCGTGCCGCCGGCGCGCGACGGCATCGCCGCCATCTTCCTGGTCAGCAGCCTGCAGGTCGCCAAGAGCCGGCTGCCGTTGCCCTCCGGCCTCGGCCTGGCATTGACCGCCTACGATGTGCTCGACGGCCGCACCTCGCCGGCCCAGGCGGCAGCGGGCATGCTCGAGAACGAGGCGATCGACGCGGTCTTCGTCGGGGTGCAGGCGGCGACCTTGTGGCTGGCGGCCAAGGCGCTGGCCGGCGGCTCGACGGTCGCCGTGTCCGGCATGGCCGCGTCGGCCACCACCGGGGCCGCGGCGGCGGTGCCGGCCGTGGCGCCCGCGGCCGGGGTCAAGCTGGGCGGGATCGCCGCCGCGGGCCCCCTCAACGACTTCGTCACCTTCGGCGCGGCCGGCGTGGCCGGCGTGGCGGCCGCCCTGGCGACGACGGCGCTGACCTGGGGATACCGCCGCTACGAGGCGGCGGCGATCGCCGCATCGCGGTGGGAGGGGCTGGTGCGCGGGGCCGAGCGCAGCCTCGATCCCGGCCCCAGCCTGACCCCGGCCCTGCAGGAAGACGCGCCGTTACCTGCCAGATAATCGACCGGGCGCCGGCCGGACGCCATCTTCGCGGCCAGTTGCGGGCCTCGACCGCATCGGAACCCGGAGAAGGAGCCTTGCCATGTCCCAGACCCGTTCGATCCCGTCCGCCGCCCCGGCCCGCCCGCTGCTGTGGTGGGCCCTGGCGGGCGACGCCGCGGCAAGCGGCGCCTGCGGCCTGCTGATGGCGCTGGCCGCCGACCCGCTGTCGGGCCTGCTCGGCCTGCCGGTAACGCTGCTGCGCTATGCCGGGCTGGCGCTGCTGCCCTACGCGCTGTTCCTCGCCTGGCTGGCCCGCCGTCCCGTGCCGCCGCGGGGCCTGGTGTGGGCGGTCATCGCCGCCAACGTGCTGTGGGCCGCCGACTGCATCCTCGTCCTGGCCGCGGGGGCCTTCACCCCGACCGGCCTCGGCGTCGCCTTCGTCCTGGTCCAGGCCGTCACCGCGCTGGCCTTCGCCGAGCTGCAGCTCATCGGCCTGCGCCGGGCCGGGCGGTGACCGGCGCGCGGATCCGGCCCGCTATCGGCAGGGCCAGCCACTTGCCCTATCTATTGTCCTGAAACTTGGATGATGATTGGGACACCATGCCTGCTGTCCTCCGGAGCCCGACCCCCCTGATTTCGTCCTTCATGGATGCCGAAGGCATGGTCGCCATCGATCGGGTGGCGGCCAGCTTCGGGATGTCCAAGGTGCAACTGGCCGAGACGGTCGGCCTGCGCCGCGAGACGCTCTACAAGTCCGACCGCGCGCGGTCGGCCAGGACCAGATGCGGATCCGGGAGATGCTGGAGATCGTCGCCCTCGTGACCGAATGGGCCGGCGGGCGGAAGCAGGCGATGGCCTGGTATCGTGCCCAGGCGATCCCCGCGTTCGGTGGCCGGACGCCCGAAGCCCTGGTCAAGACGGGCAAGGCCTCGGCGGTCGGGGATTATATCGACCACATGGTCCTCGGCGGCTTCGCCTGAGCCGGTCCGGTGCGGTTCCGGGCGACCTGCTACCGCGCCCATGATCCCCGCTGGGCATTCCAGCCGACTTCCGGCGAGGGAGCCGCCATTCGTGGCGGGCGCTTCAACCCGAAGGGGCAACCGGCCCTCTATCTCGGCCTGTCGATCCTCGGGGCGGTGAAGGCGGTGGTCCGACCGGCCGCCCCATCAGGTTCGCGTTCACGACCCGGCGGGACGGCTGCCGCGAAGCCCGGCATCCTGGGAGTAGGTCCGACCCTCACCCCGCGAACGGATGCACCTTGCGCCAATGGTCGGCGATCTCGATGCGGCGGGTGACCCAGACGCCATCCAGTGCGGCGACATGGTCGAGCAGGCGCTCCAGGCCCACGGCGCGGGCCGGGTGGCCGATCAGGCGCATGTGGAGGCCGATCGACATCATCTTCGGCGCCGTGGCGCCCTCCCGCCACAGCATGTCGACGGCGTCGCGGACGAAGGAGAACCATTGCTCCGACGTGCCCATCCAGCCGGCATACTTGCCGTCGTTGTTGGTGAGCGAGTAGGGCATGACCAGGTGCGGCTTGCCCTCGACCGTCTGCCAGAAAGGCAGCTCGTCGGCATAGCTGTCGGAATCATAGGTGAAGCCGCCCTCCTCGACGACCAGGCGGCGGGTGTTCACGCTCGGCCCATAGCGGCAGTACCAGCCGTAGGGACGCTCGCCGACCGTCTTCTGCAGCGAGGCGACGGCCAGGCGGATATGCTCGCGCTCCTCGTCCTCCGACAGCTCGAAATGCTTGATCCAGCGCCAGCCGTGGCAGCAGACGTCATAGCCGGCGGCACGGATGGCGGCGGCCGCCTCGGGGTTGCGCTCCAGCGCGAGCGCGCAGCCGAACACGGTCATCGGGATGCCGCGCTCCTGGAACAGGCGCAGCAGGCGCCAGAAGCCGACCCGGCTGCCATACTCGAACATGCTCTCCCCGGCCAGGTCGCGGCCCTTCACGCCCTGGTTCAGCCCGTGCGCCTCGGTCAGGCCGAGCTCGGTGTGGCCCTCGCCGTCCTGCACCGACGGCTCCGACCCCTCCTCGTAGTTCATGACGAAGTTGATCGCCAGCCGCGCCCCGTTCGGCCATTTCGGGTCGGGCGGGGTGCGGCCGTAGCCGACGAAGTCGCGGGTGGGCTGCCAGGGCATGGGGGATCTCCGGCTTCGGCTCAGGCGGGAACGTGGACGGTGAAGGGGGCGACCGGCACGAACTCCTCGTCGCCCTTGGTGCCGTCGCGCCACATGAAGACGGCGAACTTGCCCGGCCGGTCGAGCACGGTCAGTCCATGGTGCCAGGTGTTCGGCCGGTAGGTGACGCCCTGCCCGGGGCCGGCGACGAAGGCGATGGCGCGGGCGACGTCGGGGCCGCCGTCGGCGGCGTGCGGGCAGACGATGACGATCCAGCGGGAGGCGTCGATGGCGACGAAGCTCTGGGAGGAGAACTCGTGCCGCTCCAGCAGGTTCGCCTGCAGCGGCAGCGCTTCCAGCGGCGCGCGCACCGACATCGACAGGCTCGGCCGCGCCTCGGGCCGCAGGTTTCCGAGCGCGTCCTCGAAATAGCTGCGGCCGGCGCCGTCGGGCAGGGTCAGGACCTCGCCATAGGGGGCGAAGGCGTCCTGGGTCAGGGGCAGGGCGGTCAGTTCCATGGGGTCCTCTAGCTCGACATGCGACGGGTGAGGCCGGTCAGGCGCTCCATCAGCAGCATCAGCGCCAGCACCGCCGCGATCAAGACGCCGGAGACGGCGGCGACCCGCACGTCGAGCGTGCTCTCCATCATCCCCCACATGCGGATCGGCAGCATGTCGCTGCGCGGGCCGGCCAGGAACAGCGACACCGGCACGTTGTCGAGCGAGGCGATGAAGGCGAGGAAGGCGCCGGCCGCGATGCCGGGGGCGATGGTCGGCAGCGTCACCCGGCGGAAGGTGTAGAGCCAGCTCGCGCCCAGGCTGGCCGAGCTCTCGAGCAGCGCCTGGTCGAGCTGCGTCAGGCTGGCCGAGGTGGTGCGCAGCACGAAGGGCACGATGACGATGACGTGGCCGAGCGCGATCAGGTCGAGGGACGGCCGCAGCCCGATCAGGGTGAAGTACATCAGCGCCGCCAGGCCGAAGGCGATGCCGGGCAGGATCAGGGGCGACATGAAGAGGGTGTCGAGCGCCCGCGCCCAGCCGCGGCCGCGCCGGGCGATGCCGACCGCGGCCAGGGTGCCCAGCACCGCCGCGGCGGCGGTCGCCACGCCGGCGACATAGAGGCTGTTGCCGGCGGCACGGTGGATCGCCCGCGATCGGGCCGGGTCGAACAGCATCTCGTACCATTGGGTCGACAGGCCGGCCGGCGGGAACTTCAGCGAGCGCCCCTCGGTGAAGGAGGTGAGCAGGACGATCACCACCGGCCCGACCAGGATCAGCAGCGCCAGGGCGGCCAGACCGCCGATGACCAGCGCATAGGACAGGTCGGCCGGGCTGCGGCGCCTAGCCATGGGCGGCCTCCGGGCGGGCGGCCTCCAGGCGGGCGGCGCCGGGACGGCCGCCGGCGACGTGGCGGCCGAGCGCGGAGATGGCGACCACGCAGGCGGAGACCGAGACCAGCAGGGTGAGCGCGGCCACCGACGCCAGCGGCCAGTTGTAGACCACCAGCGACTGCTGCCAGATGACCAGCGGCAGGTAGACCAGCCGGTTGCCGCCGATCACCGACTGCGAGATGAAGGCGGTGGTGCTGGACGCGAAGACGAGCAGGCACCCCGACACCAGCCCCGGCACCGACAGGGGCAGGGTGACCCGGAAGAGGGTGCGCCAGCGCGAGGCGCCGAGCGCCTGGGAGGCGTCGCGCAGGGCCGGGTCGAGCCGGGTCATCACGCCCAGCAGCGGCAGCAGCATCAGCGGCATCTCGATCTGGGTCAGCGCCAGGACCAGCCCGAACTCCGTCTGCAGCAGGCGCAGGGGGGCAGGGGCGAGGCTGGTCGCCAGCAGGGCCTGGTTGATCACGCCTTCCTGGCCGAGGATGACGATCCAGGCGAAGGTGCGGACCACGACCGAGGTCAGGAGCGGCAGCACGATGACGAACAGCAGCACGCGCTGCCAGCGGGGGCTGGCCTCGATGAAGACCAGCGCCAGCGGGAAGCCGACCAGCAGCGTGGCGGCCACCGTCATCAGGCCGAGCTTCAGCGTGTCGCCCACGACCTGCCAGTAGAACGGGTCGCCCAGGAACTTAATCCACTGCGCGAAGCCGACCCGGGCCAGCTTGTCGTCGTCGAAGGTGCTGATGGCGGCCAGGATCAGCAGCGGCGCCAGGAAGAAGGCGGCGAACGCCAGCGTCAGCGGCAGGGCAAGCTGCCATTCCGCCGGACGCATCCAGCCGCGTTCGCCCGCGGTCGCCGCCATCCTAGCTGCTCCCCGCCGGCAGCCGGCCCATCGGCCGCCGCGTCCCTCGACGGCGCTCGGGATGAGGACGTTCTCCGATTGCACGAGCGCCTGTGGACGAAGGAGCAGCCCGAGATAGATTCAGGCCCACTGCCCTTCGGTCGTTGCGTCCCTCGACTACGCTCGGGATGAGGGACTTCTCTGTTGGCGGAAGTACCTGTGGAGCAAAGAAAATCTCCAGAAACTCGGCATTGCCCCTCGGTCGTAGCGTCCCTCGACCAGGCTCGGGATGAGGGGAATCCTCCATCGGCGCAAACGCTTGTGGAGAATGGAAAATCTCCTCATCCCGAGCCTGGTCGAGGGACGCTTTGGCCGGTGGCCAGCGCTCCTGTCGACGGCCGCCGGCGGTTTCATTCCCGGCGGGTCGGGCCAACCGGTGCGAGTTCATCCCGAACGCAGTCGAAGCACGCATTGACCGGTGGCTCTGCACTTACAGCCTACTTCGCCACTTCCTTGTTGAAGCGCTCGATCCAGCCGGCCCGCAACGGGTTGATCTTGGTCCAGTCGTGGCGCACGAAGCCGGCCATCTCGTCGAGCGTCTTCATCGGCAGCTCGGGGCCGAGCGCCACCTCCTTGTTGACCGGCACGAAGTTCCAGGGCGGCTGGATCAGCCCGGCCTGGGCCTCCTTGCCGATGACCGTGTCGATATACTTGTAGGCGTTCCCGGGCTCGGCCGCGCCCTTGGCGATGTGCATGGTGGTGAAGAAGGCGACCGCACCCGACTCCGGCTTCACGAACTCGATGTCGACGCCGCGGCCCTTGAGGGTCGAGACGGTCTGGGTGTTGGTGTAGAGCACGTCGCACTGCCCCTGCTGGAACAGGCCGGCCATTGCCTGCGGGGCGCCGATGGTGGCGACCTTGGACAGGACCTTGCGCATCTCGACGAAGAAGGGGGCGACGTCGGTCTCCGACCCGCCGAACTGCTTTGCGATCTCGATGATCGAGACGGTGCCGAAGGTGGTCTGGAAGCCGGTCAGGCCGAGGCGGGAGACCCAGGGGTCCTTCAGCAGGTCGGCCCAGCCCTTGGGGGCCGGCACCTTCTTCGGGTTGTAGGCGATGCCGACCACCTGGGCCGCGACGGTGACGCCCCACTCGTCGGCGAGGCCGGCCGGCACGGCGGCGAGGTTGGTGAGCTTCTTGGGGTCGAATTTCTCGAACACGCCGGCCTCGATGCCGCTGACGCGCGGGCCGGGGTCGAGGACGAAGACGTCGAAGCTGGGCTGGCCGCGGGCGGCCCGCGCCTTGGCGATCTGGTCGACGGCGTAGAGCGGCTGCATCTCCAGCTGCACGCCGTGCGCCTTCTCCAGCGCCGGGGCGACGATGCCGCGGAACGCCTCTTCCCACGATCCCGGATAGATTGCGGCGGTGACCGAGCCCTTGGCCAGGGCCGGGCGCCCGGCCAGCCCGACGGCGCCGAGCGCGGCCGTGCCGGCGAGGAAGCGGCGGCGATCCATTCTCAGCATCTTCATTCTCCCCTGTTGTCTTCGGCGGCGAAAAGCGACGGCGCGGCGCCGGGTGCCAGGCCGCACCACAGGCGGTCGCCGGACGGCAGCGCGCGGCCGGTGCGGCGCTCCACCAGCTTGAGCGTGCCGCCATCGGCGGTTTCCAGATCGTGCACCAGGTCGGGGCCGAGCGGCACCGACAGGCGCAGCGTGACGGGCCAGCGGTCGGGGCCGGGCATGTCGAACAGCGCCAGCTGCTCCGGCCGCACCACCATGACGATCGGGGCCCCGCCGCGCAGGCCCGGCACCGTCGGCAGGACCACCATCCCCCCGGCCGCCAGCGCGATGCCGACCTCGGGTCCCTCGATCGCCGCAATCTCCCCGGCCAGCCGGTTGGAGGTGCCGACGAAGCCGCTGACGAACAGGGTGGCCGGCCGGTCATAGACGGCGACCGGCGCGGCGCATTGCTCCACCCGGCCGCGGTGCATCACGGCGATGCGGTCGGCGACGCTCATCGCCTCGTCCTGGTCGTGGGTGACCAGCACCGCGGTCAGGCCGAACTGGCGCTGCAGCCGCTTCAGCTCGATCTGCATGTCGAGGCGCAGCCCCTTGTCGAGTGCGCTGAACGGCTCGTCGAGCAGCAGGACCGAGGGGCCCACCGCGAGCGCGCGGGCCAGTGCGACGCGCTGCTGCTGCCCGCCCGAGAGCTGCCGGGGCAGGCGGTCGCCGAAGGTCGACAGGCGCACCACCTCCAGCATCCGGGTGACGCGCGGGGCGACGTCGGACCGTCGCCAGCCGCGCGCCTTCAGCCCGTAGGCGACGTTCTCGGCCACCGTCATGTGCGGGAAGAGCGCATAGCTCTGGAAGACGATGCCGACATTGCGCCGGTTGGGCGGCAGGTCGTCGACCGGCGCGCCGCCGATGCGCACCGTGCCGGCCGACTGGCGGATGAAGCCGCCGATGATCCGCAGCAGGGTGGTCTTGCCGCAACCCGACGGCCCGAGCAGGGCCAGCACTTCGCCGGCGCCGATCGCCAGCGTCACCCGGTCGACCGCCGTCAGCGCGCCATAGCGATGCAGCACGCCCTCGACGTCGACCGGCTTGCCGGCGACGGCGCCCGTTGGTGGTGATGCGGTCTGCGAGGCGCCCTGCACTTCGTCCTGTCCCCGGTCGCGTCTGCCACGAATTTAAGCAAGACGTGGGCCATGGCGCGCGGGTGCGGGGCGGCGGCGCTCAGGTCACGGGCGCGAAGCCGTGCTGCTCCAGCCGGGACAGCACGCCCGTGTGGATGTCGAAGCGGAACCCGTACAGACCCAGGCGCCCGGCCGCGACCGCCTCGGCGATCCAGGGGAAGGTCAGGAGGTTGGCGAGCGACAGGCGCACCACCTCGACCTCGTAATGGGTCAGGATCTCGACCGGGTCGACCATGCCCGGTGGCGGTCGCGGCACGTCCTGGGCGATCCGCACCCAGGGTTCCACGAAGTCGCGCGCATCGACCGGGGCGCCCTCGACCATCGCCTGCACGCCGCCGCAGAGCGCGTGGCCGAGGACGATGATGTCGGAGACCTTGAGGACCCGTACGCCGAACTCCAGCGCCGCGCTGGTGCCGTGGTACTGCGCGTCCGGGCTGTAGGGCGGCACCAGGCCCGCGACGTTGCGGACCACGAACAGCTCGCCCGGCACCGCGCCGAACACCGTCTGCGGGTCGACCCGCGAATCCGAACACGCGACCACCAGCGCCTCGGGGCTCTGGCCGCGCCGCGCGAGCCGCTCGTAGCGGGCCCGCTCGGCCGGCCAGATATCGGCCCGGAACCGGCGGTAGCCTTCGATCAGGTTGTCCATGGATTCTCCTGGTAAGGCATTGTCCGGGGGTGGGTAGCATCGCTGCGGGCCGCGGGCCAGGGGGCGGGTGCGGCATCGCGCGCCGCCCGCCGGCCGCCGGCGCGGGCGGGAACGGGCTTGAATTGCCGCCCTCGCGATGGATTGATCCTGGTCCTTGTCGCCCGCGGGAGCATCCCATGCCGCTCGAACACTGGCTTGCCTTCGTCGCCGCATCCGCCGTGCTGGTCGCCATCCCCGGCCCAACCGTGCTGCTGGTCGTGTCCTACGCGCTGGGGCAGGGGCGCCGCTCGGCGGCGGCCACGGTCGCCGGGGTGGCGCTGGGCGACACCACGGCCGTCATTGCCTCGCTGCTCGGCCTGGGCACGCTGCTGGCGGCCTCGGCCCTGCTCTTCACCACCCTCAAATGGGTCGGGGCCGCCTATCTCGTCTATCTCGGCATCCGGCTCTGGCGGGCGCCGGTCGCGGCCGACGGCCTGCCGGCGGCGCCGGCGGCGGCCCCGTGGAAGATCTTCCTCCATGCCTATGGCGTCACCGCCCTCAATCCGAAGGGCATCGTCTTCTTCGTCGCCTTCCTGCCGCAGTTCGTGGACCGGACGGGCGACGTCGCCTGGCAGCTGCTGATCCTGGGGGCCACCTTCGTCGTCGTCGCCACGGTCAACGCCACCCTCTATGCGCTGCTGGCGGCCGGGGCCAGGCGGACGATCCGCCGGCCGGGGGTGCAGCGCGCGGTCAACCGCACCGGCGGCGGCTTCCTGATGGCGGCCGGCCTGCTGACCGTGCTGTGGCGCCGCCAGCCGGCCTGATCGCCGCAACCCGGCCGGATCCGTCGCCGATCGAAGCGAAGTTGCTGCACTTAGCGGAAGGAAATGCCGGCCTGCGTGGGCATAATACCGGCTTTGTCCGCCAACGGAATCGGGTCGGAACGCCGGGATGCTCCATCACACGCCGCTCATCGCCACCATCGTCGCCGGCCTCGGCCTCGCCTTCGTCCTGGGGGCGATCGCCAACCGCCTGAAGATCTCGCCGCTGGTCGGCTACCTGCTGGCGGGGATCGCGGTCGGGCCCTTCACGCCCGGCTTCGTGGCCGACCAGGGCCTGGCGAACGAACTGGCGGAAATCGGCGTGATCCTGCTGATGTTCGGCGTCGGCCTGCATTTCTCGCTGAACGACCTGCTGTCGGTCCGCGCGATCGCCATCCCGGGCGCGATCGCCCAGATCGCCGTCGCCACGCTGCTCGGCATGGGGCTCGGCTGGGCGATGGGCTGGCCGCCCGGGGCGGGCTTCGTCTTCGGCCTGGCGCTGTCGGTCGCCAGCACGGTGGTGCTGTTGCGCGCGTTGCAGGAGCGCCGGATGGTGGAGACCGAGCGCGGGCGCATCGCCGTCGGCTGGCTGATCGTCGAGGACCTGGCGATGGTGCTCGCCCTGGTGCTGCTGCCGGCCCTGGCCGGGCTGCTCGGCGGCAGCTTCGACCCGGCGGCGCGGCCGGAAGACCCGCTGGCCGCGCGCGACGTCGCGACCACCATCGCCATCACCCTGGCCAAGGTGACCGCCTTCGTCGTGCTGATGCTGGTGGTCGGGCGGCGGGTGATCCCGTGGCTGCTGCACTATGTCGCCCACACCGGCTCGCGCGAGCTGTTCCGGCTGGCGGTGCTGGCGGTGGCCCTGGGCGTCGCCTACGGCGCGGCCGCGCTGTTCGGCGTCTCGTTCGCGCTGGGCGCCTTCTTCGCCGGCATGATCCTCAGCGAATCGCCCCTGTCGCAGCGTGCGGCAGAGGAATCGCTGCCGCTGCGCGACGCCTTCGCGGTGCTGTTCTTCGTCTCCGTCGGCATGCTGTTCGACCCGCGCATCCTGCTCGAGGATCCGCTGCCGCTGATCGGGACCGTGCTCATCATCATCGCCGGCAAGTCGGTCGCGGCCTTCTTCATCGTCCGCGCCTTCGGCTACACCCAGGGCACCGCCTTCACCATCTCGGCCAGCCTGGCGCAGATCGGCGAGTTCTCGTTCATCCTGGCCGGGCTCGGCGTCGGCCTGCAGATCCTGCCGGAAGCCGGGCGCAGCCTGATCCTGGCGGGCGCGATCCTGTCGATCCTGGTCAATCCGTTCCTGTTCACCGCGCTCGACCACATGAAGGCCCGGGCCGAGCGCGCCAAGGCGAAGCTTGCCGCCGCCGAGCCCGCCGGGCATCCGATCGCCGACGAGCCGGAGGAGGCACCGGCGCTGGCGCCGACCGCGCTGGCCGGCCACGCGGTCATCGTCGGCTATGGCCGGGTCGGCAGCCTGGTCGGCGAGGGGCTGGCCGCGGCCGGGTGGCCGATGCTGGTGATCGAGGAGCGCCAGCCGCTCATCGACCAGCTGCGCGGCGACGGCCGCGAGGTGCTGGCCGGCAACGCCGCCGATGCCAGCCTGCTGGCCCTGGCCGGCCTGGAGCGCGCGCGCATCCTCTTCGTGGCGATTCCCGAGGCGTTCGAGGCCGGCCAGATCATCTCGCGTGCCCGGGCGGCCAGCGCCGGCCTGCGCATCGTCGCCCGGGCCCATTCCGACGCCGAGGTCGAGCACCTGGAGGGCCATGGGGCCGACCTCATCATCATGGGCGAGCGCGAGATCGCCCGGGCGATGCTGGAGCATGCGCTGTCCGGCAGCAACCCTGCGCCTTCCGGGCCGGCCGAGGGGCCGGTCTCCACCGCGGCACTGCAGGCCGCCGCAGAGCCCCCGCCGCCCGACCCTCCGCCGCCGGAGGCTCCGGCGGCGGACCCTTCGGCGGGCGAACGCCCGGCCGTTCAGCCGCGGCCGGGCTGACGCGCCTATCCCTTCTCGTCCGGCCCCGTGTCGGCCTCGACCAGTTCGACGCGGTTCCGGCCGGCGTTCTTGGCCCGATAGAGCGCCTGGTCGGCGATCGCGAGCAGCGGGTCCACGGTGTCCGGCGCGCGCGCCGCGAACACCGCGCCGATGCTGACGGTCGAGAGCAGGCTGCGGCCGTCCTCGAGCGCAACGGGCGCCGCCGCGAAGGCGCGGCAGATGCGCCGGGCGACGCCCTCGACCTCCTCGACGCTGCAGTGCGGCAGGACGATGGCGAATTCCTCGCCGCCCATGCGGCCGAACAGGTCGTCGCGGCGCAGGCAGCCCCGCACGAGCTGGGCGAAGGCTGCCAGCACCCGGTCGCCGGCGGCGTGGCCATAGGTGTCGTTGACGGCCTTGAAACGGTCGATGTCGAGCATCAGCACCGCGACCGGACGGCCTGCCGCCGCCAGCGACCGCAGGCGGGCCGCGGCTTGCTGGCTGAACCCGCTGCGATTCAGCGCGCCGGTCAGGTAGTCCTGGGTGGCAAGCCGCTCCAGCCGGCGCATGAGCTCGTTGCGAGCGCTCATGACGCTGGCGACGGTGATCGGCGCCAGCGCGATCAGCGTGATGCCGACGCGCAGCGACATGGTGGTGTGCTGGTCCTTGAAATCCCCGTCGAGCACGAGGAGGCCGGTGGCGATCGCCAGCAGCGTCCAGGTGCTGAAGACGAGCGTCAGCACGGTGGTGGTGAACAGGTTGTAGGCGAGCGCGCACCACAGCAGTGCCGGGATCGGGAAGGCTATCGCCCCCGGGCCGCCGATCAGCAGTCCCATCAGCAGGCTGGCGAACAGCGCCAGCGCTGGCGCTGCCCGGGCGTAGTCGATCGCCGGGACGGCGATCTCCCGGCCTGCGATCCTCACGCGGGCGGCCGCCGCCCGGCTGATGGTCGCGTCGGCGCGCCGGCGCCCGGCCGATGGCCAGCGCAGCGTCGGCATCGCCAGCACCACCGGCAGGATCGCCATGTAGTTCACCAGCTCGGTGGTGAACCAGAAGCCCACCCCGCTGGTCCAGGTGCCGTCGAACAGGATCGGATTGGCGACGCCGCCGACCACGGCGACCGCGGTCGCCGCCGCCACCGCGATCAGCCCGAGATGGAGCATGGACATCGGCCGCCTGAGCCGCCGGTCGCCTTCGTCGAGGCGGGCGAACAGCACGTATCCGACCACGACGCCGACGAGGTTTCCGGTGGTCAGCAGCAGGGTCTTGAACCAGGAGCTGCCGGTCAGCATGTCGGCCGCGACGAAGCCCGCCGCTGCCGCCGCCCAGCCAAGGCCGGTGGCGCGCCGTGGATTGCGCACCATCAGCCCCAGAAGCAGTGCGTTTGCTGGCCACAGCGCCGCCAGCAGCCCGACGGGCCGGGTCAGAATCCCGAAGATTGACGCGGCAAAGACCACGCCGCCGACGATGGCGGCATCGAATGCCACTTGGCCGAGACTGGCCGAGAGTCGCCCGGCACGATCCGCCGGCACCGCCCGCTCCATATCGATGCGCGCCTCTCCTTGTTTCTGGAGAAGAGTCGTCGGTATTTCGCGGATGGCCGCGGAAGACAGCCGTCACGCGGTGTGGTTGCATCGGTCCTAATCGTCGCAACGGAAACTCTAGCAAATGCGGGATGATCGATCCACTCGCTTGTCCGCCGCTGATGCGCGCAACGCGCGCGTGCCTGGTGCTGCGGCTTTCGCGGCCTGGCGCGCGTGGTAGGGTGACGGCCGAAATCGTCGTCGCGGAGCCGGGACCCAAATGACGCAAGTGCCGCTCTCGCTTCGCCTGCACCGTCTGCTCGATCCGGGCAGCCGGGGTTCGCGGGCCGCCGGCTGGATCAACCGGGTGCTGGCGGCATGCATCGTCGCCAGTTCGGTGCTGGCGATCCTCGATACCGAGCCGGCGATCAGCGAGCAGGCGCCGGCCTTCTTCCGCTGGGCGGAGCGGATCTTCGGCCTGATCTTCCTGGTCGAGTACGCAGCCCGCCTGGTCGCGATCGGCGAGGATCCGCGCTATCGCGGGCTGGCGGGGCGGCTGCGCTACGCGGTGACGCCGATGGCGCTCATCGACCTGGTGGCCATCCTGCCGCTGTTCCTGGGCGAGATCGTGGGCGACACCCAGATCGTCCGGCTGCTGCGGCTGTTCCGGCTGCTGCGCTTCTCCCGCCTGGGGCCGTTCTCGCGAGCCGCCACGATCCTGCTGATGACGCTCCGCGCCCGCCTGCCGGAGTTGCTGCTGAGCCTGCTGGTCGCCCTGGTCGTGCTGATCTTCAGCGCGACACTGATGTTCCTGATCGAGGGCGACGTCCAGCCGGTGCAGTTCGGCAGCATTCCGCGCGCCATGTGGTGGGCGATCGCCACCCTGACCACGGTCGGCTACGGCGACGTCTATCCGGTGACGGCGCTGGGCCGGGTGCTGGCCGGCGTGACCGCGCTGGCCGCGATCGGCCTGATCGCGGCGCCGACCGGCATCCTGGCGACCGCCTTCGCCGAGGCCCTGCGGCGCTACCATCACGAACGGACCGCAGCGGAGGAGGCGGCGGACGCCGCCGCCGGTCCCACCACGACCCAGCCGCCATGACCCAGCCGTCATGACCGAGCCTCTCGGGCGCTTCCTCGACGGCCTCGCGGCGCGCCATGGCACCGCCACCGCGTGGTGGTACGGCGCGGGCAGCGGCAGCTTCGCCGACCTGGCGGCCACCAGCCGGCGGGTCGCGGGCGGGCTGGCCCGGCTCGGCATCGGCCGCGGCGACCGCATCCTGCTGTGGCTGCCGAACGGCCCGGCATGGCTGGCCCTGTTCTTCGCCGCCGCCCGGCTGGGGGCGATCACCTTCTGCGCCAACACCCGCTTCCGGCAGCGCGAGATGACCGACCTCGTCGCCCGCGGCGGGGTGCGGGCGATCGTGCTGTGGCCGGGGTTCAAGGATATCGGCTTCCTCGACATCCTGACTGCGGCCGACCCTGCCGCCTTCGCGCGGGTGGACAGCGTCGTCCTCTACGACGAGGGCGGGGCGCCCCTGCCGCTGCCGCCCGCCCTGTCCCACGCCCGGACGGTCCGCTTCGCCGACCTGGCGGCCGCGGCGCCGACGGCGGCGGAGGTGGACGACGCGGACCTCGGGGCGGCGGTCTTCACCACCTCCGGCACCACCAGCGCGCCCAAGTTCGTCCTGCATCCGCATCGCTCGCTCGCCCGGCACGCCGCCCTGTCGGCCGCCGCCATGGGCTATGGCGCCCCCGGCTCGGCGACCCTGCAGGCGCTGCCCTTCTGCGGCGTCTTCGGCTTCTGCCAGGCGATGGCCAGCCTGGCGGCCGGCGCGCCGATGGCGATCCAGCCCTATTTCGACCCCGACGCCGCGGTGGCGGCGATCGCCGGACGCGGGCTGACCGCCACCAACGCCACCGACGACATGCTGGAGCGGCTGCTGGCGGCGGACCCGGCCGGCCGCGCCCTCCGCCTTCTGCGGCGCTGCGGCTTCGCCGCGTTCAAGGCGCCGGAACGGCGCGACCTGGTCGATGCCTATGACCGCTTCGGCACCCGCCTGCACGGGCTCTACGGCATGAGCGAGGTGCAGGCGCTCTACGCCATGCGGGGCGTGGACGAGGCGCCGGCCCGCCGGGTGCTGGGCGGCGGCACGCCGGTCGCCGCCGAGGCGCGGGTGCGGGTGGTGGCGGCCGACGGCGACGGCGCCGGCCAGAGGGTGCTGCCGGACGGCGAGGCCGGCCTGCTGGAACTGTCGGGCCCGAGCCTGATGGCGGAATATCTCGACGACCCCGCGGCCACCCGGGCGACGCTGACGGCGGACGGCTTCCTGCGCACCGGCGACATCGGCCATCGCGAGGCCGACGGCAGCTTCGTCTTCCTGACCCGGGCGGGCGACGTGCTGCGCCTGGGCGGCTTCCTGGTGTCGCCCAGGGAGGTCGAGGCGTTCCTGGAGGACGAGCCGGCGATCGGCCGCGCCCAGGTGGTGGCCGCCGACACCGCGGCCGGCCCGCGCGCCGTCGCCTTCGTCACCCTCCAGCCCGGCGCCCGGCTGGACGAGGCCGCGGTGCTGGCCCGCGGCCGCGCCCTGCTGGCCCGCTACAAGCTGCCGGCGCGGATCTTCGCCGTCGACGCCTTCCCGACCACGGAGAGCGCCAACGGCATGAAGATCCAGCGCGCGAAGCTGCGGCAGGAGGCGACGCTGCGGCTGGCGGAGGCTTCGCGCCGTCCTTGACGCGCATCGCCCGCCGCCCCAAGCTCGCCGGCGAAATGGGCCGCACCGGATACCGAGCCGACCGACGCCGACGCCGTGGAACCCGCGGCGGCTTCGTCGTGTCCGGGTACGTGCGGCCAAGGCCATCAATGGGTGAACCCGCCCGCTGAGGCCCAGCCGCCACCGAGGATACGCCCCCGAGCCCCCGCGACAGCCGTCGCGGGGGCTCTTTCTTTGTGGAGACCCGGAAATGACCAGCAGCGATGCGGCCGTGCTTGCCGCGCAGAAGCAACTCGATGCCTATAACGCCCGAGACATCGACGCCTTCCTGGAATGGTGGGCCGACGACTGCCGGTACTACGCGTTCCCCGACCGGTTGCTGGCGAGCGGCAAGGCGGAGGTCCGCGCGCGTCACCTGGCCCGGTTCGAGGAGCCGAACCTGTTCGGCCGCCTGGTCGCGCGCACCGCCCTCGACGACCTCGTGGTCGATCGGGAGGTCGTGACGCGGACTTTTGCCGAGGGCCCAGGTGCCGACGGTCCGGGCGAAGTCGATGTGCTGGCGATCTATCAGGTCGAGGCGGGCCGGATCGCCCGGGCCTGGTTCAAGATGGGGGCGCCGCGGCTTCACCCGCCCGGGACCGTGACGCTGCGGCCGGCCGCCCCGCGGGATGCCGCTACCGTGCGCGCCCTGACGCGGGGCGCCTATGCGAGATGGGTCCCCGTGATCGGCCGCGAGCCGCTGCCGATGCGGGCCGACTATGACGCGGCCGTCCGCCACCACCGCATCGACCTGCTCTGCCTGGACGGCCGTCCCGTCGCGCTGATCGAGATGATCCCCGAGGCCGACCACCTGCTGATCGAGAACGTGGCGGTCGCGCCGGATTGCCAGGGCAGGGGCCTCGGCCGGAGGCTGCTGGCCCATGCCGAGCGGGTGGCCGCCGAACTGGGGCACGCGGAGATGCGCCTCTACACCAACAAGCTCTTCGCCGCGAACGTGGAGCTGTATCGCAAGGTCGGCTACGCGATCGACCGCGAGGAGCCCTTCATGGGCGGCTTCACCGTCTACATGCGCAAGCGGCTGAAGTAGTGCCGGTCATTGCGCCCGCCCGGGAACCGGTCCCTGCGGCGAGGCGCAGACGCAGTAGCTGCCGGCGGCGGCGGCGGTCGACATGCGGCAGCTGCCGGCGTTGGTGACGCAGGTCGCCGCCGTGCCGGGGGCGGTGGCGGCGCAGCGGCAGACGCGCTGCGCCTCCCACGCGGGCAGGCCGCGGGCCTGGAAGGACTGCACGCATTGCGGGGTGCAGCTCGCGGTCTGGGCGGCGGCCGGCGCCCAGACCGCGAGGGCGAGCAGCAGTCCCGGGAGGATGCGGCGCATGGCGTCAGCACCCCGGGTCGAAGGACGGCATCACGTCGCGGTCGCTGCTGCGCAGCGTGTAGCTGACCACGTCGGGCTTTACGCACAGTTCGAGCTCGGCCGGCGGGAAGCCCAGCTGCTCCTTCAGGGCCACCTCGTACAGGGCGCGCGTCATGTAGTGGTACTTGATCCGCTTGATGTCGCTGCCGTCGTCGTTGCGGATGACCACGAAGCGGTAGCGGCGCGGATGGTGGTTCTCTTCGGGATGGATGTAGATCCGCACGCGCGGGTCGTCGAAGAAGTGCATCAGCACGTCGTCGGCAGACGCGTAGATGTACCCCTCGAACACCTTGCGCGACCAGGTCTCCTCGATCCGGGCATTGACGAACTCGCGGCTGCGGCGCTGCTGGTCGGGAAAGACCACGAAGACCTGGACGTAGAAGAACCACAGGATGGCGACCGCGACCAGGACGATCGCGAAGATGGAGTTCATCCGCCAGTAGCGCCGCGACGTCTCGATGACGATGTCGCGCTGCCTGCGGTCCTCGATCTTGGTCTCCAGGCTGGCGAGCAGCCAGCGCTGGCCGAATATCGGGATGACCAGGGCGAAGAGGATGGCGAAGAAGGCGGGCGCGCATTGCTGCGCCAGCAAGACCAGGCGCTCGAACTGTTCCGTCCTGTCGAGCAGCGCGCTCAGGTCGTTCATGGCCGATACCTCGCGGGGCCGGGCCGAAGCTGCAAGTATAAGGGCGATCTATGCTTTGCGAAAGATGTCCTTTACTTTGCTCGAGGTTGATCGGGGTCGCGGCATTGCACGCCACGATGTGCGTCCATGTGGCGCCGGAGGGCTGCCGGGCGGCCGGCGATTCTGCTAGAGAATCACCATGAACGCCGTCGCCCCCGCGCACCCCGCTTCCGCCGACGTGGTCATCGTCGGCGGCGGCATCGTCGGTTCCGCCACCGCCTATTTCCTGACGCACGACCCGGCCTTCGCCGGCCGCGTCGTGGTGGTGGAGCGGGACGCGACCTATTCCCGGGCCTCGACCCCGCGCTCGGCCGGCTCGATCCGCCAGCAGTTCTCGACGCCCGAGAACATCCGCATGTCGCAGTTCGGGATGGCCTTCCTGCGCGACCTCGACCGGCACCTGGGCGTCGACGGCGACCCGGTCGATGTCGGCTTCCGCGAGAACGGCTACCTGTTCCTGGCGACCGCCGAGGGCGTCCCGGTGCTGGAGGCGAACCATGCCGTGCAGCGCGCCTGCGATGCCGCGGTCGAGCTGCTCGACCCGGCGCAGCTGGCGGCGAAGTTCCCGTGGCTCGCGACCGGCGGCATCGCCGCCGGCTCGTTAGGCACCGCCAACGAGGGCTGGTTCGACCCGCACACGCTGCTGATGGCCTTCCGCCGCAAGGCGCGCGCCCAGGGGGCGGTCTATGTCGAGGACGAGGTGGTGGCGATCGAGCGCCGGGGCGCCGCGATCGCCGCGGTGGCGCTGGCGTCGGGCGGGCGGATCGCCTGCGGCACCATGGTCTGCGCGGCCGGGCCCAATGCCGGCCGGGTGGCGGCGCTGGCCGGGGTCGACCTGCCGGTCGCCCATCGCAAGCGCTACGTCTACGTCTTCGACTGCAAGGACCGCTTCCCGAAGATGCCGCTGGTGATCTGCCCGAACGGCGTCTGGGTGCGGCCGGAAGGGGCGGGCTATGTCTGCGGCACCTCGCCGGCCGAGGCCGACGACCCGGACTGCGAGGACCTGGAACTCGACTACGCGATGTTCGAGGAGGTGATCTGGCCGACCATCGCCGAGCGGGTGCCGGCCTTCGAGGCGATCCGGCTGTCGAACGCCTGGGCCGGCCACTACGACTACAACACGGTGGATCACAACGGCATCATCGGGCGCCATCCCGAGGTGACCAACCTCGTCTTCGCCAACGGCTTCTCCGGCCACGGGCTGCAGCAGGCGCCGGCGACCGGCCGGGCGGTGTCGGAGCTGATCCTCAACGGGCGCTTCACCACGCTCGACCTGTCGCGCTTCGCCTATACCCGCTTCGCCGAGGGCCGCCTCGTCCACGAACTGAACGTGGTCTGACCGGCCCTCCATCCCGAGGACCCGATGACCGCTGCCGCCGCGCCCCTCGACCCGTCCCACATCCTCCAGACCGGGCTCGGCTTCTGGCCGGCCAAGACCCTGCTGGCCGCGGTCGAGCTCGGCGTCTTCGCCACGCTGGCCGACGGCCCGCTCGAGCGCGGTCCGCTGGCCGATCGGCTCGGCCTGCATCCGCGGTCGGCGGCCGACTTCCTGGACGCGCTGGTGGCGCTGCGCCTGCTCGAGCGCGCGGACGGCCGCTATGCCAACACGGCCGAGACCGCCCATTTCCTCGATCCGGCCCGGCCCGGCTATGTCGGCGGCATGCTGACCATGGCCGATCGCCGGCTCTACCCCTTCTGGGGCAACCTGGCCGAGGCGCTGCGCACCGGCCAGCCGCAGAACGAGGGGCGGGACGGCGGCGACCCCTTCACCGCGATCTATGCCGAGCCGGCGACGCTCGCCACCTTCCTCGGCGCCATGACCGGCGCCAGCCTGCCGACCGCGGCGAAGATCGCGGAGGCGTTTCCGTGGGCGGACCATGGCAGCTTCGCCGATGTCGGCTGCGCCCAGGGCGCCTTCCCGGTGACGGTGGCCGCCCGCCACCGGCATCTGCGCGCGATCGGCTTCGACCTGCCGCCGGTCGGCCCGGTGTTCGAGGCGTTCGTCGCCCGCCACGGGCTCGGCGACCGGGTGTCGTTCCAGCCGGGCAGCTTCTTCACCGACCCCCTGCCGGCGGCCGACGTGCTGGTGATGGGCCACATCCTCCACGACTGGGACCTGCCGACCAAGCGCATGCTGGTCGACAAGGCATATGCCGCGCTCGCCCCCGGCGGCGCGCTGCTGGTCTACGACACGATGATCGACGACCAGCGCCGCGAGAACGCCTTCGGCCTGCTGATGAGCCTCAACATGCTGATCGAGACCCCGGGCGGCTTCGACTATACCGGCGCCGACTGCGCCGGCTGGCTCGCCGACGCGGGCTTCCGCGAGGTCCGGGTCGAACGCCTGCCGGGCCCGCACGCGATGGCGATCGGGGTGAAGTGACCATCCGGGATAGAACGAGGGCGTTGCCCATCGGTCGTAGCGTCCCTCGTCCAGGCTCGGGATGAGGGGCTTCTCCATTGGCGGCACTGCCGGTGGAGCAAAGAAGCTCGCCTCACCCCGAGCCTGGTCGAGGGGCGCTCCTGCCGATGTCCAGAGCGCGCTTCTCGGCAACGGCCGCGCGCTTCATCGCCGGCAGGCCGGGCCGGCGCGCTATCGGCCGGCAGCCCGCGATCGTTCATCGCAGGCTGCCGGTCGTCCGTCGCGTCAGGCCGGGACGCTGTCGCCGTTGCCGTGATCCTCGGCATCGGCGTCCTCGTCGTCGTCCCCTTCCTCGTCTTCTTCCTCTTCCTTGCCCCAGCTCAGCTGGAACTCGAGCTCGTCGCGACCCTCCTCGCGCTCATGCTCGACCGAGAAGACCGCGCCTTCGGGGACGACGACCTGTTCGCCGTCGATCTCGATCTCGAACGCCTCGCCGGATTCGAGCGCATCGGCGAGCCGGCGCAGCTCGGCGATGAATTCCACGCGTGCGAATGCCTTCTCGGTATCACGGTCGATATTCATCGGAACTCTCCAGGCGAGGGGTTTTACTTGCCTGCGCAGGCTATTCCGAAGTCGTGAAGGAACGATGTTTGCGCGGTGTACCTTCGGCGACAGGGACGGATCGAACGCGTCGTGCAGGTGGTCGCCCGGCAGGTTGAGGGCCAGGACGACCGCGACCATGGCGCCTGGCCGATGAAGCAAGTCGGCGCCGCGGGCGTGCTTTCGGCCCTTGCCCGGGCAATGCCCTGATGGTATCGGCTTTGTGGAGGGGTTGCGCGCGATTACCCCGTGAGGCGCCAGCCAAAAGATCGCGTCCACATCCCGATCCGGGACGGACGCACATGGCCTCAAATTCAGAAATCTCTCCCTCCCAGCTTGCCCGACTGGTCGGCCTTCCGGGCCAGCCGGTGATCGTCGACGTCCGCACGGACGATGACTTCGCGAGCGATCCGCGCATCGTACCTGGAACGATCCGGCGCGACTTCAGGACCGTGCCGGATTGGGCCGGCGATTTCACCGGCAGCTCGGTGGTTGTCGTCTGTCAGCGCGGTGCGAAACTCAGCCAGGGGGTGAGCGCGTGGCTGCGCCACGACGGCATCACCGCCGAGAGCCTCGAAGGCGGCTTCGAGGGGTGGCGTCGCGCGCAGGGGCTCCTCGTCGACACGGCGAAGATTCCCGGGCGGGACGGCACTGGCCGAACCGTCTGGGTGACGCGTGCCCGTCCGAAGATCGACCGCATCGCATGCCCGTGGCTCATCCGCCGCTTCGTCGATGCGGCGGCCGTGTTCCTCTTCGTGTCCGCCTCCGAGGTCGTCGGCGTGGCGGAGCGCTTTGGCGCAACGCCCTTCGATATCGAGGGCGCGTTCTGGAGTCACCGCGGCGAGCGGTGCACGTTCGACACGATGATCGAGGAGTTCGGTCTTCATTCGGGGCCGCTCGATCGGCTCGCCGACATCGTTCGCGCGGCGGATACGGCCCGGCTCGACGCCGCGCCGCAGGCGGCAGGGCTGCTCGCGGCATCGCTCGGCTATTCCCGCATGTATCGCGACGACCAGGAGCAACTCGCCGCGAGTTTGTCCCTCTATGATGCGTTCTACCGTTGGTGCCGGGATGCGGTGGACGAGACGCATGACTGGCCGGCTCCGCGGAAGCCGGCGTGAAGGAGGCGGCCATGACGAGCGCCTCCGCCGTCCGATCGCGCCCCGGCACGGCGCCGACATTCACCGAAGCAACGAAGGTCTGGGCGAAGATCGGCCTGCTCAGCTTCGGCGGTCCCGCAGGCCAGATCGCGCTGATGCACAAGGAGCTGGTCGAGGAACGCCGCTGGATCAGCGAGCAGCGATTCTTGCACGCGCTCAACTACTGCATGCTCCTGCCCGGGCCGGAGGCACAGCAGCTCGCGACCTACATCGGCTGGCTGATGCATCGGACCCTCGGCGGCCTGGTTGCCGGCATCCTCTTCGTGGTGCCGGGCGCTCTGGTGATGCTCGGCCTCAGCATCCTCTATGTACTCTACCGGGACGTGCCGCTGGTCGACGCCATCTTCTTCGGGGTAAAGGCGGCGGTCCTCGCGGTGGTTGTGGAAGCGGTGCTGCGCATCGGTCGCAGGGCATTGAAGAACCGCGCCATGGTCGCGATCGCAGCCGGCGCGTTCATTGCGATCTACTCCCTTCACGTCCCCTTCCCGGTCATCATACTTGTTGCGGCGCTGATCGGCTGGGCGGGAGGCCGCCATGCGCCGGGCCTGTTTCGGGCCGGCGGACATGGAGGCGGCCAGAACCCATCCGGGCATGAGGCCATCATCGATGCGATGTTCGAGCGCGGCGAGCTTGGGCATGTCGAGCCCTCCCGTGGCAAGGCCCTGCGCACGGCGGCGGTATGGATACCGGTCTGGCTCGGACCGGTTCTGCTCGTGTGGCTGGCGACCGGCAGCGGCAGCGTCTGGACCGAGCTCGGCGTCTTCTTCAGCACGATGGCTGTCGTCACGTTCGGCGGCGCCTATGCGGTGCTGGCCTATGTCGCGCAAGGAGCCGTCGAGACCTTCGGCTGGCTCGCGCCGGGCGAGATGGTGGATGGCCTGGGACTCGCCGAGACGACACCCGGGCCGCTCATCCTGGTGCTCCAGTTCGTGGGCTTCCTGGCGTCATACCGCATGCCGGGTGGCCTGGATCCGCTTCTCGCCGGCTGCCTGGGGGCCCTGCTGACGACCTGGGTGACGTTCGCGCCGTGCTTCTTCTGGATCTTCCTGGGGGGCCCCTACGTCGAGGCGCTCCGGGGCAATCGGGCGATCTCGGCTGCGCTGTCCGCAATCACCGCCGCCGTGGTGGGCGTGGTGATGAACCTGGCGCTATGGTTTGCCATTCACGTCGTCTTCCGCGAGGTTCGCGAGTTCCCCGGCGGGATCGGTCCGGACCTGCCGGTTCTGGGATCGATCGATTGGCAAGCCGCGATCCTCGCCGCCGGAGCGCTTGTGGCGATGCTGTGGTTCAAGGTCGGGATGATCCCGACTCTGGGGGCATGCATGGTTGCGGGCGTGCTGATCAAGCTGCTGGGGCCCAGCCCCTAGCGCCGGCGCAGGACCGGCCTCGCCGCACGGCGTCTACGACGCGGCGAGGCCGCTCCACCCCTGGATGCCGATGTACAATCCGACGACAACGATGAGAATCCCGGAGACGTAGGGCGCGCGGCGCGCCGCCGTGCCGAACCAGGACCATCGGCGCGAAGCGTGTCCGACGCTCAGGGCTGCGGCCGCCCCGACGGTGACGAGCGTCAACGCGAGGCCGATCGAAAAACACAGAACCAGCGCGAAACCGAGC
Organism: Allostella vacuolata; assembly: GCA_006739055.1. GTDB lineage: Bacteria > Pseudomonadota > Alphaproteobacteria > ATCC43930 > Allostellaceae > Allostella > Allostella vacuolata. Next base: position 1,571,318 of record AP019702.1, read on the forward strand.
GTGAACGCCTCCAGCTGCAGACAGACGAGCAGCACCGTAATGGCGGCCGGGCAGGGGATCAGCCCGCCGGTCAGACCGAACAGGACGATCTGCCAGTTCGTGACGCGGCGATCGGCGAATTTCCGGCGGATGTCGTTGGCATGCGCAAGCTCGTGGGCATCCTGATAGCCATCGGTGGCGACTCGCAGTCCCTCCAATTCCTCATGGATGTGATCGTGTCCATGCCCTGCGACGAATGACAGGTCGTAGGCGTGAAGGTGATGGTCATGTCCCAGAGCTATGCGCGCCATGAACTCGTGGGGGCCGGGAACCGTGTCGACGGATTCGAGATAGGGCCCGTGTTGGACGAAGCCGAAGCGCTGGACAGTGCCGTCCGGCCGCTCGGTCGTGATGCTCACTTCCGCCGGGTTCCACGCCTGGCCGCTCTCGGTGCGAATGCGCCAGCGCGGCGGAGCACCCTGCCGGAAGATCTCGATCGCGATCGTGCCGTGTCCGGTATCGATCCGGCGGGCATCGTCGTCCGCATGATGGTGGCCATGCGCGCCGGCAGCTGCCCGCGCGCGCTGCTGGTCGCGCCATGTGCGCCAGAGCATCCATAGGGCGATGGCGATGATGATGGCGGCCGATGCGAGCTGGAAGTACGGCTCGAGATGCTCGGCATCGAGACCGTGCCACAAATAGAGTCCGCCGAGCGCGATGATCCAGACGATGAAGGTGTGCGAGGCGGTCGCGGCCAATCCCAGCATCACGGCCTGGGTGACCGTGCCGCGGATCGCCACGATGAAGGCTGCCATCATCGTCTTGGAATGGCCGGGCTCAAGACCGTGCAGCGCGCCAAGAAGAATCGCGCTCGGAACGAACAGCCAAGCGTGCAGGGTGCCTTGAGAAATCAGTTCGGCAAACGTTGGCACCATATTCTCACAGGTATTTTGTGATTTCCTTGAATTCGTCGATCGTTCTGCGCTGCTCGCGCGGCAGTGGACCGACCACGCCTTCGAGGCAATGGTCTATGTGATCCTGGATCAACGTCTTCTTCGCTTGCGCGATGGCCCGCTCGACCGCTTGAAGCTGCTGCGCGAGCAAGAGGCATGGGCGGCCCGCCTCGATCATCTCGATGATGCTGCGCAGGTGCCCCTCGGCCCGTCTTAGTCGCTTGACGATCTCGGGATGCGTCTCGTGGAGGTGTGGTTCACTCATCCTTGACTCCTATCCCCCCGGAGGGGATAAATCCAGATGGAATTGGGCCGGCCGGGCGGCCATCTTCCTGGTCATCATCCCTTGAAGGCGGGGCAAGAGTGGTAGAAAGCCGTTGGGCGATGCGCCGTGTGGCCACACTCGGTGCCCTTGGTTCGTTCGTTTATGCCACCCTTGCCTTGATCGGCGACCCCGCGCTGGCGCACGCCGTGGCTGAAGGCGACAAGGGCTACATCCAGGAAATCACGGGCATCAAGCTCCTGCCCTTCATCTATCTCGGCGCCAAGCACATGGTGACCGGCTACGACCACATCCTCTTCCTGCTCGGCGTCGTCTTCTTCCTCTACCGCCTGCGCGACATCGCGCTCTACGTCAGCCTGTTCGCCCTGGGCCATTCGACGACGATGCTGCTCGGCGTGTATTTCAGCATCGGGATAAACGCCTACATCATCGATGCGATCATCGGTTTCTCCGTCGTCTACAAGGCGCTCGACAACATGGGCGCCTTCCAGCGCTGGTTCGGCTTTCAGCCCAGCACGAAGGCCGCGACCCTCGTCTTCGGGCTGTTCCACGGCTTCGGGCTATCGAGCAAGATCCTGGACTATGAGATCGCCACGGATGGCCTGGTGCCCAACCTGCTTGCGTTCAACGTCGGCGTGGAGATCGGCCAGCTGCTGGCCTTGGCAGCGATCCTGATCGCCATGGGGTTCTGGCGCAGGACGCCCAGCTTCTGGCGTCATGCCTATGCGGCAAACACCGTGATGATGACGGCCGGGTTCGTGCTGATCGGCTATCAGCTGACGGGCTTGGCCGTCTCGTAGCGCTCCATCGAAAGGCAGCACCGAATGTACAACAGCGACCTTCCCACCCGCGCTGAACTGCCGACATCGCGTCAGCTGGTCCGCTCCACGGTCATCGCCATCCTTGCGGCCGCGGCCATCCTCATCACGGTGGTCCTGCCGGCCGAATATGCGATCGATCCGACCGGCGCCGGGCGCGTTCTCGGCCTGACCGAGATGGGAGAGATCAAGGCGCAGCTCGCGGAAGAGGCCGAGCGCGACCGAAAGCTGGACGGCCAAAGCCAGGCACCGGCTTCGGAGCAGCGATCCAGCCTCGGCGGCCGTCTGATCGCGGCGCTTCTCATCGGGCGGGCGAACGCTCAGACGGCGGTGGCGCCGCGCAGCGATGAGACGAAGGTCACCCTGAAGCCGGGTGAAGGAACCGAGGTCAAGCTGGTGATGATGCAGGGCGCCAAGGTTGCCTATTCGTGGACGGTCACCGGCGGCGTGGTGAACTACGACATGCATGCCGACGGTGGGGGAAAGTCCAAGAGCTATGAAAAGGGCCGGGCGACCCCCAAGGCCGAGGGTGTGCTGGAGGCTGCCTTCAACGGCAACCACGGCTGGTTCTGGCGCAATCGCGGCAACGCGCCGGTGACGGTCACGCTGCGGACGAATGGGGCCTATAGCGAGATCAAACGGGTTCTCTGATTCGACCAGGCGGCGTGCCCGAGGGTCGGGGAAAAGCAGCTCCGACCGGGGGATCATATGCTCTTGCCGGACGCGCGCTCAGTCCTCCTTCGGGTCGAACGCGTCGCGCAGGCCGTCGCCCAGCAGGTTGAGGGACAGGACGACGGCGACGATGGCCAGGCCCGGCCACCAGGACATCCACGGCGCCTGGCCGATGAAGTTGCGGGCGACGTTCAGCATCGAGCCCCAGGAAGGGGCGGGCGGCTGCTGGCCAAGGCCGAGGAAGGACAGGGCCGCCTCGGCCAGGATGGCGGCCGCCATGGCCAGGGTCGCCTGGACCAGGATCGGCGGCAGGATGTTGGGCAGGACATGGCGGAGCGCGATGCGCATCGGCGGGTTGCCGAGCGCGCGGGCGGCCTCGACATAGTCCTCGACCGTCACCGCCAGCACCTGGCCGCGGGTCAGGCGGATGAAGACCGGCATGGCGGTGATGCCGATCGCGATCATGGCGTTGGTCAGGCTGGGGCCGAGGAAGGCCGCCATGGCGATCGCCAGGATGAGGCCGGGGCAGGCGAGCAGCCCGTCGGTCACGCGCATCAGCAGCCCGTCGACCCAGCCGCGGGCATAGCCGGACAGGAGGCCGAGCGGCACCCCGATCGCGACCGCGATGGTGACCGAGACGACCCCCGCCAGCAGCGAGGCGCGCGCCCCCCACAGGACGCGGGACAGCACGTCGCGGCCGATCTCGTCGGTGCCGAACCAGTGGAGGCCGGACGGCGGCTTGCGCACCAGCAGGAAGTTGGTCTTGAGCGGGTCGTAGGGGGCGACCCAGGGGGCGGCCAGCGCCAGCAGGATGAAGGCCGCGAAGACGGCAAGGCCGACCATCGCCGCCTTGCGCCGCCGGAGGCGCCGCCAGGCGCGGAAGCGGTCGCGCGGCGCCTCGCCGGCGGGTGCGGCGGCGACGGCGGTCATCCGCGCATCCGCGGGTTGACCAGGAAATAGATCAGGTCCGCCACCAGGTTCAGCAGGATGAAGGCGAGTGCGGTCACCAGCACCACCCCCTGGACCACGGCATAGTCGCGGTTGAAGACGGCATCGACGATCAGCTTGCCGAAGCCGGGGATGGAGAAGACCTGCTCGGTCAGTACCGCCCCGCCCAGCAGCTCGCCCAGCTGGATGGCGCCCAGGGTCACCACCGGCACCAGGGCGTTGCGCAGGGCATGGCGGCGCACCACCCGCTTTTCCGCCAGGCCCTTGGCGCGCGCGGTGCGGATGTAGTCGGCGTTGAGCACGGTCAGCATGGCCGAGCGGGTATGGCGCATCAGCACCGCCGCCACCCCCGATCCGAGCACGAAGGACGGCATGGCCAGCGCCGCCAGGTTGCCGAGCGGGTCCTCCCACGGGCTGACATAGCCCGACGCCGGCAGCCAGCCGAGCTCCACCGAGAAGAACAGGATCAGCATGATGCCGAGCCAGAAGTTGGGGATCGACAGGCCGGCCAGCCCGACCGCGCTCGCCGACCAGTCCCAGATCGTGTCGCGCTTGACCGCCGACAGGATGCCGGCCGGGATGCCGATGGCGACCGCCCACAGCATCGACAGCACCGCCAGCTCGGCGGTGACCCACAGCTTCGCCCCGATCAGGCTGCCGACCGACTCCTTGAGGCGGATCGATTCCCCCAGGTCGCCCTGGACGACGCGCAGCACCCAGTCGCCGTACTGGACCCAGATCGGCTCGTCCAGGCGGTAGAGCCGGCGCATGTAGGCGATGACCTCGGGGTCGCGGTCCTCGCCGGCCAGCAGCAGGGCCGGGTCGCCGGGCAGCAGGAGCTGCAGCCCGAAGACGATGAAGGAGACGACGAGCAGCGTCGGCAGGGCGACGAGCAGGCGGCGGGCGATGTAGGCTGGAAGGCTTCCCATCGGGTCCGGATGCGCGCGCCGCCGCCTCGCCCCGGGGGCCTCAGCCCAGCTTCAGGCCCTGCACCCGGATCAGCCCGTCGGGCGGCGACTGGAAGCCCTGCAGCTTGCCCGACAGGCCGTAGAGCCAGGTGCGGTGGTAGAGGTAGATGCGCGGCAGGTCGGCCGCCTGCACCTTCGCCGCCTGCTCGTAGGCGGCCATGCGCCGCTCCCGGTCGTTGGTCGAGCGCGCCTCCTTCAGCCACTTGTCCATCTCGGGGTTGCAGTAGCGGGCGTCGTTCTGGGCCGCCTCGCAGGCGCTGAAGGTCCAGATGTTGCCGTCCGGGTCGACCCGGCCCGACCAGGGGATGAGATAGGCCTCGAAATCGCCCTTGGAGGCCATCTGCAGCGAGGTCGCGAACTCGACCGTGCGCAGCTTCATGTCGATCCCGGCCTCCTGCAGCATCGCCTGGATGACCTGGGCCACCTGGGCGTTCTCGCTGCCGGACGGCAGGTTGAGCGTGAAGGAGAGGTTCGGCACGCCCGCTTCCTTCAGCAGCGCCTTGGCCCGGGTGACGTCGCGCCTGGGTACCGGCACCGACTTCACGTACCACGGGCTTTGCGGCGACACCCACTGGTTGCCGGGCGTGAACAGGCCGTTGAAGACCACCTGGTTGATGGCGTCGCGGTCGATCGCCAGCTCGATCGCGCGGCGTACCCGGGCGTCCTGGCCGAGCGGGGTCTTCGCCTTGTCGCCGTTGGCGATGTTGAAGCTGATGCCGAGATAGCCGAGCTCGGTCGCCTGGACGAGGCGCAGGCGGCTGTTGCGCTTGACCGTGTCGACGTCGGTCGCCGCCACCCGCTCGACCAGGTCGAGCTGGCCCGACTGCAGGCTGGCGAGGCGGACGGTGGCATCCACCACCGGCTGGTAGACGATGCGGTCGAAATGGATGTTGCCGCCGTCCCAGTAGTCGGCGAAGCGCTCGACGACGATGCGGTCCTGCTGGACGCGCTCGACCCACTTGAAGGGCCCGGCGCAGACCGGGGCGGAGCCGAACTTGTCGCCCATCGCCGCGGCCGCCTTGGGCGACACGATCATGCCGGCCCGGTCGGTCAGCTGGGCGATCAGCGGCGCGAAGGGCACGGCCAAGTCGAGGCGCACGGTCAGCGGGTCGACGACCGTGATGGCCTTGATCTGGCTGATCTCGCCCTTGCGGCGCGAGCCGGGGAAGTTCAGGTGCCGTTCCAGGCTGTACTTGACGGCGGCCGCATCCATCGGCTCGCCGTCGTGGAACTTCACGTTCGGGCGCAGCTTCAGCGTCAGCGACTTCTGGTCGTCGGACCAGCTCCATTCGGTCGCCAGCTGCGGCACCAGCTTCTGGTCGCGGTCGATGTCGAGCAGCTTGTCGCAGACCGAGGCGAAGACGATGCGGCCGACGAAGGTCCGGGCGGTGGTCGGGTCCATCACGTCCGGGTCCTCGGCCAGGCCGATGCGGAGCGTGGTCTGGGCGCCGGCCGTGCCGGCCGCCAGGGTCGCAGCGAAGGCGAGCGCGATGAGCCGCTTCATGGTCGATTCCCCCCGTTTCCGCATCCGTGTATCCGCATCCGTCGGGCCGCGTGCAGGGGGTGATCGTAAGCACGGGCGGGCGGACCTGCGCAACCCGCCATCGTCCCTTCTAGCGCAGCGGAAACACCATTGGCAGCAGCGCCACGGACACGGCCAGCACGACCAGGTCGAGCGGCAGCCCCATCTTCCAGTAGTCGGAGAAGCGGTAGCCGCCGGGTGCCAGGATCAGGGTGTTGTTCTGGTGGCCGAAGGGGGTGATGAAGTCGCAGCTGGCACCGATCGCCACCGCCATCAGGAAGGCATCCGGGTTGACGCCCATCTGCTGGGCGATGCCGATCGCGATCGGCGCCATGACGATGACGGTGGCGGCGTTGTTGAGGGCCGGCGTCAGCACCAGGGTCGCCACCAGGACCAGGGCCAGCATGCCCCATTCCGGCAGGCTGCCGCTGGCGCCGGCGACGCCGCCCGACACGATCTCGGCCAGGCCGCTCGATTCCAGGATGCCGCCGACCGGGATCATCGCCCCGAGCAGGATGACGACCGGCCATTCGACCGCGTCGTACAGTTCGCGCAGCGGCAGCACGCCGAAGGCGACGACGGCCAGCACGCCCAGCAGGAAGGCGATCGGCGCCGTCAGGACGTTGCCCGCCACCAGCCCGATCGCGGCCGCCATGATCAGCACCGAGGTGTAGATGCGGAACGGCTGCAGGGCGATGCGGCGGTTGGCGAGCGGCAGGCAGCCCATGGCCCGCGTGGCCTCGGTCAGCTGGTCGGCGTCGCCCTCCAGCAGCAGCACGTCGCCGGCGGACAGGGGGGTGTCGCGCACCCGGCGCGGCACCGGCCGCCCCTGGCGGGAAAGGGCCAGCAGGTTGACGCCGAAGCGCGCCCGCAGGTGCAGGCCGCGGGCGGTCGCGCCCTGGATCCAGCTGTTGGGTGCCACGATCACCTCGGCGGTGTCGATGTCGTCGGGCGCGGCCGGCTTCTCGTCCTGGCCCTCGGTCGTGCGCGCGGCCACCAGCTCCAGCTCGCCGCTGCGCACCAGCTCCTGCAACAGCTCGGCATCGGCCTGGACCAGCAGTTCGTCGCCGGTGTCGACGACGCTGCTCGGGAACCGGCCGCGCAGGCGCAGCCCGTGGCGGGCCAGCGAGACGACGAAGAGCCGGTCCTCGTGCCCGGCCTCGATGTCCCGGATGGTCTGGCCGGCCAGCTTGGAGTTCGGGCCGATCCTGACCTCGGTGACGTAGTGGCCGACGTCGAACTGCTCGATCGCGGAGGCCGCGCCCTTGCGGTCGGTCGGCATCAGGAAGCGGGCGACCAGCACCATGAAGGCGATGCCGACCACGGTCACGGCAAGGCCGACCGGCGCGAAGTCGAAGAAGCCGAAGGCCGGCTGGTCGTAGCGCTCGCGGAAGCCGGCGGCCAGCAGGTTGGGCGGCGTGCCGATCAGCGTGCACATGCCGCCCAGCATGGTGGCAAAGGACAGCGGCATCAGCACCAGGGCCGGCGAGGAGTTGAAGCGGCGCGCGCCGGCGATGGCGATCGGCATCATGATGGCGAGCGCGCCGACATTGTTCATGAACGCCGACAGCACCGCGCCCACCAGGCACAGCAGGGCCGTCTGCTGCAGGGGGGTGGCGACGATCCGGTTGATGCGCTCGCCCACCAGCCCGACCACGCCCGAGCGGGCCAGCGCCTGGCTCAGGACCAGGACCGCGGCGACGGTGATGACGGCGGCATTGCCGAAGCCGGCGAACGCGGCATCGGGCTCGACCAGGCCGGCCAGCACGCAGGCGGCCAGCGCGGCCAGGGCGACGATGTCGTAGCGCACCCGGTCCCAGACGAAGGCGGCGAGCGTCAGCCCGAAGATGCCGAGCGCCAGGATCTGCTGCGTGGTCAATCGATGATCTCCCGAGAGGCCGGCACGCTGTCGGGTGCCGGCGTGGCCGATCAACGCGGCCCGGTCGCGCCGGTTCCGGCCAGCCGGTCGCGCCGGTGCCAGCGCGCCAGCATCAGGGTGGCGACGGTGGCGAGCCCCGCCGCCAGTCCGATCCACACCCCGACCGGGCCGAGGCTGAGCAGAAAGGTCAGCGCGATCCCGAGCGGCAGGCCGATGCCCCAGTAGCCGAGCGCGGCCAGCAGCATCGGCACCCGCGTGTCGTGCAGCCCGCGCAGCATGCCGGCACAGATCGCCTGGGCCCCGTCGGCGAACTGGAAGAGGGCGGCCAGGGCCAGCAGCCGCACCGCCAGTTCGACCACCGGCCGGTTCTCCGGCAGGTCCGCGTCCAGGAACAGGCCGGCGAGGGTCCGCGGCGCCAGCACCATGGCGAGCGCGGTCGTCGCCATGAAGCCCATGCCGATGGCGAACGCCGTCCAGCCGCTGCGGCCGACCGCCGCCGGGTCGCCCGCGCCGCGCGCCCGGGCGACCCGGATGGTCGCCACCTGGCCCAGGCCGAGCGGCACCATGAAGGCGATCGAGGCGATCTGGATGGCGATGGCGTGGGCCGCCAGCGCCACCGCGCCGATCCGCCCCATCATCATCGCAGCGGCGTAGAAGATCGAGGTCTCGAGCGCGAAGGTGATGGCCATCGGGATGCCGAGCCGCCACAGCTCGACCAGCCGCCGCAGGTCCGGTCGCCAGAAGCGCCCGAATAGGCGGAAGCGGCGGAAGGCGCGGTGACGCATCACCACGACGGCCAGCCCGGCGAAGAGGAAGGTGCTGGAGCAGACGGTGGCGAGTGGCGCCCCCTCCAGCCCGAGCGCCGGCAGGCCGAGCCGGCCGAAGATCAGCGCCCATCCGGCCAGCGCGTTGAAGAGGATGGCGGCGACCGCCACCAGCAGCGTCCAGCGCGGCCTCTGCATGGTCGCCAGGAAGGCGCGCAGCACGAGGTAGCCGAGGAAGGGCAGCAGCGCCCATTGCAGCCCGCGCATGTACCCGCCGGCGACGGCGGCCAGGTCGGGCCGTTGCCCGAAGAACACCAGGATCGCTTCGGCCTGCCACAGCAGCGCCCACACCGGCAGGCAGACCAGCACCGCGGTCCACAGGCCCTGCCGCACGGTGCGGCGCACCTCGCGTACCGTCCGCCGGCCGCGGCCGAGGATGGTCGCCAGCATCGGCACCGTCGCGGACACCAGCCCCATGCAGAAGATCATGACCGCCTGGTAGAGGGCCGTGGCCATCGCCGCGGCCGCCAGCGAATCCGCCCCCAGCCGGCCGATGAAGACCAGGTTGGTGGCGTTGAGGGCAGCCTGGGACAGGTTGGCCAGGATCAGCGGCCAGGCGAGCCCCAGCGTCATTGCGGCCTCGCGCCGCCAGGCGGCAGGGGCGGCCTCGCGCCGCCAGGCGGCGGGGGCGGCCTCGTGCCGCCCGGCTGCGGGCGCGGCGGATGGGGGATCTGACAAGGGGCGTACTCTCCGGCGGGGCCGGCACTGTCTCGCGCCTGCCTCGATACGGCAATCCCGGGGCCTCGCGAGACGGGTTTCCGGGCCTTCGGAATCGATGTATCTTAATGGATATATCGATGGAGGATCGACGATGCGCCGTGCTGCCCTTTCCCTGCTGGTCGCGATCGCCGCGGCATTCGCGCCGGCCGCGCCGGCGGCCGCGCAGTCGCGCGACGTGGTGGTCTTCGCCGCCGCCAGCATGAAGAACGCGCTGGACGATGCCGTGGCCGACTGGGGCCGCAGGACCGGCGGCCGCGCCAAGGTCTCCTATGCCGCCAGCTCGGCCCTGGCCCGGCAGATCGAGCAGGGGGCGCCGGCCTCCGTCTTCCTGTCGGCGGACCTCGACTGGATGGACCATGTCCAGCAGCGCAACCTGATTCGGCCGGAAAGCCGGGCCAACCTGCTCGCCAACGCCATCGTCCTGATCGCGCCCGGCGATTCCGCGGCGAAGGGCCCGATCGCGCCCGGCATCGACCTGGCAGGTATGCTGGGCCGGGACGGTCGCCTCGCCATGGGCCTGGTCGATTCGGTGCCGGCCGGCAAGTATGGCAAGGCGGCGCTGGAGACGCTCGGCCTGTGGCCGCAGGTCGCCAGCCGGCTGGCCCAGACCGAGAACGTGCGCGCGGCCCTGGTGCTGGTGTCCCGCAACGAGGCCCCGCTCGGCATCGTCTACGCGACCGATGCGGCGGCCGAACCCCGGGTGCGCGTGGTCGGCGCCTTTCCGGCGGACAGCCATCCGCCGATCATCTACCCGATCGCGCTGACCCGGGATTCCGTGCCGGAGGCGGCGGGCTTCGTCGGCTGGCTGCGCTCGGCCGCGGCGGCCGCGCATTTCGAGAAGCAGGGCTTCACGCGGCTGCCGTAGGGGCGCGGCGGAAGGCGCCCTGCAGGGCCGCCAGCCGCGGATCGATCGCAATCGTCTCGGCCACGGCCGAGGGCAGGGGCGCCAGCTCCTGCCAGCGGTGGCAGGCGACCGCATGGCCGTCCGCGCCGGCCGCCAGGTCCGGGCTCTCGGTCCGGCAGCGCTCGATCGCGTAGGGGCAGCGGGTGTGGAAGCGGCAGCCGGGCGGCGGGGCCATCGGGCTCGGCACGTCGCCCTCCAGGATCGGCCGGTCGCGCTTCAGGCGCGGGTCGGCGACCGGGATCGCCGCCAGCAGGGCGGCGGTATAGGGGTGGCGCGGGGCGGCGTAGAGGGCGGCCTTGGGCGCCATCTCGACGATCCGGCCCAGATACATCACCGCAACCCGGTCGGCGACGTGCCGGACCACGCCCAGATCGTGCGAGACGAACAGGTAGGCGAGGCCGAGGCGGCGCTGCAGGTCCTGCAGCAGGTTCACCACCTGGGCGCGGATCGACACGTCGAGTGCGGAGACCGGCTCGTCGCCGACCAGCAGCTGCGGCCCCGCCGCCAGCGCCCGGGCGATGCCGATCCGCTGGCGCTGCCCGCCCGAGAACTCATGCGGGTAGCGCCGTGCGTGCTCCGGCGCCAGCCCGACCAGGGCCAGCAGCTCGGCCACCCGCGCCTCGGCCGCGCGGCCACGGGCAATGCCGTGCAGCATCAGCGGCTCGGCCACCATCTCGCCCACCGTCAGGCGCGGGTTGAGCGAGGCATACGGGTCCTGGAAGACGATCTGCATTTCGCGCCGGAGCGCGCGCAGGCGGGGCGGGGACAGGGCGAAGATGTCCTGCCCCTTCCAGCGCACCGTGCCGGCCGTGGGCTCGATCAGCCGCAGGACGAGGCGGCCCAACGTGGACTTGCCGCAGCCGGATTCGCCGACCACCGCCAGCGTCTCCCCGGCGGACAGGGTGAACGACACCCCGTCGACCGCCTTGACCTGGCCGCGCACGCGCTGCAGCACGCCGCGGCGGACCGGGAAGTGCTTGGCCAGGTTCTCGACGGCAAGGAGGGCGGTCATGGCGCGGGCATCTTGCGGTGCCCGCGCGCTGTCCGGCAAGCCGGCTCGCCCCGTGCCGCGCGTCTCTCGCCCGGCGGTGGAGACGGGGCGGCCGCGCGACAAGGTTCCCGCGACGGTTTGCCGCATCCCCCTCGGGCGCCCGGGTTGGGGCATGGTGATTGCTGAATTTGGACCAGACCGGAGGGGGTGCCTGGTCGGCAATCATCGGAGGGGGGATACCGTTGCTGCGCATCGTCATCATCGCCGGGATGGGCCTGGCACTCTCGCTCTCCCCCGCCGGGGCCGCACCCTCGGACGGATGGGAACCCCGCGGCGACGCCGCCGCCTGGCTGAAGCCGCTCGGCGGGGCGGTGGAGGAGGAGGATGCCGAGGCGCTGGAGAGCCGGGGCATCCTCTACCAGCTCGGCCTCACCGTGCCCCGCGACCATGCCGAGGCGGTGCGGCTCTATCGCCGGGCGGCCGAGCGCGGCCGGCCGAGCGCCCAGTACCTCCTCGGCACGATGTACGAGGCCGGCAACGGCGTGGTGAGCGACGAGGCGGAGGCGCTGAAGTGGTTCCGCATCGCCGCGGAAGGCGGCGACCCCTCGGCGCAGTTCAAGATGGGGGTGCGCTACGACAAGGGCCGGGGCGTCGCGCAGGACCATGCGGAGGCGGCCCGGTGGTATCGCGGCGGTGCCGAGCGCGGCCATGTCGACGCCCAGTTCAACCTGGCCAACCTGCATTATCACGGCCTGGGCGTGGCGCAGGATTTCTCGGCGGCGCTGGCCTGGTTCGGCCGGGCGGCGGAGCGGGGCGACGCCGCCGCGCAGTTCAACCTCGGCATCATGCACGAGTACGGCCAGGGCGTGCCGGCCGACCCGGCCCGCGCCGCGGCGTGGTACGCGCGGGCCGCCGACGGCGGCAACGCCTGCGCCCAGGTCAACCTCGGCGCCCTCTACGACGAGGGCCGCGGGGTGGCCCAGGACCGGGCCCGCGCCTACCAGTGGTTCGAGGCGGCGGCCGCCAACGCCGGCGATCCCGAATGCCGGCGGCAGGGGGCCGGCAACCGCGACCGCATCGCCGCCCGCATGACGGCCGAGCAGATCGCCGCCGCCGAGCGCCTGGTCCGGGAATGGAAGCACCGCCGGCAGGCGGCGAACGTGCCGGCGTCGCGGCCGTAGGTCAGGAAAGGACCAGCTTCGCACCTGCCGCCGCCAGGATCGCGGCCAGGACCAGCCGCATCGGCCGGTCCGGCAGGCCGTAGCTGCCGATCCCGCTGCCGATCAGCGCGCCGGCGGCGACCAGCGGGATCCACAGGGGCAGCGCGCCCGGCAAGGCCGGGGCGGTTGCCCAGGCGCCGGCCAGACCGGCGGCCGATGCGACCAGGTTGCAGGCCGCCGACAGGGCGGCCGCCTGCCGCGCGCCGGCCCAACCGGCCAGTAGCAGGAGCGGCGCCAGGAACACCCCGCCGCCGGTGCCGGTCAGCCCCGACAGCAGACCGACCCCGCCGCCGGCCAGGATCGACCAGCCGATCGGCGGGCGCTGGGTGGCGGCGGCCGGGCGCGCCCGGGTGGAGCGGGCCAGCTGGATCGCGGCCAGCAGCAGCACGGTGCCGACCAGCGGATGGTAGATCGCCGCCGGCAGGGAGATGGCGCCCCCCAACCCCGCGGCGGGCACGCCCAGCAGGGCGAGCGGCCAGAAGGCCCGTCCGTCGAGGTGTCCCGCCCGGGCGAACCGCACCGCCCCGATGGCGGCCACCGTGAGGTTGAGGGCGAGCGCGGTCGGCTTCATCACCGCGGGCTCGAACCCGAAGGCGCCCATGACCGCGAGATACCCCGTCGCCCCGGCCTGCCCGACGATCGAATAGACGATCGCGGTCAGGAAGATCAGCAGCGCGAGGACGAGGGAGCCATCCGCCATGCGCCCCCCGCGCGGCGCCTACGCCGCGGCTTCGATCCCGAGCGGGGCGCGGCGGCAGGCGACCTCGTGGCCGGGGGCGATGGCGGCCAGGGCCGGCTCGGCCTCGCGGCAGGCGGGCTCGGCGAAGGGGCAGCGGGGATGGAAGCGGCAGCCCGCGGGGGGCGCCAGCGGGCTCGGCACCTGGCCCTCGATCGCCGCCAGCCGCTCGCCGCCGTCGTCGAGGCGCGGGACCGAGCCCATCAGGCCGATCGTGTAGGGGTGCTGGGGCTCGGCGAAGAGGCGGCCGACCGGGGCGCGCTCGACCACGCGGCCGGCATACATGACCAGCACCTCGTCGGCCATCTCGGCGACCACGCCCAGGTCGTGGGTGATCAGCAGCAGGGCGAGCCCGCTTTCGTCGCTGAGGCGGCGCAGCAGGGCCAGGATCTGCGCCTGGATGGTGACGTCGAGCGCGGTGGTCGGCTCGTCTGCCACCAGCAGGTCGGGGTCGCAGGCCAGCGCCAGCGCGATCATCACCCGCTGCCGCATGCCGCCCGAGAGCTTGTGCGGATACTCCCCGAAGCGCTGTTCGGGGGCGGGGATGCGCACCCGGGCCAGCATGGCGATGGTCCGCGCCCGGGCCTCGGCCGCGCCGACCCCGCGGTGGCGGACGATCGCCTCGGCGATCTGGTCGCCGACGGTGAAGGCCGGGTTGAGCGAGGTCATCGGCTCCTGGAAGACCATGGCGATGCGGTCGCCGCGCAGGTCCTGGAGTCGCGCGGGCGGCAGGGCCAGCAGGTCCTCGCCCTCGAAGAGGATGCGCCCGCCCTCGATCTCCGCCGGGGGGCGGCGCAGCAGGCCCATGATGGAGAGCGCGGTGACGCTCTTGCCGCAGCCGGATTCGCCCACCACCGCCAGCGTCCGGCCGCGCTCGAGGGAGAAGGATATGCCGTCGACCGCCCGCACCGTGCCGCGGTCGGTGCGGAAGAGGGTGGTCAGCCCCTCGACCTGGAGGAGCGGGGCGGTCACTCGACCTTCAGCGGCGGTATGCCGGGCCCGGTCTTCTCGGCCGGGCCGGCAGCCCGGCAATTGTCGTAGGGCCCGCCCGGCGCGTTCTCCAGCGTCGCCTGCTCGCCGTTGAGCTGCAGGCTGACGATGCCGTTGGTGTACAGGCCGGAGAGCGTCGCCTCCTTGGGCTTCGGCTTCTCCTCGCCGGCCGCCTCGGGCGGTCCGAGGATGAGGCGATTGCGCCCCGCCTCCAGCGCCACGCGCGGGTCGCCCGGGCGAAGAGTGACCTGGAAGGTCCGGCCGAGCGCGCAGCTGTAGGCGGTCGTTTCCGACGGGACGGGGCCGCTGGAGCCGCAGGCGGCCAGCAGCAGGAGAGAGGAGGGCAGGACCGCCCCCGCGAGACCGGAACGTCGCATGGCCATTCCGATAGCGCGATCCGGGGCCCGCGAACAGCCCCTACCGCAACCGGCGCCTCAATGGACCATGCCGGCGAGATAGAGGGCCGCCAGGGCGGCGCCGGTGACGGCGATTCCCTTCACGAGGGAGTCGAGGAGGTCATGGATCAGCATGGGCCGCAGCTTGCCACGGGCCGGTTACGGTTTCGTGGAGGCCCCCCGCCCCCCCGCGCGATCACGGAATGGTCATGGCCGGGTCACCGCGGAGTGAGCCGGCGTGATTCGCCGGGGCAGGGGGCGGGGATTACCTTCTGGCCATCAAGAGTGGCCCGGGGATGGATCGGGCACACGACAGACCGAGACACGAGAGACCAACCCAGACTTCAGGAGGTCACCATGATCAAGATCCTCGCTTCCGCCACCGTCGCCAGCCTGCTCGCCTTCGGTGCCGTCGCCGCCCCCCTGTCGCTGGACGAGGGCAAGTTCGGGATGAACCAGGACCAGGGCAAGTACGGCGCCCTGGTCGACGAAGGGAAGTTCGGCGCCAATGCCGACGAGGGCAAGCTGGGTGCCAACACCGACGAAGGCAAGTACGGCCGCAACACCGACGAGGGCAAGTACGGCGCCAACCTCGACGAGGGCAAGTTCGGCCAGCTGATGGACGACGGCAAGCTCGGCCGCTAGTCCGGCCAGCCACAGGCGCTACCGGCCTGGCCGGCGGCGAACATCCTGCCTCGACGGGCCCGTGGAGCGATCCACGGGCCCGTTGCCGTTTGCGAGCGCGCCGCCGCTCCGGACGCGGCCGCAAGAACGGGTTTCCGTTCCGCCCGTTCGGGGGCAAGATCGTGCATTCTCGATATCCCGAGCCCGATGGAGCCCCCATGGCCCGCGCCCCCAGCGCCCTCTTTGACCGCATCCCGCCGCTGCTGCCTGCCGGGGTGGGCGACCTGCCGCAGCCCTTCGTCTACGACCAGTCGCCGCGGGCGCTGCGCGAGAAGGTCGTGGCCCACGCCGCCAAGCGCTATGTCGACATGCTCTATGTGAGCGGCCTGCCGCGGGAGACGGCGGACCGCCATTTCCGGCCGCGTGCCGCCGGCCGGTCGGGCGGACTCGGCTTCGAGCCCGACCTGGCGGCGGCCCAGGCCGAAGTGAACGCGGCATGGCGGGCGGGACAGGTCACCGTCGCAAGCGATGATGCCGACCGCCGGGTCACCGTGACCTGGGACGACCCGGCCTTCGGGCCGCCGGTCGCAGGCCATGCGGTCGCCCGCGCCGGCTATGGCGGCATCGTGCTGGGCCGCCATGTCGCCCCCGCCTTCGAGCCGCGGCCGGTCGCCCGCAAGCCGGCCGACCGCAACCGACCCTGGCCGCTCGGCGACGGCGGGTCGACGCCCGGGCGCAACCGCGGCACGGCCGCCCTCGAGCAGGCGATCGAGCGGCTGTTCGCCGGTTCGGCCGGCATCTACGGTGTCATGGTGGCGACGCCGGACGGCGTCCTGGCCGAGCGCTATTCCGACCATGGGGCGCCCGACCGGCCGACCCCCAGCTTCTCGATGACCAAGGCCTTCACCGGCACCATCATCGGCCGCATGATCCACGAGGGCTGGCTCGGCTCGGTCTACGACCCGGCGCCGGCCCCCCTGTGGCGCGACCCGCGCGGCATCCACCATCTGATCACCATCGACGACCTGATGCGGATGCGCGCCGGCCTCGCCTTCCCGGCGGTGGACGGGACGGGCGCCAGCACGGTCATCTTCGAGAACAGCTTCGTCTACTATGACGGCGAGGATGCGTTCGACACCGCCCAGCGGTCGATCGTCGCGACCCGGCCGGGGGCCGTCTACCGCTACATCAACACCGGCCTCAACGTGCTGGGCGCCATCATCCGCGACCAGATCGAGAAGCGCGGCCTGCCCTATCCCGAGACGGTCTATGGCCTGCTCGCCGACCGCATCGGCCTGTCCAGCTACCAGCACTCGGCCGACCGGGTGGGCAACCTCGTCGCGTCGGGCTCCGGCTTCGCCACCTTGCGCGACTATGCCCGCTTCGGCCTGCTCTACATCCAGGACGGGGTGTGGGACGGCGAGCGGCTGCTGCCGGAAGGCTGGGCCGACTACGCCCTGACCTCGACCCATTTCGGCAACCACTATGCCGGCTGCTTCCGCACCAACCTCGACGGCCAGTTCCCGAGCCTGCCCGTCGATGCGGTCTGGGCGTCCGGCGCGTCGGACCAGAAGGTGATCATGCTGCGCGGGCAGCGGCTGGTGATCGCGGTCGCCAACGAGACCGACCACCCGCTCGACCTGAAGGCGCTGGATGGCGTGGGCGCCGCGGCGATGGCGGCCGCCTCCGCTGCTGCCACCGACCGGGCGGCGGCGGATTAGGCAACGGGGGTGCCGCGCGCGGGCGGCGCCCCCCCCCCCGCTCGTCAGCCGAGCGCGCCGATCCAGCCGAGCACGGCGATCAGGGCCACAACCAGCGCGGCAGCCTTGGCCAGAGTTTCGACCGATTCGGGAACCATTTCTCAATTATCGCGCTCAAGTCGCGCCCGGCAATCAAGAAAAACTATCGCCTGGGCGCGGTGGTCGCTCATGTCGCGCCGCCGTCAGATAGGATCCCGGGCGATGGTCAGACCGCCGCAGACATAAAGCACCTGGCCGGTGGTGAAGCCGGCATGCTCGCCGGCGAAGAAGGCCAGCGCGGAGACCACTTCCTCCGGCTGGCCCATCCGCCGGACCGGGATCGCGCCGACCACGGTCTGGGCGGTGGGGCTGCCGGGGGCGTTGTGCTCGCGGAACATCTCGGTCTCGATCGGGCCGGGGCCGACGCAGTTGACGGTCACCCCCTCGGCCGCCAGTTCCAGCGCCCAGGTGCGGGTGAAGCCGAACAGCCCGGCCTTGGTCGCGCCATAGACGGTGCGGCCGTCCTTGCCGAGCGCCGCCCGGCTCGACACGTTGACGACGCGGCCCCAGCCCTGGGCGCGCATGTGCGGCAGGCAGGCCTGGGTCGCCAGCATGGTTGCGGTCAGGTTGAGGCGGATGATGGCGTCCAGGTCGTCGAGCCGGACCGCGCCCAGGTGCGCCATCCGGCCGGAGCCGGCGTTGTTCACCAGGATGTCGACCGGGGTCTCGGCGACGATGGCGGCCATGCGGGCGGCCAAGTCGTCGGCGGACAGGTCGACGCGGTGGAAGGTGCCGGGAAAGCCGTCGGGTGCCGTCGAGCGGGCGACGCCGACGACCTTGAGGCCGGCGGTGGCGAAGTGGCGGGCGGCGGCAAGGCCGATGCCGCGGCTGGCGCCGGTGATGAGGATGGTGCGCTGGGCGGCCATGGCGTGGGTGTCCCGGGGGTGGGTCCGGTGGATGCGGGCGTCGACAATAGAACGCGGCCGCCGCGCCATGCTAGCGTCGGGATAGACCGTCCGTTCCAGGAGCCTCCCGATGCCCGACGCCGCCACCGCCGCCCCGTTGATCACGCTGGAGGAGATCCGCGCCACCCGCGCCGCGATGCCCTCGATCATCCGCCGCACGCCGATCGTGCCGTTTGCCGGCGAGCCGGCGGAGATCGGCGCCGAACGGCTGTTCCTGAAGCTCGAGACGCACCAGGTGACCAACGCCTACAAGCCGCGGGCGGCCTTCGCGGTCATGAACGCCCTGTCGCCGGAGGCGCGCGCCAAGGGCGTGGTGATGACCTCGTCGGGCAACTTCGCCCAGGGCTTCGCGCTGGCCGGCCGGATCATGAAGGTGCCGGTGGTGGTGGTCATGCTCGACCACACCAGCCCCTACAAGGTGGCGGCGACCCGGGCGCACGGCGCCGAGGTCTATTTCTGCGGCACCGACGCCTCGCAGCGCCAGGCGACGGTCGAGCGCGTGGCGGCCGAGCGCGGCATGACCGCGATCGACACCTGGGAGGACCGGCCGGTCTCCCTTGGTCACGCGGGCATCGGGCTGGAGATCGTCGAGGACATGCCCGACGTGGAGCAGGTGCTGGTGCCGGTCTCCTCGGGCGGCATGGCGGCCGGCACGGCGGCGGCGATCAAGCTGCTGCGCCCCGATATCCGGGTGATCGGCGTCCAGCCGGAGCAGGCCAACGCCTACTACGTCTCACGCCAGAAGGGCGAGCCGACCCTGATCGACCATTGGAACAGCATGGCCGACGGTCTGTCGGCGGTGCGGCCGGGCGAGTTCCCCTTCCGCCACCTGCAGAAGTACATGGACGACGTGGTCCTGATCCGCGAGCAGGACATCGCCGACGCCTTCCGCGCCCTGCTGTTCCGCGCCAAGGTGCTGGGCGAGCCGGCGGGCGTGGTCGCGGCAGCGGGCTACCTGGCGGGCAAGGTCGACCGGTCGAAGAAGACGGTGGCGGTCGTCACCGGCGGCAACCTGACCGAGGAGATGGTCCAGAAGCTGCTGGCGATGAGCAAGCCTGCCTGATGGCGTCCAGGCTGGGGCCGGGCGTGGTGTCGGTGCGCCGCGCGGTGGCGGCGGACGTGCCGACGCTGGTCCGCTTCAGCCGCGCCCTCAGCCGCCACGAGGGCGACCCGGTCCACCACGTCACGGAGGAGCGGATGCTGGCCGACGGCTTCGGCCGCCGGCCGGAATTCCGCGCCTGGCTGGCCGAGCTGGACGGTCGTCCCGCGGGCTACAGCCTCGACCACGACGCCTAC
Organism: Allostella vacuolata; assembly: GCA_006739055.1. Lineage (GTDB taxonomy): Bacteria > Pseudomonadota > Alphaproteobacteria > ATCC43930 > Allostellaceae > Allostella > Allostella vacuolata. The sequence goes on from AP019702.1 coordinate 1,590,744, forward strand.
AGCAGCATCTATTGCGAGCGCGGCATCTACCTGATGGACCTCTACGTCGAGCCGCGGGCGCGTCGCCGCGGCGTCGCCCGCGCGCTGGTGACGGCGGTGGCACGGGCCGCGCGACGTCGCGGCCGCACCTACCTGTGGTGGACGTCGAACGACGGCAACGCGGACGCCCACGCCTTCTACGCCGGCATCGGCGCCCGCATCGAGGCGGTTCGCCTGCACGTGCTGGGCACGGCGGCGCTGAATGCGCTGGCTGGTAGACGCAAGACGTCGGGGTAGGGCCGTCACGTCAGGAGCCGGACCTCGCCGCCGTGAGCCTGGACCAGCCTGGCCGCGGTCTTGTCAAACGAGAGGAACGTGCCGCCGTTCAACCAGCGACCGTCGAAGGCAATGACACCATCGGCGAAGTCGCCGCCGCCGTGCAGCATGGCAAGCCCGGCCTCCACGGCCGGTCTGTTGGTGGCGACATTGGCGGTGTTGATTAGGCGGCGGATCGCAATGGCGATTTCCGGCGCAGGGATGCGATATCCGCGCGCCAGTACCCAGGCGAGTTCGCAAAAGACGGCAGTGGGGATCGCAACCAGATCGGCAGCGACGAGCTCGGCCTTGGCCAGGGGACTCTGGCGCGGATCGTCGCCCATGATCGCTCGGACGAGAATGTTCGTGTCAGCGGCAACGTTCACTTCTGCCCGGCCCACCCGCGCGCAACGATCTCGTTCATCTCCTCGATCGTCAAGGATGGGGCCTCGTCCCGCTTCAGGAGGTCGAACACGTCCGAGATCCTGCCGGTGGGATGCGCAGCCCGTACCTCGATCCGCCCATCCGGGAGCTTCTCCACGGAAATCTGCTCACCTGGACTGATGCCCAGGTGTCGCAGCAGATCCTTTCGCAGGGTGACTTGACCCTTGGCGGTGACGGTCAGCACGCTCATGCGGAGAATGTAAGGGGAATATACCTTACCGTCCAGCCTTCGCCGCCCGACCGCACGGCCGGGCGGCGCGTCCCCGGCGCCTACGGCAGGTTCGGCAGGTAGGTCTTGTTCTTGGTCGGGCTGATCAGAATCTCGTTGATGCACACGCGGGCCGGCAGGCGGGCGACGTAGAGGACGGCGTCGGCCAGGTCCTGCGGCTTCAGGATCACCTCGCGGGTCGCCTCGCTGACCTTGACCGGGCGCTTGTCGAGGATCGGCGTGTCGACGTCGGCCGGGCAGATGGCGGTGGCGCGGATGCCGTTGCCGCATTCCTCCTGGTTGATCGACTCGTTGAGCACCAGCATGCCGTGCTTGGAGGCGCAGTAGGCGACGCCGGCCCCCTTGCCGACATAGCGTCCGGCCCAGGAGCAGAGGTTGACGATCAGCCCGTCCTGCTGCTTGCGCATGGTCGGCAGGACGGCCGAGACGGTGTTGTAGGCACCGGTCAGGTTGACGTCGACCAGCAGCTTGAAGTCCGGCCGGGTCAGCACGTCCAGGGTGCGGTCGGTGACGTTGAGGCCGGCATTGGCGAAATGCAGGTCGATGCGGCCATGGCGGGCGACGATGCCGTCGGCCACCGCCTGGCAGGCATCGCCGTCGACCACGTCGAGCGGCGCCACCTCGGCCTTGCCGCCGGCCGCCGTGATCCGGGCGCAGACGGCGTCGAGCGGCTCCCGGCGGCGGCCGGACAGCACCACGACCATGCCGGCCGCGGCCAGCGTCTCGGCCGTCGCCTCGCCGATGCCGGTGCCGGCCCCGGTGATCCAGGCGATCTTTCCTTCCAGCGACTGCATGTCGGGCGTTCCTTCCTCGGGCTTCTGGTGGTGCGGTGCCGGAAATCGGCGCCGGGGCAGGGGATCGCACCGGGGGCGCGGGCGTCAAGTCCCGTCGGCCGGCATTTCCGCAAGCCGGGCAAATGCCGGTCCGGCTATCGTCGGGGGCATGACGAACCCGGACCCCAGCCCGCGGGCGGCCCAGCAGCACCGGCGACGGATCGAGCGGGTGGTCGACCATATCGGCGGCCATCTCGACGAGGACCTCGACCTGGAGCGGCTGGCGGCGGTGGCGTGCTTCTCGCCCTGCCATTTCCACCGCATCTACCGCGCGGCGATGGGCGAGACGGTGACCGAAACGGTGCGCCGCCGACGGCTGCACCGGGCGGCGGCGGAGCTGGCGGAAGGGCTGCTGCCGATCGCGCGGGTGGCGCGCCGCGCCGGTTATTCCGGGGTCGCGGCCTTCACCCGGGCCTTTTCCGGCGCCTATGGCACGCCGCCCGCCGCCTATCGCGCCCGCGGCCGGCTCGATGGGCCGGCCCCACCCGCACCGACCGGAGCTGCCGCCGTGACCGACGTCGCCATCCGCACCATCGCCCCCGTCCGCGTCGCCGCCATCGCCCATGCCGGCGACTACCAGGAGATCGGCCATGCCTTCGAGAAGCTGCAGGCCTGGGCGGGCAGCAGCGGCCTGGTCGGGCCCGGCACGCGCTTCTTCGCCATCTTCCACGACGACCCGGGATCGGTGCCGAAGGCCGAGCAGCGCGCCGAAGCCTGCCTGACCGTGCCCGAGGGTACGGTGCTGCCGGACGGCATCCGGATGATCGAGATCGCCGGCGGGCGCCACACGGTGCTGCGCCATGTCGGTCCCTATGCCGAACTGGAGCGCACCTATCGCCGCCTCTATCGCGACTGGCTGCCGGGCAGCGGCGAGGAGCCGGCCGACCACCCGTGCATCGAGGAATATCTCAACGACTGCCGCACGCTGCCGCCGGCGGAGTGGCTGACGGACGTGATGATGCCGCTGGCGTGATGGTGTAGCTGGCTGGCCTAGCGGGCCGCCGGGGCGGCCGCGGACAGCAGCGCCAGCCAGCGGGCGATGCGGGCGCGGTTGACGCCGAAATCGTCGCTGCCCAGCTGCGAGCGCGAATAGAGCGCCAGGGTGGAGCGGCCGCCAGGCAGGTCGAGGAAGCGCACGTCGACCGTGTCCGGAAAGCGCATGATCCGGCTGCGCTGGACATAGCGGTCGGCAAGGGCGGCATCGTCGGCGGCGACCCGTTCCAGCCGCGGCTCGTCGGCGATGGCCCGGGCGAAGGCGCGGCGCAGGTCGCGGGCCGGGACGGCGAAGACCGGCGGCGCGAGGTCGCTCGCGGCCCGGCACAGGTCCGCCGGGCAGGCGAGGGCGTCGTTGGGAACGTCCCGCCGCGCCAGCCGCTCGAACGACGCGGGCCCGAGGTCGGGCGGCCCTGCCGCCAGGCGCCACAGCGGGTCGCCGCCGCCCGCGGCGAGCGCCGCGACGGCCACGGCGCAGGCCACCGCCAGCAGCGCCACGCCCTTGGCCACGCCCGTTCCGGAAATCCGTCGTCTGCGCCGGTGCACCATGGTCCGTCCGATCATCGCCTGCTTCATAGCAGCCGCATCGCCGGTTGGCGATCCAGGGCGGTTCGCGCCATGCTGGGGCAGTTGCAGTGGAGCGGAGGAAGCGGCATGACGACGGCTCGGGTGGTGCGGCTGCGGGCGTTCGGCGGGCCCGAGGCGATGGAGATCGTGGAGGAGACGCTGCCGCCCGCGGCCGAGGGCCAGGCAGAGCTGCGCCAGACGGCGGTCGGCTTCAACTTCATCGACATCTACCAGCGCAAGGGCACCTATCCTCTGCCGCTGCCGACCGGGCTCGGCCACGAGGCGGCGGGCGTGGTGGAAGCGGTCGGCCCCGGGGTGACGGCGGTCCGGCCGGGCGATCGGGTCGCCTACATCAATGCCGGCATCGGCGCCTATGCCGACCGCCGCGTGGTCGCCGCCGATCGGCTGGTGAAGATCCCGGACGGCCTGTCCGACGAGGCGGCGGCGGCCGTGATCTTCAAGGGCATGACGGCCCAGTACCTGCTGCGCCGGACCCATCGGGTGGCGCCGGGCGACGTGGTGCTGGTGCATGCCGCCGCGGGCGGGGTCGGCCTGATCCTGTCGCGCTGGGCCAAGGCCCTGGGCGCCACCGTGGTCGGCGCGGTCGGCTCCGCCGGGAAGCGCGCCATCGCGCTGGAGGCCGGCTGCGACCATGTCGTGGTCACCGCCGAGCCGGACTGGCCCGATGCGATGCTGGCCGCGACCGGCGGCCGCAAGGCGCGCGTCGTCTATGATTCCGTCGGCCGCGACACGTTCCTGAAGTCGCTCGACTGCGCCCGGCCCTTCGGCCTGGTGGTGGTCTACGGGGCGGCGTCGGGGCCGGCGCCGGCGATCGACCCGGAACTGCTCAACAAGAAGGGCTGCCTGTTCCTGACCCGGCCCTCGGTCTTCCCGCACAATGCCGATCCCGCCGACCTGCGGGCGAACGCGGCCGAACTGTTCGCGGCGATCGCCGCGGGCGCGGTCGAGCCCCATGTCGGCGCCCGCTTCGCCCTCGACGAGGTCGCGGCCGCCCACCGCGCGGTCGAGGCGCGCCGGACGGTCGGGGCGACGGTGCTGGTGCCGTAGCGCCCGCCGCCTAGCCCGGCGAAGGGGCCGCGCAATGATCGCGCCAGACATGGCGCAGCGCGGCCTCGAAGTCGCGGGTGTAGCGGTCGACGTCCCAGGCGGGGGCCGCCTGTTGCCTCCGGCGCATGTCGCGCTTCAGCGCCAGCAGGGCCGCGCGGTCGCCGGCCATGCGGACGGCGATCTCCACATATTGGCGGTCGTCGTCGGCGACCCATTCGGGCAGGCCGGCCGCGGTCATGAAGCTGGCGCCCATGCGCGACACGAACTGGCTGCCGCGCAGGGCCAGCACCGGCACGCCCATCCACATCGCCTGCAGGCTGGTGGTGCCGCCATTGTAGGGCACCGGGTCGAGGGCGATGTCGACGTCGGCATATTCGGCCATCATGTCGGCCAGGCCCGTGGGGCCGCGGAACTCCACCCGGGCCAGGGCGATGCCGGCGGCGGTGAGCCGCTCGCCGAACGCCGCGATCGCGCCGGCATCCGAGAAGCTCGGCGCCTTCAGCAGCAGGCGCGAATCCGGCAGCCGGTCGAGGATGGCCGCCCATAGCCCGATGGTGCGCGGCGTCAGCTTGGGCACGTTGTTGAACGAGCCGAAGGTGAGCGGGCGGGCGGCGTGGGCCGGCCCGTAGTCGGGAAAGGGATAGGCGCCTTCGTCCGGCGCATAGCAGAACACGGTGTTCGGCAGGCGCACCACCCGCTCGCTGTAGAGCGGTTCGTGGTCGGGCGGGGTGACGATCGGGTCGCCGATGATCCAGTCGATGTTCGGCACCCCGGTCGAGCCCGGATAGCCGAGGAAGGTGACCTGCACCGGGGCGGCGCGCCGGCCGAACAGGGCCATGCGGTGCCGTGCGGTGTGCCCGGCCAGGTCGAGCAGGATGTCGACCCCGTCGGCGGCGATGCGCTCCGCCAGCTGCGCGTCGGACCAGGCGGCGCATTCGATCCAGCCGGCCGCGCGGCGCCGGGCGATCTGGGTCTGCTCGTCGTAGGACACGCCGGTGAAATAGACCACGATCTCGAACTGCCGGCGATCGAGGCGGGCCAGCACCGGCTGCATGAAGATGTTGACCGGATGCTGGCGGTGGAAGTCGGCCGTGACCAGGCCGAGCCGGATGCGGCGATCCGGGTCGCGATCGTTGGCGAAGCTGTCGGCCGACCGCGCGTTGCGGCCGAGCGGCGCGAACAGGCTGCGATGCAGGGCGGCCACGTCCCGGGCGGACAGCTGGTCGCTGTAGAGTGCGCTCATGGCGGCACTGGACGCCATCCGGATCGGCTTGTCGCCTTCCTCGGCGGCGAGCTCGCGGTAGAGACGGAGTGCGGCGTCGGCGTCGCCCATGCGCCCGGCGATGGAGGCGCGCATGGCCTTGGCGCCGGGCTGGGGGGCCAGCGCCTCGGCCCGCTCCAGTGCGGCCAGCGCTTCCTGCATGTGCCAGCTCTCGGCCGAGAAATGGGCGAGATTCCAGTGCGCGGTGGCGCTGTCCGGCCGCAGCTCGACCGCGCGGCGAAGCACGGACTGCGCCTCCTGCCACAGGTTGTGGCGGAACGACATCTCCGCCAGGCGGGCGAGCGTCGCCTCGCTGGTCGCCGCCGACGCCCGCTCGCAGGCGCGGTGCGCCTCCTCGTGCATGCCGAGCCGGAGCAGCGTCTCGGCCAGCTCGATCTGCATGTCGGCGCGTTCGTCCTCGTCGGGGGCCGGCTGTTCGACGCGCAGGACCAGCAGCGCCTGGCGCATCGCCTCCAGGGCGCCGGCCGGGTTGCCCTGCTCCAGCCGGTACTTGGCCATGTGCCAATGCACCCGCCGGACCCCGCCCGGAACCTTGCTCGCCGCCGGCAGCGCGCGATGGTAGTGGCGGGCCGCCTCGTCGCGCCGCCCCGCCTCCTCGAGCGCCCGGGCCATCGCCAGGTGCGCCTCCCAGCGCTGCGGCGCGACCGCGATCGCCTGGGCATAGCGCTCCAGCGCGCGCTCGGTCTGGCCCAGCTGGCGGGACAGGTGGGCTGCCTCCAGCCAGGCGCTGAAGTTCTCCGGCGCCGCCAGCAGCATCCGCTCGAAATGGGCCTCGGCCGCGGCGGTCCGGCCGAGCCGCACCGCGCAGCGTGCCCGCTGCAGGATCGCCTCGACCAGCTTGCCGTCGCGCTGGACGGCCGTGGCGTAGTGGCCGTCGGCCTCTTCCCAGCGCCCGACCTCGAACAGGGCGTTGCCGAGGTTGAAGAAGACCGCTGCCGGCGCTTCGGGATGGGTCGCCGCGGCGCGGTAGGCGGCGATCGCCCCTTCGCGGTCCCCCTGCTTGCGCAGGACGGGCGCGCGGGCGATCAGTTCGGCCAGCCGGGCGGCGGCCGTGCCGTCGCCCCGGGGGCCGCTTCGCCTGGCGGACATGGCGCTACACCTGGGTCCAGGGGCCGGGCCGGATGGCGAAGCGGATCTCGTCGGTGCGGAAACCCAGCATCTTCGGCCGGCTGATGCCGGGCAGGACCGCGACGTCGTAGAGTTCCTGCACCACGCCCTCGATCATCAGCTGGTGCTCGACATCGCCCGTCCGCAGGTTGACGATACAGATGCGGCACTGCGGGTCGACGCCGGCCGCGGTCAGCCGCTCGTTGAGCGCCAGGCCCTCGAAGGTGCGGTTCTCGCGCGGGCGCGATACGCCGATCACCGCGTGGTCGCCCGTGAAGGCGAGGCCGCGGGCGAAGCCGGGCAGGAAGCAGACCGGCTGGAACCGGCCGCTGGCCAGGTCGATATGGCCGAACTCGCCGGTGCCGGTCTGGATCATCCATAGCCGCCCGCGATAGAGGCGCGGCGAATGGGGCATCGACAGGCCGGTGGCGACGATCTCGTTCGATGCGACATCGACCACCACGCCCCCGTCGCGGCGCCGCTGGCGCCAGCTCTCCGCGACATTGCCGGAGCCGACGCAGGTGACGTAGGCCGGGCGCGTGCCGTCCATCGCCAGCCCGTTCAGGTGGCAGCGATCCTCCGCCGCAAGGCGGTCGATGAAGGGCGGGCGCCAGATCGGGACGAAGCTGTGCCGGTCGTCGTGGGTCGCCAGGCAGTTGAAGAGGGTGGCGACGAAGATCGGCCGCCCGCCCGGCCCGGCATGGATGTCGTGGATGTCGATGTCGCCGGTGGTGTGGCCGCTGACGGGGACATAGAGCGCGTCATGCCCGCCATGCTCCTGGCCCGGCTCCATGAAGTTCTCGAACCGCCAGAGCTGGTAGAGCGAGGCCAGCCACAAGGTCTGCCCGTGGATGCCGAGACCCATCGAACGCGGGAAGGTGCGCTCGAAGACCGACAGCGAGCCGTCGGCGCGGGTGCCGATCAGGAACACCTTGCCGGCCTGGTAGGTGGTGAAGGCGAGGCTCGCGCCCGCCTGCGCCAGCCACGGCATGAACAGCCGCGATCCGGAGATCTCCAGCTTCGCATCCGCTCCGGCTGGCAGCGGCTCCGTCGTCATTCCCAGTGTCCCTTCGTTTCGTTGCGGCTATCGGGCGCCATCGCCGGATCGGACTTCCGGGCTCAAGCATCCGACCTTCATTCCGGGTGAGAGATCATGGGGGCGAGAGGCCGGTGGCGGAAGCCAGCCAGCGTTCGGCCGTCTCCGCCGGCAAGAACACGTGGTCTCGATGTTCGAGGCTCTTGCGGATCTCCGCCGTGGCGACCAGACGGGCTCGCCCGGGATCCCGGTCCGGCAGCGGCACGAAGTGCAGATACCCGGCCTCGGCCAACTGGCGGACCATGGGGTCGGTTTCCGTCGCCGGCAGCATCTCGCAGACCACGGCCGGCCGGGCGATCTGCAGCCACTGGCGGGCGCCGCGCAGCACCGCCGGCTCATGCGATTCCACGTCGATCTTCATCAGTACGGGCCGGCCGTCCCATCCGGCCGGCGGCAGGGCCGTGTCGAGGCGGGCGCGGGATACCTCGCGCACTGCCGAATGCCGGACACGGAAGGCCCGGTTGAGCGATGCGGACGTCTCGACCAGGCCGTGACCGGCCAGTGGCAGGTACAGCGGCGCCGTTCCTCCCGCATCGCCCAGCGCCAGGGGATGGGCGCGCAGCCGCTCGCCCAGCTCGGAACTGGCGGCATTGGCGAGCAGCACGTCCAGGATCTCCGTCACCGGCTCGAAGGCATGGGCGATCGGCGCCCCGGACACCAGCGACAGAAGGCTGTAGAAGCCCGTGTTGGCACCGATGTCCAGGAAGGTCGGCCGCAGGTGCCAGGACCACATCGCGACCAGCAGCGGCAGCGGCGCCTCGAATGCCGTCCAGCCCGATTGCAGGAGCTGCATCGCCACCTGGTCGCGGCCGGCGCAGGAATCCATCCAGAAGCGTCCGTGGCGGCCCGGCAGAACGACGTCGGCCTGAACCAGATGGCCCATTCTCATTCGACGAGAGCCCCTTCGGCCGGAGCCTGCGAGGATGTCTCCACCTTGTAGGCCGGCCAGCCGTCGCCGAGCAGGCGGCGCCATGCGGCCTCGAGCTCGGCTTCGAAGTGCCCCTGGCCGTATGCCGATGCCGTCGTCCTGGCGGCGGTGGCACGCTGCCCGGCCGCCGCCCGGTCGAGCCGCAGGGCACGGGCGAGGGCGTTGGCGAATGCCGCTATGTCGCCGTCCGCGACCCAATAGCCGTTCTCGGGCGTGGCGTACTCCTGTCCGCCGCCGCCGTCATACCCGCACACCAGGCATCCCGCCGCCATCGCCTCGAGCGGCGGCAGGCCCAGGCCTTCCAGTCGGCCGAGGCTGGCGAAGACGAGGGACTCCCCGAGAACCTCGGCCACCTGCGGCCGGCTCATGTCGCGGATCTCGACCCACGGCACCTCTGCCAGATCCGGATGGAGGCCCTGGAACAGTTGGCGGAGGCCCGCCACCTCCTCGGGCCGCTTGCGCGGCATGAAGGCGATCTGGCGGCGCTTGGGTCGCTCGCGATGGAAGGTCGGCAGGATCGGCGGATGCACGACCTGCCAGTCGGTGGTCGAGCCCCATTGCCGGAGGGTCGCGCGGGTAAACCGGCTGCAGGTGAGGCCGCCGGCCAGCGGAAACGCATTCATCGCGGCGATGCTCGGGAAGCCGCGAAACGTGTAGTAGGGATTCTGATTGTGGACCACCGTTCGACACGGCAGCCGGGCCAGCCACTGGAAGGTCTGCGGCGGGGTCACTTCCGGCACCACCAGCCAGTCGTCGGCCGAGAAATGCAGATGCTGGGTCCATGTCAGGAGCGGGACGGCGTATGGCTTGCTCGGTACTTCGACCCGCGAGGCCGGGTCCAGCAGCGCAAACGCCCGCAGCCCTCGCCGTCGCAGGGCGTTCACATGCTGGAAATTCACCAGCTCGCCCCCCGCGCGCAACGGAAGCGAGCAGGTGTAGTAGATCGAGGGGCGCACGCAGCTGGCCGAGGCGGCCGCTCGCGCGCCGGTCGGACCGCCCTGTCCGTGTCGTGGGGTGTCGAGCAATGACCGCTGCCGCTGTCTGGAGAGCTATCCGATTAGCGCATCCGGGAAACCCTTGCCAGCACCGCATGGCGGGTGCGGACGGACACGGCGCTTCAACCCCTGCTGGATCAGGCGAAAACGAAGTCGTCCGCGGAGAGCTGGCTCTTGGATATCCCGCTCAGGACGATGCCGTGTCCGCCGCCGAGGTCCAGGAATACGCCGTTCGGCCCGTCGGCCAATCGCAGCACGATGTCGGCGAAGCCGGCGATGGCGATGCCGCCGAACAGTCCGTCCGGGCCGGCGTTCAGCTCGATCACGTCGCCGCCCTGCAGGTCGTAGTCGGTGACCAGGTCAATGCCGCCATCCTCCCGGACGACGAAGCGGTCAGCGCCCTCGCCGCCGGTCAAGGTGTCGTTGCCGAGGTCGCCCGACAGCATGTCGGGGCCGCCGTCGCCGAACAGCCGATCGTCGCCCCGGCCGCCCCAGACATGGTCTGCGGCCTTGCCGCCATGGATCGTGTCCGGTCCGCGCTCGCCCAGGATCCAGTCCGCGCCTTCGCCGCCCAGCAGCATGTCGCTGCCCTGGCCGCCCCAGACCATGTCCTCGTCGCTCCCGCCGAAGATCAGGTCGTGGCCCCCGCCGCCGTCAAGCCGGTCCCGCCCGCCTTCGCCTTCGATCGTGTCGCCGCCGTCCATGCCGAAGATGGTGTCCGGCGCGCCGGTCCCCGACAGGGTCTCGTCGCCGAACCCGCCGGTGATCGACCGCAGCGGCGGAATCCGAGCCGGCAGGACCGTGACGACGACCGTGGCCGTATCCGTGCCGGCCTTGCCGTCGCCAACCCGGTACTCGAAGGAATCGGTGCCCGAGAACCCGGGCTGCGGCAGGTAGGAGAATCCGCCGTCGGCATTCCACCAGACGGTGCCGTTCGCCGGACCGTCGACCAGCGCCGCGACGGCCAGCCGGTCGCGGTCGGCGTCGCTGTCGTTGGCGAGCAGGCCGGGCGCGTCCACCGTCAGCAGCGTATTGCGATCGATCGTATAGGCGTCGTCGCCGGCTACGGGCGCATGGTTGGCCGCGCCGGGTGGGACGGGCGGTGGTCGCGGGGTGATCACCAGCTCGTCGGAGGTCAGATCCGATATCACCCTGGCTGCGGGCCCGGTGACGGCGGCGGTGACCTCATAGGTGCCTTCGGCCAGGGCGTCCGCCACGGGGATCGTCAGGGACCAGCTCTTCCCCGTGCGCGAGAGATGGCCGTCGCCTGCCGTATAGGTCTCCCCGCCGACGGTCACGGTCAGCGTCCCGCCCTTCCCGACGGTCGCCGTCCCGAAAAGGGTCGGGGTGGAATCCCCGGTCGTCAGCGCCGTCACCGTGGGGGAGGGGACCATCCCGAACACGACGTAGCTGGCACCCGAGTTGGAGCCGTTCGCGTCGGCATAGCGGGCACCGATGATGAGGTCGCCGACGCCGTCGCCATTGACGTCGCCGGCCACGCTCAGCGAGAAGCCGGCCTGGTCCCCGGCCGAGACGCCATGGAGGACGAAGCCGTCGACGCCGCCGCCGCCGGCCAGCGAGGAGAGCTCGAAGATCGGGTCGAACCCGTCGCTTCGTCCGAACACGACATAGCTGGCCCCGGACCGGTTGCCATTCGGGTCCGCGGAGTAGGCCCCGACCAGCAGATCGTCGATGCCGTCGCCGTTGACGTCGCCGGCGGCACTGACCGTGCGGCCGCTATGGTCGCCGGCCGAGATACCCTCGATGACGAAGCCGCCGTCGCCGTTCCCGGCGGTCAGTGAGGAAAGCTCGAAGACGGGCCCGAAGCCCGCCGACCGGCCGAACACGACATAGCTGGCGCCGGAGCCGGAACCGTTGGGGTCCGCATACCAGGCCCCGATGACGAGGTCGCCGATGCCGTCGCCGTTCACGTCGCCGGCATCGCTCACGGACCAGCCGCTGTGATCGCCGGCGGAAACCCCCTCGATCACGAAGCCGGTGCTGCCGGTGCCGCCGGCCAGGGCCGACAGCTCGATCACCGGCGCGAAACCGTCGCAGCGCCCGAAGATGACGTAGCTGGCGCCGGACTTGCTGCCGTTCGGGTCGGCATAGCGGGCGCCGACGATGATGTCGCCGACACCGTCGCCGTTCACGTCCCCGGCGGCGCTGACCGACCGGCCGCTGTAGTCGAACGCCGAGGCCCCCTCGATGACGAAGCCCGTTCCGCCATCGCCGACGGACAGGCCGGACAGCTCGATCACCGGCGGGAAGCCGTCCGAGGTGCCGAAGACGACGTAGCTGGCACCCGAGTAGCTGCCGTTCGGGTCGGCGTTGCGCGCGCCGACGATGATGTCGTCGATGCGGTCGCCGTTCACGTCGCCAGCCTGGCTGACGGAGATGCCGGCATGGTCGGCGGAGACGGCGCCGACCAGGACGAACCCGTCGCTGCCATCGCCGCCCGACAGCGTCGACAGCTTGAAGACGGGCGGGAACCCGTTCGAGGTGCCGAAGACGACGTAGCCGATGCCCGACTTGCTGCCATGCGGGTCTGCGCCATAGGCACCGACGATGAGATCGCCGATGCCGTCGCCGTTGACGTCGCCGGCCTCGCTGACCGAGAAGCCGGTGTAGTCGCCGGCCGACACCCCATCCATGACGAAGCCGAGGCTGCCGCCGCCGGTCGCGAGGGAAGACAGCTCGAAGGTCGAGGCGAACGCGTCGGTTCGCCCGAACACCACATAGGCCGCGCCGGACTTGCTGCCGCCGGGGTCGGCAAAGCGGGCGCCGATGATGACGTCGTCGATGCCGTCGCCGTTGACGTCGCCGGCGGTGCTTACCGAGCGGCCGCTGTAGTCGAGCCTTGTGACGCCCTGGATGACGAAGCCGGCAGATCCTCCGCCTGCGGCGAGCGATGACAGTTCGAGGATGGCAGGAAACAGCACCGACAATCCCTCCGCGACCAGGCAGGGGGCATACCGGCGTCAACACGGGTGGAAAATGCCAGGAAACCCCTCGATGGGCAGAGACCGCGGGTGACTTCGCGTCACGGAAGGCGGTGGAAGCCGGGTTGCTCGCGCCTGCGCCCGCGCGATACAATCATGCATCGGCCGCAGCCGGCAACGGCAATTGAATATCAGAAGCATTTTGCAGGCCGATGCCGCAATGACCTCCCCCATCGGCACGATGGGCGGCCAAGCCGGCGGCCGTGCGCTCCATCCCGGCTCGCGCAACGAAAAACGCCGCCGCCCGGGTGGGGCGGCGGCGTTCCTCGTGGGTCGTCCGAAGGGTCAGACGGCCTTCAGGTTCTCGGCCGAGGTCTTGCCGCGCTTGGGATCGCGCTGCTCCTCGAACGAGACCTTCTGGCCTTCGGCCAGGTTGCCCATGCCCGCGCGCTCGACGGCGGAGATATGGACGAACACATCCGGCCCGCCATTGTCAGGCTGAATGAAACCGTAACCCTTGGTGCTGTTGAACCACTTGACGGTACCGACAGGCATTCTCGTAACTCCGACTGATAGGCGCAACGACGTGTCGCCTTACGACAACGCGTCCTACGTCTGTCCTGTTGCGCCATCCGATCTATCGGTTTTGCTGCCCGCCCGGATCACCCCGGCCGCGGAGCCAGACAGAACGTGAGGCAGTCGGCTACGCTTGGCCGAGAGCAGGATGACGACGTGTGCAACGGCACACTCGAAGCATCATAGACTATCATGGCGTCGCCCGCTGCCGTTTTTTCGGCATCGCCTGCGCAGGCGGCCGGCAGGCGGGTTATCCTGGCCCTTCGAGCCTGTCCTGGAGGAAGCGGAACGATGGCAAGCAAGGCACGCAAGGTGCTGCGGATCGAATCGATGCACAACCGGGTGACCCCGGAGGAGTGGGAGGCGCGGGTCGATCTGGCCGCCTGCTACCGGCTGCTCGACCTCTACGAGATGTCCGACATGGCGGCCAACCACATCTCCGCCCGGGTGCCGGGGGAGGAGGGGGCGTTCCTCATCAATCCCTATGGCATGCTGTACGAGGAGATCACCGCCTCGTCGCTGATCAAGGTCGACTATGACGGCAACATCCTGGCCCGGCCGAGCTACGGCGATTTCGAGTACGGCGTGAACCGCGCCGGCTTCGTCATCCACAGCGCGGTGCACAAGGCCCGGCACGAGGTCGATTGCGTCATCCACACCCACACCTGGCCCGGCATGGCGGTGTCGTCGCTGGAATGCGGCCTCTTGCCGATGAACCAGACCGCGATGCGCTTCGTCCATGTCGGCTACCACGAGTACAAGGGCGTGGTGCTGGATCTGGCCATGCAGGACGAGCTGGTCCGCGACCTCGGCTCCCACAACGCGCTCATCCTGCGCAACCACGGGCTGCTCACCACCGGCAACACCATCGCCGAGGCGTTCAACGCCATGCACCGGCTGGAGCTGTCCTGCAAGGCGCAGCTGGCCGCACTCAACACCGGGCAGCCGCTGCGGCCGGTGCCGGACGACGTGCTGCAGGCGACCTACATGAACTACCAGCCGCAGACCCGCCGGCCGTACGGCGTGATGGAATGGCCGGCTCTGCTGCGCAAGCTCGACCGGGTCAGCCCCGGCTACGATCAATAGGGCTCCGGCGGAGGATCCAGGCCATCCACACGGTGACGGTGGCCAGCATCGCCGCCATCACCCCGTAATAGGGGGAAAGCGGCAGCAGGCCGAGCGACAGGCCGGCCCCGAGCGGGCCGACCGCCGCCCCCATGTCGCGCCAGGTGGCGTTGCGCGAGACGGCGATCAGCACCTCCCCCCGGGCATGGTGGGCGGCGACGATGGGCGCGGTCGTGTCGACCATGGCCCGGGTGACGACGATGGCGATGACGCCGGCATAGGCCGCGCCGAGCGCCACCGACAGCAGCCCGGCGATGACGGTGGCCGACGCCAGCAGCAGCAGGCGGTGGGCGCCGAAGCGGTCGCACAGCAGGCCGCTGACCGGGGCGACCGCCACCACCACCAGGTAGCGCAGGGCCCAGGACAGGCCGGCCGCGATCATCGCGCCCCGCGGGCTGGCATCCTCGCCCAGCACGGCGGCCATGGTCATGATGAAGCCGCCGTCGATCACCGCGCCGAAGACGAAGATGTAGATGTCGACCGGGGCGGGCCGGGTCCAGACCCGCTCCTCCGAGCGCTTGCCGGGCTCGGCCCGGGGCAGCATCAGGGCCAGCGCCAGGGCCGGCAGCGACAGCAGGCCGATGAAGACGAAGGCCTCGCGCGGGCCGATGGCGATGGCGGCCCAGGCCCCGGCCGCGCAGGCGAATGCGAGCCCGGTCTGGCGCAGGCCGCGGCTCGCCCCCATCCGGGTGCCGGAGCGGCCGTCGCGCCCGTCGCCCCAGGCATAGCTCAGCGTCGTCAGGTTGAGGGCGGCAAACGACAGGCCCCAGATGACGCGGGCCGCCAGCTGCAGCCAGGGGCTTTCCGCCAGCCCGTACATCAGCGTCGAGACGATGGAGGCGATCGCCGCGGCGATCGACAGGTTGCGCGGCCCGATGCGGATGCCCAGGCGCGCGATCTCGCCATAGAGCAGGACGCGCGCGAAGCGGTTGGCCGACAGCAGGATGCCGACCCAGGTCAGCGACAGGCCGAAGGCCGCCGCCTCGATCGGCAGGACGACATAGATGAGGGCATCGCCCATGCCCGCGAAGGCCAGCACCCCGGCCGACAGCAGAGTCGTCCGCCACGCCGAAGCGCCCTGTCCCGCCATGCCCCTGCCACCCCTCCGTTCGCCGGGCGGCGAATGTAGAGGCGGGGCAGGGCGGTGTCATGAAAATGTCATGTAGTTATGAGGCAGGGGCCGATGGGCAGGAACAGGGTGCTGCCCATCGGTCGTAGCGTTCCTCGACGAGGCTCGGGATGAGGGGAGCCTCGTTCTGCACGAACGCTCGTGGCAAAAAAGAAAGAGGCCTCATCCCGAGCCCCGTCGAGGGACGCTTTGGCCTCTGGCCAGCCCGACCTACCGCCCCAGATACGACCGCAGCACCGCCGGGTTGTCGATCAGGCCGGCGGCCGGGCCGGAGAAGGCGATCTCGCCGCCCTGGAGGATGTGGGCGTACTCGGCGACTGCGGCGGCGACGCCGATGTTCTGTTCGACCAGGAGGATGGTGAGGCCGCGGCGGTTCAGCGCCAGGATGGTGTCGACCATGTCGCCGACGATCGCGGGCGCCAGGCCGGCCGACGGCTCGTCCATCAGCAGGCAGCGCGGCCGGGCCATCAGGGCGCGGCCGATCGCCACCATCTGCTGCTCGCCGCCGCTGAGGCTGCCGGCCTGCCGGCGCCGGTGCACGGTGAGCTTGGGGAACATCGCATAGACCTCGTCGAGGTCGGAGCGGATGCCGGCCCAGTCGCGCCGCGTCGCCGCCCCCAGCTCCAGGTTGTCGTTGACCGACATGCTGGGCCACACCTCGCGGCCCTGCGGCACCTGGCAGATGCCGCGCCGGACGAAGCCGTGCGGCGGCAGCCCGGCGCATTCCGCGCCCTCGAAGGTGATCGAGCCCGAGACCGGGCGGACCAGCCCGGTCAGGGTGTTCAGCATGGTGGTCTTGCCGGAGCCGTTGCCGCCCAGCAGCGCCACGATCGACCCGGCCGGCACCTGGAACGAGACGTCCCGCAGCACCTCGGTGATGCCGTAGGCGACCTTAAGATGCCGTATGTCGAGCACGGAGTTCCTTCCCGAGATAGGCTTCGATGACGTCGGGGTCGTTGCGCACCTGGTCGGGCGGACCGTCGGCGATGCGCCGGCCGGAGCTCAGCACCGTCACCTGGTCGCAGACATCCATGACGAGGCGGATGACGTGCTCGATCAGGATCAGGGTGACGCCCTTCTCGTCGCGGATGCGGCGCAGCAGCCGGTCGAACTCGGCCAGGCGGTTCATGCTGAGCCCGACTGCCGGCTCGTCCAGCAGGACCACCTTGGGGTCGCCGATCAGCGTGCGGGCGATCTCGATCACCCGCTGCTGCCCGAAGGAGAGCGCCGTCCCCGGCCGGTCGGCGAAGTCGGCCATGCCGATGAACTCCAGCGCCAGGCGCGCCTCCTCCTCGGCCCGCGCCTCCTCCTCGCGGTAGCTGGCGAGGTTGAGGCTGGCGGCGATGAGGCCGGCCCGGGTGCGGCGGTGCAGGCCGCTCATCAGGTTCTCCAGCACGGTCATGCCGCGGAAGAGCTGCGAGGTCTGGAAGGTGCGGCCGAGGCCGAGTGCCGCGATCCGGCTCGGCTTCAGCCCGACGATCGAGCGTCCCTCCAGCAGGACGTCGCCCTGGCTCGGCCCGTGGATGCCGCAGACGACGTTGAGCAGCGTGGTCTTCCCGGCGCCGTTGGGGCCGATCAGGCCGCGGATCTCCCCCGGCCGGACGTCGAGGTCGATCCCGTCCAGGACCTTGACCCCGCCGAACCCGACCGAGACCCCGCGCAGCGACAGCAGGGCCGCGGTCATGGCCGCGCCTCCCCGGCAGCGGGGGCAGGGGCGGCGGCAGGGGCAGGGGCGGAGCCGGCGCCCTTGCGATGCAGCGGTTCCTCCCAGCCCGGGACCTTGCGCTTGAGGAAGCCGACGAGGCCGCCCGGCATGAACAGGATGAAGACGACGAGGATGGCGCCGAAGGCGATCTCCTGGATGCCCTTCACCTCGCGCAAGGCTTCCAGCAGGGCGACGATGGCGCCCGCCCCCAGCACGGAGCCCGCGACCGAGCCGAGGCCGCCCACCACGACCATCGCCTTCTGCAGCACCATCTGGAACAGGTCGTAGCCCTCCGGCGAGACGAAATTCAGCATCGCCGAGTAGATGCCGCCGGCGATGCCGGCGTAGAAGCCGCTGAGGCCGAAGGCCAGCGCCTTGTAGCGCAACAGGTCGATGCCGAGCGATTCCGCCGCCACCTCGCCGTCGCGCACCGCGACGAAGGCCCGGCCGATGCGCGAGCGGACCAGGTTCTGCGCCAGCAGGAACAGCACCGCCGCCAGGATCAGGGTCAGGTAGTAGAGGCCGATCGGCTTCGACACCGGCAGCGGCGCGAAGGACACGGTCGGCGTCTTGAAGCCGCCGGCCCCGAAGGTGACCTTCTCCCAGTGCAGGAACACCCACTGGGTGAACTGCGCGAAGGCCAGGCTGGACAGCGCCAGGTAGAGGCCGCTGACCCGCAGGGCCGGCAGCGAGATCGCCAGCCCGACGCTGGTCGCGATCACCGCGCCGAGCGGGAAGGCGAGCCAGAAGGGCAGGCCAAAATGCACCTGAAGCAGCCCGGTGCCGTAGGCCCCGATGCCGAACATGGCGGCGTTGGCGAAGGCGAGCTGGCCCGCATAGCCGACCAGGATGTTGAGCCCGATCGACAGCAGGACATAGACCAGGATCAGGTTGCAGACGAACAGGTGGTAGGTGTTGACGAAGTGCGGGGCGATGGCCGCCAGCGCGAAGAGCGCCAGCAGCACGTTGCGTCGGCCGAAGAGGTTCATGGCATCAGACCCGACGCAGCCGGCTGAAGCCAAGCAGCCCGGTCGGCCGCACCACCAGCACGAACATGATGACGATGAAGGCCGAGACCTCGATGAAGCTGGAATGGATGTAGCCGCCGGCCAGCGCCTCGATGATGCCGATCGACAGCCCGCCCAGGACGGCGCCCGGCAGGCTGGTCAGCCCGCCCAGCACGGCGGCGGCGAACCCCTTGATGAAGAAGGCGAAGCCCATGTCGGGATAGAGCAGGGTCAAGGGCGCCATCAGGACGGCGGCCGCGGCCGCGATCGCCGCTCCGGTGCCGAAGGAGAGCGTGTAGATGCGCGCGGTCTGGATTCCGACCAGGGTGGCGGCCTTGGAGTTGTCGGCGGTCGCCTGCATCATCTTGCCGGCGCGCGTCAGGCGGAAGAAGGCGGCGAAGAGCAGCATGACGAGGATGGCGCCGCCCAGGACCGCCAGCTGCTGCGGGATCACCATGATCTGGCCGATCATGATCGGCTCGGGCGAGGTGATCGGCGGGAACGAGAGATAGTCGCCCTTGCCGCCCCAGACGATGCGGGCGACGCCGCGCAGCACGAAGGCGATCCCGACCGTGGCCAGCACCAGGCTGATGACGTCGGCCTTGATCAGCGGCCGGAAGGCGATGCGGTCGGTGAGCGCGCCCAGCGCGAAGCCGGCGGCGACCGCCAGCGGCAGGGCCAGCGGATAGGCCACCCCCATCTGCACATGCAGCGACCAGGCGATGAAGCCCGAGAACATGAACAGCTCGCCATGGGCGAAGTTGATGACCCCGGTCGCCTTGTTCACGACCACGATGCCGAGTGCGACAAGGGCGTAGAGCGCCCCTGTCGTCACCCCGCTCAACAGCAGGTAGCTGAGCATCAGCAAGGTCGTTACTCGACCTTGGTGGCGCCCAGAACCTTCACCGGGCCACCCGGCTCCTTGGCGAGCCAGGCCGGCGTCTTGTGGCAGCGGTGGTCGGTCTCCGAGCAGCTGATCGGGCCCGGATAGACGTCGACCTTGAAGTCCTTGAGGCCGTTCAGGGCGGCGACCAGCTTCTCGCGGGTTGGCTCGGGGCCGGCGCGGCGCAGGGCCTCGGCCATCACCTGGGCGCTGCCGATGCCGAACAGGTTGTAGACCGACAGGCGGTCGCCCGGGAACTTCGCCTCGATCGCCTTGCGCCACTTCTCGGCCGCCGGATCCTGCGGCGTCATCCCGACCATGGAGATGGTGCGGAAATTGGCGGTGGCGCCGGGCGAGGCGACCTGGTCCTCGAAGGCGGCCGGATCGGCGATGCCGGTCTGGCCGATGAAGAGCGGCTTGAAGGCGAGCTTCTGCGAATCCCGGACGAAGACCGCGGCCGGCTTGGGATAGAGGACCATCAGGACCGCGTCGGCGTTGCTCATCTTCAGGCGCAGCACCTGGGCGGTGGCGTCGTTGGCGTCGGGCGACAGCTCCTCGTCGGCGACCGGCTTGATGCCCTTCTTCTTGAACGCCTCGATCATCGGATTGTAGCGGGCGCGGCCCCAGCTGTCCCGCATCGAGATGACGGCGATACGCTTGGCCCCCTGGGCGATCGCGAACTCCAGCTGCGCCTGGCTCTCGATCGACGAGGTGGTGGCGGCGCTGAAGATGGTCGGCGGGGTCGGGGTGGTGATGCCGTCATGGACGGATGCCATCACCACCAGCGGGATCTTCGCCTCGTCGATGGTGTCGCGGGCGGCGAAGGTGGCGTTGCTGCAGCCGCCGCCGATCATGGCGAACACGGCGTCCTGGTGGATCAGCTTCTTGACCGCGCCGATCGCGGCGGCCGGGTCGCAGCGGTCGTCCTCGCGGACGAGCTGCAGCTTGCGGCCATGGATGCCGCCCTGGGCGTTGATCTCGTCGAAGACGACGTCGATGCCGTTCATCGGCAGCTTGCCGTAGAGATAGCCGGGGCCGGTCAGCGCGCCGAACGTCCCGATCTTGATCGTGTCGGCCGTCACCCCCGGCGCTTGCGCCTGGGCCGCCTGCATGGCGGCCGCGGCCATGAACAGGCCGGCCGCCCCGATCTTCAAGCTCCGTTGCAGAACCATCGCCAACTCCCTGCTTCGTCAGTCAGCCTCTAGCAAGAGCCGTTCCTAGGCGGGGCGCTTCTTCGCCGCCTCTGCCGGAACGGCCAGACCCACGGCGGCGAGGACTTCCGCCGTGTGCTCTCCCAGACGCGGGGCCGGGCGGCGCACGCTGCCCGGCGTTTCGGATAGCTTGACCGGAACGCCCAGCGTGCGGAAGGGGCCGGTGATCGGATGATCGGTGTGGGCGACCATGTCGCGGGCCAGGACGTGCGGGTCGGCCAGCACCTCCTCGCAATGGAGGATCGGGCCGCACGGGATGGCGGCGGCGTCCATGGCGTCCAGCCAGTGCTGCGACGGGCGCAGCAGGAAGCGCTGCTGCAGCAGCTCCACCAGCACCGCGACGTTGCCCACGCGATCGGCGTTGGTGCGGAAGCGCGGGTCGGTCGCCAGCTCCGGCGCCTCGACGATCTCGCACAGCCGCTCCCAGAAGTTCTGCTGCCCGGCGCCGACGGTGATCCAGCCGTCCGCGGTCTGGAACGCCTGGTAGGGCGCGCTGCCGCGGTGTCCCTGGCCGAGGCGGGCCGGCCGCTCGCCGGTCGCGAAGACGTGGGCGGCCTCGTAGACCTCGAGCGACAGGGCGGCTTCGAGCAGCGAGGTCTCGACCGCCTGGCCGCGGCCGGTGCGGTGGCGGGCCTCGACCGCGGCCAGGATGCCGATCGCCAGGTGCATGCCCGCGGTGACGTCGGAGATGGCGATCGGCAGCCGGTGCGGCGGGCCGTCGGCGGGGCCGCAGACGCTCATCAGGCCGGACATGCCCTGCGCCACCAGGTCGAAGCCGCCGCGCTCGCGGTAGGGGCCGGTCTGCCCGAAGCCCGAGATCGATCCCATGATCAGGCGCGGGTTGCGCGCCGACAGCACGTCCCAGCCGAGGCCGAGCCGGTCCATGGCGCCCGGCCGGTTGTTCTCGACCAGGATGTCGGCGTCGTCGACCAGGCGCAGCAGTGCCGCCTTGCCCTCGGGCGACTTGAGGTCGAGCGTGATCGACCGCTTGTTGCGGTTCCAGACCATGAAGGGGGCGCCCTCGCCCTCGACGAAGGGCGGCATGCCGCGGGCGTCGTCGCCCTTGCCGGGGCGCTCGACCTTGATCACGTCCGCCCCGTGGTCGGCCAGGAGCATGCTGCAATAGGGGCCGGAAAGGTGGTTGGTAACGTCCAGGACCACCAGGCCGTCGAGCGCGCCGGGCAAGCTGTTCTCCCCTTCGTCACGAAACATCTTGTATACAGTACACGAGATGGACATCCTTGCAACACGCGAGCCGAAGGGGAATTTCGTGGCCGAGAGCAGGCAGGACATCATCGTCTCGGAGGCGGCGGGCGTCGCCACGGTGACCCTCAACCGTCCGGCCAAACGCAATGCCGTGTCGCTCGCCATGTGGCGCGACCTGGCGCGGATCTTCGCCGACCTCGGCACCCGCGACGGCGTGCGGGCGCTGGTCCTGACCGGGGCCGGCGGGAACTTCTGCGCCGGCGCCGACATCTCCGAATTCGCCACGGTCCGCGCCGACGCCGCCATGGGCGAGGTCTACGAGGCGACCGCCGACGCCGCGACCCGGGCGATCCGCGACTGCCCGCGGCCGACCATCGCGGCCGTGTCCGGCTATGCCATGGGCGGCGGCTGCGGCGTGGCGCTCGCCTGCGACTTCCGCATCGCCGACGCAACCGCCCGCATGGGCATCCCGGCGGCGCGCCTCGGCATCATCTACGGCCCGCTCGACTGCGACCTGCTGCTGCGCCAGGTCGGGCTGGCCTGCGCCAAGCGGGTGCTCTATTCCGCCCGCGCCTTCGAGCTGGCCGAGTGCCGCGAGATGGGCCTGGTCGACATGGTGGCGGGTGAGGGCAATGCGCTCGATGCCGCGCAGGCCTACGCGGCCCAGCTTTCGGGCAACGCCCCCCTGTCGATCGCCGGCGCCAAGCTGGTGCTGGAGGCGCTGGCGACCGGCACCGCCGCCGCCCGCGCCCACGAGATCGAGGCCGTCATCGCCCGGGCCATGGACAGCGCCGACTATCGCGAGGGCGCCCGCGCCTTCATCGAGAAGCGCGCGCCGCGGTTCACCGGGCACTGAACCCCAGAGACGAGATTTCACGAGAGGCTGCAGGCATGCATTGGCTGGGCGTCGACGTCGGCGGAACCTTCACCGACCTGGTGCTCTTCGAACGGGCGAGCGGCCGGCTGCGGGTGCTGAAGACCCCATCCACCCCGCACGACCAGTCGGAGGGAATCCTGGCCGGGGTAGCCCGGCTGGCGGTCGGGCCGGCGGGGCTGGAGCGCATCGTCCACGGCACCACGGTCGCGACCAACACCGCGCTGGAAGGCGACGGGGCGCGGCTGGCGGTGGTCACCACCGCGGGCCACCGCGACGTGCTGGTGGTCGGCCGCGGCAACCGCATGGCCATGTACAACATCAAGGCGCCGCCCAACCGGCCCCTGGTGCCGCGCTCGCGCTGCCACGAGGTGCGGGAGCGCCTCGGCGTCGACGGCGCCGTGGCGATCGAGCTCGACGAGGCGGGGGTGGCCGCGGTCGGCCGCCGCCTGGCCGAGGACGGGATCGAGGCGGTCGCCGTCTGCTACCTGCACTCCTACGCCAACCCCGACCATGAGCGCCGCTCGGCCGCGATCCTGTCGGCGATCCTGCCTGACGCGGTCGTCACCACCTCGGCCGAGGTGCTGCCGGAATATCGCGAGTACGAGCGCTTCTCGACCACCGCGCTCAACGCCTACGTCGCGCCGCGCATGCGCCGCTACCTGGGCGAGCTGCGCCACCGGCTGGCGACGGCCGGCATCCGGGCGCCCTTGTCGATCATGACCTCCAACGGCGGCACGCTGCCGGCCGACCGGGTGGAGGCGATGCCGGTCCTGTCGATGCTGTCCGGCCCGGCCGCGGGCGTCATCGCCGCCAGCCATGTGGGGGCCGCGGCCGGCTTCCCCGACGTCATCACCTGCGACATGGGCGGCACCTCGACCGATGTCTGCCTGGTGCGCGGCGGCGAGTTCTCGATGACCACCGAGGGCCGGGTCGGCGCCTTCCCGGTCAAGATCCGGCAGATCGACATCAACACCATCGGGGCCGGCGGCGGCAGCATCGCTGCGGTCGCGACCGGCGGCTTCCTGACCGTGGGGCCGCGCTCGGCCAAGGCCTTCCCGGGCCCGGCCTGCTTCGGCCGCGGCGGGCTGGAGCCGACCGTGACCGACGCCAACCTGGCGCTGGGCCGGCTCGGCACCGACCGGCTGCTGGGCGGCGAGATCCGCCTCGACCGCGAGGCCGCGCTGGCCGCCGTCGCCCGCCTGGGGGCGGAGATCGGCCTGTCGCCGGAGCGCATGGCCGAGGGCATCCTGCGCATCGCCGTCGTCTCCATGGCAGGCGCCATCAAGGAAGTGTCGGTGATGCGCGGCATCGACCCGCGCGACTTCGCGCTCCTGCCCTATGGCGGGGCCGGGCCGTTGCAGGCCGCCGCCATCGCCGACGAGCTCGGCATGCGCACGGTGGTGGTGCCGCCGATGCCGGGCAACTTCTCGGCCTTCGGCCTGCTGGTGGCCGACGTCCGCCGCGACCTGGTGCGCACCCGCGTCGCGGCGGTCGACGACCTGTCGGCGGCCGATGTCCGCGCCATGCTGGCCGGGCTGCTGGAGGCGGGCGAGGCCGAGCTGGCGTCCGCCGACTTCCCGCCCGAGCGGCGCCGCTTCGCCGCCAGCCTCGACATGCGCTACGCCGGCCAGTCGTTCGAGCTGTCGGTGCCGGTCGCGACCGACATCGACGACCTGGCCGCCCTGGTGACGGCCTTCGAGGCGGTCTACGTCGCCCGCTACGGCGGCACGACGACCGCACCGGTGGAGATCGTCAGCTACCGCATCGCCGCCTGGGGCCTGTCCGACAAGCCGGCCCTGCCGCCGCTGGAAGGCGAGGGGCGGTCGCTGGCGTCGGCCGCACTCGGCACCCGCCCGGTCGTCTTCGACGGCGAGACGCGGCCGGTTCCGATCCTCGACCGCGAGCGCCTGCCGGTCGGCGAGACCGTCGCCGGCCCGGCCATCATCGAGGAGGACGGCTCGTCGACCGTGGTTCCGCCCGGCTGGTCGGCGACGCTCGACCGCATCGGCTGCCTCGTGTTGCGCCGCGGCGAAGGAGACGCCCCATGAGCATCGACCCGATCACGCTCGAGGTCCTGACCCAGGGCCTCATCTCCATCGTCCGCGAGATGCGGGCGACGGTCTGCCGCACCGCCAGCTCGGTTGCGATCTACGACGCCAAGGACTTCTCCTGCGGCCTGTTCGCCCCCGACAGCCAGGTGGTGGCGCAGTCCGAGGATATCGGCTCGCACGTCGTGCCGCTGCCCTGGTCGGTGCGCTCGGCCATGGAGAAGCTCGGCCACGACCTGAAGCCGGGCGACGTCATCCTGTCGAACGACCCCTACACCGGCGGCACGCACCTCAACGACGTCACGGTGATCTTCCCGGTGTTCCAGGACGGCCGCCTGATCTTCTTCCCGGCGGTGCGCGCCCACTGGGCCGATGTCGGCGGCATGGTGCCCGGCAGCATGTCGGGCAAGGCGACCGAGATCTACCAGGAAGGGGTGCGGATCCCGCCGATCAAGATCCAGGAAGGGGGCCGCTTCAACGAGGCGGCACTCGACCTGCTGCTCTCGAACATGCGGGTGCCGGAGGAGCGCCTGGGCGACCTCCAGGCGAGCCTCGCCTCGTGCCGGGTGGCCGAGAAGCGCATCCATGAACTGTGCCGGCGCTACGGCGTCGACCTGCTGCTGGAGGCGGTCCGCCTCGACCTCGACCGCTCCGAGGCGCGGATGCGCGCCTGCATCGCCGGATTGCCGGACGGCACCTACCGCTTCGAGGACTATCTCGAGACCTACATGGGCGGCCGCTTCGAGCCGCTGCTGCTGCCGCTGGCGCTGACCGTGGCCGGCGACCGCATGACGGCGGACTTCACCGGCGCCTCGCCGCAAGTCCCGTTCCCGGTCAACTCCACGGCGGCGGTGACGGCCGCCTCGGTCTTCATCGCGGTCAAGTCGATCTTCGACCCGGCCGCCCCGCTCAACCAGGGCTCGTTCCGGCCGATCGAGGTCAACGCCCCGCCGGGCTCGATCGTCAACGTGCAGCGGCCGGCGCCGGCCGGCTCCCATGGCGAGATCCGCAAGCGGGTGATCGCGACCATGGTCGGCGCCCTGTCGCAGGTGGTGCCGGACCGGGTGGCGGGCGACCTCTGCCGCACCTCGTTCCACAACCTGATCGGCGGCCTGGACGCCAAGCGCGGCCGCGAGTGGGTGCATTACGAGTGGTCGGCCGGCGGCAACGGCGCCTTCCGCGAGAGCGACGGACCGAGCGCCATGGCGACCATCGACTGGGGCGACCTCGTCACCGTGCAGTCGTCCGAGGTGATCGAGACGCGCATGCCGCTGGTGGTCGAGACCTCGCGCCTGGCGACCGATTCCGGCGGGGCGGGCACCACCCGCGGCGGCCTGTCCATGCAGCGCTCGATGCGGGTGCTGGCGGCGGACTCGCGCTACTCGCTGCTGTCGGACGGGGCGGTGGTGCCGGCCTTCGGCGTGCTGGGCGGCCTGTCCGGGGTCCCGGTCGGCTCGTGGATCGAGAATGGCGGCGTGATCCAGGGCTTCGACACCCCGGGCAAGATCGCCGGCCATCCGGTCGGCAATGGCGATGTCGTGGTGGTGCGGTCGGCCGGCGGCGGCGGCTATGGCGACCCGCTGCTGCGCGACCCGGCCCGCGTTGCCGACGACGTGCGCGAGGGCTACGTCTCGCGCGAGGCGGCGCACGACCTCTACGGCGTGGCGCTCGACGCCAGGGGCGCGGCCGACCCGGTCGCGACCGAGGCGCTGCGCCGCCGCCAGCGCGCCGCCCGCTTCGGCCTGGCCGCGGTGCTGGTCGAGGATGCCTACGAGGCGGGCGCGGTCAGCCGGCGCCGCATCTGCCGCATTCATCCGCGCGACGCGGCCGCCGCCGGCCTGGAGGCGGACGACGTGGTCGAGATGGATGCCCGGCTGGCGGCCCCCTTGCGCGCCTGGCTGCGCATCGACCCGGCCGTCGCCCCCGGCACCCTGCCGATCGATGCGCTGGGCCTGGCGATCCTCAAGGTCGATGCCGGCGCCCGGCTGGAGGTCCGGCGGGTCGCGACCGTCGTCCCGCCGCAGGCGCGCTTCGCCGAAGCCGCCGAATGAGCGGCGGCACCACCCTCGTCACCGGCGTCGGCGGGCTGATCGGCGCCGCCGTGCTGCGCCGGCTGGTGGAGCTGGGCCGGCCGGTGCTGGCGATGGACCGGGTGCCGCCGCCCGGCCTCGACCTCGCTCGCCTGGGGGTGCCGTTTCTGCCCCACGACCTGCCCGACCCGCAGCGCTGGCACGAGGCGGTGGTGCGCTTCGGCGTCCGCCGCGTCGTTCATGCCGGCAGCATCTCCGGGCCGATGCTGCTCGGCGACAACCCGGCACGCATCTGCGACATCAACCTGGGCGGGCTGATGGGCCTGCTGGAGGCGGCCCGCATCCATCGCCTGGGACGGATCGTCTGGTTCTCGTCGATCATGGCCTATGGCGAGTGCGCGGACCCGGGCCCGGTCGACGAGGATGCGCCCTTGCGCCCGCACACCGTCTATGGCGCGACCAAGGCGGCGGGCGAGGCCCTGGTCCATGCCTACGGGGCCGAGCAGGGGGTGGACGCGGTGGCTCTGCGGGTTGCCTCCTGCTTCGGGCCGGGGCGCACCACCGACTGCCTGATCCGCACCCTGGTCGAGGACGGGCTGGCCGGCCGCACGACGCGCGTGCATCCCGCACCCGGGCGCTCGCGCCAGCACATCTTCGTGGGCGACGTGGCCGATGCGGTGCTGGCGGCGCTGGACGCGCCGGCCCTGCCGCAGCGCGCCTACAACATCGGCCCGGGCCGGGCGCAGACGATCGACGAGATCCTGGCCGCGGTGCAGGAGGCGGTGCCCGGCGCCCGGCTGGTGCTCGACCCGGCCGGGCTCGCCTGGAACACCTTCGGCCTGGGACCGCTGGCGATCGATGCCGCGCGGCGCGATCTCGGCTTCCGACCGGCGACCGGGGTCGCCGCCGGGGCGGCCGCCACCCGCGACTGGGTGCGGGCGCGCACATGACGCTCGCCACCGACTTCGACTTCTCCGGCCGGCGCATCCTGGTGACCGGGGCGGCCAACGGCTTCGGCGCGGCGATGGCCGACCTGTTCCATGCGGCCGGCGCGACCCTGGTGCTGGCGGATATCGAGGCGGAGCCGCTGGCCGCGGTGGCGGCCCGCTGCGGCGCCGAGGCCCATGTCTACGACCAGGCCGACCCGGCCGCGGTCGAGCGGCTGGCCGCCGCCGCCGGGCCGGTCGACACGCTGGTCAACAATGCCGGCGTGCTGGTGGCCAAGCCCCTGCTCGACACCAGCTTCGCCGAGATGCGCCGGGTGATCGACATCGACCTGGTCGGCGCCCTCCAGCTGATGCAGCTGGTCGGGCGCGGCATGGTCGAGCGGGGCCGCGGGGTCATCCTGTCGATCGGCTCGCAGACCGCCTTCTCGGGCGGGGAGAACCGGGCGGTCTATGCCGCGGCCAAGGCGGCGGTGTCGCAGCTCACCCGCTCGGCCGCGGTCGAATGGGGGCCGCACGGCGTGCGCGTCCTGTGCCTGGCGCCCGGCCGCGCGCTCACCCGCATGTCGCGCGAGACGGTGCAGGCCGGCCGGTCGGGCGACCGCGGCCTTGCCCGGGTGCCGCTCGGCCGCTGGGGCACGGCGGAGGAGGTGGCCAAGCTGGCGATGTTCCTGGTCTCCGACGCGGCGGCCTACATGACGGGCGAGACGGTGATCGCCGATGGCGGCTATGTCCTCGGCTAAGGCGGCGGTGCCGGCCTGGGGGGTCGGCCCGGGCCTGCTGCGCGGCGGCGGCTTCGCCCTGCCGTCGGTGATCGCGACCGAGATCGCGCGCGTGCTGTCCGACCGCATCGTCTTCCTGGAGCTGGCGCCCGGCACCCGGATCCTGGAAGAGGAGGTGGGGGCCGGCTTCGGCGTCAGCCGCTCGCCGATCCGCGAGGCCTTCCGCATGCTGGAGGCGGACGGGCTGGTGGTGCGCGCCGCACGGCGCGGGGTCAGCGTCACGCCGATGAGCCGGCGCGACCTGGACGAGGTCTATGCCTGCCGCGTCGGGCTCGAAGGGCTGGCCGCGGCCGAGGCGACCCGGCACATCGATGCCGAGGGCCGCGCCCAGGTGGAGCGGTTGATCGCCGGCCTGCGGGCGGCGTTCGCGGCCGACGACGTGCCGACCTTCTTCCAGCACAACGTCGCCTTCACCCGGGCCATCCATGCGGCGTCGCAGAACCAGACCCTGATCCGCATCGTCGCCGGCATCGAGAAGCAGGCGCTGCGCTACCGCTACCTCGCCCACCTGCAGTCGCGGGAGATGCTGGCCATGACGCTGGATGGCCATGGCGGCGTGGCCGAGGCGGTGCTGGCCGGCAAGCCCGACCTGGCGCGGCGCCGCGCCGGGCAGCTGATGCGCCGCTCCCACGGCGTGATCGCGCGCGCGCTCGCCGAATCCGCCTACGCCCTGCCGGGCGATGCGGGCGTTGCCGAACTCGAGGAACCCTGACGGGAGGGAAGTGCCATGGCCTTTGCCACCACCGACGACGGCGTCCGCCTCTACTACGAGGAGGCCGGGTCCGGCAGCCCGGTCGTCTTCGTCCACGAGTTCGCGGGCGACCTGCGCAGCTGGGAGCCGCAGCTCCGGCACTTCGCCAAGCGTCATCGCTGCATCGCCTACAATGCCCGCGGCTTCGTGCCCTCGGACGTGCCGGAGCAGCCGTCCTCCTATTCGCAGGCGCGCGCGGCCGACGACATCGCCGCCATCCTCGACCATCTGCGGCTGGACAAGGCCCACATCGTCGGCCTGTCGATGGGCGGCTTCGCCACACTGCATTTCGGCCTCCGCCACCAGGAGCGCGCCGTCTCGCTGTGCATCGGCGGCTGCGGCTACGGCGCCGAGCCTGGCCAGAAGGAGCGCTTCCGGGCCGAGGCGGACGTCATCTCCGCCTTCATCCTGAAGGACGGGATGCAAGCCTTCGCCGAGAAGTACGCCTACGGGCCCTCGCGCGTGCAGTTCGAGAACAAGGACCCGCGCGGCTTCGCGGAGTTCAAGCAGATCCTGTCGGAGCATTCGGCGCTGGGCTCGGCCAACACCCAGATCGGGGTGCAGAAGGAGCGGCCCTCGCTCTACGAACTGGTCGAGGAGATGAAGCGCATCACCGTGCCGGTGCTGCTGCTGTCGGGCGACGAGGACTGGCCCTGCCTGCAGCCGGGCCTGCTGATGAAGCAGACGATCCCCAACTCGGCGCTGGCGATCATCCCCAATGCCGGCCACGCCATCAACCTGGAGGAGCCGGACTCCTACAACCGGCTGGTCGGCGACTTCCTGGCCCAGGTCGAGGCCGGCCGCTGGCCGAACCGCGACCCGCGCGCGATCAGCGGCTCGATCACCGGCATGAAGACCTGAGCGACGGCATCCCGGTAGGGACGACCGCCGCCCCTATCGGGACTCGGGCGATCCGGGCAGGATGGCGCCCCCATCCGGAGAATCCCGCGCCCGTGCCGATCCTGACGACCGAACGCCTGACCCTGGTCCCGCTGGGGCCGGAGCATCTCGACGCCTACACCGCCCTGATCGCCCAGCCGGACGTCCATCGCTACCTGTCCAGCGGCAAGGCGATCGCCGCCGACCCGCCGGGCGAGGCGGCACGGATCATCGGCGTCGCCCAGGCCCAGTGGCGCGACCGCGGTTACGGGCCCTTCGCCGTGTTCGAGACCGACAGCGGCGCCTTCGTCGGCCGCGGCGGCCTCTTCTGGGTCGAGCGGCTGCAGGGGGTGGAGATCAACTACATGCTCGATCCCCGTTTCTGGGGCGGCGGCTATGCCACCGAGCTGTCGCGGCGGTTTTTCGACTTCGGCTTCGGCGATCTCGGGCTGGAGCGGATGGTCGCCACCACCAACCCCGACAACGCCGCCTCGCGCCGGGTGCTGCTCAAGGTCGGCATGCAGGCCGACGGCCAGCGCGACTTCGGGACCCACATGGTCGACTATTTCCGCATCGACCGCGCGGACTGGGCCGCCGGCAGGCAATGATTCTCGACGGCCAGTCGCCGGTCCTGCTCGGTTCGCTCGGCAGCCTGCTGGCCGGGCTGGCGACGGGCCTCGGCGCCGCGCCGATCCTCTTCATGGGGCCGCCGTCGGAGCGCCGCGAGCGGGTGCTGCTCGGCTTCTCGGCCGGCGTCATGCTGGCCGCCTCGTTCTTCTCGCTGATCATGCCGGGGGTCGAGGTGCTGGAGGGGGCCGGCAACGGCCCGTCGCGGGCGGCTGCGATCATGGCCGTGGCGGTGCTGCTGGGCGCGGGCGGCATCGCCGCGCTGAACCGCTTCGCCCCGGTCGACCACCTGGTGATCGGCCCGTCCGGCGACCCGACGGGCATGGCCCGGCGCATCTGGCTCTTCGTCATCGCCATCACCCTGCACAACTTCCCGGAGGGCATGGCGGTCGGCGTCAGCTTCGGCGGCGGCGACGTCGACCAGGGACTGGCGACGGCGATCGGCATCGGCGTGCAGAACATGCCCGAGGGGCTGGCGGTCGCGGCCTCGCTGGCGACGCTGGGCTATGGCCGCGGCTGGGCCTTCCTGGGCGCGCTGGCGACCGGCCTGGTCGAGCCGCTGGGCGGGCTGCTCGGCGTCTGGGTGGTGGCCAGCATCGGCTGGCTGCTCCCCTGGGGCCTGGGTCTCGCCGGCGGCGCCATGATCTACGTCGTCACCGCCGAGATCATCCCCCTGTCGCAGCGCGAGGACGAGAACGGCCACGCCATCCTGGCCCTGATGGTCGGGCTGGTCGGGATGATGTTCCTGGACATCGCGCTGGGGTAGGGCGGTGGGGCTTAGTTAGCTGGGCTTACATAAGGATCGGTGCTATTTAAAGAATCTGGCCGATGCTTAATTAGTGAGCATCCGGCATGCTGAACGGACCGGGCTGACTGCCCCGACCGTCAACGCTGCTCTGGCCGATCTCGAGCGCCTCGGCATCGTCGAAGAGGTGACAGGGCGAAAGCGCGGCCGCGTCTTCGGCTATCGCCGCTACCTGGCGATCCTGGCCGAGGGAACGGACCCACTCCCCGAGGCCAGTTGATCGCGGCAAGCGGGTCGGCCTACCGCTCCACCGTCGGCACCACCGTCTGGACGATCGACGCGTCGAGCGCCTCGTATTCGTGCAGGCCGATGGTCTCGTAGAGTTCGGCGCGGGACTGCATCCGGTTGAGCATGCCGCGGGTGCCGTCGTCCCGGGCGATGGCGGCGTAGAGCTCGGCCTGGGCCCGGTTGGCGACGCGCAGCGAGGAGACCGGCCAGATCACCATGCGGTAGCCCATCGCCTCGAACTCGGCGCCGGTAAAGAACGGCGTGCGGCCGAACTCGGTCATGTTGGCCAGTAGCGGCACCCCGGGCAGGGCGGCCGCGAAGGCGCGGAACATCTCCGCACTGGCCATCGCCTCGGGGAAGATCGCGTCGGCGCCGGCCTCCAGGTAGAGGCGGGCGCGGGCGACGGCGCCGTCCAACCCCTCCGACGCGGCGGCATCGGTGCGGGCGATGACGTAGAGGTGGCGCCGGGCGCGGGCGGCGGCGGCCACCTTGGCCGCCATGTCGCGGGCATCGGCCAGCTTCTTGTCGTTGAGGTGCCCGCACTTCTTGGGCAGCAGCTGGTCCTCCAGGTGCACGGCGCCCGCGCCCGCATCCTCGAAGGCGCGGACCATGTTCATGACGTTGAGCGCCTCGCCATAGCCGGTGTCGCCGTCGACCAGTAGAGGCAGGCCAGAGGATCGGGCCACCTGGCGGATGAAGAAGCAGACGTCCTCGATGGTGATGATGCCGAGGTCGGGCAGGCCCATGGAGGCGCTCATCGCCCCGCCGGAGAGGTAGAGCGCCCGGAACCCGGCGGCCTTCGCCTGCAGGGCCGCCATGCCGTTGTGCGCGCCCGGCATGCGCAGGATGCCGGGCTCCTCCAGGAGGCGGCGGAAGCGCACCCCCGCCGGCTCCGCGGCGAGGTCCGATGCGACCAGGTACGGCATGGCGAATCCCCCTCAGGCCGCTTCGCGCGCCGGTGCCGGCCGGCCGCGCTCGGCGAGCGGCACGAACGCCCGGTTCTCGGGCCCGACATACTCCGCCGACGGGCGGATGATCCGGTTGTCGACCCGCTGCTCCAGGACGTGCGCGCTCCACCCCGAGGTGCGGGCGACGACGAAGAGCGGCGTGAACATCGCCGTCGGCACCCCCATCAGGTGGTAGGAGACGGCGCTGAACCAGTCGAGGTTGGCGAACATCCGCTTGGTGTCCGCCATCACCGCCTCGATGCGGCAGGCGATGTCGAACATCTGCCGGTCGCCCGCCTCGTCGGCCAGGCCGCGGGCGACGCGCTTGATGATCTCGTTGCGCGGGTCGGCGATCGTGTAGACGGGGTGGCCGAAGCCGATCACCACCTCCCGGGCCGCGACCCGGGCGCGGATGTCGGCCTCCGCCGCGTCGGGGTCAGCGTAGCGCTTCTGGATCTCGAACGCGACCTCGTTGGCACCGCCATGCTTGGGACCGCGGAGCGCGCCGATGCCCCCCGTCACCGCCGAGTAGAGGTCGGCGCCGGTGCCGGCGATCGAGCGCG
Source organism: Allostella vacuolata (assembly GCA_006739055.1). GTDB lineage: Bacteria > Pseudomonadota > Alphaproteobacteria > ATCC43930 > Allostellaceae > Allostella > Allostella vacuolata. Next base: position 1,623,845 of record AP019702.1, read on the forward strand.
CGGTGAAGGTCGAGGCATTGAACTCGTGCTCGGCATAGAGGATGAGCGAGGTGTCCATCGCCCGCACGTGCGACGCGCCTGGGCGCCGGCCGTGCAGCAGGTGCAGGAAGTGCGCGGCGACGCTCTCGCCGTCGGTCTCCACCTCCACGGTCCGGCCATGATGGGCGTAGTGGTACCAGTAGAGCAGCATCGAGCCGAGCGAGGCCATCAGCCGGTCGGCGATGTCGCGCGCGCCGGCCGGGTTGTGGTCGTGCGCCTCGGGCAGGACGCAGCCGAGCGCCGAGACGCCGGACCGCATCACGTCCATCGGGTGGGCGGCGGCCGGCAGCGCCTCCAGCGTGCGCCGCACCGCCGCCGGCAGCCCCCGCAGCGCGCGCAGCTTGGCCGTGTAGGCGGCGAGCTGCACCGGCGTTGGCAGCGTCCCGTGTACCAGGAGGTGGGCGATCTCCTCGAAGCTGCAGCGCTCGGCGATGTCGAGGATGTCGTAGCCGCGATAGTGCAGATCGTTGCCGCTGCGCCCGACGGTGCAGAGCGCGGTGCGCCCCGCCGTGACGCCGGACAGGGCGACGGACTTTTTGCGCGGGGGCGATGCGGGTTCGGACATGGGTTCTCTCCGAAGGCGGTCGGGGTCAGCTCTGCGGCCGGAAGATGCCGGCGGCGGCGGGCGCCAGCAGGCGGTCCGGGTCGACCGCGAAGTTGAGGCCGCCAAGCTCCTCGGCCGACAGCTCCGGCAGGCGCTCGACCGTGGCGAGGAAGCGGTCCTGCTCGGGCTTGGCGACGATGCCGTCGGCCAGCATGCGGAACTTCGCGACATAGTCCGGGCGGCTCCACGGCCGGGCGCCCAGCGGGTGGGCGTCGGCGACGGCGATCTCGTCCTCGACGACGCGGCCGTCGGCCAGGGTCACGACGACGCGGCCGCCGAACGCCTTCACTGCCGGGTCGGGCGAGTGGTAGCGGCGGGTCCATTCCGGGTCCTCGACGGTGCGGACCTTGTGCCACAGGGCGACCGTGTCGGGCCGGGCGGCACGCTCCGGCGCGTAGGAGCGCTCGTGGTGCCAGCCGCCGTCCTGGAGGGCGACCGCGAAGATGTACATGATCGAATGGTCGAGCGTTTCCCGGCTCGCCGCCGGGTCCATCTTCTGCGGGTCGTTGGCGCCGGTGCCGATGACGGAGTGGGTGTGGTGGCTGGTCCGGATCAGGATGTCGCGGACCTGCGACAGGTCGCTGACCCTGGGCCCCATGCGCCGTGCCAGATCGATCAGCGCCTGGCTCTGGTACTCGGCCGAATGCTCCTTGGTGTAGCTGTCGAGGATGGCGCGTTTGGCCTCGCCCGGCCCGGGCAGCGGCACCTGATACCGCGCCTCCGGGCCGCCCAGCAGCCAGGCGATGAAGCCGTCCTCGCCCTCCCAGGCGGGGGAGGGGGCGCTCTCGCCGCGCATGGCGCGGTCGACCGCCTCGATCGCCATCTTGCCGGCGAAGGCCGGCGCATAGGCCTTCCAGGACGAGATCTCGCCCTTGCGCGACTGCCGGGTGGTGGTGGTGACGTGCAGCGCCTGCTGCACCGCCTGGTAGATCGTCTCCTGCGGCAGGTCGAGGAGCGCGCCGATGCCGGCGGCGGCGGAGGGGCCGAGATGGGCGATGTGGTCGATCTTGTGCGCGTGCAGGCAGATGCCCTTCACCAGGTCGACCTGGATCTCGTAGCCGGCAGCGATGCCGCGCAGCAGGTCGGCGCCGGAGCGACCGCAATGCTGGGCGACGGCCAGCACCGCCGGGATGTTGTCGCCGGGGTGGGAATAGTCGGCAGCCAGGAAGGTGTCGTGATAGTCGAGTTCGCGCACCGCGACGCCGTTGGCCCAGGCGGCCCATTCCGGCGAGACGCGCCGGTTGGGGAAGTCGGACAGGCCGAAGACGGTGGCGCCCGGCCGGTAGGGATGGGCGACCGCCTGGACCCGCGCGCTCGCGACCGGGTGGCGGTTGAGCGAGGCGGCGGCGACGGCGGCGTTGTCGATCACCCGGTTGCCGATCATCTTCGCCACCGCGTCGTCGACCGGCACCGGGTCGGCGGCGACGGCGGCGATCTTCCACGCGAGCTGCTCCTCGCGCGGCAGGGGCTCGGCGGACTTGTAGGTGCGGACGGTGTGCAGCTTCACGGTTCACTCGGCTCCGGTAGGAGTTGCGGGATGGCGACCGGGCGTCCGGCCGTGTCGACGGCGACCATCTCGAAGCGGCCGCGCATGGCGAGCCGACGCTCGCCGGTCACCAGCGTCTCGGCCGTGACCTCGACCTCGACCGACATCGAGCTGCGGCCGGAGCGCACGACGCGGGCGTCGATCTCGACGACCTGGCCGACCTGGACGGGCAAGTGGAAATCGATGTCGTGGGTCGCTGCCATGACGACCGGCGCGCGGGCGTGGCGGCTGGCGGCGACGAACGCGGCCTTGCCCATCAGCGCCAGCGCGGTGCCGCCGAAGAGCGTGCCGTAATGGTTCGACTGCTCGGGGAAGACCATCTCCAGGAAGCGGGCGCCGCTCGCCGGCGTCGGTATCGGAACTGCGACCTGCATGTCTCTCCGCCTCCGCCGCTTGTTTTCGCCATCGTCGTTCCGCAATATCTGCAACGTGCTTCATCGGCGTAAGAACTGAATTTGCGTAGGTTTGCGGATGTGAGTCCGTGGCGTTGCAAATATTGCGAAGCGGAGAACGAGATGCGGAAGGCCTTCGTCGGCGTGCAGTTGCGCCGCCTGCGGGAAGAGCGGCGCCTGAGCCAGGCCCAGCTCGCCACCCTGCTCGGTCTGTCGACCAGCTACCTGAGCCAGCTTGAGCAGAACCAGCGGCCGTTGACCGTGCCGGTGCTGCTGAAGATCAACGGCACGTTCGGGACCGACGTCCCGCTCTTCTCCGAGGCGGACGAGGGGCGCCTCGTCGCCGACCTGCGCGAGGCCCTGTCGGAGGCCCAGACGGGGGAGGCGGTGGCGCTGGCCGAGATCCGCGAGCTCGCCGCCAGCATGCCGGCGGTCGGCCGCGCCCTGGTCACCCTGCATCGGCGCTATCGCGAGGGTGCAGAGCGGGCCGAGGCGATGGCTGCCCGCCTCGGCGACGACTGGCACCAGGCCAAGCCCGTGCCGATGCCGTTCGAGGAGGTGCGGGATTTCTTCTATGCCCGGCACAACCACATAGCCGAGCTGGACGAGGCGGCGGAGGCACTGAACCGCACGGCCGCGCTGGCGCAGGGCCACGCCCATGACGGGCTGGCCGCCTACCTGTCCGAGCGCCACGGCATTCGAGTGCTGATGGAGGCCGAGGACACACCGGGCGGTATCCAGCGGCGCTTCGAGCCGGCCGACCGCGTCCTGCGGCTGTCGGCCAGCCTGCGCCCGGGCCAGCAGGCGTTCCAGATGGCGACGCAGCTGGCCTTCCTGGAGGCGGGCGACATGCTGCGCCGCCTGGCCGATGTCGCCGCCTTCTCCACCGCCGAGGCTCGGTCGCTGGCCCGCATCGGTCTCGCCAACTACTTCGCCGGTGCGCTGATCCTGCCCTATGGCGCGTTCCTGCATGCAGCCGAGGACTGCCGCTACGACATCGAGCGGCTGGGACGGCAGTTCGACGTCGGCTACGAGACGGTCTGTCACCGTCTCAGCACGCTGCAGCGTCCGACCGCCCCCGGCATCCCGTTCTTCTTCATCCGCGTCGACCGGGCTGGCAACATCTCCAAGCGGCAGTCGGCGACGGACTTTCATTTCTCCCGGGTCGGCGGGACCTGCCCGCTGTGGAATGTCTACGAGGCGTTCGCCTTTCCCGGCCGCATCCTGACCCAGAAGGCGCAGATGCCGGACGGCCGGACCTATCTCTGGATCGCGCGGACCGTCACCCGCGCCCATGGCCCCTACGGCATGCCGGGCAAGACCTTCTCGATCGGCCTCGGCTGCGACCTGCGCCATGCGGGCCGGCTCGTCTATTCGAAGGGTCTCAATCTGGCGGACGCCGAGGCGGCGACGCCAATCGGCGCCGGGTGCAAGGTGTGTGATCGGCGGGATTGTCCGCAGCGGGCATTTCCGCCGATCGGGCGGGCCCTTGCCGTCGACGAGAACCGCAGCCGCTTCGCGCCGTATCCGGTGTCATGAGCGTCCCGGCCGTCCGCGCGCGGGGCGCGCCGCAGCCCCTACCGTTGCTCGACATCCGTGTCGACGCGGACCGGGTCTCGGTCTCCATCGCCCGGGCGTTGGATGCCAGTCCCGGCGTGGCCTTGCGGGCCGACGAATGCCGCCGGCAGGTTCTGCGCGGACTCGGCCGGCTGGGGGCCGGTCGGGCGAGCGCCGACGGCGACGAGATGTTCGTGCGCTGCCGGTCAGGGCGCCGGGCGCGGATCGCCGATGTCGTTGCGCGGCTGGAGCGCCGCATCGCAGAGCTCGCGGATCGCCCACTCCCCGGTTCCCTGGTCGAGGCGGCGCTTGGCATCACCCCGGCCGAGCGTGTCGCCTGGACGAGGGACGGCCGGCTCCCGCGCCAGGGGACCGGCTTCATGCGCCGCGGGCAGCCGATCCCCCTCTACGGCTATCCGGTGGCGGCGATCGCTCGCCTGATCGCGGAGCCGGCGATCGTCGCCGGGTGGCGCATGGGCGCAGGATCCGGAACTGTCCAAGCCGCTGGACCCGCCCCCTCTTGACGAGCACGGTCGATCGGCCACAACATCTTGCGTCCACGGTTCCTCGTTGCCGATCGCATCGAGGCTAAGAGGGAACCCGGTGCGCCGTCGATCGCGACGGCTATGCCGGGGCTGCCCCCGCAACTGTAAGCGGCGAGCGGCTGCCGAGATCGGCCACTGGCGTCGCAAGACGCCGGGAAGGCCAGGCAGACCGCGGTGACCCGCGAGCCAGGAGACCTGCCGTGCACGAAGAGATGGTCCGCGGGCGGGGTGCTCCGCTGGGTCGCCTGTCGGCAGCTCGGGGGGACATGCGTCCCCGGGCCCGCGGTCGCCCATCCGATCCCCGCCATCGATGGGGGAACGGCATGTCGACGAACCTGGCCTTTGACTTCGATCGCCTCGGCAACCTGGTGCAGCTGCCGCCGGCCGACCGCCGCCCCGCGTCGTCCATCGGCCGGGCGGCGCCGCTGCCGGCCCCCCTCGCGCAGCCGCCGGTTCCGGGCGATCTCCGGATCGATCGCGGGCGCGACGAGCTGCTGACGCCGTTCGGCAAGGCCACCCTGCGCGACCGCTACCTGATGCCGGGCGAGAGCTTCCAGGACATGTTCGCGCGGGTCGCCTGCGCCTTCGCCGATGACGTGGCGCACGCGCAACGGCTCTACGACGCGATCTCCCGCCTGTGGTTCATGTCGGCGACGCCGATCCTCTCGAACGGCGGCACCACCCGCGGCCTGCCGATCTCCTGCTTCCTCAACGCCGTGCCGGATTCCCTCTCCGGCATCGTCGATACCTGGACTGAGAATGTGTGGCTCGCGTCCAACGGTGGCGGCATCGGCACCTACTGGGGCGGGGTGCGCTCGGTGGGCGAGGCGGTGAAGGGCTGCGGAGAGACCTCGGGCATCATCCCCTTCGTCCATGTCATGGACGGGCTGACGCTGGCGATCAGCCAGGGTTCGCTGCGCCGTGGTTCGGCCGCGGTCTATCTCGACATCCACCACCCGGAGATCGAGGAGTTCCTGGAGATCCGCAAGGCGTCGGGGGACTTCAACCGCAAGGGCCTCAACCTGCATCACGGCATCAACGTGACCGACGCCTTCATGGAGGCCGTGCAGGCGGGCGCGCTCTTCGCGCTGCGCAGCCCGAAGTCTGGCGCGGTGATGCGCCAGGTCGACGCCCGCCAGCTCTGGCAGCGCATCCTGGAGACGCGCCTGCAGACCGGCGAGCCCTATCTCCTCTTCATCGACGCGGTGAACCGCAACCTCCCCAAGCACCAGCGCGAACTGGGGCTCAAGGTGTCGACGTCCAACCTGTGCAGCGAGATCGTCCTGCCGACGGGCGAGGACCATCGCGGCGAGGAGCGCACGGCGGTGTGCTGCCTGGCCTCCTTCAACATCGAGACCTGGGACCAGTGGCAGGGCGAGGCCGGCTTCGTTGAGGACGTGCTGCGCATGCTCGACAACGTCCTGACGCACTTCGTCGAGGTGGCGCCCGATTCGATGGCACGGGCGCGCTACTCGGCCATGCGCGAACGCTCGGTCGGCCTCGGCGTGATGGGCTTCCACTCGTTCCTGCAGGCCCAGGGCATCCCGTTCGAGAGCGCGCTCGCCAAGTCCTGGAACCTGCGCATCTTCCGTAAGCTGCGCCGGGACGCCGACGCCGCCTCGGTGGTGCTGGCGACCGAGCGGGGGCCGTGCCCGGATGCGCTCGAGCGCGGCATGAACTCGCGCTTCAGCCACAAGCTGGCGATCGCGCCGACCGCGTCCATCAGCATCATCTGCGGTGGCACCAGCGCCTGCATCGAGCCGATCCCGGCCAACATCTACAACCACAAGACCCTGTCGGGCGCCTTCGTGGTGCGCAACTCGGCTCTGGTCCGCCTCCTGGCCGAGAAGGGGTTCGACACGCCTGAAACCTGGCAGTCGATCGTCGAGAAGGAGGGCTCGGTCCAGCATCTCGACTGCCTGGACGCGGATGAGAAGGCCTGCTTCCGTACCGCCTTCGAGATCGACCAGCGCTGGATCATCGACCTCGCGGCCGACCGCGCGCCCTACATCTGCCAGAGCCAGTCGCTCAACCTCTACCTGCCGGCGGACATCGAGAAGTGGGACCTGCACATGCTGCACTGGGCGGCATGGCGGCGGGGGATCAAGAGCCTCTACTACTGCCGCTCCAAGTCGATCCAGCGCGCGGCCTTCGCCGGTGCCGGCGAGCGCGGCGAGTTGCTGCGGGTGTCGGCTCCCCGCACCGACTACGAGGAGTGCCTGGCATGCCAATGAACGGCAGTGGCCCGGAGGGGCTGGGGCATCTCGATCCGCGGGCCCTGATCAGCACGGGCCGCGTCGGTCTCCTGAGCGCGACCGGCACCTACGACGTCGAGCGCTATCCCTGGGCGTACGAGTTCTGGAAGCGCCAGCAGCAGACCCACTGGATGGGCGAGGAGGTGCCGCTCGGCGCCGACATCAAGGATTGGACGTCCGACCGGGTGACGCCGGCCGAGCGCGCGCTGCTGACCCAGATCTTCCGCTTCTTCACCCAGTCCGACGTCGAGGTGGGCGACAACTACCTCAAGCGCTACATCCCGATCTTTCAGCCGCTGGAAGTGCAGATGATGATGGCGGCTTTCACCAACATGGAGACCGTGCATATCGACGCCTACGCCCTGCTGCTGAAGACGCTGGGGATGCCCAAGGCGGAGTTCGAGGCCTTCCGCGACTATGACGAGATGCGGGCGAAGGCCGACTACATGCACACCTTCGGCGTCGGCACGGTATCCGATGTCGCGCGCACGCTCGCCATGTTCGGCGCCTTCACCGAGGGCATGTCGCTGTTCGCCAGCTTCGCCATGCTGCTCAACTTCCCGCGCCACAACAAGATGAACGGCATGGGCCAGATCGTCTCCTGGTCGGTGCGCGACGAGAGCCTGCACTGCGAGGGCATCATCCGCTTGTACCATGAGTGGCACCGGGAGACGGGGGCGGTGACGGCCGCCGTGCGCGACGACATCGTCGGCGTGGCCCGCACGATGGTCGGGCTGGAGGAGCGCTTCGTCGACCTCGCCTTCGGGCTCGGCGCGATCGAGGGCATGCGGGCCGAGGATATCAAGGCGTATGTCCGCTACATCGCCGACTGGCGGCTGACCCAACTGCGCATCGATCCGGTCTTCGGATACTTCGAGAAGCGGGATACCGGCTTCCACGCCATCCGGCCGCATCCGCTGCCCTGGCTCGTCGAAATCCTGAACGGCGTCGAGCACGCCAACTTCTTCGAACAGCGGGCGACCGAGTATTCCAAGGCCGCCAGCCGCGGCAGCTGGGACGGGCCGGACGGCGTGTGGGCCGTCTTCGACGCGCTGGACCGTGCCGCGCGCGAACCGGCGCCGGGGCGGACCGCCTCCTGACGGCCCCGACCCCGGCCATCCACCCCGGCCGTGTGGCCGGGGTGGGCGATCGAGACCGACCGGTCTAGCCGGCGGCGTTCCGCATCGCCTGGGCCGCCGCCACCATGTTCACGAGGGCGGGGCGGACCTCTTCCCATTTGCGGGTCTTCAGGCCGCAGTCCGGGTTCACCCAGATCTGGTCCGGCGCCAGGTGCTGCCGCGCCTTGGCCAGCAGGTCCGCCATCTCGTCCACCGGCGGGGTGCGCGGGGCGTGGATGTCGTAGACGCCGGGGCCGATCTCATTCGGATAGCGGAAGTTTGCGAAGGCGTCGAGCAGCTCCATCTTCGACCGCGCGGTCTCGATGGAGATGACGTCGGCATCCATGGACGCGATGGAATCGATGATGTCGTTGAACTCCGAGTAGCACATGTGCGTGTGGATCTGGGTTGCGTCCGCGACGCCCGATGCCGTCAGCCGGAAGCAGGTGGCGGCCCAGTCGAGGTATGCCTGCCAGTCGGCGCGGCGCAGCGGCAAGCCCTCGCGGAAGGCCGGCTCGTCGATCTGGATGATGCGGATGCCCGCGCGCTCCAGGTCGACCACCTCGTCGCGCAGCGCCAGCGCGATCTGGCGGCAGGTCGCCTCGCGCGGCTGGTCATCGCGCACGAAGGACCATTGCAGCATGGTCACCGGGCCGGTCAGCATGCCCTTCACGGGCCGCTCGGTCAGGGACTGGGCGTAGCTCGCCCACGCCACCGTCATCGGATTCGGCCGCGCCACGTCGCCGAAGATGATCGGTGGCCGGACGTAGCGCGAGCCGTAGCTCTGCACCCAGGCGTGCCTGGTGAACGCGTAGCCCGACAGCTGCTCGCCGAAATACTGGACCATGTCGTTGCGTTCGAACTCGCCATGGACCAGCACGTCGATGCCGACCTCTTCCTGCCATCGTACCGCGCGCTCGGTCTCCTCGCGCAGGAACTGGTCATAGGCGGCATCGTCGATGCTGCCCTTGGCGTGGGCCGCGCGGGCCTTGCGCACCTCCTCGGTCTGCGGGAACGAGCCGATCGTCGTGGTCGGGAACGCCGGCAGGCCGAGATGGGCGCGCTGGGCAGCCCGGCGGCCTGCGAAGCCCGACGCCCGCTTGTCCATCCCGGGGGCGACGGCGGCCAGACGCGCCGCCACCGCCCGGTCATGGATGCGGGGCGAGGTCCGCCGCGTCCGTGCCGCCTCGGCCGAGGCGGCCAGGCTGTCCGCGACGGCGGCGCGGCCCTGGTCGATCGCCCGCCCGAGGACCGATAGTTCCTCCAGCTTCTGCTGCGCGAAGGCGAGCCAGCCGCACAGCTCCGCGTCGAGGCCGGTTTCGAGCGCCAGGTCGATCGGCACATGCAGGAGCGAGCAGGAGGGGGCGATCATCACCCGCTCCACGCCGCGGGCGGCGACCACCGGCTCGATCCGGTCGAGCAGCGCCGGCAGGTCGCTGCGCCACACGTTGCGGCCGTCGATCACCCCGAGCGACAGGGTCAGGCCGGCGGGCGCGCGGGCCAGCGCGCGGTCGAGCTCGCCTGGCGCGCGGGCGAGGTCGAGATGCAGGCCCGCCACCGGCAGGCGCAGTGTGGCGTCAAGATTGTCGCCCAGCCCGCCGAAGTAGGTCGCGAGCAGCAGCCGCAGCGACGGCGCTGCAGCCGCCAGGGCCTGATAGGTGGTGGCGAAGGCCGCGCGGGTCGCGTCGTCCAGGTCGAGGACTAGGCAGGGCTCGTCGATCTGGACCCAGTCCGCGCCGGCGGCGGCCAAGCGCCGCAGTACCTCGGCATAGACCGGCAGGAGGCCAGGCAGCAGGGCCAGGCGGTCCATGCCGTCATCGGCGGCCTTGCCGAGCAGCAGGTAGCTGACCGGCCCGAGCAGGACAGGTCGGGTGTGGATGCCCTGGCCCTTCGCCTCGGTGAACTGGTCGACGGCCTTGGTCGAGGCCAGGCAAAATTCCTGTCCGCGGGCGAATTCAGGCACCATGTAGTGGTAGTTGGTGTCGAACCACTTGGTCATTTCCTGCGCCGGCAGGTCGCCGCTCGACCGGCCGCGGGTGCCGCGTGCCATGGCGAAATAGGTCTCCAGCGGCACCGTGCCCCCATTCCAGCCGTAGAGGGCGGGGACCGCGCCCACCATGACGCTGGTATCGAGGACATGGTCGTAGAGGGAGAAGTCGTTGCTCGGCAGGTGGCCGATGCCGGCCTTGCGCTGGCGGCTCCAGGCCGCGGTGCGCAGCGCCGCGGCGTCGGCCAGCAGGCCGGCGGCATCCCGCCTGCCGGCCCAATGGTCTTCCAGCGCCTTCTTCAGTTCGCGGCGTGGACCGATGCGGGGGAAACCCAGCGTGCTCGTGACGATCGACATGACGGATCCTTTCGCGGGCGCCCTGCGAAGGCTGGGCCCGGCGTTCGACAGTTCAGGTTCAGGTTCGGGTGATGCGGCGGCGCGGCGACCAGGCGGCGCGCGACGACGGAACCGGCCTGCGTGGCGGATCGTGTTGTCGGAACGGAAGATTGGAGATCATCGGCATACCCCATCTGCATGGGGGCATGGGCCGCGCGGAACGCGTGCGATCGGACGGACGGCAGGCGTCGTCCGCTTGCAAGCGACCCAACGGAGCACCCCGCCCGTGGACGTTGTTTCGTCGCGGCAGGTCTCCTGGCTCGCGGGTCGCAGCGAACTGTCCGGCCTTCCCGGCGCCAAGACGCCAGTGACCCATAGCGACAGCCGCTCACCGCTTACAGTTGCGGGGGCAGCTCCGGCATTGCGATCCCGCGTCTGGACGACGTGGGGGCACGCACCGGATTCCCTCTTAGCTCCGGCACCATCTCATGGACGGCCCGGAGAACCACGACGCGGGAAGTAGATCCGGGTACGGGGTGCCTGTCAATGCCGATATAATGATATCGTTATGTGATTATGCCACCGCCGGCACCACCGTCCGCACGATCGACGCATCGAGGGCCTCGTATTCGTGCAGGCCGATGGTCTCGTACAGTTCGGCGCGGGACTGCATCCGGTTGAGCATGCCGCGGGTGCCGTCGTCCCGGGCGATGGCGGCGTAGAGCTCGGCCTGGGCCCGGTTGGCGACCCGCAGCGAGGAGACCGGCCAGATCACCATGCGGTAGCCCATTGCCTCGAACTCCGCCCCGGTGAAGAACGGCGTGCGGCCGAACTCGGTCATGTTGGCGAGCAGCGGCACCCCGGGCAGGGCGGCCGCGAAGGCGCGGAACATCTCGGCACTGGTCATCGCCTCGGGGAAGATCGCGTCGGCGCCGGCCTCCAGGTAGAGGCGGGCGCGGGCGACGGCGCCGTCCAGGCCTTCCGACGCGGCGGCGTCGGTGCGGGCGATGACGTAGAGGTGGCGCCGGGCGCGGGCGGCGGCGGCGACCTTGGCCGCCATGTCGCGGGCATCGGCCAGCTTCTTGTCGTTGAGGTGCCCGCACTTCTTGGGCAGCAGCTGGTCCTCCAGGTGCACGGCACCCGCGCCCGCATCCTCGAAGGCGCGGACCATGTTCATGACGTTGAGCGCCTCGCCGTAGCCGGTGTCGCCGTCGACCAGCAGCGGCAGGCCCGAGGAGCGGGCGACCTGGCGGATGAAGAAGCAGACCTCCTCGATGGTGATGATGCCGAGGTCGGGCAGGCCCATGGAGGCGCTCATCGCCCCGCCGGAGAGGTAGAGCGCCCGGAACCCGGCCGCCTTCGCCTGCAGGGCCGCCATGCCGTTGTGCGCGCCCGGCATGCGCAGGATGCCGGGCTCCTCCAGGAGGCGGCGGAAGCGCACCCCCGCCGGCTCCGCGGCGAGGTCCGATGCGACCAGGTACGGCATGGCGAATCCCCCTCTCAGACCACGACCGGCGCGACCGACTGCACGACCCAGCGGGCCATCGCCGTGATCCGCGCATCTTCGTGCTGCTGGCCCATCAGCTGCACGCCGACCGGCATGCCGTCCACGCCCATCAGCGGCATGGTGAAGGCGGGCGCGAACAGCATCGAGCTGGGCGCGTTGAAGACGAAGTCGCCGGTCGGCCGCGGCGCCAGGGGCTGGCCCGGCACGTCGCCTGCCCAGGGCGTGGCCGGCCCGGGGCAGGACAGCATGATGCAGGCATCCGCCAGCGGGGCGAGCGTGGCATGCCGCAACTGGGCCGCCTCGCGGTCGGCCAGCAGGGTGCGGTACTCGTCGAGCGTCATCGCCTCCGCCTTGGCCAGGGTCGCCTGGGCCCGCGCGCTGACCTGGCCGGGATACTGGTCGACCAGGTTGCGGTGGCCCCAGCGGTTCTCCCAGCTGGTGATGCCGCCGCACACGGCGCGGCCGTTGGCGACCGCGCGCTCCAGCGCCTCGATCCAGGCATGGTCGCGGCGGCGCAGCAGGGTGACGCCGGCCTTCTCCAGCGCCTCCAGCACCATCGCGAAGCCGCGGCGGGTGGCGTCGTCGACGCCGGGCCAGCCTTCCGTCTCCAGCACGATCAGGCGGCCGGGCTTGACCGGCTCGGGCGTGGCGTCCGGCCCCATCAGCCCGCGCCGGCCGGGGTCGCCGCCGGCACGCCGGACGATCTCGATCGACGTCACCCAGACGTCCTCGACCGAGCCGGCATGGATGCCGTGGGTGCTCATGCTGGTGGTCTGGCGCTCGCCGCGGTTCATGCCGCCCTGGGTCGGCTTCAGCGCATAGTTGCCGCAGAAGGCGGCCGGCCGGATGATCGAGCCGCCGACCTGCGAGCCGACCGTGGCCGGCACCATGCCGGCGCCGACCGCCGCCGCCGATCCCGAAGACGAGCCGCCCGGCGTGCGCGAGGGGTCGAACGGGTTGGTGGTCGCCCCGGGATGGGCACCGCCCAGCTCCGCCGTCACCGTCTTGCCCATGACCACGGCGCCCGCCTGGCGCAGCGCCCAGACGGCGGCATTGTCGCGCCTGGGGAAGTTGCCGCGATAGGCCTCGCAGCCCATCTCGGTCGGCATGTCCCTGGTTTCCAGCAGGTCCTTGATGCCGATCGGCAGCCCGTCGACCGGCGACAGCGGCCGGCCGTCCTGCCAGCGCCTCGTGCTCGCGTCGGCTGCGGCGCGTGCGCCCTCGGCATTGACCACGGTGAACGCCTTCACCACCGGCTCGCGCCGGTCGATCGCCTCCAGGCAGCGCTCCAGGTAGGCGCGCGGGGTGTCGCTGCCGTCGCGGAACCTGGGCGTGGCATCGTGGAAGGTCAGCGCCTGGAAGGTGCGCGGGTCATAGCTGCCGGACATGGGGGCTCCTCGGGGAGGAAAGGGAATCGGCCGAAGCGGATCGTCAGCCTAGCGCCTGGTTGATCAGTCCGAACAGCCTCACGCCGCGGCCGGCGGCAGGGGCGGGACCGCGGGCCATGGTGATGCCGGGGGCGATCTCCGGCATGCCGTGCGCCGCCAGCCACGGGCCGAGGTCGGAACCGGCCGGGATGTCGAGGCGCAGGAAGGTGCCGCGATGGGCGCCCATCCAGTGGCCGACGAGCGCGCGGGCGGCCGCATCGTCCGGCGCCACCACCGGGCCGACCAGCCGGCCGCGGCCGAACACCCGGCAGATGGCGAAGCCGACGGGCGTGCCGTCCTGCTCCAGTACCACCCCCTCGGCGATGGCCAGCAGCGCGTGCAGCACATGGTCGCGCGCGAGCCCGGTCGCCTGGGCGTCGAGCGCGGCCAGGACCGGCACGTCGGCCGGCGTCGCCGGGCGGATGCGCCATCCGGCCGGCAGCGGCTCGTCGGGGGCGATGCATTCTCCCTGGTGCTGGTGGACGGTGCCGAGGGCGGCGAAGCCCAGTTTCTCGTAGAGGGGGGCGCCGGCATCGGTCGCGATCAGCAGCGTCGTGCGCGGGCCGATCGCCTCCAGGAGCCCGGTCATCATCCGCCGGCCGATGCCGGCACCCTGGCGCTCGGGGGCGACGATGACGAGGCCCAGGGTGGCGAAGCCGTCGCCGAAGGGCCAGTACAGGCCGGTGCCGACCAGCACCCCAGCCTCGTCGATCGCCAGGCCCCGCCCCAGCCCGTGGACGAAGCGCCAGTCCTCCAGCCGGTGCGCCCAGCCGACCGCGCGCGACAGGCCGTGCGCCGCCGCAAGGTCGTCGGCCGTCAGCTCGCGGATCGGGGTGGGGGTGCTCGCCATGGGCCGCTCCTGTCGGGTTCGAATGTCGCGGGGCTTGTACACCGGCGGCAGATGCCGCTTCCATCTTCGGCTATCCTGCCGCCACCCAGACCGACGGAGCCAGCGCCCATGTCCGACCTCCGGCCGAAATACATCACCTTCGACTGCTACGGCACGCTGACCCGCTTCCGCATGCCGGAGATGTCGCGGGAGCTGTTCGGCGACCGCATCCCGGCCGACCAGATGGACCGCTTCATCCGCGACTTCGCCGCCTACCGCTTCGACGAGGTGCTGGGCGACTGGAAGCCCTATGCCGACGTGCTCTCGAACGCGGTCGAGCGCACCTGCCGGCTGTGGCGCATCCCCTTCCGGCCGCGCGACGGGCGGGCGATCTACGAGGCGGTGCCGACCTGGGGCCCGCATGCCGACGTGGCCGAGCCGCTTGCCCGGGTCGCGAAGGAATATCCGCTGGTGATCCTGTCCAACGCGTCCGACGACCAGATCCAGTCGAACGTCGACAAGCTGGGCGCGCCCTTCCACCGTGTCTTCACCGCCCAGCAGGCCCAGGCCTACAAGCCGCGCCTGCAGGCGTTCGAATACATGCTGGACGAGCTCGGCTGCGGCCCCTCGGACATCCTCCATGTCTCGTCCAGCCTGCGCTACGACCTGATGTCGGCCCACGACCTGCGCATCACCGACAAGGTCTTCGTCAACCGCGGCCACGACCCGTCCTGCCCGGCCTACGGCTATCACGAGGTGCAGGACATCGGCGGGCTCGCGACGCTGCTCGGGCTCTGAAGGCGGGCCGGTGAAGCTCGAACCCTACTGGCTCGACACCGCGCCACCCTTCACCGCCCAGGCGGCCGGCCCGGTCGAGGGGCGCGCCGACGTGGCGGTGATCGGCGGCGGCTTCACCGGCCTGTCGGCAGCACTCGCCCTGGCCCGGAAGGGGGCGGACGTCGTCGTGCTGGAGGGCGGGCGCGTCGTCGGCCAGGCCTCCGGGCGCAACGGCGGCCATTGCAACAACGGCTTGGCCCACGACTTCGCCGCGACCGCGGCCAGCCTGGGGGAGGAACGCGCGCTGGCGCTCTATCGCGCCTATGACGCGGCCGTCGACTCGGTCGAGGCGCTGGTGGCGGAGGAGGGGATCGCCTGCGACTTCCGCCGCGCCGGCAAGATCAAGCTCGCCGCCAAGCCCGCCCACTACGACAAGCTGGCGCGCAGCCACGCGGCGCTGGTGCGCGAGGCCGACCCGGAGGCCCGCCTGCTGTCGGCGGGCGAGCTGGCGGCGGAGATCGGCTCGCGCGCCTTCCACGGCGCGATCCTCCATCCGAAGAGCGCGCTCCTCCATGTCGGCCGCTTCGGCGTCGGCCTGGCCGAGGCCGCCGCCCGCAACGGGGCGCGCATCCACGAGGAGGCGCCGGTGACCGCGATCGACCGCCTGCCGGGTGGCGGGCACCGCGTGCGCACCCGGCGCGGCGCCGTCGAGGCGGCCCAGGTGCTGCTCGCAACCGGCACCTCGGTGCGTGGGCCGTTCTTCCATTTCCGCCGCCGCATCATCCCCGTCGGCAGCTTCCTGATCGCGACCGAGCCGCTCGGCCGCGAACGGATCGACGCCATCCTGCCGACCCGGCGGACCGCGACCTCGACCCGGATCATCGGCAACTATTTCCGCGTCTCGCCCGACGAGCGGCTGATCTTCGGCGGCCGGGCCCGCTTCGCCATGTCGAGCCCGACCTCGGACGCGCGCAGCGGCCGGGTGCTGGAGCGCGCGATGCTGGAGATCTTCCCGCAGCTCGCCGGCACCCGCATCGACTATTGCTGGGGCGGCCTGGTCGACATGACCGCCGACCGGTTCCCGCGCGCGGGCGAGCAGGACGGCCTCTTCTATTCCATGGGCTACAGCGGCCACGGGGTGCAGATGTCGGTCCATATGGGCCGGGTGATGGCCGAGGTGATGGGCGGCAACCCGGCCGCCAATCCCTGGCGCGACTTCGGCTGGCCGGCCATACGCGGGCATTTCGGGCCGCCCTGGTTCCTGCCCCTGGTCGGCGCCTGGTACCGCCTCCAGGACCGGCTGCATTGACGGCTGCATTGACGGCCGCCGGGGCGCGATGCCGATCCCGCTGATCGCCTGGGCGGCCGCCGCCGCCGTGCTGGCCGCGACCGGCGGCGCGTGGCGCTACTTCTTCGGGTCGGCGACCGTGCCGGCGGAATGCCGCGACAAGCTGCGGATCTGGGTGGTGGGGCCGACCGGGGTCGGCAAGACGACGCTGATCCGGGCGGTGCTGGGGCGCCCGGTCGCGCCGGCCGCCGCGGGGCCGCTGCGCACCGTCCGGCTGGCATGGCACTGGGAAGAGCGCCTGCCGCTGGCGCTGGCCGATACGGTCGGCCTGGAGCTGGTGCGCGGCGCGGGCCAGGTGTCCGAGCTGGCTTCGCGCCTGCGCCGGACCCCGGCGGCGGCGCGCCCGCACGCGGCGTGGATCTGTGTGCGCGACGGCGCCGACCGTCTGTTCGGCGCCGACCCCGCGACCGCCGACGGCACCGAGGCCGCACTCGCCCGCGCCCTCATCGCCCAGGGCATCCCCTGCATCGGCGTCCTGACCCAGTCCGAGGCGGACGAGGAGGTGCCGGGCGGCATGGCCGAGGCGATGCGAACGGCGATCCCCGGGCTGGCGGCGATCGTGCCGGTCTGCGTCATCCCGCGGCTGGCGACGGACGGGGCCGAGCTGGTGCCGCGGCACGGGCTGGATCGGCTGCGCGCGGCGACGCTGGCGGCGGTCGAGCCGGCCCCGCTTCCGGGACTGGCGACGGGTTGGCCCGCCTACGGCTGGTGAGCCGGGTGGTTTCCTCCCGGTCAGGCCATCGCCGAGCTTGCTTCTAGCGAATGTATCCGCCGGTCTGCCGCTCCCACAGCGCCGCATAGAGGCCACCTGCGCGCAGCAGGGTGTCGTGGCTGCCGATCTCTACGATCCGTCCTTCGTCGATGACGACGAGACGGTCCATGCGCGCCAGCGTGGACAGCCGGTGCGCGATCGCGATGACGGTCTTGCCATCCATCATCCGATAGAGGGCATCCTGGATGTCGGCCTCGACCTGGGAATCGAGTGCGGAGGTGGCCTCGTCGAGAACGAGGATGGGGGCGTCCTTGAGGAAGGCGCGGGCCAGGGCAATGCGCTGCCGCTGGCCGCCCGAGAGCTGCACGCCACGCTCCCCGACCTGGGCGTCGTAGCCCCTTCGCCCTTCTCCATCGACCAGCGCCGCGATGAAGCCATCCGCCTTGGCCCGGCGGGCCGAGGTCTCGATCGCCCCGTCGTCGATGTCGCGCCGGCCGTAGGCGATGTTGTCCCGCACCGACCGGTTGAGCAATGTCGCGTCCTGGGCGACCATGCCGATCTGTCGCCGCAGGCTGTCCTGCGTCACCCGGGCGATGTCCTGCCCGTCGATCCGGATCGTGCCCTGCTCCGGATCGAAGAATCGCAGCAGCAGATGGACGAGCGTCGACTTGCCCGCGCCGGAAGGCCCGACCAGGCCGATCTTCTCGCCGGGCGCGATCGAGAGCGAGATGTCGGCGAGCCCGCCCGCCTGTCGTCCGTACCGGAAGCCGACGGCTTCGAACGCGATGGCGCCGGATGCGATCTCGAGGTCGCGCGCGCCGGGGGCATCGGTCAGCGCATGGGGCTCGGCCACGGTCGCCAGGGAATGGCGCAAGGCGCCGGCATGGGCAAAGAGCGAGGAGACCGCGTCGAGCAGCCATTCGGCCAGCCCGGTGATGCGGAAGCTCAAGGCCAGGGCGGCTGCCACCAGGCCGACCGGCGCGTCGCCTGCCTGCCAAAGCAGGATGGCGGTGCCGGTCAGCCCCACCAGCAGCAGGCTGCCGAGCACCATCATGACGGTGTTGATGGTGACTTCCAGGGCCTGCACCGCGACCAAGGCGTCGCGCGTGCGGGACAGGCCCTCCTTCGCCTCCCGGTCCTCGTCCTCGGCCCGGGCGAACAGCTTGATGACGTCGATGTTGGCGTAGCTGTCGACCAGCATGCCGGTCATGGCCGCGAACGCGCCCTGGTGCCGCTCGGATGCGCGGCGCAGGCGCGGGATCACATAAGCCATCAGGCCCAGATACGCGGCGAGCCAAGCGAGCAGCGGCATCGCCAGGCGCACATCGATCGACGCGACGAAGACGATCGATCCGATGACATAGACGGTGACGAAGGACAGGGTATGGATGACGGCATAGGCCGCGCCGGCCGCCGAGGCGCCGATGTCGCGGACCTCGCTGGCGATGCGCCCCGAAAGATCCCGCCGGAACCAGGCGACCGGCTGCCCGAGCACATGGCGATGGCTGCGCCAGCGGACCTGGGCCTCCGCGTTCGGCCGGAATGCGAGGTCGTCCAGGGCTTCCCGGACGCCATGGACGAGCGGGCGGACGATCAGGACGAGCGCCGCCACCAGGGCCAGCTGCCAGCCATGCTCGACCAGGAACGTCGCAGGCTGGGCGGCCGCCAGCAGGTCGACAAGCGTGCTGGCATAGGCGATCAGCCACACCTCGAAGAGAGCGCCGACGACGGCGAGCCCGAGGCTCGCCGCCACGACGCGCCGGAACGGCTTCAGGTGGTCGCGCAGGAACGGCCAGGGCGAGCGGTGTGGTGGCGACCTTCCGTAGTCGCGGAAGGGATCGACCAGAGCCGCGAAGCCCCGGAACATGGCGCCTCAGCCGCCCTTGAGCATGCCGCGCAGGTCGGTGCCGGCGACAAGGTCGATGAGCGCGGCGAACGGGTAGACGGCGGCGTCGATCGGCCCCAGATGGGCGGTCTGGTCGAGCAGGCCGCCATAGACGACCGCCCAGCGGAAGACCCAGAACATCAGCGTGATCGGCCCCAGCGCCAGCAGGGCGGCGCGCACCGCGTGGCGCAGGATGCGCGGCTCCAGCGCCTCGGCCAGCTGCCAGGCGATGCGGTCGGTCGGGGTGGCGGCCGTCCACTGCGCCAGGGCCAGCGCGTTGCGGGCGACCGTCCCCCGCGTCGCCGCCCAGGCATCCAGCCCGCCCTCCAGCTCGTGCAGGGTGCGTGACGCGATGCGGAACAGCAGCAGGCGCACCGCCTGCCGCGGGCCGACCCGCAGCCGCCACCACAGGGGCAGGGTGGCGAGCGCCGGCCATACGGACCACACCAGGTGAAGGAAGAAGCCGAGGATGATGGAACAGGCGGCCAGGACCGCCCATTCCTCCGACGGCAGCAGCGGCAGCGCCAGCAGGACCCCGTAGAGGGCCGCCGCCGCGCCCATCGCGATCAGCGCCTCGTGCCCGGCCCAGCGCAGCAACTGCTCCGACACCAGCGCGTTGGCGATATCGGCGATCGGCTCTTCGAGCGAGCCGCGCAGGAGTGTCAGGATGCTGGCGGCCAGGCTGGAGGTCATCGGTGCAGCACCATGTTCAGGAATGCTGGAATATGTGAGAATATCCTTGGCACGGAGGGATCGCCATGTCGCAGGTTATCGTCGGCCGCTGGGGAAAGAACCTCGCGGTCAGAATTCCGCTCGACATCGCCAACGCCTCGCGGCTGAGCGAAGGCGAGAGCGTCGAGCTGGAGACGCAGGATGGGGACATCCTGATCCGCCGCGTATCCGAGCGCGCCCGGCGACAGGCCGACGCGGAGGCGGCCGCGGCGGAGATCATCGAAGAGAGCCGCCACTACAGCTTGGGCGGGATCCCGGTCCGGGAACTGATCGACGAGGGCCGCCGGGAGTGAGCATCGTTCTCGACGCCTCGATGACCGTAGTGTGGGCATTGGCCGACGAGCAGATGGCCGCGGCCCAGCAGGTGCTCCGGCAGGTCGTCGCCGAAGGGGCGATCGTTCCTGCGATCTGGGGGCTGGAGGTGGCCAATGCAATGCGCAGCGCCGTGCGGCGCGGCCGCTGCGACGAGGCCTATGTCGACCGTTCGCTCGCCCGGTTTGCCCGCCTGCCGATCACGGTCGATCCCGAAACGGCGGACCGCGCCTGGGGGCGGACCAGACAGCTCGCGCGGGACGAGGGGCTGACGACCTATGATGCCGCGTATCTCGAATTGGCGCTGCGCACGGGCGCTCCCGTGGCATCCTGCGATCGCCTGCTGATCGAGGCGGCCCGGCGCCGCGATCTCGTCGTCTGGACGGCATGAGCAGCGTTCCGCAGCCGTCCTCCCATCCCGGGTGTGGGGCATAGGATGGTCGCCACGCTCACCGCCGACATCGAGCGCGCCACCTGGGGGGGCGACACGACGGCGCTGTTCGCGTTCTGCGCCGACCGCGACCTGCTGCCGCTGGCGACATTGCTGCGCCAGGCGGAGCCGGACCTGTTCCAGGACAACCCGCGGGTCGCCCACGCGCCCGACCGGCCGAGCCGCTGGCCGGACCTGCTGGCGGAGGCGATCGACCGCCTGGCGACCCGCACCTTGCAGGGGATCGGGCGCCATGTCGGGCTGGGCGGCAGCCACGGCTATGCCGAGGCGTTGGCCGACACCGCCCGGCGCCTGGGCGTGCCGGTGCTGCGCGATCCGCCCGGGATCGTGCTGGAACAGTCGATCCTGGCCCGCTTCGGCCTGGGCGAGGAGGTGGCGGCGACGGTGGCGGTGCCGGCCGGGGCGGCCGCGCTCGGCGAGCTCGCGGCGGTCGTGTTCCGGGTGGCGGCCCTGCGCGCCCGGACCCGTGCCCGCCTCGGCTTCGCGCCGTTCCGCCTGAGTGGGGCCGAAGAGCCGCCGGCCGGGGCGCCGGAGCTCGCGGCGGAGGAGGGCAAGGTCGAGCAGGTCCGCTCGCGCTTCCGCGGCTTGCGCTTCGGCAGCTGGGACGAGTTGATCGACCGTCTGGCGGGGCCGGGCGAGCGTCTGGCCTTCGCTCGCATGCCGCCCTGCAACATCCTGGTCTGCGGCAAGTCCGGCGCCGGCAAGAGCACGCTGGTCAACGCCGTCTTCGGCCGCGACCTGGCGGCCACCGGGGTGGGCCGGCCGGTCACCGAGCTGGCCTCGTGGTACGAGGTCCCGGGCTTCCCCGTCCGCCTGCTCGACACCCGCGGCCTGCAGCCGGGCGACTATGCCGGCAGCCGGGCGGCGCTGGAGGCGGCGATCCGCGCCGCCCGCGCCGAGGCCGCGCCCGACCGCCAGCTCCACCTGGCGTGGCTGTGCATCGACAACGGCTCGGGCCGGATCGAGGAGGCGGACGTGGCGCTGGCCCGGATGCTGGCCGAGCATTCGGTGCCGGTCGTCTGCGTCCTGACCAAGGGCTGGGAGGACCGCGGCATGGAAGCGCGCGCGAGCGAGGCGCTGCCGGCGCCGCTCGCCCGCACCGTGGTCCGGGTGGTGGCGGCCTCGAAGACCTTCCGCGGCGGGGCGACCCGGCCGTCCGAGGGGCTGGGCCGGCTGGTGGAGGAGAGCGAGGCGCTGCTGCCGGACGGGCACCGCGGCGCCTTCGCCGCCGCCCAGTCGGTCGCGATCGAGCCCAAGGTGCGCGCGGCGCGCCGGGTGATCGACGGGGCGACGGCCTCGGCCGCGGCGATGGCGGCGACGCCGATCCCGTTCGCCGACTGGCTGACCCTGACCCCGACCATGGTCGGCATGGTCGCCGGCATCTCGCGTGCCGTCGGGGTCGAGATGCGCGAGGACAAGGCGGCGAGCCTGGCCCTGTCGGTGGTGGGGGCGCTCGCCACCACCTTCACCGCCCGGGCCGCGGCCAGCTTCGCGGCCTCGCTGCTGAAGATGATCCCCGGCGTCGGCACGCTGGCCGGCGGCGCCATCAACGCCGCCGTCGCCGGCGGCCTGACCAAGGCGCTGGGCGAGGCCTATCTCGACTACCTGATCGGCCATATCCGCAAGTACGGGCAATGGCCGACGCTGGACGAGATCGCGGCCTTCCTCAAGGACCGCTGGATGCCCTTCCGCCGGTAGCCCTCACGCCGCCGCCAGCCGCGGCGGCCGGCGCGACAGCAGCCACAGGCCGATCGAGACGTTGACCAGGTTCCAGACGATGCCGTTGACGAAGGCCGCCTGGTAGGAGCCGGTCAGGTCGAAGATCACGCCCGACAGCCAGCCGCCCAGCGCCATGCCGACGATGGTCGCCATCAGCACCAGCCCGACCCGGGTGCCGGCCTCGCGCGCCGGCATGTATTCGCGCACGATGATGGCGTAGCTGGGCACGATCCCGCCCTGGGCCAGGCCGAACAGGGCCGAGACGACGTAGAGCGAGGTCAGCCCGTCGAACGGCAGGTAGAAGAACAGCGTCAGGCCCTGCAGGACCGAGCCCAGCAGCAGGGTGCGCACTCCGCCGATATGGTCGGAGATCCAGCCGGACGCGAGCCGGCTGACGATGCCGAAGCCCAGCATCAGCGACAGCATCTCCGCCCCGCGCGCCACGCCGTAGCCGAGGTCGCCGCAATAGGCGACGATGTGCACCTGCGGCATCGACATGGCGAGGCAGCAGGTGATGCCGGCGACGACGAGCAGGAGCTGCAGCCGGTTGGGCGACAGCGCCCGGCCGCTGCGGTCCGGCGCTGCGGCCGGCGCCGGGCGCTGGTGCGGCACCGGCCGGCGCAATGCCAGCGCCAGCGGCAGCATGCCGACGAAGCAGACGCTACCGACCACCATGTAGGCGGTGCGCCAGCCCATGTCCGCGGTCATCCACTGGATCGCCGTCGGCCAGATCGTCCCGGCGAAGTAGCTGCCGCTGGCGCAGATGCCGACCGCGATGCCGCGGTTGCGGCTGAACCAGTGCGAGACGTCGGCGATCAGCGGCCCGAACACGGTCGAGGTGCCGAGGAAGCCGATCAGCAGCCCGTGGCAGAGCGCGAACTGCCACAGGCTGGTCGAATGGGCCGCCCCGAAATAGCCGAGGCCGAGCGCGGCTGCGCCGATCAGCACGGGGACGACGATGCCGAAGCGGTCGGCGATCCGGCCCATGAAGACGCCGCCGAACGCGAATCCCAGCATCACCGCGGTGTAGGGGATCGAGGCGCTGCCGCGGTCGACGCCGAATTCCGCCTGCACCTGCGGCAGCACGACCACGACCGACCACATGCCGACCCCGCCCAGCGCACCCAGCGCCAGGCACGCGACCAGCCGCATCCAGGCATAGGTCGACTCCACCCCTTCGCCGGGGCGTCCGTGGTTGCGCATCGTTTCCTCCCCCTTTTCGGGTGTTTCTCTGCTGTTCTGGAAGGCTAAGCCTGGTTTGAAGGCTCAGCCTGGCGGGGAGAACTCGACCCCGTCGTCGATCGGATAGATGGGCCGCCGCAGCCGCTGGAAGCGGAACAGCGAATAGTCGGAGCTGGCGACGCCGACCCCGTCGCATTCCACCACGCCGCGGGCGATCGGCACGAAGGTCGGCTTGTACTGGATGCGCGACTTCAGGATCAGGAAGCGCCGCTCCGCCGGCTCGATGCCGAGCGACTGGAACACGCCCAGATCGTAGGGCTCGATCCGCCGGCTGGTGACGACCAGCGACACGCCGCCCGCGTCGAAGCGCACCGACGGGCCCATGTTGACCAGCGTGCCGGTGAAGACCGGCCCGGTCACCGTCAGCAGCCCGTCGCTGACGGCGCCGACGGTGCCGGTCAGGCGCAGGGGCGCCGGCTGCTCGGCGAGCGTCGGGCAGGCCATCTTGCCGCCGATGTCGATGGTGACGGTGGCGCCGACCCCGGCCGCCAGCAAGGCCGCCACCGCGTCGGGGTCGCACACCGGGGCCACCGCGACGTCGTCCAGGCCCTGGCGGATCGCCTCGGCGACGACGCTCATCGAATCGAGCGTGCCGCCGGAATTGCAGTTGTCGGCATGGTCGATCAGCAGCACCGGCCCCCGGCCCGGGCCGTCCGCCAGGCGGGCCGCCTCGGCCACGCTGTCGGCGAGCGGGCGGCCGCGGTAGACGAGGCCCTCGCGCACGGCCCAGGCGGCGGCCAGCAGCCGGTCGCGCACCGCCTCGGCCCGGGCGCGATCGCCGTCGGCCACCACCAGCACGGACAGGCCGGCCCCGGCCGTGTCGGCGAGCGGGAAGCCCGCGAACATCGTCACCGCCAGGATGCCGGGCTCGTTCTCGGCCGCGGCGGCCAGCACCATCAGCCCGCGCATCGGCTCGTCGTTGGTGTCCTGCTTCAGGGTGTGCGGCAGCATCGGCGCGTTGCCCCACGCCATCACCGGCCGCACCCGGCCGGCCAGCGCGTCCAGGAACAGGCGGCCGGCGCGCTCGCCGGTCTCGTACATGTCGAGGTGCGGATAGGTGCGGTAGCCGACCGCGACGGTCGCGTTGTCGACCATGGCGGCGGTCAGGTTCGTGTGGAAGTCGAGCGCCACGCCGATCGGCAGGCCGGGCCGGAGCGCGCGGATGCGGCCCAGCAGCTCGCCCTCGCCGTCGTCGGCCTGCTCGGCGATCATGGCGCCGTGCAGGTCGAGCAGGACGGCGTCGCAGCCCTCGCGCACCGCGTCCAGGATCGCCCCGCAGATCGTCTCGTAGGCGGCGGCGTCGACCGGCGCGCTCGGGCTGCAGCGGGCGGCCACGGGCGTGACGACGGTGGCGCCGGCGGCCTCCGCCAGGCGGATGAAGGCGGCGATCGGCATGCCGATCTTCTCGGACGCGGCGCGGGCGGCGGGGCCGAAATAGGGGCCGGAGCCGACGCCGAAGCGGTCGAGCGTGGTCGGCACGGGCGAGAAGCTGTTGGTCTCGTGGCTGAACGCCGCGACGACGATCTTCATGGCAGGACCTGCAGGGATGGCGGTCAGTAGAGCGGTTCGGTGTAGAGCATCCGGCCGTCGAGCATCAGCCGCTTGATCGCGGCCTCGCCGGAGGCGGAGACGGCGGCCACCACCTCCAGCCGGCTCTTCTCGGTGGTCTCGATGGCGCGGCCCTCGCCCTCCGGCACGAAGTAGCTCTCGATGCCGTAGTCGACGCCGACGATGACGCAGCCGGCGGTGCTGGCGCAGCCCTCGCGCTCGCCCGGCAGGCGGGCATGCTGGCCGCTGTAGGCGACCTGGCCCTGCAGGACGGTGTCGGGGGCCGCGGCGGGCGCGCGGCGGTGGGCGGCGATCGCCGCCGCCCGGCCGTCCGGGCCGGGCCGCAGCGTGACGAAGATCGGGTCGCCGCGCCGGAACGCCTTGTCACCGGCGATCCGGTCGAGGCGCAGCTCGCTGATGTCGTAGGTCAGGATGACGTAGTCGCCGCGGAAGAGGTCGCGCGGGTCGACCGGCACGATCGCCAGCCGCACCTCCGTCCCGTTGCGCAGGATCATGGCGCGATGGCCGATCATCGTCGCCAGGAGGCCGCCCAGGACCAGGAAGCAGAGGGCGTAGCGCAGGCCGGCCGGCAGGCGGGCGGCCAGCCGGTCGAGCGACAGGCGCTCGGCCAGGCGCCGGCTCATGGTGCCCTCGCCGGGGCGGCGGTGGCGCCGATCAGGCGGCGCGCGCCCCAGCCGAACGCCAGCAGGACGATGCCGGCGGCAAGGAAGAACAGCGACTGGTCGAGCAGCGAGCCGATGGTGCGGTGCATCAGCCACAGGACGATCGCGCCGAAGGCGGTGTAGCCGGCGGCCGCGATCGGCCGGCTGGCGGCGAACAGGCCGGCTCCGACCAGGGCGACGCTGCCGGCCAGCGCCAGGACCGGCACCACCAGTTCGGCCGCCGCCGGCAGGGCCAGAACGGCCGGGATGATGGCCAGCCCGGGCAGCATGGCGGCCGCCAGCAGGGCCGCGGCGCGGCGGTCCTCTGCCACGACGATCACCGCGACCGGCAGGATCGCGCCGGCCATCAGCGCCAGCACGGCGATGCCGGCCAGGCCGTCGCGTTCCAGCGACCGGCTCTCGCCCGCGACGAAGTTGAACAGGCAGAGCAGGGTGGCGAAGACCCAGATCGACCAGTGGGCCAGCGTCCGCCCGAAGGCCGGCGAGAGGCGGGCGAGCGCGAAGCCCGCCGCCGCGAAGCCGGATGCCAGCCCCATGGCGATCGCCGCGCGCGACCACTCGCCGCCGCTGCCGAGCGGAAAGGTCACGAGCCAGGTGCCGAGATGGCCGCCCAGCAGCAGCACGACGGCATGGCGGGACAGCATGCCCGGTCGCGACGCGCCGAGCCAGGCGGCGAGCGCGAAGACCGGCCAGAAGGCGAGGTGGGTCGCCCCGTCCGTCCCGGTGATGCGGCCGAAGGTCCAGATGCCGATCGCGGCACAGGCGACCACCAGCGCGCCCCGCGACCGGCCGAGGAAGGCCGCGACCAGGGCGCCGATGCCGACCAGCAGCGCGCCCCCCGGCCAGTCGGCCGGCAGGTGGTACATCTGCCCGATCAGCGCCACGCCGCCGGCGAAGACGAGCGTCGCCAGGGTGGTGGCGCTGTCGGCGCCGTTGCGCATCTGCGCCCGGGCCATCCCCCAGGCGCCGGCGAGCGTGGCGCCCAGCAGCAGGTAGACGAGGCCGACCCGGCCGATCCGCGGCACGCCGTCCCAGTTGGCGGCGATGAAGGCGAAGAAGCTGGCGGCGATCAGCAATGCGCCGAGCGCGCCCAGCACGCCGGGCAGGCGGGTGCGGCCGGCACCGGCCTCGACATGGCGGCGGATCCGGGCGGCACCGTCCTGCGTCACCCAGCCGTTCTCGGCCCAGGCATCCAGGTCGTTCTCGAGGCGGCGGAGGTAGTAGCGATCGAACACCGGGGGAAAGGCCCTTGCGCCTGCGGTACGACGCGGCCGGACGGCGGCGCGCGGACCGGCATCATAGGCGGTGCCGCGGCGGCCGGACAGGGGAGGATGGTGCACGGATCGGGCCCGGTTCCGCCTTGAACCGGCTCGGCCGTCCGTGCGGTACTGCCGGCAACGGGCCCCGCCGGCCCGAACCCCCGAGGGAACGCAACGACCATGGAAAAGGCCCCGTCCGAGACCCAGTACGGACGCATCTTCGCCCCCGACGAGACTTGGCTGGCCAAGGCCCCGCCCGAGCCGATCCTGGAGCCCGAGCTGCCGATCGTCGACGCCCACCACCATCTCTGGCATCGCCCCGACCATCCCTACTTCCTGCCCGAGCTGCTGGCCGACCTGAACACCGGCCACAACGTCGTCGCCACCGTGTTCATCGAATGCCACGCCATGTACCGCGCCGCCGGCCCGGTCGAGATGCGCCCGGTCGGCGAGGTGGAGTTCGTGGCCGGGATCGCCGCCATGAGCGACAGCGGCCTCTACGGCCCGACCCGGGTCGCGGCCGGGATCGTCGGCCATGCCGACCTCCGGCTGGGCGACGCGGTCGAGCCGGTGCTGGAGGCCCTGGTGCGCGCCGGCGGCGGGCGCTTCTGCGGCATCCGCCAGCAGGCCTCCCACGACGCCGACCCGGTCATCGGCAGCGGCTGCCCCGAGCCGCACCTGCTGGCCCGGCCCGACTTCCGCCGCGGCCTGGAGCGACTGACGGCGATGGGCCTGGCCTACGACCTGTGGGTGTTCCATCCCCAGCTGGGTGAGGCGCTCGACCTGGCCGAGGCGATGCCCGACGCCAACCTGGTGCTCGGCCATTGCGGCGGGCCGCTCGGCTACGGCCCCTATGCCGGCCGGCGCGACGAGGTCTTCCAGACCTGGAAGGCCGGGATGACCGCGCTCGCCCGCTGCCCCAACGTCTCGGTCAAGCTGGGCGGGATGATGATGCGGCTGGCCGCCTACGACTACCGCACGCGGGCCGCACCGCCCGATTCGGCGGAGCTCGCCCGCCTGTGGGGGCCCTACATCGAGACCTGCATCGAGCTGTTCGGCGCCGACCGCTGCCTGTTCGAGAGCAACTTCCCGGTCGAGAAGATGGGCATCGGCTACGCCACCCTGTGGAACGCCTTCAAGCGCATCGCCGCCGGCGCTTCGGCGAGCGAGAAGAAGGCCCTCTTCGCCGGGACGGCGGAGCGAGTGTACGGGCTGTAGAATTGGCCCGGGGATCGGCCCGAATCCCCTTGACTGCGGGCGCGCAAAGAGACAAGTGACGGGCACCGCGCGGCCGCCCTGCGGACTCGCGGTGATCCAGGAACAGGAACCCATGCCAACCGACCCATACAGTCGATCGGGCGTGTCGTTCTCGGCCTGCCAGGGCGTGCCGATCGGCTGATCGGCCTCTCCCGGTCGGCCGCAGACGGCCGCCCGCAGGAGAACCGCCATGAACGCTTCGATCCTTCGGGGACGCGGTCCCGCGGCCGCGTCCGGTTCTCGTCGCCGGTCCGATGTCGGGATGGTGCTGGCCATCTGCATCGGCACCGTCTTCGTGCCGGTGATCGGCCTGTGCATCGCCGCCATCGGCGATCTCACCGACGCCGGCCCGCGCCAGCAGGTCTCGATGGCGCCGCCCGTCGCGGCCCCCGTGCCGTGATCACCTACCACGGCCTGGCCGGGGGCCGGCCCGTCCGGTTCGCCGCCGACGCCCGGCCCGGCATCGGCGAGGTGCGCTGGATCGACCTCGCCGGCCCGACGCGGGACGAGGAGCTGGCGGTCGAGGGGCTGCTCGGCCTCCAGGTCCCGACCCGCCAGGAAATGTCCGAGATCGAGGAATCGGCGCGCCTCTACCGCGAAGGCTCGGCCATCGTCATGACCGCGGTCGTGATCGACGGCGTCGCCGAGGACCGGCCCAACCGTTCCGACGTCACCTTCCTGCTGACGGCGGACCACCTGGTCACCGTGCGCTATTCCGACCCGATGCCGTTCCGCAATTTCGAGACCCGGCTTGCCCGGCATCCGGAGGAGAACCTGACGGCGCCGGCCATCCTGCTGTCGCTGCTGGAAAGCTTCGTCGAGCGGATCGCCGACGTGCTGGAACAGGTGGCGAGCGACCTGCGCTCGTGCTCGACCGCCATCTTCTACGACGAGGCGCCCGCTGATGGCGCGCCTGCGCCCCGGCCCGACCTGCAGGCGCTGATCCGCCGCCTCGGCCGCAAGAACCAGCTGCTCGCCATCCTGCGCGAGAGCCTGCTCAGCTTCGGGCGCATCCTGCCCTTCCTGCGCCAGGGGGCGGACGGCTGGCTGAAGGGCGGGGTCTCCGCGCGCATCAAGGCGGTCGCCCGCGACCTCGCCTCGCTCACCACCTACGAGATCCAGCTGGAGCAGCAGATCAGCTTCCTGCACGAGGCCACGCTCGGGCTGATCAACCTGGAGCAGAACTCGATCATCAAGGTCTTCTCGGTGGCGGCCGTGCTGTTCCTGCCGCCGACGCTGGTCGGCACCATCTACGGCATGAACTTCGAGGCCATGCCGGAGCTGCGCTGGGCCTTCGGCTATCCCTTCGCGCTTGCCACCATGGTGGTGTCGGCGATCGTGCCCTACTACTGGTTCAAGCGCCGCGGCTGGCTCTGAGGGTCATTCGGCGGCCCGGGGCCGGGCGGCACCATCCTCGGGCCCGACCGCCGGGGCGATGTCGGTCTGCGAGGGCAGGGGCGGATCGCCCGCGGTCGGCCGCGCAGCATCGATCGGGGGCGGGGTGGTGGTCGCCTGCGTTCCCGTGCCGGCCTCGCCCGCGACCCGGTCGCTCGGGATGGGCTGCGGCGTGACCGAGCCGTCGGCCGCCGCCACCCGCCAGACCGTGTTGCCGGCGTCGTCGGCGATCAGCAGGGCGCCGGTGCCGTCGATCGCCAGGCCGACCGGCCGGCCCCGCGCCCGGTCGCCGTCGAGGAAGCCGGTCACCACGTCCTGGGGCATGCCGGACGGCCGGCCGTCGGTGAACGGGATGTAGATGACCTTGTAGCCGTTGAAGGCGCTGCGGTTCCAGCTGCCCCGGTTGCCGACGAAGGCGCCGTTCCGGTAGGCCTCCGGCATCGCGGAATCGTTGGTGAAGGCCAGGCCCAGCGCCGCGACGTGGCTGGTCAGCGCATAGTCGGGCCGGATGGCCTTGGCGACGAGATCCGGGCGCGGCGGGGCCACCCGCCGGTCGACATGCTGCCCGTAGTAGCTCCACGGCCAGCCGTAGAAGCCGCCTTCGCGCACCGAGGTCAGGTAGTCGGGCACCAGGTTGGGGCCGAGCTCGTCGCGCTCGTTGACGACGGTCCACAGCGCGCCGGTCTCGGGATGGATGTTCAGCCCGTTGGGATTGCGCAGGCCCGACGCGAACACGCGGGCGGCGCCGGTGGCGCGGTCGACCTGCCAGATGGCCGCGCGCCCCTTCTCGGCCTCGATCCCGCGCTCGCCGGCATTGGAGTTCGAGCCGACCGAGGCGTAGAGGAAGCGCCCGTCCGGGCTGAGGGCCAGGTCCTTGGTCCAGTGATGGTTGATCGGCCCGCCCGGCAGCGGGGTCAGGACGGTCGGCGGGGCATCGATCCGCGACTGCCCGAGCGCGTAGGGATAGGCGAGGATGGCATCGGCGGCGGCGACATATAGGGTGCCCTGGTACCACGCCACGCCGAAGGGCGACGTCAGGCCGGTCAGGAGGTCGCTGCGCGCGTCGACCTGTCCGTCCCGGTCCGTGTCGCGCAGGAGCGTGATGAGGTTGGTGTCCTTGCCGCCGCCGCCGCTGCCCGCGGCCATCGCCATGATCATGCCGCGGATGATGTCCTTGGGGCGGTTGAGCGGCTTGCCGGGCGGCGCCTTCGACTGGACCACCAGCACGTCGCCGTTCGGCAGGGTGTGGACCGTGCGCGGGTTCGCCAGGTCCCGGGCATAGGCGGTGACGACCAGCCCGTCGGGGACGGTCGGCGTCTGCCCGTCCTGCCAGCCCACCACCTCCGCCACCTTCAGGTCGGGCAGCAGGCCCGTCGCCGGCGCCGGCAGGACCGGGTCGGGCCCATATTGCCGGGTGACGTCGAAATCATCCTCGCCGCAGCCGGCAAGCAACAGGCAGCCGCCGGCCAGCGCGATGGCGGGAAGGGATGCGATCCTAGACATGGCGCGCCTCCCTCCGCCCGAGCCACCCGGTGGCGATCATCGCCAGCACGGTCAGGGCCGAGACCGTGAGGCCGTAGGGAACCACGGCCGTCCAGCCATCGGCGGTGTGGATGAAGCTGTTGAGCGCGGCCAGCAGCAGCACCACGAGGCCGCCGATGGCCGCAGGCCACGAGGGTCGGATCCTGCGGACGAGGCCGTCGACCATGCGGGCCAATGCCGCCAGGATCCCGAAGACCAGGCCCGCCAGCAGGAGCCATTCCGAGAAGTGGAGCCACAGGAGGTTCAGCGTTCGCCAGTAGGCGATGTCCGTCAGCACGGTCAGGCTGAAGCAGGCGATGGGAAAGGCCTGCAGCGTGGCGTGAACGGGGTTCACGGCCAGGCGGCTGTCCCAGCGGTGGTCATAGGTCATGGATGTCGCGCCGGCTGAGTTCCATTTCGAATCAGAACCGGCTGCGACGGTCTTGGTTCCCGCCGGCCGAGGCGGGCGGCAGGCCGGGGCAGGCGCTACGCCTCGCGGATCTGAAAGCAGCGGCGCGATTCGATCCAGTCGCGCCCGGCCACGTCCTCGGGCGCGGTGCCCGCCAGCACCTGGCGGATGTCGGCGATCACCTCGGGGCGCTTGCGATAATACTGGTGGCCGGCGTCGGTCAGCGGCGAGGTGGCGGACACCCGGGTGCAGTCGACCAGGGTCACCTTGTGGGGCAGCGAGGTCAGGGTGCGCGGCCCGGTCGAACCGAGCCGGTCGGGGTTGCCCTTGGTCAGGTCGCTGATGGTGAGCGCACGATCGTTGCGGGCGAAATAGACATGCACCGCCTCGGCCAGCTCGGGCAGCCGCTTCAGCTTGCGCTCGTCCTCGAAGGCGTCGTCGTCCTCGTCGGCCGCCATCAGGAAGATGTTCTTGAAGATGCGCGGCAGCGTGCGCCGGCCGAGGTCCGACAGCATCGCCTGCAGGGCGTGGCGCAGCATGTAGTTGCCCATGCTGTGGGCGACCAGGTGGACCTGCCGCCCGCACCACTGGTCGGCCGGCAGCGCCCGGACATACTCCATGAAGCGCATCAGCGACCGCGCCACCGCCTTGGCCGAGGAGCGGGCGTCGTCGCGATCCGAGGCGTACTGGATGAAGGGGGTGACGTCGCCGTCGGCCGGCCACGAGAAGATCGCCGTCTCCAGCGGCTCCCCGGCCGTGCCCCAGCCGGTCTTGATCTCGGCCGCGTTGGCGAGCGCGTTCTCGAAGTTGCAGGCGAAGCCGTGCAGCATCATCACCAGGTCGGCGTCGTTCTCGATCAGGCGCCGGCGCAGCCCCTCGAACACCAGCGCGCTGCCCAGCAGCGGCTGCGTGCCGGCCTCGGCGGTGACGCCCGGGATGCTCTCCGGCGCAACCCGCAGCTGATGGAGCGTGAAGGTGGGCGGCCGGCGCCGGCCGGACGCCATGTCGGCCGCGCCGTAGCGCAGCCAGAGGGGCGATTTCGGGTTGAGGTGCTCGCCGAAGCCGACGATCGCCTCGCCGGCCATCGTCTCGTCCCGATTGGTCGCGAAATGCACGGTGGTGGTCGCCATGCCGCAGCCCCCCGCAAGGATCGGGGCAGCCTATGCGGGGGCGAGGCGGGGGTAAATCCGGTGAAGAGTTGAACTGCCGGCGCTGGACCAGCGCGTGGCGCGGATCAGGGGAATACAGGCCTCAGCGGGCGGGTGGTTGCGGCTCTTCCAGGAGCTTGTCGACCATCGCCTGCAGCTCGGGCGGCAGGGGCTCCGCTGCCACCGCATCGTACAGCGAACGCAAGCGGGCATCGATCCAGTCGTCCCGCCGCAGCCGCCGGGCGGGCCGCCCGGCCGACACCCGTGCCCCGCGGTCGCTCTCGGGCGCGGGGGCGAGCGGTTCGTCCTGGCCGAGCAGCGCGGTGGGGTGGTTCTGATCCATGGGCCGTTTGCTTCCGGGCAATCTCGCGCAGACCACCTATCACGCATGGTCCGTCGATAGAAGGGCTGCCGGGGGCCTGGACCCCGGGCAGCCCCCGCTGTTGCCGCGCTACATCATCTTCGGCAGGGCGGCGATGTCGCGCACCGTGCCCTTCACGCCCTTGATCTCGGCCGCCTTGGTCGCCTTGCCCGTGGCAAGGTCGACCTTGTAGAGCGTCCCGCCGGCCATCAGCCAGGCGGCGTTGCCGCCCTGGCCGTCCGACACGATGTCGAACGCGGCCTTGTCCGCCTTCACGCCGAGCTTGCCGATGGCGTTGAGGACGCCGTCGTTGGGCGGGGCCTGGCGCAGCAGCGCGCCGATCTTGCCGTCGATGTCGTAGAGCACCGTCTCCTTGGTGCCCTTGAAGGAATTGGTGTAGGCGCCGGCCGTGACCATCGGCGTCTCGCCCTTGTGCATGTCGCCGTCGGCGAACCTGAGCTGCCCGTCCCGGACCACCTTCCCGTCGTCGACGTTGGCGCGCAGGTTCATGCCGTCGGTGCCCATCAGGCGCAGCCGGTCGGCCACGGGGTTGAAGTCGACGGTGGCCGCCGTGCCGGGCGGGATCATCATCTCCAGCCTGCTCTTCATGGTCGCCTTGCCGGACCTGGTGTCGATCGTCACCACCGTGCCGTCTTCGACCACGCCGTAGAGCATGCCGTCGGCGGGCCGCACGTCGATGCCGGCCAGCCGGCCGGAGATCCCGCCGACCGTCATCGTCCGGGTGACCTTCTTCGCCGCGGCATCGACGATGGCGATGGTCCGGTCGCCGACCAGGGCCGCGACGGTCTGGACCGCTGCGCTCTGGGCCGCTGCGCCCTGGATCTGGGCGCCGGCTGCGAGCGTGGTGGAAGCCAGCAGCGAAAGGGTCAGGATGCGAAGCGCCATGGGGGACTCTCCCTGTAGGTTGCGGACCGCCGTTGCGATCCCGGCAGCCACTACTCGCCACCCTCGCCGGCGGATGCGGGAGCGGCCGAAAAAATCCGGCGCTTGCATCCGGGGCCGGACATCCGGTG
Source organism: Allostella vacuolata (assembly GCA_006739055.1). Taxonomy (GTDB): domain Bacteria; phylum Pseudomonadota; class Alphaproteobacteria; order ATCC43930; family Allostellaceae; genus Allostella; species Allostella vacuolata. The sequence continues at coordinate 1,657,780 of AP019702.1, forward strand.
TAAGCTCGCCATGCATGGCGTTCCCAAGGAGTGGCGGGTGACCGCGCCGAGCGATCGACCGGAGCCGATGGAGCCGCGGGGGCGTGGCGATCCGCTGTCGCTCGCCCTCAGCCGCTGCGCGGGCGGGGATCGCGCGGCGCTGCGCGGCATCTACGACCGCGAGGCCGCGCGCATGCTGGGGGTGGCGCTGCGCCTGGTCCGGCGGCGCGCCGTCGCCGAGGAGGTGGTGCACGACACCTTCCTGCTGGTCTGGCAGCGCGCGGCCAGCTTCGACCCGGCACGCGGCGACGGGCATGCTTGGCTCTACGCCATCCTGCGCAACCGCGCCCTTTCGGTCCTGCGCGGCGAGGGCCGGGTCGACCTGGTGGACGATTTCGAGCCGATGGGCCTGGTCAGCGAGGAGGAGGGACCGGAGAGCGCGGTCCTGCGCCTGTCGGAGGGCGGACGCCTGCGCCGCTGCCTCGACGGGCTCGATCCCAACCGCCGGCATGTCGTCGTCCTGGCCTATGTCCAGGGGCTGAGCCATGGCGAGCTGGCGGGCCGGCTGGGGGTGCCGCTCGGTACCGTCAAGTCGTGGATCCGCCGCTCCCTGGCGGCGCTCAAGGAGTGCATGGCGTGACGGCCGAGGAGCGCGATCGCCTCGCGGCCGAGCATGTGCTGGGTCTGCTCGACGGCGCCGAGGAGGAACAGGCGCTGCGCCTGGCGGTCGAGGATGCCGGTTTCGCCCAGGCCGTCGCGGCCTGGCGGGAGCGGTTCGCGGAATTCGACCGCACGACGCCGGCCGAGCCCGTGCCGGACGGGCTGTGGGCACGCATCGAGCACGGCCTGGCGTCGCCTGCGCGTCGCGCGGCGGCCCGGCCGTCCTCCTTCGCCGGCCTCTGGCAGAGCCTTGCCTTCTGGCGCGCGGCCGGCCTGGCCGGGGCCCTGGCCTCGCTCGTCCTGGCGCTGGGCGCGGGCCTGCTGTGGCAGCAGCGGGCGACCGCGCCGGTCTTCGTCGCGATCCTGGTGACGGATGCCAACCGGCCGGCCGCCGTGGTCAACGCCTTCGCCGACGGCCGGGCGGAGCTGGTGCCGCTCGACGCGATCGCCGTGCCGCCCGACCGCGCGCTGGAGATCTGGACCCTGTGGGACCGCGCCCGCGGGCCGGTCTCGATCGGCCTGCTCGACCGGGCCCGCACCGTGCGGCTCAATGTCGGCGACCTGCCGCGCACCCGCCCCGACCAGCTGTTCGAGATCACCCTGGAGCCGCGCACCGGCTCGCCCACCGGCCGTCCCACCGGCCCCATCCTGATGAAGGGCAACGCCGCCCGGGCGCTGTAGGGCGCGCGCGCCACCTCTTCCTTCCGGGCACGCCACCGCTTATGAGGGAGCGCCCCACCCGAGAAGGAATACCCACGATGACCGATACCGCCGCCGAGGCCCATTCCGTCCTCCAGCGCCTGGGCGTCGCGCCGGCCGCCTACAGGGATGGCGCGCTGGTCGTGCGCTCGCCGATCGACGGGGCCGTGATCGGCCGGGTCGCCATGCAGGGGCCGGCCGAGGTCGAGGACGCGGTCGCCCGGGCCGCGGCCGCGTTCGAGACCTGGCGCAGCGTGCCCGCCCCGCAGCGCGGCGAGCTGGTGCGCCGCCTGGGCGAGGCCCTGCGCGCCCACAAGGACGATCTCGGCCGGCTGGTCAGCCTGGAAGCGGGCAAGATCGTCCAGGAGGGCCTGGGCGAGGTCCAGGAGATGATCGACATCTGCGACTTCGCGGTCGGCCTGTCGCGGCAGCTCTACGGCCTCACCATCGCCACCGAGCGGCCGGGCCATCGCATGATGGAGACGTGGCATCCGGCCGGGCCGGTCGCGGTCATCACCGCTTTCAATTTCCCGGTCGCGGTCTGGTCGTGGAACACCATGCTGGCGCTGGTCTGCGGCGACACGGTGGTGTGGAAGCCGTCGGAGAAGACGCCGCTCACCGCGCTCGCCTGCCAGGCGCTGTTCGACCGCACGGCGGCGGAGATGGGCCTGCCGCCCGGCCTCGCCAGCCTGGTCATCGGCGCGGGCGACGTGGGCCAGGCGCTGGTCGACGACCCGCGGGTGCCGATCGTCAGCGCGACCGGCTCGACCCGCATGGGCCGCGCGGTGGCACCCCGGGTGGCGGCGCGCTTCGGCCGCTCGATCCTGGAGCTGGGCGGCAACAACGGCATGATCGTGGCGCCCTCGGCCGACCTGTCCCTGGCCGAGCGCGGCATCACCTTCGCCGCCGTCGGCACCTGCGGGCAGCGCTGCACGACGCTGCGCCGGATCATCGTCCACGAGAGCGTCTACGACCGGCTGGTGCCGCGGCTGGCGTCCATCTACGGCCGCCTGCCGATCGGCGACCCGCTGGAGGCCGGTACCCTGATCGGCCCGCTGATCGACCGTGCCGCCTATGACGGGATGCAGGCGGCGCTGGCCCAGGCCAAGGCCGAGGGCGGCACCGTCCATGGCGGTGCCCGGGCGCTCGCCGACCGCTTCCCCGATGCCTGGTACGTCGCCCCGGCCCTGGTGGAGATGCCGGCCCAGTCGGCGATCGTCCGCCACGAGACCTTCGCGCCGATCCTCTACGTGCTGCGCTACAGCGACCTGGACGAGGCGATCGCCCTGCACAACGCCGTGCCGCAGGGGCTGGCCTCGTCGATCTTCACGACCGACCTGCGCGAGGCCGAGCGCTTCATGTCGGCGGCCGGCAGCGACTGCGGCATCGTCAACGTCAACATCGGCCCGAGCGGGGCCGAGATCGGCGGCGCCTTCGGCGGCGAGAAGGAAACGGGCGGCGGCCGGGAATCCGGCAGCGACGCCTGGAAGGGCTACATGCGCCGCGCCACCAACACCATCAACTACTCGACCGCGCTGCCGCTCGCCCAGGGCATCCGGTTCGAGATCGACTGACGCCAGGCCGTTTGCCCGGGCCGGGGGACCGCCCCGGCCCGGGCCGCTACCGGCCGGCCGGGGCCTGCGGCCGGGGACGGGACAGCGCGGCCAGCAGGTCCGTCTGGGTGACGATGCCGGCGATCCGGGATTGGCCGTCGAGCACGATCACCGCGTGGGTCCGGCCGTCGGTCAGGGCCGGGAGCAGGTCGAGGGCAGGGCGTCCCGGCGTCGTGGTCGCGGCCCTCGACATGCGGTCCGCCACCCGCTCGCCCGGGCCGAACAGCTCCCGCAGGCCGATCGATCCCACCACGCGCCGGTCCGGATCGACCACCGGCAACGTCCGCACCCCGTGCTGGAGCAGCAGGGTCCGCGCCGCCTCGGGCGGGGCGTCCGCCGGAACCGAGACGACGTCGCGGGACATGATGTCCGCACAGGCGAGCGCGCCCTGCTCGCGCTGCACGGCGCGCAGTTCCACCCGCCTGAGCAGGCGGTCGAGATCGGCGCGGTCGATGTCGAAGGTCTCGCCCAGATCCGCCAGGGCCGCGTCCACATCCTCGTCGCGAAAGCCGGAACGCAGCTGCGGCGGCGCATCGCGGGTGCCGTGCGGATTGACCGGCGCCGTCGCCGGCACATGCGGGTAGGCGTGCCCGGAAAGGCGGTGGAAGAGCCAGCCGAGCGCGACCAGCAGCAGGGAGTCGAGGGCGATCGGCGCCACGGCCGGCAGCAGTCCCTGGGCGGCGACCGCCGGGCCGCCGAGCACCATGGTCAGCGCGGCGGCCCCGCCCGGCGGGTGCAGGCAGCGGGCGACCGACATGGCGGCGATGGCGAGTGCGACCGCCGTCCCGGCGGCGATCATCGGGTCCGGGACCGTCCGGCAGACCGCGATGCCGACCAGGGTGGAGATGACGTTGCCGCCGACGATCGACCAGGGCTGGGCGAGCGGGCTCGCCGGCACCGCGAACAGCAGCAGGGCCGATGCGCCCATCGGCGCCGCCAGCAAGGGCAGGGGCAGGGCGGCCGCCGCCGAGATCAGGCTCGTGGCATAGGCGGTCAGCGCGATGCCGGCCAGCGCGCCGACGCAGGCGACGATCCGGTCGCGCACGGTGGCGCCGGCGAGGATGGGTCTGAAGAACATGGGACGGAACGCGGGGGGCAGGAAGGAGGGCGGCGCCAGATCTACGCCGCCGCCCGGATCGCCGGAATCACCTATCTCTCATGGCTGGGTTGCGCCCGGGCAGGGTCAAGCCTCGGCCTCCAGCACGTCGGCCACCGTCGCGGCGACGGCCAGCAGGCGGGCGTCGTCGAGGCGACGGCCGACCAGCTGGATGCCGAGCGGCAGCCCCTTGGGCCCGCGGCCGAACGGGATGTTCACGCAAGGCACCCCCAGCAGCGTCCACAGCTTGTTGAAGACGGGGGAGCCGGTGGTCGCCAGCCCTTCCGGCGCCTCGCCGGGCGACGGCGCGGTCAGGATCGCGTCCCAGCCGCCCAGGATGTGGTCGAAGTCGCGGCGGGCCTGCTCCGCGATGCGGCGGGTGGTGCGTTCCCGGTCGGTCGAGATCCGCTCGCCGATCGCGATCCGCTCCTGCAGGCGCGCGCTCAGGCGGTCGGCGTGGTGCAGCTTCTCCAGCCGCAGCGAGCGGGCGGCGTCGACGCTCATGATGTCGTCGCAGACCGGGTGCAGCGGCTCCAGCATGGGCTCGTGGCCGAACGGGGCGACGATGTGGCCAACGCCTTCCAGGCGACGTGCGGCCTTGCGGATGGCCGCGCGCATCGGGCCGGTCGCGGCCGACCAGGGCGGCTGCAGGCAGAGGCCGATGCGCAGGCGCTGGGGCGGCGGCGTCACCGGCTCGGCCAGGAAGACCGACAGGACCAGCGCCAGGTCCGCGACCGAGCGGCCGTACCAGCCGATCGTGTCGAGGGATTCCGACAGGGGCTTCACGCCCTCGCGCGGGACCAGGCCGAAGCTGGGCTTGAGGGCGAAGATGCCGCAATAGGCGCCGGGCCGGATCACCGATCCGCCGGTCTGGGTGCCGAGCGCGACATGGACGAGGCGCGCCGCCACCGCCGCGGCGGAACCGCTCGACGAGCCGCCCGGGCTGTGGCCCGGGTGGTACGGGTTGACGGTGGGGCCGGGCTGGGCGAAGGCGAACTCGGTCGTCACCGTCTTGCCGAGGATGGTGGCGCCTGCCGCCCGCAGCAGGCCGACCACGGCGGAGTCGCGGTCCGGCCGGTGCCCGGCATAGATCGGCGAGTTGCATTGGGTCGCCCAGCCGTCGGCGTCGATGATGTCCTTGACCCCGACCGTGACGCCGGCAAGCGGACCGGCCCCGGCCGCGCGGGCCGCCTTGCGCGCGGCCTTGGGATCGAAGTCGACGAACGCCTTCAGCTCCGGGTCGCGGGCGGCGATCGCCGCGATGCAGTCGTCGAGCACCTGGAGCGCGGTCGCCTGCCCCGCCGCCACCGCCGCCCGCACCGTCGTCGCCGTCTCCTGGTTCCAGTCCGTCATCCCGATGCCCCGTCCGTTCGCTGTCCGAGCGAGGCTCGCTGCCGGAGTTGTCGCCGTCAAGCCGCCGTGCGCGCCGGCCGGGCGGTCAGCGACAGCGCCAGCGGGATCGGCGGGCCATCGGGCGGGGGGCGAAACATGCCGGGCCCGGCCTCGACGAAGGAGGGGAAGGCCCGCCACGGCACCTCGTCGTGCTCGCGCAGGTCCGTCACTTCCAGCCCGGCGCCGCGCAGCGCGCCCAGGATGCGCGAGATGGAATGGATCCACTCGTAGGTCCGGGTGCAGGCCAGCGGCGTCGCATCGCCGGTGTAGGTCTGGGTCGCCTCGAACACCAGCGGCCGGTCGGGAGGCGTGTCCTGCGGGTAGGTCGGCACGAGCCGCCCGTCGATCTCCTCCAGCATCGACAGGACGGGATGGGCGTCGGCGAAGTAGAAGCGCCCGCCCGGCGCCAGCTTGGCCGCGATCACCCGTGCCCAGGCGTCGAGGTCGGGCAGCCAGCAGATGGTGCCCCAGGTCGTGAAGACGACGTCGAACCGGCCCTCGACCGCCTCGGCGGCGTCGTAGACGTTGGCCTGGACGAAGCGCGCATCCGGCCGGCCGATGCGCCGGGCCATCTCGCGCGCGGCCGCGATCGCGGCCGGGGAGAAGTCGACCCCGGTCACCTCGGCGCCGCGCCGGGCGAGCCGCAGGGTGTCGAGCCCGAAATGGCATTGCAGGTGCAGCAGCCGCCGGCCGGCGACGCTGCCCAGCTCGCCATCCTCGATCGGGTGCAGGCTGTCGTCGCCGGCCAGGAACGCGGCCGTGCGGTAGCTGCCGGTGCGGTCCAGGCGGTGGATCGCCACCCGCTCGTCCCAGTTGGCGCGGTTGGCGGCCACGAACGCCGCGTCGGAAAAAGCCATGCTGCGGACTCCGTCATCCGGGCCGATCCCGGCTATGATGGGCTACCCCTTGAGCGTTTCCCTGCCGGAGTGCCCCATGCGCGTGATCGTCGGCCAGTTCGCCCACGAGACCAACACCTTCAGCGTCCAGAAGGCCGATACCGAGGACTTCCACAAGCTCTTCTGCTACCGCGGCAACGAGGTGCCTGCCAAGCTCGCCGGCACCAGCAGCGAGGTGGCGGGCTTCCTCGACGTGGCGCAGCGCGAGGGCTGGTCGGTCGTGCACACCGTCGCCACCTTCGCCAACCCCAGCGGCAAGGTGACCGACCGGGCCTGGCACGAGCTGGGCGGCATCATCCTGGAGGCCGCGCGCGCCAACCCGGACATCGACGGCGTGCTGCTCGCCCTGCACGGCGCCATGGTGACGGAGAGCCATGACGACGCCGAGGGCCAGCTGCTGGAGGAACTGCGGGCGATCCTCGGGCCCGACGTGCCGGTCGCGGTCACGCTCGACCTGCATGCCAACGTCTCCGACCGGATGGCGCGGCATGCGAGCGCGCTCGTCTCGTACCGCACCTATCCCCATGTCGACATGCGCGAGCGCGGCCAGGAAGCGGCGGAGCTGCTGCGCCGGGCGATGGCGGGGGAGGTCCGCCCGCAGACGGTGGTGGCGCGCCGCCCGCAGCTGCTGGGCGTCGCCGGCGGCCGCACCGACACGGGTCCCATGCTGGACGTGCTGGCCCGGGCGCGGGCACTGGAGCAGGAGCCGGGGGTGCTGTCGATCAGCGTCAATGCCGGCTTCAGCAAGGCGGACATCGTCGATGCCGGCCCGGCCGTCACGGTCACCGGCGACGGTGACGACCCGCGCTGGCGGACCATGGCCGAGGAGCTGATGGACATGGTCTGGGCGACCCGCGCCGATCGCGGCGGCCGGGTGCTGACGCCGGCCGAGGCGGCCCGGCACGCGGCGGCCTGGCAGGGCGAGGCCGGGCGGCCGCTGGTCATCGCGGATGCGGGCGACAACCCCGGCGGCGGCGGCTACGGCGATTCGACCAGCCTGCTGCAGGCGCTGCTCGAAGCGGGCGTCCGGGACGTGGCGGTCGGCTCGATCCGCGATGCCGAGGCGGTGGCGGCGATGGCCGCGGCCGGGGTCGGCGCGGAGGTGACGCTCGAGGTCGGCGGCAAGGTCGACCCGGTGTTCGGCGGGCCGCCCCTGCGCCTGACCGGCCAGGTGGTCCATGTCGGCCCGGGCAACTTCGTGCATGAGGGGCCGATGTGGGCCGGGCTGGAGGCCAGCTTCGGCCAGGTGGCGGTGCTGCGGACGGCCGGCATCGACGTGATGTGCGCGACCAACCTGCTGCAGCTGCTCGACCGCAACGCCTTCCGCGTCGCCGGCATCGAGCCGGCCGGGAAGCGGATCCTGGTGGTCAAGTCCTCGCAGCATTTCCGGGCCGCGTTCGGGCCGATGGCGGGCGAGATCCTGGTGGTCGACGGCGGCGGGCTCACCACCCGCGACTATGACCGGATGCCGTTCCGCAAGCTGCGGCGGCCGATCTTCCCGCTGGATACCCAGTAGCGGAGCCCGACCGGGGGGCGCCACGGCATGCGGACGGTCCTGCTCGATTCGAGCCTGCTCGGCTTCGACATGCACAACTACAACTTCGCCGCCGGGGTCCGGCGCGACGGGCCGGCGCTCGGGCTGGAGGTGCAGATCCTGGTCCCGCGCCGCGCCCCGGCCCGGCTGGTCGAGGAACTGGGCGCGCATGCCTGCCTGTCGGTGTCCGTCGCCGACACGCTGATGCAGGATCGCTGGAGCTGGCGCATCGCCGAGGCGATGGACGGCGGCGCCATCCTGGGGCAGGACCTGGCCGGCCTGGACGGTGCCGCGGCGATCGCCGGGGCCGTCGTCATGGTGCCGACCGCCACCCCGCGCGACATCATGGGGCTCGCCCTGGCGATCGAGCGGACGGGGCCGCCGGCCGCGATCCTGCTCGGCTTCCACCACCTGCGCACCGGGGAAGCCGATCCCGGTCCCGAGAACCAGGTGATGGGGCTGCATCGCTACGCGATCAACCGGCTGCGGGCGGTGTTTCCGGCCGGGCGCATCCTGTCGGCGGCAACGACCGGGCCGCTCGCCCTGGCGATGGCGGAGCTGCTGGCGCTGCCGACGCGCATCTATCCCCACCCGGTCTGGTACGATCTCGCCACGCCTGAGCCCGATGCCGACGGACCGCCGCCGGACGGCCGCCCGACCGTCGCCGTCCTGGGCGGTACGAGGCTCGACAAGGGCGGGGCGATGCTGGCGGATATCGCCCGCCACGCGTCCGACCTGGCGGGCCGGATGCGCCTGCTGGTCCAGTTCGTCCGCCGCTATCGGACCACCGACGCCCCCGCGATCGAGGACGAACTCACCGCCAGCCCGCTGGTCGCCCTGCGCCGCGGCATACTGCCCGAGCCGGCGCTGCTGCACTATCTTGAGACCGCGGCGGCCGTGCTGCTGCCGTACGAGCCGGCGGAGTATCGCGATCGCGCCTCGGGAATCTTCGGCTTTGCCGTCGCCATGGGCTGTCCCGTGATCGTGCCGGCCGGAACCTGGATGGCCGACCAGCTGCACCGGGGGGCGGCGACGGGCCTCGTCGTCGGAGCCCATCTGCCGTTCGCCTACGCGGCCGCCCTGCGCCAGATCCTGGACCGCGCGGACGAGCTGAAGGCGGCGGCCCAGGCCCGGGCCCCGGCCTGGCGAGCCCGGGAATGCGGCCGGCGATACCTGGAGGTGATGATCCGCGACCTGCAGGGGTGCGGGGTGGCGGGGCCGGGTCCGGTAGGCGCGCCGCCCGACGCCGGCCCGTAGGGCGCACCGCGCCCCCGGCCGGCGACGGATTCGTCACCCTCGCGGCTTGCTCCGGCGGGCACCATCCGGGCAGCGATACCTGGCCCGGATGGTGCCCAACCTGCAGCGGGCGCGCGCCGGCCGCCCCGCCGCCGCCCCGCCGGCCTAGATCTCGTCCAGCGGATAGATCGGCCGGCGCACGTTGCGATAGGTCAGGATGCGGTTGTCGGACGTGGTGACGCCGATCCCGTCGCAGGTGATGGTGTGCCGGGCGATCGGGGCGAAGCCGGCGCGGTAGTGGATGCGCGACTTCAGCAGCAGGTAGCGGGTCGAGGCCGGGTCGATGCCGACCGAGGTGAAGACGCCCTGGTCCCAGGGCTCGTGGTGGCGCGAGACGATGACGATCTTGACCTTGCCCGTGTCCAGCACCGCGGTCGGGCCCATATGGACATGGACGCCGGTGTACATCGGCCCGCGCACGATCCAGTCGCCGTCCGACAGCGTGCGCACCCGGCCCGTCACCTCCAGCGGCTCGCCCTGGGCGCCGATCGCCGGCATGCTGGTGCGCCCGCCGAGCCGGATCGTCACCTCGCGGCCGATGCCGGCCTGCATCAGCTCCTGGACCGCGACCGGATCCCACACGGCCGCCACGGCCACGTCCTCCAGCCCGGCCTCCATCACCGCCTTCACCACCGTCATGACGTCCTGGTTGGCGCCGGAGCCGCAATTGTCGGCATGGTCGAGCAGCAGGATCGGCCCGTCGGTCAGCGCCTTGGCGCGGGCCAGCGCCTCGTCGATCGGCTCGTGGCGATAGGCGAATTCGACCCGCTGCGCCCAGGCGGCATCGAGCAGTTCGTCCACGGCGCGCTGCGCTGCGGCCTGGTCGCCGTCGGCCACCACGATGGCCGAGATGCCGGCCTCCGGGATGTCGGCCATGGGGAAGCCGCCGAAGATGGTGGCCGCCAGGATGCCGGGCCGGGTCTCGATCTCGCGCGCCAGCGCGATCAGCGCGCGCATCGGCTCGTCGTCGGTGCCCATGCGCAGGGTCTGGGCCAGGATCGGCCGGTTGCCCCACGCCATCACGGGGCGCACCTCGCCCTTCAGCGCGCGCATCAGCACCTCGCCGATCTGCCGGCCGACGACATGCATGTCGGTGTGCGGATAGGTCTTGTAGCCGATGAGGCAGGTGCAGTTGTCGACCATGCGCTTGGTCAGGTTGCAGTGCAGGTCGAGCGTGACGGCGATCGGCAGGTCGGGGCAAAGCCGGCGCAGGCGCTCGAGCAGGGTGCCCTCGCCGTCGCCCGTCGTCTCCGCCACCATGGCGCCGTGCAGGTCGAGGAGGGCCGCATCGCAGCCGGGAGCGGCCGCCAGGATCGCGGCCGCCATCTTCTCGTAGGCCTCGGCGGCGACGGGGCCGCTCGGCATCGCCTCGGCGGCGACGGGGGTGACGATCTCCGCCCCGGCCTGGCGGGCGAGGTCGATATAGGCGCCCATCGGCATCGCCGTGCCCTCGTAGGCGGCGAGCGCCGCCGGCCCGAGATGGGCGCCCCAGTCGACGAACCGCTGCCAGCCTGTCTCCACCGGCGAGAAGGTGTTGGTCTCGTGCTTCATCATCGCGATCAGGATGCGCATGCCGGCCCGGCCCTCGTCGGCGAATGGGATTGCGCCCGATCATGGCACGGATCACGGGCCAGGCAACCGGCCGCTTGGCCCGCGGATTGCGCTGTCATCGGCGGGCGCTTTCCGTAAACTCGGCCGCCCGCCCGATCGCGCCCCGCGGCGCCGGTCCTGCCACCCGGAGTCCCGATGCCCACCACCTGGATCAAGAATATCGACTGGCTCGTCGCCTGGGACCGCGCCAACCCCGAGACGCTGCTGGAGCGGCGCTGGGGCGGCCGCCATTCCTACATCCGCGACGCCGACCTGGTCTTCACGGACGGCGAGATCCTGTTCGCCGGGCGCGGCTATGCCGGGCCGGCCGACCGGGTGATCGACGGGCGCGGCCGCTTCATCATCCCGGGGCTGGTGAACATCCACACCCATCCCTGCTCCGAGCCGATGATGAAGGGCCTGTCGGAGGAGCGGAAGAGCCGGCAGCTGCAGATGAGCTCGCTCTACGAGTACATCTTCCTGCTCGGCCGCCCGACCAAGGACATCCCGGCCGACGCCGAGGACCAGGCCGAGGTCGAGCAGTTCGGCCGCGGCGACTTCCCGGCCTATTCCGCCTCGGCCCAGGTCGCCATCTCCGAGCTGCTGACGAGCGGGGTCACCACCTTCGTCGACTATTCGGCACCCCGTCCCAACTGGCTGGACGAGGTGGCGGCGACCGGCATCCGCACCTGCGTGGCGCCCTCCTTCCGCTCCGGTGCCTGGTACACGCCGAACGGCCACGAGGTGCTCTACCGCTGGGACGTGGCGGGCGGCCGCCGTGCGTTCGACCGCGCGCTGGAGACGATCGAGGCGGCCCGCCGCCACCCCTCCGGCCGGCTCATGGGCATGCTGGCCCCGGCCCAGGTCGATACCTGCACGGCCGACCTGTTCGTCGACGCTTCGGCCGTGGCGCGGGAGAAGAAGATCCCGATCCAGACCCATGCCGCCCAGAGCGTGGTCGAGTATCGCGAGATGTTCCGCCGCCACGGCAAGACGCCGATCGAGTGGCTGGAATCGTTGGGCGTGCTGGGGCCGGAGTTCATCGTCGGCCACGGCATCTTCCTCGACGAGCATCCGTGGATCATGAACCCCGATCACCGCGACCTCGACCGGCTGGCCGACAGCGGCACCACCGTCGCCCACTGTCCGAACCAGTTCGCCCGTGGCGGCATGGTGCTGCACCATTTCGGCAAGTACGTGAAGCGCGGCGTCAACATGGGGATCGGCACCGACACCTTCCCGCACAACATGATCGACGAGATGCGCTGGGCGCTCACGGTGGCCAAGATCGCCAGCGCCGACATCGGCTCGACCAGCATCTCGGACGTGTTCCACGCCGCCACCGTCGGCGGGGCGGCGGCCCTGATGCGCGACGACATCGGCCGGCTGGAGAAGGGCTGCAAGGCCGACTTCGTGGTCATCGACCTCGACCACCCGCACATGGTGCCGGCCCGCGACCCGCTGAAGAGCCTGGTGGTGACGGCGCTGGAGCGTCCCATCGAGCAGGTCTGGGTCGGCGGCGAGACGGTGGTGCAGAGCGGCCGGGCGCTGAAGATCGACATGAAGCGCAACCTCGACGGCCTGACCGAGGGGCAGCGGCGCGGCATGCTCGGCATCAGCGAGCGCGACTGGGCCAGGCGCAGCCCCGACGAGGCCTTCCCGATGGCGCTCGGCACGGTCGGCTCCAACCAGCCGCCGGCACGCTAGGCAAGGGAGGGGCAGCAGCCCGGAAATGAGCACTTCGTCCCCGCCGCCCAGGCCCGGCTTCGGCCTGCTGTCGCTCGCGGTGGGGGCCATGCTGGTGCAGCAGGGCCTCTCCTACCTGTCGACGCTCGTGTTCCCGGTGGCGATGCCGGCGCTGTCCCAGGCGCTCGGCATCGGCACCGCCTATGCCGGGCTCTACACCGGGCTCTGCTTCTGCGTCTCCAGCCTGGGGCAGCTCTCCTGCGGCGGGCTGATCGTGCGGTTCGGGGCGCTGCGGGTCAGCCAGGTGTCGCTGCTGCTGCTCGGCACCGGCCTGTTCCTGGCGGCGGCGGGCGAGGTGTGGCTGTTCGTGCTGTCGGCGCTCATCCTCGGCATGGGCAACTCGGTCTCGACGCCCGCCAGCTCGCACCTGCTGGCGCGCTATTCGCCCCCGAAATACGCCCCGCTGATCTTCTCGATCAAGCAGACCGGGGTGCCGGTCGGCGCGGTGACGGCGGGGGCGATCGTGCCCCTGCTGGTGGTGAACTATGGGTGGCAGAGCGCCTTCCTCGTCTTCGGCGCCATCTGCTGGGTCTTCGGCCTGCTCATCCAGCCCCTGCGCGGGGAGTTCGACAGCGACCGCCAGCCGCGCCACCAGCTCTCCTTCAAGGCGATCGGCACCACGCTGCGCACCGTCTGGGGCGACGACGGGCTGCGCGGCTACGCCTATGCCATGTTCTGCTTCGTCGGCCTGCAGGCGATCTTCGGCTCCTTCTTCGTCAGCTACCTCAGCGACGGGCTCGGCTACTCGCTGACCGCGGCCGGCACCGTCTTCGCCCTGGCCCAGGCGATCGCCATCGGCGCCCGCATCGGCTGGGGCTGGATCGGCAGCCGCTGGATCGACCCCAGGCTGGTGCTGGGCGGGCTCGGCCTGGCGATGGCACTGGCCTCGCTGGGGGTGGCGGCGATCGGGCTCGGCATGTCCTACTGGGGCATCCTGGCGATCGGGGTTGCCTACAGCGCGACCGCGGTCGGCTGGCACGGGCTGCTGCTGGCCGAGGTCGCGCGCCGCGCCCCGCCCGGGCGGATCGGTGCCATCACCGGGGGCGTGGTCGCCTTCGGCGGCGCCGGAATGATGACCTATCCGCTGCTCCATGCCGGACTGCTGCAGCTGACCGGGGCCTATGGCTGGGGGTTTGCTCTGGGGGCTTTCCCGGCGGCCGTGGTCGGGGTACGCCTGCTGCGCGGCCCAGGAGGAAAGCGCGCATGACGATGCTGGTGACCGGTGCATCCGGGTTCGTGGCGGCCGCCCTGGTGGAGGAGGCCGCCCGGCGCGGCGAGAGCGTGGTCGCGGTCGACCGCGCCGCGCCGCCGCCGGAGCTGGCGGCGGCCTGGACGGCACTGCCCGGCAAGGTCCGGTTCGCCGTGGCCGACGTGCGCGATGGCGCGGCGCTGGCGGACCTGCTGCGGCAGCACGCCGTGGACACGCTGGTGCATGGCGCGGCCATCACGTCCGGGCCGCAGCGCGAGGCCGCGGGCCCGGCCGAGGTGCTGGAGATCAACGTGGTCGGCACCGCCCGGGTGCTGGAGGCCGCGCACGCGGCCGGGGTCGGCCGGGTGGTCCATCTCAGCTCCGCCTCGGCCTACGGGGCGGCGGCATTCGCGGGGGCTGCGCTGGACGAGGTGGAAACCGCCTGCCAGCCCGAGAGCCTCTATTCGATTTCCAAGTTCGCCGGCGAGCGCACCGTCCGCCGCCTCGCCGATCTGTGGGGGCTCGACGTGCGGGTGGCGCGGCTGACCGCCGTCTTCGGCCGCTGGGAGCGGGACACCGGCGTGCGCGACACGCTCAGCCCCCAGTTCCAGGCGACGGCGCTCGCCCTGCGCGGCGGGGAGGCGGTGCTGGCCCGGCCCGGCCAGCGCGACTGGATCTATGTCCGCGACGTGGCGGACGCGGTGCTGGCGCTGCGCGACGCCGCGGCCGTGCCGCCGATCGTCAATGTCGGACCGGGCCGGGAATGGTCGCTCGCCTGCTGGTGCGGCCTGCTGGCCGAGCGCTATCCCCGCTTCCGCTGGCGCCTGGCGGAGCTGGGCGAGCCGGCGACCGTCGACCTGCACGGCGACCGCGACCGCCGGCCGCTGGCCGTCGCGCGGCTGGCCTCGGTCGGCTACCGCTCCGGCTGGACCCTGCAGCGGTCCTTCGCCGACTATGCCACCTGGGTCGAGGCCCACTCCGGCCTGGTCATCCGGCCGCCTTCGGCCGGATGACGATGGCGATCGCGGCCAGCACCAGGGCCAGCGCCGCGAACTCCGTGAAGCCGAGCGGCTCCCCCAGCAGGATCGCGCTGGAGATGACGCCGACCGCCGGGATCGCCAGCGTGCTGATGGAGGCGATGCTGGCCGGCAGCCGGTCGAGGATGCGGTACCAAGTGTAGTGGCACCAGATCATGGCGACGGTCGAGGCGTAGATCAGCCCGACCCAGCCCATGGCACTGACGGCGGCCGGGTCGGGCAGGGGCGCCAGGATGAGCGCCAGCAGGATCAGCGGCGGGCTGCCGACGAGGAGCTGCCAGGTGGTGAGCTGGGCGGGCGAATAGCCCCAGCGCCGGCCCTTCACCAGCATCGTCCCGATCGCCCAGGCGAAGGCCGATCCCAGCATCAGCAGGGGCCCGCGCAGGTCGCCGCCGATCCGCCCGATCTCGGGCAGGATCAGCACGGCCAGGCCGGCCGCGCCCAGGAACAGGGCGACGACCTTCCGCAGGGTCAGCTTCTCGCCCAGCATCGGGGCAGCCATGACGGTGGAGATGACCGGCATCAGGTAGGCGATGATGCCGGCGCGCCCGGCCGCCATGTAGGCCAGCCCGAACCCGGTCAGCACGTGCCACAGGGTCACGTTGATGAGGGAGATCAGGATCAGCGGCCCGACCAGCGCGCGCGGCGGCAGCCGCATCCGCTCGCCTGTGGCGCGCACCAGCAGCAGCATGCCGACGGTGGCGATCAGCAGGCAGATCGCGCGGAACATCCAGGGACCGAGTTCCGCCACCGCGGGTTTCATCATCGGCCAGTTGACGCCCCACAGGAGCGACATGACCGCGAGCAGCCACAGGGTGGAGCGGTCGATGGAGCGTCCGTCCGGCACGCGGGCCGGACGGGACGGGGGCGCCGGCGCGGGCGCCGCGGTCGGACTGGGGGCCGCGGCGGGCCGGCTGGCGTCGGTCATGAGGCGGCGATTGTCCGGGCTGCGGCCCGGCGATGCAACCATCCTGGGCAACATGCCCAGGATGCAGGCAGCGCATGGCGCGCCGGCGCTCCCCCGTCAGGCGATCCGGCTGGGTTCGCAAGGCGCGAGCAGGGGGTCGCGGCGGCCCGTGCGGATCTCCTCGGCGACGAGGCGGCCGATCGCCGGGGCCAGCGTGACGCCGGAATGGAGGACGGCGACGTAGAGCCCTGCGATGCCGGGGGCGGGGCCGACGATGGGCAGGCCGTCCAGGGGGATCGGGCGGCGGCCGAGCACCACCTGCTCGGGCTCCGGTGCGCCGCCGCGGAGCAGCCGGCGCAGATCGTCGAGCAGCCGCCGGCCGGCCGTCTCCAGGTCGCTGCGGCCGTCGAAGCCGGCGCTGGCGACCAGCCGGCCGCAGCCGTCCTGGCGCAGGTGCAGCGCCGGCGCCAGGACGAGGCCGTTCAGCAGCGGGGCGCAGGGCCGGGTGGCGAGCAGCAGGGCGGGCGGGTCGGCGACCGGCAGCGTCAGGCCGGCCCCGGCGGCCAGCGCCGCCGTGCCGGCGCCGGCCGCCAGGACCACGAGGTCGGCCGCCAGGGCGCCGGTCGCGGTTTCGATGCCGACCACCCGCCCGGCCTGCCGGCCGAGCGCCAGCGCCGGCCGCCCGGTCACGATCCCGACCCCCATCCGGCGGGCGTCGGCCAGCAGCGCCAGCGCGGTCGCCAGCGGCTCGACCGCGCCCTCGCCGGGGGCATGCACGGCCAGTTGCGGCGGCGATGCCAGCGCCGGCTCCAGCCGGGCGGCCTCGGCCCGATCGACGAGGCGGGCCGCGCAGCCCCAGGCGGCGTGCCGGGCCGCCCAGGCCCTGAGCCGGTCGGGCGGCTGGTCCCAGAGCAGCCCGCCCGTCCAGGCGACGCGGATCGACGGCACCTCGCCCGCCAGCCGGCGCCACTCCGCCATGGCGTGGACGCGCAGCCGGACATAGGGCTCGGGCGCGCCCCAGCCGGCATTGATCCAGGCGAGCGAGCGGCGGGTGGCGACGCCGCCCGGCTCCCCCGCCTCGACCAGGGTGACGCGGGCGCCGTCGCGGGCGAGATGCCAGGCGATCGCCGCGCCGACGATGCCGGCGCCGACGACCAGGATGTGCGGGCGGTCGTTCATGGACCGGCGTCAGATCGCGATGTCCGCGCCGCTTGTCAACCCGCTGCCCCTCGGTCGCAGCGTTCCCTGACCTCGCTCGGCACGAGGAGATCTTCCTTTCTCCACGGGCGCCAATGCAGATGGTCCTGGACAGGAACGGGGCGTTGCCCATCGGTCATAGCGTCCCTCGACTTCGCTCGGGATGAGGGGGCTCGGGATGAGGGGGCTCTCCATTGGCGGAAGTGCTGGTGGAATAAAGAAAATCTCCTCACCCCGACAGTAGTCGAGGGGCGCATTGACGGCTGGCCAAGGCTCCTGGTTTCATCCCCGGCGGGTCGGGCCAACCGGTGGGAACTCATCCCGAGCGAACTCGATGGACGCCGTGGCCGGTGCGCTGGTCGGCAGCTGCGGCCCAGGATGTCGAGCCGATGCCCCGGGGAGGAGGGTCCCTCCCCGGGGTATCGGCCTACATCGGGTGCTGCGCCGGGGCCGCGGCCGGAACCGGGCCGTGGCCGTGCGGGGCGGGTGCCGGCTGCGGGGCGTCGTGCCGCTTCAGCGGGCGGTTGCCGGCCAGCGCGCGCAGCAGGACGTAGAAGACCGGGGTCAGGAACAGGCCGAAGAAGGTGACGCCGATCATCCCGGCGAACACCGCGACGCCCATCGCCTGGCGCATCTCCGCGCCGGCCCCGGTCGAGGTGACCAGCGGCACCACGCCCATGACGAAGGCGAGCGAGGTCATCAGGATCGGCCGCAGGCGCAGGCGGCTCGCTTCCACCGCCGCCTCCCTGGGCGTTCGCCCGGCGAATTCCAGCTCGCGGGCGAACTCCACGATCAGGATCGAGTTCTTCGCCGACAGGCCGACCAGCACGATCAGGCCGATCTGGGTGAAGATGTTGTTGTCGCCGTTCTCGAGCCACACCCCGGTCATGGCCGCGAGCAGCCCCATGGGCACGATCATGATGATCGAGATCGGCAGGGTCAGGCTCTCGTACTGGGCGGCCAGCACCAGGAAGACCAGCAGGAGCGCCAGCGGGAAGACCAGCACGCCCGAGTTGCCGGCGATGATCTCCTGGTAGGTGAGCTCGGTCCACTCGAAGCCGATGCCCTTGGGCAGGGTCTCGGCGGCGATGCGCTCGACCGCGGCCTGGGCCTCGCCGGACGAGAAGCCGGGTGCCGGCCCGGCGTTGATGTCGGCGGCGAGGAAGCCGTTGTAGCGCATGGCCCGGTCGGGCCCGGAGGTCTCGCGGATCTTCAGCACCGCCGACAGCGGCACCATGTCGCCGTTGGTTGAGCGGACCTTGAGCTGGCCGATGTCGTCGGCGCGCGCCCGGAAGGGGGCGTCCGCCTGGACCCGCACCGAGTAGGTGCGGCCGAACAGGTTGAAGTCGTTGACGTAGACCGAGCCCAGATAGACCTGCATCGTCTCGAACAGGTCGGCCAGCGGCACCCCCAGCTGGCGGGCCTTGACGCGGTCGATGTCGACGTCGAGCTGCGGCACGTTGAGCTGGAAGCTGGAGAACAGGCCGGCGATCTCCGGCGCCTTGGCGGCCGCCGCCATGAACGCCTTGGTCGCCTGGTCGAGCGCCTCGTAGCCGAGGCCGGCGCGGTCCTCGATCTGCAGCTTGAAGCCGCCGATCGTGCCCAGCCCCTGCACCGGCGGCGGCGGGAACATGGCGATGAAGGCGTCCTCGATGCCGGCGAACTGCTGGTTGAGCTGGCCTGCGATCGCCATCCCGCTCAGGCCCGGGTCCTTGCGGTCCTTGAAGTCCTTGAGGGTGACGAAGACGACGCCGGCGTTGGAGCTGTTGGTGAAGCCGTTGATCGACAGCCCGGGGAAGGCCACCGCCCCCTCGACCCCTGGATGGGCCATCGCGATCTCGCTCATCCGGCTGATCACCTTCTCGGTGCGGTCGAGCGTGGCGGCGTTGGGCAGCTGGGCGAAGCCCACCAGGTACTGCTTGTCCTGGGGCGGCACGAAGCCGCCCGGGACGGCGCGGAAGACGACGAAGGTGAGCGCCACCAGCGCCAGGTAGATCCCCAGCATCAGCACCCGGCCGTAGATGACGCCGCGCACGCCGGTGCCATAGGCCTGGGTGCCGCGGTTGAACGCCCGGTTGAAGCCGCGGAAGAACCAGCCGAACAGCCCGTCGAGCACCCGCGTCGGCAGGTCCTTCGGCGCGCCGTGGGCCCGCAGCAGCAGGGCGGCCAGGGCCGGGGACAGGGTCAGCGAGTTGATCGCCGAGATGACGGTCGAGATGGCGATGGTCAGCGCGAACTGCTTGTAGAACTGCCCGGTCAGGCCGGTGATGAAGGCGAGCGGCACGAACACCGCGCACAGCACCAGGGCGATGGCGATGATCGGGCCCGACACCTCGCGCATCGCCCGGTAGGCGGCATCGCGCGGGCTGAGGCCGTTCTCGATGTTGCGTTCCACGTTCTCGACCACGACGATCGCGTCGTCGACGACGATGCCGATCGCCAGCACCAGGCCGAACAGGGTCAGCGCGTTGATCGAGAAGCCGAAGAGCTGCATCACCGCGAAGGTGCCGACGATCGAGACCGGCACCGCCAGCAGCGGGATGATCGAGGCCCGCCAGGTCTGCAGGAACAGGATGACGACCAGCACCACCAGCAGGATCGCCTCCAGCAGCGTGTAGACGACGGCATCGATCGAGGCGCGCACGAACTGGGTGGTGTCGTAGACGATCGAGTAGTCGACCCCCTCCGGCATGTTCTCGCGGATCTCCGTCATCACCCGGCGGACGTCGTCGGCGATGCGGATGGCGTTGGAGCCGGGCGACTGGAAGATCGGGATGGCGGCGGCCGACTTGTTGTTGAGCAGCGAGCGGAGCGCATAGTCGGCCGCGCCCAGGTCGATGCGGGCGATGTCGCGCAGGCGCACGATCTCGCCCGACTGGCCGGTCTTGACGACGATCTCGCCGAACTCCTCGGGGCTCTTCAGGCGGCCCTGGGCGTTGATCGACATCTGCAGGTCGAGCCCGGGCAGGCCGGGCGAGGCGCCGACCACGCCGGCCGCCGCCTGGACGTTCTGGGCCCGGATCTCGCGCACCACGTCGCCGGCCGACAGGCCGTACTCGGCCACCTTCTGCGGGTCGAGCCAGACCCGCATCGAATAGTCGCCGGCGCCGAACAGCTGCACGTCGCCGACGCCGTTGATCCGCGCCAGCCGGTCCTTGACGTTGATCAGGCCATAGTTGCGCAGGTAGGTCGTGTCGTAGCGCCCGTTGGGCGAGACGAGGTGGACGACCATCATCAGGTCGGGCGAGCTCTTGATGGTGGTGACGCCCAGCGTGCGCACCTCCTGCGGCAGGCGCGCCTCCGCCTGGGAGACCCGGTTCTGCACGAGCTGCTGCGCCTTGTCGGGGTCGGTGCCGAGGGCGAAGGTGACGGTCAGGGTCATCAGCCCGTCGGTCGTCGCCTGGCTGCTCATGTAGAGCATGTCCTCGACGCCGTTGATGGCCTCCTCGATCGGCGTCGCCACCGTCTCGGCGATGACCTTGGGGTTGGCGCCCGGGTAGTTGGCGCGGACGATGACCGACGGCGGCACGACCTCGGGATACTCCGAGATCGGCATCCCGATCAGCGCGATGGCGCCGCCGAGGAAGATCAGGAGCGACAGCACCCCCGCGAAGATCGGCCGGTCGATGAAGAAGTTGGAGATGTTCATGGCTTTGGCCTCGGCGGGAAGTGCTGGCCGGCTCAGCGCTGGGCGACGGAGTCGCCGTCCATCGCCACCGCCTGCGGCTGGACGCGGGCGCCCGGCCGGACGCGATGCAGGCCGTTGACGACGATGCGCTCGTCGGCCTTCAGGCCGCTGGTCACCACCCGCAGCCCGTCGACGGTGGCGCCGAGCGTCACCTCGCGATAGGCGGCGGTGTCGTCGGCCCCCACGACCATGACGAACTTCCGGCCCTGGTCGGTGCCGACGGCGCGCTCGGTGACCAGCACCGCGGGGCGGCTGGCCGCCTCGCCCATGCGCAGGCGGGCGAACTGGCCCGGCATCAGCCGGCCGTTCGGGTTGTCGAAGATCGCCCGCATCCGCACCGTGCCGCTGCGCGGGTCGACCTGGTTGTCGATCAGCTGCAGCCGGCCGCGGACCGGCCGCCCCTCGTTGGACGTGGTCTCCATCTCGACCGGGATCCGCTCCAGGCCGAGCGTGGTGTCCATCCCTTCGGGCAGGCTGCGCAAGGCCCGGGCGACCACGTCCTCGTCGGCGTTGAAGGCGGCGTAGATCGGGTCGACCGAGACGATCGTGGTCAGGACGGCGGCGTCGGCGCCGGCCGCGACCAGGTTGCCCACCGTCACCTCGACCCGGCTGGCCCGGCCCGAGACGGGGGCGCGGATCTGGGTGTAGCCGAGGTTGAGCTGGGCCGCCTGCAGGGCGGCCTCGGCGGTGCGCAGGTTGGCCTCCGCCTCGCGATAGGCGCTGACGCGCTGGTCCTGGTTGGACTGGGAGATGGCGGCCATGCCCGATTCGATCATCTGGCGGCCGCGGTCCTGCTCGCGGCGGCTGAGCGCCAGGCGGGCCTGGGCCGCCAGGATCTGCGCCTTCAGCCGCTGGATCTCGGTCTCGTAGGGCAGGGGATCGATGGTGAAGAGCAGGTCGCCCTGCCTGACCAGCGCGCCCTCGCGGAAATGCACCGCCTGCACCGACCCGGTGACGCGCGGGCGGATGTCGACCCGCTCGATCGCCTCCAGCCGGCCCGAGAACTCGCTCCATGCGATGACGTCGCGGGCGATGACGGAGGCGACCGAGGCCGGGACCGCGGGGGGCGTGGCCGGGGCGGATGCCGCCGGGGCCGCCTCGTCGTTCTGCAGGGCCGACAGGACGGCGGTGCTGCCGGCCCCGATGGCCGCGAGCGCACCGGACACGAGAAGCAGGCTGCGGAAGGAAAGGTGGCGCATGGTCTCAACTCCGGTTCCGCTGGTGGTCTCGGCTTCGCGCCCGGGATGCGGTTCCCCTGTCGCGGGCGAGCACCGGGGTGCCGCGCCTGGGCGGTCGGGGTAGCCTGGGCTTGTGGGTTTCGTCGATTACCTGGGATCTCGGCCCCGCTCCCTTGGCGGAAGGGCAGGCGGGTCCGGCATCCGGTGGCACTCCCCACATCCGGCCCGTGGGTTGGAACCTGGGCCCACCGGCCGGGTGCGCAACGAACACATACGCTGCACTGCGGAAGATTACATCGGCTTAACCTGTTTCTCGCGAAGGCGTGATCGACCGTGATGTAACGCCCGGGAACCGGGCCGATCCGGACGCTTGCCGCCTCCGCCGCCCGGGTGATACAACCTCAAGCAAGGTTGAGGTCAAGGAAAATGGACGGGCATGATGTTGCGCCGCAGCAAGCGGCCGCAAACACGGAGCTTTCGGTGGGCGAGGTGGCGCAGCGCAGCGGCGTCGCCGTGTCCGCGCTGCATTTCTACGAGTCGAAGGGGCTGATCCGGAGCCGGCGCAACGCCGGCAACCAGCGCCGCTATCCACGCGAGGTATTGCGCCGGGTCGCCGTCATCAAGGTGGCACAGTCGCTCGGCATTCCGTTGGCGGCGATCGCCGAGGCGCTCGCCCGGCTGCCGGACGAGGCGCCGACGGTCGAGGATTGGGGGCGCCTGTCCGCCTGCTGGAAGGCCTATCTCGACTGCCGGATCGAGCGGATGGTGCGCCTGCGCGACAGCCTGACGGGCTGCATCGGCTGCGGCTGCCTGTCGATGAAGGTGTGCCCCTTGTGGAATCCGGACGACCGGATGTCGTGCGAGGGCTGCGGGCCGCGCGTCATCGAGCGGGGCACGCAGCAGGTCCCGGTGCCGCCGGTGCCGGATGCGGCGGCCAAGACAAGGAAGGGGCGCCGCGGCAAGCCGGGGCGCCCCTGATTCGGCTGCCGGTCGGGCCCGGGCCTAGTTGCCCGGCTCGGGGCCGGTCCGGCCGCGGTTGAAGCGCTGCGCGTCACGCTCGGTCTGCCCGCCGCTCAGGCTGCGCGGGCTGCCGTCGCGACGGAACTCCTGGCGTTCGTGACGGCGCGGCTGGTCGGGCTGGCGGTACACCTCCCGGCGGCGCTGCTGCATCTCGCGCTGCCGGTCGACGTTGTGCCGCTGCTCGATCGCGCGGCGCTGCTGCATCTCGCGGCGGCGGTCCTGCTCGAAGCGCGACCGGTCGTGATCGCGGCGGTCGGGACGGTAGACCGGCGGCCGCGGACGATCCACCTGGTAGACCGGCCGCGGCGGCGGGCGATAGCCGCGCGGCGGCGGCGCGGCGTGGTAGCGCCGGTCCCAGCGGTCGCGGTCGCGATAGAAGGGGCGGCTGCGATAATGGCTGTCCCAGTAGCTGCCGAGCGCGAACGCAATGACCGGCAGCGCGATCTGCGGCCCGATCTCGACCACCGGGCGGCGCACGTTCTGGTACTCGTACGCGATCAGCCGGCCGGACACGAAGCCGCGCGCCTCCTCGAAGGCCACGTCGCACCAGCCATAGCCCTCGATGCAGCCGAAGACCGTCAGCGGGGCGCCGGCAGGCACCACGAGGACCGGCGGATACTCCGTGCCGGGGCCGGATCGCATGTTCACGTTGGTGGTGGCCCAACCTTGCGATTGGGCAGCGGCCGGTGCCGCCGCAGGCAGGCTCGCGATCAACGCGAGCCCCGCGGCTGCCAGTAAACGCTTCATCGCCCGTCTCCTTGTTCTCGGCTGTGCCCCGCTCCGTTCGACAACGGGCAGGGCATCCGAGTTATTCGGGCGAACGCCCCGCCGCTCAGGTTCGTTCCCCGCTTTCTTCGGCAACCAGGGCGTTGAACAGCTTTTCCACCGTGGCCCGCTCGATGTCGCGG
Source organism: Allostella vacuolata (assembly GCA_006739055.1). Classification (GTDB taxonomy): domain Bacteria; phylum Pseudomonadota; class Alphaproteobacteria; order ATCC43930; family Allostellaceae; genus Allostella; species Allostella vacuolata. The sequence goes on from AP019702.1 coordinate 1,681,405, forward strand.
GTGATGAAGACGAGCCGGGTCCGGCGATCCTCGCTCGGCCACGCCTCGAGGATCAGGGGCGGATGGAAGACGTGCTGGACGCCGTGGATGACCACCGGCTTGTCCGACTCCGCGATGTTCACCAGCCCCTTGACCCGCAGCAGGTTCTCTCCGCCGGAGGTCGCCAGCAGCTCCATCCACAGGGTGAAGGTCGACCACGGGATCGGGTTGTCGGCCGTGAAGCAGAAGGCGCGGATGCGGTCGTCGTGGCGGTTGACGTCGTGCGGGTCCTGCCCATGGTCGCCGTGATGGTGGTGCCCATGATCGTGACCATGCCCATGGTCGTGGTCATGACCATGGTGATGGTCATGGTCGTGGTGGCCGGGGCCGCCCTCGTAGGCTTCCTCGCGCAGCCAGCGGGCGACGTCCGGGCTCTTGGTGGCGGGGTTCCACAGGCCGGCGTCGAACAGGCTGGCCGGGTCGATCTCGCCCATTATCGCCTGGAGTTGCGGGGCGCCCGGATTGATGAGGTGCAGGCGGCGGGCAAGGCGGGCCCGCGCCTCCTCGTCGACCAGGTCGCTCTTGGTCAGGACCAGGCGATCGGCGACGGCGGCCTGCTTCACCGATTCGACGTGCTGGTCGAGTTCGTTCATGCCGACCGCGGAATCGATCGTGGTGACCACGCCGTCGAGGCGGAAGCGCTCCGAGATCAGCGCGTCGGTCATCAGCGTGTGCAGGATGGGCGCGGGGTCGGCCAGGCCCGTCGTCTCGATCACCACCCGGTCGAAGGGCGGGATCTCGCCGCGCACCCGCTTGACGAACAGGTCGCGCAGGGTGTCGACCATGTCGCCGCGCACGGTGCAGCACAGGCAGCCGCTGTTGAGCAGCACGATATCCTCGCTCGACTGGCGGACCAGCGCGTGGTCGATGCCGATCTCGCCGAACTCGTTGATCAGCACGGCGGTGCGGTCCATGCCCGGATGCTGCAGCAGCCGGTTGAGCAGCGTGGTCTTGCCGCTGCCGAGGAAGCCGGTGATCACCGAGATGGGCAGGCGGGCGGAGGCGGCGTTGGGGGAAGAGGCGGTCGACATCGGTCAGGGTCCTCGATTCTGTCCGGCCAGGCGGTCCCGTGGGGTGGGGCGCCTCGGCCAGCCGATCATGAACAGGAAGATAGCAAGGGCGACGACGACCGCCGAGGGGCCGGCCGGCGTGTCCCAGGTCAGCGACATGCCGAGGCCGCCGGTGACGGCGGCGATGCCGATCACGGCGGCCAGCACCGCCATCGCCTCCGGCGTGCGGGCGAGGCGCCGGGCGGCGGCGGCCGGCAGGATCAGGAGCGCGGTGACCAGCAGCACGCCCACCGCCTTCATCGCGACGGCCACGACCAGGGCGAGCAGGGCGGGGAACAGGATGCGGGTCACGGGCACGGCCATGCCCTCGACCCGGGCCAGGTCCTCGCTGACGGTGGCCGCCACCAGCGGCCGCCACGCCCAGGCCAGTGCCGGCAGGGCGATGGCGACAGCCCCCGCGATCCACCACAGGTCGCCCATGGAGACGGCCAGCAGGTCGCCGAACAGGTAGGCCATGAGGTCGACCCGTAGCGTCTCGACGAAGGCGATCACGACCAGGCCGATGGCCAGCCCGCTATGGGCCAGGATGCCGAGCAGCGTGTCGGTCGACACCAGCTGGCGCCGTTCCACCGCCACCAGGAGCATGGCGAGCGCCAGCGAGGTGGCGACCACCCCCACCACCAGCTCGATGTCGAGCAGGTAGCCGATGGCGACCCCCAGCAGGGCGGCATGGGCCAGCGTGTCGCCGAAATAGGCCATCCGCCGCCAGACGACGAAGCAGCCGAGCGGCCCCGCCATCACCGCCACGCCGATGCCGGCCAGCAGCGCCCGCCACAGGAAGTCATCCATGGTGGGCCTGTCCATGATGATGGTGGTGGTGATGGCCGCCCTGCTGCTGGGGATCATGCCCGTCGACCGGCACCACCGCGCCGGTGGCGTCGTGGACATGGTCGTGATGGTGGGCATAGACCGCAAGCGCGGTCGCGGCGTCGCCGAACAGGTCGCGATAGGCCGGGTCGCGCACCACGCGGTCGGGCCGGCCGCTGCAGCAGACATGGCGGTTGAGGCAGATGACGGCGTCGGTCGCGGCCATCACCAGGTGCAGGTCGTGCGACACCAGCAGCACGCCGCAGCCGCGCCGGTCGCGCAACTCGCGGATCAGCGCGAACAGCTCCGCCTGGCCGGTCACGTCGACCCCCTGCACCGGCTCGTCCAGGACCAGCAGCGCCGGGTCGCGCAGCAGGGCCCGGGCGATCAGCACCCGCTGCCATTCGCCGCCCGACAGGTCATGGACCTCGCGCCCGGCGAGATGGGGAACGCCGGTCTCGTCGAGGGCGGCGTCGACCGCGGACCGGGTCGGCCGGGCGGTCAGGGACAGCAGGCGGCGCACGGTCAGCGGCAGGCTGCGGTCGACCGCCAGGCGCTGCGGGACATAGCCGACGACCAGATCCGGCCGGCGCTCGACCCGGCCGGCGGTCGGGCGCAGCAGGCCGAGCGCCAGGCGCACGGTGGTGGTCTTGCCGGCCCCGTTGGGGCCGATCAGGGACACGATCTGGCGCGGCACCACGTCGAGCGAGACCCGCTCGACCAGCACGGCCGCACCGACTGCATAGGTGACGTCGCGGAGCGCGACCAGGGGCGCGACCAGGGCCGCCCCCGCCGGGGGATCGATTGCCATGCCGGGGGGCGGGTTCAGGCGGGCGGCCGGCAGCGCGGGCAGAGGCCGGTCACCTCGACCGTGCGGCTCTCGACCTGGAAGCCCAGGGCCGCCGCGCGCCGGTCGATCGCCCGGGCGATCTCGGGCTCGGTCAGCTCGGCCGCGGTGCCGCAGCTGGTGCAGATCAGGAACTGGCCCTGGTGCGGTGCCTCCGGATGGTCGCAGCCGACGAAGGCGTTGAGCCGGGCGATGCGGTGCACCAGCCCCTGGTCCATGAGGAAATCGAGCGCGCGATAGACGGTCGGCGGCGCCGCACCGGTCCGCAGGCCGCGCAGGCGCTCCAGCAGGTCGTAGGCGCCGATCGGGCCGTGGCTCTGCCACACCAGCTCCAGCACCTGGCGGCGCAGGCCGGTCAGCCGCGCGCCGCGCAGCTGGCACAGCGCTTCCGCCCGCGCCAGCGCGGTCGCCACGCAATGGCCGTGGTCGTGGTGCGGGGCGGGAAACGGCGCCTCCGGACTGGTGGGGGTGGTCGTCATGGATGAAACATTATAACATATGCGCCTGATCAGCCCACACCTTACGAGACTCCGAGAGGTTCTGGAATGCCTGCACGCTCGCTTCCCCTCCGTACCCTGGGCCGTCTGGCCGGCATGGCTCTGCTGGCCGCCCTGGTCCCGCTGCCGGCCGCCGCCCTGGATGTGGTGGTGACGGTCAAGCCGATCCACTCCCTGGTCGCCGACGTGATGGCGGGGACGGGCGAGCCCGCCCTGCTGATGGCCGGGGCCGCCTCGCCCCACACCTATGCCTTGCGCCCGTCCGACGCCCGACGGCTGGAGGCGGCCGACCTGGTCGTCTGGGTCGGTCCGATGCTGGAAACGCCGCTCGCCAAGCCGATCGGCACGCTCGCCCGAGCCGGCCGGGCCATGGCGCTGGCGCGCACGGACGGCGTGCGGACGCTGGAGGGCCGCGAGGGCGGGCCCTGGGACGATGACGGCCACGCCCATGGTCATTCCCACGGTCATGGGAAGGGCGCGGCCGCGGAGGAAGAGGTCGACGGCCATGTATGGCTCGACCCAGCCAACGCCCGGGCGATCGTCGCCGCGGTCGCGCAGCGCCTCGCGGCGCTGGACCCCGCCAATGCCGGCCGCTACCGGACCAACGCGGAACGGGCGGATGCCGCCCTGTCGGCGCTCGACCAGCAACTGGCCGCCCGGCTGGCGCCGGTCCGGGGCAAGCCGTTCCTCGTGTTCCATGACGCCTACCAGTACCTGGAGCAGCGCTACGGCCTCAACGCGGTCGGCGCCATCGCCATCTCGCCGGAGCGCAAGCCGGGCGCGCGGCGCATCCAGGCGCTGCGCAAGCGCGTGGCCCAGTCGGGTGCCGCCTGCGTCTTCAGCGAGCCGCAGTTCGATCCCGGCCTGGCGGCGACGGTGACGGAAGGCACCAAGGCAAGGGTGGCCGTGCTCGATCCGCTCGGCGCGTCGCTGAAAGACGGTCCGGGGCTCTATCCGGCCCTGATGCGCGGCATGGCCGAGGCCCTGGCCGGTTGCTTGTCCTCCCCGTCCTGATACCCGCTTCCTGACTGGGGCTCAGTCGGCTGCCGCGGCGAGAGGGCCCAGCGCGCAGCCGCAGAGCGGGCAGGGTGTCCGCCGCAGCAGGGCGTCCAGGTCGGCCGGCGCCAGCCGCTCGGCCTCGGGCCGGGCGAGGTTGGCGGCGATCAGCTCCGCCTGCCGCGCGCGGTGATCGTCCGCCGCGGCGGTGCAGGCGGCCGCCAGGGCGCTCGCCGTATCGGCATCCATCGGCATGGCCCGGAAGGCGGCGGCCTCGCGCGGGCGTCCGAACAGCAGGGCGACGCCGCCGGCGGCGGCGGCCAGGAAGCGGCGGCGGGAGGCGGTATCGGTCATGGCACCGAAATCCTTGCTCCGGACACGGACCAGCGTCAACTGGGGGCCGTCATGCCGTTCGGCAAGCGCTGCCGGCATTCCCGGCGATGATCCATCCGGCCTTCCGCCCGCGTAGGAACGGCACCGGAGGAACACTCGATGGGATCTCGCCTGCTCTATCTCGCGGCCGCCGCCTTCGCCGGCATGGCCGGGCCTGCCGCCGCCGAGGTGGTCGACACCCGCTTCACCGTGCTGCGGGACGGGACGGCGATCGGCACGCACCGCATCCAGGTCGAGCGAACGGGCGACGAGACCCGGGTCGCGGTCGACATCGACCTGCAGGTCAAGCTCGCCTTCGTCACCCTGTACCGCTACGTCCACCGCAACCGGGAGGTGTGGCGGGATGGGCGCCTCCTCTCGATCGACAGCCGGACCGACGATGACGGCAAGGCGGAGTTCGTGCGCGGCCGGGCCAGCGGCGGCGCCTTCGAGGTCCGGTCGACCGCCGGCGACTACACGGTCCCGGCGGACGTGGTGCCGACCAGCTACTGGCGCCGCTCGACGGTGGAACGAAGCCGCCTGCTGGACAGCCAGAAGGGGCGCCTGCTCGATGTGCGGATAGAACCGGCCGGCACGGAGGCCGGCGGCGCGGTGACCCGCTACCGGATGCGCGGCGATCTCGACCTCGACCTCTGGTACGACGACCGCGACCGGCTGCGGCGCATCGCGTTCGACTACAAGGGATCGCGCTTTGACTATGTGGAGGGGGGCTCGGGGGTGGAGGCGGGCCCGGGACGCCCGGTCGCCGTCCGTTGACGGCGGCAGACGGCGAAGGATCGGGGCGGCTGGTCTGGATCACCGGTGCCAGTTCCGGCATCGGCGCCGCGCTGGCTCAGGCGATGGCGGCGGCCGGCTGGCGGGTCGCGGCCAGCGCGCGCGGCGCGGATGCCCTGGCCGGGCTGGCGGCGGCGGTGCCGGCGATCCGCCCCTATCCGCTGGACATCGCCGACGGCGCCGCGTGCGAGGCGGCGGTCGCCCGGATCGAGGCCGAGCTCGGGCCGATCGACGTCGCGGTGCTGAACGCCGGGACCCACCTGCCGATGGGGGCGGCCGACTTCGATGCCGAGCGCTTCGCCGCCCTGGTCGAGGTGAACCTGCTCGGCACCGCCCGCAGCCTGGCGCCGGTGATGCGGCGGATGATCGCCCGCGGCCGGGGGCGGATCGCCGTCGTCGCGTCGGTCGCCGGCTATTCCGGCCTGCCGACCGCCGCCGCCTACGGGGCGACCAAGGCGGCTCTCGTCAACATGGCCGAGGCGCTGCGGCCGGAACTGGCGGCGGCCGGGGTGACGCTGCAACTCGTCTCGCCGGGCTTCGTGCGCACCCCGCTCACCGATCGCAACCCGTTCCCCATGCCGTTCCTGATGCCGGTCGACGTCGCCGCCCGGCGCCTGCTGCGGGGCCTGGAGGGCGGCCGCTTCGAGATCGTCTTCCCGCGGCGCCTGGCCTGGGCGCTGAAGCTGCTGCGCATCCTGCCCTATCGGCTGTATTTTCCGCTCGTCCGCATGGCGACCGGGGTGGGGAGGCAGCGATGATGGCCGCGGCACGGGCCTATGCCGGGTTCTTCGAGACGCTGACCCCGGCCGGCCTCGCCGGGCTGGACCGCTTCGTCGTCCCCGATGTGCGCTTCGTCGACCCGTTCAACGACGTGGTCGGGGTCGAGGGCATGCGGCGGGTGCTGGGCCGCATGTTCGTCGACCTGCCCGACGCCCGCTTTCGGGTGTCGGACGTGGCGGTCGGGCAGGCGGCCTATCTGCGCTGGAGCTTCGCCGGCGGCCGCTGGACGATCGAGGGAATGAGCGAGGTGCACCTTGCCGGGGATGGCCGCGCCAGCCTGCATGTCGACCATTGGGATGCCGCCGGCCAGCTCTATGCCCGGGTCCCGGTCCTGGGCTGGGTGTTGCGGGCGGTGCGCCGGCGGATCGGGACCTTTCCCTAGAAGGTGCGGACAGCCCGGGCCGGCGCGCCGCACAACCGCCGGGCGATGTCGCCCGCGGTACGGATGGCCGCGGCCACCACCTGGTCCATGTTGTAGTAGCGGTATTCCGCCAGGCGGCCGACGAACGAGACGTTCTCCAGCCCGTCGGCCAGGTCGCGGTAGCGCCGGTAGAGCGCCTGGGTGGCGGGGTTCGGCACCGGGTAGAAGGGCGGGCCCTCGGCGCACGGATATTCCCGCATCAGCGTGGTGCCCGGGCATTGCTGCCCCGTCAAGTGCTTGGATTCGGTCACCCGCGTATAGGCGTGGGCGTTCGGGTGGTTGATCGTGCCGACCGGCTGGACCAGCGCCTGGTCGGGATGATGCTCGGTCTCGAACCGGACCGAGCGGTAGGGCAGGCGGCCGAAGCGATGGCCGAAATAGGCGTCGATCGGCCCGGTGAAGACGATGTGCCGCCAGCCCGACGCATCCCGGCCGGGATCGAAGTCGGCGCCGAGGGAAACCTGGATGCGCTCATGGTCGAGGATGCGGCCGAACATCGCCGCATAGCCGTCGGCCGGCATGGACTGGTGCCGGTCGCTGAAGAAGCGGTCGTCATCGTCGGTGCGCACCGGGATGCGGCCGGCCACCTGCGCGTCCAGCTCGGCCAGCTCGATGCCCCACTGCTTGCGGCTGTAGCCGCGGAATAGCAGGTCGCACAGCTCCTGGCCGATGGTCGACAGCAGCTGTTCCTCGCTGTTGGCCGGCCGGGCGATGGGCCGCCGCACCCGCTCCAGGTAGGCGGCGACGCCGGCGGAATCGAGATCGAAGCCGAACAGGCGGTTGACGGTCGTGCGATTGATCGGGACCGGCACCAGCAGGCCGCACACGGACGACAGCGCCCGGTGCTCGTAGGGCCGCCAGCGGGTGAAGCGCGACAGCCACGCGAAGATCCGGTCGCTGTTGGTGTGGAAGATGTGCGGGCCGTAGCGATGGATGATCACGCCATGATCGTCGGGTTCGTCGAAGGCATTGCCGGCGACATGCTCCCTCCGGTCGACCACCTGTACCCGCCAGCCGGCGTCGGCCAGTTCGCGCGCGCACACCGCTCCGGCGAAGCCCGCCCCGACGACGAGGATGGTCATGCCGATATCCCGGCAATCGGCCGGGACCGCTCGTCGTAGAGCAGGCCGGGTTCGTGCTCGCGGCAGGCAGGCGGGGGAACACGCTTCGGTGCGGGGGGCGCATGGGTGGCCCGGTGCTTTTCCATGCCTCCGACTCGGCCAGGATGAGGTGCTGCGACAGATAGACCACCGATCGGGATCGGCCCAGGGCTATGCTGCGCTCATGCCGCCGACCGCTGCGGATGCGGGGCCGGCTGCCGCCCGGACTGTGTCTCCGATCGATGGCGGGATGCCGGCTCCTTGCTGAAGAAGATCAGCACTTCGCCGATGGTGATGCCGAACTTGCTGACCGTGGCGCGATTGATGAGCTTGCCGTCCGGCTGCAGGAACATCCAGTCGTCGAAGCGCACCCGCCAGCGATCCTCGCCGACCTTGAGGCGCAAGGTGTAGGCCCAGTTCAGGGCCGGTCCGTAGGCGGTGCCGACAGCGACCCCCTCGACGTCGTCGGCCACGCCTTCGTAGCCATGCGCGCCCGTGCGGGTGATGCGCCAGACCCGGCGCTCCCGCTCGCCGTCGGCATAGCGGAAATCCTCGGTCAGGGTCAGCTGGCTTCCGTCCCAGACTCCATCGACGTCGACCGCGAACTGCCGCCTGACCGTGCCGAACCGGTCCTGGAAGATCCCCCAGGCGCGGGTCTGGCCCTGGAAGTATTCCTCCAGGACGAAGCGGGGCTCCTGGCCGGCGAAGTCCTCAGGCTTCATGGGGCTGCACCCGGCCAGGAGCAGGAAAGGCAGCAGGACGAATGCCGGAAGGCGCATCTGGAGGCTCCGTGGTGGAGGCCGCGCCGGCCGCGATGCGGGCGCGGAGGTCCTGCTGCACGGCGCGGGTCAGCGGGAAGCGCCACATCAGGCCGATGGCGGCCAGCTTGAAGGGGATCGGCGCCAGGCCGTAGAGCAGGGCCAGGGCCGACAGGGCCGCGGCCGGCTGCTGCGGCACCGCGGCGGCAAAGCCGGCCAGTGCCAGAAGGGGGAAGGCGATCCCGACCGCCGCGGCCAGCGCCAGCTTGGTGGCCATGCCCCAGAGCGCGAAATAGAGGCCGGTGCGCTGCCCGCCGCCCCGGGCGGTGTCGAGGTCGACGACATCGGCCTGGATGGCGCCGGGCAGGGCGAGGTCGGCCCCCAGCGTCAGCCCGGTCGCGACGCAGACGAGGGCGAACAGGCCGGCATCGCCCGGCCCGAGCCAGGGCGCGGCCGCGAACACGGCTGAGGCGCCCAGCATGGCGATGCACCAGGCGCGGTGCTTGCCGAGCCGGCGGCTGGCCCACAGCCAGAACGGCACCCCGGCGATGCCCGCCAGGAAATAGGCCAGCAGCAGTGCGCCGGCGGCCTCCGGGGCGGCCAGCCGGTGGGTCACGTAGAGGACGAACAGGGTGGCGGGCAGGCCGTTGGCGAGGCCGTTCAGCAGGTAGGCCGCGAGCAGCCGGCGGAACGGGCGGTTGCCGGCCAGCAGCCGGGCGGCCATGCGCGGCCCCGCCGCCCGGGCCGCGACGGGACGCGGCTCCGGGACCAGGGCGATGGCGGCGGCGACCGCCAGCGGCAGCAGGATCGCGACCCCGATCGCCACGGCCTGCAGGATATCGGCCGGCTCGACCGGACGATCCAGGACCAGCGGCAAGGCCGCGGCCGGCAGCCCGGCGGCGGCAAGCGTGCCCGCGACCGTCGCCGCCTCGCGCCAGCCGGCGATGCGGGTGCGCTCGTGGTAGTCGCCGGACAGCTCCGCCCCCCATGCCTGGTAGGGCAGGCTGACCATCGTCCAGCCGAGATAGAGCAGGACGCTCCATGCCAGCAGGAAGGCCGGGCCGGCGCCGGCCGGTGGCTGGAAGAGCTGCCACGCCGCCAGCACCACCAGCGGCGTTCCGGCCGCCATCCAGACACGCCGGCGGCCGAGCCGGGCCGGGGTCCGGTCGCTGAGCCAGCCGATCAGCGGGTCGCTGGCGACGTCGGTCAGGCGGGCCGCCAGCAGGATCGTGCCGACCGTCGCCAGCCCCAGCCCCAGCTGGTCGCCATAGTGCGCCGGCAGGTGCACGAAGGCGGGCAGGGTCAGCGCCGCCAGCGGGAACGCCGGCAGGGCGTAGAGGGCGTGGGTGGCGGTCCGGCCCATGGGCGTGGCTCAGGCGCGGGCGAGGCGGATCTGCCGCAGGTCGATGGTCCCTGCCTGGAAGCCGGCCCGGCAGTAGTCGAGATACATGTCCCACAGGCGGCGGAAGCGGTCGTCGAAGCCGCTGGCGGCGATCACGGGCCAGGCGGCATGGAACCGCGCCTTCCACAGGGCCAGGGTCTGGGCATAGTGCTGGCCGTAGCCGATGTCCGCCTCCTGGACGAGGCCGGCCCGGGCCGTCTCCCGCCGCAGGACGGCGCGCGACGGCAGCATCCCGCCCGGGAAGACGTGGCGCTGGATGAAGTCGGCGCTGCGCCGGTAGGAAGCGAAGAGGCGCTCGTCGATGGTGATCGCCTGCAGCACCGCCACCCCGCCCGGTGCGAGCCGGTCGCGCAGCTGGCCGAAGAAGGTCGGCCAGTAGCGTTCGCCCACCGCCTCGATCATCTCCACCGAGACGATCCGGTCGAAGATGCCGGTCACGTCGCGATAGTCGAGCAGGCGGATGTCGACCTGCCCAGCCGGGACCGGGTCGCCCGGGAGCCGCTCCTGCGGCGTCGGGCGGCCGGCGGTGGCATGGGCGAACTGCGCCGGAGAGACGGTGATGGCGGTGACGTGGCAGCCGTGCGCGGCTGCCATGTAGCGGGCGAACGCCCCCCAGCCGCAGCCGATCTCCAGCACCCGCATGCCGGGGCGGAGGTCGAGGAGGTCGGCCAGGCGGCGGAACTTCTCCTGCTGGGCTGCTGCCAGGTCCTGTCCCGGGACTGCGAACACGGCGCTGGAGTAGGTCATGGTCGGGTCGAGCCAGGCGGCATAGAAGGCGTTGCCGAGGTCGTAGTGGCGGCGGATGTTGCGCCGGCTGCCGGCCCGGGAGTTGGGGCGCAGGACGTGCAGGACGCGGCCGGCCATGCGGTACACGGGATTGCCGTCGAGCATCCGGCCGATCGCGGCCTCGTTCTCCAGGGCCAGGGTCATCAGGGCTGCCGGGTCCGGGCTGTCCCAGTCGCCGTCGACATAGCTCTCGGCGAACGCGGTGGCCCCGCCCAGGAGCAGGCGCCGGGCGAGGCGCGGATGCCGAACGTGCAGGATGGCCGAGCGCCCGGGCCGCTCTCCCGCGAGCGTGAAGTCGCGCCCGTCGGGCATGACGATCGTGACCCGGCCCTGGCGGATGCGCCGGGCCAGCGCCAGCAGCACGCGCAGGCCGCGCGGCAGCCCGCTTGTGTCCGCGGCGCGCGCATGCGGGCGGTCGGCCGCGGTCGACGAGGGCGAGGCGAGTTCGGCGTCTGCGGTCATGGGCATCCCATCAGGCGGGGCTGGACGTCGTGCGGGAGGTGACCTCGCCGGGTGGCGGCGGCGGTCGGCGGTGCAGGCGGGCGCCCTTCCACCACAGGCGCAGGGCCTGCCAGTGGATCGCGGCCGTGATCTTGAGGGTGAGCAGCGGCAGCCGCAGCGCCATGCCGGCCAGGGTCGCGTCGTCGAGCGGGCGCCGCTCGCCGGTCAGGATCGCGGCCAATGTCGGCTCGTCGCGGCCGCCCTCGTTGACGCTCTGGCGGATCGCGATGGCGACCCGCTCGCCGGGCGGCAGGATGCGGAAGCGGTACTGGCAATCCATCGGCAGGAACGGCGAGACGTAGAAGCGCTTCGCCTGCTGCTGGCGCACCCACGGGTCCGCGGCCCGGTCGTCCACCGGCAGCAGGTAGCCGTGCTGCTGCCCGAAGGTGTTCTTGACCTCGTACAGGATCGCCCGCAGCCGGCCGTCCTCGTCGTGGCAGAAATAGACCGACAGCGGATTGAAGACGTAGCCGAACAGGCGGGGGAAGCAGAGCAGCTCGATGCGGCCGGGCCGGAAGTCCATTCCGGCGGCGGCGAGATGGCGTTCCACCCATGGCCGCAGCGGGCTGCCGTCGCGCGGGCCATGGTCGCGGTCGTGGAAGGAGAAGAGCCCGCCACGGTTGTAGGCGAAGAGCCGCAGGTCGCGGTCGAGTGCTGCCGCCTCGTCGAGGTCGAGCAGCAGCGAACAGACGCGGTAGCGGAAGGCATGGGCGAACGGCCGCAGCCGCCGGTGCACCACCGACCCGACATAGAGGCGCGAGGCGCGCACCGGGCCGGTCATGCCGCAGCCGCCCGGCAAGCCCCGGTCGAGGCCAGCCAGGGCGGCGCGGCGCCCAGCAGGGCCGCGACCTGCAGGCCCGCGGTCAGCCCGTCCTCGTGGAAGCCGTGGCCGCAGTAGCTGCCGCAGAACCAGGTCCGGCGGCGGCCCTGGATGGTGCCGAGCCGACCCTGCGCATCGATCGCCGCCTGGTCGAAGATCGGGTGCTCGTAGCGAAGATCGGCGTGGATCCGCGCCGGGTCCGGCTCGCGCAAGGGGTTGAGGGAGACGAACAGCGGCACCGCCGCGTCGATGCCCTGCAACCGGTTCATCCAGTAGGTGACGGACACCGCGCGCCGGTCGTCGCTGCCCGCGGCCAGGTAGTTCCAGCTGGCCCATACCGCCCGCCGGCGCGGCATCAGGACCGGGTCGCCGTGCAGCACGGCGCGGTTGGCGGCGTAGCGGAACGCGCCCAGCACGGCCCGCTCGCCCTCGTCGGCATCGCCCAGCATGGCCAGCGCCTGGTCGCCGTGGGCTGCCAGGACCACCTGGTCGAAGCGATCGACCTGTCCCTGCCCGTCATGGATCTCCACGTCCCACGGCGTGCGGACGACCCGGGCCACTCGGGTGCGCAGGCGGATCCGGCCGGACAGGTCGCCCGCCAGCCGGCGGACATATTCGCGGCTTCCCCCCTCCACGGTGCGCCAGGCCGGCCGGTCGCGCACCCGCAGCAGGCCGTGGTTGTGGCAGAACCGCACGAAGCTGACGGCCGGGAAGTCCAGCATGGCCCGCGTCGGACAGGACCAGATGGCGGCCGCCATCGGCAGCAGGTGGTCGTGGACGAAGGCCTGCCCGTAGCGTCCGGCGGCGAGGTACTCGCCCAGCGTCTGGCGCGTCGGCGGCCCGACGAGCAGCGCCGGCGCGCGGCGATAGAAGCGCAGGATGTCCCCCACCATGCCGAGGAAGCGCGGGCGGACCAGGTTGGTGCGCTGGGCGAAGAGGCCGCCCAGGCCGGTGCCTGCATATTCGAGCGCGCCGTCGTCGGCGGAGACCGCGAACGACATCTCGCTCGGTCGGGTCGGGACGCCGAGATGGGCGAAGAGCGCGGTCAGGTTCGGGTAGTTGACGGGGTTGTAGACGATGAAGCCGGTGTCGACCGGGATCGTGCGGCCGTCTGCCCGAACCTCGACCGTGTTGCTGTGCCCGCCCGGCCGGTCCGCCGCCTCGTAGACGGTGACGTCGTGGCGCTGTGCCAGGGTCCAGGCGGCGCCCAGACCGGCGATGCCGCTGCCGACCACGGCGATGCGCTGGCCGGGCCGGTTCATGCGGCAACCCTCTTCGCGTGGTCGAGTGCGGCCAGCGCGCGCTGGCGGGCGGCGGCATGGTCGACGATCGGCCAGGGATAGTCGCGGCCGAGCCGGATGCCGGCCCGGTGCAGCGCCTCGGCCGGCGCCGCCCACGGTTGGTGGATCCAGCGATCGTCGAGCGGGGCCAGCTCCGGCACGAACTGCCGGACATAGCGGCCGTCCGGATCGAATTTCTCTCCCTGCAGGACCGGGTTGAAGACGCGGAAGAACGGGGCGGCGTCCGCCCCGCAGCCGGCCACCCATTGCCAGTTGGCGGCATTGTTGGCGAGGTCGGCATCGACCAGCGTATCCCAGAACCACGCCTCGCCCGCCTGCCATGGCAGCAGCAGGTCCTTGACCAGGAACGAGGCTGCCACCATCCGCACCCGGTTGTGCATCCAGCCGGTCTGCCAGAGCTGGCGCATCCCGGCATCGACGATCGGGTAGCCGGTCCGGCCCTGCTGCCATGCGGCCAGCTGCTGCGGATCGTCGCGCCAGGGCATGCGGGCGAACTCGGGCCGCAGCGGTGCGTCTGCCAGGTCGCCATGGTGGAACAGCAGCTGGTGGCAGAACTCCCGCCAGCCGAGCTCGCGCAGGAAGGCCTCGCCGTCGGCATCCGCGGCCTCGACCGCGTTCCACACCGTGCGCGGGGAAACCTCGCCCATGTGCAGGTGGGGCGACAGCATCGAGGTGCCGTCGCGGTCGGGACGGTCGCGGCCGGTGCGATAGGCCGGCAGGGCCCGGTCCAGGAACGAGGCCAAGCGTTCGCGTGCCCCCGCCTCGCCCGGGGTCCAGGTGCGGCTGAGCCCGCCGGCCCAGTCGGGCCGGGTCGGCCGCAACGCCCAGTCGTCGAGGCGGTCGCCGGCCGGCGCCCGGTCGGGGGCCGCCATCCCGGACGGCACCGGCAGCGGCTGCCCGGGCCCGGGCAGCGATCGAAGGGCCCGCCAGAACGGCGTGAACACCTGATAGGGGCGTCCGCCGCCGGTCGTCACCTCCCACGGTTCGCGCAGGAGGGCGCCGTTGTGGCTCGAAGCCTCGATGCCGGCGGCGTGAAGGGCCACCTTGATCCCCTCGTCGCGCTGCCGGTTCCAGGGTTCGTAGCGTCGGTTCCACATGACGGCGGTGGCGCCGCTGTCCTGCACCAGGGCGGCAATCGCGGCCTCCGCGGGGCCGCGCCGCAGCACCAGCGGCAGGCCGAGCCGGGCGAGGTCGGCGGCCAGCGCCGACAGGCTGTGATGCAGCCACCAGCGCGAGGCGGCACCCCGCCGCCAGCCGCCCGGCGTCGCGTCGTCCAGGACGAACACCGGCAGCACCGGGGCGCCGCGGGCGGCGGCGGCGGCCAGCGCCGGGTTGTCGGCCGGGCGCAGGTCGCGCTCGAACCAGACGATCGTCGGGGCCGGGGGGCGGTACCGGGGCCGGGGCTTGCGGGGGCGGTCGGGATGGGGCGGGCATGTACCCCGCTATTCGCGGTCCGGGCGACTTTGGATCACCCGGACCGCGCCGGAACGGATCACGCCGCGGCGCGCAGCAGCTGGTCCCGGGGAAAGGCGAACAGGCGGTCGCGGCCGAGCAGGAAGGCGATGAAGCGCCGGCGCATGAGGCCGGCGATGGCCGGGTCGAGAACGTCGAGCCCGCCGGTGAAGGCGCCCAGCGCCGGCAGCACCATCCGCTGGCCGTCGGTGACGAAGCAGCGGCCGGAGATACGCCGGGCGCTGGTCGCGACGCTGGCCTTGGGGTGGTAGTGGCCGCTGACCTCGCCCTTCGCATCGGACCGGGCCTCGTGCCGGAAGGTGAGGGGCCCCAGCGTCAGCTCCGCCACCGCCCGCCCGCCGACGTCGGCGGGGATCTGCGGGTCATGGTTGCCGACCACCCAGATCCAATCGCGCCCCCGCACCAGGGCCGCCAGCCGGCCGCGATCGGCGGCGCCGAGGCGGCCCGGTCCGCCCGTGTCGTGGAAGCTGTCGCCCAGGCACACCACCATCCGCGGCTGCCAGCGCCGCACCAGCCGGCCCAGTTCGTCGAGCGTCGCCTGGGTGTCGTAGGGCGGCAGCAGGGTGCCGCGGCGGGCGAAGGACGAGCCCTTCTCCAGGTGGAGATCGGCCACGGCGAGCAGCCCGTGCTGCCGCCAGAACACCGCGCCGGATGGGTCGAGCAGCAACGGTGCGCCGTTGAGTTCGACCGGTGCTGCGACCATATTCGGTGCCTCGAGGTTGGAAGGGCCGCCGGTGAGTCTAACGGGATTCGGCCGGGCCGGCAGCGGCAGGGAACATTCCCGTTCTCCTGGACGTTGTATGGCAGTTTCCGCCTCCACCGGAGGAGTTTCATGGTCAAGGTCGCGCTCGTCGCCGGGGTCGCCGCACTGTCGCTCGCGGCCTGTGCCCCCGGCTATTACGGTCCAAACGAAACCGCCGGCACGGCGGTCGGCGCGGTCGCCGGTGGCCTGATCGGATCGCAGTTCGGGCATGGCGGCGGTCGGGTGGCCGGTGCCGCCGTCGGCACGCTGCTCGGCGCCGCGGTCGGCAACACCGTCGGTCGGTCGGCCGACCAGCGCGACTACTACAACAGCTATTATGGCTACGGGCCCTATCCGCCGCCGGGCTACGCGCCGCCGCCGGTCGTCTACGCGCCGCCTCCGCCGCCCGGCTACTACTACTATCCGCCGCGCTACGCGTACTGAGCGGCCAACCGCAGCAGACTGAAGGAGGATTCGCCATGCGCTTGCGCGCTCTGATCGCCATTCCGGCCCTGCTCGGGCTCGGCGCATGCGTCGATCCCTATTATGACGGGTACGGTGGCGGCTACGGGCCGTCGGGCTACGTCTCCGGCTCGTACTACGGGTCGGCGCCGGTCTACACCGCGCCCGGCTACTATGGCAGCCCCGGCTATTACCCGGACCGGCGCGACCATCGCCCACGCTACGATCCGCCGCGCCGCTCCGACCGCGAGAGCGAGTATCGCCCGCGCCCGCCGGAACGGCCGCCCGCCTATCGCCCGCCGCCGCCCTCGTCCGACCGCCCCCTCGGCTACAGCGGCGGCCAGACCGAGCGCGACGCCGAGCGCTTCAACCGCAACCGCCGCGGCCCCGAGCCGGGCGAGTAGGTCCGCCCGGCTCTGCCCGGCGACCGGGCCCGACCGCCCCACCCTCCTCAATCGGGAGGGTGGGGGTGGTCCGGGCCCGTTTCCATTTCCGCGACCAGGCTCGCGGCCAGTTCCTCCAGCAAGGCGTCGCGGGCGCCCTCGACGCCCTCCCGGCCGATCTCCAGCAGCACCGGCACCGCCAGCGGCGATATCCGGACGAGCGGCCGGTGCAGGATGCGGCCGCGGGCGCGGGCCAGCATCTGGCCCAGCCGGCGCACGTCGGTCAGGCCCTCGGCGGCGTCCGCGCGGGTCGCGCGAAGCAGGACGTGGTCGGGCTCGTGCCGGCGCAGCACGTCGTAGATCAGGTCGGCATTGAAGGTCACCTGGCGGCCGGTCTTCTCCTGGCCCGGATGGCGCCGCTCGATCAGGCCGGCGATCACCGCGACGTTGCGGAAGGTGCGCTTCAGCAGCGTGGATTCCGCCATCCACTCCTCGAGGTCGTCGCCCAGCATGTCCTCGTCGAACAGCGGCGCCGGGTCGGCGACCGGCTCCAGGCTCCAGGTGCCGACGACGTAGTCGGTGGCGACGAAGCCGAGCGGCTTCAGCCCGGCGCGCTCCATGCGCCGGGTCAGCAGCATGCCCAGCGTCTGGTGTGCGTTGCGACCCTCGAAGCAGTAGGCGACGAGGTAGTGCAGGCGCCCGCGCGGGAAGGTCTCCACCAGCAGGTCGTCGGGGCCCGGCAGCACCGAGCGGCCGCGCTGCAGGTCGAGCCATTCGTGCACCGGCGCCGGCAGGGCGTCCCAGCTTGCCGGGCAGGCCAGCATCGCCCGCACCCGGTCGGCCAGATGGGTGGTGAGCGGCATGCGCCCGCCCGCATAGGCGGGGATCTTGGGCTGGTCGCCGCCGCCGCGGCTGGCCTCGACGGCCATCTCGCGGATGCGCTCGAAGCGCAGCATCTGGCCGGCGAAGAGGAAGGTGTCGCCCGGGGTCAGGCCGAGGGCGAAATACTCCTCCACCTCGCCCAGCGCCCGGCCGCGGCCGACCCGGACCTTCAGCGTCGTCGCCTCGACGATGGTCCCGACATTCATGCGGTAGCGCCGGGCGATCGACGGGTGGACGAGCTGCAGCCGGCCGTCGCCCGCGGGCTCCAGCCGCCGCCACTGCTCGTAGCCGCCGAGCGCGTAGCCGCCATTCTCGACGAAGCGCACGACGTCGTCGAAGGCGGCGCGCGGCAGGTCGGCATAGGGCTGGGTCGCCGCCACCTCGGCGAACAGGGCGTCGGGATGGAAGGGCGCGGCGCAGGCGGTGCCCAGCACGTGCTGGGCCAGCACGTCGAGCCCGCCCGGCCGCGGCGGCTGCCCGTCGAGCGTGCCGGCGGCGACCGCGTCGAGGGCGGCCTGGCATTCCAGCACCTCGAAGCGGTTGGCAGGGACCAGGATGGCGCGGCTCGGCCGGTCGAGCCGGTGGTTGGAGCGGCCGACCCGCTGCACCAGCCGGCTCGCCCCCTTGGGGGCGCCGACCTGGATGACGAGGTCGACCGCCGCCCAGTCGATGCCGAGGTCGAGCGAGGAGGTGGCGACCACCGCCCGCAGCCGGCCGGCCGCCATCGCCGCCTCGACCCGGCGGCGCTGCTCGACCGCCAGGCTGCCATGGTGGAGCGCGATGGCCAGGTTGTCGTCGTTGAGGCGCCACAGCTCCTGGAAGACGATCTCCGCCTGGGCGCGGGTGTTGACGAAGACGATGGTGGTGCCGGCGGTCGCGATCGCCCGATAGACGGCCGGCATGGCGTGCACCGCCATGTGGCCGGCCCAGGGCAGCCGGTCGGGCGGGATCAGGATCGAGACGTCCGCGGCCATCGCGCCGCCGCCGCCCACCTGCCGCACCCGGCCTGTGCCGGCGCCGATCCAGCGGGCCAGCGCGTCCGGGTGGGCGACCGTCGCCGACAGGCCGACGCGCCGGCTGCCGGGGGCGAGCCGCGCCAGCCGGGCCAGGCCCAGCGCCAGCAGGTCGCCGCGCTTGGTGCCGGCGAGCGCGTGCAGCTCGTCGACGATGACGGCCGACAGGCGCCGGAACATCGCCTCGGCATCCGGGTAGGACAGCATGAGCGCCAGGGATTCCGGCGTCGTCATCAGCATGTGCGGCGGCCGCCGGCGCTGGCGCGCGCGCCTGGCAGCCGGCGTGTCGCCGGTGCGCGTCTCGACCGTGACCGGCAGGCCCAGCTCGTCGATCGGCGCCTGCAGGTTGCGCTGGATGTCGACCGCCAGCGCCTTCAGCGGCGAGACGTAGAGGGTGTGCAGCCCGTCGGCCGGGGCGGCCGCCAGCGCGATCAGCGACGGCAGGAAGCCGGCCAGCGTCTTGCCACCGCCGGTGGGAGCGATCAAGAGGGCCGAATCGCCGGCGGCCGCCGCCTCGATCAGGGCCAGCTGGTGCGGGTGGGGCGTCCAGCCACGGCCGGTGAACCAGGACTGGAAGGCCGGCGGCAGCCCCGTGCCGAGCGCGCGCATCAGCGGCTCCATCGTGCCTCCAGGGCGAGCGTCGCGCGCCGGCGCGCGAATGGGGGCGGCCGGCGCCCTCAGGCACAGCCCCGGTCGGGCGCGCCGTCGGCGGCAAGGTCGGCGAATGCCGCCCGCAGCCGCGCGACCTCGGCCGCAGCGGCCGGCGGATCGTAGAGGGACCGCTCGACGGCGCCCCACACCGGCCGCGGCCAGGCCGGGTCGCCGGTCCGCCGGGCGATCACGTGCACATGCAGCTGCGGCACCATGTTGCCGAGCGCGCCCACGTTCAGCTTGTCCGGCCGGTGCAGCCGCTGCAGCACCCGCTCGGCCAGCGCGATCTCCTCCACCAGCCGGTGCCGGTCGCCGGGGCCGAGGTCGATCAGCTCGCGGACCCCGTCCTGCGCCGGCACCAGGATGAGCCACGGCCAGGCCGGCTCGTTCATCAGCCGCACCTCGCAGAGGGCAAGGCGGACGACCGGGAAGGTGTCCTCGGCGAGGCGGGAATCGAGTGCGAACATGGGGGCGATCCGTCTGGGGGCGCCGGCACCATATGGGGCCGCGGCGGTGCGGCGCAACGGAGGGCAGGGGAGACCTTGAACCGCAGGGTGGATGCCGAATGCGCCGGCCGCCGAAGCGCGCTAAACAGAGCGTATGAGCTTCGGGGTCTTCATTCACCGGTCGGACTCGATCTACGACGACAGTCCGGCGGAGCGGTACCAGTTTCCCCGCCAGTATCTCGGCCGCGTCGAAGCCTGCGTCGGCGACTGGATCGTCTACTACGAGCCGCGAAAAGTCGCGGAGACGCGCGGCTACTTCGCCCTGGCCAAGGTCGAGCGCGTCGTTCCGGACCCGAGCGCGCCCGGCATGTACGTCGCGCTGATCGAGCCCGGCAGCTATCTGGACTTCGCGGCCCCGGTTCCCTTCAGCGACGCCGCCGGCCTGATCGAGCGCGGCCTGCTGAACGACAGCGGCCGGGTTTCGGGACGCGCGCAGGCCGCCGTGCGCCCGCTCGCGGCGAGCGACTTCAGCCGCATCGTCGCGCTAGGGCTGAACGGCGACGATCTCCCTATGCCCCGCATCGGCGAATTCGCACCGCCTGCCGGACTGCAGGACGTTCGAGCCCCGTTCGCATTCGAGCAGGCCCGGGAGCGTGTCCAGTACCTGTCGTCGCGCATCGTCCGGGACCGCATCTTCCGGCGCGTCGTGCTGCGGGCCTATGACGAGCGCTGTGCCATCAGCGGGTTGAAGCTGATCAATGGGGGAGGGCGGGCGGAGGTCGCCGCCGCCCACATCCGCCCCGTCGAGGCCAGCGGCCCCGACATCGTGAGCAACGGGATTGCGCTGTCGGGCACGGCGCACTGGATGTTCGATCGCGGCCTGATCAGCCTGTCCGACAATCTGGAGATCCTCATCTCGCGCCGCGTCAACGACCCCGAGGGCGTGCGGGCGTTCATCAACAAGGATGGCCGGGCCATCCCGCCGAGAAGGGGGAGCGATCGGCCGCACCCCCACTTCCTCGGATGGCATCGAGAACACTGCCTCAAGGATTGAAGCATCGCCTGCCGAGCGCGGCAGGCTTCCTTTCGCGGCCGCCAGTCGCGCCCCATATTTGCCCCATGCACATCGCATCCCCCCGGCCGGAGGACTGGCTGGTCGTCCGGCCCGAGGGCCTCCATTGCGTGCCGGGCGACTTCTTCGTCGACCCGACGCGCCCGGTCGAGCGGGCGCTGGTCACCCATGGCCATGCCGACCATGCGCGGGCCGGGCACGGCCGGGTGCTGGCGACGGCGGAGACGCTGGCGATCATGGCGAGCCGCTACGGCCCAGCCTTCGCCGGCGCGACGCAGGCGCTGGCCTATGGCGAGGTGCTGACGATCGGCGGGGCGCGGGTCCACCTGGCGCCGGCCGGGCACATCCTGGGGTCGGCCCAGGCGGCGATCGAGCATGCGGGCACCCGCGTCGTCGTCTCCGGCGACTACAAGCGCCGGCGCGACCCGACCTGCGCCGCCTTCGAGCCGGTGCCGTGCGACGTCTTCGTGACCGAGGCGACCTTCGGCCTGCCGGTCTTCCGCCATCCCGACGACCGCCACGAGGTGGCGCGCCTGCTGGATGCGCACCGGCGCAACCCGGACCGGACGCTGGTGGTCGGCGTTTATGCGCTCGGCAAATGCCAGCGGCTGCTGTGCCTGCTGCGCGAGGCCGGCTACGACCGGCCGGTGCATATCCATGGCGCGCTGGAAGGCCTGTGCGGCCTCTATCGCGACCATGGCATCGACCTCGGGCCGCTGCTGCCGGCGACGGTCGCCGAGCGCGCGGCGCTGGCGGGCTCGATCGTGCTGGCCCCGCCCGGCGCCATCGCCGACCGCTGGGCCCGGCGCCTGGCCGACCCGATCGTCGCCATGGCGTCCGGCTGGATGGGGGTGCGGCAGCGGGCGCGCCAGCGCGGGGTGGAGCTGCCGCTCGTCATTTCCGACCATGCCGACTGGGACGAGCTGCTGGCGACGCTGGGCGATGTCGGCGCGCCGCGGGTGTGGGTGACGCACGGGCGGGAGGAGGCGCTGGTCCACGCCGCGCGCGCCATGGGCATCGATGCCCGCGCCCTGGCGCTGGTCGGCTTCGAGGACGAGGATTCGTGAACCGCTTCGCAGCCCTGCTCGACGCCCTGGTCTTCACCCCGCAGCGCAACGGCAAGCTGCGCCTGCTGCGCGACCATTTCGCCGAGACGGCCGACCCCGAGCGCGGCTGGGCGCTGGCCGCGCTGACCGGCGCGCTCGACCTGCCGACGGCCAAGCCGGCGATGATCCGGGCCCTGGTCGCCGACCGGGTCGACCCGGTGCTGTTCGCCTGGTCCTACGACTTCGTGGGCGATCTGGCGGAGACGACGGCCTTGATCTGGCCGGGGCCGCGCGACGGCGCCCGGCTGCGCAACGCGCCACCGCCGACCTTGTCCGAAGTGGTCGAGGAGCTGCGGGCGGCCACGCGTGCCGAGGTGCCGGCGCTGGTCGCGGGCTGGCTCGACATGCTGGACGCGACCGGCCGCTGGGCGCTCCTGAAGCTGGTGACCGGCGGGATGCGGGTCGGCGTCTCCGAGCGGCTGGCCAAGACCGCGGTCGCCGGCATCGGCGCGGTGGCGCTGGAGGCGGTGGAGGAGGCGTGGCACGCCCTGCGGCCCCCCTACGAGGCGCTCTTCGCCTGGGTCGAGGGGCGGGAAGGCCGGCCGGACATCGAGGCCGCAGCCCGCTTCCGGCCGATGATGCTGTCGCACCCGCTGGAGGATGCCGACCTGGCCGCCATGCTGCCGCCGGACTTCGCGGCGGAATGGAAATGGGACGGCATCCGGGTCCAGATCGCCGCCACCGCGGGCGAGCGCCGGCTCTTCTCGCGCACCGGGGAGGATATCGGCGACGCCTTCCCGGACGTCATGGCGGCGGTCGATTTCACGGGCGTGCTGGACGGCGAGCTGCTGGTGGTGCGCGACGGCGCCGTCGCCCCCTTCGCCGATCTGCAGCAGCGCCTCAACCGCAAGACGGTCGGACCGAAGCTGCTGGCGAGCCACCCGGCCTGGGTCCGCCTCTACGACATCCTGCTCGACGGCGAGGAGGATGTGCGCGAACTGCCGTTCGATGCCCGCCGGGCGCGGCTGGAGGCATGGCACGCCGCCCACCGCCCGGCCCGCATGGACCTGTCACCGCTGATCGGGTTTGCCGAATGGCCGGAGCTGGTGGAGATCCGCACCGGCGCGCGGGCGGCCGCCATCGAGGGGCTGATGCTGAAGCGCCGCGCCAGCCCCTACCTCGCCGGCCGGCCGAAGGGCCACTGGTACAAGTGGAAGCGCGAGCCGCTGGCGGCCGACTGCGTGCTGATGTACGCCCAGCGCGGCCACGGCAAGCGCTCGTCCTTCTATTCGGATTATACCTTCGGCCTGTGGAGCGACGGCGCGCTGGTGCCCGTCGGCAAGGCCTATTTCGGCTTCACCGACGAGGAGCTGCAGCAGCTCGACCGCTGGATCCGCAACCACACCATCCAGCGCTTCGGCCCGGTCCGCGAGGTCGAGCCGGGGCTGGTCCTGGAGATCGTCTTCGACGGCGTCCAGCGCTCCACCCGGCACAAGTCGGGCCTCGCCATGCGCTTCCCCCGCGTCTCCCGCATCCGTTGGGACAAGCCGGCGGCCGAAGCCGACCGGCTGGAGACGCTGGCGGCGATGCTGGCAGATACGGCGACGCCGGCCGGCTAGTCGCGAGGCGCGAGGAGAATCATCACCTTGCACTGTCGGGTGCCGAGGCCCGACAGCGCCACCGTGCAGGTGGCCGGGACGTCGTGCCCGCCCGGCGCCTCGATCCAGGTGCAGGACGATCCCCCGCCGGGCAGCGCGGCATAGACCGCGGAGCCCTTGCAGATCTCGTACTGGCCACTCTGGATCGCCTCGATGCCGCTGACGCTGACCTCGACCACGCGCGTGTCCGTGAAGGGCCCGGCGCTGTACGCGCCGCCGGGCGTGACGTGATAAGTGAAGCCGGTCCCGGAGATCGCCATCCCGATCTGCACCCGCGACTGGTTGTTGACCTCGATCAGCATGTCGGCCGATGCCGGACCGCCGGTCAGGGCCAGGGCGATCGCGGCCAGGGGCAGGAACAGGGCGCAGCGGTGCATGGCTTCTCCGACGAAGGGAAGACGACAGGATGCCACCGGACTCGCAGCGGGGCCATGAGTGTATCGTCCGGCCGCTGCCCCCGGGCGGGCGGGCTCACGCGCCGGGCCAGCGCTCCGCCCATGGGTGGAGCCGCTCGAAGGCCGCGGCCAGGTCGATCAACGCCTGCTCGCCGAACCAGGGTGCCACGGCATGGAAGCCGGCCGGCAGCCCGTCCGGGGAGAAGCCCATCGGGATGCTGATCGCCGGATGGCCGGTGACGTTGTGCGGGCTGGTGTAGCAGTACCAGTTGCCGCGCAGCGTGCCCTGCTTGCCGTTGACGAAGAAGGGGTCGTCGATACCCTGGTCGAAGCTGGGCGGCGGGGCGGCGACGGTCGGCGTCACCACCAGGTCGGCCCGCTCGAAGAGGGCCTGGACCCGGTGGAAGACCTCGCTGCGCAGCATCGGTGCGGACTGCACTTCGGCCAGGTCCATCTGCCGGCTCTCCTCGAGCGCGGAGACCATGGACGGGTCCATGCGCTCGCGGTCGGTGTCGAGCAGGTGGGCGAGGCGGGCTCGCTGGTAGGCACGCATCATCACGTAGGCGGTGCGCTTCGACCAGTCGAACGGCTCGTCGAACACCGTCACCACCGCGCCCGCGTCGCGCATCCGGGCCAGCTGGTCGTCCATCAGCCGGGCGACGTCGTCGTCGACCTCCGGGTTGCCCATGGTCGGGATGTGCAGCACCCGCAGGCCGGAGAGGCCGGCGACCGGGTCGGCGGCAACGGTGTAGCGGCGTTTCGGCTGCCCGATCGACCACGGGTCCTTGGCGCTTTCGCCGTTCATCACCGACAGCATCAGGGCGACGTCCCCGGCCGTGCGCGCGGCGATGCCGAGATAGATGAAGTTGGAGAAGAGCTCGGTCGCCTGGTCGTAGGGGATGAGCCCCAGCGTCGGCTTCAGGCCGACGATGCCGCAGGCCGATGCCGGGATGCGGGCGGAGCCGGCGCCGTCGGTGCTGACGGCGACCGGACCCATGCCGGTCGCCACCGCCACCGCCGCGCCGCCGCTGGATCCGCCGGGCGAGCGCGTCCGGTCCCAGGGGTTGCGGGTCCAGCCGTGGCGCGGGCTGTTGGTCAGTGCCTTGTGTCCGAACTCGGGCGTCGTCGTCTTGCCGATCAGGATGGCATCCGCATCCTTCAGCCGGGCGATGGCGGCATTGTCCCAGTCGGGGATGTTGCCGGCCATGGTGTGGGACCCGAAGGCGGTCTCCATCCCCTTGGTGATGACCAGGTCCTTGGCCGAGAACGGCACGCCGTGCAGCGGGCCTGGCGTCCGGCCGGCCTGCCGCTCCCGGTCGAGCTCGGCTGCCCGGGCGAGCGCACCCGCCCCGTCCACCAGGGCGAAGGCCCGCAGGTCGTCGTCGAGCGCCGCGATGCGCGCCAGCGCCGCCTCGACGGCCTGGGTCGCGGTGATCCGGCCGTCGGCGATGGCGCGCGCCAGCGCGCCGGCGGATAGGCGATGGATGTCCTGCAAGCTTTCCCCCGGGGCTGCGCTGTTCGTCCGCCGCGGTCCCTGCGAGGACCGCTTTGCGGCAGCAGAGCACCCGGCGGACTTCCATTCAAAGACGAAATAATGCGGATATCATTCCGTTCTTGCATGACGCCCGCACCGGGCCGCGAGGGGATCCATGGTCAGCATGCGCCAGCTCGAAGCGTTCTGCGCCGTCATCGACCACCAGACGGTGACCGGTGCGGCGCGCTTCATGCGCCTGTCACAACCGGCCGTCAGCAAGCTGGTCGCGGGCCTGGAGGTGGAAACCAAGCTCAACCTGTTCCGGCGCGAGCGGCGCCGGCTGGTGCCGACGGAGGAGGGGCTGATCCTGCACCAGCAGGCCCAGGCGATCTTCGCCCGGCTGCGCGACATCGGCCGGCTTTCGGAAGAGCTGCGGAACCTGGAATGCGGGCGGCTCAACGTCGTGACCATGACCGCGCTGGGCCGCACCTTCCTGCCGGATGCCATGTCGTCCTTCCTGCGCGACCGGCCGGGGGCCGCCGCCAGCCTGCAGGTGCGCAGCTCGCGCACGGTCGTCGACCAGATCGTCGACCAGCAGGCCGACCTCGGCTTCACCATGCTGCCGGCCGACCATCCGGCGGTGAGCCATCGCACGATCTGCCGCCTCAAGGCGGTCTGCGCCCTGCCGCCCGGCCACCGGCTCGCCCGGTTGGCCGAGATCCACGCCCGGGACCTGGAGGGGGAGCGCTTCATCTCTTTCTGCATGGACAGCGTCATCCGCCGGCAGGTCGACGCCGTCTTCGAGGCGCACGGCGTCCGGCGGCAGATGAAGGTCGATGCCTATGTCTCGGCCGCGGCCTGCAGCTTCGTCGCGAGCGGGCTCGGCGTGGCGGTGGTGGAGCCCTTCACCGCCTGGGACTTCGCCCGCCAGGGGCTGATCGTGGCCCGGCCGTTCCGTCCCGAAGTGGTGTTCGAGTTCCGCATGCTGCGCCCGGCCAACCGCCCGCCCTCGCTGCTGGTCGATGCCTTCGCGGGCCATGTGGAGCGGGCGCTGGCCGAGCATATCCGCCAGACCGGGGCCGAGACGGCCGGCGATCCGGCCCATGCCGACAGCCGGCCGGCCGGTCGCGGATTGGCGCGGACCGGCGCCGGATAGCGCCGGAACGGCGCGGTATTCTTGCCGCCTTTCGCAGGTGCGTGCTAATCACCCGGGCAGATATTCATGAAGATCGTCGAAACCGAAATCCCCGAAGTGAAGCTGGTTCTCCCCGACCGCCGGGGTGACGACCGCGGCTTCTTCTCGGAGGTGTTCCGCAAGGATGCGCTGGCGGCTGCCGGCATCGACGCGGACTTCGTCCAGGACAATCATTCCTTCTCGGCGACCATGGGCACGGTCCGCGGGCTGCACTTCCAGACCGACCCGCATGCCCAGGGCAAGCTCCTGCGGGTCACCCGCGGCGCGATCCTCGACGTCGCGGTCGACATCCGCCGCGGCTCGCCGACCTATGGCCGCCACGTCGCGGTGCGCCTCAGCGCGCGGGAGTGGAACCAGCTGTGGATCCCGCCCGGCTTCGCGCACGGCTTCTGCACGGTCGAGCCGGACACCGAGGTGCTCTACAAGGTCACCGCCTACTACGCGCCGGCGCATGATTTCGGGCTGCGCTGGGACGATCCGGCGATCGGCATCGACTGGCCGGTGGATGCGGACAGCGCCATGCTGTCGGAAAAGGACCGGCGCCACCCGACGCTGGCCGACCTGCCTGCCCATTTCACCTATCCGGCGAAGGCTGCCTGACCCCATGCGGATCATCGTCACCGGCGGCGCCGGCTTCATCGGCTCGGCGGTCATCCGCCATCTCGTGGGCGAGGCGGGGTGGGAGGTGGTCAACGTCGACAAGCTGACCTACGCCGCCAACCTGGCATCGCTCGGCGATGCCGCGCGGAGCCCGCTCTACCGCTTCGAGAAGGCGGACATCGGCGACCGCGCGGCGATGGCCCGGATCTTCGCCGCCCACCGGCCGGACGGGGTGATGCACCTGGCGGCCGAAACCCATGTCGACCGCTCGATCGACGGGCCGGCGGCCTTCATCGAGACCAACATCGTCGGCACCTTCGCGCTCCTGCAGGAGGCGCTGGTCTACTGGCGCCAGCTGGACGCGGACGGCCAGGCCCGATTCCGCTTCCATCACGTCTCGACCGACGAGGTCTTCGGCGCGCTGGGCGCCACCGGGGTCTTCACCGAGGAGACGCCCTACGCGCCGAACTCCCCCTACTCGGCCAGCAAGGCGGCGTCGGACCATCTCGCGCGCGCGTGGCTGCACACCTACAAGCTGCCGGTCGTCCTCAGCAACTGCTCGAACAACTACGGGCCCTACCAGTTTCCCGAGAAGCTGATCCCGCTGATGATCATCAAGGCGCTCGCGGGCGAGCGGCTGCCGGTCTACGGCAAGGGCGAGAATGTCCGCGACTGGCTGCATGTCGAGGACCATGCCCGGGCGCTGCACCGGGTGTTCGAGGCGGGCCGCATCGGCGAGAGCTACAATATCGGCGGCAACTGCGAGCGCACCAACATCGCCGTCGTGCGCACCATCTGCCGCCTGCTCGACGAGCTCGTGCCCGACTCGCCCCATCGCCCGCACGAGAACCTGATCGGCTTCGTCTCCGACCGGCCGGGCCACGACCTGCGTTATGCGATCGATGCCACCAAGATGGAGCGCGAGCTCGGCTGGATCCCGGCCGAGACCTTCGAGAGCGGCCTCCGCGGCACCGTCGAATGGTACCTCGCCAACCGCGGCTGGTGGCAGGCGATCCAGAGCGGCCAGTACCAGGGCGAACGGCTCGGCCTCGGCGCGGGTGCGGCGGCGTGAAGCTGCTCGTCCTCGGGGCCGGCGGACAGGTCGGCCGCGAGCTGTTGCGGGCCGCCTGGCCCACGGGCTGGCAGGTCGAGGGCCGGACGCGGGCTGAGGTCGACCTGGCCGACGCCGTGGCTCTGCGCCAGGCGATCATCGACCTGCGCCCCGACCTGGTGGTCAATGCCGGCGCCTATACCGCGGTCGACCGGGCGGAAGGCGACCGGGACGCGGCCTTCGCCGTCAACGGGGTGGCGCCCGGCGTGATCGGCCGGGCGGCGGCGGCGGTCGGCGCGGCCGTCATCCACTATTCGACCGACTATGTGTTCGACGGCGCGGGCGGCGGCGGCCGGATCGAGGACGATCCGGTGGCGCCGCTCGGCGTCTACGGCGCCTCGAAGGAGGCCGGCGAGCGCGCCCTGCGCGAGGCCACGGCGCGCCACGTCATCCTCCGCACGAGCTGGGTGTTCGCGGCCCACGGCACCAACTTCGTGCGCACCATGTGGCGGCTGGGCAGCGAGCGGCCCGACCTGCGCGTCGTCGCCGACCAGCGGGGGTGCCCGACCGCGGCGGCGGCGATCGCGGCCGCAACCGTGCGCATCGCCCGCCGCATCGCCCAGGGCGATGCCGCCTGGGGCACGTTCCATTTCGCCGGGGCGCCGGCCACCAGCTGGGCCGGCCTGGCCGAGGCGGTGTTCGTGGAGATGGAGCGCCGCACCGGCCGGCGGCCCCAGCTGGCCCCGATCACGACGGCCGAATATCCCACCCCGGCCCGGCGGCCGGCCAACTCCGTCCTCGATTGCGGGCGGATTTTCCGTACCTACGGCATCGAGGCGCCGGACTGGCGGGCCGACCTGTCCGTTGTCCTGGACGAAGCAACCGCCGGGGCCGCCACGGCCGCGGCAGGCGGAGAGCGAAGGGCATGAAGGGCATCATTCTCGCGGGCGGCTCGGGCACGCGCCTCTATCCGATCACCCGCGTCGTCAGCAAGCAGCTGCTGCCGGTCTACGACAAGCCGATGATCTTCTACCCGCTGACCACGCTGATGCTGGCCGGCATCCGGGAGATCCTGATCATCACCACCCCGCAGGACCAGGCGCTGTTCCAGGCCCTGCTGGGCGACGGCAGCCAGTGGGGCATCCGGCTCGAATACCGGGTGCAGCCCAGGCCGGAAGGGCTGGCGCAGGCCTTCATCATCGGCCGTACCTTCGTCGGCGGCGACCGCTCGGCGCTGGTGCTGGGCGACAACATCTACTACGGCCACGGCCTGACCCAGCTGCTGCGCCGGGCGGCCGACCAGCCGACTGGGGCCAGCGTCTTCGGCTACTGGGTCCGCGATCCGGAGCGCTATGGCGTCGTCGCCTTCGACGAGGAGGGACGGGCGACCAGCATCGAGGAGAAGCCGGCCCGGCCCAAGTCCAACTGGGCGGTGACCGGGCTCTATTTCTACGACGCCGATGTCTGCGACATCGCGGCCGAAGTGAAGCCCTCGCCGCGCGGCGAGCTGGAGATCACCGACATCAACAACCGCTACCTGGAGCGCGGCGACCTTCGCGTCGAGCGGCTGGGCCGCGGCTATGCCTGGCTCGACACCGGGACCCACCAGTCGCTCCTGGAAGCGTCGGAATATGTCCGCACGGTGGAGGCGCGCCAGGGCCTGAAGATCGCCTGCGTGGAGGAAGTGGCCTACCGCATGGGCTTCATCGAGGCCGCGCAGCTGGAGCGGCTGGCGGCGGGCATGAAGGCCAACGAGTACGGCCAGTACCTGCAGCGCCTGGTGGCCGACGGCGGCCCGCCGATCGAAGGGTTCTGACGGCGGCGGCGCCCCGGCCTTGAAGATGGCACCGATGGCCCGTCACACCCTGGCGATCGGCGCCATCTTCAAGGACGAGGCGCCCTATCTGGCGGAATGGATCGCCTTCCATGCCCGGATGGGGGTGGAGCGCTTCTTCCTCTACGACAACGAATCCCGGGACGACTGGCGGGCGGCGATCGATGCCAGCGGGCAGGCGGGCCGGGTGACGGCGCTGTCCTGCCCGGGGTCGGCCGGGCAGGTGCGCGCCTATCGCGACTGCATCGTCCGCTTCCGCGGCGAGGCCGACTGGATCGCCTTCATCGACTGCGACGAGTTCCTGTTCGCGCCGGACGGCACCAGCCTGCCGGCGGTACTGGAGGAGTATCGCGACCATCCCGCCGTCGGCGTGAACTGGGTCGTGTTCGGCACCGGGGGACACGAGCAGCGCCCGGCCGGGCTCGTCACCCGCAACTACTGGCGGCGCGGCCGCACCGACGTGGTGGTGCCCTATCCGGCCTATCTGCGCCGGCCGGGGCTCGACCCCGCGCGGCTCGACAGCTACCGGCCGATGAACAGCCATGTGAAGTCGATCGTCCGGCCGGCCCTGACCCTTCACCCGCTGACGCCGCACCATTTCGCCTATGCCGGCGGCGCCCGGGCGGTGGACGAGGAAGGCCGGCCCTTCGATGGGCCGTGGTCGCCCGGCATCGGCCTGACGCGCCTGCGCCTCAACCATTACTGGAGCAAGTCCTTCGCGGAGCTGGCGGCGAAGACGGCGCGCGGGCGGGCCTGGATCGGCCCCCCGGCCTCGCTCGAATCCAACCGGGCGGTCGAACGCCTGATGAATGCCGAGAGCGACACCACGATCTTTCCCTTCGCCCGCCACCTGCCGGGCTGGCGGCCGCTGTTCCCCGAGGCCGCGTGATGCTGGCGCTGGCCGCGGCGGCGGTGGTCCGGGCCGGTGACCCGCGGCTCGACCCATGGCTGGGTTTCCATCGCCGGGTCGGGGTCGAGCGGTTCTTCCTCTATGCCACCGGCGGAGGCGCGGTGCCGGAGGCGGCCGACATCACCGCCGTCGCCTGGCCGTTCGAGCGGCCGCACCGGCCGGCCTGGGACCATTGCCTGTTCCATCATGGCGCCGGCGCGGCATGGCTCGCCTTCCTCGCCACCGACGAGTTCCTGTTCGCGACCGACGGCGAGGATCTGCGCATGGCGCTGGCGGCCTTCGGGCGCACGCCCGCGGTGGGCGTGGGGCGGCTCCTCTATGGGCCCCAGGGCCGGCCCGGGCCGCTGCTGCGCCATGCCGTCCGCCGGGCCTCGTCGGATATCGTGCTCGCCCTGCCGGCGATGCTGCGGTCGCCCGGGCTCGATGCCGAGCGCCACGAGAGCTATCGCCCGCTCGCCACCCGCGTCGCCTTCGTCGTGCAGCCGGCCCGCACCCACGCCTGCCGCGGCCGCTACGACTTCGCCTTTCGCGACGAGGAGCTGGCGATGACGGAAGAGGGGCGGCCGGTCGTGGCCGGGTGGTCGGAGCGGGCCGGCTTCGAGCGGCTGCGCGTCAACCAGTACCTGGGCGGCGGGGCGGAGAGCCTGCGCACCCGCTTCGCCGATGCGGTCCCGGCGCACGACCCGGCCCCGTCCGACGATTGGGCTCCGTTCCAGTCCGAGATCGATACCGCCGTCTGGCCGGTCGCGGGGGTGCGCGCGGCGCCCTGACCACGGCATCGTTCCTTGCTTGATGAAAGTCGATCGGCCTAGGATCGGGCATGCAGCGCAAGAGCTTTTCCGGGATGCAGTGCCCGATCGCCCGCGGTCTCGACCGGGTCGGGGAGTGGTGGAGCATCCTGATCCTGCGCGACGCCTTCCACGGACTGACGCGCTTCGACCAGTTCCAGAAGAGCCTGCCGATCGCCACCAACATGCTGGCCCGGCGGCTCAACGCGCTGGTCGAGGCGGGCCTCCTGGAGCGTCGCCCCTACAGCGAGCGGCCGCCGCGCGACGAGTACCTGCTGACCCAGCGCGGGCGCGAGTTCCGCCCGGTGCTGATCGCGCTGATGGCCTGGGGCAACCGCCACTTCGCCGAGGAGGGCGTGGCGAGCCAGCTGGTGGATATCGAGACCGGCGCGCCGGCCGACCCGGTGATGGTCGACCGGCACAGCGGCAAGCCGATCGACGACCGGCACTTCCGGTTCGCGGCCGGGCCGGCGGCCGGCGAGGGCGTGTTGCGGCGACTGGCGTTCGCCGAACGGATGCGGGAGAAGCGCAATGGATAAGCCGGTGGCGGTGGTGGTCGGGGTGGGGGCGGAGCGTGGCCTGGGCGCGGCGGTGTGCCGGCGTTTCGCCGCGGGTGGCCATCACGTGCTGGTGGCGGGCCGGACCGAGGCGAAGATCGCCCAGGTCGCGCGCACGATCGAGGCCGCCGGCGGTACCGCCGAGCCGATCGTGACCGACGCCACCCGCGAGGCCGACGTGGTGGCCCTGTTCGACCGCGCCGCGGCCCCCGGCGCCGGCCTGGCGCCCGTCGATGCCGTCATCTCCAACGCCGCCAACAACCGCCATGTCCCGTTCCGGGAACTCGAGGCGGCGCTGTTCGAGGATTTCTGGCGGGTCGGGTGCTTCGCGGGCTTCCTGGTCGGGCGCGAGGCGGCCCGGCGCATGGTGCCGCTCGGCCGCGGTACCGTCATCTTCACCGGCGCATCCGCCAGCCTGCGCGGCAAGGCGGGCTACGCCCAGTTCGCCGCCGCCAAGGCGGGGCTGCGCATGGTCGCCCAGAGCATGGCGCGGGAGTTCGGGCCGGCTGGCCTGCATGTCGCCCATGTCGTGGTCGACGGCGGCATCGACGGCGACCGCCTGCTGAGCCGCAACCCCGGCCGCGCCGAGCAGGCGGGCGCCGACGGGCTGCTCGGCATCGAGCCGATCGCCGAGACCTACTGGCAGCTCCACCTGCAGCACCGCTCCGCCTGGACCCAGGAGATCGACCTCCGGCCGTACAAGGAGACGTTCTGAAGCCGGGAATCGATCTGCCGACCGTGCCGTTCGACGGCACCAACACGTCTCCGCAAGAACCGAGGAAACCGCCATGCGCGACAGCCAGGCCCTGGCCGATGCCTTCCATGCCCTCCATGCCGAGGGCCAGTTCCTCATCCTCGCCAACGCCTGGGATGCCGGCAGCGCGCGGCTGATCGAGAGCCTGGGGGCGCCGGCGATCGCCACCACCAGCTCCGGCGTGTCGTGGGCCAGGGGCTATGCCGACGGCCATGCCCTGCCGGTCCCGACCCTGCTCGCGACCATCGCGGACATCGCCCGGGCCATCGCCGTGCCGATGACCACCGACATCGAGGGTGGCTTCTCCGACGACCCGGCGGCGGTCGGCCGGCTGGTCGGCGAGGTGATCGCGGCGGGTGCGGTCGGCGTCAACCTGGAGGACGGCACCACATCGCCGGATGCCTTCGCCGCCAAGATCCGCGCCGCCAAGGAAGCCGGCCACCATGCCGGCGTCAACGTCTTCGTCAACGCCCGCACCGACGTCTTCCTGCGCGGGCTGGCGCCCGAGGGCGTGCGGGTGGACGAGGTGCTGCGCCGCGCCCGGCTCTACAGGGAGGCCGGGGCGGACGGGCTGTTCGTCCCCGGCGCCAAGGCCGATGCCGACGTGGCCGCGCTGGCGGCCGGCGCGGGGCTGCCGCTCAACATCATGTCGCAGCCGGGGGTGCC
This sequence comes from Allostella vacuolata, assembly GCA_006739055.1. Taxonomy (GTDB): domain Bacteria; phylum Pseudomonadota; class Alphaproteobacteria; order ATCC43930; family Allostellaceae; genus Allostella; species Allostella vacuolata. The sequence goes on from AP019702.1 coordinate 1,714,749, forward strand.
GCCGGCGGCACGCCTGCGGGCGCTGGGCGCCCGCAGGCTCAGCGCCGGCGGCGCCATCGCCCAGAGCGTCTGGACCGAGGCCGCGAGCCTCGCCCGCGGCTTCCTGGCCGAAGGCGACTCCGACGCGATCACCCGCCGCGCCATGCCCTACGCCGAACTCAACCTGCTCAACAGCAGGCGGGGCTAGCACGGGCGGGGCTGGCTGGAACGGCTTCCTCGTGGCACGATAGCGGTCCCGACCGACAGGGATCCGCCCATGAGGAGGCCGAAGCCGGAACGGCGCCCACCCCCGTCGCCCGGCCCGTCTGCGAAGGGCCGGCGGCGCTGGCAGGGCACTGGCCCGAGCCTGCTGATGCTGCTGGCGCTGGCCGCCGCGGCCGCGGTGGTGTTCGGGCTGTCGGGGTCGATGCTGCCGGACCCGCTGGGCGGCCCGGTGATCGGCAGCGCCACCTTCGAGAAGGGCGCCTACGGCCAGACCATCGGCCAGGTGCTGACCAGCTTCGTCGATACCCACATCAACATCTGCCTGGCGCTGTTCGTCGTCGTCGGTTTCGCGCTCAATGCCGACCGCGACGGTCGCCGCGCCTCGGCGATGGCCAAGGCCGTGCCGGCGGCCGTCTTCCTGGCGGCGGCGGTGCTGTCGGTTTTCTTCGGCGGCAAGGCGAAGCTCGCCCTGATGGTGCAGCTGCAATTCGATCGGATCAGCATCGAGCTGATCGAGCCGTCGCTGAACTGGCAGTCCGGCCTGCTGCTGGTGGCGGTGCTCGCGGCCTTCTGCCTGGCCTATCTGGCGCTGCGGCCGGTCGAGGCTGGCGAGGGGCCGCCGTGACGAGGTGGCGGCCACGCCCAGCCTGGGCTGCCCGCGCCGTCGCGGCCCTGCTCGGGCTCGTGACGGACGCCGCCGGGCCGGCGGCGGCCGACGATACGATCTGGCTGCGCCTGTCGATCGTCGCTTCCGCGCCGGGCGAGGCGGCGGAGACCGGAGCCCTGCAGCAGGGACTGCGCCTCGGCCCCGTCGCCCGCGGCGGCGGCGACCGGGCCTATCCGCTGCCCGGCTACGTCCCGGTGTCGGCCGCGACGTTGCGCGAGCCGGGGGTTGCGATCGCATCCGGACGCGGCCATGCGGCGAAGCTGCGGCTGCGGTGGAGCGAGCCCGACGGCTTCCTGCTCTCCGATCCCGACGCGACCCTGCTCGCGGTCCTGCCGGCCGAGGGCGCGGCGCCGCTGGTCGGCACCGCGCTGCCGCTCTATCTGCTGCGTCCGGCCCTGCCGCCGGACCCGGGCGGCGCGGACAAGGTGGCGGATGCGCGGGCGTCCGGCCTGGCGCCGCCGCTGCGGATCGCATCGGCCGGGGGCAATCTCGGCGTCGCCATGCGCTCCCACCAGGCGGGCATCCGCAAGCGGCGCCAGGAGCCGCTGCGCCACCCCGTCCTTGCCTATCGCCCGGGCGGCCGGCTGGAGCCGGAGGCCGCGCCCGCGGGCGGCTCGCCCGTCAGCCTCGGCGCCAACCTGCAGGACCGCTGGCTGTTCACCAGCGTTCCCGCCGGCGCCACGGTGGCGTTCGCCGGCATCTCCGAGCAGGCGGCCACCGAGGTCGCGATCCGCAACCTGCCGGCCGCGGCCGCGCGCTCGATGGTGATGCGCAAGGACGGCTACCGCGACTGCACCCACGCCGACGCCCGCAAGGAGGTCGTGGCGCGCGGCGGCCTGGAGTGGAACGCGGTGCGCTGCATGCTGGAGCCGCTGGCCGGGAAATAGCTGTCAGCGCCAGCCATAGCCCGCCGCCAGCAGGTCGACCAGGGCGCGGTGGCGGGCCGCCGCGCGGTCGAGTTGCGGCAGGGCGGCCGGGCCGATCCGGCTGCGGTAGGTGCCGCCCGAGGGGTCCTTCCGCCAGTCGTGCTCGATCGCGACCACGCGGGCGTGGCCCGCCCGCCGGAACGTCGCCCGCGGGTCGTCGAAGCGGGCGGCCGCGCGGCGCAGGGCGGCCGCGAACCGCGCCTCGGACCGTCCGCCGTCGATATCGAGGAACAGCATGCCCTGGTCGATCATGCTGTAGCCGCCGCCCAGCCCCCGGTCGGCCACCGCCGCATGCAGGTAGAAGCGCTGCGTCAGGACCGGGTCGGCGGGCAGCGCCACGATGCCGTAGGCGGCCTCGCCGTCGGCGGCATCGAGGTCGGCCGCCAGGACGTCCGATTGCCGGAAGACCAGCCCCAGCGCCGCCGCCAGCCGGCGTGCGGCAGCCTCGTCGGCGTCGGCCGCCAGGACGGCGCGCAGCGAGGCCTGGGTCGCCAGCCGCCAGCCGCCCGGCCCGATCGCGACCTCCGTCACCGCGCCGGACAGTCCGAGGGCGCCGGTCACGGCCGGAACGATCTCGTCCGCCGCCAGGCGGGTCAGCTCCTCGCGTTCGCCATAGGGCGCGTCGGCCAGGCCCGGCAATGCCGGCCCGGTCGCCGGCAGTGCCTCGAAATGGATCGTCCAGGGGGCCGCTGCCGCCGGGGGCGCCAGGACGGCCAGCAGGGTCACGGCGAAGGCGAGAAGGCGCACGGGCGGATTCCCTTGCAATCGGGTCGCAGCCGGCCCGCCGCCATCCTATATCTCTGGCAAGCCCCTGCCGGGAAGAGGAGGTGCCATGCCACCCGATAGCAGCAACGCCACCCGCGTCGAAACCGACAGCTTCGGCCCGATCGAGGTGCCGGCCGACCGGCTCTGGGGAGCCCAGACCCAGCGCTCGCTGGAGAATTTCCGCATCGGCGTCGAACGCATGCCGATCGATATCATCCACGCCTTCGGCCTGCAGAAGCAGGCGGCCGCGCGCGCCAACATGGCGCTGGGGGTGCTCGACCCGGCGATCGGCGCCGCCATCGACCAGGCCGCGGGCGAGGTGGCGGCGGGGCTGCTCGACGATCATTTCCCGCTCGTCGTCTGGCAGACCGGCTCCGGCACCCAGACCAACATGAACGCCAACGAGGTGGTGGCCAACCGCGCGGCCGAGATCCTGGGCGACCGCCGCGGCGGCAAGCGCGTCCACCCCAACGATCACGTCAACCGCAGCCAGTCGTCCAACGACAGCTTCCCGACCGCGATGCATGTGGCCGCGGTGCGGGCGCTCGAGGGGCGTCTGTTGCCGGCGCTCGACCATCTGGCGGCGACCCTGCGCGGCCGCGCCGAGGCGTTCGCCGACGTGGTCAAGCTGGGCCGTACCCATCTCCAGGACGCGGTGCCGATGACGCTGGGGCAGGAGATCGGGGCCTGGGCCTACCAGGTGGAGGCCGCCGCCACCGGCGTCCGGGCGGCGGTGCCGGCCTTGCGCGCGGTGCCCCAGGGCGGCACCGCCGTGGGAACCGGGCTGAACGCACCCGCGGGCTTCGCCGTCCGCTTCGCCGACGAGCTGTCGGCCCTGGCCGGGACCGGCTTCACCCCGGCCGCCGACCGCTTCGCCTACATGGCCGCGCACGATGCCTTCGTGGCGGCGTCGGGCGCCCTCAACACGGCCGCGGTCGCGCTGACCAAGGTCGCCAACGACGTCCGCCTGCTGGCGTCCGGCCCGCGCGCCGGCTTCGGCGAGCTGATCCTGCCGGAGAACGAGCCCGGCTCGTCGATCATGCCGGGCAAGGTCAACCCGACCCAGGCCGAGGCGCTGACCATGGTGGCGGCCCAGGTGATGGGCAACCATGTCGCCGTCACCATCGCCGGGGCCCAGGGCCACCTGCAGCTCAACGTCTTCAAGCCGGTCATCATCCATGCGCTGCTGCAGTCGGTCCGGCTGCTGGCGGACGGTGCCGCCAGCTTCGCCGACAACTGCGCCGCCGGGATCGAGCCGGACCGCGCGCACATCCGCCGGCATCTGGAGGAATCCCTGATGCTGGTGACCGCGCTGACCCCGGCCATCGGCTACGACAAGGCGGCCGAGATCGCCAAGAAGGCCCACCACGAGGGCACCACGCTGCGCGCGGCCGCGATGGCGCTGGGCTATCTCGATGCCGAGCGGTTCGATGCGACGGTCCGGCCGGAGACGATGATCTCCGGCGGGTAGGGAAGGGGCGTCAGGCGACCGTGTCCCCCAGGGCGTAGCGGCCGTGGGGGTCCTCGATCTCCAGCACCCACAGGTCCGGATCGCGGTCGCGCTGGCGCTCGATATAGGCGTCGGCAGCGGCCTCCGGCACCGGCTCGGGCCCGGTGCCGGCGATCCAGACGCGCTCGCCGTCCCGCCCGTAGCTGCCGCCATGCACCGTGCAGCCGGCGGCGAAGCGGTTGACCTTCAGGAGGATGGCGCCGGCATCGGGGTCGCCGCGGCGGGCGACCACGGCGACGATGTCCCGGGCGGCGCAACGGCGGATTTCGGCCGCGACCCACAGGCGGCTCTTCAGGCGGGGTTCCATCGGGCGATTGTTAACATGATCGGCCGTCGCGGCCTTGACGATCCGGCCGGTGGCGGTCAAAACGCCCCGGTTTCCCGACAATCAGAATCAGAGGAGCTTGGGGATGGGCAGCTACGCAGGCGTTTCCGGCGTCACGATCACGGGCGACATGAAGCCCGGATTCGAGACCGTGCTGACTGCCGAGGCCGTGGCGTTCATCGCCGACCTGGAGCGCCGCTTCGGTGCCCGCCGCCGCGAGCTGCTGGCGAAGCGCCAGGAGGTGCAGGCCAGGCTCGACGCCGGCTGGAAGCCCGATTTCTTGCCCGAGACCAAGGCGATCCGCGATGCCGACTGGACGGTGGCGCCCCTGCCGGCCGACATCCTCGACCGCCGGGTGGAGATCACCGGGCCGGTCGATCGCAAGATGATCATCAATGCGCTCAACTGCGGCGCCAGCGTGTTCATGGCGGACTTCGAGGATGCCAGCACCCCCACCTGGGCCAACATGCTGGAGGGGCAGCTCAACCTGCGCGACGCCAATGCCGGCACCATCACCTATGACGACCCGGCCAACGGCCGGCACTACAAGCTGAACGACAAGCGCGCCGTCCTGTTCGTGCGCGCCCGCGGCTGGCACCTGGTCGAGAAGCACGTGCTGGTCGACGGCGAGACGATGTCGGGCTCGCTGTTCGATTTCGGCCTCTACTTCTTCCACAACGCCCGGCAGCTGATGGCCAAGGGCAGCGGGCCCTACTTCTATCTGCCGAAGATGGAATCGCACCTGGAAGCCCGGCTGTGGAACGACGTCTTCGTCCACGCGCAGGCCGTCCTCGGCATCCCCAAGGGCACCATCAAGGCGACCGTGCTGGTCGAGACGATCCTCGCCACCTTCGAGGTCGACGAGATCCTCTACGAGCTGCGCGACCATTCGGCCGGCCTCAACTGCGGACGTTGGGACTACATCTTCAGCTTCATCAAGAAGTTCCGCAACGACCCGGCGGCGATCCTGCCGGACCGCGGGCTGGTCACCATGACCACCCACTTCCTGCGCTCCTACAGCCTGCTGGTGATCAAGACCTGCCATCGCCGCAAGGTCCATGCGATGGGCGGCATGGCGGCCCAGATCCCGATCCGCAACGACGAGGCCGCCAACGAGGCGGCGATGGCCAAGGTCCGCGCCGACAAGGAGCGCGAGGCGGGCGACGGCCATGACGGCACCTGGGTCGCCCATCCGGGCCTGGTGCCGATCGCCAAGGACATCTTCGACCGCATCATGACCGAGGCGAACCAGATCGCCCGCCAGCGCCAGGACGTGCATGTGACTGCGGCCGACCTGCTGGCGGTGCCGGAGGGCCCGATCACCGAGGCCGGCCTGCGCCAGAACATCAATGTCGGCATCGGCTATATCGAGGCGTGGCTGCGCGGCATCGGCTGCGTGCCGCTCTACAACCTGATGGAGGACGCGGCCACCGCCGAGATCAGCCGGGCCCAGGTCTGGCAGCAGATCCACCATGGCTGCAAGCTCGACGACGGCCGCCTGATCGACGCCCAGCTCTGCCGCATCATCGTCGAGCAGGAACTGGTGAAGACCGCCCAGCAGATCGGCGTCGAACGGTTCGGCAGCGGCCGCTACGACGATGCCGCGGCCCTGTTCACCCGGCTGGTCGAGTCCGAGCGGTTCGAGGAGTTCCTGACCCTGCCCGCCTACGACATGGTGGATTGAGGGCCTCGCCGCAGGGGCTCACGGTCTACGGCTGGTGCGCGGCCGAGCCGGCATCGGCCCTGATCGAGGCGATCGATCAGGGCCAGATACCGGCTCGGGCGCCCCTCACAGCATCCCGGGCCGGAACAGCGACCGTCGGCTGAGGATCCTGCCGGACACCATGAAGACGCCGTCGCCGGTATAGTGCAGCGTCTCGGGATGTCTCGGCGACGCCGCGACGTGCGCCTTCACCACCTCGAAGATGAAGAAGCTGTACGTCTCGACCAGCGCATCGTCGTGTAGGCGGCATTCGAAGCTCGCATGGCATTCGCCGATCAGCGGCGCGTCGACCGTGTCTGCATCCTCCGCCGTCAGATCGAACTCGGCGAACTTGTCGATGTCTCTCCCCGACGTGTTCCCGATCCCGACCACCGTGTCGGTCAAGGCCGTCGTCGGCAGGTTGATGACGCACTCCCGGCTTTCGCGGATCATCCGGTGGCTATGATTGCCGTCGGAGATCATCAGGCCGACCAGCGACGGCGAGAACTCCAGGATCGTGTGCCAGCCAAGCGTCATGATGTTGGCCGCACCTTGCCACCGCGACGACACCAGCACGATCGGGCCGGGCTCCAGGTAGCGCCGCACCTGGCTCACGGGAAAATCGGTCTTCTCTGGAAGCTTCGCCACGGGTGTCCTCCTCGGCTGTTGCGCCGCGTGACGGCCATGCTCGCCCATGGCGGCGGTGTCGCCGCCCGCGGGGTGACGGCGACTCCTGCTGCACGGGCCGACAGCGCCGCTCGCCGTCGTTGCCGCGCCGCTCCCGGACGAGTATCGTCCCCGGCCGCGGACGTGTCTCCTTTCCATGCGCGCCCGCCGAAAATCGAAGGAGCTAGCCATGTTCAAGGGATCCCTGGTCGCCCTCATCACGCCTTTCCGCGACGGCAAGGTGGATGAGAAAGCGTTCCAGGAATTCGTGGCCTGGCAGATCGCCGAGGGCACGCATGGGCTGGTGCCGTGCGGCACGACCGGCGAATCCCCGACGCTGAGCCACGAGGAGCACGACCGGGTCATCGAGCTGTGCATCGAGGTGGCGCGGCCGACCAAGGTGCCGGTGATGGCCGGGACCGGGTCCAACTCCACCGAGGAGGCGATCCGGCTGACGCGCCATGCCAAGAAGGCCGGTGCCGACGCGGCCCTGATCGTCACGCCCTACTACAACCGGCCAACGCAGGAGGGGCTCTACCTGCACTACAAGGCGATCCACGACGCGGTCGAGCTGCCGATCTACATCTACAACATCCCCGGCCGCAGCGCGGTCAACATGACCGTCGAGACGATGGCGCGGCTGGCCAAGCTGCCCCATATCGTCGGGGTCAAGTGCGCGACCGGCGACATCCAGCGGCCGATGCTGGAGCGCATCGCCATCGGCGACGACTGGACCCAGCTGTCGGGCGACGACGGCATGGCGCTGCCGTACCTGGCCCAGGGCGGCCAGGGCTGCATCTCGGTCACCGGCAACGTCGCGCCGCGCGCCCTGTCGGAAATGCATGTCGCCTGGCAGAAGGGCGACATCGCCACGGCGATGACGATCAACCGCCGCATGATGCCGCTGCACGAGGCGCTGTTCGTCGAGACCAGCCCCGGGCCGGTCAAGTATGCGGCGAGCCTGATCGGCAAGTCGCTGGCCGACTGCCGCCTGCCGCTGGCACCGACCATGGAGCCCACCCGGGCCCGGGTGAAGACGGCAATGACCAACGCCGGCCTCCTCAACTGAGGCAGGGCGCCGCGCCGCCCCGCGCGACCCGCGGGGCGGCCGGCAGGAAGTGGTGACGATGGCAGCCGAGAAGGAACCGCAGCGGCAGGTGGCGCAGAACCGCCGCGCGCGCTTCGACTACCACATCGACGAGACGCTCGAGGCCGGCATGGTGCTGTTCGGCAGCGAGGTGAAGTCGCTGCGCAAGGGCGCGGCCAGCATCGGCGAGGCCCATGCGGGCGAGCGCGACGGCGAACTCTACCTGTTCAACGCCTACATCCCGGAATATCCGGGCGCCAACCGCTTCAACCACGAGCCGCGGCGCGCCCGCAAGCTGCTGGTCCATCGCAAGGAGCTGAGCAAGCTGCTGGGCCAGGTGAAGCGCGAGGGCGTGACGCTGGTGCCGATGGCCTTCTATTTCAACGATCGCGGCATCGCCAAGGTGCAGATCGGGCTGGCTCGTGGCAAGAAGATGGCCGACAAGCGCAATGCCATCAAGGAACGCGAGTGGAACCGGGACAAGGCCCGTCTGATGCGGGCCAAGACGCTGTAGACCGCTCGGGGGCGGATCGGGAACGGCGGAAGATCGGACGGGGGACGAGGGGGCGATGAAGCGAATCTGCAGCCCGGGCCGCAGCGGGGGCTGGGCCGGCCTGGCGGTCGGGGCGATGCTCCTGGCGGCCTGCGAGCCGGAGCCGCCGCCGGCGCTGCCGGTCCAGGTCCTGTCGACCCTGGAGCAGGGGCAGGCGGCCCTGCGGCTCGGCGATTTCGAGAACGCCGCCCGGCTGTGCCGGGAAGCCTCGCAGATGTCCAACCCCTCGCCCTGGGCTTTCGCCTGCCTGAGCGATGCCGAGCGCGGGCTCGGCCGCAAGCCGGAGGCCGAGCGGGCGCTCGAGGGCTATGTGGAGCGGGTGCCGAGCGATGTCGTGCGGCGGCACGCGCTGGCCCGGCTCTACATCGACGACGGCCGCTTTCCGCAGGCGCAGATCCAGCTCGACCGGGTGTCGCAGCTGGGCCTCGCGACCGCGGACACCTTCTTCCTGGTGGCGGAGATCTTCCGGCTGCAGGGCAATTGCCAGGCGGCGCTCGGCAACTACCGGCAGTCGCTGCGCATCGATCCCAACTACTCGCCGACCCACGACGGCCTGGCCCGGGCGCGGCGGGAGATCTGTCCGCTCCGCCCGGTGGTCCGCCGGCCGCCGCCGAAGCCGGCCGAGCCGCCCCCCGCCGCTGCGCCGGCGCCGGCAGCGCCCGCCGCTGCGCCGGCGCCGGTACCGCCGAAGCCCGCATCGTAGCGACCGCGGACCCGGCCGGTGCGGCCGGATCGCTTGGAATGGAGGGTTCCGCATGCGCCTTGCCTGGTTGTCGGTCGCAGCGACGCTGCTCGCGGCCATGCCGTTCGATTCGGCCCTGTCCCCCGCTTCCGTCCAGGCCCAGGGCCTGGACCTGTCGGATCGGGGCAACCGCCCCCAGGCGGCCCCGCAGCGGGCGCCCGCCGGTGCCCTGATCGACCCCGCCTGCCGGCGCCGGCTCGCCAACCGCAAGATCGCCATCGTCTTCACCGAGGTGCGCGAGGATGGCGGGCGCCTGATCCAGCAGCGCCGCTATGCGGGCGTGTTCCCGCTGGTCGCCGACGCCCTGCGCCGGGCCGGGATGACCGTCTATACCCAGGAGGAGATCAACCGCCAGGTGGCCCAGGAGGAGTTGCGCCGCTTCCTCAACAACGAGGCGGACGCCGCCCTGACAGCCTTCCAGCGACTTGGCGCGGCCTATGTGCTGCGGGCGACGATCGAAAGCCGCGCCATGATGAATCCGATGATCCGGGTCAAGCAGGTTTCCGTCAGCGTAAGTTTCGCGCTTTCCGCATCTTCTGGTGGTATCCTGGGGCAAGCGGAGATGTCGGAAGCCTCGTTCACCGGTGCCGACCCGCTGCCGATCGTGCGCGACATCTTGCGCGAGCAGATCGACGGCGTTGTCGCCGACCTCTACGCTAGCGTCTGCGCGCGGGGCCGCTGAACTGGGGGGGGGGCAGTACCCGCGGGGGGAGCCCGTCCGCGAAAATGTCCCTCGGGGATCGAACCTCGGGCACGGCGTCCGCGACATAGCGGTGGCGTGCCCCGGCCGGCGTGGGCGCGCGACCGTTCGAGGGGGGACCGCAGGATGCGCCGCAAGATCATCGCCGCCATGTCGATCATCGGCCTGCTGGCCGCGGCCGGACCGGCCGCCGCCCAGGGGCCATCCGTTGCCCAGAGGACGGCTGCGCCGCCGGCAGCGGCGGCGCAGCAGACCATCATCGTATCGGCCGAGGGGCTGGCCGACCCCAAGGCGCCGCAATATGCGCGTGACCGCGGCATCCTGATCGACGACCTGCGCCGCGACGCGCGCCGCCAGGCGGTCGAGAAGGCGGTCGGCGTCTATGTCGACAGCCAGACCCTGATACAGAACTACACCATGATCAGCGACCGGGTGCTGACCCGCGCCGACGGGCTGATCAAGCAGGTCATCAAGGAAAGCGATCCCTGGCTCGGCGACGACGGCTTCATGCACATGCTGCTGAAGGCCGAGGTCTACGTCGCGGGCGTCGAGGAGGCACTGAAGGCGATGTCGCGCGAACAGCGGGTGGCGCTGATCCGCGAGCGCGGCGACCCGCGCATCTCGGTCGCGATCTTCGCGGCCGATGCCGACCGCGCCTCGACCGTGGCCCCGCGCCGCTCGCAGATTGCCGAGAACATCCTGAAGGAGCGTATCCAGACCTTCGGCTACCGCGTCTGGTCCGAGGAGCATGCCGAGAAGCTCCGGGTCGAGCTGATGGCGCGCAGCCAGCTGGAAGGGCAGGCCGACGTCACCCTGTCCGTTTCGCAGCAGCGTGCCTCGGACTTCTCGATCCTGGGCGAGGCCAAGTTCAAGACCCTGAGCGCGCGCCTGCCGTCGTCCGGCATCACCATCAGCAAGTATGTCCTGACCTCGTGGACCGTCGCCTGCGTCGACAACGCCACCGGCCAGGAGATCTACTTCAACAACAAGGTGCCGACCGGCCGCAGCTGGAACGACGAGGACGTCGCGACCCGCGACATCGGCCAGCTGATCGGCCAGGAGTTCAGCCGCGACCTGTTCGAGAAGCACCTGTCGGCGCCGTCCCGCATCTTCCAGCTCCAGGTCATGGGCCTGCCCGACTACGACGCGGGCGAGCTGATGCGCAAGGAACTGATGGGCCTGCGCCCGGTGCTGAACGTCGACTTCCGCAACTTCGACGCCCAGGGCATGTCGCTGTTCGAGGTCGATTTCACCGGCGGCCGCAACGGCTTCGCCCGGATCATCAACGACACCATGGTCCGGCCGCTCAACGCCAAGCTCGGCGATCGCTCGTTCCGGGTCGTGTCGGCCCGCGGCGACCTGGTCCGGGTCACCTATTCTGCGCCCGACGGCAGCGACCTGGCCGACCGGCTGCTGAAGCTGCCGCCGGCCTCGCTCGCCCAGGCTTCGCCCGAGCGCATCCGCGCGCTGGTCCAGTCCGAGGAGGCGATGGAGGCGGTGAAGAAGGTCAACCCCGAGGGCGTCGCCGCGGCGTCCGGCAAGCCGGCGACGCCGGCCAGCGACACCGTCCGGGCGATCAAGAACTTTTGAACCGGCCGTGAACCGGGCGCCGGCTTCCGGCGACCCAGGAATGTAGGCGGACTTCAAGCAATCCCGTTCGAAGCAGAGAGACCAGCGATGAAGAAGATCGGTGTTTCAGTCCTGACCGCGGCCGCCCTCCTGGCCAGCGGTTGCCAGCAGACCACCGGCGGCGGCAGCTCGGCCGCGGTCGCCCAGCAGTCGGCGCAGCAACAGATGTACCAGCCGGTCGGCTATGCCAACCAGAATGTCCGCGGCGTCGCGGTCCTGGTCCTGCCGGGCGACGTGCGCACCAGCCACGCCACCTTCAGCCAGCGCTTCGGACCCAACAACATCGCCGACTATGCCGAGCTCGAGCTCGGCCGCGCCAACTTCCCGGTGCTGGAGCGCCGCGAGCTCGGCCCGGTGATGCAGGAGATCGAGATCGCCTACAACCTGGGCGATCCGCGGGCCGCGCGCCGGCTCTTCCAGCTCGGCAAGTTCAAGACCACCAAGTACGTCCTGAAGTTCGACGTGCTGCGCGCCGAGCCGGTCGCCCAGGCCTCGTCGGGCTTCGACGGCCGCGCCATGGGCAACCTGCTGGGGGCGGCGATCGGCGGCCGCGGCGGCTATGCGGCCGGCACCGTCGCCGGCTCGGCCCAGACCAGCGAGGGGGCCCAGGTCTGGATCGTCGGCCTGCGCTACCGGATCATCGACGCCAGCACCACCGAGCAGGTGGCGACCGGCTACTTCGAGCAGACCATGCAGCAGGGTGGGCAGAGCACGTCCTTCCTGGGGGTGAGCCAGGCCTCGGCCGGCGGCCAGACCCTCGACCAGCTCGTCCAGCGTCTCGTCCAACAGTCGGTCCAGGAGATCGACGCGCGTTACAAGGGGGTCTGATCCATGTCCCGCTTCACTCTCCGCTCGGTCGGCGTTTCGGCCGTCCTCGCCAGCGCGCTCCTCGTCTCCGCCTGCCAGCAGGAGACCACCTCCGGCCCGGTGATGGTCGTCCAGGGCCCGTCCGCCCTGGAGCAGGGCCTGTCGGCGCTGCGCATGGGCGATTTCGGCCGCGCCGCCGCCTGGTGCCGCCAGGCGACCGGCGACTACAACGCCGCTCCGCAGGCGTTTGCCTGCCTGGGCGACGCCGAGCACGGGCTGGGCAACCGGCCCGGCGCCGAGGCCGCCTGGCTCGCCTATCTCGACCGGGTGCCGAACGACGTCGTCCGCCGCCATGGGCTGGCCCGCTTCTACATGGAGGACGGTCGCCTGCCGCAGGCGCAGATGCAGCTCGACCGGGTGTCGCAGCTGGGCCTGGCGACCGCCGAGACCTTCTTCCTGGTGGGCGAGATCTATCGCATCCAGGGCCAGTGCCAGGCCGCGCTCGGCAGCTACCAGCAGTCGCTGCGGCTCGACCCCGGCTACGGTCCGTCGCTGGACGGCCAGGATCGCGCCCGCCGCGAGATCTGCCCGCGCCAGCCGGCCCCCGTGCGCCGTGCGCCCCAGGTCCAGGACCGCATGACCGGCGGCGGTGCGGTGCTGCGTCCGGGCCAGTGGTGATCGCGATGAAGGCCGCCCTCTTCGCCCTTCTCGGGATCGTCGCCGTCATGCCGGCGCTGGCCGGCAGCAACGAGGCGCTGATGGAAGAGCGCCGGCGGGCGGCCTTCTCGCTGAACGAGAAGATCCTGGAGCGGCTCCGGCTCGCTCCGGAGGGGTCGCAGGTGATCCTTTCGGTCCGGGTCGGTCCCGGGTCGGGGGCGGATCGCGACTTCCGGATCGACGATCTGGTGGTGGTGGATGACCGGGCCCGGGCCGAGCGCGGCGAGGTGCTGCGCCGGCTCGGCCTCGGCGATGACGGGATCGACCGGGTGCCCGCACCCGTGCCGGCCCCCAAGGTGCGTTGAGAAGTCCATGAACGGGAGAATTTCGATGCTGTCAGTGCGCAAGTCCGCTTGGATGTTGGCCGGCGCCGTCGCGCTGGCCGCCGTTGCCGGCCCCGCGGCCGCCCAGGGCAACAAGGAGCTCATGAGCATCCGCATGGCCCAGGCCATGGCCACCCGCGGGATCACCGAATCGATCGTCGGCCTGAAGATCCGCAGCCAGGAGGTCTTCTTCTCCGACCGCTCCGGCGAGACCTCCGTCGACACCAAGATCCAGGCGGCGGTCAAGGGCGTGAAGCATGGCCGGCCGAAGTACGACGCCGCCCGCGACATCGCCATCTCCGAGGCGACGATCACGCTCGGCGACGTGCGCAACGTCATCGGCAAGCGCGTCTCGTACAACAACGTGACGGTGCGCCGCATCGGCCTCGGCACCAACACCGAATCCTCGCGGCCCTTCCTGCAGGCCCTGCGCGCGGCCGAGATCGATGCCTACGACCAGCTCGCCCGGGCCATCGTCGGCCAGCAGGTGGACAGCCGCAGCCGCACCGAGAACATGGTCCTGGTCAGCGACGAGGTCCGCACCTCGGTCATGGCCGCGATCTGGGGCGCGGAGGTGAAGGATTACGGCTGGACCGAGGACGGCAACGCCTTCGTCAAGATGACGCTGGACGTCCGCTACGCGAAGGACATCTTCGGCAACCACATCAAGTACACCGGCCCCAACGTGATCGAGGTGACGGGCCAGGGCGCCCAGCGCGACGACAGCCGCGCCACGATGGGCCAGCCGGGCCAGCCGGGCCGGCTCTACGACCCGGTCGACCTGAAGCTGCCGACCGGCGCCCCGGTCGCGCCCGAGCAACCGCAGACCGGCGGCTCGGTCATCCGCTGATCGGCGAAGGCCGGCCTTCCCCGATGGGGGAGGGCCGGCCTCAGCCCGCCAGCGCCAGGACGTAGCGCTCCTGGTCGTCGGTCTCGATCGATCCCGGCCGCACATGGCGCACCAGCGCGATGGCGGCCGCCGGCTCGACGCCGCGCAGCACCAGCAGGCGCGCCGCCACCGTGCCGGTCCGCCCGAAGCCGCCGCGGCAATGCACCATCACCCGTTCGCCGCGGTCGAGCCGCGACAGGATCACCGACGCCGTCGCCTCCCACGACTGCTCGAACACCGCGTCGGGCGCCCGCAGGTCGAGGATCGGCAGATGGTGCCAATCCAGCCCCGCATCGCGCATCGCCTGGCCCAGATGGCCGATCCCCATCCATTCCAGTTCGTCCTGGGGCTGCAGCGTCACCACCGAGGCCGCTCCCCAGCTGCGGATCGCCGCCAGGTCGGCGGCCAGGTCGACGCGGCCCGGCACGGGTGCGAGGCCGATGATCCCCGGCCGTTCCGGCAGGGCGAGGGAGGTGATGCTGTACGGGGCCAATGCCATGTCGGGACCGGAAATCGAGGGAGGGAGCAGTCCATGGGCTCTCACGAGACGCCCATCCGTCCCATATAATAGGGCATGTCGAGCGACCAGAAAAAAGCAGCGCCGGGCCAGGTGCCCGCGCGCTCGAGCCGGGCGGATGTCGATGCCTTCCTCACCCGCCTGAAGACGGTGCCGCCGGCTGCCGGCGGCAGGCTCATCTTCGCGATGGACGCCACGGCCAGCCGCGAGCCGAGCTGGGACCGCGCCTGCCGCATCCAGGGCGAGATGTTCCAGGCCGCCGACAAGGTCGGTCGGCTGGCCGTCCAGCTGTGCTGGTATCGGGGCTTCGACGAGTTCACGGCCGAGCCCTGGGTGACCGACACGGCCGACCTGCTGGCCCGGATGACCCGCGTCGCCTGCCGCGGCGGCCAGACCCAGATCGTGCGGGTGCTGCGCCATGCGGCGGCCGAGACGCGGCGGGAACGGGTGGCGGCGCTGGTCTTCGTCGGCGACTGCATGGAAGAGGACATCGACCGGCTGTGCCATGCGGCGGGCGAGCTGGGCCTGCTCGGGGTGCCGGCGTTCCTGTTCCACGAGGGCGGCGACCCGGTGGCGCGGCGCGCGTTCGAAGAGGTGGCGCGGCTGACCAAGGGGGCCTGCTGCGCGTTCGACGCCGCCTCGGCCGACCAGTTGCGCGACCTGCTCGCGGCGGTTGCCGCCTATGCCGCGGGCGGCCGGCGTGCGCTGGAGGATTTCGGCCGCCGCCGCGGCGGTGCGGCCCTGCAGCTCACCCATCGCTTCGCCGGGCGGTCGTGATGGCGCCGCACGCGCGCCGGGCCGGGTAGGGGCCGGGCATGGTCGCCTGGTTCGCGCTCGGTTCCCTCGGCCTGGTTGGCGTCTGGCTGCTGCTCCGCGCGCTGGCCGCGGCCGATCCGGCACTGCTGGCCCGCTGGCTGCGGATCGGCGGCGGCGTGGCGATCGCGGCCGTCGCCATCCTGCTGATCTGGTCGGGCCGGATCGGGCCGGCGATGATGCTGGCGTCGGTCCTGCTGCCGCTGTTCGTGCGCTGGCGCGGCCTCGCCCGGCGGGTGCGGGCCGCCTCCGGCCCCAGCCAGGGGCAGACCAGCGCGGTCGATACGCGCTTCGTCGCCATGGTGCTGGACCATGACACCGGCGCCCTGTCCGGGCAGGTGAAGGAGGGGCCCTATGCCGGGCGCAGCCTCGACCAGCTGAGCTTCGACGAGGCGATCGCCCTGTGGCGCCATGCGACCGCGGAGGACGGCGATTCCGCCAGCGTCCTCGAAGGCTGGCTCGATCGCGCCCATGGCGAGGACTGGCGCGAACGTGCCGGCGGCGGCGGTCCGGACGGGGAACGGGCGGGGGCCGGCCGGATGGGCGAGGCCGAGGCGCTCGAGATCCTGGGCCTGGCGCCGGGCGCGACGCCGGAGGAGATCCGTGCCGCCCACCGCCGCCTGATGATGGCCAACCATCCCGACCGCGGCGGCTCGACCTGGGTCGCGGCGAAGATCAACGAGGCCAAGGACCTGCTGCTGGGCGACGCCAAATGATATGAGCCGGATGACGATGGGTCGGCAGGTGGAGCGGGAAGCATGGACGAGGCAGTGCGGCATCTGGCCGAGCGGTTGCTGAAGAGCGGATTCGACGAACTGCCGGAGCGCGAGCGGCGGGTGATCCAGCGGATCGCCCGGCGGTCGCTGATCAGCCGGGACCTCAGCATGGCCGCCGAGGCTTCGGGATTCGGCGCGCGTCTTGCCGACCATGTGGCGCGCTTCGGCGGATCCTGGACCTTCATCATCGCCTTCGGGGTCGTGCTGGTGCTGTGGACGGCGGCCAACTCCATCCTCCTGCCGCTGTTCGTCCAGCCGTTCGACCCCTACCCGTACATCTTCCTCAACCTCATGCTGTCGATGCTGGCCGCCCTCCAGGCGCCGGTCATCATGATGTCGCAGAACCGCCAGGCCATGAAGGACCGCGAGGCGGCCGCCCACGACTACGAGGTCAACCTCAAGGCCGAGATCGAGATCATGGGCCTGCACGAGAAGCTGGACGGCCTGCGGCAGGAGCAGCTGACCCGCCTGCTGGCCCAGCAGGAGGCGCAGATCGCGCTGCTGACCCGGCTGGTGGCCGGGTATGACGGCGCGAAGGTCGGTCCCTAGCCGCCGGCCGAGCTTCGCCGCCGACGCGCGAACGCGCCGGGTGAGCATCCCAGGCGCCGGCGGAACGCGGTGCTGAAGGCGCTGGCGGACTCGTAGCCGATTTCGTCGGCGAGGCGGTCGAGGGTCGTCCCCCCGCGACCGAGGGCATCCTGCGCCAGGGCCATCCGCCAGCGCGCCAGGTACTCGATCGGTGCGCAGCCGACCGTTGCCTCGAATCGCGCCGCGAAGGCCGATCGGGACATGCCGGCGAGCTTCGCCAGGCCCGCCACGGTCCACCGGGCGCGGACGTCGCCGTGCATCGCGCGCAGGGCCGCCGCCAGGGCCGGGTCGCGCAGGCCGTCCAGCAACCCCGCCGATGCGGGCGCGCCGATGGGCCGGTGGCGGAGGGCTTCCACGAGCATGACCTCGAGGAGGCGGGCGAGGATCATGTCGCGGCCCGGGCTCTGGGATGCGCATTCCTCCATGATCAGGTCGACGATGCGGCCGAGCCGTCCGCTCTGTCCCCCGGATGACGGCACATGGATCACGTCCGGCAGCAGCTCCAGGAGGATCGGCGCGTTGACCGCCTCCACCTGGAAGGTCCCGCCGAGCATCTGGAAATCCGGCTCGCCGTCGGGCTCGCCGTGCCGGACGCTCGCGCTCGAAGGCTCGCCCGGGACGCAGGCGGCGCCGAGCCGGCTGAACATGGCGAACGCCGGCGAGGCCGGCAGCAGCACGAAGGCGCCCCGATCGAGCCTGGCGGGCGGCTTGCCGTCGACCGCGAGCCAGCAGTGCCCGGCCAGCACGATCGCAAATCCCGGCACCCCGTGGGCCGGATAGCGCACGCCCCATTCCCCGCGGCCGGTGATCGGCTTGGAGACGGCCGTGTGCGGCCGGAGGAGGGAGATCACGTCGCTGAGCGGATCCGTCATTGGACGATCTGGAATGAATTATGGATTCCAAATTATAGAACGTCCCACCGATGCGTCTATCCTGGCTGGCGAAGAAACGAGCGGAGCCGACATGACCAGGACCGTCCTCATCACCGGCACGTCGTCGGGCTATGGCAAGGCGGCGGCCGAGCTGTTCCTCGCGCGGGGCTGGAACGTGCTCGCGACCATGCGCCGGCCCGATCCGGCCGCATTCGGGACGACCGACCCGCGACTGAAGCTGCTGCCGCTCGACGTCACCGATTCCGGCAGCATCGCGCGAGCGGTCGCCGACGGCCTCGCGACGTTCGGGGCCATCGACGTCGTGGTGAACAATGCCGGCATCGGCCTCGCCGGCGCGGTCGAGGCCACCCCGGACGCCGTCGTCCGGGAGATATTCGAGACGAACACGTTCGGGGTCTTCGCGACCTGCCGGGCGATCATCCCGCAGATGCGCCGGCAGGGCCGCGGCGTGATCGTCAACGTGACGTCCAGCGCGGCCATCGCGCCCATGCCGCTGGTCGCCGTCTACACCGCCAGCAAGTGTGCGGTCGAAGGCTTCACCGAATCGCTTTCCCACGAGCTGGAGCCGTTCGGCATCAGCGCGCGGCTGGTCGAGCCCGGCTACGCGCCCACCACCAACTTCAGCGCCGCGACCGGCCCGCGCATCCAGGCGTTGATCCCGCCGGACTATGCCGGTTTCGCCCGGGACTACTTCGCGCGCATGGCCGACTACCCGACGCCCTACTGCACCGAGGCGGAGGTGGCAGACGCCGTGCTCGCGGCCGCGACCGACGAGGGCCGTCGCATCCGCTACCCGGCCGGCCCCGACACGCGGCTCGTCTCGGAACTGCGCTGGAGCACCTCGGAGGATCGCTACCTGGAAGAGATGCGGAGGATGTTCAGCCCGCGGCTGGCGTCGTAGCGCCGGCGCCGTCCAGCTCCATGTGGATGATCTCGATCGGGTCGCCGCCCAGCCCGTGCGAGAACTGGCCGCGGCCGACCTCGCGGAAGCCGTGGCGCCGGTAGAAGCCGGCAGCATTGATGGTCGCTTCCAGCCGGATCGGCCCGGCGTGGCCGTCGCGGGCGGCGGCGACGCCGAGGGCCAGGAGGCGGCCGCCCAGGCCATGCCCGGCGGCATGCGGCAGGATGAAGAGCCGGGTGACCTCGCCCGGCTCGGCATCGACGAAGCCGACGACTTCGCCGCCCAGCTCGGCCACCACCATGCGCCCGCGCGCGATCAGGTCCTCGTAGAACGCCGGCGTGCGTTGTCCCATCCAGCCGGCGATCTGCTCGGGCGTGTAGTGTCCGGTGGCCAGTCCGGCCACCGACCGGTGGGTCACGTCGAACAATGCCTGGCCGTCGCCGGCTCGGGCCGGTCGCAGGGAAGCCTCTTGCTGCATCGTCGGGGGACCTTCAGCTGTGCTGCCGGGCGGATTGGTGCGGCCGGCCGGCCTTGCGCCTCAATCTGGTGCCGTCGATGCTGGCGGCGGCCGCCGGGATCGTCAAGATGGCCGCCGATGACCGGATCGGATGCAGCCCATGGCGGCTTGCCGCGGTTGCCCGCCGGTCGGGGGGTATGGCAAAACGCACCGTACCACCGCGCCCGCGTGGAACAGGAAGGGCGGCAAGAGCGTTCAGGTGGTGCCTCATAGGCGCGGCCTATAGGTTCCTGCCGCGAGAGCCCGACCGAATCCAGCCTGAGAGTCGTTCATGTCCCGACGCGTCCGCACCGCCGTATTCCCCGTCGCCGGCCTCGGCACCCGCTTCCTGCCCGCCACCAAGTCGATGCCGAAGGAAATGCTGACGGTGGTCGACAAGCCGCTCATCCAGTACGCGGTGGAAGAGGCGCGCGAGGCGGGGATCGAGCGGCTGGTGATGGTGACGGGCCGTGGCAAGTCCGCGCTGGAGGACCATTTCGACGAGAGCTTCGAGTTGAACGCCACCCTGCGGGAGCGCGGCAAGGCCGAGGCTCTGGACCTGCTGGACGACATGCTGCCGCGCGCGGGCGAGGTGCTCTACACCCGCCAGCAGCGTCCGCTCGGCCTTGGCCATGCGGTGTGGTGCGCGCGCGAGATCGTCGGCGACGAGCCGTTCGCGGTGCTCCTGGCCGACGACCTGATCCTGGGCAGGCCTGGCTGCCTGGCCCAGATGGTCGACGCCCACCAGAAGGTCGGCGGCAACATGCTGGCGGTGATGGAGGTGGCCCGCGAGCACACCAGCCGCTACGGCATCCTCTCGCCCGGCGCCGACGACGGGCGGCTGGTCGAGGTCGAGGGGCTGGTCGAGAAGCCGAAGCCCGAGGCGGCGCCCTCGCGCCTGGCGGTCATCGGCCGCTACATCCTGGAGCCCGAGGTGTTCGACCATCTGGGCCTGATGGAGCGCGGCGCCGGCAACGAGATCCAGCTGACCGACGCCATGGCCAAGATGATCGGCGAGGTGCCCTTCCACGGGCTGCGCTTCGACGGCCGCCGGTTCGACTGCGGCGACAAGGCGGGCTTCCTGGAAGCCAACATCGCCTTCGCGCTCGACCGCGAGGACATGGCCGGCGCCGTCCGCGAGTTCCTGCCCCGCTACCGCTGACGGGCCGGCGGCGATGGCGGGCACACGGCAATCCGGCCGCCGCACCGAGCGGCCGCCTCCCACCATCGCCATCCCCCCTCACGCTCCAAGGAACCCCTGATGCGCATCGCCATGATCGGGACGGGCTATGTCGGCCTCGTCTCCGGCGCGTGCTTCTCCGAATTCGGCACCGACGTCGTCTGCGTCGACAAGGACGCGACCAAGATCGCGAAGGTCCAGGCGGGCGAGATGCCCATCTTCGAGCCCGGGCTGGACGAGCTGGTCGCCAACAACGTGAAGGCGGGCCGCCTGTCCTTCACCACCGACCTGCGCCAGGCCGTCGCCGGCGCGGACGCGGTCTTCATCTGCGTCGGCACGCCCAGCCGGCGCGGCGACGGCCATGCCGACCTGTCCTTCGTCTACGCCGCGGCCGAGGAGATCGCCCACGCCATCGACGGCTATACCGTCGTCGTCACCAAGTCGACGGTGCCGGTCGGCACCGGCCGCGAGGTCGAGGCGATCATCCGCAAGGCGCGGCCGGACGCCGAGTTCGACGTGGTGTCCAACCCGGAATTCCTGCGCGAAGGGGCGGCGATCAGCGACTTCATGCGGCCCGACCGGGTGGTCATCGGCACCGAATCGCCGCGCGCCGATGCGGTGATGCGCCAGCTCTACCGCCCGCTCTACCTGATCGAGACGCCGATCGTGATGACCCGGCGCGAGACGGCCGAGCTCATCAAGTATGCCGGCAACAGCTTCCTGGCGGTGAAGATCACCTTCATCAACGAGATCGCCGACCTGTGCGAGAAGGTCGGCGCCGACGTCCACGACGTCGCCCGCGGCATCGGGCTGGACGGGCGGATCGGGCGCAAGTTCCTGCATCCCGGCCCGGGCTATGGCGGCTCCTGCTTTCCCAAGGACACGCTGGCGGTGGTCAAGACCGCGCGCGACGCCGGCGCCCCCTTGCGCATCGTCGAGACGGTGGTCGACGTCAACCAGCGCCGCAAGCAGGCGATGGCCGAGCGGGTGATCGCGGCCTGCGGCGGGTCGGTCCGGGGCAAGACGATCGCCATCCTCGGCCTCACCTTCAAGGCCAACACCGACGACATGCGCGACAGCCCGGCGCTCGACATCGTGCCGGCGCTGCAGGCGGCCGGTGCCGCCATCCGCGCCTACGACCCCGAGGGCATGCACGAGGCGGCCAAGCTGCTGGAGGGCATCCAGTTCGCGGACGGTGCCTATGACGCGATGCAGGGGGCGGATGCCGTCGTCCTGATCACCGAGTGGAACCAGTTCCGCGCCCTCGACCCCGAGCGCATGCGCCGGACGCTGAAGACGCCGGTCGTCGTCGACCTGCGCAACGTCTATGACCCGCAGCACATGGCCGAGGCCGGGCTCGACTACACGTCCATCGGGCGGCCGCCGATCCCGGCGCGCCCGGCCAGGGAGACCCAGTGATGAGCGACGCCTACCGTTTCGACCCGACCATCCTGCGCGAGTACGATATCCGGGGGGTGATCGGCAAGACGCTCTCGGCCGACGATGCGCGGGCGATCGGCCGGGCCTTCGGGACCATCGCGGGCGAGGGCGCGATCGCGGTCGGCCGCGACGGCCGTCTGTCCTCGCCGATGCTGGAAGAGGCGCTGATCGAGGGGCTGACCGCCAGCGGCCGCGACGTGATTTCGGTCGGGCTCGGGCCGACGCCGATGCTCTACTACGCCTGCTATGCGCTGGACGTGGTGGGCGGGATCATGATCACCGGCTCGCACAACCCGCCCGACTACAACGGCTTCAAGATGATGCTGCGGAAGAAGCCGTTCTTCGCCGCCGACATCCAGAAGCTGGGCGAGATCTCGGCCGAGGGCCGGGTGGCGACCGGGCAGGGCAAGGCGACCCGGGTCGACATGCTGGACCGCTATGTCGAGCGGCTGGCCCAGGACTTCACCGGCGGCCGGCCGCTCAAGGTCGCCTGGGATGCCGGCAACGGCGCCGGCGGCGAGGCGATGAAGCGCCTGGTCGCGCGCCTGCCCGGCCGGCACACGACGCTCTTCGATGACATCGACGGCACCTTCCCCAACCACCATCCCGACCCGACGGTCGCCAAGAACCTGGTCGACCTGCAGAAGGCGGTGGCGGACGGCGGCTGCGACCTGGGCGTGGCCTTCGACGGCGACGGCGACCGCATCGGCGTGGTCGACGGGCAGGGGCGCATCCTGTGGGGCGACCAGCTGATGCAGATCTGGGCCGAGGCGGTGCTGAAGGACCGGCCGGGCCAGGTGGTGATCAGCGACGTCAAGGCGAGCCAGACCCTGTTCGACCGCATCGCCGCACTCGGCGGGAAGCCGCTGATGTGGAAGACCGGCCATTCCCACATCAAGAACAAGATGGCCGAGACCAAGTCGCCGCTGGCCGGCGAGATGAGCGGCCACATCTTCTTCGCCGACCGCTATTACGGCTATGACGACGCGCTCTACGCCGCCATCCGCCTGCTCAACGTCGTCGCCGGCAGCGACGAGACGCTGGCCCAGATGCGCGACCGCATGGCCGAGACGATCAACACGCCGGAACTGCGCTTCCCCTGCGCGGAGGAGGACAAGCGGCCGGTCATGGCCGCCGTGGTCGAGCGGCTGAAGGCGGCGGGCGCCACCTATTCCGACGTCGACGGGGTGCGCGTGAACACCGCCGGCGGCTGGTGGCTCCTGCGCGCCTCCAACACCCAGGACGTGCTGGTCGCCCGCGCGGAATCGACCAGCGAGGAAGGGTTGGGCCGTCTCAAGGTCGCCCTCGCCGACGCCCTGCGCGCGGCCGGAATCGAGCCGCCGGAGCTGTAGGATCGGCGGGCCCGTGTCGGGCTTGCGCTCGACACGCAGGGCCGTTCGACCGCGACATCGGGTATCGCTGCCTGAGGCATCGCTGGTACCGAGGCCGCTCTCCTTGCGTCCTCGGCACCAGCGATAGCGCCTCGGGCTACCGCATCGTCGGCATGACGAACTCCGCGCCCGAGCGGATGCCGGTCGGCCAGCGGGCGGTCACCGTCTTCAGGCGGGTGTAGAAGCGCACGCCCTCCGGGCCGTGGACGTACATGTCGCCGAACAGCGAGCGCTTCCAGCCGCCGAAGCTGTGGAAGGCCATCGGCACCGGGATCGGCACGTTGACGCCGACCATGCCGATCTTGCACTGCGCGGTGAAGGCGCGGGCGGCGTCGCCGTCGCGGGTGAAGATGGCGGTGCCGTTGCCGTACTCGTGGTCGTTGACCAGCTTCAGCGCCTCGGCATAGGTCGGCACGCGGACGACCGACAGGACCGGCCCGAAGATCTCCTCCTGGTAGATGCGCATGTCCGTGGTGACGTTGTCGAACAGGCAGCCGCCCAGGAAGTAGCCGTTCTCGTAGCCCTGCAGCTTCAGGTCGCGGCCGTCGACCACCAGCTTCGCGCCGGCCTTGACGCCCTCGTCGACATAGCCGCGCACCTTCTCCAGGTGCTGGCGGGTGACGAGCGGGCCCATCTCGCTCTCCTTGTCGACCCCGGGGCCGACTTTGAGCGTGCGCAGGCGGCTGGCCAGCCGATCGACCAGCGCGTCGCCGGAATCGCCGACGGCAACCGCGACCGAGACCGCCATGCAGCGCTCGCCGGCGGAGCCGTAGGCCGCGCCCATCAGCCCGTCGGTGGCCAGCTCGAGGTCGGCGTCCGGCATGACCACCAGGTGGTTCTTGGCCCCGCCCAGCGCCTGCACCCGCTTCCCGTGGTTGGCCGCGGTCCGGTAGACATATTCCGCGATCGGGGTCGAGCCGACGAAGCTGACCGCGGCGATGCCCGGATGCTCCAGGATCGCGTCGACCGCCACCTTGTCGCCGTGCAGGACGGTGAAGACGCCGTCCGGCAGGCCGGCTTCCTTCAGCCATTCCGCCATCAGCAGCGAGGCCGACGGGTCGCGCTCGGACGGCTTCAGGATGAAGGCGTTGCCGCAGGCGAGCGCCACCGGGTACATCCACATCGGCACCATGGCCGGGAAGTTGAACGGCGTGATGCCGGCGACCACGCCGAGCGGCTGGCGCAGCGACCAGCTGTCGATCTCGGTCCCGACATTCTCGGTGAACTCGCCCTTCAGGAGCTGCGGGATGCCGCAGGCGAACTCCACCACTTCGGTGCCGCGGATCACCTCGCCCTCGGCATCGGACAGCACCTTGCCATGCTCGAGGGTGATGGCGCGGGCCAGCACTCCCTTGTTGCGCTCCAGGATCTCCTTGAACTTGAACATGACGCGCGCGCGGCGCAGCGGCGGGGTCGCGGCCCAGCCGGCGGCGGCCTTGGTGGCGACCGCGACGGCGGCGTCGACCTCCTCTGCGGTGGCGAGCGGGACGCGGGCGGTCTGCTCGCCGGTCGCGGGGTTGAAGACGTCGCCGAAGCGGCCGCTCCGGCCCTCGGCCGGCTTGCCGGCGATCCAGTGGGTGAGGGTGGTGGTCATCATGTCCTCGAGAGGTGGGGCCGAATGGTTGGCGAGGAGGGGGCAGGATCGTGGCGCGAAGCGCCGCCGCTGACAATCATCCTTTCGCGCTGATCGGCCGCTCGGGGTGGTGGACCGATCCTTGCTTTCCTGGCGGATCCGTGTCGCACTTCCGCGTCCGAGGAGGAGGGACCCATGAAGGTTGCCAGCATCCACCTGCTACGCCTTGCCGCCGCTTCCGTCGCCGCCGCGCTCGCCGTCGGCACGGCCGCCGCCCAGACCATGCCGCCGCTGCCCGAGGCGATCCAGAAGCAGGGCGTGGTCCGCGTCGGGGTCAAGTGCGACTATCCGCCCGACGGCTTCATCGACCAGACCGGCAAGCCGGTCGGCGTCGAGGTCAGCCTGTCGCGCCAGGTTGCTGCCTATGCCTTCGGCAGCCCGGACAAGACCGAGCTGACCTGCGTCACCACCGCCAACCGCATCCCGACGCTGGTCAGCGGCAAGGTCGACCTCGTCATCGCGACCATCGGCGTCACCCCGGAGCGGGCCCAGGTGGTCGATTTTTCCGACAACTACGCCTGGGGCGGCAGCGATGTCCTGGTCCTGAAGGACAGCCCGCTGAAGGGCCTCGACGACCTCAAGGGCAAGACCGTCATCGTCATCAAGGGCGCCTGGCAGATCGGCTGGTTCGAGAAGAACCTGCCGGAAGTGAACCTGCTCAAGCTCGACACGGTGTCGGACGGGCTGCAGGCCCTGCTTCAGGGCCGCGGCGTCGGCTACGGCCACGATCTCGCGGTCATCAAGGGGCTGGCGCAGAAGAACCCGCGCGTCCGCCGGCTGGACGAGCTCTATCAGCTGGGCTATCGCGGGGCGGCCGTGCGCAAGGGCGAGAAGGAGTGGCTCGCCTACGTCAACGCCTCGATCAAGCGGGCCAAGTCCGAGGGCCTGATCGCCCAGTGGGTGAAGCAGTACGACCAGCCGGACCTGGTCGAGACCACGCTTGAGTCCTGGGACGTGTCCAAGGTGCCGCCGAAGGCGCGCTGATCGGTCCGGACCCGGCCCCGCCCCGCCGCCGCCCCCACCGCCGCCATGGGATACAGCTTCGACTTCGGCTACATCGTCGCCAACGGCCCGGCCCTGCTGCACGGGCTGTGGATGACGGTGCTGGTCAGCGTCCTGTCGATCGCACTGGCCGCGGTGGTGGGCGTGGTGGGGGCGGCCGTCCGCGTCTTCCGCGTGCCGGTGCTCTCGCCGCTCTTCGCCTTCTATGTGGAGTTCATCCGCAACACCCCCCTGCTGGCCCAGCTCTTCTTCATCTTCTACGGGCTGCCGTCGATCGGCATGGGCCTGTCGGTGTTCTGGTCGGGGGTGGCGGCGCTGACCGTCTGGGGCGGCGCCTACAATGTCGAGAACATGCGGGGCGGCTTCCTCGCCGTCTCCAAGGGGATGCGCGAGGCGGCCTTCTCGCTCGGCCTGCGCCCGCTCTACTACCTGTGGCTGGTGGCGATCCCGCTCGGCCTCCGGGTCGCCATTCCGGCGATGCTCAACACCTCGGTCTCGGTGCTGAAGAACTCGTCCTACCTGCAGGCGATCGGCTTCGCCGAGCTGACCTTCGTCGCCATGGACCGGGTCGCGACCGACTTCCGCACGCTGGAGATGTTCGCGGCGATCGGCCTGCTCTATCTGGGCCTGGTCCTGCTGCTGTCCTTCGTGGTGCGGCGGCTGGAATTCCGGCTGCAACGACCCTTCCGCACGGCATAGGCGGGACCCGATGGACCTCATCCTCGCCAATGGCTGGATTCTGGCCGAAGGGCTGCGCCAGACCTTCCAGCTCGCCGTCGTCACGCTGCTCTGCGCCACCGTCGTGTCGGTGCTGATCGGCGTCCTGAGCGTCACCCGCTTCGCCTGGGCGCGGCTGGTGGCGCTCTGCTACGTCGAGTTCTTCCGCGACATCCCGCTGCTCGTGAACATGCTGTTCGTCTATTTCGGCGCGCCGCTGGTCGGGCTGTCCCTGTCGCCGTTCGCGGCCGCCCTGATCAGCCTGACCCTGTGGGGCGGCGCCAACGGGGCGGAGATCGTGCGCGGCGGCATCAACGCCGTGCCGCGGCACCAGACGGCGAGCGCGGTGGCGCTCGGCCTGAAGCCGTGGGAGATCTTCCGCTTCATCATCCTGCCGCAGGCCCTGCTGCCGATCCTGCCGCCCTTCACGGGGCTCTTCGCCAACCTGATCCAGGCGACGACCCTGGCCTCGCTGGTGGGGGTGGCGGAGTTCTTCCGCATCGGCGGCATCATCGTCGAACGCACGACCCTGCAGGAGGGGCACAGCCCGGCCTTCCTGATCTACGGCTTCGTGCTGGTCGTCTATTTCGTCATCTGCTCGGGCCTGACCTGGCTGTCCCGCCGGCTGGAGCGCGACCTCCAGCGGCGCAGCGGCCAGCTGGCGCGGGTGACGGTCAAGCCCCAGGAGAGCGTATGACATCGGCATCCAAGGTGAGCGGCCTGCTGGCCGAGGCGACCGCGCCCGCATTGCAGGAGCATCTGGTCGGCCCGACCCTGCGGCGGGAATTCCCGGCCGTGCTGCCGTTCATGACCGCCATCAACCAGGCCCACATCCTGATGCTGGCGGCGCAGGACATCATCGACCGGCCGACCGCGGCGGCACTCGCCCGCGCCGTCCTCCAGGTCGAGGCCGAGGGCCCGGGCTCGGTCACGCTCGATACCGCGCGCGAGGACCCGTACTTCAACTACGAGGCCCGGATCATCGAGATCGCCGGCGCCGACATCGGCGGCCGGGCGCACATCGCGCGCAGCCGCAACGACCTGAAGGCGACGCAGGACCGGCTGCGCGCCCGCGGCTTCGCGCTCGCGATCCTGTCCGGCCTGGCCGGTCTGCGGCAGACCCTGCTCGACCGGGCGGACCGGCATGCGGGCGTGGTCATGCCCGGCTACACCCACCTGCAGCCGGCCCAGCCCGTCACCTTCGGCTGGTACCTGCTCGGCATAGCGCATGCGATCGAGCGCGACCACCGGCGGCTGGCGGAATGCTTCGCCCGCATCGACGTCAACCCGCTCGGCACCGGGGCGGTGGCCGGCACCTCGTTCCCGGTCGACCGGGCGATGACGGCGCGCCTGCTGGGCTTCTCCCGCGTCTCCGGCCATGCCCAGGACGCCGTCGCCTCGCGCGATTTCCTGACCGAGCTGGTCGGCGGCTGCGCGATGCTGGCCAACAGCTGGGGCCGCATGGCGCAGGACTTCTTCGTCATGTCGAGCTACGAGTTCGGCACGCTGCGCTTTCCCGACAGCGTCGCCGGCACCTCCAGCATGATGCCGCAGAAGAAGAACCTGGTGGTGCTGGAGACGCTGAAGGCGCGCGCCGCCACCATCCTGGGAGCGCAGGTGGCGGCCTTCGTCGCGGTCAAGGGCACCAACTTCACCAATGTCGTCGACGGGGTCAGCGCCGGTTTCCGCTGGGTGTGGGACGCGCTCGACGACACCGTCCACGGGCTGGCGATGGCCGACATCGTGGTCGCCACCGCCGAGCCGGTGCCGGACCGCATGCTGGCGCTGGCCCGGGCCAATTTCTCCACCGCGACCGACCTGGCCGACGCGCTGGTGCGCGAGGCGGGCCTCTCCTTCCGCGAGGCGCACCATCTGGTCGGCGCCGTCGTCCGCACCGCGATGGACCGCGGCCTGACGGCCGACGGCATCGACGCCGGGCTGGTCGCGGACGAGGCGGAGCGCATGCTGGGCCGGCGCATCGAGCTGGCCGCGGACCTGGTCGCGCGCATCGTCGATCCGGTCGCCGTCGCCGAGGAGCGCCGCGGCTCGGGCGGCCCGTCGAAGGCCGACATGGCGGAGATGCAGACCGCGCTCGCCGCGCGCCTGGCCGCCGACCGCGCGGAACTGGCCGGCTGGCAGGCGCAGGTCGACGGCGCCGACCGCGAGCGCCGGCGGCAGTTCCTGGCCCTGGCCGAGAGCGCATGACCGCCGCCCCGGTCATCGCCGTGCGGGGCCTGGTCAAGACGTTCCAGGGCGTCCGCGCGCTCGACCATGTCGACTTCGAAGTGGCGCGCGGCGAGGTGGTGGTGGTGATCGGCCAGTCCGGCTCGGGCAAGAGCACGCTGATCCGCTGCCTGAACGGCCTGGTCGAGCCGGACGCCGGCGAGGTGACGGTCGGCGGGGAGCCGGTGCACACCCATTCCCAGGCCGACTGGCGCCGCCTGCGCCAGCGCATCGGCATGGTCTTCCAGGACTACGCGCTCTTCCCCCACCTGACGGTGACCCGCAACATCACCCTGGCGCCGGTGCGGACCGGCCGTGCCACCCCCGCCGAGGCCGAGGTGCTGGCGCGCGACCTGCTGGCCCGCGTCCGCCTGCCGGAGAAGGCCCATTCCTACCCGTCGGAACTGTCCGGCGGGCAGCAGCAGCGGGTCGCGATCGCCCGGGCGCTGGCCATGCGGCCGGATGCCATGCTGTTCGACGAGCCGACCTCGGCCCTGGACCCGGAGACGATCCAGGAAGTGCTCGACCTGATGCGCGAGCTGGCCCGCGACGGCATGACCATGGTCATCGTCAGCCACGAGATGGGCTTCGCCCGCGAGGTCGCCGACCGGGTCGTCTTCATCGACCGCGGCCGGGTGGTGGAGACGGGCACGCCCGAGGCCATCTTCCGCAACGCGCGGGAGGCGCGCACCCGCGACTTCCTCGCCAAGATTCTGTAGCTCGGACCACCCGCAGGGAGGCCGTCATGGCGGCACTGGATGACATCTTCGCTCCCGGCTTCGTCGAGCGGCCCTACTGGTGGGATGCCGCCCCGCCGGAGGATGCGCGCGACGAACCGCTGCCCGAGGCGACCGACGTCGCCATCGTCGGCAGCGGCTATTGCGGCCTGTCGGCGGCGCTCGAACTGGCGCGCAACGGCGTTCGTGCGACGGTGCTGGAGGCCGGGCCGCTCGGCCAGGGGGCCAGCACCCGGTCGGGCGGCATGGTGTCGAGCGGGCAGAAGCTGGTCATCACCGGTGCGGTCAACGCCTTCCGGCCCGACCAGACCGAGCAGGTGTTCGAGGAATCGAAGGGCTCCTTCGCCTTCATCCAGGAGCTGATCCGGCGCGAGGGGCTGGATGCCGACTACCAGCCCTGCGGCCGCTTCTTCGGCGCCTGGGCGCCCGCCCACTACGCGACCCTCCAGCGCAACGCCGAGCTGCTGCGCCGCAACACCCAGGTCGATGCCTCCGTCCTGCCGCGGGCCGAGCAGCGGCGCGAGATCGGCTCCGACCTCTACCATGGCGGCATGGTGGTGACCGACTATGGCGCGGTCCACCCGGCCAAGTACAACCGCGCGCTGCGCCAAGCGGCGCGGCGGGAGGGGGCGGGGCTGCATTCCCACGCCGCGGTCACCGGGATCGTGCGCGACGGCGATGGCTACCTGGTGCGCACCCGGCGCGGCACGGTGCGGGCGGGCGAGGTGCTGGTCGCGACCAACGGCTACACCGACGAGGCGGTGCCCTACCT
This sequence comes from Allostella vacuolata, assembly GCA_006739055.1. GTDB lineage: Bacteria > Pseudomonadota > Alphaproteobacteria > ATCC43930 > Allostellaceae > Allostella > Allostella vacuolata. The sequence continues at coordinate 1,745,040 of AP019702.1, forward strand.
GCGCCGGCGCATCATCCCGGTCGCCAGCTATATCGTCGCGACCGAGCCCTTGCCCAAGGCGCTGATGGACGAGATCCTGCCGCACCGCCGGATGATGTCCGACACCAGGCGCGAGCTCAGCTACTTCCGCCCGTCGCCGGACGGCACCCGCCTCATCTACGGCGCCCGCACCAGCCCGTTCGACAAGACCCCGCGGGACATGGCGCGCGGCATCCACCGCCGCGTCACCCAGCTCTACCCCCAGCTCCGCCATGTCCGCCTGTCGCACGCCTGGAATGGCTTCGTCGGCATGACCTTCGACCATGTGCCGCACATGGGCACCCACGAGGGGGTGCACTACGCCATGGGCTGCAACGGCAACGGCGTCGCCATGGCCACATACCTCGGCTGGCAGACGGCGCTGAAGATCCTCGGCCGGCAGAACCGGCCGTCGATCTTCGACGGCCGGCCGTTCCCGACCAAGGCGTACTATTCCGGCTGGCCCTGGATGGTGCCGCTGGTCAGCGGCTGGTACCACCTGACCGACGCCCTGGCGCGCCCGTCCTCGGTGTTCGGGCGGGCGTAGGGGACGGCGGAGGGCCGGTTACCGGGCGGCCGTCACCGTCAGCCGGACGCCCAGCGCGCGCATGACCTTCAGGACCGTCGCCAACTCCGGCCGTCCTGGCGTTTAATGCCAAGAGGTTGGTGAACAGGAGCGTTGGCCATCGGCCGATGCGCCCCTCGACGGCGCTCGGGGTGAGGATGTCCTCTCTGCTCCACAAGCATTTGGGCCAATCGAGGAGCGCCTCATCCCGAGCGCAGTCGAGGGACGCGGTGACCGATGAGCCGCGCCCGGATCAGTCTACAAGACGCAACGTTTCCTGGAGAAGACATTGCGTCTGATGCGGCTCGGAAGAATCCTACCCGATCGCGCGGTCCGGCGGGACGAAGGCCAGCCCCAGGTCGCGGGCGACGGCCGGGTGCGTCACGCGACCCTCGCAGACGTTGAGGCCGGCCAGCAGGTGCTTGTCGTCGGCCAGCGCCTGGCGGTAGCCCTTGTTGGCCAGGGCCACGACGAAGGGCAGGGTGGCGTTGTTGAGGGCGAAGGTCGAGGTGCGGGCGACCGCGCCCGGCATGTTGGTGACGCAGTAGTGCACCACCCCGTCGACGACATAGGTCGGGTTGGCGTGGGTGGTCGGCCGGCTGGTCTCGAAGCAGCCGCCCTGGTCGATCGAGATGTCGACCATGACCGAGCCCTTCTTCATGCCGGCGACCATCTGGCGGGTCACCAGCTTGGGCGCGGCGGCGCCGGGCACAAGGACGGCGCCGATCACCAGGTCGGCCTCGCGCACATGCTTCTCGATGTTGTCGACGGTCGAGAAGATGGTGTTCAGCTTGGCCCCGAACTGCAGGTCGAGCTCGTAGAGGCGGTGGATCGACTTGTCGATGACGACGACCGACGCCTCCAGCCCCATCGCCATGCGCGCGGCGTTGGTTCCGCTGACGCCGCCGCCCAGGATGACGACCCGGGCCGCCGGCACGCCGGGCACGCCGCCCAGCAGCATGCCGGCGCCGCCCTGTTCCTTCTCCAGGCAGTGGGCGCCGACCTGCACCGACATGCGGCCGGCGACCTCGCTCATCGGCGCCAGCAAGGGCAGGGCGCCGCGATGGTCGGTCACCGTCTCGTAGGCGATGCCGACCACGCCCGATGCGGTCAGCCCTTCGGTCAGCTCCTTGTCGGCGGCGAGGTGCAGGTAGGTGAACAGCACCTGGCCGGAGCGCAGCATGGCGACCTCGCCCTTCTGCGGCTCCTTCACCTTGACGATCATGTCGGCGGCGGCGAACACCTCGGCCGCGGTGCCGACGATCTCGGCCCCGACCGCGCGGTAGTCGTCGTCGGAGAAGCCGATGCCGCCGCCGGCCGCCGTCTCCACCAGCACCTGGTGGCCGTTATGGACCAGTTCCCGCACGCTGCCGGGGACGAGGCCGACCCGGTACTCGTGGGTCTTGATCTCCTTGGGGACGCCGACGCGCATGGTTGCGTGCTCCTGAAAAGAAGAGGCCCCGTGCCGGTGGGGCCGGGCACGGGGCCGATAGAGGCGGGAAGGGTCAGGCGGCTTCCTTGAGGACGTCGCCCAGGGTGCCGAAGATCTCGTCGATGTGCGCCTTGCCGGCGATCAGCGGCGGCGACAGCGCGATGATGTCGGCGGTGTAGCGGATCAGCAGCCCGCGCTCGAAGCACTTCACGAACGCGTCGTAGGCGCGCGCGGTCGGCTTGCCGGCGAGCGGCGCCAGTTCGACCGCGGCGATCAGACCGAGGTTGCGTACATCGATGACGTGCGGATGGTCCTTCAGGCTGTGCGCGGCATCCTCCCAGTAGCCATGCAGGGCGGCCGAGCGCGCGAACAGGTCTTCCTCGGCATAGACATCGAGCGTCGCGAGCGCGGCCGCGCAGGCCACCGGATGACCGGAATAGGTGTAGCCGTGGAACAGCTCGATCATGTTCTCCGGGCCGTTCATGAAGGTGTCGTAGATGCCCTTGCGCAGGAACGTGGCGCCCATCGGGATGGTGCCGTTGGTGATCCCCTTGGCGCAGGTGATCATGTCGGGGATGACGTCGAAATACTCGGTCGCGAAGCCCTTGCCGAGGCGGCCGAAGCCGGTGATGACCTCGTCGAAGATCAGCAGGATGCCGTGCTTGGTGCAGATCTCGCGCAGGCGCTTCAGATAGCCCCGGGGCGGCACCAGCACGCCGGTGGAGCCGGCCACCGGCTCGACGATGACGGCGGCGATGGTCGACGGGTCGTGCAGGGCGCAGAGCCGTTCCAGCTCGTCGGCCAGGTGCGCGCCCCATTCCGGCTGGCCGCGGGTGAATGCCTGCCGGTCGCGGTCGTAGGTGTGGGGCAGGTGGTCGACGCCGGGCAGCAGCGCGCCGAACTGCTTGCGGTTGCCGGAGATGCCGCCGACCGAGATGCCGCCGAAGCCGACGCCGTGATAGCCGCGCTCGCGGCCGATCAGCCGGGTGCGATGGCCCTCGCCGCGGGCGCGGTGATAGGCGATCGCCATCTTGAGCGCGGTGTCGACCGCCTCCGAGCCGGAGTTCGAGAAGAACACGTGGTCGATGTCGCCCGGCATCATCGTCGTCAGGCGCGCGGCCAGTTCGAACGGCAGCGGATGGCCCATCTGGAAGTTGGGCGCGTAGTCGAGGCGGGCGACCTGGTCCTGCACCGCCTTGACGATCGGCTCGCGCCCATGGCCGGCATTGACGCACCACAGGCCGGCGGTGCCGTCCAGCACCTTGCGGCCATCGGCGGCGACATAATGCATGTCCTGCGCGCCGACCAGCATCCGCGGCGCCTTCTTGAACTGCCGGTTGGCGGTGAACGGCATGAAGAAGGCGTCGAGGTTGTTGGGCATCGACGTGGCGTGCAGGGGATCGTAGCCGGCCATGATCGGGGTCTCCGGGGAAGCGCGCAAAGCGGCAGCCTAGCACGCATGGTGGCGCTACCGGAATGGACGGTCGGTCGCATGCCTGGATATTGACGATGAAAATATGGACTGGCATATATTGTCATCGTCAATATGGAGGAAGCCATGCTGTTCTTCGGGTTCCTGGTCGTGCTGATGCTGGCAGCGGCCCTGCTCGGCCGCCTCGGCGTGGCGGGCTTGCGCGACGCGGCCGGGGTCGACTGGTCCGCCTGCATGCGGTGGGCGATGGCGGGCGCGCTGCTCTTCTTCGGCATCGATCACCTGATCCATCCGGGCCGCTACCTGCCGATGATCGCGGGCTTCGTGCCGTTCCCGCCGATGGTCGTGCTGGCGACCGGGCTGTGCGAGATCGCAGGCGGTCTCGGCCTGCTCGTGCCGCGGCTGCGCCGGGCGGCCGGCTGGGCACTCGCCGCCTACTTCGTCTGCGTCTTCCCGGCCAACCTGCGCAATGCGCTGGCAGGCGGCGGGATCGAGGGGCTGCCGTCGGCCAGCTGGTACTACTGGCTCAGGCTCGCCTTCCAGCCGCTGGCGGTGTGGTGGGCGCTCCGGGCGGCGGAACTCGTCCGCTGGCCGGGGCGGTCGCAGCATCGTCACGGAACCGAAACCCGGGCATGCTAGCCGTCCGCGCTCGCGGGAAAATGGAGGGGGGATGGCAACGAACTGGGTCGACGAAGCGGACACGCTCGTCATCGGCGGCGGGGTGATCGGCTGCAGCATCGCCAGCCACCTGGCGCGGGCCGGCGGAACCGACATCCTGGTCGTCGACCGCCACGACCTTGCGACGGAGACGACCGCGCGCTCGGCTGGCCTGGTGTCCTTTGCCAAGGCCGACCGCGGCACGATCCGGATGATCCGGCGGACGATCGAGGCGATCGCGGAGATCGAGGACGAGTTCGGCGACCCGGTCGACTTCCGCACCGTCGGGACCATGCGGGCGGCCTTCAGCGAGGCGTGCGAACAGGATCTGGGCCGGCTCCGCGCGGCATTGCTGGCCGAAGGGCTGCCGGCCGAGTGGCTGACCGCGCCGCAGGCCGCGCGGCTCTGCCCGTGGCTCGACCTGGCCGGCGCGCGGTCCATCCTGTTCGCCCCGGCCGCGGGATATGTGGATGCCCCCAGGCTGGCCGGCGCCTATGCGCGTTCGGCCCGCGCCCGGGGCGTGCGCTTCCGGCGCAACGTCGAGGTGTCGGGCCTGGTCCGGGACGGCCAGCGGGTGGTCGGCGTCGACACGGCCGGCGGGGTGATCCGTGCGCGCACGGTGATCGACGCGGCCGGGGCGTGGGCGGGCCAGGTCGCCGGCTGGGCCGGGCTTGCGGTCGGTGCGGTTCCGACCCGCAGCCACTACTGGCTGACGGGCACGGACGGCGACGTCACGGACCGGCATCCCAACCTGATGCTGCCCGATTTCCGCGCCTACTTCCGGCCCGAGACGGGCGGCCTTCTGGTCGGCGTCCGCGAGGCGCGATCGAAGACCTTCGACCCGATGGCGCTGCCGGACACGCTCGACCATGTGCCGCTGGAGGATCCGGAAGCCGACGCCCAGATCCTCTCCGACGGGCTGGCGGCGATCCGCCACCTGGCCCCGGCCGTCGACCGCTGGCGTTTCCGCCACCACATCGCGGGCCTGTCGACCTACACCCCCGACGGCTACCAGATCCTGGGCGCGTTCCCCGCGGTCGCGGGATTCCTCGTCGCGACGGGCTGCTGCGGCAACGGCGTGGCGCAGTCGGGCGGCATAGGGCGTCTCGTCGCCGAACTGGCGGCCGGCACCGCACCCTTCGTGGATCCTGCCCCCTACCGCCCGGAGCGCTTCGCCGATCGCGACGTCGCCGACCCGGCGTTCCGCGAGCGGGCAGCCGCCAGCCGGGGCGGCAAGGAGCGCGTCACCCCCTCCGGTGAAGAGGCCTCGCCCGTGGCGCCTGCCGGTCCGGCTTCCGGCTGATTCAGATCAACGACCACCGCACGGACATCCGGCATGATCCCTGCTGCCCATGCCGGATCCAAGCGCCACAGAGGCCCCAACCATGCTGCCGCCCGACGTCTCGCGTGCCGCCGCCGACGAGACCGGCGCCGGTGCCAGGCCCGAACGACCCCCGCCCCATCGCCCGGGGTTCGATCCATCCGCCCCCGCTGGCATGCCCCACCCGGACGATTCCGCGCGCGGCGAGGCGTTCCGGGCCATGGATCGGATGCGCCAGGCGCTGGGTGCCCAGGCGACGGGGGGCATCTCGCCGGCCTCGCTGGCGCTCGCGATGTTCGACTGGTGGATCCACCTGCAGTCCGCGCCGGGCAAGCAGCTCGAACTCGTCGACAAGGCGTGCCGCAAGGCGGTCCGCCTGGCGACCCATGTCGCCGCGGCGAGTGCCGACCCGGCCACGCCGCCCTGCATCGAGCCGCTGCCGGGCGACTACCGCTTCCGGGCGGACGGATGGCGGCAGCCGCCGTTCAGCTGGTGGTCCCAGGCATTCCTGCTCCAGCAGCAATGGTGGCACAACGCCACCCACGGGGTGCCCGGGGTGGCCCCGCATCACGAGGACGTGGTGTCGTTCGCCGCCCGCCAGCTGCTGGACATGGTCTCGCCGTCCAACATGCCGCTGGCCAACCCCGAGATCATCGAGCGGACGGTCCAGGCGCGGGGGACCAACTTCGTCCAGGGCTACTGGAACTGGCTGGAGGATCTGGGGCGGCTCGCGACCGGGCGGCCGCCGGTCGGGACGGAGGAATTCGTCCCCGGCCGCAGCGTCGCCGTCACCCCCGGCCGGGTCGTGCTGCGCAATCACCTGATCGAGGTGATCCAGTATGCGCCGGCCACGGGGGCGGTGCAGGCGGAGCCGATCCTGATCGTGCCGGCCTGGATCATGAAATACTATATCCTTGACCTGTCGCCGCAGAACTCCCTGGTCCGCTACCTGGTCGAGCGGGGGCACACGGTATTCTGCATCTCGTGGCGCAATCCGACGGCCGCCGACCGCGATTTCGGGATGGACGACTACCGCAGGATGGGAGTCATGGCGGCGCTGGAGGCGGTCGGCGCGATCGTGCCGGGCGCCAGGATCCATGCGGCGGGGTACTGCCTGGGCGGCACCCTGCTCGCCATCGCCGCCGCCGCCATGGCGCGGGCGGGCGACGACCGGCTGGCTTCGGTGACGCTGCTGGCGGCCCAGACGGATTTCAGCGAGCCGGGCGAGCTCGCCCTCTTCATCGACCACAGCCAGATGCACATGCTGGAAAGCATGATGTGGAAGAGGGGCTACCTGTCGGCCGACCAGATGGCAGGCGCCTTCCAGCTGCTGCGCACCAACGATCTCGTCTGGTCGCGCCTCGTCCATGACTATTTCATGGGCGGGCGCACGCCGATGATCGACCTGATGGCATGGAACGCGGACTCCACGCGCATGCCCTACCGCATGCATGCGGAGTACCTCCAGCGCCTCTATCTCGACAACGAGCTGGCGGCGGGACAGTTCATGGTGGATGGCCGGCCGGCGGCCCTGCAGAACATCCGGGTGCCGATGTTCGCGGTCGGCACCGAGCGCGACCATGTCGCGCCCTGGCGCTCGGTCTACAAGATCCTCCAGCTGGCCGACACCGACGTCACGTTCGTGCTGACCAGCGGCGGCCACAATGCCGGCATCGTCAGCGAGCCCGGCCGGGCCGGGAGGCGCTTCCGCATCGCCCACAAGGCCGCGGCCGACCTCAATGTCGGCCCCGACGAGTGGGCCGAGGCCGCGACGGTCAAGGACGGGTCGTGGTGGGAAGACTGGACGGCGTGGCTCGACCGGCATTCCGCCGCCGACCGCGTGCCGCCGCCCGGCATGGGCGCACCCGACCGCGGCTACCCGCCGCTCGAGGAGGCGCCCGGCAGCTATGTGCAACAGCGGTGACGGGCGCGGTGGGACGGTGGCGCGGGCGGGGCCGGATGGCGGCGCGTCTGCGGCACTTCGCCGGGCTCGCGGCGCTGTGCCTGCTCGTCGCCTGCAGCGCGCGGCCAGGCCCGGAGGTGCTGGAGCCGATCGCTGATCCCGTGGCCGACGCCCGGACGGTGACCATCCACGTCGCCACCACCCGGGCGCGGGAGGCGGAAGGCCGGAACGTCTTCACCAGCGGTCGCGCGGCCGGCTTGAACTTCGCGGCGTTCGAGCTGTCGATCCCGCCGTTCCACCAGGCGGGGGCGATCGAATGGCCGGGCGAGGTGCTGAGCCAGACGACGAGCTTCGCCACCGTGCGCCACCATGTCCTGGACCGGAGCGGGTTCGAGCAGGGCGTGGCGCGGCACGCCGTCCTGCACCAGCCGCGGCGGGTCGGGGTCTTGGTGCACGGCTTCAATTCCAGCTTCCAGGAATCGCTCTATCGCCTGGCGCAGATGGCCGCGGACGCGGATCTGAGCGGCGCCCCGGTGCTCTTCGCGTGGCCTTCCGTCGCCCGGGTGACCGGCTATCTCGAGGACAAGGAGGCCGCCACCTATTCCCGCGATGCGCTCTGCGAGGTGCTGTCCGCGCTCGCCCGGGACGGAGCGATCGAGGAGATTCTCCTGGTCGGCCACAGCATGGGCGGCTGGCTGGTGGCCGAGGCGCTGCGCCAGCTTCGCCTGACGGGGCGTGACGACGTCCTCGCCCGCCTCAGCGTCGTCCTGGCCGCGCCCGACATCGACGTCGACGTGTTCCGGGCGCAGATGGAGGTGGTCGGACCCTTGCCGAAGCCCCTGACGGTGCTGGTGTCCAGTGACGACCTCGCCCTGTCGGTCTCCGGCTTTCTCGCCGGGGAGCGCCAGCGCCTCGGCGCGATCGGCGTCGCCGACCGCCGCGTCCAGGATGCGGCGCTGAAGGCCAATCTCCAGGTCATCGACATTTCCAGCCTGCAGGCATCGGACGGCTTGAACCATGACCGCTATGTCGGCCTGGCGGCGCTCTATCCGCGGCTGGCCGCCCCCGACGGCAAGGGCGGGCGCGGCCTGCGCCGCGCCGGTGCGTTCATCTTCAATTCGGTCGGTGCGATCCTGTCCAGCCCGTTCGAGCTGGCCGGCAAGGCGATCGCCGGGGAGTGAGGCCCGGCCGGGCGGCAGGCAGGCCGCCCGGCCGCGGCCGCAGGCTTCAGACCGTCCCCAGCACGGCCTGGCGGAAGCGGTCCTTCAGGTAGGCGCCGTCCTTGGGCGGGAGCACGAAGGGCAGCTTCTCGGCCAGGATCTTGGCGACCGCGAAGACCGGGCCCGGGGTAGTGCGCGCGGCCTCGACCAAGCCCGCGACATCGTCCTCGGTGCGCGCGGTCAGGGTCTTCGCCCAGCCGGCGGCAGCCGCCATCCCGGCCAGGTCGACCCCGGCATGGGTCGGGGTCGGCTGCATCCCGGTCTCGCCGAAATGCTCGTTGTCGAGGACGACGACGGCCAGGTTGGCGGGGCGCTTCATGGCCACGGTGGCGAGGCTGCCGACGCTCATCAGCATCTCGCCGTCGCCGGCCAGGACCAGCACCCGCTTGTCCGGCTGGGCCAGGGCCAGCCCGAGGCCCATCATGGTGGCGCCGCCCATGGCGCCCCACAGGAAGAAGGTGCGCGGGTCGTCGCCGGCCGCAGCAGCATCGTAGGTGGGGGTGCCGAGGCCGGTGATGACCAGCAGGCGGTCGTCGCGGCCCTCGAGCAGGCGGGCGACGAGCGGGCGGCGGTGCAGGCCGGGCTTGGCGGCAGAGGAGGTCGGTGCAGAGGAGGGCATGGCGGGGCTCACTCGTTCACGAAGGCCTTGGCGCCGATCAGGCGCTGGGACAGCAGGATCGCCACCGGGCGTCCGCCCTCGAAGGTGAAGCGGGCGGCATTCGCGACGGTCGGGCCGACATCCTCCGGCCGGTCGCAGCGGTAGCAGACGACCTGCATCGCCGTCAGGACCGCCTCGGTCGCCAGGCCCATGGCGTTCTGCCACGGGTTGAACTCGCCATACTCGCCCCGCATGGTGACGATCATCATGAACGGCATGCGGCAGGTCGAGGGCAGCGACAGCATGTTGATGCAGTTGCCGACCCCGCTCGACTGCACGAGGAGGACGCCGCGCTGCCCGCCCAGGTGGGCGCCGCAGACCATGGCGACGCCTTCTTCCTCGGTCGTCAGCGTCACCGTCTGCATGGCGTTGTCGGCCTCGCAGCTCTTGATCAGGCGGGCGTGCCCGGCATCCGGCACGTGGCAGACCTGCTGCACGCCGGCCGCCTTCAGGGCACGGTAGATGTCGTCCGGCCAGGTCGGCTGGGCTGGGACGGGTTCGCTCATGGCTTGGGGCTCGCGGACCGGGGAAAGGGGCGGGAACGCTACCGGCCCATGCCGGCCGGTGCAACCCGCGAGGCTGGGGACTTTCCCCGGGCCGTCCGATCGCCTATCAGGCGCAGCCTTGGAGGCTCCCATGACCGATGACCTGCCCTGGTGGCACCGCGACCGCTTCGCCGCCCGCCTGCCGACCCTTCGCCGCCGCGCGGCCCTGGTGCGCGCGGTGCGCGCCTGGTTCGATGCGCGCGACTTCCTGGAGGTGGAGACGCCCGCACTCCAGGTGTCGCCCGGGCTGGAACCGCACCTGATGGCGTTCGCGACCGACCTGGAGGGGGCGGACGGGCGCATCCGCCGGCGCATGCACCTGCACACCTCGCCCGAGTTCGCGATGAAGAAGCTGCTGGTCGGCGGCGCGCCCCGCATCTACCAGCTGGCCCGGGTGTTCCGGAACCGCGAGGGCAGCCGGCTGCACAGCCCGGAATTCACCCTGCTGGAATGGTATCGCGCCGGCGCCGGCTGGCGGGACCTGGTCGACGACTGCCAGGGGTTGCTGCGCGCGGCCCTGGCCGCCGCGGGCGGCGAGCGCTTCCGCATGGGCGACGCGACTTCGGACCCCTTCGCCGACTGGACCGTCGTCAGCGTCGCCGACGCCTTCGGCCGCTGGGCCGGGATCGACCTGATGGCCGCGACCGACGACCCGGCCGGCCCGTCGCCGGGGCCGCTCGCCGCCGCCGCCCGCGCCGTCGGCATCGAGCCGCACCCGGGCGACGACTGGGAGACGATCTTCTTCCGCATCTTCCTGGAGCGGATCGAGCCGCACCTGGGGCAGGGCACGCCGACCGTCCTCCACGACTACCCGGTCTCGATGGCCGCCCTGTCGCGGCAGAGCGCGGCCGACCCGCGCGTGGCGGAACGCTTCGAGCTCTATGTCTGCGGGGTGGAGCTGGCCAACGCCTTCGGCGAGCTGACCGACGCCGGCCTGCAGCGGGCCCGCTTCATCGCCGACATGGACCGCAAGGAGCGGCTCTACGGCATCCGCTACCCGGTCGACGAGGATTTCCTGGCGGCGCTCGGGCACGGCATGCCGGAGAGTGCCGGCATCGCGCTCGGCATCGACCGGCTGGCGATGCTGGCAACCGGCGCCGGGCACATCGACGACGTGCTGTGGGCGCCGGTCGATGGCGGGCCGGAGCGGGCAGGGTAGGTGGGCAACGCCGGCCGGCCGGCAGGATGCGTCACCGCTCGTCGTCCGTCGTCAGCTCCGTCTCCGCCGTGTCGACCACGAAGACGGCGAGCAGGCGGGCGGGCGCGCTGGTGCTGGCGTTCCTGCTCACGCCATGACGGTCTCCAGGGTATTCGGAGAAGCTTTCCCCGGCGCGGTAGGTCTCGACCGGTCCACCGTTGACCTGGCTCTGGATCGCTCCCTCGAGAACCGTCGCATAGATGAAGGCGGACTTCGGGTGGGTATGGGCGGGCGACGTTCCGCCCGGCGCATAGTCGACGAGCACGGCACGCATGCTCTTGCCGGGCACGTTGGGCAGCGGATGGTCGTAGACGAGCCGGACTCGCTCGCCCCCGGCATTGTGGGTAAGCCCATCGTGGCCAAGGGCACCGGGGGCGAGAGCAAGTGCGAGCGCCGCGGTGGAAAGAAATGTCCTGATCATGGTTCGGGGTCCGGTCTGTGCCTCTCAAGGAAGGGGGGATCGCCGGCCGCGAGGGGGATGGCCGGCGATCCAGGCTCACGCGGGGGGAGGGGGAGCGTGAGCCTTACGCGGCGATGAACGCGAGGAGGTCGCGGTTCACCTGGTCGGGATGCGTGCCGCACATGCCGTGCGGCAGGTCCTCGTAGGTCTTGAGTTCGGCCCGCTTCAGCAGATTTGCCGAGAGCGGCGCGGAATCGGCGTAGGGGACGATCTGGTCGTCCCGGCTGTGCATCACGAGGGCCGGGACATCGATGGCCTTGAGGTCCTGGGTGAAGTCGGTCTCCGAGAAGGCCTTGATCCCCTCGTAGTGCGCCTTCGCGCTGCCCATCATCCCCTGGCGCCACCAGTTCTGGATCAGGCCCGGGATCGGCTCGGCCCCGGGCCGGTTGAAGCCGTAGAACGGGCCCGACGGGAAATCGAGGTAGAACTGGGCGCGGCTGGCGGCGAGCGAGGCCCGCAATCCGTCGAACACCTCGACCGGCAGCCCGCCGGGGTTGTTCGCGGTCTTGACCATGATCGGCGGCACGGCGCTGATGAGGACGAGCTTGGCGGCGCGTCCGCGTCCATGGCGGGCGACGTATCGCGCCGCCTCTCCGCCGCCGGTGGAGTGCCCGATATGCACGGCGCCCTGCAGGTCGAGATGATCGACCACGGCGGCGGCGTCCGCGGCGTAGTGGTCCATGTCATGGCCGTCGCTCACCTGCGCGGAGCGCCCGTGGCCGCGCCGGTCGTGGGCGATGACGCGGTAGCCCTTCGAGAGGAAGAACAGCATCTGCGCGTCCCAGTCGTCCGCGCTGAGCGGCCAGCCGTGATGGAAGACGAGGGGGCGAGCCTGCTTCGGCCCCCAGTCCTTGAAATAGATCTCGGTGCCGTCCCTGGTCGTGATCGTGTTCGTGCTCATCGTGTCTGCTCCTGCGCTGGGTTTGCGAGAGGTGTCGGGGCGGGGCCGGGGCTGCGCGCTGGCGCGCGAAGCCAGGCCGAGGGCCGCCATCGCGCCGAGGGTGCCGGCGAGGGCCGTGCGGCGGGAGAACCCGCCTTCGGGCTGGAACTGTGTCGTCATTGTCGGAAACCTCTGCTGGGAAGGTGGAAGCGTCAGTGGCGGGATGCTTCGGACCTGCCGAACCACTGCTCGAAGCCGATGTGGCCGAGGCGCGCGCCGCTGCCCGGTACCAGGGAGCGCTCGGCCAGCTCCGTGCCGAAGTACGGGGCGCGGGGATCCGCGATCACTTCGCGGGGATCGTTGGAGCGCTTCAGGAAAGTGGCGACCAGATCGCTCATGCGGACGGCGTCCGGGCCGCCGATCTCGACCACGCCGTTCGTCGGGGCCGACAGCGCGAAGTCGGCCACCGCATCCGCCACGTCGTCCGATGCGATCGGCTGGAAGTAGGCGGACGAGACCGTCACCGTGTTCCCGACCGTGGCCGATTGGGCGATCGCGCCGAGGAACTCGAGGAACTGGGTGGAGTGGATGATCGTGTAGGGGATGTGGGATGCCCGGATCAGCCGCTCCTGCGCCATCTTGGCGCGGAGATAGCCGCTTCCCGGAAGCCGTTCGGCCCCGACCACGGACAGCGCGACGTGATGCTGCACGCCGGCCGTCTTCTCGGCCCCGAGCAGATTGCGTCCGGACGTCTCGAAGAAGTCCAGGACGGCCTTGTCCTCGAAGGACGGGGAATTGGCCAGGTCGATGACCACCGCCGCGCCGTCGAGGGCATCCGCCAGCCCCTCGCCCGTGATGGTGTTGACGCCGGTATTGGGCGAGGCCGCGATCACCGCATGGCCTTTCCTGCGCAGTCGCTCGACGACCTTCGAGCCGATGAGTCCGGTTCCGCCGATGGTCACGATCTTCATGATGGTCTCCTGCTTCCGATTGGGGGTGATGCGAGGTGCGGCCGCCTGCATCAGGGCGCTCCTGGCGGCCTAGCGGCCCGACGCCGCCTCCTTGATGAGCGCGGCCACCTCGCGCGGATGCGTGACCATGACGGCGTGCGACGCCCCGTTCACGACGACCGTCTTCACCGCCTGCGCACGCTCGGCCATGAACTGCATCGCTGCGGGCGGAATGTTGCGGTCGGCCGAGCCATAGATCGCGTAGGACGGAATGGTCTTCCACGAGGCCTTGCCGGACGTTTCGGCGAGCGCGGCTTCCGCGATCGGCCGCTGCGTCGCGGCCATCAGAACTGCAATCGCTTCGGGAACGTCGGCCGCGAACTGGTCGTGGAACTTGTCGGCCTGGATCAGCAGCTCGCGTGTTCCGTCGCGCAGCGCGACGGGCCGGAGAGCGCTATCGAGCGTGGTGCCCGGGTACAGCCGCGAGAGCGATGCGCTGGACTCGCCGGCCTCCGGCGCGAAGGCCGCGACGTAGACCAGGGCCTTGATCCTGTCGGACCGGTTGGCCGCTTCGGTGATCACGGCGCCGCCATAGGAATGGCCGACCAGGATCACCGGGCCCTGGATGGAGGCGACGAGCGCGGCGACGGACGCGGCGTCGCCCGCCACGCTCCGCAGGGGGTTGGCCGCGGCGATCGTCCGAAAGCCGTTCCGGTCGAGATCGCGGATGACGGCGCTCCAGCTCGACGACCCGGCGAAGGCTCCGTGCACGAGAACGACGGTCGCCTTGTCCTCGGCGAGAGCTGGCGAGGTCAGCGTGAGGGCCGCTGACACGATGAATGTGGGAAGTCTGCGCATCGTTCTCTCCGTGCACCAGTTGGCTGATGACGCGGATGATGCGCTGTGGCGGTGCCGTCGAACTATCCAACCCAGGATCACGTCCCGTAGTGCGAAGGTATAGGTCGCAATCTGCGACCGTATAGGCACCGTTCACGCAATGCAGGACATGTGAAGTCTCGGTCGATGTTTGACCGAGACTCCGATCGCCATGGCAATCAGGATAAAGGCGGCTCGGGCAGGCTTTCCCAGAGGCGGACGAGGTCGCCGATCGAGCGCAGTTCCATCTTCCGCATGACGTTGCCGCGGTGGAGCTTGACGGTGATCTCGCTGATGCCGAGGTCGAAGGCGATCTGCTTGTTGAGGCGGCCGGCGGCGACCTGCCGGAACACCTGGCGCTCGCGGGGCGTCAGCAACGCCAGGCGGCGCAGGTTCTCCTTGAGCTTCGAAGCCCGGGCGCGTTCCGCGATGTCGCGCTCGATTCCGGCGGCGATCGCATCGAGCAGGGTCTGGTCCCGGAAGGGCTTGGTGAGGAAGTCGATCGCGCCTGCCTTCATGGCCTGCACGGACATCGGAATGTCTCCATGGCCGGTCAGGAAGATGATCGGCCTGGTCTCGCCGCGCTCGGCGAGCCGGCGCTGGAGATCCAGCCCGCTCAGCCCCGGCATCCGGACGTCCACGACCAGACAGCCCGGGCGATCGGGCAGGGCCGCCTCCATCAGCACTTGGGTCGAACCGAACCCGAGGGAGTCGAGCCCGGCCGAATCCAGGAGCTCCCGCACAGCCTCGCGCAGCGCATCGTCGTCATCGACGAGGATGGCGAGGGGCCGCTCCGCCGGGGCCGGCGAGGTCCGCCGTGGATGGTCAGGCTGTTGTGGGCGTACTGCGCTCATCTCGGGCCCTCCTTCAGCGCTACGGCTGCGTCGACGGCGGCGAGCAACGTCGGACCGTCGAAGGGTTTGCGGAACAACGGGTATTGCCTCGCCTGCGGAAGCTCGGTGATCTCGTGGCGGCCGGTCATCAGGATGACCGGAAGTTCGGGACGTCGTTCCTTGACGATCCGCTGGAGCTCGAAGCCATCCATTCCGGGCATGCCGATGTCGGTTATGAGACAGTCCAGCTCGTGCAGCTCGACACGCCTCAGAAAATCCTGGGCGGAGGAGAAGAGCGAGGCGGCATGACCAGCTGATTCCAGCAACTCCTCGATGGATTCGAGCAGGCGCGGGTCGTCGTCGACAACGGCAACCAGATACTTTTCTCCGGGCATTTCTAGCTGTGTCCAGATCGTCTCGAGTGTCGCACCGGGACGTGAAGCCTCTCGGCCATTCTCACCAGTTCGGGCAGCGAGCTTGCCTGCATCTTCTGCATGATCCGGCGCCGGTGCATCTCGATGGTGACCTGGCTCACCCCCAGTTCGGCCGCAGCCTGCTTGTTGAGGAGGCCGCTGACCACGAGCGGCAGGACGTCGTGCTCCCGCGGCGTGAGCGTTGCGAAGCGCCGTTCGAGCTCGTCGCGCTCCGACCTCGCCTGGCGCCGGAGGCGGTCTCTGCCGATGGCGTCGCGCACGGCGGCCACGAGCGCGCTCTCGCCGACCGGCTTCGTCAGGAAGTCGACTGCGCCCAGCCGCATCGCACGAACGGTCGAGGGGATGTCCCCATGCCCGGTCACGAAGACGATGGGCGGATGGGCGTCGGCGGATTGCTGCGCCTGGAATTCCAGCCCGCTGATGTCGGGCAGCCGCACGTCGAGGATGAGGCATGCGGCAAGGTCGGGCCGGGCGCGGGCGGCGTAGTCCGCGGCCGTCGCGAAGGTTTCGACCCTCCAGCCCCACGATTCCAGGAGTTCGCTGAACCCGAGCCGCACCCTGGCGTCGTCGTCGACCACGAAGACGATCTCGTCGCCATTGCTCATGGCGCGTCGCCTTCGCCCGTCGGAAGCGTGAAGGCGACCGTGGCTCCGCAGCCCGCCGCGCCCTCGATCGAAAGCCGGCCGCCATGGGCCTCGACGATGGACCGGCAGATCGCCAGGCCCATGCCCATGCCGCTCCGCTTGGTCGTGAAGAAGGGCTCGAACGCGCGCTCGATGTCCGCGAAGCCCGCCCCGGCGTCGCAGATTTCCACACGGATGCCGTCCGGCCCCGGCCGGGTCCGGATCCCCAGGACCCTTTCCCCCTTCGGGACGCCCTCCATCGCCTCCATGCCGTTGCGCATCAGATTCAACACGACCTGCTGGATCTGGACCCGGTCGAGGGGCGCGCACGGCAGGTCGGGCGCCAGCTCCAGACGGACGCGAACCTCCTTGGCCGCGACCTCCTCGGCGAGCAGGCGGCAGACCTCGTCGATGATGCGGTTGATGTTCTCCGGCGCGCGCTCTCCCGGCGTTCGCCGGAACAGCGCGCGGATGCGGCTGACCACCTCGGCCGCGGAGTTGGCATCGCGGGTGATGCGCGCCGCCGTGACCTTGGCGCGCTCGACATTGGGGGGCTCGCCAGACAGCCAGCGGTGACACGCCTGTGAATTGGCGACGATCGCGGCCAGGGGCTGGTTCACCTCATGCGCGATCGACGCCGAGAGCTCCGCCATGCTGGCGGCCTGGCTCGCGCGCGCCAGGCTCTCCTGTGCCGCGCGGAGCATCTCGCGGGTGCGCACCTCGCCATCGATGTCGAGGCAGATCACGTTCCATTGGACGATGACCCCATCGAGGTTGCGCATCGGCGCGGCCCGCGTTTCCACCCAGTGGTACTCGCCGTCGAACCGGCGGAGGCGATGCCGGCACGCATAGGGCTCGCCGGTCGCGAGCGAATGCGCGTAGCAGGCCTTGACCATGGCGAGGTCGTTTGCGTGGACCCCGGCGTCGAGCGTCGCGGCGAGGCGCGACTTGCCCGTCCCGTCGAGCTGCTCCAGTTCGTAGCCGAGGAACGCGCGCAGCTGCTGGCTGCGGTAGACGGGTTCGCCATCCGGCGCGGCGCAATCGACCATCGCCGGCAAGGTCTCGACGAGCTGCCACAGGAAGCGCTCGCGTTCGCGCAGCCGCTCCTGGGCGGTCACGAGGTCGTGGATGTCCACGCTCACCCCGTACCACTGGCGGATCGCTCCGTTCTCGTCCCGGAACGGCTCCGCCCGGGTCTCGGTCCAGCGATGGGACCCATCCCTGCGGCCTTGGAGGTAGCGCATGTGGTAAGGCTCGCCCGTCGCGAACGACCGGGCGGCGGTCCGCGCCGTCTCGCTCCGGAAGTCGGGATGGATGAAGCTCAGGGACAGCGAGCCGTCGGCGGCCGTGATGTCGCCCAGGCTCGCGCCCGTCACCTCGTTGAACCGCCGGTTGACCGATGTGGGCGTCCCGTTCGGCGCCGCAGTCCAGATCATCGCCGGCACGGTATCGATGAGCCGGCGCAACTGGCTCTCGCTGTGGCGGAGCGCATCCTCGACCTGCATCTGGTCGTCGATGTCGTGGCAGAGGCCGTACCACTGAACGATGGAACCTTCGCGATCACGCATCGCCTCGGCGCGGCTCGACATCCAGCGGAACGCGCCATCGCCGCGGCGCAGACGGTAGCGCAGGGCGAAGCTGTCCCCGCTGCCGAGGCTGGCAGCGAGGCGTGCGCGCACTTCTGCGACATCGTCGGGGTGAACCGCAGCCATAAGGGCCTCGAGCCGGCCCGTGCGGGGCTCGCCGAGATCCTCCACGGTCCGGCCGAGATACTCCGTCATCCGGCGATTGAAGAAGATCGGCTCGCCGTCGGGTGCGAGCCGCCACAGGTGGCTCGGCACCATCTCGACCAGATGCGTCAGCTCGCGCTCCCGCTCCAGCAGGGCGGCTTCCGCCTGCTTCTGCTCCTCGATCTCGATCGTGGTGCCGTACCAGCCCGCGATGCGGCCGTGGCGGTCGCGAATTGGAAGGCCCGAGTTCCGGAACCACTGATAGACACCGTCCGCGCGGCGGATCCGATGCTCCGTGTCGTAGCGATCGCCGGTCGCAAGGCAGTGGCGCCATCTCGCCGCCACCCGATCGTAATCGTCCGGGTGGACGACCCGGCGCCAGCCGAATTCGTCGGAGTCCGGCTCCGGACCAAGAACCTCGGCACGCTCGCCCAGGAATCGGAGGGCGCTCGCGCTCACATAGGTGAAGCGTCCGTTCGGGTCCGCGGACCAGGCGTGACCCGGCATGCTCTCGATGATGCGCCTGGCCTGCGCCGCCTCCGCATCGGGTACGGCCATGGCGCCTGCCGCAGCGACCAGGACGAGGCCCGCGGCCAGGACCAGGAACGCCGCCCAGGGCACGGGCGCCCGGGGCCCATCCATCGCCGGCAGCAGGAGCACGACGCCGGCGACCGCCAGGATGGCCCCGAGGGCGCAGCCGGCGAACATGAATACGGCCCGCCTGCGGGCGTACGCGGAAATCATGATCGCCTTCTCCTCCTGGGCAGCCGACCGCGACGCCCGCCGTGCCGCGCCCGCCCCCATCGGTGCCTTCGGCAACCTTTACGCCCGGCCGCCGCGGAAGACATCCTATGGAAATCCATGCCGCCATGGCCCGAACTGCCGGCTCGGGCTGCCAAGTATTGGTTGGCTCTGGAAATGATGGACGGCCCCCAACTCCAGTATAGGCCAGCCTATCCCCTGGCTTGATCGACCGCGAGACAGTTCCAACCCAACTTCATCCCTGCCGCCACTGAGGCGCTTTGTTAGCAGGAGAAGAGCATGAGCCCGGACATCTACCAACCTTCCGTCAGGACGGGGCCCGACGAACTGGTTCCCTCGCGCTATGCGGTGCAGATCGGCGACATCGAGGTGCTGGTGGTGAGCGACGGGGTGCTGCCGCTGCCGGCCACGATGCTGGCGCACAATGTCGACGCGGCCGTCCGCGCCGCCTGGATGAAGGACCTGTTCCTGTCGCCGGAGGCCTTCGACTGGGCGCTCAACGCGGTCGTGGTCCGCAGCGGCGGCCAGACCATCCTGGTCGATGCCGGCCTGGGGTCGGATCCCGACCTGAACCTGCCGCGGGCCGGGCAGTTGATCAGACGATTGGAGTCCGCGGGGGCCGACATCTCCGCCGTCACCGACATCGTGCTGACCCACATGCACATGGACCATATCGGCGGGCTCCTCGTGGATGGCGTGAAGGAGAGGCTGCGTCCGGATTTGCGGATCCACGTGGCCGCTGCCGAGGTCAGGTTCTGGGAGGCGCCGGACTTCAGCCGGGTCAACATGCCGCCGGGGTTCCCGGACGCGCTCCGGGCCACCGCCAAGCGCTTCGTGCAGGAGTATCGGAGCTGTCTGCAGGAGTTCGACGAGGAGCGCGAGGTTGCGCCGGGCGTCGTGGTGCAGCGCACCGGAGGCCACACGCCGGGCCACAGCATCGTGCGCATGTCTTCCGGCGGTGAGCGCCTGACGTTCGCCGGCGATGCCGTGTTCGTGGTCAGTTTCGAGCACCCGGACTGGTTCAACGGCTTCGAGCATGATCCCGAGGAGGCGGCCCGCGTCCGCGTCCGTCTCCTGACCGAGCTGGCCGAGACCGGCGGGCAGCTGGTGGCGACGCACCTGCCGTTTCCGTCCGTCGGCAGGGTGGCCAAGGACGGCGACGCCTTCCGTTGGGTGCCGGCCTTCTGGGACTACTGAACGCCCGGCTCGGCCGACAAGGCCGGCTTGGTGCGTCGACCGTACGCTATTGGGTGGCTCGATCGAGCCACCCATTCGGCTGTCCCTGGCCGATGCGGGATCCGCCCGAGTTGACAGCCCGGGCCGCATCGGATGAATTCTCGGGCTGCTTCGGGGGCAGTTCCATCAAGGGGGGAATCATCGATGCGCGGTCTCGTGGCCGGCCTGGCGCTGGCGGTGCTGTGCGGTGCCTCGGCGGGTGCCCAGGAGCGGACGGTCAACGTCTACAACTGGAGCGACTACATCGACCCCAAGACGGTGCCGGCTTTCCAGGCGGAGAGCGGCATCAAGGTCGTCTACGACGTCTATGACTCCAACGAGACGCTGGAGGCCAAGCTGCTGACCGGCCGGTCGGGCTACGACGTCGTCGTGCCGACCAACTCGCCCTTCTTCGTCCGCCAGCTGGCGGCCGGCGTCTACCAGAGCCTCGACCGCTCCAAGATCCGGAACTGGAGCAACCTCGACCCGCGGATCATGGAGCTCCTGGCCAAGTACGACCCGCAGAACGCCTACAGCGTGCCGTGGATGTGGGGCACCTCCGGCATCGGCTACAACGTCAAGAAGATCCGGGAGGTAATGCCGGACGCCCCGGTCGACAGCCTGTCGATCCTGCTCGACCCGGCGGTGGTGGCGCGCTTCGCCAAGTGCGGCGTGATGATGCTGGATTCGCCGACCGACGTCTTCTCGGCGACGCTCGCCTATCTCGGCCGCAACCCGGACAGCAAGGCCAAGGCGGACCTGGACGCGGCGGTGGCGCATCTCCAGAAGATCCGGCCGCACGTCCGCAAGTTCCACTCCTCGGAATACATCAACGCGCTCGCCAACGGCGATGTCTGCCTCGCCTTCGGCTTCTCGGGCGACGTGATCCAGGCGATGAACCGGGCGAAGGAGGCCAAGCGCGGCGTCGAGGTCAGCTACGCCATTCCCAAGGAGGGGGCGCTGTTCGCGGTCGACGTGCTGGCGATCCCGTCGTCCGCCCGCAACGTCGACGAGGCGCATGCCTTCATCGACTACCTGATGCGGCCGGAAGTCTCGGCCCAGGCGTCCTCCTTCGTCGGCTATGCCAGCGGCAACAAGGCGGCCCTGCCGCTGGTCGACGCGGCCGTGCGCGAGGACCCGCGCATCTACCCGCCGCAGGCGGCGGTCGATCGCTTCTACACCCTGACCCCGGGCGACGCCGGCTACGAGCGGTTGCGGACGCGGGCATGGACGCGCGTGAAGACCGGCCGCTGAAGGACATGGATCAGGCACGATCGGCGCCGTCCCGTCCCGGCGGGCCGGCGGCCAATCCCTGGGAGCTGCCGGGCGCGCAGCCGATCCTGCGGATACGCGACCTGTCCAAGCGCTACGGATCCGTGGCCGCCGTCGACGGGGTGTCGGTCGACATCTATCCGGGCGAGGTGTTCTCTCTCCTGGGTGGGTCGGGCAGCGGCAAGTCCACGCTGCTGCGGATGCTGGCCGGCTTCGAGGTGCCGGACGGCGGCACGGTCGAGATCGATGGCCAGGACATGGCCGGGGTCCCGCCCTATGCGCGTCCGGTCAACATGATGTTCCAGTCCTATGCGCTCTTTCCGCACATGACGGTCGAGCGCAACGTCGGCTTCGGCCTGGTGCAGGAGGGCTGTCCGCGCGACGAGATCCGCCGCCGGGTCGCGGACGCCCTGGCGCTGGTCCAGATGGGCGACCTCGGCGGACGGCGGCCGCACCAGCTGTCCGGCGGGCAGCGCCAGCGGGTGGCGCTGGCGCGCGCGCTGGTCAAGCGGCCGAAGGTCCTGCTGCTCGACGAGCCCCTGGCCGCGCTCGACCGCAAGCTGCGCGAACGCACCCAGTTCGAGCTGGTCTCGATCCAGGAGAAGGTCGGCATCACCTTCCTGATCGTCACCCACGACCAGGAAGAGGCCATGACCATGTCCTCGCGGATGGCGGTGATGGATCGCGGCCGCATCGTCCAAGTCGGCACGCCCCTGCAGATCTACGAGCATCCGTGCTCGCGCTTCGTCGCCGACTTCATCGGCATGGCCAACCTGTTCGAGGGGGAGGTGGAGGCGGTGGCCGGCGGCGTGGTGACGCTGCGCTGCCCGGCCTTCGGCGGACCGCTGGCGGTCGCCGACTCCGGCACCTGGACCGCCGGGCAGGCGGCGACGGTCGCCGTCCGGCCGGAGAAGATCGCCGTCGGCCGCACCCCGCCCGCCACGGAGCTCAACCGCACCCGCGGCGTCATCCGCGACATCGCCTATCTGGGCGACGTCTCGATCTACCATGTGGAGACCGCGGACGGCCGCCGCATCGCCGCCACCCGGCCCAACCTGCACCTCGCCGACGAGCCGCCCTTCACCTGGGAGGACGAGGTCTGGCTGAGCTGGACGCCGGACAACGCCGTGATGGTGGCGGCCTGATGCTGCCGGCCACGGTCACCGCCCGCCGTCGGCGCGGGGACGGCTTCACCCGTCTCGCCCTGCTGCTGCCCTACGCGTGGCTGGTGGCGTTCCTGCTGCTGCCGTTCCTGGTGGTGGTGGCGGTCAGCCTGTCGACCAAGGAGCTGGGGACGCCGCCCTTCGTGCCACCGCTCAGGCTGGAGGGCGGGGTGCCGCGGCTGGCGCCCGACTTCGGCAACTACGCCTACCTGCTCGACGACCCGCTCTATGCCGTCGCCTATCTCAACTCGCTGAAGGTGGCGCTGATATCCACGCTGGCCTGCCTGGCGCTGGGCTATCCGATGGCCTATGCCATCGTCCGCGCGCCGGCGCGCCGGCGGCCGCTGCTGCTGACGCTGATCATCCTGCCCTTCTGGACCAGCTTCCTGATCCGGGTCTATGCCTGGATCGGCATCCTCGCGCCCAACGGGCTGCTCAATGCGCTGCTGCTGTGGCTCGGCTGGACCGGCGAGCCGCTGGTCCTCTTGTCGACCGAGCCCGCGGTCGTCCTCGGCATCGTCTATTCCTACCTGCCCTTCATGATCCTGCCGCTCTACGCGACGCTGGAGCGGCTCGACCCGGCGCTGCTGGAGGCCGCCTCCGACCTCGGCTGCCGGCCGGCGGCGGCCTTCCTGCGGGTCACCCTGCCGCTGTCGCTGCCGGGCGTCGTCGCCGGCAGCATGCTGGTGTTCGTGCCGGCGGTGGGCGAGTTCGTCATCCCCGACCTGCTGGGCGGCACGGACTCGCTGATGATCGGCAAGGTGGTCTGGGACGAGTTCTTCTCCAACACCGACTGGCCGGTGGCGTCGGCGGTGGCGGTGGTCCTGCTGCTGGTCCTGATCCTGCCGCTGCTGTGGCTGCAGCGGCTCCAGGGGGACCGGCGATGACGGGCGGCCGGTCGCGCTTCCTCTTCACCATGCTGGCCTTCGGCTACGCGTTCCTCTACGTGCCGATCGCCACGCTGATCGTCTATTCGTTCAACGAATCCCGCCTGGTGACGGTGTGGAGCGGCTTCTCGACCAAGTGGTACGGCGCCCTGCTGGAGAACGAGGCGCTGCTCGACGCGGCCGGCACCAGCCTGCTGGTGGGGGTGATCTCGGCGACGGCCGCCACCGTGCTCGGCACGCTGGCCGCCATGGCGCTGGCCCGCCGCCGCCTGCCGGGGCGGATGCTGTTCACCGCGATGCTGGCGACGCCGCTCGTCCTGCCGGAGGTGATCCTGGGGCTGGCGCTGCTGCTCCTCGTCGTGTCGGTCCAGGCGCTGACCGGATGGCCGGCGGAGCGCGGCATCGCCACGATCGCGATCGCCCATGCGACGCTCGCCATGGCCTATGTCACGGTCGTCGTCCGCTCGCGCCTGATCGGGCTCGACCCGGCGATCGGCGAGGCGGCGATGGACCTGGGCGCGCGTCCGGCCACGGTCTTCTTCCGCATCACCCTGCCGATGATCGCCCCCGGCGTGATCGCCGGCTGGCTGCTGGCCTTCACGCTCTCGCTCGACGACCTGGTGCTCGCGAGCTTCCTGTCCGGGCCCGGCGCCGGCACCCTGCCGATGGCCATCTTCTCCAGCGTCCGCATGGGGGTCAGCCCGCAGATCAACGCGCTGGCGACGGTCATCGTGGTGCTGGTCACGGTGGTCGTCCTCGTCGCCGGCCGCCTCGTCTTCCAGCCGGGCCCGCGGCCCCGCGGCGACGCCCCGTAGCGCGCCCGGGGGCGCGTTCGGCCGCCTCGATATCCGCTTGCCGGTGTCTATTCGTCGATCCGCACCAGCGACTCGGCCGGCACGTCGAGGCGGCGGCGGCCGTCGAGGAAGCCCAGCTCGATGATGACCGCCAGCGCCGGCACGACCGCGCCCACCTGGCGTAGCAGCTGCACCGCGGCATTGGCCGTGCCGCCGGTCGCCAGCAGGTCGTCCAGCAGCACCACCCGCTGGCCGGGCCGGACCGCGTCCGCCTGGACCTCGACGGTGTCGGTGCCGTATTCCAGGTCGTAGCGGTAGGGGATCGTCGGCCCCGGCAGCTTGCCCTTCTTGCGCACCATGATGAAGCCGCAGCCGAGCAGCAGGGCGAGCGGGGCCGCGGTCAGGAAGCCGCGCGATTCGATCCCGGCCAGCACGTCCGGCCGATGCGGGCGAACCCGCTCGGCCATCTGCTCCATGGTCGATTTCCACGCTGCGGGATGCGCCAGCAGGGTCGAGATGTCATAAAATAGGATTCCGGGTTTGGGAAAATCCGGAATCGTGCGGATATGCGAGCGGATGTCCATGCCTGGGGCCCGGATGTGGGAAGGCGAAGCGGCCGGCGGATGCTATCGATACGACGCGCCGGCGCCAATGGTCTGTCGATGCCGGCCGAGGCCACATGGCTGACGCCGCGCTGCGCTTTCGCCGGTTGCCCGACGGCGAACGGCAGGGTCTGATCGCCGCGGCGCGGGAGATCGAGGCCTGCCAGCGCGTCCTGGCCCGCACCGGAGAGACGCTGGTCGCGCGCCTGAGCGGGGCGGCGCTGCCGCCGGAGCCCTGGCTGCACTACCCCGACGGCGGCGACGTCTACGATCCGACCTCGCACGCCCAGTACTATTTCCATCGCCACGCCGAACCCGACGGGACGGGCGAGGTCGGGCATTTCCACACCTTCCTGCGCCCGGCCGGCATGCCGCCCGGCCTGCAGCCCGAGCGCCGGCCGCCCGATGCCGCCGCCGACAACGCGCCGAGCCATCTGGTCGCGATCGCCATCGACGGTGCCGGCGCCCCGGTGCGCCTCTTCACCACCAACCGATGGGTGACCGGCGAGGCCTGGTACCCGGCGGATGCCGTCGAGGCGATGCTGGACCGGTTCGTGGTGGAACGCCAGCATCCCTCCTGGGCGATCAACCGCTGGCTGAGCGCGCTCTTTCGCCTCTATCGCGGCGAGATCGGGCTGCTGGTGCATGCCCGCGACGAGGCGGTGCGGCGCTGGCGGGCGAGCCATCCCGGGGTCGACGCGCTCGAAGACCGCGGGCTGGAGACGGCCTCCACCATGCGGATCGACCTGGCGGAGCGTCTGCGCGAGGTCGACCGCGCGCTCGGCCGCTGACCCGCCCGGCTCCTCAGGATTCGAAGCGCATCCGCATCAGGGACTGGTCGCCCTCGGTCGTCAGCGACAGCCGGTCCGCCTGGCGCCGGATGAGAATGAGGGGCAGGTCGGACAGGCGGACGACCAGGCCGTCTTCCTCGTCGGGCGGGCCGCTCGTCTGCGCGGCGGTGCGGTAGCGGATCGACGCATCGACGAAGAACTCGTCGAAGACCAGGTTCAGCTGGAAGACCGAACCGGGCACCGCCCTGGCGAGCGCCATCTCGGCCGCTTCCAGGGCGGCGATGAAGACCCGCTCCATCACGTCGCGCTGCGCCCCCCACATCGCTCCGCTGTCGCGGCAGAACGCCTGGATCCGTTCCGGCAGCTCGGCATCGACCGGCGCCGTCAGGCTGCGCGACTGGCTGGTGCCGATGCGGAAGACGGCGTTCAGCACGAGCGCGATGATCAGCGACACGACCAGCCCCGAACTGGACAGGGTGCCGAGCCAGGACGGCAGCGTCGCGTAGAAGCCGAGAAAGGCGGCGTGGCTGACGCCGAAGATGATGGCGAGGCCGACGGTCAGGATGCGGCGCGTGTCGAGCAGTCGGGCGACGATGATCTGCAGCCCGCTGGCGATGATGAAGGTCGACGAGAACAGCAGCACCGCCCCGGTCACCGGCGGCGGGATGGCCGCGGCCAGCGCCACGACCGGGGGAAAGAACGCCAGCGCCATGAACAGCCCGCCGATGGCGAAGCCGACGCGCCGCGCGGCCACCCCCGACGCCTGTGCCAGGCCGATCGAGCCGGAGAAGGTGTTGATGCCGACGCTGCCGAGGCAGCCGCTCAGCGCGGTCGCCAGCCCGTCGGCGCGTACCCCGCGCTGGATCGAGCCGAAGTCCGGCCGCACCCAGGCGCGGTCGTTCATGCGCTGGCAGGTGGTGATGTCGCCCATGGCGCGCAGCGCGGAGGCCAGCGCGCCGACGATGAACTGCGGCGCCAGCCAGGGGTCGAACGCCGGCCACACGAAGGGCAGCGCCGGCAGCCGGACCAGCCCCGGCGCCATGCCGGCCTGCAGCATGTCCCGGTCGACCGCATCGACGAGGGCCGCCGCGCCGTAGGCGATCGTCACCCCGATCAGCACGGCGAAGACCCGCAGCCGGCCGCTGCCCCAGACGTTGAGGGCGACGATCACGGCCAGGGTGCCAAGCCCGATCGCGACCGGGACGGGGGCGAGCGCGCCGGCCGGGAAATGCCCGGTCGGTCCGATGCCGAAGGCCAGGCGAAAGCCCAGCAGCGCCAGGATCAGGCCGATCATCAGGACCGCCAGGCCGGATATCTCCGCCGGCAGCAGCGCCCGGAAGCGGTAGAGCAGGAACGAGAAGGCGATCTCGCACAGCCCGGCGAAGATCGTCATCCCGATCACCAGCGGCAGTCCGCCGACGGCGGCCGCGGCAAGGCTCGCGGGAAGGTAGGCCGCGGTGAACACGGCCGGCGTCAGGAAGCCGGATCCGACCAGACGCCCGCGCTGGCAGAGCAGGATGCTGCCCAGCCCGAGCGCCAGGAGGGAGGCCGCGACCACCGACTGGGTCTCCTCCGGCGAGAGCGCGCCGGCCCGCGCGACGA
Source organism: Allostella vacuolata (assembly GCA_006739055.1). Taxonomy (GTDB): domain Bacteria; phylum Pseudomonadota; class Alphaproteobacteria; order ATCC43930; family Allostellaceae; genus Allostella; species Allostella vacuolata. The sequence goes on from AP019702.1 coordinate 1,771,863, forward strand.
GGGTCGGGAACACGAGCCCGATCGGGGCAATGATCGCCAGATGCTGCAGGCCGTTGAACAGGAGTGTCGGCGGCGACGGCCGGTCGTCCACCCCATATGTCCGCGAGCTTTCGGCCGCGGTCATCTCACTCCAAGTCTGCCAGCCCTGGACGATACCTTCATCGATTCCAGGGCTAGCACGGGTCGGCAGGGGTGTCGATTGGTGCGTGCGGGATTTCCGCAGCGAGTCCGGCTCGAACTCTAGGACCGGTTGCGCTCGTCCCAGCCCTTCTTCAGCCGGCGCATGAACCCCTTCGGGTCCTGCCGCGGATCGACCTCGCGGGCGGCAGCCCGCAGTTCCGCGGCCGCGGCCTGCGCCTTCGGCCGGGCGCGGTGGAGCAGTTCGGTCGCCGTCTCCCGCGCCTTCGCCTGCACCCGGGGATCGGAGGCGAGACGGCGGGCGAGCTGGAACAGGGTTGCCTTCATCATGACCGATCCATATGGCCTCGCGGCCGTTGCACGACAACGGTACCGTTGCCGCCGCTCGACGCATCCGGCCGCCCGCCGCGCTCGACGATCGGCCGGGTGACGATCGGCGGCCGGGCAGCCGGCGCCTGGGCAGCCGGCGGCCGGCTCGCCGGGCGGTCGGGCGCGGGCGCCGATTGCGGGGGAGGCGGGGCCGGCTGTGCCGGCCGGTTCCACGGCCCGGGCAGGCTCGGCAGCCGCATCGGCGCGCGGGCCGGCCTCTCTGCGGGGCTGGCCGGCGGCCGCGACGCGGGGCCGTTCGCTGCCGCCCTGCCGCCCTGGAACAATCCGGCCAGTTTCAGCAGGATGGCCGCGACCAGCAGGATCACGGCCGTGCCCACGATCCAGGCGGCCAGCATCGCGTAGGGTCCGGCCTGCTCGAGCAGCAGGAGCAGGTTGTAGAAGGCCGCTTCCAGCTCCGCATCGCCCAGGTCGAGCGAGAGCGAGCGCAAGCCGGCCCCCGTGCGGGCCAGCGTCAGGAACGCCCCGCCGATTGTCAGGGTCCAGGCGAGCACGGCTAGGATGGCGAGGCCGCGAATGAGGGAACGGATGATCCGGGTGCTCCTCGGTGGCACGCCTCGATCGTAGAGGAGTCACGGTTGCCAAGGAAGGTGGAGCCCGGAACCCGGCCGCTCGCCCACGTTGCCTTCCGCGACCCGATCGGTGATCATCCGCCAATGGAAGGGAGATCGATGCCGATCATGGCCGTCCCGAACCTGGAGGCCGTGGCGGCCGACCTGTTCGCCCGCTTGGGCGAGATCGGCGCGGACGGGGTCGGGATCACCCGGGAGACGTTCGGGCCGGGCGAGGGGGCGGCCTTCGATCTTCTGGAGGCGGTCGCCAGGGAACACGGCCTGCTGACCGCGCGGGATGCCGCCGCCAACCTGTCGGTCACGCTGCCGGACACGCCCGAGGCGCTGGCGCCGACCGTGGCCCGTCCCTGCGTGATCGTCGCCTCGCATCTCGACTCCGTGCCCCAGGGCGGCAACTTCGATGGGGCGGCCGGGGTGGTCGCAGGGTTCCTGTCGCTGCTGCGCATGCAGGCGGCCGGGGTGCGGCCCGCCCGGCCGCCGCGCCTGATGGCCATCCGCGGCGAGGAGAGCGCCTGGTTCGGCAAGGCCTATCTCGGCTCGTCGGCGCTGTTCGGCAAGCTGGCGCCCGAAGACCTCGCGCTCAAGCACCGCTCCGGCGGCCATACCCTGGCCGAGGCGATGGCCGGGGCGGGTGCCGACCTGGCCCGCATCGGCCAGGGCCAGCGGCTGCTCGACCCGGCGGCGGTCGCCGCCTATTTCGAGCTGCATATCGAGCAGGGCCCGGTCCTGGTCGCGCGCAGCCTGCCGACCGCGATCGTGACCGGCATCCGCGGCAACGTCCGCCACGCCCGGGTGGTCTGCCGCGGCGAGGCCGGCCATTCGGGGGCGGTGCCCCGCTGGCTGCGGCGCGATGCCGTCTTCGCCATGGCCGAGCTGATCTCGCGCCTCGACGAGCACTGGCGCGTGCTCCAGGAGCAGGGGCTCGACCTGGTCGTCACCTTCGGCATCGTCGGCACCAACCCGGCCGAACATGCGATCAGCCGCATCCCCGGCGAGGCTGCCTTCAGCTTCGAGGTGCGCAGCCAGAGCCGCGACACGCTGGAGGCCTTCTACCACCTGATGCGCACCGAGTGCCGGGCCCTGGAGCGGACGCGGAAGGTGGAGTTCGTGTTCGACCGGCGGCTGGATTCGGCGCCCGCGCGCATGGATGACGGGCTGGTGAAGCGCCTCCTGGCCCTGAGCCGCCGGCTCGGCCTGCCCGAGGAGACGGTGCCGAGCGGGGCCGGCCACGATGCCGCGCTCTTCGCCAACGAGGGGGTGCCGTCGGCCATGATCTTCATCCGCAACGACAAGGGCTCTCACAATCCGGAGGAGCGGATGGACATGGCCGACTTCCTGGCCGGCGCCGACCTGCTCCACGAGGGGCTGATGGAAGCGATCGGCGCGGAGGGAACGGCATGATCGAGGGCCTGCCGAGCGTGGCCGAGATCCGCCGCCTGACGGCGCGGATGCTGCTCGAGGTCGATGCCGTGCAGTTCCACGGCGAGAACCCGTTCATCCTGACCAGCGGCTGGGCGAGCCCGGTCTATGTCGACTGCCGCCGGCTCATCTCCTACCCGCGCATCCGCCGCGCGGTGACCGATTTCGCGGTCGCGACCATCATCCGCGACATCGGCTTCGAACGGCTCGACCAGGTCGCCGGCGGCGAGACGGCCGGGGTGCCGTTCGCGGCCTGGATCGCCGACCGCCTGATGCTGCCGATGCAGTTCGTGCGCAAGCGCGCCAAGGGCTTCGGGCCGGCGGCCCAGATCGAGGGCATTGCCGTGCAGGGCGCGCGCACGCTGCTGGTCGAGGACCTGACCACCGACGGCGAGAGCAAGCTCGCCTTCTGCCGGGCGCTGCGGCTCGCCGGCGCCAAGGTCGACCACGCCTTCGTGGTCTTCCAGTACGGCATCTTTCCCGGTGTCGAGGACCGCTTCGCCGCCATCGGCCTGCACCTGCATGCGCTTGCCACCTGGTGGGACGTGCTGGCCGAGGCGGAACGGTCGGCCGCCTTCCCGTCCCACCGGCTCGCCACCCTGCGCGCCTTCCTGGAGGATCCGGGCGGCTGGTCGTCCGCCCATGGCGGGATCGCCGGCCCGTCGGCCTGATCGCTTTAAGGTTGTCTGGAGAGCCGTTGCATGATCGGATGGCGCGGCGGCGCATCCGGATCGTATGGTGGCGGAACTTCTTCTTTTCGGTGCATTCACCCCGGCGACCGGCTGGGAGCTGTGGCGAAGCGACGGGCGGACGGCGGGGACGGAACTCCTCCGCGACCTCGTCCCCGACAGCGCGTCCGGGAACCCCTACGGCATGGTCTCGGACCGGGAGCGGGCGTACTTCTTCGCCGAGGCCGAGGACCGGTTCGCCCTGTGGTCGACCGATGGCACGGCCCCCGGGACCGTGCTGGTCGACCGCCTGTCCGCGACCGACGGCGAGGGTGGCGGCGGGCTCTTCGCGGTCGGCGATGCCCTCTACTTCTCGGCGGCCGATGCGGCGCACGGCGAGGAGCTCTGGGTCGTTCGACCCGGCATCGCCGCGGCGGCGATGGTGTCGGATCTGCGCGGCGGCGCGGACGGGTCGGCCCCATCCCCGGCCGGCCGCCTCGGCGGTGCGCTGCTGTTCTCGGCCATCGGCGCGGACGGCACCCGCGCCCTGTGGCGCACTGCGGGAACCGCCGGCGAAACGGAGCGGCTGACCGCGGCCGACGTCGCGGTCGCCGACGGCCGCGGCGCCGTTATCGATGGGGTGCTCTACTTCACGGCCGCGGACGCCGACCATGGCGCCGAGCTGTGGCGCTCGGATGGGACCGCAGTCGGGACCGTGCCGGCCGCCGACATCCTGGCCGGCGCGGGCGGGTCCGATCCCGGTCCGCCGGTCGCGGCGGGGGATGTCCTCTATTTCGCGGCGACCGGCACCGGCGGCCGGGAGCTCTGGCGCTTCGCCGACGGCACCGCCGCGCGGGTGGCGGACATCCGCGCCGGAGACGAGGCGTCCGAGCCGACCGACCTGGCCGTGCTGGACGGGGTCGTCTACTTCGCGGCCGACGACGGCGCCCATGGCCGCGAGCTGTGGCGGTCCGACGGCAGCGCGGACGGGACCTGGATCCTGGCCGATATCCGGGCCGGCGCCGGCGGCTCCGGCCCGCAGGGGATGACCGCCGTCGGCGGCCGCCTCTACTTCACCGCCGACGACGGGGTCCATGGGCGCGAGGCGTGGGTGTCGGACGGCACCGCGGAGGGCACCCGCCTGCTGGCGGACCTTCATCCTGCGGGCGCCTCGGTACCTCATTCCTTTGCAGGCGTGCCGGCACCGCCGGCCGGGCCCGACACGATCGCGCCCGACACCTACGTCCGCAGCGGCCCGCCCCCCGAGGGCAGCGCCACGAGTGCGGCGTTCGAGTTCGCGTCGGACGAGCAGGGTGTCGCGTTCGAAGCGGCGCTCGACGGCGGGCCATGGCAGCCGGTGGGCGATCGGGCCCGTTTCGACGATCTGTCGACGGGCGAGCATGTCCTGCAGGCGCGCGCGATCGACCCCGCGGGCAACGTCGATCCGACGCCGGTCGAGTATGGGTGGGCGGTGGCGCCGGACCGCGCGGATACCGTTCCGCCCATCGGCCGGATCGTGGCCGGCCCGCCCAGCCGCACCAGCGCCACCCTCGCCGTCCTCGACCTCGCGGCCGACGAGGCGTTCGTGCGCTTCGAAGGCCGGCTCGACGACGGGGATTGGCAGCCAGCGGCCGACCCGGTCGTGCTGTTCGACCTGGCGCCGGGCAGCCACCAGTATGCGATCCGGGCGATCGATGCCGCCGGCAACCTCCAGGCCGAGGCCACCGTCTGGTCGTGGCTGGTGATCGACGACCGGCCCCCGGCCGATGCCGGGCCGGTGCCCGACGCGGGCGGGGCTGCGCTCGTCATCCACGGTTTCGAGGAGCTGGAAGCCGAAATCCCGGAAGGCATCGGCCGGATCCAGGCCCATGCATCCCTTCGCCTGCCCGACGGCGTCCCCAACCTGTCGCAGTTCGGCGCGGCCGACCTCAACGGCGAGGGCAACGGGATGGCCAACCACCTCGTCGGCAATGGCGGGGCCAACATCCTGGTCGGCTATGATGGCCGCGACAGTATCGAGGGCGGCGGCGGGGCCGACTTCCTGGCGGCCGGCGCCGGCGACGACACGCTGTGGGGCGACGACCCGGCCGGCATCCTGGCCGGCCCGGATACGCTCTGGGGCGGGCAGGGCAACGACAGCGTCCTCGGCGGCGGCGGCACCGACCTCCTGAACGGCGACCGCGGCGCCGATACGCTGCAGGGCGGGGCAGGCGCGGACACCCTGAATGGCGGCGCGGATGGCGACCGGCTCGACGGCGGCAGCGGCGCCGACCGGCTGCGCGGCGGCCAGGGCGACGACCGGCTGCTGGGCGGCCCCGGCGGCGACACGCTGGCCGGCGACTTGGGCGCCGACACGCTGTGGGGCGGCGAGGGTGCCGACCTCTTCCTGGTCGCGGCCGACGGCTCGGTCGACGTGATCGCCGACTTCACCCCGTTCCTCGACCGCATCGGCCTGGCGCCGGCGACCGGCATCGCCGACGAGGCGACGTTCCGGTCCCGGCTGCACGAGAGCGACGGGATGACGCTGCTCGACACGGGCGAGGGCGGCTGGATGATCCTCCTGGCCGTCACCCCGGACGAGCTGACGGCGGCGGACCTGCTGTTCCTGTAGCGGCCGCGTCGCGGATCGCCGCGAACGCCTCCGGGTTGACCAGGGTCGACAGGTCGCCCGGCGGCTCGCCGGTCAGGGCGGCGCGGACCACCCGGCGCATGGTCTTCATGTTGCGCGTCTTCGGCAGGTCGGCCACCGCCAGGATGCGCGACGGGCGGAAGGCGCCGCCCATCGCTGCCGCCACGGCGTCGGACAGGGCCCGGCGAAAGGCGTCGTCGTCGGCCTGGCCCGCGGTCGGCACCACGGCGCAGGCGACGGCCGAACCCTTGACCGGATCGGGCAGGGCGACCGCCGCGGCGTCGGCGACCAGCCCGGTCGCCAGCATCGCCGCCTCGATCTCGGCCGGGCCGGTGCGCTTGCCCGCCAGCTTGATGGTGTCGTCGGACCGGCCGTGGATGTACCAGTAGCCGTCGGCGTCGCGGGACGCCCAGTCGCCATGCACCCAGACGCCCGGCAGGCGCGACCAGTAGCTCTCGATATAGCGCTCCGGCTCCCGCCACAGGCCCTGGGTCATGCCCATGGGGGCGGCGCGCATCACCAGCTCGCCGACGGTGCCGGGCGGCACGCTGCGGCCGTCGTCGTCGACGATGTCGGCGCCGCTGCCGGGGATCGGCCCGTTGAAGCTGGCGGGCTTGATCGGCCGCAGCACGTTGGTCGCGACGATGCCGCCGACCTCGGTGCCGCCGGCATAGTTGAGCAGCGGCCGGGTGCCGCCCAGGACGTGCCGGAACACCCACATCCAGGCGCGCTCGTCCCACGGCTCGCCGGTCGAGGTGGCAAGGCGCAGCGACGACAGGTCGTGCGCCGCCGGCCCCGCATCGCCCTGGCGCGCCATCAGCCGGGCGATGGTCGGCCCCAGGCCGAGGAAGCTGACCCGGTGCCGGGCGACGATGCGCCACAGCCGGTCGGGCTCCGGAAAGTCCGGCGTGCCCTCGGCCAGGACCAGGGCGGCACCCAGGGTGGTGGCCGCGACGATCTGGATCGGCCCGACCAGCCAGCCGATGTCGGTCATCCACAACAGGCGGTCGGACGGCTTCAGGTCGAAGCAGAGCTGGAAGTCGAGCATCGTCTTGGCGAGGAAGCCGGCATGGGTGTGCACGGTGCCCTTGGGCCGCCCGGTGGTGCCCGAGGTATAGGCGACGAGCAGCGGCGCGTCGGCCGGCAGGGGCCGGGTCGGCGCCGCCGGCCCGGCGGGCAGCGCGTCCCACCAATGGTCGCGGCCGGGCTGCATCGCCGGCGCCTCGCCGCCCTGGCGCAGGACCACGACGTGGCGCAGGCTCGGCACCTGGCGGGCGGCCTCGTCCACCTCCGCCTTCATCGGCACCCGGCGGCCGCGGCGCAAGGAGGAATCCGCCGCCAGCACGGCCACCGCCTCGGCATCGCCCAGCCGGGTCGCCAGCGCGCCGGCGCCGAAGCCGGAGAAGAGCGGCAGGATGACGGCGCCGAGCCGGGCCAGCGCCAGGAAGCCGGCGACGGCCTCCGGCACCATCGGCATGTAGAGCCCGACCGGGGAGCCGGGGCCGATGCCGAGCGCCGCCAGCCCCTGCGCCAGCCGGTCGACCTCCCGGCCCAGCTCGGCATAGGTCCAGGTCCGCACCTGCCCGTCCTCGCCCTCCCAGATCACCGCCGGGTGGCCGGCCCGCGCGCCGGCGCGGTGGCGGTCGATGCCGGCCATGGCGATGTTGGTGGTGCCGTCGACACACCAGCGCACCCAGGGCAGGCCGGCCGAGGCGTCGCGCAGCACCGTCCAGGGGGCGGCGAAGGGCAGGTCGACGAAGCGCAGCACCGCGGCCCAGAACCAGTCCGGGTCGGCGTCTGCCCGCCGCGCCATCTCGTCATAGCCGTCCAGCCCCTCGGCGCGCAGGAAGGCCGTCCAGTTGCTGGCCTCGACGAACTCCGCACTCGGCGCCCAGACGGCGCCTTCGGGCAATGCCATGCTTCCACCCCTTCGGACCCGATGGACTTTTCGCCACCGCTTGTCGCAGTATCGCGCCGAGTGAACGTTCGTTCAATTCACACGAAGAAGCGACCGGAGGGAACGCCATGTCGGATGAACGCTATGCCCGCTACCAGCGCCTGAAGTTCGACCGTCCGCACGCCCGCGTGCTCCGCGTCACCATGTCGAACCCCGGCAAGCTCAACGCCGCCGACGCCGTCATGCATGGCGAGCTGACCGGCCTGTGGCGCGAGATCGATGCCGACCCGACGGTCTCGGCGGTCATCCTGCAGGGCGAGGGCAAGGCGTTCTCGGCCGGCGGCGACTTCGCGATGATCGACACCATCATCGCCGACTTCCACACCCGCGCCGCCAACTGGAAGGAGGCGCGCGACCTCGTCTACAACATCATCAACTGCTCCAAGCCGATCGTCAGCGCGATCCGCGGCCCGGCGGTGGGGGCGGGGCTCGTCTGCGGCCTGCTGGCCGACGTGTCGATCGCCGCCAACGACGCCCGCATCATCGACGGCCACACCCGCCTCGGAGTCGCCGCCGGCGACCATGCGGCGATCATCTGGCCGCTGCTGTGCGGCATGGCCAAGGCCAAGTACTACCTGATGACCTGCGACCCGCTGTCCGGCGCGGAGGCCGAGCGCATCGGGCTGGTCTCGCTGGCGGTCGAGGACGCCGAGCTGGATGCCAAGGCCGTCGCGGTCGCGACCAGGCTGGCCGAGGGCGCGCCGCACGCCATCCGCTGGACCAAGTACGCCCTCAACAACTGGCTGCGCCAGGCGGGGCCGATCTTCGACACCTCGCTGGCGCTGGAGTTCCTCGGCTGGCAGTCGCCCGACGTGACGGAAGGGCTGGCGGCGCACCGGGAGAAGCGCCGGCCGGCCTTCCCGCCGGAATCGAACCTCTGACCGGGCGGGAGGACCCTGCCCGTGCCCGGCACCATCCCCTCGATGCTGACGCCCGAGCGCGCGGCCGCGATGCGCGCGGCCGGGCTCTGGCACGACCGCACCATCCTCGACGACCTGGACCGGCACCTCGCCGAACGTCCGGAGCGTCTGGCGATCATCGACCACAACTCCATGACCGGGCGGGAATCCCGCCTGTCCTACGGCGATCTCGGCCGGCGGGTGGAACGCATCGCATCCGGCCTCGCGGCGCTCGGGGTCGGGCGAGGCGACGTCGTTTCCTGGCAGCTGCCCAACTGGTGGGAGTTCACGGCGCTCCACCTCGCCTGCATGCGCATCGGCGCGGTCAGCAACCCGCTGATGCCGATCTTCCGCGAGCGCGAGCTGCGCTTCATGCTGAAGCTGGCGGGGGCCAGGGTGCTGGTGATGCCGCGCAGCTTCCGCGGCTTCGACCATGCCGCGATGGCCCGCGGCCTGCGGGCGGACCTGCCGGACCTGGCCCATCTCCTGGTGGTCGGTGGGGAGGGCGAGGAGGCGTTCGAGGCCCTGCATGACGAAGCGCAGCCCCACGACCAGGCGGCGGCGTGCGCGCTCTTCGCCCGTAGCCGGCCGGGCGCCGACGACGTGGTCGAGATCCTCTACACCTCGGGCACCACAGGCGAGCCCAAGGGGGTGATGCACTGCTCCAACACGCTGCTCAGCAACCTCGACCCCTACATCCGCCGCCTGGGGCTCGGCGAGCGCGACGTGGTGCTGATGGCGTCCCCGCTCGCCCACCAGACGGGCTTCCTCTACGGCGTCATGATGCCGATCCTGCTCGGCTGCCCGGTGGTGCTGCAGGACATCTGGAACGCGGGCCGGGCGGCCGACCTGATCCGGGCCGAGGGGGTGACCTTCACCATGGCCTCGACGCCCTTCCTGGCCGACCTGACGACCGTCGCCGAGGCCAGGCGGCCGGATCTCGCCAGCCTGCGCATCTTCCTGTCGGCGGGCGCGCCGATCCCGTCAGCGGTCGCCCGGCGCGCGACCGAGAACCTGGGCGCCACCATCGTCTCGGCCTGGGGGATGACCGAGAACGGGGCGGCCACCACGACCTTGCTCGACGACCCGCCGGAGCGGGCCTGCGAGACCGACGGGGTGGCGATGGACGGGATCGAGCTGCGCATCGTCGACGATGGCGGCCGGGACCTGCCGCCCGGGACCGAGGGGCGGCTACTGCTGCGCGGCTGCTCCAACTTCGTCGGCTACCTGAAGCGGCCCGAGATGTACGGGGTCGATGCCGAGGGCTGGTTCGACACCGGCGACCTCGCCCGGATGGACGCTGGGGGCTACATCCGCATCACCGGACGCACCAAGGACGTCATCATCCGCGGCGGCGAGAACGTGCCGGTGGTCGAGGTGGAAGGGCTGATCTACCAGCATCCGGCGGTGGCCGAGGTGGCCGTCGTCGGCATGCCCGACCCGCGGCTGGGCGAGCGCGCCTGCGCCTTCGTCGTGCCACGCCCGGGCCAGTCGCTCAGCCTGCCGGAGCTGGTGGCGTTCCTGGAGACGCACAAGCTGACCCGCAACTACCTGCCCGAGCGGCTGGAGGTGGTGGAGCAGCTGCCGCGCACGCCGAGCGGCAAGATCCAGAAGTTCCGCCTGCGCGACACGGCCAAGGCGCTGGCCTCCGGCTAGGCATGGCCGGGGTCGACATTTCCGGCTGGGTGCTGGGCCGGGTGCTGGCGCGCCAGGCCGAGCGGCAGGGCGACCGGGACTATCTGCGCCCGGTCGACGGGCCGCCGGTCAGCTTCGGCGCGCTCGACCGGCGGGCGACCCGCATCGCCAACGGGCTGATCGCGGCCGGCGTCGCCAAGGGCGACCCGGTCCTGGTCATGCTGCCCAACAGCGTCGACTTCGTCGCCCTGTGGTGCGGGGTGGCGCGGGCGGGGGCGGTCTTCGTGCCGATCAACACCGCCTTCAAGGGTGCCTTCCTGGAGCATGTCGCCAACGTCACCCGGGCGCGGGCGATGGTGGCGGCGGCCGAGCACCTGCCGACAATCGCCGCCTCGGCCGGGCGGATGCCGCACCTGGCCCGGATCTGGATCCATGGCGAGGCGGCGCCGGATGACCCGCTGCCGGATGTCCGGCCGTTCGCGGAACTGGCCGACGCGCCCGGGACGACGGTCGACGTGGCGGTCGCGGTCGGCGACGTCGGCGCCATCCTGTTCACGTCCGGCACCAGCGGACCGTCCAAGGGGCCGCTGCTGCCGCACGGCCACCTGCACCTGAACGGGCATGTCTATGCCGAGCAGCTGCGCCTGTCGGCCGACGACGTGCTCTATACCTGCCTGCCGCTGTTCCACGCCAACGCCCTGCTGCTCGGCGCCTATGGCGCGCTGATGCTGGGGGTGCCGCTGGTCCTGGCGCCGCGCTTCAGCGCCAGCGGCTGGCTGGGCGACATCCGCCGGCACGGGGTCACCGCCACCAACCTCCTCGGCACCATGATGAGCTTCCTGATGAAGCAGCCGCCCACGGCAGACGACCGCGACCACCGGCTGTCGGTCGTCGCCGCGGTGCCGCTGGTGCCGGCGCTCGCCGCGCCCTTCCAGGAGCGCTTCGGGGCCAAGCCGGTCGAGCTCTACGGCACGACCGAGATCAACTGCCCCTTCTACATGCCGCGCGACGCGCCGCTGCGCCCCGGCTCCTGCGGCCGGCTGATCGACGACTGGTTCGAGGTGCGGGTGGCCGACCCCGCGACCGACGAGCCGGTGCCGGCGGGGCAGGTGGGCGAGCTGCTGGTCCGGCCGCGCCGCGCCGGTACCTTCCTGCAAGGCTATTGCGGCATGCCCGACGCCACCGTGGCGGCCTGGCGCAACCTGTGGTTCCACACCGGCGACGCCTTCAAGGCGAGCGAGGACGGCTGGTATTCCTTCGTCGACCGCCTGCGCGACTGCATCCGCCGGCGCGGCGAGAACGTCTCGTCCTGGGAGATCGAGCAGGCGCTGATCCAGCACGGCGACGTGCTGGACGCGGCCGTGGTCGGCGTGCCGTCCGACGTCAACGACGGCGAGGAGGAGGTGATGGCCTGCCTCGTCGCCCGCCCCGGCCGGACGATCGATGCGGCCGACATCTGGGCCTTCTGCGATGCCCGCCTGCCGAAATTCGCGGTGCCGCGTTTCCTCCGCACCCTGCCGGCGCTGCCGCGCACGGCGACCGAGAAGGTGCGCAAGGAGCTGTTGCGCGGCGAGGGCGTGGCGGCGGCGATCGACCGGCAGCGACGCTGACGCTCAGGCGGGGTCCGGCGCCTTTCCCGCCCGGGCCAGCGCCAGCATCGCGCCGCCCGCGACCAGCCCCCAGAAGGCGCCGCCGATGCCGAGCACGGTCAGGCCGGATGCCGCCACCAGGAAGGTGACGACCGCGGCCTCGCGCCCGGTCGGCGCGTTGACTGCTCCCAGCAGGGCGCCGCCCAGCGGCCCGAGCAGGGCCAGCCCCGCCACCGCCTCGATCAGGATCGGCGGGGCGGCGCCGATGAAGGCGGCGGCCGCCCCGGCGCCGAGGCCGAGCAGGACATAGACCAGCCCGCCCACCGCCGCCGACCAGTAGCGCCGCGCCGGGTCGGGATGGGCGTCGTCGCCGGCGCAGATGGCGGCCGTGATGGCGGCGAGGTTGATCGCATGTCCGCCGAACGGCGTCGCCACCAGGCTGAGCAGGCCGGTCAGCCGGAAGAGCCGGCCCGGGTCGGGCCGGTAGCCGTAGAGGTTGAGCACGGCGATGCCGGGGATGTTCTGCGAGGCCATGGTGACGACGAACAGCGGCAGGCCGATGCCGATCGCCGCCGACAGGGAGAAGTGCGGGGCCAGGAGCACCGGCTGCGGCCACAGCGAGCCCATCGCCGCCCGGTCGATCTCGGTGGTGGCGGCGATGACGATCGCCGCCGCCACCACCGCCGCCGGCACCGCCAGCAGCCGCCGCACCCGCCCGACCAGCGCCCAGGCGGCGATGATGACGAGTGCTGCGGCCGGCGCCTCGCCCACCGCCCGCACCGGGGCCAGGCACAGGTTGAGGAGCACCCCCGCCAGCATGGCGTTGGCGAGCGGGGCCGGGATCGAGGCGACCCAGCGCCCGAGCGGCCGCCACATCCCCGCCAGCACCACCAGCACGCCCGCCACCACGAACGCCCCGACCGCGGTCGGGAAGCCGCCATCGAGCGGCCCGGAGGCGATCAGCAGCACCGCCCCCGGCGTCGACCAGGCGATCGAGATCGGCATCCGGGTGCGGAGCGCCACCCCGATCGCGGCCAGCCCCATCAGCACGCACACCGCCATCAGCCCCGACGCCGCCTCGACCCGGCTGGCACCGGCCGCCATGAAGCCCTGGATCAGGACGGCGAAGGAACTGGCGAAGCCGACGAGGGCCGCCAGCGTGCCGGCGGTCGCGGCCTGGAGGGAGAAGGTGCGGAACATGCGCTCCGACAGTATCCGCGGAGCGGGGCGGAGGGCGAGGGGGGCTCGGTACTCGCGCTACGGGTTGCGGCCGTTGGCGAACAGGAACAGGCCGACCCCCACCGCGAGCAGCACCAGCGGCATCCCGAAGAAGGCAATGGCCTCGAATACGGTCATGATTCCAGCTCTACAATCAGGTCGCTAGCGTCGGCGCAGCAGAAGCAGGATGGCAAGGGCCTTGCGGTCGCGCCGAGCCGCCTGCCGGAGATCGTTCAGCGCTTGCTCGGCCAGCTCGATGGCGGCAAGGGCCTCCCCGCGCGTCAGCCGATGGTTCGGCGCATAATCCGCATCGTGTCGCGACTGCTGCAAGATGACGAACGTGTCGGCGACCGATCGGATGCCGGGCGGGAAGCGCAGGTTGTGCACCTGTCCGCAGGCGGTCTTGGCGGCCCCGTGATCCAGCGCCCGATAAGCCTGCGCCCATGCCGCGTCCGGTCGATCGTTTCCCACCCCGACCAGGACATCGGCCGCGTCCTTGGCCAGGCCGTGAAAGAGCGCATAGCAGGCGGTGCTGACGGCCCGCTTCAGGTCCGACTGTCTCGGACGGCTAGGGCTCGCCCTGGCCAGCCGTCGCGCCGTCGCCAGCAGGTCCGCGCTCACGAATAGCCGGCGATCCGCTGGTCGCTCGCAAAGTGATGGCGGATATGGGGAAAGCGCCGTTCCCCCAGGTTCCAGAGCAGTTCCCGCAGCTTGGTCGCCAGACGGGCGACCTTGCGCGGCTCCACGGGGGCTCCGTCCGGACCGTACTCGGCCTCGACCATCAGCACGGGATCGCCGTCATGATCCTCTGCCGCCGAAACGCTGACGGCCTTCAGCCCGAATTCCCCCATCTCTTCCCGGAGCAGGTGGTCGATGGCCGCGACGACATCGCGGCGAATGCGCTCCTCGGTCGCTGACAGCATCGTGATCTCCGGTGCGCTTGGTCGGTTCCGGACCATGCAATCATAGCAGTTTGGGTTGTCGCTGTGACAGGTCAAGGCTTCAGCTGCTTGCCAGGGCCTTCATCCGCCGCTCCGATATTGACAAGGATCGGGCCGCGCGACCATCATTCGTCAAAATGAACGAACGATCATTCGTCGATGGCTCGGCGGGAGGGAAGCGGTGATTCTGGCTGAGGAGCATCTGCTCGTCCGCGACAGCGCGCGGGCGTTCGCGCAGGCCGAGCTGGCCCCCCATGCGGCGGCCTGGGAAGAGGCGCGCGCGGTGCCGCGCGACGTGCTGCGGCGGATGGGCGGCCTCGGCCTGCTCGGCATGACCGTGCCCGAGGAATGGGACGGCACCGGCGCCGACTACGTCTCCTACGCGCTCGCCCTGATGGAGGTGGCGGCCGGCAACGGCGCGGTCTCGACCATCATGAGCGGGCACAACTCGGTCGGCTGCATGCCGCTGCTCGACCACGGCACGGCCGAGCAGAAGGAGCGCTGGCTGCGGCCGATGGCGCGCGGCGAGCGGCTCGCTGCCTTCTGCCTGACCGAGCCGCAGGGCGGCTCCGACGCGGGCGCCATCCGCACCCGCGCGGTGCGCACCAACAGCGGCTGGCGGATCAGCGGGGTGAAGCAGTACATCACCTCGGGTGCCACCGCCGACTTGGCCGTCATCTTCGCCGTGACCGACCCGGCGCAGGGCAAGCGCGGCCTGTCCGGCTTCCTGGTGCCGACCGACAATCCGGGCTACCGGGTCGGGCGGGTCGAGAAGAAGATGGGCCAGTCGGCGTCCGATACCTGCGAGATCATCCTCGACGACGTCGAGGTCGACGCCGACGCCCTGCTGGGGGCGGAGGGGGCCGGATACCGCATCGCGCTCGCCAACCTGGAGGGCGGCCGGATCGGCATCGCCGCGCAGTCGGTCGGCATGGCGCGGGCCGCCCTCGACCTGGCGGTCGCCTACGCCAAGGAGCGGGTGACCTTCGGCAAGCCGATCGCCGCCCACCAGGCGGTCGGCTTCCGCCTGGCCGACATGGCGACGCAGCTCGCCGCGGCCGAGCAGCTCGTGCTGCACGCGGCCGCGCTGAAGAGCGCCGGCCGCCCCTGCCTGGTCGAGGCGTCGATGGCCAAGCTCTTCGCCTCCGAGGCGGCCGAGCGCATCTGCCGCGACGCCATCCAGACCTTCGGCGGCGCCGGCTACATGGCCGACATGGGGGTCGAGCGCATCTATCGCGACGTCCGGGTGGCGATGATCTACGAGGGCACCAACGACATCCAGCGCCTGGTCATCAACCGCGCGCTGACGGGGCATTGAGGTGGTGACCGTCGTTGCGTCCCTCGACTTCGCTCGGGATGAGGGGAATGTCGCTCTGCACAAGTGCTTGTGGCAGAAAGAAAACGTCCTCATCCCGAGCGCAGCCGAGGGACGCTTCGACCGTCGTCCAGCAGGGCGCAAGCCATGAAGGCGCTGCTCGTCGAGCGGTTCGGCCGGCCGGAGGACATGGTCCTGCGCACCGTGCCGGACCCGGTGCCCGCGGCCGGCGAGGTGCTGGTCGAGACTCATGCGATCGGCCTCAACTTTCCCGACCTGCTGGTGATCGGCGGCACCTACCAGACCCTGCCGCCGCTGCCGTTCGCCCCCGGCAAGGAGCTGGCGGGCGTGGTCGTGGCGACGGGCGAGGGCGTCACCGCCTTCCGGCCGGGCGACCGGGTGGCGGCCCAGGTCGAATCCGGTGCCTTCGCCGAGCGCATCGCCATCCCGGCCGAGCATTGCTACCCGGTGCCGGCCGGCCTCTCGACCGTGCGGGCGGCGGGCATGGGGCTGGTCTACCAGACCTCCTGGTTCTCGCTGACCGACCGCGCGCGCCTGAAGCCGGGCGAGTGGGTGCTGGTCAACGGCGCGGCCGGCGGGGTCGGCATCGCCGCGGTCGAGCTGGCCAAGGCCATGGGCGCGCGGGTCGTGGCCGGCCTCACCACCATGGCCAAGGCGGATTTCGTCCGCCGCCACGGCGCCGATGCGGTCGTCGACCTGTCGATGCCCGACCTGCGCGACGGATTGCGCCGTGCGGTCCACGAGGCGACCGGCGGCCATGGCGTCGACGTGGTGATCGACCCGGTCGGCGGCGCCGTGTTCGAGGCCAGCCTGCGCGCGCTGGCCTGGGACGGGCGGCTCGTGGTGGTCGGCTTCACGGCGGGCGCCATCCCCTCGGTCAAGGCCAACTACCTGCTCATCAAGCACATCACCGTCACCGGCATCCACTGGAGCGACTACCGCGATCGCGACCCGGCCCGGGTCGCCGCCGCCCAGGCGGAGATGTTCCGGATGGCGGTCGACGGCCGGCTCGACCCGCCGGTGATGGCGACCTTCCCGCTGGAGCGGGCCGCCCAGGCCCTGGCCGTGCTGGCCGACCGCAAGGTCGAGGGCAAGATCGTACTGCTGACCGATGCCGGCCGGGCGGCGGGGGCGGAGTAGGGGCCATGCAGCAACTCGCCATCGCCGACGGCATCGCCGTCCTGACGCTCGACCGGCCGCCGGCCAACGCCATCAATGACGCCTGGGTGGCGGCCTTCCACGCCCGCCTCGACGAGCTGGCGGCGCGCGGCGACTGGAACCTGCTGCATGTCCGCAGCCAGCTTCGCCTGTTCTCGGCCGGGGCCGACCTCAAGGACATGCGCGCGCGCTACGGCACGCCCGAGGGCCGGGCGGCCTTCCAGGTCGGCGTGCGCGGGATGCAGGTGCTGTTCCAGCGCATCGAGGACCTGCCGCGGCCGAGCCTGGCCGAGATCGGCGGGCCGGCCATGGGCGGCGGCTTCGAGCTGGCGCTCGCCTGCACCTTCCGCATCGCCGCCCGCGAGATCCAGCTCGGCCTGCCGGAGGTCCGCCTCGGCCTGCTGCCGGGGGCGGGCGGCACCCAACGCCTGACCCGGCTGGTCGGCCGCGCGGTCTCCGAGCGGCTGATCCTGGGCGCGGAGACGGTCGACGGCGCCGAGGCCGAGCGCCTCGGTCTCGTGCAATGGTCCGCACCCCTGGCCGAGCTGCCGGAGCGCGCGGCCGCCATCGCGCATCGCATCGCCGGCCTGCCGCCGCACGCGGTGGCCGAGGCGCGCACCTGCATCGCGGCCGCGCTCGACCCCGCGGCCGACGGCTTCGCCCGCGAGGTGTCGGGCGGCGCCGCACTGCTGGAAACCCCCGAAACACGGGCGCTGGTCGCCCGATTCCTCGACCGGAAGGGCTGAGACAAGATGGAAATGGCTGGCAAGAACGTCGTCGTCACCGGCGCCTCGTCCGGCATCGGGCGGGCGACCGCCCTGCTGCTCGGCCGCGAGGGCGCGCGCGTCTTCGGCGGCGACATCGACGAGGCGGGCGGCCGCAGGACCGAAGAGATGGCGGCCGAGCAGGGGGTGAAGTTCGAGTATGTCCGCCTCGACCTGACCGACGCCGCATCCGTCGACGCCTTCGCGGCCGAGGTGCATGGCCGCATCGGCGGGGCGCTCGACGGGCTCGTCAATGCCGCCGGGTGGGACCGCATCCAGCCCTTCATCGACAACACCCCCGACATGTGGGACCGGGTCGTGTCGATCAACCTGATGGGGCCGGTGCGCCTGACGCGCGCGGTGCTGGAGCCGATGATGGCGGCCCAGAAGGGCAAGATCGTCCATATCGCGAGCGACGCCGGCCGGGTCGGCAGCATGGGCGAGACGGTCTATGCCGCGGCCAAGGGCGGCCTGATCGCCTTCACCAAGTCCCTGGCGCGCGAGATGGCCCGGCACAGGATCAACGTCAACTGCGTCTGCCCGGGCCCGACCGACACCCCGCTGTTCCACGCCCAGCCGGACAAGATGAAGGATGCGCTGACCCGCGCCATCCCCTTCCGCCGCATCGCCCAGCCCGAGGAGATCGGCGAGGCCGTCACCTTCTTCCTCGGCCGCCGCTCCGACTATATCACCGGCCAGGTGCTGAGCGTCAGCGGCGGCCTGACGATGGTCGACTGACCCCAGCTTCGAGGAACGCTTCCATGGCACTCGCCTTCGACCGCGGCCGCATCGACTTCGCGACCTACCAGCCCAGGCATTTCCTGTGGCAGCTGGAGGGCAAGGTCGCGACCATCACCCTCAACCGGCCGGAGCGGAAGAACCCGCTCACCTTCGAATCCTATGCCGAGCTGCGCGACACCTTCCGCGAGCTGGCCTATGCCGACGCGGTCAAGACCGTCGTCGTCACCGGGGCCGGCGGCAATTTCTGCTCCGGCGGCGACGTGCACGAGATCATCGGGCCGCTGGTGCGCATGCAGGAAGCGGGCGACATGCAGGGGCTGCTCGACTTCACCCGCATGACCGGCGACCTGGTGAAGGCGATGCGTGCCTGCCCGCAGACCATCGTGGCGGCGGTCGACGGCATCTGCGCCGGGGCGGGCGCCATCGTCGCCATGGCATCCGACCTGCGCGTCGGCACGCCCGAGAGCAAGGTCGCCTTCCTGTTCGTCCGGGTCGGGCTGGCCGGGGCCGACATGGGGGCATGCAACATCCTGCCGCGCATCATCGGCTCCGGCCGGGCGGCCGAGCTGCTCTATACCGGCCGCGCCATGGACGGGGCCGAGGCCGAGCGTTGGGGCTTCTACAACCGCCTCGTCGCCGGCGACCAGGTGCTGGCCGAGGCGCAGAAGCTGGCGACCTCGCTTGCGGCCGGGCCGACCTTCGCCCACGCCATGACCAAGCGCTGCATCCACCAGGAATGGAGCATGACCATCGACGACGCCATCGAGGCGGAGGCCCAGGCCCAGGCGATCTGCATGCAGACCAAGGACTATGGCCGCGCCTATCGCGCCTTCGTGGCGAAGGAGCGGCCGGTGTTCCAGGGCGACTGAAGGCGGCGATGGCGGGGGAGGACGCGGATGCGGGCTGGCAGCCGCTCGCCGTCGAGGAGGGCTTCCTGGCCGGCGTCGGACCGCTGCTGTGGCGGCGCGGCGCGGCCGGCTTCGCCATGGGCATCCGTGTCGCCCAGCACCATTGCAACCCGGTCGGCGCCTGCCATGGCGGGATGCTGATGACGCTGGCGGACGTGATCATGGGCTTCGGGCTGGGCGATCTCATGGACGATGGCCGGTTCGTGCCGACCGTCAACCTGACGGCCGACTTCCTGGCACCGGCCCCGCTCGGGGCCCTGGTCTGGGGCCGGGCCGAGGTGCTGCGCCGGGGCCGGCGGATGGGCTTCGCCCAATGCCTGCTGCGGGCGGGGGATGCTATCGTGATGCGGGCCAGCGGAGTCTTCCAGCTCGACCGGCCGGCCGACCCGGGCTTCTCCGCCGCCCGGCTGTTCGGGGGGACCCGGCTGTGTGGGGGAAATTGAGCGATGGCCGACCGCAGCTTTCTCGACTGGCCCTTCTTCGAGCCCCGCCACCGCGCGCTGGCGGCCCGGCTGGAAGAGTGGGCGGGGCGCGAGATCGGCCTCGGCGTCCACCCGCACCCGGACGTCGACGCGGAGTGCCGCCGGCTGGTGCGCCTGCTGGGCGATGCCGGCTGGTTCGAACAGGCCGTGCCGACGGGCGGTGCGGCCGCCCTCGATGTCCGTACCCTGTGCCTGGTGCGCGAGATCCTGGCCCGCCATTCCGGGCTGGCCGACTTCGTCTTCGCGATGCAGGGGCTGGGCACCGGCTCGATCGCATTGTTCGGCAGCGAGGCGCAGAAGCAGCGCTACCTGCCGCCGGTGCGGGCCGGCGAGCGCATCGCCGCCTTCGCCCTGTCGGAGCCCGACGCCGGGTCGGACGTGGCGGCGATGGCGACCACCGCCACCCGGGTCGAGGGCGGCTGGCGGCTGGACGGGCGCAAGACCTGGATCTCCAACGGCGGCATCGCCGACCACTACGTCGTCTTCGCCCGCTCGGGCGAGGCGCCGGGCACGCGCGGCATCTCGGCCTTCGTCGTCGATGCGGATGCGCCCGGCCTGTCGATCGCCGAGCGCATCCAGGTGATCGCCCCCCACCCGCTGGCGACCCTCGCCTTCGACGGTTGCACCGTGCCCGACGACGCCCTGCTCGGCGAGGCGGGCCAGGGCTTCAAGGTGGCGATGGCCACCCTCGACATCTTCCGCGCCACCGTCGGTGCCGCGGCGCTGGGCTTCGCCCGGCGCGCGCTTGACGAGGCCGTCGCCCGGGTGGCGGCGCGGCCGATGTTCGGGCGCATGCTGGCCGACCAGCAGATGACCCAGGCCCGCCTCGCCGACATGGCGACCGGGATCGATGCCGCCGCCCTGCTGGTCTATCGCGCCGCCTGGACCCGCGACGTCGAGGGGCGGCCGCCGACCCGCGAGGCGGCAATGGCCAAGCTCTACGCGACCGAGGCGGCGCAGCGGGTGATCGACGGGGCCGTGCAGCTGTTCGGCGGCCTCGGCGTCACCGTCGGCGTCAAGGTCGAGGAGCTGTACCGGGAGATCCGGGCGCTACGCATCTACGAGGGGGCGAGCGAGGTGCAGAAGCTGGTCATCGCCCGTCAGGTCCTGGGAGCCGCGCGATGACCGATTCTCGCATCGCCTACGAGAGCGCCGGCGGCCGGGCCACCGTCACCTTCCGCCAGCCGGAGCGGATGAATCCGCTCGACTGGGCGACGGTCAAGGAACTGCGCCAGGCCGTCGCCACCGCCGACGCCGACCCGGCCCTGCGCGCCGTCGTGATCACCGGGTCGGGCCGCGCCTTCTCGGCCGGGGGCGACCTGGAGGGCTACCTGACCCTCTATCGCGACCCGGACCGCTTCCGTGGCTTCCTGGAGGATTTCTTCCAGCTGCTCGACGCGATCGAGCGGTCACGGCTGGTCTATGTCGCGGCCATCAACGGCTTCTGCGTCGCGGGCGGGCTGGAGCTGATGCTGGCCTGCGACCTGGCGATCGCCGCGCGCGAGGCGAAGATCGGCGACGGCCACCTCAATTTCGGCCAGCTGCCGGGGGCGGGCGGCTCGCAGCGCCTGCCGCGGGCGATCGGCGTGCAGCGGGCCAAGCACCTGATGCTGACCGGGCGCCTCATCGACGGCCTCGAGGCGGAGCGGATCGGGCTGGTGGCCGAGGCGGTGCCTCTCGCCGACCTGGTCACGCACGTCGATGCGCTGGTCGCGGGCCTGATGGAGCGCAGCCGGGCCGGCGTCGCCGGCATGAAGCACCTGGTGAACGAAGGGATGCGCGGGGCCGTGGGCGAGGGCTTGCGCATGGAGGTCGACTTCGTCCATCGCTACGCCACCACCCACCCCGACGCGACCGAGGGCCTGGTCGCGTTCCAGGAAAAGCGGCGCCCGCGGTTCGGCGCCTGAACGGAACGGGCACATGTGGAACCTCCGCGACAAGTACTGCATCGCCGGCATCGGCTCGACCGAGTTCTCCAAGGCGTCGGGACGCACCGTGCTCGATCTCGCCAGCACCGCCTGCCTGGCGGCGCTCGACGATGCCGGGGTCTCGCCCGATGAGGTCGACGGGATCGTCAGCTTCCACTTCAACGATTCGGTGCCGGCGATCGCGGTCGCCACCCAGCTCGGCGTGCCGGCGGTACGCTACGCGGTCGACACGGCGGGCGGCGGCAACGCCGCCAACCTGATCGTCCTGCAGGCGGTGGCGGCGATCGAGGCGGGCCTCGCCGAAACGGTGCTGTGCTACCGGGCGATGAACGGCCGGTCGGGCTTCCGGCTGGGCGGCGGGCGCGACATGTCCGCCCACGGCATCACCCAGTACACCGCCCCCTTCGGCTGGATCACCTATCCCCAGGCGATGGCCATGTGGTGCCGCCGGCACATGATCGAATACGGCACGACCGCCGAGCAGCTGGGCCAGGTGGCGATCACCGCGCGCGCCAACGCCGTCCTCAACGAGCGCGCCATGCAGCGCCTGCCGATGTCGATGGATGACTACCTGGCGTCGCGCTTCATCGTCGACCCGTTCCGGCTCTACGACATCTGCCTGGAATCCGACGGCGCCTGCGCCGTCCTGGTGACCCGCGCCGACCGTGCCCGCGACCTGCGCCAGCGGCCGGTGCACATCATGGGCGGCGCCTATGGCGGCGGGCCGAACCAGGGCGAGGACCTGTTCGACGCGCTGCGCTGGCCCGACCATTCCCACAACTATGCCCGCTACATCGCCGCCGACCTGTGGGGCAAGGCCGGGGTCGGCCCGGCCGACGTGGACGTGGCGGAGATCTACGACTGCTTCACCTACAGCGTGCTGATGCAGCTGGAGGGGCTCGGCTTCTGCCGGGAGGGGGAGGGCGGGCCGTTCGTCGCCGACGGCAACATCGCCCGCGACGGCCCGCTTCCGGTCAATACCCATGGCGGCCTGCTGTCGGAGGCGTACATTCACGGCTTCAACCATGTCATCGAGGCGGTGAGCCAGCTGCGCGGCCATGCCGGCGCCCGCCAGGTCCCGGACGCCGAGATCGCGCTCACCACCGCCGGCGCCATGACCTGCGGCAGCGCCCTGGTGCTGCGGCGATGACCTACGCCAAGCCCCTGCCGGTGCCGGATGCGGATTCGGCGCATTTCTGGGCCGGCTGCCGCTCGCACCGCCTGCTGCTGCAGCGCTGCCGTTCGTGCGGCACCCACCGCTATCCCGCGGGGCCGGTGTGCCCCGCCTGCCGCTCGCGCGCGGTGGACTGGATCGAGGCCTCGGGCCGCGCCACGGTGTTCAGCTGGATCGTCGTCCGCCACCCGGTGCCGCGCGACCTCTACCAGGACGAGGTGCCCTACGTGGTCGCCCTGGTCACGCTGGCCGAAGGGCCGCGCATGGCGACCAACATCATCGGGTGCGACCCCGATGCGGTGACCGCGGGCATGGCGGTCGAGGTGGTGTTCCGTGAAGCGACGGCGGAGATCGCGCTGCCCTGCTTCCGGCCGGTCCTGGCGGGGGCGCGCTGATGGGCGAGGCCCTGGCCTTCCGCGACGCCTCGGCGACGCTGGCGCCGATCGAGCGCCTGAGCCGGCCCGAGCTGGAGGCGTTGCAGCTGGCCAAGCTGCGCCGGCAGCTGGAGCGGCTGTGGCACACCAACCCCTTCTATCGCGCCAGGCTGGAGGCGGCGAAGGTGGTGCCGGACGACATCCGCTCGCTGGCGGATTTCGCCGCCCGGGTGCCGGTTTCGACCAAGGCCGACTTCCTGGCCGACCAGCAGGAGCACCCGCCCTTCGGCCGCCGCCTCGGCGTGCCGCGGCACGAGGTGACGCTGGTCAACATGACCGGCGGCACGTCGGGCCAGGGGCAGGAGGTCTATGGTCGCACCGACCACGACATCGCCATCCAGGGCTACCTGCACCTGCTGCCCTGGTTCATGGCCGGCCTCCGGCCCGGGCAGATGGCGCTCAACTGCGTGCCCACCGGCGGCCTCACCACCGGCGGCTGGGGACCGCCGGAAGGCTTCCGGATCGCCGGCGCCACCGCCTTCCATGCCGGCGGGACCTTGTCGACCGACGCCAAGATCGACCTGATGCTGCGCTTCGGCGAGATGCATTTCATCTATGCCTCGACCAACTACCTGCACACGCTGAGCGAGGCGTTCCGCCGCCGCGGCATCGTCCCGGCCGAGCGCTTCCCGATGATGCGCGGCATCCATATCGTGGCCGAGGGCTACCCGCTGGAATGGGCGCGCGCGACCGAGGAATTCTGGGGCTGCCGCCTGCATGAAGGGTATGGCAGCACCCAGGGCGCCGGCTTCATCGCCTCCACCTGCGAGGAGGGCGTGGTTCGCGCCGACGGGCGGCGCGGCCTGATGCGCCTGCTCGAATGGATCAACCTGGCCGAGGTCTGCGACCCCGAGACCGGGCTGCCGGTGGCGCCGGGCGAGGAGGGGGAAATCATCCTGACCAACCTCGACATCCAGGGCTCGCCCGTCCTGCGCTTCTCGACCCGCGACCGGGCCCGCTTCGTGCCCTGGCAGGAATGCGGCAGCGGCCGGGCCTGGAACTGCCTGGAGACGGGCACGATCGGCCGCTACGACGACATGCTGAAGATTCGCGGCAACAATGTCTGGCCGCTGGCGGTCGACACCGCCGTCTTCGCCGAGGCCGAGGTGGCGGAGTATGTCGGCCGGGTCTTCGTCGACGAATCGGGCCGCACCCGCGCCGTGATTCGCCTGGCGCTGAAGGACAGCCATGCCGATATGGGCGAGGACGCGCGCCGTGTCCTGCTCGGCCGCCTCGGCCAGCGGATCAAGGAGCGCACCAACGTGCAGATGGAACTGCACCTGGTGCCGCGGGCGGAGGTGCCGGTCTTCACCTACAAGGCCCGGCGCTGGACCGATGAACGCAAGGAAGGGCTGAAGCGATGAACCCCGACGGCTCCATGCTGTCCGACGCCGACGAGACCCGCCTGCTGCGGGAGATCGCCGAGCGCGCCCGCCGCCTCGCCGGCAGCCCCGACCCGCTGATGCGGGGGCAGTACCAGCACCTCGCCGGGCGGGTCAGTGCCCTGCTGGCGATCAAGGGCGAGGTGGCGGCATGAGCCGCCCGACCGGGACCCGGCTCGCCGGGCGGGTGGCCCTCGTCACCGGCGGCGCATCCGGCCTGGGCGAGGCGACGGTGCGCCGCTTCCACGCCGAGGGCGCCTGGGTGATGATCGCCGACATCGACGCCCCGCGCGGCAAGTCGCTGGCCCGCCACCTCGGCGACGGCGCGGCCTTCATCGCCTGCGACCACACCGACCGGGCCCAGAACGAGGCCGCGGTGGCGGCCGCCGAGGCGGAGTTCGGCGGGCTCGACATCCTGCACAACAATGCCGGCGGCCCCTTCGCCGGCGCCTTCGAGACGGCCGACGACGCGACCCTGGAACGGGTGGTCGGCGTCAACCTGATGGGGGCGATGAAGATGACCCAGGCGGCCCTGCCGGCGCTGCGCCGGGCGGGTGCCGCCCGGCCGGCCGGCGCGGTGATCCTCTTCACCTCCTCGCTGCAGGGGATCAAGGCCAAGCCCAACTTCAGCATCTACACCGTCGCCAAGCACGGCATCGTCGGGCTGACCCGCAGCCTGGCGCTGGAACTGGCCCCGGCCAACATCCGGGTCAACGCGGTCTGCCCGACCGTGACCGAGACGCCGATGCTGCCGCATTTCCTGCCCGGCATGGCGGACGACATGGACGAGGCGCGCCGCCGCTTCCGCGCCACCATTCCGCTCGGCCGCATGCCGGAGCCGGAGGATACCGCCAACGCCGCGCTGTTCCTCGCCTCCGACGAGGCCCGCATGCTGACCGGCGTCGCCCTGCCGGTCGACGGCGGCCAGATGGCCAGCTGACGCAGAAGGGACCGACCGACCATGAGCTTTCCCAGTTTCCGGCTCGACGGGCAGGTGGCGCTGGTGACCGGCGGCAACCGCGGCCTGGGTGCGCTCGGCGCGCGGGCCTTCGCCGCGGCCGGCGCCGACGTGGTGATCGCCGCGCGCGACGTCGACCGTTCCGAGGCGGTGGCGGCCGAGCTGCGCGCCACCGGACGGCGCGCGCTGGCGGTGCCGGCCGACGTCGCCGACCGGGCCTCGGTCGAGGCCATGGCCGCCCGGGCACTCGACGCCTTCGGCCGGGTCGACATCCTGTTCAACAATGCCGGGGTCATCTCGACCGCGACGGTGACGGAGCTGGAGGAGGACGCCTGGGACAGCGTCATGGACGTGAGCGCCAAGGGCACCTGGCTGTGCGTCCGCGCCCTCGCCCCGCAGATGATCGCGCGCAGCGCCGGCCGCATCATCAACATGGCCTCGATCCTGGCCTCGCACGGCATCCCCAACCGCTCGCCCTACTGCGCCGCCAAGGCCGCGGTCGCCAACCTGACGCGGGCGATGGCGGTGGAACTGGGGCCCAAGGGGATCACCGTCAACGCGGTGGCGCCGACCGTGTTCGTGACCGACCTCAACCGCCACTTGATCGAGACGCAGCCGCAGGTCTACGGCGCGGTGCTGGCGCGGATGCCGCTCGGCCGGCTCGGCCAGCCGGAGGACCTGGCGGGCGCGCTGGTCTTCCTCGCCTCGCCGGCATCGGCCTTCGTCACCGGCCAGATCCTCCATGTCGACGGGGGATTCACCGCCACCTGATCGACCGGCCGGCGCGGCGGGACATTGACTTGCGCCAAGTGAATGAACCATCATTCAGTCAACGAAGCGGCCAGGAATCGGCCGCACGGGGGGAGGACAGAGGGAAGATGCCGAGGCCAGCGTCCAGCCGGCGCGGCCCGACCGCGGCGAGGCCGGCCCATGCCGGACCGCGCCGGAGGCGGGCGCCATGGTGATCAACATCCTGAACGGGCTCGTCTATGGCGGGCTGCTCTACATCCTGGCGGTCGGGCTGGTGCTGATCTTCGGCCTGCGCCGGGTGGTGAACTTCGCCCATGGCAGCCTGTTCATGGTCGGCGGCTACGTCGCCTTCACGGTCGCCGCCTATTCGAGCTTCTGGGTCGCCCTGCCGGTCTCGATCGTCGTCCTGGCGCTGCTGGGGGTGATCCTCGACCGCTTCGTCTTCCGCCCGCTGCAGCACGAGGACCCGATCTCGACCGTGCTCGTCACCTTCGGCCTGCTGCTGGTGCTGGAGGACGTGGTCAAGACCATCTGGGGCAAGGACTTCCTGTCGCTGGCCGCCCCGCCGCTCCTGTCCGGCACCGTCTCGATCGTGGGCGAGACCTTCCCGGTCTACCGGCTGATGGTGATCGTGGTGGCGGTGCTGGTGGCGGCGGGCCTCAGCCTGTGGCTGCGCTTCAGCCGCATCGGCCTCTATGTCCGCGCCTCCAGCGTCGATCCGGTGACAACCGGGATGCAGGGGGTCGACACCGACCGGGTCAGCGCGGCCGTGGTCGCCATCGGCGCCGGGCTGGCCGGCCTGTCCGGCACCATCGCCGCCCCCCTGATGGCGCTGTCGCCGTCGATGGGCAGCTTCATCCTGATCGACAGCTTCATCGTGGTGGTGGTGGGCGGGCTCGGCAGCTTCTCGGGCGCCTTCATCGCCGCCCTGCTGATCGGCCAGGTGCACAATTTCGGCATCGTCTACATCCCCTGGGCGGCCTCGCTGATCCCGTTCCTGCTGATGGTGGCGGTGCTGATCTGGCGGCCGACCGGGCTGGCGGGGGGCCGGGCATGACCGACATCGTCGCCGGCGCGCCCACCCGGCCGCGCCGCATGGGCTTCCTCTTCGCCCTGCTGGCGATCGGGGCGGCGGGCTGCACCCTGCCTGCGGTCGTGCAGTCGCCCCTGTTCCTGACCTTGATGACCCAGGCCGCGATCAACGCGGTGCTGGCGACCGGCGTCGGCTTCCTGGTCCGCCAGAACGGCACCGTCAGCTTCGGCCATGCCGCCTTCTTCGGCCTGTCCGCCTATGCGACCGCGCTGCTGATCAAGTTCGGCCTGCCGGCGGAGGCGGCGATCATCCTGGCGGTCGCGCTGCCCACCCTGTTCGCCCTGGCGCTGGGCGTGGTCATTGTCCGCATCACCGGCGTCGCCTTCTCGATGCTGACGCTGGCCGTCGCCCAGGCCTTCCACGAGCTGGTCCTGAAGTGGCGCGAGCTGGCGAACGGCGACGACGGCATGGCGATCGCCTTTCCGGCCCGCGTGTTCGGCATCGACATGGCCACCTTCCAGCAGCCGGCCAGCATGTTCCTGGTCTGCTGGGTGGCGCTGATCGCCGTCATTCTCGGCCTGTGGCTCTTGTGCCGCAGCCGCTTCGGCACGCTCACCCTGGCGATCCGCGAGAACGAGGAGCGGGCGCGCTACATCGGCTATCGGACGGTGCTGCCGCGGGCCATCATCTACGCCGTCTCGGCGGCGATCGCGGCCCTGGCCGGGCTCCTGTTCGCGCTCTACAACGGCTTCGTGTCGCCCGGCACCCTGCATTGGAGCCTGTCCGGCGAGGCGCTGATCATGGCGATCATCGGCGGCCCGCGGCTGGTCTGGGGCCCGGCCCTGGGCGGCGTCATCTTCTTCTTCATCAAGAACGCGGCCGGCGACTTCACCGACCATTGGCCGGCGGTGATCGGCATCACCCTGATCCTGGTGACGGTGCTGCTGCCGCGCGGCGTCGGCGGCGTCCTGGTCTGGCTCGGCGCACGCCTGGGCGGAAGGAGGCCGTCGTGACCGGATCCGCCTGGGCGATCGAGGGAACCGCGCTGACCCGCCGCTTCGGCGGCTTCGCGGCCCTCGACAACGTCTCGATCGCGGTCCCGCAGGGCGAGATCCGCGGCCTGATCGGCCCCAACGGCGCCGGCAAGTCGACCCTGATGGACGTGCTGTCCGGCCGCGCCCAGAGCTGGAGCGGCCAGGTGACGATGGACGGGCGCGACATCAGCGCACTCGGCGCGGTCGAGCGGCGGCGGGCCGGGCTGGCGCGCTCGTTCCAGCGCACCAACATCTTCCCCGACCTGACCATCGACGAGCAGATCCGCCTGGCCGCGGCGACCGCGGAGCGCGACAACAGCGACGAGGTGATGGCCGAGCTGGGCCTGGCCGACCTCGCCCATCGCCGCGCCGCCGACGTCTCCTACGGCGACCAGCGCCGCCTCGACCTGGCGCTGGCGCTCGTCGGGCGGCCCAGGGTCCTGCTGCTGGACGAGCCGGCGGCCGGCCTGTCGATGCAGGAATCGATGGTGCTGGCCCGCATCCTGCGCGACCTGGCCGGGCGCTGGGGCGTCACCGTGCTGCTGGTCGAGCACGACATGGAGGTGATCTTCTCCATCTGCAGCCGGGTGACCGTGCTGCACCTGGGGAAGATCCTGGCCGACGGCACGCCGGACGAGATCCGCCGCATCCCCGAGGTCATCACCGCCTATCTCGGGAGCACGGTGGAATGAGCCTGCTCGCCTTCCGCGACGTCGATTCCTACTACGGGCGGGCCCAGGTCCTGCACGGCGTCACCTTCGAGATCCGGCCGGAGGAGCGGGTCGCGATCCTGGGGCGCAACGGGGTCGGCAAGACGACCATCGTCAACTCGTTCCTCGGCATCGCCACCATCCGCCGCGGCGAGGTCGACCTGGCCGGGCGCACCGCCAGCCGATTCCAGCACTTCACCGCGGCGCGCAGCGGCATCGCCGTGGTGCCGCAGGGCCGGCGCATCGTGCCCGGCCTGACGATCCGCGAGAACCTGCTGCTGGGTGCGGCCGTCGGCCGGCCCGGCGCCTGGAACATGGAGCGGGTGTTCGAGCTGTTCCCGATCCTGCGCGAGCGCGCCGATACCCCGGGCACGGCCCTGAGCGGCGGGCAGCAGCAGATGCTGGCGATCGGCCGCGCCTTGATGGCCAATCCCGCCCTCCTGGTGCTGGACGAGCCGAGCGAGGGGCTGGCCCCGGTCATCGTCGACGAACTGGCCGACATCTTCCGCCGGCTGGCCGCGGAGGGCACCGGCATCCTGCTGATCGAGCAGAACTTCGGCCTCGTCCGCCGGGTGGCCGATCGCTACTACGTCCTCTCCAAGGGGACGGTGATCGAGGCGGGCGAGCTGGCCGGCCTGTCGATGGAGACCCTGAAGCGGCACGTCGCGGTCTGACGCTGCGGCCCAGGGAACAGAAGAGACCCCAGGGAAGGAGACTTCAGAATGCAGACGGTTTGGATGAGGCGGATGGGCTTGGCCGCGGCGACCGTGCTGGCGGCAGCCGCCCCCGCGGCGGCGC
Source organism: Allostella vacuolata (assembly GCA_006739055.1). Taxonomy (GTDB): domain Bacteria; phylum Pseudomonadota; class Alphaproteobacteria; order ATCC43930; family Allostellaceae; genus Allostella; species Allostella vacuolata. Next base: position 1,801,505 of record AP019702.1, read on the forward strand.
AGGAGACGATCAAGATCGGCGTGCCGACGGCCTTGACCGGCACCTATGCCGACCTGGGCGACCAGTCGCGCCGCGCCGTGGTCTTCGCGGTGGAGGAGGCGAACGCCGCGGGCGGCATCGACGGCCGCAAGGTCGAGGTGCGCTTCCTCGACACCGAGGCCAAGCCGGACCTCGCCCGCCGCCAGGGCGAGAAGCTGGCGCTGGAAGGCTACAAGCTGCTGATCGGCGCGGTTGCCTCGGGCGAGGGGCTGGCCATGGGCCCGATGCTGCAGCGCTGGGACGCCCTCTATATCTCGACCATCAACAAGGCGAACCAGATCACCGGGTCGGCCTGCCAGCCGCGCATGTTCCGCGCCAACCGGCTCGACGCCGCCGACGGCGCCGTGGTCACCCCGTGGCTGGCCGGGCGCAAGGAGACGAAGTGGGCGATCATGGCCGCCGACATCGCCTGGGGCCGGGATTCGGGCGCCAGCTTCATCAAGTCGGCCCAGGCCAACAAGCGCACCATCGTCTCGGAGAACTACTCGCCCTTCGGCAGCAACGACTTCGCCCCCTACATCCAGAAGATCAAGGATTCGGGCGCCCAAGGCTTGTGGGTGGCGCTGGCCGGCCGCGATGCCATCAACTTCGCGACCCAGGCCAAGCAGTTCGGCCTGTTCGACACGGTCTTCACCGCCGGCGTCAGCTTCGTCACCGACAACACGGTGAAGACGCTGGGCGAGGTGTCCAGGGGCATCTGGGGCATCATCAACTACAGCTCGACCCTCGACACGCCGGCCAACAAGAAGTTCGTCGCCGACTGGGCGAAGAAGTATCCCGGCGCCGAGCCGACCAACTTCGAGGGCGAGACCTATATCGGCATGCAGGTGCTGTTGCAGGCGATCGCCCGGGCCAAGAGCAGCAAGCCGGCCGACGTCGCCAAGGCGATGGAGGGCACCACCTTCGACACCATCCTCGGCAAGCAGCTCATGCGCAAGGAGGACCACCAGCTGGTCGGCCCCAACTTCTTCGGCTATGTCGGGGACAAGGACGGCAAGCTGAAGCCGATCATCACCATGTCGGTGCCGCCCGAGACGGCGACCCCGCCGGCCGACGCAGCCTGCAAGATGCCGGGGTGACGGCAGGGGCATCGCCCTTGCATCCCGGCTAGACGACGGGGCCCGGGGCGTGCGCCGCCCCGGGCCCGTTCATTCCTTCAGAGGCGGATTTTGGCCGACACCATCAAGAGCAAGGTTGACGATCCCGAACTGGTGCAGCGTCGCCGCCAGCAGCTGACCGAGGCGGCGATCGAGCTGTTCAGCGAGCGCGGCTACCACACGACCACCATCCGCGACGTGGCCGTGCGCGCCAATGTCAGCATCGGCCTGATCTACCAGTATGTGGAAGACAAGGAGGACCTGCTGTACCTGGCTCTGGCCCAGGTCCTCGACAGCTACAAGGCCCGCATCCCCCATGCGCTGGAAGGGGTGAGCGAGCCGCTCGACCGCTTCTGCACCGCCGTGCGCACCTATTGCCGGGTGAACGGGGAATCGGTGGCTGCGACCGTGCTCGCCTATCGGGAGACGAAGTCGCTGCGCAAGGAGCGGCGTGACCTCATCAAGCAGACCGAGGTCGAGACCAACGAGCTGATCGCCGCCTGCATCCGCGACTGCATCCATGCCGGCCTGTTCGAGGCGGTCGATGTCGAGCTGTTCACCCACCAGATCGTCATGTTCTCCCACGGCTGGGCCTTGAAGGCATGGCGCTTCGCCCGCGAGATGGAGGTCGACGAGTATGTCGACCGCGGCCTGCGGCTGCTCCTGCGCTCGGTCCTGAGCGCGCGCGGCGAGCGCCGCCTGCGCCGCTCCACCTGCTGCGGGGCGGGGGCGGCGGGGTAGGGGGCGCCGGCCCAACGGTCGTAGCGTCCCTCGACTTCGCTCGGGATGAGGGCCGTCTCAATTGGCGGAAGCACTTGTGGAATAAAGGAAATTTCCTCATCCCGAGCGCAGTCGAGGGACGCACCGGCTGTCGTCCAGCCTACCGCCGCCGGACCTCCGACGGCGCCTGGCCGTAGCGCTGGCGGAAGGCGCGGTTGAAGTAGGACAGGTCGCCGAAGCCGACCTCGTAGGCGATGGTGCTGATCGGCCGGCGGTCGTCGTCCTGCTCGATCATCCGCCTGGCGGCCGCCAGCCGCCGATCCAGCACGAAACGCGAGAAGGTGGTGCCTTCGTCCTGGAACAGGCGCTGGACGTAGCGCACGGTCACCCCGTGCATCCGGGCGATCATGCCGGCCGTCAGGTCGGGGTGCGACAGGTGGGCGTCGATCTCGCCCTTGATCCGGCCGAGGCGGGCCGAGCGGGCCGGCGGCGGCGCTTCGCCGCGCAGGTAGCCCACCACCAGCGGCAGCAGCTCGTTGAAGTGCGCCTGGGCCATCTCGGCCTCCTGCCGCGAATGCGGGCCGCGCATCAGCAGGTAGGCGCCGTAGGTGACGAGGAGCTGCAGGGGCGGGAATTCACGCGGGATGGCCCGCAGCAGGACCCGGCCGAGTTGCCCGTCGGCCATCCGCATCGCCGACGCCGGCAGCCGGGCGCAGTCGATCCGGCCGCCCAGCGGCAGCTCCCACTCGAAGGGCAGGAAGGCGGCAAGGAAGACCAGCTCGCCCGGCTCGGCCGTCACTGCATGGCCGCCCTGGCGCACGACCAGCGGCCCTTCCATGCTGCGCACCATCAGGATGTCGGCCTCGCCCGCCGCGCCGCCATGGCGAAGCGCGGTCGGCCGGGACGCGAGGAAGCAGGTGGCGACGCACAGCCGCGACAGGCGGCAGACCATCCCGCGCAGGCAGACCGGATCGGCCCCGTCGGCCTCGATCTCCACCTCGCCCAGCAGTTCGGACAGCATCCGGCGGAACGCCCACCGGCCCTCCAGGGGCGAGTGTTCGGCGGCGACGAAGTGCACGGCCGTGATGCCGGCTGCAGGTGTTCGCTCCAGACCCATTCGTTGACGCTCTTGTCCAAGCTTGCCGAGACAGGACGCTCTAGAACAGACCCAGAGCCACCTGTTTAGACGACTTCCCGCGCGTCGGCGAGGGCCAACGTCCGCCTGCTCCGGACGGGACCTCGGCCGGACGGGCGTGGACGGTCAGGAGAAGGTCCATGCGTCGTATCCTGGCGACGGCGAGCAGCCGCGCCCTGCTTCCGCTCGGCCTCGCGGCCGGAATTCCCCTGCTGCCGGCTGCGGCGTTCGCCCAGGCGGCCGACGGTGCCGTCACCCTGGCGCCGCTGACGGTGACCGCGACCCGTGCCGAGCGGCCGGTGTCCAGCATCCCGGGCTCGGTCCAGGTGATCGGGCCGGAGGACATCCGCGAGCAGATGGCGGTCACCAACGACGCCGCGGTGCTGATCTCCAAGCTGGTGCCGGGCTTCTCGGTGCCGAACCAGACCATCTCCGGCGCGTCGATGACCTTCCGCGGGCGCAGCGTCCTGATCATGGTCGACGGGGTGCCGCGCAACACGCCCTTGCGCGACGTCTCGCGCACCCTGTCGCTGATCGACCTCAACACGGTCGAGCGCATCGAGGTGCTGAACGGCGCCACCAGCGTCAACGGCACCGGCGCCACCGGCGGCACCATCAACTTCATCACCCGCAAGGCGACCTCCGACCGTCCGACGGTGACCGCGTCGACCACCATGCGTGCCTTCACCGCCGATGTCGGCCGCTCGATCGCCCCGGAGGCGTCGGTCTCGCTGTCGCAGAAGCTGCAGAACTTCGACTATCTCGTCTCCGCCACCGGCCGCAAGGCGAGACGGACCTATGACGGCAAGGGCAACGAGCTGCCGTCGGACGGCATGCTGGGGCAGGGGGGCGGCGACCGCTACGAGTATGCCAACCTCTATGGCCGGGCCGGCTACGAGGCCGGTACCAGCCGCTTCGAGCTGACGGGCGAGTGGACCTATCTCGACCAGCGGCCCGACTGGTTCACCAGCTACACGACCCGGCCGGCCACGCCCGACGTCTCCAGCCCCTACTACGGACAGTCGCTGCAGGAGGATTCCAAGTACCTGACCGCCCGCTACAACCGCAGCGACTTCGTGCTGGGCGCGCTCGAGGTGAAGGCCTTCTACAACGACATGGCCAAGCGCTCCCCCTTCACGCGCTTCGACCCGGTCGTGAACAATCAGGTCTACTACTCCGGCAACCCGCTCAGCCCCGGCGCCGACTTCGGCCAGGGCACGCTCTACAGCGAGCGCATCGGCCTGAACGTCACGGTCGACACGCCGCTCGACGCGATCCACCAGGGCATGCGGCTCAGCTGGGGCGCCGACTATACCCATGACGACACGACCCAGAAGCTGACCAACGGCTGGGACATCATCAGCCCGATGAAGCAGCATTCGGTCGCCGCCTTCGCGCAGCTCGACGTGCCGGTGACCGACCGGCTGACGGTGCGCGGCGGCGCCCGCTACGAACGCTTCTTCCTCAACATCGACGACTACGAGCGCCCGGCCATCTACTACATCAACCGGGCCTATCCGGCGATCGACGTGCTCGGTGGCAAGTTCGAGTACGACGCGCTGACCTTCAACCTCGGCGCCACATACGAGGTGACGCGGAACGTCCAGGTCTTCGGCGGCTTCTCGCAGGGCTTCTCGCTGACCGACATCGGCGGCTTCACCCGCAGAGCCGGCGCCAACAGCAGCGCCGAGCTGTGCGACGCCTATGGCAGCCTGGTCTGCCCGGGCGCGGCGCCGCCGGACTACTCGGTCAGCTACAGCAACTTCGCGCCCGAGCCGCAGCTGGTGAACAACTACGAGGTCGGCCTGCGCGGCAAGTGGGCGCGGTTCGGCGGCACCCTGTCGGCCTTCCTCTCCACCTCCGACCACGGGGTCAACTACGACGTCGCATCCAACCGGGTGTCGCAGCAGAAGGAGCACATCTGGGGCTTCGAGGGCACCGGCTGGTGGCATGTCGGCGACGCCTTCACGGTCGGCACGGTCCTGTCCTACCGCGAGGGCCGCTACGACCGGGACGGCGACGGCAGCATCGACTCGTGGCTGCCCAACAACCGCATCGCCACCCCCTGGCGCGGCCTCGTCTATGGGACATACGTGTTCGAGAACGGGCTCAACCTGCGCTCGGAGCTGGAGTTCTTCTCCGGCCGCGACCGCACCGACGCGGCCGCGGAGATCGAGGGCGCGGCGCTGGTCAACGTCCTGGCCAGCTATCGCCTGGGGCCGGGCGACATCACGCTCGGCATCCACAACCTCTTCGACACCGACTATGTGAACCCGACCGCGACGGCCACCCGGACGATCGCCATCAACGGCTTCGGGCGCGTGGTCTCGCTCGGCTACAAGGCGACCTTCTGACATGATCGAGCTGGATCCGGGCGCGGACGGCGTCGTGCACCTGACGCTGCGCCTCCCCCAGGAGGATGCCGACGAGGACCGCTATCTCGACGCGCTCGACCGGATCGGGCGGATGGCGGGGCCCTTCGCCATGGTCGTCGAGCTCGCCGGCTATCGCCACCTGACCCGTGCCGGCGAGGTGCGCCAGGCGGCCTGGGCCAAGGCGACCCGCAGCCACCTGAACCAGGCGTGCCGGGCGCTTGCCATCGTCCGCGCCGACCCGGACCCGCGGACCAAGGCATCGTTCCAGCGCTTCTGGTCGTTCCCGGTCCATGTCACCGCCGACCGGACGGAAGGCTTCGCGTTCGTCCGCCGCCACCTGGCGCCGGCGGGGCAGGGGTGAGCGCCGCCGCGGCAGGGGCGCCGCCGCGGCGGGCCCCCTTGCGCCTCTTCGCGGTCCTGGCCGGCCTCTACCTGGCCCAGGGCATCCCCGGCTACCTGCTGGTGGCGGCGGTGCCGCCGATCCTGCGCCAGCTCGGCGTGTCCCGCACGGCGATCGGCATGCTGGCGGTGCTCATGATCCCGCTCACCATCAAGTTCCTGTGGGCGCCGCTGGTCGACCGCATCCGGCCGCTGGCGATCGGCCATCGCCGCGGCTGGATCCTGCCGACCCAGCTCGGCACCGTGGTGGCGATCGCAGCACTCGCCCTGGTCGAGCCGGTCGATCTCGGCGCCATCTTCGCGATCGGGCTGGCCATCGCGCTCCTCACCTCGACCCAGGACATCGCCACCGACGGATATGCGACGCTTGCCCTCCGGCAGGAGGACCGGGCGGTCGGCAACGCCATCCAGGGCGGGGCGGTCGCGGCCAGCGTCATCGTCGGCGGCACCGGCTCGCTCATCCTCTATGAGCATTTCGGGTGGCAGGCGACGGTGCTGGCGATGGCCGCGATCTCGGCCCTGCCGTTGGTCGCCATCGCCTTCATGCCGGAGGATGACGACACGCGGGCGGGGGTGTCGCCCGGGCCCAGGCCATCGCTGGCCGCCTTCCTGCGCCAGCCCCAGGCGGTCACCGTGCTGGTCGTGGCGCTGACCTATCGCGCCAGCGAGGGGCTGGTGAAGTCGATGGAGGGGGCCTACCTGGTCGATGCCGGACTGCCGCTTTCGGCCATCGGCTATCTGAGCGGCATCTCGGCCGCGACGGCGGGCATCGCCGGTTCGGCGGTGGCGGCGATCCTGGTGCGGCGGACGGGCACCAGCGGCACCCTGCTGCTGCTGGGCGTGCTGCGCACGCTCTGCTTCCTGCTCTTCTCGCTCCACGCGCTGGGGCCGGTGACCGGCATGTGGGCGCTGCTGGGGGCGGCCGGCTTCCAGACCATGATCCGCTACATGGAGATCGTGGCGCTCTACAGCCTGTTCATGGCCGCAGCCTCCCGCGCGCAGCCGGGGACCGACTTCACGATCCTCGCCTGCGCCCAGGTGGTGGTCTACCTGGCCGGCTCGATGATGGCGGGTGCGATTGCCGACCGCTTCGGCTATCCGGCCCTGTTCGTGGCCGCCACCCTGATCTCGGGCGCCGCGGTGTTCCTCACCGTCTCGCTGCTGCGCCGGCTCCCTCAGCCCTCGCGCCAGTGCGGCGGATAGGTCCGCTCGTAGCCGGGCAGGGCCTCGATCCGCGCCTGCCAGGCGGCGAGGTTCGGGTAGTGCGCCGATAGGGGCGTGAACGGCAGCTCGAGTCCGCGGGCGGCATCCTTGCCGACCGCGCGGCCGATGTTCATCAGGAAGGGAAAGGCGGCGAGATCGGCCGCACTCGGCGCGTCGCCGTCGCACAGCCACTTGCGGTCCGCCAGCACGGCCTCGAACCCGGCCAGCTCGGCCTGCAGGCGGGGCAGGGCGGCCATGGCCGCTTCGCCGGGGTTCGAGCCGGGCTTGGCGAAGATCAGCGGCCGGGTGAAGGCGTCGACCGCCTCTTCCAGGTCATAGAGGATGCGGCTCGACCATTCCCACACCGCGGTGCGTTCGTCGGCGGTGGTGCCGAACAGGGACGGCCCGCCGCCGATCGCATCCAGGTGGTGCATGATCGCCATCGACTCGGTCACCACCCGGTCCCCGTCCTTCAGGACCGGCACCTTGCCGCGCGGATTGATGGCGAGGAAGGCCGGGGCCTTGTGGTCGCGCGCCTGGAACGACAGGAGGTGCGAGGTGTAGGGCACGCCCTTGACCTCGGCGGCGAGGAGCACCCGCCAGGCGAACGGGCTGCCGCTGCCCCAATAGATCTCGACGCTCATCCCCGAACTCCCCCTCCATCGACCACCGGCACGGCGGCCGGCAGCAGACATCGGGACGGGGGCAGCGACCTTCAATGCCCGGCGCGCTGGCCGGGCCCCTTCCCTGTCAGGAGCAGCCCTGTCAGGACCAGCTGCGCCCGCCGCCGGCGCGGCGCGGGAAGGCCGGCGTCTCGTCCAGCACGTCCGGCCGCTGGTCGACGACCAGCGGATGGTCCTCCGGCAGCAGCGTGTCACCGGGCCGCGAGGGGGGCGTCTTCGGCCGGCGGCCGACCACCTCGATCAGCTTGCCCTCCGCCACCAGCTCGGCCACCCGGGCAGTATCGCGCGCCTGGGCGGTCTGGGCGTGGACGAACGCCGTCTCGGGGGCCAGCGGCTCCGGCGGCGTCAGCAGGATCGGGTGGCAGGAATCGTTGGCGGTGACGACGAAGAAGCCGCCGATCCGCTCCTGGATCTGGTCCCCGGCATTGCTGCGGGTCCGCCAGCAGACGAACTCGCGCAGGCGCTGGCTGTTCGGCCCAGGGGCGGCCAATGCACCGGAATTGTCGACCCAGACGTTGCTGGGCCGCCGTCCGATCACGCGGAAGAGCTCGATGGCGGCCGGTGCTTCGAACGCTCGGGATGGCCGCGGCTGGATCGCGCCGCGGCCACGCGGCTTCGGGGGAGGAGCCATTGCGGGGGCCTCCTTCCGGTCGGCGCTCAGTAGCCCTCGCGCTCCATGCGCTTGCGCAGGGCCTTCCGGCGGCGGCGCACGCCTTCCGCCTTCTCGCGCGCGGCGCGCTCGGACGGCTTCTCGTACGCGCGGCGCTGCTTCATCTCGCGAAACACGCCCTCGCGCTGCATCTTCTTCTTGAGGACACGCAGAGCGCCATTGACGTCGTTGTCCCGAACAAAAACCTGCATGTTCGCCTTTCTGTGGGCGCCGCCAACGACGGCGCGGGCGCCCGGAGGGCACCAGATGGTAACGGGCATCGATCCGGTGGATGGACGCCGGCCAAGCCGGCCGTCCCGCCTCGGGGTGCACCGCCGCGGGAGGGAACGCACTCCTCCCGGGCGACGACACCGATGAATGTCCCTGCATTTGGCACGTCGGCGCGCCGGTTGCAAGCCGAACCGGTGTCGAAGGCGCCGTCCGGAGCGGCATTGCGGCACGGACGCGGGAGTCGCGACGCACCGCCGGTCACGGCTATGCCTGTCCAGTTCGGGACAATGTCAAATAATAACTGAGAATTTGATCGGATTTCGTGTTATGTAGTGCCGTGTAGATGCGTGAATTCTACTGATATGGCTTTTGAAAGGTATCATATCCATGAAGACTCCCGAATGGCTTCGTCCTGGCCTGTATGGCGCTTTTCTAGGCGCTGTTGCGATCGCGATCGTCGGTTTTTCGTGGGGTGGGTGGGTTACCGGTGGAACGGCACGCCAGCAGGCGGCCGACCGCGCCGATACTGCGGTGGTGGCGGCATTGGCCGGGATCTGTGTCGACCAGTCTCGCCGTGACCCGCTGGTGGCCGAGCGCGTGACGGCGCTGAAGGCGGCGGCCTCCTATGGCCGGGCCGAGATCGTGATGAAGAACGGCTGGGCGACGATGCCCGGCACCAAGGATCCCAGCCGGCAGGTGGCATCCGCCTGCGGCGATCGCATCGCTTCCAGCTGAGGGTCTCCGCTCGACCCTCGCTCGCCTCTTGACGCTCGAAGCGCGGACGAACATCGTCCGGGGCGTTCGGGGGCGGGCGAAGCCGGATCTTCAGACGGCGCGCCGGACCTTCGGTTGATTTGTTCCCGCACCAAGGGGCAAGCGCAGCGATGGCCGGCACCGTCCTCGTCTCCGTCAGCGGGCATGTCGCCCGAGTCACCCTCAACCGGCCGGAGGTGCACAACGCCTTCGACGACCGGCTGATCCTGGAGCTGACGGGCGTCTTCGAGCGCCTGGCCGGCGACCGCGCGGTGCGGGCGGTCCTGCTGTGCGCCAACGGCCGCAGCTTCTCGGCCGGCGCCGACCTCAACTGGATGAAACGCACCGCCGGCTATTCCGAGGACCAGAACCTCGAGGATGCCCGCCGGCTGGCGCAGCTGCTGCGGGTGCTGGACGGCATGCCGCAGCCGACGGTGGGGCTGGTCCAGGGGGCCGCCTATGGCGGCGGGGTCGGCCTCGTGGCCTGCTGCGACATTGCGGTCGCCGTGCCGGAAGCGGTCTTTTCCCTGTCCGAAGTGCGGCTCGGCCTGCTGCCCGCCGCCATCAGCCCCTATGTCGTGGCCGCGATCGGCGCCCGCCAGGCGCGGCGCTACTTCCTGACGGCCGAGCGCTTCGACGCGGGCGAGGCGCTGCGCATCGGCCTCGTCCACCAGATCGCCGCGCGCGAGGAGCTGGAGGCCGCGGGCGGCCGCATCCTGGCGGCGCTCGCCGAGGGCGGGCCGGAGGCGCAGGCGGCCTCCAAGAACCTGATCCGGCGGGTCGCGAGCGGTCCCGTCGACGAGGCGATGGTGGAGGACACGGCGACCCGGATCGCCACCCTGCGCGCCGGCCGGGAGGGTCGCGAGGGCGTGGCGGCCTTCCTGGAGAAGCGCCGGCCCGCCTGGCGCGGCGCCTGAGCCGGACGATGTTCCGCTCGATCCTGGTCGCCAACCGCGGCGAGATCGCCTGCCGGGTGATGGCGACCGCCCGGCGGCTCGGCCTGCGCACCATCGCGGTCTATTCCGAGGCCGACCGCGACGCGCTCCATGTGCGCAGCGCCGACGAGGCCTGGGCCATCGGCCCGGCCGCTGCCCGCGACAGTTATCTGTCGATTCCGGCGCTGGTGGCGGCGATCCGCGCCTCGGGTGCGGAGTCCGTGCATCCGGGCTACGGCTTCCTGTCGGAGAATGCTGGCTTCGCCGAGGCGGTGGCGTCGGACGGCGCCGTCTTCGTCGGGCCGCCGCCCGACGCGATCCGGGCCATGGGCTCGAAGAGCGCGGCCAAGGCGCTGATGGAGGCGGCCGGCGTACCGGTCGTGCCGGGCTACCACGGCGAGGACCAGTCCCCGGCCGTGCTGGAAGCGGCGGCCGCGCGGATCGGCTATCCGGTGCTGATCAAGGCCTCGGCCGGCGGCGGTGGCCGCGGCATGCGTGTGGTCGAGGGGCCGGACGAACTGGCCGCCGCGATCGAGGGCGCGGCGCGCGAGGCCGCCTCGGCCTTCGGCGACGGGCGCCTGCTGGTCGAGAAGTACCTGACCCGGCCCCGCCACATCGAGATGCAGGTCTTCGCCGACGCGCATGGCCGGGTGCTGCACCTGTTCGAGCGCGACTGCTCCATCCAGCGTCGCCACCAGAAGGTGATCGAGGAGGCGCCGGCCCCGGGCATGACCGCGGCGCGCCGGCAGGCGATGGGCGAGGCGGCGACGGCGGCTGCCCGCGCCATCGGCTATCGCGGCGCGGGCACGGTCGAGTTCATCGCCGAGGGCGATGACTTCTGGTTCATGGAGATGAACACCCGCCTTCAGGTCGAGCACCCGGTGACGGAGATGATCACCGGGCTCGACCTGGTCGAATGGCAGCTGCGGGTGGCGGCGGGCGAGCCGCTGCCGTTCGCGCAGGAGGCGCTCTCGATCCGCGGTCATGCGATCGAGGCGCGGCTCTATGCCGAGGACCCGGCCCAGGATTTCCGTCCCGCCACCGGCCGCCTCGCCCACCTGAGCCTGCCGCAGGGGATCGCCGGCGTGCGGGTCGATGCGGGCGTGGCGGAGGGCGACGCCGTCTCGATCCACTACGACCCGATGATCGCCAAGATCGTCGCCCATGGCAGCGACCGCGACGAGGCGATCCGGCGGCTGGGTGCGGCGCTGGCGGCGACCGAGGTGGTCGGCGTTGTGACCAACCGCGACTTCCTGGCCGGGATCGTCGGTCACCCGGCCTTCGCCGCTGCCGATCTCGACACCGGCTTCATCGCCCGCCACCGCGCCGACCTGTCGCCGGAGGCCACGCCCGCCGACCGCGACACCCTGGCTGCGGCGGCCCTCCTGGTCCTGGTCCAGGAGCGGGAGGAGGCCGCCCGCGACCCCTCGCCCTGGGCCACGGCCGACGGGTGGCGGATCGGCGAGCGTGCCCGGCGCCGGCTGCTGTTCCGCGACGGCGGCGCCACGATGCCCGTGGATGTCGTCTATGCCGACAGGGGCTGGGGGCTGGAGATCGCCGGCGGAACCGTTGCCGCGGACGGCCGCCATCTTCCCGATGGCCGGCTGGCGGTGGATCTGGACGGCCGCCGCCGCACCCTCGCCGCGGTCCGGGTGGGCGAGCAGATCCAGATCTTCGGCGCGGGCGCGAGCCATCGGCTGACGCTCCTCGACCCCCTGGCGCCGCCCGCGGCGGCCGAGGCCGGGGCAGGGCGGCTGACCGCGCCGATGCCGGGGCGGGTGACGCGGGTGCTGGTCGCCGTCGGGGACCGGGTGGCGGCGGGCCAGGGGCTTCTGGTCCTGGAGGCGATGAAGATGGAGCACACCATCAAGGCGCCGGTGGTCGGCGTGGTCGGCGGGTTGCGCTATGCCGAGGGCGACCTGGTCGACGAGGGGGCGGAGCTGGTCGAACTGGCGGATGGCGAGCCGTGCTGACCTTGTGGGGCAATATCGAGTCCGGCAACGTCTACAAGGTGCGGCTGCTGTGGTCGTGGCTCGGCCTGGCCCACCGCCGCATCGATGTCGACCAGACCCGCGACGAGCCGGCGACGGCCGCCTTCCGCGCCGTCAACCCGATCGGCAAGGTTCCTGCCGTGCGCCTGGAGGACGGCCGGGTGCTGGGCGAATCCGGCGCCATCCTGCAGTTCTTCGCCAATGGCACCCGCTTCTGGCCGGACGATGCCTGGGGCCAGGCCGAGGTGCTGCGCTGGATGTTCTTCGAGCAGTACAGCCATGAGCCGGCACTGGCCGTGAACCGCTACATCCGGCGCTTCATGGCCGGCCGGGATGCCTTCGACGAGGAGCGGCTGCGGCGCAACCACCTGCGCGGGGAGCGGGCGCTCCAGGTCATGGAGGATCGGCTGGCCATGGCCGACTGGCTGGTCGGGGACGGCCCGACGATCGCCGACCTCGCGCTCTATCCCTACACCGACCTGGCGGAGGAGGGGGGCTTCCCGCTCGCGCCCTATCCCGGCATACGGCGCTGGCTCGCCCGGATGGCGGAGCAGCCCGGCCACTTCCCGATGCGCCAGGAAACGGCGGTGGAAGTTTTAGGATTTACAGCATGATGTTGCCATCGTCCGTACGGTTGGTGGAGGTCGGGCCGCGCGACGGGCTGCAGAACGAGGCCCAGCCGATCACCACAGAGGCCAAGGTGGAACTGATCGAGGCACTGGCGGATGCCGGCATGCCGGTGGTCGAATCCGGCAGCTTCGTGTCGCCGAAATGGGTCCCGCAGATGGCCGACACGGCCGAGGTACTGGCCCGGATCCGTCGCCGGCCGGGCGTATCGTATCCGGTTCTCGTCCCGAATATCAAAGGGTTGGAGGCCGCCCTTGATGCAAAAGTGGAGGAAGTGGCGATCTTCGCCGCCGCCTCGGAATCCTTCGCGCAGCGCAACACCAACTGCTCCATCGACGAGAGCTTCGCGCGCTTCGCCCCGGTGGCGGAGCGGGCCCGCGCGGCCGGGGTGCGGGTGCGCGGCTACGTCTCCTGCGTCATCGCCTGCCCCTACGAGGGGCCGGTCGCGCCGGCGGCCGTCGCCGATGTCGCGGCGCGCCTGATGGAACTCGGCTGCTACGAGGTCTCGCTCGGCGACACGATCGGGGTCGGCACGCCCGCCCAGGTGCAGGCGATGCTGGCGGCGGCGGAGGGGCGGGTCCCGGTCGGGCAGCTGGCGGTGCATTTCCACGACACCTACGGCCAGGCGCTCGCCAACATCCTGGCATCGCTCGAGCGCG
>AP019702.1:1825000-5834761 GCA_006739055.1 Allostella vacuolata
TGCCCCCGTCGAACTCCATGTCGATGGCCATGCCCTCGTTCTTCAGCGCCAGCACCCGGCCGTCGAACAGCCATCCCATCACCGCGTCGCCGCTGCGGAAGGCGTTGACCGCCTGGTCGGCGTTCTTCCACCACACCGTCACATGCGGCTTGATCCGGTCCATCGCCTTGAAGGCCCGGTCGAGGTCCATCGGGAAGAGCTTGTCCTTCGGCACGCCGTCCGCCAGCAGGGCCGGGATCAGCACCTCCCAGGGATAGCCGATGTTGGGCAGGGTGCGCGGGCCGGGGAACGCCTTCTGGTCCCAGAAGTCGGCCCAGCTCGCCGGCTTGCGGCCGCCGAACTCCTTGGTCATGTAGGTGAGCACCCCGCCGCCCAGCGTGCGCACGACCGAGTTCCTGCGGCAGGCATTGGGGATGCCGTGCCGGGCGGCGTTCGGGATGCGCGCGCAGTCGATCGGCAGGAAGTCGTCGGCCATGGAGATCGTGGTGATCGGGTGGCTGGTGACGATGTCCCAGGTGACGGCGTTCATCTCGCCCATCGCCTTGACCTTGGCGTTCTGCTCGCCGAACGTCGACGGTACTGCCGTCACGCGCACGCCGGTCTTCTCCGAGAAGGGCTGGTAGAAGCTGGAGCGCAGCGAGCGCTCGAACTGGCCGCCGGCGGCGACGACCACCAACTCCTTTTCGAGCGTCTGGGCGCCGGCCGGGACTCCGGTCGCGGCGAGGGCGATCGAGATCGCCAGGATGGGCTTCCGCATTTCGGACCTCCTCGTTGTTCGTCTGCGGGCGGCCGCCAATGGCGGGACCGCCTCATTTGCTCACCTGTGCCGCCGCCGATCGCCCGAGCCACATGAGGGCGATCGTCACGACGACGATGACGGTCGATGCCGCCGCGATGATCGGCGACAGGTTCATGTCGATGTCCTCGAACATCTTCCGGGTGAGCGTCTTGTGGCGGTCGCCGGAGATGAAGAAGGCGACCACCGTCTCGTCGAACGACGAGAGGAAGGCGAAGACGGCGGCGGCGAAGATGCCGGGACGGATCAACGGCAGGGTGACGGCGAAGAAGGCGCGCGTCGGCGAGGCGCCGAGGTTCATCGCCGCCCGGTCGAGCGTCGGGTCGAGCCGGGCGAGCGAGGCCGAGACGACCAGGACCACGTAGGGGATTGCGAGTGCCGTGTGGATCAGCACGAACCCGGTGGTCGTCCCGGTCAGGCCGATCGGCGTGAACTGCAGGTAGACCGCGATCGCGACGACGACGTGCGGCACCAGCAGCGGCGCCAGCAGCAGGGCCCGGATCGCCTCTCGCCCGGGCAGGCGGCCGCGCTCCAGGGCGACGGCGGTCATCGTGCCCAGCACCGTCGCCGCCAGCATGGTCAGGGCCGCGATCTGCAGCGAGAAGACGGTCGCCGCCATCCATTCCGGGTCGGCCAGATATTCCCGGTACCAGCGCAGCGAGAAGTCGCGCGGCGGGAAGCGGATGAAGTGCACGGAATCGAACGAGACCGGCACCATGATCAGGGTCGGCAGCAGCAGGAAGGCCAGCACGGCCAGCCCGAACAGGCGCAGCGGCAGGTCGCCGGCGCGGATGCGCAGGCTAGGCATGGGCGGCCGCCCGCTCGACGCCGAGCAGCTTGCGGAAGGCGAAGGTGATGGCGAGCGACAATGCCAGAAGGACGAACGAGATGGCGCCCGCGAAGGGCCAGTTCAGCATCTCGGTCGCCTGCTGCGAGATCAGGGTCGCGATCATCAGCGTGCGCGGCCCGCCGAGCAGCGCGGGCGTGATGTAGAAGCCGAGCGACAGGACGAAGACCATCAGGCAGCCGGCGAAGATGCCGGGCAGGCTGAGCGGCAGGGTGACGTGGACGAAGCCGCGCCAGGGGCTGGCGCCCAGGTTGAGCGCGGCCTTTCCCAGGTCCGGGGAGATGTTCTTCAGCGAGGACACCAGCGGCAGGATCATGAAGGGCAGCAGCACGTGGCTCATCGCCACCAGCACCGTCGTCTCGCTGTAGAGCAGCGCCAGGGAGCGGTCGATGAAGCCCCACTCCTTGAGCCAGCTGTTGACGATGCCGTTGCGCTGCAGCAGCAGGATCCAGCCGTAGGAGCGCACCAGGACGCTGGTCCACAAGGGGATGAGCACGCAGAGCGTGACGAAGGCCGCGACGCCGGCCCGCGCGCGGGCGATCCACAGCGCGATCGGGTAGCCGAGCACCAGCGCCAGCACGGTGACCCCGGCGGATATCCACAGGGTGCGCAGGATGATGCGCAGATAGAGCGGCTCGTCGATCAGCCGGGCGTAGTGGGCCAGCGTCCAGGTCGGCTCGGAGACGCTGCGGAAGAGCAGCGCGGCGACCGGCAGGAAGAAGGCCCAGCCGAGCAGCAGCAGGGCCGGGGACACCAGCAGCAGCGAGGCGCGACGCGACAGGCGGTCGCGCGACACCGGTGCCGCGGTCGCCGGCGCGGCGCGGGCCGTCCGCAGCCAGGGCCGGCGGCGCAGCGCGGGGGCGGCCGCGTCGGTCACGGCAGGCCGTCCGCGAAGACGTGGGCGTCGACCGCGCTCCAGCCGACGGCGACGCGGTCGCCCGGCCGCAACTCGGCCACGGCGGAGCGGGCATCGGCCGCCGCCTGCACGGTCGTGCCGTCGGCGATGTCGATGACGACGGTCAGGCTCGCGCCGTTGAAGACCTGCTGGCGGATGCGGCCCGGGATGCCGGCCGTGCCGGCCTCCTCCCGGCTGACCATCAGGCGCTCCGGCCGCACCGCGACCTGGACCGGCGAGCCTGGCTGCGCCACCGCCCCGGCGGCGGGCTGGGCGGCCATGCCGATCCCGCCGACCGAGATGCGGCAACCCTCGCCGGTCGCATGGTCCAGCCGGCCGCGGAAGAAGTTCATGTTGCCGAGGAAGTCGGCGACGAAGACGCTGTCCGGCCCCTCGTAGAGGGCGCGCGGCGAGCCCACCTGCTCGACCCGGCCTTCGCTCATCACCGCGACCCGGTCGGACATGGTCAGCGCCTCCTCCTGGTCGTGGGTGACGAAGATCACCGTGGCGCCCAGGCGCTGCTGCAGCTCCTTGATCTCGAGCTGCATCTGCTGGCGCAGCTTCTTGTCGAGCGCGCCCAGCGGCTCGTCCATCAGGATGACCTGGGGGTCGAAGACGAGCGCGCGGGCGAGCGCGACGCGCTGCTGCTGCCCGCCCGAAAGCTGGGCCGGAAAGCGGTCGGCATGGTCCGGAAGTTTGACCATGTCGAGGGCGAGCCGCGCGCGCCGGTCGCGCTCGGCCCGGGACACCCCGCGCATCCGCAGTGGAAAGGCGATGTTCTGGGCCGCGGTCAGGTGCGGGAAGAGGGCGTATTTCTGGAACACCATGCCGATGTCCCGCTTGTGCGGCGGCACGTGGGTGATGTCGCGCCCGCCGACGACGAAGCGGCCGCCGGTCGGCTCGTCGAACCCCGCGATCATCATCAGCAGGGTCGTCTTGCCGGATCCGGACGGGCCGACCAGCGACAGGAACTCCCCGGCCCGCACCGACAGCGTCACGCCGTCGACGGCCCGGACCGGGCCGAAGTGCTTCGAGACGTCCTCGATCGCCACGGCAACCCCGCGCGTCGCGGCTTCGGTCGGTAGGGGGCTCATCCTCGGCGTTCCCGGTTCCTCGTTTCAGCGATGGCGCGTCGTGCTGGCCAATCGATCAGGGGCTGCGAGCAATCATCATGCCGCCCGCCGCCTGCCGCGGAGCGCGGGGTAGCCCTCGCGGATGCGCTCGAAGGCGGCATGGACCGCGCCGCCATTGCCGCGCGCCATCCCTGGGTCGCTCGCCAGCTCGGCAAACAGCCGCTTCTTGATGAAGGCGCGCCAGTTGACCGGCAGCCCGTCCAGGATCGCGGTCATGGCGTCGTAGTTGGCCCGCGTCCAATGCGCCTCGTAGGCGTCGCGGAAGGCGCCGAAGTCGAAATGCCTGCCGGCCGGCACCGGCGCTGCGGCCGTGCGCAGCGCCTGGGTCGCCTCCGTGTCGACCGCGTCGCCGGCGATCGCCACGCCGTAGTCGTCGCGTGCCGACGCGGGCGAGACGAAGCCGCAGCGCACGTCGGTCAGCACCGCTTCGACGTCGCGGGTGAAGGGGTCGCCGTAGCCGCCGGCACCCGAGGAGACGATGCGGATGACGTCGCCCGGGTCGCAGGTCAGGATGTCGCGGCTGCCCAGCTCGACCGGCTTGTCGCCGTCCGGGTTGAGCGTGAAGTGCGACGGCTTGCCGGCGCGCCCGCCCAGCACCCCGAAGGGCTGGAACTTGCAGCGGTCGCGGTTGCGCGCGGTGATGCGCGACTGCGGCGAGAACACCATGAACTCCATCACCTGGGCGAGGCCGCCGCGGAAGCGCCCGGGGCCGCCGGTGTCCGGCTCCAGGCCGTAGCGGAGCACCTGGATCGGCACCTCCGCCTCGGTGATCTCGATCGGCGAGTTCTTGAGGAAGGTGGCGTCGCCGCCCGATCCGTTGGAGCCGTCGCGGAAGGGCAGGGCGCCGCCGCCGCCCATGATCGGGTTGATCGCCGCGATGATCCGCTCGCCCGTCTCGTTGTCGGTCGTCATGACGTTCATGATCGACGACGCGCCCGACGACGCCGCCGGCATGCGGTCGGGCAGGGCCAGGCTGAAGGCGCCGAAGATCGCGGTGCGGATGCGGTTGCAGGTCAGGCTGCGCATGCCGACCGCGGCCGGGAAGCGCGGATTGAGGATCGAGCCGTCGGGGCAGATGCAGGTGAAGGGCCGGCACATCCCGCCATTGATGAGGATGCGCGGGTTCAGCGTGCACAGCGTGTAGTAGACGGCCACCAGCAGCAGGGTGTGGCGCGGGTGGCCGCCCGTGGGCACGTTGTTGCTGGCGTCGAGCTGCGGGTCGCTGCCGGAGAAGTCCAGCGTCGCGGTGTCGCCGGCGACCGTCAGGGCCAGCGCGATGCGGATCGGGTTGCCGTTGTCGCCGTCCTCGTCGATGTAGTCGGCATAGCGGTAGGTGCCGTCCGGCACCGCGCGCAGGAACTCCCGCGTCTGCCGCTCGGCGACATCGAGCAGGCCGGCGAGCCCGGCCTTGAAGGTCTCGACGCCGAACTTGCGGATCATCTCGTGGATGCGCCGCTCGCCGGTGTTCATGGCGCCGACCAGGGCCTTGGTGTCGCCCCAGTTCTGCTCGGGCGCGCGCACGTTCAGCATCATGATGCCGAGCAGCTCCTCGTTGAGGACGCCGGCGCGGTAGAGCTTGCAGGGTGGGACGCGGATGCCCTCCTGATGGACCTCGACCAGGGTGCGCGACAGGCTGGCCGGGACGGCGCCGCCGATGTCGGTGTTGTGGATGTGGCCGACGGTGAAGCAGACCAGCTCGCCTTCCCAGAAGATCGGCTTCCACACATGCAGGTCGGGCGCATGGGTGCAGACATAGCCGCTGTAGGGATCGTTGGTGCAGCACACGTCCCCCTCCTCGTAGGAGGGGATCAGGTCGATGGCCTTCTTGTAGTCGAGCCCGATGAGCCAGGTGGCACCCAGGTCGCGCGGCACCGCTGCCGTCTCGCCGCCGACCGTGGTGATGCCGACGGTGAAGTCCTCCGTCTCCTTCACGAAGGTCGAGTGGGCGGTGCGGTAGAGCGTGTAGGCCATGCTCTCCGCGGTCGCCCGGCAGTAGTTCGCGAAGATCTCCTGGGTGATCGGATCGATCGCCATGTCGCTTGCGCTCCTCAGGCCTGACGGGTGAGCACGAGACCGCCCTGCGCATCCACCTCGCCGGCGAAGCCGCCGGGGATGCAGGTCGTGGTGTCGCTCTGGACGACGATCGCGGGGCCGGTCAGCCGGTGGCCGGCCTGCATGTCGGCGCGGTCGTAGACGGCGGCCCGGCACGGTCGGCCGTCCAGGCGCACTTCCACCTCCTGGCGCGGCGCGAGCGGGCCGGTCGCGGGCGGCAGCGGCTCGAAATCGGGCTTGGGCGTCTGGCCGACGATGACCAGCCTGGCGTTGATGATGCGGCAGGGCGCCTCGGCGTCGCTGATGCCGTAGATGGCATCGTGCTCGCGGTGGAAGGCGGCGGTGATCGCCGCCAGGTCGCCGGCGGCGATCCACCCGGCCTCAAGCGGCACCTCGATCTCGAAGGACTGGCCCTTGTAGCTCATGTCGGCCGAGCAGACGACGCGGTAGTCCGCGCCGACGCCGAGCCGTTCCTCGATCCAGGCGCGGCCGGCGGCCTCCAGCTCGGCAAAGGTCGCCTGGACGATCCCGATCGTGCGCTCGTCCAGCGCGACATAGAGGGTGCGGACGAGGTCGTTCTTCATGTCCGCCACCAGGCCGCCCATGGCGCTCAGCACGCCCGGCGTCAGGGGCACGAAGACGCGGTCGATGCCGAGCTCGCGGGCGAGGAAGCAGGCCATCATCGGCCCGGCGCCGCCGAAGGCGAGCAGGGACAGGTCGCGCGGGTCGGTGCCGTACTTGGCCAGGATCTTGTTGACCTCGGCATACATGCCGGAGACGGCGATGCGGATGATCGCCTCGGCCGTGTCCTCGACGCCGAGGCCGAGCTTCTGGCCGAGCTCGCCCACCGCCAGGCGAGCCCGGTCGGGATGCAGACGGACGGCGCTATAGCCGAGCGTGCCCTGGCCCAGCAGGCCGCAGGCGGCGAAGGCGTCGGTGACCGTGGGCCGCTCGCCGCCGCGGCCGAAGCAGGCCGGGCCCGGCGTGGAGCCGGCGCTCTCCGGCCCGACCTTGAGAGTGCCCAGCGCGTCGACGGTGGCGATCGAGCCGCCGCCCGCGCCGATCGAGCTGACCGAAACGGACGGGATGTAGAGCGGGAAGTCGCCGATCAGCTCGCCCATGCCGTACTTCGGCTCGCCGCCGAGGACGAGGGCGACGTCGGCGCTGGTGCCGCCGATGTCGAGGGTCAGGGCGTCGCGGATGCCGGCCGCGCGCGCGGCATGGGCCGCGCCCATGACGCCGGACGCGGTGCCCGACAGCACCATGTTGACGCACGCGACCTTGGCGTCGCTGGCGCGCATGACGCCGCCGTTGGTCTTGGTGATCAGCGGGTCGGCGGCGACGCCGGCCTCGCGGAGCGCCGCCTGCAGGGCGGTGATGTAGTGGGCGATCCTGGGCTGGATGTAGCCGTTGATGACCGTCGTCACCGTCCGCTCGTACTCGCGGATGACCGGCCACACCTCGCTCGAGCAGGTGACCGGCAGGTCGGGGGCCAGTTCCTGCACGATCGCCTTCACCGCCCGCTCGTGGGCGGGGTTGCGGAAGGCGTTGAGCAGGCAGATCGCCACCGCCTCCGCCCCCTTGGCGCGGGCGCCGCGCACCGCCTCGACGACGCTGTCGCGATCGAGGGCGGTCTCGACGCTGCCGTCGGACAGGATGCGGCCGGTGATCGGGAAGACGAGGTCCTTGCGCACCAGCGGGGTCGGGCGGATCGAGTAGAGGCTCCAGGCCTCCGGCATGCGCAGCCGCGCCAACTCCAGGACGTCGGTGAAGTTGCGGGTCGCCAGCAACGCCACC
Source organism: Allostella vacuolata (assembly GCA_006739055.1). Classification (GTDB taxonomy): domain Bacteria; phylum Pseudomonadota; class Alphaproteobacteria; order ATCC43930; family Allostellaceae; genus Allostella; species Allostella vacuolata. Next base: position 1,832,521 of record AP019702.1, read on the forward strand.
CGCGCCCCGTTGCGCTGGATGACCGTGTTCACGCCCACGGTCGAGCCGTGGGTGAAGAAGGTGACCTGCGACGGGCGGATGCCGTAGCGCTGCTCCAGCTCGGCCAGGCCGGTCGTGACCTCCGAGCCCGGCCGGTCGGGGCGCGACAGCACCTTCAGCGTGCGGATGCCCCGCCCGACCTCGTCGAAGACGCAGAAGTCGGTGAAGGTCCCGCCGATATCGACCCCAACCCGATAGGTCGCTTCCGCTGCTTGCATGGTCTGCGCCTGCGCCGATTGCCGATTGCGGAAAAAAGCGTATCGGCCATCCCGGCCCAGAACCATTCTGCAAACTTCGCTATCAGATATGGCCAGATCGTTATATGTTGTCGTTCAATATATCGATCGAGGGTGCCATGCAGGGGTTGCGACAGCTGCGGCTGATCCTGCGCATCGCGGAGACGGGGAGCCTGTCCCACGCCGCGGCTGCCGAGGGCATGGCCCAGCCGGCCATGAGCCGGCTGCTGCGCCAGGCGGAGGAGGAGCTGGGTGCGCGCCTGTTCTACCGGCACGGGCGCGGCGTCGCCCTGACCGACGGCGGCCGCCGCTTCGTCGCCCATGCGCGCGAGATCGTGCGCCACTACGAGGAGCTGTCGTCCGAGATCGACGAGCTGCGCAAGAACATCACCGGCGGGGCCACGGTCGGCATGCCGCCCGGCATCGCGCGCATGGTGATGGTGCCGCTCGTCCTGCGCTTCAAGCGCCTCTACCCGGCCGCCACGCTGCGCCTGCAGGAGAGCTTCACGGGCGATGCGCCGGAGCTGCTCGCCGCCGGCCGGCTCGACGTCGGCGCCTACTACCTGCGCGCGAGCGCGGCGGCCCAGCAGGGCGAGCCGATCCTGGTCGAGGACGCGCACGTCATCGGGCTTGCCGGCAACCCGGCGCTGGCGGGCGACGAGATCACGCTGACCCAGGCCGTCTCGCTGCCGCTCATCATGCCGAGCCGGGTCGGCGGCATCCGCGGCAACTTCAACGACGCGGTCGCCTCGCTCGGCCTCAGGCCCGAGATCCGGGTCGAGGTCGACGCGATCGATTCCATGCTGCATCTGGTCGACGAGGGCATCGGCTGCACCATCGTGCCGTTCTCGGTCGCCAAGGTCGGGGTCGAGCGCGGCATCTATCGCGCATCCCGCATCGTCCAGCCCCCCATCACCCGGCAGATCACGCTGGCCGGCTCGACCCACCACCCGCTGACACCGACCGCGCGTGAGGCGATCCGCATCTTCCGCGAACTGCTCATCGAGCTGGCGCCGAAGGCGCGCTGGACACGCTGGCAGCCCGCTATGGTCGACCCCGCCCGCGCCGCCGAAAAGGAGGACCTGTGACCGAAACGACCGGAACCGCCGAGGCCCCGGACCTGGACGAGGATTCCGCCGTTCCCGCCGGGGTCGGGGCGACCATCCGGCGCCTGCGGCAGGAGCGCGGCATCTCGCTGCAGGAGCTGTCGCGGCGGTCGGGGGTCTCGACCGGCATGCTGAGCCAGGTGGAGCGCAACCGCGCCAACCCGTCGCTGCGCATCCTGACCAGCATCCGCGCCGCGCTCGATGCCCCCGTCAGCGCACTGTTCGAGACCGCGCCCGCACGCCCGGCCGATCCGCCCTTCGTGCGGCGGGCCGGGCGGCGGCCGAAGCTCGACCTCGGCTACCTCAGCAAGGAACTGCTGTCCGCCGATACGCCCTACAACCTGCAGATGATGATCCTGCACCTGCCGCCGGGCGGCTCCTCGGGCGAGCGGCCGCTCAGCTACCCGGCGGAGAAGGCGGGCCTGCTGCTCGAGGGGCAGGTCGCCCTGCAGGTCGGCGACGAGGAGGTGGTGCTGCAGGAGGGCGACAGCTTCATCTTCGACAGCGCCAGCCCGCACGGTTTCCGCAACTGCGGCAGCGGCCAGGCGCGCATCCTGTGGGTCATCGGCAAGGTGGCGCTCGACCGCCATCTCTGAAGCGGCCCGCGCCTTGGGGCTTGCCGGACGTTCAATATTATGAAGAATTGGCGCCCGTCGTCGGACGCGGGGCGGATGGTCGCCCTGCGTCTCATGTCTTCAGGCGCATCCCTCGTCGCGCAGGCCCGGGATTGCGGAATCCCAGGAGGAGCAGTGCGATGAGCATCCAGGATACGGCGGAGCGGCCGGGCTTCCGCTTCAGTCTCTACGCTCCCGGCACGGCCGGCGCCGCGGACGTGGAGGCCCAGGCCGACCGGCCGCTCCTCTTCACGCCGTTCCGGCTGCGCGGGGTGACCTTCCCGAACCGGGTGGTGATCGCACCGATGCAGATGTACGTGGCCGGGCCCGACGGACTGGCGACCGACTGGCACCTGCAGCACCTCGGCAAATATGCCGTGGGCGGTGCCGGGACCGTCATGACAGAAGCGCTGATCGTCGACCCGCGCGGCCGCAACACCTATGGCGACCTCGGCATCTGGTCGGACGACCATGTGGCGCCGCTGGCGCGCATCGCCGGGTTCATCGCCGCCCAGGGCGCGGTGCCGGCGGCGCAGCTCCACCATGCCGGCCCGAAATCCTCGCGGCAGCGGCCATGGGAGGGGCTCGGCCCGCTCGGCGCGGCGGAGGCGGCGAAGGGCGAGCCGCCGTGGCAGCCGGTCAGCGTCAGCGAGCAGAGCAGCGTCGCCGGCTGGCACCGGCCGCACTGCCTGACATCCGAGGAGATCGCCGGCATCGTCGCCGCCTATGGCCAGGGCGCCCGCCGCGCGGCCGAGGCCGGGTTCCGGGTGCTCGACATCCACGCCGCCCACGGCTACCTGATCCACTCGTTCCTCTCGCCGATCTCCAACGACCGCACCGACCGGTATGGCGGCAGCCTGGAGAACCGGATGCGCCTGGCGGTGGAGATCGCCCGCTCGGTGCGCGGGCACTGGCCGGACGACCGGCCGCTCTTCTTCCGCCTCTCCTGCGTCGACCGCATGGAAGGCGGCTGGCAGATCGAGGACAGCGTCGTCCTCGCCCGGGCGTTGCGGGCCGAAGGAGTCGACCTGATCGACTGCTCGTCGGGCGGCATCCGGGCCGAGAATTCGGGCATGGACTTCGTGCGCAAGCGCCAGCCCCTGCGCCGCGGACACCAGGTTCCCTATGCCGACCAGATCCGCCGCGAGGCGGAGATGCCGACCATGGCGGTCGGCGTCATCCTGGACGGGCCGCAGGCGGAAGCGATCCTGCAGGCCGGCAAGGCCGACCTGATCGCGATCGGCAGGGCCGCCCTCTTCGACCCGCACTGGGCGGTGCATGCCGCCCACCAGCTGCGCGCCGATCCCAAGTGGCAGATGTGGCCCCCGTCCTACGGCTGGTGGCTGGAGCTGCGCGAGCGCACCGGCGTCGAGGACTGACGCCGAAGGCCAGCCGGGGCGCCCGCTCTTCCCGGCCGCGGATATGTGCCGCGACGGGTAGGGGCGGTCGGAAGCCGTCGACGGCGCGCAGGAAATCCGGCATGGTGGATATTCACGCAAGAAACCATCCGGCGGGCTTTGGTGGACGGCATTCCCGAAAGGCTCATGCAGGGCTTCCAGAACGAGGTCCTGGAGGCAATCGCGATCGGCCGGCCGTTCGCCGAGGTCGCGCGGTTGCTGTGCGAGCGGGCGGAGGCACTCGCACCCACGGCGATCTGCACCATCCTCGCGATCGACAATGGCCGGCTTCGGCCGATAGCGGCGCCGAGCCTGCCGCAATCCTATTCCGATGCCCTGGACGGGGCCGAGATCGGCCCGACGGCCGGGTCGTGCGGTACGGCGGCCTATTTCGGCTGGCCGGTCGAGGTCATCGACATCGAGACCGACCCGCTGTGGCAGGACTACGCGGCGCTGGTGGCGCCGCTTGGCCTGCGGGCCTGCTGGTCGAGCCCGATCGTCGCGCGCGACGGCCGGGTCGTGGGCACCTTTGCCTTCTACTACCGGACGCGGCGCGGCCCGAGCCCGGTGGAGCGCCTGATCGTCGAGAACTGTGTGCATCTCTGCGCCATCGGCCTGGAGCATGAGGAGCAGCAGCGCCGCAACCATCGGCTGGCCTACTACGACCAGTTGACCGGCCTGCCCAATCGGCACCGGTTCAACGCGATGCTGGACGAGCGGCTGGCCGGCGACGCCCCGTCACTCGGCCTGATCCTGGCCGACATCGACAACCTGAAGACGATCAACGACGTCATGGGGCACCAGGTCGGCGATCGCCTGATCCAGGAGGTCGCGGCGCGCCTGGCCCCGGGCGAGCCCGGTCTCGCCGGCTGCCACCTGGGCGGCGACGAGTTCGCATTGCTGGTCGATCCCTGCGCCGACCACGACCAGCTGGGCAGGATCGCGCGCGACCTGCTGGCGCGGATGCGCCTGCCGCTGGCATGCGAAGGCAACGTCATCGTCCCCCGCATGACCCTGGGCGGCGTCCTGTACGAGGCGGACGGCACCGATGCGGGGACGCTCTGCCAGAACGCCGACCTGGCCCTGTTGCATGCCAAGGAGACGGCACGGGGTGGCTACGTCGCCTACCGGCCCGGCCTGCGGACCTCCATCACCCGGCGGATCGGCACCATCCGCGAGGTGGATCGCGCGCTCGCCGAGGGGCGGATCGTGGCCCACTACCAGCCGTTGGTGCGCCTCGATAGCGCCGAGATCGTCGGCCTGGAGGCGCTGGCGCGCATGCGCATGCCGGACGGCCGGTTCGTCGCGGCGGGCGCCTTCCAGGACGCGTTCTCGGATACGGACGTGGCCTGCCGCCTGACCGACACCATCCTGCAGCAGGTCGTGGCCGACATGGCGGGGTGGCTCGCCGCCGACATCCCGTTCCACCATGTGGGCATCAACCTGGCAGCGGCGGACTTCGCCCGCGACGACCTGGAGGCGCGGATCACGGCCGCCTTCGGCAGCGCCGTCCCGCTGCGCCATCTGGTGCTGGAAGTGACCGAGAGGGTGCTCATGGGCGAGCCGGGCAACGCCGGCATGCGGGCGATCAGCCGGCTGCGGGCGCGCGGAATGCTGGTGGCGCTCGACGATTTCGGCACCGGCTTCGCCTCGCTGACCCACCTCCTGACCTTCCCGGTCGACGTCATCAAGATCGACCGCAGCTTCATCGACCGCCTGCTGACGGACCGTCCGAGCGCGGTCATCGTCGAGGCCCTGATCGACATCGCCCGCAAGCTGGACATGCGGGTCGTCGCCGAAGGAATCGAGTGCGACGTCCAGCGTGCCCGCCTGTGGGAGCTCGGGTGCAGGATCGGGCAGGGCTATCTGGTCGCGAAGGCCGCCGACCGGGCGACGACGACGCGTCTGCTGCGGATGTTCTGCCGCGTGGCGGAGTCGGGCCCCGGAGATGTCGGTACACGAAGGGGCGCGATCCAGCGGCTCGAACTGCCCCTGTCCGCCTCTGCCTGAGAGTCCTCGGCGTCCGCCCGCTTTCGACGGCATCGGGCTTGCTTGCGGCGCTGGTTTCTCTTCCCCGTTCGACCACCGATGATTCCGCCCCAGCAGGGACGCCGGCGTTGGAAGAAGTACTGACCTTCGGCCCCTTCCGCTTCCTTCCGCAGCGCAACCTGCTGATCGATGGCGATCGGCCGCTGCGGCTCGGCGCCCGCGCCCTGGACATCCTGGCATTGCTTCTGGAACGGGCGGGTGAGGTGGTGCCGCACGACGATATCCGCGCCCGGGCCTGGCCGAGCACCTTCGTCGACGATACCAACCTGCGGGTGCAGATCGCGGCCCTGCGCAAGGCCCTGGGCGACGGCCAGGGCGATGCGCGCTACATCCTGAACCTGCCGGGTCGTGGCTATCGGTTCGTCGCAGAGGTCGGTCGTGGCGACCGGCCGCTGCGGCCGGTCGACCCGGCGGCAGCGCTGGTGCCGCCGCCGGGGCGGGACACGCCGGCCGTGGCCGAGATCCGCGAGCCGGCGGACACCGGCCTGCCGGTGCTGCTGGTCCGGCTGATCGGGCGCGACGGGCTGATCGCGACCGTCGCCGAGCGCCTGTCCCAGCGCCGCCTCCTCACCCTCGTCGGCCCGGCCGGGGTCGGCAAGACGACGGTGGCAGTGGCCGCGGCGCGGCAGCTGGCCGCCCGCTTCGCCGGCGGCGCCTGCTTCGTGGACCTGGCGCCGCTGACCGACCCGGCCCTGGTGCCGGGGGCGCTGGCCTCGGCGCTCCGGCTGCAGGTTCCGGCCGAGCGGCCGATCCCGGCGCTGGTGGAGCGCATCCGGCAGCGCAAGCTCCTGGTCATCCTCGACAATTGCGAACATCTGGTGGATGCGGCGGCTGCGATCGCCGAGGCCATTTTGGCCGGAGCGCCCGGTGTATGCGTCATCGCCACCAGCCGCGAGCCGCTGCGCGCCCAGGGCGAATGGGTGCAGCGCCTGCCGTCGCTGGAGCTGCCGCCGCCGGGACGGGATCGGACGGCGGGCGAGGCGATGGCGGCGCCGGCCGTGCAGCTCTTCGTCGAACGCGCGATCGCCGGGGGCGACGGCTTCGAGCTGGGCGACGGCGACGCGCCGCTGGCGGCGGAGATCTGCCGCCAGTTGGACGGCATCCCGCTCGCGATCGAACTGGCGGCGGCCCGCGTCGGGCAGTTCGGCGTCCGCGGCCTGGCGCGCGCGCTCGACGACCGCTTCGCCGTGCTGCGTGGCGGCCGCCGCACCGCCGCACCCCGCCACCAGACCCTGCGCGGGGCGCTGGACTGGAGCTTCGGCATCCTGCCCGAATTCGAGCGGGCCCTGCTGCGCCGGCTGTCGATCTTTGCTACCGGCTTCTCGATCGACGGTGCGATCGCCGTGCTGGCCGGGGACGGTGCGGATGTCACCGAACTGATCGAGGGCGTGGTCGGGCTGGCCGAGAAATCCCTCCTGGCCGCCGACATCAGCGGCGACCTGCCGACCTACCGGCTGCTGCAGTCGACCCGCGCCTACGCGCTGGAGAAGCTGCAGCAGAGCGGCGAGGCGCCGGCGCTGCGCCGCCGCCATGCCGAGCACCTGGTCCGGATGCTCGGCCGCGCGGCGGCGGAGTGGGGCGTGCGCCCGGTCGACGAATGGCGCGCCGCCTATGTAAGCCTGGTCGACGAGGTGCGGGCGGCGCTGGACTGGGCGTTCCGCCCGGAGGGCGACGCCGCGCTGGGCTTCGCGCTGATGGCCGAATCCGGGCCGCTCTGGTTCCAGGCCTCGCTGACCCACGAGTATCGCGCGCGCCTGGAAGCGGCCCTGGCGCATCCGGAAGCCGCCGACGCCCTGGCCGACCGGCCGCGGATGCGCCTGCAGATCGCGCTCAGCTCGGCCATCTTCAACACCAGCGGCCCCGGGGCGGACATGGCGGCGGCTTCGCGCCGCGCCCTGGAGCTGGCGGAGCGGCTGGGCGATGCCGATGTCCAGCTCCAGGCGCTGTGGGGGTTGTCGGGCGAGCGCTACCAGAGCGGCGACTATCATATGGCGCACGCCCTGGTGGAGCGCTTCGGCCTGGTCGCCGCCGCTGCCGGCGACCAGGCCGCGGGCGTGGTCCTGGACCGGATGATGGCGCTCGGCCTGCATCTGATCGGGCGCCACGCGGAGGCACGGCGCCATGCCGAGCGGGCCGTCCGTCACCCCCCGTCCCAGGTGCGGACCGCGCAGAAGAGCCTCTACGAGTACGACAACCGGGTGGCCGCCCGCTCCCATCTGGCGCGGATCCTGTGGATCTCCGGCTGTCCCGACCAGGCCGACGCGGTCGCGCGCGAGGGGTTGGAGTATGCCCGGTCCCTGCGGGCAGGGCCCAGCCGCTGCTATGTGCTGGTCTTCGCCGCCTGCCCGGTCGCCTTCTGGCGCCGGGACCCGGCGTTGGCGGGCGAGGAGGTCCGGTTGCTGGGCGAACTCGCGGCCGACCCCTCGCTCGCCCACTGGCGCTCCTGGGCCGCGGGCTATGCCGCGGCGCTGGACCTGGCGGCCGCCGACGGTCGGATAGCCGCCGGCCGGCCGGCCGGCGGCGACGGCCTCGGGATCGATCTGACGGGCGCGCGAATCGGCCCGATTCACCTCGACATGCTGGGGACCCTGCATGCCGGCCTGGCCACGCCGGCGGCGATCGACCGGGCGGAGCAGGGATTGGCGCCGTGGTGCGCACCGGAACTGATCCGCGCCCATGGCGAGCGTCTTCTTCGCGCCGGCGGCGCCGACGCCCGCCCGCAGGCCGAGGCGGCATTTCGGCGCGCCCGCGCCCTGGCGGCCGGGCAGGGGGCCCTGTCGTGGGAGCTCCGGGCGGCCACCAGCCTCGCCCGGCTGTGGCACGACCGCCCGCCCGAGGCGCGTGCCGCCCTGGCGCCGGTGGTGGAGCGCCTGCGGGAGGGCTTCGCCACCCCGGACTACCGCGACGCGGCCGGCCTGCTGGCGGAACTTGGCCACTGAAATCGCGCCACGGCGACCTTCGCAACGTTTAGCAGCGATTTACAGCCGCCTTCCGCCGAACCTGGGCATGGTGTGCCCGGGCAATTCGCGCGGCGGCCGCTTCCGGCCGTTCGGGGGGAGCCCGCCGCAACAGGGTGGAGCTGGGCATAATGGCGAAACTGTTTTCGCCCTTGAACGCAGGCGCATTCGAGCTCGCGCATCGCGTCGTCGCGCTGGGCAGCTCGATGGCGCCGCCGGCGCCGGGAGCCGAGCCGCATCCGGCAGCCTATGCCGATCGCATGCGCGCCGGGGGATTGGTGGTGGCGGGGCCCATGGCATTCGGCCAGGCACCGGCCGAGATCGCGGCCTGGCGCCGCGTCGTCGGCGCGGTCCATGACTGCGGCGGCGTCGTCCTGGCGCAACTGCCGGGTGCCGGTGCGGCGGCCCAGCACGCCCGGGCGGCCGTCCACGCGCAGCAGGCCGGATTCGACGGGCTGGAAGTGGATGTGACGCTGTCCGGCGCGGGCATGGCTTTCATCGAGGAGGCCGGCCGCGATGGCGGCGCCCTGCTCGACGTGCTGGCGATCCTGGCGGAGACCTGGGGCCGCGACCGCATCGGCGTCCGGCTGGCGCCGTGCAGCCGCGGGATGGCGATCGACCCCGCCCGGCGCCTGCGGCTCTTTACGGACATTCTCACCATGCTGGGCGAGGAGGAAGTCGCCTACGTCCACCTGGTCGTCGACGAGGCCTATCGTCTGGGCGGGCCCGAAGGGCCGATCGGCAGCTCCGGCCTGGCTCGGGATCTGCGGTCGGCGTTCCGCGGGATCCTGATCGCCTCCGGCGACTATTCGGAGGCCGAGGCGATCCGGCTCGTCGACAGCCGCTGGGCCGATGCCGTGGAGGTTCGCCGTCCCTGACCGGACCGGAGGAACTGCCCGCTCTGCAAGGATCCCGGCCGCTCTGGCGGCGGCGGGACGATGGGCGCTGCCCGGATGGAAGTAATCGTCCCGGGCTGCCGAAGTAGAAGGAAAGATCCGGTCTTTACGGTTGCCAGGCGGATTTACGGATTTTCGTATAGCGCTACGGCCGATACAGCATTTTACGCCGATTAATTCGGATGCTGGGGCGGTTCGTCGCAGGATCTTGGGGACAGCGACGGGGGATCGAGCCCCGTCCTCCGATGGACCCAAGCCTGGAGGCACCGATGACGCCCTTTCCGACCGCTTCGAGCATTCGCCCCTCGACCGGCCCCGCCTGGATGGTTGCGGAGGCGCATGAGGACACGGCCGGCCGGGATGGGTTGACCCGGCTCGTGCTGCCGGTGATGCGGCTGCTGGAGGCCGCCGGGGCGGCACTGGAGCAGGACCGGGCGGCGGCCGGGTCCTTGATCTCCCGGGCCGTCGGGCTGCTGCGGGAGGGCGAACGGGCGGCCGGCCAGGGACGGCCGGAGCCGGCGACCGGCGGCCTGGCGCCCTGGCAGGTGCGCCGGCTGGAGGCGCATATCGACGCGCACCTGGAAGACCGCATCGCCGTCGGCGACCTCGCCCCGATCGCCCGCCTCAGCGTCGGGCATCTCTCCCGGGCGTTCAAGCGCAGCTTCGGCATGGCCCCGCACGCCTACATCATCCGCCGCCGGGTCGAGCGCGCCCAGGAGCTGATGCTGTCGACCGACGAGCCGCTGTGCCAGATCGCGCTGGCCTGCGGCCTGGCCAACCAGGCGCACTTCTCGCGCCTGTTCCAGCGCCAGGTCGGCACCAGCCCGGGCGCCTGGCGGCGGCAACGCCGCGCGCGGCCGCCCGCCATGATCGCCGCCGTCGCCGCTGCCGACGACAACGGCCGCGCGCGCCTCGCCGCCTGACACCGACATCGTGGGCCCGGCCGCCCCGGCCGGCTCCACCCGCCCCGCGACAGGAGGAACGATCCCATGCCTGCCATCGCCCAGATCGCCCGCCCGGCCGACGGCGTTCGCGACCAGCGGTTCGCCCGTACGGGCACCGTCCTCGATCGCATGCGTCGTCCCGACCGCCGCCCGGCACCGGCCCGCGCGCACCTGGAGGTGCTGGGGTTCGTCGCCGCCGGCATCGCCCATGACATCCGCAACCTGCTGGCGGTGGTGACGGCCAATCTCGACGCCCTGGAGAACTGCCCGGGCCTGACCCCGGACATGCGGGCGCGCATCGACGGCATGCGGGAGCTGGTCCTGTCCGGCGCCGGCCTGACGGGGCGGCTGGCCAGGGCGACCGGCCCGGCCCCGCACCGCACGGTCGCCGTCCCGGTGGCGGCGGCCGCGGTGGCGGCGGCGAAGCTGCTGCGCCTGGCGGTGCCGCCCGGCATCCGGATCGAGACCGCGATCGACGCGCCGGACGCGACCATCCGCGCCACCGAGGGCGAGATCGAATCGGCCCTCATCAACCTCGTGCGCAACGCCGTGCACGCGATGCCGGGCGGCGGCGCGGTGCGGATCGCGGTCGGCATGACCCGGGACGAGGGCGAGGGCGCCCGCGTCGTCCTGTCGGTGGTCGACCAGGGCCATGGGATGACCGAGGCGGTGCGCCGGCGCGCGGCCCTGCCGTTCTTCACCAGCAAGGGGACCGGCGGGTCCGGGCTCGGCCTCGCCACCGTCGCCCGCTTCGCCGAAGGCGGCGACGGGCGGCTGCGCATCGACAGCGCGCTCGGCCGCGGCACCCGCGTCAGCCTGTCGTTCCCCGCCGTGGCCCCGATGTAGGCCCGGCCTCTTGCCACGGTGTCGCGGCGGCGCCGGACCAGGCGGCGGAGTGGGCCGGCGGGTCAGCTGAAGGCGGCGTAGGGCAGGCGGATCCGGGCCGATCCGTCCTCGCCCGTCGCAGCCTCCCCGCCCAGCTGGCGGGTCAGCGCGGTCATCAGGCGGTTGCCGAGGCCGGTCGAGCGGCCTGCATCCACGGTGGTCAGTGCCGCCGCAGCATCCCCCACCGTGAGTAGCCAGTGTTCCGGGCCGTCCTCGGCGAAACGCACCGCGACCGCACGCTCCCGCTGCTTCATCGCGGTCGTCACCAGCTGCGTCACGATCAGGCCGAGCGACACGACGCGGTCGACCGGTACCGGGACGGCGGCAATCTCCAGCGTCAGGATGGCCTGGGCGTCGTGCAGCCCGAGCGAGGCCGCCAGGTCCGTGCACAGCCGCTCCAAATAGTCGGCCAGGTTGACGATCCCCGTCGCCTCGTGGCCGTAGAGACGGTCGTGGACGAGGGCGATCGTCGACACCCGGGCCGCGGCCTCTTCCAGCTGCTCGCGCACGAAGCCGTCGTCGGAGGCACGCGCCTGCATCTCCAGCAGCGAACGGGTGACGGCGAGGCTGTTCTTGACCCGGTGGTCGATCTCCGAGACCAGGATGCGCAGCCGTTCCTCGGTCTGGCGACGCAGGTCGAGCTCGCGGCGGAGCGCGAACTCGCCGGTCGCCACCGACGCCAGGTCGATCAGCGTGGCCCGGTCGGTGGAGTTCCAGATCCGCGGGCGCTGCTCGATGACACAGAAGGCGCCCAGCACATGGCCGCTGGCGTCGGTGATCGGCACCGCCAGGTAGCCGATCACGCCCAGGGTGCGGATCGCCAGGCCATGCTGCAGCCGGTCGTCGAGGCGCACGTCGCCCACCGCGATCTCGCGGCCGGTCTCCACGACATGCCGGCACAGGGAATGGCTGAGCGTCATCTGCCGCGCGCTCGCCCAGGGTTCCGACAGGCCGTACTGGCTGACGAAGAACTGGCGATCGGCGTCGATCAGCGAGATGAGCGAAATCGGTGCGCCCAGCAGCCGGGCCGCGAGCCGGGTGAGGCGGTCGAAGGCCGGTTGCGGGGGCTGGTCCAGGAGGCCGCTGGCGCGGACCGCATTCAGCCGTTCGCCATCCCCGATGGGGTTCGCACCGTCCATTGCCTTGACCGCGTCCACGATCGGCTGCCGTTCCTGGAGTTTCGTTTAGCCGGCGGTCGCGCGCCTGTCGCGCGGTCCACCCGAGAGAGGATCAATGACCGGACAGCGGGTCCGGTGTCGAGCGGAAACTTGGCTCAGCGCGATGCCAGGGCGCGTTCGACCCACTCGGCCAGGGTGACCAGCGCGTGATCGGTGCCGCGCCGGCCGACCAGCTGGATGCCGAGCGGCAGTCCGCCCGGGCCCGGCCCGTCCGGCACATGCAGCAGCGGGCCGTGCAGCAACGTCCACAGGCCGTTCAGGGACGGGTCGCCCGTATAGGCGAGGCCGCGCGGGGCTTCGCCGGCGGCGCTCGGCGCCAGCACGGCATCGAGCCCGGCCGTCAGGGTGTCGAAGCGATCGCGCAAGCGCTCCGCCGCCTCGCGCGCCGCGGCGATCTCGTCGGGCCGGCGGGTCTCGGCCTCGGCCAGCAGCTCCTGCAGCCGTGGGCTCAACGCCTGGCGGTGCCGGGACCATTCGTCGCCAAGCGTCGACAGGGCCTCGGTGGTGAAGATCGTGCGGTGGATCTCGCGCATCGGGGCGAACTCGGCCGGCAGGTCCAGCGGCACGATCTCCGCCCCGGCCCGCTCCAGGCGGGCGAGCGTCACCTCCAGGTGCCGGCGGTAGCCGGGCTCGACCAGGTCCCACAGCGGCGTGCGGCACCAGCCCAGGCGCGGGCGCGCCGGGGCCGTCGGCCGGTCGCGGCCCAGGCCCCAGGCCTCCAGCAGCAGGAACAGGTCCCCGGCGTGGCGGGCGAAGGCGCCGATCGTGTCGAAGGACGGTGCCAGCGCCATGGTTCCGTCCAGGGCAACGCGGCCGCGGGTCAGCTTCATGCCGACGACGCCGCAGAAGGCCGCGGGGCGGATGACCGAGCCCACCGTCTGCGACCCGTAGGCGAGCGGCACGTGCTGGTCGGCCACCGCAGCGGCCGACCCGCTCGACGAGCCGCCGGGGGTATGGGCGGGATTGGCCGGGTTGGCGGTGGGGCCCGGATGGAAACAGGCGAACTCGGTCGTCACCGTCTTGCCCAGGATGATGGCGCCGGCCGCGCGTGCCTGCCGGACGCAGGCGGCATCTGCGGCGGGCCGCCGGCCGCGATGGATCGGCGAGCCGCGCTCGGCCGGCATGCCGGCCACGTCGAAGATGTCCTTGATGCCGATCGGCAGCCCGTGCAGCGGCCCGCGCGGCGGTTCGGCATCGAGCGCGCGCGCGGCGTCCAGCGCCCCGGCCGGCTCGACATGCGTCCAGGCGTGCAGCGTGCCGTCGCGCTCGGCGACCCGGGCCAGGCAGTCCCGTGTCAGCGCCTCGGCGCTGAGACGGCCATCGGCGATGGCGCGCGCGGCCGTGGTGGCCGACAGGGCCGAAGGACGGCTGCCGTCGCCGGCCAGCATCAGAAGAACGTCCGGTAGGCGCCGACGATGGTGTAGGCGTCGTCCACCACCGGCAGCACCTGCCACTTGTCGAAGGTGACGCAAGGGTGCGAGACGCCGAAGCCGACCATGTCGCCGACCTGGAGCGGGCTCGCCGCCGGCACCGTCATGTGGCAGTGCTGGTCGTTGAGCCCGGTCACGATGTGGTCGCCGTCGAGCGGGGCGGGGCTTCCGGCGGCGCCGGGGCGGTGCCAGACCTGGGCCTGCGGCAGGCCGCCGGTCACGCCGACGTCGCGCTGGCCCATGGTCAGGATCACCTTGCCCGGCTCCGGCCGGGACTGGACGTAGGCCCAGACTTCGAGGGCCGGCTGCAGGCCGGTGCCGAGCTGGTCGACCTGCGGGGTGCGGCCGCGAACGGCGGCGAAGAAGTCGCGATACATCAGCGAATCATGGGTGATGTAGCAGCCGCTGCGCGACACCAGCAGTACGTCCCGCTCCAGCCCGGCGCGGCGGAAGCGGTCGACGACGATGTCGTAGAAGGCCGACCCGCCGGCGCTGAGGATGATCGGGCCGTCGGCGAAGAGGCCGCCGGCACCGGCCGCGGCGGCCATGGCCACCATCTGCTCCAGGAAGAGCCGCACCTGGTCGGCCGCCTCGTCGATGGTGCGGCCCGACACCAGGCCCTCGAAGCCCTCGATGCCGCGCAGTTCCAGGTAGGGGGCGGCATCCTTGACCGCGGACGCCACGGCCAGCGCGGTCTCGGTGTCGCGGCATCCGGTGCGGCCGCCGGCATAGCCCATCTCCAGCAGCAGCGGGATCGGCCGGCCGATCGGGTCGGCCGCCGCGGCCCTGGCCAGCAGCTCGACGGAGGCCACGGAATCGACCAGCGCCAGCAGATCGAAGCCGGGGTCGGCGCGCAGCAGGTCGAGGGCGCCGCGGATGGCCTGCCGGCCGATCAGCTGGTTGGCCAGCAGGACCCGCCGCACGCCATGGCGGTAGGCGACGACCGCCTGGTGGATCGTGCCGACGGTGATCGCCCAGGAGCCGTGCTCGACCTGCTCGCGGAACAGGCCCGGCGCCATCGTCGTCTTGCCGTGCGGCGCCAGCACCGCGCCGCGCTCGTCGACGAAGCGCGCCATCCAGTCGAGATTGTGGTCAAGCGCGGCCCGCTTCAGCACGGCGAGCGGCAACGGCATGTCCTCGGCCAGCAGGTTCCAGCCCTTGGCGCCGATGGCGGCGATGGGGAACGGGGCGATGCCGGGCGGCATCCCCTTCACCGTCTCGTCGAGCGGGAAGGCGGCGGGGTCGCCGACGGCGGGCTCGAGCGGCGACGGGCCGGCTGCGGTCATTGCGGGCACGTGAAATTCCTTCCGTCCAGTCGGCAGCGGCGGACCGTGCCGCCGTCGACATCATGCAGCGTCGCCCGCCAGCCGGCGCCGTCGCGCTCCAGCAGCAGGAACAGGAAACCCTTCTCCGAGACCCGCTCGGCCACTTCCATGCCGGCAATCTCGTAGCGGGGCGGGCCGTCGCCGAGCGCGCCGTCCACCGCGGTGCCGCCGCCGCCGACGATCACCTGGCTCGGGCGCGGGCCGGCGAAGCGGAAGACGTCGAAGCGATGGATATGTCCCGAGAAGACGACCGGAAACGGGTCGGGGCCCAGCCCCTCGGCGGCGGCGAGGAGGGTGGCGTTGGTCTCGACCGGGCGGCGCTCGGGACCGTCGAAGCGGAAGACGGCGTAGAGCGGATGGTGCGCCAGCAGCCAGCTTCCAGGCGTCGCCAGGGCGCGGGCAGCCTCGATCTGCGGCCGGTAGCGGTCGACCAGGGGCTGGGGCGGCTGCTGGTCGAGGGCGTGCGCGGTGTCCAGCACCACCAGGCTGAAGTCGCCCAGCGTCACCCGGTAGGGCGCGGTGAAGGCCTCGCAATCGACCGGGCGGGCCCGTGGCTCCAGGTAGCGGTACCAGCCATGGCCGGCGCGGCGGCAGTCCTCGTGGTTGCCGCGCACCATCACCCAGGGGGCGGCGGCCAGCAGCGGCGCCGCCGGTTCGAAGAAGTCGGCCCGCCAGGCCGGCCAGTTGTAGCCGTAGGGGCTGCCCTCGCAGCCGGCGCTGGGCTGCGGGCAAGGCGATTCGCGATAGTGGTAGTCGCCGACATGGATGACGAGGTCCGGCTTCAGCGCGGCCGCGGTCGCGGCCAGCCGGGCGAACGGCCATTCCCGGGGGTCGTTGCACGCCTGGGCGAAGCCGCCGCGGATGCGGCAGCCGGTATCGCCCAGGATGACGATGCGCTGGGGGTCGGGCCGGGGCACCGGCACTGGGCGGCCGGCGAAGGAGACGCTGCGGACGATGGCCGGCAGGGGGGCCTCGCACACCGTGTGCGGATAGTCCTGCCACGGGCCGACGCGCACCTGCATCGGCCGGTCGAAATCGTCGTAGCGGATGCGCGGGCAGGCCGCGTCGGTGGTGGCGGTGCGCACCACCGCGGCACCGTCCGGGCCGAGCACGACCCAGGGATGGATCGTCTCGGCCGCCGCGGCACCCGCAAGGGACATGGCGGCGGCCAGCGCCGCCAGGCCGGACCGCACGGCACCGCCCGCCATGTCAGGCCCCCCCCATGTCAGGCACCCTCATGTCAAGCGATCGTCGGCTGGGCGGCCGGCTCGTGCCAGCGGCCGCCCGCGACCATGCCGCGGGCCAGCAGGCGCTGGCGCCCCTCCAGCCGCTCGCCCAGCACGTCGCGATAGCTCCAGTTGCCGTCGGCCAGGTCCAGCACCGAGGCATCGCCGATCCCGCCTTCGACCAGGCGTCCCAGTTCCGGCCGCTGCACCGCGTCGCCCGCGGTCTGGGTCGCCCGCCGGATCACCTCCGCCAGCGGCACGCCGAGGCAGACGAACTTCGACAAGGTCACCAGCAGGTCGTAGGCCGGCCCGTGGATGGAAATCTCGTGCACGTCGCTGGAGATGACGTCCGGCAGGAAGCCGGAGGCGAGCATCGCCCGCGTCGTCTTGAAGCCGAAGCTGCCGCCGCCATGGCCGATGTCGAAGATCACGCCGCGCTCGCGGGCGGCCGCGATCTCCTCGCGCACGCGGCCGTCGGCGGTCACCGGGGCGTTGGGGAAGGGGCGGAAGCAGTGGGTCAGCACGTCGCCCGGGCGCAGGCGCTCGATCACCTCGAGGCGGCTCGGCGGCGGGTTGTCGAGATGGCACATGATCGGCATGCCGACCTCCTCGGCGACGTCGAGCGCCATGTCGAGCGGGGCGATGCCGGACGTGCCGCTGGCCGAGCGTCCGACCCGCACCTTGATGCCGACGACGATGTCGCGGTTGGCGGCGGCGATGCGCGCGCATTCCCGCGAATCGAGCAGCCGGATGTCGGCGCACTCGCCGACCATGACCGTGTTGCTGAAGGCGAAGATGCCGGGATAGGAGATGTTGATGTAGGGCAGGATGCGGATCGGCGAGCCGTCGATCAGGAACTTGCGGAAACCGTGCAGGGTGCCGGCCCCGGCGCTGCCCGCATCGATCAGGGTGGGGGTCGCCATCTGCCGGGCGACCGTCAGCGGGTCGACGCCGAGCGAGGTGCCGCCCCAGTAGACATGGGTGTGCAGGTCGATCAGCCCGGGGGTGACGATCAGGCCGCGGACGTCCTTCACCTCGGCGCCGGGCGGCACGTCCAGGTCGGGGCCGATCGCCCGGACGCGGTCGCCCGAGAAGGCGACGTCGGAGATCTGATCGAAGCCGCGGCTCGGGTCGAGCACCCGGCCCCCCTTCAGGACGAGATCGGTCATGCCTGGGATGCCTCTTTTCTTGGCAGGTAGCCCTATCCTGGCGCCGCGTCAGTCGCGCGCCAAGGGAAATGACGGCCGGCGGCCCCGCCGGTGCGGGGCCGCCGGTTCGCGGTTCAGGCGATCTCGATGATCGCTTCGATCTCGACGGTGATCTGGTTCGGCAGCGAGCCCATGCCGACGGCCGAGCGCGCATGGCGGCCCTTGTCGCCGAACACCTCGACGAACAGGTCGGAGCAGCCGTTGATCACCTTCGGCTGGTCGCCGAACTCCGGCACCGCGTTGACCATGCCCAGGACCTTGACGATCCGCTGGACCCGGTCGAGGTCGCCCACCGCCTGCTGGATGACCGCGATCAGCACCAGGCCGACGTCGCGGGCGTGCTTGTAGGCCTCCTCGACGGTGACGTCGCGGCCGACCTTGCCGGTGGCGCCGGGGCCGGGCCCCTTGCCCGCGAGGTACAGCAGGTTGCCGGTCTGGACCGCGTGCACATAGTTGCCGGCGGCGTTCGGGACGGCGGGCAGGGTGATGCCGAGGTCGGCGAGGCGCTTCTCGATCTGCATGGGGACGGGCTCCGTCGGGAAAGGCAGGGGCGGACGGCGCGGAGCCTAGCAGGACCGTTCCGCGCCGTCAGTCCCCGGGCGCGCCGGCGCCGGCAGAAACCTCGCGCGCGAGCCGGGCGAACTCCTCGACCGACAGTTCCTCGGCCCGGCGCGTCGGCTCGATGCCGGCGCGGGCGAGCAGGGCCTCGCCGCCCAGCGGGCGCAGGCTGGCGCGCAGCATCTTGCGGCGCTGGCCAAAGGCCGCCTGCGTCACCCGCTCCAGGGTCTTGCGGTCGGCCGGGGCCAGCGGCTCGGCGCGCGGCACGATCTCCACCACCGACGAGACGACCTTGGGCGGCGGGACGAAGGCGCTGGCCGGCACGTCGAAGAGGCGCCGCACATGGCAGAGCCACTGGACGATGACCGAGAGCCGGCCATAGGCGCTTTCGCCGGGCCGGGCCTGGAGCCGGTCGGCGACCTCCTTCTGGAACATCAGCGTGAAGCCGGCATAGGCGTCGGCCCGCTCCAGCCAGCCGAGCAGCAGCGCCGTCGACACGTTGTAGGGCAGGTTGGCGACGATGCGCCGCGGCGCCTCGCTGATGTCGACGGGATCGATCCGCAGGGCGTCGCCCATCACCAGTTCGAGCCGGCCGGGGTAGGCGGCCTGGACCTCGTGCAGGGCGGCCGCGCAGCGCTGGTCGCGCTCGATGGCGACCAGGCGGCCGGCGCCGCATTCGAGGAGCGCGCGGGTCAGCCCGCCCGGGCCGGGGCCGATCTCGATCACGGTGCCGGCGGCGATGTCGCCCGCCGCCCGGGCGATGCGGCGCGTCAGGTTGAGGTCGAAGAGGAAATGCTGTCCCAGCCCCTTGCGCGCGCCGATGCCGTGGCGCGCGATGACCTCGCGCAGCGGGGCCAGGCCGTGGCCGTCCGGGGGGGCGCTCACTCCGCCGCGATCGGGTCGCGCGCCGGCCCCGCGGCGGCCAGGCGGCGCCGGGCGATCTCGCCCGCCATCCGCATCGCGGCCTGCAGGCTGCCCGGATGGGCGGTCCCGGTGCCGGCGATGTCGAGCGCGGTCCCATGGTCGGGCGAGGTGCGCACGAAGGGCAGGCCGAGCGTGATGTTGACCCCCCCATCGAAGTCGATGGTCTTGAGCGGGATCAGCGCCTGGTCGTGATACATGCAGAGCGCGGCGTCGTAGCGCGCCCGGGCCCGGGCATGGAACATGGTGTCCGCCGGCAGCGGGCCGCGCACGTCGATGCCCTCGGAGCGCAGGATCTCGATCGCGGGGATGATGATCTCCAGCTCCTCGCTGCCCAGGCTGCCGTTCTCCCCGGCATGGGGGTTGAGGCCGGCAACGGCCAGGACCGGGGCGGGGATGCCGAAGTCGCGGCGCAGCGCGCGGGCGGTGATTCGCCCGGCACTCAGGATCAGCTCGACCGAGATCATCTCGATCGCCGCCCGCAGCGAGCGATGGACGGTCGCCGGCACGACCCGCAGTTCGGGACATGCCAGCATCATGATCGGGTGCAGCCCGCCGCCCGCCAGCTCGGCCAGGAACTCGGTATGGCCGGCATGGCGGAAGCCGGCGGCGTAGAGCGTTTCCTTCTGGATCGGGTTGGTGACGACCGCCGACGCCTTGCCTTCCTGCACGATGTGCACCGCGCGCTCGATCGATTCCAGCACGAGATGGGCCTGGTCCGGATCCGGTCGGCCGGGCTGGGCGTCGGGGGCGGTCGACAGCGGCAGCACCGGCAGGGCCCGGTCGATGACGGCCGCCGCATCCGCGGGGCTGGCGATGGCCGAGACCGGCACCTCGATGCCGACCCGCCGCGCGAGCGCCGCCAGCCGCCCCGGATCGTCGACGACGAAGAAGGCGGGATCGCCCGGACGGCGCTCCGCCCAGCATTTCAGGGTGATCTCGCCGCCGATGCCGGCCGGCTCGCCCATGGTCAGGGCAAGCGGCAAGGGATGGCCCGTCATGGTCGCGTGGGTTCCGTATGCGTGGGGCGACGTCAGCCGCGGATGTCGATGTAGGCGCTGCGCCGCAGGTCGCGGATGACCCGCCGCGCCACGTTCTCCAGCCGCTGCAGGGTCAGGCTTTCGGCGATCTCCTCGCGGTCGAACTGCTGGGCCGGCGCCGCCTTGGCCGGCTCGTCGCGCTCGCAGACCATCAGGATCACGAAGCCCGCCTCGGTCTGCAGCGGCGCCGTGGCCCGGCCGATCGGCTGGGCGGCGACGAGCTGGCGCAGCCCGGGCGGCATGTCGCCCAGCCGGACGCGGCCGAGATCGCCCGACAGCGAGCCCGAGCCCTCGCGATTGGCGACCATGTCGGCGCAGTCGCTGACGGTGCGGCTCAACTCCTCTGCCTGGGTGCGCAGGGCCTGCACCTGCTGCGGCGAACTGCCCCCCGGCACCGGAACCACGATCTGGCGCAGCCCGACCATCTGCTCCTCGGAGACGGCGGCGGCGGCCGGCTGGCCGTCGGGGGTGCGCCGGTCGATCAGCAGCAGGATGTAATAGCCGCCCGGCAGCTTGAGGGGCGGGCTCAGCTCGCCCGGCTGCATGGCGTTGACCGTGTTCTCGAGCACCGGGTCGAGCTGGCCCGGCCGGACCCAGCCGAGGTCGCCGCCGGCCGTCGCGGTCGCCGAGCGCGAGAACTGCTGCGCCACCTGGGTGAAGCGCACGCCCGAGCGCATCTGTTCGATCAGCCGCTCCGCCAGGCGGCGGATCTCCGGTTCGTCCGCGGGATTCTCGATCGGCAGGAAGATCTCGGCCACGCGCCGCTCGATGGTCGAGCGGGCGGCCAGGCGCTGCTGGATCGCCTCGTCGATCTCTTCCTCGGTGACGCTGATGCTGCGGGCGTGCCGCCGGCGCATCAGCTTGGACCAGGCGATGCTGGCCCGCACCTGCTCCGTCGCGGTCTGGCGGGCGATGCCGTTCTGGTCGAGCCAGGCGTAGAAGCCGCCCTCGCCCATGCTGTTCTGCCGCTCGAGGCGGCGGATGTTGTCGGCCAGCTCCTGGTCGGTCACCCGGATGCTGGCGCGGTTCGCCTCCTGGAACTGCAGGCGCTCGTCGATCAGGTTGCGGACGACCTGGGCGCGCAGGCGCTCGGCGTTCTCCGCGGTCGCCGGCATGCCGGAGGCCGCCAGGACGAGCCGCAGCCGCGCGTCGATGTCGTAGACCGTGATCACGTCCTCGTTGACCACGGCGGCGATCCGGGTCGAGGCCTGCTGGGCCTGCCCGTGCGCGACCGGCGCGGCCAGCGCCAGCACGGCGATCGCCGTGGCGCCGGCGAGGCGGCGGAGAAGGGGGCCGAGGGGCATGCGCATTACAGAAGGTCCACCCGTGGCAAGCCGAACTCGCCGAGATTCTTGAAATAGAGCCGCACCAGGATCGAGTCCGACGGCTCGATGTCGAGATCCTGCGTCCGGGTCCGCCGGTAGCTGACGACGACCGCGAAGCACTCGTCCTCATACTTGGCGCCGAAGCCGGAATCCAGCAGGTCGCCGCCGTTGGTGATGTCGAAAGTGCCGCGGCCGAAGATCGACCAGTAGCGGCTGATCTGTGCCGACCCGCCGAAGGCGACTTCCTCGCGCTTGCCGGTGACCGGTTCGTTCGGCGGCGCGTCGAGGAAGATGTAGCTGCCGTAGAGCTTCAGCCAGGACGGGCCGCCGGACGCGCCGATCTCGTGCCGCCGCCCGGCCAGGCTGTCCTTGTCGAGGCGGAAACGATAGAGCAGGTCGAGGTATTCCGACGGCGAGACGACGAAACGGCCGACGACGTCCGAGCGCTTGTCCTCGGCGCCGGAGCCGATCGGCATCGCCCGGTTCTCCTGGAAGCTGTAGCTCTGCGCGACGAACGCCCGGACGCTCATGCCACCGGCCAGGTAGGCGCCGAGATTGAGGCCGTAGGCGACCCGCTGGCCGCCGTCGTAGCGGTCGAGGCCGGGGAAGCGGTTGGGCCGCATGATGTTGACGTCGTTCAGCTCGAACCCGAGGCTGTCCTCGTTCGGGACCTTGCTCTGGCTGCCGAGCACGGGGGACGCCGCGAACATCGCCACCGGCTCGATCAGGTACTGCACGCCCGGGTCGTTGCGGACCCAGGGGTAGCTCCAGTTGACCGACAGCTGCGGCATCAGCCGCGCGGTGGTGGCGTTCTGCGTCGGGCTGGCATCGCCGAGCGCGGCGTCGATGGGCAGGTCCTTGGCCCAGTAGACGTCGCCGCGGACATTGGCGGCGAAGACGTAGCGGTCGCCGAGCGACGATTGCCACGGCATCTGCCAGCCGCCGTTGATCGACATGCGCCGGCTGTCGGTGCCGTCCTGGCGGTAGAGGTTGAGGACGTTGGCGTCCATCGACCAGTAGGCGCCCAGCTCGTTGGGCTCGCCCAGGTAGTGGACGGTGGCGGTCGGCGCCACGATCGGCTGGCGGCTGTCGCTGTCTTCCGGCCGCAGGCCCTGGAAGGCATAGGCGCTGACCTCGGCATAGCTGCGGCCGCGGAAGCCCTCGGCGAAGAGCCGGGTGGTCAGCGATTCCTCCGACCCGTAGCCGTAGCGGCGCATGTAG
The DNA here is from genome assembly GCA_006739055.1 of Allostella vacuolata. Taxonomy (GTDB): domain Bacteria; phylum Pseudomonadota; class Alphaproteobacteria; order ATCC43930; family Allostellaceae; genus Allostella; species Allostella vacuolata. The sequence goes on from AP019702.1 coordinate 1,855,076, forward strand.
GTCTTGTCGGTGGTCCGGGCGAGGTCGATGCCGGCGCGCCAGGTGTCGTCGATGTCGATCCGGCCCTTGCCCTTCACGTGGCCGCGGAACTTGTCCTGCTCGTCGATCGGGTTTTCGTTGGTGCCGGTGGTGCGGTCGGCGACCGTGCCGCTGGCGGCGATCTCGTAGAAGCCGTTGCGCAGCCGCTGGCGGAACTCGCCGCCGATCACGATGCCCTGGCGGCTGGTGATGATCGGGTCGAAGGTGAAGTCCATGCTGTCGGACAGCACGAAGTAGTAGGGCACGCGGACGAAGCCGCCGAGGTCGGTCTTGACGCCGATCGTGGGGGCGAGGAAGCCGCTCTGCCGCTTCACCGTCGGGTCGGGGTGCGAGAAGTAGGGAGAATAGGCGACCGTGTAGCCCATGATCTCCATCGAGGCGTCACGGTACTGCACGATCTTGCGTTCCTGGTCGTGGATGACCCGCGCGGCGCGGATCTGCCAGACCGGGGGGCGCGTCGGGTCGCTCTTGCACAGGTCGCAGGGGGAGTAGACGCCCTGGTCGAGCTCGGTTCGGTTACCGCCGGTGCGGGTGGCGTCGTTGCCGGCCATGCGCCCGCCGTCCGTCATCAGCATGCGCACGTTGCGCACGAAGCCCTCGCGCAGCCCCTCCTGCAGTTCCACGTAGTCGGCGAAGATGACGTCGCCGGTCGGCTCCAGGATGCTGACGTTGCCCGACGCGGTCGCAGTATTGGTGCGCTGGTTGTACGAGACCACATCGGCCATCAGCGTCCGCTGGTCCTGGGTCATCTCGACCTTGCCGCGGGCGACGATGATGGCGAGGTCGCTGTCGTAGGACAGCTCCTCGGCCGAGAACAGGACCGGCTGGCTGGTGTCCTGCCCGCCCGCGCCGGGCAGGACGATGCCCTGGCCGCGCGCCTGGGCCGCCGCTTCGCCGGCGGCGAAGGGCAGAATGGCGGCGCCGGCCAGAAGGCAGCCGACGGCAGCGGCGAGACCTGGAGCGATGAAGGAGAGCGGGCGCATGTCGTCAGCCATCTTCGGCGTGTAGCAGAATCGACGCGCCTATCAAAAGGCATACGCCGGCGGGGGTCCAGGCAGCGAGCGCGATCGGAATGTTCGAGGCGAGACCGAGGGCGAATACCACGTCCGACAGGAAGTGCAGCAGGAATCCCGTCAGCACCCCGCCCATGATCAGCCAGGTGGTGCCGCCGCGCCGGGTCGGCCGCAGCGCGAAGGTGGCCGCGATCAGGACGAGCGCCCCCAGGAGCAGCGGCTGGGCGAGGAGGGAATGCCAGTAGAGCCGGTGGCGGTGGGCCGAGAAGCCGGCCGTCTCCAGCAGCGAGATGAAGCCCGGCAGCTCCCAGAACGAGATCGTCTCGGGCGCGGCGAAGCTGTCCTGGAGGCCGCGCGTGGTCATCGTCGTCGGCAGCACGTATTCGCCGATCGGGGTCGACTGCTGGCCGGGGGCCCACGACCAGGCGCCCATCAGGCGCCAGCGCCGCTCTTCCAGCAGGGCGCTGTCCGCGTCGATCCGGCGCACCAGACGGTTGTCGTCCTGGAACTGCAGCACGGTGACGTCGAGCAGGCGCCCGTCGTCGGCATCCACCCGTAGCGCATGGATGATGGTCGGTCCCTCCTCGTCGTTCTGGCGCAGCCACAGGCCGGTGCGCGACAGGGCGAGGTCGCTGGTGCGGCCCTTCAGGACCCGGCTCTCCAGCCCGTCGTAGCGGTTGCGCAGGATCGAGGCGACCGGGTTGAAGACGGTTACCGCGAAGACGCCGATCAGCACCGCTACCAGGACCGCCGGGGCCAGGAACTGCCAGGCCGACACGCCGGCCGCGCGCGCCACCAGGAGCTCGCTGCTGCGGGTCAGGCGCCAGAAGGCGAGCATGCTGCCGAACAGCATGGCGAACGGCAGGATCTCCTGGGCCAGGTAGGGCAGCTTGAAGACGGCCATCTGCAGCAGGATGGCCACGGTCGCGTCGGCCTTGGTGCCGGACCGGCGCAGCAGTTCCACCAGGTCGATGACGAAGGCCACGCCGACCATGGCCACGAAGACGCCGGCGCACCAGCCCAGGAACTGCCGGGCGATGTAGCGCCAGAGGGTGGGGCCGACGGTCATGCCGCGGCCGCGCCGGCCGGGGTGCCGCGGCGGTGGTGGTTGCGGCCCCGCAGCATCAGGAACGCCCCGAGCGCCATGGGGGCCAGAAGGTTGAGATGCATGAGCGGCAGCATCTCCGGAGTCTTGTTGGCGAGGTTGTTGAACGCGATGTTGCCCACCTGGACGAAGAAGGCGATGCCGATCGCGCCCATCACCCGGCCGCTCTGGCCGCGGCGGTTGAACTCTCCGCCCAGGAGGCAGCCGAGCGCCAGCAGGGCGTAGGCGAAGGGATAGAGCGGGGCCAGGATCCGCTGGTGTCCCTCGATCGTCAGGCGATGCCCGTAGTAGCGGTCGGCCTGGGTCCCGGCGGGAAAGAACAGTTCCGGCAGGTAGCGCTCCTGCGGCTCGTGCCAGCGTGCGCCGGGCGCGTCGCGTATGTCGCCCAGCTCGATGATGTAGCGGTCGAAGGCCAGGACCGACAGGCGATGCGTCTTGCGGTCCAGCTCCTGGCGCGTTCCGTTCATCATCACGATGCGGGGCCCCGAATCGGTCTGGGCCAGCGCGCCGCGCTCGGCGGTCAGGGTCGCCGGGCGCTCCTCCACCCGTTCGTCCTGGACCATCAGGCCCGAGAGCTCGCCCGTCGCCGACTGCTGGCGGATATAGACGGTCACCTTGTCGGTAATGCTGTTGAACACCCCTTCCTGGAGCAGGACCGAGGCGAAATTGTTGCGGATCTCGAACTGCAGGTCCTTGAAGGCGCGGAACGAGGTCGGCAGGAAGTAGAGGCTGAGGGCGAAGCCGATGAGGCTGGCGGTGCCCGCGACCAGGAGCGCCGGCCGGGCCAGCCCCATCTGGCTCACCCCCGTGGCCCGCAGCACCACCAGTTCGCTGTCGGTGATCAGGCGGTGATAGGTGAAGAGGATCGCGGCAAAGGTCGCGATGGGAAGCACCACCTCGAGGAAGCGCGGCAGGAGCAGCAGCGCCAGATAGAGGAAGATGCCGACGGAGACGCCCCGATTGACGATCAGCTCGATCAGGCGGAGGGACTGCGACAGCCAGATGGCGAAGCACAGGCCCAGCGCAATGAAGGCGAGGACCGTCAGGCACTGGCGATATACGTAGCGATCTATGCCCAGCATGAGACAGTGATTATAGGAAGTGCGCCCGCGTCGCGGATAGAAGCAAATATCCGGCCCTGCCGTTGACATGCCGGCGGCAGGGGGCTATCCGGGCCGGTCCGCCAATTGCCTGCCGCCGTCCGCTGGAGACCCCCGATGGAAATCCGTTTCGCCAACGCCGCGCCGCCGAAGTCGGGCGGTCTCGTTCTGCCGGTCCATGAGGGCCGCGTCCTGACCGAAGCCGGCCGGGCGATCGACGAGGCGACCGGCGGGGCGCTGACGCGGGCCATGGAATCGAGCCGCTTCGCCGGCAAGAAGGACCAGCAGCTGGTCGTCGCCGCCCCGGCCGGGCTGCCGCTCACCCGCATCGTGCTGATCGGGCTGGGCAAGCCGGCCGATGCGGACGCGGCGCGCTTCCAGGCATTGGGCGGCCAGGCGGTCGCCGCCTTCAACGCCGCCGGCGACAAGGAGGGCACGATCCTGCTCGACGGCATCGCCGACGAGAAGGCGGATCTGGCCGATGCCGCCGCGGAGGCCGCGTTCGGCGCCCGCATGCGCAGCTATCGCTTCGACAAGTACCGGACCACCGAGAAGGCGGACAAGAAGCCGACCCTGGCCCGCCTGACCGTCGCCGCCACCAACGCGGCCAAGCGCGCCTATGCCGCCCGGGAGGCGGTCGCCGACGGCGTGTTCCTGACCCGCGACCTGGTGTCCGAGCCCGGCAACGTGATCTATCCGGAGACGCTGGCCGACGCCGCCAAGGCCCTGAAGAAGGACGGGGTCGAGGTCGAGGTGCTGGACGAGAAGGCGATCCGCAAGCTCGGCATGGGCGCCCTGATCGGGGTGGCGGTCGGCAGCGTGCGGCCGCCCCGCGTCGTCGTCATGCAGTGGAACGGCGGTCGCAAGGGCGATGCGCCGGTCGCCTTCGTCGGCAAGGGCGTCACCTTCGATACCGGCGGCATCTCGATCAAGCCGGCCGCCGGCATGGAAGACATGAAGTGGGACATGGCGGGCGCCGGGGTCGTCATCGGCCTGATGCGGGCGCTGGCTCGCCGCGAGGCGCCGGTGAACGCGGTCGGCGTGGTGGCGCTGGTCGAGAACATGCCGTCCGGCGCCGCGCAGCGGCCGGGAGACATCGTCACGTCGATGTCCGGCCAGACGATCGAGGTCCTGAACACCGACGCCGAGGGCCGGCTGATCCTGGCGGACGCCTGCTGGTACTGCCAGGACCGCTTCAAGCCGACCGCGATGATCAACCTGGCGACGCTGACCGGCGCTATCATCGTCGCGCTGGGCGACCGCCATGCCGGCCTCTTCTCCAACAACGACGAACTGTCGGAGCGCCTGGCCGCGGCCGGCACGGCGGTCGGCGAGCGCCTGTGGCGCCTGCCGCTGGACGAGTACTACGACAAGCAGATCGACAGCGACTGCGCCGACGTGAAGAACATCGCCGCCAATCGCGGGGCCGGCAGCATCATCGGGGCGCAGTTCATCCAGCGCTTCGTCAACGACGTGCCCTGGGCCCATCTCGACATCGCGGGCGTGACCTGGTCGAAGAGCGACACGGCGATCACGCCGAAGGGGGCGACCGCCTTCGGCCTGCGCCTGCTCGACCGGCTGGTCGCCGATCACTACGAGAACCGGTGACGGACGTCGGATTCTATCACCTGACCCGCACCCCGCTCGAACGCGCGCTGCCCCGGCTCCTGGAGAAGGTGTGGGGCAGCGGGCGGCGGGCGGTGGTGCTGGCCGCCTCCCGGGAGCGGGCGGAGGCGCTGAACGCGCTGCTCTGGACCTACGATCCGGCCAGCTTCCTGCCGCACGGTACGGCCCGCGACGGCAACCCCGCACAGCAGCCGATCTGGTTGACCGCGGTCGACGAGAACCCGAACGCGGCCACGGTGCTGGTGCTGGTCGACGGCATGGTGTCGGACGCGCTGGCGGGCTTCGAGCGCTGCCTCGACCTGTTCGACGGGAACGATCCCGACGCGGTCCTGGCGGCGCGCGAGCGCTGGAAGGCGGCCCGGCAGGCCGGCCACGCGCTCACCTACTGGCAGCAGACCGAGCAGGGCGGCTGGCAGGCCAGGGCCTGAGCGGGCTGTCCCCGCGAATCCGCCCTGCTTTGCCGCGGGCCGGTTGCGGGCGCCATGGGCCATCGCTATAACCCCGCGACTTTACCCCCTGAAAGAGGAACTCCATGGCGGTCGAACGCACGCTGTCGATCATCAAGCCGGACGCGACCCGGCGCAATCTCACCGGCAAGATCAACGCCCGCTTCGAGGAGCAGGGGCTGCGGATCGTCGCCCAGAAGCGCCTGCAGCTGTCGCGGGAGATGGCCGAGAAGTTCTACGGCGTCCATTCCGAGCGGTCGTTCTTCAACGATCTCTGCTCCTTCATGACGTCCGGCCCGGTCGTGGTCCAGGTGCTCGAAGGCGAGAACGCCGTCGCCCGCAATCGCGAGATCATGGGCGCGACCAACCCGGCCAACGCGGCGGCCGGCACGATCCGCAAGGATTTCGCGGAATCGATCGAAGCCAACTCGGTCCATGGTTCCGATTCGGCGGAGAACGCGGCGAACGAGATCGCCTTCTTCTTCGCCCAGACGGAAATCGTCGGCTGATCCGGCGACCGGCGGCGCCCCGGCGGGGCGCCGCCAGCCGTCCCGGCTACAGCAGGAAGAACGCCATCAGGGCCAGGAACACGACGACCACGGCGGTTGCCCAGGTCGCGAACCGGACGAACGAATCCCAGAACCGACGATGGTCGCGCTCGACCGCTTCGAACTTGTTGGCCGCCATAGATGTCCCCATTCGCTGCCCAGTTTGGGCGTTTCTGCTAGCGAACCGCCAGCGGATTGGCAAGCCGGTTGAAGCCTATGTCCGCGGCAGGAGCAATGGTCCCGCCGACCAGTCGGCGCCCTCCACCACGACGCGCTCGGCCTCGACCCGGACGCGGCCCTCGGCGATCAGCCGAACCGCCAGCGGGTAGGCGGCATGCTCGGCTGCCAGGATGCGGTCGGCCAGGATATCCGCCGAATCGTGTGGCAGGACGGCGACCACCGCCTGGACGATGATCGGCCCGGCATCCATCGCGTTGCGCACGAAATGGACGGTGCATCCGCTCACCCGCACGCCGGCGTCGAGCGCCTGCTGCTGGGGATGCAGCCCCTTGAAGGCGGGCAGCAGCGAGGGATGGATGTTCACCATCCGGTCGTGCCAGCGGTCGACGAAGCCCGGCGTCAGCAGGCGCATGAAGCCGGCCAGGCAGACCAATCCCACCCCGGCCTCCGCCAGGGCCCGGTCGACGGCGGCGTCGAAGTCGGCCCGGCTGGCGAAATCCCGGTGCGGCAGGGTGCAGGTGGCGATACCCGCCTGGCGGGCCCGGTCGAGGGCCGGCGCATCCGCCACGTTGCTGACGACGATCGCCATCTCGGCCGGAAAGGCCGGGTCGGCGGCGGCGTCGATCAGGGCCTGCAGGTTGCTGCCGCGCCCGGACACCAGCACGCCCAGCCGGAGCCGGGTCATTGGCCGCCCGGCCAGAGCTCCGCCATCCCGGTCACCGTGCAGCCGGCGCCGCCCGGCGGGCGGGGCATGGTGGTGCCGATGCGGTGCGCGGTCACCCCGTCGGCCGCGAGCCGGGCCACGATGCGGTCGGCCTCGGCCGCGGCCACGATCGCCACCATCCCGATCCCGCAGTTGAACGTCCGGGCCATCTCCGCCCCGGCGATGCCGCCCGCCCGGGCCAGCCAGTCGAATACGGGTGGGGTCGGCCAGCGCTGGGCGTCGATCGCGACGGCGATGCCGGCGGGCAGCACCCGCGGGATGTTCTCGACCAGGCCGCCGCCGGTGATGTGCGCCAGCGCCTTGACCCCGCCGCCGCGCACGGCGGCCAGGGCCGGCTTGACGTAGATCCGGGTCGGCTCCAGCAGGGCCTCGCCCAGCGAGCGGCCCTCGTCGAACGGGGCGGGGTCGTCCCATTTCAGGCCGGCGGCGGCGGCGACCCGGCGCACCAGCGAGAAGCCGTTGGAATGGACCCCGGCCGAGGCGAAGCCCAGCACGACGTCGCCGGCCGCCACGCCGGTCCCGTCCAGGGCCTGGCCGCGCTCGACGGCGCCCACCGCGAAGCCGGCCAGGTCGAAGTCGTCGCCCTGGTAGAGACCCGGCATTTCCGCCGTCTCGCCGCCGACCAGGGCGCAGCCCGCCTGCCGGCAGCCCTCGGCGATGCCGGCGACGATCGCCCGGCCACGCGCGACATCCAGGCGCCCGGTCGCGAAATAGTCGAGGAAGAGCAGGGGCTCGGCCCCCTGGACGACGAGGTCGTTGACGCACATCGCCACCAGGTCGATGCCGATCGTCTCCAGCCGGCCGGTATCGATCGCGATCTTCAGCTTGGTGCCGACGCCGTCCGTCGTGGTGACCAGGATCGGATCGCGGAAGCCGGCGGCCTTGAGGTCGAACAGGGCTCCGAACCCGCCCAGGCCGGCATCGGCCCCGGGGCGGGCGGTGGCGCGGGCGAGCGGCTTGATCGCCTCGACGAGCGCGTTGCCCGCGTCGATATCGACCCCGGCGTCGCGATAGGTATGGCTGCTGATGGCGTCCTCGCCACATATGGGGTACAGAACGGCGACTGCTCGGCCCCCCGTGCCCGGACCATGCGCCCGAGACCGCGAGGGCAGCAGCCAGCGCGGGCCGACAATACCGGATCGGAGAACCATTGCAATGATCCGCCAGCGTCCTGCCAATGAACCCCGCGCGATCGTGCGCATCGGCTTGGCCCTGCTCGTGTGCGGGCTGGTCCTGGCCGGCCCCTCCATGCCGGCGGCAGCGGCCGGGCCCTTCACCGTCCCGGACAATCCGGTCGACGTCACCGCGGCATCGGCGGTCCAGGCGCGCGAGCGGGCGCTGGCGGAGGCGCAGCAGGCCGCCGCCCGCAAGCTGATGGAACGCCTCGTGGTGCCCGCCGGCGGCACCCCGCCGCGTCTGTCCGCGGCCCAGGTCCAGGGCCTGGTGCAGGACGTCGAGATCAGCGACGAGAAGGTCTCGGCGGTGCGTTACATCGCCAACGTCACGGTCCGCTTCCGTCCCGACGCGGTGCGCAGCCTCCTGCGTGGCCAGGGCATCCTGTTCACCGAGCGGGCGGCGCAGCCGGTCCTGGTCCTGCCGGTCCTGGACCTGGCCGATGGTCCCATCCTGTTCGAGGACCGCAACGGCTGGCTGCGGGCCTGGGCGGACCGCGCGCCGGCCGGCGGCGCCATGGTGGCCGTGCCGCTGGGCGACCTGGCCGATGTCGGGGCTCTGACGGCGGCCCAGGCGCTGGCCGGCGACCGGGCGCGCATCGCCGCGCTGGCGCGCCGCTACGGCGCGGAAGAGGTGGCGGTCGTCCGGGCCGCGCCCGCCGCCGGCGGTACGCTCGCGGTCACCGTGACCCGGTTCTCCGGGGATGGCCCGGCGCGCACCAGCCGCAGCACCTATCCCGACCCGGAGCAGAATTTCGCGGCCGCGCTGCGCGGCACGGCAGCCCTGCTCGAACGGCCGCAACCCCCGGCGACGCCGCCCGCAGCGGCCGCGGCGCCCGCCGGCCCGGGCGGCGCCGATCTGGCGACCGCGCCCGTCTCGACCATGGAGGCGTGGGTGGCGCTCCGCCGGCGCATCGCCGAGACGCCCGGCATCGAGCGGGTCGACATCGTCGCCCTCACGGCTGGCCAGGCAAGGCTGCGCATCACCCACAGCCTGGGCTGGGAGCGCCTGCGCCAGGCGATGGCGCCGCTCGCCGTCCAGGTCGACGCCGCGGCCCCGGCGCCAGCCGTGCCGCAGCCGGCCGCGGCCGCGCCGCAGCCGCCATCCTACCCGACCCCGCTGGCTCCGCAGCCGCTCTTCGCCCCGCCGCCCCGCCGCTAGTCCGGAGCCGTCCTTGTATCTCGCCAACATCATCACGCTGGGCCGGCTGCTGTCGGTACCGGTGATCGTCTGGCTGATCATCGACGGATCCATGTTGGCCGCCTTTGCGTTGTTCGTGGCGGCGGGGGTGTCGGACGCGGTCGACGGCTTCCTCGCCCGTCGCTACGACCAGCGCTCGGAACTGGGCGGGTATCTGGACCCGCTGGCCGACAAGGCCCTGCTGGTGGGGGTCTATGTGACGCTCGGCCATGTCGGCTACCTGCCGATCTGGCTGGTGATCCTGGTGGTATTCCGCGACCTGCTGATCATCGGAGGGGCGATCCTGCTCTACATGTTCACCGACCGGCTGCAGATGGCGCCCCTCGCCGTGAGCAAGGTCAACACCGCCGTCCAGATCATCCTGGCGGCCGTGGTGCTGGGGGCGGCCGGCTTCGGCATTGCCGAAGAGGGCGCGATCCGGATCCTGGTCTACCTCGCGGGGGCGACCACCGCCCTGTCCGGCGCTGCCTACATCCTGCAATGGAGCCGGCACGTCTCGGAAGCCGGGGAGCCGCGGCAGTGAAGCAGCGGAGCATCGGCTGGACCTGGGCCGGCTTCGGCCTGGCCACGGCGCTGCTGCTCTACCTCGTCAGCGACATCCTGTTCCCGTTCGTGGCCGGGCTGGTCGTCGCCTACATCCTCAGCCCGACGGTCGACCGGCTGGCCCGCCATGGCGTGCCGCGCTGGGTCGGGACGCTGCTGGTGGGCGTCGGCTTCATCCTGGCCGCGTCCGCCGTGGTGCTGGTGATCGTGCCGCCGCTGGTCGACCAGTCGATCGACCTGGTGGCCCGCATGCCGGAGATCATGGAGGCGCTGCGCCTGCGCCTGCTGATCGTGGGCGACGCCATCCGCGAGCGGCTGGGGCCGGAGGACGCGGCCCAGATCGAGGAGTTCGTCAGCCGCAATGTCGGCACGGTCGCCAGCTGGGCGGCGGGGCTGGTGGGGGGCATCGTCGGCAGCGGGTTCGCGATCTTCAATGCGCTGTCGCTGATCTTCATCACGCCGATCGTGGGTTTCTACCTGCTGCGCGACTGGCACCACATCATGGCGGCGCTCGACACCAACATCCCGCGCTGCCATGCCCCGGCCATCCACCGGCTGGCGATCGAGATCGACCATCGCCTGGCCGGCTTCCTGCGCGGGCAGGGGACCGTCTGCCTGGCGCTGGGCGGCCTGTACGCCGGCGGGCTGACCCTGGTCGGGCTCGATTTCGGGCTGGCGATCGGCATCTTCTCGGGGCTGGTGTCGTTCATCCCGTTCGTCGGCTCGATCTCCGGCCTGGTGCTGTCGACCTCGGTCGCGCTGTTCCAGTTCCAGGACTGGACGTCGGTCGTGATCGTGGTCGTCGTGTTCCTGGCCGGGCAGGCGCTGGAAGGCAACGTGCTGACGCCGTGGCTGGTCGGCGACCGGGTCGGGCTGCACCCGGTCTGGGTCATCTTCGCGCTGCTGGCCGGCGGCGCCCTGTTCGGCTTCGTCGGCCTGCTGCTGGCGGTGCCGGTCGCCGCCGTGCTGGGCGTCCTGGTGCGCTTCACCCTGGAGCGGTACCGCGCCGGCCCCCTGTTCAATGGCCAGACGGACGCGTGAATGAGCCGATGCAGCTGGCGCTGCCGCTGGCCCACCGGCCGGCGCTGGCCGCCCGCGACTTCCTGGTGGACGAGAGCAACGCGGCCGCGGTGGCCTGGCTGGAGCGGTGGCCCGACTGGCCGGCCACGGCCCTGGTGATCATCGGGCCGGAGGGGGCGGGCAAGACGCATCTGGCCCGCGTCTTCGCCGAGCGCACCGGCGCGCCCGTCTTCGAGGGCCGCCGCCTCGCCATGGCCGCGCTGTCGCCGCTGGTGGAGGGCGCCCCGGCGGCGGTGGTGGTCGACGACGGCGACCAGGTGCCCGACTGGACCATCCTCTTCCACCTCTACAACATCCTGGCCGGGCGCGAGGGGCATCTGCTGCTGACCGCGCGCCAGGCGCCCTCGCGCTGGCCGATCGGCCTGCCCGACCTGCGCTCGCGGCTGCTGACCGCGCCGATCGCCGCGATCGCGCCGCCGGGCGACGCCCTGCTGGCGGCCATCCTGGCCAAGCTCTTTTCCGATCGCGGCATCGCGGTCGATCCCGACGTGGTGGGATACCTGGCGCTGCGCATCGAGCGGTCCTTCGCCGCGGCCCAGCAGGTGGTGGCGGCGATCGACCGCCATGCGCTGGCCGCCGGCCGCCGCGTCACGCTGCCGCTGGTGCGAGCGGCATTGCCTGAACTCGGCCGGGCGGCCGATGATCGCCCGGACGAATCAACCTGAGGAGGAACCGATGGATCTCGGCTTGAAGGGGAAGACCGCGCTCGTCTGCGCGGCGAGCAAGGGGCTCGGCAAGGGCTGCGCGGTGTCGTTGGCGCGCGAAGGGGTGGAGGTGACGATCCTGGCGCGCGGCGTCGAGGCGCTGGAGGCCACCGCCGCCGAGATCCGGGCCGCCGGCGGCACGGTGACGACGCTCGCCTGCGACATCACTACGCCCGAGGGCCGCGAGAAGGCGCTGGCCGCCTGCCCGGCGCCCGACATCCTGGTGACGAATGCCGGCGGTCCGCCGCCCGGCGACTTCCGCCAGTGGGGCGAGGCCGAGTGGCTGTCGGCGCTGAAGGCGAACATGCTGACGCCGATCGAGCTCATCAAGGCGACCATCGACCCGATGATCCAGCGCCGCTTCGGCCGCATCATCAACATCACCTCGGGCGCGGTGAAGATGCCGATCGACGTGCTCGGCCTGTCGAACGGCGCCCGCACCGGCCTGACCGGCTTCTGCGCCGGCCTCGCCCGCCAGGTGGCGCAGCATGGCGTCACCATCAACGGGCTGCTGCCGGGGCCGTTCGCCACGGACCGGCTGCGCACCAACACGAAACTGGCGGCCGACAAGTCGGGCAAGGACTTCGACGACGTCTGGAACCAGCGGATGATGCAGAACCCCTCGCGCCGCTTCGGCACGATCGAGGAGTTCGGGGATGCCTGCGCGTTCCTGGCCAGCGCCCAGGCGGGCTTCATCACCGGCCAGAACCTGCTGATGGACGGCGGCCACTACCCCGGCACGCTCTGAGCGTCTAGGCGAGGTCGCGGGGCGTCACGAACTCGACGAGGCGTCCCGCGCCCGCCACCGCCTGCTCCCAGCCGCCGTCGAACGCGATCACCGCCAGGGCGCCGGTCGGGAACTTGTCCGCCAGCCGCCGCCGCAAGCGGCTGTCGCCCCGCCCGCACAGGCCTTCGGCCAGTTCGTGCAGGCCGGGGTTGTGGCCGACGAGCAGGACGCAGCGGGCGGCGTCCGGCAAGTCGCGGACCGTCCTCTCCAGCGTTGCCGCATCGGCGAGGTAGAGGGCGGGCTCGATCCGGATCTCGGGTTGGCCCGCAAGGGCGGCGGCGACCCCGTCCAGCGTCTCGCGGGTGCGCCGAGCGGCCGAGCAGAGGACCAGCGCCGGGGGCGGCGCTCGCGCCAGTTCGCCCGCGATCGCCCGCAGGGCGCCGCGGCCGCGGGCGTTGAGCGGCCGGTCGAAGTCATCCGCCGCCGGATCGGCCCAGCTCGACTTCGCATGGCGGAGCAGCAGGAGGGTGCGCGTTTCGGCCATCGCCCGTGCAGTAGCGTGCGTTGATGTCGGCTGCAAGCCGCGCCCCGCGCCGGATTGACGCGGGGTGCGGGCCGGCTCGCCATGACACAGTCATCTTGCCGGGCTAGCATGCGCTCATGCCCGACGATCCCGAACTGTCCGAACCTGCCGCCGCGACGCCTCAGCGCCCGGCCCGCCGACGTCCATCCGCGGCCGCCCAGCCGCCGTTGCCGGCCGAGCCGCCCATTCCGATCCAGCCGCCCATTCCGGTCCAGCCGCCCGTTCAGAGCCAGCCGCCCGAGCCGGTTCCGGAGGCGCGATCGGTAACCCGCTTCATCAACCGGGAACTCTCCTGGCTCGCCTTCAACGAGCGGGTGCTGGCCGAATCGGAGAACCTGCACCATCCGCTGATGGAGCGGCTGCGCTACGTCTCGATCTCGGCCGGCAACCTGGACGAGTTCTACATGGTCCGCGTCGCCGGCCTGAAGGGGCAGGTGCTGGCAGGGGTGGAGACGCCGAGCCAGGACGGGCTGACCCCGGCGCAGCAACTGGCCGCCATCACCCAGCGCGCCCAGGGATTGATGGACGCCCAGCAGTATCGCTATCGCGTGCTCCGCCAGGATCTGCGCCAGGCCGGCGTGTCGGTGGTCGATCCGGGGGAGCTCACGGACGAGGAGATGGCGTTCCTCGGCGGCCATTTCCGCGCCGAGGCGTTTCCGGTCCTGACCCCGCTGGCGATCGATCCGGCCCACCCGTTCCCCTTCATCCCCAACCTCGGGATCGGGCTGGTGCTGGCGCTGCGCCGCCGCCTGGACGGCGAGCAGATGCAGGCGATCATCCTGCTGCCGCAGCAGCTGGGCCGGTTCATCCGCCTGCCGGGGCCGGAGATCCGTTTCCTTCCCATGGAGCAGTTCATCGGCCTGTTCCTCGACCGGCTGTTCCCGGGCTTCGACGTGCTCGGCCGTGGTGCCTTCCGCATCCTGCGCGACAGCGAGGTCGAGATCGAGGAGGAGGCCGAGGACCTGGTCCGGCTCTACGAATCCGCGCTCAAGCGCCGCAAGCGCGGCCATGTCATCCGCCTCGGCGTCAGCGCCGACACCACGGCCGAGCTGCGCCAGTTCCTGGTGGAGCAGCTCCATGTCGTGGCGGACGACGTGTTCGAGGTCGACGGCCTGATCGGCCTGGTGGACGTGAAGCAGGTGATCGTCGACGAGCGGCCGGACCTGAAGTTCGCCCCCTACAACCCGCGCTTCCCGGAGCGGATCCGCGATTTCGGGGGCGACTGCTTCGCCGCCATCCGCTCCAAGGACATCCTGGTCCACCATCCCTACGAGAGCTTCGACGTCGTCGTCCAGTTCCTGCGCCAGGCCGCGGCCGACCCGGCGGTGGTCTCGATCAAGCAGACGCTCTATCGCACCAGCAACGATTCGCCGATCGTCCGCGCCCTGATCGAGGCGGCCGAGGCCGGCAAGTCGGTCGCCGCCCTGATCGAGCTGAAGGCGCGCTTCGACGAGGAGCAGAACATCCGCTGGGCCCGGCACCTGGAGCGCGCGGGCGTCCAGGTCGTCTACGGGTTCTTCGACCTGAAGACCCATGCCAAGATCTCGCTGGTGGCGCGTCGCGAGGGGGCGGGTCTGCGCAGCTACGTGCATTTCGGCACCGGCAACTATCACCCGTACACGGCCAAGGTCTACACGGACCTGTCCTTCTTCACCTGCGACCCGGCGCTGTGCAGCGACGCCGCCAAGTTCTTCAACTACATGACCGGCTATGCGGTGCCGGAGGGGCTGGAGAAGCTGGCGATCGCGCCGATCTCGCTGCGCTCGACCCTGGTCCGGCACATCGAGGACGAGATCGAGCACGCCCGGGCCGGCCGCCCGGCCACGATCTGGGCCAAGATGAACGCGCTGGTCGATCCCGACATCATCGACTGCCTCTATCGTGCCTCCCAGGCCGGGGTGAAGATCGAGCTGGTGGTGCGCGGCATCTGCTGCCTGCGGCCGGGGGTGCCCGGCCTGTCCGAGAACATCCGGGTCAAGAGCATCGTCGGCCGCTTCCTGGAGCATGCGCGGATCGTCTGCTTCGGCGGGGGCCACCGCATGCCGTCGCGATTCGCCAAGGTCTTCATCTCGTCGGCCGACTGGATGCAGCGCAATCTCGGCTACCGGCTGGAAGCGCTGGTGCCGATCGAGAATCCGACGGTCCACCGCCAGGTGCTCGACCAGATCATGGTCACCAACCTGCGCGACGAGGCGCAAAGCTGGACCTTGAGGGACGATGGCGAGTATGTCCGGGTATCCCCGACCGGCGACGGACTTTCCGCCCATGCGTACTTCATGACCAATCCCAGCCTGTCCGGCCGCGGCAGTGCCCTGAAGCCTGGGCGACACGCCGTCCGGCCGCCGGTGCTCAATGGGGATTGAGGCGTCGCCGGTGCCGTCCGCGGGTGCCAGCGAGCGGGTGGGCGTCATCGATGTCGGCTCGAACTCGATCCGCCTCGTCGTCTTCGACGGGCTGAAGCGCTCGCCGCTCGCGCTCTTCAACGAGAAGGTCCTGTGCGGCCTGGGCCGGGGCCTGGAGCGCACCCGGCGCCTGCACCCCGAGGGCGTGGTCCAGGGGCTGGAGAACATGCGCCGCTTCGTCCAGCTTGCCCGCCTCATGGGGGTGGGCCGGCTCGACGTGCTGGCGACCGCGGCGGTGCGGGAAGCGCTGGACGGGCCGGATTTCGTCGCCGCCGTCGAGCAGCAGTGCGGCACCGCGGTTCGGGTCATCACCGGGCTGGAGGAGGCGGCGCTGTCCGCGGCCGGCGTGCTGAGCGGCATTCCCGACGCCGAGGGTGTGATGGGCGATCTCGGCGGCGGCAGCGTCGAGCTGGTGCCGCTGCAGGCGGGCCAGGCGGGGGAGGGGATCAGCCTCCCGCTCGGGCCCCTGCGCCTGGCCGATGCCGCCCAGGACAGCCCGAAGAAGGCGCGCGAGATCGTCGATGCCGGGCTGGCTCGGGTCGGGTGGCTGTCGCAGCATCGCGGCCGCAACCTCTACCTGGTCGGCGGCGCCTGGCGGGCGCTGGCGCGCATCCACATGGATCGCATTGGATACCCGCTGCACGTCATCCACCACTATGCGCTTGACGGTACGACCGCCGACGCGTTCCTGCGCGAGCTCGCCAAGACCAGCCGCAAGGGCCTGGAGAAGCTGACCGGCGTCTCCCGGCGCCGGCTCGATTCGATTCCCAACGCCGCCCTGCTGCTCGGCCGGCTGGTCGATGCGATGGCGCCGGCGCGGGTGGTGTTCTCGGCGACCGGCCTGCGCGAGGGGCATGTCTTCGCGGCCCTCGACCCGGCCGGGCGCGCGCTCGACCCGCTGCTGGCCGCGTGCCGCTCGATCGCGGCCCGCGGCCGGCGCTTCGGCGCCGGCGGCGACGACCTGGTGTGCTGGACCGACCTCCTGTTCGCCGACGATCCGCCGGCGCTGCGGCGTCTGCGCCACGCGGCCGCCCTGCTGTCCGACAGCGCCTGGAACGAGCATCCGGACTATCGCGCCGAGCAGGCATTCCTCGGCACCCTGCGCCTCGCCCATGGCGGCATCGATCATCGCGGCCGGCTGCTGATCGCGACCATGCTGCATGCCCGCTACGGCGGCGACGCCAAGGCCGCGGTGCTGGCACCCTATGCCCGCCTCGCCAGCGACGGCGAACGGCTGTGGGCCCAGGCGGTCGGCCTGGCCCTGCGGGTCGGCTACACGGTGTCCGGCGGCTCGCCGGCCGCGCTGGCCCGCGCCCGCCTGGAGACGATCGATGGCGGCATCCGCCTGTCGCTGACGCGCGCCGACGAGGTGATGGCGGGCGAGGCGGTGCGCCGGCGGCTGGACGCGCTGGGGCGCACCCTGGGCCGGCCGGCGGCGGTGGCGTTCTCGGAACAGGCCGGCCGCGCCTAAACCCTCGTCGGCGGCCTGGGGATCGATTCCATCCGCCGGGACGGTGAGGGGGCGGGGCGTGCCCGCCCGTCGCTACCGCACCGATACGGTGCAGCCGCGAACATGGTAGGGGTTCTGCCTGTTTTCCTGGTTCGTCAGGAAATAGATGTACATGTCCACCCGGTCGACATTGGCCGGGATCGCGTAGGGCGAGCCGGCGGACTTGCAGTCGTGCAGGGTCGGGCTGTTGTCCGCCCTGGCCTTGGCGACCCCGGTGGCGGTGACGTTCGGCACGCATCCGCCGATGGTCGAGCTCTGGGCAAACTGGAACGTGAAGCTCTGCCCGGATTCCACGAACTCGATATGGACGGGGGAGACCAGCGCCGGCTCGTAGGGCGAGACGCACAGGGTATAGGCGGAAGCCGCGCCGGGACAGAGTGCCGCCACCAAGCCGGTTGCGCTGAAAAGCACACGGACAGACATGGGATGAGCCTCCTTCCCTGGAACCATAAGTATAAATTTCGGCTGGCCGGCTACCAACAGGATTCCTGAGCGGCGAGGGCGACAAGCGCGCGGGTCGACGGCATGCTGGCCGATCGAAACCCGCCAAGCCGTGCGGGGCACATCCCGGAGAAGGCGCCATGACCGCGGTCGAGCACCATTTCGCGCACCTGTCCCAGGTGACCATGCACTATGTCACGGCGGGCGAGGGGCCGCCGGTGGTCCTCCTGCATGGCTGGCCGTCCACCTGGTACGAGTGGCGGCACGTCATCGACCGGCTCGCCGGCGAGTACCGCGTGATCGCGCCCGACCTGCGTGGCCTGGGCGATTCCTCGCGGCCGGCGGACGGCTACGACAAGGCGACCGTCGCGGCCGACGTGCATGAACTGGTGGCGCAACTCGGCCTCGGCCGGTTTCATCTGGTCGGCCACGACTGGGGCGGGCCGACCGCCTTCGCCCTGGCCGCAGCCCATCCGGGCGAGGTCCGCACGCTGTCGATCGTCGACGTCACCGTGCCCGGCATCGGCCCGGATATCTCCCAGGGCGGCCAGCGCTGGCATCATCTCTTCCATCGCACGCCGGACCTGCCGGAGGCGCTGGTGACGGGGCGGGAGCGGATCTACCTGTCCTGGTTCTACGATGCGTTCTCCTGGCGCAAGGGGGCCGTCTCCGACGCCGACATCGACGAGTATGTCCGCACCTACGCCAAGCCGGGCGCGCTGCGCGCCGGCTTCGCCTTCTACCGCAACATCCCGCGCGATGCCGCCGACAATGCCCGGCTGCTGGCGTCGGGCTTCCGCCTGCCCATGCCGGTGCTGGCGCTGGGCGGCGCGCGCACCGAGGCCCGGGCACGCGGCCTGGAGCCGGCCGAGTCGCTGGGCCACATCGCCCTTCTGGTGGAGGGCGGGGTCATCGCCGACAGCGGCCACTTCGTGCCCGAGGAACAGCCGGACGCGCTCTGCGACCGGCTGGTGGACTTCTGGCGGCGACACCCCGACGGGTGACGCCCTAGGCGGCGTCCCCGAGGCCGACCACGGCGATCGAGCGGCCGTGGGCGGTCAGGCCGAGCTTGCCGTGTTTCAGGGCAAGCGCGTGCTGGCCGAACACCTCGCGCCGCCAGCCCTCCAGCGCCGGGACGTCGGCATCGTCGGAGGCGGCGATCCGCTCCAGGTCGTCGGCCGAGGCCACCAGCTTCTGGGCGACGTCGTGCTCCTCGCACTTCATCTTCAGGAGGACGCGCAGCAGGTCGCAGAGCGGCCCCAGCCCGGGCGGCATGTCCTGGCGCGGCGGCGGCTTGGGCAGGTCGACCTCCGGCAGGGCCAGGCCGCGCCGCACCGCCTCCAGGATCTCCGTCCCGAACCGGCCCTCGGCCAATCCCTTGCCGAGCCCGCGGGTACGGGCCAGGTCGTCGACGGTGGCCGGGTGGTGGGCCGCGATCTCCAGCAGCGCCTCGTCGCGCAGGATGCGCCCGCGCGGCATGTCCTTGTCCTGGGCGGTCCGCTCCCGCCAGGCGGCGATCTCCTGCAGGACGGCCAGGAACCGGCCGCTGCCGCCGCGGATCTTGAAGCGCTTCCAGGCATCGACCGGCTGCAGCCGGTAGGTGCCGGGCTCCAGCAGGATGTTCATCTCCTCGTCCAGCCACTCGCCGCGGCCGGACTTCTCGAGCCGGCGGCGCAGCTTCTCGTAGGTCGGGCGCAGGTGCGTCACGTCCGAGAGCGCATAGGTGAGCTGCCGGGTGGTCAGGGGCCGCTGCGCCCAGTCGGTGAAGCGCGACGACTTGTCGATGCGTGCGCCCGCCAGCTTGGTGGCGAGGTTCTCGTAGGACACCGCCTCGCCGAAGCCGCAGACCATGGCCGCCACCTGGGTGTCGAACAGCGGCTCCGGAATGCGCCCCGTCAGGTGGAAGAAGATCTCGATGTCCTGCCGGGCGGCATGGAAGACCTTTACGATGCGCTCGTCGTAGAGCAGGTCCAGGAGCGGTGCCAGGTCCATGCCCGGCGCCAGCGGGTCGATCGCGACCGCCTCCTGGGGGCCGGCCACCTGCACCAGGCAGAGCTGTGGCCAGTAGGTCTTGTCGCGCATGAATTCGGTGTCGACCGCGACATAGTCGGTGCCGGCCTGCCGCTGGCAGAAGGCGAGGAGGGATTCGGTGTCGGCGATAAGCGTCATTCGGCCTCGGGTGGCACCCGCACGGGCGCGGGGCGATGGCGGGTGGCGTGCATGGCTCTTCCGATGTAAGAGGAGCGCCGCGACGACATTAGGCGCCGGCCGGCACGCGGTCGAGCGACGCTTTCGCTCCCGGCCCGCCGATCCGCCCCGGTCCGGTCATTCTTGACACGGGCGGTGATGCCATGCGCTTTTCGCCCGCTCATTCCCGCTCCCATTCGATGGTTTCCACGATGCACGCCTATCGCACGCACACCTGCGGCCAGCTCCGCGCCGGCGACGTCGGCGGCCAGGCCCGCCTTTCCGGCTGGATCCACCGCAAGCGCGACCACGGCCAGCTCGTCTTCATCGACCTCAGGGACCATTACGGCATCACGCAATGCGTGGTCGACGTATCGAGCGGCCTGTTCGCCGAGGTCGATGCGCTGCGGGTGGAAAGCGTCATCACGGTCACCGGCAAGGTGGTGGCCCGCTCGGCCGAGACCGTCAACACGAAACTGGATACCGGCGCGATCGAGCTGCAGATCGGCGAGCTGACCGTGCAGTCGGTGGCCGACACCCTGCCGATGCCGGTCAATGCCGACGCGGACTATCCCGAGGACATCCGCCTGCGCTACCGCTTCCTCGACCTGCGGCGCGAGGCGGTGCACCGCAACATCATGCTGCGCTCGCAGGTCATCGCCAGCATCCGCCGCCGCATGATCGAGTCCGGCTTCGCAGAGTTCCAGACGCCGATCCTGACCTCCAGCTCGCCCGAGGGCGCGCGCGACTTCCTGGTGCCGAGCCGCATGCATCCGGGGCAGTTCTACGCCCTGCCGCAGGCCCCGCAGCAGTTCAAGCAGCTGCTGATGGTGGCGGGCTTCGACCGCTACTTCCAGATCGCGCCCTGCTTCCGCGACGAGGACAGCCGCGCCGACCGCTCGCCGGGCGAGTTCTACCAGCTCGACTTCGAGATGTCGTTCGTCACCCAGGAGGACGTGTTCCGGACCATCGAGCCGGTCCTGTCCGGGGTCTTCGACGAGTTCTCGGGCGATCGCTCGGTCACCCCGCCGCCCTTCCCGCGCATCCCCTACGACGAGGCGATGCTGAAGTACGGGTCCGACAAGCCGGACCTGCGCAACCCGCTGGTCGTGGTCGACATCACCGACATCTTCGCCCGGTCGGACTTCCAGGTCTTCGTCAAGGTCGCGGCCGCGGGCGGCGTCGTCCGCGCCATCCGCGCGCCGGGGGCCGCTGCCCGGCCGCGCAGCTTCTTCGACAAGCTGAACGACTGGGCCCGCGGCGAGGGCGCGCCCGGCCTCGGCTACATCACGCTGGCCGACGGCGAGGCCAAGGGGCCGATCGCCAAGTTCCTGTCGGCCGAGCGGGTGGCCGAGATCCGGGCCGCGACCGGGGCCGCCGACGGCGACGCGGTGTTCTTCGTCGGTGACAAGAAGGCCGCGGCCGAGAAGCTGGCGGGTGCGGCCCGCAACCGCATCGGCCAGGAAATGGGGCTCTACGAGCAGGGCACCTTCCGCTTCTGCTGGATCACCGACTTCCCGATGTTCGAGATGGACGAGAAGACGGGCCAGATCGTCTTCTCGCACAACCCCTTCTCGATGCCCCAGGGCGAGCTGGAGGCGCTGGAGACCCAGGACCCGCTGACCATCAAGGCGTTCCAGTACGACATCGTCTGCAACGGCGTGGAACTGTCGAGCGGGGCGATCCGCAACCACAAGCCCGAGATCATGTACAAGGCGTTCGCCATCGCCGGCTATTCCCGGGAAGAGGTGGAGGCGCGCTTCGGCGGCATGCTGGCCGCGTTCAAGTTCGGCGCGCCGCCCCATGGCGGCTCGGCCCCGGGCATCGACCGCATCGTCATGCTGCTGGCCGACGAGCCGAACATCCGTGAGATCATCGCCTTCCCGCTCAACCAGCAGGCCCAGGACCTGCTGATGCAGGCGCCGTCGCCGGTACCTTCCGAGCGGCTGAAGGAGCTGCATATCCGCCTCGACCTGCCGCCGGCCAAGAAGCCGTGAGCGCGCTCGACGCCGGCCGATAAGGTATACTAATTCCCGCATATCCCGGAGGAGACGAGCCCGCGGTTGTAGGCTAGGGTGACCGGGGCGCGGCCGTTCGGCCGCGCCGCCGCAGCCTTCCGGGGAGAGGCACGGGGTGGCCCGAAAACCGTCGAACCTGACCTATGGCGTGGCGGACCGGCCATCATGGCCCGTCACCCTGGTGCTGGCCTTCCAGCACCTGGTGCTGATCCTGATGTTCATGGCCTATCCGCTGATCGTCGCGGCGGGGGCCGGCTTCTCGCCGGAGGCGACGCGTCATTTCGTGACGGTCACCATCTTCGCGATGGGCGTCGGCACCATCCTGCAGGCATGGAGCCGGTTCGGCAGCGGCTTCCTGCTGGTCCACAATCCCAACCCGATCCACATCCCGATCCTGATCCAGGCGGGTGCCGCGGGCGGGCCGGCGCTGATTGCCACGCTGGGCCTGTTCAGCGCCGCCGTGCAGGCCTTCATGGGACGGATCATCCGGCCCCTGCGGCGCCTGCTCCCGGCCGAGGTGTGCGGCGTCACCGTGACGATGCTGGGCGTGTCGCTGATCCTGCCCGGGCTCGACCGGGCGCTGGAGCTGTCGCCCGACCGCGCGACCTTCCATGCCGACAGCCTGGCGGTCGCCGCCCTGTCGCTGACGCTGATGCTGGCGGTGGCGATCTTCGCGCGCGGCACGCTGCGGCTCTTCTCGCTGCCGATCGGCATCGGTGTGGGCTGGCTGTGCGCGGCGCTGCTCGACCACGGGACGCACGCGCCGTCGGTCTCGATCCAGGCCCTGCCATGGATCGACCTGCCGTTCGCCATGCCCTCCTTCGCCTTCGACGCGGCCTTCGTGCCGGCGATCATGCTGGGCGCGTTCATCGCCGCGATCGACACGCTCGGGCTGATGATCTCCGTCCAGCGCATGAACGACGCCGACTGGCGGCGGGCCGACCTGCGCAGCGCCTCGCAGGGGATGCTGGCCGACGGCTCCAGCTGTGCGATCAGCAGCGTGCTGGGCGGCATGCCGACGCATATCTCGTCGTCCAACGTCGGGCTGGCCTTCGCGACCGGGGCCACCAGCCGGATCATCGCCACCTGCACCGGCTGCATGCTGGTGGTGGCGGCGCTGTGCCCGCGCGTCGCCGCCACCGCGACCATGGTGCCGCAGCCGGTGCTGGGGGCGATCATCCTCTATTCCGCCGCCTACCTGATCACCTCCGGCATGGAGCTGATCCTGTCGCGCCGGCTGAGCGAGCGGCGCGTCTTCATGGTCGGCCTGTCGATCATTGCCGGCATCAGCCTGCTGGTCATCCCGATGGTGTTCCGCGGGGTGCCGCCGGTGCTGGCGCCGCTCTTCGGCTCGCCCCTGTCGCTGTCGGCGATCGTGGCGCTGCTGCTCAACCTGCTGTTCCAGATCGGCATCAGCCGCCAGGCCACGCTGACCATGCCGGTGGACGCCAACCCGTTCCTGGCCGTGCACGAGTTCCTGGACCGCCAGGGCGAGCTGTGGGGCGCACGCCGCGATGTCATCATCGCCGCGTCCCGCACGACCGCGCTGGCGGTCGAGGCGATCGTCGAGGCCGGCCTGGCGCGCGAGGCGATCCGCCTCGACGTGCAGTTCGACGAGACCCACCTCGACGTCGACATCGTCTACACCGGCATCGCGCTCGAGCGGCCGAGCGCCCAGCCCTCGCCGGAGGCGCTGCTGGGCGACGAGCGCGAGGTCGGCCGCTATGTCGGCTGGACGCTGGGCCAGCTGGCCGACCAGCTGACCCTGCGCTCGGACGGCGACCGCCAGACGGTCGCCATCCGCTTCGAGCATTGAACGAAAGTTGAGCAGCGGGTAGCTCCCCGTGCGCAGGTCCACCAAGGGCTGCTTGCTGATGGCCTGGACGCCTTCCGACGGCGACCCGCCGGGTTCATCCCCGGCAGGTCGCTTGCTGCGGTGATAACTCGTCGACTTGCAGGCTAGCCGTAGCTTGCCACCGCGAGCGTGTAGACGGTCGCTTCGTAGGCGGTCATCGGCTCGATCCGCCCTTCGTGAACATACTCCCATGCCATCTTCAACGAGAACCCGATCGCCATAAGCGTGTAAGTCATCATGACTTCCTCCCGAAAGCCAGTCAGTGCTCACAAATTCCCTGAGGTCGGCATTCTCGTCTTGACGCGTGGCTGCTCTTTTTTGTATCAGCCATCTGGCACTGCGGTAGACGTAAGCCTGCCGTTCCTTGGGGTGGTCAGTAATCTGATCGCCCCTTTCTTTTAGGTGCGCCGACCCCGACCAATCAGTCTGGTACACATGGGTGATGAAGTCGTTGTTACGCTTGTGCGTCAATGTTGTGACGGCGCCCGCCGGAACATTGCACTCGCAGGGACGGCTTATGCGAATTCGCTTCTAACTTCGGACGCCTTCCCGGATTCAGCTAAGCCATTCGTGGTCCACCGCGCCGGCAGCGTGAGCGACAAAGTCAATTGGGAGATGCGTCCTGGCGCTGTCCCATGGGCCGATCTGATGCCATAGCCAGCGCCAGTTCCAGCCGGCGCCGGCTGGCTGCGCGCAGCCGCTGCAGGCCGGCCGCGCGGGCCATTGCCGTGACCGCGTCGTCGGCGCTCTGGCCCGGGGCCGCCAGTTCGCGCGCCAGGGCAGCCAGCTCCGGCAGGGCGATCTCGTCGACGGGCCGGGCATCCGGCCCGGACGGCCGGCGGAAGGCGAGTTCGGTCGGCTCGGGCTTGGCCAGGGGCCAGAGGAAGGCCGCGTCGTCCTCCGGCACGCGCCGGCAGGCGCCGGCCGCCAGGGCCAGGACGCGATCGCCGATCCGGGCACCGGCCCGGGCCCAGCCATGGGCGCGGGCGATCCGCCGGCACAGCACGTCCTCGCGGATCGGCCCCTCGGCCTCGACCACCGCCCGGATCATGGCGAGCAGCGCCGGCTCGTAGCCCGCCTCGAAGAAGCGCTCGGGCGACGCGGGCAGGTCCAGTTGCGCCTCGCGGAACAGGGCCGGGGGCCGTGCCGCCGCCATCGCCAGCCCCGCGATCTGCCGCTCGGCGCGCGGCTCCGGCGGGGCCTCCGCCGCCCCGGCGCCGTGCACGGGCGCTTCGGGAACCGGCTTGATGTCTTCGGCGTCCGTCACGGCCGGGGCGGCTGTTGCCGGCTCGACGACCGGCATCGGCGGCGGCTTCGCCCGCGACGCGGCCAGAAGCATCTGCAGCGCGTCGTCCGTGCGGTCGAGCGCGGTCTCGGGGTCGAGCCACCAGTCGGTCGACCAGATGCGCACGATCTCCCAGCCGAGCCCGCGCAGGACGAACTCCCGCAGCTTGTCGCGGTCGCGGGCGGTGGCCGAGCGATGATAGGTGGCGCCGTCGCACTCCACGCCCGCCAGGTAGCGGCCCGGCGCGTCCGGGTCGACGATGCCGAGGTCGATGCGGAAGGCCGAGACGCCGACCTGCGGCTGCACCTGCCAGCCGCGGCCGGCCAGCGCCCGGGCGACCGCCTGCTCGAACGGGGATTCGAACTGGCCGACGCTGCCGAAATTGGCCTCGGCGAGCACCTTCGGGCCGCGATCGGCGAACTCCAGGAAGTGCTTCAGGTCGCGCACACCCGGCGCCTGGGTGCGGGAGAGGTCCATCTGGTCCGGCGTCAGGCTGGAGAAGACGCGCAGCGCCTGGCGCGCCCGGGTGATGGCGACGTTGAGGCGGCGCTGCCCGCCGTCCCGGTTCATCGGCCCGAAGTTCATCGACGGCGGCAGGCCCGGCCGGGCAGGGCCGTAGGTGATGGAGAAGTACATGACGTCGCGCTCGTCGCCCTGGACGTTCTCCAGGTTCTTGACGAACACCGGCTCCAGCCGGTCGTCGGCGAAATGCGCCTCCAGGTCGGGGTCGCGGCGGCGCTCCTCGTCGAGCAGGTCCTCGATCAGCTTCTGCTGCTCGGCGTTGAAGGTGACGACGCCGATGCTGTGGCCGGCGGCCGCGAAGGCCGGGTCGCGCAGCCGCGCCACCAGGTCGGCCACCAGGGCGCGCGCCTCCGGCTTGTTGATGCGGGCGCCGCCCTTCTCGTACACGCCGTCGGCGACATGGTGGAAGCTGACCGCCCGGTCGTCGGTGACCGGCGAGGGGAAGGTGACCAGCCCGCCGCCATAGTAGCGGTGGTTGGAGAAGGCGATCAGGCTCTCGTGCCGGCTGCGATAGTGCCAGGACAGGTTGATGGTCGGCAGGTTGGCGCCCAGGCACTCGTCCAGGATGCTCTCCAGGTCCTGCTCGATCTCCTCGTCCAGCTCCTCGTCCTCGGCGCGCTCGAAGAAGGCGGTGGGCGGCAGCTGCTTGGGGTCGCCCACCATCACCACCTGGCGGCCGCGGGCGATCGCGCCGACCGCATCCCAGACCGGGATCTGCGAGGCTTCGTCGAACACCACCAGGTCGAAGCGGGCGGCATCCGTCGACAGGTACTGCGCGATCGAGAGCGGGCTCATCAGCAGGCAGGGCGTCAGCTGCAGCAGGGCACCGGGCAGGCCCTGGACCAGCTCGCGCAGCGGCAGGTGGCGCTTCTTCTTCTCCATCTCGCGCTTCAGCAGGCCCCATTCGGACCCGCGCGAGACATCCGACGGGTCGGGCAGGCCGCCGCAGAGCCGGGCGCGGACATAGGCGCGGGTCAGGGCCGTGAAGCGATCGTCCAGGGCGCGGAAGTCGGCGATCCGCTTCTCGTGCTCGGCCGGGATGAAGTTGCGCAGCACCGGGTCGCCGTCGACCGTGGCGTTCAGCCACCAGCGGGCATAGGCGACCTCGAACAGGTCGCGCGCGGCGACCCCGGCTCCGCCCTCGATCGCCGCCACCAGGGGGGCGAGCGCCAGGGCGAGCGCCTCGCCGCGGACCTTGCGCCAGCCGCACCAGCCGTTGAGGCGCGGGCCGGCGGCGACGATGCCGCGGCACCGCGCGACGATGGCTGCCGGATCGGGGCCGAAATGCGCTGCGAAGGCCTCGGCCGGGCGGCCGGACAGCTCCGCCAGGGCGCCCGCCCGGCCCTCGAACGCGGCCAGATCGGCCAGGTAGGCCGCGCCCGCCCTGGCGACGGCGCCGTCCTTCTCCAGCAGCGGGTTGCCGTCGCCGAGCAGCCGCTCGACGGGCGGGCGCAGGGCCGCCATCGCGTCGACCGTCGGCGCGAGGTCGGCGAGTGCCGCGCCCAGCGCCGCCCGGAAGCGCAGCGCGCCGTCCACCTCCGCCTCGTTGGTCGCCGGTCCCGCCCACAGGCCGCCGGTCCGCGTCGACAGCGGGGCCAGGGCGGCGATCTGCCCGTCCAGCGCGGCCAGGCTGCGCAGCGTCGCCAGGTCCCGGGCGGCTGCCGGGCCGCACCGGCCTTCGGCGACCGCTTCCAGCCCCTGGTCGGACCAGGTCTCGCCGCGGGCCGCCGCGGCGAGAGCCGACTGGAAGCGGGATGCGGCCTCGGCGATGCCGAGGTCGGTGTCGCGGCCGGCCCAGGGCGGGCACGCGGCCCGCAGGTGGTCAAGGCCGTCGATGTCTCCTTCCAGACGCCGCATCCGCGCCAGGCGCTCCAGGTCGGGCCCGGTCTCGCCGGCGGGCGCGCCGTCCAGAGCCGGCGCCAACGCCGCGACCACCCGGCGCTGCTGCACGGCGCGCATCGGCCACCAGGATTCCTCGGCCTTCCTCCAGTCCGCCAGCAGGGCGGGGGTGTCGAGGCGGTCGAGTTCCGCCGGATCGTACCGCACCGACAGTTCGCCCCGCACCGCGCGGTAATGGCCGACCAGCCGGCAGCCATGCTCGAACTCCCGGACCAGGTCCTCGGGCCAGGGGGCCGACAGGGTCGCCTTCAGGGTCCGGTGGCGTGCGACCAGTTCCAGCCCCTGGGTCAACCCGTCGGCGATGCCGGCCCAGTCGGGGCGCAGGACGAAGCGCCAGTCGCGCCCGGCCGCGACCGGCAGGGTGCCGGCCAGCGCTGCCAGCGCGCGCCGCCCGCGGCCGTCGCGCGGCAGCTCCGGCAGGCCGGCCGCACTGCGGACGCCCTCGGCCGAAGCCTCCAGCGCCTCCACGGCGGCGATCATGGCCTGGGCCGCGGCGAGCAGCGCCTGCTGCCAGCCGGGCGACCAGTCGCCGCGCGCGACCGGCGCCAGCGGATGGCCGTCGAGCCGTCCGACCGACTGCAGGTTGACGTCCAGCCGCTCGGCCACCTCGCGCATGGCGGCGAGCGCGGCTGGGTCGTGGGCATCGCCCGACGGCCACGACAGGCCGATCTCGGGCAGGGAAGCGGCCTCGACCACCCGGCCGATGGCGGCATGGACCGACAGGCCGTTGCGGCGGCGCAGGTGCAGGCGCTCGACGAAGTCGTTGAGCTGGTCGCGCAGGCGGCGCAGGCGGGCGGCCTCCATCTGCCAGGCGTCCGCGTCGACCTCACCCCGGGCGTCCCAGGCGCGGCGCAGCTGCGCCAGCACGTCGGCCTTGCGGGCCTTGCTGGAATGCAGCTCCAGGCAGAAGTCGCCCAGCCCGACGTCGCGCAGCCGGCGATAAACGACGTCGAGCGCGGCGATCTTCTCGGAGACGAAGAGGACGGTCTTGCCGCTCGCCAGGGTCTGGCTGACCAGGTTGGCGATGGTCTGGCTCTTGCCAGTGCCGGGCGGGCCGACCAGGACGAAATCCTTGCCCTTCGATGCCGCCATCACCGCCGACAGCTGCGAGCTGTCGGCGGGCAGGGGACAGAAGGTTTCCTCCGGCCCATGGTCCCGGTCGAGCCGCCGCGGGTCGGGAAAGGGAATGGCGCTGGGATAGGGATCGCGCGGGTTCTCGATCAGGTGGCGGACCACCGGGTTCTGCTTCAGCTGGTCGGTGCGGTCGACCAGGTCCTTCCACATCAGGTGCTTGGCGAAGGAAAAGACCGACAGGACGACCTCTTCGGTCACCTCCCAGCCCTTGACGTCCTTGATCGCGCGGGAGATCGCCTGCCACAGGCCGGCGACGTCGAGGCCGCTCTGGTCCTTGGCCAGCCCGCCGTCGGCGATCGGCAGGTGGAGGCGGAAATCCTGGCGCAGCATCTCCAGCAGGGTCGGGTTGAAGCGCGGCTCGTCCTCGTGCAGCAGGAGCGTGAAGCCCGAGCGCACGCTCTTGCGCTCCAGGGTCACGGGAACCAGGATCAGCGGCGCCTTGAAGCGCCGGTCGGCCTTGTCGCCGCGGGTCCAGGCGAGGAAGCCGAAGGCCAGGTACAGGGTGTTGGCGCCGCCCTCCTGCAGGGCCGAGCGCGCTTGGCGGTAGAGGTCGACCAGGCGGACATCGATCTCCTCCGCCGGCAGGTCGACCAGGAGCTGCTGGCGCTCCAGCGCCTCCAGCGCGTGGGCGCGGCGGACATCCTCCGCGTGGCGCTCCTCGTGGATGGCCTGGCTGCGCGGGTCGGGCCCCTCCATCAGGACGGGCCGCGGCAGCAGGCGCAGCCGGCGGCCGCCGGACAGCAGGTCCTCCAGCCGGCCCGGGTCGGGGGCCTCGATGCGCATCGCCTTCTTGCCGGCGCGAAAGTTCAACAGGCCGTTACGCAGCGACAGGTCCAGGAGCTTGCGCTGCCAGCGGTCGAGCCGGCCCTGGGGCGTGGTCGGCGCCTCGTCCTCGCGGCCGTCATGGTCGGCCAGGTCGGGGGCGGCCTCGAAGACCGGCTCCGGGGTTCCGGTGCCGTCCTCGGCCGCGGCCGGGGTGGCGTCGGCGCTGGCCAGCGGGCGCAGCCGCTGCATCCGGCAGCGCCGGATGTCGACCGCCAGCTCGAACTTGTCCTCCTCCGCCTCGGCGATCTGGGCCATGGCCCGCTCGGCGGCGCGGGTGAAGGCGGGGCAGGGGCGGTGGGTGGCGAGCGTCGTCTCGAACAGCACGATCTCGTGCAGCTTGACCCGCTTGCGCAGCGCGGTCACGTCGTCGACGACCGCGGTCGGGAACTCCTCGGCCTTCAGCCACAGCCCGGGAAAGGCGTGGCCCTGGGTGAAGACGACCAGCGGGTTGAGGCCGGCCTGCTCCAGGCAGGCGGCGAACAGCAAGGTCGTGTCGAGACAGGTGGCGAGGCCGAAATCCAGGATCTGCGAGGGGCTGCGCACCTTCTGCCCGGCCTGCTCGAAGCTGGCCGGCGGCAGGGCATAGTCGAGCCCCAGCCCACCGATCGCGGTCCAGACCGCGGACGCCAGCTCCCAGGCGCGCCGCGGGTCGCCCTGATAGCCGTTGAGGCCGGCGGGAAGGCCGTGCCCGTGCAGGATGGCGGCCGCCCGCTTCAGGATCCGTTCGACCGCCGGATCGTTCGGCTGGACGAAGGCGGCGACCATCTCCGGCAGGTGGCCGATGCCGCCCCACTGGTTGCGCGGCAGCAGCTCGACCGGCACCACCGTCTGGGCCCGTTCGGCCCCGCCGGCGCGCAGGGTGAACACCGCCCGGACCTCCTCGGCCTCGGTCAGGCGCGCCAGATGGCCCGCATCCAGCCCGACGTCGCGGTCGAGCAGGGGATAGATCGCGCCCGCCTCGATGCGCGCGATCCGCCAGGTGCGCGGCTTGAGGAAGCCGGGCTCGGAATGCAGCGTCAGCTCGACATCGACCAGGGCCTCGCCCAGGCGGTTGTCGACGGCGAGCTCGCGCAGGACCGGGATCGCGTTCTGGTGAAGCGCGATGTTGACCCGCGGCGCCAGCTCCGCCGCGATGCCGACGCCGCCCTCCGCCTCGCGATCCTCCATGGCCGTCCTCCAAGTTTGGTGCAGTTGCGGTGGGTGTACCACGCGCCATGGTGGAGAAGAATCCGTTAGTGCTGAAATTTTGTCTGTTGAGTCAAGGTTTTGGGACGAATTCCAGGATTTCTGGCCAGTATGTCGGGTTCGCGGGGGCGCTCGCATCGCCGGATGCCGAATTGCCCCTGGACCACGCCGGACTGATCGTCCAGGTTGCAGAAGGGCAGTTGGAGGGATCGGGATGATCCGTGGGGCGAGCCGTTGGGTGCGGCAAGGCACGGCGGCGGGAGTCGCGCTGCTACTGGCAGGTTGCGCCGTCGACGGCGCCTTTCCAATCCTGCCGGGATCGAATCTCGACCAAGTCTGGAATACGACGCGGATCTATCATCCACAACGGTCGGGGCCCCCGGCCAACCCGCACACGCTGGGCGACTTGCAGTTGCCGGTCGATGGCTCCAGGACCTGGCCGGCGGTGATCTTCCTGCATGGCTGCACGGGATTCAGCGGCGCCAAGTCGCAGGCCCAGTACCCGCCCGCCCTGGCCCGCGCGGGCTTTGCCGTCTTCGTCCCCGACAGCTTTGCGCGGGGGCCGGCGCGGCAACCCGTCTGCGGCAATGTCCGCAGCGACACGATCGCGCTCCGCCATGCGGAGGTCGAGAGCACGCTCGCGCATATCCGCCGCCTGCCATGGGTCGACCAGAAGAACCTGTTCCTGGCCGGTCATTCGGAAGGGGGGATCGCGACGGCGATGTATGACGGCGGCGAGGTCTTCCGGGCCTACTTCATCGCCGGCTGGAGCTGTTCGTCGACCAATCCGGACTTCGCTCGCATTCACGCCCCGCGCGCCAGGCCGGTGCTGGCGATCATCGGCGCCAACGATAGCCTGCAGGTCGGGACCGCGCGGGAGGGGCACCATTGCGGCATGCGCATGTCGGGCCGGTCGGATTCGCGATCGATCGTCCTGCCCGGCATCGGTCACGAGGCGACGGACCACTACAGTACGCTGCCGACCCTGATCGAGTTCTTCTCGAAGCACAGGCAGTAGTGCTGCCGACCAGGGTGCGTCAGAGCCACTCCGGCCGGGTGCCCGCCACGGTCGGGTCGCTGTCTTCGACCAGGGTCGCCCAATGGGCGGTCTTCGGCAGCTCCCAGGCGAAGAACCAGTCCGCGGCGGCAAGCTTGCCGCGGTAGAAGTCCGCGTCCTCGCCCGATGCGCCGTCCAGCCGGCTGAGGGCGACCAGCGCCTGGCCGAGCCAGATCCACGCCACCACGACATGGCCCGCCAGATCCAGATAGGCGCCAGCGTTGGCGAGCGCGGCCGGCGCCTGTCCCCCGGCCATGGTCGCGCGGACCGCCGCCGTGGCCCGGACCAGCCGGTCGATCGCCGCTTGCAGGGCGAGCCCATGCGCCGCCAGCCCCGTTCCGGCCGCGGCCGCGATCGCCGGCTGCATCCGCCCCACCAGCTCGGCCAGCAGGGCGCCGTCCTCCAGCATCACCTTGCGGCCGAGCAGGTCGAGGGCCTGGATCCCGTTGGTGCCCTCGTGGATCGGGTTGAGGCGGTTGTCGCGATAGAACTGCTCGACCGGGTATTCGCGGGTGTAGCCGTAGCCGCCATGGACCTGGATCGCGAGCTTGTTCGCCTCCAGGCACCATTCGGCCGGCCACGCCTTGACGATCGGGGTCAGGATGTCGAGCAGGCGGTGGGCGGCGGCGCGCCCGGCCGGGTCGGGGTGGGTGCGGGCGTCGTCGACCAGGCGGGCGGCATACAGGCACAGCGCCAGCCCGCCCTCGGCATAGGCCTTCTGGGCCAGCAGCATGCGGCGCACGTCGGCATGCTCGACGATCGGCACCTGGGGCCGGCTCGCGTCCTTGGCGTCGGCCGGGCGGCCCTGGGTGCGGGTCCTGGCATAGGCGAGCGCGTGCAGGTAGCCGGTATAGCCCAGCATCGCCGCACCCAGGCCGACGCCGATGCGGGCCTCGTTCATCATCTGGAACATCTGGGCGAGGCCGCGGCCGGGCTGCCCCACCAGTTCGGCGACGCAGGCACCGTTCTCGCCGAAGTTCAGCATGGTCGAGGTGGTGCCGCGCCAGCCCATCTTGTGGATCAGCCCGGCCAGGGCCACGTCGTTGCGGGCCCCGGGCGCGCCGTCGTCGCCGAGCGCGTATTTCGACACCAGCATCAGCGACAGGCCCTTGGGCCCGGGCGGCGCGCCGGCGATGCGGCACAGCACGAGATGGACGATGTTCTCGGCCAGCTCGTGGTCGCCGCCGGAGATGAAGATCTTCGACCCCTTCAGCCGCCACGAGCCGTCCGGGGCCGGGGTCGCCGTGGTGCGCACGTCGCCCAGCGACGAGCCGGCCTGCGGCTCGGTCAGGGCCATGGTGCCGAAGAAGCGGCCGGCGCGCATGGCGGGCAGGTAGCGGCGCTTCTGGTCGTCGCTGCCGAAGGTGGCGATCAGGTTGGCGGCCGCGATCGTCAGCAGGGGATAGGACGCGGTCGCGATGTTGGCCGCGTCGAACAGCCCGAAGCAGGCCTGGGCCACCAGGTGGGGCAGGGCCATCCCGCCGTCATCGAGCGGGGCCTCCATGGCGAAGAAGCCGGCCGCGGCGAAGGCATCGAGTGCCGCCTTCGCCTCCGGCACGATCGCCACCCGGCCGTTCTCCAGCCGCGGCTCTTCCAGGTCGGCCTTGCGGTTGTGCGGGGCGAAATGGCGCCCGGCGATCGCCGTCGCGGTGTCGAGCGCGGCCGCGAACGTCTCCGGCCCATGGTCGGCGAAGGCCGGCCGCTCCGCCAGCCGCCCGGCCTCCAGCCACTCGAAGAGCAGGAAGTCGAGGTCGCGGCGGCGGACCAGCATGGACAAGGCGGTCAGGCGGCCTGGAAGCGCGCCAGGTGGTGGTCGCCGTCGCCGAAGGTCTGCTCGATCGCGGTCAACCGCTTGAAGTAGTGGCCGATCTGCATCTCCTCGGTCATGCCCATGCCGCCATGCAGCTGGACGGCGCTCTGCCCGACGATGCGGCCGCTCTTGCCGATCTGCACCTTGGCGGCGGACACCGCGCGGCGGCGCTGGGCGGCATCGGCGTCGTCGCAATGCACGGCGGCCACGATCGCCAGCGAGCGCGACTGCTCGAGCTCGATGAACATGTCGACCAGCGCGTGCTGCAGGGCCTGGAAGTTGCCGATCCTGGTGCCGAACTGCTCGCGGGTGTTGAGGTAGTCCCGGGTGCCGTCGACGGCGGCCTGCATGCAGCCGACCGCCTCGGCGCAGACGGCCGCGGTCGCGATGTCGACCGCATGCTCGATCGCCGGCAGGGCGCCGCCGTCGGGGCCCAGCAGCGCGTCGCCGCCGACCCGGACCCCCTTCAGCATCACCTCGGCGGCGCGCGCCCCGTCGATGGTGGCGTAGGGGCGCAGCGACAGCCCTTCGGCCGCGGCATCGACCAGGAACAGCGAGATCCCGGCCGGCGTCCGGGCCGAGACGATGAAGTCGGTGGCGGACGGCGCGCCGAAGACGACGCTCTTGGTGCCGTCCAGCACGAAGCCGTCGCCGGCGGGGGTGGCGTTGGCCTCGACATGGCCCAGGTCGTGGCGCGCCCGGCGCTCGCCATGGGCGAAGGCCAGGCGCCGCTTGCCGCCGATGATCCCGGGCAGCAGGGCCGCGCGCTGGGCCGGGCTGGCGGCCAGCTTGAGCAGGCTGCCGCACAGGACCACGGTCGGCAGGAACGGCTCGACCACCAGGCCCTTCCCGAAGGCCTCCATCACCACCATCGTGTCGACCCCGTCGCCGCCGATGCCGCCCTCCTCCTCGGCGAAGGGCAGGCCGAGCAGGCCCAGCTCGGCGAACGTCCGCCAATGGTCGGGGCTGTAGCCGGCCTCGGAGGCGACGATGCGCCGCCGGGCGTCGAAGCCGTATTCGTCCTGCACGAAGCGCTCGATGGAATCGCGGAGAAGCTGCTGCTGCTCGTTCAGTCCGAAGTCCATGGATCAGGCCCTGAGAAGGATCTTGGAGACGATGTTCTTCTGGATCTCGTTCGACCCGCCATAGATCGAGGTCTTGCGCCAGTTGAGGTAGTGCGGCGCGAACGCGGCCGCGCCCTCGGGGCCGAGCGATTCGACGTTGGAGCCGCCCTCCAGCGCCTCGGGCAGGAACGGGATCGCGTAGGGGCCGGCCGCCTCGACGAACAGCTCGGTGATCGCCTGCTGGATCTCGGTGCCGCGGACCTTGAGGATGGACGGCTCGGGACCCGGCACGTTGCCCTTGGTCTCGTTCGCCAGCGCCCGGAGGTTGGTGTATTCGAGCGCCATCAGCTCGACCTCGATGCGGGCGATCTTGTCGCGGAAGGGGCCGTGCTCCAGCAGCGGCTTGCCGCCGATCGTCTCCTCGGCCGCGACCCGCCGCAGCTTGTCGAGCATCTTCTTGGAATAGGCGATGCCGGCGATGCCCGACCGCTCATGGCCGAGCAGGTACTTGGCGCAGGTCCAGCCCTTGTTCTCCTCGCCGACCAGGTTCTCGACCGGCACCTCGACCGCGTCCAGGAAGACGTCGTTGATCTCGGTCGAGCCGTCGATGGTGCGGATCGGGCGCACGGTCACGCCCTTGCTGCGCATGTCCATCAGCAGGAAGGAGATGCCCTCCTGCTTCTTCGCCGCCGGGTCGGTGCGGACCAGGACGAACATCCAGTCGGCATACTGGGCGAGCGTGGTCCAGGTCTTCTGGCCGGTGACGACATAATGGTCGCCGCGGCGCTCGGCCCGGGTCTTCAGGCCGGCCAGGTCGGAGCCGGCGCCCGGCTCCGAATAGCCCTGGCACCACCATTCCTCGCTCGACAGGATCTTCGGCAGGAAGCGCTGCTTCTGCGCCTCGCTGCCGAACCGCAGCAGGACCGGGGCCAGCATCTTCAGCCCGAAGGGCATGATGCGCGGGCAGTTCCCGAAGTTCAGCTCCTCGTCGAAGATGTGCTTCTCGACCGGCGACCAGTCGCAGCCGCCCCATTCCCGCGGCCAGTGCGGCGCCAGCCAGCCGCGGCCGGCCAGGATCTTCTGCCAGGTGACGTAGTCGTCCTTGGACAGATGTTGCTGGGCTGCGACCTTGTCGCGGATATGGCCCGGCAGGTTCTCGCGGACGAAGGTCCGGACCTCGTCGCGGAACGCGAGATCCTCGGCGCTGTAACGCAGATCCATGGGCGCCCTCCCGATGCGGCGGCGGTCTTGGTTGTCGGCCGGAAGCTAGAGGGGCGTCGGCGGGTTGGCAAGCCGGCCCGCGGCCCGGTGGCGCGCCAGCCAGTCGGCCACCAGGGCGGCCACCGCATCCCCGTTGCGGTCCATCATCGGCAGGTGGGAGTTGCCGTGGATTCCCATCGCCGGCAGGTCGAGCACGTCGACCTGGCCGCCGGCCGCCCGCAGGGCCTGGGCGTAGCGCTCGAACGCCGCCCGGTATTCCCGCCAGAGCCGATGGGCGGCGAAAAAGTCGCCCCATACCGCCAGGTGCGGCACCCGCGCGGCGGCGGAAAGGTCGACCGTGGCCGGGTCCGGCGCGCCCGACGGCTCCAGCAGGACCAGGCGCGCGATCCGGCCCGGCCCGCCGCGGGCGGCGCCGAGCGCGAAGCCGCAGCCCTGGCTGTGGGCGATGACGTCGGCCGGGCCGAGCCGGTCGAGCAGCGCGTCGTAGGCGGCGATGGTGGCCGCCTCGTTGCCCGGCCAGCGCGGCACCACCTGCCGGGCGAGCCCGTCGAAGGCCGCGACCGGGAACTGCTGGCCCGCGAACGGGCGCCGGTCGGCGAAGCCGGCGGCGGGGCCGATGCGGAACGTCTCCCACATCTCCTGCAGGGGGCGCAGAACCGGCTCACCCGGCATCACGCCGGGATAGGGGAACCAGGCGGCCCGGCCGCGCTCGGCGGCGTCGCAGACATAGACGTCGTGGCCGGCGCGCAGGAAGAAATCCTGCCAGCCGGGCCGGCCGTCGGGGGTGTCCTCCCAGGTGACGCCGGTCATGCCGCCGCCGTGCCACAGCAGCAGGGGCAGCGGCGCGCGCGGCCGGGCCAGGCGGACATACTGGACGTACATCTGCCCCACGACATAGTCGCCGTTGGGGTCGAACGGCCGGGCCGGGCCGCCCGGGGCGAACACCGCTATCCGGGTCGGCGCGCCGGCGACGCGATACGCCCGGCCGCCGACATGGAAGCCGCCGATGGCGGCGATCGAAAGGGGATCGGTGCTGGGAACGGCCGCGGGCCCGGATGCGCTATTCATCGCGGCCAGTATAGTGGGTCCGACGCGCGCATCGGGGGGAAAGCACATGTTCGACCTGGCCGGAAAGGTGGCGATCGTCACGGGCTCCAGCCGCGGCATCGGCCGCGCGGCGGTGGAGGCGCTGGCCCGGGCCGGGGCCAGGGTGGTGGTGTCGAGCCGCAAGATCGACGCGATCGAGCCGGTGGCGGCCGCGATCCGGGCGGCGGGTGGCGAGGCCGTGGCCATCCCCTGCAACGTCGGGCGCGAGGAGCAGCTGAAGGAGTTGGTGGAGGAGACGCGGCGGCGCCTAGGGCCCATCGACATCCTGGTCGGCAACGCCGCGGTCAACCCGTATTTCGGCTCGCTCGACCAGCTGCCGCGCGAGCCGTTCGACAAGATCATGGGCACCAACGTCTGGAGCAACCTGGCGCTGGCCCGCCTGGTGATGCCCGACATGGCGGCGCGGCGCGACGGCGCGATCATCATCGTCTCCAGCATCGCCGGGCTGAAGGGCACCAGCACGCTGGGCGCCTATGCGATCTCCAAGGCGGCCGACTTCCAGCTCGCCCGCAACCTCGCGGTCGAGTGGGGGCGGCACAACATCCGGGTCAACTGCATCGCCCCGGGCCTGGTGCGCACCGACTTCGCCCGCGCTCTGTGGGAGGACGAGGCGATGCTGGCCGGCAACCTCCGGCAATGCCCGCTCGGCCGCATCGGCGAGGTCGAGGACATCGCCGGCGCGGTGGTGTTCCTGGCCTCGCCGTCGGCGCGCTTCATGACCGGCCAGGTGATGGTGATCGACGGCGGCGTGACCATCGGCCAGACGAACTGAGGCCAGACCAACTGAGGCCAGACCAACTGAAGCGAGACCAACGGATGGCCGCGCCCGGATCCTTCGACACGCTGCTGGCGCTCGCGGTCTCGCTCGGCGTCGGGCTGCTGATCGGGCTGGAGCGCGGCTGGGCCCATCGCGACGAGGGCGGCCGAGTGGCGGGCTGGCGGACCTTCGGTCTGACCGGCCTGCTGGGCGGTGTGCTGTCGGTGGCGGCCGGCTTCGCCGGCGCGCTGCTGCTGCCGGCCGGGCTGGCGGCGGTGACCCTCTTCTTCGGGCTCGGCTACTGGCGCGAGGCACGGCCGCGGGAGGGGCTCGGCATCACCACCGAGGTGGCGGCGATGGTCACCTTCGGCCTCGGCGCGCTGGCCGGCCACGGCGAGTTGGCGGTGGCCTCCTCGGCCGCGATCGTCATGGCCATGATCCTGGGCTTCAAGCCCGAGATGCATGGCCTGCTGCAGCGCATCGAGCGCCGCGAGCTGATGGCGACCCTGCGGCTGCTGCTGATCTCGGTCGTGTTCCTGTCGCTGCTGCCCGACCGCGGCTTCGGCCCGTGGGAGGCGATCAACCCCTACAGGATCTGGCGCATGGTCGTGGTCATCGCCGCGATCGGCTATGCCGGTTATTTCGCCATCCGGCTGATCGGGCCGGCGGCTGGCCTTGCCGCGACGGCGCTGCTGGGGGCGCTCGTCTCCTCGACCGCGGTCACCATCGGCCTGGCGCGCCGGGCCGTGCGCGAACCGGACGCGCGGCCGATCCTGGCCGCCGGGATCGGGCTCGCCTCGACCGTCATGCTGGTGCGCATCGTGCTCGTGGTCGGGATCGTGGCGCCGGCGCTGCTCGGCCCGCTCGCGGTGGCGCTCGTGCCGGCCGCGCTCGCCGGGGCTGCGGTCGCGGCGATGCAGCTGCGCTGGGCGGCTGCCGCCGGCCCGCCGGAAGCGCCCGAGCGCGGCGACCCGCTGGACCTGGGCGGGGCCGTGGCCCTGGGCGCTCTCTTCGCCGCGGCCGCCTTCCTCGTCCAGGCGGTGCGCAACCTGGTCGGCGAGGCCGGGCTCTATCCGCTTGCGGCCCTGTCGGGCCTGTTCGACGTGGACGCCATCTCGCTGTCGCTGGCCGGCAGCGTCGCCGGCGGCTCGGTCGGCGGCGATGTCGCCGCCGCGGCGATCCTGCTCGCGGTGCTGGTGAACACGCTGGTGAAGCCGGCGATGGCGGGCGCGATCGGCGGCAGCGGCCTGGCCCTGCGCCTGGCGCCGTCGATCGGCGCGTCGGTGGCCGCGGGCGCGGCCGGCTGGCTGGTCGGTGTGGAGTGGCTGACGGCGGCCATCGGACGGTGACCGCCGTTCCCCGCCGGCATCGGTTCAGGCAGCGGCCAGCAGCGCGGCGGCGCGTCGCAGGTCGAAGGTGTCGAAGCCTTCGGTGAACCGCTGGCAGACGGCGGCGAGCCGGGCCCGACCCTCCGCCGCCCGGCCCTGGCGCCGGCGCAGCTCCAGCAGGCTCATGGCGATCCGCAGCTCGTAGGCAAGCGCGCCCTGGCGCGCGGCCCAGTCCTGCGCCGCGTCCAGCCAGGTCTCCGCGCTGCCCTCTCCGGCCTCGGGCCGGGCCGAGAGGATGTCCGCCTTCACATGCAGGAGGTGGGGCATGTTGACCGTCTCGCCGGTTTCCTGGGCCTGGGCCAGCGCCGCGTCCACGACTGCGATGGCCTCGGCGCGCCGCCCGACGGCCGCCAGACCCTCGGCCAGGTGGCCCATCATGATCACTTCGAGCAGCAGGCTGTTGATGCGCCGCAGGCCGTCCACGCATTCCTGCAGCAGCGGCACGCCGGCGGCCGCGGCCCCCGCCCGCACGGCGAGCGCGCCGCGGAACCCCTGGCCGGCGAGCCGCGACGGCGACAGGCCGCCGAGTTCGGCGCATTCGACGAGCCGCGCCAGCCGGCGCTCCGCCAGGGGGATGTCGCCGGTCCACAGCGCGATCGGCAGCATCCACATGAGCGCGATGGACAGCGAGACCGGATGCCCCAGCTCCTCGGCCTCGGCGATGTTGTCGGCCGCCATCCGGGTGGCGCGGTCGGCGTATCCCTGGATCCACAGGGACCGGGCACAGGCGTTGTAGGCGTTGACGCGCTGGTCGACGCCGATGCGCAGCACGTCGAGCCGGCGGGTCGTCGGCAGGACGGCCAGGGCCGGTTCCAGGAACGCCCGCGCCTGGGCATGCTCGCCGGCGAAGTAGTGGGCGAGCCCCATCATCCAGTCCGGCCCGGCGGATCCGCCCGGGCCGGCGCCGCGCGGCAGGGCGGCGGCGCGGCGGCCGATGTCGAACATCCGGCGGAAGTGGGCCGAGCGCATGTGAAAGACGTAGAGCCCGTCCAGCGCGCGGGCCTGATGGGCCGCGTCGCCGAGTTGCTCGGCCAGGGCCAGCGCTTTCTCCAGCGCCAGGCGCACCTCGTCGAAGTTGCCGCGGGTGAACAGGAGCGGCATGGCGAAGCTGGTGCTGAGCGCCATCTCCCGGCGCCCGCCGCGATCGGCGTCCGGCAGCCGCGCCAGCGCCCGCGACGTCCAGTCGGTGCATTCCGCCAGCAGCGACAGGTCGATGAAGAGCGGCGCGGCCGCGGCCGTGAGCGATGCCGCGAGCGCGGGGTCCCCGTCGGACGAGAAGGCGAAGGCCAGGGCCGCGCGGATATTGTCGATGTCCGGCAGGAAGCCCGCCATCGCCTCCGCCGGGCGGGTCGCCAGGAAGCTCTCCAGCAACGCCCGGAAATGCTCCGCGTGCCGGCGCCGCAGGATGGCCGCCGGTTCGGCCGCCGCAAGCTTCTCCTGGGCATAGGCGCGGGTCGAATCGAGCAGGCGGTAGCGCACGTCGCCGGCGCTGATGTCGGCTGCAACCAGGGACTTGGCGACGAGGTTGGCGAGCGCGTCCATGAAGCCGGCGCGCTCGACCGCTTCGTCGTCGGCGACCGCCGCGGCGGCATCGAGCGAGAACGAGCCGGCGAAGACGGCCAGGCGCCGCAGCACCACCTGCTCCGCCTCGGAGAGAAGGTCGTAGCTCCAGTCGATGGCGAGCCGCAGCGTCTGTTGCCGCGGCTGCGCGGTCCGGCGGCCCCGGCGCAGGACGCCGAAGCGATCGTCGAGCCGGCTGGCGAGACCGGCAATGCCGTAGGTGTCGACGCGCCCGGCGGCAAGCTCGATGGCCAGCGCCAGTCCGTCCAGGCGGCGGCAGATCTCGGCGACGGTCGCGGCATTGCCGTCGAGGAGGCGGAAATCGTCGGACTGCGCCCGGGCCCGCTCGACGAACAGCTCGACCGCCGGGTAGGCACCGATCTCGCGCGCGGTCAGCGCCCCGCCCGCGGGCGGGCTGGCGAGCGGCGCCAGGCGATGGACCCGCTCGCCGGATACGCGCAGCTGTTCGCGGCTGGTGACGAGCAGGTGCAGCTGCGGGGCGCCGGCGAGGATCGCCTCGGCCAGCACGGCGGCGGCGTCGATGAGGTGCTCGCAATTGTCGAAGACCAGCAGCATGCGCCGGCCGGCCAGCGCGGCCACCACGCTGGCGCTTTCGTCGCCCGTCCGCACCGGCAGCCCGAGGACCGCCGCCACGGCGTTGGGAACCGCTTCCGGCGCGGTGACGGTCGCCAGGTCGACGAAGCCGACGGCATCGGCGAACTCCGGCAGGAGGGCCTCGGCGACGGCGAGCGCCACCGTCGTCTTGCCGATGCCGCCCGGCCCGACGATGGAGACGATGCGCCACCGCAGCAGGTCGGCCGACAGGGTCGTGACCGTGTCGGCGCGGCCGACCATGCGCGTCAGGCGGGCCGGCAGGCCCTTCAGGGGGGCTGCCACCGACAAGGGCGGCGGGGCGGTGGCCGGCGCCGGGGTCGCCGCCGACGTTGCCACCGGCGCCAGGAAGCCATAGCCGCGCCCCGGCACGTTGACGATGAAGCGCCGGTCGCCATGGCCGTCGCCGAGTGCCTTGCGCAGGGCGGTCACATGGACGCGCAGGTTGGCCTCGTCGACGTGGATGCCGCCCCACACCGTCGCCAGCAGCTCGCCCTTGCCGACGATCTCGCCCCCGCGCTCCACGAGCAGCCGCAGGATGTCGAAGGCCCGGGCACCCAGGCGCAGGGGCCGGCCGTCCTCGAACACGACCCGCTCCGACAGGTGCATGCGAAAGGGGCCGAAGGCGAGCACCGCCGTCGGCGGTGTGCCGTGCGCCGCATCCATCCTAGCGTCCGCCCCGGGCCCGGGCGGCTCGCGCACTATGCGGCATCCTGCAGCAGCATCTCGGCGCACTTCCAGCCGATCATGATCGACGTCGCGTTGGTGTTGGTGGTGGTAATCGACGGCATGATCGAGGCGTCGGCGACCCGCAGGCCCGGCATGCCATGGACGCGCAGTCGCGGATCGACGACGCAATCGCGGTCGATGCCCATGCGGCAGGTCGATGTCGGGTGGAAGAAGGTGTGGACGGAGCGATCGAGGAACTCGTCGGTCGGGTCGCCGCCGGGCAGAACCTCGCGCCTGCGATAGGGATCGTAGGCCGCCCCGGCGCCGATCGCCCGGCACAGCTCGGTCGCGACGCGCAGCGCCTTGCGGTCGCGCGGGTCCGCCAGGTAGTTGGGATCGACCAGCGGCGGCACCGCCGGGTCCGCCGACGCCAGGCGCAGGGTGCCGCGCGAGTGGGGCCGCGAGACCCCGGACAGGATCGCGTACCCGTTCTCGTGGCTCATGGGCAGTGCCGGGGCCGCGAACGGAATCGAGACATAGAGGGCCACGATGTCGGGCGCGGCCAGGCCCGGCTCCGAATAGTCCCACATGTAGACTTCGGAGGAGTTGAAGCGCGAGGCCGGCACCGGCGCCTTGGCTTCGTAGTTGCAGCCGGCGCCCAGGACATGGTCCTGCAGGCCGCGGCCGACGGGAAGGTCGAGCCGGGGCCGGACCCCCAGCGCCTGCAGCTCGTCGGCGGGCCCGATGCCGGACAGCAGGAGGAGGCGAGGGGTGTCGATCGCGCCGGCACAGAGGATGACCTCGCGCTCGGCCCTGACCGTCACCGGCCGGCCGTCATGCAGATAGGTGAGGCCGGTGCAGCGGCCGGCCTCGAAAGCCAGTTCATGGACCGGCGCGTCGGTGAGGACGGTCAGGTTGGCGCGCGCCATCGCCGGGCGCAGGAAGCAGACCGCGGTCGACTGCCGCCGGGAGTCGCGGACGCTGAGGTTGACCCAGGTCTGGCCGTCGAGCCGCTCGGCGTTGAAATCGGGGTTCTCCCGGTATCCGAGGTCGCCGCAGGCCTGCATGAAGGCGCGGGCGCCCTCGTGCCGGCTGTCGGGGGCCGGGATCGAGACGTGCAGCGGCCCGCCCACGCCGCGATAGGCGCAGGCTCCGCCCGCGAAATCCTCGATCGCCTTGAAGATCGGCAGGACATCGGCATAGGCCCAGCCGGCGTTGCCGGCCGTCGCCCAGGAATCATAGTCGCTGCGATGGCCGCGGACATAGATCATCGCGTTGATGCTGGACGACCCGCCCAGCGCGTGCCCGCGCGGCCAGTGATGGACATGGCCGCCCGCGTGGTGCTGGGGGGCGGTCGCGAAGAATTTCGTCGCGCGGGTGGCGAGGCCGGAGAGCCAGAGCGTGGGCTCGTGCAACTCCGGCAGGTCGTCCTGGCCGCCGCCTTCCAGCAGCAGGATGCGCGCCTCGCTCTGCTGCGCCAGCCGGGCGGCGCAGGCGGCGCCCGCCGATCCCGCGCCGACGATGACGTAGTCGAACGCTGGCTGGGGGGCGACCTCGCCGGTCGGGTGGATGCCGGCCTGCCCGTCGATCTCGTCCATCCGTCCTTCTCCCTGGCGGCGGCGCCGCCGGCTTCTAGCGCGCTGTCAGCAAGGCGTCCGCCACCTCCGCGAAGCCGTCGCCGCCCCGGCTCGGGGCGACATAGGCCGGCGGCTGGGTCAGCTGGTCCCGGAAATGCAAGACGTTGGCCACGCCGACGGCGTTGGGAAAATGGGCGAACATGGTCTGGTCGTTGGGCGAGTCGCCGACGAAGACGAAGCGGTCCGGCTCGGCGTCGATGTCGAGCCCCAGCACCTCGGCGATGCAGCGCCGCGACATGGCGAGCTTGCTGAAGTCCCCGAACCAGATGTTGACGTGGATCGACGACACCCGCGCGGTGGCGCCGGCCGCGGTCGCGATCGCGACGATGCGGCGGACGGCGGCGTCGCCGAGCGGGGCCACGTCCTCGCACCAGTCGATGGCGATGTCGGCGGCGCGGTACTGCTGGTCGGACGCGATGCCGCTGCCCGGCACCTCGGCCAGGATGGTCCGGGCGATCGTCCATAGCCGGTCCTGGTCGGCCCGGCGCCGCTCCGCCTCGACCCAGAAGCGGCGGACGAACTGCCGGTTGGCCTCGTCGTGGCGGAAGAAGAAGGCGCCGTTCTCGCCGACCACGGCCGCCACCGGCCATTGCCGGGCGACCATGTCGCACCAGCCGGCGGGGCGCCCGGTCACCGGGATGACCGGGATGCCGGCGCGCGACAGGCGCTCCATCGCCAGGTAGGCGCTGGCGGTGAGCCGGCCGTCGGTCGTCAGCGTGTCGTCGATGTCCGTCAGGACGCAGCGCACCGCGCGGCGCTGAACGGCGGGGAAGGCG
The DNA here is from genome assembly GCA_006739055.1 of Allostella vacuolata. Taxonomy (GTDB): domain Bacteria; phylum Pseudomonadota; class Alphaproteobacteria; order ATCC43930; family Allostellaceae; genus Allostella; species Allostella vacuolata. The sequence continues at coordinate 1,898,788 of AP019702.1, forward strand.
GCGAGGGACTTCATGCGCCGGGGACCGTCTGGCTGGGGGTGCGTTGGCTGCGGGTACGTCTGGCCGAAAGCCCCGCCCGGCCGGCGGCCGGCCGGGCGGGGCGGAACGTCACGCGACCTCGAACAGGCCGGCCGCCCCCATGCCGCCGCCGACGCACATGGTGACGACCAGGTACTTCGCCTTGCGCCGGCGCCCCTCGATCAGCCCGGTGCCGACCATGCGCGCGCCCGACATGCCGTAGGGGTGGCCGATCGAGATCGAGCCGCCATTGACGTTGAGCCGCTCCATCGGGATGCCGAGCCGGTCGCGGCAATGGAGCACCTGGACCGCGAAGGCCTCGTTCAGCTCCCACAGGTCGATGTCGTCGACCGTGAGGCCGTGGCGCTGCAGCAGCTTCGGCACGGCGAAGACGGGGCCGATGCCCATCTCGTCCGGCTCGCAGCCGGCCACGACCAGGCCGCGGAAGATGCCGAGCGGCTGCAGGCCGCGCTGCTCGGCCAGCTTCGCGTCCATGACGACCGCGGCCGAGGCGCCGTCCGACAGCTGGCTGGCATTGCCGGCGGTGATCCGGCCCTCTTCGTTGAAGACCGGCTTCAGCGAGGCGAGGCCGGCGGCGCTGGTGTCCGGCCGGTTGCCCTCGTCCTTGGCCAGGGTCACCGGCTCGTCCCACTTGCGCTCGGTGCCCTTCTCGACCTTCTCCATCACGGTCGAGAGGGGCACGATCTCGTCGTCGAGGCGGCCGGCCTGCTGGGCGGCGGCGGTGCGCCGCTGGCTCTCCAGCGCGTACTCGTCCTGGGCCTCGCGGCTGATGCCGTAGCGCTTGCCGACGATCTCGGCCGTCTCGATCATGGACATGAACAGCTCGGGCTTGTTCTGCATGACCCATTCGTCGCGCAGGGACGCCCGGTTCATGTTCGGCTGCACCAGGCTGATCGACTCGACGCCGCCGCCGACCATCACCGGGGCGCCGTCGACCACGACGCGCTGGGCGGCGATCGCGATCGCCTGCAGGCCGGACGAGCAGAATCGGTTGACGGTCATGCCGGCGGTGGTCACCGGCAGGCCGGCACGGATGGCGGCGTTGCGCGCGACGTTGAAGCCGGTCGCCCCCTCGGGGAAGCCGCAGCCCATGACCACGTCCTCGACCTCGGCCGGGTCGATGCCGGCGCGGGCGACCGCGTGCTGCACGACGTGCCCGGACAGCTCGGTCCCGTGGGTCTTGTTGAAGGCGCCGCGGAAGGCCTTGCCGATCGGCGTGCGGGCGGTGGAGACGATGACGGCTTCGCGAGCCATGGGGGATCCTCCGGGTGGGGCTCTGACGGTCGGGCTGTTTGGTAGGGCGGCGGGTCGCCCGCGGCAAGCGGCCTCAGCCGGCCTTCAGGCTGGAAAAGCCGCGGCCGGCCTCGGCCAGGCGGACGAGCAGCGGCGAGGGCGTCCAGAAGCTGCCCTGCTCGCCCTCCAGCCGCAGGAGCTGGGCCAGCACCTCGGGCAGGCCGAGCTGGTCGGCGTGGAACATCGGGCCGCCCTTGTAGGCGGGGAAGCCGTAGCCGTAGACCCAGATCACGTCGATGTCGCCCGGCCGCAGCGCCAGACCCTCGTCGAGGATCTTCGCGCCCTCGTTGATCAGCGGCAGCAGGCAGCGCTGGACGATCTCGGCCGCGCCGATCTCCCGCCGGACGATGCCGTCGGCGCGCGAGTTCTCGACGATCAGCGCCTCGATCGCCGGGTCGGGGTGCGGGGTGCGGTCGCCCGGCTCGTAGCGATACCAGCCGGCCCGGGTCTTCTGGCCGAAGCGGCCCTGCTCGCAGATCAGGTCCGGGAGCCGCGACCGGCGCCGGTTCGACGGCGGCGGGTTGGTCTTCTCGCGGTGCTTGCGGATGCGCCATTCGACGTCGTTGCCGGCCAGGTCCATCATCGCGAAGGGGCCCATGGCGAAGCCGAAATCCTGGATCGCCCGGTCGACGTCCTGGGGCAGGGCGCCTTCCTCCAGCAGGAACAGGGCCTGCTGCATGTAGCCGGCCAGCATGCGGTTGCCGACGAAGCCGTCGCAGACGCCGACCAGCACCGCCACCTTCTTCAGCGGCCGGGCGAGCGCCATGGTGGAGGCGATGGTCGGCCGGTCGGTCTTCGCCCCGCGCACCACCTCCAGCAGCTTCATGACGTTGGCCGGGCTGAAGAAATGGGTGCCGATGACCTTTTCGGGCCGGCCGGTCGCCGCCGCGATCTCGTCGACGTCGAGGGTCGAGGTGTTGGTGGCGAGCATGGCGCCGGCCTTGGCGATGCCGTCGATGCGCCGGAAGAGATCCTTCTTCACCGCCATGTCCTCGAACACCGCCTCGACGACGATGTCGGCGTCGGCGATCGCCGCCAGGTCGAGGGTGCCGGAAAGCTGGGCCATCGCCCGGTCCATCGCCGCCTGCGGCAGGCGGCCGGACGCGACGGTGCGGGCGTAGTTGGCGCGGATGGTGCCGATGCCGCGGTCGAGCGCCTCGGCGGCCGTCTCCACCAGGGTGACCGGGATGCCGGCGTTGGCGAAGCTCATGGCGATGCCGCCGCCCATCGTGCCGGCGCCGATGACGGCGGCCTTGCGCACCGGCGTGACCGGCGTGTCCTTCGGCACGTCGGGGATCTTGGCTGCCTCGCGCTCGGCGAAGAAGAAGTGGCGCAGCGCCTTGGACTGGGGCGAGGCGAGGCATTCCTCGAACAGCTCGCGCTCGCGCCGCAGCCCCTGGTCGAAGGGCAGGGTGGCCGCAGCCTCGACGCAGTCGATGCAGCGCCAGGGTGCGACCTGGCCGCGGCCGGACCGGGCGATCGAGCGCCGCAGCTCCTCGAACAGGCCGTCCGGCACCGCCAGCTTGTCGGCCATGTCGCGGATGCGGCGCAGCGGACGGTCCTCCGCCACCACCTGGCGGGCGAAGGCAGCACCCGCATCGGCCGGCTCGCCCTCGGCCAGCTGGTCGACGATGCCGAGCGCCAGGGCCTTCTCGGCCGGCACGAACTCGCCCGAGACGATCAGGCGGGCTGCCGGTTCCAGGCCGATCAGGCGCGGCAGGCGCTGGGTCCCGCCGGCGCCGGGCAGGATGCCGAGCTTCACCTCGGGCAGGCCGTACTGCGAGCCCTTCACGCCGACCCGCCAGTGGCAGGCGAGCGCCACCTCCAGCCCGCCGCCGAGCGCGGTGCCGTGGATCGCCGCCACCACCGGCTTGGGCGAGGCCTCGAGCGCCGCGATCAGGTCGAAGATGGTCTTCGCGCCCGGCGGCCGGGGCTTGCCGAATTCCCGGATGTCGGCGCCGGCGATGAAGGTGCGGCCGCCGCCGAGCAGGACGAAGCCGCCGACCTGCGGATCGGCCGCCCCCTCGGCCAGGGCCGCCATGATGCCGTCGGGCACGCCGACCGACAGGGCGTTCACGGGCGGGTTCTCGACGATGATGAGGACGATGCCGTCCTGGAGCACGGTGCGGACGAGGGAGGACATCGGGGGCACCCTGGTGAGCGGGAAGTCGGCCCGCACCTTAGTGGCCCCGGTCGCCGCGAGGCAATCCGGGGACCGCATGTCGATGTCGGCGGGCCAACGAACAGGCGCCAGGCGGCGCGAAACGTGCTTGATGGATGCAACCGCGCGTCCGGCCCCTGCGTTGAGGGACCATTCGCGAGGCGAGGCGCATCCGTCGACTGCCGAGCACGACCATTCTTCGACACCCTTGGAGGGGATCCCACCGATGCGCATTCGGCTCGGCTGCGAAATGACCTACGACGTCCCCAGTCCGACGCCGATGATCGTCATCCTCAATGTCCACCACAGCCGCGCCGCGGCCCTGGAGGGCCCGGATCACCTGACCACGACCCCGCCGGTGCCGGTCGAGAGCTATCGCGACAGCTTCGACAACTGGTGCAGCCGGGTGGTGGCCCCGCCGGGACGGTTCACGATCGGCGTCGACTGCGTCATCCGCGACGACGGCCAGCCGGACCCGGTCGAGCCGGGCGCGATCCAGCACCCGGTCGAGGAGCTGCCGTCGGAGACCCTGCTGTTCCTGCTCGGCAGCCGCTACTGCGAGACCGACCGGCTGTCGAACGACGCCTGGCGGCTGTTCGGCAACAGCCCGCCCGGCTGGGCCCGGGTGCAGGCGATCTGCGACTTCGTCCACAACCACATCACCTTCGGCTACCAGCACTCGCGCCCGACCCGCACCGCGGCCGAGGCGTGGTCGGAGCAGGTCGGCGTCTGCCGCGACTTCGCGCACCTGGCCGTCACCCTGTGCCGGGCGATGAACATCCCGACCCGCTACTGCACCGGCTACATCACCGACATCGGCCTGCCGCCGCCCTACGAGCCGATGGATTTCGCGGCGTGGATGGAGGTCTATCTCGGCGGGCGCTGGCACGTCTTCGACCCGCGCAACAACGCCCCGCGCATCGGCCGGGTCAAGATCGCCCACGGCCGCGACGCCGCGGACGTGCCGCTCACCCACACCTTCGGCCCGAACGTGCTGAGCGGCTTCAGGGTCTGGGCGGAGGAGGCATAGGGGTGCGGCTCGACCGGGGCTGCCCATGACCGGACGCCGCGGCGGCGCCGCCACGGTCCTGTCCAGCCTGGAGAACCCGGAGGCCAATCGCTGCGTCGACCTGTTCGTGCGCCCCGACGGCACCTACGGGTTCGAGGAGTATCGGCGCGATCCGGAAGATGGCGGCCGCTGGACCCCGGTGACCAGCTTCGCCGGGATCGTCTTCGCCACGGCGGAGGAGGCGATCGCCGCCGCCCGCAAGCGGGTCCCCTGGCTGGCGAACGGGTGACGCCGCTGCCGGTCAGCCGTCCGGCTTGCCGGTCGCGAGCGCCATCTCCGCCAGGGGCGCCGGCCGGCCGAACAGGTACCCCTGGAAGGTGTCGCACCGCATGCCCTTCAGGAGCTCGAACTGTTCGGCGGTCTCCACCCCCTCGGCGCAGACTTCCAGGCCGAGCCGCCGGCCCAGGTCGACGATGGCCTCGACGATCAGCCGCTCCTTCGGCTCCGCCCCGTCCTCCAGCTTCATCGTGAAGCCGCGGTCGATCTTGAGCTCGGCCACGTCGAGCCGGGCGAGGTAGGACAGCGAGGAATAGCCCGTCCCGAAATCGTCGATGGCGCAGCGCACGCCGAGCGCGCGCAGCGCCCGCACCTTGGCGCGGGCATCCTCGAGATCGCGCAGGAGCAGCGATTCCGTGATCTCGATCTTGAGCCGGGCTGGGTCGGCGGTCGACCGGCGGAGGTGGGCGGCCACGAGGTCGACGAAGTCGTCCTGGTAGAACTGGCGCGCGCTGACGTTGACGGCCAGCGTCAGGTGGCGGGTGCCGGGCCCTGCCTGCCAGGCCAGCAGCTGGCGACAGGCGGTCTCCAGCACCCAGGTGCCGATCGGCACGATCAGGCCGGTCTCCTCGGCCAGGCCCATGAAGCTGACCGGCATCACCAGACCGTCGCGCGGATGGCGCCAGCGGATCAGCCCTTCGGCGCCGGTCGCCCGGCCCGAGCCGTCGACCTGCTTCTGGAAGTGGAGCTCGAACTGCTGGCCGGCGACGGCCTCGCGCAGGTCCTCCTCCAGGACGTGCCGGGCCTCCATCGCCTGCCGCATCGCCCGGTCGAAGAGGCGGATGGTGTTCCCGCCGCTCTTCTTCGCATTGTACATCGCGGTGTCGGCGCGGCGGACGATCTCCTCGCCGCCGATGCGGTCGGCACCGCCGAAGACGCAGATGCCGATGCTGGCCGAGCAGTGCCGGCCGGCATCGTCGCGCCGCGCGACCCCGTCGCGCACCGCGTCCAGCAGCATGCGCCCGAACTGTTCCGCCTGGCGGGCGGCAAGCGGGGCGGCCGTGCCCAGCCGCTCGACGGCGACCACGAACTCGTCGCCGCCGAGGCGGGCCAGGATGTCGTCGGGGCCGGTGACCGCGACCAGGCGCCGGGCGACGGTCTGCAGCAGCTCGTCGCCCGCCGCATGGCCGCGGATGTCGTTCAGCATCTTGAAGCGGTCGAGGTCGACGAAGAAGAGCGCGCCGAACTGCCGCGTGCGCGCCAGGCGGGCGGCGCTGCGCTCGAGCTGGTCGTAGAGCTGGCGCCGGTTGGGCAGGTTGGTCAGGCTGTCGTGGAAGGCGAGCCGCTGGATCGTCTCTTCCGCTTCCTTCTGCTGGGTGACGTCCATGACGAACCCGTTCCAGTTCACGGTTCCATCCGGCTCCGCCTTGGGGATCGAGTTCCCCATCAGCCAGCGCTCGCCGGCCTCGGCGGAGAGGATGCGGAACCGGCGCTGCCATGGCTGCAGCCTGCGGGCCGATTCCTCGATCGACTCGACCATGCCCGACAGGTCTTCGGGATGGATGATCGCGAAGACCGGGCCTGCGTCCTCGGTCACGTCCCCCGGCCGAACCCCGAAGACGGCCCGCAGCGCTTCGCTTGCGTAGGGGAAGGCGTATCGCCCGTCGGGGGTGCGACGGAACTGGTAGACGACGCCCGGCACCCGCGAGGCGATGGTCCGCAGCTGGTCGTCCAGGATGCCGGCCTTGCTCTCCGACCGGGCGGCGACGGCCGCCGCATCGGCCACGCGCTGGTGCAGCCGGGTGGAGATGAGCGACACCAGCAGGATCAACAGGGTGGCCAGCGCGGCCCCGCCGGCCAGGATGTGGCGCGACACGTCCTCGGCTGCGATCGCCGTCTCCAGGTCCCTGGTCGGGACATAGACGGTCGCCTCCATCGCGGCATAGTGCATGGACGAGATCGCCAGCCCCATCGCGAGGGAACTGAGCAGCGTCACCTGCATCGGCGACGCGATCACCGTGTGCAGCATCGAGCGCACCGACAGAGCCACGGTCCCCATCACGACGGCCAGCCCGATCGAGGCGAAGAACAGCCGTTTCTCGAAGTACATCTGCGCGGGCACGACCATCGCGCTCATCCCGATATAGTGCATGGCGCAGATGCCGAGGCCCATGACGGTGCCGCCCAGCACGGTGCGCGGCACCCTCACCGGCTCGCGAATGATGGTCTGCAACGCGATGAAGGCGGCCAGCGCCGCCGGCGCCAGCGATCCCAGCGTGGTCTCCAGCCGGTAGCCGACGGTCACCGGCAGCTCGAAGGCGAGCATCCCCACGAAATGCATCGCCCAGACGCCGGAGCCCAGGGCCAGGGCTGCCATCAGGTGCCAGACGAAGCTGACGCCACGCGAACCGGTGGCCCGGATCAGGTGGACGTGCTGCAGAGCGACGAATGCGGCAAGGACGGATATGGCAATGGACAGAAGAACGAGCGCAGGAGAATAGGTACCCTGCAAGGCACGCTTCAGATCCATGGCCGGTCCGACGAACTCGATCGCATGCATGGTGGGGCCATCGTCGACGGTGACCGGCACGACGGATCGCTCCACCGGCCGGTTCTCTCTTCTCAATGCCGTCGCCGTCTTCGTCCGGGCAAGCATAGATTTGCTTATGTTAAATACAGACCGATTTCCGACGTCTGCGGCGGACCGGAGGCGGATCTGACCCCCTCGACGCAGGCGGCGCGTCCAATGCATGAGCAACAAGCTTCTGGGAAAACCCGTCTTAGGCACCTCTTCCTGCCATCCGTCGAGCTCTTCCGGGTCGGTTCGGCTACGATCGACGATCCGGACGCGGACGACGGAACGCAGCTCGATACCGTCGTCGAGCCGGGGACCTATTCATTGGGGTGCGTTCCTGCGGGATGAGTTCCTGCCGGTAAGCCCGACCCGCCGGGAATGAAACCGCCGGCGGGCAGTGCCCGGTTCTATCCCGCGACGTCGTGGCCGAGGACATCGAGGATCTGTTCTCCGGCATCCCGGATGGCAAGTTCCGCCATCGCGGCCGGGCGATCACCCACCCCGAGCGTCGCTGCCCGAGATTCGTGTGGCCGCCATGAGGCCGCCGGTTTGGCTGTGGGGGCTGGCTGTCGCCATGCCCCTGACGTGCGCAGCATCCCCCGATGTGCCGGACATGAGGGCCATCGCGTCCGGTGCCGCCGGCCCCGGCCCCGCGACGCTCGGCGAGCAGGGGCCCGGACGGGGTTCACACCAGCGGCGGGCTCAGCACCCACACCACCTGGGTCGGGCCGTCGCTGGCGTTGGCGTAGCGATGGGGGCTGGTGCTGGGGAAGCGGAAGCTGTCGCCCGTGTTCAGCAGGAACTCGTGCTCGGCGTGCCACAGGCGCAGCGCGCCCGCGACCACCAGCCCCGCCTCCTCGCCGCGGTGGCTGTGCGTCTTGCCGGACGTGAAGCCCGGCTCCAGCGTCATCATCAGCAGCTGGATGTCGCCCGACAGGTCGGGGGTCAGCAGGTCCATCACCACCAGGTCGGCGTTGGTGCCGACGGTCGGCAGGCGGAGCTGCCGGCGATCCTCGCGCCGGACGATCGTCTTCAGCTCGGCCTCGGGCCGGCCGGCATCGGCGTGGAAGAACCAGGCGACCGGCACGTCGAGCGCGTCCGCCAGCTTGCGCAGCGAGCGGATCGACGGCGAGGCGAGGCCGCGCTCGATCTGGCTCACCATGCCGATCGACAGGCCGGCGGATGCCCCGACCTGCGCCAGCGACAGCCCCTTGGCCTTGCGCAGCGCGCGCAGTTGCGTGCCGAGCCAGAGATCGGCCACCTTTCCCTTGCCGCGCGCCGCAGCCGGGCCTTCGTCCCGCGGTTCCTCCGGCGCGCCGGCAGGCTCGGAACTTGCGTCCCCATCCTCGTGGCGCAGGTCGCGGGGCGAGGTCGATCGATTCATGGCGTCCTCCGTCCGGGCCTGGCAGGCGGCAATGTTAAAATAATTGCAGTCGTTTTTTAACAGGATTGTCGTCCTGGCCAAAGCCGTGTCAGGATGAATTGTCGGTAAATCACGTGCGGCAGGGTTGGGTATGGTCGAAGGCGCGGGCGACAAGCTCCAGTTGGGGGGCAACATCCAGGTCGGCGTGGATATCGGCGGAACATTCACCGATGTCGTGTGCCGTTCCTCCGATGGAAAGGTCAGGTTCGTCAAGCTTCCGACGACCCGGAAGGACGAGAGCCAGGCCGTCCTGCAGTCGGTCGCGCTGATGGCCCGGGAATGGGGCATCGCCGCTGCCGACATCGGCCGCTTCGCGCATGGTACCACGGTCGCCACCAACGCCGTGCTCGAGCGCAAGGGCGCGCGCATCGGCCTCATCACCACGGACGGCTTCCGCGACGTGCTTGAGGTCGGGCGGCAGATGCGCCACCAGATGTACGGCGTGGTGCTGGAGGGGGAGACCCCGGTGTTCCTCGCACCGGGTGCGCGCCGCAAGGAGGTGCGGGAGCGGGTCGCGGCCGACGGCACCGTGCTGACGCCGCTCGACGAGGACGATGTCCGCCGCGCCGCGGCCGAGCTGGCCGCCGACGGGGTCGAGGCGATCGCCATCTGCTTCCTTTTCTCCTTCCGCAACCCGGCCCACGAGGCCCGCGCGGCCGAGATCGTGCGCGAGGCGCATCCCGACCTGATGGTCGCCGTCTCGCACGAGGTCGACCCGGCCTTCCGCGAGTATGAGCGGACCGTCGTCACCGCCTTCGACGCCTATGTGAAGCCGGTCATCGACCGCTACCTGGCGCGGCTGGAGACGGGGCTCGAATCCTCGGGCGTGACCGCGCCCTTGCAGGTGATGCAGTCGCGCGGCGGCCTGATGGTGTCCTCGGTTGCCCGTCAGCGGCCGGTGCGGCTGTTCCTGTCGGGCCCCGCCGCCGGGGTCATCGGCGCCCGCATGGCGGGCGAGGCGGCCGGCATCGAGGACCTGATCACGGTCGACATCGGCGGCACCAGCTGCGACATCGCGCTGATCGACAAGGGCCGCGCCCTGGTCCGCTCCGAGGGGGTGATCGACGGCTACCCGGTGCGGGTCGCCATGGTCGACGTCAACTCGATCGGCTCGGGCGGCGGCAGCATCGCCTGGATCGATCGCGGCGGCGGCCTGCGCGTCGGCCCGCAATCGGCCGGCTCCGAGCCGGGGCCGGCCTGCTACGGCCGCGGCGGCGAGAAGCCGACGGTGACCGACGCCTCGGTGGTGCTGGGCTACGTCAATCCCGACTATTTCGCCGGCGGCGCCATGCAGCTGCGCCCCGACCTGGCCGAGAAGGCGATCCGCGACCACATCGCGGACCCGCTCGGCATGACGCTGGAGCAGGCGGCACTCGGCATCCACCGGGTGCTGAACGCGCAGATGGCCGAGGGCATCCGGCTGGTCTCGATCCGCCAGGGGCTCGACCCGCGCCGCTTCGCGCTGATGCCGCTGGGCGGCGGCGGCGCGGTGCACGCGACGGCGCTGGCCCGCGACCTGTCGATCCGTCGCGTCCTGGTGCCGCGGCATCCGGGCATCCTCTCGGCCTCGGGCCTGCTGTCGGCGCCGGTCGAGCACGAGATGGCGGCCGCCTTCGGCCGGTCGGTCGCGGACAGCAACCCGGCCGACATCCGTGCCGTGCTCGACGGGCTCGACGAGGCCTGCCGCGGCCTGATGGCGCGCGAGCGGCTCGACGGCGCGGCGGTCACCGTCCGCTATGCGGCCGACGTCTGCTATGTCGGCCAGTCCTATACGCTGGAAGTGCCGCTGGCCATCGACCAGGCGGACGCGCTCGACCGGCTGTACGAGGACTTCCTGGTCGACCATGACCGGGTCTATGGCCACGCCACCCGCATCCCCGCCCGCATCGTCAACCTGCGCGCGGTGCACCAGGCGGGCGGCGGCGGGGCGATCGAGGGCGTCATGGAGTGGCGCGACGGCCCGGCCGAGAAGGGGACGCGGCGCCTGCTGGTGGCGGAATCCTCCGGCCCGGTCGAGGCCAAGGTCTATGACCGGGGCGCGATGCCGCCCGGCTTCACCTTCGCCGGCCCGGCGATCGTCGAGCAGCCGGACACGACGACGCTGGTCGAACCCGGCTGGCATGGCGCGATCGATGCCGGAGGGTCCATGATCCTCACCTACCAGGACGCCTGAGCCAGAGCCCCGGACGGAAAGGAGCCCGGTCATGACCCAGCCCCATCTGCAGCTCGACCCGATCACCGTCGAGGTGGTCCGCCACAAGCTCGACGGCATCGCCAACGAGATGGAATCGACGCTGCTGCGCAGCTCGTTCTCGCCGATCGTGAAGGAGGGGATGGACGCATCCGCCAGCCTCTTCACCATCGCCGGCGAGACCCTGTCCCAGGCCTGCGCGGTGCCGATCCATCTCGCGACCCTGATCCCGATCGTCGAGCGGCTGCTGAAGGACTTCCCGCTCGCCTCCATGAAGGAGGGCGACGTCTACATCATGAACGACCCCTACCTGGGGGGCACCCACCTGCCGGACATCGCCATCGTCGTGCCGGTGATGTACCGCGGCCGGCCGATCGCGCTCTCGGCCTCGATGACCCACCACCAGGACGTGGGCGGGATGACGCCGGGGTCGATCCCGACCAACGCGACCGAGATCTACCAGGAAGGCATCCGCATTCCGCCGCTCAAGCTGCGCGACGCGGGCGTGATGAACGACACCCTGGTGAAGATGCTGCGCCTCAACGTGCGCATCCCGGACGTGCTGATGGGCGACCTCAACGCCCAGATCGCCGCCTGCACCATCGGCGCCCGGCGCATCGCCGCGCTGGCCGACGCCTACGGCGACAACCTGCTGACGACGATCTTCCAGGAGCTGCTGGAGAAGTCCGAGACGATGACGCGCGAGGCCCTGCGCGCCATCCCGTCGGGCACTTATCGCTATGTCGACTACATGGACAATGACGGCATCGAGCTCGACCGGCGCATCCGCATCGAGGTGGCGGTGACGGTGGCCGACGGCGCCATCCATTGCGACTTCACCGGCACCAGCCGGCAGCTGAAGGGGCCGTTCAACGTCGTCCGGTCCGGTTCGCAGGCCGCCGCCTACTTCGCGGTCCGCGCCCTGACCGACCCCAGCATCCCGACCAATGCCGGCTGCTTCCGTCCGGTGTCGCTGACCCTGCCGGAAGGCACGCTGGTCAACCCCAAGGAGCCGGCCCCGGTCGGCTCGCGCACGGCCACCATCAAGCGCATCACCGGCTGCATCATCGGCGCCTTCCAGCAGGCACTGCCGGAGAAGGTGCCGGCCGATTCGGGGGGCGAGCTGCTGACGCTGGCCTTCGGCGGGCGCAAGCCGGACGGTTCGGGCAACTTCGTGGTCGGCGAGCTGATCGCCGGCGGCAGCGGCGCCGCGATCCGCAGCGACGGGGTCGACGTGGTCGAGACCGATGCGTCGAACTGCATGAACCTGCCGGCCGAGGCGCTCGAGATGGAGGCGCCGGTGCGCGTCCGCCGGGTCGAGTTGCGGCGGGATTCCGGCGGCGCCGGCAAGCGGCGCGGCGGGCTCGGCCTGATCAAGGAGTTCGAGATGCTCGACGTCGAGGCGACGCTGACGCATCGCGGCGAGCGGCATTTCTGCCCGGCGGCCGGCGCCCATGGCGGCCAGGCAGGGGCGCCGGCGCGGTCTGTCATCTACCGCGCCGACGGGACCGAGGAGGTGGTGCCGTCGAAGCTGGTGACGGTGCTGAAGCCGGGCGACCGGCTGCTGGTGGAGACGGCGGGCGGCGGCGGCTACGGCGATGCGGCGTTGCGCGAGCCGGAGCTGGTGGCGTCGGACATCGCCAACGGCAAGATCAGTGCGGAAGAGGCGGCGCGGCTCTACGGTTCCGCGGCCGAATAGAGCATTCGACCAGTCCACAAGAAACCGACCATCCAAGAGCAGGAGCAGGCAATGGGGAACAGCGCGTTGCGTCACGCCGCCGTCGGCATGGCGGCCCTGGCGGCCGCCCTCGTCGGCGTCGCCGCCAACCCGGCCGAGGTCTCGGCCCAGACCACCTGGAAGATGCACATCGTCTGGGTGCCGGCCCGGCCCGAGGCCCAGGCCTACAAGCGCTTCGCCGACACGGTGAACGAGAAGGCCGCCGGCAAGCTCAAGATCGACCTGCACCAGGGCGGCACGCTCGGCGTCAAGGACGTCGACATGCTGCGCATCCTGCCGGCCGGCAACGTCATCCAGATCGCCGGGCTCTATCCCGGCTACATGACCCGCGACGTCCCGGAATACGCCTCGACCCTGCCGCCCGGCGTGGTCAAGGAGCCGGCGAAGATGGTCGACGGACTGCCGGCCCTGACCAAGATCTACGAAGAGACCTACAAGAAGTGGGGCATCGAGCTGCTCGGCTACGTCATGCACCCGACGCGCGACACCCATATCCTGTGCAAGGAGCCGGTGTCGTCGCTGGCCCAGCTCAAGGGCAAGAAGCTGCGGGTGTGGGAGAAGTTCCACGTCGACACCTTCGCCGAGCTCGGCGTGTCGGCGCAGATCGTCGGCCAGAACGATCTCTACGTCGCGATGAAGACGGGCGTGGTCGACTGCGCGGTCTATCCGATCGGCTTCGCCACCACCGTCTCGCTGCAGGAAGTGGCGCCCAACGCCAGCTATCTCTTCCCCTACGTCCTCCACCCGCTGCACATCATCGTCTCCAAGAAGGCCTATGACGCGCTACCGGCCGACGTGCGCAAGATCGTCGCCGACGCCGCCCAGGCGACCCAGAAGGAGACGATCACCAACTACCTCTCCGGCAACTACGACCGCGAGGCGGCCAAGCTGTTCGTCGAGAAGGGCGGCAAGGAGCTGCCGCCGTTCCCCGACGCCGACCAGTCGGCCTTCACCAAGACCGCGCGCGAGATCTGGGAGAAGACGGCCAAGGGGCTCGGCGCGAAGGCGACCGAGAACTACGAGGCCGTCCTGAAGGGCGTGGGCGGCTGATCCTGCCGTCTTCGTAGGGGGCTTGCCGGCGATCCCGGCCCCGCCCGGGGCCGGGATCGTGTGCATGGAAACGCTTTGGGGGGTGGCATGGACGGGGTGTGGCGCGGTCTCGACCGGCTCTTCACCGGTCTGCTGTGGATTGCGGTCGCCTGCGGCATGACGATGACGACGTTCGTCGTGCTGGCGTCCGTCATGCGCTATTTCGTCGGCAGCCCGTTCCGGTTCACGGAGGAGCTGGTCGGGTTGCTGTTCGTGTCCGTCGCCTTCCTGGGCCTGCCCTGGGCGACGATGCACAACCGGCATCTCCGCATCACTCTCATCCCGGACAAGCTGCCCGCTGCCGTCCGCCGGGTCACCGACCTTCTGGCGAGCCTGCTGGTGCTGGCGTTCTGCGTGATCTTCGCGGTCCAGTCCTGGGAGTTCGCCTCCTTCTCGCTGATGCTCAATGCGCGCTCGGACATGGGCGGCATCCCGCTGTTCCCCTGGATGGTGCTGATGCCGGCCGCCTGCGCGGCCGCCGGCGTCGGTGTCCTGGTCCGGCGCCTGCGCGGCCCCATGCCCGGGGACGACGAACCGCCTCCGGGGGTCTGACGCCCATGTTCTGGCTCTATTTCGCAGGCGGCCTCGGCATCACCGCCCTGACGGGCGTGCCGATCGGCATCGGCCTGGCGCTGACCGGCATGGCGATCCTGCATTTCGAGGCGGGCGGCGCCACCTCGCTGGCGGTGACGGCGGTGTGGAACGTCCTGACGGACTTCACGCTGAGCTCGATCCCGCTGTTCATGTTCATGGGCGACCTGATGATGGAGAGCGGGCTGAGCCGCCGCCTCTATTCCGGGCTGGCCCCGCTGTTCCACCGGGTGCCGGGCCGCCTGCTGCATTCCAACATCGCCGTCTGCGCGCTGTTCGGCGCGGTCGCCGGCACCAGCACCTCCACGGCGGCGGCCGTGGGCACGGTCGCCTATCCCGAGCTGACGCGGCGCGGATACGACCGGCCGGCGGTGGTGGCCTCGCTCGCCGCCGGCGGCACGCTGGGCCTGCTCATCCCGCCCAGCCTGTCGCTGCTCCTCTACGGCGCCACCCAGCAGGTCTCGATCGGGCGCCTCTTCCTCGCCGGGATCATCCCGGGGCTGATGATGGCCGGCCTCTTCATGGCCTGGATCTATATCTCCGCGCGCCGCAACCCCGGGCTGACGCCGCAGGGCGGCGACCGGCCGACCATCGGGGAACAGCTGCGCGGTCTGCTCGGCACCTGGCCGCTGGTGGTCCTGGTCTTCGCCTGCCTGGGCACCGTGTTCCTGGGCTGGGCGACCCCGACCGAGGCCGCCGGCCTCGGCGTCGCCGCGGCGATCCTGGTCGGCTTCCTGTTCGGCGAGCTGACGCTGCGCCGGACCTGGAATGCCTTCCTCAACACCACGATCGTCTTCTCCTCGATCGTGCTCGTCATCATCGGCTCGCTGATCCTGTCGCAGGCGGTCAGCATCCTCGGCCTGCCGTCCCAGGTCATGCAGGCCGTGGTCGACCTCGGCGTCTCCAAGTACTGGGTGCTGGTGCTGGTAGTGGTCACCTACCTGATCCTCGGCTGCTTCTTCGACGGCGTGTCGCTGATGCTGCTGACGATCCCGCTCGCCTACCCGGTGATGACGGGGATGGGCTTCGACCCGGTCTGGCTCGGCGTCGTCATCACCATCCTGATCGAGGTCGGAATGCTGACCCCGCCCGTGGGCATGAACCTGTTCGTGCTGACGGCGATCACCAAGCAGGAGGTCTCGCTCGGCCAAGCGGCGCGTGCGGCCATACCCTACTGGCTCCTGCTGCTGACCGGCGTGCTCATCCTCACGCTCCTGCCCGGGATCGCCCTCTGGCTGCCCTCGATGATGGGGTAGGGGGCACGATCCCTTTCCCGGCCGGCGGGTCCTATCCCGCCCGGCCGGGCAACCGGGTGGTGCCGCTCATCGACGGGGTGCCGGCCTTCCGGCGGATCGGCGCGGCCGTGGCCGCCGCCCGACGCAGCGTGTGGATCACCGTTGCCTTCGTCGACCCCGACCGCGCCATGCCGGACGGCCAGGGATCGGTCTTCGACGTGCTCGACCGCGCGGCCGCGCGCGGGCTCGATGTCCGCGTCCTCTTCTGGCGACCCAACCCGGAGAGCGCCGGCTTCGGCCAGGTCTTCGCCGGCACGAGGGCCGACCGCGCGCTGCTGCGCGCCCGGGGGTCTGGCTGGCGCGCGCGCTGGGATCGCGCGCCGGGTCGTGCCTGCCACCACCAGAAGAGCTGGCTGGTCGATGCCGGCCAGGCGGGGGAGAGGGCCTTCATCGGCGGCATCAACCTGACGGCGGGGCTGGCCGGCGTGCCCGGCCATGCCGGCCCGGGCCAGGTCCACGACGCCTATGTCGAGATCGCGGGCCCGTCGGCCTGCGACGTCCACGACAATTTCGTCGATCGCTGGAACGGCGCCGGGAGCGAGCCGGACGGGTGCTGGCCCGATGGCGGAGAACCGCCGATGGCGCTGCCCGTCGGGCCGGGTGCCGTCCGCGGCGATGCCGTCGTCCAGGTCCAGCGCAGCCTGCCCGACGGCGAGCGCACGATCCTCGACCAGTATCGCCTAGCGATCGCGGCCGCCCGGCGCACGATATATATTGAGAACCAGGCGCCACCTGCAGCAGCGATCGCCGAAGCCCTGGCGGCGGCGCTGGCGCGCGGCGTCGCCGTGGCCGCACTGGTCCCGGCCGCGATCGGGCACGTGCCGCTGCCGAATCATCTGGCGACGCTCTGCCGGCATCCCGGCTTCACCCTCGCCGGCCTGGCGGGCCCGGAGCCGGTCCATGTCCATGCCAAGCTCATGCTGGTCGATGATGGCTGGGCGACCATCGGCTCAAGCAACCTCCATGAACACTCGCTGTTCCGGAACAGCGAGCTGAACGCATCCTTCCGCGACCCGCAGGTGGTCCGCCGGCTACTCCGCGACCTGTTGGCGGAGCATCTGGACACCGATACGGCCGATGTCGACGACCGGGCGGCACTGGCATTGTTCCGCCGGATCGCGGACGCCAATCGACGGGGATGCCGACAAGGGGCGGCTGTCAGGATCGGACCTTAAGGCGCGACGGATGGGGCTAAGCCAGACACCGCTTCGGCTCGACTTACCGGACGGGGCGGAACACCGGCAGCTCGTATCGCCTGCGAGCATCGAAAATGATCGATGTTTCGATGCGGGTGACCCCTGGCCTGTTGGTGAACTGGTCCAACGCCAGGTCCTTGAGGTGTCGGGTGTCCTGCACCACCACATGCACGATCAGATCGTAGCGCCCTGTCACGAGGAAGGCTGATCGCACCTCCGGCACGCCCACGACATAGTCCATGAACTGGTCGACCGTCCCGCGTTCGTGCTTCGACAGCTCGATCATGAAGAGGGCCTCAAGGCCGATTCCCAGAGCCTTGGGGTCCACCTCGACATGGGTTCCTCGCAGAATGCCGGTATCGCGCATCCGCTTGATGCGTTCATGGGTCGTCGAAGTAGCAAGCCCAACTTCGGCGGCGATCTCCTTTACGGACAGCCGGGCATTGTTCTGCAAAAGACGGAGAATGCCGGCGTCGGTTCGGTCAAGATCGGGTATAGACGCATTTCTCCGTAATTCATTCGTTCGATCATCCATCATGCCGGCGATAATATCGCTCCATGGCAAGAATGATAGACGGATGTGGGCATGGCCGCTTTTGACCTTCCCCTTCTCGCCCATATAGGTGAGGCCGAAACCGACCGCTTTCGGCGCGATGGCTATCTGGTTATCGAGCGCTTCCTGACGGAAGAGCGCATTGCCGCGCTCCGCGACAGTTTTCCAAAACTCTTCGCCGGGAAGTTCGACACCGGCGTCTATCCCGACGAATGGTACTGGCGCGAGGGCATGAGCCTGCCCGACGTGACGCGCCACATGGCGAACGCCTGGAAGGCCGATCTGAACGTCGCGAAGCTGGCCCTGTCAGCCGATATCGGGCGTGCGGCGGCCAGGCTCGCCGGGTGGCCCGGCGTGCGGCTTGGGCAGGACACGATCTGGTGGAAGGCGCCGAGAACCAAGCCGGTGGCGCATCATCAGGATTCGTCCTTCATGGATTTTCTCAACCCGGCCCGAACCATCACTTGCTGGGTGACCCTGGACGATACCCATCGGGACGCGGGGACACTGGAATATGTGCCCGGCTCCCATCTCTGGCCCCTTACCCCGCTTCCGGAGGCTTTTCACGGGCAGGATGACTATCGCGCCCAGATGAAGGCGGCGGCTGCCAAGTCCGGTATCACGCCAGCGGAGCCGGTCTTCATCGAAGTCCCGGCGGGCTCGTGCGTCTTTCACGCCGGCGAGATCTGGCACGGTTCCGGTCCCAACACGACCGGTGATCGCATGCGCCGCTCCATCGGCGTCCACATGATCCCTGCCGACGCACAGTTCAGCGACCGGCACGGCGGCTACATCTATCGCCGTTACCAGCGAACCGGCGACCCCGGTCTGGACGAAAGCTTCTTCCCGCTGCTGTGGTCGGATGATGCTCGGCGCACGCTCTGGATCGAGGGCTATTGCGAGACCGGCCGACGCCGGGAGCCTGAACGGCCGACACCCTGATCAGCACGCCTGGACCAGACCTCCAGCCCATCGAAATGCAGGCTTTCCAGGAACTCCACGAGCGGTAGCCGGTCCGGGCCGGGTGTCGGTGCCGCCATGTTCTGACCAGCCGGTCGGTCGGGATTTGCGGAACGTCGAGCGCCGCGTCTAGCCGGCGCTCTTCGCGCGGCGGGGCGATGGCGGCGGCAGCAGCCTGGGCGACACCACGAACCAGGCGAAGGCCAGCAGCTGGAGCGCCAGCAGCGACCCGAACGCCACCTGGTAGCCCTGCGGGTCGTAGCCGCCCTCGGCCGTGCGCGGCCACAGGCCGATAATGCCGCCGATGGCGTATTGCAGCAGGAAGGCGCCGGTGCCCGACAGCACGTTCATCCCGGTGTTGGCCCGGCCGGCGAAGGCCGGCCCGAAATGCTGCGACAGCGCGGCATAGGTCAGGGTGATGACGTTGAAGGTGGCGCCGAAAACGGCCCACAGGGCGGCCGACCCGCCGATCCATTCCAGCACGATGCCGAGCTCGGCCAGCATGAACAGCACGGCCGCGCCCCCGGCCACGGCCAGCGTGCCGATGCCGCGGCGATGCAGCGCCTCGGCGACCACCCCGCCCAGCGCCGAGCCGATGCTGAGGGCGAGCGCCATGATCATGAGCTGGGTGGCGACGTCGGGGCGCGCGAAGCCGGCGACGTCGTGCAGCCACGGGCCCGCCCACAGGGTCTGGATGGCCGAGCCACTGGCGAAGCCGAGCAGCGTGATCGGTGCCACGCGCCAGAACAGCCGGTCGCGGTAGATGACGGTGAACAGCTCGCGCACCTGGCGGCCCATCGGCACCGGCGCGGCGGTCCGCGGCCGCTCCGGCACCACCAGCCACAGGGCGATCGCCGCCAGCAGGGCGGCACCGCCGCCGATCAGCATCAGGCCGCGCCAGCCGGCTACCCCGATCATCATCTGCGCCGGTGCGGTCGCCACCACCGCGCCCAGGCTGCCGAAGCCCAGGAACAGCCCGTTGAGCAGCGGCAGCCGGCCGGGCGGGAACCAGTCGGCCATCTGCTTGTAGGCCGACATCAGGCCGCCGGCGAAGCCAAGCCCGACCATCGCCCGGCCGATCGCCACGGTCGCCAGGTCGTGGCCGACGGCGATCACGCAGGCGCCGACGGCCGCCACCGCCACCAGCGTGCCCTGCACCCGGCGCGCGCCGAAGCGGTCGAGCAGCGCCCCCAGCGGCAGCTGGAAGAGCGCGAAGGTGAGGAAGTACATGGACGTCAGCAGGCCGAGGTCGCTCGGCCCCAGGCCCAGTTCCGCCACCAGGTCCGGCGCGATCAGGGCGTTGATCGAGCGAAAGAACAGCGACAGGAAATAGGCCGCCGCGAACGGCGCGATGACGCGGATCGCCAGGCCGGTCACGACGGACGCCTGCCGCGGCGACGGGGCTCGGTGGACGGGCGGGGCATGGTGAGGGGCTCGACGAGACGGTGGGAGCGGAACCTTATCGGCTGGAGCACCGGTCGCGCAATGCAGCTGGTCGACCGCGGATGTTGCGAGGCACTCGCATTCGCGTTAGGAGCCTTGTCGGAGGCGGCAAGTGGCGGGGGCCGGCGGTGGCGTTGTGCGATCTGGGCGGGCTGTTCCGTGCGTATGGCCAGGAGCTGCTGCGCTTCCTGGTCCGGCGCGGCGCGAGCCGGGAGACGGCGGCGGACATCGTCCAGGAATCGTTCGAACGGATGCTGCGAACCGCCCCGGCGCTCGATGCGGGCGACGGGCGCGCCTACCTGTTCCGCACCGCCGCCAACCTCGCCGCCGACCAGGGCCGGAGGACGCGGCTGGCGCCGCTGGCGGGCGACGGCGAGGCGATCCTGTCGGGCGTGGCCGACCCGGCACCGTCGCCGGAGGCGTCGCTGCTGTCGCGCGACGAGCTGCGCCGGCTGGCGGCTGCGATCGATACCCTGCCGCCGCGCGCGCGGGCGGTCTTCCTCATGGCTCGCATCGACGGGCTGACCTTCGTCGAGATCGGCCGGCGGCTCGGCATCTCGCCGAAGACGGCGTTCAGCCACCTGACCCATGCGCTGGAGCTGCTCCGCGCCCGCATGGCCGGGCCCGATGGGAACGGGGGCGCGCCATGACCGACCCCCTGGCGCGCGAGGCGGCCGACCGCTTCGCCCGCAGCCTCGACCCTGCCGCCGGCGAGGCCGAGCGGGTAGCCCTCTGCGCCTGGCTGGCGGCCGACCCCCGCCATCGCGCGGCCTTCGGCGAGATCGAGCGCCTGTGGAGCGGTGCGGCGCTCCTGCCCGATCCGCGTCGCGAGCCGGTCCTGTCGCGCCGCCGCTTCGGCCGCCGCGCGGCCGGTGTCGCGGCCATGGCGGCCGCTGCCGCGGGCGCCTATGTGCTGCTGCCGGCGGGCTGGCTCGCCGACTTCGGCACAGGCGCCGGGGAGCGGCGCACCGTCGAGCTGCCGGATGGATCGGCCGCGGAGCTCTCGACATCCACCGCCCTGTCGGTCGCCTTCGACGGCGGCGTGCGCCACGTCCACCTGCATCGCGGGGAGGCGTTCCTCCATGTCGTGGAGGACCCGCGCCCCTTCTCGATCCAGGCGGCGGGCGGCCGGACCACCGCCCTGGAAGCGGACGTCGCGGTCGCCATGGCCGCCGACGGGGTCCGGGTCGCCGTGCAGAAGCGCGCCGCGATGGTCGCCGTCGGGCGGGACCGGGTGGTGGTCGAGGCGGGGCGGCGGGTGCGCTACGACGCAGCGCTGGGGCCGGTCGAACCCGCCGACCTGGCGGTCGACCTCGCCTGGCGGCAGGGCAGGCTGGTGTTCCACGCGGTGCCGTTCGGCCGGGTGGTGGCCGAGCTCGACCGCTGGCGTCCCGGCCGCACCATCGTCATGGACGACGCCCTGGCCCGCCGGCCGGTCACGGTCATCGTCGATGTCCGCCGGTCGGATGCGATCGTGGCGGCGCTGCCGCGGATGCTGCCGGTCCGGCTGGTCACCCTGTCGCGCTACCTGACGCTGGTCTATCCGGCGGCCTGAAAATTCTCGCGGGTCGGACCCAGGTTTCCGGCCTCGCCATCCGTCTTCCGCAATTGCGAGGCATGCGCACTGGCGCGCGAAGCATCGCGAACGGGGGATCGGGCGGATGGGCATGCGGATCGGACGGAAGCAGGTCGGGGCAACGCGGGCCCGGGGAAGGCGGGTCCAGGGCGCGGGGGGCGCGGCGCGGCTGGTCGTGGCGACGCTCGCGTTAGCTGGCGCACCGGGGGCCGTAGCGCAGGACCTGGTCCAATACCCCGGCCGCCCGGCGGGCGATGCCGTGCAGGTCGCCCAGGCGCCGGCAACCGTCCGCCTGGCGATCCCGGCCCAGCCCCTGCGCTCGGCCCTCGTCCTCTATTCCGCCGCGACCGGCATCGACGTCGTCTTCGACGGTTCGGTTGGCAGCGACGTGCGTTCCCCCGGGGTTTCCGGGACCGTGACCGCGGAGGAGGGGCTGCGCCGCCTGCTGGCCGGAACCGGCTATCGCTACCGCCTGTCCGGCAGCACCGCCACGCTCCTGCCGGCGGGCCCGGGGGCGGCCGACGGCGCGGTGCGCCTCGACACGGTCGCGGTGGAAGGGCGCCGGTCCGAGACCGCGCTCGGCCCGGTTGCCGGCTACGTCGCCACCCGCAGCACGACCGGGACCAAGACCGACACGCCGTTGCTGGCGACGCCGCAGTCGATCTCGGTTGTCACCCGCGACCAGATGGAAGCGCAGGCCGCGCCGGGCGTCTCGCAGGCGCTGCGCTACACGGCCGGGGTGCTGACGGAATCGAACGGTGCCGACATCCGCTACAACACCGTGGCGGCGCGCGGCTTCTCGCTGAGCGGGCAGGAATATCTCGACGGGCTGAAGCTGATCACCGGCTCCTTCGCCCTGCCGAGCTTCGATACCTGGCAGTTCGAGCGGGTCGAGGTCCTGAAGGGCCCGTCCTCGGTGCTGTACGGCCAGGCCGCGCCGGGCGGGATCATCAACCAGATCAGCCGGCGGCCGCCGGAGCGGGCCGGGGGCGAGGCGCAGCTGCAGCTCGGCAATTTCGGGCGTGTCCAGGGCGCGTTCGACGTCGGCGGCGCGCTCGACCGGGACGGCAAGCTGCTCTACCGGCTGACCGGGCTCGCCCGCGAGACCGACCTCCAGGTGGACCATGTCACCGAGCAGCGCATCGCCATCGCGCCCGCCTTCGCCTGGCGCCCGGACGCGGACACCAGCCTGACCTTCCTGGGTGGTTACCAGTACACACCGTCCGGCGGGCTCTTCAACCAGCTGCCGGCGCAGGGCACGCTGCTGGCGAACCCGAACGGCCAGTTCTCGACCCGGTTCTACAATGGCGAGCCGGGCTACGACCGGTTCGAGCGGACCCAGATCCATGCCGGCTACGAGGCCGAGCACCGCATCGACGAAGTCTGGACGATCCGCCAGAACCTGCGGGCGATGCGCAGCGCCGTCGACTACGACCTTGTCTACGGCACCGGCCTGCAGGCCGACCTGCGCACCCTCAACCGGACGGCCCAGGCAGTTCGCGAATCGGTCGATTCGCTGGTCGTCGACAACCAGGTGCAGGCGCGGTTCTCGACCGGGCCGCTCTCCCACACGCTGCTGGGCGGGCTCGACCACCAGCGCGTCCATTGGGACTACCGCTTCGGGTCGGGTGCGGCGCCGCCCATCGATTTCCTCAACCCGGTCTACAACCAGCCGATCGTCCGGCCCGCCTTCACCGCCAGCCAGACCCAGGAGCGACGGCAGACCGGGCTCTACGCCCAGGACCAGCTGCGCCTCGGCGGCTGGGCGCTGACCTTGGGCGTGCGCCAGGACTGGGCGGAGCTCGACACCAAGAACCGCGTCACCGGCGTCACCACCAAGCAGAAGGACGACGCCTTCACCGGCCGGGCCGGGCTTGGCTACGTCTTCGACTTCGGCCTGGCGCCCTATGTCAGCTACGCCGAATCCTTCCAGCCGGCGACCGGCACGACCTATGCCGGACGACCGTTCGAGCCGACCCGGTCCCGCCAGTACGAGGCGGGGGTGAAGTACCAGCCGCGCGGGCTCGATGCCTTCGTCACCCTGGCCGCCTTCGACCTGACCCAGACCAACGTGGCGACGCCCGACCCCGACCATACCGGGTTCAGCATCCAGGCCGGCGAGGTGCGCGCCCGCGGCATCGAGATCGAGGGCAAGGCGACCGTGGCGCCCGGCCTCGACCTCGTCGCCTCCTACACCTATCTCGACGCCGAGGTGACCCGGGACAACAGCGGTCTGCAGGGGAAGACGCCGGCCGGCGTGCCGCGGCACATGGCATCGGCCTGGGCCGACTACACGGTCCCCGACGGGCCGCTGGCCGGCTTCGGCGTGGGCGGCGGGGTGCGCTACATCGGCGCCAACTACAACACCAACAATTCGCTGCGGGTGCCGTCGGTCACCCTGGCCGATGCCGCGGTCCATTACGACCTGTCGAACCTGCGCGCCGACCTGGAAGGCTGGCGGATCGCGCTCAACGTCAGCAACCTGTTCGACAAGGAGTATGTCGGCCGCTGCTTCGGCTCCGCCTGCTACTACGGGCTGCGCCGGACCGTGCTGGCCAACGTCACCTACAAGTGGTGACGGCTAGAGAGAAGCTGGGCATTGCCCGTTGGTCATAGCGTCCCTCGACTACGCTCGGGATGAGGTGCCTCTTCACTGGCGGAAATGCTTGTGGAGGAAAGAAAATCTCCTCACCCCGAGCATGGTCGAGGGGCGCATTGGCGGCTGGCCGGCGCGCCCGGTTCCATCCCCGGCGGGTCGGGCCAGCCGGTGGGAACTCACCCCGCGGTCAGGCCGCCGTCGACCACCATCTCTGCCCCGGTGACGAAGCGCGATTCGTCCGACGCCAGGTAGACGACGAGGGGGGTGATGTCGTCGGTCTCGGCGATGCGGCCGATCGGCGTCTGCTCCGCCAGGCGCTGGCGGGCGCGGGCCGGGTCGCGGGCGCCCGCCAGCATGCCGTCGACCATCGGCGTGTTGACGAAGCTCGGATGGACGCTGTTGCAGCGGATGCCGTAGCCGGCCCTGGCGCAGTGCAGCGCCACCGACTTGGTCAGCAGCCGCACGCCGCCCTTGCTGGCATTGTAGGCGGCGAGGTTGTGGCCGCCGACCAGCCCCGACACCGACGAGACGTTGACGATCGACCCGCCGGTCGCCTTCATCCGCGGGATCGCGTGCTTGCAGCCGAGGAACACCCCGTCGAGGTTGACGCCCAGCGTCAGGCGCCATTCCTCGATCGTGGTGTCCTCGATCGACTTCAGGATGACGATGCCGGCATTGTTGACCAGCACGTCGAGCCGGCCGAAGCGGTCCATCACCTGGTCGAGGGCAGCGATCCAGGCGGCCTCGCCGGTGACGTCGAGCGCCACCGCCAGGCCGCCGCAGGCCGCCGCCGTCGCCTCCGCGGCAGCGAGGTCGCGGTCGCTCGCGACCACCGCGGCACCCTCGGCGGCCAGCGCCCGGCAGAAGGCGCGGCCGAGGCCGCCACCGGCCCCGGTCACCAGGGCGACCTTGCCGGCGAGGCGGGCCGCCATCGTCAGGCGCCCGGCAGCTTGTGGCGGCCGAACTCTTCCCGCAGCTTGCTCTTCAGGAGCTTGCCGGTCGCCGTGTGCGGCAGCTCGTCGACGAACACGACGTCGTCCGGCAGCCACCACTTGGCCACGCGTTCCTCCAGGAAGCGCATCATCTCGTCCTTGCCGACGGCGCCCGGCTTGCGCGGCTTGATGATGAGCAGCGGGCGCTCCTGCCATTTCGGGTGATGGACGCCGATGACCGCCGCCTCGGCCACGCCCGGATGGCCCACGGCGGCGTTCTCCAGGTCGATCGAGCTGATCCACTCGCCGCCCGACTTGATGATGTCCTTGGAGCGGTCGGTGATCTGGACGAAGCCGTCGGCGTCGATGGTGCAGATGTCGCCGGTGCGGAACCAGCCCTCGGAGTCGAAGGCGGCCCTGGTCGCCGCCTCGTCCTCGTAGTAGCCGCCGGTGATCCAGGGGCCGCGCACCAGCAGCTCGCCCTGCGCGACGCCGTCATGGGGCAGGCGGGTGCCGGTATCGTCGACGATCTTCAGCTGGACGCCGAAGACGACGCGGCCCTGCTTCATCTTCAGCTTGTAGCGGTCCTCCTTGGGCAGCCGCAGCATCTTGCCCTTCAGCACGCCGGTGGTGCCGATCGGGCTCATCTCGGTCATGCCCCAGGCATGGATGACGTCGACGCCGTAATCCTCCTCCAGCGCCACGATCATCGACAGCGGTGCCGCCGACCCGCCCACCACCAGCCGCTTCAGGCTGGAGAATTTCCGCCCGCTCTCGGCCATGTGGGCCAGCAGGCCGAGCCAGACGGTGGGCACGCCCAGCGTGCAGGTGACCTGCTCGGTCTCGAACAGCTCCAGCAGGCTGGCGCCGTCGAGCTTGGGCCCGGG
This sequence comes from Allostella vacuolata, assembly GCA_006739055.1. Taxonomy (GTDB): domain Bacteria; phylum Pseudomonadota; class Alphaproteobacteria; order ATCC43930; family Allostellaceae; genus Allostella; species Allostella vacuolata. The sequence goes on from AP019702.1 coordinate 1,924,614, forward strand.
CAGCACCAGCTTCGAGCCGGCCATGGCGGTCGAATAGGCGCAGCCCCAGGCGTTGACATGGAACATCGGCACGACCGGCAGGATCGTGTCGCGGCTGCAGATGCCGAGCGCGTCCGGCGCGCACACGCAATAGGAATGGATCACCGTCGAGCGGTGGGTATAGAGCACGCCCTTGGGGTTGCCGGTGGTGCCCGAGGTGTAGCAGAGCGACGAGGCGGTCTTCTCGTCGAACTCCGGCCAGTCGAACGTCTCGGCCTGGTCGGCGATCAGGCTCTCGTAGGACTGCACGTTGGGGAGGGTGGTCTCCGGCATATGGGCGTCGTCGGTCAGGACGACGTAGCCCTTCACCCGCGGGAACTCGCCCGCCAGCTTCTCCAGCATCGGCACGAAGGTCAGGTCGACGAAGATCCACTGGTCGTCGGCATGGTTGACGATGTAGCGGATCTGGTCGGGGAAGAGGCGCGGGTTGATGGTGTGCAGCACCGCCCCGATGCCGGAGATGCCGTAGTACAGCTCCAGATGGCGATGGGTGTTCCAGGCCAGCGTCGCCAGCCGGTCGCCGGGCTCGACGCCCAGGCCCTTCAGCGCGTTCGCCAGCTTCTGCACCCGCCGATGGGCCTCGCCCCAGGTGTAGCGGTGGATCGGCCCCTCGACGGTGCGGGTGACGATCTCGGTGTCGCCGTGATAGCGCGCGGCGTGCTGGATCAGCGACGAGATCAGCAGCGGCACGTCCATCATCAAGCCCTGCATGGGCATCACTCCCGGTTCATTGCTCGCGGCCGCGGCTGCCCCGCGATTTGCCGCGAAGGATAGGGAGAGGGCCGGCCCGGTGGCAAGGTGAGCGGCGAAAAAGGGCAGGGTGCGGCCCTGCCCACGACAATGCCGCCCCTGGACCGCGCCCGGCCATTGTCCGCACACTCCCGCCATGACGACAGACTCGAACCAATGGTCCGGCCGCCTCGGCTTCCTGATGGCGGCGATCGGCTCGGCCGTCGGCCTCGGCTCGATCTGGAAGTTCCCCTACGAGGTGGGCGAGAACGGCGGCGGCGTGTTCCTCGTCTTCTACCTGCTCGGCATGGTCCTGGTGGTGGTGCCGCTGCTGCTGGCGGAGTTCGCGATCGGCCGGCGCGGCGGCGGCGACGCGATGTCGAGCGTGGCCGCGATCGCCGCCGCCGCCGGCCGTTCCGCCGGCTGGCGGTGGGTGGCCGGCGTCGCCTTCCTCGGCGGCTACCTCATCCTCACCTACTACGCCGTCATCGCCGGCATGACCCTGGACTACACGGTCCGGGCGCTCGTCGACGGCTTCGCCGGGATCGACGCGGCGGGCTCGCGGGCCGGGTTCGCTGCGCTCGCCCAGGACCCGCTGCGCCTGATCTTCTGGCAGGGCGCCTTCCTGCTCCTGACGGTCGCGATCGTCGCCCGCGGGGTGGGCGGCGGAATCGAGCGCGCCTGCACGGTCCTGATGCCGGTCCTGTTCGGGCTGCTGCTGCTGCTCGCGGCCTACGGCGCTTGGCAGGGCGGGCTCGGCCCGTCCGCGCGCTTCCTCCTGGCCCCCAGCCTCGACGCGATCACTGCCCGCACCGCGATCGAGGCGCTGGGGCTGGGATTCTTCTCGATCGGGGTGGGCCTGGGCGCGATGGTCACCTATGCCGCCTATACCGGCCGGGACATCCGGCTGACCTCGGCCGCGACCGTAATCGTGCTGGGCGATACCCTGATTTCGGTGCTGGCCGGCTTCGCGGTCTTCCCGTTCGTCTTCGCCCACGGGCTCGACCCGGCGGCCGGTGCCAGCCTGGTCTTCGTCACCCTGCCGATCGCCTTCGGCGGCATCGCCGGCGGCGACCTGGTGGCGGCGGCGTTCTTCGCGCTGCTGGCGATCGCGGCGCTCGCCTCGGCCATGTCGCTGCTGGAGCTGCTGGTGGCGCCGCTGGTGCAGCGGAGCGGCTGGCGGCGCGGCCCGGCCGCGCTCGCGGCGGGGCTGCTGGCGTTCCTGGGCGGTCTGCCGACGGTCCTGTCCTTCAACGCGTGGCAGGCGGTGCGGCCGCTGGCGTTCCTCCCGGGGTGGGCGGAACTGGACGTGTTCGAGGCGATCGATGCCGCCGCCTCCAACCTGCTGCTGCCGGCGGCCGGCATCGGCTTCTCGATCTTCGTCGGCCATGTCATGCCGGCGGGGGATACCGGCCGGGCCCTCGGCCTCGCCGGACGGGCGCTTCGCTGGCTGCGCTTCATGCTGCGCTGGCTGGTGCCGCTCGCCATCCTGGCATTCCTGGTCGTGGGCTTCCTCTAGCCGGCGTGGCGATTCCGGTTTGACCGGGCCGCGACCTTCCCGCACCATCGCGCCGTCAGAAGAGCGAAGCGCGCGCGGGGGCCGATCATCGGCCCTGGCGACGACAGCTTCGCCGAGATGTGATTCGGGAGGAGACATTCGATGATTCGCTGGGCAAAGGCGGCGGCCCCGGCCGCCCTGATGACGCTGATCGCAGCCCCGTCGCTGGCCGCCGTGGATGGGCCGAAGGTGGCCTGGGACCTGTCGGTGTGGGGGCCGCCGCGCGCCTTCACGGCCGGCATCGAGGCCCTTTCCAAGCACGTGTCGACCGAGACCGGCGGCAAGTTCACGATCAAGATCCACTATGGCGACGCCCTTTCGAAGGGGCCGGACAACCTCGACAACATCAAGCTCGGCGCCTTCGAGATGGCGCAGATCTGCACCGGCTATCACCCGGGCAAGAACCCGGCGATCTCTGTGCTCGACCTGCCGGGCCTGCCGCTGGTCGATCCCGACGTCCACGCCCGGGTGCACGACATCGTCTACAAGCACCCGGTCATCGTGGCGGAGTTCAAGCGCTGGAACGCGGTGCTGCTCCTGTCCGTCCTGCAGCCGCAGTCCGAGCTGATGGGCACGGGCGAGCCTCCGACCAAGATGGACATGTTCAAGGGGATGCGCGTCCGGGCGCTGGGCGGCACCGGCGATGCCCTGCGCAACCTGGGTGCCGTGCCGACCTCGGTACCGGCGCCCGAGGTCTACAACTCCCTGGAGCGCGGCGTCTTCCGGGCGGCAGCCTTCCCCTACACCTACGCCTTCTCGGCCTACAAGATCGAGGAGATCGCCAAGTGGTACACGACCAACCTCGGGCCCGGTGCCAACAACTGCCCGACGATCGTCAATGACCAGGCGCTGAACAAGCTGCCGCCGCAGTACCGCGCCTTGCTCGAATCCGGTCGGCCGATCGCCTACGAGGCGCTCAAGGCCGCCCAGAAGGCGATCGACGAGAAGAACCTGGCCAACTGGCAGAAGCGCGGCCTGATCGGCATCAAGTACGACGAGGCGGAGCTGGCCAAGTTCCGCGACGTGGGCGCCCGGCCGGTCTGGGATACCTGGGTCAAGGAGATGTCCGCCAAGAACATCCCGGCCAAGGAACTGCTCGACCTGGTGATGGCCGAGGCCGACAAGGCGAAGAAGGCGCTCGGCCGCTAGGGCCGGCGCAGAGCGGCGGACGGGCGATGACGGCCTCCGGGCGGTCGCTCGGCCCGGGTGCCAGGGCGCTTGCCCTGGCGGATCGGGCCCTCGGGATGGTGGAGCTGGCGACGGCGGTGATCGCCGGCGTCGTCATCTTCTTCGTCATGTGGGTCGGCGTGACCGAGATCGTGCTGCGCAAGGTGTTCAACGCGCCGCTCTACGGGCAGCTCGACCTGATCGAGCTGACGATGGCCGCCTATGCCATCCTGTCGATCTCCTACTGCTGGCGGCTCGCCGGCCATATCCGCGTCGACCTGCTCATTCACCAGTTCCATGGCCGGGCCCGGTTCGCGATCGAATGGCTGACGACGCTGGCCGCCTTCGCGCTCGTCACCGCGATCTGGCCCGGCATCCTGCACTTCTTCGACAATGCGCTCGACATCGGCGATTCGACGATGAGCGCGCGATGGCCGACCTGGCCCTCGAAGCTGGTCCCGGTGATCGGATTCTCGATCCTCTGGGTCCGCCTGGCACTCGAACTGTTCGGCTATGCGCGGCTGGTCCGGGATCCCGAGGCGACGCCGATCGCGGTGCCCCGGCACCCCGACCCGGTGGAGGAGGCGGTGGCGGAAGCCGGCCTCGCCGACCCCCGCAACCACCGCTGACCGGGCCGTCTCATGGAACCGATCCACTACGGCATCATCGGCATGGTCGCGCTGGCGGTGCTGATCGTGCTGGGCGTACGCATCTTCGTCGCCGCCGGCATCGTCGGCTTCTGTGGCCTGTGGGCCTTGCGCGGGTTCGACAAGGCGGTCGGCATCTCCGGCCATATCCCCTATTCCGACACCACCAACTACGCGCTCTCGGTCCTGCCGCTCTTCATCCTGATCGGCCACCTGGCGCATCATGCGGGCATCGTCCAGGGCGCCTATCGCTGCGCGCGCGCCTGGCTCGGCTGGCTGCCGGGCGGGCTCGGCATCGCCACCATCTTCGCCGCGGCCGGCTTCGCCGCCGTGTCGGGCGCCAGCACCGCGACCGCGGCCGTCTTCGCCCGCATCGCCCTGCCGGAGCTGCTGAAGGCGAAGTACCATCCGAGCATCGCCTCGGCGCTGGTGGCGGCCGGCGGCACGCTCGCCTCCCTGATCCCGCCCTCGGCCATCATGGTGGTCTACGGCATCATCACCGAGACCTCGATCGGCGGGCTGTTGCTCGCGGGCTTCATTCCGGGGGTCATCTCCGCCGTCGTCTATGCCTCGGCGATCTTCTTCCGCTTCGTCCTCAATCCCGGGCTCGGCGCCGCCAGCCCGGATGCCGGCTGGAAGGAGCGCATCGAGACCCTGCCGGAGGTGGCGCCGATCGTCTTCGTCATCGGCGCGGTGCTGGGCGGCATGTACACCGGCTGGGCGACGCCGACCGAGGTGGGGGCGCTCGGCGCCTTCATCATCTTCGTCATGGCGCTCGCCCGCCGCACCCTGTCCGGCCGCGGGCTGCTGGTCTCCCTGGTCGAGACGGCCAAGCTGTCGGTGATGATCTTCTCGATCATCTGGGGCGTGCTGATCTTCGTCCGCTTCCTCGCCTTCGCCGGGGTCTCGTCCTCGTTCGCCGCCTGGATCCACGCGCTGGGCGTGTCGCCCTACCTGGTCCTGTTCTGCGTCATCCTGCTGTACATCGTGCTCGGCATGTTCATGGACGGGATCGGCATGCTGCTGCTGACCCTGCCGGTCATCTCTCCGGTGATGACCAGCCTCGGCTTCGACCCGATCTGGTTCGGCATCATCGTCGTGAAGATGGTCGAGATCGGGCTGCTGACGCCGCCGGTCGGCCTCAACTGCTACGTCGTCGCAGGCGTGCGGCCGGACATACCCCTGCAGCAGATCTTCCGCGGCGTGTGGCCCTTCGTCATCGCCGACCTCGCCTGCGTCGGCCTGTTCATCGCCTTCCCCGGCATCGTCACCTTCCTGCCGCGCCTCGTCATGGCCGGGTGACGGCCAGAGCCGACTCTCACCGACCAAGGAGCCTCGACCGATGTCCGTCATCCTCGGCAGCGGGGAGCACCGCTACCGCGTCAATCCCGACTGGGCCAGGCTGCCCGACGGCTGGTCCTTCCAGGACGTCGCCGGCGTCGCCGTCGATGCCCGCGACCAGGTCTACGTCTTCAATCGCGGCGAGCACCCGATGATCGTCTTCGACCGCGAGGGCAACTTCCTGCGCTCGTGGGGGGAGGGCGTCTTCAACCGCGCCCACGGCATCCATTTCGGCCCGGACGGGATGCTCTACTGCACCGACGACGGCGACCACACGGTGCGCAAGTGCACGACGGACGGCAAGGTGCTGCTGGAGATCGGCGTGCCCGGCCAGCCGTCGCCCTTCATGAGCGGCAACCCCTTCCACCGCTGCACCCACACCGCCCTGTCGCCCAGGGGGGACATCTTCGTCGCCGACGGCTACGGCAACGCGCGCGTCCACAAGTACGACCCGTCCGGCCGCCTGCTGAAGTCGTGGGGCTCGCCCGGCACGGGCCCGGGCGAGTTCAACATCGTCCACAACATCGCCGCCGACGAGGACGGCTGGGTCTATGTCGCCGACCGCGAGAACCACCGCATCCAGGTGTTCGACGGCGAGGGCCGCTACGAGGCGCAGTGGAACAACCTGCACCGGCCCTGCGGCCTGTGCATGACGCCGGGGCCGAACGGGCTGTGCATCGTCGGCGAGCTGGGGCCGGGCCTGCCGGTCAACCGCCGGCATCCCAACCTCGGGCCCCGCATCAGCCTCGTCACCACCAAGGGCGAGCTGGTTGCCCGGCTGGGGGGCGAGAACGGCCCCGGCGACGCGGTCGGCCAGTTCCACGCCCCGCACGGCGTCGCGGTCGATTCGCATGGCGACATCTATGTCGGCGAGGTCTCCTACACCAACTGGAAGTCGCACTTCCTGCTGGACCCGGTGCCGGAGACGATGCGGACCCTGCAGAAACTGGAAAAGGTCGTCTGAACAAGGGGTTCCCCGGGCCGCCGTTCTGCCGCAAGCTGGCGCCCGATCCGGCGACCAGGGAGCCTCTCGCGATGTCCGTCATCCTCGGCAGCGGCGACTACCGCTACCGCGTCAATCCCGATTGGGCGCGGCTGCCCGACGGCTGGGCGTTCAAGGACGTGGCCGGGGTGGCGGTCGACGCCCAGGACCAGGTCTATGTCTTCAATCGCGGCGACCACCCGATGATCGTGTTCGACCGCGACGGAAACTTCCTGCGCTCCTGGGGAGAGGGCGTCTTCAAGCGCGCCCACGGCATCCATTTCGGCGCCGACGGCATGCTCTACTGCACCGACGACATGGACCACACGGTCCGCAAATGCACCACCGACGGCAAGGTGCTGCTGGAGATCGGCATTCCCGGCAAGCCGTCCCCCTACATGAGCGGGCTACCGTTCCACCGCTGCACCCACACCGCCCTGTCGCCCAGGGGGGACATCTTCGTCGCCGACGGCTACGGCAACGCGCGGGTGCACAAGTACGACCCGGCCGGGCGGCTGCTGAAATCGTGGGGCGGTCCCGGCTCGGGGCCGAGCGAGTTCAACATCGTCCACAACATCGCGGCCGACGAGGACGGCTGGGTCTATGTGGCCGACCGCGAGAACCACCGCATCCAGGTGTTCGACGGCGAGGGCCGCTACGAGGCGCAGTGGAACAACCTGCACCGGCCCTGCGGCATCTGCATGACCCCCGGGCCCGACGGGCTGTGCGTGGTGGGCGAGCTGGGCCCGGCGCTGCCGGTCAACCGCCGGGTCCCCAACCTCGGGCCCCGCGTCAGCCTGGTGAACACGAAGGGCGAGCTGGTGGCGCGGCTGGGCGGGCAGGACGGCGCCGGCGATGCGGTCGGCCAGTTCCGCTCGCCGCACGGCGTCGCGGTCGATTCGCGGGGCGACATCTATGTCGGCGAGGCGTCCTTCACCAACTGGCGCCTGACCTATCCCGATCAGCCGCCGCCTGCCCATATGCGCAGCCTGCAGAAGCTGGAAAGGGTCGCCTGACGGAGCGGCCGCGATCGATCCCGCAAGGACATGCCCATGCCACCGACATTCCACCCGATCCACCCCCTGTTCGGCGCCGAGGTGCGCGGCGTCGACCTGTCGCGGCCGCTGTCCGCGGCGGACTTCGCCGCCATCCGCGAGGCCTTCGAGGCGCGCTCGGTCCTGGTGTTCCGCGGCCAGGCCGTCGACGACGCGGCCCAGGTCACCTTCGCCGGCCGCTTCGGCCCGCTGGAGACGGTGCGGTCGGGCGCGGTCGGGGCGGGCGGGCACCTCATCACCCTGACCAACGTCGGTCCGGACGGCGGCATCCTGCCGCCCACCCACGAACAGCAACTGCACGGGATGGCCAACCGCCTGTGGCACACCGACAGCTCCTTCAAGGCGGTGCCGGCCCTGGCCTCGCTCCTGTCGGCGCGCCGGGTGCCGCCCGAGGGCGGGGAGACGGAATGGGCCTCGACCCGCGCCGCCTGGGCGGCCCTGCCGGTCGAGACCCGCCGGCGCATCGACGGGCTCGCCGCGCGCCACGACTTCGCCCATTCCCGGGCCCTGGTCGATCCCGGGATCGACCGGGCGGCGGTCCGGGCTTCCTTTCCGCCGGTGGTCCGGCCGCTGGTGCGGCACGACTGGGGAGCGGCCGACGCCGCCCTCTATCTCGGCTCGCATGCGGCGGCGATCGAGGGCATGGACGAGGCGGAGGGCCGGGCGCTGCTCGACGAGCTGACCCGGCACGCGACCGAGCCGCGCTTTGTCTATACCCATGCCTGGAAGCCGGGCGACCTGGTGCTGTGGGACAATCGCGCCACCCTGCACCGCGGCCGCCCCTTCGCGGCGGGGCGGCATCCGCGGGTGATGGTGCGGGCGACGGTGTCGGACGTCGCGGCTGCCCGGGCGCAGGCTGCCTGACGGATCAGCGCGTCAGGATCGACAGGTCGAGGGGCAGGCTTTCGCCCAGCCAGATCGCCCGGTCGCGATGGTCGGCCAGGGCGTCGCCGGTGTTGGGGTGGACCAGGACCGTCAGGCCGCCGCGGTTGAGGGTGAGCCAGGGCACGATGTCGGCGAAGCGGTCCGGCTGGAAGGCGACCTGGTAGCTCCAGCGCGGATGCGGCCCGATCGGGCGCTCGTGGAAGCGGCCCATCTCCATCCGGCCGATGAAGCGCTCCTCGATCAGGGCGCGCAGCGCCCGGGCGTCCGGCACCGTGTCCTGGTCGAAATAGACGTGGGCATGCCAGTCCGCGATCTGGTCGATGTTCATCGGTTCCGGTCCCCTGTTCTCAGTCCGCGTCCAGGACGCGCTCGACGGCGCCGCGGATCGCTTCCAGGCGCAACGGGTCGAGCAGGAATAGCACTTCGTGGTGCCCGGCGGGTACGGCGACGGCGCGGAACAGGCGGTTGGCCTGCGCGATCGCCACCGGCCCGCCGTCCAGGGTTGCCCGCCAGAAGGGGTCGTAGCGGTCGTTCAGGACCAGGAAGCCCGCGCGATCCATCTGGACGGCAATCCTGACCGCGTCGCGCCCGTACTGGACGATGCGGGTCGACCCCGCCGGGCCGGCCGCGCCGACGGCGTCCGGCAGGTCCAGGATTCGCACCGTGCCGCGCGGGTCGTCGGGCAGCGGCCCGCCCTGGTCGGGCTCGGCCCGGCCGACCGCCATCGCCCGCGGCAGGCTGCCGGCATTCTCGTAGACGAAGGCGCCGTCGCGGGCCTCCAGCAGGGTCAGGCTCGCCCGGGCCGGGGCCGGCAGGATGGTCTCGATCGGCCGCCCGGTCACCACCAGGCGGATGCCGAGCTGGCGGGCGAGGGGGCTGTCGTAGCCCGGAAAATCCGCGGTCAGCGTCCGCTCCGGCAGGTGGCTGTTCTGGCGCGCGCCGACCAGGTCCGTGTAGAGGGCGCTGCGCAGCGGGTCGTAGCCGAGCGTCTGCTCGATGCCGTAGACCATGGCCGCATTCTGCCAGGACCCGCCCCGGTCGCCGCCCGGCACCTGATCGAGGCCGAAGATCTCCGCCCGCGGGCGGTCCGGGTCGGCGTCGAGGCGGGCGCGGATCGCCTCGCCCAGCCGGCGGCCTTCGGGGCGGTAGGCGGCGATCGCCTCGGACGGCACCGCGTTCAGGGTCCGGCTGATCCCGTGCAGGCCGAGGTCGGCCGCGGTCAGCATGAGGAGTGCTGGAACCCAGACCCGCGCCGGGCGCCAGGAGAGGAAGACCACCGCCGCGGCGAAGAGCGGCAGGGCGACCGACAGCGCGCGCGCCATGTCGTCCGCATGGCCGAGGCGCCGGCCGAGCCACAGGCCGGCCGCCACGGCGACCGCTGCCGGCAGGCTGATCGCCAGCAGGGTGCGCAGCCGCGCTGGCGCGGCGGGCGGCGCGGTCATCCAGGCATGGGCGGCGGCGCCGGTCAGGATCGCCAGCATGGCGTTGAACAGGAACGCCGCGTCGTTCGGCCGGCGATAGAGGTCGACCCCGGGCAGCAGCTCGTACATTGCCCGGAAGACCGGGGTATAGGCGCCCAGCATGTAGAACAGGGCGAACGCGAACCCGAGCGGGAAGGCCGCGCCGTCGCGCAGCAGGGCGCGCGGCGACCGGGCCAGGGTGAGTGCCAGCAGCGCCAGCGGCAGCAGCCCGACATAGAGGTGGCTGGTGGTCTGATCGTTCCAGTCGAAGCCCAGCGCCGACAGGCCCATCCAGGGCAGCGTGCCGGACCCCCAGTAGCGGTCGGGCGTCAGCGCGCCGAAGGCGTCCGGGGCCAGCAGCGTCAGCAGCGAGGCCGGGTGCAGCGAGGCATAGCCGGCGATCGGGAAGGCGATCTCGGGCCGGGTGCTGTCGGTCAGCGCGTCCAGCGTCAGCAGGGCCGGCAGGGCCAGGAGGGCAATGCCGGCCAGGAGGCCCGGCAGCAGCTCCAGCAGGCGGCCGGGCAGGATGCGCGGTCCCTGGCGCCGGGCGAGCGCGGCCAGCCAGCCGATGGCGCAGCCGACCAGGAACAGGCAGTTGAGGAAGGCGACCTGGTCGCGGTCGATCGCCATGATCGCGGCCACGACCCCGAACCCCAGCGCCGCGGCCATCCGGCCCGGCCGGCGGGCCGCGGTGAAGGCGGCGTGCAGCAGCAGGATCGCCCAGGGCAGGTGGGCATAGCTGACCGTCATGATCGAATGCTGCAGGCGGGCGGCGGCGACCCCGCCGAACATGAAGACCAGCGCCGCCAGGACGGCGGCGGCCGGCCGCCAGCCGAAGCGGCGGCCGAGTGCCAGGACGCCCAGGCCGCCCGCCAGCAGGTGGAGCAGCTGGACGGCGTCCATCGCCGTCATCGACGGTCGCGGCACCAGTTCCGCCAGCAGCCGGAAGCCCGGGGTGAAGAGCCAGGATTGCGGGTCGGCGATCACCGGACGCCCGGCATAGAGGTACGGGTTCCAGAAGCCGGATTCGCCGGCCGCGCGCGCGGCCGCCAGGGCGCGCAGCACCGGGTAGTAGTAGTCCTTGGCGTCCCATGGGATGACCCGGCCGCCGACCAGCCAGGGCGAGGCGAAAGCGAGCCAGGCCACGGCCGTGCAGGCCACGGCGGCCGTCCAGCCCGCCCGGCTGTGGTCGAGGGCGCGTCTCTGGCCGACCGGCATCGTCACGGCGGCCGACCCTACAGCGTCGCCGGCCGCGCGGCCATCGCGACGTTCGGCAAGGCCACCCTGCGGAATTGGGGGTTGCGGCCGGGCGCGTCGCGGGCCGACGATCCGGCTTTCCCCGAGATGCGGAGTCGAAGATGACGGCGATACCCACCGAGACGATCGAGCTGAACGGCCTGGACGCGGAGGTCGAGATTCTGGTCGATCGCTGGGGTATTCCGCACATCTATGCCAAGAGCGAGGCCGGCGCCTTCTTCGCCCAGGGCTTCAACGCGGCCCGCGACCGCCTGTGGCAGATCGACCTGTGGCGCAAGCGCGGCCTCGGCCTGACCGCGGGCGACCTCGGGCCCGACTATGTGGAGCGCGACCGCGCCTCGCGCCTGCTGCTCTATCGCGGCGACATGGCGGCGGAATGGGCCAGCTACGGCGCCGACGCCCGGGCCTGGACCACCGCCTTCGTCGCCGGCATCAACGCCTATGTCGACCTGGTCGGGCGCGAGCCGGGCCGGCTGCCGCTGGAGTTCCGCCTGCTCGGCACCCGGCCGCAGAAATGGGCGCCGGAGGACGTGGTGCGCTGCCGCACCCATGCCCGCGTCCGCAACCTCGATTCCGAGGTGCTGCGCACCAACATCGTCACCAGGTTCGGGCTGGAGGCCGACCGACTGCACAAGAAGATCCAGCCGCAATGGACGGTGACGGTGCCGGACGGGCTGGAGCCGCACGAGATCCCGGCCGAGGTCATGAAGACCTACCTGCTGGCGACCGAGCCCAACGCCGTCGGCACCGGCACCCCGGCCGAGCCGCTCGACGTCGCCTCGGCGGACAGCTTCGGGTCGAACAACTGGGCGCTCGCGCCCGCCCACACCACCACCGGCCGGGCGATCCTGGCGAGCGACCCGCACCGGGTGCACGAGCAGCCGTCGCTGCGCTACGTCGCCCACCTGGTGGCCCCCGGGCTAGACGTGATCGGCGCCGGCGAGGCCTCGGTGCCGGGCGTCAGCCTCGGCCACAACGACCGGCTGGCCTTCTCGCTCACCATCCATCCGAGCGACCAGGAGGACCTCTACGTCTACGAGCTCGACCCGGCCGACCCCGACCTCTACCGGTACGGGGACGGCTGGGAGCGGATGCGCACGGTCGACGAGGAGATCCCGGTGCGCGGCGGGGCGGCCGTGCCGGTGGCGCTGAAGTTCACCCGGCACGGGCCGGTGCTGCATGTCGACGCCGCCGCCGGCCGGGCCTATGCGGTCCGCACCGTGTGGATGGAGCCGGGCACGGCGGCCTACCTCGCCAGCCTCTCCTACCTGAAGGCGCGCGACTGGCAGGAGTACCTGGCCGCACTCGAGGGCTGGGGGGCGCCGTCCACCAACCATGTGGTGGCCGACGTCGACGGCAACATCGGCTGGGCGGCCGCCGCCTTCATCCCGATGCGGCCCAACTGGGACGGGCTGATGCCGGTGCCGGGCGACGGCCGCTACGAATGGAGCGGCATCACCCGCTCGTCCGGCCTGCCGCGCGTCTACAACCCGGAGAAGGGCTGGTTCGGCACCGCCAACCAGATGAACCTGCCGGCCGACTACGACTATCGCAGCCGCAAGACCGGCTTCGAATGGACCGATGTCGCGCGCTACGACCGGCTGTCCGAGGCCCTGGGGGCGCGCTCCGGCTGGTCGATCGAGGACACCAAGGCGCTACAGACCGACTTCGGCAGCGTGCCCGCCCGCCGGCTCTGCGCCCTGCTGCCCGGCCTGTCCGGCGCCGACGGTGCGGCCGGCAGGGCGCTGGCGCTGCTGTCGGGCTGGAACCACAGCCTCGACGTCGGCAGCGGGCCGGCGGCCCTGTTCGAGATCTGGTTCATGAAGCATCTGGTGCCGGGCGTCATGCGCGCGCTTGGGCCGGACGGGCTGGCGGCGATGGTGACGGTGCCGGACACCGCCCTCATCGTCGACCTGGTCGAGGGGGCGGATGCCGGCTTCGGCAGCGATCCGCGGGCCGGCCGCGACCGGCTGCTGGCGGAGACGCTGGCGGCGGCCTGGGCCGAGGCCGAGGCGCTGATGGGCGCCGACCCGGCGGGCTGGGCCTGGGGCCGCATCCATCGCGGCTACTTCCAGCATCCCCTGTCGCGCCTGGCGCCGTCGCTGAAGGCCAAGCTCGACGTCGGCCCGGCGCCGAAGGGCGGGTCGAACCTGACCATCAACAACAACGGCTACCGCACCAGCGACTTCCAGGTGGTCTCGGGCGTGTCGTGGCGGATGGTGCTCGACGTCGGCAACTGGGATGCGAGCTGGACCATCAACAGCCCCGGCCAGTCCGGCGACCCGGCCAGCCCGCACTATCGCGACCTGTTCCCGATCTGGGCGAAGGAAGAGTACGTGCCGATGGTCTACAGCCGGGCCGCGGTCGAGGCCGCGGCGGAGCGGCGCATCCGCCTGGTACCGGGGAAATGACCTTCCCGGACCGGCCTGGATGCGGCATCATTCCTGACCTGATCATTTGCTAAAGCGGGAGACGAGAGATGGCGGACGGTAGCCGGACGGACGGCGAGCGCGAACTGGTGGAGCTGGCCCACCGGGTGTTGCCGGCGGGCAACTTCGGCAACTTCGCCTCCGACCTGATCATCCGGGAAGGCCGGGGCGGCCGGGTGTGGGACGTGACCGGACGGGAGTATGTCGACTTCCTGCTCGGCTCCGGCCCGATGTTCATCGGCCATTCCCACCTCGAGGTGGTCGAGGCGGTGCTGCGGCAGGTGCCGCTCGGCACCACCTTCTTCGCCAACAACGAGCACGGCATCCGGCTCGCGGCCGAGATCGTCGAGGCGCTGCCCTGCGCCGAGCAGGTCCGCTTCATGTCGAGCGGCACCGAGGCCGACCTCTATGCGATGCGCGTCGCCCGCGCCTTCCGCGGCCGCGACAAGATCCTGAAGTTCGAGGGCGGCTACCACGGCATGAGCGACTGGAGCCTGATGTCGCTCGCCCCCAAGAAGCCCGGCAACTTCCCGCGCGGCGTGCCGGATTCGGCCGGCATCCCGAAGAGCGTCCAGGACGAAGTGATCGTCGCCCCGTTCAACGACCTCGAGGCCGCAGTCGCCCTCATCCGCGCCCACGAGGACGAGCTGGGCGGCATCATCGTCGAGCCGTTCCAGCGCCTGATCCCGCCCAAGCCGGGCTTCCTGGAGGGGCTGCGGGCGATCGCGACCGAACTCGGCATCCCGCTCATCTTCGACGAGGTGGTGACCGGCTTCCGCTTCGCCTATGGCGGCGCCCAGTCCTACTACGGCGTGACGCCGGACCTGTGCACGCTGGGCAAGATCATCGGCGGCGGCTTCCCCCTGTCGGCGGTTGCCGGCCGGGCCGACATCATGGCCCATTTCGACAAGGGGCTGGTCGGCGACGACCGTTTCCTGGTCAATATCGGCACCCTGTCCGGCAACCCGGTGGCGTCGGTCGCCGGCCTGGCGACGATGGCGGTGCTGAAGCGGCCCGGCGCCTACGAGAAGGCGTTTGCCACCGGCCAGACCCTGATGGACGGCTTCTCCGCCGCCATCGCCGAGGCCGGGCTGCCGGCCCAGGTGGTGGGCGTGCCGCCGCTCTTCGACATCGTCTGGGCCGAGGGCGACATCAAGGACTATCGCTCGACGCTGAAGGCCGACGCGGCCTTGCAGAAGCGGATCAACGTTCGCCTGCGCGAGGCCGGCATCCTCAAGGGCGACAGCAAGTTCTACATCAGCCTCGCCCATGACCAGGCCGACATCGACCAGACCCTCGACGCCTTCTCGAAGGCGGTGAAGGCCGAGGCCAAGGGGTGATCGGGCTGCCTCGCCCGGGCTGATCGGCGCGGGCGGGACGGCGGATTTCGGAACGGCCGGAGCGGGCGATCGCTCCGGCCGTTTGCGCGTCGGGCGCAGTGTGCCCCGAGGGGAAGCCCTGTCGGGCGCGGGATGTCGGCACGCCGGCCAAAGCGTCCCTCGACTACGCTCGGGATGAGGGCCGTCTCAATTTGGCGGAAACACTTGTGGAATAAGGGAAATTTCCTCAACCTGAGCGCAGTCGAAGGGCGCTTTGGCCGTCGGCCAATGCTCCATTCGGCTGCCACCTGCGGCTTCAAATGCGGTTGCCCTCGGCGTGCTCCGCCGCGATCTGATCGCGAGCCCGAGCGGGCCTAGTTTCCGACCAGCCGGCCGTAGAGGGCATGGAGCCAGGTGCGGTCGGCGTCGCTGACGGCACCTTTCTCCAGGTCGCGGGCCATCTCCTCCAAGGTTTCCCGGGAGTCGGCCGACAGGTCGGGCAGGGCCAGCAGGGCGGCGATGCGGCCGCCGTCGTCGGTCGGCGCGGCGACGGGGCCGAGGTCGGGGTCGCCCATCGGCAGGGCCGGCGGCAGCAGGTCGTCCCAGCCGAGGCGGGCGGCGGCGAGGATGGCGGCAGCGGCGCGCGCTCCCCCCAGCACCGTCTCCTCGTCGTCGCTCGCCAGGCGGGCGAGCGCGTCGAGAAGGCGGGTGCGGTCATAGGCAAGTGCGGGTGCATTCATGGCCCGTCCCTCTTATGGGGTGGGGCGCTGCGGGTCAATCCGTGTGGGCGGCCGGCCGCGACCGGCATAGACTGCGGCAACCGGATCAGGGCGGAGGCGATCGATGACGACGATGACGGTCAAGCTGCGCGGGATTCCCGACACCGAGGCGTCGATCGGCTGGGCCGGTGGCCATTCCGTCGTCGTCGACCGGCCGGCGGGCAAGGCGGGCGGGCAGGGGCTCGGCTTCAACGGCGGCCAGCTGCTCGGCCTGGCGATCGGCGGCTGCCTGTGCAACGACCTCCACTACGTCGCGCACGCGATGGGCATCCGGCTGGCCTCGGTCGCGGTCGATGTGACGGTCGCCTTCGACGGCGAGCCGTTGCTGGCGACGGCAGCCGAGGTCCGGGTCGCGGTCGAAGCGGTGGACCCCGACGCCGACATCGCCGAGCTGATCCGGCGCGCCGAGGCCACCTCCACCGTCAGCAACTCGATCGTCCGCGGCGTTCCGGTCCGCGTCTCCGCCCGCGACCCGTAATGGCGCTCAGACCTGCTTGCGCTTCTCGACCAGGGTCAGGAAGCGATCATACTCCTTCTCGTTGACCGTGTAGCTGTGGTCGTCGTCGGGGAAGGAGCCTTCCTTGACCTCCTTCACATACTGGCGGATGCCGCCGACCGCGACCTCGGTCAGGTTGGTGTAGCGCTTGGTGAACTTGGGCTTGAAGTCGGTGAAGACGCCGAGCAGGTCGTAGCACAGCAGGATCTGCCCGTCGGTGCCGACGCCGGCGCCGATGCCGATGGTCGGGATGGTCAGCTGCTTCGAGATCACGGCGGCGATCCGGGCCGGCACCGCCTCGAACTCCAGCATGAAGCAGCCGGCATCCTCGATCGCCAGCGCATCCTCCAGGATCTTCATCGCCGCGTCCGCGGTGCGGCCCTGGATGCGGAAGCCGCCGAACATGGCGATGGTGTGCGGGGTCAGCCCGATGTGCGAGGCGGTCGGGATGCCGGCATCGACCAGCGCCTTCAGGATGTGGGCCTGGCTCTTGCCGCCCTGGGGCTTGACCGCGTCGCAGCCCGCCTCCTGCATGAAGCGGGTGGCGTTGCCGAGCGCCCGGTCGACGCTGTTGTAGCTCTGGTAGGGCATGCAGCCGAGGACGAACGTGCTGGGCGCACCGCGGCGGACGGCCAGCGAGTGCATCACCATCATGTCCATGGTGGCGGGGATGGTGCTGGGATGGCCGTGGGCGACCATGGCCAGCGAATCGCCGACCACCGCCACGTCGACGCCGGCCATCTCCGCCCATCGGGCCGAGGTGTAGTCGGGCACCGACATGTAGACCATCTTCTCGCCGGTCTGCTTGGAATCGCGGATCTCGGTGATGGTGCGCTTCTTGCGCGCCTCGGCGGGCTTGTCCCCGTCGGCCATGCGTTCTCTCCCTGGATCTTCTTGGGTTTTCCGGATCAGAGGTCGGCCAGGCGGATGTAGCCGCCGACCAGCGCCGCCACCGCCAGCCCGGACAGGGTGGCGCCGGTGCCGCTCCAGCCGGCGGTCGACGTCACCAGCATCCACAGCACGAAGACGCCGCCGGCGATGACGAAGCCGCCGACCAGCGAGGCGATGTTGCGCTTGAGGCCCGGTTCCGGGCCGGTATGGGTCGCCATGGTCGGCTCAACCCCGCGCGACGGCAGGCGAGGGGGCGGCGACGGCCTCGCCGCCCTTGCGGGCGCTGGCGCGCACCTTCTTCAGGTCGCGGCGGACATGGCTGCGGTCGTAGCCGTTGAAGATGTGGCCGAGCACGCTGCGGTCGAGGTCGCTGGTGCGGAACAGCGCGTCGGCGATCGGATAGGTCAGGTTGAAGTTGCGCTCCATCATGATCGCCGGATTGTGGTGGGCGATGTGGTGGCGGCGCAGCGAGTTCACGATCGGGATGTGGCGGACGATGCGGTCGTCCTTCACGTGGCAGCACCAGTGGAACAGCTCGTAGTTGAGGTAGAGCGCGGTGTTGGTGCAGAGCAGCAGCCAGCCGGCGTTGGGCAGCCCCGCCAGGTTCAGGATCCAGGCCGGGATCGCCGACATGGCCATGAAGGTGATCAGGGCATAGGGCGGGAAGAAGGTGATGCGGAAATCCTTCGTCGAATCGATGGCCGGCTCGGTCTCGGTGAAGAACTGGTGGTGGGCCAGCGTGTGCCGCTTGTAGATGCCCATGAACCCCTTGATCGGCCGGTGCATGACATAGCGGTGCAGCCACCATTCGAAGATGTTGGCGATGGTGAAGGCGACCGGGACGATCAGCCACTCGTACCAGGCAGGCGACTGGATCTGCTGGACGAAGTACCAGATCCCGGCCAGGCCGATGGCGTAGATCATCGCGACATGGGCAAGCCCGCTGTACCAGGGCGAGACCCGGCGGCGGAAATCGGCCCGGAAGGCCGCCTGGCGCTGGCTCATCATGGGGAAGGTCCTCCCTTCGAGTATCGTTCAGTCTCTAATATATCAGCAGTATCCGAGTTTCGGAAAGAGGATGCGGCGGGCGCAGGACGAATCGGTCGCGGAGGAGGGCCATGAGCGCGATCCGCGTGTGCGCATGCAGGTAAAGGAGAGTCATGGCTCAGAACATCTACGACACCCCCGCCTTCTTCGCAGGCTACAGCCGCCTGAACCGCTCGGTCCGGGGGCTCGCCGGGGCGCCGGAATGGCCGGCCATCCGGGCGATGCTGCCGGATCTCCGCGGCAGGCGGGTAGCCGACCTCGGCTGCGGGTTCGGGTGGTTCGCGCGGTGGGCCGCGGCCGAGGGCGCGGCCCAGGTGCTGGGGCTTGACCTGTCGGAGAACATGCTGGCGCGCGCCAGGGCGGACACCGCCGACCCGGCCGTGGCCTATGTCCGGGCGGACCTGGAGGCCCTGGAACTCCCCGAAGGGCGGTTCGACCTCGCCTACAGTTCGCTGGCACTGCACTATGTCGAGGATTTCGGCCGGCTGGTGCGAACGGTGTTCCGCGCGCTTGCCCCCGGGGGCCGGTTCGTCTTCACGATCGAGCACCCGATCTACATGGCTTCCACGAGGCCGGGCTGGCTGGTCCGGGAGGACGGGGGCCGGACCTGGCCCGTGGACCAGTACGCGGTGGAGGGAGCACGGACCACCGACTGGCTGGCGCCCGGCGTCGTCAAGCACCACCGCACCCTCGGCACCACCCTCAACACCCTGATCGGCGCCGGCTTCGCCATCCGCCATGTCGAGGAATGGCATCCGTCGCCGCAGCAGCTCGCCGAGGAGCCGGCGCTGGCCGAGGAGATGGAGCGGCCGATGATGGTGCTGGTCGCCGCCGGGCGGTAGGAGCCGGCTACAGCGAGGCGTCGACGGTCGCCCGGGTGAAGGTCTCGATATAGTCCATCAGCCGGTCGGAGGCGGCAGCGGCCGCCACCTCTTCGCCCGCCGCGATCGCCTCGGCGACCGCCCCGTGCAGGCGGGCGGACAGCGGCAGGTCGGCCACCTGCTTGTAGTGGTGATACCAGTAGCGCCGCGACAGCCCGTGCATCAGGGTCATGGCGCCGGCCGCGAACTCGTTGCGCGCGGCCTCCACGACCAGGCCGTTGAATGCCCGGTCCAGGCGCATGAAGGCGATGTCGTCCTCGTCCTCGGCCGCCTTGGCCATGCCGGTGGCGATCGCCCGGAAGCGGACCCGCTCGGCCGGGGTGGCGCGCTTGGCGGCGCGGCGCGACAGGAGCCGTTCCAGCTCGCGCCGGGTCTCGATCAGGCGCAGCTGGGTCAGCGCGTTGATCTCCGACACGACGATGCCGCGCCGCGGCAGGATCAGCACCAGCCGCTCGCGGGCCAGGCGCTGCAGGGCCTCGCGGATCGGCGTGCGGCCGATGCCGAGCCGGCGGCTCAGCTCGGCCTCGGACACGCCGGACCCGGGGGCGATCTGCAGGGTCACCAGCAGCTCCTCCAGGCGGCGATAGGCGAGGTCGGTCAGGCTCTGCCCTTCGCCGTTGCCGTCTGCCTCCGGCGCCGGCGGGGCGTCCGTGGGCTGGGCGGGGCGGCGGCTGGTCCTGGGCTTGGCGGTGCGGCTCATCCGGGGGTGAGTAGCATCTTCGGCAGCCACAGGACCACGCCCGGGAACGTCAGCACGATCGCCAGCGTCACCACCTGCAGCCCGATGAACGGCACCACCCCGCGATACATGTGGCCGGTGGTGATCTCCGGCGGGCTGATGGCGCGGAAATAGAAGATGGCGGGCGCCATCGGCGGCGACAGGTAGCTGGTCTGGATGACGATCAGCAGCGCGATGCAGAACCACACCATGTCGATGCCGGCCGCGGTCAGCAGCGGCGAGAAGATCGGCACCAGGATCAGGACGATCGAGATCCAGTCGAGGAAGAAGCCGCCGATGAAGGCCAGGAACAGGACGATGCCGAGCAGGCCCCAGGGGCCGAGCGCCATGCTGTCGACCAGCTCCTGGGCGACGGCGATGCCGCCCGCGCCGACGAAGGCGCCGGTCATCATGCTGCCGCCGAGGATGATCGCCATGATCATCGTCGAGATCAGCAAGGTCTTCATCACCGCCTCGTGCAGCACCGACCAGGTGAAGGTGCGGTAGAAGAGGGTCAGCACCACCGAGCCGGCGGCGCCGAGCGCGGCGGCCTCGGTGGGGGCGGCCCAGCCCAGCATGATCGACCCCAGCACCGCGAAGATCATGCAGAGCGGCGGCACCAGGGCGACCGCCGTCACCCGCAGTTTCTCGCCCAGCGGCGGGTCGTCGGCCGCGGGCGGGATGCGCGGGCCCATCTCGGGCCGCAGCGTGCACACGGCCAGGATGTAGACGATGTAGGCTCCGGCCATGATCAGGCCCGGGAAGACCATGCCGACCATCAGGTCGCCGACCGAGACGTTGGCGAGCGGCCCCATGATGACGACCACGACCGACGGCGGGATGATGGTGCCGAGCGAGCCGCCGGCGCAGATGGTGCCGACGATCAGCTCCTTGTTGTAGCGGTAGCGCATCATGACCGGGATCGCGAGCAGGCCGATCACCGTCTCGGTCGCGCCGACCACGCCGCTCGAGGCGGCGAAGACGATGCACATCAGCACGGTGCCGACGGCAAGGCCGCCGGGCAGGCGGCGGGTCCACAGGTGGATCGCCTCGAACAGCCGGTTGGCGATGCCCGAGCGCTCCATCATCGTCCCCATGAAGACGAAGAGGGGAACGGCGGCGAGCACGAAGTTGGAGGCGACGTCCTCGATCTTCTCCGACACCTGGAAGACGAAGGCCCAGCCGAAGGTCCAGACGCCGAAGACGAAGGCGGTCGCCATCATCGAGAAGGCGACGGGAAAGCCGGCGAAGAGCAGGACGAGCAGGAACGGGAACAGCAGCAGCGAGGTGTATTCCATCACCGGGCCCCCGGCGCGCGGCCGGCGAGCACGCCGATCGCCCGCACCGCCTCGGCCGCCGCCTGCAGCGCCAGCATCGCGAAGCTGACGAAGAACACGGCGCGGAAGGGCCAGATGGGCGGGTTCCAGGCCGACTGGCCGGTGCGCTCGCCCGACTGAAACGCGTGGATCGCCCGGTCGTCCAGGGTCGAGGCGACCCAGAAGAGGAAGGGCAGCAGGAAGACGAGATACCCGACCACGTCGACCAGCGCCCGGCCGCGCGGCGACAGGTTGAGGTAGACGATGTCGATGCGGATGTGCGCGCCGCGGGCCAGCGCATAGGCCATGCCCAGCATCCAGCCCGACCCGGTCAGCAGGTAGGCCAGCTCATAGGCCCAGATGGTGGGGGCCCCGAACACATAGCGGGCCACCACCTCGTAGCAGAGTGCCAGGACCAGCGGCACCAGGAGCCAGGCCGCCAACACGCCCACCACCGTGCTCAGGCGGTCGGCCGCCCGGCAAACGGCATCCATCGCAACGCCTCCCCCAGAGGAAGGGCCGGGCGCCCGTCGGGCGCCCGGCCGGAAACCGGCCCTTCGTCAGGCCTTCTTGACCTGGACCTTGCGCCAGCGGTCGGCGTCCTGCCACTGCTTCTCGAAGGCGATCTGGCTGTCGAGGACCTTCTTGAACCAGGCGTTCTTCTCGGCCTGCTTGGCGGCCCACTCCATGGCTACCCGCTTGGTCTCGTACTGCACCTCGGGGGCCAGCTCGATGATCTCGTTGCCGGCCTGGCGGTAGACGTCGAGCGACTTCGCGTCCTCCTGGCCGATCCGGGTCCAGCTCTCGAAGGTGGTGAGCTTGGCCGCCTGCTCGATCAGCTTGCGGTCGCGCTCCGGCAGCTTGCCCCAGGCGGCCTTGTTGATGCACAGCTCGAACGGCGCGGTCGGCTGGTGCACGCCCGGAATAATCAGGTACTTGGCGACCTTGTAGAAGCCGGGCGACAGGTTCTCCCACAGCGTGCCCCACTCGGTGGCGTCGATCACCCCGCGCTCGAGCGCCGGATAGATCTCGCCGCCGGCGGTGGTGACCGGTGCCGCCCCCATCTCGCGCGCCATGTCGAGCCAGGCGCCGGCCGAGCGCAGCTTCAGCCCCTTCAGGTCGGCCAGCGTGCGGACCGGCTTGCGCGAATGCAGGAAGACCTCGGCCGTGCGGATGAACAGCGGCATCGACACGATGCCCGCCGTCTCGTCGCGGAACTGCCGCTGCAGGTCGATGCCGCCCGCCTCGTAGAGCCAGTGCAGCATGCGCTCGGTGTCGAAGCTGCCGGCATAGCCGCCGAGCAGGCAGGTGGTGGTGTCCGCCCCCCAGTCGTAGCCCATCCAGGTGTGGCCCATCTCGGCGATGCCGTTCTTGACCGTCTCCGAGACCTTGAGGGCGTTGCCGAGCGCGCCGCCCGGGAACACCTGGACCTTGATCCGGCCGTCCGACAGGAATGCCAGCTTCTCGGCGAAGGCCTTGGCGCCGATGTCCATCAGCGGGCCGCCCGGCCAGGCCGTGGTCATCTTCCAGCTCACCGACTGGGCGGCGGCGGTCTGCACGATCGCCGGCGCGGCCAGCAGCCCGGCACCCAGCCCGGCGGTGCCCAGGCCGGACAGCGCCCTGCGGCGCGTGACTTTCAAGTTGGTCATCGTTCCCCTCCCAAGGTCGCGGTCGTTTTCCGCCGCACAGCGGTACCGCCAGGGGGCGGCCGCTGATATATCCGTCGTATGCGAATGGTATCCTATACGCAGGGCCGCCGGCCGTGCAAAGGCGAACCGGCGTTCCCGACCGTCCCGGTTGAACGGGCCCGGTCAGATGCGCCCCAGCGCATCGTCGATGTCGGCGGAGCTCAGCTCCCAGGCATTGTCGAGCTCGGCCACCACGTCGCGCATGAAGGCCTCGTGCAGGGCGAGCGCGCGGGCGTCGTCGGCCAGATGGTCGGCCAGCAGGGCGAGCGCCAGCTGCTGGGGCCCCGCCCCCTCGTAGGTCCATTCGAAGCCGGCCGGCGACAGGCGGCGGAGGTCGAGCCTGGGATCGAGCGGCCGGCCGTCGACCGTGACCACCGCGCCCGCCAGGCTGCGGCTGCCTTCATAGAGCTTCATCGCGTTCCCCTCCCGGTTCTGGCTATTCTCCACGGCCCTGCAAGCAACGGATGCAACCGCCGATGATCGCCGTGATTTTCGAGGTCGAGATGCTGGACGGCCGCGCCGACCGCTACTTCGAGCTGGCCGCCGCCCTGCGCCGGGAAGTGGACGGCATCGAGGGTTTCCTGTCGGTCGAGCGCTTCGAGAGCCTGAGCCGGCCCGGCCGCTACGTCTCGCTGTCCTACTGGCAGGACATGGCGGCGGTCGACCGCTGGCGGGCGCACATGCAGCATCGCGCCGCCCAGGAGGAGGGCAAGGCCGCGATCATCCGCGATTTCCGCATCCGCGTCGCCGAGGTGGTGCGCGACTACACCCTGGCCGACCGCACCTCCCACCAGCCCTGACGGAGCCCTCATGTCGTCCCTTCCCAAGGCCCGCGTCACCTTCGAAATCTATCCGGACTCGCTGGAGATGCTGGCCGAGGTGGCCCGGCGCTACGGCATGGCCGACCCGTCCAAGGCGCTGCGCTGCCTCCTCGACTATGCCGCGACCGACGGCGACTGGGCCGCGATCTTCGAGGAGGTGCGCTGCCGCCGCTGCGGCTGATCCCTATCCGGCATAGGCGCGGATCGGCTCCGCCTGTCCGTCGCCTTCCTGCTGCTGCAGGGCGAAGATCGAGCGGTAGCCGCCCGACCAGTCGGGCGGCAGCAGGCAGGGGCGCGGGTCGTGCTGCGCCCAGCGCGCCGGCTGCCCGCGGACATGGACATGCTCGTAGCGCGACTTGATCGGGTTGCCGGTGTAGGCCATGGCATCGGACGCGGCGAGCGTCGCCAGGAGCAGCGGCCGGTCGGCCGGGGAATCATTGACCGCGCTGCCATGCACGGTGCGGCAATGATGGATGGTGAGCGATCCCGCCGGCCCGCACAGATAGACCGCCTTCTCCCGCTCGATCCGGGCCAGGTCCGCGTCCTGCAGGCAGCCGGTCCACTGCCCCTTGTCGTTGTACTGGTCGAACAGCGGTCCCTCGTGGCTGCCGGGGATCACGCCGAGCGCGCCATTGTCCATGTCGCAGTCATAGATGTAGGTGCCGATGGTCAGCAGGCCGTAGTTGGTGTGCGGCCAGAACTGGATGTCCTGGTGCCACTTCACCTCGGTGCCGCCCTCGGCCGACTTGAAGTTGAGCTTGGAGTGGTGGAACTTCACGTCCGGCCCCAGCAGGTCGGCCGCGATGTCGCCGAGGAAGCCCGAGACATAGTCCCAGTAGACCGGGTTGTGGTCGCACGGCGCCGACAGGCGGCGCAGCCGCGGCCGGGCGGCGGAATGGCCGTTCTCCAGGTCCCACACGGCGTCGGACCGGGTGACCTGCCGGCTCCGGTCGACCATCTCCGCGGTCGTGCGGCGCAGCAGCTCGACCGTCTCCATCGGCACGATCCGCTCCAGCAGCAGGTAGCCGTCGCGGAAATACCCCTCGCGCTGGGCCTGGGTCAGCTTGCGCGGCGGATGGGACAGGATCTCCTCCGGCGTCATCGGGCGTACTCCCTGGGCGGGGCGGCATCGTCGGCCGCCAACCTCGTTGCATATGCCTGATATATTAGGCCGCGCACCAGGGCGACGCAACCGCCGCGGGCGGCGCCGTCAGGCGGGGCCGCGCAGCCGTTCGGTGCGGCGCCGGAGCAGCTCGACGACGCCCACCAGGGCGACCGCCAGCAGGAACAGCAGGGTGGCCGCCGCGGTGATCGTCGGGCTGATCTGCTCGCGCACGCCGTCGAACATCTGCAGCGGCAGGGTGCGCTGCTGCGGGCCGGCCAGGAACAGGGTGACGACGATCTCATCGAACGAGGTGGCGAAGGCGAAGACCGCGCCCGAGACCACGCCCGGCAGGATCAGCGGCAGCGTCACCATGCGGAACGCGGTCAGGGGGGCGGCCCCCAGGCCGAGCGCGGCGCGCAGGAGGTTGCGGTCGAAGCCGCGCAGCGTCGCCGAGACGGTGATCACGACGAACGGCGCCCCCAGCAGCGCATGGGCCATGACCAGCCCGAAATAGCCGTTGGTCAGGCCGAGCGGCGCCATCAGGGCATAGAGGCTGCTGCCGATGACGACCACCGGGACCACCACCGGCAGGATGAAGAAGGCGGCGAGCGCCTGCCGCCGTCGCCGGCCGAGCTGGTCCAGGCCCAGCGCCGCCGCGGTGCCGAGCGCGGTGGCGAGGATGGTCGCCAGCACGCCGATGAAGGCGCTGTTGCGCGAGGCGGCGAGCCAGCGGGCGGAGGTGAAGAAATCCTCGTACCAGCGCAGCGACCAGCCGGTCATCGGATAGGTGAGGAAGGACCCGGCGTTGAAGGAGAGCGGGATGACCGCCAGCACCGGCAGCAGCAGGAAGGCCAGCACCGCCGCACAGGCGAGGCGGTAGGCGGCCAGCAGGGCGCGGTCGCCGCGCGACCGGGGCGGCCTCATTTCCCGGCCTCCGGCCGCACCTCGATCCGCGCATAGGCGAGGTAGAGCAGCCCCGTCGCCAGCAGCAGGATCAGCGAGAGCGCCGCGGCCAGGCCCCAGTTGAGGGTGCGGTTGGTGTAGAAGGCGATGAAGTAGCTGATCATCTGGTCGCCGCCGCCGCCGACCAGCTCCGGCGTGACGTAGTAGCCGATGGCCGAGATGTAGACGAGCAGCGCGCCGGCGGCGATCCCGGCCCGGGTCTGCGGCAGGTAGACCCGGGCGAACGCCTCCAGCGGCCGGGCGCCGAGCGACATGGCCGCGCGCATCGGGGACGGGCCGATGCCCTTCATGACGCTGTAGAGCGGCAGGATCATCAGCGGCAGCAGGACGTGGACCATGGCGACCAGCACGCCGGTGCGGTTGTAGATCAGCGCCAGCGGCTGCTCGACGATGCCGGACCAGCGCAGCAGCCCGTTCACCAGGCCGTCGCGCTGCAGCAGGACCACCCACGCGGTGGTGCGGACCAGCACCGAGGTCCAGAAGGGGATCAGCACCACCACCAGCAGCAGGTTGGCCCAGCGGGCCGGCGCGTTGGCGATCAGGTAGGCGACCGGGTAGCCCAGCACCAGGCAGAAGGCGGTGACGACGAAGCCGATCCAGAGCGTGCGGATGAAGACGTCGACGAACACCGCCCGCGTCTCCGGCATGGCGGCGATGCTGCCGTCGTCGGTGCGCTGCAGGTCGATGGCGGCCAGCAGGAAATAGTCGGTGAGGGGCCCGGCCGCCCGCCGCATGGCGGCCCACAGGCCGGGTTCCGCCCAGCGCGCATCGATCGCCGCCAGGGTACCGAGCCCATCCTCGCCGACGGCCCGCGCGTTGCGCGCCGTGCGCAGCAGCAGCGAGCGGAAGCCGGCCAAATCGGCGTTGAGCCGGGTCGCCGCCGGGCTGATCCGATCGCCGCCGCGCGCGGCCTGGAGCTCGGCCAGGAAGGTCCGCGCGGTGGCGTCGGGCGGCAGGTCGCGGCCGTCCCACGCGGCCAGTGCCACCGCGGTGCGCGGGAAGGCGGCGGCGAAGTCCGGGTCCTGGACGCTGCGCACCAGCATCAGCCCGATCGGAATGACGAAGGTCCCGGCCGCGAACAGGAACAGCGGCAGGATGAGCAGCCACGCGCCGAGGCGCAGCCGGAACCGGCTGCGCCCGGCGGGTGCCCGGACCGTTCCCGCGGCCAACGGCTAGCGCGAGGCCCAGGCGTTGAAGCGCTGGGTCAGCTGCTCGATGTTGTCGACCCAGAACTCGACGTCGAGCGGGGCGGCGACGGCGAGGTTGGCGGGATCGGTCGGCAGGCTGGACATGACCGACGGGTCGGTCCGCTTGGCCGCCTCCAGATTGGTGGCGCCCTGGAAGGACAGCGGCGGCAGCTCCTTCTGGATGTCTGGCCGGGTCATGAACTGCACCATCTGCATGGCTTTGTCGCGGTTGGGGGACCCGCGCAGCACCACCCAATGGTCGACGGCATAGATGCTGCCGGCCCAGACGACCTGGAAGTTGCGCTTGTCGTCGCGCCGGGCGGCGAACATGCGGCTGGTGTAGGAGGCGGCCATCGACACCTCGCCGGACGCCATCAGCTGGCCCGGCTGGCCGCCCGCGGTCCACCACACGATATGCGGCTTCAGCTGCTCCAGCTTGGCGAAGGCGCGGTCGGCCCCGCCCGGCGCGCGCAGCACCTTGTAGACGTCGGCGGCCGGCACCCCGTCGGCCATCAGCGCGAACTCGAGGTTGTACTTGGGCCCGCGGCGCATGGTCCGCTTGCCGGGGAACTGCTGGACGTTCCAGAAGTCGGCCCAGGACTTGGGCCCCTCCTTCAGCCGGTCGGCGTCGTAGGCGAGCGCCACCGACCACACCACCGAGCCGACGCCGCACTCGCTGACGGCGTCCTTCATGAAGGCGTCCTTGCCGCCCAGCGCCGCCCAGTCGGGCTTCTCGTACAGCCCCTCGTCGCAGCCGATGTGGAGCTCGTCGGATTCCACCTGGATGACGTCCCAGTTGGGCTGTCCCGCCTGCACCTTGGCGCGCAGGATGCCGACCCCGCCCGACCAGGAATCCTCCAGCACCGGAATGCCGGTCTGGCTGCTGAACGGTCCGTAATAGACCTTCTTCTGCGCCGCCTGGGTGGAGCCGCCCCAGGCGACCACGGTGAGGTCGCGCGCGCTGGCTGCGGTCGCCACGGCCATGCCGGCCATGGCCAGTGCCATGGCGGCGAGCTTCGAGAAATGTGCCATCCCTGCCTCCTTCTGTGTCTTGGTCATTGTCGACCGGTCATTGTTCCTGGCCGGCATGGTCAGGCAGCGGGTCGAGCGCCCGGCAGTCCCGGGCCTGCCAGCCGATCCGCACCGGGGCACCCGCCCGCAGCCAGCCGTGCCCGGTGCCGCTCAGGACCTTGGCGAACAGCGCCTGGCCGGTCGGTGTCGCCAGGTGGGCGCGGACATGGTCGCCGTGATAGATCAGCTCCTCGACCACGGCCGGGCCCGCATTCTCCGGCGGGTCGCCGGCGTCGCTCACGATCACCCGCTCGGGGCGGATCGACAGCGTGGTGCGGGCGCCGGCGGCGATCCCGCCGGCCGCGGCCGCGGTCACCCGCCAGCCGCCGTCCAGCTCGACCAGGCACAGCCCGTCGTCCACCCGCACCACCCGGCCCGCGAACTGGTTGCTGTCGCCGACGAACTGGGCGACGAAGCTGCTGGCCGGGCGCTCGTACAGTTCCAGCGGCGGTGCCAGCTGCTGCAGGCCGCCGTCCCGGAAGACCGCGACCCGGTCCGACATGGTCAAGGCCTCGCCCTGGTCGTGGGTGACGTAGATGAGCGTCAGGCCGAGCCGCTCGTGCAGGTGCTTGATCTCGATCTGCATCTGCTCGCGCAGCTGCCGGTCGAGGGCGCCGAGCGGCTCGTCCATCAGCACCAGGGGCGGGTTGAAGACCAGCGCGCGGGCCAGCGCGACGCGCTGCTGCTGGCCGCCCGACAGCTGGGCCGGGCGGCGCTCGGCCATGCCGCCCAGCCGGACGAGGTCGAGCGCGCGCCGCACCGCCGCCTCCACCTCCGCCCGGGGCTGCCGCCGGACGGTGAGCGGGAAGGCGATGTTCTCGGCCACGGTCATGTGCGGGAAGAGGGCATAGTTCTGGAACACCATGCCGATGTCGCGGCGATAGGGCGGCACGTCGCGCAGCGAGCGGCCGTCCAGCCGGATCTCGCCCCCGGTCGGCTGCTCGAAGCCGGCCAGCATCATCAGCGAGGTCGTCTTCCCCGACCCGGACGGACCGAGGAAGGTGACGAACTCGCCCTTGGCGACCGTCAGGTCGAGGTCGCGGACGGCCCAGACCGCCGCGCCGTAGCGCTTCGAGACCCGGTCGAAGCTGACGAAGCGGTCCGGCCCGTCCATGCTGCGGACCCCGGCCCCTAGGCCCGCGCCAGCTCGTCGAGCGTGGCGTCGAGCGCGCCCTTCAGCCGCGACACCA
Source organism: Allostella vacuolata (assembly GCA_006739055.1). Taxonomy (GTDB): domain Bacteria; phylum Pseudomonadota; class Alphaproteobacteria; order ATCC43930; family Allostellaceae; genus Allostella; species Allostella vacuolata. The sequence goes on from AP019702.1 coordinate 1,953,635, forward strand.
TCTCGCCCACCTGCTCCTCGGTGATGATGAGCGGCGGCGAGAAGGCGATGCGGTTGCCGACGAAGCGCAGGATCAGGCCGCGCTCGCGCGCCTGGGCGTCGATCCTGCCCATCACGTCCAGCGCCTTGGGATGGATCTCGCGGGTCGCCTTGTCGGCCACGATCTCCAGCCCGCCGATCAGGCCGCAGCCGCGGAAGTCGCCGACCAGCGGATGGTCGGTCAGGTCCCCCAGCAGCTTCAGGAAGGTCGGCTCCAGGGCGCGGACATGGTCGACCAGGCCGATCTCGTCATAGATCTTCAGGGTTTCCAGCGCGACCGCGGCCGCCACCGGGTGGCCGGCATAGGTGTAGCCATGGACGAAGGCGCCGAGCCGGTCGCTCTGGGTCAGCATCGCCTGGTAGACGCGCTCGTTGACCAGCACGGCCGAGATCGGCTGCATGGCCGCGGACAGGGCCTTGGCCGAGGCGATCATGTCGGGCTTCAGGCCGAAGGTCTGGCTGCCCCACATGTTGCCGGTGCGCGCGAAGCCGCAGATCACCTCGTCGGCCACGAACAGCACGTCGTACTTCTTCAGGACCGCCTGGATCTTCTCGAAGTAGCCGGCCGGCGGCAGCACGGCGCCGCCCGCACCCATCACCGGCTCGGCCCAGAAGCCGCCCACCGTCTCCGGCCCTTCGGCCAGGATGAGCTGCTCCAGCGCGTCGGCCATGCGGGTCGAGAACTCCTCCTCGGTCTCGCCGGGCAGCCCCTGGCGGTAGTAGTGGGGGAACTCCGTATGCAGGAAGCCCGGCAGCGGCAGGCCGAAGGCGGCATGGAACTCGGGCTTGCCGGTCAGGCTGACGCTGGCGATGCCGGAGCCGTGGTAGGCTTGGCTGCGGGCGATCAGCTTGCGCTTCTCCGGCTTGCCCATGGCGTTCCAGTAGTACCAGACGAGCTTGACCGCGGTGTCGTTGGCCTCCGAGCCCGACGACTGCAGCAGCACCTTCGACATCGGCACCGGGGCGATCGACAGGAGCTTCTCGGCCAGGTCGATCGAGGCCTCGTTCGAGGCGTGGCGATAGAGGTGGTAGTAGCCGATGTTCTTCATCGCCTCGTAGGCGACGCGCGCCAGCCGCTCGTTGCCGAAGCCGAGCGAGGCGCACCACAGGCCGGCGCCGCCATCCAGGAAGGTGCGGCCCGAATCGTCGCTGACATAGATCCCGTCGCCGCGCGACATGATGGTCGGGCCGATGTCGAGGTGTTTGCGCAGGTTGGTGCCGGGATGGACCAGCGTCGCGATGTCGCGCGCGTGCGGGCTGTTGGCGGCGAAATGGGTCATGTCGGGGCTCCTCGGGGCAGGGATTCTCCGCAGATTGGCCGCGGCCGGCCCATGGCGTGCAAGCTTACCGGGCGTTGCCGCGCTGCGGTATCGTCATTCGCCATGCGGGCCTCGCCGATCGGCAAGGCAAGGCCCCCGTGTCCTGCCTCCCTCCAGACCCGGGCTTTCCGCCGATGGCGCTGCATCTCGACATGGTCACCGCCCGCCTCTTCGTCGCCATCGTCGAGGAGGCGAGCATCACCCGGGCGGCCCAGCGCGAGAACATCGCCGCGTCGGCCATCAGCAAGCGGGTGTCCGAGCTGGAGCAGCGCTTCGGCGTCACCCTGCTGCGCCGGCACCATCGCGGGGTCGAGCCGACGCCGGCCGGCGCGGTGCTGCTGCGCCGGGCCCGCGGCCTGCTGCACGAGGCCGGCCAGCTGGAGGTCGAGCTGCGCCAGTTCGCGGCCGGCGAGCGCGGCCATATCCGGCTCCATGCCAACGAGACGGCGATCATCGGCTTCCTGCCGCCGCTGCTGGCGCGCTTCATGGCAGCGCATCCCCAGGTGCGCATCGACCTCTGCGAGGCCCTGAGCCAGGACATCGTCCGCGCCATCGAGGAGAATGCGGGCGACATCGGCATCTTCGACAGCACCGTGCCGAGCCGCGAGCTCTGGGTGCGGTCCTGCTTCGCCGACCGCCTGGTGGCGGTGGTGCCGCGCGGCCATCCGCTGGGCGATCGCGGGGAGGTGCGGCTGGCCGACCTCCTCGACCACGACCTGATCGGGCAGGAACGGCACAGCGCCGTCGGCCTGCTCCTGCAGCGGGGCGCCGCCGAGCTGGGCCGGGCGCCCCGCATCCGCATCCGCGTCGACGGGTTCGATGCCGTGTGCTGCCTGGTCCGCCAGGGCATCGGCATCGGCCTCGTCACCTCCGGCTGCGCCGCCCTGCTGGCCGACGCGATGGACCTGGTCGGCGTGCCGCTGGCCGAAGCCTGGGCCGTGCGCGAGCACCGCCTGTGCGCCCGCGACCCCGACGACCTGCCCCCAGTCGCCCGCCTGCTGATGGAGCATCTGGCGGCGGGGGCGGAGGGGTAGCCGACGGATCGTTGGCGATGCGGGAGATTCGTCAGTTGCGGAATCGAGCGGTCGGCCCAGCCGATCGAGTTGCTTGCGCGCTGGAAACGCTACGGAGGCGGATGATGCCGGTCGACAGGGACATGCCCACTCTCCGGAAGGTCGAGGCCAGCGAGGGGTGGACGCTGAAGCTGTGGTTCGAGGGTGAGGACCGCCCGTACTTCGCCGATCTTGCCGGCTTGCTCGCGCGCAGTCGGCCGATGGCGGCGCTGCGTGATCGGCCCGAGAGGTTCGGGCAGGTCCGGATCATCATGGCCGGGGCCGGCGTCCAGTGGCCGGTCGAGTACGAGGGCGAGCTTCTCGACCTCTCCGCCGACACCCTGTTCCGGATCGCCGAGGAACAGGAGCCGATGACGGGCGCGGACTTCGCCGCCTGGCGAAAGGAGCTCGGCCTCTCCACCGCCATGGCAGCCGCCGTACTGGGCATCGGGCGACGCACCGTCGTCGACTACGAGAACAAGCCGGTCCTGCCGGCGATGGCGGCAATCGCTTGCCGGACGCTGGCCAGGGACCGGACGACGCTGGCGGCGCATTTCGTTCCGTCGAAGCGCCTGGGCCGGCCGAAGAAGGCCGCGTGAACCGCTGCCGCGACCAGAGGTATTCAAGCAAGATCGAACAGCGCGACGCCTTCGCGCCCTTCCGCCGCCCGGGCGACGATCTCGCCGTCCGGGCGGACGATGAGCGTGCAGCCGAAGCTGACCCGGCCGCCATGCTCGCCGACGACGTCGGCCGAGGCGATCCAGCATCCGGTCTCTACCGCTCGCGCCTGCAGGTTCTGGACGCTGCGGGCGCGCCATCGATCGGCGACGGGCGGCCGCAGCAGGTTGTTCAGGGGGTAGCAGATGAGGCGCGCGCCGGCCGCTGCTGCGCGCAACGCCGTTTCCGGGAAGTTCGCATCGTTGCAGATGTTGACCGCGAACGGCCAGGTCCCGGCGACGAAGACTGGGCAGTCCGTGCCCGGGGACACGCCGTCCTCGTTCGGGTGGATTTTGGAGTAGGTGCCGAGCAGCCGGCGATGCCCGACCACCAGGGCGGTGTTGAACAATGCCTCGCCGCGCCGCTCGATCATCCCGACGATCGTCGTGACGCCGGTTTCGCCCAGCCGTCGGACAAGCGCGGCGATGCTCGCGTCGGCGACGGGCAGGGCCCGCCGCTCCAGCGTCGGGCGGTCGGTGGCATATCCCTGCAGGTAGCACTCCGGGAACAGCGCCAGTTGGGCGCCTTGGCTCGCTGCCCAGGCCAGGTCGTTCGCCAGGGCATGGGTCACGACCGGCAGGGCATCGAAGACCGGCCGGCGCTGGAAGGCCGCGATGCGCAGATAAGGCAAGGCTACGGGTCCGCAGCGCTGCTATGCGGAAACCCATGCGCGCCACGCCGGCCAAGCGGCGAAGGCCTCGGCGACGAGCGCGTAGCCGCCAGCGTTCGGATGGGCGCCGTCGCCGGCTGCGACCTCGCGCGCCCAGATGTCCGACCCGGCCGCCAGGGGGAACGGCGCGAAGTACGGCACCCCGAGTCGGGCGCAGAGGTCGCCGAAGGCGGCCGACAGCGCGGCGGTCCTGCGGTCGACCGTGGGATCGCAGATCGGGAACGGCCCGACTACCAGGGTCGGCCGCCAGGCGCTGGCGGCCGTCAGGATCGCCTCGGCGTTGGCGAGCGAGCGGGCCGGCGGCACCCGGACGCCGACGCCGTCGTCGGCCGCGCAGCCGTCGTTGGCGCCGAACGAGAAGACGAGGCGGCCGTCATGGCCGGGCGGCAGCCGCGCCTCGGCCTCCGCCCGCCAGCGCGCCCGGACGTCGACGCTGGTGTCGCGACGGACACCGAGATTGTAGAGGGTCAGGTCGCAGCCGCCGCGCCGGGCGGCGGCGGCCGCCCGCCCGACCCAGCCGAGGCAGGCGTCGTCGCCGGTGCCGTTGACCATGCTGTCGCCGAAGAAGCAGATGCGGAGCGGGGCAGGGAGGGTCGTCATGGCCACCATCTCGGCATGCCTGCGGGTCGGGGGATTGGTACCCGATAGCACAAGGAGCGCGGATCTTCTCCATCGGCGGCGGGCTCGATTGACGGTCGTCCGACCGCTCCCCTAAGCTCGGCCCAACGACAGGGTGGCGGCCGCGCGTGGCCGGACACCGCACAATGTCACCTGGGGAAGGACGAGGGGCGAGATGGACAAGGCAAGGTGGATCTCCGCCCTGGCGGCGGCGGCGCTGCTGGGGGCATCGGGCGGGGCGCAGGCGGCGAGCGGCCTGCCGGATACGATGGTTTGGAGCGCCTACGACGTCGGCTCGACCGGCTATGTCGAGGCCTCCGCGATCGCCGACGCGCTGGGCAAGAAGCACGGCACGCGCATCCGCCTGCAGCCGTCCGGCACCTCGATCGGCCGCCTGCTGCCGCTGAAGCAGAAGCGGGTCAGCTATGCCTGGCTCGCCAACGAGCTCTTCTTCGCCGCCGAGGGCCTCTATGAATTCGGCCAGCCCGACTGGGGCCCGCAGGACCTGCGCGTCATGCTGGGCCGCACCAACGGCTTCAGCGTCGTCGTCACCAAGACGAGCGGCATCCAGTCGGTCGCCGACCTGAAGGGCAAGCGCTTCGCCTTCGTGCCGGCCAACAGCTCGGTCAACATCAAGATCGACGGCATCTTCGCCTTCGCCGGCCTGACCTGGAAGGACGTGCAGGTGGTGCCGTTCGCCAGCTACGCCGCCAGCCTGAAGGCGCTGGTCGAGGGCAAGGCGGACGCGGCCGGCGCCGCCCCCAACGCCGCCGTCCTCTACGAGCTGCAATCCTCGCCCAACGGCATCGCCTGGGTGCCGCTGCCGGCCGACAACAAGGCCGGCTGGGAGGCGGCGCAGAAGGCGGTGCCGTTCCTGGAGCCGTTCCGCGACACCATCGGTGCCGGCATCTCCGAGGCCAACCCGGGCCAGGTGATGGGCTATCGCTACCCGATGGTGACGATCTATGCCGATGCCTCGGCCGACGAAGTCTACGCCGTCACCAAGGCGATCATCGACAGCTACGACCTGTACAAGGACGTCAACCCGGTGATGGCGCGCTGGCACGTCTCCAAGTCGGGGACGCCGCCGATGGATGCCGCCTTCCACGAGGGTGCCATCCGCGCCCTGAAGGAGGCCAAGGTGTGGACGGCCGAGACGCAGGCCTGGCAGGACCGGACGCTCGCCCGCCAGAAGGCGCTGCAGGCCGCCTGGGCCAAGGCCACCGCCGACGCCAAGGCGCAGAACGTCGCGGCCGACGGCTTCGCCAAGTTCTGGGAGGGCTATCGCCTGAAGGCGCTCGGCCTCTAGGGACGAGCGGCCGGCCCGGGAGAGGGCGATGCGCTTGCAGGGTGCGGCGCGGCTGGCGGTGATGGGGGTCACCGCCAGCCTGCTGGCGGTCACCATCGACCACACGATGTCGCTGCGCCTGGCGGGCTTCATCCTGATCGAGAATGCCTTCTACTACCTGATCGTCGGCGGCTTCCTGGCGGTCGCCTTCCTGGCCTTCCCGGCCCGCCCGGCCGACCGCGGCCGGGTCGCCTGGTACGACTGGGCCCTGGCTGCGGTGGCGCTGGGGGCCGGCATCTATCTCTCCGCCCATGGGACCGAGATCACCACCCAGGGCTGGGACCTGGCGGCCCCGCCGGTGCCGACCGCGGCCGCGGCGGCCGTCTGCGTCCTGGCACTGGAGGGCATCCGCCGGGTCGGCGGCACGCTCCTGTTCGTGATGGCCGCCTTCTTCGCCTGCTATCCGCTCTTCGCCGACCACCTGCCGGGCATCTTCTGGGGCGTGCAGCTGGGCGCGGCGGAGACGGTGCGCGCCCATGCGCTGGGCCAGGAGAGCATCATCGGCATCCCGCTGCGCACCGTGGCCGACCTGCTGATCGGCTACCTGCTGTTCGGGGTGGCGCTGGTGGTGACCGGCGGCGCCGACTTCTTCATGGACTTCGCCAACGCCCTGATGGGCCGCCGGCGTGGCGGCGCGGCCAAGGTGGCGGTGGTCTCCAGCGGGCTGCAGGGGATGCTGTCGGGCAGCGTCGTCTCCAACGTCATCACCTCGGGCGTGATGACCATCCCGGCGATGCAGCGGAGCGGCTACCGTCCGGCCTATGCCGCGGCGGTGGAGGCGGTGTCGTCGACCGGCGGCGCCATCATGCCGCCGGTGATGGGGGCGGCCGCCTTCATCATGGCGAGCTTCCTCAACATGCCCTACGGCGAGATCGCGCTCGCGGCCGCCGCGCCGGCGCTCCTCTACTACCTGGCGCTGCTGCTGCAGTCCGACCTCTATGCCGCCCGCAACGGGCTGGTCGGCCTGCCGCCGGAAGAGATCCCGGGCCTGTGGGCGACGCTCAAGGCCGGCTGGGTGTTCCTGTTCTCGATCGTGGCCATGGCCTACCTGCTGATCGTGATGCAGCTGGAGGTGCTGGCCGCCTTCGCCGCGACCGCGCTGCTGCTGGTGGCGGCCCTGCTGCGCCGCCGCAACCGCCTGACGCCGGCCATGCTCGGCCGGTTCATCGTCGAGTCCGGGGTCGCCGTCGGCCAACTGGTGGCGATCCTGGCCGGCATCGGCTTCATCGTCGGCGCCCTGGCGATCACCGGCGTCGGCACCGCCTTCTCGCGCGAGCTGGTGCAGTACGCGGCCGGCAACGTGCCGCTGCTGCTGGTCCTGGGCGCCATCACCAGCTTCGTCCTCGGCATGGGGATGACGGTCAGCTCCTGCTACATCTTCCTGGCGATCGTGCTGGCCCCGGCCCTGGTCCAGGCGGGCATCCAGCCGCTCGTCGCCCACCTCTTCATCCTCTACTACGGCACCCTCAGCTTCATCACCCCGCCGGTCGCGCTGGCCGCGATATCGGCCGCCTCCATCAACAATTCCAACGCGATGACGGTCGGTTTCTATTCCATGCGGCTCGGCGTCGTGCTGTTCTTCGTGCCGTTCCTCATCGTCATCGATCCGGCGCTGGTCCTGATCGGCAGCCCGGGGGAGATCCTGTTCCAGATGGTCAACGCAACCGCGGGCGTATCCCTGCTCGCCATGGGCTTCGAGGCCTATCTCTACGGCATCGGGCGGGTCTCGCGGCCGATCGCGGCGCTTACCGTCGCCGCCGGCGCGCTGGTGGTCTTCCCCAGCTGGCAGACGACCGCGGCCGGGGTCCTGCTGGCGGCCGCGGCCTACACCAGCGCCGCCCTGGTGCGGCGGCGCGTCGCCGAGGCCGTGTGATGGCGCTGGTCCGCAGCGAACGGCCCGCGGCCGGCATCGCCCGCATCGTCCTCGACGACCCGGCCAAGCGCAACGCGCTGTCGGCCGGCCTGCGCCAGGCGCTGATCGCGGAGGTCGAGGCGGCACTCGCCGACGAGGCGGTGCGCGCGATCGTGCTGACGGGCGCCGCCGGCACCTTCTGCGCCGGCGGCGACCTGTCTTCGATGGGCATCATGACGGGCGAGGTGGCCCGCGCCCGGATGAAGGGCAGCCACCGGCTGATCCGGCTGCTGATGGCGGCCGAGAAGCCGGTCGTGGCGGCGGTCGAAGGCCCGGCCATGGGGGGCGGCGCCGGGCTGGCCCTGCTGGGCGACGCCCTGGTGATGGGCGAGGCGGCGGTGATCGGCTTCCCCTACTTCAAGGTCGGGCTGGTCCCGGACTACGGCCTGTTCCACACCCTGCCGCGCCGGGTGGGCGCGGGCCACGCGCGGCGCCTCTTCAACACGGCCGCCACCGTCCGCTCGGCCGAGGCGCTGGCGATCGGCCTGTGCGACCGGGTGGTGCCGGATGCCGAGGTGCAGGCGGCGGCGCTGGCCCAGGCCGAACTGCTGGCGGCCTTGCCGGCGCTGGCCTTCGCCATGACCAAGCAGCAGCTCGGCCAGATGCCGGCCTCGCTCGAGGCGGCGCTGGAGATGGAGACGCTGGCGCAGACGGTGGCCTTCGGCAGCGCCGACCATGCCGAGGGCAAGCGCGCCTTCTTCGAGAAGCGCCGGCCCCGCTTCGGCAGCGACGGCGGGGCCGGGGCATGACCGACCGCGAGGTCCTCGACACGCCCCTGTTCGAGACGGCCATCACCCGGCTCTTCGGCATCCGCCACCCGATCCTGTGCGGTGGCCTGATGTGGCTGGCCGACGGCCGCTACGTGGCGGCCGCCGTCAATGCCGGCGGGATGGGCTTCATCACGGCCCGCACCTTCGCCGATTTCGACGCCTTCCGTGCCGAGCTGCGCCTGTGCGCGGAGCTGACGGGCGGCAAGCCGTTCGGCGTCAATCTCTTCATCTCCGGCCGGGCGGAGGAGAACGCGGTCCTCGACCGCTATGTCGACATTCTCCTGGACGAGGGGGTGCGGCTGATCGAGACGGCCGGCAACACGCCGGAGGCCTACCTGCCGCGCCTCAAGCAGGCGGGCTGCACGGTCATCCACAAGGTGTCCGCCGTCCGCCACGGCCTGCGCGCGGAGAAGGCGGGGGTCCATGCGCTGGCGATCGTCGGGCAGGAGTGCGGCGGCCATCCCGGCCTGCATTTCGTCGGCACCATGGTCCAGGGGGCGCTCGCCGCCCGCGCCTTCCGGGTGCCCTATGCGCTGGGCGGCGGCATCGGCTGCGGCCAGCAGCTGGTCGCCGCGCTCGGCCTGGGGGCGGACGCGATCGTGATGGGGTCGCGCATGACGGTGGCGACCGAGATCTGGGCCCATGCGGACTACAAGCGCAAGGTGCTGGAGACGAGCGAGGCGGATTCGCGTCTGGTGATGGCCAGCTTCCGCAACACCTATCGCTGCCTGGACAATGCCGCGGCGCGCACGGTGGCGGAACTGGAGGCGGCGGGCGAGCGCGACTTCGCCCTCTACATGCCGCATGTCCGCGGCAGCAACGCGCGCGAGGCCTACGCGACCGGCGACTGGGAGCGGGGAATCCTGTCGATGGGGCAGTCGGCCGCCTTCGCCGACGAGATCAAGCCGGTGGCCGCCATCTTCGCCGAAATCCTGCGCGATGCCGCCGCGGCCCGCGATCGCATGGACGCGATGCGGCCGGCCCCGGGGGCTACTTCCAGGACTGCGGCGGCCGGCGCACGGTGATGGTGTTCGAGCGGCCGGTCAGCAGGGCATAGATCACGCCGGCCACGATCAGGAAGGCGACGACGATGCCGATGAACCAGAGCACGCCGCTCAGCACCGTCACCACCAGCATCACCACGGCGGCAGCAAACACCGCGGCTACCAGCAAGGACAGAACCTGACGCATTTCCGTTCATCCGATCTTCAGTTCGACCATCGAGAGATGGTGCCGGTTTTGCGCCGCTCAAGCCCCTTTCGGGGGATCGGGGCCCGATCTACGGAAACGGCCGGCGTCCGCCCGCCCTTGTCCGACGAAATGATCGACACGGCCGCGTCAGGCGCGTTAGCTAGGATAATATGCCATCGGTGCCGCAAGCGGGGGCGCGCATGGACCTCGACCTCCAGACACTGGTCATCGCGGTTGCCATCGTCCTCTGTGCCGCGATGATCTTCTACGCGATCTGGCGGCGCTGAGCGCCGGCGACGCCGGTCCCCCTGGGGCGTTGCTACGACGCCCCGTCCAGTTCGGCCGCGAGGCGGCGCAGATTGTCGATGCGGGCCTCCAGCAGGATGGCCGCGGCCATCGCGTGGGAGCGCAGCGCGTCGTTCGCGCCGTCCCGGCCATAGGATTCCTGGAGCTTGAGCGTCGTCTCGTGGTTCTCGATCGCCATGCGCAGATAGGCGCGGTCGACGCCCTCGGGCGCGGTGCTGCGCAGCGCGGCGACCTCGGGCTCGCCCGCTTCCTGGGCCGCCTTGTCCGGGCGCACGCCCAGCGACTGGACGCTGGCCGCCGTCGTCAGCCGGTGCTGCGCCTTCATGCGCTCGTCCAGCACCTTCTTGGCGGCCTCGCGCACCGGCGCCCGGGCCGAGCGTTCCAGCACCAGGCGGCTCGCCTCGATCGCCGCCTGGTCCTGGCGGGCCGATTCCTTGACGTAATGGGCGGTGGCCTCGTCTACCTTCGATGATGGTTGCGGCACGGCTGCCGGCGGGTTGGTCGGCGTGGCTGCCGGTTGGCTGACCGCGGCGGAATTCGGCAGGGCGACCGCCGCCAGCAGGGCGGCAGCCGTCAGGGCGGCACGCAACTCGGCCATGGCATCGTCTCCTGAAGGAATGGACTTCCAGGAGAACGCGCCGCCTGCCGGGCGGTTCCGCGCCCGGTCAGTTCTTGAGCCGCCATCCGGTCTTGAAGATCCACCACACGACGGCAAGGCAGATCGCCAGGATCCCCAGCGTCATGGCGAGGCTGACGGCGATGCCGACGTCGGCGGTGCCGTGGAAGCTCCAGCGGAAGCCGTTCACCAGGTAGACGACCGGGTTGAACAGGCTGACCCACTGCCAGAAGGGCGGCAGCATCTCGATCGAGTAGAAGCTGCCGCCGAGGAAGGTGAGCGGGGTCACCACCAGCATCGGCACGAACTGCAGCTTCTCGAAGCCGTCCGCCCAGATGCCGATGACGAAGCCGAACAGGCTGAAGGTGACGGCGGTCAGGACCAGGAAGGCCGCCATCCAGAACGGATGCTCCACCTGCAGCGGCACGAACAGCGCGGCCGTCGCCAGGATGATGGCGCCCAGGATGACCGACTTGGTGGCCGCCGCCCCGACATAGGCCACGGTCGCCTCGGCGAACGAGATCGGGGCCGAGAGCAGCTCGTAGATGGTGCCGACGAATTTCGGGAAGTAGATGCCGAACGAGGCGTTGGAGATGCTGTGCGTCAGCAGCGACAGCATGATCAGCCCGGGCACGATGAAGGCGCCGTAGCTGACCCCGTCGATCGCCTGGATCCGCGAGCCGATCGCGGCACCGAAGACGACGAAATAGAGCGCCGTCGAGATGACCGGCGAGACGATGCTCTGCAGCAGCGTGCGCCCGGTGCGCGCCATCTCGAAGCGATAGATGGCGTAGATCGCGCGGTAGTTCATGGCCGCTCCGTGACCAGGCTGACGAAGATGTCCTCGAGCGAACTCTGCCGGGTCTGCAGGTCGCGGAACCGGATGCCGGCGGACGCGAGGTCGGTCAGCAGCCGGGTGATCCCGGTGCGCTCCGCCCGGGTGTCATAGGTATAGACGAGCTCCATCCCGCCGGCCGCGATCTCCAGCGCATAGGGGGCGAGCGACGGCGGCAGGGCCGCCAGCGGCTCGGCCAGCTGCAGGGTGAGCTGCTTGCGGCCGAGCTTGCGCATCAGCTCGGCCTTCTCCTCCACCAGCACGATCTGGCCGCGGTTGATGACGCCGATGCGGTCGGCCATCTCCTCTGCTTCCTCGATGTAGTGGGTGGTCAGGATGATGGTGACGCCGGTGTCGCGCAGGCGGCGGATCAGCCCCCACATGTCGCGCCGCAGCTCCACGTCGACCCCGGCGGTGGGCTCGTCCAGGAACAGGATGCGCGGCTCGTGGGACAGGGCCTTGGCGATCATCACCCGGCGCTTCATGCCGCCCGACAGCGTCATGATCTTGCTGTCCTTCTTGTCCCACAGGGACAGGTCGCGCAGCACCCGCTCGATGTGGGCGGTGTTGCGCGGCTTGCCGAACAGGCCGCGGCTGAAGCTGACAGTGGCCCACACCGTCTCGAAGGCGTCGGTCGACAGCTCCTGCGGGACCAGGCCGATCAGCGAGCGGGCCTCGCGCCACTGCTCGATGATGTCGTGCCCGTCCGCGAGCACCCGCCCGGCGCTCGGCCGGACGATGCCGCAGATGATGCTGATCATGGTCGTCTTGCCGGCCCCGTTGGGGCCGAGCAGGGCGAAAATCTCGCCCGCGCGGATCTCCAGATCGACGCCTTTCAGCGCCTGGAAGCCGGAGGCGTAGGACTTGGTGAGGCCGGTGACCTGGATGATGGGGCGCATGAAGGGGACCGCGGGGGGAGGGGGAGAGGTTGACAGGGCCGGTCGGGCCGATTAGTTAACCAAATCGTTATCTTATGTCGAACCCCGGAGGATCAGGACATGATGGCGAAGCCGCAGGAAGAGCATCGCTGGCTGGACCAGCTGGTCGGCGACTGGATCGCCGAATCGGAATGCAGCATGGGGCCCGACCAGCCGCCCATGAAAACCGAATGGACCGAGACGACGCGCTCTCTGCACGGCATGTGGGTAGTGTCGGAGGGGGTTGGCAAGATGCCGGACGGCAGCGGGCCGACCAGCACGCTCTTCCAGTTCGGCTACGACCCGGTCCGGGGCAAGTATGTCGGCACCTTCATCGGCTCGATGATGACCAATCTCTGGCTCTACGAGGGCTCCCTCGACCCGGCCGGCCGGGTGCTGACGCTCGACACGGTCGGCCCCAGCTTCACCGACCCGGCGAAGTCGACCCGCTACCAGGACATCATCGAGATCGTCGACGCCGACCACCGCATCCTGCGCTCCCAGGCGCTGGGCGAGGACGGGACCTGGCAGCCCTTCATGACCGCCCACTATCGCCGCCGGACATAGTCGCCCTGCCGAGGGGGATTCTACCTCGGGAAGAGTCCCATCGGCTGGCCCGGCCCGCCGGCAATGAAACCGCCGGCGGCCGCCGAATGGAGCGCTGGCCGACGGCCAAAGCGTCCTTCGACTGCGCTCAGGATGAGGAAATCTTCTTTATTCCACAAGTGCTGACGCTTTGGCCGGCGGGCAGTGCCGAGCTTCTATTTTTTTGTGGAGAAAGGAAAAGATCCTCATCCTGAGCGCAGTCGAAGGACGCTTTTGCCGATGTCCAGCGCGCCTTTTTCGTCAACCTCTCGCCCGTCTCATCCCCGGCGCTTCGTCCGTCATAGCCGGGCGATTCCCAGCCCGCCATCCACATGCACCACCTCGCCGGTGGTGAAGGGGAAGGCGCCCGATGCCAGCGCCGCCACCGCGAGGCCGATGTCGTCGGCCTCGCCCCAGCGGCGGATGGGCGAGATGCCCTCGGCGATCAGCGTGTCGTAGCGGTCCTTCGCGACCGCGGTCATGTCGGTGCGGATGATCCCGGGGCGGATCTCGAAGACGCCGATCCCGGCCTCGGCCAGGCGCAGCGCGAACAGCTTCGTCATCATCGGCAGGCCCGACTTGGCGATGCAGTATTCGCCGCGGTTGGGGCTCGCCATCTCGGCATTGACCGACGAGATGGTGACGACGATGCGCCGCCGGCGGTCATCGGCCGCCGCCAGCCAGCGCCGCGCGACGGCCTGGGTCAGGAAGAACGGGCCGCGCAGGTTGATCGTCACCAGCCGGTCGAAGCTCTCCGGCGTCACCTCCAGCAGGTCGCCGCGCCGGGCGACCGAGACGCCGGCATTGTTGACCAGCACCGAGACCGGGCCGAGTGCCGCCTCGACCGCGTCGAGCAGCGCGCCATGGCCGGCCACGTCGGCCACGTCGGCCTGCACGAAGGCGCCGCGGCCGCCATGGCCGGCGATGCCGCCCAGCGTTTCCCCCACCGCCTCGTCCTCGACGATGTCGTTGATCGCCACGTCGTGGCCGGCCGCCGCCAGCGCCCAGGCGACGCCGCGGCCGATGCCGCGCCGGCCGCCGGTGACGAGGGCGACCGGGCGGGTCGCGGGCTGGGGCTGGCTGGTCGGCATCGGCGGGGCTCCGGGGCGGGGGAAGGGGACCCAAGTCTAGGACCGCAGGCCGGGCGGCGGAAGGCGTCCCGGGGCGGTCTTGGGAAATGTTCCGGGGAGGTATAGCCTCTTCCCAGGCCGCCCCCGGGCCTGCCGCCCGCCGGTGTCGCCAAACACGCGTCCAATGGACAATCCGTCTTCTGGGGAGGACATCCATGGCGATTTCGAAATCTCTCGACGTCAACGGCCGGACCGTCTCGATCGACATCGACGATCCCGACATGCCGCTGCTCTATGCGCTCCGCGACAACCTGGCCTTGCATGGGCCGCGCTTCGGCTGCGGGCTCGGCCAGTGCGGCGCCTGCACCGTGCATGTCGACGGGGTCGCCATGCGCTCCTGCATCGTGCCCCTGTCGGCCGTGGCGCCCGGCCAGAAGATCGTCACCCTGGAAGGGCTCGGCACGCCCGAGAAGCCGCACCCGGTGCAGGCCGCCTTCATCGCCGAGCAGGCGGCCCAATGCGGCTACTGCATCAACGGCATGGTGATGGAATCGGCCGCCTTCCTGGCCAGGACGAAGGGGCCGAGCGAGGCCGACATCAAGGCGGCGCTGGCCAACAATCTCTGCCGCTGCGGGACCCACGCCGCGATTCTGCGCGCCGTCAAGCGCGCCGCGGCCGCATGAAGGAGGCCGCCATGACCATGCAAGACACGATTCCGCGCGCCGCCCTGTCGCGCCGCGCGCTGCTGAAGGGCACGGGCGCCCTCGTCGTCGGCTTCCACCTGGCGGGCCCCCTCGGCCAGGCGCTGGCCCAGGCCGGCAGCGCCGCGGCGAAGCCGGTGACGCTCGACCAGGTCGACACCTTCCTGTCGATCGACGGTCGCGGGCTGGTGACCATCTATTCCGGCAAGGTCGACCTCGGCACCGGGGTGCAGAGCGCGCTCGCCCAGATGATCGCCGACGAGCTCGACGTGCCGGACGCCCGGGTGACGGTGATCCAGGGCGACACGGCGCTGACCCCGGACCAGGGCCCGACCTATGGCAGCCTGTCGCTCCAGAATGGCGGCGTGCAGATCCGCCAGGCGGCCGCCACCGCCCGCGACGCCCTCCTGACCGAGGCGGCGAAGCGGCTGGGCGTGGCCAAGGCGGACCTGGCGGTGGTCGACGGCGCCATCGGCCCGCGGGCCGGCGGCCCGACGGTCACCTATGCCGAACTGATCGGCGGCCGCCGCTTCGACCTCAAGCTCGACCCCGCGGCGCCGACCAAGAAGCCGGCGGACTACAAGCTGGTCGGCCGGGCGATGGCGCGGCGCGACGTGCCGGACAAGATCCTCGGCCGCTTCACCTACATGCAGGATTTCCGGGTGCCCGGGATGCTGCATGGCCGCGTCGTCCACCCGCCAGCCCTGGGCGCCCGGCTGGAGGCGGTCGACGAAGGCTCGATCAAGGGCATTCCCGGCATCGTCCAGGTGGTGCGGCAGGGCAACTTCCTGGGCGTCGTCGCCAGCAACGAGTGGGCCGCCATCCGCGGCGCCCGCGACCTGAAGACGACCTGGTCAAAGTCCGAGACGCTGCCCGACCAGGCCCGCCTGTGGGAGCATGTGCGGGCGACCAAGGTCGTGAAGGACGACGTCACCAGCAATGTCGGCGATGCCGCCGCGGCGATGCGGGGCGAGGGCCGCAAGCTGGCCGCCAGCTACGACTTCGCCATCCATACCCACGGCTCGATCGGCCCGTCCTGCGCGATCGCGGAGTTCAAGGACGGCAAGCTGACCTCGTGGTCGGCGTCGCAGGCGACCCACAACCTGCGCAAGCAGCTGGCGCAGATGCTGGCGATGCCGCAGGAGGCGGTGCACTGCCTCTACGTCGAGGGCTCGGGCTGCTACGGCCGCAACGGGCACGAGGATGCGGCGGCCGACGCGGCGCTGCTGGCCCGTGCGGTGGGACGGCCCGTGCGGGTGCAATGGTCGCGCGCCGACGAGCATGGCTGGGACCCGAAGGGGCCGCCGACCCTGATCGACCTGCGCGCCAACCTCGATTCCTCGGGCGGGGTGGCGGCCTGGGAGTCGGAGTTCTTCATCCCGCAGGGGGCGGCCGGCAACGTCGCCCTGGTGGCGGCCGACCTGGCCGGGCTGCCCAACGCCACCGCCATCGCGCCGGGCGGCATCCACCAGAACTCGGCCATTCCCTACAAATTTCCCAACGTCCGCACGGTCTGCCACCGGCTGGAGACGACGCCGTTCAAGCCGTCCTGGATCCGCACCCCGGGGCGGATGCAGAACACCTACGCCAACGAGTGCTTCCTCGACGAGCTGGCGGCCGCGGCCGGCATCGACCCGCTGGAGTATCGCCTGAAGTATCTCGACCCGGCCGACACCCGCGGCATCGAGGTGCTCGATCGCCTGGCGAAGCTCGCCCGATGGGAGAAGCGGCCGTCGCCGCAGAAGGCCGGGAACGGCGCGGTGCTGAAGGGCCGCGGCATCACCTACTGCAAGTATGAGCTGGTGCGGACCTATGTCGGCGCGGTGGCGGAGGTGGAGGTGGAGCGGGCGACCGGGGTCATCCGGGTGACGCGCTTCTACGTCGTCCATGACTGCGGCCAGATCATCAACCCCGACGGAGTCAAGGCGCAGATCGAGGGCAACGTCTTCCAGACCGTGAGCCGCACCCTGAAGGAGGAGCTGACCTTCGACCGCGGCATGGTGACCAGCCTCGACTGGGGCAGCTATCCGATCCTGACCTTCCCGGAGATCCCGGAGCTGGTCATGGAGCTGATCGACCGCCCGGCCGAGAAGCCCTGGGGTGCGGGGGAGCCGACCGCGGCGGTGGTGCCGTCGGCCATCTCCAACGCCGTCTTCGACGCGACCGGGGTCCGGCTGCGCTCGGTGCCCTACACCCCGGCCAAGGTGAAGGCCGCCCTGCAGTCGGCCTGAGCGGAAGGCCGGCCACGGCCGGATGGCGAGGGGGCGCCGTCCGGCCGTGGGGCGTGGCGACGGTCGGTTCAAGCCAAATTCCCCTTGCTGCCGGCAATAGAAAAAAGCATTGCGGCCGGGCGCGATGCGGGTGTCATAAGGGCGCCCCTCGACCGGACGCATCAGGCAAGGCGGAGGCATCGGCATGGCGCTGGCACATATCCTCGGGCTCGACCATATCGTCGTCACGGTGCGCGACCTGGACGCGGCGGCCGAGGCGTGGCGGCGGCTCGGCTTCACCGTGTCGCCGCGTGGGACCCATTCGCCGCATCTGGGCTCGGCCAACTACACGATCGTGTTCGGCTGCGACTATATCGAGCTTCTGGGCGTGCTGACCCCGACCGAGCACCTCAAGCCGACCATCGAGTTCCTGAAGACCCGCGAGGGCATCGAGCGTGCCGCCTTCACCACCGATGACGCCGCGGCCGGGGTGGAGGAGCTGCGGGCCCGCGGCATCGCCCCCCTCGGGCCGGTGCATTTCGGCCGGCCGGTCGAGCTGCCGGGCGGCGGGGTGGGCGAGGCGCGCTTCAACGTCTTCCGCTGGCCGGTCGACGAGGCGCCGGGCGGCTTGCGCATCTTCGCCTGCCAGCACCTGACCCGCGACACGGTGTGGATCCCGGAGCTGCAGGCCCACGCCAACGGGGCGACGCGCCTGGTGCGCCTGGAAATCCTGTCGGCCGACCCGGCCGCGGCGGCGGCGCACCTGTCGCGCCTCATCGACGAGCCGGTCTCGTCGACCCCGGACGGCCATCTGGTGCCGTCGGGCGGGGGCCGCGCCGACTTCCTCTTCTACGACGAGGCCACCTTCCGGCGGCTCTATCCGGCCGGCGTGCGCGCCGGCGCCGCGGCGGAAGGGGCGGTGGCCGCGGTGGTCGCGACCGGCGATCCCGCCGGCGCCGGCGACGTGCCGGCCGCGCTCGCCAACGGCGTCATCCTCCGCCTCGTCGCCGAGGCCTGAACGGGTTGGCCCGGAGGATGCATTGCCCCGGGCAAATTCCACCCGGCAGTTCCACCGGCCAAATCCCACCAGACCGTCCGGCCTCGTCCGCATCCCCGACCATCCGTCCGCCGTCAGGAGGCACCCGATGACCGACCACCGCCTGGAAATGAAGCGCCGCACCCTGCTGCTGGGTTCGGCCGCGATGGCTGCCAGCGCGATGCTCCCCCAGCGCAGCTTCGCCCAGGGGACGCCGCGCCGCGGCGGCACCTTCGTGGTGCATTACGGGGCCGAGCAGCGGATGCTGAACCCCAGCCTGCAGGCCTCGACCGGGGTCTACATCGTCGGCGGCAAGATCCAGGAGCCCCTGGTCGACCTCGACGCCCTGGGTAACCCGGTCGGCGTCCTGGCGGAACGCTGGGAGGCGGCACCCGACGGCAAGACCATCACCTTCCACCTGCGCCGCGGCGTCACCTGGCATGACGGCAAGCCCTTTACGTCGGCCGACGTGCAGTTCACCGCCATGGCCATGTGGAAGAAGATCCTCAACTACGGCACCACGCTGCAGCTGTTCCTGACCGCGGTCGACACGCCCGACGCGCACACCGCCATCTTCCGCTACGAGCGGCCGATGCCGCTCAACCTGCTGCTGCGCGCGCTGCCCGACCTCGGCTACGTCTCGCCCAAGCATCTCTACGAGACGGGCGACATCCGCCAGAACCCGGTCAACCTCGCCCCGGTCGGCACCGGCCCGTTCAAGTTCGTGCAGTACGAGCGCGGCCAGCACATCATCGCCGACCGCAACCCCAACTACTGGCGCCCCGACGCGCCCTATCTCGACCGGATCGTCTGGCGGGTCATCACCGACCGCTCCGCCGCCGCCGCCCAGCTGGAGGCGGGCCAGCTGCACTACAGCCCCTTCTCGGGCATCACCATCTCGGACATCGCCCGGCTCGGCCGCGACCCGCGCTTCATCGTCTCGACCAAGGGCAACGAGGGCAATGCCCGCACCAACACGCTGGAGTTCAACTTCCGCCGCAAGGAGCTGAGCGACGTCCGCGTGCGGCGCGCCATCGCGCACGCGATCAACGTGCCCTTCTTCATCGAGAACTTCCTGGGCGACTTCGCCAAGCTCGGCACCGGGCCGATCCCGTCGGTCTCGACCGACTTCTATCCGGCCGACAACGGCCCGCAATACGCCTACGACAAGGCCAGGGCCGCCCGACTGCTCGACGAGGCAGGCTACAAGCCGGGCGCCGGCGGCACCCGCTTCGCGGTCCGCCTGCTGCCCGCGCCGTGGGGCGAGGACATCTCGCTGTGGGCGACCTTCGTCCAGCAGGCGCTGGGCGAGATCGGCATCCGGGTCGAGATCGTGCGCAACGACGGTGGCGGCTTCCTGAAGCAGGTCTATGCCGACCACGCCTTCGACCTCGCCACCGGCTGGCACCAGTACCGCAACGACCCGGCCGTCTCGACCACCGTCTGGTATCGCTCCGGCCAGCCGCCGGGCGCACCCTGGACCAACCAGTGGGGCTGGACCGACCCCGAGATGGACCGGATCATCGACGACGCCGCGACCGAGGTCGATCCCGTCAAGCGCAAGGCGCTCTATGCCCGCTTCCAGCAGCGTGCCAATTCCGAGCTGCCGATCTGGACGCCGATCGAGCAGATCTTCGTGACCACGATCACCGCCAAGGCGCGCAACCACTCCAACACGCCGCGCTGGGGGTCGTCGACCTGGCACGACCTGTGGCTGGCGGAGTGAGCGCGGCTGCGGCAGGCTGAGGCCATGGTTGCGGCGGACCGATGCGAATCCTGAGCCTGGCGGGGCGGCGGCTGGCCGCCTCGATCCCGACCCTGCTGCTGATCCTGATCGGGGTCTTCCTGCTGCTGCAGTTCGCGCCGGGCGACACGGTCGACGCGATGATGGCGCAGATGGGCGGTGGCGACGCGGCCACCGCCCGCCAGCTGCGGGAATTCTACGGCCTCGACCTGTCGGTGCCGGCCCAGCTCGGCCAGTACCTGTGGCGGCTGGTCCGCCTCGACCTCGGTTTCTCGGCCATCTACGGCAAGCCGGTCGCGACCGTGATCGCCGAGCGCCTGCCGGCCACCATCCTGCTGATGACCGCGTCCCTGTCCTTCGCCTTCTTCGCCGGGCTGGTGCTGGGGGTGGTGGCGGCGCGCGGGGTCAACCGCTGGCCGGACACGATCATCTCGACGCTCGGCCTCGTCTTCTACGCCACCCCCTCCTTCTGGTTCGGCCTGATGGCGATCGTCGTCTTCTCGATCTACCTGCAATGGCTGCCGGCGGGCGGGCTGGAGGACATCACCCAGGTGCAGACCGGCATCTGGCGGACTCTCGACATCGCCCGCCACCTCGTCCTGCCGACCTTGACGCTGGGCCTGATCTTCCTCGCCATCTATCTGCGCATCATGCGCGCCTCGATGCTGGAGGTGCTGAACCTGGACTTCGTGCGCACCGCCCGGGCCAAGGGGCTGGACGAGACCCGGGTCGTCGTCCGCCACGTCCTGCGCAACGCGCTGCTGCCCATGGTGACGCTGATCGGGCTCCAGGCCGGCACCATGCTGGGCGGCTCGGTGGTGGTGGAGAGCGTCTTCTCGCTGCCGGGGCTCGGCCGGCTCGCCTATGAATCGGTGGTGCAGCGCGACCTCAACACGCTGCTCGGCATCGTCTTCGTCTCGGCGCTGCTGGTGATCGCGGTCAATTTCCTGGTCGACCTCCTCTATGCGCGGCTCGATCCGCGCATCACCCCGGGGGGCTGACCGGTGGGCTGGGTCCGGGGCTATTTCCGCAGCCCGCCGGCGGTGATCGGGCTGGTCCTGCTGCTGCTGGTGGTGGCCATGGCGGCGTCGGCCGGCTGGCTCTTCCCGCGCGACCCGCTGGCGCTGGCCGGGCGGCCGCTGGTGTGGCCGCTCGACAACCCGCGCTTCTGGCTCGGCACCGACAATTCGGGCCGCGACATCGCCGCCCAGATCTTCCACGGCGCCCGCATCTCGCTGCTGATCGGCCTGGTGGCGACGGTGATCGCGGTCCTGATCGGCATCGTCATCGGCGCGGTCGCCGGCTACTATGGCGGGGCGGTCGACACCATCCTGATGCGGGTCACCGAGGCCTTCCAGACCCTGCCCAACTTCCTCCTGCTGCTGGTGCTGGTGGTGGTCTTCGGGTCCAACATCACCACCGTCACCATCGCCATCGGGGTGGTCTCCTGGCCGGCGCCGGCCCGGCTGACGCGGGCGGAGTTCCTGTCGCTGCGCAACCGCGAGTTCGTCCAGGCCGGGCGCACGCTCGGCCTGCCGGACTTCAAGCTGATCTTCGGCGAGATCCTGCCCAACGCCCTGCCGCCGGTCATCGTCTATGCCAGCGTGGTGATGGCGGTCGCCATCCTGCTGGAGAGCGCGCTCGCCTTCCTGCGCCTGTCCGATCCCAACGTCGCCTCGTGGGGCAACCTGATCGGCCTCGGCCGCGACGTGCTGCGGGTGCAATGGTACGTCTCGGCCATCCCCGGGGTCGCCATCCTGGTGACGGTGCTGGCGGTGTCGCTGGTCGGCCAGGGGCTCAACGACGCCCTCAACCCGCGGCTCAAGGGCCGATGACCGCCCCCGTCCTCGCGCTCGACCGGCTCGGCGTGCGCCTGCCGCCGGGGGCCGACCGCAGCCACGCGCTGCAGGACGTGTCGCTGGCGATCGCGGCGGGCGAGATCCTGTGCGTCGTCGGCGAATCCGGCTCCGGCAAGTCGATGACCGCCAACGCCGTCATGCGCCTGCTGCCGGTCGGGGTCGCGATCGACGGCGGCCAGGTGCGCTTCGACGGCCGCGACCTGGCCAGCCTGCCGGAGGCGGAGATGCGCCGCGTGCGCGGCGCCGGCATCGCCATGATCTTCCAGGAGCCGATGACCGCGCTCAACCCGCTGCGCACCATCGGCGACCAGATCGGCGAGATGTTCGGGATCCATACCGGCCTCGGCCGAGCGGCGGTGCACGAGCGCGTGCAGGCTCTGCTGGAAGAGGTCCGCATTCCCGACCCCGTGCGGGCGGCCCGCGCCTACCCCCACGAGCTGTCCGGCGGGCAGCGGCAGCGGGCGATGATCGCCATGGCCCTGGCGCTCGACCCCAAGGTCCTGATCGCCGACGAGCCGACGACGGCGCTCGACGTCACCACCCAGGCGCAGATCCTGGCCCTGATCCGCGACCTGCAGCGCCGCAAGGGCACCGCCGTCCTGTTCATCACCCATGATTTCGGCGTGGTGGCGGAGATCGCCGACCGCGTCGCGGTGATGCAGCACGGCCGGGTGGTGGAGGAGGGGCCGGCGGCCGAGGTGCTGGAGCGGCCCCGGCACCCCTACACCCGCCAGCTCATCGCCGCCGTGCCGCCCCTGAAGGCGCCGCCGCCGCGCCCCCTGTCGGACGAGCCGATCCTGGCGATCGCGCACCTCTCCAAGACCTATCGCACCGGCGGCTTCCTCGGCCGCGGCGCCCGCGTCACCCATGCGGTCCGGGACGTGTCGCTGGTGCTGCCGCGGGGCGGCACGCTCGGCATCGTCGGCGAGAGCGGGTCGGGCAAGTCGACGCTGGCGCGCTGCATCGTGCGCCTGGTCGATCCCGACCAGGGTTCGGTCCGGCTGGAGGGCACGGACCTGGCGACGCTGCCGCGGGCGGCGATGCGCGGCCAGACCCGGCATATCCAGATGGTCTTCCAGGACCCCTTCGGGTCCCTCAACCCGCGGCGCCGCGCCGGCGAGCTGGTGGCCCAGGGGCCGATCGTCCACGGCATGCCGCGGGCACAGGCGATGGCCCGGGCGCGCGAGCTGTTCGCGCTGGTCGGGCTCGACCCGGCCTCGGCCGACCGCTACCCGCACGAGTTCTCGGGCGGGCAGCGCCAGCGGATCGGCCTGGCCCGCGCGCTGGCGCTGGAGCCGCGGGTGCTGGTCGCCGACGAGCCGGTGTCGGCGCTCGACGTCTCGGTCCAGGCCCAGGTCCTGGCGCTGCTGGCCGACCTCCGGCTGCGCCTCGGCCTCTCGATCGTCTTCATCACCCACGACCTGCGGGTGGCCGCCCAGATCTGCGACCTGGTGGCGGTGATGAAGGACGGCGAGGTGGTCGAGCACGGCCCCGCCGGGGCGGTGTTCGAGCGGCCGCGCCACGCCTATACCAAGGCGCTGCTCGAATCGATTCCGGGGCGCGAGTTCGGGGGGCTGGCGCAGGCGCCCGCGTGACCGCGGCGGAGGCGTACGCGAACCGGCTCGCCGCCCTCGTGCGGTCCGACGAGGAGCGCAACCGCCATTGGTGCCCGGGCGGCGGGCGGGTCCTGGCCGTGCGCCATCCGGCCCGCATGGCGGGCTTCCACGACCCGTTCCTGCTCTGGCTCGCCCGCAACTTCCCGACGCTGCGCCGGCAGGTCCGGCTGGCGCTCCTGCCGGCCGCCGACGTCGACCTGCAGGGGGTCGGGGTCGTGGTGCCCTGGCTGCAGGATCCGGTCGAAGCCTGGTCGACGGCGGCCCTCCGCCAGGCCTGCGACCTGGTGGAGCGATGCGCCGCCCAGGGCATCCCGGTCGTCAACCATCCGGCCCGCCTGGTCCATGCCGGCAAGCGCTCGACGGCGGAGCGCCTGGCCGCGATCGGCATCCGCACGCCGCGCTCGCTGGCGATCGACCCGGCCCGGCCGGAGGCGGCACGGGCCGCGCTGCCGGGCACGATCCTGGTCCGGGAGGACTGGCACCACGGCGCCGCCTCGCTGCACCTGCCGCCGGGCGCCCCGATCGAGGTCGAGGCGGTCGCCCGGTTCCGCCGGCCGATCGCCGTCGAGTTCGTCGACACGCGCGGGGCCGACGGACTGTTCCACAAGTACCGCTGCCTCGTTGCCGGCGACCACGCCATCGCCATGCACCATCTGGCCGCGGCGGAATGGGAGGTGCGCGGGGACAACAAGCGCACCACGGCGGACCTGCTGGCGGCGGAAGCCCATCATATCCGGGTGCCCGATCCGCATCGATCCGTCTTCCAGGCGGCCAGGCGCGCCCTGGAACTGGACTTCGTCGCCTTCGACTATGCCTTCCTGGCCGACGGCGGGATCGTGGTGTGGGAGGCCAATCCCTTTCCCTTCCTGCGCTTCGGCCCGCGCGAGCCGCACCTGCTCTATCGCGACGAGCCGGTGCACCGCGCCTATGCCGCCATGGCGGGCCTCTACCTCGACCGGGCCGGGCTGGCGGTGCCGGAGCCGATCGAGATGCTGCGGACCTACGGCGCGCCGGGGACGGACGCGCTGCTGGCCCGGCTCGCGGCCGGGTAGGGCGGGATCAGGCGAAATTGCCGTAGGTGGCCGGGCGATCCCGCAGCAGCGGCCCGAGCCCGTCGAGCCCGACCGGGCCGGCGAGCATGAAGCCCTCGCCGTAGGCAGCGCCGATCAGGGCCCCGTGGCAGACCGCGCGTGCCTCGACGAAGCGCAGGAAGCTGCCGTCGTTGAGGGCCGTCGCGGCGCCGTCGCCCGCCTCGAACTGGCTGGCATGGGCGCGGAGCGCATGCATCCGCTCGGCCCACACGGCGCTCACGTCGATCACGACCGACGGCGTCGCCGGATGATGCCCGCAATAGTGCAGCAGCCGCTCCACCGCGTGCGGCCGGCCGCTGCCGTGCCGCGCCAGGCGGGCGAGGAAGGCCGCGCGCTCGACCAGGCGGGCGGCCGCGGCATGGTCCGGATGTCGGTCCTGGGGATAGGGCAGCAGCAGGATCCGCGGGCGGGCGGCGCGGATCAGGGCGACGACCGGCTCCACCTGCCCGGGCGTCTCGCCGACCCGGCTGTCCGGCAGATCGAGGCAGACCCGCTGGGCGATCCCCAGGCGCCGCGCGGCCTCCGCCGCCTCGGCGCGGCGGATCTCCGGCGTGCCGCGGGTCGCCGCCTCCCCGGCAGTCAGGTCGGCGATGGCGACGCTGAGGCCCTGGCGCACCGCCAGGATCAGCGTGCCGCCGCAGGCCAGCTCGACGTCGTCGGGATGGGGGGAGACGGCCAGGATGTCGACGCGCTGCATGGGGGCGAGGCTACCCCGTCAGCCAGGACTGGACGAGCCCGTCCGGTCCCGGCATGGCGCCGCCCAGCGCGGCCGGGGCCAGGATCGGGATCGGCCGCATCCCCAGGGCTTCCGCCATCGCCGCATTGAGGACCAGGCAGTAGAGGGCCGAGCTGCGCCCCGCGACCAGCCCGCTGAAGCGGTCGTTGAGCAGCACCGGCAGGACCACGTCCGGGCTCCATCGTCCGGTCGCGAACAGGGCGTCCAGCGACGTCCCCCGCGGGCCGAGCGGGAAGGCGTAGCGGCGGCCGGCGCGGGTCTGCCCCACGGCCTCCCAGCCACCCCCCGCCCGGCGGCGATGGAGGCGGATGCGCTCGCCGTCGACCGGGCAGCAATGGAAGAGCGGCAGGTAGCCTTCCGCCAGCGGCGCGACGGCGGGATCGATGCCGCACGCGCGCAGTGCCGCGACCCGGGCGTTGAAGCACGCCACGAACGCATCGAGCCCTTCCATCAGCCGGGACAGGGGGCCGGCCAGCAGGCCGTCCCGGGCCAGTGCCGAGACCAGGACCGTCGCCGGGCGGCGGCCCAGGCTCTGCTCCAGCAGGAACCCGCCGAGCGCCTCCGCGTAGCCGACCAGCGGCATCGGCCGTGCGGGCGCGAGCAGCGGTCGCAGCACGTCCAGCCGCGCCAGGCACGCCGCGCGATCGCCCGGCATCTGCCGCAGGTACGCCTCCAGGGTGGCCGCGACCCGCGCCGCCTGGGCGGGATCGACCGTGACATGGCGGAACTCCATGGCCTCGGTGCCGGGCGGCGCAACTTTCAACGGGCGTTGCCGGCCGGAAGTGTCCTGCCAGCCGATCCGGGTCGCGGCCCGGCCGGACGCGGCCCGATCGGTGTCGATCACGACGAAGACGGCAGTGACGGCAGCCGGCGCGGCGCGGCGCAGCGCCTCCAGCGCCGCCAGCTTGGCGACGACCGAACGCCGCTGGTCGACCGCCGGCTGCTGGTGGACATAGACGGGGCAGGGGGCGTCGCGGCCGCGCAAGTCCGCCGGGGCGGCCAGCGCGGCCAGGAACTGGCCGGGGTCGGCGAATACCCCCGATGCGCGCAGCCAGTCGCGCCCGCCCGGGCTGGCGAGCAGGTCGCGCAGGCCCCTCACGGGGTGTCCATCAAGCAGGCGGCAGCGGACGCGCGCCGTTCCAGCGCCAGGCGGTAGAGGCTCTCGTAGCCGGCAACCGCGGCAGCTTCGCTGAACCGGCCGGCACGCCGGCGCGCGGCCGCGGCCATCCGGCGGCGGCGCAGCGGGGCGCGCAGCAGGGCCAGGATCTTGGCAGCCGCATCGGCGCTGCGGCCGGGATGGAACAGCAGGCCGCCCTCCCCGACCACCTCCGGCAGCCCGCCCAAGCGCGGGCCGACCACCGGCACGCCGGCCGCCATCGCCTCCAGGGCGGCGAGGCTGAAGCTTTCGGCCCGGCTCGCCAGCAGCAGCAGGTCGGCGCCGGCCAGCAGTTCCGGGACATCCTCGCGGAAGCCGAGGAAGCGCACGTCGCCGCCATGGCCCCGCAGCAGGCGGCGCAACGCGCGCCGGTCCGGCCCGTCCCCGGCGAGATCGAGCCGGCAGCGCATGCGCCGGCGGACGGCGAGGAAGATGCGCGCGACGGCGCGCCCATCCTTGACCGCCCGGAAGCTGGAGACGTGCAGGAGCACCGGCGGCCCGGGCCGCCGGTACGGTGGCGGGGCAGGCGGGGCGCCGGACACGAAGTTCGGAACGATGCAGGCCGGGCGGGGGAGGTCGAGGGTGGCCTGCAGCAGCCGGCCATAGGCGGCCGACACGGTCGAGACCGCGTCGGCCGTCCCCAGCGCCTGGTTCAGCCCGCGGCGCAGGATCGGGTCCCGCGCCGCCGCGGTGAGGTCGCTGCCATGCAGCGTGCCGACGATCGCCGGACCGCTGGTGCCGAGGGTCGCCCGCACCGTTGCGGCCACCGCCGCGAAGGGCAGGCCGTAGTGGAAATGCAGCAGCGCGATGCGCTCGCCGAGGCAGATCGCGGCCACCTCCCGGGCGATGCGCTCGACCACCGCGCGCTCCCAGCCGGCATGCAGCGGCCGGGCATCGGGCCGGGCGTCGTTCAGGACGAGGCCGCGCAGGCCGCGCGGCAGGGTCCAGCGCGGCCGGCCGAGCGTCACCAGCACCACCCGATGGCCGGCCCGGCCCAGCGCCGCCACCAGGTCGATCGCCGCGCGGGTGCTGCCGCCCCCGCCGCCATGGCTGAGCACGGCGATGCGCAGGCCGGTCGGCCGGTTCATGCGCGTCCTCGGGGTCGCTACGGGGTTCGCCGGAAGGTCCCCAGCCCGGAGGCGTTCCAGAACTCGACCACCGCCGTCTCCATGGCCCCGGCCGGGCCTCGGCCGAAATCGACGATCGAGCGCGTCCCCTCGGGCGCGTTCTCGTTGAGCAGCGGGAAGACGAAGCGGTCGCCGTCCCAGTGCCGCAGGCGGTAGGTGGCCGCCGCCGGCCCGATCGTCAGCGTCAGGGCGGCGTCCCGGGCGTCGATCGTCAGGGGCCCGAAATAGTCGCTGGCGTAGCGGCCGGCATAGGCCGCGAGCGGCTGGGCCGGGCGCGGCGCCGTCGGCGGCGCCTTGCCGGCCAGTTCGCCGACCGGGGCCAGCATGGGCGCCATCATGCGGCCATAGGCGTCCTGCCAGTCGCGGGTGACCTGGCCGTACTGGACCAGCTCGGCGAAGCTCATCGCCAGCCCTTCGACCGCGCCGGTCGGGCTGCCGTTGCTCAGGACGACGATGCCCGTCCGGGCGGACGGGATCATGATGTAGGTGGTGCCCGTGCCGAGATAGAAGGCGCCGGAGTGGCTGAGCGTCGTCCGGCCGGACGCGCCGCTGCCGACATTGAAGCCGAACCCGGCCAGCCCCGGCCGCGCGGTGGCGGCATGGGTCTGGCCCGGGACCATCTGGGCGGTGACGGCCGGCAGCAGGGCTGCCGGCTCGACCACCGTGCGGCCGTCGAAGCGACCATTGTCCAGGACCATCGCCATCCACCGCGCCATGTCGTTGGCCGACGCGCTGACCCCGCCCGCCGCCGCCTGCACGTCCGGCATGCGCTGGCGCAGCGGCTGGAAGCGGCCGTCGATCTTCATGTGCCCGGGTGCCCGGTTGGGACGGGCCTGGAAGTCGGCGAAGCGCATGCTGGCGGTCGTCATGCCGAGTGGGCGGAACAGCGCCTCGTCGGCCAGGCTCTCCCAGTCCGTGCCGGATGCGGCCGCGACCGCCTCCGCCGCCAGGGTCGGGCCCATGTTGGTGTAGAAGTGGCTGGTGCGGAACGGCGCCAGCGGGTGGAAGCGCAGGCGCTCCAGCACCGTGCGCCGGTCGAAGCCCAGTTCTTCCAGGTCGTCGCCGGCATGGTCGGCCAGGCCGGAGCGGTGGGCCATCAGGTCGCCGACCGTGACCCGGGCCGTGACCCAGGGGTCCGACAGGGCGAACCAGGGCAGGTGCCGGGCGACCGGCGTATCCCAGGCGACGATGCCGCGGCCGACCTGCCGGGCGATGATCGTGCCGGTGATCGACTTGGACAGCGAGGCGACCTGGAACACGGTGTCGCCGTCGACCGCCGCCGGCTCGCCGACCCGGCGCACGCCGAAGCCCCGGGCGTAGACGGTCCTGCCATGGGCGCTGACCGCGACGGCCAGGCCCGGCAGGCCGCTTGTCTCCATCACCTGGCGCGCCATGCCGTCGAGGGCCGCCACCGCCCGCTCGATCTGTCCGTCCGGGATCGCGGTCGCCGCCATCTCCGGCGGGGACACGGCCGGGTCGAGGGCGATCGAAGGGGACTGGGCCAGGATGGGTGTGGCGGAGGCGGCTAGGCCGACCGCCGCGGCGGCAAGCCGACGGGCGACTCTGGGCAGGCGGCGAGGCGGCATCGTCGGTCCTTTGAAAGGTCAGGCGGCAGGGGAGGCGGCGGCAGCCGGGCCGGCCGCGTCGCGCAACTCGACCGGCCCGCCATGATTGACCGAGCGGCGGGCGGCCAGCAGCAGCAGCCCTGCGGCCGCGGTCGGGAAGCGGTACAGGACAATGGCCGTGGCGGACGGGCGGAAGCCGACCGTCACGAAGCCGAACCCGCCCGGCCCGATCTCCAGCGACGTCGCCACCAGGGCACCCGGCGCGTGCTGCACCGGGAAGCGCAGGTCGCCCGCCGCGATCTCCGGTTCCTCGGCGAAGAAGCGTGCCACTGCCGGGGCAGACGCATCCATGCTGGGTGCGCGCTTCAGCAGGTGCTCCAGCGCGTCGGCGATCCCGGCGGTCAGGGTGTCGCTCATGGCCACCCGCTCGATCGCCCCGCCGGCCAGGACCAGCTTCAGGACCAGCGCGCGGGTCTGCGCATCGGCGCTGGCGCGGAACGAGACCACCTCCCGGTCCGCCGCCGTCGCCGGCATCTTCGCCGCCCGGTGCACGGGCCGCCATCGCTTCGTCATTCCGCAATCCCCGCTCGCCTGCGCGGCCGGACGATAGGCAGCGGCGGGCCCGACGGCAACCGCCCGTCGGCCGGGCATCGGCGGTCCGGATCATCCGGACCTCCCTGGCTCCAGGGACGAGGCTGGCGTAGATTCGATCACCACGCCCGCTGGAGCACCAGTCGCGTGTGTCTTCGGCTCCTGTCATGACACGGCAGGGGCGGGCATCCGGGGCAACCAAGAGTGCGGAATTCGATGCGGTGCGGCTTCATCAACCTCGACCGGGCGCTCGAGCGACGTGCCCGCCTCGAGGAGAGCTTCCGCCGGTACGGCAAGGCCGGCTGGACGCTCGGCCGGTTCCCGGCCCTTTCGGCCGGGCATGTCGAGGACGCCGGCGTCGCAGGTCGCCTCCGCCCGGCGGAGAAGGCCTGCTTCCTCAGCCATCTGCATCTGCTCGAGCGCCTGTCGACGGACGATGGGCATTGCATGATCCTGGAGGACGACGCGGTCTTCGGCCCGCGATCCTGCCAGTTGATCGATGCCGCGATCACGACCATTCCCGACGGGAAATGGGACATCCTCTTCACCGATGTCTGCCTCCCGAAGGCCAAGGACATGATGAACATCTTCGCCCTGCGGCGCTCCTTGCTGTCGGGCGGGCAGACCCTCTTTCGGGTGATCGACCTGAAGGGCTGGAGCTTCGCCGGGGCCACCGCCTACGTCGTGAACGGCCGTTCCAAAAGGAAGCTGTCGGGTCTCCTCCGCCGGTTGCGGTCCTACGACTGTCCCTACGACCTGTTTCTGCGCGATGCGACAAGAGCGTCGCTTCTGTCGGCGTACATGGTCTTTCCCTTCGCCACCTCGCTGTCGGAAGCAGCGGACCAGTCCCAGATCCAGAACGGTCTGGGGGACCCTGCCGAGATCATATGGAACACGTTTCGCAAGCTGGTCTGGATCGACCGGTCCCTGGACGACCTCGATGCCTCCCTCCGGGCAATCGAGACCATGTTCGGGGATCGGGAGTCGGCCATCCTGGGGACGCTCCTGTCGGCCATGGCATCCCCTGCCGCCACACGATAATCCGCAATCCACGCGGTCCCCTGGGCCATGCATGGCTGCCATCCCGCAGCCTCGCCTTCCCAAGCCGCCCCGTCCGGGCGATGCTCGGCCGCGAATGGACCACAGCCGCTCCCCCACACGCCGCTCCAACCTGCTCCGGGCGCTCACCAATCCCTATTTCCTGCTGGCGCTGGCGGCGCTCACCTGGTCGGGCAACCATGTGGTCGGGCGGGCGATCGCCGGCCATGTCCCGCCCTTCGCCCTGTCGACCCTGCGCTGGGCGATCCCGATCCCGGTGCTGTGGGTCCTGGCCCGGGGGCATCTGGCCACCGACTGGCCGGCCATCCGCCGCGGCTGGAAGACGATGCTGGCGCTCGGCCTGGGCGGCGGGTCGTTGTTCAGCGCCATGCAGTATGTCGGGCTGCAATACACGACCGCGCTCAACGTCTCGGTGCTCAATTCGCTGGCGCCGGTGATGATCGTCGGGGCAGGGGCCGCACTCTTCCGCGAGCGGCTGTCGGCGCGGCAGCTGGCCGGCATCGGCCTGTCGCTGGCGGGCGTCCTGGTCATCGTCAGCAAGGCGGATGCCGGGGTTCTGGCCACGCTGCAGTTCGACCTGGGCGACGGCATCATCCTCTTCAACATGGCGACCTGGGCGGTCTATTCGGCCTGCCTCCGGCTGGCGCCGCGCATCCACTGGCTCAGCTTCGCGTTCGTGCTGGCGGTCGTCTCGGCCCTCGGCACCGTGCCGGCCATGGTCTGGGAGCATGCGTCGGGCTACCGGCTCCAGGCGACCTGGGCGACGGCGCTGTCGGTGCTCTACGTGGCGATCTTCCCCAGCGTCGTCGGCTATGCGGCATGGAATCGCGGCGTCGCCATGATCGGCGCCAGCCGGGCGGGGTCGTTCCTCTACATCGTCCCGCTCTACAGCGCGGTGCTGGCCAGCACCTTCCTGGGCGAGCAGCTGATGCTGTTCCACATCGCCGGCTTCGCCGCCATCGTCGCCGGGGTGACGCTCGCCGCGCGCCGGGCAAACGGCCGAGGCTAGAAAACCCCGCCTTCCACTACCCCGTTGACAAGGTTTCCCCCCGCCTTCAATCCTCCGGGCGCGGAAGCCAGCCGGCAGGCGCGGCCGATCCTCGCCAGGGGACCGGCCGGCGCGGTTCCTGCATCGGCTTCCAGGGGGCGGCGGCGACCGCCATCGGGCCAGGGGAGAGCGACATGAGCATTCGGGACGACGACAAGCCGGGCAACTCGACGGTCAGCCGGCGCGACATTTTCCAGCTCTCCGCCGGCGCGGCGGGGGTTGCGGCCGCGGCCGGGCTGGTGGGGGCGGGCGCGGTCAGCCCGCGCGCGGCCATGGCCCAGACCATGGATAACTCCAAGAGCAAGCTCTACGAGGTTCTGAAACGCGGCAAGCTGATCGTCGGCACGGGCAGCACCAACCCGCCCTGGCACTTCGAGGATCGCAGCGGCAAGCTGGTCGGCATGGACATCGACCTGGCCCGGCTGATCGCCAAGAGCCTGTTCGACGACTACGAGAAGGTCGAGTACGTCATCCAGGGCTCGGATGCGCGCATTCCCAGCCTGGTGACGAACAAGGTCGACATCGTCGTCCAGTGGATGACGGTGACCGCGGGCCGCGCCCAGCAGGTGGACTTCACGATCCCCTACTACCGCGAGGGCGTCGGCGTCATGCTGATGGCCAACGGCAAGCACAAGAAGTTCGCCGACCTGAAGGCGGGCGGCAAGGCGATCAAGATCGGCGCCATGCAGAACGTCTTCATCGAGGAGTGGGTGAAGAAGGGCCTGCCGGAGGCCACTGTCGAGCAGTTCGACAGCCCGGACTCGGTGCTCCAGGCGCTCAACGCGCGGCGCGTCGACGGCTACCTCGCCGACCAGTCGGCGATGCGCTGGCTGATGCAGCAGTTCCCCAACCGATACGTCGATTCCGGCTACGGTTGGATGCCGAACTCCTACGCCTCGGCGGTCCGTCCCGGCGACCCGATCTGGCTCAACTGGATCAACACGGTCTACAAGGAAGCGATGATGGGGGTCGATTTCGACTACTTCGCCGCCTCCTACAAGAAGTGGTTCGGCATCGAGCTGCCGACCCCGAAGGTCGGCTTTCCGCAGGAATTCGCCTGATCCGGCGCCGGCCCGCCCCCTCGGGGGCGGGCCGATTTCCTGTTCTCCCGCGATCCCGACGGCCGATCGGCGCATGACCTACCAGTTCAATTTCGATCCGATTTTCCGCAGTTTCGACAAGATGCTGGCCGGGCTGTGGCTCGGCCTGTGGCTGGCGGCCCTGTCGCTTGCGATCGGCTGCGTGATCGGGCTGCTCGTCGCCTATGGCCGGCAGTCGCGCATCGCGCCGCTCCGCTGGGCGCTGGTCACCTATGTCGAGGTGATCCGCAACTGCCCGATCCTGCTGCTGATCTTCTTCGTCTATTTCGGCCTGCCGGAACTGGGGATCTTCTTCCTCGACAAGATCGACAGCTTCATCCTGACGCTCTCGGTCTATGCCGGTGCCTACCTGTCCGAGGTGTTCCGCTCCGGCCTCACCTCCATCCCGGTGCGCTATGTCGAGGCGGCCAAGGCGATCGGGCTGCGGCCCTGGCAGCGGCAGCGCTACGTCGTCCTGCCGGTGATGTTCCGCATCACCCTGCCCGCACTCGCCAACAACCTGATCTCGCTGTTCAAGGACACCTCGCTGGCGGCGGCCATCGCCATTCCCGAGCTGACCTTCATCACCCGGCAGATCAACGCCAACACCTTCCGCGTCATGGAAAGCTGGCTGACCGCCAGCGTGCTCTATCTCGTCACCTGCTACGCCATCGCCTGGGCGCTGCGCCGGGTCGAGCGGCGCTACGCCGTGATCCGCTAGGAAGGGTCTCCGTCCCATGTTCTCCTTCGAGCCGGGCACCTTCCTCTTCGAGGCATGGGTCGCCCGCAACCAGCTGCTGGCCGGCCTTGCCGTCACCGCGCAGCTGTCGGTCATCACGATCTTCGCGGGCTCGGTCATCGGCGTCTTCGGCGGCGTCGGCCTCACCTACGGCCCGCTACCGATCCGCTTCCTGCTGCGCGTCTATGTCGACGCGGTGCGCGGCATCCCGGTCCTGGTGCTGATCCTCTTCAGCTACTACGGCCTGGCGCTGCTCGGCATCCACATCTCGCCCTTCACCGCCGGCGTGGTGGCGCTGGGCGGCTTCTGCGGCGCCCATATGTCGGAGACGGTGCGCGGCGCGCTCGAATCGATCCCGGCCGGCCAGACCGAGGCCGCCAAGGCGATCGGCCTGCGCTTCACCCAGCGGCTGCGCTATGTCCTGCTGCCGCAGGCGGTGCGCCGGCTGCTGCCGCCCTGGGTCAACACCGGGGTCGAGATGGTCAAGGGCACGACCCTGCTGTCGATCATCGGCGTCGTCGAGCTGCTGCTCGCGACGCAGCAGACGATCGCCCGCAACTACCTGATCCTGCAATTCTATTTCGCCGCCGGCATGCTCTATGTGCTGGTCAACATCACCATTTCGCAA
The DNA here is from genome assembly GCA_006739055.1 of Allostella vacuolata. Lineage (GTDB taxonomy): Bacteria > Pseudomonadota > Alphaproteobacteria > ATCC43930 > Allostellaceae > Allostella > Allostella vacuolata. The sequence continues at coordinate 1,987,584 of AP019702.1, forward strand.
CTGGGCGCGCTGCTGGAGCGGCGCACCGCCCACCTCCGCTACTGAGGGATCCCATGGCCGAACCCCAGCCGCTCCTGCGCGCGATCGACGTCCACAAGAAGTTCGGCGACGTCGAGGTGCTGAAGGGCATCGACATCGACGTCCAGAAGGGCGAGGTGCTGGCGATCATCGGCTCGTCCGGGTCGGGCAAGACCACCTTCCTGCGCTGCATCAACCTGCTGGAGGAGTTCCACCAGGGCGAGATCCAGGTCGATGGCGAGCGCATCGGCTACACCGCCGGCAGCCACAAACGCCTGGGCGAGGCGGCGATCGCGGCCCAGCGCGCGCGCATCGGCATGGTGTTCCAGAGCTTCAACCTGTTCCCGCACATGACGGCCGAGCAGAACGTGACCCTCGGCCTGATCAAGGTGCAGGGCCGGCGCAAGGAGGAGGCGGTCGAGATCGCCCGGCGCTGGCTCGACCGGGTCGGGCTGGCGGAGCGGCGCGACCACTATCCCTACCAGCTCTCCGGCGGCCAGCAGCAGCGCGTCGCCATCGCCCGCGCGGTCTCCATGGAGCCGAAGCTGGTGCTGTTCGACGAGGTCACCTCGGCCCTCGACCCGGAACTGGTGTCCGAGGTGCTGGCGGTGATGCAGGACCTGGCGAAGAGCGGCATGACCATGCTGGTGGTCAGCCACGAGATGTCGTTCGTGCGTGCGGTCGCCACCCGGGTCGTCTTCATGGAGGCGGGCCGGATCGCCGAGGAGGGGCCGCCGGCCGAGCTGTTCGCCCGGCCGAAGTCCGAGCGGCTGGCCGCCTTTCTCGGCCGCTTCCACGGCCTCGCCCACTGAGCGGCCAGCCCGCGCTCGCCCGGCCGCTGCTGGTCGGCAGCGACATCTACCGGGTCTCGCGCTACGGCCGGCGCCATCCGCTGTCGATCCCGCGCGTCTCGACCGCGATCGACCTGGCCCGTGCCATGGGCTGGCTGCCCGACGCCGCCTATGTCGACAGCCCGCGGGCGACCGTCGAGGAGCTGATCCGCTTCCACGACCCGGCCTATGTCGCCGCCCTGATGGAGGCGGAGCGCACCCAGCATGCCGATGCCGAGCTGTGCCGGCGCCATGCCATCGGCTGCAGCGGCAACCCGGTCTTTCCGGAGGTGTTCCGGCGTCCGGCGACCTCGGTCGGGGCCAGCCTGGAGGGGGCGCGCCGGCTGGCGGGCGGCGGGGTCGTCTACAATCCGGCCGGCGGCACCCATCACGGCCGGCGGGACCGGGCGAGCGGCTTCTGCTTCTTCAACGACCCGGTGCTGGCGATCCTGGCCTTCCTGGACCAGGGGCTGGAGCGCGTTCTCTATGTCGATCTCGACGCCCATCACGGCGACGGGGTCGAGGATGCGTTCGCCGCCGACGACCGGGTCCTGACCATCTCGATCCACGAGGCCGGGCGCTGGCCGCATACCGGCCTGCTGGCCGACCGGGCGGGCGGCATGGCGCGCAACCTGCCGGTGCCCGCGGGCTTCCATGACGACGAGCTGGCGGCGATCGTCGACGGCGCCATCCTGCCGCTGGCCGACCGGTTCCGGCCGCAGGCGCTGGTGGTGCAGTGCGGCGCCGACGCGCTGGAGGACGATCCGCAGAGCCGCCTGTCCCTGTCGAACGGTGCCCTGTGGGCGGCAATCGCCGCCCTGATGGGGGTGGCGCCGCGCCTGCTGGTGCTGGGCGGCGGCGGCTACAACCCGTGGTCGGTCGGGCGCTGCTGGGCCGGGGTCTGGGCGACGCTCAACCGCCTGCCCATCCCCGACCGGCTGCCCCAGGCCGCCGAGGCGGTGCTGCGCCAGCTGGAATGGAACCACAGCCGCGGCCGCAACCCGCCGGACCACTGGTTCACCACCATCGTCGACCCGCCGCGGCGCGGGCCGGTGCGGCCGGAAGTGCAGGCGGCCATCGTCGCCACCCTCGCCAGCGGGCCGCCCGTCGGCTAATAGGGTCGCCATGAAGACCGGCATTGCCCAGAACTGGACCCGCCGCGGCCTGCTGGCCGCCGCCCTCGGGGCCGCCGCCCTGCCGGCCCTGGCCCAGCTCGTTGGCTTCCCGACCTCGCCGATGACGATCGAGACGGCCGACGGCCGCCGCCACGCCTTCACGGTCGAGGTGGCGCTGACCGACGCCCAGCAGATGCAGGGCCTGATGTACCGCCGCTCGCTCGAGCCCGACCGCGGCATGATCTTCATCTACAAGGCCGACGCGCCGCTCGCGATGTGGATGAAGAACACCTACATCCCGCTCGACATGCTGTTCCTCAGCGCCGACGGGCGGATCATCAACCTGATCGAGAACGTGCCGCCGCAGACGCTGGACAGCCGCCCCTCGGACGGGCCGGCGCGCGCCGTGGTCGAGCTGGCGGCCGGCACGGTGGCGCGCCTCGGCATCCGGCCCGGCGACCGGGTGATCCACGATCGCCTGACGGGACGCTGACGGCTCCCCCTCGCGTTGCTTCGGCAGGCGAGGCAGAATGGCGCGCATGATCCGCCCGATCGGCTTTGCCGTCCTGCTGCTGCTGGCCGCCTGTGCCGGCCGCCCGTTACCACCCGTGGCCATCGACCCCGGCGCCGCCAGCGACGAGGCGGTCACGGCGGCGCTGTTCGACGCGATCGCCGACCAGCCGCCCCTGTTGCAGACCTATGTGCGGCGCCTGCCGAAGGGGGCGGACCTGCACAACCACCTGTCGGGCACCATCTACGCCGAAAGCTACATCGGCTGGGCGGCCAAGGCCGGCCTGTGCTTCGACCGCGAGCGCCGGGCGCTGGTCGCGCCGAAGCCGCCCTGCGACTCGCGCCGCGGCCGGCCGCCGGTGGCCGGCGCCGACGGCGCGCTGCGGGCGGTGATGATCGACGCGCTGTCGATGCGCAACTTCGTGCCCGGCACGACGGCCGCCTCCGGCCGCGACCAGTTCTTCGCCACCTTCTCGCGGTTCGGTGCGGTCTCGGACGACTGGGGGCCGATGCTGGCGGAGGCGGCGCGGCGCGGCGCCGACAACGGCGTCCTGCACATGGAGCTGATGATCTCCCCCGACCGCGGCCGGTCGCGCGGGCTGGGCCGGGCGATGGCGGCGTCCTGGACGGGCGATTTCGACGCGTTCGAGCAGCGCCTGGCGCCGCAGCTTCCGCCGCTGATCGCGACCGCCCGGGCCGATCTCGACCGCGCCGAGACCGGCAAGCGGGATATCCTGGGCTGCGATACCCCGCGGCCGCAACCCGGCTGCGCGGTCACCGTGCGCTACATCGCCCAGGTGGTCCGGCTGCTGCCGCCGGAGCAGGTCTTCGCCCAGACCGTCACGGCCTTCGCGCTGGCCGAGGCCGATCCGCGCATCGTCGGCCTCAACTTCGTCGGCGCCGAGGATGATGGGGTCGCCCTGCGCGACTACCGCCTGCACATGCGGATGATCGCTCACCAGCGCCAGCGCCATCCGGACGTCGCGGTGGCGCTCCATGCGGGCGAGCTGGTCGCCGGCATGGTCCCGCCCGAGGAGTTGCGCTTCCATATCCGCGAAGCGGTCGAGGTGGCGGGTGCCCGGCGCATCGGCCAGGGCGTCGCCATCATGCATGAGGACGACCCGATCGGCCTGCTGGAGGAGATGGCCCGCCGCGAGGTGCTGGTGGAGATCAACCTGACCAGCAACGACGGTATCCTCGGCGTCACGGGGGCGCACCATCCGCTGCCCCTCTATCGCCGGTTCGGCGTGCCGGTGGCGCTTTCGACCGACGACGAGGGCGTGTCCCGCAGCGACCTGACCCAGGAATATATCCGCGCGGTGCAGGAATTCGGCCTCGACTACGAGGATCTGAAGACGATCGCGCGCGACAGCCTGACCCACGCCTTCCTGCCGGGGGCCAGCCTGTGGGAAGGCGACTTCGCCCGCAGCTACGTGGAGGCCTGCGAGGAGGCCGACCCGGCTTCGCCGCCGCCGGCTGCCTGCGCCGGATTCCTGGCCGGGAGCGAGAAGGCGACCCTGCAGTGGCGGCTGGAGACGGCCTTCGCGGCCTTCGAGGAGGCGGTGCACGACGAGGTCGCCCGCCACCCGCATCTGCTGCAACGGGCCGGCGTCCAGGGGGTGCCGGCGCCATGATCTTCGGCGCGGACGACCGCGTCGAAATCACCACGACCACGGTCCTGCCGTGGAGCGCCATCGTCCAGCTCGACATCGTCTTCCCCAACGGCGGGGCTGCCGCGACCGGGGTGCTGATCGGCCCCAACGACCTGCTGACCGTGGGCCATGCGGTCTACAGCGCCGAGTATGGCGGCTTCGCCACGGAGATCCGTGTCTCCCCCGGGCGGAGCGGGTTGCTCGAGCCGTATGGCATCGCCCAGTCGATTGCCTTCCAGGTCGATCCCCGCTGGGTCGAGAACGACTATGCCGGCGCTGCGATCGACCCGTTCAGCTACGACTATGCCCTGATCACTCTCGACCGGCCGATCGGCGACAGTGCCGGCTACCTGCCGGTCGGGGTGCTGGACGATCCGGTCGGGGTCGCCATGGAGTCGGCCGGCTACCCGGCCGACCGCGGCTACGACTTCCTCTACAGCACCGCCGGGACGGTCGATTCGGCGGACATCGACACGCTGTTCTTCGATGACGACCTCGACCTGCGCGGCGGCCAGAGCGGCTCGCCGGTGATGCTGGCCAACCCGGCCGGCGGCGATGCGACGGTCTATGGCCTGATCTCGTTCGACTATCCGCTGCCGCCCTTCTCCAACGGCGTGCTGCGCATCACCGAGGAGAGCCTGGCGGCGATCCGGCGCTGGGCGGCGACCAACGACGCGACCGCCGGGGCCGACTGGATCGAGGGTGGTCCCTCCGGCGATCTCTGGAACGGGCTGGCCGGGGCGGACACCATCCTCGGCTTCGGTGGCGCGGACACCATCGATGGCGGCGAGGGCGACGACGAGCTGAACGGCAACCTGGGCGCGGACGTGGTCCATGGCGGTCCCGGTGCCGATTTCGTGCGCGGCGGGCAGGGCGCCGACACCCTGTTCGGCGGCGCCGGCGATGACTGGCACGTCAACGGCAACCTCGGCGACGACAGCGTGCTGGGCGGGCAGGGGGACGACCAGCTGTTCGGCGGCGCCGGCGCCGACACGATCGAGGGGGGGCCGGGCGCGGACACCCTGTCGGGCGATCTCGGCGACGACGTCCTGCTGGGCGGGGAGGGGGCGGACCGCTTCGTCTATCGCGCCGGCGGCGGCATCGACCATATCCGCGACTTCACCCCCGGCGTCGACCGGCTGCTGCTCGATCTCGGCGCGGCCGGGACGATCGACGGCGTCGACTCGGTCGCCGATATCCTGTCGCGCCTGTCGGACAGCCTGCAGGGAGCCGTCCTCGCCTTGGGCTCTGGAGCCGGGATACGCTTCGACGGCGTGCCTCTCGGCGCGCTCGACGCGGACGATTTCCTGATCGTGTAGCGGGCTCGCGGCGCGCGTCAGCCGAGGCTGGCGCGGGCCGCGATCTCTTCCAGCTCGTCCCTCGATTCCGGCGTCGGCTCGGTCGGCGACAGGGCAATGCCCAGCAGCAGCATCGCCATCCCGATCAGGGGGGGCGCCTCAAGCAGTCCCCCTTCAAGCAGCCCGGGCACGACCCTGCTCCGCCAACAGCCGGGTGAGGTGGCGGGCGATCGCCTTCATGCCGGACTTGCCGGCCCGCGCCTCGGCATCGGGGTTGTAGTTGGTGTTGGTGTTGACGTCGTAGGTCCAGGCCTTGCCGTGGCGGTCGACGATGAACTCGATGCCGGCGACGCCGATGTCGTTGGCGGCCAGGAACCGCTCCCAGGCAGGGATCAGCGGGTGGCTGAACCCGTCGACGATGCGGAACTTCTCCGACGGCGCGGTCGCCGGGCAGGCCTCGAACGCATCGCCGGCCGGAGCGGCGTCGTCGATCTGGCACTGGTCGGCGGGGCACAGTTCGAAGCCTTCGCCGGTGTCGACCCGCACCGCATAGTGGAAGCGGCCGCCGATGAACTCGACCCGGGTGATGAAGGGCTCCGGCGCCTCGACGTAGCGCTGCACCAGGGTGATGCCGTCGATCGGTTCCTCGAAATCGGACGAGGCAAGATGCTCGTCGACCGCCGCCCGCGACAGCAGCAGGCGCACGCCGAGCCCCTTGCCGGCGCGGTTGTGCTTCAGGATGACCGGGTAGCCGATGGCGTCGGCCGCGGCCGCGACATGCTCGCGCCCGACCGCGGCGATGGTGTCGGGCGTGTCGATGCCGAAGCGGGCGAGCGCCTGGTACTGCGCGACCTTGCTGATCTCCAGCGCCAGGGCCCGGCTGCCGTTGACGACCGTCCGGCCGTGCCGCTCCAGCCAGGCCAGCACCGCGCCGGCATGCTCGGGCGCAAAGCGATGGCCGCGGGTGTGCGAGGAGGCGCTCATGCGGTTGTAGAAGACGCCGTCGGGCGGGGCCGCGCGCAGGTCGAGCGCGCCGCGGTCGATGAACCACTCCTCGAACGGCGTGCCGATCTCCGCGAAGGCGGCGCGCAGCGGCTCCACCCAGGCGTCGTTCTCATGAATCACGAATGCCTTCGCCATCGCCGGTCCGCCCCGTCGCTCGATCCCTGTTCGGGCGAAGATGGCGACGGCGGCGGCGATCCCCCAAGCGACGATTTCTCGGGCCGGCCCCTAGATTTTCTTGAAGCCTCTCACTCCGGGGCGACCTGGGTCCGCAGCCACTCCTTGAACACCCGCACCTTGGGCAGCAGCGCCTTGGCCTTCGGATGGACCATGTAGTAGGCGAAGCGCACCGGCAGGGTCAGGTCGAACGGCTTCACCAGCCGGCCGCTCGCGATGTCGGCATCGGCGAGCGTCGACTTGGCGAGCGCCACGCCGCGGCCGAGGATCGCGGCCTCCACCACCAGGCTCGCCTGATTGAAGCGCGGGCCGCGATGGGCGTCGACCCCGGCGATGCCGGCCGCCTTCACCCACATGGGCCAGGTCGGGCAGGTGTCGTCGCCGTCCGGGCTGTCGTCGTGCAGCAGCGTGTGGGCGCGCAGCATCTCGGGCCCCGTCAGCGGGTTCTCGCAGTCCAGCAGGGCCGGGCTGCACACCGGATAGACCGTGTCCCGGATCAGCAGTTCGGATTCCAGGTCGGCATAGATGCCCGCGCCGTAGCGGATGGCGAGGTCGACGTCGCCGATCGAGAAGTCGGCCAGGCCCATCGAGGCGGAGATGCGCACGTCGATCTCCGGGTTGGCGGCCTGGAAGCTGTCGAGCCGCGGCATCAGCCACTTGGCGGCAAACGACGGGGCGACGCTGACCGTCAGGACGCCGTGCTGGCCGACCGCGGCCAGTTCGTCCATCGCCTCGACCAGGCGCTCGAACGCCTCGCGCACGCCCGGCAGGTACGCCCGGCCGCTGTCGGTAAGCTGCAGCCCGTTGCGCTCCCGCCGGAAGAGCATCATGCCGAGGAAGTCCTCCAGCGCCTTGACCTGGTGGCTGACGGCGGCCGGGGTGACGAAGAGCTCGCCCGCGGCCCGGGTGAAGCTGCCATGCCGCGCCGACGCCTCGAACGCGCGCAGCGAGTTCAAGGGCGGCAGGCGTCGCCACCGGCTCTGCGGCGCCCGGGGGGCACGCGCGACGTTCGTCTGATCATCGTCCATCGGCGGCCATTACATGGTCGGGGGGCAGCGGGTGAATCAAATTTCTGTATCGAGCCCCTTGAGAATGTCTCGTTTGTCGGCGGCCGGCTACGCCTCTAGGTCAGAAGGCCCGACCGAGGACCCTTGCGAGCCATGCCCCCCTTCGATTCCGCCCTGTCGGACGCCATCGGCGACAGCAGCCTGCGCACCGGGTTCACCTACGACGAGATCGGCTGGATTGCCGACCTGGCGCCGTCGATCGCCCTGCGGCGCGGCGTCGATCCGTCGGGGCTGCCGGGCGGGGTCATCCTGACCGACGCCCATCGCGACGCCGAACCCCTGTGGCGACTGTCGCGTCACCGCCTGCTGACGGCGCCGGCCCGCACATTGCTCGGCGGCGAGGTGGTGGTGGCGACGACGCTGCTCTGCCTCGAAGTCGCCTTTCCCGCCCACATCGTCGTGCCGGGCGCGGTGCTGGCGACGGTCCATCTCGATCGCCGCCCTTCGCCGACGGTGCCCGGCGCGCTGCACGGCCGGTTCGGCCAGGTCGCCGTTCGGCGCCTGTCGGAGGATGCGGACGAAGAGGCGCCGGGGCGCAGCTTCCGGGTCATCTACGCCGCCGCGGCCGACTGCGCCCGCTGGCCGAATGCCCGCCCGGCCGAGCCGATCGGCGATGCCGACCTGTGGCCGGCCGCCCACCTGGCGTTCGGCTGAGGGTCCCATGCGCCATTTTCCCATCTTCCTCGACCTTCTCGACCGGCCGGCCCTGGTCGTCGGCGAAGGTGCCCGGGCCGATGCCAAGGCCGCGGCCCTGGCCGCCGCCGGCGCCGTCGTCGTCCGTCACGACGGCCAGGCGGCGCCGGACGCGGCCGCGATCCGCGCCGCCATCGTTGTGTTCATATGCGTGTTCGACGAGGCGGTGGCGCGCGAAACGGCCGCCCGCGCCCGGGCCGAGCGGGTGCCGGTCAACGTCGTCGACCGGCCCGACCTCTCGACCTTCGTCATGCCGGCGATCGTCGATCGCGGCGACGTGGTGGTGGCGGTCGGCACCGGCGGCGCCGCACCGGTCCTGGCCCGGCGCATCCGGGCTCGCATCCAGCAGATCCTGCCGGAGCGCCTGGGAAATCTGGCTGCGTTCTCCAACCGCTTCCGGGCGACCGTCAAGGCGGCGATCCCTGATTTCGACAGCCGGCGCCGGCTGTGGGAGCGGGTGCTGGCCGGCCCGATCGCCGACCAGGTCCTGGCCGGCCGGGAGCCGGAGGCCCACGCCGCCATGGTCGAGGCGATCAACCGGCGCGAGGTGCCGCCGGCCGGCATCGTTCATCTGGTCGGCGCCGGCCCCGGCGACCCGGAACTCCTGACCTTGAAGGCGCTGCGCCTGATCGAGGAGGCCGAGGTGGTCGTGCATGACGACCTCGTCTCGGCCGAGATCCTGGCGCGCGCCCGGGTCGACGCCATCCGCATCCCGGTCGGCAAGCGCCAGGGCCGGCCCTCGACCCCCCAGGCGGAGATCGAGGCGATCCTGGTGCGGCATGCCGCCGCGGGCCATCGCGTCGTCCGGCTCAAGGGTGGCGATCCGTTCGTGTTCGGCCGCGGCGGCGAGGAGGTGGAGGCGCTGCGCGCGGCCGGCATCCCCTATACCGTCGTCCCCGGCATCACGGCCGCGCTCGGCTGCGCGGCCGCGCTCGACCTGCCGCTCACCCATCGCGGCCATGCCTCGGCGCTGACGCTGGTCACCGGCCAGGGCCGACTCGGCGCCGGGCCGCCGGTACCGGCCGACCCGCGCCACACGGTGGCCCTCTACATGGGCCGCGGCGCCGCCGCGGCGGTCGCCGGCCGGCTGCTCCAGGGCGGCCGGGACCCGGCGACGCCGGTGGCGGTGGTGGAGAACGGGACCCGGCCCGACCAGCGCGTCGCCTTCGGCACGCTGGCGGGGCTGGGGCAGCTGGTCGAGGGCGAGTGCAGCGACGGGCCGGCCCTGATCTTCATCGGCGAGACGGTGGCGCTGGCCCATGGCGCGCCGGCGGCCGTCGATGCGACGCCGCCGCGCCGGCGCGCCGGAGGTGCGGCATGACGCTCCAGGTGATTACCGCCAACCGCCTGTCGGACGGCGTGGTGGTGTTCCGCACCGCCGGCGGCCGGTGGTCGGCCCGGGTCGAGGACGCGGGCGTGCTCGATGCCGGGGCGGCGGAGGCCGCGCTCGCCGCGGGCCAGGCCGACGCGGTGCGCCCGGTCGTGGTCGGCGTCTATCTGGTGGACGTGGTGCCGGGCCGGTCGGGGCCGGTTCCGGTCGAGTTCCGCGAGCGCATCCGGGCCCAGGGCCCGAGCGTCGGCGTGCGCGGCGCGTTCGAGGTCGCCGCACCGGCCCTCCCGGGCCGGGCCATCCAGGACGAGGTCTGACGAACATGTATCGCTACGACGAGTTCGACCGTGCCTTCCTGGAGGAGCGCGTCGCCCAGTTCCGCGACCAGGTCGCCCGCCGCCTGTCCGGCGACCTGTCGGAGGACGAGTTCAAGCTGCTGCGGCTGATGAACGGCCTCTACCTGCAGCTCCATGCCTACATGCTGCGGATCGCCATTCCCTACGGCACCCTGTCGTCGGGACAGATGCGCCGGCTGGCCGACGTGGCCGAGCGCTGGGACCGCGGCTACGGCCATTTCACCACCCGCCAGAACATCCAGCTCAACTGGATCCGGCTGGAGGACGCGCCCGACGTGATCGCGGCCCTGGCCGAGGTCGACATGCACGGTATCCAGACGTCGGGCAACTGCATCCGCAACGTCACCGCCGACCAGTATGCCGGGGTCGCCGCCGACGAGATCGAGGACCCGCGGGTCTGGGCGGAGATCCTGCGGCAATGGTCGACCAACCATCCGGAATTCTCGTTCCTGCCGCGCAAGTTCAAGATCGCCGTCACCGGTGCCGAGCTCGACCGGGCGGCGATCCGGGTGCATGACGTCGGCCTGCGGATGCGCCGCGACGATGCCGGGGCTGCCGGCTTCGAGGTGGTGGTCGGCGGCGGGCTCGGCCGCACCCCGCTGGTCGGCAAGACGATCCGCCGGTTCCTGCCCAAGGACGACCTGCTCGGCTATCTCGAGGCGGTGATGCGCGTCTACAACGCGCTCGGCCGGCGGGACAACCTCTACAAGTCGCGCATCAAGATCCTGGTCCACGACATCGGGCCAGAGCGCATGGCCGAGATGGTCGACGCGGAGTTCCAGGCGATCCAGGCCGAGGGCGGGGTGTCGCTCGACCCCGAGCTGGTGGGGCGGATCCGGGCGCATTTCGCGCCGCCCGTCTATGCGCCGGCCCCGGTGGAGCCGCCCGAGCTGGCGGCGCTGGAGCGGGCCGACCCGGCCTTCGCGCGCTGGCGGCGGACCAATACCGCCGCCCATCGCGAGCCGGGCCATGCCATCGTCAACCTGTCCCTGAAGCCGCACGGCCGGCCTCCCGGCGACGCCACCTCGGCCGAGATGCGGGCGGTGGCCGACATGGCCGACCGCTGGTCGCTGGGCGAGATTCGGGTGGCCCACGAGCAGAACCTGGTCCTGCCCCATGTCCGCCAGGCCGACCTGCCCGAGGTGTGGCGGGCGGCGCAGGCGATCGGCTTCGCCACGCCGAACATCGGCCACCTGACCGACATCATCGCCTGCCCGGGCCTCGATTATTGCGCGCTGGCGACGGCGCGCTCGATCCCGATCGCCGAGCGCTTGGCCGACCGCTTCCGCGACCTCGACCGGCTGCACGACATCGGCCCGTTCCGCATCAACATCTCGGGCTGCATCAACGCCTGCGGCCACCATCATGTCGGCCATGTCGGGCTGCTCGGCGTCGACAAGGCGGGCGAGGAGTTCTACCAGATCACCCTGGGCGGCAGCGCCGAGGAGGACACGGCGATCGGCCGCATCGTCGGCCCGGCCGTCTCGTCGGCCGAGGTGGTGGACGCGATCGAGCGGCTGGTCGACACCTATGTCCGGATCCGCGAGCCGGAAGAGACCTTCCTCGATACCTGCCGGCGGGTCGGCAACGCACCCTTCAAGGAGAGCATCTATGCCGCTGCTTAGGCAGGGGGTGGCGATCGAGGACGCCTGGACCCATCTCGACGACGCGGCCGCCCTGCCGGCGGACGCGGTGGCGATCACCGTCACGGGCGCCCGCTGGGCGGCCGAGCGCGATCGGCTGCTGGCCCGGACCGGGCCGCTCGGGGTGCGGCTCGCCAACAGCGAGGCGGTGGATGGGGTGGAGGGCGACCTGCCGCGGCTCGGGCTGATCGCCCTGCATTTCCCGAAATTCTCCGACGGGCGCGCCTACAGCCAGGCCCGCCGCCTGCGGCGGCTGGGCTTCGCGGGCGAGCTGCGGGCGACCGGCAACGTGCTGCAGGACCAGCTCCTGCTGATGACCCGGGTCGGCTTCGACGGGTTCCTGATGACGGCCCCCGACGCCGAGCGCCGCTACCAGGCGGCGCTGGCCGCCTATGATCACTTCTACCAGCCGCGGCGGATCGTGGCGTAGGAGGACGGGGCGTCAGTCCCAGGTGACGATATCGCCGGTCGCGTAGATCATGCATTTTGCTCGTGTGTTCTGGCGGCAGCCAGCGAGCGCGGTCGCGGTCGCCTCCTGCCGGCTCGATCGGCCGCCGATCCATCTCCAGGCTCCGTCCGGGGCCACGGCCAGGGCCTTGTGGTCTGGCGCGCGCGCATAGTCGGCCAGGCGCTGGCGAACCTCGCCGCGCACGAACGGAACCCGGTCGGGATCGAACGGGGCGCCGCTCGTGGGCAGAATGCCGTGGTCGGCCCATTGCGATTCATCGAAGGTCACGACATCGTCTTCGGCGTAGACGGTGCACGACGTGTTGCTGACGAAAAGGCAGCGCTCCAGCGCACGGCGACGTGCGTCCGTCAGGTCGGCGGATCGGTCGACATAGGCGACCACGCCGGTGCGGGATATCGCGATCGCCTTGGGGGGCGCCGCCTTGGCGAAGGCGACGGCCGCTGCCCGGTCGGAGCTGTTGTTGAGGGCAGGCAGGGCGGCGGGGTCGAAGGCGCGGCGTGCGGACTTGGGCGCGGCCGGCGGCTCGACTGCCGGCGGACGCAGCAGCGCGATGCGATTGCGCGCAAGAGCCGTGAACTGCCCATTGGGGTAGGTCGCGATGTAGTGTTCGAAGTCGGCCGCGATGTGGCTGTCCTTGATGGCGTTCCATAGCACCGGTTCGGGATTGGCCGCGGCCGCGGGCGGTGCCGGTGGGATGGCGGCGACCGCCTTGGGCGGTGGCGGCGGAACGAAATAGAAGTCTTCGATCAGGGACGAGGCCTCCCACGGTATCTGCTTGCCCTGCGTCACCCGCCCGACGGCCGCGCGGACTCGCTTGAAGACGTCCTCCACACGCAATCCGGGAATCGTCAGGGCGCCCAGCAGTTCGGCGGTGAACACGCCGTTGCGGTCATTCCCGTCGGCGGCCACCTGGCCCGGAGCCGTGGCGTAGGAGATGAGCATGTTGCCCGGAGCCGTCACCTGGGCGAGGCCGCCGGCGGTGCTTCGGAAGCGCCGCTCGAAGGGGTTGTTGCGGCATGCGTCGAGTATGACGATGGCGGTGCCGGTCGCGCGATCGGCAATCTGGAACAGCACCTGATCCAGATCGACCGCCTCGCTCATCACCGCCGCTTCGCTGGCGATTTCCGCGTCGATCGGTACGAGATAGTTGCGGCCGCGCACCTGGATGCCATGGCCGGCATAATAGAAGAGGGCGGCGCTGTGGGGGCGGGCCAGGGCATTGCCGAACTCGGTGATCGCCCGGGTCATGCCGCGCTGGGTGGCATCCTCGAGCCGGGTGACGGAGAAGCCCAGGCCGCGCAGGACCCGCTCCATGTCCCGCGCGTCGTTCTTCGGGTTTCGCAGCGGTTGGCTCTTGTATCCGCCATTGCCGATCAGCAGGGCGATCTTGCCTTTACCGTCGTCGGCGCAAGCCGCCGATTGCCCTGCGAGCAGTCCGAACAGCAGGGCCACCAGCGGAAGGAGGTGAGGCCGGCGGGGTGCTGCCGTCACACCCACCACCATTGCTGGGCCGGGTCGATGCCCGCCGGCCAGGCCGGGAACGGTTGCGCCACCGGCGGAGCCGGGTCGAATGGCGGAGGCGGAGGCGGTGTGGCGTCTTCGTCCAGTTCGAACAGCCGGTAGGTCGGGGGCGTCGGCTGGACCGGCTCGACCGGCGGCGGTGGCGGCGGCGGCGGCAGTTGCTGGTCGGCATTGGGAATGAAGGGCGGAGGCGGCGGCTCGTCCAACGGGGTGGGGCTGAGGTCGATGCCGCCATCGCCGTCACCACTGGAACCACCGCCATCCGACCCGCCCGAACCGCCGTCGCCCGAACCGCCGTCGCCGGCTCCGCCATCGCCCGCTCCGCCGTCGCCGTCGCCCCCGCCATCCGACATCGGTCGCTGGGCGAGCACCGGCAGGAAGTTGCGGCCGTCGAGCGGCACCAGCGGATTGCTGGAGAATTTTATCGGATTATCGACCGGCTTGTAGTCGCCATAGATGCTTGTGAATGTTCCGTCCCCGTTCGGCCGACGCTCCAGGAGTTCCGGCTTCACGAGTTCGGTGAACTCGTAGACATCGCCATCCGAGAATTGGATGCGCTCGACGTTCACCACCAGCGTCTTCGTGCTGAGTTCCTTGTCGAGAAGTTCGTAGTAATTGTGTCCCAGGCGGTTGATGACGTAGCCGGAAAAGGGCCGGTTGACCGCGAGTATGTCGAGGCCGTCTCCACCATTGACGATATCCTGCTGTGCCTGGAAGCTCAGCGGAAGATCCCGTTGTGCTCCGACATAGATGACATCATTGCCGGCACCGCCGAGCAGGAAATCGTCGCCAAGTCCCCCCGTAATGACGTCATCGCCGGCGCCGCCCAGTATGGTGTCGCGGCCGTTGCCACCGTTCAGAGAGTCGTTTCCCTCTTCGCCATAGATCAGGTCGTCGCCCTCGTCGCCGAAGCATATGTCGTTCCCGACATTGCCGATCACGGTGTCGTTTCCGTCGTCGCCATCCACGATGTCGTCGCCCTGGCCGCCATAGACGACGTCATTTCCTTCGCCGCCGTTTACCGTGTCGTTCCCGATATTTCCGTTGACGTGCCAGTCGTTGCCCGAATTCCCATTGACGAGATCGTGCCCTTGTCCGCCGCGCGCGAAGTCGGAACCGGACCCCCCGTCGACGGTATCGGAGCCTCGGTTTCCATTGACTTCGTCCGGGCCGCCGTTCCCGTGCAGCAGATCATCGCCGTCGAAGCCGAGAATGGTGTCATGGCCGGCGCCCCCGGAGAACTGGCTCGCTTCATTCGAGCCTTCGAAAATAAACGACCGAGCCATGACCGCATCTCCCGCTGGGGCTGCCTGTGTTTGATCGGCAAGCGTAAATAGGCCCCATCGGCCCGGCATCATCAGAATGGTGGATGCGGGCGGGAATATCCCCTCATAGCATCCCCTTCCACGACGGATGAACGACCCTGGCTCGCGGTGGCGGGCGCGCTCATCGCGTCGCGAATGGCTGCCGCGCAGGAACTCACATGAAACGACGTAGAGCCGGAAATCGCGTCTGCACCAGGCGGGCCCGTGCACTCTGCCTGGCATCGGCGCTCGTCGCCGCCATGCTTCCGGAAGCGGCCTTGGCGGGCGATCCGCGACAGATCACGATCGATCAGCGACCCCTGCTGGATCTGCGGCCACCGGCCTCCGCACTGTCGATCTCGGCCTGGGTGAACCGGGCCGACGCCACCTATCGGCCGGGCGATGACGTGACGATCTATCTGCGCGCCAACCTGGATGCGCGGATCACGATCCTGAACGTGGACGCGACCGGTCGCACGACCGTGCTCCTGCCGAACTCGAACGCGGCCGAGAATCGCATCTCCGCCAACGCGGTGCATGTCGTGCCGCCGGCGGGGAGCGCGTACGCGCTCAAGGTGCGGCCGCCCTTCGGGGCGAACGTCATCAAGATCATCGCGACGACCAGCAGCGTGCCGGTGATCGCATTGGGGCGCACCACCGCCGGGGAGCCCTTCTCGGTGATCGGCGACCCGGCCGCCGATGTCGCCCGCCGGATCGAGGCGACCATGGGCCAGCAGCGGACGTCGGCGTGGGCCATGGCCGAACTTCCGATCTTCGTCGTCGAGGAGCGCGCCGCCGCCACGGCGGCGCCCGCGCCGACGAACCCGCCGGCACCGGCGGCGGCCACGCCGTCGGCGGCGAGCGCCTTTGGTCTCGATGTGCGAACCAGCAAGTTCGCCTATCGGGTGGGCGAGGAGTTGTCGCTGCTCGTCACGCCGGAGAAGAACTGCAACCTCACGTTGGTCGGGATCGACCCCGAGAACCGGGCTACCGTCCTGTTTCCCAACGCCCTCGAACAGGAGGTCCGGCTGGATGCCGGCCGCGCGCGCTTCCTGCCGGGCTCGGACAGCCGGGTGCGACTTTCGATCATGGGCCCGCCCGGCCGTCACACCCTGCACGCGCTCTGCCGGCCCAGGGAAACGGTGCTTGGCGGGCTCTTCGACTTCACCAGGGCGGTCTACCCAATGGTCGGTTCGGGGGCGGACTTCGCGCAACTGCTCGAGAGCCAGAAGATCGGGCAGATGCCGGATGTCGCTTCGACCAAAGTATCCTTTGAGATCGTTCAATGATCCGCAAGTTTCCATGGGAGGGTCGCATGTTCGGTTACAGTATCCGGGCAACCGGTAGCTTTGCGGTCTGTGCGATCGCCGTGCTGGCCGGGACCGCTGCTCCCGGCTTCGCGCAGGATCGCCTGCGCATCATCCCGCCCTCGCAGTCCCAGGAGGACATGACCCGGAGCTTTCGGCAGATCATCGTCGCGCCGGCCGTCCGCCCGACGGCGGTCCCGGTCACGCCGGCGGCTGCCGGGCCGGCAGCGACCGCGCCGGTCCCGTCGGCCGTGCCGGCGTCGATCGCCGACGTCAGCCTCATGCTGCGCGTGGAGTTCGAGTTCGGCCGGGCCACGCTCACCCCGCAGGCCCAGGCGATGCTGATCATGGTCGGCGCGGCCATGAACGACAGCCAGCTTCAACCCTATCGCTTTCTCGTCGAGGGACACACCGACGCCGTCGGATCCGACGAGGCGAACCAGCGCCTGTCGGAACGGCGCGCCGGCGCGGTGGTCCAGTTCCTGGCATCGCGGGGCGTCGGCAGCGGCCGGCTGCATTCGATCGGCTATGGCGAAAGCCGCACGATCCCCGGAACCCTGCCGACGGACGCCCAGAACCGTCGGGTCGAGTTCGTCCGGGCCCGGTGATGCGGCGCCCGGCCTGGGCCGTGCGGACGGCCCTTGGGCTGGCGGCGGCCTGCGCCGTCGCCACCTCCTTCCCGGGCGGGGCGCGGACGGAAGAGCGAACGCAACCGGTCCAGGTCCAGCCGGACCGGTCGCTCGCCTCCGTTCGCCTGCAGGTCGAGCTGACCTCGCGGGCGACCTCCAGGGCGTTCGCTCCGGGGGAATCGCCGACGCTGCTGGTCGGCGACGAGGTCGTGGTCTGCTTCCGGGCCACCCGGTCGGGCTTCGTCACCCTGTGGAGCATCGACGCCTCCGGTGCGCACGCGGTCGTGTATCCGAACTCCCTGAGCCATCCGGCAGGGGCGCGGTCCGCCCCCGTTCAGCCGGATCAGCGTACCTGCATCGGCGATGACGAACGGTTCCGGTTGCAGGTGGCGGAGCCGGCGGGCGAGGCGAAGATCTACCTGCATTGGACGGAGGCCGAAGGGCAGCAGCTCGGCGCCGAGGACTATCCGGTGATCGCCGGCAGCGGCGTGGCGCTGTCGCGGGAGTTCCGCGCGCCCTACGCATCGTCGATGCTCGGATATCGGGTGGGTGCGCGATGACGCGGTCCTGCCGTCGCTTCCGGCGCGTCGCCCGGCTGGCCGGGCTCGCCCTGATGGTCCTGCCGGCGGCCGGTGCGGCCGCCGAGGGTCAGTTCACCTGCACGGTCAGCGACGGCACGCGGAACTGGGCCACCACGCGCATCATCGGGGGCGAGCCGGCGTCCGGCGGCTCGTGGCCCTGGCAGATCTCGCTCGAGCGCAAGGGCGGGCACATCTGCGGCGGATCGCTGATCCACCCGGCATGGATCCTGACCGCGGCGCATTGCGTGACGGATGGCGTGGTGCCGGTCGCCGCGAGCGAGCTCAGCGTGCTCCAAGGCACCAGCCGCCTGCGGGAAGGCGGCGTTCGCCGCCCGGCGGTTCGGGTCCATGTGCACGAGAGCTATCGCGGGGCCCGGGGGAACAACCATCACGACATCGCCCTGGTGGCCGTCGCCCCGGCGTTCCCGGTCGAGCGCGGCGACCTCGTCCAGCTTGCCTCGCCACGCTTGAACGAACTCTTCGGGCCGCCGGGAGCGTGCTCTGTGGTGACCGGGTGGGGCTACACGCGCGAGCGCAGCGGCCGGTCGGTCGAGCAGCCGTCGCCGACGCTGATGCAGGTCGACCTCCCGCTGGTGTCGATGGAGCAGTGCGCGTCGGCCTATCCGGGCGAGATCTGGGCCGGCCAGCTTTGCGCCGGCTACTCGGCCGGAACCAAGGATGCCTGCAAGGGCGACAGCGGCGGGCCGCTGGTCGTCCCCGGCGGGCCGGGGCGGTGGACCCAGATCGGGGTCGTGAGTTGGGGAGAAGGGTGCGCCCGGGCCAATGCCTACGGCGTCTACACCCGCGTCTCAAGCTACATCGACTGGATCATCGCGAAGACGTCGGTTCGGTAGTTGGCCAGGCTCATCTCTACCGGGGGAAGCTATCATGGAGAAAATCTTGATTCTGCCCGACGCGCCGATCGTCTACACGTCGTCCGATGGAGACAATATCACTCTTTATCCATGGGTGGGAAAGCATACGGCATTATTGACCCAGTCGGCGACCCTCAGCGCCGATGTGGTTACACGACTAGTCAGCGATCTGGATGATGCCTATGAGACGTATGAGAAGATAGCTGGCGGCCGACCTGCGTGGGGATTGTCTTATGCAGGGAAGACTTCCATAGCGCATTTGGAAAAGGAAGTAGATCTTGGCGATGGAGGCTGGGGTGGCGATGGAGGGTGGGGAGGGATATTTGCAAGGACGGGCGTTGAATTGGGCAATAGTGAATTTAATACACTATACGAAAGCCGCGTAGCCGGTGAGAAGTACGAGAAAGATCCTTTTAGTTCAGACGTATTTTCCGGCCTTGCTCAAAATTTCTGGTTGTACGGCGATAAGCTCGATAGGTTCGGCGATTTTGCTATGGGCTATTCTGTAGCGCTCCGATTCGTTCATTTCGACCAGCTGAATCGTATTGAGGGCCCATTCCAAGGAATTGCGGAATCAGCCGCCCCAGTGTTGGAAGAACACGCAATCACTCTTTTTGGAAGCCCGTCCAACTCTATTGAGAGCACCTTATGGCAGCCCTTGGTCGGCCCCGAAGACGTGGCAGCTTCCTTGTTGCTGCAGACCTATGAAGATTTCGGACTGCTTGAATATGTTGCGCTCTACGCGGCCTTGTCAAAACTTCCTGAAGCGGCCGATGCCGAGACAGCGATGGCCAATCTCGTCACCGCTGCATCGCAGGCGACCGGGATCGACTACGGCTTCCTCGACAAGCCGGCTGGCGTCGCCTATCCGGTCGGGACGTCCGGCAGCGACCGCGCGACCATGGACGGCGCGGCCGGCAACTACCCCTTCCTGGCCTTTGGTGGCGATGACACCGTCGTCGGCTCGATCGCCGCCGACCGGATCTTCGGCGACCGCGGTGACGACTTCCTGACCGGGGAGGCGGGCGACGACCAGCTCGTCGGCGGGCTGGGCGATGATTTCCTGCTGGGCGGAGCCGGCCGCGACAGCATCTTCGGCGGCGACGGCAACGACGAGGTGGTCGCCGGCGACGACGACGATCTGGTGTATGGCGGCGACGGCGACGATGCGGTCAACGGCAACCTCGGCCGGGATTCCGTCTGGGGCGGGCCAGGGGCCGACTTCGTGCGCGGCGGGCAGGACAACGACTTCGTCGATGGCGGCGACGGCGACGACTGGCACGTCAACGGCAACATCGGGAATGACTATGTTTTTGGCCGTCTCGGGAATGATCTCCTATACGGAGGTCAGGGGCATGACGAAATTTACGGTGGCCTAGGCGATGATACGATATGGGGGGATCGTGGCAATGACTGGTTGGAGGGCGACGCAACGCCTATCTCGGAGCGGCCGTACAAGTTCATTACCGGCGACGCTGGGCGCGATATCTTTGCATTTTCCCACGAGAGCGGATCTGATTCTATTGAAGATTTTTCGTCCGGAATAGATCGCATCGCCCTTGTGTCCAATATAAACAACAGTGGAATCTTAACGGCACAGCAAGCTTTCGATAGAGTCGCTTACTATGGCATTTCGGGTCAAGGCGACGTCGGCTCCGGCGATGGTGGTGATGGTGCAAGTGAAGGTGGCTATCCGGGTTTCGTGCTCAATCTTGGGGGCGGAAATTATCTGAATGTTGTTTTGTTGTATGATTTCCCAGTTACAGTAAATGATTTCATCATAATCTAGAAAGTTCCCAGACACATTTCCTACTTCTCCGTATCCACCAGTCCCTTCACGAACCAGTGCTGCATCAGCAGCACGACCGCGACCGGCGGCAGCAGGGCGACCAGGCCGCCGGCCATGGCGACGTTCCAGGCGGGCAGGGGCTCGGGGCCGGGGATGAGGCGGGCGACGCCGACCACGACGGTGGTCATCGACGGGTCGGTGGTGATCAGCAGCGGCCAGAGATACTGGTTCCAGCCGAAGACGAACAGGATGACCGCCAGTGCGGCGATGTTGGTCGTCGACAAGGGCAGGAGCACGTCGCGGAAGAAGCGCATCGGGCCGGCGCCGTCGATCTTGGCCGCCTCCGCCAGGTCGTCCGGGATGGTCAGGTAGAACTGCCGGAAGAGGAAGGTCGCGGTCGCCGAGGCGATCAGCGGCAGGGTCAGGCCGGCATAGCTGTCGAGCAGGCTCCATTGCAGGTTGGCGGTGATGCGGCCGCCGAACAGGTCGTCGATGCCGCTCACCTTCATCAGCCAGGCGACCGGGGCGAGCGCGTTGGCCGCCACCTCGTAGGTCGGCACGATCCGCACTTCGATCGGCAGCATCAGGGTGACGAAGATCGCCCAGAAGGCCAGCGTACGGCACGGGAAGCGGAAATAGGTGATGGCGAAGGCCGACAGCAGCGAGATCGCGATTTTCCCGACCGCGATGACCAGCGCCATGATCGCGGAGTTGACGAGCTGGCGGCCGAACGATCCCTTGTCCCAGGCCGCCGCCATGTTCTCCAGCAGCCGGTCGCCCGGCACCAGCGGCATCGGCACCTGCAGCACCTCCTGGATCGGCAGGCTGGCGCCGACGAAGGCGTAGTAGAGCGGGAAGCCGACGGTGGCGACGCCGAGCAGCAGGAAAGCGTGGGCGACGAGCGCGAGCGTCCGGTTGTTCTCGATCATCCGTAGTGGACCTTGCGCTCGAGGAAGCGGAACTGCAGCACCGTCAGACTGACGACGATCACCATCAGCACGATCGACTGGGCGGCGGACGACCCCAGGTCCTGGCCGATGAAGCCGTCGGCAAACACCTTGTAGACCAGGATGTTGGTGGCCCCGCCCGGCCCGCCATGGGTGACGGCGTGGATGATGCCGAAGGTGTCGAAGAAGGCGTAGACGAGGTTGATGACCAGCAGGAAGAAGGTCGTGGGGGTGAGCAGCGGCAGGATGATGGTGCGGAAGCGGTACATGGGCCCGGCCCCGTCGATCGCGGCCGCCTCGATCACCGAGCGCGGGATCGCCTGCAGCCCGGCCAGGAAGAAGACGAAGTTGTAGCTGACCTGCTTCCAGGCCGCCGCCATCACCACCAGCGCCATCGCCTGGTTGGAGTCGAGCAGCGGGTTCCAGGCCATGCCGCCGCGGGCGAGCGCGAAGGCGACCACGCCGTAGATCGGGTGGAAGAGGAAGAGCCACAGCACGCCCGCCAGCACCGGCGCCACCGCGTACGGCCAGATGATCAGGCTCTTGTAGACGGCCCGGCCGCGCCGGATATGGTCGACGAAGGTGGCCAGCAGCAACCCCGAGCCGAGCGAGACCGCGGCGACGCCGGTGCTGAACACCGCCGTCGCCCACAGCGAGTCGTAGTATTCGGGGCTGGAGAAGAGCATGCGGAAGTTCTCCAGCCCGACATACTCGAAATGCTGGCCGAACGGGTCGGCCAGGTGGAATGCCTGGAACACCGCCTGGCCGGCCGGCCAGAAGAAGAAGACGAGGATCACCAGGAGCTGCGGCGCTAGCAGGAGCAGCGGCAGCCCGCGGCTGCGGAAGACGACCTTCTTGCCGATCATGCCGGTCTACCGATCAGGGGAATGGGGCGGCTGGGTGGCCCGGCCGCCCCGTTCCGGCTCAGCGCTTGCGGTTCTGCTGGGCGAAGCGGGCGAGGATCTCGTTGCCGCGGCGGACCGCGTCGTCGAGGCCCTGCTGGGCGGTCTTCTTGTTCGACCAGATGTTCTCCAGCTCGTCTTCGAGTGCTGCGTTGTACTGCACGTAGTTGCCGAGGCGCACCGCCTTGGTGTTCTCGGTCGCACCCTCGCGGGAGAGCTGCAGGATGGCGACCTCCTGGTGCGGGTTCTCCTTGTAGTAGCCCTCGGCCTTGGCCTTCTCGTAGGCGGCCTTGGTGATCGGGATGTAGCCCGTGCCCTTGTGCCATTCGACCTGGCGGTCGGTGCTGGTCAGGAAGGCGAGGTAGGCGGCGACGCCCGCATAATCCTCCTTGGGGTGGCCGGCCATGGCCCAGATCGAGCCGCCGCCGATCAGGCTGTTCTTCGGCGTCACGTCCTTCTCATAGGGCAGCGGCGAGGCGGCGAAGGTGAACTTGGCGGCCTGCTTGATACCGGCGAAGCCGGCCGAGCTTTCCGTCATCATCGCGCACTTGCCCGACGAGAAGGCGCCGTGTGCGCCCTGCCAGGCCCGGCCGGTATAGAGGAAGCGGCCGTCCTTGCCCCATTCCTGGATGCGGGCGATGTGCTGGACGACGCGGGTCTTGTTGAACAGGAACTCGGTATCGAGGCCGGCCATGCCGTTGGCCTGGGTGGCGACCGGCACGTCCTGGAGGAAGCTGTAGTTGTCGATGTTGACCCACACCTGCCAGGCGCTGGTGTAGCCGCACTCGAAGCCGGACTGGCGAAGCTTGGCCGCGTATTCGCCGACCTGGTCCCAGGTCTTCGGTGGCTCCTTGAGGCCGGCCTTGTCGAGCGCGTCCTTGTTGTACCAGAGGATCGGCGTCGAGGAGTTGAAGGGCAGGGAGAGCAGCTTGCCCTCGGGCGTGCGGTAGTAGTTGAGCACCGGCTGCACGAAGCCCGACCAATCGATCGAATGGCCGGCATCCTTCATCAGGTCCTCGACCGGATAGATGGCGCCCGACAGCATCAGGTTCAGGCTGCCGGCGCCGATGCCGACCAGCAGGTGCGGGTGCTTCTTGGCCCGGTAGGCGGCGACCGCGGCGTTGAAGGTCTCGTCGTAGGTGCCCTTGAACTGCGGCACGACCTTGTAGTCGGCCTGCGAGGCGTTGAAATCGTTCGTCATCTTGACGATCAGGTCGCCGATGGCCCCGCCCAGCGGATACCAGAAGTTGATCTCGCGCGGGGCGGCACTGGCCGTCCCGATGCCGGCCGCGGCCATGCCGAGGGCCAGGGTTGCGGCGCCGGCGGCACCCAGCAGCGTTCGCCTTGCGATCATCGTCGTCTCCGGTTCGAGGGTGGATGGCGCGGGAGAGTGGGAGGAACGGATGACGCCACGATAACGGTAACATGACAGATTCATGAAGGCCGAATGCGTCCTGCCGGTCCCGAATGCGGGACTTGCAGTCGCGGCACAACCGCGGCACGATCCGGCGATGTGATCACACATCACATGCCCATGGCGGCAAGTGGGGGGAGGCAAAGTCCCGTGACCAGCATTCCGCAGAAGGGGCGGCCCTGGGCCGTGCTGAAGGACGAGTTGGAGGCGGCCAAGACCGGCGACTACTCGTGGCGCGACGGCCGGATGGCCGTCTATTACTACTTCCTCGACGACGAGCTGATGCGGGTCCAGCAGGAGGCCTACACGGCCTACTGGACCGAGAACGCCATGGGCCAGCGCGCCTTCCCCAGCCTGAAGAAGCTGGAGGACGAGGTCCTGGCCATGGGCCTCGACCTGCTGAAGGCGCCCCCTTCGGGCGGCGCCTGCTTCACCTCCGGCGGCTCGGAGAGCATCTTCCTGGCCATGCTGACGGCGCGCAACAAGGCCCGCGCCGAGAAGGGGATCGACCGGCCGACCGTCGTCCTGCCGCGCACCGCCCACCCGACCTTCGACCGCGCCGCGCACTATCTGGGCGCCAAGGTCGTCCGGGTGCCGACCACGCGCAACGACATGCGCGCCGACGTGGGCGCCATCGAGCGGGCGATCACGCCCGAGACGATCATGATCGTCGGCTCGGCGCCCAACTATCCGTTCGGCGTCTTCGACCCGATCACCGAGCTGGGCGCGCTGGCCGAGCGGCGCGGCCTGTGGCTGCATGTCGACGCCTGCGTCGGCGGCTTCCTGGCACCCTTCGTCCGCCGGCTCGGCTACGACATCCCGCCCTTCGAGTTCGACGTGCCGGGCGTCTGCAGCATGTCGGCCGACCTGCACAAGTACGGCATGACGGCCAAGGGCGCCTCGCTGATGCTGCTGCGCGACAAGGCGTGGCAGCAGTACCAGCTGTTCGAGTTCGACAACTGGGAGCGCGGCAAGTATGCGGCCCTGACCAGCCAGGGCTCGCGGCCGGGCGGGGCGGTGGCGGCGGCCTGGGCGGTCATGAACTATCTGGGCGAGGACGGCTACCTGCGCTGCGCGAAGGCGATCATGGGCACCAAGGAGCGGCTCGTCGCCGGCATCAACGCCATCGACGGGCTGGCGGTGCTGGAGCCGCACGACCTCTGCATCTTCGTCTACCGGTCGATCGATCCGGGGCTCGACATCGGTGCGGTGGCCGACGCCATGGGCCGGCGCGGCTGGCTGATCGGCCGGCAGACGGAGCCGGCCGGGATCCACCTCGCCCTCAACCCCAACCACGAGCGCATGGTCGAGCCCTACCTGGCCGACCTGCGGGCGGCGGTGGCGGAGGCGCGCGGGGTGGCACCGGTCGCCGCCGCGGCCGAGGAGCGGACGTACTAGGAGCGGACATACCGGGAGCGGACAGAGCGGAAGCGGACGTACCAGGAACCGACGTATCAGAAGGCGGCCCGGCTGGCAGCCCGCCAGGACGGCCGCACGATCGCGCAGGTCCAACAAACGGGGAGATACGGGGATGTTGAAGAAGTTCTGCATGACGGCCGTGGTGGCCCTGCTCGCGGGCGGCTTCGCCTTGTCGGCCCAGGCGGCCTCGACGCTGGAGACGGTCAAGCAGCGCGGCAAGCTTAAATGCGTGGTCGCCGAAGGCTCGGTCGCCATCGCCCAGCTCAACGACAAGGGGCGCTGGGAAGGCTTCGACGTCGACTACTGCCGCGCGCTGGCGGCCGCCATCCTGGGTTCGGGCGAGGCGGTGGAGTTCGTGCCCATGGGCTTCGCCCAGTCGATGCCGGCGGTCCGGGCCGGCGAGGCGGAGGTGGCGGCGCGCGCCATCACCTGGACGATGAGCCGGGACACCGAGCTCGGCTTCGACTTCGTCGGACCGACGCTCTATTCCGGGTACGGCTTCATGGTCCACAAGCGGGCCGGCGTCACCGACCTCAAGGGGTTGAACGGGGCGGCCATCTGCGTGCTGGCCGGCACCGTCATTGACAGCCAGATCGCCGACTATTTCCGGCCGCGCGGCATGACGTTTACGCCCGTCGTGGTCGACAACGTCACCAACATGTATGCCCAGTACGAGGCCGGGCGTTGCGACGTCGTCACCTCCGAGCCGCCCTTCCTGGCCGCCCGGCGCAGCCGCCTGCGCGCCCCCGGCGACCACATCATCCTGAGCGAGCTGTTCTACAAGTCGCACATGGGCCCGGTCGTGCGCGACAACGACCCGCAGTTCAGCGGCATCGCCCGCTGGGCGCACTACGCCCTGGTGACCGCCGAGGAGATGGGCATCACCCAGGCGAACGTCGACGAGATGATGAAGTCCAAGGACCCGGCGGTGCGGCGCTTCCTGGGCGTGGAAGGCAACCTCGGCTCGAAGATGGGGCTGACCGACGACTTCCCGGCCAAGATCATCAAGGCGGTCGGCAACTATGGCGAGGTCTGGGAACGCAACTTCGGCATGGCCTCGCCCCTGAAGCTGCCGCGCGGCATCAACGCGCTGGAACGCGACGGCGGGCTGCAATGGGCGCCGAACTGGCGCTGATCTAACGCTTGGGGAAAGGCCGGCGCGCCACCGCGCCGGCCGCTCCGATGGCCAGCCTGTCCGCATCCCCGCCGGGCCGCGCCCCGGCATCGCGCTGGTTCAACCGCCGCGGCGTGCGCCGTGCCTTCTGGCAGGCGGTGCTGGCGCTCGCGGTGCTGGCGGCGCTGGCCTGGCTGGTCGGCAACGTGCGCCAGAACCTGCCGCGCATGGGCATCCAGTTCGGCTTCGACTTCCTGGCCCAGCCGGCCGGGTTCGAGGTGGGCGAGAACCTGATCGGCTTCGAGCCGGGGCAGAGCATCTTCCGCGCCTACCTGGCCGGCATGGTCAACACCATCCATGTGGCGGTGCTCGGCATCATCCTGTCGACCATCCTGGCGATGCTGCTGGCGCTGGCCCGGCTGTCGCCGAACTGGCTGCTGTCCAGGCTCGCCTGGGCCTATGTCGAGCTGTTCCGCAACACGCCCCTGCTGCTCCAGCTGCTCTTCCTGCACATCACCTTCGCCCAGGTCCTGCCGGCGCCGCGCCTCGCCTGGTCGCCGCTGCCCGGGGTGTTCCTCAGCAACCGCGGCTTCATGCTGCCGTCGCTGGTCGTCGAGCCGGCGCACATCTGGGCGGCCGCCGCCTTCGGGCTCGGGCTCGTCGGGACCTGGTGGCTGCAGCGCCGCGCCCGCCGGATCCAGGAGGCGACCGGCATCCGCCCCGCCACCGGCTGGGGCACGGCGGCCCTGCTGGCCGGCCTGCCGGTCGCGGTGTTCGTGGCCGGCGGGGCGCCGTTCGCCCTCGACCTGCCGGTGCTGGGCGGCTTCAACTTCCGCGGCGGGCACACGATGAGCCCGGAATTCGCCTCGATCCTGTTCGGCCTGGTGTTCTATTCCGCCGCGTTCATGGCCGAGACGATGCGCGCCGGCATCCTCGGCGTGCGCCGCGGCCAGATCGATGCGGCGCAGTCGCTCGGCCTCGGGCGCCTGCTGACGCTGCGCCTGGTGGTGATGCCGCAGGCGATGCGGATCATCGTGCCGCCGCTGACCAGCCAGTATCTCAGCCTGACCAAGAGCAGCTCGCTGGCGGTCGCCGTCGGCTACCCGGATCTGATGCGCGTCTACACCGTGGTCTCGGCCGACACCGGCCGGCCGATCGAATGCATCGCGGTCGTGGTCGCGGTCTACCTGACCCTCAGCCTGCTGACGGCCCTCCTGATGAACGCCTACAACCGGCGCATCGCCCTGGTCGAGCGATAGGCGCCGGATGACCATCCTCGCCCCCGTATCCCCCCTGGGCTGGCCGGCGCGGGCCGGCCGCTGGGTCTGGCGTAACCTGTTCGGCGGCGTCGCCAACACCGCCGTCACGTTGCTGATCCTGTGGCTCCTGGTCGAAAGCGTGCCGGGCATGGTCCGCTGGCTGGTGGTCGATGCGCTATGGGCGCCGGCCACCGCCGAGCAGTGCCTGCAGGGGGCCGGCGCCTGCTGGGCGTTCCTCCAGGCCAAGTACCGCCTGATCCTGTTCGGGCCCTATCCCTACGAGGAGCAGTGGCGCCCGGCGCTCGCCATGCTGCTGTTCTTCGCGATGGTGGCGGCGACCTGCTTCCCCCATGCGTTCCGGCTGGCGGCGCGGCCGCGGCGGCTGTTGGGCGGCTGGTTCGCCACCGTCGCGCTGATCGCCTGGCTGTTGCGCGGCGGCGCCAGCCTGGAGCCGGTCGAGGTGCGGCTGTGGGGCGGCCTGCCGCTGACCCTGATCCTGTCGGTGGTCGGGGCCTTCTGCGCCTTCTGGCTGGCGATCCTGCTGGCGCTCGGCCGGCGCTCCGCCATGCCCGTGGTGCGCTGGCTGTCGGTCGCCTATATCGAGCTGATCCGCGGGGTGCCGCTGATCGGCCTCCTGTTCATGGCGATCGTGCTGTTCCCGCTGATCGTCCCGCCCGGGGTCGACGTCGACAAGCTGGCCCGGGCCCAGATCGCCTTCATCCTGTTCTTCGCCGCCTACATGGCCGAGGCGATCCGCGGTGGCCTGCAGGCGATCCCGGCCGGCCAGTACGAGGCGGCGGCCGCCCTCGGGCTCGGCTACTGGCGGACCATGCGGCTGGTGGTCCTGCCGCAGGCCCTGCGCGTCGTCATCCCGGCCCTGGTCAACATCTTCATCGGCGCCTTCAAGGACACCTCCCTGGTGCTGATCATCGCCATGTTCGACCTGCTCGGCTCGGCCAACGCCGCCAAGAGCGATTCCACCTGGTGGGGGCTCTATGTCGAGGCGTACCTGTTCGTCGCCTCGATCTATCTCGTCTTCTGCGCCCTGATGTCCGCCTACAGCCAGCGGCTGGAGCGCCGGCTCGGCGCCGGCCGGGGCTGAGGCGGTGCCGACCCCGTTCGAGGCGGTGGAGCGCGAGACGCTGCAGGAGGCGGCCTACCGCCAGATCCGCGCCGTCCTGATGTCGGGCGGGCTGGCCGCGGGCGAGAAGGTGACGATCCGCGGCCTGGCCGGCGATCTCGGCATGAGCTGGACGCCGATCCGCGAGGCGGTGCGGCGGCTGGCGGCCGAGGGGGCGCTCGAGGTCTCGCCCAACCGCTGGATCCGCGTGCCCAACCTGTCGGCGGACGAGCTGGGCGAACTGAAGACCATCCGCCTGATGCTGGAGGGCCATGCGGCCGAGCAGGCCGCCCTCGGCGCCACCCCGGCCTTCCTGGCCGAGCAGTGGCGGCTGGAGGCGGACATCGTCGCCTGGCGCGGCCGGGGCGACGTCAAGGGCATGATCACCCGCATCAACCGCTGGCACTTCTCGATCTACCGGGCGGCGGGCATGCCGCACCTGGTGCGGATGATCGAGGGCTTGTGGCTGCGCACCGCCCCGCACACCCATGCCCTGTTCCCGGCCTTCGCCGCGCGCGACCGCGGCCGCCACCGGCAGGTGACGCTGGAGGCGCTGGAGCGCCATGACGGTGCGGCCGCGCGGCGCTCCATGGAGAAGGACATCGAAGGGGCGCTGGATTTCCTGATCTCCCGGGCGGCGGCGGCGGCGCGGCTGCCCGAGGCGGGCTGACCGGCCGCGCCGCCCGCCGCGACCTGTTCGTGTCCACCCCGGCCCGGCATGCGCCGGCCTATGGCTGTGCCCGGGCCGGTCGCAGGACGAGCCGGCCCGACGCGTTCGGGATCGCGATCTCCAGCCGGTCGGCACCGGCCGAGTAGCCGCCGGCGCGGGTCAGGTCGGCCAGGAAGCGATCGCCCAGCGACCCGGGCGGGCAGCCCATCTTGGTGGTGGCAACCGGACCGAAGGTGAGCCGGCCCGGCCCGGAGGACTGCCAGGTGCCGCTGCCGCGGTTGCAGTCGGCACGGACGATCGCCCGGCCGTCGGCGCCGAACACCACCGTCAGGCGGCTCGGGTCATCGGGTACGGTGCCGTCCGACAGGCGGATCGCCTGCCAGGCGGTGCCGCCCAGGCTGCCGGCGCGGTCGGCCGCTCCGGGCGCGGCGCAGCCGGCGACCAGGACCGGCAGCAGGATGGCGGCGATGCGGGCGGGGATCGTCATCGGTCGGGACTCCAGGAGGGTTTCGGGTGGGCGGGTGCGGCCCGGTTCGCCAGTGCCGCAAGCGCCAGCACGGCAAGGGCGGCGATCGGCAGCGCCGCCGGCCCGGCCGCCCCGAACAGCAGGCTGGCCAGCGCGGCGCCCAGGCCGATGCCGAGGTAGCTGGCCGACGAGTTGAGCGCCAGGACCAGGGAATGGGCCGGCGGCGGCACCAGCCCCGCCAGCCGCGACTGCTGCGGCGCGGTGAACAGCGTGCCGGCGAAGGCGCAGCCCGCCAGGGCGGCGGCCGCGGGCAGCGGGCCGAGGTCGAAGGCCAGCGCCGCCAGCATCAGGCCGAGCCCGCCCATGCCGGCCCAGACGACCGCCCCCGCGCCGACCCGGTCGGCCGCTGCTCCCGCGGCCGCGTTGCCGCCGACGCCGGCGATCCCGAACGCCAGCATCGCCGCCGGCAGCATGGGCTCCGGCAGGGCGAAGCGTTCGACCAGGACCGCGGCCATCACCGCATAGACCGTGAACTGCGCCGCCAGGACGGCACCGGTCGTCGCCAGCATCGCCGCGAGCGGGCGGAACGGCAGGTGCGCGATGGCGGCACGGCCACCCCCCGATGGCGGCTCTTCCGGATCCCGGATGGCGATCGCGGCGGCGAGCAGGCACAGGACCGCCAGGCCCGCGATCGCCCCCATGGCGCCGCGCCAGCCCAGGCCTTGCGCGAGCCAGGTGGCCAGGGGCACGCCGCCGACGGTGGCCAGCGTGAACCCGGCGAAGACCGTCGCCAGGGCCCGGCCGCGACGCTCTTCCGGTACCAGCGCGATCGCCAGCGCCGCGCCGGCCGGTGCCACCAGGGCCCCGCCGATCGCCGCGCACGCCCGTGACAGCAGCAGGTGGGAGAAGCGGTCCGCCAGGCTTCCCCACGCCAGTCCGGCCGCGAGCAGGGCCAGCCCGGCCAGGATCAGGGGCCGGCGCCGGCCGCGGCCGAGCAGCTGGATCGCGGGCGCGGCCACCGCGAAGGTGCCCGCGAACAGCGTCGTCAGCCACCCCGCCCCGCCCGGCGGGACGCCGAAGGCGCGGGTGATCTCGCCGGCCATGCCCAGCACCGAGAGCGATGTCGTGCCGATGACGAACATGGCGAAGGCGATGGTCCAGAGATTCATCGGTGTGTTCCAGGCGGTCGGCTGGCGCTGGCGGACGCGGCAACCCTGCGCGGCCGGTCCTATCCGCTTGACAAACGCCCCGCCGGCGCCGTTTGATCCCGTCCATGTCGATCCGCGCGTCCTTCACCGGACTTTGGTGGCCCGCCTTCTAGGCGGTCCCTGACGCGCGTTTTCGCTTTCGAGGGCTGCCGGCCATGGTGCGGGCGGCCCTTTTTCTCGTCTGCGTCATGGCCTCTTTTCTGGAGGAGATGCAGGCGTGAAATGGAATCTGTCCGACCGAGCCGGCGAAATCCGTTACCGCAGCCGCGGCGGGCTGGAGGTCGTGCGCCGGGCCCGGCCGATCGATGCCGAGCCGGCGCTCGCCCGGCTGGCGAGCGCGCTCGACGGCCGCCGCGGAGCCCTGTTCTCGTCCGGGGTCGAGTATCCCGGACGCTACAGCCGCTATGATTTCGGCTTCGTCGACCCGCCGCTGGCGATCGAGACGGTCGGCCGCGCCGTGCGCCTGACGGCGCTCAACCCTCGCGGGCGCCTGCTGCTGGATTTCGCGGCATCGGCCCTGCCGGACGGGCTGCTGGCGGTGTCGGAGCGGACGCCGGACCGGCTGGCCGGGCAGGTGCTGGGCGACGGCGCGGTCGCCTTCGAGGAGGAGCGGACCCGGCGGCCGAGCGTGTTCAGCGTGCTGCGCTGGCTGGTGGCGGCCTTCGGCAGCGATGCCGACGGCCATCTCGGCCTCTACGGCGCCTTCGGCTACGACCTCGTCTTCCAGCTCGAGGACATCGAGCGCCGCCGCGAGCGCGATGCCGACCAGCGCGACATCGTGCTCTACCTGCCGGACCGGCTGGTGCTGGTCGACCGCCGCACCGAGCGCGCGGTGGAGCTGGAATACGACTTCGCGCTCGCCGGGCGCTCGACCGTCGGCATCGACCGGCCACCGGTCGCCGCACCCTACCGCATCGAGCCGCACCAGCCCTCGGCCGACCACGAGCCCGGCGCCTATGCCGCGCTGGTTGAGCGGGCGCGGGCGCATTTCGCGCGCGGCGACCTGTTCGAGGCGGTGCCGGGCCAGCTCTTCCGCGAACCGTGTGCGGCGACCCCGGCCGAGGTTTTCGCCACCCTCTGCCGCAACAACCCCGCGCCTTATGCGGCGCTGATCAACCTCGGCGACGGGGAGTTCCTGGTCTCCGCCTCGCCCGAGATGTTCGTGCGCTGCGACGGGCGGCGGGTCGAGACCTGCCCGATCTCCGGCACCATCGCCCGCGGCCGCGACCCGATCGGCGACGCCGAGCAGATCCGCCTGCTGCTCAACTCGGCCAAGGACGAGTACGAGCTCAACATGTGCACCGACGTCGACCGCAACGACAAGGCACGGGTCTGCGTCCCGGGCTCGGTCAAGGTGCTGGGGCGGCGGCAGATCGAACTCTATTCGAAGCTGATCCATACGGTGGACCATGTGGAGGGGGAATTGCGGCCGGGCTATGACGCGCTCGACGCCTTCCTCAGCCATGCCTGGGCGGTGACGGTGACGGGCGCGCCCAAGCTGTGGGCGATGCAGTTCTGCGAGGACCACGAGCGCACGCCGCGGCGCTGGTACGGTGGGGCGATCGGCTGCCTGACCTTCGACGGGGCGATGAACACCGGCCTCACCATCCGCACCATCCGCATGAAGGACGGGCTGGCGGAGATCCGGGTCGGCGCCACCCTGCTGTGGGACAGCGACCCCGCGGCCGAGGATGCCGAGTGCCGGATCAAGGCGGCCGCCCTGTTCCAGGCGATCCGCCAGCCCGCCGCCGCCCCGGTCGTGGCGACGGAGGCAAGTCGGCCCGGCGCCGGCAAGCGCCTGCTGCTGGTCGACCATGACGACAGCTTCGTCCACACCCTGGCCGATTTCTTCCGCCAGACCGGGGCCGAGGTGCAGGTGGTGCGCCACGGCCGGGCGCTGGCGGCGCTGGCGGAGCGCGCACCCGACCTGCTGGTGCTGTCGCCTGGTCCCGGGCGCCCGGCCGACTTCGCGATCGACCGCACGATCGACGCGGCATTGGCGGCCGGGGTGCCGATCTTCGGGGTGTGCCTCGGCCTCCAGGCCCTGGGCGAGCGCTTCGGCGGCCGCCTGGCGCAACTCGACACGCCCGCCCACGGCCGGCCGAGCCGGATCCGGCTGGACGGCGGGCGGCTGTTCGAGGGGCTGCCGGACGAGGTGACGATCGGCCGCTACCACTCGCTCTATGTCGATCCGGGTCGGGTGCCGGACGGCTTCCGCGTCACCGCCGTCTCCGCCGACGGGGTGCCGATGGCGCTGGAGCATGCGACGCTGCCGCTGGCCGGGGTGCAGTTCCACCCCGAATCGATCATGTCGCTGGGCGACCGGGCCGGCCACCGCATCGTCGCCAACGCGGTCGGGATGGCGCGATAGCGAGACGGCCGTCAGTGCCCCGGCAGGACCAGGATTTCGGTCTGCCGGGGCAGGGCGGCGCGGGTCAGCAGCACCTCCGGCTCCGGCGAGAAGCGGGCCGGGTAGCGGGGGGCGGCCTGGGCGAGGAACCGCTCCAGCACGTTCGAGACGATGAAGTGCATGGGGACGACCAGCCGCGGCTTGATCTGGCCGATCACCGTCAGCACGTCCTCCTGGCTCATCGTCCACGACCCGTCGACCGGGGCCAGCAGCACGTCGATCGGCCCCAGCTCGCGCAGGTGGGTGTCGGTCAGGGTGTGGTGGATGTGGCTCAGATGGGCGATGCACAGATCGGCGGCGGAGAAGACGAAGATCGAGTTGCCGTTCTGCCGGGTGCCGGCGCTGCCGTAGTCCCGCACGTTGGTCGGCACGTTGAAGACGCGCAGGTCGCGCCACTGCACGTTGTGCACGGCCATGCCGCCGCCCGGGTCCCAGCCGCGCAGCACGTGGCGCACGCCGGGCGGGATGTCGTCGGTGAAGTGCGTGGAATGGGCGTTGTTCATGGTGACGATGTCCGGCACCAGCCCCGCCGGGCGGTTGTAGCCGTTGTAGTCGGTGATCGCCGTCGCCCCCTCCGGCGTCTCGATCAGGAAGCTGGCATGGCCGATGAAGGCGAGCCGGACCTGATCCGGGCCGAGCGCTGCGGCCTGCAACGCGGCGAACTGCGGGCGGGGCGCGGTGCCGGCGATGACGCCGCAGCTGGCCCAGGCTGGGCCAGCGGTGGCCAGGACGGCCGTGGCCAGGCATGCGATCCGCGTGATCCATCGGTGCCAACGCATCGTCCACCTCCTTTGCGAAAACCTCGTCGGTCACTTTCCTGCGCTTGGCGTTCCATGCGACTTTCGGGCCGCAATCGATCCAGAGGAAGCCCCATGACCATGCTTGCCGAATACGAACCGCCCGCCTCGGGGGATTGGGCGCGCATCGCGCCGGCCGATGCCGGCTTCGATCCGGCAGCCCTGGCCGACGCGGTCGCCTTCGCCGAGGCCAACGAAACGCCATGGGAGCGGGATCTGGCGCTCCAGATCGGCAAGGGCCATTTCGAGCCGCCGCCGTGGAACGAGATCATCGGCCCGACCAGGCCGCGCGGCGGCCCGTCGGGGCTGGTCCTGCGCGGCGGGCGGATCGCCGCCGCCTGGGGCGATCCGGCCCGGGTCGACATGACCTTCAGCGCCAGCAAGAGCTACCTGTCCCTGTGCGCGGGCCTGGCCTTCGACGCCGGCCTGCTGCCGGACCCGACCCGGCCGGTGCGCGAGCTGGTGGACGATGGCGGCTTCGATCCGCCGCACAATGCCGCCGTCACCTGGGAGCACCTGCTCCAGCTGACCAGCGAGTGGGAAGGGGAGATGTGGAGCAAGCCCGACCTGGTCGACCGCAACCGCGACCTGGCGAGCGAGGGGCAGAACGCCCGCAAGGGCGAGGCGCGGCCGCTCCAGGCGCCGGGGACCCACTGGGAATACAACGACGTCCGCGTCAACCGCCTGGCGCTTGCCCTGCTGCGCCTGTGGCGGCGCGGCCTGCCCGACCTGATCAACGAGAAGATCATGGGCCCGATCGGCGCATCCGACAGCTGGGAATGGCACGGCTACCGCAACTCCTGGGTCGACATCGACGGCAAGCAGATCCAGTCCGTCTCCGGCGGCGGCCATTGGGGCGGCGGGCTCTTCATCAACTCCTTCGACCATGCCCGGGTCGGGCTGCTGATGCAGCGCGGCGGGCGCTGGGGCGGCCGCCAGCTGATTTCGCCCGAATGGGTGCGCCGCTCGCTCACCCCCTGCGGCCTGAAGCCGGTCTATGGCTACATGTGGTGGCTCAACACCGACCGGGGCATGTATCCGAGCGCGCCCGCGACCGGCTTCGCCGCGGTCGGCGCCGGCAGCAACGTGGTCTGGGTCGACCCGGCGAGCGACGTCGTGGTGGTCACCCGCTGGATCGCCAAGGAGGCGGTGGACGGCCTCTTCGGCCGCGTCCATGCCGCGCTGCGCGGCTGACATGGCGAAGCTCGGCCCGATCGTCCTGACGCGGATCGAGGCGGCGGCCTATCGCGTGCCGGCGGACCCGCCGGTGCGCACCGCCTTCGGGGTGATGCACGACCGTCCCTGCGTCCTGGTCCGGGTCGAGGACGATGCCGGCCACCATGGCTGGGGCGAGGTCTTCTGCAACTGGCCGCCGCCGGGGGCCGAGCATCGCGCCCGGCTGGTGGCCGAGGTGCTGGCCCCGCTGGCGCAGGGACGCGCCTGGGACCATCCGTCGGCGGTCGGCGAGTGGCTGGAACGGCGCACCCGGGTCCTGGTGCTGCAATGCGACGAGCCGGGGCCGTTTGCCCAGGCCATCGCCGGCATCGACGGCGCGGTCTGGGACCTGGCGGCCCGGCGCGCCGGATTGCCGCTCGCCGCGGCACTCGGCGGGGCGGTACGTCCCGTGCCGGCCTATGCCAGCGGCATCAACCCGGACCGGCCGGAGCGGATGGCGGCGGCCAAGCGGGCGGAGGGCTATGCCGGCTTCAAGCTGAAGATCGGCTTCGGCCGCGACCGCGACCTCGCCAACCTGGCGGCGATGCGGGCCGAGCTGGGGCCGGACGCGCGCCTGATGGCGGATGCCAACCAGGCCTGGTCGCTCGACGAGGCGACGGACATGGCCGCGGCCATGGCGCCCTTCGGCCTCTACTGGCTGGAGGAGCCGGTGATGGCCGACACCGCGCTTGCCGACTGGCAGCGCCTGGCCCGGGCGGCACCGATGCGGCTCGCGGCCGGCGAGAATATGCGCAGCCGCGCGGAGTTCGCGGCCGCCGTCGCCAGCGGCGCGTTCGGCGTGGTCCAGCCCGATGCCATCAAGTGGGGCGGGGTCAGCGGCTGCACGGAGGTCGGCCGGGCGATCGTCGCGGCCGGCCTCGACTACTGTCCGCATTTTTTATCGGGGGGCATCGGGCTCTTGGCGTCGGCCCATATCCTGGCCGCCGTGGGCGGTCCGGGCATGCTCGAGGTGGATGCGAACGAAAACCCGTTGCGCACGCTGTTCGCTCGGCCTTTCCCGGTTCTGCGCGACGGCGCCTTCGTCCTGACCGACGCGCCCGGGATCGGCGTCGAGCCCGACCTGGCGGCCCTCGAACGCTCGCGGCAGAGCCTGTGACGACCGGTCGCGGAGCTTGATCGCTCTCCGGGACGTTCCCAAGTGACGGCGCCCGTTCCGCCCGTCACCGTCCCGGAGGAAATACCAGCGATGCACAACGACGAATTCATCGGCCAGGAGGTGGAGACGGTCTCCGTGTTCCCGACCCGGTGGCGGATCGCCGACGTCTATGAGGGCCGCGACGGCATCCTCTATGCGCGCCTCAGCCGGCGCGGCGAGGAATCCTCGCTGAAGACCCTGGCCCTGAAGACGGTGATGGATCGCCGCCGCTACAGCTGGGGCGGCAGCAAGTCGGGCTGACGGGGGAGGGAGCCTATTCCCCTCGGCCCGGCGGCTCTGATAGCGTTACCGCCCGTCGCCACCCGACGGGATCCCTCCTCGATGTCCAATCTGTCCAACCAGCGCGTCGCCTATTTCAACGGCAAGATCGTCCCGGAATCGGAGGTCCGCGTGTCGTTCCGCGACCGCGGGTTCAAGTATGGCGACGCCGTCTTCGACATGACGCGGACCTTCGGCAAGCAGGTCTTCAAGCTGAAGGAGCATATCGACCGCTTCTACAGCTCGCTGCGCTACGTCCGCATCGACCCCGGCATGAGCCCGCTCGAGATGACGCGCCTGTCCGAGGAGGTGCTGGAGCGCAACATGCACCTGCTGGGCGGCGACGACGACTACTGGCTCGGCCAGCGCGTGTCGCGCGGGGTCGACGCCGCGCCGGGCGAGACGAAGGAGCGCGACGGGGCGACCGTCATCATCGAATGCACGCCCCTGCCGCTGAAGAGCCGGGCGCGCTTCTATCGCGACGGCATCGACGTGGTGGTGCCGCCGACCCGCCGCACCCCGCCCGAATCCCTCAGCCCGCGGGCCAAGACGCACAACTACCTCAACATGATCATCGGCGAGCTGGAGGCCAAGTCCGACGACCCGGACGTCTGGGCCGTCCTGCTCGACACCTCGGGCAACCTGGCCGAGGGCATCGGCAGCAACATCTTCGTCGTCAAGGATGGGGTCATCCGCACCCCGCGGGCCAAGTTCGTGCTGCCCGGCATCAGCCGCCAGACGGCGATCGACCTCGCCCATGCCGAGGGCTTCCGGCTGGAGGAGACGGACATCGACCTGTTCGATGCCTATGTCGCCGACGAGATCTTCCTGACCTCCACCAGCCTGTGCATCTGCCCGGTGCGCTCCATCAACGGCGCGGTGGTCGCCGACGGGGCGGTGCCGGGGCCTGTCACCAAGCGCCTGCTCGACGCCTATGTCCGGTTCGTCGACTTCGACTTCGTGGCCCAGTACCTGCGCCGGCTGGAGGCCTGAGCCGCGGCTGCTCGGCCGGGAATCGGGCCAGCGAGGGACCTGCGGGAGCCTCGACGATCTCCCGCAGGAGCTTCTTCAGGATCGCCTCGGGGAAGCTGTCGAACGAGTCGGTGGCGATGGCGAAGGCGCCGCTGCCGCCGATGACGTTGTCCTCGTAGTAGATGTCGAGCGCCGGGATCTCGGTCGTGATGGCAAGCCCGTTGACGGTGATCCCGGCCTCGACGGCGGCGTCCCGGGCGGCCGACGGCGGGCGGCCCATGTTGTTGAGCCCGTCGCCCGACACGTCGATCACCCGCCGGGTGGCGTCGATCCGGCGGTCGCGCAGCAGCCGGGCGGAGAAGTCGATCGCGCCGCTGATCGACGTGCTCCCGGACGGGACCTCGCGCGGAGCCGCCTCGATCGCCGCGGCCAGGCGCCCGGCCGCCTCCGGGCCGTCCAGGACGGTCCAGGGCACCACCTGGCGCTGGTCGTGCAGGTTGGACCATTGCACCAGGGTGACCGCGATCCGGCCGCGCGAGCCGGTGCGGGCGGCCTGGATCACCCGCGGATTGCGGAAGGCGTCGGCATAGCCGCGCATCTGCAGGCGGAACTCGCGCGCGTCGACGCTGCTCGACCCGTCCACCGCCAGCACCAGGGCCAGGTCGACCGGGGGCGGCGCCGGGCCGGGGGCCTGGGCGCGGGCCCCGGCCCAACCGACGATGGCGGCGGCGAGCAGGATCGCTGCGGCTTTCAGCATCCGTTGCATCACGGGCGGCAGGATGCCTCGTCGCGGCCGACACCGCCAGCATCTCCGCCGGTGAGTGTCTCCACGGGGCGGCGCCGCCATCTGCATCTTGTCGCCGATCGCCGGGCTTGCCACTCTGGCGCCGCTTGCGATCTTGGCATCGAGCAACGCAGGTGGAGGGTTGGCCGATGGACAGGCAGGTTGGCACGGCGACCCTGACGCGGTGGCGGATCGGGCTGGCGGCCCGGATCCGCGCCTATTTCCTGGCCGGCGTCCTGGTCACCGCACCCATCGGCATCACCATCTATCTCGCCTGGCTCGTCATCGATTATGTCGACGACATCGTCGGCGCGCTGCTGCCGGCGCGCTACAATCCCGAGACCTACCTGCCGTTCTCGATCCCCGGCCTCGGCCTGGTGATCGCCTTCGCGCTGGTGACCCTGATCGGCGCCTTCGCGGCCGGCTATGTCGGGGCGCTGCTGCTGCGCCTCAGCGAGGCGATCTTCGCCCGCACGCCGTTCCTGCGCGGCGTCTACGGCGCGATCAAGCAGCTGATGGAGACGATGCTGGCGCAGAAGTCCAACGCCTTCCGCGAGGTGGTGCTGGTGGAGTTCCCGCGCCCGGAGATGTGGAGCATCGGCTTCGTCACCGGCGCCCGGCTGGAGGCGGTGCAGCACACGCCCTCGGGCGAACTGGTCGGCGTGTTCGTGCCGACCACCCCCATGCCGACCTCCGGCTACCTCGTCTATGTCCCGGACCGCCAGATCGTCCGCCTCGACATGTCGGTCGAGGACGGGCTGAAGGTGGTCCTGTCCGGCGGCATCGTCGTGCCGCCGGAGCGCCATCCGGCGGCGGAGCTGTCGGTCGAGCCGGCCGACCGTCAGGCTGATCGGCCGTCAGCCTGAGCGGCCATCAGCCCGACCGGACGTAGCGGATCGCGGCGTCGCGCTCGAAGAGGTAGAGCAGGGTGCGCAGGGCCTGGCCGCGCTCGGTCCGCAGCTCCGGGTCGCGGTCGACGATCAGGCGGGCGTCGTCGCGGGCCGCCTCCATCAGGTCGGCATGGGCGGCGGGGTCTGCCAGGCGGAAGTCGGGCAGGCCGCTCTGGCGGGTGCCCAGCACCTCGCCGCCGCCGCGCAGGCGCAGATCCTCCTCGGCGATGCGGAAGCCGTCCTCGGTCTCGCGCATGATGCGCAGCCGGGCCCGCGCCGTCTCGCCGAGCGGCGGGGTATGCAGGAGGATGCAGGTCGAGGGCCGCTCGCCGCGGCCGATCCGCCCGCGCAGCTGGTGCAGCTGGGCCAGGCCGAAGCGCTCGGCATGCTCGATCACCATGACCGTGGCCTCGGGCACGTCGACGCCGACCTCGATCACCGTGGTCGCCACCAGCACGCCGATGTCGCCATGGGCAAAGCCGGCCATCGCCGCGTCACGCTCGGGTCCCTTCATTCGGCCGTGGATCAGGGCCACCCGGCCGGGGAAGGCCTTCTCCAGCTGCGCGGCCCGCTCGGTCGCCGCCGCCAGGTCGAGCTGCTCGCTCTCCTCGATCAGCGGGCACACCCAATAGACCTTGGCCCCGGCGGCGAGCGCCCGGGCGACGCCCCCCGCGACCTCGTCCAGCCGCTCGGCCGGAACCACCACCGTGGTGACCGGGCGGCGGCCGGGCGGCTTCTCGTCGATGCGCGAGACGTCGATGTCGCCATAGGCGGTCAGCAGCAGGGTGCGGGGGATGGGGGTCGCCGTCGTCACCAGCACGTCGACCGCATCGCCCTTGCGGGCCAGCAGCAGGCGCTGGTGCACGCCGAAGCGGTGCTGCTCGTCGATCACCGCCAGCCCCAGGGCCTGGAACTGCACGTCCTCCTGGAAGAGCGCGTGGGTCCCGACGACCAGGCGCAGGCGGCCGTCGGCCAGGCGCGCCAGGGTCGCCTCCCGCGCCTTGCCCTTGTCGCGGCCGGACAGGAAGCCGACCTCCAGCCCCGCGCTCCGGGCCAGCGGCGCCAGCCGGGCGAGGTGCTGCCGGGCCAGCAGGTCGGTCGGCGCCATCAGCGCCGCCTGGCCGCCCGACTCGACCACCGCCAGCATCGCCAGCAGGGCGACGATGGTCTTGCCGCTGCCGACATCGCCCTGCAGCAGGCGCAGCATGCGGGTCGGGGTCGCCATGTCGGCCAGGATCTCGGCCAGGCAGCGTTGCTGCGAGCGGGTCAGGGTGAAGGGCAGGGCATCCAGGACGAGACGCTGCAGGCTGCCGTCGCCGACCCGCGGCCGGCCGGAGACCCGGCGCTGCCGCCGGCGCAGCAGGTTGAGCGCGAGTT
The DNA here is from genome assembly GCA_006739055.1 of Allostella vacuolata. Lineage (GTDB taxonomy): Bacteria > Pseudomonadota > Alphaproteobacteria > ATCC43930 > Allostellaceae > Allostella > Allostella vacuolata. Next base: position 2,028,149 of record AP019702.1, read on the forward strand.
GGCTCGCCAGCAGCTCGTCGAAGGCCAGCCGCGCCCGGGCGGGCAGGGTCGGCAGCAGGTCGGCCTCGCCGCCCGGGGCATGGGCGGCGGCCAGGGCCGCGCGCCAGTCGGGCCAGCCCTGGCGGGCCTTCCAGGCCGGGTCGAGCCATTCCGGCAGGGCCGGCGCGCGCTCCACCGCGGCGGCGATCGCCCGGCGCAGCACCGCCGGCGGCAGGCCGGCCGTCATGGCATGGACCGGCTCCACGGTCTGGACCGATGCCGCGTCCTCGGGCGGGGCGACGCGATCAGGATGGGGCATCTGCAGGGCGTCGCCGAAGCTTTCCACCCGGCCGCTGACGATGCGGGTGCTGCCGGTCGGGTATGCGCGCTCCATCTGGTCGCGCCGGGCATGGAAGAAGACGAGCGCGATGCTGCCGCTGCCGTCGGAGCAGAGGATGCGGTAGGGGCGGCGGCCCTCGGCCGGCTGGTGGGCGTCGATGCGCAGGGTCAGGGTGGCGATCCGGCCGATCTCGACCTCGGCCAGGCGGGGGGCGTAGCGCCGGTCGATGATGCCGACCGGCAGGTGCCACAGCAGGTCGACCACGCGCGGGCCGGCGACCCGCTCGACCAGCGCGGCCAGGCGGGGACCGACCCCGGGCAAGCTGGTGACCGGGGCGAACAGGGGGAACAGGGGTTCGGGGCGCACGGGCTGGGCGGTATCCCTCGTCGCGGCAGGGGGGCGGCAAAGCGGGTGACAGGACGGCAGAGCCGGCCTATACCGTAGACCTGTCCCCCAGGAAACGTTCTCTCGCCACCGCCATGGATGTGCGGCTAAAGAAGCTGCTGTTTCGCAGCGCCCATCGCGGCACCAAGGAAATCGACCTGATTCTCGGCGGCTTCGCCGCGGACCGGCTCGAATCCCTGTCGCCCGACCAGGTCGATCGCTACGAAGCGCTGATCGAGACGCAGGACCCGAATCTGTACGACTGGCTGGTCGGCCTGGCGCCGGTTCCGCCCGAGTACGATACGGACGTGCTGGCGCTGATCCGCGCCCATCGCCGTCTGCCCGGGGCCTCGTGATCCGCCGCCGCGACCTGTTCGCGACCCCCGGTCGCGTCGTCCTCTCCGGCGTGCCGGAGGGCTACGACGCGCTCGTGCTGGCGCGCCTTGCCGCCGAGGCCGGCCCGCCGATCCTGCACGTCGCCCGCGACGAGCCGCGGATGATGGCGATGGTGGAGGCCGCGCGCTTCCTGGCCCCGGGGCTGGAGATCCTGCCGTTCCCGGCCTGGGACTGCCTGCCCTACGACCGCGCCTCGCCGAACGTGCGGGCGGTCAGCCGCCGCATCGAGACGCTGGTCCGCCTCGGCCAGCCGGCCGATGGGCGCCGCCTGGTGGTCACCACCGTCAACGCGCTGCTGCAGCGGGTGCCCCCGCGCAGCTTCTTCCAGGGCGCGATGCTCAACGCCGCCGTCGGCGGCGACCTGCCGGACGGGCAGGTCACGGCCTTCCTCGCGCGCAACGGCTATCGCCGGGTCGGCACGGTGCGCGAAGCGGGCGAGTATGCGCTGCGCGGCGGCATCCTGGACCTGTTCCCGCCGGGCGCCGAGCTGCCGATCCGCATCGACCGCTTCGGCGACCAGATCGAGGCGATGCGCGCCTTCGACCCGCTGACCCAGCGCAGCACCGGCGACATCCCGTCGATGTCGCTGATGCCGGTCAGCGAGATCCGCCTCGACGAGGAGACGGTGGAGCGGTTCCGCACCGGCTACCGCGAGCGCTTCGGCGCCATCTCCGACGACGACCTGCTCTATGCCGCGATCAGCGAAGCGCGGCCGTATGCCGGCATGGAGCATTGGCTGCCGCTGTTCCACGAGCGGCTGGAGACGCTGTTCGACCACCTGCCCGAGGCCTGCCCGGTCGTCTTCGACCACCAGGCGGAGGAGGCGGTCACCGCCCGCTTCGCCACCATCCGCGACTATTACGACACCCGGCGCAGCATGATGAACGCCGCCACCGGCGGCGCCCCCTACCGGCCGCTGCCGCCGGCGATGCTGTACCTGGCCGAGGACGAGTGGGACGAGACCCTGGTCGACCGCGCCGTCGTCCACACCACCCCCTTCAACGCCCCGGGATCGCCCGGGCGGACGATCGATGCCGGCGGGCGGCGCGGGCGCGAGTTCGGCGACGTGCGGGCGGCCGGCGCCAATGTCTACGAGGCGTTGCGCGATCACCTGCAGGCCGAGCAGGCGGCCGGGCGGCGGACCATCGTCGCCGCCTACAGCACCGGCTCGCGGGAGCGCCTGCGCACGGTCCTGGCCGAGCACGGGATCACCGCGGCCGAGACGGTGGAGCGCTGGCAGAAGGCGACTTCGCTGGCGCCGGGCCGCACCGCGCTGCTGGTGCTGCCGATCGAGCAGGGCTTCGTCGACGACAAGCTGTCGGTGGTCACCGAGCAGGACGTGCTGGGCGACCGGCTGGCCCGCACCACCCGCCGGCGGCGCAACTTCGACCAGTTCGTGGCCGAGGTCTCGGCGCTCACCATCGGCGACTTCGTGGTCCATGCCGACCACGGCATCGGCCGCTACGACGGGCTGGTCACGCTGGACGTGGCCGGCGCCGCCCACGACTGCCTGCGGGTGGTCTATGACGGCGGCGACAAGCTGTTCGTGCCGGTCGAGAACATCGAGATCCTGTCGCGCTACGGCAGCGGCGACGGCGAGGTGGCGCTCGACAAGCTGGGCGGCGCCGGCTGGCAGTCGCGCAAGGCGCGGGTCAAGCAGCGCATCCGGGCGATCGCCGACGAGCTGGTGCGCCTGGCCGCGACCCGCGAGGTGCGCTCGGGCGAGGTGATGCCGCCGCCCGAGGGCCTGTTCGACGAGTTCTGCGCCCGCTTCCCCTTCCCGGAGACCGAGGACCAGCTGCGCGCCATCGCCGACGTGGTCGAGGATCTGGGCTCCGGCCGGCCGATGGACCGGCTGGTGTGCGGCGACGTCGGCTTCGGCAAGACCGAGGTGGCGCTGCGTGCCGCCTTCATCGCCGCCCTCGGCGGATCCCAGGTGGCGGTGATCGTGCCGACCACGCTGCTCGCCCGCCAGCACCACCGCACCTTCGTGCAGCGCTTCGCCGGCCTGCCGGTGCGCATCGAGCAGCTCTCGCGTCTGGTCACGCCCAAGAACGCAAAGGCGGTCAAGGCGATGCTGGCCGAGGGGCAGGTCGACATCATCGTCGGGACCCACGCGGTCCTGGCCAAGGACGTGAAGTTCCGCCATCTCGGCCTCGTCATCGTCGACGAGGAGCAGCATTTCGGCGTCGCCCAGAAGGAGAAGCTGAAGCATCTGCGGGCCGAGGTGCACATCCTGACGCTGACCGCGACGCCGATCCCGCGCACCCTGCAGATGGCCCTGTCGGGGGTGCGGCAGATGAGCATCATCGCCACGCCGCCGGTCGACCGGCTGGCGGTGCGGACCTTCGTGCTGCCGTTCGACCCGGTGGTGGTGCGTGAGGCGATCCTGCGCGAGCGCTACCGCAGCGGCCAGGTCTTCTATGTCTGCCCGCGGATCGAGGACCTGACGGCGATCCACGAGCAGCTGCGCGAGCTGGTGCCGGAGGCCAAGGTCGCCGTCGCCCACGGCCGCATGGCGCCGGCTGAGATCGAGACCGTCATGTCGGAGTTCTGCGACGGCGCCTACGACATCCTGCTGTCGACGACGATCATCGAATCCGGCCTCGACATCCCGTCCGCCAACACCATGATCGTCCACCGCGCCGACATGTTCGGCCTGGCCCAGCTCTACCAGCTGCGCGGCCGCATCGGTCGCGGCAAGCAGCGCGCCTACGCCTACCTGACGCTGCCGCCGGGCAAGATGCTGACCGAGACCGCCCAGCGCCGGCTGGAGGTGATGCAGACGCTCGACACGCTGGGGGCGGGCTTCACCCTGGCCAGCCACGACCTGGACATCCGCGGCGCCGGCAACCTCCTGGGCGAGGAGCAGTCCGGCCATGTGCGCGAGGTCGGGGTCGAGCTCTACCAGCAGCTGCTCGAGGAGGCGGTGGCGGAGGCGCGCGGCCTGGCGGAGGAGGAAGCCGGCGAAAGCTGGACCCCGCAGATCGCCATCGGCACCTCGGTCCTGATCCCGGAGGGCTACGTCGCCGACCTCGGCGTCCGGCTCGGGCTCTACCGGCGCATCTCCACCCTGGTCGACCGGCGCGAGATCGATGCCTTCGCCGCCGAGCTCGGCGACCGCTTCGGGCCGCTGCCGGCCGAGGTCGAGAACCTGCTCGACGTCATCGCCATCAAGCAGCTCTGCCGCGAGGCCCGCATCGAGCGGATCGAGGCCGGCCCCAAGGGCTGCGTCATCGGCTTCCACGGCAATTCCTTCCCCAACCCCGCCGGGCTGGTGGAGTTCATCGCGCGCAACGCCGGCACCGCCAGGGTCCGCCCCGACCACAAGCTGGTCATCACCCGGACCTGGGACGAGGCCAAGCAGCGGCTGCTCGGCCTGCAGAACCTGCTGAAGACCCTGGTCAAGCTGGCCCGCGGCGAGGCGATGCCGAAGGCGCCGCCGCCCAAGACCCTGCCGCCGCCCAAGGCGCTGGCGGCCAAGCCCCAGCCCCAGCCGCCCAAGCCCGCTCCCCGGCGGCCGCTGCCGGCCAAGTTCACGATCGGCCGGCGATAGGGGCTCCGCGGCAGGCGCGTTGCCCGTTGGTCGAAGCGTCCCTCGACTACGCTCGGGATGAGGGCCGTCTCAATCGGCGGAAGCGCTTGTGGAATAAAGGAAATTTCCTCACCCTGAGCGCAGTCGAAGGGCGCTTTGGCCGTCGGCCAATACTCCATTCGGCGGCCGGTGAGAACTCATCACGAGCGCAGTCGAGGGACGTTGCGCCCGATGGTCAGCGCGTGCGGGTAGCGCTATGAATCGCGCTGCGCCCCACGCGCCACCGGACGACAGGAGAACCCCGCTTGCCCGACCACCCGACCGACGGCGTCACCGTCGTCGAGCACGCGCTCGCGGCCCACTACCTGACGACGCTGCGCGACCGCGACACGGCGATGCCGGCCTTCCGGTCCGCGATGCGCGGCCTGTCGCTGATCCTGGGGGCCGAGGCCACCCGCGATCTGGCGCTGGTGCGCCGCCTGGTCGCGACCCCGCTGGAGGAGATGGAGGCGGGACGGCTGGAGGAGGACACCCTGTTCCTCGTCTCGGTGCTGCGCGCGGGCGAGGGGCTGCTGGAAGGGTTGCGGGCGCTGGTGCCGGAGGCGCGGATCGGCCATGTCGGCCTCTATCGCGACCCGGCCACCCTGAAGCCGGTCCACTATTACGAGCATCTGCCGCCGCGCATGGACCGCGGGCTGGTCCTGGTCGTCGACCCCATGCTGGCCACGGGCAGCTCGGCCGCGGCCGCGGTCGACCGGGTCAAGCAGCATGGCGGGCGGCGCATCCGCCTCCTCAGCGTCATCGCCGCGCCGGAGGGGGTCGCTGCGATGCGGGCCCAGCACCCGGATGTGGAGATCTTCACCGCCGCGATCGACCGCGGACTGGACGGCCACGGCTATATCCGGCCGGGCCTGGGCGATGCCGGCGACCGCTACTTCGGTACGGATTGATAGATCGAGGGCTGGCCGACTGCCGAAGGCGTCGCCGTCGCGTGGGCGGTCGGCAACAGCCGGTCCTGGCTGCCGCTCAGATGCGGCATGGTCGCGATCCAGCCGAAGACGCAGCCCAGGACCATCAGGCCGGCCGCGATCACGCGCTCGCCGCCCCACGGGCTCCGCCGCCACAGGGTGGCGCCGATCACGACGGACAGGATGGCGCTGAGGATGACGGCGGCTTGCAGGATCATGGACGCTGGCCTGGGCTCTGGTTGGCCCACTGGGTAGCACGCGCCGCGCGCGCCGGGCCACGACCTATGCCGTCATATAGACGTGGGCAAAGGGAATGATTCCCGCCAATACGGCGGTAACCATCAGAGCGCGAAATGGTTCCCTGGCCGCGGAATTCCGGCAGGGCGTCCGGCATGCCCCACCAGCGCTCCGCCACCGTCGCCAGCAGGCGGCGATAGTCGGTGCCGAGCGGGACGTCGCCGTTCTCCAGCGCCTCCAGATCCGGATGCGGCCCGAACAGGCCGCCCTTGACCTTGCCGCCGAGGACCAGCTGCGGCGCCGCCGCGCCGTGGTCGGTCCCGCGGCTGCGATTCTCGGCCGCGCGGCGGCCGAATTCCGAATAGGTGACCACCAGGAGCCCGTCCCACAATTCGCGTTCGATGGCAAATCGGCGCAGTTCGGCCAGGCCGCCGGCCAGGCTCGCCAGCAGCCGGGCATGGATCGCCGGCTGGAAGACGTGGGTGTCGAAGCTGCCGATGCTCATCTTGGGAGCGATCGCGCCCGGATCGGTGCCGGGACCGATTCCATGCTGCCGCCTCTTTGTGCAGTCGGCGAAGCGGGGTAGCTTCGGCGGCAATGACAGAATTGGGGGAACGCCCCGGCGGGCCGCGCGCGCTGCTCGCCGATCGGGACTATCTGCGCCTGTGGCTGGTGGGGGGCTTCGCCAACGCGGTGCGCTGGCTGGAGCTGCTGGCGGCGGGCGTCTTCGCCTACGACCTGACCGGGTCGGGGCTGGTGGTGGCGGCGATGACGGCCGCGCGCATGCTGCCGATGCTCCTGGTGGGCGCGCTCGCGGGCGCGGTGGCGGACGCCGTCAACCGGCGGACGCTGCTGCTGGCCGGGCAGGCGGCGACCGCCGCCTCGGCATCGATCGTCTGCCTGCTGGCCCTTCTGGATCTGGTGACGCTCTGGCACATCGCCGCCGCGGGAACGGTCTCCGGCATCGTCTGGGCGGGCGAGATGGCGGTGCGCCGGCGGATGGTGAGCGAGGTCGCCGGCCCGACCCGGATCGGGCCGGCCATCGCGCTCGACACCGTCACCAACAGCGTGACCCGCATGGCGGGCCCGGTGCTGGGCGGGCTGCTGCTGGAGAAGGTCGGCATCGCCGGGGTCTATTTCCTGTCGGCGCTGCTCTACTTCCTGGGCTTCGTGCTGGTGCTCGGCCTGCGCTACAGCCAGGAGGCCCGGCCGCTCCGGATCCTGCAGATCCCGGGCGACATCGCGGCCGGGTTCGCCGTGGCGCGGAAGAGCGAGCTGATCCTGGCGATCCTGGCGACCACCGTGGTGATGAACGCCTTCGGCTTCGCCTATACCGCGATGATCCCGCCGATCGGCCGGCAGGAGTTCGGCGTCTCGCCGACGCTGGTGGGGGTGCTGGCGTCGGCGGAGGCGGGCGGCAGCCTGCTGGGCGGCCTGCTGCTGGCGAGCGGGCGGTTGACCCTGGCGCGTGGCCGCCTGTTCATTGCCGGCGCGTTCGGGCTGATGATGGCGGTGGCGCTCGCCGCGCTCGCACCCTGGTACATGCTGGCATTCTTCCTGCTGCTGCTGGGCGGCTTCGGCACGTGCAGCTTCGCCAGCATGCAGAGCACGCTGATCCTGACCGAGGCGCCGCCCGAGATGCGCTCGCGGCTGATGGGCATCGTCACCGTGTGCATCGGCACCGGGCCCGTCGGCGTGCTGGCGGTGGGCGCGCTGTCCGACGTGATCGGCCCGCGCCAGGCGATGCTGGCGATGGCGCTGGCGGGCCTGGCCGGCCTCGCCGCCATCTACCTGCGCTGGCCGGCCCTGCGGCGCTGACCGGGGTCAGCGCCGGCGGGGATAGAGATGGACCTGGATGTCCCGGGTGTCCTGCTCGCGGACATAGGTCCGGGTCTGGTCCCGGGCCAGGCCCATCGCGTGCATGGCGCTGGCCACCCGGTCGGCATAGGCGACGCGCTGGCGGCGGTTCAGCTTGCTGGTCCTGGGCACGACCGCGACCACATCGAAACGGATCGAGGGATCGCGGTCGACGGCGACCTTGAGGGCCGCGTAGAGCGCCTGCTCGTAGTCGACATCGTCGCTGGCGAAGCGGATGGCGACGAAGGGGCGACGGCGGTCGATGCTGACCGGCCGGAAGTCGGCGGCGGCGGGGATGCCGGCGGTGGCGGCGGCCGGGGTCGGCGCGGGCGCGGCGGCGGCCGGCGGCGGGGACGCGGCGGGGGGAGCGGCGAAGGGCAGGGCGGCGGTGCGCCCGGCCGCGGGCTCGCTGCGCGGCGCGGCGGTGCCGGAGCGGACGGCTGCCAGCAGCGTGTCGGAACGCCGCCGCTCCGCCGCCAGCCACTCGGTCTGGCGGCGGATCTCGTTCGCCAGCTCCTCGCCGGTGGCATCCAGGGCGGCGGCGGTGTCCGCGACCGCGCCGGCGCGGTCGCGGGATGCTTGCGCCAGGGCCCGGGCCCGGACGCGGTCGGCCGTCAGGTCGGCATCGAGCGCGCGCATGCGCGCCACCGTCTCGTCGACGCGGGCCAGATGGCTGCGCGCCTCGGTCCACTGCTCGAGGAGCTTCGGGTTGAGGGGCCCGGCGCCCCCCTGCAGGCGCTCGGCGATATCCTGCACGGTGCCGTTGTAGGCGGCGGTCTCCGCGGCGGCGGCGCCCCTCAGGCGGCTGGTGGCCTCGGCCCGTTCCTTCTGGGTCGCCTGGAGCTGCGACACGTCGGGCGCGGCCGGCCGTTCGGCGGGCCTGGCGGCGCCTGCCGGCTGCGCCGCGCGCGGCGACTTGTCGGATCCGCCGAAAAGCCCGTCGACGGTGCTGCATCCCTGGGCGACCAGGAGGATGCCCATCGACAGCGGAATGATCCAGGAACGGCGGGTCGAGCTCATCACGGGCTTCACCTTCTCCGACGAGTGAGTCCGGCAGCGAATATAGCCCTCTGCCACGGAACACAACGTTCCTGTCGCCGCGCGGCTCCGCGGAAAACCCTTGGGCAGCGGGCAGGCCCGGCCGATACTCGGCCCCAACCTTTCCCCTGGAGGTCGTTGCAATGGCGGTAGCTCTGGTCTCGCGCGCGTCCGATCGCATGACGGAGGCGGAATGGCAGGTGCGGGTCGATCTCGCCGCCTGCTACCGGCTGGTCCATCATTTCGGCTGGTCGGACCTGACCGCCACCCACATCTCGGCCCGGGTGCCCGGGCCCGACCATCACTTCCTGCTCAACCCCTATGGCGCGCTCTTCGACGAGATCACCGCCTCCTCGCTGGTCAAGGTCGATCTCGAGGGCAACGTCATCGACCCGCCGGGGGCCGAAGTGATTCCGGCCGGGTTCGTCATCCACTCGGCCATCCACATGGCGGCGCCGGAGCTGACCTGCGTCCTGCACACCCACACCGCCGCCGGCGTCGGCGTGGCGACCCAGCGCGACGGGCTGCTGCCGCTGACCCAGCACAGCCTGCTGATCCAGAACGCGGTCGCCTATCACGACTTCGAGGGGGCGGCGACCGACCTCGACGAGCGCCAGCGGCTGGTTGCCGACCTCGGCGACAAGCGGGTGCTGATCCTGCGCAACCACGGGCTGCTGACCGTCGGCGGCACGGTCGGCGAGGCGTTCGTGTGGATGTACCGGGCCGAGCGCGCCTGCCGCATGCAGCTCGCCTTCCAGGGCGCCAACGTGCCGGCCTATCCGCTGTCCGACGCGGTGATCGAGAAGACGATCGAGCAGGGGCGGCAGTTCGCCAATGGCAACCGCCCGGTCGGCACCCGGGAGTGGCCGGCGATGCTGCGCCTGATCGACCGGGTCGATCCCAGCTACAAGAACTGAGTGGGGCGGGAGGGCAGGTCCGACAGGACCGTCGGCACGCTTCTTGCTGCCCTCCGGCGCAATCGAATTGGCCGAGTGGAGAGCAGCATGAAGCGTCTGGTTCGGGCCGCGGCGGGAGCATTGATCCTGGCGATGGCGGCATTGCCTGCCGCCGCCCAGAAGAAGGGCGGCACCCTGGTGATGGTGGTGCTGCCGGAGCCGCCGACGCTGGCCTCCTACCTGTCCACCTCCGGCCCGGTCGGCCAGGTCGCGGCCAAGGTCTACGAGGGTTTGCTGGAGTACGGCCCCGACCAGAAGCCCAAGCCCGGCCTGGCGAAGTCCTGGGAGGCCGCGGCCGACGGCCGCTCGATCACCTTCAAGCTGCAGGACGGCGTGACCTGGCACGACGGCAAGCCCTTCACGTCCGCCGACGTGAAGTTCACCCTGATGGAGGTGCTGAAGAAGCTGCATCCGCGCGGCGGCACCACCTTCCAGGCGCTGGCCGAGGTGGAGACGCCCGACGCCTCCACCGTGGTGATGAAGCTCGACAAGCCCGCGCCCTACATCCTCTCGGCCTTGTCCGGCTACGAGTCGCCGATGGTCCCGAAGCATCTCTTCGAGGGCTCGGACATCCGCAGCAACCCGAACGCCAACAAGCCGGTCGGCACCGGGCCGTTCAAGTTCGTGAGCTGGGAGCGCGGCCAGTATGTCCGCCTCGACCGCAACCCGACCTACTGGCGCAAGGGGCAGCCCTATCTCGACCGGATCGTGGCGCGCTTCATCGCCGACCCGGGCACGCGGACCGCGGCCATGGAGAAGGGCGAGGTGCATTACGGCGCGTTCGGCGCGGTGCCCTATGTCGACATCCCGCGCATCCGCACCCTGCCGCACATCGACGTCTCGACCGATGGCTACGGCATGATCTCGTCGCTGATGCAGCTCGAGATCAATACCGCCAAGCCGCCCTTCGACAAGGTCAAGGTGCGCCAGGCGGTCAGCTACGCGCTCGACCGCAAGTTCATGATCGACAACATCTGGTTCGGCTTCGGCAAGCCCTCGACCGGGCCCATCAGCTCCAACTTCCAGGCGGCCGGGCTCTATGAGGGCAAGGTCCGCGACTATACGGTCAAGGACGCGGTCGAAATCGCCAACAAGCTGCTCGACGAGGCGGGCTATCCGCGCGGCGCCGACGGCATGCGCTTCAAGATCGTTCACGACATGCTGCCCTACGGCGACGAGTGGCGGCGGCTCGGCGAATACATCAAGCAGGCGCTGGGCAATGTCGGCATCGACGTCACCCTGCGCTACGAGGACGTGCCGACCTGGCTGAAGCGCATCTTCACCGACTACGACTACAACATCACCTCGACCTTCTATTACAACCTGGCCGACCCGGTGATGGGCGTGCACCGGCAGTACCACAGCAGCATGATCCGCAAGGGCACGGTGTTCGTGAACGGGTCGCGCTATTCCAACCCCGCGGTCGACAAGCTGCTCGACGAGGCCACCGTCGAGACCGATCCGGCCAAGCGCGCCCAGCAGTACAGCCAGTTCCAGAAGATTCTGGCCGAGGACGTGCCGCTCATCTTCATGACCGAGATGCAGTTCGCCACCGTCTTCAACAAGAAGGTGAAGGGCGCCTTCGACGACGCCCTCGGGGTCTATTCCAGCTTCGCCGGGGTATGGATGGAGTAGGGCGAGCGGGGCGGGGGGCTTTCCCATGGCGCTCGCGGTCCAGCGGCTGCGCTATCTCGGCCGGCGGGCGTTGCAGGCGGTGCCGATCATCCTGGCGATCGTCGTCTGCAATTTCGTCCTCCTCAACCTCGCCCCCGGCGACGCCGCGTCGGTGCTGGCGGGCGAGGCGGGGTCGGCGACGCCGGAATACATGGCGGAGCTGCGCCAGCGGTTCGGGCTCGACCAGCCGTTCCATGTCCAGCTCTTCCACTACCTGCGCAACATGCTGGCCTTCGACCTCGGCTACTCGTTCCGCCACAGCCGGCCGGTGCTCGACCTGGTGCTCGACCGGCTGGGGCCGACGCTCCTCCTGATGGGCACCGCGGCGGTGGTGGCGATCGTGGTCGGGGTGCTGCTGGGGGTGCTGGCGGCGCTCAACCTCAACGGCTGGCGCGATACGCTGATCTCGATCTTCGCGCTGGTCTCCTACGCGACGCCGCTGTTCTGGATCGGGCTGATGATGATCGTCGTCTTCTCGATCCAGCTCGACCTGCTGCCGACCAGCGGCATGGAGTCGGTGGCCGCCTTCTACGAAGGGTGGGAGCGGGTGGTGGACATCGCCCGCCACCTCGTCCTGCCGGCGACGACGCTCTCGCTCTTCTACCTCGCCCTCTACACCCGGCTGATGCGCGCCTCGATGCTGGAGCAGGCGGGGATGGACTATGTCGTGACGGCCCGCGCCAAGGGCCTGACCGAGCGGCGCATCGTCGTCCGCCACATCCTGCGCAACGCGCTGCTGCCGATCGTCACCATGGCCGGGGTGCAGGTGGCCGGGATGCTGGGCGGGTCGGTCATCGTCGAATCGGTGTTCGGCTGGCCGGGGCTCGGCCTGCTCGCCTTCGAATCGCTGTTCGCCCGCGACCTCAACCTGCTGCTCGGCATCTTCTTCCTGTCGTCCTGCCTGGTGGTCGCGGTCAATCTGCTGGTCGACCTGCTCTACGCCCTGCTCGACCCGCGGATCGAGGTCCGATGATCGCCTTCTGGCACCTCTTCCGGCGCAACCGGGCCGCCGTCTTCGGCCTGGCCCTGCTCGGCCTGGTCCTGCTGCTGGCGGCGGCGGGGCCGCTCTTCTACCCGGAATCGGCCTTCAAGCTGGTCGACAAGCCGTTCCAGGCGCCGTTCGGCCACTGGCTGCTCGGCACCGACATGCTGGGCCGCGACGTCCTGGCCGGGCTCGTCCACGGCGCCCGCACCTCGCTCTTGATCGGGCTGGTCGCCACCTTCGTCGCCGCCACCTTCGGTGTCGTCATGGGCGGGCTCGCCGGCTACTACGGCGGCTGGATCGACGACCTGCTGATGCGCACGACCGAGCTGTTCCAGACCATCCCGTCCTTCATCTTCGCGATCGTCCTGGTGGCGGTGCTGAGCCCGTCGATCGAGAGCGTGGTGATCGCCATCGCCGTCGTCTCCTGGCCGGCCATGGCCCGCCTGGTGCGCGGCGAGTTCATGGCGCTGCGCGGGCGCGAGTTCGTCCAGGCCTCCGTCGCCCAGGGGATGAGCGATGCCAAGATCATCCTGGTGCAGATCCTGCCCAACTGCCTGTCGCCGATCATCGTCACCGGCTCGCTGATGGTGGCGACCGCGATCCTGATCGAATCCGGCCTGTCCTTCCTCGGGCTGGGGGATCCCAACGTCATGAGCTGGGGCTTCATGATCGGCGCCGGACGCGGCGTCCTGCGCTCGGCCTGGTGGCTCTGCGCCATCCCGGGCCTGGCCATCCTGCTGACCGTGCTGGCGATCAACCTGGTGGGCGAGGGGCTGAACGATGCCCTCAACCCCCGCCTGCGGGAGCGCTGATGGCCGAGCCCACGCCGATCCTCGACATCCAGGGCCTGTCGGTCGCCCTGCCGTCCAATGCCGACCGCAAGCATGCAGTCGGGGACCTGTCGCTGCAGCTCTTCCCCAACGAGATCGTCTGCGTGGTCGGCGAATCCGGCTCCGGCAAGTCGGTGATGGCCCGCGCCATCCTCGGCCTGCTGCCGGTGCCCAGGGTCCGACCGGTCGCCGGGCGCATCCTGCTGGAGGGCGAGGACCTGCTGGCGGTGCCGCCCGCACGCCTCCGGGCGATCCGCGGCCAGCGCATCTCGATGGTCTTCCAGGAGCCGATGACGGCGCTCAACCCGGTCATGACGATCGGCGACCAGATCGACGAGGTGGTGGCGACCCACCTGCCGCTGCCGGAGCGCGAGCGCCGCCAGCGCATCCTGGAGCTGTTCGCCGCGGTCAAGCTCCCTGACCCGGAGCGCATCCGGCATGCCTACCCGCACCAGCTGTCGGGCGGGCAGCGGCAGCGGGCGATGATCGCCATGGCGCTGGTCCTGGGCCCGCCGGTGCTGATCGCCGACGAGCCGACCACGGCCCTCGACGTCACCACCCAGGCCCAGGTGCTGACCCTCATCAAGGAGATGCAGGGCCTCAGGCAGACCGGCGTGCTGTTCATCACCCACGACTTCGGCGTGGTGGCGGAGATCGCCGACCGCGTCGCCGTCATGCAGCGCGGCCGCATCGTCGAGCAGGGACCGGCCGCCGATGTCCTCAACCGGCCGCAGCATCCCTACACCCGCGCCCTGATCGGCGCCGTCCCCAAGCTGGAGCCCCCGCCGCGGCCGGCGCCGTCGTCCAAGGTCCCGTTCCTGGAGGTCCGCGGCCTCGACAAGGCGTTCCGCTCCGGCGGCGGGATCTTCTCGCGCGGCCGGGTCGTCCACGCCGCCCGGAACGTGTCGTTCCAGCTGCGCCGCGGCGAGACGCTGGGGCTGGTCGGCGAGTCCGGCTCCGGCAAGTCGACGGTGGCGCGCTGCGTCATCCGCCTGGTCGACCCGGACGGCGGCGACATCCTGATCGGCGGCGAGGACATCGCCCATCTCGGCCGCCGCGCCCTGCGGCCCTGGCGGCAGCGTATCCAGATGGTCTTCCAGGACCCGTTCGCCTCGCTCAACCCGCGCCGTCCGGTCGGCCGGCAGATCGCCGACGGGCCGATGACCCACGGCGTCACGGCCGAGGCGGCGATGGCCCGCGCCCGCTCGCTGCTGGAACTGGTCGGGCTGGAGCCGAAGGCGGCCGACCGCTATCCGCACGAGTTCTCGGGCGGCCAGCGGCAGCGCATCGGCATCGCCCGGGCGCTCGCCATGGACCCGGAGATCCTGGTCGCCGACGAGCCGGTGTCGGCCCTCGACGTCTCGGTCCAGGCCCAGGTCCTGGAGCTGCTGGCCGACATCCGCCGCCGCTTCGGCCTGACCATGCTGTTCATTACCCACGACCTGCGCGTGGCGGCCCAGGTCTGCGACACCATCGCCGTCATGCGCCAGGGCGAGATCGTCGAGAGCGGCCCGACGGCGGAGATCTTCGCCCGGCCGAGCCATCCCTATACCCAGACGCTGCTCGCCTCGGTGCCGGGCCGCGCCTGGACGCCGCCCGCGTTCGCGGACGCCCCGGTCGCCGCCGCCGTGTGATAGGCTCCCGGGACCGCATCGCTTCGGCGATGCCCTGCCCGGGAGGACGGTCATGGACGGGACGCGAGAGGTTTCGGGGCGCAGCATTCGCGACCAGGTGGACGAGGCGGAGTGGGCGCTGCGCGTGCAGCTTGCCGCCTGCTACCGCATCGTCGACCATCTCGGCTGGTCGGAGCTGATCTGGAGCCACACCACGGCCCGGGTGCCGGGTCCCGAGCATCACTTCCTGATCAACCCCTACGGGCTGCGCTACGACGAGGTGACGGCGTCCAACCTGGTCAGGATCGACCTGGACGGCAACCCGGTCGGCCCGTCGGCGCACCTGGTCAACCCGGCCGGTTTCGTCATCCACAGCGCCGTCCATCGCGTGCGCGAGGATGCGCAATGCGTCATGCACACCCACACCGTGGCCGGCATGGCGGTGGCGGCCCAGGAATGCGGCCTGCTGCCGGTCAGCATGTATGCGCTGGGCTTCGACGGGCAGGTCGCCTACCACGATTTCGAGGGACCGAGCCTAGACCTGGGCGAGCGTGAGCGGCTGGCGGCCAACCTCGGCCGGCGCAACCTGCTGATCCTGCGCACCCACGGCCTGCTCACCTGCGGCCGCAGCATCCCGGAGGCGTTCCTCTACATGTACCGGCTGCAGCGGTCGTGCGAGATCCAGCTCCAGGCGCAGGCGGGCGGCGGCCGGCTGGTGGTGCCGTCCCACGCGGTGCGGCGCGCCAGCGTCGAGGGGACCTACCAGTTCCTGGCGACCGGCGGCCATGCCACCTATGGCGAGCTGGAGTTCGACGCGCTGGTTCGGCTGATGGACCGCAAGGACCCGTCCTTCCGCACCTGACCCGGGCAGAGCGGTGGTGGAGAAGCAGCCGGGCAAGGGGGCGGCCGACGAGAACTTTCCCGTCGGCTCCTGGCTGCTGCCCGCGCCCTTGCGCCCGCACGTCGCCGCCTTCTATGCCTTCGCCCGCACCGCCGACGATATCGCCGACGACCCGCGCCTGGCGCCGGACGAGAAGGTGGCGCGCCTGGACCGCATGGGCCGGGCGGTGACGGAGGGCGGGGATGGCGGCGTCGGCGACCGGCTGCGCCGCAGCCTCGCGGCGACCGGGGTGCCGGCCGCCCATGCCCTCGACCTGCTCGACGCCTTCCGCCAGGACGCGGTCCAGGACCGCTATCCCGGCTGGGACGCCCTGATGGACTATTGCGACCGCTCCGCCGCCCCGGTCGGCCGCTTCCTGCTCGACCTGCATGGCGAGCGGCCGGCGCTGCGCCCGGCCGCCGACGCGCTGTGCGCGGCCCTGCAGGTGCTGAACCACCTGCAGGATTGCGGCCAGGATCGCCGGACCCTCGACCGCGTCTACCTGCCGCTCGATTGGCTGGAGGAGGCGGGGGCGACGGTGCATGACCTGGATGCCGATGCGGCCTCGCCCGGGCTGCGGCGCGTCATCGACCGTTGCCTGGACGGTACGGACGCCCTGCTGACCCGCTCGGCGCCGCTCGCCGGCAGCATGGCCAGCCGCCGCCTGGCGCTGGAGACCGCGGTCATCCAGCGCATCGCCGAGCGATTGTCGGCGGCGCTTCGCCGCGGCGACCCGCTGGCGACCCGGGTCCGGCTGGGGCGCGGCGCCTATCTGGCGGCGGCCATGGGCGGGGTCGGCCGCGTCGCCGCGGGATGGCTAGGCGGCCGCGGGGCGGGGCGTGCCCGGCCGGCCGCGCCATGAGCGATGCCGCCGTCCTCGACGTCGTCCGCCGCTCCGGCACCTCGTTCTACTGGGCGATGCGCCTGCTGCCGCGCGAGCGGCGGCGGGCCATGTACGCCGTCTACGCCTTCTGCCGCATCGTCGACGACATCGCCGACGGCCCCGGCGCGCCGGCCGAAAAGCGCGAGCGCCTGGCCGGCTGGCGGCGGGAGGTCGAGCGGCTGTTCGACGGCCGGCCGCAGGACCCGGTGGCCCGCGCCCTGGCCGGCCCGGTTGCCCGCTACGGCCTCGGCAAGGGGGACTTCCTGGCCGTGGTCGACGGCATGGAGATGGATGCCGACGGGCCGATCGTCGCCCCCAGCTGGGCCGAACTGCGGCGCTACTGCGCCTGCGTCGCCGGGGCGGTCGGCCTGATTTCGGTGCGCATCTTCGGCACCGGCGAGGCCGAAGGCCGGCGCCTGGCCGGCGCGCTGGGCGAGGCGGTGCAGCTGACCAACATCCTGCGCGACCTGGCCGAGGATGCCGGCGACGGCCGGCTCTACCTGCCGCGCGAGGAACTGGACCGCCAGGGCCTGCCGCACGGCCCGCCGAATGCGGTGCTGGCCGACCCGCGGACCGTGGCCGTCTGCGAGGCGGTGGCCCGCGTCGCCCGCGGCCGGTTCGACGAGTCGGCCCGGCTGATGGCCGCCATGCCGCGCGCCACCAGCCGGCCGGCCCGGATCATGCTGGCGGTCTATTCCCGCCTGCTCGACCGCATGGTGCGGCGCGGCTTCGGCCGGCTCGAGCCGCGCGTGCGCCTGTCGGCGGCCGAGCGGTTGTGGCTGGCGCTGCGCCATTCCTGGTTCTGACCGGCCCCGCATGACCGTTCACATCGTGGGGTGCGGGCTGGCGGGGCTGGCGGCGGCCGTGCAGGCGGTTGGCCGGGGCCGGTCCGTGCGCCTCTACGAGGCGGCGGGCCAGGCGGGCGGGCGCTGCCGCAGCTTCTTCGACCCGGTGCTCGGCCGGACCATCGACAACGGTAACCACCTGCTGCTGAGCGGCAACCGCTCGGCCCGGCGCTTCGTCGAGACGATCGGCAGTGCGGGCGAGCTGGTCGGCCCCGACCGGGCCCGCTTCGACTTCCTGCGGCTGGCCGACGGGCGGCGCTGGTCGCTCGACCTCGGCCGCGGGATGCTGCCGCTGTGGCTGCTGGGCGCCCGCCACCGGGTGCCGCGGACCATCGCACGCGACTATTTCGCCCTGGTCCAGTTGATGCTGGCCCGCCCGCACCAGACCGTGGCCGACATCGTCCCCGACGATCATCCGCTCTACGACGCGCTGATCGTGCCGATGACGATCGCCATTCTGAACGCCGCGCCCACCGAAGGGGCGGCCGTGCTGCTGGGGGCGGTCCTGCGCGAGACCTTCCTGCGCGGCGGCGGCGCCTGCCGGCCGCTGGTCGCCCGGCGCAGCCTGGACGCGGCCCTGGTCGAGCCGGCGCTCGATTGGCTGGGCGGCCGCGCCGTCCGGCCGCAGTTCAACCGCCGCCTGCGCGGGCTGGAATTCGCCCGCGGCCGCCTCGCGGCGCTGGCCTTTGCCGAGGGCACGGTCGCGATCGGCCCGGACGACGCGGTGGTGCTGGCGGTGCCGCCCGCCGCGGCGGGCGAGATCGTCCCCGACCTGGTGGTCCCGACCGAGACGCGGGCGATCCTCAACGCCCATTTCCGGGTCGACGGGATGGCCGCGCCGCCGCCGGGGCCGGTCGGGGTGATCGGCAGCCTGGCCGAATGGATCTTCGTGCGCGGCGACGTGGTCTCGACGACGACCAGCGCCGCCGATGCCGGCATGGACGAGGATGCCGGCGCGCTGGCGGGCCGCCTGTGGCAGGACGCGGCCCGGGTCCTCGGCCGAGCCGGGCCGGTGCCGCCCTGGCGGATCATCAAGGAGCGGCGCGCGACCTATGCCCAGACGCCGTCGCAGCAGCCGCTGCGGCCGCAGCCCTGGACCGCCTGGCCGAACCTGTTCCTGGCCGGCGACTGGATCGCCGGGCCGCTGCCGGCCACCATCGAAGGCGCGATCCGGTCCGGCGATCGGGCGGCGGAGCTCGCCTGCGGGGTGGAGGGAAGCGACCCCGCGGCGCGCTGAGCCCGCCTCGGCCGGCCCTGCGGCCTATGCCGGGCGGGTGATAGCCGCCGGCTGGCCGGTCAGGGCCCGCAGCTCCGCCTCGCCCAGGGTCTCCTTCTCCAGCAGTCGCCGCGCGGACCGCTCCAGCAGTTCGCGGCGCGCCTCGAGCAGGGCGACGGTCCGCTCGAAGGCCGACTGCACCGTCGTGCGCACCTCCTCGTCGATGGTGTCGGCCGTGTGCGCGCCGTATTCGTGCGGCCGGGGGCCGCCGATGAACTGCTCGGGCGTCAGGTAGCTGCGCTGGTCGCGTTCCAGCGCGACATGGCCGAGCCGCTCCGACATGCCGTAGCGGGTGACCATGGCGCGCGCGATGTCCGTCACCTTGGCGAGGTCGTCGGCCGCCCCGGTCGACAGGTTGTGGAACACGACCCACTCCGCGGCGCGGCCGCCCAGGAGGACGGCCATCTTGTCCTCCAGCTCCTTGCGGGTCATCAGGAAGCGGTCTTCCGTCGGCCGCTGGATGGTGTAGCCGAGCGCGCCGACGCCGCGCGGGATGATCGAGACCTTGTGCACCGGGTCGACGCCCGGCAGCGACAGGGCGACCAGCACGTGGCCCATCTCGTGATAGGCGACGACCTCGCGCTCCTTGGGGTTCAGGAGCCGGTTGCGCTTCTCCAGCCCGGCCACGATGCGCTCGATGGCGTTGTTGAAGTCGTCCATCGCCACCGCGTCGGCCTTGCGCCGCGTCGCCAGCAGGGCCGCCTCGTTCACCAGGTTGGCGAGGTCGGCGCCGGTGAAGCCGGGGGTGAGGGCGGCCACCTGCTCGGGGTCGACATCGGTCGCGAGCTTGGCCTTCTTCATGTGCAGCCGCAGGATCTGGATCCGGCCGGTCTTGTCGGGACGGTCGACCAGGACCTGGCGGTCGAACCGGCCGGCGCGCAGCAGCGCCGGATCGAGGATCTCCGGCCGGTTCGTGGCGGCCAGCAGCACCACCCCGATCGAGGGGTCGAAGCCGTCGAGCTCGACCAGCAGCTGGTTCAGCGTCTGTTCCTTCTCGTCGTGGCCGCCGATCATCCCGGCGGCGCCGCGCGCCCGGCCCAGCGCATCCAGCTCGTCGATGAAGATGATCGCCGGCGCCTTGGCGCGCGCCTGCTCGAACAGGTCGCGGACCCGGGCCGCCCCCACGCCCACGAACATCTCCACGAACTCCGACCCGGAGATCGAGAAGAACGGCACCTTGGCCTCGCCGGCCACGGCCCGCGCGATCAGGGTCTTGCCGGTGCCGGGCGGGCCGACCAGCAGCACGCCCTTCGGCATGCGGCCGCCGAGCCGGCCATACTCCTCGGGGTTGCGCAGGAACTCGACGATCTCCCGCAGCTCGTCCTCGGCCTCGTCCACGCCGGCGACATCGTCGAAGGTGACCTTGATGTCGGTCTCGACATAGACCTTGGCGCGGCTTTTGCCGATCTGCATCAGGCCGCCGCCAACGCCGCCGCCGACCCGCTTCATCATGAAGTACCAGACGCCGAAGAAGAGGGCGACCGGCAGGATCCAGGACAGCAGGTTGCCGATGAGGTTGCTCTCGATGCGGCCGGCATAGCGGACGCCGCTCTCCTGGAGCTGGCGGGCGAATTCGGGATCGACGCGGGTCGTCACGAACATGGTCTGCCCGGTGTCCAGCGGCGTCTTGAACGTCCCCTGCAGGTAGTTGTCGGAAACCGCCACCTCCGCGATCTTGCCCGCGCGCAGGTACGCCTCGAACTCGCTGTACGCGATCTCCGTGATCTGGCGGCTCGATGTGTAGAGGTACTGGAACAGCAGCAGCCCGACTATGGCGGCGATCCAGTACCGGATATGGAATTGCGCGTTCGTCTTCATGCGTGCCTCGCAGCGGCCGCGGCTTTCAGGGCCGGGCGATCTCGCGCCAACGTGGGCCGCGGCCATCGGCTTGTCCATGCCGGACCTCAGCCGGCTCGATCAAGTCCGGCCGCCCGAAACGCCCGGGCAGGCGCTATGCTGGGATGGCTGGGCCTCGCATCCAAGGAACGCCGCGCCATGACACGTCCCCGCATCGGCCTCGCGCTGGGCAGCGGTTCCGCGCGGGGATGGGCCCACATCGGCGTCATCGACGCATTGGCCGAGGCCGGCATCGAGCCCGACATCGTCAGCGGAACCTCGATCGGCGCGCTGGTCGGCGCGGCCCATGTGGCGGGGCAGCTGCCCGCGCTGCAGCAGTGGGCGAAGGCCGCGACGTGGCGCGAGATCGTCGGGCTGCTGGATGTGCGGCTGTCGGGCGGCGGGCTGATCGACGGCCGGCAGATCGTCGCATTCCTGCAGGCGCTCGGCATCGACGGGCCGATCGAGGGCTATGCCCGGAAGTACGCGGCCGTTGCCACCGACCTGGTCACCGGCCGCGAGGTCTGGCTGCAGTCCGGGCCCATCCACGACGTCGTGCGCGCCTCCATCGCGATGCCGGGGATCATCAGCCCGGCCCGGATCGGCGAGCAATGGCTGGTGGATGGCGGCCTGTCCAATCCGGTGCCGGTCTCGGTCTGCCGCGCCCTCGGGGCCGACGTGATCATAGCGGTCAACCTCAACGGCGATCTCATGGGGCGGCGCTTCGCGGGCGAGGCGGCCCTCTCCCCCGGCGACGAACGTGCGGCGGTTCCGGGCGAACTCCTCGACCGCATGCTGCGGCACCTGCCGGAGCCGGTGCGCGAGCAGGCGATGCAGATGCTCCCGCGGCTCCTGCCGCGAGGTCCGTCGGCGCCGGGATACTTCGACGTGATCTTCAACTCCATCAACATCATGCAGGACCAGATCACCCGCACCCGCCTCGCGGGCGAGCCGCCGCATGTGATGCTGGTGCCCAGGCTGCGCGACATCGGGCTGCTGGAGTTCACCCGTGCCGGCGAGACCATCGCCGAAGGTCGGGCCTGCGTCGAACAGGCCCTGCCGATGCTGCGGCGGTACATATAGGGCCGATCGGTCATTGCCGGCTGGCCCCGATATTCAGATGTCGGCGCGCACCCGGCCCGTGGCGCGCCCGGCCAGGTCGAGGGCGAGGGCCGCCGCCCCGACCAGCCCGGCATCGTTGCCGAGCGCTGCCGGCAGCAGCCGGGCGCGGGCCAGCAGCAGCGGCCAGGTGAAGTCCGGCAGGTGGCGGGCGACGGCGTCGAGCAGGCTGGCGCCCGCTTCCGAAACCCCGCCGCCGATCAGGCAGGCTTCCAGGTTGAGCAGGTTGATCATGGTGCCGAGCGCCTGGGCGATGCGGCGCGCGGTGGCGTCGATCGCCGCCAGGGCGGCCGCGTCGCCGCGCTGGAAGAGGGCGGCGACGCTGGCTGCCGGGTCGTCCGGCGCGCGGGCGCGGTGGGCGGCGAGGAAGCCGTCGGCCGCCGCCAGATGCTCGAAGGTGCCGGGCAGGCCGCTGTAGTTCCGCTCGCCCGCCGCGTCCAGCACCATGGCCCCCAGCTCGGGCGGCTCGCCTTCATTGCCGGTCACCACCTGGCCGTCGATGGCGATGCCGCCGCCGATGCCGGTGCCGATGGCGACCAGCGCGAAGCGGCGGAAGCGGCGGCCGGCGCCGAAGCGCAGCTCGGCCAGGGTGGCGGCGGTGCCGTCGTTCTCGATCGTCGCCGGCAGGCCGAGCCGCTCGCCCAAGGCCCGCGGCAGGGAGCGGCCGGCCAGCGCCGGGACGTTGGCGGTGCCATCGATCAGCGTGCCGTCGTGCCGGTCGGCGTAGCCCGGGGTGGAGATGCCGACCGCGACCGCCGCCCGGCCGTCGGACACGGCCCGGGCGGCCTGGACGATGGCGTCGACCAGCGGCTCGAAGGCGAGCCTGCGGTCGAACGGGAACTGCCGCCGGGCCAGCACCCGGCCGTCGGCGGCGACCAGCCCGAGCTTGATCGCCGTGCCGCCGATGTCGATGCCGATTGCGGCGTCGCTCAAGGCTGGCTGTCCGTCTTGATCGCCAGCTTCTGCGACATGCCGGGATAGCGCATCCGGTCGGGTTCGATGCCGCGCCTGCGGGCAAGGAACCAAGCCAGCCATTGCAGCGGGATGACGGCCGCCAGCACGTCGAGCGGCGGCGGCAGGGCGGGCAGGGGGAAGAGGCCGGGGCCGCCGCTGGCGTCCAGGATCGCGGCGCGGATGCCGAGCCCGTCCAGGGCGGCGACGGCGCGTGCAGCCTCCGCCCGCTCGCCGGCGTCGCCGGCCAGGAACAGGGCGGCGCTGTGCCGGGTCAGCCCGTGGAAGCGGCCATGCATCGCCTCCTCGGTGTCGAAGCCGGCGGCCGGGATGCCGGCCATCTCCGCCACCTTGAGGGAGCCCTCGACGGCGATGCCGAGCAGCCGGCCCTGGCCCGCGACCATCAGGAAGTCGAGCTCCGCTAGGCCGGGGGCGAAGCGCTCGACCGCCAGCCGCAGCGGTTCGGTGGCGCCCCGCAGAGCGGCCGCCAGGCCGGTCGTGCCCGGCAGGGGCGCGCCCAGCCGTTCGGCCACCGCCAGCATGGCGGCGATGCTGGCGCCGAAGCCCTTGGTCTTGGGCCCGATCGGCTCCGGTCCGATCGGCATCACCAGGAGCGGCAGGCCGAGCGCGGCGATGGGGCTGGCGGCCTCCCCGGTCACCACCAGCACGTCCATCCCGGCGTCGCGCGCCGCCCGGGCGGCGGCGATCGAGGTCCGGCTGGCACCCGACTGCGACAGGATGACGGCGGTGCCGGCCCAGCCCGAAAGCGGGTCCAGCTCGGCCAGGAAGGCTTGCGGGTTGCGCAGCAGCACCGGCCCCCGGCCGGCGGCGGTAAACGTCGGCGCGGTCGCCAGCAGCGCGTTCATCGATGAGCCGGAGCCGACCAGCACCAGCCCGGCGCGCGCCGGCGTCCAGCCGGCGAGCCCGGCGCGGGCCGCCGCCAGGGTGGCCGCCACCACGTCCGGCTGCTCGCGGATATAGTCCGAGACCGGGTCGGGGCGCGTCGGATCCATGCTCATCCCTTGACTCCGCCTTCGTTGCGCCCCTGCCGGTAGTGGCGCTGGATGATCGCGAACGGCAGCGCGATCGGCAGGCTGAGCAGCACGGCCGCGGCCATCATCCGGCCATAGTCGATCTGGTGCTGGCCCAGGTAGTAGAACATCAGGACGGGCGCGGTCTGGGCGGCCGGCGTCGTCGTGTAGAGCAGCGCGAAGATGTATTCCTGCCAGGCCAGCACGAACGCGAAGATCCCGGCGGTGACGATGCCGGGGCTGGCGATCGGTAGGACGATCCGCCAGATGATCTGCACGTCGGAGCAGCCGTCGATGCGGGCCGCCTCCTCCAGCTCGCGCGGCAGGGCGCGTAGCGAGGTGGCGACCATCCAGGTGCAGATCGGCAGCGTCACCGACAGGTAGGCGAAGACCAGGCCGGTCAGCGTGTTGAGCAGCTTCACCTCGGCCAGCAGGATGTAGAACGGGATGAAGAAGATCATCGGCGGGAAGAACTGCGCCGACAGGATGGCGATCAGCATCGGCCGCCCGCGCGTGCCCGCCAGCCTGACGAGGCCGTAGGCGGCCGGCACCGAGAGCAGGAGGCTGATCGCCGTCACCACCGTCGAGACGATGGCGCTGTTGAGGAGGGCGCGCAGGAACCGCGTGTCCTCCAGCACCGCCAGGTAGTGCCGCAGGGTCGGCCGCGCCGGCAGCCATTGCAGGGGATAGGTGAAGAACTCCTCGATCGGCTTGATGCTGGTCGCCACCATCCAGAGATAGGGGAAGGCGACCACCGCCGATGCGGCGGCGAGGAACAGGTAGGCGGCGGCCGTCAAGGCCGGCGCATTGCGGGGGCCCTGCCTCATGCCGACGGCGCCAGCTCGCGGTCGGCGAAGCGCAGGTAGAGCGCGACCACCACCAGGATCTGCACGAACAGGACCAGCGAGGCCGCCGCTGCGCCGCCGAAGTCGAAGGCGTCGAAGGCGAGCTTGTAGATGTAGAGGCCCATGATCTCGGTCGATCCCAGCGGGCCGCCCGCGGTCATGATGATCGGCAGGGTGAAGCTGTTGTAGCCCCAGATGGTCGACAGCAGGACGGCGGTCGCGATCGACGGCGCCAGCAGCGGCACGACGATGCGGACCAGCGTCTGGAAACGGCCGGCGCCGTCGATCTCGGCCGCCTCCAGCACCTCGCCCGGCACGTCCTGCAGGCCGGTGAAGAGGGTGATCATGACCAGCGGGAAGAACTTCCAGCTGTTCGCCAGGACGAGCGACAGCTGCGCCAGTTCCGGCGAGGACAGCCAGGCCACTGGCTTCTGGACCAGCCCCAGCTTCAGCAGCAGGTCGTTCAGCACGCCGAGCTGCGGGTGGTAGATCCACAGGAACAGCACGGCCACGACGACGAAGGACGAGACCCAGGGGATCAGCAGGACGGCGCTGAACGCGCCGCGGAAGCGCACGATCCGGTTCAGCGCCAGCGCCACCCAGAAGCCGACCACCAGCTGCAGCGCGACGTTGCCGGTGACCCAGATGAGGGTGACGGCGAAGGAGTTCCAGAACGCGTCGGATTCGAACAGCGCCGTGAAGTTGTCGAACCCGGTATAGCGCCAGGTGTCGCGGGTGGCGTTGTAGCGGAAGAAGGCCACGACGGTATTGTAGCCGGCCGGCAGCAGGATCGCGATCGCGAGCACGAACAGCAGCGGGGCGGCGAACAGGTACCCCAGCGCCGTCCGACCCCGCCCCATCGCCATCCGCGTGCCGAAGCCGGCCAGCCTCATGCCGCGACCGCCTCCCAGGTCCCGCTGCGCGCGGACGCATAGCAGGCGTCCATGACGTGGTTGACCGCCACCCCCTCGCGGAAGGTCAGCAGCGGCGGCTTGCCGGAGCGGATGCAGTCGAGGAAATGGGCGATCTGGTCATAGTAGCCGTAGCGGCGATACTCCTCGACGGTCGGGAACAGCCAGCCGCGGTCATGCTCCACCTTCTCGCTGAAATAGCGGGTCTGGGCGTTGCGCGCGAAAACCTTGATCGGCTGCGACAGGCCGGAGCGGTCATAGACGATGGTGCCCTCGTCGCCGCACGCCTCGAAGGCGACCGCCATGCCGCCGCGCTGCGTCCACGACGCCTCGCACTGGCCGACGGTGCCGCCCGGGTACTTCAGGATGGCGAGCGCGTTGTCCTCGCAGTCGGTCTTATGGTGCAGGGTGGGGGCGTGGCAGAAGACCTCGGCCGCCTGCTGCTTCAGGGCCAGGTTGAAGATGCCGATCAGGTGGCAGCCCATGTCGATCAGCGCGCCGCCGCCGGCCAGGTCGCGCTGCCAGAACCAGGGGGAATGCGGCCCGAAATGCGCCTCGCGGCCGCGCATCCACAGCGGCCGGCCGATGACCCCGCGCTCGATGACCGACAGGATCTCCTGGAAGTCCGGCGAATAGATCATGTTCTCGCCATAGGCATGGACGATGCCGGCCGCCTCGGCCGCGTCCAGCATGTCCTGGCCCTCCGCGGCGGTGCGGCCGAGCGGCTTCTCGCACAGGATGTGCTTGCCGGCCTGGGCCATCCGCACGCCGGCGTCGCGATGCAGGTGGTTGGGCAGGCAGAGGTCGACCGCATCGAAGTCGGCCGTCGCCAGCAGGCCCTCCAGGTCGGTGGCGACGCCCGGGATGCCGGTGCGCCCGGCGAAGGCGGCGGTGCGCCCGGGGTCGCGGCCCATCACGGCGACCACCTCGGCGCCCGGCATCCGCGCATAGACCTGGGCCCGGAACTCGGCGATGAAGCCGGTGCCGAGCATGGCGATGCGGATCCTGTTCTTGTTCATGGCGGGATACGGTTCCTGTCGGTGGATGGGCCGGCGGCGGCCCCTGGGCGGGGGCCGCCGCCGGGGATCAGAGCAGCTTGTCGATGCGTGCCGCGGCCTCGTCGGCGGCGGCTTTGGCGTCCTTGCGCCTGGCCAGCACCTCCTGCACCGACTTGCCGACGATGTCGGCGATCTCGCTGAAGCGGTCGGTGATCGGGAAGGCGCGGCCGGCCGGCAAGGCCGCGACCCAGGGCTTGTATTCCTCGGTCTGGAAGCGGGGCAGGGCGGCGGCGGACTGGCGGGCCGGCAGGGTGACGACGCTGCGCGCCTGGTTCTCCGGCCGCACCAGATAGGCGACCAGCCTGGCCACCGCCTCCTGGTTCTTGCCCTGGGCGAAGGTGGTGTAGTGCCAGGACGTCATGGTGAAGCGCGGCTCGCGGCCGGGTGCTGCCGGGATGCGGCCGACCGACCAGTTGAGGGTCGGCGCCATCTCGCGCAGGGTGCCGCGCGCCCACGGCCCGTCGATGATCATCGCCACCTGCTTGGTCATGAACAGCTGGCGGACGTCGTTGTGGTTGTTGCCGACGGCCGACGGCTGGGCGATGCCGTGCTTGAGCAGGAGGTCGGTGTAGAAGGTGAGCGCGGCCACCCCGTTGGCGTCGTTGACGACGGCCTTCTTGCCGTCCGGCGACAAGAGGTTGCCGTGGAAGGCGTAGAGGATGTTGAGGTAGCGGCCGATGAAGGTGGCGTCGTTGGTGCCGATCAGGCCCCAGGCATAGACGCCGTTGCCGGTGATCTTCCGGCCGGCCGCGACCAGATCGTCGGTCGTCTCGGGGAAGGCGGCGACGCCCGCCGCCTTGAACAGGTCGGTGTTGTAGTAGACCATCCACGGGTCGACCCGATCGGGGATGCCGTAGACCTTGCCGCCGATGGTGGCCGGCTCCCACGCCGCCGGGTACCAGTCCTTGCGGTCGAGCGCGTCCGCCCTGGCGGTGACGTCGGCCAGGAAGCCCGCCGCCTGCAGCTCCGGCAGCCAGCGCCCGTCGAGATAGCCCAGGTCCGGCGCGTCGCCGGAGCGCAGCGACACCACCAGCTTCTGCTTCATGACCGGGAACGGGGTCGAGATGACCTCGATCTTCACGCCCGGGTTCTGCTTCTCGTACTCGGCGAAGATCGCCGTGACCTCGCGCTCCTGCTCCTTGCTGTCCCAGCCCGGGTAGGTGATCTTCAGGGTCTGGGCGGATACCGCCGAGGCGGCGAGGGCGAGCGCGAGTGCGCCCGACCAGGTGGCGACCGTCTTCCTCATCGTTCGGGACTCCTGCTCCGCGCGGATGGTCGTTCGTCGCTGCCTATGGGAGGGCGGGCCGCGCCACCACCGGCACATAGGTCTCCAGGTTCTCGTCGGGCAGCGTCACGGTCCGGCCCAGCTCGGCCGAGCGGTAGAGCGCCATCAGCATCTCGACCACCGCCACCCCGTCGTCGAACGTCTCCATCGGCTGCTGGCCGCGCCGGAAACGCTCGACCATGTGCCGGTTCTCCAGCGTGTAGCCATAGATGCCGGGCTCGTCGTCCAGCACCGGCATCAGCCCCTGCTCGGCGTTCTGCTTCTCGACCAGGTCCTCGCCCTCCGCCCCGGCGACGCCGCGCGACAGGAAGACCTTGAGCCCGGTGTTGAGCGAGCTGAACTCCATGGCGTATTCCGGCCCGAGCAGTTCCAGGTTGATGCGCAGGCCGGGGCCGACATAGGCCCAGGAGGTGGTCGCCTCGATCATCGCGACGTTGCCGTCCGGGTCCTCCAGCGTCAGGATCCCGCGGGCGAAGTCCTCGGACGGGCGCCTGGTGTAGTCGACCCCGCCCATCGCCGCCGCCAGCTTGCGGGCGTATTCGGGCCGGGTCCATTTCAGGTTGGCGACGGTGGCGTTGGCCGACACCAGGCGCATGGCGCCGCGCGCCTCGCCCGGCGCACTCAGCAGGAAGCGGGCGACCTCGACGCTGTGGCACATCATGTCCGACAGCACGCCGCCGCCCTGCTGTTCGCCCTGCCAGAACCAGGGCTCGTGCGGGCCGCTATGCTCCTCGGCGGCGCGCGCCAGGTAGGGGCGGCCGCTGTTCGGCACCGCCCGGCGCCAGATGATCTCGTGCCCGCGCTGCACCGCGGTCGAGAACAGCTGGTTCTCCAGGTAGCCGTGCAGCAGCCCGCAATCCTGCACCAGCGCGAGCATGCGCCGCGCGTCGCCGAGCGTGCGGGCGAGCGGCTTCTCGCAGGCGACGGCGCGCAAGGGCGTGCGCCCGGCCTTCACCAGACGATGGATCTCCTCCATCGCCTCCAGCCGGGCGTAGTTGGGGTTGGCGATCCACACCGCGTCGACCTCGCCCGACGCCAGCATCGCCTCGATGCTGCCATAGGGCCTGCAGGGCCCGAGGTCGAGGCGGTCGGCCTCGGCCGCGAATGCCTCCCGCCGGGCCGCCGTGGTGCTGAACACGCCGGTCACCACCGCGTTGCGCACGCCGGTCAGCGACTGCAGGTGGAAGCGCGCCATGAAGCCGGAGCCGATGAAGCCGATGCGGAGGACGGGCAGTGTCGGGCTGGTCATCGGATCTCCCCGATTTAATCAATCAAATTGATTTAAGGGCCGGGATCGCCCACCCTGCAAGCGGAATCTGGCGGAAAGGGCAGGCGATGGCGCTGGCCGGCACCAACCTCGAGCATGCGCGCAGCTACAACCGCCGCGTGGTGGTCGAGACCGTGCGCCTGCACGGCCCGCTGTCGCGGGCGGAGATCGCGCGGGCGACCGGGCTGTCGGCGCAGACCGTGTCCAACATCGCCGAGGAGCTGCTGGAATCGGGGCTGCTGGCGGCGGCGGGGCGGCGCACCGGCGGGCGCGGCCAGCCGCCGGTCGAACTCGCGCTCAACCCGGGCGGGGGCTTCACCATCGGGCTGTCGCTGGACCATCGCCGGCTGGTGGCGGTGCTGGTCGACCTGGCCGGCGGGCGCCGGGCCGAGGTCGAGGTGGCGACCGCCGCACCGACCCCGGCCGAGGCTCTGCCGCTGATGGCCGATGCCGTCGGCCGGCTGCGCCGCCGGGCCCGGGTCGAGGCCGGGCGCATCCTGGGGGCGGGGGTGGTCATGCCGGTATTGTTCGAGGCCGGCAGCCCGGTCTCCTTCGGGCCGACCAGCCTGCCGGCCTGGGACGGCTTCCCCTTGACCGAGCGCCTGTCGGCCCTGCTCGGCATGCCGGTGCTGGTGGAGAACGATGCCACCGCGGCGGCGGTCGGGGAGCGCCTGTACGGCGCCGGGCGCGACCTGCGCGACTTCCTCTATGTCTATTTCGGCGTCGGCCTCGGCTCCGGCCTGATCGTCGGCGGCCAGCCGCACCGCGGTGCCGGCGGTCGGGCCGGCGAGATCGGCCACATGATGGCGGTGCCGGACGGGCGGCCCTGCCTGTGCGGCCGCCGCGGCTGCCTGGAGCGCTACGTCTCGCTGGCGGCCGCCCACGCCGCGCTCGCCGGGCCCGACGCGGACGCGGCCGACATCGACCCGGCCGGCCTGGAAGCGGCGTTCCTGGCGGGGAACCCCGGCCTGGACGCATGGCTGACCGAGGCCGCGGGCCATTTCCGCGCCGCACTCGCCAGCATCGAGAACCTGCTCGACCCCGAGACGGTGATCCTGGGCGGCCTGCTGCCGCCCGCCATGCGCCGGGCCTTCCTCGACCGTCTGGCGCCGCTGGCGCCCAGTGTCGCCGATCGTCCCGGCCGGGCCCGGCCCCGCATCGTGGAGGCGGGGCTGGGGCCGGAGACGCCGGCCCTGGGGGCGGCGGCCCTGCCGCTGTCCCATCGACTGGCGCCGAGCCTGCGCTCGGGGGAAGGAGCGGCCGAGGGCGCGTCCGCGTTCGACTTCTGAGGGATGCGCGGAGGGCACGCATGGACTGGAACGACGTCGTAGACTTGGCCGCGACCCTGCCCGGCGCCGAGGTCTCGACCTCCTACGGCACCCCGGCGCTCAAGGTCCGGGGCAAGCTCCTGACCCGCTTGCGGCCCGAGGACGGCAGCATCACCCTGCACGACGTACCGCCCGGCGAGCGGGAGATGCTGATCGAGGCGGACCGGTCCGTCTTCCACACGACGCCGCACTATGCCGGGTATCCGATCGTGCTGGCGCGGCTGCCGGCGCTGGAGCCCGCCATCCTGCGCCGCTTCCTGGAGCGGCGCTGGCGGGCGATCGCGCCGAAGCGGGCGGTGGAGGCGTTCGACGCGCGGGGTGCCCTCTAGATCCGGTCCAGTCCAGTCCAGGCCGGGCCCGGCCCGGCCGCTGCGGCGGACGATCGATCTTTGCCCGGTCTTGGCCTAGGCTGCGGCAGGAGGGCGCGGATGAAGGCGATGGTCTTGCGTGCGGTCCGGCAGCCGCTGGTGCTGGAGGAGCGGCCCGACCCTCAACCGGGGCCGGGCGAATTGCGCGTGCGCATCGAGGCGTGCGCCGTCTGCCGGACCGACCTCCACGTGGTCGACGGCGAACTGCCCGACCCGAAGGTGCCGGTCGTGCCCGGCCATGAGATCGTCGGCATCGTCGACCGGCTGGGCCCGGGCGTGGACGGCGCGCTGCTGGGGACGCGGGTCGGCATCCCCTGGCTCGGCCACACCTGCGGCCACTGCCCCTACTGCGTCGGCGGACACGAGAACCTCTGCGACGCGCCGGCCTTCACCGGCTACAGCCGCGATGGCGGCTTCGCCACCAGCGTGGTGGCCGACGCGGCCTTCGCCTTTCCGCTGGTCGGCTTCGACGATCCCGTGGCGGCGGCGCCGCTGATGTGCGCGGGCCTGATCGGGTGGCGGTCGCTGACCATCGCGGGGGAGGGGCATCGCATCGGCCTCTACGGCTTCGGCGCGGCCGCCCATATCCTGGCGCAGGTCTGTCGCTGGCAGGGGCGGGAGGTGTTCGCCTTCACCCGCCCCGGCGACCGCGCGGCCCAGGAGATGGCGCTGCGGCTCGGCGCGCGCTGGGCCGGCGGCTCGGACGAGCTGCCGCCGGTGCCGCTCGATGCCGCGATCCTCTTCGCGCCGGTCGGCAGCCTGGTGCCGGCGGCGTTGCGGGCCGTGCGCAAGGGCGGCCGGGTCGTCTGCGGCGGCATCCACATGAGCGACATCCCGCAGTTTCCCTACCGCCTGCTGTGGGAGGAGCGGCAGCTCGTCTCGGTCGCCAACCTCACCCGCCGCGACGCGGTCGAATTCCTTGAGATCGCGCCGAAGGCGGGCGTGCGCACGACGACCACGGTCTATCCGCTGGAACGGGCCAACGAGGCATTGGCGGATCTCCGGGCCGGGCGGTTTCAGGGCGCGGCCGTCCTGGTCCCCTGACGGGCGGGCCGGTTGCGCCGGCGCGGGCCTGGCCGCGGCCGCATGGCGAGGCGCTTCAGCAGCTCGGCCGAGACGAGATAGGCGATGCTCACCCCGGCGATGGCGGCCAGGATCGGCAGCGGCAGGGCGACGAACCCGACGAAGGCCCCGGCCGGCGTCAGCGAGAAGGCGAGCGCGGCCGCGAGCGCCCCGAGCGACGTCGCCACCAGCATGCGATGCGGGCGGCTCGCCCAGCAGGGCCTGGCCGTGCGGATGACGAAGATGACCAGGATCTGGGTCGTGATCGATTCGACGAACCATGCGGTCCGGAAGACCGCCACGTCCGCCTCGAAGCCCCAGTGCAGCAGGGCGAAGGTGGCGATGTCGAACAGCGAGGACAGGGGCCCCATGAGCAGGGTGAAGTGCAGCACCCCATTCATGTCCCAGACCTGGGGGGCGGCCAGCGCCTCCTGGTCCGCCGTGTCGAACGGAATGCCGACCTCGGAGATGTCGTAGAGCAGGTTGTTGAGCAGGATCTGCAGCGGCGCCAGCGGCAGGAAGGGCAGCACGAGCGAGGCCAGTGCCATCGACAGCATGTTGCCGAAGTTCGAGCTGGTCCCCATCCGCACGTACTTCATGATGTTGGCGTAGGTGCGCCGCCCCTCGGCGACCCCGTCGGCGAGCGCGCCGAGATCGGGCGCGAGCAGGATGATGTCGGCGGCCTGGCGGGCGACATCGGTGCCGCCCTCGACCGACAGGCCCACATCGGCGGCGTGGATGGCCGGGGCATCGTTGATGCCGTCGCCGATGAAGCCGACGGTATGGCCGCGGCGGCGCAGGGCCCGCACGATCCGGCTCTTCTGGTCGGGCGATACGCGCACGAACAGATCCGTGCCGGGCGCGCGCGCCGCGAGCGCGGTGTCGGTCAGCCGGGCGATCTCCTCCCCCGTCATCATGCCGCGGGTCGGCAGGCCGAGCGTGTCCACCAGGTGCCGGACCACGGGGGCCGCATCGCCCGAGATGATCTTCACCCGCACGCCGGCCGCGACCAGCCGGGCCACGGCGGCGCCCGCCGAGGGTTTCGGCGGATCGAGGAAGACGGCGCAGCCGACGAGGACGAGATCGGCTTCGTCGGCTGCTTCCAGGTGGGTCTGGCCGGCGGCCAGGGGCCGGCGGGCGACGGCCAGGAGGCGCAGGCCCTCGCGGCCCTTCTCCTCCACCAGACCGGCGAGCCGGGCGCGCTCCGCATCGTCGAGCCCCGTTATCGTCCCGTCCGCGGCCTCCACCCGGGTGCATTGGGCGAGCACCGCCTCGGGCGCCCCCTTCGTGATCAGCTCCAGCCGGCCGTCGCGCTCCAGGAGGACCGATGCCCGCCGCCGCTCGAAGTCGAACGGCAGGTCGTCCACGCGCGACCAGTCCGACCCGATGGCCGGAGGCGCCCCCGCCAGGAGCGCGTCGTCGAGACTGCTGCGCATGCCGCGGGCGAAGTGGCTGTTGAGGCGGATCAGGTCGGTGGCCCGCGCGCTGTCCCGGCCGTCGGCGCCGAAGCTGCCGACATGGACGATCCGCGCTTCGGTCAAGGTGCCGGTCTTGTCCGTGCACAGGATATCCATGGCGCCCAGATCATGGATCGCCGACAGGCGCTTCACCACGACCTGGCCGGCGGCCAGCCGCATGGCGCCGCGCGCCAGGCTGACGGTCATCACCATCGGCAGCAGTTCCGGCGTCAGCCCGACCGCCAGCGCCAGGGCGAACAGGAAGCTCTCGAGCGACAGGCTGTGATGGATCAGCTGGGTCAGAAGGACGAAGAGGACGAGGAAGCCCGTCAGCCGCAGGATCAGCATGCCGAGCGAATGGACGCCGCGCTCGAACTGGGTCGGCGGGGCCTTGGTCTGCACGGCCGCCGAGATGGCACCGAAGCGCGTCGCGGCACCGGTCGCCACCACCAGCATCGAGCCCTCGCCGCCGACGATGCTGGTTCCGCCGAACAGGGCGTTGACGGCGTCCGACGGGGCGGGGGCGGCCGCGGCGCGCGGGCGCTTCTCGACCGCGTACGGCTCGCCGGTCAGGGCGGCCTCGTCGGCCAGCAGGGCATGGCCGGACAGGACGATGCCGTCGGCCGGGATCAGGTCCCCGGCGCGCAGCTCGACCACGTCGCCCGGCACGATGTCCCGCACCGGCAGCTCCAGGGTCCTGCCGTCGCGCCGCACGGACGCCGTCACGGCCACCGATCGCCGCAGCGCCTCGACGGCCGATTCCGCCTTTTGCTCCTGGGCTATGTCGAGTGCCATCGAGACCGCGACGATGACCAGGATGATGACGAAACTGGGCCAGTCCCCGGTCGCGCCCGACAGTGCCGCCGCGATCAGCAGGATCGCGATCAGCGGCTGGAGGAGGCGGTGGACGAACCTGGCGACGAGCCCGTGGCGGACGCCGACGACGGCCAGGTTCGGTCCGTGGCGGCGGAGCCGTTCCGCGGCTTCTGCGGACGCCAGCCCTTCCCGACCCGCCTGGAGCGCCTGCAGGACCTGCGCGGTGCTCGCGGTCCAGAACATCTCGTCGGAGGAAATCGTCATGGAGACATTCCTCGATGCAGATCGGCCGGCCGGACCACCCGGGCTCCGGCCGGCAGGGTGATTCCGGACATGAGAGGCCGGGGCGCGGAGGAAGTCGAGGGGGTGCGACCGCGCAGGCACCCGGCGCCGATGGCCGGCGGCGCTCCGGCCGATCAGGTGCCGCGTTCGGGCCGCAGCTGCGCCGCCACGAGTTCCGCGATCCGCGGATAGTCGGGCTTGCCGATGGCCGTGCGGGGCAGCGCGTCGACCGGGACCACGAGCAGCGGCAGGCCGCCCAGGGCCTGGTGGACGCGGCCGGCGAGCGCCTCCCGCGCGACCGGCGCCAGCAGCACGACGGCGGCGGCCGGCATCGCCTCGAAGCGGTCGGACGCCAGGGGCACGACGGCCGCCTCCGCGACGTCCGGATGGGCCAGCAGGATCGCCTCGATCTCCTCCGACGCGCGCAGCACCCCGGCCACGTTCATCACCCGGTCGCTGCGCCCCTTGAGGAACACCAGCCCGGCCGCGTCGCGCAGCGCGAGGTCGCCGGGGTGGAACCAGCCCCCGCGACAGTGGCGGGCGGTGGCGTCTGCGTCGCCCAGATAGGCGTCCATCACGCCGGGCCCGCGCACCCGGACCAGCCCGGGCACCCCGTCCGCGACCGGGTGATCGTCCGGCCCGACCAGGTCGATCTCGATGTCCGCCAGCCACCGGCCGACGGTCCCGGGATGACGGGCCAGCAGGTCCGGGGTCGCCACCGCGAGCGTCCCGGCCTCGTTGGTGCCATAGGTCAGGTGGACGGCCGGGGTCAGCCGGCGCCGGGTCAGCTCGAGCGTGCGGGCGGGGAGTGCTGCGGACGAGACCCGCAGCACCCGCAGGCCGGGCAGGCGCGGCGGCCCGTCGGGCAGGGCGTGGACGATCTGGTGCAGGTGGCTCGGCGTCAGCTGCAGGAACGCCACCCGGTGACGCTCGATCGTGCCCAGCACCTCGCCCAGGGTCCGGAACGGGCGGCCCAGCACGACGGTGCCGCCATGGCCGAGGCAGCGGATCGTCGACGAGGTGCTGTTGTAGAAGCCGGGGCCGATCAGGGTCAGGTAGGGCTCGCCCGGCCGGTGCTGGAAGTGCTGACGGTCGCGCCGGTTGCGGGCCAGCTCCATGGCGTGGGTGACGGCGATCGCCTTGGGCGCGCCGGTCGAGCCGGAGGAATGGGCGATCACCCATGGGACGGCCGGGACGTCGGCTGCCGCCGCTGCCGCGGCCGGCGGGCGGGCATCGAGCCAGGCCGGCTCCGGCCGGATCACGCGCAGGGCCTCCGCCGCGGCCGGCGCGTCCGTGACGAGCGCCCGTGCGCCGAGCGCCCGGCAGACCGCGGCCCGCCGGGCGGGCGGCTCGCCGGGGCGAAAGGGGATGTGGACCAGGCCGAGGCGGGCCAGCGCCAGGGTCACCACGACATGCAGGAACGGGTCGGGGCCGGGCACGACGGCGACCGGGTCCCCCCGGGCGAGGCCGGCCACGGCAAGGGCGGCCGCGGCGGCCCCCGCAGCCGCCTCCAGGCGGGCGCGGTCGAGCGACCGGTCGTCGGCGACCAGGGCCGGCACCCCCGGCGCCCGCCGTGCCCAGTCGCCGATCGCGTCGGTCAGGTTCACGCCCGGCTTCCGGCTAGCGGGCGAGCCGCCCCGCGATGGCGCCGATCACCTGGTCGAACATCTCCGGAGTCAGGCGGCCGGTGTTCGTGTTGTAGCGCGAGGAATGGTAGCTGTCGGCCAGCCAGTGCCCGTCCGGCAACTCGTGGAAGCGGCCGTGGGCAAAGGGGAACAGCACCTTGCGCGCCGACAGTGCCGACAGGACCGCATCGTGCGCGATCCGCCCCAGCGCCAGCATGCCGCCGCCGGGCGGCAGGGCCGCGATCTCGCCCGCCAGGAACGGCAGGCAGGTCTTCGCCTCGGCCGGGGTCGGCTTGTTCTCGGGCGGGACGCAGCGCACCGCGTTGGTGATACGGCAATCGACCAGCACCAGGCCGTCGTCCGGCCGCGCCCGGAACTCCCCCGCGGCGAGGCCGTGCCGGATCAGGGTCGGGTAGAGCAGGTCGCCCGCCCAGTCGCCCGTGAACGGCCGCCCGGTGCGGTTGGCCCCGCGCAGCCCCGGCGCCAGGCCGACGACCAGGAGCCGGCTGCCGGCCGCGCCGAAGGACGGGACCGGGGCATTGTGCCAGCCGGGCTCCCGCACCCGGTGCGTCTCGCGGAAGGCGACCAGCCGCGGGCAGAGCGGGCAGTCGCGCCCGGGCTCGATCGGCGCCGCCGTCACGCGTCGTCGGTGTGGGCCGGGGTGTAGCGCGCGGGCAGACCCTCGTCGCGCACGGTCGGCGCCCGCTGCACCAGCGGCGCCAGTTCCTGCAGGTCGATGAAGACGTCCGCCTGCCGGCGCAGCTCGTCGGCGATCATCGGCGGCTGCGAGCGCAGGGTGCTGACCACCGTCACGCGCACGCCCTTGCGCTGCACCGCCTCCACCAGGCTGCGGAAGTCGCCGTCGCCCGACATCAGGACGACGTGATCGACACGGTCGACGATCTCCATCATGTCGACGGCGATCTCGACGTCCATGTTGCCCTTGAGGCGGCGGCGGCCGGTCGCGTCGGTGAATTCCTTGGTCGGCTTGGTGACCAGGGTGAAGCCGTTATAGTCCAGCCAGTCGATCAGCGGCCGCAGCGGCGAATATTCCTGGTCGTCGGTAAACGCGGTATAATAGGAAATACGGATCAGACGAGCCTTCTTGGTGAAAAGGTCGTGGAGCCGGCGATAATCGATGTCGAAGCCAAGTGCCCGTGCGGCCCCGTAGAAATTCGCACCGTCGATGAAGACCGCGATACGGTCTTCAGGATAGAAATTCATGTGCACATCTCCTGACGGATAATCGTTCTGCCGCGTCGCGGGAGATATTCCTGGACAGCCGGCAGGTATGCCTGGCAATGCCGGTGCCGCCTGCGCGGCGCAAGATTGGGCCTCGCGATGTCCTTTGCAAGGAAATCCTTCTTGGCAACGGAGCTTTCAGCCCGCCGCTCGGGAATCTTCGTAGCACTCGGCGCCAACCTGCCGGGCCCCGGCGGAACGACCCCGCTGCAGACCTGCCAGGCCGCGCTCGCGGCGCTGGCCGGCGCCGGCATCCGCGTGGTGGCGCGCTCGTCCTGGTACAGCACCGAGCCGGTGGGGGAGCCGGGGCAGCCCTGGTTCGTGAACGCGGTGGTCCGGGTCGAGACCGGGCTCGGGCCCGAGGCGCTGCTGGCCGCGCTCCATCGCATCGAGGGGCGGTTCGGCCGCCGTCGCGACCGGCACTGGGCGGCGCGGACGCTGGATCTCGACCTGCTCGACTATCACGGCATGGTCCGCGACCCCGGTGCGGGAGATGGCGCGGGGGCGGGGCCGATCCTGCCGCACCCGCGCATCGCCGGGCGGCGCTTCGTCCTGGCGCCGCTGGCCGAGATCGCGCCCGACTGGCGGCTGCCGCCGGCCGGGCCCGACGTGGCCCGGCTGCTGGCCGCCCTGCCGCTGCGGCCGGAGGTCGCCCGATTGCCGCAGCCCGCGGATTTCCTTGATGAGCGGCCGCAGGACGACTAACTTATAGGGCTCATCTGGAAAACTTCTGATCAAGGAGCGGGTCGCCCATGGCACGCGTCACCGTCGAAGATTGCGTCTTGCGGATTCCGAACCGGTTCGACCTCGTCATGGTCGCGGGCCAGCGCGCCCGCGAGGTGGCGGCCGGCGCGCCCTTGTCGATCGACCGCGACAACGACAAGAACCCGGTGGTGGCGCTGCGCGAGATCGCCGACGCGACCGTGTCGATCGCCGCCCTCCAGGAATCGCTGATCCGCGGCCTGCAGCGCCACGTCGAGAACGACGAGCCGGAGGAGGACAAGGAGATGTCCGTGTCCGAGCAGGTCTGGACCGAGGCGATTGCCTCGCGCAGCGCCGAGGCCGAGGTGGCCGATGCCGGCCTCGAGGTCGAGGACGTCGACGCCGCCGCGGCGCCCGTGGAGGAAGAATAGCCACCCGGGCAGCGATCGCCGCCCTTCCGCCGCCAGCCGCTTCCACCATCGTGGCCGCGCCGCCGATGATGCGCCAGTTCGAACTGGTCGAGCACGTCAAGGCGTATGATCCGGCCGCCGACGAAGGCGCCATCAACCGCGCCTACGTCTTCGCCGTGCAGGCGCACGGCTCGCAGCAGCGCGCCAGCGGCGACCCCTACTTCTCCCACCCCGTCGAGGTGGCCGGCATCCTGGCTTCGATGAAGCTGGATACCGCCTCGATCGTCACCGGCCTGCTGCACGACACGGTCGAGGACACGGTCGCCACCCTGGAGCAGATCGAGGCCCTGTTCGGCCGCGACATCGCCCGCCTGGTGGACGGGGTCACCAAGCTGTCGCGGCTGGAGCTGCAGTCGGACCAGACCAAGCAGGCGGAAAACTTCCGCAAGCTGGTCCTGGCCATGTCGGAGGACATCCGCGTCCTCCTGGTGAAGCTGGCCGACCGCCTGCACAACATGCGGACGCTGCACTTCATCAAGTCGGCCGACAAGCGCCGCCGCATCGCGCGCGAGACGATGGAGATCTACGCGCCGCTGGCCGAGCGCATCGGCATGCACGAGATGAAGGACGAGCTGGAAGACCTCGCCTTCGCCGAGCTGCACCCGGACGCGCGCCAGTCGATCACCCAGCGCCTGTCCTTCTTGCGCGACCAGGGCGGCGACCTGGTCGGCCGGGTGACGCGCGAGCTGCAGGACCTGCTGCGCGAGCACGGCCTGCCGGCCGAGATCTCCGGCCGCGAGAAGTCGCCCTATTCGGTATGGCGCAAGATGCAGCGCAAGAATGTCGGCTTCGAGCAGCTGGCCGACATCATGGCCTTCCGCGTCGTCGTCGGCTCGGTCGAGGACTGCTACCACGCGCTCGGCATCATCCACAGCCGCTACCCGGTCGTCCCGGGCCGGTTCAAGGACTACCTGTCGACGCCCAAGCCGAACGGCTACCGCTC
Organism: Allostella vacuolata; assembly: GCA_006739055.1. Lineage (GTDB taxonomy): Bacteria > Pseudomonadota > Alphaproteobacteria > ATCC43930 > Allostellaceae > Allostella > Allostella vacuolata. Next base: position 2,067,423 of record AP019702.1, read on the forward strand.
TATCCATACCGGGGTGATCGGCCCGGAGCGGCAGCGCATCGAGGTGCAGATCCGCACCCGCGAGATGCACGAGGTGAACGAGCTCGGCGTCGCCGCCCACTGGAGCTACAAGCAGGGCAGCGGCAGCACCGAGGGGCCGCAGTACCGCTGGCTGCGCGAGCTGCTCGACATCCTGGAGCACGCCTCCAACCCGGTCGAGTTCCTCGAGCACACCAAGCTCGAGATGTTCCAGGACCAGGTCTTCTGCTTCACCCCCAAGGGCGACCTGATCGCGATGCCGCGCGGGGCGACGCCGGTCGACTTCGCCTACGCGGTCCACTCGGCGATCGGCGACCATTGCGTCGGGGTCAAGATCAACGGCCGGATCATGCCGCTGCGCACCGTGCTGCAGAACGGCGACCAGGTCGACATCATCACCTCGCGGGCGCAGACGCCGTCGCCGGTCTGGGAGCGCTTCGTCGTCACCGGCAAGGCGCGGGCGCGCATCCGGCGCTTCATCCGCACCCAGCAGCGCGACCAGTATGTCGAGATGGGCCGCTCGCTGGTCCAGCGCGCCTTCAAGGCCGAGGGCCAGGACCTGCAGGAGCGGCTGCTGGAGGGCGTGCTGCGCAGCGCCTTCAACCTGACGGCGCTGGACGACCTCTACGCCGCGGTCGGCGAGGGGCTGCACACCGGCCGCGAGGTGCTGCTGGCCGTGCATCCGCAGACGGTCGAGCCGCGCGACAAGGTGGTGCCGCTGCGCCGGACCCGCCCCAAGTCCGCCCGCGACGGGGCCATCCCGATCCGCGGCCTGATCCCGGGCATGGCCGTGCACTATGCCGGATGCTGCCACCCCTTGCCGGGCGACCGCATCGTCGGCATCGTCACCACCGGCAAGGGCGTCACCATCCACACCATCGACTGCGAGACGCTGGAGAGCTTCGCCGAGACGCCGGAGCGCTGGGTCGACGTCAGCTGGGACGCCGCCCCGGGGGAGACCGCCAACCATGTCGGCCGCATCCATGTCATCCTGCTCAACGAGCCGGGCAGCATGGGCAACCTGACGACGATCATCGGCAAGAACCAGGGCAACATCTCGAACCTGAAGATCACCAGCCGGTCGACGGACTTCTTCGAGATCCTGATCGACATCGAGGTGCAGGACGTGAAGCATCTGACCAACATCATCGCCGCCTTGCGCAGCAACTCCTCGGTCAACTCGGTCGAGCGGGCGCGGGCATGAGCCGCCTGCGCCTCGGCATCAACATCGACCACGTCGCCACGGTGCGGAACGCCCGCGGCGGCGCCCATCCCTGCCCGGTGCGAGCGGCGAAGGCGGCGGCCGCGGCCGGCGCCGACGGCATCACGGCGCACCTGCGCGAAGACCGCCGCCACATCCGCGACGCCGACATCGGCCGCCTGGTCGAGGAGATTGCGCTGCCGCTCAACTTCGAGATGGCGGCAACCGAGGAGATGGTGGCGATCGCGCTGCGGCACCGGCCGCATGCGGCCTGCATCGTGCCCGAGAAGCGCACCGAAGTGACGACCGAGGGCGGGCTCGACGTCGTCGGCGGGCAGGCGCATCTGCGCCCCGCGATCGCCCGCCTGGCCGAGGCCGGCATCCGCGTGTCGCTGTTCGTCGACCCCGACCCGGCCCAGCTCGACGCGGCCCTGGCCGTGGGCGCGCCGGTCGTCGAGCTGCATACCGGCGCCTACTGCGAGGTCGAGGGGGCCGAGCGCGCCCATGAGCTGGAACGCATCCGCCGGGCCGCCGCGCACGGCGCGGCGATCGGTCTGGAATGCCATGCCGGGCACGGGCTCGCCTTCGATTCGGTCGGCCCGGTGGCGGCGATCCCGACGCTGGTCGAGCTCAACATCGGCCATTTCCTGGTCGGGGAGGCGATCTTCACCGGGCTCGAGGCCGCGATCCGCCGCATGCGCGCGCTGATGGACGAGGCGCGGGCCACGGCGGGGGCATGACCCTCGCCCCATGATCATCGGCATCGGCAGCGACATCATCGACATCCGCCGGATCGAAAGGACCCTGGAGCGGTATGGCGAGCGCTTCACCGCCCGCATCTTCACCGAGACGGAGCGGGCGAAGTCCGACCGGCGGCGGTTGCGGGCGGCCAGCTACGCCAAGCGCTACGCCGCCAAGGAGGCCTGCTCCAAGGCGCTCGGCACCGGCTTCCGCCGCGGCGTCTTCTGGCGGGACATGGGGGTGGTCAACCTGCCCACCGGCCAGCCGACCATGCGGCTGACCGGCGGGGCCGCCGCCCGGCTGGCGGCGATCACTCCGGCCGGCATGGCTGCGCGCATCGACGTCACGATCACGGACGAATGGCCGCAGGCCCATGTGCTGGTGATCATTTCCGCCGTGCCCATATCCCAGCCCACCTCGCCCGAGTCCGCCGCGGGCGACGCTTGACTCGACCCCGGCGGGTGGGCTTGATCCGCTCGTCCCACGCCGTTCCCGGCACCCGAAATCCAGCCAACAAGGCGTTGCCGATGGCGTTCCGAAATTCCTCCGTGTCCGACAAGAAGGTCAAGGGCGGCCTTCTCGAATCGATCAAGACGGTCGTCTACGCGATCCTGATCGCGCTGTTCGTGCGCACGGTCGCCTACGAGCCCTTCAACATCCCGTCCGGATCGATGATCCCGACCCTGCTGGTCGGGGACTATCTGTTCGTTTCCAAGTTCTCCTACGGCTACAGCCGCTATTCGCTGCCGCTCGGCCTGCCGCTGTTCTCGGGCAGGGTCCTGTCGGAAGGGCCGGAGCGCGGCGACGTCGCGGTGTTCAAATACCCGCGCGACAACAAGACCGACTACATCAAGCGCATCGTCGGCCTGCCGGGCGACCGCATCCAGATGCGCCAGGGCCTGCTCTACATCAACGGCGAGGCGGTGAAGCGGCAGCGGGTGGAGGACTTCGCCGAGCGCAGCCCCTTCGGCGGCTCGATGCGGGTTGCCCAGTACCTGGAGACGCTGCCGGGCGGCCGCCAGCACCGTATCCTGGAGATCACCGACGAGGGCCCGTTCGACAATACCCAGGAGTTCGTGGTGCCGGCGGGGCACTACTTCGCCATGGGCGACAACCGCGACAATTCCGCCGACAGCCGCGACCCCTCGGCGGTCGGCTTCGTGCCGGCGGAGAACCTGGTCGGGCGGGCGGAGTTCCTGTTCTTCTCCACCGACGGCACCGCCGCCCTGTGGCAGTTCTGGCGCTGGCCGATGGCGATCCGCTGGTCGCGCCTGTTCTCCGGGGTGGGCTGATGGCGCGGGTCGCCCGGCCCGCGGCCGAGCGGCCCGGCCCTGCGCGATCCGGCGTTCAGGCGCCCGGCAACGAGCGCGCCGAGGTCGAGGGCGCGGCCGCCGACCCCGAGCTGCTGGCCGACCTGCTCGGCTACCGTTTCCGCGACCGTCGCCTGCTGCGCGACGCGCTGCGCCATCCGAGCGTCATCGCCACGCCGCACGCCACCCAGTACGAGCGGCTGGAGTTCCTGGGCGACCGGGTGCTGGGGCTGGTCATCGCCGAGCTGCTGCTGCGCCGCTTCCCGTCCGAGCCGGAGGGCCACCTGGCGCGGCGGCTTGCGGCCCATGTCCGCCGCGACGCCCTGGCCGAGGTGGCCCAGGTCATCGGCCTCGGCCGCTTCCTCATGCTGTCGCGCGGCGAGGAGGTCGGCGGCGGGCGGGCCAAGGCCGGCACGCTGGCCGACTGCCTGGAGGCGGTGATCGGCGCCCTCTACCTCGATGGCGGGCTCGATGTCGCGGCCCGCTTCATCCATGCGCGGTGGGAGGACAGGGTCGGCCAGCGCCATCCGCCGCGCGACCCCAAGACCACCCTGCAGGAATGGGCCCAGGGCCGGGGCCTGCCCCTGCCGCGCTACGAGACGCTGGCCGCCGAGGGCCCGGACCACGCCCCGGCCTTCACCGTATCGGTCACCATCGAGGGCCAGCCGGGGGCATCCGCCGTCGGCGCGTCCAAGCGGGTGGCCGAGCGTGCCGCCGCCGAAGCCCTTCTCGCCATCCTCAACGGAGCATCGAAGCCATGACCGAGCCGTCCCAGGGCGAGGCCATGCCCGAGCCGACCCGCTGCGGCTTCGCCGCCATCATCGGCGCCCCCAACGCCGGCAAGTCGACCCTGGTCAACCGGCTGGTCGGCTCCAAGGTCGCGATCGTCTCGCCCAAGGTGCAGACGACCCGGGCCCGGGTGCTGGGCATCGCCCTGGAGGGACCGGCGCAGATCATCTGGGTCGATACCCCCGGCATCTTCGAGCCGCGCCGCCGGCTGGAGCGGGCCATGGTCGCCACCGCCTGGAAGGGGGCCGAGGATGCCGACCTGCTGATCCATCTGGTTGACGCCACGCGCGGCATCGACCCGGACGTGCGCCGGATCATGAACGGGCTGAAGGGCTCCGGCCGCAAGGCGATCCTCGCCCTCAACAAGATCGACCAGATCCGGCTGGAGCGGCTGCTGCCGCTCACCGCCGAGATGGCCGACGCCGGGGTCTATTCCGAGACCTTCATGATCTCCGCCCTCAACGGCGACGGCGTGGCGGACCTCTCGCGCCGCGTCGCGGCCCTGATGCCGGCCAGCCCCTGGCTCTACCCCGAGGACCAGATCGCCGACATCTCGCAGCGGCTGCTGGCGGCCGAGATCACCCGCGAGAAGCTCTTCCTGCAGCTCCACGAGGAGGTGCCCTACGCGGTCGCGGTCGAGACCGAGACCTGGGAGGAGCATCGCGACGGCAGCGTCCGCATCGGCCAGGTGGTCTTCGTCATGAAGGCCAGCCAGAAGGCGATCGTGCTCGGCAAGGGAGGGGCGCGAATCAAGGCGATCAGCACCGCCGCCCGGACCGAGATCGCCCAGATGCTGGGCCGGCCCGTGCACCTGCTGCTGTTCGTGAAGGAACGGCCGAACTGGCAGGACGAGCGCGAGGTGTACGAGATCCAGGGCATCGACTGGAGTGCCGGCGAGCGCTAGCGGCCGTCCACTCCCGCCCGGTCGGGCACCGGACGCGCGCCCCGGCCGTTGTCCGGTCACGCAACCGAGGAGAGGAGGGATCGAGATTGCCTGGGAAGCCGACTGAACTTCGCAAGCCGGTGGCCCGGCGGGCGTTCATTTCCGCGGCCGCAGGGCTGGGCTCGGCCGCCCTCGCGGCCCCCTTCGTGCGCGGCGCCCATGCCTCCGGGCCGCTCACCGTCGCCTTCTGGGACCATTGGGTGCCGGGTGCGAACGAGGCGTTGCGCGCCATCGTCGAGGAGTGGGCGGCCGAGAGCCGCGTCGAGCTCCGGCTCGACTTCATCACCTCCGTCGGTGCCAAGAACGTCCTGACGGCGCGGGCCGAGGCGCGGGCCAAGGTCGGCCACGACGTGATGGTCCATCCGGCCTGGCAGATCGCCTTCCATCACCAGCAGCTGGAGCCGCTCGACGACATCGCGACCGAGATCGAGTCGGCCTACGGCCCGTTCGACGAGATGGCATCGTTCGTGGCGCGCATCGAGGGGCGTTGGCGCGGCCTGCCGGCGCCGTCCGGCACCCATGCGTTCCCGATGGCCTCGCGGGTCGACCTGCTGCGCCAGCATGCCGGGGTCGACCTGCAGCAGCTCTTTCCCGTCGATCGCGCCCGGCGCCGCGAGGACCAGATCGCCTCCTGGTCCTGGGAGGCGTTCCTCGTCCATGCCGGGCGGCTGAAGCAGGCCGGCCGGCCCTTCGCGGCGGCCATCGGCACCGGCACCGACGCGCAGAACTGGCTGGCGCCGCTCCTGCTGGCCTTCGGCGCGGTGCTGATCAATGCCCGGGGCGAGATCGTCGTCGAGTCGGACGAGACCCGGAACGCACTCGAATACGTCGTCCGCCTGGCCGAGCAGATGCCGGACGGGGTGCATGCGTGGGACGATTCGGACAACAACCGGTGGTTGGCCGAGGACCGCGCGGGCGTCATCGTCAACCCGCCCAGCGCCTGGGTGACGGCCGCCCTGGGCAAGCCGGCGGTCGGCCAGCAGATCTGGCACCACGACCTGCCGGCCGGCCCCAACGGCCGCTATCGGGCCGTGCAGCCCCACTTCTTCGGTATCTGGGATTTCGCCCGCAACAAGCCCGCCGCCCGCGCCCTGATCCGCCACCTGGCGGATCGCGACGTGGTGCGCCGGCTGGTCGTCGCCTCGCGCGGCTACGACCTGCCGATGGTGCGCGCTCTGCGCGATTTTCCGATCTGGGACGAGGCCGGACCGCCCGTGGGCACGATCGCCAACTATCCCGTGCGCGGCAACGAGACGGCGGTCGTCGCGGGCTATCCGGCCCCGCCCCGCATTGCCGCCCTCATCCACAACCAGGGGACGGTGGGGGCCCTGGCGGCGCGGGTGACGCAGGGCGGCGAGTCGATCGAGAAGGCCATCGCCTGGGCGAAGCGCGAACTCGAGACCTACCTCCGGGGTTGAGCGGACAGCGTCGCGAAAGCCCTTGAGCAGGGACGGGGAAAAGGTCAGACTGCCGCTCACAAAAAAGAGTCATTCGCCACCTTACGGTGCGCGGAAAGACCACAACGTGGCCAACGTTGGCGATCAGCGGAATGGCCTACAGCGGAGGATGACGATGACCCGAGCACGCGTTTCCCGTCGTGGAGTGCTGAAAGGGGCGGCCGCGATTTCCGCGGTCGGACTGAGCGCTCCCTTTGTCCGCGGTGCCTATGCCGCCGGCAAGCTGTCCTGCGGCTTCTGGGACCATTGGGTTCCCGGCGCCAACAGCGCGCTGACCCAGCTCTGCCAGGAGTGGGCGGCCAAGGAAAAAGTCGACATCACCCTCGACTTCATCACCTCGCAGGGTAACAAGAACCTGCTGACGATCGCCGCCGAATCCCAGGCGCGGTCGGGCCACGACATCCTGGCCTTCCCGACCTGGCAGCCCGCCGACCAGGCGCGGAACCTGGAGCCGGTCGACGACATCATGACCGAGCTGATCAAGCAGAACGGCAAGGTCAACGGCACGGTCGAGTATCTCGGCCGCTCCGGCGGCAAGTGGATCGCGGTCCCGGCGACTGCGGGCAGCCAGATCAAGGGTCCGTGCAGCCGCATCGACCTGCTGAAGCAGCATGCCGGCATCGACATCCGGGCCATGTACCCGGCGGGCAGCGCGCCCAAGGCCGACGCCTGGAACATGGACAGCTTCATCGCCGCGGCGGAGAAGTGCCACAAGGCCGGCGTCCCCTTCGGCATCGGCCTTGGGCAGACGTCGGATTCAGTCGACACCGCTGGCGCCATCTTCCAGTCTTTCGGCGCGACGCTGATCGACGAGAAGGGCAACATCACCGTCAAGTCCGACGCGACGCGCCAGGTGCTGGACTACTGCAAGCGGCTGGTCTCGTTCCTGCCGGGCGACGTGTCGGCCTGGGACGACGCCTCCAACAACAAGTGGCTGGTTTCCGGCCGCGGTGCCCTGATCATGAACCCGCCCAGCGCCTGGGCCGTCGCCAAGCGCGATGCGCCGCAGATCGCCGAGCAGCTGTGGACCCACGGCATGCCGGCCGGCGCCAAGGGCCGCTATTCGCCGTTCCTGCCGTACTTCTGGGGCACCTGGAACTTCTCCAAGAACAAGTCGGCGGCCAAGAGCCTGCTGATGCACATCTCGCAGCCGGCCGCGGCCGAGAAGATGGTCATCGCCTCGGGCGGCTACGACCTGCCGGCCTTCGAGAAGCTGACCACCTTCAAGACCTGGGCCGAGGAAGGGCCGCCCAAGGGCACGCTCTACCACTACCCGAACCCGCACAACCACCAGACCCTGTCGATCGCCGCGGCCCCGGCGCCGCCGAAGATCGCCGCGCAGATCTACACCCAGGCGACGATGACCAAGATGGTCGTCCGTCACGCCCAGGGCGAGGCGATGGAGAAGACCATCGCCTGGGCCGAGAGCGAGCTCGAGGGCTTCTCCCGCAGCTGACATCAGCCGCGGGATGCCGGTACCGGCGCTGCCGCCCCCCGACCGGGGTGGCGGCGCCGCTGCCGCAACGGGTTAGTGTCGTTTCCGAGGTCGAGGGGTAATGCCGATGGTCGATGCGGCAACCGAAACAGTGGGCATCCGCGCAGCCCGGCACGCGCGGCCGAAGCCAAGCATATTCAAGCGGAAATCGACCATCGCCTTCCTGATGGCGCTGCCGCTGATCGTGATCATCTTGCTGCTGGTCCTGTACCCGGCTCTCTATTCCGTGCATCTCGCGACCCTGAACAAGTCCATGGAGCGCTTCGTCGGCTTCGGGAACTTCGAGTTCCTGTTCAAGCGCGAGACGTTCTGGATGGTCGTGAAGCAATCCTGCATCTTCGCGGTCACCGCCGTCCTCTTCAAGGCGCTGATCGGCTTCTTCGTCGCCCACTTCGTCCACGCCATCCCCGACAAGGGCCAGCGCAAGTGGCGCGGCATGCTGCTGGTGCCGTGGGTCATCCCGCCGGCCATGTCGACGCTGGCCTGGTTCTGGCTGTTCGACCCGTCCTACAGCGCCTTCAACTGGCTGTTCGCCCTGGTCGGCATCGATCCCGTGCCGTGGCTGGGCGATCCCTACTGGGCGCGTTTCTCGGTCATCCTGGTCAACGTGTGGTACGGCGCGCCGTTCTTCATGATCATGTACCTGGCGGCGCTGAAGTCGGTGCCGGAGCAGCTCTACGAGGCGGCGTCGATCGACGGCGCCAACTGGTGGCAGCGCCTGTGGTACGTGACCCTGCCGATGATGCGGAACATCATCTCGATCACCGTCCTCTTCTCGCTGATCGTCACCTTCGCCAACTTCGACATCGTCCGCGTGCTCACCGCGGGCGGCCCGATCGACCAGACGCACGTCTTCGCCACCTGGGCCTTCAAGCTCGGCATCGAGGGCGGCGACATTCCGCTGGGCGCGTCGGTGTCGCTCTTCATGGTGCCGATCCTGGGCGTGGCGGCGATCTTCATCCTGCGGGACATCACCAAGCGGGGGAACGAAGCCTGATGGCCGCCGCAATCGCAGAAACGAAGGGCGGGCCGTCCCGCCCTTCGACCTATGGCAGCATCAGCCGCTCGCGCAAGCGGGCGCTGGTCTGGTCCTATTTCTTCCTCGTGCTGTTCGCGATCTTCTTCCTGATGCCGCCCATCTACATGTTCATCACCTCGCTGAAGACCTCGCAGGAGATCTCGGCGGCGACGAATCCGTGGTGGGTCTTCAACCCGACCCTGTCGAACTACGTCGAGCTGCTCACCTCCAACCAGTACCTGACCTTCTTCAAGAACTCCGCGATCATCTCGATCGTCGTCGTCACCATCACCATGCTGGTCAGCGTGCCGGCGGCCTTCGCGCTGGCGCGGATGAAGTTCTGGGGCTCGGCGACGCTGGCGACCGGCGTCTTCCTCACCTACCTGATCCCGGAAACCCTCCTCTTCATCCCGCTCTTCAAGACGTTCGCCTTCGTCTACGAGTACACGGGCATCCAGCTCATCAACAACTGGTGGGTGCTGCTGGTCATCTATCCGACGCTGACGGTGCCTTTCTGCACCTGGATCATGATCGGCTATTTCGCCTCCATCCCCAAGGAACTGGACGAGGCGGCGATCATCGACGGCGCCTCCTACTTCCAGACGCTGACCAAGATCTTCATCCCGGTGGCGCTGCCCGGCATCATCGCGGCGATGATCTTCGCCTTCACGGTGTCGTGGGCGCAGTTCCTCTATCCGCTCGCCTTCACGACCTCGACCGACCAGCTCGTGCTGCCGGTCGGCATCATCACGACGCTGATCAAGGGCGACGTCTTCAACTGGGGCCAGATCATGACCGGCGCGCTGCTCGGGGCCGCTCCGCCCTTGATCATCTATGCGTTCCTCATGGACTATTACATCGCCGGCCTGACGGCGGGCGCCACCAAGGGCTGATTTCCGGCCAAGGGACAAGGGGGAGAGGCCGTATGGCCCAGGTTACGTTGCGCAAGGTGGTGAAGAAGTACGATGACACGCTGGCGGTGCGTGGCATCGACCTCGACATCGCGGACAAGGAGTTCGTCGTCCTGGTCGGCCCGTCGGGCTGCGGCAAGTCGACCACGCTCCGGATGATCGCCGGGCTGGAGGAGATCAGCGACGGCGACATCGCGATCGGCGGCACGGTCGTCAACGACGTGCCGCCCAAGGACCGGGACATCGCCATGGTGTTCCAGAACTACGCGCTCTACCCGCACATGACCGTCTACGAGAACATGTCCTTCGGCCTCCGCCTGAAGAAGGTGGCCAAGGACGAGATCAAGCGGCGGGTCGAGAACGCGGCGCGCATCCTCGACATCACCGAGCTGCTGGCGCGCAAGCCCAAGCAGCTCTCGGGCGGGCAGCGGCAGCGCGTCGCCATGGGCCGGGCCATCGTCCGCGACCCCAAGGTGTTCCTGTTCGACGAGCCCCTGTCGAACCTCGACGCCAAGCTGCGCGTGCAGATGCGCACCGAGATCAAGAAGGTGCACCAGAAGGTCCGCACCACGACCGTGTACGTCACCCACGACCAGGTGGAGGCGATGACGCTGGCCGACCGGGTGGTGGTGATGAACCACGGCCTGATCGAGCAGGTGGGGGCGCCGAACGACCTCTACCACGCGCCCAAGACGAAGTTCGTCGCCGGCTTCATCGGCTCGCCCGCGATGAACTTCATCCCCTGCCGGCTGGAGGAGAACTCGGGCGCGCTCACCGCACGCATGGGCGAGGTGTCCCTGCCGCTGCCGGCCAGCCGGACCGAGCGCTACAAGGCCCATGTCGGGCGCGACATGCTGTTCGGGCTGCGGCCCGAGCACATGACCGAGCGGCGGCCCTATGCCAACGGCCAGGCGCAGGACTTCGCGGTCACGGTCGACGTGGTCGAGCCGATGGGGATGGAGACGCTGCTCTACTTCCGCATCAACGGCGAAGAGGTCTCCGCCCGGGTCGAGCCGACCTCGGCGGTGGCGGCGGGCGAGGTGATGCCGCTTGCGGCCGACCTCGCGCACATGCATCTGATCGACCCGAAGACGGACAAGGTCGTCTGACCCGGGGATCCCCTCCGGGCAGCGCGGCGCCATGGCGATCCGTCGCTGACCGGTGAACGATCCCCAACCCTTCGGGCAAACCATCTACGTTCCGGCCGACGGCTTCCTCCCCCAGCTCCTGACCGAGCTGGGGGAGGGGACGTCGATGCTGGGCGATCTCGTCGCCGCGCCGGGCCCGCCCCGGCCGGCCGCCTGGGCGCGCAACGTCTGGCACGACCCGGTCGTCCACCCGATCGCCTCGATCGGCGATGCGGCGCGGCGCCTGCGGGCGGTCCAGCGCAACTGGCACCTGCATCCGATCGGGCACTTCCGCCGGGCGGAGCTGATTCGCGAGAAGCTGCCGCCGGTATCGGCCCGGCCGATCCGCTTCCCCGAGCGCCCGCCCACTTCGCCGCTCGGCAGCTGGACGCTGCTCGAGCCGGGCACGATGCTGGCCGCCGCCGCCTGCTCCAGCCCGGTGCCGGACGGCGAATGGCAGTTCGTCGAGGACCGCGACGTGCCGCCCAACCGCGCCTACCTGAAGCTGTGGGAGGCGCTGACCCGCCTCGGCGCCTATCCCGGGCCGGGCGAGCGCTGCATCGACCTGGGCGCCAGCCCCGGCGGCTGGACCTGGGTCATCCAGGGCCTGGGCGCGCATGTGATCGCCGTCGACAAGGCGCCGCTGGCGCCGGCCATCGCCGCCCTGCCGGGGGTCGAATGGATCGGCGCCAGCGCCTTCGGTCTCGATCCCGCCGCCCAGCCGCCGGTCGACTGGCTCTTCTCCGACGTGATCTGTTATCCGGCGCGCCTGCTTGCCCTGGTGCGGCGCTGGCTGGCCGCCGGCCGGGCCCGCAATTTCGTCTGCACCCTGAAGTTCCAGGGCGAGACGGACCATGCGACGGCGGCGGCCTTCGCCGCCATCCCCGGCTCGCGGCTGATGCACCTCACCAACAACAAGCACGAGCTCACCTGGGCCCTGCTGGGGGCGCCGGCCGGGCCGGCGGCCTGACGGCCGATGGAATGGGCCGAGGATGCCTATGTGCTGGTGGTGCGCCGCCACGGCGAGTCGGACGCCATCGTCTCGGTCCTGACCCGGGGGCAGGGACGCTTCTCGGGCCTGGTCCGGGGCGGCGCCGGCCGGCGGGCGGGGCCGGTCTACCAGCCCGGCAACCGCATCGCCGCCCGCTGGCGGGCCCGGCTCGACGACCAGCTGGGGGCCCTCAACGCCGAGCTGGTACACGGCCATGCCGCGCGCCTGATGGACGACCCCGACCGGCTGGCGGCCCTGGTGGCCGCCGCCGCCGTGGCCGACGCCGCCTTGCCGGAGCGCGAGCCGCACCCGCGGGCCTTCGACGGCATGGCCGACCTGCTGGTCCGGCTCGACGCCGAGGACGGCTGGCCGGCCGCCTATGTCCGCTGGGAGATCGAGCTGCTGGCCGAGCTCGGATTCGGCCTCGATCTGAGCGAGTGCGCCGTGACCGGCGCCACCGAGGGCCTGTGCTGGGTGTCCCCGCGCACCGGCCGGGCGGTGTCCGCGGCGGCCGGCGCACCCTATGCGGACCGCCTGCTGGCCCTGCCGGCGTTCCTGCTCGGCGACCACCCGGCTACCATGGCCGACGTCGTGGACGGTCTGCGGCTGACCGGCCATTTCCTGGAAACCCACGTCTTCTCGGCCCTCGGCCGCGGCCTGCCGCCGGCGGCGCGTGGCCGGCTCGTTGACCGGATCGCCCGTCTGGCTACTATGGGCGGAGGCGAGAGCCGATCCATACCACCAGATATACGGGATTCATGACCGACACCTCGGAGATCCGCGACGTCGCGCTGGCCGACGCCCTTGGGGAGCGCTACCTCTCCTATGCGCTGTCGACGATCATGGCGCGCTCGCTGCCGGATGTGCGCGACGGGCTGAAGCCGGTGCATCGCCGGCTGCTGTTCGCCATGCGCCAGCTCCGCCTCGACCCCAACACCAGCCCGAAGAAGTCGGCCCGCGTGGTCGGCGACGTGATCGGCAAGTTCCATCCGCACGGCGACCAGTCGGTCTACGACGCGCTGGTCCGCCTGGCGCAGGACTTCGCCGCCCGCTATCCGCTGGTCGACGGGCAGGGCAATTTCGGCAATGTCGACGGCGATGGCGCGGCGGCCATGCGCTACACCGAGGCCCGCCTGACCGAGGTGGCCCAGGCCCTGCTGGTCGGCATCGACGAGGACGCGGTCGATTTCCGCGCCACCTATGACGGCGAGGGCGAGGAGCCGGTGGTCCTGCCGGCGCGCTTCCCGAACCTGCTGGCGAACGGCTCGGCCGGCATCGCCGTCGGCATGGCCACCAGCATCCCGCCGCACAATGTCGGCGAGCTGTGCGGCGCCCTGCTGCTGCTGATCGAGGAGCCGAAGGCCGCATCGGAGGCCCTGCTGCAGCATGTGAAGGGCCCGGACTTCCCGACCGGCGGCGTACTGGTCGAGGGGCCGGACGCCATCCGCCAGGCCTATGCGACCGGCCGCGGCAGCTTTCGCGTCCGCGCCCGCTGGGAGGCGGAGAAGCTGTCGCACGGCCTCTACCAGGTGGTCGTCACCCAGATCCCCTACCAGGTCGCCAAGTCGCGCCTGGTGGAGCGCATCGCCAACCTGCTGTCCGAGAAGAAGCTGCCGCTGCTGGCCGACGTGCGCGACGAATCGACCGAGGACATCCGGCTGGTCCTGGAGCCGAAGAACCGCACGGTCGATCCCCAGGTGCTGATGGAATCGCTGTTCCGCTCGACCGAGCTGGAGGCGCGCATCGGCCTCAACATGAACGTGCTCGACGCCCAGGGCGTGCCGCGCGTGATGAGCCTGAAGGAGGCGCTACAGGCCTTCCTCGACCATCGCCACGAGGTGCTGCAGCGCCGCAGCCGCCACCGCATGGCGGAGGTCGCGCGCCGGCTGGAGGTGCTGGAGGGCTACCTCGTCGCCTTCCTCAACATCGACGAGGTGATCCGCATCATCCGCGAGGAGGACGATCCCAAGGCGGTGATGATCAGGCGCTGGTCGCTGACCGACGTGCAGGTCGAGGCGATCCTGAACCTGCGGCTGCGCGCGCTGCGCCGGCTGGAGGAGATCGAGATCCGCCGCGAGCGCGACAAGCTCAGCGCCGAGCAGGCCGGGCTGCAGAGCCTGCTCGAGAGCGAGCGCAAGCGCTGGCGGGCCATCGCCAAGGAGATCAAGGAGATCGACCAGGCGTTCGGCGAGACGACCCTGCTTGGTCGCCGCCGCACCACCATCGAGGGCGCGCCCCTCGTGGCCGAGGTGCCGATGGAGGCGATGGTCGAGCGCGAGCCGATCACCATCCTCTTGTCCGAGAAGGGCTGGATCCGCGCCACCCGCGGCCATGTCGAGGCCGATGCCGACCTGCGCTTCAAGGATGGCGACCGCGGCCGTTTCCTGGTCCATGCGGAGACCACCGACCGGTTGCTGCTGTTCGCGACCAACGGGCGCTTCTACACGCTGGCGGCCGACAAGCTGCCGCGCGGGCGCGGCTTCGGCGAGCCGATCCGCCTGATGATCGACCTTGCCAACGACCATGAGGTCGTGACGCTCTTCCCCCACCGTCCCGGCCGCACCCTGCTGGTCGCGGCCAGCGACGGGCGCGGCTTCCTGGTGGCGGAGGACGAGACGCTGGCCCAGACCCGGACCGGCCGTCAGGTGCTGAACGTCTCGGGCGCGGTGGAGGCCAAGGTCTGCGTGCCGGCGCTGGGCGACCATGTCGCCACCGTCGGCGACAACCGGCGCCTGCTCGTCTTCAAGCTCGACGAGGTGCCGACGCTGGCGCGGGGCCGCGGCGTCATCCTGCAACGGTTCAAGGATGGCGGGCTGGCGGATGCCAAGGTTTTCGCCAAGGCCGACGGCCTGACCTGGAAGATCGGCGAGCGCACCCGGACCGAAACCGACCTGGAGCCGTGGCTGGCGCCGCGGGCGACCGCCGGCCGCCTGCCGCCCAACGGCTTCCCCAAGAACCAGCGGTTCGGGTGAGTTCCCACCGGTTGGCACGACCCGCCGGGGATGAAACCGGAGGGGGCCGCCAAGAGGCGAATTGGCCATCCGTCAAAGCGTCCCTCGACTGGGCTCGGGATGAGGAATTTCTCTTTTTGCCACAAGCATTTGTGCAGAGGGAGATGCCCCTCATCCGGAGCCCGGTCGAGGGACGCTGCGACCGAGGGGCAATGCCCGGTTTCTATCTCGTGGGGTCGTGACCGGCCCGGGCAGAAGGGAGGCAGGCCCGAGGGGCGAGGCGCCCGGCGGAGTTTGGGAACATGCCTTCATGCCCGGGCGTTGGATCATCAGCGTCTCTGATGATCGGAAACCGGCATGAAGTTCAAATCCGCGCTGCTCGCGACCACGGTCGGCCCGCTCCTGGCCTTCACCGCCCTGCCGTCCGTCGCCCAGAAGCCGGATCTGACCGTCGCCCAGGCGCAGACCGAGCCTTCTGAGCAGAACCGGCGGCGCGAGGACCGCTCGCCGCCGCAGGCGACGCCCGACCGTTCGCAACGCCCGGATTCGCGCGAGCAGGGTGAGCGTCCGGCCTCGCCGCCGCCGCGGGCGGCCGATGCGCCCCGTTCCGCCGATCAGCCCCGCCCGGTGCAGCCGCCGCGCGCTTCCGACCGGCCGGCGGCGCCGGACCGTCCGCCCGAGCCCCGCCGTGCCACGGAAACCCCTCGCACCACCGGCCCCGGGCGCGCCGATGGCCCGCCCGCGGCCGCGCCGCCGGACGCCAAGCCCCCGGTGCCGCCCGCGGCCGAGCGTCGCCCGGACCGCCCGGCGCCGGCCCGGGGCGAAGCCCGTCCGGTGGTTCCGCCGCGACCGGCCGAGCCGCCCCGCGCCGCCGAGCGGCCGTCGCCGGTCAAGCCGCCGGAGCCGCCGGCCCAGGCCGACCGCGACCGGCCCTCCGTCGTCCCGGCGATCCGGCCGCCCGCCATCGTCGATCAGGCGCGGGCGCGGCGGCTCGAGGACCTGCAGGGCAGCCGGACGGAATCGCGCGAGGAAGGCCGCACCACGATCCGTGAGGGCAACCGCACCATCACCCGGGAGGGCGGCCGCGGCATCATCCGCCATGACGACCTCGACCGCTTCCGCGGCGGCGGCCGCGAGGTGTCGGTGCAGCAGCGCGGGCGCGAGGTGGTGACGACGGTCGCCCGCCCGGACCGCACCCGGGTCGTCACCGTGGTCGACGCGGACGGCCGCCTGATGCGCCGCAGCCGCCTGGATGCCCGCGGCCGCGAGACCGTCATCATCGACAACCGCCGCGCCCGCGGCCAGGGCAGCCGGCCCTTCGTCGACCTGCCGCCGCCGGCGGTGCGCATCCCGCTCGATCGCTATGTCGTCGCGGCCGGCGCGGTGAGTGCGGCCGTGCTCTACGAGACCCTGCGGGCGCCGCCGGTCGACCGGCTCGAGCGCGCCTACGCGCTCGACGAGATCCGCTACAGTTCCAGCCTGCGCGACCGCATGCGGCGGATCGACATCGACACGCTGACGTTCGACACCGGGTCCTGGGAGGTGAAGCCCGACCAGGCCGCCCAGCTCGAGCAGATTGCCGATGCCATGCGCCGGGCGGTCAAGGCCAACCCGGCCGAGCTGTTCCTGATCGAGGGCCACACCGACGCGGTCGGCTCCGACATCGACAACCTGTCCCTGTCGGACCGCCGCGCCGAGGCCGTCGCGGCCACCTTGTCGGAGCGCTTCGCCGTGCCGCCGGAGAACCTGGTGACCCAGGGCTATGGCGAGGAGTTCCCGAAGATCGCGACCGACGGGCCGGAACGGCAGAACCGCCGCGTCGCCGTCCGCCGCATCACCCCGCTGATGACCGGCAAGCCCGCCCGCTCCTGAGGCCGCCGCACCGATCCTAGTCGGCGACGTCCGTGTGCAGCAGCAACTCGTCGGGTATGGCGGCGGCGGCCGGCGCCATCGTCGCCCAGCCCGACGGGCCGAGCGCCTCCAGCGGCTGGAAGCGGACCTTGTAGGCCATCTTGCGGCTGTCGGCGATCCAGTAGCCCAGATAGACATAGGGCAGGGATTGGACGACCGCCTGTTCCACCAGCCGCAGGACCAGCATGGTGCCGAGGCTGCGCCGCGCCTGGTCGGGATCGAAGAAGCTGTAGACGGCGGAATAGCCGTCGTCCAGGCGATCGGCCAGGCACGCCGCGAACAGCTGGCCCGCCGCATCGCGCAGGGTCAGCAGCCGGGTCTCGATCGGGCTGTCCTCGACCATCGCGCGATAGTCGCCATAGGTCATGGTCGCCATGTCGCTCTCGGCATGGCGGGAGCGCTGGTAGCGGGTGAACAGGCGGTATTGCTCGCCGGTCGCCCGGGCCGGCTCCTCGGCCGTCGCCAGTTCGTCGCTGAGCCGCGCCAGCCGGCGCAGGTTGCGGCTCGGCACGAAGCGGTCGACCGCGACGCGCACCGGGACACAGGCGTTGCAGCCGGCGCAGGCCGGGCGATAGGCTAGGTGGTGGCTGCGGCGGAAGCCGGCCCGCGACAGGCCGTTGTAGAGGCTGGCTGCCGTCGGTCCCGCGATCTCCGTCAGGACCTTCCGCTCCATCTTGCCGTCCAGATAGGGGCAGGGCAGGGCGGCGGTCCGGTAGAAATGCTGCAGCGGCTGCGGCGCAAGGCGGTTCATCGCCGTATTGTCACCAGCCGGCGCCTTGACGTCCAGCGAATGACGCGGAAATTCGGCGCTTCCGAGTTGGCGTGGCCGCAACATTGCTTTAGATCAGGTCGCCTTGCCACGAAACAGGCGCCATGCCGTTCGATCATCGCCAATTCCGCGACGTGATGGGCAGCTTCGCCACGGGGGTCGCCGTGGCGACGACCCGGGATGCGGCCGGCCGGCCGGTCGGCGTCACGGTCAGCTCGTTCACGTCGCTGTCGCTCGATCCGCCCCTGATCCTGTTCTGCCTCGAATGGGTGGCGGAGAGCTGGGCCGCGTTCCGCGACGGCGAGTTCTTCGCGATCAACATCCTGGGCGAGGACCAGGCGGCGCTGTCCTCGCGCTTCGCGTCGGTCCGGGCAGACCGCTGGGCCGGGATCGAGGCCATGGACGGGCTGCATGGCTGCCCGCTGCTGCCGGGCACGGTCGGCTGGGTCTCCTGCCGCAAGGAAACGGTCCATGAGGGCGGCGACCACGCCATCATCGTCGGCCGGGTCGAGGCGCTGGAGCGCGACCCGGCGCGTTCGCCGCTCCTGCACTTCCGCGGCGCCTATGGCCGCTTCGAGCGGGCGGGATAGGCGGCTTGTCTCGGACCGGCCGGTTCGGTAGCGTCCTTTCCCCCGAAATCAGCTTCACGAAACCACGGTAGCAACATGGCACGGATGTCGGGCGGCGATGCCCTCGTCGCGACGCTGGTCGAGCATGGCGTGACCGTGGGCTTCACCGTCCCCGGCGAAAGCTTCCTGGCGGTGCTGGAAGGGCTGCGGCGCGCCCGCAACCGCCTGCGCCTGGTCAACGCCCGGCACGAGGGGGCGGCGGCCTTCGCGGCCGAGGCCTTCGGCAAGATCGCCGGCCGGCCGGCGGCCGTCTTCGTCAGCCGCGGGCCCGGCGCGACCAACGCCTCGATCGGCATCCACACCGCGATGCAGGATTCGACCCCGCTGCTGCTCTTCGTCGGCGACGTGCCGCGCCGCGTGCAGGACCGCGAGGCCTTCCAGGGGGTCGACTACCGGCGCTTCTTCGGCGCCATCGCCAAGGCGGTGATCCAGCCCTTCGGCCCCGAGGACGTGGCTGAGGCGACGGCGCGCGCCTGGCGCACCGCCACCAGCGGCCGCCCCG
The DNA here is from genome assembly GCA_006739055.1 of Allostella vacuolata. GTDB lineage: Bacteria > Pseudomonadota > Alphaproteobacteria > ATCC43930 > Allostellaceae > Allostella > Allostella vacuolata. The sequence continues at coordinate 2,086,186 of AP019702.1, forward strand.
GCCCGGTCGTGGTCGTGCTGCCGGAGGACGTGACCGAGGCGGAGTTCGACGGCGGCGTGATCCCCCGCCCGCCGCGGCGGATCGCGGCCGCGCCTGCTGCCGACGCGCTGGCCGACGCGGTGGCGGCGATCGCCGGCGCGCGGATGCCGGTCATCGTCTGCGGCGAGATGGTGGCGCTGCACCAGGCGCACGACGCGCTGGTCCGCTTTGCCGACCGCTCCGGGGCGCCGGTGCTGGCCGCCTTCCGGCGGCAGGACTGCTTCCCCAACGGCCACCCGGCCTATGCCGGCCATCTCGGCCTGACGCGCGAGCCCTATATCCGCGCGCTGTGGGCGGCGGCCGACGTGGTGGTCGCGGTCGGGACCCGGCTCGACGACATGACGACGGAGGAGTTCACCTTCGTCCGGCCGGACCAGACGGTGATCCAGCTCCACCCCGACCCGGCGGTGGCGGCGGCCTCCGGCGCGGCGATCGCGCTCGCCGCCGACCTGGTCCTGTCGCTCGATGCCATGACCGCGGCCCTGCCCGAGGCGCCCGGGGCGCGGCTGGCGGAACGCGACCGCGTCCATGCGCTGGAAGCCGCCCATGCCGGCTTCGCCCAGCGCCCGGCGATCGGGGCGGTCGACATGGTCAAGCTGGTGGAAGCCGTTGCCGCCGCGGTGCCGGCGGATGCGATGATCGCAACCGATGCCGGCACCTTCGGCAGCTGGGTCTACCGTCATTATCCGTGGCGCCTGCCGTTCACCCAGGTCGCGCCGGAAGTGGGGGCGATGGGCGCGGGCGTGCCGGGCGCGATCGGCGCCTCGCTCGCCCGGCCAGATGCGACCATCGTCGCCTTCGTCGGCGACGGCGGCTTCCTGATGACCGGGTCGGAGCTGGCGACCGCCGTCGAGGAGGGCATCCCGGTCAAGGTGGTGCTGTGCGACAACGCCGCCTATGCCTCGATCCTGATCCACCAGCATCGCCGCTATGGCGGCGACGCCTATCACGGGGTGACGGTGAAGAGCCCCGACTTCGCCATGCTGGCGCGGGGCTATGGTGCCGCGGCCTGGACGGTGCGCGAGACGGCGGAGTTCGGGCCTGCGTTCCAGGCCGCCCTCGCCCATGACGGGCCGGCGCTCGTGCATGTCCTGACCGACGTGCGCGACGGCTCGGCCAGCGGTCCCCTGCAGCGATGAGCGACCCGGCGCCGGGGCCGCTCGCCGGGGTCCGCGTCATCGACCTGACCGCCGTTTTCCTCGGCCCGGTCGCGTCGCAGACGCTGGGCGACCTCGGTGCCGACGTGATCAAGGTGGAGACGCCGGCCGGCGACATCACCCGTTCGATCACGCCCGCGCGCAACCCCGGCATGGGAACCGGCTTCCTGGCGGTGAACCGCAACAAGCGCTCGCTCGTGCTGGACCTGAAGCGGCCGGACGCCCGGGAGGCGCTGGGCCGGCTGGTGGCCGGTGCCGACGTGCTGATGCACTCCATGCGCCCGCAGGCGATGGACCGGCTGGGGCTCGGCCCCGTCGCCGCCCGGGCGATCAACCCGCGCCTCATCCACTGCGCGGCCTACGGCTACCGGCGCGAGGGGCCGCATGGCTGGCGGCCGGCCTATGACGACGTCATCCAGGCCGTATCGGGCCTGGCCGCGCTGCAGGCGAGCTTCGCTGGCGAGCCGCGCTACGTCCCCAACTCGATGGTCGACAAGCTGGTCGGGCTGACCGTCGCCTCGGCGATCAACGCCGCCCTCTTCCACCGCGAGCGCACCGGCGAGGGCCAGGCGATCGAGGTGCCGATGTACGAGACCATGGTCGCCTTCCTGCTGCCCGAGCACATGGCCGGCCGCGGCTTCGCCCCGCCGGAGGGGCCGGCCGGCTACGGCCGGGTGCTGGCGCCGCACCGCCGGCCCTACCGCACCGCCGACGGCCATATCGGCGTGCTGCCCTATACGGTGGAGCAGTGGCAGCGCCTGTTCACCCTGATCGGCCGGCCGGAGATGGCCGGCGACCCGCGGGTGACCGACGGCCCGACCCGCAACCGCCATGTCGGCGACCTCTACGAGATGGTCGCCGACGCCATGCCGGCCCGCTCGACCGCCGACTGGCATGCCGAGTTCGACGCCGCCGACATTCCGGCCATGCCGGTGCAGGACCTGGACCAGGTGCTGGGCTGCCCGCACCTGGCCGAGGTCGGCTTCTTCGAGACGCACCGCCACGAGACCGAGGGCGATCTCGTCTTCCTCGGCCATCCGGTGCGCTACGAGCGCACGCCGGCCGCCATCCGCCGCCTGCCGCCGCGCCTCGGCCAGCACACGCGCGAGGTGCTGGGCGAAGCCGGCTACGACCCTGCCGCCATCGACCGGCTGCTCGCGAACGGTGCCGCCGTCGCCGAGCAGCGACCCTAGGACCGACCCAGCGGCCAACAGAGGAGGAAACCCGCCATGACCAACCTGACCCAAGCCGATCTCGACGCGCTCACCGCCTGGGACACGCCGACCATCTGCAACGCGCTCGAGCTGACCTCGCCGGAGCGGCGCGCGACCGGCTTCACCGTTCGCCACCTGCACTGCCCCTTCCCGGGCCTGAAGCCGATCATCGGCTATGCCCGCACGGCGACGATCCGCTCCAAGCACGTGCCGACGCGCGACAAGGCGGCGATGCGCCAGCAGCGCACGGCCTACTACGAGTATGTCGCCGCCGGCCCGCGGCCGACCGTTTCCATCATCCAGGACCTGGACGGCCCGGACATGGGCTTCGGCGCCTTCTGGGGCGAGGTGCAGACCAACATCCACAAGGGCCTGGGCTGCCTGGGGCTCGTCACCGACGGCTGCATCCGCGACCTCGACATGGTGGCCGAGGGCTTCCAGATGCTCGCCGCCAGCTATGCGCCGTCGCATGCCCATGTCCATCTCGTCGATTTCGGCGGGCAGGTGCAGGTGGCGGGCATGATCGTCAGCTCGAACGACCTGGTGCATGCCGACCGGCACGGCGCGGTGGTGGTGCCGGCCGACGTCGTGAAGAAGATCCCGGCCGCCATCGACCTGCTGACCCGCCGCGAGAAGGTCATCCTCGACGCCGCCAAGGCCCCCGACTTCGACATCGAGAAGCTGAAGAAGGCGATGGGCGAGGCGGACGAGATCCACTGACCCAGCAAGCCCGGAGTTCCGTTCGGTGAAGCCCGCGAACCGCATCCTGTCCGGCTACGGCACGACCGTCTTCGAGGTCATGTCGCAGCTCGCCCGTGCCCACGACGCCGTCAATCTCGGCCAGGGCTTCCCCGACGACCGCGGCCCGGAGGATGTCCTCCGGGTCGCGGCCGAGGCGGTCCTCGAGGGCCCCAACCAGTACCCGCCGATGACCGGCATTCCCGAGCTGCGGCGGGCGGTGGCGGCGCACGGCAAGCGGTTCTACGGCCTCGACGTCGACTGGGAGCGCGAGGTGCTGGTGACCTCCGGCGCCACGGAGGCGCTGGCATCCTGTCTCTTCGGCCTGATCGAACCGGGCGACGAGGTGGTGCTGTTCGACCCGCTCTATGACAGCTACCTGCCGATCGTCAGGCGCGCGGGCGGCATCCCCAAGCTGGTGGCCCTCTCGCCTCCGGAATGGGAGCTGCCGATCGACCGGCTGAAGGCCGCCTTCAGCGACCGGACCAAGCTGGTCCTGCTCAACACGCCGATGAATCCGGCGGCCAAGGTCTTCACCCGCGAGGAGCTGGGCGAGATCGCCGCCCTGCTGGAGAAACACGACGCCTATGCGGTGTGCGACGAGGTCTACGAGCACATCGTCTTCGACGGCCGCCGGCACCAGAGCCTGATCACGCTGCCCGGCATGCGCGAGCGCTGCCTGAAGATCGGCTCGGCCGGCAAGACCTTCTCCCTGACCGGCTGGAAGGTCGGCTACGTCACCGCGACGCCGGCCCTGCTGCAGCCGGTCATGCGCGCCCACCAGTTCCTGGTCTTCACCACCCCGCCCAACCTGCAGCGCGCGGTCGCCCACGGACTGGAGAAGGACACGGGCTATTTCGACCAGCTGTCGGGGGGCATGCAGGCCAAGCGGGACCGGCTGTCGACCGGCCTGTCGCGCATCGGCTTCGCGGTACTGCCCTGCGAGGGCACCTATTTCGTCAATGCGGACTTCCGTCCGCTCGGCTTCAACGGCGACGACGAGGCCTTCTGCAAGCACATCACGGCCGAGGCCAAGGTGGCCGCGATCCCGGTCAGCGCCCTCTATGCCGAAGGCACGGTGCGCAACTATGCGCGCTTCTGTTTTGCCAAGCGCGACGAGATCCTGGACGAGGCGGTGGACCGGCTGGGTCGGTTCTTCGGGGCCTGAGCCCCGGTTCTCCGCCACCGGAGCCCGGAGCGTGCCTCAGCCCGGAGCGTGCCTCAGGCGGGCACGCTCCGGCGCAGGGCCTCCAGCACGGCCTGGATGTCGGCCAGCATGAAGGGCTTGCGCAACGCCGGGCGGTCGCGCCACTCGGGCTCGATGCCGGAGGTGTCGTAGCCGGTGCTGAACGCGAACGGCACGTTGTTCGCCTTCAGCATCTCGGCCAGCGGATAGCTCGGATAGCCGGCGACGTTGATGTCCAGGATGGCGCCGTCCATCCCGTCCGGCTCGGCCCGGACATAGTCCTGGGCCGCCTGCAACTCGCTGAACGGCCCGACCGGCTGGCAGCCGAGGTCGGACAGCATGTCCTCCAGCAGCATCGACACGAGGGCTTCATCCTCGAGGACGAGCACCCGCATCCCATCCAGGCGACCGGGTTCGGCCGGCGCGCTCATCGACGACCGCGGGACGCGGCAGCGGGAATGGGTCTTTCCATGGCGTCGTTCCTTTCCGCCGTCGGCCCCGTCGCTACCCGGATGACGGGTGCCGGACCTCTGGCCTTCAGGGTGGTAAACGCGCCCGGACGCCCATGGTTCACTGCCCGGACAGCCGGACGATCTCCGCGATGACCTGGTCGGTCGACCGCAGGCGTCCGTAATGGCCGCCCATGGCCTGGGTCGAACGGCGATGATTGGCTTCGGTCTCGGCGGCGCAGCAATCCTCCACCTGCGTCACCAGGAAGCCCCGGTCGGCCGCATCCCGGATCGCCGATTCGACGCACTGGTCGGTGTAGATTCCGTAGAGGATCAGGAACTCGATGCCGAGGTTGCGCAGCACATATTCGATGTTGGTGCTGTTGAAGATTCCGGACGAGGTCTTGGGAATGACGATCTCGTCCCCGACCGGGCCGACCTCGGCGATCACCTGCGCCTCCCAGCTGCCGCGCGGGTGATGGATGCGGGAGATCTTGTGGTCGAGGCTGCGGTCGCGGCCGTCTGCGGTCAGGCTCTCGATCGTCGTGTAGATGACCTCGATCCCGGCCTCGCGGGCGGCCGCCTGCAGGCGCTGCTGGTTGGGGATCAGGACGGTCGCGATCCGCTCCATCAGTTCCAGCTTGTGGGCATGGGGCGCCTCGCCGCGCCGGCCGCGCTCCATCGCCTGGGGGCTCCATTCCGCGTTCTGCATGTCGATCGACAGGAGCGCGGTCCGGCGCGGGTCGATGGCGCGCTCGCGATAGGCGCCGTTCGCGGCATCGATCGGGGGAAGAGGCTCGTTCACGGTGTGGCTCCGGGCTGCAGCAGGTCGGGTTCGATGGCGGCGAGGCAGCGGGCGAGCCGCTCGCCCCAGGCGCGGGCATCGGCCGGCGCGGTGATCAGGTCCTGGCGGATCTCGATCAGCACCGACGGGATGCCGCGGTTCTCGCCATGCACGGGCATGCCATAGTCGCTGTCGCGGCCGACCGAATAGGGTTCGTTGACGCCGACCACGAGCCCCGGCTCCCGCCGCAGTGCCTGCGCCAGCAGCAGCGCCATCCGCGGGTCCGGCCCATGGCAGGCGCCGACATGCCACGGCCGGTCGAACCCGCGCATGCGGGGCGTGAAGCTGTGGATGCAGGCGAGGAAGGTCGGACGGCGGGCAGCCAGGCGGCGGTCGAGATCGGCGGCGATCGCACCGTGGTAGGGCTCGAACAGCGCCTGTATCCGGGCCGCCCGGTCCGTCGCGCCGAGCCCTTCGTTGGCCGGCACGCGCGTGCCGTCGGACACCGTGGGCATTCGGTCCGGCGCCCCCTCCGGGCGGTTGAGGTCGAGGACGAGACGGGAATAGCCGGCCGCGTAGAGGGTGGCGTCGAGCCGGTCGGAAACGGTCTCGGCCACCACCAGCGCGCCGATGTCCCAGCCGATGTGGCGCGCCCGGTCGGCATCCGCCACGCCGAGGTCGCCCAGGCGGCGCGGCACCCGCCGGGAGGCGTGGTCGCAGGTCAGGAGGAAGGGCGAGGCGCCGCCCGCCGCTCGCACCGTGACCGGCGGTGGCTCATCCGGATCGAGCAGGGGGGCGACGCCGCCGTCAGCCTCGGGATTCTCGGACATGGCTATTCAGTTCCGCGTGCAACCGGACCATCATCGGCCGTCGAAATGGGAAGGGGACAGCATGGCGGAATCCGGGCCGGGCGAACAGGAGATCGTGTTCGTCGGACAGGTCGATCTGGGCGGAGTCTTCCGCGGCAAGGGGGTGCTGGGCCATGAATGGCCCTATCGCTGCCGCTGGGGCGTCGGCTGGCCGCCCGCCAACATCATGCAGACCCCCTTCGGCGTCCTGGCGGACAATGATTTCGGGTCGCGCGGCGACGTCTTCATCGTGCCCGACCCCGCGACCCGGACCAGCATCGCCGCCACGGCCGACGGACCGGGGGTGCAGGTTGCGTTCGGTCATCTGCGGACCGCCGACGGCGCGCCGTGGGAGTGCTGCCCGCGCGCCTTCCTGGAGACGGCCCTGGCCGAGCTGGAGCAGGAGGCGGGCCTGCGGCTCAAGGGGGCGTTCGAGCACGAGTTCCTCTATTCCGGCCTGGAGCACCGGCCGGGCGATCCCTTCTCGCTCGGCGCCTTCCGCCGCATCGCACCGTTCGCCGACCGCCTCGTCGCGGCCCTGGCCCGGGCCGGCGTCGCAGCGGAGACGGTGATCCCCGAATACGCGCCGCAGCAGGTGGAGGTGCCGATCGTCCCGGCGATCGGGCTCGCCATCGCCGACCAGTCCGCCCTCTTCCGCGAGGTGGTGCGGGCAGTGGCGGAATCCTTCGGCGAGCGTGCCTCCTTCACGCCGATCGGCGAGGCGGGTGGGGTCGGCAGCGGCGCCCATTTCCATTTCAGCCTGCTCGACCGCGATGGCCGCCCGGCCATGTATGACGGCACCAGCGCGACAGGGTTGAGCCGGGTGGCGGCCTCCTTCGTCGCCGGCATCCGCCGGCGGCTGCCGGACTTCGTCGCGATCACCGCGCCCACCGTCCTGTCCTACGAGCGGCTGCAGCCGCACCGCTGGAGTGCCGCCTACAACACGCTGGCGATTCGCGACCGCGAGGCGGCGCTGCGCATCTGCCCGGTGCGGCCCGACACCGGGCGGCCGGAGGCGGAGCAGTTCAACGTCGAGTTCCGGGCGACGGACGGGTCCGCCAACCCCTACCTGGTTCTGGGGGTGCTGGTCCGGGCCGGGCTGGAGGGCATCCGCGCCGGGCTTGCGCCCGATACGGCCCTGGAGGTCGATCCGGAGAGCCTGTCGCCTGAGGAACTGCGCCGGCTCGGGGTCGAGCGGTTGCCGACCACGTTGGCAGCCGCGCTCGACCGGTTCGCGATCGACGGCCGCAACCTGTTGCCGGCGGGGCTGGCGGACGCCTTCCTGACGGTCAAGCGGGCGGAGGTGGCGAGCCTCGATGGTCTGCCGCCGGCCGCGCTCGCGGCGCGCTACCGCGCGGTCTTCTGAGCGGCGGCGGGCGGCACCCCGGTCCAGGCCGGGTCGAGCAGGCGCAGCAGCCAGGGCAGGGCGTTGACGGCGCCGAAGACGACCAGGGCGACCGCGATCACCGCATAGGTGCCGGCCAGGCCGAGGTCCAGGACATGGGCCGAGAACCAGCCGGCACTGGCCACCACCGCCAGGCGGATGACGCCGGCGGCGAGCGGCCAGCCCATGCGCCCGGTGCCCTGGGCCGCGAAGTAGAGCGCCATGCCGAGGCCGAAGAAGGCATAGGCCGGGCCGACGATGGCGAAGTACCGGGCGCCGGCCGCGATCACCGCGGCATCGCCGCTGAAGAGCGCCAGCCATTGCTGCGGGAAGAGGGCGGTGGCGATGCCGATCACCGCGGTGACGGCGGCGACCGCCAGCGATCCGGCCCAGGCGGCGAGCAGGGCGCGGCGCCGCTTGCCGGCACCGACATTCATGCCGACCATCGCCACCAGGGCGGAGCCGAAGCTGAAGGCGATCGGGATCTGCAGGTATTCCATGCGCGCGCCGAGGCCGTAGCCCGCGAGCGCCGCCGCGCCGTGCAGGCCGACCAGCCCCGTCGCCGTCGCCACCGCCAGGTTGGAGACGAGCGTGCCGGCCACGCCGAACATGCCGACCCGCAGGATCTCGGCGAAGTGGCGCCAGCGCAGCGGGTGGGTCAGCGTCAGCCGGACCAGCCCGTTGCCGCGGATCAGGCTCGCCACCATCACGGCCGAGCCTGCGCCATGGAAGCAGACCAGGGCCACCGCCGCGCCGGCGATGCCCAGCCCCGGGACGGGACCGAGACCGAACATCAGCAGCGGCGCCAGCAGGATCACGCCGACGCCGCCGGTGCCGAGCACCTGGGCCGGCAGCACCATGTTGCCGCTGCCGCGCAGCACGTTGGCCAGGCTGTTGAGCAGCCACAGCAGCGTGGCGCCCAGGAAGATCGTGTTGGAATAGGCGAGTGCCGCGTCGAGCGTCGCTCCTCCGCCGCCCATGGCGCGATAGAGGGCGGGCCCGCCCAGCAGGGCGGCAATGGTGAAGGTGCCGCCGAAGACGAGCGCGATGACGACCGCGTGCAGCGCCAGCGCCTCGGCATCCGCCAGCCGGCCGGCGCCGACCGCGCGCGCGACGGCGGACGCGATGCCGCCGCCCATGCCGCCCGCCGACATCATCTGCATCAGCATGAAGAGCGGGAACACCAGGGCGGCGCCGGCCAGCGCCTCCGTGCCGAGCAGGCCGACATAGTAGCTCTCGGCGAAGCTGGCGGCGGTCTGGGTGATCATGACCGCGAAGTTGGGGGCAGCCAGCGCCAGCAGGGTCAGCAGGATCGGCCCTTCCAGCAGCTTGCGCGCGCGCGCCGCGCGATCGGGCTCAGCCACGGCGGCCGCTCCCATGCGTGCGGGGTCCAATAGAAGGGACAGGTTCCGGAGGGCGGGCGAAGAGGCTGGCGTGCATGCAGCGAGGATGCACGCACGAAGTTGCATCATGCAAGTGACGTTTGCGGCGTCCTGCCGCCGCGGGGAACCCGCCGGCCTAGGCGGCGTCGGAATCGATCGGGGGCGGAACCTCGTCGCTGCCCTCGGCCCGGTCGCGATGGAGGGCCGCCTGGGCCAGAAGCATGAGCGTGACCGGGGTGGTGATCGAGACGAAGACGAAGATCAGCACCTCGTGCACTGCCAGCCGGCCGCCGCCGGCCGTGAAGTAGACGGCCGACCCGGCCAGGACCAGCAGCGCGCCGAAGCTGGTGCCGAGGGTGGGGGCGTGGATGCGCTCGTAGAAGGTCCCGAGCCGGGCGAGGCCGAGACAGCCGGCCGCCGTCAGGGCCGCGCCGCCCACCACCAGCAGTCCCACCAGGACGGCGACCGCCACCGGCATCTCCGCCATGTCGCTCATTCGATCACCTCGCCGCGCATCAGGAACTTCGCCAGCGCCACGGTGCCGACGAAGCCGAGCAGGCCGATGGCCAGCGCCACCTCGAAATAGAGCGTGGTGCCGGTGCGGATACCGAAGGTGACCAGCAGCAGCATCGCATTCACGTAGAAGGCGTCGAGGGCCAGGATGCGGTCCTGGGCGCGGGGGCCGCGGATCATGCGGTAGGCGGTGGCCGCCATCGCCAGTACCAGCATGATCTGGGCGGCGACCAGCGAGCCGGCGAGGATGGTCGCGCTCATTGGAAGATCTCCAGCAGCAGCGTCTCGTAGCGGTTCGTCAGCGTGTCGATCCATTGCTGCTCGTCGATCAGGTCGAGGACATGGATCAGCACGCAGCTGCGCGCGGGGCTGTATTCGAGCCACGCGCTGCCCGGGGTTGCGGTGACGATGCAGGCGAGAACGGCCAGCCCGTGCCGGTCGGTCAGGCGCAGCGGGACATGGAGGAAGGCCGATGTCTGTTCGCGGCGGCCGCCGGCCAGCACGATGCGCGCGACCGCGAGGTTCGAGCGGGCGACATCGATCGTGACCAGCGCCACCAGCCGAAGGACGAGCCCCAGCCGGCGGATCCTCGGCTTCTCGGGCCGCAGGGCCGCCATGGCCAGCGCCGCGAGCACGCCGACGATTGAGCCCAGAAGCATCTGGCCCGGAGCGACCGACTGGTTCAGCAGCAGCCACATGACGAGCAGGGCGGCGGCGAGCGCCGGGTATGGCAGGATGCGGCTCATGGGGTGCTCTCGCCGGATCGCCGCACCGGGGCGGTGGCGAGCACGCTCGCCACATACTGCCCGGGCGCGTGCAGCGCCCCGGCGGCGGATTCCATGTAGCGCATCGTCGGCCCGGCCAGCACGGTCATCACCATGCATAGCGCCAGCAGGGCCACCACCGGCGCGATCTCGATCATCCGGATGGCGACCGCGCCCTCTTCGCGCGAGACCCAGAAGGCGTCGATGCCGCTGCGGGTCATGGCGACGAGCGCCGACAGCCCCGACAGGATCAGCAGGACCAGGAACCACCACGACGCCCGGCCGATCGGGTCGCCATCCGTCCCCAGGAACAGCGGCGACAGCATCGCGAACTTGGCGACGAACCCCGACAGCGGGGGCAATCCCGCCAGCAGCAGGCCGCAGACGGCGAAGCTGATGCCGACGGCGGCGAGCGGAGCGGGGAACGACACCCCGCTGCCGAAATCCGCCTCGTCGAGGGCCTCCTCGTCCTCGCCATAGGCTTCGCGGGTCACCGCGATCAGGTCGGCGCCGGCGACCCGCATGCGCTCGACCAGTTCTATCAGGAGGAAGAAGGCACCGATCGTCAGGGTCGAGCTGACGAGATAGAAGAGCGCCCCGGCGGTGACGGCCGCATCGCCGATGGCCGCCGCCGTCAGCAGCGTGCCCGACGATACCAGCACCGAATAGGCCGCCAGGCGCGGCGCGCTCTGGGCGGCCAGGACGCCGATGGCGCCGAAGGCGATGGTCGCCATGCCGCCCACCATCAGCCAGCTCTGCCCGAACCCGGCTGACGGGCCGGCCGCGGCGCCGAACAGCAGCGGCGCCAGGCGCAGCACGATATAGGCGCCGACCTTGGTCATGATGGCGAACATCGCCGCCACCGGCGCGCTCGCGGCCGAGTAGGTGGCGAGCAGCCAGAAGCCGAGCGGCCACATGGCGGCCTTGATCAGGAAGGCGACGGCCAGGACAGCGGCGCCCGCTTCCAGCAGGCCACGGTCGGCCGCCGGGATCAGGGGAATGCGCTGGGCGAGGTCGGCGATGTTGAGCGTGCCGGCGACGCCGTAGATCAGCGACACGCCGACCAGGAAGAAGAACGAGGCGACCAGGTTGACGGCGATGTAGTGCAGCCCGGCCCGCACCCGGATGGATCCCGAGCCGTGCAGGGCGAGGCCATAGGACGCCGCCAGCAGCACCTCGAAGAACACGAACAGGTTGAACAGGTCGCCCGTCAGGAAGGCGCCGTTCAGGCCCATCAGCAGCAGCTGGAACAGGCTGTGGAAACTGGGGCCGGCGGCGTGCCAGCGGGCCAGGGCATAGGTGAGGGCGCCGGCGGCGAGCACGGCCGTCAGCAACACCATCAGCGCCGCCACCCGGTCGGCCACCAGGACGATGGCGAACGGCACCGGCCAGTTGCCGAGCGGATAGGTGGCGACCGGCGTCCCGGCGTCGGCCGCCACCACCAGGGCGATGGCGACCACGACCAGCAGCAGGGTGGCGGCGACGTTGATCGCCGCCTTGACGGGCCGGTGCCGGTCGTCGAGCAGCAGCATCGCCGCGCCCGCCACCAGCGGCAGCAGGATCGGCAGGATGATCAGGTGGTCGAGGGCGGTCATCATCCTAGCGTTCCCGCCCGTCGACATGGTCGGTGCCGGTGAGGCCGCGCGCGGCCAGCAGCACGACCAGGAAGAGCGCGGTCATGGCGAAGCCGATGACGATCGCGGTCAGGACCAGCGCCTGGGGCACGGGGTCGGCATAGCTGGCCGGGTCGGCGGCCGGGTTGTTCACGACCGGCACCGCGGCGGTGCGCAGCCGGCCCATGCTGAAGATGAAGAGGTTGACCGCATAGGACACCAGCGACAGGCCGATGATGACCTGGAAGGTGCGCGGGCGCAGCAGCAGCCAGACGCCGGACGCGGTCAGCACGCCGATGGCGGTGGCGACGATCAGTTCCATCAGGACGTCCCCTCGCCGGCGGGCCGGCGCGCGGCCTTGGGCGCGCGGACCGACTGGTGGGCGAGGGCGATCAGGATCAGCACCGTCGCGCCCACGACCAGTGCGAACACCCCGAGGTCGAAGAAGAGCGCGCTCGCCATCGGCACCCGGCCGATCCATGGCAGGTCCGCATACTGGAAGGCCGAGGTGAGGAAGGGATAGCCGAACAGCCACGAGGCGGCGCCGGTCGCAGCCGAGAGCAGGAGGCCGGTGGCGATCCACTTCACCGGCAGGATGCGCAGCCGCTCCTCCACCCAGCGGGTGCCGCCCGCCATGTACTGCAGGACGAAGGCGATCGACATGGTCACCCCCGCCGCGAAGCCGCCGCCCGGCAGGTCGTGGCCGCGCACGAACAGATAGACCGCCAGGACGATGATGACCGGGAAGAGCCATTGCATGATGACCGAGGACACCAGCATGTACTCGTCGACCGTGTCGCCGACCTTCCGCTCCGGACGGACCTCGTCATAGGCGTTCTGGATGCGCTGCTGCTCGGGCTTGTCGATGCTGTCCTCGGCCGGGCGGAAGCGGCGCAGGAGCGCGAAGACCGTCAGGGCGACGATCCCCAGCACGGCGACCTCGCCCAGCGTGTCGAAGCCGCGGAAATCCACCAGCAGCACGTTGACGACGTTGGTCCCGCCGCCGAGCGCGTAGGCGTTCTCCAGGAAGAAGCGCGAGATGCCGTCCGGCGCCGGCCGGGTCATGACGGCGTAGGACACGATCGCCATGCCGCTGCCGGCGATGACCGCCAGCAGCAGGTCGCGGTAGCGCCGCAGCAGCGCGCCGACCGCGCGCCCGCGGTCGGCGGCGTCGACCGGGGCATCCTCGGCGGTGAGCAGCCGCTTGGGCAGCCAGCGCAGGCCGAGCAGGATCAGCACCGTCGTCACGATCTCGACCAGCAGCTGGGTCAGGGCCAGGTCGGGCGCGGAGAACCAGACGAAGGTGACGCAGGTGACGAGGCCGGTGCCGCCCATCAGCACCAGCGCCACCAGGCGGTGGAACTTGGCCTGGTGGGCGGTGGCGACGGCGCAGGCGATGCCCACCGCCCACAGCAGCGCGAAGACCGGGTCGACGCCGTCGAGCCGCAGGTCGAACGGGCCCATGCCCTGGCCGAGCGGCACGGCGGCGGCCAGGCAGGCGGCCGAGACCAGGAGGAAGATCTGCACCTGCAGCCGGCGCGTGCCGAGCACCGCTTCCAGCGCGCGCGCCCATTTCCAGGACACCGTCACCAGCACCCGCTCGAAGATGCGCTGGCCCTGGAGGTGCCGGATCAGCGGCGGCCCGTCGATGCCGGCCTCGAGGTGGCGATGCAGCCCGGCATAGAGCACGGCTCCGCCGACCAGCGCGACCGCGCTCATCACCAGCGGCAGGTTGAAGCCGTGCCAGACGGACAGGTTGTAGTAGGGGATGTCGCGGCCGAGCACGGCGAAGACCGCGGTGTCGAGGAAGGGCGCGATGGTCACCGCCGGCATGATGCCGACCACCAGGCAGAGCAGCACCAGGACCTCGATCGGGCGGCGCATCAGCGGCGGCGGCTCGTGCGGCACCCGGTCGAGCCCCTGGGGCGCTGGCCCGAAGAACACCCCGAACACGAAGCGCAGCGAGTAGACGACGCTGAACATGCCGGCGATGGTGGCGCCGATCGGCAGGACCAGGTTGACGAACGGGTTGGGGTCCTCGATCGCCGTCTCGGCGAAGAACATCTCCTTCGACAGGAACCCGTTCAGCAGGGGCACCCCGGCCATGGCGGCGCTGGCGACCATGGCGAGCGTCGCGGTGAAGGGCATGAAGCGTATGAGCCCGCTGAGGCGGCGCAGGTCGCGGGTCCCGGTCTCATGGTCGATGATGCCGGCGGCCATGAAGAGCGAGGCCTTGAAGGTCGCGTGGTTGGCGATATGGAAGATTGCCGCGACCGCGGCCAGCCGGCTGCCCATCCCGAGCAGGGTGGTGATCAGCCCGAGATGGCTGATGGTCGAGTAGGCGAGGAGGCCCTTCATGTCATGCTGGAAGATGGCGGCATAGGCCCCCAGGATCAGCGTCGTCAGCCCCGCGAAGGTGACGATCCAGAACCAGGGCTCGGTCCCGGCCATCACCGGCCAGAACCGCACCAGCAGGAAGACGCCGGCCTTCACCATGGTCGCGGAATGGAGGTAGGCGGAGACCGGCGTCGGCGCCGCCATGGCGTGCGGCAGCCAGAACTGGAACGGGAACTGCGCGCTCTTGGTAAGCGCGCCTAGCAGCAGCAGCAGCAGGGCCGGGACATAGAGGGCGTGATCGCGGATCCGGTTGCCGGACGCCAGCACCACGTCGAGGTCGTAGCTGCCGACGATGTGGCCCAGCAGCAGGACGGAGGCGAACAGGGCCAGTCCGCCCAGGCCGGTCACCGTCAGCGCCATCCGCGCACCGTCGCGCGCCTGCGCCTTGTGGGTCCAGTAGGCGATCAGGAGGAACGAGGTGATGCTCGTCAGCTCCCAGAAGATCACCATCTGCACCAGGTTGCCGGCCGTGACCAGGCCCAGCATCGATCCCATGAAGGCCAGGAAGAAGGCGAAGAAGCGCGGGACCGGGTCCTTCGGCGACATGTAGTAGCGCGCATAGAGCACCACCAGGAAGCCGACGCCGGTGATCAGCAGGGCAAAGAGCCAGGCGAAGCCGTCGAGCCGCAGGATGATGTTCAGGCCGAGCGAGGGCACCCAGGCGATCTCGTGCCGCAGCACCTCGCCGCTGGCGACCTGGGGATAGAACCACAGGGTCGATGCCATGCCGGCGACGGCGACCCCGCCGGCCAGCCACGCCTCGGCATTGCGGGCGTTGGCCGGCAGCATGGAGGCGATGATGCTGCACACGAAGGGCAGCGCGACGAGGGTGATCAGCAGGAACTGGGACATCGCCTCTGACACGGGGAGGATCGAAAGCCCGTTCGAGCGATCGCAGCGCTGAACAAGCGGACTGGCCGACGATAATTTGGGAAATGTCCCTGTCGGATCAACCCTCAAGACCGTGCATGCGGCCATTTGCGGCCGCTATCGTGCTTCCCGGCGGGGAATCTATCCGACGACCCGCCCGGTCACCGGGTACTTGGGGTCCGTGTAGCCGTGTGTCGAGGCATGGCCGGGCTTGACCAGGGCGTCGATCGCGGCCTCGTCGCGGGCGTCCAGCGTATGCTCGAGCGCGCCCAGGTACTCCTGCCATTGCTCGACCGTCCGCGGGCCGGCGATGACGCTGCTGACCAGCT
The DNA here is from genome assembly GCA_006739055.1 of Allostella vacuolata. GTDB lineage: Bacteria > Pseudomonadota > Alphaproteobacteria > ATCC43930 > Allostellaceae > Allostella > Allostella vacuolata. The sequence goes on from AP019702.1 coordinate 2,101,853, forward strand.
GGTTGCGCAGGAGCCAGAGGATGGCGAACTGGGTGGGCGAGATGTTGCGGCTGCGGGCGTGGGCGACCACGTCCTGGGCGATCGAGAGGGATTCCGGCCGGAACTCCGTCTCCATCATCCGCCGGTCCTTGAGGCCGGCCCGGGAGTCGGCCGGTGCCGTGCCGTCGGTGCCGTACTTCCCGGTCAGGACGCCGCGCGCCACCGGGCTGTAGGGGACGACGCCCAGGCCGTAGAATTCGCAGGCCGGCAGGTGCTCGGCCTCGACCTGGCGATTGAGGGCGTTGTAGAGCGGCTGGCTCGCGACCGGCGGGGCGAGGCCGAGCCCGGCCGCCACATGGCAGGCTTCGGCCACCCGCCAGGCGCTGAAGTTGCTGACCCCCCAGTAGCGGACCTTGCCCGCCCGGATGATGTCGGCGATGGCGCCCAGCGTCTCCGCCAGCGGGGTCGCCAGGTCGTCGACATGCAGGTACCAGACGTCGACATGGTCGGTGCCGAGCCGGGCCAGGCTGTCGTCGATCTCCTGCATCAGCCACTTGCGGCTGTGGTTGCCCTGGTTGGGGCCCGGGCCCATCGGGTTGCCCACCTTGGTCGCCAGCACCCAGGCGTTGCGGTCGCGGGCGATCAGCTCGCCCAGCATCCGCTCCGAGGCGCCGCGCGTGTAGACGTCGGCCGTGTCGACGAAGTTGATGCCGGCGTCGCGGGCGATGTCGACGATCCGCCCGGCCTCGGCCAGCTCGGTCCGGGCGCCGAACATCATCGTGCCGAGGCAGATGGGCGAGACGCGGAGGCCGCTGCGGCCGAGGGGGCGGTACTGCATGGGTTCAGTCCTTCTGGGCAGAGAGGCCGGCGATGCCCTTGCGGATCAGCTGCCGGGCCCGGACATAGACCAGTTCCTTCCAGTCGTCATAGTCCCGATAGAAGGCATCGCGGATCAGGGCTTTGATCTCCTTGGCGCGCGCGCTCTTCAGGTCGCCGTGATTGTGCAGCCAGGCGTCCGAGCGCAGCGCCAGGCGGACATATTCGTTGGGGCGGGTGCCGTATTCCAGCGTCGTCTTGGTGACGATGGCGTTCGGCAGCGCCTCCATCACCCCGTAGCCGATCGTCCCCGACAGCTTGGTCGAGGTCGAGGTGCCCGTCTGGGCCGAGGTGACGCAGTCGCCGATCCATTCGAACAGACGGTCATAGGCGGCGGTGCCGGGCATGTGGCCGTTGATCGGCTCGGCATAGCCGTAGGGGCCGAGGCCGGTGTGGAAGTCGTAGAAGAGGACGTGGGTGGCGTCGCCGATCAGCTCCGGCAGGAGGCGGCGCAGGGTCTGGTTCGACCAGGTCGGCTTGTTGCCGCCGTAGAACAGCCCGTCGGGAAAGGCGTACTGGCCGCCGCTGACGGCGGTCTGGAAGCCGCGCACGCCCAGCCGCTCGCGCGCCTTGGCCAGCTCGGCATCGGCATGGGCCAGTTCCTCGCCCTCGAAGTTGCGCGGCACCAGGTACTGGTGGATCGGCGCGTAGTCCGCATTGACCGGCAGCGGCTGCGAGAAGTCGAGGAAGTTGCGGTTGAGGTCGACATTGTCCTCGTTGACCCGGCGCAGCCACGAGAAGCCATGCGGATTGATCGCGTGGATCAGCAGCATGGCGACGTTCGGCGGCAGCTCGCGGTCGAGCCGCTCGGTCAGGGTGCCGATCAGCGGGCCCGACCCGCAGAAGCCCTCGACCCCGTGCGTGGAGGTGTTGAGCACCAGGTAGCGGGTGGCGTCGGACGGGCCGATCCGCACCACGTCGGTCGCCAGGTCCTCGCCGTCCATGCCCTTGAGCGGGTGGTCGTAGGTGACGATCTCGGCGCCGGCGGCGCGGGCGGCGGCCTGGAACTTGGCGCGGGCGGTGCGATAGTCGGGGCTGAAGAAGGAGGCAGGGTTCACGCGGTCGTCTCCTCGGCGGCGGTTCGGCGCCGCTGCTGCTGGCTTTCGTAGGCGGCGAGGCGCCTGCGGTAGGCATCGGAAATCTGCGTCGCCTGGCGGGCGCGCACGGTATCGGGAATGGCGATCTCTTCGGCGAAGTGACAGGCCAGCTGGTGGCCGGGGGCGAATTCCCGGAAGGCCGGCTCCTCGATCTTGCACCGTTCGCGGGCATGGGGGCAACGGGTGTGGAAGCGGCAGCCGGGCGGCGGGTTGAGCGGGCTCGGCACGTCGCCCTGGATGATGCCGCGGCCGTGCGGCACTTCCGGGTCGGCGACCGGGATCGCCGACAGCAGCGCCTGGGTATAAGGATGGCGCGGGTTGGCGTAGAGCGTGCCCTTGTCGGCCAACTCGACGATCTTGCCGAGATACATGACCGCGACCCGGTCGCTGATGTGCTTCACCACCGCCAGGTCGTGGGCGATGAAAAGATAGGACAGCCCGTACTTCGCCTGCAGGTCCTGCAGCAGGTTGACGACCTGCGCCTGGATCGACACGTCGAGCGCCGACACCGGCTCGTCGCAGACGATCAGCTTGGGGTTGACGGCCAGCGCCCGGGCGATGCCGATGCGCTGGCGCTGCCCGCCCGAGAACTCGTGCGGGTAGCGCTGGGCGTGGTAGGGGGCGAGGCCGACCACCCCCAGCAGCTCCTCGACCCGCGCCTGGATCGCCGCACCGCTGGCCACCCGGTGGACGCGCAGGGGCTCCGCCAGCACGTCGCCCACGGTCATGCGCGGGTTGAGCGAGGCGTAGGGGTCCTGGAAGATGATCTGCATGTCGCGGCGCTTGCGGCGCAGCGCCTGGCGGTCGAGGCCGAAGATGTCCTCGCCGTCCACTTCCACCCGGCCGGCGGTGCGCTCCAGCAGGCGCAGCACCAGCCGCCCGGTGGTCGACTTGCCGCAGCCGGATTCGCCGACCAGGGCCAGCGTCTCGCCGCGCCGCAGCTCGAAGCTGATGTCGTCGACCGCCTTCACCGCACCGACCTGCTTGGACATGATGATGCCGCTGGTGACCGGGAAATGCTTGACCAGTCCTTCGACCTTGAGGATCGGCCGGCTCGGGTCCTTGCCGGTGTAGGCGGGGGCGGTAATCGGATCGGATGCCATCACGCCGCCTCCTCGAGCGGGGCTTTCCAGCAAGCGACCGCGTGTCCGTCGCGCAGGGTGCGCAAGGGCGGCTGCTCGCGCCGGCAGCGATCGTCGGCGAAGGGGCAGCGCGGGTTGAAGCGGCAGCCCTCCGGCAGGGCGAAGGGGGGCGGCACGGTGCCCTCGATCGAGGCGAGCCGGGTGCGCTGCTCGTCGAGCTTGGGGATCGAGCCCATCAGGCCGATCGTGTAGGGGTGCTGGGGGTCGGCGAACAGCGCCTTGACCGAGGCGCTCTCGACGATCTTGCCCGCATACATCACCACCACCTCGTCGGCCAGCTCGGCGATGACGCCGAGGTCGTGGGTGATGAGGATGATCGAGGTGCCGGTCTCGTCGCGCAGCGTGCGCATCAGGTCGAGGATCTGCGCCTGGATGGTCACGTCGAGGGCGGTCGTCGGCTCGTCGGCGATCAGCAGCTTCGGCTCGCAGGCGAGCGCCATGGCGATCATCACCCGCTGGCGCATCCCCCCCGACATCTGGTGCGGGTAGTCGTCGATGCGCCGCTCGGGCGAGGGGATGCGGACCCGCCGCAGCATGGCGATCGCCCGTTCCCGCGCCGCGGCCGCCCCGAGCGGCAGATGCGCGGTGATCGCCTCGGTGATCTGGTCGCCGACGGTGAAGACCGGGTTGAGGCTGGTCATCGGCTCCTGGAAGATCATCGAGATCTCGCCGCCGCGAATCCGCCGCAGCTCGGCCGGGCGCTTCTTCAGCAGGTCCTCGCCCTCGAACAGGATCTCGCCGCCGGCGCGGATGCCGGGCGGCTGCGGGACCAGGCCCATGATCGACAGCGATGTCACGCTCTTGCCGCAGCCCGATTCGCCGACGATGCCGAGCGTGCGGCCGCGGTGGACCTGGAAGGAGATGCCGTCGACCGCCCGGAACAGGCCGCCTTCGGTCTTGAAGTGGGTCTTGAGGTCGCGGACGTCGAGCAGCGGTGCGGCGGCTTCGGCCATCGGTCAGCCCATCCGGGGGAAGACGAAGGGAGTCATCTGGTCGACCGGGCGGCGCGCCCAGTCCAGCGCCGGTGCCCGCTCCAGCGAACGCCGCTGCGCCTCTTCGAGCTCGGCGCAGGCGGCCGGATAGTCGAAGCCGAGCGGGCGGCCGTCGGCCACGATCTGCCGGCCGTCGCAATAGACGTCGCGGACCGCGCGCTCGGCGGCGGTGTAGATCAGGCTGCGCAGCGGCTCGCGCATCGGCCGCATCATCGGGTGGCGGATGTCGACCAGGGCCAGGTCCGCCTTCAGCCCGACCTCGAGCCGGCCGATGTCGTCGCGCAGCAGCGCCCTGGCCCCGCCGATGGTCGCGGCGTCGAAGACGTCGGTCGTCTTGGTCGCGTCGACGTTGCCGGCCGTCACCCGGGCGAAGTAGCCGACATGGCGCAGCTCCTCCAGCATGTTGTGCGGGAAGGTGTCGGTACCGATGCCGAGATTGATGCCGGCCGCCTTGTAGGCGCCGAAATCCTGCAGGGTGATGCCGCGGCGGCAGAAGACGGTCGGGCAATGGGCGACCGAGGTGCCGGTCGCGGCCAGCCGGCCGAGATCGGTGCGGGTCGGCCAATGGACCCAGTCATGGTGGTCGAGGAAGATGCCGTGGCCGATGATCGTGTTGGGGCCGAGGATCCCCAGCTCGTCCAGCCACTGGATGGGCGTCTTGCCGTGCCGCCGGGTGATCTCGTGGAACTCCACCACGCTTTGCGCGGCGTGCAGCTGGAAAGGCAGGTTGCGGGCGCGGGCGTGGGCGACCGCGGCCTGCAGCAGCGCGGGCGCGCAGGTGTCGATCTGCGACGGCGAGACCATGCCCATCAGGCGGCCGGACGGGTGCTGGCGCGCCCGCTCGATCAGGCCGAAGGCGTTCTCCATCGCCTCCATGCCGGCCGCCTCGTTCCACTCGTACCGGACGACATGGCCGTTGGCGGTCGACCAGGCGGCGGACCGGAACATCGGCGCGATGCAGCCGCGCAGGCCGCTCTGCGCCAGCAACTCGAGCCAGTTGGGGTGGGCGACCGACAGGTCGGCCAGCGTCGTCACCCCGCTCATCATCAGCTCGCAATAGGCAACCTTGGCCGCGGCCTCGACCCCGGCCGGGTCGTTGCGGAACAGCGGCATGAACTCGTAGAGCGAGCTCATGTAGAGGGCGGGGCTGCCGAGCTCCTCCAGCAGGCCCTTGTTCATCGGCTCGGACGACGGGTGGCTGTGGATGTTGACCAGGCCCGGCATGACCATGCGGTCGCGGCCGTCGATCTCCACGTCCGCGGGGCCGTCCCAGGTGCCGCCGACCTGGACGATGCGATCGTCGGTGAAGGCGAGGTCGGCATCGTTCATGTAGGCGTGGCCGCCGCGGGCGGCGTCCCAGGCGACGATCCAGGCGGCGTTGCGGATGACGGTGGTGGCCATGGGCTCCGGCAGGGGCTGTGAGGGGGCTGGGAAGCGGCTCGGCGCCAAGGGGCAGGGGCGGCCCGCAGCCGGACCGCCCCTGACTCGCGCGCCGTCGGCGCCGGCCTACTTGAACTTGTAGTCCAGGCCCTTGTAGACGCCGCAGCCGTAGATGCCGTGGGCGCGGACGCCGTCCAGCCGGTTGGTCGCCGTCAGGTGCAGCTGCTCATGCACGATCGGCAGCCACAGCACCGATTCCTGGATGCGCATCTGCGCCTGGTCGTAGTACTTGCGGCGCTCGTCGGCGGTGACCGCGGCCGTGCCCTTGGCCAGCAGCTCGTCGGTCAGCGGGTCCTTCCAGTTCATGCGGTTGGGCGTCGGTGCCGCCGCGGACCGGAAGTAGAGGTTGTAGGCGTCGCCGACGCTGACATAGGGGTAGCTCATGGCGAAGGAGTCGAACTCCTGCGTGCCCAGCTTGCCCCAGGCGATCGTCGCGTCGAACAGGTTGACCTGCATGTCGATGCCGATCTTGCGCAGGTCGCCCTGCACCGCCTCGGCCATCTGGTTGGTGGGCGAGCCCGAGATGGCGTAGAAGACCGGGGCCAGCTTCTTGCCGTCCTTGTAGCGGAAATTGTCGGCGCCCATCTTCCAGCCGGCTTCATCCAGCAGCTTCTTCGCCCGCTCCGGGTCGTACTTGATGACGGCGTCGAGCGTCTTGGTGTTGAAGTCGGGCGTGTCCGGGCTGACCGGGGTGTAGGCCGGGACGGCATGTCCGAACCACACGTTCTTGACCAGCGAGGTCTGGTCGACGGCGTAGTTCACCGCCTGGCGCACCCGGATGTCGCTCATGAACTCGCGGTCGACCTTGAAGCCGATGTAGTAGGTCCAGAGATAGGACTGCGCCTTCTCGACCTTCAGGTTCGGCGCCTTCATCGCCTGGTCGAGGGCGATCTGCGGGATGTACTGGGTCAGGTGGACCTGGTTGGTCATGATCGAGGCGAGGCGGGTCGAATTCTCCGGGATGATCTTCCACACCACCCGCTCGATATGGGCGGGCCCGCGGTTCTGGTAGAAGTCCGGGCCCCACTTGTAGTGCGGGTTGCGCTTCATCACGAATTCCTGCCGGGGAACCCAGTTCTCCCAGCAGTAGGGGCCGGTGCCGTTGAAGCCCTTGACGCCGAAGTCCGCACCCAGCTTCTCGACCGTGTTCTTGTCGACGATCGACGAGAAGAACTGCGTCAGCTGGAACGGCAGCTCGCTGAACGGCTCGTTCAGCTCGTACTCGACGGTGTACTTGTCGGTGGCGCGGATGTCCTTGACCTTGCCGGCGCGGCCGCGCACGGGCGACTTCAGCTCGGGGTCGATCCAGCGCTTCAGCGAATAGACGACGTCGGCGGAATCCATCGCACGGCCGTCGCAGAACTTCACATCGTCGCGCAACGCGAAGGTGTAGGTCTTGCCGTCCTCGGACACCTTCCACGACTTGGCCAGCAGCGGCTTCACCGTCTTCAGGTCGTAGTCGAGCGACAGCAGGGTGTCGGCGATCTGGAACAGGATGTCGCCGGCCGAGCGCGCGGTCGAGCGCGGCGGGTCGTAGCGGTCGGCGTCGATCACGCGCGAGATGTTCAGCGTGTTGCCCTGCGCCAGCGCGCCGCCGGCACCCAGTGCCAGCGCGCCCGCGGCCGCCAGTGCCGTCTTCCAGGTCCTTTGTCTCATCGTTCTGCCCTCCTGCGGGGGTTCGTCCGATTGGGTCGGATCGTTGGATTGGATGGTCGGGTTGCCGGGCGCCGGGCTAGAGCCGGAGCCGCGGGTCGAGGACGTCGCGCATGGCGTCGCCCAGCACGTTGAAGGCCAGCACGATCGCGAAGATCGTCAGGCTGGGAATGGTGGCGATGTGCGGCGCGAAGAACAGGAAGTCGCGGCCGTTGGCCGCCATCGTGCCCAGCTCGGCGGTCGGCGGCTGCGCGCCCAGGCCGAGGAAGCTGAGCGCCGCGCCGATCAGGACGATCTGGCCGAAGCGCAGCGTGCTGAACACGAAGATCGAGGACAGGCAGTTCGGCAGCAGGTAGCGCCAGATGATCGCGGCATCGACCAGCCCGATCGAGCGCGCGGCATCGATATAGTCCTGCTGCATCACGACCAGCGCGCTCGACCGGGCGATGCGCGCCAGCAGCGGGATGGTGGCGATGGCCAGCGCGATGATGATCGGGGTCAGGCCGGGGCCGGTCACGGCGGCGATCGCCAGGCCGAAGAGGATCGCCGGGAACGACAGGAGCACGTCCATCAGCCGCATCAGCAGCCCGTCGACGCGGCGGAAATAGGCGGCGACGATGCCGACCAGGGTGCCGATCGCGCCGCCGGTCACCAGCGCCACCAGCCCCATCAGCAGGGTGAGCCGGGTCCCGTAGAGCAGGCGGCTCAGCATGTCCCGGCCCTGGGCATCGGTGCCGAGCGGGTAGGCCGGGTCCTCGAACGGCGGCCGCATGCCCTTGGACGGGTCGGTGAAATAGGGGTCGTAGGGCGCGATCCAGGGGGCCAGGATCGCCGACAGGACGACCGCCACCAGGAAGACCGAGGCCAGCAGGGCGGCCGGGTCGCGCAGCAGGCGGCGGACGACGGAACGGCGGCGCGGCGCGGTGGCGGCGCCGGCGGTGGCGGCGACGCTCATCGCTTCTGCACCCGGGGATCGAGGAAGGCATAGAGCACGTCGACGGCCAGGTTGATCATCAGGAAGGCCAGCGCCAGCACGATGATCGCCCCCTGGGCGACCGGGAAGTCGCGCGACAGGATGGCGCCGACCGCCAGCCGCCCGACGCCGGGCCAGCTGAACATGGTTTCCGTCACCACCGCGCCGCCCAGCAGGAAGCCGATCTGCAGGCCGATCAGGGTGACGATCGGGATCAGGGCGTTGCGCAGGGCGTGGCGCACCACGACCCGCGGCTCGGTCAGGCCCTTGGCGCGGGCGGTGCGGACATAGTCGGCGCCCAGCACCTCCAGCACCGTGGTCCGCGTCATGCGGGCGATCGGGCCGACGAAGACCCCGCCCAGGGTCACCGCGGGCAGCACCAGGTGCTGGATGCCCTCCCAGGTCCAGATCGGCCCGCCACGGCCGGTGAAGGGCAGCCACTGCAGCTTGTAGCCGACGTACCAGATGAGGACGAGGCCGAGGAAGAAGACCGGGATCGAGACCCCGGCGACCGAGAAGGCCATGATCACCCGGTCGAGCAGCTTGCCGCGGAAGACGGCGGCGACCGTGCCCATGGCGATGCCGAGCGGAATGGCCCAGACGAGGCAGGCGACCAGCAGCTCCAGCGTCGGGCCCAGGGTGCGGGCCAGCTCCTCGGCCACGCCCAGGTTGCTGATGATGGACTTGCCGAGGTCGCCCTGCAGCACGCGGGTGATGTAGAGGCCGAACTGGTACCAGAGCGGCTCGTTGAGGCCGAGATCCTTGCGGATCGCCTCGATGATGTCCTGGGATGCCATCGGCCCGGCCAGGACCACGGCGGGGTCCGTCGGCACCACCTGGAGCAGCAGGAAGCCGATCAGCAGGACGCCGAAGAGAACCGGGATGGACAGCAGCAGGCGTTGGACGATGTGACGGCCCATGGCGCGGATCAGGCCGCGAGCTGCTGGTGGCGGTCCCAGGACACGACCCCGCCGCGCAGCGTCAGGTCGCAGCGCGTGTCGTGGCGGATCGCCTCCGGGTCGCAGGTGAAGACGTCGCGCGACAGGACCGCGATGTCGGCCAGCATGCCCGGCTCCAGCGTGCCCTTGTCCTGCTCGCAGAAGCTGACATAGGCGCCGTTGGCGGTCATGGCGTGCAGCGCCTCGCCCACATTGAGCCGCTCCTGCCCGCCCAGCACCGTCCCGCGGGAGGTCTTGCGCGTGACGGTGGCGTAGAGGTTGACGAACGGGTCGGCCGAGCAGACCGGGGAATCGGTGCTGGCGGCGGGCCGCACCCCGGCCGAGGTCCAGCGGCGCATCGGGTAGCCGACCGCCGACCGCTCCTCGCCCAGGACCGAGATGTAGAGGTCGCCGAAATCGTACATGAAGACCGGCTGGGGTGCGGGCGACATGCCGAGCCGGGCCATCTGGTCGATCTGGGCGTCGCTCATGAAGCCGCAATGCTCGATGCGGTGGCGGCGGTCGGCGGCCGGCTGGCGGCGCTGGGCGTTCTCGACCGCGTCGAGGCAGATCTGGATGGCATGGTCGCCGATGCCGTGCAGGGCCATCTGGTAGCCCTTGGAGTGGTAGTCGAGCACCATCTCGCGCACGTCCTCGTCCTTGTAGACGAGGATGCCGGTGTCGTGCTCGTCGCCGCCGACATAGGGCTCGTACATGGCGGCCGTGCGCCCGCCGGCGCTGCCGTCGGTAAAGACCTTGACCGGCCCCACCTTCAGCATGTCGTCGCCGGCCTTGGTCACCAGGCCGCGGGCATGGGAGGCCTCGACGATGCCGGCCGGGCCGCCGGCCAGGCACATGTAGGTGCGCACTGGCAGGCGCCCGAGCCGCCGCGCCGTCTCGTAGGCGGCGATCTCGTCCATGCCGCAGCGCGCGCCGACATTGGCATCCATGACGCTGGCGATGCCGTAGCCGGCGCACATCTTTCCGGCCCGCTCGATCCCGTCCACCAGCGCCGCCAGCGACGGCTTGGGGATGACGGTCGACACCAGGCGCTGCGCGGTCTCCATCAAGAGGCCGGTCAGGCGGCCGTTCTGCCGTTCCAGCGCGCCGCCCTGCGGGTTGGGCGATTCCTCGACGACGCCGCCGGCCTGCAGGGCCAGCGAGTTGGCGACCCCGACATGGCCGCAGGTGCGCTTGATGTAGACCGGGTTGCGCGGCGCCACCTGGTCCAGCTCCTCGCGCAGCGGGTGGCGCTTCAGGTCGAACTCGAAATGGTCGTAGCCGCGCCCCACCACCCATTCGCCGGGCCGGGCCTGGTCGGCCGCCGCCTTGATGCGCCCGAGCAGCGCCTCCATCGTCCGCACCTCGGTCGCGCGGATGTCGACCTCGACCATCGACAGGCCGAGCGGCAGGAGGTGCATGTGGTTGTCGTTGAAGGCCGGGATGGCGAGGCGTCCGGCGAGGTCGAGCCGGCGGGTGGCGGGGCCGACCAGCGCCTCGATCTCGCTCTCCCGCCCGGTCGCCAGGACCCGGCCGCGCCAGACGGCGACGGATTCCACGAAGCCCGATTCGAGACCGCACCAGATGCGGCCGTTGCGCAGGACGAGGTCGGCTTTGGGCAGGGGCATCGCGGGCTCTCGGCAGGGGGCAGTTGGGCGGGAAGATGTAAGCAAGATCGTGACCATGCCGCGAGCCCAAGTCAATGTGAGCGCGCTTGCCGTGAAATTGCCGTGGAAACTCGCTACTGCTGCCCAATCCGCAGGCGACGGTGCGCCCGCTACGGCACGCTCGCCGTCGAAGAAGAAGGGGTTCGCTCGTGCTCAAGACCATTCCGGCGATCGGTGCGGTTTTCACCCTCTCGCTCGCTGCCGCGACGGCCGCGGACGCAGCCGACCTGGCGCTGCGCCGGGTCGTCCTGTCGACCGCGGGCCTCGCCTATTTCGAGCACGAGGCCGAGATCGACGGCGAGACCGAGCTGCCGCTCTCGGTCCGCCTCGACCAGGTCGACGACGTGCTGAAGAGCGCCATGGTCTATGACGACCAGGGCAGCGTCGGCATCGTCCGCCTGCCGGGCCGCGAGCCGCTCGACGAGGCGTTCCGCACCCTGCCGTTCGGACGCGACGCGCTGACCTCGCCGGTGGCGCTGCTGGACGCGCTGCGCGGCGCGTCGGTGACCGTCAGCGGCGCGAAGACCATCGAGGGCCGCCTGCTCGGCGTGCAGGCGGAGGAGGAGCGGCTGCCGTCGGGCGGCCTCGTCACCCGCCATCGCGTCACCGTCGCCTCGGCCGAGGGTATCCGCCAGGCGATCCTGGAGGATCTCGACGCCGTCCGCTTCACCGAGCCCCGGCTGCAGGCGCAGATCGAGGCGGCGCTGGCAGCGGTCGCCGCCTACCGCGAGAAGGACACCCGCACGCTCTCGATCGCGCTGTCCGGTGCTGGCCGGCGCAAGGTGCGGGTCGGCTACGTCGTCGAGGCGCCGATCTGGAAGACCGCCTATCGCCTGTCCGTGTCGGGTGCGGCCGCCGGCCACCTGCAGGGCTGGGCGGTGCTGGAGAACCTGAGCGGCGGCGACTGGAAGGACGTCGACCTGACCCTGGTGTCCGGCCAGCCGGTCGCCTTCCGCCAGGCGATCTACACCGCTTTCTTCCAGCCGCGGCCCGAGGTGCCGGTGGAAACCGTGGGCCGCGTGCTGCCGAAGCCGGACGACGGGACACTGGCCAAGCTCGACATGGCGGCCGAGGCAGCGCCGCCGCCGTCGCCCGCGCCGATGATGGCGCCGCCACCCGCCGGCGGTGCCGCGGAACGGTCCCGGGGCTTCGCGTCGGCGATCGCGATGCCGGCGCCGGCGCGGCCGGCCGCGGTCGCCGCCCCGGCGGCAGCCGAGGATGCGGTCGCCCAGGTGCTGTTCCGCTACCCCAAGCCGGTTTCGATCGCGGCCGGGGAATCGGCCATGGTGCCGATCGTCGACCGCATGGTGCCGGTGACCCAGGTGGCGCTCTACCAGCCGGGGGTGGAGGCGAATCACCCGTTCGCCGCGGTCGCCCTGACCAACGACACCGGGGCCACCCTGCCGCCTGGCATCCTGACGCTCTATGACCGCGGCAGCGCCGCGGGGCCCGCCAGCCATGTCGGCGACGCCCGCCTCGCCACCCTGCCCGCCGGCGAGAAGCGGATGCTGGCCTTCGCCGTCGACCGCGGCATCGCCATCTCGCGCGAGGAGCAGCGGCGGCAGACGACGACGGCCGCCCGCATCGTCCGCGGCGTGATGACGGTGACGATCCAGGACCGCCAGACCACGACCTACCGCATCCGCGCGGCCCGCAGCGAGGACCGCGCCCTGATCCTGGAGCATCTGCGCCCGACCGACTGGAAGCTGGTGACGCCGGCCCTGGACGGGGTCGAGCTGTCGCGCGGCGCCTGGCGGATCCCCGTGCGGATCGGCGTCGACGGCACCGCCACCGTGCCGGTGACGACGGAGCGGCCGCGCCAGACGGTGGTCCGGCTCGACACCGCGCGCGACGCGGAGATCGGCGTCTATCTGAGCGCGCCTGAGCTGGAGCCGGGGCTGCGCGACGCGCTGCAGCGGGTCGTCGACCTGCGGCAGGCGCTGGCCGCCGTGAGCCAGCGGGTGAAGGCGATCGAGGCCGAGCGCGAGGCCGCGGCGGCCGAGCAGGCGCGTATCCGCGCCAACCTGGAGGCGGTGCCGGCGCGCGACGCCCTGCACACCCGCTACCTCAACGCGCTGAAGACCCAGGAAGACCGGCTGGAGCGGCTGGCGGCGGACCTGCAGGCGGCCCGCGAGGCCGAGCGCGCCGCCCGCGACGGCCTGGCGGCCTATGTGGCCGGCCTGGACATGTAGGCGAAGGGGCAGGTTAACCGAGGAGGCAGGGCGATGACGGAAGCGTTCACGGCCGAGCCGGCCACCCCGGATCGGCTCGGCGACATCGAGAGGGTCCTCGACGACTGCGCGGACGGCCGGCAGTGCAGCTGCGCCTACTGGCGGCGGTCGCAGGGCGACTACGTGGCCGGCCGTGGCGCGGGCAACCGCGAATGGTTCCGGCGCCTGGTCGCCGAAGGGCCGCCGCCCGGCATCGTCGGCTATGTCGGCGGCGACCCGGCCGGCTGGTGCGGCGTCGGCCCGCGCGCGGCGTTCGGGCGGCTGGCGCGTGCCCGTGCCCTGGCCCCGCTCGATGCGCGGCCGGTCTGGTCGGTCAACTGCTTCATCGTCCGCAAGGCCTACCGCCGTCGCGGCGTCGCCGGCCGCCTGCTGGAGGCGGCGGTGGCGTTCGCGGCAAGCCACGGCGCGGACATGGTCGAGGGCTACCCCGTCGACCGCGCGCTGGCGAGCCCGGGCGTCTCCCTCTACCCCGGCACCCTGGGCATGTTCCAGGCAGCGGGGTTCTCCGAGTGCATCCGCCGCCTGCCGACCCGCCCGATCGTCCGGCTCGAGGTTTCTTCCGGCTGAACCGGCGCGGCCCGGATCAGGCGGCCGCCGGCTCCTTCGGCCACAGCCACGCGGCGCCGCGCACGCCGCTCGAATCGCCGAAGCGGGCCGGCCGCAGCGGGGTCGCGACCTGGTCGGAGAAGACGTAGGCACCCCAGCGGGCGGGCACGTCCGAATAGAGGCGGCCGATTCGCGACAGGCCGCCGCCCAGCACGATCACGTCCGGGTCAAGCAGGTTGATCACCGTCGCCAGGGAGCGGGCCAGCCGGTCGCAATAGCGGTCGAGGGCGGCGACCGCGTCCGGGTCGCCGGCCTCGGCCGCGGCGACGATGGCCGGCCCGTCGAGCGGGCGGGGAGCGTGGTTGGCGAAGTCGCGGGCAAGGCCGGGGCCGGACAGGAAGGTCTCGATGCAGCCATGCCGGCCGCAATAGCAGGCCGGGCCCGGGCGCTCCGAATCGAGCGGCCAGGGCAGGGGGTTGTGGCCCCATTCGCCGGCGACCGCATTGGGCCCGCTGAGCGGCCGCCCGGCCACCACCAGCCCGCCGCCGACCCCGGTGCCGAGGATGGCGGCGAACACCGTGCCGAAGCCGGCTCCGGCGCCGTCGGTCGCCTCCGACACGGCCAGGCAGTCGGCATCGTTGGCAACCCGGACCGCGCGGCCCAGGGCAAGCGCGACGTCGCGGTCGAACGGCCGGCCGTTGAGGAAGACGCTGTTGGCGTTCTTGACCAGCCCGCTCGCGGGCGAGATGGCGCCCGGCATGCCGATGCCGACCGGGGCTGGGCCGGGCAGGGCGAAGTCCTGCTCCAGGCCGGCCACCAGGCGGACGATGGCGGCGATGGTCGCATCGTAGCCGGCGGGCGGCGTGGCGACGCGCCGGCGGGCCAGTTCGGCCCCGGCCCCGTCGAGCAGGATGGCCTCGATCTTGGTCCCGCCCAGGTCGATGCCGATGCGGAAGACGTCCATCATGATCCGTCCCGCCGCCCGCTTGGCCGTCTTGGAGCCGTTAAGGGCTCGAAACGCGAAGGGCCGCGCGAGGCGGCCCTGGAAGCACGCTTGGAAGGGGCGACCCTACTTGATCTTGCCTTCCTTGAACTCGACGTGCTTGCGCGCGACGGGATCGTACTTCTTCATGCTCAGCTTCTCGGTGCTGGTCTTCGGATTCTTCCGGGTCACGTAGAAATAGCCGGTGTCGGCAGTGCTGTTGAGCCGGATGAGGATCTGTGCGGCCTTGGCCATGACATTGCGTCCTGAAATGCGGATTTAGCGGCGGAACTTAGCGATGGTCGCGGGGCTGTCAAGCCCGTTGCGGTGCGAGGGGCTACTGGCGCAGCTCGGCGGACCGGCGCCGCTCGGCAACGCTGGGGCCGCCGCGCGACGTGGCGACCGCGGCCTGGGACAGGCGCAGGGCGCGCTGGAACAGCCCGCCGTCGAGCAGCAGGCGCTCGGCCAGCTTCACGTCCACGTCCTGCTCGCGCGACTGGCCGGTGCACGCCGCCCGCAGGTTCCGCCAGCCGTCGTCGTCGAGCTGCGAGCGCGGCACGGCGCCGGTGCCGCCCGGGGCCATCGCGCGGGTCTCGCGCTGCAGGCTGAGCCGGAGGCTGGCGATGTCGTCGCCCAGCCCGTTGGTGCACACGGTCGGGATGACGCCGTGCTCGTGCAGGGAATAGCCGCCGGGCGACAGCAGCCGGGCCCAGGTCAGGGTCAGTTCGCCGTCGTTGGGCAGGCGCATGACCGTCTGCACGGTGCCCTTGCCGAAGGACGCGCTGCCCACGACGACCGCCCGGCCGCGATCCTGCAGGGCGGCGGCGACGATCTCGGCGGCGGATGCGGACCCGCCGTTGATCAGCACCGCGATGGGCATGCCGCGCATCAGGTCGCGGGCGCCGGCCTCGAACGACTGGTTGCTGGCCGGGTGGCGGCCGCGGGTGGAAATGATCGGCCCCTCGCCGAGGAAGGCATCGGCCACCCGCACCGCCTGGTCGAGCAGGCCGCCCGGGTTGTTGCGCAGGTCGAGGATGATGCCGCGCAGCTGCCCCGACCGGTCGGCCAGGAGCTGCTCCAGCGACTCGACCAGCCGGCGCCCGGTCTGCTGATTGAAGCTGAGGATGCGGACATGGGCGATCGGGCCCAGATGCTCGACCCGGATGGTCGGCACGACGATCCGCTGGCGCGTGATCGGGATTTCCAGCAGGTCCAGGATATCGGGGCGGGCGACCAGCACCCGCACGGTGCTGTCGACCCGGCCGCGCAGCAACTGTACCACCTTCTGCTGGTCGAGGCCGGCGGTGCCGTTGCCGTCGATCGTCAGGATGCGGTCGTCCACCTGCACGCCGGCCATGGCGGCCGGGCTCTCGGGGATGACCGAGACGATGCGCACGGTGTCGTTCTCGACGCTGATGGTGACGCCGATGCCGCCGAAGCCGTCGCGTGAGGCCCGCTGCTCGCGGGCGATGTCCGACCCGGCATAGCGGGAGAAGCGGTCGAGTCCGCCGACCAGGGCCGCCAGCACCGCGTCATAGACGGCTTCGCTGTCGGCCTCGGAGAGCTTCGGCAGCTCGGCGCGCCCGGCCGCGATCGCCCGGGTCATCACCGTGGCCCAGCCGGCGGCATTGCGCGATGCCGGCGCCGGGAACTCGGCCACCTCGCCGCGCGGGCCCAGGATCCGCACCGATTCGCCCTCGCGCACCGCCTGGAAGCCGGGGTCGACCTTGCGCAGGCCGTTGAGCCCGGACAGCGCCAGGGTGCCCAGCTCCACCGGGTCGATATAGAGATCGGTCACTTCCTGCAGGCTGGCGAGGAAGACCCGGTCGGGCCGTTCGTCGGCCAGCTCGGTGCTGGGACCAGGCCCCTGGCTGCAGCCGCCGATCCACAGCGTGGCCGCGAAAATCGCGCCGCCGATGCGCCAGGGAGTCCGGCCGCGGCCGGCCCGTTGTCCGCCAACGTCGGCTTTGCCGCTTCCCCCCCGTGCCAAAAGCCCCGTCAACCCAGCCCCTGCCATCGCCCCAGCCCTTGCGCCTGCCGGAAAAGATCATGCAGGTGCGGAAACACCCTAGACTTTAGGCATGCTCCGCCCCGGGGCAAAGGCATTTGCGTGAACGTTTGGCGGGGGAATTTAATCCCGGCCGGGCGCTGGCATTTTTGCAACGGGATTCACGGGCTCGAGCGCGGTTGGGATGACGGCACCCCGCATCAACGACCCTTTCGCGGCCGCGTCGGGGGGCGTCGGGGGGCGCGCGGACGGTCCCGGGCCGGAGTCACGCCCGGCGACCAGCGGTCCTCGGGGTCGAGCAGGGCCAGGACCAGGCCGCCGGTCATCGGGTCGGCCTCGACGATGCGCACCCGGACCGGCTCGCCCAGCCGGTAGGTGCGTCCCCAGCGCCGGCCGACCAGGGCATGGCTGCGGGTGTCGTGGTCGTAGAAGTCGGTCGGCAGCGTGCTGATCGGCACCAGCCCGTCGGCGCCGGTCTCGGTCAGGCTGACGAACAGGCCGAAGCGGGTGACCCCGCCGATGCGGCCCGACACCTCGGTGCCGATCCGCTCCGACAGGTAGGCCGCGGTATAGCGGTCCATCGACTCGCGTTCGGCCACCGCCGCGCGCCGCTCGGTCGTTCCCAGATGCTCGCCCAGCTCGTCCAGGCCGCCCGTTTCCTGGCGGTTCCCGCCCAGCCCCAGGCGCAGGGCCTCGATCAGGGCGCGGTGCACGACGAGATCGGCATAGCGCCGGATCGGCGAAGTGAAATGGGCGTAACGGCGCAGCGCCAGGCCGAAATGGCCGATGTTCTCGGGCCGGTACTGGGCCTGGGCCTGGCTGCGCAGGATCAGGTCGTGGACCATCGGTGCGTGCGGGGTGCCCTCGACCTTGCCGATGATGTCGTTGAAGTGGCGCGGCTTCAGCACCTGGCCGCGCGCCAGCTTGAGGCCGAGGCTGTCCAGCACCGGGCGCAGGGCCTCGACCTTGGCGGGGTCGGGCGCGTCGTGGATGCGGTAGAGGCAGGGCATCTGCCGGTCGCTGGCCGACTCGGCCGCCGCGACGTTGGCGGCGATCATCAGCTCCTCGATCAGCCGGTGGCTGTCGTAGCGCCGGCGCGGCACCACCCGGTCGATGCGGCCGTCGGCGCCGAGCAGCACCTGGCGCTCCGGCAGGTCGAGGTCGAGCGTGCCACGCGCGGCGCGCGCCCGGCTCAACGCCGCGAAGACGCCGTAGAGCGGCCGGATCACCGGCTCCAGCAGCGGCCCCGTCGTGTCGTCGGGGCTGCCGTCGATCGCCGTCTGGACCTGCTCGTAGGTCAGCCGGGCGGCGGAGCGCATCAGGCCGCGGACGAAGCGATGGCTCTTCAGCCGGCCGTCGGCGTCGATGCGCATATGCACGGCGACGCAGGCGCGCGGCTCGTTCGGGCGCAGCGAGCACAGGTCGTTCGACAGGGCCTCCGGCAGCATCGGCACGACCCGGTCGGGAAAATAGACCGAGTTGCCGCGCCGCCTGGCCTCGCGGTCGAGCCCGGAGCCGGGTCGGACATAGTGGGCGACGTCGGCGATGGCGACGACCGCGTGCCAGCCGCCCTCTTCGCCGCGATCGGGCTCGGCCCAGACCGCGTCGTCGAAATCGCGCGCATCCGCCCCGTCGATGGTCACCAGGGGCAGGTCGCGCAGATCCTCGCGCCCGTCGATCTCGACCGGCCGCGCCGCCTCCGCCTCCGTGATCGCCTCGGCCGGGAACTCGGTCGGGATGCCATGGGTGTGGATGGCGACCAGGCTGAAGGTGCGCGGGCTCGCCATGTCGCCCAGCCGCTCGACGATCGCCGCCTGGGGCAGCCCGAGCCGGCTCTTCGGCAGCACCTCGGCCACCACCAGCTCGCCCGGCTGGACGTCCTTGGCGTCGGCCAGCGCCACGCGGAACTCGGTCTTCTGGCGGCGGTCGGTCGGCACCACCCGGCCGGCGAAACCGCCGGTGCGGACGCGCTCGTCGGTCAGGAAGACGCCGACCACCCGGCCGGCGCTGCCGTCGATCACCCGGATCGGCTTGGCCGAATACTCGTCCGGGCCGGTCCGCGACAGGCGGGCGAGCAGCCGTGTGCCGGTGGTGATCAGCGGTCCGCCCTGCCGCTCGGGCGAGACGAAGATGCGCACCCCTTCGCCGGCGGCGTGCGCGGCACCGACCGGCTTGGCCAGCAGTTCGCCGTCGGCGTCGGTGCCGGTCACCTCGATCGTGCAGACCTCGGGCAGGGCGTCGCGCGGGGCCAGCCGCCGGCCCGGCCCGCGCTCGACCGAACCCGTCTCCTCCAGCTCGCGCAGCAGCGACTTCAGGGCGCCGCGATGCTCGATGCCGAGGTCGAAGTGGCGCGCGATCTCCCGCTTCCCGACCGCGACCGGGCTCGTGCGGATGAACGCGATGATCGCGTCCCGGTCGGGGAACTGGACGGGCGCGCGATCGCGGCGGCGGGCCAAGGGGGGCTAGACCTCTTCGGGCGGGGCAGGGGCCTTGGGCTTGGTCCTGCTCTTCGGTGCGGTTGCCTTCGCGGCGGCAGCCTTGGTCGGTGTGGACTTGGCCTTGCCCTTGGCCGGCGCCTTCGGCTTGGCCGCGGCCTTCTTCGCGGCGGCAGGCTTGGTCTCGGCGGCCTCGGCCTTCGCCGCGGCCGGCTTCTTGCGCGGGGCGGCGGCCGTGCGCCGGCCGGCGGGCTTGGCCGGCGCCTTGGCGGCACGTTCCGCCAGCAGCGGCAGGGCGACCGCCACCGTCACGGCCTCGGCCTCCATGCCCTTGGGCAGGGTGGCGCGGATCTCGCCGTGCTGGACATAGGGGCCGTACTTGCCGGCATGGACGGTGATCGGCTTGCCGTCCGCCGGATGGTCGCCGACCGGCCGGCCGGGCTGCCGGCCGCGGCCGGGCGCGGAGGCCAGCAGGTCGACGGCGCGGTTGAGGCCGATCGTCAGCACGTCGTCGCCGGAGCCGATCGACTTGTAGGTCGGCCCGTGCTTCACGTACGCGCCGAATCGGCCGATGCCGGCCAGGATCGGGTCGCCGGTCTCCGGATGGTTGCCGACGGTGCGCGGCAGGGCCAGCAGGCGCAGCGCCATGTCGAGGGTGACGTCGGCCAGCGGCACGCCCTTGGGAATCGACTGCCGCTTGGGCTTGGCATCGCCCTCGGCATCGCCCAGCTGGACATACTGCCCGTAGGGGCCCTTGCGCATCCACACCGGCAGGCCGGTCTCCGGATCCTCGCCCAGCTTGCGCGGCACGTTGGGGTCGCCCTCGGCGCTGCCGTTGCCCTCGCCGCTCTCGATCGCCAGCGGCCGGGTGTAGCGGCACTCCGGGTAGTTGGAGCAGCCGATGAAGGCGCCGAACTTGCCGAGCTTGAGGCCGAGCCGGCCGTCGCCGCAGGTCGGGCAGGCCCGCGGGTCGCGGCCGCCTTCGCCGGTCTCCGGGAAGAAGTGGCGGCCCAGATCCTCGTCCAGCGCGGACACCACGTCCTTGATGGACAGGTCCTTGGTCTGGGCGATCTGGGCGTTGAAGTCCTTCCAGAAGTCGCGCAGCAGCTGGCGCCAGTCGGTCCGGCCGTCCGAAACCGCATCGAGCCCGGTCTCCAGCTCGGCGGTGAAGTTGTACTGCACCAGCTTCTCGAAGAAGCCGGTGAGGAACGCCGTCACCAGCCGGCCGCGGTCCTCCGGGATGAAGCGCTTGCGGTCGAGCCGGACATAGCCGCGGTCCTGCAGCACCTCGATGATCGAGGCGTAGGTGGAGGGGCGGCCGATGCCGAGTTCCTCCAGCCGCTTCACCAGGCTGGCCTCGCTGTAGCGCGGCGGCGGCTGGGTGAAGTGCTGGTCCGAGGCGACGGCGAGCCGTTCCACGCCGGCCCCGTCGGTCAGCGGCGGCAGGCGGCGGTCGGCCTCGTCCTCTTCGGCGTCGTCGCGGCCCTCTCGATAGAGCTTGAGGAAGCCCTCGAACAGCAGGGTCGACCCGGTCGCCCGCATCGTCACCTGGCGGTCGCCGCTCAACAGGTCGGCGCCGACCTGCTCCAGCAGCGCGCTTTCCATCTGGCTGGCCACCGTCCGGCGCCAGATCAGCTCGTAGAGCCGGCGCTCCTCGTCCGACAGCTGCCGGGCCACTTCCTCCGGGGCGCGGAACATGTCGGTCGGGCGAATGCCCTCATGCGCCTCCTGGGCGTTCTTGGCCTGGGTGCGATAGACCCTGGGCGCGTCCGGCACGAACTTCTCGCCGTAGCGGCTGTGGATCAGGCGCCGGGCAGCGGCGATCGCCTCGCCGGAGATCTGCACGCCGTCGGTACGCATATAGGTGATGAGGCCGACCGTCTCGCCGCCGATGTCGACGCCCTCGTAGAGCCGCTGGGCGGTCCGCATGGTCCGCGATGCGGTCATGCCGAGCTGCCGGGAGGCCTCCTGCTGCAGGGTGGAGGTGGTGAAGGGCGGCGGCGGGTGGCGGCGCACCTGCTTGCGCTCGACCGGGCCGATATGGAAGCTGCGCGCCTCGACCGCGGCGACCGCGGCGGCGGCCGCCGCCGCCGTGGCGATGTCGAGCTTCTCCAGCTTGCGGCCGGCCAGATGGGTCAGGCGGGCGGTGAACTTGTTGCCTTCCTCGGTCTGGAAGGTCGCCTCGACCGTCCAGTACTCCTGCGGCTTGAAGGCCTCGATCTCGGCCTCGCGCTCGCAGACCAGGCGCAGCGCCACCGATTGCACGCGGCCGGCCGAGCGGCTGCCGGGCAGCTTGCGCCACAGGACCGGCGACAGGGTGAAGCCGACCAGGTAGTCGAGCGCGCGCCGGGCGAGATAGGCGTCCACCAACTCTCGGTTGAGGGCGCGGGGATGCTTGAACGCCTCGATGATGGCCGTCTTGGTGATCTCGTTGAAGACGACGCGCTGGACCTCTACCCCCTTCAGCGCGCGGCGCTGCTCCAGCACCTCGCGGACATGCCAGGAGATCGCCTCGCCCTCGCGGTCGGGGTCGGTGGCGAGATAGAGATGGGACGCACCCCTGGTCGCCTCGGCGATCGCCCGCAGGTGCTTCTCCGAACGGCCGTCGACCTCCCACAGCATGGAGAAGTCCTGCTCGGGGTCGACCGAGCCGTCCTTGGCGGGCAGGTCGCGGACATGGCCATAGCTGGCGAGCACCTGGAAATCCGGTCCAAGGTACTTGTTGATCGTCTTGGCCTTGGCCGGCGATTCGACGACGACGACATTCATGAGGTGTTTGGCTGGCCTGTCCCGAGGGGAAACACATCCGGCCCGGCGGCGAAAACTCCGGGGTCCGGAGCGGGTCAGCGCAGCGACACCTTCTGTCCAGGATGTCGTTCGATCCGCCCCGCGAGTTCCAGCTCCAGGAGGACCGCCGCAACGGCCGCCTGGGACAATTGGCACTGGCGCACGAGTTCGTCAACCGACAGCGGTGTCGGGCCCAGCTGCTCCAGCACCCGGCCGGCCGGGTCGCCGGGGGCGTCCGGCGGTTCGGGAAGGGTGCCCGCCGCGGGTCCGCGGCGGCGCGGCGGCGCGGCCTGGGGCCGCAGGACCTCGATCACGTCGGCCGCGCTCTCGGTCAGCTGGGCACCGTTTCGGATCAGGCCGTTGGTGCCCTTGCAGCGGGGGTCGAGCGGCGAACCGGGCACCGCGAAGACCTCGCGGCCCTGCTCGGCGGCGAGCCGCGCGGTGATCAGCGAGCCCGACCGCTCCGCCGCCTCGATCACCACCACGCCCAGCGCCAGCCCGGCGACGATCCGGTTGCGGCGCGGAAAATTCTCCGCCCGGGGACCCGTGCCGGGCAGGGACTCGGCCAGCAGCAGGCCCTCGCCGCCGACCGCGGCGTGCAGTTCCCGATTCTCGTTCGGATACGCCACGTCGATGCCGGTCGCCAGCACGCCGGCCGTGCCGGTCGCGAGCGCGCCGCGATGGGCGGCGGCATCGATGCCGCGCGCCATGCCGGAGACGACGACGAAGCCGGCCGCCCCCAGTTCCGCCGCCACGGTCTCGGCGAAGCGCCGGCCGGCACCGGACGCATTGCGGGCGCCGACGATGGCCACGGCCGGGCGGGCGAGAAGCTCGCGCCGGCCCAGGCCGGACAGAACGATCGGCGGGTCGGCGATCGCCGCCAGGGCCGGCGGGTAGTCCGGGTCGCCCCAGACCATGGCCCAGGCGCCCAATGCCTCCAGGCGCCGGGATTCCGCCGCGACCGTCGCGCCTTCGGCGATCGGCGGGGCCCGGGGATCGTCGGCCAGGGCCCGGATGGCGGCCTCGGCGGAGCCGTGCCGTTCCACCAGCGCGACCATCGACAAGGGTCCGATGCGCTCGGTGCGGATGAGCCGCCAGCGGGCGATCCGCTCGGACGGCGACAGGGGGGCGGCGGGCGATGCAACCATGGAGGGCGACGCCTAGTCCGCGGGCGCGGCCCCTGTCAATGGCGGGCCGTGGGGGCGGCCCGCCACCAAGCCTACTGCGAGCGGCCGATCCGGGGCTCGGTGCCGGCCAGCAGGCGGCGGATGTTCTCGTGATGGCGGACGGCGATCAGCACCGCGATGACGGCCATCAGCAGCGTCCGCTCGGGATGCGGGGCATAGCCGGGAAAGTCCGCCAGGAGCCAGGACGCGACCGGCGCCAGGACGCAGGCGGTGAGTGCCGCCAGCGAGGATATGCGGAAGATGACGGCCATGGCGAGCCAGATTCCGGCAAGCGAAAGGGCGAGCGGCCAGGCCATGGCCAGGCAGACGCCGAGCGAGGTGGCCACGCCCTTGCCCCCGCGGAAGCCGAGCCACGGGGTGAACATATGCCCGACGACCGCGGCCCCGCCGGCCAGCGCCGCCGCCAGCGGGCCATGGGGGGCGGCCAGGACGACCGCGAGCGCGCCCTTGCCGGCATCGAGCAGCAGGGTGGCGAACGCCAGGTCCTTGCGGCCGGTGCGCAGCACGTTGGTGGCGCCGATACTGCCGGAGCCGATGGCACGGACGTCGCCCAGGCCGGCTGCCCGGGTCAGCAGCAGGCCGAAGGGGATGCTGCCCAGGACCAGGCCTCCTGCTGCCGCCAGGATGGCCACCAACGTCGCCGACATGATCTATGCTCCTCGCTCGATACCCAGCAGCCGGTATATCCCGCGCTCGAATGCCTTCGACGATGCCGGCCCGCCGGCCAGCGGCGAGGCGCGCATGCGTTCCGGGATCGCCGTCCGCATGGCCTTCAGCGCCGCCGGATCGGCCGCCAGCCCGGCCGCCCGGGCAACATAGCCCGCGTCGTCCGCCGTCACCAGATCGGCCAGGCCGACCCAGGACAGGGCGGCGGCGGCGTGCCGGCCGGCATAGCGGTTGCCGGCGATGGTGACGATCGGAACCCCCATCGCCAGCGCGTCCATGGTCGCGGCGATGTCCCCGGCGGGGAAGCTGTCGAGCGCCAGGTCGATGTCGCGCCACAGCCCGACCAGCGCCTCGACGCTCTGGTCCGCCGGCCAGTCGAACTCGACCCGGGGCGCCGGGACGCCCAGTTCCAGGAACTGGATCGCAACGCGTTCCTTGGCGCCGCCGGCGCGCCAGTCGGCGTGCCGCAGGCGCAGGATGGCGCCGGGCGTCCGCTGCAGGATGGCCGCCCAGGCCCCCACCGTCCTGCGGGTGATGCGCTGGGCCGGCCCGCACCAGCCGAACGCGAAGGGGCGCTGCCCTGCCGGCTGGGCCCGGCCGAGCCGGTCCGCCGTCGCCAGTGCCGGCCCGCCGCTGATGATGCTGCCGGGGAAGCCCACGACCCGGTGCCCCGGCGGCACCGTCATGTCCGGGGCCCAGTGGCCGCGGTCGGCGAGCAGGTGGGTCACCGCCGGATGCCCGGTCGGCCAGCCGCCTTCCAGCCACTCGGCATGCAGGCGGGCCGGCCGTTCGTCGAGCACGTCGAGCATGCCCCCCGGGACATGCTCGGCGAAGCTGACCAGCAGGTCGACCTGCTCCTCGCGCATGTGCTGCGCGATCTGCGCGCCGGAGCGCCGGGTGCCGACGGTGACCCGGTCGGGAAGCGCCGCCAGGTCCGACTTCTCGAAGCGCCGGGTGGCGTCGATGGCATAGAGCAGCGCGGTCCAGCGATCCCGGTCGCGGTGCCGCAGCAGGTCGGTCAGCCAGTAGCCGGCGCCGCGCCGTGCCGGCGACCAGAGGAAGCCGACGCGCGGCCGCGCCGGCTGAGGCCGGGACGGCGGTCCCGGCGCCATCCGGGGTGCGACCGCAGCGCCGAAGGCACGGGTGGCCGCGGCCAGTTCGAGCGGGTCGGCCTCGGTCTGGGCCATCGCGTAGAGGCGCGCGGCATAGGCCGGGCCGTCCGCCACCGGGTCCGGCCGGCCGGCCGCGAAGCTGGCCGCCGCCCGCTCGGCGTCGGAGATGCCGAGGAGGGCGGTTCCCAGCGCGCACCGGGCCAGGCGGTCGCCGGGGGCAAGGTCGACCGCGCGCTCCTGGGCGGCGGCAGCATCGGTCGGCCGGTTGAGCCGGCTGCAGATGCGGCCGAGCAGCCCGAACATGGCGGCCGTGGGCGCCAAGGTCGCCATGGCCTGTTCCATGATCCCCCGTGCCGCCTCGGCGTCGCCGTCGGCCAGCAGCCGTTCCGCGCGTTCGGCCGCTGCCTGCGCGAGCCGGCGCTCCAGCGTCCAGGCGCGATCGAAGGCGTCCCGGCCGGGTCGGGCGGCGGTCAGCGACGGCAGGTCGGGCGGGGGGCGGCCTTCCAGCGGGACGAGGGCAGCCTCGTCCGCGGCAGGCCAGGACTGTCCGCCGGCATCGAGCAGGGCCAGCGCGAGGCGAAGCCGGGCCCAGCCCGGGTCGTCCCCGGCGCCGGCCGGGATCAGGGCGGCCGCGGCGGCGAGATCGCCCGCCAGCAGCAGGCGCTCGGCTTCGGTCGGAGCCGGCCCCGCGCCGCCGGCCCGGCCGTCGGTCACCCGCGTCAGTCCGGGCCGCGGTGGACGACCCGCCCACCCAGCACGGTCAGGATCGCCCGGCCCTGCACCGGGCGGCCGTCGAAGGGCGAGTTCTTGGACTTGGAACGGAAGCGGTCGACGGCGATGCGCCAGGGCCGGTCGATGTCGACCAGCGTCAGGTCGCCGGGCGCGCCCACCGCCAGGCGCCCGCAGTCGAGGCCGAGGATCCCGGCCGGGGCCGCGGTGACCGCGGCCAGGGCCCGGCCGAGCGGCACGTCGCCCTGGTGGACCAGTTCGAGCACCAGCGGCAGCAGCGTCTCCAGCCCGACGATGCCGCTGGCGGCCGAGCTGAAGGGCAGGCGCTTGGAATCCTGGTCGTGCGGGGCGTGGTCGCTGGCGATGGCGTCGATGGTGCCGTCGGCGATGCCGGCGACGATCGCCCGCCGGTCGCCGTCGCCGCGCAAGGGCGGGGACAGCTTGGCGAAGGTGCGGTAGTCGCCGACCGCGGTCTCGGTCAGGGCGAAGTAGGGCGGGGCGGTGTCGCAGGTGACCGGCAGGCCGCGCTGCTTGGCGGCCCGGATCGCCTCGACCGCGCCCGCGGTCGAGATGTGGGCGGCGTGGTAGCGCACCCCGGTCAGCTCGACCAGGCGCAGGTCGCGCTCCAGCAGGATCACCTCGGCCACCGCCGGGATGCCGGGCAGGCCGAGGCGGGTGGCGATCTCGCCCTCGTTCATGCCGCCCGGATGGGACAGGCTCGGCTCCTCGGGATGCTGCACCAGCAGCAGGTCGAAGGTGCGGGCATAGCTCATGGCCCGGCGCAGGATGCCGGCGTTGGCGATGGCCCGGGTGCCGTCGGTGAAGCCGACCGCGCCCGCCGCCGCCAGCAGGCCCATCTCGGCCAGCTCCTTGCCCTGCAGCCCCTTGGTGGCGGCGGCGTAGGGCAGGATGTTGGCCAATCCGATCTCGCGCCCGCGGCGGAGCACGAACTCGACCACCGCGGCGCCGTCGATCACCGGGTCGGTGTTGGGCAGGCAGACGATGGTGGTGATGCCGCCGGCCGCCGCCCCCTGGCTGGCCGTCGTCATGTTCTCCTGGTGCTCGTCGCCCGGCTCGCGCAGCTGGGCGCGCATGTCGACCAGGCCCGGCATCAGCAGGTGGCCGCGGCAGTCGACCGTCTCGACCCCGTCCGGCACCCCGTCGGCGAACAGCGCGGGGCCGAGGTCGGCGATGCGGCCGTCGGCGACCAGCAGGCCGCCCGGCTGGTCGCGGCCGCCGGCCGGGTCGTAGAGGCGGGCGTTGACGAAGGCGACCGCCCGGGCCGGGGAGGGGCTTCTCATCGCCCGGCCTCCTCGTTGCGCTGCGACAGGTTGTCGGCCAGCACCTCGAGGCAGGCCATGCGCACGGCCACCCCCATCTCCACCTGCTGGCGGATCAGCGAGCGGTCGATGTCGTCGGCGACGTCGCTGTCGATCTCCACCCCGCGGTTCATCGGTCCCGGATGCATGATCAGCGCGTCGTCCTTGGCCACCGCCAGCTTGGCGTAGTCGAGCCCGAAGAAATGGTAGTATTCGCGCAGCGAGGGCACGAAGCTGCCGGCCATGCGCTCGGTCTGCAGGCGCAGCATCATGACGATGTCCGCGTCGGCCAGCCCGCGCTTCATGTCGTGGAAGACCTCCACCCCGAGCCGGTCGACCGCCGACGGCAGCAGGGTGCGCGGCGCCACCACCCGGACGCGGGCACCCATGGTGTTGAGCAGCGCGATGTTGGAGCGCGCCACCCGGCTGTGCAGGATGTCGCCGCAGATCGCCACCACCAGCCCGCGCAGCCGGCCCTTGCGGCGGCGGATGGTGAGCGCGTCGAGCAGGGCCTGGGTCGGGTGCTCGTGGGTGCCGTCGCCGGCATTGATGACCGCGCAGTTGACCTTTTCCGACAGCAGCTTGACCGCCCCGCTTTCCGGATGGCGGACGCAGAGCACGTCCGGATTCATCGCGTTCAGCGTCATCGCCGTGTCGATCAGGGTCTCACCCTTCTTCATCGACGAATACTCGACCGACATGTTGATCACGTCGCCGCCCAGCCGCTTGCCGGCCAGCTCGAACGAGGTGCGGGTACGGGTCGAGTTCTCGAAGAAGAGGTTGATGATGGTGCGGCCGCGCAGCGAGCCGCCCTTCTTGTCGGCACCCTGGTTCTGGGCGACGAACAGCTCGGAGCGGTCGATCAGGTGGGCGATCTCGTCCGCCGAAAGACCTTCGATTCCCAGCAGATGCCGGTGCGGATAGCTGCGGGGCGCGGCGGGCGAAGACATAAAGCGGTCCTATAGGGTCTGGATGCGAGTCCCGGCAAGGCCGGGTCCCGGGCGGGCGGGCCCGCCCGGGAGGCGTCGCTAGTCGTCGGTGCCGGGGCGGCCAAGGCGGTGCGGCAGCTCGTTCTCGCACGCCATGCGGAACACGACCTGGCCGACCCAGGTGAGCGCGCCGTCGCGCCGCCGGCTGAACAGCACGCCCGGCGCCACCGACTTGATGGGGGTCTTGCAGTCGGGCGAGAAGGGGTCGAGCGGGTCGATGATCTCGCAGATCGTCTCGCCGGCCTCGATCGTGGCGCCGCGGTCCTTCAGGTAGACCAGCATGCCGGCCTTGGGGGCGTAGCCGACATCCATGCCCCAGCCGGGGGTGATCTTGCACTTCGGCTCGGGCAGCGGGCCCGGGTCTCCGCCGACCACGCCGCGGCGCTGCAGGAACTTGAAGAGGGCGGTGCCGTCGCCCCGGCCCAGCTCGTGGGAGACGTCGCCCTGGCCGCGATACTCGATGGTGACCGAGAAGGTGGTCTTGGGCAGGGCGGCGTCCGGCAGGGCCTTGGCCAGCTTCAGCCACGGCGCCATGTTGCAGGCGCTGAAGCTCATCACCTGGGGGATGGCGTCCGGCCGGCCGACGGTGGTCGCCTGGCTGCCGATCTGGGCCGACAGGTCGGCGACCGCGTCGGCATGGCTGGCGCCGGCGAAGAGATGCAGGGCGGCATGGGCGTCGCAATGCAGGTCGAGGACGTAGTCGGCGTCGATCGACATCGCCATCAGCGTCTTCTTCAGGAACTGCGGCTCGTTCGGCGCCTGGAAGGCATCGACCGCGTCCAGCATCGCCCGACGCACCGTCGCCACGTTGGCGGCCTCGTCCGCGCCCAGCTGGTCGGCCACCTTGGCCGCCACCTGGTCGCCGATGTCCAGGTAGTTGCGGTTGTAGTTCTCCCGCAGGTTGAAGTCGTAGCGGCCGAGATGGTTGGCGTAGAGGTGCTGCGACAGGCCGATCGGGTTGGCGGTCGGCACGACGATGACCTCGCCCTTGATCTGGCCCGCCTGCTCGGCCGCATCCAGCATCGGCAGCAGGTAGTGCAGCGCCATCACGCCCGGCAGCTCGTTGGCGTGGATCGCGGCCTGGAGATAGGCCTTGGGCCGGGCGCCGGGGGTGCCGAAGCGGTAGACGGTCAGGAAGCGCTCGGTGCCCGGGCTGTTCGACAGCAGGGGCACGCGGGTGGCTTGTCGGGGCATGGGACGACCTTTCCCGAAGGCGGTTGGCAGGGGAGGCGGCAGGGGCCGGGATCGGCCCCGCGAGGCAAGGCGCGTATTGATCGCGGGAGCGGCGTCCCCGTCAAGACTGCGACGGGCAAGACCGGGGCAGTCAAGACCGGGGCGGGCCGGCCTCGCGCGCCAGCGCGTCGAGCGCCCCTTGGAGGATGTAGGCGGCGGCCGCCCGGTCGATCGTCTCGGCCCGGCGCTTGCGG
The DNA here is from genome assembly GCA_006739055.1 of Allostella vacuolata. GTDB lineage: Bacteria > Pseudomonadota > Alphaproteobacteria > ATCC43930 > Allostellaceae > Allostella > Allostella vacuolata. Next base: position 2,131,028 of record AP019702.1, read on the forward strand.
GTCATGTCGGCCTCGATCATCGCCCGCTCGACGGCGGCGGTCGACAGGCGCTCGTCCCAGAAGGCCGCCGGCAGGTCGATCACCGCCAGCAGGTTGCGCGCGAACGCCCGGACCGACTGGCAGCGCGGCCCCTCGACCCCGTCCATGCCGACCGGCAGGCCGATGACGAAGCCGCCGACGCCCTGCTTCTGCACGACCTCGACGATCCGGGCGGCGTCGGCCGCGAACCTGGCCCGGCGGATGGTCTCGAACGGGGTGGCGATCACCAGGCGGGTGTCGGACAGGGCCAGCCCCACCGTCCTGGTGCCCACGTCGAGGCCGAGCAGGCGGTGGTGGCCGGCACGCAGCGCGGCCAGTTCGGGAAGCGGAACGACGGGCATGGCCGGCACCATCGTTCCCGCCGCAGCGGCGTGCAAGGCCGAATCCCGTTGCGGTTGCCGCCGGCGGTGGCCATGTCTGGGGCCGATCGGCAAGAGCCAGGAGCCAAGCATGTCGCCGTACAAGAAGGACCCCGAGGCCATCGCGAAGCTGTCGCCGGAGCAGTTCCGGGTGACCCAGCAGAGCGGCACCGAGCGCCCCGGCACTGGCGCCTACCTGCACAACAAGGATGCCGGCATCTATGTCGACATCGTCTCCGGCGAGCCACTGTTCGCATCGACCGACAAGTATGAGTCGGGCTGCGGCTGGCCCAGCTTCACCCGGCCGATCGAGCCCGCCCATGTCAGCGAGCTGCGCGACACCAGCCACGGCATGGTCCGGGTCGAGGTGCGCTCGACCCATGGCGACAGCCATCTGGGCCATGTCTTCCCCGACGGGCCGGAGGATCGCGGCGGCCTGCGCTACTGCATCAACTCCGCCTCGCTGCGCTTCGTCCCGCGCGAGCGCATGGCGGCCGAGGGCTACGGCGCCTATCTCGACCAGGTTGGATAGGGGCGGGGCCGGGCCGGGAGCGGCGGTTGCACCGCGGCAGGGCGGTTGCTAGGTTCCGCCGCCCCTTTCCCAGAACAGTCCGGTCATGGCCATCGATCCCGAAACGGTCGCGCACATCGCGAGACTAGCCCGCATCAAGGTGACGGAAGACGAGAAGGCGGCGCTCGCCGGCGAGCTGTCGACCATCCTGCAATGGATCGAGCAGCTGGACGAGGTCGACACGGCCGGGGTCGAGCCGGTGTCCTCGGTCGTCGACGCGGTGCTGCCGTGGCGCGAGGACCGGGTGACCGACGGCGGCCAGGCCGAGAAGGTTCTGCGGAACGCGCCCGAAGCGGTGCCCGGGTTCTTTGCCGTCCCGAAGGTGGTGGAATGACGACGCCCTCCGAACTGACCCACCTGACGCTGGCCGGGGCCCGCGACGGGCTGGCGGCACGGCGCTTCTCGGCGGTCGAGCTGGCCGACGCCCATGTGGCGGCGATCGAGGCCGGCCGGCAGCTCAACGCCTTCATCACCGAGACGCCGGACCAGGCCCGCGCCATGGCGGCCGAGAGCGACCGGCGCATCGCCGCCGGCGAGGCGCGGCCGCTGGAGGGCATCCCGCTCGCCATCAAGGACCTGTTCTGCACCGAAGGGGTGGCGACCACGGCCGGCTCGCACATCCTGGACGGCTTCCGCCCGGCCTATGAATCGACCGTCACCGCCAACCTGTGGCGGGCGGGCGCGGTCATGCTGGGCAAGGCCAACCTGGACGAGTTCGCCATGGGCTCGTCCAACATGACGAGCTACCACGGCGCGGTGGAGAACCCGTGGCGGCGCCAGGGCGACAACCGGCCGCTGACCCCGGGCGGGTCGTCCGGCGGCTCGGCCGCGGCGGTGGCCGCCCGCATGGCGCTGGGGGCGACCGGCACCGACACCGGCGGCTCGATCCGCCAGCCGGCCGCCTTCTGCGGCATCGTCGGCATCAAGCCGACCTATGGCCGCTGCTCGCGCTGGGGCATCGTCGCCTTCGCCTCCTCGCTCGACCAGGCGGGGCCGATGGCCCGCACGGTGCGCGACGCCGCCATCCTGCTGGGCCAGATGGCCGGCCACGACCCCAAGGATTCGACCTCGGTGCCGCTGCCCGTGCCGGACTTCGAGAAGGCGCTGGACGAAGGGGTCCGCGGCCTGCGCATCGGCATCCCGCGGGAGTACCGCATCGAGGGCACCCCGCCCGAGATCGAGGCCCTGTGGCAGCAGGGCATCGCCTGGCTGAAGGACGCCGGCGCCGAGCCGGTCGAGATCAGCCTGCCGCATGCCCGCTACGCCCTGCCGACCTACTACATCATCGCCCCGGCCGAGGCCTCGTCCAACCTGGCGCGCTACGACGGGGTGCGCTTCGGCCTGCGGGTGCCGGGCGGCTCGCTCGACGAGATGTACGAGAACACCCGTGCCGCCGGCTTCGGGGCGGAGGTGAAACGCCGCGTGCTGATCGGCACCTACGTGCTGTCGGCCGGCTACTACGACGCCTACTACCTGAAGGCGCAGCGGGTGCGGGCGCGCATCGTCGAGGATTTCCGCAACGCCTTCCAGCAGGTCGACGCGATCCTGACCCCGGCCACGCCGTCGGCCGCCTTCGGGCTCGGCGAGAACATGGACGACCCGCTCGCCATGTACCTGAACGACGTCTTCACGGTGACCGCCAACCTGGCCGGGCTCCCCGGCCTGTCGGTGCCGGGCGGGCTGTCGGCCGAGGGGCTGCCGCTCGGCCTGCAGGTGCTGGGCCGCGCCTTCGACGAGGCGACGGTGCTGCGGGTGGGCCAGGCGATCGAACGGGCGGCGGGCTTCGACGCGAAGCCGGCGATGGTGGGAGGTGCGGCATGAGCCTCATCGAGGGACGGACGGGCGCCTGGGAAGTGGTGATCGGGCTGGAGGTCCATGCCCAGGTCGTCTCCCACTCCAAGCTATTCTCGGGCGCGGCGACCGAGTTCGGCGCCGAGCCCAACAGCCAGGTGTCGTTCGTCGATGCCGGCATGCCCGGCATGCTGCCGGTCATCAACGCGGCCTGCATCCGCCAGGCGGTGCTGACCGGCCTCGGCCTCGAGGCCGAGATCAACCTCGTCTCGGTGTTCGACCGGAAGAATTATTTCTACGCCGACCTGCCGCAGGGCTACCAGATCTCGCAGTTCACCCGCCCGATCGTCGGCCGGGGGACGATCGTGCTGGATCTTCCGGGTGGGGCCAGCCGCTCGGTCGGCATCACCCGCCTGCACCTGGAGCAGGACGCGGGCAAGAGCATGCACGACCAGCACCCGACCATGTCCTACATCGACCTCAACCGGTCGGGCGTGGCGCTGATGGAGATCGTCTCCGAGCCGGACATGCGCACGTCCGAGGAGGCCGGCGCCTACCTCAAGAAGCTGCGCTCGATCCTGCGCTACCTCGGCACCTGCGACGGCAACATGGAGGAAGGCTCCATGCGCTGCGACTGCAACGTCTCGGTCCGCCGGCCGGGGGACGAGCTCGGCACGCGCTGCGAGATCAAGAACGTCAACTCGATCCGCTTCGTCATGCAGTCGATCGAGTACGAGGCGCGCCGACAGATCGCCGTCATCGAGGATGGCGGCACCATCCGCCAGGAGACGCGGCTGTTCGATTCCGGCCGCGGCGAGACCCGCTCGATGCGCTCCAAGGAGCACGCCCACGACTATCGCTACTTCCCCGACCCGGACCTGCTGCCGCTGGTCCTGTCGCCGGAGTTCGTGGCCGAGATCAAGGCCGGCATGCCGGAGCTGCCGGACGCCAAGAAGGCGCGCTTCGTCTCCGAGTACGGCCTCACCCCCTACGATGCCGGGGTGCTGGTGGGCGAGCAGGAGAACGCGGCCTTCTTCGAGGCGGTGGCCCGCGGCCGCGACCCCAAGCTCGCCGCCAACTGGGTGACGGGCGACTTCTTCGGCTTCCTCAACAAGTCCGGCCTGCCGATCGCCGAGAGCCCGGTCTCGGCAGAGGCGCTGGGCGGCCTGATCGACCTGATCCGCGACGGCACCATCTCCGGCCGGCTCGCCAAGGAGGTGTTCGAGGCGATGTGGGAGACGGGCAAGCCCGCCCCGGCCATCGTCGAGGAGCGCGGGCTGAAGCAGGTCTCCGACACCGGCTCGATCGAGGCCTCGATCGACGGCGTCATGGCCGCCAACGCCGACAAGGTGGCGGAGTATCGCTCCGGCAAGGACAAGCTGTTCGGCTTCTTCGTCGGGCAGGTGATGAAGGCGACCCAGGGCAAGGCCAACCCGGCCCTGGTCAACGAGATCCTGAAGCGCAAGCTGGCCGGCTAGGGCCAGGGCAAGGAACCCCGACGATGGCGATGACGCTCCACGGCAGCCCCCTGTCGTTCCCGACCTACAAGGTGGCGCTGATGCTCTCCATGGCCGGGGAGCCCTTCACCTTCCAGTACGTCAACCTGCGCCAGGGCGAGCACAAGACGCCCGGGTTCCTGGCCATGAACCGCTTCGGCCAGGTGCCGGTCCTGATGGACGGCGACCAGCCGCTCAGCCAGTCGAACGCCATCCTGCTGCACCTGGCCGGCCGGCTCGGCAAGTTCGGCGGCGGCGACGCCGCCGGCCAGCGCACCACGCTCGAATGGCTGTGCTGGGAGGCCGACCAGCTCCTGCCCGGGATCGCCCGGCCGCGCTTCTACAAGCGCTTCATGCCCAACCCCGACCCGACCCTGCTCGCCCACTACACCGAGCGCGGGGAGGGGGCGCTGAAGACCCTGGAGGCCGGGCTGGCGAAGACCCCGTACCTCGGCGGCGACCAGCCGTCGATCGCCGACATCTCGGTCTATGCGACCGTGGTCCATGCCGCCGAGGGCGGCTTCGACCTCGACCGCTGGCCGTCGGTCAAGGGCTGGGTCGAGCGCATGGGCGGCCAGCCCGGCGTGCGCCCGGCCGCCGACCTGATGCCGATGCCGCAATAGGGAAGGGCAGAGCGATGATCGATCTCTACACCTGGACCACGCCCAACGGCCGCAAGGTCTCCATCATGCTGGAGGAGGTCGGGCTGCCCTACCGGGTCCACCCGGTCAACATCGGCAAGAACGAGCAGTTCGCGCCCGACTTCCTGAAGATCAGCCCGAACAACCGCATCCCGGCGATCGTCGACCCGGACGGGCCGGGCGGCAAGTCGATCTCCCTGTTCGAATCCGGCGCGATCCTGATCTACCTCGCCGACAAGACGGGCAAGTTCTACCCGGCCGAGCCGACCGCCCACTACATGACCCTGCAGTGGGTGATGTGGCAGATGGGCGGCTTCGGCCCGATGCTGGGCCAGGCCCATCATTTCCGCCGCGCGGCACCCGAGCCGGTGCCCTACGCCATCGACCGCTACACCAACGAGGCCAAGCGCCTCTACGGCGTCATCGACAAGCGGCTGGGCGAGGCCGAGTACCTGGGCGGGGACGAGTACACCATCGCCGACATCATCACCTATCCCTGGGCCGCCCGGCACGAGTGGCACGCCGTCGACCTCGACCAGTTCCCCAACGTCCGGCGCTGGTACGACACGGTCGGCGCCCGGCCGGCGGTGCAGCGCGGAATGGCCGTCCCCGGCTGATCCGGGGCCGTCCGGTACGAATTCGGGGCCCCGGTCGCAGGATTGTGGGCCCCTTTCGTTGACAGCCCCCATATCGGCCGGCTAGAACCCGTCCTGCATACGCCGTGTATGATCCACTCTCGGGTGGAGGGGTGGCCGAGTGGCTGAAGGCGGCGGTTTGCTAAACCGTTATAGGATCTAAAGTCCTATCGTGGGTTCGAATCCCATCCCCTCCGCCAACTTCTTCCTGCTTGGACGCTGCACAATCAGCAAGACCATCATGTTCCGACTGGCCCGAAGCCGGGGCCGGCGATGAGCCGGCATGGGGTCGCTAGGGCGCCCTGTCCGCGTACGTCGCGGCAAAGACGGTGTCCGAAAGCCACTTTTTGAATGACGGGTTGTCGCTGTACTGTCTGAACAGCTCGGTATGGTCAGACAGAAGTGCGGTGACGGCCAGTTCCAGCGCCTTGTCGTGCTCTATGCGCGCATTCTGTTTGTCCGAATTTCTCATCGCATTCTGGTAAGCCCGGTTCGAGGCGACTTGTGCCGGCAATTCCTCCGCGATGACCTTTCCAATCCGGTCGCCGTCGTTCCACTCGATATTGCCGAAGATCTGATTGAACGTCTGGAGGATGTTGCTCAGCAGATCCAGCTCCGGCTCGGGCTTGCGGCCGCCGCCGCCCGACGGCACGGGGCCGATTTCGCCATTCGCGTCGGCCAGTGCGATCGACATCGCCGCCTGCGCTTCCACCCGATAGCTGTCCATATCGATGGCTTCGAGGACTCCCTTCGACAGGTCTTCTTCCCGGGGTGCCGGCAGTTTCGGGGTGAGAACGTTCAGGAAGATGGCGAGTCGTTCCCATTCGGCGTTCGTGTAGGGGAGAATGGTCGACAGGAACCCGTAGGTGCGCGCGAACGCCTTTGCCTTGCCCTTGAAATCGACCTGGCCGTCCTCGTCGAGGTCTGCCTTGTAGACCGCAACGCACGCGTCGAGGATCGGGTCGAGTTCGTCGCGGTCGGCGCCGCCGAGATACAGCGCCACGATGTCCTCCACCTGCTCCCAGGAATAGACCTGACAGGCATCGAGCGCCGCCTTCAGGTCATGCAGCTTGTTCGGGTCGGTCTCCTCGCTCAGAAACGTCGTGCGGTAGTAGTCCTCGAACGAGGCCGTGATGCCGTCCACATCGTTCATGAAGTCCAGCACGAAGGTGTCGTGCTTCTGCGGATGCGCCCGGTTCAGGCGTGACAGTGTTTGCACGGCCTTGATGCCGGACAGCGTCTTGTCCACGTACATCGTGTGCAGCAGCGGCTCGTCGTAGCCGGTCTGGAACTTGTCGGCGACGATAAGGAACCGGTACGGATCCCTCTGGATCCAGTCCTCGATCTTGTTGCTGGGGAAGCCGTTGAGCGACGCCTCGGTCACTTTCCGGTCGCCATACTCGTGCTCGCCCGAGAAGGCGACGATGGCCCGGTAGGGGCTCTTGCGTTCCTTCAGATACTCCCCGAAGGCGTGGAAATACTGGATGGCGCGGTGAATCCCGCTGGTCACCACCATGGCGCGGGCCGCCCCGCCGATCTTGCGGTGGGCCATCACCTGGTCGTGGAAATGATCGACCATGATCTCCGCCTTCTTGCGGATGGCATGGTCGTGGGATTCGACATAGCGGCGAAGCTTCTTCTGCGCCCGCTTGGCGTCGAACTGCGGGTCGTCCTCCACCGTCTTCATGAGCCGGTAGTAGCTCTCGACCGGCGTGTAATGCTTCAGCACGTCGAGGATGAAGCCCTCCTCGATAGCCTGCTTCATCGAGTAGCTGTGGAAAGGGACGTGCCTGACCTTCCCACCCTCGGGGACCGCCGTGCCGAAGATCTCCAGCGTCTTGTTCTTGGGCGTTGCGGTGAAGGCAAAATAGCTCGCGTTCGGCAGAACCCGCCGCGCCTCCATCAGGCGGTTGATGGTGTCCTCGATCGTCTCCTCTTCCTCCTCGCCGCCGCTGGCGGCGAGGGCGATGTTCATCTTCGCGGACGTCCGGCCGCCCTGGCTGGAATGCGCCTCGTCGATGATGATGGCGAAGGTCCGCCCGCGATGCCCGTCCCCGATCTCGTCCAGGATGAACGGGAACTTCTGCACCGTGGTGATGATGATCTTCTTGCCCTGCTGCAGGAAGGTGCGCAGCTGCTGCGACCCTTCGGTCACCGCGCCGACGATGGAGGACACCTGCGCGAACTGCTTGATCGTGTCGCGGATCTGCTTGTCGAGCACGCGGCGGTCGGTGACCACGATGACGGTGTCGAAGGTGGGCCTGCCTCCGCTCTCCAGCCCGATCAGCTGATGGCCGAGCCAGGCAATCGAGTTGCTCTTGCCCGAACCCGCGGAGTGCTGGATCAGGTACCGCCGCCCGGCGCCGGATGCCTCGGCATCGGCCAGCAGCTTGCGCACCACGTCGAGCTGGTGGAAGCGCGGGAAGACCTGCTTCGGCGGCTTCTTCCTGCCCCGCTCGTCCGTCTCCTCGATCACCTGCGCATAGTTTTCCAGGATGTCGGTGAGATTGCGCCTGCTCAGGACCTGCTTCCACAGATAGTCGGTCTTCAGGCCCTGGGGGTTGGGCGGGTTGCCCGCGCCGTCGTTCCAGCCCTTGTTGAACGGCAGGAACCAGGACGCCTTGCCCTGCAGATGCGTGCACATCCGCACCTCGTGGTCGTCCACGGCGAAATGGACGACGCAGCGGCCGAACTGGAACAGCAGCTCCTTGGGGTCGCGGTCGCGCCTGTACTGCTCGATCGCGTCCTCGACCGTCTGCTTGGTCAGGCTGTTCTTCAACTCGAAGGTGGCGACGGGCAGGCCGTTGATGAGCAGTGCCACATCGAGCGACAGCTTGGTCGCATCCTTGGAATAGTGCAGCTGGCGGGTGACGCTGAAGACGTTGGCGGCGAACAGCTCCCCAGCCTTCACATTGCCCGGGGTAGGTGTGCCGAAGAACAGCTCCACCGAGCCGGGGCCGTGCTTCACGCCGTTGCGCAGCACGTCGATGACGCCGCGCTTGGCGATCTCCCCTTGCAGCCGGTGCAGGAACTGCAGCCGCTTCGGCCCGTCCACGCCGATGCCGAGCGCTTCGACGGCCTCCGGCTGCGTGGCGCCCAGGAAGGTGAACAGCTTCGCCAGGTCGACGGCGTGGTCCCGGTCGAAATCCCGCGAGTCCCCGGCGGCATAGCCCGCCTCGTCGATCAGCGAGCGGACGATCAGGGCTTCGAGGCCTTTCTCACTGGTGTCAGTCGTCGGCATCGGCCCCCTCCATCAGCTCGGCGTCGTCGCCCTCCAGCTCCTCGTCGAGCGTGTCGTCCTCGTCGGCGACCGGCGCGCCCGCAGGCGCGGCGATCTCGACATGGCGCACGTCCAGCTTGCCGGTCACGACATCGGCGATCAGGCGCTCGCGGTATTCCAAAACGAGAACGATCTCCGATTTCGTCTTCTCAATTGTCCGGTTGATCTTGCTGTTTTCGCGATCCACGTAGGCGAGGATACGTTCCTGTTCTTGCAGATCAGGAAGGCCGAACGTGAACTCGCGCATGAAATTCAAGGGAACTCGTTGCTGGCCAGCTGCCCCGGTCATTGCCATCTCGCCATCGCGCCGGAACCCGTGCAGCATTGTTATCTGATACAGAAAGCGCGGGTCGACTTGCGTTCTTGCTCTTAGAATCACGAACTCTGTGGTGCCGAAGCCAATCTCAGTTTCGAGCGCGCCCAGATACGCACCTTTTCCATTCTCGAAGCATGGCGTAATCTTTGCGACTACGACGTCATGTCGCTTGAAGTAGGTGTATCCGCTCCGAAGAGCAGAGATCTTGCCGCGGGCGCTGCAATCGACGTTTCCTGCCGCAGAAACATTCTCCATCGGAAGGAAAACAACTTCATCACTGTCGAAGAAGTCTGATACACTCTCCATGCGGGAAGGGTTGAAGGATGCAACCTGTTTGAGTTTCCGCACCTCCCAATGCGCGGGAACCTCGGGCATCCAGTCAATGCCGGTGGGTTTCATTGGGGCGTCGGGGTTCAGGCCGTGCGTGACGGCCTGGTTGATGATCGCTTTCTTCTGCTCGTTCAACAGCCCGATCAGCCTCCGCTTATTGCGGATCAGGCGTCGGACCTGCACTTCCTTGGCGCGAAGGAAGGCGACTATGCGTTCCTGCTCCTCGCGCGGCGGGCACGGGAACGCGATGTCGAGGAACTTGTCGGGATAGAGCCGCAGCCGCGATGCTCGGATGCCGGTTGAGCGGCAGATGTACTCCCATCTCAGCATCGGGGTGCGCAGGAGGTAGTCGATGTATTCAGGTAGGAAGTGTTCCGAGTTCAGCGGTCGATAGACGCCATAGGCCGGGCTTACGATCCCAACGTTCTTCGAAACGCCAAGTGCTGACATCCAGGCCCACATTGTATTGATGACGATGTCGTTCGGCCGCGCCACCTTGTGGCCGACGTAGGACTCAGCCTTAAACATCGTCACGTTCTTCTGACTGCGGGGAGTTACGCCGGTCGTGTGTGAGACTGAAAGAAGCTCTTCCTCGCCGGTCTGCGAACGCTCGTCGATTTCGCGGAAGAAGTGCTTTCCGCGCTTCTCCTGCCAGTGTACCGGGATCTCACCGAGCCAATGAACTCGCGCGGGTCTATATGCCGGATCGGCCGCGGGCGACTGCTTCGGTTTCTCCTCGACGGCGGGGTTGGCTTGACTGTCCATCTGCCCTTTGGGGATCATCGGCTGGTCGAAAGGGAGTGTTGCGGCGCGCTGGGCGGCGGTGGCGGGATGATCGGCGGTGCCGCGGGCTCGGCGCGGCGTCATTTCGGCGGGCCGCGGGGAGGAGGCCTTGACGCAAATCATCTCCGATCGTCGGCGGTCGTCGCGGCTATCGACGCGAAAAGCTCGTCCCGTTCGGCCATGTCTCGCCCCTCCCGTGCGTCTTGCATGTTCCCGGCGGCATCTCAGAGTCCCTCGAAATAGGTCTTGATCTTCCGGGCCATCAGCTTGCGGCGCCGCTCCAGGAAGTCATCGAACGGCGGTATGTCGCCGTCGAGCAGGCATTCCGGCAGGCAGCTCATCGCCAGGTTGGCGCGCATTTCCGCGGCCGACGTGATGCCGCCATACCTCTTGGCGCCGCCGTTGCACTGGCCCGCCAGCTCGGCGAAATAGGCCTTGGGATCGCGGTCCCCGATGCAGATGTTGATCTCGCTCTGCGCGAGGACGAAGTTGGCGATCTGGTTGTAGCGGCCGCGCGTCAGGCCCTGGCCCTTCAAGTGATTGCGCGGGTAAACGTGATGGACATCGCTGCGGTTCAGCAGCAGGTCGCGAACCGTGATGTCCCGCGACAGGAAGCCGAGGTCGCCGAGCTTCACCTGCGCCGCCTGATAGACGAGGAAATAGGGGCTGGACGACGACGAGGTTTCCATCTCCTGCGGCAGCAGGGTGTTCCAATAGCTGGGTGACATTTCGGCGTCGATCACCGCATCGCTGTAGGCGCCGACGCCGCGCGCCGCGATCTGGCGGATATCGAAGTCGAAGGTGCTTTCCGGATTGCCGGCATAACGCCCGCGCAGGACCGACATGACATACCAGCGCCGGACCAGACGCTCGATGTCGGCGGCCGGCATGCCTTCGGCGCGGCCGCGCAGATAGAGGATGTAGGCGAAGTTGATGGCGTTCTGACTGCGGATCAGGCCGGACGTGACGAAGCCGGCCGACCGGAGGATCATCGTCAGCCGGTCGAAATGCGTCTTGTTGATGAAATTCAGAATGCCGGCCTTCAGGCGCGCGAAGGCTTCCTCGGCGACCGCTTCCTCGTACTGCTTGGTCTCGAAATTCCGGCCCGACAGCAGTGCGACGAGGTCCTGCAGCTTGCCCCGCCGGAACTCCGACGTGAACGCCACGCGCAGCATGTCGGTGTAGGACGGATCGTAGAGGTCGTCGTTGACGTCCTTCAACCAGCGCATCTTCGGCAGGAATTCGGAAGCGGCGAAGGCCTTGTCGCCCTTCTCGATGCGGGGCAGGAACTCCGGCGCGACGGCGAGGTGGCAGAAATAGTCGATCGCCTTGCGCAGCATGTTGCCGCCATAGGAGTCGTTCGCCGCGATCTTCGACATGGCGAAATCCGCCTGGCTGAGCGATGCGCCGGCCGAATTCACCCGGATGAAGATCTCGGTCACCGTCTCGATGTCGAGGTCTTCGGCCAGTTCGATGACGCCGACCTGATTGTTGATGATCTTGCGGACCTTCTCCAGCACCAATGAAATCCGGTCCTGATCCGCGTCCGGATTGCGCGCTGAATATTCCCGCGTGAGCCTGGTCAGGCTGGCGTCGGGGGCGAAGACCGTCGCCAAATCCGGGATCCACGAGGCGTCTTTCTGGATGGCCGGGTTCGAGACCTCGAAGCGCTCGTCGACCGGGTGGAACGCGATTCGAATGCGCACGGTCTCGTAGTCCCTGGTCAGCACCTCCTGGCCGAGCAACGCGGCCATGAGCGCGGTGACGCGCTGCTGCCCATCGATCAGGATGCGCTTGCCCGACGATGTGGAGCCGTCCTTCAGCCGGACCGACGGGTTGCGCCAGGCGATCAGATAGCCCACCGGATAGCCCTGATAGAGCGAGTCCAGCAGGTTCCGGACCTTGGTCGCATCCCACACGAAGGGGCGCTGGATCTCCGGAATCGCGATCTCGCCGGACTTCACCCAGGTGAGCAGGGTTTCGATCGGGTGGGGGGTGACGGAGTAGCGCTGGGTGGCCATGCTCAGTGACATCCGGCCAGGACGTCTTCTAGCAAGCCCTCGGTTTCCTCCTCGAGCGCCCGTATGTCGGCTTCGATCTCCTGCAGCGTTCGCAGCGGCTGCGGCTTGTAGAAGTGCCGGGTGAAAGAGATTTCATAGCCGATGACGGTCTTCGCCGGGTCGATCCACGCGTCCGACGCATGGGGCAGAACCTCGCGGCGGAAAAACGCCTCAATGCCGCCGGCCTCCAGGAAGGGCACCTGCTCGGTATCCCGCAATTCCGTGTCCGGTTCGTATTCGACGAGCGCCGGCTTGCCGAAGACGGTGCGATGGTACTGGCCGTGCAGGGCGTCGCTTTCGGCATCGGCGCCCGGCCTGATCCTGGAAACCTTCCTGATGACCGGCTCCGCTCCGGGATCCTTGATGCCCAGCCCCGCCATCAGGAGCTTCTGGCGCTTGGCCGTCATACGGACACCGCGCCTGCCGGCGACCGCCTCGGTTTCTTCAATGAAGCGATTGAAATCGAGATGGGGGCCTTGGCCAAGTCGTTCGGTCGCCGCTGCCACAACGCCGATGAGGGGCTCTTCGGCAGCCTCGGCGCACGTCCTGGCGAAGCGGCGCTGCGCGCTCGCCGACAGCTCGACCTTCAGGCGCAAGGGGCGCTCGACCGTCACTTTCCAGTAGCCGAAGGCCGCGTTGGGGAAGATCTTCGACTGCTCGCTTTCCTCGCCGTCGAGGAAGCCGTCGCAGATGCGTTTGATGTCTTCCGGCCCGAGAACGCAGTTCTTCTTGCCGAGATTCTTGCGCAGCGGTTTGGACCATGCCGTTGCGTCGATCAGCTGGACCTTGCCCTTGCGGGACTCTGCCTTGCGATTGCTGAGCACCCAGATGTAGGTCGCGATGCCGGTGTTGTAGAATATGTTCAGCGGCAGCGCGATGATGGCCTCGAGCCAGTCGTTCTCGATGACCCAGCGCCGTACATTGCTCTCACCCGATCCCGCGTCGCCGGTGAACAGCGCTGAACCATTGTGGACCTCCGCGATGCGGCTGCCGACCTTCGTGGCCGTCTTCATCTTGCTCAGCATGTTGGCCAGGAACACCATCTGGCCGTCGCTGGAGCGCGTGATCAGGCTGTACTCGGGATCGCCGCCGTGCTCGATCACGAAACGGGGGTCGGTGATGCCCTTCTTGCCGCCGAGCCGGTCGAGGTCTGATTTCCAGCTCTTGCCGTAGGGCGGATTGGAGAGCATGAAATCGAACTCGCGCGACGGGAAAGCATCGCTCGACAGGGTTGAGCCATACTTCATGTTCTCGGCTTCGGCGCCCTCACCCTTGAGGATGAGGTCCGCCTTGCTGATGGCGAACGTCTCCGGGTTGACTTCCTGTCCGTAGAGGTGGACGGACACTTCCTTGCCGTGGTCGGCGGCCAGCTTGACCAGTGTCTCTTCCGCCACCGTCAGCATGCCGCCCGTGCCGCACGCGCCGTCGTAGACCAGATAGGTGCCGGACTGAATGTCATCCGCGATGGGCATGAAGATCAGGTGGGCCATGAGCTCCACCACGTCGCGCGGGGTGAAGTGCTCTCCGGCCTCCTCGTTGTTTTCCTCGTTGAAGCGTCTGATGAGCTCCTCGAAGATTGTTCCCATGGAGTGGTTGTCCAGGCCCGGCAACCGCACACTGCCGTCCTGGTGCAACACTGGTCTGGGACCGAGATTGACCGATGGATCGAGGAACTTCTCGATCAGGAAGCCGAGCGCGTCCGCTTCGACGAGCGTCGGGATCTGGTTGCGGAACTTGAACTTGTCCAGCACTTCCTGGACGTTCGGGGAGAAGCCATCGAGGTAGGTCTCGAAGTCCGACTTCAGCTGCTGCCGGCGGGCGCGAGAGCCAAGGTCGCGGAGCCGGAACTGCGACGTGTTGTAGAAGGCTTCGCCGGACACCTGGCAAAGTGCCGCGTGCGGGTTGGCGACCCCTACCTTGTCCAGCTGCGCCTTCATGGCCAAGACCGCGTCTTTGGTCGGCTCGAGCACGGCATCGAGCCGGCGAACGACTGTCATCGGCAAGATGACGTCCCGATACTTTCCGCGAACATAGACATCGCGCAGAACGTCGTCGGCGATGTTCCAGATGAAATTGCTGATGTTCAGATCGCTCACTCGGCCCCCTCACTGCTTGGTCCGCACCGCTTTTTTCTGCAGATCGATCCAGCCATCGAGGTCCGATCGCTTGAAACGCCACGCACCAGCCACCTTGAATCCCGGCAGATCGCCACGCTTGGCAAGCCGGTAGACCGTCTTCTCGTCGACGTTCAGGTAGCCAGCCACGTCGCGGACGGTCATGGCCTGAACAGGCGGGGCCGCCATCATCCACCCTCGCTGTTTTTCGCACGATACCAGGGGAAGGGAGGGCAAGACAGTCCATGCCTGGGTAGAGTGCGGCCAGGGTTTCCGGGATCTGCCGAAGCCAATTCGGCCACGTTCGCATGGACTGCACGGAGTGACCCAAAGCGCCCGGGTCTCTGCCAGGAGACAGGCGCGAAGGCCGTTCACGGCCTTTGCCCAGGCCTATGCTCCAGAGCTTCCTCCCCGGCGCCAAAGTCGCCGCCTGAGCCGGCCAGCCCATGATCGCTGCGGCTCCGGGGGCGATGGCGCGGCGGTCTCGACGGTGGGCGGTGGCCCTTCCGCGACTGGCTCGGCCGTCTTCTGAAGCTCCGGCGCCAGCCCCGACACCATCCGCGGGCCACCCGTGGCCGGGGGCGGCCCGTTCATTTCCACTTCGCCGCGGTAGACCATCGGCCGCACCTTCGGATGCGCCGGGCCATAGAGGTTGTCGATCGGCCATTTCTGGCAGACGAAGGCGTCCTGGAAGTTGCCCAGCGCCTTTTCCATGGCGGCCAGCGTCGTCAGCGACGGGTCGGCATCGACCACCTGCTGCACCCAGCCGAGCGTGGACAGCGACACGCCGTAGCCGGGGCTTTCGGCATAGTCGTGATAGCCGAAGCCCTCGCGTCGGAACCCGTCTTCGATCACCTGCCAGGGCTCCGGCGCGATGAAGGCCGACACGGTGCGGTGGAAGGTGATGCACCAGCGGCCATGCGTGGTGAAGACCAGCAACCCGTCCTTCGCCAGGTGCCGCGACATCATCCACACGAAGCGGCGGAAGCGGTCGGCGTCCAGGTGCGTCAGCAGCGAGCCGCAATAGATCAGGTCGAAGGTCTCGTCGCCGAGCTCGATCCGGTCCGGGTCGGGGTGGCCGTAGACCGGCCGCGCCGCGAACTCCCGGGCGCAGAAATCCACGCCGTCCCGGTCGATGTCGCAGACGGTGATGTCGGCATCGGGAAAGGCGGCGCGGAAGGCGCGCGTCGCCCGGCCATGGCCGCACGGCAGGTCGAGGATGCGCCTCAGCGTGGTCTTCTCGCCGAGGATCATGGCCTTGACGACCAGCCGCAGGATTTCCTCGGCCACCCAGAAATACTGGTTGCGCCAATCGGTCTCGGGCAGCGTGTCCGCGTCCAGCGCCTCCTGCGGCAGCACCATCTGGTCGTTCGGCGACACCGTGAAGTTCAGGCGCGGGCGGTAGGCGCGGAGAAGGTCGAACAGGTTCTCGGACGGGTCGGCAGGGCCGGCCGCTGAGGTGGGGTTCATCGGAAGGTGCCTTCACGGGCGGGGTGGCCAAGGGGCTCGGAAGAAGGCGGGGGCAGCCACATCGGCCCCCGCCCGGCCGGCCGCCGCCTACACCAGCAGGAACAGGTCGGCGCCGAGGTCGGCCTTCGCGAGGCCGGCCAGCAGGATCGAGTGGCCGTCGCCCAGGCCGATCAGCACGCCGTCGTCGGTGTCCTCGGCCGCATCGAACAGGGCGGCCGCGGCATCGACGGTCAGCCCGTTGATGGTGCCGTCCGCCGGCAGGTCGATGACGATGCGGTCGCCGGCCGCGCCATAGGCGAAGTCCAGCACGATGTCGTTGCCCGAACTGGCGCCGAAGCGGAACTGGTCGGCGCCGGCGCCGCCTTCCAGCGTGTCGGCGCCGCGGTCGCCCGAGACGGCGTCGTCGCCGCTGCCGCCATTCACCCAGTCGCGGCCGGCGCCGCCCGCGAGCGTGTCGTTGCCCGCATCGCCGCTGACGAAGTCCCGGCCGGTGCCGCCCTGCACGATGTCGTGGCCGGCGCCGCCGCCGATGGCGTCGTCGCCGTCGTCGCCCGCCACCGTGTCGGCCCCGGCGCCAGCCGCGATGCTGTCGTTGCCGAGCCCGCCGATCAGCACGTCGTGGCCGTCGCCGCCGTCCAGCAGGTCGTTGCCGTCCTCGCCCAGCAGCCAGTCGTTGCCGCCCAGCCCGTAGAGCTTGTCGTTGCCGGCACCGGCGATGAAGACGTTGGCGCCGTTGCCGCCCAGCAGGTGGTTGGCCATGGCGTTGGCGGTGGCATTGATGCCGTCGTCGTCGCTCGCCGCCTCGAAGTTGACGATCCACGACTTCATCGCGACCCCGGCATTCGACCGCAGCATCTCGATGCCGTCGTCCCGGCTCAGCAGCTCCTGCTCCTGCCAGGTCTCGATGTAGGCCTGCTTGCCGCCCCACTCGGCGGTGTGCGAGGGGGCGTAGTCGACAAAATGTACCTCGGGCGGCATCTGCTCATCGTTACCGCTCGAACTCAGCAGCACGATGCGGCCATCATCCAGGGCGGTCGCAGACGGGTTCCATTCAGGAGCCGAGAAGGTAGCGGCAACCACTTCGCCCGTTAGGGAATGTCCGTCACGGTCGAAGACTTCATAGAGCCAGGATAGCCCGTCTTCGGAGGACCACACATGCGTGAAGCCGCCATCTTGATTGGCGAAAAACTCACCGTCCTCGCTATTGTTTCGGAATGCTCCAACGTCGGGCTCGACCGCTTCCCCGATCACCAATCCATTCTCATCCAGACGAACCAGAACAGGATGCGGCGTCGCTAGACTGCCGGCTTCATAGCGATTTCCAAATAAGGCGACGGAGCCATCTGCCAGAACAAGCGACCGATACAGATTAATATCTGAAACAGTGATTGGCTCTCCGAGCGAAACTCCTTCGCTGCTACGAAATTGGATTGAAAGTTCAAATATCGTATTACCATTCACAGTTCCGCTCAAATTCTTAATGGAAACTACGCGCCCATCTGCGAGCGCATGAATTTCTCCCCAATAATCGATCGGTCCGGTCAGGCTATTGCCCTGCGGATCAAAGATGGCACTCGTAGGATCGGCCACTTCAACTGGCGAACTGCCCGGAAGACCGCTGCCAGCCAAATAGCTTTCCACCAAGGTCACATGAAGATGACCGTCCATGGTGAGGGCCGTGCCGGCCTCCGACACACCGACGCCATAGTTGGATGGGCCGCCGGTGAACTGGCCAAGCTCAATGGGGTCGCCGATGGGGGCGGCGTTCCCGTCGTATAGCTGGCCGAGCATGGTCCACTGGAGACCAGTTCGTTCGGCCCCGATATGCATGAAGGTGCCGTTCGTCGACGACACGAGCAAGCCGTAGCGATCCAGTTCTATCGTTTCCCCTGCCGGGTTGCCTTGCTCGTCGAAGCGCTGAATGAAGGTCTGGCGATCATCGTTGCCGATGAACTCGGACCACGTCGTCACGAAGCCGCCGCCGGCCAACGCCACTGTCTGCGCCATCACGAGTCCTCCAACTATAAATTTAGTCTCGATTGTTCAGACATACGCGACATGAAGTTACTGTTGCAAGCGGTCACGCAACAAATAATCGTACCTCGGTCCATCACTGCACGTGCGGATAGGCAATGCCGGGAGATGCAGCCATTCTCGCCGCTTCGATGCCCTCGTCCTCCGGCAGCGTATCTGCCTTGGCCGCCCCCGGCGGTTGCGCCTACAGGACGACGAGCGCGAACGCATCCTCGGTCAGGTCGGCCTTCTCGACCCCTTCCAGCAGGATCGCGTGCCCGGTGCCGATGGCGATCGACAGGCCGTCGTCGGTGTCATCGGCAAGATCCAGGATGCCGGCCACGTCCTCGATCAGCACGCCGTTGATGGTGCTGTCCTCGTCCACCTCGATCACGATGCGGTCGCTGTCCCGGTCGTCCTCGGCCCAATGGAAGTCGAGGATGGTGTCGTTGCCGAAGAAGTGCGCGAAGACGAAGCTGTCCGGGCCATCGCCGCCTTCAAGCCGGTCGTCGTCCCGGTCGCCGCGCAGCGTGTCCGCGCCATCCCCGCCTTCCAGGGTGTCCGCCCCGGTGCCGCCGGTGAGGCTGTCCTCGCCGTCGGCCCCGGTCAGCAGGTCGTCGTGCGAGCCGCCATTGATGCTGTCGTCGCCGTCGCCGCCGTCGATCACGTCGTCATGGCGGTCGCCGTTCAGGATATCGTCGCCGGTGCCGCCCTGGATGCTGTCGTCGCCCTGGCCGCCCCAGACCGTGTTCTGGCCGTCGCCCGTGTCGGCCACGTCGTTGCCGCGCCCCATGGCGAGGAAGTCGGCCCCGCCATGGCCATGCATCACGTCGTTGCCGAGGTAGCCGACGATGATGTTGTCCCCCGCGTTGCCGACCATGAAGTTGGCCATGTCGTTGCCGCCGGCATTCAGGTCGGCGATGCCGGCCATGGTCAGGTTCGGGATGAAGGGCGCGAGCGCGAGGCTGTCCGAGGTGACGAGGGTGTCGATGCCGTCGCCGCGGGCGATGGCGAGCTGGTCCTGCCACGTCTCCGCGACGGCGATCGTGCCGCCGGGGGTGGCGGTGCGCGACGGCTCATGGTCGAAGACCTGGGCGGAGATGGCCGGCACCGGATCCTCGCCGTCCGTCTCGTGCGCGTAGGTGATGACGAAGCGGCCATCGTCGAGGGTCGCGATATCGAACCCCCCGGTGTTGCTTTCGTCGTCCACGCTGCCCGAGGCGACAACCACGTCATCGCGATCGAAGACCTGATACCGCACTTCCTTGGGGCTGCCGAAGCCGCTCGTGTCGGCGCTCCAGGCGACGACGTAGCCGCCGTTCTGGAGAGGTGCAATCTGCGGCGCGATATCGGTGGCTACTCCAATGACGATCTTGTCGCTTATCGGATCGCCATCGCTGTCCAGGCGCTGAACGAAGAGGGGCGCCGGGCCGGGCGGCGGTTGGATGGCATAGGGTATGGAGCCTACGACTATCATATCGCCGTTAGCGAGCCGGTCCCCGAAGCCGGAAGACAGCAACTCCGGCTCCGCCAGAAGCTCGCCGTCCTCGGAGAAGCGGTAGAGAAGCCTCCCGCCCCCGAGGCTGTCACCGGCGAGGACCTTGATTTCACCATCGGCAGCAATGGCGGTAGCGACCCTGGACGCCGCGTCCTCGCCGATGTCGATCGCGTTCGGTGCAGCTTCGCCGTCCGGCCCGATGAGCCGCAGTTGAGAAGAGAACACGGTGTTGTTGGTGCTGTCGTGGGTCCAGAACCAAGCTGCGGCATAGCCGCCGTCCGTCGTCGCCAAGAGGCTGACCGGCGCCGTGTAGATCGCGTCGGAGTCGGGATCGAAGATCACCTGTTCGTCGGCGATCGGATTGCCGTTCAGGTCGAATAGCTGCGCCGTGATGGGCACCGGCCCGCTGCCGCCCATCAGAACCGCGACGGTGCCGGCGGTGGAGGCCGCGATGTTGCCGAGCGCACCGCCGGGAAGCTCGATCAGCGGAGCGACCGTCGTATCCGCGTCGCTGTCGTAGAAGCTGATGAACGTCTCGCTTTCGGCAGAATGTCCCCCCACGGACGGATGGTGCAGGCTCCAGGCGATGGCGAAGCCGTCGCCGGGAAGCGCCGTCAGGATCGGCGCGGATAACGTATAGGCGGCCGTATCCGGCTCCACCTCGGGGGCGGTGTCGATGGTGATGGGATCGCCGGAAACCACGGCCATGGCACAAATTCCTCTGATCTATAATTGGATATGAACTACACGGCGGTGAGCCGGCTACGCAACCCGTCGCGTATCAGAACGTCGACCCTGGACCGGTCGGCATATGCTTCGACAGGTGGTGATGCCGGCGGGTAGCGGGGTTCGGCCACGCCGATATCGCCAGCCATCGCGGCGTGAGGGGCCACCAAAGATCGGCCGGAGACGTTCGTCCAATCGGTCGCGCCTCCATCTGGCGACATGTCGATTCGCGTGCGAAAATCCGATCGCTGCCAACCAAAAAGGTATCCGGATGCGTATCGCGGTGCTGGCGTTCTCGGGAATCGTGCTTGCCTCGTCAGCCTTCGCCCAGCAGATGCCCTCGCCGGCAGAGCTCGGCAACAAGCTCGTGAAGGAAGTCTGCGCCGAGGGCCAGTTCTATCAGCTCACCAGAGACGAAGCGCAGGTGTTCAACAACTACTACGTCTATGGCATGATGCAGATGGACGCCCAGTCCGAGCGCTGGTTCTACAGCGACCAGCCGGGCCAGAAGACGCCATACTGCCTGGAGCGCTACACCGCCACCAGCCCGGCCAAGTGCCGGGCCGGCGACGTGGGCGTAGCCTCGGACAGCCCGACGCGCGTGATGCTGGCGATGAACCAGATCTATCACCCCAACCATCTTAAGGCGCAGGACTGCTGGTAGCGCTCGGCCGGCTACGTGTGCGGCCGGCGGCTCCGGCTATCCGGGGAGGGCGGCGGCGGATAGCCGTCGTCGTCGGTCAGGTGGCCGATCGGGCGCGCCAGCCGCGAGCAGGCATGCACCATCTCCTCGATCGAGCAGATCTCCTCCTGGTCCAGCACCGGGTCGAGGCGCTGCGGGGCTGGCTGTTGCGGTTGGGGCTGCCTGGGATCGCCTCGGGGGGCGGACGACCACTTCGACATCGTCATCTCCACTCGTTGGTACGCAGGGAGTGCGACTGCGATTCGAGCGCGAAGAATCTGTCGGAAATAGGGCGGGACAGTAGCTTCGTGCGAAGCCCTCCGAAGGCGTGGCCGGGTGCCGCCCGGGTCGCCGCGGCCGCCCGCTGCGCCAGCTCGGCGCGGGTCGTCGCATCCGCATCCCGATGGGGCACGCCGACGCCGAACCGGCGCGAGAACAGGATGTCCCGCCGGTTGGCCGCCAGGTAGCGGATCTCGTAGACGCCGGGCTCGGCCGGGGCGCGCAGCCCCATGCGGCCCTTGCGGTGCAGGGAATGGCCCCAGTCCGGCTGGTGGATGTTGGCCGGATCCCCCGGCCGGGCGATCACGATGCGCTCCCCCACCTGGTCGGGGCCGCGCCAGGCGAAGCGGAAGCGTGCGCCCGGCTCGACGGAGCCGATCGGGTCGAACCCGTTGGACGACGGGACCACCTCGATCGGCTGCCGCGCGATTACCCCGCCCCGGGCCGTGACCAGGACCAGGTCGTACGCGCCCGGCTCGGCAGGCGCCCGCTTGGTGAACGGGTTGCGGCCGACCTTGCCGCCGCCGATCACGCCGTAGGAGGGGCCGACGGGCGGTGCGCCGGCGCCGCGCCGGATGAAGCCGGCATAGTCGACCGACCGCGCCGAGCCCTGGTAGGCGATGCGGTAGCTGTGCCCGGCCTCGGCCTTCGGGCCGATGTCAAAGAACGCCTGCGGCGGCGGCGGTTCGGCCGGCGGGGCGGGCCGGGCGGCGGCGATCTGGTTGAGGGCCTGGGTCAGCTCGGCGCCCGACTGCGGCCGCAGCAGCTGGCCGCCGGTCTGGCCGAAGCCGACCACATGGGCGCGGATCCGGATGCCCTCGCCGGCCAGGCCCGCCGCCACCGCGCAGGGGTCGGCCTCGCAGGTCTCCAGCCCGTCGGTGACGAGGATGATGTCGGCCGCCTCGGCGGTGCGCGGGATCTGCGCGGCCGCCACGCGCAGGCTCTCCGCCAGCGGCGTCATCCCGCAGGGGGCGGTCAGGGCTGCGGGTATGCGGTGCCGCCGGGCGCGGACGGCGCGGCGGTGCGCGTGGGCACCCACGCCTGCGCCTGTTCGCGGATCCTGTTGAACTTGTTGGACATCTGGGACAGCCGGGCGTCCCACGCCGGGTCCGGCACCTGGCCCGCGGTCACCTTGAAGAACACCTGCATCATGCAGGCGATCGCGAAGGGCTCGATCAGGGCCGCCTTCACCGCCCAGGCGAAGATCAGCGCGAACACCACCCCGCCCGCCGACCAGGCGCCGGGAATGAGGTAGACGACCCCCGCGGCCGGCGCGAGCATGGCCAGGAAGACCAGGAACGACAGGCCGTAGACGATGAACGTCAGGAAGGCGGCGTTCTTCAGCATCGTCCCGGCATTCTGGCCATAGAGCACGAGCGCGGTCCGGGCCGATGCCCAGGGATTGTCGCTGCGCGTACGGATGGCGTGGGCCAGGATCACCTCGTCGACCAGGCCGATGGCGATGCGCAGAAAAGCGCGGACCAGGCCCATGATCTGCTGCACCCCCGGGATGGGCAGGAAGGACGCGATCCCCTGGACGAGGCCGGTGACGGCCGCCAGCACCCCCTTGACCAGCTGATCGATGGCGAACAGCACGCTGGTCTCGGCGAAGCGCGCCGACACCACTTCCCTGGCATGGCCGATCTGCCCCCGGCCGCCCGGCATCTCGCCCCCGTCCAGCAGCTCGACCAGGACCGCGATGTGGCCCGCCTTCACGATGTAGAGGATGTATTCGCGCAGCAGGTAGATGACCCCGGCCGTCAGGCCGAAACCCAGGATGCCGCCCCACATGGTCGCCCCGGCCTGGAACCCGTCGTCCCCGAAGCCGCCGATCCCCC
Source organism: Allostella vacuolata (assembly GCA_006739055.1). GTDB lineage: Bacteria > Pseudomonadota > Alphaproteobacteria > ATCC43930 > Allostellaceae > Allostella > Allostella vacuolata. Next base: position 2,153,949 of record AP019702.1, read on the forward strand.
AGCCGATGCCGGCGCCGGTCCCGGTCGCGATCACATAGGCGCAGGCGATGCCGAAATAGACCGCCATGCGGAAGACGATGAACGGCGCCGTCCGCCTCATCAGGCCGAGCGAGCGGCCGATGCTGAAATCCCACATACGCGAACTCCCCCAAGCTTCCTGATCCGGGGCTTCCCGATCCCGGGATTGCCACACCCCCCGGGGATAGCCACCCCCGATTCGCCCAGGCCGATACGGTAGCGGCGGCGGGCGGGCGGCTCTTGGGCCAGGCGGCACCCGTTCGGGGCTGGGCGGCACAAACCGCCGATGGCCGGGGGAGGTCAGTCGCCGGCGAACGCCTCGGCGATGGCCGCGGCGCGCACCTCCGAGGGGGTGGCACCGAAGGCGCGGCGGAAGCTGCTGTTGAACCAGGACAGGTCGCCGAAGCCCGACGACAGGGCGATCTCGGTTATGCTGGTGGCTGAGCGGGCGGGGTCGCACAGCAGGCGGTGGGAATGGAGCAGCCGGCGCGCGGCGACATGGTCGCGAAAGGTGGTCGCCTCGCCGGCGAAGAGGGCGCGGATGTAGCGCGGCGAGATCCCGTGGCGGCCCGCGATCCAGTCGACGGAGAGGAGAGGCGAGGCGAGATGCGCGTCGATGTCGGCCTTGATCGCCTTCAGGCGCGCCGCGCGCACGCCCCGGCCCCGCGCCGTCTCCTCCGCCTCCCGGCTCGCGCCGAGCGCCATCAGCGTCAGGTCGTGGATATGTTCCGCGCACTGGCCGACCTGGGCCGCCGGCAGGCTTTCCAGCTCCGCGTGCAGCGACCGGGCATAGGCGAGCAGCAGGCGCCACTGCGGCGTGACGGCGATCGTGCTGCGCAGGACGTCGTTCAGGCTGGCCCCGGCCGACAGCAGCCGGGCGCGGGGGATCGAGAGGTAGAACACGCTGGTCTGCTCGGCATGGAACGCCGCCACGCCCGGCATCTCGTTCGGGTCGAGATAGAGCTCGCCCGGCCGGCAGGTGACGCTGTGGCCGCCCTGCTGCTGCATGGAGAAGCCGTTCGAGACCGGGACATGGACCATGACGTTGTCGCCGGTCTCCGCGGCCAGCGTGGCCGTGCGCACCGCGGTGCAGGCCGAATGGGTGGTCTGGCCGGTCATCAGCCCGGGCAGCAGGCCGATCGTCGTCTCCGACCGGAACGTCCCGGCATCCTGCGGCTGGATGTCGAGCTTGCACATAGAGGCGACCGCGTCCTGGAAGGCGGAGGCCCGCACCTCCGGCTCGAACTGGCTGGCCGACAGCGAGAAGAGCCTCATGTCCAGGTGTGGGTATCCATGCCCTCTCTCTGCCGGATTCGCTCATGGACCCCCGCATCGCGGCAATGCTGGCGAGGGAATGCACCGCCATTGCGAACCGGGGCCGATATTCCGCGCGCCGCCTGTTCCGGTTCCCGTCTCCGGCGATGCTATCGCTGGAGGAGCCGGTCTTTCAAGCTCGCGGGCGGATGCAGCAGTTCCCTTTCGCCGTCAGCCTTTTGCCGTCAGGGCGTGATCGGGTTGCGCGCATCCGCCAGGATCCGCCCGCCGATGGCGACGAAGCAGACGCCGGCCACGCGCTCGACCCAGTGCTGGGCCCGGGCGAAGCGGCGCATGACGGGCGCCGACGACATGAAGAGGCTGACGGTCGTGTACCAGGCGAGCGAGCTCGCCATCACCAGGCCGATCATCACCGCCATCAGCCAGCCGGGCGTCTCGGCGGTCACCGCGGTCGCGAACACGCTGGCGAACAGCACGATCGCCTTGGGGTTGGTCAGGGTGACCAGCAGCCCGCCCAGCACCGCGTTGGCCCCAACGTCGCGGCCTTCCTCGACCGCGATCACGCCGGGCCGGGCCAGCACGAGGCGGACGCCGAGATAGACGAGGTAGGCGCCGCCCAGGATGCGCACCGTCATCGCCAGCCATTCGATCTGCACCAGCAGGGCGGACAGCCCGAGCAGGCCGAGCGTGGCATAGATGCCGAGCCCGGCGGACACGCCGAGCGTGGTCAAGAGGCCGGCCCGGGTGCCGCGCGTCATCGACGCCCGCACCACCGCCACGAAATCGGGGCCGGGCAGCATCAGGGCCGGGATGAAGATCCCGAACACGCTCAACAGGACGACGGCGGCATCCATGATCGCACTCCTTGGCGTCGGTCAGGCCGGAATCCCTAGCACCATCGCGGGCGCGCAGGCCACGGGCTGGATTGCGGCCGGGGTTGCGGCTAGTAACGGCGCGGCGCGACGGGCGATGCAGGGGAGGGGGAATGGCAGCGGTGGATGCACTCGCCGCCCGGCTCGGCGTGCGCGTCGCCTGGGCGGAGCCCGAGGCGGCGGGGCCGGCCGCGATCGACCGCTGGCTGGCCCTGCTCGACCCGGCCGAGCAGGCGCGGGCCGCGCGCTTCCACTTCGCCCATGACCGGCTGTCCTACATCGCCGCTCACGGCCTGGCGCGGACCATGCTGGAGGCGGCGGGCGGCCTGCCGGCGGCGGCCTGGCGCTTCGCCCTCGGCCCGCACGGCCGGCCCGAGCCGGACCCGGCCCACGGGCGGCCCTGGCTGCGCTTCAACATCTCCCACACGCGCGGGCTGGTCTGCTGCGCCGTCGCGACCGGGCACGATGTCGGGATCGACGTGGAGGACATGGGGCGGCGGCCGGTCGAGCCGGCGCTGGCCCGGCGCTACTTCGCCCCCTGCGAGGCGGAGATGGTGGCGCGCGCGCCGCCGCCGGACCGGCAGGAGACCTTCCTGCGCATCTGGACCTTGAAGGAGGCGTTCGTGAAGGCGACCGGCGACGGGGTCGGGCTGGGGCTCGACCGCTTCGCCTTCGGCCTCGATCCGCCGCGGCTGCGCTTCGCGCCGGCCTCCACCGGCGACCCCGCCGGCTGGGCGTTCGCCGAGGCCAGGCCGACCCCCCGCCACCTGCTGGCGCTGGCCGTGCGCCCCCGCCCGGGCGGCCTCGGCGCTTCCCAATAGCGGCCCGCTCTGGCACTACTCGTTCCAGCCCTCCGCAAGTCCCAGCCCTTCGCAAGCTTGAGGTGGCATGTCGTCCAGCACCAGCGATAGCGATGACGGGCCGGACCCGGCGATCCGGGTCATGGTGTTCCGCCGGCCGAAGATCGAGCCGCTGCCGCGGTTCCGCGGCCTGAAGGGGGATATCGGCGGCACCGACTGGGTGGCGCCGGAGCTGCACGACTTCGTCGCCCGGTCCGTCCGCGACCTCGGCCTGGGCGCGAACTCGCGGTGGCGAGCCATGCCAATCTGCCGGCCGGCGGGGCGCAGCTGGCGGCCACGATCGACCGCGCCACCCGAAGGGCCACCCTGCGGCCGCTCCTGGCCGCCCGGGATGCGGACTTGGTGGTCGAGGGGCAGCTGCGCCTGCTGGGCCAGGAGGGGGTCGACCGCGTCGTCGTGCTGCTCGACCTCGGCCGCGCCACCGACGGGGTGTTCGCCCCCGCCCTGCTGCGGCACGGTCTGGTGCCACGGGCGCTGATCCCGGATGCGGCGGGCGACCTGCTGCTGGAGCGCACCCGGCCCCCTGCGACATGACCCCCGCCCCATGACCGCGGCGCTCGACCACCTGATGCCAGCTATGTCCGGCGCTTCGAGCCCTATGTGGCGAGCCCGCCCGACGACGTGCTGTGCCGCCGCTTCGGCGTGCCACACCTCCACCGGCTGCACAACAACGAGAACCCGCTGGGGCCGCCGCCGGCCGCGGCCCGGGTCCTGCGCGACTGGCCGAGCGATCCGGCGATCATCTACCCGCAGGGCGACGGCTGGCACCTGCGCCACCGCCTGGCGGCCGCCCGGGCGATGACCGCCTTCCGCTGCCCCGGCTGGCTGCGGGTGTCGCTGGGGGCCTCGCCGGTGATGGAGGCGTTCGCAGGCGCGCTGGCGGAGGTGCTGGAGGGCGGGTGAGACAACATCCGCAGGGGCGCGCTGGCCATCCGCCAAAGCGTCCCTCGACCAGGCTCGGGATGAGGCATTTTTTCTTTGTTCCACAAGTGTTTGCGCCGATAGAGAGGCCCCCTCATCCCGAGCGAAGTCGAGGGACGCTGTGACCGGTGGGCGATCCGGTTCAGCCCCCGTACCGCTCCGTCCGCACCCGCCGGGGCGGCACGCCCGCGGCCAGCACGGCATCGACCGCTACGCCGACGAACGGGTTGGCGCCGCAGACGAAGACATGGGCCGGCGGTGCCGGCCAGCCGGCGAGCAGGTCCGCGACCATGGCGGCATCGACCCTCCGGCCATGATCGCCCGGCCGGCGCGGCGCATCGCGGGTCAGGGCCAGGGTCAGCCCGAAGCCGTCGCCGCGGGCGTCGAGCGCCAGCAGCTCGTCGCGCCAGATGACCTCGTCCCAGGTCCGGGCGGAGAACAGCAGGCGCATCGGCACGGCCGGCGCGGCGGCGGCGTGGTGGCGGGCCATGCTCATCAGCGGCACCACCCCGGAGCCGCCGCCGATCAGCAGGACCGGGCCGCCCATGGCGGGCTGCCAGACGAAATGCCCGCCGATCGGCCCGCGCACCTCGATCTCGTCGCCGGCGACGGCGACGTCGTGGAAGAAGGGCGAGACCTCGCCGTCCGCCAGCCGCTCGATCGTCAACTCGACCGTGCTGCCCGGTGCCGAGGCGATCGAGTAGCTGCGCTGCGCCTGGTAGCCGTCCGGCGCGGTCAGGCGCACGTCCATGTGCTGGCCCGCCTGGAAGCGGGGCGGCGGGTCGATCGACAGGAAGAAGCTGCGGACGTGGGGCGTCAGCGGCGCGATGCGGGCGATCGTCGCCGGCCGCCACCGGCCGGGCGTGGCCGGCGGCGCGTCAGTCGTCACTGTAGCGCTGCTCGCGGAACGGGTCGCCGTACAGGTGATAGCCGCGCAGCTCCCAGAATCCGGCCGTGTCCCGCTCGGTGAACTGCAGGCCGTTGATCCACTTGGCCGACTTCCAGAAGTAGAGATGCGGCACCAGGAGCCGTGCCGGCCCGCCATGGTCGGCCTCGATCGGCGCCCCGTCATAGGCGAGCGCCACCATCGCCTTGCCGCCGATCAGGTCGGCCGTCGGCACGTTGGTCGAATAGCCGTCGACGGAATGGGCCAGGGTGTAGGGCATCGGCGCCGCGATGCCGGCCGCCAGCAGCAGGTCGTCGATCGATACCCCCTCCCAGGCGGTGTCGAACTTCGACCACTTGGTCACGCAGTGGATGTCGCGGGTCATGCGGGTGCGGGGCAGGGCGCCGAACTCGGCCCAGGTCCATTTCGCGACCGGCCGGGGCCCGACCTTGAGGGTGAAGGTCCAGTTCTCGGTCCGCACCCGGGGGGTGGGGCCGGCCGACAGCACGGGGAAGTCCTGGGTCAGGTACTGGCCGGGCGGCAGGCGGCCGGCCGTGTCCTGGCCGGGCCGCCGGCCGGTGAAACCGCGCGTCGTCATCGGGCACCTCCATCGGGTGGGCGAGACGGCCAGAATGCGCCGTCCGGCCCCCGGCGGCATAGTACCCTCGTGCCGCAGGCCATTGATCGGCCGGCGGTTGGCCGATATGCATCGCCGGCCGGGGCGGGCCCGTGCGCAAGGGAGACGGGACCATGGTCGATCAGGGAAACCAGCCGGGGCGCCGCCCCGCCGCCATGGCGCAGATCCATGCGGCCGACACCGGGATCGCCGCCGACATCCAGACGGGGGTGGAAAAGGCGGCCCTGGGGCTCGGCCTCGAAGCGAGCGGGGCCGCGCGCCTCGCCCAGGCGGTGGAGGAGGTGTTCGTCTTCGTCGCCACCCGGGCGCCCGGCAGCTCCTTCGGCGTCGAGCTGCGCGACCGGCGCCACCGGGTGGAGGCGCTGCTGCATTGCCGGCTGGCGACCGAGGCCCTGCACTGGTTCAACCTGACCCAGCCGATCGACGTCGGCGACGCGGCCGCCATGGACGCGCTGGGGCTGCTGCTGGCGTCGCGCCTGGTCGACCGCCTGACGGTCGACCTCGACCCGGAGGGCGGGGTGCTGCTGACGCTCGAGCAGTCGCGGCGCTATCCGATGGCGGCCGACGGGGCGGAGCCGAGCCCGGTGCCCGCGGGCGATGCCGAGCCGGTCGCCGCCGACGCCGAGGGCATGGCGGGGCTGGCGTGGCTCTTCCGCCGCCGCATGGGCATGGCCGTGCCTCGGCCGTTCCAGACCGACGAGCTGGCCCAGGACATGGCGGCGGCCGGCGACCTGTCGGCCCTGGTGGTGCGCGACGGCAGCGGCGGCGTGCGCGGCGGCATCGCCTGGCGGACCCGTTCGCCGCGCCTGTTCGAGGTGCTGGGCCCGGTCGCGGTGGGCGACGACCTGGCCCTGACGGGCCGGCTGGTCGACGTGCTGATCCGCCGGCTGGTCGGCACCGGGGTCGCCATGATCTATGCCGAGGAGCGCGGCCCCGGCTTTCCGGTGGCGGAGTTCGACTGCCTCGGCCGGCTCGGCTCGCGGCCGCTGCATTTCCGCCTGATCGAGGAGGATGGCGGGATGCCGTCCTGGGCCGATTCGGTGTCCAGGCCCTTCCTCGCGGTCTTCTACGAGGCGCTGGCGCTCGAGCGCGACGTGCGGGATGCCCCGGCCGACGGCGAGGCGCGGCCGGACCGCGCCCTGCTGGCCGCCGAGGTCGACCGCATCGCCAGCCGCGTCACCCTGCGCCCGCTGCTGGACGGCGCCGACCTGCCGGAGCTGATCGCCGACCATGTCGAGCGCTTCGCCGACGAGGGATTGGACGATTTCCGCTTCGAGACCGACCACGGCGTGCCCTGGCAGGGCCGCCTCGGCCGCGACCTGATGCAGGCGGGCTTCTTCCCGCGCGTCGTCCTGCCCCATGGCGGGCAGGGCGACGTGATCGTCTGGGAACGGGACTGGATGCCCGTGTAGGACCGGCCGCGGCCTACCCCGGCCGGCTGTCCCGCCAGCGGTAGTAGCGGATCGACGGGGCCAGGAACCACGGATTGCCCGTGTAGAAGGGCCGGGTCTTGAAGGCCAGCTCGTCGAAGGCGGTGCGGCCCTCGGCCAGGCCCAGCACCTGCTGGCCGAGGCGCATGCCGAGATAGTTCGCCATGCCGACCCCGGAGCCGCAATAGCCCATGGCGTAGTGCACGCCCTCGCGCTGGCCGCAATGCATCAGCTCGTCGAAGGTGTAGGCGACGAAGCCGCACCAGGAATGGCTGATGCGCACGTCGGCCAGCGCCGGGAACAGCCGCACCATCTCGTTTCGCAGCAGGGGGCCGCTCACCCGCGGGTCGGTCTCGTCGTGGGAGACGCGGCCGCCGAACAGGATGCGCCGGCCGTCCGGCGACGGGCGGTAGTAGTAGACGACCCTGCGGGTGTCGCCGAACACCCGGTTGTTCGGCAGCAGGCGCGACACCAGGTCCGGCGGCAACGGCTCGGTGGCGATGATGTAGCTGCCGATCGGGATGACGCGGCGCTGCAGCCAGGGCAGCAGCTCGTGCGTGTATCCGTTGGTGGCGACGACCACGTCGCGCGCCGCCACCGTGCCGCGCGGGGTGGTGACGCGGAAGCCGTTGCCCTCGCGGGCGATCCGGGTCGCGGGCGTGTGCGCGGCGACGGTGGCGCCGGCCGCCAGCACCCGGTCGAGCACGCCCTGGTGCAGCCTGGCCGGGTTCACCGTGGCGTGGTTGTGGAAGACGATGCCGCCGTAATAGGCGTCGGTGCCGATCTCGCGGCGCTGCTCGGCGCGGGGCACCATGCGCGTCGGCACCTCCAGCCCCGGGGCCGGGGCGGCCGGGCGCCTGGCCAGCAGCTCGTACTGGGCGGGCGTATGGGCGCCGTGGAACCGGCCGGAGACGTGGAAGTCGCAGTCGATGCCCTCGCGCGCCACCAGCTCGGCCACCCAGGCCAGCGAATTGTGGCCATCGCGCAGGATGGCGACGGCGCGCTCGGCACCGTGGCGGCGGGCGAGCGATTCGTAGCCGGGCTTGATGCTGGTCGAGATCTGCCCGCCATTGCGGGTGCTGCAGCCGAAGCCCGCATCCTCGGCGTCGATCACCAGCGTGCTGCGACCGGCCCGGGCCGTCACCAGGGCGGCGTTGAGGCCAGTATAGCCGGAGCCGATCACCACCACGTCGGCCCGGGCCGGCAGGTCGACCGGCGCCAGGGCAGGGCGGGGGACGTCGTCCCACCAGTAGGAGTCGAGCTTCAGGTCATCGGCGAAGGGGGTGGCGTTCATCGGGGAATCGCTCTTCCGGGCGGGATCAGGCGTCGGCGAGGACGAGGTCGGCGCCCTTCTCGGCCAGCATGATGGTGGGCGCGTTGGTGTTGCCCGACGTTACCGCCGGAAAGGCCGATGCGTCGATGACTCGCAGGCCCCCGATGCCGTGGACCCGCAGCCGGTGGTCGACCACCGCCTCGGCCGCGTCCGGGCCCATGCGGCAGGTGCTGACGGGGTGGAAGACGCTCGACGCGCGGCGGCGGATGTCCTCGAACAGCTCGGCGTCGGACCGGACGGCGGGGCCGGGCTCCATCTCCGCGGCGATGATGCCGGACAGGGCCGGCATGGCGGCCAGCCGGCGCAGGAAGCGGGATCCCTCCAGCAGCTCGGCCCGGTCGTGCTCGGTCGCCAGAGAGTTGGGATGGATCGCCGGCGCCTCCAGCGGATCGGCCGAGCGGATCTCGATCGTGCCGCGGCTGGTCGGGCGGCAGGGCTGGGCGCTCAGCAGGAAGCCGGGGAAGGGGTCGGGTTGCATCAGGGCGCGCTTGCCGGGCACCCCGCGGGTGTAGCTGAGCGGCGAGAAATAGAGCTGCATGTTGGGCCGGTCGAGGCCGGGCCGGGTGCGCACGAAGCCGCCGCCCTGGTTGACGCTGATGGCGAGCGGCCCGCGCCGCAGCGCCAGGTAGGCGAGGCCCGCCCGGAGCTTGCCCCACCAGGGCCGGAGCTGCTGGTTCAGCGTCGGCACCCGGGCGCGATAGAGGTGGTCGATGCAGAGATGGTCCTGGAGGTTGCGCCCGACCGCCGGGGCGTCGAGCACGACCGGGATGCCGTGCCGCCGCAGCAGGGCGGCCGGGCCGATGCCCGACAGCTGCAGGAGCTGCGGCGAGTTGATGGCGCCGGCCGCCAGGATCACCTCCCGCCGGGCGCGGGCGACGAGGCGGGTGCCGGCGCGGATGTACTCGATCCCGCGGGCGCGCCGGCCGTCGAACAGCAGCCGGGCGGCGTGGGAATCCGTCTCGACCCGCAGGTTGGCCCGGCCCGTCGCCGGGTGCAGGTAGGCGCGCGCGGCCGACATGCGCAGGCCGCCCTTGGTGGCGATCTGGTAGAGGCCGGCGCCCTCCTGCTGCGCGCCGTTGAAGTCGTCCGTGATCGGCAGCCCGGCCTCGCGGCAGGCTTGCAGGTAGGCGAGGCAGGTCGGGTGGCGGTCGCGGTCGATGGTCGAGACGTGCAGCGGCCCGCCGGTCGCCCGCCAGGCATCGGCGCCGGCCGCATTGTCCTCCGAGCGGCGGAAGTAGGGCAGCACGTCGGCCCAGCCCCAGCCGGGGTTGCCGGCCGCCTGCCAGTCGTCGAAGTCGGCGGCCTGGCCGCGGACATGGACCATGGCATTGATCGAGCTCGACCCGCCCAGCACCTTGCCGCGCGGCCAGTAGCCCTGGCGGCCGCCCAGCGCCGGGTCGGGCTCGGTGCGGTACATCCAATTGACCTGCGGGTTGTAGAAGGACTTGCCGTAGCCGATCGGCACCTGGATCCAGAACCGCCGGTCGCTGCCGCCCGCCTCCAGCAGCAGGACCGTGAAGCGGCCATCGGCCGTGAGCCGGTTGGCGAGCACGCAGCCGGCCGAGCCGGCGCCGACGATGATGTAGTCGTAATCGGTCATGGCGTCGGGGGCGGCACCGGGCTGGATGGTCTGCGGTCCAGCCTGGGGCCCCTGGTGGGTTGCCGGCGAGGTCCAATATCGAGATTTGGTCATACCAATCGGGCGCTACCGGTGCCGGGTCAGCCCCTCCAGCACCTGGGCCAGCACCTCGACCCCGGTGCGGATCGCGGCCGGCTTGACCCCGCCGAAGCCGAGCACCAGGCCGTTCACCGGGGTCGGCTCGATCGAGAAGCGGGCGATCGGCGAGACGGTGATGCGCCGGGCGTCGGCCGCGGCGGCCACGGCCAGTTCGGACAGGTCGGGCGGCAGGTGGCTGATCGTGTGCAGGCCGCTGTCGGTCGGCACCACCTCCAGCACGCCGCCCAGTTCGCGGGCGGCGGCCTCGCACAGGGCCGCGTGGCGCTCCTCGTAGATGCGGCGCATGCGCCGGATGTGGGTCGAGAAATGGCCCTCGTCGATGAACTCCGCGACGGCGGCCTGGATGCTCGACGGCACCCCCTGGACGAAGGCGGCGGCGACGCGGCGGAAGGTGTCGACCAGTTCCCCCGGCACCAGCATGAAGCCCAGCCGCAGCGCCGGGAACAGCGACTTGCTGAAGGTGCCGACATAGATGACGAGGCCGGTGCGGTCGACGCTCTTCAGGGTTGGCAGCGGCCGCCGGCCGAAGAAGAACTCGCCGTCATAATCGTCCTCGATGATCCAGGCGCCGGCCTGCTCGGCCGCGTTGAGCAGGGCGAAGCGCCGCTCCAGGCTCATGATGTGGCCGAGCGGCTGCTGGTGCGACGGCGTGACGAAGGCCAGCCGGAAGTCCCGCGCGCGCCGCAATCCCTCCTCGACCCGCAGCCCCTCGCGGTCGATCGGCACCGGCACCAGGTCGGCGCCGCAGGCAAGCAGGCTGTTGCGGGCGCCGATCGCGCCCGGATTCTCGAACCATACCCGGTCGCCCGGGTCGAGCAGGGTGCTGCCGACCAGGTGGAAGGCCTGCTGCGCGCCGCCGACGATGATGATCTCGTCGGCCTCGCAGGCGATGCCGCGGTTGGCGCGCAGGTGGCCGGCGATGGCGCGGCGCAGCTGCGGGTGGCCGGCCGGCTCGCCATAGCCCATCACCTGGTCGCGCGGGGTGCGCCAGTGCTTGGCCATGATCCGTGCCCACTGCGCCATCGGGAAGGCGTCGAAGGCGGGCAGGGCGGTGATGAAGGGCCGCGGCTGGTGGGGCAGGCGGGGCCGGTCGCCGAAGCGGTCGACGGCCCAGCGCATCGCCCGCGACAGGCGCGGCTCCCGCCGCCCGGCGCCGGCCCGGGCGTCCTCCGGCGGCTGCTGCGGCCGCTCGGAATTGAGCGCGGCGCTGACGAAGCTGCCGGCGCCGACCCGGGATTCGATCAACCCCTCGGCGATCAGCCGGTCGAAGGCGTGGATCACCGTGGTCCGCGACAGGCCGAGTTCGTCGGCCAGCGTGCGGGTGGCGGGCAGCCGCTCGCCCCCGGCGATGGCGCCGGACAGCATCAGCTCGCGCAGGGCCGCGTAGAGCTGGGTGCTGACCGGGCGCGGCGAGGCCGGGTCGATCTCGATCGCCAGCAGCAGCGCTCCGCCCGCGCGCTTGACCATGCCCCGCCCCGCCTTCCCCGCCAGAATGGTACGACGATAGGTCGAGAGTGGACCTTTTGTCGCGCCCATTCCGGCCGAAGGATCGCGTCTCGGTCACCCCAGCGCGGACCCGGTCGGACATGAAGATCACCAGCATCGAGACCTTCTGCAACGAGTTCGTCGGCTTCGTCCGGGTGACCGCCGAGGGCGGGGCGGAGGGCTGGGGCCAGGTCTCGCCCTACAATGCCGACATCACCAGCCAGATCCTGCACCGCCAGGTGGCACCCTGGTCGCTGGGCCAGGACGCGCTGGCGATCGACCAGCTGATGCGCCGGATCCCCGAGAAGGAGCACAAGTTCCCCGGCTCCTACCTGCGACGCGCCATGACCGGGCTCGACACGGCGCTGTGGGACCTGCGCGGCAAGCTGGAAGGCAGGAGCGTGTGCGAGCTGATCGGCGGCACGCCGCGGCCGATCCGCGCCTATGCCTCGTCCATGAAGCGCGACATCACGCCCGAGGACGAGGCCCTGCGCTTCCAGCGCCTGCGCGACGCCCATGGTTTCGATGCCTTCAAGTTCCGGGTCGGGGCGGAGTGTGGCCACGACGTCGACGAATGGCCGGGCCGGACCGAGGCGATCGTGCCGACGGTGCGCAAGGCGCTGGGCGACGACGTGGCGCTGCTGGTCGACGGCAACAGCGGCTTCAGCCCGGACCGCGCGATCGCGGTCGGCCGGATGCTGGAGGACCATGGCGTCGGCCACTTCGAGGAGCCGTGCCCCTACTGGGAGCTGGAGCAGACCAGGCAGGTGCGCGACGCCCTGTCGCTCGACGTCACCGGCGGCGAGCAGGACTGCATGATCCCGACCTGGCGGCACATGATCGAGATGGGGGCGGTCGACATCATCCAGCCCGACGTCTGCTACCTGGGCGGGCTGACCCGGACCCTCAGGGTGGCGGCGATGGGAGCGGCGGCCGGCCTGCCCTGCACCCCGCACAGCGCCAACCTGTCGATGGTCACGGTCTTCACCATGCACCTGCTGGGGGCGATCCCCAATGCCGGCAAGTACCTGGAGTTCTCGATCGAGGGGGAGGACTACTATCCCTGGCAGGACGGCCTGTTCCGCAACCCGCCCTATGCGGTGAAGGACGGCCGGGTGACGATCCCGAGCGAGCCCGGCTGGGGGGTGGAGATCGCGCCGGAATGGCTCGAGAAGTCGCAGTACCAGGCGAGCCATCTGTCGTGACCGGCCGGAATGGTATGGGCCGCATTTCAAAATGGCCCTTTCGCGAAAACCAAAGCGATACCGATCATCATTCACCAACGTTCCGCGCGCGGGGAGGCGAAGCGGGACGGACAACCAGCAGGGGAGCCAATCGGATGCGGAACAGAGCCATTCCGGCGGCCACGATCGCCGTCCTTCTCGCCGCGGGCCCGGCGCTTGCCCAGGACCTGACGGTGGTGTCCTTCGGCGGGGCCTACCAGGCGGGGCAGAGCAAGGCGCTCTTCCAGCCGGCCGCCGCCGCCATGGGCATCAAGCTGAAGGAAGAGACCTACACCGGCATCGCCGACCTGCGCCTCAAGGTGCGGGCCAACGCGGTCACCTGGGACATCGTCACCAGCGGCTCGGGCAGTGCGGCGCGCGCCGGCGCGGAAGGCATCCTGGAGAAGCTAGACTACAAGCTGATCGACGTGTCCTCGTTCCTGCCCGGTACGGCGCAGGAATATTGCGTCGGCGGCGACGTGTTCTCGACCGTGCTCGCCTGGAACACCAAGACCTATGGCGACAAGGGTCCGCAGAGCTGGGCCGACTTCTGGGACGTGAAGAAGTTCCCGGGCAAGCGCTCCTACCGCAACGGCGTCGCGGGCTCGCTCGAACCCGCGCTGATGGCCGACGGGGTGCCGATGGACAAGGTCTACGCGACCCTGTCGGCGCCGGGTGGCATCGAGCGGGCCATTCGCAAGATCAAGGAGCTGAAGCCGCACATCGCGGTCTGGTGGTCGTCCGGCGCGCAGCACGCGCAGCTGATGAAGGACGGCGAGGTCGACATGATCAACGGCTGGAACGGCCGCTTCGACGTCATCGCCAAGGACGGGGCGAAGGTCGCCTACACCTTCAACCAGGCCCTGCTCGACTATGATTGCTATGCCATCGCCAAGGGCGCGCCCAACAAGGACCGGGCGATGAAGTTCCTGGCGGAGATCTCCAAGCCCCAGTACCAAGCGGAGTTCACCAAGTACATCACCTACGGGCCGACCAACAAGAAGGCCTACGACCTCGGCACGATCGATGCCGAATATGCGAAGAAGCTGCCGTCGCATCCGGACAATGCGGCCCGGCAGCTGCCGGTCGACCTCGCCTGGTACATCCAGAACGAGGCGAAGGCGGCGGCCGCCTACCAGAACATGCTGACCGAGTAGTCCTTCCCTGGCCGGGCGGCGCGGGCGGGGGGCCCGTGCCGTCCGGCATCCTCTACCATCGTCAGGCGGTTTGTTCGCATGGCCCGTGCTGCTGCCCTTCCGATCGCCATCCGGCAGGTGACCAAGACCTATGGCCGGGTCCATGCGCTGGACCATGTCGACCTCGATATCCGCAGCGGCGAATTCCTGACCCTGCTCGGGCCGTCCGGGTCCGGCAAGACGACGCTGCTGATGGTGCTGGCCGGCTTCACCCGGCCCGACCATGGCAGCCTGCTGTTCGGCGAGGAGGAGGTGGTGCGCCGCCCGCCGCACAAGCGCGACGTCGGCATGGTGTTCCAGAACTATGCGCTCTTCCCGCACATGAGCGTCGCCGGCAACGTCGCCTTCCCCCTGAAGCTGCGCGGCGTGCCCAGGGCCGACGTCGGCCGCCGGGTCGAGGCGGCGCTGGAGCTGGTGCAGCTCGGCGGCTATGGCGAGCGGCGGATCGACCAGCTCTCGGGCGGGCAGCGGCAGCGGGTCGCGCTGGCCCGCGCCATCGTCTTCGAGCCGCGCATCCTGCTGATGGACGAGCCGCTCTCGGCGCTCGACAAGCAGCTGCGCGAGCGCATGCAGATCGAGCTGCGGCGCCTGCACGACCGGCTCGGCATGACCACGGTCTACGTCACCCACGACCAGCGCGAGGCGCTGACCATGTCCGACCGCATCGCCGTCATCAACGGCGGCGGCATCATGCAGCTCGACCAGCCGCAGCGCCTCTACGAGCAGCCGGCCAACCGCTTCGTGGCGGAGTTCATCGGCGAATCGAGCTTTCTGCCGGTCGAGCGGGTGCCGGGCGGTTTCGCCCATGCGGGCCGCGTGCTGGCAATCCAGTCGCTGCCGGCCGCGGCCGGGCGCCACCTGCTGATGATCCGGCCGGAGCGGCTGCAGCTGCTGGGGGCGGGGATGGGCGAGGGGCTCAACCTCTTCGACGGCACGGTGGAAGAGGTGGTCTACCAGGGCGACAGCATCCTGCTGCAGGCGGTGCTGGCATCGGGCGCCCGGGTTGCGGCGCGGGCGCCGGCCACCGCCGGGGCCATGGCGGCGGTGCCGCGGGCCGGCGAGGCGGTGCGGCTCGGCCTCGGGCCCGCCGACACGGTCATCCTGGCCGACGCATGACGGCCATTGCGGAACGACCGAACGCCGCCGGGCTGCGCCGCGACGCCTTCCTGGAGCGACTGGCGCTGTTCGGGCTGGGCTCGCCGGCCTTGCTGCTGGTGCTGGTCGCCATGGTGCTGCCGGTCGGCTGGCTGTTCTGGCTGTCCTTCCTGGCCGACGACGGCAGCCCCAGCCTGGAGCATTATCGCCGGATGTGGCAGGAGCCGTCCTACGGCCGGACCTTCTTCGTCACCTTCCAGGTCAGCCTGCTGACCACCGGCATCTGCATCGTCGTCGGCTATCCGCTGGCCTATGTCCTGTCGCAGCTGCCGCGGCGGGCGGCCAACCTCGCCATGATCGGCGTGCTGCTGCCGTTCTGGACCTCGCTGCTGGTGCGCACCTACGCCTGGCTGGTGCTGCTGCAGCGCCAGGGCCTGGTCAACCAGTGGGGCATCGAGCTCGGCCTGTGGAGCGAGCCGCTGGCGCTGGTCCACAACCTCCAGGGCACGCTGGTCGGCATGGTCCACATCATGCTGCCGTTCCTGATCCTGCCGGTCTACGGCTCGATGCGGGCGATCGACCGCGACTACCTGAAGGCCGCCGCCAACCTGGGCGCGGGACCGGTCGGCGCCTTCTGGAAGGTCTTCTTCCCGCTGTCGCTGCCGGGCCTGTTCGGGGGCGCGCTGATCGTCTTCATCCTGTGCCTGGGCTTCTACGTCACCCCGGCGGTGCTGGGCGGCGGGCGGGTGATCATGGTCTCCAACCGCATCGCCACCGACATCGAGCTGTTCTTCAACTGGGGCGCGGCGAGCGCGCTCGGCGTGGTGCTGCTCGGCCTGACGCTGGCGCTGCTCTACGTCGCGTCCCGGCTGGTGCGCCTCGACCGGGTGCTGGGCGGGGGGCATTGATCATGGGATGGCTCGGCCGGCCGGCGACGGAGACCCAGATCACCCACCGCGCGCGGCTGTGGCTCTATGCGGTCGCCGTCCTGGTGATGGCCTTCCTGGTCCTGCCGACCCTGATCGTCATCCCCATGTCCTTCTCGGCCTCGCAGTACCTGGAGTTCCCGCCCCGGGAATGGTCGCTGCGCTGGTATCGCAGCTACCTCGCCTCGCCCGAATGGATGCAGGCGACGGCGACCTCGCTGAAGGCCGCGTTCCTCACCATGCTGGTGGCGACCCCGCTCGGCACGCTGGCGGCCTACGGCCTGTTCGCGTCCCGCATCCGCTTCGGCCGGTTCGCCTTCGCGCTGCTGGTGACGCCGATCATCGTGCCGGTGATCCTGGTCGGCATCGGCGTCTTCTACGCCTATGTGAAGCTGAAGCTGGTCAACACGCTGGCCGGCATCGTCCTGGCGCACTCCATGCTGGCGGTGCCGATCGTGCTGATGATCGTGACCTCGGCCCTGAAGAGCCACGACATGAGCCAGGAGATGGTGGCGCGCAGCCTGGGCGCGTCGCGCCCGCGCGCCTTCCTGCTGGTCACCCTGCCGCAGATCCGCTTCTCGGTCGCGACCTCGGCCGTGCTCGCCTTCCTCACCTCGTTCGACGAGGTGATCGTCGCCCTCTTCGTCTCGGGCGGCAACAACTCGACCCTGACGCGCAGCATGTTCAACGCCTTGCGCGACCAGATCGACCCGACCATCGCCGCCATCTCGACCATCATGATCCTGGTGACGTCGCTCCTGCTGGCCCTGGCCCAGACGGTGGGCCAGCCGAGGAAGCGGGAGTAGCGCCGGTCGGGGCTACTCCGCGGGCCGGAGATTGCCGGCCGGCACCTCGCGGATGTCCCGCCAGTGGCCGTCGGCGGCCTCGATGTTCTGCGGGATCGCGGTCGCCCAGTGGCGCGCCACCCCGGCATCGAAGTTGAGGTAGAGCCGGCCGTCGACGATCCGCCATTGCCGCGGGTCCCCGTCCACCTTGCGCCGCAGGGCCGTCCCCATCGCGCAGAAGCCGCCATAGGCCGGCAGGTAGCGCTCCGGCCCGGCCAGGAAGGCGGCCCGATTGGCCGTCGAGGCGAAGCGGTAGACCGCCCCCCCATGCTCCGCCGTGATGTCCTCGCGGCCTGGCGTCGGTGCGCCCGCGGCGAAGTAGGCGACGGGGTCGTAGCCGCGGATCGCCAGATGGGCGGCATCGAGGTTGAGCGCCGCCGGACCCGCGACCCCGGCACCGGGGATCGCCAGGACGAAGGCAAGCGACAGGCCGGCGATTGCAGAGAGCAGTCTCATGTTCGGCACTCCTGTCCGCGGAAGTGGTGGAGATGCAATTCGTTGCCAATGATCCCATTGTTACATGCCTTCGGAAAAAAAGTAATTTCTTCGGACATGTAACACAGGCGCGATAAACCAAAGGACCGGATGTCTGTATCAGAATATAGATGGCGATATATGTTCTGAAAGACGACTCCCTGTGCTCACGTCTATTTGAGTGGAAGGGGAAGGGGGCGGGATGTAGGAGAGATCGGGCGCGATTGACCTGCCATCGTGGAATGGTGCCGGGGCCGGTCGCGAAGAATTCTTCCGCCCACCGCTACAGGGGAAGTTCCATGACTGCGATCGACACCCGCCCCGCGCTGCCTGCCATCACGTCCGGCCTGATCGTCACCGCGCTGATCGCGGGCGCGGCGGCCGACGCGACCTGGGAGGTCTGGGCGCGCGCCATCACCCCCTTGTGGATCGGCGGGCCGCTGGAGCCGGCCGCCCTGGTGCAGAGCGTGTTCTCGCTGGACAGCCGCGTCCTGGCGGAGGTCATCCATCTGGTCGTCGGCGTCGTCTTCTATCCGCTGGGCTACCTCTTCATCGCCCGCCCGATCGCGCGGGCGATCCTGCCCGGGCTGCCATGGTTCCTGGTGGCGCTGGGCTACGGGGTCGGGCTGTGGGTGTTCGCGCTCTTCGTCATGGCGCACCTGATCGCGGGCCTGCCCGCCTTCCTGGGCTTCATTCCGCTCGCCTGGGCCTCGCTGGTCGGGCACCTGCTGTTCGGGCTGGTCGTGGGCTGGGTCGTCCGCTGGCGGGGGGAGTGACGGCGATGGCGGAACGGCAGCGCGATCCCCGGCTCGATTTCTTCCGCGGCCTGGGGATGTTCATCATCCTGGTGGCGCATGTGCCGAACAATGGCTGGGCCCAGTGGATTCCGGCCCGCTTCGGCTTCAGCGACGCGACCGAGATCTTCGTCTTCTGCTCCGGCATGGCGTCGGCCATCGCCTTCGGCCGGGTGTTCGACCAGCATGGCTGGATCCAGGGTGCCGCCCGGATCCTGCATCGCTGCTGGCAGGTCTACTGGGCGCACATCGCCTGCTTCCTGGTGATCCTGACCCTGCTGTTGGCGATCGACCGCGCCAACAGCAATGCCCACTATGTCGGCGAACTCGGCCTCGCCCCGTTCCTGGCCGATACCGCCCGGGCGATGGTCGGGCTGCTCGACCTCACCTACGTGCCCAATTACTTCGACATCCTGCCCATGTACCTGGTCATCCTGGCGATGGTGCCGCTGGTGATGGCGGTGGCCCGGTTTGGGCCGGCGGCCGTGGCGGGGCTGCTCCTGTCGATCTGGACGGTCGCCTATCTCGGGTGGCTGGACCTGCCGGCCGAGCCGTGGTCGGACCGGACCTGGTTCTTCAACCCGTTCGCCTGGCAGATCGTGTTCTTCGCCGGGTTCGCCTGGATGCGGGGGTGGCTGCCGGCGCCGCCGGTCGACCGCCGGCTGGTGGTGGCCGCGGCGATCATGGTGCTGGCCACGGTGCCGTTCGCCTGGCACCGCGGGTTCTTCACCGTCCCCGAGCTGCGCGAATGGAATGCGTGGCTGGCGCCGGCGATCGACAAGACCCATGTCGGCCCGCTGCGCTTCCTGCATTTCCTGGCGGTGGCCTATCTCGCCCATGTCGCGGTCGGGCCGCGCGGCCGGCGCCTGAAGGGGGCGGTGGTCGACCTCATCCGCGCCGTCGGCCAGCAGTCGCTCGCCGTCTTCCTGACCGGGATGGTGCTGGCCCAGCTCCTGGGCGTGGTCCTCGACCATATCGGCCGCGACGCGCCGCAGGAGGCGCTGGTGAACCTGGCCGGCTTCGCCGTCCTGGCGGGGGCTGCCTGGATCACGGCCTGGTTCAAGGCGCCGCCCTGGAAGGGGGCCGGGCGGTCGGGCGACCCTGCTGCGGCGCGGCCGGCTCGCCGGGCCGGGCCCATGCCGGCGCTGGCCGGCGCCAGCGGGCCGTGAGGGGCCATCCGCGATGACCGGGTGGCGGGCGGCGGCGTGCCTGGTCGCCGCCCTTGCCCTGCTCGGGTCGGGCGGCCCGGCCGGCGCCGCGGGCACAGTCATCTCGGACCTGTCCGTGGCGAGCCCGCAGCTGGGCCGGCCGGTTCCCTACACCCTCTACCTTCCGGGCGGGCCGGGGCCGTGGCCGGCGCTCTACCTGCTGCACGGACTGGGCGGCAACCAGGACGACTGGGTCGGCGCCGGCCGGCTCGGCGAAACGCTCGACCGCGAGATCGCGGCCGGCCGGGCGGCGCCGATGGCGGTGGTCATGCCGATGGGGGGCGACAGCTGGTATGTCGACGATCCGGCCGGCGCCGGACCGGTGCACACGGCTTTCGCCGGCGACCTGGTCGACGGGATCGAGCGCCGCCACCCGATCGGCGGCTGCCGGGCGGCCCGGGCGGTCGGCGGCCTGTCGATGGGCGGCTACGGTGCCCTGCTGCTGGCCTTCCGCCGGCCCGACCGCTTCGCCGCCGCCTTCAGCCTGTCGGGCAGCATCTTCCAGCCGCTGGCCGACGACCCTGCCGCCGGCGCCGGGCGGAGGCTGCATATGCATGGCAGCGTGTTCGGCGAGCCGCTGGACTGGCGGCGCTACAATCGCTGGAACCTGTTCCTGGCAGCCCCGGCGCTGGCGGCGCAGGACGATCGCCCGCGCCTGTGGCTCCAGGCCGCCCGCGACGACTTCCCGGCGATCCGCGACGGCACGGTCCGGCTCCACGACGCCCTGTCGCGGCTGGGCGTGCCGGCCGAGCTGCGCATCGACGACGGCCGGCACGACTGGCCGACCTGGGCCCGGCACGTGGCGCCGGCCCTGCGCTGGCTGTCGGGAGCGGTCGGGCCCGGCTGCCTGTGATGGCCGGGCCGGCCGCTCAGACCCCGAGCCGCACCACCGTGTCGAAGAATATCCGGTATTCCACGCCGCGCGGCTTGGTCGCCTCCTCGGCGGTCCAGGGCAGGAAGCTGCTGCGGCCGAGATAGTCGGTCGGCAGCAGGATGGTGCGGACGAAGGCGCTGGCCGGCGCGATGTTGCGGCCGACGACCGGGTCGCGGCCGGTCTCGAACCAGGCCTCGCCCGGCTCGACGCGGTGGGCCTTGTCGGCGATCTCGGCGACCAGGCGGCCGTGCAGCAGGCGGCGGATGCCGGGGCCGCCATGGCCGTGCTTCGGCGTGACGATGCCGGGTGGGAAGTCGACCCGGTCGGAGCGCATCAGGATCGGGTAGCGCGGGTCGATCATCAGCGCATGGGCGGCGACCAGGCGCGGGCGCTCGGCGTCCGTGACCATCGGGCCCCAGTCGTAGGGGGTCGCCTCCCAGCTCCACGCCTCGCCGGTGCCGGACAGCTCCAGCTCGCCCTCGAAGAGGGTGCAGGTGTCCTCGGCCAGGGCGACGGTGCCGCCGGCCGCGGTGGTGGCGGTCAGGCTGCCATGGCGGACATAGACGGCGCGCGGGGCAGGGGCGAGCAGGACGGGGCGGCCGCCGTCGAAGGCGTCCTCGAAGAGCGCCAGGCGCACGGGCATGGTGGGGGATCCTCGATCAGGGGTGGGAAGGGGGCTCAGCGCCGATCGAAGCGCTGCTGCAGGGTGCGGCCCAGCACCATCACCGCGAAGGCGGCGCCGAGCAGGAAGAGGCCCGGCCACAGCGACATCCACCAGGCCGAGAAGATGAAGTTCTTGCCCTGCTCGAGGATCGCCCCCCAGTCCGGGGTCGGCGGGGCGACGCCGAGGCCGAGGAAGCCGAGTGCCGCCTCGATCTGGAGGGCGAGCGGGAACAGGATGACGTATTGCAGCAGGACCAGCGGCAGCACGTTGGGCAGCACCTGGCGCAGCATGATCGAGGCCTCGCCGAAGCCGAGCGCCCGGGCGGCCTCGACATAGGTCCGCTGCCGCTCCGCCAATGCACCCGAGCGCGCGATGCGGAAGAACATCGGGATGTAGACCACGGCCAGGGCGAGGATCAGGTTGCGGGCGCCGGGCCCCAGCACGCCGGTGATGACGACCCCCGCGATCACCGGCGGGAAGGTCAGGATCATGTCGACGAAGCGGCCGAACACGAGGTCGGCCGCGCGCCCGTAATAGCCGGCGACCAGGCCGAGGAATCCGCCGACCACGGCGGAGGCGAGCAGCGCGCCGGCCACCAGCCCGAGCGTGATCCGGGTGCCGTGCACCACGCGCGAGAAGAGGTCGCGGCCGACATCGTCGGTGCCGAACCAGTGGGCGGCGGACGGCGGCTGGAGGGCGCGGGCGACGTCGATCGCATAGGGCGACTGCGGCGCGACCAGCCCCGGCACCGCCACCAGCACCAGGACGACCGTCAGCAGCACCGCGCAGAGGATCTGCAGCGGGGTCGCGAACAGCTCGCGCAGGAAGCCGGCGATGCGGCTCATGGCCTAAGCCTCGGGTCGATCAGGCCGTAGAGCAGGTCGATGACGAAGTTCACGACCAGCGCGATCAGCACCACGAACAGCAGCGCGCCCTGGACCACCGGATAGTCGCGCCCCTGGATGCCGGACAGGATCAGGCGGCCCAGGCCCGGCAGCGAGAAGAGCGATTCGATGACGACCGCGCCGCCCAGGATCTGGATGAGGATCAGCCCGATGAAGGTAACCAGCGGGATCAGGATGTTGCGCAGGGCGTGCTTGAAATAGACCTGACGCGGCGCCAGCCCCTTGGCGATGGCGGCGCGGACATACTCGCGGCGCAGCTCGGTCACCATCGTGTCGCGTACGAAATGGCTGTAGGCCGCGGCCTGGAGCAGGGACAGGCTCAGCACCGGCAGGATGATGATGTTGATGTTCTCGGCCAGGTCGACCGACGGCGGCATGTAGGCGAAGGGCGGCGACCATTCCAGCAGGGCCGAGGCGCCGACCAGCAGCATCAGGCCGATCCAGAAGACCGGCGCCGACAGGCCCAGCAGGTTGAAGGCCTGGATGGCGGCGTCGGTGCGGGTGCCCTCGCGGATCCCGGCCAGCACGCCGAGCGGCACGCCGACCAGGGTGGCGATGACGAGCGTGGCGACGGCGATCTCGGCCGTGACCAGGAACGCCTCCCACACCAGGGTCGTGACGGCCCGGCCCTGGTACCAGCTGCGGCCGAGGTCGCCCGACAGGGTGGCGCCCAGCCAGTCGGCGAACTGCGCCCAGACCGGCCGGTCGAGCCCGAAGAAGCCGCGCAGCGCCTCCTCGGCGGTGCGGTCGTTGCCGGACTGGCCCAGCATCTGGCTGACGATGTCGCCCGGCACCGAGCGCATCAGCAGGAACACGGCCAGGCTCGACAGCAGGGCCGCGACGGCCGCGCTGGCGAGGCGGGTGGCGAGGAAGCGGAACATCGGATGGTTCTCAGCGCTTGGCCGGACCCGCCGGGAGTGAAACTGGCGGAGGCCATCGACAGGAGGACTGGCCGCCGGCCGATGCGTCCCTCGACTGCGCTCGGGATGAGGAAATTTTCATTGCTCCATAACCGCTTGTGCCGATGGAGAAAGCCCTCATCCCGAGCGTAGTCGAGGGACGCTGCGACTGACGGGCAATCGACCAGTTCGATGCAGGCCGGGGGCCGGACGGGTTGTCCCGTCCGGCCCGGCCTTCAGGTCAATTGGCCAGCCACGCCTTGATCAGGCCGAAGTACCAGCCGGTCGCGTGCTGGTCGTAGTTCTTCAGCCGGTCGCGCTGGCCGGTGATCAGGTCGGCCGAGAACATCATGATCGAGACCGGGTCGTCGGCCAGGATCTTCTGGAACTCGGCGTAGATCGCCTTGCGCTTGACCGGATCGGGCTCCTCCTGGCCGGCGTCGAGCAGGGCGCTCACCTTCTCGTTGTTCCAGTTGCGGAAGTCCGCGCCCTGGGGGGCGGCGCGGAAATGGCGGTAGTAGAGCAGGCTGGGGTCGGGCGTGGTGCCCCAGTCGTTGAAGGTGAAGCCCATCTCGCGGGCGCGGAAGTTCCGGATCCACACGCCGAGCTCGATCTTCTTGATGTGGACGCGGATGCCGATGCGCTTCAGCTGCTCGGCGACGGTGACCGCGCCCGCGTCCATCCAGTCGTAGCCGATGATGGTGGTGAGATCGATGTCGAAGCCGTCGGCGAGGCCGGCGTCTGCCAGCAGCTTCTTCGCCCGGTCGAGGTCGACCTTCTGGTTGGCGAGCTGGTCGAGCGGTACGCCCCAGCTGTCCTGCATGCCGATGACGATGGTGCCGATCACCGTGCCGTAGCCGGCGATCGAGGCCTTCATGACGGCTTCCTTGTCGATCGCCAGTGCGATCGCCTGGCGGACGCGGATGTCCTTCAGATGGCCGTACTTGACGTCGAGGTCGAGGGTCTTCTGGTTGAGCGACGGCCAGCGCTTGACCTCGACGCCGGGCACGTTCTTGAGCTGCTCGGTGTCCTGCGGGCGCGAGAAGAGCGCCAGATCGATGCGCCGGTTCTGCAGCGCCACGACGATGGCGGCGCTGTTCGGCATGGTGGCGAAGGTCACCTCGTCGATGTGGGGCAGGCCCTTCTGCCAGTAGTCCTTGTTCCGCTCCAGCACGAGGACCGAGTTCGGGCGGAACAGCTTCAGCTTGTAGGGGCCGGTGCCGACCGACACCTCGTTGAATTTGGTGCCGGCGTCCTTGGCGGCGAAATAGTCCTTGGGGACGACGGCGCCGTACTTGTTGGTCAAGGTCATCGGCAGGGCGGCGTTGGGCCGCGCCAGCTTGAACACGACCGTGGTGGCATCGGGCGTCGCGATCTCGGTCACCGAGGACAGGTCGCCGGCGCCGGGCGAGCCGTTCCTGGAATCGCGCATCCAGTCGTAGCTGTACTTGACGTCGGCCGAGCTCATCGACTGGCCGGTGTGGAACCTGACCCCTTCGCGCAGCTTGAAGGTGTAGGTCTTGGCGTCGGGCGAGACCTCGAAGCTCTTCGCCAGCAGCGCGCGGGGCACGCCCGTCTGGTCCTCGAAGAACAGGCCCTGGTACATCAGGCCGCTGACCCGGATGCGCGCGTCCGCCCCCTGCAGGAAGGGGTCGAGCGACGGCGGCTCGATCAGCGAGCCGACGGTGATCTTGCCGCCGTTCTTGGCCGCCGGATCAGACTTCCCGTAGACGAGGGAATCGTCCGCCAGGACCGGCCCGGCGGCGACGAGGGCGGCGAAGGCTCCGGCGATCAGGCGTAGGCGCGATCCTGGCATGGCAGTTCCTCCGAATCAGGCGGAAATGGCGGCGACGAACTCGATCTCGACCGGGACGCCGCGCGGCAGCTCGGCGACGCCGACCGCCGAGCGGGCATGGCGCCCGGCCTCGCCGAAGATCTCTCCCAGCAGCGACGAGGCGCCGTCGACGACCGACGGCTGCTCGAGGAAGCCCTCGGCCGAGGCGACGAAGCCGGTCACCTTGACGATCCGCTCGACCCGATCGAGCGATCCGATCGCCGCCTCCAGCACCGACAGCCCGTTCAAGAGGCAGCAGCGCGCGATCTCGCGGCCCTGCGCCACGTCGATCTCCGCCCCCAGCTTGCCCTTGGCCATCAGGGTGTCGCCGGCCCAGGGCAGCTGGCCCGACACCCAGGCGAGCCCGCCATGGACCGCGACCGGCACATAGGCGAAGGCGGGCGCCTTGGGCGCGGGCAGGACGATGCCGAGGTCGGCCAGGCGCTGGCGATAGCTCATGGGGCGGGGTTCCGTTCGTGCAGCATGTCGGCGAGGGTCGAACGCAGATCATGTGCCAGATCGAGGCCGATGTCGGCCTCTATCCGGCGCTGGTCCTGCAAGGGATAGAAGACGGCCGGCGGCACTTCCGCCAGGCGCGGCCGGTAGCCCGGCACCAGGGCCGCAAGCGCGGCGGCGATCTCGCGGTAGGAGGTGGTGAAGCCGGCCAGGTTGTAGGCCGCGGCCAGGCCGGGCGGCGCGTCGAGCGTGCGATCGATCAGGCGGCCCAGGTCGTCGACATGCATGGCGTCGAACGATCCCGACGGCACCTCGGCCGGGAACTCGACCCCCGGGGCCGCCGCGCCCACCATGCGCTTCAGGACGGAGGCCGCGCCGTCATACCAGAGGCCGGGGCCGATCATCAGCGGGATGCGCAGGCCCACCGTCTCCAGCCCGCGCATGCGCCGGAAGTAGCCGGCCACGTCCTCCGCCAGCGTCTTGGTCAGGCCGTAGACATGGACCGGCCGGCGCGGGGCATCCTCGTCGACGCGGACCGCCGGGTCCTCGGCCGCGCCGAAGACCACGGTCGAGCTGGTCCAGACCAGGCGCCGCACGCCGGCATCGGCCGCGGCCTCGAGCAGCCGGCGGAAGCCCAGCACGTTGACCGCGAAGGCGCCCTCGGGGTCGCTCTCGCCCGACCGGGCGAGGCCGACCGCGCCGGCGGAGAAGGCGGCGAAGCTGACCACCCGGTCGGCACCGGTGGCGGCGAGCGCGGCGCGGATCTGCTCGCCATGCTCGATGCTGCCGGCGATCTCCTGCGCGCCATGCGGCAACGGCACCGGGCTCGAGGGGCCGAACACCGCCACCCGGCGGCCGGCCCGCAAGAGGCAGCGGACGGCGGCCGCGCCGACGAAGCCGCGGCCGCCGACGACCAGGACCGGCGGTTCAGAAGCGGAGGTCATCGCGGATGCAGGCCATCTGGTGCCCCGGCGCCAGCGCGCGCGGCTGCGGCACCTCGGTCGCGCAGGCGGGCAGCACGAACGGGCAGCGGGTGCGGAAGACGCAGCCGCTCGGCGGGTTGGCGGGGCTCGGGATCTCGTCGCGCAGCACGACCCGGGCCTCGCCGCCGTCGCCGCGGTCGAGGCGCGGGGCGGCGGCCAGCAGGCCGGCGGTGTAGGGGTGGCGCGGCTGCGTGAAGATGGTGCGGGTCGGCCCCACCTCCATCACCCGGCCGAGATAGAGCACCATGACCCGGTCGGCCATCACCTCGACCACCGACAGGTCGTGCGAGATGAACAGCATGGCGAGGTTGAGCTCGGCCTGGAGCCCGCGCAGCAGGGCCAGGATGCCGGCCTGGATCGACACGTCCAGCGCCGAGACCGGCTCGTCGGCGACCAGGAAGCGCGGCTCGACGGCGAGCGCCCGGGCGATCGCGATGCGCTGGCGCTGCCCGCCCGAGAATTCCCGCGGCATGCGGCCGAGGTCGGCCGGCGACAGGCCGACCTTGGTCATCAGGGCGGCTGCCCGGTCGTGCCGGTCGGCGCGGTCGCCGATGCGATGCAGGCGCAGCACCTCGCCGATCGCCTGGCCGACGCTGCGGCGCGGATTGAGGCTGGCATAGGGATCCTGGAAGACCATCTGCATCGAGCGGCGCAGCGGCCGGAGCTGGCGCAGCGACTGGGCGGTGATGTCGCGCCCCTCAAAGCGCACGGCGCCCCGCGTCGGCTCGAGCAGGCGCAGCGCCAGCCGGCCGACGGTCGACTTGCCGGAGCCGGATTCGCCCACCAGCCCCAGCACCTCGCCCGGCGCCACCCGGAAGGACACGCCGTCGACCGCCCTGACCGCCCCGCGCGCGCCCAGCCCGCGGCGCGGCAGCGGGAAGTGCTTGGCGAGGTCGTCGACCTCCATCAGCGGGGCGGGGCCGGTCACGGCATGTCCTCCCAGCGGATGCAGCGGCTGGCGCGCCCGCCGGCGGGGGCCAGCTCGATCAGCGGGATGGCGGCCGCGGTGCAGCGCGCCTCGGCCATCGGACAACGCGGCGCGAAGCGGCAGCCGGGCGCCACCTCGCTCGGGCGCGGCGGGGCCCCGGCGATCGGGCGCAGCAGGCGCTCGTCCTCGCCCTCGTCGCGATAGTGCCGTTCCGGCCGGCATTCCAGCAGCGCGCGGGTGTAGGGGTGGCGCGGCCGGGCCAGGATCTCGGCCGTGCGGCCCGTCTCCACCACCTGGCCCGCATACATGACGACGACGCGGTCGGCGATCTCGCCCACCAGGGCCAGGTCGTGGGTGATGAACAACAGGCCCATGCCGCGGGCGGCCTTGAGGTCGGCCAGCAGCCGCATGATCTGCGCCTGGATGGTGACGTCGAGCGCCGTGGTCGGCTCGTCGGCGATCAGCAGGCGCGGCTGGCAGGCGAGCGCGATCGCGATCATCACCCGCTGCCGCATGCCGCCCGACAGCTGGTGCGGATAGGCGGCCACCCGCCGCTCCGGGTCGGCGATGCCGACGTCGCGCAGCAGCTCGACGGCCGCCGCGTCGGCACGGGCCGCCTCGGCCGGGCGGTGGCGGCGGATCGCCTCGCGGATCTGCTCGCCGATGGTGAAGACCGGGTTCAGGCTGGCCGAGGGGTCCTGGAAGATGACTGCGATCTCCCGCCCGCGCACGTCGCGCAGCGCCGGCTCGGGCAGGGTCAGCAGGTCGCGCACGCCGCCGTCGCGGCCATGCAGCAGGATGGCGCCCTCGATCGAGGCGCGGTCGGTGCGGCCGAAGAGCCGCAGGATCGACATGGCGGTGACCGACTTGCCGGAGCCGGATTCACCGACGATCGCCACCGTCTCGCCGCGGTCGACCGCGAACGCCACGCCGTCGACCGCGCGCAGCACGCCGCGCCGGGTCTGGAAACGGGTGCGGAGGTCGCGCACCTCGAGGAGAGGGGCGGGCTCCATCGCGTTCAGGAGACGGTGTAGCGGGCGACCGCCTCGGGATTGAGGGTGATGCCGAGGCCGGGACCCTTCGGCACCTCCAGATGGCCGTCGACGCAGCGGATCGGCTCCTCGAAGATGTCGTTCTGCAGCGCGTTCCGGCCCATGTCGTACTCGACCATGGTCGGGAACGGCACATTGTCGGAATGGGGGTAGTTCGGCAGCGAGGCGACGAACTGGACGGCCGCCGCCAGCCCGACGCCCGTGCCCCAGACATGGGGCGAGATGCGCAGGTGCTCCAGCCCGCACAGGATGCCCACGGTGCGCGCGACGTCCAGGCCGCCGCACAGCGCCAGGTCGGGCTGGATCACGTCGGCCAGGCGCCCGTCGATCAGCCGCTTCAGGTCGAAGGCGGTGTAGAGCGCCTCGCCGGTCGCGATCGGCACGGTGGCCCGCGCCTTCAACTCGGCGTAGCCCTTCCAGTCCTGCGGGGCGAGCGGCTCCTCGTACCAGTGGATGCCGTAGGGGGCGATGCGGCGGATGCTCTCCATCACCCCGTCGAAGGTGTAGTTGCCGTTGGAATCGACCGTCAGCAGGGCGTCGTGGCCGATGATGCGGCGCGCCAGCGCCACGCGCTTCTCGTCCTCGGCCGGGTTGCGGCCGATCTTGATCTTGAAGGCGGGGAAGCCCTTGCCGACGTGCGGCTCGAGCTGGGCGGCCAGCGTCGCCTCCGGATTGCCGGTCGCGGTGAAGTAGCCGCCCGAGGCATAGGCGGCCACCCGCTCGCGCTGGCGCCCGCCGATCAGGTCGGCGACGGACAGGTTCAGGAGCTTGCCCATGGCGTCGTGGGCGGCGATGTCGATGCCGCTGATCAGCGAGACGAGCTGGTTCTGGATGCCGAAATGGTAGTGCTTGGCGAAGATGGTCTGCACCACGCCGCGCTGGGCGAAGACGCTGGTGCCGATGAAGTAGGGCTTCACCACCGCCAGGTACTCGGCCGTGATGCGGGGCGGGCCCCAGGCCTCGCCGATCCCCTGCACCCCCTCGTCGGTTTCCAGGATCACGAGCCCGCCGCCGCGCCTGGCGGTCAGCCCGCGGGCCATGCCGTAGGCCTGGTCGTCGGGAACGGCGAACTCCAGGGCGACGATACGGATGTCGCGGATACGCGCCATGGCGGGCCTCGATGGCAAGGGGCAGGGGCGGGGATGGGACGGCAACGCCGGCGAGGATCGCAGACGGCGCGGCCGGGGCGCAATATGCCTTGGCAGGAAAAGGAGGTTCCGATTGGACAAGCGCAGCCCTGGCGCAACCGCTAGGCTCGGGGATCGGAACCTGGGGGACCTGCCATGGCCAGCGACCTGTCGACCCTGACCATCGTCCACACCACGCTCAGCGTCATCGCGCTCGTCGCCGGCATCGGCATCCTGCCGGCCCTGATGCGGGGCCAGCTGGTCCCGATGTGGACCGGCCTGTTCGTCTGGACGGCGGTGGCGACCACCGTCACCGGCTTCCTCTTTCCCTTCACCACCTTCCTGCCGTCGCACGGCGTCGGCATCGCGGCCGCGCTGACGCTGGTCCCGACGGTGGCGGCCCTGCACGTCTTCGGCTTGGCGGGCGCGTGGCACCGCATCTATGCCGCGGGCGCGGTGGTCAACGTCTACTTCCTGGCCTTCGTCGGCGTCGCCCAGGCCTTTCTCAAGGTCCCGGCCTTCCACGCGCTGGCGCCGACCGGGTCGGAGCCGGCCTTCGCCGCGACCCAGCTCGTCCTGCTGGCGGTCTTCCTGGGGATCGGCTGGCGGGCGGTGCGGGTGGTCCCTGCGGGACGGATGGCACGGGCCTGAGCCTCAGGCGACCAGCGCGGCCGCGATCGCATCCAGCGCCCGGCGGGCATCGCCGGGCGCCAGCCGCACCTGCAGGCCGCGCTGGCCGCCATTGATATAGACATAGGGCAGGGCCAGCGCCGTCTCCTCGATGGCGGTCGGCACCCGACGCTTCTGCCCGAACGGGCTGATGCCGCCCACATGGTAGCCGGTCAGCCGCTCGGCGTCGGCCGGCCGCATCATCTGCGCCGACTTGGCCCCGAAGGCCGCGGCCAGCCGCTTCATGCCGACCTCGCGGTCGGACGGCACGACGACGCAGACCGGGCGGCCATCGACCTCGGCCATCAGCGTCTTGAGGACCCGCCCCGGATCCTCCCCCAGCGCGTCCGCCGCCTGCAGCCCGACCCGCTCGGCGCCCGGGTCGTAGTCGTAGGTGGCGACGGTGAACGGGATGCCGGCCTTCTGCAGCGCCAGGGTGGCGCGGGTGGTCTTGGCCATGGATCGCCTCGGTGCCTTGCGACCCCGCTGGAATAGCGCGCTGCCCCTCATCTGTCCTGCGGATAGACGAGCGGACATGACGGGCGGGGGCCGCTGCTGTTAGGTATCGCTTCCCCTTCGCCGTCCGTGAGGCATCCCGCATGTCGACCAGTTCCATCCGCTTCCACCCCGAAGGCCCCGGCGCTGCCGGTCTCGAAGACTGGGGTGCGATCCCGGCCGAATCGCTGGAGCGGGGCGACGGCATCCAGCGCGGCCGCTATTTCTTCCAGGACGAGCGGCTCGGCCTGTCGGCCGGGGTGTGGGACTGCACGCCGTTCACGGGCCGCATGGGCCCGCACGCGAACAACGAGTTCATGCTGCTGCTGGAAGGGCAGGTGACGATCGAACCCGATTCCGGGCCGACCACGACCGTCGGGGCGGGGCAGGGCTTCTACCTGCCCAAGGGCCTGAAGATGCGCTGGCACCAGTCGGTGCGGGTGCGGAAGTACTTCGTCATCCATGACGGCCCGCCGGATGCGCCGGCGCCGGACGCGACCCCGAAGCTGATCGTCGACCCGGCCATGGCGCTCTCGCCGTCGACGCTGCCGGCGGCCGACACCCTGTTCGGGCCGATGCCGGCACAGCAGGGCAAGGCCGCCTTCATCGATACGACCGGCCAGTTCACGGTCGGGGTGTGGGAGACGACGGCCTATCACCGCCGCCCGACCCCGTTCCCCCGCTACGAGCTGATGCACGTCCTGGAGGGCGGGGTCACCGTGAGCGGCCCCGACGGCACGGCCGAGACCTACGGGCCGGGCGACACCTTCTTCATCGCCCGCGGCATGGTCGGCGACTTCGAGGTCAAGGACCGGCTGCGCAAGATCTACTGCATCTTCATCGAGAAGCCGGCCGCATAGGGGCCGCCGGCCGGTGTCGCGAAGCCGGCGGCTATGCCGCCGGTCAGCGCAAGGTCAGGGCCAGGATGGCGCGCATCACGTCGCTGTCCGGGTCCTGGTACTGGTTCACGATGTCGAAATGGTGGAAGCCCGGGCAGACCCGCACGCCCGGGCCGAGCCCGTGCCGCGCCAGGTGGTGGGCGTAGCGGAACGACTGGTCGATCCAGTGCGACGGCTCCTGCCCGCCGACCAGGATCTCCACCGGGCAGTGGACCAGCGGCGGGATGCGCTCGAAGTCGAGCCGCCGGGCCTGCTCCGCGGTCAGCCGGATCTCCTCGTTGACGGTGGTGCCGATCGCCGGCGCCGGGTCGTAGATGCCGCTGATCAGCACCGCCCCCGACAGCAGGTCGGCCGGCAGCCGGTGCATGGTCCAGTCGGTCGCCAGCACCGCCGCCCCCAGATGCGCCCCGGCCGAATGGCCGGAGAGCGTGATCCGCGCCGGGTCGCCGCCCAGTTCCGCCGCATGGTGGGCGATCCAGGCGACCGCCTCGATGGCCGCGGCCACCACCTCGTCCAGCGTCACCGCCGGGCACAGCGGATAGTTGACGACCGCGACCGCGATGCCGCGGGCGACCAGGTGCTCGGCGACGAAGGCGAAGTTGGCCTTGTCCTGGGCGCGCCAGTAGCCGCCATGGAAGAAGACGTGGACGGGCGCCGCCGCCACGCCCGGCACCGGGTAGAAGTCGAGGTCGTGCAGCGCGCCCGGGCCATAGGCGAGGTCGCGGCGGCAGGCCAGCGTCGCCCGCGCCCGGTCGTTGGCGACGGCACGGCCGGCCTGGTAGTCCTTGAAGTGCGGGACGGCGCGCTGGGGGTTGTACTGCAGCTCGTGCTCGTCGGCCGTCAGGCCGGCCCAGATCGGTTCGGGTTCGGGCATGGGGGCTAGTCCGGTTCGCAGGGGCGGGGGGCGGGCTCGGTCGCCGCCAGGATGGTGGGAACCCGGCGCTGCGCCAGGATCGCATAGGCGAAGGCCACCGTCGACAGCGCCACGCTGCCGGCCAGGACGGAAACGGTCGGCCACGCGACCGGCGCCTGGATCGCCGACAGCAGCAAGGTCGCGACCGCGCTCACCACCATCTGGATGAAGCCGAGCAGCCCCGATGCCGCGCCCGCGATGTGCGGGTGGACGCTGATCGCCCCGGCGACGCCGTTCGGCTGCGCCATGCCCTGGCCGAACGTCAGGATCGCCATCGGCAGGAAGAGCGCGAACGGCCCGATCGGCGCCAGGCCCGTCCACAGGACCAGCGCGGCCGTGGCGGCCAGCCCGATGGCGGTCCCCATGACGATCATCCGGTCGACGCCCAGGCGCTGCGACAGGCGGGAGGCGACCAGGTTGCCGATGGTGTAGCCGCCCATCGGCAGCAGGATCCACAGGCCGTAGGCGCTGGGCGACTCGTTCATGGCCGCGACCAGCAGATAGGGTGCGCCGGCCGCGAAGGCATACCACGAGGCCGTCGCCAGGCCCGTTCCAAGCGTATAGCCGATGAAGGCAGACGAGCCGAGAAGCAGCCGGTAGTGGCCGGCCATCGCCCGCGGCGCGATCGCCACCGGCGCCGGCAGGGTTTCGTTGAGCCGGAACCAGGCGCAGAGCAGGGTGATCGCGCCGAAGGCCGAAAGCATCAGGAAGCCGAAGCGCCAGCCGACCCACACTTCCAGCCAGCCGCCGATGGCCGGCGCGAACATGGGGGCCAGGGACATCGCCATGGTGATGTGGGCGATCAGCCCGGCCGAGCGTTCGCGGTCATGGATGTCGCGGACGATGGCCCGGGCCAGGACCATGCCGGCGCAGCCGCCGAAGCCCTGGATCGCCCGGCCTGCCAGCATGACCTCGAGCGACCCGGCATAGACGCACAGCATGGTGCCGAGCAGGTAGCCCGACAGGCCGAGCAGCAGCAGCGGTCGACGGCCGTAGCGGTCCGAGAGCGGCCCGTAGACGAGCTGGGCCGGGGCCATGGCCGCCAGATAGACGGTCAGGACCAGCTGCGCCGAGCCGTAGTCGGTCGCGAAATCCATCGCGACGCGCGGCAGAGACGGGAGGATGATGTGGAGGCTGGCCGCGCCGACCGCGGTGGCGGCAATGAGCAGCCAGAGCGGTGGCAGCCGGCGCGGCCGAGGGGGCCGGTGCATGGGAGGCCGGATGCTAGTGCGCCCCACCGCGAAGTGCCAGCCCCGTCGGCTACCGCCCCGTGGCGGCATTCCGGCCCGCAGGCCGCGGAAACTACATCAGGTCGACGTCCAGGACGCGGACCGACCAGCCGTCGCCGACCAGCAGGGAGTCGCCGCCGTCGCGGGTGATCGTGTACTCGCCGGAGGCGACGATGCGGTCGAGCGCCTTCTCGAAATCGGTGATGACGTCGTGGCCGGCACCGACA
The DNA here is from genome assembly GCA_006739055.1 of Allostella vacuolata. Lineage (GTDB taxonomy): Bacteria > Pseudomonadota > Alphaproteobacteria > ATCC43930 > Allostellaceae > Allostella > Allostella vacuolata. The sequence continues at coordinate 2,187,319 of AP019702.1, forward strand.
TGGAACGCGTCCCGCCCGGCCCCGCCGGTCAGGACGTCGTCGCCCTCGTCGCCCCACAGCTGGTCGTCGCCGAGGTCGCCGGACACGAGGTCGTTGCCGCGCCCGCCATAGACGAAGTCGTCGTCGCGGCCGCCGAACAGGCGGTCGTCGCCGGCATTGCCGTACAGCACGTCGTTGCCGGGGCCGCCCAGGATCTGGTTGACCTTGTCCCCGCCATGGATCTCGTCGGCGACCGGCTTGTCGCGCTCCGGGCCGTACAGCTGGTTCACCGCCTGGACGTCCCATTCCCCGAGCGAGCCGTCGCGGGTATCGAAGTAACCCATGATGGTGTTCTTCGCGGTCACCATGTCGGCGGCGGCGTGGGGGCCCTGGGAGGCCGGCGTGAAGTCGAGCCGCATGGGGTGCTTCAGGCCCATGGCATGGCCGAGCTCGTGGGTGATCGCATAGTCCGCGCGGGCCGGATCGAGTCCGAGCGGCAGCTCGACCACGGCATCGGTGATGCGGGTTTCGTCCAGGTCGTCGACCAGGATGTAGCTGTAGGCCTCGTAGCCGACCCGGGTCGAGACGATGAACTTGATGTCGGCGTCGTCGAAGTCCGAAGGGCCGACCTCGACCATGTCGAGGTCGCTGGCATCGTCCCAGCGCGCGATGGCGGCGCGGATCGAGGCGGCGAACGGGGCCAGCTCCGGAACCATCGCCCAGGTCAGCGTCTCCTGCGTCCAGTGGTAGCCGGCCTTGTAGAGGAGAACGTCCGCGCCGGTGATGTTGGCCATGGTCCGAGTTCCCTGATCCGAGGTTTTGATCGGGGATCCCGCAGCCTCGTGGCGCCTCCCCCGGTGCAGGGACAGTTGCAACCGGGAGGCCCCGCCGCCGGGCGACGCACCGCGAGATGAAAATCGCGTTATTGCAACTGGTTACGGCTTTCGAGCGGGTCGGAGGGCCGCTTGCCGGCGCGGCGCGATTCGCAATTCGCATTGCGGTCTGCGAATGGGAGCCCGCCCGCCGATCCGGCCTTCGCAAACTGCGATGCCGGGCGGATCCGCGATTGTGCGTCGCACCAAAAGCTTCGCTCTGGTGCGATCGGCGCCTCGCCCTCCGGGGAAAAAGTTCCCCGATTACAAAGATGTAAGAGAAATTGCCGGACCGCTGGCGCGACTGGCACGGCGCCGTTCCGGGATGCCATCCCAAACGGTGGCGTTCGCACTGGAGCGCCGCGTCGGTCCGCGGGCTTATAGCCCTGGGTTCATCCGAACGACAGCGAGGGGGCCGTGGCTACAATTCCCGGAGGTATCTTCGACCAAGGTGGTCTAGACCCGGCGGCACTTGTCGCAATCGACGTGTTGCTCCAGCAGCAGGGCCTGACCGAAGCCGACTTCCAGCCGCACGACGGCAGTTTCGAGCCCGTCACCAGCCCGTACATCTTCCTGGAGGGCGACGGCGACGGGGCGATCGTCGGTGGCGAGGACGACAACTTCTTCGTCGCCAATGGCGGGGACAACTTCCTGCAGGGCGGCGCGGGCGACGACCAGGTGTTCGCCGGGGACGGCGACGACTACATGGAGGGCGGCACCGGCAACGATGCCGTGGTCGGCGGCGAAGGCAGCGACGTCGCGCTGGGCGGCGAGGGCAATGACCTCGGCCTCGGCGGCGCCGGCACCGACTTCGTCGACGGCGGCGAGGGCGACGACACGGTGAACGGCAATGCCGGCGAGGACATCGTCACCGGCGGTACCGGCGACGACGCGGTCTTCGGTGGCCAGGGCAACGACCTTGGCCTCGGCGGAGAGGGTGGCGACACCGTCTCCGGCGATCTCGGCGACGACACCGTCAACGGCAACGCTGGCGACGATTCCGTCAGCGGCGGCGAAGGCGACGACGCGGTCTATGGCGGCCAGGGCAACGACGTGGTCGAGGGCGGTGCCGGCAACGACATCATTTCCGGCGATCGCGGCAACGACTCCCTGTCCGGCGGTGCCGGCGAGGACATGTTCGTAATCAACGGCGAAGGCGGCAACGACGTCATCGTCGACTTCGCGACCGGCGACGTGCTGCAGATCCAGAGCGGCATCAACGGACTGGAGATCGGCGCGCCGGCCGACCTGTTGTCGCTGATCAGCAGCGACAGCCTCGGCAACGCGGTCATCAGCCTGGGCGACGGCAACTCCGTCACCCTGCTGAACATGACCGAAGCCGACCTGCGCGCGCGGATCGACAGCGTCGTGCAGATCGTCTGATCGCAGAGCCGGGCCCCGCATGTTCACCACGCGGTTCACCGAGGCCGACATCCGGCGGGCGATCGACGCCTGCCGGAGCGGCCGCCACCCCTCGGACGTCGGCCGGGAGTTCGGCGTCAGCGAGCGCACCGTGCATCGCTGGCGCCGCCGCCTCGCGGCCGACGGGGGCGAGGCGGAGGCCGTCGTCCGACCCTCCCCGGCGACGGCCGTCCTGCCTGGTTGCCGCGTGTTCGCCGCGCTGGGCGACGTTGCGCTGATCTGTGCCCCGATCGCGGAATCGGTGCCGCTGGCCGATGCCGGGATGCGCTGGGGCGGGGTCCAGGTCCCGGAGCCCCTGGTCTTCTCGATCGTGGGCGACCCCGAGCGCGGGTATCATCTCCTGGCGCTCGGGCGCATTCCCGGCGCCACTCTGCGGGCGGGCAGCGATGCGCCGGCCATCGAGGTGCGGACGGCCGCCGGCGACGTCGTGCTGTCGGTCGCGGGCAGCCCGATCGAAGCCCTGGTGCCGGCCGCCGGCACGGTACTGCCGCGCCTGCCGGACTTGGTCCGCCATCGCGCCTTGCGCGTGACCGCCGAGACGGGCGGCACCTTCCTGAAGCTGCACGAGGATCCGGCCTTCGCCGGCCTCTGCCGCGCCCTGACGCTGGGGGTCGCGGGCCGGCCGGCCGGCTGGGACACCGTGCTGTCGCTGGGCGGCCGGCTGCATTATTGCGTCGGGGACGCCGTCGGCGATCCGGACGACGTTCGCGGCGTGCTGCTGATCGGCTCGCGTGGCGTGCGCCGCAACCCGTTCCTGCCGCAGCGGCGGTCGAGCCCGTCCGGCCAGCGGTCGCGGGTCCAGCTGGTCGTGGACCGGGCCGAAGGCCTGGGGCCCGGGCGCGTGCTGGTGCTGTGCATCGGCTACGGCCCGCCGAGCGCATTCCTCATCGAACCCGACGCGGTGGCGCCGACCACGGCACTCCATCGCCATCTCCAGGAAGAGCCCGACGAGGCCCTGGCGGTGCGCCACTACCTGCTGCGCTGCCTGCGTCCCTATATCCGCGCCAACGCGCCCCTGCGCGCGCTGCTGCGCGAGTCCCTGGCGCTCATCCCTCCGAGCGTGCCGGCGGCGGCCGCCGGGCGGGGCCTCTCGGGCGAGATCGACCTCGCCATCGGCTACGCCGACGGGGGGCTCTTCGTGCGTGGCTGGCTGTCCGATCCCCAGGCGGTGGTGGCCGACCTGCAGCTCCTCTCGGCATTCGAGGAGACGCGGACGATCGATCCCGGCCGCTTCCGCTTTCCCCGGCCCGGCAGCAGCCCGGATGGGCGGCGTGGCGGCACCGAGGGCGACGGCTTCGTCGCCTACTTTCCCGAGCTGCAGCCGGTGATGCCGGACGCGCCGGTGCGGGTCCGGGCACGTCTGGCCAGCGGCGCGATGATCGAGCTGCCGGCCGGCACCGTGGTCGGCGACGCCGAGCGCGGCCGCCAGGAGTTGCTGGCATCGGTGCCGCCGAATGCCGTCACCGATGCCATGCTGGAACAGTGCCTGGCGCCGGCCATCGCAGCCGCCATCCGCGATGTCGCGGCCGATGCCGGGCAGGGGCGGGTGGAGCAGTTCGGCCCGCGCCGGGACGCCGTCGACTGGTCGATCGTGGTGCCGCTCTATCGCAGCCTGGAGCTGCTGCCGGCCCAGTTCGCGGCCTTCGCCGCCGATCCGGACATGACCCGGGCCGAGCTGATCCTGGTGCTGGATTCGCCGGAGCAGGAGGAAGACCTGCGCCGTGCCCTGCACGGCCTGACCCTGATCTATGGCCTGCCGGTGACGCTGGTCGTCAACCGGCGCAATCTCGGCTATGCCGGGGCGGTCAATGCCGGGGCGGCGGTCGCCCGCGGGCGCTGGCTGGTGCCCTGCAACTCCGACGTCCTGCCGGAGCGGCCGGGCTGGCTGTCGATCCTGCGCCGCAGTCTGCTGCCCGGGATCGGCGCCGCCGGGCCGCTGCTGCTGTTTCCCGACGACACCATCCAGCACGCCGGCCTCTACTATGACCGCGGCGCCGACGGGATGTGGCTCAACCGCCATTTCCTGAAGGGCCTGCCGCGCCATTCCGCCGGCTCGGTGCAGCCCAGGGAAGTGCCGGGGATCACCGGCGCGTGCCTGATCATCGCGGCCGACACGTTCCGCAGGCTGGATGGGTTCTGCACGGACTTCGCGATCGGCGACTACGAGGATTCCGACCTCTGCCTGCGCCTGCGGGAGATGGGGCTGCGCCTGTGGTATGCCCCGGAGGCGGCGCTCTATCACCTGGAGCGGCATTCGATCCAGCAGCACGCATCCTACCAGCGCGGGGTCGCTTCGCGGCACAATCGCTGGCTGCACGGCCGGCGCTGGGACGCGGCGATGGCCCGCCTGATGGACGACCCGACGCGCTGGGGGCTGGCGCGGCGCGGCGACTGGCGCCGGGCGTGGATTCCGCCGCCGGAGGCGAGTGGCGCCCCGGCCGGGGCCGACGTTCCCATGGTTGCGTGATGGGCGGTCCCCGTGCGGCCGCCACGGCCGACGACGGCTATCCGGTCGGGCTGAGCGGGGCCCTGTCGCGCTGCGTTCCGGCGCTGCTGATATCCCTCGTCATCAGCATGTTCCTGACGCTGTCGGCGCTCGTCCTGCCGATCTACATGATGCAGGTCTATGACCGCGTCCTGAGCGGCCGCAGCATCCCGACCCTGCTGTGGCTGACCGCCGTGGTGATGGGCGCCCTCGTCATCCATGCGATCCTCTACCTGACCCGCAGCATGGTGCATCAGCGGCTGGGCGAATGGCTGGGCGAGCGCCTGGGCGAGGTGGCGATCCCCGCCACCGTCAGCCGCGCGCTGCGCGAAGGCGGCGGCTCGACCCAGAGCCTGCGCGACGCCAACGAGGTGCGCGGCTTCTTCTCCGGCCGGTCCGTGCCGACGGCGATGGAGATGGCCTGGACGCCGCTGTTCTTCATCGTGCTGTTCCTGCTCCACCCGTACTACGGGCTGATCGGCGTCGGCGGCGCGCTGCTGCTGACCCTGATGGGGATCGTCAACGAGATCGTCTCGCACCGCAGCCTGGTGGCGTCCAACGACGCTTCGGTCCGGGTGCACCAGCATGTCGGCTCGGCCGTCCGCAACGCCGAGGTGGTCGAGGCGATGGGCCTGATGGACCGCATCGTCGCCCGCTGGCGCCAGGCCAACGGCGAAGCGGCCGTGCTGGCCCGGCGCGGGCATCTGCGGTCCGAGGCGATCTCGGCCGCCTCGCGCATGGTGCGGGCCTCGCTCCAGGTGCTGCTGATCGCGGTCGGCGCCGCGCTGATCATCGAGCGTGCGGCGGGCCCGGGCACGCTGTTCGCGGCGATGATCATCCTTGGCCGCGCGCTCGCGCCGTACGAGTCCCTGATCGACGGCTGGCGGCAGTGGGTCTCGGCCTGGGCGGCGGTGCGGCGGCTGCGGTCGATCGAGGCCGAGGCCGGGGTCGGGCGCAGGTCCGCCGGCCTGCTGCGCCCGGACGGACCGCTGGAGATCGATCGGCTGGTCTACGTGCCGCCGGGTGCCAGCCGGCCGACGATCCGCGGCATCAGCCTGACGGTCGAGCCGGGCGAGGTGCTGGCCATCATGGGGCCGTCGGGTGCCGGCAAGTCCACCCTGGCGCGCCTCATCATGGGCGTGTGGAAGCCGACCAGCGGCGCCGTCCGCCTCGACGGGCAGGACGTGCACCAGTGGGAACGCGGCGCGTTCGGCCGGATCTCCGGCTATCTGCCGCAGCAGGTCGGCCTGTTCGACGGCACCATCGCCGAGAACATCGCGCGGCTCGACGAGCCCCCGGCCGACAAGGTGGTCGCGGCCGCCCGGCGCGCGGGCGTGCATGGGCTGATCGGCCGCATGCCCTACGGCTACGACACCGAGATCACCGACACCAGCTTCCTGCTGACCGGCGGGCAGCGCCAGCGCATCGGCCTGGCCCGGGCGCTCTACGGCGACCCGCGCCTGCTGGTCCTGGACGAACCCGACGCGAACCTCGACCAGGCCGGCTCCGAGGCGCTGATGACGGCGATCGGCTGGGCCCGCTCGACCGGCGCCATCATCATTCTCATCTCGCATCGCAACACCCTGCTGTCGATCGCCGACCGGGTGCTGGAGCTGCGCGACGGCACGGCTGTGGGGGTCACCGATACGGTGGCCGAGCCGGTGCCGGAGATCGGGCGCCGCGGCGCGGCCGCCCTGCCGACGGTGCGCCGATGAACCAGGTGCCGGCACTTCCCGGACGGGGCACGGTGACGCTGCCGGCGTCGAGCCGGCCGCGCGTGGCGGGCCCTGCGCTGGCCGCCCTGGTGGTGGTGCTGGTCGCCTTCGGCGGCTTCGGCGGCTGGGCGGCCGTGGCGGAGCTGCAGAGCGCGGCGGTGACGACCGGCACGGTCAAGGTCGAGAGCCATCGCAAGACGATCCAGCTGCTGGAACCCGGCATCATCAAGCGCATCCTGGTCCGCGAGGGCGACCGGGTGCATGCGGGCCAGGTGCTGGTGGAGATGGACGAGACCCAGGCGCGCGCGACCCACAGCATCGTGCTGGGCCAGCACCGGCTGGCTGTCGCCCGCCTGGCCCGCCTGCAGGCCGAGCTCGTCGAGGCGGACCAGATGCCAGTGCCGCCGGAGCTGGCGCGCCGTGCCAACGAGCCGGAAGTGGCGGAGATCCTCGAAGGCCAGCGCAACCTCTTCGCGGCGCGCAGGGAAAGCTACCAGGGCCAGGTGTCGATCCTGCAGGGCAAGATCGCGCAGCTGCGGGACGAGATCCAGGCGATGCAGTCGCAGGAGCGCGCGGTCTCGCAGCAGATCGGTTTCATCGGCGACGAGATGCGCGGCATCAACGAGCTGGTGCAGCGCGGCCTGGAGCGGCGGCCGCGGCTCCTGGCGCTGCAACGCGCCAATGCCGAGCTGGTCGGCCAGCGCGGCCGGCTGCAGAGCAGCATGGCGGCCGCCCGGCAGACGATCGGCCAGACCGAGCTGTCGATCATCGACCTGAAGAATGCCCGCCGCGGCGATGTCGTCAGCCAGATCGAGGCGACCCAGAAGGAACTGGCGGACCTGGCCGAACGGGTCGTGGCCGCGGCCGACCTGCTGCGCCGGATGAAGGTCCTGTCGCCCCAGGACGGCACGGTCGTCGGCGTGCAGGTCTTCACCCCGGGCGGGGTCATCAAGGGCGGCGAGCCGATCATGGACATCGTCCCGCAGGAGGACCTGCTGGTGATCGACGCCCAGGTCAAGCCGACCGATATCGATTCCGTACGGGCCGGCCAGCGCGCCGACATCGCCCTGGTCTCCTACCGCCGGCGCGTGGTGCCGCAGATCGCCGGCACCGTCGTCAACGTCTCCGCCGACCTGCTGACCGACCAGCGCACCGGCGAGGGCTACTACGTCGCGCGAATCCGCGTGGATGCGGCGGAGCTCCAGGGGCTTGCCGGGGTGGAGCTCTATCCCGGCATGCCGGTCGACGCCTTCATCCTGACAGGGCGGCGCACTGCGCTCGACTACCTGCTGTCCCCCATTACCGACGGGCTGCGCCGTACCTTCAGGGAGGAATGAACGCGATGGCCGAGAACGCCGTGCGGTCCGAAGCGGTCGAAGAACCGCCGCCGCGGGAAGCGGTTGCACGGGATGCCGCCCTGGGGGAGCCGGTCGCCCGCGACAATGTGCATGTGCTGCCCGCCCGCTATGTCGGCCATGTCGATACGATCGAGAGCGGGTTCGTGCGCGGCTGGGCGCGGGACGAGGCCAGCCCCGACGCACGCACCGACATCGACGTCTATCTGGGCGAGCGGCATGTCGGATCGACCACCGCCGACCGGTATCGCGAAGACCTCATGTCGGCCGGTGTCGGCGACGGGCGCCATGCCTTCATCTTCGCCCTGCCGCCGGAGGCGCGGGACGCGCCGACCTCGTCCGTCGGCGTGTATTTCCGGGGGACGCGGATCCCGCTCGTGCGCACCCAGGCGATGACCCCGATCCGCGAGCCGGAACCCGGCCTGGCGGAACTGCAGGAACTGACGCTCGCGGTCCGTGCGGGGATGGAGCGGGTGGCGACCCGCGTCGCCGCCTTGGGCCGCGACCAGACCCAGCTGGCCGAACGTGTCACCGCCCTGCAGCGCGAGCTGGAGCAGCGCTCGGCCGGCTCCGAGACGGAGCGGCGGCGGTCGGTGGAAGCGGCCGCGATCGCGGTGAAGGAGGAGACCGCCGTCCTGTCGCGCCGCGTCGAGGCGATCGAGAAGTCCTTCGCCGACGTCGACGCATTCCTGGTGCGGATCGACGGCAGCCTGCGGCGCATGGCCGACGCGCCGCCGCCGAAGGCGGGTGGGTCGGGCCTGGCGCTGGCGCTGGCCATCTTCGCCGTCCTGGCTTCCGGCCTTTCGATCCTGGCGGCCATCTCGCCCGCCGGCTTCACCGCGCTCCTCAAGCCGATCTTCGGCTGAACTCCCGGCTCCTGCCGAGGGGCATTCGGCGGCGCTACCGAGGAAGTCCTGCCGCAGCGGGCTATGCCGTGATCGGGCTCAGGCCCTCCGACCGGGGAAGGCTCGGCCGCCGGCGTCTGCCCGGCGCCGGGGATCCGATCGGCGCGGCCGCGGGCGCCACCGGAGTCAGCAGTTCCTCGTAGAGCGCGACATGGTCCCGGGCCGCATCGTCGATCGTCCGTGGCGGGCGGATGCCCGACGCCAGCCGTTGCCACAGGCCCTCTTCCGAGATCGCGCGCTGCATGGCGTCGGCGAGCGACAGGGCGTCGCCGGCGCGGAAGTGCAGCCCATCGACGCCATCGCGGACCCGCTCCGCCATGCCGCCGATGTTGGAGCAAAGCACGGGCCGGCCGTGATGCATCGCCTCGTCGATGACCAGTGGCGCGTTCTCCCACCAGATCGACGGCACGATCACCCAGTCGGCCGACGACAGGATGCCGGCGACCTCGGCGGGCTGGTAGGAGCCATGCAGGCGGGCGCGCGAACCGATCGCGCGCTGGTCCTCCTCGAGCCGGGCGACGAAGGGATCGGTCTGGTAGCGGGCGGCGCCATGGACATCGAGCGAGAAGTCGACGCCGAGGTCGGCCAGGCGCCGCGCCGCGGCCAGCGCCACGGGCGTGCCCTTGTAGACGCTGAGATTGCCCAGCACCGCGAAGCGGTTGCGCGGGCCGTCGGTCCGGCGTGGCGGCGCGGACGCGGGCCAGGCGCGGCCGTTGGCGATGTGCGTGATCCTGCCGGCCGGCAGGCCCCAGTCCGTGTATCGGTCGATCAGGAACCGGCTCGGTGCGATGTAGCGGTCGAAGCCCGACAGATGGGCCTTCAGCATCAGTTCGCGCACCCGGAACCGTGCCGGCGAGATGTCGGGGAAACAGCCGTTGCATGCGGTCGGCGACGGCCCATCGCAGCGCTCGTTGGCGGGATTGCGCAACAGCACGCCGTCACGATGGCAGAGCGCGTAGTAGTCGTGGAGAGAGAGGACGAAGCGTGCGTCCGGACAGACGCGGCGAAGGAACGGCACGGCGTTGGCGCCGAATCGCAACAGATGATGGAAATGGATGATATCGGGCCGGAAGTTCTCGGCCATCTCGCCCAGCTCGAACAGCGTGCCTTCGGTATCGGTCTGGTTCAGCTGGAATCGGTCGAAATGCCCCGCCCACAGCAGGATCTCGTCCGCGCCGTGCCCGGCCGACTGGAAGCGCGTTCCCGGATGCGGCCGACGATGCAGGTCGTCGACGGCGGCGACGAACAGCTGCGTCGTGCCACTCTCGCGGCCGAGCCTGCGGAACAGTTCGCGGGCGAAGATCTCCGTACCGCCGGGATGCAGGCTCGGGTGGTTGTGAACCAGATGGAGGACGCGCACGCGATCGGGCTCCCGCGGGTTGGAACGGCTGCAAGATTGAATGTAGGGCCGCGATCGGGTGGCGGGTGGCCAACCCGGTTCGTATCGGGATCGTCGCCGGCGGGCCGCGGCCGCTTGCCGGCCGATCTGGTGCGGAAGTCGGCCCGGACGCACCCTGCCGCCGGGTTGACGGGGCAATCGATCAGCGGTTCGCGCCAAACTGACCGCGACCGTCCACGGATCCGCGGATTACCTGCCGATACTGCGTTCAACCTGGGTCCGGCAACTCGGCGCCGCGAATGACCGCCGCATATACTTGGAGCCGCAAGATCAGGCGGCTTCGAAGCAAGGCCGCTGCTCGGGAGCGAACGCGTCAGAGGATCGGGTTTTCCTCAACTCGAACGGTGTGAAGATGCTGATGGCCAAGGATGCTCAGAGAGCGCGCGCGCCGCGGGCGCCGGAGGGATTTCGCGGGGGCTTCGCCCCACCGGCGGACGTGGCCGGTTCGCCGTACCGCCTGGGTACGGTCGTGCGGCTGCATCGCGGCGAGGCGCTGCCGGAGGTCTTCTCGCGCGGCTGGTGCGATATCGACGAGGGCGGCTTCGTGTGGATCGACGGCGCGGTGGGGGAGCTGTCGTTCGACCTGCCGGTGCTGTTGCGCGATCTGGTGCTGGAGCTCGACTGCTTCCCCGTCGGTCTGGTCGGCGCCGAACCGCAGCGCATGGGCATCTTCGTCGACGGCTCCTTCGTCGATGCGCTGATGATGCGGGAACGCGCGGTCGTGCGGATACCCATCGCCCGCGAGCTCTGCCCCGGCAAGCGGATGCGGATCAGCATCGTGCCGGGCGTGGTGCAGGTGCCGAAGCTGGCCACCGACAGCAGCGACGAGCGCGCCCTTTCGATCGGCGTGCATGCGGTGGCGCTCGGCTACGAGGGTGACTGAGACGATGAGCCGACCCAGCGTCCTGGTGGAACGCGCCGACCGGCAGAGTGTCGCCGGCTGGGCGTACGATCCCGATCGCCCGACCCGGCACGTCCGCCTGGCGCTGTTTGACGGCCCGAGCCACGTCGTCACCTTCGTCGCCGACATCGTCCGGGACGACCTGCGCGAGGCCGGTCTCGGGGACGGCGACCACGCCTTCCACATCAACCTGCCGGGCCATCTGCTGGAGCAGCCGGTGGTCGACTTCCGGATCGTCGATCCGGCGACGAACGAGGAACTGGCCGCCGTCTCGATCGCCACGGAGGAGGACAAGCTGGCGGCCACCCGCGACCTGCTGCTCGCCAAGCTGCCCTGGTTCCTGCGCCAGCACGACGATGTCCGCGACCGGGCGCGCTGGGCGGGCGCCTACCTGCCGATGCTGATGTCGGCCAGCGTCGCGACCTACCAGGAGCTGCGCCGGTCGCTGGAGGCGCAGGCGGCCGCCCGCCGCGAGCCGCCGCCGTCGATGGAGGGGCTGGGCTTCGACCGCATCGTGGAGGGCGTCCTGTCGCGCTTTCCCATCCTGGAGGCGCCGAAGTTCGACCAGCCGCTGGTCTCGATCGTCATCCCGGTCTACGAGAAGTTCGATTTCACCTATGCCTGCGTGAAGTCGATCCTCGATACCAACGTGCGCTGCTCCTACGAGATCATCATCGTCGACGACTGCTCGAAGGACGAGACGCTGCTGGCGCCGATGATCCTGCAGAACTGCCGGATCCTGCGCAACGAGCGCAACCAGGGCTTCGTGCTGAACTGCAACCGCGGCGGCCGGGAGGCGCGCGGCAAGTACGTCTTCCTGCTCAACAACGACACCGCGCTCTTCCCCGACGCGATCGACGCGCTGGTCGAGACCTTCTCGATGCACGACAAGGTCGGCGCCGTCGGCTCCAAGCTGCTGTTCGGCGACGGCAAGCTGCAGGAAGCGGGCGGCATCATCTGGCGGCTCGGCGACGGCTGGAACTATGGCCGCGGACAGGATCCGGACGAGCCGCGATTCAACTATGTGCGCCCCGCCGACTACATCTCCGGCGCGGCACTGATGCTGCCGCGGGACCTGTTCCTGGAACTGGGCGGCTTCGATACGCTCTATGTCCCGGCCTACTACGAGGATACCGACCTCGCTTTCCGGGTGCGGGCGGCCGGCTACAAGGTCCTCTACCAGCCGCGCTCCAAGGTCACCCATTTCGAGGGGGTCAGCTCCGGCACCGACCTGACGCAGGGCGCCAAGCGCTACCAGGTCGTCAATGGCCGGAAGTTCTTCACGCGATGGAAGTCGACGCTGGAGGCGCACGCGCTCAACGGCATCACGCCGGAACTGGAGAAGGATCGCGGCGCCCAGTTCCGGGTGCTGTTCATCGACGAGACGACGCCCACCCCCAAGGAGGATGCCGGCTCCAACGCCGCCGTCACCCACATGCGCTGCCTCCAGGAACTGGGCGGCAAGATCACCTTCGTCCCGGCCGACAACATGAGCCATCTGGGCGCCCCCTCTGCCGCCCTGCAGGACATGGGGGTGGAGTTCCTGCACCACCCCTACTTCTGGTCGGTGGAAGAGGTGCTGCGCAAGCGGCCGGACGAGTTCGACCTCATCTACCTGCACCGCTTCAACACGGCCAGCCGCCATCTCGGCGTCTGCCGCGGCCTCTCGCCCAAGGCCCGGATCGTCTACAACGTCGCCGACCTGCACTATCTGCGCTACGAGCGCGAGCTGGAGGTGGGGGCGATCGGTGCCAAGACCGCGGCCGAGATCGCCGCCACCAAGGTGGGCGAGCTGCAGGCGATGCGGTCGAGCGACGTCGTGCTGGTCCATAGCGACGTCGAGCGCCAGGTGCTGGCGGCCGAGGGCATCGAGAACGTCGTCGTCGTGCCCTGGGTGATCGAGGGCAAGCCGGCCGGCACCCCGTTCGAGAAGCGCAACGGCCTCTACTTCATCGGTGGCTTCCGTCACGCCCCCAACGTCGATGCGGTCGCCTGGTTCTGCGAGGAGATCTGGCCCCTGGTGCGCAAGGCGTGCCCCGACCAGACCTTCGGCATCATCGGCAGCCACATGCCCGACCAGGTGCGGGCGCTGGAGCGCCATCGCGGCGTGCGCTGCATCGGCTTCGTCGACGAGCTGCAGCCGGTCTTCGACGGCGCCCGCCTGACGGTGGCGCCGCTGCGCTACGGGGCCGGCCTGAAGGGCAAGGTGGCGCTCAGCCTCGCTCATGGCGTGCCGTGCGTCGGCACCGCCGTCGCCTATGAGGGCTTCATCGACGACAGCGCCGATCTGATGCAGGTGTCGGACGACCCCAAGGGCATGGCCAAACGCATCAGCACGCTGCTGACTGACGGTGCGCGGTGGAAGAAGGCCAGCCAGAGCGCCGCCCGTTTCGCCGAGCAGCATTTCTCGCAGGCGGCGGTCACGGCCAAGATCCGCCTGTTGACGATGACCAACAGCGGCGTGAATCCGCAGTGACAACGGGGGTAGGGACAATGGAGCGGGTGGCATCCTATCTGAGGCACGACTTTCCCGGCGTGAGGGGGTGGTGCGCAGCGCATCTCTGGCAGCTCATCCAGCCAATCGACGCCTTCCAGCGCAAGCAGGGGGTCGTCGCTCCAGTGGCGGAGATCGGTGTCTTCCAGGGAAAATTCTTCATCGGTTTGATGAAGACCAAGAGCGTTCCCGGCAATCTCGGGCTCGACGTCTTCGAGAAACAGGAATTTAACCTAGACCTCGCCGGCTCGGGCGACCATGCGGCCTTCGCCAGGAATATTGTCGCCTGCGGCGAGACGGTGGACGACGTCGAGATCCTGCACCGTGACTCCCTGTCCATCACCGACGTCGACATTCTCAACATTCTCGATCGCCGGCACGATGGGTTCTCGCTGTTCAGCGTCGACGGCTGCCATCGTGTCGAGCACACGATCAACGATATCGAGCTCGCGATGCGGCTCACCCATCCGACCGGTGTCATCTTCGTCGACGACTACTACAACGCGGCTTGGCCGGGGGTGCAGGAGGGGGTTGCGAAGCTCTATCTTTCGTCCGCACCGCGATTTGTGCCGCTCGCCTACTCGGGCAACAAGCTGTTTCTCTGCCACATCTCGTATCACGACCGGATGCGCCGGCACGTCGCCGACTTCCTGAGGACCGAGTTCCCGCGCACCAAGGTCAAGGACGTGGTGCGATTCGGCTACGACTGCCTCAACGTCGGCCCGGATCTGACGGATGCGCCGGTCTCCCATGCGCTCTGGGAGGCGACGACGCCGGAGAAGGCCCTGGTGCCGGCCTGACGGGGGCGGTCAGTCCCGACTACGCGACAGGGTGCCCAGCAGGTCGATGACGTTCATGTCCGCGTGGCACCCGGTAGCGGGATTGCCGAGCGGCCAGGGGAAGTAGCCGATCGGGTCGGCGGCATCGCCCTTGCGCAGGACCGACCGGGCATAGCCGATCGTGCCCGGGTCGGCCTGGATCTCGCCGACGAGGAGGGATGCGCCGCGACCGCGGGCGAAGTCGCGGAATCGGGTCAGCGTTGCCGCGTCGGGACGAGTGCGGGTGTCGCCGTAGATGTGGATGTCGAGAAGGTCGAGCCGGACCCGGGTCGCATCGAGTATCCGGCCGACGATGGCCAAGCGTTCGTCGGCCCGGTTGGCCTGGGTGGAGATGGCGATTCGCGGTGCCGGACGTAGCGCAGCGAGCGTGCGCACACCCGCTTCCAGGAAGTCCGTCATGCTGGCGCGGAGCGGCGGGCGCACCGCGTTCGACGGCACGCCCTCGTTGCACGGATCCATGTAGAGATCCTGGCCGAGCTGTCTTGCGGCAGCCTTTGCCACACCAGTCACGAAGCGCATCGTCGAATCGACCGTGGCCGGGCGGAAGCAGTCGCCCCACTGCACCTTGCGGCAGCCGGGCAGGCTTTGTCCCACCGGTGACATGGATAAGAGCAGGGACCGCAGACCGGCGGCCCGCATGTCGTCGATGAAGAGCCCGGTCATGTCTTCGGCCAGGCCGGGCTGCCGGACGGCGAAGACGTCCCGCGGCGCGCGGTCGTCGTCGATGAACCATAGATTGTGGCGGATGGCGGTGACCCGCTCTTCGCGGAGCCGGGCCAGGATCGCCTTCACCCGGTCGCGCACCGCCGCCTCGCGGTACCTTGTGAGGAAGCCTTGGCCGTAGACGGAGTGGCCGCGGCCCCGCTCGCGACAGGCGGAGACGCGGCTGCGGTCGACGTCCAGAAAGGAGAAGTTCAGTCCGACCAGCTCGGCCGGCGCCGCGGCCCGGGCACGCGAGGTGGCTGCCGCCGTCGCGGCCAGCACCAGGAAAGTCCGGCGGGACAGGGTGGGCATGGTATTCACGGGCTGCGCGGCTGCATTCGCATGAAGGCGTTCTCGTCGCGCCGAACCCGACCGACGCCGGACCAGCCGTCGAAGACTGAGCCGATGTCGAGTGCGATGCCGCCCTTCTGCTTCACGGCATCGCAGTACACCTTGCCGAGATAACCGGCGCCGACGAGGTACACGGCACCCGGGAACGGCACCTCGATTGCCTCCAGGATTTCTCCATACATCGTCGGAAAATGTACCTTGTCGACGGACATGAAGCTCTTGTGTCCCGGTATGCGGACGAAGTGCGTACGCTCAATGTGGAAGTGCTCGGCGATCGGCTGGCTCAGGTCGGTGTGATTGACGAGGCCGACGAAGGGCAGGTGATCGAGGATGCGTGGGAACAGGGATCTGCGCTGCATTCCGTGGAAGATGTAGGTGTCGAACAGATTGTCGGCCGGGATATGCGCCGGACGCTGCTGGATCGCGATGAGCGAGCTGGCGAAGCCGAGCAGGCCGTTGATGTTCGATGCGTCCGGCTCGGGCGTGAAATGCTTGGGGCTTGGCAGGCCGACGGCGTCCGCATTGTCGAGCGAGGACAGCAGCATCTGCCGGAGGTCGGCGATCGCATCCTCCAGCCGGAAGCGGCCATAGAGCCGGTCGATCTCCACGATGGCTTCTGCGCCATATTGATAGCCAATGGTCTCCCGCAGCAACTCCATGTTGGTGAAGAACATCGACGATCCGAGGAGCCGTCCCTCGCCGTCGCCGAAGCGAATGAAGGAAAAAGGGGTCTGGCTGCGAATCGCCTCCTGCACGAGGGCAATCAGATGGTCGAGATTGTGCCAGGCATCCGTGACCGAAACCGGCGGAAACAGCGCCTCCGAGATGCCGCGGCCGAATGCGATGACGCGGCGCTTAGGGTCGAGGTCGATCGGCTCGATCTGGTCGACGATACCGTGGATGCGGATGCCGAGTTGGCGTGCGTCATCGGACTCGCCATGGTCCCGCGGCGGGCCGACGTTCTCGCACAGAAAGCCGACCGCGATCCGCTCGGGCAGCGGCCCGTTCAATGCAAAGCGCAGGGTCTGGGTTCGACCCGAATAGATCAGGCGTGTCGCCACCGGCACCTCCGCCGCCACGACCGACACGGAGCGATGCGGCCGCCCGCGCGGGAGGTAGACGTCCAACTCGACCTCGACCAATCGGGCGAAGCCGGCGGGGACGGGCGTCGGGAACACCAACTCCACGCTGGCGAAGTCGGCAATCGACCAGCCGTCCGACGGTGCCGGGGGCCAGCCCTGGCGGCGGATGAGTTGGACTGGCGGCAATGTCATCGCCGTGGTCGCTGTCATCCTCGTATGTCCTCCCGCCAATCACCCAGAGCACAGAATGTAGTTCGCGGGACGGATCAGGTGACGTGGGAAAGGCGCCAAATCGGCGTGTAAAGTCCAGGCGGGTCGGCCGGCCGATCGGCTATCGTCCTTTCCGAAAATGACCCGTGGGCTAGCCGTGGAGATGGAATTGGTGGTTCGACGCAGCGCTGCGAACCCACTGGGTAGCAGCAAATCGGCCGAGAAGCCGGTGCCGCCCGCCGCGCAGACCACGCTGTCCTGGTCCAATGCGCGCGAGGCGGCGCAAGCCGGGTTCCGGCTGCGCAAGGCGGGTGACCCGGAAGCGGCGTTCCAGGTCTTCTCCGCCGCGAGCGAGCGGTTTCCGGCTGAACTCGACGATTTTGGGCACCCGAAGTTCGCCAAGGAAGCATTCCGGACCCTGCTGGACGCCGGCGCGCCCGACCGGGCCAGGTCCTTTCGCGCCAGATGGACGGCGGCCGGCGGTGCTGTCGGCTGGTCGCACGTCCTCCTGGCGCGCCATCTCGCCCGGTCCGGAGCACCCGGGGAGGCGGTGGCGGCCTGGCGCCTCGCCCTGGAGGAGGAGCCTGGGCACGCCGAAGCTGTCGCCTACCTAAAGGCCCACGCGAGTGAGGCTCCCCCGCCGCTCGACGATCTGGTGCCGCGGATGACCGCGGCCGAGCTCGAACTGCTGCTGCGGGTGACCAAGGATCGGGCGCGCATCGTCGAGTTCGGCTGCGGCGGCAGCACGCTGGCGCTCGCGCGCAACGGCGTCGGGCGGATCGATTCAGTCGAATCGGACCCGGCATGGGTCGCCAAGCTTCGCTCCTCGTCCGCCCTTGCCGGGCTGATCGACGCGGGGCGCGTCGGCCTGCACCACGCCGATATTGGTCCGGTCGGGCCCTGGGGCGCACCGTCCGACCATAAGACGGTGCGGCGCTGGTCGGACTACTGGATGGGCATCTGGCAGACTGTCGAGCCGAAGTCGGTGTCTCTCGTTCTCGTCGACGGGCGCTTCCGCGTCGCCTGTGCGCTGGCGGCGGGGCTGCTCTGCGATGACGATTGCCTGATCGCAATCCACGATTATCGCGACCGACCGCACTACCATGTGGTTCTCGAACATCTGGTTCCGGTCGCTGAGGCCGAGACCTTGTCCGTGTTCGCCAAGCGGCGCGATCTCGACACGGCGGCGCTGCTGCGAAATTTGCTGATCTATGCCTTCAATTCAGCTTGACCGCCAATTCGGTCAATCGCCCACTGTCGCTCCAGGGGAGTGCATGAGTGCCAGCGGCGAAGCAGCCACCAGGCGTCCTTGACGGCAGCCGGCGCCGCGTCGCCTTCGTCGAAGGCGTGCTTGCCGGTCTGGTAATGCCGATCCTCACCGTCCAGCGTGGCTGCCGCGGCGTCGATGTCGGACGGTTCGAGAGCGAGGCTGGCGGCGAGTTCCGACAGCACGAACTGCGGCTGGGCCAGCAATTCCTCGAAGCCGACCACGGCTGCGAACCCGCCGGTGGTGAGCGCAGCGCGGACATAGCACAGCCAGAGCCGAAGCCCTGCCTCGCGGGAGAGGCCGTTGCGCGCCGCGAGCGAAGCCGCGACGTCCAGCGGATTGCGGTGGATGAGGACGTATCGGGGCCGGAAGCCGTGTGCGCGCATCGCCTCGTCCCATAGCGGCCGCAGCAGCGAGATGCGCGGATCCTTCAGGACGATCGCCGTCAGGCCGGCGAACGACGCGGCGACGGCGGCGGTCGCCTCCGGCAACCATCGCATCATCTCATCCGGTAGCAGCGTCGGCGGTCGGTCCCAGGCACCGCCGGCCGATTCCAGGATGCGGTCGTTCAGCCCGGCGATGCCGATCGGCTCGTGGAACCCGCGTGGATTGTCGCCCTGCGCCGGCATCAGGTCGTGCGGCAGCGCCAGCCCCAACCGGGCAAGTGCGCCCGCGAGCGCCGAGGTGCCGGAGCGATGCATGCCGACGACCACCACCGTGCGGCGCTGCGGCGCGGACCGCCCGCCATTCATCCGATAATGCCGCGCCGCCGCAACTCCTCGACGATCCGGCTCGCCAGCGCATCCGGGGTGGCCGACGTCGTGTCGATCCGGAGTTCGGGGTTCTCCGGCGGCTCGTAGGGGCTGTCGATGCCGGTGAAGTTCTTGATCTGCCCGGCATCGGCCTTGGCGTAGAGGCCCTTGGGGTCGCGCTTGCGGCACTCGTCGATCGGCGTGTCGACGAAGACCTCGATGAACTCGTCCGCCTCCACCAGCTCGCGCGCCATCCGGCGTTCCGACCGGAAGGGCGAGATGAAGGACACCAGCACGATCAGGCCGGCATCGACGAACAGCTTGGCCGTCTCGGCGACGCGGCGGATGTTCTCGATCCGGTCGGTCTCGGTGAAGCCCAGGTCGCGGTTGAGGCCGTGGCGGACGTTGTCGCCGTCCAGCACATAGGTATGCCGGCCCTCGGCGAGCAGCTTCTTCTCGACCAGGTTCGCGACCGTCGACTTGCCCGCGCCCGATAGGCCGGTGAACCACAGGATGCCCGGCTTCTGGCCTTTCATGGCGGCGCGCGCCAGTTTGTCGACGTCGAGCGCCTGCCAGTGGATGTTGGTCGCCCGGCGCAGGCCGAAGCTGATCATGCCGGCGCCCAGGGTCGCGTTGCTCAGCCGGTCGATCAGGATGAACCCGCCGGTCTCGCGGTTGGCCTCGTAGGGGTCGAACGCGATCGGCGCCGACAGCGACAGGTTGCAGAAGCCGATCTCGTTCAGGTGCAGTTCCTTGGCCGCCAGGTGGCTCAGGCTGTTGACGTCGACCCGGTGCTTGATCTCGGAGACGGTCGCCGTGACGGTCCGCGCCCCGGCCTTGAGCAGGTAGGGGCGCCCGGGATAGAGCGGCGCCTCGTGCATCCACACGACATGGGCCGCGAACTGGTCGGACACCTCGGGTCGCGCGTCCGGCGCGGCGATGACGTCGCCGCGCGAGGCGTCGATCTCCTCGGCGAAGGTCAGGGTGACGGCCTCGCCGGCATCGGCCCGGTCGCGGTCGCCGTCGGCGGTGACGATGCGCGCCACCGTCGTGCCCTGGCCCGATGCGGCGACCACCACCGCGTCGCCCGGGCGCACCCGGCCGCCGGCGATGGTGCCGGACAGGCCGCGGAAGTCGAGGTTCGGGCGGTTGACCCACTGCACCGGCATGCGGAAGGGCAGGGCGGCCAGGTCCTGGTCGACCGGCACCGTCTCGAGGTGCCCGAGCAGGGTCGGCCCGGCGTACCACGGCGTGCGCGGGCTTCGCTCGGTCAGGTTGTCGCCGTAGCGCGCGGACAGCGGGATCACCACCATCGCCTGGAAGCGCAGCCCCTCGGCGAAGCGGCGGAAATCGGCCTCGATCGCGTCGAACCGGGCCTGGTCGAAATCGACCAGGTCGATCTTGTTGATGGCGACCACCACCTGCCGGATGCCGAGCAGGTGGGCGATGTAGGCGTGCCGGCGGGTCTGCGGCAGCACGCCCTTGCGGGCATCGACCAGCAGCACCGCCAGGTCCGAGTTGGACGCGCCGGTCGCCATGTTGCGCGTGTACTGCTCGTGGCCCGGCGTGTCGGCGACGATGAACTTGCGCCGGGCGGTGGCGAAGTAGCGGTAGGCGACGTCGATGGTGATGCCCTGCTCGCGCTCCGCCTCCAGCCCGTCGACCAGCAGGGCCAGGTCGACATCCTCGCCGGTGGTGCCATGGCGGCGGCTGGCGCGGGTGACGGCGTCGATATGGTCGTCGAAGACCACCCGGGTCTCGTAGAGCAGGCGGCCGATCAGGGTCGACTTGCCGTCGTCGACCGACCCGCAGGTGAGGAAGCGCAGCAGGCCGCGCCCGGCCGGATTCGCCGTCGGCATCAGAAGTAGCCTTCCCGCTTCTTGCGTTCCATCGAGGACTGCTCGTCATGGTCGATCAGCCGGCCGGAGCGCTCCGAGCGCCGGGCGTCCATGATCTCGCGCACGATCTCGTCCAGGGTCGCCGCCGGGGATTCGGTCGCCGCCGTCAGCGGGTAGCAGCCCAGCGTGCGGAAGCGGACCAGGCGGGGCTGCGGCCGCTGGCCGGGGTCGAGCGGCAGGCGGTCGTCGTCGGCCAGGATCAGCATTCCGTCGCGCTCCACCACCGGGCGCTCGGCGGCGAAGTAGAGCGGCACGATCGGGATCTCCTCGGCGCGGATGTATTCCCAGATGTCGAGCTCGGTCCAGTTCGACAGCGGGAAGACCCGGATCGATTCGCCGGGGGCGATGCGGGTGTTGTAGAGGTGCCAGAGCTCGGGCCGCTGGTTCTTCGGGTCCCAGCCATGGCTGGCCGAGCGGAACGAGAAGATCCGCTCCTTGGCCCGGCTCGCCTCCTCGTCGCGCCGGGCCCCGCCGAAGGCGGCGTCGAAGCCGTGCGCGGTCAGAGCCTGCTTCAGCGCCTCGGTCTTCATGACGTGGGTGTAGTAGGACGAGCCGTGCTCGAACGGGTTGACGTTGCGGGCGAGCCCGTCCGGGTTGGTGTGGACGATCAGCCGCAGCCCCAGCCGGCGCGCGGTCTCGTCGCGGAACCGGATCATCTCGCGGAACTTCCAGGTCGTGTCGACATGCAGCAGCGGGAAGGGGGGCTTGGCCGGGAAGAACGCCTTCATCGCCAGGTGCAGCATCACCGAGGAGTCCTTGCCGATCGAATAGAGCATGACCGGATTGCGGAACTCGGCTGCGACCTCGCGCATGATGTGGATGCTCTCGTCCTCGAGCCGCTTCAGGTGCGAACTCCGGTCGATCGTCACTACCCTGACCTCATCGTTGCTGTCTGCCGACGCGAATCTGAAGCCGCTTCTATGGGGCAAGTCGGGACGGCAATCCAGCGCTGCGGCGGCAGCCGACGGATCAGGCCGCGGCCGAATCGACCAGCATCGGCAGCAGCACCTCGAACTCCGCGCCATGCTGCCAGTTCCGCGCCTCGATGTGCCCGCCCAGGTCGCGCACCGTCCCGTGGCAGATCGACAGGCCGAGGCCGAGGCCCTTGCCGACCTCCTTGGTGGTGAAGAACGGCTCGAAGGCGCGGCGCAGGATGGCCGGGTCGAGGCCGGTGCCGGTATCCCGCACCCGGATCGAGATGCGCCGTTCGGCGGTCCGCTCGCTCACCAGCACCTCGATGCGGTCCTCGTCCTCCGGCAGGGCCTTGTCGTCCGCGTGCCGCTGGTAGATCGCGTCGCGGGCATTGATGACGAGGTTGATCGCGACCTGTTCCAGCAGCCCGGGCTGGCCGAGGATGCGGCGGGCCAGCCCTTCCCCGGACACGGACAGGTCGATGCCGAAGGCCCGCAGCTCCGGCTGCAGCGGCCGGAGCGCGCCCTCCAGGGCCTCGCCGACCCGGATCGGCGTCGGCGGCGCGACCTCGCGGCGGCCGAGCTGGCGCATGCGGTGGACGATGCCGGCGGCGCGGTGGGCCTGCTCCACCATGTCGTGCAGCTTGACGACCGCCCGCTCGGAGACGACGGCGGTGGTCGCCACCTGGTCGAGGAGGTTCTCCGCCGCCAGGCCGATCACGTGCAGCGGCTGCGTCAGCTCGTGGGCGACCGCGGCGGACATCTCGCCCAGCGCCACCAGGTTGGCGGTCTCGATCAGGCGGGTTTCGCTCTGCTTGCGCTGGGTGATGTCGATCATGACGCCGACGGCCTCGCGCGGGCGCCCGTCGGCGTCTTCGATGATCCGCAGGTCGTGGTAGACCCAGCGATAGGTGCCGTCCGGCCCGAGCAGCCGGAACTCGCCATTGTAGCTGCCGGTCTCCTGCAGGCGGTCGAGGCCGCTGCGGACGCGGGGCGCGTCCTCCGGGTGCAGGTAGGCGGCCCACCATTCGGGCGTCAGGGCGCCGGCCGGCGGATGGCCGAGGATCGGCGCGATCGACCGGGTGACGAAGGGGGGCGCCGGATTCTCCGCCGAAAGGTCGAGGATGTAGACGACGATCGGGGTGTGCGCGGCGATCGTGTCCATGCGCCGGCGCATCACGGCCGCTTCTGCCGCTTCCCGCTCCAAGGCCTGGGAGAGCCGGCCGATATCCTGCTCCAGCAGGCGGATCTCGGCGATCCCGGATTCGGTGCGCGGCTCGAAGCGGAAGCCGGGGCCGATCGACAGGGCGTCCCGGATCAGGTCGATGCGCCGGACGGTGGCCGCCGACAGGAAGCCCGCCGTCAGCACGCCCAGGCCGCAGATCGCGACCACCAGCAGCATCGTGTCGAGAACGGCCCGATGGTGGCGCTGGACGATCTCGGTCACGGCCATGGTCGCCGTCAGGCGCAGGCCGGGGAACGCGGTCACCGCCCGGCTGGCGCAGAAGTAGGGCGATGTCCACGACAGGATCGGGGCAACCAGCGGGCGCAGGTCCGGCAAGGTGGGCGCGGACGAGCCGTCCGCGCGAACCGGAAGGCAATGGGCGTCCAACTGGCCGATGCGCTCGGTCAGCGACGAGGGGTCGGCATGGACGGTCCCGGCCTGGTCGCGCAGGACGATCGCGATACCCGCCGTCCCCGGGCGGTCGAGGCGCTCAGCGATCGCCTGGAGCGCGATTGCCGCCGTCGCCGTGCCGCGCCGCTCGCCGCGGTCGATGGCGACGGAAACCGTGGCGACCCCGGCCTCGGCCGGGTCGGCGGTTCCGCTCCACAGCCACAGCAGGCGTCCGGATTGGTCGCGGAACTCGACCTGCGCCAGCAGCCGGCTGGCCTCGCCGCCGATTTCCGGCGGGCCGCCCGCCTCCGGGGCGGCCGCCACCAGGGTGCGGACCATGAGCTGGGCGTCATCGTGCAGGCGCTGGAGGGTCGCATCGGCCCGGTCGCGAATCTGGATCAGCCCGGCGACGCGATCGTCGACCAGGGTGCGCCAGTAGAGCCGGGCATCGACCGCCAGGATCAGGATACCGGTCGAAATGGCGACGACCGAGACGATTGCGCTGATCGCGGCCCGCAGCGCGATCGGGGGGCTGCGCGACGGTCGGCTGCGTCCGAGCTGGAACAGCATGCCGGCGACGCAGGCGAGGCTGACCGAGAAGAAGCTGCCGAGCCCCTGCTGCAGGGCCGCCAGGGTGGCCGGGACGGGCTGGAAGCCGGACAGGAAATGGTAGCCGATGAAGGCGGCCGGCAGGCCCAGCGCGCCCCAGTAGAGCGCATCGGCGGAGACGAGGTCACCGCCGCCGCGGCGCTGCAGCAGGGCCAGGATCGGGATTTCCAGGGCGGTCACCACCCAGGCGAAGGGGTGGTTCCACACCAGCAGCAGGTGGGTGGGCGCGATCATGCCGCCCACCGTTGCCCCGGCGATCGACCGCGGCATCAGCAGCATCGGCAGGAACGCGCCGATATGGAACTCCACCCCCCAACCGACCGACAGGGGCAAGCGGTTGAGGCCGAAACCCAGCAGGCCCAGCACCAACCCGAGGGCAAGGCCGCGCAGGTCCGGGCTCCCCCCCGGGAACCCGGCCGGCAAGCGGCGCCATGTCATGGCCGGCCGAGGCGATCGGCGACGGAACAAGCGGGATTCAGGCGCTCTTCTGCTCCCTGGGAGGCGCCATGCTGATCACGCCCAGATAGCGCAGGATGCGCTGCATCGCATCCTCGGTCAGCTCGACGAAGATGCGCCGCCGGTCGTCGCGATCCCGACGCCGGCGCACGAGGCCCGAGCGCTCCAGGTCCTGCAGGCGCCGCAGGGCGGTCGATTGCGGCACGCCGGCCGCAAGGCACACGGAGGAGACCGAGATTTCCTTGTTCGACAGTTTCGCCAGGGTGAGGTCGAGCAGCATGTCCCAGGCCGGATCGGCGAAGAGATGCTGGGGGAAATGCCGGTCACGCGCCTGGCGCGACTGGATGACCTGGATCACCCGGGCTTTCATCTCGACCAGGCGGTCGGGGGAATTCTCCGGAAGGGGAGCGGGGCTCGGCGGTACCGGCCCCGGCTCCTCGAGCTGCGGAACCCCGACCAGGGCCGACCGTTGACTGGATGCCGCGGTGGCCTGCCAGCGCGCCACGATCGGCAGCAAGGACTGGATCGACGTGATGGCGCGATCGGCTTCCACCCGCTGCACGGCAGGCCGCACCGCGGCCAGGAAGTCGGACCGCCGCACCGGCTTCAGCAGGAAGTCCGATGCCTCGAGGCGCAGCGCGGCCAGGGCCGCGCTGATCTCGCCATAGCCGGTCACGAAGATGAACTGGGGCGAGGGGCCGGTGCGCTTCATCTGGCGCACGATCGAGGCGAAGCGCAGCCCGTCCATCTCCGGCATGCGGATATCGGCCACGACCAGGCCGATGTCCGGATGGTCTTCGAGCACGGCCAGACCGCGCACGGCGCTGGTTGCGCTCTGGCTCTGGATGCCGATCGAATCCAGCATGTCGACGTATTCGCGCAGGATCTGGGCGTCGTCGTCGAGGAGCAGGACGGGAACGGAGGTCGAGGATTCCGACCCCGGGGCCGGGAAACCTGGACCTGCCTCGGCCTCTCCCGGATGGTCGGGGCCACGGTCGGAGATCTCGCTCAAGGCGGCGTCCGGATAGTTCAACGCGCGCTCCTGTTCTCAGCTGACTGAACGGGCATCATAACCCAACGCCATGAATAACGTAGTTTTTACCGGCAGGGTCCGCCGTGCGCTGGCCAACCGCCGCAGATTTGATGCCAACCTCCCGCGATCAAGTCATTGTGAACGCGATACCGGCTCGGGGGGTGGAAGCGGTCGATTGCGCCGCCGATTCGGGTGGCGTCACGGCTGGATGGCGCGCCAGGTCATCTCCAGGTCGGGCAGCCCCTCCTCGTTGCCGGACCCGTCGCTCCCGCCGGTGACGGTGAATCCGTGCCGGCCGTAGAAGCGGCGGCCCCCGACATTCTGTTCGAACACATGCAGCGCCAGGATCGTTCGGCGCGCCTGAGCCGCCTGCACCAGCGAGGCGCCGATGCCGGCCGACTGGAGGGCGGGGGCCACGTACAGATGGTCGAGCGATCCGGCGCCCAGCGCCGCGAAGCCGGCGATCTCCCCGCCGCGTATCGCGACCAGCACCTCGCTCCGGCCGAGCACCACATGCTCCATCCACCAGCGTGTGTCGGCATCGCTGTGCAACGTCGGCAGGTAGGACATGGAATGCCGCCGGGCGGCGAGGAATATGGCGGTCAGCGCGTCGGCATCGGCGGCCGACCCGTGACGGACAGCCACTGTCTGATCGCTCGCGAGCCAGTGGGTTTCCTTCATCCGGGCCGGTTCCTTCCGATGTCGCTGCCACCGAGCGAGGTCGAGGCCTGCCTGCGCATGCTGGAGGAGGCGGGGCTGCTGGCCTGAGCCCCGCCCGGCCGCCCGCGGCCGGCTCAGGGCCGGCGGCAAAGCTCCACCAGCCGGTCGAGCGGCAGGGCGTGGACGACGCGGCCCTGCTGGCCGGTCATGGTCCGGGCCATGCACATGGCGTTGACGATCGCTTCCTCGACCGCTTCGGCGACCCCGGTGAAGAGCTGGGTCATGTGGGCGTTCGGCAGCATGCGCAGGCCCTCCACCGGCCGCTCCGGCTGCGAGGGCACGCGGTTGCCGGTGGAGAAGGCAAGGAAAAGGTCGCCGCTGCCATTGCCCCCGGTGCCGCCCACCCGGCCGAGGCCGACCGTGGCGCGCTGCGCCAGGCGCGTGCATTGCGGCGGCAGCAGCGGCGCGTCGGTGGCCACGATGATGATGATCGACCCGTCCTCGTCGCGCGGCAGCGGCACCGCCTTGCGGTCCAGCGTGCGGCCGACCGGCACGCCCGCCACCGTCAGCTCG
Source organism: Allostella vacuolata (assembly GCA_006739055.1). Taxonomy (GTDB): domain Bacteria; phylum Pseudomonadota; class Alphaproteobacteria; order ATCC43930; family Allostellaceae; genus Allostella; species Allostella vacuolata. The sequence continues at coordinate 2,213,804 of AP019702.1, forward strand.
ACCCGCTTGCCGTAGTTCGCCTGGACCAGCGCGCCGACCAGGAAGCCGCCGCTCGGCGTCTCGACCCGGCGCGACGCGGTGCCGATGCCGCCCTTGAACTCGTGGCAGATCATGCCGGTGCCGCCGCCGACATTGCCCTCGGCCACGGGGCCGGACGCCGCGGCCGCCATGGCCTGGTGGAGATGGTCCGCCGTCACCAGCGGGTGCGAGCCGTCGCTGAGCCAGGCGTCGCTGGTCTCGCACACCAGCGGCTGCACGCCGGTGGCATGGGGCGCGTGGATGAAGCGGTCCTGGATCAGGGCGTCGCGCATGACCCCGACCGAGTAGGTCGAGGTGATGGCGATGGGCGAGGCGAGGATGCCCGATTCCTCCACCCAGTGGACGCCGGTCATCTCGCCGAAGCCGTTGAAGCGGTGGAAGCCGGCGAAGACCTGGTTGCGGTACGGTTCGTCGGAGGTCGGCAGCACCACCGTGACGCCGCTGCGGGCCTGGGCCGGCTGGTCGGCGATCACCGTCGCGTGGCCGACGCGCACGCCCGGCACGTCGGTGATGGCGTTGTGGCGGCCGGTCGGCAGGCGGCCGATGACGATGCCGAGGTCGCGCAGGCGGGAACGGTCGGTCATGCGGGGATATCCGTCGGGGCAGGAGCGTGGGCGGAAGGGGCGAAGCCGTAGAGAACGCGCGGCCCGCCATAGAAATGGCCCTCGCCGACCGGCTGCATGCCGACCTTGCGGGCGACGGCGATCGACGCGGCGTTGCCGGGGTCGATGATGGCCACCAGCGGCCCGTAGCCGGGCGTTCTCGCGGCGTGGTCGAGGATCGCCTGCGCGGCTTCGGGCGCGAAGCCGTGGCCCCAGGCGGCGCGGGCGAGCCGCCAGCTGATCTGGTTGCCCAGGCCGTCCGGGCGCGGCGAGATGGAAGCGAGCCCGATCAGGCCCGGCCGGTCGAGCCGCTCGATCGCCCAGATGTCCGGCATGCCTTCGGCGATTCGAGCGGTCACGTGGGCACGATGCGCGTCCGGGTCGACCGGGCCGAGGAACCGGCGCACCTCCGGGTCAGCATCCATGGCCAGGATCGGCTCGACGTCGGCCAGGGTGCGGGTGCGCAGGCGCAGACGGGGCGTGCGGAGTTCGGGCTGGGGCATGGGCTCGCCAGGGAATATACGGGATGGGGAATACACGCTGAGGAGGGGCCGATGAAGGGAATCGTGGTGTGCCCGCAGCCGCGCGCGGCGGATGTCGGGGCCGACGTGCTGCGCGGCGGCGGTACCGCCTTCGATGCGGCGATCGCCACCGCCTTCGCCCAGATGGTGGCGGACCCCTTCATGTGCGGCCTGGGCGGCATGGGGACGCTGCAGTTCTTCCGGGCAGAGGACGGCGCCTCGGGCATGATCGACTTCCACACCCGCGCCGGCGCGAGGGTGGCACCCGACATGTGGACGGCCGACATGCGCGGCCGCACCGAGGTCTCCGGCTATACGATCTTCGACGACCTGCGCAGCGACATCGGCTACCGCGCCATCATGACCCCCGGCACTGTGGCCGGCCTGTGGGAGGCGCATCGCCGGCTGGCCTCGCGCCCCTGGGCCGAACTGGTGCGGCCGGCCGCGGCGCTGGCCCGCGACGGGCTGGAGGTGACGCCCTTCGTCCACGACTTCTGGGCCCGCCCGCCGATGCCGGGCGTTGCCGACGGGATGCGGCGGATCCGGGCGACGGAGGCCTCGGCGCGCATCTTCCTCCATCCCGAGGGGCGGCTGTGGCGGGTCGGCGAGGTGCTGCGCAACCCGGACCTGGCCGCGACCCTGGACGCGCTGGCCGAGGGCGGGGCCGACCTCTTCTATCGCGGCGACATGGCGCGGCGGATCGCCGAGGACTTCGCGGCCAACGGCGCCTTCGTCACCGCGGAGGACCTCGCGCAGTACCGTGTCCGCCATGCCACCCCGGTCGAGGGGACCTACCGCGGCTTCCGCGTCCTCTCCAACCCGCCGCCCGGCAGCGGCGCCTCGCTGATCGAGATGCTGCAGATCCTGGAGCATTTCCCGCTCGGCGCCCTCGATCACGGCTCGTCCGCCCATCTCGACCTGGTCGCCCGGGCGATGGCGGCCGCGCACCAGGACCGCGAGGCCTGGCTGGGCGACCCGGACTTCGTGGAGGTGCCGGTCGAACGCATGCTCTCCCGCGAGCGGGCCGAGGAATGGGCCGGGCGGCTGCGCGCGGGCGAGTTTCCCGGGGCCGTCGCGGCGAGCCCGCCTGCCTGCACCACCCATGTCTCGGTCCATGACGAGGCCGGCAACGCGGTCTCGCTCACCCATACGCTCGGCACCGGGGCCGGCGTGGTGACGCCGGGGCTGGGCTTCGTGTGGAACAATTCGATGAAGCTGGCGGACCCGGTGCCGGGCCGGGCCAACTCCCTGGCGCCCGGCAAGGCGCGGACGACCGGGATGGTGCCGACCATCCTGCTGCGCGACGGCCGCCCGTTTCTGGTCGTCGGAGCGCCGGGCGGCAGCGTCATCATCAGTTCGGTCCTGCAGACGATCCTGAACGTGGTCGACTTCGGCATGTCGCCGGTGGAGGCGGTGTCGGCGCCGCGCATCCATTGCGAGGGCGGGCCGATCCTGGCCGAGGCGCGGATCGAGGGGGCGGTCGTGCGCGAACTGGTGGCGATGGGCCACACGGTCCGGCACAGCCCGATCAGCTACGACCCGCAGCAGTCCCGGGCGCACGCCATCGTCATCGAGGGCGGAACGGCGCGCGGCGGGGCCGATCCGCGCGGCGGCGGCGGGGTGGCCCGCGCCTGACCGGTCCCGGCCCTGAACGGTAGATGCCGACGATCATACAATAATGCAAATTGCCGGCGATCGTCGTTGTCACCCACCGGCCGGCTGCATACAGTCCAGGGTCGGGAGGAAACAAAGAATGACGATTGCAGGATCCAGCCGCGCGTGGCGTGCCACGCGGCGGGCTTTCGTGGCCGCTGCCGCGCTCTCGACCCTGGCCCTGGCGGTCCCGGCCGCCCAGGCGCAGGACACGGTGCGAATCGGGCTGCCGACCAAGACCTACTGGCCGACCATCGTCGCCGAGACGGCGCTGCGCCAGAAGCTCTTCCAGAAGGAAGGGATCAAGGCCGAGCTGACCGTCTATCGCGGCGGTGCGGAATGCTTCGAGGCGCTGGCGGCGGGGGCCGCCGACGTCATCCTCAACTCGGCCTCGTTCATCTCGGCCGGGCAGAAGAAGGGCGTCATGTCCCGCGGCGTGGCCGGCGGGGCGCTCGGCTACTATGGCTGGCACCTGGTCGTGCGCCAGGATTCCAAGATTACCAGCGCGGCCGAGCTGGAGGGCAAGAAGGTCGGCATCACCTCCGCCGGGTCGGGCTCCGACATGCTGGCCCTGTGGACGCTGCAGGACCGCAAGCTGAAGTTCACCCGGGTGCCGCTCGGCGGCGGCGGGCTGGTGCCCAACCTGCTGTCGGGCAACGTCGACGCGGTCGTGCTCTACTCGCCGCTCACCTTCCAGTTCATGAAGGCGAAGGAGGTGCGCAGCCTGATCGACTACGGCGCCGCGGTGCCGCCGCACCTGACGTCGGCCTGGATCGCGTCGGACAAGATCATCAAGGAGAAGCCGCAGGTCGTGCAGAAGACGGTCAACGCCCTCTATGGCGCCGTCGCCTTCCTGTCCGACCCGAAGAACCGCCAGGAGGCGGTCAAGCTGATCGCCGAGATCGATGAGATCCCGCCCGAGATCGCCGAGCTGGAGCTGGACGGCAACATCAAGAAGCTGTCCGCCGACGGTGCCATCCAGAAGGATTGGATGGTGCGCGCCATGGACATGGCCAAGCTGATCGGCATGACCGACCTCGCCCCGGTCGAGGACAGCTACGTCACCACCTTCAAGGCGGTGCCGACGAAGCCCTGAGCCAGGCAGTCCTGACGCAGGAACCCGGCCGATGAGCCGGCTTGCGATCGTGCTGGCGCGGCTGGCGCTCTTCCTCGCCCTGATCGGGGCGTGGGAGGTGCTGCCGCGCCTCGGCATCCTCAACGCGCGGCTGCTGCCGCCGTTGAGCGACGTGCTGTCGATGCTGCTGCAGCTCGTCGGCCGGGCCAACGTGCAGGAGGCGATGATGGTGACCGCCGCCGAGGTGGTGGTCGCCTTCGTCATCGCCGTGCCGCTTGGCGCGCTGATCGGCGTGGCGGTGGCGGAGAGCGAGTATTTCGGCGAGATCTTCAAGCCGATGCTCTTCTATGTCTTCAGCGTGCCGAAATCGATCTTCCTGCCGGTGTTCATCCTGGTGCTGGGCATCGGCTTCCACCAGAAGGTCGCCTACGCGGTCTTCTCGACGCTCTTCATCGTCATCATGAGTGCCACGGCGGCGGTCGAATCGGTGAAGCCCGAGCATGTGCTGGTGGCGCGCTCCTATGGCGCCACGCGACGGCAGATCCTGTTCCGGGTCTATGTGCCGAGCATGGTGCCGATCCTGCTGGAGACGCTGCGGATCGCCATGATCTTCAACTTCACGGCGGTGATGATCGCCGAGATGTATGCGTCGCGCACCGGCATCGGCCACCTGATCGCCAACTGGGGCGAGAACTTCCAGATGCGCCAGCTGTTCGCCGGGGTGATCCTGCTGTCGATGGTGGCGATCTTCTTCAACGAGACCATTCGCTGGATGGAAACGAAATGCAGCAGCTGGCGGACGTGACCCCGGGCCGGGTGGGCGCCGCCGGGGCGTCGGTCGAAGTCGCGGGCGTCAGCCACGTCTACGAGGGCCGCGACGGCCGGGTGCCGGCGCTGGAGGACATCACGCTGACGGTCGGCGCCGGGCGATTTACCGTCATCGTCGGCCCGAGCGGCTGCGGCAAGACCTCGCTGCTGATGATGATGGCGGGGCTGCGGCGCCAGACCAGCGGCACCATCCTGTGCGCCGGGCGGCCGATCCTCGACCCCGATCCGCAGCGGGTCGGCGTGGTCTTCCAGGAGGCGAGCCTGTTCCCCTGGCAGACGGCGATGGAGAATGTCGAGTTCCCGCTGGCGTTGCGCCACGTCCCGGCGGCGGAGCGGCACCGGCGGTCCGCCAGCATGCTGAATCTGGTCGGCCTGGACGGCTTCGGCGGCCGCTACCCGCACGAACTGTCCGGCGGCATGAAGCAGCGCGTCTCGATCGCCCGCGGGCTGGTGCAGGACCCGCCGGTGCTGCTGATGGACGAGCCGTTCGCGGCGCTGGACGAGCAGACGCGGATGACCATGGGCCACGAGCTGCTGCGCATCTGGTCGCAGACCAGCAAGACGGTGGTCTTCATCACCCACAGCCTGACGGAGGCGGTCTACCTGGCCGACGAGGTGCTGGTGATGTCGGCCCGGCCCGGCCGCATCATCGACCGGATCGAGGTCGACCTGCCGCGGCCGCGCACCTACGAGATGATGGCGACCGACCGCTTCGGCCGCCTGCGCGAGCGCATCTGGCAGCAGATCCGCAAGCCGGACTGAGGAGGGGACACGGATGCGCAGACCCGCCCCCGCCACCGTCCGCTGGCTCATCCTGGCCGGCCTGCTCCTGGCGTGGGAACTGGTGCCCCGCACCAAGGTCGTGCCGGAGCTGTTCCTGCCGGCCCTGTCGAAGACGCTGGCGGTGCTCTACGAGGGCCGCGCCGAGTATGGGCAGAACCTGCTGGTGACGCTCTACGAGGTTGGCTTCGCCATGCTGATCGCCTGCGGCGTCGGCATCCTGGTGGGGGCGCTGGTCGGCGGCATCGCGGTCCTGCGCAACCTGCTGCTGCCGGTCTTCTCCAGCCTCTACGCGGTGCCGATCGTCATCCTCTACCCGATCTTCACCGCCTGGTTCGGCATCGGCTCGGAATCGAAGATCGCGTTCGCCGGCATCTACGGCTTCTTCCCGGTCATGCTGTCGACCGCGGCCGGCATCCGCACGATCGACCCGCAGCTCCTGCTGGCCGCGCGCAGCATGGGCGCCACCATCTGGCAGCAGATCGCGCGCGTCATCATCCCGGCCTCGATCCCGACCGTGCTGGCCGGCCTCCGGCTCGGCGGCGCCCTCACCATCATCGGCGTGGTGGTGTCCGAGATGCTGACCTCGGCGGCCGGCATCGGCTACCTCGTCAGCCGCTACCGCACCATCCTCGACAGCCCGCGGGTGTTCGCGGCCGTCCTGCTGATCCTGGTCCTGTCGGTGCTGTTCGACCTGCTTGCCCGCTGGGTCGAGCGCCGCACCGTCGTCTGGCAGACGGCCGGACGCCAGGGTCGCACCATCGCCGCGCGCACGCCGAGCCCGGCCACCGCGACGCCCGCCGTCGCCTGATTCCATACCCGTCCCGCCGCGGGCGGGCCGCCATGAGGAGAGTTCCGATGACCCAGCGTCTCTTGCCGACGACCGTGGTCGGCAGCTACCCGCAGCCGGACTGGCTCGCCAACCGCGTGCTGCTGTCGAAGATCGTGCCGCGCGTGCGCCTGACCGACCTGTGGCGGGTGCCGGAGGAGTATCTGGAGCAGGCCCAGGATGACGCCACGGTGGTCGCCATCCGCGACATGGAGCGCGCCGGCATCGACATCGTCACCGACGGCGAGATCCGCCGCGAGAGCTATTCCAACCGCCTCGCCACCGCGCTCGACGGCGTCGATGCCGAGACCCCGGGCGAGATCGTCAGCCGCGCCGGCGCCGTGACCCTGGTGCCGCGGGTGGTCGGGCGCATCCGCCGCACCCATGCGGTCGAGGTGCGCGACATGGAGTTCCTGCGCGCCAACACCGACCGCACCGCCAAGATCACCCTGCCGGGCCCGTTCACCATGAGCCAGCAGGCGAAGAACGAGTTCTACGCTGACGAGGAGGAGATGATCATGGACTTCGCCGCGGCGGTGAACGCCGAGGCCAAGGACCTGCAGGCGGCCGGCGCCGACCTCATCCAGCTCGACGAGCCGTGGCTGCGCAACAACCCCGAGCTGGCGTCGCGCTACGCGGTCAAGGCGATCAACCGAGCCGTCGAGGGGCTGACGGTGCCGACCATCGTCCATCTGTGCTTCGGCTATGCCGCGGTGGTGCCGGGCGAGAAGCCGACCGGCTACTCGTTCCTGGCCCAGCTGTCGGAATGCAACGCCGACCAGATCTCGATCGAGGCGGCCCAGCCGCATCTCGACCTCGGCGTGCTCGCCGACCTTGCGCCCAAGAAGGTGCTGGTGGGGGTGATCGACCTTGGCGACAAGGCGATCGAGACGCCCGAGACCGTGGCGGCGCGCATCCGCGAGGCGCTGAAGTTCGCCCCGGCCGACCGCATCATCCCCGCACCCGACTGCGGCATGAAGTACCTGCCGCGGGCGACCGCCTTCGGCAAGCTGAAGGCCCTGGCGGAGGGCGCGGCGATCGTGCGGGCCGAACTCTCCTGAATCGTGCCCGGGCGGTCGGCGCGCAGCCGATCGCCCGACCGGTTCACGAAGCCATGATGGCTTCCAGGCGCTCCGCCGCGGCCGCATCGCCGGTCCAGTGGAGCGTCTGCCAGCCCGCCGCCGCCGCGGCGTGGATGTTCTCGGCCAGATCGTCGATCAGCAGCAGGTCCGCCGCCGGCAAGCCGGCACGCGCCGCTGCCGCCTGGAAGAATTCGGGCTCCGGCTTGCGCCAGCCCAGCGCCGCCGAATGGCAGATGCCGTCGACATGCTTCTCCAGCCCGACCGTCTCCATCAGGTAGCGGGCGCGACGGTGCTCCTGGTTGGTCGCGAGATGGATCCCGATCCCGCGGGCGCGAATGCGCTCCAGCTGGCGTAGCAGGTCGCGATCCAGACGCGAATCCTGCCGGAACCAGTAGTCGACCAGACGGTTGACGGTCAGGTGCGGGGCGATCGCGGCGAGGACGGGGGCCAGGCGATCGTCGAGGGTCGCCCGGCCGGTCAGCACCTCGTCCCAGTGGATCGCGAAGAACGCCCGCTGCAGCGCCTCGACCGCAAGGCCGAGATCCTCCTCGAGCGAGGTCGACCAGCGTCGCCCGTCGTCGGGCCGCCCGCGCACGAGCACGCCATCCACATCCACCATCACGGCCCGCGGCCGGAAAAAGTCCTTTGATTGCAAACTTCTACGCCTCCATGTCAGGGCAGCGCCGCGATCTCGGCCTCCGGGTCGAGATGCCGCGGCGCCCAGCCGAGCTCGCGTCGCGCCTTGGCCCCGCTCAGGCGCTGGTCCAGCGCGTAGCCGCGGGCCCATGGCCCGAGTTCGAGCGCGATCGAGTCGGCGGATATGACCGCCGGCGTTCGTTCCGGCGTGCCGAAGCGACCGGCGAACGCGCGGGCGATCCGGCCGACCGCGAGCCCTTCGACGGCCGCGCCGATGTAGCTGGCGCCGCGCGGCGCACGTTCCAGCGCGAGCCCGTAGAGCTGGGCCAGGTCGTCGCAATGCACCAGCGGCCAGCGCACGGCCTCGCCGCCGACGACGCGGATGGCCGGGCGGTCGACGGCCTCGCGCGCGAAGCGGCGGAAGACGCCCCCGGCGCCGTCGCCATAGACCATGGCCGGATGGATGACGATGCCGTCGACCGCCTGGCTGCCGAGGATCCGCTCGGCATGCGGCACCATCCAGGCGAAGGCCGGCAAGGGCGACATCGGCGTCTTTTCTGTCGCGACGACGTCGCCGGTCGCGCCGAACAGCCAGCAGCCGCCGGTATAGACGAAGCGCGGCCGGTCCGGCTGCGCCGCCAGCCGCGGCAGCAGGGCGTCGATAAGGACGCCATCGACCGCGGCCATCGGGCCCGCGAAGTCGCACGCCATGTGGACGACCGCATCCAGGTCGGGCAGGGCGCCGACCCAGCAGTCGGGGGCGGCGATGTCGCCGCGGACGATCGATGCGGCGCCAAGGCGGGTGGCCGCCGCGGCCGAGGCGTCGGAGCGGGCCAGGACGATGGCCTCGTGGCCGCGCGCGGCCAGCCAGCGCAGGATCGGCGCGCCGATCGAGCCCGTCCCACCGAGCACCAGGACCCGCGTGGGCCGCGTCGAACGATCAGGGGGTGGAGCTGCCGCGCTTCTCATCCCGCTTCGATAGCACGGGTTGGCTGTCCCTTGCGATCCTCACATTGCCATCCATATACCATCCACATGGATGGCGAATGGAGGGTCGCATGGCGGTGCCGGAGAGCGAGAAGATCACGATCAATCTCGTGCATGTCGACCTCGGCCATATCGACCTGCTGGTCCAGGAGGGGTTCTACGCGAACCGCTCGGACTTCATCCGCACCGCCATCCGCCAGCAGCTCGAGCGCCACCGCGACACCGTTCGCAAGTCGGTCGAGCATCACCGGCTCGACCTCGGCCTGCGCCGCTATGGCCGGCCGGACCTCGAGGCGCTGCGCGCGGTCGGGGAGCGCATCCACATCCAGGTGCTGGGGCTGGCGGTCATCGCCGACGACGTGTCGCCCGAACTCGCCCTCGACACCATCGCATCCATCCACGTCCTGGGGGCGCTGCATGCGCCGGCCGCGGTCAAGGCCGCGCTCGCCGGGCGCATCCGATAGCCATGCTTCCCAAGCCAACACAGGAGCGCGTTTGACATGAACAGCCGATCGGGCGTGGACATGATGGAGGCAACCCGCCTCACCCGGCAGGGCCGCCTGGCCGAGGCCATGCGGCTGCTGCGGGGCGGGGCGGCGGGCGGGAAGCCGCCGCCGGCCGAGCCGGGGGTGATCGACATGGCGGCGCCCGCGACCGGCGACGGCACCTGGACGGCACGGCCGGAAGGCGGGGACGCCGGACCCGGGCCGGCACAGATGGCCGGCCTGTGGGGCGGAATCCTGGAGCGGCTGCGGAAATACCGCCCCGGCGCGCGGCCGGCGCCGTCGGCGCCCGGCCCGGGCGAGGCGCCGTCCGGGCGTGGCACCTTCGAGGCGCGATCCCACGCCGGGCCGGCCGGGACCCGGGACTACCGGCTGTATGTGCCGGGTAGCCATGACGCGCGCCCGGTGCCGCTGGTCGTCATGCTGCACGGCTGCACCCAGTCGCCGGAGGATTTCGCCGCCGGCACCCGGATGAACGCGCTGGCCGAGGAGGAGACCTTCCTCGTCGCCTACCCCGAGCAGCCGCGCAGCGCCAATCCCTCGCGGTGCTGGAACTGGTTCAACGCCGGCGACCAGCAGCGCGACCGTGGCGAGCCGGCCCTCATCGCCGGCATCACCCGCGACATCCTGCGCGACCATGCCGTCCTGCCGGGCCAGGTCTATGTCGCGGGCCTGTCGGCCGGCGGGGCGGCCGCCGCCGTCATGGGGGCGACCTATCCTGACCTGTACGGCGCGGTCGGGGTGCATTCCGGGCTGGCCTGTGGCGCCGCGCGCGACGTCCCGTCGGCCTTCGCCGCCATGCGCCAGGGCGGGTCACCCGCGCCGCGCGCCGGCACTGTGGCGGGGGGCGTCCCGACCATCGTCTTCCACGGCGACCGCGACCGCACCGTCAACCCGGTCAACGGCGACCAGGTCATCGCCCAGGTGCTGGCTGGCGCGGCCGACGGCCTGCGGGTGGCGGTCGACGAGGGGGTGGCGCCCGGCGGCATGCGCTATACCCGCACCCTGCATGCCGACGGCGCCGGGCGATCGGTCTTCGAGCAGTGGGTGCTGCACGGCGCCGGCCATGCCTGGTCGGGCGGCAGCAAGGCCGGCTCCTACACCGAGCCACGCGGGCCGGACGCCAGCCGCGAGATGCTGCGCTTCTTCCGCCAGCATGCGGCCCAGGCTGGGTGAGGCGCTACCCGCTGGCGATGGGGACCCGCGCCATGTGCGCGTCGATCGCCGCGACCGCCGCGCGCGGGATGGGAAGGTGCGGGGCCTCGCGTGTCCAGGCTTCCCGCGTGCGGTCCACCGTGTCTCGGGCGATGCGCAACGTCGGCCGTTCGGGCAGGCCGGATTTGGCGGCCAGGTAGGACAATTCGTCCGCGGAGAACTGTTCCATCCGCCGGGTGCGGCCGAACCTGAGGGCGCTGTCGTCGCCCGGCAGGTAGACGATGGTCGAAACAAGATCATAGGCCGGCGCCAGTCGGGGCCGCCGGCGGTCGGGGTAGATCAGCGACCAGTTCTTGAGGTGCATGTCGCCATTGCCGATCAGGGTGTTGAAGACGAGCCGGCGGATGAACTCGTCCTGGCTCGCCTGGTCCGTCTCCGCGCGGATGACCTCGGCGATGTTGCGGTAGCTGGCCCGCTCGTACTTCTGCTCCGGGAAGAGGCCGAAGACCTGGGCGAAGTCCTCGATATGCACCGGCCCGTCCGGCCCGCGGTCGAAGCGGCGGACCGCCAGCGCCTGCCCGGCGTCGAACGGCACCCCCGCCGGCAGCCCGTCGATCGCCTGCGGCCCGACCAGCCGGACCTCCGGTACCGCGATGCCGACCAGGGCGGCCAGGCGCATCATGGAGAATTCGTTCTCCGGCAGTCCGGCATGGACCGCCGAGGGCAGCTTGACGATCCAGGAGCCGCCGATGCCCTCGGCGGGGATCGTCAGCCGGTTGGCGGTCGCGATGCTGGCCGAGAATTTGGGCTGCACGCCGGCGAGCGAGAATCGCAAGGGGCCGTGAGCGCCCGGTTCCGTTGCACGGGCCGGGCCGGCTTCCGGCCCGGACAAGGGAACGTCCGCGTCCGGTGCCACAACCCGCAAGGCTCCTGGCAGGTCACGGCCCAGGATGCGCAGCAGCGCGAACTCGCGCCGCGGATGGACGCCGGCCCGCCGGGCGAGGAAATCCCGCATCGGCCCTTCGGGCAGCAGGTTGCTGAAGAACGGCGGCAGCCGGACCCGGGTCGGCCGGATGTCGGTGACGAGCCGGCCCGCCCCGTCCTGGAAGGCGAGCCCGAGCGTTGCCCGGTCCGGATCGTCGATATACTCGGGATCGAAGGCGAAGACCGTCCGCTCGCCGGGAAAGAGCGTCAGGTTGCCGATCCGACGCCCGTGCAGCTCGACGGCAAGGCGCGGATCGTCAGCCATCGTCGTCTTCCGAGCCGAGGTCATACGGCGAGCGCCGGGCTTCCCCGGCCTCCGGGGCCAGCAGCGACCGGATCGCGCCCAGCTGCCGCGCCGGCACCAGGACCGGCTCCAGCCCGAGGGCGCGGGCGAGCTGGATCAGGCTGGAGAGCTGCAGGTCGACGTGCCCGCGCTCGATCCGGGAAAGGTGGCTCTGCGGCCAGCCGACCTTCGCCGCCAGCGCCCGCTGGCTGAGGCCGGCGCGCTTGCGCGCATCGCGCAGCGCCGCCAGCACCTCTTCGTTTGCATAGGCCATTGATGCAGTATCACATATGTTTCTGCATCGAACATATGTAAAAGCATATGAACTAGCGCGTCACCCGGTCCAGCACGCCGTACCACGCCGTCATCACCGGCAGCACCGCGCGGCGCAGCCCGTGGAAGGGGATCGGGCGCAGGGGCGTGATCGGGAAGGCGACCTGTTCGGGCGGGGTGCCGGTGGCGAGGTCGGCGAGGAGCGCACCCATGCGCGAGGCCATGGCGACGCCGCGGCCATTGTAGCCGAGGCCGGCCCACACGCCGGGCGCCAGGCTGTGCAGCTGCGCGCGGTGCGCCAGGTTGACGGCGACGCGGCCCGCCCAGTGATGCTCGTACTCGATGTCGGCCAAGGCCGGGAACAGCTGCCCGACCCAGCGGCGCAGCCGGACGGTGTCGTTCGCGCCGGGATCGTCCTTGAAGGTGCCGCGGCCGCCCATGACCATGCGACCGCGCGCGTCGAGCCGGAAATAGCGCAGCAGGCGGCGCGTGTCGGACAGGACGTGACCTTCGGGCAGGATGGTGCGGCGCAGATTGTCGCCGATCGGCACGGTGGCGATCTGGAAGCTGGAGACCGGGACGACGCTGGCCGCCAGGCCCGGCCAGAAATCCGTCGTATAGGCGTTGGTGCCGATCAGCACCCTGGGCGCGGTGACGGCGCCCGCCGCGGTCGCGACCCGCCAGTCCCGGCCGCGCTGCTCGATCGCGGTCACCGGCGATCCGCCATGGATGCGCGCGCCCAGCCGCTGCGCCGCATCGGCCAGCCCGCGCGCATAGCCGAGCGGGTTGAGCGCGCCGCCGCGGGCGTCGATCATGCCGCCGACATAGTCCTCGGTGCCGAGGATGCGGGCCATCTCGGCCTTGTCGGCCAGCCGCACCGGGGCACCGTGCCCCTGCCAGTCGGCGACGCGGGCGGCGACCCGGGCCAGCGCCCCCTCGGAATGGGCCGCCTGCACCCAGCCGGCGCGCGAGGCGTCGCAGGCGATGCCGTGGCGGGCGATCAGGTCGAAGACGAAGTCGGCGGTGCCGTCGAGCAGGTCGACGATCGCCTTGCCGCGCACCGGCCCGAACTCGGCGATGATCTCCGCCGGGTCGGCCTTCAGGCCGGCGATCACCTGGCCGCCGTTGCGGCCCGACGCCCCCCAGCCGGGCTCCGCCGCGTCGAGCAATACGGGCTTCAGCCCGCGCTCGGCCAGGTGGAGGGCCGCCGACAGGCCGGTGAAGCCGCCGCCGACCACCACCGCGTCGGCCGCCTCCTCGCCCTTCAGCGGCGGGGCGGTGATCGGCGGGCGGGCGGTCGCCGCCCACAGCGAACGGGGCAGGGGCGCCGTGCCCGAGAGCACGATGCGATCGCTATCCGCCATGGCAGATCCTCCCGTCGACGATCGTCACGTCCACCCGGACCCGGCGCAGCTCGTCGGCCGGGATGGTGTAGGGGTCGCGGTCGAGCACCGCGATGTCGGCCAGCTTGCCGACCTCCAGCGACCCCTTGATCGCCTCCTCGCGGCCCGACCAGGCGCCGAGGATGGTGTAGGCGCGCAAGGCCTCGTCGACCGTGATCGCCTCGCGGATGTCGAGGTCGCCGCCGCTGTCGCTCCTGCGGTTGACCATCGACCAGATGGCGACGAACGGGTTGGCCTGGCAGACCATGGCGTCGGAATGGCCGGGGGCGGGAATGCCGGCATCGATCAGGCTGCGGTGCGGCCACATCCAGCGCATCGCCTCCTGGCCGCGGTTGGCGATGTAGCCGTCGCCCAGGTCGTACATGAAGCCGGTGGCCGAGGAATCGACCACCCCCAGCCGCTTGATCCGCTCCAGGATCGGCGGGGTGACGTAGCAGCAATGCTCGACCCGCATGCGGTGGTCGGCGACCGGGTGCGCCGTGAGCGCGGCCTCGATGGCGTCGAGCGCGAAGTCGATGCCGCGGTCGCCCAATCCCTCGATCATCACCTGCAGGCCGGCCTTGTGGGCCAGGGTGGCGCGCCGCTTCAGGTCGTCGGCCTCGTAGAGCAGCATGCCGCAATTGTTCTCGGGCTCGCCCTCGATCCGCTTGCCCACATAGGGCTCGTAGTAGGCGGCGGTGCGGCCGGAGGTGGAGCAGTCCGGGCACCATTCGACGCCGATCACCCGGACCCAGTCGCTGCCGAAGCCGGAGCGGATGCCGGCGGCGGCGTAGCTCTCGACCAGCCCGTCCTCGCGCCCGCTGACGATGATGCCGACCCGCATCGTCAAGCCGCCCTCGGCCTCCAGCAGCTGGTAGGCGCGGATCGAGCGGGCGCCGGCGAGCGAGTTGTAGACCGTGGTGATGCCGTAGCGGTTCCAGTCGGCGAAGACCTGCTTCAGGCCGCCCGCGATCTGCTGCTCGGTGTCGCCGCCATGGATCTCCGCCAGGAAGATGTGGGTGGCCGTCTCGCGCAGGAGGCCGGTGAAGCGGTTGGTCGCCGGGTGGCGGTCGAAGCGCCCGAAGGGCGGGTCCTCGGCATTGTCGGAGATGCCGCAGGCGGCGAACGCCGCACTGCTGGCGACGCCGAGATGCCCGTCGGTGCGCAGGATGAAGACCGGCCGGCCGCCCGAGGCCGCGTCCAGCTCCTCCCGGATCGGGAAGCCGCCGCTCTTGTGGTCGTTGAAGCGGTAGCCGGCGAACCAGCCGTCCGCCGGCAGGTCGCGGCAGGCCCGCGCGATGCGGTCGAGCAGGGCTCCCCGGTCGGCGATCGCGGCCGGCCCGACATCGTGCCAGCGGGCGAGCCGGGCGGCGTAGCTGTCCGGGTGGCAGTGCGAATCGACGATGCCGGGGATGGCGGTGCGGCCGGCCAGGTCGATCATGCGGGTGCCGGGGCCGGCCAGGCCCATGATCTCGGCGTCGCTGCCGCGGGCGACGATGCGCCCGCCGAGCACCGCCAGGGCCTCGACCACGGTGCCGGCGGCATCGAGCGTGGCGATCCGGCCGCCATGCAGGATCAGGTCGGGATGGAGCGCCATGCCGGTCAGCTCGCCATCAGGTAGTCGTAGGCCGAGAGCGCATGGGTGCGCACGACATGGAGGAACTCCTCGATGTCGACATGCTCGTCGTGCGACCCCATGCCGTGCGGATAGACGCCATAGACGTAGGCCGGGATGTTCCGGTAGCGCCACAGGCGGGCGTCGGTGCCGCCCAGACCGACGATCGGCGTCGGGCGATGCCCCGCCAGCGCCTGCACGTTCTTCTGCAGGATGCCGACCATCTCGCCATAGGGGTCGCAGTAGGAGGGCAGGTTGCAGCCCGTCTCCTCCATCTCGACCCCCGGATAGGCGGCCAGCATGCGCTCGACCTCGGCCATCACCCGCTCGCGGGTCATGCCGGGCGGCAGGCGGATATCGGCCTCGAAGGTGCATTCGCTGGGGATCATGTTGACCTTCACGCCGCCGTTGAGCAGGCCGATGTTGAGGGTCACCTTGCCGACGATGGCGCCCGCACCCTGGCCCATGGCCGCGTCGGCGGCGGCCGACGCCTCGTCGATCGCGGCCATGACGTTGTGCGGCAGGTCCGCCTGCAGCTCCTCCAGCCGCTGCAGCTCGCCGATCAGCCGGGTCGCGGTCAGGGTGGCGCTGCCGGTGTGGGTGTAGGCGCCGTGCGCGCCCGGCGCCCGCACCGTGAAGCGCAGCCAGATCGGGCCCTTCTCGCCGAAGCGGATGGTGTTGGGGCCGGACGGCTCGCCGTTCAGGCAGCAGTCGCCCAGCACCTCGGGCTCGTGGTCCATCAGCCAGCGGGCGCCCCACGGGCCGAAGGTCTCTTCGTCCGAGACGGCGGTCAGCGTCAGCCGGCCCTTCAGCCGGTCGCGCAGCCGGTGCAGCAGGGCGTAGGTGATGATGGAGGCGGTGGTGCCGGGCTTCATGTCGGCGGCACCGCGGCCGTAGAGCTTGCCGTCGACGATGTCGCCGCTCCAGGGGTCGCGGCTCCAGCCATGGTCGCTCGCCACCGGGAAGACGTCGATATGGCCGTTCAGCACCAGGTGCCGGCCGGGCAGGGCGCCGTCGAAGGTGCCGATGAAGTTCGGCATCACCGGGTTGGGCGCGACGATGCGGTAGGGCAGGCCCTCGGCATCCAGCCGCTCGCCGACCACGGCGGCGGCGGCCAGCGTGTCGCCGGGCGGGTTGGGGCTGCGGGCGCGCACCAGGCGCTGGAGGAGGGCGACGATCCCGTCGCGCTCCGCCTCGATCCAGGCGAGGATCTGGTCGCGGTCGGTCGCCATGGCTCAGACCGCGACGTGGTAGTCGGGGGTGAGGCGGCTCTGGATTTCGGCCCCGGTCTCGCCCACCACCACGGTATGGCCGAGCGACATGGCGAGGTTGCCCGGCGCGTCGATCAGGATGGCGTGCAGGAACAGCACCATGCCCGGCTGCACCGGGATGACGTTGCCGCTGTAGAGCATCGGCGGCACGTCCATCCAGCTCGGGCGGAAGTTGGCGCCGAGCGAGTAGCCGCAGGCGGACATGCGGAAGTCGCCGAAGCCGGCCTGATCGTAGACCCGGCGGTGGGCGTCGTCGATGTTGCCCAGGATGTTGCCGGGTCGGGCCGCCTCGGTCATCGCCGCCATCGCGTCGCGGGTCACCTCGAACATGCGGCGCTGGCGGTCGTTGCCCTGGCCGACGGCGATGGTGCGCATCAGGCAGGCGCAATAGTGGCGGTAGCTGCCGGCGAACTCCATGGTCAGCTGGTCGACGGCGTCGAGGTCGCGGTAGCCGGTGGCGCTGCGCACCAGCAGCGCCCGGTCGCCGGATCCAAGCACCGGGCCCGACGGGGGCATGTCGCCGCCGCCGGCCAGGATGGCGGCCACGCCGGCCGCGGCGATCCTGCCCTCGAAGACGTTCGGCCGCGCGGTCGCCAGCATCGCTTCCAGCGAGTCGTCGGCGAGTTCGGCCGCACGCCGGACATACGCGATCTCGGCCGGCGACTTGACGAGGCGCAGCCAGCGCACCGTCTCCGCGCCCGGCACCAGGCGGCACCAGCCGTCGAGGCGGGTGCGCACCCGCTCCCAGTTGAAGCCGGTCAGGCCATGGGTCGCGGTCTCGACTCCGACGCGCGCCCCCTTCAGGCCGAGCTCGTCCAGGATCGCCTGCAGCTCGCGCGACGGGTCGGCACTCTCGGCGTCGTACCACAGGCGGATATCCTCGATGATCGAGGTGCGGCGGGCCTGTTCCAGGTCCGGGCGGCGGGTCAGCAGGACGATCGGTCGCTCGTCGCGCGTCAGCACCGCGCACTGGAAGAAGACGAAGCCGCTCGTGTCGAATCCGGTCAGGTAGTAGAGGCTCTCCTGGGCGAACAGGACGACCGCGTCCAGGTCGTCCTCGGCGAGTCGCGCCCGCGCCCGGGCGATGCGGTCGGCGAACTCCGACCGATCGAAATGCAGTGCCATGTTGCCTGACCTCTGATTGCTGATCGGATGGATGGTGGCACGGGATCGCGGCCTTCGCCATCGCTTGCGTGCGGCCGGGGGGCAGGTCTAACGTTCGGCGAGAAACGGTCCGACAGGGGGACGAGAACATGTCTGGCAAGAGCGGTGCATTCGTGGCCGTCGCGGTCGGCCTGCTGGCGCTGCCGGCGGCGGCGCAGCAATCGATTACCGTCTCCTCCTGGGGAGGCGCCTACCAGGACGCGCAGCGCAAGGCGTGGTTCGAGCCGGCGGCCAAGGACCTCGGCATCACCATCAAGGAGGACACGACGTCCGGCGTCGCCGACGTGCGCGCGCAGGTCAAGTCCGGCCGGGTCACCTGGGACCTGGTGCAGCAGGGCACCAACGGCTGCATCCTGCTGGAGCGCGAAGGGAATCTGGAGAAGCTCGACCCTGCGGTGGTCAAGACCGACGGCATCCCGGCCGACATGAAGTCGGACTACTGGGTCGCCAACCTCGTCTATTCGAACGTGATCGCCTGGAACACGAAGACGTACAAGGACAAGAAGCCCCAGGGCTGGGCCGACATGTACAACTTCAAGGACTTCCCGGGCGGGCGCTCGATGCGGCGCAGCCCGATGTACAACCTGGAGGCGGCCCTGATCGCCGACGGGGTCGACCCGCAGAAGCTCTATCCGCTCGACGTCGACCGCGCCTTCAAGAAGATGCGCGAACTGAAGCCGCACATCGTCGCCTGGTGGCCGTCGGGGGCCGCCTCCGCGCAGCTGATCAACGATGGCGAGATCGACATGATCGGCCTGTGGAACGGCCGCGTGCAGGCGGTGATGAAGGAGGGGGCCAAGGCCGACCTCACCTTCAACCAGCAGATGATCCTGGCCGACTGCTGGGCGATCCCCAAGGGCGCGCCCAACAAGGCGTTGGCGATGAAGGCGATGGCCCACATGCTGACGCCGGAGGCGCAGGCCCGGCTGCCGCTGCACATCAACTACGGCCCGGCCAACGCCAAGGCCTACGAGACCGGGATCATCTCCCCGGAACTGGCCAAGGGCCTGCCGTCCTCGCCCGAGAACCTGAAGACGTCCTTCACGCTGGACGTGAAGTGGTGGGCCGACAATCTCGACGCGGTGACCAAGCGCTTCGACCAGTTCATCCAGGAGTGACGCCGGCCGTTCCCGGACGGGCCGCGGGCGAGGGACGGGCATGACCGCCTCCCGCACCGCGCCCACCGTCACCATCCGGGAGGTGACCAAGACCTACGGGCGCTTCCGGGCGCTGGATGCCGTCAGCCTCGACATCGCGGCAGGGGAGTTCGTGACGCTGCTGGGCCCATCCGGGTCCGGCAAGACGACCCTGCTGATGGTGCTGGCGGGGTTCGTGCGGCCCGACTCCGGCTCGATCCGCTTCGGCGAGACCGAGATGGTGCTGACCCCGCCGCACAAGCGCGACATCGGCATCGTCTTCCAGAACTACGCGCTTTTCCCGCACATGAGCGTGGCCGGCAATGTCGGCTATCCCTTGCGCCTGCGCGGCGTCGCCAAGGCGGAGATCGCGCGGCGGGCCGAGGCGGCCCTGGCCCTGGTCCAGCTCCAGGGCTATGGCGAGCGCCGGGTCGACCAGCTGTCGGGCGGGCAGAAGCAGCGCGTGGCGCTGGCCCGCGCCATCGTCTTCGAGCCGCGCATCCTGCTGATGGACGAGCCGCTGTCGGCGCTCGACAAGAAGCTGCGCGAGCAGATGCAGATCGAGATCCGCCAGCTGCACGAGCGGCTCGGCATCACCACGGTCTACGTCACCCATGACCAGCGCGAGGCGCTGACCATGTCGGACCGCATCGCGGTCATCGACCAGGGCCGGTTCGCCCAGATCGACACGCCCAACCGGCTCTACGAGCGGCCGGCCAACCGCTTCGTCGCCGACTTCGTGGGCGAATCGCATTTCCTGCCGGTCACGGTGGCGGGTGGCGTCGCCCGGCTCGGCGACCGCGCGCTGGCGCTGGCGGGGCCGCCGCCCATGTCGGACGGGGCCGCCCTGCTGGTGGTCCGGCCCGAGAAGCTGGATATCGTCGAGGGCGCGGGCGCGGGCGACGGGGCCGGCAACCGCATCGACGGCGTGGTCGAGGGCTCGGTCTACCAGGGGGAGAGCTTCCTGCTCCAGGTGCGGGTGGCGGGCGGCGAGCGCATCACCATGCGCCAGCCGACCCGGCGCGAGGCGCTGCGCCGCCTGCCCCAGGCGGGCGAGCCGATCGCGCTCGGCCTGCACCCGGAAGACACCATCCTGGTCGCCGCGGAGCGGTCGGCGTGACCGAAGCCGCCAATTCCGCGGCGCTGGCCGCGGCCGAACGTCGGGAGGCGCGCGGGCTCTTCCTGTTGTGCTCGCCGGCCGTGCTGATGATCGCCGTCGTGGTGTTCCTGCCGATCGGCTGGCTCTTCGCCCTGTCGTTCCTGAACGAGCAGGGCGGGTTCACGCTCGACCATTATGCGCGGATGCTGCATCCGGCCTATACGCGCAGCTTCCAGACCACCTTCGAGCTCAGTTTCCTCGTCACCGCCATCTGTGCCGCGCTCGGCTATCCGCTGGCCTACCTGATGAGCCAGACCTCGACCGTCTGGCGGGCGCTCATCTTCGTCTGCGTGCTGTTCCCGTTCTGGACCTCGCTGCTGGTGCGCACCTATGCGTGGCTGGTGCTGCTGCAGCGCCGCGGCGTGGTCAATGTCTGGCTGCAGGACATCGGCCTGATCGAGGCGCCGCTGCGCCTCGTCCACAACTTCACCGGCACCGCGATCGGCATGACGCAGATCATGCTGCCCTTCATGGTGCTGCCGCTCTATGCGGCGATGGCCGCGGTCGACCGCGACTATGTCAAGGCGGCGGCCAGCCTCGGCGCCTCGCCGCTCAAGTCCTTCTGGCAGGTGTTCTTTCCGCTGACCTTGCCGGGGCTGCTGGCCGGGACCGTGCTGGTGTTCGTGCTGTGCCTGGGCTTCTACGTCACCCCGGCAGTGCTGGGCGGCGGCCGGGTGCTGATGTGGTCGATGTCGATCGAGCGCAGCGTCGCGGTCTATTCCGACTGGGGGGCGGCCAGCGCGCTCGGCGTCGTGCTGCTGGTGGTGACGCTGGCGATCCTCTGGATCATGAACCGGCTCTTCGGGGTCGAGCGCTTCATCGGGGGGCGGTGATGGCCGACACCGCCTCCGGCGTGCCGATCGGGCGCTTCCGCCGCGTCTGGCTCTATGCGCTGTGCTTCCTGATCGTGCTGTTCCTGGTGCTGCCGACGATCATCGTCGTGCCGATGAGCTTCACCGGCTCGCGCTTCCTGCGCTTCCCGCCGGAGCAGTTCTCGGTGCGTTGGTACGAGGTCTATTTCAACTCGGTCGAATGGCGGGACGCGACCTGGGTGTCGCTGAAGGCGGCCGTGCTGACCATGCTGGTGGCGACGCCGCTCGGCGTGCTCGCCGCCTACGGCCTGCACGCATCGCGCTCGAAATGGGCGCGCGCGGTCGAGGTGGCGCTGATCGCGCCCTTGATCCTGCCGCTGATCCTGATCTCGATCGGCATCTTCTTTCTCTATGCCCGGCTCGGCCTCAACAACACCCTCCTCGGCCTGGTGCTGGCCCATGCGTGCCTCGCTATGCCCTTCGTCTTCGTCACCGTCCTGGCGGGGCTGAAGGGCTACGACATGAACCAGGAGCGCGTCGCGCGCAGCCTGGGCGCCTCGCGGCCCGTGGCGTTCCTGACCGTCACCCTGCCGCAGATCCGCTTCTCGGTCTTCTCGGGCGCGCTGCTCGCCTTCATCACCTCGCTCGACGAGGTGGTGGTGGCGCTCTTCATCAGCGGCGGCGAGAACGCGACCCTCACCCGCCGCATGTTCACCGCGCTGCGCGACGAGATCGATCCCACCGTCGCCGCCATCTCGTCCCTGCTGGTGGCCCTGACCTTGACCCTGCTGGCGCTGGGACTGGTGTTCGGCGACCGCCGCGCGGGCGGCCGTTCCTAGGAGAATCCATGCCCGTTTCCCTGCCTTCGCGCGCCGACGTGGTCATCGTCGGCGGCGGCATTATCGGCTGCTCGATCGCCTACCACCTGACCAAGCTGGGGATCCGCGACGTGGTGCTGCTGGAGCGCCGGCAGCTGACCTGCGGCACCACCTGGCACGCCGCCGGGCTGATCGGGCAGCTGCGCGCCTCGCGCAACATGACGGAGCTCGCCAAGTACACCTCGGAGCTGCTCTACGAGCTGGAGCGGGAGACGGGGCAGTCGACCGGCTTCAAGCAGAACGGTTCGGTCTCGGTCGCCCTCAACGACGAGCGCTTCCACGAGATGAAGCGCGGCGCCTCCATGGCCAAGATGTTCGGCCTGGCGGTCGACGTGATCGGCCCGGCCGAGATCAAGGCGAAGTACCCGCTGCTCGACCTGGACGGGGTGGTCGGCGGGGTGTTCCTGCCCAAGGACGGGCAGGCGAACCCGGTCGACGTGACCCAGGCCTATGCCAAGGGCGCCCGCATGGGCGGCGCCCGGGTGTTCGAGGGCATCGACGTCGAGCGCATCCTGGTCGAGGGCGGGCGCGCGACCGGCGTGGTGACGGCGCAGGGGGAGCTGCGGGCCGACACGGTGGTGCTGGCGGCCGGCATGTGGTCGCGCACCCTGGGCCGCGCGGCCGGGGTGTCGCTGCCGCTCCACGCGGCCGAGCATTTCTACATCGTCACCGAGGCGATCGCCGGCGTGCCGCGCGACCTGCCGGTGCTGCGCGTGCCGGACGAATGCGCCTACTACAAGGAGGATGCCGGCAAGATGCTGGTCGGCGCCTTCGAGCCGGTCGCCAAGCCCTGGGGCATGGACGGCATCCCGAAGGACTTCGCCTTCGACAGCCTGCCGCCCGACATGGACCATTTCGAGCCGATCCTGGAGCGCGCCATCGGCCGCCTGCCGATCCTGGCCGAGGCCGGCATCCAGACCTGGTTCAACGGGCCGGAGAGCTTCACCCCCGACGACCGCTACCTGCTGGGCGAGACGGCCGAGGTCCGCGACCTGTTCGTCGCCTGCGGCTTCAACTCGATCGGCATCCAGAGCTCGGGCGGGGTCGGCCGGGTGCTGGCGGAATGGATCCGCGACCGTCGTCCGCCGATGGACCTGGCCGACGTCGACGTGCGCCGCATGCAGCCGTTCCAGTCGAATCCGCGCTACCTGCGCGACCGCACGGTCGAGACGCTGGGCCTGCTCTATGCCATGCATTGGCCCTTCCGCCAGGTCGAGAGCGCCCGCGGCGCGCGGCGCTCGCCCTTCCATGACCGCCTGGTGGCGGCCGGCGCCTGCATGGGCGAGATGGCGGGATGGGAGCGGCCCAACTGGTTCGGCCCGGCCGGCGGCGCGCCCGCCTACGAGTACAGCTGGCACCGCCAGAACTGGTTCGACGCCACGGCCGCGGAATGCATCGCCGTGCGCGACCGGGTGGCGCTGTTCGACCAGACCTCCTTCGCCAAGTTCCTGGTCCAGGGGCCGGATGCGCTGGCGCTGCTGAACCGGGTGTCGGCCGCCGACATCGACCGGCCGGCGGGACGGGTGATCTATACCCAGTGGCTCAACCCCCATGGCGGGATCGAGGCGGACCTGACGGTCACCCGCCTGGCCGAGACGGCGTTCCTGGTGGTGACCGGCGGCGCCGGGCAGACCCGCGACCGCGCCTGGCTGGAGCGCCAGGTGGCGGCGGACGCCCGGGTCAGCGTGGTCGACGTGACCTCCGGCATGCCGATGCTGGGGCTGATGGGACCGCAGTCGCGCGCCCTGCTGCAGCGACTGACCGGGGCCGACCTGTCCAACGATGCCTTTCCCTTCGCGACGTCGCGGGAGCTGGAGATCGGCTACGCGCCGGTCCGCGCCAGCCGCATCACCTATGTCGGCGAGCTGGGATGGGAACTTTACATCCCGGCGGAGTTCGCGGCCCATGTCTTCGACACGATCGTCGCGGCCGGCCAGGAGTTCGGCCTCGCCCATGCCGGCTACCATGCGATGAATGCTTGCCGCATGGAGAAGGGCTACCGCCACTGGGGCCACGACATCGCCGGAGAGGACGACCCCGTGTCCGCGGGCCTCGGCTTTGCCGTCGCCTGGGACAAGCCGGGAGGCTTCATCGGCCGCGAGGCGCTGCTGCGCCGACGCGAGGAAGGGGTGCCGAAGCGCCGGCTGGTGCAGTTCCGCCTGGCGGACGACCGGCCCTGCCTGCACCACGAGGAGCCGGTGTGGCGCGACGGCCAGCTCGTCGGCAGCACCACGTCCGGCATGTATGGCCACCGCATCGGCGCCTCGCTCGGCATGGGCTATGTCACCAACCCGGACGGCGTCACGGCCGAATGGCTGGCGGGCGGCCGCTTCGAGATCGAGATCGCCTGGGAGCGGTTCCAGGCCACCGCCCAGCTGAAGCCCTTCTACGACCCGGCGGGCCAGCGCATCAAAGGCTGAAGGACGCGCGCTGCCCGTCGGTCGTCGCGTCCCTCGACTGCGCTCGGGATGAGGGACTTCCGTACTGGCGGAAGTGCTTGTGGGATAAAGAAAATCTCCTCATCCCGAGCGAAGTCGAGGGACGCGTTGGCCGGTGGCCAGCGCGCCCGCCGCGGTCAGCCGAGCGCCGCCACCACCGCGTCGCCGAAGGTGCTGGTCGACACGCTGGCCTCGCCCGGACGGGCGAGGTCGGCCGTGCGCAGCCCGTCCGCCAGCACGCGCTCGATCGCGGCCGTGATCATCGCCGCCTCCTCGCGCAGGCCGAGCGAATAGTCGAACAGCATGGCGAGGCTGAGGATCATCGCCGAAGGGTTGGCGATGCCCTGGCCGGCAATGTCGGGGGCGGTGCCGTGGATCGGCTCGTAGAGCCCATGGTAGCGGCCGTCCTCGCGCGCGGCGCCGATCGAGGCCGACGGCAGCATGCCGATCGAGCCGGTCAGGGCGGCGGCGCAGTCCGACAGGATGTCGCCGAACATGTTGCCCATGACCATGACGTCGAACTGGCTCGGCCGGCGGACGATCTGTAGCGCGCAATTGTCGACCAGCATGTGGTGCAGCGGCACGTCGGAATGGGTCGAGGCATGGAACTCGGTCATGGCGGTGCGCCAGACCTGGCTGGCCTCCAGGACGTTGGCCTTGTCGACGGAATGGACGTGGCCGCCGCGGGCCCGTGCCAGGCGGAAGGCGACGTCGCCGACCCGGCGGACCTCGGGCGAGGAATAGGTCTCGGTGTTGAAGCCGCGCTGGTCGTGGTTGCCGAGCGGCTCGATGCCGCGCGGCTCGCCGAAATAGATGCCGCCGACCAGCTCGCGGATGATCACGAGGTCGACGCCGCGCACCGCCTCGGGCTTCAGCGCGCTCGAATCGACCAGCGCGTCGAACATCTTCACCGGACGCAGGTTGGCGAAGAGGTTCAGCTCGCGGCGCAGGCGCAGGAGACCGTCGCCGGCCCGCTTGCCGGGCTCGAGGAAATCCCAGTCCGGCCCGCCCGCGCAGGCGAACAGCACGGCGTCGGCGCGGCGCGCCTGCTCGATCGTCTCCTCGGCGATCGGGCGGCCGATCGCCTCGATGGCGACGCCGCCGACCAGGGCCTCCTCGAAGTGGAGGTCGAGGCCGCGGCGGGCGACGAACCAGTCGGCGACCTTGCGCGCCTCGACCATGATCTCCGGGCCGATGCCGTCCCCCGATACGGCCAGGATGTTCGCATGCGTCATGGTCTCAGTTCCCCCCGCTTCGGGCGTGGTTCCAGGGGGCGCTGGCCCGCGCCTCCTGCTCGTGGCGTTCGATCTGCGGCAGCCGGCCCAGGGTCTCGTCGATCTCGTCGATGCCCTGCAGCAGGCGCCGGCGATCGGCGTCGGCGATCTCGAAGCGGAGCGTGCCGACGGCGGCGTTGCGGACCTCGCACGCCTCCAGGTCGACGGTGAACTCTGCCGTGCGCGGGTCGCTCGCCGCCGCCAGGCAGCGCCGGATGTCGGCCTCCGGCAGGGTGGCCGGGACGATGCCGTTGTTGAGGCAGTTGTTCTTGAAGATGTCGGCGAAGAGCGGCGACAGCAGCGCCCGGAAGCCGAAATCGTAGAGGGTCCAGGGGGCGTGCTCGCGGCTCGACCCGGACCCGAAGTTGCGCCCGGCGACCAGGACCGACGCCCGGTCGTAGGGCGGCCGGTTCAGGATGAAGGCGGGATCGAGGCTGCCGTCGGGGCGGTGCCGGACGGAATGGAAGCAGCACTCGGCCAGGTTGGAGCTGCGCGGGCGGCGCAGGAAGCGCTGCGGGAAGATCATGTCGGTGTTGACGTCCGCCTGGTCGAGCGGGGCGGCGATGCCGGTGTGCCGGATGAAGGGTTCCATGGTCGGCCCCTAGAGCAGGTCGCGGACGTCGGTGAGCCGGCCGGTGATCGCGGCCGCCGCCGCCATCGCCGGGCTCATCAGATGGGTGCGTGCGTCGCGCCCCTGGCGGCCCTCGAAGTTGCGGTTGGAGGTGGAGGCGCTGCGCTGTCCGGGCTGCAGCCGCTCGCCGTTCATCGCCAGGCACATGGAGCAGCCGGGCTCGCGCCAGTCGAAGCCGGCGGCGCGGAAGAACTCGTCCAGCCCCTCGGCCTCCGCCTGGGCCTTGACGCTGCCGGAGCCGGGCACGACCCAGGCCGTCACCCCCGGCGCGACGCGGCGGTTGCGGATCACCTCGACGGCCGAGCGCAGGTCCTCGATGCGGCCGTTGGTGCAGGAGCCGATGAAGACATGGTCGATCTTCACCTCGGACAGCTTCTGGCCCGCGGCCAGCCCCATGTAGTCGATGGCGCGCGCGATGCCGGCGCGCGCGGCGGGGTCGGCGATGGCGGCGGGGTCGGGGACGGCGGCGGTGATCGGCGCCGCCTGCCCGGGGTTGGTGCCCCAGGTGACGTGCGGGGCGAGCTTCGTCGCGTCCAGCTCCACCTCGCGGTCGAAGACGGCATCGGGGTCGGAGCGGAGCTCGCGCCAGGCGGCGAGCGCCTGGTCCCACAGTGCGCCGGAGGGCGCCATCGGCCGCCCCTTCAGATAGGCGAAGGTGGTCTCGTCGGGGGCGACCAGGCCGGCGCGCGCGCCGAGCTCGATCGACATGTTGCAGAGCGTCATGCGCTCTTCCATCGACAGCTCGTCGACGGCCGACCCCTGGTACTCCACGACATGGCCGGTGCCGCCGGCTATGCCGACATGCTGCATCAGCGCCAGCACCAGGTCCTTGGCGGTGGTGCCGCGCGCCCGTGGCCCGCGCAGGCTGACCCGCATGGCCTTGGACTTCTGCTGCTTGATGGTCTGGGTCGCCAGGACATGGCCGACCTCGGTGATGCCGATGCCGAAGGCATAGGCGCCGAAGGCGCCATGGGTCGAGGTGTGGCTGTCGCCGCACACGGTGACGGTGCCCGGCAGGACGAAGCCCTGTTCCGGTCCGACCACATGCACGATGCCCTGGCGCCGGTCGCCGACCGAGAAGGCGGTGATGCCGGCCTCGCGGGTGCCGGCCTCGATCTGCTCGACCATGCGCCGGGCGTCGTCGTCCTCGTAGGGAATGGCGCCCGTGCGCGGGCCGGTCGGCACGACATGGTCGGCGACGGCCAGCGTCAGGTCGGGCCGTCGCACCCCGCGGCCCTTGGCCCGCAGCGCCTCGAAGGCATAGATCGCCACCCCGTCATGCAGCAGGTGCCGGTCGACGGCCAGCAGCGCGCGCCCGTCCGGCAGCGTCTCGACGACGTGCGCGTCCCAGATCTTGGCATAGAGCGTTCTCGGCTCAGGCATGAGGATCGCCCCTCCGTGGTCGGAATGCTGCGTCGGCGAGGGGGAGCGGCGCGAGAATCGCGGCCGGTCGCAGAAGTTTCATCCCGGTATGACGTTCTTGGCCTGCCGCACGGTCGGGCGCGCGGCGGTCGTTCCGTCGATATTGTATAAAATGCACGGAGCCGGCAAGCGCCAAGGCCGGGCGGCGACGGCCGGATCGTTTCGGGCCGGATGCGAACGAGCTTGAACCCCGGCCGGCAGGCGGCCGGCCGGGGCGGAACCGGAATGGTGCTGCCTATGCGACCTTGGGCCGGCGCAGGATGTTCGCCTGGGCACCGCAGAGCAGCGCCTGCGACACCGCCACTTCGAGGGTGGAAGGCTCGAACGGCTTGGAGACGAGGAAGGCGGGCTCGATGCGCTCGCCGGTCAACAGGCGCTCGGGATAGGCGGTGACGAAGACGACCGGCACCGACAGCATCTCCAGGATCCGGGTCGCGGCCTCGATCCCGGTGCTGCCGTCCTCGAGCTGGACGTCGGCCAGCACCAGGCTTGGGTTGCGCGCCTTGGCGAGCGCGATCGCCTGATCGGAGGTGGAGGCGACGCCGATCACGTCGTGGCCCATGTCCTTGAGGATGCCGGCGATGTCGAGCGCGATGATCGGCTCGTCCTCGATCACCAGCACCTGGGCGCTCGGCTGGGCGCGCAATGCCTCCCAGGCGCGGTTCAGCAGGTCGACGGTCATTTCCTGCGACTCGCCGATGATGCGGGCGACGTCGGGGATCGGGAAGCCTTCGGTATGGGTCAGCAGCAGGACCTGGCGGTTGCGCTCCGACAGGCCGCGGACCCGCTGGGCGACGCCGCGGTCGAGCGGGTCGTCCATCAGGTCGTCGTCCTCGCCGTCGTCCTGCGACCACACCAGCCGCTCATGCACCTTGTGGAACAGGACGAAGAGGTCGGTGCGGCTCATCAGCTGGGCGCGGTCGCGGGTCGGGTCGGCGAGCAGCGCTTCCAGGCAGCCGCGGACGCACGCATCCCCGGCAGCCTGCGACCCTGTCAGGGCGCGGGCATAGCGGCGCAGATAGGGCAGGTGGGCGGCGACGGTGGCTCGTCCGTGGTCGGTCATGATCGATGATCCCTGCGCTGATGGACACTCGGCTGCGCGAAACCGTGAACGGGCTGCCGCCCCTTTCGGGCGACAGGCGCATTGTCGAGGTGATTGGGGCGAATGTGAGGAAGGAGGGCGACCGTTCGGTGCCGCGACCGGCAGCCGGCAACCGCCGCTGGCGCGGCGCTCGTTTCGAGATTCCCCCTCTGGCCTGGACCGGTCGCATCCTGCCGCGACAACGCGGCGGCTGCGCCGGGGTTCCGCTCAGGCGACGAGTTTCCTCTGGCGCAGGTCGCCGATCGCGTGGTCGGGCAGGCCCAGCACGCCGGCCAGGATCTCGTCCGTATGCTGGCCCAGCGCCGGGGCGGGCAGGGCCGGCAGGCGCTCGGCCGCGGCGAAGTCGAGCGTGGCGCGCGGCACCCGGTAGGAGCCGATCCCCGGCTGCTCGACGATGCCGAACAGGGGATTGGCGGTGGAGGCGCGCGGGTCCTCGGCCAGCAGCTGGGCCACGTCCTGGTAGGGGCCCCAGAGGACGCCGCCCGCCTCGAAGGCGGCGCGCACCTCGTCCAGGCTGCGGGCGGCGATCCAGGGCCCGAGCGCGGCCGCGATGCCGTCGCGGGCCCGGAAGCGGTCGCCCTCGCGCCGCAGGTCGACCTCGTAGAGCTGTTCCACCAGGGCGAACTTGGCAGCGAGGCCGGTCGTCTCGACCAGGGCGGACCATTGCCGCGGGCTGATCGCGGCCACCATCACCCGGCGGCCGTCGCGGGTCGGGAAGTCGCGGCCGAAGGCGCCGAACAGGTCGTTGCCGTAGGCCGGGCGCGGCGCGCCGTTCACCTCTACCTCGGCGATCATGCCGAGCGCGCCGACCACGGCCAGGGCCACGTCGGAGAGCGGCAGGCGGATGAGCTGGCCCTGGCCGGTGGCGCGGCGGTGCCGCTCGGCCGCCAGCAGGCCGACGCAGGCGGTCAGCCCGGTCGCCACGTCCCAGCCCGGCATGACGTGGTTGACCGGATGCGCGGCCCCGCCGCTGCCGGTCATGGCCGGGAAGCCGACCGCGCAGTTGACGGTGTAGTCGACCGCCGACGAGCCGTCATGGTTGCCGAGCACGTTCAGCATGATCAGGTCGGGGCGTCCGGCCCGGAGCCGCTCGTAGTCGAGCCAGCCTTCGGCCGGAAAGTTGGTGAGGAAGAGGCCCGCACCCGGCCCGTCGGCGGTGACCAGCGCGGTCGCCAGCTCGCGCCCCTCGGGCCGGCGCAGGTCGATGGCGATCGACCGCTTGCCCTTGTTGAGCCCGGCCCAGTAGAGGCTCTCGCCCGAAGCCGCCAGCGGCCAGCGGCGGAAGTCGATCCCGCCGCCGATTGGGTCGAAGCGGATCACGTCGGCGCCGAGCTGCGCCAGGGTCATGCCGCCGAGCGGCGCCGCCACGAAGGCCGAACCTTCGACGATGCGCAGTCCCGCCAGGATGCCCGTCATTCCCGCTTCCTTCCGCTTCGCATGCCGATCCGGCGAGACTACAGCGGCAGCGCGAAGAAATCCTGCATCGAGCGGTCGATGAAGGCGACGTCGCATGGTCGCCGGAAGGATGCCGCCATGTGACCCTCGGGCGAGGGGATCTCGACATATTTGGCCCGCGCGATGCCGGCTGCGGCCTCGCGCGCGGCGCTGATCGGGTTGTAGAGGTCGTTGTCGGCGGCAAGCACCAGGGTGCGGGCGCGGATGCGGGCCAGGGCACCCTTCAGGGTGCCGTCGCAGCCCGGCGTAGTGGAGACGTCGTGCCGGTCGTAGGCATAGGTCTGGTAGACCCAGTCGACCGCCTGCGCGCCGCTGTCGCGCATCGCCTGGGCGCGCTCGGCCAGCATCGCAGGGACCGAGGCGGGGTCGGTGCCGTCCGCCTCCAGCGCCGCCGGGGTCCGGCCGGCCAGCACCTGCATGACCGCGACCCATCCGTCCCAGCCGCGCGTGACCTCGCCGTCGGGCCAGGCCGGGTCCGCCATCAGCGTCCCGCGCGAGGCGGCGTTGACGGCGACCGACCAGGCGGTGGTGCGCGCCATCGGCACCATGGCGACGATGCGGTCCATCGCGTCGGGGTGGCTGACGCCCCATTGCAGCGCCTGCATCCCGCCCATCGAGGCGCCGACGACGGCGTGGAGCCGGCGGACCCCCAGATGCTCGACCAGCCGTTTCTGGCTTTCGACCATGTCGCGGATGGTGAAGCGCGGGAAGGCGAGGCCGGGCTGCGTGCGGCTGGTGCTGGGCGAGGTGGTGCAGCCGTTGCCGATCGCATCCACCGCCACGATGCAGTCGCGGTTGGGGTCGAGCGCCTTGCCGGGGCCGATCCAGACATCGAGGCGATGGTGCGTGCTGCCGATCGCCGACAGGGCCAGGATGACGTTCGAGCGGTCGGCGTTGGGCCGGCCATGGGTCACGTAGGAGAGCTGGAAATCGCGGATCGTCTCGCCCGATTCCAGCGCGAAATCGCCCAGTCCGAGGCGCTCGTGCGGGCGATCGACCCAGTTGGGCTGCAGCGGCGGATGGCGGAAGTCGGTCATTCGGGAATCTCCACGACGGCGCGCACGGTCTCGCCGCGGATCATGGCAGCGAAGCCGTCGTTGATCTGGTCGAGCGAGAGCCGCATCGTGATCAGCTCGTCGAGCTTGAGGCGGCCGTCGAGGTAGAGGCGGGCCAGCCACGGGAAGTCCCGCCGCGGGCGGGCGCCGCCATAGCTCGACCGGGTGATCCGCTTCTCGCCCATGAGCGAGCCCCAGCGGAAGGCGACGTCGCGGTCGACATTGACCTTGCCGAGCCAGACCAGGTCGCCGCCCGGCCGGGTGATCTCCGGCGACAGGCGATAGGCGTCGACATGGCCCGCACTCTCCAGCACGCAGTCGGCGCCGCGGCCGCCGGTCAGCGCCTTCACCCGGGCGACCACGTCCTCCTCGTCGGCCCGGATGAGGTCGGTTGCGCCGAACTCGGTCGCCATGGCGAGCCGTGCCGGGTCGCGGTCGATGGCGATGATGCGCTCGGCCGATTGCAGGCGGGCGCCCTGGATGGCGTTGAGGCCGACCGCCCCGCAGCCGAGCACCGCCACGTTCGCCCCGGCGGCGATGCGGGCGACCCGGGAGGCCCCGCCGACCCCCGTCATCACCCCGCAGCCGATCAGGCAGGCGCGGTCGAAGGGGATCTCCTTCGGCACCGCGATCGCCCCCGTCTCCGGCACCACGCAATATTCGGCATGGGAGGAGACGACCGAGAAATGGTGCAGCTTCTGGCCGCCCACCGTCATGCGCGAGGCCCCGTCCAGCAGGTGACCCCGCGGCTGGTGGTAGGAGTAGGGCTCGCACAGGATCGGCTCGCCGCGGTCGCAGTAGTAGCAGTGGCCGCAGCTGGGGTTCCAGGAGCAGACGACATGGTCGCCGGGCTTCACCAGCGACACGTCGGTGCCCACGGCCTCGACCACGCCGGCCCCCTCGTGGCCGAGCACGATCGGCAGGGGATAGGCGAGCTGGCCCTGGATCACCTCCAGGTCGGTGTGGCATAGGCCCGATGCCCGGATGCGAACCAGCACGTCGGTCGGCCGGAGGCCGGTCATGCGCACGGTCTCTACCGACATCGGCTGGTTCGTCCGGTGCAGGACGGCGGCGCGGAACTCCATGACGGGCGACCCTAGTTGAGCGACGGCAGCCAGAGGGCGAGGCCGGGGAAATAGATGATGAGCGCGATCGCGACCACCTGCAGCCCGATGAACGGCCACAGCGAGGCGAAGATCTCGTTGAGGGAAATGTCCGGCGGCGCCACCCCCTTGAGGTAGAAGGCGGCCGGTCCGAACGGCGGCGACAGATAGGAGACCTGCATGTTCATGCAGAACAGCACCCCGAACCACACCGGGTCGTAGCCGAGTGCCTTCACGATCGGCACGAAGATCGGCATGGTCAGCAGGCAGATGCCGATCCAGTCCATCAGGCAGCCCAGGATGAACAGGATCGCCATCATGATGAAGATGATGACGATCGGGGCGACCGGCAGGCCGATCATCAGGTTGCGGATGAAGGCGGGGCCGCCGGCCAGGTTGTAGACGCCGATCATGGCGGTGGCGCCGAACGACACCCACAGCAGGATGCCGCAGGAGGTCATGGTCTGGACCAGGGCGCCCTGGACCATGCTCCAGCTGAGCTCGCGCCGCAGCGCCGCTGCGATCGCGGTGCCCACCACCCCCATGCCGGCCGCCTCGGTCACCGAGGCGACGCCGGTGTAGATGGTGCCCAGCACGCTGGCCGCGATCAGCATCGGCAGGGCGATGCTCTTCAGCATCGCCAGCTTCTCGATCAGCGGGATGTTGCGGTCCTCGTCGGAGGCGGGCGGGCCGAGGCTCGGATTGATGTAGCAGCGGATCAGGATGTAGCTGATGTACATGGTCGCCATGATCATGCCGGGGACCACCGCGGCCGAGAACAGGTCGCCGATCGAGACGTTGACCGTCAGGCCATAGATCACCAGGACGATGCTGGGCGGGATCATGCTGCCGAGCGAACCGCCGGCGCAGATGGTGCCGATCGCCAGCTTGCGGTCGTAGCCGAGCCGCAGCATCTGCGGCAGGGCGACCAGGCCGAGCAGGACCACCTCGCCGCCGATGATCCCGGTCATGGCGGCCATGATGGTGGCGGCGATGGTCGTCTGCACCGCCAGGCCGCCGCGCAGGCTGCCGGCCCAGACATGCATCGCCCGGAACAGGTCGCGGGCCACGCCCGAGCGCTCCATCAGCGACGCCATCAGGATGAACATCGGCACCGATACCAGCACGTACTCGTTCATGAACGAGTAGATGCGGCTCGACACCAGCAGCAGGCTGGGCGTGCCGAACAGGCCGAGGCCGAAGATGACGGCGATGATGCCGGTGACGAAGGCGAGCGGCAGGCCGAGCAGCAGGAGGACGATCATCCCCCCGAACATGAGGAAGGTGATGAGTTCGATGCCCATGGACCTATCCCCTCGCCAGGCGGCGCAGCGACCGGACCAGGCGGTCGATCGCCAGCACCACCATCAGCAGCACGCCCACCGCGAGCACCGTCTTCAGGATCGCGGGGATCGGCACGTCCCAGGCCCGCCCGCTCGTCTCGCCGAGCCGGACCGAGCGCGTCGCCTGGATGGTGGCCCCGTAGAGCAGGGCTGCCAGGAACGCCAGCGTCAGCGTCCCGTGCAGCACGTCGACCGCTCGCCGGAGGCGGGGCGGCAGGCTGTCATAGATGCTGGTGATGCGGATGTGCTCGTCCTTCACCATCGCGTAGCCGCCGGCGAAGACGAAGGCGACGGCGCACAGGGCGATCGCCATGTCGTGCACCCAGATCGTCGGCTGGTTCAGGCCGTAGCGCATCACCACCTCGTAGGCGGTGACGAGGACGGCGAAGCCGTAGAACCAGCTGAGCCGGAGATTGAAGACGGTGGTGAACCGCCCGATCGGGTCTGGCCCGTCCTCGGTCGCGGCCTTGGGATCGCTCATGCCTGCCCCCGGCGAAAATAAGGGGGCGGACGGCTTGTCGCCGCCCGCCCCAGGTCGGCCTTCCTGGACGCTCGATCAGTCGAGCAGTTGCAGTCGCTTCAGGAAGGCGAGCTGGCTGTCGTAGACCTTCTTGGCGGTGGGGCTCTTCTTGGACCAGTCGGCCCAGGCTTCCTGCGCCAGCTTGCGGAACTTGCGCCGTTCCTCGGCCGACCAGTTGATCAGTTCGACACCCTGGGACTTGGCCACTTCGGCGGCCTTGTAGTCCTCGACCGCAACCCGCTGGATCATGTCGCGGGCGAAGTCGCGCGTCGCCACCTCCAGCATCAGCTGGACGTCCTTCGGCAGCGCGTTCCACTTCGGCATGGCAACCGCGACCTCGGCCGAGGGCATGGAGTGGAAGCCCGGATAGAGCGGGAAGCCGGCGATCTTGTGGTAGCCCAGGTCCTGGTTCATGCCGAGCGTGCCCCAGTCGGCCGCCTCGATCACGCCGCGCTCGAGCGCGGTGTAGACCTCGCTGCCGGGCAGGGTCACGACGCCGGCACCGGCGCGGCGCCAGACCTCGGCGCCGAGGCCCTCGGGTACCCGCATCTTGATGCCCTTGAAGTCGGCCAGCGTGCGCAGCGGCTTCTTGGCCGGCACCGATTCCACGCCCCACCACACCGGACCGACATAGTGGATGTCGAAGCGCTTGTAGATCTCGCGCGCCAGTTCGAGGCCCCCGCCATACTCGAACCACATCTGCATCTGGTAGGGGTTGTCGTAGCCGCCGTTGAGGTCGCCGATCAGCGCCAGGGCCGGCTCCTTGCCCGAGAAGTAGGGGCCGCCCGACTGGTGGGCGTCGAGGATGCCGCTCTGCATGGCATCCAGCGTCTCGGTGTAGGCGACGATCGTGCCGACGGCCAGCGGCTCGATGTCGAGCCGGCCGTTGGTCATCGCCTTCACGCGGGTGCAATAGTCCTCGAAGACCTTCTGGTTGATGGTCCCCGCCTGCCACATCGACTGCATCTTGTACTTGGCGGTCTGCTGGGCCCGGGCGGGCAGCGCGCCGGCCGCGGTGGCGGCTGCGCTGGCTCCTGCGAGTGCGGCGAACTTGCGTCTCGAAAGCATGGTGGTGGTCCTCCCCGTATGGCTTCTTTTCGCGGATCTCCGGCGGGCGCCCCTCTACATGCCCGCCGCCTTGGCATAGGTCGGCTGCTGCTCGGCGCCGGCATAGAGGATCGCCACCTGCCGCTCGATCATGGCGGCGTGGTAGGCGACCGCGTCCGGGTGGAACGCCGCCTGCGGCACCGGCTCGTGGTCGAAGTTGTCGAAGCGGTCGGTGCCGCGCACCAGGCTGGCGCTGTCGCGGATGCCGGACAGCTGGCGGATGCGGGTCGGGATGTAGCGCACGGCATAGCCGATCCGCGGACCGTCGCTGTCGTTGCGCTCCGAGCCGTGGACGATCTTGACGTGGTGGAGCGACATCTCGCCCGGTGCCAGGACCACGTCGACCGCGGCGCTCTCGTCGACCTTGACCGCGATCTCCTGGCCGCGGCTCAGCAGGTTGTCGGCGGCGAAGGTGTCGGCGTGGGGCAGCTGGTCGGATTCATGGGTGCGCGGGATCACCCGCATGCAGCCGTTGGCGGGCGTCGACGGCGAGAAGGCGATCCACGCCGTCAGGACGTCCGATTCCGACAGGCCCCAGTAGGTCGCGTCCTGGTGCCAGGACACGAAGGTGCCGTCGCCGGGCCGCTTGCTGAAGAAGCCGGACCCCCAGCACAGGATGTCGGGGCCGAGCACGTCCTCGACGGCGTCGAGCACGGCCGGGTGGCGGACGAGGTCGGCCAGCCACGGCACCAGCAGGTGCGGCTTCTGGTTGGTGCGGCGCGACAGGGTCCCGCCGTCATGGGCCTCGAGCTCGGCGAGCTGGCCCCGGTAGGAGGCCATCTCGGCCTCGGGAAACACGCGGATGGGGAACAGGATGCCGTCACGGCGATAGGCCGCGACCTCCTGCTCGGTCAGTCGTTTTGGCAAGGGCCGTTCCTCCGAAAGACAGGGCTGCCGCCGGGGCAGGGGCTTCAGCTGCGGACGACGTTCTCGAAGCTGGTCGTCTGGGTGCCGGCGTAGAGAATCGCCGCCTGGCGTTCGGCGGCGGCCTGGTGCGCGGCGAGCGCGGCCGGGGTCAGTTCGCCGTCAGGCGCCGGCTCCGGCTCGAAATGGTGGAAGGTGTCGACGCCGCGCACCAGGGCCGCCCCGTCCTTGGGGCCGATCACCTGGCGCACATGGGTCGGGATGTAGCGGATGGCGAAGCCGATGCGGCGATCCTGGGCCCGGTTCGGCTCGGAGCCGTGGAAGATGCGGACATGGTGCAGCGACATCTCGCCCGGCTGCAGGACGAGGTCGACCGCCTGCGACTCGTCGACTTCCACGGCCAGCTCCTGGCCGCGGGTCAGCAGGTTGTTGCTGTCGTAGGTGTCCTCGTGGGCGACCTGCTCGCCATGGGTGCCGGGGATGACCTTCATCGCCCCGGACTCGATGGTGCTCGGGCTGAAGGCGACCCAGGCGGTGACGATCTCCGGCTCCGACAGGCCCCAGTAGGTCGAATCCTGGTGCCAGGATACGAAGCCCGGATCCTGCGCCTCCTTGATGAAGAAGGAGCTGGACCAGCAGTGGAAGTTGGGGCCGAGGATGTCCTCGACCGCGTCCAGGATGCGGGGATGGTTGACGAGGTCCCACAGCCACGGGAACAGCAGGTGCGACTTGTGGCGCAGGGCGCCGCGCAGCGGGCGCTTCTCGCGCGCCTCGAACGCCTCCAGCCGGCTGCGATACTCGGCCGCTTCGGCCGGCGACAGCACCGGGATGGGAAACAGGTACCCGTCGCGGCGGTAGCTGTTCACCTGCTCGGGGGTCAGGGACTTCATGCGCGGTGCCGCGCGTTCGGCGATCAGGGACATCGGCGCTTCTCTCCAGGAGGGTGCAGCGCGCTTATGGCAGCGCTATCACTTCTTCGGCCGGAGCCTAATCCCGAAGCCGCCCCGAAGGGAAGAGGCCGAAGTATATCAGCGCGGTTTCAGTCGCCTTTTCGGCAGCAAGGTTATTGCCAGGGCGGACCCGATGCACAGCAGAGCGGCAATCTCGTGCGGGCCGACCACCTCGCCCAGGATCGCGGCACTGCTGCCCAGCCCGACCACCGGCACCGCGAGCGTGCCGATTCCCGAGACCGTGGCGGGCAGGGCGGCCACGACCCGGAACCAGGCGAGGTAGGCCGCGGCGTTGGAGATGAAGGCGAGGAAGGCCACGGCCAGCCAGCCTTCGAGCGGGATCGCCCGCCAGTCGGTCGACACGTCGACCATCGACCAGATGATCAGCAGAGGGATCACCCCGACCAGGAGCTGCCAGCCCGCCAGCACCCCGAAGTCGACCCGCCAGATGCGCCGCTTCAGCAGGATGGTGCCGACGGCGAAGGCGACGGCCGCCATCAGCGTCAGGGCGGCCCCGGCCGGCGCGTCGGCCAGCTGCGACAGGTCCTGGCTCATCAGGACCGCGATGCCGAGCACGCCCAGGCCCAGCGCCGCGAGGTGGCGCGGCGACGGCCGGTCCTTCAGCACCAGGACGGCCAGGATCGCCGTCCAGATCGGCATCGTATAGATCAGCAGGGCGGTGCGGCCGGGGCTGAGCAGCAGCACGCCGTAGGTCATGCCGATCTGGAAGACCGACATGTTGATGAAGGCGGTGACGACCAGGTCGAACCAGTGGTCGCGCGGCACCCGCAGGCTGTGGCCGGACAGCCGCGCGATGGCGAGCAGGCTGGTCCCGGCCGCGGCCATGACGACGCAGCGGCTGGCCCACGGGTCGAAATGGTCGAGCACGATGCGCATCACCGGGTAGCTGAGGCCCCAGGCCAGCCACACCACCGCGAGCAGGGCGTAGCTGGTCAGGGTGACGCGCCCATCTCCCGGCTTGCCCTCACCCGACCTGCCGTCGCCCGACCTGGGCTGCGGCACCGCTCAGGCCGCGGGCAGCAGGGCGGCGAGCCGCTCCATCGCCGAGCCGGGGCTGGTCAGGACCGGGATGGTCACCGAGCCGGCCGGCATGCCGTCGACGACGCGGGCCATCGACGCCTGGGCCAGCACGATCACGTCGACCGCCGGCAGCATGCGCCGCACCGCGTCGGCAACGGCGGCGTCGTGGCCGTCGCGGTCGCCCGCCTGCAGCGCCTCGAACGCCCCCTGGCAGACATCGTCCAGGATCTCGACCGGCTGCCCGGCCTCCTCGGCGCGGCGCGCGATCAGATCCCGGGTCGGCGCCAGGGTGGAATTGAGGGTCGCCAGCACGCCGATGCGCGGGCCGGTCGCGACCGCGCGGTCGGCCATCGCCTCGTCGATGCGGAAGAGCGGCACCGGGCAGAGCGGCCGGGTGGCGTCGACCGCCGGCCCGATCGAGGAGCAGGTGACGAGCACGGCGTCCGCCCCGGCATCGACCGCCGACCAGACATGGCCCGCCACCCGGCGCATGGTCGCCTCCGTCAGCCGCCCCGTGCGGATGGTGTTCCGCAGCAGGCTCTCGTCGACGATGTTGAAGGTCTCCCAGCCCGGCAGGCTGGCGCGGGCAAGGTCGGCGAAGGTCGGCACGAGGCCGGGCACGGTGTGCACGAAGGCGAGCTGCTTCGCCATGGCGGATGGAACCTCGAGGCTGGGTGGGGCGGCCCGGGCAGTGGGGAGCGCCAGCCTATAGCAGGCCGGCCGGGTCGGGCCAGCGCCTTGCGGTCCGTTCAGTGCGGGCGGCGGTCGAGCGTGCGGATCGCGCGCGTCAGCTCGGAATCCTGGAACGGCTTGCCGATGAAGACGGCATCGTCCGGCAGCTCGGCCACGGTCGCCTCCACATGGCCGGAGACGACGACGATCCGCACCGGCGGCCAGCGGCCGCGCACATAGTGCGCCAGCATCACCCCGTTCATCGGGCCGGGCATGTCGATGTCGGTGAACAGCGCGGCGATCTCGGGGTGGGCTTCCAGGATGCGGATCGCCTCGTCCGCCGATCCCGCTTCGTAGGTCTCGAAGCCGGCCCGCTGCATGCTGTCCGCCAGATCCATCCGGACGATGACTTCATCGTCCACGACAAGAATCGCAAGGGGAGCGTGAGGGGTTGATTGTGCCATACCCCCTCAACGCGTCCCGGGCCGGAAGGAAACCGGGGGCGGTGAATTTTTATCGAAGAACGCCCAGGTCGATCATCTCGGCCACATTGTCGCCCAGGATGCGGTCCTTTTCCGCGGGCGAAAGGAATTCGCAGTATCGCCGGACATAGTCGATGCTTTGCTTATAGGTGCAGAAGCGTTCGACGTTCGGCATGTCCGAACCCCAGACCAGCTTGCCGGCGCCGTAGCGGTCGCGCATCTGGCGGATCAGCGCCTGCGCCTCGGGATAGGGATAGTCCCACACCCCGCCCCAGCTGATCGGGAACATGATTTCCATCATCACGTTGTCGCGGCGGTAGGTGCGGTCGACCGCGTCCGGGAACTCCCACGACCCGGTGCCGGCGAAGTGGCCGACCGGCGGGCCCATCACCAGCAGCCAGCGGGTGTCGGGATAGGCGGCGATCACCCGGTCGAGCGCCGCCAGGTTGGCGATGTAGCTCGCCCGGTCATAGTCGGGCGTCCCCGACAGCTCGATGAAGACCGGCAGGCGATAGCCGGCGATCTGGTCCCAGAATGGCCGGAAATCGGCATGGTCGACGTTGCGCGCATAGCCGTGGCGCGACATCTCGTGGGCGTAGTAGAGGCCCTTGAGGCCGAGCTTCGTCACCGCGCGGTCGACCTCGGCCAGCGTTTCCGGCCGGTCGGCGGTCGCCTCGTCGATGTTGAGCAGGCCGGTGAAGCGGGTCGGGTACTGGTTCTGGGCGAAGGCGTTGTAGTCGTTCATCGCCCCGTAGCCGCCGCCGGCCTGGAGGACGATGTGGTCGACGCCGGCATTGATCATCTGCGCCACCATCTGCTCCGGCGGGCAGACGATGTCCTGCATGGCGACCGGCATGTACTGGACGAAATAGTCCTCGCCCTCCCAGGAGAAGACGAGC
This sequence comes from Allostella vacuolata, assembly GCA_006739055.1. Taxonomy (GTDB): domain Bacteria; phylum Pseudomonadota; class Alphaproteobacteria; order ATCC43930; family Allostellaceae; genus Allostella; species Allostella vacuolata. The sequence continues at coordinate 2,253,809 of AP019702.1, forward strand.
TGCCCGTGCTGGCCCACCCGGAAGCGCACGTCGGTCAGGCCGGCCCAGCTGTTGTCGCCCGGCCGGAACAGCATGGTCGGCTTGATCTCCGCCCCGTCGCGGGCGCGGAAGGTGCGCGCGGCCGGCCGGGTCACGACCTTCTGCAGGTACTTCAGGTGGATCTCGGTCGAGGGGTGCCCGCAGGGACCGTCCCAGTGCTGGAACACGTGGGCGTGGCAATCGATGATCATGGCCGCCGGATCGAAAGGGGGAAGGGGACGCGCGGGGCCGGGCGGCCCCGCGCGGCAGCGCGCCAGCTCAGGTGAGCTTGGCCATGTGGTGCTCGAACAGGCGCTGGACCTCGCCGTTCACGCTGAGGAAGGTGCCGTAGAAGTCGAGGAAGGCCTTCCACTCCGGATCGCCGTAGCGGACCATCCAGGTGTTCGGCCGCCGGTCGAGCGGGTTCTCGGGGTCGACCGCATAGGCCCAGCTCGAGTTGCGCTTGGCGAACAGGATGACGTCGCTGTCGCCCGAAATCCACAGGTCGGCGCGCTTGGCCCGCACCGGCTCCGCCCCCAGCGTCACCTGGCCGGTGGTGGTGATCACCTTGGCCTTGGGGAACAGGGTGGCGATGCGGCCTTCCTCGCTGGCCCCGGCAGTGACCGAGATGGTGACCGAGGGATCGTTGAAGTCGGCCGCGGTCTTGAAGCGCGCGGCGTTGTCCTTGTGGGCCAGGCACAGCGTGCCCTTGGAATAGAGCGGGCCGATGAACTGCACCGTCATCGCGCGCGCCATGGTGTAGACGGCCGAGGACCCGAACAGGTCGTAGTCGCCCTTGCGCAGGCCGACGGTGGCGTTGGCGAAGGTGACCTCGGTCCACTCGACCTTGATCTGCATCTCCGCCGCCAGCTTCTCGACGCAGTCCTTGTAGATCCCGCCCAGCTCGCCGGTCTTGGCGTCCTTGTAGAACCAGGGCCCGGTCTGGGCGTAGCCGGCGCGCAGGACGCCCGCCTTGCGGATCTTGGCCAGGACCGAGTTCTCGCTGATGCCGGTGTCCAGCATCTGCGCATGCGCCTCGCGGATGGACGTGGCGCCGGCCAGGATGCCCGCCGCACCGGCCGCCGCACCCGCCATCGCCACGCCGGTCAGCAGTCCGCGCCGGCCGCTGTCGATCTGGTCGCTCATCGCTGCCTCCTGTTCCTGTTGATTGCCGTTTGTTCCGGTCGCTTCTTCCCTATTGGCTGGCGCCGCGCGCGGCGATCGGCCAGACCGCTTCGACGCGGCCCTTGCGCACGCCGACATACCAGTCGTGCAGGTTGATGGTCGGGTCGCAATGGCCCGGGATCAGCCACAGCTTCTCGCCCAGCGCGAGCGGGGCCTTGGCCGCGGTCGTGCGGATCTTGCCGTGCTCGTCGGAGACGCCGGTCACCTCCAGGTCCTCGCGGCCATGCACCCAGGGCGCGCCCTTCTCCATGGTGTAGGCCTTGAGGCCGGCATCGCAGATCGCGCGATCGGCCGTCGGGATCGACATCACCGTCGCCAGCACGAACAGGCTGTGCTCGAATTCGTCGTAGCGGTTGGAGGTCTTGCCGCCGATGCGGGCGTAGTCGGTGTCCATGAACAGGTACGAGCCGCACTGCAGCTCGTTGTAGACGCCGCTGGTCGATTCGAACTGGAAGGTGCCGGTGCCGGCACCGCCGACGATGTCGCAGGCCAGCCCGACCGCGGCCAGCGCGTCGACCGTCAGCCTGGTCTTCTCCACCGCCTTCTCGATCGCGGCCTTGCGCTCGTCCCAGGTGGCGAGGTGCTGGGCGGTGCCGTGATAGGCCTGCAGCCCGCCGAAGCGCAGGCCCGGGGTGCCCGCGATCTGCTGCGCCAGCCGGACCGCCGCCTCGCCCGGCTCGACGCCGCAGCGGGCCGTGCCGACGTCGATCTCGACCAGGGCGCCCAGTTCGACGCCATAGTCGCGGGCGGCGCGGCCGGCGGCCTCGATGTGCTCGGGTGCGTCGACGCAGAGCGCCACCCGGGCCATCTTGGCCAGCGCCGCCAGGCGGGCCAGCTTGCGGTCGCCCACCACCTGGTTGCTGACCAGCACGTCGCGCACGCCGCCCGCCACCAGCACTTCGGCCTCGGCCACCTTCTGGCAGCATTGCCCGATGGCGCCGGCCTCGATCTGCTTCAGGGCGATGATCGGCGACTTGTGGGTCTTGGTGTGCGGGCGCAGGCGGACGCCGGTCCGGCGCGACACCTCGGCCAGTTTGGCGATGTTGCGCTCGAACGCGTCGAGCTCGATGACCAGGGCGGGCGTGTCGATCTCGCTCACCGGCATGCCGATGTCGGCGGGGGGACGCAGGGGCAAGGCTTGACCTTTGCAAGGAGTGAAATCGCCGGTAGCGTATTTCAAGACCGAACGAGCCGCGATGATTATTTGCCCCTGCGAGAGCCCCGATCCCATGGCCCCGACCGATGGCTGACGCCGCCTCCACGCCCCCTTGCGTCGAGGTGGTCGACCTGCACAAGCGCTTCGGACCGCTGGAGGTGCTGCGCGGCGTGTCGACCCGGGTCGACCGCGGCAGCGTCGTCAGCATCATCGGCGCCAGCGGCTCGGGCAAGAGCACGCTGCTGCGCTGCATCAACTACCTGGAGCTGCCGACCTCGGGCGAGGTCCGGATCGACGGCGAGGCGGTCGGCTTCGAGCGCCGGCCGGATGGCCAGGTGCGGAAGCGCTCGGCGCGCGAGATCGCGCGCTTCCGCCAGGACCTCGGCATGGTCTTCCAGCAGTTCAACCTGTGGCCCCACCTGACGGTGCTGGGCAACGTGGTCGAGGCGCCGCTCCGCGTGCGCGGCATGCCGAAGCGCGAAGCCATGGAACTGGGCCGCGCCTGCCTCGCCCGTGTGCAGTTGAGCGAAAAGGCGGACGAATATCCGGCACGCCTGTCGGGCGGGCAACAGCAGCGGGTCGCCATCGCCCGGGCGCTCGCCATGCAGCCCAAGGTGATGCTGTTCGACGAGGCCACGTCGGCGCTCGACCCCGAGCTGACCGGCGAGGTGCTGGAGGTGATGCGGGGCCTGGCCGCCGACGGCACGACCATGATCGTCGTCACCCACGAGATGGCCTTCGCGCGCGAGGTCTCCGACCGGGCGATCTACCTGCACAACGGCCTGATCGAGGAGGAGGGGCCGCCCGCCCAGGTGTTCGGCGACCCGAAGTCGGACCGCTGCCGCCAGTTCCTGGCAAAGCTGCTGCACTGATGTTCTCGCAGAATCTCCGCGAGATGCTGGATCTCGCGCTCTTCTGGGAGTACCGGCAGATCCTGCTGGCCGGGCTCGCCTTCAACTTCTACGTCTTCGCCGTGTCGGCGGTGGTCGCGGTCTCGCTCGGCTTCCTGGCGGCGCTCGGCCGGGTCAACCCGCTGCGGCCGCTGCGCTGGCTGGGCGCCATCCATGTCGAGACGTTCCGCAACGCGCCCGACTACGTCATGCTGGTCTGGGTGCATTTCGTCCTGCCGCTGCTGCTCAGCCAGATGCTGGGGCAGCGCATCACCTTCGCGCCCTTCGTGTCGGCGGTGATCGCGCTGGGCCTGGTCTATTCCGGCTACCTGGCGGAGACCTTCCGCACCGGCATCCAGGCGGTGCCGAAGGGCCAGATCGAGGCAGCGCGAGCCTGCGGCATGGGCGGCGCGCTCATCATGCGGCGCATCATCCTGCCCCAGGCGGTGCGGATGATGCTGCCGGAGGCGATGAACAACTTCGTCTCGCTGTTCAAGGCGACAACCATCGTCTCGCTGATCACCGTGCCCGACCTGATGTACCGGGTGTCGATGGTGACCCAGCAGGAGATGCGGCCCCTGCCGCTCTACACCGGGGCCGCCATCACCTACTTCCTGCTGATCTGGGGCGTGGCCGCGCTCGCGCGCGCCGGCAGCGAGCGCTGGCGCCGGAAGATCTGGGCCTGACCGATGGGCAACTGGGAACGGCTGGTCTGGAACCAGCGCGACGTGCTGCTGCAGGGCCTCCTGGTCACCATCGAGATCTGCGCCATCGCCTTTGCCGTCGCCATCGTCATGGGGCTGGGGCTGGCGCTGATCCGCCTCTACGTCCGGCCGCTGCGCTGGATCGCCGGCTTCTGGATCGAGTATTGCCGGGCGACGCCGATCTTCGTGCAGCTGATGTGGGTCAACTATGTCTGGCCGGAGCTGATCGGCTGGCCGACCTCGTTCTACACCGCCGGCTGGGTGGCGCTGGCGCTGCAGTCGTCCGGCTACCTGGCGGAAACCTTCCGTGCGGGGATCGAGAACATCGGCCGCGGCCAGCGCGAGGCCGCGGCGGCCGTCGGCATGTCGCCGATCCTGGCCTTCCGGCGCATCGTCCTGCCCCAGGTGCTGGTGATGATCGCGCCCACGATCGTCACCCAGTTCACCGTGATCGTGAAATCCTCGACGCTGGTCTCGGTCATCACCGTCCAGGACCTGATGTTCCAGTCCCAGCGGCTGGTCAACGTGTGGTACGAGCCGATCGAGATCCTGACGGCGACGGCCGCCCTCTACATCCTTTTCATCTTCGCCGTCTCGGCCCTGGGCAAGGCGCTCGCCGACCGCCTCAGGCTGCGCTACGGCCTCGGAACCTGAAGGCATATGGGATACAGGCTCGGAATCGACATCGGCGGCACCTTCACCGACCTCGTCTTTCTCGCCCCGGACGGGCAGGTGCTGACCAGCAAGGTCCTCTCCACCCCCGACGACTACAGCCGCGGCATCGCCGAGGGGCTGGCGGCCGTGTTCGCGGCCGGGCAGGCCCGGGCGGACGCGGTCGACCAGGTGGTGCACGGCACCACGGTCGCGACCAACGCCATCCTCGAGGGCAAGGGCGCCCGGGTCGGCCTGCTGACGACGGAGGGCTTCCGCGACGTGCTGGAGATCCGGCGCCTGCGCATGCCGGTCCTCTACGACATCAACTGGCAGAAGCCGAAGCCGCTCGTCGACCGCGCGCGCCGCCAGGAGGTGGCCGAGCGGATCGATGCCGAGGGCCGGGTCGAGCGCGCGCTCGACCGCGACGGCGCGGCCGCGGCGATCGATGCCCTGCTGGCGGAGGGGGTGGAGGCGATCGCCATCTGCCTGCTCAACGCCTATGCGTCGGGCGCCCATGAGGAGGAACTGGCGGCGCTGGTCGCGGCCCGCGCGCCGGGCGTGCCGGTCTGCATCTCGAGCGCGCTCCTGCCCGAGATCAAGGAGTACGAGCGCAGCAGCACGACGGTCGTCAACGCCTACATCATGCCGGTCGTGTCGCGTTACCTGCGCCTGCTGACGTCCGGGCTGCACGGGCTCGGCGTCACCGCGCCCCTGCGCGTCATGCAGTCGAGCGGCGGCGCGATGGGGGTCGAGGCGGCGTCGACCCGGCCGATCCACCTGATCGAATCGGGCCCGGCGGCGGGCGTGGTCGGCGCGGCCGAGCTGTCGCGCCGGCTCGGCGGCCGGCCGCTCATCGCCTTCGACATGGGCGGGACCACGGCCAAGGCCGCACTCGTCTCCGACGGGCGCTTCGACCGGGTCGGCTCGCTGGAAGTGGGGGGCGGCATCAACATCGCCGGCCGTCTGCTCAACGGCGGCGGCTACCATGTCCGCGCGCCGGCCATCGACATCGCCGAGGTGGGGGCGGGCGGCGGGAGCCTGATCCGCATCGACGGCGGCGGCGGCGTCCGGGTCGGGCCGGAAAGCGCCGGGGCCATGCCGGGCCCGGCCTGCTACGGCCGCGGCGGCACCCAGCCGACGGTGACCGACGCCAACGTCGTCCTGGGTTTCGTCAACCCGGCCTACCTGGCGGGCGGCAGCATCCCGATCGACGCCGAGCTGTCGCGCCGGGCGCTGGCGGAGCATGTCGCGGGGCCGCTCGGGCTCGACCTGGAGGCCGCCGCCTGGGGCGTCCACCGGGTCGCCAACGCGACCATGGCCCGCGCGCTGCGCGCCGTCTCGACCGAGCGCGGGCGCGACCCGCGCGACTTCTCGGTGCTGGCGTTCGGCGGCAACGGGCCGATCCATGCGGCGGCGCTGGCGGCCTCGCTCGACGTCCGCCGCATCCTGATCCCGCCGGTGCCGGGCCTGTTCAGCGCCCTCGGGATGCTCTTCCCGGACACCGAGCACCATTATGTCCGTACCTTCAAGCATGGCCTCGACCAGCTCGACCCGGCGCAGCTGGAAGCGGCCTTCGGGCTGCTGGAGGCGGACGGCGCCAAGGCGCTGGCCGAGGATGGCTACGCCCCGGCCGCCATGCGCTTCGAGCGCATGGCCGACCTGCGCTATCTTGGCGAGAACTCCGAACTGACGCTGCCGCTGCGCGCCGACGGGCCGGCCCGGGACGTGCTGCGGGTCGATTTCGACGCGGTGCACGAGACGACCTACGGCTACCACTCCGCCGACGAGGTGGTGGAGATCGTCAATCTGCGCGTGGTCGCCCGCGGCCTGTCCTCGGGGCCCCGGGTGCCGGACGGGCTGTCGGTGTCGGCGGCGCTGGGCAGCCGGGCGCCGGAGGGCCGCCGCGCGGTCCATTTCGGGCCCGACCACGGCACGCTGGAGGCCGAGGTGGTCGGCCGCCGGGCGATCGGCGCCGCCTGGGAGCCCGGGCCGCTGCTGATCGAGGAGTATGACAGCACCACCGTCGTCCCGCCCGGCGCCCGCGTGCGCCGCATCCTGTGGGACGTGCTCGAGATCGAACTGGCCGACCCGCGAGGGGCATGATGAACGAAGTTCCAGTCACGGCCGGCATCCGGCCCGTCGCCGACGACCCCTTTGCCCGGGACCTGGTCAAGAACGCGCTCGCCACCATCGCCGACGAGATGGCGCTGACGGTCGCGCGCACCGCGCGCTCCTTCGTGGTCAAGGAGGCGCTCGACTTCTCGACCGCGCTCTTCGACGGCAAGGGCGAGCTGATCGCCCAGGGCACCTGCCTGCCGTTCCACCTGGGCGCCATGCCGTTCGCGGTCGCCGCCGTGATGAAAGAGTTCGGCGACCGCATCGGGCCGGGCGACCTCTTCATCACCAACGACCCCTATGACGGCAGCACCCACCTGCCGGACATCGTGCTGGTGAAGCCGATCCACGCCGCGGGGGTGCGGGTCGGCTTCGCCGCCGCGCTCGCCCACATGACCGACATCGGCGGGCGCATCCCGGGCGGCAATGCCAGCGATTCGACCGAGATCTACCAGGAGGGGCTGCGCATCCCGCCGTCGCGCATCCACCGCGCGGGCGTGCCGGACGAGAACCTGTTCCGCCTGATCGAGCGCAACGTGCGGGTGCCGGACAAGGTGCTGGGCGACATCCGCTCGCTGATCGCGGCCTGCGGCCAGGGCGAGCGCGGCATCCTCGAGCTGGTCGCCCGCCACGGCGCCGAGCGGTTCGACGCGCTCTGCCGCGACCTGCTGGACTATACCGAGCGCTTCACCCGGGCCGAGATCGCGCGCCTGCCCAAGGGCACCTGGAACTTCGTCGACCATCTCGACAATGACGGCATCTCGCCCGAGCCGATCCGCTTCGAGGTGACGCTGACGATCGCCGCCGACGAGGTCACCATCGACTTCACCGGTACCGCGCCGCAGGTGAAGGGGGCCATCAACTGCGTCTATCCCTTCACGCTGTCGACGGCGCTTGCCTGCGTGCGCTCGATGGTCGACCTGTCGATCCCCAACAATGCCGGCTATTTCCGCCCGATCAAGGTGATCGCGCCCGAGGGCACGATCGTCAACCCGCGCGCGCCGGCCGCCGTCGCCGCCCGCGGCATCACCGGCATCCGCATCGCCGACACCATCTTCGGCGCGCTCGCCCAGGCCGTGCCCGACCGCATCCCAGCCTGCGGCGCCAACGCCCCCGATGTCGGGGTCAGCTTCGGCGGCTACGGGCCGGACGGGCGCTCGCACGTGTTCCTGGAGTTCCTGGTCGGGTCCTGGGGCGGCGGCCCGTGGCGCGACGGCATGGATGCCTGCACCGGGACGCTGGTCAACTATTCCAACACCCCGGCCGAGATGATCGAGGCCGAGCTGCCGATCGCGGTCGAGCGCTATGCCCTGGTCCCGGATACCGGCGGGGCCGGCAAGTGGCGCGGCGGCCTGTCGCTCGACCGGCACCTGCGCTTCAAGCTGGACGGGGCGACGCTGCAGATCCGCTCCGACCGCCGCGACCACCCGCCCTACGGGCTGGAGGGCGGCGAGAGCGGGGCACCCGCCTGGGTCGACATCCGGCGTGCCGACGGCCGCGTCGACACCTTCCCGCAGAAGTTCCTGACCACGGTCGATGCGGGCGACGTGCTGCGGGTGCGCCTGGCGGGCGGCGGCGGCCATGGCGACCCGATGCTGCGCGACCCGGAGCGGGTCCTGGCCGACGTGCGCGAGGGCAAGGTCACCGCCGGCCATGCGCGGGCCAGCTACGCGGTGGAGATCGCCGGCAATCCTCCGGCGATCGACTGGCCGGCGACGGCCGCCCGGCGCGCGAGCCGCGTCACCACGACAGGCGCATGAGCCGCACCCCGGCCTCGCGGAAGTCCCGTTCCGCGAGGTCGGCCGTGGTGACGCCGTCGGCGAGCGGCAGGGCGATGGCACGGGTCAGTTCCGGGACCACGGCGACCTCGAAGCCCTGCCGCACCGCGTCGATGGCGGAGTAGGCGATGCAGAAGTCGTAGGCCAGCCCGGCCAGGACGCAGCGCCGCACCCCCATCTCGCGCAGGAAGCCGCCGAGCCCGGTCGCCGTCGTCCGGTCGTTCTCGAAGAACGCCGAATAGGAATCGATGTCGCGATTGCAGCCCTTGCGGAGGACGAGGCGCGCCCTGGCCAGCGCCCCGTCCGCGATCGCGGGATGGAACTGGGCCCCCGCCGTCCCCTGCACGCAGTGGTCGGGCCACAGGATCTGCGGCCCGTAGGGCATCTCGACCGTGTCGAACGGCACCCCGTCCCGGTGGTTGCTGGCGAAGGAGCGGTGGTCGGCCGGATGCCAGTCCTGGGTCAGCACCACCAGCGGAAAATGCTCCGCCACGGTGTTCAGGCCCGGCATGATCTCGTCCCCGCCCGCGACGGCCAGGGCACCGCCAGGGCAGAAGTCGACCTGCGGGTCGACGATGATCAGCGCATCCGAAGGACGGGCATCGAGCCTTTGCAACGGGGTACCTCCCGGCCGGGGCGGCCCCGGCGGACGCTCAGTCCGGCGGGCGCACCGCGGTCACGACGAAGAAGGGGCAGGCGCCGGCCGACTGGTGCGCGTAGGGGTGGACAGCGAACAGCTGCTCCCAGTGCGTCCAGCCGGTGAAGCCGTGGAAGCCGAGCAGCGCATGGGCATGCTCGGACGTCAGGCCGCGATAGTAGGGCAGTTCGTGGCCGACCTGGGCATAGTCGGTCATGTCGTGCGAGGAGGCGGCGGGCGGTGTGGTATCGGTGCGCCACAGGCCGTCCGACAGCAGGAAGATGCCGCCCGGCCGCAGCAGCCGCACCACCTCGCGCATCGTGCGGTCGGGATCGGGCAGCGTCCAGAACAGGTTGCGGGCCGACACGACGTCGAACGAGGCGTCGGGGAAGGGCGGGGCATCGACATCCCCTTCGACGAACGAGACCGCGACGCCCTGGTCGGCGGCCGCCTGCCGCGCCTGGCCCAGCATGCCGGCGGCGCCGTCGAGCCCGGTCACGTCGTGCCCGATGGCGGCCAGGGCCAGGGCACAGGCCCCGGTCCCGGTGCCGAGGTCGAGGCAGCGCCGGCGGGGCGGGTAGGGGACCGCGGCCCGGAAGACATCCCGCCAGGCGGCCGAGTGCTTCACATGGGATGCGGTGGTGTCGAAGTTCGGCGCCCAGCGGCTCCAGTAGTCGAAGATGGTTTCCTTGACGTCCAACATGCCAGTCCTCCCGGCGCGAATTTTCGCACGCATGTTATGATATTGCATTTGCGAACGATTGTCAACTGGCGTTCTGGCGGCCGCGAATCGACAATCTGCACTTGATCATCCGAACAGGTGGGGGTCTCATGTCGGCCTGAAAACTGCCGACAGAGGACAGCCCATGACCGGCCAGCCGAAATATCGGTTCCTGCTGATCAACGCCTTCAGCCTGGAGCCCGGCAGCGGCTTCCAGATGCGTGCATTCTCCGGGCCGAAGGAGGAGCAGATGCACAACTACGCCGACGTGGCGCCCTTCCTGGCCGACGTCGAGTGGGACCTGCATCCGGGCGCGCGGTCGACGCATGGCAACTGGCCGGTCGAGACCAAGTTCGAGTTCATGTCGGTCGGCATCAACCGCCTGCCGCTGGTGCGCGAGGCGTGCGAGAGCGGCCGCTACAACGCCATCGTGCTGCTGGGGGGCGGCGACCCCGGCTACATGGAGGCGCGCGAGATCGGGCGGACCTTCGGCATCCCGGTCACCACCTGCGCCCATGCCCAGATGCACCTGGCCGGCCTGCTGGGCCACAAGTTCAGCATCATCGACATCTCCGAGACCCACAACATGCAGATGTACAATCTGGTGTTGCAGTACCGGATGGCGGACCGCTGCGCCTCGATCCGCAACCTGAACTTCCCCCTGCCCAAGCCGCAATATTCCGACGAGCGGCCGATCCAGGTCGAGCGCGACCGGGCGCTGCGCGGCGAGCCCTCGGCGATGCTCGACGCGGCGGTCGAGGAGTCCGTGGCGGCGATCGAGGAGGACGGCGCCGACGTGCTGATGATCGGCTGCTCGGCTGCCTTCTGGCTCCAGCCGCTGCTGCAGAAGCGCCTGCGCGAGATGGGCTGGGAGGTGCCGGTGCTGGAGGGCTACCGCTGCGCGATCGAGGTGGCGAAGACCCTGGTCGGCCTCGGCGTCGATGCCAGCGGCCTGGCCATCCCGCTCGGCCGGCCGGCCCGCTGGCGGCGCAAGAAGGTGTTCTAGGGTCGGGACCGCGACCCGGCCGGACGGTCTCCGGCCGCGGGCCCGCTGATCAGTTGACAAGTTTGATTCACGGTTGGCACTGTATCTCATGACGACGTGCGATATCGAATTGCAATACGTCGGCGAGGCGCTGGTTGTCTGTCTCGGCCCCGTCGCCCCGCAGGCGGTGGAGGACCGGCTGGCCGCCGACGGCTACCGGGTGACCGTTCTGCGCTTGGACGGCGGCGGCGCTGTCGCGGCGTTGCCGGAGGGCGGGTTCGCCGATCTTCGCCCGGGCGCGGTCGTCTTCCTGGCCGGGCTGCCGGCCCCGGCCGGGCCGGCGGCGCTGGCGGTGGCGTCGCTGATCGACGCCCTCGACCAGACCCTGGTGACGGCCGGCATCCTCGCACGGGACCTGTTCACGCGCGCGCCGCCGCCCGGCCCGAGCCGGATCGTCATGGTCCTCGACTGGGCGGTGACCAGCACGCCCGGGCGCACGGCGGCCAGTGCGGTGTCCGGCGGCCTGCTCGGCCTGGCGCGCAGCTGGTCGCTGGAATTCGCTCCGCTCGGCGTCACCGCCAATGCCGTGGTCGCCGGTCCCGACGCCGGCGCCGATCCGGTGCTCGATCCGGCGGAGGAGGCATGGCTGGTGCGGCGCCCGACCCCGGAGGACGTCGCCCATGCGGTGTCCTTCTTTGCCGACCCGCGGTCCTCGGCGATCACCGGGCAGGTGCTGATGGTGTGCGGCGGGCGCACCGCCGGCCGACTGACGATCTGAGGCGAGGGGCCGGACCATGCAAGAACCTGCCACCCGCCCCGTCGTCCTCGTCACCGGGGTCGCCCAGGGGATCGGCCGTGCCGTCGCGTCCCGGCTGGCGGCGGACGGCTACGCGGTGCTGGGCATCGACATCGCCGACAACCCGCCCGCCGGCCTGCTCGCCTTCGAGCGCGTCGACGTGACCGACGCCACGGCCGCGGCATCGGCGCTGGAGGGGCTGGCGCGCCGCCACCGCATCACCCGGCTGGTCAACAATGTCGGCTCCTCGCTGCGCGAGAACGTGGCGGACAGCACCGGCGACACCCAGCGCTGGCTCAACCGGCTCAACCTCGGCAGCGTGCTCTTGTGCGTGCAGGCGGTCCTGCCGGCGATGCGCGAGGCCGGCTTCGGCCGGATCGTCAACATCACCAGCCGCGCCGTCTTCGGGCGCGAGACGCGCAGCGCCTATGCCGCGACCAAGTCCGCACTGGCGGCGATGACCCGGGCCTGGGCGGTGGAGATGGCCGGCTGCGGCATCACCGTCAACGCGGTCGGCCCGGGGATGATCGACACCGAGCTCTTCCGCCGCAACAACCCGCACAATTCGCCGGACGTCACCCGCCTGCGCCAGGCGGTGCCGATGCAGCGGCTCGGTAAACCGGAGGAGGTGGCCCAGGCCGTCTCCTTCTTCCTCGACGAGCGGTCCAGCTACGTCACCGGCCAGACGCTCTTCGTCTGCGGCGGCCTTTCTCTGGGGACATCGCCGCCTCGGAACTGATCTTGCTTGCTCTGACGAATAAACAGGGAGAACGGGGAACATGATCGGCAAACGTCAGCTTCTCGCGTCGGCGGCGGGCCTGCTCCTGGCCGCAGCCGTCGCCGGTACCGCCGCGGCGCAGACCTTCCCGGCGGGTCCCATCAAGATCATCGTGCCGCGCGCGCCGGGCGGCGGGTCCGACAACATCACCCGCATGCTGGCGCCGGCGCTGGAGAAGAAGCTCGGCACGCCGATCATCATCGAGAACCGGCCGGACGCGACCGCGGTGCTCGGTGCCGAGCTGGTCGCCAAGTCGAAGCCCGACGGCTACACGCTCTATCTGTCGGACAATTCGTTCTACCAGAACCCCGCGGTGCTGGATTCCCTGCCCTACGACACGGTCAAGGACTTCACCGCCGTCACCATGCTGGCGCAGGGGCCGGTGCTGCTGATCGTGCACCCCTCGGTCCCGGCCAAGACGCTGGGCGAGCTGATCCAGCTCGCCAAGAAGTCCAAGCTGACCTTCGCCCATGGCGGGATCGGGGCATCGACCCACCTGGTCGGCATCATGCTGAACCTGAAGGCCGGCATCGAGGTCACCCACGTGCCCTTCAAGTCGTCCGGGCCGGCCCTCAACGCCCTGCTCGGCAACCACGTCACCATGCAGTTCGGCGGGATCAATTCCTCGAAGCCGCTGGTCGAGCAGGGCAAGGTGCGGGCGATCGCCGTCACCGGCGACCGGCGCGACCCGTCCATGCCCGAGGTGCCGACCTTCCAGGAGAGCGGCGTCACCGGCGCCGACGTCATGAGCGTCTGGGGGCTGCACGCGCCGGCGGGCACGCCGATCGCCGTGCGCCGGACCATCCGCGATGCCGTCGAGGCGGTGATGCGCGACCCGGAGATGACCGCCAAGCTGGCCGAGCGCGGCTACCATGTGCTGGCCAACACGCCCGAGGAGCACCAGGCGCAGACCGCGGCGATCGTCACCCAGTGGCTGGAGGTCGGCCGGAAGGTGAACCTCAAGGAATAGGGGGCAGCCGGTGACCTTGCTGCGCGTCCGCGATCCCCAGCGCCTGCTGTTCGCCGGCTTTCTGCTGGCGCTCGGCTGCTGCGGCCTGTGGTTCGGCTGGAAGCTGCCGACGGGGACGGCCGTGCGCATGGGGGCCGGCTACCTGCCCAAGGTGCTGAGCGGGATCCTCATCGCCTTCGGCGTCGGGCTGGCGGCGGCCTCGCTCGCCATCGACGGCCCGCGCCTGGAGCGCTGGGCATGGCGGGGCCTGGCGATCGTCCTGGCCTCGCTCTGCCTGTTCGGGCTGCTGGTCGAGACGGCGGGCCTGCTCGTCACCACCGTCGTCGTCATCCTGGCGGCGACGGCGGCGGCGCCGGACCGGCGCTGGGGCGAGGCGGCCGTCTTCGCCATCGTCATGGCGGCCTTCTGCACGCTCGTCTTCCGGCTCTTCCTCGGCCTGCCGATCCCGGCCCTGCCCTGACCTGACCCCGGCCATATCCTGACCATGGACATATTCGGCAACCTGGCAATCGGCTTCGGCGAGGCGCTGTCGCTGACCAACCTCGCCTTCTGCCTGATCGGCGTGCTGGTCGGCACGCTGGTCGGCGTCCTGCCCGGCCTGGGGCCACTCGCCACGGTGGCGATGCTGCTGCCGATCACCTTCACCATGGCCCCGGTGACGGCCCTGATCATGCTGGCCGGTATTTATTACGGCGCCCAGTATGGCGGGTCGACGACCGCCATCCTGGTGAACCTGCCGGGCGAGGCGTCGTCGGTCGTCACCTGCCTGGACGGCCACCAGATGGCGCGGCGCGGCCGGGCGGGGGCCGCCCTGGCGGTCGCGGCGGTCGGGTCCTTCGTCGCCGGAACCTTCGCCACGGTGCTGATCGTCGCCGTCGCCGAGCCGATGACCGAGCTCGCCCTGCGCTTCGGCCCGGCGGAGTATTTCAGCCTGATGCTGTTCGGCCTGATCGGTGCGGTCGTGCTGGCCAGCGGATCGGTCGTCAACGCGCTGGCGATGATCGTCGTCGGGCTGCTGCTCGGCATGGTCGGGATCGACGTCAACTCCGGGGCGCAGCGCTACACCTTCGGCATCCCCAACCTGGCCGAGGGCATCAGCTTCGTCACCATCGCGCTGGGCCTGTTCGGCATCGGCGAGATCATCCACAACCTGGAGCGGGGGACCGACCGGTCGCTCGTCACCTCGCGGCTGGGCTCGCTGTGGCCCACCCGGGACGAGATGCGCCGCTCCGCCAGGCCGATCCTGCGCGGCACCGCGATCGGGTCGGTCCTGGGCGTCCTGCCGGGCGGCGGCGCGGTGCTGAGCGCGTTTGCCGCCTACACCGTCGAGAAGAAGATCGCGGCCGACCCGTCGCGCTTCGGCCAGGGCGCCATCGAGGGCGTGGCCGGGCCGGAGGCGGCCAACAATGCCGGGGCCCAGACGTCCTTCATCCCGATGCTGACCCTGGGGATCCCGTCCAACGCGCTGATGGCCCTGATGATCGGCGCGCTGGTGATGCACGGGATCCAGCCCGGCCCGCAGGTGCTGGTGTCGCAGCCCGCGCTCTTCTGGGGCCTGATCGCCAGCATGTGGATCGGCAACCTGATGCTGCTGGTGATCAACCTGCCGCTGATCGGCATGTGGGTGGCGCTGCTGCGCGTGCCCTACCGGTTGCTCTACACGGCGATCCTGGTGTTCAGTGCGATCGGCGTCTACAGCATCAACAACTCGGTGTTCGACGTCTTCCTGACCGCCGGCTTCGGCCTGCTCGGGTACTTCTTCATCAAGGTCGGGGCCGAGCCGGCGCCGCTGCTCCTCGGCTTCGTCCTCGGCCCGATGATGGAAGAGAACCTGCGCCGCGCCATGCGCATCTCGGGCGGCGATCCGATGATGCTCGTGGAGCGACCGATCAGCCTCGGCCTGCTCGTCGCCTCGGCGGTGCTGCTGGTCCTGGTGCTGCTGCCCAAGCTGCGCCGGGTCCGTTCCGAAGCCTTCCGGGAAGCCTGAGCGGCTGCCGTCCATCCCCCTCCAGCAAGGGACCATCTGAGCCATGCCCCGCCACATCGTCTGCCTCGGCTTCGACTTCGATACCTGGTCCGGCTTCGCCGCCCGCGGCCTCGCGACACCGACCCCGGTCTCGCGCGGCGAGTTCGGCGTGCTGGCGGCCGGCCGCATCCTCGAGCTGCTGAAGCGCCACGAGGTGGCGTCCACCTGGTACATCCCGGGCATCGTGATCGAGACCTACAAGGCGCGCTGCGAGGAGATCGTCGCGGCCGGGCACGAGATCGGCCACCACGGCTGGACCCATGTGCCGCCCGCCAACCTGACGGCGGAGGAGGAGGCCGACGGCCTGGTGCGGGGCATCGATTCCATCCAGCGGCTGACCGGGCGGCGCCCGGCCGGCTACCGCTCGCCTGCCTGGGACATCAG
Organism: Allostella vacuolata; assembly: GCA_006739055.1. Taxonomy (GTDB): domain Bacteria; phylum Pseudomonadota; class Alphaproteobacteria; order ATCC43930; family Allostellaceae; genus Allostella; species Allostella vacuolata. The sequence goes on from AP019702.1 coordinate 2,269,606, forward strand.
CGACCGCACCGTCGACCTGCTGATCGAGCACCAGTTCCTCTACGAGAGCAGCTTGATGGGCAACGACCATTGCCCGTACTTCGTGCGCCGCGGCGACGTGATCCGGCCGGATGCGCCGGCCGTATTCGGGGAGCACACCAGCCTGATCGAGATGCCGATCTCCTGGTCGCTCGACGACTTCCCGCATTTCGAGTTCCTGCGGACCTCGACGCAGCTCCTGCCCGGGCTGATGAACGCGCGCCTGGTGCTGGAGAACTGGATCGCCGATTTCGACTACATGCAGCAGACCTGCGACTGGGGCGTGCTCAGCTACACCTTCCACCCCTACGTCATCGGCCGCGGGCACCGCATGCTGGCCCTGGCCGGCCTGATCGAGGCGCTGGCCAAGCGCGGCGCGGTGTTCTGCACGCTGGAGCAGGCAGCGCTGGAATTCCGCGACAAGGCCGCCCGCGGCGAACTTACCCTCTATCCCTGATGTCCATGTCCCAGCACGGGAGCGCGCGCATGTCGGGTCGTCTGGCGGGCAAGGTCGCCCTGGTCACCGGGGCGGGGTCGGTCGGTCCCGGCTGGGGCAATGGCCGTGCCTCGGCCGTGCTGTTCGCGCGTGAGGGCGCGCGCGTCGTGGTCGCCGACCGCGACCCCGCGGCGGCGGCCGAGACCGAGCGCCTGATCGCTGCGGAGGGCGGCGAGGCGATGATCGTGACGGCCGACGTCACCCGCCTCGATTCGGTCGAGGCGATGGTGGCGGCGGTGCTGGCCCGCTTCGGGCGGATCGACGTGCTGCACAACAATGTCGGCGGCTCGGTCACCGGCGGGCCGATCGAGATGTCGGTGGAGGACTTCCGCGGCCAGCTCGACCTCAACCTCACCAGCGTCTTCATCACCTGCAAGGCCGTGCTGCCGGGGATGGTGGCGCAGAGGGGCGGGGTGATCGTCAATGTCGGCTCGATCGGCGGCCTGCGCCACCTCGGCCACGACCATGTCGGCTACTCGGCCAGCAAGTCGGGCCTGGTCCAGTTCAGCCGCCAGGTCGCGGTCCGGCACGCCCGGGACGGGATCCGCTGCAACACCATCATTCCTGGGATGATCGACACGCCCCTGCTGGAGCATCGGGTGTCGCGCCAGAAGGGCCGGGCGGACCTGGCCACCCTGCGCGAGGAGGCCAAGGTCCGCGTGCCGCTCGGCCGGCGAGGCGACGCCTGGGACGTCGCCTATGCCGCGCTGTTCCTGGCGTCGGACGAGGCGAAATACATCACCGCCACCGAGCTGCTGGTGGACGGCGGCCTGATGGCGCGCAGCGCCTGACCGCCGTCCCGTCGCGGCGGCGGCTCAGGCCGCCGCGGCCGGCGCCTGGGCCAGGATCGCGTCGTCGTCCACCGTGGCGAGCGCGGCGCTGTCCGGGTTGTTCATGAACCACGGCCGCTCGCTGGGCTTCGTGCCGTTCGAGACCGCGTTGTAGTTGAGATAGTAGATCGAGCGCGACCAGGGGGTCATGTTCGGCGCCGAGCCGTGCATCAGCGTCGGATGGATGAAGGCGACGGAGCCGGCCGGGCCCAGCAGGTCGGCGATGCCGTGCCGGCCGGCCAGGTCGGCGATCAGCTCGGCGCTGACGCGCTCCACCTTGTAGCCCTGCACGTCGTGCTCGCGGCGCAGGACCAGGTCGACATCGTCGGTCTGGCTCTCGGGGATGACCAGCAGGGGTCCGTTGGCGACGGTGCAGTCGTCGAGGAAGACCGCGGCCATGACCGCGTGCGGCCGGGCCATCCCGTCGCGGCGGTGCCAGGCCGAGAAGTCCTGGTGCCAGGACCAGGCGTCGCCGGCGAACGGCAGCTTCAGGTTGATCCGGCTCTGGTAGACATAGACGTCGTCGGCCAGCAGCTGCCGGACCGCGCCCAGCATGCGGGGCAGGCGGCTCAGCGCCTGGAACGGCGGCGAATAGTCGTGCGGGCCATAGACCAGCCGCGGCGGCGCCTCGGGGCCGTCGCGCTTGATCTCGGGGCCGGTCCGGGCCAGCAGGCCGGGAACGGCGCCGCGCAGCACCGCCACCTCGGCGGCCGTGATCAGGCCGGGAAAATACAGGTAGCCCCTGGTCCGGTATTCCTCGAGCTGGGCCTCGGTCAGCTTCATCCTGCCCTCCACTGGCGTCGGACGGTGTATCGTATGACGATACCTAGTATCTGATCGTTCGATCATCCGATGGAGCATCCCGACGTGTCAACAGTTTGCAGCGACGGGCGGACGGGCGGCAGGGTCGGGGCCGACAACCCGCTCAACGTGAAGTCCATCCACAAGGCGTTCCTGGTGCTGGAGGCGTTCCGCGGCGGCGACCGCCATCTCAGCCTGGGCGAGCTTGCCGCCGCGACCGGGCTGGACAAGAGCGCCGTGCAGCGCTTCACCCACACGCTGCGCGCCATGGGCTACCTGGAGCAGGATCCCGCGACGCGGCGCTATGCGCTGGGCCGCCGGGTGCTGGACCTTGCCTACGGCTACCTGCGCAACCACCCGCTGGTCGAGCGCGCGGCCCCCATCCTGGCCGACCTGCGCCGGACCACCCGCGAGCGGGTCGATCTCAGCCTGCTGGACGGCACCGATGCGCTGTACGTGTTCCGCATGCAGTCCAAGCGCGAGACCTTCGCCGCGGCGCTGATCGGCCGCCGGGTCCCCTTGTTCTGCTCGGCCGGCGGCCGGGCCATGCTCGCCTGCATGACGGACGAGGAGGCGCGGGGCCTCGTCGAGCGCTCCGAGCGGCCGGCCTTCACTGCGGACACGCGGACCGATCCCGTGCGCATCATGGCCGAGGTCCGCCGGGCCCGTCGGCAGGGCTACGGGTTCCAGGTCGGGGAGTGGCGGCCGGCGGAACTGGTGGTGGCGGCCGCGATCGTCGATCGCGGCGGCGCGCCGGTCGGCGCCGTGCATATCGCCGCGTCGGTCGGCGAGTGGAAGCCGGAGGAGTTCGAGCGGCGGATGGCGCCGCTCGTCAAGGGCGCCGCGCAATCCATCTCGGAATAACGGGGGCCTTCTTCGCGCGGCACTGCGGCTTCGAATTGCTGCGCCGCAGCGTCGAATCTGCATTGTCGCATAGAATGCATTCTTTGTAGGTTCGCCTGAAAGCGCTTGCACCAAGGCGCTCCCGGCGCCGCCGATCGTGGGCGGCGCCCCGAAGGAAGGGCGGAAGCGGCGGATGACGTCTCTGAACGACGAGCGGTTGATTCCGGGTGAAACCGGCGCGGCCAAGCCGGGAATGCTGGCGGGTGTGCGGGTGATCGAGTTCGCCGACCAGCTGGGCGAGTATACGGGCCTGGCCCTGGCCGGCCTCGGCGCCGACGTCATCAAGATCGAGCGGCCGGGCGGCAGCCCCACCCGCGAAATCGGCCCCTTCCTCGACGACGTGGTCGATCCGGAGCGTTCGCTCTTTTTCTGGAACTACAACCGGGGCAAGCGCTCGGTCGCGCTCGACCTGGAGACGGCCGAGGGGCGGGATGCGCTGCTCGGGCTGCTCGCGGGTGCCGACGTGCTGCTCGACACGAGCTGCGGCGAGCTGAACGCCGCGCTCGGGCTCGACCGCGCGGCGCTGCTGGCCCGCTTTCCGGCGCTGGTGGTCGGGCGGGTGACGCCGTTCGGCGACACCGGCCCGTGGAAGGACTTCAAGGGCTCCGATCTGGTCCACCTCGCGCTCGGCGGGGTCATGTCGAATTGCGGCTACGACCCGGCGCCGGGCGACCGCTACGACCTGCCGCCGATCGCCCCGCAGGTCTGGCACGCCTATCACATCGCCGGCGACCAGCTGGCGGTCGGGCTGGTGGCGGCGCTGCTGCACCGGATCCGCACCGGCGAGGGGCAGGAGGTCTCGGTCGCCGTGCACGAGGCGGTGGCCAAGAACACCGAGCTCGACCTCATGTCCTGGGTGATGCGGCGCGCGCCGCTCTACCGCATGACCTGCCGCCATGCGGGCGAAGTCCCGAGCCGGGTCCCGAGCATCGGGCACACCAAGGACGGCCGCTGGTTCATGACCTACCTGGGCGGGCCGAAGGACGAGGTGGCGCTGGTCGGCCTGCTCGAGAAGTACGGCATGCAGGCCGACCTGGAGCGGCCGCCCGAGGGTACCAACCTCGCGGCCCGCGCGATCCCCGGCTCGTCGACCGGCGACGAGCGGCGCGCCCACATCTTCGAGGTGATGCAGCGCTTCATCCGCGCCTACCGCTACGACGAGATGCCGTGGCAGGAGGCGCAGGCGGCGGGCCTGCTGTGGGCGCCCTTGCGCAAGCCGCACGAGAACGCTCAGGACGAGCACTGGGCCCTGCGCGGCACCTTCGCCGACGTCGAGCATCCGGAGATCGGGCGTTCCTTCCGCTACGTCACCAGCAAGTGGCTGAGCACGGCGACCAGCTGGCAGGTCGGCCGCCGCGCGCCGCTGCTGGGCGAGCATACCCGGGAAGTGCTGGCCGAGCCGCCGCGCGTCCCGGCTGAGCCGAAGGCGCCGTCGCCGGCCCAGCCGCTGCTGTCGGCCCGCGGCAAGCCGTTCCCCCTGCAGAACATCCGCATCTTCGACTTCTCCTGGTTCCTGGCCTCGGCCGGCGGCACCCGCTACCTGGCGGCACTGGGCGCAGAATCGATCAAGGTCGAGTGGAAGGCCAACCCGGACACCCGGCTCGCCGCCATGGCGCCGGTCGGCGGGCGCGAGGCGCGCGAGAAGGCGACGGCCCCGCTGCAGGGCGTCAAGGACGCCGACATGGGCGGGCAGTTCAACAACAAGAATGCCGGCAAGCGCGGCCTGTCGCTGAACATCCGCCATCCCAAGGGCCTGCAGATCGCCAAGGATCTGATCCGGCAGTCGGACATCGTCGCCGAGGGCTTCTCGCCGGGCGTGCTGCAGCGCCTCGGCCTCGGCTACGACGTGCTGAAGTCGATCCGACCGGACATCATCTACATCCAGCAGTCGGGCATGGGCAGCCAGGGCACCTACGGCCGCCTGCGCACCGTCGGCCCGGTCGCGGCGTCCTTCGCCGGCACCTCCGACATGTCGGGCCTGCCGGAGCCGGCGATGCCGGTCGGCTGGGGCTACTCCTACCTCGACTGGATGGGCGCCTACAGCTTTGCCCTGGCGATCCTGGGCGCGCTCCACCACCGCGAGCGCACCGGCGAGGGGCAGTGGATCGACGCCTCGCAGACCGAGACCGGCATCTATCTCGCCGGCAAGGCGATCCTCGACTGGTCGGCCAACGGCCGGGTGTGGAGCCGCTACGGCAACCGCTCGCCCTACAAGCCGGCCGCCCCCCACGGCGCCTACCGCTGCCAGGGCGACGACCGCTGGGTTGCCATCGCCTGCTTCGACGAGGCGGAGTGGCGGGCGCTCGCCACCCATGCCGGCCATCCCGAATGGCTGGAGGATGGCCGCTTCGCCACGCTGGAGGCGAGGCTTGCCCACCAGGACGATCTCGACGCCGCGGTCACCGCCTGGACCCTGACCCAGGACGCCTACGCGGCGATGATGGGCCTGCAGGCGGCCGGCGTCGCGGCCGGCGTCAGCCAGACCGCTGGCGACCGCTACGACCGCGATCCGCAGCTGGCCGCGCTGGACTGGCTGACGGAGGTGACCGGGACCAAGATCGGCCGCTGGCCGGTGATCGAGGTGCCGACCAAGATGAGCCGCACCCCGCCCTATGCCGGCGGCCCGATCGACCGCGGCGCGCCGGGCTACGGCGAGGACAATGAGCGGGTGCTGATGGAACTGCTCGGCATGTCGCGCGAGGACGTCGCGCGCCTGGCCGAAGAGGGCATCATCTAAGCCGCCGCCTGGACTTTACCCGAGGAAACGACGGGCCGGCGATCAACGCCGGCCCCTACCGAAGAGGAGCCGCATGTCGGACTTCCGAGCGCTCAAGGACAAGGTCGCCGTCGTCGGCGTCGGGAACACCCGGTACGGAAACTTTCCCGAGACCGACGACTACGGCCTCGGCGCGGACGCCTTCCGCGCCGCCGTCGCCGATTGCGGCATCAACAAGAACGAGATCGACGGGCTGCTCGTCTGCCGCATCCCGTACTATGCCCGGATGGGCGAGATCCTCGGCATCTCGCCGCGCTGGACGATCCCGCTGCCGCCCCACGGCCGCATGGCCTCGATGGGCATCATCGAGGCGGTGGCGGCGCTGGAGGCCGGCCTCTGCAAGTATGTGGCGCTGATCTACGCCAACATCGGCCGCTCGCGGCGGGTGAACTACGGCGGCGACGAGAGCCCGAACATCTGGGACCCGTGGGGCTACACTTCGCCGGGTGCCGCGCATGCGATGATGTTCCAGCGGCACATGGCGCTCTACGGCACCACGACCCGCCAGCTGGCCGAGGTCTCGGTCGCCTTCCGCCGCCACGCCTGCCTCAACCCCGACGCGGTGATGAAGCAGCCGATCACCGTCGACGACCATGAGAACGCGCGGCCGATCGTGCTGCCGCTGCGCCTGCTCGACTACTGCCTCATCAATGACGGGGCGGTGTGCATGATCCTCACGACCAAGGACCGGGCGAAGGATCTGAAGCAGACGCCGGTGATGATTTCCGGCCTGGGCGCCCGCGAGGCCTTCCACGAGGCATCGCTGTCGAACTTCGAGCGGGATTTCTTCTATCCGCAGCTGCAGGAGATCGCGGCCGACACCTACGGCATGGCCGGGGTCGGCCCGTCCGACATCGACGCCTTCATGTGCTACGACAATTTCGCGCCGACCGTTCTGTTCAGCCTGGAGGGGCTGGGCTTCTGCCCGCGCGGCGAGTCCGGCCGCTTCGTCGAGGGCGGCACCCTGCAGGTCGGCGGCAAGCTGCCGACCAACACCGACGGCGGCCACCTGTCGAACTCCTACATGCAGGGCTGGGCGCTCAACGTCGAGGCGGTGCGCCAGATCCGCGGCGAGTGCGGGGCGCGCCAGGTGCCGGACTGCGAGGTGGTGCAGTTCGTCGCCGCGACGCCGTGCTCGCGCTCGATCATCTACACCCGCGGTTGAAGGGGAGGCACCGCCATGACCGCCTACGACAAGCCCCTGCCGAAGATCGACACCCTGACCCGGCCCTTCTGGGAGCTGGCGAAGGACCACAAGCTGGCCGTGCAGGTCTGCAACGAGTGCGGCGACCGGCACTTTCCGGCCAGCCCCGTCTGCCCCAGATGCCTCAGCAAGGACCAGGGGTGGGAGGTGGTGTCGGGCCGCGGCACGCTCTTCTCCTGGGTCACCTTCCACCGCGCCTACTGGGGCGGCTTCGCCCGGGACCTGCCATACGACGTCTGCATGGTGGAGCTGGACGAGGGGCCGCTCTTCGTCAGCAACCTGGTCGATGCGGCCGAGGGCAAGGTCGCCGTCGGCGACCGGGTGGAGGTGGTCTTCGAGGCCGTCACCGACGAGATCACCCTGCCGAAGTTCAAGCCGGCGAGCTAACGCCGGGTCAACGCAAACAGTGGAGGAACGACGATGATGCATTCGAGATTCGGCTTGGCAAAGGCGGCGCGCGCCGCCCTGGTCGCGGCCGGCGTGCTCGCCGCCGCGCAGGCAGCGCCCGTCGCGGCGCAGTCCACCCTCAAGGTCGTCGTCCATGCCGACCTGAAGATCCTCGATCCGGTGTGGACCACGGCCTTCATCTCCAACCGGCACGGGCTGCTGATCTACGACACGCTGTTCGCGCTCAACTCGAAGCTCGAGCCGATGCCGCAGATGGTGGGCAAGCACACCGTCAGCGACGACGGGCTGGTCTACACCTTCACGCTCAGGCCCGGCCTCAAGTTCCATGACGGGGCGCCGGTCACCTCGACCGACGTGGTCGCGTCCTGGAACCGCTGGAACAAGCGCGACCCGATGGGCCAGCGGCTCGCCAGCTTCACCTCCTCGCTCGAAGTGGTCGACGCCTCGACCTTCCGGCTGACGCTGAAGGAGAAGTACGGTCTCGTCCTCGAGACCCTGGGCAAGTCGACCGGCAACCTCTTCATCATGCCGGAACGGGTCGCCAAGACGGACTCGGGCCAGCAGATCAAGGAGTATGTCGGCTCGGGACCCTTCATCTTCGAGCAGAGCGAGTGGCGGCCGGGCAACAAGGTCGTCTATCGCAAGAACCCCGACTACGTGCCGCGCTCCGACCCGACGGATGCGATGGCCGGGGCCAAGATCGCTAAGGTCGATCGCGTCGAGTGGCTCTACATCCCCGACCACAACACCAGCCTGTCCGCCCTGCAGGCGGGCGAGGTCGACTATTTCGAGGCGCCGCCGCTCGACTTCATCCCGATCCTGGAGCGCAACCCGCGCATCAAGGTCATCGACATCGAGCCGCTGGGGCTTCAGGGCATCCTGCGTCCCAACCACCTGTATCCGCCCTTCAACCATCCGAAGGCGCGCCAGGCCCTGCTCTACATGGTCAAGCAGGAAGACTACATGCGGGCGGTGGTCGGCAACCCGAAGCTCTACAAGAAGTTCTGCGGCGCGTTCTTCCTCTGCGGCTCCGACAACGAGACGTCGGTCGGCTCCGAGCCGCTGCAGAAGCAGGACTTCGAGAAGGCCAAGGCCCTGATGAAGGAGGCCGGCTACAACGGCGAGAAGATCGTCGTCCTGCAGCCGACCGACCGGGCGCAGTACAATGCGATGACGATGGTCACCATCCAGACCCTGCGCAAGGCCGGGCTGAACGTCGACGTGCAGGCGATGGACTGGGGGACGGTGCTGTCGCGGCGCGCGAACCGCGGCAACCCCTACGAGTCCGGCTATCACCTGTTCCACACGACCCATGGCGGGCCGGGCACGGCCAACCCCGTGTCGAACACCTGGTTCAACTCGCGCTGCGAGAAGGCGAACCCGGGCTGGGCGTGTGACATGGAGCTCGACAAGATGGTCGAGGACTGGTCGCGCGAGACCGACCGCACCAAGCGCAAGGCGATCCTGGAGCGGATCCAGACCCGTGCCTACGAGACCGTGCCCTACGTGCCGATCGGCCAGTACACCCAGCCGATCGCCGTGCGGTCCAACATCGAGGGCGTTCTCGTCACCAACGTGCCCGTCTACTGGAACATCGAGAAGAAGTGACGCCTGGCCAGGCGGGTGGCCCCTCATGCGGGGCCACCCGCCGCCTCCATCGATCGACCGGGAGGGTTGCGATGACGACGAGCAAGAAGAGCTGGGTGGCCGCCGCCGGCGCCGCCCTGGTCGCGGGGCTGTTTTCGGTCGCGCCCGCGGCCGCGGATTCGACGCTGAAGGTGGTGGTCCATGCCGACCTGAAGATCCTCGATCCGGTCTGGACCACCGCCAACATCACCAATCGCCACGGCTACCTGATCTACGACACCCTGATGGCGCTGGACGAGAAGTACGTCCCGCAGCCGCAGATGGTGGACCGCTACACGATCAGCGGCGACAAGCTGGTCTACACCTTCACCCTGCGCCCGGGCCTCAAGTTCCATGACGGGCAGCCGGTGACGGCGGCCGATGCCGTCGCCTCGGTGAAGCGCTGGGGCGGGCGCGACCCGATGGGCCAGCGGCTGATGCAGTTCACGTCCGCGCTGGAGGCGGTCGACGCATCGACCTTCCGGCTGACGCTGAAGGAGCCCTACGGCCTCGTCCTGGAATCCCTGGCGAAGACCACCAGCCCGGCCTTCATCATGCCGGAACGGGTCGCGAAGACCGAGGTCTCGACCCAGATCAGCGACTACACCGGCTCCGGCCCCTTCATCTTCGTCAAGGACGAATGGCGCCCGGGAAACAAGGTCATCTACCGTAAGAACCCCGACTATGTGCCGCGCGCCGAGCCGCCGAGCTACCTGGCCGGCGGCAAGGTCGCCAAGCTCGACCGGGTGGAATGGCTCTACATCCCCGACGCCAACACCGCGCTCTCCGCGCTGCAGGCGGGCGAGGTCGACTACTTCGAGGTGCCGCCGCTCGATTTCGTGCCGCTGATGGAGCGCAACCGCAACATCCGGCTCGTCACCATCGACCCGCTCGGCTTCCAGGCTCTGCTGCGGCCCAACTCCCTCTATCCGCCCTTCAACAACGTGAAGGCGCGCCAGGCCCTCCTGCATATCGTCAAGCAGGAGGACTACATGCGGGCGACCATCGGCAACCCGAACTACTACCGCAAGTTCTGCGGCGCCTTCTTCATGTGCGGGTCGGAGAACGAGACGGCGGTCGGATCCGAGCCCCTGGCCGGGCAGGATTTCGAGAAGGCCAAGGCCCTGCTCAAGGAGGCCGGCTACAACGGCGAGAAGATCGTCGTCCTGCAGCCGACCGACCGGTCCGAGTACAACGCGCCGACCATGGTCACCATCCAGAACCTGCGCAAGGCGGGCGTGAACGTGGAGGTGCAGGCGATGGACTGGGGCACGCTGCTGAGCCGGCGGGCCAAGAAGGACCCGCCGGACCAGGGCGGCTATCACCTGTTCCACACCGCCCAGGGCGGCACCAACACCGCCATGCCGGTCGCCAACACCTGGTTCAACACGCGCTGCGACAAGGCGAACCCGGGTTGGGCGTGCGACCTCGAACTGGACAAGATGGTCGAGGAATGGTCGCGCGAGCCGGACGTCGCCAAGCGCAAGGCGATCCTGGAGCGCATCCAGACCCGCGCCTACGAGACGGTGCCCTACGTCCCGACCGGCCAGTACAACCTGCCGACGGCCGTGCGGAGCAACGTCAAGGGCGTGCTGGTGTCGGGCTTCCCCGTCTACTGGAACATCGAGAAGCAGTGAGCCTCGGCGGCGCGGCGGGCATCCGCCGCGCCGCCCGCGGCCACGCCTGCCACGTGGAGAGCCGACGATGTGGGGCTATCTGATCCGGCGCATCCTCGCCGTCATCCCGGTGATGACGGTGGTGGCGGTCGTCGTCTTCCTCATCCTGCACCTCAATCCCGACGACCCGGCCGCGATCATCGCCGGCGACCAGGCGACCGCCGCCGACATCGAGAACATCCGCCGCCAGCTCGGCCTCGACCGGCCAGTCTACATCCAGTTCTTCGAATGGGTGGCGCGGCTGGTCCGCGGCGACCTCGGCTCCTCGATCTTCCTGGAGCGCCCGGTGCTGCACCTGATCCTGGAACGGGTCGAGCCGACCCTGGCCCTGGCCATCAGCACGACCATCTTCTCGGTGGTGCTGGCGCTGCCGCTCGGCGTGCTGGCGGCATGGAAGGCGGGCAGCTGGATCGATCAGGCGATCATGGCGGTGGCCGTGCTGGCCTTCTCGTTCCCGGTGTTCCTGATCGGCTACGGGCTGGTGCAGGGGCTGGCGCTGGAATGGGACCTCCTGCCGGTGCAGGGCTTCGTCAGCATCACCGAGGATCCGTCGCGGTTCCTGGCCCATCTGGTACTGCCGACGATCGCGCTCGGTCTCGTCTACACGGCACTGCTCGCCCGGATGACGCGCAGCACCATGCTGGAGATCCTGAACGAGGACTATATCCGCACCGCCCGCGCCAAGGGGCTGGCCAATCCCCGCGTCCTGCTGATCCACGCCCTGAAGAACGCCGCCGTGCCGATCGTCACCACGATCGGCGTCGGCATCGCGCTCCTGATCGGCGGCGTGGTCGTGACCGAGAGCGTGTTCGCCATTCCGGGCGTCGGACGCCTCACCATCGACGCGGTGCTGCACCGCGACTACCCGGTGATCCAGGGGGTGATCCTGGTGGTCTCGGGCTTCTACGTGCTCATCAACCTCCTGATCGACCTGACCTACACGGTCTTCGATCCGCGCATCCGCTACTGACGGCTGGAGGCCAGACATGACCGACATAACGGCTGACGCGGCAGGCGGCAGCGCGCCCGCTCCGGCGAAGCGGTCCCGGCTCGGCCGGATCGTCCGCCGCCACCCGATGATGGTCGCGGGCGGGGTGATCCTGGTGACGATGGCCGTGGTCGCGGCCGCAGCACCCCTGCTGGCGCCGCACGACCCGATCGAGCTCAACGTCGTCGACCGCCTGCGCCCACCCGACGAGGACTACCTGCTCGGCACCGACGCCTATGGCCGCGACATGCTGAGCCGGATGCTCTACGGCGCCCGGGTGTCGCTGATCGTCGGCCTGGCGGTGGCGCTGCTCAGCACCGTGCTGGGCCTGCTGATCGGCGTCATCGCCGGCTACTACCGCCTGGCCGATGCAATCCTGATGCGCATCATGGACGGGCTGATGGCCATCCCCGGCATCCTGCTGGCGATCGCCCTGATGGCCCTGACCCGGGCCAGCATCGAGGTGGTGATCCTGGCCATCACCATTCCCGAGGTGCCGCGCGTCGTCCGCCTGGTGCGGGCGGTGGTGCTGTCGATCCGCGAGCAGACCTACGTCCAGGCGGCGATCGCCATCGGCACCCGCTTCCCGCGGCTGATGCTGAAGCACATCCTGCCCAACACGGTGGCGCCGCTGGTCGTCCAGGCGACCTACATCTTCGCCCATGCGGTCCTCGTCGAAGCCTATCTGAGCTTCCTCGGCGTCGGCACCCCGCCCGAGATCCCGAGCTGGGGCAACATCATCGCCGAGGGCCGGCTCTATGTGCAGATCGCCTTCTGGCAGGTGCTGTTCCCGGGCCTCGCGCTCGCCGTGATGGTCCTGTCGATCAACGTCCTGGGCGACGGTCTGCGCGACATGCTCGACCCCAAGATGTCGCGCCGGAGCTGACCCGTCATGAGCAATGCGAATGTTTCCGCCGGCGCGCCGCCGCCGGCCGGCACGCCGCTCCTGTCCGTGCGCGGGCTGGAGACGCGGTTCTTCGACGACGGCATGGCCCTGAAGGCCGTGGACGGCCTGTCCTTCGACGTCGCGCGCGGCGAGACCCTGTGCATCGTCGGGGAGTCCGGCTGCGGCAAGAGCGTGTCGGCGCTGTCCGTCATGCGCCTGCTGCCGCCGCCGCCCGCATCCCGGGTCGACGGCACCATCCTGCTGGAGGGCCAGGACATCCGTGCCCTGTCGGAGCGCGAGATGCGCCGCGTGCGCGGCAACTCCATCTCGATGATCTTCCAGGAGCCGATGACCTCGCTCAACCCGGTCGTCACCGTCGGCTACCAGATTGCCGAGGCGGTGCGCCAGCACGAGGGCAAGTCCTGGGCCGAGGGCTTCGAGCGGGCGGTCGAGATGCTGCGCCTGGTGCGCATCCCGGAGCCGGAGCGGCGGGTGAAGGAGTATCCCCACCAGCTGTCCGGCGGCATGCGCCAGCGGGTGATGATCGCCATGGCGCTGGCCTGCCGGCCGCGGGTGCTGCTGGCGGACGAACCGACCACCGCGCTCGACGTCACCATCCAGGCCCAGATCCTGGAGCTGATGCGCGAGCTGCAGGAGGAGACCGGGACCGCGATCGTCCTCATCACCCATGATCTCGGCGTCGTCGCCGAGATGGCCCACCGGGTGGTCGTGATGTATGCCGGCCGCAAGGTCGAGGAAGCGTCGGTCGGCGACCTGTTCGAGCGGCCCTGCCACCCCTACACGGTCGGCCTGATGGGCTCGATCCCCGAACTCGGCTCGTCGCTGGTGGAGGGGAAGGGGCCGCGCCGCCTGGCGGAGATTCCCGGCATCGTGCCGTCGCTCCGGGCGATGCCGGCCGGCTGCCGCTTCGCCCCGCGCTGCCCGCTCGCCACCGACCGCTGCCGTACCGAGATGCCGCCCCTGGAGGAGCATCGTCCCCGCCATTGGAGCGCCTGCTGGCACTGGGAGCGCGCGCAGGAGGCCATCCATGTCCACGCCTGAGAACCTCGCCCCCGGCGTCGTGCCGCCGCTGCTCGATGTCCGCGACCTGGTCAAGCACTTCCCCATCCGCCGGGGACTGTTCGGCACGCCCGCGGCCAAGGTCCATGCGGTGGACGGCATCAGCCTGTCGATCGCGGCCGGCGAGACGCTCGGCCTGGTCGGCGAGAGCGGCTGCGGCAAGTCGACCGCCGGCAAGGTCATCCTGCGCCTGATCGAGCCGACCTCCGGCTCGATCCGGCTGGAAGGGCGCGACATCACCACGTTCGGCGACGGCGACATGCGCTCGGTCCGCCGCGAGATGCAGGTGGTCTTCCAGGACCCGTACTCGTCGCTCAACCCGCGCATGCGGGCGGGCGAGATCGTCGGCGAACCCTTCATCAACTACGGCATGGGCAATGCCGGCGAGCGCGAGGACAAGGTCGCCTCGCTCTTCCGCCGCGTCGGCCTGCGGCCGGAGCAGATGGCCCGCTACCCGCACGAGTTCTCGGGCGGCCAGCGCCAGCGGCTCGGCATCGCCCGCGCCCTGGCTCTGGGGCCGAAGCTGATCATCGGCGACGAGCCGGTGTCGGCCCTCGACGTCTCGGTGCAGGCCCAGGTCATCAACCTGCTGATGGACCTGCAGGCGGAATTCGGCCTGTCCTACCTCTTCATCGCCCACGACCTGGCGGTGGTGGAGCATATCAGCCACCGGGTCGCGGTCATGTATCTCGGCAAGATCGTCGAGGTGGCGCCCAAGCGCGCGCTGTTCGGCGCGCCGCAGCATCCCTATACCGAGGCGCTGCTGGCGTCGGTGCCGCTGCCCAAGCCCGGTATGCGCCGCGCGCGGCAGACGCTGAAGGGCGACGTGCCGAGCCCGATCGCTCCCCCTTCCGGCTGCCGCTTCCACACCCGCTGCCCCTATGCGATCCCGCGTTGCTCGCAGGAAGAACCTTTGCTCCACAAGGTCGGCGAGGGGCACGACGTCGCCTGCCACCTGCGGTGATGCCAGCAGCATTGGTGCAGTCGATGCTGCGCCGCCGCACCGGGCCTGCTATGAGGCTTGCGTGCTCGTATGGCGGGATGAACGGGGATGCGCGGTTCGCGGTCTAGGGGTGGGGCAGGGTCGGACGGCCAGGCGCTGGTGCGGCTGGCCGATGTCGCCGCCGCGGCCGGGGTGTCGTCGGCGACCGTGTCCCGGGCCTTCAACATGCCGGGACTGGTGCGCGAGGACGTGCGGGCGCGCATCCTGGCCACCGCCGACGACCTCGGCTACGTCGCGCACGGCGCGGCGCGCACGCTCGCCTCGAAGCGCTCGCGGACGTTCGGCGCCATCGTGCCGACCCTGAACAACACGATCTTCGCCCGGGCGATCGACGCCTTCCAGCGGCGGGTGGAGGAACGCGGCTACATCCTGCTGCTGACCAGCTCGGAGTATGACGAGGAGCGGGAATGGCAGCGCGCGCGGGCCCTGGTGGAGCGCGGCGTGGACGGGCTGATGCTGGTCGGCGGCGATCACGATCCTCGCCTGATCCACCTGCTGGAGGTCACGGGCAAGCCCTTCGTCAATGCCTGGAGCATCGATCGCCGGGCGGGGCAGGCCGCGGTCGGCTATGACAGCCGGGCGCTGGGCAACCTGGTCTTCGACCATCTGGTCGAGCTCGGCCATCGCGAGTTCGCGGTGGTCACCGGCTCGACCCGGCACAACGACCGGGTCGCCGGCCGGCTTCTCGGCATGGCCGACGCCATGCGGCGGCACGGGCTGTACATGCCGCCAGCGCGGATGATCCACCGCCGCTATTCGATCGAGGAAGGCCGTGCCGCCTTCCGCGACCTGGCGGCCCAGGGCGCCCTGCCGACCGCCATCGTCTGCGGCAACGACATCCTGGCGGCGGGGGTGCTGTTCGAGGCGCTGGCCCAGGGTGTCGCGGTGCCGCGGGACCTGTCGATCATCGGCAATGGCGATCTCGACATCGCCGCCCATACCGAGCCCGGCCTCAGCACCGTGCTGACGCCCAAGGTCGAGATCGGCAACTGGGCGGCCGACTATCTGCTGGCGCGGGTCGAGGGGCACGAGATCGAGCTGCCGGCCGAACTGCCGGTGACGCTGGTGCTCCGCGGCACCACCGCGCCGCCGCCCGTGCGGCGCCGGGCGCCAGCCGAGAAGGGCCGGGTACCCGCCTGAAACGGCCTCCGCCCTGCGCGAATCCGCTTTCGCGGCCGGGTGATTGCGCTAGGCTTGCTGCATCCATGGTTCCGGCCGGGTTCTCCGGCGCAGGGGACTTTCCAGCGAAGACGACAGGCGAGGGGAGACGCACCCGATGTTCGGCAGACGTCCGACGATCAGCTCGGTCAAGGGCATGGTGGCTTCGGCCAATCCGCATGCATCGATGGCGGGCGCCCGCCTGCTGCGCGCCGGCGGCAACGCCTTCGACGCCATTGCCGCGACGGCCGCCACGCTCAATGTGGCCGAGCCCTACATGTCCGGCCTGGCCGGCATGGGCATGGCCACCTGCTACATCGCCCGCGAGAAGCGGGTCCGCACGCTGGACTTCATCACCCCGGTGCCGTCCAGGTTCGACGCCACCACGCTGAAGCGCAAGGACGTGGCGCGCGGTCCGATGGCGAGCGGCGCCCCGGGCAACCTCGCCGGCTGGTGCGAGCTGGTCTCGGCCTACGGCACCAAGCCGCTGGCGGACATCTTCGCGCCGGCGATCGAACTGGCCCGCGACGGCATCCCGATCTCGGAGAACAATGCCGACAATATCGGCCAGGTCATCCCCGAGCTGGCTTCCTACCCGGACCTCTTCGCCGCCTGGTCGAAGAACTACACGGGCGGCACCGGCAAGCTGCCCTACGGCTCGGTCCTGAAGCAGCCGGACCTCGCCCGCACCTACGAGGCGATCGCGGCGGAGGGGCCGGGCTACCTCTATGGCGGGGCGCTCGGCCGCGACATGGTCGGCCACCTGCAGTCCCTGGGCGGCGTCCTCAACATGGCCGATCTGGAGGCGGTGAAGCCGGTCTGGCTCGACCCGCTGGCGGTCTCCTACCGCGGCATCTCGATCAACACCCTGCCGCCGCCCTGCGAGGGCTTCCAGTACCTGCTGACGCTGCGCATCCTGGAGGGCTTCGACCTCGGCCGGATGGAGCGCAACGGCCTGAAGCACCTCGACATCGTCTTCCGGGCGATCCGCCTGGCGGCGGGCGAGCGCATCTACAAGAACAACCCCTCCCCCGAGGCCCTCGCGGAGATCCTGGGCGACGCGAACATCGCCCGCCTGCGCCAGCGGATCGAGGACGACCGGCCGGTAGTGGGCCCGACCGAGCAGTGGGTCGAGCCGCAGCCGGAGGAGCCCGGCGTCGACCGCGACCACACCACCTCCTTCTCGGTGGCGGACGCCGAGGGCAATGTCGTGTGCATCACCATGAGCCTCGGTGCCAAGTTCGGCTCGGCCGTGGTCATCCCCGGCCGCGGCGTGTGCATGAACAACTTCCTCTACTGGGGCGAGCTCGACCCGCGCGGCCGCAACTACATGAAGCCGGGCGGCCCGCTGGCCCTGCCGACCGCGCCCTCGATCGGCCTGCGCGCCGACGGCCGGCCGGTGCTGGCGCTGGGCACGCCGGGCAGCTACGGCATCTGCCAGACCCAGAGCCAGGCGATGGTCCAGCACGTCGATTTCGGCCTGCCGATCCAGGAGGCGATCTCCGCCCCCCGCGCCCGCCTCCAGGACGGCGCCGCCGTCCACCTGGAATCGCGCATCGACGAAGAAGTGGTGACGGGTTTGCGCGCCCGCGGCCACCAGATCACCCTGCTCGACAGCTACGCGCTCGCCTGCGGCGGCATGCAGGGCATCTCGATCGACCCCGACCAGGGCGTGATGACCGGCGGCGCCGACCCGCGCCGCGACGGCTACGCGATCTGCCCGTAAGGGGTGCGGGGCGGGCGGCCCCAGGCCGCCCGCCCTCGTTGCTCTCGCGACCCTGCGAGACATTGCACTGCCGATCGCATCTCGATATCGAGGTGCGATGACTGAACGGGATCTCTACGGGATCGCGCTACCCCGCGCCGCGCCGGCCGTTCCGCCGATCGGCGCGACCCGACCAGAAGACGTGTATGGCTGCCTCCGAGCCGATGCGGCGCCCATTGCGCTGGAAGAAATGGACGCCGCGGTGCTGGCAGCGGCCGAGCGGAGCCACTGCGGTCTCTGAGGCGCGGTGGGCTTACGCCTGCGGCGCGGGCTTGGCCTTCGGCTTCACCTCGTTCGGCCGCAGCACCTGGATGATGAAGTGCTCGACCTGCGGTTCGTAGGTCTTCCACAGGCCGCGCAGGACGGTGAGCGGCTGCTCCTGGAAGTCGACCCGCAGGTCGACCAGCGGCCAGGCCTCGCGGTCGACGACCAGCAGGGCGGCCGACATGATCGGCTGGGTCTCCCCGCCGGCGGCCAGGCCGGCATCGACGCCGGCCAGCAGGCGTTCGGCGAAGGGCAGGCCCTGGCTGGCCTCGTAGCCGGCGACGATCGCCGCCGGCACGCCCGGGTGGGCGATGACGTTGCCGGTCGAGACGCAGCCGCGGCCGACGGCGCCGGTATTGGTCGAGGGGATCTTCGGGCCGCAGAAGAAGGCCGTCTCGCCGTTGCGGTCGACGGCGGCGACCTGGCGCTGGTCGGGGAACTCGCTGGCGGCGATGAGCGCGCGCACCGTCTCGCCGGCCGACAGGCCGCGGGCCATCAGGTCGAGCCCGATCGGGCCGAGCCGGATGTCGGAGCGGTGCTGGGTGGTGACCGCGCCGACCCCGGCGCGGGCCCACGGGCAGCGGTTGCCGACCGCGATGCTGGAAGTGGCGATGCCGATGCCGAACGCGCCGGTCGCCGGGCAACGGGCGGCGATGGAGAAGGTCATGGCTGGGGGCTCCTCGGAATTTGTCTGTGGCGAAGGCGGTCGGCCAGGCGGTCGGCGCGGTCGCGCACGCCGTACCAGGCGGACAGGGGCGACATGAACCAGGCGCGGCCGCGGAACAGCGGGTGGGTCGGCAACCCGTCGCGCGCGAAGCCGGTCTCGGCCCCGGCCGTTCCGGCGAGGCGCCGGCCGAGGCGGTTGCCGAGATAGGTGGCCATCACCACGCCCGAGCCGTTGCAGCCGAGCACGTGATGGACCCGGCCGCGGCTGCCGATGTTGGGCAGGCGGTCGACGGTGAAGCCGACCATGCCGCCCCAGGCATGGGTGATGCGGGCCGTGGCCAGCTCGGGGAAGACGGTCCGGGCCAGGCGATGCAGGCTGCGCGCGACCGTCCGCGGGTCGGCATGGTCGCGGGCCGAGGCCCGCCCGCCGAGCAGGATCCGGGTCGCGTCGGGCGACGCGCGCAGGGCATAGGCGAGGCGCCGGGTGTCGTTGACCAGCCGGCCGCGCGGCAGCAGGCGCCGCACCAGGCCCGCCGGCAGCGGCTCGGTCGCCGCCATGTAGCTGCCGACCGGGATGATCCGGCGATGATGCCAGGGGAAGGCGGCCCCGGTATAGGCATTGGTCGCCAGCACCGCGTCCCCGGCCAGCAGGACCCCGCGCTGGGTCGAGACGCGGACCTGCCGGCCCTCGTCCGACAGGCCCAGCACCGCGGTCTGCGGGAAGACGGCGACGCCGGCCGCGACCGCCCGGCGCAGCAGGCCGGCATGCAGCCGGGCCGGGTGCAGCCCGCCATCGTCCGGCAGCACCAGGGCGCCGCGATAGAGGTCGCTGCCGATCTCGGCCGGCAGCCCGGCCGGCGCAACCGTGTGGGCGCGGATGCCGACCTTGTCCGACAGGAACGCCGCCAGGCGCTGCTGGGCGACGAAGTCGGCGCCGGTCCAGGCTCCGACGATGCGGCCCGTCTGCGCGACGTCGCAGGCGATGTCCTCGTCGGCCAGGAAATCGAGGAACCAGCGATAGGCGGCGGCCGTCTCGCGCATCAGGTCGAGCGCGGGCCCGGCGCCGATGTCGGCCGACAGGGCGGCATAGCCCTGGCGCAGGCGCCCGCCGATCATCCCGACGCTGCGGCTGCTGGCCCCGCCGCCGGCCGACCCGGCATCGAGCACCGCGACCGAGCGTCCGGCCCGCGCCAGCTCGAGCGCCGCGGACAGGCCGGCATAGCCGGCCCCGACCACGACCACGTCGGCGTGGCCGGGCAGGGGGTCGGCGGGCGGCGCCGGGTCCGGCGCCGCTGCCTCCCACCAATAGGGCTGGTCGCGGAACTCGGGGTGAAGGACGTCCGTCACCTCGGCGCCAGCTTCATGTCGAGGCCCTTGTAGATCGCGGAATTGTAGATGCCGTGCACCTTCACGCCCGTGACCCGCTGCTTGTTGGAGAAGAGGAAGAGCTGCTCGTGGGCGAGCGGCACCGCCAGGGCGTTCTCCGCGACGATGCGCTGCACCTTGGCATAGGCCTCGGCCCGTGCCGCATCGGTCAGCGCCACTTGGCCGGCATCGAGCAGGCGGTCGGTCTCCGCATCCTTCCAGTGGACGCGGTTGGGGGCGGGGATGCTCTGCGAGTGGAACACCATCAGCGCCTCGCCCGACGTACCGTAGGGCGCGAACAGGGCATACATGTCGTAGTCGGGCGAATTGTTGATCTGCGCCATGGCCAGCGCCGGCTCCGGCAGCAGGACCTTGAGGTCGATGCCGACCCGCTTCAGGTAGCCCTGGATCGCCTCGGCGCGGGTCCGCCAGCCGGGCGTGCCGGCGGCGATGAGCTGGGGCGCCAGGCGCTTGCCGTCCTTGGTCCGGAAGCCGTCGGCGCCCTTGGCCCAGCCGGCCTCGTCGAGCAGGCGGTTGGCAGCGTCCGGGTCGAAGGTCGCCTTGACGTCGCCGTTCCAGTCGAGCGTGCCGGGGCTGACATAGGTCTCCGAGGTCCGGGCCTGGCCGAACCAGAAGCGTTTGTTGAGCTCGTCGCGGTCGATGGCGTGGATGATGGCGCGGCGCACCCGGACGTCGCCCGTCATCTCCTTGTTGGTGCGCATGCCGAGGAAGGCGGAATAGTTCGACACCCGCGGCATCGCGAGCGTCAGGCGCGGATCCTTCTTCAACTGCTCGATCGCCCACTCCGGCGCGACGTAGGTGACGTCGCCGGCCCCGGTCTGCATCGCGGCGACGATGCTCGTCTCTTCCGGGATCACCTTCCAGACGACGCGGGCGACGTGGGCCGGGCCGGCATTCTCATAGATCGCGGGGCCCCACTTGTAGGCCTCGTGGCGGGTCAGGGTGAACTCGCTGCGCGGGCGCCATTCCCCCCAGCAGAAGGGGCCGGTTCCGTTCAGTCCGCGCACGCCGAAGTCGCGGCCCTGCTTCTCGACGTCGTCCTTGTCGATGATCGCCCCGAAGCTCTGCGCCAGCTGCAGCAGCAGCTCGTTGTAGGGCCGCTCCAGGACATACTCGACGGTGCGCGCATCCTTGGCCGTGATCGACCTGACCTTGCCGGTGCGCCAGGCCGCGGGGGAGCGGGTCTCCGGCGCCGTCAGGCGCTTCAGGGAATAGACCACGTCGTCGGCGGTGAGCGGCTTGCCGCTGCAGAACCTGACGTCGTCGCGCAGGTTGAAGGTGTAGGTCAGCCCGTCCGGCGACACCGACCAGGAGCGGGCGAGCAGCGGATGGAGCGTCTTCTGGTCGTCCTCCAGCGCCACCAGCGTGTCGGTCAGCATGAACAGCACCTCGGCCGCACCCCGGCCGGTCACCCGGTGCGGGTCGAACCCGACGGAATCGTTGCGCACGAGGATGCTGACGGCGTCGCGCGGCGTCTGAGCCAGGGCGGTTGGGATCAGGGCGGCCGGGATCAGGGCGGCGGGGATGGCGGCCAGTGCGGTCGCACCGGCCAGGGCCGCGAATGCGGAACGCTTCATGTTGGGTGTGCTCCTTCGGAGGGCGTTGCGGGCGGGAGGCGGTGGGGCCGTCACCGGGAGAGGTAGTCGCAGGCGGACAGCGCGTGGGTGCGGACGATGTGCATCAGCTCGTCGATGGTCACATGCTCGTCGCGCCGTCCCATGGTCCGCGGCGAGGGGCCGTAGAGGTAGGCGGGGATGCCGCGCCAGCGCCAGTAGCGCCCGTCGGACCCGCCCAGGCTGACGATCGGCTCCGGCCGGAAGCCCTTCAGCGCCACCACGTTGTCCTGGATGATGCCGGCCATCTCGCCGTCGGGCGCGCACCAGCTGGCGTCGTAGCTGTGGTCCTGGCGTTCCTCCATCTCCGCCTCCGGATGGCGGGCCAGGATGTCCTGCACCAGCGCGCGGACCCGGTCGCGGGGGATGCCCGGCGGCACGCGCACGTCCGCCTCGACCACGCACTCGTCGGGCATCATGTTGATCTTCAGGCCGCCGCGCAGGACGCCGATATTCACCGTCGCCCGCGCCACCACGTGGCGGGCGCCGTCGCCCAGGCTCCGGTCGACCGCGGCCTGCACCTCGGGCCGGGCCAGGACCGCGGCGATGCCGTCCGGCATGTCCGCCTCCAGGTCGGAGATCGCCTCCAGCTCGGCGACGATGGCGGCGGCGATCTTGTTGGCGCTGGCGCTCAGGTGCGGATAGGCGCCGTGGCCGCCGGTGGTGCGCACGGTGAAGACCAGGCGCAGCGTGCCCTTCTCGGCGAAGCGCAGGGTGGCAAGGCCGCTCGGCTCGCCGTTCAGGCAGCAGTCCCCCAGCACCTCGTCGGGACAGGTCTCCATCAGGTACTTGGTGCCCCAGCGCCCGCCGGTCTCCTCGTCGGACACCACGGTCAGGGTCAGCCGGCCCTTCAGCTGGTCGCGCAGCCGGTGCAGATAGCGGTAGGTCATGATCGAGGCCGTCGTGCCGCACTTCATGTCGGCGGCACCCCGGCCATAGACCCGGTCCTCCGTGATCTCGCCGCTCCACTGGCCGCGCTCGCCCGGCCGGTCCTCGATCGCGGGGAAGACGTCCATGTGGCCGTTCAGGACGAGATGGCGGCCGGGAGCCGCGCCCTCGAAGCTGCCGACGATGTTGGGCAGGTGCGGCTTGGCCGCGACCGTCCGGTGCGGCAGCCCCTCCCGGGCCAGCAGGGCGCGGACATGGGCATCGGCCTCGCGCGTGTCGCCCGGCGGGTTGGGCGACTTCGCCTGCAGGAAACCGCTCAGGAACCGGACGATCTCGTCCCGGTCGGCATCGATCCAGTCGAGAAGCCGGCGCTTCAGGTCATCCATGCTGGCGCTTTCGTCTATGGCTCTGGTATCGCTAACATCGAACCTGCGGGCGATGCAATCCCACGCCGCAGGAATAGCGGCGGGATTCGCCTTGGCCGTGCTAACTAGCGGCCATGAGTTCCGGACGTCGAGCCAGTGGCTGGGTGACGATGGCGGACGTCGCCCGGCGGGCCGGCGTCTCGCCGATGACGGTTTCGCGCGCCTTCAAGACGCCGGCGACGGTGTCGGCCGCCGTGCGCCAGCGGGTGGAGGAGGCCGCCGCGGCGCTCGGCTACGTGCCGAACCTGGTGGCGGGCAACCTCGCCTCGAGCCGCAGCCGCATGATCGCCGCCGTCGTCCCGACGCTGGCCAACTCGAACTTCCTCGGCACCCTGAAGGGGCTCTCGGACCGGTTGCGGCAGGAGGGCTACCAGCTTCTCCTGACCGAGACCGGCTACGACCCGGGCGAGGAAGCCGCGGCCGTCGCGGCCGTGCTGGGCCGGCGGCCGGACGGCATCGTGCTGACCGGCGCGCAGCACCACCCGTCGGTGACGGCGATGCTGCGCGCGGCGCAGGTGGCCGTGGTCGAGACCTGGGACCTGCACGGCCCCTTCATCGACATGGCGGTCGGGTTCTCGCACCGGGCGGCGGCCCTGGCGCTCGGCCGGATGGTGGTCGGCCGCGGCTACCGCCGCGTCGGCTACATCGATTTCCCGCATGCAGGCGTCCGCCGCTTCCAGGAGCGCCGGCGCGGCGTGCGCGCCGCCCTGCGCGAGGCCGGGCTCGACCCGGGCCTTGTCGCCGGGGTGGCCGACGAGGGCTATGCCGGCGGCCGCTCCGGCCTGGATTCGCTGCTGTCCATGGCCGGCGATCTGGACGCGGTCATCTGCGCGACCGACGTCCAGGCGATCGGCGTGCTGTTCGAATGCGCCCGGCGCGGCTGGCCGGTGCCGGACCGGCTGGGCGTGGCCGGCTTCGGCGACTACGAGATCGCGGCCGAGGTCCCGCCGGGGCTGACCTCGGTCCGCACCAACGGCCGCGGCATCGGGGTGGCCGCAGCGGAGCTGATCCTGCGCCGGCAGGAGGGCGGCATGGCGGCGGCGCCCGTCCTCGACCTCGGCTTCGAGATCGTCTCGCGCGGCAGCCTGCGTTAGGCGGGCCGGGACCGGGATCGGCGCCGGCCTGGCCCGCGCCCTGGACATGACGACGGACAGGACGATCGGCTGACCGGCGGCGCTCGCGGCCGTCGGGCGGGGTGCCGGTGGGTTTGCCGGCGCACCATCGCCTGAGGCGATTGCAATCAGAATGACTGCTTCGGAAGGTTGTCCCGACCTTAGATCAATTTTGGTTATCAAAACCATCGATCTAAAACACCGGAAGTCTCCGCCTGCGACGCCATCTCCATAGACAGGAAGATCCATCGTCTCGGCACCGAGAGGTGACGGCAGGGCCGCCGGATCCGTCGAGACCAACCTGTCCGAAGGAGAATGTCATGCAGTTCACCGGCACCACGGGACCAGACGTACTCAGCGGATCCGCCCTCCCGGACTTGATCAATGGCA
Source organism: Allostella vacuolata (assembly GCA_006739055.1). Classification (GTDB taxonomy): domain Bacteria; phylum Pseudomonadota; class Alphaproteobacteria; order ATCC43930; family Allostellaceae; genus Allostella; species Allostella vacuolata. The sequence continues at coordinate 2,293,968 of AP019702.1, forward strand.
TGTCCGCCGATGATATTCTGGCAGGAGGTCTTGGCGACGACACGCTCATCGGCGGTCGCGGCAATGATTACCTGGATGGCGGTGCGGGAGATGACATCATCGTTGCCGGCCTCGGGCGCGACACCGCGCGCGGTGGCGACGGGACAAATACGTTCGTGGTCGCATTCGGTGATGCGAAGTCCGTCACGATCATCGAGGATTTCAAGAAGGGGGTCGACCAGCTTCGCATCGAAGGGTCCGACGGTACCATCTCCGATGAACTTCTCCGGCAAGCTCTGTCCAGCCAGAAAGTAGTGGGCGAAGATCTTGTCATCACCCTGTCGGACGGCCGCGTGATCATCCTGCGTGGCGCATTTTCCATGATGGTCAATTTCGATGAGGTAAGCAACGGCGGCGCCGACGGCTTGCCCGTCGGCGACGTTGTCGGTGGCGATGGCGATGGCGACGGCGACGGCGATGGCGATGGCGATGGCGATGGCGACGGCGATGGCGACGGCGACGGCGATGGCGACGGCGACGGCGACGGCGATGGCGATGGCGACGGCGACGGCGACGGCGATGGCGACGGCGATGGCGACGGCGATGGCGACGGCGACGGCGATGGCGACGGCGATGGCGACGGCGACGGCGATGGCGACGGCGATGGCGACGGCGACGGCGATGGCGACGGCGACGGCGATGGCGACGGCGACGGCGACGGCGATGGCGATGGCGACGGCGATGGCGACGGCGACGGCGACGGCGATGGCGATGGCGATGGCGATGGCGATGGCGACGGCGATGGCGACGGCGATGGCGACGGCGACGGCGACGGCGATGGCGATGGCGACGGCGACGGCGATGGCGACGGCGACGGCGACGGCGATGGCGACGGCGATGGCGACGGCGACGGCGACGGCGATGGCGATGGCCTTGGCATCACCGGCCCGGGTGGCCTTGTTGAGGATGTCTTCGGCAGCGACCCGGTTGGCGATCGCGTCGATGACACCCCGCTTGTCGATGATCTCGTCGGCGACCTGATCGGCGGCGGTGACGACGGTACGCTCGGCCGTGTCGGGGACGACCTGCCTATCGTGAGCGGACTGGTCGCAAGCGGCCTCGGCGTGACGGATCCGGGCGGCCTGGCCGACGACCTCGTGGGCAGCGACCCGGTCGGCGATCTGGTGGAAGAGCTGCCGGTCGTCGACGAGCTGGTCGGCGGCGCGCTCGGCGGTGGCGATGACGGCACGGTCGGCGGCCTGGCCGACGATCTGCCCGTGCTCGACGATCTGCCCGTGCTCGACGACCTGCCCGTGCTCGACGACCTGCTGGACGGCACCGTTAGCGGCCTCGGCGTGACGGATCCGGGCGGCCTGGCCGACGACCTCGTGGGCAGCGACCCGGTCGGCGATCTGGTGGAAGACCTGCCGATCGTCGACGAGCTGGTCGGCGACGCGCTCGGTGGTGGCGATGACGGCACGGTCGGCGGCCTGGCCGACGATCTGCCCGTGCTCGACGATCTGCCCGTGCTCGACGACCTGCTGGACGGCACCGCTAGCGGCCTCGGCGTGACGGATCCGGGCGGCCTGGCCGACGACCTCGTGGGCAGCGACCCGGTCGGCGATCTGGTGGAAGACCTGCCGGTCGTCGACGAGCTGGTCGGCGACGCGCTCGGCGGTGGCGATGACGGCACGGTCGGTGGCCTGGCCGACGATCTGCCCGTGCTCGACGATCTGCCCGTGCTCGACGATCTGCCCGTGCTCGACGACCTGCTGGACGGCACCGTTAGCGGCCTCGGCGTGACGGATCCGGGCGGCCTGGCCGACGACCTCGTGGGCAGCGACCCGGTCGGCGATCTGGTGGAAGACCTGCCGGTCGTCGACGAGCTGGTCGGCGACCTGCTCGGTGGTGGCGATGACGGCACGGTCGGAAGCGTGCTCGAAGATGAGAACGATACGGTTCCGGGCATCGTCGAGGATCTGCCGGTGGTGGGTGACCTGGCCGGCGGCGACAGCGGCCTGGGCGTGATGGAGTCGGGTGGCCTGGTCGACGACCTGCTGGACGACGACCCAGTCGGTGGCCTGGTCGACGACCTTCCGGTCGCCGATGACCTGGTCGGTGACCTGCTGGGCGGCGGCGGCGACGGCACGGTCGGCAACCTCGTCGAGGACGATGACGACGACAGTTTCGGCAGTCTGATCGAGGATCTGCCGGCCGTGGAGGGCCTGCTCGGCAGCAGCGACGACGAACCGGCCGGCAACCTGCTCGACGAGCCCGACGAATTTCCCATCGTCGGGAACGTGGCCGGCAGTGGATCGGCGGACGCTGACGGCGGGCTGCTGGAATCCCTGCCGGTCGTCGGTGACCTGGTTGACGGCGGCGGCTCCGACCCCGAGCCGACCCCCGAGCCGACGGTTGCCGATGTCGTCCAGCCGGTGGTCGAGCCCGTCGACAACGCCCTGGGAGGCCTGCTCTCCTGGTAGCTGACGGACACGGTCGGCAACGAGGGGCCCGGCGCGGATCGCCGGGCCCCTTGTTTGCTCGACGCCGGGCGCAGCGGTCGAACAGGGGAGGGCAGGCAGGTCTCAGGTGGGGTGCGAATCCGTCCAGCGGAAACCCTTGACGTCCTTCACGAACTTGGCGACGCCGGGGGAGAAGCGCCGGCCTGCGACCGACACCAGGGCGACATCCCGGGCCAGTTCCGGATCGGCCACTACCCGGCTCTTCAATCCCATCGCCGAGATCGAGTATTCCGGCATCACGGCGATACCGAAGCCTGCCAGGACCAGCCCCTGCACCCAGTCGTCGCGATGGCTGCGGTGGGCGCAGTTCAGTTCGTGCGCATGCACGTTCCACTGCTTGAGAATCTGCAGGCGCGCCTCGCAGCTGAGCCGGTCGATGTAGGGTTCCTTGACCAGTTCCGAGAAGGCGATGCGGTCGCGGGATTCGTAGGTGTGGCCGCGCGGAAAGATCGCGGCATAGCGCTCGGAATAGAGATGCACCGCATCGAAGCGCCCGCCGATCGGCGCCGGCAACCCCATCACCGCCAGATCCAGGGCGCCCGCCATCAGCTTCTCGGAGAGCTCCTCCAGCGTTCCCTCGTGCAGCCAGAGCTCGATGCCTGGATTGTCGCGCTGGAACTCCGACAGGAAGCGGGTGAACCGCAGGGGGCCGATCGTCACCATGATGCCGATGTTGAGCGGCGCCTTCTCCAGGTAGAGGAAGTCGTGCGCCGCGATCTTCGCGGCATGGGTGCGCGACTGCACTTCCTCCAGGAAGGGCCGTATCAGGCGACCGAAGTCGGTGAGGTGGGTCAGGTTGCGTTCGCGACGGAACAGTTGTCCCCCCAGCTTCTCCTCCAGCTTCTGGATGCCCTTGGTCAAAGCCGGCTGGGAGATGTTGCAGCGCGCGGCCGCCCGCCGGAAGTTCAGCGTCTCGCACATCGCCAGAAAGTACCGGATCTCGTGCATCTCCATCGGCTACACCTCCCCGCCGTCCGATCCGTCATCCGTCGTCGCCGATCCGGAGTTCTGCTCGCGCGGCGCGACCGGTGCGGGAGCTGAATCCAGCCGGTGGTTGTGATAGAGCAGGGCCATCAACGCATGCTGGACGTTATCGACCCGGACCGTGTTGTCGTAAATTTCCGTTCGGACTGCACCATTCACCCGCTCGCGGCGGGAGATGTAGAGGAAGTCGTCCTCGCTGCTGAACGACAGCTGGGCGATGTTTCGAATCCCGCGAGTGAACGCCAGAGTATAGGCCGCAATGCGTCGCCGGTCGCCCACGACCTGTGCGAGCGAAATGGCCGCGGCCAGGCCTTCCAGGTATGCCCCGGTCGAGGCGGCGTGCGGCGGGCCGAACTCCGGATGGTGCGGGTCGTAGAACCGACCGCGCATGTCCTCGGACGGTGCTGCCTCCCATTGCTGCATCGGCAGCAGCCAGTCGACCATCTCGAAGACGAAGGGAATCCGGTCGGTCAGGCCGGTTGCGGCATGCAGCGCGGCATGGGCCTGGGCGTGCCAGGGGATGAATGCCGGGTTGCGGTGGTGCCGATGCCAGTCGCGATAGTGGTCGAGCGACCGCAGGAGACGCGCCAGGACCGCCGCATCCCGTTCCCGGGCGTAGAGATGGGCCCAGAAGAGGGCGGCCTCCCCCGGGTAGAAGTTCTGGTTGTCGTTGCGCTCGGCCGGAAAGTGGAAGGTGCGGAAGGCGCCGTCCGGCTGCCACAGGCCCTCGATGCCGCGGATGATGCCCCGGAGCGCCGCCCGCCGCCGATCGGCCGGGGCGGCTTCCAGGAGGGCGAGACCGGCGATGGCGGCCGCGCCGAGCTTGGCCGACCCTCCATGCGCGACCACGCCGGACCCATCCGGCATCTCCTGGTAGTAGGCCTGCAACTGCCGATCGAGGTTGCGTTCGCTCGCGGCCCGCGCGTCGGCCCGACCCGACCAGCGCGCATAGCGGCCGAGCGCCAGGGTGCCCATGAACTGCCGCACCGTGTTGTCGGCTGCGGATTCGCGGCCGCGGCTCGGCCAGTACTTGTAGACGAGACGCCCGTCCGGGCCGGTGTTGCGCACGAGCCAGCCGCCCAGGCGATGGGCGAGATCCGTCGTCGCTTCCGGGGTGATTGCCGCGAGCGGGACCGCCGGGCCGCTGCGCGACCAGCGCCGGGCCGGGCCGGGCGAGTCGAGCGGCACGATGAACGTCGCCCCGGCCACGCGGAACAGTTGCTCGTCCGCCGCCGGGCCCTCGTCCAGCGCGGCGCGGCAGCGCTGCAGCGCGCGCGACCAGCTATGGTTGGCGGCGATCATCTGGCTGGGCGGCATCCGCGCCACGCGGTCGCCTCGACGCACCTCGATCCCGAGGATGCCGGTCCACGAACGCGGCGCTTCGCCTTCTGTCGGCGTCCAGGGTTCCAGCCGCTCCGGCAGGAACATTTCCATGCAATCGGCTGCCGGATGGGCACGCCGATGGTCGGCGATCCAGCCGGCATGATCGCCGCCGGCCCACCCGTGCCACAGCCGCCGGCCCCGATGGCGAAGGCATATGTAGATCGGCAGGGGCCAGTCCGGCCCACCGGCAAGGAGCGCCCCGACATCGGCGTCGGCCGTCTGGCTGTCGTCCCGGGAAATGACGGTTCGCTCCGGCAAGACGAACACATCCTATGACTATAAAAGCGACTTATTATCTATCAGCAGGGTAGCCAATCGGAACCGGACTGGCCATCCCGATCGGCGCCTGTGCCCGGCGGTGCGACGAGACGGGGCCTTTCGCGATGCCCGGTGACAGGGTGTATGATAATCGCAAAAGCAGCCTGGAGGATGTGATCGATGGGTGACCCGTTGAAGCGTTTTTGCGAGGCGAGCCGAGAGGCGTTGCGTGCCGACCCGGGCCCGGAGGGGCGCGAAGTGGTCCGCAAGCTGGTCGAGGCGCTGGTTTCCGATCCGGAATTCGTGAGCGCCTATGTCGGGCCCGACGCGCCGATCGGCAAGCGCACCCTCTACCAGGATCCCGAACTGGGCTTCGTCGTTCTGGGCTACAATCAAGACAAGCCGCACAAATCGCCGCCGCACGACCATGGGGCTTCCTGGGCGATCTATGCGCAGATCAGCGCGCATACGGACATGGCCCTCTATGAACGCGCCGAGGGCAATGGTCCGGGGCCGGCGAAGATTTCGCTCGGCCGCTCCTATCGCCTCAACCCGGGAGAGGCGGGCCTCTATGACGGTCCGGAGATTCACGCCATCGACTATCCGGCCGGCGCCCGGTACGTCCGGGTGACGGGTGCCGACCTCGATCACGTCCCGCGGCTGCGCTACGATCCGGCGACCGGCCAGGCGAGCGTGATCGCCAGCGCATCGGCCAGCTAGACACGGGACCGTCCAGACACGGGGGCGGCGGCCGGCCACTACGGCGGTCGCCGCATCGCCGTCATATTTTGGACAAGGTCGTCGGGAAGATGGCCGGCCGACGCCATGGGCGGCCGGGCAAAGGCCAAGGCTGGCTCCCTGGCTGGCCGCCCAGACCATATCGGTTGGGGCGTGGCGGGGGCGAACTTGCGCATCTGGCGGAATTGGTCGAAGCTCGTTCGTGAACGAGGCGGGTTTGGAGCGGCCGGATGCGCGCTCTGATTGTCGATGACTCTCTGGAAATCCGCGAGGTCATCGCGGCCTACCTGACCGCGGCCGGGTATCCGGACCCGGCCAGATCGGCCGATGCCGAGGGTGCCCTTCGCATGCTCGGGATCGAGCAGGCGGGTTTGTCTGCCGAGGCCATGGCGCCCGCGCTGAAGGACATCGACGTCATCCTGATGGACATCATGATGCCGGGCATGGATGGCATCGAAGCCTGTGCGCGGATCAAGCGCCATTCCGATACGGCGGAGACGCCGGTCCTGATGGTTTCCAGCCGCGACGACAACACGGCCCTCCAGCAGGCATTTCTCGCCGGCGCCTCCGACTATGTGCGCAAGCCGATCGAGCGGGTCGAGCTGCTGGCGCGGATTCGCTCCGCCCTGCGCCTGAAGGCCGAGCTGGATCGCAGGCGGGTCCAGGAACAGGCATTGCGCAACGAACTGGTCCGCCTCCGTACCTCTCTGAGCGAGGCGGCCGTCGACACCGCGACCGGGCTGGCTTCGCCGATCGTGCTGGCCGGCGTCACCGACGCCGCGCTCGCCGCCGGCCGTCCGGTGGCGGTCCTTGCCGTCGCGATCGACGGCTTCTCGCCGATCGGCGTCCCGTCCGAGGCGGAGCAGCGCACCGCAGATCGCGTTCTGGGCGTGATCGAGCGGGCGTCGGCCGGCCTCGGCGATCTGGTGGCCGGCGGCGCGTCGCCGGGCCGCCTGCTGGTGCTGCTGCGAGATCGGCCCCTGGCCGACGTGTCCGCGCTGGCGGACCGGCTCAGGCTGGCGGTGGAGCGCGCCCGGATCGAGCGGGAAGGGGAGCCGGCGGGGCCGGTCACCATCAGCATCGGCCTCGTCCATGAAGTTCCGCCCGGGACGAGTTCCGGCCCCTTGCTGGAGCAGGCGAAACGGGCGGCGGGGGCGGCCTCCGCGCGCGGCGGCAACCGCGTCGAGCGAGCTCCGTCCGGCCACGTCGATCCGCTCGGACGGATGCGGGACCGCGCCTGATCCGGGGCCGGACGACAATCGCGGGCCGGCCACTTCCGGCAACTGTCACCTTGCACGGTCGGGAGTTTTCACCGAACCTGCGCCGCACGATGAAGCTCGTCTAGACAGCATGTTGCGGGGACAACGGACTCTCGCGGTCCGGGCGACGATTCTCGCGATCGGCGTCCTGCTGCTGTGCCTCATGTGGGTCTATGTGCTTTATCAGAGCCAGACCGAGCGCAGCCAGGCACTGGCCAGCGCGCAGCGCGACACCGCCAATCTCGCGATCGCCTTCGAGGAGCAGACCCAGCGCACCATCGGTGCGATCGAGCAGACGCTGGAGTTCCTGAAGCTGGAGTTCGAGCGAGACCCGGCCGCATTCAGTGTTCGGGAGGCGTTCGAACGGGTTCGGGGCCTGCGCGACGTGACTTTCCAGCTGTCGCTGATCGATCCCGACGGGATGCTCCGGCGGTCCAGTCTTCGCGACGTCGTCGATCCGGTGGACATGTCCGACCGCGACCATTTTCGCGTGCATCTGGCCGGGGATACCAACAGCATCTTCATCAGCCGGCCTCTGGTCGGGCGCGTGTCGAACCGCACGTCCCTCAACATCAGCCGCCGGCTGAATGGCCCGGCCGGCGCGTTCGCCGGCGTGCTGGTGCTGTCGTTCAACCCGGAGACCTTCGTCCGGCTCTACGACAAGGTGGATTTCGGCGAGCACGGCGAGATGCTGCTGGTCGGGCAGGACGGCTGGATCCGGGCGGTCGGCTCGGGCGACCACGATGGCGCAGCCCACAACATCCGCGAATCCCTCCTGTTCCGGCGCGTCGTCGAGGGCTCCGGCGGCGCCGGCGAGATTGCCGGGCCGATCGACGGGGTGGAACGGATCTACTCCTATCAGCCGGTCGACAACCTGCCCCTGGTGGTAGCCGTCGGCCTGTCGAAGGCCGAGATTCTCGGTCGGGTCGGCGATCGGGAGCAGAACCGGCTGGTCCTCCTGGGGGCGGTCACGATCGCCATCATCATGTTCCTGGCGGCACTGGTCGTCGAGGTGGGGCGGCGCCAGCGCCGCGAGGACGAGCTGGAGCGCGAGCGCGAGACGCTGAGCACGGCGACCTCGGCCCTGGCCGAGGCGAAGGCACAGGCGGACGAGAAGACCCGGCTCCTGGAGACGACGATCCTCAACATGAGCGACGGCATCAGCGCCTTCGACCAGGATCTGCGCCTGCTGGTCTGGAACCGGCGGTTCCTGGAGCTGGCCGGGGTCGACGAATCCATGGCCCGGGTCGGCCGGCCGCTGGTCGAGATCCTGCGCCACCAGGCCGAGAACGGCGAGTTCGGGGCGGTCGATCCCGCCGCGGAGGCCGCCCGGCGCGTCGCGCTGGTGCGCAATGCGCCGTTCCAGGTCACCGGCCGGCGCCGTCCGAACGGCCGCTTCATCGAGCTCCGCCGAACCCTGCAGCCGGATGGCGGGATCATCACGCTCTACACCGACGTGACGCTGCGCAAGCACGCCGAGAACGAACTGGAGCGCGCCCGCGACATGGCGGAGGAGGCGCTCGCCGCCAAGTCCCGCTTCCTGGCCATCGTCAGTCACGAGATCCGGACGCCGATGAACGGGGTGATCGGCACCCTCGAGCTGCTCGGCGACACGGAACTCGACCGGGCGCAGCGCCGCTATGTCGAGATCGCGCGCTCTTCCGCCGACGGGCTGGTCAGCATCATCAACGACATTCTCGACCTGTCGCGGCTCGAGGCCGACCGGATGCCGCTGGTGACCGGCGACTTCGACCTGCGCGCGCTGCTGCAGGGCGCGGTCGGGCTGTTCAGCGCGGCTGCCGACAGCAAGGGGATCGAGATCGCCCTGTCGATCGCCCCCGACGTCCCGCGCTGGTGCCGCGGCGATGCCGGTCGCCTGCGGCAGATCCTGGTGAACCTGCTGTCCAATGCCGTGAAGTTCACCGCGGCCGGCAATGTCCGGATGTCGGTCGAGACGGTCGCTTCGCGGCGCGCGGTCGGCGAGGGGCCGTTCGAGCTGCGTTTCCTGGTCGCCGACAGTGGTCCCGGCGTGGCGGCCGGTGACCGCGACAAGCTGTTCCGCCCGTTCTTCCAACTCGACGGGCAGGAGACGCGCGGAGGGTCGGGGCTGGGGCTTGCCATCGTCAAGGGGCTGGTCGACCGCTTCGGGGGCAGCCTCGGCCTGGCCGATCGCCCAGGCGGCGGGGCGATATTCTGGGTGCGCCTGCCCCTCGTCGCGGGGGGCCCGGTCGCGGCGGAGATCGTGCCGGAGCCGGCGACGGCGGAGCGTCCGGCGGTGCAGTCGCGGATCCTGGTGGCCGAGGATTCGCCCGTCAACCAGCTGATCGCGACCGAGCAGCTGCGCAGCGCCGGCCACTCCATCACCGTCGCCAACAATGGCCGCGAGGCCGTCGAGAAGGCGGCGGCCGGCGGCTACGACCTGATCCTGATGGACGTTATCATGCCCGAGATGGACGGCATCGAGGCGACCCGCGCCATTCGCCGCCTGCCGCCGCCGGCGGGGACCGTCCCCATCGTCGCCCTGACCGCAAACGTGATGAGCGAGGATCGCGCGCGGATCCTGACCAGCGGCATGGACGGCGTGCTCGGCAAGCCCTTCAACCGGGCCCGCCTGCTGGACATGGTCGCGCGCTTCGCTCGCGCGCCGTCCGAGCGCGCATCGAATCCAGGCCGGACCCACGCCCCTGCGGCCGCGCCCGCTCCGTCGGATGCGAATGGCGCGGCCATGTCCGCTGCCGAACCGGACGTCGCGGATTTCGACCCGGAGCCGCTGCGGCGGATGCAGGCCGATGTCGGCCAGGAGGTGGCGCTGCGGCTTGCCCGGATGTTCGCGGGCGAACTGGCCGATCGCCGGGCCTCGATGCGGTCCGCAGCCGAGGCGGGCAACCGGCTCGACCTGCGCCGGATTGCCCACACCATCAAGGGCGGAGCCCAGACATTCGGCCTGATGCGGCTCGCGCGAGCCTCGCTCGCGCTCGAACAGGCCGCCGAGGCGCCGTTGGACGAATCGCTTCCCGGACTGGTCGCTGCGGTGGATCGCGACGCTGCCCGCGGGCTGGAGATACTGGAGCGGGAGCTGGCCGCAGCGCGGTGAGCCTGTCCGCCTGTCCAGGGCCTGGGTCTAGGGGGTCCGCGGATAGCGCAGGACCAGCAGGTCCGCGCCATCGGCGCCGGCCTGGATCGCCAGACCCGCGGCGTCGTGCGGAACGAACATGGCGCTCCAGCGCCCGAATCCCTCCCCGCCATGGCGGATCGACCCCTGGCTCACCAGGATCGACTGGCCGGCCCCGCAATCGAGCCCGTCGACCAGCCACGCCGCATCCGGCGGGATGCGGGCATAGCGGAAGGACAGCCCGTCCGCCTCTTCCTGCAAGGTCTCGACGACGGCTCCGCGCAGGCCGCGCAGGGCCGCCGGCTCCGATGGGGACACGGGTGGGGCGAAGACATTGCGCCGCGGGCCGGCGCGCATGCGATCGCGCGCGCCCGGAAGATACTGCGCGCCGGTGCAATCGGCGCTGGCGCGCAGCGAGAAGTACTGCATCCCGGCCGGCCCCGGGACGATCGGGCCGTAGCCGGTATGCGCGCCGGCGAAGTGGGCGGAGATGGGCTGCACCGGATGCTTGCCGATCGTGCCGGTGCCGGCGATCACCACCTGGAACTGGTCGACATGGTGGAAATGGGGGTGGACGATCGCGCCCGCCTCCTGCTCGACCAGGAAAGCCTGCGGCCGGGCGGTCTCGCCGGGCAATGGCGGATGGTACGGGATGAAGCCGCCCGCGCGCGGATCGACCGAGGCCGATCCCGGCGGCGATGGCGGCGGCCCGAAATACTCGCTGCGCCAGATGAGCGGCCCCTCGGCCGATCGCCGGGAAAACCGCGTGCGCGCTGCGATGGCCGCGTCGGCCGCGTGGATCGTCGCCATGCCCATCCTCCGCCAGGTCCGCAGGCTCTTGCGCGGCCCCTATGACGGGGGCGTGCGACCGCGGTTTCCAACGATGGTAGGGCAGGGCGCCGGACGGCTCAAGGCGGCCCGTGCCAGCCTGACCCGGTAGCGAGCCTATCCGGCGGCGAGCTTCAGGCCCTGCCGGGGCACATGCCGTTCCGCCAGGAGGGAGCGCGCCCCGTGCAGGAAGAAGGCGACCTCCTCGCGGACCGCCGCCGCATGGCTGCGGGGGGCCGGCTGGTCGAACACCCAGCGCCGCACCGCGAGCTGGAAGATGGCGCCGTGCAGGCGGGCCGCGATCTCGACATCGGCGGCGGAGACGCCGTCGCTGCGCGAGCCACCGAGTTCACCGCGCAGCTCGCGCACGATCGGGCGCAGCGCACGCTCCCGCACGACCAGCTGGTGGCGCTTGTACAGGTCCATCCCGGCCAGCGAGGCGAAGAACAGGATGCGGGTCCAGTCGCGGGTCAGGATCGTCTCGGAATAGTCGAGATAGAACTGTTCCAGCCGCTGGCTGAGCGACAGGTCCGAGCGGCGCAGCCCGTCGCGCCATGCGGGGTTCCAGCGGTCCTCGTAGAGGCGTTCCACCACCCGGGCGATCAGCGCGTCCTTGCTGGGAAAGTAGTGGTACAGCAACGGCTGGCTCACGCCGATCGACCGGGCGAGGTCGCGCGTGTTGCCGTGCAACCCATGGTCGGCGAAGAAACTGATCGCCCGTTCGATGATCAGGGCTTCCCGGCCCGCGCCCGCGCTGGATTCGACTTCCGCCGATACCGCTTCCGCGCGCGGCGCATTGCGTCTTCCGTGCATGCCAACCTCTTGCATAGTGCCGACCTTCCCCGATCTGTGATTGGCTGCCGGACGCTAGCTTCACTTCCTTCAGGAGACGATCATATAACGTTTATCTCTGAAAGTATAACATGGTGGAACAGCCGTGCGAAGACCAGGGGGCCATTCAATCGCGGATTCCGAGCAGATTGTGCACGCAGTTGAGAAGTATGATTGCGGACTCCACCATCTGGGAGAGTGGCACGCTCTCGTTCGCGGCATGGCCTTCGGCGCCCGATCCAGGGCCGAAATTGACGATCTCGATCCCGTCGTCGGCAAAGTAGCGGCCGTCGCTGACGCCCGTCGCGTTCAGCAGGCGGGCGGGATGGCCGCTGCGGGCGGCGATCGCGGCGGCCAGGGCCGTGACGCCGGGCCCGTCCGCGCCGGCCCGGAATCCGTTGGTGCCGGTCAGCCGTTCCAGCGCCCAGCTGCCGGCCGGCTCGCCGGCCGCCTCCAGGATCGCGTGCAGTTCCGCAAGGGCGTCCTCGACCTTCTCGCCGGGCAGCAGGCGCCGGTCGATCGTCATCCCGGCCCGGGCGGGCACGACGTTGGCGTTGGCCCCCCCGTCGATCAGTCCGACATTGATGGTCGACTGCATGTCGCCGTCCCGGCGGGCATCGAGCCGCGGCTTCAGTTGCGTCTCCAGCGTCCCCAGCAGGCGGACGAGGCGGAGGATGGCGTTGTCGCCGGCCGCCGGGTTGCCCGCATGGGCGGCGCGGCCGCTGGTGGTGACGCGCGCCCACAGCACGCCGCGCTCGGCGACGATCATCTGGTTCTCGGTCTGGGCGCCCAGGATCAGGATGTCCGGGCGCACATGCCCGGCCCGGCGCAGGAAGGCCATGCCGTGCGGCCCGAGATTCTCCTCGTCGGCGACGAAGGTGAAGGCGAGGGTGCCGCGCGCCGGCCCGCCGCGCCGGGCGATCTCCTCCGCCAGCCATAGCTGCACCGCCATCGAGCCCTTGCAGTTGCCGGCACCCAGGCCGTGAATGCGGCCGTCGCGCATCTCCGCCTGGTAGGGATCGCTCGACCACAGGGACCGGTCGCCCACCGCGACCGTGTCGGAATGGGCGTTGAACACCAGCTGCGGGCCGCCCTCGCCCAGGCGGCCGACGACGTTGTCGACGCCCGGCGCCTCCGCCAGCACCTCGGTCCGGTAGCCGGCGGCGCGCAGCCGCCCGGCCGCATAGGCGGAGATGGCGACGCTGTCGCCGGGCGGGAACGGCGAGGGGATGGCGATCAGGTCGCGCAGGATCTCGGTCAGGCGATCGCGGATCGCGGTCTCGTTCATGGTCCCCTCCGTCATGCGCGTCCGCGCCGCAGCCGCTCGCCGCGCCGCCGCAGATACTCGACCGCGGCCATCATGGCCACCGACATCAGCACGAGCATGGTCGCGGCGGCGGCGATGGTCAGGCTGATGTTCTCGTTGATCCCGGCGAACATCTGCCGCGGCAGCGTCCGCTGGCCGGGGCCGGTCAGGAAGAACGCCACCACCACCTCGTCGAACGAGGTGGCGAAGGCGAACAGGGCCCCCGATGCCACCCCGGGCAGGACGAGCGGCAGCATCACCCGGCGGAAGACCGTCCAGGGGCCGGCGCCCAGGCTGGCGCCGGCCCGCATCAGCGTGCGGTCGAAGCCCGCCAGGGTCGCCTGGACCGTGACCACCACGAAGGGCGCCCCCAGCGCGGTGTGGGCCAGGATGAGGCCGAAATGGGAGTTGGCGATGCCGGCGGCGGCGAAGGCGAAGTAGACGCCGACCGCCACCACGATGATCGGCACCACCATCGGCGCCAGCAGGGCCGCGGTGACGATACCCTTGGCCGGGAAGGGGGCGAGCCACAGGCCGATCGCCGCCAGCGTTCCCAGCACCGTTGCCAGGATCGTAGCCGCGATCGCCACCACCATGCTGTTGCCGAGCGCCGGGAGCCAGAAGCCGGAGGTGAAGAAGTCGACGTACCAGCGCAGGCTGAGGCCCGGCAGCGGGTACTGCAGGAACGATCCGGCGCTGAACGACAGGGGCGCGATGGCCACGATCGGCGCCAGCAGGAACACCAGCACCAGGGCCAGGTGCAGCCAGAGCCACAGCCGGACGATGCGCTGCCCGGTGGTCGCGTTGGGTTCGCCCATCGGGTTCAGCCGAGCCGGGGCATCTGGCCGCCGGCCAGGCGCCGATAGACCAGGAAGAGGGCCGCCGTCGCCGCGACCAGCAGGATCGACAGGGCGGCCGCCATGCCCCAGTTGATCGTCCGGCTGGCGTAGAAGGCGATGAAGTAGCTGACCATCTGGTCGTCTGCGCCGCCGACCAGCGCCGGGGTGACATAGTAGCCGATCGCCTGGATGAAGACGAGCAACGAGCCCGCCGCCACGCCGGCCGCCGACTGCGGCAGGAAGACCCGGCGGAAGACGGTGAAGGGGCGGGCACCGAGGGAGGCCGCGGCTCGCATGTGCGCCGCCGGAATGCCTCGCATGACGCTGTAGAGGGGCAGGATCATGAAGGGCAGCAGGATGTGGACCATGGCGACGTAGACGGCGAAGCGGTTGTAGATCATCGGCAGCGGCTCGGCCGTCATGCCGGTGCCGAGCAGGAAGGCGTTGATCACGCCCTCGCGCTGCAGCAGCACCACCCAGGCGGCGGTGCGCACCAGCAGCGAGGTCCAGAAGGGCACCAGGATCAGGATCAGCAGCGGGTTGGCCGTCTTCTCGGGCAGCCGGGCCAGCAGGTAGGCGGCCGGATAGCCGAGCGCCAGGCAGATCGCGGTCACCACCGAGGCGATCCACAGGGTGCGGAACAGGACGGTGCGGAACACCGACTGGTCGGCCGGGGCGGACGCGACCGACCCTTCCGCGTCGCGGCGCAGGTCGAGTGCGGCCAGCAGGTAGAGGTCGGTGACCGGGCCGGCGGCCCGCCGGATCGCGGCCCAGGTCTCGCGTTCGCCCCACAGCGGGTTGAGGGCGATCAGCGCCTGGCGCACGTCGGCGGCACCGTCGGCCGGCAGGCGCCGCGCGGTCGAGAACAGCAGGGACCGATAGCCGTTGACGTCGTAGTTGAGGCGCGTCGCCGCGCTCGCCAGCGTGCCGTCGGCGCGCGCCTGGCGGATGTCGGCGACCACGGCCGCATAGGCCGCGTCCGCCGGCAGGGCGCGGCCGTCCCACCCGTCCAGCGCCGACAGGGTGCGGGCGAAGACCGGCGCCACCTCGCCGTCGCCGACCGCACGCCACATCATCGCCCCGATCGGGGCGAGGAAGGTCGCCGCCAGGAAGAGGAAGAGGGGCGCCACCAGCGCCGCTGCCCGCCAGCGGGCAGGGTCAGGTGGCGCCCCGCGCGTGTCGATCAGGCCCCGGAGCCGCACGTCAGCGGGCGACCCAGGCATTGAAGCGCTGGTTCAGCTTGTCGATGTTCTCGACCCAGAACGGCTCGTCGATGTAGAGCGCGCTCGCGATGTTCTCGGGCGCGGTCGGCAGCTGCGGCAGGACCGCCTTGTCGATCGCGGCGTTGGCGCCCTTGTGGGTCACGCCGTAGGGGATGAGCGGCGGCAGCTTGGCCTGGTTCTCGGGCTTGCTGACATAGGCGATGTAGGATTCCGCCTGGGCCTTGTTCGGCGAGCCCTTCATGATCACCCACGAATCGATCGTGTAGAGCGAGTTGTTCCAGACGATGGCGAAGTTCTTCTTGTCGGTCTTGTTGGCCGCGCCGATGCGGCCGTTGTAGGCGGAGACCATGGCGGCCTCGCCCGCGGCCAGGAGCTGCGGCGGCTGCGCGCCCTTCTCCCACCACACGACGTTGCCCTTGAGCTGGTCGAGCTTGCGGAAGGCGCGCTCGACCCCGGCATCGGTCGCCAGCGTCTTGTAGACATCGGCCGGCGCCACGCCGTCGGCCATCAGGGCGAACTCGAGGTTGGTCTTGGGGCCCTTGCGCAGCGCGCGCTTGCCCGGCCATTTCTGGACGTTCCAGAAATCGGCCCAGTTCTTCGGCCCGTCCTTGATCCGGTCGGCGTCGTAGGCCAGGACGAAGTTGTAGACGATGGCGCCCACGCCGCACTCGTGCACCGCGTCCTTCAGGTAGGCGTCCTGGCCGCCATACTTCGACCAGTCGACCTTCTCGAACAGGCCTTCCTCGCAGCCGATCACCAGCTCCTCGGATTCGACCTGGACCACGTCCCAGGTGTTGGCGCCGCCCTGCATCTTGGCGCGCAGCACGCCGATGCCGCCGTCCCAGCTCTCCTCGACCATCCGGGTCTTGAGGCTGTCCATGAACGGCTTGAAATAGACTTGGCGCTGGGCGTCCTGGTAGGCGCCGCCCCACGACACGACCGTCAGGTCGCGCGCCGCCGCAGCGCCGGCGACCATCGTCGCGGCCGCCGCCAGCATCCAAACCCGTCCCATCCGACTTCCTGCTCGGCCCATCGATCCCTCCTTCTGCCGGACGCGAGAATCTTCCGGCCGGTGCCGCATATTAGTCGAAGGCACGGCGGATGCGAGGTTCCCGGTTGCGCCTGGGCGCGGCCCTTGTCAGGGTGCGCGCCCATGACTTCGCAAGACATCGGCGGCAAGCCCCGCCCGACCATCGCCGCCCTGTTCGGGACCGCCAAGCCGGTCATCGGCATGGCCCACCTGCTGCCCCTGCCGGGCAGCCCGCTCTACGACCGCAAGGCGGGCGTCGACGGCATCGTCGAGGCCGTCGCCCGCGACGTCGAGGCGCTGCAGGCGGGCGGCGTCGACGCCATCATGTTCGGCAACGAGGGCGACCGGCCCTATGTGCTGTCGGCCCCGCCGGAGGCGCTGGCGACGATGGCGGCGGTGGTGGCCCGGGTCAGCCCGTCGATCAAGGTGCCCTTCGGCGTCGACTTCCTGTGGGACCCGGTGGCGACCGTGGGCCTGGCGGTGGCGACCGGCGCCCGCTTCGCCCGCGAGGTCTTCACCGGCGTCTATGACAGCGACATGGGGCTGTGGAAGCCGGATTCGGCGACGGCGCTGCGCCGCCGGGTGGAGCTCGACCGCAACGACCTGGTGCTGCTGTTCAACGTCAATGCGGAGTTCGCGGCCCCGCTCGGCGATCGCGACGTGCCGACCAAGGCCAAGAGCGCGGTGTTCTCGTCGCTGGCCGACGTGGTCTGCGTGTCCGGCCCGATGACCGGCGAGGCGGCCGAGGATTCCCTGTTCGCGCGGGTGAAGGCGGCGGTGGGCGCCACCCCGGTCTTCGCCAACACCGGCGTCAACAAGGACAATGTCGCCGGCATCCTGAAGCATGGCGACGGCTGCGTCGTCGGCACCCACCTGAAGAAGGACGGCGTGACCTGGAACGCGGTCGACGCCGGCCGGGTGGCGCGCTTCATGGATGCCGTGCGCGCCGCGCGCTGACCCGATGGCGCTCCTGGCCGGGCTCGACATCGGTACCACCTCGACGATCGGCGTCCTGATCCGCCCGGACGGGGCGACGCTGGCGACCGCCAGCCGCCCGGTCCGCCTCCACGCCGAGCATCCCGGCTGGGCGGAGGAGGAGGCCGAGGAGTGGTGGGCCAATGCCTGCGCCGTCCTGCGCGAACTGGCGACCGCGGCCGATGCCGCCGGCGAGACGATCGCCTGCGTCGGCGTGACCGGCATGCTGCCGGCCGTCGTCCTGCTCGACGCGGCCGGCCGGCCGATCCGGCGCAGCATCCAGCAGTCGGACGCCCGCGCCGGCGTCGAGGTGGAGGAGTTGCGCCGCTCGGTCGACGAGGCGCGGTTCTTCGCCCGCACCGGCTGCGGCATCAACCAGCAGCTGGTGGCCCCGACCCTGCGCTGGCTGGAGAAGCACGAGCCCGGCGCCTTCGCCCGCATCGCCACCGTCTTCGGCTCCTACGACTTCGTCACCCACCGGCTGACCGGCGCGCGCACGGTCGAGCACAACTGGGCGCTGGAATCGGGCTTCCTGCTGCTGGAGGAGCGGCGGTTCGCCGACGACCTGCTTGCGCTCGGCGGCCTTCGCCCCGACCAGATGCCGGCGGTGCGCACCCCGCTCGACATCGTCGGCGGCGTCACCGCGGCGGCGGCCGCGGCGACCGGCCTTGCGCAGGGCACGCCGGTCATCGCCGGCGTGGCCGACCATGCCGCTTCGACCTTCGCGGCCGGTGTGGTCGACGACGGCGACGTGCTGCTGAAGTTCGGCGGGTCGGGCGACATCATGGCGGCGACCCGGGCGCCGATCGGCGACTCGCGGCTCTACAACGACTTCCACGTCGTGCCCGGCCTGTTCATGCCGAACGGCTGCATGGCGGCATCGGGTGCGGCGCTCAACTGGCTGGCGGCGACCGCGGCCGCCCACCTGCCGCTGGCCGCGGGCCAGACGGTGCACCAGGCGCTGGACCAGCTGGCGGCGGCCACCCCGGCCGGCGCCGACGGGCTCGTCTTCCTTCCCTATGTTCTGGGCGAGAAGACGCCGCTGCACGATCCCGCCGCCCGCGGCGTGCTGCTCGGCCTCGGCCTGCACCATCGCACCGGCCATGTCTGGCGCGCCGCGCTGGAAGGGATCGCCTTCGGCTTCCGCCATCATCTCGACGTGTTCGCCGAGGCGGGCCTGGCGGCGGAGCGGTTCCGGGCGTCCGACGGCGGTGCGTCGAGCCGGGTGTGGATGCAGATCGTGTCCGACGTGATCCAGCAGCCGATCCAGCTCTTGCGCGGGCACCCGGGCTCCGCCCTGGGCGCGGCCTTCGTCGCCGGCTATGCGGTCGGCGCCTTCGACCGCTGGGACCAGATCGACCGCTTCGTCGGGCCGGCGGAGCGGATCGAGCCCGACCCCGGCAACCGCGCCGTCTACGACCGGCTCTACGGCGTCTATCGCGAGACCTACGAGCGCCTGCGGACCTTGTTCCCGCGCCTGGCGGGCTGAATGCGCGTCAGCGGATCTGGCCGGCGGCGATGTTGACCGCCAGCGCCAGCAGGATGGTGTTGAAGAAGAACGAGACGACCGAATGGGCGAGGACGAAGCGGCGCAGCCGGGTCGTCTCCACCTGGACGTCGGACACCTGCGCCGTCATGCCGACGACGAAGGCGTGGTAGAGGAAGTCCCACAGGGCCGGTTCCTCGCACCGCGGGAAGGCGAGGCCGCGGCCATCCGCCCTCGGCTCTCCCGGTCGGGCCGCGTTGCGGTAATAGATCCTGGCGTAGTGGAAGCCGGCGATGGTGTGCAGGGTGAGCCAGCCCAGCAGGACGCTGGCGATCGACAGCGACAGGTCGAGCGCCGCCACCGGGCCGCTCTGGGCCATCAGCGAGAAGATGGCCCCGAGGCTGAGGCCGATCGCCGCCAGGGTGAGGAGGATGATGACGGCGATGCCCTCGTCCTCGTACTCCGCCATCCGGCGCATGTCCTCGGCCTCGGCGCCGATCGCCAGCGCCGCGGTCAGGGTCAGGTAGGCGGCGAAGAAGACATCGCCTGCCAGGACGAAGCGCAGCGGCGGATCGAGCGCACCGGCCGCCAGCCACGCCGCCGCCCCGCCGAGGGCGGCCGAGTAGAAGCGCCCATGATGCCGGACGTGGCGGCCTGCCCCGGCGATCATGGGCGCCTGCATGGCGGCGGCTAGAAGAACAGCACGTTGTCGGCCGACAGGCCGCCCGGCTGGATCCCTGCCAGGAACAGGGAATTGCCGCCGCCAAGGTCGATGGTGGTGCCGCCGGCCCCGGCCGTCATCCGGGCCTGGAGCTCGGCGAAGCTGTCGACGCCGGTGTCGTTTATGCCGGCCTCCAGCTCCAGCCGGTCGCCCTGGCCGGCGGCGAAGTCCTCGACGCGGTCGGCGCCGCCGCCGGAGCGGAAGACGAACCGGTCGGCCCCCGCGCCGCCCGTCAGCGTGTCGTTGCCGAGGTCGCCGCTCATCCAGTCGTTGCCGTCGCCGCCGAAGAGCTGGTCGTTGCCCTGGCCGCCGAACACCGTGTCGTTGCCGAGATCGCCATAGACCAGGTCGTTGCCGATGCTGCCGTTGACGTGCCAGTCGTCGTCGGCGCCGCCGCGCACGGTGTCGTCGCCCTGGCCGCCGCGGACATAGTCCTGCCCGGCGCCGCCGGTGACGAGGTCGTTGCCGAGGTTGCCGTTGAGGTCGTCGTCGCCGCCGTCGCCGGTGACGACGTCGTTGCCGTCCATCCCCACCAGCGTGTCGGCGTCGGCGCTGCCATTCACGACATCGTCGCCGGCCAGCACCGCGGTGACCATGCCGAAGGAATTATCGGCCTGGAGGAAGTCGACATACCCGTCGATCACGTCGACCGCGAAGCCTTCGCCCTCGAAGGCGATCAGGCCCTCGAAGTCGCGCAGCTCGAAGCTCTCGATCGTACCTCCGGTCAGGTTGCCGGCGCTGTCGATGTCGAAGGCGCCGTACCAGATGGCGGTGGACAGGTCGGGTTCGTAGAAGGACACCTGCTCGGCATTGAAACTGGCCTCGTTGTAGTCCGGCGAGCCGAACCAGAACCGGTCCGACAGCAGGTTCAGCGAGTAGTTCGCGGTAAGAGTACCCACGGGGGCGGTATCCTCTCTCGGTTCGGGGGGAGGGCCGGCCCCGGCGGGCCGGCCCAGGGGGTCAATCGACCTTGGCGCCCGACTTCTGCACGCGGTCCTTCCACTTCACGAGGTCGGCCGCATGGACCTCCTTGAACTTCGCGATGGTGGAGGGCAGGGAGACGAGGCCCAGATCCTGCATGCGCTTGTCGAAGGCGGGATCGCGCAGCGCCTTGTTCAGCTCTTCGTTCATCCGCTGGACGATCGGCTGCGGCGTCCCCTTCGGCGCGAAGATGCCATACCAGGTGGTGCTTTCCCAGCCCGGCAGGCCGCATGCCTGGGCGACCGTCTGCACGCCGGGAAGGGCCGGCATCGGCGCGGCCGTGGTCACCGCCAGCGCCTTGAACTGCCCGGCCTTCACCTGGCCCATGATCGAGATGCTCTGCTGGAACATGAACTGCGATTCGCCCGACATCATGGCGTTGAGCGCCGGGGGCGTCCCGCGGTAGGGAACGTGGACGATGTCGATGCCGGCGGCGGCGGCGAACTGGGCGCCCGCCAGATGGCCCGAGGCGCCGTTGCCGGTCGAGGCGTAGAGCAGCTTGCCCGGCTCCTTCTTCGCCTTGGCGATCAGGTCGGCGCAGCTGTTGACGTCCGGCAGGATCTTCGGGTTGACGATCAGGATGTTGGGCACGTCGGCGATCAGCGCGACATGCTCGAAGTCCTTCACCACGTCGAAATTGAGCTTCGGATAGAGCGCCGCGTTGATCGCGTGGGTTCCGGCGGTGCCCATGTAGAAGGTGTAGCCGTCGGGCTTGGCGCGGGACACGAACTCGGACCCGACATTGCCGCCGGCGCCGGACTTGTTCTCGATGATGATGGTCTGGCCCAGCGCCTTCGACACCGGCTCGGCGAGCAGCCGGGCGACGATGTCGGTGCCGGCGCCGGTCGGGAAGCCGCCGATGATCTGGATCGGCTGCGCCTTCGGCCAGTCCTGGGCGGCGGCGGGGAGCGCCAGCACCGCGCAGGCGGTCCCGGCGGCGGCGATCAGGGCGCGTCTGGTGAGGGTCATCGGTCTCTTTCTCCTGGTCATGAAACGGGGCCGGCGGCCTACTCGCGCAGCGCCTCCTCGCGCTTGCGGCGCAACGCGGGAAACAGCACCGCGAGCAGCAGGACGGCCGAGACCGCGAGCAGCACCGCCGAGATCGGACGGTTGACGAAGACCCAGGGGTCGCCGCGGCTGACCAGCAGGGCGCGGCGCAGGTTCTCTTCCATCAGCGGGCCCAGCACGAAGCCCAGCAACAATGGTGCCGGCTCGCAGCCGAACTTCAGCAGCAGGTAGCCCAGAACGCCGAACACCAGCATCAGCAGCACGTCGAAGGACGAGCTGTTCAGCGAGTATACGCCGATGCAGCACATCAGCAGGATGATCGGGTGCAGCAGCCGGTAGGGCAGGCGGAGCAGCTGCACCCACAGCCCGATCATCGGCAGGTTGATGATCAGCAGCATCAGGTTGCCGATCCACATGCTGCAGACGATCCCCCAGAAGAAGGCCGGCTGCTCGGTGATGATGCGCGGGCTGGGCGTCACCCCGAAGATCTGCATGGCGCCCATCATCAGCGCCATCAGGGCGTTGGCGGGGATGCCCAGCGTCAGGGTCGGGATGAAGGACGCCTGGGAGGCGGCGTTGTTGGCGCTTTCCGGTCCGGCCACGCCCTCGACCGCCCCCTTGCCGAAGCGCGACGGGTCGCGGGCGATCTTCTTCTCGAGCGCATAGGAGGCGAAGGCGGCAAGCGCGGCGCTGCCGCCCGGCAGCACGCCGACCAGCGAGCCCAGCACCGTGCCGCGCAGGACGGCGGGGGATGCCTGGCGGAACTCCTGCCGGGTCGGCCACAGGCGGCCGATCACGGCGGTGAGTGCCGGCGCATGGCGGCGCTCCAGGTTGACCAGGATGTCGGCCACCCCGAACAGGCCCATGGCGATGATGACGAAGCCGACCCCGTCCGCCAGTTCCGGGAAGCCCAGGGTGAAGCGCTCGTTGCCGGAGTTGAGGTCGGTGCCGACGAGGCCGAGGAAGAGGCCGAGCAGGGTGACGGCGATCGCCTTCACCACCGAGCCGTGCGCCAGCACGATCGCGCCGATCAGCCCGACCATCATCAGCGAGAAGTATTCGGGTGCCTGGAACTGCAGGCCGAGCCTGGCGAGCGGCGGCGAGGCGACGGCGATCACCAGGGTCGAGACCGAGCCGGCGAAGAACGAGCCGAGCGCGGCGATGGCGAGTGCCGCGCCGGCGCGGCCGTTGCGCGCCATCTGGTAGCCGTCGAGCGTGGTCACCACCGACGAGGTCTCGCCCGGCAGGTTGACCAGGATCGCGGTGGTCGAGCTGCCGTACTGGGCGCCGTAATAGATGCCGGCCAGCATGATCAGCGCCGTCACCGGCTCCAGGTGATAGGTCAGCGGCAGCAGCATGGCGATGGTCGCCAATGGGCCGATGCCCGGCAGCACGCCGATCAGCGTGCCGACCAGGGCCCCGATCAGACAGAACAGCAGGTTGTTGGGCGAGATGGCGACGCCGAAGCCGAGCGCCAGGTTGTCGATCAGCTCCATCAGCGGAACCAGAGCGGGATCGGCAGCTGAAGCAGCTCGACGAACAGGATCGCGGAGAAGGCGGCGGCGACGACGGTCAGGATCGCGGCCTGGCCCCAGCGGGTGTTGCTGTCGGCCGCGGCCGCCCCGGCGATGGCGCCGGCCGTCGCCAGCAGGATGCCGCCGGTGCCGATCAGCAGCGCGAAGGCGATGCCGCCGGCCAGCACGCCCGCCAGCGGGCGGATCCGGATGCGCTCCACCGTCTCGCCAGCATGGAACAGCGCGCCGGCAGCGATGGCGATGCCGAACAGGATCAGCAGGAGCGACAGGCCGAACGGCACGAAGCCCGGCCCCATGCGGCGCGCGACCCCGATCGGCAGCTCCGCGCCGAGGACCAGCCCGGCCGCGCCGAACGCCACCAGCAGCAGGCCGGCCGCGAAATCCTTGCGCTTCAGGAAGAGGGGCATGCGACCAACGCTGCGGCAGGCGCCATCAGAATTCCGGAACGTGAAAACCGCCGGACCCTAGTGTGACAGGCGCCCGGCCGTCAACGAGCGGGGCCGGCGGCGGCACTACAGCACCAGCATGACGAAGTCGCCGGCGGTGAACTGGCCCGGAAGGATGCCCTCGACCGTCAGCGCGTTGCCGGACCCGAGATCGATCACGGTGTCGCCATCCTGGGCGGTCATGCGGGCGGAAAAGAGGGCGAACAGGCCGTCGGCCGTGAAGGTGAGGCCGTTCAGCCCTTCCGCCAGGACCAGCCGGTCGGCGCCCTGGACGAAGTCCGCGACCCGGTCGTGCCCGCCTGCATCGGCGAACACGAACAGGTCGTTGCCGGCGCCGCCGGCCAGCCGGTCGTCGCCCTCCTCGCCGAACAGGTAGTCGGCGCCGTCGCCGCCCAGCAGCGTGTCGTTCCCGGCCTCGCCGAACAGGCGATCGTCGCCGAGGTTGCCGTCGATGCGGTCGTTGCCGCCGGGCCGGCCGAACGCGCCGAAGTCGCCGAACAGGTAGTCGTTGCCCTGGCCGCCGAAGATCGTGTCCGCGCCCGGATCCTGGCTGCCGTCGCCGAAGACCGTGTCGTCGCCGATGTTGCCGTTGACGTGCCAGTCGTCGCCGTTGCCGCCATAGACGAGGTCGTCGCCCTGGCCGCCGCGGGCGAAATCGGCGCCGCCGTTGCCATGCACGATGTCGTCGCCGGTGTTGCCGTTGATGTCGTCGTCGCCGCTGCCGCCCAGCACCGTGTCGTCGTCGTCCATCCCCACCAGCCGGTCGTTGCCGGCGCTGCCGACCAGGGTGTCGGCGCCGCGCAGCAGGTAGGCGACGATGGGGAAGCCGTTCCCCGTCGCCGCGGCGTCGGCTACCAGCGGTCCGAGCTCCTGGAGGGTGGCGTCGAGACCGGTCGCGGCATAGCCGATGGCATCCCCGCTTTCCTCGACCGCATCGATCCGGCCGCCGATCGGAACGTCGCCTATCAGCACGAAGTCCCCGGTGAAGGTCACAATGTCGCCCGACGTCTCGCGCAGCACGATGGTGGCGGTCGAGATCGTCTCGGGCCTGGCATCTGCCTCGCCCGGGACGTAGAAGGGCGACAGCAGGTCGAGCGGCTTGGTCGCGGTCAGCAGGGCCATGGCGATTCGTCCGCTCCTCTTGGTCGCTCGATCGGCCCCGGCATGGGCCGGCGGCGCCAGGAATGCCGGAGTTGCGGGCATCGGCGAAGGCGAAGTTGCCCGGCCCCGGCAGTTCGCTCTACTGTCGCCGATCGTTCCAGCGGATCAACCTGGAAATTGGAGGAAGCCCTAGTGAAGAATTTCCTGGCGTCGGCCGCGCTCGCGGCCGCTCTCGCCCTGGCGCCGGCCGCCGGGGCCCAGACCCTGCCCGACTACTATCCGAAGGAGTACTCGCAGATCGTCGAGGGCTCCAAGAAGGAGAACAAGCTCGTCATCTACTCGATCATGGCCGAGTACAACTGGCGGCCGGTGGTCGAGGGCTTCAAGAAGAAGTATCCGTGGATCGACGTGCAGACCCTCGATCTCGGTTCGGGCGAGGTGTTCGAGCGCTACTACGCCGAGAAGGCGTCGGGCGCGCGCTCGGGCGACCTGATGATCAACGGCGCGGTCGACAAGTGGCTGCAGTTCGTCGGCCGCGGCGAGTTGCTCGAATACGAGTCGCCCGAAGCCGGCAAGGTCCCGGACTGGAGCAAGCCGCGCAAGGGGCTCTACAGCGTCTCCGCCGACCCGATGGTCATCGTCTATAACAAGATGCTGGTCCCCGAGGCGCAGGCGCCGAAGAGCCTGGCCGACATGGTCAAGATGGTCTCGGCCGCCCCGGCCAAGTACAAGAACAAGATCACGACCTACAATGCCGGCACCGAGGCGTTCGGGCTGGCCATCAACTGGGCCTTCGTCAAGAAGAACGGCGACAAGGCCTGGGACCAGTTCGCCCAGCTGGCCAAGGTCGTCCGTCCCGAGGGCAGCGCCGGCCCGATGGTCGAGAAGATCACCGCGGGCGAGTACGTCGCCGGCTACTTCATCTCCGCGATCGTGCTCTATCCCCGCCTGAACGACCCGGCGCGGGCCCGCATCCTCGGCTGGTCGTTCCCGACCGACGGCACCCCGATCATCATCCGAGGCATGGGCATCCCCAAGGCCGCGACCAACATGAACTCGGCCAAGCTGATGCTCGACCACATCCTCTCGCACGAGGGCCAGGTCGGCTTCGGCAAGGGCGGCCTGACGCCCTATCGCGCCGACGTGAAGGACGACGAGGTGCCGCGCTACACCTTCAGCCGCGTCGCCAAGGAAGCCGGCGGCGAGCAGAACCTGGTGGTCGTCGACTACGACCAGGACATCGTCGCCAAGGGGCCGGAGTTCCAGGCGAAGTGGAAGAAGGTCTTCGGCCAGAACTGACCCGGCCATAGTGGATTCGGCCAGAACCGACGCCGACGGGCTCGACATGTCCCAGATGACGGCAACCCCCGCCCCGGCCCTCGTGCCGGGGCGGGACTTCGTGGCGCAGTGGGGCATCGCCCTGCTGACCGTGGCGCTGGTCGCGGCCCCGCTCGTCCCCATCGTCTATCAATCCTTCAGCGACCGCCCGCTCTATGACGGGGCGGGCAACCTGTCGCTCGACAACTACATCAAGCTGTTCGGCAGCGCGCAGTTCATGCGCGTCCTGTGGAACACCTTCGCGCTGGGCGCGCTCACCACCATCCTAGGCACCCTGATCGGCGTCGCCGCCGCCATCGTCATCGGCCGCACCAACATGCCGGGCCGGGCGCTGATCGGCGAGGTGCTGATCTGGCCGCTCTACATCTCGCACCTGGTGCTGGGCTTCGGCTTCAGCGTCATGTACGGGCCGTCCGGCTATGTCACGCTGTCGCTGGCCCAGGTGCTGGGCGACAGTCCCTGGGATCTCTACACGATCCCCGGCATGGCGGTGATCTGCGCCATCGCCCAGGCGCCCATCACCTACCTCTTCTGCGTCGCCTCCACCCAGGCCGCCGACCCGTCGCTGGAGGATGCCGCGCGCATTTCCGGCGCCAGCCCGTTCCGCGCCCTGTGGACGATCAGCATCCCGCTGCTGCGGCCGGCGATCGTCTATGCGGTGATCCTCAACTTCACGGTCGCCCTGGAACTGCTGGCGATTCCGCTGCTGTTCGGCCGGCCGGCCGGTCTCGAATTCCTCACCACATATCTCTACGAGCACGGCATCGACGCGGCGACCCCGGACTACGGGCTGGTCGGCGCGGCGGGCGCGTTGCTGCTCGGGATCGTCAGCTTCCTGCTGTGGCTGCAGTCGCGGCTGCTGCGGGATTCCGGCCGCTTCGTCACCATGGGCGGCAAGGCGGCCCGGCCGCGGGTGCTGAACCTCGGCATGTGGCGCTGGCCGGTCTTCGCCGGCATGGCCTTCTACCTGCTGGCCGGGGTGATCATTCCGCTGCTCGGCGTCGGCCTGCGCGCGGTCACCAGCTTCCTGACGCCGCTGCTGCCGTTCTGGGAGGTCCTGACGCTCGACCACTTCGTCCTGATCTTCTCCTATCCCGCCTATATCCGCTCGATCCTCAACACGATCGGCATCGCCCTGTTCGGCGGCGCGCTGTGCACCCTCTTCGTCGCGATGGTGGCGATCGTCGTCCATCGGTCGGAGTTCCGCTACGGCCGGACGCTGGAGCTGATCGCCACATATCCCCGGGCGGTGCCGGGCCTGCTGGCCGGCATCGGCTTCCTGTGGGCGATGCTGGTCTTCCCGCCGCTCGCCCTCTTGCACAACACCATCTGGATCCTGGTGCTGGCCTACGTCATGCGCTACCTGCCGACCGGGTTCGGGGCCATGTCGCCGATGCTCCTGCAGATCGGCCGCGAGCTCGACCGGGCGTCGCGGACGGTGGGGGCGGACTGGTGGACGACCGCCACCCGCATCCTGCTGCCGCTGATCAAGCCCGCCTTGTTCTCGACCTTCGCCATCCTCTTCGTCGCCTTCTTCCGGGAGTACTCGGCGGCCGTGTTTCTCATCTCGCCGGGGGCGGAGGTGATCGGCACCATGCTGCTCAGCTTCTGGATCCAGGGCGACGCCGGGCCGGTGGCGGCGCTGGCGGCGTTCCAGGTGCTGCTGACCTTCCTCTTCGTCTACGGCGCACGCCATCTCCTGGGGGTTAAGATCTATGGCTGAAGTGCGCATCCAGGGGCTGGTCAAGCGGTTCGGCCCCGTCGTCGCGGTCGACCATGTCGACCTGACCATCGCCGATGGCGAGTTCCTGACCCTGCTCGGCCCGTCCGGCTGCGGCAAGTCGACGACCCTGGCCGCGGTCGCCGGGCTCGACCGCCCCGACGGCGGGTCGATCCAGGTCGGCGACACCGTCTATTACGACAGTGCCAGCGGCGCCTTCCTGCCGCCGGAGCGGCGCAACTGCGGGCTGGTCTTCCAGTCCTATGCGCTGTGGCCGCACATGACCGTGGCCGAGAACTGCACCTACCCGCTGAAGCTCCGGCGGATGAGCCGGGCCGATCGGCAGAGGCGGGTGGAGGAGGCGCTGGCGCTGGTCGAGATGCAGCCCTACGCCGCCCGCTATCCACACCAGCTGTCGGGCGGCCAGCAGCAGCGCGTGGCGCTCGCCCGCACCCTGGTCTACCGGCCGACCATCCTGCTGCTCGACGAGCCGCTCTCCAACCTCGACGCCAAGCTGCGCGAGCGCGCCCGGACCTGGCTGGCGCAGATCACCAAGAAGGTCGGGCTGACGACCATCTACGTCACCCACGACCAGATCGAGGCGCTGGCCCTGTCCGACCGCATCGCCGTGATGCGCGAGGGGCGGATCGCCCAGCTCGACGTGCCGCGCGTCATCTACGAGCAACCGTCCGACCCGTTCGTGGCCGACTTCATCGGCTCCAGCAACTTCCTGAAGGGCACCGCCGAGGGCGTCACCGGCGACGCGCTGTCGATCCGCCTCGACGGCGGTCGCACGATCCAGCTCGGCCTGCGGCCCGGCATCTCGTCCGGCCAGCGGGTCACCGTGGCGATCCGGCCGGAGCGGATCGCCGTCCTGGCCCCGGGCGAGGCGGCGCCGGGTGAGGGCTCGCTGCTCGACGCGACCATCGCCGAGCGCTCCTACCTCGGCTCGCGCTGGATGTACCACCTGGAAGTCGGCCCGACCGTCCTGCGGGTGGAAACGCCCCGCGAGCTGCCGGTCGGCGCCGTTCATCTGCATGTTCCCCCCGGCGCCGCCCTGGTGTTCGCGGGCGAGGAGGCACCCGAAGCGTGATTGCGTTCCAACCCGATCAGGAAGGGCCCCTGAAGGGCCTGGTGGTACTCGACCTGTCCCGGCTGGTGGCCGGCAACATGGTCAGCCTGCAGCTGGCCGACTATGGCGCCGAGGTGATCAAGGTCGAGGACCCGAAGAAGGGCGACCCCTTGCGCGACTGGCGCACCAAGGGGCTCAGCGTCCACTGGAAGGTCTATGGCCGCAACAAGAAGAGCCTGACGCTCAGCCTTCGGTCCGCGGAGGGACGCGACCTGCTGCGCCGGCTGCTGCCCGCGGCCGACGTGATGATCGAGAACTTCCGGCCGGGCACGCTGGAGGAGATGGGGCTCGGCCCGGACGTGCTGCATGCGATCCATCCGGGCCTGGTGCTGGTCCGGGTGTCCGGCTGGGGCCAGGACGGCCCCTACCGCGAGCGCCCCGGCTTCGGTACGCTGGTGGAGGGGGTGTCCGGCTTCGCGTCCAAGAACGGCTTCCCGGACCGGCCGCCGGTGCTGCCGCCGCTGGCCATGGCCGACATGATCGCCGGTCTCTACGGTGCCTTCTCGGTCATGGTGGCGCTGAAGCACCGCGACCGGACCGGCCAGGGACAGGTCATCGACCTGCCGCTGCTCGACCCGATCGTCTCCATCCTCGGGCCGGAGGCGGCCCAGTTCAAGCTGACCGGCCAGATCCCGCAGCGCACCGGCAGCCAGTCGCGCACCGCCTCGCCGCGCAACGCCTTCCAGACCCGCGACGGCCGCTGGATCGCCATCTCCGCCTCGATGCAGTCCATGGCCGAGCGGGTCTATGCCGCCGTCGGCCGGCCGGACATGACCCAGGACCCGCGCTTCCGCACCAACGCCGACCGGATCAAGATCCCGGACGAGGCCGAGGCGCCGCTGCGCGATTTCATCGCCGCACGCGACTTCGCCGAGGTCATGGCGCATTTCGAGCGCCACGAGGTCACCGCGGCGCCGATCTACGACATCGACCAGTTCCTGGAGGACCCGCACGTCCAGGCTCGCCAGATCATCGTCGAGCTGCCCGACGCGGAGATGGGAGCGGTGCCGATGCACAACGTCGTTCCGCGCCTGTCCGCCTCTCCGGGGGCCATCCGCACGCCCGCGCCGGACCTGGGAGAACACTCCGCCGAAATCCTCGGCCGGATCGGCGTCGACGCCGGCCGGTTCGCCGAGATGAAGGCGGCCGGCATCGTCTAGACGCAGTTCGCCCGGGCACTCGGTGGAGTGCCCGGGCGAGTTCTTACCTGCCGGCGCGGCGGTTAGCCGCGCGGGCTCGGGGCGGGCTGCAGCGGCTTGGTGCCGGGATCACCCGAGCGCATGCCCGTCGCGTCGTTCGGCTGCGGAGTGCCAGGCGAGCTCGGACCCGGCGGAGTCACGCTCTGGGTCGCATCGGCCGGCGGCTGACGGCCGGAGCCGGGCGTCGTGGGCAACTCCTTGGCGCCGGGGTCACCCGCCCGCATGCCGGTGTTGCTCTCGTTGGACTTGGTCGGGTCGGTCGCCGGCGCGGCCGAAGGAGACGTGCTCGGCATCGGCTGCATCCCGGTCCTCGGAGCCGGGGGAGCGCCGGTGGTGCTGGTCGGCGGGTTGGCGGTGCCCGGGTCGCCGGTGCGCTGGCCGCCCTGCTCGTTCGGGCCGGGGCGGCTGCGCTGCGGCGTCGTGGACTGGGCCAGTTCCATCACCCGGGCGCCCTTCGCCTCAGTAACGCTGTCGCCGGCGGGTGCTGCCATGGCAGTCGGAACGGAGAGCGCAAGGGCGAGGGCAGTCGCCGACAGAAACATCCTCTTCATGATCGGACCTTTCGGCTATCCAATTCTTTCGCGGCTTCTTGATCCGCGGGGTGGGGCCCGCGACAGAAGCTTTCGAATTGGTCAACCGGGTCGCTTGCGCTTTGTTCCGACAGATAGGCCGGATTCTTTCGGCCGTCGCCTATGACCCCTGCCAGTCGAAGATGCCGCGGCCCTGCTGCGGGGTCGCGATCGTTCCCGGGCGCAGAACGGGGTTGAGGCAGCGCACCTGCTCCGGCGTCAGGGCCGGTACCCGTCCGGCCAGGCCGACGAATCGCTCGGCCTCGCCGGGGTCGATCATGCCGTCGGTCAGGGCCCGGAACTTGCCGACATAGTCGGGCCAGGCCCAGGGGGCGGCACCGTTCGGATGGGCGTCGGCGACCGCGCGTTCGGCCGCGACCACCGTCCCGTCATCGAGCCGGATCTCGATGCGGCCGCCGAAGGCGCGCTCCGCCGGGTCGGTCGCGTGATAGCGACGGGTCCATTCCGGATCCTCGACGGTGCGGATCCGGTGCCACAGGGCGACGGTCGAGGGACGATGGGCGCGCTCGGGCGTGTAGCTGCGCTCGTGGTGCCAGGCGCGGTCCTCCAGCGCCACGGCCAGGATGTACATGATGGAGTGGTCGAGCGTCTCGCGGGTGGCGTCCGGGTCCATCTTCTGCGGGTCGTTGGCGCCGGTGCCGATGACGTAGTGGGTATGGTGGCTGGTACGGACCACCACCTCGGCTGCCCGCGACAGGTCGACCCGGCCGCCCAGCTCGCGGGCGGCATCGATCAGGGCCTGGGCCTGGTATTCGGCCGAATGGGCCTTGGTATAGGTCTCGAGGATGCCGCGCGGCGCCTCACCCGGCGCCGGCAGGTGCACGGTGTAGCGCTGGTCCCGGCCGCCCAGCATCCAGGCGATGACCGAGTCCTCGCCCTCGTAGATCGGCGCGGGCGAGGCCTCGCCGCGCATCGCCCGGTCGACCGCCTCGATCGCCAGCTTGCCGGAGAAGCCCGGCACGAAGGCCTTCCACGAGCTGATCTCGCCCTTGCGCGACTGCCGGGTGGAGAAGGCGAGGTGCACCGCCTGGTTGACCGCCTGGAACACCACCGGCGTCGGCAGGTCGAGCAGGGCGCCGATCCCGGCCACCGTCGCCGGCGCCAGGTGCGCGACATGGTCCTTCTTCCAGGCGTGCAGGCAGATCGCCTTCACCAGTGCGACGTGGATCTCGTAGGCGACCGCGATCGCGCGGGTCAGGGCCGCGCCGCCGCGCCCGGTCTGCTCGGCGACCGCCAGCAGCGGCGCGATCGAATCGCCCGGGTGGGCGTAGTCGGCGGCCAGGAACGTGTCGTGGTAGTCGAGCTCGCGCACCGCCGTCGCGTTGGCCCAGGCGGCCCATTCCGCATCGACCCGGACATCGCCCAGCCCGAACAGGCTGGCCCCGCCGGCCCGCGGATGCGCCAGCGCCATGGCGCGGGCGGCCGCCACCGGCGCCCGGTTGGCCGAGGCGAGCGCGACCGCCGCGTTGTCGACGATCCGGCACGCGACCATCGCGGCGACTTCCGGCCCGACCGGCCCGCCGCCGGTCGCGACTTCGGCGATCTTCCAGGCGAGTTGATCTTCGCGCGGCAGGCGCGCGGCGGAGGGGTGGACGCGGACGTCATGGGCGATCATGGGCGGCATCGCTAGCAGAAGCCGGGGGTTTCGACAGCCCCTTTTCGCGGCGCGGCGGCGCCCTCTATCGTCGCAGGACAGAAGTCGCAGACGGAAGGACGCGCGCCATGGCGGGACGGCTGGAAGGCAGGGTGGCGATCATCACGGGGGCTGGCTCGTCGGGTCCCGGGTGGGGCAACGGCAAGGCGACGGCGGTGCTGTTCGCGCGGGAAGGGGCCCAGGTGTTCGCGGTCGACATCAACGCCGCCGCAGCCGAGGAGACCTCAGCGATCATCGCCGGCGAGGGCGGGACGGCCGTCGCGCACCGCGCCGACGTCGCCTCCCACGACGAGGTCCGGGCGATGGTGGAGGCCTGCATGGCCCGGTTCGGGCGGATCGACATCCTGCACAACAATGTCGGCATCGCCGTCGTCGGCGGCGCGGTCGACCTGCCCGAGGAGGAGTGGGACCGGGTCGAGCGGGTCAACCAGAAGAGCGTCTTCCTGGTCTGCAAGCATGTGCTGCCGGTGATGGAGCGCCAGGGCAAGGGGGCGATCGTCAACACCGCCTCGATCGCCGGCATCCGCTGGACCGGGGTCGACTACATCTCCTACTACGCGACCAAGGGCGCGGTCGGGATGATGACCAAGTCGATCGCGCTCGCCTATGCCGCGCGCGGCATCCGCTGCAACGCCATCCTGCCGGGCCTGATGGATACCCCGATGATCCGCCATGGCCTGCCCGACGCCTATGCCGGCGGCGATGTCGACCGGATGATCGAGAAGCGCCACCAGCAATGCCCGATGGGCCACATGGGCGACGCCTGGGACGTGGCTCACGCGGCCCTCTTCCTCGCCTCCGACGAGGCGCGCTACGTGACCGCCCATGAGCTGGTGGTGGATGGCGGGATGACCGCGCGATGCGCCTAGAGACAGCCTCGGGGTTGATCTCGACGCCCGCAAGAGCGACATGACTAGGCCATGAATTCGCCAGAAGGCGGCTGGGTTGCCCCACCCGCGAGCCTCGATGGTTCCTGGGCGTTGTTTCTCGACGTCGACGGAACCCTTCTCGACATAGCCGACGAGCCGCAGGCGGTGCGCGTGCCGGACCGGCTGCGGCCCGACCTGCATGCGCTGGCGCTGCATCTGGGCGGCGCCATGGCGCTGGTCAGCGGCCGGACCATCAGCGAGCTCGACCGTATCTTCGAACCGCTGCTGCTGCCCGCCGCGGGCCAGCATGGGGCGGAGATCCGGCTCGACCCGCTGGGGTCCATCCGCTCGGGCCATGTCGACCCCGTGCTCCCCCGGCTGGCGCCCGAGGTGCGCGCGCTGGCCGCGGTCTGGCCCAATGTCGAGGTGGAGGAGAAGGGGGCCGCGATCGCGGTCCACTTTCGCCGCCAGCCCGAGGCGGAGGTGCCCCTGACCCGCGCGCTGCGCAGCCTGGCCGAGGGTGTCGGCGGCGCGGTCGAGCTGCTGGAAGGCAAGATGGTGCGCGAGTTGCGCGACCGGCGGCACACGAAAGGCACCGCGATCGGGATCTTTATGGCCAGCCCGCCGTTCATTGGCCGGCGCCCGATCTTCATCGGCGACGACGTCACCGACCGGGACGGCTTCGCGGCCGCGGAGGCAGCCGGCGGGATCGCCATGTCGGTGGGCGTCAACCCGGCACTCGGCCGGGCCCCGGCATTTACCGATGCGGAGGCGGTGCGCGCATGGCTGTCTTCGCTGACGAAGGGTGAAGCGATGGAAAGCACGGCGGCATGACGGCCAATCTCGACCTCGGCGTCATCGGCAACTCGGTCGTCGCGGCTCTGGTCGACCGGTCCGGCCGCATGGTCTGGATGTGCTATCCGCGTCTCGACGGCGACCCGGTCTTCTGCAGCCTGCTCGACGGCGATGAGAAGTACGACGGAGCCTATCGCATCGACCTGGAAGGCTTCGCCGAGAGCCGCCAGCGCTACCTCGGCAATACCGCGATCCTGGAGACGATCCTGACCGACGCGAACGGCTCGGCCCTGCGGATCGTCGACTATGCCCCGCGCTTCAAGCAGTTCGACCGTCTCTACCGCCCGCCGACGATCATCCGGCGCCTGGAGCCCTTGTCCGGCGTGCCCCTGATCACCGTGCGCCTGCGGCCGCGCTTCAACTACGGCGCCGAGCCGGCCCAGCGCACGGTCGGCAGCAACCATATCCGCTATTTCGCCAGCAGCCCGTCGTCCCAGTCTGCCCCGCTGCGGCTGACGACCGATGCCCCGCTCGCCCACATCGTGGCCGAGGAGCCGTTTGCGCTGGTCCACCCGATGACCCTGATCCTGGGGCCGGATGAGACCTTCGCCGGTTCGGTGCCGCGCCTGGGCGTCGAGTTCCTGGACCGGACCCGGGACTACTGGATCGAGTGGCAGCGCTACCTCTCGGTGCCGTTCGAGTGGCAGGAGGCGGTCATCCGCGCGGCCATCACCCTGAAGCTGTGCGCATTCGAGGAGACGGGCGCGATCGTGGCGGCGCTGACCACCTCGGTGCCGGAGGCGCCGGGCACGCCCCGCACCTGGGACTATCGCTACTGCTGGCTGCGCGACGCGTATTTCGTCGTCCACGCGCTGAACCGGCTGGGCGCGACCCTGACCATGGAAGACTTCCTGCGCTACATCACCACCGTGGCGCAGACGGAGACGAGCGGGGTCCTGAAGCCGGTCTACGGCCTGCTGCCCTCGGTCCCGCTCGACGAGCGGACAGTGCCCAGCCTGCGCGGCTATCGCGGCATGGGCCCGGTCCGGGTCGGCAACCTGGCCCAGGTGCAGATCCAGAACGACAGCTACGGCAGCATCGTCCTGGCCGCCGCCCAGATGTTCTTCGACCAGCGCCTGCCGCACCAGGGCGACCTCGACCTGTTCCACCGGCTGGAGCGGCTGGGCCGCAAGGCCGCTGCCGTGGCGTTCGAGCCCGATGCCGGCCTGTGGGAGTTCCGCGGCCGGCTGCGCGTCCATACCCATTCCACGGCCATGTGCTGGGCTGCCTGCGACCGCCTGGCGAAGATCGCCGTGGTGCTGGGCGAGAAGGATTCGGCCGACGACTGGCGGCGCACCGCCGACGCGATCCGCGAGCGCCTGCTGGCCGAGGCCTGGAACGAGGAACTGAACAGCTTCATCGACGCCCAGGGCAGCACGGAGGTCGATGCGAGCCTGCTGCTGCTGCAGGAGATCGGGCTGGTGGCCGCGGACGACCCGCGCTTCCTCGGCACCCTCGCCCTGGTCGAGAAGCGCCTCCGGCGCGGCGCCCACCTGATGCGCTATGCCGCCCCGGACGATTTCGGCATGCCCGAGACGGCCTTCACCGTCTGCACCTTCTGGTACATCGACGCGCTGGTGGCGGTCGGCCGGCGCGAGGAGGCGCGCGTGCTCTTCCAGCAGGTGCTTGCCTGCCGGACCCATCTGGGCCTGCTGTCGGAGGACCTCGACCCCTCGCGCGGCGAGCTATGGGGGAATTTTCCGCAGACATATTCGATGGTCGGCCTCATCATCTCGGCAATGCGGCTGTCGAAAAGCTGGGAGGAAGCGTTTTGGCGCGGCTCGTAATCGTCTCCAATCGAACAGCGGCCCCCCGCGACCGCGGCGCCCGGGCGGGCGGCCTGGCGGTCGGCCTGCGCGAGGCGCTGCAGAAGCGCGGCGGCCTGTGGTTCGGCTGGAGCGGGGAGCTGCGTGAAGGCGACGCGGGCGAGCCGAAGACCCAGGAGGCCGGCAACATCCTGTTCGCCACCATTCCGCTGACGCCGGCCGACCATGACGATTTCTACGTCCATTATGCCAACGGCACGCTCTGGCCGCTCTGCCACTACCGGCTCGGCCTGATCGAGTTCCGCCGCAGCGCCTACGAAGGCTACCTGCGCGTCAACCGCCTGTTCGCGGAGAAGCTGGCGCCGCTGCTGCGCCCGGACGACCTCATCTGGATCCACGACTATCACTTCTTCCCCCTGGCATCGGCCCTGCGGGCGCTGGGCGTGACGAACCGGATGGGCTTCTTCCTCCACATCCCGCTGCCCGCGCCGGAGGTGCTGACGGCCCTGCCGCGCCATCGCCGGCTGATCGCCGACCTCTGCGCCTATGACCTGGTCGGGTTCCAGACCGGCGACGACCTGCAGTCCTTCACCAGCTATATCGAGCGCGAGACGGCCGGCACGCTCGACCCGCGCGGCACTTTCCGGGCGTTCGGGCGCTGCGGCGAGGCGGCGGCGTTCCCGATCGGCATCGATACGGCCACCTTCGCCGAACTGTCCGAACAGGCGGCCGACAGCGCGCAGACCCGGCGCCTGCACGAGAGCCTGGCCGGTCGCCGGCTCGTCATCGGCGTCGACCGGCTCGACTACTCGAAGGGGATCCCGCAGCGCATGGAGGCGTTCCAGACCCTGCTGGAGGCCTATCCCGAGCATCGCGGCCGGGTGACCTACATGCAGATCGCTCCCATCTCCCGGGGCGAGGTGGAGGAGTACCAGGCCCTGCGGCGCGACCTGGAAGGGTGGGTCGGTCGCATCAACGGCCGCTTCGGCGAGTATGACTGGGCGCCCGTGCGCTACCTCAACAAGGCCTTCCCGCGCCAGGCCCTGGCCGGCTTCTTTCGCCAGGCGGCGGTCGGCCTGGTGACGCCCCTGCGCGACGGCATGAACCTGGTCGCCAAGGAGTATGTGGCCGCGCAGGATCCCGCCGACCCGGGCGTGCTGGTCCTGTCGCGCTTTGCCGGGGCGGCGCGCGCGATGCCGCAGGCCCTGATCGTCAATCCCTTCGACGTCGAGGAGATCGGCGACGCCGTGCACCTGGCGCTGACCATGCCGCTGGCCGAGCGCCGCGCCCGCTGGAACGAGATGATGGCGGAGTTGCGCCGCAACACCATCCAGAGCTGGTGCGAATCCTTCGTCGAACGCCTGGCCGGAGCCGACACGGACGAACAGGCGGCCTAATGACGCGGTGCCGCGCGATGTGAATGCGTTGCATTC
Organism: Allostella vacuolata; assembly: GCA_006739055.1. Taxonomy (GTDB): domain Bacteria; phylum Pseudomonadota; class Alphaproteobacteria; order ATCC43930; family Allostellaceae; genus Allostella; species Allostella vacuolata. The sequence continues at coordinate 2,331,069 of AP019702.1, forward strand.
CTGATCGCTGCCGTGCTCCTGTCCCTGTGACGGACCCGACGGGCGGCGACCGGGGAGATCGAGGCGATGCTGCTGGCCATTCCCGATATTCTTTCGAAGGCCGAGGTCGCCCGTTGCCGCGAGGTCATCGACCAGGCGGAATGGATCGACGGAAATGCGACCTCCGGCCACCAGTCCGCGCTGGCCAAGAACAACCTGCAGCTTCCCGAGGGGTCGCCGGCAGCCCGGCAGGTGGGCGGCGCCATCCTCGATGCGCTCGGCCGCAGCGCGCTGTTCGTGTCGGCCGCCCTGCCGCTCAAGGTGTTCCCGCCCTTCTTCAACCGCTACTCGGGCGGGCAGGAGTTCCGCACCCATGTCGACAATGCGATCCGCCAGATGCGCGGCAGCGACTTCCGCATCCGGGCCGACCTGTCGGCGACGCTGTTCCTGACCGAGCCCGAGGATTATGACGGCGGCGAGCTGTCGGTGGAGGACACCTACGGGGTCCAGCAGATCAAGCTGCCGGCCGGGCATCTCGTGCTCTATCCGTCTTCCAGCCTGCACCATGTCACCCCGGTGACGCGGGGGGCGCGGGTCGCGTCCTTCATGTGGATGCAGAGCATGGTCCGCGACGACGGCCAGCGGACGCTGCTGTTCGAGCTCGACACCAGCATCCGCGAACTGGGCGCGCGCGACGGCCATGGCGACCCGGCGGTGGTTCGCCTGACCGGCATCTATCACAACCTGCTGCGACGCTGGGCGGACTGCTGAGAGGCTGGACGCTCACGGGTCGGAGCCGACGATGCCGACTTTCAGATCATCCAGCACTGCCGCCAGGCCCGGCGCTGCAATCAGCTTCATCAACCGGGACGTCCGGAGCTTCGGGACAGCGCGGTCGAACACCGCCAGGTTGGTGTGCCCGTTGAGCCGCGATGGGTAGACGATCCCATCCGGTTGCTCCAGATGTTCATGGAAGGCCAGGGACCAGGCCCGTGCGAGCGTTTGGCTGGAAGCCCTGGCAACATCCGTCGGAACGCCCATGGCGATGGCGCCGTCGCCGCCGAGGTCGACCATCTTGAGCGGGGCGGCGATCTCGATTTCGGCGTAGTGGCGGTCGTGCAGTTCGGCCTCTTCCATCGGCAGGTTGCCGATCATGCCGTCGCGCTGGTCTCGGAGCACCGCCTCAAGGAAGCAAACCTTCAAGGTCTCGCCGAGATAGAGCACCCCGAAACGGCGGGCAGCCACCCGACGTCTGGGATCGCTGAACCGGCTGGGGGTCTTGCCGATCCCAAGTGGGTCCGAATAACGGCCCAGGTAGATGCGGCCGAACCGCCTGCCTGTCGGCACTTCGTGGATCCGGAGGTCCGTGTCCGCAAAGCGAGCCGGCGGGGCGACCCTGGCCATCTACCGGAAACTGGTCCCGACGCTTTCGGCTGCTGCGAGCGCGGCCTTGCCATGCCCGCGCTCCAGAGCCTCGCGACCGGTCAACCCGTCGAGTTCGCCGTGCGGCTGCACCAGAAAGCGATAGACCGTCCAAGGTCCGCCCAATCGCTCGTGCAGCTTCGCAAGTTCGGCAAACGGCTTTCCGTCGGCGTCGAGCTGCCAGATCGGGAAGCGGAAGCCGCGCTTCGCGCCGTCCAGGCCCAGCACCTGGCCGCTCCGGCGCTTTGTGTTGACCGTGACACGGGTAGTGCCAAGCACCTTCGCGAACGCATCTGTGCTCAGCATGTCGCCACCGCCGAGGATCTCGGCGGCACGCAGGCGACCCCGTTCACGTGCTGCAGCCAGTGCCGCCGGCAGTTCGGCGTCCGGTGGCGGAGCCTCGTGCACTACCGGCTCGGACGCGGCCGGCGTCTCCCTGAAGAAGGTTACGACCGTCTCACCTTCGGGATCGACATCGACGCGGAAGCTGACGGACCGCCCGCCCGTGCGGCTCCTGGTGATCGCATCCCCATAGCCCTCCAGGAGTATCTTCACCCGCTCGGGGCTGTCGGCGATTGCCTCGGATGCAGCCGCCGGGATCGCAAGCTTGAAGCCCGTCGCTCCGCCGAAGAAGTGCGTCGTCGTGGCGGTGGACGGCTTGTCAGCGGACCGGGGGCGCTGGTCCGTGCCGGTGTGTGGGGCCGTCTTCGATTTCGGCGCTGCCATGATCCAACCTCCGCTGGAGGATAGATGGCGACTCTCGACAGGTTCGTAAAGCTGGTAAAGCGACATGGATCGGCTGGCGCCGACTGCCGGGCGCCTAATCGTCGTCCGGCGGCCGTTCCGGCGGTAGCTTGCGCCGGCCGCCGACCGCGCGGAAGAAAGGCGGGGCGACGGCGACGATCATCAGGATGCGGGCGATGTGGTGGGTGGCGACGAAGGCCGCGTCGATGCCGAGCGCCAGGGCGACCAGGCTCATCTCCGCCAGGCCGCCCGGCGCGTAGGCGAGCAGCAGCGCCTGGGTCGGGATGCCGGTCAGCGCATGCAGGGCGCCCGCGCACAGGAAGGCTGCGCCCAGCGTGATCACCGTGCCGGCGGCGGCGTGCAGGGTCGTGCGGCCGATCATCGCCAGCTTGACCCCGACGAAGCGCGACCCGACCGCGCTGCCGATGGCGATCTGGGCGACGGCGACCAGCTCGGACGGCGGCCGGCTGGCGGTGATGCCGGTCAGGTGGACGACGCCGCTGACGATCATCGCCCCCAGCAGGGGCGCGGCCGGCAGGCGCAGCCAGATCGCCCCCGACGCCCCGACCACGCCGCAGGCCGTCAGGATGGCGAGGTCGAGGAGCGGGAAGTGCAGGATGCTCAGCCCCGCCCCGGCGGAGCCCGCCGGGTGATACCCGCCGTAGAACTTGAAGCCGAAGACCAGGATGAAGACGACCAGCATCACCCGGGCGCCATGGGTCAGGCCGATCAGCCGGGGGTCGCCGCCCATCGCCCCGCCGACCATGACCATCTCGTTGAGCCCGCCCGGCATGGCGGTGAAGAAGGAGGTGATCGGCCCGTAGCCGGCCACCTTGCGGAAGTAGAAGTAGGTCGCCCCGCCCGCGACCACGACGTAGATGATGAGGCCGGCCAGAGTCACGCTCCAGCGGCCGATCTGGTCGAAGAGGGCGGGCGTGAAGGAACTGCCGAGCATGACGCCCAGCACCACCACCATGCCGGAGCGCAGCCAGCGCGGCATGCCGATCTTGAGGCCCGACACCGACGCCGCGATGCAGGCGGCCATCGCCCCCAGCATCCAGGGCAGCGGCAGGTTCAGCAGCCAGAACACGGCCCCGCCGGCGGTGCCGGTGGCGAGCGCCAGCAGAACCTGGGACAGGGGCGGTGACGGCGGCCGCTGCCGTCGGGCTGGTCGTGCCGCCACGCCGGATCAGCCGACGAAGCGGCCGAGGCGGACGGCGGTATTGCCCTTGGTCAGGCGGCGGGTCGGCATGATCAGGATGCAGCGGTCATAGGGCGTGACGATCCAGCGGTCGCCGTCGCGGCCGAGCGGCGTGCCCGCCTTCTCGATCACCTCCAGGCCGATGAACGGCTCGACGAAGCTGAAGGAATCGCCGGTGATGGTCACGGCCTCGGTCACCTCGACGATCTGTTGCGGCGCGGGCGCCGCGGCCGGCAGGTGGCGGGCGACGAAGGCGTCGTCGACGATGTCGAACAGGCGCAGGAAGCGCAGCGTGGACGCCATCGCCACGTCGGCCGACGACCGTTCCCAGTGCTGGCCGCATTCGACCAGCAGGGCCGCCCGCTGGTGGCCGTCGATGCCGAAGTCGCCATAGTCGCGCAGCCGCTTGCCGGCCTTGTGGCCCTCGTCGCACACCACCAACTCGGGCACCGCGACGGCCTTGGCAAGCGCCAGCCCCTGGCGGGTCAGGCCGGCCAGGGACAGGGCGGCGGTCGCATGCTGCATGGAATGGATGTCGAGCAGCTGGTCGACGGTGTCGATCAGCGGCCGCAGCTCGCGGGCGCGGGCCAGCTCGACGCTCGTCCGCGGCCCGTCCAGCACGTCCGGCGTCCACACCCGGTTCATGTCCTCGTCGACGTAGCGCGAGGCGGTCGGCCGGGCCGTGTCGAAGGACAGGTAGGCGGCGACGTTGCAGAAGACGAGGGTGAGCTTGCCGGCCTTGGGGCGGACCTGCTCGCGGAACAGGAAGTCGACGGCGATCGCCCCGCACAGCTCGTTGCCGTGGATCACGGCGTTGACCATGACGTGCGGGCCGGGCCGGCCGCTGTCGAACGTCCAGGCATAGTCGATGCCGGTGTTGCCCTGGCGATAGGGGGCGATGTCGACCGGCTGAATCTCGATCGGGTACTCTTCGGCGCTGGCCATCGTCAGGCTTCCGTTGCTCGCGGGGGGCAGTGGCTGGGGCAGGATCAGGCGGACAGGCGTTCGGTCAGGCGGACCAGGAACGCCTCGCAGGCGGCGATCTGGTCGATGGCGATGAACTCGTCCGGCTTGTGCGCCTGGTCGATGCTGCCGGGGCCGCAGACCACGGTCGGAATGCCGGCCGCCTCGAACAGGCCGGCCTCGGTGCCGAAGGCGACCTTGCCCGAGCGGTTGGAGCCGGACAGGGCCCGGGCCAGGTCGGCGACCGGGGCATCGTCGGCGGTGCCGAGGCCGGGGAATTCCGACTGCTGCGTCCAGGTGAAGCCGGTGTCGGCCTGCACCGCCCGCATCTCGGGCAGCAGCACCGTTTCGGCGTACTTCTGCACCTCCGCCAGCAGCGCATGGGGATCGGTGCCGGGCAGGTAGCGGAATTCGAAGTCGAACCAGCAGTCCTTGGGCACGATGTTGAGCGCCGTGCCGCCCTGGATCACGCCGGTGTGGACGGTGGTGTAGGGCGGGTCGAAGGCGCCGTCGTGCGGGCCCTGGTCGCGGAACCGCCGGGCCATGTTCTTGAGGTAGGCGATGACCTCGGCCGCGGCCTCGATCGCGTTGACGCCGGTGTGGCAGATCGACGAATGGCACTCGAAGCCGCGCACATGGCAGCGGTAGCTGAGCTTGCCCTTGTGGCCGACGATCACCTGCATCTCGGTCGGTTCACCGACGATGCACGATTCCGGCCGGATGGGGCGGTCGGCCAGCCCGGCGATCATCTTGCGCACGCCGAGGCAGCCCACCTCCTCGTCGAAGGAGAAGGCGAGGTGGATCGGCGTCCGGAGCGGCGCCCGGACGAACCGCGGGACCATGGCCAGGACGACCGCGACGAAGCTCTTCATGTCGGTGGTGCCGCGGCCGTACAGGCGGCCGTCCTTCTCCACCACCTGGAAGGCGTCGGTCGACCATTCCTGCCCGTCGATCGGCACCACGTCGGTGTGGCCCGACAGCATGACGCCGCCGCGGTCGGCCGGCCCGATGGTCGCGAACAGGTTGGCCTTGGCGCCCGTGTCGTCGAAGAACAGCTCCGAGGCGATGCCGTGCCCGGCCAGGTATGATTCGATCCAGCGTATCAGCTCGAGGTTGGAATTCCGGCTGGTCGTGTCGAAGGCGATCAGCCGCTCGATCATGCGCAGGCTGTCGGCGGAGGGGGCGGCGGTCACGGGCGGCGGCTCCAGGGGTCGGGAAACTAAGGGGCAGGCCCCACTATGGCGGACGGCACGGCCGCGCGCCAACCATCGCGATGCACGGGCCGGGCCGGGCGTCAGCCGGCGCGGCGGATGTCGGCCCCGCAGGCCGCCAGCTTGTCCGCCATGCGATCGTAGCCGCGATCCAGGTGATCGAGGCCGTCGAGCACGGTTTCACCCTCGGCGCCCAGGCCGGCGATCACCAGGGCGGCCGCGGCCCGCACGTCGGTGCCGCTGACGACGGCCCCCTGCAGGGCGGGCACCCCGCGCACCACCGCCGTCTGTCCCCGCACGGCGATGGCGGCCCCCATCTTGCGCAGCTCGTCGACATGGCGGAAGCGCTGCTCGAAGATCGTCTCGGTGATCATGCTGGCGCCCGTCGCCGTCGCCAGGAGCGCCATGGCGGGGGCCTGCAGGTCGGTGGCGAAGCCGGGGTGCGGGCGGGTCACGATGTCGACGCCGGCCAGGCCCGAAGGCGCGCGCCGGGCCATGAGCCCGTCCTCGACCGGCCGCAGCTCGACGCCCGCCGCCGCCAGCAGCGGGGCGGCAGCGCCCAGCAGGTCGAGCCGCCCGTGGCGCAGGTGCAGCTCGCCGCCGGTGATGGCGGCGGCGCAGGCCAGCGTGCCGAGCTCGATCCGGTCCGGCATCACCGGGTGCACGGCACCGCCGAGCGGCCGGCCGCCCGCGATGGCCAGGACATCGGTGCCGGCACCCTCGATCGACGCCCCCATGGCCGCCAGGCACGCCACCAGGTCGGCGATCTCGGGCTCGCGGGCGGCATTGCGGATGATGGTGGTCCCGCGCGCCATGGTCGCCGCCAGCAGCAGGTTCTCGGTCGCGCCGACGGACGGCTGCGGCAGCAGGATCTCCGCCCCGCTCAGGCCGCGCGGGGCGGTCGCCCGGATCGTCCCTCCGGCCAGCTCGATCTCCGCCCCCATCGCCCGCAGCCCGGCGACGTGGAAGTCGATGCCGCGCAGCCCGATGGCGTCGCCCCCCGGCATCGGCAGGTTCGCCTCGCCGCCGCGGGCGAGAAGCGCGCCCAGCAGCAGGACGGACGCCCGCATCCGCGCCACCAGTTCGCGATCGATCCGCACCGGATGGACCTGGTCGGCGCAGATGGTGACGGACAGGCCGGCCTCGGTCCGCGACCAGTGCAGCTCGGCGCCGAGCCGCCGCAGCAGGGCCGCCAGCACGGCCACGTCGAGGCTGGCCGGCATGTTGTGCAGGGTGACGAGATGCGGCGTCAGCAGGGCCGAGACCATGAGCGGCAGCACGGCGTTCTTGGCGCCGCTCACCGGGTAGGTGCCGCGCAGAGGCCGGCCGCCGCGGATGACCAGGGTCCGGGCCGGGTCCGGCCGCCACCACGGCACGGCATCGGAGAGGGGGGAGGAGGCGGATCGGCTCATGGGCGGAATCCGATCAGGACGGAATCATCCCCTACGGTAGCGCAAGCGGGCGGGCTTGTCCGTTTCTCGCCCGAGGAAGGGGCCTGCCCACTAAATTTTCCCGCCTAAATCCAGCGAAGCTTGCGCGCGCGTTGCCTCAACGGGCGATTTCGGCGATGGTGCGACCATGGATTGCCCGTCCGGTCGAGACGGGATCAATAAGGGGAGAGCAGGGGATGAGCATTTTCGCCCGCGGGGCATTCGTGATGGTGATCTCGGCCGTGTCCGCCGGCACCGCCGGTGCGGCCGACCTGACGATCGGGCTGGGTGGCGCGGTCTCGGCGATGGATCCGCACTATCACAACGTCGCCACCAACAACATGGTCAACCGGCACATCTTCGGCCGGCTGGTCGACCAGGACGCGAAGCAGACGCTGATGCCCGACCTGGCCGAATCCTGGAAGGCGATCGACGACACGACCTGGGAGTTCAAGCTGCGCCGCGGCGTCAAGTTCCATGACGGGTCGGACTTCGACGCCAAGGACGTGGTGGCGACGTTGAAGCGCATCCCGTCGGTCGTCAACGCGCCGTCGTCCTTCCGCATCTTCACCGGCCAGATCACCGAGACCGTGGTGGTCGATTCGCACACGATCCGCCTGAAGACGGCGACCCCGTTCCCCCTGATGCCGGTGTTCATGGCCGGCTTCGCGATCATCTCGGACGAGTTCGAGACCGCGACCACGGACGACTTCAACTCCGGCAAGGCCGCCATCGGCACCGGCGCCTACAAGCTGAAGCAGTATGTCCGCGGCGACCGCATCGAGCTGACGCGCTACGACGGCTATGCCGGGACCAAGCCGGCCTGGGAGAACGTGACCATCAAGCAGGTCACGAATCCCGCGGCCCGCGTGGCGGCCCTGCTGTCGGGCGACGTGCAGATCATCGACCAGGTGCCGACGGCCGACCTGGAGCGGTTGAAGAAGGACAAGAAGATCGGGGTGTCGAGCGTGGTCTCGAACCGCGTCATCTACCTGTCGATGGACACCAACCGCGACCAGTCGCCCTTCGTCACCGCCAAGGACGGCAAGCCGCTCGCCAAGAACCCGCTCAAGGATGTGCGGGTGCGCAAGGCGATGTCGATGGCGATCAACCGCCCGGCGATCGTCGACCGGGTGATGGAGAAGCAGGCGATCCCCGCCGCGCAGTTCCTGCCCGAGACGTTCTTCGGCACCAGCAAGAACCTGAAGGTCGAGAAGTTCGACGCCGAGGGCGCGCGCAAGCTGCTGGCCGAGGCGGGCTACAAGGACGGCTTCGCCATCACCCTGCACTCGCCCAACGACCGCTATCCCAACGACGAGAAGATCGCCCAGGCGGTCGCCCAGATGCTGAGCCGCATCGGCATCCAGACCAAGGTCGAGGCGATCCCGTTCGCGACCTATTCGCCGCGGGCGACCAAGCTCGAGTTCAGCTTCATGCTGTGGGGCTGGGGATCGGGCACGGGCGAGGTGTCCTCGCCGCTGCGCTCGCTGGTCGCGACCTATGACCGCGAAAAGGGCAACGGCCCATCCAACCGCGGCCGCTACAGCAACCCGAAGGTCGACGAGCTCCTGGCCACCGCGCTGCGGACGGTGGACGACGCGGCCCGGGCCAAGCTCCTGGCCGAGGCGAGCGAGGCGGCGATCTTCGACGTCGCCGTCATTCCGCTGCACTACAACATCAACAACTGGGCGACCCGGGCCGGCTTCTCCTACGAGCCGCGTACCGACGAATCGACCCTGGCGATGGGCGTGAAGGCGGCGAAGCGCTAGCCGCCCGAGGATCCCCGGACCGGCATCGGCGATGACGTCGATGCCGGCCGCCGCCCTGCCGGTGGTGTATCTATGACCGTGTTCCTGATCCGCCGCCTCATGCAGGCGGTCGTCGTGCTGTTCGCCATGTCGCTGATCGTCTTCGTCGGCGTCTACGCGATCGGCAACCCGATCGACATCCTGATCAGCCCCGAGGCCGACCAGCTCGAGCGCGAGCGGGCGATCCACGCGCTCGGCCTCGACCTGCCGCTGTGGGAGCAGTATTTCGTCTTCCTGCAGCGCGCCCTGACGGGCGACCTCGGCCGCTCCTTCGCATTCGGGGCGCCGGCGCTCCAGATCATCGTCGAGCGCATGCCGGCGACGCTGGAGCTGGCGGTCGCGGCCATGGGCATCTCGATCCTGGTCGGCATCCCGCTCGGCATGTGGGCCGGCTTCCGGCCGGAATCCTTCGGCGGACGGGCGATCATGGCGGGCTCCATCCTCGGCTTCAGCCTGCCGACCTTCTGGGTCGGGCTGATGCTGATCATGGTGTTCGCGGTGCATCTGGGCTGGCTGCCGTCGACCGGCCGCGGCGAGACGGTCGAGGTGCTGGGGCTCCAGCTCAGCATCTTCACCTGGAACGGCTGGACCCATCTCCTGCTGCCGGCCTTCAACCTGGCGCTCTTCAAGATGGCGCTGGTGATCCGGCTGACCCGGGCCGGCATGCGCGAGAACCTGCTGATGGACTACGTCAAGTTCGCCCGCGCCAAGGGCCTGTCGCCCGGCCGGGTGATCTTCGTCCATGTGCTGAAGAACATCATGATCCCGGTCGTCACCATCCTCGGCCTGGAGCTGGGGTCGGTGATCGCCTTCGCGGTGGTGACCGAGACCATCTTCTCCTGGCCCGGCATGGGCAAGCTGATCATCGATTCGATCAACCAGCTCGACCGGCCGGTGATCGTCGCCTACCTGCTGATCACCGTGTCCATGTTCATCTTCATCAACTTCGTGGTCGACATCCTCTATTCGGTGCTCGACCCGCGGGTTCGGCTCAAGGAGATGAAGTCGTGACCGTCACCACCCCCGACCGGGTCCCGGCCGTCGAGGCCGAGGCGGCGGCGCCGGCCGTCGTCTCGCCGCTGCGCCGCTTCTGGATCGACTTCCGCGACAGCAAGGTGGCTGTGGCCGGCCTTGCCGGCTGCATCCTGATCGTCGCCCTGGCCCTGCTGGCGCCGTTCATCTCGCCGCAGAACCCCTACGACCTGGCCCAGCTCGACATCATGGACGGGCGGCTCGAGCCGGGGGCGGCCGGGATGGACGGGACCATCTTCTGGCTCGGCACCGACGACCAGGGCCGCGACATGCTGAGCGGCATCCTCTATGGCATCCGCATCAGCCTGGCGGTGGGCGTCGCCAGCGGCGTCCTGGCGATGGCCTTCGGCGCCTCCATGGGGCTGCTCGCCGCCTATTTCGGCGGCCGGGTCGACACCCTCATCATGCGCGTGGTCGACCTGCAGCTGTCCTTCCCGGCCATCCTGCTGGCGCTCATCCTGGTCGCCGTGCTGGGGCAGGGGATCGACAAGATCATCATCGCCCTGGTGGCGGTGCAATGGGCCTATTATGCCCGCACCATCCGCGGCACGGCGCTGGTGGAGCGGCGCAAGGAGTATATCGAAGCCGCCCGCTGCCTGGCGCTGGGTGACGCCCGCGTCGTCTTCCGCCACCTGCTGCCCAACTGCCTGCCGCCGCTGATCGTCGTCGGCACCGTCCAGGTGGCGCACGCCATCGCGCTCGAGGCGACGCTCTCCTTCCTTGGCATCGGCCTGCCGATCACCGAGCCCTCGCTCGGCCTGCTGATCGCCAACGGCTTCGAGTACATGCTGAGCGGCAAGTACTGGATCAGCTTCTTCCCGGGCGTGGCGCTGCTGCTGACCATCGTCAGCATCAACCTGGTCGGCGACCAGCTGCGCGACGTCCTCAACCCGCGGCTCCAGAAATGACCGCCTCCGCAGCCACCGGGCCGACGCTGGTCGTCGACGACCTGCGCACCCACTTCCACACCCGCGCCGGGGTGCTGAAGGCGGTGGACGGCGTCTCCTTCACCGTCGACAAGGGCCGCATCCTGGGCCTGGTCGGCGAATCCGGCTCCGGCAAGTCGGTCACCGGCTTCTCCATCCTGGGGCTGGTCGACCCGCCGGGGCGGATCGCCGGCGGCCGCATCCTCTTCAACGGCGAAGACCTGGCGACCGCATCCGAGCAGCGCCTGCGCGATCTGCGCGGCAACCGCATCGCGATGATCTTCCAGGACCCGATGATGACCCTGAACCCGGTCCTGCGCATCGACACGCAGATGATCGAGGCGTTGCAGGCGCATCAGAAGATGGACCGGAAGACCGCCTTCGCGCGGGCCCGCGACGCCCTGGGGCAGGTCGGCATTCCCTCGCCCGAGGAGCGGCTGCGGTCCTATCCGCACCAGTTCTCGGGCGGGATGCGGCAGCGGGTGGCGATCGCCATCGCGCTGCTCAACCGGCCGGACGTGATCATCGCCGACGAGCCGACCACGGCGCTCGACGTGACGATCCAGGCGCAGATCCTGTTCGAGGCGCAGAAGCTGTGTCGCGAGGTCGGCACCGCGCTCATCTGGATCACCCACGACCTGTCGGTGGTGGCGGGCCTGGCCGACGAGATCTGCGTCATGTATGCGGGCCGGGTGGTGGAGCAGGGGCCGGTGGTGGACGTGCTCGACCAGCCGCTGCACCCCTATACCCACGGCCTGATCGGCTCCGTGCCGAGCCGCAATCGCCGCGGCCGGCCGCTGACCCAGATCCCCGGCATGGCGCCGTCGCCCCTGTCGCTGCCGGCCGGCTGCAGCTTCCGCACCCGCTGCCCGCGGGCGGACGCGGCCTGCGCGCTGCCGCCGCCGATGGCCGAGCTGCTGCCCGGCCGCCATGCCCGCTGCATTCACCCGCACCTGGAGGCCGTCGCGGCATGACCGGCGCCCCGATCATCCAGCTGGAAGGCGTGTCCAAGCGCTTCTCCAAGCCGCTCGACGTCGCCGCCAGGCTCGCCAACATGCTGGGCGCGGCCATGAAGGAAGAGGTGGTGCGCGCGGTCGACACGGTCGACCTGACCGTCCATGAGGGCGAGGTGGTGGGCCTGGTCGGCGAATCCGGCTGCGGCAAGTCCACGCTTGGCCGCATCGTCGCCGGCATCCACGAGCCGAGCGACGGCCGCGTGCGCTATCGCGGCCGGGACATGGGCGAGCTGTCGTCGGCGGATGCGAAGCGCGCCGCGCTGGCGGTGCAGATGATCTTCCAGGACCCGTTCGCCTCCCTCAACCCCCGGCTCCGGGTGGCCGAGATCATCGGCGAGGCGCCGCGCGTCCACGGCATCGTCAAGGCGGCCGAGTGCGACCGCTATGTCGACGACGTGATGCGCCGGGTCGGCCTCGACCCGTCCTATCGCCGGCGCTACCCGCACCAGTTCTCGGGCGGGCAGCGGCAGCGCATCGGCATCGCCCGGGCGCTGGCGGTGAAGCCGGAATTCATCGTCTGCGACGAGGCGGTGGCCGCCCTCGACGTGTCGATCCAGGCCCAGGTGCTGAACCTCTTCATGGAGCTGCGGGCCGAGTACGGCCTGACCTACCTCTTCATCAGCCACGACCTGGGGGTGGTGGAGCACCTCTCCGACCGCGTCGTCATCATGTATCTCGGCCGGGTGGTCGAGAGTGCGGCGACCGAGGAGATGTTCGTCCACGCCAACCACCCTTACACGCGCGCGTTGCTGGAGGAGGTTCCGCGGATCGATTCCCGCCGCAAGCAGTTCGAGCCGGTGAAGGGCGAGATCCCGTCGCCGCTCGACCCGCCGCCCGGCTGCCATTTCCACCCGCGCTGCCCCTTCGCCATGCCGCGCTGCCGGACCGAGGCGCCGGCCCTGCGCGAGATCGCGCCCGCCCACTATTCGGCCTGCCACCTCAACGACCAGAGCTGATTCATGCCAAGGGTCGATACGACAATCCAGCCCGTCTTCGTCCGCCCGCCCACGGGCGACCCGGTGCCGCTGGTGCTCGATTCCCCGCACAGCGGCGACGTCTATCCGGGCGACTTCCGCGCCGCCTGCGCGCCCGAACTGCTGCGCCAGGCCGAGGACGCCTGGGTCGACGAGCTGTGGGGCGCCGCAACCGGCCTGGGCGCGACGATGGTCGCGGCCGGCTTCCCGCGCGCCTACATCGATCCCAACCGGGCGCTGGAGGACATGGACCCGGCCTTGCTGGACGAGCCCTGGCCGGGCCCGATCGCGCCCGGCGACAAGTCGGGCCGCGGCGTCGGCCTGATCTGGCGGCTGATCAAGGGCGAGGTGCCGATCTACGACCGCAAGCTCTCGGTCGAGGAGGTGCGCCAGCGCATCGACCGCTACTGGCAGCCCTACCATGTGGCGCTCGACGCGGCGGTCGATGCCGCCCATGCCCGCTTCGGGCGGGTCTGGCACATCGACTGCCACTCGATGCAGGCAACCGGCAACAAGCGCTCGGTCGACGGCGACGGCACACCCAGGGCCGACTTCGTGCTGGGCGACCGCGACGGCACCACCTGCGAGCCGGAGTTCACCCGCTTCGTCGCCGACCGGGTCGCCGCCATGGGCTACTCGGTCAAGGTCAACGACCCCTACAAGGGGGTGGAGATCGTGCGCCGCCACGGCCGCCCGGCCGAGGGCCGGCACAGCCTGCAGATCGAGCTCAACCGCGCCCTCTACATGGACGAGGAGGCGCACCGCAAGATCCCGCGCTTCGACCGCCTGCAGGCCGACCTGGCGACGCTGACCCGCGACCTGGTCGGCTTCATCGGCAGCCGGCCGTGAACCCGACCTTCGCCACCCCGCCGACCTTCCTCGGCACGCTGCGCACCGACCCCGACGCGCGCTTCGTCGTTGCCGGCATCCCCTACGACATCGGCACCACCAACCGCGCCGGCACCCGCTTCGGCCCGGCCGCGATCCGCAGCGCCAGCCGGATGCTGGTCGACGGCGTCAACCCCTGGCACTGGACCAGCCCGGCCGCCCTCGACCTCGCCGACATCGGCGACTTCGAGATCCGGCTCGGCGACATCGCCGAGAGCCTGCGCCTGATCGAGGCCCGCGCCGCCGCGGTGACCGGCCACCTGGTGGCGCTGGGCGGCGACCACACCGTCGCTCTGCCGCTGCTGCGCGCCCTGTCGCGCCGCACGGGCCCGCTCGGCCTGGTCCATTTCGATGCCCATGTCGACACCTGGCCCGACAGCTTCGGCCAGCCGATGGGCCACGGCTCGGTCTTCTACCACGCGATCGAGGAGGGCATCGTCGACCCCAGGCGGATGATCCAGGTTGGCATCCGCTCGCCGGTCGGCCGCGACGTCTGGGACTGGACGGTCGAGCGCGGCGTCACCATCCTGCCGGCCGAGGAGTGCCATCACCTGGGCGTCGACGGCGTGGTCGAGCGCATCCGCCGGGTCGTCGGCGACGGCGCCACCTACCTCACCTTCGATATCGACGCCATCGACCCCTCCCAGGCACCGGGCACCGGCACGCCGGAGATCGGCGGCCTGTGGACCTGGCAGGCCCAGGCGATCCTCCGCCGCCTCGGCGGCATCGACTGGCGCGGCATGGACATCGTCGAGGTCAGCCCGCCCTACGACACGGCGGAGATCACCGCTCTGGCGGCGGCGACGTTTGCGTTCGAGTATCTGAGCCTGTTCCGGCCCGATTGAGCTATAGAGGCAGTCCAGACCTCTGCCGGGTGCCCGCCATGCTCTACAACCCCCCGCACTTCCGCGAGAACGACCGCACCGTCCTGGATGACCATATCCGCCGCGCGGCCTTCGCGACGCTGGTGTCGGCGGGCGCGGAGGGGCCGATCGTCAGCCATCTGCCGATGCTGCTGCAGGCCGAGCCGGCGCCGCAGGGGGCGCTGATCGGGCATGTCGCGCGGGCCAACCCGCAATGGAAGGCGAGCGACCTTTCCAAGCCGGTGCTGGCCATCTTCGGCGGCCCGCACGGCTACGTCTCGCCGTCCTGGTATCCCGGCAAGACGGAGCATGGCCGGGTGGTGCCGACCTGGAACTATGCGGTGGTGCATGTCACCGGCCGGCTGGTGGTGCTCGACGATCCTGATGCGGTGCTCGACATAGTGCAGCGCCTGACCGACACCCACGAGGCGGGCTTCGCCAGCCCGTGGAAGGTGGCCGACGCGCCGGCGGATTTCGTGCGCGCGCAGCTCAAGGGAATCGTCGGGCTGCGGCTGGAGATTACCTCGGTCGAGGGCAAGATGAAGCTGAGCCAGAACCGCCCGGCGGCCGACCGCGAGGGCGTGGTGGCGGGGCTGGAGGCCAGGCCCGACCCGGCCAGCCACGCGCTGGGCGGCCTCATGCGCGAGAAGGGGCCGCGCGACTGAGGCGGCGCGCGGTCCCGTCCCAGAAATCTCCTTGCAATCCCGGCGAAAATCCGTATATCCGCCCCTCGTATTGACGCACACGCACGTGCCAATGGCCCCACGGGGTTATGTAACGACGGACGCGTCCTTTTTGGCAGAACCGGTCATCAGTGGGCCGGTCCCGAGAGGGAGGTGGACATGGTTGCGACCCGCGCGGGAGCGCACGCATCCCGTCTTGGTTCTAGGTGACGACGGCCGGCTGACCCCTGGGGTCAGCCGCTAGATCCGTCGTCGCCCTTTTCCTGGAATTCTCGGCCGTCCCTTGCGGGGCAGGCCGTTTGTCCGACCCCGCCCGCGGCAAGGCCCGGCGGGGCGTCGGGAGGATGTCATGTCCGAGCTGCGTCACCGCTCCGCGGTATCGCCGTTGCGTCGTCCCATGGTCGGCCGCCAGGCCGATCGCCGGGGCATTCGTGCCAACCAGCGCCTGCCGCTGATCGACGAGGTCGTCCGCGCCCACCGCCCGGAAGACCCGCTGCACTGCCTGCGCCCGGGCGTGCTGGCCGCGGCCGCGCGCTCGTTCGTGGCCGGCTTTCCCGGCGACGTGCTCTATGCCGTGAAGTGCAACCCGGAGCCGGCGGTGCTGCGCGCCCTCCACTCGGGCGGCGTCCGCCACTTCGACTGCGCCTCGCCGGCCGAGGTGCGCCTGGTGCGCCAGCTCTTCCCCGAGGCCGAGGTGCACTACATGCACCCGGTCAAGGGCCGGGCGGCGATCCGCGGCGCGTGGTTCGACCAGGGGGTGCGCGACTTCTCGTTCGACTGCGTCGAGGAGCTGGAGAAGATCGTCCAGGAGACGGGGGGCGAGGCCGGCCTCGGCCTGTTCGTGCGCCTGGTGCCGCCCAAGGCGAACACCATGTACGACCTGTCCGGCAAGTTCGGGGCCACCCCGGCGGCGGCGGTCGACCTGCTGCGGCGCGCGCGCGCGGTCGCCGAGCGGGTCGGCATCTGCTTCCATGTCGGCTCGCAGTGCATGGAGCCGGACGCCTATGCCCGCGCCATCGCGCTGGCGGACGCGGTGGCGCGGGAGTCTGGCGTCCGCATCGACGTGCTCGATGTCGGCGGCGGCTTCCCGGTCAGCTACCCGGACGTGACCCCGCCGCCGCTCGGCGACTTCATGGCGGCCATCGCCGACGCCTTCGCGGCGACCGGCCTCGGCGATGCCGGCTGCCGCCTGTGGGCGGAGCCCGGCCGCGCCCTGGTGGCGCCCGGGGTATCGCTGGTGGTCCAGGTGCAGCACCGTCGCGGCGACACTCTGTTTGTCAACGACGGGGTGTATGGCAGCCTGTCGGATGCGGGTGCCCCCGGGTTCCGCTTCCCGGCGCGGCTCATCCGCCTCGACCGGTCGGCTTCGGGCGAGCAGCAGGGCTTTTCGTTCTATGGCCCGACCTGCGACAGCGCCGACCGGATGCAGGGTCCGTTCGTCCTGCCGGCCGACGCGGCCGAGGGCGACTGGATCGAGCTGGGCCAGCTCGGCGCCTATGGCAGCTCCTTGCGCACGGCCTTCAACGGCTTCGACCAGGCACGGCTGGTCGAGGTCCGCGACCGGCCGCTCCTGGAGACGCCGGGCTACGACCTGATCGCGGTGGCCGCCTGACCGGAAATCCGGCCGGGCGCCACCATCGGAGCATTGGAAGCACTGGGCCGTCTGGAGCCCAAAATCAGGAGTTCGTTTGAATGAAGCATGTCCGCTTTTCGGGAAAGATCGTCATGGTCGGCATGGGCAGCATCGGCCAGGGGGTGCTGCCCCTCATCTTCCGGCACATCGATATCGACCCGGAGCGCGTCGTCATCGTCACCGCCGATGACCGCGGCCGCGACGTCGCCGAGGAGTATGGCGTGCGCTTCATCGAGGAGCCGGTCACCCGCGAGAACCATGCGGAGATGATGCGCTCGCTGCTGGGCGCGGGCGACTTCCTGCTCAACCTGTCGGTCGAGGTGTCGAGCGTCGCCCTGATGGAACTGTGCCAGGAGGTGGGCGCGCTCTATCTCGACACTTGCATCGAGCCGTGGCCGGGCGGCTACACCGACCCGAACCTGACCTACTCGCAGCGCTCCAACTACGGCCTGCGCGAGACGGCGCTGGCGGTGAAGCGGCGCTCGGCCGGCGGGCCGACGGCGGTCATCACCCACGGCGCCAACCCCGGCATCGTCTCCTACTTCGTCAAGCGCGCGCTGCTCGACATCGCGCGCGACACCGGCGTCGCGGCGGAGACGCCCAAGGACCGCGCCGGCTGGGCCGGCCTCGCCCAGAGCCTCGGCGTGAAGACGATCCACATCGCCGAGCGCGATACCCAGGTCTGCCTGACGCCCAAGAAGCCGGGCGAGTTCGTCAACACCTGGTCGATCGACGGCTTCGTCAGCGAGGGCTGCCAGCCGGCCGAGCTCGGCTGGGGCACGCACGAGCGGCACTTCCCGGCCGACGGCGCCCGGCACGAGGCAGGCAGCGGGTCCGCCATCTACCTGATGCGGCCCGGCGCCTCGACCAAGGTGCGCACCTGGACGCCGCTCGCCGGCACCATCCAGGGCTTCCTCATCACCCACAACGAGGCGATCTCGATCGCCGACTACTACACGGTCGCCGGGTCCGACGGGGCGGCCGCCTATCGCCCGACGGTGCACTACGCCTATCACCCGTGCGACGACGCGGTCCTGTCGGTGCACGAGCTGGCCGGCCGCAACTGGCAGCAGCAGACCCGGCAGCGGCTGATGGTCGACGAGGTGGTGAGCGGCATCGACGAGTTGGGCGTGCTGCTGATGGGCCACGCGAAGAAGGCCTACTGGTACGGCTCGCGCCTGACCATCGACGAGACCCGCGCGCTCGTCCCGCACAACAACGCCACCAGCCTGCAGGTGACGGTGGGCGTGCTGGCCGGGATGATCTGGGCGATGGAGAACCCGAAGGCCGGCGTCGTCGAGCCCGACGAGATCGACCACGAGCGCGCCTTCCAGATCATGACCCCCTACCTCGGCAACCTGGTCGGCCAGTATGGCGACTGGACCCCGCTGCAGGACCGCGGCGTCCTGTTCCCGGAAGACCTCGACCGCGACGACCCCTGGCAGTTCAAGAACTTCCGGGTGGTCTGACGACCGGCTCCCGCGCCGCCGCCTGGAAGGGTGGTGGCGCGGGAATCCCAACATCCCGGCCGCGCCCTTCTCGTCAGTCTTCGTCAGTCTGGATAGAAACTGGGCATTGCCCGTCGGTCGTAGCGTCCCTCGACGGGGCTCGGGATGAGGGGATTTCTCCATCGGCGCAAACGCCTGTGGAGAAAGGAAAATTTCCTCATCCCGAGCCTTGGTCGAGGGACGCTTTGACCGGTGGCCAGCGCTCCTGTCGACGGCCGCCGGCGGTTTCATTCCCGGCGGACCGCTTGCTGTGAACGTCGTGGAAATCGGCCCGGCAAGGGTCTCGACATCAGCCCCCGTTCGTGACGGATCGCTCCGGGCGTCGCCGGAAGCTGGCGACGGCAAGCACCAGTGCTGCCGCCAGCAGGGCGGCGGAGATTGCGAGCGAGAGGCGCAGGCCGCCGACGATGTCGGTTGCCATCAGGATGCCGTAGGTCGCCACCCCGATCGCCGCGCCCGCCTGCCGGACGGCGGTGAAGGCGCCTGATGCCACGCCCGAGGCGTCTGGCGGCGCCGCTGCCAGCAGCAGCATCGTGGCGGTCGGCACCACCAGGCCGATCCCGATCCTGAGGGCGAGCTGGGCTGGAAGCTCCTCGAGATACGAGGTGGTGCCGTCGAGGAGCACGAGCAGGGACATAGTTCCGAGCACGGCCACCAGCAGCCCCGCGACCAGGACGCGATAGGCGCCCACCCTTGCGGCGGCGCGGCTGCCGGCCAAGTTGGCGGCGATGATCGCGAGCGAGAAGGGCACGAAGGCGAGGCCCGTCTCCAACGCGCCGAAGCCCCGCCCATGCTGGAAGTAGAGCGCCAGGCCGAACACCAGCCCGAAGATCGCGAAGCTGATGGCGAAGCCGGCCGCCATCATCGCGCCGACCTGCGGATCGCGGAACAGAGCCGGCGGCGCGATGGGATGTGCGGCGCGGAGCTCCACCCGGACGAAGCCGACCGCCGCCGCGACGGCGGCCAGGGCCGCGGCGGCGAAGTATCCGGACGACCACCCGGCCGCCCCGGCCGCGATGACGGCGAGGACGAACGCCCCCAGCGCCACCGTCGCCAGGACCTGCCCTGCCCAGTCGAAGCGGTGCGGCGGGGTGGCAGGAGGCGGGGCGTCCTCGATGGTCCGGACGGCCAGCCACAGGCCGGGAAGCGCGGCGGCGGCGCTGACGAGGAAGACGCTCCGCCACCCGACCAGGCTGACGAGGAGGCCGCTCGCCGCGGGCCCGACGGCGACCGCGACCCCGCCGGCGGCGGTCCAGGCACCGATCGCGCGGGCGCGGGCTGTCGCATCGCCCCGGCATGCCTGGTTGAGGAGCGCCAGCGACGACGGCACCAGCAGCGCGCCGCCGGCACCCTGGAGGACCCGGGCGGCGACCAGCGTCGCAACGGTCGGCGCCAGGGCGGCGGCGGCCGACGCTGCTCCGAAAATGCCGAAGCCCCAGAGGAAGACCCGGCGCGCGCCGATCCGGTCGCCGATCGCGCCGGCCGCCACCAGCAGGCCGACGAAGGCCAGCGTGTAGCCATTGACGATCCAGGGCAGGGCGGCGACGTCCGTGTCGAGCGAGCGGCCGATCTCGACGACCGCGACATTCAGCATGGCGCCGTCGAGCTGGACGGCGGCGAAGCCGAGAACCGTCGCGACGACGGCCGGCGTCGGCGGGATCGAAGGGGAGGAGGCAGACATCGGGCGGTCCTGGCCGGTAGGGGAGGGACCGCATCGGTAGCCGGTGGCTCCTGACAACGTTCTGTCAGTAGAGTGGAGCGCTCCGGGGAGACGGCGATGGCGCGGCGGGCCGAGCGGCTGTTCGAGATCATCCAGATCCTGCGTGGATCGGGCCGGCCGATGACGGCGGCCGCGATCGCCGAGCGGCTGGAGGTTGTGCCGCGCACTGTCTATCGCGACATCGCCGTGCTGCAGGCCCGCCGCGTGCCGATCGAGGGGGCGGCCGGGGTCGGCTACGTCCTGCGGCCGGGGTTCCACATGCCGCCGCTGATGTTGACGGTCGAGGAGGTCGAGGCGGTGGCGGCCGGGGTCCGGCTGGTCCGCCGCATCCGCGACGCCACGCTCCAGGAGGCGGCCGCCAGCGTCCTCGCCAAGATCGCGGCCTTGCTGCCGGGCACGCTCGGCCCGCAGCTCTCCGCCGCCCCCGTCTATGTGTCCGACGGCAGTGCCGCCACGCCGACCGGCGTCGATCCGGCCGCGGTGCGCCGGGCCATCCGGGAGCGCCGGAAGCTCCGCATCGCCTATCGCGACGCGGCCGGCCGCGCCAGCAGTCGGGTCGTCCGGCCGATCGCGATGGCATATTATGTGGACGCCAGCCTGCTCGCCGCCTGGTGCGAGCTGCGCTGCGACATGCGGCACTTCCGCATGGAGCGGATCGAGGCGGCCGAGACGCTGGACGAGCGCTTCGCCGATGATGGCGGGCGCCTGCTGGCGGCCTGGCTCGCCGCGGAGAAGGACCGGACGCAGGCTGCGGGCGGGCCGCCCGACTAGGGCTGGAACTGCTCCTTCAGGATCCGTTCCGCCAGGTTCATCTCCCGGTCGAACAGCAGGGTCATGGCGGTGGTGCGGTCCTCATGCACCTCGACCGCGATCACGTCGCGGACCTCGGTGAAGTCGGCGACGGCGCTGACCGGGCGCTTGTCGGCCTCCAGGATCTCGAAATGGACCTGGGCGCCGTGCGGCAGCAGGGCGCCGCGCCAGCGGCGGGGGCGGAAGGCGCTGATCGGGGTCAGGGCCAGCACCTCGGAGCCGAGCGGGATGATGGGGCCGTGGGCCGACAGGTTGTAGGCGGTGCTGCCGGCCGGCGTCGACACCAGCACCCCGTCGCAGACCAGCTCCTCGAGCCGGACGATGCCGTCGATGCGGATGCGGATCTTGGCGGACTGGCGGGTCTCGCGCAGCAAGGAGACCTCGTTGATTGCCTGGCCCTCGCAGCGCTCGCCGTGGATGGTGTGGGCCACCATGCGCAGCGGGTGCAGGGTGACGGCGTCGGCCGCGGTGATCCGCTCGACCAGCCCCTCGGCGGCATAGGGGTTGAGCAGGAAGCCGACCGTGCCCCGGTTCATGCCGAAGATCGGCACCCGCCGCTCCAGGCAACGGTGCAGCGTCTCGAGCAGCAGGCCGTCGCCGCCCAGCGCGACGATGACGTCGGCCTCGGCGATCGGCACATGGGCGTAGAGCCGTTCCAGTTCCACCAGCGCGTCGCGGGCGGGGGCGGTGTCGGCGGCGACGAAGGCGATGCGGGGGGCGACCATCTGTGCCCGGTTATCCGGCCTGGACGGGGGCGGCGTCCAGCGATTTGCGGCGCGGTCGGGCGGGCTTGCGCCCCGCGGCCCCGCGCGCCATAGCATGCCGGCCATGGGGGACATCGCCGGCATCATCCTGGCGGGCGGCCGCGCCCGGCGCATGGGCGGCGGCGACAAGGTGCTGCGGCCGCTCGGCCGGTCGACCATCCTCGACCATGTGGTGGCGCTTGCCCGACCCCAGGTGGCCGCCCTGGCGCTCAGCGCCAATGGCGATCCCCGGCGCTTCGAACGGTTCGGGCTGCCCGTCCTGCCCGACGGCGTGCCCGATTTCCCGGGGCCGCTCGCCGGCCTGCTGGCCGGCCTGGAATGGGCGGCGGCGCTGTCGGGGGCGACGCACCTGGCGAGCTTCGCCGGCGACTCGCCGATCTTCCCGGCCGACCTCGTGTGCCGCTTGGTCGCCAACGCCGGCTCCGGTGCGGCGTGTGCCGCCTCCGGCGGCCGCCTGCATCCGGTCTTCGGGCTGTGGCCGGTGGCCGCGCGCGACGAGCTGCGCCGGGCGCTGGTCGTCGACGGCCTGCGCCGGGTGGAGGACTGGGCCCGGCGCGTCGGGGCGGTGGTGGTGGACTTCCCGGCGCCGGCAGGCCGCGACCCGTTCTTCAACGTGAACCGGCCGGAGGACCTGGCCGCCGCGGAAACTATGCTGGCCGGGCCAGCGTGACGTTCCGGCCGGCCGCGCGCAGGCCGCGCACCGCACCGCCCTCCATCAGCACCTGCGCCGCCCGGTCCGTATCCGCGATCACCAGCCCGCCCAGCCGCTCGATGCCGCGGGCGAAGAGTGCTGGCGCGAGCGGGGTGCCGGGGCCGACCAGGAAGACCCGCCGTCCCTGGGCCAGCGCCAGCAGGCCGGGCAGGGTGCCGTTGCCGATGGTCGACGCGGTGATGACGACGAGGTCGGCCTCGGCGATCAGCCGGCCGGCCTCCGCCTCGGGATAGTCGCCGGGGCCCGGCACGCGCTCGACCACCTTGGCGTGCGGGATCGATCGGTCGAGCCCGGGAAAGCGGCCGATCACCACGGTGCTGCGGGCCTCGCGCCCGGCCGCCTCCAGGGCGTTGCCGTCCTCTCCCGTCACGCTGCGCCGGTTGTGGTGGGCGTTGGCGGCGGCGATGGCGATCGCCGCCTCGAACGGGTTGTCGCTCGCCATCCCTTCGGCCAGCTGCCGCAGGCTGGTCCCGGCCAGGTGCCCGGCATGGGCGATCGGGCGGCAGCCGGGGGCGTTGCGGACCGGCGAATGCGCCAGCCCCGCCCCGTCCGGCCCCTCCACCAGGACCCAGTTGATGCCGACCACGACGCGCCCGGAAGGCGCGTCCGGCACCCCGTCCAGCAGGGCCTCGCGCAGGTCCCGGGCGATCATGGGCTGGCCGGCCCGGCCGTCGCCGCCACCAGGCGGACCACGGCGGTGTTGATCAGCACCTTGCCGCGGTGCTCGAAATTGACCGTCACCCGGTCGCCGATCGCCGACTGCACCTGGCCCAGCCCCCAGTCCGGCTCGTCCGGATGACGCACCAGGGCGCCCGGCGTCCAGCCGTCGCCCGGCGACACGGGACCGGTCATTCCGCGGCCATGGGCTTGCGGCCGGCCCACTGGCCGAGCTGCGGCCGGACTTCCGTCGCGAACCGCTCCATCGACCGGGCGACCCGGGCATGGTCCATGCCGCCGAAATTCATGAACAGGCTGAGATGGCTGGGCCCGACCTCGGCCACGTCCTGCTGCAGCATGGCGACCAGCCGGTCGGGCGGGCCGATCATCGCCTTGGACAGGACCTCCTCGACCGTCGGGTCGTGCTCGGTCGCCTCCTCGGCGACGTAGCCGTCCTCGAAGCGGCCGTGCCCGGCCTTGAGGGCGGCGACCAGGCGATGGGTGTAGATCGCGCGCCGGGCGGCATCCTCGGCATCGGCGCGGTCGTCGGTGACGTAGAGCAGCCGCTGGATGGCGAAGGGCTCGCGCGACGGGTCGCGCCCGGCCGCGCGGCGGGCGGCGTCGAACGGCGCGCGGACGGCGGCGACGGCCGCGGGCGGCATCCACATGGCGGAGACGAAGGGGGTGTAGTGCCGCCGCACCACCCGCTCGATCATCGCCGGATCCTTTGCGAGGCCGGCCAGGAAGATCGGCACCGGCTGCTGCACCGGCCGCAGCGGGACATGGGCGTCGCGCACCTCGACATGGCGGCCCTGATAGTCGATCCGGTCCTGGTCCTGCGCCATGTCGATGACGTCGAGCGCCTCGCCGAAGCGGGCGCGGGCCTCCTCGATCGGGATGCCGAGGCCGGAGAATTCGTGGCGGTGGCTGCCGCTGCCGACCCCGAGGTCGAGCCGCCCGCCCGACAGGATGTCGACATAGGCGATCTCGTCGACCAGCCGCATCGGGTTGTAGAAGGGCAGCACCACGACCCCGGTGCCGAGGCGAATGCGGCTGGTGCGGGCGGCGGCGTGCGATGCCATCAGCAGCGGCGACGGGCACATGCCGAGGTTGGCGAAATGGTGCTCGGCGAACCATACCGTGTCGAAGCCGAGCTGCTCCGCCAGCACCGCCTGGGCGATGGCGTCGCCCACCACCCGGGTCGGCGGGACCGAGCGGTCGCGCATCTGCTGCAGGATGAAGACGCCGATTTCCATGGCTGGTGGTTCCTTTGTCCTGGCCTTCGGGTGTCGTGGCCTTCAGGTGTCGTGGCCTTCAGGGGCGTGGCCTTCAGGCCTTGTGCCGGGCAATGACGGCCGGGTCGGGGTCGCAGCCGAGGCCGGGGCCGTCCGGGATGCGCATGCGGCCGTCGACGGCGTCGCTCAGGTCGCCGAAGAAGCTGGCTTCCAGGTCGACGTAGAGGCGCTCGAACAGGGCCGGGACCGGCGAGGCCGCGAGCAGCTGCAGGGTGGCCAGCATGCCCGGGCCGAAATAGGGGGCGTGCGGCGTCACCTGCACGTTGCGCCCGGCCGCCAGCGCCATGACCTCGCGGACGGCCGAGACGCCGCCGATCTTGGTCACGCTCGGCTGGGCGATGTCGACCGCGCCGGCCGCGAACATGGCGGCGAAGTCCATCGGGCTGATCGCGTTCTCGCCGGCGGCGATGGGCATCGCGGCCCGCTGCCGGAGTGCGGCCAGCCCGGTGTGGTTCTCGGGCGGCCAGATCGGCTCCTCCAGCCAGAAGAGGTCGCTCGGCTCCAGGCGGCGGGCGATCGCCAGCGCCTCGTCCAGCGTCCACGGGCAGTTGGTGTCGAGCATGATGGCGACGTCCGGCCCGGCCGCCGCGCGGGCCGCGGCGGTCGCCTCGACCGTGATCTCGTGCAGCTTCACATGGCGATAGCCGCGGGCCACGGCCGATGCGGTGACTCGGCCCACCGCATCGGGGTCGGTGTAGCGCAGCAGGCTGGCATAGGTCGCAACGTCGGTCCGCCCGGCGCCGCCCAGCAGGCGGTGCAGCGGCAGGCCGGCCGCCTTGCCGGCGATGTCCCACAGGGCGATGTCGAGCCCCGACAGGCCATAGGTCACCGGCCCGCCGCGGCCGAACAGGTGCAGCTGCTGCTGCAGCCGCCGGCCGAGGCCGGCGATGTCGCGCGCGTCCTGGCCGACCGCGAGCGGGGCGATCTGGGTCTCGATCGCGGCCCGGGTCGCGGGGATGCAGTTGTAGCCGAACGCCTCGCCCCAGCCGGTGATGCCGGCGTCGGTCTCGACCTTGACCAGCAGCGTGTCGAGCGTCGTCCAGATCTTGCCGCCGAAGCCGGTCGGCGGCCCGTCATGGCGGAAGGGCAGGCGGACGACGATCGTCTCGATGGCGGCGATCTTCATGGGCGGGTCCCCGAGACGCGGTCCGGGTGATCGTAGAAGGCCGCGAGCGCCGCGTCGAACGCCTCCGGCTGCTCGATGTTGGAAAGATGCGAGGCCTGGTCGAGGATCGCGAGGCGGCTGCCGGGAATGGCCCGGTGGATCGCCTCGGACGCGGCCACCGGCGTCGCCGGGTCGTCGCGGCCGACGACGACCAGCGTCGGGATGGCGATCGCGCCGATCCGGTCGGCGAGCGCCAGCGTCTGGATGGCGCCGCAGCAGCCGGCATAGCCCGCGACCGGGGTGTCGCGGATGTCGGCGCGCACCCGGTCCAGGATCGGCGGGTTGCGGGCGACGAAGGGCGGGGTGAACCAGCGCTCGATGGTCGGCTCCACCAGGGCCGCCATGCCCTCTGCGCGGGCGATGGCGATCCGTCCGTCGAGCGCGGCGCGGAAGGCGTCCGGCACCTGGCACATGGTGTCGGCCAGGACGACGCTGCGCAGCAGGCCGGGATGGGCGCTGGCCAGGGTCATGCCGATCATCCCGCCCATCGACAGGCCGATGAAGTCGACCGGCCCCAGCCCGAGATGGCCCAGCAGGGCGGCGAAATCGCCCGCGAGCCCGTCGAGATGATAGGGCCCCTCCGGCGCGTCGCTGCCGCCGTGCCCGCGCATGTCGACCGACAGGACCCGGAAGCGGGCCGTCAGGAACGGCATCTGCGGCGCCCACATGGCGCTCGATGCCGCCAGCGAATGGGCGAGCACTACCACCGGCCGGTCCGCCGGCCCGTCGAAGCGGTAGTGGATGCGGTGGCCGTCGATCGGATGGTGGGGCATGGTTCGCCTCCTTGCATGACCTGGGGGTTGCCTTGGGGATGACCGGTGCGGGCGGGCGGTCTAAGGTCGCGCCCCGCAGATTCGACGCTTGCCGCCGTCAGCGCAAGCCTTCCGCTTGGCCCAGAGGATGCCCGGAGAATGCCCGTGATCGAAGTCCCGCCCGGTTTCGAGGAGATCCCGCCCCGGACCGACCGCTATTCCGCCAACCTCGGCCCGTTCTACCGCAAGGAGGTCGAGGAGGGACGCTGGCTGTTCGGCTTCCGGGTCGAGGAGCGCCACCTCAACTCCAACAGCGTCGTCCATGGCGGCTGCCTGATGTCGTTCGCGGACGAGATGCTGGGCATCACCGTGCATTTCGCCGCCGGCCGCCGCCGCTGCGCCACCATCAGCCTGAACAACGAGTTCGTGACCGCGGCCAAGCTGGGCGACTGGGTGCTGGGCACGCCCGAGGTGGTGCGCGTCACCAAGTCGGTCGTCTTCGTGCGCGGCACGCTGACCGTCGACGACAAGATCATCCTGGCGTCGAGCGGCATCTGGAAGCTGCTCGGCCAGCATTGAGCTACTCCGCGATCCGGTCGTCGAGGTAGCGGCACCGGTCGGCGAGCACGCGACCGGCCGTCGCTGCGCCGACGCGTGCCGCCTCGGCCGGCGCCAGGCCGCGGGCCAGGCCGTCGAGCAGGCCGGCAGCGAAGAAGTCGCCGGCGCCGGTGGTGTCGGTGCCGTCGGCAAGCGGCGGGACCGGGATGGATGCCCGGTCGGTCCCGGTCAGGATCGTGACCGTGGCCTTGCCGGCGGTTAGGACCAGCGCCTCGAAGGCCGGGCCGGCGACGGCCCGGGCGTGGGCCAGCAAGTCCTCTTCGGCGACGCGGGGCCAGTCGGCGCGCGAGGCGACCAGGATCCGGGCCGGCCGACGCTGTCCGGCATCGAGCGGCATCTGCGAGACGGTGCGATGGGCGAGCCGGCCCAGCGTCTCCGGCTGCGCGGGTGCGTCGCGGACGTTGAGGTAGACGAGGTCGGCGCCCTCGCCGGTGAGGCCGGCCGTGGTGCGGCGCGGGACCGCCGGCAAGAGGATCGTGCGCTCGCCCGCCGGGTCGAGCAGGATCTCAAGCGGCGCCGTGGGCATGTCGACCGTCTCCACCCCATCCAGGCCGAAGCCGCGATCGGCCAGGGCCCGGCGATGGCGCCGCCCGGCCGCGTCGCCCGAGAGCGCCGTCATCAGGTCGACCCGGTGGCCGAGCGCCAGCAGCACGCTGCCGGTGTGGAAGGCGCCGCCGCCATAGCGTTCCTGCACGCGCTCGTAGCGCTGCCGCCCGCCCGGGACGAGCGGCCCGGACAGCCGCCACACCCGGTCGACATGGGCGCTGCCGACGACGAGGAAGCGGGCCAACGGCCAGGGTCCCGGTCAGGTGCCCTTGAAGACCGGCTTGCGCTTCTCGATGAAGGCGTCGACCGCCTCGCGATGGTCGTCGCCGGCCGTCGCCACGGCGTAGTGGGAGGAGATCATGTCGAGGCTGGTGCGCAGGTCGGTGCGCATCCCCTGGTAGACGGCGCGCTTGATCAGCCGGGCGGCGAGCGTGGCGCTGCCGGCAATCTTGCGGGCGACGCCGTAAACATGGGGCAGCAGCTCCGCGTCCGGCACCGCCTTGTTGATCAGCCCGATGCGCTCGGCCTCCGCCCCCTCGACGAAGTCCGCGGTCCAGAACAGCTCCAGCGCCTTGGCGACGCCGACCACCCGCGGCAGGTACCAGGCCCCGCCGGCACCGGGCACCAGCCCGACCTTGACGTAGGTCTCGGCGAAGCGCGCGGTCATCGCCGCGTAGCGCAGGTCGCCCTGCAGGGCGAGGTCCATGCCGGCACCGGTCGCCGCCCCGTTGACCGCCATCAGCACCGGCTTGTCCAGGTCTTCCAGCGACAGCGGGATGCGCTGGATGCGCGTCCACAGCTCGTTCTTGCGTTGCAGCGGGGTCTGCGCCAGCCGGTCCTTCATCTCGACGATGTCGCCGCCGGCGCAGAACGCCTTGCCGGCGCCGGTCACCACCAGCACCTTGATCGCGTCGTCCAGGCGGACCTGCTGGATGCGCTCGACCCAGGCGTCGATCATCTCGAAGGTGAAGGCGTTCATCCGCTCGGGGCGGTTGAGCGTCAGGGTGGCGATGCCGTCCTCGACGGCGAACAGGATCTGGTCGGTCATGTCGGTTCCTTCGGCCGCTGGCGCACCAGGGCGTCGACGACGCTGACGCCGTGGCCCTGCGGGTGGACGAGCACGGGGTTGAGTTCGATCTCGACGATCCGGTCGGCGAGGTCGGCGGCCAGCCGCGACAGTCGGGCGGCCAGGTCCGCGAAGGCGGCGCGGTCGGCGGCCGCGGCGCCGCGCCAGCCGCCCAGCAGCGGCGCGCCGCGCAGGCGGCCGACCAGGGCGTCCGCGCCGACCGGGCCGAGCGGCGCCGGGGCCATGGCGAGGTCGCCCAGGAGTTCCACCAGCACCCCGCCCAGCCCGACGCTGACCTGCGGGCCGAGCCCGGGGTCGTTCACCGCGGCCGCGATCATCTCGACGCCCCTGGCCGCCATGCGCTGCACCAGGATGCCGTGGATGGCGGCGCCCGGATGGCTGGCGGCGACCCGCCGCAGGATCGCGGCGTAGGCGTCGGCGACCGCCTCCCCGTTGGTCAGGCCGAGGACGACGCCGCCAGCCTCGGTCTTGTGCGGGATGTCGGGCGACTGGACCTTGAGGACGACCGGGAAGCCGAGCTCGGTCGCCCAGCGCCGCGCCTCGGCGGCGGAGCGGGCGAGGCGGGCTGGCGCGGTCGGGATGCCGTAGGCGGCGAGCAGTGGGGCCGCCTGATACTCGCACAGGGTCTCGCCGGCATTGTCGAGCGCGGCCCGGGCCGCAGCCGGATCCCCGGCGGGCGGCGGGTCCGGCGGCCGCGTGCGGGCCTCGTGGTACTGGGCGAGCGCCGACAGCGCCCGGGCGACGCCGCCCAGGCTGGTGTAGAGCGGGATGCCGAGCCCGGCCAGGATGTCGGCGGCCGCCGGCGCGGGCAGGGGATAGCTGTAGAAGAGGATGGGCCGCGCGCTCGACCGCACCAGCTGCTCCAGCCGCTCGCGTTCCAGCGGCAGGCGCGGGTCGGCGGCGAGCGAGGAGATGTTGACGACCGCATCGATGCCCTCGGCCGTGGCGAGGACCTCCAGGCTCTGCACCCGGTGGTCGTTCTCCATGGCGCTGGCGGTGATGTCGACCGGGTTGAAGGCCGCGCCGAAGGGCGGCAGGTAGGTGCGGATCCGCGCCTGCACCTCGGCCGACAGGGCCGGGACGGAGAAGCCCTGGCCCTCCAGCGTGTCCGACATCCAGCCGCCGACCCCGCCCGAGATGGTGACGATGCCGACCCGGCGCCCGGCCAGCGGCGGGCAGAGGGCGAGCGCCTGGGCCGCGTCCAGCATCGCGTCCTGGTCGTCGACCCGGACGATGCCGAGATGGCGGAAGACCGAATCATAGGCGGCGTCGGCGCCGGTCAGGCTGGCGGTGTGCGACAGGGCGGCGCGCTGGCCGGCGGCGGAGCGGCCGACCTTGGCCACCACGATCGGCTTGCCGCGTGCGAGCGCCTTGGCCGCCACCGCCTGGAAGCGGTCGCCGCGGCGGATCGATTCCAGGAACAGCAGGATGACCCCGGTCGCCGGGTCCTCGACCAGGAAATCGAGGACGTCGGTTGCGTCGATGTCCGCCTCGTTGCCGGTGTTGACGACATGGCTGAAGGTCAGATGGCGGCGCAGGCCGCGGTTGAAGATGGCGAAGCCGAGCCCGCCCGACTGGGAGATGATGCCGATCCGCCGGCCGGCCGCCGGCAGGCGCTGGGCCGGCAGGGCGGCGAAGTCGATCGCCGGGCTGAAGGTGGCGCAGACGCCGTCGGCGATGTTGAGGAAGCCGACGCTGTTGGGGCCGCCGACGCGGATGCCGGTGCGCGCCGCGATCGCGGCGACTTCGTCCTGCAACTCGCGCTTGGCGCCGCCCTCCTCGGCGAAGCCGCCGGAATAGACCAGCACGCTGCGCACGCCGGCGGCGGCACATTCCTCCAGCACCGCCGGCACCCGCTCGGATGGGATGGCGACGAGCGCCAGGTCGGCCGGCTGCGGCGTGGCGCCGACGGAGGGGTGGGCCGGCAGCCCCTGGATGGTGGCCGCGGTCGGGTGGACGGGATAGACGGGCCCGGCGAAGCCCCCCTTGAGGAGCTGCGCCAGGATGCGGCCGCGCACCCGGGTCGGATCGTCGGCAGCACCGACGACCGCGACCGAGCGGGGCGCGAAGAACGGGGCGAGCGGGTGCGGCAAGATCCGGCTCAGGCCTTCGTCAGCCACGACCACAGCCCCGCACCGCCGATCCGCGCCACCTCGCGGCCGAGCGCGATCGACCATTCGCCTTCGTGGCCATACTCGTCGCGCCACGACCACAGGCGCCGGGTCAGGTGGTGCAGGTGGTGCTCGTGGGTGAAGCCGATGGCGCCCAGCACCTGGTGGGCGTACTCCGCCGCCTTGCCGGCCGCCTCGCCGCAGCGGATCTTGGCCGCGGCCACCGCCAGGAAGGCATCCTCGGCGTCCAGGCGCTCGGTCGCCAGGCGAGCGGCGACGGAGGCCGCCGCCACCTCCTCGGCCATCAGGGCGAGCTGGTGCTGGATCGACTGCTGCTTGCCGATCGGCCGGCCGAACTGGACCCGGTCGTTGGCGTAGGTGGCGGCGATCTCCAGCGTCGTTTCCATGGCCCCCTGCATCAGCAGGCTGCGCGCCCAGGCGTTCTCGCGCCGCCAGCGCTCCAGGTCGATGGGGGCGGCCGCCTCGGCCAGCACCGGGCCGTCGAGCACGACCGTGTCGCGCGGCTCGCCGGCCAGGTTGCGGCCGGCTTCGATGGTGGCCGATGCGGGGGCGACCAGGAGCACGCGGTCCCCGGTCAGGAGGACGAATGCCCGGGCCTGCCCGGCCCAGGCGACGCCGCGCAGCGTCGCCGACACCCGGCCGGCCGCGACCTCGATGCGGTTGGCATCCCCCGACGCGGCGATGGCGAGCGGGCCCTCCGGCGCATCCAGGCCGGCGCGCTGCAGCAGGCGGCGGGCCAGCAGGGTCTCGGCGATCGGCAGGGGGGCCGCATGGCGGCCGGCCGCGCGCAGCACCGCGGCGGCGTCGGCCACCCCGGTCTCCGCGTCGGCGAAGGCCTCGACCAGCCCGGTCTGCTCGACCGACTGCCAGAGCGCCGTGGGGAAGGTGCCGGCCTCGGCCGCGTCCAGCAGGGCCTTGTCGATCGCGTCGCCGAACAGGCGGTCGGCGGTATCGAAGACGAGATCGCTCATCGGAGGCCAAGTCCCCGGGCAATGATGCCGCGCAGGATCTCTCTGGTCCCGCCGCGCAGCGTGATGGAGGGGGCGTTCAGGACCGCTTCGGCCTGGATCGCGTCGAACGGGTCGTTGGCGCCGGGCATTGGCATGGCCGAAGGGGCGACCAGGCGGGCGGTCTCCGGGATGGCGCGCTCGAAGGCATTGCCCAGGTCCTTGACGCAAGCCGCCTCCAGGTTCGGCGTCTCGCCGGCCTGCAGCATGCCGGCGATCGACAGCGACATGCCGCGGAGCGCCCAGAGATGGGCGACGAAGCGGCCGGTCGTCTCCGCCACCCGGTCGTCGGGGGCCTCGCCGCCGCGGTCGACCAGCGCCGTCAGCAGGCGATAGGTGGACAGGAAGCGTTCCGGCCCGCTGCGCTCGAAGGCGAGCTCGCTCGTCACCTGCTTCCAGCCGTCGCCCGGCTGGCCGACCATCATGTCGTCGCCGAGGAAGACGTCGTCCAGCACCATCTCGTTGAAGTCGTGGTGGCCGGCCAGGTTGCGGATCGGCCGGATCGACACGCCCGGCGCCTTGAGGTCGAGAATGACCTGCGACAGGCCGGAATGGCGGTCGGGTTCGGCCGGACCGGTGCGCACCAGCGTGATGGCGTAGTCGGAGATATGGGCGTTGGAGGTCCACACCTTGCGCCCGGTGATGCGCCAGCCGCCGTCGACCTTGGTCGCGCGGGTGCGGATCGAGACCAGGTCGGAGCCGGAATCGGGCTCGCTCATGCCGATGCAGAAGAAGATCTCGCCGCGGGCGATGCGCGGCAGGAAGCGCATCTTCTGCGCCTCGGTGCCGTTGCGCAGGATGAGGGGCCCGCTCTGGCGGTCGGCGATCCAGTGGGCGGTGATCGGCGCGCCCGACACCAGCAGCTCCTCGGTGACGACGTAGCGTTCGAGCCCGCTGCGCTCGTGGCCGCCGTAGCGCCTGGGCCAGGTCATGCCGATCCAGCCCTGGGCGCCGACCAGACGGCTGAAGGCGACGTCGGGATGGGTCCCGAAGTCGCCGCGGGGGGACCAGCTGCCCTTGGCCCGCTCCTCGGCGAGGAAGGCGCGCACCTGACGGCGCAGCGCCTCGGCCTCGGCGGGCAGGGTCGGGGGGTCGAAACGCAAGGCGGTCATGAAGGCTCCGGCATGTGGCTCAGGCTCAGGCGGAGAAGGAACGCAGCACCCGGCCGGGGCCGGCGGCAGGGCGAGTGTAGTCGCGCCCGTCATGGACGGCGACGCCGTTGACCCAGACCCCGTGCATGCCGACCGGGTCGCGGACCATGCGGCTGTCGCCGCCCGGCAGGTCGGGCACCCGGCGCGGGCGCGGGCTGGGCGCCACCCGGGCGGGATCGAACAGCATCAGGTCGGCATGGCCGCCGACGGCGATCCGCCCGCGGTCGGGAATGCGGTAGATGGCGGCCGGCTTGGAGGTCAGCTGGCGCACCGCCTCTTCCAGGGTGAAGGCGCCGCGGTCGCGGACCCAGTGGCCGAGCAGGTGCAGCCCGTAGCCGGCATCGCAGAGGAAGCTCAGATGGGCGCCCGCGTCCGACAGCGCGATGACGCCGTTGCCGTGCTTCAGCATCGGCTCCAGCTGGTCCTCGTCGGCGTTGATGAGCTGGGCCGAGAAGAGGGTGGCCAGGTCTTCGGACACCGCCAGGTCGAAGAAGGCGTCGACCGGGTCGGCCCCGGCCGCGGCCGCGATGTCGGCGATCGAGCGGCCTTCCAGCGCGGCGTTGGCCGGCGTGCCGGCGGCCCCCACCTGCACCCGGGCCCAGTTGCCGTAGAAGAGCTTGCCCTTCTTGGGCGTGCCGAGCGTCGCCCGGAAGCGGCGGCGGAAGTCCGCGTCGGCGAAGTGCCGCGCCAGGGTCGCGGTATCGGCGCCGCGCAGGTCGTCCCAGACGTCGAGGCTGGACAGCGGGTAGGCGTTGGCGAGCGTGAATTCCATGGTCAGCGGCTGGCACGAGGTCTGGCCGTAGACCTCGACCCCGCGGGCGCCGGCGGCGGCGCAGTCGCGCAGCTGGCCCGGGCCGCGGTCGGGGAAGGTGTCGTTCTGGAACACCGACGAGAAGATGACGGGCCGGCCGGTGTCGCGGCCGAGGCTCTCCAGGAAGGCGACGCTGGTGTTGGGGCCGGCCGTCATCTGGTAGACGCCTCGCCCGGCCTCGCCCAGCACGCCCACCAGGGTGCGGATTTCGTCCTCGTCGGCCAGCCGCGAGGGCATCGGTACCCCGCCATAGCCGTTGTGGTTCTCGGAATGGGACGAGGCGAAGCCGACCGCGCCCGCCGCCAGCGAATCGGCCACCAGGCCGCGCATGGCGGCGATCTCCTCGGCGGTCGCGCGGCGCTCGGAGGCGGCCTCGCCCATCACCGCGCTGCGCACCGTCGAGTGGCCGACGAAGCCGGCGACGTTGAGGTGCGGGCCCTTCGACTGGATCAGGTCGAGATATTCCCCGAAGCGCTCGAACCGCCAGTCGATGCCGCTGCGCAGCGAGGCGAGCGACATGCCCTCCACCTCCGACAGGTTGCGGGCGACGAGGTCGCGCCGCTCCGGCGGGCAGGGGGCGATCGAGAAGCCGCAATTGCCCATGACGACGGTGGTGACGCCGAGCGCGGTCGAGGGCGACGCGGTCGGGTCCCAGGTGAGCTGGGCGTCGTAGTGGGTGTGGACGTCGACGATGCCGGGGGCCAGTACCAGCCCGTCGGCGTCGACCGTCTGCCGCGCCGGCTCGGCGATCCGGCCGATGGCGGCGATGCGCCCGTCGGCGACGGCGACGTCCGCGGTGATGGCGGGGGCGCCGGTGCCGTCAACGACACGGGCGCCCCTGATGATCAGGTCGAGCATGGGCGGCTCCGGGGTTTGATGGGCGATCTGCGCCTAGAGCTTAGGGCAGGGACCCGCCTGAAGGAACCGTGCCGGCGCGGCCCCCGCCCGACAGGCGGCGGCCGGCGCGGAAATTCCAGGCCAGGATCGGGATCAGCACCGCGCAGGAGACGAGGTGCAGCACCCGCTCGTTGGGCCACAGGAGACCCAGGAAGCACCCGGCCAGGACGATGCGCAGCGGCCAGGGGATCGGGGCCTCGCCGTAGCCTTCCCAGGCGGCGGCGAAGGCATAGAGCGCCAGCGCGCAATAGATCGACAGTTCCAGGTCGATCCAGAAGCTGTTGCCGAGGTAGGGCGTGTAGGCGAACAGCAGGGGCACGATGTAGATGCCCTTGGCGAGGCGCCAGGCGGTGAAGCCGGTCGCCATCGGCGGCCCCTTGGCGATGGCCGCCGCCGCGAAGGCGGCCAGGCAGACCGGGGGCGTCACGTTGGAGTCCTGGCTCAGCCAGAAGATGACGAGGTGGGCCGCCAGCATCGCCGCGGCGACCGCCTGCGGCAGCACGGTCTGGTCGATCACCATGCGCTTCATCTCGGCCGGAACCCGGTCGAGCAGAGCCGCCGCCGCGGCCGAATCCATGGGCTGGCCGATCGCCCCCATCTGGTCCGGGGCGACCAGCATCAGCACCGCCTTGACGCT
Source organism: Allostella vacuolata (assembly GCA_006739055.1). GTDB lineage: Bacteria > Pseudomonadota > Alphaproteobacteria > ATCC43930 > Allostellaceae > Allostella > Allostella vacuolata. Next base: position 2,366,111 of record AP019702.1, read on the forward strand.
GTCGGCGATCTGGCCGGAGGCGATCGCGGCGACGATGTCCTGGCGCAGGATCAGGTCGGCGAGCGCCGGGGCGGACAGCGTCGCCAGGACGATGTAGGCCGCGGTGACCGGCAGCCCCATACCCAGCACCAGCGAGGCGATGGCGATCAGGATCAGGGCGATCAGCAGGTTGTTGCCGGCCCAGTGGTTGATCATCAGCGAGAAGGTGTTGCCGAGGCCGGTGGTGGTGACCGCGTTGATGACGATCCCGATCGCCACCAGCAGCACGGCGGTGAGGATCATGTTCTTGGAACCGGTGGCGAGCGCGTCCAGGATCCCGAGCGGCCCGATCTTCTTCGGGGAAGCCCAGGACGCAACGATGACCGCGACGATGCCGAATCCGGCGGCGTAGGCCGGCGAGTATCCGGCGATCAGCATCCCGACCAGGACCGCGATCGGCGCGAAGAAGGAGATCGCGCCGTCCTTCACGACCTTGAAGAGCGGCGGCGGGTTCTCGTCGACCAGCGAGAGGTTGTGCTTCTTGGCCTCGATGCGGACGTAGAAGCCGACCGACAGGAAATAGAGCATGGCCGGCATCACCGACACGGCCGCGATGTAGAGGTAGTCGATCTGCAGGTAGCTCGCCATGACGAAGGCGCCGGCGCCCATAACGGGCGGCATGATCTGGCCGCCGGTCGAGGCGGTGGCCTCCACCGCGCCAGCGAAGCGCGGGGAATAGCCCGCCCGCTTCATGAGCGGGATGGTGACGACGCCGGTCGACACCACGTTGGCGACGGCGGAGCCCGATATGGTGCCGAACAGCGCCGAGCCGATCACCGCGACGAAGCCGGGGCCGCCGGCGAGCCGGCCGGCGATGGCGCGGGCGAAGTCGATGATGAAGTCGCCGGCGCCCGAGCGCATCAGGAAGGCGCCGAACAGGATGAACATGACGATGTCGCGGGCACCGATCTGGGCGACGTTGCCCAGCATGCCGTCGTCCGTATAGAAGCCGCGGAACAGCATCGTCTCGACCGACAGGCCGGGGAAGGTCAGCATGCCCGGGACGTACCGGCCCCACACCGTCACGTAGGTGAAGAACAGGACGATGATGATCGGGATGGTGTTGCCGGTCGTGCGGCGGGTGAACTCGATCGCCAGCAGGGCGGCGACCGAGGTCATCACCCAGTCGATCGGCAGGAACTGGGAGGCCCGGGCATAGAAGGCGGTTTCGCCCAGGATCAGATAGAGGAAGCAGCCGACCGCCAGCAGTCCGAGCACGGCATCCAGCGCCAGTGCCGCCCGCCGGCCGCCCTCGGTCCGGGCATGCCATGCCGGGTAGACCAGGGCGCACAGGAGCCCGAAGGCGCCGAAATGGAACGCCGCCAGATGCAGTTCCGACGGCGTGGCCAGGGTGTTGAGATAGATGTGGGCAAGCGCGACGGCGACGCCGAGCCCCTGGATGATCCAGCGAAGCGGCCCTGCGGCCCCGCGGGTGAGCAGCCCGGCACCGCCTTCGCGGTCGGCCGCGACCGTGCCGGTTGCGGGTTCGGTCGCGGCCATCGGCCCGCTCCGCCGGTGCCGATCAGTTCTCGATCAGGTGCGCCGGGATCGTCAGGCCCTTCTCGCGGTAGAACCGGATGGCGCCCTTGTGCAGCGGCAGCGGCACCCCGGACATCGCCCGCTCGAGCGTCATCTCCTTGGTCGAGGCATGGATGTTGTAGAGGAAAGGCAGGTTCTCGTAGATCGTCTTGGTGATCAGGTAGACGTCGTTCTCCGGCAGTGCGTCGTTGACCGCCAGGAAGTTGACGTAGGCCGAGGTCTTCACGTCCCGGTCGAGGCCCGGATAGGTGCCGGCCTTGATCGTGTAGTGGTAGAAGAGGCCGGTCCCGCCATCGAGCTTCTTCAGCTCTTCGTCGGTGACCTCGAGGAGCGTGGCGTCCTTGGCCGACTTGGCGAACACCTGGGTGACCGACGCGACCGGGATGCCGGCGGAGGCGTTGGTGCCGTCGATCTGCCCGTTGCTGAAGCTGTCCCCGCTCGGCCCATAGCCCTGGTAGACGAGGTCGAACTTCGTGTAGTCGACGCCCAGACTAGGAAACATGAATTTGTTCAGGGATTCGAGTCCGGAGTTGCGCGCGCCGATCGAATATTTGCGGCCGTAGAGCAGTTTCAGGTCTTCGAGCGTGCCGGTCTTGGTCAGCGACTTGCGCTGGATGTGATGGTCGACGTTGGCCCACAGGCTGGTGATGCCGCGCAGGTGGCGCTGCGGGCCGACCTGGGCGAACTCGTCCTTGCCGAGCCAGGCGTTGCGCGCCACGAGCCCGAGGATGATCGCCAGCTGCGCCTGATTCTCGCGCATCAGCTTGACGTTCTCGGTCGAGCCGGCCGAGCTGATCGCCGAGATGTCGATCTTCTCGGTCGTCTGCAGCTTCACCTTGGCCAGCGTCGCCAGGGCGACTCCGACCGGGTAGTAGGTGCCGCCGGTGGTGGCCGTGCTCAGAATGTATGAGCGCGGCGCCTGGGCGAGCGCCGGGCCGCAGGCCAGGCTCCCGGCGACGATGGTGGCGACCGCAATCAGCCTGGGCGAAATATGCCGCTTCATCCGCTTCCTCCCTGGTTTGCGGCGGGCCGGGGCCGGCCTGCCGCAACGGTTTCCTCGCGGGCTCTGCCTCGTTGGACAGGCCTCGTTCTGAACAACTGGCTAACATCGAACCCGGCGGGCGATCAACCCGCGCGGATGCTCAACCAGGCCGAATATGGATGAACCGGGGATCGTCCGGCGTGCCTTCCAGGGGGGCCGCCGGACGCCAGGTGACCACCCGTTCGATCTCGGCCGCCAGCGCCAGGTCGCGGCCCGTGATGCCGCCGGACTCGTGGGTGTCCAGGCGCACCGTCAGCCGGTCGTAGGCAAGGGTCAGGGTGGGATGGTGCCAGGCGGCCTCGGCCAGGTGGGCGACGGCGCCGGCGGCCAGCATCGTCGCCTTCCAGCCGCCGGTTCGGTAGGTGCGGGTGATCGCCCTCCCGTCGCGGCTCCAGGCGGCCAGCGCGCCCGACAGCGCGGCATCCACGGCATCGTCGGCCAGGGTCGGCGGCGGGGTGCGCATCGGCTGTCCTTCGCTTCAGGGATCGCGGCTGCGCTCGATCTCGACCCCGACCACGGCGCCGGCGAAGACGTCGAGCTTCTCGACCCGGACGGTGACGCGGACGGCCCGCGGGTCCGCGAGCGACAGGGCCGCGATCCGCTCGGCCAGGGTCTCGGCCAGGTTGAAATGGGTGTCGGCGACCAGGGCCTGGGTGCCGGCGACGATGTCGCCGTAGGAGATGACGCGCTTCAGCGCATCCTCCGGGTGGCCCGGATCGATCCGGGCCACCAGCGTCACGTTGACCCGGATCCGCTGCTTGGCGTGATGTTCGTGGGCGAAGGCGCCGATCGATGCCGCGAGCACGAGATCGCGGACCAGGATCCGGTAGGGGGCGTCAGTGGACATGATGGCCGAACATGGTCCGCGGCGCGCCGATGCTCAAGCGCCATCCCGCGATAGGATCCCCTGGCGCCCCGGCCCCGATTGCGGAAAGCTCGCCTGCCATGACCATCTCGATCCTCGACGGCGCGGCCTTCGCCTGCTTCGTGCTGGCCTGGGGCGGCTATGCCTATGTCGCCGACCATAGCGGCTGGGCCCAGGGCAACCTCATCACCACCGTCCACGCCCTGCGCCGACGCTGGATGGAGGAGGCGCTGCGCCGCGAGAACCGCATCGGGGACACTAGGTCACCGACTCATAATGACGTAGCCAAATTCTGGTGGCTGCGAGCTTGACGAGGGCGAGGTAGTTTTCGGGGTGCTTCTCGAAGCGGGTGGCTACGGCGCGGAAGTGCTTGAGCTTGCTGAAGAAGCGCTCGACGAGGTTGCGGTAGCGGTAGAGGAAGGGACTGAAGGCGACAGTGGCCTTGCGGTTGCGCTTGGGCTTGACGCAGGCCCAGGCGCCTCGATCGGCCAGCGCCTGGCGCAGGGCATTGGAATCGTAGGCGCGGTCGGCCAGCAGGATCTGCCCCTCTTTCATTCCGTCCAGCATGTCGGCCGCACTGCGGCCGTCATGCGCCTGCCCCGGCGTCAGCTTCACGGCGACGGGCCGCCCCTCGGCATCGACCAAGGCATGGATCTTCGTCGTCAGCCCACCTCGCGAGCGCCCCATGCATCGGGGGTCAGGAACGTCCCCGCAGGTGGCTTCCGGCCCCCCTTTTTACCGTTCGCACCGTGCTGGTGGACGCGGATCGAAGAGCTGTCGATCATCTGGAGGTCCCCGTCGTAGGCCGCCGAAACCGCCGCGAAGATGCGATCCCAGACCCCCAGCTTGCGCCACCGGACGAAGCGGTTGTAGCAGGTCGTCGCCGGCCCGTAGCGCTCCGGGATGTCCGCCCACGGCGAACCCGTCCGCAGCCGCCAGTAGATGCCGTTCAGCACCCGGCGGTCGTCCACGCGCGGCACTCCGCGCGGCTTGTTCGGCAACAGCAGCTCAATGATCGACCACTCGAAGTCCGTGATCTCGTACCGGCGAGGCTTCATCCATACTCTCCCTCGCCAGAGGGAATCACGACAGCCCTCAAACCGCTACCCGTTTATGAGTGCGTGACCTAGTAGCGCAATATCCGCCGTCGTGCATTTCCTTCCGCCCCATCCGCAACCGGAGGCAGATCATGAGCAGCTACGAAGCCGAGATCCTGTGGCAGCGCGGCGACCAGGCCTTCTCCGACGGGCGTTACAGCCGCGGGCACGAGTGGCGCTTCGACGGCGGGGCGGTGGTGCCGGCCTCGTCCTCGCCGCATGTCGTGCGGGTGCCCTATTCGGTGGCCGCCAACGTCGACCCGGAGGAGGCCTTCGTGGCCGCGCTGTCGAGCTGCCACATGCTCTTCTTCCTCAATCTGGCCCAGAAGCGCGGGATCGTGGTCGATCAGTATCGCGATGTCGCCGTCGGCCACATGGAGAAGAACGCGGCCGGCCGCATGGCCATGACCCGCGTCGTCCTGCGGCCGGAGATCGCCTATGCCGGCGCAGCGCCGTCGCCGGAGACCGAGGCCGAGCTCCACCATGAAAGCCACGAGCTCTGCTTCATCGCCAACTCGGTGACGACCGAGGTGACCGTCGAGCCGCGATAAGGGGCCGGCGGAACGATCCGATCCCGCCTGCCGTTCGTATCGCGCGAATAGGCAGCGGGAAGGGTTCGGGCATGGCACGGATGGCGGCGGTTGTGGCGGTCGCGATGGCGACCCTGGCGGGGGCGGCGACCGCACGGGCGGAGCAATCGGCCGTGCCGGTCGTCCAGGGCGTCGACCTGCTGCGCTATTCCGGCCGCTGGCACGAGATTGCGGCGATCCCGGCCTGGTTCCAGCGCAAGTGCGCGGCCGACACCACGGCCGACTATGCGCCCGCCGCCGACGGGCGGATCACCGTGGTCAATGCCTGCCGCGAGGCGGACGGGACCCTGCGGGAAGCGACCGGCACGGCGCGGCCGGTCGGCCAGCCGGGCGAGGGCAAGCTGGTCGTGACCTTCCTGTCGGTGTTCGGCATCCCGGTATGGCTGGCGGGCGGCGACTACTGGATCATGGCGCTCGACCCGGACTATCGCTGGTCGCTGGTCGGCCACCCGACGCGCGACTATGCCTGGATCCTGTCGCGCACGCCGACCCTGCCCATGGAGACGCTGGTCGACCTGCGCCAGCGGCTGTCGGCGGCCGGCTACGACCCCTGTCGGCTGATCGTCACCGCCGACCCGCGGCGCCAACGCCTCTGCGATCTGTAGGAAGCCTCAGCCGCCGGTCACGCTCATGTGGCGGGAGACGGCGGCGGTCTTGCGGCGCCGGTCGATGATGAAGTCGTGGCCCTTGGGCTTGCGGGCGATGGCCGCCCGGATCGCCGCTTCGAGCGCAGCCTCGTCGTCGGTCGCGCGCAGCGGCTGGCGCAGGTCGGCCGCATCCTCCTGGCCGAGGCACATATAGAGCGTCCCGGTGCAGGTCAGCCGCACGCGGTTGCAGCTTTCGCAGAAATTGTGGGTGAGCGGCGTGATGAAGCCGAGCCTCTGCCCGGTCTCGCGCACCGTGTAGTAGCGCGCCGGCCCGCCGGTCTTGTGGTCGCTCTCGTCCAGCGTCCAGTTCTGCTGCAGTCTGGCCCGGACCATCGACAGGGGCAGGTACTGGTCGAGCCGGGCGTCGCCGCCCAGTTCGCCGAGCGGCATGACCTCGATCAGGACCAGGTCGAAGCCCTCGTCGCCGCACCAGGCGATCATCCGGTCGAGCTCGTCGTCATTGACGCCCTTGAGCGCGACCGCGTTGATCTTGATCTTCAGCCCCGCCGCCTTGGCCGCGGCCACGCCTTCCAGCACCTGGTCGAGGCGGCCCCAGCGGGTGATGGCGGCGAACTTGCCGCGGTCCAGCGTGTCGATCGAGACGTTGATCCGCTTGACGCCGCAGGCCGCCAGCTCGGCCGCGTGCTTCGCGAGCTGGCTGCCGTTGGTGGTGACGGTCAGCTCGTCCAGCGCGCCCGATCCCAGATGGCGCGACAGGCCGCGCACCAGGCTCATCACGTTGCGCCGCACCAGCGGCTCGCCGCCGGTCAGCCGCAGCCGGCGCACGCCCAGTCGCACGAAGGCGCTGCACAGCCGGTCCAGCTCCTCCAGGCTCAGGATCTCCGCCTTGGGGAGGAACGTCATGTCCTCGGCCATGCAGTAGAGGCAGCGGAAATCGCACCGGTCGGTCACCGAGACGCGCAGATAGTCGATGCGCCGGGCGAACGGGTCGATCAGCGGGGCCGCGGTGTGGGGGGCGGTCATCGTCATATCCGGTTAGATATAATGCTCCGGGGCCCGGCCTGCAAAGGGGGTGCTGCGGCGGAATGCCGCCGCCGGCCGGATCCGGCCGGGACGATGGCCCGCCGCGCGGAAACGTGACACATTCGCGGCAGAACACGACATGATCCGCATTCGCATCACCGCCCCCGCGTCCTGGAGCGCCGCCCGTTGACCGACGCCACCCTTTCCGGCCCGGCGGCCGCCGCCTCGTTCCAGCCCCGGCCCCGCAGCGGTGTCCGCGCCGGCGCCCGGGCCTGGGCGTGGATCGCCATCGCCATCGCCGTCCTGGTCAGCGTGCCGCTTCTGGCCGTCTTCGCCAACCTGTTCCAGCCGTCGGACGGGGTATGGGGCCATCTGGCGGAGACGGTGCTGCCGCGCTACGTGGTCAACAGCCTGTGGCTGGCGCTCGGCGTCGGGCTCGGCACGCTGGTGATCGGCACCGGCACCGCCTGGCTGGTCACCATGTACCGGTTCCCGGGCTGCCGGGTGTTCGAGTGGGCGCTGCTGCTGCCGCTGGCCGCACCCGGCTACGTCATGGCCTATGCCTATGCCGACTTCCTGCAGTTCGTGGGGCCGGTGCAGACGACGCTGCGCGCCACCATGGGCTGGAGCCGGGGCGACTACTGGTTCCCGGAGATCCGCTCGGTCGGGGGCGCGGCCTTCGTGCTGACGCTGGCCTCCTATCCCTATGTCTACCTGCTGGCCCGCTCGGCCTTCCTCAGCCAGTCCGTCTGCGTGCTGGAGGTGAGCCGGACGCTCGGCTGCAGCCAGTGGCGCATGTTCTTCCGGGTGGCGCTGCCGCTCGCCCGGCCGTCGCTGGTGGCCGGGGTGGCGCTGGCGCTCATGGAGACGCTGGCGGAGTTCGGCACGGTCCAGCATTTCGGCATCGATACCTTCACGACCGGCATCTACCGCACCTGGTTCGCCCTCGGCACGCCGGTCGCCGCCGCCCAGCTCTCGGCCCTGCTGGTGGTCTTCGTGGCCGCCCTGGTGGTGGTGGAGCGCTGGTCGCGCGGCCAGGCGCGCTTCCACCACACGACCAGCCGCTACCGCCACCTGCCGGTCCAGCCGCTGGGCTTCGCCGCCGGCCTGGTCGCGGTCGTCGCCTGCCTGCTGCCGATCCTGCTCGGCTTCTTCGTGCCGGGCGGGGTGCTGCTGGACATGGCAATCGACGGCGGCGACCCGCTGTTCGGGCCGCAGTTCCTGGGCTTCGCCCGCAACAGCCTGCTCCTGGGGGCCATGGCGGCGGCACTCGTGCTGGCGGTCGCAGTCGTGCTCGCCTACGCCGCGCGGCTGGCGCCGGGGCGGATCGTGCGCTCCGCGGTCCGGGTGGCGACGCTGGGCTATGCCATGCCGGGGGCGGTGATCGCGGTCGGCGTGCTGATCGCCTTCGGCTGGCTCGACAGCACGCTGGATGGCTGGATGCGCTCGAGCTTCGGCCGTTCCACCGGCCTGCTGTTCAGCGGCACCGCCTTCGCGCTGCTGATGGCCTATCTGGTGCGGTTCCTCGCGGTCGCCTTCAACGCCGCGGAATCGAGCCTGGCCCGGGTCACCCCGCATATCGACCAGGCGTCCCGGGTGCTGGGGCAGGGGCCGGGCGGCACCCTCTGGCGGGTCCACCTGCCGATGCTGCGCGGCGGCCTGCTGACCGGCGCCTTGCTGGTCTTCGTCGACGTGATGAAGGAACTGCCGGCGACGCTGATCGTCCGGCCGTTCGATTTCGACACGCTGGCCATCCGCGCCTACCGGCTCGCCTCCGACGAGCGGCTGGCGGAAAGTTCTACAGCCTCGCTTGCCATCGTGGTCGCCGGTATCTTGCCGGTCATGCTTCTGAGTCGTGCCATCGGCCGGGCTCGTCCCGGCGCGTGATGCAACATCGCGCCTTCTTCGCCGCGGCGCTCGCCGCCGGCGTCCTGTCCGTCGGCGTGCTGACTGTCGGGGCACGCCCGGCCGCCGCCGAGCCGGTGACCATCGGCGTCGTCCTGAGCGAGGCGCCGGCCGCGGCCGTGCTCTCCGCCTCACTGATCCGCGCCGGCATCGAGGCCGCGGCCCAGGTGGCGAACGGCGAGGAGGCCGGCAAGGCTTCCCCCATCCGGCTGCTGTTCGGCGACGACCGCGGCACCTCGCCGGGGGCGGCCGACATTGCCGCCCGGCTGCTGGGCGAGGGCAAGGCGGTGGCGCTGATCGGCGGCCAGGGCTCGCCCAACGCCCCGGCGCAGATCGCGGCTGCGGCCCGGGCCGGGCGCCCGTTCGTCAACGTCAACGCCTGGGACGCGGGCCTGCGCATGTCGGGCGTCGCCGACGTCTTCCACATCGCGCCCGACGCCGGCGCCCTGCAGGATGCCTTGGCCCGTTCGGCCGCGGCCCTGGCCGCGGCCAAGGTCGCGGTGGTGGGGGCCGCCTCGGACCGCAGCGGCGAGGCCCGGGCCGAGCCGTTCCGCGCCGCCCTGGCGGCCCGCAACCCGGCGATCGCCAGCACCTACCTCGCCTTCGACCCGGCTGCGCGTCCGCAGGCGCTGGCCGCCCAGCTTCGCCGCGACCCGCCGGACCTGCTGATGGTGATCCAGGGCGGCACCGCCGGGGCGCGGCTGCTCGCCCCCATCCGCCAGGCCGGCATCGCGCCCACGGCCCGGACCCTGGTCCTGGACGCGGCCGGCATCGCCGATTCCACCGCCTTCTGGGACGATGCGGGCGACGGCGGGCCGTTCCTGCTGTCGGTGGCGCTGTACCACCCGGCGATCCCGCTGACCGCCCGGGGCGAGGCCGCGCGCAAGGTGCTGCCGAGCGACATGCCGGAGACGCGCCTGTTCCACCAGGGGGCGGACGCTGTCTTCGCCCTGGTCGATGCCCTGCGCCGCGCGCGCTCGAGCGAGCCCGAGGCCCTGGTGCACGCGCTCGACGCGGCGCCGGCCATGGGCACCCGCGGGCCGATCCGCTTCGAGACCGAGAAGGGCCCGCGCTACCGCCAGCGGGTCGACCTGCCCTTCGCCCTGGTCCAGCATGTGGAGCAGGGGGCCCCGGCGCAGCGCGCCCAGGCGGTCTGGATCCCCGGCCAGCCGGCGGAGATGACCAGGCCGGCGCGGCCGGCGGCACCGGCCGCGCCGGGCGCCAAGCCGGCGCCGGCCGTCCCTGCGGCCGCTTCGTCGGCGCCCCGGCCTGCCGTCCCCCCTGCCGCGCCGGCCGCGACCGTGCCGGCGATTCCCCCCGCCAAGCCGGCCGGAGCCGCCCGATGACCGTCAACCTCTACAGCGACACCCAGACCCGGCCGACGGCCGCCATGCGCCGGGCCATCGCCGAGGCGCCGGTCGGCGACGAGCAGCGCGGCGAGGACCCGTCGGTCAACGCTCTGTGCGAGCGGGTCGCCGCCCTGCTGGGGCAGGAGGCGGCCCTGTTCCTGCCGTCCGGGACCATGTGCAACGAGATCGCGCTCGCGGTCCATTGCCGCCCCGGCGACGAGGTCCTGGCCGACGTCACCTCGCACCTGATCCATTTCGAGGCCGGCGCGCCGGGGGCGCTGGCCGGGGTGCTGATCGGCACCCTGCCGGGCCGGCGCGGCATCTTCACCGCGGCCGACGTGGATGCGGCCGGCCGGGCCGAGAGCCGCCACGCCCCGCGCCAGCGCCTGGTCTCGATCGAGAACACGGCCAATCTCGGCGGCGGCACGGTCTGGCCGCTGGCGACCGTCCGGGCGGTCGCCGACGCGGCGCGGCGGCGCGGGCTGTCCGTGCACATGGACGGCGCCCGGCTGATGAACGCGGTGGTCGCCTCGGGCACCGCGGCGGCGGAATATGGCCGGGCCTGCGACAGCGTCTGGATCGACCTGACCAAGGGGCTCGGCTGCCCGGTCGGTGCCGTGCTGGCGGGCGGGCGCGACTTCATCGAGGAGGCCTGGCGCCTCAAGCATCGCTGGGGCGGGGCGATGCGGCAGGCGGGCATCCTGGCGGCGGCGGGCCTGCACGCCCTCGACCACCATGTCGACCGGCTGGCGGACGACCATGCCAATGCGCGCCGCCTCGGCGAGGGGCTGGCGCAGCTGCCGGGCGTCGCCGTCGACCTCGACTCGATCGCGACCAACATGGTCTATCTCGACGTCTCCGGCACCGGCATCGATGCCGCCGACATCGTCGCCCGCCTGAAGGAGCAGGACGTGGTGATGGGGGCGTTCAGCGCCGGCAGCATCCGCGCCGTCACCCATCTCGACGTGGACCGCGCCGGCATCGAGCGGGCGATCGCGGCCTTCGCGGCGATTCTCGGCCGCTGACCGGCTCGGCCATTGACCGGCTTTCCCGCGCTCCGCTAGAGATTGCGCGCCGCCGGGCGTCCCGGCGGCGAACGTTCTCGGGGCGGGGCGGAAATCCCCACCGGCGGTGAAGGGGCGGCCAGCCGCCCCCAAGCCCGCGAGCGCCCGGACCGGCCCAAGCCGACCCGGGGTCAGCAGATCGGGTGCGATCCCCGAGCCGACGGTCACAGTCCGGATGGAAGAGGACGGGGGGAAACCGGCTCCGGGGGCATGCCTTCGCGCAGCCCGGCTCTTCCCGTGCGCCCTTGTCGATACCGAGGGGAGCACGATCCATGCACGCACGCATTGCCTTCATCCAGTCCTGCTGGCACCGCGACATCGTCGACCAGTGCCGCGACGCTTTCCTGGCCGCGATGGAGCGGGCCGGCCACCCGCGCGAGGCGATCGACCTGTTCGAGGTGCCGGGCGCCTTCGAGATCCCGCTGCAGGCGAAGCTCCTGGCCAGGACCGGCCGCTACGGGGCCATCGTCGGCGCCGGCTTCGTCGTCGACGGCGGCATCTACCGCCACGAATTCGTGGCCGAGGCGGTCATTTCCGGCCTGATGCGGGTGCAGCTCGACACCGAGGTGCCGGTCCTGTCCGCGGTGCTGACGCCCAAGCACTTCCACGACCATGAGGAGCACCGCCGCTTCTTCCACGCCCACTTCGTCGTCAAGGGCGAGGAGGTCGCGGCCGCCTGCGTGCAGACGCTGGCGAACATGGCAATCACGCAACCGGTGGATGAAAAGGCGATTGCCACGGCCGACAGCAAATGATAAGGGTCGATTATATTGCTGGCGCGGAGGCAATCCATGTTCCGTGTGTTGTATGCTTTGCTACTCTTGTCATTTGCCGGCGAGGCAGCGGCCGATCAGAAATGGCTGAAGGTCCGGAACTGCTGGCGCGAGCCGGTCGCCGTGCACGCCTACAATGCCCACGACACCGTCTATATGTCGGACGCCAGCGACAATACCAACATCCTGCGGGCTTCGACGGTCGACGTCTACTGCTTCACCCGGGACGGTGTTTCAGCCGCCAACGGTGCGTGCAAGCTGCAGGTGAAGTATAGCGAAGGCGGTTCGTTCATCGAGGTCCGTGGCTGGACGGAGCACCACTACACTGGCGATGTGTGCGTCAAGGACAAGTACGAGGGCAAGCTCAGCCACATCTCGAGCTGCACCTGCTGAATGGCGTCATGAAGGGGCCGGCCGTGATGGCCAGGCCCCCTTCAAGGTTTCGGTGCTCGTTTCGCCGGCCGCCGATAGGCGATCTGGCGGCCGCGGATCCCGTAGGCGCGGGCGCGCGCGTCGGGGTGCAGCACGTCGCCCTGGACCGCGCCCGTCTCGCGCATCAGCCGCTCCTCGGCGGCCGGCCCGTCCTCGATCGTGCCGTCGAAGAGGATATGGCGGAGGGCCAGGCCGCGGGCGGCGAGGTGGCGCCCGACCAGGATGCAGCGGTGGCAGGTCAGCGGGTCGCGCTCCATGCACAGCAGCGCCAGACGGCGGCGGCCGGCGCCGTCCTGGACCCGGTCGAGGCCGGCCTGGAACAGCGGCCGGGTCGCCAGCCGGTCATAGTCGACCGCGCCCTCGCACCAGCAGGCGGGGTCGTCGGTGCGCGCGCCCAGCTCCGCGCCCAGGAAGACATAGGCGATCTCCGCCCCGACCAGGGCATCGCGCAGCGGGTCGCGGCGGAACTGCGGGGCGAAGCGGGAGTAGGGGTGGGAGCGCACGTCGGCCACCGCGTCGATGCCGTGCGACCGCAGGATCTCCAGGAAGCGGCCGATCGGGTGGTTCGAGTGCCCGATCGTATGGACGATGCCCGTCACAGCCGCCGCCGGTAGAAGTGGCGGTCCATCGCCGGCAGGTAGCGCTCTTCGACGAATCCCGCCTTCTCCAGCACGCGGCGGGAGCCGGGATTGTCGGGATGGGCGAAGGCGACGACCTCGTCCAGGCGATGGCGGTCGCGCGCGACGGCAAGCGCCGCCCGGGTCAGCTCGGTGGCGTAGCCCTGGCCCCAGGTCTCGGGGGCGAAGAAATAGGCCACCTCCACCCCCCAGCCGGGATCGAACGGGTCCCGGTAGAGCCCGCCCCAGCCGATGATCCGCCCGTCGTCGCGCGCGCGGATGGTCCACGGGGCGATGCCGGTTCGCCGCCGCTGCCACTCATGGCCCGCGACGTGCCGCCGGCAGTCCCGGAGGCTGGTGCGCCGGTGGGTGTGGCGCATCGCCTCCGGATCGCCCATGAAGCGGAACAGGGCCGGCACGTCCGCCAGCCGCGGCGGGTCGAGCCGCAGCCGCGGCGTCTCGACGGATGCGGCCGCCCTCAATAGTAGGGCGCCTTCAGCCCCTCGACCTGGAACATCTCCTGCACCGCCGTCCGGCCGGCGATGCGGGCGAGGTAGGGGCCGAGGTTGGGCAGGTCGCGGGCCTTGCGCGGCAGGTTGCGCGACCAGCGCGCCAGCATGAAGAGGAAGGCGTCGGCGGCGCTGAAATGCTCCCCGACCAGCCATTCGCGGCCGGCGAGTGCCGCGTCGAGCGGCTCGAACATCGCGACCAGCCGCTCCTCCAGCCGGATCCGGGCCATCGACTGGTGCGCCTCGTCGGCGACCCGCTCGGGATAGAACCAGACCATCAGGTCGGCCTGCACCGTGTTGGTCAGGAACATCAGCCACTGGTAGAGCCGGGCGCGGTCCGGGTCGCCGAGGGGCGGCGCCAGGCGGGATTCCGGATGCTGGTCGGCAAGGTGGAGGCAGATGGCCGCCGCCTCGAAGATCACCAGATCGCCGTCGACCAGGGTCGGCAGCCGGCCGAGCGGGTTGAGCGCCAGGTATTCCGGCGTCTTGTGGGCCCCGGCCTCGCGGTCGAGGAAGACCATCTCGTGCGGCACGGCCAGCTCGCGCAGCAGGATGTGCGGGGCCATGCCGGCGGTGCCGGGGGAATTGTAAAGGCGATACATGGGCTACCTTCCGTGGATGGTCCGCCACAGCCGCTCGGGCGTCAGCGGCATGTCGACATGGCGGATGCCGAGCGGCTTCAGGGCATCCATGACGGCGTTGACGATGGCGGGCGGCGCCCCGGCGCAGCCGGCCTCGCCGGCACCCTTGACGCCAAGCGGGTTGGCCGGGGCCGGGTCCTCGCGCACATGCAGGGCCAGGTCGGGCAGGTCGTCGGCCCTGGGAATGCAGTAGTCCATGAAGGACCCGGACAGCAGCTGGCCGGAATCCGGGTCGTAGACGGTGTGCTCGTGCAGCGCCTGGCCCAGCCCCTGGGCGATGCCGCCATGCACCTGGCCGCCCAGCATCAGCGGGTTCAGCACCCGGCCGAAGTCGTGGACGATGGTGTAGCCCAGCACCTGCGGCCGGCCGGTCTCCGGGTCGATCTCGACCTCGGCGACGTGGCAGCCGTTGGGATAGGTGTAGCCGGCGACCTTGAAGCGGTTGTCGGCGTCGAGGCCGGGCGCGAACCCTTCCGGCAGCCGCGCCGGGTCGTGGGCGGCCGCGGCCACGTCGCGGAAGGTGACCCGGCGGTCGGTGCCGACGACCGAGAAGGTGCCGTCGGCGAAGGCGATGTCGGCATCCGCCGTCTCCAGCAGGTGGCCGGCGATCGTCCGCGCCTTGTCGATGACGGTGCGGGCGGCGCCATGCACGGCGCTGCCGCCCATCACCAGCGAGCGCGAGCCGCCGGTGCCCTGGCCATGGCGCACCTGGTCGGTGTCGCCCTGGAACACGTCGACATCCTCGATCGGCAGGCCCAGCATCTCGGCCACGATCTGGGCATAGGCGGTGACGTGGCCCTGGCCGTTGGCCATGGTGCCGACCAGGACGGTCGCGCGGCCGTCGGGGGCGATGGCGATCGTCGCGTCCTCGTGCGAGGCGCCGGCGCAGCGCTCGACATAGAACGACATGCCGATGCCGCGCAGCCGCCCCGCGGCGCTGGAGGCGGCGCGCCTCGCCTCGAACCCGTCCCAGTCGACGAGCGGCAGCGCGGTGTCGAGGTTGGCCTCGAAATGCCCGGCATCGTAGGTCAGCCAGATCGGCGTCCTGTAGGGCAGCTGGGCCGGCTGGATGCAGTTGCGCCGGCGCAGCGCCACCCGGTCGATGCCGAGCTCGCCCGCGGCCACGTCCACCAGCCGTTCCAGCAGGTAGACCGCCTCCGGCCGGCCGGCGCCGCGATAGACGTCGGTCGGCACCGTGTGGGTGAAGACGCCCGTCACCC
Source organism: Allostella vacuolata (assembly GCA_006739055.1). Lineage (GTDB taxonomy): Bacteria > Pseudomonadota > Alphaproteobacteria > ATCC43930 > Allostellaceae > Allostella > Allostella vacuolata. The sequence goes on from AP019702.1 coordinate 2,381,424, forward strand.
GCAGGTGGATGGCCGGTGTCGCATAGGGGCCGACCAGGGCGGGCGCGTTCAGCGTCGGCGACAGCAGGCCCTTGTTGGCGATGTAGGCGCCGATGTTGGCGGTGGTGGTGACGCGCAGCGCCAGGAACCGGCCGTCGGCATCGACCGCCAGCTCGCCGCGGGTGCGGTTGTCGCGGGCGTGGGCATCGGTCAGGAAGGCGTCGCTGCGGTCGCCGACCCACTTGACCGGTCGGCCGAGGCGGCGCGCCGCCCAAGGCACCAGGATCTGCTCGGGATAGAGCGAGTTCTTGATGCCGAAGCCGCCGCCGACGTCGCGCACCACGACCCGCACCTGCTCTTCCGGCACATGGAAGACCTGGGCCGCCAGCTGCTCCTTCAGCTGGTGGGGCATCTGGCTGGCGGTGGTCAGGACGTAGCGGCCGTCGACCCATTCGCCGACGGCGCCGCGGGTTTCCATCGCGGCGACCACCACCCGGTTGTTGACCACGTCGAGGGTGACGATCCGCGCCGCTTCGGCGAACGCCTGCTCGGTCGCCGCACCGTCGCCCGTTTCCCAGGTGAAGCAGACATTGTCGGCCAGGCCCGCACGGACCGGCGGCGCGCCGTCCGCGGCGGCCGCCAGAGGGTCGACGATGGCGGGCAGCACCTCCCACTCGATCGCGATCCGCTCCGCGGCGCTGCGCGCGGCCTCCGGCGTCTCGGCCACCACCATCGCCACCCCGTCGCCGACATAGTGGGCGACGTCGTGGGCGAGCGCCGGCCAGGCCGGCAGCGCGTTTGGCCGGGCGGGCCCGGTGCCGGCCGGCCAGGGCGGCTCATAGGTGCAGGGGATGCCGCCGATGCCGTCGGCCGCCAGGTCGGCGCCGGTCAGGACGGCCAGCACGCCCTCGGACGCGGCCGCCTCGGCGGTGTCGATCGACAGGATGCGGGCATGGGCGTGCGGCGAGCGCACCATCCAGGCATGGGCCAGCCCGTCCGGCCGGTGGTCGTCGACGAACCGGCCGCGGCCGGTCAGCAGCGACTGGTCCTCCTTGCGCCGGACCGGTTGTCCGAAGGCGTTCTGACCCATTCTCGGGATTCCTCAGATCGGCCCTCAGGGCCGCAGATGTTCGGTGAACCAGTCGCGCGCGGCCCCGCCCGCCCGGGCCAGCCCGGCGATGTAGGGGTCGAAGTGCCCGCCCGGCAACAATACGAGCTTCTTCGGCTGCAGCGCCCGCTCATAGGCCTCCAGCATCAGGTCGGGCGGGGTCAGGCGGTCGTGCGGTGCCACGATCAGCAGGAGCGGTGTCGGCGAGATGCGGGGCACGTAGATGCCGGGCTCGTATTCCCGCGCCATCTCCAGCGTGCGCAGGGTGACCGCGTTGCGCCAGGAGGGCGCGCGGTCGGTCGAGCCGTCGAAGAATTCCCAGCAGTCGGCCCCCGGCAGGGCGCAGGGGGCGGCCAGGTCGGCGGCGACCACCGGGAACATCCCGGGCGGCTCGCCGCGGAAGCGCGCCTCGCGGTCGGCGTCGAAGCGGGCGAGCAAGGCGGGAAGCTGGTCCGGCCGCACCCGCCGCCGCCCGCTCTCCGCGCCGCTGATGTGCGGGACCTGGGCCACCACGCATTTCACCCGCCGGTCGATCGCCGCCACCACCAGTACGTGCCCGCCCGAATAGCTGGTGCCCCAGATGCCGATCCGCTCGCGATCGGTCTCCGGCAGGGTGGCGGCGCAGGTGATGGCGGAGCGGTAGTCGCGGACCTGCGCCCAGGGGTCCATCTCCTGGCGCGGCTCGCCGTCGCTGGCGCCGAGGTTGCGGTGGTCGTAGACGAGCGCGTTCAGCCCGGCGGCGGCGAACATCTCCGCGAAGCCGTCGAGATACTGCTCCTTCACCGCCGAGAAGCCGTGCGCCATGACGATGGTGGGGGCGGGGCCGGCGGCGTCGGCGGCCGGATAGAACCAGCCGCGCAGGGTGGTGCCGTCGGCGTCGAACGCGATGTCGCGGCGCTGCATGGCTTCCTTCATGGGTGGTGGGCTCGGCCCGACGGCCGCAGCGTCCCTCGACTGCGCTCGGGATGAGGACCGTTCTTCGTTGCACAAGCGCTTGTGCCGGAAAGGAAGAGCCTCATCCCGAGCGAAGTCGAGGGACGCGGTGACCGCTGGGCCGGATGCATCATTCCCGCCGGACCTCGACCGCGCTGCCCAGCAGCGGGCTGCGGCAGACCACGCCCTTGCCGTCCCCGGTGATGCCGACCGTGACGCGGATCTCGAACAGCCCGTCCACCGTCTCGTCCCAGGCAGGGTCGACCGCGAACTGGTCGATGGCGGTATAGGAAAAGAGGCTGGCCCAGGCCGACGCCGGGCGATAGGGCTCGCCCGTGTCGGGATGGACGGCGGCGGCCCGCTTCAGCTCGGCGACGATGGTGCGGCAGCGCGCCTCGGTCGCCGGGTCCTCCTCGGCATAGGCGAAGACGACGATGCGGCCTTCCTGCACCCGGGCCGAGCCGCCGAAGCCGAGCGTCCGCCCCGTCTCGTTGATGAACGCCTCCAGCCGGGCGAGCGACAGGTCGAGCAGCGTCGCCGGCCTGGCCGCCAGCGCCGCCAGCACGGCATCGGGCTTCTGCGCGGCGGCCGGCATTGCTGCCAGCAGCGCGGCCATCGCCAGGACGCCCCGCCTCAATGCCCCAGCTCCCGCATCGCCTCGTCGAGCCCGGCCAGCGTGAGGGGGTACATGCGGCCCTCCATCTCCTTGCGGATCATCTCGATCGACTGCAGGTAGGACCAGCGCTCCTTCGGCACCGGGTTGAGCCAGACCGCGCGCGGCCAGGTCGCCAGGATGCGCTGCATCCACACCTGCCCAGCCTCCTCGTTCCAGTGCTCGACGCTGCCGCCCGGCTGGACGATCTCGTAGGGGCTCATGCTGGCGTCGCCGACCAGGATCACCTTGTAGTCGGCGCCGTAGGTGCGCAGCACCTCCTCGGTCGGCGTGCTCTCGACCCGGCGGCGCTGGGCGCTCTTCCACAGCCGCTCGTAGACGCAGTTGTGGAAGTAGTAGAACTCCATGTGCTTGAACTCGGCCTTGGTGGCCGAGAAGAGCTGCTCGCAGAGCCGGATATGGTCGTCCATCGACCCGCCGATATCGAGCAGCAGCAGCACCTTCACCGTGTTGTGCCGCTCCGGCACCATGCGGATGTCGAGCCAGCCGGCGTTGCGCGCGGTCGAGCCGATGGTGCCGGGCAGGTCGAGCTCGTCGGCCGAGCCCTCGCGGGCGAACTTGCGCAGGCGGCGCAGCGCCAGCTTGATCTCGCGGGTGCCGATGACGACGCTGTCGTCCAGATCCTTGAACTCGCGCTTGTCCCAGACCTTGACCGCCCGGCGGTGGCGCGACTGGTCCTGGCCGATCCGCACCCCCTCGGGGTTGTAGCCATGGGCGCCGAAGGGCGAGGTGCCGGCGGTGCCGATCCACTTGCTGCCGCCCTGGTGGCGGCCCTTCTGCTCCTCCAGGCGCTGGCGCAGGGTCTCCATCAGCTTGTCCCAGCCGCCCAGCGCCTCGACCTCAGCCATCTCCTCCGGCGTCAGCAGCTTCTCGGCCAGCCGGCGCAGCCATTCCTCCGGGATGTCGGCCGCGATCTCGCCGCCGACCGCCTCCAGCCCCTTGAAGACGCGCCCGAACACCCGGTCGAAGCGGTCGATGTGGCGCTCGTCCTTCACCAGGGCGGAGCGGGAGAGGTAGTAGAACTCCTCGATGTCGAGGTTGGTGACGCCCGCCTTCATCGCCTCCAGCAGGGTCAGGTACTCGCGCAGGCTGGCCGGGACCCGCGCCTCCCGCAGCTCGGTGAAGAAACGGAGGAACATGGGGCCGGCCCCGCCCGGGCTCAGTGGCGTTCGCGGCGGTTGAGGAAGGCGAGGCGCTCGAACAGGTGCACGTCCTGCTCGTTCTTCAGCAGGGCGCCGTGCAGCGGCGGGATCAGCTTGGCCGGGTCGCGCTGCTTCAGCACCTCGGGCGGGATCTCATCGATCATCAGGAGCTTGATCCAGTCGAGCAGCTCGGACGTGGACGGCTTCTTCTTCAGCCCCGGCACCTCGCGGATCTCGTAGAAGAGCGCCATCGCCTCGCGCACCAGGTCGTTGCGCAGGCCCGGGAAATGGACCGCCACGATCCGCTCCATGGTCTCGCGGTCGGGGAAGCGGATGTAGTGGAAGAAGCAGCGGCGCAGGAAGGCGTCCGGCAGCTCCTTCTCGTTGTTGGAGGTGATGATGACGATCGGGCGCACCTTGGCCGCCACCGTCTCGCCCGTCTCGTAGACGTGGAACTCCATCCGGTCGAGCTCAAGCAGCAGGTCGTTCGGGAACTCGATGTCGGCCTTGTCGATCTCGTCGATCAGCAGCACCGGGGCAGCCTCGGCGGTGAAGGCGTCCCACAGCTTGCCGCGCCTGATGTAGTTGCGGATGTCGTTGACCCGCGCGTCGCCGAGCTGGCCGTCGCGCAGGCGGGCGACGGCGTCGTACTCGTAGAGGCCCTGCTGCGCCTTGGTGGTCGACTTGATGTGCCAGGGGATGAGGGGGCGGCCGAGGGCCGCCGCGATCTCGTGCGCGAGGATGGTCTTGCCCGTGCCCGGCTCCCCCTTGACCAGCAGCGGGCGCTGCAGCGCGACGGCGGCGTTGACCGCGACCATCAGGTCGGGCGTGGCGATATAGCTGTCGGTACCGGCGAAGCGCATCGGGGCAGGGCCATCGGGCAATGGGTGGGATTCGAGCGCCGATTGTGCGGGAAACTGCCGGGGATGCCAACCGGGACGCCCGCCCGTCACGCACACCTCCGCGGCAGCATCACCACATGGACCGCGATCGCGGCCAGCGCGAAGGCCGCCATGAACAGCGTCATGGTCAGGGTGTCGGTGCCGATCACCGCCGTGGCGTAGCGGCCGGCGAGTGCGCCCGCCGCCGACTGGCCGGCGCCGATCAGGGCGGAGACGGTGCCGGCCCGCTCCGGCAGGGCGGCCAGCGCGCCAGCGATGGCGTTCATGCTGACGAAGCTCGACGCGGTCTTGAAGAGGAAGAGGATCACCAGGAAGCCGGCCAGCCCGCCCGCGTCGGTCCAGGCAACCAGCACCAGGGCGAGCGCGGCCGCGGCCAGCACCGGCAGGGTGCGGCGGAGCAGCGTCTCGCTGCCGAGGCGGGTGACGAGCCGGCCGTTCAGCGCCGCACCCGCCATCAGGCCGCCGACCTCGACCATGATGATGAAGCCGAACAGCTCGGTCGGCACGCCGCGGCCCTCGATCATGACGAAGGGCGAGGCACAGACGAAGACCAGCACCGCCGTCTGCAGGACGATGCTGGTGACGACATATCCGAACGACACCCGGTGGCGGACGACGTCGAGGTAGAACTGCGCGATCCGCCAGGGCGACTGCCGGGCGCGGCGCTCGGCCGGCAGCGTCTCCGGCAGGCGCCAGGCGGCCAGCAGGCCCATGGTCACGGCGAACACGGCCATGCCGATCGGAACGATGCGCCAGCCGCCCTGCAGCACCAGTTGGGCGGCTATCAGGGGGGCGGCGATCGGCATCACGCCGGTCAGACTCATCATGTAGGAAAGCTGCCGGGCGGCGGCGTCGCGGGCATGCAGGTCGCGGATGATCGCCCGCACGATCACCGGCGAGGCGGACGCGCCCAGCCCCTGGATGAAGCGCCAGAAGACCAGCGCCTCGAAGTCGTGCGCGACCGACGCCATCAGGCTGGCCGCGCCGAACAGGCCGATGCCGGCCAGCAGCGGCCCGCGCCGGCCGAAGCGGTCGGAGACGGGCCCGTAGGCGAGCTGGCCGATCGCCATCCCCAGCATCAGCCCGCCCAGCGCCAGCTGGGCTTGGCCGGCCGTCAGGCCGAAGCTGGCGGCCAGGCCCGGCAGCAGCGGCAGGAAGCCGTCGACGCTGAGCGCGCCGAAGCCGGCCAGCGCGGCCAGGAAGACGATGCCGGGCGGGCCGCGTTCCCGCCCGGTCACGATCGGCCCCGGGCGCCGGCCGGTCGCGGCCCCGACATCCGGTGGACGGCGATGCCGGCCAGGGCGAAGGCGGCCATGAACAGCGTCATCGCCAGCAGGTCCTGGCCGATCGCCGCCGTCGCCCAGCGGCCGGCGACGGCACCGGCGGCGAACTGCCCGGCGCCGATCAGCGCCGAGACGGTGCCGGCGCGGGCCGGCAGCTCGGAGAGCGCGCTGGCAATGGCGTTGATGCCGACGAAGCTGAGTGCGGTCTGGAACAGGAACAGCATCGGCAGGAAGAGGACGAGCCCGGCCGCCTCGGTGCCCGACAGGACGAGCAGCGGCGACAGGGCGCAGAGCGCCGCCTTGCCGCGGCGGAGCAGCAGGTCCGCCCCGAAATGCCGGACCAGCCGGCCGTTGAGCAGGGCGCCCGCCATCAGCCCGCCGATCGCCAGCGCGAAGACGAAGCCGTAGAGCTCCGCCGGCAGCCGCCCGCCCGCGATGAGCACGAAGGGCGAGGCCGACAGGAACACGAAGAAGGCGGTCGTCAGCACGATGTTGGTCAGGACGAAGGCGAAGCAGGCGCGATGGCCGATCGCCTGCCGGTAGCCGAGCAGCAGGTCGGACAGCGGCGCCGGCGGGCCGCGGCGCGGATTGGTCTCGGGCAGGCGCCACACGACCAGCGCGATCACGACCAGCCCATAGGCCGCCATCGCCGCCGGCACCGTACGCCAGCCGAAATGGGCCAGCAGCTGCGCGCCGATGAACGAGGCGGCGATCGGGATCGTCCCCATGATGGTCGTCATGTAGGACAGCTGGCGGGCCGCCTCGTCGCGGGCGTGGAGGTCGCGGACGATGGCGCGCGCGATCACCGACCCGGCGGCCCCGCCCATGCCCTGGACGAAGCGCCACGCGACCATGGTCGCGAAGCTGTCGGCCGCCGCCGCGGCCATGGCCGCGACGGTGAACAGGGCCATGCCGAAGAGGAGCGGCAGGCGCCGCCCGAAGCGGTCGGAGAGGGGGCCGTACAATACCTGGCCGATGGCGAAGCCGACCATGACCGCGCCCACCGCCATCTGCGCATCGGCCGCGGTGACCTGGAAGGTGCCGGCCAGAGCCGGCAGCAGCGGCAGGAAGCTGTCGATGGCGACCGCGCCGAAGCCGGTGACGCCGGCCAGCAGGACGATCCCGGGCGGTGCCGGCTTGGAGGAGGGTCTGGGCACCGGGGGCTTCGATTCGGGAGGGACCGCGCAGCATAGGGCCGAGGCGGGCAGGCGGTCCGGATTTTCGCCGACTGTGACGACCGCCATGGCGGCCGGACCCGGCGCCGCGCTAGCCTCGCCCGGCATGCGTACCTTCTCCCTCCAGGCCGCGATCGCGGGCCTGCTCGTCGCCTTCGTCGGCTTTGCCAGTTCCTTTGCCGTCGTCCTCCAGGGGTTGATCGCGGTCGGCGCGTCGCGGGCGGAGGCGGCGTCCGGGCTGATGGCGCTGTCGATCGCCATGGGCCTGTGCGCCATCGTCCTCAGCCTGCAGCGGCGCCAGCCGATCAGCATCGCCTGGTCGACCCCGGGGGCGGCCCTGCTGGCGGCGTCGGGCGTGCCGGAGGGCGGCTTCGCGGCCGCGGTCGGCGCCTTCCTCTTCTGCGGGGTGCTGCTCGTGGCGGCGGGCCTGTGGAAGCCGCTCGGCCGCTGGGTGGCCGCGATCCCGGCCTCGATCGCCAACGCCATGCTGGCCGGGGTCCTGCTCGGCCTCTGCCTGGCGCCGGCGCGCGCGGTGGCCGCCCTGCCGCTGCAGGGCCTGGCGATCATCATCGTCTGGGCGGTGGTCGCGCGCCTGAAGCGCATCTATGCGGTGCCGGCCGCGGTGGTGGTGGCCGTCGCCATCATCGCGCTGACCGCCGACGGGCCGTCGGTCCCCTGGGCCGCCCTCTGGCCGCAGCCGGTCCTGGTCTGGCCGGAATTCGCTCCGGCCACCATGGTCGGCATCGGCCTGCCGCTCTTCATCGTCACCATGGCCTCGCAGAACATCCCCGGCATGGCGGTGCTGCAGGTCAACGGCTACCGGCCGGAGCCGGGACCGCTCTTTCGCATGACCGGCATCTTCAGCCTGCTGGGGGCCCCCTTCGGCGGCCATGCGGTCAACCTGGCGGCGATCACGGCGGCGATGTGCGCCGGGGTCGACGCCCATCCGGATCGCGCCCGGCGCTACTGGGCCGCGGTGGTGGCCGGCGCCGGCTATGTCGTGCTGGGCCTGCTGGCGGGTGCCGCCACCGCCTTCGTGGCGGCCGCCCCGCCGGTCCTGATCGAGGCGGTGGCCGGCCTGGCCCTGCTGGGCGCCTTCGCCGCCGCCCTGCTGGGGGCGATGGCGGAGCTGCGCGACCGCGAGGCGGCGGCGATCACCTTCCTCGTGACCGCATCCGGGATCGGCTTCTTCGGCATCGGCGGGGCCTTCTGGGGCCTGCTGGCCGGCGGCGCCATGCTGGCTCTGTCGCGCTGGCGGGCATAGCGATCGGCCCATCCGTGACCCATGCGGCGTGAACACAACCCCGAATTCGTGCTAGGGACTGCAGGGTGCAGCAGGTTCGGGGTCAATCCATGGTCGACGCGGCCGGCCGGTCCGCCAGTGCCGAGGTGAAGACCACCCCGGCTGGCGTGGTGCTGGTGCTGGCCGGCCGGCTCGATGCCGACGGCACGGCGCGGGTCTGGACGACGGCGATGGATGCCGCCCGGCCCGGGGGCGGCGCCGGGCAAGGGCTCACCGTCGATGCCGCCCAGGTCGAATATTGCGACGGCGCCGGGGTGGCGCTGCTGGGCGCCCTGCGCGCGGCGGCGGGCGACCGGCCCTTCGCGATCGAGGGACTGAAGCCGCAATTCGCGACCCTGGTCGACCTGGTGGGGGTGGTGGCGATGCCCGTGGTGCAGGCGCCGCCCCGGCTGGGGCCGATCTCGCGCCTCGGCCAGACCGCCTATCACATGGGCGGCGAGATGGCCCGCCAGGTGGCCTTCGTGGGCGAGGTGCTGGTCTATCTGGTCGAGGTGGTGCGCCATCCGGGCCGGCTGCGCTGGGGCGACTTCCTGATCGCGCTGGAGGCGGCGGGCGTCCGGGCGGTGCCGATCATGACCCTGATGGGCTTCCTCATCGGCCTGATCATGGCCTTCCAGTCGGCCATCCCGATGCGTCGCTTCGGCGCCGACCTGTTCGTGGCCGACCTCGTGTCCCTGTCGCTGATCCGCGAGCTGGGGCCGCTCATGGCCGCGGTCATGCTGGCCGGGCGCACCGGGTCGGCCTTCGCGGCCGAGATCGGCACCATGAAGGTGAACGAGGAGGTCGACGCGCTGACCACCATGGGGCTGGTCCCGGTCCGCTTCCTGGTGGTGCCGCGGGTCCTGGCGGCCATCATCGTCATGCCCTTCCTCGCCATGATCATGAACGTGGCGGGCCTCTTCGGCTGCATGGTGGTGATGATCTCGCTCGGCTATCCGCCGGTCACCTTCTTCAACCAGCTCGTCAACTCGACCGGGCATGTCGACCTGCTGGGCGGCCTGTTCAAGGCGGCCGTGTTCGGCCTGCTGGTCGGCGGCGTCGGCTGCATGCGCGGGCTGCAGACCACGACCGGGGCGGCGGCGGTGGGCGAGTCGACCACCCGTTCGGTCGTCTCCGGCATCCTGCTGATCATCCTGTCGGACGGGCTGTTCGCCGTCCTCTTCTTCTACCTCGACCTCTAGGGCGCGGGGGACCGATCAGGCCATGGCCGGCGATCCGATCATCTCCGTGGAACATATGCGCACCGGCTTCGGCTCGGCCGTGCTGTTCGAGGATCTGAGCTTCACCGTCGGCCGCGGCGAGGTCTTCGTCATCCTGGGCGGGTCCGGCTGCGGCAAGAGCACGCTGCTGAAGCACATGATCGGCCTCTACGAGCCCTGGAAGGGGCGCATCGACATCGGCGGGCACGACATCGTCAGCGCCGACGAGGCCGAGCGGCTGGCCATCCTGCAGATGATCGGCGTCATGTACCAGCAGGGGGCGCTGTTCGGCTCGATGAACCTGATCGAGAACGTCCGCCTGCCGCTGGAAGAGTTCACCCGTCTGCCGAATGCCGCGATCGACGCGGTGGCGCTGGCCAAGCTGAAGCTGGTCGGCCTCGATGGCTTCGCCTTCCACATGCCCTCGGAGATCTCGGGCGGGATGCGCAAGCGCGCGGCGATCGCCCGCGCCATGGCGCTCGACCCGCAGATCCTGTTCCTCGACGAGCCCTCGGCCGGGCTCGACCCCATCACTTCGGCCGAGCTCGACGAGCTGATCCTGCAGCTGCGCCGCAGCCTCGGCATCACCTTCGTCGTCGTCACGCACGAGCTGGCCAGCATCTTCGCCATCGCCGACCGGGTGATCATGCTGGACAAGGAAACCAAGGGCATCATCGCAGAAGGGTCCCCGGTCCGGCTGCGCGACGAGAGCACCCACCCCTTCGTCCGCCGGTTCTTCCACCGGTCGGCGGCCGAAGACCCGCCGGGTGCGACAATGGCCGCCGCGGCCGCCCCGGCCGCATCCCCGGCAGCTGCATCACCGGCGGCATAGGAGACGGCGCATGGCGGCACGCGGTCGCAACTATTTCCGGGTCGGGCTGTTCGTCTTCGGCGCCCTGATGCTGGTCATCGCCGGCATCGTCGTGCTGGGCGGCGGCACCCTGTTCCAGAAGACCGTGACGATGGAGACCTACCTCGAGGAATCGGTGCAGGGGCTCGACATCGGCTCGCCGGTCCGCTACCGCGGGGTCAAGATCGGCACCGTCAGCCAGATCACCTTCGTCGGCACCGCCTACAAGCTGACGCCGGACGACCCGCGCTACTTCCAGGTCGGCCAGCTCGTCACCGTGCGCATGCGCCTCGACCTCGACGCAGTCGGCGGCACCTCGTCGGGGCAGGAGCTCGAGGCGGTCATGCGCCGGCTGGTCTCCAACGGGCTGCGCGCCCGGCTCGCCTCGCAGGGCATCACCGGCACCTCGTACCTGGAGGTGGACTACGTCCCGCCGGACCGCAACCCGCCGCTCCAGATCTCCTGGACGCCGGACTTCTTCTACCTGCCGTCGGCGCCCAGCGTCATTTCCCGCCTCAGCACCGCGGCCGAGCAGGTCTTCACCCGCCTGGAGGAAGCCCCCCTCGAGAAGGTGGTGCTGGAAGCCGGCCTGCTGCTGCGCGAGCTGCGCGAAACCAACCGCCGGGTGCAGGAACTGGTCGGCGGCGAACAGGTGTCGGCCGCGGTCGGCAACCTGGCCGACGCAGCCCTGCGGCTGCGCAACATCGCCGGCTCGGCCGAGGACAATATCGGCAACGTGCTGATCGACCTGCGCGAGATATCGATGCGGCTCAACAGCTTCTCGCAGGACCTGGCGACCCAGTTCGGCGGCGGCACGATCCGCGCCATCGCCCAGGGCCTGCGCGACACCGTGGCGGAGGTCCGGGCCGCCGCCGCCCAGCTTCCGGACACGGTCGCCACGGCCGGGCGCGCGACCCGCCGCGCCGACGCCATCCTGGCGACCGGCCAGCTGGAACTCGAAACCCTGCTGGTCAATCTCGGCGCCATCTCGCAGAACCTGAAGGAACTGACGGAGAGCGCCAAGCGCTATCCCTCGCAGCTTCTCTTCGGCCAGCCCCCTCCGCGACGGAGCGAACCCTGATGCCGCGCTATCCTCGCTGGACCCTCGCCCTTCTGGCCGCGGCACTCGCAGCCTGCAGCTCGCCGCTCGAGAAGCCGCCGGTCGAGCAGCGCTACTACACGCTGGATGCGACCCGCGAGGCGACCCCGCCCGCCGCCGGCGGCGAGGTGCTGGCGGTCCGCCGCTTCCGCGCCTCGCCCGGCTACGAGGGCCGGGAACTCGTGTTCGCCACCGCCCCCGGCGCGTTCCGGACCGACTTCTACAACGTCTTCTTCGCCGCGCCCGCGGCGATGCTGGGCGACGAGGCGCGGGAATGGCTCGACCGCAGCGGCCTCTTCCGCGCCGCCGTCGCCTCCACCAGCCAGGCCGACGCGCGCTACGCGCTGGAAGGGGCCCTGACGGTGGTCTATGGCGAGAAGGCGGGGGGTGTCGACCGCGCGGTGCTGGAAGCGCAGTTCCTGCTGATCGACGTCCGCGCGGCGAATACCCCGATCCTGTTCCAGCGCCAGTATCGCCAGACCCGTCCGGTGGCCGATGGCAGCGCCACGGCGCTGGTCGGCGGGCTCAATGTCGCGCTGGCGGCCATGCTGGCCGAACTCGAGGCCGACCTGGCGCCGATCGTCCGCCCGGCACCGCTGCCCGTGGCGCCGGCAGCGCCCGTCAGGGCGCCAGCCGGTCGAGCAGCGCGGCGCTGATCTGGCGCCATTCCTCGGGCAGGGGCGCCCGGGATTCGGGCTGGCGGGCCTGGCGGTACCAGTAGCCGGCATTGGCCAGGTCGCCCTCGATGCGGTGCAGGTGGGCGTGCGCCCAGGCGCCGCTGCGGCTTTCGTCGGACTGGGCCAACTCGTGCGCGGCGGCCCAGCCCGGGCCGATCTGCCAGTTGTCCTTGGCCGCCCACCACAGGGCGCCGAGCGCGCCGCCGATGCCGGGTGGCGGCTCCGGCTGGGCGAGCGAGCTTTCGAATTCGGCCGGGGTCATGCCTCTCCCCCTTTCGTGCAGGGTCTGTCCGCCGTCACTTCGGCAGGAACAGCTCGTCGCGGGTGACGACGCCCGCGGCCGTGCCGGCCTCGGCCGCCGCCGGGTGCAGGCGCAGCACGTCGTTCTCGACCAGCATCGACTTGGGCGTGACCCGCCGCAGCGAGGCGTGGGCGCGCCTGAAGCGGGCGAGGTCGCCGCGGACGCCCTCCACCACCGCGCGCACGCTGGCATCGTCCTGGCCCTCGGTCGTCGCCAGCAGCATCTGCAGCCCGACCGTCTCCACCGGCGCGTCCAGCCAGCCATAGGTGCCGGCCGGGATCGTCTCGCGGTCGATCGTCGGGTAGCCGACGGTCACCGCCTTGATGACCGGGCCGGCCACTGACAGCAGCCGGACCGGGCAGGCCGATGCGGCGGCCTCGACCGCCGGGTTCGGCTGCGGCCCGATGAAGGCGACGGCGTCGACCCGGCCGCTGCACAGCGCATCGGCATAGGCCCCGGCCGGTACCGCGACCGTGCGCACGTCGCGGCCGATGGTCCAGCCATGGCTCAGCATCAGGCCGCGCATGGTGAGCTCGGTGCCCGACCCCTCGGCGCCCGGGTCGATCCGCTTGCCCTTCAGCCCCGCGAAGCCCGCGATGTCGGAATCGGCACGCACGACCACGGCCAGCGGCTCGATGCCGAGCGCCAGCACCGAGCGCAGGCCGCGATCCGGCCCCTTGTCCTTGAAGGGGCCGACGCCCAGTTCGGCCGCCAGTGCCGTGTCGGCCTGGGTCAGGGCGAAGCCGACCGAGCCCTGCTGCAGTGCGCGCAGGTTCTCGACCGACCCCTCGCTCGCCACCAGCTGGCACGGCAGCGAGGCCGGGGTGGCGGTGACGGCATCGCAGATCGCCGACCCGATCCGCTCATAGGTGCCGCCCGGCCCGCCGGCGCCGATGGCGACCCGCGGCATGGCGCCGGCGCCGAGCGGGCCCGGCCCGCTCCCGGCGGGGTCCGCGCAGGCGGCGGCGAGGGAGGCGAGCGCGATGAGCGGGACGAAGCGGACGAGCATGTCTGGCACCGGAAGGAAGGACAGGCGGGCCCGGGGGCCCGCCTGGCAGGATTGCATAGAGGCTCGGTCCGAGGCTGGGACCGGTCCCGTCGATGTCGGTCTGGCCGTTGCGGAGCTACTTGGCAACCCCGCCCGGCAGACTCCCGACCGGTATGATGTCGCCACCCGGTCGGCCCCCGCTGCCGCCGATCGCGCCGACCGGGCTGCGCAGCCGATCCCGGATGACCTCTGCCGGCAGGGTGCTGTCGATGACGATGCCGCCCCTGGTGTCGGCCGTCGACGGCATGGTCAGGCCGTCGACCGTGGCGAGCTGGCGCTCGCCTGACGGCGCCAGCACCCGCAGCCGGCTGCGCACCGCGTCGGACGGCGGGGCGGGCGGGGTCGGCGCCGACTGGCGGCTGGCGACGGTCGAGGCGAGGCCGATCCGGTCGAGCGCCTCGATCCGGCCGGAGCCGAGCGAGCGCAGGTCGGCGGCGCCTTCGACCACCATCACCGTGGTCGCGCCGTCCTTGGCGACCAGGATGTCGAGGATGGTGCCGCGCACGCCCACCGTCGCGACCGGGGTGCGGATCTCGAACGCGCGGCTGTTGCCGCTGCCCGAGACGAAGCGCAGCACGCCCTGGGTCGCCTCGATGACCACGGAGTGGCGGCCGCGGTCGGGATCGTAGACGAAGGTATCGAGCACGACCGAGGAGTTGGGGCCGACCGTGATCGTCGTCTCGTCGAGGAACAGGATCTGGGTGCGGCCGTCCGGGCCGGTGTCGATGCGCTCGTTCTGGAAGACGCGGTCCCCCACCCGCAGCGCCCGGTCGCGGCTGCCGATCGCCGCCTGCACCTTGTTGACGACGATCGCGCTGACGCCGATGTCGCGGTCGGCCGCGAGTGATGCCGCGGGGGCCAGGATTCCGCCCGCCAGCAGACCGCCCAGCAGCATTGGAACCATGCGATGCATCAGAACCTCCGATAGAGCACGAGGCTGACCGTGTGGTTGGTATATTCCTTGTCGGCCTCGTTCGAGCGATTGTTGTCTATATAGTAGCGCAGGACGACCGACAGGTCTTGCTCCAGGAATCCGCTGCCGATCAGGCGCAGGCCTGGGCTGAGGCGCCAGTCGCGGCGGTCCTCGTCCAGGCCCGGCATGCGGCCGGCATAGCGCCGGTGCTCCACCGTCAGCTCGGGCCCGGCATGGAGCTGCTGGAAGCCGGCCAACGGGCCGGACAGCGGGGCCGCATAGAACGCCGCCGCCCCCATCGACCAGTAGCGGTACTGGTGATCCTCGCCGACGGCGGCATTGTAGGTCATCTCCGGGTCGACGCTCAGCCGGTCGCCCGGGAACAGCAGCCCGCCCCAGGCGAACTGCGGCCGGAGGCGGAACAGGAAGCCGTCGCGGCCGGGATAGCGGTCCGAGAAGTCGGCAAAGGACACCAGCCCGTCGATGCCGCGCAGCGGGCCGGCGTCGCGCAAGGCCAGCTCGACCCCGCCATAGGCCGACGAGAAGAGCGATCCGCTGCCGAGCCGGGCATGCTCCAGGCCGACCAGCGGCCGCAGCTCGGCCCCGTTGCCGACGGCGAAGACCGGCCCGGTATCGATGCCGGCATAGCCGAGCGAGCCGTCGTCGAAGGTGCGATAGAGGCGGCCTTGGGCGTTGGCCCGGCTCTTCCATCGCTGCCCGAACAGCAGCCGGTCATCCTCCACCCGGACCAGGCCCACGGCCGACAGGTCGTCGTTGCCGGACAACTGGTTGTCGAACAGGCGCGGGTTGCTCTCGTACTGGACGCCGAGGCCGACGACGATGTCGGTGCGCGCCTCCCCCGGCCGGGCCACGGTCGAGGCGCCGCCGGTCAGCCGCTGCACCCCGCGCAGGGCCTCGCGGTTGGCGGGCGCGACCGACAGGATTCGCTCATAGGCCATCAGGGCCTTGCGGGGATTGCCCTCCGCCTCCGCCGCGCGGGCATAGCGCAGGTTGGCTGCCACGTCGGTCGGGTTGGCCAGGATCGACCGGAACAGCGCGCGCGTGTCCTCCTCCTGCGCCCGGACCGGGCTCGCGAGCCCGATCCCCAGGAGCAAGGCCATGACAATGCTGGCGAAAGGAGCCCCCCTGCCGCTCACCGCACCCCCGTGCCGTCGACGTCGAACTTGCCGGGAAGCCCTACACCGCGCCATCGTCGCGCTCAAGGGGCAGAGGGGGACGGGCGTGCGCCGAGGACGGGCCGGAACGAGGGCGGGCAGGGGCGGCGGGGGACGGATCGGGGCGGTGCAGGCCGCCGTGGCCGTGGCAATCCTGCTGGTTGCGACCCTGCTGCGGATCGCCGATCCGGTAGCGGTCGAGGCGGTGCGCCTGGCCGGCTTCGACCAGCTCCAGCGCTGGTTCCCGCGCGCGGTCGAGCCGGTACCCGTCCGAGTCGTCGATGTCGACGAAGCTTCGCTCGCCCGCATCGGGCAGTGGCCCTGGCCCCGCTCGGTCCTGGCCGATCTCGTCCAGCGGTTGAACGAAGCCGGCGCCGCTGCCGTCGTTTTCGACATGCTGTTCGCCGAGCCCGACCGCGGCGACCGCGGCGCCGACGGCGCGACCGCGACCGACCGCCGCTTCGCCGCGGCGCTGGGCGACGCCCGTGGCGTGCTCGGCCTGGCCCTGGTCAGCCAGCCGACGGGGGCCGCGGCGGACGGCAAGGCCGGCATCGCCACGGTCGGCCCGGACCCGGCGGCCGGCCTGCTGCCCTTTGCCGGGGTGGTGCGCAGCCTGCCGCTGCTGGCGGCCGCGGCCAAGGGCGAGGGGGCGATCAACGCGGTGCCCGACCGCGACGGCGTGGTGCGGCGGCTGCCGGTCTTCCTGGCGCTCGACGGCCGCCCGGTGCCCTCGCTGGCGGCCGAGGCCCTGCGGGTCGCCCAGGGGGCGGCCGGCCACCTGCTGCGGGGCGAGCCGGACGGGCGGATCGTCGCGCGCATCGGCAACCTGCTGGTGCCGATGGATGCGCGCTGTCGCTGATACACATCTGACGCTGCCGACGAAGAGGATAGTGTAGATCTCGGTGGTCGACGTGTCATACAAAACAAAAGTGTAACGTACACGAGATGGCATCTCAAGTCTATATGAGAACGCTCGACAACCTGCGCCGCCGGACTGAAGGACCTGCGGACGACGCCGATGGCCCAGGCGGTGGCCGGCGTCGACGTCCAGGCCGAGGCGGTGGCCAACATGCTGCTCGGCCAGACCCTGGTCCGGCCGAGCTGGGCCGGCCTGGGCGAGGCCGGCTATGCGGCGCTGGTGGCGCTGATGGCCATGGTCCTGGCCGCCTGGCGCGGCCTGCCGGCGGCCGCGGCCACCACCGTCTTCGGAATGGCCGGGGCGGGGGCGACCGCGGCGATGGCCTTCTCGGGCGAGAGCCTGCTGCTCGACGCCACCTATCCGGTGGCGGCCCTGGCGCTCGTCTTCGCGGGCCAGATGGTCGTCCTCTACCAGCGGATGGAAACCGAGCGCCGCCGGGTGCGCGACGCCTTCCAGCGCTACCTGTCGCCGGTGCTGGTGGAGCGGCTGGCCGCGCGTCCCGACCGGCTGGTGCTGGGGGGCGAGACGCGCCGGCTGTCGGTGCTGTTCTGCGACATCCGCGGCTTCTCGCGCCGGGCCGGCGAGCTCGACCCGCAGGTGCTGACGGAGTTCGTCAACCGGGTGATGACGCCCTTGTCGGACGAGGTGCTGGAAAGCGGCGGGACGGTCGACAAGTTCATGGGCGACGGGTTGATGGCGTTCTGGAACGCGCCGCTCGACGATCCGGACCACGCCGCCCGGGCCGCCGGCGCGGCGCTGGCCATGGCCGGGCGCCTGGCCGGCATCAACCGCGACCTGGAGGCGGTGCTGCCGCCGGCGATGCTGCCGGTCGCGGTCGGCATCGGCATCGACACCGGCGACTGCTGCGTCGGCAATTTCGGCTCGGTCCGCCGCTTCGACTATTCGGCGCTGGGCGACACGGTCAACCTCGCCGCCCGCTTCGAGGGGCTGTCGCGGATCTATGGCGTGGCGATCGTCATCGGCGAGGCGACGCGGGCGGCCATCCCCGGCATGGCGACGATCGAGCTGGACGAGACGGTGGTGCGCGGCACCGTTCGCCCGGTCCGGGTGCATGCCTTGCTGGGCGGCCGGGAACTGGCCGCGACCGAGGAGTTCCGCCGGCTGGCGGCGGCCCATGCCGAGCTGCGCCAGGCCCTGGAGGCGGGCGACCGGGACGCGGCCGGGGCGGCGCTCGCCGCCTGCCGGGCGCTCGACGACGGGACGCTCGTTCAGTTCCATGCGGTGATCGAGGGGCGGCTCGCAGCCGGTGGCCCGTTGCGCGGCATCGGGATATGATCGCCCCTGAACTGCGATGAATCCGCCCCCCGCCCAGGCGCCCGCCTTTCCCCAGTCGCTCGACGGGATCGACCTCCTGTCGGTCCTGGCGCCGGACGATCGCGCGGCGGTCGCCCGGCGCTGCCACTGGCGGCGCTTCACCGCCCACGAGCAGATCATCGATCGCGACAGCGATAGCCGCGACGTGCTGTTCGTCACCAGCGGCCGGGTCAGGATCGTCAACTACTCGGCCAACGGGCGCGAGGTCAGCCTGGACGACGTGCCGGCCGGCGGCTTCTTCGGCGAGCTGGCGGCGATCGACGGGGCGGCGCGGTCGGCGACGGTGGTGGCGCTCGAGGACACGATCATCGCCAGCCTGGTGCCGAGCGCCTTCCTGGGGTTGATGAAGGAGCATCCGGGGCTGGCGCTGGCGATCATGCGGCGGCTGGCCGGGATCATCCGGTCGGCCAACGGCCGGATCATGGACCTCAGCACCATCGGGGCGCAGAGCCGGGTGTGCGGCGAGCTGCTGCGCCTCGCGCGGGCCGACGACGGAGATGGCGGCCCGGACCGCATCTGCCCCGTGCCGCGCCATTCGGACGTCGCGAGCCGTGCCAGCACGACGCGCGAGACCGTGGCCCGGGTCCTGGGCGACCTTGTCCGCCACGGCGTGGTGAAGCGCGAGGCGGACGGGCTGCACATCGCCGACGCCGACCGGCTGGCGGCCCTGGTCGAGCATTACCACATGGCGGACGGGTAGGCGCCGGCCGCTGGAGTTCCCAGATGTCGGCGATGCACGCGACGAGGGGACATTCAGCATGCGAATTTTCCTGACCGGGGCGAACGGCTTCATCGGCGGCGGGATCGCGGCGGGGCTGATCGCCACAGGCCATGCGGTCCGCGGCCTCGTCCGCGACCATGCCAAGGCGGCGGCCGTCGCCGCGCACGGCATCGAGCCGGTCGTGGGCACGCTCGACGACGCGGCGCTGCTCCAGGCCGAAGCCCGGGCCGCCGATGGCGTCGTCAACGCCGCCAGCAGCGACCATCGCGGCGCCGTCGAGGCGCTGATCGCCGGGCTGGCCGGCTCGGGCAAGCCCCTGCTCCATACCAGCGGCAGCAGCATCGTCGCCGACGAGGCGATGGGCGAGCCGTCCGAGCGCATCTTCCACGAGGACACACCGATCGAGCCGGAGCCGGACAAGGCCGCGCGCGTCGCCCTCGACCGGCGGGTGCTGGACGCGCCCGGCATTCGCCCGGTCGTCCTCTGCAACACCATGATCTATGGCAATGCGCTGGGCGCCCCGGCCGAAAGCGTGCAGGTGCCGGCCCTGGTGCGCCAGGCCCGGGCCACCGGCGTCGCCCGCTATATCGGTCGCGGCCTCAATCGCTGGTCGAACGTGCACATCGCCGACGTGGCGGCGCTCTACGGCCTCGCGCTGGAGAAGGCCGCGCCCGGCACCTTCCTCTATGTCGAAAGCGGCGAGGAGGCGCTGGGGGAGGTGGTTCGGGCGATCGCGGCACGGCTCGGCCTGGGGCCGGCGCAGTCGATGCCGGCGGCCGAGGCGGTCGACTTCTGGGGCCGCGAGCGGGCCGTCTTCGCGCTCGGCTCCAACAGCCGCGTGCGCGGGCGGGTCGCGACGGAGCGGCTCGGCTGGGTGCCTCGCCATGGCTCGATCACCGACTGGATCGCCCGCGAGCTCCCCTGATCCGCCTGGGCACCGCGGGACTTTTCGGGCCGGCGATGTCGGATCGCCGCTCGGCCCCGCGTCCTCGGGACATTCAGTCCTGACCCGAGGAGCATCCCATGACCACCGTCGATACGGAAATCCGAAACCTGTTCGAGACCCATGCCGCGGCGATCCGGCGCAAGGACGCCGAAGGCGCGCTCGCCGTCTACGCGCCCGGCGTCGTGCGCTTCGACCTGGCGCCGCCGCTGGCCACCGCGGGCGAGCGGGAACAGGGCCGGCAGGCGCTCGTCGACTGGTTCGCCACCTGGCGCGGGGGCATCGGCTACGAGTTGCGCGACCTGGCGATCATCGCCGAAGGGGGCCTCGCGCTCTGCCACGGCTTCCTGCGGATCAGCGGCACCAAGGCCGATGGCGAGGAGGTCGGCGTGTGGACGCGCCGGACGGTCGGGCTGCGGCGCGAGGCCGAGGCGTGGCGCATCGTCCACGAGCATGGCTCGGTGCCCTTCTACATGGACGGCAGCCTGCGCGCGGCCGTGGACCTGCAGCCGCCGGCCGTGCGCGCGGGGTGACGGCCGGCGGATGGCGGCCCGGCTGGCGCCACCCCATATAGGCGGCTACGGTTTGTCCTAGGGTCCCCCTCGCCATGCTCGATACCCGACTGCTGCATATTCTCGACGACGATCCGCCGCTCGATTCGCCCCTCGGTCCGGCGGCGCCGTCCCCGCTGCCGGTTGCCGGCGACGGCCATCTGCTCGATGCCTATTCCGAGGCGGTGGCCGGCGTCGTCGACCGCGTCGGGCCGTCGGTCGTCCGGGTCGCGGTCGCCGCCGACCGCGCGAGCGGGCGGCGGGGCGGTGCCGGGTCCGGCGTCATCGTCTCGCCGGACGGCCTCGTCCTCACCAACAGCCACGTCGTCCAGGGCGCCCGTCTGGTGCGCCTCGCCATCTCCGATGGGCGCGAGCTGGAAGCGGCCGTCCTCGGCGACGACCCGCACACCGATCTCGCCGTCCTGCGGGTGACCGCGGGGGTGACCCTGGCGGCCGCCCGCCTGGGCGATTCCAAGGCGCTGCGGCGCGGCCAGCTGGTGGTGGCGATCGGCAACCCGCTCGGCTTCGAATCGACCGTCACCTCGGGCGTGGTGTCCGCGCTCGGCCGCAGCCTGCGGGCGGGGACCGGCCGGCTGATCGACGACGTCATCCAGACCGATGCCGCGCTCAACCCCGGCAATTCCGGCGGCCCGCTGGTGTCCAGCCGGGGCGAGGTGATCGGCATCAATACGGCGGTGATCGCCGGGGCGCAGGGCATCTGCTTCGCCGTCTCCAGCAACACCGCCAGCCATGCGCTGAGCGAGATCCTGCGCCATGGCCGGGTGCGCCGCGCCTTCATCGGCGTCGCCGCCCAGACCCTGCCGGTGCCGCGCCGGCTGGCCCGCCAGGTCGGCATCGACAGCAGCCTGGCGGTGATCATCACCACGGTCGAGCCGGACGGGCCGGCGGCGCGCGCGGGCCTGGCCGAGCGCGACATCGTGGTCGCCCTGGACGGGCAGCCGGTGGCCGGCGCCGACGACCTGGTCCGGCTGCTGGGCGGCGAGCGCATCGGCCGGGTGACGGAACTGTCGGTGATCAGCGGCGGCCGGCTGCGCGTCGTGCCGGTGACGCCGCAGGAGCGCGACCGCCGCTGACGGGCGGCGACTTCCGGGGGAGAGAGGGCATGGCGAAGGCGAAGACGGGCCGTATCCGGGTCGGCATCGGCGGGTGGACCTACGAGCCCTGGCGGGGGCCCTTCTATCCCGAGGGCCTGGTCCACAGGCGCGAGCTGGAGTTCGCCAGCCGCAAGCTGACCTCGATCGAGATCAACGGCACCTTCTACGGCTCGCAGAAGCCCGAGAGCTTCGCCCGCTGGCACGACGAGACGCCGGACGACTTCGTCTTCGCGCTGAAGGGCCCGCGCTTCGCCACCAACCGGCGCGTCCTGGCCGAGGCGGGCGAGTCCGTCGAGCGCTTCCTCGCCAGCGGCGTGCTGGAACTGAAGGACAAGCTCGGGCCCATCAACTGGCAGCTGGCGCCCACCAAGCGCTTCGACCCGGACGATTTCGCGGCCTTCCTCAAGCTCCTGCCGGCCCGCGTCGAAGGCCGGGCGCTCCGCCACGCCGTCGAGGTCCGCCACGACAGCTTCAAGGACCCGGCTTTCGTCACGCTCGCCCGCGAGCATGGGGTCGCCATCGTCGTCGCCGGCGATGCGGAGTATCCGCAGATCGCCGACCCGACCGCGCACTTCGTCTATGCCCGCATCATGGGAACCGGGGAGGGACCGGCGGCCGGCTATCCGCCCAAGGCGCTCGACCGCTGGGCGGAGCGGGCGCGGGCCTGGGCCGCCGGCCAGGCGCCGGACGGGCTGGAGACGGTGGCCCCGGTCGAAGCCGGCCCGCCGCGCGATGTCTTCCTCTACGTCATCAGCGGCCACAAGGTGGCGAATCCGGCGGCCGCGATGGAGATCATCGGCCGGCTCGGATAGGTCGGGACGCCATGCCGCTCCAGAACCGCGTGCTGCCGGACGGCGAGATCGTCGCGATCCCCGAGCGCGGTCTCTTCACCGGCAACCGCGGCATCCTCCACGATCCGGCCCGCCGCACGCTCCTGCCGCGGCGCTGGACGTCGCGGCGCTGGATCGTCTGCACCCGCAGCTGGAAGGGCGTGCGCCGCGACGTGATGGGCGGACGCAGCTGGACGGAGCTCTTCTTCCTCGACGAGGCGACGGCGCTGGCAGCCGGGCACCGGCCCTGCTTCTACTGCCGCCGGGCGGAGGCGCGCCGGTTCCAGGCCGCCTGGGTCGCAGGGACCGGCGGGGCGGGCGACGCCGACGCGATGGACGCCGTCCTGCATGCCGAACGATTGGACGGCCGCGCCAAGCGGCGCCACGAACTGCAAGTTCCGCTGCGGGAATTGCCGGACGGCGCCATGGTGGCGGCCGCGGACGGGATGTTCGCGATCCTCGCCGGGCGGCCCTGGCGCTGGACGCCGGGCGGCTATCATCCGGCGCCGGGCGTGCCCGGCGGGTTGTCGCTGCTCACCCCGCCCTCGACGGTCAGGGCGCTGGCGGCGGGCTATCGCCCGGTGCTGCACCCGAGCCTCGGTGACGCGGCCGATGGCTGACCTGTTCGGCGACGGCAAGCCGCCGCGGGAGGACCTGGCGGCGGGCGCGGTGCTGCTGCGCGGCCGGGCCCTGCCGGCAGCGGCGCTTCTGGAAGCGGTCGAGACGGTGACCGCGGCCGCACCCTTTCGCCACATGGTGACGCCGGGCGGCTTCGAGATGTCGGTCGCCATGACCAATTGCGGCCGGGCGGGCTGGATCACCGACCGGCGCGGCTACCGCTACGGGGCGACCGACCCGGCCAGCGGCCGGCCCTGGCCGGCGATGCCGGCCGCGTTCCAGGCCCTGGCGGAAGGGGCGGCGGCCGAGGCGGGCTATCCGGGCTTCGTGCCCGATGCCTGCCTCGTCAACCGCTACCGGCCGGGTGCCCGCCTGTCGCTGCACCAGGACCGCGACGAGCGCGACTACGCCCAGCCGATCGTCTCGGTCTCGCTCGGCCTGCCCGCCACCTTCCAGTTCGGCGGCAGCCGCCGGGCCGATTCGGTCCGCCGCATCGCGCTCGACCATGGCGACGTGGTGGTCTGGGGCGGCGCCTCGCGCCTGGCCTTCCACGGGGTGCTGGCCCTGAGGGAGGGGACGCATCCGGAAACCGGCGCCGCACGGATCAACCTGACCTTCCGCCGGGCGCTGTAGCCGGCGAATCCGATTGTCCGCCGACCCGGTCTGTGGCCTGTTCTGCGAAGGGGGCTACGGTTCCGTAGGCGGTGGTGTTGAGCGGCGATCCCGGATCGCGCGTCGGCATCGGTGCGGGCGTTCCCCCGCCCGCGGAAGCGGGCTTCCTGGATGGTGGGGGGCTGCATGGCGATCGACCTGTCGACTCTGGATGCCAGCATCGGCTTCACGATAGCCGGCGTGTGCGCGGACGGCGGCTTCGGCTGGTCGGTCAGCACGGCGGGGGACGTCAATGGGGACCAGATCGACGACCTGATCGTCGGGGCGCCCTATGTCGACGGAGCCTATGTCGTGTTCGGCCGCCAGGCCGGCTTCGGCACGGGACTGGCGGTCTCTGACCTCGACGGCGCGAACGGGTTCGTCATCGTCGGTCGCTCCGACCACGAGGCCGCCGGCTGGTCGGTCAGCAACGCGGGCGACGTCAACGGGGACGGCATCGGCGACGTGATCGTGGGTGCGGTCGAGGCCGACGCGGGCGTCGGCAGGAGCTATGTCGTCTTCGGCAAGGCGGGCGGCTTCGGCCCGTCCGTCGACCTCGATGCGCTCAACAGCGACGGCTTCGTGATCCTTGGCGGCACGGTCGAGATGGTCGGGGTTTCGGTCGCCGCCGCGGGGGACGTGAACGGCGACGGCATCGACGACGTGATCGTGGGCGCCTCGCACTACGACAGGCTGCCGGCCGGAGTGGGCGCCGCCTATATCGTCTATGGGCGGGAGGATACGCCGGACGGACTGCGCGGCCAGACCATCCAGCTGTCGGGCTTCGCGGTCGTCAACAGCCTGGGCTTCGTCATCAACGGCGTCACCGAACAGGGGGACCTCGGCGCTTCCGTCCATGGGGCGGGCGACCTCAATGGCGACGGTATCGATGACCTGGTCGTCGGGGCGCCGGCGACTTCGAGCGGCGGGCAGAAGGGGCACGTCTACGTCGTTTTCGGCAAGTCGGGCGGGTTCGGCCCGCTCGATGCCTCCGCGCTCGCCAGCGACGGGCTGACGATCATCGATTCGGAGAGCGGCGGCGGTCTCGGCTTGTCGGTGAGCGCGGCCGGGGATGTCAACGGCGACGGGGTCGCCGACCTGATCATCAGCAGCCCCGGGGCCGCCGATGACGGCGGGCTGGTCCATGTCGTCTACGGCCGGCCGGCCGGGCTGCGCGGCCAGACGATCGATCTGTCGGGCTTCACGACCGGCAGCGACGGCTTCGTCGTGAACGCTGGAGAATCGGCGCTCATCACCGGCTTTTCGGTCGATGGCATCGGCGATTTCAACGGTGACGGGGTCGATGACCTGGTCATCGGCACCCCGTGGACGGCCCTCGGCGGGATAGCCTACGTCGTTTTCGGCCGGTCCGGCGGCTATGTCGCGGATGTGGAGCTGTCGTTGCTGGACGGCAGCAGCGACGGCTTCGTCATTCCCGGCATCGACGATTCGAGCGTGGCGGGCCTCGGCTTTTCGGTCAGCCGTGCCGGCGACGTCAACGGCGACGGCGGTGCCGACATCATCATCGGTTCCCCCGGCTTTCCGTTGCCGCAGGCCGGCCTGGCCTATGTGCTGCTCGGCGAGGCGCCGCCGCCCGCACCGCCGCCCCTGCCGGATGAGCCGGCGAACCAGGCGCCGGTGGCGGTGGACGATCGATACGCGGTCGCCTGGAGCCGGACCCTCGCGGTTCCCGGTCCCGGCGTGCTGGCGAACGACGGCGATCCGGACGGCGACCCGCTGGCCGTCGTCGGCGTGACCAAGGGCACCAGCCTGGGCGTCCTGTCCTGGAACGCCGAGGGCGGCTTCACCTACCATCCGGGCGGCGCGCTGCCGGGCACGGACAGCTTCGTCTACACGGTCGGGGACGGTCGGGGCGGCAGCGACAGCGCCGTGGTGACGATCGAGGTCACCGCGGGCGAGGGGCCGATATGGCGTCCGCCGGCTTCGGGCGGCGACGGTGCCGAGCGCTTCTGGGGGACCAGCGGCGCCGACACGATCTACGGCATGGGCGGCGGCGACACCATCTCTGGCGACGGCGGCCGCGACCGGCTGAACGGCAATGCCGGGGACGACCTGGTCGACGGCGGCGCCGACGAGGACGTCGTCTGGGGCGGGCAGGGCAACGACACCGTCCGAGGCGGCGACGGCAACGACTGGGCGCTGGGCGACCTCGGCGACGACCTCGTCCATGGCGGGGCGGGGCACGACTTCGTCTGGGGCGGCCAGGGCGACGACCGGCTGTTCGGCGACCAGGGCAACGACGTGCTGTCCGGCGACCGCGGCGACGACACCCTGACGGGCGGCGAAGGTGCCGACCAGTTCGTCTATCGAGAGAACGGCGGCCTCGACCGCGTCACGGACTACGACCTGATGGGCGGCGACGCGGTGCGGCTGGAGGTCGGGCCGGAAGGGTTGCTCAACGGGGTCGCGATCGGCGGCTTCGCCGACATCCTGGCGTTGCTGGAGGACGGTCCGGACGGGGTGTTCCTGCGCCTCGGCGACGACCCGCTCCAGGGCATCACGCTGGAGGGGATCTTCAAGAACCAGCTTTCGGCCGACGACTTCGCGATCGCCTGAAGGCGCGGGCCGGGCGGGGGCTGCCGCGATCGGGCCGGGGCCATGTCCGCCCCGGCCCGTTGCGGGGTCAGCGGCGCAGGGCCGCCGGACGCACCGTCACCGTCGGCTCGACCGTGCCCACCCGGCCGCCGATCCAGGCGGCGACGGCGCCCAGCAGCAGGGCGATGAAGCCGAGCAGCGAGGCGCGCGACACCGCCTTGGCGGTCGCGTCGGCGGCTTCGGTCGCCGTGCGCCGGGCCTCCTCGGCCGCCGCCCGGTACTGCTGCTCATACTCCGCGACGCGGGCGCGGGCATCCTCGATGGTCATCGGCTGGCCGGCGAAGCCCGGTGCGGCGGCATCCTGGCCCGGCGTGGTCTGTCCGGGCCTACCCTGGGCGCCCGTCGCACCCTGGGCGGCCACGCCGTTGTGGGCGCGCATCAGCGCCTGGGCCGCCCGCTCGCGCATCGCGTCCGCCTGGGCCGGGTCGCCGGTCGTGGCCGCGCGCATCGCGGCCACCGCATCGTCGCGCAGGGTCGCCGGGTCGTTGCCGCCGATCGCGCTGCGCACCTGCCGCTCGATCCGCCCGAACAGGTCGTTGCCCTGGACGATCCCGGGCGCGGCCGCCTGGATCGCGCCGCCGGCCGCCTTGCCGACGCCGCCCAGCGCGCTGCCGACGGCGTTGAAGGTGCCGCCGATCAGGCCGCCCACCGCGCTCGCCATCATCCAGAAGATCAGGAGCGTGGTGGCGGCCCAGGCGATCAGCCCGTGCCAGCTGCCGGTCGAGGCCTTGGGCCGGCCGCACAGGCGGCCGGCGACCGCGCCGCCGATGAAGGCCGCGATGATGCCGCTGGCCACCCACCAGATCGCGGCTCCCGTCGAGAAGGAGCGCAGCGTCGGGCTGTCGCCGGCCAGCGGGTCGAGGGTCGCGGCGCCGATGCCGACCCCCAGCATGTTGAGCAGCGCCTGGGTCACCAGCGCCACGACGACGCCGGCGGCGACGGCGCCCCAGGACACCCGGTTGATCATGATGGTGCGCGCATCGTCGGCCGGCGTGACGCCGCTCCAGTGGGGGGCGTCGCCGTCGCCATACGCCCTCGGCGTTTCCTCGGTGATGGACATGGGGTCTCTTTTCCCTGGCAGATCGCGGAGGCCGGCTCCAGTCGGCGACGATCGTCTGGCGGCTTCTGCGAGCCCTCCGGTCGCTGCGTAACCGGGGCGTGTGCCGGAAGTTCCGTCGCCGCAGTTCTGCGCGGACGGGATTGTATCAGACACGGCCATGGTGGCGGCCCGTTCCCACTAGCTCTCTGCCTCGTCGTCGGGATGATGGGCGCGGCGGGTGTCGAGCCGTTCGACGATGTGGCGCAGGTGATCCTGGCCGCTGAAAAAGACGGCCAGGACGCGAACCTCGGCAAGCTCGTCGTCGGCGATGAAATAGAGGATCGTCTTGTCCTTCGGGACGCGGCGCAGCCGAGGCACGATATCCTCGCACAGCGTCCCCTGATGGGGGATGGCGCCGAGCCGCATCATGGCGTCGTCGATGACCCGCACGCGACCGTCGGCCCGGTCGAGAGCGTCCGTCATCCCGTCTCCAAGGTCGCAGTAGCTTTCGACGAGGTGGTCGTGGATGCGCGCGAGGTCCGCCGTGACGGCCCGTGCGCGCCTGACCCTATAGGCCACGCGCGCGGCGCTTCGCGGCCAGCATCGCCTCGGTGTCCCGGCGCCCTTCGTCGAGCGTGACGAACGGCCCCTCGCCGCGCTCGCGCATGAGCGCCCGCAGCGCGACCCGCTCCGCCTCCTTCGCCTCGATCTCCTCGCGCAGCAGGTCGAGGCCGCGCTGAACCACGGCGCTCAGGCTCGCGTAGCGCCCCTCGCCGACGAGGCCGCGGGCGAACGATTCCTGCTGTTCCGATATCGAGACCGACGCCTTTACGGACATGACCACCTCCGCTCTGACCGTGAACATGCTACTTGGTAGCATATATGGCAAGGGAGGCGGCCATCGTCACGACACGCCCATGAGCCCAGGGATGCTTCGTGGATGTTCGCATTTCGGAAGTCAGCTTTGAATTTGCGAGGGAACGCAGCCGGAGCTGGCGCTGCCCTACACCTTCCCGCTTGTGCGCGCCGCGTCGTGAACGAAATGACCTGTCGTCACCCAACGGATGCCTTTCCATCAAACCTCTCGCTCAACGCCTCTTGCACCAGCGACGGCCGCTTCTCGATCAGTGCGAGGAGCACGCGCGCCGGGCCTTCCGGCCGTCGCCGCCCCTGTTCCCAGCCGCGCAGGGTGCCGACCGCCACGCCGATGCTGCGCGCGAACGCCGTCTGCGACAGCCCCGAGCGGGCGCGGATCGCCGCCACGTCCGGCTCGGGCACGCGGACCTCGTGGGTGACCGCGCCGTCGCGCCGACCCTCGGCATAGGCCAGCGCCTCTTCAAGACCGCGCCGGACGCTCTGATACGCCTCGCTCATGCCCGCCTCCCGTAGGTTGCGGCGATCAGGTCGCAGATCGCCGTCAGTTCGGCCCGCTCCGCCGCCGTGATGTTCGCCCTCTCGTTCTTGCCGAACACCGACAGCAGGAACACCGGCGTCGCCTCGTTGCGGAAGAAGTGCAGCACGCGCCACCCGCCGCTCTTGCCGCCGCCCGGCCGGGCGAGCCGCATCTTGTAGAGCCCGCCGCCAAGCGCGACGCCCGCGGTCGGGTCGGCCGCTAGCAGGCTCACGAGGGCCGCGCGATCCTCGTCGCTCATGCCGACCGCCCTGGCCCGCCGCAGATATTCCGGCGTCTCGACGACAGTGATCAGACGATCGCTCATGGTCGAATGTGGTCCTTCGTGCACTCTGCGTCAATGACGTATAGATTTCGGGCGCTGCGCCCTTGAGCGGCCACCACCCCGAAGCCTGACGCACCAGGCTTGACCGACCCGCCCGTCGCAACCCGGCCAAGGCCCGCCCCCTCTTTCCTCTCACGCCTCAATGGAAGTCCCGCGACCTCGGCAGGATGCGGACGTTGCGGGGATGGCTGGCCCGGGTGGGGGTTCCGTCCGACAGGGTTCCGTCCGACAGGCGTTGCAGCGCGTCCGTGCGGTCGATCACCCGCTCGGCCATCAGGTGGATGACGCCCTCCGGGCTCTTCTGCACCTTGCCCTCGATCAGCAGCAGGCGCCCGCCCATCACCTCCTTGCGGAAGCGCTCGAACTCGCGGTCCCAGAGGACGATGTTGGCGATGCCGGTCTCGTCCTCCAGGGTCAGGAAGATCGCCTTGCCGTTGCCGGGCCGCTGGCGCACCAGGACCACGCCCGCGGTGCGGGACCGGCGGCCGTCGCGCCGCGCCGCCATCTCTTCGCAGCTGTCGACGCCCTCGGCCCGGAAGAGAGGGCGCAGCATGGCCATGGGGTGGCCCTTCAGGGACAGCCGCAGGGTCTGGTAGTCGGCGACGATATGCTCGGCCAGCGGCATCTCCGGCAGCCGCGCGTCCGCCTCCTCCCCCAGCTCGCGGGCCTGGGCGGCGGCGAACAGCGGCAGGGGCGCGTCGTCGGGCAGGCGCCGCACCGCCCATAGCGCCTGCCGCCGGTCGAGGCCGAGCGAGCGGAAGGCATCCGCATCGGCCAGCCGCCGCAGGACCCCGCCATGCAGGCCGGCCCGTCGCGCGATCTCCTCGATGCCGGGATAGCCCGCCCCGCGCCTGTCGACCAGGTGGCGCAGTTCCTTCTCCGGCAGCCCGTCCACCTGCCGGAAGCCGAGCCGCAGGGCGAGGCCGCCATCGCGGGCCGGCTCCAGGCTGCAGTCCCATTCGCTGTGGTTGACGTCGACCGGCCGCACCTCGACCCGGTGCTCCTGGGCGCCGCGGACGATCTGGGCCGGGGCGTAGAAGCCCATCGGCTGCGAGTTGAGGAGCGCGCAGGCGAACACCGCCGGGTGCCGGCATTTGATCCAGGACGAGATGTAGACGAGCTTGGCGAAGGAGGCCGCGTGGCTTTCCGGGAAGCCGTAGCTGCCGAAGCCCTTGATCTGCTCGAAGCAGCGCCGCGCGAAGTCGGCGGTGTAGCCGCGTTCGATCATGCGCCCGACCATCATGTCCTCGAACCGGCCGATGGTGCCGACATTGCGGAAGGTGGCCATGGCCCGGCGCAGCCCGTTCGCCTCCGCGTCGGTGAAGCAGGCGGCGACCATGGCGATCTTCATCGCCTGTTCCTGGAAGAGCGGCACCCCCATGGTGCGCTTCAGGACCTTCCTCAGCTCGTCCGGGTCGTGCGGCGGGGCGGGCGAGGGGAAATCCACCTTCTCCTGCCCGTTGCGGCGGCGCAGGTAGGGATGGACCATGTCGCCCTGGATCGGGCCGGGGCGGACGATCGCCACCTGGATGACGAGGTCGTAGAGCTCCCGCGGCTTCAGGCGCGGCAGCATGTTCATCTGCGCCCGGCTCTCGACCTGGAAGACGCCCAGCGAATCTCCCCGGCACAGCATGTCGTAGACCGCCGGATCCTCGCGCGGGACGCTGTCCAGCTCGATGTCGATGCCGGCATGGCGGCGCAGCAGGTCGAAGGACTTGCGGATGCAGGTCAGCATGCCGAGCGCCAGCACGTCGACCTTCATCAGGCCGAGCGCGTCGATGTCGTCCTTGTCCCACTCGATGAAGGTGCGGTCGGCCATGGCGGCGTTGCCGATCGGCACCAGCTCGTCGAGCCGGCCGCGCGTCAGGATGAAGCCGCCGACATGCTGCGACAGGTGGCGCGGGAAGCCGAGCAGCCGGGTCGCCAGGTCGACCGCGCGGCGGATGGTCGGGTTGGCGGGGTCGAGCCCGGCCTCGCGGATGCGGGCGTCGGGGATGTCGCCGCCCCAGCTGCCCCACTGGGTGGCGCCGATCCGCGCCGTCACGTCCTCGGTCAGGCCGAGTGCCCGGCCGACCTCGCGGATGGCGCTGCGCGGCCGGTAGCGGATGACGGTGGCGGCGATCCCGGCCCGCTCCCGGCCATAGCGCCGGTAGATGTGCTGGATCACCTCCTCGCGCCGCTCATGCTCGAAGTCGACGTCGATGTCGGGCGGCTCGCGCCGCTCGGTCGAGATGAAGCGGGCGAACAGCAGGTCGTGGTCGTTGGGGTCGACGGCGGTGATGCCCAGCACGTAGCAGACGGCGGAATTCGCGGCCGACCCGCGCCCCTGGCACAGGATGCCCTTGTCCTGGGCGAAGCGGACGATCTCGTAGAGGGTCAGGAAATAGCGCGCATAGTCGAGGCGCGCGATCAGCGCCAGCTCCTCGCGGATAAGTCGCTCCACCTTGTCCGGCACGCCGTCCGGATACTTCATCCGGGCGCAGCGGCGGGTCAGCTCCTCCAGCCAGGGCTGCGCCGCCCAGCCGGGGGGCACCGGCTCGTCGGGATATTCGTAGGTCAGCTCGCCGAGCGAGAAGGCGGCACGGGCGAAGAAGCGGCCGGTCTCGACGATCGCCTCGGGCGCGTCGCGGAACAGGCGGGCCATCTCGCCCGGCGGCTTCAGGTGGCGCTCGGCATTGGCCTCCAGCCGGCGGCCGGCCGCCGTCACCGTGGTGCCTTCGCGGATGCAGGTGAGGACGTCCTGCAGGTCGCGCTGCCCGGGGGTGGCGTAGAGCACGTCGTTGCAGGCGAGGAGCGGCAGGCCCCGCGCGTCGGCCGCGCGGCGCAGCTGGGCCAACCGGCGGTGGTCGTCGCCCCGCCGGTGCATCGCGGCCGCCAGCCAGACGGCACCCGGTGCCGCGGCGTCGACCGATGCCAGCAGCCCCGGCAGAGGCTCCAGCCGCCGGGGCGGCAGGACGACCAGCAGCAGCCCCTCGGTGTCGGCCAGCAGGTCGTCGAGGCCGAGGATGCATTCGCCCTTGCGGGCGCGGCCGTTGCCGCGGGTCAGCAGGCGGCAGAGCCGGCCCCAGCCGGCCCGGCTCTCGGGATAGGCGGCGATGTCGGGGGTGCCGTCGGCAAATGCGAGGCGGGTGCCGACGGCCAGCCGGAAGGCCCGGGCCAGCGCCTGGATCCGGGTCGGATCGGCCGGCTCGTCCGGCCGGTCGGCCGACGACGGCAGGATCCAGGCATACTCGCCCGGGCCCGAGCCGTGGCGCACCTTGTCCGGCGGCGCCATGCCGTCGCGGCGCAGCTGCTCCAGCGCCTCGTGCGCCCGGACCACGCCCGCGACCGTGTTGCGGTCGGCGATGCCGATGCCGGCATGGCCGAGGGCCAGCGCGGTCAGCACCAGGTCCTGGGCGTGCGAGGCGCCGCGCAGGAACGAGAAGTTGGTGGCCGCGACCGGCTCGCCATAGCCCGTCATGCGGCAAGGTCCATGGAACTGGGTGCTGCCCGCCGGTCGTAGCGTCCCTCGACTATGCTCGGGATGAGGGATTTTTCTATTGGCAGAAGCGCATGTGGAGTAGAGGAAATTTCCTCACCCCGAGCGTAGTCGAGGGGCGCTTTGGCCGTCGGCCAATGCTCCGATCGACGGTCCTTCGGCGTTTCATTCGCGGCGGGTCGGGCCAATCGGTGGGAACTCATGCGAAGAGTCCATGCAGGAACCAGCGCGGCGGGGTGTCCTGGCCGTAGAGGCCCTGGCGGAAGACCCAGAAGCGGCGACCCTCGGCGTCCTCCACGCGGTAGTAGTCGCGGGTCGGCTCGTCCGAGCCGTCGCGCCACCATTCGGGGGCGATGCGCTCCGGCCCCTCGGCGCGGGCGACCTGGTGCAGCACCCGGCGCCAGCGGAAGCGGATCGGCGGCCCGTCCGGCACCTCGGCCAGCGTCTCGATCGGCTGCGGCGGGTCGAAGAGCTGGAGCGGCCGGGCCGGCGGCTCGTCCGGCTCGGCCGGCCGCCAGCCGACCTGGCCCGGCGGTGCCGGCCCCATGGCCGGGACCAGGGCCGCCTCGCGGTCGGGATGGTGGCTGTCGCCGGCGACGAAGCGCAGCACCCGGTCGCGGCCGAGGCGGGTGGCGAGCCGGTCGACGAGGTCGGCCACCGCTTCCCGTTCGACCGCGCGCCCGTCCAGGTCCGGCGCGGCCGCGGCCAGCGGCTCGGCGACCGGGACCGCGAGCCGGATGGTGTCGAAGCCGAAGCCGGGGTCGATCGGGTCCGCCAGCGATTCCAGCCGCTCGCGGAAGAGGCGCAGGATCGCCGCCCGGTCGCGCGACGGCCGGCCCGTCTCCACCGCCAGGCGGCGGACCGCGCCGTCGGTGCGGAAGAGGCGTGCCTCGAAGACCCGGCCGCCCGCCCCGCGCCGCTCCAGCAGGGTGGCGGCCTCGGCGATCAGGATCGCCAGCACCGCCTCGATCCCGTCCGCCCGGACCAGCGGTTCGGGGAAATGCCGCTCGACCAAGCAGGCGGGCAGGGGGCGCAGCGGGGTGATGCGCCGGTCCTCCCGGCCCAGCACCCGGTCGAGCCGGCGCGGCAGCGCCTCGCCGAAGCGGGCGGCCAGTGCCGTGGACGGGCGACCGGCGAGGTCGGCCAGGGTCTTCAGGCCGGCCCGGGACAGGGCGGTCGTGACCTCTCCGGGAAGTTCCAGGGCGGCCACCGGCAGGCGCCGGGCCGCGTCGGCGTCGCGACCCGGCGCGACCAGGGCGGTGCGGCCGAAGCGCGCCTGGGCGCGGGCGCTGTCGGGGGTGCCGGCGATGCTGGCGCGGACCGCCAGGCCGAGGCCGGCCAGCCGCGCGCAGGCCGCGTCCCGCAGGGCCGCCTCGCCGCCGAAGAGATGGGCGCAGCCGGTGATGTCGAGGGCGAGGCCGTGGGGCGGGTCGAGCGCGACCAGCGGCGTCCAGCGGTCGCACAGCCCGGCCAGCCGGTCGAGGAAGCGTTCGTCGGCTGCGGGGTCGGCATCGACCACGGCCAGGTCCGGGATGCGGGCGCGCGCATCGGCCAGGGTCAGGCCGGGCGCCAGCCCCAGCCGGGCGGCCGCGGGGTCGACGGCCGTCAGGCGCAGCGCGGACCGGACGGTCTCCACCATGGCCACCGGCCGCTCATCCCGCCCGCCGGAAGCCGGCGGCCTCCCCGCCTCTCGGCGAACCCGATCGGTCGGCAGGAAGGGGAACCACAGGGCGAGATAGCGGCGCCAGGCCGGCGTGTCCGCTACGGTCGAGCCCGGTACGGTCGTGGAAGCATCCTCGGTCACGGTCCCACTCCAGCCGCCATTGCTGTTCCGCCACCCCGCCGCGATGCCGCACCAGGCGGACCTCGAAGACCGGGTAGCCCGGCGCGTTGGCGTCCAGCGCCCGCGACGGCTCCGCCCGCACCGTCCAGCGGGTCGCAGCCGCACTCGGCGCCGGCTCGGCCGCGGCGCGCAGCAGCAGGACGGGCACGCCCGAGGTCGCGGCCGCCAGCGACAGGCGGCGGGTGGCGGTCAGGTCGAGGGTCCTGGGCGCGCCCCAGGGCTGGATCAGCACGGCCGCCAGCGCCGTGCAGCGCGCGCCCTCCGCCGCGGCGCGCAGCACGCCCCCGGCGTCGCGCGCCCGCACCAGCAGGACCCGGCCGGGGTCGAGGCCGAGTTCGGCCAGGCCCGGCGGGTGGATGCCGCCGGTCTCCACGTCCAGGAAGTCCTGCCGCACCCAGAGGATCGGCCGCCGGGCGCCGGCATCCGGGGTGGAGGGGTGGGCTGCCCGCAGGGCGAGCGCCACGGCAAAGCCGGCCGCCGTGGCGATATCGGCCGTCCGCTCGGCATGGATCTCGTGCAGGGCCGCCCGCACGATCCCGCCGCCCAGCACCCCGTCCGGCCCGGCAGCACCCAGGGCGACACGGCCGCCGGCATCGGCGGCCGCCGTCTTCGTCCAGCCGGCGAGGCGCCGCAACGCGGCGGGGAGAGGGGGGCGAGCGGCCATTCATGTTCCTGTTTTGTTCTTAATAAGAACGACCGAACGGCGGCGGAGTCAAGCCGGGTGCAGATTTCCCTACAGGAGAAGCGGCAGAAGCGGTCAGGCGCGCATCAGGCGGCGGCACCTCAGGCGATCTTGCCGAGAATGGTCTTGATCACCCGGCTGCCGTCCTCGGTC
The DNA here is from genome assembly GCA_006739055.1 of Allostella vacuolata. Classification (GTDB taxonomy): domain Bacteria; phylum Pseudomonadota; class Alphaproteobacteria; order ATCC43930; family Allostellaceae; genus Allostella; species Allostella vacuolata. The sequence continues at coordinate 2,416,414 of AP019702.1, forward strand.
CGGGCCATGGCGAGCGGCGTTTTTCCGTCCAGTTCCATCAGGGGGCGCCGCAGCCAGAGCTTGGCTATCCTGGCATCGCCGAACGCCTCCTCGGCCAGAATCTGGATCTGCCGGCGGGCATCCGAAGGCGGCCCCGGGACCCGCCGGGGCCGCCTCCGTCCGATACTGCCGTCCTACTCCGCCGCCATCTGCTCCAGCAGCCCGTGGCGCAGGTCGCGGGCCGCCCCCGTCGGGTCGCGCCGGGCGGGGTCGCCCCAGCCGCCGCCGCCGCCGGTCTGCAGGACCAGGAGGTCGCCGGCCTTGAGGGGGAAGTTGTCCTTGGACTTCAGGGCGAAGACCTCGTTGCCGCGATAGACCTTGCAGCTGCCGGTGGTGCCGGGGCTGCCGCCGGCCAGACCGCCGGGCGGGATGCGGAAGCGGTCGGCATAGATCGAGAAGCGCACCCCGTCCTTCAGCACCCGGTAGGACCGCTCCGAGCCGTGGCCGCCGCGATGGACGCCGGTGCCGCCGGTCAGCGGGCGCAGCGAATAATGCTCGATGCGGAAGAAGTCGAAGTCCATGTCGAGGGATTCGACCGGCACGTTGGTGCAGTTGGAGAGTGGCCCGGCCACCGCGTCGCAGCCGTCGCCGCGCGAGGAGGCGCCGTAGCCGCCATTGTGGATCTCCAGGTAGACGCGGTAGCGCCCCTGGTCGAGGAAGGAGAGGCAGGTGGCGACCGTCGAATCGAAGCCGGGGGCGATCACCCGGTCGGGCACCGCCTGGCCCAGCGCCCGCACCACCGCGTCATAGGCGCGGTAGATCGCCTCCATCCGCGCCCGGACCGGGGCGGGGAAGCGCGGGTTGAGCAGCGAGCCGAGCGGGGCGGTGATCTTGACCGCCCGCCTTGCGCCCTCGTTGAAGGGCACGTCCGGCCCGGTCAGCACGCCCTTGAGGCAGCCCAGCGTGGACGAGATGGTCGAGGCGAAGGGCGCGTTGAGGGCGGTCGTCACCTGGTCGGCGGTGCCGGTGTAGTCGACCTCCATCTGGTCGCCCTTGATGCGCACGGTGGCGCGCACGACGAGCGGCGTCTCGCCGATGCCGTCGTCGTCGACCGCGTCCTCGCCGACATACTCGCCGTCCGGCAATGCCGCGATCGCGGCCCGCACCCGGCGCTCGCAATAGTCGATCATGCCGGCCATCGCCGCCTTGACGGTGGCCGCGCCATGGCGCGCGCACAGCTCGTGGACGCGCGCGATGCCGACGCGGCAGGCGGCGAACTGGGCGTTGAAGTCGCCGATGGTCTGGTCGGGGACGCGGATGTTGTTGGCGACCAGCTGCTCGAACGGCCCGCCCGACCAGTCGCGGTGCAGGTTGTACTTGGACGGCGGGATGATCAGCCCTTCCTGGTAGACGTCGGTCGCCATCACGTTGAGGCCGGGTGCGCCGCCGCCGATGTCGAGATGGTGGGCGACCGCGGCCGAGAAGGCGACCAGCTCGCCCTCCCAGAACACCGGCATGAAGATGAAGACGTCCTGCAGGTGCTGGCCGCCGTGATAGGGGTGGTTGGAGATGTAGAAGTCGTCTTCCTGCAGGGTCTCGATCGGGTAGCGCTCGGCGCAGCCGGCAAAGGTCAGCGACAGCGAGCCGACCAGCACCGGGATCAGCTCGTCGGACTGGGCGACCGCCTGGCCGGTCGCGTCGAGCAGGCCGGTCGAGGCGTCCTTGGCCTCGCGCACGATGGTCGAATAGGCGGAGCGGTAGAGCTTCGCCCCCATCTCGCGGGCGGCCGCCAGCAGGCTCTGGCCGATGACGGCCTGATCGAGCGGCGAGATCGCGGCGGGCGTGGTCATGCGGGCCTCCTCAGGATCAGGTTGTCGTGGGCGTCGGCCGAGGCCGACCAGCCGGTCGGCACATAGGTGGTGGCGGTGGTGTCGGTGACCACCGCCGGCCCTGCAAGCGTGGTGCCGCCGGTGAGCGCGCCGCGGCCGACGCGGACCGCATCGACCCAGCCCTCGCCCTCGAAGACGCGGATCGCCTCGCTCGGGCCGGCCGTGCGGTCGGCCAGGCGCAAGGCCGGCACCACCCCCTGGGGCAGGCGCAGGCGGGCGCGGAATGAGACGATCTCGACCGCCTTGCCCTTGACCGCGCCATGCTCGTAGATCCGCCTGTGGGCGGCGGCGAAGCCGGCCGCCAGCGTCGCGCTGTCGAGCCGGTCGATGGTCTGGATGTCGACCGCCACGTCGATCTCGTAGGCCTGGCCGACATAGCGCATGTCGAGCGACAGCTCGAACTCCGGCTCGCCTTCCAGGCCGAGGTCGGCCGCCCGCGCGACCAGGGCGGCCTGGAGCTGCGTCCAGGCCTGGCGCACCGCGTCGGGCGCATTCTCGTCGAGCGGGGTGCGCCGGGTGCGGGTCTCGTCCAGCATCTGGTCGGCGACCAGCAGCCCGTAGGCGGAGATGACGCCGGGGTCGGGCGGCACCACCACGGTGGCGATGCCGAGCGCGTCGGCGACGCGGGCGGCGTGCAGGGGGCCGGCGCCGCCATAGGGCACCAGCGCGAACTCGCGCGGGTCGCGGCCGCGCTCGGTCGAGACCAGGCGGATGGCGGCGACGATGTTGCCGTCGGCCAGGCGCGCCGCATCCTCGGCCAGCGCCACCGGCTCGCGGCCGAATGCACGGGCGACGGCCTGGAAGGATGCCGCGGCGGCCGCGGCGTCGAGCGTCATGGAGCCGGCCAGGCGCGCCGCCTGGGGCAGGCGGCCGCACAGGACATGGGCGTCGGTCAGGGTCGGCCGGGTGCCGCCCTTGCCGTAGCAGGCGGGGCCGGGGGCGGCGCCGGCGCTCTCCGGCCCGACCCGCAGCATGCCGCCGTCGTCGGCCCAGACGATGCTGCCGCCGCCGGCGCCGATGGTGACGATGTCGACCATCGGCAGGCGGATCGGCAGCCCGTCGATCTTGGTCTCGCGCGCCCAGTCGGGCTTGCCGTCGCGCACCAGGGCGACGTCGGCGCTGGTGCCGCCGATGTCCAGCGTGATGATGTCCTTGTAGCCGGACAGGCCCGCCTGCCGCACCGCCCCGGTGACGCCGGCGGCGGGGCCGGACAGCAGCGCCGTGATCGGGTTGTCGCGGATGGCGCGGAACGGCACCCGGCCGCCGTTCGACTGCATCATGGTGCAGCGGCCGGTGAAGCCGGCCCGGGCGAGCCCGTCCTCGATCCGCCCCAGGTAGCCGTCGACCACCGGCTGGACGAAGGCCGACATGGTGGTCGCCGTCGCCCGCTCGTACTCGCGGAACTCCCCCGTCACCCGGTGCGAGCAGGTGACGCGCAGGCCCGGCAGCTCGGCCGCGATCCAGGCGGCCAGCGCCAGCTCGTGCGCGGGGTTGAGGAAGCCGTTGAGCAGGCAGATGGCGACCGCGTCGTAGCCGCCCTGACCGAGCTGCGCCTTCAGCGCGGGCGCGGCCGCCTCGAGGTCGAGCGCCTGCAGGACGGAGCCGTCGCCGGCGATGCGCTCGGCCACGGTGAAGGTGTCGGCGCGGGCCGCCAGCGGCTCCGGCTTCTTGTAGAACAGGTCGAAGATGCGGGTGCGGTCGTGGCGCTGCAGCAGCAGGATGTCGCGGAAGCCCTCGGTCACGACGAAGGCGAGGCGCCCGCCCTTGCGCTCCAGCACCGCGTTGGTCGCGACCGTCGAGCCGTGGATGAACTCGCCGATCCCGCCCATTTCCAGCCCGGATGCCTTCAGTGCGGCGAACGCCCCTTCGTCGGGCCGGGCCGGCACGCTCGGCACCTTGCGGATCGACACCCCGTCCGGCCCGAATGCCACGAGATCGGTGAAGGTGCCGCCGATCTCGACGCCAACTCGATACATCCTGCTCGTCTCCATCGCGAGGGGCCCCCATGGGCGCACCCGTACCCTGGCGCTGCTCGGGAACCCTGACCTGCCGGAAATGCGCCGGGCGAGACCCGCGCCGACGCCAGGAGGCGAGGTTAGACCGACCGGCGGCGGCAGTGAAACGAATTTCACTCTCGATGCAGGAGGGTGCAACGCCCGCTCGGTTCGTTCCTGGAAATTCGCAACCATAGAGTTATCATCGCCATCGGACGGAATACGGAACCGGGCAGGGGCATGGTGGAGCCGATCACTCTGGGCGTCATGGCAATGGCGGCGCTGTCCGGCCTGGTGGGCAACCGGGCAGACGCACTGGCCTGCAAGGCGACGCGCAAGGTCCAGGCTGTGTTCCTGTCGGGCCTGCGGGAGCCGCGCAATCTCGACCTCGCGCGCGCCACCCGCCGCAGCCAGCTGCTGGCGCTGAAGTTGACTGTCCGTGCCTACGAGCAGCTTCCCCAGCCCCACTGGCGATCGACGCGCACCCATTCGGCCGAGGACATGGCCACCCGCCTGTCGCAATGGATCCAGCAGGGCATCGCCTGGGATGCGACGCTGGAAGCCGACCTCGGTGCCCTGGGGACGATCGACGAAGCCGCCTGGGCGAAGCGGCTGGGCGCCATCGAGGGGCGGATCGAGCGCGTCTTCGTGCACCCGGAGCCCCACGAGGGCAGTTTTCTCGCCCGGCAGGAGGAACTGCGCGCCCTGGTCGAAGGCTGGACGCTGGAGGAGGCGGCGGCCCAGGTTGCGAACCGAAGCGACTGGGAGCGGTTCGCGACGCTGTTTCGCGGCGGCGAGGTGGAAGGCGTGCGGTTTTCCGGCTGGTGGCCGCTGTTCCGGGCCTTCATGGCCGAAGAGGTCAAGCGCGATGCCAAGGTCCAGGCGATCCTGACCCAGCAGGGCATCGCCCGCCTTCTCGAGTTGCAGGAAGACCTGAAGGTCGCGGTGGCGTCGCTCCAGGCCGGGTTCGAGCGCCTGATGGAAGAGGTGGGGCAGCAGCTCGACGCGTTGCGCGCCGTGGCCGACCGTGTCGAGAACTCGGCCGAGGCGATCGAAGGGATCCTGACGCGGATCGAGAACGGCTTCCTCGCGCGCCTCGAGCGGATGGTGCTCGAACTGCCCGACGCGGTCGGCGAGCGGGTGCGCGCCGAGTTGGGCCTCTTGTATGGGATCACGGTCGATACCGGCTTCAAGGAGCTTGAGGGGCGCAGGGTCCGCCAGCTTCCCACTGAGCTGCTCATCGCCCGCTATGGCGTTGTGGACTATCTCGATCGCGGCGGTGTCTTGGCCGACCTCCTCGCCTGGGCCCGCGATCCGAACGAGCCCGCCCCGCGCGGCCGGCTCTATGTCGCGGCGGGTGGGTTCGGCAAGACCCGGCTGGCGATCGAGGCGATCCGGCGGCTCGGGCCCGAATGGCGGGCGACGTTCCTGTCCAGCGGCAATGCCGGCACCGGGCCGGATGGGGCACTGCGTGACCTGATTTCGGACCGCGAAGGAAGATCTGTATTCCTGGTGCTCGACTACGCCGAAGCACAACTCGACCTGCTCCGCCGCATCGCCCATGCCACGTCGGTCGGCCGTACCCGTCTGCGCGTTTTGGCTATGGCGCGATCCTCCGAGGGCTGGTGGGACAGCGCCCGTAGCGATAGCGCAGTGGGTACGTTGTTCGATGCGATTCCGCGCCGGGAACTGGAGAGTGGACTTAGCCCCGAAGAACGTACCCTTTTGTTTGAAAGGGCGGTGCAGAACTTCCGCACGACGCTGGAGCGGTTCGGCGTGCCGACCGTCGCCGCCCCTCTGTCCAACCAGGATCTGGGCCAGGCGGTCTTCGATCGCCCATTAGGCATCGCCATGGCCGCCTATCTCGCGGTCAACGGCGCGGGGGCGAGCGACAAAAGCCTGCTCGAACGCATGCTGATCGAGGAACGCCGACACTGGAAGCGGGCGCTGGCCCCGAACGACCATGCGGCGATGGGCGACAGGGACTCTCGGCTCATCTCCCTCCACCGCCTCATGGCCCAGATGACCCTGGTCCAGGGAGCGACGGTTGACGCCGCCGATACGTTGATCGTGGCCGACCCCCGCGGGCGGCAGATCAGTCTTGGCGAGAGGGAAAGTACCTTGGACGTCGCGGAACGGCTCTATGGCCGGACCTGGAAGGACCCGGTCAGCGGCCGGATCATCTCCTTCATCAATCCGATCGAGCCGGACCTGATGGGCGAGCACATCGCGATGGCCGCTCTTGCGTCAGATCGGACAGGGCTCGCCGCCGCCACGCTATCGGCGGCGCTCGCCGGCCCGCATTTCAACGATAGCCATGGGGGAGCCTTGCTGACGGTGCTCGTCCGGGCGCAGCGGGCGGAGCATGACGGCTCGACCAGGGAAGCCGCGCTCGATGCGCTCCGTTCCCTCGACGCGGCTGCAGGGCAGCTCTCGGGCGAAGCGGCGCGCCGGCTGGGGTCGCACTTTCAGGATTTCTCCGTACCCCTGATGCGGCTCTCGGTGTCCGTCGCACGTCGGGTTCTGGAAACGGCGGAGAGTGAGGAGGAGACCGCTGGCGCGAGTTCATTTCTAGCGCTCAGCCTGAGCGAGACAGGCGAGGCGCAGGCGGCGCTGGAGCCGTCGCGGAGGGCGGTGGAGATCCGGGAGAAGCTGGCGTCGGCGGAGCCGGCGCGGTTCCTGCCGGACCTGGCCCGGAGCCTCAACAACCATGCCAGCTGCCTGAGCGAGACGGGCGATGCGCGGGCGGCGTTGGAGCCGTCGCTGCGGGCGTTGGAGATCCGGGAGAAGCTGGCGTCGGCGGAGCCGGCGCGGTTCCTGCCGGATTTGGCCGCGAGCCTCAACAGCCATGCCGGCTACCTGAGCGAGGCGGGCGATGCGCGTGCGGCGCTGGAGCCGTCGCGGCGGGCGGTGGAGATCCGGGAGAAGCTGGCGTCGGCGGAGCCGTCGCGGTTCTTGCCGGACCTAGCCACGAGCCTAAGCAACCATGCCCTGTTACTTAGCGAGACGGGCGAGGCGCGTGCGGCGCAGGAGCCATCGCGGCGGGCGGTGGAGATCAATGAGAAGCTGGCGTTGTCGGAGCCGGCGCGGTTCCTACCGGACCTGGCCGTGAGCCTCACCAACCATGCCCTGTTTCTGGGCCAAACGGGCGAGGCGCAGGCGGCGCTGGAGCCGTCGCGGAGGGCGGTGGAGATCAATGAGAAGCTGGCGTCGTCGGAGCCGTCGCGGTTCCTGCGGGACCTGGCCCGGAGCCTCAACAACCATGCCAGCTACCTGAGCGAGACGGGCGAGGCGCAGGCGGCGCTGGAGCCGTCGCGGCGGGCGGTGGAGATCAATGAGAAGCTGGCGTCGTCGGAGCCGTCGCGGTTCCTGCGGGACCTGGCCCGGAGCCTCCACAACCATGCCATTCGCCTGAGCGAGACGGGCGAGGCGCAGGCGGCGCTGGAGCCGTCGCGGCGGGCGGTGGAGATCTATGAGAGGCTGGCGTCGTCGGAGCCGTCGCGGTTCCTGCCGGACCTGGCCCGGAGCCTCACCAACCATGCCATTCGCCTGAGCGAGATGGGAGATGCGCGTGCGGGGCTGGAGCCGTCGCGGCAGGCGGTGGAGATCTATGAGAGGCTGGCGTCGGCGGAGCCGGCGCGGTTCCTGCCGTACCTGGCCGTGAGCCTCAACAACCATGCCATGTTCCTGAGCGCGACGGGCGAGGTGCGGGCGGGGCTGGAGCCGTCGCGGCGGGCGGTGGAGATCTATGAGAGGCTGGCGTCGGCGGAGCCGGCGCGGTTCCTGCCGTACCTGGCCGTGGGCCTCAACAACCATGCCATGTTCCTGAGCGAGACGGGCGATGCGCGTGCGGGGCTGGAGCCGTCGCGGCGGGCGGTGGAGATCTATGAGAGGCTGGCGTCGGCGGAGCCGGCGCGGTTCCTGCCGGACCTGGCCAGGAGCCGAGGTACTTATGGCCAGGTGCTGCATGCGAACGGGTTGATCGCCGCGGCGGCGGAGGCATTCGAGGCCGGTATCGTGGCCATCCTGCCGCTAGAGATCGACATGCAGGCTGTCTATGGCGGGTTGCTGCATGCCTTGGCCTCGGACCTGATCCAGGTTCTTGTCGAAATGGGCCGGACACCGGATGAGATTGTCGAGCGCTTGACGGCTCTCGGCCTAGACTCGGCGGAGGTGTGGCCGGAGCAAGAACGTCCTTGAGCCGAGGCGGAGACGGGCGGTGCCGCAGCCCGATCACAAGGGGCTATAGGCCCGATCGGCTTGCCCGCCACGGTTCGACGCTGCCGTCATCGCGCCGGCCGACGCCCCGCATCCCGGCGGAACACGCCCGCGGCGGCCAACCCGCCGCGGGCATGCCCCCAACTCACCCCAGCCCGAGCTCCCGATCCAGCGTCACCTCGACCAGCGCCGGGGCGCCCGCGGCGATCGCGGCCTGGATCTGGTCGGTCGCCTCGGCGACCGTGCGGGCGAGGGTGGAGGCGACGCCCATGGAGCGGGCCAGCGACTGGAACTGGATCGCCGGGTCCTCCAGGTCCATGCCGACATAGGTGCCGGTCTGGGCGGCGTGGCCGCGCAGCGCGTTCACCCGCTGCTTCAGGATGCGGTAGGAGGAGTTGTTGAGGATGACGAAGACGACGCCCAGGCGATAGCGCGCGGCGGTCCACAGGGCCTGGCAGCTGTACATGGCGCTGCCGTCGCCGACGATCGCCACCACCGGGCGGTCGGGCAGGGCGACCTTGGCGCCGACCGCGGCCGGCAGGCCCCAGCCGATGCCGCCGCCGCGCAGGCCGAAGAAGCTTTGCGGGTCGTCGCTGCGGACGAGGTCGCGGATGCCGCCGGCCGACGACAGCGCCTCCTCGATCACCACCGCGTCCTTGGGCAGGATGCGGCCGATCGCCTCCAGCAGCGACAGCGCCTGGACCGGCGACTTGCCGGCGTCCGCCCGGGCGCGCGCGGCCAGCGCCTCGCGGTCGGCCGCGATCTTCGCCTTCATCTCCGCCCCGCGGCGCTCCATCGCGGCCAGACGGCCGTCGTCGAGGCGCTGTCGGATGGCCGCCGTGATCTCCGGCAGGGTCGCCTTGGGGTCGCCCAGCATGGCGACCGCGGCGGGGTAGTTCTTGCCCAGCTCCCACGGGTCGAGGTCGAGATGGATGGTGGTCAGCCCCTCCGGAATCGGCTCGACCTCGGACGGCAGCGACAGGGTGAAGAGGTCGCCGCCGACCGAGAACATGGTGTCGTACTGGCCCAGCAGCCGGCGCAGGCCGGGCGCCAGCCGACCCATGCCGCCGCGGCAGAGCGGGTGCGAGGTGGGGAAGGAGGCGGTGCTGGCGACCCCCTCCAGGTAGACCGGCGCGCCCAACAGCTCGGCCAGCTCCGCCAGCTCGTCATGGGCGCGGCTCTGGGCGACGGCGTCGCCCGCCACCAGCACCGGCCGCTCGGCCCGGGCCAGCAGGTCGGCCGCGGCCTCGACCGCGTCGCGGTCGGCGCGGATGCGCGGCGCCACCCGGCTCGGCGCCAGCAGGTCGACCTCGCCCTCGTCGTTCAGGATGTCGCCCGGCAGGGACAGGAAGACCGGCCCGGTCGGGTGGGCGAGTGCCGTCTTGGCGGCGCGGTGGACGATGCGCGGCAGGTCGGCCAGGCGGTGCACCTCGGTCGACCACTTGACCAGCGGGCGGGCCATGGTCGGCAGGTCGGCCCACAGGATGGGCTCGGTCACGTTGAAGCTCTGCTCGTGCTGGCCGGCGGTCACCAGGATGGGGGAGGCCGCCTTCTGCGCGTCGTAGAGCATGCCCATGGCGTTGCCGAGCCCGGGGGCGACGTGCAGGTTGACGACCGCCAGCTTGCCCGACGCCTGGGCATAGCCGTCCGCCATGCCCATCACGACGGCCTCCTGCAGGCCCAGGATGTAGCGGATGTCGGTATCCACCGCGAGGGCGTCCATCAGGGGCAGCTCGGTGGTGCCGGGGTTGCCGAACAGGACGTCGACGCCCTCCTGCTTCAGCAGTTCCAGGAAGGCGCGCTTGCCGGTCATGGTCGTCATGGTCGGGGTTCCTCCGGGGAATTTCTTGGGATCTGCCGGGCGAGCATAACCCGATCGAACGGCGATTCACCCCCTTCGTGAACTGGGCTATATCTGGCAGCGCTCGGCACCCCCCGTCCGGCGGGCAACGGGGCTTCTGGCCCCACCAGCTGCCGGCCCGCCCCTCCACCGGAGTCCCCATGACCGGAGCCGTCCTCGGCGCCACGGTGCAGCACACCCGCGGCTTCGCCATCGCGGCGGTGGCGCTCGCCGCCGTCGCCTTCAGCCTCAACGGCTTCTTCGTCCGCAACCTGGAGGCGGCGACCACCTGGCAGGTCTGCTTCTGGCGCGCGCTCGGCCTGTGCTCGGCGGTCAGCCTGCTGTTCGTCTGGCACCATCGCGGGCGGGCGGCGGCGGTGTTCCGCCAGGGCCTGCCGATCGCGCTGATCGCCGCGCCGACGCAAGGGGTGGGGGTGCTGTTCTTCATCTACTCGCTGACCCACACCACCGTCGCCAACACCATGATGATGCTGAGCGCCACGCCCTTGTTCGCGGCCCTGCTCGGCTGGGCCTTCCTCGGCGAGAAGGTGGGCTGGGCGACGGCCGTGGCGATCGCCGCCACCATGGCCGGCATCGCCCTGATGACGGTCGACGGCATCGCCGGCGGCTCGCTGTGGGGCAACCTGGCGGCACTCGGTAATGCCTGCACCTTCGCCATCTTCATCACCTACCTGCGGCGCGGCCGGGCGGGCGACATGCGGCCCACGGTCATCCTGGGGGCGGCGACCGGCATGGCCCTGGCCGCGTTCCTGAGCGACGGGCTGTCGGCGCCGATGCACGACATCCTCCTGTGCATCGCCTGGGGCGCCTTCTCGCAGACCACCGGCATGACGCTGATGCTGATCGGCTCGCGCGGCCTGCCGGCGGCGGAAATCTCGCTGGTGGCGATGATCGAGTTCGTGCTGGCGCCCATGTGGGCCTGGACCGTCACCGGCGAGCTGCCGACGCCGCTCTCGGCCACCGGCGGCGGCATCATCTTCGCCGCCATGCTCGGCTGGTCCTGGCGCCGCGCCCGGCTGCACCGCACGGTGCCGCTGCGCCCGACCGGAAGCTAGGCAGCAATTCGTAGGTTGTCACAAAGTTCTGGGGCCATGGATAGGAGTGTTGGCCACCCGCCAATGCGTCCCTCGACTTCGCTCGGGATGAGGAGATTTTTCTTTATTCCACGAGCACTTCTGCCACTACGGAAGTTCCTCATCCCGAGCGAAGTCGAGGGACGCTTGGGCCGGCGGGCAACGCCAGTTGCTATCTGATTAGATCCCGTAGAATTCCGCGAAGCAGGCGATCGGCGCCTCCGCCCGGCAGAGCGGCAGGGGGAAGGCCAGGGTCGGGCGGGCCGGGTCGAGCGTGACGAGGCCGGCGACGAAGCGGTCGGCGAGGTCGGCCTTCACGGCCCCGCGGTGGTCGAGGAACTGGCCCCAGCTCGACCCGCCTTCGTAGCGCTCCAGCCGGTCGACGATCGCGGCCGACGCGGCATAGGCCGGCGGGAACAGGCGGCGATAGGCCTCGACATTGTAGAGCCAGGAGGCGCCGCGCACGGTGCGTGCGGCCGGGAATGCCTGCCGGACATGGCCGACCAGCCGGCCCAGTTCCGCCCGGCGGTCGGCGGCCTTGTCGCGGGCGAGGGGGCCGGTGCCGCCGCGGCGATCCGCCGGGCGGAAGTGCAGGCGCACGACCCCACCCGCGTCCGGCGGGTCGAAGGCGAAGCAGCCGAAGGCGGCGCGCCCGTCGGGCGGCTCGTCGGCGGCGCGAAGGAAGGTCTCGCAGGTCCAGTCGAGCCGCTCGGCGTCGCCCGCCAGGCCGGCCAGGGCGGCGAGATAGGATTGCCATTCCGGGCCGCCGGCGCCGCCGCCCAGCCGGCCCAGGCCGAAGCGCCGGTGGAAGTCGGTGTTGCGGGCGACCGAGGCGGCCAGGGGGATGCCCAGCGCCGCCGCCATGGCGGCGGCGAAGCGCAGCTGCAGGTCGAAGTAGGGGCGGAGCCGGCGGGCCCGCTCCGCCCGGGGAAGGTCGTCCGCGATGAAGCTGCCGCCGGGCGCCTCAGAAGCGGGTGGCACGATAAGGCGTGGGGTCGATCACCGGCTTGCGGCCGGCCACCAGGTCGGCCAGCAGCCGCCCGGTCACCGGCGCCCCGGTCAGTCCGGTATGGCCGTGGCCGAAGGCCAGGAACACGCCGGGCACCCCGGGCGCCCGGTCGATCACCGGCAGGCTGTCCGGCATCGACGGGCGGTGGCCCATCCAGGTCTGCATGCCTTCGGCGTTGAGGGTGGGCAGGGCCTTGCGCGCCTGCTCCAGCAGGATCAGGGCGCGGCGCTCGTCGGGGGCGGCGTCGAGGCCGGCGATCTCCACCGTGCCGGCCAGGCGCAGCCCGTGCTCCATCGGCGTGATGGAGAAGCTGCCGCTGCGGTGGCTGATCGGCCGGTTGGGGACCGGCCCCGGGTTGGGCAGCATGACGTGGTAGCCGCGCTCGGTCTCCAGCGGCACGCGCACGCCGAACTTCTGCGTCAGCCGCAGCGACCAGGCGCCGGCCGCCACCACCACGATGTCGGCCTCGACCGGGCCCGCATCCGTCTCCACCCGGCGCACCCCGTCGGGGCCGATGTCGATGGCGGTGACGGCGGCGCGCAGCACCCGGCCGCCGGCCCCCTCGAGGTTGCGGGCGAGGGTGTTGACCAGCCGGTGCGGGTTGGCGGTGCTGCCATTGTCGGGCAGGTAGAGGCCGCGCTTGAAGCCCGGCGCCAGCGTCGGTTCCATCTGGCGGATCTCGTCCGGGCCGATCACGTCGGCGCGCACGCCCTGCTCGGTGCGCAGCCGGTCGGCGATGCGGTCGGTCTCGCTCGGCTCGCCCGTCTGCCACAGGTAGAGCTGGCCGCGCAGCCGCACCAGGTCGTTGAACCCGTCGGGGCCGAGCAGGCTGCGATAGGTGGCAAAGGCGGGTCCATGCAGCGCGCGCAGGGCCTTGGATGCGGCCTCGACCCGGTCGAGCCGGCCGGCCCGGATCCAGCGCACCAGCCAGGGCAGGGCCTGGGGCAGGTAGCTCCAGCGCACGGCGAGCGGCCCGGTCGGGTCGCTCAGCCATTTCGGCACCTTGCGCAGCATGCCGGGCATGGCGATGGGCGTGAAGGTGTCGGGGCTGATCATCCCGGCATTGCCGAAGGACGTGCCCTCGCCCGGCGGCAGCCGGTCGATGACGGTGACGTCGTGGCCGTCGCGGCGCAGGAAGGTGGCGCAGGACATGCCGACGATGCCGGCGCCGATGACGACGACGCGGCGGGCGCCGGCCGTGCCGGGGCCGGGTTGAGCGGGGCCGGGTTGAGCGGGGGATGCGGATGTGATCATGTGCGGCCTATATTTCCCCGGACAGCCGGTCGTGGCCACTCCAATTCCGCTGCGACCGCGACGAAAAAGAAGGCGGACGATGGGCGCAGACATCCAGGTACGGAAGATCGCGGGCGCGCTCGGCGCGGAAATCTCCGGCGTCGACCTCGGCCGCGGCATGGACGAGGCCACCCGGCAGGCGGTGCGCCAGGCGCTGCTCGACCACCTGGTCATCTTCTTCCGCGACCAGGACCTGTCGCCCGATCAGTTTCTGGCGTTTGCCCGCGCCATGGGCCGGCCGGTCGAGTACCCCTTCGTCAAGGGCCTGGCCGGCTATCCCGAGATCATCGAGGTGCTGAAGCGCGAGCACGAGACGGTCAATTTCGGCGGCATCTGGCATTCCGACACGACCTACCTGGAGGAGCCGCCGATGGGCTCCATCCTGCTCGCGCGGGAGGTGCCGCCCTATGGCGGCGACACGCTGTTCGCCAACCAGTACCTCGCCTACGAGACCCTGTCGCCCGGCATGCGGCGCATGCTGGACGGGCTGGTCGGCATCTCCACCTCGGCCAAGGCCGACGTCTCGAAGACGCGCGAGGACCGGCTCAAGGACAATGCCGCGCCGGACGCCCGCCAGTCCTACGAGGCCGAGCACCCGGCCGTGCGCACCCACCCGGAGACGGGCCGCAAGGCGCTCTTCGTCAACGTCGCCCACACCGCCCGCTTCAAGGACATGACCGAGGCCGAGAGCCAGCCCCTGCTGCGCTTCCTGCACGAGCACCAGGTGCGCCCGGAATTCACCTGCCGCTTTGCCTGGCAGCGCCATTCGATCGCCTTCTGGGACAACCGCGCCGCCCAGCACAACCCGATCAACGACTATCACGGCCATCGCCGCCTCATGCACCGCATCACCCTGGCGGGGGACCGGCCGCGGTAAGGGCCGGGGCCGCCCCGCCATGGATGCGCCGCAGGAACTCGCGGGCGCGCTCGTGGCGGGGGGTGGCGAAGAAGTCGGCCGAGGGGCGGTCCTCGACGATCCGGCCGCCATCCATGAAGACGACGCGGGTCCCGACCTCGCGCGCGAACTGCATCTCGTGGGTGACCACGATCATCGTCAGCCCGTCCCGCGCCAGCCCGCGGATCGCCTCCAGCACCTCGCCCACCAGCTCGGGGTCGAGTGCCGAGGTCGGCTCGTCGAACAGCATCAGCTGCGGGCTCATGGCGAGCGCGCGGGCGATGGCGACCCGCTGCTGCTGCCCGCCCGAGAGCTGGATGGGGCGCTTGTCGACATGGGCCGACAGCTTCATCCGGTCGAGATGCTCCAGCGCCAGGGCCCGCGCGGCCGCGGCCGGCATCCCCAGCACCCGGCGCGGGCCGATGGCGACGTTGTCGAGCGCGCTCAGGTGGGTGAAGAGGTTGAAGCGCTGGAAGACCATGCCGGTCAGGCGGCGCTTGCGGGCGGTCACGGCGCGGGCATCGGGCACCAGGCGGCCGTCGCGCAGCTCGCCCGCCATGTTGACGCCCGCCACCCAGATCTCGCCCTCGCTCGGCGTCTCGATGCGGTTGATGCAGCGGAGCATGGTGGACTTGCCGGCGCCGCTCGGGCCGATCACCATGACGATCTCGCCGGTCGCCACCTCCAGCGTCACCCGGTCGACCACCGGGATGTCGCCGAAGATCTTCGACAGGCCAAGCACCCGCAGCAGCGGCGCGGGGACGGCCGCGGGGCCCGCGTCAGGCAAGGCGCTTCTCCACATACTCCGACGCCCGGGCCAGGGCCGAGATCATGATCAGGTAGAAGACGGCGAGCGCGGCATAGATCTCGAACGGGGTGAAGCGCTCGGCGATGATCATCTGGGCCGACCGGGTCAGCTCGGCGATCGAGATCGCCGACAGCAGGGACGAGCCCTTGACCAGGGTGATCAGCTCGTTGGTGAGCGGCGGCGCCATCTGCCGCAGCGACTGCGGCAGCAGGATCAGCAGCAGCCCCTGCCGGTCGGTCATGCCGATCGAGAGCGCGGCCTCGGTCTGGCCCGGCTCGATCGAGCCGATCGCCGCGCGCACGATCTCGGCGATGAAGCCGCCGGCATTGAACGACAGGGCGATCACCCCGCCCCAGAAGGCCGAGACGTAGATCCCGATCTCCGGCAGGGCGAAATAGACCAGGAAGAGCTGCACCAGGGCCGGCGTGCCGCGCACGAAGTAGACATAGACCCGGACCAGCCAGCGCAGCGGCCCGACCCGGGAGACGCTGACGAGGCCGCAGACGATGCCGATCACGGTGCCGAAGACCATCGCCAGGATGGAGATTTCCAGCGTCACCACCGCGCCTTGCAGCATGTAGGGCACGGCGTACCAGATCGCCCCCCAGTCGAATGCGTTCATCTCGGCCTCGCCTCGCGTTCCGGGGTCGGGGTCGTGCCTGGCGCCCTCGCGGTCAGGGCAGGGCTTCGGGGATGGTGTTCGGCGTGTCCATGGTCATGCCGAACCACTTCTGCTGCAGGGCGGCCAGCTCGCCGTTCGCCTTCATCCCGCCCAGCACCTCGTTGACGATGGCGACGAACGCCTCGTCGCCCTTGCGGAAGGCGTAGCCGGCATAGACCTTGATGTCCTGGACGCCGTCGACGATCGCGAACTTGCCCGGCTGGTCGCGGATCAGGACCATGGCGATGGTGCGCGACAGGATGACCGCGTCGAGCCGCCCGTTGCCGAGGTCGAGGTAGGATTCCGGATAGTGCTCGTAGAGCTTGTAGGACTTGAAGCCGGGCTTGCCGTCGGCCTTCAGCTTCGCCTCCAGCTTCTTCGCCAGCACGTCGGTCGGGCTGCCGAGCTGGGTCCCGACGCTCTTGCCGGCGAGGTCGGCCGGCG
This sequence comes from Allostella vacuolata, assembly GCA_006739055.1. Classification (GTDB taxonomy): domain Bacteria; phylum Pseudomonadota; class Alphaproteobacteria; order ATCC43930; family Allostellaceae; genus Allostella; species Allostella vacuolata. The sequence continues at coordinate 2,432,538 of AP019702.1, forward strand.
TCTTGATCGCGCCCGCGCTGGCGGCGCGGATCATGATGATCGAGCCCGATTCCGCATAGGGCATCGCGAACAGGACCTTCTCCGAGCGGTCCTTGGTGATCGCCATGCCCGACATGATGGTGTCGAACTTCTGGGCGTAGAGGGACGGGATGACGCCGGCCCAGGCGGTGTCGACGAACTTCGGCTTCACGCCGATGCGCTCGGCGATCTTGGTGGCGATGTCGATGTCGTAGCCGATCACCTTGCCGTCCTTGAAGTACTCGAAGGGCTGGTAGGCGATCTCCATGCCGACGATCATCTCGCCGCGCTTCTTGATCTCGTCCAGCGTGTCGGCGGCAGCGGCGGCGGCCCAGCTCGTCAGGGCGGCGGCGGCGAGCAGCAGGGTCCTCATCTTCATCGGATGCACCTTTCTCCCGGGGGGATGGCGGTCGAGGCTCAGTTGGCGGCGATGCGCTGGCGGACGTATTCCGCCAGGTGCCAGACGGTCGCTTCCATGGGGCTGAGGCGGCCCGGCCGGGCCAGCACCGAGGCCGAGCCGACCTGCTGCATCAGGTCGATCGCGTAATCCTCCTCGGCGGCCTGGTTCATGAAGTCCCGCCGGGTGGCGAAGCGCTCCTCGATCAGGTCCTTGCGGGCGGCGACCTCCGGCCGGACCAGCCACATGGCCTTCGACACCGTGCGGTTCGGCCCCATCGGGTAGAGCACGCGGAAGTTGACGCGGTCGGCGAAGGCCGAGAAGCGAGTCAGCGGGAAGATGTGGTAGAGGTCGAAGACGCGGCGCTCGGCCGGCTCCAGGTCGGGGAAGGTCGGCAGGCCGATCGTGTAGACCTCGTCCGGGGCGTCGTCGCGGGCCGGCGAGTGGCAGGTCGACCAGGTGCCCTTGCTGTCCTCGCACCAGGACAGGCGCGAGGGATGGTCGACCTCGAAGGTCTTGGGATGGGCGGCGAAGTGGTGGTAGCACTCCATCCCGGTCTCCAGCTGGATCTTCCAGTTGAATTCCGCGTCCATCTCCGACGGCTCGACGCCGACCAGCTCGCCGATCTTCCAGTTCTTCAGGCGCAGGCACAGGGTCGCCAGCCGCTCGGTGATCGAGCCGATCTCGTCCGAGAAGGTGACGAAGATCAGGCCCAGCGCCTCGACGATCTCGGTGCGCATCTCCGGCAGGCGGCAGGACTTGTGGTCGAAGTTCTCGGCATCGTCCATGAAGGGCGCGCCCAGCAGGCGGCCGTCGAGGCCGTAGCCCCAGCGATGGAACGGGCAGGAGAAGAGGTTGGTGTTGCCCTGGCCGGTGGCGATCGGCGCCCAGCGGTGCAGGCACACCCGCGACAGGACGCGGATGCGGTCCTTGCCTCGCACCACCACCAGCGGCTCGCCCAGCAGGTCGACGCAGTAGTAGTCGCCGACATTGGCCACCTGCGAGACATGGCCGACGCACAGCCAGTCCCGCTTGAAGATCCGCTCCACCTCCAGGTCGTAGAAGGCCTGCGAGGAATAGACGCGCGGCGGCAGGGTGGAGGCCGTGCGCGCGGTCTGGTTGGCCCCGGCGAGCACATCCTGGACCAGGGCGTCGAGCGATCGGTCTCCGGTGTTCGAGGACAGCATCATGTTCATTCGGTGCCTCCTGGGCAGGGAGTCGGAAGAACGGGATCGGGTCAGAAGAACCGCAGGTAGCGCGCCGTCTCCCAGTCGGAGACGTGGGCGCCGTAGGCGTTCCATTCCTCGCGCTTGTGGCCGATCCAGGCGCGCGCCATGTCGGCCCCCATGACCTGGACCGTCAGCGGATCGGCCTCGGCCGCGTCGATCGCCTGGCCCAGGTCGCGCGGCAGCATGCCGATGCCGCGCCGGGCCAGCTCGACCTCGGCGATCTGGTACATGTTGTCCCGGTTGGGCTCCCCCGGATCGAGCCCCTCGCGGATGCCCTCCAGCCCGGCCGCCAGCGCCATCGCGGCGGCAAGGTAGGGGTTGCAGGCGCTGTCGGCGCAGCGCAGCTCCACCCGGCCGCCGGCCAGGGGGATGCGCAGCGCGTTGGTGCGGTTGTTGTTGCCGTAGCAGGCGAAGATCGGCGCCCAGGTGAAGCCCGACATGCTGCCCTGCTTCACCAGCCGCTTGTAGCTGTTGACCGTGGGGGCGGCGAACGCACAGATCGCCGGCAGGTGGCGCAGCACCCCGGCGATGAAGGCGTAGCCCAGGGCCGACAGCCCGCAGCCACGCCGGTCGTCCGGGTCGGCGAAGGCGTTCGCCCCGCCGGCCAGGCTGGCCAGCGACATGTTCAGGTGCGCGCCGCTGCCGGTGCGGTCGGCGAACGGCTTGGGCATGAAGCTGGCGAAGGCGCCGTGCTGGCGGGCGAAGTGGGACGCCATCGTGCGCAGGAAGACGAAGCGGTCGGAGGTGACGACGGCGTCGGCATAGTTGAAGTCGATCTCGAACTGCCCCGGCCCGTCCTCCTGGTCGAACGAATAGACGTCCCAGCCGAGGCCGTTCATCGCCGACACCAGCCCGTCGAGCCAGCCCATGTTGTCGAGCAGCGTGGCAGCGTCGTAGCAGGGCTTGGCCAGGCTGCGCTGCGACAGCGGCGCCTCGCTGCCCCGGCTGTCGCTCAGGACATAGAATTCCGCCTCGATGCCGAGGTTGAAGCGGTAGCCGAGGCGGGCGGCAGCCGCCGTCTGGCGCTTGAGGATGCCGCGGCTGCACGCCTCGAAAGGCCGGCCGGCCAGCCACAGGTCGCTCGCGAACCAGGCGATGGTCGGGTTCCAGGGCAGGACGGCGCAGGACGCCGCGTCGGGGTGCGCCGACACCTCCTCGTCGCTCACCTCTTGCGGCACCCCGTCCAGCGCCGCGCCGGTGAACAGCTCCGAGCCCGCCATCATGCCCTCGTAGTGGGCCAGCGGGACCATCTTGGTCTTCGAGGCGCCGTGCATGTCGGCGTAGCTCGCCATCAGGTAGCGCACCCCGCGCGCGGCGAGATCCTGCTTCAGCGTGTCCCGGTCCTGCAGGAACGTATCCATCGGACGCCTTCTCCGGATTGCCATGCCGGCCGGCCGTCGGCGCGACGGCTGGTCGGACGATCGACCGTCGCGAGTACTTCGTTCGTGCGGCCGTGTCTTGGATCAGCAAGTGGCATGCCAACAGAAAAAATTAACTGAACGATCAATTGTTGGGGTCGGCAGACCGCTTCCTGCCCATCCTGGAGGGTCCCGCTGCCTGAATCGCGGCATCCGCCCAGGGAACGGGCACCGGATGGCGTCGGGGCGGATCAATCGATCGTTCAATGAGCCGGGTACGGCGCGTCATCCCGATTCATTGACGGACACCGGGCGGTGGATTAGCTGGGCAGTCAATCGGCCGGGGCGGCAGTCCGCGGGTCGGCCGCAGGTGCCGGCCGACGAACGCCGGCAAGGGCTTGGAAGCGCGCGCATGCGGGAGAGATCGTGGTGACGGGGATCAGGACGCGGGCGGCGACTCCGGCGCGCGGGCCGCGGGGCCGGGCCGCCCAGCCGGCGGGGGACGAGGCGCCGGCGAAGAAGGCCCCGGCGGGGCGCGCAGCCGCGGCCGACGTCGCCCGCGCGCTGCAGGCGAGCGCCTCAGAGCTGTTCGCCAGCCAGAACTACGCCACCGTCACCATCAAGCACATCTCCGAGGCGACGGGGGTCAACGCCTCGCTCATCTACTACTACTTCGGCAGCAAGGAGGAGCTCTTCCTGCGGGTGGTCGAGGCGGCCGTCGACGACGCCTTCGCCCGCTTCGAGGCGGTCAAGGCCGGGGCGAGCCAGCCGGAGGAGATCGTCGCCACCTGGATCCAGACCCACATCACCCACTTCGTCATGATGCAGCAGCTGGCGAAGATGAGCCTGGACTATGCCAACACGCGCAGCCGGACGGCGCGCATCGACCAGGCGATCGCCAAGTTCTACGACGAGGAATCGGTGGTGCTGGAGCGGGCCATCCAGGCCGGCATCGACAGCGGCGCCTTCCGCCCGGTCGACCCGCCGCAGATGTCGACCTTCATCTCGACCTTCCTGGACGGCGCCCTGTTCCGGGCGGTGATGTTCCCGCAGTTCGACCATCGCCGGGCGATCGGCCACCTGCGCGAGGTCGTGCTGCAGCATCTGCGCGCATAGCGATCCCCGGCCGCCGGGCGGCGGACCGGGGGCTGTGCCCCATGCTCAGAAGTCGAACAGATCGTCCAGGATGGAGCCGCGCCGCTTGCCGTGGCGGCGGCGGTCGTCGTCGTCGTCATCGTCCCGGCGCCGCCGGTCGTATTCCTGCGGGCGGCCATAGTCGGCCGGGCGGCGATAGCCGTCGCCGCGGCGGTCGTCGTCGCGCGCCGGCTGCGACCAGGGGCGCGCCGGTGCCGGCTCGCGCTCCGGTGCGGCCGGCTCCGGCCGCGCCACCGGCGCCGGCTCGGCCGCGCGCGCGATGATCTTGTCCAGCTCGCCCCGGTCGAGCCATACGCCGCGGCACTTGGGGCAATAGTCGATCTCGATCCCGCTGCGCTCGGTCATCATGAGCTCGGTCTCGTCGAGCGGGCACTTCATCCTGGATCTCCTGTCAGGTCGCGGGTGGGGTCGCTAAACGCGTTCGGGCCGCCGCCGGTTCCATGGCATCGCGACGCAGCCAAGCCTGTGCGCCGACCAGCGCCAGGGCCGCAGCCCTCGCCGGGCGATTTGGTCCACATACCTCATTCGAGGTATGCGTCAAGGAACCATCCCAAAATATCGTTCCCCTCACCGGCGAAATTCGGCCGACTGCACAACCAAGGGGGAAGATATGAATATTGTCAGAACCATTTCTCTATCAGCCGCGCTCCTTGCCGTTCTCGCCTCCTGTGCGATGACCGAAACCGAGCTGAAGCAGCAGAATTCCAATGCCAAGCTTATGACGGGAGCGGAACTGTCCGCCTTGTATCCCGGAGCCGTGTTCGAAGGAAATGTTCCGAACTTCTCCTCCTATGTCAGCACCAACCGCCCGGATGGGAGTGCTGAGATAGTGTTCGCGAACGGCCGGACCGACGCCGGTCGATGGCAGGTCCAGGGCGACCGGTTGTGCCTGCAGTGGGGCTGGATCAACCAGGGCCGGCAGACCTGCCGACCGGTTTATCGCCTGGGCGAACGGGAATTTGCCAGCGTCAACGACGACGGCACCATGAACCCGAAGTTCACCAAGCGCCCGTAGACGCAAGTTCCATCAATCCGGCGTCCCGGGACGCCGGACGGCTTGTATGCCGCGGGCGGCCCATCGGGGCGCCCGCGGTGAGGGAGAATATCGACCATGGCGAACGTCAATGGAACTGCCGGCCCCGACCTGCTCACGGGCACGGCGACCGACGATGTCATTCAAGGGTTCGAGGGGGCTGACACGATCGACGGGCTGGGGGGCGACGACCGGGTGGACTACCGGCAGTCACCGGGGCCGGTGATCGCCAACTTTGCAGCCGGCACGATCCAGGACGGCTACGGCACGACCGATTCCGTCCGGGATATCGAGATGGTCACCGGCTCGGCCGCGAACGACAGCCTGATCGGCGGAGATCCCACCAACTCTTCCTTCGAAGCGTTCGAAGGAATGGCGGGGGCGGACACGATGGATGGGGGCGCCGGCAGCGACCGCGTCCAGTACCAGTATTCCCCGGCCGGCGTCATCGTCGACCTGGCCGCGGGCACCGCCGAGGACGGGTTCGGGACCAGCGATGTCTTCTTCAACATGGAGCGCGTGCGCGGTTCCCAGCATGCCGATACCCTGCTCGGCGGTGGCGCGGCGAATGCCGGATATGAGGATTTCGAGGGCCTCGGCGGCGCCGACCTGATCGATGGCCGCAATGGATACGACGAGGTCAACTACCAGAACGCGCCGGCCGCCATACGGTTCGACTTCGCGCTCGGCACGGTTCAAGACGGATACGGCTCGATCGACACCGTGCGCGGGATCGAGGCGGTCGTCGGCAGCCGGCACGACGACACCTTGCTCGGCGGGAACCCGGACCTCGATTCCCTGGAGCATTTCCGGGGTGGGGTCGGCGACGACTGGATCGACGGTGGACGGGGTTTCGACGCCGTCGACTATGCCTTCTCGAGCAAGGCGGTCGATGTCGACCTGGTGTCGGGCGTCGCCCAGGATGGGTTGGGCGGCACGGATCGGCTTTTCGGCATCGAGCAGGTCCGGGGGTCCGTCTTCGACGACACGATCCTCGGCACTGCCGGTTCGGAGCTGATCGAGGGGCGGGCCGGAAGCGACCGGATCGACGGGGGGGAGGGGATCGACATCGCCCTCTATCGCCGCTCGACGGCCGCGGTCGAGCTCGACCTCGTGGCCGGCACGGCCAAGGACGGCCTTGGCGGGGTGGACACGCTGACGAGCATGGAGAACGTCATTGGCTCGGCGTTCTCCGACACGCTGCTCGGGGATGATGGGGCCAACGAGTTGTTCGGATACACCCCGGGCTTCTCGGAGATGGTCAATCCGGCCGCGGACGTTGGCGACTGGATCGACGGGCGGGGCGGCGATGACCGGCTGTTTGGCAATCCCGGCGACGACACCCTCTTCGGCGGCGAGGGCGACGACACGATCTATGGCGGCCGAGCAGCCGACAGTCTCGTCGGCGGAAGCGGCGCCGACATTCTCTCCGGCGACCGTGAGAACGACACGCTCGAAGGCGGTGACGGCGCGGATGCCTTCCAGTTCGCGGCAGGCGGCGGGATGGATCTGGTCATCGACTTCACCGCCGGGGAGGATCGGCTCGTCCTGGTCGGACTCGGCTTTGCCGATGGCGAGGCGGCGCTCGCTGCGGCCGCGGATGCCGAAGGCGGCACCGTGCTGTCCTTCCCGGGGGAGGGCGAGGGCGTGATGTTGCTGGGCGTCGCCAAGAGCCAGCTCTCGGCGGAAGATTTCATGATCGTCTGACGCCTCGACGGGCAGACCCGCAGCTTGCCGCTGCGGGTCTGCCCAAACTATAAGGTCGTTTATTGGATCGTTTATTCGTTCAAAGGAGGTTGGACGGTGTCGGTCTGGCCGGGTGATCCAGAGACGGTCTCCACACTTCTGGGCGAGCTGTACGAAGCAGCCGGCGACCCTCGCCGATGGCCGCAGGTGATGGATCGTTTCGGTGCATTGCTGGGGGGAGTGTCCGTCCATCTCTTCGTGTGGGATGGAAATCTCCATCGAACCCGCATGAGCGTGGCCAGCCCCTGGTATGATGAAGAAACGGAACGGCTCTATGGCGAGCATTGGGGGGCGCTCGATCCTCGGCGCGTCTATGCGACGAAGCTGAAAGCGGGCGAGACATTCTTCTGCCATCAACCGTGCGACGAAGCGTTCGTGCGCCGCGATCCTTTCTACAACGAGTTTCTCCTGCCCTATTGCCGCACGCGCTTCCTGCTCGGCTCAAAGCTAAGCGAAGTCGCCGGTTCGGCCACGTTTCTCGGTGTGCACCGGACGGCACAGCAGGGACCGTTCGGCGCGACCGATGCGGCGCGGGTCTCCTTTCTCACCCGGCACGTCCTGAGCGCGATTGCCCTGGGCGAGCGGCTCACATTGTCGGAGGGGCTTGGCTCCGACCTCATTGCGACGGTGGACCGCATTCCGACATGCATCTTCCTTACGGACGGCGACGGCATGCTTCGCCACGCCAACCGTGCGGCCGAACGCGCCCTGGAGGCTTCTGACGGGTTCACGGCGCGCAACCGCCGGCTGGCGGCGATCCATGGCGCGAGCGATCAGCGCCTGCGACTTGCATTGCGGGCAGCGACGCAGGGAGCGGGCGATGCGCTCCATGTCGCCCGCGGCGACGGCACCGCATGGGACACGGTGGTCTCGCCCCTTCGCGAATCGCGGCACCCCTCGGGCACGATCCTGATAAGCGCGATCGATCCCTATGTGCACGACAGGGCCGCGTTGACACCCTCGGCATCGATCTTCGCCTTTACGACGGCGGAGACGGACGTCGCCGCGGCGCTGCTGGCCGGCCGCTCGCCAAAGGCCATATCCGAGGATCGGGGAGTATCCCTGGATACGGTCCGGGTCCAGATCCGCTCGATGCTGTCGAAGACCCGCACCCAGAGACAGGCGGAACTCGTGGCGCGTCTGGCGCGAATGGCGGTGCTTCGTGATCAATGAAGGGCCGGCTCGATGCCGGATCGCTGCAGGTGGAACGGCGTCCGAAATGGGCGGTCCGTTTGGAGGCTCAGCCGCCCCCGCTCCGTGTCGCGCCCAAGGGGCCGCGCAGGACAAGGCGGAGCAGATCGCTCTGGCGGCGGACCCCGGTCTTCTCGAAGATATCGCGCAGCTGGACCCGCAGCGTACCGATTGCGACGCCGCGCTGGTCAGCGATCGCCTTCAGGTCGTCCCCGGCTGCGAGTGCGGAGACCACGGCCGCCTCCGCGGCCGTCAGGCCGAGCAGCCCGCGGATGGCCGCGAGATCGTAAGGTGCTGCGTCGGCTGGGTCACCGATCAGCACCAGCGCGCCGGGCCGGCCGGCCGCTTGCTCGCTCATTGGCGCGACCAGCACCTGCCACGGCCGGCGGCCGGATGGCCTTGACAAGGCGATTGCGCCGCTGCGGCCGGCGCCGGCGGCCGTAGCGATCAGACGGTGCAGCACCTCGGTCTGGACCCCATGGCCGGCGGCCAGCTTTCCGGAGCGATCCCGGAGGACCAGCCCGTCGCCCTCCCGGTCCATCACCTGCGCGGACCGGTTGGCGTACCGCACAGCACCACTCGCTTCGGCGACGACGACGCCCACCAGAAGATGGTCGAGCGCGGCCAGCCCGGCCCGCGTGCTGGTGTCGGCGTCACGCAAACGGCGACGGACCGCCAGGGCGTGCGACACGTGCCGGACAATCCGAACTACGTCCCGTGCCTCATCGTCAGAGAATGGATGCCGTTGGGCCCGGTGAATCCCGAAGATGAACTTCTCTCTCCCAGCCAGCGCTAGCCCTGTCGGCGGGCCGATCGGCGAAACCGTTCCGATGCAGTGGAACGCGCCATTCCAGGGGCGCAGCAGATCCTGGAAGATCGCCGATTCGGCAAACTGCTGCTCCGGGATATCGTGATCCGAACGATAGAGTGCGCCTGGCCGACGATCGGCCCTGATCGCCCAGAGATCCTGAGAGAAGAAGTGTTCGGCATAGGCGCGCTGCGTCTGGGCGTCGTAGCCCGGCATCCCGAGCACGTCCAGGTCGCAGCCAGTAGCTGCGACCAGACCGCCGACGCCACCGAAACGGTGAACCATGCCATCCATCCACCGGCTCCAGCCGGAATTGGACAGGGCGCAGTCATAGAGTTCTTCAATCGATTCGTCGAACGTGTTGGCCATGGTCGAAATTCGACAGTCAGCAGAATATGGCAACAGAGAAACTCTATCAGCAACCATAGATGGCTGCCATGATCATTCAGTTCCTTGGAGACATAGAGCGCCAGGACGCCGGCAGAAGAGTTTCCTCCATCCACCGGCGACCGGTCGCTCGGAAGGGCCGTCGCTCGCTTACCGGTCCGCCGCCTTCCCCTCGACATCGAAGCGCCGGAGGTAGGCCAGCAGGTCGGCGAGGTCGGCGTCGCTGCGCAGGCCGGCATAGAGCATCTTGGTCCCCGGCATGAAGCCCCGCGGGTCGCGCAGGTAGGTCTTCAGCTCCGTTTCGCCCCAGGTGACGGACGAGCCACGATTGGCCGGCGAATAGGCGTATCCGGGCACCTGGCCGGCCTTGCGGTCGACGATGCCGTTGAGCGTCGGCCCCAGCCGGTTCTTCGCATCGGGTCCGACCATGTGACAGGTGCCGCACAGTCGCTTGAAGACGGCCTCTCCCTTTGCGGCATCCTGGGCGGCAGCGGTTCCGGTGATGATCAGGAAAAAGGCAAATGCAGGCAGGATGCGGCAAAGGGCAGGCATGTCGGCTCCGTCGGGATCGGCAGGGAAGACTGTGGGAGATAGCACTCGAAGCTGCGGGCGACAGCGGGGTACCTCCGATCACGTGTTCGTGAGGGCAGGCGGGATTGCCGCGGCGGGTCGTCCGCAGCATCGTTCTTGCCAGTTCGGCGCCCAGCCACGGCCTGCCACCGACCGACAGGGAGCTTCCCATGATCAGACTCGACGTCAACGGCCGCATCCATGAGGTCGACGTGGATGCCGACACGCCCTTGCTGTGGGTGCTGCGCGAGCAGCTCGGCCTGACCGGCAGCAAGTATGGCTGCGGCGTCGCCATGTGCGGGGCCTGCACCGTCCATGTCGACGGCCAGCCGCAGCGCGCCTGCGCGGTGCCGGTGGCCGCGGTCGGCGAATCGAAGGTGCTGACCATCGAGGGCCTGTCGGCGGATTCCAGTCACCCGGTGCAGAAGGCATGGCTGGCACACGAGGTGCCGCAATGCGGCTACTGCCAGTCCGGCCAGATCATGGCCGCGGTGGCGCTCCTGGCCGAGAAGCCGAAGCCGACCGATGCCGACATCGACGCCGCGATGACCAACATCTGTCGCTGCGGCACCTACCAGCGCGTGCGGGCAGCGATCCACACCGCCGCCGGCAACGGCCGGGCATAGGGAGGGACGGACCATGGGGATCGTCACCAAGCTGAGCCGCCGCAAGTTCCTGGTCGCCTCGGCGGTCGCCGGCGGCGGCATGGCCGTCGCCTGGAGCGTGCCCGCGGGCCTGCTCGAGGCCTTCGCCCAGACCACCATGCCGCAGCCGGCCGGCGCCCCGGCCGAGGTCGGCATCTGGGTGGTCATCCACCCCGACGACACCACGGTGGTCCGCATCGCCCGCTCCGAGATGGGGCAGGGCACCCTGACCGGCCTGGCCCAGCTCGTCGCCGAGGACCTGGAGTGCGACTGGAGCAAGGTCCGGGCGGAATACATCCCGCCCGAGGTCAACCTCGCCAACAAGCGCGCCTGGGGCGATATGTCGACGGGCGGCAGCCGCGGCATCCGCACCTCGGTCGACTATGTCCGCAAGGGCGGGGCGGCCGCGCGCATGATGCTGGTCCAGGCCGCCGCCGGGCGCTGGAGCGTGCCTGCCGCGGAATGCACCGCCGCCAACAGCGTCGTCACCCACAAGGCGAGCGGGCGCAGCCTGCGCTACGGCGAGCTGGCGGAGGCCGCCTCCAAGCTGGAGGTGCCGAAGGACATCCCGCTCAAGGACCAGAAGGACTGGAAGATCATCGGCCAGGGCGTGAAGCGCCTCGACACCGTCGAGAAGCTGAACGGCAGCCAGATCTACGCGATCGACGTCCGGCTGCCGGACATGCTGAACGCGGCCATCGCCCAGTGCCCGGTCTTCGGCGGCAAGCTGGTCGGCTTCGACGCCGACAAGATCAACGGCATGAAGGGCGTCCGCCATGTCCTGAAGGTCGATGACGTGACCGTGGCGGTGGTCGCCGACACCTGGTGGCAGGCCAAGACCGCGCTCGACGCCCTGCCCATCCAGTGGGACGAGGGGCCGAACGCCAACGTCACCAGCGCCAGCATCGCGGAATTCCTGAAGGAAGGGCTCGACGCCAAGGAGGCGGCGGTCGGCCACAGGATCGGCGACGCCCCGGCGGCCATCGCCGGCGCCGCCAAGAAGATCGAGGCAGTCTACGGCACGCCCTTCCTCAACCACGCCACGCTGGAGCCGATGAACTGCACGGCCAAGGTGTCGGAGGAGGGGGTCGAGATCTGGGTCGCGAGCCAGAACGGCGATGCCTCCCTGGCGGCGGCGGCCGAGGCGGGCGGGGTGCCGCTGTCCAAGGTCAAGGTCAACAAGCTGCACCTGGGCGGCGGCTTCGGCCGGCGCGGCTTCCAGGACTACACGCGCCAGGCGGTGCTGATCGCCAAGCAGGTCCCCGGCCGGCCGGTCAAGATGATCTGGTCGCGCGAGGAGGACATGCAGCACGGCTTCTACCGCCCGATCACCCAGGCCAAGCTGGTGGGCGGACTGGATGCCGAGGGCAACCTGGTCGGGCTGCATTTCCGCCTGTCCGGCCAATCGATCCTGGCGTCGGTGGCGCCGTCGCGGGTCGTCAACGGCCTCGACCGGCTGCACTTCCAGGGGCTGCTCGACGACGAGTTCGGCTACATGGCGATCCCCAACCTGCTGATCGACCACGCCATGCGCAACACGCATGTGCCGGTCGGCTTCTGGCGCGGGGTCAATCACAACCAGAACGCCGTCTACCTGGAATGCTTCATCGACGAGCTGGCCCATGCGGCGGGCAAGGACCCGCTGGAGTTCCGCCGCAAGCTGCTGGCCAAGAACCCCAAGCACCTGGCGGTGCTGGAGGCGGCGGCCAAGAAGGCCGAATACGACAAGCCGCTGCCGGCCGGAATCTTCCGCGGCATCTGCCAGAACTACGGCTTCGGCAGCTACACCGCGGCGGTGGCCGAGGTCTCGGTGACCGACGGCAAGCTGAAGATGCATCGCATCGTGGCCGCGACCGACTGCGGCCATGCGCTCAACCCCGACCAGATCGCGGCCCAGGTCGAGGGCTCGTTCGTCTATGGCCTGAGCGCGCTCCTGTTCAGCGAGAACACGGTCGACAAGGGGCGCATCGTCGAGGGCAACTTCGACACCTACGAGGTCATGCTGATGGAGCAGATGCCGAAGGTGGAGACGGTCATCGTCCCCTCCGGCGGCTTCTGGGGCGGCGTCGGCGAGCCGACCATCGCGGTGGCGGCGCCGGCGGTGCTGAACGCCATCTTCGCGGCGACGGGCAAGCGCGTCCGCACGCTGCCGCTGAAGCACCACGACCTGAAGACCGCGTGACGGGCCGGCTTCCGCGGACGGTCCTGGCGGTGCTGGCGCTGGGGGGCCTCGTTCCCCCGGCGTCGGCCGCCGGCCCGCCGCCGGGGGCGACCAGCTGTTCCGGCTGCCATGCGCCCGCGGGCCGGGTGGCCGCCCCCAGCATCCCGCCCATCAACGGCCTGCCGGCCGCCGACCTGGTGCGGGCGATGGAAGCCTTTCGGACCGGCGGCCAGCCGGCGACGGTGATGGACCGCATCGCCCGGGGCTTCACCGCCGACGAGACCAGGGCGATCGCCCAATGGCTGGAGGCGCTGCGATGACCGCGGTCCGACGACGGGCCGTGCTGGGCGGGATGCTGGCGACGCCCTTCCTGTCGCGTCTGGCGTCCGGACAGGCGGCCGGGCGCGTGGTGGTCGTGGGCGGCGGCTTCGCCGGGGCGACGGCGGCGCGCGCGTTGCGCCGGGCCGATCCCGCGCTCGCCGTGACGCTGGTCGAGGCGAGCCCGGCCTACCTCGCCTGCCCCTTCAGCAACGAGGTGATCGCCGGCCTGCGCGACATGGACGGCCAGCGCTTCGGCTATGACGGGCTGGCGGCGGACGGGGTGGCGGTGGTGCATGGCACCGCCCGGGCGGTCGATCCCGCCGCGCGGCGCGTCGAGTTGGCCGACGGCACGGTCCTGCCCTACGACCGGCTGGTGATGGCGCCCGGCATCGACATCCGCTGGGACGGGCTCGACGGCTATGACGAGGCGGCGGCCCAGCGCATGCCGCATGCCTGGAAGGCGGGGGCCCAGACCCTGCTGCTGCGCCGCCAGCTGGAGGCGATGGAGGATGGCGGGCTGGTCGTGATGGCGGCCCCGGCCAACCCGTTCCGCTGCCCGCCCGGCCCCTACGAGCGGGCGAGCCTGATCGCCCACTACCTGAAGACGCGCAAGCCGCGCTCCAAGCTGCTGCTGCTCGATGCCAAGGACGCCTTCTCCAAGCAGCGCCTGTTCACCGATGCCTGGGCCCGGCTCTATCCCGGCATCCTCGAATGGGTGCCGCTGTCCCAGGGCGGCAAGACGGTCCGCGTCGATGCCGCGAACCTGACCTTGGAGACCGAGTTCGGCAGCCACACGGCCGCCGTCGCCAACGTCATCCCGCCGCAGAAGGCGGGTGCCATCGCCGCCGCCGCCGGGGTGGCGGACCGCACCGGCTGGTGTCCGATCGACCCGGTGACCTTCGAATCGCGCCTGCAACCGGGCATCCATGTCCTGGGCGATGCGGCGCTTGCCGGCGCCATGCCCAAGTCCGCCTTCGCCGCCAACGCCCAGGCCAAGGTCGCCGCCCTGGCGGTCGTGGCCATGCTGCGCGGCGAGGCGCCGACCGAGCCGCGCCTGGTCAACACCTGCTACAGCCTGGTCGGGCCCGGCTACGGCATCTCGATCGCCGGGGTCTACCGCCCGCGCAACGGGGTGCTGACCGATATCGAGGGGGCGGGCGGGACCAGCCCCGCCGACGCCCCGCCGGAAATCCGCGAGCTCGAGGCCGATCATGCCGCGACCTGGTTCCGCACGATCACGGCCGAGACCTTCGGCTAGGCTGGCGGTGGCGGTGCTGGCCATGCTGCTGTCGGCACCCATGCCGCGCGCGGCCGCTGCCGAGCCCGTGGTGCCGTTCCGCGCCGCGGGCGACGGCATCCCGGCGCCGCTCGCCGGGCTGGCCGGCGACCCGGCGCGGGGGCGGCGGATCGTCGCCGACCGCCAGGTCGGCACTTGCCTCCTGTGCCATTCGGGGCCAATTCCCGAGGAGCGCTTCCAGGGCACCATCGGGCCCGACCTGGCCGGCGTCGGCAGCCGCCTGACCGCGGCGCAGATCCGCCTGCGCATCGTCGACCCGCGCCGCCTCAACCCGGAGACGATCATGCCCGCCTACCACTCGATCGCCGGCCGCAGCCGGGTCGGCGCCGCCTGGCAGGGCCGCCCCATCCTCGACGCCCAGCAGGTCGAGGACGCGGTCGCCTTCCTCGCCACCCTGCGCGACCCGTCATGATCGATCGCCGCCGCTTCCTGTCGATCGCCGTCGGCGCCGCCGCCTATGCCGCCCTGCCGCCGGCCGCGCGCGCGACCCCGGCCGAGGTCGAGACGCTGATCCGCCGGCTGGTCGGCGAGGGCCGGCTGCAGCGCGGCCGGGTCAAGCTCGACCTGCCCCTGCTGGTCGAGAACGGCAACGCGGTGGCGATGACGGTGACCGTCGACGCGCCGGTGGAGGGGCCGGGCCGGGTCGAAAGCGTGCATATCTTCGCCGAGGCGAACCCGCTGCCCAACGTCGCCAGCTTCCATTTCGGCCCGGCCGCGGGCAAGGCGGTGGTGTCGACGCGCATCCGCCTCGCCACCTCGCAGACCGTGATCGCGGTGGCGAAGCTGGCCGACGGCAGCTTCTGGTCGGACGAGATCGAGCTGCTGGTGACCCTGGCGGCGTGCCTGGAATAGGGGGGACAGCATGGCCCGCGCGCTGCTCAACGTGCCGAAGCGGATCCGCCGCGGCGACGTCTTCGAGGTCAAGGTGCTGATCTCCCACCCGATGGAAAGCGGCCAGCGCCGCGACGACCGCGGCGCCGTCATCCCGCGCGACATCATCCACCAGTTCTCGTGCACCTATGGCGACGAGCTGGTGCTGCGCTGCGAGCTGTTCCCCGCCATCTCCGCCAACCCGTTCCTGTCCTTCCACGTCCGGGCCAGGGACAGCGGCACGCTGGTCTTCGCCTGGAAGGACGACCAGGGCGCGAGCCATTCGGAGACGCTGGCGATCACCGTCGAATGATGGTTCCCGGGATGAAGCGGGCGAGGGGCTGTCGACAGGAGCGCTGGCCATCGGTCGCAGCGTCCCTCGACTACGCTCGGGATGAGGTGATTTTCCTATGTCCACAAGCGTTTGTGCCGATGGAAAAATCCCCTCATCCCGAGCCCCGTCGAGGGACGCTACGACCGACGGGCATGGCTGAATGAACCGCGCCCTCGCCCTGGCCGCCCTGGCGCTGACCGTCGTGGCGGGCGTGGGCGCGGTGGCGGAGAAGCGGTCGGGCTATCTCGATGCCGGCCCGCAGACCCGCGCCATGCAGGACGACGACACGGCCAACCCGGCCTTCCTCTGGGTGCAGCGCGGCGAGACGATGTGGGGCGAGCGCCCGGCCGGCGCGGATGGCCGCTCGTGCCAGGACTGCCACGGCGACGCCGCCCAGGCCATGCGCGGCGTCGCCGCCCGCCAGCCGGCCTGGGACGCGGCGACCGCCCGGCTCATGAACCTGGAGCAGCGCATCGACCGCTGCCGCGAGGAGCGCCAGGGCCAGCCGCGGCTGCCGCCGGAGAGCGAAGGGCGGCTGGCGCTCGCCGCCTTCGTCGGGCTGCAGTCGCGCGGGCTGCCGATGTCGGTCGCAGTCGACGGCCCTGCCGCCGCCGGCCATGCGTGGGGCAAGGCGCTCTTCGAGACCCGCTTCGGCCAGCTCGACCTGTCCTGCGCGGACTGCCACGATCGCCAGGCGGGGCAGCGGCTGGCCGGCAACGTCATCCCCCAGGGCCATCCCAACGGCTACCCGATCTATCGCCTCGAATGGCAGGGCATGGGGTCGCTGTCGCGCCGCCTGCGCAACTGCATGACCGGCATCCGCGCCGAGCCGTTCGCCCCGGGCTCGCCGGACGCGCTGGCGCTCGAGCTCTACCTCGCCGGCCGGGCCCGGGGCCTGGCGGTGGAGACCCCGGCCGTCCGCCCCTGAAGGGCGGGGGCCTCGGCATCCTCCATGCCGCGGGCAGCGGCGAGCGCGATCGCCATCGCCGCCAGCACCCGCGGCTGCGGATCGTCCCGGCGCCGGGCGATGGCCAGGCGCACGAAGGGCCGGATATCGGCCAGCTGGCGGCAGGCGGTGCCGGGCGGCGCCAGCAGCCGGTTCGAATCCGGCAGCAGGGCGACGCCATAGCCGGCGGCCGCCAGCATCATGACCGACGGGGTATCGTTGGCTTCCACGCCGAAGCTCATCGGGATGTTCTCCTGCCGCAGCCGCTCTTCCATCCGCTGCTGGAATCCCGTCCCCAGCACCGGCCCGTGCCGCACCCAGCGTTCCCCCGCCAGGTCGGCAAGGCGAAGGGATGCGCGCGCGGCCAGGGGATGGCCGGGCGGCAGGACGGCGATCATGCCCTCCTGGCGGATGGTCGCCAGCGCCAGCGCCCCCGGGGACACGGGCGGACGCAGGAAGCCCAGGTCGATGCGGTCCTCGCGCAGCATGTCGAGCTGCTGGGCCGAGGTTGCGCGCACCAGCTGCACCGTCCCCTCCAGCTCGCGCCGCCACTGCTCCAGCACCCGCGGCAGCAGCCCCTGCGCGGCGGATACGAAGCCGACCCGCAAGGGGGCGGCGCCGGCCGGCCCATGCTGGGCGGCCGACCCGATCGCGGCATCGAGCCGGCCCAGCATCCGCCCCGCCTCGTCGCGCAGGGCGGCACCGGCCGGGGTCAGGGCGACCATCCGCGACGAGCGTTCGAACAGGACGGCGCCGACCGCGCCCTCGAAGCGCCTGATACGGCGGCTGAGGACCGGCTGGGCCACGCCGATCCGTTCGGCCGCGCGCCCGAAATGCAGCTCCTCGGCCACGACGAGGAATCCGCGCAGGTCGCCCAGCAGCCAGTTCCGCATCGACGATACCCTTTTCGTCATCGATCGGCTGGAATTCGTATTGGACAGCCGCCGGGTGAGCAAGCAGCGTCGTCGGCATCGTTCAACGGATCAGGTGCGGGCCATGCTGGCAGAGCCCAGGACACGCGACGCGGCCGAGCTGCATCGCCAGGCGACCATATGCGACCTGACCCTACCCTGGGGGCCGGGCTACGCCAACCAGGACCGCATCCTGCAGCGGTTCCGGGCGAGCGGCATCGATTTCGTGTCGCTGACGCTCGGCCTCGACCGCATGTCGCTGGAGCAGACCATCCGCCACATCGCGGCCGAGCGCGCGCGCTTCGCCGGCCTGGCCGGGGACGGCTACGTCATGGTGGAGACGGTCGACGACATCCTGGCGGCCAAGCGCGACGGCAAGCTGGCGGTGGGCTTCCACTTCCAGGGCTCCAACCCGCTGGCCGGCGACCCGAAGATGGTGGCGCTCTACTACCGGCTCGGCATCCGCCACATGCTGCTCGCCTACAACCAGCGCAACATGGCGGCCGACGGCTGCCACGAGGACAGCGACTGCGGCCTGAGCCGCTTCGGCAAGACCCTGGTCCGCGAGATGAACCGGGTCGGGATGATCGTCGACTGCACCCACACGGGCTACCGCTCGACCATGGACCTGATCGAGCTGTCGGCCGACCCGGTCATGTTCTCGCATTCGAACGCCCATGCGCTGGTCGGCCACGACCGCAACATCCGGGATGACCAGATCCGCGCCTGCGCGGCGCGCGGCGGCCTGATCGGCATCAACGGCATCGGCCATTTCCTGTCGGACGAGATGCAGGCGACGCCGGCGGCGATGTTCCGGCATATCGACTACATGGTGCAGATGGTCGGCTGGCAGCATGTCTGCCTGGGCGTCGACCATGTCTACTACGCGGACCAGATGGCCGAGCGCCGGGCGGCCAACCCGGACACCTTCCCCCGGGGCTATCCGACCGGCAGCAAGCCCGCGTCCTACATCCAGCCCGAGGATGTCGTGCAGGTCACCGCGGCCATGCTCGACCACGGGTACGACGAGGCCGCCGTGCGCGGCATTCTCGGCCAGAACTTCCTCGACCTTGCCCGCAAGGTCTGGAAACCAGTGGGGATCGCATGATGCGCAGCAGGATTTCCCGGGCGGCGGCACTGGTGCTGGCCGCGCTCTGCATCGCCGCCCCGTCGGCCCCCGCCGCCGACCTGACCTTCGGGGCGCGCGCCGACCCCAGCGTCGACCCGCACTTCCTCTACCTGTCGACCAACATGGCCTATTCGCGCCACATCTTCGACGCGCTGGTCGACAAGGACGAGACCTCGCAGCGCCGTCCGGGGCTGGCCGTGTCCTGGTCGGTGGTCGCGCCGACGATCTGGGAATTCCGCCTCCGCCCGGGGGTGAAGTTCCATGACGGCAGCGACTTCACCGCCGCCGACGTCGCCTTCACCATCGCCCGGGTCGCCGGCCTTCCGAACAATCCCAACCCCTACACCAACAACATCCGGCCGATCGTCCGCACCGAGCAGGTCGATCCGCTCACCGTGCGCTTCCATACCGACCAGCCGGCGCCGCAGCTGCCGGGCATGCTGGGCAACGTCTTCATCGTCTCCCACAAGGCGGCCGAGGGCGCCGCGCCGATGGACTTCCGGTCGGGCAAGGCGGCCGTCGGCACCGGCCCCTACCGCTTCGAGTCCTTCGCCCAGGGGCAGGCGCTGCGCCTGGTGCGGAACGACGGGTATTGGGGGAGGCGGCCGGAATGGGAGCGGGTGACCTTCCGCGTCATCCCCAACGACGCCGCGCGCGTCGCCGCATTGCTGGCCGGCGACGTGGACGCAATCGACTTCGTGCCCTCGACCGAGGTCGCCTCGCTCGGCCGCAACCCGAAGATCTCGGTCTTCAAGCGGACCTCCGACCGGACGATGTATATCGGCCTGGATATCGGCCGCGAGCAGTCGCCCTTCGCCCGCGATGCGGCAGGCGAGGTGCTGGCCAAGAACCCCCTGCGCGACGTCCGCGTCCGCCGCGCCATCTCGCTGGCGATCGACCGCAAGGCCTTCGTCGAACGGATCATGGAGGGGCTGGCGACGGTGGCCGACCAGCCGGCAGCCAGCCATATCGAAGGTTACGACCCCGGCCTGCCGCCGCTCGCCTACGACCCGGAGTCGGCGAAGGCACTGCTGAAGGAGGCCGGCTACCCGGACGGCTTCCAGCTGACCTTCCATTGCCCGCGCGACCGCTGGGTGAACGACGCCAAGCTGTGCCAGGCGGTCGGCCAGATGCTGTCGCGCATCGGCCTGCGGATGCAGGTCGAGACGATGCCGGCCAACGTCTTCTTCTCGCGCAACTCCCTGACCAAGAACGAGTTCAGCATGTGGCTCGGCGGCTGGGCGCACAGCTCGACCGGCGACATCTCGGCCTACCTGACCGGGCATGTGCACACCATCGACCGGGCGCGCCGGCTGGGTTCGATCAACCGCGGCAACTTCTCCGATCCGGCCATCGACGCGATGATCGACGCCGCCGTCGGCGAGTTGGACGATGGCAAGCGGGTGCAGGCGCTGCGGCGGACCATGGCCGCGGTCATGGCGGCGCTGCCGCAGGTCCCGCTGCACACGCAGATGACTGTGGTGGCGGCGCGCAAGGGGCTGGCGCTGGAGGCGCGGGCCGATGAGCAGACGGTGGTGCTGGACGCACGCGCGGTGCGCTAGCATCGGCGCCGGCGGGTCGGGTCGGGTCAGGCCGGGTCGGGTCAGGCCGGGGCCTTCGCCCGCTCCCGCCGGATCGCGCTGGGCGGCCGGCGGTAGACCTCCGCGAAGACGGTGTTGAAGCGCCGCAGGCTGCCGAAGCCCGCATGCAGGGCGACCTCGGCCATCGGCAGGTCGGTCGTGTCCAGCAGGCGCTTGGCCCGCTGCACGCGGGCCGTTCGCGCGGCCTGGGCCGGGCTGGCGCCGACATGGCGCGCGAACAGGCGCGACAGGTGGCGCGCGCCGATTCCGAGCCGGGCGGCGAGCCCTTCCACCGACGCCCCGTCCTCGTCCAGCGCGCCTTCCATGATCAGGCGCAGGGCGCGCTCCGCGGTGGTGCGCGACCCGTTCCAGGCGGGGCAGAACGGCGCCGTCTCCGGCCGGCAGCGCAGACAGGGGCGGAAGCCCGCCGCCTCGGCCGCGGCCGCGCTCGGGAAGAAGCGCACATTGCCCGCCCGCGCGGGCCGCACCGGACAGACGGGGCGGCAGTAGATCCCGGTCGTCCGCACGCCGGTGAAGAACCGCCCGTCATAGGCCGGATCGCGCCCGACCCGGGCCTGCTCGCATTCCGCTTCATCCAGCATCGTGGGGGCCTCCGCCAGTGCCGCCGCCGGCCGGGGACGGAGTCCGATTCCGGCCAGTCGGGCCACCCTACCGCATGCTACCCGCTTGCCCCAGGCACTGCGAGCAAGGGGGAGGAAATGGCGCATCGCTTGGACGGTCCGGCCCGCGAGGGCGCACCATGAACGGGACGGCCGGCATCCGGCCCGCCTTCTTCGGCTGGCGGGTCGTCCGGGCCGCGTTCGCGATCGCGGTGCTGGCCTGGGGGGTGGGGTTCTACGGCCCCTCCGTCTTCCTGCATGCCCTGCACGAAGGCCGTGGCTGGCCGGTTTCGCTGATCTCGGCGGCGATCACCGGCCACTTCCTGCTCAGCGCCGGCATCGTCGCCCGCCTCCCGGCGCTGCACCGGCGCTTCGGTCTGGTCGCGACGACGCGGGCGGGCGGGGTGGCCGCCGCGGCCGGGGTGCTCGCCTGGGCGTGCGCGGCCCAGCCGTGGCAGCTCTTCCCGGCCGCGCTGCTGAGCGGGGCGGGCTGGGCGCTGACCAGCGGGGCGGCGATCAACGCCATGGTCGCGCCCTGGTTCGAGCGGCGGCGCGCCGCGGCGCTGTCCGTCGCCTTCAACGGCGCCAGCGTCGGCGGCATCGTCTTCGCACCGCTCTGGGCCCTGCTGATCGCGCGATGCGGGTTCCCGTCCGCGGCCGCGGTGATCGGCGCGGCCATGGCGGTGGCGATCTGGTGGCTGGCCGGGACCCATCTCCGCGCCGGTCCGGCCGCGTTCGGCCAGCGGCCGGACGGCGATGGCCCATTGGCCCCCGGCACGATGCCGCCGCCCGTCCCTGCGCCGCGTCGCCCGCTGCCCGCGGGGGGCGGCATCTGGCGGGACCGACGCTTCGTCACCCTGTCGCTCGCCTTCGCCCTGGGGCTGTTCGCCCAGATCGGCCTGATCGCCCACCTCTTCTCGCTTCTGGCCCCGGCGCTGGGCGAGGGCGGTGCCGGGCTGGCGTTGAGCCTCGTTACCCTGTGCGCGGTGGCGGGGCGCAGCCTGCTCGGCCTGCTGCTGCCGGCGCACATGGACCGGCGCATCGCCGCCGCGGCCAACTTCGCGGTCCAGGTCGCCGGCACGCTCGCCCTGCTGCTGGCCGGGGCGACGTCGGTGCCCCTGCTGCTGCTCGGCTGCGTCCTCTTCGGGCTGGGGGTCGGGAACCTGATCTCCCTTCCCCCGCTGGTGGTTCAGGCGGAGTTCGCGCGCGGCGACGCCATGCGCGCGGTGGCGCTCGTCACGGCGGTCAACCAGGCGGTCTTCGCTTTCGCGCCGGCCGTGCTGGGCGCCCTGCGCGACGTCGCCGCCTGGGACGGGGCGCCCATCGGCCTGGCGATGCTGATCCAACTGGCCGCCGCCTGGGCCGTGCTGTTAGGATGTGCGAACCGCGGGCGAGCGGCCGGTCCGTGAGGCGGTCGCCGGGGCCGCCGGCGACCGCATCCCGCCACTCCGCAGTTGTGCAACCGGCCCTGTTGGACCCACAATGACGGCCGGAGCTATTCGTTCCGGCTCTCCCGGTGCGCCTCCTCCAAGGGAACGGTCGACCGGCCGACGGGCCCATACGTCATCTTCGCCATGGTTTCCATCCCCTGCAGGATCGAGCGATGACAGATATAAAGTACGCGGCACCCGACACGATCGAGGAGGCGGTGGCCATCCTGGCCGCGGCCAACGGGAGTGGACGGGTGCTCGCCGGGGGAACCGACCTCCTGGTCCAGCTGCGCGCGGGCATCGCCAAGCCCGGCACGATCGTCGACGTGAAGAAGATCGCCGAGATGACCACCATCACCGAGACCGACGGCGCCTTCCGCATCGGCGCGGCCGTGTCCGGTGCGGTGATCGGCGAGCATGAGGCGCTGCGCACCCTGTGGCCGGGCGTGGTCGAGGCCATCAACCTGATCGGCTCGACCCAGGTGCAGGGCCGGGCGTCGCCGGGCGGCAATCTGTGCAACGCCTCGCCTGCCGCCGACAGCGTGCCGGCGATGGTCGCGGCCGGCGCCACGGTCACCATCCAGGGCCCGGACGGCCGGCGCGAGCTGCCGGTCGAGAAGGTGGCGGCCGGCCCCGGCCGCACCAACCTGGCGAAGGGCGAGATCGTCGTCTCCTTCACCCTGCCGAAGCGCCCCAAGGGCTCGGGCGACGCCTATCTGCGCCTCATCCCGCGGACCGAGATGGACATCGCCGTGGTCGGCTGCGGCGTCAGCCTGACCATGGACGGCGACACCTGCACGGCGGCCCGGGTCGGGCTGGGCGCGGTCGCCCCGCTGGTCCTGCTGGTCGAGGATGCGGCCAAGGCGCTGGTCGGCAGCAAGCTGGACGATGCCGCGCTGGAAGCGGCGGCAGAGGCCTGCCGGGCCGCCTGCAAGCCCATCGACGACAAGCGCGGCACCATCGTCTATCGCACCAAGATCGCCGGCGTGCTGCTGAAGCGGGCGACCGCGATCGCAGCCGAACGCGCGCGGAGCCACTGAGCCATGTCGAAACTGCACGTCAGCACCATCATCAACGGCGAGCCGACGGAGTTCCTCTGCGACGGCCGCCAGACCGTACTCGACGTCCTGCGCGAGCAGCTGTCGCTGACCGGCAGCAAGGAAGGCTGCGGCTCGGGCGACTGCGGTGCCTGCAGCATCCTGGTCGACGGCCGGCTCGTCTGCAGCTGCCTGATGCTGGGCGCCGAGGCCGAGGGCAAGAGCATCGAGACGATCGAGGGCATGGCCAGCGGCGAGGAGCTGCACCCGCTGCAGAAGAAGTTCGTCGAGATGGCGGCCCTGCAGTGCGGCATCTGCACGCCGGGCGTCCTCGTCGCCTCCAAGGCCCTGCTCGACCGCAACCCGGACCCGACCGAGACCGAGGTCCGCTACTGGCTCGCCGGCAACCTGTGCCGCTGCACCGGCTACGACAAGATCGTTCGCGCGGTCATGGACGTGGCCGCGGAAATGAGGGAGACCGCACGATGAGCGCACGTCCGTACAAGTGGATCGGCACCCGTCCCAACCGTCCGGACGGCGCCGACAAGGTGACCGGCCGCGCCCGTTTCGGCGCCGACTTCGCGCTGCCGGGGCAGCTGCACGGCAAGGTGCTGCGCAGCCCGCATGCGCACGCGATCATCAAGTCGATCGACGTGTCGGCCGCCGCCGCCCTGCCGGGCGTCAAGGCGGTCGTCACCTCGAAGGACTTCCCCGAGCAGCCGAACTTGACCGTTCCGGCGGGCGAGATGCAGGTCAACCTGCGCGACGTCACCCGCAACGTCATGGCGCGCGAGAAGGTGCTCTATGACGGCCATGCGGTGGCCGCCGTCGCCGCCACCACCGAGGCGATCGCCAACGAGGCGCTGGCCCTGATCAAGGTCGAGTACGAGGTGCTGCCGCACGTCATCGACGTCGAGGCGGCGATGGCGCCGGATGCGCCGATCCTCAACGACCAGCTGCGCACCGAGGGCATCGACCCCCGGCCCGAGAACCCGACCAACATCGCCAAGCGGCTCGACTTCGCCAAGGGCGACGCTGCGGCCGGCTTCGCCCAGGCCGAAATCGTCGTCCAGCACAGGTACACCACCCAGCCGGTGCACCAGGGCTACATCGAGCCGCACGCGGCGCTGGCCAGCGCGTCCGCCGACGGCCAGGTGCAGGTCTGGTCGACCACCCAGGGCCACTTCCAGGTGCGCGGCTTCTGCTCGCGCCTGCTCAACATCGAGACCTCGCAGATCCGCGTCACCCCGACCGAGATCGGCGGCGGCTTCGGCGGCAAGACGGTCGTCTACCTGGAGCCGGTGGCGATCCGCCTGTCGCAGAAGTCGGGCAAGCCGGTGAAGATGGTGATGTCGCGCGAGGAGGTGTTCCGCGCCTCCGGCCCGACCTCGGGCGGCATCGTCGAGGTCAAGATCGGCGCCATGAAGGACGGCACGATCGTCGCGGCCGAATGCATGGTCGCCCTCCAGGCCGGCGCCTTCCCGGGCTCGCCCGTGGGCCCGGCCTGCATGTGCAGCTTCGCCTGCTACGACATCGCCAACATCAAGGTCGTCGGCTTCGACGTCGTCAGCAACCGTCCCAAGGTCGCGGCCTATCGCGCGCCGGGCGCCCCGATCTCGTGCTGGGGCGTCGAATCGACCATGGACATGCTGGCCCAGGAACTGGGCATGGACCCGATCGAGCTGCGCCTGAAGAACGCGGCGAAGGAGGGCACCAAGACCCATTACGGCCCGACCTTCAACCGCATCGGCCTGGTCGAGACGCTGGAGGCGGCGAAGGCCTCGCCGCACTACCAGTCGCCGGTCAAGCGCGGCTTCGCCCGCGGCGTGGCGGCCGGCTTCTGGTTCAACGTCGGCGCCGATTCCAGCGCCGCCGTCCATGTCGGCGAGGACGGCACGGTCACCGTCATCTCCGGCAACCCGGACATCGGCGGCTCGCGCGCCTCGCTCGCCCTGATGGCGGCCGAGGAGCTCGGCATCGACTACAACAAGGTGCGGCCGATCATCGCCGACACGGCCTCGATCGGCTTCAACTTCGTGACCGGCGGCAGCCGCGTCACCTTCGCGACCGGCCTGGCCGTGGTCAACGCGACCAAGGACGCCGTGCGCGACCTCAAGATCCGCGCCGCCAAGATCTGGGAAGTCGAGCCCGAGGCGGTGATCTGGGAAGACGGCATGGCCAAGCCCGCCAGCAGCAATGTCGGCGAGTTCGAGCCCCTGTCCCTGGCCCAGCTGGCGGCGATGGCCGGCAAGACCGGCGGCCCGATCAACGGCCATGCACAGCTGAACGCGCAAGGGGCGGGCCCGGGCTTCGGCGTGCACATCGTCGACCTGGCCGTCGACCCGGAGACGGGGATCGTCACCATCGACCGCTACACCGCCGTCCAGGATGTCGGCACGGCGATCCATCCGAGCTATGTCGAGGGCCAGCTGCAGGGCGGCGCGGTCCAGGGCATCGGCTGGGCGCTCAACGAGGAGTACATCTACAACGCCCGCGGCCGGCTGGATAATGCGGGCTTCCTCGACTACCGCATCCCGGTCGCCTCCGACCTGCCGATGATCGAGACGGTGCTGGTGGAGGTGCCGAACCCGGCCCACCCCTACGGCGTGCGCGGCGTGGGCGAGGTGCCGATCGTGCCGCCGATGGCGGCGATCGGCAATGCCATCGCCCGGGCCACGGGCGTGCGCTTCGGCGACCTGCCGATGTCGCCGCCGCGGGTGTCGGCCGCGCTCGACGCGGTGCGCCCGGCGATGGCCGCGGAGTAGGGACGGGCGGGACCTTCGTGGAGACCGGCGGATGGCCCGGGTCATCCTGACGCGCTCCTTCGCCGATCTCTACGCGAAGGGACAGGTCGAACATGACGTGCCGGGCCTCCGGGTCCGGCACCTCGTGCGCGCGCTCGACGAGCGCTTCCCCGGGATCGGCCGCTACCTGGAGGACGGCGTCGCCGTCGCCATCGACGGCGTCATCCACCAGAACGCCTTCCTGGAAGAGGTCGCCCCCGACAGCGAGGTCTGCTTCATGCCGGCGATCGAGGGCGGGTGAGCCGCGCGGGACGCGTCGTGGCCGTGCGACTTTAAGAGATTGGTCCCCGCGCGGGCGGGGAACACATGAGAACCGTCGAAATCCTACACTTCCACCTCGGTTCATCCCCGCGCGGGCGGGGAACACGCTGTCGGCAGGGGCGGCCGCCGCCCAACCATCGGTCCATCGCCGCGCGGGCAGGGAACACGCATACGGGACGCCCGGGAAGAAGTTGACGTTCGGTTCATCCCCGCGGGGGCGGGGAACCGGGGCAAGACCAGCTGGTCGATCGAGCACGGCGGTTCATCCCCGAGCGGGCGGGGAACACTTCGTGCTGCCGACCAAGATCACGAACGGCGACGGTTCATCCCCGCGCGGGCGGGGAACACCGCGGCTACCAGAACTCGTCTCGTCGTCGATTCGGTTCATCCCCGCGCGGGCGGGGAACACCCGAGAAGTTTCGGCGTGGACGTGGCCGTCACCGGTTCATCCCCGCGCGGGCGGGGAACACCAGAACGGGCGCCTGCACATCAGCGGGTGCGTCGGTTCATCCCCGCGCGGGCGGGGAACACGGGAAGCCGCCGGTCATCCCGACGGAGCACGGCGGTTCATCCCCGCGCGGGCGGGGAACACCGTCCCACCGCCTCCGCTGTGCAGCCGGACGCCGGTTCATCCCCGCGCGGGCGGGGAACACATGGAGCTGGTGCCGGCGATGGTCGCCGGCGCCGGTTCATCCCCGCGCGGGCGGGGAACACTTCGAGCGGTCTTTCGACCGGCTCGGCGACGTCGGTTCATCCCCGCGCGGGCGGGGAACACTGGGCGCAGACGCGCCAGAAGATCGAGACCAACGGTTCATCCCCGCGCGGGCGGGGAACACCTGGACCGTGCCGCGGCGCGCTACGGCGTCGACGGTTCATCCCCGCGCGGGCGGGGAACACTCTGGCGAGGCGAAGGGCATCACGGTCGGGGACGGTTCATCCCCGCGCGGGCGGGGAACACCTGGACTCCAGGGTGAACATCTTGTCCCAGCGCGGTTCATCCCCGCGCGGGCGGGGAACACGCCGGCACCCCGGCCGCGGGCTGCCTCGTGACCGGTTCATCCCCGCGCGGGCGGGGAACACCGCTTGGTGGTCGAGCCGGTGCCGTCACGGGCCGGTTCATCCCCGCGCGGGCGGGGAACACCTCGGCCCGCTGTCGCGCCAGGCTGGCGTGGTCGGTTCATCCCCGCGCGGGCGGGGAACACGGGTTGGTCAAGGAGGGGCTGTACGGGACCGCCGGTTCATCCCCGCGCGGGCGGGGAACACGGCAACAAGGAGGTCGATCTCGATTCCGATACCGGTTCATCCCCGCGCGGGCGGGGAACACGCGACGCTGCGCTTGGGCGCGGCTCGCTTCGTCGGTTCATCCCCGCGCGGGCGGGGAACACGAGTTCCTCAAGATCAAGATGGACGAAGTCAACGGTTCATCCCCGCGCGGGCGGGGAACACACGGCCGACGGCATCAGCTCCTCCGCGCTCGACGGTTCATCCCCGCGCGGGCGGGGAACACGTCCGGGCCAGTTCCTGGAGCGCGTCGACCTGCGGTTCATCCCCGCGCGGGCGGGGAACACTTGCCGGGGACCTGGGGCGAGCCGTCGGAGAACGGTTCATCCCCGCGCGGGCGGGGAACACGCAAGCGGCCTCAACCTCACCAACGCCGCCTACGGTTCATCCCCGCGCGGGCGGGGAACACGCCGGCAGGCCGAGCAACAGGATGCCGGCCTCCGGTTCATCCCCGCGCGGGCGGGGAACACAGCCCATGGCGCGACCCGTAGGCATCAAGGTTCGGTTCATCCCCGCGCGGGCGGGGAACACCGAGCCCCGCCGCTCTTCGTCAGGGCGCGGTACGGTTCATCCCCGCGCGGGCGGGGAACACCCTCGCGGCGCTTTTCGGCGTTGCGTGGGGTGCGGTTCATCCCCGCGCGGGCGGGGAACACGCGAGGAGTACGCGCGTGGCGGCCGCCGTGTCCGGTTCATCCCCGCGCGGGCGGGGAACACGAGGACGAGATGGAGGCCGCCCGCGAAGCGGCCGGTTCATCCCCGCGCGGGCGGGGAACACCGCGGGGAGGCGATCGACGGGTATGTGCGGTTCGGTTCATCCCCGCGCGGGCGGGGAACACCCGGGCGAAGTCGGCGGCTGGAGCGTCACGGCCGGTTCATCCCCGCGCGGGCGGGGAACACGGCGCCGCGCTCACGAGCCGCGAGGGATTCCGCGGTTCATCCCCGCGCGGGCGGGGAACACTCAACGAACACGCTCTTCCGTGTCTAATCGGCCGGTTCATCCCCGCGCGGGCGGGGAACACATTCAAGACCTTCAGCTTGCCCGTTTTGGGGTCGGTTCATCCCCGCGCGGGCGGGGAACACCCGGCCCTGGCGGTCGCCAACCAGCATGAGGCCGGTTCATCCCCGCGCGGGCGGGGAACACTCGAAGGGCCGGTCGAACTGCGCCATCGGGTCCGGTTCATCCCCGCGCGGGCGGGGAACACTAGTACAGCCCGCCCCCACCTCCGCCCCACGCCGGTTCATCCCCGCGCGGGCGGGGAACACGAACGAGACCGCGGTGCGCCCGACCGCCATCTCGGTTCATCCCCGCGCGGGCGGGGAACACGCCGCCGTCGTGGTCGCGTCCCCGAGCAGGTCCGGTTCATCCCCGCGCGGGCGGGGAACACATGATTTCCCAGGCCGAGACGGCGCCAGTTCCGGTTCATCCCCGCGCGGGCGGGGAACACTGAGCACGGCGGTTCCCCATCGGGATACCCGGCGGTTCATCCCCGCGCGGGCGGGGAACACAAGCAGTACCTGACCGGCACGCAGACGCTGACCGGTTCATCCCCGCGCGGGCGGGGAACACCCTCCGTGGGCTGGGCTGGTCCTGGGCGGTGACGGTTCATCCCCGCGCGGGCGGGGAACACCGATGATCCAGGACTGGTACACGCAGCAGCGTCGGTTCATCCCCGCGCGGGCGGGGAACACCGGCGTATCGGGCCGCCGCGTCTGCTCGGATACGGTTCATCCCCGCGCGGGCGGGGAACACCGCTCTGGGCCCATGCCCGGGACCAGGGGCGTCTGGTTCATCCCCGCGCGGGCGGGGAACACTGGAAATCCGGCCGCAGGGCGGCGAACAGGTTCGGTTCATCCCCGCGCGGGCGGGGAACACGTTGACCGCGAATTCGGCGCCCTCGTTCGACGGCGGTTCATCCCCGCGCGGGCGGGGAACACCGCCGCCCGGACGCGGACGCTCGCCCTCAATGCGGTTCATCCCCGCGCGGGCGGGGAACACCTCCGCGCCCGGGCGATCGCCGGCTGGCAGCGCGGTTCATCCCCGCGCGGGCGGGGAACACTCGAGCGCCCGCTGGACGTCCTGCGCATCATCCGGTTCATCCCCGCGCGGGCGGGGAACACTCGGACACCGTCCTGTCGCTCGGCCGGTCGGTCGGTTCATCCCCGCGCGGGCGGGGAACACGCGCGGCTCACGAACTCGATCACGCCGAACGGCGGTTCATCCCCGCGCGGGCGGGGAACACTTGGACACGACCGCGGATCGTGGCCTGGGCAGCGGTTCATCCCCGCGCGGGCGGGGAACACGGCAGCGTCACGACTGGCGGCAGCGCCGCCGGCGGTTCATCCCCGCGCGGGCGGGGAACACGTGAGATTTGCTGTGGCTCTGGCGTGATCCGTCGGTTCATCCCCGCGCGGGCGGGGAACACCGCGGTCCGCCTCGCGTCGGTCAGCCGCTGGGCGGTTCATCCCCGCGCGGGCGGGGAACACTCCGGCAGGTCGGCCACGAGATATGTTTCCGGCGGTTCATCCCCGCGCGGGCGGGGAACACCCTCATGGCATCGCTGTAGCGGCGGAAGGCGTCGGTTCATCCCCGCGCGGGCGGGGAACACGGGCGTCACCGCCCTGTCAGGGGTACAGCCGCCGGTTCATCCCCGCGCGGGCGGGGAACACCGCAACCACTGCTCCCGAGCGTTGGGCAGCCGCGGTTCATCCCCGCGCGGGCGGGGAACACTCCATTTGTACGGCGCTGAATTCACTATGAAATTCGCAGTCGCTCCGAGCCACCGGAAAATCGTGCGTCCCGGCTGGCGAACGGTTCGCCTATCGTTCCCGCGACGGAACCTCCCCGGCGGGCAGGAACTCGACGAGGCGGAAGCCGTCCAGGTCGACGGGGACGCGGCGGTTCGGGCCGCAGGTCTCGAACGAGAACCCGGCATCGGTCGGCGTCGCCCAGGCGATGACGCCGCTGCCCTCGCCGATCGCCTGGGTCACCTCGGCCCAGATCATCTCACGGGTTCGCCGGGAATAGGTGCCGACATAGACGCCGGCCCGCACCTCCAGCAGCCATACCGCCAGCCGGCCGCGCAGCCGGGGTGGCACGTTCTCGACCACCACCACCATCATCGGCCGGGCCTCAGCCGCGGTGGCCGGCGTCGCCGCTCGGCTCGGCGTCCGGATAGGCGGGTGGCTGGACGTCCTCCTCCGGCAGGCCCGGCGGCGGCACGCCGCTGCCGGCCAGCGCGTCCTCGATCGCCGGGATCAGGCGTTCCAGCAGGCTGGTGCGGCGGAACACGTCCCGGCATTCGCGCCGCACGGCGCCTTCCAGGCTGCCGTGTACGCCCCCCTTCGCGGCGCGCGCGGCGATGCGGAAGGCGGCGGGCACGACGGTCTCGAACTTGAACAGGTCTGCCACGTCATAGACGAAGGACTGCGGTTTTCCAGTGTGCAGGAAGCCGATCGCCGGCGCATAGCCGGCCGCCAGGATCGCTGCCTCGGACAGGCCATAGAGGCATGCGGTCGCGGCAGAGAGGCAGCGGTTCGGGATGTCGGCCGCGTCCCACGCATCACGGTCGTAGCTGCGCCTGTTCCAGGACACGCCGTACTGCCGCGCCGTCAGCTCGTAGAGGCGCCGCACCCGGGCGCCCTCGATGCCGCGAAGCTGGTCGACGGAGCGCCGCTCCGGCGCGGCCTCGGCGAAGCGGACCGCGAACATCCGCCGCACGACGCCCAGCCGGGCCGCCTCGTCCAGGGCGATGCGGGCCTGCCACAGCAGCCGGTCGGCGCGCGCCCCGCCGGGCTGCCCCGACGCGTAGAGCCGCACGCCGGCCTCGCCGATCCACACCAGCAGGGTGCCGGCCCGCGCCGCCAGCGCCACGGCCGCATGGCTCACCCGCGTCCCCGGCTCCAGCATCAGGCAGGCGAAGCCGCCGACCGGCACATGGGTGCGCACGCCGCCGTCGTCGACCACGACGAAGGCACCGTCCAGCACGTCGATCCGCCCCTTCTCGATGAAGAGGATGGACGAGCGGTCCCGGATCGGGATCGGGCGCGGCGGCCGAAGCCCGGGCAGGCCCGCCATCGCCGGCCCTATCCGCGCCGGATCAGCATCAGCCCGCAGCCGAACGTCTTCTGCGGCCCGAAGCCCTGGGCGAGCCGGGTCAGGAACAGGGCCGGATCCTCGACCACCAGCGTGCCCTCGAAGTCCAGCATCGAGAAACGGATCGGCGCCTGGTCGCCACGCGGCAGCGTCCGCCACGCATCGCCATCGACGGTCAGCCGGGCCTCACTCTCCGGCGGCAGGCGAAACCCCGCCCGCTGCGCATGCCCTTCCAGCCAGGCCCGCCCGACCGCCTCGGTGATGGCCTGCCGGCGCTCTTTGCGCTGGGCGGGATCGAGGGGGGAAAGGGCGGCGGCCAGCGGATCGATGCGCTTGCTACGGCCTCGTCCGGGTTGCGATTGCGCGACGGAAGGGTTGGCTCGCAACTGGAAGCGCAGCCGATCGCCCGGCTGGAGCCGGGGGGCGAACTCCTGGCTTTCCAGCTCGAACAGGGCATGCCGGTCGACGGGGAGGCGGCGCGACAGGGTCAGGAACCGTCGGCCCTGCCAGCCGCGGCCGGCATCCTCCTCCCGCCACAGGAAGTCGCGCGTGCGCTCCGGGCTGTCGGCGAAGAGCGACCACAGCAGATGATGGGGTGCGCCCGCCCGGGCGCCGTCGGCCGCGGGCAGCACAAGCGGCGCCAGCGCGGCGGCCGACACCTGGCGGCTCAGTGCGATGCGTGACAGGAAGAGCGGCGCTTCTGTCATGACGGACTCCCGGCGGGCAGCAGCACCAGCTCCTCGCGCAAGGTGAACTGGCGGCGCCCGCGGCTGGCCACCTGGTCGCGCCGGCGCTCGATCCGGATCGGCAGGAAGTCGCCCAGCAGGCCCGCGGCCTCGAAATCGCGATCGACATGGATGGTCGACCCGGCCGGGTGGGTCGCGAAATGGGCCCGGACGGCGCGTTCCGGTTCCGTGGCGGCGCCGTCGTAGGCTGCGAAGGCAGCGGCCAGACCGCCCGCCGCAACGACCATCGGCCTGGGCGGCAGGCCGAGCGGGCAGGACTTGCGCCCGGCGAAGAGCGTGTAGCGCGGGGTGGCCAGCGCGCCGGCCAGCCGGGCCGTGTCGGCGTCGGCCGTGCGCGGCAGAAGCGCCAGGGTCGACAACGCATCCTGGCGATAGTCGCGCAGCGACAACAGCGTGCCGAGGTCGCGCTCGGCCAGCGCCGCCCGCCGGGTCGCCCAGCTGCGCCCGGTGCGCGCGGCCGGCGCCTGGATGGTGTGGTAGTCCTGGGTCAGCGTGCCGTGCCGGTCGACGCGCACCGCCAGCGCGTAGGCGGCATCCAGCGCCCGGTGGCCGTCCTCGTCGGCGCGGTCGATGCCGAGCGCCGCCGCCAGCAGGCCGAACACGCCCGAGCGGCCGGGCCGGTCGAGGCCGGTGCGCCGTTCCCCGACGGCAATGTCGCCGAAGGCCGCCAGGGGCGCATAGAGGGTGAAGAGCAGGAAGGCCGGCATGGCGCCGCTACCGCGCGACCAGCGCGACGACATCGTCGAGCGTGCCGCGCCCGGCGTGGGCATCCATCGCCACGTGCTCGGGTGCATCGCCATAGGCCGCGGCCAGTTTCTCGCGGTGCTCTTCCAGCGCTTCGATCGATCGCTGCATGATGTCGTCGCCGGTGACTGGCCGCAGGAAGGCCGCGGCCAGGGTGCGTGGTGCGGCCGCGCCGGATTCGGCCAGCACGAAGCTGGCGCGCGCCCGGCTGGCGTAGCTTGCCTGCTTTCCGGTCGGCGCCACCGTCGCGGCGGCCCGCGCCAGCGCCGCCAGCCCCATGCGCGCCAGGTCCTCGCGGCCCCCCAGGTTTCGGACCAGCAGATCGCGGTCGATGCACAGGTAGAGATAGAAGAGACCGGCGCCGAAACCGGCCTCTCCGATGAAGCCGGCGCCGGCATCCTCCGCCGGCGTCTTCAGGTCGTCGACGGCAGTATAATAGTCGTCCTCGACCACGGTCCGGTGGGTGGTGATGGCGTGGGCCACCTGGACCGCCGCCTCGCGGTTGAAATCCGGGCTGTCGGCCAGCATCCGGCCGAACATGGCGATGTCGACGGCGCCGTCGGCCGCCTGGAGCAGGGGCTCGGCCTTCACCTCGATCGTCTCACCGGCGGCGAGGCGCCGGGCGAGCGCCAGGGCGGATGACTGCTCCTCCGGGCTGACGAAGGCGAGCTGCTCGATGAAGGTCGGGTTGGGATCCTTTTCCGGCTTCATCTTGCCGAACCGGCCGGCCACCGCGACCGCGGCGTTGAAGGCCGCCGCGGTGTCCACTCCCTCGGCCACGAGCGCATCGAGCAGCAGCTTGCCGAGCCGCTGGGTTCGCCGGCCGAGATGGCCTTCCAGCGCCTCGGCGAACACCGCCGAGCTCCGCCATGCCCGCTTCAGCGATTGCGACGAAACCCTGAGGCGCAGATGGTTGCCGAACAGTGCCGTCTTCGGCTGGCCGGTGTCGTCGCGATTGAGATTGGCCGGCGGGTACGCCGTCAGCAGATGCAGTTGCAGGAAGGTGGTCATGGCGTCCTCGCGGCGTCGGATGGCGTGGCCGATGGGTCTGTGGGCGGCTCGGCCGCCCGGTCCGGGGCGGCATCCCCGGCGGCGTGGTACTCGAACGCCCAGCGGGTTCGGGTGCCGTCGCCCCGGATCGGGTGGGGCCAGTCGAGCATGGCCTGGCCGAGAGCGCCGACGTCGAGCCCGACGGGCGCGGTCATCGCCACCATGCGCCGCATCGCCCGTGCAACTTCCTCCACCTCGCGGGTCGCCAGCAGCCTCCGGAAGCGCAGCGGCGACATGATCGCGGACTCGAAGCGGGTGTCGTCGAACCGTTCGCGGCCGATCGCCCTGGCGGGGTGGGGTCGGCGGGGCGGGGCCCCCGCCGGCGCGGCGTCCGCGCGGACATGCGCCAGCACCATCGCCGCCGCGGCGACCCAGGGCAGGTCGCGCGCGGCTTCGGCCGGCTCGAGGCCGAGACGGCGATAGAGATCGAACACCGTCGCCTCGGCGACCACGTCGGTCACCCGGCCGGCACGGCGCAGGCGGGCGAGCCCGGCGGGGTCCGCGGTCGGATTGGGTTCGCGGTCCTCGCGGTACGGCTGGAGGGATCGCCACCAGCTGCGGATTGCCACCCGCTGGCGGTCACGGGGAATCATGGCGTGGCCTCCCTGCCGGCTGGCCCGGCGCCGGACTTGTTCGGCGCTTGCAGGCCGAGGTTCCTGTAAAGGGTCCGTCCCATGCCGGACCCGCGCATCGCCGCAAGCAGGCTGCGGCGGGCGGCGATGCGGCGCTGCATCTCCTGCTGGCGAAGGGCATCCAGGTCGGTCAGCGGTGCGAGCCGGTCGAAGATTTCCATCGCCTTGCGCTCCAGCACGCCGCGCCAGGCCCGGCGCGCCGCCATCGATGCGTCCGCAAGCGCCGTCTCGTCCGCACCGGCAGCCGCCAGGGCCTGTCCCGTTCGCTCGACCAGGACATGGAAGCCGGGCTGGGAGCCCGCGCCATAGGCGGTTTCCTCCCAGAACGCCTCCCGCCCGGCCGGCATGTGGCCGCCGGCATCGCGCAGGCAGATGCCGAGCACGAACGCCGCCTCGCGCGCGGACAGGACGAAGGCCCGGGCCAGCCCGTCGAGGC
This sequence comes from Allostella vacuolata, assembly GCA_006739055.1. Lineage (GTDB taxonomy): Bacteria > Pseudomonadota > Alphaproteobacteria > ATCC43930 > Allostellaceae > Allostella > Allostella vacuolata. Next base: position 2,467,757 of record AP019702.1, read on the forward strand.
CGTTGCTGCCGAGGGAGAGGTGCAGCGGCATCTCGCTCTCGATCAGGTCTCGGGCCTTCATGTTGTCCATGTCGTAGCCGGTGGCGGTCAGCCGCGCGCCGTGCGTCAGGCCGATCCAGCCGAGCCGGCGCCCTGCCAAGACCACCACCTGCGCCGGCTGGCGCCGCGGGTTCTCCGGATCGTCGGAAATGGCGAGGCCCAGCCAGTCGCGATAGGCAATTCGCCCCGGCTGGCCGTGGACCGGCAGCCAGGATGTCGGGTCTGCCGGTCGGCCCAGGTAGTGCGGTGTCAGCGGGTGGCGGAAGGCCTCGTAGTTCGTCCCGTGCGGCCGGGAGCGATAGGTGGTCACCATCACGGGATCGACCAGGCCCGTCAGGTCGCAGGGCAGGCCGTCCGGGTTCGCCTCGAAGTCGAGCCGGATGCGCCGGGGCATGCCCCAATAGGCCTGCAGCGGATCGACGTCGCCCGGTGTCGTCCGAACGCCCTTGTCCGACACCCGGGTCGGCGCCAGCCAGGGGAAGATGCGGGCAAGGGTCCGCTCCGAGCCGGGTTCCGGCGGTGGGCGGAGCGCGTTCAGCCACAGGGTCCGCCAAAGCGGCTCCGCCCGGCCCGGCACGCCCGCCGGCCGCACCAGCGTGGTCAGGGGGCCGCCGCCCCGCAGCGAGGTGCGGACCCCAGCCCCGCCCGTCGGCGCATAGGCCTGCAAGGTAAAGATCGCCATTGCGGCGGCCGGGCGGGAAAGCCGCTCCACCCCGCCACGGTGGACGAAATGGTCCAGGTTCTTCTTCAGGGTGTTGGCCCCCGGCGCCTCGATCAGCAACTGGCCGACCGACACCCCGTTCGCCGGTAGTTCCTCCAGGTCCTGTGCGAACCGTGGGCCGGGCCCGTCGAGCGCAAACGCCGTGGCCAGGGGGGCGAACAGCTCGTCGAGGGCGCCCGGCGTCGGCGGGTGCAGGAACCAATCTTCCCACATCTCGCCGTCATCCAGCCGCTCGCCGCCGGCGGTTGCCAGCAGCCCGATCAGGAATTCGAGGGTCGCCGCGTCGAAGTCGGCCCGCCCCCAGGCAAAGTCGACGACCGGGTTCGTCGCGATGTCGGCCGTCACCTCGGCCGGGCGGATCCATCGCCGGGTGCCGTCAGACAGGACGGCAGGGAGCCATGGCTCGATATGAAGATGCATCCCGATCTCAAAAGGAAAATTTCACTGAAGAATACAACTATCAATAATAGAATCTCTAGCAGATTGCATGTCTCGGCCACGATCTGTAGATTTTCTTTATGCGATCGAAGCGGCGGTGGATGGCGAGTGCCATCCACCGACCGTGTGAGCCGGCAAAATGCCGGCTCTCTAATATCGAACCGGTCGCGTGCCACACGACAAACCTCCTTTCGATGTGAGGCTCAGAGGCTGCTTCCCGGCTGCCCTCTGAGCCTTCACGACCATACGTGCCAAAAACGCATCGAGCAACAGGTATTATCACACACCGAGCCGGATAGGAGCACTTATGAAGAGGTCATCGCTGTAGTTTGGCTTCATGGGCCGACTTCTGCCCAACATGTGCCGGGAGAATCATCCCTGCGCTGGCAGGGAACGCATCGCAAATCGCGCCGGGTACGAGCACGGTTCATCCCGCTAGCGGGACCTAACCCCGCACAATAACGCACCACGCCAGAGTGGTGCACCCGGTTGAAAGGCTAGCGGCTTCACGGCCCGAACCTGAGCCCGAGTGCCGTGCAGTACGAAACGATCAATGGCGGTTCCGATGGAGCTATCGCCCAGCGGAACAGGTTCAAGCCCGCGGCCTCCAAAGGCATAAGAAGTATCTCCGCCTCATATCGTCCCCACGTGGCGCGAGCGTGACCGATCGCATGCTCCAGAGCCGCCGTCGCCGGCGCCGCGCGGGAGATGCGGCGCGCGGCGATGCTGACTTCCGAGAGCATCCAGGCGCGGCTCGGGTCGGGGTCCGGGCAGAGCGGCGACAGGCGGGTTCCGTCCCACCGGGCAAGGCGCAGCGTGCGTCGCTCTTCCGACAGGCGCGTGGCGACCCGGGCTTCGTCGTTCCAGGGCTGACCCGCCCGGCTGTAGCCCGCATTGAGGTCGAGAAGATTGGCCAGGGCATGGGCCCGCTCGCCGCGGGCATCCCCTTCTGCTCGCAGGCGGGCAGGGTCCAGCGGCGGGGGGATCGGGACAGGAGCGTCGGTACCGTAGACGGCTTCGATCAGGGTCGGCACCTCGTCCGGGATCGCGATGCTGGTGCTGGCGAACAGGTGATGGGCCGTCAGCCAGAGGCGGGCATGGTCGCGATAGACCGCCGCTGTCCCGGGTTGGACGGCACCGATCCAGTCCCGGCCCGCATCCCGATCCGGATGGGGTGAGACGACCAGCAGTTCGGGACCGGGCACCGGCCGATGCGCGGCAGGGCGCAGATCGAGATGGCGCCACACGCGGCCAGCTCGCTGCAGGAGCAGGTCGATCGGCGCCAGGTCGCTGACCACGAGATCGAAATCGAGATCGAGGGACTGCTCCACGACCTGCGTTGCCACCAGTACCTGACCGCGGCGCGCATTCCCGTCGCCGGCACGACCGAAGCGGCCGACGACGTCCTGCTCGATCGCCAGCCGATGGCCCATGGCGAAACGCGCGTGGAAGAGCGCAGCCCCGATGCCTCGGTCGCGCAGCATGGCCGCACCGGCAATGGCGTCGTCGACGGTATTTCGGATCCAGGCGACGGCTGCCCCCTGTGCCGCTGCCTGGCAGATCGCCTCCACCGCCGCTTCCGGTCCCGGCAGGCGGCGAACCCGCAATCGCCTCGGCAGGTCGGCCCGGGCCGGCAAGGGGGCCTCGATCGCCGCGCGACCGGGGGCCAGCAGGGTGGCGGCGGGGTAATGCGTGGCACCCACCACCAGGCCTGTCGCACCTGCAGCGTCGCCCCAGGCACTCGCGATGCGCGCTTTCACCGGCCGCGGCAAGGTTGCGGAGAGGAGGATTGTATGCCCGCCCTGCATCGCCTGGGCGGCGACCAGGCGATCGATCTCAGCCCCCATGTAGGCATCATAGGCGTGGACCTCATCGACGATCAGAACCCGGTCGGCGAGGGCAGCCAGTCGGATCGCCTGGTGCTTGGCCGGCAGGACCGCGAGCAGTGCCTGGTCGATGGTGCCGACCCCGACATCCGCGAGGAACGCCTTGCGCCGGTCGAGTGCCAGCCATGCGGCGCATTCCGCGGCGCAGTCGTCTTCGGCGCTGTCCCCGCTGCCCGAACTCCGCTGCCCCGCCGGCGCCTCGATGATGCTCTGGCGGAAGTGCGCGTCGAGCGCGGCCCGTCCGTGGGCCAGCACCAGCGACGGCGTTGCGTCCTCGGCGAAAAGGCGGCGGTAGCTCGAACCCATGCGCGCATACATGGCATTAGCGGTGGCCATGGTGGGCAGCGCCAGATAGAGGCCGTGGGCGCGCCCGGCCGCCATCAGCCGATGGGCGAGCAGCAGGGCGGCCTCCGTCTTGCCGCTGCCGGTCATATCCTCCAGGACGAAGAGCAGCGGTCCCGGCGGCAGGTCGACACGCTCGGCCCAGGCCTGGACCGGGCTCGGGGTGAGACCGGGCCGGGGGGCAAGCTGGGCCAGGCCGCCGAACGGGCGTACCGGCGCCGGCAGGATCCCGGCCTCGGCCAGTGCGCGCTGTGCCTGCGGCTCCGCCACATCGGACCAATAGGCCCGCACCGGCTGGCCGACATCCACCGCATAGGGAAACCAACGCTGGTTGGACCCGATCCAGTCCGCGACGACCGCCACACCGGCGAGGCGCCAACTGACCTGGCGCAGCGCTGCCATCCTGGGCGCCGGGAGTGGTTCGGGGGAGAACAGCCGGACAGCCTCGCGCACGAAGGCCCGGGCGGCATCCTGCGCCGCGCGCCCGAAGAGTTCGCTCGTTCCAGGGGCGCCGGACAGGATGCTGTCCCCGCCTGCCACCGGGCGGCCGTGATGGCCGAGCACCGGCCCGAACATGGCGGCCACCTGTGGCGTGCGCCAGCCCGGGAGCCAAGCCGACCATTCGTCGGCCAGGGAATCAAGCAATAGGCCCATGCCGGCCAGAGAATGCCCGGGATCGGCCAGATCCGCCGTCCGTCCGTCGAGCGGGCCCAGGGCGGCCGTTGGCCAGTGCGGCGGTGACTTCTTCTGGAACGGACGAGAGAACTTGCCGATGTCGTGCAGGGCGAGCATCAGGCCCCACAACTGCCGGAATGCGCAGGGCGACCAGCCCAGCCGTCCGGCAACGTGATGAAAAGGCGCCGGGTGGCGGTCGGCCAGGGCCATGCCGACCGCCGCCACGTCCAGGCTGTGCATCCAGAGCGGGTGCCAGCATGCGCCCGCCCCGCCCGAAACAGGCTGCGCCTTGCCCCAGAATTCGCGGAACGGGCTCAGCATCCGCGATGCTGTTCAGCCCGTGCCGCTATGGCCCCGCCCCTCAGAGCAGGAAGTACAGCGAATCCAGGTGGTCGATGTTGTTGACCGTGATCTGGTCGCCGGTGTCGAAGTCGATGCGCAGGCCGGTTGCGACGGGGGTGACGTCGACCGAGGTGGCGAAGCGGCCGAAATTGCCGTAGCCGAAGCCGCGCAGGTCGACGAAATCGACCTGGGCCGTGAAATCCACCACGACGTCGGCCCCCGCGCCCGGGCCGAACACGAAGATGTCGGAACCGGCATCGCCGAACAGCTGGTCATTGCCGAGGTCACCCGACAGCCGGTCGTCGCCGGCCCCGCCATAGATCGTGTCGTCGTCGCGGCCGCCGCGGATGATGTCCGCCCCCTGGCCGCCGGCCAGCAGGTCGCGGCCGGCGCCGCCATAGATGCGGTCCTGGTCGAAGCCGCCGTCGATGCTGTCGTCGCCATTGTCGCCCGACAGGGTGTCGTTGTGCTCCTCGCCATACATCGTGTCGTTGCCGGGGCCGCCATGGCCGATGTCGGCGCCGAAGCCGCCGCCGATCAGGTCGTTGCCGGCATTGCCCGACACGAAGTCGTCGTCATGGCCGCCGAACAGCCGGTCGTTGCCGACCTCGCCGAACAGGATGTCGCTGCCCTGGCTGCCGGCCACCACGTCGTCGCCGTCGCCGCCCAGCAGGAAGTCCGCGCCTTCGCCGCCTTCGATCTGGTCGTTACCGGGCCCGCCGAAGGCGGTATCGGCACCGGTGACGCCGTCGATGGTGTCGTTGCCACCCGCCCCGTCGATCAGGTCGTTGCCGCCGCGGCCGTCCAGCACGTCGGCGTCGACGGTGCCGAACTGGGTATCGTTGCCGTCCGTCAGAATGAATAGCGCCATTGCAGTGCCCCCGAGGAGAATCGCCCGGCAACAGGTCACTCCAACCCGCGGTCATTTGCAAAGCCCTTCGTATGGGCGGCATCGCTCTGGCGGGAACCGGGCGTCCGGCCGCAGCGTTGTTGCCGGGAAAATCGCACCTGACGGCGCCGTCCGCCCGCGCGCCCGGGTCGCTGGAGGATCCCCGCCGATGCGCGAAGCCGACCCGCCCCGCACGCCGCTCGGCCACCCGCCGCCGGCCGCCCTGCAACTCGCCCGCTCGCCGCTGGCGACGCCGCTCGGGCCGGCGGCGCCGACGCCGCTGGTGACCGCCGGGGCGGTGCTGGTCACCATCGGCGCCCTCTATATCGGCCGCGACATCTTCATCGCCTTCGCGCTCGCCATCCTGCTCGGCTTCCTGCTGGCGCCGATGGCGACGCGCCTGCGCCGCTGGGGGCTGCCGCGCGCGCTGGCGGTGGTCGTGTCGGTCGCCTTCGCCTTCGTCGTGCTGGCCGCGATCACGGTGGTCGTCGGCAACGAACTCTATCTGCTGGCCTCCAACATCCCCGACTACCAGCAGACGATCCGCGCCAAGCTGGCCGGGATCCGCGAATCGACCGGCGGCGGCGGCGTGTTCGAGCGGCTGTCGCAGATGGCGAGCCTGCTCGGCCGCGAACTGGGGGCGGCGGCGGACCAGGCGACGAGCGGCAGCGTGCCGGTGGTGATCCAGCCGCCGCCGCCCCAGCCGCTGGCGGTGCTGGAGAACTTTGCCGGGCCGGTGATCGCCTCGGTCGCCACGGCCGGGCTGGTGGTGGTGTTCCTCTTCTTCGTGCTGCTGGAGCGCGAGGACCTGCGCGACCGGCTGATCCGCCTGCTCGGCGTCGGCCAGGTGCTGCGCAGCACCCAGGCGCTGGACGAGGCCGGCCGCCGCGTCAGCCGCTACCTGGTGATGCAGCTGGTGGTGAACGCCAGCTACGGGGTGCCGATCGGCATCGGCCTCTACCTGATCGGCGTGCCCAACGCGCTGCTGTGGGGCGTGCTGGCGGCCGTCCTGCGCTTCATCCCCTATCTCGGGCCGTTCATCGCCGCCCTCTTTCCGATCACGCTCGCCTTCGCCATCGACCCCGGCTGGGAGATGCTGGTCTGGACGATCGCGCTCTTCCTGGTGCTGGAGGTGATCAGCAACAACGTGCTGGAGCCGCTGCTCTACGGTTCGTCGACGGGCATCTCGTCGCTGGCGATCATCATGGCGGCGATCTTCTGGGCGACGCTGTGGGGCCCGGTCGGCCTGCTCCTGGCGACGCCGCTCACCGTGTGCATCGTCGTCATCGGCCGCTATGTGCCGCAGCTCGAGTTCCTCGGCATCCTGCTCGGCAACGACCCGGTGCTGGCGCCCGAGCAGCGCTTCTATCAGCGGCTGGTCGCCGGCAACCACGAGGAGGCGCTGGAGGTGGCCGAGGACTATCTCGAGGACACCACGCCCACCGCCTTCTACCAGGAGGTGGTGCTGCCGGCGTTGCAGATGACCGAGAACGACCACGACAACCGCATCCTGGATGCCGACCTGCGGCGGCTGGTGGCGGAGCGGGTCGAGCGGGTGCTGGTCGACCTGGACGAGGACGGGCTGCTCGGCCAGCCGAAGGAAGGCGAGGCCCTGGCCGCCGCCGACCGCGCGCCCGGCCGCGTCCTCTGCCTGCCGGGACGGACCCCGCTCGACGAGGTCGCCGCCGCCATCCTCGCCCGCTGGCTGCGCGCCGACGGCCGTGCGGCCGATGCGTTCGGGCATTTCGACCCGCGCTCGGGGGCGGCCACCTTCGGCCAGCCGGGCGAGGGCGACGTCATCGCGCTCTGCTACCTGCAGGCCCGGCCGCAGACCTATGTCCGCTATGTCGGGCGCCGCCTGCGCCGGCTGGCGCCACAGGCCCGCCTGCTGGTGGTGGCCCTCAACAGCATCGACGGCGCGGTCGGGCTCGACCGCATGGCGGGCGGGGCACCGACCGATGGCGTCTCGCTGTCCCTGGCGGCGGCCGTCCACCAGATCGAGGCCTGGCAGCCGCTGCCCGAACCCGAACCGGACCTGGACCCGCCGCTGCCCGCACCCGCCGCCGCCTGACCGATCGGGATCCTGGCCACGCCGGCAGCCGGGCGTATGCTGGCCGGCCAAGGCACCAGGGGAGGGAACCGCATGTCGCTGTCGATCGGGCCGGCCGCGCTGAACGACCGCTATTTCGATTCGGCCGGGGTGCCGATCCGCTTCGTGGAGGCAGGTGCGGGGGAGCCAGTCATCCTGCTGCACGGCTATTCCAGCTCGCTGGAGGAAGGCTGGGCCGACCGCGGCGTGGTCGCTGCCCTGTCGGCGACCCACCGGGTGATCGCGCTCGATGCGCGCGGCCACGGCAAGAGCGGCAAGCCCCACGACCGCGCCGCCTACGGCCCCGAGATGGGGCGGGACGTGATCCGGCTGATGGACCATCTGGGCCTGCCGCAGGCCCACATCATGGGCTATTCCATGGGCGCCCACGTCGTGGCCCAGCTCGCCACCCGCCGCCCGGAGCGCTTCCGCAGCCTGATCCTGGGCGGGTCCGCCGGCCGGCTGGGCTGGACCGCGGCCGACCAGGCCCGGGTCGATGCCGAGGCGGACGAGATGGACCGGGGGCTGCTGAACGCGCAGATCCTGCGCCTGTGGCCCAAGGAGAGGCCGAAGCCCACCGATGCAGAGCTGCGGGAGATGTCCGCCCGCCGCCTGGAGGGCAAGGACCCCAGGGCGCTGGCCGCCATCCGCCGCTCCAACCCCGACCAGGTGGTGACGCTGGCGGAACTGGCGGCGATTCCGGTGCCGGTGCTGGGCATCGTCGGCACCGCCGACCCCTACCAGAAGGACCTGGAGCGGGTGCAGGCGGTGCTGCCGGGCATGACGCTGGTCCGGATCGAGGGGGCCGCCCACGGCAACGCGGTCGGGCGGCCCGAATATGTCGAGGCGGTGCTCGCCTTCCTCGCCCGGCTGCCGCCGATGCCGGCGGCCGGACCCCTTGCGCCGGAAGAGGATGGGCCGGAAGAGGACGGGCCGGCGGAATACGCCTCGCCCGCCTGCTTCCTGCACGAGCTCGACCCGGCCTTCGGCGGCCCGGCTACGCCGCCAGGGACGCCGCCGAAGGGCCGGTCGGACGGTCGCCCTTGATGGTGGTGCGGTAGAGCGTGCGCGCCAGGTGCGGCGGGCAGCCGGTGGCGAGGTGGATGGTCGCCCGGTTGTCCCACATCACCAGGTCGCGCGCCTGCCAGCGGTGGCGATAGATGAAGCGCGGCTCGACCATGTGGGCGCAGAGGCGCTGCAGCAGGGCGGCGCCCTCGTCCTCCGGCAGGCCGACGACCCGGGTGGTGAAGCCCTCGTTGACGAACAGCGCCTTGCGGCCGGTCGCCGGATGGACGCGCACCATCGGGTGCTCGACCTCGGGCACGGCGCGCTTCTGCTCCTCGGTCAGTGCCGGCCGGTGCGAGGTCTTGGCGTTCTGGGCGGCGTTGCGGGCGGCATAGGAATGGATGGCGGTCAACCCGTCGATGCGCGCCTGCGTCTCGGCGTCGAGCGCGTCATAGGCCGCGTGCATGTCGACGAACAGCGTGTCGCCGCCTTCCGCCGGCAGCACCTGGGCGTGCAGGGCCGACGCCAGGCTGGGCTCGGCCTTGTAGGACAGGTCCGAATGCCAGTAGTGGCCGGCATCGACCAGCCCGATCGGCCTGCCGTCGACGAACTCGTTGGACACGACCAGCAGTTCCGGATGGCCCGGCAGCAGGAACTGCTTCTGCACATGGATCTCCAGCTCGCCGAAGCGGCGGCTGAAGTCGATGTGCGCGTCCGGCGTCAGGCGCTGGTCGCGCACGACCAGGACCGAGCGCCGCTCGAAGGCGGAGCGCAGCAGGGCGAAGGCCGCGTCGTCGAGCGGCTGGTTGAGGTCGACATCGATGGCCTCGACGCCGAGGACGGCGGGCAGGTCGCGCAGGATCATGGGCTTGCTTCCGGCAGGGTGGGGACGATCATCCTCGTATGCCCCGGCGGGCAAACGGTACGGCGGTCGAGGACGCGGGGCAGCCATCATGACGGCCGGGCGGCCGATCCGGCAAAGCAGAAATTCTTGCCGGGCAACGTAGAAAAACTCGGGGGGGAACCGGGGTAGGGGCGCCTACCCGTCCTGCCAGCGGGCCGGGTCGCTGCCGATCGGGGCGGCGGGGCGGCTCCAGAAGCAGGGAGCGCCGGTCACGGACAAGGGCGCGTTGAGGCGGAAGGCGGGACCCCACGGGGTTGCCTCGGCGGCCGGCGCGACGTCGTCCTGGTCCTCCGGCCGCAGCGGCCCGTCGCCCGGCGCCGGATGCCGCGCCAGCAGGACCGCGGTGCGGGCGAGCGACGCCCTGCTCGCCACTCCGCCGCCGCTGGTGCGCCGCCGGACGAGCCCCATCACCGCCGCCGCCGCCAGGATGTAGCCGGTCGCGTGGTCCAGCGCCTGGACCGGCAGCGGGGTCGGGCGGTCGCGGCCCAGGCGCTCCATCCCGGCCTGGGCGATGCCGGCGCTCATCTGCACCAGGCTGTCGAAGCCGCGCCGGGCCTGCCAGGGACCGGACCAGCCATAGGCGTCGAGCGAGACGTCGACCAGGCCGGGCCGGGTCCTCCGCCGCACCTCGGCACCGAGGCCGAGGCGCTCCAGCGCATCGCTGCGATAGCCGTGGACCACGACGTCGCTCTGCCGCAGCAGGTCGAGCAGCACGGCGCGGTCGGCCGCCTGCCGCAGGTCGAGCCGGGCGGAGCGCTTGCCCGCCATCATCTCGGGCTCGATCGCGGGCTCGCTCCAGTCCGGCGGGTCGATGCGCAGCACCTCGGCGCCGTACCCGGCCAGGAAGCGCGTGGCGACCGGGCCCGCCAGCACGCGGGTCAGGTCGAGCACCCTTATGCCGGCCAGCGGGCGTGCCGAATTGACGGTCCGGGGCGTCTGCACCCCGCTCTCGGTCGCGGTCGTGGCCAGCAGCGGCTCCGCCGCCACGCTCCGGCCCTGCGCGTGCGCGCGCCAGTCGGCCAGCGACCGCATCGCGGCCGCGCATCCCCCGGCGGATACGATCGCACTCTCCAGGGCGTCGGCCGGCCAGCCCGCCACCGCCGCGGCGACCTTGGCCTTCTCGCCCTCCACCCCCAGCACCGCCAGGGCCGCGCGTCGGTGGTGCGGGGCGTTGGTGTGCAGGCGGATCCAGCCGTCGGCCGCCGCATAGTCGCCCGCGACCGGGTCCCAGGGCGGCGGCGGCGACCAGCCTTGCGGGCGCAGGGAGGTGGCGAACCAGAATGAGGCGAGGCGCCGGTCGACGGCGACCGGGGCGGGCGGGCGGGCGTTGGCGGCCAGCCATTCCGACACGGCCAGCCCCGCCGCGGCGACCGATGCCGAGGCCAGGTCGGTCACGGCGAAGACGGACGGCAGGCTGCCTTCGCCGGTCATCCGGACCCGCTCGAGCGCGGCGGGAGCGCCGTCGGCGGCGGACCAGATCTCGGCCAGCATGGCGGCGAAGGGAAGGGCGGTCATGGATGCGTTCCTGGGCGGGCCATCTCTGCGATGCGCGCGAGGATGGCGATCGCCCAGATATGTCGTCAATGTTGATTGATCCGATCAACGCGACGGTCAGGCTGGCGGCGGGTCCTCCAGCTCGGCATCGATCTCCCCCCCTACCAGGATGACGATGGCCGAGAGCCAGATCCAGGTCATGAAGCCGATGGCGGCCCCCAGCGAGCCGTAGGTGGCGTCGTAGTCGGCGAAGCGGGAGACGTACCAGGAGAACAGCATTGACCCGCCGAGCCATGCCGTGGCGGCGACCGCCGCCCCCCAGGCGACGCCGCGCCAGACCCGCTGGCGGCCGGGCGCGTGCGGGCGGCACGGCCCCCAGCGGTAGAGCACCGCCAGGCCCGCCGTCAGCGCCGCGGCCAGGGCCGGCCAGCGCAGCAGCGTCACCAGCCGCTCGACGTCGAACGGCAGCGGCAGCCAGGCGATCGCCACCGGCAGCACGACCACCCCGGCCAGGGCCAGGAGAAGGAACAGGATCGCCCCGAAGGTGAAGGTCAGGGTCTGCAAAGTCAGCCAGACGAAGGAGCGGCTTTCGCGGATGCCGTGGACGATGTTGAGGGCGTCGAACAGCGCCTTCATCCCGGCGTTGGCGCTCCACAGCGAGACGGTGAGGCTGATCCCGAGCGTGAGACCCAGCGTCTCGGTCGGCCGTGACGAGATCCGGGAGATCTGGCCGCCGATCACCTGCACCGCGCCTTCGGGCAGGAAGAAATAGAGGTGCTCCAGATGCTGCGAGATGGTGGCAGGGTGGGCCACCAGCCCATACAGCGACACCAGCGCCGCCAGGGTCGGGAAGATCGCCAGCAGGGCATAGAAGGTGACGCCGGCGGCGACCGAGATCACCCGGTCTTCCCAGATCTGGTCGTAGAGGCGCCGGATCAGGCTCTTGCGCACCGGCGGAGGCAGCACCGCGGGCGCGATCGCCGCGGCGACCGCGCTCGGCCGCGTTGCCCGCCCGCCCGCGAGCCGCTGTTCCTGCTGCATCCGCCGTTGCCACACGCCCGCGGCGCACAGGGCGCCCAGCATCAGCACCACGACGGCGTGGGCACGAATCGGCAGGCGGCGGGGACGGGCGCGTTCATCCATGGGCGACTGGCGTAACGGCGCTTGGCCGCCTGGCGTTCCCCCGGCGGATCGAGGCCCGAGGCGCAAGCGGGATTGGATGGTCGGCATGCGGCCCGGAACGGGCGAACTCAGATTCCTGGGTCACCGCCTCCATCCGCTGCCCGAACGCGCGAGTCCATCTCCAGTCCGGGCAGCAGCGCGAGCAGGTCGGGCAATGGCATCTTGCGGGCGACCCAATATCCTTGAAGGCAAGTCACGCCGGCCTCTTGAGCGAGACGAACATCCCCGGCGTGTTCGACACCCTCCGCCGTCACGGCAATGCCGCTTCGTCGGCCGAGATCGGCCAGGGCGAAGTAGATGCTCCGGGCCTTCAGGGACGTACGGGCCTGCCGCACGATCTCCATGTCGATCTTGAGCTCGGTCACCGGCAGGTTGGCGAGCTGCACCAGGCCGCTCTGGCGTTGCCCGACATCGTCCAGCGACAGGCCGAAGCCCGCCAGCCGGAGCTTCGCCAGGGCACCCAGTGCCTCTGCCGAGGAATCGTAGATCGCGTCCTCGGTCAATTCGAGCAGGACGCACGAGGATGGGATCGAGGCCATGGCGGCCTTGCGGATCATTCGCGGCACGAAATCGGCCGCCAGTACCGCTTCGATCGGCACATTGATGCTGACAGGTCCCTGGAAGCCGGCTGCGCGCCACGCCGCGCATGCCGCGGTGGCTTCAGCCGCAACGGCGTAGGTGAGGTCGCTCAGCAGGCCCGCCTGTTGGGCGGCCGCGACGATCCCGGGCGGTGCGATCGACCCGAGCCCCGGCCAGATGTTGCCAAGCAGGGCTTCGGCTCCGGCGAACGCGAAGCTTCGGGCGTCGACCTTGGGCTGGTAGGTCACCGGCACGCATCCGGCCGCCATCGCCGAGCTCAGCGCCGCGGCGATCGCCTCGGGTCCCAGCCCGTCCGAGGGCGCGAGGCGCGGTTCCAATGGGTCGATCGCGATCAGGCCCAACAGCGCGTCGACATCGATCGGCTTGGCGAGCGCTCCATTCACCTGGACCCCGGCGCGTCGGGCGGCGAGTGCCGCGACATGCAGCACCGCATCGCCGTGGCCGCTGATCAGTATGATGCGGAGCGAGAGGTTCATGGCGCTGATCCTGTGCAGCAGGTCGACGCCGTCGATGACCGGCATGGACAGGTCAAGAATGAGAATGTCCACCGTCCGCAGCCGCTCCTCGGACGCGGCGCCCCCATCGCCTGCGAGTTCGACGTGGTGGCCGGCCGCCGCAAGGGATTCGGCCAGCTCCTCCCGCAGCGCGACATCGTCATCCAGAAGCAGGATGGTCCGCCCGGCAATGCTCATGATGCCTCGCCCCGATATGGTCCGGCCGGCAATGCGCCGGTCATGCGATCCAGTTCGGCGACCAGCGCGTCCGGATCGATCGGCTTCGTGAACAGACGGTCGGCATCGAACTCCGCAGGGGTCATCGTCTCCCAGATGTGCCCCGTCACGACGACGACGTACCGCGGCCGCAGGTGGGCCGGCAGGCGGCGGACACGTGCGATCAGTTCCTCGCCCGTCATCCCGGGCATCCTCAGGTCCGTCATCAGGAAGGTTGGAGAGAACCCCGATTCCAGCAGGCGAAGGGCTTCCGGCCCGGAGTTGACGATACGCGCGCTCCATCCCAGCGCGATGAAGAACTCGGCGATTTCCTCGGCGAGTTCCGGCTCGTCGTCGCAGATGAGCACGGATCTGGGGGGCATGACGGCTCTCGCGGTCAGGACGGGCCTCCGGGCGCAGCGCAGTCGGGAATCTGGAAGGGCACCGTGATGACGAAGGTGGCGCCGTCGTCGCGGTTGCCGCCGACGATCTCGCCCGCCATGTCCCGGACAATCTTGCGGGCAAGCGCCAGGCCGAGGCCGGTTCCCTTCTCCGCCGGCTTGGTGGTCACCAGCGGCTGAAAGAGACGGTCCAGGACGATCTGGGCGATGCCGCCGGCGTTGTCGGAGACGGAAATTGCCACCACGCTCCCCTCGATCTTCGCCGAAACATGGACCGTGAGGGGTGCCGAGGAGCGGCGCGGGCCTTCGGCGAAGGCGTCCTTGGAGTTGACCAGCAGGTTCACGATGACCTGCTCGAACATCGTCTGGTCGCCGCTGACCTCGATGCCCGCAGGAAGGTCGAAGCTGCCCAGCAGGGCGATCCCGGCCAGGCGATACTGGTTGGCCACGAAGCCGATGGCGAGGTCCAATGCGGGACGCAGGGGAAAGTGCTGATTCTGGGATGACGGGAGGCGCCCGTACCGGCGAATCTGGTCGGTGATCCGTTGGGCCCGCTCGACCTGCCCGACGATCCTGACGAGTTTCGATGCGGTCACGTCCCGGCCGATACTCCGGTCGAGTCCGCGCAGCGCATTCTCCGCGGCGAGCCTGATGACGGACAGCGGCTGGTTGAGTTCGTGGCCGATGGCCGATGCCATCTCGCCGAGCGAGGCGAGCTTCGAGGCATGGACCAGCTGCAGCTCGGTATCGCGAAGCTTGGTGAGGTCCGCCATCGCGATCAGCTTCACCGGCTCGGCCTGCCAGACCATGTCGCGGACGACGGTCAGCAGCGAGAGAATTCTTCCATCCGGGCGATTGAGAACGAGCGGCTTGCGATCCTCGCCCTGGTCGGATTCCGTCTCGCCCGACACCGCCAATGCCGCGGAGGTCAGCGCCGCCCAGTCGGGATGGCCACCGTCCGATCCGATGAGCGACCGTGCCCTGGGGTTGGCGAACAGGACCTCGCGGGTGCCTGGCCGGACCAGGACGATGCCGGCGGGCACGGCATCGATCAGGCTCTTCAGACTCGTCTCCAGACCCTGCTGGGCCGCCCGCGCGGTCCGGATCTCGCCGAGGGCTCTGCGATCCCGCCGCAGCTGCAGGAGGAGCAGCATGATCAGCACGCCGCCCGATCCGAATCCCAGCACGACCGGGATCGTCGCCGGGGTCTCCGCCAGCTGGCGCTCCCGCTCCCCGATCTGCTCGTTGAAGAGAACCGATTCCCGCAGCATGGTCTTGAGGATCGGTCCGTATGGCTCCAGCTCGTCGCGCCAGCGGCTGACCGCGCTGGCTCGCGCCGCAGCGTCGGGCGGGAGGGACTGCAGCTGGTCCAGGCAGGTTTCCAGAAGCCTCTCGATCTCCTGAATTCGCGGCTTGAACAGATCGATCTGGGCGATCATGCGACCCTCCTCCGAATCATAGAGGATCGGCAGACGCGACAGCAGTATCTCCATGCGCAACGACAGGTCGGCGAGCTGGGCGTCGCCGGGGATGACCCGGGCGATCTCCAGGGCCATGTGCGTATTCACGAACTCGAGCTCGGCCTGGTATGCGACCCAGCCCGAGGTGCGAATGCTGGTGGCCAGGAGAGCCTGCTGCGCGCTCTGCGAGCGGTACAGTTCCAGCGTGGCGACCAACATCCCGATACTGGTTGCGATCAGCATCGCCGTAATGGCCCAGCCAGGCCGGTACGCCGAGCTAGTCGACAAGGAATTCGATCTCCCGCACCTGCCACACCATGCGCTGCGTGTAGAGTCCTCCTCGCAGCTCCGGATGGCTGTCGATCGGATAGATGATCCAGAACGGCCCCTTGTTGCGGAGCCGCATCGGCTCGTCGTCCTGGTAGAGGGCGACGATGGGGGCATACCGGTCCAGGTCGGATCGCGGGATCACCGCCGTATACGCATTGTGCGCCGTCACCCGAGCCTCGACGACCGTCCTGGCGACGAGCCTCGCGACATCGGAGAGGGCAGGGCCCCGGAATCGCTGGATTCCCGGCATCCAGGGCGTACCGGTGACGACCTGCCGGTGTGGCATCGCGTCCAGCCGGGAACGCTCCAGGATCAGGTGTCCCACCGGTTGGCCGGCTCGGTCGGTCCAGCGCAGGACCAGGCGCGGCTCGGCCGCGTGCGCCAGGTGCGACCACGGGGCCGAGAGGACCAGGATGGCCGCGACCATCCACGCGACGGGCCATGGCCACCGGCTGCTCATCGTTGCCGGCCCGCTTCGGCAACATCAACCAGGGGCGCGCCGGCGCTCGCGGTGGCATTCCGCACACCGGGCGCCTCGGCGTTGCCGAGCGCCGGGAGCTCGATCGTGAACACGGCGCCATTCCTGGCGTTGGCGGCGACGATCGTGGCGCCCATGTCGCGGAGGATCCCGTAGCTGATGGAAAGGCCGAGCCCGGTACCCTTGTTGACGGGCTTGGTCGTGTAGAAAGGCTCGAACACCCGCTCCAGGGAATCCTCGGCTATGCCCACTCCGTTGTCCTCCACGGAGATCCGGACACCCAGCGGGCAGGGCACTGCAGCCAGCTCGATCCGGCCGCTGGTCGTGCGCCCCGCCTCGATCGAGGCTGCGATCGCGTCGGCGGCATTGAGCAGGAGATTGATGAGAACCTGTTCGAGCAGCACGACATGGCCCAGGACCGGCGGCAGGCGGTCGGCGACCCGAAGCACCACCTGGATGCCGGCCCGGCGAAGCTGCTGCTGCACCATGGATGCCGCACCGCCGATGGCCGCTTCCACCTGCATCGGCGCGGCCGACTCGCTGGTCTTGCGGCCGAAGATGCGCATGTGCGAGATCACGGCGCCGGCCCGGTCGACCTGCCCGACGATCCGGCCGAGCCGTTCCCGCAATTCCCCCGCTGGGAGCTCGCCGGCCCGGGCGCGGTTCGCGAGGTTCGTCGCGGCGAGCTTGATGATGCTGAGCGGCTGGTTGAGTTCATGGGCGATACCGGTCGCCATCTCGCCCAGGCTTGCGAGCTTGGCTGCCTGCAGCAACTGCAACTGTGCCTCCTTGCGGTCGGTGATGTCGATCAGCACCCCAGTGGCTTCCGCGGCCCGGCCATCGGCCGCCTTGGTCGCGACCAGGGTGTTGAACACCCATCGGTAGCGGCCGTCCCGTCCCCGCAGACGGTATTCGTGACTGACGCTTTCGCACTCGGACAGCTGTGCGAATGCCGCCCTTACGGCACCCGCATCGTCGGGGTGGATCGCGCTGTTCCACCAACCTGGCTGCCTTGCTTCCGCTTCGCTGAATCCCAAGATCCGTTCGATCGAACCGTTCAACGAATCCAGGTGTCCTCTCCGCCCTTCCTCCAGGGACAGGGCGTACAGGATGACCGGGGCATGCCGGAGGATGGCATCCAGCTGCCGGCGATAGGTCTCGGTACTCTCGCGCTCGCTCCGGATCGCAGCGCCGGCGAAACGCACACCGCGGCGGATCTGCGCCAGTTCCTCGACCGATCCCGGCGAGGGGGAGTTGGTGGCCGGGGCTCGGTCTATGAGCCGCACCGCTGCGTTTGCCATCTGCGACAGGACGCTCCCGATCCGCCCGGCTATCCAGATCGCCACGACGGTTGCGATCGCGACGAAGCCGGCGATTGCCAGGAACAGGCGCAGCTGCACCCATCGCGCCGCCAGGATGGCCTCGGTTGGCAGGAATGCGCCGACGATGGTCCATCCCGGCATTGCGTCGACCGAGGTGGCCTCGACCACCACGACATCGCGATAGCTTGCCATCAGCGAGGTGCCGATGCCATGGGACGTGAGGAGATGCGGCCCGCCCGACAGGGATGCGACGCCGCCATCATCGAGCGCCCGGCGGACTCTGGCCGTGGCGTCCCCGGCACCCAGTTCGGCCGTGATCACTCCCTTGCGATCGACCAGGCTCACCGCGTGCTGGTGGCTGTCGATCGCGCGGAACGCGCGCCCGAACACCCGGACGTTCACGGTCGCGTAGATGCCTGCACCGATCCCCGGGATCGGCATCGTCAGATCCAGATGGGGCTCGCGATTTCCGTCGCCGCGATGGATGTCGCTCAGTCGGACCCCCGCGCGCTGGATCTCGAGAAATCGCTCCGGAGTGAGCGACGGCGGACCGCCTCGGTCGCCGTATCGGGAACGGACCCGGCCTTCGGCGTCGAACACGAAGATCGACTCGAACTCGTCGGCGAGCAGACCGAGGTCGGATGCCATGAGCGTCGGCCGGCCGGAAGCCAGAACCTCACGGCTCACGGCGAGCAGGGCCGTCTGCCGGCTCGCCATCCAGGTCGCGAGCGTGGCATCGACGGTCTCCGCAGCGCTGGCGAGGTTCGCCCGGCCGTGCCGCAGGATCTCCCGTTCCCGCTCCCGGCTGTCGATGGACAGGAAGAGCAGGGCCGGAACCAGCGTGAACGTGAGGAGGATCGTCAGGGTTGCCGCCTGGGCCGAGACCGGAGGCGGCGAGAGCCTCTGGAGCGGGCGGGCGGCGAGGATCGCGAGATAGAGCAGTTCGGCGATCAGCACGTTCGCGAGCCCGTTGATCGTCTGCTTCGCGATCACCAGCCCGAGCGACGTGCCATCCATGCCCATCAGGCCGCCATAGGTGACGAGCAGGAGGGGCCCGCCGACCAGGATCCAGAAGACGAAATCGACGATCAGGGGCGGCGCGCGGCGCCACAGCGTGGCGAGGGCCAGGCCCTCCAGGGACCAGACGAGCCAGGACCATGGATGCAGCCAGAGCGCGAACGTCCAGCCGCTGGCGAGCGCGACGGCCGTGAAGGTCGGGCCGCTGCCGAGCAGCCGCAGGCCGAGCAGGGCGATCGCGTTGCCGAACAGGAAGTGCAGGCCCCAGCCAAGCGGAACCTCGACCATGTTCGCGAGAAGCCCGGCCACGCCGAGGCCGATCGCACCCCACCATGCCCGGGACGCAGGCATCGCTGCCCGGTCCGGGGTCGCGTTCGTCGCGCCGGCCGAAGCGTCAAATACCCCATGCCATGGTGTCGAAGCGAAGCGGGGGCTGGTGCTCATTCGGGCTGGTGCGCGCTGGCGGGAAAGGCTTCGATAGCGGGTACCCACCGGAGGGAGGCACCGGGAACGTGTCGTTCGACCATGTCGTGCCGCCGTACCGATCCGGTCGCGATGTCCGACATGTCCTCAGGCTCCGGGCATTGTCCAGCTTGGGCAGGACTACGTGTGCGGCTACATACCATTGCGGTTGCGGATATCGAGGAGAACATAATCCGGAGTGGACGCGTGCAAGCAATAGTTATTATATGTTGATATTATGCGACATTAGGAGGTTCTGCGCGGAGCGCTTGGCGATGGCGCGCCGGTCGGTCATGCTGGCCAGACCTGACTCGAAGGCCACTGCCGCATGAAGGTCGCAACAGACGGCTCGGCATCCCCCGACGTACTCGTCGTGGACGACGATCCGGCGTTCCTCGACGAGATCGTGGAGGGGCTGGAGCAGGAGGGCATCAATGCCGCCGCCAGCCGCTCGGCCGACGACGCGGTCGCGATCGTCTCTGCCGGGCCGCCGGTGCGGGTGGTCGTCACGGATCTTCACATGCCGGGCGGAAGCGGGCTCGAGCTTCTCCAGCGGCTGTCGGCCCTGGACTTGCCTGTGCGGCCGGTCGCGATCGTCATCACCGGCAGGGCCTCGGTGGAGCACGCCATCGCGGCGCTGCGGCTGAACGCCGTCGACTTCCTGCGCAAACCCCTCTCCGCCGGCGAAGTGGCGGCGGCTATCCGCCGTGCGCGTTCGCTCGTCGATGTGCGGCCGGCGGGGGCGAGGCCGGCGGCGGCAGGCCGTGACACGGGCGACCAGACGCGGGCACAGCTCCAGGCGATGATCGATGTCCGGGTCGAGCGCGATCGGGTATTCGGCAACACCCTGTTCCCGGACCCCACCTGGAGGATCATGCTCGATCTCGCGCTGGCGGAATCGACCGGCCGCAAGATGTCGGTGAGCAGCCTGTGCCTTGCCTCCGGCGTTCCACCGACAACCGCGCTACGCCGGCTCCACAGCCTGGAGGTGCGCGGCCTCATCCGGCGCGAACAGGACGAGACGGACCTGCGTCGGGTGTGGATCTTTCTGACCGAGCACGGGCATGGTGAAATGCGCCGATTCCTGAACCGGGTCGCCTCGGCGCCGGAGGAGGCAGGGCGGCCGATCCAGCAATAGGGGACCGATCCAGCAATAGGGGACCCGGCCAGCAATAGGGGACCGGGCCAGCAATAGGGAACCGGGGCGGACTGCCCGGGGCTGGCGGCGACCGCCGGCGATCAGCGGATGCCCAGATACTTGTGCGTCTGCAGGCTGAGGCGCCAGCGCGGGTGGTCGAGGCAGTACTGGACGGCAAGCGCGGTGTTGGCCGCCGCGTCGGGGCCGTCGAGCGGCTGGAGGGAGAAGCGCTCGAAGGCGAGATGCTCGAAGGCGGCCGGCGGCGGCGCGTCGGGCTGGGGGTAGACCAGCTTCAGCTCGTGCCCGGCGCGGACGCGCAGTTCGGTCGTGCCCTTCGGGCTGACGCAGATCCAGTCGAGGCCGGGCGGCGGATCGACGGTGCCGTTGGTTTCCACCGCCACCTCGAAGCCGCGGGCGTGCAGGGCCTCGACCAGGGCTTCGTCGACCTGGAGCAGGGGCTCGCCGCCGGTCAGGACGCACAGGCGATTCGCCTGGCCATCGCCCCCCCGCCCGTCGCCCCAATGCCGGGCGATCGCGTCGGCCAGCCCGTCGGCGTCGGCGTGGCGGCCGCCACCCGGACCATCGATGCCGACGAAATCGGTGTCGCAGAAGCGGCATTGGGCGGTGGCGCGGTCGGCCTCCCGCCCGGACCACAGGTTGCAGCCCGCGAATCGGCAGAAGACGGCGGCGCGGCCGGCATGGGCGCCCTCACCCTGGAGGGTCAGGAAGATTTCCTTGACGGCGTAGCCGGTCATGCATCCGTCCAGCGGGTGTGTCCGGCGCTTCGCCCGTTCGAAGCGGCGCAGGAAGCGCATCCGGCCGCCGCCTGCGGCTCGCCGGATGCCGACCTGGAAGATTGGCGTCCCCTAGGGGATTCGAACCCCTGTTACCGCCGTGAGAGGGCGGTGTCCTAGGCCTCTAGACGAAGGGGACGTCGGGTGGCCGGGCGGCGCTTCAAGTAGCCGCTGCGGGCGCCGGGATCAAGAGGATTGATTGCAGCTTGGCGAGGAAAGCGTCGACGTCGGCCGGCTGGGTGTCGAAGGCGGTCACCAGGCGGACCGCATCGGACCCGTCATGGGGCCAGCGATAGAAGCGGAAGCCCGCCGCCTTCATCGCCTCGATGGCGTGGCCGGGCATGGTGGCGAAGACCGCATTCGCTTCCACCGGATGCAGCAGCCCCACCCCCGGCAGGGCCGCGAGCCCCGCCGCCAGGCGCGCCGCCATGGCGTTGGCGTGGCCGGCATTGGCGAGCCACAGGCCGTCGGCCAGGTAGGCCTCGAGCTGGGCCGAGAGGAACCGCATCTTCGAGAAGAGGTGCCCCGCCCGCTTGCGGCGGAAGGCGAACCGGTCGGCCCGCCCCTGGTCGAAGAAGACCACCGCCTCGGCCGCCATGGCGCCGTTCTTGGTGGCCCCCAGGCTCAGCACGTCGACGCCGGAGCGCCAGGTCAACTCGGCCGGCGACGCGCCCAGGCTGACGACGGCGTTGGCGAATCGGGCCCCGTCCATGTGCACGCCCATGCCGCGGGCGTGGGCCAGGTCGGCCAGGGCGCGGATCGCGTCCGGCCGGTAGACGGTGCCGCACTCGGTCGCCTGGGTGAGCGACAGGGCCGAGGGCTGGACGCTGTGGACGACGCCGAAGCCGGCGCCGGCCAGTGCCTGCTCGAGCGTCGCGGGGGCGATCCGGCCGTCCCCGCCCGGCAGCGTCATCAGCTTGGCGCCGCCGGTGAAGAATTCGGGCGCGCCGCACTCGTCGACCTCGATATGCGCGCTCTCGTGGCACATCACCGCGCCCCAGGGCGGGGTCAGCGCGCTGAGCGCCAGCGCATTGCACGCCGTCCCGGTGGCGACGGGGAACACCGTGACCGCGGTCTCGAAGATCTCGGCCAGGCTGGCGGCAACCCGCTCCGTCCACGGATCGTTGCCGTAGGGCATGGCGCGCCCCTCGCTGGCCTCGGCCAGGGCGCGCAGGATCGCCGGATGGGCCCCGGCCGTGTTGTCGGATGCGAAATTCATGGGGTGAGGCTCATGGTCGGTGCAGCCGGTCCGCTTGGCTTCGAGGGAGAGGGAAGAAAGGGCGGGCGGGCGCCGTCACGGCCCCACCGTCGCCACCGGCTGGCCGGTGGCGAGGTCGACAACCGTCACCCGGACCGTCCCGTCGGCGAGGCGGAAGGTGACGGCGAGCTGGCCGTCGGCCGGCACGGCGCCGGTGATGGCGGCACCGGCCGGCAGGCCGAGGCTGACCGCGAGCGGTCCGTCGGGAGCCGGCCCGGCGAAGCGCTTGGTCACCGCCCAGCCGATCAGCCCGACCATGCCGACGATCGCCAGGCCCAGCACGATCACCAACGTCTTCAGCGCAGCCATGCTATCCCCTCCCATGCTACCCCGGCATGGCGGGGCAGACGGCCCGGCCGGGCGACCGAAACTACAGGTGTGGGCATGTCAGGCGGCGGATCGGGGATGCGACACATCGTCGTGGCGGGCGAGGCGGATGCGGGCGAGCGGGCGGACCGCTTCCTCGCGGCCCACTTCGACGGGACATCGCGCAGCCGGATCAAGGGTTTGATCGAGGGCGGCGCGATCTCGGTCGACGGCCAGACACTATCGGACCCCGCGCTGCGCGTCAAAGCCGGCCAAACTTTCGCCATTCTCGTTCCCGAGCCTGTGGATGCCGACCCCCGGCCGCAGGAGATCGCGCTCTCGATCGTGTACGAGGATGAGGAGGTGATCGTGGTGGACAAGCCGGCCGGCATGGTCGTGCACCCTGCGCCGGGCAATCCGGACGGGACGCTGGTCAACGCGCTGCTCGCCCATTGCGGCCCGTCGCTGCAGGGCATCGGCGGCGTGCGGCGCCCCGGCATCGTCCATCGCATCGACAAGGACACCAGCGGCCTGCTGGTCTCCGCCAAGACCGAGGCGGCGCTGACCGGGCTGCAGCGGCAGTTCGCCGACCACAGCGCGGCGCGCAGCTATGCCGCGGTCGTCTGGGGCGTGCCGAACCCGCTGCAGGACACGATCGAGGGCGCGATCGGCCGGCACCCGGTCGACCGGCAGCGCATGGCGATCGTCGCCCGCGGCGGCCGCCACGCGCTCACCCGCTACCGCACCGTGCGCCGCGTCGGGACCCGGGCGGCGCTGCTGGAATGCCGGCTGGCGACGGGCCGCACCCACCAGATCCGGGTGCACCTGGCCTCGCGCGGCCACCCGCTGGTCGGCGACCCGGTCTATGGTCGAACCAGAAGCGGCCGTGCGGCGTCCAACGACGATGCCGCCCGCGCGGCGCTGGACGGCTTCGCCCGGCAGGCGCTGCATGCGGCGACATTGGGGTTTTCACACCCAATCACGGGGATGTGGTTGGAGTTCGAGAGCCCGCTGCCGCAGGATATAGGAACCTTGTTGGCCAGATTAGAATTAATTTAGTTTGAGCGTGGTTGACTAATCTGGTCAGGTATTGACCGGCTATGGCCCGAACGGATAGATTGGCAGTCTGAAAGTGAGAGTGCCAGTCACCGGTTGGGGGGCCGGTTGGAAGGAGAGGAATGATGGCGACGACCCTTGCACTGCCCAGCGTCGGAAGTGACGGAAACCTGACCCGGTATCTCCAGGAGATCCGGCGGTTTCCCATGCTGGAACAGGACCAGGAGTACATGCTCGCCAAGCGCTGGCGCGAGCATGAGGATACCGATGCCGCGCACCGTCTGGTGACGAGCCATCTGCGTCTCGTCGCCAAGATCGCCATGGGCTATCGGGGATATGGGCTGCCTTTGTCCGAGCTGATCTCCGAGGGCAATGTCGGCATGATGCAGGCCGTGAAGCGCTTCGATCCCGAGCGCGGCTTCCGCCTGGCGACCTATGCCATGTGGTGGATCCGGGCCGCGATCCAGGAGTACATCCTGCACTCCTGGTCCCTGGTGAAGATGGGTACGACGGCCGCGCAGAAGAAGCTCTTTTTCAATCTGCGCAAGCTCAAGGGCCAGATGCAGGCGATCGACGAGGGCGACCTGTCGCCCGAGCAGGTGGCCAAGATCGCCAAGGAGCTGGGCGTGCCCGAGGCCGACGTGATCAGCATGAACCGGCGCCTCGGCGCCCCGGATCATTCGCTGAACGCGCCGCTGCGCACCGACGGCGACGGCGAGTGGCAGGACTGGCTGGTGGATGATTCCGACAGCCAGGAGACGACGCTGGCCGAGAGCGAGGAGCTGGGCAAGCGCCGCAAGCTCCTCGGCGACGCCATGAAGTCCCTCAACGAGCGCGAGCGCCACATCCTGGTCGAGCGCCGGCTGAAGGACGAACCGACGACGCTGGAAGACCTCAGCCAGCAGTACAGCATCAGCCGTGAGCGCGTGCGCCAGATCGAGGTGCGGGCGTTCGAGAAGCTGCAGAAGTCGATCAAGTCGGCGGCGATCCAGCAGGGGCTGGCGAGCCAGGCCAACCTGCTGCAGATGCGCTGATGGATCCGTCCGGATCGGCGGGGACCTCGCGCCAACCCGGCACGGGTCCCGCCGATCCGGACCGTTGTCTCCCCGGGCGCGTCTTTCCAAAGGGGAAGATCCCGCGCTAGCATGTGCGTTCACGGCGCGCCCCGCGGTTCGCGGGGGATGGGTCGTCTTCCTCTCCCCCCGCGTTCCGGCGGGTCAGTTGCCGGCATGGGCGGCCGTGTGCCGCCCCCATGCGAGGGAGGGAGCGATGACGGTCCAGCTGATTCTCAACGTCAAGGGAAGCGACGTCGTGGCGGTGCTGCCCGACGATCGCGTCTCCGGGGCGGTGTCGACGATGATGCAGCACGGCATCGGCGCCGTCCTGGTGCGGGACGAGATCGGCGCGGTCCTGGGCATCCTGTCCGAGCGCGACATCGTGCGCTCGCTCGCCCGGGACGGTGCGGCCTGCCTCGACTATCCGGTCGGCCGCCTGGCGACCCGCGAGGTCGTCTCCTGCAGCCCCGACGACGACATGGGCCATGTCATGGGCCTGATGACCCGCGGCCGCTTCCGCCACCTGCCGGTGATGCGCCACGGCGTCCTGATCGGCCTCGTCTCGATCGGCGACATCGTCAAGCACCGCCTGGCCGAGGTCGAGACGGAGGCGCGGGCGCTGCGGGAGTATGTCTCGGCCGGGTGAAACGCCGCCGCCCCCTTGCCGGGGGCGGCGAATCCCGCGGCCGACGGCTCAGTCGGTGAAGGGGTCCCGCATCAGGATCGTGTCCTCCCGCTCCGGGCTGGTGGACAGGAGCTGCACCGGCGCCTCCACCAGTTCCTCGATGCGGCGGACATACTTGATCGCGGTCGCCGGCAGCTGGGCCCAGGAGCGCGCGCCGCGGGTGCTCTGCTGCCAGCCTTCCAGGGTCTCGTAGACCGGCTCGCAGCGCGCCTGCTTGCCCATGCCGGCGGGCAGATGGTCGACCACCTCGCCATCCAGCCGGTAGCCGGTGCAGACCTGGATCTCGGACAGGCCGTCGAGCACGTCGAGCTTGGTCAGGGCGAGGCCGGTGATGCCGGCCACTTTCACCGCCTGGCGCACCATGGCGGCATCGAACCAGCCGCAGCGGCGCTTGCGCCCGGTGACCGTGCCGAACTCGCGCCCGCGCTCGCCCAGCCGTTCGCCGATCGCGTCCTTGAGTTCGGTCGGGAACGGGCCGGAGCCGACCCGGGTCGTGTAGGCCTTGGCGATGCCGAGCACGGTGCCGACCGCCGACGGGCCCAGCCCGCAGCCGGTCGCCGCCTGGCCCGCCACCGTGTTCGACGAGGTGACGTAGGGGTAGGTGCCATGGTCGACGTCGAGCATCGCCGCCTGGGCACCCTCGAACAGGATGCGCTTGCCGGCCCGCTTGGCCTCGTCGAGCGAGCGCCACACGGGGCGGGCGAAGGCCAGCAGCCGGTCGGAGACGCCCGCCAGCTCGTCGCGGATCGCGGCCGCCTCGACCTCGTCCAGGCCGAACCCGCGGCGCAGCTGGTTGTGGTGGCGCAGCAGCTCTTCCAGCTTGCGGTCGAGCGTATCGGGCTCGGCCAGGTCGCACACCCGCAGCGCCCGGCGCGCCACCTTGTCCTCGTAGGCGGGGCCGATGCCGCGCCCGGTGGTGCCGAGGCGGGCGGCGCCGCGGGCCTCCTCGCGGGCGCGGTCGAGCTCGCCATGCAGCGGCAGGATCAGCACGGCGTTGTCGGCGACCTGCAGCGTCTCGGGCGTGATCGTCACGCCCTTGCCGGCCAGGGTCTCGATCTCGCGGAAGAAGGCCCAGGGGTCGATGACGACGCCGTTGCCGATCACCGACAGCTTGCCCGGCCGGACCACCCCCGACGGCAGCAGGCTGAGGCGGTACTCGATGTTGCCGATGACCAGCGTATGGCCGGCATTGTGCCCGCCCTGGAAGCGGACCACCACGTCGGCCCGCTCGGAGAGCCAGTCGACGATCTTGCCCTTGCCTTCGTCACCCCACTGGGCGCCGACCACGGCCACGTTCGCCATTCTTCCATTCCTCGGTTTCGGGCCGGTCCGGTCGGACCGGATGGGGCCGATTTCGGATCAGGCCCCGGTTCAGATCACGACCGGTGTGCCATCGGCGGCGAGCCGATGCGAACAGCCCAGGCGCCGGGCTTCCGCGGCCGTGTCGGCATCGTCCAGCGCCTGCACGGTAATCCATCCTTCGGCGCGCAGGCGACGGCCCGCCTCGGCGCCGGTGTCGAGCGGCAGGTAGATGCGCCGCGCGGCGGCCGGCCGGGGCGCCGCGCGCAGCAGGGTGTCGGTGTAGAGGGTGAAGCCCGTCGCCGACTCGTCGCGCCCGAAGCCGATCTCGTAGCGGCCGCCGCGGCCGAGTTCGCCCCGCACGCCGCGCGCGAACAGGGTGAAGCTGATGCCGGTGTGGTACTCGAAGCCGCGATTCTCCACCGGGTCGATGGTCAGGGTGACGGCCGGGATGGCCCGGCGCACCAGCGCCACGACCTCGGCCAGGATGGCGACCTCGCGGGCGGCGGCCTCGGGCAGGGCGATGCCCTGCAGGGCGGCCAGCGCCCGGTCGGCCGGGCCCGACGCGGCCAGCAGCCCGCCCAGCACATGGCGGCCGGCGCCGGCCGCGCGCTCCAGGGCGGCTGCATCCTTGCGGTCGATGGCGGCGCGCACGCGGGCCTCGGTGGCGGGATCGAGCGCCAGCTCGCGGCACACCGCCGGCACCAGCGTCGGCGTGGTCAGGTCGATCGACAGGCCGGCGACGCCCAGGCCCTCCACGGCCTCGGCGGCCAGCGCGATGGCCTCGGCATCGGCGGCGGGCGAGGCGACGCCGATCAGCTCGGCGCCGACCTGGCCCAGCTGGCGCTCCGGACGAAGCTGGCTGCCGCGCACCCGCAGCACCTGGCCCGCATAGCTGAGCCGCAGCGGGCGCGGCTGGCGGGCGAGGCGGGTGGCGGCGATGCGCGCCACCTGGGGCGTCATGTCGGCGCGCAGCCCGATCATCCGCTGCGAGATCGGGTCCATCAGCCGGAAGGTGTCGGAGGCGAGTGCCGCCCCCGCGCCGGCCAGCAGGCTGTCCTCGAACTCGAACACGGGCGGCTTGACCCGGTCGTAGCCCGACTGCGCCAGCCGGTCCATCAGCCGTGCGACGACGCCCGCCTCGAAGGCGGCTTCGTGGGGGAGCAGGTCGGCCAGGCCGGCCGGCAGCAGTCCGGGGTGAATCGGCTCGTTCATCGCGCACTTTTCAGGAGGGCATTTCAGGAAGCCCGGCGCTGCATAGCGGTTTTGGCGCGCCGCGGCAACGCCGGAGGTCCCTCCGGCTATGCCGGGCGACCGGCGCCGGGTTGGCCGGGGCAGTGCGGGAGGTCCCGGTCGACCAGCCCCCAGGCGGGCGCCGATGCCGTCCAGATGGACGCCTGGGGCCGGCCGAGCCCGGGATCGTCGAGCGCGCCCGCGCGCACCACCATGAAGTCGGGCTGGTCCAGGGATTCGCTGAACAGCGGCGTGCCGCAGGCGGGGCAGAAGCGCCGCCGCATCGTGCGGCCGCTGTCCGCCGTGCTGAAATACTCGGCGACGGTTCCGGTGAGCCGGAACGTCGCGGTCCGGAAGATCGCGTTGACGGACGCATTGCCGGACGACAGGTACTGGCAGTCGCGGCACCAGCAGGCGCGCGTCGCGACCGGCGCTTCGTCGAAGCGGAAACGCACCGCGCCACAGAGGCACCGGCCCGTGATGCTGTCCTTCATGGTTGCCCCCGTTGCCCGGCAGCCGGCCTCAGCGCCGCCAGAGGTGGCGGAGCACGGTGTAGGCGAAGATCAGCATGTGGCGCGATCGGGGCCTGTTCCATCCGAAGCCATGGTGGCCCCTGCCGGGGTCGAACCGGCACGCCCGAGGGCTCGCGATTTTAAGTCGCGTGCGTCTACCAGTTCCGCCAAGGGGCCTGCGGCACGGGCTTTGTGTAGCGCCCGGCCCGGGCGGCGGCAATGGGGCGCGGAAGAGCGGCCGTTCCCCTTCCGCAAGAGCAACCGCGCTCTGCCCCCTAGGGGGCAGAGCGGGCGGCGGACCAGGCCTGGCTGCCTTGCGGCGTCCGGCTGGTCCCTGCCATGCGGCCGCCCTCGACGGTGCCGGTGAACTGACGGTCGCCGGCGGTGAAGGCGATCTGGGTGCCGTTCATCCGGGCCTCGCCGATCGCCATCTCCTGGCCGCCCTGGCGCAGCGTGCCCTCCAGCATCTGGAAGCGCTGCTTCAGGCGCAGCTCGCCGTCGCCCAGCCGCCAGGTGCCCTCGGCCCTGGCCGGGACGATCCACTTGTAGGCGCGGCAGAAGTTGCTGCAATCGGCATCCGCCGACTCGATCGTCTGGTCGGCCTTCCAATCGCCCATGTCGAAGGTGTTGGATACCACCCGCGTGCCGGGCTTCATCGCCAGGATGGTCGGCCGCAGCTTCATGTTGAGCGTCGGCAGCAGGAACAGGGTGACGACGGTGGCATCGGAGAAATCGCTCTCGAAGATGTCGGCCTGCACGAAGCTGGCGCGGTCGGCGACGCCCTCGGTCTCGGCGGCGGCGGTCGACAGCTTCACCAGGTCGGGATTGTATTCGATGCCGAGCGCGCGGACGCCGCGCCTGGCGGCCGTGATGACGGTGCGGCCGTCGCCGGAGCCGAGGTCGACCAGATAGTCGTCCGGCCGCAGCTGGGCCATGTCGAGCATGCGGTCGACCAGCGCCTGGTGGGTCGGGATCCAGACCACGTCCTTGCCCTCCTGGCCCGACTGCGGCTGGTAGGCGGGGGCGGGCTGCTGCGCCAGCGCCGGGGACATGCCGACGACGGCTGACTGGCAGAGGAGGGCCGACTGGCAGAGGAAGGCCGCGGCCGCAGCCGCGGCGATCGCTCGGGGCAGTTTCATGGGGCAGATCTCCTTCGAGGCGGGATGGGCTTCACTCGGCCGGCACGGCCGCCTGGTCCCGTCGCCGGAACAGCAGGAGGGGCACGCCGGCCGCGATCACGGCCAGGCCGATGAGCGCACCGATGCCGGTATAGGCAAGGCTGGCATGGAGCATGAGGAGGCAGGTCAGGCAGAACAGGATCGGGGTCAGCGGGTAGAAGAGGACGCGGAACGGCAGGACCCGCCCCGGCTCCTTGCGGCGCAGGATCATCAGCGACAGCCCGACCAGGAACAGGAAGGACCAGAACACCGGCGCGGTATAGTCGACCATGGCCTGGAAGCCGTTGCGGGTCGCCATGCCGAGGCCGATCAGCGCCAGCGCCACCGCCCCCTGGAGCATCAGGCCGTTGGCCGGCGTCTGCCCGCGGTCGTTCCACCGTCCCACCCGCGACAGCACGGACAGGTCGCGGGCCATGGCGTAGTAGACGCGGGCGCCGGTGAAGATGGTGGCGTTCAGGGTCGACAGGGCGGCCGCCACGACGACCAGGCTGAAGGCGAACGCGCCGGCCTCGCTGGTGGTCGCGCGCATCAGGTCGGCCGCCACCGCCTCGGACCGGCGCAGCCCGTCGAGGCCCAGGATCGACAGCAGGGCGGCGTTGACCAGGACGTAGAGCGCCACCAGGACCGCCGTGCCGATCAGGAGGACGCGGCTCATGTTGCGCGGGGCGTCCTGCAGCTCCGACGACAGGTACACCGCCTCGCTCCAGCCGCCATAGGTCAGCAGCACGAAGATCATCGCCATGCCGAGGGCGGCGGCCGGCTCGGGCGGCGCGGGGGCCGCAGCCGGGCCGGGCTGGCCCAGCAGCCCGACCAGGATGATGGCCAGGACGGCGGCCAGGGTCAGCGCCGTCAACGCGTTCTGGGCAGTCCTGCTCTGGCGCGTGCCGAGCACGTTGAGGGCCGTCAGCACCACCACCGACAGGCCGGCATAGATGCCGGGACCGTGGGGACCGAGCGGCAGCACCTGCGCGGCATAGTCGCCGACGACGAAGGCGACCGCGGCGATCGCGCCGGTCTGGATCACCGTGCCCCGCGCCCAGCCGAACAGGATGGCGACCGGCCTCCCGAGGGCGCGCGACAGGAAATGGTACTCGCCGCCGGCATGGGGATGGGCGGAGGCCAGCTCGGCATAGCAGAGTGCCCCGATCAGCGTGACGAAGCCGCCCGCGACCCAGGCGCCGATGAAGGCCAGCTCGCTGTCGACGTTGGCGGCGACGAGCGGCGGCGTCTTGAAGATGCCGATGCCGACGACGATGCCGACCATGATGGCCACGCCGTCGGCCACGCTCAGGATGGACCGCCGCCTGGGTCCGCCTTTTGCCGCCATCGACACAGGTCCCCTTGGCTTCCCCCGGCACCCGCGGGGGTCCAGGAAGCGTCCCATGGCGGAAGTCGGTTCCCGCATCACGAGGCCGCCGGCCCGGTTTCCATGACGCCGGACGGCCTGCCGGCCCGGCTCCCGGAATCAGGAAATAGAGCGGCCGGCCGCAGGTTCCATAGGGCCGGGTGCGGGGCGCGGAAGAGCGGTTATTTCGCCGTCGAGCGGCCGTTGGCGACGGCGGCGAAGCGCAGCGTCACGCGCAGCCCGGGGGCATTGTCCTCCAGCAGCAGGTCCGCGCCGTGCATCCGGGCGACCGCCTGGACCAGGCTGAGGCCGAGGCCGTTGCCGGGGGTCGAGCGGCTCTGCTCCAGGCGCACGAAGCGCGCCAGCACGGCCTCGCGGGATTCGGCCGGGATGCCGGGGCCGGTGTCGGCGACCGTGATCTCGGCCCCCTTGGCCGTCTCGGCGGTGCGCACGGTGACGCTGCCGCCCGAGGGCGTGTACTTGATGGCGTTGTCGAGCAGGTTGGCGACCGCCTGCGACAGCAGGTGGTGGTCGGCCCGGGCGACGGCCCGGCCCGCATGCTCGACCGAGAGGGCGAGCCCCTTCTCCTCGGCCAGCGGCTCGTACAGCTCGGCGATCTGGTCGACCAGCGGCGGCAGCTCGGTGCGGGCCATCGACTCGGTCTTGGCGCCGGACTCCGCCTCGGCGATCGACAGCATCGCGTTGAAGGTGGCGATGATGCGGTCGGCCTCGTCGATCGTCTCCTGGATCGCCTCGCGGTACCGCGCCTCGTCGGGCTTCTCGATCAGCGTCACCTCGAGGCGCGCGCGCAGGCGGTTGAGGGGGGTGCGCATGTCGTGGGCGACGTTGGCCGTCACCTGGCGCATGCCCGACATCAGCCGTTCGATCTGGTCGAGCATCGCGTTGAGGTTCAAGGCGAGCTGGTCGAACTCGTCCCCCTTGCCGGTCACCGGCACCCGCTGCTGCAGGTCGCCCGCGCGGATGCCGCTGCTGGTGCGGTTGATGGCGTCGACGCGCCGCATCAGGTGCCGGCTGACCCAGTAGCCGCCGGCCAGCCCGAAGGCCAGCGTCAGGGCCAGCGACCAGGCGATCGCCCCCAGCACGCGCTCGCGGAACTCGCTGCGCTCCTTCATGTCGCGGCCGACCAGCAGGCGGAAGCCGTTCGGCAGGTCGAAGGCCATGGCCATGGTCTGGCGGGCCTCCTGGCGGTCGCCGACGCGGACCTTGAGCGGGAACTCCACCAGGCCGCGCCGGTCGCGCAGCTCGGGCGGCCAGGCCGACAGGTTGCCCGTCACCCGCTCGAAGCGCGGGCCCGCCACCAGGTAGCGCATGTCGTCGGCGCGGTCGCCCTTCGAGCGCTCCTCGATGACCCGGACCAGGCCGACCACGCCCCATTGCCGGTACTGCTCGCGCAGCCCGGTCAGCTCGGCCTCGATGATCTGCTCGCTTTCCCGGTCGATCGCGCCGGACGTCGCCCAATAGATGAAGCCCAGCAGGGTCGCCGACGACGCGACGAAGATCGCGAGATAGGCGAGCGCCAGCCGGAAGGTGGTGGTGCGGAGGGCGTTACGCGGGCTCACGCAGGCAGTATCCGGCGCCGCGCACCGTGTGCAGCAGGGGCTTGTCGAACCCCCGGTCGATCTTCTGGCGCAGCCGGCTCACATGCACGTCGATGACGTTGGTCTGCGGGTCGAAGTGATAGTCCCAGACCTTCTCGAGCAGCATGGTCCGCGTCACCACCTGGCCGGCATGGCGCATCAGGCATTCGAGCAGGCGGAACTCGCGCGGCAGCAGGTCGATGGCCTGGCCGCGGCGGCGCACCGCGCGGCCGAGCAGGTCCATCTCCAGGTCGCCCACGGCGAGGCGCGTGGTCGGCTGGCCGGTATGGCCGCGGCGCAGCACCGCCTCCAGCCGGGCCAGCAGTTCCGCGAAGGCGTAGGGCTTGGCCAGGTAGTCGTCGCCGCCGGCCTTCAGCCCCTTCACCCGGTCGTCGACCTCGCCCATTGCCGACAGGATCAGCACCGGCATGTTCCGGCCCTGCTGCCGCAGCGTCTCGACGATCGTCAGTCCGTCCATGCCGGGAAGCATGCGGTCGACGACCAGCGCGTCGTAGGGCTGGGTGGAGGCCAGGAACAGGCCGTCCGGGCCGGTCGCCGCATGGTCGACGACGTAGCCCGACTCCTCCAGTCCCTTGACCAGATAGGCAGCCGCTTCGCGGTCGTCCTCGATGACCAGGATCTTCATGCCCAGGCTGGGGTTGGTGCGGGTGGCAGTGGCGGTGGCGACCATAGCGCAGTTCCCCGTCTTTCTCTGATTCCAAACTGTTGCGGCTGCCAGGCCGGCCCGGATGGGGCTGCCCGGTCAGCCGGCGGAATGCGGCCGGTCGGGCGCGTCCCGGACCTCGCTGGCGACGCCCTCGATCAACGGGCCGCGGGCGAGCTCGCGCTCGGGTCGGCGGAACATCCGGCCGAACACGGCGAGCGTCGCGAAGACGAAGATCATCGAGATGGCGAACAGGGACGCGATCACGATGAGCGGCATCAGGTGGCGGAGGAGAAGGGGCATCGAAGGACCTGCGAGCACAGGGGGGGTGCGCCGGGCCGGCTGGCCGGCGGGATGGAAGCGGCCGGCACCCGCCCCCGGGGGAAGGGGCGGGTGCCGGCGTCGCCGCTACTGCCGATCAGGATGGGCCGATCAGGCCTGGCCGAGCGGCAAGGCGACGAAGCGTTCGGTACCCTGCCGGTTCAGCAGCAGCAGGATGCTCTTGCGGCGCTCGCCCTGGGCGGCGGTGACGCGCTCGGCCACCTCGTCCGGGTTGGTGACGCTGCGGCCGCCGATCTTGACGATCACGTCGCCTGCCCGGATGCCCTTGTCGGCCGCCGCGCTGTCCGGCGACACCGAGGCGACGAGCACGCCCTTGACCGAGGCCGGGATGCCGTGCTCGCGCCGGGCGTCCCGGTCGATCGGGGCGAGCGCCAGGCCGAGCTTGCCGGACTGCTCGTCGGCCGGCTCGTTGTCGGCTGCCGCCGCCTTGTCGGCCTCGAGCTTGGCGATGCTGGCGGTCAGGCGGGTCTCCCGTCCGTCGCGCCACACCAGCACCTCGGCCCGGCTGCCGGCCGCGGTCGCCGCCACCGCCTGGGTCAGGTCGCGCACCCGGTCGACGGTCCGGCCGTTGAAGCCGACGATCACGTCGCCCTGGCGGACGCCGGCGCGGATGGCCGGGCTGTCGCCCTGCACGCTCGTCACCAGGGCGCCGCGCGGCCGGTCGAGGTTGACGCTGTCGGCGATGTCCGGGGTCACCGGCTGGATCTGCACGCCGAGCCAGCCGCGCTCGACCCGGCCCGTCGCCTTCAGCTGGTCGATGACCGGCTTGGCCAGGTTGGACGGGACCGCGAAGCCGATCCCGACGCTGCCGCCGTTGGGCGAGTAGATGGCCGTGTTGATGCCGATCACCTCGCCCGCCAGGTTGAAGGTCGGCCCGCCGGAATTGCCGCGGTTGATGGAGGCGTCGATCTGCAGGTAGTCGTCGAAGGGGCCGGACTGCAGGTCGCGGCCGCGCGCCGACAGCACGCCCACCGTCACCGTGCCGCCGAGGCCGAAGGGGTTGCCGACCGCGACCACCCATTCGCCGACCCGGGCCCGGGAGGAATCGCCGAAGGCGACGTAGGGCAGGGGCCGGCCGGCATCGACCTTGAGCACCGCCAGGTCGGTCTTGGGGTCACGGCCGACCAGCTTGGCCTTCAGCTCGGTGCCGTCCTGCATCGTGACGGTGATCTCGTCGGCGTCCTCGATGACGTGGTTGTTGGTGACGATGAAGCCCGACGCGTCGACGACGAAGCCGGAGCCTGCGGCCCGCGCCCGGCGCGGCGGCGCGCCCGGACCCTGGCCCTGGCGGCCGGGGCCCTGCTCGAAGTAGCGGCGGAAGAACTCGTTGAAGGGCGACCCCTCGGGGAACTGCGGCAGCCCCATCTCGGGCCCGCTGCGGCGCATGGCGCGCTCGGTCGAGACGTTGACGACGGCCGGGGACACCCGGTCGGACAGGTCGGCGAAGTTCGGCAGCATCGCCGCCAGCCCGGCCGGGGCCGTGACCGGGGCCGGCGTCTGCGCGGTCGCGAAGGGAATGATGGTGGCGGCGCCGGCCGCGGCCAGGGCGACGGCGAAGGCCGGGGCGGCGGCGGCGCGGGAGAGGCGGCGCAGGGTCTGTCCGCGCGACAGCGGAACGATCGAGGACATGCTGGTTAACCTCCGGTTGCCGAAAGCTCTATCGGTGACGGGGAATGTGGGCCCCGCCGGCTTTCAGCGTGCTTAAGGGCGGGTTAATTCGCTGTCATCCGGCATGGCATTGGCGGGGCGGCCGAACCCTGCTACCGAATCGGCCCATGGAACCTTCCGTCCTGCTGTCCGTCGCCGACGCCGTGGCCGAGGTGACGCTGAACCGACCGTCCGTCCTCAATGCCCTCGACGAGGCCATGGCGGCCACCCTGGTCGATGTCCTGGACCGGGTCGAGCATGATCCGGCCGTGCGCGTGGTCGTCCTCAAGGGGGCCGGCGCCGGCTTCATGGCGGGCGGCGACGTCAAGCTGTTCGCCGGCATGGCGGGTCGGCCCGCGGAAGAGCGCCGGCGGCGGCTGAACGCGCTGATCCATGCCTTCCATCCGGCGATCGTCGCGCTGCGGCGGATGCCGCAGCCGGTCGTCGCCTCGGTCCATGGCGTCGCCGCCGGGGCGGGGATGAGCCTGATGGCGGCGGCCGACCTGGCGATCGCGGCCGCCTCCACCAGCTTCACGCTCGCCTATGCCCGGATCGGCGTCAGCCCGGACGGGGGCTCGACCTATTTCCTGCCGCGCCTCGTCGGCCAGCGTCGGGCGATGGAGCTGGCCTTGCTGCCCGACCGCTTCGACGCCGCCCGCGCCGAGGCGATCGGCCTCGTCAACCGGGTCGTGCCCGACGAGCGGCTGGCCGAGGAGACGCGGGCGATCGCCCTGCGCCTGGCGGCCGGCCCGCGCGGCGCCTTCGCCAACACCAAGCGCCTGATGCACCAGTCGCTCGACACCGGCTTTGAGGCGCAGCTGCTGGCGGAGCAGGAGAGCTTCGCCAGCCTGTCGGCGACGGACGACTTCGCCGAGGGCGTCACCGCCTTCGCCGAGAAGCGCCCGCCGCGGTTCCGGCCGTGACGGGGGAATCCTAAACCTTGGTGCGCACCCGGGAGACCGCGTCCTTCCATCCGGCATAGCGGCGCTCGCGCTCCGGCTCGGCCATGGTGGGCGCATAGCGGCGGTCGAGGCGCCAGAAGCGGTCGAGTGCGTCCAGGCCGGGGATCAGCCCGGCGGTGATGCCGGCGAGTGCCGCGGCACCCAGCGCCGTCGTCTCGGTGACGACCGGCCGCTCGACCGGCACCGCCAGGGTATCGGCCAGGAACTGCATGGCCCAGTCGTTGACGGTCATGCCGCCGTCGACGCGCAGGTTGGTCGGCGGGGCGGCGCCGTCGGCGGTCATCGCCTCCAGCAGGTCGCGGGTCTGGAAGCACACCGCCTCCAGCGCGGCGCGGACGATGTCGGCGATGCCGGTGTCGCGGGTGAGGCCGAGGATGGCGCCGCGCGCGTCGGCGTCCCAGTAGGGCGCGCCCAGGCCGGTGAAGGCCGGCACCAGGTAGACGCTGCGGTCGGCGGCGGCCGCCTGGGCCAGCTGGTCGGTCTGGCCGGCGCTGGCGATCAGGCGCAGCCCGTCGCGCAGCCACTGCACGGTGGCGCCGGCGACGAAGATGCTGCCCTCCAGCGCATAGGTGGCCCGGCCGTCCATGCGGTAGGCGATGGTGGTGAGCAGCCGGTTGCTGGACGCGACCGGCCGGTCGCCGGTGTTGAGCAGCATGAAGCAGCCCGTGCCGTAGGTGCTCTTGATCATGCCGGGCCGGACGCAGGCCTGGCCGATCGTCGCCGCCTGCTGGTCGCCGGCGATGCCGCGCACGGCGATCGCCCCGCCGAACAGGGTGGGGTCGGTGGTGCCGAACTCGGCCGCGCAGTCGCGCACCTCCGGCAGCACGGCGCGCGGCACCCCGAACAGGGCCAGCAGGTCGTCGTCCCATTGCTGGCGGTGGATGTCGAACAGCATGGTGCGGGCGGCGTTGGTGGCGTCGGTCGCGTGCACCCGTCCGCCGGTCAGCCGCCACAGCAGGAACGAATCGACCGTGCCGAAGGCGATCTCGCCGCGCTCGGCCCGCTGCCGCAGGCCGTCGTCCCGGTCGAGCAGCCAGGCGATCTTGGTGGCCGAGAAATAGGGGTCGAGCAGCAGCCCGGTGCGGGCCTGGATCATCGGCTCGGCCCCGTCCGCGGCCAGGGCCGCGCAGCGCTCGGCGGTGCGGCGGTCCTGCCAGACGATGGCCGGGGCGACCGGCCGCCCGGTGGCGCGGTCCCACAGCACGGCCGTCTCGCGCTGGTTGGTGATGCCGATGCCGGCGATGTCGCGGGCGGTGAGGCCGGCGCGGTCGAGCGCGTCCCAGCTGACCGACAGCGTCGACCGCCAGATCTCCTCGGCATCGTGCTCGACCCAGCCGGCGGCGGGATAATGCTGCGTCAGGTCCTCCTGGGCGCGCGCGCGCTCGTGGCCCTGGGCGTCGAAGACGATCGCGCGGGTGCTCGAGGTGCCCTGGTCGATGGCCAGGATATGGTCGCTCATCGTATCGTTCCCTCCGCGCCCGGGTTGCGGGCGGATCCTGGCTGCGCCGGCAGCGGCAGGTCAACTGCCGGGCTGCGCTGCCGGTCGCGGGTCGGAACGCAATCGGCTATGGTGCGTTGGCGACCGGAATAACGAACTGGAGAAGGCCGATGCGGCGAACCATGATGCAAGCAACCCTGATCGCCGGGTCGCTGGCGCTCGGACTGGGTTGGGCAGGCGCTGCCTCGGCCCAGCAGGTGATCGTCGATCCGCAGCAGATCGCCCAATGCCTGTGCCTGGAGCAGACGCTGGCCCAGCGGGGCAGCGAGATGAATGCCCGCCGCGCCGCCTATGACCAGCGCACGGCCGAACTCGACCAGCTCGACCAGCGGATCGCCCGCGATCGCAGCATGGTCAACGAGGGCGACCCGGTGCAGGTCGCGCGCTTCCGCGACATGATCGACCAGCGCGACCGGATCGCGGCCGACCTGGATCGCGGCATCATCGGCGACCTGCAGGTCGCGGTCGGCCGCTACAACGAGACCGTCGCCCAGCATCGCGGCCTGTGCGGCAACCGGTTCTACGAGCAGAACATCCTCGAGCGGGTCCGCATGACGCTGGTCTGCCCGCGCGGTTGACCGGCCTTTCGTCTCAACAGAACGCGGCGCTGCCCATCGGTCGCAGCGTCTCTCGACCCCGCTCGGGATGAGGCGCTTCTTCATTGGCAGAAGCGCTCGTGGAGCAAAGGAAATCTCCTCACCCCGAGCGAAGTCGAGGGGCGCTCCGGCCGGTGGCCAGCGCCGGGCCCGACCCTGGCTACCGGACCCCCTGGCTACCGGACCGTCACCTCCGCCCGCACCGGCTCGGCCAGGGGCTTGCCGTCGCGGGCGTAGGTGATCTCCGCCCGGTAGGTGCCGGGCGGCCAGCCGCCGGGCGGCCGCTTGCGCCCCACGGTGCGGAAGACGCGCGCCTGGTCGCGCTCGATCTGCTGGGTGTGGTTCACCACGGTGCGCCCGTCGGGCGCCGTCAGGCGCAGCGTGAGCGCGTCGCCGGTCACCACGTTGTAGACCTCGGCCCACACCGCCAGCAGCTCGGCGTCGGCCGCGGCGGTCGGTTGGTCGAGCTCGCCCGCGCGCGCCTTCACCACGTCGGGCTTGCCGGCGACGATGCCGGCGATGTGGATCGCGCCCGCCTGGTAGGGCAGGGCGGCCAGGGCCTCGGGCTTCCACAGCGGCTCGCGCCCGATCTGGCACTCCGCGCCGCCGGCCGTGCCGAGGAACGGATCGATCACCTTGCCCTGGTGGCGCACGGTGACGTGGATGTGCGGGAACTCGGTCTTGCCCGACAGGCCGACCAGCCCGATCGGCTGCCCCGCGGTCACCCGCTCCTTCGCCCGCACCCGGACGCTGCCGCGCCGCATGTGGCAATACTGCGTCTGCCAGCCGTCGGCATGGTCGACGACCACGCCGTTGCCGCATTCCCGCTTGGCAATGGCATCGGCCGGCCGGTCGCGGAAACTGACGTCGTCCATCTCGTCCCGCAACGCCCGCACCACGCCGTCGGCCGCCGCCAGGACCGGGACGCCCTCCTTCATCGCCTTCAGGTCGCGGATGGCGATGTCGGTGCCGTTGTGGGTGTCGTAGGACATGACCCCGCAGCGATAGTCCTTGCGGCCCGGACCGGGATCGAGGTCGACATAGTTGACCACCCAGCAGTCCTGCCCGGGCGTGCAGCGGATCGGCAGGCCGAGGCGGACCGGCTCGGCGGCGGCGGACGGCGGTGAGACCAGTGCCAGCGCCCCCAGGGCTGCCGCCAGCAGGCCGCGGCGCCGGGACGGTTGCCCGATGCCGCCGGTCTTTGCTCTAGTATCCGTCCATCGACGCCGAAGGCCGCCCGGAATGAACATCGCTCGCTACCTCCATCGCACCGCCGCGGTCTGGCCCGACCTGCCGGCGATCGCCTCCGGCCACCGGATCGTCGCCGACTACCGCACCCTCGGCCGCCGGGTGGCGCGGCTGGCCGGCGGCCTGGTCGGCAGGCTGGGTCTGCAATCGGGCGATCGTGTGGCGCTGATCATGCGCAACGGCCCGGCCTATGTGGAGGCGATGTACGCGGCGTGGCACGCGGGCCTGGTCGCGGTGCCGATCAACGCCAAGCTCCACCCGCGGGAATTCGCCTACATCCTGGACCATTCGGGCGCCCGGGCGGTGTTCGTGTCCGACGACCTGCTGGAGGCGGTGGTGGAGGCCGCCGCCGGGCTGGAGGTCGCCCCGCGCCTGATCCTGGCCGACGGGCCGGACTATACGGCCCTGCTGGGCGAGCCGATGGCGATGGCTCCCGTGGCGCCGCGCGACACCGCCTGGCTCTTCTACACCAGCGGCACCACCGGCCGGCCCAAGGGCGCGATGCTGAGCCATCAGGTGCTGCAGGCCTTCCTGCTGTCCTATTTCGCCGATGTCGACACGGTCGGGCCGGGGGACAGCATCATCCACTGGTCGCCGATGTCGCACGGCTCGGGCATCAACATGCTGCCCAACATCGCCGCCGGCGCGGTGCAGGTGATCCCCGAGGGCGGCCATGGCGACGCGCCCACCGTGTTCGACCTGATCGGCCGCTGGCCGGGCGCCTCGCTGTTCGCGGCCCCCACCATGGTCTGGCGGCTGGTCGACCATGCGGAGCGGGTGGCGGTCGACACCCGCAACCTGCGCACCATCGTCTATGGCGGCGGGCCCATGTACCTGGCCGACTGCAAGCGGGCGCTCGCCGCCTTCGGCAACAAGCTGACCCAGATCTACGGCCAGGGCGAAAGCCCGATGACCATCACCGCCCTGTCGCGCGCGATGCATGCCGATGTGGGCCACCCCCGCTACGAGGCGCGGCTGGCGTCGGCCGGGGTGGCGCAGTCGGTGGTCGAGGTCCGGGTGTGCGACGCCGAGGATCGCGACCTGCCGGCGGGGGAGGTGGGCGAGATCCTGGTGCGCGGCGACGTGGTGATGACCGGCTACTGGCGCAACCCGGAGGCGACGGCGGCGACCCTGCGCGGCGGCTGGCTGCACACGGGCGACATGGGCGCCTTCGACGAGGACGGCTTCCTGACCCTCAAGGACCGCTCGAAGGACATGATCATCTCGGGCGGCAGCAACATCTACCCGCGCGAGGTGGAGGAGGTGCTGCTGCGCCATCCCGACGCGGCCGAGGTGTCGGTGGTCGGCCGGCCCCATCCGGAGTGGGGCGAGGAGGTGGTGGCCTTCGTCGTCCTGCGCCTGGGTGCGGCGCCCGATCCGGCGGCGCTCGACCGGCTGTGCCTCGACCATATTGCACGTTTCAAGCGACCCAAGGATTATCGGTTCGTCTCGGCGCTGCCGAAGAACAATTATGGCAAGGTCCTGAAGACGGCCCTGCGGGAAGCGATGGCCGGGGCCCCTGCCGCGGGAGGGTGACGAACGTGTTCGAAATCGAGCGATTCATCGAGGATTGCCGCGCGGCGGTGGCCGCCGACCCGACCCACAAGTCCGCCCGCGAGGTGGTGGCGCGCGCCCTGGCCGACCCGGCCGCCGTGCTGAAGGGGGTGGGGGAGCCGACCCGGGCCACGGTCGACATCCTCCACCGCTCGCCGGAGCTCACCATCCTCAACCTGGTGTGGGGGGCGAAGATGACGCTCCAGCCCCACAACCACCGCATGTGGGCGGTCATCGGTATCTATTCGGGGCGGGAGGACAACATCTTCTGGCGCCGGCGGGCGGGCGGGGGCCCGGGCCTCGAGGCGGCGGGCGCCGAGGCGCTGTCGACCGGCGACGTGGCGCCGCTCGGCCGCGACGTGATCCACTCCGTCACCAACCCGATCCCGCGCCTGACCGGCGCGCTCCACGTCTATGGCGGCGACTTCTTCGCCCCCGGCCGCAGCCAGTGGGACCCGGAGCGGCTGACGGAGGAGCCCTACGACTCCGTCGCCCTGCGGAAGGCGTTCGAGGATTCGAATGCGCGGATCGGCTGACGGGTAGCCCGGATGCCGGCGGTACCAAGGCCGCCGGCATCGGGCGCCGTCAGAAGAAGAACTGGAACATGTCCTGCGACAGGGTGCTGGGCGCCAGTCGTTCGATGATCAGCGCGTTGCCGTCGCCGAGGTCGATGCGCGACCCGCCCAGTCCGTCGCTGGAGATGCGGGGCTGCAGGCCGGCGAAGTCGGTGATCCCGGTCTCGTTGATGTTGCTCTCGATCCCGATCAGGTCGCCCTCGCCCGGCTGGAAGTCGATGATGCGGTCGACGCCCTCGCCGGTGAAGACGAAGAACCGGTCGGCGCCGGTGCCGCCGATCAGGGTGTCGTTGCCGAAGTCGCCATAGAGGTCGTCGTCGCCGCGGTCGCCATAGAGCACGTCGTTGCCGCCGGCCCCGCTGCCGTCGCCGTCGTCGCCGACCAGCGTGTCGGCACCCTGGCCGCCATGCAGCGTGTCGTCGCCGAGATTGCCGAAGATGAAGTCGTCGCCGAGGTTGCCGTTGACGTGCCCGTCATTGCCGGGGCCGCCCAGGACGATGTCGTTGTCCTGACCGCCGAACAGGTAGTCCGAACCGCTGCCGCCGATCACCCGGTCGGCGCCCTTGTTGCCATAGACCAGGTCGTCGCCCTGGTTGCCGTTCAGCGTGTCGGCCCCGTCGAAGCCGGCCAGCGTGTCCGCCTCGGTGCTGCCGAACAGCGTGTCGGGGCCGGACAGCAGCGACTGGACGTAGCCGACGACGTCGCCCGCGGCGCGGAAGGCGTAGAAGTCCGTCACGTCGATGTCGGCGCCGGTCAGGTCGAAATGGCGGTCGCCATTGCCGAAGGTGACGAAGTATTCGGTGATGCTGCCGGCGG
Organism: Allostella vacuolata; assembly: GCA_006739055.1. GTDB lineage: Bacteria > Pseudomonadota > Alphaproteobacteria > ATCC43930 > Allostellaceae > Allostella > Allostella vacuolata. The sequence goes on from AP019702.1 coordinate 2,509,902, forward strand.
TCGGCTCCACCCGGGCGCTGCCGGCCGGATAGGTGAAGGTGCCGGAGATGGCGACGCTGTCGCCATCGGGCTGGCGCGCCGCGATGGTGATCTCGTTGGCGACGAGCAGGGTCGAGCCCGTCGGCAACGGCAGCATCGCCTCGGAAAAGACATTGAGCGATTTGGACGCGGCGATGAACGCCATGCGCTTGCCTCCTGTATTGAAAGCCCCCCGGCTTTGATTGTGGCGCCGTCCGCCCGGCGCCGGCCATGACCGAAACTAGACGGTCTGCGGCCGATATCGCAACCATCCGTCCCGGTGACGGGGGCGAGGGGGCACATGGGATGGGCCCCGGGTCCGCCCGGGCGCTTGCGTCGCCGGGGTGCCCGGGCGGAATATGCCGGCCGCCGCCGAGCCGGCCCGGCGCGGCATCCCCAGACCTTCGGCCGGCCCTCCCTGGAGACGCCCTCCCATGAAGCTCCTGTCCTTCACCGCGGCCGGCCGCGACAGCTATGGCGCGGTGGTCGGCGACGGGGTCGTCGACCTCGGCGCGCGGTTCGGCCTGCGCCTGCCCACGCTGCGCGCGCTCATCGCCGCCGACGCCTTCGCCGAGGCGGCCGCGCTCGTCGCCCGCGGCAAGGCCGACCACGCGCTGGCCGACATCCGCTTCCGCCCGGTCATCCCGGACCCGGGCAAGATCGTCTGCGTCGGCCTCAACTACCGCGACCATGTCGCCGAGGGCGGCCGCGACGTGACCGAGAAGCCGGTGCTGTTCGCCCGCTTCGCCGACAGCCAGATGGGCCATGGCGAGCCGATGGTGCGGCCGCGGGTCTCCGACAAGCTCGACTACGAGGGGGAGCTGGCGATCGTCATCGGCCGGCCCGGCCGCCACATCGCCGAGGCCGACGCGCTGGCCCATGTCGCGGGCTATGCCTGCTACAATGACGGCTCGGTGCGCGACTGGCAGCGGCACACCCACCAGTTCACGCCCGGCAAGAACTTCGCCGCGACCGGCGCCTTCGGCCCGTGGATGGTGACTTCCGACGAGATCCCGGACCCGACGAAGCTGCACCTGACGACCCGCCTCAACGGCGGCGTGCGCCAGGACACCACCACCGACATGATGATCTTCTCGATCCCGGAGCAGATCGCCTACATCTCGACCTTCACGCCGCTGGCGCCGGGCGACGTGATCGTCACCGGCACGCCGGGCGGCGTCGGCTCGCGCCGCAACCCGCCCGAATACATGAAGGCGGGCGACGTCATCGAGGTGGAGATCTCCGGGGTCGGCCTGCTGCGCAACCCGGTGGTCGACGAGGCCTGATCGCCCCGCCGGCGCCGGCTATTCGGCCGGCGCCGCCGCCAGGTGCAGGGCGTCGGGGGCGCCCGACGCCTCGCGCACCCGGAAGGCGAGCGCATAGAGGGCGGGCAGGAAGAACAGGGTCAGCACCGTCGCGACCAGCAGGCCGCCCATGATGGTGGTCGCCATCGGCCCCCAGAAGACGCTCTCCGACAGGGGGATCATCGCCAGGATGGCGGCGAGCGCGGTCAGCACCACCGGCCGGCTGCGGCGCACGGTGGCGTCGATGATGGCGCGGTGGCGGTCATGGCCGGCGGCGACGTCGTGCTCGATCTGGTCGACCAGGATGACCGCGTTGCGCATGATCATGCCGGACAGGGCGAGCAGCCCCAGGAGGGCGACGAAGCCGAACGGCCGCCCGGTCGCGAGCAGCATCCCGGCCGCGCCGATGATGCCGAGCGGGGCGGTGGAGAAGACGAGTGCCAGCCGCCCGAAGCTCTGCAGCTGGATCATCAGCAGGGTCAGCATGACGAGCAGCGTCACCGGCAGGACGGCGGCGATCGAGGCGTTGGCCTTGGCGCTCTCCTCGGCCGAGCCGCCGGTCTCGATGCGGTAGCCGGGCGGCAGAGTGGCGGCGATCGCGTCCATCTTCGGCTGCAGGGCGCGGGTCACGTCGGGCGGCTGCACCCCGTCGACCACGTCGCCGCGCACCGTCATGACGATGTCGCGGTTGCGCCGCCACAGGATCGGCTCCTCGAAGCCATGCTCGACCCGGGCCACCTGGGACAGCGGGACGGGGATGCCGCCGCGCGTCGCCACGGTCAGCTCCGGCAGGCGGTCGAGCGCCAGGCGCTCCTCGGGCAACGCGCGCGCGACCACGTCGATCAGCTCGATGCCCTGGCGCTGCTGGGTGACGGTGTAGCCGCTCAGCAGCGTCGCCAGCGTGCCGCCGATCTCCTGCGGGGTCAGGCCCAGCGCCCGGGCGCGGTCCTGGTCGACCGCCAGCCGCACGCTCTTCGCCTGCTCGCCCCAGTTGGGATGGGGGTCGACGACGCGTGGGTCGGACGCCATCGCCTGGCGCACCCGGGCGGCGATCTGGCGGACCTGCTGGGCATCCGGGCCGGCGACCCGGAACTGCACCGGGAAGCCGACCGGCGGACCGAACACGAAGCGGTCGACGCGCACCCGGGCCTCCGGCAGGGCGCCCTCGGCGATCGCGCGGTCGAGCCGGGCCTTGATCCGCTCGCGCGCCTCTGTGTCGCGGGCCAGGATGACGACCTGCGAGAAGTTGGGGTTGGGCAGGGCGGGGTTGAGCCCGAGCCAGAAGCGCGGCGATCCCTGGCCGACATAGGTCGTGTAGGTGGCGATGTCGGGGTCGCCCGCCAGCAGCTTCTCGGCCGTCTCGGCGGTGGCGATGCTGGCGCCGATCGCCGAGCCCTCGGGCAGGCGCATCTCCAGGAACAGTTCCGGTCGGGTGGAGGTCGGGAAGAACTGCTGCTGCACCATGCCGAAGCCGTAGATCGACAGCGCCAGCAGCCCGAAGGTGGCGACCACCACCGTCCGCCGCCAGCGCACGCAGGCCGCGACCGCCTGGCGGAGCCGGCGATAGATCCGGGTGTCGTAGACGGCGTCGGGCCCGCGGTGCCCGGCCTTGCGGGCAAAGTCCGGCAGCAGCTTGAAGCCGAGATAGGGGGTGAAGACCACCGCCACCAGCCAGGACACGACCAGCGCCAGCCCGACCACCCAGAAGATGCCGCCGGCATACTCGCCCGACGACGACCGGGCGAAGCCGACCGGCAGGAAGCCCGCCGCCGTCACCAGCGTCCCGGTCAGCATCGGGAAGGCGGTGGAGGTCCAGGCATAGGTCGCGGCCGCGGTGCGGTCCCAGCCCTGTTCCATCTTCACCACCATCATCTCGATGGCGATGATCGCGTCGTCGACCAGCAGGCCGAGCGCGATGATGAGGGCGCCCAGCGTGATGCGGTGCAGGGGCACCCCGGTCGCGTACATGACCAGGAAGACGATCGCCAGCACCAGCGGCACCGACAGCGCGACGACGATGCCGGTGCGCAGGCCGAGCGACAGCAGGCTCACCACCATGACGATCGCCAGCGCCTCGGCGAAGACCTTGAGGAACTCCGCGACCGAGCCTTCCACCACCTTGGGCTGGTCGGCGATCTGCTTCAGCTCGACGCCGACGGGCAGCTCCTGGCGGATCCGCTCTGCCGCCTGGTCGAGCGCCCGGCCCAGCGCCAGGATGTCGGTGCCGTCGGCGATGGCGGCACCGATGCCGATCGCCGGGCGGCCCTCCTGGCGCACCAGGAAGCGCGGCGGATCCTCGTAGCCGGCGGTGACGCTGGCGATGTCGCCCAGCCGGAACACCCGGCCGCCCGAAGCGACCGGGACGGCCTGGATGGCGGCCACCCCGTCCAGCGCGCCGCCCACCCGCACGTTGATGCGGTCGGCGGCGGTGTCGATGCTGCCGGACGGGACCACGGCGTTCTGGCGGGCGACGCTGTCGAAGATCTGTTGCGGGGTGACGCCCAGGGTGGCGAGCCGGCCGTGGCTCAGCTCGATGTGGATGCGCTCCGGCTGGGCGCCGATGATGTCGACCTTGGTCACCCCGGCGACGCGCAGCAGGATCTGCCGGATATCCTCGGCGTGGCGCTTCAGCTCGGCCATCGACAGGCCGTCGGCGCTCAGCATGTAGAGGGCGGAGTAGACGTCGCCATACTCGTCGTTGAACCACGGCCCGTTGACGCCGGCCGGCAGGTCGCCCCGGATGTCGCCGACCTTCTTGCGCGCCTGGTACCACAGCTCCTTGACCTGGCCGGGCGGGGTGGTGTCGCGCAGGACCAGCTGCAGCACGGCCGATCCCGGCCGCGTATAGGTCTCCACCCGGTCGAAATACGGCAGCTCCTGCAGCTTCTTCTCGATCCGGTCGGCGACCTGGCTCTTCATCTCGTCGGCGGTGGCGCCCGGCCAGTCGGCGGAGATCACCATCACCTTGATGGTGAAGCTCGGGTCCTCGGCCCGCCCCAGCTTCAGGTAGGCGTAGGCGCCGCCGCCGGCGACCATCAGCATCAGGTAGAGGACCAGCGCCCGGTGGGCGATCGCCCAGGCGGAGAGGTTGAAGCCGCGCATGGCGCCGGTCCTCGGGGCTACGGGTCAGCGGATCGGCAGGGGGCGGACCTTGCGGCCCGCTTCGAGCTTCTGGACGCCGAGCGTGACGATGGTGTCGCCGTCGGCCAGCCCGTCGGTCACCGCTGCCGTGCGGCTGCCGAAGGTGGCGACCGTCACCGGCCGGGCCACCAGCGTCTCGGTGTCGGGGTCGACCAGGTAGACCAGCGGGCCCGCGCCGCGGTTGAGGATGGCGGCGAGCGGCACCTGGGCCGCCGCCACCTGCTCGTGACGGGTCAGGGTGACGGTCGCGGTCATGCCGAAGGCCGCTTCCTCGCCGGCATCGTGGATGCGGAAGCGGGCGGCATAGGTGCGCGTCGCAGGATCCGCCTGGGGCGAAAGCTCGCGCAGGGTGGCGGCGTAGGGGCGCACCTCCTGCGACCACAGGCGCACGGTGGCGGTGGCGTCCGGCGCGTCGGCCAGCCAGGTCTCGGGCAGGGCCACCAGCGCCTCGCGCTCGGCCGCGCGGGCGACCCGCACCACGGCCTGCCCGGTCTGGACGACCTGGCCCGCCTCCACCAGCACCGCGGTCACCACCCCGTCGGCATCCGCGTGCAGCTCGCCATATTCCAGCTGGTTGCGGGCCAGTTCGAGCGAGCGGCGGGCCCGCTTCAGCCGGCCCTCGGCCTCGTCGCGGGTCGACTTGCGGCGGTCATAGTCGGCCAGGGCGGCGAAGCCGTTGGCCTTGAGCCCGGCATAGCGGCGTTCGTCGGCGCTGGCCTGGGCGTGGCTGGAGGCGGCGGCGGCCAGCTCGGCCTCCGCGCTCTCCACCTGCAGGCGCAGGTCGGTCGGGTCGAGCCGGGCGATCAGGTCGCCCTTGCGCACCCGCTGCCCGACATCGAGCCGGCGCTCGACCACCTTGCCGGCGACCCGGAAGCCGAGGTCGGTCTCGTAGCGCGGCTGGACCACGCCGACGAAGGTGCGCGCGGTCTCGCTCGGCTGGAAGGTGATGCGCTCGACCTGGACCCGGGGCGCTACCGGCTCGCGGGCGATCGCCTCCTCGCGCTTGCAGGCCGCGACCGATGCCACCGCCGCTGCCAGCGCCACCGCGACGGCCGTCCTGATGATGGTCTTCCGCTTCATCGGATGCTCTCCCCTCGGCAGCTCGCCCAATGAATATTCTGTGACGACATTCGATAATCGTCAGACAAAAGGCAAAAAAAGTCAGCGCAGGGCGCGGGCGAGGAAGCGCACCGTCGCCTGCGCCTCGCCTTCCAGATCGTCGTCGAGATGCTGCTGGATCACCATCGGATGGCAGAACCGGGTCAGGCAGCCCATGATGACGCGGGATGCCTGCTGCGGGTCGATGGCGCCGACCTCACCCGTCTCCACGCCCGACCGCAGGATCGATTCGATGAGCCCCGCCAGCGCCGCCTTGTGCTGCATGATCGAGTCCCAGCTATGCTCCAACGCCACCAGGACGATGTCGTGCAGGCGCCGCTCGTGCAGGAAATTCGCCTTGTGGTACCGGGTGACATGCACGGCGAAGCGCTCCAGCCGGTCGACCACGGGGGCGTTGCTGGCCGCGATCCGCGTCAGGTCGGCGTGCATCCGCTCCAGGTGCTGCTGGCAGATCGCCTCGACCAGCGCGTTCTTGGAGGCGAAGAAGCGATAGACGTTGGCCGGCGACATGCCGAGCTCGGCCGCGATGTCGGCGACGGCGGTCTTGGCGAAGCCGAGGCGGCGGAACAGCTCCTCGGACTTCTCCAGGATGCGGGCGCGGGTCTCGTCGGCATTGGGGCGGGCGCGGGCGGGCAGGGCCATCGATCGTTCCTTTGACTGACGAATATCGTAATTCGTCATCAGTCATTCGACAAGAACAATCCGCATGGGGGCCGCGCCAGAAAGAAGGGGCCGGCCCGCGGATCGCGGGCCGGCCCCAGTTCAGGGAGGAAACGGGGTCGGAGATGGTGTCGGGTCAGAAGGTCCGCGAGACGGTGAACATGGCCCGCGCGCCGCAGATGGTGCGGCCGCCGGCGCAGTCGGACTTGGCGATGTCGGTGTCGGCATAGACCAGCGACAGGGTGAAGCCCTCGACCGTCGCGGTGACGCCGGCCTGCCAGTCCAGATAGTCCGGCGTGCCGTAGCGGTCGTTCTTCTCGATCCACTGGTGGCCGAGATGGCCGATGACGGCCAGGTCGAACGGCGCCCCCGGGATCGGCACCTTCGCGTCGCCATAGACGTACCAGGCGTCGCCGCTCTTGCCGAAGAACTCCGGCGAATAGTTGAGCCCGCCCGACAGCGCGACGAAGCCGAGATCGTAGCCGACCTTGCCGGCGAACTCGTAGAAGTCGTAGTTCAGCGCGCTGGCGGCACCCGGATAGAAGTAGCCGATCATGCCGGCCTGCCAGGTGAAGCCCGACACCTCGCCCTTGACGCCGCCATAGACGTCCATCTCCAGCGTGGCTTCGTTGCCATCGCGGAAGTTGAGGTTCGACGCCCAGACGCCGGCATAGATGCCGATGCTGTCGTTGAACATCAGGCTGTAGTCGATCGAGCCCTGGATCGTCGGGTTCTCGTCGGTCTGCGAGATGCCGCGATAGAGGTAGTCGGTGCCGAGCGCCACCGTCGCGGTCAGGTCGCCCGGGATCAGCTTCGGCTTCGCCTCTTGGGCGTATGCGGGCGCGGCCAGCAGGGCGGCCGCGATCGGAAATGCGAGCAGGGAACGGGAAAACATCGAAAGCCCCCGACGTCGGGAAGTCCAAGGCAACCGGCGCCCGCCGGAGTGGGGGGTGCGGATTGCGCACTCGTAATAAGGGCAAGGCGTATGCCAAGTCGCGTAAAGCGCCCGTAGGGTCCTTTCGCCGCCCGAACGCCCGCGCGCTGCCGGGCAGAGCATCCGGGGTGACCATTTTATGAAGGTATGGCTATAAATTGGGCGGAGACGGGATCTCGCCCGGCCTTGTTTCCGCCGGTCGGCGGCTTACAGTGGCGGCACAACCGATGACCGAAGCCCCCGACACCATCCCGACCCGGGACTCCCACCGTTTCGACGAAGCCGCGCTGGAGCGGCATCTGCGGGACGTCCTCGGCTTCCAGGGAGACCTGACCGTGCGCCAGATGCGCGGCGGCCAGTCCAACCCGACCTTCCTGCTCTCCGCCGACGGCCGGGACATGATCCTGCGCAAGCAGCCGCCGGGACAGCTGCTGCCGTCGGCCCATGCCGTCGACCGCGAATACCGGGTGCTGACGGCACTGGCCGCCACCGACGTGCCGGTGCCGCGGACGCTGCATTTCTGCGCCGACCGGGCGGTGATCGGCACACCCTTCTACGTCATGGAGCGGCTGGTCGGCCGCATCTTCTGGAACCCGGCCCTGCCCGAACTGCCGCCCGCCGAACGCGAGGGCATCTGGCTCGGCATGGCGGACGCGCTGGCCCGGCTGCACAAGGCCGACTGGCAGGCGATCGGCCTGGCCGACTTCGGCCGGCCCGGCAACTATTTCGGCCGGCAGATCGCGCGCTGGACCCGGCAGTGGCAGGAATCGAAGACCCACGAGAACCCGGCCGTCGACCGGCTGGTGGAATGGCTGCCGCCGCGGGTGCCGGCCGGCGACGAGGTCTCGATCTGCCACGGCGACTATCGCATCGACAACCTGATGTTCCACCCGACCGAGCCCCGGGTGATCGGCATCCTCGACTGGGAGCTGGCGACGCTGGGCCATCCCCTGGCCGACCTCGCCTACAACTGCATCCAGTACCACACGCCGCCCACGGTCTTCCGCGGCCTGGCCGGGCTCGACCTGGCGGCGCTGCAGGTGCCGTCCCAGGACGCCTACGTCGCCGCCTATGGGCGGTCGGCCGGGCGGCCGGTGAGGCTGGAGCCGTTCCACCTCGCCTTCGCGCTGTTCCGCCTGGCCGTGATCCTGGAGGGCATCCTGGCCCGCGCCAAGGCCGGCAATGCCGCCTCGGCCGACGCCTTCGAGGTGGGCGGGCTCGGCACCGTGATCGCCGATATCGGCTGGGACATCGCCCGCCGCGCCGACTGAGTTCCGCTTCCCGACATTCTTCCGAGGGACCGACGATGGATTTCGCCTATTCCGAAAAGTCGCTGGACGTCCAGGCCCGCGTGCGCCGCTTCGTCGAGGAGCACATCGTGCCCCGCGCGCGCGACTGGGAGGAGGCGGTGCATGCCGGCATCTTCCCGCCGCCCTTCATCGAGGACCTGAAGGCCAAGGCGCGCGCCCAGGGCCTGTGGAACATGTTCCTGCCGGCCCTGCGCGACGACGAGCCGGGCACCCGCCTCAGCAACCTCGACTACGCGCCGGTGGCGGAGATCCTGGGCCATATCATGTGGTCGTCGGAGGTCTTCAACTGCAACGCGCCCGACACCGGGAACATGGAGCTGCTGCACATGTTCGCCGACGAGCGCCAGTATGCCGAATGGCTGCGGCCGCTGCTGGAGGGCAAGATCCGCTCGGCCTTCGCCATGACCGAGCCGGCGGTCGCCTCGTCGGACGCGACCAACATCCAGACCCGGATCGAGCGGACCGGCGACCATTACGTCATCAACGGCCGCAAGTGGTTCATCACCAACGCCGCCGACCCGCGCTGCAAGATCGCCATCGTCATGGGCCTGACCGACCCGGAGGCCGAATCCTACCGCCGCCAGAGCATGATCCTGGTGCCGATGGACACGCCCGGCGTCACCGTGGTGCGCAACCCGACGGTGATGAACCATGTCGCGCCCGAAGGCCATTGCGAGGTGCTGTTCGAGAATGTGACGGTGCCCGCCGCCAACCTGCTGGGCGGCGAGGGGCGCGGCTTCGAGCTGGCCCAGGCGCGGCTCGGCCCCGGCCGCATCCACCATTGCATGCGCTCGATCGGCCAGTGCGAGGTGGCGCTCGACCTGATGATGCAGCGCGCCCAGGATCGCCGCACCTTCGGTCGCACCCTGGCCGAGCACGGCACGGTCATGGAGTGGATCGCGATGTCCCGGGCGGAGATCGAGCAGGCCCGCCTGCTCGTCCTGCGCACTGCCTGGCTGATGGACAAGCACGGCAACAAGGCCGCCCGCAAGGACGTGTCGCTGATCAAGGTGGTGGTGCCGCGCATGCAGACCGCCATCGCCAACCGTGCCATCCAGGCGTTCGGTGCCAAGGGCCTGACCGGCGACACGCCGCTGGCCGCCATCTGGAGCTGGGGCCGGGCCCTGCAGATCGTCGACGGCCCGGACGAGGTGCACCTGCGCACCATCTCGCGGCTGGAGATCAAAGAGCAGCGCCAGCGCCTCGGCAACCGGCGGCTCGACGAGTTGACCGGCTTCCCCATCGAATAGGGGCCGGTCGACCGACAGGGAGGACGGGACCATGACGCTGGCCGGCAGGACGCTGTTCATCACCGGTGCCAGCCGCGGCATCGGTCTCGCCATCGCGCTGCGCGCGGCCCGCGACGGGGCCAACGTCGCGATCGCCGCCAAGACGGTCGACCCGCATCCGAAGCTGGAGGGGACGATCCACAGCGCCGCCGCGGCGATCGAGGCGGCGGGCGGCCGGGCGCTGGCCGTCGCCTGCGACATCCGCGACGAGGACCAGGTGCGGGCCGCCGTCGCCGCCACGGTGGAGCGCTTCGGCGGCATCGACGTGCTGGTCAACAACGCGTCGGCCATCAGCCTGACCGGCACCGCCGACACACCCATGAGGCGCTTCGACCTGATGCAGCAGGTCAATACCCGCGGCACCTTCCTGTGCGCGCAGGCCTGCCTGCCGGCGCTGCGCCGGTCGGCCAACCCGCATGTCCTGACCCTGTCGCCGCCCATCAACCTGGACCCGCGCTGGTTCAAGGACCATGTCGCCTACACGATCGCCAAGTACGGCATGAGCATGTGCGTGCTGGGCATGGCCGAGGAGTTCCGGGCGGACGGCATTGCCGTCAACGCGCTGTGGCCGCGCACCGGCATCGCCACGGCGGCCATCCGCAACCTGCTGGGCGGGGCGGATGCCGTCGCCCGCTGCCGCACCCCCGACATCATGGCCGACGCCGCCCACTGGATCCTGACCCGCCCGGCCCGCGGGACGACCGGCACCTTCTTCATCGACGACGAGGTAATGCGCCTGGCCGGCGTCACCGACCTCGACCGCTACGCCGTCGTCCCGGGCACGAAGGACTTCATGCCGGATTTCTTCCTCTAGCCGATCCGGTTCCGTCTCATTAATCTTGAACGATGGTCGGATGAGATTGTGGATCTTATCCGATGATCGGTCTATATTCCGTCCATCGCGGTCACGGTCGCCATGACGAAGCTGGGGACGGTCAGGGGGATCGAGATCCGGGTCTACCGCGACCACAATCCGCCTCACTTCCATCTCGTCGGCCCCAACGGCGAAGCGCAGATCGGCTTGGCGACCATGAAGGCAATCGAAGGTTCGGTGTCCGGTGTCGAGATGCGCGCAGCGCTGAAGTGGGCGATCGCCTGCCGTGCGGCGCTGGTCGCGGAGTGGAACGCCCTCAACCCGGACAAGGCCACCAGCTAAAGGGCCACCAGCTAAAGGGCCAGCAGCTAGGAGGGAAGCCCGTGCCCGAGAATGGCTCCATGCCCCGCATCGCATCGGTCCGGGCCGAACTGCCCGCGACGCTCCATATCGACTGGAAAGACGGCGGCAGCGACATCGTAGACCTGACCGGGTGGATTGCCGAGGGCCGTGAGGTCCTGGTCGGCCTCGACCGTCCGGACGTGTTCGGCGGGCCGCGGCTCATTGCCTATGGCAGCGCGGTGGAGTGGGGCGAAGATGACGGTCCGCTCGCCATCGACGCCTTCCATCTCAAGCGGCTCGCCGACGAGCAGAAGCCGTTCGGCGCTGCGGAGCTTGTGGACTGGCAGCGGCGCACGCGCATGTCGAACCACGAAGCCGCCGCGTGGCTGGGCATTGCCCTCAGCACCTATGGACGCTGGAAGGCGGGCGAAGGGGAGATTCCTGCGGTCGTCGGGATGGCTTGCCGCGCATCGTTGCGCGATAGCGTGATGATCTCGGCTCGTCTGCGACCCCGAGGTCCGGCGGGCCGGCCAAGGAAGGCCGCATGATGCGTAGGACGATCGCGGCATAGTGCTTAGAGGCAGCAGCATGGGTGCCTTCGCCGACAGCCATCTCGGCCGGCTGCGCACGCTGGTCGGGGGGCGCCTGCTGCTGGTGCCGGGCGCGCGCATCGTCATCGAGGATCCCGGTTCCGGGCGCATCCTGCTGCAGCGGCGCGGGGACTTCGGCGTCTGGGGCCTGCCCGGCGGCAACGCGGAGGAGGGCGAGGGGCTGGAGGCGGTGGTCGTCCGGGAGACGCTGGAGGAGACCGGCCTCGTGGTGAGCGACGTGCGGCCGTTCGGCTTCGCCTGCGACCCGGCCCACGAGACCATCGCCTTCCCGAACGGCGACCGCTGCCAGTTCTTCGTCCTGATGTTCTGGACCCGCACCTTCTCCGGATCGCCGCTCGCCGATGGCGACGAGAGCCGCGCGCTCGGCTGGTTCCCGCCCGGCGCCCTGCCGGAGATGCTGCCCAACATGGCCCGCAGCGTCGAGGCGTGGCGGCGCTTCGTCGCGTGCGGGGCGTTCCAGATGATCTGAGAGCCCGACTCCGAGCGGGATAAGGAAAAGCTGCTCAGCCCGAGCGAAGTCGAGGGGTGCGCTGGCCTGCTGGGCGGCGAGGCGGCCGTCGCCCGCTGCCGCACCCGCGGCCTCCTGGCCGACGTCGCCTACTGGGTCCTGACCCGCCCCGCCCACGAGACGACCGGCTGGTTCTTCATCGGCGCCGAAGTGATGGCACTGGCCGCGGTCACCTCGACCGCTACGCCGTGGTGCCGGGCACGAAGGACTTCATGCCGGATTTTTTCCTGGATTGAGTGGGCCCGTTCGAGGGTGCGCTTGGAGCGGATCTGCAGAGTTGCGCCACATGCGCATGTAGCGTAAGATTCGACCGTGGAGTTCGAATGGTCGCAGGCCAAGAGCGACGCTACGGAGCGCCTTCGCGGCTTCAACTTCGCCTTCGCGGTGGAAGTGTTCTCCAGCCCGACCCTCGAATGGTGTGACAGCCGGCAGGCCTATGACGAGGTGCGGATCATCGCCATCGGTCGCGCAGGACCGCTCCATCTGGTGGTGGTCTATACGGATCGTGGCCCGGCGCGCCGGATCATATCGGCGCGCCCGGCGAACCGGAAGGAACGCAGACTGTGGCTAGAGACCTTCGCGCCGACACCATCCGGATGACCTCGGACGAGGCGCGCAGGCAGGCCCGGGCCGACGTGGACCGCGTGCTCGCCACGACCGACGAGGAAATCGACCGCCAGATCGCCGAGGATCCCGACGCCGCGCCCGACGTGACGACGCTGGGCCCGTCCTTGCCCGATCTGCGCCGGATCCGTGCCCAACTGGGGATGAGCCAGGAGGCGCTGGCCGGCGCGCTGGGTATCCCGATCGGGACGATCCGCAACTGGGAGCAGCGGCGCACGATTCCCGACCCAGCCGGTATCGCGTTGCTGCGGATCGTTGCCGACGCGCCCGACGCTGCCTTCAAGGCCCTGGGCGTAAAGCCCGTTCGGAAGGCAAGGCAGGGTCGACGAGCGGCGGCGTAGGCAGCGACGTCGACATGGGCGGCTTTGCCGACAGCCATCTCGGCCGGCTGCGCGCGCTGGTCGGGTCGCGCCTGCTGTTGGTGCCGGGCGCGCGGATCGTCATCGAGGATCCGGGTTCCGGGCGCATCCTGCTGCAGCGGCGCGGGGACTTCGGCGTCTGGGGCCTGCCCGGCGGCAACGCGGAGGAGGGCGAGGGGCTGGAGGCGGTGGTCGTCCGGGAGGTGCGGGAGGAGACCGGCCTCGAGGTGGGCGACGTGCGGCCGTTCGGCTTCGCCTGCGACCCGGCCCACGAGACCATCGCCTTCCCGAACGGCGACCGCTGCCAGTTCTTCGTCCTGATGTTCTGGACCCGCACCTTCTCCGGATCGCCGCTCGCCGACGGCGACGAGAGCCGCGCGCTCGGCTGGTTCCCGCCCGGCGCCCTGCCGGAGATGCTGCCCAACATGGCCCGCAGCGTCGAGGCGTGGCGGCGCTTCGTCGCGTGCGGGGCGTTCCAGATGATCTGAGCGCGGGGCCGCTACGCCTGCGGCGGCCGGCGCCGGTACATGCCGATCGCCTTCCAGGTCAGGACCGTCTCGCCCTTCTGGTTGGTGACCTGGATGACCGAGTTGACGACGCCCCGGTCGGGCTTGGATTCGGACGCGCGAACCGAGGCGATCTCCATGCGGGCCGTCAGCGTGTCGTCGGGCCGGACCGGCTTCAGCCAGCGCAGCTCGTCGAGGCCGGGGGAGCCCATGCCGGCGGCGTCGAGCAGGATGCCGTCCGCCAGCAGGCGCATGGTCATGGAGGCGGTGTGCCAGCCGCTGGCGATCAGCCCGCCATAGATGCTCTCCTTGGCCCGCTCCTCGTCGACGTGGAAGGGCTGCGGGTCGAACTGGCGCGCGAAGTCGAGGATCTCCTCCTTCGTCACCGAGCGGCTGCCGAGCTCATAGACGTCGCCGACGTTGAAATCCTCGAAGAAGCGCATCGATCCATCTCCCCTGGGGTCTGCCTCCCCCTAGCATGGCCGGTTCGGGCAAGGCTATGGTCGGCGGCAACCAGAGACGAGCGGCGGAAACGGACCAGATGGAACCCCGGGCGGATATCGGCGTCGTCGGCCTCGGCGTGATGGGGCGCAACCTCGCGGCCAACATCCAGGACAAGGGCTTCCAGGTGGTCGGCTTCGACGCCGATGCCGGCCAGCGCGCCCGGGCGGAGGCCGAGGGGCTGACGGTCGCCCCTTCGGCCGCCGCGCTGGTGGCCGCCCTGCGGGTGCCGCGGGCGGTGCTGCTGCTGGTCCCGGCCGGCCCCGCGGTCGATGCCGCCATCGCCGGCCTGCGGCCGCTGCTGGCGGCGGGCGACATCGTCGTCGACGGCGGCAATTCGCACTATCCGGACACCATCCGCCGCGGGGCGGAGCAGGCGGCGGCCGGGCTCGGCTTCGTCGGCCTCGGCGTTTCCGGCGGGGAGGAGGGGGCGCGGCACGGCCCGGCGCTGATGGCGGGCGGGGACGATGCCGCCTGGCGGCGGCTGGAGCCGCTCCTGACCGCGGTCGCGGCGCGCTTCGACGGTCGGCCCTGCTGCGGCCATGTCGGCGCGGACGGGGCCGGGCACTTCGTCAAGATGGCCCACAACGGCATCGAGTACGGCCAGATGCAGCTGATCGCCGAGGCGTGCCTGCTGCTGCGCCACGGCCTCGGGCTCGACTGGCCGGCGGCAGCGGGCATCGTCGCGGGCTGGAACGCGGGCGAGGAGGCGTCCTACCTGCTGGAGATCACCGCCGACATCCTGGCGACCCCCGACCCGGAGGCGGGCGGCGCCCTGCTCGACCGCGTCGCCGACCGCACCGGCCACAAGGGCACCGGCGTCTGGACGGTGGAGGCGGCGCTGGCGCTGGGCGTGCCGGTGCCGACCATGGCCGCGGCCGTCTGGGCCCGGGCCCTGTCCGCGACCCGGGATCCGGCGGCGGCCGCTGCCGGCTGGCCGCCGCCGGCCGCGGCCTTCACGGCCGGCGACCTGGGGACGGCGCTGGCGGCGGCCAGCCTGGTCGCCTACGGCGAGGGCCTCGATCTGATCGCGGCCGGCGCCCGGCACCATGGCTGGCAGACCGACCGCGCCGCCGTGGCCGAGCTGTGGCGGGCCGGATGCATCATCCGCTCGGCCGCGCTCGATCGCATCGCCGCCGTGCTGCGGGCGGAGCCGGGCGAGCAATCCTTCCTCGACCGCGGCTGGTCGCGGCGGCGCGTCGGCGCCGCACTGCCGGCCTGGCGCCGCATCCTGGCGGCCGGTGCGGAGGCCGGGGTGCCGCTGCCGGCGTTTGCCGCCGCCTTTCACCATGCGGCCGCCCGGGCCGCGCCCGAGGTGGGCGCGCGCATCGTCGCCGCCCAGCGCGACCGCTTCGGCGCCCACGGCTTCGCCCGGGTCGACCGCGGCGGCAGCCACCACGCCGCATGGGAGGGCCGCTGATGGACGCGCCCAAGGTCATCGTGGTGATGGGCGTCTGCGGCGTCGGCAAGACGACCGTGGGACGCCGGCTCGCCGCCGAGCTCGGCGGCGCCTTCGAGGAGGGGGACGCGTTCCACCCGCCGGCCAACGTCGCCAAGATGGCGGGCGGCCAGCCGCTCGACGACCACGACCGGGCGCCCTGGCTGGCGGCGATGGCGGCCGGCATCGGCGAATGGCTGGAGCGCGAGCGGCCGACGGTGCTCGCCTGCTCGGCGCTCAAGGCCGCCTATCGCGCGGTGCTGGCAGCCGGCCGGCCGGGCGTCGCCTTCGTCCACCTGACCGGCGACCCGGCGCTGATCGCCCGGCGCATGGCGGGCCGCACCGACCACTACATGCCCCCCAGCCTGCTGCCGAGCCAGCTCGCCATCCTGGAGGCGCCGTCCGACGCGGTGACGGTCGCGATCGACCGCGAGCCCCCCGCCCTGGTCGCGGAAATCCGCCGCCGCCTCGCGCTGTAGGGCGTCTCCCGCCGGAACTCCTGCGCGTGCCGCCGGTTGACGGGGCACGCAATGGGTCTGGACGAAGGAGACGCCGGCATGGCGAGGACGACGAAGCACGGGAGCGAGGGACAGGGCAACCGGGCGGATCCGGAGCTGGGGCAGGTGGCGGCGGAGCGCCCCGGGGCGCCGTCGATGACCACCAACCAGGGCGTCGTCATCGAGGATAACCGCAACTCGCTGAAGGCGGGCGCGCGCGGGCCGACGCTGCTCGAGGATTTCATCCTCCGCGAGAAGATCACCCATTTCGACCATGAGCGCATCCCGGAACGCATCGTGCATGCGCGCGGGTCGGGCGCGCATGGCTGGTTCCGCCCTTACCAGTCCTGGGCCTCGATCACCAGGGCGGACTTCCTGCAGGACCCGAAGCGCAAGACGCCGGTCTTCGTGCGCTTCTCCACCGTCGCCGGCGGCGCGGGCTCGAACGACACGGTGCGCGACGTGCGCGGCTTCGCGGTCAAGTTCTACACCCGCGAGGGCAACTACGACCTGGTCGGCAACAACATCCCGGTCTTCTTCATCCAGGATGCGATGCGCTTTCCCGACCTGATCCATGCCGTGAAGCCGGAGCCGGACCGAGAGTTCCCGCAGGCCGCCTCCGCCCACGACACGTTCTGGGATTTCGCCTCGCTGATGCCCGAGAGCCTGCACATGCTGATGTGGGCGATGTCGGACCGCGCCATCCCGCGCAGCTACCGCATGATGGAGGGCTTCGGCGTCCACACCTTCCGCTTCATCGACGCTGCCGGCGGCTCGCGCTTCGTCAAGTTCCACTGGCGGCCGAAGCTCGGCTCCTTCTCGCTGGTGTGGGACGAGGCGGTGAAGATCGCTGGCGCCGACCCGGACTTCCACCGCCGCGACCTGTGGGACGCGATCGACCAGGGCGACTTCCCGGCCTTCGAGTTCGCGGTCCAGATCTTCGACGAGGAGATGGCGGCCAGCTTCGACTTCGACGTGCTCGACGCGACCAAGCTCATTCCCGAGGAACTGGTGCCGCTGACGCCGCTGGGCGAACTGGTGCTGGATCGCAACCCCGACAATTTCTTCGCCGAGACCGAGCAGGTCGCCTTCCATCCCGGCCACCTGGTGCCCGGCATCGACCTGTCCAACGACCCGCTGCTGCAGGGCCGGCTCTTCTCGTACCTCGACACGCAGTTGTCGCGCCTGGGCAGTTCCAACTTCCACCAGATCCCGGTCAACCGCCCGAAATGCCCGTTCGCCAACATGCAGCGCGGCGGTCACATGCGGATGTCGGTGGAGAAGGGGCGGGTCGCCTACGAGCCCAACTCGCTCGACCCGCTGTCGCCGGCGCAGGACCCGGACCGCGGCTACACCCACCATCCGGAGGCGATGGAGTCGCCCAAGATCCGGCTCCGGCCCGAGAGCTTCGCCGACCACCATTCCCAGGCGCGCCTGTTCTGGCTGAGCCAGACCGACGTCGAGCGCACCCACATGGTGGCCGCCTTCCGCTTCGAGCTGTCGAAGGTGGATACGCTGGCGGTGCGCGAGCGGATGGTCGGGCACCTGTTCGACGTCCATCCCGAACTGGGCGGTCGGGTCGCCGCCGCCCTCGGCCTGGAGATGGACGGCGATGCCGCACCGGTCGGGCGCGAGGTGGCGCCGTCCGACCCCCTCAGCATCCTGAAGAAGGCGCCGGAGACGCTGGCCACGCGCAAGGTCGGCTGCCTGGCGGTCGATGGCGTCTCCGCCGCGACGGTGGACGGCTTCCGCCGCGCGGTCGAGCGCAAGGGCGGCAAGCTGATGATCGTGTCGATGAAGCGCGGCGGCTTCCGCTCCGCCGAGGGCGAGATGATCCCGGCGGACTTCTTCGTCCAGGGCGGGCCGTCCTTCCTGTTCGACGCGGTGCTGCTGCTGGGCGGCGCCACCCCGCCGGCGGATTTCCTGATGGATGCCGCGGCGCGCAACTTCGCCGCCGACGCCTTCGCGCACCTGAAGGCGATCGGCGCGGACGAGGGCGGCGTGGCGCTGCTGGCCCGGGCGGGCATCGGCGAGGCGGACTTCGACGAGGCGGTGGTGCCGCTCGCGTCCAAGGTCACGCCCGCGGCCGTCTCCCGCTTCCTGTCCGCCGCCGCGCGCCACCGCCTGTGGTCGCGCGAGGCGAAGGTCAACGCGCCGGTGTAGAAACCGCTCGGAAGGGCCGATCGGGCCGGGTCACGTGACCCGGCCCGATCGGCTGCGCGAAGGAAAGCCGGGTCAGACGACCCGGTCGCCGGGCTCGCCGGTCGCGAACCAGGCGTCGAGATTGTCGAGCGCGCGGAAGCCCATGGCCTCGCGCGTCTCGGTGGTGGCGCTGCCCAGGTGCGGCAGCAGCACCACGTTCTCGAGCGGCAGGTAGCCCTCGTGGACGTGCGGCTCGCCGTCATAGACGTCGAGGCCGGCTGCGGAGAGCTGGCCGGACTGGAGGGCCGCCACCACCGCCCGGTCGTCGATCACCGGGCCGCGGGCGGTGTTCACCAGGATGGCCCCCTTGGGCAGCATCGCGATCCGCCGCGCGTCCAGCAGGTGGCGCGTCTGCGGCGTCAGCGGGCAATGCAGCGACAGGAACTGCGCATGCGGCAGCAGGTCCTCGACCGTCTCGTGATAGGTGGCGCCTTCCTCCAGCTCCGGCGGGAGCCGGGTCCGGTTGTAGTAGCGCACGGTCATGTCGAAGCCGCGGGCGCGCCGCGCCAGCGCCTGGCCGATCCGGCCCATGCCGACGATGCCGACCGTCTTGCCGCTGATATGCGTGCCGAGCAGCTGGGTCGGCGCCCAGCCGGCCCAGGCCTTGGCGCGGACCATCCGCTCGCCCTCGCCGGCGCGCCGCGCGGCTGCCAGCATCAGCAGGAGGGCGATGTCGGCGGTGGCGTCGGTCAGCACGTCGGGCGTGTTGGTGACGGCGATGCCGCGGCGCCGGGCCGCGCCCAGGTCGATATGGTCGGTGCCGACCGAGAAGGTGGCGATGATCCGCACGCTGTCCGGCAGCCCGTCGATCGCATCCGCGCCGACCTTGTCGGCCGCGCACACGATCAGACCGTCGCAACCCTCGGCGGCGTCGCCCATGGCAGCGGCGTCCAGTGCGGTGTCGTCCACGCTCAGGCGGGCGTCGTAGTCGCGGGCGACGCGCCGCTCGACGGCCTCCGGCAGCCTGCGGGTGACGAGAATGCGTGGACGATTTGCCGGTGCCGACATGCGACGGGCCTCTCTTGTCGTTGGGGGCGATAACCGTGGCGTTCGCGGCGATACTATCTCGGCCGGGGCGGCAATGTCATAGTCCGCGGGCAAGTTTCCTCGATTCGGGTCGATTGAGCGCGGGGCGGTTGATGATGAGAGCGGCAGTGGGTGCGGCCATCGCGGTGTGTCTCGCCCTGGTGCCTTCCGCCCCCGTTCTGGCCGGGGCCATCGCCCCACACCGCGCGCTCTACGACCTGTCGCTGGCATCCGCGCGCGCCAGCGGCGGCGTGGTCGGGGTGCAGGGCCGGATGTTCTTCGAATGGGGCGATGCCTGCGACGGCTGGACCGTCCAGCAGCGCTATCGCATGCGCCTGTCCCAGGCCCAGGACGACGAGGTGGAGATCGTCTCAAGCCTCGCCAGTTGGGAATCGAAGGATGGCCTGCGCTATCGCTTCGCGCTCAAGAAGAAGCGCGGCGACGACCCGGAGGAGGAGGTCCGCGGCTCGGCCCGGCTGGACGGCCAGGGCCGCGGCGGCAGGGTGCGGTTCACCCGCCCGGAGGAAACCAGGCTCGACCTGCCGCGCGGCACCGCGTTCCCCTCGGCGCATACGATCGAGGTGATCCGCCGCGCCGAGGCCAAGGAGCACTTCTTCAATCGCCGGGTGTTCGACGGCTCCGAGCTGGAGGGGCCGATCGATGTCGCGACCTTCATCGCCACCCCCCGCCCGGCCCGCGGCGAGCCCGGCCGGCCCAAGGGCCTGCTCGACCGGCCCGGCTGGAAGGCCCGGCTCGCCTTCTTCCCGTCGGGGAGCAAGGATCCGCTGCCGGACTACGAGATCGGGCTCGAACTGCTCGACAACGGCATATCGAGCGACATGCTGATCGACTATGGCGACTTCACGGTCCGGGCGAAGTTGACCGAGGTCGAGCCGGTGCGCGGCGGCGGGTGCTGAGGCTGCCCCGAGGGCGACCTCAGAACCCGGCGACCAGCACCAGGGCCGCGCCCGCCGGAAGGGCGGCGCCGCGCAGCACCGGCGAGCGGTCGGCGCGGATCACGCCGAAGCTCAGCAGCCATAGCCCCACCCCGACCTTGGCGGTCGCGGCCAGCGCCAGCAGCGGCGCGTCGGCCAGTTCCAGCAGCGAGGGGTGCTGGACGAACGCGAGCGGCACGATGAACAGGCCCATGCCGAGCCGCATGGCCCATCCCGCGACCGGCAGCCATGGCGTCTGGGCGATGCCGGCGGCGATGAACACGGTCCCGCAGACCGGCGGGGTGATCGTGCACAGCAGCGCGTACCAGAAGACGAAGAGGTGCGCCTGCAGGGGCGGCAGGCCGAGCCGCTGCAGGGCGGGGCCGGCGACCGCGACGCAGATGACGTAGGCGGCCGTGGTCGGCAGCTCCATGCCGAGCACGAGGCAGGCGCAGGCGGTCAGGATCAGGGCCAGCCACAACCGGTCGCCGGACAGCTCCAGGATCGCCGAGGTGATCTTCACCCCGAGGCCGGTCATGTTGAAGACGCCGACGATGAGGCCGGCGCAGATGATGACGGCGGCGATGTGGGCGATCTGGTGCCCGGCCTCGACCGCGGCCGTCGCCAGGCGCGCCAGCCAGCGCCGGAAGTCGGGCCGGCCGGTGGCGTCCACCAGCAGCAGCAGGGCGGCGGCGAAGGCGGCGAAGGCGGCGCCCAGCTGGGCGGTGTAGGCGGTGAAGCCCAGCACGGCGACGACGATCAGCAGCGGGACCAGGAAGAACGGCATGGTCCGCGCCACCATCGCCCAGCCGGGCAGGGCGGATGCGGGCAATCCGGTCAGTCCGAGGCGCACGGCGAAATGGTCGGTCCCGATCCAGGCGGCGGCGAAGAAGAGGACGGCCGGAAGCGTCGCCGCCACCATCAGCTCGGAATAGGGGATGCGGATCAGCTCCGCCATCAGGAAGACCCCGGCCCCCATGACCGGCGGCATGATCTGCCCGCCCGTCGATGCCACGGCCTCGACGGCGGCGGCGAACGGCCGCGGGTATCCGGCCCGGATCATCGCCGGAATGGTCATGGTCCCGGTGGTGACGACGTTGGCCGACGCCGAACCGGAGATGGTGCCGTAGAGGGCGGACGCAACCACCTCGACCTTGGCCGAGCCGGCGCGGTAGCGGCCGGCGAGCTGGGTCGCGAAGCTCATGAAGCCGGTGCCGGCGTCGCCCGCCGCCACCAGGGCGCCCAGGATCAGGAATGGCGCCACCAGGTCGACCGAGACGCCGGTCAGCTGGCCCCACAGCCCGCCCTCGGCCACCACCAGCGTGCCGAGGAAGCTGTCGAGCGGCAGGCCGGGATGGCCGAAGTCGCCCGGGAGGTACTCTCCGAACAGGCCGTAGGCGAGGCAGATCGCGGCCACCGTCGGCATCACCGCCTTGACCGAGCGGCGCGCCATCTCCAGCACGACCAGGATCAGCAGGATGGCCACTGCATACTGGAACCAGCCGACGACGACGCCGTACTGGTCGACCAGGCGCTCGCGGGCGAAGGCGATCCACAGGCACGCGGCGACACCGAGCGTGCACAGCGCCATGCCGCTGAGCCGCGACCAGCGGCCGCCCGGCGCGAACAGGAAGACGAAGGGCAGCGCCAGCGCCAGGTGGAGCGGTCGCGTCACCAGCGTCGGCAGCAGGCCGGACACGACCAGGTAGAGGTGGAAGCCGATCGACGCCAGGGCGCAGAAGAGGATGACGGCCGCCATGCGGCCGTCGCGCGACGCGGTCACGTCGGGCTGCTACCGGGCGGCGGGAATGGTGATCCCGGCCTCGCGGTAGTAGCGCGCGGCCCCCGGATGCAAGGCGACGCCGAGGAGCGCCACCTGGTCGGTGGTGACCCCGTCCCACCACGGGTTCTGCTTCGCCAGCTCCGGCTTGCGCACCCAGAAGGCCTTGACCACGGCATAGGCGGTCGCCTCGTCCATGCGCTGGGTGGCATAGGCGCCGACCGGCAGCGCGATGGTGGCGGTCGGCGTGTCGACCCCCTTGTAGATGCCGGCGGGGATCGTCATCGCCGTGGCGCTCGGATCCTGCTGCCGGATCGCGGCCACCTGGGCCGCGTCCAGGCCCAGCAGCCGGATCGGCATCGCAACCGCGAGTTCCTGCAGGTTGGGGGCGGGGAAGGAGCCGCCGGTGGCGAAGCCGTCGATCTGCCGGTTGCGCATGGCGTTCACCGCCGCGTTCAGTTCCACATCGACGAGGTTCACCTTGTCGGCGATGCCGAGCAGCCGGAACACCGCGTCGCTCTGGCGCTGGGTGAAGGTGCCGCGCCCGCCGGCGACGAACCGCTTGCCGGCCAGCTCGCCCAGGTTGGCCACGCCCGCGTCGGCCCGCACCACCCAGTGCATGGTGATGGCGGGCAGGGTGAACAGGCCCTGCACGGTGTCGTAGCCGGTCTCGCCCTCGAACGGCTTGCGGCCGGCGCGGGCGGCGGCGACCAGGGCGGGCGGCGAGGTGAAGAGATAGGCGCCCGGGCGGCGGATCGCCTCCTTGACGTTCTGCACCGAGCCCTGGCTTTCCTCGACCGTGGGCACGACGGCACCCTTGCTCTCGGTCCGGATCGCCTCCGAAAGCTGCACGGTCATGACGTAGTAGGCCGACCCGCTGGCTGCCGCCTTCAGCGTCAGGCGGGTCTCGGCCATGGCCGTGCCGGACAGCAGCATCCCGCCTGCAAGGGCGGCCGAAACCAGTGCGCGCATCGTTTCCATCCGGGTCCAGATCGTTCGGCAGAGCATGCCAGCCCGGCGCCGCGGCAGCAAGCCGAGGCCGACGGGCCGGGCCGTTCGCGCCCAGGTTGATGGTTGTGTGACGATCTGCCTTTCGGCTTGCGATCCGCCGACGGGGTGGATACCTTCCACCCGGGGAGCGAAAGGCCCGGTATCGCCGGGCCGAAGGGGTGGATCTTTCCAGGGTCCCGGATGCCCGCTGGGGAGCGGGGTGCGCCGGGCTCGATCCTGGACTGCAGAGACTTCGATCCATCCCGACCCGACAGCGCCGGGCCCGGCCATGCCGGGCCCTGGGCCATAGCCGTGCAACGCGGCCGCTGTTCTTTTGGGTAGGCGGGGGCGGAGACGGGGATGACCGGACAGATGGACAAGCGGACGGTCGAGCATCGACGGAACTGGCCGGCATGGGTCGCCGGCGGCTGCGCGGGGATGCTGCTCTGGTCGTCGGTCCCGGCGGTGAGCGAGGTTGCGGCCCCGGCGCCCGCCGCGCTGGCGCCGCCGGCCGCGATCAGCGCGGACCGCGAGACGCTGATGCGGGTGCTGGCCGAGGAGATGACGAGCCGCCTGGTGACCGCGCTGTCGAACCAGGCGCGATCGCATGCGACGGAGGTGGCGACGCTGGAATTCCGGCTGCGCCAGGCCGAGGAAAGGCTGGATCGCGCCGAGGCGGCCCGGCGCGAGGCCGAGGCCGCCTATCGCGGCGAAGTCGAGGAGATGCGCGGCCTGCTCGCCCGGGCGGAGTCCGCGGTCAGCGGTGTCAGTGCTTCGCAGGCGGCGATGAAGGCGAGCCTGGAGGAGCGCGACGAGGATGTCGTCCGCCTGAAGACCGCCCTGGTGCGTTCGCTGGGCGAGCTCGGCGAGGCTCGCCAGGAGGCGCGCCGCCAGGCCGCCCAGCATTCGGAGGCGGCCAGCGCCGGCGAGGCCGTGGCCCGCGACGTGGCGGAGCTGCGGCAGCGCCTGGATGCGGCGGCGGCCGAGCTGGAGCGGGCCCGCCAGGACGCCACGGCGATGGCGGCCGAGCGCGACCGGCTGCAGGCGGACGGCGAGGCCGCCCGGATGGAGGTGGCGACCCTGCGGGTCGATCGGGACGTGACCGCGGGCGAGCGCAACGCGCTGTCCGACCGGCTGGAACTGGTCGCCGCGCAGACCGTCCTGCCGGCCGAGGCGCCGGGGCCGGCCGGCCTGGAATCCCGCGCCCTGGAGCGCCTGGGGCAGATTGAGCAGTTCCTGTCGTCGACCGGCATCAATGTCGGGCGTCTCTCGGCCCCGGTGCCCGCCAAGGGGGCGATCGTGCCGCCGCCCCTGCCGGCATCGCGCCAGGGCGGCCGCGGCGGTCCGTTCATCCCACCCAACCTGCGCCTGTCCGCCGCCGTGCCCCCGCTCCACGCCGAGGCGGCACTGCGCGTGGAGCGGCAGCTCGACCGGCTGGAGCGGGTGGAGCGCGTGCTGCGGGTGATGCCGCTGGGGGCGCCCTTGCGGGACTATTCGTTCGAAAGCCCGTTCGGGCCGCGTTCCGATCCCTTCAGGCGGCGGGCGGCCATGCATGAGGGCGTCGACCTGTCCGCGCCCATGCGCACGCCCCTGCGCAGCACCGCGCCGGGCACGGTCGTCCATGCGGGCTGGAAATCGGCCTATGGCAAGACGGTCGACGTGCAGCATGCGGGCGGCCTCCTCACCCGCTATGCCCACATGGCCGAGATCAAGGTGCGGGACGGCGAGCAGGTGCAGCGGGGCGACGTCGTCGGCCTGCTCGGGTCGACCGGCCGCAGCACCGGCCCGCACGTCCATTACGAGGTGATGATCGAGGGTCGCCCGGTCGACCCGGCGCGCTTCATCGGCCGGAAATAGGCCGCGGCCGGAAATGGACGAGCGGCCGGCGGCGCGAGCCGCCGGCCGGCCCTCGTTCAGGCCCCCGCCAGCACCTCCCGGTACAGGGCCGGGTCGACATTGCCGCCGGAGCAGACGACCGCGATCGTCCGGCCGCGGATGTCGATCCTGCCGGTCAGCACTGCCGCCAGCCCGACCGCGCCGCCCGGCTCGACCACGACCTTGAAGTGGCGGAAGGCGAAGCGCATCGCCTCGGCGACCTCGGCGTCGGTGACCACCAGCCCCCCGGCCAGGCGCCGGGCGTTGATGGTGAAGGTGATGCGGCCCGGGGTCGAGGCGAGCAGGGCGTCGCAGAAGGAGCGGGCGGCGGGATCGTTCTCGACCCAGTCGGCGGCCGCCAGGGACCGGGTGGTGTCGTCGAAGCCGGCCGGCTCGCAGCAGAAGACCGGGGTGCCCGGGCTGCGCGCCGCGATCGCGGTCGACACGCCCGCGACCAGGCCGCCGCCGCCCGCCGGGACCAGGACCGCGTCCAGTACCACCCCCTTGGCGGCCGCCTGCATGGCGATCTCCAGGCCGATCGTGCCCTGGCCGGCGATCACGTTGGGCTCGTCGTAGGGGCGGATGATGGTGCCGCCGCGCTCGGCCGCCAGCCGCTCGCCGATCTCTTCCCGGCTCTCGGTATAGCGGTCGTAGAAGACCACCTCGGCGCCGTAGCCCCGGGTGTTCTCGACCTTGATGGCGGGCGCGTCCTGCGGCATCACGATCA
This sequence comes from Allostella vacuolata, assembly GCA_006739055.1. GTDB lineage: Bacteria > Pseudomonadota > Alphaproteobacteria > ATCC43930 > Allostellaceae > Allostella > Allostella vacuolata. Next base: position 2,535,412 of record AP019702.1, read on the forward strand.
GGGCCGGCACGCCCATGGCCTGGGCGGCCGCGGCCAGCCCCTGGGCATGGTTGCCCGAGGAATAGGTGACGACGCCGCGGGCCCGCACGTCGGGCGCCAGCGCGGCGACGCTGTTGTAGGCGCCGCGGAACTTGAACGAGCCGGTGCGCTGCAGCATCTCGGCCTTCATCAGCAGGCGCCCGCCCAGGATCGCGTTGGCGGCCGGCACTTCCAGCAGGGGGGTCAGCACCGCCTCGCCGCGGATGCGCTCGGCCGCCTGCTCGATGGCCGAGATGTCCGGCGCCTGCGGGGCGAGCGGCGGCAGCCGCTCCGGCGGGATGGCGGGCATGGTCGCGAGCGCGGCGGTCATCGGTGTCTCCGGCGGGATGGCGGGTCGGATGCGGCCGCGCGCGGCGGCGGCGCGGCGGGCTAGAGCGACAGTAGCCGCGGCAACTCGTCCAGGCTGGCGATGGTCGCGGCGGGCTGGCCGGGCAGGCCCTCGGCGGGCTGGCCGGTCCGGTCGATGTGCACCGCCTGGAAGCCGAAGCAGGCGGCCCCGGCGACGTCCCAGCCATTGGCGGACACGAAGCAGATTTCGGCCGGCTTGCAGGCGAACCGCTCGCAGGCGAGCGTGTAGACCGACGGATGCGGCTTGTACATGGCGACCCGGTCGACCGAGAGGACGGCATCCAGCAGCCGCCCCAGGCGGGCCGCCGAGACGGCCGCGGCCAGCATCGAGGGGCTGCCGTTCGACAGGATGGCGGTCGGCCGGCCGGCTTCCTTCAGGCGGGTGAGGACGGAATGGGCGTCGGCATAGGCGTCGAGCTCCAGGTAGCTCGCCATCAGCCGCGCGCGCAGGCCGGGATCCTCGATCGCCAGGGCCGCCAGGGCATGGTCGAGGGCAGCCCCGGTGACGTGCCAGAAATCCTCGTACCGGCCCATCAGGCTGCGCAGCCAGGTGTATTCGAGCTGCTTGCGCCGCCACAGCTCCGCCAGAACCAGCGTGCGCTCGCCCAGCAGGTCCTTCCACCGCCGGGCCGCGGCGGCGACGTCGAACAGCGTGCCGTAGGCGTCGAAGACGCAGACCCGGGTCGCGGCCAGCGTGGCGGCGGTCATCGGCGGAGGTCCGCGGACAGGGCCACGGGGGTGCCGGCGCCGGCCAGGCGCCAGCGATAGACCTGAAGATTCTCCATGACGCGCTGCACGTAGTTGCGAGTCTCGTTGAAGGGGATCATTTCCACCCAGTCGACCGGGTCGACGCCGCCGTTGCGCGGGTCGCCATAGTCGCCCACCCACTGCCGCGACCGGCCGGGCCCGGCATTGTAGGCGGCGACCGCCAGGATGTAGGAGCCGTTGAAGTTGCGGATCTGGTCGCCGAGGTAGCGACTGCCGAGCGCTACATTGTAGCCGGGGTCGTTGATCAGCCGCTGGTCGGAATGGCTTTCGGCCAGTTGCCGGGCGACTTGGCGGGCGGTCGCCGGCATCAGCTGCATCAGGCCGCGGGCACCGGCGCTGCTGACGACGACCGGGTCGAACATGCTCTCCTGCCGGATCACCGCATTGACCAGGGCGGCCTCGGTATCGGCCTCGGCCGGGGTGACCTGGAGGGGGAAGGCCGCGCCCGGCAGATGGATGCCGTCATAGCCGGCGCGCTTGCCGGCCGCGACCGCGAGGCTCGGATAGCCGGCCCGCTGCGCCAGGGCGGCGGCCAGCGCATGCTCGGCCGGGGCCTTGGCGTCGAGCACCAGGCGGTGGACGAAGGGCCGGGCCGACCGCGTCTCGCCGATCGCCAGCAGAAGTTCGGTGGCGATGGCGGGCTCGCGGGCGGCGAACGCCGCGGCCTCCGTGGCGCTCGGCTGGACCGTCGCCACCACCCAGTCGGGGGCCGTGGTCAGGCCGATGCGCTCGGCCGCGAGCTGGCCGTAATAGGTGGTCAGGTGGCGCGCGGCCCGCTGATAGTGGCGGACCGAATCCGCCGTGTTGCCGGCCGCCTCGGCCGCGCGGCCGCGCCAGTAGGCCCCGCGGGCCAGGCTGATCGGCATGCCGACCGCGGCCTCCAGGCGCTCGAAATGCGTCGCGGCCCGGGCCGGGTCGTTCAGGAAGCGCAGCGCGATCCAGCCCGACAGGAATTCCGCCTCCGCCAGCGGCGAGCCCTCGGTGTAGCCATGGGTCGACGCGATCCGGTAGGCGCCGTCCGGCGAGCCGAGGCGCAGCGTGCGGCGGGCCAGCACGTTGCGCTCCACCCACCAACTCTGCGGCCGCCCGGTCTCGTCCGGCCGGGCCGTCAGTATGGCCGCCGCCGCTGCATCATCCTCCGCCCGGCGGTAGTAGCGCACCAGATCGAACAGGAGGCCGGGGTCGGCGCGCTCGGCGTCGCCCAGCAGGGCCAGGCCGTCGGTACCGCGGCCGGCGCGCAGGCGCAGCCGCATCTCGGCCACCCGGGCCCGCGACGGGCCGACCAGCGCCAGCATGCGCTGGGCGCCGAGCGTCTCGCTGGTCCAGACCAGGCGGTCGAGGCGCTCGGCATGGTCGACCGGGCGCAGGGCCGCCGAGAAACGCGCGAGGAAATCCTTCTCTTCGTCGGCGCGGAAGCTGCCTTCGATCCAGGCCTGGCGCAGGACCGCATTGCCGTCCTCCAGGCGCCCGGCCCGGATCAGCGCCGAGCCGTAGGCGATGCGCCCGGTCGTCGTCTCCGGCCGTCGGCGGTCGAACCAGTCGATGACGGTGGCATCGGGCGGCGGCGGGTCGAGCCGTTCCTCCAGCAGGCGCTGCAGGCGGGCGAGGCCGGGCCAGCCGGGATTGGCGTCGAGGAAGGCCGCGAGCTCCGCCGGGTCGGCGCGGATCTCGTCGCGCTGCCATTCGAGCCAGCGCACCAGCTTGCCCGCGACCGGGTGGCCGGCCGCGTCGGCGAGCCGCCGGGCATCCATCCAGTTGCCGGCGCGAATCGCGCTGCCGGTCTCCTGCCAGACGGTGGCGACCGGCGCCGGCAGCCCCTGGGCGGCGGCCGGCCCGGCCAGGGCCAGCGCCAGGGCGCCGGCAACGGCCAGGCGGCGGGCGCGGCCGGCAAGGCCGGTCGGGCGGGATGGGGCGGAGCGGGTCATCATCGATCGCGTCTCTGCCGGCATTCTACGGGGCCCGGGCGGCCTCCGCCACCCCCGGGTCGATGCGGGCGGGCGGATCTACCCGCGCAACTGGCCGATGGCATGGGCCAGCCCGTCGAGTAGCGCGTCGACGTCGCCGTCGTCGTTGTAGGGGGCGAGGCTGGCGCGGACCGTGCCGACCAGCCCGCAGCTCTCCATCAGCGGCTGCGCACAATGGTGCCCGCCGCGCAGCGCCACGCCGTGGGTCGCGTCGACGAACTGGCAGACGTCGTGCGGGTGCAGCCCGTCGAGCGCGAAGGAAACGACCCCCAGGCGCTGCTGCAGCCCGGCCGGCCCGAGGATGCGGCAGCCGGGGATGGCCGCCAGCCCGTCCAGGATGCGCCCGGTCAGGCGCAGCTCGTGGGCCAGGATCGCTGTCCAGTCGAGGCCCGCCAGCCAGTCGAGCGCGGCACCCAGGCCGACCGCGGGCGCGATCGGCGGCGTGCCGGCCTCGAACTTGTTGGGAATCGGCGCCCAGCTCGAACCCTCGAAGCTGACATGGCTGATCATCTCGCCGCCGCCCAGGAAGGGCGGCATCGCCTCCAGCAGCCGGGCCCGGCCCCACAGCACGCCGATCCCGTTGGGGCCGAACGCCTTGTGGCCGGAGAAGGCATAGAAGTCGACGCCCAGGGCCTGGACGTCGACCGGCCCGTGCGGCGCGCGCTGGGCGCCGTCGACCAGCACCTTGGCGCCGACGCCCCGCGCGGCGGCGACGACCTGGGCCAGGTCGGTCAGGGCGCCGGTGACGTTGGAGCAGTGGGTGACGGCAATGAGCCGGGTGCGCGGTGTCACCAGCCGGTCCAACTGGTCGAGGTCGAGCCGGCCGTCCGATGTCGCCGGGATGACGGCGATGCGGATGCCGCGGCGCATCTGCAGCAGCTGCCAGGGGACGATGTTGCTGTGATGCTCCAGCACCGACAGCAGCACCTCGTCGCCCTCGCCCAGCGTGTCGCCGAAGGCCCGGGCGACCAGGTTGATGGCGCCGGTGGTGCCGCCGGTGAAGATCACCTCGCGCGGGGAGGGGGCGTTGAGGTAGCGGGCGGCCGCCAGGCGCGCGGTCTCGTAGGCCTCGGTCGCGGCCTCGGCCAGGCGGTGGACGCCGCGTTTCACGTTGGCCCGCGCGGTCGAATCCTGGCGGGCGACGGCGTCGATGACATGCTGCGGCACCTGGGCCGAGGCGCCGCTGTCCAGGTAGTGCAGCGCCGGCCCGTCGAACGGGGCCTGGAAGATCGGGAACAGGGCGCGGAAACGCGCGGGATCGAAGCTCATGCGGCGGCCGTCCGTCCTTGGTCCTTGGTCGCGTCGCCCAGGGCCGCCAGCGCCTCCGGCGTGTCGACGTCGAGCAGGATGCCGTCGTCGCCGACCTCCACCTCGACCACCTGGTCGGCATGGGCGGCGAGCAGGCCGCGGGCGCCGGTGTCGCCCTGGATCGCCAGCATCTCGGCGAAGAAGCGGCGCGACCACAGGATCGGGTTGCCGCGCCGGCCGGCCGTGGTCGGCACGCAGATCGCCCGGCCCTCGACCGGGTTCCAGGCGGCGATCAGCCGGTCGAGGACCAGTGGCGGCACCCGCGGCATGTCGCCCAGGCACACCAGCACCCCGTCCACCTCGCGCGGCAGGGCGTCGATCCCGGCCTTGAGCGAGGTTGCCATGCCCTCGGCATAATGCGGGTTGTGGGCATAGGCGACGTCGCGCCCGGCGAGCGCGGCGGTGACCGCGGCCGGGTCGTGCCCGGTCACCACGACCACCGGCCGCGCCTTGGAGGCGAGTGCGGCATCGACCGCGTGGGTCACCATCGGCCGGCCCGCGACCGGCACCAGCATCTTGTTGGCCGCCCCCATGCGGGTCGAGCGGCCGGCGGCCAGGACGAGCGCGGCGATGCGCGGCGCGCGCGGGGCGGCGGGGGTGCCGTCCTCGGCCCGCGGCTGCGGCCGGGTCGGGATCTCGGCCAGCAGGCCGCCCGAACCCATCGCCATGATGGCCCGGCGGTCGACGGCGATGCCGGCGGCCAGCCGCTGCAGCACCCAGTCGAAGCCGTTCAGCTTGGGCGAGCGGGCGCAGCCCGGCAGGCCCAGCACCGGCACGTCGCCCAGGCGCGCCAGCAGCAGCAGGTTGCCGGGATCGACCGGCATGCCGAAATGCTCGACCGTGCCGCCGGCCTGCTCGATGCCGGCCGGCAGGATGTCGCGCCGGTCGACGATGGCCGATGCGCCGGCGACCAGGATCAGGTCGGCGCCGGCATCGCGGGCGCGGGCGACCGCCTCGGCCACGGCGTCGGCCTCGTGGGCGGTGCGCCATTCCTCGGCGAGCCGGCCGCCCACCGACGACAGGCGGGCGCGGGTCACGCCGACGGTCTTGTCGAGAATGCTCTCCTTCATCCCCGGCAGGCGGGTCTGGATCAGGATCGCGGCCAGGGGCCGGTAGGGGGCGAGCCGCACCAGCCCGTCGCCGACGGCGTCCAGCACGGCCGCCACGGCCGCGCCGGGGGCGGCGAAGGGGATGATCTTGATGGTCGCCACCATCTGCCCGGTCTCGACCGGGGTGTGGGGCGGCAGGGTGGCGACCGTGATCGCCTCGTCGACCAGGTTGGCGGCGTCGAGCCGGGCCGTGTCCACCTCCGCCAGGCCGGGCTCCTCGGCGAACAGGTTGACCCGGCCGGTGAAGGGGGCGCTGGCCGAAAGGCCCGCTCCCGCCACCCGCTCGGCGATGCGCCGGGCCGCCTCGTCCTCCGGCACGTCGTCGGGGTCGAGCCGGGCGGCGATGACGGTCGCGATGCCGGCCGCGGCCAGCTCGTCCGCGTCGGCCGCGGTCAGCACCCGGCCCTTCTTCAGCGTGCGCTGGCCCGCCTTGCGGCTGTGCGCCAGGATGGCGCCGACCGCGTCCGCGACCGGGAAGGGCCCGAACTTCATCGCCGGCCGTCCCTGGTTGGAAGCCGGGACTGCCCATCGGTCGCAGCGTCCCTCGACTGCGCTCGGGATGAGGAACTCCTCAATTCGCACAACTGCCTGCGTAGCGTCCCTCGACGGGGCTCGGGATGAGGGGGCTTCTCGATCGGCGCAAACGCTCGTGAAGAAAGAAAAATCTCCTCATCCCGAGCGAAGTCGAGGGACGCTTTGACCCATGGCCAGCGCTCCTGTCGCCGGCCGTCGGCGGTTTCGTTCCCGGCCGTCACGCCGCTGGCTCGGCGTGCAGGGTCTGGGTGATCTGGGCCATGATCGAGACCGCGATCTCGGCCGGCGACACCGCCCCGATGTCGAGCCCGACCGGGGCGTGGATGCGGCCGATCTCGTTGTCGCCGAAGCCCAGCGCCTTCAGCCGCTCGACCCGGGCGGCGTGGGTGCGCCGGCTGCCGAGCGCGCCGATGTAGAAGGCGGGCGAGCGCAGCGCCACGGCCAGTGCCGGGTCGTCCAGCTTGGGGTCGTGGGTCAGGGTGACGACGGCGGTGCGCACGTCCGGCTTCACCCGCTCCATCGCCTCGTCCGGCCAGTCGGTGTCGAGCGTCACCTGCGGGAAGCGGGCGTCGGTGGCGAAGCCGTGGCGCGGGTCGATCACCACCACCTGGTAGCCGCCGATGGCGGCCATCGGCACCAGGGGCTGGGCGATGTGGACCGCGCCCACCACCACGAGGCGGCGCGGCGGGTTGTAGACATTGACGAAGACCGGGCCATCGGCGGTCTCGATCGTCCGGCCGCGGTCGTCGCGCAGCGCCTGCAGGGCGGCGGCGACGGCGCCGTCGTCCAGCTCCAGCTCGCCCTCGGTGCGATCGGGCCAGACGAGCCGCGCGGCGCCGGAGGCGAGGTGGGTGGCCAGTGCGACGGGGACCTTGGCCGCGCGCGTCTCGCGCAGGGTCGACAGGATGGCGGCCTTCATTCGACGCGCTCGACGAAGACCTGCACCTTGCCGCCGCAGGCGAGGCCCACGTCCCAGGCCTGCTCGTTGCTGATGCCGAAGTCGAGCAGGCGGGGCTTGCCGTCGCCGATGCAGTCGAGCGCCTCGCGCACGACCGCCCCCTCGATGCAGCCGCCGGAGACGGAGCCGACGAAGGCGCCGGCATCGTCGACCGCCAGCTGGCTGCCGACCGGGCGGGGCGAGGACCCCCAGGTGACGACCACCGTGGCCAGGGCGACGCCCTTGCCGTCGGCGCGCCAGGCGGCGGCCTGGTCCAGGATATCGGGCTCGGTCATGCGCGCGCGGCCTCCTTCCATCGGGCGATCTCGGTGGCGTTGACCGGGGCCGGGCGGCCCAGGGCGGCGGCCAGCGCGCCGAGGCTTTCCAGGTTGTGGATCGGACGGAACTCGTCGACATGGGGCATCATCGCCCGCATCCCCAGAGACTTGGGCGCGAAGGCGTCATAGCGCAACAGCGGGTTGAGCCAGATCAGCCGGCGGCAGGACTTGTGCAGCCGCTCCATCTCTGCCGCCAGCCCGTCGGCGGCGTCGCGGTCGAGCCCGTCGGTGATCAGCAGCACGACCGCGCCCTGGCCCAGCACCCGGCGCGACCAGTCGCGGTTGAAGAGATGCAGCGCCTTGCCGATGCGCGTCCCGCCCGACCAGTCGTCGACCATCTCGGCAATCCGGCCCAGCGCCAGGTCGATGTCGCGGTGGCGCAGGTAGCGGGTGACGTTGCTGAGGCGGGTGCCGAACAGGAAGGTGTGGACGCGGTCGCGGTCGTTGGTGAGCGCGTGCAGGAAATGCAGCAGCATCCGCGAATAGCGCGCCATCGAGCCGGAGATGTCGCACAGCACGACCAGCGGCGGGTGGCGCCGGCGCCGTTCCTTGCGCTTCAGCGGGATGGTGCCGGCGCCGGACCGCATGGCGGCGCGGAGCGTCGCCCGCAGGTCGGCCCGGCTGCCGCGCGGGTCCGGCCGGAAGCGGCGGGTCGGCACGTCCATGATCGGCAGGCGCATGCGGGAGATGATGGCCGTCGCCTTGGCCACTTCCTCGGCCGACATCGCCTCGAAGTCCATGGTCTGGATCAGCTCGCGGTCCGACCAGGTCAGCGTGGCGTCGATCTCGAGTTCCTGCTCCTCGCGCTCGCGCGTCCGCGAGGGCCCGTCCTTGCCGTGCAGCGCCTCGGCGACGCGGCGCGACAGCGGCTCCTGCTCGTCCTCCTTGCGGCCGACATTGGGCAGCAGCAGGCCCATCATCTTTTCCAGCAGTTCGGGATTGCGCCAGAAGACGTGGAAGGCCTGGTCGAACAGTTCGCGATGCTCCTGCCGGTTCACGAACACGGCGTGCAGCGTCCAGTAGAAGTCGCGGCGGTTGGTGATGCCGACGGCGGTGACCGCGCGCACCGCGTCGATCACCTTGCCGGGGCCGATCGGCAGGCCGGCCGCGCGCAGCGCGCGGGCGAAATGCATCAGGTTGGGGACGAGGCTGCCGCCGAAATCGTCCCGGTCGGGCGGCCGGCGCGGCGCGTCCATCGGGCTCACGGCGTGCCGCTGGACGCCAGCTCGGCCTTCACCTGGTTGAGGATGCGGTTGGCCTCGCTGCCCTGGATGCGGGCGATGTCGTCCTGGTACTTCAGCAGGGTGCCGAGCGTGTCGTTGACCGTGTCGCGGTCGAGCTCGAAGGCGTCGAGCTGCATCAGCGCATGGGTCCAGTCGATCGTCTCGGCGACGCCCGGCAGCTTGAACAGGTCCATCTTGCGCAGTTCCTGGACGAAGGAGACGACCTGCTTCGACAGGGCCGCGCCGGCCCCCGGGCAGCGCACCCGCAGGATCTCCATCTCGCGCTTCGCCGTCGGGTAGTCGACCCAGTAGTAGAAGCAGCGCCGCTTGAGGGCGTCGTGGATCTCGCGCGTGCGGTTGGAGGTGACGATGACGATGGGCGGGGCCGGCGCCTTGATGGTGCCGATCTCCGGGATCGTCACCTGGTAGTCGGACAGGACCTCCAGCAGGTAGGCCTCGAACGGCTCGTCGGTGCGGTCGAGCTCGTCGATCAGCAGCACCGGCGGGCCGGCCACGTCGGGCTCCAGCGCCTGGAGCAGGGGGCGGCGGATCAGGAAGCGGTCCGAGAAGATCTCGTCCTCGATCGAATCCCGTCCCGACCCGGTCGCCTCGCCGAGCCGGATCTCGATCATCTGGCGGGCATAGTTCCACTCGTAGACGGCCGAGGCGACGTCGAGCCCCTCGTAGCATTGCAGCCGGATCAGCTTGCGCCCCAGCGCCGACGACAGGACCTTGGCGATCTCCGTCTTGCCGACCCCGGCCTCGCCCTCCAGGAAGAGCGGCCGGCCGAGCGAAAGGGCCAGGTAGACCGCGGTGGCGAGGCTGCGGTCGGCGACGTAGTTCGCCTGGCCCAGCAGGGCCAGCGTCTCGTCCACGGAGGCGGGAAGCGACGACATGAGGGACAGGACCTTTCGCGGGGAACGGCCGGCGGGCGATGCGAGCCGCCGATGCTTGTTGCCAGAAAGCTAGTGGCTGGGGGGAACGGTTGCAACGCGGTGAGGTGCCGCTGCGGTCGGTCAACGCAAGGTTGAAGAATCGCTATGATATCGCAATGATCGGGCAGATTGCAGACGAATCACGCTGATCGAGGATTGCGATGGCCGCCACGTTCAAGACCAACCCCTTCAGCCTGAACGAGCTTCTGCAGAATTGCGAGCGGGGCAGCCTCCAGTTGCCGGACTTCCAGCGCAGCTGGGTGTGGGACGAGGATCGCATCAAGAGCCTGATTGCATCCGTGTCCCGTTCCTTCCCGATCGGGGCGTTGATGACGCTGGAGACGGGCGGGGCGGTCGATTTCCGGCCGCGCCCGGTCGAAGGGGCGCCCGAGGCCGCGAAGGCGCTGCGTCCGACGGCGCTGTTGCTGGACGGACAGCAGCGGATAACGTCGCTCTACCAGGTCGCCATGCGCGGCGACGTGGTGGAGACGATCACGCCGAAGAAGAAGCGGGTGCGCCGGTGGTTCTACGTCGACATCCGCAAGGCGGTGGATCCGAACGCCGACCGTGAGGACGCCATCGTCTCGGTCCCCGAAGACAGGCGCATCACCGAGGAGTTCGGCCGCAATGTCGTTCTCGATCTGTCGTCGCGGGAGCTTGAGTTCGAAGCCCTGATGTATCCGATGTCGATGGTGTTCCGTTGGGACGACTGGATCATGGCGTTCACCGACCATATCCGCACCCGGGAGGATTTCCACGAGCAGTGGAAGACGATCATGGAGTTCAAGAAGTCCGTGATCGACAGCTTCACCCACTATCAGGTGCCGGTCATCACCCTGACCGACGGCACATCCAAGGAGGCGGTCTGCACCGTGTTCGAGAAGGTGAACACGGGCGGCAAGCCGCTCGACGCCTTCGAGCTGGTGACCGCCATGTATGCGGCCGAGGGTCATGAGCTGCGCCGGGACTGGTACGGCAAGGGTGGGGAGCGGGGCCGCCAGCACCGATTCGTCAATGCGTTGCGCCAGGCCGACGAGGAGGCGGGCATCCTGGCCGAGGTGTCCAATACCGACTTCCTGCACGCCATCTCGCTCTTTCACACCCGCGAGATGCGCCGGTCGGCGGAAGCCGCCGGACGACAGGGGCGGGACCTGCCGGCTGTCTCCGGCAACCGGGCGGCGATCCTGAACCTGCCGCTCGACGCGTACCGGAAGTACGAGCGACAGGTCGAGGCCGGCTTCCTGCGGGCCGGCAAGTTCCTGCACACGCTCAACGTCTACCGGGTGTTCGACCTGCCGTACCAGACGCAGGTCGTGGCCCTGGCAGCGATCCTGGCGGAGATCGGCGACGCCTGGGAACACGAAGCCAATCGTGCCCTGCTCGTGCGCTGGTACTGGAACGGCGTCTTTGGCGAACTCTACGGTTCCACCGTCGAGACCCGGATCGCCCGGGACTTCCTGGAGGTGCCGGCCTGGCTCGATGGCGGGCCGCTGCCCACCACCATCTTCGACGCCAACTTCCGGGCCGAACGGCTCGGCACCATGCGCATCCGGATATCGGCTGCCTACAAGGGCGTGAACGCGCTGCTGATGAAGGCGGGGGCGGAGGATTTTCGGTCCGGCCGGAAGTTCGACCATACGGTCTTCTTCGGCGAGAACGTCGACATCCACCACATCTTCCCCAGAAGCTGGTGCGAGGCGCGCGGGCTGAAGCCCAGCGTCTACGATTCCATCATCAACAAGACGCCGCTCGCCTATCGCACGAACCGGATCATCGGCGGCGCGGCGCCGTCCGTCTACCTCGCCCAGCTGGAGGCCGGCAACGCGCGGACGCCGGCGATCTCCCGGGCCAATCTCGATCGCTATCTCGCCAGCCACCTGATCGATCCGGTCCTGCTACGGGCAGACGACTTCGACGCCTTCATGCGCGACCGGACGGCCCGTCTGCTGGCGCTGATCGAACAGGAGATGGGCAAGACGATCGACCGAGGCGTTGCGATCGAAGATGATGACGCCGAGACCGACTCCGAGACCGCCGAGGCGGCGCTGACCATGCTGGCGGCCTGAGGGGCGCGGTGGGTCGTTCCAGCGGCAGGCTGCGCCTGCTGGTGGCTCCCGACGATTGCATTTCGCGCAGATATGCACGAGGAAGCGCTTGTAAATCGCGCAATAATGCGCGAGGATGGCGGTTGTGAACGGCGCTGAGTTCCTGCGCAGGCTTCGCAAGCTGGCTAAGGACGACGGTGTCGTCGCCGCCTACGATCCGAACCACGGCAAGGGCAGTCACGGCCGGCTCTTCTATGGTGATCGGTTCACGGCGCTGAAGGATCCGAAAAAGGAGATCGGCAGCGGGCTCTTGAACAAGATGCTCCGCGACCTTGGCATCAACCCGGACCGGCTCCGCTAGGATGCCGGCGCCGCCGACCGGAGAAGTGGCCATGCGCTACGTCTATCCCTGCGAAGTCACCACCGATGAAGACGGGCGGTTCCTGGTGACGTTCCCGGATGTCCCGGAGGCTGGCGACGACGGTGCGACCCTCGCCGAAGCCATGGCCGATGCGGCCGGTTCTCTAGTCGCGGCTCTGCAGGGATACGTCCAACTCCGCCGGCCGATCCCCCCGCCGTCGAAAGCGAAGCGCGGTCAGGGCAGCATCGCCGTGCCGCCGCTCGCCGCCGCCAAGCTGGCCCTCTATCAGGCCGTGCGGGAGCGCGGCATCAGCAACGTGTCGCTGGCGCCCATGCTCGGCCTGTCGAGCGAATCCGAGGTCCGCCGGCTGCTCGACCTGGAGCACCGCTCCCACATCTCCATGGTGGCCGCGGCGCTCGCCTTGATGGGTAAGGAAATGGTGGTCGAGATTCGCGACGCCGCGTAGCGGGGCTACGTGGCGGTTGGCGCGCGGGCGGCCTGCCTGCCGATATCGAGCGCGCCAGATCCAAGGGGACACAGGTTTGATCTACCGCCCGTGGTCATACTCGCAGGTGTAGCTTCCGGGGACCCCCTTCAGCGTGACGCCAAAATTCCTGCGGCTGTGGAGGTCGTATCGACAGAGCTCCCACCAGGTTCCGTCGGTGTACTGGACGTAGACCATGTCGATTTCGACGTCCTGCCCATCGATCGTCTCGGGAATCGATATGCTTTCGGAAAAGCCGAGCGTGAAGTGGGTGGTCCATTTGCTCATCGGGGGCTGATTTTTGGCCGAATACTCGACAAGTCCGCGCATAATGAAGCCGGACTGGTTCTTGAACGTGACCACGAAGTCTGCCGCGGCTGGTCGCGCCGCGCCGGTGATCGCCACGGCCATCATCCCGGCCGCCATGCAGAGTATCGCCCGCATACCGTCCCCCATCGCGCCCCGGCTCCCGGCCGGCGGCCTAATAATAGCGGCAACAGTTTCTACTGAAAATCGCAATCGGTCTGGACTGATCCATGCCACCCTCGGTGGCTAAGGCTCGCCGAACGCCTGCATCTGCCGCCGCGTCGCCTCCGGCACCCGGTGGCGCTCGGCGGTGCCGCGGACGTAGCGGTCGAGGCGCTGGGCGAGGTCGGCCAGGAAATCGAGCGGGCCGTCGCTGCCGGTAAGGCGGGGGCGGCCGCCGTGGGGGCGGTCTAGGGTGAAGCCGGTGGCCGCGCGGACGGACGGGGCGGCGGCTTCGCCCGTGGCGTCGCTGCGGAAGGCAGGCGCGGCGGCCGTCGCCGGGCGGGCGGCGCGGATGCGGACATGCTCGCGGGTGATCTCGACCGGCAGCGGGCCGGAGAAGCGCCCGTCGCCGGCGGCGGGGCCGAGGTCGAGCCCGGCCGCCTCCAGCGTCAGCAGGGCGCCGTCGAAGGCGGGCGACAGGGTGGCCTCGGTCAGGGTGACGAGGCCGCCCGCCAGGTCGAAGCGGGCGGCGGTCAGGGCCGGCTGGCCATTCTCCAGCTGGAAGGTGAGGGTGCCGTCGGTGAGCGGCAGGCCGACATCGGCCAGGCCGACCGAGACGGTCTGCGGACCGACGGTCGACAGCGGCGCCATCCGGTCCAGCGCCACCACCCCGTTCAGCCGCTCGATGCGCCCGAAGGGCAGGGTGCCGGCGACGTCGCGCAGCAGCACGCGGCCGTCGGCGCGGGCGCCGTCCGGCGCCCAGGCCAGATCCCAGCGGGCGGCGACGCTGCCGCGAGTTTCGCTCGCCACCCGGGCGGCGGCCGGCGAGAGGGCGGCCAGCGCCCCCGGCCGGGCGAGGTCGACCGGGCGCAGGCGCAGCCGGGCGCGGCCGGCGGCGATGCCCGCCGTCTCGCCCTCCACCTCCATGGCGGGCTGGCCGGGCGCGCCGCCGATGGTGCCGGCGAAGCGGGCGCCGGCGAGGGTGCCGGTGCCGGACAGCAGGACCGGCACCGGCGCGAACCAGGGCGGGTCGGCCGAGGGCGCGAGGCGGTCGGCGGCCAGCTCGAAGCGGGGCGGCCCTTCTTCCCAATGCACGGTCAGGCGCACCCCTTCGGCGCGGATGCCGCTTGCGGTCAGGACGAGGCGGGGAATTCGGGCCTCGGACTGGCCGCGCGTGCCCTCGGGGCCGATCGTGCCGTCGATGGCGACCTGCCCGCCCTCGATGCGGGCCGGGCCGGCCGCGGTCGCCACCATGGTCGGGCGCAATGCCAGGCGCAGGGCGTGGACGAGGCGGATGCCGTCCGGTGCCGCCAGGAGGCGCAGCGCCGGCTCGTCGCCCGGCTCGATCCGCACGTCCAGCGACAGGGGGGCGGCGTTGCGCACCGGGCGATCGAGGAAGGACAGGCTGCCGGGGCGCGACAGGCGCAGCGCCGCACCCTCCGGGCCGCCGGTCACGTCGAAGGCACTCTCGACGGTGAAGCGCCGCCCCTCCAGGTCGATGCCGGCCAGCGAGGCAAAGGCGGTGGCCCCTTCGGAGACGAGGCGCAGGCGGGCGCGCTCCAGCCCGGTGCCGTCCGGCGCCCGCCCGCCCGCCTGCAGGTCGAAGTCGAAAACCGGCAGCGGGCCGCCGCTGCGGCCGATCGAGATGTCGCCCGCCAGTGATTCCAAGGTCAGGCCGGGCAGGCGGATCACCGCCTCGCGCACGCGCAGGCTGGCGGCGGTCCGGCCCTCGGCGTCCGGCGCCAGGCGCAACTCGCCGCCGAAGGCGCCGGCGGTGCTGGTGGCGACGACCGAGACCGCGCCTTCGAGCGCGCCTGAGGCCGTCTGCACCAGCGCGCCGCGCAGGGTCGCGTTCCAGTCGCCGCCGGGGGCGGCCAGCGCCACGCGGGCCTCGCCGAACTCGATATGGGCGATGCGCAGACCGCTCGCGGTGCGCAGCGCCTGCTCGGCGCGGACCAGCGACAGGGCCGTCTCCCGCGCCCCGCCCTCGATCGACAGCCCTTCCAGGAGCACCGCGTAGAGGTCGCCGCGCAGGGCGGCGAGCGGCGTGTAGCGCACGGTCACCCGCTCGGCCGAGACGGCCGGCAGCCGCAGCCCCTCGATGCGGGTCTCGAACGGGCCGACCCGGCGCACGTCGAGTGCCGCCCCGGCGAAGCCCTGCGCCTCCAGGCGCGCGATCAGCATCCGTTCGACGATCCAGGGGGCGGCGAGCCACAGGCCGGTACAAGCGGTGACGAGGGCCAGTGCCGCCCACCAGCCTCGCCGCCGCCGCGGGCGCGGACCGGGTTCGGCCGTGCTCATGCGTCGACCCGCTTCCCTTGCCGATGGCCGTGCCGCGCCTGCCGCATGCCTGCCTCGCCCGAGCGATCCCCGGGCCTATTCTAGCCCGACAATCTTTGCGGGCAGCAAGAGCCGTGCCGGTTGCCGCCCTGTCTCACACGACGTCGAGTTCGGCCAGCAGGGCCGCCGCCTCGGCCGGG
The DNA here is from genome assembly GCA_006739055.1 of Allostella vacuolata. GTDB lineage: Bacteria > Pseudomonadota > Alphaproteobacteria > ATCC43930 > Allostellaceae > Allostella > Allostella vacuolata. Next base: position 2,550,753 of record AP019702.1, read on the forward strand.
TCGCCGGCGCCGGGGTCGCGGCGGATGGTGAACTGGATGGCGTTGCCCGGCTCGTAGACGCGGAAGCGGGTGACCCATTCGACCGGGATGCGCAGCAGGTCGGCGATGCTGTCCGGCGTCAGCAGGGCGGCGTCGCGCACCTGCTCGAACTGGCCGCGGTCGTGGAAGATGACGTCGAAGGCGGCATGGTCGGCGCCTGCGGGCCGGGAACGGATGGCGGATGCGATCTGGCCCAGCGTGGGCATGGGGGCGGTCTCCGGGATGGCCGCCGCGGCGCTTGCGTCAGCCCGGCACCATGGCCGCTTCCGGCAGCCGGATGCAACGGGCCTGATGGTCCGGCCGCCGGCGCGAGAGTCCGCTTGATCCCCTTCGCCGTTCCGACCGACATTTCCCGTGCCTCCCGTTCTCGTAGTCCGCCGCCTGCCGCAGGAGACGACGCATGCCCGATCCCGCCCCCCGCCTGACCCTCGAGCAGTTCCGGGCGCGCATGGAATGGGGCGGCATCCCCTACGCGCCGGAGCGGCTGGAGGCGCTGCATGGCGCCTATCTCGACCTGATGGTCCTGGCCGACCGCATGCGGCGCGGCTATTCCTATGCCGACGAACCGGCCTCGGTGTTCCCGCCGGAGGGCCGGCGATGACCGAGGCCCTGCATTTCCTGTCGATCGACGCGGCCGGGCGGCGGATCGCCGACGGCAGCCTGTCGCCGGTCGACCTGGTGCAGGCGGTGGCCGACCGCATCGCCGCGGTCGATCCCGCCATCAACAGCTACGTCACCCCGACCATCGACGCCGCGCTGGCCTGTGCCCGCACGGCCGCGGCCGAGATCGCGGCCGGCCGCCGGCTGGGGCCGCTGCACGGCATCCCGGTCGGCATCAAGGACATCTTTGCGACTGCCGGCGTGCGCACCACCGCGCATTCCCACATCCTGGCGGACAACGTCCCGACCGAGGACTGCGTCGCCGTCGCCCGGTTGAAGGCGGCGGGCGCGGTCGTCATGGGCAAGCTCGCGACCCACGAGTTCGCCTTCGGCGGGCCGGACTGGACGTTGCCGTTCCCGCCCGCCCGCAACCCGTGGAACCGGGAGCACTTCACCGGCGGGTCGTCGTCCGGGTCGGGTGCCGCGGTGGCGGCGGGGCTGTGCCTGGGCGCCATGGGCAGCGACACCGCCGGCTCCATCCGCATGCCGGCCGCCTTCTGCGGCATCGCCGGGATCAAGCCGACCTATGGCCGGGTGTCGCGCCGCGGCGTGGCGCCGCTCGCCTTCAGCCTCGACCATGTCGGGCCGATGTGCTGGACCTCGCGCGATGCCGCCCTGATGCTGCAGGCGATCGCCGGCCACGACCCGCACGACCCGGCCTCGGCCGACGTGCCGGTGCCGGACTATGCCGCGGCCCTGACCGGCGACATCTCGGGCCTGCGCGTCGGCGTCGTCCGCCATTTCTACGAGGAGGACGACCGGGCCGACGCCGAGGTGCTGGCGGCGATGGATGCCGGCCTCGACGTGCTGCGCGGCCTGGGGGCGACGGTCGAGGACGTCCGGCTGTCCCCGGCGCAGGACTACAGCGCCTGCTGCAACATCATCATGCTGTCGGAAGCCTTCGCGATCCACGAGGCCGACCTGCGCACCCGGCCGGAGAAGTTCGGCTGGATCCTGCGCGACCGGATGATCCTGGCCAGCCTGCTGACGGCCGCCGACTACGTCCAGGCGAACCGGGCCCGGCGCCAGCTCGCGGCCGAGATGGAGGCGGCACTCGACCGCTTCGACGTGCTGGTGACGGCCGGTGCCTGGTCGGCGGCACCGCGCATCGACGCGATCTCGCCCTATTACCTCTTCCGCCGTCCGCTGTTGACCGCGCCCTGCGACGTGACCGGGCTGCCTGCCCTTTCCGTGTGCAACGGCTTCTCGGCCGGCGGCCTGCCGCTCGCCATGCAGGTGTTCGGCCGCCGCTTCGACGAGGCGACGGTGCTCAAGGTCGGCGACGCCTACGAGCGGGCGACACCGTGGCGCGGCCGGCGGCCCGTATTGTGATGGCGATTGGCTTGTGACGGCGACCGTCCGGATCCGGCGCGGCGGGCAATGGGCCGAGTTCCCGTGCCCGGACGGCGAGTCGCTGGTGGATGCGGGCCTCGCCGCCCGCATCTACCTGCCGGCCAGCTGCCGCAGCGGCACCTGCGGCACCTGCCTGGTGCGGCTGGTGGAGGGCGGGGTGCATATGTCGGCGGAGGCCTGGGCGCTGTCTGCCGCCGACCGCGAGGACGGCTTCATCCTCGCCTGCCAGTCGACCCCGGCGACCGACATGGTGGCGCTCGACTATGACGATTGAGGAAGGGGACGCCATGACCATCGGCCGGATCGCATCCGTCTGGCGCTATCCGGTGAAGAGCATGGCGGGGGAGGCGCTCGACGAGGGCTACCTCACCTTCGCCGGGGTCTATGGCGACCGGGTCCATGCCTTCCACAACCCCGCGGCGGGCGACCGCTTCCCCTACCTGACGGCCCGCAACCAGGAGCGGATGATCGCCTACCGGGCGCGCTTCGTCGACCCGGCCGCGGCGGCGCGGCCGGTCAACCTGGCGGCGGCCGAAGGCGGCATCGGCGTGACGCCGCTCTTCGCCGACCGCGCCGGCTTCGCCGTGGAGGTGACGTCGCCCGACGGGCGGACCTGGGCGATCGACGATCCGGGGCTGCTGGCCGACCTCAAGGCGGGGCTGCCGACGGACGACCCGGTCACCGTCATCCATTCGCCGCGCGCCCTGACCGACTGCCGGCCGCTGTCGCTCTTCTCCAACGCCACCGTCCGCCATGTCGCCCGGGCGGTCGACATGGCGCCGGATGCGCGGCGCTACCGCGCCAACCTCTATGCCGACTTCGCCGACGATGCCGCCTTCGCCGAGAACGCCCTGGTCGGGCATCGGCTGCGGATCGGCGACAAGGCGGAGGTCCTGGTGCTCGGCCGCGACCGGCGCTGCAAGATGATCACGCTCGACCCCGACACCGGCGCGGCCGAGCCGCGCCTGCTGCGCTGGATCGCCCGCGAGCAGGGCGGCATGGCCGGGCTCTACTGCGCGGTGCTGGTCGAGGGGCGGGTGCGGCCGGGGGATGCGATCGCGGTCGTGGGGTGAAGCCCGATGTTCCTGGCGGAGAGAACTGAATGCCGAACCATCCGGAAGCGACCGCGCGGGCCTGCCTGGAAGGCGCCGAGAGCGACACGATGAACTTCCCGCAGATCGTCCATGCGCTGTCGGAGGCTGGCTTCGAGAGCTACGCGATCGATTTCCGTCGCGCGGTCGCCATCTACTACCGGCCGGACGGCGATAGCATCGAGTTGCCAACCCATCGGCTCGACCGAACGATCGCGGCGGCCTTCGATGCCGTTGCCCTGCGCGCTGCCATCAGGGAGGCGCAGATGCAGGTGCCCGGCTACACCTATAAGGGGTTCTGCCGGAAGGCTGCCGCGGCCGGCTGTGCCGGCTATCTGGTTTCCTTCCTGGGCCGCCGCGCGCTCTATGTCGGCCGGACCGGCGAGACGCACGTCGAGCAATTCCCCGACTGACGAAAAAGAGAAGGGCCGGTCGTCGCCGACCGGCCCCATCAGTCCGCCTGGACCCGGAGGGTCAGGCGATCTCGGCGACCGCGCGCTTGGTCATCACCATGACGAGGTGGGCGCGGTATTCGGCCGAGGCGTGGATGTCGCTGTTCAGGTTGGTGGCGGGCGCCTTCAGGCCCTCGACCGCGGAGGGGGCGAAGTTGGCCGACAGGGCCGCCTCGGCTTCCTTCCAGCGGAAGACGGTCGGGCCGGCGCCGGTGATGGCGACGCGCACGCCGGCCGCGGTCCGGGCGACGTAGGCGCCGACGATGGCGTAGCGCGAGGCCGGGTTGCGGAACTTGGTGTAGGCGGACTTCTCGGGGATCGGGAAGCTGACCGACTGGGCAATCTCCCCTTCCTCGAGCGCCGTCTCGAACATCCCGGTGAAGAACTCCTCGGCCGGGATGGTGCGCTGGTTGGTGGTGACGGTGGCGCCGAGCGCCACCAGGGCCCCCGGATAGTCCGCCGCCGGGTCGTTGTTGCAGATCGAGCCGCCGAGCGTGCCGCGGTTGCGCACCTGCGGGTCGCCGATCAGGCCGGCCAGCTCGGCCAGGCCCGGGATCGCGGCCTTGACCTCGGCCGAGGCGGCGACGGCGCCGTGCGTGGTCATCGCACCGATGACGAGCGCGTCGCCCTCGCGGCGGATGCCGGAGAGGCCCGACACCCCGCCCAGGTCGATCAGGTCGGACGGCTGGGCCAGGCGCTGCTTCAGGGTCGGCAGCAGCGTCATGCCGCCGGCCACCAGCTTGCCGTCGTCGGCGCCGGCCAGCAGGGCGACGGCGTCCGCGACCGAAGCGGGCTTGTGATAGGCGAAATCATACATGGGTGTAATTCTCCCTTCGGTCCGTCAGGCCGCCTTGGCCGCGCGCTTGTCCTGGATGATCTGCCACACCTTGAGCGGCGTGGCCGGCATCTCGACATGGCGCACGCCCAGCGACGACAGGGCATCGACGATGGCGTTGATCACGGCGGGCGGCGAGCCGATCGCCCCGGCCTCGCCGCAGCCCTTCACGCCGAGCGCATTGTCGACCGCCGGCACGTTGTGGGTGGAGACCTTGAAGTTGAGCAGGTCGTCCGCCCGCGGCATGCAATAGTCCATGTAGGAGCCGGTCAGGATCTGGCCGGACTTCTCGTCATAGATGCAGCCTTCGAGCAGCGCCTGGCCGACGCCCTGGGCGATCCCGCCATGCACCTGCCCGTCGACGATCATCGGGTTGATGATGCGCCCGAAATCGTCGGCCGCGACGAAGTTGACGATCGTCGTGACGCCGGTGTCCGGGTCGACCTCCACCTCGCAGATGTGCGTCCCCGACGGGAAGGTGAAGTTCTTCGGGTCGTAGAAGGCGGATTCGTCGAGGCCCGGCTCCAGCGTCTCCATCGGGTAGTTGTGCGGCACGTAGGCGGTGAGTGCGATCTCGCCGAACGCCTTCGACTTGTCGGTGCCGGCGACCTGGAACTTGCCGTCCTTGTACTCGATGTCGGCCTCGGACGCCTCGAGCAGGTGGGCGGCGATCTTCTTGCCCTTGTTCACCACCTTCTCGACCGCCTTCATGATCGCCATGCCGCCGACGGCGAGCGACCGCGAGCCGTAGGTGCCCATGCCGAAGGCGACCTTGTTGGTGTCGCCATGGACGATCTCGACGCTCTCCATCGGCACCTGGAGCAGGTCGGAGACGAGCTGCGCGAAGGTCGTCTCGTGGCCCTGGCCGTGGCTGTGGGTGCCGGTGAAGACCGTCACCGAGCCGGTCGGATGGACCCGCACCTCGGCCGACTCATAGAGACCGGCACGGCCGCCCAGCGCCCCCACCACCTGGCTGGGGGCGATGCCGCAGGCCTCGATGTAGGTGGAGATGCCGATGCCGCGATAGACGCCGCGTCGGGCCGCTTCGGCGCGCCTCGCCTCGAAGCCGGCGTAGTCGGCCTCCTTCAGCGCCATGTCGAGGGTGGTGAAGTAGTCGCCGCTGTCATACTGCAGGGCGACCGGCGTCTGGTAGGGGAAGGCGTCGGTCGGGATGAAGTTGCGCCGGCGCAGCTCGGCCGGGTCGATCCCCATCTCGTCGGCGGCGACGTCGACGATCCGCTCCAGCAGGAAGGTCGTCTCGGGCCGCCCGGCGCCGCGATAGGCGTCGACCGGCACCGTGTTGGTGAAGACCGCCCGCACCTCGGCATAGATCGCGGGCGTCGTGTAGACGCCGGCCAGCAGGGTCGAGTGCAGGATGGTCGGGATGCAGGTCGAGAAGGTCGACAGGTAGGCGCCCATGTTGGCGAGCGTGTGCTCGTGCAGGGCCAGGAACTTGCCGTCCTTGTCGAGCGCCAGCTCGACCGTCGTCACATGGTCGCGGCCATGGGCGTCGGACATGAAGGATTCCGAGCGGTCGGCCGTCCACTTCACCGCGCGGTGAAGCTTGCCCGCGGCCCAGGTGACGATCGCCTCCTCGGCATAGTGGAAGATCTTCGAGCCGAAGCCGCCGCCGACGTCCGGCGCCACCACGCGCAGCTTGGATTCCGGGATGTTCAGCACGTAGGCGCCCATCAGCAGGCGGATGACGTGCGGGTTCTGGCTGGTGGTGTAGAGCGTGTACTCGCCGGTGCCGCGGTCGAAGTCGCCGATCGCCGCGCGGGGCTCCATCGCGTTCGGCACCAGCCGGTTGTTGACCAGCTCCAGCCGGGCGATGTGGTGCGCTTCCTGGAACGCCTTGTCGACCGCCGCCTTGTCGCCGAACTCCCAGTCGTAGCAGGAGTTCTGCGGCACCTGGTCCCAGACCAGGGGCGCGCCGGGCTTCACGGCGTCGGGCATGGAGATGACGGCCGGCAGCTCGGAGTAGGTGATCGCCAGCCGCTCGGCGCCGTCGCGCGCCTGCTGGCGGGTCTCCGCGATCACCACCGCCACCTGGTCGCCGACATGGCGCACGCGCTCCGGCGACAGCGGGATGTGCGGCGGCTCGATCATCGGCGTGCCGTCGCGGCTGTGGATCAGCCAGCCGCAGGGCAGGCTGCCGACGCCGGCCTTGACCATGTCGGCGCCGGTATAGACGGCGACCACGCCGGGCGATGCCAGGGCCGGCGCCTTGTCGATCGCGTCGATCGTCGCGTGGGCATGGGGCGAGCGCACGATCCAGGCGTGCAGCTGGCCCGGGCGGTTGATGTCGTCGGTGTAGTTCCCGCGCCCGGTGAGGAAGCGGAAATCTTCTCGGCGGCGCACGGGGGCGCCGATCCCGGTCTCCGGCAGGGCGTTCATGGCGCTATCCCCTCATGGCTTTGGCGCCGGCGACCACCGACTTCACGATGTTGTGGTAGCCGGTGCAGCGGCACAGGTTGCCTTCGAGCCATTCCCGGACCTCGTGCTCGGACGGGTCGGGGTTGTTCCGGGCGAGGTCGACCGCGCTCATCACCATGCCGGGCGTGCAGAAGCCGCACTGCAGGCCGTGGTTCTCGCGGAACGCTTCCTGCATGGGATGCAGGGCATCGTCCGTCGCCAGACCCTCGATCGTGGTGACCTCGGTGTCGGCGCACTGCACCGCCAGGATGGTGCAGCTCTTGACGGACTTGCCGTCGATATGGACGACGCAGGCGCCGCACTGGCTGGTGTCGCAGCCGACATGGGTCCCGGTCAGGCCCAGGGTTTCGCGCAGGAAGTGAACGAGCAGGGTGCGAGCCTCGACGGCCCCGGTCACCGATTTGCCGTTCACCGTCATGGTGACGGTGTTGGCCATGATTCCTCCCTAGAGTTCGAGGTCGAGCAGGTTGAGCGATGCGCCGCTGGCCGCGATTGCCCGCGAGCCCGCCGATGCATCGATGATACGTCCCAGCCCGCCAACTGTCGGACGGACGGGGGACATTGGTCAAGCCGTAGCGGGCGTGCCTTGCGCCTGCCTCCGGGCCGGTTCAGCGCGGCGTCGCGAAGACCAGCAGGATCAGCACGGCGAGCGCGATCAGGCCGATGATCCAGACGGTCGGATTGAGCGTCGAGCGGGCGGGTGCGGGCGGGGCGGGGGGCGGCCGGTCGGCCGGCGCCGCGGCGGCCGGCGGCGCCGGCGCGGCGGCGCTTTCCGCCATCGCGGCCGTGGCGGGCGTCGCGGCTTCGGCCGGCGCTTCGGGAGGTGCTGCGACGGCGGATTGCGGCGTCGCCTCGGCGGATTCGGGGGCGGGGGGCGGTGCCGCCGCGGCGGCATTGGCCGCCACCAGCTCGGCGAAGCGGCTGAAGAACTCCTCGGCCATCTTGCGCGCGGTGGCGTCGATCAGGCGCGAGCCGATCTGGGCCAGCTTGCCGCCGACATTGGCGCTGACGGTGTAGCGCAGGATGGTGCCGTCGCCGTCCGGCTCCAGCTTCACCTCGGCGCCGCCCTTGGCGAAGCCGGCCGCGCCGCCCTGGCCTTCGCCGCTGATGCGGTAGCCGTTGGGCGGGTCGAGGTCGCTCATGGTGACCTTGCCGCCGAAGCGGGCCTTCACCGGCCCGACCTTGGCCGTCACCTTGGCCGTGAACTCGGTCGGCGAGGTCTTCTCGACCTCCTCGCAGCCCGGTATGCACTGGCGCAGGAGCTCGGTGTCGTTCAGCGCGGCCCACACCGCCTCGCGCGGCGCGGCGATCCGGTATTCGCCCGACATGTCCATGATGTTCCACTCCTTCGACGGCGCCGTTCGGGCCGAACCTATCGTCGGCCCTTGGCCGGGGCAAGTCGTCGAGGCGTCGGCCCGGGGCGCGCCGGCATGGATCATTCCGTCACGACAATGCGCTTGCGCGCGAAGGGCGTTCTGAGCAAGGTTGCCGCGCTACCGGCGGCACATGCGGCGCCTCGGCGCAAAGCAGTCGCAACCAACGACCGTCGGGGCGAGCAGCGGTGGCGGGAGATGGGCAGGACCCGATGAAATTCCAATGGTCGAGGCCAGGATGTGAGCGTTGAACAACTGATTGCCGACTATGGCACATGGTTCTACGTCATCACGTTCTTCTGGACGTTTCTCGAGGGGGAGACGTTCGTCATCATTGCAGGCGTGGCGGCCCAGAAGGGGGTGCTGGACTGGTGGACGCTGTTCCTGTGCGCCTGGTTCGGCAGCTTCTGCGGTGACCAGACCTATTTCTGGATCGGCCGCCTCTACGGCCCGAGGGTGCTGGCGAAGTTCCCCAAATGGCGTGCCGGGGTGGACGGCGCGCTGGCCCAGGTGCAGCGCAACAGCACCTGGTTCATCCTGACCTTCCGGTTCATCTACGGCGTCCGCAACTTCGCCTCGTTCTCGCTCGGCGTCGCCCGGGTGCAGCCGGCGCGGTTCGCGGTCCTCAACTTCATCGCCGCCTTCGTCTGGGCGCTGTCGTTCGCCGGGGCCGGATACGTGTTCGGCGAGGCGTTCGAGGCGGTCGCCGGGGAATGGGTCCAGGGCATCGGCATGCTGTTGTTGAGTTGCCTCGTCCTCTTCGCGATTATCATGATCCTGCGCGCCCGCCGGAGCCGGCGGCGCCGCGCGGCGGCCGAGGCGCATCTGGCATCGGGGGTCTCCAACCCGCCGGCCTGAGGGCCCGCGTGTCCTGGAAACGAGCGGCGGGTTTCGGCTGAGGGTGGGGGCGATGCAGCGGGTCGTTTCGGTTCTGGTATCGGGTGCGGCAGCAACGCTCGCCCCCTTTGCGGCCATGGCGGCGGAGGCGGGGGCGCCGCATCTGTCGGGCATCGGCCTGAACGTGGCCTGGGGCATCCCCTTCGCCGGCATCCTGCTGTCGATCGCGATCATGCCGCTGCTCGCGCCGCAGTTCTGGCACCATCATTTCGGCAAGGTCTCGGCGGCGTGGGCGCTGGCCTTCATCGTCCCCGCGACCATCCTTTTCGGTCCGGCGATCGCCACCTACGAGGTGGTGCATACGGCACTGCTGGAATACATCCCGTTCATCGTCCTCCTGTGGGCGCTGTTCACGGTGGCGGGCGGCATCCGCCTGGTGGGCGACCTGCGCTCCTCGCCCGGCACCAACACGGCGATGCTGGCGATCGGCACCCTGCTGGCGAGCTGGATGGGCACCACCGGTGCCGCGATGCTGATGATCCGCCCGCTCATCCGGGCCAACGCCTGGCGCCGCAACCAGGCCCATGTGATGGTCTTCCTGATCTTCCTGGTGGCCAATGTCGGCGGCTCGCTGACCCCGATCGGCGACCCGCCGCTGTTCCTGGGCTTCCTCAAGGGCGTGCCGTTCTTCTGGCCGACCACGGCGCTCTTCGTGCCGATGCTGCTGGTGGTAGGCGCGCTGCTGGCGATCTTCTTCTTCCTCGACACCTACCTCTTCTCCCGCGAAGCGACGGCGCCGCCGAGCGACCGGTCGGGCGAGCGCCTCGGGGTGGAGGGCGGCATCAACATCCCGCTGCTGGGCGCGATCGTGGGCGCGGTGCTGCTGCGCGGCATCTGGCACTCGGGCGTGGACGTCACGATCTACCATGTGCCGGTGCCGCTGGAGAGCATCGCCTCCAACCTCGCCCTGGTCGCGATCGGGCTGTTGTCGATGCGCCTGACCCGGGCCGAGACGCGGGCCGGCAACGCCTTCTCGTGGGGGCCGATCGTCGAGGTGGCGAAGCTGTTCGCCGGCATCTTCGTCACCATCGTGCCGGTCATCGCCATCCTGCGGGCGGGGCCGGACGGCGCGATGGCCGGCCTGGTCGCGCTCGTCACCGGCCCGGGCGGGCGGCCGATCGATGCCTGGTACTTCTGGCTGGCAGGCGGGCTGTCGAGCTTCCTCGACAATGCGCCCACCTACCTCGTCTTCTTCAACCTGGCCGGCGGCGATCCGGCCGAGCTCACCAACGGCCTCGCCTCGACCCTGATGGCGATCTCGGCGGGGGCGGTGTTCATGGGCGCCAACACCTATATCGGCAACGCGCCCAACTTCATGGTCAAGGCGATCGCCGAGGAGCGCGGCGTGCGCATGCCGAGCTTCTTCGGCTACATGGGCTGGGCCGCGATCTTCCTGCTCCCCCTGTTCGCGCTGGTGACGCTGATCTTCTTCCGGTAGCCCCGCCGCCCGGATCCTGCGGGCCTCAGTGGGCCTGCAGGACCGGCAGGGTCATATGCCGGCAGACATGAGCGGTGGCACCACCGAAGATCATCTCGCGCCAGCGCGTATGGCCATAGGCGCCCATCACCAGCAGGTCGGCGTCGATCGACGCGGCGGTGGCGAGGAGTGTGGCGCCGGCATCGTCCCCGTCGCCCTTCTGCACCCGCACCTCGACCGGGATGCCGTGCCGGCGCAGGAAGGTGGCCGCCGCCTCCGCCGACGGGTCGGAGCCGGCCTTGCCGATCGCCAGCAGGACCGCCGAATCGGCCGATTCGAGCAGCGGGACCGCCGCGTGCAGGGCGCGCGCGGTGGTGTGCGAGTTCTTCCAGCCGATCAGCGCGCGCCGCCCGATCGATGCCGGCGCCGGCCGCCCGTGCGGCAGCACGAGGCAGGGGCATGCGGCCATCAGCGGCAGCTCCTCCATCGGGTGCAGCGAGACGACGTCGTCCACCGTCATCGCCGGGTTCTGGCCGACCAGCGCGATGTCGGCGAAGCGGCTCTCGGCCTTGATGACCTCGATCGGCTCGCCGTCAACGACATGCATCTCCATCTCGACCCCCTCCTGCCGGCTGGACTCGGCGACCAGGGCGCGGAACTGGTCGGCCTTCTCGCGGGCGATCGCCATCGCCTCGCCGATATAGGCCGCCGACGCGCCCCGTCCGGTGATCGCCGCCGGCATCTGCGCCGGCGCCGTCGCATAGAGCGCGGTGACGTGGGCCGAGAGGCGCCGCGCCAGCGCCGCGGCGGTGGCGAGGCGGCGCTCGGCCTCGCCGTCGTTGGCCAGGTAGACCAGGATCGTCTTGACCGTCATGGGGGCCGTATCCCTCTCGGAAGGCTCGGGGGGCGCTGTCGTCCCGAAGCTAGAGGAGGGCCCCCCGTCCTGGCAATCGCGCTCGCGACCGGGGCCGGGCGGCGCGCTCAGCGGCGCGGCAGCTCGATCGCATACTCGTCCAGCGGCAGCACGCTCTTGATGACGCCGCTGTCGCGCAGGAATTCCGCGAAGCGCTGGTAGCGCGCCCGGTCGAGCGCGCCCGGCCGCAGCGCGAAGCGCGGCAGGGTGTCGCGCCAGGCCCGCCGGTTCAGCTCGTCGTCGAGCTGCTTGTGGCCGGCCAGGAACAGCTTCCAGCTCTCGTCGGGATGGTTGATCAGGTACTGGGTGCCGCGCTCGACCGCGTCGACGAAGGGCCGCAGCGGCAGGGTGCTGAGCCGGCCGCGCTGGGCGACCAGGATCAGCTCGTCATAGGGCGGCACCCCTTCCTCCTCGACGAAGAAGGCCCGGCCCTTCTTGCCGATCAGCTCCAGCTGGGTCAGCTCGAAGTTGCGATAGGCGCCGATCACCGCGTCGACCCGGCCGCTGGCGAGCGCCGGGGTGAGCCCGAAGCCGACATTGATGAGGGTGATGTCGGCGACCGTCAGCCCGTGTCGGGACAGCATCGCCGACATGGTCGCGTCCTCGGTGCCGGCGACGGCGAAGCCGACCGTCTTGCCCTTGAGGTCGGCGATGGACCGGATCGGACTCGTCTCCAGCACGACCAGCGTGTTCAGGGGCGTCGCGATCAGGGTGCCGATGCGCACCAGCGGCAGGCCGCGGCTGGTCTGGATGTGCAGGTGGGGCTGGTAGCTGACGGCGATGTCCGCCTTGCCGGCGGCAACCAGCTTCGGCGGGTCGTTCGGGTCGCTGGGCGCGATCAGTCGGACGTCGAGGCCGGCGTCGCGGAAGTAGCCGCGCTGCAGGGCGACCACCAGCGGCGCATGGTCGGGGTTGACGTACCAGTCGAGCAGCACGTCGAGCTTGTGTGGAGCGGCGGGTGCCTGCGCCAGGGCGCCCGGCATGGCGAGCAGCGCCGGCAGGATGGCGGCGGCGAGTCGGCGGATCCAGCGCATCGGCTTCATCGGGGGCTTCCCAGGGTTTGCGGTTGCCAGGGCACGAGCCGGCGCAGGAGCGCGTCCAGCCCGTAGTAGAGCGCGATCGCCATGGCGGCCAGGACCACCAGGGCTGCGAACAGGAGGTCGATCTGCATGCGCCCGTTGGCGTGCAGCATCAGGAATCCGAGGCCGGCGCCGCTGCCGACCCATTCGCCGATGACGGCGCCGATCGGCGCCACGGCGGCGGCGATGCGCAGGCCCTGGGCCAGGGCGGGCAGGGCGGCCGGGATGCGCAGGTGGCGCAGGATGGCGCCCTCGCGCGCACCCATCGTCCGGGCCAGCTCCATCCAGCCGGCGGGCGTGGTGCGCAGCCCGTCGAAGAAGGAGGCCGCGACCGGGAAGTAGATGACCAGCGCGGCCATGACGATCTTGGAGGCGAGGCCGTAGCCGAACCACAGCACCAGCAGGGGCGCCAGGGCGAAGACGGGAACCGCCTGGCTGGCGATGACCACCGGCAGCAGCCAGCGCCGGGCGATCGACGAGCGCACCACCAGCAGCGCGGTGCCGACCCCCAGTACCACCCCGCACAGCAGCCCCAGCACGATCTCGGTCGCGGTGATCAGCGCGTGGTGGGCGAGCAGGTCGGCGCGCACCCACAGGGCGACGGCGACCGCGCTCGGCGGCGGCAGGATGTAGGGGGGCAGCTCCAGCAGGCGGGCGGCGGCCTCCCAGACGGCGACCAGCCCGGCCGCGGTGATCAGGCCGCGATACATCCCTCAGGCTCCATCTTCGGCCAGGCGGCGCAGCAGCTCGCCCTGGAGCGCCAGCACGCCCGGGTCGTCGACGGCGCGGAGCGGCGTGCCCGGCGGCAGGATCGGAGCGGACAGGCGGGCGGGACGGCCGGTCATGACGAAGACCCGGTGGCCGAGCCGGAGCGCCTCCAGCGGGTCGTGGGTGACCAGCAGCACGGTGCGGCCGGCCAGGCGTTCGGCCGCCAGGGTCTGCAGGCGCAGCCGGGTGACGGCGTCGACGGCGGCGAAGGGCTCGTCCATCAGGACGATGGGCCGGTCTTCCATCAGGGTGCGGGCCAGCGCGACCCGCTGGCGCATGCCGCCCGACAGGGCGGCGGGGCGCTGCCGGGCGGCGGCGGCGAGCCCCAGCTCCGCCAGGAGCGCCTCGGCCCGGCCATGGTCCGGGGGCTGGCCGCGCAGCCGCGCGCCGAGCAGGACATTGTCGCGGGCATCGAGCCAGGGCAGCAGCAGGTCCTGCTGCGCCATGAAGGCGACCCGGGCGGCGACCGGCCCGCCATCGCCCGCCGCGACCCCTCCGGCCCTGCTGCCCGGCACCAGCCCGGCCACCAGCCGCAGCAGAGTGGACTTGCCGACCCCGCTCGGGCCCAGCAGGCAGGTCCAGCGGCCGGCCTCGATGTCGAGGTCGAGATCGGCGAACAGCGCCCGGCCATCGAAGGCGACGCCGGCACGGTCGAGACGGATGGAGGGTGCGGAAACGGTCAACGGGATACGACGCCTCTCCCTTCGCCGGCATGACCCGGATCAGGTTCAAGGGGTCGTTTCCCGCTGGTGGAAACCTCTCAGCCGGCCCCGGCCGGCTCCCCCGGGGATGAAGCGTTCAATATGGTGGCAACCGCGACGGCGATGCAAGTATCCGCGGCCGGGGCGTGCGGGACGACGGTCAGCGGGTCGCCAGTGCGACGATGTCGTCGAGCGTGCCGCGGCCGAGATGGGCATCCATGACCGCCGTCTCGGGCGTCTCGCCATAGGCGGCTGCCAGGCGGTGTCGGTGGGATTCGAGGGCCGCGATCGACCGGCCCATCAGGTCGCAGCCGGCCACCGGGTCGAGGAACGCCCCGGCCAGCGTCCGCACCGGGCCCCGGCCGGACTCGGCCAGGATGTAGCCGGCCGGCGCCGGCCCGGCCATGGAGGGAGTGGCGTCCCGCGGCGCGGTCACCGTTGCCGCGGTCAGCACCAGCGTGCCCAGGGCGGCCCGGGCCAGGGCTTCGTCGCCCGCCAGGTTGCTGATCAGCCGGCCGCGGTCGATGCAGAGATAGAGATAGTAGAGCGCGCCATCGATCCCGGGCGCGCCGTCGCCGGACCCATTGACCTCCGGGGGCGAGCCATGGGTGGTGATGGCATGGGCCACCTGGACCGCGGCCTCGCGATCGAACCCGGCCAGGCCCGGCAGGGCGCGGCCGAAGAGCGCGATGTCGACCGCATCGTCGGCGTGGCGCAGCAGCTCTCCCGGCGCGGCCGTCACGGCTTCGCCGGCGGCAATGCGGCGGGCCAGCGCCAGGGCGAGGCGCTGTTCCGCCGGCGCCAGCAGGGCCCGGTCGGCCTGGAAGCCGGCGGGCAGCGCGAACTGGGCCGCGACCGCCGCCGCCGCCGCGCGCGCCGCGGGCTCCGGCACGGCTTCGGCCATCAGCCGGCTGCCGATCGCCGGGACCAGTTCCAGGACCGGCCGCGACAGATGACCCGCCAGCGTGGTGGCGAAGACGGGCGAGGCGCACCAGGCGCGCACCAGCGACTGGGACGAGATGCGCCGGCGCGGGTGATTGCCGAAGATGGCGGTCTTGGGCCGGCCGGCCGCGTCCCGCTCGGGCGCGGACGGCGGATAGGCAACCAGGAGATGGAGCTGGAGCAGGGGGATCATGATGTCCTTCGGGCCGCTGCCATCGTGGAAGGGCGGGATGCGGGCCGCCCGGGCCAGGCTGCATCCTATGGAATAGACCTAGATTTCACCATCTGACAATTCGTCCGGTGGTTGTGCGATCCCGGAGGGCGGATGCCTTCACCCAGGCTTCGCAGCAGGTGCGCTCTTCTTCCCAGGGTTGAGCGCGCATCCAGCCGTCATGGAGCCGCTGCTCGCCCATGACGTGTCGTTCCAGCCGGCCGCGCGGCCCGGCGCCTATCGCGCGATGTGCCCCCTGCCGGCGCCGGCTGGCGGTGCCGAGTCCGGGTGCTTGACACGCACGGGGCGGCGGCCCCGAATGCCGGCGATCGCACCGACTGCGGCGGCCAGCCGCCGCAGTCGGCGCCTGGCGATTTCGACCCAACAGGATGGACCGGCCGCAGGCGTCGGCCATGGAACGGAGACGGCCAGGCCATGCTCATCAATGCCCAGCGTGCGGACGACCGGCTGACCCTGGCCCTGGACGGCCGGCTCGACATCGCCACGGCGCCGGTCCTGGCGCGGGAACTCGCGCTGGAGGGGGTCCGGCACCTCGTCCTGGACTTCGATCGCTGCCCCTACATCTCCAGCGCCGGGCTGCGGGAGCTTCTGCGCGCGCAGAAGCAGCTGACGGCGGCGGGCGGCACGATGCTGCTGACCAACGTGCCGCGCGAGGTGCAGGAGGTGCTGGACATGACCGGCCTCTCCAGCCTGATCCCGAGCCGGGGCAAGGTGCGGCAGATCTCCATCGACGGGCTGGAGTTCCTGTCCGCCGGGGTCTGCGGCGAATGCTATCGCCTCGACGAGGAGACGATCGTCAAGCTCTACAACGAGGGGGTGGAGCCGGCGATCGCCGAGAAGGAGAAGGCGTTCGCCAAGGCGGCCTTCGTGCTGGGGATACCCACCGCCATCTCCTACGACGTCGTCGCCTGCGGCAGCCGCACCGGCGTCGTCTACGAGATGCTGGACGCGACCCTGTTCAGCGCGGTCATCCGCAACGATCTGGCCGCCATCGACCGGCACGCCGAGCGGCTGGCTCGGATCACCCAGGCCGTCCACGACACGAAGGCGGATCCCGGCATCTTCCCGGACATCAAGGAGAGCTTCCGGTCCTACATCGACCAGATGGCCTTCTTCCTGTCGGCGGAGGAGATCGGGTTCCTGCAGCGCAAGCTGGACGCGATCCCCGATGCCGATACCTGCGTGCATTTCGACCTGCACACCAGCAACATCATGATCCGCGCGGGCGAGCCGGTGATCATCGACATGGGCGACCTGTCGCGCGGCCACTACCTGTTCGACGTCGGCCTCCTGTGCACCATCTACGGCTATCCGGAGCTGGGCATCAGCGAGCTGGCGACGAAGATCCCGGGCGAGGACGGCGCCCGCCTGCTGGAGGGTTTCCTGAAGGCCTATTTCGCCGACAAGCCGGAGGAGGAATACCGGCTGTTCGAGGAGAACCGCCACTTCCTGGCGTCCCTCCGGCTGATCTACACCGTCACCTTCCTGCCGAAGCTGCGGGAGCCGCTGGCGGCGATGATCAAGGACGTGCTGCTGCCGAAGATGCTGGCGGCGGACAAGGCCGCAGGCTGATCGCTGGAGGCGAGGCCGCATGGACCGGTTCACGGGCGGATGCCTGTGCGGCGATGTCCGCATCGTGGCATCGGGACGGCCGTTCAGGGTCGGACTGTGCCACTGCCTAGACTGCCGCAAGCACCATGGAGCCCTGTTCTACGCCGCCGCGGTGTTCCCCCGGGAGGCGGTCACGATCGCGGGGGAAACCCGGGACTATGCCGGGCGACATTTCTGTCCCCGCTGCGGCTCGTCGGTCTTCGCGCGCAGCGGGGACGAGATCGAGGTGCACCTCGGATCCCTGGATGCCCCGGACCAGCTGCTGCCGACCTATGAAAGCTGGACCATCCGCCGCGAGTCCTGGCTGCCGCCGTTTCCCCTCGCAAGACGGTACGACCGCGACCGCGACGGCATGACCCGCTTCGAGGAGTAGGGTGGACGGCGAACCCTCCGGCCTCGATCTGGCGCGGACATTGGGCAAAGTCCCAACCAAGCCGGCCGAACGGTTAACGCACAGCCGCAAGAAAACCGCGTAGCCTATTGATATTAAATGGCGTCCCCGGCGAGATTCGAACTCACGACCCCAGGATTAGGAATCCTGTGCTCTATCCTGCTGAGCTACGGGGACAGGCCGGCGCCCTTATAGCAGGGGTCGGGGCGGGTTCGGAAGCCGGGTGTCGCGCGGCCCGGCCCGCGGCGTATCGGAGCGGGCGAGAATTTCTCGGGGGCGGCGGGGCGGATGGCGGTGCCGCGGCCGGCGGGTTCGGCTAGTATCGTTCCCCAACATCAATCCACGAAGCCAATCCGGGAGGATCCGAGAATGTCGGTGCAGAGCGAGCGGGCCGCGGCGGTCGCCGCGACCGTCGCGCGGGTGCGTGCGATCGAGGCGACCCAGGGGACGGGGCGCCAGGCCCTGGACGCGATCGCGGCCGAGGTGACGGCGCTGGCAGCCCAGACCGCGCTGTTCCCGCCGGCGCACTTCGCGGTCGCCGGCGGCAAGGGCACCATCTACCGCCTGTCGGAGGATGCCGACCACCGCTTCGCCCTCTACGCCTCGGCCGGCGTACCCGGCAAGGCGCAGCCGCCGCACGACCACACCACCTGGGCGGTGATCAGCGGCGTCTACGGCGAGGAGCGCAACACCTTCTGGAAGCGCACCGACAACGGCGCCGAGGAGGGGGTGGCGACGCTGGAGGAGACGGGCGGATACACGGTCCGCCGCGGCAACTCGGTCAGCTTCGGGCCCGACGACATCCATTCCATCCATGTCGCCGGCAAGCAGCCCTCGCTCCACCTGCACATGTACGGCATGAGCCTGGAACACCTGCCGCAGCGCCGCGTCTTCGAGACGGCGTCCGGCACGTCCGCCATCTTCCCGCCGCCCGCGATCGTCAAGGCGCCGCTGGTCGAGGCGGCCGAGCTGAAGGCCATGCTGGGCGACGGCGGCGAGCTGGCCCTGGTCGACGTGCGCGAGGAGGGGCCGTTCAGCGACGGCCACCTGTTCCTCGCCATCTCGGTCCCGCTCAGCCGCTTCGAGCCGCGCTTCGCCCCCGTGGTGCCGCGCCGGTCGACCCGGATCGTGCTGGTCGACGAGGACGAGACGCTGGCCCACCGTGCCGCCGCCAAGCTGCAGCAGGCCGGCTATCGTGACGTCTCCGTGCTCGCGGGCGGGCAGGGGTCGTGGAAGGCCGCCGGCTACGAGATCTTCTCGGGCGTCAACGTGCCGAGCAAGGCGTTCGGCGAGATCGTCGAGCATGCCTGCGAGACGCCGCGGCTGGAGGCGTCCGAGATCCAGGCGCTGATGGATGCCGGCACCGACATGGTGGTGCTCGACAGCCGGCCCTGGCCCGAATACGTCAACATGAGCATCCCGACCGGCATCGACTGCCCGGGGGCGGAACTGGTCTACCGGGTCAACGACATCGTCCGGTCCCCGGACACGCTGGTCGTCGTCAACTGCGCCGGCCGCACCCGCAGCATCATCGGCGCGCAGTCGCTGATCAATGCCGGCCTGCCGAACCGGGTCGTCGCGCTCAAGAACGGCACCATGGGCTGGCATCTGGCCGGCCTGCAGGTGGACCGCGGCGCGGGCCGCATGGCGCCCGCCCCCAGCGCGGAGGGCATCGCGCGCGCCCGGGAAATGGCCGCCGCCGTCGGCGCCCGGGTCGGCGTGCCGACCATCGACGAGGCGCAGCTTGCCGCCTGGCGGGCGGAGGAGGGGCGGACCACCTTCCTGCTCGACGTGCGCACGCCCGAGGAGTTCGAGGCCGGCCACCGCCCGGATTCGCGCCACGCCCCGGGCGGGCAGCTGGTGCAGGCGACCGACACCTATGTCGGCACCCGCGGCGCCCGCATCGTCGTGGTCGACAATGACGGGGTGCGCGCGACCATGACCGCGTCCTGGCTGATCCAGATGGGCTGGGAGGCGGCCGTGCTGGCCGACGGGCTCTCGGGCCGGGCCCTGGTCGCCGGGCCGGCGCCGATGGAGATCCTGGGCGGGCTGCCCGAGGTGCGCGAGGTGACGTCCACCGAGCTGCAGGCGCTGCTGGCCGAGGGCCGGGCGACCGTCGTCGACATCGATACCAGCCTGCGCTACCGCGCCGGCCACATCCCAGGCTCCTGGTTCGCCGTGCGCTCGCAGTTCGCCGCCTCCCTGCCCAAGGTCCCCGCGGCCGAGCTGGTGGTCGTCACCTCGTCCGACGGGATGTTCGCCAGACTGGCCGCACCGGAGGCCGCCCGCATCCTGGGCCGGCCGGCGGCGGTGCTGGCCGGCGGCACCCGCGGCTGGAAGGCGGCCGGTCTGCCGCTCGCCAAGGGCTTCGAGAACATGGCCGACGAGCCGCGCGACGTATGGTACCGCCCCTACGATCGCGACACCGGGATCGAGGAGGCGATGCACCAGTACCTGACCTGGGAAGTCGACCTGGTCGCCCAGGTCGAGCGCGACGGCGACGCCCGCTTCCGCGTGGTGACCGCGGCCTGACCGTCTCAATCTTCAAACCAAGAAACCCACCCCGCAGAACGAGGGTCCGTTCATGGACAAGGAACACCAGGCGAGGATGCGTCGGGACACGCTGCTGACGCATCTCGGCAGCCACCCGCGCGACAATCACGGCGCGGTCAACCCGCCCGTCTACCACGCCTCCACCATCACCTTCCCGACCGTGGCGGCGCGCGAGGCCGCGCGTGCCAAGAAGTTCGAGGGCGTGACCTACGGCCGTTCCGGCACGCCCACCATCTTCGCGCTGGAAGAGGCGCTGGCCGGCATCGAGGGCGGCTACCGCGCGATGCTGGTCTCGTCCGGCCTGGCGGCGATCACGGTGGCCATGCTGGCCTTCGTCTCGGCCGGCGACCATGTGCTGGTGGCCGACACGGTCTATGGGCCGACCCGCAACCTGTGCGACAAGGTGCTGAAGCGCTTCGGGGTCGAGGTCACCTACTACGACCCGCTGATCGGCGGCGGCATCGCCGGGCTGATCCGGCCCAACACCAAGGTCGTCTATTGCGAGAGCCCGGGCTCGCTCACCTTCGAGATCCAGGACATCCCGGCGATCGCGGCGGCCGCGCACGCCCGCGGCGTCAAGGTGCTGCACGACAACACCTGGGGCACGCCCTACTTCTTCCCGTCGTTCGAGCGCGGCGTCGACGTCTCCATCCACGCCGCGACCAAGTACATCGTCGGCCATTCCGACGCGATGCTGGGCGCCATCGTCACCAACCAGGAATGCTTCCTGCCGGTGCGCCAGTCGATGGCCGACCTCGGCTACTGCGCCGGGCCCGACGACGTCTATTTCGGCCTGCGCGGCCTGCGCACCATGGCGGTGCGCCTGAAGCAGCACCAGGAGAGCGCGCTGCACATCGCGGCCTGGCTGCGCGACCGGCCGGAGGTGGCCGAGGTGCTCTATCCGGCCCTGCCCGGGGCGCCCGGCCACGAGTTGTGGAAGCGCGATTTCCTCGGCGCCTGCGGGCTCTTCTCGATGGTGCTCAAGCCCGCTGCCAAGCCCGGGGTGGACGCGTTGCTGGACGGCATGCGCCTCTTCGCCATGGGCGCCAGTTGGGGCGGGTTCGAGAGCCTGATCCTGCCCTCCCACCCCGAGGACCTGCGCACCGCCACCCGCTGGGCCGGCGCCGGCCCGGTCCTGCGCCTGCATATCGGCCTGGAGGATCCGCAGGACCTGATCGAGGACCTGGCGGACGGTTTCGACCGCATGGCCGC
Source organism: Allostella vacuolata (assembly GCA_006739055.1). Taxonomy (GTDB): domain Bacteria; phylum Pseudomonadota; class Alphaproteobacteria; order ATCC43930; family Allostellaceae; genus Allostella; species Allostella vacuolata. The sequence continues at coordinate 2,571,708 of AP019702.1, forward strand.
GGTCAACCGCGCGGCCGCGGCGGAATAGAGGGAAGGCGGCCGCCGGAACGCATCGTCCGGCGGCCTCTATCCTCAGATATGGAATGAGATATTATTCGCAATATATTGATTTATATAGATAAATTATAAATGAAAGCGGGACGCTGCCCATCGGCCAAAGCGTCCCTCGACTACGCTCGGGATGAGGGCCGTCTCGATCGGCGGAAGCACTCGTGGATAAAGGAAATTTCCTCACCCTGAGCGCAGTCGAAGGGCGCTTTAGCCGTCGGCCAGTACTCCATTCGGTGGCCGCCGGCGATTTCATTCCCGGCGGATCGGGCCGACCGGTGGGAACTCATCCCGAGCCTGATCGAGGCACATTCCTGCCGATGTCCGGCGCGCCTACTGATCCGTCTCCCGCTCCGCCAGCATGGTGCGCGCCACGCGCTCGACCGGCGGGCCCTCGGCGTCGGCGATCTCGCGCAGCAGCTTCTGCAGGATGGCGTTGGGGAATGCCTGGGCCTCGGTGGCGACGATCAGGAAGCTGTTCGGCCCGCCCACCACATGGTCGCGGTAATACTCATCGAGCGGCGGCTCCGGCGGCCAGGTCCAGGCCGGCTTGGGGCGCATGATGGCCAGCCCGTTGACGGTCACCCCGGCCGCGACCGCCGCGTCGCGGGCGGCGGCCGGCAGGCGGCCATGGTTGTTGACCCCGTCGCCCGACACGTCGATCACCTTGCGCTGCCCCTCGAAGGCGTTGCCTTCGATCAGGATCACCCCGGCATCGATGGCGGCGCCGATCGCGGTCCAGCTCTGCGACACCCGCGGCTGCGCCCACAGGCGCGCGGCGAAGCCGTCGGCCGCCTCCTTGCCGTCGATCTGCGACCAGCCGACCACCACCCGTTGGTACTCGGCTGCCGACCACTCGACATAGGTGACGGCGATGCTCCCGGTCCGGCCGGAGCGGATGGCATCGACGATGCGCGGGTCGCGGAAGGCGCGGGCATAGCCCTCGCGCTGCAGGCGCCCGTCGGCCTCGTCGATCGAGTGCGAGACGTCGACCGCCAGCACCAGCTCCAGGTCGACCGGCACGCCGTCGGCCCGCGCCGCCCCCGCGGCCAGCAGGGCTGCCAGGACCCCCAGCGCATGGGCCGTCCGGCGCATGCGCCTCAGCCACCGCCTGGAAGCGCTGGAATATCAGTCTGGTCGGCGATTTCCTTGAGAAGCTTGTTGAGAACCGCCTCGCCGAACGCCTCGAAATCCTCGGCCACCGCCAGGAAGGCGCCGGGGCCGCCGATCACGTTCTCGCGGTACCAGGCATCGAGCTCGCGGTCGGGCGGCCGGCCGAAATTGGTCCGGTCGTTCATGATGGCGAGCCCGTTGATGGTGATGCCCTTCGCCACCGCCTCGTCGCGGGCGGCGGCGGCCGGGCGTCCGGAATTGTTGCGGCCGTCGCCGGAGATGTCGATCACCTGCCGCGTGCCCTCGAACGCCTGGCCGAACAGCGGGACCGAGAAGTCGATCGCGCCGGAGACCGAGGTCCAGCCCCAGGACTGGCGCGGCGATGCCGCCAGCCGGTCGGCGAAGGCGCGCGCGCTGGCCTCGTCCTCGATCAGCGTCCAGCCGATGATGTGGCGCTGGAAATCGACCGCGGCCCATTCGACGTAGGTGACGCCGATGCGGCCCAGCGGGCCGTTGGCGATGGCGCGGATGATGCGCGGGTTGCGGAACGCCTCCACATAGCCCTGGCGCTGCAGCTGCGCCTCGACCTCGTCGACCGAGCGCGACACGTCGACCGCCAGCACCAGCTCGACATCGACCGGCTCGATCGCCAGCGCCGCGGGCGGCGTCGCGCCGACGACCAGGAACGCAGCCAGAATCGACCGAGTCAGCACGCCCATGAAGGAAGACTAGCGCGTCGGCAGGCGCGCGTCCCGTCTCGTCTTCGCTTCCCGCCAGGCGATGTAGACGGTGGAGGCGAAGATCACCGTGCCGCCGATCCAGGTCCACAGGTCCGGCACCTCGCCGAACAGGGTGAAGCCGAGCGCGGTCGCCCAGATCAGCTTCAGGAAGTCGAACGGCAGCACCACGGTCGTGTCCGCCTCGCGGAACGACTGGGCCAGCGCCACCTGCCCGATGGTGCCGAGCGTGGACAGGCCGAACAGGATCAGCAGCTGGCCCGGGTCCGGCCAGGTCCAGTAGGGCAGGGCGCAGAGGAGTGCGAGCGGCGACATCACCAGCGCCATGTAGAGGGTGATGGTGATGCTGGAATCGGTGCGCGACTGCACCTTGATGATCAGCATCGCCATCGCCCACAGGGCCGCCGAGGTGAGGGCCAGCAGTGGCCCGGTGCCGACCTCGGCCAGGCCCGGGCGCAGGATGACGAGGGTGCCGACGAAGCCGGTGCCGATCGCCAGCCAGCGGCGCAGCCGCACCTTCTCGCCCAGGAACAGGATCGCCCCGAGCGTCGCGAAGAGCGGCGCGGTGAAGGACAGGGCCGTCACCTGGGCGAGCGGCGTGATCGACAGGGCCATGAAGTTGCACAGCATCGACACGGTGTTGATGGCGCCGCGGAACAGGTGGACGCGGGGCCTGGCGGATTTCCAGGCGCGCGACCCCATGCGCAGCACCCAGGGCGCCAGCACCACCAGGGCGAAGACGGTGCGGAAGAAGGCGACGACGAACGGGTGCAGCTCGCCCGTCATGTGGCGGATGCCGGCCTGCATCGACATGAAGGCGGCCGTTGCCACCAGCATGAAGAGGATGCCGCGCAGGACCGACGGCGGGCGTGCGGCGGCTGGCGATGGGGTACTCTTGGGGGAAGCTGCCATGAACTGCCGCCGAGCCTAGCACCCTGCCGCCGGAGATGTCGCCCGAATGACCGTCCGCCCGATCGTTCCCTATCCCGATCCCGGGCTGCGCCGGGCCTGCCGTCCGGTCGAGGCGTTCGACGCGGCGCTGCGGGACCTGGCCCGCGACCTGGTCGACACGATGCGCGCGGCACCGGGCATCGGCATCACCGCCGCCCATGTCGGCGTGCCCCTGCGCCTGGCCGCGATCGAGCTCGATCCGGCCGCCGGACCGCGCTTCTATGCCAACCCGGTGGTCGAATGGGCGTCGCCCGAGCGGGCCCGCCATCCGGAAGGCAGCGTGTCCATGCCGGGCGTCCGCGACGAGGTCGAGCGTCCGGCGCGGGTCCGCGTGCGGTTCCAGGGGCTGGACGGGGCCGAGGCGGTGGAGGAGGCGGACGGGCTCCTCGCGGTCTGCCTGCAGCACGAGATCGACCAGCTCGACGGGATCTTCTGGATCGAGCGCCTGTCGCGGCTGCGGCGCGACCGCCTGGTCCGGCGGTTCGAGAAGCAGGCGCGCGCGATCGGGCCCGCGCCCGGGCGCGCCTGATGCCCGCGCCTGATGCCGGTGCGGACGATCTGGTTTAGCGGGCGCCCCGCGGCTAGAGTGCCGGCCGACCATCCACCATCCGGGCCTTCGTTCATCATCATGGAATCCCTCGACTGCGTCGTGATCGGCGCCGGCGTCGTCGGCCTTGCCGTCGCCCGGGCCCTGGCGGAGGCCGGCCGCGAGGTCGTCGTCCTCGACCGGGCGGAAGCGATCGGCACCGAGACCAGCTCGCGCAACAGCGAGGTCATCCACGCCGGCATCTACTACCCGACCGGCAGCCTGAAGGCGCGGCTGTGCGTGGAGGGCAAGCAGCGCCTCTACGCCTATTGCCGCGAGCGCGCCGTGCCGTTCCTGGACTGCGGCAAGCTGATCGTGGCGACCGACGACGGCCAGGTGCCGTACCTGCACGCGCTCCAGGCCAAGGCGGTCGCCAACGGCGTGCCGGACCTGGTGATGATGACCCCGGCCGAGGTCAGCCGCATGGAGCCGGCGGTGCGCTGCACGGCGGCGCTGTTCTCGCCCTCGACCGGGGTGATCGACAGCCACTCCTTCATGCTGGCGCTGCAGGGCGATGCCGAGGCGGCGGGGACGATGATCGCCTTCCACACCCCGGTCCTGCGCGGGCGGGTGGACGGCGACGGCATCGTGCTGGAGGCGGGCGGCGAGGAGCCGATGACGGTGCGCTGCCGGGCGGTCGTCAACTCGGCCGGCCTGCACGCCCCCTCCGTGGCGGCCGCGATCGCCGGCGTGCCGAGCCAGAGCGTGCCGCCGCAGCTCTACGCCAAGGGCAACTACTTCTCCCTGGTCGGCCGCCAGCCGTTCGGCCGCCTCATCTACCCGATCCCGGACAAGCATGGGCTCGGCGTCCACGTCACCATCGACCTCGGCCGCCAGGCCCGCTTCGGTCCGGACGTGGAGTGGATCGACGAGATCGACTACGATGTCGATCCGCGGCGCTGCGAGGGCTTCTACGCGGCCGTGCGGACCTACTGGCCCGACCTGCCGGACGGGGCCCTGGCACCGGCCTACAGCGGGATCCGCCCCAAGATCTCCGGCCCCGACCAGCCGGCCGCCGACTATCGCATCGACGGGCCGGAGGTGCACGGCATCGCCGGGCTGGTGAACCTGTTCGGGATCGAATCGCCGGGCCTGACCGCGGCACTGGCCATCGCCGACCGGGTGCGCGACCTGTTGCCCCGATGACCCTCGTCATGGGCCTGTTCCTGCTGGGAGCAGGCCTGGCGGGCTTCGTGTCGGGGCTGGTCGGCTTCGCCTTCGCGCTGGTCGCGGCGCCCATCTGGCTGCGCGTGCTGGATCCGCTGGAGGTGATCGGCCTGGTCGTCTGCTTCGGCGTCCTGACCCAGGGCTATGCCCTGTGGAACATGCGCCGGGAGATCGACCTGCGGCCTTCGCTGCCCTTCATCGCTGGCGGGCTGGTCGGGGTGCCGCTCGGGGTGTGGATCGTCCGTTCCCTCGATCCGCACGCCTTCCAGTTCGCGATCGGCATCTTCATGATCGCCTATACGGGCTTCCTGCTGCTGCGCCCGGACAATGGCGGGCGGATCCGCGGCGGCGGCCGGCCGGCCGATGCCGGCATCGGCTTCGTCAGCGGCGTGCTGGGCGGGATGACCGGCTTCAGCGGGCCGATCGTCACCCTGTGGTGCGCGCTCCGCCCCTGGAACAAGTACGAGCAGCGGCAGGCCTACCAGCCCTATCTGCTGGTCATGCATCTGACGACGATCGCCTCCCTGGCCGCGGCGGGCACCCTCGAATGGCGCACCGGCGAGATGTTCCTGATCGGCACGCCGATCGTGGTGGCCGGGCTGTGGGCGGGCTTCCGCCTCTATCGCCTGGTCGACGACCAGGCCTATCGCCGGATCGTGCTGTGGCTCCTGCTCGCGTCCGGCTTCTCGCTGCTGTGGTGAAGGGATAACCGATGGCCCAGGTCCCGCTCGACGGACTGCGTGAACTGGCGGCGGCCGTGCTGCGCCGCGCCGGCACCGGCGACGCCAATGCCGCCGTCGTCGCCGCGGCGCTGGTGGCGGCCGATGCCGACGGGATCGCCTCGCACGGCGTCGCCCGGCTGCCCGCCTATGCCGACCAGGTCCGCTCGGGCAAGGTCGACGGGCGCGCGCAGCCGGTAGTGCGGCAGACCGCGGCGGCCACGCTGTCGGTCGATGCCGCCGACGGCTTTGCCTTCCCGGCCGTGCGGCTGGGGCTCGACCGGGCGGCGGCGCTGGCGCCCGAGACCGGCATCGTCGCGGTCGGGGTGCACCGCTCGCACCATTTCGGGGTGGCCGGGCACCATGTCGAGCGGCTGGCGGCGGCGGGGCTGGTCGGCCTCGCCTTCACCAACTCGCCGGCGGCCCTCGCCCCCTGGGGCGGGCACCGCGCGCTCTACGGCACCAACCCGATCGCGTTCGCCTGCCCGCGGGCCGGCGGGCCGCCGCTGGTCGTCGACCTGTCCCTGTCCAAGGTGGCGCGCGGCCGCATCATGGTCGCGGCCCAGAAGGGGGAGGCCATTCCCGAAGGCTGGGCGGTCGATGCCGAGGGGCGGCCGACGACCGACGCCAAGGCGGCGCTGGCCGGCACCATGCTGCCGCTGGGGGACGCCAAGGGGGCGGCGCTGGCGCTGATGGTGGAATTGCTGGCGGCCGGGCTGACCGGGGGCAACTACGGCTACGAGGCCGGGTCGTTCTTCACCGCCGACGGACCGAGGCCGCGCATCGGCCATCTGTTCCTCGCCATCCACCCGCCGGCACTGGCCGGGCCCGGCTTCCTCGACCGGGTGGCGGTGCTGCTGGCGGCAGCGGCGGGGCAGGACGGCGTCCGCCTGCCGGGCGACCGCCGGCTCGCCGCCCGGGCCCGGGCAAGCGAAGAGGGCGTCGGGGTGCCCGACGCCCTCCTGGCCGATCTGCGTGCCCGCGCCGGCTGAGCCTCAGATCTCTCCGCGGCTGCCGGAGTCGCTGCGCCGTGAGGTGTTGAACTTGCCGATATTGCCGATCAGCTGCTCGACGAAGCCCAGCTCCTTGCCGACCGAGGGGGTCTGGCGGGCGACGTTCTCGACCGGCTGGGCGTCGCGCAGGTCGAACTGGCGCACGCCGGTGACGACTCCGCCGCCATCGAAGTCGATGGCGATCGACTGCTGGTCCTCGGTGCTGGGCGCGAAGAACGCGACCTGCGAGGTGCGCCGGCTGACATAGTACCAGCTGCCGTCGTTGAAGGTGGAGAGCGTCGAGGGGGAGCCCAGGATGCGCCGCACCTCGTCCTTGGTGGTCGTGCCCGGGCGGATCTCCGCCAGCTTCTCGGAGGCCACGAGATGGCCGTGCTGGTTGACGATCGGCGAGCAGGCCGAGCCGAGCAGGCCCGCGCAGAAGAGAGCGGCTAGGATCCTCGTCGGGACGGTCATCTTGCGGCCTCTGCGAAAAAGGGGCATGGGCAGGGCGACCCGTGGAACGGCCGGGCAGCGGGCACCCGTTGACCCGGCGTTCCCCGATTACCATGCTCTGGGCAGCCGGAACGTGCCGCCGTCGTGGCCGGCTGTCAATATTGTAGCAAACGGCGCATCGCGAGGGAGTGGATGGCACTGGGGCGTTGGTTCGCGCGCAGGGAGGGGCCGGAGGTGGCGGCCGCCCATCTTTATGTGGCGGTGGTGGAGCAGGCACGCCGGCCCGAATTCTACCTGCGCCACGCGGTGCCGGATTCGGTGGACGGGCGGTTCGAGCTGATCGCGCTGCACGCCTTCCTCGTCCTGCACCGGCTGGCGGGCGAGGGGGAGAGCGCCCGCGAGCTGGCCCAGGCGCTGTTCGACCGGCTGTTCGCCGACATGGACCGCAGCCTGCGCGAGATGGGCGCCGGCGACATGGGGGTCGGCAAGCGCATCCAGCACATGGCGCAGGGCTTCTACGGCCGCATGGCCGCCTATCGCGAGGCGCTGGCCGGCGACGATCCCGGGCTGGAGGCAGCTCTGCGCCGCAACCTCTATGGCACCGTTCGGGAGGGGGCGGTGCCGACCGCGAGGCTGGCGGCCTATGCGCGCCGGGTCGTGGCCGATCTCGCCCGCCAGCCGACCGCCGCCATCGCCGCCGGGCAGGTCGCCTTCCCCGCGCCGCCGCCCTCCCCGAGCCCCATCGCCGAAGGCCAGGCATCATGACCACCAACCCGCCCGTCCCGGAATTCTCGCGCCTGGTCGCCGTCGAGCGAATCGACCGCCGCGGCCTCGCCCGGACGATCGCGGCCGACCCGGACGAGCGCGCGGCGCTCGCCCGGCGCTTCGACCTGATCGCCATCGACAGCCTGGAGGCGTCGATCCGCCTCAAGGCGGTCAATGGCGGAACCGCCATCCGCCTCGACGGCCACATCGACGCCCGGGTGACGCAGCGCTGTGTGGTGACGCTGGAGCCGGTGCCGCAGACGGTCGAATCGGACTTCGTGCTGCTCTTCACCCGGGAGCAGGACGGAGAGGAGGTCGACCTCGCCTTCGAGGACGAGGTGGTCGAGGTGCTGGAAGGCAGCGACATCGACATCGGGGAGGCGGCGGCGCAGGAACTGTCGGTCGCGCTCGACCCCTATCCGCGCGCCGCCGGCGCGCAGCTGGAGGTGGAAGGGCTGGCCGATTCCGTGGAATCCCTTGACGGCGAGGCCGGGGGGCTGCAAGAAACGGCCGGACCGGAGAAGCGCCCGTCAGCCCAATCCGCGCGCCCGCGTCCCTCGCGGCGGGATCGCGACTACTGATTGCACGCCCGTATCGGATCGGATACAACGCCCGGCCTTTCGCGCCGCCTACCCGTTTGCCTCTAGGAAAGCAGTATCATGGCCGTCCCGAAGAGAAAGACTTCCAAGTCCCGCCGCAACATGCGCCGTTCGCATCATGCGCTGACGCCGTCGGCACACGCCGAGTGCGCGAACTGCGGCGAGCTGAAGCGCCCCCATCACGTGTGCGGCGCCTGCGGCCATTACGATGGCCGCGAAGTGGTGGCAGCGGCCGGCGCCTGATCCGGCACGGGAGGCGAGGGGCGGGGCGGCGTTGGGCGAGCGCCTGACCATCGCTCTCGACGCGATGGGCGGCGACAACGCGCCGGACATCGTGATCGATGGCGCGAATCTGGCCCTTACCCGCTTCCCGCAGGTCGATTTCCTGCTGTTCGGTCCCGAGCCGAAGCTTTCGGCGATGCTGGAGAAGCTGCCGAAGCTGAGGGACCGTGCGCGGATCGTCCACACCGACGCGGTCGTGGCCGGCGATGCCAAGCCGTCGATCGCGCTGCGCAACGGCCGGCAGTCGAGCATGCGCCTGGCCATCAACGCGGTTCAGGAAGGCCACGCGGCGGGCGTCGTGTCGGCCGGGAACACGGGCGCGCTGATGGCCATGGCCAAGCTGGTGCTGCGCACCTTGCCCGGCATCGACCGTCCGGCGATCTGCTCCTTCTTCCCGACGCTCCGCGGCGAGAGCGTGATGCTCGACCTCGGCGCCAACATCGACTGCGACGCGGACAATCTGTTCCAGTTCGCGGTGATGGGCGAGGTCTTCTCGCGCACGGTCCTGGGGCTGGCCCGTCCCACGGTCGGCCTGCTCAATGTCGGGGCCGAGGACCAGAAGGGCCACGAGAGCATCCGCGTCGCGGGCCAGCGGCTCCGCGATGCCGGCCTGCCGATCGCCTTCCACGGCTTCATCGAAGGCAACGACATCGCCGCCGGTACGGTGGACGTGATCGTCACCGACGGCTTCACCGGCAACGTCGCCCTGAAGACCGCCGAAGGCACCGTCAAGCTGTTTTCCCAGTCGCTCCGCAGCGCTTTCCAGAGTTCGCCCTTGGCTTCCATCGGATATTTCTTCGCCCGCCCGGCGCTGCACAAGCTGCGCCGCCGGCTCGATCCGCGGCGCTACAACGGCGCGGTCTTCCTCGGCCTCAACGGCATCGCCGTGAAGAGCCATGGCGGTGCCGACGCGCTGGGCTTCGCCAACGCGATCGGGGTGGCGGTCGACATGGCCCTGCACGGTTTTCTCGACAAGGTCCGCGAGGAGTTCCAGCACCTCCATCCGAGCTTCGGCAGCACGCCGGCCGTGGTCGCGCCGTGAGCCGGCTGCGTTCCGTCGTCGCCGGCTTCGGCTCGGCCCTGCCGCGCGCGCGGGTCACCAACGACGACCTGGTCGCCCGCGGCGTCGAGACATCGGACGAATGGATCCGCCAGCGCACCGGCATCGCCGGCCGCTACATGGCCGACGCGGACGAAACCACCGTCTCCCTGGCGACATCGGCGGCCCGGGCTGCGCTCGACCGGGCGGGCATGGGGCCGGACGACGTCGACCTGATCGTGCTCGGCACGACCACCCCGGACGATACCTTCCCGGCCTCGGCCACCCAGGTCCAGGCGGCGCTGGGCATCCACCACGGCTTCGCCTTCGACGTGCAGGCGGTCTGCTCGGGCTTCGTCTATGCGCTCGCCATGGCCGACAACTGCCTGCGGCTGGGCCAGGCGCGGGCCGCCCTGGTGATCGGGGCCGAGACTTTCACCCGGCTGCTCGACTGGGAGGACCGGACCACCTGCGTCCTGTTCGGCGACGGCGCGGGCGCGGTCGTGCTGCGGGCCGAAGAGGGCACCGGCACCAATGCCGATCGCGGCATCCTGACGACCCATCTCCATTCCGACGGCCGCCACCGCGACGCGCTCTACGTCGATGGCGGGCCGTCCACCACCGGCACCGTCGGCCATGTCCGGATGAAGGGGCAGGAGGTCTTCCGCCACGCCGTCAACCGCCTGGCCGAGGTGGTCGACGAGGCGCTGACGGCGACCGGCATCCGCCCCGACGAGATCGACTGGCTGGTGCCGCACCAGGCGAACCGCCGGATCATCGACGCCATGGGCCGCAAGCTCGGCCTGCCGCCCGAGAAGGTGGTGGTGACGGTCGACCGCCATGCCAACACCTCGGCCGCATCGATCCCCCTGGCCCTGGCGGAGGCGGCCGCGGACGGGCGCATCCAGCCGGGCCAGCTGGTGCTGATCGAGGCCATGGGGGGCGGATTCACCTGGGGTTCCAGCCTTATCCGGTGGTAGGCTCGGGGCGCCGACCGCGCATCCGGGACGGCGACAAGTCGTTGCAAATCATGGTGATGGCGGATTGACGCCTATGCGTCGGTCTGCTTAGGTGATGCGAGGAACCGCGCAGCGTAGCCGGGGGGCGGATGGCCGGGCGGACAATCACACGAGCGCATCTGAGCGAAGCGGTCTACCAGGAGGTCGGCCTTTCCCGGAACGAGTCAGCGGCACTGGTCGAGCGGGTTCTCGACGAGGTGGTCGTGGCGTTGACGCGCGGCGAGATGGTGAAGATATCCTCGTTCGGCAGCTTTTCGGTCCGGCAGAAGGGCCGACGCGTCGGCCGGAACCCGAAGACCGGCGACGAGGTGCCGATCCTGCCGCGCCGGGTGCTGGTCTTCCGGGCGTCGCATGTTTTGAAGAATCGCATTAACGGAATTATCGAACCCGTTGATTCCGATCAGGAAGATAACTGAGGGGATCGTCGATGACGGTGTCATCCGGGGATGAAGCGGTTCCCGCGCGCCGCCCGAAGTCGGCGGCTGCCTTTCGCACCATCAGCGAGGTCGCGGAGGAACTCGACATCCCTCAGCACGTCCTGCGTTTCTGGGAGACGAAGTTCGGCCAGATCCGGCCGTTGAAGCGCGGTGGCGGCCGGCGCTACTACCGGCCGGAGGACGTGCTGCTGCTGCAGCGCATCCGGCGCCTGCTCTATGACGAGGGCTACACCATCAAGGGCGTCCAGCGCCTCCTGCGCGATGGTGTGAAGGCCGGCAAGGCGCCGGCCGCGCCGACGCCGCCGACGCCCGGCGCGAAGCCGGAGACGGGGGCCGAGGCTGCGGCCTCGATCGAGGACGACGCGCTGGAAGAGGCCAACGACGAAATCAGCGCGCTGCGCGCAGCGCTCGAGGAGGCGCTCAACGAGCTCGTCGTGCTGCGCGCCATCCTGAAGACCGTCGAGAAGCGCGTGCCGAAAAAGATGGGGCCGGCCGAGGGATAAATCGGTCTTCCGGTTTGCAACCGGCGGCCTGCCTCAGTATAGTCCCGCTCCCTTGAGGCGGCCGCTCGGTCGTGTTCGAGGCCGGTCGGAGCGTAGCGCAGCCTGGTAGCGCATCAGTCTGGGGGACTGGGGGTCGTCGGTTCAAATCCGGCCGCTCCGACCATTTCGCTTCCCGCGGCATCGGCCCGCGGAACAGGCGGCAAATCCATGGCATCGCATTGACATCGCCGACGGCGGCAGCGATAGCTCGCCGGAGCGGCGCGATGTGTGCTGCTCCATCGGAGATCTGCAATGGCTGAAGACGACCTGGGTCGCGAACTTGCCGCGGTATCGATCCTTTTGACCGCGCCGGGCCTCGTCGGCTTTCGCGCCGATGGGCAGGGCCTCACGCGTGCCACAAAGGCCAAGGTCGGCAAGCACGAGCCGCCGCCGCCGCCGCCGGCTCCGCCGCGGATCTGATCGGCCGACGCGGAGCGCTCGGCCATGACAGGCGCTTCGAGGACGTAGGAAGCGGCCCCTTGCGCCATGGCCGGCGTGCGGCCGGCCAGGCAGCGACATCGTCCCGGAAGAGACCCCGATGGAAGCGACCGCGTACAAGGTGCTCACCGCCAGCCAGATGGCGGAGTTCCTGGATGGCCGCTTCGTCGGGGCGCCGGTCGACATCGCCGACGGGTACGTGCACCTGTCGACCGCCGGGCAGCTGACGGAGACGGTCGACCGGCATTTCGCCGGGCAGGACGGCCTCAGCCTCGTCGCCGTCGACCTGACGGCCCTGGGGGCGGCGATCCGCTGGGAGCCGTCCCGCGGCGGCCAACTCTTTCCCCATCTCTACGGCCGGCTGACCCTCGATGCCGTGCGTGCCTATGGCCCGCTGCAACGGGGCGATGACGGCCGGGTCCGGCTGCCGGAGACGCGCCCGCCGCCGCCGGCCCGCTGAGGACGGGCGCCGGGACGGCTCGCCGGGTGGCGGGCCGTCCCTCGCGATCAACGCGTTCCCGTCAGCGCGTTCCGGCGGCCGCGCGGGCCGGGGCCGAGGCGATGGCCTCGTCGACATAGAGGTCGACGACCCGCACGAGCTCGTCGACCTTGTCCTTGTAGAAATGGTCCGCGCCCTTGATCGACTTCAGGGTGACGGTGATGTCGCGCTGGCTGTTCAGCTTGTTGGACAGCTTCAGCACCGCTTCCTCGGGCACCAGGGTATCGAGGTCGCCATGGACGATCAGCCCCGAGGAGGGGCAGGGCGCCAGGAACGAGAAGTCGAACATGTTGGCCGGGGGCGACACGGAGACGAAGCCCGCGATCTCCGGCCGGCGCATCAGCAGCTGCATGCCGATCCAGGCGCCGAACGAGAAGCCGATGACCCAGCAGCTCGGCGCGTTCGGATTGTAGGTCTGCAGCCAGTCCAGCGCCGACGCGGCATCCGACAATTCGCCTTCTCCGCGATCGTAGGCGCCCTGCGAGCGGCCGACTCCCCGGAAGTTGAAGCGCAGCGTCGAGAAGCCTCGGCGGACGAAAGCCTGATACAGGTTGTAGACTATTTTGTTGTTCATCGTCCCGCCGTGCTGCGGGTGCGGATGCAGCAGGAGGGCGACCGGCGCATTGGGCGTGCGCGCGTGGGAATAGCGGCCTTCCAGGCGGCCTTCCGGGCCGTTGATGATGACTTCCGGCATCGCTCTCCTCGGATAACGGCGTGGCGACGTCCAGGCAGGGGGCGTCGCGCTAAACTTGACTGAATTAGTCGGAAAACCTATATGTCCGGCATCGGCTCTCCGGCTGGTCCCGGACCACAAAGCCGCAGCTAACATAGTGGGATCGATGGTCTTTACCAACCTTCGCGATGATATCGCCGCCGTGATGGCCCGCGACCCCGCGGCCCGGTCCCGGCTGGAAGTCCTGCTGTGCTATCCCGGCATCCATGCCCGGATCTTTCACCGCTGGTCGAGCGCGCTGTGGCGCCGCCGCTGGTGGACGATGGCGCGGTTCGTCTCGCACCTCGGCCGGGTCGCGACCGGGATAGAGATCCATCCCGGCGCCAAGCTGGGACGCCGGGTCTTCATCGACCATGGCATGGGCGTGGTGATCGGCGAGACGGCCGAGGTCGGCGACGACGTCACCCTGTACCAGGGAGTGACGCTGGGCGGCACCTCGCTGGAGAAGGGCAAGCGCCACCCGACGCTGGGGCGCGGCGTCATCGTCGGAGCGGGGGCCCAGGTCCTGGGCCCGCTGACGATCGGCGACGGTGCGCGCATCGGCTCCAACGCGGTGGTGCTGAACGACGTGCCCAACTGCACCTCGGTGGTCGGCATCCCGGCCCGGGCGGCCAAGGCCAAGGGCCCCGCCGCCGAGGGCCCGGCGGTGCCGGGGCCGTTCGCGGCCTACGCCAACACCCCGGGCGAGGTGGTCGATCCGGTGGCCCGCGCCCTGGCCGACCTGCGCGACGAGGTGTCCCGGCTGCGCTCCCGGGTCGCCGAGCTGGAATGCGCCAGCGACGATCATCGCAAGGCCGCCGAGGCCGCGATGCGGATGGAAAGGGTGGAGCCGTGAAGCTCAGCACGAAGGGCCGATACGCGGTGATGGCGATGGTCGACTTGGCCACCCATTGCACCGGGCGGCCGGTGGCGCTGTCGGACATTGCCGACCGGCAGGAAATCTCGCTGTCCTATCTGGAGCAGCTGTTCGCCAAGCTGCGGCGCGGCGGGCTGGTGCGCAGCGTGCGCGGGCCGGGCGGCGGCTACCTGCTGGCCCGCGCGATGGCGGAAACCCGCGTGTCCGACATCATCCTGGCGGTCGACGAGCCGATCCGGGCGACCCGCTGTACCCCCGGGGTCTCGCGCGGCTGCCACGCCGACAAGAGCCGGTGCCTGACCCACGATCTGTGGGCTGAGCTCGGCAACCAGATCCATCTGTTCCTGAGCGCGGTCACCCTGGCCGACATCTGCGAGCGCCGCGTGCTCGGCACCAGCGGCATCACCCACCACCGCGCGCAGGTCGCGGCGGAGTAGCCGGGAGGATCCGGAATGATGGCGTATCTCGACCACAACGCGACCTCGCCGCTGCGCCCGGCGGCGCGCGATGCGATGATCGCGGCCCTGGCCGAGTGCGGCAACCCGTCCTCGCCGCATGCCGCCGGCCGCGCCGCCCGGGCCCGGGTGGAGGCTGCGCGCCGCACCCTGGCGCTCGCCTTCGACTGCGCGCTCGATTCGGTCATCTTCACCAGCGGCGGCACCGAGGCGAACAACCTGGCCGTCCGCGGCACGGGTGCCGCCACCGTCCTGGTCTCCGCGGTCGAGCATGATTCGGTGCGCGAGGCCGAGCGGCGGGCGGAAGTCATCCCCGTCGACGGGAACGGCATCGTCGACCTGGAATGGCTGGAAGCGCGGCTGGCCCGCGGCGGGGTGGGCCTGGTGTCGGTGATGCTGGCCAACAACGAGACCGGCGTCATCCAGCCGATCGCCGACGTGGTCCGGCTGGCCCACGCCGAGGGCGCCCTGGTCCATACCGACGCCACCCAGGCGGCCGGGCGCATCCCGCTCTCCTTCGAGTCGCTCGACGTCGAGCTGATGACGGTCTCGGCCCACAAGCTGGGCGGCCCGCCGGGCGTGGGCGCGCTGCTGGTCCAGGAGGGCTTTCCCTTGCGGCCGCTGCTGCGCGGCGGCCGGCAGGAGGACGGGCGGCGCGCCGGGACGGAGAACGTGCCGGCGATCGCGGGCTTCGCCGCGGCGGTCGAGGCGGCCCTGGCGACGGCCGACGGCACCCGGGCCCTGCGCGACGGGCTGGAGGCGCGCCTGCTGGCGTCGGCTCCCGGCGCGCGCATCCTGGGCGCCCTGGTCGACCGGCTGCCCAACACCACCTGCATCGCCATGCCGGGGGTTGCGGCCGAGACGCAGGTCATGGCGCTCGACCTGGCGGGCATCGCGGTCAGCGCCGGTGCCGCCTGCTCGTCGGGCAAGGTTCGGACGTCGCCGGTCCTGGCGGCGATGGGAGTGGACGCGGAGCTGGCCCGGTCGGCGATCCGCATCAGTCTGGGTTGGAACAGCACGGCCGACGACGTCGGGCGGTGCGCCGAAGCCTGGTGGGCGCTGTGGGCGCGCACCCGCGGGCGCAAGACCGTCCAGGCGGCATAGGGCCAGTGGAAATCTCGAGGAGCACGAACATGCCCGAAGGCAGCGCGATCGAACGGAACGACACCGGCTATCCCATCTACCTGGACTACCAGGCGACGACGCCGACCGACCCGCGCGTGGTCGAGGCGATGCTGCCCTACTTCACGGAGCGTTTCGGCAACCCCCATTCGCGCAACCACCGCTATGGCTGGGAGGCCGAGGACGCGGTCGAGACGGCCCGCGCCCAGGTGGCATCGATCATCGGCGCCGACCCGAAGGAGGTGATCTTCACCTCCGGGGCGACGGAATCGAACAACCTGGCGCTCAAGGGCGTCGCCCATTTCCATCGCGACAAGAAGCGCCACATCGTCACCGTGGTGACCGAGCACAAGTGCGTGCTGGACAGCTGCCGCTACCTCGAGGAGGAGGGCTTCCGGGTCACCTACCTGCCGGTGCAGCAGAACGGCCTGCTCGACCTGGACCAGCTGCGCGCCGCGATCGAGGACGACACCGTCATCGTGTCGGTGATGGCGGTCAACAACGAGATCGGCGTGATCCAGCCGCTGGCGGAGATCGGCAAGATCTGCCGCGAGCGCGGGACCTATTTCCACACCGACGCGGCCCAGGCGGTGGGCAAGATCCCGCTCGACGTCAACGCGATGAACATCGACCTGCTCAGCATCTCGGGCCACAAGATCTACGGGCCCAAGGGCATCGGCGCGCTCTATGTCCGGCGCAAGCCGCGGGTGCGCCTGCAGCCGCTGATCACCGGCGGCGGCCAGGAGCGCGGCCTGCGCTCGGGCACCCTGCCGACCCCGCTCTGCGTCGGGCTGGGCGAGGCCTGCGCGATCGCGGAGCGCGAGATGGCCGGGGAGGCGGCGCGGCTGGAAGCGCTGCGCGCCCGCTTCTACGAGCAGATCACCGCCCGCCTGCCGGAGGTCTATCTCAACGGCGACACCACCCATCGCATCCCGGGCAACCTCAACCTCAGCTTCGCCTATGTCGAGGGCGAGGGGCTGATGATGGGGATCAAGGGCCTGTCGGTGTCGTCCGGCTCGGCCTGCACCTCCGCCTCGCTGGAGCCGTCCTACGTGCTGCGCGCGCTGGGCGTGGAGGAGGAGATGGCCCACACCTCGCTGCGCATCGGCCTCGGCCGCTACACGACCGAGGCGGAGGTGGATGCCGCGGTCGAGCAGATCGCCGCCAACGTCTCCAAGCTGCGGGCCATGAGCCCGCTGTGGGAGATGGTCCAGGAGGGCGTCGACCTGCGCTCGATCCAGTGGGCGGCCCACTGATCGGTTGCGCCGCGCCCCGCCAGGGGCCACATCCCGTACAAGGACCGAGGAGAAGCAGATGGCTTACAGCGACAAGGTCGTCGACCATTACGAGAACCCCCGCAACGTGGGGACGCTCGACAAGAATTCCGGCGATGTCGGCACCGGCCTGGTGGGCGCACCCGCCTGCGGCGACGTCATGAAGCTGCAGATCAAGGTCGGCGCCGGCGGGCTCATCGAGGACGCCAAGTTCAAGACCTTCGGCTGCGGTTCGGCGATCGCGTCCAGTTCGCTGGCGACCGAATGGATCAAGGGCAAGACGCTCGACGAGGCGGCCTCGATCCGCAACACCGAGATCGCGCAGCACCTGTCCCTGCCGCCGGTCAAGATCCATTGTTCGGTTCTCGCCGAGGATGCTATCAAGGCCGCCGTCGCGGACTATCGCGCCAAGCAGCCGAAGACCAGCCAGGCAGCGGAGTAGGCCGGCGTCCGGCAGAGCGACGCCGCCCGGAACCGACGAACCCATTGGGAGCCAAGCGAATGGCGCGACCGCAGGCCATGTTGATCACGGATGCCGCCGCCGAGCGCGTGAAGGCGCTGCTCGACCGGCGTGGCAAGCCGTCGGCCGGCATCCGCATCGGCGTGCGCACGAAGGGCTGCTCCGGCCTGTCCTACACGCTGGAGTATGCCGACGAGGCGAACAAGTTCGACGAAGTGGTCGAGGACAAGGGCGTCCGGATCCTGATCGATCCCAAGGCGACCATGTTCATCCTCGGCACGGAGATGGATTTCGTCGACGGCAAGCTCGAATCCGGTTTCGTGTTCAAGAATCCGAACGAGAAGGGGCGCTGCGGCTGCGGCGAATCCTTCCACGTCTGAGCGCGACCGGACCCCTTTCCTGCACGACGGAGTGAACGTCGAGGCCGCCCGGTGACCCGTCGCCGTGCGGCCCGGCCGGCATGAACCATGGCGATACAAGCGATCCCGAACGCGGCCCGGAGCGCGCCTGCCGGCGATAGCGGCCCTGTCCCGGTCCGGCCATGCTGGTCGTGCCGCGGGCCGGTCGTCGACGAGGCCGCGTTCTGCGCCACATGCCAGGCGGTGCAGCCGCCCGGCCAGGCGGATCATTTCGCGCGCCTGGGCCTCGATCGCCGATTCGACCTCGACCCGGCGACGCTCGACCGCGCCTATTTCTCCCGCCAGCGGCAGGTCCACCCCGACCGCTTCGCCGGCCGCTCGCCGCGCGAGGGGGCGATCGCCGAGGGCCGCTCGGTCTCGCTCAATGCCGCCTACGAGACCCTGCGCGATCCGCTTCGCCGCGCCGCCTACCTGCTGGAACTGGCCGGCCACCCGATCGCCGGCGACGGCGCGACCATCGCCGACCCGGAGCTGCTGGCGGAAGTGATGGAGCGCCGCGAGGCGCTGATGGAGGCGACGTCGGCCGCGGAGGTGGCGGCGATCGCCGCCGATACCCGCGAGCAGGCGCGCGGCGCCACCGGGGCCCTGGCGGCGGCCTTCGCGGTCGGCGACTATCCGGCCGCCAACCGCCATGCCACCCGCCTGCGCTACCTGGCCAAGATCGGTGACGAGGCGCGCCGCCGCGGCGTCCGCCTGGAAGGGCGCGCCGCATGATGCTGCTGCAGATCCATGAGCCGGGCGAGACGCCCTTGCCGCACGAGGAGCGGGGGGCGGCGGTCGGCATCGACCTCGGCACCACCAACTCCGTGGTCGCGGTTGCGACCGACGGCCGCCCGGCGGTGCTGCGCGACCCGGCCGGCCGCGGGCTGGTGCCGTCGGTCGTCGCCTATGGCGAGGATGCCGAACCGCTGGTCGGCGAGGCGGCGCGACACCGGCTCCTGGATGCGCCCGAGCAGGTGGTGTCGTCGATCAAGCGGCTGATGGGCCGCGGCGCCGGCGACCTGAAGGCGCTGGCCGGAACCCTGCCCTATCGCCTGGCCGAGGCCGAGCCGGGCGAGGGCGGCATGGTGCACCTGCTGGTGGGCGGCCGCCGTCTCTCCCCGGTGGAAATCTCCGCCGACATCCTGCGCGCGCTCAAGGCCCGGGCGGAGGCGTCGCTCGGCCGCGCGGTCGATCGCGCGGTGGTGACGGTCCCGGCCTATTTCGACGATGCCGCCCGCACCGCGACCCGGGACGCCGCCCGCGTCGCCGGGCTCGAGGTTCTGCGGCTCGTCAACGAGCCGACCGCGGCGGCGCTTGCCTACGGGCTCGACCAGGGGGCGGAGGGGCTGTACGCCGTCTATGACCTGGGCGGCGGCACCTTCGACCTGTCGGTCCTGCGGCTGGAGAAGGGGGTCTTCCAGGTCCTGGCGACCGGCGGCGACGCGGCACTGGGCGGCGACGACTTCGACCATGCGGTGGCCGAGCACTTCCTGGCGGCGCTGGGCGCCGATGCCCCGAGCGAGAGCGAGGCCAAGCTGGCGCTTGCCACCGCCCGGCTCGCCAAGGAATGCCTGACGACCCGGGAATCCGGGGAGTGGGCGGTCGAACTGGGCGGCGCGAGCCGGCGGGTGCCGCTCGACCGCCCGACCCTCGACCGGTTGATCCGCCCGATGGTCGATCGCACCATGGACATCTGCCGCGACGTGCTGGCCGAGGCCGCGATCGCCCCGCCGGAGATCCAGGGCGTGGTCCTGGTCGGCGGCTCCACCCGGGTCCCGCTGGTGCGGGCCACGGTCGAGGCGATGTTCGGCCGCCCGCCGCTGGCCGACATCGACCCGGACGAGGTGGTGGCGCTGGGGGCCGCCCTGCAGGCGGAGGCGCTGACCGTCGGGTCCGACACGCTGCTGCTCGACGTGACGCCGTTGTCGCTCGGCATCGAGACGATGGGCGGGATCGTCGAGAAGGTGATCCCGCGCAACACCCCGATACCGGTGTCGCGCGGGCAGGAGTTCACGACCTACCAGGACGGCCAGAACGGCATGCTGTTCCACGTCGTCCAGGGCGAGCGGGAGACCGTCGATGAGTGCCGGTCCCTGGCCCGCTTCGAGCTGCGCGGAATCCCGGCGATGACCGCCGGTGCCGCCCGCGTCCTCGTCACCTTCGCGGTCGATGCGGACGGGCTGCTGACGGTATCGGCGGAGGAGAAGACCACCGGCGCGCGCCAGGAGGTGGCGGTCAAGCCATCCTACGGCCTGGGCGACGACGAGATGATGCGCATGCTGCGCGACAGCATGGAGCATGGCGCCCGCGACATGGAGCGCCGGCTGCTGATCGAGGCCCGGGTAGAGGCGCGCCGGGTGCTGCTGGCCCTGGCGGCGGCCCGGGCGACCGATGCCGCCCTGCTGCCGGCCGACGAGGCCGCCCAGCTGGACGAACAGGTGCGCCTGCTCGAATCCCTCTTGCCCGGGGACGATCGGGACGCCATCAACGGCGCGGTCGAGGATCTGGAGCGCCGCTCCCAGGCCTTCGCCCAGCGTCGCATGGACAAGGCGATCCACCTCGCCCTGGCCGGCCGCTCGATCGACGAGGTCGGGGCCGATCCGGTCGGCGCCCCTGCCCGAGAACCTTGACCCTGAAACCGCGAACCCTGACCCGAACGCGAAATACGGAACCCAGCCGATGCCCAAGATGACCTTCGTCGACACCGATGGAACCGCGCGCGAAGTCGACGCCCCGGTCGGCCTCTCGGTGCTGGAGATCGCCCACCGCAACAACATCGACCTGGAAGGCGCCTGCGAGGGGTCGCTCGCCTGCTCGACCTGCCACGTCGTCATCGACCCGGAATGGTTCGAGCTGCTGCAGGAGCCGACCGAGGACGAGGAGGACATGCTCGACCTCGCCTTCGGCCTGACGCACACCTCGCGGCTCGGTTGCCAGATCATCATGCGCGACGAGCTGGACGGGCTGAAGGTCAAGCTGCCGTCCGCCACCCGCAACATGATGGTCGACAAGCGCTGAAGGGCCGGCAGCCATGGCCCGCAAGCTGCGCTGGACCGACGTCGCCGACATCGCGATCGAGCTGGAGGAGGCGCGTCCCGACGCCGACGTGGTGAACCTGCGCTTCACCGACCTGTGGCGCTGGGTGCAGGGGCTGCCGGACTTCGCCGACGACCCGCAGAAGTCCAACGAGAAGATCCTGGAGGCCATCCAGATGGCCTGGCTCGACGAGCGCAGCTGAGGGGCGGGCGATGGCGGATGTCGTGATCGGACCCGAGGGCGGGCTGCTGCAGCAGCTGCGCGGCGCCTGCATCGAGGACTGGCGGGCCTATACCCGCCATCCCTTCGTGCTGGAGCTGGCCGCGGGCACCCTGCCGGAGGAGAGTTTCCGGCACTACCTGATCCAGGACTATCTGTTCCTGATCCAGTTCGCCCGCGCCTATGCGCTGGCCGCCTACAAGGCCGACGACGTGGCCGACATCCGCCAAGCGGCGAAGTCCCTGTCGGCCATCGTCGACGGCGAGACCAGCCTGCATGTCCGCTTCTGCGCCCGCTGGGGCATCCCCGAGGCCGAGATCCTGCGCGCGCCGGAAGCGACCGCGACCATGGCCTATACCCGGTATGTGCTGGAGCGCGGCATGGCCGGGGACCTGCTCGACCTGCTGGTCGCGCTCGCCCCCTGCATCGTCGGCTATGCCGAGATCGCCCGCGAGCGGATGGCCGACCCGGCGACGGTGGTCGAGGGCAACCCCTACCGGGAATGGCTGGAGATGTATGCCGGCACCGACTACGGCGCGGTGGCCGAAGGGGCGGCGACCGCGCTCGACCGCCACTTCGCGCGCCGCGGCGGGGCCGGACGCCGGGCCGGGCTGGAGGACACCTTCCGCGCTGCGACCCGGCTGGAGGGACAGTTCTGGCAGATGGGCCTGACCCGGGCGACGTGATGGGACGCACCTCGGCATGATCGACCTCGGCATCCCCAAGCCGCGCGCGGCGACCCGGGTGGTCGTCGCCATGTCGGGCGGGGTCGACAGCTCGGTCACGGCCGGCCTGCTGAAGGAGGCGGGCTACGACGCGGTCGGCGTCACCCTGCAGCTCTACGACCATGGGGCGGCCGTCGCCAAGGCCGGCGCCTGCTGCGCCGGGCAGGACATCCGCGACGCCCGCCGGGTCGCCGACCAGATCGGCATGCCGCACTACGTGTTGGATTTCGAGGAGCGGTTCCGCCGCGCGGTGATCGACGACTTCGCCGATTCCTATGCCGCGGGCGAGACGCCAATCCCGTGCGTGCGCTGCAACCAGCGGGTCAAGTTCCGCGACATGCTCGACGTCGCCCGCGACCTCGGTGCCGACGCGCTGGCGACCGGGCACTATGTCCGCCGCACCGTCGGACCGGGCGGGGCGGAGCTGCGCCAGGCGAGCGACGCCAGCCGCGACCAGAGCTATTTCCTGTTCGCGACCACGCCCGAGCAGCTCGATTTCCTGCGCTTCCCGCTGGGCGCCATGGACAAGGATGAGACCCGCCGGCACGCGGCCCGCCTCGACCTGGCCGTTGCCGCCAAGCCCGACAGCCAGGACATCTGCTTCGTGCCGACGGGCGGCTATGCCGCGGTCGTCGAGCGGCTGCGGCCGGGCGCGGTCGAGCCGGGCGACATCGTCCATGTCGACGGCACCGTGCTAGGCCGCCATGACGGCGTCATCCGCTATACCGTCGGCCAGCGTCGCGGGCTCGGCATCGGCGGGCGCTCGGACGCCGACGAGCCGCTGTTCGTCGTGCGCCTGGATGCCGAGCGCCATCGCGTCGTCGTCGGGCCGCGCCAAGCGCTGGCCGTCGACCGGGTCGAGGTGCGCGACGTCTCCTGGCTGGCGCCGCCGCCGGCCGGCCCCCTGCCGGTCATGGTCAAGCTGCGCTCTGCCCAGGCGCCGGTCGCGGCCCGGGTCGAGGCGGCCGGCGCCGGGCGCGCCGCCATCCATCTGGAGGTTCCCCAGTTCGGCGTGGCGCCGGGCCAGGCGGCCGTCTTCTACGATGGCGACCGGGTGCTGGGCGGCGGCTGGATCGCCGGCACGGGCGCGGCCGCGCCCAGCCGGTAGCCGCATCGCGTCGGCCGTGTCACCGGCGGCGGTCGCTCGGTCCGCCCGCGACGGAGACGGGCTTCGCGACGGAGACGGGCTTCGCGACGGAGACGGGCGTGCTTTTCTTGACAGGCGGGATGCCGACCCCCTATATCCCCCTCCCGACTGCGGCGGCGGAGTAGCTCAGCGGTAGAGCAGGGGAATCATAATCCCTTGGTCGGCGGTTCAAATCCGTCCTCCGCTACCAGTCGAAATCCTTCAATATCAAAGACTTAGGGGCGCCTTGGCCAGTCAGCCGGGCGCCCCTTCGTGTTGCAAGGTGTTACGCGCGTTTCCCAGGTTCACCGGGCTTCAGCGCGCCTGCGGCGCGCTCTGGATCGCCTGGCCGTCCTCCCGGGGCGGGGGGGCGCCCGCGGGGCGCCCGTGGGCCTCGCCCGGCGATCGTTCGAACAGGGTCTCGATCGGCTGCGGCTCGTCCAGGTGGTAGCCCTGGGCCATGTCGATCCCCATCTCGCGCACCGCCTGCAGGGTCGCCGCGTCCTCGACGCATTCGGCCACCGTCGTCACCCCGAGGGCATGGCCGACATCGTTGATCGATTCGACGATGCGGCGGTCGACCGCGCTGTGCTGGAGGTTGCGCACGAATGACCCGTCGATCTTCAGGTAGTCGATCTCGAACTGCTTCAGGTACGAGAAGGAGCTGAGGCCGCTGCCGAAGTCGTCCAGGACGATCCGGACCCCGGCGGCGCGGACCGCGGTCACGAACTGCACGGCGATCGCGAAGTTGTTGATGATCGCGGTCTCGGTGATCTCGAAATGCAGTCGGTCCGGCGCGATGCCTGCCTCCCGCAACTCCTCCAGCACGAACGGCCAGAGCAGGGGGTCGCTCAGGGAGTTGGCGGACAGGTTGATGGCGAGCGCGATGTCGGGTGCCGCCTGCAGCGCCGCGCGATGGGTGCGCAGCACCGCACCGATGACCCAGCGATCGATGCTGCCCATCAGGTCGTAGCGCTCGGCGGCGGGGATGAAGCCGGAAGGGCTGGTCAGCTCGCCGCGCTCGTCCACGAGGCGCAGGAGAATCTCGAAGTGCCGGCGCCCGTCCGACGGCCGGCGAAGGTCGTGGATCTGCTGGGCGTAGAGTCGGAAGCGGTTGGCCTCGATCGCCGCCCGGATCCCCGACGCCACCTGGATTTCGCGATGGTAGCGATCGGCGTCGCCGTCGTGCGCGGAATAGACCGACAGCCGGTTGCGGCCGCCGGCCTTGGCGGCATAGCAGGCGACGTCGGCCTCCTTCAGCAATTCCTCATAGGACGGCGACCAGTCGCTGATGCCGGTCAGGCCGATGCTGGCGCCGATGTCGTAGACCCGGCCTTCCCACGGAAAGCGCACGCTCTTGATCGCCTCGATCACGCGCTGGGCGATCGTCGTGCCCTCCTCGACCGGGCAGTCGCGCAACAGGATGCCGAACTCGTCGCCGCCCAGGCGGGCCACCAGGTCTTCGGGCCGCACGCTGGCCCGGATGGTGCGACCGATCAGGCGCAGCAGGGCGTCGCCCGCGGCGTGGCCGGCGCTGTCGTTGACGATCTTGAACCGGTCCAGGTCGAGAAAGCACAGCGTCGCCTGAGACTGGCTGCCGGCGATGACCTGCCGCAGCTCCTGCAGCGCGTGCTCGAAGGCGGGGCGATTGGGCAGATCGGTCAGCGCGTCGTGCAGCGCCGAGTGGGTCAGCTGCTTCTGCAGCTCGTGCGCCCGGGTGATGTCCTGGAAGACCAGCACCGCGCCGATGATCTCGCCCGATGCGGTGCGGACCGGCGCGGCCGAATCCTGCACGTTCAGCCGGTCGCCGCCGCGGCTGACCAGGACGGCCCCGTCCTGGAGATAGAACGGCCGCATGTGCAGCAGGCATTCCTCGACCGGGCTGGTGATCGGCTCCCCGGTGTGCTCGTCGACGATGTGGAACACTTCGGTCAGAGGCCGATGCTCGGCCTCGCTCATCGGCCAGCCGGTCAGCTGCTCGGCGATCGGGTTCATGAAGGTCACCCGCATCCGGGCGTCGGTGCTGATGACCGCGTCGCCGATCGAATAGAGGGTGATGCGCAGCCGTTCCTTCTCCTCGTAGAGGGCGTCGGTCAGGCGGCGCTGCTCGGTCACGTCCCAGTGCGTGCCGATGATGCGGGCGGACTGGCCGAGCTCGCGCACCACCCGGCCCAGCGTGCGCATGTGGCGGACCGTCGAATCGCGGCGAACGATGCGGAACTCGGTATCGTAGGGCGCGTCGACGGCAAGGGCCTGGTCCAGTTCACGGCGGACCCGCACCCGGTCGTCGGGGTGCACGCAGTGCTCCCAGTCGGCCCGGGTATGGCCGAAGCTTTCCGGCGTCACGCCGTACAGCTCGTGCATGCGCAGGTCCCAGCTCAGGCGCTCGGTCGACAGGTCCATCTCCCAGATGCCGACGCCGGACGCCTGCACCGCCAGCTGGGTGCGCTCGGCCAGCACCTGGAACGCCTCCTCGGCCTGCTTGCGCTGGGTGATGTCGGTGTGGGTTCCGATGATGCGCAGCGCCCGGCCGGCTTCGTCGTGGTGGGCGATGCGGGCCCGGTTGTGGACCCAGATCCAGTGCCCCTCGCGGTGGCGCATCCGGAATTCGGCCTCGAACATGTCGGCCTCGCCTTCCACGCACTGACGGTCGAGGGCCAGGATCCGGGCCCGGTCGCGCGGGTGCAGGAAGGCCTCCCAGGTCCGGCTGTCGTGGCCGATCTCGTTCGCCTCGTACCCCAGCATCGCCTTCCAGGTACGTGAGTAGTAGGTCCGCCTGGCCATCACGTCGCGGTCCCACACGCCCTGGCCGGCGGTCTCGAGCGCGAACTGCCAGCGGGTCTCGCTTTCCTTCAGCCGGGCTTCGGCGCGCTTGCGCTGGTCGATATCCTCGATCTGGACGATGAAGCAGCGCGGCTCGCCGGTCGCCTCGTCATGGATGGCCGATATCGCCACCAGCGCCCAGACGATGCGCCCGTCCTTGCGGACGTAGCGCCGCTCGGCCCGGTGGTTCGGTCGGCTGCCGTCCAGAATGCCGGCCAGGGCGTCCAGGTCCCGATGGCGATCCTCGGCATGGACGATATCGTCGAGGCTCCGGCGCATCATCTCGGCCGGGGTATAGCCGAGCATCCGGGCGGCGGCGGCGTTGACCCGGATCCAGCGCCCGTCCAGCCCGAGCAGGGCCATGCCGACGGCGGATTCATCGATCGCCCGGCGAAAGCGCGCCTCGCTCGCCATCAGCCCGTCCTTGAGCACGGCGATGACGAACGGTGGCAGCGTGATCAGGGCGACGGCGAAATGCTGGTGGAGCCAGAGCTCCGACCGTCCGGTGCGCAGCGCCCCGATCTCGATGGCGAGCAGGATCCACGCCACCGTCGCGGAGGTGAGGAGCGCCGTCCGCGGTCCATCCAGGCGCAGCACCGCCAGGATGAGCGGGAACGCCATCACGACGTAGGGATAGCGCAGGTGCATCAGCGCCAGCAGGGTGACGGCCAGGGTCAGCCCGACCAGGCCCGCGAACTCGAGCGCGTAGGACAGGCGCCGGAACCGGGCGATCGCCCGCCGGTTGAGGGTGAGCGCGCAAGGCAGGATGAGTGCTGCCCCGGTCGCGGATGCGATCCACCACAGCCCGCACGCCGTCAGGTAGGACGTCCCATGCGCCCAGGCGAGCACGGCCCCCGCCACGGGTGCCATGACGGCGGGTGCCAGGATCCCCGCGCCCAGCATCGTGCCGATGATCCGGTGTCCGTCCGGCCGATCGCCGGCCGTCAGCCGGCGGGCCATGGCCATGGCCAATCCCACCTCGGCCGCGCGTGTCGCCGCCAGCGCAAGGGCCGGGGCAGGGCCGGACCCGGTCAGCAGGTCGGCCGTGGTCGAGGCCGCGGCGACGGCCGCCAGGCCGGGAAGCAGCCGCTGTCCCGGCCGATCCAGCAGGAAGGCGATGGCCGCGGCATTGGCGAGCCAGAGGGTGGTGCCGATGTCCGGCAGACCGGTGAGCAGGGTGCACGCGCTCGCGAGCAACAGATATCCGGCCGCCAGCGCTGCCAGGTCCGTCCCGGCGGCAGCCCGCGTCGGTGCAGCCGGGTTCCGGGCGGCGGCCGGTGGCGGAGGGCTTTGAGCGGAGGACAAGTCCGGCCGGATGCCTCGTGTCGGTGTGTCCCGTTCCCGTGTCCGGCGTCGACACCAGCGTCGGACCATGGGACTTTAGACCGGGTCGGGCTTGGCTGCTACATGATTGGAATCAGCCATACATCACTCCTGCGCCCAGGCCGCGACGAAGCGCCGGGCGCGCTCGCCGACGACCGCGGCGTCGTCGCCCGGCTTGTAGAGGGCGGAGCCGAGGCCGAACCCCGCGGCGCCGGCCTGGCGATAGGCCTCCATGTTGGCGACCTGGATGCCGCCCACCGGCAACAGCCGGGTGCCGCGCGGCAGCACGGCGCCGAGCGCCTTGACCACCGGCGGGGGCAGCGCCTCGGCGGGGAACAGCTTGACCGCGTCGGCCCCTGCCGCCAGGGCGGCAAAGGCTTCGGTCGGGGTGGCAGCGCCCGGCACGGTGGTCATGCCCTGGGTCTTGGCCGCCCGGATCACCGCCGGGTCCGAGTGCGGGCTGACGATCAGGGTCCCGCCCGCCCCGCGCACGGCCGCCACCTCGCCGACCGTGGCGACCGTGCCGGCGCCGACGACGGCGCGGCCGGAGAAGGCGTCGGCCAGGGCGGCGATCGAGCGCAGCGGGTCCGGCGAGTTGAGCGGGACCTCGATCAGCGTGAAGCCGGCCTCGACCAGGGCGGCGCCGATCGCGACCACCTCGTCGGGCCGGACTCCGCGCAGGATGGCGACCAGCGGGCAGCGCCGGAACGCGGTTTCGAACTCGAACGGCATGGCGCGCAATCCTTCCTGGGACAGACTCAGGCCTGGGACAGACTCAGGCGTGCAGCAGGCCGGCGCGCCGCGCCAGGGCCAGGTGCCCGGCGCGGACGCAGGCCGGCGGCGCGACCTCGACCGGGATGCCGAGCCGTGCGGCGGCACGGTCATAGCGGTCCACGAGCGCCTCACCGCCGATCAGCGTCACCATCTTGCCGGGCGACGGCGCATCGGCCAGCTCCGCCCCGATCAGCAGGCCCGACAGGTAGTCGGCCGCCTCCTTCTCCGGCAGTTCGTCGAAGAGGCGCAGCGTCCGGGCAGCGAAGATCGCGTGCAGGAGCCCGCCGGCGCCGGAGATACCGCGCACGGCATCGACCCCGCGCTCGAAGCCCGAGCCGTCGCCGGGCTCGGTGCCCATCAGCCGGCCGAGGATGGTGTGGTGGCGCAGGGCGGCGAAGGCCTCGCCGGTCATGTAGGTGCGGAAGCCCGTGATGCGGCCGTCGGCGACCTCGACCCGCTTGGAATGGGTGCCGGGCAGCAGGAAGCGGCCGTCGCGGCGGCCGGACAGGGCGAGCGCGCCGACCACCTGGCATTCCTCGCCCCGCATCACGTCCGGCACCCCGTCGGGCCCGCGGACGGTCACCCCGGGCGCCAGCAGCACCGGCCCGAAGCCCTCGACCGGGATCGGGGTCAGGTGTCGGGCGAGCGTGTCGCCGTCGACGGGGCAGGGGAGGTAGGGGGCCTCGATCCAGCCCTGGCGGCTGCCGATCATGCCGGACAGCATGGCCGGCAGCGGGCCATGGCGATCGAGCCAGGGGCGGCACACCGCCTCCAGTGCCGCGGCGAAGCGCCCGTCGCCGATGTTCATGATGCCGAGCGGGGCTTCCCGCTCGTCGTCGATGGTGCCGTCCGGCGCCAGGAGATAGACGCGGAGCGACGATGTGCCCCAATCGACGCTGAGCAGGGCCGGCAAGCGGAGATCCTCCCAAGACTTTTCTTGGGGGGCATCCTAGCCCGGCTGGCGCCGGGCCGTGCAAGTCTTCGCGAACCGGCGGTCCGGCTTCAGGCGACCAGTCGGACGTCCAGCAAGGGTGCGCTATCGATGATGGCCTTGCCGGAACGGGTCTCGCCCATCAGTTCGACATCGTCGATCGAGTAGGCGAAGAGCGGTTCGGCATAGCCGACCGCGAGCAGGGTGGCGCCGTCCGCTGCGAGGCCGATCGGCTGGCCGACGACGATCTGCACCCGGCGCTGCTCGGCGCGGGCGGCGGCCAGCGCGCGCTCGGCTGCGGCAAGGTCGATCCCGTCGGTCAGGATGCGGATGCGGCCATCCTCGAAGATCGCCTCGTAGCAGGCCGCACCGCCGCTCTCGCCGCGAAGCACCGGCTCGCTGTCGGGAAGCTCGCCCAGGTGGATGAACTGGACCCGCTGGCTCTGGCTCGCCGTCCGGATCTGCTGCTGGTCGAATATCGCCGCCTTGCCCGCCATGTTCGCCACCTCCGCTCGCATCCCGTCCAGGGGCCAACTGGCCGCGGCACGGAAAGTTCCGGGGGCAGGGGAATAATTGCGTCGGGTCGGACGTAGGCCGGGTCGGCCGGCGATCGATGCCGGCCGATCCGCTTCGGCTCGTCAGACGAGCGGGTTCATCACGTGGGTACGATAGCCGGCGCGCTCGCCCAGGCGGTCGTACCAGGCCTTGAGGTTGGGCAGGTCCGGGCGTTCGATGGGGAACCAGAACCAGCGGTAGGTCTGGATCGCCGACGGGATGTCGGCCAGGGTGAAGCTGTCGCCGGCGAGATAGGGCCGGCCCGCCAGATGCCGGTCGAGCAGGGTCAGCGCCTCCGCCGTCTTCTGGCGGGAGGATTCGATCAGCTTCGCGTCCTGGTCCGGCTTGGGCGTGCGCACGATCTGCAGGAACATCGGCGTGATGGCCGGCCCGGCGACGGTGGCGCCCCAGTCCATCCAGCGGTCGATGTCCGCGCGCCGCCGCAGGTCCGCGGGCCACAGCGCCTCCGCGCCATGCTTGGCGGCGAGGTAGCGCATGATGGCGTGGGATTCCCACAGGACGAAGCCGTCATCGTCGATGGTCGGCACCAGCCCGTTGGGGTTGAGCGCCAGGTATTCCGGATCGCGGTTGCGTCCGTAGGGGCCGCCGATATCCTCGCGCTCGAACGGGAGGCCGAGTTCGGTGCAGAGCCACAGGACCTTCTGGACGTTGGACGAGGTCTTGCGGCCTAGGATCTTGAGCATGGGGGGTGTTTCCTCCGGACCGATGCGCCGTTGCGCGGGCGGCCGGATGCTAGCGCCGCCGACCGGCAATCCCAAGGGGAGAGAGCAGCATGGCCCGTGACGACGACCGACTGGCGGCGGCGCTGCGTGAGAATCTCCGCCGCCGCAAGGCCCAGGGCCGAGCCCGGGCCGACCAGGATCGAGAAACGCGTCCCGACGCGGATTCCGTGGATCCGGCCGTCGCCACCGCAATCGACGAGCGGCGCGGGATCGACTAGAACAAGGCGACCTTCAATCGGTCGCCGGATTCCGTCCATGCCCGTGATGCCCGACACCTGGATCCGCGAGAGCGCGGGGAAGGGGATGATCGAACCCTTCGTCGAGCGGCAGACCCGCGAGGGGGTGATTTCCTACGGACTGTCGTCCTATGGCTACGACGCCCGGGTCTCGCGCGAGTTCAAGATCTTCACCAACGTCGACAATGCCATCGTCGACCCGAAGAACTTCTCGCCCTCGAGCTTCGTCGACCGCGAGCTGGACGTGTGCATCGTCCCGCCCAACAGCTTCGCGCTCGGCCGCACGATGGAGTATTTCCGCGTGCCGCGCGACGTGCTGGTGATCTGCCTCGGCAAGTCGACCTATGCGCGCTGCGGCATCATCGTCAACGTGACCCCGCTCGAGCCGGAGTGGGAGGGGCATGTGACGATCGAGATTTCCAACACCACCCCGCTGCCGGCCAAGATCTATGCCGGCGAGGGGATCTGCCAGTTCCTGTTCTTCCAGGGGGCCGGTCCCTGCGAGACCTCCTATGCCGACCGGGCCGGCAAGTACATGCGCCAGCAAGGCGTGACCCTGCCGCGTCTCTGATTTCCGCTCTGCCCCCCAGTTCCGGCCCGCCTCGATCCGAAACCGCCGCCGATCCGACGTTCGTCCGTCACGGCGGCGCCACGGAGGAGGGGTCCATTTCCATGTGTGAAACCAGAATATATGTTCCTTTCCGCCATCCCCGCCCCTGCCATCCGCCCGGATGGGGGGGCAGAGCCCGATTCGAGGTTCCAGCCACCCATGGACAAGATCCGCATACGCGGCGGCCGGACGCTGCGAGGCACCTTGCCGATCAGCGGCGCCAAGAACGCGACCCTGCCGCTGATGGCCGCCTCGCTGCTGACCGACGAGACGCTGACGCTGGCCAACGTGCCGCATCTGGCGGACATCGCCACCATGGCCAGCCTGCTGGCGCAGCACGGCGTCTCGGTCGGCATCGACGGGGCGGCGCCGGGGGGCGGCCACACCGGGCGGGTCATGGCCCTGCGCGCGGGTGAGATCACCAGCACGCTTGCGCCCTATGACCTGGTGCGCAAGATGCGGGCCTCGGTCCTGGTGCTGGGGCCGCTGGTCGCGCGCGAAGGCCGGGCCAAGGTGTCGCTGCCGGGCGGCTGCGCGATCGGTACGCGGCCGGTCGACCTGCACCTGAAGGGGCTGGAGCGGCTGGGCGCCAAGGTCGACCTGACCGCGGGCTACATCGAGGCGAGCGCGCCGGGCGGCCTGGTCGGGGCGGAGATCGTCTTTCCCTTCGCGTCGGTGGGGGCGACCGAGAACCTGCTGATGGCGGCGACGCTCGCTCGCGGCGAGACGACCCTGGTGAACGCCGCCCGCGAGCCGGAGATCGTCGACCTGGCTCGCTGCCTCGTCGCCATGGGCGCGGACATCGAGGGCGCCGGCACCGACCGCATCCGCATCCGCGGCCGCGACCGGCTGCACGGCGCCAGCCACACCGTGATCCCCGACCGCATCGAGATCGGCACCTACATGATGGCGGTCGCCATGACCGACGGCGACGTCGAACTGCTCGGCGCCAGGCTCGACCTGGTGGGGGCGGTGGCCGATGCCCTGGCGCCGGCCGGCGTCACCACCGAGGCGACCGAGCGCGGCATCCGGGTGCGCCGCACCAACGGGCGGCTGGCCGGGATCGACGTGATGACCGAGCCCTATCCGGGCTTCCCGACCGACCTGCAGGCGCAGCTGATGGCGCTGATGACGATGGCGGACGGGGCGGCGATGATCACCGAGACGATCTTCGAGAACCGCTTCATGCATGTGCCCGAGCTGACGCGCATGGGGGCCAACATCAACGTCCACCATGCGACGGCCCTGGTCCGCGGCGTGCCGCGGCTGACCGGCGCGCCGGTGATGGCGACCGACCTGCGCGCCTCGGTGTCGCTGGTGCTGGCGGGGCTCGCGGCGGAGGGCGACACCATCCTCAACCGGGTCTATCATCTCGATCGCGGCTACGAGCGGGTCGAAGAGAAGCTCGCGGCCTGCGGTGCCGAGGTGGAGCGCATCCGCGAGTCCTGACGGCAGGGAGAACCGGGATGGCTGCCAGGCTGAAGCTGCGTGCGGTCGATGCGGAGGATCTGAGCGTCATCTCCGCCTGTCTGCAGGACGCCATCGTCGCGGCCGTCGACATGGCATGGGAGCCGGCCGAGGGCCGCTTCCTGCTGGTCGCCAGCCGCTTCTGCTGGGAAGGCTGCCGCGACGCCGAGGGCGCGCTGCTGGAGCGGGTCCATGCCGGCCTCTGCTTCGACGGCGTATCCGCGGTGCGCCATCGCGGCATCGACCGCTCGCAGCGCGACGCCCTGCTGTCGCTGCTGGCGCTGCGCCCGGTCGAGGGCGGAATCCATCTCGACTTCGCCGGCGGCGCCACGATCCGGCTGGAAGCGGAGCGGATCCTGTGCCATCTACAGGATCTCGACGAGCCATGGCCCACCCAGTGGCGGCCGTCGCACCCGCTCGAAGAAGGGTGACCCCGCGGCCGGCGGGCCGATCCGCCGCCCCCGCATGCTCATGGAACCAGGGAGTTTTCCGTTGCCGGCGAACGATGTCCTCGTGCTCGCGCTGCCCAAGGGCCGCATCCTCAAGGAGGTGATGCCCATGGTCCGCCGTGCCGGGATCGAGCCGGAGCCGGCCTTCGACGACCCCGACGACCGCCAGCTCCGCTTCAAGACCAACCGCCCCGAAATCGACATCATCCGCGTCCGCAGCTTCGACGTCGGCGCGTTCGTGGCCTTCGGCGCGGCCCATCTGGGCGTCGCCGGCAGCGACGTGCTGATGGAGTTCGACTATCCGGAGATCTATGCGCCGCTCGACCTCAAGATCGGCCATTGTCGCCTGATGGTGGCCGAGCCGGAGGAGCTGTCGGCCTCCGACGATCCCTCGCGCTGGAGCCATGTCCGGGTCGCCACCAAGTACCCGATGCTGACCCGCCGCCACTTCGCCGCCCGCGGCGTCCAGGCGGAATGCATCCGCCTGCATGGCGCGGTCGAGCTGGCGCCGCGCATCGGCCTGTGCCGGCGCATCGTCGACCTGGTGCAGACCGGCTCCACCCTGAAGGCGAACGGCCTGGTGGAGATCGAGCACATCGCCGACATCTCCTCGCGCCTGATCGTCAACCGCGCCGCGCTGAAGACCCGGCCCGACGAGGTGCAGGGCTGGGTCGACCGCTTCCGCGCGGTGACCGAGGCCCCGGCGACCCGGCACTGACCATGGTCCGCCGACTTTCCACCGCCGATCCCGCCTTCGAGGACGCCTTCGCCGCCCTGCTCGCCGAGAAGCGGGAGGCCGACGAGGACGTCGACCAGACGGCGGCCGCGATCATCGCCGACGTGCGGGCCCGCGGCGACGCGGCGGTGGCGGACTACACCCACCGCTTCGACCGGCTCGACACCGCCGCCATCGGCCTGCGCATCCCGGCCGCCGAGGTGCAGGCCGCGGTCGATCGCTGCCCGCCCGCGACCGTTGCGGCGCTGCGCCTGGCGGCCGCCCGCATCGAGGCCTTCCACCGCCTGCAGCTTCCGGCCGGCATCGACCATGTGGACGCGGCCGGGGTGCGGCTCGGCATGGTGTGGCGGCCGATCCCCGCGGTCGGGCTCTACGTCCCGGGCGGGCTCGCCGCGTACCCGAGCTCGGTCTTGATGAACGCCCTGCCGGCCAAGGTGGCGGGGGTGCCGCGGGTCGCGGTGACCGTGCCGACGCCGGACGGCGTGCTCAACCCGCTGGTGCTGGCGGCGCTCGCCGTCGCCGGGGTCGACGAGGTCTATCGCATCGGCGGCGCCCAGGCAGTGGCGGCCCTCGCCTACGGCACGGCGACCATCGCGCCCGTCGACAAGATCGTCGGCCCGGGCAACGCCTATGTGACGGCCGCCAAGCGCCGGGTCTTCGGCAAGGTCGGCATCGACATGATCGCCGGCCCGTCGGAGATCCTGGTGGTGGCCGACGGGGCCAACGACCCGGAATGGATCGCGGCCGACCTGCTGTCCCAGGCCGAGCACGACAGTGCCGCGCAATCGATCCTGCTGACCGACGATGCCGCCTTCGCCGACCGGGTGGTGGCGGCGGTCGAGGCCGAGCTGGCGGTCATGCCACGCCGCGACATCGCCGGGGAGAGCTGGGCGCGCTTCGGCGCCGTCATCCTGCTCCGCGACCTGGACGAGGCACCGGCCCTGGTCGACCGGCTGGCGCCGGAGCACCTGGAGCTGGCCGTGGCCGAGCCGGAGGCGATGGCCGGGCGCATCGGCAATGCCGGGGCGATCTTCCTCGGCCGCCACACGCCGGAGGCGGTCGGCGACTATGTGGCCGGCCCCAACCACGTCCTGCCGACGGCGCGCAGCGCGCGCTTCTCGTCGGGCCTGGGCGTGCTCGACTTCCTGAAGAGGACGACCTTCGTCGCCTGCGACGCCGCCAGCCTGGCCCGGATCGGCCCGGCGGCGGTGACGCTGGCCGAGGCGGAGGGGCTCCATGCCCACGCGCGGTCGGTCGCGATCCGGCTCCGGCCCGCGGGCTGAGCCGCCGCGGGCCGACGACGGGACGGGGGACGGAGCCCCGTCGGGGCGCATCGCGCGCGTGACGCTCGACGAGCACACCGTGCTCCGGCGCAACCCGGACGTGGAGCACGAGCGCGCCGTCGCCCTGTTCGACCTGGTGGAGGAGAACCGCTTCCGCCTGGTCGACGGGCCGGACGGCCCCTACCACCTGCATCTCGCGATCGCCGAGAGCCGGCTGCGGCTGCTGGTGCGCGACGAACGGGACGAGCCGCTGGTCGACATCCTGGTGCCGCTGCTGCCGTTCCGGCGCATCGTGCGCGACTATTTCCTGATCTGCGAGAGCTACTACGCCGCGATCCGGCGCTCTTCGCCCTCGCAGATCGAGGCGATCGACATGGGCCGCCGCGCGCTGCACGACGAAGGCTCAACCCTGCTGCGCGAGCGCCTGGCCGACCGGGTGGCGATCGACCACGGCACCGCCCGGCGCCTCTTCACCCTGGTCTGCGTCCTGCACATCCGAGGCTGATCCCGGTGCGTCGCCCCGCCAGCGTGCTCTTCGCCTGCACCCAGAACTCCGTGCGCTCGCCCATGGCCGAGGCGATCCTCAAGCAGCTGCAGCGATCGCGGATCTTCGTCGATTCGGCGGGTCTGCGCTCGGAGCCGATCGACCCGTTCGCGATCGTCATCATGGCCGAGATCGGGCTCGACCTGTCGCGCCACCGCTCCAAGAGCTTCGACGAGCTGGAGGACACCTCCTTCGATCTCATCGTCACCCTGTCGCCGGAGGCGCACCACCGGGCGCTGGAGATGACCCGGACGATGGCGGTCGATGTCGAGTACTGGCCGACCTTCGACCCGACCATCGTCGAGGGCAGCCGCCCGGTGCGGCTGGAAGCCTATCGCGCGGTCCGCGACGGCCTCTGGGACCGCATCGCCGCCCGCTTCCCGGGCCTGCCGACACCGGCGCCGTAGGCCGCCCTTACTGGAGAAGGAGGATCGGCCCAGGGTAGCGGCCGACCAGCGGGTCGCTGGTCACCAGCAGCACGCCTTCAGCGATCGCCTGTGCGATCAGCATCCGATCGAACGGATCGCGATGGATCGGCGGCAATTGTGCAACGGTCGCCGCGTGGTCGCTCGTCATCGCCAGCTCGACGTAGCCGGCGTTGGCCAGCCCGCGACGGAGCCGGTTTGGCTCGATCTGGAAGTCGTCGCGACCTTGGCCATGCTTTATCGCAACCTCCCAGATGGAGACTGCGCTGAACAGCAGCGTGTTCGTCGGATCGAGTATGAGGTTCCGGCCTGCGGCCGGCAACCGGTCGGGCTCGTTGGCGGCCCACAGCAGGAGATGGGTGTCGAGGATTAACGAACTCATTTCCCCTCATGGAAAAGGCGCTCGATCTCCTCGCGGCCCATCTCGTCAAAGTCTTCCGGTATGCGAAGCTCGCCCTTCAGGAAGCCGAGACGGCGGCCGGTATCCGTCTCCGACAGCTCCAAGGGAACGACCTTGACGATCGCCTTTCCCGCCTTCGCGATGATGAAGGCCTCCCCACGAGCGGCCTGCTCGACGAGGCGGGACAAGTGCGTCTTGGCTTCGTGAATGTTGACGGTTCGCATGGCATTCAACTCAACTTAGTCTGGAGAACTTAGTCCAACTCGCGCTGACAAGCCAGACCTGATCTGCGTGCGGTCAGCGGGCAAGCTCCCCAAACTCGTGCGTGTACTCCTGCTCCTCGAACCGCCCGATCCGCTGCGTGACGGTCCGGCCCGGCCAGACATAGTCGACCCGTCCCTCGGCCGGCCGGTAGATCGCGGTGTAGGCGGTGGCGGAGCTGGCGCGGCGGGAAAAGACCGGCGGCGCCAGGAAGCGGCGGGCCAGCTCGGGCAGGGTCATGGCGGGGTCCTCCAGCGCATGCAGCACCGTCTCCTGGCGGAGAAGCGAGCAGCGCATGGCGGCCGACGCCTGTGGCGGGATCCGGTCCTGGTGGTTCGTGCACACCGGCAGCCGCGATACCGCCGGTTCGCGCCCGGGGCCGAGGAAGACGGTCGCATAATCTCCGGTGCGGTCCAGCAGGGTCACGTTCTGGGACAGGGCGATCGGGATGCGGACGAGGGCGGCGATACCCTCGTCGACCCTCCGGCAGGTCTCCAGCACGTAGCGCAGGATCAGGATCACGGCGAAGCCGAGGCCCTGCTCGGTGCCGCCGCCGGCGGTCAGGCTGGCGACCAACCCGTCCGCGTTCATGCCGTCGATGCAGCCGCCCCAGGGCCGCTGCGCCTTGGCGATCACCTCGCGGCCGAACCAGCGGGTCGCCTCGAAGCGGTCGGAGACGAGGTCGAGCGGGAAGTCGTAGTTGCGCACCAGCGCCGGGCCGCCATCGCCCAGCCACACCGCCTGGCTGCAGCCATGGAGGACGGGGGCCGGCCGGTACTGGCTGAGGACGCAATGGGCGAGCGGGTCGTCGCCGACCAGCCCGCATGCCCGGTCGTAGACGTCCAGCAGTTCCGGCATGTGCCGGGCCAGCGCGGTGCGGCATTCGGCGGCGGCCGGCGGCTCGCCGCGGCCGGTCCCCTGGTACCAGCGCCGGGCGGCCTCGCGTCCCGCGGTGAAGCGCGCCAGCCAGTCGGCGCCCGGCTGGTCCTCGCGCGCGAAGAGGAAACGCTTGTGCATGCGGTGGACACTAGACGATGCGCGGCGCCACTTCCCGCATCAGGTTGAGCCAGGGCGGCATGCAGCGGGCGAGGTCGTAGCGGGCGATCGCCGTCTCGCGGGCGGCGCGCGCCAGGTAGGCGAAGGCCGGCGGATCACGCAGCACGTCGGCAACGCGGGCGGCCAGGTCGTTGGGATCGGAGGCGTCGGCGAGCAGGCCGTTGTAGCCATGCTCGATCACCTCCTCGACCGCGGGGTTGCGGGCGCCGACGATGACCGCGCCCAGCGACATCGCCTCGATCAGCGACCAGGACAGCACGAACGGCCGCGAGGAATAGACGTGGGCGGTAGTCACCTGCATCAGCCGGATGAAGTCCGCATAGCGGATGCGGCCGAGGAAATGGACCCGCGGGTCGTTGAGGCCCATGTCGCGGACCAGGGCGGCGCGGTGGCTGCCGCCGCCCTCCGGCTCCGGTCCGTACTGCGCGCGCTCGCCGCCGACCACGACGATCTTCGCGTCCGGCACCTGCGACAGGATGCGCGGCACGGCGTGCAGGAATTCCGGGAAGCCGCGGATCGGCTCCAGCCCGCGGGCGACGTAGGTCACGACCTTGTCCTTCGCCGACAGCATGGTCAGGTCGGGCAGCTCGAAGCGGGCGAGCGGGTCGGGGTGCAGGCGACGGGTGTCGACCCCGTCATGGATCGTGCGGATCTTCGGCTGGTAGGCGAGGGGGAAGGTGCCGCGCTGCCATTCCGTCGGCGACACCCCGGCCGCGGACTGGTCGAGTGCCGCCTGCAGGTGCCAGGTCGCGAGCGCATCGGTGGTGCTGGCGCCGCCGCGGAAGAACTCGCAATAGGCGATCATCGGCACGTCGGGGAAGACCTCGCGCACCGGCAGGGCGCCGCCCCAGCCGGCATGGGCGATGACCAGGCGCGGCTGCAGCCCCTCGTCGGCCAGCTGGCGCAGCCTGCGGCCGGCGGCTCGGGCATGCCCCAGCAGGCCGGCCACCGGCTGCAGCGCCCGGTCGCCGGGCGTGCCGACCGGGTCGGGCTTGTAGAAGTGCTTGTCGACCAGATTGAATGCGGCGTTGTCCTGCACCGAAAGGAACACGCTGCGCGGCCGCACCCGCGGGGCCAGGTGCTGGATCAGGTTCAGGAACTGCCCAGGGACGCTGTGATGGATGTAGAGGATCGCCATTCGTCCCGATGCGTTCCCGAGTGAGAGGATAGGGTACGACCCTGCACCGGACCGTGCACATTATTCTACCCCGGATCTGGCCTCATCGGGAGGGGTGATGACCACGAAGAATGCCATTATCGGACCAATGCGGCCCCGTCATGCAGGGCGTGCTCGACAAGGATGGCAGCCTGCTGGCACACAGCGCCGGGGCGATCGTCACATTCGCCGTTCCTTTCCCCTTTCCGAAGGTAGCCAGTGTCGCAATCTCCAGCCTCCCATGGGGGGGGCCTGATCCTGGCCTCCGCCTCGCCGCGCCGGCTCGAGCTGCTGCGCCAGGTCGGGCTGGAGCCGGCGGCGGTGGATCCGGCCGATATCGACGAGACGCCGCGCCCGCGCGAGCTGCCGGCGGACCATGCGCGCCGGCTGGCGGCGGAGAAGGCCAGGGCCGTCGCCGTCCGCCACCCGGGCGCCTGGGTGCTGGCGGCGGACACGGTGGTGGCAAGCGGCCGGCGCATCCTGCCCAAGGCCGAGGACGAGCGGACCGCGCGCGCCTGCCTGGACCAGCTCTCGGGCCGCCGCCACCGCGTCTATGGCGGCGTCGCCCTGGTGGGGCCGGACGGCCGGCTGGCGGTGCGGCTGGTGCAGACGGCGGTGCTCTTCAAGCGCCTCACCGCCGATGAGATCGCGGGCTACCTGACGCTCGGCGAATGGCGGGGCAAGGCCGGCGGCTATGCGATCCAGGGGCGGGCCGCGCTGTTCGTCCGCGGCATCGTCGGATCCTATTCCAACGTCGTCGGCCTGCCGCTGTTCGAGACCGCGTCGCTGCTCGGCGGCCGCGGCTTCCCGCTGTCGCCATGAACCCCGGCGCATCGACCGTGATCGACCATGTCCTGGTCGACCGGGTGCCGGGGGAGACCCGGGTGGCGGCGCTGGCCGGGACCCGCCTGGTCGACCTGCACATCGTCCGAGGCGACCGGCACTTCGCCGTCGGCTCGATCCATCTCGGCCGGGTGGCGCAGGTGGTGGCGGGCTTCGACGGCGCCTTCGTGGACATCGGGCTGGAGCAGGCGGCCTTCCTGCGGCTCGGCGACGCGCCGGCTCCGCCCCGGCCGGGCGACGCGCTGGTGGTCCAGATCGTCCGCGCCGCGGGCGGCGAGAAGGGGCTGGGGGTGACCGCCCGGCCGCGCCTCGCCGGGCGCCACCTCGACTGGCTGGTGGGACGCCCCGGCCTGCGGGCCGGGCGCGGCGTGCCGCTGCTGCCGGGGCTGGCGCTGGCGGCGGAGGAGGGGGCGGAGCTGAAGCCGGCAGCGGTCGATGCCGACACGGCGCTGGTGGCGGCCGAACTGGCGCGCCTGCGCCAGCAATGGGCCGGGCTGGTCGCAGAGGCGGCTCGCACGCTCGCACCGGCCCCGCTGCTGGCGGCACCCGAGCCGTGGCTCCCGCTGCTCCTCCAGCCCACGGCCGCGGTCGCGCGGATCTCCTTCGCCGACCGGGCGACGCACATGGCGGCCCGGGCCGATGCGGCCCGCCGCTTCCCCGACCTGGCCGA
The DNA here is from genome assembly GCA_006739055.1 of Allostella vacuolata. GTDB lineage: Bacteria > Pseudomonadota > Alphaproteobacteria > ATCC43930 > Allostellaceae > Allostella > Allostella vacuolata. The sequence continues at coordinate 2,611,786 of AP019702.1, forward strand.
TCGGCTTGTCCTCGACCAGGCCGGCTGGCGCCTGTTCGACGAGGCGGGGGTGGAGGAGCAGGTGGCGGCCGCGCTGGCCCGCCGGGTGCCGCTGCCGGGCGGCGGCGAGCTGGTGATCGACGAGGGCGAGGCGGCGACGCTGATCGACGTCGATGCGGGCGCCTCGCGGGCCGGCCCCGGCACCATCAACCGCAAGGCGGTGCCGGCGATCGCGGCGGCACTGCGCCTGCGCGCCATCGGCGGGCAGATCCTGGTCGACTTCGTCCATGAGGGCGGGGCCAAGGCGCGCGATGCCCTGGCGGCCGTGGTGCGCGAGGCGGTCGCGGGCGACCCCGAGCCAGTGGAGATCGCCGGCTGGTCGCGCCTGGGCTTCCTGGAGATGACGCGGCGGCGCGCGCGGCCATCGCTGTCGAGCCTGCTGGCGGCGCCGGTCGCCGACCGGGCGCCGTCGGCGCTGGCCCGCGGCTACGATGCGCTGCGGGCGGCCGCGCGGACGGCGGCCGGGCCGGCCGTGGTCGCGATCGCCATCGAGGCCGGCCGGGAGGTCGAGGCGGTGCTGCGCGGGCCGCTCGCGGCCGACCTTGCCGTCTTGGCCGAGGCCGCCATCGTCACCATCCGCATCGCGCCGGCCCCGGCCCTGGCGGCGGCCGAGTTCCGCATCGCCCCCGGCCGGCCCTGAAGGCGCCGCTCAGATGGGATGCCCAACCGCCAGATCGGCCCTCGGCGGCGCTCGGATGAGTTGCCACCGCAGCAGGCGACCCGCCGGGGAAGGTGGAGGCTGCCGGGGAGAAGGGCGCGCTGGACATTGGCCAAAGCGTCCCTCGACCGGGCTCGGGATGAGGATTCTTTCCTGTTTCCACGAGCGCTTGTGCAAAGCGAGAAGTGCCCTCATCCCGAGCCTGGTCGAGGGACGCTACGACCGTCGGGCAGCGCCCGGTTTCCAGTAGGAGCATCCGCCATGTCCAAAGCCGTCTCGCCCGGATGCGCGATCTGCGGCCGGCCCGTGGTCGCCGAGCACCGGCCGTTCTGCTCCGCCCGCTGCCGGCGGGTCGACCTCGGCCGGTGGCTCGGCGAATCCTACCGCATTCCGGCGGCCGAGACCGACGACCCGGACGAGGACGACGAGCTTCCGCGTCCGGACGGGCCGGGTCCGGACGGGCCGGAGCGGGACGAGCGCTGACCTTCAGACGTTCATCGCCGCCGCGCGCAGCGATTCCTCGCGGATCGCCTCGGTCAGTTCCTCCTCGATCGCCGCGAACTCGGGCGTGGTCTTCATCCGCCAGTGGCGCGGGTGGGGCAGGGGGACCGCCACCTCCTTCTTGATGCGGCCGGGCCTCGCCGTCATCACCAGGACGCGGTTGGCCATGAACACGGCCTCCTCGATGTCGTGGGTGACGAAGAGGACCGTCTTGCGGTCCGCCTCCCACACCTGCAGCAGCAGTTCCTGCATGAGCGCGCGGGTCTGGTGGTCGAGCGCGCCGAACGGCTCGTCGAGCAGCAGGATGGCGGGATCGTTGGCGAGCGCCCGGGCCAGCGCCGTGCGCTGCTGCATGCCGCCCGACAGCATGCGCGGGTAATGGTCCGCGAAGCCGGTCAGGCCGACCTGCTGCATCAGCCGGTCGGCGATGCGCCGGCGCTCCGCCTCCGGCACGCCGCGCTCGCGCGGGCCGAAGCCGATGTTCTCGCGCACCGTCAGCCAGGGGAAGAGGGTGTAGGACTGGAACACCATGCCGCGGTCGGCGCCGGGCCGGGTGACCTCGCGCCCGCCGACCAGGACCCGGCCCTCGGTCGCCTGGTCGAGGCCGGCGACGATGCGCAGGAGCGTGGACTTGCCGCACCCCGACGGCCCCAGGATGGCGACGAAGTCGGTATCGGCGACGGCGAGGTCGAGCGGCTCCACCGCCCGGGTCGGCTTGCCGCCGCGCAGGCCGGGGAACTCCCGCCCGACGCCCTCGATCGAAACTGCGGCCATGGGGCTAGCGTCCGAGCTGCCAGGGGAAGAGGAGGCGGTTGGCGGCGCGGAAGCCGAGGTCGGTGACCAGGCCGATGGCGCCGATGAGGAAGATGCCGAAGATCATCTGCCCGGTGTCGAGGAAGCGCTGGCTGTCCATGATCATGTGGCCGATGCCGGAATCGGCGCCGATCAGCTCGGCGACGATGACGTAGGTCCAGGCCCAGCCGAGCACCAGGCGCAGCGTCTCGGCGATCTGCGGGGCGGCGTAGGGCAGCATGACGCGCAGGACGATGCCGCGGCTGCCGGCCCCCAGCGTATAGGCGGCCTCGACCAGGTCGCGCCGGGTCTCGCCGATCATCACCGCGATCATCAGGACGATCTGGAAGAAGGCGCCGATGAAGATGACCGCCAGCTTCTGCGCCTCGTCGACGCCGAGCCACAGGATCAGCAGCGGGATGAAGGCGGACGCCGGCAGGTAGCGGGCGAAGGACACGAAGGGCTCGAAGAACGCCTCGACCGGCTTGAAGGCGCCCATGGCGATGCCGAGCGGCACCGCCACCGCCGCCGCGATGACGAAGCCGCCGACCACCCGGCTGACCGTGATGGCGACGTCGCCGATGAAGCCGAACTCGGCGAAGAGGCGCCAGCCGGCGGCGAAGGTCCTGGCCGGGTCGGCCAGGAACAAGGGCTTGACCAGCCCGCCCCAGGTGACGCCGCCCCACAGGGCGAAGAAGCAGACGAAGAACGCCACCCCGAGCGCGACCCGCGCCCGGGGGGTGATCGCGACCAGGGGTTCGAACGGCGAGCGGCCCTGCCTGTGGCCCGGGACCGGCGCACGGCTCACGACAGGAAGCTCGCGTCCATCAGCTTCTTCAGGTCGGGCCGGGTGCGGATGATGCCGGCTTCCATCTGGATGTCGGTCGCCGTCTCCATGAAGGGCAGCAGCTCCTTCTCGAAATAGGCCTTGTTCTCGGCCTTGGTCTGCCAGGCGACGAACTGCGCCGATGCCTTGAACTGCTCGGGCGTCTGGTTGACGCGCGCGCCCATGATCTTGTTGCTCTCGTCGGGCTGCGCCTTGATCATCTCCAGCGCCTCGTTCCAGCCGGCGATGAAGGCGGTGATGGCGGGCCGGTTCTTCGCGATGTAGGCGGGGCTGAAGGACAGCGAATCGACGATGCAGGGATAGTCGATGGTGGTTGCCAGGATCCGGCCGGCCTTGGGGTCGTCGCGGATCACCGACAGGTAGGGCTCGTAGCTGGCCGCCCCGTCATACTGCCCGGCGACGAAGGCGTTGGCCGCGTCCTTGGGCGACAGGGTGGCGAGCTTCAGGTCCTTCACGGTCATGCCGTTCTTCTTCAGCATCCAGACCAGCATGAAATAGGGGGCCGAGCCCGCGCCGTCGCAGGCGATCGTCTTGCCCTTGAGGTCGGCGAAGCCGTTGATGGCGCCGCGCACCGCCAGCCCGTCGCCGCCCTTGGAGACGTCGAGGATCAGCACCTGGGTCAGCTCGATGCCGGCCGCCACGTAGCTGATCTGGCTGTTGACCACGGTGGTGATCGCCTGGATGTCGCCCGACGCGAAGGCGAGGTGGCGGTCCTTCTGGGGGATGAACTTGGTCTCGACCTCGACCCCGTGCTTCTTGAAGAGACCGGTCTTCTCGCCCAGCGTGATCGGCGCGAAGCCGGTCCAGCCGCTCATGCCGACGACGATCTTCGGCATCGACTGGGCCCGCGCCCGGATCGGCAGGGCGGCCCCGACCGCGCCGGCGGCCAGGAAGCCCAGGGTCTTGCGTCGCGTGAACATCGAAACCTCCTTCGATTCGCCGGCGGGCGCCCGCCCGATCGTCCATCAGAAGCAACTTCCAGGCCGGCGGTCGATGACGAAATTGCCCTTGCGACGCTGGACAGGCGGGGGGAAGTTTTCTATAAGCCCCGTCTCGCGCGGGACCGACCAGTCCCCGCCCCGGTGCCCAGGTAGCTCAGCTGGTAGAGCAGCGGACTGAAAATCCGCGTGTCGGTGGTTCAAATCCGCCCCTGGGCACCATCTTCCATCCATAGAAATCGATGGTTTGAGAGGGATCGACGCGATTGCGTCGATCCTGCCGCGGCAGCAGCGCCCCTCTTGATGCGCGAAGGCATTCTGCGTTTACTGGAGTGCATTCGCGTGCGACGGGGGCTCGATGAGGCGCTGGATCGTGGCGGCCATGGTGTCGGTCGGCTCGCTCTTCGGCGGCGGTGCGTCCGCCTACGACGTGATCGTCCATAACTGCACCGCCGAGACGCTGCGCGTCATCACGTTCGACCAGGACGACCTCGTCCGGATGGTCCCCTACGCCGAGTATGACATTCCCTCCCTCGGTGCCGCCGTGACGCAATGCGTCGGCCGCACGGAATGCTACGTCCGCGTCTTCTATGGCGGCTATAGCGGCCCCGGGGAGGGCTTCCAGACCGGCGGGCCCCTCTATATCCGCTACAGCGGCCTGATCGGTCTGTACAAGGTACCGTCCTGCCAGTTCTCGTGAGCCTGGCGGGGCGCCACGGCCTGGCCGGCCGAGCCATGACAGGCACCGACCCGGAAACTGCGGGGGGGGGGGGCGCCTCCGGCGACGATGCAATTCGCCATCGCCCCGGGGTCTGAGCAAACCGCATGCGGCCGAACGGGTCCGGACCTGCTATCCTGATGCATCCGCGATCCAGATGGTGGGCTTGCCATGCCTCTCACCTTCGATCCCGTCGAGGCCATGTACGCGCCCGACTGCGACGGCGAACCGGGCGCCACCTTCCGTGCCCACGCCGCCGGAGTCGAGCCGAGGGAACTGGTCGCCTGCCGCGTGCAGAAGGCGGCGCTCGACGCGCTCCTGGACGAGGCCAGCGGCGATGGGCCGATCGAGGGCGAATCCGCCCTCCAGGCCGCCGCGGAGCGCTTCCGGCCGATCATCCTGGCGGTCGCGGACGCCAAGTTCGACCGCGGCGACTGGATGCTGGACGGCATCCGCAAGGTGGTCGTGGTGCGCCTGGACGACGTGCTGACGGCCGGGTGAGGCGGCGGCGGGGCGATCCCGCTCCGCCGTGACAAGCCGGCCGGTCCGGTCTAGCCTTCCGGTTCCCGTCGCGGGCCTGTCTCCCGCGGACCCCCTTCCCATTCCACGGATCCGCCATGACCATCCCTGAATCCGCGCTCCTCGCCGCCCTCGGCGGGGCCGAGCCGCCCGAGGCCGTCTGTGCGGCGAGCGGCATCACCCCGGAGCAGCTGGCCGCCGCCCGCGACGCCTTCCTGGCAAGCCGGGCGTCGATCGGCGACGCATCGGTGACGGCCGCCGTCGACGGCAAGGTCGAGATCCTGCGCGACCGGGCCGGGGTGCCGCACATCCATGCCGGCACCACCGCCGACCTCTATTTCGGCCTCGGCCTCGCCATGGCCGAGGACCGGCTGTGGCAGATGGACCGGCTGCGCCGGCGCGCGCTCGGCCGCCAGGCGGAGATCCTGGGGCCGAAATACCTGGCCGCCGACATCGCCCACCGCACGGTCGGCATCGACCGGATCGCCGAGCGCGAGCCGGCGCTGATGGACGGCGCCACCTACGCGACCGTGGCGGCCTTCGTCGCCGGCATCAACCGGCAGATCGAACGCTTCGGCGCCGACCTGCCGGTCGAATTCCGCCTGCTCGGCTATGCGCCGGAGCCGTTCACCGTCGGCTGCGTGGTGGCGATCGCGCGTGGCTTCTGGTGGTCGCTCAACGGCCGCATCGACCGGCTGATGGCGGCCGAGGCGGCGAACCTGCTGCCCGAGGCGGTGCGCGAGGCCTACCTCACACCCGAAGGGTCCGACAGCCTGGTCCTGCCGACCGGCCAGTCGCTGGCCGCCGGCAGTGACGACCAGACCGGAAGCAACAACTGGGCGGCGGCCGGTTCCATCACCCCGCACGGCAAGGCGCTGATGGCGGGCGACCCGCACCAGCCCTTCTGGGTGCCGTCGAGCTGGTACGAGTACGGCCTGCATGGACCGGAAGAGGATGCCGCCGGCTGCGGCCACCCGGGCTTCCCCGGCCTGTGGTGGGGCAGCAACGGCACCATCTGCTGGAGCATCACCAACAACATGGCCTCGACCCGCGACCTCTATCGCGAGGAGGTCGACCCGGCCGACGCCGGCCGCTACCGCGACGGCGACGTCTGGCGCCGGTTCGAGGAGCGCCGGGTGGAGATTCCGGTGCGCGGCGGCGCGGCCCACGCGCTCACCATCCGCTCGACCGTGCGCGGGCCGATCGTCAACGCGCTGGTGCCGGCATTGGCCGAGGCCGGCGACCCGCCGCTGTCGCTGCGCTGGGTCGGCCACGAGCACCTGGACGACCTGCGCGCCAGCATCGCCATCGCCCGGGCCCGCGACTGGAACGGGTTCCGCCGCGCGCTGCGCGACTGGTCGGTCGCGGTCTTCAACTTCGTCTATGCCGACGCCGTCGGCAATGTCGGCTACCAGATGGCGGGCCGCGTGCCGGTGCGCGGCCGCATCACCTACGGGGTGCGCGACGCCAACAACCCCGCCGACCGGTGGACCGGCTACGTCCCGTTCGACGGTCTGCCGCACGCCTACAACCCGCCGCGCGGCTACGTCGCCAGCGCCAACCAGCGGATCGTCCCGGCCGACTATCCGCACCCGATCTACGGCGCCTATTCCCAGGGGCACCGGGGCATCCGCATCGACCAGGTCTTCGCGGGCGGTCCGGCGAACCTGGCGGCGACCGTGGGGCTGCAGAACGACATCAAGAACATCCGCGCCGAGCGCTGCTGCCCCGGCATCCTGGCGCTGCTCGCCGGCCAGGACGACGCGGCCGCGCGCACGCTGGCCGGTATCCTCGCGGGCTGGGACCATCGCTACACGCTGGACAGCGCGGCGCCGACCGTGTTCGAGACCTTCATGTTCCACTGGCAGCGCCGGGTGCTGGGCGTGCATGTACCGCCCCGCCTCCTCGACCTGACCTCGCAGCAGACGGGGCTCGCCGTCCACCTGCTGGAGCGGCCCGAGCTCGACTATTTCCCGGCCGGCACCGTGGCCGCCGCGGTGGCCACGGCCGGGGATGCCGTGGCGGCGCTGGGCGCGCGGCTGGGCGAGAACCCCGAGGGCTGGAACTGGGGCCGCGTGCACCTGGCACACTGGGCCCACCCGCTGTCGAACGACGCCAGCGCGGCGGCCTTCGACATCGGCCCGGCGCCGGTCGCGGGCGGCTCGCACACGGTGTGCAACACGGGCGGCGAGCTGCCGCCGCACGCGGCCTCCTCGGGGGCCGAGTACCGCATCGTCGTCGACTTCGCCGAGCCGCGGTCGTTCCGCGCGGTGCAGAACATCGGCAACTCCGGCGTGCCCGGCAGCCCGCACTACCGCGACCAGTTCGAGGACTGGCGGACCGGTCGCTACCACACGGTTCATCTGGATCGGCCGGCGATCGAGGCCGACCTGGAGAGCCGGACCGAGATCCGCCCGGCGTAGCCGACAGGTCCGGGCCCGGTCGTCGACCGGGCCCGGATGCCCCGTCACGCGCGGTGGATGTCCTCGGGGATATAGGGACGGCCGAGCAGGTAGCCCTGCAGCAGGTCGACCCCGGCGCAGGTCACCCATTCCATCTCGGCCTCGGTCTCGATGCCTTCCGCGACCGAAAGCGCACCGACGTCCCGGGCGATGCCGATCAGGTGGCCGACCACGCTCTGGCGGTAGGGGTCCTGCTCGATGCCGCGGATCAGCTGCATGTCGATCTTGATCACGTCCGGCCGCACCTCGAGCAACATGCTGAGCCCGGCGAAGCCCGCGCCGACATCGTCGAGCGCCACCCGGAATCCCGCGTCGCGGTAGAAGCGCAGGATCCGGCGCAGATGGTCGTGGTCGCGCACCTCGCCGCTCTCCGTCACCTCGAACACGATGTCCTGCGGGCGGAGGCCCAGTTGGCGCACATAGGCCTCCGTATCCCGCAGGCAGAAGGTGGGATCGTAGATGCTGCCCGGGTCGAAATTGACGAAGATCACGCCCTTGCCGACGCGCGCCGCCGCATCGAGCGCCAGCCGGCGGGCGATCATGTCGACGGTGAAGAGCAGTTCGGTCTCCGCGGCGGCCGCGAAGAGGGGCCCCGCGGGAATGATCCTGCCGTCGATCTCGCGCCCGCGCAGGAGCGCCTCGTGGCCGTACAGCATGCCGTCCGGCCGGAAGATCGGCTGCAGGGCCGAGAAGAGGCGGTCGCCTTCGATCAGTTCGACCAGGCGCAACCCGTCGACCACGGCGACCAGCTGCGCGATCGACAGCGCGCCCAGATACTCCCCCAGCGTCGGCTCGTCGTCCGCCGGCAGCACCAGCGCCCGCGAATGGGCCCGCTCCTTCGAACTGAGCTGGTCGGCGAACCGCGCACACAGGCGGCGCAACTCGTCCGGAGTCGCCTGGAAGCTGACGCAGCGCGGGCCGGGGCCGGTGTCGTGGGCGAGCCCGCCGTCGCGGATACCGCTGAGGGCCTTCTCGTAGGTGAAGCTGGTCGGAAACGAAAGGTAGACGCGGTTGCGATCCCGCACGATTTCCCGGATTCGTTCACACTCCACGCACTGCATCAGGTCCGTGTTCCTCTCCAGGGTAGGATCATAACCTGCACGTGGCGTTTGGCATCCCTCGAGTGATGATCGTGCTCGCCCATCTTCGTGCATCGGTCAACGCCGCTGGGGCGCCGGATGGTTCCCTTCGCGTGCGGCCCGGATCAGGTGGGCCAGGGTCTTGTCCAGCTCTGCCCAGGAAATGGGCTTGTCGACGCATGCGCTCATGCCGGCGGCGAGATAGGACTGGCGTGCGCCGGTCAGGACGTTGGCGGTCAGCGCGATGATCGGGACGTCCCGTTCCGGCCCGGGCAGCGCACGGATGCGCCGGGTTGCCTCGACACCGTCCATCACCGGCATCTGCACGTCCATCAGCACGGCGTCGAAGCGATTGGCCGAGACCGCCGCCACGGCCTCGGCGCCGTCGCAGACCATGGTCAGGCGGTGGCCCTTGGCCTCCAGCATGGTGCGGATGAGATCGCGGTTGATGTCCACATCTTCGGCGACCAGCAAGGTCAGTCGGGCTGGCTCCACGTCGGCCTCCGGAGCGGTCTCGACCAGGGGGCGAGAAGCGGGTTCGAGGGGAATGTCGAAGTAGAAGCGGCTGCCGCCATCCAGAATGCTGTCGACCGAGACGCTGCCGCCCATCGTCTCGACGAGCCGGCGGCAGATGGCGAGACCCAGTCCCGACCCGCCGAAGCGCCGTGCCATCGAGGTGTCCGCCTGGCTGAAGGGCTGGAACAGGCGGCCGATGCGGTCCGACGCAATCCCGATCCCGGTGTCCTCCACCGTGAAGCGCACGAAGCCCGCATGGCCGTCGGCCGCGGCGACCGTCAGCGTGATGCCGCCCCGCTCGGTGAACTTGACCGCGTTGCCGACGAGATTGAGCAGGATCTGCCGGATCCGGTTGGGATCCCCCATCAGGTCGGGCCCGGGCGCGCGCTGCGCGTCGATCGACAGGGCCAGCCCCTTGTCGTGCGCGGCCGGACCCATCGTCGACCGCACTTCCTCCAGGAGGGCGGGCAGGGAGAAGGCGATCCGCTCCAGCTCGATGCCGCCCGCGCCGAGCCGGGTGAAGTCCAGAACGTCGTTGACGACCGACAGCATCTGACGGCCGCCGGTGCGGATCGCCTGGACCTGGCGCCGCTCCATGTCGTCCAGCCTGGCCGTGGCCAGCAGTTCGGCCATGCCGATGATGGCGGTGAGCGGGGTGCGGATCTCGTGCGACATGACCGCCAGGAACTCGGTCTTGGTGCCGTCGGCGATGACGGCGCGTTCGGCCGCCGCCCGGGCTGCCAGGGTAGAGGCGCGCTCATGGGCGGCGAGGCGGAGGATGACGATGGTGAAGCCGCCGAGGAGCAGGACGATCACCAGGATGAGGGCGCCGATGGTCAGGGTTCGCGTTGTCCACTGCCGCAGCATCTCCTCCTCGGTCGCGCCCAGGATCACGGTCAGGCCGGTGTCCCCGATCTTCCGTGCCGCCAGGTGCCAGGTGCCGGTGATCCCATCGACCGTCGCGTTCGCGACGATGGCCGTACGGCCGCCGGCCGCCGCGGCCTGAACGATGGACTGGGGGATGCTGACGTGACGCTGCAGCCGGTCGGCGCCGAGGGTCGCCCCTGCGGCGGAGACGAGCGCGACGAAGCTGTCCTCGGTGTCGCGGTAGTTGAAGAGGACCCGCGAAAGCACCTCTTGCGACAGGCTGGCCCACAGCACGCCCGCGAACTCGCCGCCCGGCCCCTGGATCGGCCAGCTGACCGGCAGCCGGCGCTGGCCGGGCACGATGCGCGAGGACACCGGCTCGCCGATCCACATGCCGAGGCGGGGGCGTTTGCGGTGCACGGTGAAGTAGTCGCGGTCGCTGACGTCGACGCCGACGACTCCGGTCATCAGGCTGTGCCGGATGCGCCCGTCCGGGCCGAGGATCGAGAGCCCGTCCAGCGCCAGCAGCGAGCGGCTGATCCGCCGCTCGGCGTCGCTGATCGACAGGAACAGCTGATCGAGCGGCGCGCGCGCCACCTGCCAGTCGGCGATTGCCTGCGAGAACAGGATGTCCATGGTGCCGAGGATGCGGTTGATCGTGTCGGCTGCCGCGTTGGCGCTGTAGGCGCGCAGGTCGCTGAAGCTCTCCAGGGCACTCGACCGGTCCCGCGATTGCAGCACCACCGCCAGGCTGCCCATTGCCAGCGTGGCGAATATCCATGTCGCGATGGCCATGCGGCCGATGGGCAGGCGCCAGGCCGCGATCAAGTTCAATACCAGCCTCTTGCCTCGACCATACCGAGGTTCCCCGACCGCCTCGGCCGGGCCCGATCCGCCGATCCGGCCCCCTCCGATTTCGCAGTGCGGCCCGCATCGTCGCAGATGCTATGATGTGCGGGTGCCGCGACCGGCATGCCCGATCCTCCTGCAGCCGCCTCCGCGCGTCGCGCGGGATGTCTCGGCGCCTTCCTGGCTAGGCTATCGTCACCGTTCGGTCATTTGCAATCGCGCGATAAGGGCATGGTCCGGCTGCCGCAGCTTCGCCGCCTGGGTGCGGCCGTCGCCCTGTCGCTCGCGCTGGCGGCCGGCCCGGCCGTGGCGCAGGGGGCCGCCGCCGCGGACGGCGGCTGGCTCGATCGCTACAACCGCATGGTCTTCGCGTTCAATTCGGTCGTCGACGAGGGTTTCGCGGCGGGCGCGGCCTGGTTCGCGCCGCCCGCCACCCAGGTGCCGCGCCGCCGGGTCCGCGGCGGGCTGGGCAACATGATGTCGAACCTGGTGAACGAGCCGCTGACCATCGTCAGCAGCCTGGCGGTGGCCGACCTGCCTACCGCCTGGACCGCGACGCAGCGCTTCGCCGTGAACTCCACCGTCGGCTTTCTCGGCTGGTACGACCGGGCGAGCGGCTACGGCATACCGCCCATCCACGCCGATCTCGGCCTGGCGCTGTGCCGGTACGGCGTCGGCGAGGGCGGCTACCTGATGGTGCCGTTCATCGGACCGCGCACCGTGCGCGACGCGGTCGCCGACGTGGTGCTGGTCAACGCGATCCTGTGGACCTCGCTGGCGGCCCTGCTCGGTACCGGCGCCAGCATCGAGACGATCCTGATCGCCGAGGCGGTCGAGATCGCGGCCGATGTCGTGGCGACGCGGCAGATCGATCCCAAGGCGCGGGGCCGGGGCCTGGGCCGCGACTTCGCGGCGGTGCGCGAGGATTATCTGCGCCAGCGGCGGCAGCGCTGCGGCAATCCGGTCGCTTCCGCGCCGGAAGCGCCGCTATGATTGCGATAACATCCATATCGCCGCCTCACATTCCGGAGACCGCCCGATGAGCAGCGCCTCGATCTTCGCCGAGGGTTTCAAGACCGCGCCCTGGTGGTGGGAATGGGCCCCGCCGACCGCGGACGGCGCCGTGGCGCCGCCGAAGGAGACCGAGGTCGCGATCATCGGCTCCGGCTATGGCGGCCTGTCCTGCGCGCTGGAGCTGGCGCGGTCCGGCGTGCAGGCGCACGTCTTCGAGGCGGAGCCGGTCTTCGGCGCCGGCGCCAGCACCCGTAACGGCGGCGGCGTATCGCCCGGCACCAACCTCGGCAAGGGCCGGGCCGGCTACGGCAAGAGCACGCTGGAGCAGCGGCTGGGGGCCGAGCACGCCGCCGCCATGCTGGCCGAGGCGGCCGAATCCTTCGGCCACCTGGAAGAGCTGATCCGCCGCGAGGGCATCGAATGCCACTACTGGCCGACCGGACGCTTCGTCGGGGCAGCCGTGCCCAAGCACTATGACCGCCTGGCGCGCTCGGTCGAGAAGCTGCAGAAGGGGACCAACGCCGGCGTCAGCATGTTGCCGCGCGAACGCCAGCACGAGCAGATCAAGACCGACGCCTTCCATGGCGGCATGCTGGTCGAACGCTCGGGCCGGCTGCACCCGGCGCTCCTCCACAAGGGCATCCGCGACGCGGCACTGCGCGCCGGGGCGACCATGTCGGTCAACGCCAAGGTGACCTCGGTCACCCGCCAGGGCGGCGGCTTCGTCCTGCAGACCCCGTCGGGCGAGGTCCGCGCGCGGGAAGTGGTGGCCACCACCAACGGCTATACCGGGCCGGAGCTCGGCTGGTTCCGCCGCCGGCTGGTGCCGGTGCGCAGCTACATCATCGCGACCGAGGAACTGCCGGAGGATCAGGTCCGCGCCCTGGTGCCGAACGGCCGGACCATCGCCGACACCAAGCGGGTGCTGTCCTATTTCGGGCAGTCGCAGGACCGCCGCCGCATCCTCTATGGCGGCCGCGCCAGCTTCGCCGGCGACACGCCCGAGAACACCGCCCGCACCCTGCACGGCATGATGACCGAGGTCTTCCCCGAACTGGGCTCGACCCGGATCACCCATGGCTGGACCGGCTACGTCGCCTTCACCTTCGACGCCCTGCCGCACTTCGGCCAGCATGACGGCATCCACTACGCGATGGGCTGCAACGGCTCCGGCGTCGTCACCATGACCTGGCTCGGAACCCAGCTCGGCCGCAAGATCGCCCGCACCCAGAACCGCCCGTCCGCCTTCGACGGCGTCGACTTCCCGACCCGGCCCTTCTACACGGGCCGGCCCTGGTTCCTGCCGGCGGTCGGCGAGTGGTACCGCTTCCGCGACCGGATGGACCGCTGGCTCGGCTGATCCGTCGGCACCTGGCGGCCCGGGACGCGCTCGCGCGGCCCGGGCACTCGTGCTAGGTTTCGCGCCTCTCCTCCAGCCCCCCACCATCAGCTTCCGAGAGGACCCCACCCATGCCCGTGCAGCGCGGCCGCATGTTCTTCATGAACCCTGGTCCGACCAACATCCCGGATCGGGTGCTGCGGGCGATGCATCGTCCCGCCCTCGATTTCGCCCAGAAGGAATTCAAGGCGATCGCCGCGGAGTGCTTCGACGGCCTGAAGAAGGTCTTCAAGACCGAGCAGATCATGCTGACCTACGCCGCGTCGGGCCATGGCGCCTGGGAATCGGCGGTCGTCAACCTGTGCTCGCCGGGGGACGTGGTGCTGGTGCCGGAGACCGGGCACTTCTCCCAGTCCTGGAGCCAGATGGTCCATCACTACGGGGTCAAGACCGAGACGGTGGCGGCCGACTGGCGCCGCGGCACCGACCCGGCGGCGGTGGAGGAGCGGCTGCGCGCCGACACCGAGCACAGGATCCGCGCCGTGCTCCAGGTCCACAACGAGACCTCGACCGGCGTCGCCCATCCGGTGGCCGCCGTGCGCAAGGCGATCGATGCGGCCGGGCACCCGGCGCTCTACCTCGTCGACACCATCTCCTCGCTCGGCTCGTTCGACTTCCGGATGGACGAATGGGGTGTCGACGTCGCCGTCGGCGGCTCGCAGAAGGGGTTGATGCTGCCGCCCGGCATGTGCTTCACCGGCGTCAGCCGCAAGGCGCTGGCGGCCAGCCAGTCCGCCACCCTGCCGCGCGAATACTGGGACTGGCGGCGGATGCTGGACGGCGAGCGCCAGGCCCGCTTCGCCGGCACCGCGCCGGTGCACCTGATGTTCGGCCTGCAGGAATCGCTGCGGATGATCGAGGAGGAGACGCTGGACGGCGTCTTCGCCCGCCATGCGCGGCTGGGTGCTGCCGCCCGGGCCTGCGTCGGCGCCTGGAGCGCCGGCGGCGGGCCGGAGCTCTTCTGCACCAACCCCGATCTCGTCTCCAACTCCGTCACCGCCGTGCAGCTGCCGGAAGGCCACGATGCCAACCGCCTGCGCGAGATCTGCGGCGACCGCTTCAACGTCTCGCTGGGCGGGGGCCTGAGCCGGCTGAACGGGCGGGTGTTCCGCATCGGCCATATGGGCGACCTGAACGAGCCGATGCTGATGGGCGCCCTGACGGCCATCGAGATGGGCCTGGACCTGGCCGGCATTCCGCACGGCACGGGCGGGGTCGAGGCGGCGATGCAGTCGCTCAAGGCGGCCTGACCCGCGCAACCAACCATTCGAGGACAGACGGCCATGGCGCGGCAGCGAACCGTATCGGCGATCCAGGTAACGACGAACGATGCCGACAAGGAGGGCACGATCGTCCGCGCCCTCGATCTGATCGACGAGGCCGGCCGGCGCGGCTCGACCCTGGTGGTGCTGCCGGAACTGTGGACCGGGATCGGCTTCGGCGGCGAGGACGGCCATGTCCGCATCGCCGAGGAGATCCCGGGCCCGACCACCCGCCGCCTGTCCGAGCGGGCGCAGCGATGGGGCATGACCATCATCGGCTCCATGTACGAGCGCCACGGCAACCTCCACTACAACTCCGCCCCGGTCATCGGCCCGGACGGCGAGGTGGTGGGCAAGTACTGGAAGACGCATCTGTTCGATGCGCCGAACCGGCCGGACATTCCGCCCGGCTATGTCGAATCGAAGAAGGTGGCGGCCGGGACCGAGCTGCCGGTCTTCCCGACCGCCTTCGGCCCGGTCGGCGTCTCGGTCTGTTCCGACCTGCGCTTCCCCGAGGTCTATCGCGAGCTGGCCCTGAAGGGGGCCGAGGTGATCGTCTGCGCGTCGGCGTTCCTGTCGCCGCGCTTCGATCATTGGGAGTTCTTCCTGCGGGCGCGGGCGACCGAGAACCAGTGCTGGGTGGTGGCATCCGGCCAGGTGGGGCAGGAGCCGACCTCGGGCCTGGCCTTCGTCGGCCGCAGCATGATCGTCGACCCGTGGGGCGTGATCGTCGCCCAGGCGCCCGACACCGAATGCTGCCTGACGGCGATCATCGACCTCGACCATATCGGCGAGGTGAAGCGGCGCTATCCCCTGATGGACCAGCGCCGCCCCGAACTCTACCAGACCATCGGCCAGCCCAAGGCAGGCCTGCCGGCCTGACGCTTCAGTCCTGCACCCGCCGGCGCAGGCCGAGCCGGTGCAGGACCTCGTCCCAGCCCAGCCTGGCCGCGGCACTTCGCAGGTGCCGCTGCGCCAGACGTTCCTTGTCGGCGTCGGTCAGCTCCGACCACAGCCGCACCCGGCCGATGCCGGCATCGCGCCACTGATCCGTGGCGCCGGCCACGCGCGCGCGCTCGCTTCGATGGGGTGAATTCGACCGCCGTTCCATGTCCTCTCCTCCGCGCAGTCGCACCCCGGGCGTGGGGCGCGGCGGTCGGGAGGGAAGGGGCCTCAGCCCCTGGGCGGTCTCATGCCGCTCAGATGGAGCGGCGCCGGGCGGGTTGCAAGGCCCGCCCGGGCATCCGATCAGACGATGCGCACGATGGCGTGGCGCTTGCGGCCGGCTGAGAGCTTGATGCGGCCGTCGGCATCCAGATCGGCCGGAGTGACGATCCGCTGCTCGCTGTCGATCGGCTGGTCGTTGAGGCGGGCGCCGCCGCCCTTGACCAGGCGCCTCGCCTCGCCGTTGGAGGCCGCCAGGCCCGCCTGGCGCATCAGCTCGTAGGCGGGGATGCCGGCCTCCAGTTCAGCCCGGCCGAGGTCGAGGGTCGGCAGGGCGTCGCCCGCCACGCCTTCTTCGAAGGTGCGGCGTGCCGTCTCGGCGGCGGCGTTCGCAGCCTCCTGCCCGTGGCACAGCGCGGTCGCCGCGGTCGCCAGGATCTTCTTCGCCTCGTTGACGTCGGCACCCGACAGGGCTTCCAGCCGGGCGACCTCGTCGAGCGGCATGTCGGTGAAGAGGCGCAGGAAGCGGCCGACATCGGCGTCCTCGGTGTTGCGCCAGAACTGCCAGAAGTCATAGGGCGACAGGCGGTCGGGGTTGAGCCAGACGGCGCCGGAGGCGGTCTTGCCCATCTTGGCGCCGGACGCGGTTGCGATCAGCGGCGTGGTCAGGCCGAACAGCTGCCGCTCGTCGATGCGCCGGCCGAGGTCGATGCCGTTGACGATGTTGCCCCACTGGTCGGAGCCGCCCATCTGCAGCACGCAGCCGTAGCGCCGCGACAGCTCCAGGAAGTCGTAGGCCTGGAGGATCATGTAGTTGAACTCGAGGAAGGTCAGCGGCTGGTCCCGCTCCAGCCGCAGGCGGACGCTGTCCATCGTCAGCATGCGGTTGATCGAGAAGTGCCGCCCGACGTCGCGCAGGAACGGGATGTAGGCCAGCCGGTCCAGCCATTCCGCGTTGTCGGCCATGATGGCGTCGGTCGGGCCGTCGCCGAAGGTCAGGTAGTTGGCGAAGGTCTTCTGGATGCTGGCCTTGTTGGCCGCGATGTCGGCATCCGACAGCAGGCGGCGGGTCTCGTCGCGCCCCGAGGGATCGCCGACCTTGGTGGTGCCGCCGCCCATCAGCACGATCGGCTTGTGGCCGGTGCGCTGGAACCAGCGCAGAGTCATGATCTGCATCAGGTGGCCGACATGCAGGCTGTCGGCGGTGCAGTCGAAGCCGATATAGGCGACCACGACCCCCTTGCTGCAGCGCTCGTCCAGGCCGGCGGCGTCGGTCATCTGGTGGATGAAGCCGCGGTCCTGCAGGGTGGCGACGAAGTCGGACTTGGGTCGGGTCATGCTGGGCTTTCCGAAGGGCGGTCACGCAGCCGGGCGTGGGTGGGGCTTGCCGCGGGCGTCGCCCTTTAGCACACTCGGCCCCACCCGCAAATGACGCCCGAACCCGGATTTCCCCCCGTCCTCGCCATCGGCCTGATGAGCGGGACCTCGCTGGACGGCGTCGATGCCGCCCTGATCGAAACCGACGGCGTCGGGGTGCGCCGCACCGGCCATGCCGTGACGGTGCCCTACGCACCCGATTTCCGCGAGCGGCTGCGCGCCGTCCTGGGCGACCGGGGCGATGTGGCGGGTGCGGCACGCGAGCTCACGCTCCGCCATGCCGAGGCGGTGGGGCGGCTCCTGGAGGCGGCCGGGGTCGCGGCCGCGGCCGTGGCCGTGGCGGGCTTCCACGGGCAGACCATCCTGCATCGCCCGGCCGAGCGCCTGACGCGCCAGATCGGCGACGGCGCCCTGCTGGCGGCGGCGACCGGCATCGCCGTGGTCGACGACTTCCGCTCCGCCGACGTGGCCGCGGGCGGGGAGGGGGCGCCGCTGGTGCCGGTCTATCACCGCGCCCTGGCGGCCGGTCTGGAGCGGCCGCTGGCCGTCCTCAACATCGGCGGCGTCGCCAACGTCACCTGGATCGGCCCGGACGACGACCTGGTCGCCTTCGACACCGGGCCCGGCAACGCGCTGGTCGACGACTGGGTGCTGGCGACCACCGGCCGCCCCTTCGACGCGGGCGGCGCGCTGGCCGCGACGGGCCGTGTGGATGCAGCCGTGCTGGGACGGCTGCTGGCCTATCCCTATTTCGCCCGGCCGGCGCCCAAGTCGCTGGACCGCGACGAGCTGGGGCGGCGGGAATGGGCGCACCTGTCGCCGGCCGACGGGGCGGCGACGCTGGCCGCCTTCACGGTCGAGGCGGTGGCCGCCGGCCGCGACCTCGTGCCGTCGGCGCCGCGGCGCTGGCTGGTGGGCGGCGGCGGCCGCCACAACGCGGCCCTGCTCGACGGGCTGCGCGGCCGGCTCGGCGTGCCGGTCGACCCGGTCGAGGCGGTCGGCTGGGACGGCGACGCGCTGGAGGCGGAGGCGTTCGCGTTCCTGGCCGTGCGCGCGCTGCGCGGCCTGCCGCTCAGCCTGCCGGGGACGACGGGCGTGCCGCAGCCGATGACCGGCGGGCGCGCCTGGGCGGTGCCGGGCCGCGGCTGAACGATCTCAGCAGGGCGGGACGAAGCCCGCGGCGGTGGCGCAGACATGGGCCTTGAGCTGGGGCAGGTCCATGGACGGGGTCAGTTCCGGGCGCTGGTGGTACCAGCCGATCGAGGCCAGGCTGCGGATCAGCAGGAACATGGGCAGCAGGGCCAGGTCCTGCTCGGACAGCGCGCGGACGGAGCGGTACCCGGCGATGCAGGCGTCGCGGATGGTGGGGAACGCCGGCTGCCGCTGGTAGGCCGCAAGTGCGGCCGCCAGATCGTACTGGTGCCAGCCGAAGGCCGCATCGTCGAAGTCGATGACCGCGGTGCGCGCCCCGTCGACCAGCACGTTGCGCGCGTGCAGGTCGGAATGGATCATGCTGAAGGCATGGCCGGCCTTGCCGTAGCGGGTCAGCGCCGCATGCAGCCTGTCGCGGGTCGCCAGCAGCAGGCTGCGTTCGTCCGGCGACAGCAGCCCATGCTCCCAGAAGGGGCCCCAGAACGGGGCAGGGCCCATCAGTCCGTCGGCATCGAGCGCGTGCCGCCGGAAGCCGGGCGGGGGCGTCCAGCCGGCCGCCTGGTTGTGCACCGCCGCCATGATCGCGCCGAGCCGGGCGAAGTGTGCGGCCGTCGCCTCGTGATCGGCCTCCCGCGCCAGGACCTCGGACAGCAACTCGCCTTCCACCCAGCGGGCGAGGCCTGCCCAGCGCTGTTCGTCCATGGCCGGGATGTCGACCTGGACGAACTCCTCCCCGTCCGCCGTCCGCAGCGGGACCGGCACCGAGACCCCGGCCTCGAGCAGGGCGCGGGTCCACAGATGCTCGGATTTCAGCGCGGCGATGTCGTGATACCAAGGGCGGTGCAGCCGCAGCACGAACCGCGACCCGTCCCGCGGGTCGGTCGCCCGGAAGGTCACGTTCTCGCTCATCAGCACGAAGCGGAGCTCAGCCCCTTCCAGGCCGAACCGGGCCAGCGCCTGCCGCGCCGCCGCCTCGTAGGCGGCCCCCGCCCCCGCCGTCATGCCATCAGTTCGGCGACGGTCTCGTCCCAGGCGACCAGGAACTCGGCCGCGTTGTCGTGCGAGAAGACGAGCGGCGGCCGGATCTTGACGACGTTGTTGTGGGCCCCGGCATTGCTGGTCAGGAAGCCCTTGTCCTTGAGCCGGTTGATGGTCCGCTTCGCGAGCGCGACGTCGGGCGACCCGTCCGCTGGATCGACCAGCTCGACGCCGATGAACAGGCCGTGGCCGCGCACGTCGCCGATCGCCGCGCTCGCCCCCTTGCGCTGGGCCAGCCGCTCCTTCAGCCCGGTGCCGACCGCCGCCACGTTCGCGCGCAGGTCGCGCTGCTCGATCTCGTCCAGCACCGCCATCCCGACCGCCGCCTGCAGCGGCGAGGAGGCGAAGGTGTTGAAGTAGCGGGTCCGGGCGCGGAAGCCCTCGACCAGCGCCCGGCTGGCCGCGGTCGCCGCCAGCGGCAGGCCGGCCCCCATCGGCTTGCCGGTGACGACGATGTCGGGGGCGAAGCCGCTCACCTCGTATCCCCACCATTTCCCGGTCCGGGCGTAGCCGGCCTGGACCTCGTCGGCGATCACCAGCCCGCCCGCGTCGCGCACCATCTGGGCGGCGCGCGCCATGAAGCCGGCCGGCATGTCGGGCAGGCCCTCGTTGGCGAAGATCGAGCAGACGATCAGTGCCGCGACGCCGTGGCCGGCGGCCTGCAGCCGGTCGATCGCCCGGCCGAGGTCGGCCAGGTAGGCGTCGCACAGCTCGGCGTCGCTGAGGTTGTCGGCGATCGGGCGGTACGTCTCGGGGAAGGCGAAGGCCTGCACCGGGCTGTCCTCGGGCAGGTGGCGGCCGACGCGGCTCAGCTGGCTCACCAGCTCGCTGTTGCCGTGGTAGGTCGCGTCGGTGCAGATGATGCCGCGCCTGCCCGTCGCGAAGCGGGCCATGCGCAGGGCGACCTCGATCGCCTCGGTGCCGCTGCAGCTCAGGATGACGCTCTCGATCCCCGGCCCGTGCAGCGCCGCGTAGCGCTCGGCGAAGGCGACCACGCCCTCGTGCAGATAGCGGCTATGGACGTTCAGGGTCGCCTGCTGGCGGGCCATCGCCTCGACGACGCGCGGGTTGGCGTGACCGACGCAGGGGACATTGTTGTACATGTCGACGTAGCGGCGGCCGTCGGCGTCGAACAGGTCGACGCCATCGCCGCGGACGATCTGGATCGGGACCTCGTAGAACAGCGGCGCCCCGGCGCCCAGGGCCGCGTCGCGTCGCGCGGTCAGCTCTGCCATGTCGTTCACTTCCGGTCCCCTGTTCGTGCCTTCGCCCGGAATCTATCATGGGCATGGAGAATGCGACAGGATCGCTGACGATCCGCGGCCGGCGCGGCGAGGCGGTTGCTATCGGGCCGGGCGGCGCTCTAGGCTCGCTCGATCCCCCCGCAGCTACCGTCGGAAAGAGCCTCGATCATGGACGCCAGCGGCATCGCCTACGATCCCCGCAGCACGAAGCTGCTGACTTTCCAGGACCGGGTCGCCGCGTTCTGCGACGGCGCCGACAGCCCCCGGGCCTACCTGGAGCGCTGCCTCGAGACCTTCGATGCTCGCGAGGCGGAGGTCCGGGCGTTCGTCGTCATCAACCGCGACGGCGCGCGCAAGGCGGCCGACGCGTCGACCGAGCGCTACAGGGCCGGCCGCGCGCTGGGGCCGCTCGACGGCATGCCGCTCGGGGTCAAGGACCTCTACGAGACCGAGGACATGCCGACCGGGATGGGCAGCCCGATCTATGCCGGCTGGGAATCGCATCGCGACGCGGCCTCCGTCTATGCGCTCCGCCGCCAGGCAGGCGTCGTCGTCCTCGGCAAGACCACCACCACCGAGTTCGGCTTCAGCCACCCGGGGCCGACCACCAACCCGTTCGACCCGGCGCGCACCCCGGGCGGCTCGTCGTCCGGCTCGGCGGCGGCGGTGGGGGCGCGCATGGTGCCGGTCGCCTTCGGCAGCCAGCTCATGGGCTCGGTCATCCGGCCGGCCAGCTATTGCGGCAACTGGGGCTACAAGCCGACCTACGGCGCGCTCAACCGCGGCGGCGGCCATTCCAGCCTGAGCCAGAGCCATCTGGGCATGCATGCGGGATCGCTGGCCGACGCCTGGGCGGTGGCTTTCGAGACCTCGCGCCTGGCGGGCGGCGACCCGGGCTATCCCGGCATCTACGGCGCGGGCGCGATGCTGCCGCCGGCCCAGCGGCCGCGCGTCCTGGCCCGCCTGGACGGGCCCGGCTGGGGGATCGCCGACGGTGCGGCGAAGGCGGCGCTGGAGGCCTATGTCGACCGCCTGCGGTCGGCCGGAATCACGGTGCTGTCGCGGGCCGACCATCCGGGCGTGGCCGCGCTCGAGGAGGCGCTGCTGCCCTGCTCCGAGAACTCGATGACGATCATCGGCTGGGAGCTGAAATGGCCGCTGGCCGCCTACCGCGAGAAGGGCGAGGGGCTGCTCAGCCAGTCGATCGGCGACCGGCTGGAGGCCTGGGAGAAGATCACCATCGAGGAGTATCGGCGCGCGGTCGAGATCCGCAACGAGATGCGGCGCCGGCTGGCCGCGCTGCGCCCGGCGATCGAGGGCTTCGTCGGCCTGCCCGCCCCGGGCGTGGCGCCGATCGGCCTCGCCTCCACCGGCAACCCGATCTGCAACGTGCCGTCCTCCACGCTCGGCGCGCCGGTCTTCACCGTGCCCCTGCTGGCGATCGACGGCATGCCGCTCGGCGTCCAGATCATGGGCTACCCCGACGGCGACGAGGCCACCTGCGCGATCGCCCGCTGGATGGGCGAGACCGCGATCTGAGACGGGAAGGACGCGGCTTCTCCCGGGGTCTCGTGGCATCCCGGGACATGCCCTGGATCGGAGCTTGATGATGCGCATCGACCGAATGAGCGTCCGCAACTTCAAGGGCTTCCGACAAAGCGAGTTCTTGTTCCATCCCGAGTTCAACTTGATCGTCGGCGTCAATGGAACGGGCAAGACATCTGTGCTCGACGCGCTGTCGGTGGCGCTGGGCGGCTGGTTTCTCGGCTTGCCGGGATTCGACAGCCGGCCCATCGCCCAGGCCGAGGTCTACTTGGCAGGCAACTTGCCGGAGCCTGGCCGGTCCGTCGCCGGGCAGCGGCCGGACATATCCTGGGAAGCGCAATATCCTTGCGAGGTCGAGGCGGACGGGCGGGTGCTGGACATGCCCCTGTCCTGGTCCCGGGCTCTCAATGGGGCAAGCGGCCGCACCACCCATGGCGGCGCTCGCGCGATCAGGGAACTCGCGGCGGGCGCGGACGCGCTGGTCAGGGCCGGAAAGCCCATCGTCCTGCCCCTCCTGTCCTACTATGGAACGGGGCGATTGTGGCGGGTGCCGCGCGAGCAGGCCCAGGTCCGAAGCGAGGAGGCGCTGACGGACAAGGCATCGCTGTCCCGCCTGGCCGGGTATCGGAACAGCGTCGATCCACGCCTGGCGGTATCCGACCTCGTCCGATGGATCGCCCGCCAGGCCTGGGTCACGTTCCAGCAGTCCGGAACCGAGCCGCCTGCCCTCGGCATCGTTCGCCGAGCCATATTGGGCTGCGTAGAGCGGGCCTCGGGCCTCTATTTCGATGCCCGGATAGGTGAGTTGGTCGTGGAGTTCGAGGACGGCCGGCGACAGCCCTTCAACAATCTGAGCGACGGCCAGCGCAGCATGCTCGCGCTGGTCGGGGACGTGGCCCTGAAGGCGGCCACGCTTAATCCCCAACTGGACGCCGAGGCGATTGCGCGGACCCCAGGCATCGTGCTGATCGACGAACTCGACCTGCACCTCCATCCCCGATGGCAAAGACAGCTCATCGAGCAATTGCGGACGACGTTTCCGTGCATTCAGTTCATTTGTACGACGCATTCGCCGTTCCTGATCCAGTCTTTGCGGAGCGGCCAGGAGCTGATCGTTCTCGATGGCCAACCGACGGCCAAGGTAAGCGATATGAGCATCGACGAGATTGCCAAGGGCATCATGGGTATCCCCGACCCGACGGTGAGCGAGCGGTACATGGAGATGAAGGGGGTGGCGCACGATTATCTCGAAACGCTTGAGGAAGCCGCGACGCAACCCGCAGAGGCACTTGAGGGCTACAAGCGGCGTCTGGCCCGATCCATCGCGCCATTTGCCGACAATCCAGCGTTTCAGGCATTCCTCGAGATGAAGCGCGTGGCAAAGATCGGCGAGTAGCAGGCACATGCGTCCCGTCCGGCGTGGCCCGTCTCCGCAGGCGGCCGATTTCGCTCCCTACGGCGCGGCATTGCCATTTCTTGTCAGCCGCATGGGGCCGTATTGCAGCTATTGCGAGCGTCACGTCGCGGTCGGCTTGGCGGTCGAGCATGTTCAACCGAAGAACCTTCCGCAGTACGCCCACTTGGTCGGGCGGTGGGGTAACTTCCTGCTGGCCTGCGTCAACTGCAACTCGACGAAGAGTCGAAAGGACGTCGTCTTCGCCGACCTGCTGCTTCCCGACCGGGACAACTGTTTCGCCGCGTTCACCTATACGGAGGACGGAAAAGTCCGGGTGTCGGACGCCGCTGCCGCGGCAGGGATACGGGCAATCGGACTGGCGACGCTGGCGTTGACCGGTCTTGATAAGCGCATCGACGTTGCCGTGGACGAGAATGGAAAGCAGATCGCCATCGACCGTGTCAGCCAGCGGCAGGAGGCATGGCTTGCCGCCACCGTTGCCAAGGCCGACATCGCAGGGCAGCCGGGCAATCCAGTCCTTCGCGAATACGTGGTCAAGCTGGCGGTCGCCAGCGGCTTCTTCAGCATCTGGATGACGGTGTTCGCCGACGACCCGGATATGCGCGGCCGCTTCATCGACGCCTTTCCGGGAACCCGTTCGAGCGAGTGCTTCGCCGGCCCCGATCATGCGCCAGTGCAGCCGGCGCCCAACCCGGATCGGCTGGAGGCCGGTGGCAAGTTCTGAATCGGCCCCGCCGCTTCTACTGCACCACGATCCGCGGCGGGGCCCGGCGGGCCTCGCCGGTGCCGACCAGTTCCCACACCCGGGCGGCCAGCGCGCGGTAGACCTTGGCGTGGGGGCCGTCCGGCTCCGCGGCGACGATCGGGTGGCCGCCGTCGGAAGTCTCGCGGATGGCGATGTCGAGCGGGATCTCGGCCAGGAACTCGGTGCCGAGCTTCTCCGCCTCGCGCCGGGCGCCGCCATGGCCGAAGATCTCGGCCCGGTGGCCGCAGTTGGGGCAGCAGAAATAGCTCATGTTCTCGACGATGCCGAGCACCGGCACGTCGACCTTGCGGAACATGTTCAGCCCCTTGCGGGCGTCGAGCAGGGCGATGTCCTGCGGCGTCGAGACGATGACGGCGCCGGCCAGCGGCACCTGCTGGGCCATGGTCAGCTGGGCGTCGCCGGTGCCGGGCGGCATGTCCACCACCAGGACGTCGAGCGTGCCCCAGTTCACGTCGCGCAGCATCTGCTGCAGCGCGCTCATCACCATCGGCCCGCGCCAGATCATCGGCGTGTCCTCGGGCACCAGGAAGCCGATCGACATGACCTTGACCCCGTGGCGCTCCATCGGCTCCAGGATCCGGCCGTCATGGGAGGTGGGGCGGCCGGAGATGCCGGTCATCCGCGGCATCGACGGCCCGTAGATGTCGGCATCGAGAATTCCGACCTTGAGGCCGTTGGCCGCCAGGCCGAGCGCCAGGTTGACCGCGGTGGTCGACTTGCCGACCCCGCCCTTGCCGGATGCGACGGCGACGATGGCGGCCACGCCGGGGATGGCGCCCCGGTTGGCGGCGGGCGAGGCCGCGGCACGCGGCCCGGCCTTGGCGGCGGGCGCCGGCGCGGGGCGGCTCCCGGCCCGATGGGCGGTCAGGACGGCACTCACCGAGAGCACGCCCGGCAAGGCCTCCACGGTCTTCTCCGCGCTGCGCCGCAGCGGCTCCAGCGCCGGACCGCGGGCCGGATCCACCTCGATCGCGAAGGCGACATGCCCGTCCTTGGTCTGCACCCCGGAGATCATGCCGAGGCCGACCAGGTCGCCCCGCTCGCCATCGCGAACGGTGCGAAGCGCCGCCAGAATCGCGTCCTCGGTGATGGCTCCCATCCTTGAAAACTCCTGCCTTCTGGCAATATCGCGTTGACCTGCCGCGTGCCTGCGGCCAGTTCTTGTGATATGGGGCCGGTGCGAGGCGTTTGCCAAGCGGCGGCTGTCGGCGTTTGAGTTGAAGGAGAACGGCGAATGCCGTGGAACAATCAGGGGGGCGGTGGGCCTTGGGGCGGCGGTGGAGGCGGTCAGGGCCCTTGGGGTCGTGGACCGTCCGGCGGCGGGGGATCGCAGCCACCGAATCTCGAGGATCTCATTCGCCAGGGTCAGGATCGCTTTCGACGTCTGATGCCGCGCGGGTTCGGCGGCGGCCGCGGCATCGCGGTGGTGGTGGTGGTGCTGGGGCTGATCTGGCTCGCCAGCGGCTTCTACCGGGTGCTTCCCGACGAGCAGGGCGTGGTGCTGCGCTTCGGGGAGTTCGTGAAGACCACCCAGCCCGGCCTCAACTACCATCTGCCGACCCCGATCGAGTCGGTGCTGACGCCCAAGGTCACCCGGGTGAACCGGGTCGAGATCGGCTTCCGCGCCGCCGAGACGGTGCGCGGCGGGGCCGTGCGGCAGATCCCCGAAGAGAGCCTGATGCTGACCGGCGACGAGAACATCGTCGACATCAACTTCACGGTCTTCTGGGTCATCCGCAACGCCGGGGAATTCCTCTTCAACATCCGCTCGCCCGAGCAGACCGTGAAGGCTGCGGCGGAGAGCGCGGTGCGCGAATCGATCGGCCAGATCCCGATCGCGCTGGCGCTGGCCGAAGGTCGCCGCGAGATCGAGCAGAACACGCTGCGCCTGCTGCAGGAGGTGCTCGACAACTACACTGCGGGCATCCTCATCACCCAGGTCCAGCTGCAGAAGGTCGACCCGCCGGGTCCGGTCATCGACGCGTTCCGCGACGTGCAGCGCGCGCGCGCCGACCAGGAACGCCTGCGCAACGAGGCGGAAGCCTATCGCAACGACATCATCCCGCGGTCGCGCGGCGAGGCCGAGCGCCTGGTCCAGGAGGGCGAGGCCTACAAGCAGGAGGTGGTCGCCCGCTCCGAGGGTGACGCGCAGCGCTTCGTGTCGGTCTATCAGGCCTACCGGGTGGCGCCCGACGTGACCCAGCAGCGCATCTACCTGGAGACCATGGAAGACGTGCTCCGCAACGTGAACAAGGTGCTGATCGACAAGAGCGGGGGCGGCCCCGGCGTGGTGCCGTACCTGCCGCTGCCGGAGATCGCCCGGCGGGCCAACCAGCCGGACACGCCCAGCACCTCGTCCCGCACGCCGACCGGAAGCACCCCGCAATGAACCGCAAGTTCCTGATCGGGCTGGGTGTGGCGGTCGTCGCCGCCGTGATCCTCGCCACGTCCTCGCTCTTCATCGTCAACCAGGCCGAGCAGGTGATCGTCCTGCAGTTCGGCGAGCCCAAGCGGGTGATCCGCGATCCGGGCCTGAAGATGAAGGTGCCGTTCATCCAGAACACGGTCTATTACGACAAGCGCCTGCTCGACTTCGCGCCGCCGTCCGAGGAGGTGATCGCGTCCGACCAGAAGCGCCTGGTGATCGACGCCTATGCCCGCTACCGGATCGTCGATCCGCTGCGCTTCTATCAGACGATCGGGGCCGAGGCCCTGGCGCAGACGCGGCTCGGCGCCACCATCAGCGGCAGCCTGCGCCGGGTGATCGGCAACGTCACCCTGGCCCAGGTCCTGTCCGACGAGCGCTCGCGGATCATGGAAGAGATCCGGGTCGACGTGAACAAGGCGGCCACCAACTTCGGCCTCGACGTGGTCGACGTCCGGTTGCGCCGTGCCGACCTGCCGGAAGAGAACAGCCAGGCGATCTTCGCCCGGATGCAGTCCGAGCGCGAACGCGAGGCCCGCGAGTTCCGCGCGCAGGGCGCCGAGCTGGCCCAACGCATCCGCTCGCGGGCCGAGCGGGAACGCACGGTGATCATCGCCGAGGCGCAGAAGCAGGCGCAGATCCTGCGCGGCGAGGGTGAAGGGGAATCGGTCCGGATCTATGCCGAGGCGTTCGGCCAGGATCCGGCCTTCTTCTCCTTCTACCGCTCGATGCAGGCCTACCGCGAGGCGCTGGGCGGCGGCGACACGACCATGGTCCTGTCGCCGGACAGCGACTTCTTCCGATACTTCTCGAACCGGCAGGGGACGCTGCCGCCGGAGGCTCGGCCGGCGCAGGCACCGGCACCGGCACCGGCGCCCGCCCCGACACCGCGAGCGACGCCGTAGGGCTCGCCTGCATCCAGGACGGGCCGCATGGACGCATTCTGGGTGGCGTGCGGTCTCGTCCTGGTCATCGAGGGGCTGGCCTATGCGGCCTTCCCCCAGGGTATGCGTCGGATGATGCAGACGGCCCTTGAGCTTCCGGCCGGTACCCTGAGGATGGGTGGCCTGCTGGCCGCGATCGTCGGCGTGGCGCTGGTATGGCTGGTGCGCGGCTGATGGCCATGCGGGGGTCGCAGCCGTCGATGACGGATTCGCGATTTCCGCTATCGGCCTGTTTCTCGCATAATGAAGTTCGGATTCGCGCCTTGCGAGGCGCGCGCGCCGATCGCCGTCGGGCGACGGCGCTTCACCGATGGAGCGGATCGTGGGTCGGATGATGACGGTGGCCGCCGCAGGCGGTGTGTCGACGGCACGGAACGGCGGCCTCGGCCGCCTCGGTTCGGCCTGCGTTGCGGCCCTGGTCGCGGTGGTGGCCTGGACCTCGCCCGGCATCGCGCGATCGGCACCGGAGAGCTTCGCGGACCTTGCGGCCAAGCTGCTGCCCTCGGTGGTCAACGTCTCGACCGCCCAGCAGGCCCGCGGCGGCGGCCAGGCGAGCGGGCCGCAGCGGCGGCTGCCCGAGATGCCGCAGTTCCCCCCGGGGTCGCCGTTCGAGGATTTCTTCCGCGAGTTCTTCGAGCGCAACCGGCCGGATTCGGCGCCGCGCCGGGCAACCTCGCTCGGCTCCGGCTTCATCATCGACTCCTCGGGCCTGGTGGTCACCAACAACCACGTCATCTCCGACGCCGACGAGATCACGGTCATCCTGCAGGACGACACCAGCCTGAAGGCCGAGGTGGTCGGCCGCGACACCAAGACCGACCTGGCCCTGCTGCGCGTCAAGCCGGCCAAGCCGCTGCCGGCGGTCAAGTTCGGCGATTCGGATGCGGCCCGGGTCGGCGACTGGGTGGTCGCGATCGGCAATCCGTTCGGGCTCGGGGGGTCGGTCACCGCCGGTATCCTCTCGGCGCGCCAGCGCGACATCAATGCCGGGCCCTATGACGACTTCATCCAGACCGACGCCTCGATCAACCGCGGCAATTCCGGCGGCCCGCTGTTCAACATGCAGGGCGAGGTGATCGGCGTGAACACCGCCATCTTCTCGCCCTCGGGCGGGTCGATCGGCATCGGCTTCGCCATCCCCTCGGCCCTGGCCCGGCCGGTGGTGCAGCAGCTGAAGGAGTTCGGCCGCACCCGGCGCGGCTGGCTCGGCGTGCGCATCCAGGGCGTGACCGACGAGATCGCCGAGACGCTGGGCCTCGGCAAGGCCCGCGGCGCGCTCGTCGCCAGCACCAACGACAAGGGCCCGGCCGCCGAGGCGGGCATCCTGCCCGGTGACGTGGTCCTGACCTTCGACGGCCGCGACATCACCGACATGCGGCGCCTGCCCCGGGTGGTGGCCGAGACGCCGATCAACAAGCGCTCGAAGGTCGTCGTCTGGCGCAAGGGCAAGGAAGTCGCCTTCGACGTGAAGGTGGGCGAGCTCGACGAGCGGGAGGAGGCCGACCAGCTGGCCGCCCTGCCGAAGGGCGGCGAGCAGAAGCCCGCGACCGCGGAGGCGCTCGGCCTGTCGCTGTCCACCATGTCGGCGGACCTGAAGCAGAAGTTCAGCATCGGCGACGAAATCACCGGCGTGGTGGTGACCGCGGTCACTGCCAACAGCCCCGCGGCCGAGAAGGGCGTACGCGCCGGCGACGTCATCCTGGAAGTGGGCCAGGAAGAGGTGAAGAGCCCGGGCGAGGTGGCCTCCAAGGTCGAGGAGGCGCGCAAGGCGAACCGCAAGTCGCTGCTGCTGCTGATCGACCGCCAGGGCGACCTGCGCTTCGTCGCGCTGCGCATCGACCGCAGCTGAGGCCAGGCCCCGGCTGAGCCGACCGGCCGGGGCCTGCCGCGGCCCGCTATCCCGGCCGGAACTCCGTCCGTCGATAGCCCTGGGCGAACAAGGCCGCCGTCAGGTCGCCATGGACGATGCGATTGGCGACCGCGCGCGCGATCACGGGCTTGGGGCGGAAGCCGATGCCGAGCCCGGCCGCCGCCAGCATGGCGAGGTCGTTGGCGCCATCGCCGATCGCCATGGTCTCGTCCATGGCGAGGCCGTGGGCCGCGGCCAGATCCCGCAGGACGGCCCGCTTGCCCTCCGCGGTGATCGGCAGCTGAGGGATTTCTCCGGACAGCCGGTCGGCATCCAGTCCCAGTTCGTTGCCGAACGCCAGGTCGAAGCCGATGGCCGCGCGCACCGGCTCGATGAAGAGCATGAACCCGCCCGACACCAGCGCCGTCACCGCGCCGGCCGCGCGCATGGTAGCAACCAGGGTGGCGGCCCCCGGGGTCGGCCGGATGCCGGCCGCGGCGCGCTCGAGCAGGGCGCGCGGCTGGCCGCGGAACAGGCGTACCCGCTGCCGCAGGGCTGCGGCGAAGTCGATCTCGCCCGCCATCGCCTGGCGGGTGATGGTGGCGACCTCGGCTTGCAGCCCGACCAGGGCGGCCATGTCGTCGAGCAGCTCGTTCTCGATGATGGTGGCTTCCATGTCGGCCACCAGCAGGCGGCGCCGGCGGCGCGCGGCCGGCCCCGCCAGCACGTCGATCGCCGCGCCCTCGAGCGCGGCGGACGCGGCCCGGTGCGCCGCGTCCGGATCGCGGGCGGCGAAGGGCAGGTCGCAGGCCCGGCCGGGGTCGAGCCAGTCGGGATCGCCGACCGCGGCGCCGGCCGCCGCCATGGCCCGGCCGGCGACGGCGACCGCGGCCGGCCCCAGCGCATCTTCCGTGGCACCGGCGACGAGGGTAAGGACATGGGTCATGCCGCTGTATAGGAGGCGGCGCTGCCGCACCGCAACATGAGCCCTTCCGATCCCGACGATATCGATGCCCTGGTCGTCGCCGGCCCGACCGCCAGCGGCAAGTCGGCCCTGGCCCTGGCCCTGGCCGAACGCCTGGATGGCACGATCATCAACGCCGACAGCCAGCAGCTCTATGCCGAGCTGCGCATCCTGACCGCCCGGCCGACGGCGGCCGACGAGGCGCGCGTGCCGCATCGGCTCTACGGCACCCTGCCGGCCGGCGAGGCGGCGTCGGCGGAGCGCTGGCGACAGATGGCGGTGGCCGAGATCGCGGCGACAAAGGCCGCCGGCCGCCGGGCGATCCTGGTCGGCGGCACCGGCCTCTACCTGCGGGCCCTGGTCCGGGGACTGGCGGCGGTGCCGGACATCCCGGAGGCGGTGCGGGCGGAGGGCCGCGCCCTGCTCCAGGCGATGGGGGGCGAGGCGTTCCACCGCCTGCTGGCGACGCTCGATGCGGAGGCGGCGGAGCGCCTGGCGCCGGGCGACAGCCAGCGCATCGTCCGCGCCTGGGAGGTGGTGACCGCGACCGGCCGCACGCTGGGCGACTGGCAGCGGGCGAGCGCCCCGCCGCCCGACGCGCCACGGGTCGCCGCCCTGCTGGTCATGCCGGCGCGGCTCGCCCTGCAGCCGGCGATCGCCGGGCGCTTCCGGGCGATGGTCGAAGCGGGCGCGGTGGACGAGGTGCGGGCGCTGCTGGCCCAGGGACTGCCGCCCGACCTGCCGGCGATGAAGGCGGTTGGCGTTCCCGAACTGCGCCGCCATATCGAGGGTGGCAGCACGTTGGACGAGGCCGTGGCGGCCGGCATCCGGGCGACCGAGCAGTATGCCAAACGCCAGCTCACCTGGTTCCGTCACCAGGCCCCCCGCGACATGCCGACCAGCCGAATCCTGCGGGAGCAATATTCGGAAAGGCTGATGCCTGAAATCTTTTCGTTTCTTCGTCGCTTTCCGTTGACCCGCTGAAGCCTGCGCACTAGGTTGCGCGCCTCGCCGACGGGGTGGACCTGTCGGGAGGAGGCGTGTGCCTCGACCAGAAGGACGGGAGATATGACGGACCAGCAGCCGAACGGAGCCGAAATCGTCATCAAGGCGCTCGTGGACCAGGGCGTCGATGTAATTTTCGGGTATCCCGGCGGCGCGGTACTTCCCGTATACGACGCGCTGTTCAAGCAGAACCGGGTGCGCCACATCCTGGTTCGCCATGAGCAGGCGGCGGTGCATGCGGCCGAGGGCTATGCCCGTTCGACCGGCAAGGTCGGCGTGGTCCTCGTCACGTCCGGTCCCGGCGCCACCAACGCGGTGACCGGGCTGACCGACGCGC
The DNA here is from genome assembly GCA_006739055.1 of Allostella vacuolata. Lineage (GTDB taxonomy): Bacteria > Pseudomonadota > Alphaproteobacteria > ATCC43930 > Allostellaceae > Allostella > Allostella vacuolata. The sequence continues at coordinate 2,643,473 of AP019702.1, forward strand.
TGATGGATTCGATCCCGATCATCTGCTTCACCGGGCAGGTGCCGACGCACCTGATCGGCAACGACGCCTTCCAGGAGGCGGACACGACCGGCATCACCCGGCCGTGCACCAAGCACAACTACCTGGTGAAGGACGTCAACCAGCTGGCACGGACGATCCACGAGGCGTTCCACGTCGCGCGGAGCGGCCGGCCTGGGCCGGTCGTGATCGACCTGCCCAAGGACGTGCAGTTCGCCCCCGGCACCTATGTCGCGCGGGAGGATGTGGTGCACCGCACCTACCGCCCGCAGACCGAGCCCGACCCCAAGGCGGTGGCGGCCGCGGTCGACATGCTGGAGCAGGCCAAGCGGCCGGTCTTCTATGTCGGCGGCGGGGTCATCAACTCCGGGCCGGAGGCGTCGAAGGCGCTGACGGAGCTCGTGCGCACCACCGGCTATCCCTGCACGATGACGCTGATGGGCCTCGGCGCCTACCCGGCGTCGGACCCGCAGTCGCTCGGCATGCTGGGGATGCACGGCAGCTACGAAGCCAACCTGGTCATGCATGGCTGCGACCTGATGGTCGCCGTCGGCTCGCGCTTCGACGACCGGGTGACCGGCAACCTGACCAAGTTCTCGCCCGGCTCGCGCAAGATCCACATCGACATCGACCCGTCCTCGATCAACAAGAACGTCCGCGTCGACCTGCCGATCATCGGCGACGCCGGGGCGACGATCGCGGCGATCCTGGCGGAGTGGAAGCGGCGCAAGGCCAAGCCGGACCGGGTCGCCCTGAAGGCCTGGTGGAAGCAGATCGAGGAGTGGCGGGCGCGCGACTGCTTCCGCTACGAGGCGACCGACCGGGTGATCAAGCCGCAATACGCGCTGGAGCGGCTCTATGCCGCCACCCGCGGGCGGGAGACCTTCATCACCACCGAGGTCGGCCAGCATCAGATGTGGGCGGCCCAGTTCCTGAAGTTCGAGCAGCCGAACCGCTGGATGACCTCGGGCGGGCTCGGCACCATGGGCTATGGCCTGCCGGCGGCGATGGGGGTGCAGATCGCCCATCCCGACGCGCTGGTCATCGACGTGGCCGGCGAGGCGTCGATCCTGATGAACATCCAGGAGATGTCGACGCTGGCCCAGTACCGCCTGCCGGTGAAGATCTTCATCCTCAACAACCAGTGGATGGGCATGGTCCGGCAGTGGCAGGAGTTGCTGCACGGCGCCCGCTATTCCGAGAGCTATTCCGACTCCCTGCCGGACTTCGTGAAGCTGGCCGAGGCGTTCGGGGCGGTCGGCCTGCGCGCGACCAAGGTCGACGAACTCGACGCGGTGATCAAGGAGATGATCGAGACGCCGCGCCCGGTGATCGTCGACTGCTGCGTCGACCAGAAGGAGAACTGCTTCCCGATGATCCCGTCGGGGGCGGCGCACAACGAGATGCTTCTCGGGCCGGGGGACCGGCGGGAATCGTCCGTCTCGGACGAGGGGATGGTGCTCGTATAGGGGGGCGCCAGCCCCCCTTCGCCGACGCCTTTCCCGTTACCGCCTGCTGGAGCATCGTCCCTTGAGCGACATTCGCCGTCATACCATCGCCGTGCTCGTCGACAACGAGCCCGGTGTCCTCGCCCGCGTCATCGGCCTGTTCTCGGGCCGCGGCTACAACATCGAAAGCCTGACGGTGGCCGAGGTCGACCCCGAGGTCCACCTGTCGCGCATCACCGTCGTCACGTCCGGCACGCCGATGATCATCGAGCAGATCAAGGCGCAGCTCGACCGGCTGGTGCCGGTCCATGCCGTCCGCGACCTGACGCTCGAAGGCAAGTCGGTGGAGCGCGAACTGGCCCTGATCAAGGTCGCCGGCACCGGCGACAAGCGCATAGAGTCCCTGCGCCTGGCCGACATCTTCCGCGCCCGCGTCATCGACAGCACGATCGAATCCTTCGTCTTCGAGATGACCGGGTCGACCGAGAAGCTGGATGCCTTCATCGGCCTGATGCGGCCGCTCGGCCTGGTCGACGTGTCCAGGACCGGGGTAGTAGCGATCTCGCGGGGGGCCCAGGCGCTCTGAGCCGATGGCCGCCTTCAGCACCGCCTATCCGATCCACGGGACGCCCGACCCCGCTGCCCGCGGGCGCCTCGCTTTGCCGGGCTGCATTCTCTGACGGGGGCTGCCCCGTCTCCTGTCCCCCACCGGAGGAACCATCATGCGCGTCTATTACGATCGGGATTCGGACGTCAACCTGATCAAGGGCAAGAAGGTCGTCATCGTCGGCTACGGCAGCCAGGGCCATGCCCATGCCATGAACCTGCGCGACAGCGGCGTGAAGGACGTGGTCGTCGCCCTCCGCAAGGGCTCGGCCACCGTCAAGAAGGCCGAGGCGGCCGGCTTCAAGGTGATGACCCCGGACGAGGCGGCCAAGTGGGCCGACGTCGTCATGGTGCTGACGCCCGACGAGCTGCAGTCGGCCCTGTGGCGCGAGGACCTGCGCGCCAACATGCGCGAGGGTGCGGCGATCGCCTTCGCCCACGGCCTCAACATCCACTTCAACCTGATCGAGGCGCGTCCCGACATCGACGTGTTCATGATCGCGCCGAAGGGCCCGGGCCACACGGTCCGTTCCGAGTACCAGAAGGGCGGCGGCGTGCCCTGCCTGGTGGCGGTCAACCAGAACCCGTCGGGCAACGCGCTGGAGATCGCGCTGTCCTACGCCTCGGCGATCGGCGGCGGGCGTGCCGGCATCATCGAGACGACCTTCAAGGAAGAGTGCGAGACCGACCTGTTCGGCGAGCAGACGGTGCTCTGCGGCGGCCTGACCTCGCTCATCACCGCCGGCTACGAGACGCTGGTCGAGGCCGGCTACGCCCCGGAGATGGCCTATTTCGAGTGCCTGCACGAGGTGAAGCTGATCGTCGACCTGATGTATGAGGGCGGCATCGCCAACATGCGCTACTCGATCTCCAACACCGCCGAGTATGGCGACTACACCCGCGGCCCGCGCGTCATCGGGCCCGAGGTGAAGGAGCGGATGAAGGTCATCCTGTCCGAGATCCAGACCGGCCAGTTCGCCCGCGAATGGGTGCTGGAGAACGCCGCCGGCCAGCCGGGCTTCAAGGCCATGCGCCGCATCAACGCCGAGCACGGGGTCGAGGAAGTGGGCGCCAAGCTGCGCGCCATGATGCCGTGGATCGCCCAGAACAAGCTGGTCGACAAGGCGAAGAACTAGTCCGCCACCCGCAACCGCGGGCAGGCGAAGCCCCCGGCCGCGAGGCCGGGGGCTTTTTCATGGTCGGATTGCAGTTGTCGCCAGCGGCGCCGGCCACGCAGCCGGACGGATCATGCCGGCGGCAGATCGAGGCCGTTGGGCAGCGAGATCCAGATGACGGTCTGCGCCTCCGGGGAATGGCGCGACAGGTGGCCCTTGCCGTGCGTGTCCTCCACCAGCACGAAGGTGCCCGCCTGGACGTGGCGCACCTCTCCGTCGCTCGCCTCGTAGTCGACCGAACCATCCAGCCGGACGGTGAGCACCGGCTCCGGGACCGTATGCCAGGCAACCTCGCGCATGCCGGCCGGGATGCGGGTGAGGCGGACGCGGGACGCCGGATAGCTGGCAGTGACCTCGAACGGCACGGCATCGGGGTGCACCGACCGCTTCGTGGTCGGCAGTTCGACTTCGTCGAAATGGGACTCGCCATCCGGGCTGGCATAGATGCGCAGGCACTTCATTGCGGCGGACTCCGTCAGGTTCGGCATGCCGAAACGGGGCATGCCTACATGAAGGCATCGGGGCAATGCCACAGGTCTGGTGCAGGGTCCGAGGGCGATCGCATTGGGGTCGGCGAGGTCAAAGAGCGATGGCCTGCGATGTTAGAAACTGGGCATTGCCCGCCGGCCAAAGCGTCCCTCGACTACGCAGTTCGGCCAGTGCTCCCGACCCAAGCATCCAGAAGCCGGTGAAATTGACGTGTGTCACATTGTGTGTCACAATTTCACTTGGATGTTTGAATGGGACGACGAGAAGAACCGGGCGAACATCGCCAAGCACGGCGTCAGCTTCGAGCTGGCAGCCCGGATTTTCGACGGGCCGGTACTGACGGCCCCGGACAGCCGGGCGGACTATGGCGAGGCCCGTTACGTCTCCCTTGGCGTCGTTGAATCGGTGCTGCTGGTGGTCGTCCATACCGACCGGCACGGAAGCACCCGGATCATCTCCGCCAGGCGCGCCAATCGCGCAGAAAGGAGGAACTATGAAGAAGCCACACGACAAGGCCCTGACGCCTGAACAGCTTGCGGCCCTGCCCGACGAGCAGATCGACTACAGCGACACCCCCGAACTCGGGGCCGACTTCTGGAAGAATGCCAAGCTGGTCGAGCCCGACCGCGCGGAGCATGTGACGCTGCGCGTGAAGCGCTCGGTGCTGAATGCGTTCAAAGCGCAGGGTAAGGGGCACACGTCGCGGATGAGTGCCGTGCTGGAGAGCTACGCAGTTTCGGTGCTGCAGCCGGACAAAAGCTCCCCTGATTCCAGGAAGTATCCCGAGACACGTTAGCGAAGATTCTTGGTATCAGCCAAACGAAGATGGCCAGCCCCCGGAAAGGGGATGGCCGATATTTCGCGCACGGACTATCCATCCCTCGATTCTGCAAGAGCTATGATTGTAAAGTTCTAAAAAGCATTTAACAATATTGTGCCCTGTATTCTCGGGGGGCGGGAGCAGACAGCCCCCGAGGGCTAGGCACCGGCGGCCGGGTTTAGCGCCTTGCCCCGCGATACGGGTTCGGGGCGACCTGCCGCCGCGCCAGTCGTCGCGCTTGAAGAACGGCACCACCTCCTCGAACACCGGCCGGCCCTCGGGGACGATCAGAATCTGCCGACCGCGGGCGAGGCCGGCCAGCTCCTCGGGCCGAATCAGCGGCACCCCTGCCAGTCCCGTCCAAGCTTCCCCTTTCGCGCTCCGGTTTTCGGCGCACACGGTACGCTGGCCCAGCCAGTCCGACAGCAGGCGGGCTTGCTCGGGGTCGGTGATGCGGAAGAACTGCCTGTATTCGGCGCGCCCCACAGGCGGCGAAGGCCGTCCTGCCCGTAGACCTGGAGCACCTGGCCCGGGTTCTGCGCGATCAGGTGGGCGCGCAAGCCGGCCTCCCGGAACTGCTTGAGCGAGGGCAGCAGGTTCGGCAGGTAGCCGAGCGCCGGGAACTCGTCCATCAGCAGGATGGTTTCGCTTACCCTGAGCCCGGTCGAGAGGACGCTATGAGCGGTGTGCCGGCTCCTGCTCCAGCTCCCAAATGTGATTCCCCTCTGCAGAGCCCGGCGCGCGTCGAACTGCGCCGCTGGCCGCCTCCCGGCGAGGGGACATGGGGCGCGGGCGGCGGAACTTCAGGCGGCCTCGTCCGCCCGGCACGAACGGGAGGCTTGCCTGCTGCGACTACGGCCGCTCGACCAGGGCCGCCAGGCGCGCCCGCAGGCCGCGGCGCTGCCGGACGTCGGAGATCATCCGCCGCCATTCCCGCAGCAGGATCGCCAGCGGGTTGCGGGTCGGGCCGGCCTGGCCGTGCAGGCCGAAGCGCAGGGGCTCCCCCGCCGGGGCGGCGGCGAAGGTGCCGAACAGGCGGTCGAACAGGATCAGCACCCCGCCGAAGTTGCGGTCGAGGCAGGCGTCGTTGCTGGCGTGATGGACGTGGTGGTGGCGGGGCGTGTTCAGCACCCATTCGAGCGGGCCCAGGTGGGGCGCCCGGGCGGCATGCAGGAAGAACTGCCAGACGAGGTTGGCGGCCAGCATCCCCAGCACGGCCAGCGGCGGGAAGCCGAGCAGCACCAGCGGCAGGTAGAAGACGATGCCGCCGGTCGCCGGCCCGAACCAGCCGATGCGGATCGCCGCACTGAGGTTCATCCGGGTCGCGGAATGGTGCACCGCATGCGTCGCCCACAGCCAGCGCACCCGGTGCATGGCCAGGTGGTGGACATAGTAGGCGAGCTCGACGCCGAGGAAGAGGGCGATCCAGGCGGCGGCCGAATCCATTGCGATGTCGAACAGGCGCCACTCCGCGACCCAGGCGAGCGGCACGGCGACCAGGCCCGCGGTCGCCAGCGCGGCCAGGCGCTGGCCCAGATGGAGGAAGAGGGAGGCGGCCGTCTCGCCGGGGTCGTAGGCGCCGTGCCGGGCCATGCGGCACAGCAGGTACTCGACGCCCACCAGCCCCAGCGTGACGAACGGCAGGAATGTCCGCGCCGCCTCCATCGCCGTTACTTCGCCGGCGGCTGCGACTGCACGAAGGTGCGGCAGGCAGGCGACAGGTCTGCGTCGTGCTTGCGCAGGCAGACGAGGATGCGCCCGCCGCCGGGCATGACACCCTTGCACAGCCGCTGCATGTCGGCGCCGCAGGCCTGGCGGGCGGCCTGGCGGTCCTGGGCCTGGGCCATCACCGGCACCAGGAGGAATAGGGCGGCGAGCGCCGCCGGCAGGGTTTTCATGGTCATGTTCCGATCGATAGCCTTAGCGGCGGAAGGAGCCGGCGCGCGTCACCGAATGGCCGCGCGGTCCGGTCGTGGTGCGGGAATAATCGTAGTGGTTCCCGTACCGGCTGACTGTACCGGACCGGCTGGCGGTACGGCCATAGGGGCCGGTCGCCTGGTAGGAGCGCTGGCAGCTGCCGTTGGCGCAGCTCCCCGAACCGTGGGCCGAGTAGGTCCCGTGCGGGGTGGTCACGGTCCGGGTTCGGTCCCAGGCGGCGGCGTCCGCGGCGGCGGCGGTCAAAGACAGCGCGGCCATGGCCGAGGCGAGAAGGAGGTGCTTCATCGGTGGGCTCCCTGGAGAGGAGGGACCGGCCGGGGTGGCGATCCCGATGGCCAGGAGCATGCCGCCCGGACGTTGCCCGGGGTTTGCAGCTGAGGGCGCCTTTGTAACGATTTGTAACGGCCGCGTGGCACCGGCCGCGGTCGCGCTACACTCTGCGCCATGTCCGCCCAGACGATCCTGGTGGTCGAGGACGACCGCGAGATCCGCCAGCTGATCGCCGACCGGCTCGGCCGGGAGGGCTATCGCGTGCTGACGGCCGAGGATGGCCGGGCGATGGCCCGGCTGGTCGCGCGCGAGGTGCCGGACCTGGTGCTGCTCGACCTGATGCTGCCGGGCGAGGACGGCCTGTCGATCTGCCGCCGGCTGCGCGCCCAGGGCAACGTGCCGATCCTGATGGTGACGGCCAAGGCCGACCCGGTCGACCGTGTGGTCGGGCTGGAGATCGGCGCCGACGACTATCTGGTGAAGCCGTTCGACCCGCGCGAGCTGCTGGCCCGGGTCCGCGCCCTGCTGCGCCGCGCCTCCGGCCTGCCGACGGAGCCGCCGCGGCGGCGCTTCGCCTTCGCCGGCCTCGTCGTCGACCTCGACCAGCGCCAGGTGGCGACGGCGGCCGGCGAGCGGGTGCCGCTGACCTCGGCGGAGTTCGACCTGCTCGCCTGCCTGGTCGCGCATCCGCGCCGCGTGCTGTCCCGCGACCAGCTGCTGGACTGGACGCGCGGGCGGATGGCGGACCCCTTCGACCGCACGATCGACGTCACCGTCAGCCGCCTGCGCCGCAAGCTCGACCTGGCCCTGCCGGGTACGGCCGATGCGGTGACGACGGTGCGCAACGGCGGCTACCTGCTGTCGGCGGACGTGGAGCCGGTGCGGTGACCGCCCGGTTCTGGAGACTGGGCTTTGTCTGGCGGCTGGGCATGATCGTGATCGGCGCCCTGCTGCTGGTGCAGGTGCTGGCGCTCGGCGCCTATCACCTGCAGCGCGAGCGCTCGCCGGAGGCGGGCTTCCGGGCACCGCTGGCGGGCCAGGTCGCGGCGCTGGCCCGCCTGCTGGACGGGCTCGACCCGGCCGGGCGCGCGCTCGCGCTGGCTGCCTTCAACGGCGCCGGCCTGATGGCGTCGATCCAGCCGGAGCCGCCGCCGCCGGCCCGCGGCGCGCGCCTGCCGCGGCTGGAGGCGACGCTCGCCCGGCGGCTGGAGGCCGATGGGCGCGCGGTGTCGGCCCGGCTGCTGCGCCCGGACCGCGACGACGGCGAGGGAGCGGCGGGCCTGCCGCAGCTGATCGGCGAGGAGGTGCGCATCGAGGTCGAGCTGGCCGACCGCTCGGTGCTGGTGGTGGAGGCGCTCGGCGACCTGACGGTCCGGGTGATGGGGCTGCCGGTCGGGCTGGTGGCGGGGATGCTGGGGCTGGCGGTCGCCGCCTTCGCGGTCTTCGCCGTGGTCCGCGAGACCCGGCCGCTGGCGGCCCTGGCCGCCCGGGTCGAGCGCTTCGGCCGCATGCCGGAGCCGGTCAGCCTGGCGGAGAAGGGGGCGCCCGACGTCCGGGTGCTGATCCGCGCCTTCAACGCCATGCAGGGGCGCATCCTGCAGCTGCTGCGCGGCCGCGCCCTGGTGGTGGGCGCCATCGCCCACGACCTGCGCACCTACCTGACCCGCCTGCGCCTGCGCGCCGAGGCGATCGACGACCCGGCGCAGCGCCGGGCCGCCCTCAGCGACCTGGAGGACATGGAGGCGCTGCTGGAGGATTCGCTGGTCTTCGCCCGCGCCACCTTCGCCGAGGGCGAGGCCGGCACGACCGACCTCGGCCGCGTCCTGGCGCGCGAATGCGAGGAGCGGGCGGCGATGGGCGAGGTCGTTACGGCGACCCTGCCGCCCGCGCCGGCGGCCGTGCGCGGCAGCCCGCCGGCCCTGCGCCGGGTGGTCGCCAACCTGCTCGACAACGCGGTCAAGTATGGCGGCCGCGCCGATGCGGCGCTGGCCGTCGCGGCCGGCTGGGTCGAGCTGACGGTGGACGATGCCGGCCCCGGCATCGCCGAGGCCGACCGGCTGCGGGTGTTCGACCCCTTCGCGCGCCTCGACCCGTCGCGCAACCGCGAGCTCGGCGGGGCCGGCCTCGGCCTGACCATCGCCGCCCATGTCGTCGAGAGCCTGGGCGGGACGATCGCGGTCGAGGCGAGCCCGGCCGGCGGGGCCCGGTTGCGGGTCCGGCTGCCGGCGGCTTGAACCTTTCCGGCCGCGGCCGCGACTACCTGTCCGCGATGCGCCGTTCCGTCGGTGCGCGCGAGCCCCCCTCGAAAGGACGCCGCCATGACCACCCGCCTCTTCCTCCGCGCCTTCGGCCTGCTGGCGGGCGTTGCCCGCCGGGTGATCCGCGAGGCCGGCCTCCGCCGCGCCGAGGTCCAACTCCACGAACTGGACGACCGCATGCTCCGCGACCTGGGGTTGACCCGCGACCAGGTCGGCAGTGCGGTGCGCATGGCCGGCCCGGCGCAGCCCGCCATTTCCGTCCGTCCCGCAGGCCCGCCCGCGCCGGCGGCGGAGCAGGATCGCGATCCCGCCCGCAGGGCGGCCTGACCTGGATCATCCGGCCGGAGCGCCCATGTGAAGGAGATGCGGGCGGCCGGTGGCGGCCGCCCCTGCCCGAAAGGAGCGTTCCCATGAGCTATGTCGACGGATTCGTGGTCCCGGTTCCGGCCGGGAAGAAGGACGCCTATCGCGCCCTGGCCGCGACGATGGCGGACCTCTTCCGCGAGCACGGCGCGACCCGCGTGGTGGAATGCTGGGCCGACGACGTGCCGGACGGCAAGGTCACCGACTTCCGCCGCGCGGTGCAGGCGGAGGAGGGCGAGACCGTCGTCTTCTCCTGGATCGAGTGGCCCTCGAAGGCGGCGCGGGATGCCGGCAACGAGAAGATCATGGCCGACCCGCGCATGGACATGGGCGAGCCCAGGGTCTTCGACGGCCGCCGCATGATCTATGGCGGGTTCTCGGTTCTGCTCGACGCCGGCTGAATGAAGAAACCCCCGGGATGGTCCCGGGGGTTTCCATTCGACGGCGGGGTGGCCGCGACGTCAGTACGGGCCGGCCTTCAGCCCGCCCGAGGCGCTGCGCACCTTGGTCAGCTCGACCTGCATGCCGACCTGGAGCAGGCGGGAATCCGAGCCGATGGTGGTGAACTGGAAGCCCTTCTGGGCCATCTTCGCGGCATAGTCGCCGGAGCCGGTGTGGATGCCGGCATGGACGCCGTGCTTCTTGCACGCGGCCAGGATGCCCATGATGGCCTCGTACTGCACGGTGCCCTCGGCATGGTCGAAGCCGACCTTGCCGGTCAGCGACAGCGACAGGTCGGCCGGGCCGACATAGACGCCATCGAGGCCGGGGGTCGACAGGATCGCCTCCAGGTTGTCGAGCGCCTGCTGGGTCTCGATCATCGCCATCACCGCGATGCTGGCGTTCGCCTCCGGCTGGTAGTCGTTGCCGTAGAAGCCGGCGCGGATCGGGCCGAAGGAGCGCTGGCCGAGCGGGGGATAGCGGCACGCCTCGACGAGGCGCTTGGCCTGGTCGGCGGTGTTGATCATCGGGCAGATCACGCCCAGCGCGCCAGCATCGAGCGACTTCATGATGATGCCCTCGTCCAGCCACGGCACGCGGACGAACGGGGTCACCGAGGTGGTGTTGATGGCCTGGATGCAGGGGACGGCGCTGCCGTATTCCTGCACGCCATGCTGCATGTCGACGGTGATCGAATCCCAGGTCAGGCCGGCGACGCCCTGCGCCATGACCTCGGCCGAGAAGCCGCTCGGGATGGCGAGCCAGCCGTTGACGACGCAGCCGCCTTCCTTCCAGATCTTGAGAACGTTGTTCTGCTTCATCGGGGGTATTCCTCCTGGATCCGCCTGCCGGGCGGTCGGTCTCGGTGGGTGGGGTGAGGGGTGGGGAAGGCGATCGGCTAGGCGTTGCCGTCCAGCACGAACGCGACGTTGTTGAGCCGCGCCACGTCGCGCACCTCGTCGAGGAGGGCGGGCGGCATCGGGATGCCGTTGGCGGAGCGGTCGGCATGGTTGGCCCGCTCCGGGTCGCCATGGACCAGGACCGGCTTGTCGGGATCGGCCGGCTCGGCCCCGCGCAGCGCGTCGAGCATGCCGTCGAGGTCGCTCTCGAAATCGCCCGGGTCGCGGAAGGCGGTCGGGTCGATGGCGAAGAAGAAGTGGCCGATGTTGAACATCGACTGGTCGGGCGCCTTCTTCGCCTTGGTCGGCGCGTACCACGCCCCGGTCAGCATGGCACACAGGATCTCGACCATGGCGCCCAGGCCGTAGCCCTTGTGGCTCGACATCTCGGCCAGGCCGCCGAGCGGGGTCAGCAGCCGGGTCTCGAAGGCGGCCTTGGCGTCGGTCAGCGGGTTGCCGTCGGCGTCCATGGCCCAGCCGGGCGGGATCGGCTTCTCGTTCAGGTAGGCGACCCGCATCTTGCCGATCGCCACCGTGCTGGTCGCCATGTCGAGGCAGAAGGGCGGGTTGCGCCCGGCGGGTGCGGCGAAGGCGATCGGGTTGGTGCCGAACATCGGCACCTTGCTGCGGGTCGGCACCACGGCCGAGTTCCACACGTTGGTGAACGACATGCCGATCAGCCCGGCGGCGGCTGCCATCAGCGCGTAGTAGCCGGCCGGGCCGTAATGGTTGGAGTTGAAGACGCCGACCGCCGCCATGCCGTTCGCCTTGGCCTTCTCGATGGCGATCGACATGCCCTTGACGGCGGGGTAGTGGCCGAGGCCGTGGCCGGCGTCGAGCAGTGCCGTCACCGGCGCCTCGCGCACCACCTTCACGTCGGGCGCGGCCACCACCTTGCCCTCGCGGCGCAGCCGGTCGTAGAGCGGCAGCATCGACACGCCGTGGGAATCGACGCCGCGCAGGTCGGTCTCGACCATCACGTCGATCACCGCGCGGGCCTGCTCCTCCGGCATGCCCCAGGCATCGAACACCAGGGCGAGCTGCCGCCGCAGGCGCTCGGCCGGGATGCGGGTGGTCGGTGCGGCCATCAGGCTTCGACCCGCGTCAGCACCGGCTTGCCCGAGAAATAGGCGATCAGGTTGTCGCACATGAGCTTGCCCATGGCGGCCCGGGTCTCGTGGGTGTTGCTGGCGATATGCGGGGTCAGCACCACATTGTCGAAGGTCAGCAGCTTCTCGGGCACGTTCGGCTCGTCCTGGAAGACGTCGAGCCCGGCCGCGCCCAGCGCCTTGTCCTCCAGCACCCGCACCAGCGCCTCCTCGTCGACGATGCTGCCGCGGGCGATGTTGACCAGGATGCCCTTGGTGCCGATGGCGCGCAGCACCTCCTCGTTGATCAGCTTGCGGGTGCTGGGCCCGCCGTAGCAGGCGACGAAGAAGAAGTCGGAGTTGCGGGCGAGGTCGACCAGCGAGGGCATCAGCCGGTAGGGCAGGTTGGTCTTGGGCTCGATGTCGTAATACATGATCTCCATGTCGAAGCCGGAGAGCCGCTTGGCCAGCGCCGTGCCGATCCGGCCGAGGCCGCAGATGCCGGCGCGCTTGCCGGTGACCTTGACCCCGGCCGGGTAGTTGCCCTTCAGCCACTGGCCGTCGCGCAGGAAGCGCTCGGCCTGCGGCACCCGCCGGGCGGCATCCAGCATCAGCGTCATGCCGAGGTCGGCGACGCAGTCGGTCAGCACGTTGGGCGTGTTGGTGAGGACGATGTTCTTTTCCTTCACCGTCGGCAGGTCGACCGCGTCGTAGCCGACCCCGAAGCCCGAGATGATCTCGAGCTTGGGCAGGCTCAGGATCAGGTCGCGCGGCGCGCCATGGACGCCGGTCGAGGCCAGCCCGCGCGCCTTGTCGGCGACCGAGGCGAGGAAGCCCTTCTTGTCGTCCGCCTCGTACATCTTGTGGCAGGTGAAGTTCTCTTCGAGCACCGCCATGATCTGGGGCGGGTACTGGGCGATCAGGACGAGATCGGGCTTCATGGCGTTTCCTTCGCGGCGCGGTCGTTTCTTGGGGGGCGCAGTCTAGTGGATCTCGGGCTCCGGCGTCGGCTCCGTGCCGGCCAGGAAGTCGAAGTCGCAGCCCTTGTCGGCCTGGGTGATGTGGCGGGACATGATGACGCCGTAGCCGCGCTGGAACTTGACCGGCGGCGGCGTCCAGGCGGCGCGGCGCCGGGCCATCTCCTCCTCCGGCACCTCCAGGTCGAGGCGCCGGTTCGGCACGTCGAGCGAGATCATGTCGCCGGTGCGGACCAGCGCCAGCGGGCCGCCGACGAAGGATTCGGGGGCGACGTGCAGGATGCAGGTGCCGTAGCTGGTGCCGCTCATGCGCGCGTCGGAGACGCGGACCATGTCGCGCACTCCCTCCTTCAGCAGCTTCTGCGGGATCGGCAGCATGCCCCATTCGGGCATGCCCGGGCCGCCGAGCGGGCCGGAGTTGCGCAGCACCAGCACCGAATCGGCGGTCACGTCCAGGTCGGGCCGGTCGATGCGCGCCGCCATGTCGTTGTAGTCGTCGAAGACCATGGCCGGGCCGCGATGGACCATCAGGCGGGGCTCGGCCGCGGTCGGCTTGATGACCGCGCCGTCGGGCGCCAGCGAGCCGAACACGACGGCGAGCCCGCCCTGCTGGGAGAGGGCGGTGTCCGGCGTGCGGATGACGTCGGTGTCGAAGATCTCCGCGTCGGCGATCGCCTCGCCCAGGGTCTGGTCGGCGACCGTGCGGCAGGAAAGGTCGAGCCGATCGCCCAGCTGCTTCAGAAGCGCGCGCAGGCCGCCCGCCAGGTAGAAATCCTCCATCAGGTAGGCGCCCGACGGCCGCAGGTTGGCGATCATCGGCGTCCGGCGCGAGATGTCGTCGAAGCGGGCGAGGTCGAGCGGGATGCCGGCGCGCCCGGCGATCGCCAGGACGTGGATGATGACGTTGGTCGACCCGCCGACCGCCATCGCCGTGGTCACCGCGTTGTCGAAGCTGCCGGCGGACAGGAAGTCGCTCGGCTTCAGGTCCTCCCACACCATCTCGACGATGCGCCGGCCGGTCGCGGCCGACATGCGCGGATGCATGCTGTCGGTGGCCGGGATCGAGGCCGCACCCGGCAGGGTGAAGCCCAGCACCTCGGCGACGCTGGTCAGCGTGGAGGCGGTGCCCATGGTCATGCAGTGGCCGGGCGAGCGGGCGATGCCCTCCTCGATCTCCTGCCAGGCCTTCTCGTCGATCTTGCCGGCGCGCAGCTCGGCCCAGTATTTCCAGGTGTCGCTGCCGCTGCCGAGCGGGGTGTTGCGCCAGTTGCCCTTCAGCATCGGCCCGGCCGGCAGGAAGATGGCCGGGATGTTCATGCTGATGGCGCCCATCAGCAGGGCCGGCGTGGTCTTGTCGCAGCCGCCCATCAGCACCGCGCCGTCGCACGGGTAGGAGCGTAGGAGCTCCTCCGTCTCCATGGCCAGCAGGTTGCGGTACATCATCGTCGTCGGCTTCTGGAACGGCTCCGACAGGCTGATCGCCGGCATCTCCACCGGGAAGCCGCCGGCCTGCAGCACCCCGCGCTTGACCGCGTCGGCCCGCTCGCGGAAGTGGAAGTGGCAGGGGTTGATCTCGCTCCAGGTATTGATGATCCCGATGACCGGCCGGCCCTTGTAGTCCTCGCGGCCGAAGCCCATCTGGGCCGCCCGCGAACGGTGGCCGAAGGAGCGCAGGTCGTCGACCCCGAACCAGCGATGGCTGCGCAGCTCTTCGGGCTTCTTGCGGGGCATGGCGGGCTCTGGGAAGGTCGGCAGGGAAGGACCGGCAGCCTAAGCCGGGGCCCCGGACCGGTCAACGCGGGCCGCCGGCTTTGTCGACAATTCGTCACCGGGCGGCGGGGAGGCAGGGCCGATGCGCGATGGATGGGGCAGGGGGCGGGCCGGTCTCGACCTGGACCGGCATGCGGTGGCGCGGCTGGTGCGGACGGCCATGCCGGACGCGGCGGTGACCGCGGCGGAGCCGCTGTCGGGCGGGCTCGCGAATACCAACCTGCGCCTTGTCCTCGACGGCGACCCCGGCCAGGCCCTGCTGCGCATCTATCAGCGCGACCCGGCTCAGGCGGAGAAGGAGGCGGCGCTGCACCGGCTGGTTGCCGGCCGCGTGCCCGCGCCGCGTTTCCTGGCCCCGCCCGCGACCGATGCCGAGAGCGGCCTGCGATTCGCGATCCTCGAATGGATGCCGGGCGAGCCGCTGGAGCGCGTCCTGCCCGCTCTCCACCCCGCTGGTTTGAGGGCGCTCGGTCGGTCGATCGGCCGGACGCTGGCCGCCATTCATGCTTTCGCCTTCCCCGCGGCCGGGTTCCTCGACGGGCAGCTGCGGGTCATGCACCCGGTCGCGGGCGGGCGGGACGGGCTGCTCGGATTCCTGCGGCGCTGCCTGGTCGACGGAATTGGCGGAGACCGACTGGGCTCGGCCGACACCGCGGCGGTGCTCGCGTTCGCCGGGCCGGCCGGCGACCGCCTGGCCGCCTGGGAGGCCCGGCCGTGCCTGGTGCATGCCGACTTCAACGGCTCCAACCTGCTGGCGGCCGGCGACGCCGTCAGCGCGGTGCTGGACTGGGAGTTCGCCTTCGCCGGCTGGCCGGCCTTCGACTTCGGCAACCTGCTGCGGCCGCCGGCCGGCCGGCTGGAAGGCTTCGCGGATGCGGTGGCCTATGGCTACCGCGCGGCCGGCGGCGCGCTGCCGGACGACTGGCGCCGGCTGGCGATGATCGCCGACCTCTATGCCTGGGCGGACTTCCTGGCGCGGCCCGACGCGACGGATGCGCTGGTGCGGGATGCGGTGGCGATGGTCCGGACGATCGTCGCCGAGGCCGGTTGACGCCTCCCGATCCGCACCAGACGGCAAGATGACACCAAGAATCTCGAAAGGTTTGATCTGCGTCAATGGATGATGAGGCGGGACCTGTTCAGATGAGGTGCCTGCCGGATCAAGCAGTGCAATGCGAAGGAGACCACCATGGCCGAAGCCGCAACCCAGCTCCCCGTGCAGAAGGCCGCGCCGCAACCCGCAGCCCCGGAGACCAAATCGCCCTTCGAGACGCTTCGTCGGGAGATCGATCGCGTGTTCGAGGATTTCCGCCCCTTCGATTGGCGCCTGCCGTCCCGGGTGTTCGGTCTGGAGATGCCGCGGATCGGCCGCGCCGACTGGCCGGTCGCGCCGGCCACGGATCTGGTCGAGAAGGACGACCGGTACGAGATCACGGCCGAGCTTCCCGGCCTCGACGAGAAGAATGTCGAGGTCAAGCTCTCCAACCATACCCTGACCATCAAGGGTGAGAAGAGCGAGGAGAAGGAGGACAAGCAGAAGGACTATTACCTGTGCGAACGCCGCTTCGGCTCGTTCCAGCGCAGCTTCCAGCTCCCCGAAGGCGTCGACGCGGACAAGATCGCGGCCAGCTTCGCCAAGGGCGTCCTGACGGTGACGCTGCCGAAGACTACCGCGGCGCAGCAGGCGGAAAAGCGGATAGCCGTCAACGCCAGCTGACGCGAAGCCCTTGCATCGGTGCGCCTCCTGCCGGGCGCACCCTGCACTCGACCGCGCGGGCCGAAGCCGCCCGATCACCCGGCGGCTGGACCGTCGCCCGTGCGAGAGGCCCGATGCCGGGCACGCGCGGCGGCAGGACGAGCCGGCAAGGCGTCCGCTTCGACGTCCTCCAGCCGGGTCTGGATGCGCCAGACATGGCCCGCCGGGTCATGGAACTGCACCACCCGGTCGCCCCAGAAGGTGTCCTGCGGGCCGTCCGCCGTCTGTTGCGAGGCGCCGGCGGCGATGGCGCGGGCCAGTACCGCATCGACATCCGCGACATAGAGGGTGAAGCAGGCCGATGGCCCGCCGGCCGACTGCGGCGCCCGCGGCCAGTCGGGTCGCGGCGCTTCGGCCCAGCGCGGATTCTCCCGCGACACGATCAGGTAGGCATCGCCGAGCCGCAGCTCGGCCGAGAGCGCTTCGGGCCCCGGCGCGCCGCCCGGGACGAGGGAGAAGTTGCGCCGGATTTCCTCCGCCCCCAGCACGTCGCGGTAGAAGTCGGCCGCCGCCGCCACGTCGCGCACCAGCAGCGTCACCCCCAGCTGGTTCAATCGCAGGCCACCCCGGATCGCCATCTTCCAAGACTCCTTGAAGTTCGATGAAGCCCGTCCGCACGAGGACTGGTCGCAGATGATCGTCAGCCCGCCGGCACCAGGTCGCCGTCGAACTTCTCCACCCCGAAGCGCCACGCGCGCAGCGTCGGCGACCAGTGGTCGCGGGGCAGGCCGGCCTTCGACTTGAGCTGGCGGACGAACTGGGCCGGGTCGGGCAGCCCGGACCACACCTGGGGCAGGAACAGGCCGCGCTTGCCCTGGTCCTGCAGGATCACCCCGTCCTGGTCGGGCTGCAGGGTGGCGGCCAGGCCGGCCTCGTCGGCGAACGCGATCGGCCGCGGCGTCGACAGGATCGACACCGACAGGCGGCAGCGCGCCAGCTCGGGTTCGGTCAGCTTGGGGAAGCGCGGATCGCCGAAGGCGGCCTTGTGGGCGTTGATCGCCACGTCCTCGGCCAGGGGGCGGTGGGCGAGGACCGAGCCGATGCAGCCGCGCAGCCGGCCCTCCTGCTCCAGCGTCACGAAGGTGGCGCGGTGGGCGGCCAGCGTCGGCGGCGGCCGGTCGCCCAGGCGGATCTCCACGGGCCGTCCGGTGGCGATGCCCTGGCGGATCGAGCGGCAGGCGATGTCGAGCAGCAGGCGGCGCCGGGGCTCGGGCAGCCGGGCGGTGGCGGCATACTCGAACGCATAGGAGCCGTAGCCGACGACCCGGTCCCGGGTCCCGGCGGTGTCGCCGGAATTGCGCAGGTCGATGGTCGTCGCCCGCATGTCGAGCCGGCGGGCCATGCGGATCAGCCCCTTGATGCCGGCCCGCCCGCAGGCCTGGTGGTCGGCAATGTCCTCGACCTTCAGGAGCTCGATCGCCCTGGAGCAGGCGCGGTCGAAGCCGCCGGCCGTGTCGTAGTCGTGATAGTGCGACAGGTCGGAGCTGACGATGACGGCCGTTTCCGGCCCGCCCCAGACCGCATCCAGCGCCGCCTCCACCCGCTCCGGCGACACCGCGCCCGCGAGCATCGGCACCAGGGCGACCGGGCCGAGTGCCGCCTGGATGAAGGGCAGGTGCACCTCCAGGCTGTGCTCGCGGGCGAAGGGGCGCTCGTCCACGGCGACCTCGGGCAGGGCCAGCAGCGGCGCCAACGCCGCCCGGTCGATCGGGATCTCGCCGAGCGGGGTGGCGAAGGCGTCGGCGCGCGGCAGGGCGATGCCCTTGACCGCCATGCGGTGGGCGGGCCCGACCAGCACCACGCGCGTCACCTGCCCGCGTCGGGCGGCCAGCGCCCGGTAGGCGGTGGCGGCGACCGCGCCCGAATAGACCAGGCCGGCATGGGGCGCGACGACGGCTTTCGGCCCGGCGATCTCGCAGCGCGCCTCGCGCAGCAGCGAGACGACCATCCGGCCCAGCGCGTCGCGGTCGGCCGGGTAGAAGGCGCCGGCGACGGAGGGCGGCTTGACGATGCGGTCCATGGCGGGGCTCCCGCGCGAGGTTGGCCGGCCGCCAGCATAGCACCGGCCGGCCGCACGCCGTAGGATCCCCGCTTGCGGAGGAACCGCGATGACCGAGCAGGATGCTATCCCGTCCGGCGGCGACCCGTCGGTGGTGCCGGCCCGCTACTGGCAGCGCCTCGACGACGGGCGGCTGCAATGCGACCTCTGCCCGCGCTTCTGCCGCCTGGGCGACGGGCAGCGCGGGCTCTGCTTCGTGCGCGCCAACCGCGGCGGGCAGATGGTGCTCACCACCTATGGCCGGTCGAGCGGCTTCTGCGTTGACCCGATCGAGAAGAAGCCGCTCTACCATTTCCTGCCCGGCACGCCGGTGCTGTCGTTCGGCACCGCCGGCTGCAACCTCGCCTGCAGCTTCTGCCAGAACTGGGACATCTCGAAGTCCCGTCAGACCGACACGCTGGCCCATGCGGCCTGGCCCGAGGGCATCGCCGCGGCCGCCGCGCGGCTTGGCTGCCGCAGCGTCGCCTTCACCTACAACGACCCGGTCGTGTTCCTGGAATACGCGGTCGACGCGGCCCAGGCGTGCCGCGCCCGGGGCGTGCGCTCGGTCGCCGTCACCGCCGGCTACATGACGGCCGGGCCGCGGGCCGAATTCTATCGCCACATGGATGCCGCCAACGTCGACCTGAAGGCGTTCACCGAGGATTTCTATCGGCGGGTGACCAAGAGCCGGCTGGCGCCGGTGCTGGAGACGCTGGAATACATCCGCCGCGAGACCGACTGCTGGCTCGAACTCACCACCCTGCTGATCCCCGGCGAGAACGATTCCCCGGCCGAGCTGGAGCGCCTGTGCACCTGGGTCGCGGAGCGCCTCGGCCCCGACGTGCCGATCCATTTCAGCGCCTTCCACCCCGACTACCGCATGCGCGACAAGCCGCGGACCCCGCACGCCACCCTGTCGACGGCCCGCCGCATCGCGGTCGAGGCGGGCCTGCGCTACGCCTATGTCGGCAACGTCCACGATCCTGCGCGCGATTCCACCTGGTGCCATGCCTGCGGCGACCGGGTGATCGGCCGCGACTGGTTCCAGCTGCAGCGCTGGCACCTGGACGGCGCCGGCCATTGCCGCAGCTGCGGCACGCCCGTCGCCGGCGTCTTCGACGGCCCGCCGGGCGACTGGGGCTCGAAGCGGATGCCGGTGCGGATGGCGGATTGACGCCGCCCCATAGCGTTCATATTTTTGACTGGTTGTATTGACCGGTCTGGAGTAGGGCAATGCGAGAGATCCAGTCTTCGGAGGCCAAGGCGCATCTGGCCCAGTTGCTCGACGACGTGGAGCGAGGGGAAACGATCATCGTGACCCGGCATGGACGAGCGATCGCCCGCATCATCCCGGAAAGCGACTGCCGCCGCGAGGATGTCCGGCGGGCAATGGCGGAATTGCAGGAACTGCGGAAGACGATGCCCGCGTTGACCCTGGAGGAAATCCGCTCGGCGCGGCACGAGGGGCACAAGTACTGATGCCGTTCGTCGTCGACGCCTCCGTCACGATCTGCTGGCTGCTCCCGGACGAGGTCGAGCCCTTGGCGGATCACGCCTATGAAAGATTGGCCGGCGACGAAGCCGTGGTCCCCTGGATCTGGTGGTTCGAGGTGCGCAATGTCCTGATCTCGAACGAGCGCCGCGGTCGGATCGATGCCGCGACGACCGATCGCGTGCTCTCCGTGCTGCGCCGCCATCCGATCCGGCTCGACGCCGCGGCCGACGAGGCAGCCGTCGTCGCGTTGGCGCGACGGCATCGCCTGACGGTCTACGATGCCGCGTACCTTGAGCTGTCCAGGCGGCTCGGCAGCCCGCTGGCGACGCTGGACACCGCCCTCGCGCACGCTGCGAGGGCAGAAAAGGTGAGCCTGCTCACCGGATGAAGCGAACCGCGCGCGCGTGCTTCCTTGTCGCGGGAGCAGGCTTGAAGAATGATGAGCCTCCAATGGCGTTCATCCCAAGGAGGCTGCCCCGATGCCCGACTCCCTGATGCCGAGCGCGCCGCCCACCCTCTATGCCGACCCGCGCGAGGCCCGCCGCGCCATCCGCGAGGGCCGCCACACCGGCTGGACGGCCAATGTCGCGCCCGGCTTCGTGCAGGGCAACCTGGCGATCCTGCCGGCGGACTGGGCGGGGGAGTTCCTGCGCTACTGCCAGCTCAACCCCAAGCCCTGCCCGATCGTCGGCATGTCGGAGCCGGGCGACCCGTTCCTGCCGGCGCTGGGGCAGGACCTCGACATCCGCCGCGACGTGCCGGCCTACCGCGTGTTCCGCGACGGCGAGGCGGTGGGCGACGTGGCCGACATCGCGGACCTGTGGCGCGACGACCTGGTCGCCTTCGTGCTCGGCTGCTCCTTCTCGTTCGAGGCGGCGCTGCTCGATGCCGGGGTGCCGCTGCGCCACATCGAGCGCGGCGCCGGCGTGCCGATGTACCTGACCAGCGTGCCGACCCGGCCCGCCGGCCGCTTCCATGGCAACCTCGTCGTCTCCATGCGGCCGTTCAAGCCGGCCGACGCCATCCGCGCGGTGCAGGTCACCAGCCGCTTCCCCAACGTCCACGGCGCGCCCGTGCATATCGGCCTGCCGCACCTGATCGGCATCGACGACATCGACCGCCCCTGGGAGGGCCCGGCGACCGAGATCATGGCGGACGAGCTGCCGGTCTTCTGGGCCTGCGGGGTGACGCCCCAGGCTGCGATCCGCATGGCGAAGCCGCCCTTCGCGATCACCCACGTGCCGGGCCATATGGTGGTGACCGACATCCGCAATGCCGCGGTGGCGGCGCTGTGACCGTGACGACCGACACCCGGCCGGACACCGCACGGGCGGCATCCGACCTGCTGCTCGACCACTGGCGGAGCGGACGGAAGCTGGCGGCGCTGCCGCCGGATCTACGGCCGGCGACCCGGGCGGAGGGCTACGCCATCCAGGCCGGTCTGGAGCGGCCGGGGGCGTCGGCGATCTTCGGCTGGAAGATCGCCGCCACCAGCCGGGCGGGGCAGGCGCATATCGGCGTCGACGGCCCGATGGCCGGCCGGCTGCCGGCCGACCGGGTGGCGGCGGGCGGGGCCGAGCTGTCGCTCGACGGCAACCACATGCGGGTGGCGGAGGTCGAGTTCGCCTTCCGCATGGGCCGGTCGCTGCCGCCGCGGGAGGCGCCCTATGGCACCGACGAGGTGATGGCCGCCGTGGCGGCCCTGCACCCGGCGATCGAGATCCCGGATTCGCGGTTCGAGGATTTCGCCACGGTGGGCGCGCCGCAGCTGATCGCCGACGACGCCTGCGCGCACCTGTTCGTGCTCGGGGCCCAGGCGCCGGACGGCTGGCGTTCGCTGGACCTGGCCCGGCACCGGCCGACGGCACAGGTGGGCGACCGCTACCGGCGCGAGGGGCTGGGCGCCAACGTCCTCGACGATCCGCGGCTGGCGCTGGCGTGGCTCGCCAACGAGCTGTCGCAGCTGGGCGTAACCCTCCGGGCCGGGCAGGTGGTGACGACCGGCACCTGCATGATCCCGCTGGAGATCCGGCCCGGCGACGAGGTCCGCGCCGACTATGGGGCGATCGGCCTTGTGTCGGTGCGTTTCCGGTAGGCCAGCACCGCCGGATTGACGATCGTCAGCCCGTCGAAGCGACCCTCGAGCCCGGCCAGCGCGGCCTCGGCGCAGGCGAGGCCGACCCGCTCGACCGCCTCGGGGCAGGAGGCGGCGACATGGGGGGACAGGACCACGCCATCCATGGCCAGCAGCGGGTTGGCCGGGTCGGGCGGCTCCTGCTCGAGCACGTCCAGGGCGGCCCCGGCGATCCGGCCGGCCGCCAGCGCCGCGGCCAGCGCCGCCTGGTCGATCACCGCGCCGCGGGCGACGTTGACGAGGAACGCGGACGGCTTCATGCGCGACAGCATGGCCGCGTCGATCAGGTGCCGCGTGGCCGGCGTCAGCGGCAGGGCCAGGATCACCGCGTCCGCCTCGGCAAGCGCGTCGGCGAGCGGCACGCCATCGGCGATGCCCGGATCGACCGCCACCACCCGCATCCCGAACGCCTGGGCGAGCTGGCCGATGCGGCGGCCGATCCGCCCCCAGCCGACCACGGCGGCCACCTTGTCGCGCAGCTCCACGGACCGGTTGCCGCGTGGCCACCGGCCCGCCTTGACCGCGCGGTCATAGGCCGGCCCGCGCTTGGCGAGCGACAGCAGCAGGTGGATCGCGTGCTCGGCCACCGCGTCGGCGTTGGCGGGGCCGGTCGTCAGCAGCGGGATGCCGCGCGCGGTCAGGGCGGCCACGTCGAAATTGTCGAAGCCGGCGCCGTTGCGGCAGGCGATGCGCAGGCGGGGTGCCGCCGCGACCATGGCCGCGGTCAGCATCGGCTGCTCGTTCACCAGGATGACGGCCTCGGCCCCGGGCATGGCGGCGGCCAGCATGCCGGGCGTGGGACGCTCCAGCCGGTGGAGGTGGATCGCCGCCGACTGCAGCCGGCGCATCGCCGCCGGCGGCAGGTCCTCGGTCAGGACGATGCGCGGAGGTGGCGGGGGCACGACCGTGTCTGGCATGGGGATTGAATGCCATGGGCGCCGGATACCGGGCAACCGCCGATCGAAGCCGCCGCCATCGTCTTGCGTGGGGCGCCGGTTCGGTGCCAGCATCCTGCGGGGCACCGCGGCCGTCGGGCTTGCGGCGGCCGGTCGCGCAAGTCCGGCAATAAGGGGAGAGATCCAGTGATGAAGCGAATTCTGTTGGCCGGCGCCGTGGCGGCGATGGCATGGCCGCTGATCGGCGTGGCCTCGGCACAGGACCTGCCGAAGACGCAGTTCAAGGCGATCGGCCTGAACAGCCCGACCGTCGCCTCGACCGTCGACGAGGTGCCGTTCTGGACCAAGACGATTCCCCAGGCGTCGAAGGGGGCGATCACGGTCGACATCACGCCGCTCGACCAGATGGGCATCGACGACAAGACCATGCTGCGCCTGCTGAAGCTGGGCGTGATGGACTTCGCCGGCATGGACATCTCCAAGATGGCCGGCGACGACCCGCGCTTCGAGGGCTGCGACCTGGCCGGCCTGACGCTCGACCCGGACAAGGCGCGGGCGGCGTGCAAGGCCTGGGGCCCGGTGATCGACCGCCAGATGCAGAAGAACTGGAACGCCAAGCTGCTCGCCTTCGGCGGCAACCCGCCGCAGGTCTTCTGGTGCCGCGGCGTGCTGGCGGGGCTCGACGACCTGAAGGGCAAGAAGGTCCGCGTCTTCAACAACACCATGCGCGACTTTCTGGGCGGCATCGGCGCGACGGCGGTCAGCATGGCGTTCGCCGAGGTGGTGCCGGCGCTGAACAACGGCGTCGTCGACTGTGCGGTGACCGGCAGCCTGTCCGGCAACACCGCCGGCTGGCCGGAAGTGACCAAGTCGCTCTACCCGATGTCGCTCGGTTGGAGCGTCAATGCGCTGGCCGTCAACCTCAACACCTGGAACCGGCTCGATCCGAAGGTCCAGGCGTTCCTGACCGAGCAGGTCAAGGGCTACGAGGACAAGATGTGGGGCACCGTCAAGCAGGCGATGTCCCAGGCCGACAACTGCAACACCAGCAAGCAGCCCTGCACGCTGGGCAAGCCGGCCAACATCACCATCGTGCCGGTCAAGCCGGCCGAGGCCGAGACCCACAAGAAGCTGGTGGAAGGCGCAGTCCTGGCCAACTGGGCCAAGCGCTGCGGCGCGGAATGCGTGAAGGAATGGAACGAGACGGTCGGCAAGACGCTCGGCCTGAAGGCTCCGGTGAGCTGAGCCAGGCGTAGCAGGCGAACACTTGGCCGGGCGCCTCGCGCCCGGCCATTTTCGTATCGGGTACAGGACAGGAAGGAGGCGGCATGAATTCCGTCCTCGGCATGGCGCACCGGATCTCCCGGTTCGGCCTGTGGTTCGGCGGGGGGCTCGTGCTGCTCGCCGCGGTGCTGATCGGCATCGACGTGGTGATACGCAAGTTCTTCGCGACCTCGATCGGCGGCGCCGACGAACTGGCCGGCTATGCGCTCGCGATCGGCACGTCGTGGGGGCTGGGCGCGGCCCTGATCGAACGGGCGCATATCCGCATCGACTCGCTCTACGTGCTGTTCCCGAACGTGATCCGCATCATCCTGGACGTCTGCGGCCTCGTCCTGTTCCTCGGCTTCTTCGCGCTGGTCACCTGGCACGGGCGGCTGGTGGTGGAGCAGTCCTGGACGTCCGGCTCGCGCAGCCAGTCGGCGATCGAGACGCCGGTCATCATCCCGCAGGTGATCTGGTTCGCCGGCCTGCTGCTGTTCTTCGCGGTCGGAGTCGTCCTGCTGGTCGAGGCGCTGCGGCGGATCTTCTCCGGCAACCTGCAGGGCGCGGTCCGCCTCATCGGCACGCGCTCGGCCGAGGAGGAGGTCGAGGAGGAGATCGCGGCCATGGCCGCCGCCCGCAAGGCGGGGGGCAATCGATGATCTGGACCACGCTTGCCGTCCTGATCGGCCTGCTGGCCGTGGCAGTGCCGGTCGCGGCCGGCCTCGGCGTGCTCGGCCTGGTGCTGACGGAATTCTATTCGCGGATGCCGCTGTCGCTTGCCATGGGCGAGATGGCCTGGTCGACCTCGAACAACTTCCTGCTGGTCGCGATCCCGTTCTTCGTCCTGCTGGGCGAGATCCTGCTGCGCTCCGGCATGGCCGAGCGCATGTACAACGCGCTGGTGCAGTGGATGCCGTGGCTGCCGGGCGGGCTCATGCACTCCAACATCGCCGCCTGCGCCATGTTCGCCGCGACCTCGGGCTCCAGCGTCGCGACGGCGGCGACGATCGGCACCGTGGCGCTCGGCGAGGTCGAGAAGCGCGGCTACAATGAGCGGCTGTTCCTCGGCACGATCGCCGCCGGCGGCACGCTCGGCATCCTCATCCCGCCATCGATCAACATGATCGTCTATGGCGTGCTGACCGAGAGCTCGATCCCGAAGCTCTACCTGGCGGGAGTCATCCCCGGCCTCGTCCTGGCCTGCCTGTTCAGTCTGACGGTGCTGGCGCTCTGCCTGTGGCGCCCGGCCTGGGGCGGCACGCGCCAGACGACGACGTGGGAAGCGCGCCTGCGCAGCCTGCCCGACCTGCTGCCGCCGCTGCTGATCTTCCTGGCGGTCATCGGCTCGATCTATGCCGGCTGGGCGACCGCGACGGAATCGGCGGCCCTCGGCGTCCTGGCGGCGATGGGGGTCGCGGCCTGGAGCCGGCGGCTGACCTGGAGGGTCCTGCTGCTCGCCTTCGAGGGCACCATGCGGACCACGGCCATGATCATGGCGATCCTGATCGCGGCCTACTTCCTCAACTTCGTCATCACCTCGATCGGCCTGACGGGCCAGGTCAACCGCATGATCACCGCGATGCGGCTGACGCCGACGGAACTGCTGATCGCGGTCATCATCTTCTACCTGATCCTCGGCATGTTCATGGAGACGCTGTCGATGATGGTGGCGACGGTGCCGATCATCGCGCCGATCATGTTCAAGGCGGGCTACGACCCGGTGTGGTTCGGGATCCTGATGGTGCTGCTGCTGGAGACGGCGCTGATCACCCCGCCGGTCGGGGTCAATCTCTACGTGGTCCAGGGCCTGCGAAAACGGGGGCGTATCGACGACGTCATCATCGGCACCGCGCCCTTCGTGCTGACGCTGATGGCGATGATCGTGATCGTTTCCGTCTTCCCGTCGCTCGCCCTGTGGCTGCCGACGGTGGCGGCCGGCTGATCGCCGGGCTGGTCAGCCCTTCCGGTAGGGGTTGACCAGCCCGTCCATCACCTGGCGCAGGACGGCGCGGATCTGCTCCTCGTCGCAGCCCATCAGGACGGCGTCTTCCAGCGCGTCCTGGGCGGCGCTGCGGATCTCCTCCAGGTTCTGGTCGAGAACCTTGATCTTCTCCAGGCAGCTGATCGGCCGCCCTTCGGTGTCGACCCAGTAGGCGCGGGCAGGGGGTGCGTCGTCAGTGGCCATCGCTCGGTCCGCTATGCGCTCGTTCCGCCTAAGATGGGGCGAGCCGGGCGTTTCGGGAAGAACCCCCTTGTCTCATGTGCCTTCGTCGTCGTGCGAATGCGGCTCCCCGGGCCGCAGCGGGATCAGGTTGAACTGCCCGTAGCGCACGTCGCGCTCGCTCAGCACCGCCTCGGCGAAGCCGCGCACCGCGCCGGTGTCGCCGCGCAACAGGCACACTTCCAGGCAGTTGTGGTGGTCCAGATGCACGTGGGTGGTCGCGACCACCAGGTCGTGATGGTCGTGCTGCGCGGTCGCCAACCGGGAGGAGAGCTGGCGGCGGTGATGGTCGTAGACGTAGCTGACTGCCGCGACCGAGTGCGCCGCCTCCGGCTCCGAGGCCGCCGGATCCGCCAGCGCCCGGCGGACGAGGTCGCGGATCGCCTCCGACCGGTTGGTGTAGCCGCGCCGTTCCATGAAGGCGTCGATCGCGGTCGCGACCTCCTGGTCGAGGCTGATCGTCAGGCGTTGGACCATGGATTCTTCCTTCGCCACGCGTGGGGCTGCGGCCTGCCCGGGAGGCGGGGTGAGCGGCGGCGGCGTTGGCCGCGACCCTGACGGACCGCGGCCAGCGCCCCTGATGCAGCCCGCTTACCGCTCGATGATGATGTTCTTGGCGGCGTCCAGGCTGGCCCGCCAGCCGGGCAGCACGACGCAGGTGGCGTCGTACTCCTCGACGATCAGCGGGCCGGCGGCAGGCTCGGCCAGGTCCGACCGGCGCACCACCCTGGTCTCGATCCAGCCCGTCTGCGGGCCGAAATAGGCCGGCCGCGGCGGCGGCGCGTCGGGCTCGGGCCGGGTCGGGCGGACCCGCTCGGGCACGCCGCCGCCGCCGCCCAGCCGGATGCCGAGGCCGACCACCTGGATCGACACCAGCTCGACCGGCTCGTCGGTGCCGGCGCGGTGGCCGTAGGTGCGCTCGTGCTCCTGGCCGTAGGCCTCCTCGAGGTGGCGCAGCATGGCGTCGTCGACCGGGCCGTCCGGCACCGGCACGGTCAGGTCGAAGCTCTGGCCGTGATAGTGCAGGGCGGCGGAGCGGACGATCTTCGCATCCGCGCCGGTGAAGCCCTCGGCCGCAAGCTGGTCGCGGGCCTGGGTCGCCAGCGCGTCCCAGGCGCGGTTGACCTCGTCGAGGTCGGCCTTGCGGGTGAGGCGCCGGAAGGTGCGCGAATAGTGGTGCTCGACATCGGCATAGAGCAGGCCGAAGGCGGAGAAGAGGCCGGGCGAGGGCGGGATCACCACCCGCGTCATGCCGAGCGATTCCGCCATGCCGCAGGCGAACAGCGGCCCGTTGCCGCCGAACGCGAACAGCGAGAAGTCGCGCGGGTCGCGGCCGCGCTCGGTCGAGACCGAGCGGATGGCGCGGATCATGTTGGAGGCGGCGATCAGGTGCGCGCCGTGCGCGGCCCGGGCGACCTCGATGCCGAGCGGCTTGGCGACCTTCTCCTCGAACGCGGCCCGCGCCTTGTCGGCGTTGAGCTTGACCGCGCCGCCCACCAGATAGCCCGGGTTGATGTAGCCGAGCACGATGTTGGCGTCGGTCACGGTCGGCGCCTCGCCGCCCTTGTCGTAGCAGACGGGGCCGGGCGTGGAGCCGGCGCTTTCCGGGCCGATCTGCAGCGAGCCGCCGGCATCGATCCAGACCAGCGAGCCGCCGCCGGCGCCCACTTCGGCCAGGTCGATCGCCGGCACCTTCAGCAGGTATCCGGCCCCGGTCAGCAGGCGCGAGCCGATCATGATGCCGCCGCCGACCGAGTATTCCGACGCGCGCGTCACCTGGCCGTTCTCGACGGTGGCGGCCTTGGCGGTGGTGCCGCCCATGTCGAAAGTAATGATGCCGGGCAGGTTCTTCGACCGCGCCAGGGCCTGGGCACCGACGACGCCGCCGGCCGGGCCGGATTCGATGATGTTCATCGGCTTCTCGGTCGCCGCCTCCGACGTCATCAGGCCGCCGTTCGACTGCATGAGCAGCAGGCGCGCCGGCACGTCCGCCCGGTCGAGGCCGCCGCGCAGCGCCCTGAGGTAGCGGGCGACGATCGGCATGACGTAGGCGTTGATGACGGTGGTCGAGGTCCGCTCGTACTCCTTGATCTCCGGCAGGACCTCGAACGAGATGGACACGGGCAAATCCGGCGCCTTGCGGCGGACGATCTCGGCGATCATCTGCTCGTGCGCGGGGTTGGCGTAGGAATGGAGCAGGCAGACCGCGATCGCCTCCACCTTCTCGGCCAGCAGGGCGTCGACCTGGGCCTCGGCGTCGGCCGGGTCGAGCGCGCGCTCGACGGCGCCGCTGGCCGCGATGCGCTCGTCGACCACCCGGCGCAGGCGCCGCTCGACCAGCGGCTCCGGCTTCTCCCAGGCGATGTCGTAGAGGCGCGGCATGCGGAGCGTGCGAATCTCCAGCACGTCGCGGAAGCCGGCGGTGGTGATGAGGCCGGTGCGCGCGCCCTTGTGCTCCAGGATGGCGTTGGACGCGACCGTGGTGCCGTGGCGGATCTCCTCGATGTCGGCGCCGCTGAGCCCGGTCTCGGCGAAGACCTCGGTCAGGCCCTCGACGATGGCGCGGGCGTAGTTGTCGACGCTGGACGAGATCTTCTTGGTGTGGATGGTGCCGTCGGAGCCGAGCAGCACGATGTCGGTGAAGGTGCCGCCGATGTCGACGCCGACGCGATAGTTCACGGTCATTCCCTTACTCCGCCGCCTGCGCCGCAGGGGCTGCATCGGTCCATTGCACGACGGGGGTGGTGGTCCAGCCGCGGCTGCGCCGGATCTCCGCCCGCGCCAGTTCGCTCGCCCCCGCATCGACGGTCCAGGTCCGGGTGTCGACGATGACGCCGTAGTCGGCCCTGGCCTTGGCCGGTGACAGGAGCTCGTTGCGCACGTCCTTCAGCACCTGGGCCGGGTCCCGCTCCAGCGGGTCGCCCCAGCCGCCGGCACCCGCCAGCACATGCCGGAACACGTCGCCCTTGCGGATCGTCATGGTCAGCTTGGACGGCAGGGTCTCGTTGGCGCCGTCGGGGTTGAGGTAGTTCTCGGACGGCTGGCCGGGGCTGCCGCCATAGAGGCCGAAGGGTCGGTGGGTGCGCCGGTCGGAGCGGACCTGCAGCACGCCTTCCTCCTCCAGGAACCGGTAGTCGCGGCGGAACGGGACGCCGCCGCGGAACTTGCCGGCGCCGGCCTTGTCGGCCACGAACTCGTAGGCGAGCAGCTGGATCGGGTGCTCGGCCTCGGTCACCTCGATCGAGTGCGAGGCCATGTTGGCGAACATGTGGCTGTTGCCGTCCAGCCCGTCGGCCCAGGGGCGCGCGCCCCAGGCGCCGCAGGTGAAGTCGACATAGATGAAGGGCTTGCGGTTCGAATAGTAGCCGCCGATCGAGATGCCGGTGTTGCCGCCGTCGCCGGCCGCATAGACCTTGTCCGGCAGCATCATGGCGAGCGCGCCGAAGACGCAGTCGGTCATGCGGAAGCCGGTCAGGCCGCGCGCGGCGCAGGCGGCCGGCAGCACGCCGTTGCCGACCGTGCCGGGCGGGCAGACCACCTCGATCGCCCGGAACACGCCCTCGTTGTTGGGGATGCCGGCCGGCAGCACCGAGCGCACCCCGGTGTAGGCGGCGGCCTTGGTGAAGGAGAGCGTGTTGTTGATGGCGCCCTTGACCTGCGGGCTGGTGCCGGTCCAGTCGACCAGCATGTGGTCGCCCTTCTTGGTCAGCGTGACGAACAGGCGGATCGGCTTGCCGTAGTCGACGCCGTCATCGTCGATCCAGTCCTCGAACGACCATTGCCCGTCCGGCAGCTTGGAGAGGGCGGCCCGCGTCAGGCGCTCGGCATAGTCGACCGTCTCGACCATGTAGGCCTCGACCTGGTCGGGGCCGTAGCGGGCGACCAGTTCGGCGAACTGCTTCTCGGCGATGTGGCAGGCGGCGAGCTGGGCGCGCAGGTCGCCGAACACCTGCACCGGCAGCCGCACGTTCTTCTCGATGAAGGCGACCACCGTCTCGTTCCGCTTGCCGGCGTCGTAGAACCTGAGCGGCGGGATGCGCAGCCCCTCGGCATAGATCTCGGTCGAATCGGAGGCGTTCGACCCGGCGACGCGGCCGCCCACGTCGGTGTGGTGGCAGACGGTGGCTGCGAACGCCATCCGCCGGCCCTCATGGTAGAGCGGCTTGAAGACGAAGATGTCCGGCA
The DNA here is from genome assembly GCA_006739055.1 of Allostella vacuolata. GTDB lineage: Bacteria > Pseudomonadota > Alphaproteobacteria > ATCC43930 > Allostellaceae > Allostella > Allostella vacuolata. Next base: position 2,674,027 of record AP019702.1, read on the forward strand.
GGTGCATGCCGCCGTCGAAGGGGTCGTTCATGATGAACACGTCCCCCTCGCGCATGTCGTGGGCGAAGTGCCGCATGATCGATTCCATCGCCGTCGGGATGGAGCCGAGATGGCCGGGCAGGGTCAGGCCCTGGGCGACCAGCTTGCCGTTGGCATCGGCGAAGCCGGTCGAATAGTCCATGTTGTCCTTCAGCACGCCGGAATAGGTCGTGCGGAAGACGGTCAGCGCCATCTCGTCGGCGATCGAGAAGATCGCATTCTTGAACAGTTCGAAGGCGATGGGATCGCGGGATTCGGCCATGTCGGGGGACAGCTCCTGGTGGGGTGCCGGGGCGGCTGGAAGGGAAGGTGGGGGGCATTCTCGGGCGGCGCGGTCGCGGCCGCAACCCGCTTGCGCGTTCAAGATCGGTGCCAGGGCCGGCGCCGGATCGCCCGACCAGCCGGATTTCCCGTGAGGCCCGATTTCCCGAGAGGACGGGCTCGCCAAGCCGTTCCCCGAAATGCTTCTATCGCCGACCGATTGGCAATGACCCGAGGGATCAGGATGATGGTGCGTCTGGAACGGGAAGGGGCGGGGGTGGCGGAGACCACGATCCGCGACATCGTGGTCGGCGGCATGACCGCGCTCGACGAGGACGCCATCCACCACCACCTGGAGGAGATGAAGGCGATCGGCGTGAAGATGCCGGACAGCTTCCCCTTCTTCTTCCGCATCTCGGCCGGGTTCCTGACCCAGGCCGACCATGTCCAGGTGCTGGGCACCGACAGCTCGGGCGAGGTCGAGGCCGTCGTCGTCTCGCTCGACGACGAGCGCTGGCTGACGGTCGGCTCCGACCATACCGACCGCAAGGTCGAGGCCTATTCGATCAACGTCTCCAAGCAGATGTGCCCCAAGGTGATCGGCCGCAAGGCATGGCGCTTCGCCGAGGTATCCGGGCACTGGGACCGGCTGATCATCCGCTCCTGGACGACCACCGACGGCGTCCGCGCGCTCTACCAGGAGGGGCCGCTCGCCTCCATGCGGCACCCGGACGACCTGACGGCGCGCTACCTGGGCGGCCCCGGGGGGCTGGCGCCCAACACCGTGCTCTTCTGCGGCACGATCGGCGCCATGGGCCCGCTCGCCCATTCCGAGCGCTTCGAGATGGAGATCGAGGACCCGGTGCTCGGCCGCCGCATCGGCCACGCCTACGACATCGAAGCCCTGCCGCGGATCGACTGAAGCCATGTTCGCCATGCGTCCCATCGCCGACCTCGCCGCCGATCTGGCCGCCGGCCGGACCACCAGCGCCGAACTGACCGACGCCGCGCTCGCCCGGATCGCCGATCCGGCCGGCGAGGGGGCGGCCGCCTTCATGGTCGTCCATGCCGAGGCCGCCCGCGCCGCGGCCGAGGCCTCCGACCGGCTGCGTGCCGCCGGCATCGTGCCCTCGCCGCTGGCCGGCATCCCGGTCTCGATCAAGGACCTCTACGACGAGCAGGGGCAGGTGACCCGGGCCGGCTCGATCGCCTGCGCCGACGACCCGCCGGCTGCCGCCGACGCGCCGATCGTCGCCCGCCTGCGCGCGGCCGGCGCCGTCATCGTCGGGCGCACCAACATGGTGGAGTTCGCCTTCTCCGGCGTCGGGCTCAACCCGCATTATGGCACCCCGGCCGCGCCCTACGAGCGGGCGACCAACCGGCGGGTGCCGGGTGGTTCCTCGTCGGGTGCGGCGGTGTCGGTGACGGACGGCATGGCGGCTGCCGCCATCGGCTCGGACACCGGCGGCTCGGTGCGCATCCCGGCCGCCTTCTGCGGCCTGGCCGGCCTGAAGCCGACCGCGAGCCGGGTGCCTACGGCGGGCGCCTTCCCCCTGTCGACGACGCTCGATTCGGTCGGCCCGCTGGCGCCGACGCTCGCCTGCTGCGCGCTGGTCGACGCCATCATGGCGGGCAGCGACCCGACCGTGCCGGATGCGGCCCCGCTGGCCGGGCTGCGCTTCGGCCTGCCGCGCAATGTCGTGCGCGACGGCATCGAGCCGGTGGTGGCCGACCTGTTCGACGCCGCCCTGCAGCGGCTCTCGGCGGCCGGCGCCCATATCGTCGAGTTCGACTTCCCGGAGCTGGACGAGATCCCGGTCGCCAACGCCAAGGGCGGCTTTGCGGTCGCCGAGGCGTGGGCGCTGCACCGGGCGCGCATCGCCGCGAAGGGAGCGCAGTTCGATCCGCGCGTGCGCGTGCGCATCGAGCGCGGGGTGCAGATGGAGGCGGCCGACTATATCGACCTGATCCATGCCCGGGCCGACATCAACCGCCGCGCCGACGCCCGCACCGCGGTCTTCGACGCGGTCGTCATGCCGACCTGCCGGGTGCTGCCGCCGCCGATCGCCGCCTTCGACGACGACGGTTATTACGGCCGCACCAACCTGCTGATCCTGAGCAACACCGCGCTCGGCAACTTCCTCGACCGCTGCTCGCTGACCGTGCCGGCGACCCCGGCGGGCGGCCCGCCGGTCGGGTTCTGCCTGGTCGGCCAGCGTGGCGAGGACCGGCGGCTGCTGTCGGTGGGCATGGCGGTCGAGCGCTGCCTGGCGGGCTGAGCGGCGGGACGGGCGGTGCGGCTCTTCAGCCAGGCGCGCAACTCCGCCGGCTGGCGGGTGCGCATCGCCCTCCACCTAAAGGCGATCCCGTTCGACTATGTCGCCGTGTCCGGCCTGGCGGCGGAGGAGTACCGGCGGATCAACCCGCAGGGGCTGATGCCGGCGCTGGAGGCGGGCGGGCGCATCGTCGCCCAGTCGGGCGCCATCCTGGAACTGCTGGAAGAGATCCATCCCGACCCGCCGCTGCTGCCGGCCGACCCGGTCGCGCGCGCCCAGGTTCGTGCCTTCGCCGGCCTGATCGCGGCCGACCTGCACCCGCTCAACAACAACCGGGTGCGCCGCTACCTGGCCGGGCCGATGGGCCGGTCCCCGGCGGAGATCGACGGCTGGTACGCCCACTGGGTCGCGGTCGGCCTGGCCAGCCTGGAGGAGACTCTGGCACGGTCGCCCGCAGGCGGCCCCTTCTGCTTCGGCGCGCACCCGACCCTGGCCGACCTGCACCTCGTGCCGCAGCTCTACAATTGCCGCCGCTTCGCCTGCGATCTGGCGCTCTATCCGAGGCTGGTCGCCGCCGATGCCGCCTGCCGCGAGGTAGCCGCGTTCCGCGCCGCGGCGCCGGAGAGGCTGCCCGATTTCTCCGGCACCGATCCGGCCTGGATCGCCTGAGCCGCCTCGCCGAGATCGATGCGGAACGAGGCCCCGCCGGCCGGGCCGTCGCCGACCCGGATGGTGCCGCCGTGGGATTGCAGGATCTGCTGGACGATATAGAGGCCGAGCCCGCTGCCGCGCGCCTTGGAGTTGCGCTGGAAGGGCTCGAAGATGCGCTCCCGGGCCGCAGGCGGGATGCCGGGGCCGTCATCCTCGACCAGCAGCACGCCGCCCTCATGAACGGCGATGCGCGTCGTGCTGCCGGCCCCGCCATGGATGATGCCGTTGAAGACGAGGTTGAGGACCGCGCTGCGCAGCGCCTGCTCCTCGCCCAGGACCAGGACCGGCCGGTCCGGGACCTCCAGTTCGATCGCCGCGCCGGCGTCGATGGCCAGCGGCGCCAGGTCCTCGGCGGCGTCGCGCGCCAGCGCCGCCAGGTCGACGGGCTGCATGGAGACGGCCTCGCTTTGCAGCCGCTCCAGGTCGAGAAGCTGGTCGACCAGGAGCGCGATGCCGCGCAGGTCGCGCAGCAGGTCCGCCTTCACCGTTCCGTCGGCGAGCTGGTCGAGGCGCAGGCGCAGCGTCGTCACCGGGGTCCGGAGCTCGTGCGCGGCGTTGGCGACGAAGCGGTGCTGGCGCTCGTGGGCGTCGGCCAGGCGGTCGATGGCGTCGTTCACGGCGGTCACGAAAGGGGCGATCTCTCGCACCAGGCCCCGCATCGGCAGGCTGCGGCGCGGGCCGGCCGGCATGATCGTGTCGGCCATGCGCGCGGCGCGGCGCACCGGCCCCAGCGTGTGGTGGACGATCAGCATCGTCATGGCGATGCTGAGCAGGATCTGCAGCCCGGTATAGCCGAGCAGGCCGATCAGCTTGTCCCGGCTGCGCCGGTGCCCGCCCACGGTCAGCAGCACGTCCCCGTCCGGCCGCTGCAGGATCCAGGTATAGGGGGCGTTGCGCTCCTCGGCGCCAAGCGCGGCCTCCCTGGCCTCGCCCGGGCGGTTGAGGGTCCCGACCTCTCCGATGCGGTGCGTCCCGCCGCCGGTCGCCGGGCCGAGGGCCGTCACCATGTGCCAGGATTCGGGATTCTCGGCCAGGAACGTTTCCAGTTCGGCCGACGGTCGGAGCCGGGGCGGCATCCCCGCCTCCAGCTCCAGCGAATCTTCCAGCAGGTCGGCGTGCGTCGCCGCCGTCGCCCGGGTGCCGAGCCCGAGCTGGCTGACGATGCCCGGGCCGAACATCAGCGACGCGACCAGGAACAGCGACTGGAAGACCCCGAGCGCGATCGTCAGGCGGACGGCGAGCGTGGAGGGCGGCCAGCGCATGGTTTTCGACTCCGGGGCCGTTGCGACCGGCCCGCCCTCGGGCCGCCGGTCAGAAGCTGTAGGTGATGCCGACGAGCGCGAAGGGCTGCAACTCCTCTTCGACGACCGGGCTGTCCGCGGCATCGCCCAGGAGCTGGCTGACACCGACCGTCGCCCGCAGGCCCCAATGGTCGCCCAGTGCATAGCGGCCGGTGAGCGCGATGCGGGCGGACTTGAAGCCGGCCTCGGCCTCGTAGGGGGCCAGGCCCGAGCGGATCGACTGCTGCCGGCTCACCCCGAAATAGCCTTCCATGTAGTTGGAGTCCGCCCACACCACCCCGGCGCTGGCGGTCAGCGAGAAGCGGCTGCCGAACTGGTGGGTGTACGAGGCGCTGCCATCCACCTGCACCCCGTCGGCGCCGCCGAAGGTGCGCCCGGCCGCCAGGCCGAGGCGGAAGCCCTGGTAGCGGTAGGCGGCGGTGAGGCGCAGGTTGGCCCCGGCCTCGACGTCGCCCAGGCCGCGCAGCCGGTCGCCATCGTCCTGGTCGCGCCCGGGATCGTAGTTGACGGAGGCCGCGAGCGAGAAGCCGCCGATGTCGAAGAACTGCACCCCCAGCCCCTGCTCGGTCGTCAGGAAGACCTGCTGCAGGCCCGGGTAGCCGACCGTCCAGCGCGCATCGATCAGCGGCAGCGGCAGCACTTCCATCTTGTCCGATCCCTCGTATTCCGGCGCGACCAGGGCGCCGACGCCGAGCGTGGCCGACCAGCGGCGCGACGGATCCGGGCCCTGGGCTGCCGCCGTAGCGATGCCGAGGGCGGCCAGGCTGGTCGCGGCCAGGGCGGCCCGCTGGAAGAGATGGATTGCGATGGTCACGGGGCGAGGTCCTCGAGTTGGATTGCGCCTCGGCGGAGGCTGGGCCACAAGATGGCGCTGCTGCATTGCAGCAAGCTGGCATCGCCGCGCCGGCCCTACCGGATCAGGCCCGACAGGCTGCGGCAACGTCGCTACGATCCATTCCGCGCGGCGGATCAACCGGAAGCGGGACCATGCGGATTCTTCTCGTCGAGGACGAAGCGGAACTGGCGTCGACGCTGCAGTCGGCGCTGTCGCGCAAGGGCTTCGTGCTGGATCGGGTCGCGACCCTGGAAGACGCGCGCTATGCCCTGCGCGAGGGCGTCTATCGCGCGGTGCTGCTCGATCGCCGGCTGCCCGACGGCGACGGGGTGGAGTTGCTGGCGACCCTGGCGCGCATGACCGCACCGCCGCCCGCCATCCTGCTGACGGCCCGGTCCTCGACCGGGGAGAAGGTGGAGGGACTGGATGCCGGCGCCCAGGACTACCTGGCCAAGCCTTTCGATCTGGACGAGCTGCTGGCGCGCCTGCGCGCCGTGCTGCGCCGCCAGCCCGCCCCCGCCCAGGAGACGATCGAGGTCGGCAACCTGCGCTTCGACCCGGTCAACCGCGAGGCGGTGGTCGCCGGACGGCCGCTCGTCCTGCCGCGGCGCGAGCTGATGATGCTGGAGCTGCTGGTGCAGCGCGCGGGCCGGATCGTGCAGCGGGCGACGATCGAGGCGGCGCTGTTCGGCTTCGACGACGCGCCCACCTCGAACACCATCGATTCGCATGTCTCGCGCTTGCGGCGGCGGCTCGGCGAGGCCGGCGCCACCGCCACCGTCCACGCGTTGCGCGGCATCGGCTATGTTCTGAAGGCATGAGGACGGACCGGGAGGCGGCAGGGCATGGCGACGGATAAAGGCGAGCGGCGGCCACGCGCCCGCGACCTGGGCATTCCCTTCTCCGGCCCGACCGGGCCCGACAACGCCATCACCGACGTGGCCGGTATCGCCGTCGGGCACGCGACCCTGATTGCCGGCGACGGGCCGCTGGTCGTCGGGCAGGGGCCGGTGCGCACCGGCGTCACCGCCATCCTGCCGCGCGCCGCCGAAGCGGGGCCGCCGGCGCCGGTCTGGGCCGGGATGTTCTCCTTCAACGGGGCGGGCGAGCTGACCGGCTCGCACTTCGTCGCCGAATATGGCTGGTTCCTCGGGCCCATCTGCCTGACCGGGACGCACAATGTCGGGGCGGCGCACCAGGCCTCGCTCGACTGGTTCCTCGCCCGCCACGGGGCGGCGATGGGCCCGGGCTTCTGGCACCTGCCGATCGTGGGCGAGACCTGGGACGGGTTCCTCAACGATTCGCACGGCGGCCACCTGAAGGCCGCCCATGTCCGGGCGGCGCTCGACGCGGCGGCCGGCGGATCGGTCGCGGAGGGCGCGGTCGGCGGCGGCACCGGGATGAGCTGCTACCAGTTCAAGGCCGGCATCGGCACCGCCTCGCGCCGGGTCGAGGCGGCGGGGCGCTGGACGGTCGGCGCACTGGTGCAGGCCAATTTCGGCCGGCGCGAGGAGCTGCGGATCTTCGGCCGCCCGTATCGTCAGGCTGCCCGGGACGCCGACCCGAAGCCCGGCGAGGGCTCGATCATCGGCATCGTCGCCACCGACGCGCCCCTGCTGCCCCACCAGCTCCAGCGGCTGGCGAAGCGGGCGGCGGTCGGCATGGCGCGCACCGGCACGTCGGGCAACAACGGCTCGGGCGACATCTTCCTCGCCTTCTCGACCGCCAACCCCCTGCCGCTCGACGCCGCCCGCGGCGTCACCGCGCTCGACCACCTGCCGAACGAGCAGCTGAACCCGGTCTTCGCGGGCGCGGCCGACGCGGTGGAGGAGGCGATCCTCAACGCGATCGTCGCCGCCGACACGATGGTCGGGCGGGACGGCAACCGCGTGGAGGGCATCGACGTGGAGGCGGTCGCGGCGATGTTCTGACCGCTGCCTCGATAGCCCGGGAAAAGCTGATGGGAGGCTGAAGGTAAGGCGCATTGGACCACCGCCAATGCGCCCCTCGACCAGGCTCGGGGTGAGGTGGTTTCGTGTACTCCACCGGCGTTTGTGCCAATGGAGAGGCGCCTCATCCCGAGCCTGGTCGAGGGACGCTACGACCGAAGGGCAGCGCCCGCATCCTGCCGCCGTACTACCGCCCCGCCGCGTAGCCCTGCATGAAGCGCGGGTTGGCGGCGGCCTTCAGGAACTCGCCGTCGCGGGTCGCGGCCGACAGGCGGCTGATCGACCAGTCGCCGGTCAGCTGGACGCGGTGGCCGCGGCGCTGCAGCTCGTCGACGGTCGCCTTGGGGAAGCGGTCTTCCATCGGCAGGCCGCCCGGCTTCATGCCGCGCGGATAGAAGCTCGACGGGAAGCCTTCCGAATGGAACATCGGCGCCTCGATCGCCTCCTGCAGGTTGAGGCCGTGATGGACGTGGCGCAGGAAGAAGGTGAGCGACCACTGGTCCTGCTGGTCGCCGCCCGGGGTGCCGAACGCCATGTAGGGCTGGCCGCCGCGCAGCGCGAAGGACGGGGTGAGCGTGGTGCGCGGGCGGCGCTTCGGCGCCAGGGCGGCCGGGTGGTCGGCGTCGAGCCAGAACATCTGGCCGCGGGTGGTGACCGAGAAGCCCAGCTCCGGCACCGCGGGCGAGCTCTGCAGCCAGCCGCCCGACGGCGTGGCCGAGACCATGTTGCCCCACTTGTCGATGATGTCGATGTGGCAGGTGTCGCCGGCCATGCGCCCGTCCGGCCCGATCACCGGCTCGCCGGAGGGCGAGCGGGCCGGAGAGACCTGGCTGGTCGGCTCGCCGACGCCCTGGAGGATGGTGTCGAAGCCGATCCGGCCGCGCGCCGCCGCTCCCTGGTCGACCTTGCCGCCATAGCCGGGAATGCTGCCCGGCCGGAGCTCCAGCGACGCCTGTGGCCCGATCAGCCGGCGGCGGGCGGCGTTGTAGGTGTCGGACAGCAGGTGCTCCATCGGCACCCGGACGAAGTCCGGGTCGCCGTAGAAGGCCTCGCGGTCGGCAAAGGCGAGCTTGGCGGCCTCCACCACCCAGTGCACGAAGTCGGGCCCGTCATAGGCCATGCCGGCGATCGGCACGTCCCGGAGCAGGGCGAGCTGCTGCAGGAAGACCGGGCCCTGGCCCCAGGGGCCGGTCTTGCACACGGTGTAGCCGTGATAGTCGTAGGTGGCCGGCCGCTCGTAGGTCGCCTGCCAGGCGGCCATGTCGGCCCCGGTCAGCACCCCGGCATGGCGCCGGCCGGAGGTGTCCATGACCGGGATGCGGAAGAAGCGGTCGATGGCCTCGGCCACGAAGCCCTTGTACCAGGCGCGCCGAGCGGCCTCGATCTGCGCCTGGCGGTCGCCGCCGGCGGCTTCGGCCTCGCGCAGGATGCGGCGGTAGGTCTCGGCCAGGGCGGGGTTGCGGAAGCGGGCGAAGTGCGCGGGCGGCGCCCCGTTCTTCAGGTAGATGGCGGCCGAGGTCGGCCACTCCTGGCGGAAGAGCCCGGCCACGTTGGCGATGGCGTCTGCCACCCGCGGCACCATGGCGTAGCCGTCGGCGGCATAGCCGATGGCGTACTCCAGCACGTCCGCCAGCCGCAGCGTGCCGTAGTCGCGCAGCATGATCATCCAGGCGTCGAACGAGCCCGGCACCACCGCCGGCAGGTGCCCCGTGCCCGGCACCATGTCGAGGCCGAGGCCGCGATAATGCTCGATGGTGGCGCCCGCGGGCGCGGTGCCCTGGCCGCAGACGACCCGCACATGCCGGTCGCGCTTCGAGTAGAAGATGATCGGCACGTCCCCGGCCGGCCCGTTCAGGTGCGGCTCCACCACCTGCAGCGCGAAGCCCGTCGCGACCGCGGCGTCGAAGGCGTTGCCGCCCTTCTCCAGGGTCGCCATGCCGGCCGCCGTCGCCAGCCAGTGGGTCGAGGCGACGACCCCGAAGGTGCCCAGGATCTCCGGGCGGGAGGTGAAGGCGAAGGGGGTGGCGCCCATGGGAACTCCTGCATGGTCGGGCTCGCCGGCTGCGCACCCGCCGACCGAGGAAGAAGAGCCAAGGATAGACCTGCACGCGGGCCGTGCGCAAATGGCCGGCGCCGGCCATGCTTCGCCGCACCTCCCCGGAGCCGGAAGGACCCGGAAGCGGTTGGCTCCCGGCGGGGTATCTCAGGACGCAGGGGGCGTCGTAAGATTCAGGTCCCGATCTTCAGGGGCGCCACCAGCCCGCGGAGCGCGGCCAGCACGCTGAGCGGGGTGATGCGCCCGGTGCGCGGGTTCTCCGACGGCACGTTCTCGATGGTCATGGTCAGGCGCGCGCTGTCGGCGTCGACGACGATGGTGTGGGTGTTGCGGGTGACGGTCGGGTCGGCCCAGATCTCCAGCCGGGTGCGGTCCGGGCCGATGCCGGCCAGCGACAGGGCGGCGGCGACGTTGACGTTGGCCGGGAAGCCGCGCGCGCCGTCGCGCGCCGAGCCGTCAAAGATCCGCGTCGGCTCGGTGATCGCCGCCACGTCGATGCCGTGCTGCTCGAGGTAGGGCGCGCCGGCCAGGCCGCGCGGCGGCTTGCGGGTGACGATGGTGGCGCTGGCGATGGTCCCCTCGGCGGCCGCGCGCACCGCATCGAGGCCGAGCAGGGCACCGGTCGGGACGATGATGCGGGCGCCCGTCTCCTTCGCGCGCTCGACCAGGTCCATGCGGTCGAGCAGCGCGCCGACCGACAGCGGCATGACGATGCGGCCGGCGGCGATCGCCGGCTCCAGGATCTGGGCGAAGGCGCTCTTGGGCGCGCACTCGACGATGACGTCGGCCACGTCGGGCAGCTCCTCGACGGGCAGCACCGGCACCGGCTGGGAGAAGCCGGCGATGCGCCGGGCGGCACCTTCGCGGTCGCGGGCGGAGACCGCGGTCAGCCACAGGCCGGGGATGCCGGCGTCGAGCCGCCGGGCGATCTCGAAGCCGATGGCGCCGAGGCCGGCCACCGCCACGCGCAATTCCGTTCCTGCCGCCATCGTTCCGCCCCCCTGGATCCGGTCGCCGTCTGGTAGCGGAAAGCGCCGCCGCGGTCCATCGGTGCCTCGCCGCCGCATCCGGGACGGAATGATCGCGCTAACGGGCGCCGCACTTGCGGCGGCGGGGGGCACGGACCTACATTCGGGCGCCTTTGCCTCCGCCTTCGTTTCCGGGCCTTCCCCGTTCCAAGGCTTCCCGTTCGTCGAAAGGACATCCGAGCCGTGACCGCCCTCCGTACGCCTTACCTCATGTTCATCGGCGACTCCCACGACCAGCTCGCGGCGAAGGTCGCGGACGGGGTCGTGTTCTGGCGCCGCGACTGGTGCGTGGGGCAGTTCCGCCTGCCGGGCTGCAAGGCGGACCTGAAGATTCCCGACATGTCGATCGAGGACGCCGCCAAGGCCGGCGTCGGCACCGTCATCGTCGGCGTCGCCAACCGCGGCGGCAAGATCCCCGACAGCTGGGTCGAGAGCCTGGTGAAGGCGCTCGACCTCGGCATGGACGTGGCGAGCGGCCTGCACAAGCGCCTGGCGGACATCCCGGAGCTGGCCGAGGCGGCCAAGCGCAACGGCCGCATCCTGCTCGACGTCCGGCACCCGACCCAGACCTTCGACGTCGCCGACGGCAAGAAGCGCTCCGGCAAGCGGCTGCTGGCCGTCGGCACCGACTGCTCGATCGGCAAGATGTTCACGGCCCTCGCCATCGAGAAGGAGATGCGCGGCCGCGGCAAGAAGGCCGACTTCCGGGCGACCGGCCAGACCGGCATCTTCATCGCGGGCTCCGGCATCGCGGTCGACGCCATCGTGTCCGACTTCATCTCGGGCTCGGTCGAGTGGCTGTGCCCGGCCAACGACGATGACCATTGGGACATCATCGAGGGGCAGGGCTCGCTGTTCCACGCCTCCTATGCCGGGGTCAGCCTCGGCCTGCTGCACGGCTCGGCCGCCGATGCGCTGGTCATGTGCCACGAGCCGACCCGCAAGCACATGCGCGGCCTGCCGACCTATCCGCTGCCGAGCCTCGAGGACTGCATCCGCGTCAACGAGGAGATGGGCCGCCTGACCAATCCGAACTGCAAGGTGGTCGGCCTGGCGATCAACACCGCGGCCCTCGACCCGGCCGCCGCCGAGCGCTACCTGAAGGAGACGGCGGACAAGTTCGGCATGCCCGCGGTCGACCCGGTGCGCACCGGCGTGTCGGCCATCGTCGACGCCCTGGTCTGATCGGAAGGCCCGAACGGCATGGCCACCCTCTCGATCCGCCGCGAGCAGTTCCGGCTGGCACAGGTCTTCACCATCTCCCGCGGCAGCCGCACCCATGCGGAAGTGGTCGTCGTCGACATCGCTGACGGCGGCCATGCCGGCCGCGGCGAATGCGTGCCCTATGCACGCTACGGAGAGAGCGTCGACAGCGTCGTCGCGCAGATCGAGGGGGTGGCCGCGGCGGTTCGCGACGGGGCCGACCGGCAGGCGATCCAGTCGCTGCTGCCGGCGGGTGCGGCGCGCAACGCCGTCGACTGCGCCTTCTGGGACCTGGAGGCCAAGCGGGCCGGCCAGCCGGCCTGGAAGCTGGCGGGGCTCGAGAAGGCCCCGGGCCCGCTGACCACGGCCTATACCCTCAGCCTCGATACGCCTGAGAACATGGGGCGCGCGGCGGCGGCCAACAGCCACCGCCCGCTGCTCAAGATCAAGCTGACCGGTGACGGCGACCTGCCGCGGCTGGAGGCGATCCGCGCCAACGCCCCGACCAGCCGCCTGATCGTCGATGCCAACGAGGGCTGGAACGAAGGCCACTTCGTCGAGTACGGCCCCAAGCTCCAGGCGCTGGGCGTGGTCATGATCGAGCAGCCGCTGCACGCCGACCGCGACGGGCCGCTCGCCGGGATCGCGCGGCCGATCCCGGTCTGCGCCGACGAGGCCTGCCATGATCGCCATTCGCTGCCGAAGCTGGCCGGCAAGTACGACCTGGTGAACATCAAGCTCGACAAGACGGGCGGGCTGACCGAGGCCCTGGCGCTGGCCAAGGCCGCCCGCGAGGCCGGGTACGGCATCATGGTCGGCTGCATGGTCGGCACCTCGCTGGCCATGGCTCCCGCCGTGCTGGTGGCCCAGGGGGCGGAGTTCGTAGACCTCGACGCGCCCTTGCTGATGGCCGAGGACCGTCCCGGCGGGCTGCGCTACGAGGGCAGCATCGTCTATCCGGCAGATGCCGCCCTCTGGGGATAGCATCATGCCGGCGGCCGTTTCGGCCGCCGGCATGGCGGCCGCCGCCGGGCTGGCGGCGGCCGGTGATCTGTCCGCGGCCATTGCGGTGCTCGCCGTCCTCGGGTCCGAAGCGGACCCGCAGCTGGCGGCGATCGGCCAGGCTGCGGCCGCGGCCGGACGCCACCGGGACGCCGCCGCCGCCTTGCGGGTGCTGGTGGCGCGCCACCCGAACCTCGCGCCGCTGCAGTACAATCTCGGCCGGGCCCTGGCCGAGATCGGCGAGACGGCCGCGGCCGAGGCCGCCTACCGCGCGGCGCTGGCGCTTGATCCCGGCCTGCGCGTCGCCCACCTGAACCTGGCGAACCTGCTGCGGCTGGACGGCCGGCTGGAGGACGCGGCGCCGCACTTCCGCAGCCACTTCTTCCTCAAGCGCTGGGTGCAGCCGCCGGACCCGAAGCTCGATACCTTCCGCCTCACCACCCGGCCCAAGCTCGACCACGACATCGAGCAGTTCCAGCATCTGGCGGCCGAGGGCGTGCGGCCGGAGGCGGCGGGGTGCGCGGCGCTGCTGCGCCAGGTGCGCAGCGAGATCCGCTGGCCGGCGTCGGGCGACCCACGGGTGGCGCTGACACCCCTGCAGCTGCGCCGGATCGGCCCCTTCTATAACCGCGCCTGGCATGCCGAGGCGACGCCGGAGCAGCCGGGGGACGTGCTGGGGCGGGGCGCGCAGCCGGCCGCGATCATGGAGCAATGGCACGCGTCGGGACCGGGGATCGTCGTCATCGACGACCTTCTGTCGGCCGACGCGCTGCTGGCGCTGCGCCGCTTCTGCCTGCGCTCGACCATCTGGTACGAGTTCAAGCGCCATGCCGGCTACCTCGGCGCCTATCTCGGCGAGGGGATCGCCGCCCCGCTGCTGATCCAGATCGCGGGCGCCCTGCGCGCCCGCCTGCCGGAGCTGCTGGCAGATCACCCGCTGCGCCAGCTGTGGGCCTACAAGTACGACAGCACGCTGTCCGGCATCGGCATGCATGCGGACTTCGCCGCGGTGAACCTCAATTTCTGGATCACCCCGGACGAGGCCAACCTCGACCCCGCGTCGGGTGGCCTGCGCCTGCACACCGTCGAGGCGCCGCGCGACTGGAACTTCGCCGACTACAACGCCAGCCCGGACAAGATCCGCGCCTTCGTGGCGGCCAACCCGGGGCGGGAGATCGTCGTGCCGCACCGCTGCAACCGGGCGGTGCTGTTCAACTCCGACCTGTTCCACGCCACGGACTCGATCCGCTTCCGCCCCGGCTACGAGAACCGCCGGATCAACGTGACGATGCTGTTCGGCGACCGGGCGGCCGCCCCGGCCTGAGGCCGCTCATACGACCTCGAAGTCGGCCGCGGACAGCGCCGATCGGGTGATCCCCTCGAAGAACAGTCCCTGCGGCCCGTCGGGCCCGTCGCCCAGGAACAGGAAGACGCCGTCCGGGCCGTCCGACAGGCGGGCCGCGATGTGGTCGAAGTCGGCCAGCACGATCCCGTTCAGCGTGCCGTCGGGGCCGACCTCGAGGCGGATGCGGTCGCCTTCGGCGAAATCCAGGACGCGGTCGAGCCCGTCGCCGTCGCCGAAGACGAAGGCGTCGTTGCCCGGCCCCCCCTCCAAGCGATCGGCCCCCGGTCCGCCGACCAGGGTGTCGTCGCCGAGGCCACCCGCCAGCCCGTCATCGTCGCGGTCGCCGAACAGCCGGTCGTCGCCCTGGCCACCCCAGAGCCGGTCGTGGCCCTGGCCGCCATGCACCGTGTCCTGGCCGCGATCGCCCAGCACCCAGTCGTTGGCGCTGCCGCCCAGGACCAGGTCGTCGCCGGCGCCGCCCCAGGCGACGTCCTCGTCGCCATTGCCCTGCACGACGTCGTTGCCCTCGTTGCCGTTCAGCTGGTCGCGGCCGCCGTCGCCCTCGATCGTGTCGTCGCCGCCCATGCCGAGGATGGTGTCGGATCGATGGCTTCCCGCCAGCCGCTCCGGCCCGAACCCGCCGCTGACCGGGTAGCGGCCGGGCAGGTCTGGCGCATCCGGCCCCGCCTCGCCCTCACCGTCGCCGGCAGCCGGGGCAGGCGGGCCGACCGTCAGCGTCACGCGGGCGCTGGCGAATCCCCCGTTGCCGTCGCCGACCCGGTACGAGAAGCCGTCTCTGCCGACGAAATCGGGGTCGGGCGTGTAGGTGAAGCTGCCGTCGGGGTTCCAATCGAGGGTGCCGTGGGCCGGGCCGGCATGGACTCCGGCCATGAAGAGGAGATCCCCGTCCCGGTCCCGGTCATTCTCCAGGACGCCCGCCCCGGCGACGTGGAATGGCGCCCCGCCCGGCAGGACATAACCATCCTCCCCGGCCGAGGGTGGGCGATTGCCAGCGGGCGGCGGCCGGCTCGGGCGGCTTCCGCGGCGGCGGCGGCGGCGGCGGCAAAGCCGGACAGAACGGCAGCGGCGTCAGCTTCAATGGCGGCAATGGTGGCGATGCCTGGCAGGCGGGCGGCGGCGGTGGCGGCGGCAGCGGGTTCTGGAGGACGAAGTCATCGGCCGTCAGGTCGCGGGCGATGTTCTTCACCAGGATGGTGACCTGCTTGCCTGCCTCATCGGTGAACAGGATGCTGCGGTCGGCGCCGTCGGCCTGCTGGTCGGCGATGTATTGGTCGCGAGCCGTCTCGTCGATGCCGACATCGCCGACTGTGAGGTGCAGCTTGTCGCCCGAGAAGTCCCAGATGCGATCCAGGTCCGCCGCCCCGGCGTCCTCCAGATCGAAGAAGAAGGTGTCGATGCCGCCCATCCCGACCAGTTCGTCGGAGCCGCCGCCGCCGTCGATGACGTCGGCACCCGCGCCCGTGGCGGCGAAGTCATTGCCGGAGAAGACGCCCAGGATCGTGTCGACCCCGGTCGAGAGGATGAAGGCGATGGCAAACGCCGTCTCCGTCGGGTCGGTGAACACGTGGATGTTGCCATCGCCATCGGCGCCGTCCGTCGCGGAGCCGTCGACATTGGCGGTTCCGCCGGTCCCACCATGGCCGGCCGAGCCGAGGCCGGCTCCACCGCCGCCGCCCCCGCCGCCATAGCCGGGGTCGGGGAAGCCGTCGGCGCCGCCGCTCCCAGGCGTGGCGGTGCCGAGGCCGCCGCCGCCGGCGCCGCCGTCCGCCGCGTTCCCTGCCGTGCCGAGAAACCAGCCGCCGCCGCCGTTGCCCGCCGTCAGGTTCCATGTCGGATCGTTGGTGAAGGCGCCACCGCCACCGCCGCCGCCCGCCTGCCAGGCATCGCCACCATTGCCGCCATTGAAGCTGACGCCGCTGCCGTTCTGTCCGGCTTTGCCGCCGCCGCCGCCGCCGCCGCGGAAGCCGCCCGAGCCGGCCGCCGTCGTGTAGCCACCGCTCAGCGTATCCTCGACGCTGACCTGGCTGTAGCCGCCGCCGAATCCGTCGCCGAAGATGATGTCGTTGCCGTCTCCGCCGCGCAGCACGTCGTCGCCGCCGCCACCGGCGCCGCCGGGCGTCCTCAGGCTGGTACTGTGCGTATGGTAGGCGCCACCGCCGCCGCCGGCGCCATCGCCGAAGATGAGGTCATCCCCTGTCGATCCCGTGACGGTGGAGGCGCCGCCACCGCCGTCGCCGCCCGTTCCGGCATTGGTGAACGACCCCTGGCCGCCGCCGCCGCCGCCGCCGCCGCCGGCGATGATGATCTCCCCGGTTGCCGTCGTGGCCGTGTAGCTGTTGCCCACGATCTCGGCGAGCACATGGGGGTAGGCGGGTGCTTCGAGCGATCGCGGCACGAAGGGGCTGGTGGCGTATTCCAGCACCCAGTTGCCGTCCCCTCCGGTATCGTCGACGGAAGCGGCGACCGGCACCTCGAGGATGCCGGCCAGGGCGTCGACCAGCGCCACCCCCTGGGGCGAGCCGGCGATCGAGCAGCCATAGAGCAGGACCTGGCCGCCGGGCCGGCTGGCCCGGCCTATCGCCGCCAGGGAGGCGCGATGGTGCTGGAGCGTGGCCCAGGCAATGCGGGCCGAGCCGAGCCTGGCCAGGCCGGGCGCGCCGTGCGCCAGCACATGCAGGGCATCGTACCCGGGTCGGTCGGCGATCCACTCCGCAAGGCGGGCGAGCCCGTCCTCGTCGGGGCCGACCAGCAGGATCTCCGCTCCGTCCGGTGCGGCGGCGACCAACAGCGGCCAGTCGGCGAGGGCCGTGTCGATTACGACGAGGTCGCGGCCGGCGGTCCGGATGGTGACGTCGGATCTGGCTTCGGGCACGGCGACACTCCTTCGCGAGGCGGCCGGTCGCCGCGTCGCTCGGAAGGGTATTCATGCCGCGATACGGAACAACGAACCGGTTGCGACGAGTCGCGACCAGATCCGACATCGGGGCCGATCGCCCCTGGCCAGCGCCGCCTACTGCCGGCGAATGCGGGCGGTGAACGCGTATCCGACCGCGTGGACAGTCTCGATCGGCACCGCCACGCCGGTTTCAGCCTCGACCTTTCGGCGCAGTCGGCGGATCAGGATCTCCATCCGGCGCGGATCGTGGCGGTCGGGCGGGATGCCGAGCCGCTCGAAGATGACGGCGCGACCGACGGCCTGTCCCGGCCGGTCGGCCAGCGCCTCGAGCACCGCCAGTTCCGAGCGCGTCAGCGACACGGACCGGCCGCCCGGCGTGGTCAGACGCCAACCGAGCCCGTCGAGCGTCCAGGGCGGATCGCCGGTGCCCGGTCGCTGCCGCCCGGCGGCGGCCAGGACGGCCACCAGCTCGCGCAGGTCGACCGGCTTCACCAGGTACTGCACGGCGCCGGCACGGTAGCCTTCCAGCCGATCCTCGACCTGTCCGCGCGCCGTCATCATGACGATGCCGCAGCGCTCCGCCGATGCCAGCTCGCGCGCCAGCGACAGGCCGTCGCCGTCCGGCAGTCCGAGATCGAGCACGACCATGTCGCAAGGATGGGTGGCCAGCCAGGCGACCGCGGCGGCCTGGCTCGGGACGCCGGATGCGGCGAAGCCCGACAGGTTGAGATAGGCCACGATGGTGCCGTTCAGCTCGTGCTCGTCCTCGATCACCAGCACGTGCATGCGCGGTACCTTGCCGGATGCCGTCGTCATCGGCCCGCCGACGAGAGCGGCAGCGAGAGGCGGAACCGGCTGCCGACGCCGGGCACGCTGTCGACCGCGATGGCGCCGTGATGCAGGTCGGCAATGCGCCGCACCAGGAACAGCCCGAGGCCCGAGCCCGGGATCGTGCTCTCCGGCCGGACCCGGAAGTTCTTCTCGAAGATGCGCTCGAGATGCTCCCGCGCGATGCCGATGCCGTGGTCCCGGACGGTGATGGTCGCCCGTGCCGCCTCGGCCGAGACGGCGAGGTGGATGGGCCCGCCCGCCGGCGAGTATTTGATCGCGTTGTCGATCAGGTTGAGGACGGCCAGGCGAAGCAGCGTCTCGTCGCCATCGACGTGGAGCTGCGGGGCCACGGCATCGAACTGCAGCGGATGCGCGGGCGAGTGCAGGGCCGTCTCCTGCACCTGGCGCATCAGGCGGGCGAGCGGGAGAGGCTCGAGGCGCAAGGGGAACTCGCCTTCCTCCAGGCGGTCGCTCGCCAGCCACTGGTTGAAGAGGGAGTCGAGGCGGTCGACCGCCCGCTCGATCGCGGGCAGCGCATCGGCGTCGGGCAGCGCATCGACCTGGGTGGCCAGCTGCAGGAGCTGGGCCTTGCCCTTGACGATCGCCAGCGGATTGCGGAATTCGTGGGCGATGAGTGCGGCGAACTGCCGGTACTGGCGCAGCGTCGCCTGCTCGCGTTGCACTGCCTGCTCCAGCAGCGTCGCCTGCCGGGAAAGGGCGTCCGCCGCCGCTTCGAGCCGCCGCCGCTGCCAGAAGAGCGCGCGCACGTTGCGCTGGGCGGCGTTGACCCCGACGAGCCCGACCAGGTTGACGAGGAGAAGCCAGATGAACAGGCGGAAGGCGTCGTCGCCCGCCGGTTGCGGGGTGCGCAGGAGCGACCAGCCGACCCACCCGCCCACGGACATGACGGCGCTCAGCAGCAGGATCCGCAGGTAGGGCAGGGGAGCGAAGAAGTAGATCAGGGCGACTCCGCCGACGATGGTGGTCGGGCCCATGAGGCCGACCCCGGGATGCGTCGCCATCATGCCGACGGTCACGCCGACGAGGACCAGGCCGTAGATCGTGAGGGTGCGATCCAGGATGCGGGGCGACTGCAGCCGGGCGATGAAGGCGACCATGCCGGCCCCGGTCAGGAACACGACGATCCGCACGGCGATGATGGCGGCCAGATGATGCTCGCCATCGAGATAGCGCGACAGTTCCGTGACGAGGTTGAGGGTGGCCGCCAGGATGACCGCGCCCACCAGGATCAGGGTGCGCAGCCGCTGGTCGGCGAGGCCCTGGAGGCGGAAGTCCCGCTCCAGGGCCGGATCGTGAAATCGCGCCGGCCAGGGCTCGATCGGCGCCGGCTCGATCGCAGACGGGCCGGTCGGTGCCACGGCAGGGGGCATGAAGAGACCTATCGGCCGGACATCACCCGCCCCGCGCGCCCTGGATGTTGACGTAGAGGGCGTAGAGCGACTTGCTGGCGGTCATGAACAGGCGGTTGCGCTTGCGACCGCCGAAGGCGACGTTGGCGCAGCGCTCCGGCAGCAGGATGCGGCCGATCGGCTCGCCGCCCGGGTCGAACACGACGACGCCGTCGAGCCCCGCCTGGCCCATGCCCCAGCCGCACCACAGGTTGCCGTCCACGTCGCAGCGCATGCCGTCGGGGGTGCCCGGGCCGGCATTGATGTGGATGCGCCGGCGGGCGAGGCGGGTGCCGTCGTCGACCACGTCGAACGCCTGGATGTTGCGCGGCACCTCGCGCGAGCCGACGACGTAGAGGATGCTCTCGTCGGGGGAGAAGCAGAGGCCGTTCGGGCCCTGGATGCCCTCGGCGACCACGGTGATGGCGCCGGTCCGGCCGTCGACCCGGTAGACGTTGGTCGGCAGCTCCGGCTCGGCCCGGTCGCCCTCATAGTCGCTGATGATGCCGAAGGGCGGGTCGGTGAACCAGATCGACCCGTCGGACTTCACCACCACGTCGTTGGGTGAGTTGAGGCGCTTGCCGTCGAAGCGGTCGGCGATGACGGTGATCGCGCCGTCGATCTCGGTGCGGACGACGCGGCGGCCGCCATGCTCGCAGGTGACGAGCCGCCCCTCGCGGTCGCGGGTGTTGCCGTTGGCGTTGTTCGAGGGGCTGCGGAAGGTCGAGACGGCGCCCGTCTCCTCCTCCCACTTGTACATGCGGTCGCCGGGCACGTCGCTCCACAGCAGGAAGCGGCCGTCGCCGAACCAGACCGGCCCCTCGGCCCAGCGGCAGCCGGTGTAGAGGCGCTCGACCCCGGCCAGCGGCAGCCGGTACCGGGCGAAGCTCGGGTGAAGCTGCTGGACCAGCGGGTCCGGGTAGCGGCGCTCCGGCTGCCAGGGGGCGCCCGAGGTGTCGGGCGCCTCCGGCAGGTCGAGCGGGGCCGGGCCTTCAGGGCTCTTGTCGGCGGTCATGGGCATCCTCCCTCGGGACTTCAGGCGCGGCCGGTGATGCGGTCGATCTCGGCCATGTCGTCGGCGCTCAGGTTCCAGCCGATCGCCTGGACGTTCTGGTCGAGCTGCTCGGGCTTCGTCGCCCCGGCGATGACGCTCGACACCGGTGCCTGGCGGGCGAGCCAGCTGAACGCCAGCTCCAGCATCGTGTGGCCGCGGGCGGCGGCGAAGTCGCCCAGCCCCTCGACGATGGCCCAGTTGGCATCGGTCATGTAGCGGTCGGCCAGGCGCTGGGTCACGGTCAGGCGGGCGCCGGCCGGGAGCTCCGCGTTGCGCCTGTACTTGCCGGTCAGGAGCCCGCTCGCCAGCGGGAAGAACGGGAGCAGGCCCATGCCGAAGCGCTTGGCGGCAGGGATCAGCTCCTTCTCGATGCCCCGCACGACCAGGCTGTACTCGTCCTGGCAGGACACGAAGGCGTTGAGGTTGTTGTGGAGCGCCGTCCACTGCGCGTCGGCCACCTGCCAGCCGGGCAGGTTGGAGCAGCCGATGTAGCGCACCTTGCCCTGGCGGATCAGGTCGTCGAGCGCCCGCAGCGTCTCCTCGATCGGGGTCCGCGGGTCCGGCTGGTGGAGCTGGTAGAGGTCGATCCAGTCGGTCTTGAGGCGGCGCAGGCTGTCCTCGACCGCGCGCATGATGTAGCGCCGGGCGCCGCCGATCAGCACCCCGTCATCGGACATGGCCATGCCGAACTTGCTGGCCAGCACGATGTCCTTGCGACGGCTGCCGAGGATCTCGCCGAGGCAGGTCTCGGACCCGCCGCGGTTGCCGTAGATGTCGGCGGTGTCGAACAGCGTGATGCCGAGCTCGATCGCCCGGTCGACCACCTTGCGCGAGGCTTCGAGGTCGATGCGGCCGCCGAAATTGTTGCAGCCGAGGCCGACCGCCGAGACCAGCAGGCCCGACGATCCGAGATTGCGGATTTCCAAGGGGTTCACTCGCTTCTGGGAGAAGAGGAACCCCATCCTGCCACGGAACCCGGCCGGCCGGGAACCGCCGTCGCGCCACCGGGCCGGGGTGTGGAGCCCCGGCCCGGCCGTTCCGTCACAGGATGACGAAGTCGCCCGAGTTCGGGCCGCCGGATCCGGCGTCGAGCTGGGCCAGCTGGACGGTCGAGGTGACGTTGTCGAGCGTCACCACCAGGACCGCGCCGGTCGTATCGGTCATGTCCTCGTCGAACCAGATTTCGCCGCGGCCGGAAGTCGTGTTGAAGAAGACGTAGAAGCCGGGCTTGCCGTTGTCGGCGCTGCCGGCGGCGAGGAAATTGTTGAAGTCGGTCTCGTCAGCGTAGCCGCGATCGGTCGAGATCAGCAGGTTGGCCGCGTTGGGAGCACCGTCCGCGCCGCCCTTGTAGCCGACGATGCCTGAGATGCCACCGAAGACGTTGCCGTCGAAGGCCAGCGTGTCGAGCCCGGTGGTGAAGTCGACGATGGTGTCCGGATGGCTGCCCTCCATCGGCAGCCAGTCCTGGACGAACAGGTCGCCGTCGCCGCCGCCCTTCAACGTATCGGCGGACTCGCCGCCATTGAGCGTGTCGGCCTGCGCTCCGCCGACCAGGCTGTCCTCGCCCGCTCCCCCCAGCAGCAGGTAGTGACCGTCGGATTCGGCCGAGCCGTCGAACACGTCGTCGCCAAGCTCGCCATAGACGGTCAGGGTCATGCCGGCCGACACGTTGCCGTCGGCGAAGACGACGCGGTCGCTGTCCTCGCCGAACACGACCGTCTCGACGTTCCGGATCGACAGGTCGCGCAGCACCAGGTTGGTGCGGTCGCCGAAGATGAGCATATCTTCGCCGGTGCCGCCGTCGTTGGCGTCCTGGATGAAGAGGCCGCGCGCATAGTAGATCGTGTCTTCGCCTTCCCCGGCCGAGACGTCGGCCTGGGTGTTGGCCTGGGTCGGCTGGGCTATTGACATCGGGCGCGGGGCCGACATGATCGACGGGGCGATCCCCGAGGTGTCGGCGATGATCAGGATGTCGTCGCCGTTGCCGCCGATCAGCACCTTATGGCCGATGGCCCCTTCGGCGATGATCAGGGCGTCGTCGTCCTCGCCGCCGTCGAGCGTGTCAGAACCCAGGCTCTGGGTCACCAGCACGTCGTTGCCGCCCTCGCCGAAGATCTGGATGTCGCCGGCGTTGGCGATGATCTGCGCCTCGTCGTTGTGATCGCCGAGATAGACGATGTGGTCGCCGGTGGTCGAACTGATCGTGACCAGGTCCTGCATCCGGTCCATGTAGACGAGCTTGTCGCCGGTATCGCTGTCGCCGAGCTCCAGGGTGTCGTTGCCGTTGCCGGCGAAGATCGTGTCGTTGCCGGTGTCGGGGTCGAGCACGTCGTTGCCGGCGCCGCCATACAGGACGTCGTTGCCGGCGCCGCCGAGCAGGCTGTCGTCGCCGAGGTCCCCCGCCACCTGGTCGTTGCCGCCACCGCCCAGGACCGTATCGTTCTCCTGGCCGCCATACAGCGAGTCGTTGCCGGCCCCGCCCAGGATGCTGTCCGCGCCGGTGTTGCCGTAGACGCGGTCGGCGGCCTGCCCGGTCGCGATCGTGTCCGCTCCGCCCAGGCCCCACACCTGCACCGACTGCAGCGCCTGGTCGAGCGGGACGAGGTTGGCCTGATCGTCGAGCACGGTGTCGGTCATGCGGTCGCCCGCCCAGAGCTGCCCGCCGTTCGACAGCACGATGTTCTGGGAGGCGCCCTCCGCGTCGACGCCGATCTGGCGGATGATCATGTTCGGGATGTAGGCGTAGCGCACGTCGGCCGCGGCCAGCGGCGCGCCGGCAGCGTCCCGGGACTTGACGACAGCCAGGTCCGTGCCGATCTCGACCAGGTCGAACTGGCTGGCGGCCAGCGACGGATCGGAAATCTGCAGCACGTCCGAACGGAAGTCGAACTCCTGGCCGAGCACCTTCAGGTCCAGGTTAGTCACGCCGTCCCAACTGAAAATCACCATGATCGCCCCCATCAAGCGGTGCGAAGAGTTAGACCCTATCCCCGGCGGGAGGCAATGCCCTCGAACGGCGAAACCGCCGCCCCTGGCGGGTGGCGGAGTCGTCGAGGCCCCGGGGAAGTCGCCACGCTCCCGTCACCGCTTTCGGCCGACGGGATGTGGCTTTCCTTGGCGGTCGCGCCTGCTAGATTGGCCCGCCAGAACAAGCCGGAGGAGCACCATGGATCGCCACGAAGCCGCCCAGGAGCAGGAGAGCCATTCCGAGATCCGGGCCGCCGTGCGCGCGCTCTGTGCCCGCTTTCCCGGGGAATACTGGCGCCAGAAGGATCGCGACCGCAGCTATCCGAGCGAGTTCGTGCAGGCCCTGACCGAGGCCGGCATGCTGTCGGCCTTGATCCCGGAGGAGTATGGCGGCAGCGGGCTCGGCATCACCGCGGCGGGCGCCATCCTGGAGGAGATCCACCGCAGCGGCTGCAACGGGGCGGCCTGCCACGCGCAGATGTACACCATGGGAACGATCCTGCGGCACGGCAACGCCGAGCAGAAGGGGCGCTGGCTGCCGGGAATCGCGGCGGGCGACCTGCGCCTGCAGGCGTTCGGCGTCAGCGAGCCGACCAGCGGCACCGACACGCTCAGCCTGCGCACCACGGCGGTGCGCAAGGGCGATCGCTACGTCGTCAACGGGCAGAAGGTCTGGACCTCGCGCGCGGAGCATTCCGACCTGCTGCTGCTGCTGGCCCGGACCACGCCGCGCGACCAGGTCGCCAAGCGCACCGACGGGCTGTCGGTGCTGGTGGTCGACATGCGCGAGGTACGGGGTAAGAGCCTGACCATCCGGCCGATCCGCACCATGTTCAACCACTGCACCACCGAGCTGTTCTTCGACGACATGGAGGTCCCGGCCGAGAACCTGCTGGGGCAGGAGGGCAAGGGCTTCCGCTACATCCTCGACGGCATGAATGCCGAGCGCATCCTGATCTCCTCGGAATGCATCGGCGACGCCCGCTGGTTCATCGCCAAGGCCCGCGACTACGCCCGCGAGCGCGTCGTCTTCGGCCGGCCGATCGGCCAGAACCAGGGTATCCAGTTCCCGATCGCCAAGGCCTATGCCGCCAACGAGGCGGCCGCCCTGATGGTCGAGAAGGCGGGCCGCATGTTCGAGGCGGGCCAGCCCTGCGGGCCGGAGGCGAACATGGCCAAGATGCTGGCGGCCGACGCCTCGTGGCAGGCGGCCGACATGTGCGTCCAGACCCATGGCGGCTACGGCTTCGCCGAGGAATACGACGTGGAGCGCAAGTTCCGCGAATCCCGCCTCTACCAGGTCGCGCCCATCTCCACCAACCTGATCCTGGCCTACCTGGGCGAGCATGTGCTGGGCCTGCCGCGCTCCTACTGACACGCTGGCCGGCGGCCGATGCCCCTGATCCTGCCCGACGAGATCCGCACCGGGCGCCTGGTGCTGCGCCGGCCGGTTCTGGCGGATGCGGAAGCGATCTTCGCCGGCTACGCGGCCGATCCGGAGGTGTCGCGCTACCTGACCTGGCGGCCGCACGGCAGCGTCGCCGACACCCGTGCCCACATCTCGTACTTCGCGTCGCTGTGGGATGCGGGCGACCGCCGGTCCTATGTCATCGACGCCGCCGACTGTCCGTGCGCCGGCGGCATCGACCTGCGCCTGGCCGATGACGGGCGCAGCGTCGTCTTCGGCTATGTCCTGCGGCGCGACCGCTGGGGCCGGGGGCTGATGGCCGAGGCGCTGGCGGCCTGCGTCGACCGGGCCCTGGCCCATCCGGGGGTGTGGCGCGCCTGGGCCTATTGCGACGTCGACAACCCGGCGTCCGGCCGGGTGATGGAAAAGGCCGGCATGCAGTTCGAGGGCATCCTGCGCTGCTGGTCGATGCACCCGAACGTGGACCCGTTCCGGCCGCGCGACTGCCGGGTCTATGCCAGGGTCCGGCCGGACAGCCCGGCGCCCGGATATGTGGGTTCCCGCCGCCTGGGCCTGTGATAGGTTCGGCTTTCACCCCCATTCCGGGAGGTCCCATGGCCGAAGCCGTGCTCGACCTCGTGCAGCGCCTCTACCGTCGCTATAGCGAGGGGGCGGTGGCCGACCTCTTCGAGGCGCTGCATCCCGACTTCGTCTTCATTTCGTGCGGGCCCGTCGAGGCGCTGGATACCGCCGGCACCTGGGCGGGCGCGGAGGGCTTGCGCGCCTATCTGGAGCGGCTCGGCGCGCGCTGGGTGATCGAGGAGCACGTCCCGCTGGAGTTCGTCCAGCAGGGCGACCGGATCGTCGTCCGCACCCGGGTCTGCGCGCGCAGCCGGGCGACCGGCCGCTGCACGACCATGGAAAAGGCCGACTTCTGGACCATCGTCGACGGCCGGGTGCGCTCCTACCAGGAGATCTTCGATACGGCCGCGATCGTGGCGGCGGACACGGCCGGGCCGGGCTAGGCTGCCGCCCGGGCGGCCAGCCGTTCGACCTCGGCCAGCAGCGCGTCGACCTCGGCCTCGGTGTTGTAGTAGTGGGGGGAGGCGCGGACGATGCGGTCGAGGCCGCGCCGCTCCATATCCCAGCGGGTCCCGAAGACCGTGGAACAGGTGACGTTGATGCGGGCGGCGGCCATCGCCGCCTGCACCGTCTCGGCCGGCCGCCCTTCCACGGCGAAGCTGACGATGCCGCACTTCTCCTGGCCGAGGTCGAGCGTGCGCACGCCGCGGACCTGGCCCAGCCCGTCCCGCATGCGCCGGGCCAGCAGGCCGGTGCGGTCGCGGATCTCCTCGATGCCCCAGTCGAGGGCATAGTCGACCGCGGCCTTGAGGCCGAGCTTGCCGGCCGCGGAGCTCTCCCAGCCCTCGAACCGGCGCGCGTCGGGGCGGAGCGCGTAGCGGTGCGGTGCCACCCAGGTGGCGGCGTGGTTGTCGAGGAAGGGCGGGTCGATGCGGTCCAGGAAGTCGCGGCGGACGAAGAGGAAGCCGGTGCCGCGCGGCCCGCGCAGGAACTTGCGGCCGGCCGCCGACAGCATGTCGCAGCCGATCGCGGCGACGTCGACCGGCAGCTGGCCGACCGACTGGCAGGCATCGAGCAGGTAGGGGACGCCCGCCGCCCGGGTCAGCGCGCCGATGGCCGCGGCCGGGTTGACGAGGCCGCCGTTGGTCGGGACGTGGGTGATCGCCACCAGGGCCACCCGACCCTTGCGCTTGCGCCGGTCGAGCGCGCGCGCCAGTGCGCGCAGGTCGACTGCGCCCGTCTCGTCGGACGGGATCGTCTCGACCACCGCGCCCCGCCGCTGCGCCTGGTGGAAGAAGGCGATGACGTTGGACGAGTACTCCGCCTCGGCGGTCAGGATGCGGTCGCCGGCCTGGAGCGGCAGCCCGTAGAAGGCCATGTCCCACGCACGGGTCGCGTTCTCGACGACCGCGATCTCGTCCGGGTCGGCCCCGATCAGCCGGGCGATCGAGCGGTAGATGCCGACGTCCAGCGCCGCCTCGGCCTCGTCGGCCGCCTCGTAGCCGCCGATCTCCGCCTCACGCTCGAGGTGGCCGACCACTGCCCGCAGGACCGGGACGGGCATCAGGCCGGCGCCGGCATTGTTCAGGTGGTTGACGCTGGCGGCGGCCGGGGTCTCGCGCCGGGCGCGGTCGATGTCGATGGTCATCGGGGGCGAGGCTCCGGGTAGGGGCGGAGGAGGGACGGGCGGAGTATAACGGCAACGCGCGGATTGCCATTCCCCGGCCGACCGGCCCCGGCGGATTTTCCGGGAACCAATGGCGGATCCGTGCGTTGATAGCGCCGCAGGCCGTTCACCTACGCTCCGGATGGCTGGAAGGATGCTTCCATCCGATCTAGATCTGGGCACGGGTCGAGCGGCCCAGCCAGGAGGTGCCAGGAACATGAGAATCCCATTCGCTGCCGCGTTCGCCGCGGTGTCCCTAGCGTCGGCGATGCCGGCTGCGGCCGCGGTCACCCAGGACGATTTCCTGGTGCGCAACACCGGCAGCTTGGTGGCGCTGTGCAGCGTCACGCCGCAGGACCCGCTGGCGGTCCAGGCGCTGCATTTCTGCCATGGCTATGTTGCCGGCGTGGCCGACCAGTACCAGTCCATGGGCGCGCCGCGGCCCGGCGTGCCGCCGCCCTATTGCCTGACCGACCCGCGGCCGACCCGCTCGCAGGCGATCGGCATGTTCCTCGACTGGGTCAAGGCCAACCCGGCCGAGGCGAGTGCGGAGGCGGTGGACAGCCTGTTCCGCTTCGCCCGCGCCGCCTGGCCCTGCAAGTGACCCGGAAGGAGATGACGAGATGATTGCTTCGATCCGGACTTTGGGCGCGGTTCTCGTGGCGGGCGCCTTGCTGACCGGCTGCGCCGGCATGTCGCAGACCGACCAGCGGGTGCTCTCGGGCGGTGCCATCGGCGCCGGCGGCGGCGCCGTGCTGGGCGCGATCGGCGGCGACGCCGGCCTGGGCGCGATCCTGGGCGGTGCTGCCGGCCTGGCCGGCGGCTACCTCTGGGACCAGCACAAGCAGTCGGAGGCCGACGCCTACCATCGCGGCTACAACGACGCGCGGCGGCCGCCGCCGCGCCGCCGCTACTAGGACAGGAGACGCGGCCGGGGGGCTCTCAGCCCTCCGGCTCGCCCGCCTCCAGCCACGCCCGGTAGGCGGTCCTGGTGGCGTCGTCGGGCGGGTACAGGCCGGGAATCGCCCGGCCCTTGCGCACCTGGAGCTGGATGAAGCGTTCCAGCCGCTCCTGCTCGGCCGAATCCCGCGCCACCTCCTCGACCAGATGCCGCGGGATGACCACGACCCCGTCCAGGTCGCCGACGATGGCATCCCCGGGGAAGACCGGCACGCCGTTGCAGCCGATCGGGGTCTGCACCTCGACGGGGTGCAGGTTGGTCATGCTGGCAGGGGCCGCATTGGCGGCGGCGAAGATCGGCAGCTCGATCCCGGCCATCACCGGCGCATCGCGCATCGCCCCGTCGGTGACGACGGCGGCGACGCCGCGCATCTTCAGCCGCCAGGCCAGGATGTCGCCGAGCGTGCCCGCCCGCACCTCGCGGTCGGTCGAGATCACCAGCACATGGCCGGCCGGCGTGCCCTCGATGGCGACGCGCTGGGCGCTGTCGGGATCGGTCGGCCGGGGCGGCTGGCAGATGTCCTCGCGGCCCGCGATGTAGCGGAGCGTGACCGCCGGCCCGGCGAAGCGCGCCGCACCCGGGTTCATCGGCCGCACCCCGTTGATGGCGAGGCCGCGGAAGCCGCGCTTCAGCAGCTGCATGGTGATGGTGGCGGTGCTCGCCTGCAGCAGCAGGTCGGTCACGCCGTCCGGCAATGGCATGGGTTCGATGGCCGTCATGTCCGCTTCCTCCGCCCTTCAGGGGTCGCCCGCTTGCCGCGGGTCGGTGGTGTCGCCGGCGCCGAGCGCGCGCTGCATCAGCACGCTGTCGACCCAGCGACCATGCTTGTAGCCGATCGCCGTCAGCAGGCCGGCGCGGCGAAAGCCGAGCTTCGCATGCAGGGCGATCGAGGCCAGGTTGGCGCTGTCGCCGATCACCGCCACCATCTGCCGGAAGCCGGCCGCCTCGCAGCGCCGGATCAGCTCCGCCAGCAGGGCGGTGCCGATGCCGGCGCGCTGGCGCCCCGGGGCGAGATAGACCGAGTTCTCGACCGAATGGCGGTAGGCCGGGCGCGGACGGTAGGGCCCGGCGTAGGAGTAGCCGGCGACCTGCCCGTCCAGCACCGCCACGATGTAGGGGTAGCCGCGGCCGGCGATCTCCGCATGGCGGCGGGCCATCTCCTCAACGGACGGCGGGGTCTCCTCGAACGAGGCCAGCCCGTGCAGCACATGGTGGGCGTAGATGGCGGCGATCGCCGGGATATCCTCAGCGCCGGCGTCGCGGACCCGGACGGTGCCCGCGCTCACGCGGCGAGCTTCCGGGCTTCGAGCGCGTTCAGGCGCGTCATGACCAGGCGCATCTCGCCGGCGATGCGGGCCAGGGCCGGCTTCCGCGCATAGTGCCGTTCGTCCATGTAGAGGTCGCGGTTGATCTCGATCTGCAGGACATGGACGCCGTCGGCCGGGCGGCCGTAGTGGGTGGTGGTGAAGCCGCCGGCATAGGGGGCGTTGTGGGTCACCCGGTAGCCGAGGCCGCGCAGGGCGCCGGCCACGGCATCGACCACCGCCGGGGCGCAGGCGGCGCCATGGGCGTCCCCCAGGATGAAGTCGGCCCGGCGGCGGCCCGGGTCGTAGTCGAGCGGCCCGCCGATCGACGGCATGGAGTGGCAGTCGATCAGCACCGCATGGCCGTGGGCATGGCGGCACGCGTCGATCAGCCGGCCGAGGTCGCGATGATAGGGCTTGTACAGGCGCTCGATGCGGTCCAGCCCCTCGGCCACCGACAGCTTGCCGGCATAGATGTCGGAGCCGGTGGCGACGATGCGCGCGATGGTGCCGAGCCCGGCCTGGACCCGCGGCGAGCGGGTGTTGCAATAGGCGGGCAGGGGCCCGTCGAACATCGCCGGGTCCAGCTCGTAGGGCTCGCGGTTGACGTCGACATAGGCGCGCGGGAACTGGGCGCGGATCATCGGCGCGCCCATCTCGGCGGCGGCCGCGAACAGCTCGTCGACGAAGCAGTCTTCCGAACGCCGGAGTGCGAGCGGGTCGAGCCGGCTCGCGGCCAGGAACGCCGCCGGGTAGTGGCGGCCGGAATGGGGCGACGCGAACACGACGGCGCCGCCCGCGCCCGTCGGCCGGTCGATGAGGTGCCCGATCGTTCCGATGGCCACGGGATCGCCTGAGGAGTCCATGCCGGGCGATGATGGCAAACCCGATGGCGGCATGTCACGCCGCTTCGTGCTGTCGACGAGGCACAGGGACGGCTCCCGCCGCCGCTCGAGGCGACATCGTCCCCGGCCGGACTTGGGAGTCCGGCCGGGGACGGTCGCTCAGACGATGGCGAAGTCGTCGGCCGAGAGCTGGTTCTTGAAGATGCCGGCCAGCACGATGCCCTGGCCGTCGCCCAGGTCGAGGAAGACGCCGTCCGGCCCGTCGACCAGCCGCGCCAGGATGTCGGCGAAGTCGGCGAGGGCGATGCCGTTCAGCAGCCCGTCCGGCCCGACGGCGAGTTCGATGACGTCACCGCCCTGGAGGTCGTAGTCGGTGACGCGGTCGAGGCCGCCCGCCTCGCCATAGGCGAAGCGGTCGGCACCCGGGCCGCCGGTCAGCGTGTCGTTGCCGAGGTCGCCCGACAGCCGGTCGTCGCCCTGGTCGCCGAACAGCTGGTCGTCGCCCTGGCCGCCCCAGACCTGGTCGTTGCCCTTGCCGCCATAGGCGAGGTCGTCGCCCAGGTCGCCCAGCACCCAGTCGGCACCGTCGCCGCCCAGCACCGTGTCGTTGCCCTGGCCGCCCCAGACCACGTCCTCGTCGGCCCCGCCGGACACCAGATCATCGCCGGCATTGCCGTTCAGCCGGTCGCGGCCGCCGCCGCCCTCGATCGTGTCGTCGCCGTCCATGCCGAAGACGGTGTCCGCCCCGCCGGTCCCCCAGAAGCCCTCGCTCCCGGGGCCGCCAGTGACCGGGTAGTACGGCGGCGGCCGGAATTCGCCCGTCACGGTGAGCGCCACGTTGCCCGTGTCGGTGCCGCCTCGCCCGTCGGATATGGCGTAGACGAAGCTGTCGCTGCCCACGAAGGAGGGGTTCGGATGATAGCTGAAGCCACCCTCGGCGTTCCAGACGAGCACGCCGAAGTCGGGCAGGTCGGCAATTCCGGTGATGGTCAGCGGATCGCCGTTGGGGTCGCTGTCGTTCCCGAGCAGGCCGGGCTGGCCGATCGTGAGAAGCGTGTTGCGCTCGGTCGTGTAGGCGTCGTCCACGGCTTCCGGCGGAAGCTGGCCCAGCAATGGCGGCGGCGGCGGCGGAACAACCGGAGGGATGCCGTACAGCACATAGCTCTGACCGGCGAAATCGCGGGCGTAAGGGGCGCCGATGATCAGGTCCCGGCCGCCATCATGGTTGATGTCGCCGACCGAGCTGACGGCCGAGCCGCTGGCGTCGCCGGTCGCAACGCCGGTGATGACGAAGCCGTTGTCGCCGTCGATGTCGGACAGGTCGATCGCAGCGGCGAACGGGCCGTACTTCCCGAACACGACGTAGCTCTGACCGGCGACGCCGTCCGTCCACGAACCGACGATCAGGTCGTCGATGCCGTCGCCGTTCACGTCGCCCGCATCGCTGACCTGGAAGCTGGCGACGGAGTCGTTGGAATCCGTGCGCAGGACGAAGCCGTCGCTGCCGTCGAGCTCGGACAGTTCGACCGGGCTGTAGGAGAGGCCCGTCCTTCCGAAGACCACATAGGCGGCGCCATCGCCGGCGCGCACGACATTGAAAGCGGTGGTGCCGATGATGACGTCGTCGACGCCGTCGCCGTTGACGTCGCCCGCATTGCTGACCGAGTAGCCGCTGGCGTCCTTCGAGACGGCGCCGCGGATGACGAAGCCCTCGTTGCCGGGGCCGTCGCTGCCGATCGTCGACAGGGCGATGGACCCGGCGGACCAGTCCGACCGCCCGAACACGACGTAGCTGGCGCCGGTATCGACCCGCGGGCCAGTATCGAAGGCGCCGGGCATGCCGACGATGATGTCGTCGACGCCGTCACCGTTGACGTCGCCGGCGGCGCTGACCGAGAAACCCGCGAGGTCGAGGGTCGTCCCGCCGGTAAGGACGAAGCCGTCGAGGCCGCCGCCGGCGGCCAGCCCGGACAGCTCGAACGTCTGCGGGAACCCGCCGTCCGATTGCCCGAACACCACATAGGCGGCGCCATGGAAAGAGTCCGCCAGCGGTGCGCCGATGATGACGTCGTCGACGCCGTCGCCGTTGACGTCGCCCGCATTGCTGACGGAGAAGCCGGCTCCGGCGCATAGGCCGTTCCCGTTCAGGACGAAGCCGTCGACGCCGCCGCCGCCCGGCAGGGCGGACAGGTCAAAGTCCGCGAACGGCCCGGTGTGGCCGAACATGACGAAGGCTGCACCGGAGTCGGTCAGGTTGGGGTCGTCGCCGGGCGCCCCGATGATCAGGTCGTCGATCTGGTCATCGTTCACGTCGCCGGCGGCACTGACCGAGAAGCCGCTGCCGTCGCCTCCGGAGATGCCGTGAATGGCGAAGCCGTCGCTGGCGCTGAGCTCGGAGAGTTCGATCGGGTGGGCAAGCCCGCCGATGCGGCCGAACACCACATAGGTGATACCGGCTTCCGACGTGGCACCCGGTGCCCCGATCAGCAGATCGTCGATGCCGTCGCCGTTGATGTCGCCCGCATTGCTGACCGAATAGCCGCTGTTGCTGCTGGTCCCCGTCCCGTTGAGGGCGAAGCCGTTGCCTCCGTCCAGGGACGAGAGCGGAAAAGGTGACTCGAACGCCATGAAACCCCCCGATCGGCAAGAGCTGGATGGATCTGCCAAGACGCCAGATCGTCCTGCCCTTGCACGCAAGTATCAGTCGCAAAGGTAGCGCGGGCCGGGCCGTCCGGATACCGGAATTGGCGGGTGCATGCCCGCCATCTGCGAAGATCCCGCCGTCTGGCCTCGACTACCGGGGAGCGGCTGCCTCAAGCGCCCAGGCCCTCTCCGGGATCCAGGAACGGGCGTGCTGCCTGGATCGCCGCCGAGCAGCCCGGCGCCGCCTCGATCAGCAGCGCGTGGGGCTCGGCAAGCCCGATCCAGACGCTGAATGCGCTCGAAGTCGCCCACCATGGGTCGTCGATCGCCCGATCGATGATCCGGGGTGCCTGGTCCGCGGCGCAGGTCGCCACGGCCCGGACGAGGTCCTGCGGGGCGCCCCCTGCGGCGAGTGCATCGGCGAGGTCCCGCTGGAGAGGCTCGACCAGGAAGAGCGATATCAGGGCGGCGATGAGAGCTTGCATGGCGCGGTTCCTTGTCTTGCGTTTCGACGCGGCAGGCCGGGGCACCGGATGCTCCGTCCAGCGCCCCGGCGGCGGCATCAGGGGTGCGGCACGTCCCCGATGGCGCGCGGCTGGGACCGCGTCCGGACGATGCTCCAGACGATGCCCCCGGCGATGATCGCGAAGGTGATGCCGAGCGACAGCGCCGCGGGGAACTTCTCCAGGCCCAGCAGATCGGCGACGAAGACCTTCCCGCCGATAAAGACGAGGACGATCGCCAGCGCCGGCTTCAGGTGCTGGAAGCGGTGGATCATCGCGGCCAGCGCGAAATAGAGCGCGCGCAGGCCGAGGATGGCGAAGATGTTGGAGGTGTAGACGATGAACGGGTCGGTGGTGATGGCGAAGATCGCCGGCACCGAATCCACCGCGAAGATCACGTCGGCGATCTCCACCATGACCAGGGCCATGAAGAGCGGGGTCATGAACCGGACCGTCTTGCCGGTGCGCGGGTCCGGCTTCCGGACGAAGAAGTGCGGCCCGTGATGCTCGTCCGTGACCTTGAACCGCGATTTCAGGAAGGAGATGACCGGGTTGTTGCCGATCTCCGGATCCTTGTCGCCGATCCAGAGCATCTTGATGCCGGTGAAGATCAGGAAGGCGGCGAAGATGTACAGAACCCAGGAGAATTCCGCGACCAGCATCGCGCCGACGCCGATCATGATCGCGCGCAGCACGATGACCCCCAGGATGCCCCAGAAGAGCACCCGGTGCTGGTATTTCCGCGGCACGGCGAAGAAGGAGAAGATGAGGGCGATGACGAACACGTTGTCGAGTGCCAGCGTCTTCTCGACGACGAAGCCGGTCACGTAGTTCATGCCGGCTTCCGCGCCGAGCTGCCACCACACCAGGCCGCCGAAGGCAAGACCGAGGCCGATATAGCCCGATGACAGGACCAGGCTCTCGCGGACCTCGATCTCGCGGTGGTCGCGATGCAGGACGCCGAGGTCGAAGACCAGGAGTGCTACGACGATGGCGAGGAAGCCGAGCCACATCCAGGCCGGCTTGCCGAGCCAGTCGGCAAACAGGAACGCGAATTCCACGGGGTAATCCTCCTGCCGGTCGATGACCGGGTTGGTGCTGTCCGACATCGCGAGAGGATCGCTGTCTCTCGCCAGAGGGGCCCGGACTGTGGGGCTGATGCATCCCGCCGCCGGCGGGATTGCTACGGGTCGAACCTCGGGTCTCCAAGCTGACCCGGCGCGCAATCTGGCGATCGCCCGTTCATAGTGCCAATTGATTGTTGAAATATCCGCGATAGGAACCAGCTATCGCCCATGCCGTACCGGCCGACGCTGCGACAACTGGAGTATGTGCTGGCCCTGGCCGAATGCGGGCATTTCGGCAAGGCTGCCCGACGGTGCCACGTGGCCCAGCCGACGCTCTCGGTGCAGATCGGGCTGGTGGAGGACGGCCTGGGCGTCCAGCTCTTCGAGCGGACCTCGGCCGCGGTCCTGACGACGCCGGTGGGGGAGCGGTTCGTCCACGGCGCCCGCGTCACGCTCGCGGCCATGAACGACCTGATGGACGCGGTGGCGCAGGATACCCGGTCGCTCGGGGGGACGGTTCGGCTCGGGACCCCGCCCAGTTTCGGCCCGTACTTCCTGCCGACCTTCCTGCCGCCGCTCCATCGCAAGTATCCGGACCTGAAGATCTACATCGTCGAGGACCTGCCTGCCGCGATCGAGACCGCCATCGCCGAGGGCACGCTCGACTGCGGGGTCGGGCCCTCCTGTGACGAGCCCTCGCTCGCCTACATCCCGATCGGCACCGAGCGGCTCTATCTCGGCGTGCCGGCCGATCATCGCCTGGCGGACAGGCCGGCCGTGGCCGCGGCCGATATCCGCGGCCAGCGCCTGCTGGCGCTCGGCAGCGGGCACCGCCTGCTCGAGAACGTCCGTCACCTCGCCGACGTGTCCGGCGCGGTGATGGTCGACGACTATGTGGGGACGAGCCTCGACGCGATCCGCCAGATGGTATCGATCGGGATGGGCTGCTCGCTCTTTCCCGAGCTCTACGCGCGGGCGGAGTTCCGCAACGCCGAGGATGTGCGGCTGCTGGAGATCGAGGGCTGGGCGGAACGGCGCTCGGTCGGCCTGTACTTCCGGGCCACGACCGGGCGAAGGGGCCACTTCGAAGAACTGGCGGCCGAGGCCCGCCGTGCGGCCGATGCGCTGGCCATCGGCGCCGGGGCCGGCGAAGGTTGATCGACGACCCGGCCGGACGGGGGGCGGGAGCCCCCGTCCGGCGCGGTGTCACCGGCCGGCGACGGTTCCTCAGACGATGGCGAAGTCGTCTGCCGAGAGCTGGTTCTTGAGGATGCCGGCCAGCACGATGCCCTGACCATCGCCGAGGTCGAGGAACACGCCGTCCGGCCCGTCGACCAGCCGCGCCAGGATGTCGGCGAATCCGGCGATGGCGATGCCGTTCAGCAGCCCGTCCGGCCCGACCGCCAGCTCGATCACGTCGCCGCCCTGGAGGTCGTAGT
This sequence comes from Allostella vacuolata, assembly GCA_006739055.1. GTDB lineage: Bacteria > Pseudomonadota > Alphaproteobacteria > ATCC43930 > Allostellaceae > Allostella > Allostella vacuolata. The sequence continues at coordinate 2,709,629 of AP019702.1, forward strand.
CGGTGACGCGGTCCAGATCGCCATTCTCGGCGTAGGCGAAGCGGTCGGCGCCTGGGCCGCCGGTCAGGGTGTCGTTGCCGCGGTCGCCCGACAGCCAGTCGTTGCCCTGGTCGCCGAACAGCTGGTCGTTGCCCTGGCCGCCCCAGACCTGGTCGGCGCCCTTGCCGCCATGGGCGAGGTCGTCGCCCTGGCCGCCCAGCACCCAGTCGCTGCCTTCGCCGCCCAGCACCGTGTCGTCCCCCTGGCCGCCCCAGACCACGTCCTCGTCCGGCCCGCCGGAGACCAGGTCGCGGCCGGCATTGCCGTTCAGCCGGTCGCGGCCGCCTTCGCCCTCGATCGTGTCGTCGCCGTCCATGCCCCGGATCGTATCGGCCTGGCCGGTGCCGCTCAGAAGCTCGGCCCCGGGACCGCCATCGACCGGCCGGTTGGGCAGGGGCGAGGTCGGCTCGACCAGGATGGTGACGGTGGCGCTGTCCTGGCCTCCCTGGCCGTCGGCGACCTGGTAGGTGAAGCTGTCGGTGCCGATGAAGCCGCCATGGGCGCGGTAGGAGAAGCCGCCGTCCGGGTTCCAGGTGAGAACGCCGTGGTCGGGCGTGTCCACCAGCCCGCTCACCTGCAGCGGATCGTCGTCGGGGTCGCCGTCATTGCCGAGGACGCCCGGCCCGGCCACCGTCAGCAGCTGGCTGCGCTCGACCGCATAGGCGTCGTCGCCCGCCACCGGCGCGCGGTTGCCGATCCCCGCTGGCGGCGGTGGGGGCGGCGGCGGCGGCGGTGGAGGCGCGATCCCGAACACCACGTAGCTCGCGCCGGCATCGGTGCGGCTGTCCGGAGCGAACCCGCTCGCTCCGATCATGAAGTCGCCGGTGCCGTCGCCGTTCACGTCCCCGGCGGAACTGACCGAAATGCCACTGAGGCTGCTGTTCGAGACGCCGTTGAGGACGAAGCCGTTGCCGCCGTCGAGGGCGGAGAGTTCGAGCGCCGAGCCGAAGGGATCGCCGGCGGAACGTCCGAACAGCACATAGCTGGCGCCAGCGCCAGGGCGGGCCGGATCGCCTGGATTGGCCCTGTAGGCCCCGATGATGAGGTCGTCGATGCCGTCGCCGTTCACATCCCCGGCGGAACTGACCGAAAAGCCACTGTAGTCGCCGCCCGTGACGCCGTTGAGGACGAAGCCGTTGCTGCCGTTCAGCGCCGAGAGCTCGATCGCCGAGCCGAAGGGATCCGGGTCTGCAGTGCAGCGGCCGAACACCACATAGCTCGTGCCGGCCTGGGCCCTGTTGTTCGGGTCGGCGCTCTTCGCGCCGATCAGGATGTCGTCGATGCCGTCGCCGTTCACGTCCCCGGCGGAACTGACCGACCAGCCGCTATAGTCCTTGTTCGTGACGCCGTTGATGACGAAGCCGTCGCTGCCATCCAGCGCAGAGAGTTCGATCGCCGAGGCGAAGGAATCCCCCGTGCTGCGGCCGAACACCACGTAGCTTGCGCCGGCGTTATTGCGGCTGTCCGGATCGGCATTCCTCGCCCCGATGACGAGGTCGTCGATGCCGTCGCCGTTCACGTCCCCGGCGGAACTGACCGAAAGGCCGCTCTGGTCGCCGCTTGCGCCGCCGTTGAGGACGAAGCCGTTGCTGCCGTCGAGGTCGGAGAGTTCGATCGCCGGGCCGAAGGGATCGCTGGCGCAGCGGCCGAACACCACATAGCTGGCACCGGCAGCGACGCGGGCCGGATCACCCGGATCGGCGCCATAGGCCCCGATGACGAGGTCGTCGATGCCGTCGCCGTTCACGTCCCCGGCGGAACTGACGGAAATGCCGCTGTAGTCGCCGCTTGCGCCGCCATTGATGACGAAGCCGTCGCTGCCGTTGAGGGCGGAGAGTTCGATCGCCGAACCGAAGGGATCCGGGTCCGCGGTGCAGCGGCCGAACACCACATAGCTCGCGCCGGCCCCGCTGCGGGCCGGGTCGCCTGGATCGGCCAGTCTTGCCCCGATGATGAGGTCGTCGATGCCGTCGCCGTTCACGTCGCCGGCGGCACGGACCGAAGCGCCGCTCCTATCCTCGTTCGTAACGCCGTTGATGAGGAAGCCGTTGCTGCCGTCCAGCGACGAGAGCTCGATCTCGGGCTCGAACGCCCCGACATCCGCGGTGCAGCGCCCGAACACCACATAGCTCGCGCCGGCATAGGTGCGGGCCGGATCACCCGGATCGACGCCATAGGCTCCGATGATGATGTCGTCGATGCCGTCGCCGTTCACGTCCCCGGCGGAACTGACCGACGCGCCGCTCCTGTCGTAGAGCGCCGCGCCGTTGATGGCGAACCCGTCGTTGCCGTCGAGGGCGGAAAGCTCGACTACCGAAGGAAACGCCATTGGCCCCCCAATGAATTTGCGTTCGGGGCAGAATGCCTACCCCGAACTGTCGCTCAGACTATCGTCCGAGAGGATAGGGACGCAAGCTGGAGTTGCTTATCGTGGATGCCTTATAAATTTAATAATACAAGGCCATCGCGCGCATCGAGCGGCTGTGCGGGGGATGGCCGAAGAGCGACGCGCCAGGCCGGGGCAGGATGTCGCGATGGCTCGCGCCGGAACTCCGGGTCCCTGCCGCGGACGGAGGCATTTCGAGACGCGCCCCTCTCCGCCCGGTTGCCCGAACGGAGAGGGGCGAGGGTCAGACGATGGCGAAGTCGTCGGCCGAGAGCTGGTTCTTGAAGATGCCGGCGAGCACGATGCCCTGTCCGTCGCCGAGGTCGAGGAAGACGCCGTCCGGGCCGTCGACCAGTCGCGCCAGGATGTCCTGGAAGCCGGCGATCGGGACGCCGTTCAGCAGCCCGTCCGGCCCGACGGCGAGCTCGATCACGTCGCCGCCCATCAGGTCGTAGTCGGCGACGCGGTCGAGGCCGCCACCTTCCGCGTAGGCGAAGCGGTCCGCACCCGGGCCGCCGGTGAGCGTGTCGTTGCCGCGGTCGCCCGACAGCCAGTCGTCGCCCTGGTCGCCGAACAGTTGGTCGTCGCCCTGGCCGCCCCACACCTGGTCGCGGCCCTTGCCGCCATGGGCGAGGTCGTCGCCGGTGCCGCCCAGCACCCAGTCGGCATCCTCGCCGCCGAGCAGCATGTCGTTGCCCTGGCCGCCTTGCACCACGTCCTCATCGTTGCCGCCGAACACAAAGTCATCGCCGGCTCCGCCGTTCAACAAGTCGCGGCCGCCGTCGCCCTCGATGGTGTCAGCCCCGTCCATGCCATTGATCGCGTCGGCCCTGCTGGTCCCGGCCAGGCGCTCGTCGCCGAAGCCACCGGTGATGGGCGGGCGGGAGGTGTCGGGCGCCGGCTCGACCGCGATGGTGACGGTGGCTGTGGCGGAGCCGCCTTCGCCGTCGGTCACCTGGTAGGTGAAGCTGTCGGTGCCGAGGAAGCCGCCATGGGCGCGGTAGGCGAAGCTGCCGTCTGGGTTCCAGGTGAGGACGCCGTGGTCGGGAGTATCGACGAGGCCTGTGACGCGCAAGGGGTCGCTGTCGGCATCGCCGTCGTTGGCCAGCACGCCCGGCCCGGCCACTTCCAGAAGGTGGCTGCGCTCGGCCCGGTAGGCATCGTCCCCGGCCACCGGCGCCAGGTTCGGCGGCGGAGGAGGAGGTGATTCCGGAATCGGCGGCGGCGGAGGAGGGTGGAGGTGGAGGTGGAGGTGGAGGTGGAGGGAGGTGGAGGTGGAGGTGGAGGTGGCGGCGTCTCGCCAGTCCCGAACACGACATAGCTCGCGCCGGCGTTGGAACGGCTGCCCGGATCGGCACCGTAGGCCCCGATGATGAGGTCGTGGATGCCGTCGCCGTTCACGTCGCCGGCGGAGCTGACTGAAAAGCCGGCCTGTTCACTGGCGCATATGCCGTTGATGACGAAGCCGTCGCTTTCGTCGAGGGCGGATAGCTCGATCGCTGAACCGAAATCTCCCGCAGATCCGGTGCAGCGGCCGAACACGACATAGCCCGCGCCGGCATTGGAGCGGCCGCTCGGATCGACCCGGGAGGCGCCGATGAAGAGGTCGTCGACGCCGTCGTCGTTCACGTCGCCGGCGGAACTGACCGAAATGCCGCTGTAGTCATCGGTCGCGACACCGATGATGGCAAAGCCGTCGCTGCCGCTGAGCGCGGAGAGTTCGATCGAGGAGCCGAACTCCCCCGCGGCCTCGGTGCTGCGGCCGAACACGACATAGCTCGCGCCGGCATCTCGCCGGTCGTTCGGACTGGCGCTCTTCGCGCCGATGACAAGATCGCCGATACCGTCGCCGTTCACATCCCCGGCGGAACCGACCGACCAGCCGCTCCGGTCGCCGGCCGAGAGCCCGTTGATGACGAAGCCGTCACTGCCAGCAAGGGTCGAGAGCTCGATCGCGGACGCGAAGTCACCACTTGTGTCCGTACAGCGGCCGAACACGACGTAGGTCGCGCCGGCGGTGATACGGTCGCCCGGACTGGCGTCCTTCGCTCCGATCAGGAGGTCGTCGATGCCATCGCCGTTCACGTCCCCGGCGGAACTGACCGAAAAGCCGCTGTGGTCGTAGCTGGAGGCAGCGTTGATGACGAAGCCGTCGCTGCCGGACAGCGCCGAGAGCTCCAGGGCGGAAGCGAAATCCCCCAGGGCTTCCGTACAGCGGCCGAACACCACATAGCTGGCGCCGCCGTAATATTGACCGTGCGGCTCGGCATACTTTGCCCCGATGACGAGGTCGTCGATGCCGTCGCCGTTCACGTCCCCGGCGGCGCTGACCGACCAGCCGCTGTAGTCGCCGGGCGCGACGCCGTTGATGACGAAACCATCACTGCCGTCCAGCCCGGAGAGCTGGATCGACGGGCCGAAGTCTCCCGACGCCGCGGTGCAGCGACCGAACACCACATAGCTTGCACCGGCTTTGTCCCGGTTGTTCGGATCGGCAAACCGCGCCCCGACGACAAGGTCGGCGATGCCATCGCCGTTCACGTCGCCGGCGGAGCTGACGGAAGAGCCGCTCTGGTCGCCGGCTTTGTCGCCGTTGATGGCGAACCCATTGCTGCCGTTGAGGGAAGAGAGTTCGATTGCGGACCCAAAGTCCCCCGCCACCGCGGTGCAGCGGCCGAACACCACGTAGCTCGCACCGGCCCTGTCCTGGTTGTTCGGATCGGCGTACCGCGCCCCGATGATAAGGTCGCCGATGCCGTCGCCGTTGACGTCCCCGGCGGAACTGACGGACCAGCCGCTCTGGTCGCTGGCTGTCGCACCGTTGATGACGAAACCGCTGCTGGCGGGCAGCGCGGACAGTTCCAGGATCGCGGGAAACGGCATCGGCGTACTTTCGGTTTGGAAGTATCACGCCGGCCGAGAGCGTCACCGCCCGGATCAACCCGATCCTGTCACAGAAAGGCCGGCTCGGTATCGGGCATTCGCAGCTTTCAGTGAAGCAACCGGGGCGAGAACAGGCCACGGACGAGGCTTGGCCGGCAGAGTCCACCGTGAACGTCGTGCAACGATGGCGCGGGCGGAGTCCGCCCTATGCGTAGCGACGCTCCGGGCGCGACCGCGAGGGGAAGATGGGCTGTCCGATCCGGCGCGCCGATGGCGGCTCGCGGCAGCCCCCGGCCGCTGCCGTCGGCAAGGGCCGGGTCGGATACCCCAAGCCCTTGAAAGACCTCTGGAAAATGGTGGGCGCGACAGGGATTGAACCTGTGACCCCTACGATGTCAACGTAGTGCTCTCCCGCTGAGCTACGCGCCCACTTTTCCGTGGGGCCGACCCGAAGGTGTCGGCCGCGGGACGCGCCATGTAGCATCGGTGCGTAGGGTTGGCAACCGCATCTTCACCGCTCCGGCGCATTTCCGTCGCCGGCAGCCGGGGAACGCTCGCCGTGCTGCCCGGTTGCTCCCTGCATGGACAGGAATGGACCAGCCTCGGCAATGGCATTCGGAATGGCCGCGGGCGTCGGCATCGGTGCCGTCGCCGGCACGGCCATGGACGCGGCCGCACTCGGCATCGCTGCCGGCATCGCCATCGGTGCCGCGCTCGGCTGGGCGTGGCACGGCTGGCGGCGATAGGCCGGCGGCCACGCTACGTCGGCGGCGGGTCGACCTTCTCCAGGTAGCTCTGGAACACGCCGACATGGACGAAGGCCTCGTCGCAGGAATCCGGCCAGAGGTCGGACGTGCGGAAGCGGACGTCGTAGGTCGGCTCCTCCGTCGCCTGCATGGTGTGGGCGGCCGCGTCGGGGAAGGGGTAGGGCGGCGACTGGGCCACCACCACGCCCCGCTTGCCGCGGATGTAGCCCGGCATCCGCACGTGGCCGGAGACGAAGAGGTCGCGCACCCGCACCGTCTCGCCGATCGCGAAGGACTGCGGCGGCTCCGCCGGGCGGCCGGGCCCGAGCGGCCGGGACAGCGGGAAGGTGCCGTCGACCCGCGCCGCCAGCTCCCCGGCGGTGACGATCCCCTTCTCGACCAGCAGGGTCGCGGCGGCGGTCAGCACCCGCTCGTAGTAGGGGGCGGACAGGTAGTGGACCGGGGCCATGCGCTCGATCGCATGGCGATACTCGTCCATGTTGTAGAAATGGCTCTTCACCGCCAGCGCCGACAGGGCGCGGGCCAGCGGCTCCCAGGTCTCGGCGTGGGGAACGGCGGGATAGGCGATCCGCCCGAAGCCCTGCTTGCCGCCCAGGTCGTGCATGCCGTCCATGGCCTCAGGCCCCCGCCGCCCTGCCGGCGCCGTCCAGGCGCTCGGTGCCGATCATCGAGGCCTGGGTGACGATGCCCGCCAGCTGTTCGGCCGGCCAGCCGCGGGTGGCCGGCGGCTGCACCGGCAGGACCATGTAGCGGGTGTCGGCGGTGGTGTCCCAGACGCGGATCTCGGTCGAGCCGGGCAGGTCGAGCCCCATCTCGCGCAGGGCCGTGCGGGATTCCCGCACCACCCGGGCCCGGTACTCCAGGTCCTTGTACCAGTCGGGGGCGGCACCGATGATCGTGTAGGCGGTGCACGAGCACAGCGTGCAGACGATCAGGTTGTGGATGTCGGGCGTGTTCTCCAGCACCACCAGGTGCCGGTGGTGCTCGGGCATGCCGAAGCCGAGCTCGGCCGCGGCCGACTTGCCGTCTGCCAGCATCCGCGCGCGGAAGGCATCGTCCGTCCAGGCGCGGGCCACCATCTGCGCCCCGTTGCGGGTCACCCACTGCTCTTCCGAGTGGCGGGTGAAATCCTCGACGAAGCCGTCCGGCAGGATGCCGCGCTCCGCCAGGGCCGCTTCGAGGGCGGCTGCCCGCTGCGCGACGGGTGCTGGTTGTGACGAGGGGTCGTGGGTGTCGCTCATGGCGTGCGTTCTCCCGTCCTGTGCATGGGTGTGGCCGGCATGCGGTCCTAGCGACCCGGAAAGGCGACGATCCGGTCCCCGTCCGCGATCGGCCGGCCGCGGACCGCGCGGCCGACCGCCTGGGCCAGCTCCTGCTGGGTGAAGGGCTTGGCGAGGCGGGGCAGGGGCGTCGCGGTGGGCGGCAGCTCGGCGAAGCCGGTGGTCAGGAGGATCGGCAGCCCGGGCCAGTCGGCGGCGATCGCCTCGGCCAGCTGCGCCCCGGTCATCTCGGGCATGGCGTGGTCGGTGACGACGAGGTCGACCGCGTCGCCGCCGCGCAGGATCGCCAGGGCCTGGTCGCCCGACGCGGCCCGCAGCACCCGATGCCCCAGGTCTTCCAGCATCGCCGCGGTGTTGGTCAGGACGAGGCCGTCATCGTCGACGGCGAGCACCGTCAGCGCCGGACCGGTCGGCGGGCTCGCCCCCGGCGACGCCGCCGGGCCGGGGGCCGGGGGCGATGCCGCGGCCGCGGCCGGCAGCCACAGCTCGGCCGTGGTGCCCTCGCCGAGCCGGCTCTTCAGGACCAGCCGTCCGCCCAGCTGCTCGGCCAGGCCGTGCACCATGGCAAGGCCGAGGCCGGTGCCCTTGCCGACCCCCTTGGTGGTGAAGAAGGGTTCGGCGGCCCGCGCCAGCGTCGCCTCGTCCATGCCGATGCCGACGTCGCGGACCCACAGGCAGACATGCCGCCGCTCGCCGGGCGGCGATCCGGGCATCGCCTCGGCCTCGCGCGCGCCGACGACGATCGACCCGCCGCCCGGCATGGCGTCCCTGGCGTTGACCATCAGGTTGAGCAGGGCCAGCTCGAGCTGGTTCGGATCCGCCATCACCGGCGGCAGCATGAGCGGAAACCGCGCCTCGATCGGCAGCGCCGGGCCGAGCGAGCGCTGCAGCAGGTCGGTCATGCCGTGCACCAGCAGCGGCAGGTCCACCGGCTCCAGCCGCAGTTCCTGGCGCCGGGCGAAGGCCAGCAGGCGCTGGGTCAGGGACGCGCCGCGGCGGGCGCCCTGGACGGCGTTGTCGATCAGCGCCCGGATCCTGGGATCGTCCGGCAGCCGGCGCTGCACCAGTTCGAGGCTGCCCAGGATCGCCATCAGCAGGTTGTTGAAGTCGTGGGCGACGCCGCCGGTCAGCTGGCCGAGCGCGTCCATCTTCTGGGCCTGGAACAGCGCCTCGCGCGCCTGCTCCAGCGCGCGCCGGGCCTGGGCCCGCTCCGTCACGTCGCGGGTCACCTTGGCGTAGCCCACCAGTTGGCCGCGTTCGTCGCGGACCGGCTCGATGACCACGTTGGCCAGGAAGCGGGTTCCGTCCCGGCGCAGGCGCCAGGCCTCGCGCTCGTACCGGCCCTCGGCGAGGGCGGTCTCCAGCGCCCGGGCCGGCTCGCCCTGCTCCCGGTCCTCGGGGGGATAGAAGCGCGAGAAATGCTGGCCGATGATCTCTTCCGCCCGGTAGCCCTTGATCCGCTCCGCGCCCAGGTTCCAGCTGGAGATCAGCCCATCCGGGTCCAGCATGTAGATGGCGTGGTCGGTCACGCTCTGCACCAGCAGGGCGAACTGCTGCTCGCTGCGCCGAAGGCTGTCCTGCATCTGGCGTCGCCTGGTCAGGTCGCGGGTGATCTTGGCGAAGCCCAGCAGGCGGCCGTCCCCGGTGCGGATCGGGTCGATCACGACATGGGTCCAGACGTGGCTTCCGTCGCGGCGGACGCGCCAGCCCTCGCTCTCGAACCGCCCTTCGCGGGCCGCCGTCTCCAGCGCGCGTTGCGGCACGCCGGCCCGGCGATCCTCCTCGACATAGAATTGCGAGAAGTGCTGGCCGATGATCTCTGCCGGCTCATATCCCTTGAACCGGCGCGCGCCGGTGTTCCAGGTCGTCACGATGCCGTCCGGATCCAGCATGCAGATCGCATAGTCGATGACGGAATCGATCAGGAGCCGGTAGCGATCCTGCTCCGTCGACCCCGGCCCCGGCCGTCCGTCCCGTTCCATCGAACTTCCCCCCATTCGCTACGAGGGTTCCAGCAACCGGGCCAGCTGTCCAGCCGGCATCGGGCGGTGGAAGAGGTAGCCCTGGATCTGGTCGCAGTCCAGGCGGCGCAGGATCCGGGCCTGCTGGTCGGTTTCCACCCCCTCGGCGATGACCGACAGGCGGAGCGCGTGGGCCAGCGAGATGATGGTCGAGACGATGGTCAGGCTCTCCGGGCTGTCGGCCAGGGGCGCGATGAAGGAGCGATCGATCTTGAGCGCCTGGATCGGCAGTCGGGACAGGTAGGCGAGCGAGGAGTAGCCGGTGCCGAAATCGTCGATGGCGGTCTGAACCCCGACGGCGCGCAGCGCGGCCAGCTTGGCGACGTTGTCCTCGATGTCCGTCATCACGACCGTCTCGGTGATCTCGAAGTCGAGGCCGCCGCCCGCCTGGCGGACGTCGGACCATTCGTCGAGCAGCTCGCGAACGGTGGCGAGAAACTGCCGCGACTGGAACTGCAGCGCCGACACGTTGACCGCGACCCGCGGCGGCCGCAGCCCCGCGGCCATCCATTCGCGCTGCTGGGCGAGCGCCCGCCGCATCACCCAGTTGCCTACCGGATGGATCAGCCCGCTCTGCTCCAGCAGCGGCACGAAGGTCGCCGGCGATACCGGGCCCTCGTCCGGGTCCGACCAGCGCAGCAGAGCCTCCACCCCCTCGATGCGTCCCGACCCGGCATGGATCTTGGGCTGGTAGTGCAGATCGAACTGCTCCTGGGCCGCGGCATGGCGCAGCCGCGCCTGGAGGCGCAGGGTTTCGGTCACCCGCGCATTCAGCGAGGGCTCGTAGAACAGGTAGTCGTGGCCCGAGCTCTTGGCGTTGCCGACGGCGGCCTCGACGTTGCGCAGCAGCGTCTCGACATCCCTGCCGTCGCCGGGAAACACGGCGATGCCGGCCGATCCGCTGATCTCCACCGGCATGCCGGCGATGATGAAGGGCTCCGCCAGAAGCTGCTGCGAGGCGAGCTCGAGCCGGCTGGCGACCGCGATCGCGTCGCCCTCGCCGGCCACGAAGGTGGCGAAGCGGGCACCCTCCATGCGCGCCAGATGCTCCGGGCGCTGCGATATGCCGGACAGGCGGCGGGCGAACTCGCACAGCAGGTTGTCGCCGGCCTCCCGCCCGAACGCATCGTTGATCTGTCGGAAATGACGGATATCGAGGAACAGCACGGCCACTTCCTCGCCGCGCCGGCCGGCCACGATCAGCGCCTGGCCGAGCCGCTCCTCGAACAGGGCGCGATTGGGCAGCCCCGTGAGCGGGTCATGGTGTGCCAGATAGGCAAGCCGGTCGCGGTTGGTGAGATGGTCGAGCGCGTAGGCGATGTCGCTCGCGACCTCGTTCAGCAGCTCCACGTAGCGGTCGGCGAAGAAGTCCCGCTCGCGGCTGCCCAGGGCCAGCACGCCATGGAGCCTGCCGCCGACCAGCAGCGGCGTGATGACCATCGCCCGTATGCCCAGATTCATCGCTGCCCGGCGCCGCGGGCCGCCGATGTCGGGACTGGCGAAGACATCGTTGTTGACGATCGGCCGCCGCTCGATGATGGCGCGCGAGACCTCGTCCAGCCTCTCGTCGGGGGTATCGAGGATCGGCAACGGGTCGGCCGAAACCAGCGCTTCGATGCCTTCGCCGTACCCGGCGACGAAGCGGGTCTCGCCGCGATCCGGGTCGTAGGTGGCGATCGCGGCGAGCGCGAGGTCGCCGTCCTCGACCGTGATCCGGCAGATGCCCTCGAAGAGGAGCGCCGGCGTATCGGCGTGCCGGGCCAGCCGGTTGACCGCGGACAGCACGGCATAGAGACGGTTCAGGCGGGCGATCTCCGCCTCCTGCTGGCGGCGGGCGATGAACTGGCCGATCTGGCTGCCGAGCGCGGCCAGCAGGCCCATGACCTCCGGCTGCTCGGGGCGGACCTCGCGCCCGAGGAAGCTGAGGACGCCGACGATCTCGCCGCCCACGGACACGGGAAATGCCGTCGCGACCCGCAGGCCGGCGGCGGCGACATCCTCCTGGCGCTCGAACACCGGATGGGTGCGGCAGTCCGCCACCCAGATCGGCTGGCCGGTCGCCCACGCATGCCCGGTCATGCCCACCCCCGGCGAGAAGGACTGCGTGCGCCCGCTGCCGGCAAACGCCGCCAATGCCGGGTCCGGCTCGTGCCAGACGGCGGCGTGGCGCATCACCCGGTCGCGCCGGTCCACCTCGCGCAGGATCCCGTAGGCGAAGCCGAGATGGCGGCAGATCGTCGCCAGGAGAGCCGGCGCCGCCTCGTCCAGGGACGAGGTCTCCGCCAGGATGCGGGCGACCGCGTCATGGGTTTCGAGCCGGCGCTCGGCCGCTGCCGCCAGCTGCCGGGCCGCGGCCGGATCGCGATCCTCGCACAGACGCACCGCCAGCGCCGCGAGTCCGTCGAGAAGGTCGGCATCCTCGTCCCGGGCCGGCCGCCGGTCGGGCGCGTCAGTCACGCAGCACAGCCAGCCTCGGGGGCCGGTCGCGGCTGGGATCGGCAGCAGCAGGATGGTCCCGGCGCGGGGCAGGCCCGCCGGCCAGTCGGCGCCGGCGCCGACGGGTCCGGATGTCGCGCGCAGGCCGGGATCGGGAAACGGATCCCGCTCCAGCAGGTCCGCCCGGGCCGCCGCGGCGGCCGCTGCCTCCGGACCTGTCACAGAGGCGACAGCGCCGCCCTCCGGGTCGCCGTCGAGGCGCATCCGGGCAAGCACCCAGGATGCGCCGGTCAAGCGCAGCGCCGCCGCGCACAAGGCATCCAGTATCGACGCCGGGTCCGCGCCGGACGCGAGCGCGCGGTGCAACTCGGACAGGATCTCCAGCCGTCGCCGGTACGCCGCGGCGTCCGGCACGCCCGTGCCGCCCGTGGCACCGGAAGACGATGCGGGCGATGCGGGGCAGGCGGCCGGTGTGCCAGTCATGGTCTCACCCACGGGCGGGTTCGGGAAGCGGCCAAGCCAGCTCCCGTTGATCGGAACGCACGCGGTCGATCGCGGGATCCGGCGGACATGATACGCCATGGCTGATCGACGTGGCGGTGCCAATATTGGCACGGGCGCATCGCCGGCGGGATGCCCTCTCGCCCGACCCGACATGATAGCGGCGTGCCGGCCGGGGTTGACCAGGATGCGGCCCCGCAGCCAGGTGCGGGCTAGTGAGACCGCCTGACGGCAGGTCGGCCGGCGCGGGCTACCCGGTTCGGGCGGACCCCAAGGACTGATGGCCGATCAGCTTGGCATAGAAGCCGCCCAGCCTCACCAGATCGCGGTGCGTGCCCCGCTCCACGATCCGCCCGTCGCGCATCACCAGGATTTCGTCAGCGGCGCGGATCGTCGAAAGGCGATGGGCGATGACGATGGTCGTCCGATTGACCATGAGCGCATCGAGCGCCTTGCGGATGTGTGCCTCGCTCGCCGCGTCGAGGTGCGAGGTCGCCTCGTCCAGGATCAGGATCGGGGCGTTCCTGAGGAATGCGCGAGCGATCGCTATTCGCTGCCGTTGTCCGCCGGAGAGCTGGACGCCGCGCTCGCCGACACTGGTATCGAGTCCGGATGGGAGCGAGGCAACGAAATCCTCCAGCGCGGCACGCTGAACGGCCAGGCTCAGGTCCGCCGCGCCGGCATCCGGACGCGCGAGCAGAATGTTCTCCGCCAGGGTCGCGTTGAACAGATAGGTGTCCTGGGCAACAAGAGAGATCTGCTCGCGAAGACTGTCGATCCTGATATCGCGCAAGTCCTGGCCGTCGATTGCGATATGCCCCTGGGCCGGATCCCAGAAGCGGAGCATCAGGTTGGCGATCGTCGTCTTGCCGGCCCCCGACGAGCCGACCAGGGCGATCCGCGCGCCGGCAGGCACCTTGAAGGCGACATCTTCGAGCACCGCGGGTCCTGACCTGTCGTAGGAAAAGCTCACGCCCACGAACTCCAGTCCTGGTTCACCGGCCGAGCGCGGCAGGCGCTCTGGACCGTCGACGACCGGAATGGGCTCGGCATGGACGGCGTAGACGCGCCGCGTGGAGGCAATCGAGTCGGCGAGCTGTCGTGCCGCCTGGGCAAGCTCCGATACGGGGACGAACGCGGCGGAGGACAGCAAGGCGACGAGCGGCAGAAAGGTCGGCTCGAACCCATGCGCGTGGATCATGAGGGCGGCGGCAATCAGTACGGCCGTCGCGCCGAGCGCGGAGACCGCTTCCTGCCTGGCGGTCTGAAAGGAAAGGTCGGCATTGAGCGCGACCCGCGTGCGCTGGTACCGGGCGATCTGGCTCTCGAAGACCGTTCTGCGGGCGCGGGTCCCGCCAAAGGCGACGAGTTCACCCATTCCCTGCACGGTGTCGACGATGAAGGCGTTGAGCTCGCCCAGCTCGGCGCGGGCCCGGCCGCCGAGGGTATCGACCTCACGCCGCCCGAAAACCGGCGCCAGGGCGGCATAGGCCAGGAACGGCAGCAGCACCAGGGCGGTCGGCCAGGCGATGAGGGCAAGCGCGATCAGGACCGTCGACGGCACCAGCAGCGCCACCATCGCCGGGGCCACGACGTGGGCGAAGAAGTATTCGATCGTCTCGACGTCCTGCGTTCCGAGCGAGACGAGATCGCCGGACCGGCGCCGGAGGAGGTACGCCGGCGCACGCTCTTCGAGTGCCCGATAGAGATCGACCCGGATCCGGGCGAGCAACCGGTAGGCCATGTCGTGCGACCGCCAGGATTCGTTCCATTGCAGGAAGGCCGCGAGCGGCACCAATGCCGCCATCCAGCAGAGGTACGCACCGAACGGGGAGCCGGTCCGGACCGCTGCGACCGTCACGGCGCTGAGCGTGCTGACCCCGATCAGGGCATAGACGCGGCCGACACCGGACAGGACGGTCAGCACCATCTGCCGGCGCCACGGTGCAACCAGGCCGAAGAGGGTTCCGAGCGTCTCGAACGGCGAGAGACCCGCGGCAATCCGCTCTCCCTCGGTCGGCCGCGGCCTTGCCGGGGACGTCGGCATGGTGCCGGCCGCGCGTTCGCCGTCGGCGGTCGCGACCACGCCGAAGTCGAGCACGGCATCGTGCTCGCCGAACGCGACCTGCTCTGCCATCAGCTGCCGGTATGGACCGTCGCGGCCGATCAGTTCGCCATGCGTGCCGCTGTCGGCGATCCGGCCGTCGGATACCACGATGATGCGGTCGGCATCGATCACGCTCGATAGCCGATGGGCAAGGACGATCGTCGTGCGCTGCCGGGCGAGGTCGTCGAGCGCCGCCTGGATGATGCTCTCGTTCTCGGCATCGACCGACGACAAGGCTTCGTCCAGGACAAGGATGGGGGCATCCCTCAACATGGCCCGCGCGATCGCGATGCGCTGTCGCTGGCCGCCGGAAAGCCGGAGTCCGCGTTCCCCGATGACGGTGCCGTAGCCTTGCGGCAGGGCGGCGATGAACAGGTGGGCGTTGGCCGCCCGCGCCGCCGCCTCGACCTGCTCCATGGTCGCGTCGGGCCGCGCGATGCGGATGTTGTCCTCGACGGTTCCGTAGAAAAGGTATGTGTCCTGCTGCACGACGGCGATCTGGTCCCGGATGTGATCGGCGGCCAGCGTGGTGACATCATGGCCGCCGATGCGGATCGTGCCCGCGTCCGCGTCATGGAAGCGCAGCAGCAGCTTGACGATGGTCGACTTGCCCGAGCCGCTGTAGCCGACGATCCCGATGCGCTCGCCGGCCCCGACCATGAACGAAATGCCCTTGAGGGTCGCTCCGCGCGCGTCGGAATAGCTGAACCGCACATTCTCGAACTCGATCGAGGGCACGAGGTCCGGAGCGGCGGCGGTCTCCCGCGGCGGCCGCGGAGGTGTTGCCTGGAGCAAAGTCTTGATCGCCACGCCGGCCGCGTTGGCCACCATGCCCCGATGCAGCAGGGAGCGCAGATCGCGCATGGGGCGGAACACTTCGGTTCCCGCCATCAGGACGATCAGCAGCGCCTCGAGGCTCATTTCGCCGTGGCTCACGCGCCAGGCCCCGAGCGCGACGGCGGCGGCCGCGCCGCCCGCGATGGCGAGGTCCGCGAGCGCCCGGCTCATGAGACTGGCCTGCAGGACGAAGAGCGTGCTTTCAGCCAGTTGCTGCGCCCTCTGCGCGAGCCGCGCGCCGAAGGCGGCGCCCTGTCCGAACGCCTTGAGCGTCGGCAATCCCTGGACGGCATCGAGGAACTCTTCGCCGAAGGCCTTGAACGCATTCACGCGGCGCATCGTCGACCGTTCGCCCACGCGCTTGAGCAGGACGGGAAGGACAAGCGCGAGGATGGCCGCGGTCGAGATCACCGCGGCCACCGGGATGTCCCAGAATGCCAGGATGGCGAACAGCAGGATCGGCGCGAGCAAGGCGATGGCCAGTTGCGGGAGAAACTGGCCGAAGAAGATCTGCAGCTGTTCGACACCATCGATCGTCGACAGGGCGATGCTGCCCGTCCGCCGCTCGGCGAGCCAGGCGGGGCCGAGACGAACGATCTGGTCATAGAGAGTGAGCCTCATTCGGTCCTGAACACGGGCGGCCGTGCCGTGCGCCACGGTCGCACGCCGGTACTCGAGGCCCATGCGCAACAGGACGGCCGTCAGAAGCAGCATGATCGCGATCGCCAGATCGGCCAGCGGGGCATCCTCGAAGAGGCGTGCGACCAGCCAGCCGAGGATCACGAACCTGGCGATTCCCAGCCCAAGCGAAAGGACTCCAAGGGCAATGGCTCCGGCGATGCGAGCCCGGAAGCCCTTCGTCGCCGTCCATAGCTGCGCGTCGAAATGCATGTCCGGGTCCCCAGGGAACGACAATATGTCCGTAGTGTACACTACGAAGTCGTTATGTCGCGCCAACAACGTAGTGTCAACGACGTCCTGGGGCCGGATCGAGGCTGCGGTGCTGCCGCACTTGCAGATCGTCACGGAACGGGTGGTGCGGTCGGATGCCGGGGCCGGCAGCATGGTGCGCCGGCGGCCGCGCGTTGCGGCCGTACGCTGCGGGCTATTCGCCTGGCTGCAGCTCTTCGCGCAGATCGCGCAGGCGGCGCGACGTTTCCATGGCGCGCTCCGGACCGAGTTTCGTGAGCGAGAGAACGATGGTCTCGAGGGTCAACAGGATCGTCCCGTAGAGCGTCATGTTGCCGACCTCGGTTCGCGGGACTTCCAGAACCGCCTGCGCGCCCTGGGCCAGCCGACCGCCCGGGTTGTCCGTGATGACGACGAGCTGCCCGCCCAGCCGCTGCAGCTCGGCCTTGACGAGCAGGCTTTCCCTGAGAACCTTGCCATACGCGATGAGGATCACGGCATCGCCCGGCCGAAGCTCCAGGAGCGCGTCCGCGAAGCCATGGCCGGAGCCTTCCATCACGAAGCTGGGTCGGCCGATGCGCGCCAGGTGCGTTGCCGTCTGCTGCGCCAGCCGATTGAGCGGCCCCGCTCCATGGAGCCCTATCCGCGCGGCATCGTTCAGCATCCGCACCGCCGCCTCCAGCCGCTCCGGCAAAGGGGAGCGGGAAAGCATGTCGAGCATCCTGGCGTAAGCCTCGACGATGAGCTGGAACGGCGTCCGGCTGCGCTCCTGCGCGAGCTCGCGCAGGGTCACCCCCACCTTTTCCACGGGCGTCCGGACCCCCTGGTCGAGCTTCTCTGCGATCGCGGTCTTGAGGTGGGGCAGCCCGTCGAAGCCGAGCGACTGGATCGCCCGGATGACGGTCGCGTCGGAAGATTCAATCCTGGCGGCCAAGTCGAGCGCAGAACTGACCAGCACGGCATTCGGATGCTGCTCGATATAATGCAAGAGCCGGCGCGCCGCGCCGCTGAGACGCCGTCCTTCCTTCCTTTCAATCATGTCACGCCTCTGCAGTCCGGTCGTTGGCGCTGGTCGATTCGGAACGCGCGGGGAACGACCCGCAAGAGCGATGCCGGCAAGAAGACGGCAACCTGAATAACCACCCCATTCCCAGCCCGCAAGGCTGGGCTTCCGCCTGTACGGCATCGTCCGTTCGTGCCATTCCGCCGGACAATCAACGGGCGGTCGCCGCGGCGCTGCGCAGGCGCCTTCGAGGGCGCCGGTACAAAGACCGTGTGGATTGCTCCGATTGGTCGTAGGATCATCCGTCGCCGAGCCGCCCCGCGCGCTGGCCGATCGCCTCTACGTCTTCGAGAACGCTTCAGATCGCCGACCATCCAGGCCGGCCGCGAGCCCTTGCACCGGGAGACATGAGCCATGTCGAAGATGACCGCCCATTCGAACACGCCGGCACGCCCGGGGACCGCTGTCCGGCCGGGACAGGCCCGCGCCGTCTTCACCGTCTGCCGTCACCTGGAGGGCTGGGCGGTGGAGCATGACGGCAAGATGCTGGACCACACGTCTTCCAAGGAAGAGGCCAAGGCTTCCGCCAACAAGCGCGTGCGCCAGTTGCAGGACGCCGGCCGCCCCTGCCAGGTCAATGTCGCGGGGGAAACCGCCATGTTCGGGTTCGGCGAGCGGGTGATCCGTTAGCACCGCCGCGCATCCCTCGGGACAAAAGAACGGCGCGGAAGGGGAGGCGGTCCTTCCGCGCCATCGAGGGTCGTCTGGGAGGTGGGTACGAGCAACACGCTCGCATCCTGTAACGGGCCGGCCCGGCAACGGTTCCGGCGACCCGGCGGTTCGGGCTATCCGGCCATGCCGTCGGGCATCCCGGCAGCCAGGATCCACAGGCCGATGGCGGCGAAGATCAGGGCGGCCGCCATCCGGACATACTGCAGCGGGACGATCCGGGTCGCCGCTTCGGCCAGATACACCGCCGGGACGTTGGCCAGCATCATCCCGGCCGTGGTGCCCAGCGTGACCGGCACGATGCTGTCGAACTTGGCCGCCAGCAGGGAGGTGGCGATCTGCGTCTTGTCGCCGATCTCGACGATGAAGAACGCGACCAGGGTGGCGCAGAAGACGCCGCCGGTCGAGCGGATCGGCGCGTCGTCGTCGGCCTTGTCGGGGATCAGCGCCCAGGCGCCCATGGCCAGGAACGCGATCCCCACCACCATCTGGAATGTCGGGCCCGTCAGCCATTGCGCGACGAGGTAGCCGAGCGAGGCGGCGGCGGCGTGGTTCAGCAGCGTGGCCGCGAGGATGCCGAGGATGATCGGGATCGGTCGGCGAAACTTCGCCGCCAGCACGATCGCCAGCAGCTGCGTCTTGTCGCCGATCTCCGCGATCGCCACGACCCCGGTGGAGATCCAGAATGCTTCCATGAGAAACCCAGGGGCCGATGGCAGGATACGACGAAACCAACCCCTCGTCGGCCCTGTGCCGAGAGGCGGGTATCGTCGGTCTCGCCAATTCGGATCATCACGGATCCGCCGCCCGCGCCATGGCCCTTGCGGGCCAAGTGTGTTGACGCGGGCTTCGCTGGGAACTGCGAACGGCTACTCCCCGAGGAGCGATCTTCCTACAGGCTCGCGACCCGGCGGTAAAGTCGTTTCAGTTCAACAGGTTATTGAGATCGATTCGCATTCTCCGGCGACCCGGAAGATGGCCGTCAGGTTGTTGGCCGGCATCGGCCGGACGGCGGCGAGGTGGAAGCCGTGCCGGCGCGCCAGCGGTTCGACCTGCTGGTCCAGGCAGCGGATTCCCCAGGCCGGGTCGCGTGCCTGCAGGCTGGCGTCGAACTCGGCATTGGACGTGGCGGTGTGCCGGCCGTCGCGGCGGAACGGCCCATAGAGGACGAGCGGCGCGCCGTCGCCCGCCAGGACCCGCGCCGCCCCGGCGAAGAGCCCCTCGGCCGCCGACCAGGGCGCGATGTGGATCATGTTGCAGCACAGGATCGCATCGGCCCGCGCGACGGGCCATCGATCGGCCGAGGCATCGAGCCGGAGGGCCGGGCGGATCCGCTCGCAGCCGCTGGCCCGGGCATGGGCGTCGATATCGGCCAGCGCCTCCGCCGAGCCGTCCGTCGGCTGCCAGGAGATGCCGCCGCCGAGCCGCGGCGCCATGTAGGCGGCATGCTCGCCGGTGCCGCTCGCCACTTCGAGCAGCAGCCCCGTCTCCGGCAGGACGGCCGCCAGGACTTCGAGGATGGCCTCGCGGTTGCGCGCGGTTGCCGGGGCGTGGCGCGGCGCCATGGGCGTTCCCTGAGACATGCTTGGTTCCCGATCTTCGCTGGCGATGGAAAGGTGCGGGGGGACGGCAGCAAGAGCATTGACTCCCGCGATATGGTCCGTAGATCTTCTACCGCCTAGCTTGTACGGGCGCGGATTGCACGGCGTTTTCGCCGTCGGCGCCTCGCGGGCATCCAGTCGGACGGAGGAGTTTTGCGAATGACCAAGGAAATGATCCAGGCTCTGCGGGTTGCCCTGACGAAAGAAGCGCTGGCAGGGTTCGATGTCGCCGCATCGGGCGCATTGCCCGCAGCGGCAAAGGTCGGAAAGGTGCGCATGGGGAAGCCCGGCTGAGTCTGCGCGCCGTGCCGCCGGCATTGCTCCAGCCGGATTCCAGCCTGGCTTTTCGGCCGAGCGCCGAACGCGGCACGGCGCTCGACGCCCAGATCCGGGATGCCTTCGGCGACAGCGTCCGGCGCGTGCTGGAGACGCTGGCCGCCCAGGACCTGATAGACGTCCAGGTCGTCCCGCATGTGGCCGATGGCGTGCGGCGGCACGGTCCGCCCGGCGCCATCGCCGCCTATGCCAGCTTGGTCGATGCCATCTTCGCCGAGCGTGGGGGGGAGGCGTTGGACAACGCCCAGGCGCTGGTGCAAGCCGCACTGTCGCCGGTCGCCTCGACGCCGCGGTGCGTGACCCTGCGCGACGAGCTTCTGGGGGCGGGGCAGGCCGCGCGCTACCAGCGCCTGTTCGACGACGACGAGGACGGACCGCTCGCCATCGAGCCGCTGGCGGATCGCGACCTCGAGCGTGCGGCGCGCCTGACCGTCGAGGCCCTGGCCCTTCTCGACGCGGGTGCGCCCGAGCTGGGCGGGGAGATTCGGGCCCTGCTGCGCGAGATCATCTTCGCCCGTAGTGGCTCGGCCAGGCCGGCCGAGCGCTTCAACGGGGCGTCGGTGTTTCTTGCCTGGGGCGCCGTCCTGCTCAACGTCGACGAGATGCCGGATCGCCTGACCATGGCGGAGACGCTGGCCCATGAAACCGGGCACAACCTGCTGTCCGGCTTCACCGGCGGCAGGCCGCTCGTGGAGAACGATCCGGCCGAGCGCTACGATTCGCCGCTGCGCCTCGATCCGCGGCCCATGGACGGGATCGTCCACGCGACGTATGTCCTGGCCCGCATGCACTATTGCCTCGAGCGCCTGTTGCAGTCCGGCCTCCTCTCCGACCAGGAGGGCGTGACGGCCACGGCCGCCATCGCCCAGCGTCGCCGCGCCTTTGGTGCCGGCCTGGATGTCGTCGATCGCCACGCACGCTTCACGCCGATCGGCCGCGCGGCGTTCGAGCCGGCCCGCCAGTACATGGCCGACGTCCGGGCGTGAGCCGGCGGTGAGCCGGGGCGCCGTGCCCGCGGAGGCTTCGACAGCAGGGCCGGTGCGGCTGGGCGACAACGGCTTCCTGCCCGGCCTGAACCGGCTCGCCGCGGGTTCGGTGGCGGTCGCCGCCGTGCGCGGGCGCTTCGAGCCCGGACAATGGGCCGCGGTGATCGCCCATTGCCGCACGGTCGGCCCGGCTGGCCTTGCACCGGTGCCGCCGGAGCCGCGCCCGGCCGGGCTGCGGGACGCCGTGGAATCCCTGGCTCGCCACGTCTGCGCCTTCATGGAGGTGCCGCTCGGCCAGTTGCGGCGCACGCCGCTCGGCGAGGCGAGCGGCGGAACGGCCCTGTTGCCGACCGGCCTGGCCGGTCCGGGGGAAACGGCGCTGGTCCTGGCGATCGACCTGATCGCCCAGGCGGTCAGCGGGCCGACGCGGGAGGCCGACGTGCAGCCGATGCGCGAGCGCCTCCTGCAGGCGCGGAAGGCCACCTATGACCGGATTCGTGGCGCGCGCCGCCATCTCATCCGGGTCGCCATCGCCCGCGGCATTCCCTGGCGGTTCTCGGAATCCGCGGGGGATCTCCTGCTCCTGGGCGAGGGCCGGCGCGCGGTGCGGTTCTTCGCATCGGCGTCCGAGCGGACCGACGAGGCGGCGGAGCTGCTGGCCGGCAACAAGCACGTCGGCAATGCCGTATTGCGCCGAGCCGGTGTGCCGGTGGCGAGGCAGCAGCCGGTGCGCACGCCGGCCGATATCCGTCGCCTGGCGGCCGAGGTGGGCTATCCCGTGGTGATCAAGCCGATCAGCCTGCGCCTCCAGCTGGGGGTGGAGTTCGTCTTCGCCGAGGACCAGGTCGAGCGGGCCCTGGCCCGCAGCGCGAGCCACGGGCAGCCGCTCGTCGCCGAAAGCTACCTGCCTGGCCCGGAGCATCGGCTGCTGGTGGTCGACGGCGAGGTGATCGGGTCGTACGAGCGGCCGGCGCCGCAGGTTACGGGCGACGGTGTCCGCTCGATCGCCGAACTGGCCGCGGCGGTCAGCGCCGAGCCCGATCGCGGCGACCGCAAGGCCGGCTTCCCGCTGGCGCGGATGGTGCTGGACGAGGTCGCCGTCGCCTTCCTGAAGAGCCGCGGCTGGACCCTCGACAGCATTCCGCCGCCCGGAGTCGTGGTCGAAACCCACCCGCTGCCGTTCATCGCCTATGGCGGCGGCCGCCGGATCGACCGCAGCGCCGGCATCCATCCGGACAACCGCGCGCTGGCGGTCCGCGCGCTGGCGGTGCTCGGGCTCGACATCGGCGGCGTCGACCTGCGCTGCCCGGACATCGGGCAATCCTGGCGCAAGGTCGGGGCCGGGATCTGCGAGGTCAATCCGCGCCCCGACATCGGCGCCCACTACCTGCCCGGCCTGGATCACGACGTGGCGGCGGAGTTCGTCGATCGGCGCGGCCCGGCCGACGGGGACGGACGAATGCCGCAGGTCGTGCTGCTGGGCGAGGGCGATCTCGATGGGCGGGCCAATGCGGCCGGACGGGCGCTCGCCCGGCAGTTCGGCTGGAAGGTCGGCGTCGCGACGCCCGGCCGGGTCGATATCGACGGCTATGTACCGCAGGTCGATGCGCCCTCGCCGGCCGATGCCTACGGGATGTTCGCCGAGAGCCCGTTCCTGGACGCGGCCGTCTATGCCACGTCTCCGGCCGGGCTGGCGGCAGGCGGGCTGGGGGCCGGCCATGTCGAACTGGTGCTGGCCAGTCCTGGTCCGGCGCGGGTATGGAAGGTGGCACTGGACCTGCTGAAGGCCGGCGGCGCGCGCGTCCTGCCCCTGCCGAGGACCGACGGCGCGGTGGCGGCGGCCGTCGTGCAGGCCATGCAGCGCTTTGCCAACCGGCGCTGAACGAACACGAACCCCGGACCGGAGTCCCGATCGCCATGCCCCACCATCCCCCCGGCTTTGCCGCCGACCCGGTGCCCGCGGTGCGCGAATCCGAGGCCACCGGAGAGGTGGCCGCCATCTTCGCCGAGATCCGCGCCGTCCAGGGCCTGCCGATCGTCAATCTCGTGTGGCGGCACCTGGCCACCATGCCGGACGCCCTGGCCTGGACCTGGACGGCGCTGCTGCCGCTCTATCGCTCGGGCGCGGTCGCCGGCGCCATCCCCGGCCTGCAGGCTGGAATGGCATTGCCCGAGGTGCCGCGCTGGCCCGCCGCAGCGTTCCGAGCCGTCGGCATCGACGCGACCGAGGAGCCGCGGATCGCCGCCGTCCTCGACAGCTACGACCGCGGCAACACCATGAACCTGCTGGCCTTCCACACCCTGCTCGCGCGGCTGGACGGGCACGAGGCGACCCCGGCGACGGCATCCGCGACCGGTAGCGTCATGGCGATCGGCGGCCAGCTGCCGCCGCTGCTCGACCTGGGCGGCATGGCTCCGGCCACGGCCGAGCTGGTGCTGGCCCTCAACCGCCTGGGGCAGGGCGGCGGCGACGGGCCGATCCTGGCCAGCCTCTACCGCCATCTCGCCCACTGGCCGGCCTACATGGCGCTGGCCTGGACCCTGCTGCAGCCGATCGAGCGCCGCGGCGAGCTGGCGGTGGCGATCGCCTCGACCAGGGCGGCGGCGGCGGCGCAGGCGCGATCGCTGCTCGCCGGGCTCGACGGGACGATCGCCCGGCCGTCGCCGGCGGCCGAGGCGTTCGTCCGCGCCGGGCTCGGCCTCTTCGTCGGCCACGGCATCGCCCGCATGACGACCATCGGCCGGCTGCTCCTGGCCGCCGGCCCGGCTGCCGATCAGGGGTGCTGAGTAAGATCCGCCCCCAGCCACTGCTGGGACAGCTGGGCCAGCGTGCCGTCCCGGCGCATGCCGCGGACGAGGTCGGCCAGCCGGGCGGCGAACAGCGGGTCGCCCTTGTCGATGGCGATCGCCAGCGGCTCCAGGAAGGCGGGCGGCGACAGGATGCGCAGGGCATGGCCCTCGCGGACGGCCCGCTCCAGCGCCGGCAGCGTGCCCATGACGGCATCGAGCGGGTTGCCGAGCGCCGCCAGCGCCTGGCGGTCGCCGGGAAAGGTGCGGATGTCCGGCTGGGCCAGGCGATAGGCCGGACGCGGGCCGAAGGCGGGATCGAAGGCGACCTTGCCCTCCAGATAGGCCTGGTAGGTGCAGCCCTCGCAGACGCCGATGATCTTGCCGGCGAGGCTGTGCGGGTCCTCGATCGGTGACCCGGCCGGGACCGCGAACACCGCGGGCGCCCAGTAGTAGACCGCGGGAAAGTCGAGCGCCTGCATGCGCTCGGGCGTCGGCGTCATCGAGCCGACCGAGACGTCCCAGTCGTCGCCCCAGTTGCCGGCGGTGAGCGCCTTCCGGCTCGGCGTCACGATCTTCAGCTCGACGCCCAGCCGGCGCGCCAGCTCGCGCCCGACCGAGACGTCGAACCCGACCATCTCCTGGTCGTCGTTGAGGAACGATTGCGGCGGGAAGTCGGGATCCGACGCCATGGTCATGATCCCGCTCGCGACGATCCGGTCGAGCACCGGGCCGGCCAGGGCCGTGCCGGCGCTCAAACAGGTGGCGAGTGCCGCGACCGCGGCACGGAGCAGGGGACGCATCCCTCAGAGCCGCGGCGGGGCGATGCCGGCCTCGGCCGCGGCGGCGTCGAGCAGCGCCGTCACGTCGCGCGAGCCGAGGCCCAGCGCGGCCCGGGCGTGCTCCATCGCGGCCCGCACGGCGATGCCGACATGGGCCGGTGCGCCCGCCGCCGCCGCGGCGCCGACCCCGATCGACAGGTCCTTGTAGGCGAGGTCGAGGGCGAAGCCGGGCTCGGTGTCGCCGCCCAGCGCCTTGGTCGGCCAGTAGAGCTTCAGGTGGTCGTTGGACGACAGCGAATTGGTCGCCACCTCGAACAGGGTCGCCGCCGGCAGGCCCAGCTTGGCGGCCAGCGTGAACGCCTCCGCGTTCAGCTGGCACAGGCACATGGCGATGTAGTTGTTGACAATCTTCAGCGCGATGCCGGTGCCGGGTGGGCCGGCATGGATGATCTTGGTCCCCATCGCCTCCAGCAGCGGGCGGACGCGGGCCAGGTCGTCGGCCTCGGCGCCGACCATGAACAGGCACTCGCCGCGCTGGGCATGGGCGGGCGAGCGGCCGACGCCGGCATCGACGAAGCGGATGCCCGCCGCGGCCAGGCGCGCGGCCATGGCGCGGCTCGCCTCCGGCGCGATGGTGCTGGTGTCGAGGTGCAGCATGCCGGGGCGCCCGCGCGCGAGCACGCCGTCGGGACCGAGCACGACGGCCTCCACGTCCGGCGTGTCCGGCAGCATGGTCACGATGACGTCCGATCGATCGATCAAGGTCGCGAGGTCGGGCGCGACCTCCGCGCCGGCGGCGACGGGCGGCCGGGTGCGCTCGGCCAGCCGGTCGAGCACGGTCACGCGGTGGCCCTTGGCCGCCAGGTTGGTCGCCATCGGGCCGCCCATGTTGCCGAGTCCGATGAAGCCGATCCGTTCCGATGATGCTGTCATGCCCCTGCCTGTCCTGCTTGCCGACGCGCCGGAGGCTACGGAACCCGGGCAATCGCCGCAATCCGCGCGATCGCGCCGCAACCTATTTACGAGGCCGCGGGATTGGCCCTCTAATTGCGTAGAGCTGGACGACCAGCCGTGCCCGAGAGGCACCACAAGGGAGAGGACGAGCAGCCATGGACCAGTTCCTGAGTTCCAGCCTGAGCCGACGTCGACTTCTGCAGGCCGCGCTCGGCGCCGCCGCGGTCGGTGCCTCTTCCGGATTGCCGTGGAGCAACGCGGCCCTGGCGCAGGGCTGGGCCGACCGCCCGAAGGGCAAGGTCGACAAGGTCAATTTCGTCGTCTGGACCTATGGCGACATCTACACGAAGATCGCCCAGAAGTTCGAAGCGGACTGGGGTGTGAAGGTCGAATCGACCATCTCGTCCTTCAATGATCATCCGACCAAGCTGGCGACCATGTTCGCCGGCGGCGAGGAGATCGACGTCTCGCAATCCTCGCCCTTCTCCTTCCCCGCCTTCATCAAGCAGGGCCTGGTCGAGCCGCTGACCGGCCTGCCCGGGATCGAGGAGTATGTGAAGGACTTCAGCGGCTTCACCAAGGAGGTCGCGGTCGTCGACGGCAAGCCGATGGGCCTGCCGTATTTTTCGGCGATCTGGGTCTGGAACTACTACGAGACGATGCTGGAGAAGCTGAAGATCGACAAGCCGTTCACGACCTACGAGGAATTCATCGAGCATTGCGTGAAGGCCAAGAAGGACGGCGTCAGCCGCTACCCGGTGATGTGGGTGGCGGGCGTGGGGCTGGAGCAGCTGCCGGGCACCTGGTACTCGATCGTCGCCAACAAGGGCGGGCGCTTCTTCGACAAGGACGGCAAGCACATGCTCGGGCCGGGCTCGATCGCCCGCGAGGTCCTGAAGTGGTGGGCCAACACCTTCGAGAAGGGCCTCGACATCTCGGACCCGGAATCGCTCAAGCTCCAGTTCACGACCTCGGCCAAGGCGTTCGGCGCCGGCAACAACCTCTATCGCGGGCCGAACCACCATTACGGCCTGAACGTCGTCAACGACCCGGCGCAGTCGCCGATCGCCGGCAAGGTCAAGGTGCACGGCTTCCCGGGCGACGGCCGGACCATCGGCGTGACCCACGTCTACTTCCTCAATTCGGCCAACCGCGACAAGGAATGGGCCTGGAAGCTGCTGCAGTACCTGGGCGGCAAGACCAAGGACGGCGTCTATACCCAAGCGATCGGGCTGGCCAAGGACGCGATGCTGGGCTCGGGCTACAACTCGGTGATGGCGTCCGACGTGGTCAAGACCGGCTGGAAGCCGTGGGGCGAGCCCGAGAAGATCCTCGCGATGTGGGAGAAGGCGACCTACATCGGCGAGATCTGCAACTCGGTCTACCAGCCCTGGCACTTCCCCTGGACCGACCAGCTCAACATCGAGGTCCAGAAGTGCCTGACCGGCCAGATCACGGCCGATGTGTGCTGCGACAACCTGATCAAGGGCATCGACGACGCCAAGCGGAAGGCGCGCTAGGCGGCGGCCGGCAAGGGCGCGGGCCGCCATGGCGGACCAGGCAGCAGCCGGCGGCGCGGGGACGTTGATCGTCCCCGCCCGGCGGCCCTTCTGGAAGCGGGAGCTGCCGGTCGGCTGGCTCGCCTTCTTCATGAACACGCCGTCGATGATCGTGCTGGCGGGGGTGCTCGCCTACCCGATTTATTATGCGGGGTACCTGTCGTTCCATCAGGTGGGCCTGGCCCAGATGCGGCGCGGGATCTTCCCGTTCTACGGCTGGCAGAACTACATCAACCTGTTCGAGGATCCGCTCTTCTGGCTGGCCCTCAAGAACACCATCACCTTCACCGCCATCGTGGTGACGGTGGAGGTGGTGCTGGCGATCGCCATCGGCCTGCTGCTGATGCAGACCAGCGTCTGGACCTCGCGGGTGACGCGATTCCTGATGCTGCTGCCCTATGCGGTGCCGCCGATCGCCAACGGGCTGATCTGGTCCTTCATCTACAACTTCAAGTTCGGCTTCCTCAACCGCGTGCTGCTGACCACGGGGCTGGCCAGCGAGCCGATCAACTGGGCGGGCCATGCGGACACCGCCCTGGTCGCGGTCGCCGTGCCCTACATCTGGCGCACGCTGCCTTTCGCGGTGCTGCTGGTCTATGCCGCACTCCAGGGCATGAACCGCGAGCTGTACGAGGCCGCCGCCGTCGACGGCGCGTCGGCCTGGCGCCGCTTCTGGCACATCACCCTGCCGCTGTTGCGGCCGATCATCGTCGTCATCCTGATCCTGCGCACGTCCTTCGCCTTCGCGGTGTTCGAGGAGGTGATGGCGATCACCCAGGGCGGCCCCGGCGACGCCACCTGGGTGTCGGCGTGGTACGGCTACAAGGTGTCGTTCGCGCCGCCCTTCAACATCGGCATGGGCGCGGCCTCGGCCTATGTCCTGGCGCTGATCGTCGGGCTGTTCGCGATCGCCTACGTCAAGGTCATCTACCGGAGGACGACATGACCGCGTCCGGGGGCTGGTCCCATGTTTAAGCCGACGCCGCTGGGCCGGGTCGGGCTCCACCTTGCCAACCTGCTCGTCATCCTGTTCCTGGTCTTCCCGATCATCGCCGTCGTCATCGGGTCGGTGCAGTCGGAGAAGAGCCTGCAGGCGGACACCCGCGCGATCCTGCCGCCGGAATACACGTTCGACAATTTCCGCGTCATCCTGACCCAGGGCGAGCAGAAGGGCCGGGTCTTCGAGCAGGCGACGTACCTGCCCGACAACATCAAGGCCTTCTACGGTGCGGCCCTCAACAGCCTGATCGTCGCCGTCAGCGTCACCCTGCTGACGCTGGTGCTGGGCTCGCTCAGCGCCTACAGCATCGCCCGCCTCAGGGTGCCCTGGACGGTCTGGCTGCTGCAGATCAACATCGCCGCCCGCTTCGTGCCGATCATCGTGCTGATGATCCCGCTCTACGTCATGTTCCGCTCGGGCGGCATGCTGAACTCGCTCTGGGGGGTGATCATCGCCCAGACCGGCTTCCTGCTGCCCTATGCCATCCTCATCCTGGCGCCCTATTTCGAAACCATCTCGCACGAGCTGGAGGAGGCGGCGCGGATCGACGGCTGCTCGCGCTTCGGCGCCTTCGTGCGCATCGTCCTGCCGCTCAGCACCCCGGGCCTGTCGTCCTGCGGGGCGATCATCTTCATCATCTCGTGGCAGGATCTGCTGATCACCATGATCCTGAACTCCCGGCGCGAGTTCATGACCCTGCCGGTGATCATCGCCAGCCTGGTCGGCGACGTGCACGTCTTCTTCAATCTGCTCATGGCGATCTGCCTGCTGGCCCTGCTGCCGTCGGTGGTGCTGGTGATGATGCTGCAGAAATACGTCGTCCAGGGCCTGTCGGCCGGGGCGGTCAAGGGATAGCGCCGGCTGGAGACGGCCGGACGCAGGGGGCGCCCCAGGTCATTCCTCGGGCGCCCTTTTTTTGTCCGCGTCCAGATCGGATGATAGACATATTGACAGACAATCGTATCGGATGGCACCTGTTGCCTCGTGCCGTCCAGCCCCGCCGCAGAGGGTCGCCCGGCACGCCATCGATCAGGCCATCGATAGGGGGGCGGTTCACGCCCCGCCGTCCTGGGGAGGACGCCAATGACGAGTTCGGGCAAGCCGCGCATCGGCTTCATCGGTATCGGCGCGATGGGCTGGCCGATGGCCAGCCGGCTGCTGGGGGCGGGATTCGCCGTCGGCGCCTACGATGTGCGCACGGACCAGCGCGACCGCTTCGTGGCCGAGGTGGGCGGCGAAGCCGACTGCTCGCTCGCCGCGCTCGGCCGCGCCAGCGACGTGGTGATCACCATCCTGCCGACCAGCGCCATCGTCGAGCAGGTGCTGTTTGCCCCCGACGGGGTCGCCTCCACCCTCCGGCCCGGCGCGGTCGTCATCGACATGACCTCGGGCATTCCGGATTCGACGGTGGACTTCGCCGGCCGGCTGGCGGGGCAGGGGGTGACCCTGTTCGATGCGCCGGTTTCGGGCGGCGTGCCGCGGGCCGGGACCGGCCAGCTGACGATCATGGCCGGCGGCGAGGACGCGGTCATCGACGCCGCCATGCCGGTCCTGGAGCCGATGGGCTCGGTCATCCGCACCGGCCGGATCGGCAGCGGCCATGCCATGAAGGCCCTGAACAACCTGGTCTCGGCCGGCGGCTTCCTGATCGGCATCGAGGCGCTGCTGATCGGCGCGAAGTTCGGCATCGAGCCCGGCACGATGGTCGACATCCTCAACGTCTCGACCGGCGTCAACAACAGCACCCAGAAGAAGTTCCGGCAGTACGTCCTGTCGCGCAGCTTCGATTCCGGCTTCCCGATCGAGCTGATGGTGAAGGATCTCAGCATCGCGCTGGAGGTGGCCCGGTCGGGCGGCGTCAACGCGCCCTTCTCCGTTCTCTGCCGCGAGCTGTGGGCGGGCGCCTCGACCCTGCTCGGCCCGCGCACCGACCACACCGCCGTCGCCCAGCTGAGCGAGAAGCTCGCGGGCCTGGAACTGCACGAAAGCAACTGAAGGCGCCCCCCTCGAGGCGCCCAGGGAAGGAGAGCCCGATCCATGACGGTCACCCGGCAACTGGTGAACTACCTCCTCGACAGCCGGCTCGACGCCATCCCGGCGGACGTGCAGCGCGAGGCCAAGCGCGCCCTGGTCAACGTCGTCGGCTGCGCGCTGGGCGGGGCCGACCATCCGGCGATGGACATGACCATCCGGGCGCTCGGCCCCTATGCCGGGCCCCCGACCTCGGCCGTGCTCGGCCGGCGGGAGCGCTTCGACCCGCTGCTCGCCTCGCTGCTGAACGGGATCAGCTCCCACGTCCACGACTATGACGACACGCTGCCGAAGAACTACATCCACGCCAGCTCGCCGGTCGCCTCGGCGCTGTTCGCCTATGCCAGCGTCAACCCGGTGTCGGGGCCGGACTTCCTGCACGCCTTCATCCTCGGCTTCGAGGTGGTCTCGCGCATCGGCAATGCCACCTATCCGGCGCACTACGACGCCGGCTGGCACAGCACCGGCTCGGTCGGGGTGTTCGGCGCCGCCGTCGCGGTCGGCCGGCTCCTCGGCCTCGATGCCGAGCGGATGACCTATGCGATCGGCCTGGCGGCGACCCAGGCGGCCGGCATCCGCGAGATGTTCGGGTCGATGGGCAAGGGCTTCCACCCCGGGCGGTCGGCGCAGAGCGGCTACATGGCCGCACTGCTGGCGGAGCAGGGCTTCACTTCCGGGCGCTTCCCGCTGGAGGGGCCGCGCGGCTTCGCGGCGGTGACGGCGGCGTCCTACGACCTCGACCGGATCACCGACGGGCTGGGCCGGGACTTCGACCTGCTGGTCAACACCTACAAGCCGTTCCCGTGCGGGATCGTGATCCACCCGACCATCGATGCCTGCAGCCAGCTCCACCACCAGCACGGCATCACGGCCGACCAGGTCGCCGCGGTCGAGCTGCGGGTGGCACCCCTGGTCAAGGACCTCTGCGACAAGAAGGTCATCAGCGTCGGGCTCGAGGGCAAGTTCTCGATCTACCACGCCGCCGCCATCGGCCTCGGCCGCGGCAAGGCCGGCCTGGCCGAGTTCACCGACGAGGCGGTCAACGACCCGGCCCTGAAGCGCCTGCGCCTGATGACCGAGGCGGTGGGCGACGCCGGCGTCAGCGAGGACGCGGTGGTGGTGTCGGTCCGTTTGCAGGACGGCCGCACCGTCGGGATGCATCTGGAGGAATCGCTCGGCAACCTGAAGCGTCCGCTGAGCGACGCGCAGCTCGAGGCCAAGTTCCGCGACCAGGCGAAGGTGCTGGCCCCGGCCGGGGTCGATGCGGCCATCGCCGGCTGCTGGGGCATCGCCGAGATGGCCGACGTCTCGACGCTGATCGCGGCCTGCGTGCCCGACGACCGTTAGCATCGGGCGGCCGCCGGCATCGGGCGGCCGGAACCAGAACGGCGGGAACGCCGGATCAACAGGGGAGGGATATCATGAAGATCGCCAAGGCACTGATCGCCGCGGCCGTGATCGCGGCGGCACCCGTCGCCGCCCGGGCCGAGGTGAGCGAACTGAAGATCCCGCTGGGCGCGGGCGGCTTCGGCTTCCTGCCGCTGCACATGATGCAGAAGCACCGGATCATCGAGAAGTTCGCCGAGGAGGCGGGCGTCAAGGTCACCGTCAGCTGGCCCAACATCGGCGGCCCGGCGGTCATGAACGATGCGCTGCTGTCCGGGTCGGCCCACTACATCTCCGCCGGCCCGCCGTCCTTCCTCATCCTGTGGGACCGCACCAAGGCCAATGTCGGGGTCAAGTCGATCGGCGCGATCAGCTCGATCCCGATGCAGCTCAATGCCACCGTGGCGCAGCTGAAGGCGCTGGACGAGGTCTCGGGCGGGCAGAAGATCGCGGTGACCTCGGTCAAGGTCTCGATCCCCTCGATCATCATGCAGATGCACGCCCTGAAGAAGTACGGGCGCGAGCAGGTGTTCCGCTTCGATCCCTTCACGGTCACCATGGCCCATCCCGACGCGCTGATCGCGCTCACCTCGGGCGGCGGCAACATCGTCGGCCACTGGGCGTCCGCCCCCTTCGGCCAGCGCGAGCTGAAGGACCCGGCGATCCGCACGATCATGAACTCCAACGACGTGATGGGCGGGTCCACCACCTTCACCATGATGTCGACCACCAGCCGCTTCCAGGCGGCCAACCCGAAGGTGCACGGCGCCGTCCTGAAGGCGCTGAAGCGCGCGCAGGAGATGATCGGCGAGGACAAGGCGGCGGCCGCCCAGGTGCTGCTCGAATCGATGGGCGGCAAGGGCTGGGACGCGGGCGAGCTGGTGGCGATCCTGAACGAGCCGTCGACCAAGTACACGACCCGGCCCGAGAACGTGCTGGCCTATGCCAACTTCATGCACGAGATCGGCTCGCTGAAGAACAAGCCGGCCGGCCTCGCCGACCTGTTCTTCGACGCGCCCGAAGTCGCGGGCGGGAACTAGGCCGGGCCATGGCAGGAGGGAGCGCCGAGACACTGCTGTCGGTCGAAGGATTGACGCTGCAATACCGCACCCGGGAACATCTGGTCACCGCCACCTACCGGGTCAGCTTCGACGTCCTGCGCTCCGACCGCTATGTGATCCTGGGTCCGTCCGGGTGCGGCAAGTCGACCCTGCTGAAGGCGGTCGGCGGCTACATCCAGCCGGTCGAGGGCTCCATCCGCCTGCAGGGCCGGCCGATCGTCCGGCCCGGTCCCGACCGGGTGCTGGTCTTCCAGGAGTTCGACCAGCTCCTGCCCTGGAAGACGGTCAAGGACAACGTGCTCTTCGCGCTCACCGCGAGCGGCCGCCTCAAGGGACGCGAGGCGGCCGAGCGCGCCGACCACTACATCGCCAAGGTCAAGCTGACCGCGTTCGCCGACAGCTACCCGCACATGCTGTCGGGCGGCATGAAGCAGCGGGTGGCGATCGCCCGGGGCATGGCGATGGAGCCGCAGATCCTGCTGATGGACGAGCCCTTCGCCGCCCTCGACGCGCTGACCCGCGGCCAGATGCAGGAGGAACTGCTGCAGCTGTGGGAAGAGACCAAGGTGACGCTGTTGTTCGTGACCCATTCCATTCCCGAGGCGGTGCGCATCGGCAACCGCATCCTGCTCCTGACCCCGCATCCGGGCCGGGTCCGGGCGGAACTCGGCAGCACCGGGGTCGACGCGACCGGCGCGGACGGCCGCACGCTGTCCGCCCGCATCCAGTCGCTGCTGTTCGACGAGCAGCCCATCAACGGGAGCACCGCCCATGGCTGACGCCGAGGTCCGCCCCGATTTCATCCGCGAGGACTTGCCGACCGGGTTCGGCGTGGTGGAGCAGCCGCTCGGCTTCCGCGAGCGCGTGTTCGCGCTGGGCTGGGTGCGCAAGGGGCTGCTGCTGGTGGCGATGGCGCTGGTCTGGGAGGGCTATGCGCGCTGGCTCGACAACTCGCTGCTGTTTCCGACCTTCGTCGAGACGGCCGCGGCGTTCGTCGGCTCGCTGCGTTCGGCCGAGCTGATCGGCGCCACCCTGCGCTCGGTGGAGATGCTGCTGAAGGGCTATGCCGCCGGCCTGGCCCTGGCGGCGGTGGCGACCGCGTTCGCGACCGCGACCCGGGTCGGTGCCGACCTGCTCGACACGCTCACCTCGATGTTCAACCCGCTGCCGTCGATCGCGCTGCTGCCGCTCGCCATGGTCTGGTTCGGGCTCGGCGACGGCAGCATCATCTTCGTGCTGATCCACGCCGTCCTCTGGTCGGTGGCGCTCAACACCCATGCGGGCTTCCGCTCGGTCAGCCCGACCTGGCGCATGGTCGGGCAGAATTACGGCCTGTCGCGCATCGCCTATGTCACCCGCATCCTGATCCCGGGGGCGCTGCCCAGCATCCTGACCGGCCTCAAGATCGGCTGGGCGTTTGCCTGGCGCACCCTGATCGCGGCCGAACTCGTCTTCGGGGTCAGCTCCAGCGGTGGCGGGCTCGGCTGGTTCATCTTTCAAAACAAGAACCTGCTGGATATACCCAACGTCTTCGCCGGCCTGCTGATGGTGATCGTCTTCGGGCTGCTGGTGGACAATTTCGTCTTCCGCGCCCTGGAACAGCGCACCGTGCGCCGCTGGGGCATGCAGAGCTGAGCGGGAGCGGCCAGGGGACCTTCGAGCCGATGCCGGACCGCCCGGGAACCGACGCCACCCTCGACCTGTCGATGCGCGTGGCGAGCGTGGCGGCGCCGGTGCGCCGGCAGGTGGCCAAGGTGCTGCGCGGCGCCATCACCAGCGGCCGCTTCGCGCCCGGCCAGCGGCTGGTGGAAAAGGACCTGTGCGAGCTCCTGGGCGTGAGCCGGCCCTCGGTGCGCGAGGCCCTGCGCGAGCTGGAGAGCGAGGGGCTGATCGAGATCATCCCCAACAAGGGACCGCTGGTGAAGCGCCTGACGGCGGCCGACGCGGCCAGCGTCTACCAGGTGCGGGCGGCGCTGGAGGCGCTGGCTGCGCGCCTCTTCGTCGACTGCGCCAGCGACGCCCAGGTGGCGCAGCTGGCGGACGCGGTCGAGACCCTGGCCGGGGCCTACGCGACGCTGGAGGTCGAGCGTATCCTGGCCGCCAAGCAGGTCTTCTACGACGTGCTGATCGAGGGCACCGGCAACAACGTGCTGCGCTCGATGCTGCGGTCGCTCAACGACCGGATCACGCTCCTGCGCCGGGTGACCCTGTCATCGCCCGAACGGGCCCGGGAGAGCATCCGCGAGATCCGCGACCTGCTGGCCGCGATCCAGCGGCGCGATGCCGATGCCGCCTTCGAGGTGTCGCTGCACCACATCCACGAGGCGGCCAAGGTGGCGCTGAAGGGGCTGTGAGCCGTCCCGGGCCGGTCCTCGCGGCCGGCCGGGGACGACCGCCAGGCGTCTACTTCACCGACGAGAAGCTGGTCGGCTGCAGGAAGCTGTTGGTGATGGAGGCCACGATCGGGCCGTCCTTCTCGGTCTCGGCGCGGGCGGCCAGCCATTCCGGGTCGACCTGGAAGGCGTTCCACTTCTGCTCGCGCTCGGCCAGCGAGTCCCAGGCGAGCAGGTAGTAGAGGTCCTGGTTGTTCTCGCCCACCAGCACCGTCCAGAAGCCGGCCTGGCGGATGCCGTGCTGCTCCCACTTCTTCAGGGTGATGGTGTCGAAGCGCTTGAGCAGCGCCGGCAGCCGGCCCGGCATGCAGTGGTAGACCCGCAACTCGTAGATCATGCGCGTGTTTCCTCTTTCGTTCTGGTGAAACCGGTTCCGTGGTCAGGCGGCCTGCTGCGCCACCGTCGGCGCCTCGCCGGCGATGGTGGTGCGCCGCATGTCCCGTGCCTCCCGCGTCTCGTCGTAGGGGCGGGCCCGGTGCATGGTCTGGCGGTTGTCCCACATCACCAGGTCGTACTGCCGCCAGACATGGGCGTGGACGAATTCGCGCTGGGTTGCGTGCTCGATCAGGTCGCGGATCAGGCAGCGCGCCTCCGGCATCGGCCAGCCGACGATGGTGCCGATGTGGGACGACAGGAACAGCGACTTGCGCCCGGTCACCGGATGGGTCCGCACCAGGCGCTGGCGGACCGGCGCGAAGGTCCGCTGCTCCTCCTCGCTCAGTTCGGTGAAGCCGAGCTGGGCGCGGGAGTAGAGGAGCGAATGCTCGCAGACGAGATCCTCGATCTCGGCCCGGGTGGCGTCGTCGAGCGCGTCGTAGGCGGCGCGCATGTCGGCGAACTCGGTGTTGCCGCCCGACTGGGGGATGCGCCGGGCCGACAGCAGCGAGTACTTGGCCGGCACCGCCCGGAACGAGCTGTCGGAATGCCAGAGCCGGTTGCCGAGGTTGAACATGCGCCGCCGGTCGTCCCGGGCGAACAGCCGGTTGTCGCGGTCGAGGTTGGAGATGTCGGCCAGCTTCACGTCGAGACGGCGGTCGGCGTCCTTGGTGATGTTGCCGCCGAGTGCGAGCTCGATCTCGCCGAAATTGGTGCTGAAGGCGACCTGCTGCTCGTCGGTGATGTCCTGGCCGTGGAAGACGAGGACCGCGTGGCGGTCCATGCCGGCCTCGATCGCCGCCACCTCGTCGGGGGCGAGCGGGCGGCGCATGTCGATCCCCTCGACTTCGGCGAAGAGATGCGGATGCAGCGGGCGGATGCGAACGCTCATGGCGGACTTCCCTCCGGAACGCGGGGCTTCGCGAGCCTCTCTTGTGCCCGAGCTTAGACCCGGCCGGGCCGGCGGGGGAAGGCCCGCCGGCCGGCAGCCGGCTACTTGAGGGGGAAACCCAGCGCCCGCAGCTTGGCCTTCAGCAGGTCGCGGCCGCGCAGCGCCCGCAGAGTGGCGATACGCGCCAGGACGCGCTCGGTCCAGGTGTCCGCCTGCATCTCGTTGCGCTTGGAAAAGGCGCCCAGCTCGACGTCGTAGGCCGCGCGCTGTGCCGTCTCGTCGCCGATCCTGTAGGTGCCGTGGTGCAGCACGGCGGCCTGCGGCAGGCGCGGCTTGACCTCCGTCGGCACCGCCGGGTCGGCGTAGCCGACGCACATGCCGAAGACCCCGACCGCACCGGGCGGCAGGTCGAGCAATCGTGCCACTTCCTCGACGTCGTTGCGCAGCGCCCCGATATAGACCGTGAGAAGGCCCAGGGATTCGGCCGCGACCACGGCGTTCTGGGCCGCCAGCGCGGCATCGATCGAGGCGACGAGGAAGGTCTCCAGGTAGGGCATGCCCTCCAACGTCCGCGCCTCGGCGTCGGCGATGCGGCCGAGCCGCGAGACGTCGGCCAGCCAGACCAGGAACAGCGGGCACTGCTCGATGTGCTTCTGCCCGCCGGCGATCGCGGCCAGCTTCGCCCGGACCGCGGGGTCGGTGACGGTGACGACCGACCAGGTCTGCAGGTTGGAGCTGGTGGGCGCCGACTGGGCGGCCGCGATCAGCGTCTCCAGCGTGCCGGTCGGCAGGGCGGTCGGCAGGAAGGCTCGGGTCGACTTGTGATCCAGCAGGAGCGCCAGGGTGTCGTTCCACGGGCCGGCGGCGGGAATGGCGGCGCGGCCGTAGCGCGCGGCGAGGGCGTCGGCCTGGGAAGGCCGGCCAGCGGAATGGGCGTCCATATGTGGAATCCTCGAGACAGGGCGGTATCGCCCCTGTTTGCCGCACCCGGCAGGCCCCGTCTATCCCCGTCGAACAGGGATTGCCGACATGGTCAACTAAAATACCCTAAAATATTTATGGATGATATATTGACGAACGTTGTTGGTGATTATACCCGTTTCAGCCGCACCTTCGATGGAATTCTTCGATAGGTCGCCGCGCTGGGCAGCGCGGCCGGGGGGGGGACAGAATGGCATTCCAGTTGGTGGTCGGCGCCGGCTCCGGCTCCTCGTCCGCATACGGAGTCGATGTCGATGCGTCGGGCAATGCCTATGTCACCGGGTATTTGTCCGGGACGGTGGATTTCGACCCCGGCGCAGGGACCGAGCAACGGGTCCACAGCGGGTTCGGCCCGTTCAGCGCCGTGGGGCAGGACCATTTCCTGGCCAAGTATGACAGCTCCGGCGCCCTGGTCTGGGTCCGGACGGCCGACACGTCGACCGGCGTCGAAACCGGCCAGGCGGTCTCGCTCGACGCGTCCGGAAACGCCTACGTCGCCGGGTCCTTCACCGGCACCGTGGATTTCGACCCGGGCTCCGCTACGGTGCAGCTGGTGTCGACCGGCACCCAGTTCACCATCATGCCTGGCCCGGATCATTTCGTTGCCAAGTACAATGCCGCCGGCACCCTGCTGTGGGCCGTCGGTCCCGGTTCCAGTACCAGCAGCGAGGTAGCATACGGGATCGTCGCCGATGCGGCCGGCAATTCCTATGTGACCGGAGCGGTCACCGGCAGCGTCGACTTCGACCCGGGGGCTCCGACGGTCACGCTGGCCGGCGGCGTCACCGGTGCCGGCCACTTCGTCGCCAAGTACGATACCGCCGGGACGCTGCTGTGGGCGGTCGGGCCGGGTACCCCGGTCGGCATGGCCGCCTCCAGCGGCCAGGCGATCGATATCGACGCCAGCGGCAACAGCTTCGTCACCGGGCAGTTCTCCGGCACCGTCGATTTCGATCCGACCGGCGGTACGGCGGTTCTGAGCGGCGGCAGCGGCAGCCTGTTCATCGCGAAGTACAATAATGGCGGCACCCTGCAATGGGCGGTGGGAAGCGAGGGCGGGACGACCGGCAATGGCCGCGCGATCGCCACCGATGCCGCCGGCAACGCCTACGTCACCGGCAGCTTTTCGGGCACGGTCGATTTCGACGGCGCCGCCGGCACCATGGCGGCCGTCGCCTCGCCCACCACCGGCAGCGACTTCTTCCTCGCCAAGTACGACGCGTCGGGCACGCTGCAATGGGTCACGACCGCGTCCGGCACCGACCCGAGCACCGTGGATACCGGGCGCGGGATCGATGTCGACGCGAGCGGCAACATCACCGTCACCGGCAACTTCTCAGGCACGGTCGATTTCGATCCGGGCGCCGGGACGACGGCGCTGGTGGCGACCGGGACCGGCGGCAACTACTTCGTGGCGAAGTACGCGGACGACGGCAGCCTGATATGGGCGCAGACCGCCGACAGCTCGACCGGCGCCGAGGCGGGCAACGCCCTGGCGCTGGACGGTGCCGGCCTTGCCCATGTCGCGGGAGACTTCTCCGGAACCGTGGATTTCGAGCCGGGCGCCGGGACCACGGAGGGAGCGGCCAATCCCACCAAGCACTTCGTATCGACGTTCACGGCGCCCCCGCCTCCTCCTCCTCCGCCTCCGCCGCCGCCGCCGCCGCCCGCGCTTGACATGATCGCCGGTTCCGGCCCGGGCACCTCCTCGGCAAAGGGGATCGACGTCGACGGGGCCGGAGCCGCCTTCGTCACCGGGATCTTCTCGGGGACGGTGGATTTCGACCCCAGCATCGATACCGAAGAGCTGACGAATGCCACCAGCGGGCTCTTCGTGGCCAAGTACGATGCCGCCCGCAACCTGGTCTGGGCCCGCACGACGGAAACGTCCGGCGGTGCCGAACAAGCAAACGCAATATCGCTCGACGCGTCCGGGAATGCCTATGTCACCGGATCGTTCAAGGGCGCGGTGGACTTCGACTGGAGCGCCGGCACCGAGCAGTTGACGGCGACCGGCTTGGACTTCGGCGTTCTTCCGGGCTCCGATCACTTCGTGGCGAAGTATGATTCGGCCGGGACGCTGCTCTGGGCCGTCGGCGGCGGTGCCAGCTCCGGCAGCGAGGCTGGGTACGGGATCGTCGCCGATGCGTCCGGCAATTCCTATGTGACCGGATCGGTTACCGGCACGGTCGACTTCGACCCTGGAGCCCCGACGGTGACGCTGGCCGGCGGCTTCACCGGTGCGGGCCACTTCGTCGCCAAGTACGATACGGCCGGGACGCTGCTATGGGCGGTCGGGCCGGGCACCCCGCTCGGCCTGTCATCCATCTCGGTCGGACAGGCGATCGATATCGACTCCAGCGGCAACAGCTTCGTCACCGGGCAGTTCTCGGGCTCCATCGATTTCGATCCGACCGGCGGCACGGCGCTGCTGGACGGCGCCAGCGGCAGCCTCTTCATTGCCAAGTACAATGATGGCGGCACCCTGCAATGGGTGGTGGGGAGCGAGGGCGGGACGACCGGCAGTGGCCGCGCGATCGCGACCGATGCCGCCGGCAACGCCTACGTCACCGGCAGCTTCTCCGGCACGGTCGATTTCGACGGCGCCGCCGGCACCATGGCGCCCGTCGCCTCGCCCACCACCGGAAGCGACGTCTTCCTGGCCAAGTACGACGCGGCCGGAACGCTGCAATGGGTCGCGACCGCGTCCGGCAGCGACGCCAACAGCACGGATGCCGGACGCGGGATCGATGTCGACGCGGGCGGCAACATCACCGTCACCGGCAACTTCTCAGGCACGGTCGATTTCGATCCGGGCGCCGGGACGACGGCGCTGGTGGCGACCGGGACGGGCGACAACTACTTCGTCGCGAAGTACGCCGACGACGGCAGCCTGATCTGGGCGCAGACCGCCGACAGCTCGACCGGCGCCGAGGCGGGCAACGCCCTGGCCCTGGACGGTGCCGGCCTTGCCCATGTCGCGGGCGACTTCTCCGGGACCGTGGATTTCGAGCCGGGCGCCGGGACCACGGAGGGGGTGGCGGACCCCACCAAGCATTTCGTATCGACGTTCACGGCGCCCCCGCCGCCGCCACCACCTCTCCCGCCACCACCCCCGCCGCCGCCGCCCCCGCCGCCGCCGGCCTTGTGGAAGGGCGTGATCGCCGGGAGGGGCCGGGCTCGTCCGGTGCCCAGGGCATCGCCGTCGATGAGGCGGGCGACTACTACGTCACCGGCTACCTCCAGGGCACGGTCGATTTCGACCCGACATCGGATACGCTCGAGCTGTCCTCGACGGGCAGTACCGGCACCGATTCCAATCACTTCGTCGCCAGGTTCGACCAGAGCGGCGCCCTGCTATGGGCCCGGACGGCAGAGACGACGAGCGGAACCGAGGTGGGAACCGGCATCGCCCTCGATGGGGACCGCAACAGCTACGTCGTTGGGTATTTCGAGGGGACGGCCGATTTCGACGGGGCCGGCAGCGCGGGACCGATCGCGTCGACCGGCAGCGGCATCGCTCCCTCCAACCATTTCGTCGCGAAGTACGATTCCGAAGGCGAACTGCTCTGGTCCCGGACGTCCCATGGGTCGAGCGGCGCCGAGATGGCCAACGGCATCGCCGTCGACGGCCTCGGCAACAGCTACGTCGCCGGCCACTTCAGCGGGACGGTGGACTTCGACGATTCGGGCTCCTTCGACCTGGTTTCCACCGGGCTCGGCGACAACCTGTTCCTCGCCAAGTACGACACCTCCGGCGACCTCGTCTGGGCCAGGACGTCCGGCAGTTCGACGGCCTTCGAGTTTGCCAATGCCGTTGCCGCCGACGCGGTCGGCAACAGCTATGTGACCGGCTCGTTCGCCGGCACCTTCGACTTCGATCCCGGCACCGCCACGGTCACGCTGGGCAGCGCCGGGAGCGGCGAGCAGTACGTCGCCAAGTTCGACACCGCGGGCAACCTGCTGTGGGTGGTGCAGTCGACCAGCCTGTCCGGCAACGCGGCCTATGGCGATGCCATTGCCGTCGACCAGGCGGGCAATAGCTACGTCGCGGGCTACTTCATCGGCACCGTGGATTTCGATGGCGGCTCGGGCTCGGTGACGCCGCTCGAATCGTCCTCTGTCGGCATGAACCATTACGTCGCGAAGTACGACGCGACGGGCGAGCTCCTGTGGGTCACCAGTTCGGACGAAGTGGCCGGGAACCAGGAGCGGGCCAACGGCATCGCCATCGACGATGACGGCAACAGCTACGTCACCGGCCACTTCAGCGGCACGGTGGATTTCGATCCCGGCTCCGGCACCGCCGAACTGGTATCCCAGGGCACCGGAAAGGACCATTTCGTCGCGAAGTACGATGCCGACGGCACCTTCCTGTGGGTGCGCAGCTCCGACCAATCGACGGGCGAGGAAGAGGGCAACGCCATCGCGCTGGATGACGCGCAGCGGGCCATCGTCGCCGGCAGCTTCACCGCGACGGTCGACTTCGACGACGGGGCCGGCACGACGATCTGGGGCACGACCGAGACGGAGCCGAAGCACTTCGTCGCGGTCTACGCGGAGTATGAGAGCCCCTCCGCCTCCGCCACCTCCTCCGCCACCTCCTCCGCCACCTCCGCCGCCTCCGGCCGAGCCGCCGCCGCCGCCATGGGTGTGGCCGGGCGAGCCGGGCGCCATCATCCGCAGCTTCGGGCTCGGGAACGACTGGGTCGAGGGTTCGTCCATGTCGGACTCGCTCCTGGGCGGTGCCGGCAACGACTCGATATTCGGGTTCGACCGTTCCGACCAGCTGTTCGGGGACAATGGCGACGACTGGCTTTCCGGAAACCGCGGCAGCGACACGCTGCATGGGGGGAATGGCCAGGATGTCCTGTTCGGCGGCCAGGGCGACGACCAGCTGTTCGGGGACGACGGCGACGACTGGCTGAACGGGAACCTCGGCAGCGATACGCTGCATGGCGGCGACGGCCAGGACGTGATGCTGGGCGGCCAGGGTGCCGACCGGCTGTTCGGGGACGATGGCGACGACTGGCTGAACGGCAATATCGGCGACGATTGGGTGTCCGGCGGGGCCGGTCGCGATACGCTCCATGGCGGGCAAGGAGCCGACACGCTGCTCGGCGGGGACGGCGCCGACCTGCTCTCGGGAGACCGCGGCGACGACTCGCTGACGGGCGGGCTCGGCGCCGATGCGTTCCATTTCGGGGCCGACGGCGGGTTCGACCGGATCGCCGACTTCGTCCATGGCGAGGACCGGATCGTCATCGATCTCGATCCGTCCGGGCTGATCAACGGGCTGGCGATCGGCTCGCTCCAGGAATTGCTCGCCTTGCTGGTCGATACGCCGGACGGTGTCCTGCTGCCGCTCGACGATGCCAGCCCGGCCGGCCACGGCGTGTTGATCCAGGGGCTGACCCGCAGCCAGCTGACGGAGGCCGACTTCGTGATCGTCTGACGGGCCGGCGCCGGGTGGAACTGCTTGCCCGGCGCCGTCGGCATGGCCGATCATCCTCCGCGCCCCATCGAGTGGGCGCGGAGGATATCCCATGAAGAAGATCATGATCGGCGCCGTGGCCGGGCTGCTACTCCTGGCCGTGCCGGGCGCCCATGCCCAGGGGCTGGGCCGGGCCGAGAAGCCGGAGGATGTCGGCCTGTCGGCCGAGCGGCTGGAGCGCATCTCCAGCCGGATGCGCGCGGGCGTGGAGAAGGGCGAGCTGCCGGGCGCGGTCGTCCTGATCGCCCGGCACGGGCACATCGCCTATCTGAAGGCGTTCGGGCTCCGCGATCCCGAGGCGAAGGCGGCGATGGGGACGGACGCGATCTTCCGCATCGCCTCCATGACCAAGCCGATCACCTCGCTCGCCATCATGTTGCTGGCGGAGGAGGGGCGGCTGTCGATCGCCGACCCGGCCGAGAAGTACCTGCCGGAATTCAAGGACCTCAAGGTCGGAACGGTGGCAGCTGGCGCCGACGGCAAGCCGGCCGTGATGCTGGAGCCGCAGCGGCGGCCGATGACGGTCCAGGACCTGCTGCGCCATACGTCCGGCCTGACCTACGGCGCCGCCGGGGCGAACCCGCTGAAGCAGGCCTATGTCGACGCCAAGGTCGGCAACCGCGACGACACGAATGCCGAGCTGGTGACCAAGCTCTCGAAGCTGGCACTGCTGTTCCAGCCGGGCACCACCTGGGAATACAGCGTCTCGACGGATGTCCTCGGCCGCATCGTCGAGGTGGTGAGCGGCATGCCGCTCGACCGGTTCGTCGAGCAGCGCATCCTGAAGCCGTTGAAGATGAACGATACCGGCTTCTCGGTGCCGGCGGAGAAGGCCGGCCGCGGCGCCCGCCCGCACAAGGAGGGGCCGAAGAACGAGATGCCCGCGGTGCCGCTGGTCACCGCCGAGGCCAGGTACAAGTCCGGCGGCGGCGGCATGGTGTCGACGGCGGCGGACTATGCGCGGTTCTGCCAGTTCTGGCTGAATGGCGGCCACCTCGACGGGGTCCGGCTGGTGTCGCGCAAGACGATCGAGCTGATGTCGAGCGACCACCTGCCGCCCGGCACCCGGATGGGGCCGGACATGGCCCGCTTCGAGGCGCTGACGCCGTCGCGCGAGATGGGCCAGGGCTTCGGCCTGGGCTTCGCGGTGCGCAACGAGCCCGGGATGAGTCCGCTGCACGGCTCCCCCGGCGATATCTACTGGGGCGGGGCCTATGGCACCTATTTCTGGATCGACCCGGCCGAGGGCCTCTTCGCGATCCTGATGATGCAGTCCCCGCGGGCGCGCCTGCCCTACCGCTACCTGATGCGCGAGCTGGTCTACCAGGCGATCGTCGACTAGATCCCCGGTGGGAGGGCGCGGAAGGCGGCGGCACCCTCGCGCCAGCGCATCGCCGTGGTGACCAGGCACAGGCCGCCGAAGGTCCAGGCGAGGGCCGGAAAGAGGGCCGGCCACAGGCACATCGCGGCGAGGACGGCGATCGTCTCGGTGCCCTCCGTCAGGCCGCCCAGGTAGCGGATGCCCTTGGCGGCCAGGCGCGTCTCGACCATGCCACGCCGCGCGGCGAGCGCCGCGAAGGCGAGGAAGCTCGACCCGGTGCCGACGAAGGCCAGCAGCAGGAACGCGGCCGGCAGGGCGTTGGCAGCGGGATCGGCGAGCGCGAAGCCGAAGGGAACCGCGGCGTAGAAGAAGAAATCGAGCGCCACGTCGAGGAAGGCGCCGCGGTCGGTCGGCCCGGCCTGGCGGGCGACCGCCCCGTCCAGCCCGTCCAGCAGCCGGTTGGCGAGGATGCAGGCCAGCCCTGCCGCGAAGTGGCCGCAGGCCAGGAGCGGCACGGCGCCGATGCCGATCGCGAAGCCGGTCAGCGTCAGCGCATCGGCCGTGACCCCGATGGCGGCCAGGCGCCGCGCGGGCCATTCCAGGACGCGGTGGACGATCGGCTGCAGCGCGCGGTCGAGCAAGCGTCGTCCCGGCCCGCGACGAGCTCAGGTCCCGGGGCCGATGGGGAATACCAGGCAGGTGCCGGTGCCGTGGGCATAGATGCGGCCGGCCCCGGCGCCGACGAGGCGGCCCTCGGCGGTGCAGATGCGCCGTCCCTCGCTGACGATCCGTCCCTCGGCGAGCAGCGTTCCGACCTCCGGGCTGATGGCGCGGGTGAAGTTCACCTTGGTCTCGACGCTGGTGTAGCCGAGCCCGGCCGCCAGCGTGCTGTGCACCGCGCAGCCGATGCAGGAATCGAGCAGCGTCATGGCGAGGCCGCCATGGATGGTGCCGAGCGGATTGAAGTGGCGTTCCTCCGGCACGATGCGGAACACGGCGCGGCCGCGCTCGACCTCGACCAGGGCGAAGCCCAGCGTCGCCGCCATCGGCGCCGCCGGATAGGTGCCGGCGGCAAGACCGGTCAGGAAGTCGAGCCCGGTCAGGCCGGCCATCGTCGCCAGCGGCACGACGCCGACCGGGCGTCCGTCCGTCGCG
Source organism: Allostella vacuolata (assembly GCA_006739055.1). Lineage (GTDB taxonomy): Bacteria > Pseudomonadota > Alphaproteobacteria > ATCC43930 > Allostellaceae > Allostella > Allostella vacuolata. The sequence goes on from AP019702.1 coordinate 2,754,621, forward strand.
GTCCGGTTGTCCATCGCCAGTCGCCCTGTCAGTCGTTGCGGCCGATCTCGGCGAAGTCGCGCGGCCGGGTGTGGTCGTCGGCGGCGGCATCGGGCCAGATCAGCTGGTGCAGGTAGGTGCCGACCGGGCTCACCAGCTCGAAGAGCGCGGTGAAGCCGAGAGATGGCCACAGGCTGCCGATGACGAGGTACGAGACCCCGAGCGATTCGGTCGCCGACGCCACGCGATGGGTGAACCGCTTCCACAGGCTGCGGCGCCACAGCGGCAGCTCCGACTGCTCCGGATCGATGGTCGCCATTTCCAGCTGCCGCCGCTGCCGCCGGTACTCGTCCTCGCCCATGCGGCCGGTGGCTTTCAGATGGTCGACCGCGGCGACGCGGCGTTCGACCAGGCGGCGGCCGAGGTCCGGCCCGTCCCAGGGCGATGGCGGCAGGGCGGCATCCGGGATCTGTCCGCGCAGGCCGAGCTCGACGGCCTCGCGCGCCCACACCGTCCATGCGCCGAGCCGGCGGATGGAGGCCCGGCGGTCGGGGTCGGCGAAGGCGCGCTCGGGCGACCAGCGGTTGCCGGCCCAGTCGCGGTCGGGCAGGGCCGAGCGGAAGTCGGGCGGGGCGAAGTAGTAGCGGACGTCCACCACATGGCTGCCGGTGCGGGCGCGGATGCCGACGGCAAGCCAGGTCTCGGTGACGAGCGCGCCCAGCGTCGCCAACCGCTCGCGGGCCGCCAGCCACACGGGCGGCCCCGCCACCTCGTCGCTGAGGACGACATGGTTGATGAACATGCACAGCCCGTCGGCCGTCGTGTCGTAGGCAACGTAGGCCAGGTGGATGTCGCTGCGGGCGCACTCCCCGGGGCCGGTGAAGGCGCCGGGCCGGGTTCCGGCGTTGGCCCGGACGATCACCACTGCCTCGACGGCACCGTTCTCGATCCGGGCGAGCGCCCGGGTCGCGAAGGCATCGCCGCCATGGCGTTCGATGCCGCTGGCGATCGGCAGCCACCGCCCGGGCGGCAGCGGCACCAGCTTGCCGGCGACCTCGACCGCGCCGCGGACCAGGGACAGGCTGGCGCTCGGCACCGCGGTCTGCGCATGGCTGTCGGTGGGGGAGGCGAGCGCCAGCAGGACCGCCAGAACGGCGAGAATGCGCCCGGGCGCGATCATCCCGTCATCCCGCCGGCAGGGTAGCGTCGGCGACGAAGTCCATGGCCGGCCGCGCGCCCTCCCATTCCCAGCCGAACTCGACGATGTGCCCGCCGACCCCATCGGCCAGGCTGTGCCATGCGGCGATGGCGCCGGCCGTGTAGGGATTGCCGGTGACGACGAAGCCGACCGCGGCCGCCAGCGAGGCCTGGATCGCGCGGTTCGATACCGCCTGGCCGAGGCGGCGCTGCCAGCGGCTGGTCCCGGCCGGGGCTTCGGAGGCGCGGGTGATGGCGCCGGGCCACGGCAGGTCCGCCATCGGCGCCAGGGGGTCCTCGATGCGGTTCTCGATCTCGGTCATGGTCCGCACGACCCACGGTGCCAGCACCCGGGCGCGCAGGCGCAGCGGGGCCGCGGGGCCGGTCGACGCGCGATGGATGTCGGTCCTGCCGTCGCGGGCGGGGGCGGCTTCCGCCGCCCAGGCGTAGCGCACGTCCACGACGTCGCGCCGGTCGCCGGCGCGGACGCCGGCCACGGCCATCGCCCCTGGAAGCTGCCAGCCGCGGCGCATCGCCTCCGCCCGGCCGGCTGCCCATGCGGGCAGTTGCGCCAAGGTGGCGCCGGAGGTCGGCGTGATGACGACATAGGCGCAGGCGACGTTGCGGGCCCGTGTGCGCACCCCGGTGGCGTAGAGGGCGCCGATGTTGCGGCAGTCCCCGGCCGGCCCCCAGCCGGCCTCGACCGGCAGCACGTTCGAATGGGCCAGGATCACGGCCTCGACGATGCCGTCGCGCTGCTGCGCCAGCATCACCCCGCCGATCGCGCCGTAGCTGCCGGGCGAGGGGCCGGACACCGGTCCGTAGCCCTGTCCCAGCACGATCCAGTCGCCGGGCGGCAGCGGCACCGGCTTGCCGAGCAGCGGCATGGTGGAGCGGTGGACCTCGCCCGCGGCCGGCAGATCGCTGGCCCGCCCGACATTGGCGGACAGGGCGGCCAGCAAGACCGATACGCCCAATAGTCCCCGCTTCAAGGCCGGAGTCTTCCTTCGGAGATTCAATCGGGACAGTGGAGCATGGCTTGTGCCGGCTGGCTAGAGGCGGCACGGCGATCGCCTCCGATCGCCCCCGCTCCTGGCCTCCGGCGCCCGGCTCTACGACAGCACCTGCACCGTCTTGCGCCGGATCAGGTCGAAATCGATCTCCGCCCCCAGGCCGGGCCCGGTCGGCGCATGCACCATGCCGTCCGGGCCGACTTCGATATCCTGCAGCATGCCGTATTTCTGGGCCGCCGCCGGCAGCAGCACCTCGAAGAACTCGCAGTTCCGCAAGGCCATCGTGACATGCAGGTTGGCCAGGTTGTTCAGCGAGTTGCCGCCATGGTGGATCTCGTAGTTCATGCGGAACGCTTCGGCGACATGGGCGGTCTTCAGCACCGTGGTGATGCCGCCCTTGACCGCCACGTCGCCCCGCAGATAGTCCGTCGCCCGCTCGGTCAGCCAGACGGCATAGGAATCGAGGCCGGCCAGCGGATACTCGGTCGCCATGATCGGGATGCGCAGGGCCTGGCGCAGCTTGACGTAGTTGTAGATGTCCTGGTCGCCGAGCGGGTCCTCGTACCAGTAGTAATTCATCTCCTCGACCGCCCGGCCGACTCGCAGCGCCGTCGGGTAGTCGTAGCCCCAGGTGGAATCGAGCATGACCGTATAGTCGTCGCCGACCGCGCGGCGCACCGCCTCGCAGGCGGCGATGTCGTCCTTGAGGCGCTGCGGCGGATGGATCTTGTAGGCGGCCCAGCCCGCTTCCTTGAACTCCACCGCCTGCTCGGCATAGGCGGCGGCCGACGGCAGCACCTCGGAACTGGCATAGGCCGGGACCCGGTCGCGGTAGGACCCCATCAGCTGGTGGATGGGCAGGCCGGCGACCTTGCCGGCGATGTCCCACAGGGCGACGTCGATGACGCCGATCGCGCGCGGCGTGGTCTGGCGGACGCGCGCCCACATCAGCTGGTTGAGCCGTTCGCGGTCGAGCGGGTTCTGGCCCATGATCCGCGGCTTCAGGGCGCGGATCAGCGAGCCGGCCTCGCTGTCCGCCGGATTGGTCGCCGAGCCCAGGAAGCCGTGCCCCTCGACCCCCTGGTCCGTCCTGATGGTCAACAGGCCGAGCCGGCTCTGGCCGGTATTCTGGGCGGCGTGGGCGCCGTAGCTGAGGTTGGGGATACCCTCCCACGCGAACAGCGTCAGGGTGACGTCGGTGATCTTCATGGACGGGGCCTTCACTCGGCGCGGATGTTGGCGCCGCGGATCACCTCGCCCCAGCGGGCGGTGTCGGCGGCGATCAGCCCTTCCAGGCGGGCCGGCGGGCCGACGATGATCTCCAGCCCGTTCTTGGCCATGCGCGCCCGGAAGTCCGGGTCGGCGGCGACCTTGTCCAGCGCGGCGGTCCACTTGGCGACCACGTCCGCCGGCAGCCTGGCGGGGCCGACCAGGCCGAACCAGTTGCCGATCTTGAACTCCGGCACGGTCTGGCTGACCAGCGGCAGGTCCGGGAACAGCGGGCTCGCCTGGGCCGCGCCGAAGGCGATCGCGCGCACGCCCTTGCCCTCGATCTGGCCCAGGAACTCCGGCATGTTGCCGAACATCAGGTCGGTGCGGCCGGCGGTGATGTCGACCAGCGCGTTGGCGCCGCCGCGATAGGGCACGTGCAGCATCTGGGTCCCGGTCAGGCGCTGGAACAGCTCGCCCGCCAGGTGCTGGCTGGAGCCGTTGCCGACCGAGGCATAGGTCAGCTTGCCCGGGTTTGCCTTGGCCGCGGCGATCAGCTCCGGCACCGTCCTGAAGGTGGCCTGCGGGCTGCTGATCAGCATGTTGTAGACGTTGGCGAGGCTGGCGATCGGCGTCACGTCGCGGTTGGGGTCGATCGCCAGCTTCACGCCCGGCATCTGCGGCAGGACGGTGTGGTTGGCCATGGTCGACAGGGTGACGAGATGGCCGTCCGGGGTGCCGCGCGACACCTCGGTCAGCGCGATCATGCCCGACGCCCCGGTCTTGTTCTCGACCACCACGTTCTGGCCGAAGATCGGCCCCAGCTTCTCGGCGAACATGCGCGAGACGAGGTCGCAGCTGCCGCCGGCCGAGAAGCCGCACAGGAAACGGATGTCGCGCGACGGGAACTCGGCCGCCGCGGCGGAGCCGGCGACGGCGAGCGACAGGACGGCGCCTGCGAGCGTGAGGCGGATCATCGGCGTTTTCCTCCCGGTTCTGGGCCGCCCGGAACGCTCGGGCGGCCGGCGCGGGACCATAGCCGCGCCGGCTGCAAAAGTTGACCGGGAATCGCGGCCGCTCAGGCGGCCAGCAGGCGCGCCTCGGCCAGCTCGTAGTTGGCGAGCCGGTCCAGGAAATTCTGCACATAGTCCGGGCGCCGGTTGCGGAAGTCGAGATAGTAGCTGTGCTCCCACAGGTCGAGGCCCAGCAGTGCCGTGCCTTCGCCGGTCGCCAGCGGGTTGGAGCCGTTCGGCGAGCGGGTGATCCGGAGGCGGCCGTCGGCGCCGAGCACGAGCCATGACCAGCCCGACCCGAACTGGGCGATGGAGGCGGCCTTGAACGCATCCTTGAAGGCCTCGATGCTGCCGAAGTCCTCGGCGATCCTGGCGCCGAGCCGGTCCGGCACGGTGCCGCCGGCGGGCGACAGGCACTGCCAGAAGAGGATGTGGTTCCAGTGCTGGCCGGCATTGTTGAACACCGGCTCCATGCCCGGGCGGCCGTGGGACTGGAGCACGATCTCCTCGACGGACTTGTCCTGCAGGTCGGGATTCCCGGCCACGAAGCCGTTCAGGGCGGTGACGTAGGCCTGGTGGTGCTTGCCATGGTGGAACTCGAGCGTGTCCTGGCACATGCCGCGCGCCGCCAGCGCGTTGTGCGAGTAGGGCAGGGTCGGCAGCGTGAAAGCCATTGCAGGCGTCCTCCGTGAAACGTCGGGATGGGGCGGCAGAGGTCGTTCGCGGCGCTCAGTGCCGGACCGGGACCGGGTCGGGCGGTCCGGCATACTCGGTCCGGGTCGAGGAAAAGGCATCGGCGCGCAGCGGGATGCGGATACCGGCCGCGCCCAGGGCGCGGGCCAGCTCGACGATGGTCCGCTCGGCGAGCGGCCGGGCGATGGCGGGCAGCCATTCCCGGGCAACGCAGGCGATCGGCCCATGGCCGGCCGGCGCGCCGGAATGCCCATGCTGCGCACAAGCGACGGCGTGCAGTAGCAGGGCCTCGTCGGCGCCCAGCGTCGGACTGGCCGGAATGCGCATGTCGATCGGGCGCGCCGCCGTCGCCGACAGCAGGCGCAGCAGGCGGTCGAGCGCGCCCGGCGCGGTGTCGGACGGGGGCGTGCCGGCGGCCTGTCGCCCGGCGATCCAGGCACGCATCTCCGCGACCAGACGGCGCTCGCCGTCGTCGAGTCGGGCCACCCGGGTATCGGGTCCATAGGGTCGCTTGGTCATCCGCAGCCTTCCGGTCGCCGGTCGCGCCACGCTAGTCGCGGCCTGTCGATATTGCAACGCATTCGCAACTAAGCCTGTGCGCGCCGCCTCTTCCCTTTACCGGCGGACTGTGAGACGGGAGAGGGGGCTATCGATCGAAGGCGACGCGACATGCGAATTGGCGTTCTCGAGGCGGGGCGTGTCCCGGCCGACATGGCGGACCGGTATGACGGCTTCGGCCCGATGATGGAGCGGCTGCTGCAGGGGGCGGAGCCCGGCTCGTCGGTGACCGTCTATCCGGTGCTGGACGGCATCTTCCCGGCCTCGCCGCAGGCCGAGGATGGCTGGCTCGTCACCGGCTCGCGGCACGGCGTCTATGACGACCTGCCCTGGATGGGCACGCTGAAGGCGTTCCTGCGCCGGTCGGTGGCGGAGCGGGTGCCGGTGGTCGGCATCTGCTTCGGGCACCAGATCCTGGCCGACGCGATGGGCGGCCGGGTCGAGAAGTCCGACCGTGGCTGGGGCGTGGGGGTGCATCACTACGCGGTCGCCCGGCCCTTGTCCTTCATGGCCGGCGCGCCGGCCAGCTTCGCCATCCAGGCCATGCACCAGGACCAGGTGGTGGCCCTGCCGCCCGGGGCCGAGGTGATCGCCGGATCGGACTTCTGTCCCTATGGCGCGCTCGCCTATGGCGACGTCGCCCTGTCGTTCCAGGGCCATCCGGAGTTCGAGGCGGCCTTCGTCGGGGAGCTGATCGCCTCGCGCAAGACGACCCTCATCCCGGAAGCCATCGCCGACGCGGCGCTCGCCTCGCTGTCCACCGCGACCGACGCGCCGCTGGTCGGCCGCTGGATCGCCGATTTCTTCCGCGCCGCCCGGGTCCGCTCCCCGGCGATGGCGGCCGCTTCCTGAATGGTGGCCGGTCGGGGGCGATGGTCAGCGCCTGGATCGCGAAGCTGGCCGAGGTCCGCGACGGAAGTCGTGGCCCCAACCTTGCTGCGCCCATGACATGACCACCCACACCAGGCCCAACCCGTCGTCGACGTCGCCCGTGGTTTCGGCCGCGGCGCTGCAGCGCGAGCGCTCGATCCTGGTCGCGACCCTGCTCGACCTCAGCATGCTCGGCCCGTACATCCTGGTCGGCCTGTGGGCGAATTCGCTGATGATGCTGGCCGAGGCCCTGCGCGGCGGGCTGCTGATCGCGCTCGAGGCGTCGCTGCTCGTGCTGCTGCGGCGGATCCAGCGCGGCCGCATCCACAGCTTCGATTACGGCGCGGGCAAGCTGGAGCAGTTCGCCAACCTCGGCATCGGCTTTGCCATGGGCCTGGGCGGGCTGTGGGTTGCGGGTGCGGCCGCCTATCGCTGGTGGCACCCGCCGGACCAGCAATCGATCGGCCTCGCCGTTGCGGCGGTCCTGGCCACGGCGAACGTGGTGCAGAATGCCGCCGCCTTTCGCGGCATGTGGCGCGCGGGCCGGGATGGCAGTTCGGTCATCATGGTCGGCCAGATCCGGGCGCGGCTGGCGAAGCTGCTGTGCTCCGGTGTGGTGGTCGTCGCCCTGGCGATCAACGCGATGTTCGACGGCGGACCGATCGGCACCCTGGCGGAGGTGCTGGGTTCCTCCTTCGTCTCCCTCCTGATGCTGGAACTGGCGATCTCGATGTGGCGGCAGTCCCTGCCGTCGCTGCTCGACCGCACGCTGGCCGAGGGCCAGCAGGAGCTCATCAACCGTTCGCTGGCCGCACACTTCGAACGCTACGACGCGCTGGTCTCCGTCCGTTCCCGGCTGTCCGGAAACACGCCCATCGTCGAGATCGTGCTGGGGTTCGAGCCGCACCGCACCGTCGGCGACGTCCAGCGCGTCGTCGACGGCGTATCGAGCGAGGTGCGCGAACTCATCTCCGGATCGATGGTGGTGGTCGTGCCGGTCGCCTGGAGCGTCACCCCGGTTCGAGGACAGCCGTAGCCGCCGCTTCGCGGCGGATCCGCGCCCAGTCGTAGAGCATCGGCACCAGTTCGCCCGCCGTCCAGGCGGCGTTCTGGTCGGCATAGTGCGGGCTGCCGGGATGGCCGGAGGCACCGTGGAAGACGATCCAGCGGCAGGCGTCCCAGTCGCCCACATCGAAGACGTAGCGGGCGACCGCGCCATAGGTGGCGGCCAATCCGGCCGAGCAGGCCAGGCCGGTCGCCAGCACGCAGTCATTGTCGCCGCCGATCGGCCGCGACGCCGGGTCGAGCAGGGCGGCCGCATCCGGGAACTGGCCGGACAGCGGGTGCACGAACCGCGGCTGGTGCGTCTGCGCCCAGGGGCCCGTGGCGCCTTCGTCGGCGACCCGGGCTAGCGCCTGCTCCAGCGCCGCGTCCCAGCCGATGCCGTCCAGCAGCGCGGCGTCGTCGGCGCGCAGCAGGGCGGGCAGCGTCCACCACAGCTGGTTGGCCGGGACGACCGGCGGCGGCACCTGCAGCAGTGGGTCGGCCGCGGCCCGGCCGAGCCCGGACCGCTCGACTAGGATCATCGTCAGGGCGCGGCGCACCCGGGCGTAGGCGCCGGCCGCGACCGAGCCGCCATCCATGCGCCCGTCCCAGCCGGCGATCAGGTCGCGCAGTGCCCGGCAGGCCGGCTCGGCCGGCGCCAGCCGCGCGACCCGGTCGCGCAGCAGGCGGGCATTGGGCGAATCCGTGTCCATGTGGATGGCGGCCATGTCCTCGGGCGAGGCGCGGGGCAGGGCGGCCAGGCACTCGGCGATGCGGGCGGCGCGGTAGGGCGGGTGGCAGTCGGTCGTCAGGTAGTCGGGATGGTCGTCGGCCACCACCCGGTTGTTGGCGGTGACGATGGCCCCGCCGGGAGGGTCGAAGACGCGCGGCATGTCCGCCCACGGGATCATGCCCTGCCACTCGTGCTCGCCGGTCCAGCCGGGGACCGGCAGCCAGCCGTTGATCCGCGGCCGCTTCGGCACCTTGGCGCGGACCAGGTGGCCGATGCGCCCGCCGGTGTCCGCCGCGACCAGGTTGTGGTCGATCAGGCCCCATTCGCGGGTCGACTCGAAGAAGGCGTCGACGGTGTGGGCGCGCAGCATCGGCAGCAGGCAGTCGAGGGAGCGGTCGGTCTCCGCCACCTGGACGCTGCGGAGCGTGACGGCCGCACCGCCGGCGGGGTCGCCGGCGATGACCGGGCCATGGTGGGTTTCCACCACCGTCACCTCGACCGCAGCTGCACCGCGCACGCCGATGCGCTCGACGCGCTGCACGGTCGGCCGCCAATCGCCGCGGAACTGATACAGGCCGGCATCGCCCGGCCGGAAGCGCTCCACGAACAGGTCGTAGATGTCCATGAAGGCATGGGTGACGCACCAGGCGACCCGGCCATTGTGGGCGAAGTGGGGGAAGGCGGGCACCCCCGGCACGGTCAGCCCGATCGCGTCAAACTCCGGGCAGGCGATGTGGCCTTGCGCATACATGCCGGGGATCTCGAACACCCGGTGCGGGTCCCCGGCCAGCAGCGGCCGGCCGGTGCTGGTCCGGCCGGGCCCGAGGGCCCAGTTGTTGCTGCCGCCGCCCGTCGCATCGGCATCGCCCAGGGCCGCCAGGGCCTCCAGCGCGGGGCCGAGCTCGGCCAGGGTGGCGATCCAGCGGTCGGCCTCCACGCCGGGCGGAATGCACAACAGGTCGCGGCCGCCATCGTCGTAGCGCAGCTTCGTCACCTGGTCGGGGCCGATCGTGCGCACGGCCGCCGCGCGCCACAGCTTGAACCACACCGATCCCATCAGGAAGCCGCGCTGGCGCATGGCGGCGATGCTCTGCCACGGCTCCCACGGCTCGGGCGCGGCATCGAGCAGCCGGTACTCGACCGGCAGCACCCCCTGGGCGATGAAGGCGTTCACCCCCGCGGCATAGGCCGCCAGCATGTCGCGGGTCTCGGCCGAGGCGGCCTCGAGGTCGCGCCGGGAGGCCCCTTCGACATCGAGCTGCTGGGCCAGGATGTCGGCGGCGACCGCGGCCGGGCCGGCCCACTCGGCATAGCGGCCGACGGCGCGGCGGCGGGCGGCATCCATCTGCCACAACCGGTCCTGGGCATGGGCGAAGCCTTGCGCGAAGAAGCAGTCGGCGGCGGTGCGGCCGTGGACGTGCGGGATGCCCCAGCGGTCGCGGATGATCTCGACCGGTGCCACGATGCCGGGCAGGGTCATGCGGCCCTCCAGCGCGGGCACGGCCGCCCGGGCCGCCGTCGCGTCGATCGTCTGCGCCATGGCCCGTTTCCCTCCGCTGCTCCTCTTGCGTGGATATATCATATAGTTATAGCGTCGCTGGCAACGGGCGAAACCAGCGGAGCCACGGCGGTGCGGCAGGGGCAGGCGGGGGCCGAGGGGCGGGTGGCCGTCCACGATCTGGTCAAGCGGTTCGGGCCGGTGGCCGCCGTCGACGGCGTCTCGCTGGAGGTGTCGCCGGGGGAGTTCGTGGCGCTCCTGGGCCCGAGCGGGTCGGGCAAGACGACCATCCTGATGGCCATCGCCGGCTTCGAGTACCCGACCAGCGGCCGGATCGAGATCGGTGGCGACGACGTCACCTGGGCGCCGGCCAACACCCGCAACCTCGGCATGGTGTTCCAGCGCTACACGCTCTTCCCGCACATGAGCGTGGCCGAGAACATCGCCTTCCCCTTGAAGATGCGCGGCGTCGCCCGGGCGGAGCGCGAGCGTCGGGCCCTGGCGGCGCTGGAGACGGTCCGGCTCGGCGGCTATGGCGAGCGCCGGCCCAACCAGCTGTCGGGTGGCCAGCAGCAGCGCATCGCGCTCGCCCGCGCCATCGTCTACCAGCCGCGCGTGCTGCTGATGGACGAGCCCCTGTCGGCGCTCGACAAGAACCTGCGCGAGGAGATGCAGCTCGAGATCAAGCACCTGCAGCAGCAGCTCGGCATCACCGTCGTGTTCGTCACCCACGACCAGACCGAGGCCATGACGATGGCCGACCGGGTGGCGGTGCTGGACCATGGCCGGCTGCAGCAGGTGGGCGCGCCCCGCGACCTCTACGAGACCCCGGCCACGCCCTTCGTCGCCGGCTTCATTGGCGAGACCAACTTCCTGCCCGGCCGGACGGTGGCGGCGGCCGGCGACGGCATGCCGGTCGCGGTCGAGCTGGATGGCGGCGGCCGGGCCGAGGCGACCGCGGTCGGCGCGCTGGCGGCGAACGCCGCGGTCCGCGTCGCCGTCCGGCCGGAGCGCCTGGCGCTGGCGGAGCCGGCCGGCCCGGGCCTCGCCGGGACGGTGATCGAGGCGATCTATGCCGGCGTCGCCACCACCTGCATCGCCGATCTCGGCGGCGAGCGCCGGGTGCGCGCCCGCATCGCCGCCGGCACCGGCGGGCGCGCCTGGTCGGCCGGCGAGCGGGTCGGCGTCTCCTGGCAGGCGGCCGATGCGCGCGCCTTCGCGACCACGGCGTTTGGGGGCCAGGCGTGAGCGCCAGGCGGCCCGCCGCGTTCTTCCTGGGCGGCCGCCATCTGAGCGAGGCGGCGAGCCTCGCCCTGATCATCCCGTTCCTGGTGCTGCTGTTCGTCGTGTTCCTGCTGCCGCTCGGCACGCTGCTGCACGAGAGCCTGCTGATGCCGAAGCCGACCACGGCGCACTACCAGCGGGTGTTCGGCGAGCCCGTCTATCTCCGGGTCATGTGGCGCACCGCGCGGATTGCGGTCTACGTCACCATCGTCACCCTGCTGCTGGGCTATCCGCTGGCCTATGTCATGTCGCGCAGCGGCGGCCTCAGGCTCGGCCTGATGGCCGCCGCCGTGCTCCTGCCGCTGTGGACCAGCGTCCTGGTGCGCACCTATGCCTGGATGGTCCTGCTGCAGCGCAACGGGCTGGTCAACGAGGCGCTGACCGGGATCGGCATCGTCGATGCGCCGATCCGGCTGCTCTACACCGAAGGCGCGGTGGTGCTGGCGATGAGCCACGTCCTGCTGCCCTTCATGGTCCTGCCGGTCTTCTCTGCGCTGAAGGGCATTCCCGACGACTATCCGCGCGCCGCCCTGATGCTGGGCGCGTCCAACTGGAGCGCGTTCCGCGAGGTGGTCTGGCCCCTGTCGCTGCCGGGCGTGGTCAGCGGCTGCCTGATGGTATTCCTGCTGGCGCTCGGTTTCTTCATCACGCCGGCCCTGATCGGCGGGCCGCAGCAGATGATGATCGCCACCCTGGTCTCGCAGCAGGTCCGCGAGATGCTGAACTGGCCCTTCGCCGGGGCGCTGGTGGGGGTGCTGCTCGCCTTCGTGCTGGCGCTGACCATCGCCTTCAACCGCTTCATCCGACTGGAGCGCTTCGTGGGGACCCGGTCGTGAGCCGCCCGCCGCGCCCGGGCGGGGTCGGCCGGCTGCTGCTGCACGCCGTCGCCTATGCCGTGATCGTCTTCCTGCTGCTGCCGACGGTCCTGGTGGCGCCGATGTCGGTGTCGCCCGAGAAGTACCTGCAGTTCCCGCCGTCCGGCTTCTCGCTGCGCTGGTACGGCGAGTATTTCGCCGACCGGGAATGGATCGAGGCGACGCTGTTCAGCGCCGAGGCCGGGATCATCTCGGCGATCGGCGCCACCATCATCGGCACCATGACGGCGCTGGCCCTGGTGCGCGGCCGGGTGCGCGGGCGGGCCTTCGTCGAGCTGCTGATCATCGGCCCGGTGGTGGTGCCGCACATCGCGCTCGCGGTCGCCATGTTCCTCGTCTACGAGCAGCTGCGGCTGACCGGCACGCTGGTCGGCTTCGCCATGGCGCACATCGTGCTGGCCCTGCCGTTCGCCATCTTCACCGTGCTCGCCGCGCTCTACCGCTTCGACGCCGACCTGGAGATGGCGGCCCTGTCCTGCGGCGCCAGCCGCATCGCCACCTTCCGCCACGTCACCCTGCCGATGATCGCGCCCGGCGTGGCGTCGGCGGCCCTCTTCGCCTTCATCATCTCCTTCGACGAGGCGGTGGTGTCGTTCTTCATCTCCGACCTCGACCGCAAGACGCTGCCCCGCAAGATGTTCGAGGACATCGACTTCGACGTCTCGCCGGTGCTGGCGGCGGTCGCCACCATGCTGAGCCTCTTGACCATCGCCGTGCTCGTGCTCGGGCACTTCTTCAAGCAGATGGCGGACCGGCGCGCCGCGCCCGCCGCCGGGGGGACCAAGCCATGAGGACGTTGCTGGCAGCGGCCGTTGGTCTGACGGTAGGCGCGCTTACGGTGGGGACGGGGGCGGCATACGCCCAGAAGAAGGAAGTGGTGATCGCGGCCACCGGCGGCACCATGGAGCGTGCCCTGGTCGAGCATTTCTACAAGCCGTTCGAGGAGGCGACGGGCATCCCCGTCAACAAGGTCACGACCGAGCTGCCCTCCCAGTGGGCGCGCGTCCAGGCCAATGCCCGCACCGGCCGTCAGCAGTACGACATCGTCACCGCCACCTTCCCGGACCTGATCCAGCACAGGGACCAGCTGGTGCCGATCGACTGCGACCGGATGCCGAACATGAAGCGCGCCTCGCCCGGCGCCTGCATGCCCTACGGGGTGATGCGCTCGATCGGCGCCATGGTCATGGTCTGGAACACCGACATGCTGAAGGGCCGGACGCCCGAGAGCTGGAAGGACTTCTACGACGTCCAGGGCTTCCCCGGTCCGCGCGGCCTGCCCGATACCGGCGACCGGGAATACTGGGTGCCGGTCACGGCCCTGCTGGCCGACGGGGTGGAGAAGGACAAGCTCTTCCCGCTCGACCTCGACCGCGCCTACCGCAAGCTCGACCAGATCAAGCCGCACGTCGCCGTGTGGTGGAAGAGCGGCGACCATGTGCAGCAGATCCTGCGCTCGGGCGAGGTGGCGATGACCATGAGCTACAGCGGCCGCGCCCTCATCATGTCGCGGGAGCGGCCGAACGTGCAGATGACCTTCAACCAGGGCATCCGCGACGTCGGCATCTGGGCGGTGATCAAGGGCGGCCCCAACACCGAGGGGGCGATGACCTTCCTCGACTTCTTCATGGGCGGGCCGGAGCGGCACGTGAAGTTCGCCGACCAGCTCAACACCGCGACCGCCAACCTCGACGCGCTCGACCTGCTGCCGGAGGCCGAGCGCCGCCGCCGCGCCAACCACCCCGACAACTGGGCGCGCCAGGTCGTGCCCGACTTCGAATGGATCGGCGCCAACCGCGAGAAGCTGCGCGAGCGCTGGGTCGCCTGGCTGACGCGCTGAAGCCCGGCATGGCCCCCGGTCCGGCGCCCGGCCTGGCGATGGACGAGAGCTTCGGGCCGCTCGAACGCGAGAGCCTGACGGCACGCGTCTATGGCGAGCTGCGCGCGGCCCTGATGGAGGGGCGCTTCTGGCCGGGCCACCGCTTCAAGATCCGCGAGCTGGCGGCCGCCATGCGGGTGTCCGAGACCCCGGTGCGCGAGGCGCTGATGCAGCTGGTGCGCGAGCGCGGGCTGGAGATGCATGCCGGCCGCTCGATCACCGTCGCCCGCCTGTCGCTGGCCCAGTACCTGGAGCTGCGCACCATCCGCCTGATGCTGGAAGGGCTGGCGGCCGAGACGGCGGCGACCCGCATCGGCCCGGACGGGATCGCCACCCTGGCGGCGGCGCACGAGGAGCTGGTCGCGGCCGAGCGGGCCGGGCGCTGGCGCGCGGCGATCCGCGCCAACTGGCGGTTCCACCACACGCTCTACCGCGCGGCGGCGATGCCGGAGCTGCTGGCGCTCCTGGAGGGCCTCTGGCTGCGCAACGGGCCGCTCCTCAACTACCTCTACCCGCACGCGATGCCGACCTATGCCGGGCGGCACCGGCACCTGGAGGTCCTGGACGCGCTCGCCCGGCGGGACGCGGTCCAGGTCCGGGCCGCGATCCAGGCCGACACCATCGAGGGCGGCCGGCTTCTGGTGCAGCTTCTGGAAGACATGGAAACCGGCCGGGTCGCCTTGATCGAAGGTCCGGCGGCGAGCATCGTCGAACACGCCACCGAATGAATCAACAGGAGGGCAGAATGGGGATCTCGAGACGCACCGTCGTGGCCGGCGGGCTGGCGCTGTCGGCCGTCGCGCTGGCAGGCTGGGCGCTTCCCGCCGCCGCCCAGAAGGGCGACGTCATCATCGCCACCACCGGCGGGTTGATGGAGAAGAGCCTGCAGGAGCATTTCTACAAGCGCTTCGAGGCCGAGACGGGCATCCGCGTCCGCTCCGTGCCGATCGAGCTGCCCGACCAGTGGGCGCGCGCGGTGGCCGGCGCGCGCAGCGGCAACGTGCCGTTCGACATCGTCACGGCGACGCCGCCCGACCTCGTCCAGCGCAAGGACATCCTGCAGCCGCTCGACTGCGCCAACATGCCGTCGGTGCAGGCCAACGCCCTGCCCAATTCCTGCTTCCCGCACGGGTTGACGCGCACGGCCGGCGGCATGACCCTGGTATGGAGCACCAAGGCCTTCCCCGGCGACAAGGCGCCGAAGAGCTGGGCCGACTTCTTCGACGTGAAGAACTTCCCGGGCCCCCGCGCGCTCCCCGACACCGGCGACCGCGAATGGTGGGTCCCGACCATGGCGCTGATCGCCGACGGGGTGCCGGCCGACAAGCTGTTCCCGCTCGATGTCGATCGCGCCTACAGGAAGCTCGACACCATCAAGCCGCACGTCGCCGCCTGGTGGAAGAGCGGCGACAACATCATGCAGATCATGCGCGGCGGCGACGCCGTCATGACCATGTCCTATTCCAGCCGCTCGGTGCCGCTCGCCCGCTCGGGCGATTTCGACTTCACCTGGAACGGGGCGATCCGCGACGTCGGCAACTGGGCGGTGCTGAAGGGCGGGCCGAACACCAAGAACGCCATCGCCTTCCTGGAATTCTTCGTCAAGGGCCCGGCCGAGCACGTGCCGTTCAGCGCCAAGGTCAGCTTCGACAGCAACAACCGCGAGGCGCCGTCCATGGTGCCGGCCGAGGAGCGGCGCTTCCGCCCGTCCTGGCCGGACAACTGGTCGAAGCTGGTGATCGCGGACTATGAATGGATCGCCGCCAACCGCGACCAGCTGCGCGAGCGCTGGACGACCTGGGTCACGAAGTAAGGGAGAGGTACGAGCCGCCATGCTGGTGAACGATCCGGCCGCCGCGCACTTCGAGATCGATCCCGAGCGGACCGACCTCGTCGAGGAGTTCCGGCGCAACCCGAAGGGGCCGCACAGCGACCAGCTGCGCAAGGTCCTGCATCGGATGCGCTGGTCGGGCGAGGGCGGCCGGTTCGTGCTCGTCACCATCGATCCCGGCCGCCGCTGGGTGCTGGGCCGCCTGTCCGGGCGGCGCGGCGACCCGGTCGAGCTGTTCCGCAACCAGACGTTCGACAATCCCGCCGACGCCGAGTGGCACGTGTTCAAGGTGCGCTGGCAGGCGATCACCGGCCGCGCGATCGAGGATTAGCCTTCCATGGTCGATACGAACTCCGTCCTCGGCTACGCCACGCCGATCGTCGCCTCGCCGGGCGAGCGCATCCGCTTCCACCTGTCGAGCGCGACCATGGCCGAGGTCGGGGTCGAGGTGGTGCGGGTGCGCTGCGGCGATCCGGACCCGGCCGGCCCGGGCCTCAAGCTCCGGTCCATGGGGTCGGCGGTCGACGGGCGGCGGCCGGTGCGGCACCAGCCGCTGCGGCCGGGCTCGTTCGCGATCGTCGGCGACCGGCTGCCGCTTCCCGCCCAGTCGAGCTTCTCCTTCGGCTGCTTCCTGTGGCCGACCATGCCGGCCAAGGGGGCGGTGCAGACGATCGCCGCCCGGGTCGACCGCGCCGGCACCGGCTGGCGCCTGGAGATCGCGGCCGACGGCCGGCTGCGATTCGCCATCACCGGCGCCGACGGCCGCACCGCCTCCGCCACGGCGCCGCGCCCGCTGCTGGAGCGCGAATGGGTGTTCGTCGCCGCCCGCTATGACGAGGGCGGCATGCTGTCGCTGGAACAGGCGAGCCTCGATCCCCAGGGCGGCCGTGACTGTTCGGCCGCGATGGCCGGCTCCGCCCCTGCCGGTGTCCTCTGGCCGGATGCGGCGCCGCTGGTCTTCGCCGCCCGCTGGACGGGCGAGGAGGCCGGGCGGCCGGTGACGGCCGACCACTACAACGGCAAGATCGACCGGCCGCGCCTCCACGCCTCGGCCCTGGAAAGCGCCCATATCCGCGCCCTGTGCGACAATCTGGACCCGCGCCCGGGCGACCCCGGGCTGATCGGCGCCTGGGACTTCGCCCACGGCATCGGCACCGACCGGGTGCACGACCGGGCCGCCAGCCGGCTCGACGGGCAGCTCTTCAACCAGCCGGCCCGCGGCGTCACCGGCGCCAACTGGGACGGCAGCGCCATGTCGTGGCAGGCCCGGCCGGCCCACTACGGCGCCATCCATTTCCACGACGACGACATGGCCGACGCCGGCTGGGAGCCGGACTTCGCCCTCGACGTGCCGGCCGACTGGCCGAGCGGCTTCTATGCCCTGCGCCTGACCGGCGAGAACGCGGAGGGCGCGCCGGTCGACAGCTTCGTCGGCTTCTTCGTGCGCGCGCCGCTCGGCCGGGCCCGCGCGCCGGTCGCCTTCGTCGCCTCGACCGCGACCTTCCTCGCCTATGCCAACAGCGCGCTCCGCCTCGACCAGGTGCATGCGGAATCGATGCTGGAAGGGCTGATGCAGCTCTCGGCCGACGACTGCTACATCGCCGAGCACCGCGAGGTCGGCCTGTCCACCTACGACACCCATGCCGACGGAAGCGGCTGGATCTACTCCACCGCCCGCCGCCCGATCCTGTCGATGCGGCCGCGCGCCAACAGTTTCAACTACGTCAACGACACCCATGTCCTCGACTGGCTGGAGGAGAAGGGCTTCGACTACGACGTCATCGCCGACGACGACATCCACCGCCAGGGCGCGGCCCTGCTCGGGCAGTATCGCTGCGTCATCACCGGGACCCACCCGGAGTATTATTCGCGCGAGATGTGGGACGCCTTCGATGCCTACCAGCGCGGCGGCGGGCGGCACATCTACCTGGGCGGCAATGGCTTCTACTGGCGCATCTCGTGGAACCCGGCGATGGATTCCGCGATCGAGGTGCGCCGCGACGTGACCGGCGTGCGCACCTGGGAAGGGGAGCCGGGCGAGGCGTACCATTCGTACACCGGCGAGTTCGCCGGGCTGTGGCGGACCAACGGGCGGGCGCCGCAGCGCCTGGTCGGGGTCGGCTTCGACGCCCAGGTGTTCGACCGCTCGTCCTGGTATCGCCGCCTGCCGGAAAGCCACGACCCGCGCGTCGCCTTCCTGTTCGAGGGCATCGGCGCCGATGAGCGGATCGGCGATTTCGGCCTGCGCAACGGCGGGGCCGCGGGGCTGGAGATCGACCGGGCCGAGGCCACGCTCGGCTCGCCGCCGCACCTGCTGCGGGTCGCCACCGCCGACCGCATCGGCTATGGCGGCCTGCCGACGCCGGAGGAGTTCCGCACCGCCCATCGCGGCCTCGACGGCGAGCAGAACGGCAATGTCCGCGCCGACATGGTGTTCTTCCCGACGGCGCGGGGCGGGGCCGTGTTCGCCACCGGCTCGATCGCCTGGGCCTGCGCGCTCTCGCCGCGCGGCTATGACAACAACGTGTCCCGCATCACCGAGAACGTGCTGCGCCGGTTCCTCGACCCGGCGCCGTTCGAGGGTTTCTAGCGCTTCGGGAGATCCGCCGATGGCTTCGCTGCCCAATTCCGTCGATGCCGCATTGCGCCAGCGCGCCGCCCGGGTGGTGCCGGGCGGCATGTGGGGCCACCTCAACGCGGCCAAGCTGCCGGACGGCTATCCGCAGTTCTTCGCGCGCGCCGACGGCTGCCGCCTGTGGGACGTGGACGGCAACGCGTATGTCGATCTGATGTGCAGCTGGGGTCCGATCGTGCTGGGCCACCACCACCCCAAGGTGGAGGAGGCGGTGCGCCGCCAGGCCGCCGCCGGCAGCTGCATGAACGGCCCCGGCGCGGTGATGGTCGAGCTGGCCGAGCGGCTGGTCGCCACCATCGCGCACGCCGACTGGGCGATGTTCCAGAAGAATGGCGGCGACGCGACCACCACCTGCGTCACCATCGCCCGGGCCGGCACCGGACGGCGCAAGGTGCTGGTCGCCCGCGGCTCCTACCACGGCTCGGCGCCCTGGTGCTCGCCCTCGGTGGTGGGGGTGACGGCGGAGGACCGGGCCCACATCCTGCATTTCGACTACAACGACATCGCCAGCCTGGAGGCGGCGGTCGATCAGGCGGGCGCCGACCTGGCGGCGATCATCGTCACCGCCTTCCGCCATGACCTCGCCCGCGACCAGGCCCTGCCGACGGCGGCCTTCGCGGCCCGGGTCCGCCAGCTGTGCAACGCCGCCGACGCCGCCCTCATCCTCGACGACGTCCGCGCCGGTTTCCGCATCCACTCGGCCGGCAGCTGGGAGCCGCTCGGCGTGCGCCCCGACCTGTCGTCCTGGAGCAAGGCGATCGCCAACGGCCATCCGCTCGCCGCCGTCACCGGCAACGACCGCTTCCGCGAGGCCGCCGCTGCGGTCTTCGTCACCGGCTCCTTCTGGTGCGAGGCCTCGTCGATGGCGGCTTCGCTCGCCACGCTGGAGGCGATGGCGGAGGAGGGGGCGATCGACCGCATGACGGCGATGGGCCAGCGCCTGCGCGACGGCCTGGCCCAGCTCTCGTCCGCAAGCGGCGTCGCCATCCGCCAGACCGGCCCGGTGCAGATGCCGATGGTCCTGTTCGACGACGACGCCGATTTCCGCAAGGGCGAGCTGTTCTGCGCCACCGCCCTCCGCCACGGCGCCTACCTCCACCCCCGCCACAACATGTTCCTCTCCGCCGCCCACCGCGAGGCGGACATCGACCGGGTGCTGGCGGCGGCGGAGAAAGGATTCGCGGCGGTACGGGGGGCGGGGTGAGGTCGAAAGCAGTAGCAGGCGTGGGCTGATCTCAGCTTCGAGGTTTCACGCGGCCTCCACCACGTGCGTCTCGATCCGCACGCCGAGGCGAGGCGTTCACGAAGTCGCGCAGGATCAGCCTCGCGGCGCGCGGCTCGCCGTTGAGAGACAGGGTCGCGGCCTCCTCGAGCAGCGCCTTGGCGAAGGCGGGATCCCGGTTCGCCCGCTCCGTCACCGTCTCCCTGAAGTCGCGTGTCAGCACCGTCGCCTCACTTTCCGCGCGGTAGGGGATCCGCTGACGAAATACCGTATCAATCCAGAATCTCCCCCAGCCTTTCCAGCGGCCGGAGCAGCCGCACGCCCTTCTCGGTCACCACGATCGGCCGTTCGATCAGCACCGGGTTGGCCAGCATCGCGTCCAGGATCGCCGCGTCGGTGGTGCCCGGCTGGTCGAGGCCGAGCTCCTTCCACAGGGCGCCCTTGGTGCGCAGGGCCGTGCGCGGGGTGAGGCCGGCCCGCGCGATGAGGTCGACCAGCGTTGCCCGGTCGGGCGGGGTCTTCAGGTACTCGATCACCGTCGGGGCGATGCCGGCGTCGCGCAGCGCGGCCAGGGCCTTGCGCGAGGTGCTGCAGGCCGGGTTGTGGTAGATGGTCGCGGTCTTCGCCATGGCGCCGGCCTCTCAGAATGCGATCTCGGCCGGGGCCTGGGGCACCGTCCGCCAGAATTCGGGATCGTGGCCGAAGAAGATGCGGGCGCCGCCGCGCTCCAGCTCGGCCAGCCGCTCCAGCGAGGCGTGCATCGCCGCGCGGTCATAGACCCGGGCGGGCAGCTTGCGCTCGCGGAGCGTGCGGCAGAAGTAGCAGGCGTCCCCGGCCAGGACGATCTCGCCGCCGTCGAGGCGCACCCGCAGCGACTGGTGGCCCGGGGTGTGTCCGGGGGTCGGGATGCAGACCACCCGGCCGTCGCCGAAGATGTCGTGCTCGCCGTCGACCTGGCGGACCGGGTGGCCGAGTTCCAGGTCGCGCGGGTCGAGGCCGAACTGGGTCGCCACCTCTGGGTTCATGCCGGCCTCCCATTCCGGGCGCTGGATGATCAGCTCGGCGTTGGGGATCAGCCCGTTGCCGCCCGAATGGTCGAAATGCAGGTGCGAGGTGACGACATGGTCGATGCCGGCCGGGTCGCGCCCCATGCTCTCCAGCCGGCCGCTGACCTCTTCGCCGACCTGGTAGTCGAAGCCGAAGCGGGCGGCCCTGGCCGCCCCCAGCCGCTCGGCCGGGTCGGTCTGCAGCACCGGGTGCATGCCGGTGTCGTAGAGCACCCGGCCCCTGGGATGCTCGATCAGGAAGGTCGGCACCGGCACCCGCTCGCGGCCGGTGCCGTCCTCGATCATCGCTGCCATGTCGAGGTCGAGATGGCCGCAGGTCAGGGCGAAGAGGCGCACGGTCATGGGGCAGGGTCTCCAGGGCAGGCGGGACGCGGGACCAAGCTTGCCACGCGCCCACCCGGCCGTCATCCCGCGCGATCGAGCCGGGCCAGTGCCGCCAGGTAGTTGCGGCCGACCACCCGCAGCGTCTCCTGCTGCACGGGCGTGGCGGCGGGGTCGGCCAGCTCGATGTGGGGGTTGGTGTTGATTTCGTAGATGGCGGGCCGGCCGCCGACCATGCCGAAATCGACCCGGCCGTACTCGATCCCGGCAAGCGCGAACACCTGTGCCATTGCCTGGCCGTGCGGGTTCTCGCGCACCACCCGCAGTTCGCCCGCATCGAGGTCCGGCCGGTCGAACCGCAGCTCGCCGCGCTTGGCGACCCAGCCGTCATCGAAGACGCAGGCTTCCGCGAAAGCCACATCGCCGAAGCGGAAGACCGAGAACTTGCAGAAGAAGCCGCAGGGCAGGGGCTCTGCGCAATATTCGACGACGATCAGATCGTCGGGTGGGCAGCCCGCGGCAACCGCGGCCGCGATCTCCCGGTGCAGGTGCTCCGGGTCGTGGACGAGGCCGCTCAGGGGCCCCTGATGGCCGTGTATGCGGCGAACGAAGACGGGCCAGCGCGGCGGCACCAGCTCCGGCGTCGCTCGCCAGGCGGTGAACGGGTTGATGCCGGCGGCATGGAGCGCCTGCAGCAGCTGCAAGCGGTCGAGGAAGCGGGCCGGGTCGTTCAGGGCGCGCATCCCGGCCCGGCGCAGGCGATGGTGGCACGCCGCCGCCCGGTCCAGCCCCTGCCGGGTCAGCCGGTCGAGATCGGTGAATACATAGGTTGCCGGCGGCAGCGCCGGCGCCGTCAGGGCGCGCTCGTACGACATGGCCGCCACCCGCGGCCCGCCGGCCGCGGTCGCCGCCAGCACGTCGGCCAGCGTGTAGGCATGCTTGCGGGTGACCAGGAAGACGATCAGCGGCGGGCCCTCGCGGCTAAGGTGCAAGGATAGCCCGATCGGGCAGGCGTCGCGCTACCCTGCGCGGGCGATTCCGGGTCATATGGCGGCCATGTC
This sequence comes from Allostella vacuolata, assembly GCA_006739055.1. Classification (GTDB taxonomy): domain Bacteria; phylum Pseudomonadota; class Alphaproteobacteria; order ATCC43930; family Allostellaceae; genus Allostella; species Allostella vacuolata. The sequence goes on from AP019702.1 coordinate 2,776,603, forward strand.
GATTCGCCCCACCGCCGGTCGCGTTTCCGCCGGCCCGGCCGCCTATGGTTCGGCGCGCACCGCCCTCAAGACCGTCTTCGGCTTCGATGCCTTCCGCCCCGGGCAGGAGGCGGTCGTCGACGCGGTCCTGGCCGGCCGCAACGTGCTGGCCGTCATGCCGACCGGCAGCGGCAAGTCGCTCTGCTACCAGCTGCCGGCCCTGATGCGCGACGGGCCGGTGGTGGTGGTCTCGCCGCTCATCGCCCTGATGCGCGACCAGGTGCGGCAGATGCGCGACTATGGCGTCGCCGCCGGCAGCCTCAACTCCTCCAACGACCCGGACGAGAACCGCCGGGTGCTGGCCGGCCTGCGCGACGGCACGCTGCGGCTGGTCTATGCCGCGCCCGAGCGGCTGGTGCGCGAGGACACGATCCAGCTGCTGCGCGAGTGCCGGCCCTCGCTGCTGGCGATCGACGAGGCGCACTGCGTCTCGCAGTGGGGCCACGACTTCCGCCCCGAATACCTGGCGCTCGGCCAGGTGCGGGCGAAGCTGGGGGGCGTGCAGACGATCGCGCTGACCGCGACCGCCGACGCCGCCACCCGGGCCGACATCGTCGACCGGCTGTTCGAGGAAGAGCCGGAGGTCTTCGTCCAGGGCTTCGACCGCCCGAACCTGTTCCTCGCCATGACCCCCAAGGGCAGCGCGCGCAACCAGATCGCCGCCTTCGTCGCGGCCCGGGCGGGCGCGAACGGCATCGTCTACTGCGCCTCGCGCAAGAAGACGGAGGAGCTGGCCACCTACCTGCGCAGCCAGGGGCACCGCGCGCTCGCCTACCATGCCGGCATGGAGAAGGAGGCCCGCGACGGGGTGCAGGACACCTTCCAGGCCGAGGACGGGGTCGTCGTCGTCGCCACCGTCGCCTTCGGCATGGGCATCGACAAGCCGGACGTGCGCTTCGTCGCCCATGCCGACCTGCCCAAGTCGGTCGAGGCCTACTACCAGGAGATCGGCCGTGCCGGGCGGGACGGGTTGCCGGCCGACACCATGACCCTCTACGGCCTCGACGACATGCGCCTGCGCCGGGTGCAGATCGAGGAGAGCGACGCCTCCGAGAGCCAGAAGCGGGTCGAGCGGCAGCGCTTCAACGCCCTGGTGGCGCTGTGCGAGGCGCCGCGCTGCCGCCGCCAGACGCTGCTCGCCTATTTCGGCGAGACGACCGAGCCGTGCGGCCATTGCGACCTGTGCGTCGAGGGGGTGAAGACCTTCGACGGCACCATCGAAGCGCAGAAGGCGATGTCGGCGATCCTGCGCACCGGCGAGCGCTTCGGCACCGAGCACCTGGTGCAGATCCTGACCGGGGCCGACACCGAGGCGATCCGCCGCTTCGGCCACGACCGGCTGCCGACCTACGGCGTCGGGCGCGAGCGCGACGCCAATGGCTGGCGCTCGATCTTCCGCCAGATCTACGCCGCCGGGCTGATCCAGATCGACATCGTCCAGCACGGCCGCTGGACGGTCACCGATCGCGGCCGGCGCGTGCTGCGCGGCGAGGAGCGGATCGAGATCCGCCGCGACGTCATGGGCAGCGGCGCTGCCGGCAAGGCCAAGGGCAAGGCCGCACCCGCCGTGGCCGCGGCGCCGGAGGACGCCTCGCTGCTGGCGGCCCTGAAGGCGCTGCGCACCGACCTGGCCAAGTCCCAGGGGGTGCCGGCCTACGTCGTCTTCGCCGACCGCACGCTGCTCGACATGGCGGCCCGGCGCCCGGGCTCGCTCGACGCCATGCGTCAGGTGCATGGCGTCGGCGAGGCCAAGATCGCGCGCTACGGCGACCGCTTCCTGGAGGTGCTGGAACGCTTCCGCTGAGGCGCCTTCAGGAATACTGGCCTTCAGGAATACTGGCCGGGGTCGAAGAAGGCGAAGTAGCTCTGGTCGATGCTTGCCGGCTCGATGTCGGTCAGGCGGATGTAGTTGCCGGCGCCGAGGTCGACGATGGTGTTGCCGTGCTGGTCCGGCGCCAGGCGGTCGGCCAGCGAGGCGAAGTCGACGATGCCGGTGTTGTTGATGTTGCGCAGCAGGAAGATCAGGTCGCCGGACGTCACGTCCAGCCCGTCGATGCGGTCCTGCCCGCTGCCGTCCTCGAAGAAGATCCAGTCGTCGCCCTCGCCCTCGACATGGATCGTGTCGTGGCCGGACCCGCCCCAGACGTCGTCGCCGCCGAGGTCGCTGTAGATCAGGTCGTCGCCGTCGCCGCCATGGATGGCGTCGTAGGCCTGCCCGCCGAAGATGGTGTCGTTGCCGGGGCCGCCGTCGATCGAGTCGCGGCCGAGATTGCCGAACAGCACGTCGTTGCCGTCGCCGCCGAGAAGCTCGTCCGCGCCGCGCTCGCCCCGCAGGGTATCGTCGCCGGCATCGCCCTCCAGCGTGTCCTCGCCGTCGCCGCCCAGGAACAGGTCGTCCCCGTCATGGCCGTGGATCAGGTCGTTGCCGTCGAAGCCGTCGCCGAGATCGTTGTCCGCGGAACCGTCGATGGTGTCGTCGCCGTCGAACACATAGGCGGCCAGGTCGAAGGGCCGCTGGTCGGCGAGGAAGCCGAGCAGTGCCGCCGCGCTGAGGTCGAGCTGGTCGGCCGTCAGGATCGGCGCCCCACCATCGTCGAGCTGGAAGGCCTCGACCGTGCCGCCGGCCAGCTGGCCGTCCTCGGAGTACCGGAATTCCGGGCCCTGCATCGCAAGCGTCGAGCCGTCCGAAAGCTTCAGCACGACCTCGGTCGGGGACTGGGATTCGACCGAGAAGCCACCGAACAATGCGTCGAGGCCGCGCCCGGGCGTGCCCAGGGCCTCCAATGCGACAAAAGCGGCCATGTCGTTCCCCCTCCCGATGCCATGTGAATAGGGAATCGGTAGACCGAAGGCAGGCGTGCCACAAGGGGAAGAATTCGCGCCATGCGCGCGCCGGTCGCGCCGCCGGGACGGGACGCGATCCTGCAATGCAACAAATCGGGCCCTTGGGATCTTGAAGCCTCGAGCGGTCGACCCTCCGGGCGGGGGACGGCTGGTCTTGGCGCATCGTCGAGAAGGAGCCAACCGATGCAGTTCGTCGTCAACGGACGGAGCCACGAATTGGCGCCGGACCTTCGCACCTCGCTGCTGGACCTGCTGCGCGACCATCTGGGCCTGGGCGGGACCAAGAAGGGTTGCAACCAGGGTGCCTGCGGTGCCTGCACCGTGCTGGTCGACGGCGAGCGCATCAATGCCTGCCTGGCGCTGGCGGTCCAGTACCAGGGGCGCGCGATCGCCACCGTCGAGGGGTTGGGAAGCGAGGCGGAACCGCACCCGCTGCAGCGGGCCTTCCTGGTCCATGACGGCTTCCAGTGCGGCTACTGTACGCCGGGCCAGATCTGCTCGGCGATCGGCATGGCGGCGGAGGTGGCTCGCGGCGTGCCGAGCGCGGTGACGGACGATCTCGCGGCCGAAGCGATGGTGCTGACCGGCGACGAGCTGCGGGAGCGGATGAGCGGCAATCTCTGCCGCTGCGGCGCCCATAACGGCATCGTCGCGGCGATCCGGTCGACCTTCGCCGAGGGAGCCGCGGAATGACCCCCTTCACCTATGCCAGGGCCGAGGATGCGGCCGCGGCCGTGCGCCTCCTGGGCGAGCGTGCCCGTTCCAAGTACCTGGGCGGCGGCACCAACCTGGTCGACCTGATGCGCGAGACGATCGAGCGGCCGGAGGCGCTGGTGGACGTGAGCGGCCTGTGCCGCCGGATCGAGGCGCGCGACGATGGCGGGATCCGGATCGGCGCCGCGGCCACCAACACCGCGGTCGCTGCCGATCACGCGGTGCGCCGGCGCTTCCCGATGCTGGCGCGCGCCATCCTGTCCGGCGCGTCGGGGCAGATCCGCAACATGGCCACGGTCGGCGGCAACATCCTGCAGCGCACCCGCTGCCATTACTTCTACGACGATGCCGCACGCTGCAACAAACGGACGCCGGGGGCGGGCTGCGACGCCATCGGCGGCTTCAATCGCATGCACGCGATCCTCGGTGCCTCGCCCGCCTGCGTGGCGACGCATCCCTCCGACATGTGCGTGGCCCTGGCCGCGCTCGACGCCGAGGTCCAGGTCGAGGGGCCGTCCGGCCGGCGGGCGGTGAAGCTGGTCGACCTGCACCACCTGCCCGGCGACCGGCCCGATTTCGAGACCGGGCTGGCCGCCGGCGAGCTCATCACCGCCGTCGAGATTCCACCGCTCGCCATGGCGCGGCGTTCCGCCTACCGCAAGGTCCGGGATCGGGCGAGCTACGCCTTCGCCCTCGTCTCCGTCGCGGCGGCGATCGAGGTCGGGGCCGACGGCACGGTCGCCGACCTGCGCATTGCGCTCGGCGGGGTGGCCCACAAGCCCTGGCGCGCCTGGACGGCCGAGGCGGCGCTGCGCGGCAGACCGGCCACCGCGGACGGCTTCCGGGCCGCGGCCGATGCCGAACTGCACGAGGCGCGGGGCCTGCGCGACAATGCCTTCAAGATCGAGCTGGCGCGCCGGCTGGTCGTCCACACCCTGCGCGAACTGGTTGAGGGAGACCGGTCATGAGTATCGTCCGCTCTGCCGCCGCGGCGGTTGCCAGGCTTCTTCCGGACCGGGCGCCGGACGGCCTGGCCGCAGGTTCCCTGGGCCAGCCGCGCGACCGGGTCGACGGTCCGCTGAAGGTGATGGGTCGGGCCCGGTTCGCGGCCGAGGTGCCGCTCGAAGGCCTCGCCTATGCCGCGCTCGTCTACAGCCGCATCGCGCGCGGGCGCATCGCCGTCATCGACAGCGGCGCGGCCGAGGCGGCGCCGGGTGTCCTGCTGGTGATGACGCATCGGAACGCGCCGCGCCTGGCGCCGCCGCCCCTGATGGGGGAGGACCCCAGGGGGGCGGCCGGCAGCAAGCTGCCGGTGATGCAGGACGCCAGCATCCGCTGGAACGGCGAGCCGGTGGCCGTGGTGCTGGCCGAAAGCCAGGAGCAGGCCGACCATGCGGCCGCTCTCATCCAGGTCGAATACGCGGCCGAACCGGCCTCGACCGTGTTCGAAGCGGCCAGGTCCAGGGCCCGTGCGCCGGGCTCCATCGTCGGGGAGCCGGCGAAGCTTGCGGTCGGCGATGCGGAGGCGGCACTGGCGGAGGCGGCGCTCCGCGTCGACCGCGCGTACCGCACGCCGCGCCACAGCCACTGCGCGATCGAGCCGCATGCCGTCACCGTCGCCTGGTCCGGCGACCTGCTGACCGTGCACGACGCGACCCAGATGCTGCACCTCTCCCGCTCGACCCTGGCGACGGTGTTCGGCCTCGCGGATCGGAATGTCCGCATCCTGTCGCCGTTCGTGGGCGGCGGCTTCGGCAACAAGGCGATCTGGAGCCATCACATCCTGGCCGCCGCCGCGGCGCGGATGGCGGGGCGCCCCGTGCGTCTGGCCCTGTCGCGCGAAGGGGTGTTCCGCGCGACGGGCGGGCGCACCCTGACCGAGCAGCGGGTGGCCCTCGGCGCCGATCCGGACGGGACGCTGGCGGCGCTGATCCATACCGGTATCGCCGGCATGACCAGCCACAACGACTGCCCGGAGCAGTTCACCTTCCCCGCGCGCCACCTCTACGCGGCCAGGTCCATCCTGGTCTCGCAGGAGGTGGCCGACCTCGACATGGTGGCCAACGCCTTCATGCGCGCACCCGGGGAATCGGTCGGCACCTTCGCGCTCGAATGCGCGATCGACGAGCTGGCCGAGCAGGCCGGGCTGGACCCGATCGAGCTCCGCCGGCGCCTGGAGCCGGAACGGGACCCGACCTCGGGCCGGCCGTTCTCCTCGCGGCACCTCTCGCAGGCCTATCGCGACGGCGCCGAGCGGTTCGGCTGGGACCGGCGCAGCGCCGTGCCGCGCGCGCGGCGGGAGGGGGACTGGCTGGTGGGCATGGGCGTCGCCACCGCGACCTATCCCTACTATCGCATGCCGGGCGCGGCCGCGCGCATCCGCCTGACGGCCGAGGGCCGGGCGATCGTCGAGACGGCAGCCCACGAGATGGGCATGGGCACGGCCACCGTGCAGGCGCAGCACGCGGCCGACCGGCTCGGCCTGGCGCCCGACCAAGTCGCCTTCCGGTATGGCGACACCGACCTGCCGAGCGGCACGATGGCCGGCGGCTCGTCCCAGACCGCGTCGGTGGGGGCCGCGATCGCCGCAGCCGGCAAGGCCCTGACCAAGGCCCTGCTGCGCCTGGCCGGCAATGATTCGCCGCTGGCCGGCCTGAAGCCCCGGGACGTGGTGGCGGCCGAGGGCGGGCTCCGCCACCGCGACGACCCGGCGCGAGCCGAGAGCTACGTCTCGATCCTGCAGCGGGCCGGCCGTGGCGAGCTGACGGTCGAAGCCAACGCCCCGCAGCCCATGGAAATGCTCAAGTACTCGATGCATTCCTACGGCGCGCAGTTCGCCGAGGTGCGCGTCAACGCCATCACCGGCGAGACCCGGGTGACGCGGTGGCTCGGCGCGTTCGATACCGGTCGCATCCTCAATCCCAAGACGGCCGCCAGCCAGTTCCGCGGCGGGATCATCATGGGTCTGGGCCTGGCGCTGACCGAGGAGACCCTGTTCGACGAGCGCACCGGCCGGATCATGAACCCGTCGCTGGCGGAGTACCATGTGCCGGTCCATCTCGACGTGCCGGAGATCGAGGTGATCTGGACCGACATCCCCGATCCGCGGTCCCCGCTCGGCGCGCGCGGGATCGGCGAGATCGGCATCACCGGCGTCGGGGCGGCGGTGGCGAACGCCGTCTACAACGCGACCGGCATCCGGGTCCGCGAACTGCCGATCACGCTGGACAAGCTGATGCAGGCGCCGTGATCCATCGTCAGTGGATCCGGGCCAGCCCGGGGTCGACGCAGGCGGTCTCGTCGCGGCGCGCCTCGAGCCGGACCGACGGGATCCACAGGCCGGCATCGGCCGCGGCCCGGGCGAACCCGCCGATCGGGCCGAGGCCGATGCTCACCGCGGTGTTCGGCATCCAGTGACCGAGGAGGAGCGTGGCGGCGAGGACGCGCTGTCGCTGCAGGTTGCCGACCGCCAGCAGGAACGTCACCTCGTCCGCGCCCAGCTTCGCGCAGCGGGCGCAACGCACGTCGAGCGCCTGGCTCGACGAGGTCAGCACGACCCGCATGAAGGCGTCGAAGTCCGCCACCGCGTCATGGTCCAGGTCCGCCAGGGAGAAGGCTTCCCGCCAGTCCTGGTGGGTGCCCCCCGGATCCCGGTGCGGGGCCGCCCACAATCGCAGCGCCGTCAGGGGAAACAGCTCGCCGGGGGTCAGGGTGGCGACCGGCCCGTCCGTCTCATAGCCGCGCGACGGGACGCGGCGATCGGCGAGGTGGATCACGGTGGCGGTGTCGGGGTTCCGTCGGTGCAATGCTGCCTCCTTGCGACCAATTGCCGCGATGCGGTGCCGCATCATTGATACTGCAAATCATTCGCAGCAAAAAGCGGAAAGCATCGCCATGTAGAGCCGTCCTTCCGGCCCTCCCTCCGAACGAGCCCATTCCATCATGAGCAATCTGCGCGAGGAACGCGTCCTGTCCGTGCATCACTGGACGGACACGCTGTTCAGCTTCACCACGACCCGCGACCCGTCGTTCCGCTTCCAGAGCGGCCAGTTCACGATGATCGGGCTGATGGTGGAGGGCAAGCCGCTGCTCCGCGCCTACAGCATGGCGAGCGCCTATTACGACGACACGCTGGAGTTCTTCAGTATCAAGGTCCAGGACGGGCCGCTGACCTCGCGCCTGCAGCACCTGGAGGTGGGGCAGACGATCCTGGTCGGCCGCAAGCCGGTCGGCACCCTGCTGCTCGACAACCTGCTGCCGGGCCGCACCCTCTACCTGGTCGGCACCGGCACCGGACTTGCCCCGTTCCTCAGCCTGATCCGCGATCCCGAGACCTACGAGCGGTTCGAGAAGGTGGTGCTGACGCACACCTGCCGGACCGTGGCCGAGCTCGCCTATCGCGACCTCATCACCCGCGAGCTGCCGGAGAACGAGCTGATCGGCGAGCAGGTGCGCGAGAAGCTGGTCTACTACCCGACGGTGACCCGCGAGCCGTTCCAGACCCAGGGCCGCATCACCGACCTGATCCGCGAGGGGCGCATCTTCGCCGACCTCGGCCTCCGCCCGCTCGACCCGGCCGTCGACCGGCTGATGCTGTGCGGCAGCCCGTCCATGCTGCGCGAGGCCAGGACGATGCTGGAGGAGGGCGGCTTCGAGGAGGGCAGCCAGGCCAAGGCCGCCCACTTCGTCGTCGAACGCGCCTTCGTCGAACAATAGGCGGGCCGCAGTGCCGCCCGTGAGCTGGCGGGGAGGCGGGCCCAGCCTGTGGCAGGCGACCGCCGAGCCGTCGCCCCATTGCCCGCCGCTGGCGGGCGAGGTCGAGTCGGCGGTGGCGATCGTCGGTGCCGGCTATACCGGGCTGTCGACGGCCCTGGCGCTCGCCGAGGGTGGCGTTGCCGCGGTGGTGCTGGAGACGGGCGAGCCCGGCGGCGGCGCGTCGGGGCGCAATGGCGGCCAGGTCATCCCCGGCATCCGGCATTTCCCCGACGAGCTCGAGGCGGCCTTCGGGCGCGAGGCGGGGCGGCGCCTCTACGAGTTCGGCCTCGGCACCGCCGATGCCGCCTTCGCCCTGATCGAGCGCCACGGCATCCGCTGCGATGCCGGGCGGACCGGCTGGGTGCAGCCGGCCGACAAGCCGTCCTCCATGGACGCCTCGCGCCGCCGGGTCGAGCAATGGCGGCGCATGGGCCATCCTGCGCGCATGCTGGACCGCGACGAGATGGCCCATGTCCTCGGCAGCCGCGCCTATCTCGGCGGCTGGACCCTGCCGGGCGGGGGGACGGTGCAGCCGCTGTCCTATGCCCGGGGGCTGGCCCGTGCGGCGCTCGCCGCCGGCGTGCGCATCCATGGCGGGACGCCTGCCATCGGCATCGAGCCGGCGGGGGAACGCTGGCGCGTCGTCACCCCGGGCGGGTCGGTGGTGGCGGGCCGCATCCTGCTCGCGACCAATGCGCTGGCCGACGGGCTGTGGCCGCCGCTCAGCCGCGGGCTGCTGCCGGTGTGGAGCTTCCAGGTCGCGACCAGCCCGCTGTCGCCGCACGACCTTGCCCGGGTGCTGCCGGGCCGGCCGGCGGTCTCCGACACGCGCGAGGTGCTGCGCTATTTCCGCCTCGACCGCGACGGCCGGCTGGTGATCGGCGGCAAGGGACGGCTCGGCGGTCCGCGCGGCATGGGGTCCTTCGGGCTGCAGCGGCGGATGCTGCGGCGCCTCTATCCCGGGCTGGCCGACCAGCCGATCGAGCATGGCTGGGGCGGCCAGGTCGCGATCACGCTCGACCGCCTGCCCCGGGTGCACGAGCTGGCCCCGGGGGTGCTGGCCTCGATCGGCTGCAACGGCAAGGGGGTGGCCCTGTGCTCGGCCCTCGGCCGGCCGCTCGCCGAGGCGCTGTCGGGCCGGCCGCTGGCGGAGCTGCCGCTCGCCGCCGCCCCCTTGCGCCCGATCCCGCTGCACGGCCTGCGCCCGTTCCATATCGCCGCCGGCTCGGCCTGGATGAAGGTCAAGGACTGGCTGGCCTGACTTCAGGCGGAATTGACCCGGGAGTTGCGCCGGACCGGCGGTTGAGACAGTCTCGCCGCCGGATTCCGACCTGATACGGGGAGCACCCTCCGCCATGAAGACCCGCGCCGCCGTCGCCTTCGAGGCCAAGAAACCGCTGGAGATCGTCGAGGTCGACCTGGAAGGCCCGCGCGCCGGCGAGGTTCTGGTCGAGGTGAAGGCGACCGGGATCTGCCACACCGACTACTACACCCTGTCGGGCGCCGACGCCGAGGGGCTGTTCCCGGCGATCCTGGGCCACGAGGGGGCCGGGGTGGTGATGGAGGTGGGGCCGGGCGTCACCACCCTGAAGCCGGGCGACCACGTCATCCCGCTCTACACGCCGGAATGCCGCGAGTGCGAGTACTGCCTCTCGCGCAAGACCAACCTGTGCCAGAAGATCCGCCTGACCCAGGGCCGCGGCGTCATGCCCGACGGCACCAGCCGCTTCAGCCACAAGGGCAAGCCCGTCTACCACTACATGGGCACCTCGACCTTCGCGAACCATGTGGTGGTGCCGGAGATCGCGCTCGCCAAGATCCGCTCCGACGCGCCCTTCGACAAGGTCTGCTACATCGGCTGCGGCGTCACCACCGGCATCGGCGCGGTGATCTGGACCGCCAAGGTGGAGACGGGCGCCCGCGTCGTCGTCTTCGGCCTGGGCGGCATCGGGCTCAATGTGATCCAGGGTGCGCGCATGGTGGGCGCGGCGCAGATCGTCGGCGTCGACCTCAACCCGGCCAAGGCGGAACTGGCGCGCAAGTTCGGCATGACCGACTTCGTCAACCCCAGGGATGTGCCGGGCGACATCGTCGGCCACCTGGTGGAGCTGACCGGCGGCGGCGCCGACTACAGCTTCGACTGCACCGGCAACGTGAAGGTGATGCGCCAGGCGCTGGAATGCGCCCACAAGGGCTGGGGCCAGAGCATCATCATCGGCGTCGCGGCATCGGGCGAGGAGATCATGACCCGGCCGTTCCAGCTGGTCACCGGCCGCGTCTGGAAGGGCACCGCCTTCGGCGGCGCGCGCGGCCGCACCGACGTGCCGAAGATCGTCGACTGGTACATGGACGGCCGCGTCAACATCGACGATCTGATCACCCACAAGCTGCCGCTGGAGCGCATCAACGAGGGCTTCGAGCTGATGCACGAGGGCAAGTCGATCCGCACCGTGGTGGAGTTCTGATGGCCGTCACCCGGCGCGGCCGGCACCGCGCCTTCGGCGGGCAGGTCCAGTACCTGTCCCACGCCTCGGCGGAGATCGGCGGCGAGATGCGCTTCGCCGTCTTCCTGCCGCCGGCGGCCGAGCGCGGGCCGGTGCCGGCCCTCTTCTACCTGGCCGGCCTGACCTGCACGGAAGAGACCTTCATCACCAAGGCGGGCGCGCTGCGCCGCGCGGCCGAGGCCGGGATCGCGCTGGTCGCCCCCGACACCTCGCCGCGCGACCGCCGCTTCCCGGGCGACGACGCGGCCTGGGACTTCGGCCAGGGCGCGGGCTTCTATGTCGATGCGACGGCGGCGCCCTGGAGCGGCGCCTATCGCATGTATTCCTACGTCACCCGCGAACTGCCGGACCTGGTGACTGTGGAGTTCCCGATCGACGGCGGGCGCATGGGCATCTTCGGCCATTCGATGGGCGGCCACGGCGCGCTCGTCGCCGGCCTGCGCAACCCGGACCGCTTCCGCACGGTCTCGGCCTTCGCCCCGATCGCGGCACCCTCGCACTGTCCCTGGGGCGAGAAGGCGTTCGGCAACTATCTCGGCCCTGATCGCGCCGCCTGGGCCGCCTATGATGCGACGGAACTGGTGGCGGGGGGCGCCCGGACGTCCGGCATCCTGGTCGACCAGGGCCTCGACGACCAGTTCCTGGCGACCCAGCTCCATCCCGACCGCTTCGAGGCCGCCTGCCGCCGGGCCGGCCAGAAGCTCACCCTGCGCCGCCATGCCGGCTATGACCACGGCTACTTCTTCATCCAGACCTTCATCGACGACCACATCGACCACCACGCGGCGGTGCTGGGGCTTGGACGATAGCGGGACAGTCCGCATGCCAGCGCGTCCTGCCACGGCGCTCCCACCGCTCCGGCGTCCCTAGTCCAGCCCCGTCCAGCGGGCCGCGAACGCCCACATGTCGGCGACTTCCTCGATCACCTTGCCGATCGGCTTGCCGGCGCCGTGGCCGGCGCGGGTATCGACGCGCAGGAGGCGGGGGCGGTCGCCGAGGTCGGCGGCCTGGAGCGCGGCGACGTACTTGAAGCTGTGGGCCGGCACGACGCGGTCGTCCGTGTCGGCGGTGGTCGCGAGGATGGCGGGATAGGGCCGGCCCGGTCGGATGGTGTGGCAGGGTGAGTAGGCGAGAAGGTTGCGGAAGTCGGCCGCGTTCGCCGGGTCGCCGAATTCGCCGACCCACAAGCGACCGGCCGTGAAGCGGTCGAAGCGGAGCATGTCCATCACCCCGACGCCGGGCAGTGCTGCGGCGAAGAGTTCGGGCCGCTGATTGACCACGGCACCGACGAGGAGGCCGCCATTGGACTCGCCCTGGATGACCAGCCCGTCGGGCGCAGCGATGCCTTCGGCCTTCAGATACTCGGCGGCGGCGATGAAGTCGTCGAAGCTGTTCTGCTTGTGGAGGAGGCGGCCGGCATCGTGCCAGCCCCGGCCGTACTCCCCACCGCCGCGGATGTTGGCGACGGCCAGAATGCCGCCTTGTTCCACCCATGCCAGATGGGCCGGCGAATAGGCCGGCATGACGCTGATCCCGTAGCCGCCATAGGCATGGAGCATGGTCGGGGCGGGACCGGCGACGTCCCGGCGCCGGACCACGAACATGGGGACCTTCGTGCCGTCCCTCGAGGCGTAGAAGCGCTGCTCGACCACGATCCGGTCGAGCTCGGCGGCGACCGTCGGCGCCGCCCAGATCGTCCTGGCATCGGCGGCCACGTCGTAGCGATAGATCGTGGTCGGGGCGTTGTAGCTGGTGAAGACGAAGAAGGCCTCGTCGTCGGTCGCGCGGCCGCGGAAGCCCCCGGCACTGCCGATGCCGGGCAGTTCCACGGCCCCGTCGGGGGTGCCGTCGAGCCGATAGCGTTCCACCTCGGTCTTCGCGTCGACCAGATAGGAGGCGATGATCCGGCCGCCGAGCAGTGCCGCGTCGTTGAGGACGCCGTCCTTCTCGGGGACGAGGTCGACGAAGGCCGGCTCGGCGTCGCCCAGGTCCAGCGTCACGATCTTGCCGCGCGCCGCGCCGTCCTGGGTGGTCAGGAAGAACTTCGGGCCGATGCTGGCGAACACGGCCCGGTAGCTGTCGAAGTCGGCGGCCAGCGTGCGCGGCGTCCAGCCCGGGCTTCCCAGATCCACCACGGTCGGGGCGCTGCCGCCGGAGCCGGGGGAGGAGTGGATGACGGCATACCGGCCGTCCTCGGTCACGTCGGCCAGGTGCACGAGGTGCGGCTGGTCGGGCGTCGCATGGAGCAGCCGATCCTGGCGCTGGAGCGTGCCTAGCGCGTGGAAATAGACCGCATGCCCCGCCACCGGCGAACCATCCTCCTCCGGTGCGGGAAAGCGCGAATAGAAGAAGCCGGACCCGTCCTTCGCCCAGGCGATGGTCGTGAACCGCGCCCAGGCGACCTCGTCCTCGAGGATTGCGCCGCTCGCGATGTCGAGGACGCGGATCGTCCGCCAGTCCGTCCCGCCGTCCTGCACCGCGAAGGCGATCCGGGCCCCGTCCTCGGAGGGCGACCATTCGGCGAGCGCGGTCGTGCCCTCCGCCGACCAGCCGTTGGGGTCGATGAGGCTCCGGTCGGGTCGGCCCGTACCCTCGCGGACCATGAGGACGGCCTGGTTCTCGAGGCCGGCATTGCGCAGGAAGAAGTAGCGCTCGCCGCGCTTCTGCGGTGCGGTGAGGCGTTCGTGATCGAACAGCCGGGTCAGCCGCCGGCGGAACGCATCGCGCAGCGGCAAACGGGCCAGGTGGCTGCGAGCGGCCCGGTCCTGGTCCGCGACCCACGCGGCGACCTCCGGGTCGCGGCCAACGTCGCCTTCGAGCCAGCGGTAGGGATCGGCGACCGCGGTGCCGAAATGCTCCTCGACGACGGCGGTGCGCCGGGTTTCGGGATAGGTCATCGGGCTGCCTGCAATGGGCAAGTGATGGTCTCCGCGGACGGCGCCCCCGAGGGGCGCCGTCCCCGCTCAGGTGTTGAGGCCGCCATCCACCGTGAGGATGGTCCCCGTGATGTGCCTGGCCGCCGGGCTGGCGAGGAAGGCGACTGCCGCCGCCACGTCCTGCGGCTCGCCGTAGCGACCGAGCGGCATCAGGCTTCGCTGGAACTCGGCCGATTCCCCGTTGGCCGGGTTCATGTCCGTGTCGGTCGATCCCGGCTGGACCAGGTTCACCGTGATGTCGCGGGACCCGAGTTCGCGCGCCAGGCCGCGCGTGAACGAATGCAGCGCGGACTTCGTCATGAAGTAGACCGTGCCGGTGTCGCCGACGATGCGTTCGGCACCGGCCGAGCCGATCGAGATGATGCGGCCGCCTGCGTGGAGGTGGGGAATGGCGGCCTGGGACGCAAGCACCGGCGACCGCACGTTGACGTCGAGCAGCGTGTCGATGTGCTCGACGCTGACGTCGGCGATCGCGTCGTAGAGGGCGATCCCGGCGTTGTTGACGAGAATGTCGAGGCCGCCCAGCGTCCGGGCGGCGTCCTCGACCGACCGCTTGACCGCTGCCGGATCGGCGCTGTCGGCCTGGACGGCCACCGCCTTGCGGCCCTTGTCCTGAATCGCCCGCACGACTTCGGCGGCGCGATCGGCCGAACGCTCGTAGGTGATCGCCACGTCCGCGCCCTTCTCGGCCAGCGCCAACGCGATCGCGGCGCCGATGCCGCGGGAGCCGCCCGTGACCAGGGCGCGCTTGCCAGCCAGTTCGCTCATCGTACCTGCCATCTGCCTTCCTCCGGGAACACCATGTCTGTCGTCGATCATTATGTAATGATCGACACATAAATAGCTGGGCGCTTTGCTGGCTGAGTTCAACATATTATGTATCGATCGATGCAGAAATCAGGACGGATGCCGGGAGCCGGTGCGGGGCCGACCGCCCGCGCGCGCGGGCGGCCCCGGGCGTTCGACCGCGAAGCCGCCCTGGCAAAGGCGACGCGCCTGTTCTGGATCAAGGGGTTCGAGGCGACGTCGATCGCCGACCTGACCGAGGCGATGGGCATCGGCTCGCCCAGCCTCTACGCGGCGTTCGGCTCGAAGGAGGCGCTCTACGCCGAGGCGCTCGGCCATTACGAAGCGCGCTACGAGGCGCTCGTCTGGGCCCGGTTCTTTTCCGCCGGCTCGGCCCGCGAGGCGGTCGAGTGGCTGCTGCGGGATTCGGCCGCGGCGCTGAGCGGAAGCCTCGAGGATATTCCCCGCGGCTGCATGGTGACGCTCTCGTCGGTCGGCAGCGAGGGGCATCCGGAGCTGGGCGACCTGGTGCGGTCGGCCCGAGCCGTCGCGCGCGAGCGCCTGGAGGCGCGCCTGCTGCGGGCCGTCGAGGAAGGGGAGATTCCGGCGTCGGTCGATATCCGCGCGCTCGCCCTGTTCGTCCAGACGGTGCAGAGCGGCATGTCGATCCTGGCCCGCGACGGGGCGAGCCGTGCGGACCTGGAGGCGGTGGCCGAGCTCTCGATGCTGGGTTGGGACGCCCGCACCCGGCCGCCTGCCGATGGGTAAGGAGCGGCCCGCCGGCACGGCGAGCCGCCCTTGTGTTCCCTATCCCCGCGCCGCCGCCAGGATCCGCCAGCAGGCATCGGCGAACACCTGGCAGCCCAGGATGATGTCGGCCTCGTCGGTGTCCTCGCTGTAGTGGTGGCTGACGCCGCCGATCGAGGGCACGAACATCATGCCGGCGGGCAGGCGGTGGGCGACGATCTGGGCGTCGTGGCCGGCCGCCGACGGCATGGACATCCAGAGGCCGGGGACATGGGTCTCGGCCGAGGCCGCCAGCGCCGCCTGGAAGCGGGCATCCATGATCGTGGGCGGCGTGCGCGACAGCACCTCGACCGCGACCGGGCAGGGGCCGGCGGCGTTGGTCTCCTCGACCAGGCGGTAGAGCGTCTCCTCGAAGCGGGTCATGGTCGCGGGCTCGCCGTCGCGGAACTGCAGCAGCATCTCGGCCGCGCCGGGGATGATCGCGGGGGCGCCCGGCTCCAGGGTGATGCGGCCGACCGTCCACACCGAGCGGGGCCCGCTGACCGCGGCGAAGCGCTCGTAGAGTGTGGTGCAGAAGCGCACCAGCGCCACGCCCGCGTCGCGCCGGATCGGCATCGGCGTGGTCCCGGCATGGTTCTGCACGCCCGAGAAGCGGATCCGGTAGCCGTGGATGCCGACGATCGAGGTGACCACGCCGATCCGGCGCCGTTCGCTCTCCAGGTAGCCGCCCTGCTCGATATGCGCTTCGAGGTAGCCGACATAGCGCTGTTCGTCGACGGCGATGCGCGGCCGGCCGGCAAACCCGGCCCGCTCCAACGCGTCGCGCAGCGGGGTGCCGTCGTCCCGGTTGCGGGTGGCGTCGATATCGGCCTCGCTCAGCTCGCCGACGAACGACTTGCTGCCGAGGAAGCTCATGTAGTGGCTTTCCTCGTCGGCCCAGGAGGCGACCTCGACGCCGACCCCGGCCGTCGCCGGGTCCTCCTGGAAGGCGCGGGCGACCTCGACCCCGTACAGCACGCCCATGACGCCGTCGAGCCAGCCGCCCTGCGGCTGGGTGTCGGTGTGCGAGCCCAGCAGCAGCCGCGGGCCGTCGCCCGGCCGCCGGCCGATGACGTTGCCGATGCCGTCGATGGTCGGCTCGAGGCCGGCCTCGAGCATCCGCCCGGCCAGCCAGTGGCGCGACTCCACGTCCTGGGGCGAGAAGGTGGGGCGGTGCACCCCGGTCTTGTAGCGGCCGAAATCGGCCATCCGCTTCAGGTCGGCGATCAGCCGGCTGCCATCGATCCTGGGCATGTCCCCCGTGCCTCTTCCGTTACGCGCCGACCGGTTCCGACAGGAACGGCAGCGACCAGAAGTCCCGGTTGAGCAGCTTTCGCGCCAGTTCGTCGGCAATGCCGGCAATCAGCCGCTCGCCCTTCTCGGGCGTCGCTGCCTCGGGGTTGCCCATCACCCCGGAGGCCGACATGGCGCCCAGCGTCCGCCAGCGATACATGCCGCCGCCCACCAACTGCGACACCTCCGGGGTCACGTTCGACTTGGCGAGCGGGATCCGGTCGCGCGCCACCAGCTCGGGCCGGAGCGCCATCATCATCGAGGTTTCCGCCTCGCAGGCATGGCGCAGGCCGGTCTGGGTCTCCAGGATGGCGGCGATCGGCTCGGCGGCAGCGTACCAGTAGGTGAACTGGACGATCGGCACCTGGAACTCCGGCGTCAGCATGTCGGCTGCGACCCGCATCGCGTTGTCGTTGCCGCCATGCCCGTTGAGCAGCACGATCCGCCGGAAGCCGTGGCGGACCACCGAGCGGACGATGCAGCGCAGGACGGCCAGGAAGGTGGCGTCGTCCAGCGTGATGGTGCCG
The DNA here is from genome assembly GCA_006739055.1 of Allostella vacuolata. Classification (GTDB taxonomy): domain Bacteria; phylum Pseudomonadota; class Alphaproteobacteria; order ATCC43930; family Allostellaceae; genus Allostella; species Allostella vacuolata. The sequence goes on from AP019702.1 coordinate 2,793,787, forward strand.
CCGAAGCTCATGTGGTGCTCCGACAGGCCGGTCCACAGCATGGGCAGGACCAGGATCGGCTCCCCCTGGGCGGCGACCCGGCGCGCGGCTTCCAGCGCCACGGTCTCGCCCAGCATCGAGTCGACCTCGACCGGCAGGTGCGGGCCGTGCTGCTCGATCGAGCCGACCGGCAGGATGACGATGGCATCCGCCTCGGCCTGGCGGCGCAACTGGTCGGCGCGCAGCCGGCGCCACTCGATTTCCATGGTCATGGGCAGGGGATCTCCTCAATCCGCGGATCGTCGATCGGCGAGCCTCCCACGGGTCAGCCCGCCAGCGGAAGCCCCCGTCGTCCCCGATACTGCCCAGAATCCACTAACCGGCGCCGCCCCGGTTGCGCTAAACGAGGAGCACTTACAGATCGTCCGGCCCGGGCTCGCGGGCCGGTTGGACCTGGAACAGATCGAGGTTTGCCGATGGCTCGACAACCGGCATCATTGAACGGGATCGTCGCCGCCCACGAGGACGAGATCCTGCGGGAATGGCAGCGGGTGCTGTCCCTGGGCGGTACCGAGCGGCGATTGACGGGGCGGGAGATCGAGGCCCAGTGCCGCGCGGTGCTGGAAGCGCTCAAGGAATCGTCGGGCGGCACCGAAGAGGTCTCCGACCGGCTGCAGGACCTGCTGGCGGAGATTTCCAGGAACCGCGCCACCCAGGGCTTCGGCGTCACCGAGACGGTCGGCTTCCTCTTGTCGCTGAAGCGGCCGCTGGTCGATGCGATCGGCCGGGAGCACGCCAAGGCCCCGGCGATCGCACTGCGGGAGACGCTGGCATCGACGGAGCTGGTCGACGGCCTGGCCCTGCGGCTCATGGATGCCTTCGTGCGCAACCGCGAGGAGATCATCATCCGCCAGCAGCAGGAGATCGCGGAGCTGTCGACCCCGGTGGTGAAGCTGTGGGACGGCATCCTGGCGGTGCCGCTGATCGGCACGCTGGACAGCTCGCGCACCCAGGTGGTGATGGAGAACCTGCTGCAGGCGATCGTCGACCAGAGCGCCCAGATGACGATCATCGACATTACCGGCGTGCCGACGGTCGACACGCTGGTCGCCCAGCACCTGCTGAAGACGATCGCGGCCGCCCGGCTGATGGGGGCGGACTGCATCATCAGCGGCATCCGCCCGCAGATCGCCCAGACGATGGTCCATCTCGGCGTCGAGCTGTCGGTCGTATCGAAGGCGACCCTGGCCGAGGCGCTGGCCCACGCCCTGCTCAAGACCGGCCGCGCGGTCGTCACCCGCCGCCCGGTGGTGGAGGCATAGGCATGGATCGCATTCCGATCCTCAAGATCGGTGCGGCCCTGCTGGTGACGATCCAGGTCGACCTCCATGACAGCGTCGCCATGGCGCTGGAGGAAGACCTCAGCAACATGATCGTCAAGGCCGGGGCGAAGGGGGTGCTGATCGACATTTCGGCGCTGGAGATCGTCGACAGCTTCATCGGCCGGATGCTGGCCAACATCGCGGGCGTCGCGCGGATGCTGGACGCCGACACGGTGGTGGTCGGGATGCGGCCGGCGGTGGCGATCACCCTGGTCGAGCTCGGGCTGAGCCTTCCGGGCGTCAAGACCGCGCTCAACGCGGAACGCGGCATGGCGCTCATCCAGCGGCGCGTAGCGGAGAGCGGCCTCGAAGCCGACCATGCCGCCGGCGAATTCTGAGCGCCACCCGATCCGAGCATCGGACGATGTCGTGCGCATCCGCCAGATCGTCCGTGCGGCCGCGCTCGAGGCCGGCCTGTCGCTCGTCGACCAGACGAAGATCATAACCGCGGCCAGCGAACTCGCGCGCAACACCCTCGACCATGGCGGCGGCGGCCATGCCAGCATCGAGCGGCTGCAGGAGGGGGGGCGTCGCGGCGTCCGGATCGTGTTCGAGGACACCGGACCTGGGATTCCCGACGTGGATGCGGCGCTGCGGCCGGGCTTCACCACCGGCCGTGGCATGGGGCTCGGCCTGTCCGGCGCCCGCCAGCTCTCCAACGAATTTTCCATCGCGACGGAGGTCGGACGCGGCACTCGCGTGACCATCGCGCGTTGGAAATAGGCATGGAGCGCTTTCCCCTCGTCGATCCGAGCCAGGTATCGGTCGCCCGCCGCGAGGCGGTGCGCATCGCGCGCGCATGCGGATTCAGCGAGGAGGACCAGGCCCGCCTGGCCGTCGTCGTCACCGAGCTGTCCGGCAATACGGTTCGCCATGGCGGCGGCGGCGCGATGATCTTCGGGCAGGTGCGCCATGGGGACGATGTCTGCCTGCAGGGGCTCTGGCTCGACCGGGGCCGGGGCATGGCGGATCCGGAGGCCTGCTTTCGCGACGGCTACTCCACCGGCGGGACTCCCGGAACGGGATTCGGGGCCGCCATCCGGATGTCGGACGGGTTCGACTGCTATTCGCGTCCGGGCCAGGGAACGGTCGTTCTGGCGCGGCTGCGCGCCGACCGCGCGTCCGGGCCGTCGATCGACGGCCCGCTGGCGGGCTGGGCGGTGGGCTCGATCGCGGTCGCCAAGGCCGGGGAGACGGTGTCGGGCGATGCCTGGGCCATTCGCTGCGACGGGCCGCGCGTCTGCTGCGTGGTGGCCGACGGGCTGGGCCATGGGCCCCAGGCGGCGGACGCCGCGGCCATGGCCCTGGCCCGCTTCCTGGACGCGCCGATCTGCGAGCCGGCGGCAATGCTGGAACGGATCCATCTCGGCATGCGGTCGACGCGCGGCGGCGCGGTCGCGGTCGCCTGCATCGACCCCGGCCGACACAGCGTCAGCTTCTGCGGGGTCGGCAACGTCGCCGGGGCCCTGGCCGCCCGCGGCCTTCGCCGCATGGTGTCGATGAACGGCACGGCCGGCGGCATCGCCTCGCGGATCCGGGCGTTCGAATATCCTTTCGAGCCGCCTTGCGTCGCCATTCTCCATTCCGACGGACTGTCGAGCCAATGGACGATCGACGCCTATCCCGGCCTGTTGGCCCGCGACCCCGCCGTGATCGCCGGGGTCGTCTTCCGCGACCATGAGCGCGGCCGCGACGACGCCACCATCCTGGTCATCAAGGAACTGGCCGCGTGAGCGTCCCCGTCCTGCGCATGTCGGCGGCCGGCGACGACGATCTCGTCCAGATCCGGCAGGCCGCGCGCGACATCGCGCGTGCGGTGGGGTTCGATGTGCACGACCAGACCCGCATCGCCACGGCCCTGTCGGAGGTGGTGCGGATCGCGCTGGCCCATGCCGGCGGGGGGACGGTCGAGTTCGAATTGCTGGACCGTGCCAAGCGGGCGTCCCTCAGCATGGCGGTGAGCGTCGGCGGCCCGGGAATTCCCGGCCTGGCGGAGATCGCGGACGGCCGCGCCGGCGATGCCGGGCTGGGCATCGCCTCCGCGCGCCGCCTGATGGATCGCTTCGAGATCCATGCCGGCGCCAGCGGCGGCAGCCGCGTCGTCCTGGTCAAGCGGCTGGCCGGCGCGGCGCAGATCGACGCCGCGAGCTTCGGGCACCTTCTGGACGGGGGGACGGGAGGCGGCCGTGTCCGGCCGGCCCCGGAAATGGACGCGCTGCTGGCCGAGCTCGATGCCGCGCGCGCGGCGCTGCGCCGGAAGGATGACGAGATCGCCGCGCTCAACCTGGAGCTCGAGAGCACCAACCGCGGGGTGGTGGCACTCTATTCGGAACTGGATGACCAGGCCGAGCAGCTGCGCCGTGCCAGCGAACTGAAGAGCCGGTTCCTGTCCAACATGAGCCACGAGTTCCGCACGCCGCTGAACTCCATGATGGCCATCTCCCGCCTGCTTCTCGACCATGTGGACGGCGAGCTTTCGCCGGAGCAGGAGCGCCAGGTCGGTTACATCCGCAGTTCCGCCCAGAGCCTGATCGAGCTGGTCAACGACCTGCTGGACATCGCCAAGGTCGAGGCCGGCAAGACCGACGTCCGCCTTGAGCAATTCTCGGTCCCGGACCTGATCGCGACGCTGCGCGGCGTCCTGCGGCCGCTGCTGACCAACAGCCAGGTGAACCTGGTCCTGGACGATGCGTCCGACATTCCCATGGTGCTGTCGGACGAGGGCAAGGTCTCGCAGATCCTGCGCAACCTGATCTCCAACGCCCTCAAATACACGCAGGCCGGGACGGTCCGCATGACGACCACCCATGACCGCATCCGGGACATGGTGCAGTTCCGGGTCAGCGACACCGGCATCGGCATCGCGCCCGACGACCTGGAGCGCATCTTCCACGAGTTCGTCCAGATCGAGCATCCGCTCCAGGCCCATGTCCGCGGCACCGGGCTCGGGCTGCCGCTGTCGCGGCGGCTGGCGGGCCTGCTCGGCGGCGAGTTGGAGGTGCACAGCGAGCCCGGTGTGGGCTCGACCTTCTCGCTGACGATCCCGATCCGCCCGGCGCCCACGGCCGACCCGGACCCCGTCCGCGAAGGCCGGCCGATCCTCGTCATCGACGACGAGGACCAGGCGCGCTATGTGCTGCGGCAATGTCTCGCCAGCGGACCGCATCCCGTGATCGAGGCGGTGGACGGCGAGGAAGGGTTGGAGCGCGCGCGCACCGAGCGGCCCCGCCTGATCTTCCTGGATCTGCGCATGCCGCGGATGAACGGGTTCGAGACGCTGGAGCAGCTGGCGGGGGATCCGGCCACCGCCGGAATTCCGGTGGTGATCGTCACCTCCTCGGTGCTGGACGCGGCCGAGGTGCAGCGCCTGTCCCATGCCCGTGCCATCCTGTCCAAGGCCGACATCGATCGGGACGGGGCCCTGGCGCTCGTCGCGCAGTTGGCCGGCGATCCGGGGGGGCCGGAGATCAGGCCATGACGCAGGAGAGCAGCGAGACCATCCTCAACGTCGACGACAACGAAGCGGCGCGCTATGCGCGCAGCCGCGTGCTGCGGCGCGCCGGCTACGAGGTGGCCGAGGCTGCGTCCGGCGAGGCCGCATGGGCGCTGATCCGGGCCGCACCGCCCCATCTGGTGGTCCTGGATGTCCAGATGCCGGACGTCAGCGGGCTCGAGATCTGCCGCCGCATCAAGGAGCATTATCCGTCGGTGTTCGTCCTGCAGACCTCGGCCTCGTTCGTGACCCGGGCCGACCGGGTGCGCGGCCTGGACGCGGGCGCCGATTCGTATCTCATCGAGCCGGTCGAGCCCGAGGAACTGGTCGCCTCGGTGCGCGCGCTGATGCGCCTGCGCCGCGCCGAGGAGGCGCTTCGGTCCCTCAACGACGGGCTGGAGGATCGCGTCGCCCGGCGCACGCAGGAGCTGGCCGACGCCAACGCGCGGTTGCTGGTCGAAATCGGGGATCGCGAGCGGGTCGAGGCGCAGCTGCGCCAGTCGCAGAAGATCGAGGCGCTGGGCCAGCTTACCGGCGGCATCGCGCATGACTTCAACAACCTCCTGACGGTGATCCTGGGCGGCGTCGAGATGGTTCGCGAACGGGTCAAGGATGCCCGCGCGCAGCGGCTGCTCGCCAACGTGGCCCAGGCGGGGCACCAGGCGGCGCGGCTGACCGCGCAGCTCCTGTCCTTTGCCAGGCGCCAGCACTTCATCCGGCGCAAGCTGTCGCTGCCGCGCATCCTGCGGCGGCTGGAAGACTTCCTGCAGCAGACGATCGGCCCGCTGCATCCGATCGGCATCGATCTGCCGGACGAGGACTGGTTCGTCTTCACCGACCGCAGCCAGCTCGAGGCGCTGATTCTCAACCTCGTCATCAACGCCAGGGACGCCATGGCCAAGGGCGGGCCGATCCGGCTCGGCGTGGAGAACCTGCCGGCCGCGGCGCCGCGACCGGTCGCCGTCGCGGGGGACCTCGTCGTGCTGTCGGTCAGCGACTGCGGCACCGGGATGACGGAGGAGGTGAGGTCGAAGGCGTTCGATCCGTTCTTCACCACCAAGCAGGTCGGCCGCGGCACCGGGCTCGGCCTCAGCATGGTGCATGGCGTGGCGCGGCAGTCGGGCGGCGACGTGGCGATCGAGAGCGCGCCCGGCCGGGGCACGACCGTGTGCGTCTACCTGCCGCGTGTCGACGCAGCGGAGGCGGAACTCCAGCCGGAGGGCGATGGGGTCGATTCGCCCGACACGGGCATCCATGGCCAGCCTGTCCGGGTCCTGCTGGTCGAGGACAATCCCGCGGTGCGGGAATACACGCGTGCCGTGCTGACCGGCGACGGCCACACCGTCATCGCCTTTGCGGACGGGCCCGCAGCGCTGGCGTCGGTCGATGACGGGACGGCATATGACCTGGCGATCGTCGACTACGCGATGCCGGAGATGACCGGGCAGGAGGTCTCGCGGCAGCTGCGGCTGCGGCATCCCGACCGGCCGGTGATGGTGATGACGGGCTTCGCGGAGACCGGCATCCTGGACCAGCTGTCGCGCGACCACGTGGTGCTGAAGAAGCCCTACAGCCTGATGGAGATTCGCGCGGCGATCGCCGCCGCCCGACCGCGTCGCTGATCGCCTCGCGCCCGGCGGCCGGCCGGGTCAGTGCCGGCCGACCAGCCGGGGCAGGAAGGTGCTGATCTCGGGCACCAGCGTCAGCGCCAGCAGGACCAGGATCTGCAGGGCGAGCATCGGCATCAGGGCCCGCGACAGGGCCGACATCGGCACCCGGGCAACCAGCGAGACGATGAAGAGCAGCCCGCCGACCGGCGGCGTGATCAGCCCCATGGTCAGGTTGACGATGACGATGATGGCGAACTGCACCGGATCGATGCCGAGCGCGGCTGCCATCGGCGCCAGGATCGGCACCAGCACCATGACGCCCGGCAGGGGCTCGATGAAGATCCCGAACAGCAGCAGCAGGACGTTGACGCCGATCAGGAAGGCGATCGGGGACAGCTCCAGCGTACCGATCCACGACGCCAGCGCCTGCGGCACCTGGGCGTAGGTCAGGACCCAGGCGAAGGCCGACGACATGGCGACGATCAGGAGCACGGATGCCGTCAGCAGGGCCGAGCGGGTCAGGATGCCGGGCAGCATGCCCCAGGCGAGCGTCCCGTAGACGAAGCGGCCGACGAGGAGGGCATAGACCACCGCCACCACCGACGCCTCGGTCGGGGTGAAGGCGCCGCTGTGGATGCCGCCGACGATGACGACCGGCAGGAACAGTGCCGGCAGGGCGCGCCAGGTGGTCGTCACGATCTCGGCCAGGGTCGGCGGGCCGCCCTCGCCGCGGTAGTTGTGCCGTCGGCTGATCCAGGCATTGTAGGCCAGCAGCACGCCCGAGATCATCAGCCCGGGGATGACACCGGCCCAGAACAGCGCCAGCACCGACACCCGCTGGTCCTGCAGGGCGTAGATGATCATGATGATCGAGGGCGGGATGATCGGGCCGACGATCGAGGCCGAGGCGGTGAGGGCGGCGGCATAGGCCGGCGGATAGCCCGACTGCCGCATCATGCGGATCAGGATCGCCCCCGGGCCGGCCGCATCGGCCAGCGCCGAGCCGCTGATGCCGGAGAAGAAGGTGATCGTCAGGACGTTGGTGTGGCCGAGCCCGCCGCGCCGATGCCCGACGAACATCGCGGCGAAGCGCAGCAGCACATGCGCCAGCGCACCGCCCGTCATCAGCTCGGCGGCCAGCAGGAAGAACGGGATCGCCATCAGCGGGAAGCTGTCGATGCCGGTGAACAGCTTCTGCACCAGCGAGATGTAGGGCAGGCCCTGGATCGACATGGCGGCGAAGGTGGCGCCGCCGATCGCGAACGCGACCGGGACGCCCAGCGCCAGCAGCAGCACCAGGCTGCCGAACAGGGTGGCGGTGATCATAGCGAGCCCGCCTCGTTGCCGTGCATCTCGTCGCTCTGCTCGAACCGGCGTTCCTTGACGAAGCCGGTGGCCACCGCCAGCAGGTGCCAGACGGCGAGCGCGCCGCCGACCGGGATCGCGGCGGCGACCCAGCCGAACGGGATCTCCAGCACGGGCGTCGTCTGGACCATGGTGCGCTGGGCGAAGCGCCAGCCGACCCACACCAGGAACAGGCAGAACGCCAGGACGACCGCGACGATCGCCAGCCGCACGAGCCGGGCCGCGGCCGGCGACACGGCATCCTGGAGGTTGTCGATGGCGACATGACCGCCGACCCGCAGCACCGGGCCGATGCCGAGCAGGGTCATCCAGATCATCAGGTAGCGCGCCACCTCCTCGGCCCAGACGATCGACTCCGAGGTGAGGTAGCGCAGCATGACGTTGACGAAGACGATGGCCGACATGGCCGCCAGCGCGGCGATCATCGCCACCCGGTTGGCGCCGAGCACTACGCGGTCGATGGTGGCAAACATGGGGGCGGCCCGATATCGAGGATGGCGGAGACGAGGGGACCGGCCGGATGGACCCGGCCGGTCCGCGCTTCTGCGAGCGCCGCCCTACTTGTAGTTGCGGATGCGGTCGATGCGCTCCTGGCCGAAGCGCTTGGCGTACTCGGCATAGGCCGGGGCCAGCACGGTCTGGAACTTCGCGGTGTCGACGCTGGTGACGACCTGCATGCCCTGGCCCTTCAGGGTCTCGACGCCCTTGGTCTCGACCTCGTCGACGAAGCGGCGCATGGCGGCGGCCGCGGCCTTGCCCGCCGCCTTGAAGGCGGCCTTGTCGGCGTCGTTGAGTCCGTCCCAGCGCTGCTTGGAGAAGATCACCAGGGCGGGCGAGAAGACATGCCGGGTCAGGGTCAGATGCTTCTGCACCTCGGACATCTTGGCGCTGACGATCACCGAGATCGGGTTCTCCTGGCCGTCGATGGTGCCCTGCTGCAGGCCCTGGATGACCTCCGGCCAGGCCATCGGCGTCGGGTTGGCGCCCAGCGTGCGGAAGGCCAGCATGTGCACCTGGTTCTCCATGGTGCGCACCTTGAGGCCCTTCATGTCCTCCGGCGCGGCGATCGCCCGCTTGCCGTTGGTCAGGTGGCGGAAGCCCTGCTCGCCCCAGGCCAGCGCGATCAGGCCCTTGGGCGGGAACTTGGCCAGCAGTTCCTCGCCGATCGGCCCGTCGAGCACGGCGCGGGCGTGGGCGGTGTCGCGGAAGAGGAAGGGGATGTCGGTGACCGCCACGTCCGGCACGAAGTTCGACACCGGCCCGCTGGACGTGAGCACGGCATCGAGGGTGCCGAGCTGGACGCTTTCGATCATCTCGCGCTCGCCGCCGAGCGCGCTGGCCGGGAACTGCTCGACCTTGTAGCGGCCCCCGGTCGTCTTCGCGAGTTCGGCCGCGAAGGCGTCGGCGCCGGCGCCGTAGTGCGAGGCGTTGGGCAGCGGGTAGCCGACCTTGATCGCCGTCTGCGCCGAAGCGACCGACGCGGATGCGAGGACGCCGGCAAGCGCGGCCAGGCCGAGGTAGCGGGTAATCTTCACCAGGTTCCTCCCGAAAGCGTTTATCGCCGCACTCTAGGGCCAGCGCCGGAGGATCGGAAGGGGCGGGTTGGCGGAGGGGCGGGTTGGGCCGCCCCGATCTCCACCTATGCGGGCGGGCTGCCGCTGCGGGCGGCGGCCCCGCCGTCGACGGCATAGACCACGCCGCTCAGGTAGGAGGCGCGGGCCGAGCCCAGGAAGACGACGAGGTCGGCGACCTCGCGCGGCTCGGCCGGGCGGCCCATCGGCAGGTGCCGGAAGTATTCGCGCCAGCGCTCGGGGTCGCCGTGGTCGGCCTCGGCGCGGGTGCGCATGAGCTGGACGATGCGGTCGGTCATCACCGCGCCGGGGTTGACCGCCAGCACCCGCACGCCGTGCTCCAGGCTGTAGCTGCCGAGCGCCCGGGTGAAGGCCATCAGCCCGGCATTGCCGGTGCTGCCGGCGATGTAGCCATAGTCGAAGCGCTCGCCCGCCAGCCCGATGACGTTGACGATGACGCCCGAGCGCCGGGCCTTCATGCGCCCGTGGAAGGCGCGGCAGATGTTGACGTAGCCGAACACCTTGAGGTCCCAGGCGGCCCGCCAGCGGGCCTCGTCGACCGCATCCAGGCTGCCGCCCGGGATGGCGCCGGCATTGTTGACGAGGATGTCCGCATCCCCGCATGCCTCGGCCAGCGCCTCGGCCGAGCCGGCGGCGGCCAGGTCGATCGCGTGCGTCGCGACCGACACCTGGCGGCGGGCCCGGATGGCATCGGCCGCCCGCTCCAGGGCGTCGGCGCTGCGTGCCACCAGGTGCAGGTTGCACCCTTCGGCCGCGAAGCCTTCGGCCACCGCCAGCCCGATCCCCTTGCTGGCGCCGGTCACCGCCACCGTCCGCCCGGCCAGTTCCAGATCCATCTTGCCCCTCCCGCGTGAAGTCTTCGCGGCCGGCAGCGGCAAACCATTCGCCTTTCGCCGCGCCTGCCTATAATTTTGGCAAGCAATCGCCATCGGACTCGCATGCCCGACCACACTCTACTGCCCGACGCGCGACCCGCGGAGGACAACGCCACGCTGGAAGAACAGATCGCCCGCGAGATCGAGGAGGACATCATCTTCGGGCGCCTGGAGCCGGGCGCGCGCCTGCGCGAGGAACATCTGCACCACCGCTTCGGCGGGTCGCGCCACTTCGTGCGCCAGGCGCTGGTGCGGCTGGAGCGGGCCGGGATCGTCCTGCGCGAGCGCAACAAGGGTGCGGCCGTGCGCAGCTTCACGGCCGAGGAGGTGCTGCAGATCTACGAGGTGCGCGAGATGCTGCAGCGGCAGGCCGCATTGCGCATCCCGCTGCCGGCCCATCCCGAGGACATCGCCCGGCTCGCCGCCATCCATGCCGACTACGAGCGCTGCGCCGACACGGGCGACCTGCGCGGGGTCCACGAGGCCAACGACCGCTTCCACACCACGCTGTTCGGCCTGTGCGGCAACGAATACCTGCTGGGCCTGGTCAAGCAGTACATGGACCTGACCTACGCCATCCGCGCCAAGACCCTGGCCGAGCCGGAGCAGCTCAAGGTCTCCCGCGCCCACCATGCCCTGATGATCGAATACCTGGCCGGCAGCGACGCCTGGGCCCTGGCCGAGCTCTGCGTCCACCATGTCCGGCCCAGCAAGGACGCCTACCTGCAGCGCATCGCCGCCCGCGACGGCAGCCCCGGCCGGACCCGGCGGCGAGCCCGGCGGGACTGAGGGCCCGCCCAGACCTGGCGCCTATTGCGATCTCGGCTATTGCGATATTGGGCGGGGACGCAGGCGGCGCCACGCCCCGGGCCCCATGCCCGTCGCGCGCCGGAACATCCGGGTGAAATGGCTCTGGTCGGCAAAGCCGCAGCGGAGCGCGATCTCCGCCAGCGGCTGGTCGGGGTCGCGCAGCAGGTCCCGGGCGCGCTCGATCCGGCAGGACTGGAGCCACGCGTGCGGGGTCTCCCCGGTCGCTTTGCGGAATGCCCGGGAGAAGTACGAGGGCGACAGGCCGCAGGCCTCGGCGACCTCGAGCAGCGAGACTTCCTTGGCCAGGTTCGCGGCCAGCATCTCCCGGGCGCGCTTCACCTGCCAGGGTGCCAGGCCGCCGCGCCGGATCGAGCCGGCCCGCATGCCGCCATAGGTAGCGGCGATGTGGGTGGCCACGGCCAGGACCAGATGGTCGACGAACGGCTTGCTCGCCCGGCCGGGTTTGTCCAGGACATCCACCAGGATGGGGTGGAGGCGCTGCATCGTCGCGTCGCCGGGCTGCCATACCTGTTCCGCGCCGAGTTCGTCGATCGGCGGCGCCCCCGCATCCTCGGCCAGGTCGTCGAGGGCGGCGCGCGGCAGGTGGACGTGCAGGCTGTCGACGGGGTTGGCGAGCACGGCGGCCGTTTCCCGGCGCAGGTCGCGGATTCCCAGGCTCCCGGCGGCGGCGGCCGGCATGTCGAGCGGTCTTCCACCGCGCCAGTATTCGTGTGCGGGCTGTTCGCGCAGCTGAAAGATCAGCAGGTGTGCGTCCTGTCCCGGGGCACCGACCAGGGTTCCGCCCGAATTGTCGGAGCGGTGGCGGAAGATGCCGATCGTCGACCGGCGCGTCGGGACCGATACGGGGCATCGCGCGCCCGTCGATCCATCATACAGCATCTGCCGATTCATGCCCCGAGCCCGGCTCCTTTCCTGGTTGATATTCCAGCGCCCGGGCTCGCGCGGCCGTCATCCCTGGCCGTCACTCTCCCTGGCTGTCGGCGCTGAGGTGGTGCTGCGAGGGGATGCAGGCAAGGCGTGCAGCGGGCGCGACTGCCGCGGCGGTTTCCGGCAATGGCGGGCGGATTCGATCAATCGGCGTACGGGCCGATCCGGGTACCTGGGGGCCCAGCGGCGGTTCGCCCAATCCGGCGCCGCAATGTCGGAGCGGCGAGCCTGCCAGGATCAACCGATCGAAGGAGTTTCGGAAATGACCGCCAAGAACGGCATCGGCGCGCTGCTGCGCCCCGAGGACAGCGTGCTCGTCCTGATCGACCACCAGCCCTACCAGTTCGCCAACCTGCACAGCCATGAGCCGACCATGGTCGTCAACAACGTGGTCGGCCTGGCCAAGGGGGCGAAGGCGTTCGGCGTCCCGGTGATCCTGACGACCGTCCTGGAGGAGCGCGGCGGCTACATCATCAAGGGGCTTCAGGACGCCTTTCCCGAGCAGAAGCCGATCGACCGCACGACCATCAACACCTGGGAGGATCGCCGCGTCGTCGAGGCGGTGGAGAAGACCGGCCGCCGGCAGCTCATCCTGGCCGCGCTGTGGACCGAGATCTGCCTGGCGATGCCGACGATCCATGCCCTGGAAGAAGACTATGACGTGTTCATCGTGACGGACGCCTCGGGCGGGGTCTCGGCCGAGGCGCACGACATGGCCGTGCGCCGCATGACCGCGGCGGGTGCCGTGCCCATGACCTGGATGGCGGTGCTGGCCGAATGGCAGCGCGACTGGGCTCGCGAGGGCACGGCCACCGCCCTGACCGAGGTGCTGGCCGACCATGGCGGCGCCAGCGCGGTCGCCTTCGCCTGGGAGATGCAGCTGCTGGCCAAGCGGGCCTGAATCGACGGCGCCTACCCGATCGCGTAGGCGCGCTCGACGATGCGCAGCGTCTCCAGGTTGTCGGCAGGCGCAGTCTCGAAGGGCGCGCCATCGTCCAGCCGGTCGAGGAAATGGGCGATGGTGTCGCGGTAGGACGCCTTGTAGTTGGCGTCGAGGTCGAGTGCCGCCGTCTCGGTGCCGTCCGGCCGGACCAGTTCCAGCCGGGCGGCGGCGAGGCGGATCGTGCCGGCCTCGCCATAGATCTCCAGCCGGTCGAGCTGCTGCGGCGGGTGGCCGTGGGCCATGAAGTCGCCGAACAGGGTGACGGCGGCCCCGTCGGCCGAACGCATGGCGAGGCTGGCCCGGTCCTCGCCGCGGATGCGCGCGCAGGACTTGCCGAGCGTGGCGCCGAGGAGCGCCAGCGGCCCCAGCAGGAACCGCAGCGCGTCGACATGGTGGATCAGCACCTCCATCAGCAGCATCCGCTCCAGGTCGGCCATGAAGGGCTGGCGGACGACCGCCGGCAGACGGCCGTCGGCATCCGGCAGCAGGCCGCTGGTCAGGATCGCCAGCTGTGCCTGGCGCGGCCGGCCGATACGCCCCTCGTCGAGCCAGCGGCGGATGTGGCGGTAGTGCGGCCGGAAGCGCCAGTTCTCGTGGACCATCAGACGGACCCGGTCGTCGATGCAGGCGACCAGCGCCTCGGCCTCGGGCAGGGTGGGGGCGAGCGGCTTCTGGCAGAGGATCGGCAGGCCGCGGTCGGCGGCCAGCAGGCAGACCGCCGCATGGTGCTCGCGCGGCACCGCCACGTCGACGGCGTCGAGTTCCTCGGCCGCGAGCATGGCGGCGGCGTCCGGGTAGGTGCGGGGGATGCCGTATTCGGCGGCCCGGGCGTCGCGGGCGGCGGGCGAGGGGTCGGCGATCGCCACGACCTGCACCCGGTCCCCAAGGGCCCGATAGCCGTCCAGATGATGCTGGGTGACCCAGCCGGCGCCGACGAGGCCGATGCGTTTCATGATGCTGGCGTTCCCCCTGTCCGTTTGCGTCGGACGATCTCGGCGGCGGAATGCAATGTCAACAGCCGGGCGCCGGCAGCAGCAAAATGCGGCGTATGGGCGACGGATTGTTGACAGGGCGCGCGCGGATTCGCAGGCTCCTGCGCCCACTGCCTGGAAAGCCGGAACATGAAGAAGACGGGTCTGCGGTCGCGCCTGACAAGCTACGGCGACGAGGGGTTCGCGCTCTACCTGCGCGGCGCCTTCCTGAAGTCGGCCGGCTACGACGATCGCGCGCTCGACCGGCCGATCGTCGGCATCGCCTCCACCGCGTCGGACTTCAACCCCTGCCACGCCACGGTGCCGAAGCTGATCGAGGCGGTGTCGCGCGGGATCCGCGACGCCGGCGCCATCCCTTTCGTCTTCCACACCATATCGCTGCACGAATCCTTCATCCACCCCTCGACCATGATCCTGCGCAACCTGATGGCGATGGACACCGAGGAGATGCTGGGACGCCAGCCGATCGACGCGGCGGTGCTGATCGGCGGTTGCGACAAGACGGTGCCGGCGCAGATCATGGGGGCGATCAGCGCCGACATGCCGGCGGTGATGCTGGTGGTGGGGCCGACCGTCACCGGCCGCTTCGAGAAGGAGCGGCTCGGCGCCTGCTCCGACTGCCGCCGCCTGTGGGCCGCCCACCGCGCCGACGAGATCAGCGACCAGCAGCTGGCCGACGCGCACGGCCGGCTGGTGTCGAGCCACGGCACCTGCACCATCATGGGCACCGCCAGCACCATGGCCGCGATGGCCGAGACGCTGGGGCTGATGCTGACCGGCGGCACCTCGATCCCGGCGGTCCATTCCGAGCGCCTGCGCCACGCCGAGGCGGCGGGGCGGCGCGCGGCCGAGATGGCGATCGCCGGCGGCCCGCGCCCGAGCGAGGTGATCACGGCCGCCTCGCTGCGCAATGCCGCCACCGTGCTGCAGGCGCTGGGCGGGTCGACCAACTGCATCATCCACCTGTCGGCGATCGCCGGGCGCCTCGGCATCCCGCTCGACCTGGCGGAGGTCGACCGCATCGGCCGCGAGACGCCGGTGCTGATCGACGTGAAGCCGGTCGGCAAGAACTACATGGAGGACTTCCACGGCGCGGGCGGCCTGCCCGCCCTGATGAAGCGCCTCGGCGACCGGCTCGACCTCGACGCGCCCACCGTCATGGGCTGCACGCTGGGCGAGGCGCTGGCGCAGACGTCCGACTGGGTCGACGACAAAATCATCCGTCCGCTCGCCGACCCGATCGCGCCCGGCGAGGCCCTGTGCATCCTGCGCGGCACGCTGGCACCCGACGGCGCGGTCATCAAGCAGGCGGCGGCCTCCGACGCGCTGATGCGCCACCGCGGGCCGGCCATGGTCTTCGACAGCATCGACGACCTGATGGCGCGGATCGACGACCCCGACCTGCCCGTGACGCGCGACCATGTCCTGGTCCTGCGCAATGCCGGCCCGGTCGGCGCCCCCGGCATGCCGGAGGCGGGCGGCATCCCGATCCCGAAGAAGCTGGCCCGCGCCGGGGTCAAGGACATGGTGCGCATTTCCGACGCGCGGATGAGCGGCACGGCGTCCGGCTCCATCGTCCTGCACGTCTCGCCCGAGGCCGCCGTCGGCGGACCGCTGGCGCTGGTCCGGGACGGCGATATGATCGAGATGGACGTGTCGCAGCGCCGCCTCGACCTGCTGCTCGATCCGGCCGAACTGGAGCGGCGGCGCGCGGAATGGACACCGCCGCCGCGCGCCCGGCGCGGCTACGAGAAGCTGTTCGTCGACCATGTGCTGCAGGCCGACAAGGGCTGCGACTTCGACTTCCTGCAGGCCGAGAACCTGCAGCCGTGATCCTCCGTTCGATCGTTCAGGGAGCGAGACCCCATGATTCACGTACTGGCCGTCATCACCGCCAAGCCCGGCATGCGCGACGCGATCCTGGAGCATTTCCGCGCCAACATGCCGGCGGTGCACGCCGAGAAGGGCTGCCTGGAGTATGGGCCGGCGGTCGATGCCGAGGGCTTCCCGGCGCTGTACGGCCCCGACACCTTCGTCGTCATCGAGAAGTGGGAGACGCCCGAGGACCTCAAGGCCCACGCCGCCTCCGCCCACATGGCGGCCTATGCCGCCAAGACGCGCGAGATGGTCGCCAACCGCGCCATCCACGTCCTCTCGCCCGCGGCGTAGGCCGTAGCCGCGCCTTTCCGCGACCGCGCTTCCTTGAGGAAATACCGGTCGCGGAGGGATCGCGCCAAACTGGATCGAATGATCATCAACCCGTTGCGTCCTTCGCCCCCGGATTGGACCAGATAGCGTCTTAGGCGAACCGCCGCCGCCGCCCATCATGCCCCGCGTGCGTTGCCGGAGTGCGGGAACGCCCCGGGCCACGTCAGAACGGCCGGACCCCCCGCACCCACCGGAACCGCCAATGCCGGGAGGGGGAATCGGTGGACCATAGTCAGCACAGCGTCGCCATCACGTGGAACTGGGGCGTCCACGAGACGGTAGCCTTCGACCCGAGCCACCAGGTGCTCGATTTCGGCTGGGTGACGGGGGAATACTTCACCGTGGCCGAGGTGAACGGCTCGGTCGTCATCTCGCTG
This sequence comes from Allostella vacuolata, assembly GCA_006739055.1. Classification (GTDB taxonomy): domain Bacteria; phylum Pseudomonadota; class Alphaproteobacteria; order ATCC43930; family Allostellaceae; genus Allostella; species Allostella vacuolata. Next base: position 2,810,361 of record AP019702.1, read on the forward strand.
CCGCTCAACCAGCACAGCTACACCCTGACCGGGATCACGCTGGACGAGCTGACCATCGCCAACATCGTGGCCAACGACCCCTCGACCTTCACGGTCTGGGAGGCGGCCCTGGCCGACGGCGGCGAGGATCCGGGCGAGGAACCCGGGCACGGCGCCAACCACGTCGTCACGATCGGCTGGGACTACGGCGTCCACGCGGTGGTCGATTTCGACCCGAGCCACCAGGTGCTCGATTTCGGCTGGGTCACCGGGGAGTATTTCACCGTGACCGAGGTGAACGGCTCGGTCGTCATCTCGCTGCCGCTCAACCAGCACAGCTACACCCTGACCGGGGTCACGCTGGACGAGCTGACCATCGCCAACATCATGGCCAACGACCCCTCGACCTTCACGGTCTGGGCGGCGGCCCTGGCCGACGGCGGCGAGGATCCGGGCGAAGACCCCGGGGACGGCCCCCACGTCGTCACCATCGGCTGGGACTACGGCGTCCATGAGACGGTGGCCTTCGACCCGAGCCACCAGATGCTCGATTTCGGCTGGGTGACGGGAGAGTACTTCACCGTGACCGAGGTGAACGGCTCGGTCGTCATCTCGCTGCCGCTCAACCTGCACAGCTACACATTGACCGGGGTCACGCTGGATGAGCTGACCATCGACCACATCATGGCCAACGACCCCTCGACCTTCGCGGTCTGGGAGGCAGCCCTGGCCGGCGGCGGCGAGGATCCGGGCGAGGACCCCGGGCACGGCCACGGCGAGGGGCACATCGTCTCCATCATGCTGCATCCCGGCATGCACATGACGGTGGCGTTCGACGTCAGCCACCAGGTGCTCGACTTCGGCGCGGTCCTCGGCAGCCAGTTCCAGGTCGAGGAGGTCAACGGCTCGGTCGTGATCTCGCTTCCGGGCGGCCAGACCTACACGCTGACCGGCGTCACCCTGGACTCGATGTCGATGGCCAACGTCACCGGCGACGACGCCTCGGTGCTGGACGTCTGGACCGTGGCGCTGGGCGAGGACGAGACGCCGGTCGGCCCGGACCTGCCGCCGGGCGGCACCCTCTACGCGGTCACGACGACCGGGGCGGACATCGTCGGCTTCGACCCGGCGACCGACCGGCTCAACCTGGGGGAGGTCTCGGTCCACGTCTTCATCCCGGTCGACACCCCGGACGGGCTTGGCTTCATGAACCCCTGGAACGGCAATATCCAGGTCGTCGAGGGCATCAACCTGGCGGAAATGAACACCGCCAACTTCTCGCCGGTCAGCAACAACCACCTGCGCGAGGACCTGAGCGGCGCGCTCGCCTGGGAGCGCGGCATCGTCGAGCAGCCGAACACGGTCTATGCCCGCTCGCACGAGCTGAACCGCATCGACCGGGTCGAGTTCGACGCCGCGACCGACACGGTCGACTTCCGCTACTACGGCACCCGCGAGCTGATCTCCATGCTGCAGACCGACGAAGGCGTGATGATCGCCAACGGCGGCACCGGGCAGCGGCTGGTGCTGCTCCACACCACGCTCGACGAGCTTTCGGGCCGCAACTTCATCTTCCACATGGGCCAGGTCTACGAGGACCATCTGGACCAGCAGCTCGGCATCACCTTCGATCCGGCCAACGTCTGGAGCCGCGTCTCCATCCCCGATGCCGGGACCGGCACGGCCATGGGGGCCAGCGACGGCCAGGACGGCTATGCGGTTTCGGGTGTCACTACGCGCATCGAGTGGGGCTGGGGCACGCACACCGTGCTCGACTTCGACCCGTCCGGGGACCGGCTCGATTTCGGCTTCATGACCACCGCGCAGTACATGGTGGAGGACAATGCCGCCGGGATCCTGATCTCGCTCGTCGGCAACAACCGCACCTACCTGCTCGACGACCTGGACCTGGCCGACCTGTCGATCGACAACATCCTGGCCGCGGAAACGGCCACGCTCGCCTCCTGGCTCGACCATCTGTCGTAGGTCGGGCCCCAGGCCGTTGGCTAGTGCGTGCGGGTAGTAGTGGACAAGACGATCGCACCCGCCCGACAGTAATCCCGTCCGCCGCCTGCTGCCGGCGGACGGGAGGGGCCCGATCGTGAGCGAGCGAGGACAGTTCCGGCGCGTGGCGGAGACCGGCCGGCGGCCGGTGCGGCTGCGGGTCGACGGCGAGGCGGTCGAGGCGCTGGACGGCGACACCGTGCTGGTGGCGCTGCTGACCGCCGGCCGGCGGCTGCGCGACAACGAGTTCGAGCGGCGGCCGCGGGCCGGCTTCTGCCTGATGGGGGCCTGCCAGGACTGCTGGATCTGGCGCCCGGACGGCGGGCGCGTCCGCGCCTGTTCCACCCCCGTCGCCGACGGCATGGACCTCCTTACCCGATCCCCGCTGGAACAATGGTCGATCCGCGCATCGTGATCGTCGGCGCCGGGCCTGCGGGCACGCGCGCCGCCGAGACCGTCGTCCGCCACGGGCTGCGGCCGGTCGTCCTCGACGAGGCGCCGCAGAGCGGCGGCCAGATCTATCGCCGCCAGCCGCCCGGCTTCAGCCGCGACGCCAAGGTGCTGTACGGCTTCGAGGCCGGGCGGGCGGGGCGCCTGCACGCCGCCTTCGACGCGCTGGCCGGCAAGGTCGAGCACCACCCCGGCACGCTGGTCTGGACCGTCCGCGACGGCGCCGTCCACACCGCGCCTGCCGACGGCGGCGCGGTCGGCCGCTTCCCCTACGACGCGCTGGTGCTGGCGACCGGGGCCTGCGACCGGGTGATTCCCTTTCCGGGCTGGACCACGGCCGGCGTCTACACGCTCGGCGCCGCCCAGGTGGCGCTGAAGTACCAGGCCTGCGCCATCGGCGGCCGGGTCGTGTTCCTCGGCACGGGGCCGTTGCTCTATCTCGTCGCCTACCAGTACGCCAAGGCCGGGGCGGAGGTGGCGGCCGTGCTCGACACCACCGGCTTCGCGGCCAAGGCGATGGCGCTGCCGAAGCTGCTGGCGGTGCTGCCGGCGCTGGCCAAGGGGCTCTACTATCTGGGCTGGCTGCGCAGCCGGGGCATCGCCATCCATGAAGGGGTGGTCCCGGTGCGGGTCGACGGCGCGGACGCCGTCGAGGGCGTCGTCTTCCGCAGCGCCAGCGGCGAGGAGCGGCGCATCGCCTGCGATGCGGTCGGCTTCGGCTATGGTCTGCAATCGGAAACGCAGCTCGCCGACCTGGCCGGCTGCCGCTTCGCCTACGAGCCGCAGTCGCGGCAGTGGCTGCCGGAGGCGGATGCCGACGGGCGCTCGGACGTGGCGGGCGTCTACCTGGCCGGCGACGGGCGCCGCGTGCGCGGGGCGGACTTCGCCGAGATGGCGGGCGAACTGGCGGCGCTGGCTGCCCTCGGCGATCGCGGGATAGCGGTCGACCAGGCCCGCATGGCGGCCTTGCGCCGCGGCTTGGACCGCGGGCTGCGCTGGGGGCAGGCCCTGCAGGCGGTGTTCCCGGTGCCACACCATTTCCTGGCCGACCTGCCGTCCGAGACGGTGCTCTGCCGCTGCGAGGGGGTGACGGTCGGCGATGCGCGCCGCGCCGCGGACGACCTCGACGCGCGCGAGATCAACCGGGCCAAGGCCCTGTCGCGGATCGGCATGGGCCGCTGCCAGGGCCGCTACTGCGGCCTGTCCGCCGCCACCATCCTGGCCGACACGGCGGGGGAGAAGCCGGAGACGGCGATGCGCATCCGCGGCCAGGCGCCGGTCAAGCCGGTGCCGCTGCGCACCGAGGAGGCGGCGTCGTGAGCGCCCAACGCTATGACGTGGTGATCGTCGGCGGCGGCATCATGGGGGCGTCGACGGCGTTCCACCTGCGCACCGTGCACGGCAAGTCGGTGGCGCTGCTGGAGCGCGGCTTCGTCGGCGCCGGGGCGAGCGGGGTCAATTTCGGCAATGTCCGCCGCCAGGGCCGCTTCCTGCCGCAGATCCCCCTGTCGCATCGATCGCGGGAGATCTGGGGCCGGCTGCCCGAACTATTGGGGGAGGATTGCGAGTTCCTGCCGACGGGCGGCCTGCGCGTCGCCTACTCGGATGCCGACATGGCGGTGCTGGAAAAGCATGTCGGGGAGGCGCGGGACTGGGACCTGCATCTCGACCTGCTCGGCCTGAACGCGATCCGCAGCCGCTGGCCCTGGCTCGGGCCGGACGTGGTGGGGGCGCTGATGTCGCCGGCCGACGGCCATGCCAACCCGCGCCTGGTGGCGCCCGCCTTCGGCCGGGCGGCGCGGCGCGCGGGCGCGGTCATCCACGAGCATTGCGAGGTGGCCGATATCGCCCGCGAGCCGACCGGCTTCCGGGTGACGACCCGGACCGGGCTGGAAGTCCGGGGCGAGGTCCTGCTGAACAGCGCCGGCTTCTGGGGCGGCGCCATTGCCGCGTCCTTCGGCGAGCCGGTGCCGATCGTGGCGCGGGGCCCGCAGATGGCGGTGACCGAGCCCTTGCCCTACTTCATGGAGCCGGTGCTGGGCGGCGTCTCGTCCGACATCTACCTGCGCCAGGTGAAGCGCGGCAACGTCGTCTATGGCGGCGGCCTGCGCGGGCCGGTAGAGACGGATCCGCCGCGCGGCCGGCCGGTGCCGGACCTGTCGATCGCCCAGTGGGGCCGGGTGCTGCGCTTCGTCCCGGTGCTGGCCGGCGCCCAGGTGATCCGCACCTGGACCGGGGTCGAGGGCTACATGGACGACGACATCCCGGTCATGGGCGAGAGCGGCACGACGCCCGGCCTGTTCCATGCCTTCGGCTTCTGCGGCCACGGCTTCCAGCTTGGCCCCGGAGTGGGGGCGGTGATGGCCGAACTGATGGCCACCGGCCGCACCGTCACGCCGATCGAACCCTTCCACATCCGCCGCTTCGCGCACCTGAAGCCGGCGCGCCCGGCCTGAGCGTCAGCCGAGCCGGCGGGCGTTGGCGGCGGCCGTGCGCAGGACCGGCGCGGTCATGGCGCCGGCCATGCGCGCGGCCGCGGCGCCGAGCCCGAGATAGAGCGAGACCGCCCGTCCGAACGCCTCGGTCGCGTACTGGATCTGGGCCTGGGCGGCGCCGGCCGGGGACGGGGCGGTCGCGACCTTCATGCCCGACTGCCAGGCGGCGGCGGCCTCGGCGAAGCCGTAGCGGGCGAGGCTGGCGGCGACGGCGGGCGACTGGCGCAGTGCGGCCCCGGCGGCCTCCATGGCGGCCGTGCTCTTCTCCGCGCCCATGCGCAGGAACTCCGCATGGTCGGCATTGGCCGGGTCCTGCATCGCGGCATGACCCATTGCCATGCGCCGGCCGATCACCGTGGCGGAGGCAGTGGTGAGCTGGGCGGCCTGCAAGGCGTTCGACTGCGCGCGGGCCATGGTGCGGACGAGCGTTCGGCCGTCGTGGGCGGTTCTGGATGCGGACATGGGGAGGCTCCATTCGTGGTGCAGTGCAACATGAACGCTGCACCAGCGCGATCGGACCATGCGGCGCAAGGTTTATTTCTCCGGCGGATGAAGCTCGACCCGGCCGGAGCCCGCGAAAATGGTGGCGAGCGGGCGACCGGACAGGACCAGATCGTCCCGGGTGGCGTGCAGGACGACGGCCGTGAGGTCGAGTTCGGCCACCACGTCGGATTGCCAGCGGTCGAGGATCGCCGACAGATCGGCTGCCTCCCGCGCGTCGAGCGGGTCCGTCAGGTGCCAGTATCCGACGCCGTAGAAGCCGCTCCGCCCAGCGCCGATGGCATCCTGCATCTTCGCGAAGGCATCCTCGCCGTCGACCAGGGCGGGATAGGCGGGCAGGTAGATGCGGCCCCAGTTGCGGTTGCCGACCAGCGGCCCGCCGAGGCGCATGCGCAGCCGGCCCATCCCGGCCAGGACCGGCGACAGCGCCGCGGCGCAGTCCGCAACGCGGTCGGCCGCCAGGCCGCTGGCCAGCGTCGCGTGCAGCACCGACCGCCGCTGCCGGCCGAGCCGCCAGGCGATCTTGCCGGCGAAGGAGGCGCGGCCCATCTCGTCCTCCAGGGCCTGGAAGGCCGGGGAGGCCGCGAGCTGCGGCCAGTCGACCGGCGCCACCAGCGCATGGCGCCATTCCGGGTAGCGGCCGTCGCGGTAGGACTGGCCGGGGACTTCCCGGATGGCGGCCGGATGGCCCGGGGCCACCAGGGGCAGATGGGCCAGCCGGTAGGCCTCGTCGAACGCCAGTGACTCGCCGGGCTGGAAGCGCCGGCGCGACGCCGGATAGGCGAGCCGGTCGTCGCCGACGAAGGCGACGCGGTGCGGATGGCCGTTCACGGCCGTCTGATTGGCGGTACTGTCACCGGGGAGCAACCTACGATGAATCGCAGCGGACGTGGGAATCGATGAGTAAGGCCTTCACCAAGGAGCCCGACGGCGACGAGGCGGGCGACGACCTGCCCGAGCGGCCGGTATCCGAGCATCCCAACTTCGTGACCGCCGAGGGCCTGCGCGCCATCGATGGCGAGGTGGCACGACTGCGGGCGGAACTGGCCGCCGTCCAGGGCGATGCCGACCGGACGCTGGCGGCGCGCCTGGCCCGCGACCTGCGCTACTGGACCCAGCGCCGGGCGACCGCCCAGCTGGTCGACCCGCCGGTCGCCTCGGGCATGGTGCAGTTCGGCTCGCGGGTCACGATCGAGCGCCAGGATGGCCGCCGCCAGACCTTCCGCATCGTCGGCGAGGACGAGGCGGACCCCGCCCGCGGCAGCATCTCGCACGTCTCGCCCATGGGTGCGGCCCTGCTGCGCCAGGAGGAGGGCGACGTCGTCCTGGTCGCCGGCGGCGAGGTGGAGATCGTCGCGGTCGAATGAGTTCCCACCGGCTGGCCCGACCCGCCGGGGATGAAACCGGCGGAGGCTGACGGGAAGGGCGCGCCGGACATCGGCAGAAGCGTCCCTCGACGACGCTCGGGATGAGGAGTTTTTCCTTTCTCCAGGAGCATTTGTGCAAAGCGAGACTGCCCTCATCCCGAGCGTTGTCGAGGGACGCTATGACCGACGGGCAATGCCCGGTTTCTATCCAGGACCGGCCGCCGCCGGGCGCCGAGCCGAGCGAGGTGACGACTGCCGGGGTCGACGGGTCGGGTCGATGGCGCTACCCCGAACGCCGGGCGGGACGAACGCGCGGGGATGGAATGCGCAGGAAAGTCGGATCCTGGCCGTTCTTGGCCGGACACTTTGGGCAAGGGATCGGTACTCATGTGCATTCCGAAGAAGGTCGCCATCCTGCTGGCGTCACTGGCGCTCCTTGGACCGGCCACGGCGAGCGAGGCGGTGCGCGCCGACCTCCGCGACGGCGTGGCCGGCCGCATCCGCTTCCTGTCGACGACGCCGACCGGGCCATCCGACCTGATGGCGGGACGCGGTGCCGAGACCGCGATCGAGGGTGAGCTGCGCCTGCCGGACGGCGCCCGCGGCCGGCCGCTGCCCCTGATGGTGATCAGCCACGGCAGCGGCGGCATCCTGCCGGGCCGCGAGGGGGCGTGGGCCGATCGGCTGTTGGCGGCCGGCGTCGCCACCTTCGTCGTCGACAGCTTCGGGCCGCGCGGCATCGGCTCGACCGGCGAGGACCAGAGCCGGCTGTCGACCGCGGCCAGCGTCGCCGATGCCTTTGCCGCGCTCCGCGTCGCCGCCACCCATCCCGCCATCGATCCCGCCCGGATCGGCGTCATGGGCTTCTCCAAGGGCGGGCAGGTGGCGCTCTACACCGCGCTGGAGCCGTTCCGCCAGGGGGCCGGGATGGGGGATCGGCGCTTTGCGCTGCATGTCGCCTTCTACGCTTCCTGCTCGCTGCCCTACCGCTCGAACAGCACCACCGGGGCGCCGATCGTGATGCTGCTGGGCGGCGCCGACGACTACACGCCGGCGGCCCACTGCGCGCGTTATGCCGAATGGTTCCGCGCCCGGGGCAGCGAAGTGACGATGACGGTCTTCCCCGGTGCCCATCACGGGTTCGACGTGCCGACGCCGCCGCGGACGCTGTCCCGGGTGCAGAGCGCCCGCGATTGCGGCCTCGACATCGAGCTGGAGCCGGTGCCGACCGGGCGCCGCTGGGCCGACGGCGCCGTCGTGCCGAATGCCGAGATCGGCGGCTACCTGCGCGGCTGCATGCGCCGCGGCGCGACCTTCGGCGGCAACCCGGAGGCACTGGCCGGCGCCATCGCCACGCTGCAGGCGGCGGTCACCCGTCACCTGCGTCCGGGGTCCTGATAGCGCCGGGCCGGCGGCGAGCCGGGCGGGGTGCCGCCCCGCTTCGGTGTCGAAGGCGCCCCGGTCCCGCGGAACCCGGCCGGCGAGTGACGCGTTCCTGGGCTGCGGGCAGGCACCGCCATACCATATCGGGGGCGAACGTGACGATCATCGAACCGGGGCGCAATTGCTGGCGGCTGGCGGATACCCGGCGTGCGTCCGTCCTGGTGGACGGCGCGGCTTACTTCCGGCAGCTGGACGCCGCGCTGGCCAACGCCCAGCGGTCGATCACGATCCTCGGCTGGGACTTCGACGCGCGCATCCGCCTTCGGCCCGACATCGAGGGGTCGCCCAACCTGGGCGACCGCCTGCGCGAACTGGTCGAGGCGCGGCCGGACCTGACGGTGCGGATCCTGATCTGGAGCGTGGCCGTGCTGCATGCGCCGGGGGCGCCGCTGCCGCTCATCCTCGGTGCCGAATGGCAGGATCATCCGCGCATCGACCTGCGGCTGGACGGCCGCCACCCGATCTATGCCGCGCACCACCAGAAGATCGTCTGCATCGACGATGCCGTCGCCTTCGTCGGCGGCATCGACCTGACGGTCGGCCGCTGGGACACGCCGGAGCACCGGGTCGACGACCCGCTGCGCCTGACCCCGGAAGGCAAGCCGCACGATGCCGTCCATGACGTGCAGATGATGGTGGACGGCGAGGCCGCGCGCGCCATCGCCGCCCTTGCCCGGCAGCGCTGGAAGGTGGCAACGGGCGAGGTCCTGTCGCTGGAGCCGGACCATGGCGACGATCCCTGGCCGGCCGGGCAGGCCGCCGACTTGCGCGACGTGTCGGTGGCGATCGCCCGCACCGCACCGCACTGGGGCGAGCTGCGCGGCGTGCGGGAATGCGCCGAGCTGACCTATCGCGCCATCAGCGAGGCCCGGCGATCGATCTATATCGAGGCGCAGTACCTGACCGCGACCTCGATCGGCAAGCGGCTGGCCGAGGTGCTGCGCCGGGCCGACGGGCCCGAGGTGGTGGTGGTCGCCACCTGCTTCTCCAAGGGCTTCCTGGAGCAGTGGGTGATGGGCCGCAATCGCGACCGGCTGGTGCGGCGCCTGAAGCGCGCCGACCGCCACGGCCGCCTGCGCGTCTTCTGCCCGATGATCCCGGACGGCGAGGAGGGCCGCAGGCAGCTCCTGGTCCACGCCAAGCTGCTGATCGTCGACGACACCTTCCTCCGGGTCGGCTCGTCCAACATGAACAACCGCTCGATCGGTCTCGACACCGAGTGCGACCTGGCGATCGAGGCGCCCGACGACCAGACACGGGCCATGATCCGCGGCCTGCGCCACTCGCTGTTGGCCGAGCATCTGGGCGCCACGGCGGATGCGGTGGCGGTGGCCGAGGGCATCGAGGCCTCGCCGCTCGCCGCCATCGCCGAGTTGAACCATTCCCGCCGCGGCCTGGCGGCGATGGACGACCTGCCGCGCATCGGACCGGTTCGGCCGATGTTCATGACCTCGATCCTCGACCCCAAGCGGCCGTTCGAGCCGCTCTGGTTCCTGAGCCGCAAGCGCGAGGGCAAGGCGCGGCGGACCGATGGCAGTTCCCCGTCCCGCCGGCGGCTGTCAGGTGCGCGGCTGCATTCGCCGGGCTAGCTCCGCGGCCGCCAGCACCAGACCGCCCAGCACGAACGGCACCAGGAAATAGACCACCCGGAACAGCACCAGCCCGCCCACCACGTTGGCGCCGGGCACCAGCGCCAGCACCACGCTCTCCAACACCCCGAGCCCGCCCGGCACGTGCGAAACCAGGGCCGTGACGTTGGCGATGACATAGACGGTGAGCACGTCGAGATAGGGGATCTCTGTCGTCGCGGTCAGCGCCTGATGCAGACAGGCGGCGACGCAGGCCAGGTTGACGGGGCCGATGGCAACCTGGCCCAGCGCCAGCGGCAGGCGGGGCAGCTCCAGCGACCACTTGTAGATCCGGACATGGGCGCGCCCCGACGCGGAGAGGCCGAGATAGGCGAGCGGCGTCAGGATGGCGATCGCGCCTGCCGCCCGCACCAGCCCCGCATCCAGGCCGGTGCGCTCGACCGCCAGCCCCGGCGCCAGCAGCAGCGCGGTCCCGCCCAGGGTCGCCAGCGCGAGGCCGATGGTGATCGCGCAGAAGAAGATGACCCGCGCGACATCGCCCGCCTTCAGCCCCCAGCCGCTGTAGAAGCGATAGCGGATCGCCCCGCTGCTCAGCACCGCCAGCCCGACGGTGTGGCCGATCGACAGCGCGGTGAAGGACGCGAGCGCGCAGCGGCGATACGCGACCCGGTGGCCGGCGCTGCGCACGGCCAGGAAATCCACCACGGTCAGGCAGAGGTAGCTGGCGGCGGCGAACGCGGCCGTGAGGCCGAGCCGGACCGCCGGAATCTCGGCTACCGACCGGCGGATCTCGTCCCAGCCATGCTCGTTGAAGATCCGGCGCAGCAGGTAGGCCGCCAGCAGCAGGGCAGCCGCGGTCATCATCCAGGGCAGCCAGCGCCGCAGGCCGCCCGGCCCGTGGCTGCGATCGGCCGCCTCCGTCGTCACGGCGCGTCGTCCAGGGTGAATTCCATCATCAGCGGCAGGTGGTCGGACGCGATCCGGGCGAGCGGCGTGCGGATCACCTCGGTGCGCAGGACCCGGATCCCGGGGCTGACAAAGATGTGGTCGAGCCGGATCACCGGCAGGCGGGCGGGGAAGGTCGGCCGCGGCACCCCGGCGGCGCGCTGCGCGTCCACGAAGCGCTCGGCCATCCGGCGATAGGCGCGCGACCGCGGCACGGCGTTGAAGTCTCCGAGGAGGATCGCCGGCGCCGTGCAGTCGGGATGGCCGGTCCAGTCCGGACCGAGCAGGGCCTGCACCTGCAGTTTCCGCTCGTAGGCGAGCAGGCCGATATGGGCGTTGACGACCTGGAGCGGCTGGCCGTCCACGTCGACGGTCGCCCACAGCGCGCCGCGCGGCTCCAGCCCCGGATAGTGCTGCAGGCCGGGCAGGTTGGCGGTCTTGACGATGCGCGAGGGATGGGCCGTCAGGATGGCGTCGCCATAGCGCTCCTCCAGCACGTGGAAGGCCGGATGGAAGTGCATCTGCATGCCGAGCTCGCGGGCGATCTCCCCGGCCTGGTCGACGCCGCCGGTGCGGCGCCGGCCGACATCGACTTCCTGCAGGGCGACGATGTCGGGTTCGCAGGAGGCGATCACCTTGGCGATGCGCGCGGGCGACAGGCGTCCGTCGCCGCCGCGGCAGCGATGGACGTTGTAGGTGAGGATGCGATGCAAGCCGGCTGCTTCCGCTGAAGTGGCAGGGTCGGGGGCGCCCCCCGGCATGAACGCACGAATTGCGCCTTCGGTGCCGCATGATTGACTCCGGCGGCGGGAAATCAAATCATCAATCCCGGAAAAGGACGCGTGGGGAAAATGCAACCCAGGCGCATCGGGAGGAGGAGGCCGGTCCCCGGCCCCGAAGGATTGGCAGCTTGCGGCGGGCCCGTGCGAGCCCGGCCAGCTTTGCCGCGCCCGACGCCGTCCGTCCGACTTTGCCCTGCCAAGGAGATTGGACATGACCGAGCCGGCGCGGATTCTCTTTCGCAACGTCAGGGTGCTCGATGGCGGCGGTGCCGCACCGTTTGCGGGCGAAGTGCTGGTCGAGGGCGAGCGGATCGCCGCGGTCGGCCGCGGGCCCGCGGCACTTCCGGCCGATGGCGCGCGCGTGGTGGATGGCGGCGGCGCCACCCTGATGCCGGGCCTGGTGGAAGCGCACGCCCATGCCAGCTTCGCCAACACCGCGACCCTGGAGGCGCTGGGCGAGATCCCGCCCGAGGAGCACACGCTGCTGGCCATGAAGCATGTCCGGCTGCTGCTCGACCACGGTTTCACCAGCATCAGCAGCGCGGCGGCAGCCAAGCCCCGGCTCGACATCGTCATCCGCAACGCGATCCAGGCCGGGGACATACCCGGGCCCCGCATGCTGGCGGCCTCGCCCGAGATCACGCCGACCAGCGGGCTCGGCGACGTGCGCCTGCACCATATGCACCGGGAGACCTTCGCGGTCGTAGCCGACGGTCCCGACGAGTTCCGCCGCGTCGCCCGGCACTTCGTCCGCGAGGGCGTCGACACGCTCAAGATCAACCCGTCCGGTGATGAGTTCGTGCCGCATGCCCGGGCCCGGCACACGGTGATGAACGACGACGAGGTGGCGGCCGTGTGCGAGGTCGCGCGCTCGCGCGACAAGCGAGTGGCCGCCCACGCCCGCAGCGCGGAGTCGGTGAAGATGGCGCTGCGCCATGGGGTGCAGATCATCTTCCACGCCACGCTGGCGGACGAGGAGGCGCTCGACATGCTGGAGGCGGCGAAGTCCGAGGTCTTCGTCGCCCCCACCGTCGGCATCACCTGGGCGACGCTGAAGGAGGCGGGCGACTTCGGCATCCCCCTGCCGGGCGACGTTCTCTACGCCCTGGAGGTAGAGCTGGAAGCCGCCTGCACCAGCATGAAGGCGCTGAAGAAGCGCGGCGTGCGCGTCCTGCCGGGCGGCGACTATGGCTTCCTGTGGAACCCGATCGGCCGCAACGCGCGCGACCTGGAGCATTTCGTGAAGCTGTTCGGCTTCACGCCGCTGGAGGCGATCACGGCCGCCACGCGGCTTGGCGGCGAACTGATGATGCGGGGCGAGGAACTGGGCCAGGTCCGCCCGGGATTCCTGGCCGATCTGCTGCTGGTCGACGGCGATCCCGCGGTCGACGTCTCGATCCTCCAGGATCGCGACCGTCTGCTGGCGATCATGCAGGACGGCCGCTTCCACAAGGCGCCGGCCGCCGCGCGCCATGTCGTGCAACCCCTGGCGGCAGAGTAGACCGGCGGCGGCTTCTTGACTTCGATTTGAGCAGCCGGCAATAATTCCAAGCGTCGGGAACGTTTTCCGCAATACGAAAAAGACGACGAGAAGGAAAAATCCTCCGTCGAATGCCTCGGGGAGAAACGTCATGAAGCGAAGCGCATCGTTGTCGCTCGCGGCCGCCGTCGCGGTCGCTGTCCCGCTGGCGGCGCCGGCGGCGAACACCATCAAGGTCGGCTACCCGATGATCCTGTCGGGGCCGGGCGCGCTGTTCGGCGAGCCGTCGCTGAAGGGCGCCCAGATGTATGTCGACGAGGTCAACGCCAAGGGCGGCGTGCTGGGCAAGAAGATCCAGCTGATCGGCCGCGACACCAAGGGCAATGCCGACGAGGCGGTGCGGGTCGTCCGCGACATGATCCTGCGCGACGACGTGCAGTTCGTGGTCGGCACCCTGACGTCGGCCGAGGGGCCGGCAGTGTCGCCGATCGCCAAGGAGAACAAGATCGTCTTCATCGCGCCGATCACCAAGACCGACCAGCTGACCGCGCCCGAGAACCTGCATCCCTACGTCTTCCGCAGCGCCTCGACGACCACGATCGAGGGGCGAAGTGCTGCCGAGATCATGGCCAAGTGGGGCGTCAAGCGGGTCGGCACCATGAGCCCCGACTACGCCTACGGCCAGGACGCCACCAAGGCGTTCGTCGAGCACCTGAAGCGGATCAAGCCGGACGTGGAGATCGTCGACCAGCAATGGCCGAAGCTGGGCGAGGCCGACTACACACCCTTCATCAACGCCCAGATGGGCAAGAAGCCGGACGCGGTGTTCTCGTCCCTGTGGGGCGGGCATTTCGTCACCTTCGCCAAGCAGGCGGTGCCGCTCGGCTACTTCAAGTCGCTCAACCACAACTTCGTCGGCGCGGGCGAGGCCGGCTCGATCGAGAGCGCGAAGGCGATGGGGCCGGACTATCCCGTCGGCATCTGGAGCAACACCTACGACGTCTTCGACTGGCCGGCCGGCCCGCCGGCGCACAAGGAATACATCGCGCGGCTGAAGACCTACACCAAGCAGGAGTTCCCGTCGTCCTGGCCGATCACCGGCTACATCTCGATGCAGTTCCTGGTGGAGGGCATCCGCAAGGCCAACAGCACCGATTCCGACAAGGTCGCCAAGGCCCTGCTCGACCTCACCATCGACACGCCCATCGGCAAGCAGACGATGCGCGCCAAGGACCACCAGGCGAACCGCGGGCAGTTCTGGGGCCAGATGAAGATGGACCCCAAGTACCCCTTCGCGGTCATGGACAAGCTCACCTACATCGATCCGGCGCCGTTCATGGATTGAGGCGGCCGTCCGGCCGGGGCCCATATCCATGAACGACGTTGCCTTCGAGGCGGCCGACGGCACGGTCAAGAGCGTCGCCAAGGTGCTCGATCTGCTCGAGCATCTTGGCGCCGCCGGCCAGCCGGTCGGCATCTCCGACCTGGCCCGGGCGACCGGCCTGCATGTCAGCACCGCCCACCGCCTCCTGCGCACGCTGGTCGGCCGGGGCTATGTCGAGCAGCGGGCGGACAGCCGCCGCTACGCGCTGGGCCCGCGGGTGCATGCCCTGGGCGGCGCCTATCTGGGCGGCAGCGACCTGGTCGGCGCCGCCTACCCGGTGGTCGAGCACCTGCGCGACCAGCTGGGGGAGACGATCCATGTCGCGGTGTGGGACGACGGTGCCGTGCTGGAGGTCTGCCATGCGGAGACCACCCAGCCGGTCGGCGTCTCCCTGCGGCTCGGCCGGCGCGACCCGGCGCATGCGACCGCGATCGGCAAGATCCTGATGGCCGCCCGGGGCGGGACCGAGGTCGATCGCCTGCTGGCGGGCGGGCCGCTGCTCGCGGTCACCCGGCGGACCATCACCCAGCCGGCCGCCCTGCGGGCCGAGCTCGACCGGATCCGCATCCAGGGCTTCGCCGTCGACAACGAGGAACTGGCGGACGGGCTCTGCTGCGTCGGCGTACCGGTTCGCGACCGCCGCGGCCGGCTCGTGGCCGGCCTCAGCGTCGCCATGCCCAAGGCGCGATTCGCGGAGGCCCGGGTGCCGGGCTGGGTCGAGATGCTGCGGCTGGCATCCGGCCGGCTCGCCGACCGACTGCCCAGCTGACGGGCCCGCACCATGCCGGAACCGAGCTTCCTCTTCGGCCAGTTCCTGAGCGGGCTGACCGCGTCCATGTTCCTGTTCGTCACCGCGGTCGGGCTGTCGCTCATCTTCGGCGTGCTGCGGGTGCTCAACTTCGCCCACGGCTCGCTCTACATGCTGGGCGCCTACCTCGCCTGGCAGATCATGGCCTGGCTGGGGCCGGGACCGGAGCATTTCTGGCCGGCGGCGCTGGGGGCGGCGGTCGTCGTCGCCATCGTCGGCGCGGCCATCGAGCGGGTCATGTTCCGCCACCTCTACGACCGCGAGGAGCTCTACCAGCTGCTCTTCACCTATGCGCTGGTGCTGGTGATCGCGGATATCGTGAAGATCCTGTGGGGCACCCAGCAGCTGTCGGTGTCCCGGCCGGTCAGCCTGTCCGGCGGCACCACCATCTTCGGCACGCTGGTGCCGCACTACAACATCTTCATCATAATGCTGGGGCCCGCGATCGCGTTCGGGCTGTGGCTGCTGCTGCACCGCTCGCGGGCCGGGCGGGTGATCCGCGCGGCGGTGCTCGACCGCGAGATGCTGGGCGCGCTCGGCGCCAATGTCGGCTGGCTCTACACCGGCATGTTCGCGGTCGGTGCCTTCCTGGCCGGGCTCGGCGGCGCCCTGGTCACGCCGGTCAAGACGATCGTCCCCGGCATGGATGTCGAGGTGATCGTCGAGGTCTTCATCATCGTCGTGATCGGCGGGCTGGGCTCGCTGTGGGGCACCTTCCTGGGCGCGATCATCTTCGGCCAGGTGCTGTCCTTCGGCATCCTGCTGATGCCGCGCTTCTCGATCTTCTCGGTCTTCGCCCTGATGGCGATCATCCTGATCGTCCGGCCCTGGGGCCTCCTCGGAAAGCGGCTGACACGATGAGGCGCATCCCCTGGACCCTGCTGGTGTTCGCGGCGGCCTTCGCCATCCCCTGGCTCGGCTCGCGCTTCTACACCTTCATCGCCACCGACGTGGCGATCCTGGCGCTCTTCGCCCTCAGCCTCAACCTGCTGCTCGGCTATACCGGGCTGGTCTCGTTCGGCCACGCGGCCTATTTCGGCATCGGCGCCTATACCAGCGCCATCTTCATGAAGACGCTGGGCCTGCCGTTCTGGCTGGGCTTCCCGGCCGCCGGGGTGGCAGCCGGGCTGTTCGCCCTGGTGTTCGGCTGCTTCTGCGTGCGCCTGACCAAGATCTACTTCGCCATGCTGACGCTGGCCTTCGCGCAGATCGTCTGGGCGATCTGCTTCAAGTGGAACGCGGTCACCGGCGGCGAGCAGGGCATGCCCAACGTGCCGTACCCGGACCTCGACTGGATCGGCGCCATCCCCGGGCTGGACGGCTTCCGGGTCGGCGACCGCTTCTATTTCCTGACCCTGGTGCTGGTCGCGCTCGCCATCGTCGCGCTGCGCCGCATCGTCCATTCGCCGTTCGGCCGCGTCCTGGCGGTGATCCGCGAGAACCCGGAGCGGGCGGAGTTCATCGGCATCGACGTGCGCCGCTACCAGCTGGCGGCCTTCGCCGTGGCCGGGGTCTTCGCCGGGCTGGCCGGGGCCCTGTTCGGCATCTTCAACCGCGGCGTCTTCCCCGACTTTGCCTACTGGACCAAGTCGGCGGAGGTGCTGATCATGACCATCCTGGGCGGCATGGGGCATTTCTGGGGGCCGGCGGTGGGGGCCGCGGCGCTCACCATCCTCAACCTGCAGATCACCGCCTACACCCAGTACTGGCCGCTCATCCTCGGCACGATCCTGATCGTGCTGCTGTTCGCCTTCCCGGGCGGGCTGGTCGGCACCAGCGTCGATCTCTTCCGTCGCGTGCGCAGGGGGCGAGATGCTGGACGTCCGTGACCTGAAGAAGTCCTTCGCCGGCTTCCTGGCCGTCTCCGACGTCAGCTTCTCGCTGCCGCCGCGGGCGGTGATGGCGATCATCGGGCCGAACGGCGCCGGCAAGTCGACGCTCTTCAACCTCATCACCGGCCATATCGTGCCGACCGCGGGGCAGGTCCTGCACAAGGGGGCGGACATCACCGGCGCCGCGCCCCATCGCATCTGCCGGCGCGGCATCGGCCGCTCGTTCCAGCACACCAACATCTTCCCGCGCCTGACCGTCTTCGAGTGCATCCAGGCGGCCTACATCGCCCACCACCGCCGCGGCACCGACTTCTGGGGGCGCGCCGATCGCCTCTACCGGGACGAGACCATGGCCCTCCTGGAACGGCTCGGCCTGGCCGACAAGGCCGACGAACTGGCCGGCGCCCTGTCGCACGGCAACCAGAAGCAGATCGAGCTCGGCATCGCCCTGGCGAGCGACCCCGACATCCTGCTGCTCGACGAGCCGACCGCCGGCATGTCGGCCAGCGAGACGCGCGAGACGATCCAGCTCCTGCGCGCGATCGCCGAGGAGCGCGGCCTGACCCTGCTCTTCACCGAGCACGACATGGAGGTGGTGTTCCAGGTCGCCGAGCGGATCGGCGTGCTGCACCAGGGCCGCCTGATCGCCGAGGGCCCGCCGGCCGACATCCGCGCCGATGCCGAGGTGCGGCGCGTCTATCTGGGCGGGCATTGAGATGGCCAACCTGCTGGAAGTGCGCGACCTGCACACCGCCTATGGCCTGTCCAAGGTGCTGTTCGGCATCTCGCTGGAGATCGCGGCCGGGGAATGCGTCTGCCTGCTGGGCCGCAACGGGGTCGGCAAGTCGACCACCATGCGCTCGATCATGGGGCTGACGCGCCCGACATCCGGCGTGATCCGCTGGAAGGGTGCCAGCATCGCCGGCTGGGCGCCGCACCGGGTGGCGCGCGCCGGGATCGGCTTCGTGCCCGAGGATCGCCGCGTCTTCGCCGACCTGACCGTGTGGGAGAACCTGGACGTCGCCCGCCTGGTGGCGGGCCGCCGCGGCGACTGGACCCCGGAGGCGGTGTTCGAGCTGTTTCCGCCCCTGCAGCCGATCGCGGGCCGCCGCGCCGGCTTCCTGTCCGGCGGCGAGCAGCAGATGCTGACCATCGGCCGCACGCTCATGGGCAATCCCGAGCTGCTGCTGCTCGACGAGCCCTCGGAGGGGCTGGCGCCGCTGGTGGTCGAGCACCTGCTGCAGCAGGTGACGGCGCTGAAGCAGCGCGGCCTGACCATTCTTCTCGCCGAGCAGGGGGTGGACTTCTCGCTCCGGCTGGCCGACCGCGTCTACGTGCTGGAGAAGGGGACCGTCCGCTTCTCGGGCACGTCGGCCGAGCTGCGCCGCGACGAGGCTCTGCGCAACCGCCTGCTCGCGCTCTGATCCATCCACCGGGAGGGACCATCCATGCCGTTCGTCAGCATCCGCATCCTCGAGGGCCATCCGCAGGCCCGCAAGGACGAGATCTCGCGCCGCGTCACCGCCGCCATATCGGAGGTGGCCGAGCTGCCCAAGGAGGCGGTGTGGGTCGTCTTCGAGGACGTCAGGGCGGAGGACTGGTACGTCGGCGACACGCCCGTCAGCGTGCTCCGCCAGCGGGCGAAATGACCATGGCTCGGAAGATCGGGGCGCTGGAGATCCGCGACCCGCGCCTGACCGCGATCGTCGACCCTGCCGTCCGGTTCGAGCCGGTCGCATCCGGCTGCATCTTCACCGAGGGGCCGCTCTGGCACCCCGATGGGTTCCTGCTGTTCAGCGACATGCCGGGCGACCATCTGCGCCGCTGGAGTGCCGCCGACGGCGTCACCACCTTCCGCCGGCCGTGCAACAAGTCGAACGGGCTGGCCTGGGACCGCCAGGGCCGGCTGCTGGCCTGCGAGCATGCCACCAGCCGCGTCACCCGGACCGAGGCCGACGGGACCATCACCGTGCTGGCCACCCACCATGAGGGGCGCGAGCTGAACAGCCCCAACGACCTGGTGGTCGGGCGCGACGGGGCGATCTATTTCAGCGACCCGACCTATGGCCGGATGGAGCATTTCGGCGTGCCCCGGCAGCCGCAGCTCGATTTCCGCGGCGTCTTCCGCATCGACCCGGCCGGCACGCTGCGGCTCCTGGCGGACGATTTCGGCCAGCCCAACGGCCTGTGCTTCTCGCACGACGGGACGCGCCTCTTCGTCAACGACACCGACCGGCAGCACATCCGCGTCTTCGACGTGGGTCCCGACGGCGCGCTGGCGGGCGGCCGGGTCTGGGCGGTGACGGAGGGCGAGGGGGCGGGCGCACCCGACGGCATGAAGATCGATTCGGCCGGCAACCTCTATTGCTGCGGGCCGGGCGGCATCCATGTCTTTGCGCCGGACGCGACCTGTCTCGGCGTCATCCAGGTGCCCGAATACACGGCCAACTTCGCCTGGGGCGACAGCGACTATCGCAGCCTGTTCATCACCGCTTCGACCTCGGTTTACCGCATCCGGGTCGAGGTGCCGGGCACGCCGCAGCTCGGCTGAGCGCCGGCCTTACGCCCCCGGCGGCCGCGGTGCCGGCAGGGTCACGCGCACGACCGTGCCCTCGCCCGGCGTGCTTACAATGTCCAGCGTGCCGCCATGCAGGGCGGCGAGGCGGGCCGCGATCGGCAGGCCGAGCCCGGTGCCGCCGCCCCCCGGGCCGACCTGGCCGAACGGCTCCAGCGCCTTGGCGACCCCGGCCGCGTCCATGCCGATCCCGTCGTCCACGACCTCGATGGCCGTGCCGCCGTCGGGCATCTGGGTGCAGTGCAGCACGACATGCCCGCCGGCCGGGGTGAACTTGACCGCGTTCGACAGCAGGTTGATGAGGATCTGGCGCAGGGCCATCTCGTCGGCGTGCACCACGATCCCCGGCTCCGCGCGGGTGGTCAGGATGACGCTCTTCTGCTGCGCCTGGGGGGCGATGAGGCGCAGGCAGGCGTCGCCGACCTTGCTCCATTCGAGTCGCCGGACCGTCAGCTCGCGCCGCCCCGCCTGGATCTTGGACAGGTCGAGGATGCCGTTGATGATCTCCGCCAGCATCAGCCCGCTCTCGTGGATGTGCTCCACATAGGTGCGGTAGCGCGGATTGCCGATCGGCCCCCAGGTCTCGTCGCGCATCAGTTCGGAGAAGCCGATCATGGCGTTGAGGGGCGTGCGCAGGTCGTGGCTGGCGGCCGCCACCAGCATCGACTTCGCCTCGCTCGCGGCTTCCGCCTCGCGCAGCTCGCTCACCAGCGAGACGATGGTCAGCACGGTCAGCGCCAGCAGGACGATCAGCACGCCCACCAGCTGCAGCGGGTTGCCGACCTCCGGTCCCTGGAACGGCCCGAAGCCGGCGACGGTGGCGCCGGCGGCCACCACGGCCACCAGCGAGACGAGGGAATAGGCCGCCCGCAGCGAGATTCGCAGCGCCACCCAGGACAGCGGGATGACGAGCAGGAACGGCAGGCCCCAGGGAATCGCCCCCGGCAGCGGCAGGGTGGCGAAGAGAGCGACGGCGCCGACCGCGACCGCGGCCCAGATCGCGAGATTGCGGCGGAACCGATCGGGATCGGCCGCCTGGGTCTCGCGCTCGATGCCGAGCAGCAGCAGCAGGGCCGGGGCAAAGCACAGCGTGCCGCCGCTGTCGCACAGCCACCACTGGATCCACAGCGAATAGAGCTGGGTCGGCAGGAGGTCGCCCTGCATCGCCAGCGCCAGCGTTCCCGTGCTGGCGGTGATCGCCGGGTGCAGCAGGACGTTGCAGACGATGAAGGCGACGACGCCGGTGAAGCGGGTGAAGATCCCGTTCGGCGGCCGGAAGCGGGCGAGCAGGGCGGCCGCGATGACCGGCCCCAGCGCGTTGCCGACGGAGATCAGCAGCGTCGCGGGCAGCGAGGCCTCGAAGACCAGGAAGTTGATCGCAAAGGAGCCGGCGAAGATGCCCGGGACCATGCGCGCGCCGCCGAGTGTCGCCGCCACCACGGCCACGCTGGCCGGCAGCCAGATCGGGGCCGGGAACAGCCCGTAGACGGCGAAGAACTGGCTGACCGCCATGCCCAGCACGAAATAGCCGAGGGCCGCCGCCAGGTTCGCGCCGATCCAGTGGATCGGGCCGCGGGTGTCTGCCATGGCCGCGGCACCGAGGCGCCGTCGGGCCTCGCGGTCGGACGACGGGCCAAGATCCGCCGATGCGGATACGCTCATGTTCTACAGGTTCCTCGCGCACGGGTCGGGTGGGCGCCGGTGCAGGGCTACCATTATCCAATATATTAAGTAGCCGCCGACCACCATATGAAGGGGGCCTGCCCTGCGGCAAGCTGTCGGCGCGGGTGTCCATTGTGCTACTGAGCGAGCGATGCTGAAACGCTACACGAGACGGGCCGGCGACCGGTTCAAGCGCTGGCGCGGGGCCATGGTGACCCCGTGGCAGCGGGCACTTGCCCGCTTCGAGCTGTTGTTCATGGACCATGCGGTGTTTCGCCACATCAAGCTGAACCTGCATCAGGTCTCGCCCAGCATGTGGCGCTCGGCGCAGCCTTCGCCGGGCCAGCTCGCCCGGGCAGCCCGGCTCGGCGTGCGCACGGTCGTCAACCTGCGCGGCGAGCGCGACTGCGCCTCCTACCTGCTGGAGAAGGAGGCGTGCGCGCGCCTCGGCATGGCGCTGGTGGACTTTCCGCTCACCTCGCGCGAGCCGCCCTCGCCGGAGCGGGTCGCGGCATTCGACCGTATGCTGCAGACGATCGAGTACCCGGCCCTGATGCACTGCAAGTCGGGCGCGGATCGGGCCGGCATCGGCAGCGCGCTCTACCTGATGCTGCGCGAGGACCGGCCGCTGGACGAGGCCAAGGGGCAGCTGCACTGGAAGTTCGGCCATCTGCGCCATTCCAAGACCGGCGTCCTCGACTACATGCTGGATCGCTACGGTGCCGATTCGGCGCGCCAGCCGCTCGCCTTCCGGGACTGGGTCGGCCGTGGCTACGATCCGCTCGCCATGCGCGCGGAGTTTCAGACCGGGCGCCTCAGCAGCACCCTGGTCGATCGTATCCTGCGCCGGGAATAGGGCCTCAGGCGGCGGGCAACGGCTCGTCGCGGAACTGCATCCGGCTGAGCCGGGCATAGAGGCCGTCGGCGGCCATCAGTTCATCGTGCGTGCCCTGCTCGACCACCCGGCCGCGGTCCAGCACGCAGATCAGGTCGGCGCGGCGCACCGTCGCTAGCCGGTGGGCGATGACGAGCGTGGTCCGCCCCGCCGCCAGCCGCTCCAGCGCGGCCTGCACCAGGGTCTCCGACTCCGCGTCGAGCGCGCTGGTCGCTTCGTCGAGCAGCAGGATCGGGGCGTCGCGCAGGATCGCCCGGGCGAGCGCCACCCGCTGCCGCTCGCCGCCCGACAGGCGGCCGCCGCGCTCGCCGACCATCGTCGCGTAGCCCTGGGGCAGGCGGGCGATGAAGTCATGGGCGGCGGCGGCCCGCGCGGCGGCCTCGATCGCCTGGTCGTCGGCGTCCGGCCGGCCGAAGGCGATGTTGGCGCGCACCGTGTCGTCGAACAGGATCGCGTCCTGGCTGACCAGCGTGATGGCCCCGCGCAGGCTGGCGAGCGTTACCCCGCGGACGTCCTGCCCGTCGATCCGCACGGCCCCCGTGCCGACGTCGAAGAGGCGCGGGATCAGGTTGAAGACGGTCGACTTGCCGGCCCCGCTGCGGCCGACCAGGGCCACGGTCCGGCCGGCCGGCACGACCAGGTCGATGCCGTCGAGCGCGGCCGCACCCGTCCCGTAGCCGAAGCCCACCCCCTCCAGCTCGATCCGGCCCCCCGCGACGCGCAGCGGGGCGGCGTCGGCGCGCTCGACCACCGCCGGCGCGCGGTCGAGCATGGCGTAGATGCGCTCGAGCGCGGCCATGCCCTCCTGCACCACGCTGTTGAGGGTGCCGACCGCGCGGACCGGCTGGGCCGCCATCAGGAGCGCGGTGACGAAGCCGGTGAAGGTCCCGACGGTGCCGCCGCCGGTCACCATGCGCCAGCCGGCGAAGGCGATGACGCCGCCGACCGCCACCCCGCCCAGCACCTCCAGGATCGGGTCGAGCCGGGCCCGGCTGCGGGTCGCCCGCATGTAGAGCTCGTAGAGCCGCTCGAAGGCGCCCTCGGCGCGGCGCCGCTCATAGGCCTCCAGCCCGTAGGTCTTGACCATGCGGGCGCCGGCCAGGCTCTCGCCCAGCAGCGTGGTGATCTCGCCCAGATGCTCCTGGGTCACCTTGGAGACGCGGCGCAGCCGCTTGCCGATGGCGACGATCGGCAGGGCGGCGATCGGGTAGACCAGGAAGACGACCAGCGACAGCAGCCAGTCGAGATAGAGCATGGCGGCGACCAGGGCGGCGATGGTCAGCACGTCGCGCACCAGGTTGTTGAGGGCCCGCTGCTGGGCCGCCCGGATCAGGGCGACGTCGTTGGTGAAGCGGGAGATGAAGGCGCCGGCCGGGGCCGCCGTCACCTGCGCGAAGTCCGCCCCCAGCAGGTGGCCGAACATGCGCTTCTGCAGGTCGGCCGCGGTGCGCTGCACCAGCTTCTCCGTCAGCACGTTCTGGGTGTAGGTGGCCACGCCCTTGACCGAGGTCACGGCCACCGCCAGCAGCGGCACCAGCCAGATGACCCGCGGGTCGCGGGCGGTGAAGAGGTCGAAGGTCCAGTCGATGACCAGCGGGTAGAGCCCGGTCAGGCCGGCCACGATGGCCATCAGGACGAGGACGGCGGCGATCTCCCGGCGGCGGCCCGACAGGTGGTCGGCCCACAGGCGGCGGACGAGGCGCCAGTCCGCACCGCGGCGGCCGGTCGCGTCCCTGGCGTTGGTTCCCATGGGGCAGCGGATAGCCCGAAAGCCGATGCGCTGCCAAGCCGTGCCTCAGCCGGGCAGGTTGACGTCTTTCCCGCACATGACTGCGCTGGAAAACGCGATGGAAGGGCGGACCATGCTGCTGGTTACCCACGAACTGGGCTTCGCCTATCACTTCGCCACCGGGATCCTCTTCCTGCATGAAGGGCGGATACTGGAGGAGGGGCCGCCCGCCCGGCTGCTGAAGGAACCGCGCGAGGAGCGGCTGCGGATGTTCCTGCAGCGCTTCACCGAGTTCAGGTTCTGACTGGCCGGGGCCGACGGGCTGGCCCGAATGCTGCTTCCGCTCCAGGATCGCGACGAAATCTATTCGGTTGCTCCATTGCGCGCGGAGCGCTAGGGATCGATGCAACCGGACTACTGCGGAGGGTTCCCCATGCGCCGTTCCATACTCGCGATCTCCATGCTGGCCGCCGCCGCCGCCCTGCCGGGTGCGGCCGCCGCCGACGTGCTCGACCGGATCAAGGAGCGCGGCACGCTCGTCGTCGGCGTCAAGACCGACTACAAGCCGTTCGGCTTCCGCGACCCGTCCGGCGCGATCATTGGCATCGAGCCCGACATGGCGGCCGAGGTCGCCAAGAAGCTGGGCGTGAAGCTCGAGCTGGTCTCGGTCGTGTCGGCCAACCGGATGGAGTTCCTGAAGCAGGGCAAGATCGACCTGATGATCGCCACCATGTCCGACAAGCCGGAGCGCCGGAAGGTCGTGCAGGTGATCGAGCCGCTCTACTACTCCGACGCCGTCAACGTCCTCCTGTCCGACAAGGTCAAGGTGACCAAGTGGGAGCAGCTCAAGGGCGCCAAGCTGTGCGGCACCACCGGCGCCTTCTACAACAAGGACGTCGCCTCGCAGTACGGCACCGACATCATCTCCTTCGACGGGTCGGAGAAGCCCCTGATCGCCCTCAAGCAGGGCAACTGCATCGGCTACCTCTATGACCAGACCTTCATCGCCGGCAAGCTGCTCGACGACGAGTGGAAGCAGGGCTACCACATGCCGCTGCCCGGCATCATGGAGACCCCGTGGGCGATCGCGGTGGCGCCCGGCGAGGACCGCTTCGCGAAGATGCTGAGCGACATGACCAAGGCCTGGATGAAGTCGGGCCAGATCATCGCGCTCGAGAAGAAGTGGGGCGTCAAGCCGACCGACTATTCCGAGCGGATGCACAAGGAATACAAGGGCTCCTAGCCGGCTTCCCCGGATCGGGGATCGCCCGGCTTGGAGGGGTTCTACGACTGGTTCCGGTGGCTCTACGACGCCACCGGAATCAACCTGACCATCATCTATGACGCGTTCGACCGGAAGCGGATGATCTCCGGCTTCTGGATGACCGTGCGCCTGTGCCTGATCTGCATCGCGCTCAGCGTCGCGATCGGCGTGGTCGGGGCATGGCTGCAGGGATCGCGTCTGAAATGGACCCGGCGCGGCGTGCAGACGTTCATCGCGCTGTTCCGCGACACCCCGCCGCTGGTGCAGATCTACTTCTTCTATTTCGGCCTGGGTGCCCTGCTGCCGCGGGTCGAGAACGCCTACGGCATCCCCGAGCCGGTGCTGACCAACGTGCAGTGGGCGGTGCTGTCCCTGTCGCTCTTCGCCGGCGCCTTCAACGTCGAGATCTTCCGCTCGGGCATCGAGGCGGTGCCCAAGGCCACGGTCGAGGCGGCCGAGGCGCTCGGCTATTCGCGCCTGCGCGCCTACATCCACGTCGTCCTGCCGCTCGCCTTCCGGATCTGCCTGCCGGCGCTCAACAACAACATCGTCAACCTGGTGAAGACGACGACGCTGGCCTACGCCATCGCCGTGCCCGAGATGCTCTACGTTGCCAAGCAGATCTGGTCCGACGCCACCAACGTGCCGGAGATGATGGTGTTCCTGCTGCTCGCCTACGTCTTCCTGGTCGGCTGGGTCGTCTGGGTGATGGGCCGGATCGAGCGTGCCCTCAAGGTGCCGGGGATCGGCCTGTGAAGGTCCTGCCGGTCATCCTGCGCCCGGCCC
Source organism: Allostella vacuolata (assembly GCA_006739055.1). Classification (GTDB taxonomy): domain Bacteria; phylum Pseudomonadota; class Alphaproteobacteria; order ATCC43930; family Allostellaceae; genus Allostella; species Allostella vacuolata. The sequence goes on from AP019702.1 coordinate 2,836,331, forward strand.
CGGCACCCTGGCGGGCGCCGGTGCTGGACCGCCGGCACGGGCTGTTCCTGGCGCTCGGCCTGGTCCTGGCGGTGGGCGCGGCCGAGGCCCAGGGGGCGGCCGCCGCCCATCCCTCCGTCCTGGCGACGCTGTGGCGCTGGACGCCCTTGCTGATGGAGGGGTTCGTCTTCAACATCGCCATCTCGCTGCTGGCGATGGCGATCGGCACGGTGATGGGCGTGCTGCTGGGCCTGGGCCAGGTGGCGCCGTCGGCCGCCTTGCGCCGCGTCGCCTGGTTCCTGACCCAGTTCTTCCGCAACGCGCCGTGGCTGGTGCTGCTGTTCTTCGCCATGTTCCTGCTGCCGTTCGAGGTCCGGGTCGGGGGCGTAACCATCCCGCTGCCCGGCTGGCTCAAGGCGACCATCGGCTTCTCCCTGCCGGTCATGGCGAACACTGCCGAGATCGTCCGCGGGGCCATCCAGTCGATCCCCTTCGGCCAGTGGGAGGCGGCGGAATCGCTCGCCTTCTCGCGGCGGCGGACGCTGTGGATGATCATCCTGCCGCAATGCGTGAAGCGCATGCTGCCGCCCTGGATGAACCTCTATTCGCTGGTCACCATGGCGACCGTGCTGGCCTCGGTCGTCGGCGTGACCGAGATGCTGACGCTGGTCTCCGAAGTACACGCCGCCGAGGGCGGCCGGGCCGAGCTGCTGGCGCCGCTCTACGGCTATGCGCTCATCTGCTTCTTCCTCTACTGCTACCCGATCGGCCGCCTGACCGTGCACCTGGAACGCCGCTTCCAGGTCCGGATCTGAGGAGCGCGAAGTCCCATGAACCCCGCCCCGCCGCTGCTCAGCGTCCGCGACGTCCACAAGAAGTTCGGCGACGTCGAGGTGCTGAAGGGCGTGTCGTTCGACGTCCGCCGGGGGGAGGTCATCTGCATCATCGGCCCGTCCGGGTCGGGCAAGTCCACCATCCTGCGCTGCATCAACGCCCTGGTGCCGATCGACAGCGGCTCCATCCTGGTCGACGGGCAGGAGGTCAACGATCCCAAGCTCGACAAGCTGGCGCTGCGCCGCAAGGTCGGGATGGTCTTCCAGCAGTACAACCTCTTCCCGCACAAGACCGCGCTGCAGAACGTGATGATGGCCCCGATCCACGTCCTGAAGCAGGACAAGGCCGAGGTCGAGGCGCGCGCCTATCGCCTGATGAAGAAGGTGCGGCTGGAGGGCAAGGAGCAGAGCTACCCGGGCGAGCTGTCGGGCGGCCAGCAGCAGCGGGTCGCCATCGCCCGCTCGCTGGCCATGAACCCCGAGATCATCCTCTTCGACGAGGTGACCGCGGCCTTGGACCCGGAGACGGTCAAGGAGGTGCTGGTCACCATCCGCGAGCTGGCCGAGGACGGCATGACCTGCGTCCTCGTCACCCACGAGATGGGCTTCGCCCGCGAGGTCGGCGACCACATCTACTTTACCGACCGCGGCGTCATCGTCGAGCACGGCGCGCCCAAGGAGTTCTTCGCCCAGGCACAGGACCCGCGGACGCGGCAGTTCCTGGACCAGATCCTGTAGACCGTCGCTGGGCGTTGCCCGTCAGTCGGAGCGTCCCTCGACCAGGCTCGGGATGAGGAACCTCTCGATTGGCAAAGGGCTGTGGAGGAAAGAAAATCTCCTCACCCCGAGCCTGGTCGAGGGGCGCTTTGACCGTGGTCCCGCTCAACTCGGAAAATGCCGCGCCAGGTCGTCGATCTGCCCTGTCGTCAGCCAGCGGGTCTTGCGGCCCTCCATCATCAGGTAGAGCTTCGCCGTCTCCTCCAGCTCCTCGGCGTTGTAGACGGCGTCGTCGAGCGTCTTGCCGGCGACGACGGGGCCGTGGTTCGCCAGCAGCACCGCGTGGTGGTCGGCGGCCAGCGCGCCGACGGCCGCTGCCAGGGCCTTGTCGCCCGGGCGGAAGTAGGGGACGAGCGGCATCCGGCCGATGCGCATGGCGTAGTAGGCGGTGATCGGCGGCAGGACGCAGGCCGGGTCGAGGTCGTCGAGGCAGGAGACGCAGACCGCATGGGTGCAGTGCAGGTGCACGACCGCCCCCGCCATCGGCCGGGCCGCGTACATGGCGAGGTGCAGGAACGCCTCCTTCGACGGCGGGTCGCCCGACACGACCGTGCCGTCCGCCGCCACCTTGGAGATGCGATCGGGGTCGAGGTCGCCCATGCAGGAGTTGGTGGGGGTGATCAGCATGCCGCCCGGCAGCACCGCGTCCGGCAGCCGCACGCTGATGTTGCCGCTCGAGCCGTGGGCGTAGCGGCGGTCGTAGAGCGACTTGCCGTGGCGGGCGACGGCGCGGCGCAGGTCGGATTCGGACGGCATGGGGCGGCTCTCGTGCTGGTCTGGGGCGCGGCCAGCGGATACGGTTCGCCGCATGCGCGTCAAGAACCAAGAGAGGAAGAGCCCGCGATGCTGCTGGGAGTGATCGCCGACGATTTCACCGGGGCGACCGACATCGCCTCGATGCTGGCGAAGAACGGGATGCGCACCGTCCAGACCGTGGGCGTGCCGCAGGCGGGCGATCCGCCCGCGGCCGACGCGGTGGTGGTCGCGCTGAAGAGCCGGACGATCCCCGCCGCCGAGGCCGTCGCCCAGTCCCTGGCGGCGCTCGACTGGCTGCTGGCCCAGGGCGCCCGCCAGATCGTCTTCAAGTACTGCTCGACCTTCGACAGCACCGACGAGGGCAATATCGGCCCGGTCGCCGACGCGCTGCTGGACCGGCTGGGCGGCATCGCCGTGGTCTGCCCGGCCTTCCCGGCCAACAAGCGCACCATCTATCGCGGCTACCTGTTCGTGGGCGACGTGCTGCTGTCCGAAAGCAGCATGAAGGACCATCCGCTGACGCCGATGACCGACCCCAGCCTGGTCCGCGTCCTGGCGCGCCAGGTGCGCGAGCCGGGCTCGGTCGGGCTGGTCGGACACGAGACGGTGGCCCAGGGGGCGATGGCGATCTCGACCGCGCTGGCGGCACTCGCCCGCCAGGGCAAGCGCCTGGCGGTGGTCGATGCCGTGGCCGACGGCGACCTCCGCGCGATCGGCGCGGCCATCGCCGACGCGCCGCTGCTGACCGGCGGGTCCGGCATCGCCATGGGCCTGCCGGACAATTTCCGCCGCCTCGGCCTGCTGGAAGAGGCCGGGGCAGCGACCCTGGAGGTGCCGGAAGGGCGTGCGGCGGTGCTGGCCGGGAGCTGCTCGGCCGCCACCCGCGGCCAGGTGGCGGCCGTCGCCGCGGCCTGGCCCACCCTGCGGCTCGACCCGCTGGAGCTGGCCGCCGGCCGGCAGTCGGCCGGGGGCGTGGTCGCCTGGGCCGCGGCGCAGGATCCGGGCCGGCCGGTCCTCATCTATTCGACGGCCGAGCCCGAGGCGGTGCGTGCGGCCCAGGACAGCCTCGGCCGCGAGCGCGCGGCCGCCGTGCTGGAAGAAGCCTTCGCCGCCGTCGCCGCCGGGCTGGTCGCCGGCGGCGTGCGGCGGATGGTGGTGGCGGGCGGCGAGACCGCGGGCGCCGTCGTTGGTGGCCTCGGCCTCGACGCGCTGACCATCGGGCCGGAGATCGATCCGGGCGTGCCCTGGGTGCAGGCGACCGGCGGGTCGGGCCTGTGCCTGGCGCTGAAGTCCGGCAACTTCGGCGGCGAGGATTTCTTCGCCAAGGCGTTCGTCACGCTCGCGTGATTTTGCCGGCGGGCCCACTTGCGAACGGTTCTCAATTGTCCATATTGAGAACCGTTCCAGGAAGGGCCGCAAGATGACCACAGACCTCCTCAAGACCGGCAGTTTCGCCATCCTCCACTTCATCGTGGGGTTCACGATCGCCTATCTGCTGACCGGCTCGATCGCGATCGCCTCCGGCATCGCCCTGCTGGAGCCGATGGCGAACACGGTGGTCTTCTTCTTCCACGAGCGGGTCTGGCGCCGGTTCCAGGGGCCCTCGGCGGCATAGCCGCCGGGGCGCCCTGTCCGGCCCGGCTACCTGGCCAGGAAGGTCTTGATGGCCTCGCCGGCCTTGGCGATGGCCAGCACCCCGTCGAGGTGGCCGCCGTCGCCCTCGATCGTCACCGTCTCGACCGGGGTCCCGTTGGCCTGCAGGATGGCGGCCGCGCGCGCCGCCATGCGCGGCGGCAGGATCAGGTCGGACGAGGCGGGGATCAGCAGCGTCTTCGCCTTGACCGGCTTCAGCCCCTCCTCGAGCGAGGCCGCGTGGCCGGCCGAAAACAGCTGGTTGGCCTTGGCCAGGTAGAGGAAATGGTTGGCGTCGCTGGTCCGGGCGCGGGCGGCGGCGGCCTTGTTCAGGGTGTCCTCGATCGCGTAGCGGTTGGCCATGGCGTTGGCCGGGTCCTTCGCCGGGTCGGCCCATTTCCGGCCGAAGGCGCGCTCGGCCCAGCCGGCGGCGCGGGCATGCAGGGTGACGATCTTCAGGGCCAGCGCCAGCCCGTCGACCGGTTCCGGCCCGCCATAATAGTCGCCGCCCTTCCAGTTCGGATCGAGGCGGATCGGCGACGCCCAGATGTCGAGCCAGCCGACCAGGAAGGCGTCCGCCTCGGCCCCGCCGATCACCGGGATGATGCGCTCGACCATCGCCGGGTGGGCGGCGGCCCACTCGAACGCCTGCAGGGCCCCCATCGAGGCGCCGACGACCGCGTGCAGGCGGCGGATGCCGAGCGATTCCAGCAGCGCCTTCTGCACCTCCACGAAGTCGCGCATGGTGACGACGGGGAAGCGCATGCCATAGGGCTTGCCGGTGTCCGGGTCGATCGAGGCGGGGCCGGTGGTGATCGTCCGCGGGTCCTTGGTCGACAGGTTGACCAGCGTGTCGGAGCTGATGACGAAGAAGCGGTCGGTGTCGATCGGCTTGCCCGCGCCGATGATCCCGTCCCAGTAGCCCGGCGCGGCGTCGCCGGCCGCGTACTTGCCGGCCGCGTGCGAGTTGCCGGAGAAGAAGTGGGTGACGAGGATGACGTTGTCGCGGGCGTCGTTGAGCTTGCCGTAGCTTTCCCAACCGACCTTGACGTCCTTGATTGTCCGGCCGCCCTGGGTCGTGTAGCTCGGCATCGAGAAGGTCTTCTTCTCGACGGTTCCGTCATAGGCCGCGGCGGGTGCAGCCATCGCCATGGCCAGCCCCAGGACCGCAATCCCGAATGTGCGCAGCATCGGCCTTTCTCCCTTTTCCGGCCGGCGCGCTGATGGCGCCGTTGCCGTGGCGGAGAGCCTAGCGGAATCGCATCCGGCCGTCCCGCAGGGTTGGCGATCCTGTCTGGAATCGCTATCAAGTTCCCATCAATGCAATTGACGGGAGGGAAGCGATGAAGAACTGGCAGGCGGGCATGCTGGCCGTGGCCCTGGTGGCGGGCCTTTCGAGCGCAGCCGGGGCGCAGACCGCGCGCCAACTCTCGATCGCGACCGGCGGGACCGGCGGCGTCTACTATCCGCTGGGCGGCGGGCTGGCCAACGTGCTGACCAAGCATGTCCCCGGCTGGGCGGCGACTGCCGAGGTGACCGGCGGCTCGGTCGACAACCTGAAGCTGGTCGGGGCCGAGCGGGCCGAGATCGCCTTCACCATGGCCGACGCGACGCTCGATGCCCATCGCGGCGTCGACAAGTTCTCGTCGGGCAAGCTCAACCTGATGTCGCTGGCGGTGCTCTACCCCAACCGCATGCATGTCGTGACCATCGACGGCACCGGCATCACCAGCATGAAGGACCTGAAGGGCAAGCGGGTCTCGACCGGCTCGCCCGGCAGCGCCACCGAGGTCATGGCCTTCCGCCTGATCGAGGCCGCCGGCCTCGACAAGGACAAGGACCTGCGGCGCGAGCGCCTCGGCGTCGCCGAATCGACCAACGCCATCAAGGACCGCAAGATCGAGGCGTACTTCTGGGTCGGCGGCCTGCCGACCTCGGCGGTCACCGATCTGGGTGCCACCCCCGGCACCAAGCTGAAGCTGATCGACCATGACGACGCGATCGCGGCGATGAACAAGAAGTACGGCCCGCTCTATTCCAAGGGCATCATCCCGGCCAAGACCTATCCCGGCCAGGACACCGACAACAAGCAGGCGAACGTCTGGAACATCCTGGTGGTGAACCAGAAGATGACCGACGACGTCGCCTACCAGGTGACCAAGATCCTGTTCGAGAAGAAGGACGAACTGGTCGCGGTCCACAAGGAAGCGCAGAGCTTCGATCTTGCCAACCAGAAGGTCGAGAACACGCCGGTCCCGTTCCATCCCGGCGCGCTGAAGTACTACAACGAGAAGGGCATCAAGGTCGGGGGCTGACACCTTCGATCGGTCCATCTGCCGGAGCCCGGTTCGTCGCAACGAACCGGGCTCTGTTCTTTGGCCGGTGCGGCCGGTGATGCCAGGGCAATGCGGACGGGGAACGGACATGGCGAAGCGTGACGAGGGCGAGCCGCAGGTGGTGGCGCCGGCGGTGGACGAGGAAGCTCTCCGGAAGGCCGAGGAGTTCATCGAGCAGGAGGAGGGTGCGACCCATCGCCTGGGCGGCTGGGTCGGGCACGCGCTGACCGCGCTGGCGGTCGCCATGTCGCTGTTCCATCTGTGGGCGGCCTACGACATCGTGCCCACGACCATCCTGCGGCCGGTCCATGTCGGCTTCGCCCTGGTCCTCATCTTCCTGCTGTTTCCGATCGCGCCCCGGTTCCGCAACCGCATCCAGCCCTGGGACCTGCTGCTGGCCGCCGCCGCCATCGCCACCATCTGGTACCTGATCCAGGGCGGCGACGACCTGACCGACCGGGCCAGCCTGCCCAACACCACCGACCAGATTTACGGCGTCGTCTTCCTGCTGCTGGTCCTTGAGGCGACCCGGCGCTCGACCGGCTGGATCATGCCGGCGGTCGCGGTCGGCTTCGTCATCTATGCGCTGGTCGGGCCGTCGCTGCCGGCCCCCTGGACCCACCGCGGCTACCCGATCGACCGCCTGACGGGGCAGCTCTACATGACGCTGGAGGGCGTGTTCGGCACCGCGGTCGACGTCTCGTCCAGCCTCATCATCCTCTTCACCATCTTCGGCGCCGTGCTGCAGTTCACCGGCGCCGGCAAGTTCTTCATCGACTTCTCGTTCTCGCTGATGGGCGGGCGCCCGACCAGCGCGGGGCGCGCCGTCGTCCTGTCCTCGTTCCTGCTGGGCGGCCCGTCCGGCTCGGGCGTCGCCACCACCGTGACGCTGGGTTCGGTCGCCTATCCGATGCTGGCGCGGGCGGGCTACGGGCGCAACGACGCCGGCGGCCTGCTGGCGGCGGGCGGCCTGGGCGCCATCCTGTCGCCGCCGGTCCTGGGCGCGGCCGCCTTCCTGATCGCTGAGTTCCTGAAGATCTCGTACCTCGAGGTCATCCGGATGGCGATCATCCCGACCTGCCTCTACTACCTGGCGCTGTTCGTCATGGTGGAGCTGGACGGGCGGCGCTTCGGCATGAACCAGGTGATGCTGGCCGAGCGCGAGAGCCTGTGGGCGCTCACCCGGCAGTACTGGTTCCACTTCACCTCGCTCGTCTCGATCATCGTCTTCATGCTGTGGGGCTTCTCGCCCGTGCTGGCAGTGTTCTGGTCGACGATCCTGGCCGGGCTGGTCAGCTTCCTGCGCCGGGAGACGGCCTTGACCCCGCCGCGCCTGATCCAGGCGCTGGCCGCGGGCTCGGTCGGCATGCTCAACGTCGCCGCCACCTGTGCCGCCGCCGGCATCATCGTCGGCGTGGTGACGCTGACCGGCCTCGGGCTGAAGTTCAGCGCCATCGCCATCGACATGGCGGGCGGCAGCCTGGCCCTGACCGCGCTCTTCACCGCGCTCATCGTCTGGATCGTCGGCCTGGCGGTGCCGGTCACCGCGTCCTACATCATCTGCGCGGTGATCGCGGCCCCGGCGCTGACCAAGCTCGGCGTGCCGGACTATGCCGCGCACATGTTCATCTTCTACTACGCGGTCCTGTCCGAGGTCTCGCCTCCGACCGCCCTGTCGCCGTTCGCGGCCGCGGCGATCACCGGCGGCGACCCCTACAAGACGACGCTCCAGGCGTGGAAATACACCATGCCGGCCTTCCTGGTGCCGTTCGTCTTCGTCCTCGACCCGCTCGGCGTCGGCCTGCTGCTCGACGTCGCCAAGGCCGGCGGCTGGGTCGAAACCGTGTGGATCACGGTCACGACCACGGTCGGCATCGGTGTCCTGGCGGCCGCCGCCCAGCGCTGGATGCTGTCGCGGCTGTCGCTCCTGGAACTGGCGGTCGCCATCCTGTCCGGCGTCTTCCTGCTGTTCCCGGGCATCGTCGCCGGCCTGGCAGGCGACCTGCCGCTCGGCGACGTGAAGGGGGCGGGGCTCGCCATCTGCGCCGGGCTGCTGGCGCTGCAATGGGTGCGGCGGAGGGCGCTGCGCGCCGCCTGAACAGGGGGGCGGCCGCCTTCGGGGTTGGCGGCCGGCCCTTCGATGACTAGATTATGACCATTGGCTGGGGTGCCGGGACGGACCAGCGCCGTGCCCGGCTGAGAAAACACCCATCGAACCTGATCTGGATCATGCCAGCGAAGGGAGCCGGGCGATTTCGGGCATTGCATCATCCTCTTCGGCGCCGGCCGTTTCTACGACGACCGTCCTCGTCATCGGGGCGGGCATCTGCGGCCTGGCCGCGGCGTGGCGCCTGGCCGCGGCCGGGCTGCGGGTGTCGGTCGTCGACAGCGGCGCGGTCGGCCACGGCGCCACCTGGGCGGCCGGCGGGATGCTGGCTGCGGCCCTGGAGGCCGAGCCGGGCGAGGAGGCCATGGTCGGCCTCGCCCGTTGGTCGCAGGCCCTGTGGCCGCTATGGGCGGAGCAGCTGGCGGCAGCCTCCGGCATCGATGTGGCCTATCGCGGCGAGGGCACGCTGCAGGTCGCGTCGAACCGGGACGAGCTCGCGGCCCTGCACCACCGCTATCGCTACCTGAAGCGTCAGGGACTGCCGGTCGAGTGGCGGGACTCGGGGCCGCTCCGCGACCTCGAGCCCGGCCTCAGCCCGGACATGCTGGGGGCGATCGTCAGCGCCGGCGACCATCAGGTCGATCCGCGCGCGGTGGTGCCGGCCCTGGCGGCGGCCGTCGCCGCGGCGGGCGGCCGGATCGAGGGGAACCGGGCGGTGGCCGCGATCGAGCCGGCCGACCGCGGCTGGATCGTGCGGCTGGCGGACGGCGAGCACCGCGCCGCGGACCATGTGGTGCTGGCCGCGGGCGCCTGGTCCGCCGGCATCGCCGGATGGCCGACGCAGGCCCGCCCCCCGGTGCGACCGGCCAAGGGCCAGGCGCTGGTGCTGCAGATGGACCCGGTCCGGCCGCTGGTCCGTCACGTCGTCTGGGGTGCGGGCATCTACCTGGTCCCGCGGCTGGACGGCCGGCTCTATGTCGGCGCCACCGTCGAGGATCGCGGCTATGACCGGCAGCCGACCGCGGGTGGGGTCCTGTCGCTGCTGGAGGCGGCATGGCGCATCCTGCCCGGGATCGAGGAACTGCCGCTGGTCGAGTTGGTGACCGGCCTCAGGCCGCGCAGCCGCGACGACCTGCCGATGGTCGGGCCCGCGGGCGCGCCCGGATTGCACCTCGCCACCGGCCATCATCGCAACGGCATCCTGCTGGCGCCGGCCACCGCCGAGCTGGTGGCGGCCGGCATCCTGGGCGGCATGCCCGCAATCGACGCGTCGGCATTCGCCCCGGCGCGCTTCCATTCCCCGACGGAGGTCGCGGTCACGGCATGACGGGCATTCTGGTCAATGGCGAGCGCCACGCCTTTCCCGGCGGGTCGGTCGTCGAGCTTCTCCAGGTGATCGGCGTCGGCACCGACCGCCCGGGCATCGCGGTCGCCCGCAACGGCGAACTCGTGCGCCGCCGCGACTGGGCGGCGACGGCGCTGGCCGACGGCGACCAGGTGGAGATCGTCACCGCCCGGGGCGGGGGATGACCATGTTGAACGACGACGCTCTGGAGATCGCCGGCGAGCGCTTCCGCTCGCGCATCCTGGTCGGCACCGCGGGCTATCCGAGCCGCCAGGTGATGCTGGACGCGATCGCCGCCAGCGGGGCCGAGATCGTGACCGTGTCGCTGCGCCGGGTGTCGCTGGCGGGCGACACCGACGATCTGGTCGAGCTCCTGGCCGGCAAGCGGATCCTGCCCAACACCGCCGGCTGCAGCACCCGGCGGGACGCCTTGCTGACCGCCGAGCTGGGGCGGGAGGCGCTCGGCACCGACTGGGTCAAGCTGGAGCTGATCGGCGACCGCGAGACGCTCTATCCCGATGCGGGCGAGCTGATCGCGACCGCGGCCGAGATGGTGCGCGAGGGCTACACGGTGCTGCCCTACGCGACCGACGACCCGGTGGTCTGCCGGCGGCTGGCCGATGTCGGATGCGCGGCGGTGATGCCGCTCGGCTCGCCGATCGGGTCGGGCCTCGGCATCCTCAACCCGTTCAACATCGCCCAGATCGTCCGCCGCAGCCCGGTGCCGGTGATCCTCGATGCCGGGATCGGCACCGCGTCGGACGCGACGCTGGCGATGGAGCTGGGCTGCGCGGCGGTCCTGCTCAACAGCGCCATCGCCAAGGCGCACGACCCGGTCGGGATGGCGCGGGCCATGGGCCTGGGCACGGCGGCGGGCCGGGCCGCGGCGCTGGCCGGGCGCATCCCGAAGCGCGGCTATGCCGAGGCGTCGAGCCCGCAGCTCGGCCTGATCGGCAGCTGACGGCCTAGCCGCCGCAGCGTTCCGCCATCCGGCGATAGGCCTCGCCGAGGCCGTCGAGCGGCACCTGGAGCAGGGTGTCGATGAGACGGACGACCGCGAGCGTGTCGCCGGCGAGGATGGCGGGCAGGGCGGCGGCCTCCGTTCCCGGCGCTGCGACGATTCGCCCACCCGGCGCGACCACGGCTGCCAGCCGCTGCTGTCCGACCAGGAACACCACCCGGTCGCCCGGCAGGACGAGGTCCTGGTCCGCCGGGCCGGGCTGGAAGACCGGCACGCCCGGCTGGCCGGCGGCCGCGTCCGCGCGGCGCTCGATCGCGAATCGGCGGCCGTGCGGGCCGCCGCGCGAGACCGAGCAGGAGGCGCCATCCGTCCGGATCACCCAGGTCCCGGTCGCTCGCGGCACCGTCGGCTCGCGGGCGGCGGCAGGCGGAGGAGGGGCGGGCGGCGCGGCCGGAGGGCGCAGGGCGGCGATGCGCTCGGCGATCGCCGCCTGCACGCAGCGCGCGAGCGCGGGCGATGCCTCGGCTTCGCTCTCGCACTGCTGGCGCCGGCGCAGCCATGCCTGCTGCTCCTGGCGCACGGCCGTCCCGGCGTCGCCCGGCTGCGCGGCGAGGCGCGCGCGATAGAGCTCGGCCATCTGCCGGTCGGCAGCGGCGAGCGCGGCATCGGCGCAGATAGCCTTCTCCACGCGGCTGCGGGCCTTGGCGCAATCGAAGCTGGGGCCGGCGGGCGCCTGGGCCGACGCGCCGGCGGCCAGCAGGAGCAGGCCCGCGGCTAGCGCACCAGGCGCAACTTGGCCGCGAAGACGCGCAGCGCCTCGTCGAGGTTGCCGGCCTGGGCCAGTCGTTCCCGTCCGCTCATGACGATCCATGTGCTCTGTCCGTCCGTGCCGGGCGGGCCCTTGACGATGGCATAGAGCGGCCGCTCGTGGGTGTGTCGGTAGACGGAGAATACGGCCCTTCCGGGCGTGTGGTCGATGGCGTAGTCCCGCCACTCGCCGCTGCTGACGTGCCGGCTGTACAGGCCCAGCAGGCGGTTCAGCTCGCTGCGGTTGAAGTAGACCGGGCGCTGTCGCCCCCGGAAATCGGACAGGCGGAAAACGGTCGCTGCCGGTCGCGCCACGGAATGCCTCTGTCGGACCCTGGATCGATCCGCAGTGTTCCTCATTTTCATCAAACCGTAAAGCGGGTGTGCGGTTTGCCTTTGCGGGGGGGTGTCGGTATGGTGCCGATCGTTTTCCGGCCGGAGTGATCGGCGTGGCCGATATTTTTCAAGAAGTTGACGAAGATCTGCGGCGCGAACGGGCAGTGGTCCTGTGGCGTCGCTATGGCATCTATGTCGCTGGAGTCGCCCTGGCTCTGGTGGCGGGCACGGCTGCCTGGTCGGGCTGGCGCTACTACGACACCAACCAGAAGCTCCAGGCGGGCGACCGCTTCACCCAGGCGATGCTGGCCGCGAACCAGGGCCAGACGGACGCGGCCGTGACGGGCTTCGCCGAGGTCGCCTCGGGCGGGGCGGCCGGTTATGCGGTGCTGTCGCGGATGCAGGCCGCGGCCCTGAAGGTGCGCGCGGGCGACCGCGCCGCGGCGGCCGGGATCTATGACGGCATCGCGGCGGATGCCGCGGTGCCGGAGACCTATCGCCAGGCGGCGCTGCTGCTGTCGGTCATGCAATCGGCCGACGCGGGCGATCCCAAGGCCCTGTCGGACCGGCTGGCGCCCCTGGCGGCGGACGACAACCCCTGGCGCCACACGGCGCGCGAACTGCAGGCGGTCCTGGCCGTGCGGGCGAACGAGCCCGATCGTGCCCGGACCATCCTGGAGGCGCTGGCCAAGGACGCGGCCGCGCCGCAATCCCTGCGCACGCGCGCGGCCGAACTGGTCCGGGCACTCGGTGGCGGAGCATGACGGCAATGCTGTTTTCCAAGCGCGCCCGACTTTCCAAGCGCGCCCGACGCGGGATCGCGGCGACGGCGATCCTGGGCGGGCTGGTCGGGGCCTGCGGCTGGCTCGGCGATTCGGCGCCGCCGCCGATCCCCGGCAACCGTCTGTCGGTGCTGGCGCTGGACCGCAGCATCAAGCCCGACCCGGCGCTGGCCGGCCTTGCCGTCGAGCTGCCGCGCCCGGTCGAGAACGCCGAATGGCCCCAGGCCGGCGGCTACCCGAACCATGTCATGCACCACCTGGCACTGGTCGACGCGCCCAAGGTCGCGTGGCGGGTCAACCTCGGCGAACCGGGTGGCGATGACCGCCGCATCCTCGCCACCCCGGTGGTGGCGGGCGGCGTGGTCTACGCCATGGATTCCGGGCGCCGGGTGTCGGCGGTCTCGGCCGCGTCCGGCAACAGCGTCTGGTCGTTCGACGTCCGCCCGGAGGGGGAGCGCGACGGCGGCTTCGGCGGCGGCGTCGCCTATGCTAACGGGCGCCTCTTCGTCGCCACCGGCTGGGCCCAGGTCATCGCGCTCGACGCGGCCAGCGGCAAGGAGATCTGGCGCACCGGCGTCGCCGGCCCGGTCCGCTCCGCCCCGACGGTATCCGGCGGGCGCGTGCTGGCGATCACCATCGACAACCAGCTGGAGGCCTTGTCGGCCGACGACGGGCGCAAGCTGTGGAACCATTCGGCCATCTCCGAGACGGCCGGCCTGATGGGCGGCTCCAGTCCGGCGGTCGAAGCCGACGCGGTGGTGGCGGCCTTCACCTCGGGCGAGCTGTTCGCGCTGCGGGTCGAGAATGGCCGCGTCGCCTGGCAGGACAACCTGGCCGCGGTGCGCCGCATCGATGCCATCTCCGATCTGGCCGACATCCGCGGCCGGCCGGTCATCGACCGGGGTACCGTGTTCGCGGTCAGCCATTCCGGCCGCATGGTGGCGATCGACCTGCGCACCGGCAACCGCATCTGGGAGCAGGAGGTCGGCAGCCTGGAGAGCCCGTGGGTCGTGGGCGACTACATCTATGTCCTGACCGCCGACTCCGAGGTCGTCTGCCTGTCGCGCGGGGACGGGCGCATCCGCTGGGTTCGCCCGCTGCCGCGCTTCCGCCGCGAGACCGAACGCAAGGACCCGCTGTTCTGGGCGGGGCCGGTGGTCGCGGGCGACCGGGTCGTCGTCTTCGGCTCCAACCGCGAGGCCTTCGCCATCTCGCCCTATACCGGCGAGCTGCTGGGCACCATCCAGCTTCCCGATGCCGTCTACGCCGCTCCCGTCGTCGCCGGCCGCACCCTCTATGTGGTGACCGACGAAGCGGCGCTCATCGCGCTCCGATAGGACCATGACCGCCCGCATCGCCATCGTCGGCCGACCCAACGTCGGCAAGTCGACCCTGTTCAACCGCCTGGCCGGCCGCAAGCTGGCGATCGTCGACGACCTGCCGGGGGTCACCCGCGACCGCCGGGAGGCGGAAGGCCGCCTCGGCCCGCTGCACTTCACCGTCGTCGACACCGCCGGGCTGGAGGATATCCGCGACGAGAGCCTGGAGGCGCGCATGCGCGCCCAGACCGAGCAGGCGGTGGGCGACGCCGACGCGGTGCTGATGGTGATCGACGGGCGGGTCGGCGTGACCCCGATGGACCGGCACTTCGCCGCCTGGCTGCGGCGGGAGACCCGGCCCGTCATCCTGGTCGTCAACAAGTGCGAGGGCCGGGCCGGCGCCAGCGCCACGGGCGAGGCCTACGCGCTCGGGCTGGGCGAGCCGGTCGCCGTCTCGGCCGAGCATGGCGAGGGCATGGCCGAGCTCTATGACCGGCTCGCCCCCGCGCTGGCCCCGATCCTGGCGGCCGAGCCGGAAGCCGAGGATGCGGAAGACGCCGAGCCCGGCGTTGCCCCACTGCCGGTGGAGAGCGAGGATCGGCCCGACCTGCCGATCTCGATCGCCTTCATCGGCCGCCCCAACGTCGGCAAGTCGACGCTCGCCAACCGACTGATCGGCGAGGACCGGATGCTGACCGGGCCGGAGGCGGGCATCACCCGCGACGCCATCAGCGTCGACTGGGAATATCGCGGCCGCCGCCTGAAGCTGGTCGACACGGCCGGGCTGCGCCGGCGCGCCAACATCGTCGAACGGCTGGAGAAGCTGGCGACCGAGGACACCGACCGGGCGATGCGCTTCGCCCAGGTCGTCGTCCTGGTGCTCGATGCCACCCAGCTGATGGAGAAGCAGGACCTGACGATTGCCCGCCGGGTCACCGAGGAAGGGCGCGCACTGGTCATCGCGATCAGCAAGTGGGACCTGATCGAGGACCGCCAGGCGGTCCTGCAGGGCTTCCGCGACCGGCTGGAAACTTCGCTCCAGCAGGTCAAGGGCGTCGAGCTGGTGCCGCTGTCGGGCGAGACCGGCCATGGCATCCCGCGCCTGATGGACGCGATCTTCCGCACCTTCGAGGCCTGGAACCGCAAGGTCCCCACCCACGCGCTGAACCGCTGGCTGAAGGCGATGTCGGAACGCCATCCCCCGCCGATGGTCCAGGGCCGCCGCCTGCGCCTGCGCTACCTGACCCAGACCAAGATCCGGCCGCCGACCTTCCAGCTCTTCCTCAGCCGGCCCGACGCCCTGCCGGACGATTATGGCCGCTATATCGTCAACGGCCTGCGCGAGGACTTCAAGATCCCGAGCGTGCCGATCCGGCTGGTCCTGAGGAAGTCCGACAACCCGTTCGCCGACAAGGGCAAGAACGAGGATTAGGGCAGGTCCCGGCCCGCCGGCAATAGAATGGCCGGGGAGCGTCGATCGGAGCGCTGGCCACCAGTCAATGCGCCCCTCGACTGGGCTCGGGGTGAGGCGATCCTTCTTATCCCACCGGCGTTTCTGCCAATGAAGAAGCTCCTCATCCCGAGCCCGGTGGAGGGACGCTGAGACCGACGGGCAACGCGCCGATGGGTTGCCCGGGCCTAGAAGAAGCTGCCGATCACCGCGCCGCCGACGCCGCCGATCGCCGCCCCGGTGACGCCGCCGACCGCGGCACCGCCGGCCGCGCCGGCACCCGCGCCGACCAGGGTGCCGCAGGCCGACAGGCCGGCCAGCAGGGCACCCATCATCGCCAATCGCCGCATCGTCCGCATTCCGATCTCCCTTTTCCGCTATGGGGCAACGGGGCTGGGCGGGGGCGGTTCCAGGCCGCGCTCGATCATCAGCCCGCGCAGGATGTCCGGCCGGTCGGTGATGATGCCGTCGACTCCACGGTCGATCAGGGCCGCCATCTCCGCCCGCTGGTTCACCGTCCAGACCACGACCTTGAGGCCGAGCCGCCGCGCCTCCGCCAGGTCGGCATCGGTCAGGTCGCGATAATAGGGCGACCATACGCCGCCGCCGGCGGCCTTGACCATACGCGGCACCGATCCGCCATGGTCGGCCGGGGCGATGCCCGCGGTCCAGGGACCGGCCGGGCCGTCGCCGATATTGTCGAGGAAGCGCTGCCGCGCCGACAGGTAGACGGTCGGGATGCCCGGGGCCGCCTGCTGCACTAGGGCCAGCGTGCGCCAGTCGAACGACTGGATGGTCACGCGCCCCTCCATCCCGTCCGCGCGGATGCGGGCCAGGAGCCGGTCGACGAACTCCTGTGGCCCGGCGGTGGCGTCGGGCCGGCGGGGATCGATCTTGGTCTCGACGTTGAAGCGCACGGCCCGGTTGCCGCTGCGGCGGACCAGGGCGAAGAGGTCGGCCAGGGCGGGAATGCGCTCGCCGTCGACGGCCCGCTGGTCGGGATAGCGGGCCGGGTGGCGCGAGGCCGGATCCGCCCGGCCGATGTCGTAGCGGGCGAGCGCCGCGCGGGGCAGGGAACGGAGCAGGGGCCCGGGCGGGTCGATCCAGCGCCCGTCGGTGCCGCGGGTGAGGTCCGGGTTGAGCGCCGCGTCGTGATGGATCACGACTGCGCCGTCCGCCGTGATGCCGGTGTCCAGCTCCAGCACCGAGACGCCGAGCGACAGCGATCCGGCGAAGGCGGTGAGCGAGTTCTCCGGCCACAGGCCGCGGCCGCCGCGATGGGCCTGCAGCTCCAGGGCTGCGGCCGGCCCAGTTGCCAGGATCAGGGCGGCCAGCGCCAGGAGGCCGGCCCGCCGCATCAGGAAAAGACGATCCGCTGGCCCTGGTGGGGATAGTCCGGCATCAGCAGGGGCAGCATGCCGAGCGCGGCCTCGGCCGGGTCGGGCACCGACGCCGGATCCTCGCCCGGGAAGGCGGCGGCGCGCAGGCCGGTGCGCATGGCGCCGGGGTCGAAGATGTTGGCGCGCACGGCCGTGTTGCCGAGCTCGGCCGCATAGAGCCGCACCAGCGTCTCCAGCCCGCCCTTGCTGACCGCGTAGCCGGCCCAGTAGGCCTCGCGCCCGGTCGCCTCGGCGCAGCTGACGAAGACGGCGCGGCCGGCATCGGACAGGCGCAGCAGCGGGTCCAGGCTGCGGATCAGCCGCCAGTTGGCGGTCAGGTTGACGGCCATCACGTCCGCCCACTGCTCCGGCCGGATGTGGCCGACGGGCGTCAGGCTGCCGAGCGCGCCTGCGGCCGCGACCAGCATGTCGAGCTTGCCGAAGCGGCCATGCAGGGCGGCCCCCAGCTGGTCGATCCGCTCGCCCTCCTTGAGGTCGAGCGGGACCAGGGTGGCGGTGCCGCCGGCGCGGCGCACCGCGTCGTCGGTCTGCTCCAGCCCGCCCACGGTGCGCGCGACCAGGATCAGGTGCGCGCCTTCCGAGGCGATGGCGACGGCGGCGGCGGCCCCGAACCCGCGGGAGGCTCCGGTGACGACGGCGACCCGCCCCGCCAGGCGGCGGGGGGCAGCGGCTTCGGTCATGGGGTCAGGCGATCTCGGCGAGCAGGGAAAGCTGGGAAGGGGTCCCGGCGGCGTCGTAGTCGGCAAGGGTCGTCGGATAGTCGCCCGTGAAGCAGGCGTCGCAGAACTGCGGCTGGCTGGGGTTGCGGCTGGCGTGGCCCATCGCCCGGTAGAGGCCGTCGATCGAGATGAAGGCGAGCGAGTCGGCGCCGATGAACTTGGCCATGCCGGCGACGTCGAAGCGCGAGGCCAGGAGCCGCTCCCGCTCCGGCGTGTCGATGCCGTAGAAGCAGGAATTGGTCGTGGGCGGGCTGGAGATGCGCATGTGGACCTCGGCGGCGCCGGCCTGGCGCACCATCTCGACGATCTTGGTCGAGGTGGTGCCGCGGACGATGCTGTCGTCCACCAGGATGACCCGCTTGCCCTCGATCATCGCCCGGTTGGCGTTGTGCTTCAGCTTCACGCCGAGATGGCGGATATGGTCGGTCGGCTCGATGAAGGTCCGCCCGACATAGTGGTTGCGGATGATGCCGAGTTCGAACGGGATGCCGGCCCCCGCGGCATAGCCGATCGAGGCGGGCACGCCCGAATCCGGCACCGGGATGACGACGTCGGCATCGACATGGCTTTCCCGCGCCAGCTCCGCGCCGATGCGCTTGCGCGCCTCGTAGACGCTGCTGCCCTCGACGATGCTGTCGGGGCGGGCGAAGTAGATGTACTCGAAGACGCAGAAGCGCTTGGGTGGGCGGGCGAAGGGGAAGATGCTGCGGATGCCGCTCTCGTTGATGACCACCATCTCGCCCGGCTCGACATCGCGCACGAAGTCCGCGCCGATGATGTCGAAGGCGCAGGTCTCCGAGGTCAGGATCCAGGTGGTGCCGAGGCGGCCCAGCACCAGCGGCCGGACGCCGAGCGGGTCGCGCACGCCGACCAGTTCCTTGCTCGACATGGCGACCAGCGAGTAGGCGCCCTCGACCCGGTGCAGCGCGTCGATCATGCGATCCACCACGGTGGCGCGCAGGCTGGTGGCGATCAGGTGGACGATGACCTCGGTGTCGGTGGTCGACTGGAACAGGCTGCCGCGGCGCACCAGCTCGCGGCGGATGCCGTAGGAGTTGGTCAGGTTGCCGTTGTGGCAGATGGCCAGCCCGCCGAACTCGAAGTCGGCGAACAGCGGCTGGACGTTGCGCAGCGTGGTGTCGCCGGTCGTCGCATAACGGACATGGCCGATCGCCATGCTGCCGACCAGCGACTGCATGGTCGCCTGCGAGCTGAAATTCTCGCCGACCTGGCCCAGGCCGCGATGGGCATGGAACTGGATGCCGTCATAGCTGACGATGCCGGCCGATTCCTGGCCGCGATGCTGGAGGGCATGGAGGCCGAGCGCGGCGTGGGCCGCGGCCTCCGGATGGCCGAAGATCCCGAAGACGCCGCACTCTTCCTTGAAGTGGTCGTCGTCGAAGGGATGGGTGGTCAGCGTCTTCATCGCCGTTCTCCGCCGCCCGTCCGGCCCGATGGGGTGTGGTTCGCCAAGGGTCGCTCGACGGGGCGGTTATAGACGTCTCGAAACCGTCACGCACGCGGTTTCCATGATCGCGAATCATTCTCGGCCGGTGGGGCCAGGGCCACCGGACGAGGCTACGGGCCGCTCTGCCTGATCATCCGGTCCATCCCGCTGCGTTCGCCGGGCGCGTAACCCGGTGTCGGGGCGGGCGCCGGGGCGGCGCGGACCGGGGGACTGCTCAGGACATCGTAGGTCTTCCTGGCATCGCGGGCCTGGTCGAGCCGGCGTTGGCCTTCGTCGAGCGCACGATCACGGAACTCCTTGGGGACCAGGGTGGTCAGCCATGTGGCCCCTTGCTGGACCAATGGCAAGGCACGCGCGGATTTGACCCAGGGGGGATGCTCGCCGGGCGGCACCGCCCAGACCAGCAGCAGGTAGGCGAGGCACACCAGCACGCCGCCGCGCACGATGCCGAAGACGAGGCCGAGGCTGCGGTCGACGGCGCTGAGCGCACTGCCACGCACCCGGCTGGCGATGGCATGGGTGATCAGCGAGAAGACGATGAGGGCGAACAGGAACAGCACCGCACCCAGCGCGATGTCGGCGATCAGCGTCGGCCCCAGCAGGTCGCGGGCGTGCGGGCGGAGCGGCGTGAAACCGTAGAGCGCGACCAGTGCCGCGCCGATCCAGCCGGCGACCGACAGCACCTCGCGCACGAAGCCGCGGATGACCGCGAACAGCGCGGACAGCGCGATGACGCCGATGACGGCGAGGTCGAGCTCGTTCACGGCTGCGACCGCCGGGCGGCGGCGGCGCCCTTGTCCTCGAACAGCGCCACCAGCTCCGCCACCGTGCCGATCTCCTGCGAGGAGACCTCGGCCGAGCGGGCCAGCCGCCGGCCGCGCTGCGGCGGCATCATCGCGCGCTCGAAGCCGAGCTTGCCCGCTTCCTTCAATCTCTGTTCCGTCTGGCTCACCGCCCGCACCTCGCCCGACAGGCCGATTTCCCCGAACACCACGGTCGCCGCCGGCAGGGCCTGGCCGGTCGATGCCGAGATCAACGCGGCTGCAACGGCAAGGTCGGCCGCCGGTTCCTGGATCCGCAATCCGCCTGCCACATTCAGATAGATATCGTTGGCCCCGATCGCCACCCCGGCGCGCGCTTCCAGCACCGCCAGGATCATCGACAGGCGCCCGCCGTCCCAGCCGACCACCGCGCGGCGCGGGGTGCCGGGCGCCGACGGCGCCACCAGGGCCTGGATTTCCACCAGCATCGGGCGAGTGCCTTCCATGCCGGCGAACACGGCCGCGCCGGACACGTCGCCCTGGCGGTCGGCGAGGAACAGGGCCGACGGGTTCAGCACCTCGGCCAGGCCGCGGTCGGTCATCTCGAAGACGCCGATCTCGTCGGTCGGCCCGAAGCGGTTCTTGACCGCGCGCAGGATGCGGAACTGGTGACCGCGCTCGCCCTCGAAATAGAGCACGGTGTCGACCATGTGCTCGAGCACCCGGGGGCCGGCGATGGTGCCCTCCTTGGTGACGTGGCCGACCAGCACCAGGGCGAAGCCGCGGCGCTTGGCCAGGCGGATCAGCTCCTGGGCGCTGGAACGCACCTGGGCGACCGTGCCGGGGGCCGAATCCAGCGAGTCGACATACATGGTCTGAATGGAATCGACGACCACCAGGGCCGGTACTTCGCCCTGGTCCAGCGAGGCGACGATGTCGCGCACGCTGGTGGCGGCGGCGAGCTGCACGGGGGCTGTGGCGACGCCGAGGCGGCGGGCGCGCATCCGCACCTGCTCGACCGCCTCTTCGCCCGAGATGTAGAGGACGCTGCCGGTCGCCCCCAGCCGGGCCGCCACCTGCAGCAGCAGCGTCGACTTGCCGATGCCGGGGTCGCCGCCGACCAGCAAGGCGCTGCCCGGGACCAGGCCGCCGCCGGCGACCCGGTCGAACTCGCCGATCCCGGTCACCCGGCGCGGCGCTTCCTCCTCGCTGCCCTCCAGCCCGACCAGCTCGATGCGGCGGCCGCGGGCCGCACCCAGCCCCTTGGGCGGGGCCTCGGCCGATGCCTCCTCCACGAGCGAGTTCCAGGCGCCGCAATCCTCGCAGCGGCCGGCCCATTTCGGGTGCACGGCGCCGCACTGCTGGCAGACGAAGCGGGCGGCCGGGCGGGCCATCGGTCGGCGCGGCGGTGCGGCCGTCAGAGCGGCCGCACCTCCATCTGGATCGGTCCCTCGGCGTGGCCGTTCACGAACTGGTCGACATAGGGGTTGCCCGAGCGGTCGATGTCCGCCGCCGGGCCGTTCCAGATGATCTTGCCGTGATAGATCATCGCCACCCGGCTGGCGATCTTGCGCGCCGAATGCATGTCGTGGGTGATCGTGATGGTCGTGGCGCCCAGCTCCTGGACGCAGGCGATGATCAGGTCGTTGATGACGTCGGCCATGATCGGGTCGAGCCCGGTGGTCGGCTCGTCGAACAGGATGATCTCCGGCTCGCGGGCGATCGCGCGGGCGAGCGATACACGCTTCTGCATGCCGCCCGACAGCTCCGAGGGGTGCAGCTCGGCGACCGGGGCGCCCAGGCCGACCGCCTGCAGCTTGCGCAGCGCGATCGCGCGCGCCTCCGCCCGCGCCATGCCCTGGCCCTGGATCAGGCCGAAGGCGACGTTCTCCCACACCGGCAGGCTGTCGAAGAGGGCGCCGCCCTGGAACAGCATGCCGAACTTGGCCATCACCCGCTCGCGGCCGCGCCGGTCGAGCTTCGTCACGTCCTCGCCGTCGATCCGGACGCTGCCGGCATCGGGCCGGATCAGCCCCAGGATGCATTTGATCATCACCGACTTGCCGCTGCCGGAGCCGCCGATGACCACCAGCGATTCGCCCTGCGCGATGTCGAGGTCGATGCCGTCGAGCACCACCTTGGGCCCGAACCGCTTGCTCAGGCCGCGCACCTGGATCTTGGGGGTCGTGCTCATCGCCGCGAGAAGAAGAGCTCGGTGACGAGATAGTTCGACAGCAGGATCAGGATCGAGGCGGTGACCACGGCCTGGGTGGTGGCCGCGCCGACGCCCTGGGCCCCGCCGCGGGAGCGGTAGCCGTGATAGCAGCCCATCAGCGCGATCAGGAAGCCGAAGACGCTGGCCTTCACCAGGCCGGAGACGACGTCCATCACCTGCAGATAGTCGAAGGTGCGCTTCAGGTAGCTGGTCGGGTTGAAGCCCAGCTTGTGGACCGAGACGACATAGCCGCCGAAGACGCCGATCGCGTCGGCCACCAGGACCAGCAGCGGCAGCATGGTCATGCCGGCCAGCAGGCGCGGCGCCACCAGGTACTTCATCGGGTTGGTCGACAGCGTGGTCAGCGCGTCGATCTGCTCGGTCACCCGCATGGTGCCGATCTCGGCGGCCATCGAGGCGCCGATCCGGCCCGCCACCATCAGCCCGGCGATGACCGGGCCCAGCTCGCGGGTGATCGAGATGACGACGACCGTCGGGATGGCGCTGTCGGCGGCGAAGCGCGAGAAGCCGGTGTAGCTCTGCAGCGCCAGGACCATGCCGGTGAAGAGCGCCGTCATGCCGACCACCGGCAGGGAGTAGTAGCCGATGTCGATCATCTGGCGGCCGATCAGTCGCCAGTGCCACGGCGGCCGGGTCGACAGCGCCAGGGCCTGGGCGGCGAACAGGCTGACCGAGCCCGTCGTCGCCAGGAGATGCAGGACGGCGCGGCCGATCGAGGCGAGAAAACCCATGCCGGCGCGGCCTATGCCTGGCCGAGATAGGCGCGGCGGTAGCGATGGCCGAGCCCGGTCAGGAACTCGTAGCCGATCGATCCCGCGTCGACGGCGACGGCATCGACCGTGCGCGCATCGCCGATCGCCACCACGGTTGCGCCGGGACGGGCGTCGTCGCTGGAGAAGTCGGTGACGTCGAGCGTGATCAGGTCCATCGATACCCGGCCCAGAATCGGCGCCGGCCCGCCGTTCAGGAGGAAATGGCCGCGGGAACTCGACGATCGCAGGAACCCGTCGGCATAACCGATTGGAACCGTTGCCACTTTCGTCGGCCTGGAGGCGCGGTGCGCGGCACCATAGCCAACGCTATCCCCCCGGTCAATGTGACGGACCTGCAGGATGCGTGCCTCCAGCCGCACCACCGGCCGCATCGGGTTGGGCGCGTCGGGTGTCGGGTTGACGCCATAGAGGGCGACCCCGGGCCGCCCGAGGTCGAAATGGTAGTCGCGCCCGAGGAAGATCCCCGACGAGGCGGCAAGGCTGGCCGGCACGCCCGGAAACAGCCGCCGGGCCGCCCGGAAGCGGTCGAGCTGGATGGCGTTCAACGGGTGGCCCGGCTCGTCGGCGCAGGCGAGGTGGCTGATGAGGAGGGCGACCGGCACGCCGGACAGCCGGTCCGGCTGCTGCTCCAGCAAGGCCAGCTCGGCAGGCGGCAGGCCGAGCCGGGACATGCCGGTGTCGATCTGGACCACCGCGGGCAGGGGACGGCCGAGCCGCGCCCCGTGTGCGCGCCAGAGCGCGATCTGGCCGGCATCGTTCAGCACCGGCAGCAGATCGGCCTCGGCGAAGGCTGCTTCGAGGCCGGGCCAGATCCCGTTCAGGACCGCGATCCGGGCCGGCGCGGGCAGGGCGGCGCGCAGTGCCAGGGCCTCGTCCAGGTGGGCGGTGAAGAACCAGCGGGCGCCGGCCGCGGCCAGCGCGCGGCCGACCGGCACGGCGCCCAGCCCGTAGCCGTCCGCCTTGACCACGGCCGCGCATTCGACCCCGCCCAGGCGGTCCTGGAGGATGCGGTAGTTGGCGGTGACGGCGTCGAGGTCGACCGTCAGGGTGGCGCCGGCGTGCGGCGCGCCTTCAATGGTGGGCATCGGGGAGGCGGTCGTCCTCGGCCAGGTTGTCGAACTTGGTGATGCGCCCGTCGAAGCGCAGGCGCACCGTGCCGGTCGGGCCGTGGCGCTGCTTGGCGATGATGACCTCGGCCGTGTCCGCGACCTCCTGCAGGCGCTGCGACCAGCGCTGGTAGCGGTCGTTGAACTTGTCCTCGGTCTCCTCGGGCCGGCGGACCGGCTCGTTGCGCAGGTAGTATTCCTCGCGGAACACGAACATGACGACGTCGGCATCTTGCTCGATCGAGCCCGACTCGCGCAGATCGGCCAGCTGCGGGTGCTTGTCCTCGCGCTGCTCGACCGCGCGCGACAGCTGCGACAGGGCCAGCACCGGCACGTTCAGCTCCTTGGCGATCGCCTTCAGGCCGCGGGTGATCTCGGAGATTTCCTGCACCCGGTTCTCCTGCCGCGAGGCGACCGACGGGCGCAGCAGCTGCAGGTAGTCGACGACGATCATGCCGAGCCCGCGCTGGCGCGCCAGGCGGCGGGCGCGGGTGCGGATGGCCGAGATGCTGAGGGCCGGCGTGTCGTCGATGAACATCGGGATCGAGGCCAGCGTCTGGCTCGCCTCGACGAACTTGGGAAACTCCTCGGCCTTCACGTCGCCGCGGCGGATCTGGTCGGACGGCACGCCCGACACCTCGGCCAGGATGCGCGCGGCCAGCTGCTCGGCCGACATTTCCAGCGAGAAGAAGGCGACGACGGCGCCGTCCTCGGCCTTGATGCTGCCGTCGGCGGCGCGGCCCTCGCGATAGTGTCGGGCGGCATGGAAGGCGATGTTGGTGGCGAGCGCGGTCTTGCCCATGGCCGGCCGCCCGGCCAGGATCACCAGGTCGGACGGGTGCAGGCCGCCCAGGCGCTTGTCGATGTCGATGAAGCCGGTGCCGACTCCGGCGACGTGGCCGGCCCGCTTGAAGGCGGCCTCGGCCATGCGGATCGCCTCCACCAGCGCGCTCTCGAAGGTGCGGAACCCGCCTTCGCCGCTGCCGGTGGTGGCGAGGTTGAAGAGGCGCTGCTCGGCCGACTCCACCTGGGCGATGGCGGTCACGTCCGGCTCGGCGTCGTGGGCGGAGTTGACGATGTCCTCGCCCAGCGTGATCAGCTCGCGGCGCAGGTGCAGGTCGCGGATCGAGCGGGCGTAGTGCTCGGCGTTGATGATGGTGGCCGATGCCGCCGCGAGTCGCGCCAGATAGGCCGCCCCGCCGACGTCGGCCAGGGCCTTGTCCTGCTCGAAATAGGTCCGGAGCGTGACCGGGTCGGCGATCTGGCCGCGCTCGATCAGCTTGGCGGCCGCGGTGAAGATCCGCCCGTGGATCGGGTTGGCGAAATGTTCGGCCGCGATCAGCTCGCTGACCCGCTGGAAGGCCTGGTTGTTGACGAGGATGGCGCCGAGCAGGGCCTGCTCGGCCTCTTCGTTGCGGGGCGGGGTGCGGTAGGCTGGGCCGTCATGCAGCGGAGTGACGCTGGCGATCGACAGAATGTTCTCCATCGCCCGGACACTACCCCATCTGTCCCCTCCATTTCATCCACAGGCCTGTGGAAGCCGGGGGTAAGCCGCCGGCGGCTCATGCCGCGATGTCGGCACGGGCCTCCGTGCGATGCTCCCATTCGTGGATATAGTCGCGCGTCAGCGGCACCGTCTCCAGGCTGCGGCTCATCTGCATCTGGAACACCATGTGGCCCTGGTTGACGAACGCCAGCTCGCAGCCGACCAGGTAGAATTCCCACATCCGGCAGAAGCGCTCGTCATAGATCTCGCGCACCTGGTCCCAGTTGGCGGCGAAGCGCTGCCGCCAGTGGCGCAGCGTGCGGGCGTAGTGCAGGCGCAGGATCTCGATGTCGGTCACATAGAGGCCGGTCTTCTCCACCACCGGCAGCACCTCGGACAGGGCCGGGGAGTAGCCGCCGGGGAAGATGTACTTGCGCAGCCACGGGTTGGTGGCGCCGGGCCCGTCCGACCGGCCGATCGAGTGGAGGAGCGCGACCCCGTCCTCGGTCAGCAGCTGGTGGACCTGGCGGAAGAAGGCGTCGAACTGCCGCACGCCGACATGCTCGAACATGCCGACGGAGACGATGCGGTCGTAGCGCCCCTGCTCCTCGCGATAGTCGCGCAGCAGGAAGCGCACCCGGTCGGACAGGCCGGCGCGGCGCGCCCGCTCCTCGGCGACCTTGTGCTGCTCCTGCGACAGGGTGAGGCCGGTCACCTGCACGTCGGCGGTCTGCGCCAGGTAGAGGGCGAGCCCGCCCCAGCCGCAGCCGATGTCGAGGACCTGCTGGCCCGGCGCCAGCAGCAGCTTGGCGGCCAGATGCCGCTTCTTGGTCGCCTGGGCGGTCTCCAGGCTGTCGTCGGGCCGGGCGAAGTAGGCGCAGGAATATTGCCGGTCCTCGTCCAGGAACAGGTCGTAGAGGCGGCCGGACAGGTCGTAGTGGTGGGCGACGTTGGCCCGCGACTTCGCGACCGGATTGTACTGCCGCAGGCCGCGCAGCCAGCGCTCGAGCGAGCGCCCGACCGACAGCACCGGCGGCTCCGGGATGCGGGCGAGGTTCTCGGTCGCCAGCAGCAGGAAGTCGTAGAGCGTGCCCTCCTCGATGGTCAGGCTGCCGTCCATGTAGGCCTCGCCGACATGCAGCTCCGGCTTCAGTGCCAGGCGGGCATGCAGGCCCTTGTCATGGAGGCGGATGGCGACCGGCGTTCTGGTCCCGTCGCCGAACCGCCAGGTACGTCCGTTGGCGTCGACGAGCGTCAGGTCTCCGAAGCGGATGATGTGACGGAGAAAGCGAGCGAACAGCATGATGGCGCTTCACCCCCGGGCAACATGTTGCCGGTGCGGAAGTGCGCCCAGTTCGGCGGCCCCCGCGCGGGTGACGATTACGCCACAATGTCGCCCGGCCCTCAAGGGCCGGCTTCGTGCTTCTTTGCCGATTGGGATCAAAGCGTTACGTCCACAACCCGGGAAGCGGGTCCGGCCGGCGGGCGGGACGGCGCGTCCCAATCGACCGCGACGTGGCGCTGGGCGGCGATCGGGATCGCCGAACGGCATCCGCCTGGCCGAGGCCGCGCGCGGGGGGCGTCGATCCCGCGGTCGGCCGATCCATCCAGCAACGGGCGGCCTTCCGATGACGCGACGGCGGATTATGGAAAGGATATCCAATATCAGGCAAGCAGAAACTATAGAGAAAAGCATGATGACTTTAAAAATTCGACCTTATAATAACAGAACTATCGCATCGATATATTGTGGTGCTGATGAAAAAAGCGAATTGCTTTGGCGATTCTGTATAATATTGTGTCGGGCATCGAAAATTTAATGGAGACCTCCCGATAATCCAATCTAGAAGATAGTCATAAAGATATGCAATAACAATAATTCCCATATTTTGTATGTGTATATGAAGATCGCATGATTTGTCCGATCAACTCTTTCCTGTGTGCCAAAATTGTGCGCTATCTATGAACGAGAAACGTCCTTCCGGACATGAATGGGTCGTTGACGATTGGGGTCGGGGAAGTACCGGCCTCCAGCCGTCGGCGCCGCGAAGGACGGTCAAGCCAGTTCTGAGCATCCGTTGTCGATTGAACGGGCGGCCATCAGGCTCGCCCCGACCAGCCCTGCCGGCGTTCCTTGCAATCCAGCGCCTGCCGCGACCGGGACCGGACCGCCGAAGCGACCAAAGAAGACAAGCGACCAGGAGGATCCCGCCATGGCTTTCGGACCGGTGTTCGAACTCTCTTCACTGAACAGCAGTACCGGGTTCGCGCTCATCGGAGCGTCCTATGGCGACGGAACCGGCAACTCCGTCAGCGCCGGCGGAGACGTGAACGGGGACGGCGTCGCCGACCTGATCATCGGCGGGGAAGCCGCCGACCCGAACCTGAAGAACTCCGGGGTGACCTACGTCGTATTCGGCAATTCGGACGGGTTCTCCACGTCCATCGAGCTGTCTTCCCTGGATGGCGACAACGGCTTCGTCCTGCGAGGCAACGGCTACTACGCCTCGAGCGGTCGGTCGGTCAGCACCGCGGGCGACGTGAATGGGGACGGCTACGACGACATCATCGTCGGCGCTCCGTCATTTGTCGGCCAGCCCTTCAATGCCGGGCGAGGCTACGTCGTCTTCGGCAGCTCGGACGGATTTTCGGCGTCGATCGAGCTGTCGTCCCTGGGCGCCGGCGATGGCTTCGTTCTGAATGGTGCCTCCGCCAACGACCTGCTCGGCTATTCCGTCAGCGACGCGGGGGATGTGAACGGCGACGGCGTCGACGACGTGATCGTCAGCGGGACCGGTGCCAGCCCCGGTGGCCGCGCCGGCGCCGGGAAGAGCTATGTGATATTCGGCGATTCGACCGGCTTCTCCGCGTCGATCGACCTGTCGTCGCTGAACGCCAGCGACGGCTTCGTCCTCAACGGGGTCTCCGCCAGCGACAACAGCGGCCAGTCGATCGGTGCCGGGGACGTGAACGGCGACGGCATCGACGACCTGATCGTCGGCACCTACGGCGGTGACGCAGGCGGACGGGCCGATGCCGGGGTGACCTATGTCGTGTTCGGCAACAGCGACACGGCGTTCGCAGCGACGATCGAGCTGTCGTCGCTGAACGGCAGCAACGGGGTCACCATCAACGGCGTCGCCGCCGGCGACCGGGCCGGCATGGCGGTCTCCGCCGCGGGTGATGTCAACGGCGACGGTATCGGCGACCTGATCATCGGCGCACGCAATGCCGATCCGGACGGCAGGACCGATGCCGGCGCCAGCTATGTCGTATTCGGCAGGTCGGGTGGGTTCTCGTCGTCGATCGAGCTGTCGTCGCTGGACGGCAGCGACGGCTTCGTTCTCAACGGTGCGTCGAACGGTGACGCCAGCGGCTCGTCGGTCGGGGCTGCCGGGGACGTGAACGGCGATGGCATCGACGACGTGATCATCGGCGCGAAGCTGGCCGACCCGAACGGGCAGACCAGCTCCGGGGCCGCCTATGTGGTGTTCGGCCATACCGGTCCGTTCGCCACGGTCGAGCTGTCGTCGCTGGATGGCAGCAACGGCTTCGCCATCGAGGGCAACGCGTTCGAGGACAACGTCGGCGCTTCGGTCCACGCCGCCGGGGATGTGAACGGCGACGGCGGGGCGGACCTGATCGTCGGCGCGCCGACGTCGTTCAATCAGTGGCAGGGGAGTGCCTACGTCATCTACGGCATCGCCCCGCCGCCGCCGACGGTGGACCCCCTGGTCACCAACGACACCACCCCGACGATCACCGGCACCGCGACGGTGGGGACGGGCAAGACGCTGACGGTGACCGTCGACGGCACGGTCTACACCGCCGGAGACACCCACCTCGTGCTGGCCGGCAACCAGTGGACGCTCACCCTTCCCGGCGGGGATGCGCTGACGGAAGACGTCTACGACGTCACCGCGACGGTCACGGATTCGGCATTGAACGAGGTTTCCGACTCGACCAACGACGAGCTGACGATCGACACCACGCCGCCGGCGGTCCCGACGGTCAACCCCCTGACGACGGACGACACCACACCCACCATCACCGGCACCGCGACTCTGGGGATGGGGGAGACGCTGACGGTGACCGTCGACGGCGAGACCTACGAGGACAGCGATCTCGTGCTCTCCGGCAGCAACTGGGCGCTCACCATCCCCAACGGCGACGCGCTGGGCGTCGGCACATACGGTGTCGTCGCGACCGTGACGGATGCGGCCTCCAACGCCACCTCCGATACCACCAGCAGCGAACTGGTCGTGAACGCGCCTCCACCCCCGCCACCGCCACCACCGCCCCCGCCGCCTCCGCCACCACCCCTCCGCCCCCACCGCCGCCGCCCCCCGCCGCCGCCACCGCCACCGCCGCCACCCCTCCGCCGCCGGTCGAGGGCGGTGAGGGCTCGGAGGATCTGCACGGCACGAGCCAGCCCGATGTGATCAATGGCCGGGGCGGGAACGACACCATCGGCGGCAGTGGCGGGCGCGACCTGCTGAACGGCAACCAGGGCGACGACATCGTCCTAGGCCAGGGTGACGAGGACGTGGTCTGGGGCGGCCAGGGCGACGACTATGTCGGTGGCGGCCCCGGCGATGACTGGGTCCTGGGCGATCGCGGCCGGGATACGGTGCATGGCGGCTTCGGCAATGACTGGCTGTGGGGCGGCCAGGACAACGACCAGCTCTTCGGGGATGCCGGGAACGACGTGCTGTCGGGGGACCGCGGCGACGACACGCTCTGGGGCGGCGAGGGGCCGGACCAGTTCACCTTCCGCGATGAGGGCGGGCAGGACCGGGTCGCCGACTACGACCTGATGGGCGATGACGTCATCCGCCTCGAAGTCGGGTCCGACGGACTTCTGAACGGGGTCCCGTTCGGCAGCTTCGCCGACATCCTGGCCCGCATGGCGGACGGACCGGACGGGGTCGTGCTGGATCTCGGCGGCGGCAGCAGCGTCACCATCGCGGGCATCTTCCGGAACCAGCTCTCCGCCGACGACTTCCAGATCGTCTAGGGTCGGCATCGCCGGCGTCTGGCGCGGAATCGGGAAGCGCCAGACGCCGGGTCCAGAGGGCGGGCCCGGCCTCGGCTGGGAGCGGCCGGCCTGCGGTGGCAGGAACCGCCGGGCCCGCGGCATGGGCATCGCCCGGCCGAGCATCTGCTTGGGGCCAATGTGCGGCGGGGCCGCGCGGGCACCCTAGATCCCCGGCGCGGCTCGTCCGTTCCGGCCGGGGCGGAGGTTGCGATAGCGGGCCAGTGCCCAGAGCGGGAAGTATTTCGGATAGCCGTGGTAGCGCAGGTAGAAGGCGCGCGGAAAGCCGCCGCCGGTATGGGCCTCCTCTGCCCACAGGCCGGTCTGCTCCTGGGTCCGCAGCAGGTAGGCGATGCCGGCCGACACGGCGGGATGCCCGACGGCGCCGGCCGCCATCAGGCCGAGCAGCGCCCAGGCCGTCTGCGAGGCGGTGGACGGGACGGGGGCATGCCGCAGATAGCCCGGCTCGTAGCTCGCGCAATCCTCCCCCCAGCCGCCATCGCCGTTCTGGGTCGCCTGCAGCCAGGCGGCCGCGCGCTGCACGGCCGGGTGCGTGGCGTCGAGCCCGGCGGCGTGCAGGGCGCTCAGCGCCGACCAGGTGCCATAGACATGGTTGACGCCCCATCGGCCAAACCAGCTTCCGTCGGACCGCTGCTCGCGCAGCAGGAAGGCGAGGGCCGTGCGCATCGCCGGCTCCTCGGCCGCGTGGCCGAGCTGCGCCAGCATGCCGACGCAGCGCGCGGTGACGTCGGCGGTCGGCGGGTCCAGCAGCGCACCGTGATCGGCGAACGGAATGCAGTTCAGGTAGTCGTCGACATTGTCGGCGTCGAATGCGCCCCAGCCGCCATTCCGGCTCTGCAGCCCCACCGTCCATTCGGCGCCTCGCGCGATCGCCTGGTCGAAGCCTGCGGCGCCGTGGCGCCGCGCGCGGTCCATCGCCATGACCACGACGGCGGTGTCGTCCAGGTCGGGATAGTGCGGATTGCGATACTGGAAGGCCCAGCCGCCCGGCCGCACCCCGGGCCGCCGCTCCGCCCAGTCGCCACGCACCTCTAGCTCCTGCCGCGGCGCAAGCCAGGCAAGCCCCCGTCCGGCAGCCTGCCGGGCATCGGCCCCGCCCGCTTCCATCAGGGCATGACAGGCGAGTGCGGTATCCCAGACCGGCGAGACGCAGGGCTGGCAGTAGGCCTCGTCCCCGCGATGCACCACCAGCCCTTCGATCGCCCGTCGCACGGCGGCGCGGTCGGGATGGTCCGGCGGGCAGCCGAGGGCATCGAACATCATCGCCGCATTGGCCATCGCCGGGTAGATCGCGCCCGGACCATGGTCGCCGTTCAGACGCTCGACCACGAAGCGGCGGCACCACTCGATGGCCTGCGGTCGCAGGGCAGGGGACCAGACCGGCGCGCTGGCGTTGAGACCGCCTTGCAGCGCGTGGAAGAACGCCATCCAGACCGGGTGCCGGCCGGCCTGCGGCATCGGCACCCGTGCTGCGGCATCGGTGAAAAGCTCCGGAATGCGGACGCCGCGCGGGTTTCGTGCCCGAACCCGGAACGCCTGCAGCACCAGCAGCGGGACCAGCACCGCGCGCGCCCAACAGGCCATGCGCGACAGGTGTACGGGAAAGGCGCGGGGAAGCAGCACCATCTCGACCGGCGGGATGGGCGTGTCACCCCAGGGCAGCTCGCCGAACTGGGTCAGCAGGATACGGGTGAAGGCATTGGCGCGGGCGGCACCGCCGCGCTCCAGGATCGCGTCTCGTGCCCGCGCCATGTGCGCTGCGGCCGGGTCATCGCCCGTCATCTTCAGGGCGAAGTAGGCCTTGACCGTCGCGCTGATGTCGGCCGGGCCGCCGTGGAACAGCGGCCAGCCACCATGCGGCCCCTGGGTGCGGCGCAGATAGCGCCCCATCGCGGCCTCCAGCTGCGGCGCATCGGGTTCCCCCAGATACTGTCGCAGCAGGATGTACTCGGCCGGGATGGTGGCGTCGGCTTCGAGCTCGAACACCCAATGGCCGTCGCGCTGCTGCTGAAGCAGCAGCGCCCGGGCGGCGCCATCGATGGCGCGGTCGAGCCCTTCCAGGCCGGCCTGGTCCGGGATGTCCCTCACCCTGGCCGGCCCGCGTTTGGCGCCGGCTGTCGAAGGCCGGCGCCGGACGCTCCGATCAGGCCTCTTCGGCCTCCTCGGCGGGCTCCTCTTCGGCCGGTTCCACGGCCTTGGCCGGCGGGGCGGCACGGGCGGCCTGGGCGGCTGCCTCTTCCATCGACTGGGCGACGTTGACGGTGACGCCGACCATGACCTCCGGATGCAGCGCGACGCGGACCGGGTGCAGGCCCAGGGTCTTGATCGGCTGGTCGATCAGCACCTGGGAGCGCTCGATCGTGAAGCCGGCCGCGGTGACCGCATCGGCCACGTCCTTCGGCGACACCGAACCGTAGAGCTGGCCCGATTCGCCGGCCTGGCGGATCGCCGTGATCGACAGCCCTTCCATCTTGGAGGCGACCGACTGGGCCTCCTCGCGGCGCTTCAGGTTCATCGCCTCGAGCTGCGCACGGCGCTTCTCGAAGGTCGACATATTCTCCTTGGTCGCCCGGAGAGCCTTCTTCTTGGGCAGCAGGAAGTTGCGCGCATAGCCCGCCCGCACCTTCACCACTTCGCCCATCTGGCCGAGATTCTCGACCCGCTCGAGCAGGATCACATCCATCGTACTACTCCCTCTCGGCCGAGGGCGGCTCGCCGAGGCGCCGCCGGATTCCGGCCCACTGCTCCACGAAACCCAGGACGACCAGCGCCGCCGCAGGCCATCCGAATACCATTATCGCCGCATAGGTCCCAACCAGGATGACCCAGCGCAGCGGCCGCCGCCTTGCATAGGCATGGACGACGGCCAGACCGACGAAGAAGAACGGCAGGCACAGCACCAGGCTCAGGTTGGAGCCGAAATGTGCCGGCACCCCGTCGCCAAGGATCGCCAGGGCCAGGCCGGCGGCAACCGGACCGAGCGCCCAGCGGGGCAACTCGATGTCGGATACCCGCGGCGTCGGCCGGCGATTGTGGCCGAAGCGGACCAGCGCACCCTGCGCCAGCGCCCCGTTCACGACCACCATGACCATCCACGACACCAGCACGACCGACGGGAAGAGGGGGGCAACCGCCCCCACGGCCCGATCGATCTGGGCCTCCGGCCCGCCGACCATCATCGCCAGTCCGGCCCGCAGGAACCGTTCCACCGCGCCCGGCAGCCCGCCTTCCGCCCCGCCGAAGGCGATGTAGGCGGCCAGCAGCCCGGCCACGGCCATCCCGGTCAGCCAGGTGACCAGCAGGCCGGGCGGATACCATTGCGCGGTCCCGTCCGGCAGCGGCCGGTTCAGCAGCGCCAGGCGTGCCAGCCAGTAGGCGGGCAGCACGTTGACCGCGATGAAGACGACGGCGAACAGGCCGTTCTCCACCACGGTCAGCACCGCGGCCGCGACCGCACCCGAGATCGCCAGGAGCGCCGCCGAATGACCCAGGCCGATGGCGAACAGCGGCAGCTGGGTCAGATAGGCGAAGATGATCGCGCCCGGCGTTCCAAGCGTGGCGGCGAGCGCGAAGAGGGCGCTCGCCAGACCGGCCCCGAAGGCGTGAAGGACCGGCGACTGCACGGCCGCCGTCCCGTCCTGCCGTTCCCGTCCCTGCCTGCTCCCTACTTCACGATGTAGGGCAGGAGACCCAGGAAGCGGGCGCGCTTGATGGCCTGGGCCAGCTCGCGCTGCTTCTTGGCCGAGACGGCGGTGATGCGGCTGGGCACGATCTTGCCGCGCTCCGAAACGAAGCGCTGCAGCAGCTTCACGTCCTTATAGTCGATCTTGGGCGCGGTCGGGCCCGAGAAAGGGCAGCTCTTGCGGCGCCGGAAGAACGGACGGCGTCCGCCGCCGCCACCACCGCCACCCGTGCCGCCGCCGGTCGCGCCGGCTCCAGAGGGGGACCTCATGCTTCACCTCCAGTCGGCGCGGCTACGGCCGCTTCGCGCTCGGGCCGGTCGCCGCCGCGGTCGCCACGATCACCCCGGTCGCCGCGATCACCCCGGTCCCCGCGATCGCCATAGTCGCGGCGCGGGCGGTCGCGCTCGTCGCGACCCTTCGACTGCATCATCGCCGACGGGCCTTCCTCGAGCGCATCGACGCGCACGGTCAGGTGGCGCAGCACGTCCTCGTTCAGGCGCATGGTACGCTCCATCTCCACCACCGCCGCCGAAGGGGCCTCGATGTTGAGAAGGACGTAGTGGGCCTTGCGATTCTTGCGGATGCGGTAGGCGACGTTGCGCAGGCCCCAGTATTCGCGCTTGGTGACCTGTCCGCCGTTCTCGGTGATCACGGCGGCGAACTGGTCGGTCAGAGCCTCGACCTGGTTCGCGGCAATGTCCTGCCGAGCGATAAAAACGTTCTCATAGAACGCCATGGTGCCAGATACTCCTTTTGGCTGTTCGCGCCCCGGCGCCGGACGAAAGGATTCGACACGGCAAACGGAGCCAAGCCGGCTGGGCCGGCAAGGAGCGAAGGCGCGGGAATATACACATCGCCCGGCGCCGCGCAAGCCGGACGGCCGGGCCGGCAATTCGCGGTGTGGCGCCTTGACACGGTTCTGTCCCCGTTTATGAGTGACTGCCGCTTTCGCGGGCAGGGGTTGCCAGGGGGGAAATGACAAAAGCATTCGTGTTTCCAGGCC
Source organism: Allostella vacuolata (assembly GCA_006739055.1). GTDB lineage: Bacteria > Pseudomonadota > Alphaproteobacteria > ATCC43930 > Allostellaceae > Allostella > Allostella vacuolata. The sequence continues at coordinate 2,871,442 of AP019702.1, forward strand.
AGGGGTCCCAGGCGGTCGGCATGGGCCGGGATCTGGCCGATGCCTTCGCGGCGTCCCGCCTGGTATTCGAGGAGGTCGACGACGCGCTTGACCAGAAGCTGTCCCGCCTGATCTTCGAGGGACCGGAGAGCGATCTCGTCCTGACCGAGAACGCCCAGCCGGCTCTGATGGCGGTCAGCGTCGCGGTGGTGCGGGCGATCGAGTCCGAGGGCGGCGCCCCGCTGGCCCAGCTGGGCGCGTTCGTGGCCGGTCATTCGCTCGGCGAATATTCCGCGCTGGCCGCGGCCCGCGCCTTCTCGCTGGCCGATGCCGCGCGCCTGCTGAAGCGGCGCGGCTTGGCGATGCAGAAGGCGGTGCCGGTCGGCGAGGGCGCCATGGCGGCGCTGCTCGGGCTCGACCTGGAGCAGGCCCAGTCGGTCGCGGCCGAGGCGGCCGAGAACCAGGTGTGCGACGCCGCCAACGACAACGCGCCGGGACAGGTCGTGGTCAGCGGCGATCGCGAGGCGGTCGAGCGTGCGATCAAGATCGCGGCCGGGCGCGGCGCCCGGCGCGGCATCCTGCTGCCGGTGAGCGCGCCCTTCCATTGCGCGCTGATGCGCCCGGCCGCCGACGTGATGGCCGAGGCGCTGGCCGCGGTGACCCTGGCGCCGCCGACCCTGCCCCTGGTCGCCAACGTCAACGCGATCCAGACCAGCGACCCGGACACGATTCGCCGGCAGCTGGTGGAGCAGGTCACCGGCCTCGTGCGATGGCGCGAGAGTGTGCTGTACCTGAAGGAGTGCGGGGTCGACGTGGTGGTCGAGTTGGGTGCCGGCCGGGTGCTGTCCGGTCTCGTCAAGCGCATCGACCGCGACCTGTCGGGCCAGTCGGTCGGCGGCCCGGCCGAGGTCGAGGCGTTCCTCAAGAGCCTGTAGGCACTCCGAGACAGAGCGAGAGGCAGCGGAATGTTCCGATTGGACGGCAAGCGCGCCCTGGTGACCGGGGCGTCCGGCGGCATCGGCGGCGCGGTCGCCCGCGCGCTGCATGCGCAGGGGGCGGCGGTGGCGCTGGCCGGGACCCGGCAGGCGGCGCTGGACCAGCTGGCGGCCGAGCTCGGCGAGCGGGCGACGGTGCTGGTCGCCGACCTGTCCGACGCGGCCGCGACCGACGGCCTGGTGAAGGAGGCCGAGCGGCTGCTCGGCGGAATCGACATCCTCGTCAACAATGCCGGCCTGACCCGCGACGGGCTGGTCCTGCGCATGAAGGACGAGGACTGGCAGCGGGTGCTGGACGTCAACCTGACGGCTGCGTTCCGCCTGTCGCGGGCCTGCCTCCGGGGCATGATGAAGCAGCGCTGGGGACGCATCGTCTCGGTCACGTCGGTGGTCGGCCATACCGGCAATCCCGGCCAGGCGAACTATGCCGCGTCCAAGGCGGCCATCGCCGGCATGAGCAAGGCGATCGCGGCCGAGGTCGCGTCCCGCGGCATCACCGTCAACTGCGTCGCCCCGGGCTTCATCGCCACCGCCATGACCGACGTCCTGAACGACGAGCAGCGCGCGCGGATCCAGGGGCAGATCCCGGCCGGGCGCATGGGAACGTCCGAGGAAGTGGCCGCGGCTGTCGCCTTCCTCGCCAGCGGCGAGGCGGGCTACGTCACCGGCCAGACCATCCATGTGAATGGCGGCATGGCGATGCTCTGATCCGGGCGAGGGAGCGGGGTTCGACCACGCCCCTCGGGCGCTGGCAAACCCCGGATGTTCATGGTATGGGGGCGCGCTTACCCCCGAATTCCAGCAACCGGCCGCAAGCGCTTGCAGCGTTGCGGCCGATCGTAAACTGAAGCCGGTCATACCTAGAGGAAGGCCAAGATGAGCGACGTCGCCGAACGGGTTAAGAAGATCGTGGTGGAGCATCTCGGTGTCGAGGAAGCCAAGGTCACCGAGAATGCCAGCTTCATCGACGATCTCGGGGCGGACAGCCTCGACACCGTCGAGCTGGTGATGGCCTTCGAGGAAGAGTTCTCGATCGAGATCCCGGACGATGCCGCCGAGAAGATCGCGACCGTCAAGGACGCGATCGATTTCATCGGCAAGAAGCAGGCCTGAGCCAAAGGCCGGTCGGTCCTGGCAGTGCCGATGCGTCGCGTCGTCGTTACGGGGCTCGGTCTCGTCACTCCGCTCGGGGTCGGGATCGAGCACAACTGGAAGCGCCTGGTAGCGGGCGCTTCCGGTCTCTCCGCAATCCAGTCCTTCGACGTCTCCGATCTGCCGTCCAAGGTCGCAGGCCAGGTGCCGCGGGGCGAGACCGCGCACGGCCATTTCAACCCCGACGACTGGGTCCCGCACAAGGACCAGCGCAAGATGGACACGTTCATCGTCTATGCGCTGGCGGCGGGGGTCCAGGCGGTCGAGGACTCGGGCTGGAAGCCCCAGGACGAAGAGGGCTGCGAGCAGACCGGGGTCATGATCGGCTCCGGCATCGGCGGCCTGGCCGGGATCGAGGAAGGCGCGCTCACGCTGCGTGACCGCGGACCGCGCCGGATCAGCCCGTTCTTCATCCCCGCCTGCCTGATCAACCTGGCGTCGGGCCACCTGTCGATCCGCTACGGGTTCCGCGGCCCCAACCATGCGGTGGTCACCGCCTGCTCGACCGGTGCGCACGCCATCGGCGACGCCTCGCGGCTGATCGCCTGGGGCGATGCCGACGTGATGGTGGCGGGCGGCTCGGAGGCGGCGGTCTGCCGGCTCGGCATCGCCGGCTTCTCGGCGGCGCGCGCGCTCTCGACTGGCTTCAACGACACCCCGGAGCGCGCCTCGCGGCCGTGGGACAAGGATCGCGACGGCTTCGTCATGGGCGAGGGCGCCGGCTGCGTCGTCCTCGAGGAGTACGAGCACGCCAAGAAGCGCGGCGCCAAGATCTATGCCGAGATCCGCGGCTACGGCATGTCGGGCGACGCCCACCACATCACGGCGCCGCCGGAAGATGGCAATGGCGGCTACCGGGCCATGCGCAACGCGCTGCGGTCGGCCAATCTCGGCACCGGCGACATAGACTACATCAACGCCCACGGGACCTCGACGCCGCTCGGCGACGAGATCGAGCTGGGGGCGGTGAAGCGCATGTTCGGCCAGGACGCCTATCGGCTGTCGATGTCGTCGACCAAGTCGGCGATCGGCCACCTGCTGGGGGCCGCGGGGACGGTGGAGGCGATCTTCTCCATCCTGGCGATCCGCGACGGGGTAGTGCCGCCGACCCGCAACCTGGAGAACCCCTCCGAGGGCTGCGATCTCGACCTGGTGCCGATCCACGCCAAGGAACGGAAGGTGCGCTATGCCCTGTCCAATTCCTTCGGGTTCGGCGGAACCAATGCCTCGCTGATCTTCGGCCCGGCGCCCTAGGGCGCCGGGCCGTCCCTCCATGCGCGCCGTCCTGCGTCTCCTCATCCTCGTCCTGATCGTCGGGGGGCTGGCGCTGGGCGGGGCCTGGTGGTGGGCGGATCAGCGGATCTCGCAGCCGGGCCCGCTCGGGGAAGAGAAGATCGTCCTCATCCCGCGCGGCCATGGCGGCGAGGCGATCGCCCGGCGGCTGGTAGAGCAGGGGGTGGTTGAGCATCCCTGGCTGTTTCACTTCGCGACCCTGCGGGCGGGCCTGGAGGGGCGGCTGAAGGCGGGCGAATTCGCCTTCCCGGCCGGCATCTCGACGCGGGACGCGGCCCTGCTGGTGGCGTCGGGCCGGGTCTACCAGCGCCGCCTGACGGTGGCCGAAGGGCTGGCCGCGCGCGAGGTGACCCAGCTGGTGGAGAACGCGCCCGGCCTGGAAGGGCCGGTGGCGACGCCGCTCGCCGAGGGCGAGGCGTTTCCCGACACCTATTTCTACGTCTGGGGCGACCGGCGCGAGGAGATCGTGCAGCGCATGCGCCGCGCCATGGGCGAGGCGGTCGCGCGGGCCTGGGCCGACCGGCAGGACGGGCTGCCGATCGCCACTCCGGAGGAGATGGTCGTCCTCGCCTCCATCGTCGAGAAGGAGACCGCGCGCGCCGACGAGCGCCCGCGGGTGGCGGCGGTCTTCATAAACCGGCTGCGCCGCGGGATGAAGCTGCAGTCGGACCCGACCGTGATCCACGCCGTCACCGGCGGCGGCCCGATGGACCGCAGCCTGACCCGGCGCGACCTGGAGCTGAGCTCGCCCTTCAACACCTATCATGCCGCGGGCCTTCCCCCGGGGCCGATCGGCACGCCCGGACGGGCCTCGCTCCAGGCGGTCGCCCGCCCGGCGGAAACGGACGAGCTCTACTTCGTCGCCGACGGCAGCGGCGGCCACGCCTTCGCCCGCACGCTGCAGGAACACAACCGCAATGTCGCCCGCTGGCGCCGCGTGCAGCGCGGCCTGCCCGCGGAATAGGGCGGTCTCACGCCTCCTTGCGCGGCAGGCGGCGCAGCAGCGGGTCGGTCCAACCGACCGGCAGGGCCGCCAGCAGGCGCACCGCCGCATAGACCGGCCAGGGAAAGGCGATCCGCCCGCGATCACGCTCCAGCCCGCGGCGGATGATCCGGCAGGCGCGCTCCGCCGGCATCAGCATCGGCATCGGGAAGCGGTTCACCGCGGTCATCGGGCTTTCGACATAGCCCGGGCAGATGACGGTGACGCCGATCCCGTCCTCGCGCAGCGCCCCCCGCAGGGCCTCGCCCAGCACCCGTACCGCCGCCTTGCTGGCGCAGTAGGCAGGGGCACCCGGGAAGCCGCGGAACCCCGCGAGCGAGCTCATCAGGGCGAGCTGCCCCGACCGCCGCCCGCGCATGCGCTCGATCGCCGGATGGATGGTGTTCAGCACCCCGTCCAGGTTGACCGCGAAGATGCGCTGCGCCTGGGCCTCGGATTCGCCGTCACGGCCGGTGCCGGCCGAGATCCCGGCATTGGCGACCACCAGCGACAGCGGCCGGGTGCGGTCGGCATCGACGATCCAGCCGGCCATGCCCGCGCGGTCGGTCACGTCGACCGCGGCCGTCGTCGCCGCGGCGCCGGCGGCGCGGCAGGCGGCGGCGACCCCTTCGAGCCGCGCGGCATCGCGCCCGCCCAGGGCGAGCGTCGTGCCGGGCGCGGCATAGGCGAGCGCCAGGGCGGCGCCGACGCCGCTCGATGCCCCGGTGATGAGGATGGTGCCGTCCGTCAGCGGTCTTCGCATCATTGTCCGACCATACCCGCCGCCGCTATAAGGCGCACGCCGGCCGTGCCGGGGAAGGACGGGTAGTTTCTTGCAGATCGCCAGCATGACGGGCTATGCGCGCCGCGAAGGTCGCCAGGGCGAGGATTCGTGGGCCTGGGAGATCAAGAGCGTCAATGGCCGGACGCTGGAGGTGCGGTGCCGTCTGCCGGGCGGGTGCGACCACATGGAGCTGCCGGTGCGGGCCGCGGTCAACGAACGGCTGAAGCGCGGCAACGTGTCGGTCACCCTGGCCCTGGCCCGGCGCGGCGGCGGCCAGAAGCTGGCCGTCAACGAGGCGCTGCTGGAGCAGGTCATCCAGCTGATGAAGGGCCTGGAGCAGCGACTCGACGCCGCGCCGCCGCGGCTCGACGGCGTGCTCGGCATCCGGGGCATCCTGGAGACGGTGGAGGAGCAGCCGGATCCCGACGCGGTCGAGGCGCGCGACCGGGCGATCCTGGCCGACTTCGCGGTCGCGCTCGACATGCTGGCGGCGGGACGGGCGGAGGAGGGCGCGCGCCTGCTGCAGGTGCTGTCGCTGCGCCTGGACGAGATCGCGGGCCACGTCGCGGCGGCGGCGGCGAACGCCGCCACCCAGCCGGCGGCGATCCGCGACCGTCTGCTGGGCCAGATCTCGGCGCTGCTGCAGGGCGCCAACCCGGTCGCGCCCGAGCGGCTGGCGCAGGAGGTGGCGCTGCTCGCCTCCAAGGCCGACATCCGCGAGGAGATCGACCGGCTTCATGCCCACATCGCCGCCGCCCGCGCCATGCTGGCGGAGGGCGGCGCGGTCGGGCGCCGGCTCGACTTCCTGTGCCAGGAGTTCAATCGCGAGGCCAACACGCTGTGCTCCAAGTCGGGCGACATCGCCCTGACGCGGATCGGGCTCGACCTCAAGTCGGCCATCGAACAGCTGCGCGAGCAGATCCAGAACATCGAATAGTCCGAACATCGAGGAGCCCCGGCGCGTCCGGGGGAAGGAAGTCCATGGAGCCGAACATTTCGCGCCGCGGCATGATGCTGGTGCTGTCGTCGCCGTCCGGGGCCGGCAAGACGTCGATCTCGCGCCGCGTCCTGGCCCAGGAACCGGGCCTGAAGATGTCGGTGTCGATGACGACCCGCACCCGCCGCCCGGGCGAGGCGGAAGGGGTCGACTACCAGTTCGTCGACCTGACCACCTTCAACCTGATGGTCAACCGGCGCGAGTTCCTGGAATACGCCAAGGTCTTCGACAACTACTACGGCACCCCGCGCGCCAGCGTAGAGAAGGAACTGGCCGAGGGCCGCGACGTGCTGTTCGACATCGACTGGCAGGGTACCCAGACGATGGCCCAGGCGGCACGCAATGACCTTGTCAGCATCTTCATCCTGCCGCCATCGACCGCCGAGCTGGAGCGCCGGCTGCGCAGCAGGGCTCGCGATTCGGCCGACGAGGTGGCCCGGCGGATGGCGCGCGCGGCCGACGAGATGAGCCACTGGCCGGAATACGACTACGTCCTGGTGAACCGCGACCTCGACGAGAGCGTCGCCCGGGTGCGGGCGATCCTGTGCGCGGAGCGGCTGCGGCGGCAGCGCCAGCCGGGCCTGGCCGAGTTCGTGAAGGGGCTGCGCGAAGGGCAGTGACGCCCGGCGCGCACCGTTGGGAGGCGCGCCGCAGAAATACAGTAACTTCGTAACTTGATGCTTGCGTTGCGCCGTTCGGCTGGCATATACAGTGACTTGTTGATGCCTTGCAGGCGTCACCGCCGCCTGAAGAGACGCCTGGCAAGCGTCGAAACGGGAAACCGTAGCGGCAGCCCTGGCGATCACCGGTGTGGGTATCAAATTCGCCCCCCCGTATACCCTCGCCGGCTCCAGTCCGCCCGACCGTCGGGGCTGCCGTGCCTTCCTCGCCGCCCCCTGCGCTCCTCCGCGCAGGGGGCACCCACTTTCCGATGGACCTTCCGGCAGTTATCCAGTAACTCAATGATATGGATAACCGATCAACCCGATGATGAGCGGAGGTTGGTAATGTACGCGCAGTATGTGCGTTCGGCTGACCATGCGCGGCAGCTTCGCCAGGAAGCGGGCCGCTGGCTGCGCTCGTGTCGGGAGGCCCGCTCGATGACCCAGCGGGATCTGGCGGAGCGCGTGGGGCTGCGCTACTACACCTTCATATCGCAGATCGAGGGCGGGCACGGGCGTATTCCGCCCGATCAGTACGAGGCATGGGCGCGCGCGCTCGACATCGAGCCGCGGGAGTTTGCCAAGGCCATGCTTCGGCACTATGACCCGTTCACATTCCGGCTGCTGTTTCCGGAAGAGGTGGCGGTTTCCGCCTAGGGCCGGGCAGCCCGTGCCCGTCGGCGTCAGGTACCGGAGGACCTAGTGGGGGACGTGATCGAGCTGTTCGGGTCGCAGGCGCGATCGGGCGGCTGGACCGAACAGGAAAAGGCGGAACTGTACCGTGCGGCCAGCCTGCTGGGCGCGCAGGGGCTGCCGTTCGACAGCGAGTTCGGCGCGACCGACGACGGCGACCCGTGGTTCCTGTTCATCAGCCGCGGCACGGGCGAGGTGCTGGCGCACTTCGCGCGCATCGACGGCACTTTCGTCGTCCACCATGCCGCGGCCGACGTGGTCTTCGAGGCCCGCGAGATCCGGGATCTCGTCGACCGGGTCCTGCTGTTCCCGGACCGGGCGATCGGACGGGCATCCGGCGATGCATTCCATTCGCACGTTGCCGTCACCTTTGCCGCGCTCGGCCTGGCGCTGGAAGGGCTGACGCAGTTCTTCCAGGATTCGGTACCGGACGGAATGGCGATCGACACGCTCGATACGGCCATCGACGAGGCACCCGACGCTTCCTGGTTCCTGGCCGACGACGGCGAGGCCTCCCCCCTGGAGAGCGAGACGCTGGCCGGCGGCGCGGACGAAGACGCCGAACTGCCCGATGTCGAGCCGAAGCCCCAGGTCGGCGCGGTCGAGGTGGATACCTCCGACCACGCCGACTCGCTGGCGGCCGAGGTGCCGCCGATCCCGGCGCCGGACGATTTCCGCGCCGATATCGACATCGACGCGATGCCCGACTGGACGGCGTTCGTGCCGGTGCAGAGCAGCTTCAACGGCGTCGTGGTGCAGGGTGGCGGCAGCGACGACACCCTGGTCGGCACCAACGGCGCGGACTACCTGCTGGGGGCTGCCGGCCATGACCTGATCCTGGCCGGCGCCGGTGACGACATCGTCCATGCCGGCAAGGGCAACGACACCGTGCTGGGTGGCGACGGCGACGACATCCTGGCGGGCGACGAGGGCGACGACGTCCTGCATGGCGGGATGGGCGACGACCTGCTGCTGGGTGGTGCGGGCAACGACCTGCTCTATGGCGGCAAGGGCAACGATACCCTGCATGGCGGCGAGGGCCAGGACACGCTGTCCGGCGACAGCGGCGACGACCTGCTGCTGGCATCCGCTGGCGATGCCGTGCTGATCGGCGGAGCGGGCACGAACATCTTCCACTTCGCCACCGGGGCGGCCGTCGCCTATGCCGGGGCCGATCGGGACGTCTTCGTCTATGAGGAGGGCGAGCGTTCCGACGTCACCATCCATGATTTCGACCTCGACCGGGACGAGCTCTACTACCTCGATACCAGCGGCAAGCGGGTCGAGATCGACCTGCATGTCGAGCCCGGCGAGATCGAGCTGGTGATCCATCCGATCCCGGGCGGCGCGCTGCGCATCCTCTTCGACGACATCGACCCGCCGCTCTAGGCACGGGCGCCGCCTGCGCCTCGCCCGGACGATATTCGGCCCGGGCAGGCGCCTGCGGTTGGATCGCGCGGACGGGCCGTGTTATGGACCCGCCGCATGATCGAAATTCGCGCCATGACCTACCGAATCGCCGGTCGGGTCCTCTTCGACGGCGCCGACGCGACTATTCCGGACGGATCTCGGGTGGGCATCGTCGGGCCGAACGGCACCGGCAAGTCAACGCTGTTCGACCTGTTGCTGAACCGCCTGCAACCGGACGGGGGATCCATCGCCATCCGCCCCGGCGCCCGGGTCGGCTTCGTCGCCCAGGAGGCGCCCGAGGGCGATACGACGCCGCTCGAGGCGGTGCTGGCGGCCGACACCGAGCGCGCCCGCCTGCTGGCCGCGCTGGATACCGCCCCGCCCGAGGAACTGGCCGACATCCATGCCCACCTGTCGGCGATCGGCGCGCAGTCGGCGCCGTCGCGCGCGGCGGCGATCCTGGCCGGCCTCGGCTTCGATGCCGAGTGGCAGGCCCGGCCGCTGGCCAGCTTCTCCGGCGGCTGGCGGATGCGCGTGGCGCTCGCCGCCGCGCTGTTCGCCGAGCCCGACCTGCTGCTGCTGGACGAGCCGACCAACCATCTCGACCTCGAGGCCACGATGTGGCTCGAGGGGCACCTGGCGCGCTACCCGCACACGCTCCTGGTGATCAGCCACGACCGGGCCCTGCTCAATATCGCCGTCAACCAGGTGCTGCACCTGTCGCAGCGGCGGCTCACCCTCTATGGCGGCAACTACGATACGTTCGAGCGCCTGCGGGCCGAGCGCCGTGCCCACGAGGCGGCCTTCACCCGGACGATCGAGGCCCAGCGCAAGCACATGCAGGCCTTCGTCGACCGCTTCCGCTTCAAGGCCTCCAAGGCCCGCCAGGCGCAGAGCCGGCTGAAGGCGATCGCCAAGCTGCCGCCGCCGGCCTCGGTGGCGGAGGATCCGCACGTCATCTTCAACTTCCCGACGCCCCCGGAGCTGGCGCCGCCGATCATCTCCTGCGACGAGGTGACGGTCGGCTACAACGGCCGGCCGGTGCTGCGCCGGCTCGACCTCCGGATCGACCCCGACGACCGGATCGGCCTGCTGGGCGCCAACGGCAACGGCAAGTCGACGCTGGCCAAGCTGTTCGCCGGCACCCTGGAGCCGATGGCGGGGCGCGTCACCCGGTCGAGCAAGCTGTCGGTCGGCTTCTTCGCGCAGCACCAGCTGGACGCGCTCGATGCCGAATCGACCGCCGCCGAGCAGATGGCGCGTGCCATGCCGCACCTGCGCGAGCCTGCCATCCGCGCCTATCTCGGCCGCTTCGGCCTCAGCCAGCAGAAGGCCGACGTGAAGGCCAAGGACCTGTCGGGCGGCGAGAAGGCGCGCCTGGCGCTCGCCCAGGTGTGCCGGGTGGCGCCGTCGCTGCTGATCCTCGACGAGCCGACCAACCATCTCGACATCGATGCGCGCGCCGCCCTGGTCGCGGCCCTCAACGACTATGGCGGCGCGGTCGTCATGGTCAGCCACGACTGGTCGCTGCTGGAATCGACCGTCGACCGCCTGCTGCTGGTCGCCGACGGCACGGTGAAGCCGTTCGACGGCGACCTCGACGATTATCGCCGGCTGCTGCTCAACCGCGACAAGCCGGCGGCCCAGGCGGGCGACGGCCCGTCGGAGAGCGAGCGCAAGGCGATCCGCCGCGAGGCGGCCGGCAAGCGGCAGGCGACCGCCCCCTTGCGCAAACGGGTGCAGGCCGCGGCCGCCCTGGTCGACCGGCTGGAGAAGGACCGCTCGGTCGTCGAGAAGCGGCTGGCCGACCCCGCCACCTACGCCAAGGATGGCAGCGGCGTGCCGGAGCTGCTGAAGTCCAAGGGCGACCTCGACCGCCGCATCGCCGCGGCCGAGGCCGACTGGGTGGAGGCGGAAGAGGCCCTGGCGGCGGCGATGGCGGACGCCTGAGCCCAATCGGACATGGCAGCGGAGGCGCGGCGGACATGATCGAGCATCACTTCATTCCCGGCCTGGCACGGCCGATCTCGCCGTCGAGCCATGCGGTGGTCGTCGATGGCTGGGCCTTCCTGACCGGCCAGCTCGGCCGCGACCTGGACGAGGCGGACGGGCCGCTGTTCGACGGCATCACGGCCCAGACCGAGCAGGCGCTGCGGAACATGGACCGGCTGCTGCAGAGCCTGGGCGGCTCGCTCGCCAGCCTGGTCTCGGTCCGGGTCTTCCTGACCGAATTCGACCGCGACTATGCGGCCATGAACGCGGCCTATGCCGGCTTCTTCCCCGAGGGTGCGCGGCCGGCGCGCACCTGCATCGGGGTGACCGGCCTCGTGAAGCGCGCCCTGGTGGAGATCGACGGCATCGCCCGGCTCGGCTGACGCCCGCGCCATCCTGGCACGGAGCCTGCTATTCTCCTGCGGACGAACCCGATGGAGGAAGCATGGCGCCCGCACTCGATGGCTCGCTCGCGGCGAAGCCGGGCCCGTCGGTAACCCACCCGCTCGACCCACTGAGCGCCGACGAGATCGTCCGGGCGGCCGATATCCTGCGCCGCCATTTCGACCTGGGGGCGGCCCTGATGTTCGAGACGATCGACCTGGCGGAGCCGGACAAGGCGGTCGTGCGCGGCCATGCCCCGGGCCAACCCTTCCCGCGGGCGGCGCGCTTCACGGTCTACAAGCGCGGCGAGACCGGGGCCTGGGCCGGCCGCGTCGACCTCGACGACGGCGTGGTCGCCGCGGTCGACTTCCTGCCGGACGCGCGGCCGATGTTCTCGCCCGAGGAGTTCATGCAGATCGAGGCCGCGGCCAAGGCCGATCCGCGCTTCCAGGCGGCGATCGCCCGGCGCGGCATCGACCGCATGGACCTGGTCTGCGTCGACCCCTGGACCGCCGGCAACTTCGGCGCCGAGGGCGAGGACGGCCGCCGCGTCGCCTACACCTTCGTGTGGCGCCGGGCGTTCGAGTTCGACAACTACTATGCCCACCCGGTGGAGGGGCTGAACGTCGCGGTCGACGTCGACACCTTCGAGGTGATTCGCGTCGACGATCATTCGGCCGCGTCAGGGACCTTCGTCCCGGTGCCGATGGAGCCGATCAACTACGACGCCGACCTGCTGGGCAGCCTGCGCCAGCCCCTCAAGCCCCTCGACGTGGTCCAGCCGGAGGGGCCGAGCTTCACCGTCGAGGGCAACCGCATCGCCTGGGACAACTGGGACCTGCGGGTCGGCTTCAGCGGCCGCGAGGGGCTGATCCTGCACCAGATCGCCTACACCCAGGACGGCCGGCGGCGGCCCGTCGTCTACCGCGCCTCGATCGCCGAGATGGTGGTGCCCTACGGCACGCCCGAGGGCGTCCACTACCGCAAGAACGTGTTCGACTCGGGCGAGTACGGGTTCGGCAAGCTGGCCCAGTCCCTGTCGCTCGGCTGCGACTGCCTGGGCCACATCCATTACCTGGACGTGGTGCTGCACGACCTGGCCGGGCAGCCGCGCATCATCCCGAGCGCCATCTGCATCCACGAGGAGGATGCGGGCCTGGCCTGGAAGCATTTCGACTTCCGCACCGAGCGGACCGAGACCCGGCGCCTGCGCCGGCTGGTGGTGTCGTCGATCACCACGGTCGGGAACTACGAGTATTGCTGCTATTGGTACCTCTACCAGGAGGGCACCATCGAGTTCGAGATGAAGGCGACCGGGATCATCAACACCGCCGCCTGCATCCCCGGGACCGAGCAGGAATACGGCACCGAGGTGGCGCCCGGCGTGATCGGCCACATCCACCAGCACATCTTCTGCGCGCGCCTCGACATGGAGGTCGACGGCCCCGGCAACAGCGTCGTCGAGTGCGACACGGTGGCGCCGCCGATGGGCCCGGGCAACCCGATGGGCAACGCCTTCAAGGTGGTGGAGCGGGTGCTGCCGACCGAGCAGGCGGCCCGCCGCCGCGTCGACTTCGAGCGCATGCGCTACTGGAAGGTGGTCAACCCGGAGGCGCGCAACCGCATGGGCCGGCCGACCGGCTACAAGCTGGAGACGCCGTCGGCCGTCCAGCCCTATCTCGACCCGGCCGGGCCGTCCGGCAGCCGGGCCGGCTTCATCTACAACCATCTCTGGGTGACGCCCTACCATCCCGACGAGCGCTATCCCGCGGGCGAGTTCATGAACCATTCGACCGGGACGGATGGCCTGCCCGCCTGGACGGCCCGGGACCGGCCGCTCGAGAATGTCGACATCGTCCTCTGGCACGCATTCGGCCTGCACCACCTGCCGCGGCCGGAGGACCATCCAGTGCAGCCGCGCGTCCTGTGCGGCTTCAAGCTGATGCCGGTCGGCTTCTTCGACCGCAACCCGGTCATCGACCTGCCGCGCGAGACCAACCGGGCGAGCCGCGGCAATGCCGGGCCGGCGGCCTCCTGCTGCGCGTAGTCAGGGAAGCAGCGACCGCAGGGCCGGCACGGTCGAGACGACCAGGATCGCTGCGAAGGCGAGATTGACGACGCGGGAGGCCAGGGGGCGGCGCAGCAGGCGGGCAAACGCGGCGCCCGCTGCCAGCCAGGCACCGTGGATGAGGATGATCATGGCCGCCAGGACCGCAACGGTGGCAGGCGTCGCCGGCCCGGCACCGCCCAGAACGGCCGCGATCGCCGCATAGGCCTTGGGGTTGGCGACCGCGAGGAGGACGCCGCCCGCCAGCGACGGGCCGGCGCCCGGCTCGGCCGCCTGCGACAGGGGCGGGGCGCGCGCGATGCGGACCGCCAAGTACAGCATGTAGGCCGCGGACAGAACGGCGAAGCCGAGCGCGAGCCCCGGCCGCGCGGCCAGCAGCGACGCCAGCCCGGCCGCCACGGCCAGCAGCACGGCGGTCGTGCCCAGGACGACGCCGGCCGTGAAGGCGAGCGACCGGCGCAGGCCGAAGGCGCCGGCCGCCGCCGTCACGCCGATCGTCGCCGGTCCGGGGCTGCCCATGACGACCAGGGCCGTCATGACGAGGCCGAATAGCTGCCCTGCCGGATCGGACAGGGGAAGGAACTGTTCCATGGCCGGCAATCCGATAGCCTTGCGGGTATGGCAGAGACGGTAGCGACCGGCGCCGGGCGGCGTCTTGAAGGCTTGTGTGCCGCGGGACCGGGGGATGCCGGCATGGGCGGGCACCGTCTGCGGATGGGCGGCGGGGCGGCCGGCATCGAGCGGCTGGAGGCATCGTTCCGGGGGCGCCCGTTCGCGCCGCATCGCCACGATACCTACGCGATCGGCATCACCGTGGCGGGCGTCCAGACCTTCGGCTATCGCGGTCGCCGCTGGCAATGCCTGCCGGGCGAATGCCATATCCTGCATCCGGACGAGCTCCATGACGGGGCGGCCGGCACCGAGGCGGGCTTCGGCTACCGGATCGCCTATGTCGACCCGGCGCTCATCCAGGAGGCCTTGGACGGCCGGCCGCTGCCGTTCGTGGCCGATCCGGTCGTGCGCGGCCGGGACGTGCCGCCGGCGCTGGTCGAATGGCTCCACCGGATCGACGAGCCGATCGACGGGTTCGAGCGGCTGGAGCTGGCGTCGGCGCTGGCCGGGTTCCTGGCGCGGCATGCGGGTGCTCCGCCGCTCCGGCCGGTGCCGTTGCGGCTGGCGGCCCTGCGCCGGGTGCGCGACCTGATCGTGGGCGACCCGCGGATGCTGCACCCGCTGGAGGAGTTCGAGCGCCTCTCGGGCATCGACCGCTGGACGATCGCGCGGCAGTTCCGCGCCGCCTTCGGCACCAGCCCGAGCCGCTTCCGCACCATGCGCCAGCTCGATCTGGCGCGCCGGCTGATGGCCGGGGGAACGCCGCTGTCCGAGGCGGCGCTGGAGGCCGGGTTCGCCGACCAGAGCCACCTGTCGCGCCAGTTCAAGCGCGCCTACGGCCTTACGCCGGCGCGCTGGATGCGCTGGCAGGCGTAGGCCGGGCGTCGTTCACCGGCGCATCGTCGATCGGGAAGTGCAGCAGGGCTGCGACCAGGCCGGCGATCGCGGTCGCGATCCACACCAGGGCATAGGACCCGGTCGCGTCGAAGGCCCAGCCGCCCAGCCACGAGCCGAGGAACGACCCGACCTGGTGGCTGAGGAAGGCGACCCCGAACAGCGTGCCGAGATGGCGCATGCCGAAGACCCTGGCCACCACGCCGCTGGTCAGCGGCACCGTGCCGAGCCACATCAGCCCCATGGCGGCCGCGAACAGGACGACCGACAGCTCGGTCTTCGGCGCCAGGAAGAAGAGCGCGATGGCCCCGCCGCGCAGCAGGTAGAGCCAGCCTAGGATCCGCTGCGGCGGGAAGCGGCCGCCCAGCCAGCCGCACCCCCAGCTGCCGATCATGTTGAAGAGGCCGATCAAGGCCAGCGCGGTGGCGCCCAGGGCGGCCGGCATCTGGCAGAGCGTGAGGTAGGCGGGCAGGTGGGTGGCGATGAAGGCGAGCTGGAAGCCGCAGGTGAAGAAGCCGAGCGTCAGCAGCACGAAGCCGCGATGGCGCAGCGCCTGGCCCAGCGCCGCCCGGAGCGGGAGCACGGTCGGCTCCGGCGGCGGCGGGCTCCGCCGTTGCGTCCGGTCCAGGACGAGGCCGAGGGGGGCGGCCGCCAGGATGCACCCGGCGAGCACGATCAGCGCGCTCGCCATGCCGGACTGGTCGGAAATCCACTGCGTCAGGGGGACGAGCACGACCTGCCCCAGGGAGCCGCCGGCGCTGGCCAGCCCCATCGCCATGCTGCGCCGGGCGGGGCTGGCGGCCCGGCCGACCGCCGACAGCACCACGCCGAAGCTGGTGCAGCTGACGCCGATCCCGACCAGCACGCCCAGCCCCAGCACCAGCATCGGGCCCGAGGTCGACAGGGCGGCGACGACCAGCCCCAGCGCGAACAGGACCGCGCCCGCGGCCACCACGGGTGCCGCCCCGAAGCGGTCGGTGGCGGCACCGGCAAAGGGCTGGGCCACGCCCCACACCAGGTTGTGGATGGCGATGGCAAAGGCGATGACCGTCACCGGCAGGCCATGGTCGAGGGAGAAGGGCCCGAGGAACAGCCCGAAGGTCTGCCGGATGCCCATCGCCGCGCTGACGATCAGCGAGCCGGCGAGGATGGCGATCGTGGCGGGGGCGATTCCGGCGACCACCCGCCCGTCCTTCGCTGATGACGGCATGCCTGCTCCTGTCCGCTGAACGCGTGGCCGGAAGCCTGCGTCGAGTGCAGCGGAGGTGTCTTGAAGGCTTGTGCCAGGACCGCTGAGGGCGATCGCATTCCGGTCGGCCGAGAGCAAGCAGAGGGTTGCTTGAGAGGATGCGGCGCATCGGGGCAGCCGTCGAAGCGCCCCTCGTCAAGCTCGGGGTGAGGGTCTTTCTTCTCCCACGACCTTTGTGCAAGGGAAGAGGCACCTCATCCCGAGCCCGGTCGAGGGACGCTATGACCGGCGTGCCGGCTTCCTGCTCCCGCTCCCAAATGCCGTTCCCCTCCAGGAACGCTGCTGCTGCCTTGACTCCAGTATATTAGAGCGGCATTCTTGAATAATGGATGAACAGCCATCGACGGTCGAAGAGCGGATCGCTGCGCGCCTGCGCAGCCTGCGTGCGGCGCGGGGCATGACGCTCGATGCGCTGGCCGAGCGGGCCGGGGTCAGCCGTTCCATGATCTCGCTGGTGGAACGGGGGGAGAGCAGCCCGACCGCCTCGGTCCTCAACCGGCTCGCCACGGGGCTCGGCACCACGCTCGCCTCCCTCTTCGCGGACGACGCGCGCGTCGACGCCTCGCCGGTCGCCCGCCATGCCGCCCAGCTGGAATGGAGCGATCCGGACAGCGGCTACACGCGGCGCACTCTCTCGCCGGCCGGATATCCCTCGCCGATCGAACTGGTCGAGGTGCTCTTTCCAGCCGACGCGCGGGTCGCCTACGAGACCGCGCCGCGCTCGGTCGTGATCAGCCAGCAGGTCTGGGTGCTGGAGGGCTGCATCGAGATCACCGTCGGGCCCGACATCCACCGCCTGGAAGCGGGCGACTGCCTGGCCATGCGGGTCGACCAGCCGACCGCGTTCCGAAACCCGGCCGACCGGCCGGCCCGCTATCTGGTGGCGCTGACCACCGGCCCCGCCGCCGAACCTCGACGCTGAGAACGACGATGCCAGAGAACGCCAATGGCTGAGAGCGCCCGTGTCCGCCGCCTGTCCCCGCGGGAGGCGCAGGATGCCGTCCCCGCCTTGTCCGCCATCCTGATGGATTGCGTGGCGGGCGGCGCATCCGTCGGCTTCATGGCGCCCCTGGCCCCGGCGCGGGCCGAGGCGTTCTGGCGCCGGGTGGCCGACGGCGTGGCGTCCGCCGAGCGCATCCTGCTGGTGGCCGAGGAGCCGGCGACCGGCGTCCTGCTCGGCACGGTGCAGGTGATCCTGGCCCAGCCGGAGAACCAGCCCCACCGCGCGGACATCGCCAAGATGCTGGTCCATCGGCGCGGGCGCCGCCGGGGGCTGGGGGCGGCGCTGATGCGCGCGGCCGAAGGGGAGGCCCAGGCCGCCGGCAAGACCCTGCTGGTGCTCGACACCGCCAGCGACGACGCCGAGCGGGTCTATGCCCGCCTCGGCTGGGTCCGGGTCGGCGCCGTACCGGGCTTCGCGCTGCTGCCCGACGGGCGGCCCTGCGACACCGTCTTCTACTACAAGACCCTGGCCGCGGGCTGAGCGGCGGGCAGCTGTCGATGGAAGGGATCGTCGTCTGGGCGGCGCTGACGAGCGCGCTCCTCCATGCCGCCTGGAATGCGGGCGTCAAGGCGTCGCCCGACCCGCAGGGGGCGATGGCGGCCCAGGTGGTCGCATCGGGCGCCCTGTGCGCGCCCTTCCTGCTGCTCCTGCCGCTGCCGCCGGCAGAGGCGATCCCGTGGATCGCCGGCTCGACCCTGTTCAACCTGCTGGCCATGCTGGCGATGGTCCAGGGCTATGCGCTGGGCGGCGGGTTCGGCCTGGTCTACCCGCTCGCCCGGGCGACTTCGCCGCTGCTGGTGACGCTGCTGGGCACGGTCGTCGTCGGCGAGCATCTGGGGCCGGCCGGGCTGGCCGGGGTGGTGCTGGTGTCGGGCGGGGTGGCGCTGTTCGCGGCCGGCGACGGCCGCCGCCTGCCGGCGGCGCTGGCCTGTGCGCTGGCGGCCGGGACCTTCTCCGCCGCCTACGCGATCTGCGATGCCCAGGGCGCGCGCCTGTCGGCCTCGACCATGAGCTATGGGCTGGTCATGTCGGCCATCAACGCGGTCGTGTTCGGCACGGTGCACCGCCTGCGCACCGGCCTCCCGTTGTCGATCGCGCTGCGTCGCCACTGGCTGCGCGCCGGCCTGTGCGCGGCAGGCTCCATCACCTCCTACCTGCTCATCCTGTGGGTCTGGACCCGCGCCCCGGTCGCCGTCGGGGCGGCCCTGCGCGACACCAGCGTCGTCTTCGGCGCCCTGATCGCCGCGATCGTCCTGAAGGAGCGGATGACGCGCTGGCAGGTGGGCGCCGTCCTCCTGGTCGCGGCCGGCGCCGCCTTCCTGCGCTTCGCGTGACCGGATCGGCCGATCCGCTTGCGGTGGGGGCGGGCGGGCGTATCATGGCGCTGCCGGCGCGATCGTCGGGGGAAGGGGGTGCCGCCATGCCCGCTACCGGATCGAGGGCGGCCGCCATGGCCCTCATGCTCCTGCCGTTCCTGGCCCCGGGTGCCGCGGCCGAGGACTGCGACCTGCGCTGCCGCACGGGCTGCTACGGCACCAGCACCGCCGACATGTGGAAGTGCGAGGATGACCGGCGGTCCTGCGTCGCCTCCTGCCGCTCGAACGAGGGCAGCAGCGGTCCGGGCGGGCAGAGCGCGCCGGCCAGGCGGGCCTTCGGCGCCATCGCCTATTCGGCCGCGACCGGTGACCATGGATACTCCTTCGGCCACCCCAGCCGCGGGACGGCCGAACAGGTGGCGCTCGGCCATTGCCGCAACGGCCGGGAGCGGGCGCGGGATTGCGGCGTGCTGACCTGGTTCTGGAACCAGTGCGCGGCGCTGGCGATCGCCCCCGACGGCAGCCACGGCGCCGACCATGCGCCCGATGCCGGCACCGCGGATCGCGCGGCGCTGCGGGTCTGCGCCGGCTATGGCGGGGTCGGCTGCCGGGTGGTGCAGCGCTTCTGCAGCCGCTGAACCCCTCTACCCCGCGCCGGCCACGGGGCGGCCGCGCCGGAACAGCCCGACGATCCGCCGCTGCATCCCCGGGATCGACCACAGGATCGCGGCCAGCGTCAGCAGGGCGAGGCCGGCGCTGATCGGCCGGGTGAAGAAGGGGGTGGGGTCGCCGCCGGTCAGCGACAGGCCGCGCAGCAGGTTCTTGTCCAGGAGGTCGCCCAGCACCAGCCCCAGGATCAGCGGCGCCATCGGGAAGTTCAGCAGCCGCATGCCGAAGCCGATCATCCCGAAGGCCAGCATGACGTAGATGTCGAAGACCCGCGAGGTGATGGCGAAGGCGCCGACGGTACAGAGCACGAAGACGATCGGCATCAGCCGCTCGCGCGGCACCAGCAGGATCCACAGCAGGGGGCGGACCAGGGTCAGGCCGAAGAACAGCTTCATCATGTCGGCCAGCACCAGCATGGCGACGATCTGGTAGACGAACTCCGGCGTCGTCACCATCAGCATCGGGCCGGGGTTGACGTTGTGGATCAGCATCGCCGCCAGCAGGACGGCGGCTGGCGCCGAGCCCGGCACGGCCAGGGTCAGCACCGGGATGATGGCGCCCGGCACGCAGGCGCTCTCGCCGGTCTCGGCCGCCATCAGCCCCTCCACCGAGCCCTTGCCGTACTTCGCCTTCTCCTTGCTGGCGCGCCTGGCCGCGGCGTAGGAGGTCCAGGCGGCGGTATCCTCGCCCAGCCCCGGCAGCACGCCGATGAAGGTGCCGATGCCGCCCGAGCGCAGGATGGTGCGCCAGTACTTCAGCACGTCGCCGACGCGCGGGATCACCGAATCGATCTTGTTGGCGACCGCCTTGAAGGCGGGCCCGCTCATGACGTGCAGGACCTCGGCGACGCCGAAGGCGCCGACCAGGGCCGGCAGCAGGCCGATGCCGCCGGCCAGGTCGACGGTGCCGAAGGCGAAGCGCGGATAGGCGTGCACCGTCTCCTGGCCGATGGTCGCGACGAACAGGCCGAAGAAGCCGGCGATATAGCCCTTCAGCGCGTCGCCGCCCGACAGCGAGCCGGCGATGACGATGCCGAACACCGCCACCCAGAAGAACTCGTAGGAGCCGAAGGACAGCGACAGCTCGCCCAGCGTCGGGGTGAAGACGGCCACGCACATCGTGCCGAACAGCGTGCCGAGCCACGACCCGGCGGTGGAGATGCCCATGGCGCGGCCGGCCTGGCCCTGGCGGGCGAGCGGGAAGCCGTCCAGCGTCGAGCAGGCGCTGGCCGGCGTGCCCGGGATGTTGAGCAGGATGGCGCTGCGGCTGCCGCCATAGATGGCGCCGACATAGACGCAGATCAGGATCAGGATCGCCGAGCTGGGCGCCATGGTGTAGGTCAGCGTCGTCATCAGGGCGACGCCCATGGTCGCCGTCAGCCCCGGCAGGGCGCCGACGATGATGCCGAGCAAGGTCGCCCAGAAGACGTTGAAGAGCGTTGCACCGTTGGCGAAGCCGGCGAAGGCCTGGCCCAGCATGGCGAGGTTCTCGAGCATGGCGGCCGGGCCTCAGGGCAGGCGGACGAGGAAGAGCTTGGCGAAGACCAGGGTGACCGCGATGCCGGTCGCGACGCCGAGCGCCGTCGCCGTGGCGATGCGCCGGATCCGCCGCGGGGTCGGCTCGTCCTGCCACTCGAACAGCAGGACGAAGCTCGTGACGAAGACCGCCACCGCCAGCCAGAACGGCATCCGGCCGATCAGCCCGAGCGAGAAGACGAGGCAGATCGCGACCGCCGTCGCCAGGCGGCCGATGCTGGAATGGGTGAAGCCGCTGGTCGAGGCGACGTAGCCGCCGCCCGGCCGGAGCGCGCCGCGGGCGATCGAGCGGGCGGCCAGCGCGATGCCCAGGATCGCCAGCACGATGCCGTAGAAGCCGGGCACGATGCCGGGCGCGGTGAAGGGGTCGCCGCCGCGGTCGGTGAAGGTCGGCATGGCGATGGCCATGCGCAGCACCGTCAGGGCAAAGGCAAGGATGACCGCCGCCGTCGCCAGGTCGGTGCGGGGCGCCGGCTCCGGCCGGATATGGTCGGTCGGGGCCGGCGGGTCGGCGTCGGTGGCGTCGGTCATCGCGGTCGACTTCCGTGGCTCGAACGGAGTTGGGGCCGCCTGGATGGGCGGCCCCTGGGGTCGAAGGGCGGCGGCTACTTCAGCCGCTCGATGCCGAGCGTGTCGGGCGAGACCTTGGCCTTGCCGCCGTCGAAATAGAGCCAGGCGGTCTGGCGCACCATCTTGTAAGCCTCGTCATGCGCCTTCTGGCCGTAGATCGGCGTGAAGATGGCGCTGCGCTGGGCGGCGTAGCGCTTCATGACCTCGGAGTTGGCGATCTTCTTGTCCCAGGCCATCTGCATGGTCTTCACGACCGGCTCGGGCGTGCCCTTGGGCGACCAGATGCCGAAATAGTTCACCGGCGCGACCAGGTTCGGGACCCACTTGGTGATCGGCGGAATCTCGCCATAGCCCTCCAGCGTGACCGGCTGCTCGCTGTAGACGACCAGCGGCCTGAGGCGCTTGCCGCGGATCATCTCGGTCATCTCCACCAGCAGCTGCGAGACCGCCGGCACCTCGCCCGAGACCGCGGCGATGACGGCCGGGTTGCCGCCGTCATAGGTGACGTGGCGGTAGTTGATGCCGGCTGCGGCCTTGATCGATTCCATCATGTTGTGGCCGGCCGAGGAGAGGCCCGCGGTGGAGATCGCGACCGGCGTGCCGCCCGACTTCATCGCCGCGAGGAGATCGCCGAAATCCTTGTAGGGGGCGCCGGCATTGGCCGAGATGGCCGAGACGTTGGCCACCGCCAGGAACAGGTTCCAGTCGCCGAGCCCGGTGTCGAGCATCCCCAGCACCCGGTAGGTGCCGACATCGGCCGCCGCCCCGGCCGCCCAGGTGTAGCCGTCCTTGGCCGCTTCCATCGCGTTCTTGGTGCCGATCGAGCCCGACGCGCCCGGCTGGTTGACGACCACGAACTTCTGCTTCAGTTCGGCTTCCAGCTCCGAGGCGACGATGCGCGCCATCTGGTCGGTCGAGCCGCCCGCCGCCCACGGCACGATGATCGTCACCGGCCGGTCCGGCTTCCACGGATAGTCCTGGGCATGCGCGGCCGAGATCGACAGCGCCGCCGCGAGCGCCGCGCCGGCCCATTTCAGAAGGCCGGTCGCGGGAAAAATGCTGGACATGGGTAGCCTCCCCGAAGGCATCGTTGACGGCGTGATCGTTCCGTTCCTTTGCCCCGCCCGTCAAGCCGGATCACCCGTCCGATGAGATCGTCCCCCGCCATCCTCCAGGTCGGCTACGGCGCGTTCGGGGCGGTGCATCTCGACGCCTGGTCGAGCCTCGTCCCGGCGGCCGGGATCATCGTCGCCGATCCCGACCCGGCCGCCCGCGCCGCGGCGGAAGCCCGGCTGCCCGGCGTCGCCACCGTGGCCGACTGGCGGGATGCCGTGGGGCGGGTGGGCGCGGTCGACATCCTGACCCCGACCGGGACCCACCACCCGATCGCGGCAGCCGCGATCGATGCCGGCCGGCACGTCTTCCTCGAGAAGCCGATGACGGTGGACGCGGCCGAGGCGCGCGACCTCCAGCGGCGGGCCGATGCCGCCCGCGTCGTGGTGCAGGGCGGCCTCTATTTCCGCTTCCATCCCAAGGCGCGCGCGGCCCGCGCCCTGGTCGGCGAGGGCGCGGTCGGGCGACTGCGCTTCCTCCAGGGCAGGTTCGCCGGCTTCAAGCGCGCCCGCGGCGATTCGGGCGCGCTGCTCAACGACGCGGTCCATTTCATCGACCTGTTCGGCTGGCTGACCGGCGAGCGGCCCGAGAGCGTCCATGCCGTCACCCGCGACCATTTCGGCCGCGGCTCGGAGGATCTGGCGCTGGTGACGCTGCTCTATCCGTCGGGCGTTGTCGGCCATGTGGAGACCGGCTATGTCCAGCCGGGCCGCTGGCCGGACAGCGTCGTGCCGGGGGCGATCACGTCGAAGGAGATCCAGGTGAGCGGGTCCGAGGGGGCGATCGAGATCGACTTCGCGGCCGAGACCATGGCCCTGACCCGCGTCCGCCACGAACTGTCGGACGGCCTGTGGCGGCCGGTCTTCGCCGGCAGCGAGCCGGTTGCCGCCCCGGCGGCCGGCCCGGTCGCGGTGGTCCGGGCCGAGCTTGCCCACTTCCTCGACTGCATCGCCACCGGCCGGGCCCCCGACGCCGGGCTGGCCGAGTGCGGCATCGACCTCGCCCTCGTGCTCGACGCCGCCCGCCGTTCGGCCGCCGACGGCGCCGTGATAAGGATTGCCTCATGAACCGGATGCGACTGTCGCTGTGCAACGAGGTGATCGGCGAGCTGCCGTTCGAGCGGCAATGCGCCATGGCGGCGGCACTCGGCTATGACGGGCTGGAGGTGGCGCCCTTCACCTTCGGCGACGAGCCCCATCTTCTGTCGGCCGAGGTCCGCGCCGGCATCCGCCGCGCCGCCGCGGCCGAGGGCATCCGCGTCTCCGGCCTGCACTGGCTGCTGGTCAAGCCGGCCGGCCTGTCGCTGACCAGCCCCGATGCGGCGCTGCGCGCCCGCACCGTCGACGTGCTGTGCCGCATGGTCGCTCTCTGCGCCGAGCTGGAAGGGGACGTGCTGGTGCACGGCTCGCCCGCCCAGCGCCGCCTGCCGGACGGGGCCGGTGCGGTCGAGGCCCGCGGCTGGGCGGTCGACGCCCTGACCCGGGTCGGCGAGGCGGCGGCGGCGGCGGGCGTCGTCCATTGCCTGGAGCCGCTGTCGCCGCGGGAGACGAACTTCGTCAACACGGTCGCCGAGGCGGCCCGGATCGTGGAAGAGATCGGGAACCCGGCGCTGCGCACCATGATCGACTGCAGCGCCGCCGGCCTGGCGGAGGCCGAGCCGGTGCCGGCCCTGATCGACCGCTGGCTGCCGACCGGGCTCGTCGCCCACGTTCAGGTCAACGACCGCAACCGGCGCGGGCCGGGGCAGGGGGACGAGGCCTTCGCGCCGATCGTGGCCGCGCTCGCCCGCCAGGACTATCGCGGCTGGGTCGCGGTCGAGCCGTTCGACTATGTCCCGGACGGCCCGGGCTCGGCGGCCCGGGCGGCCGGCTACCTGCGCGGAATCGAGGAGGCGCTGCAATGGCGATGAATGGCATGGCGAACGGGGCGGGGCTGAACGCCGAGGCGGTGTCGGTCGAGGCGGTCGACCTGTTCGAGTGGCCCTATCGCCTGCGCCTGCCGTTCCGCTTCGGGGTGATCACGGTGACCCACGGCCGCCAGGCGGTGGTCCGGGTGCGCATCCGCCTGGCCGACGGCCGCACGGCCGAGGGCATGGCGGCCGAGGCGCTGGCGGCCAAGTGGTTCGACAAGAGCCCGGGCCTGAGCGACGCCCAGAACCTGGAGCAGCTGCGCCGCTCGCTGGAGATCGCGACCGCGCTCTATCGCGACAGCCGGCCGCGCACGCCGTTCCGCCTGTTCGCGGACCATTACGCCGAGCAGCAGGCGGAGGGCGCGCGGCAGAACCTGCCGCCGCTGGTGGCGAGCTACGGCCCGGCCCTGCTCGACCGCGCGGTCGCCGACGCGCTGGCCAGGGCCCGCGGCGTCAATTTCTACCAGGCGGTGCGCGGCAACCTGTTCGGCATCGAGGCGCACGAGATCGCCCCCGACCTGGCCGGCTTCGCGCTGCCGTCCTTCCTGCGCGGGCTGGCGCCGTCCGACCGGATCCATGTCCGCCACACGGTCGGCCTGGTGGACCCGATCACGGCGGCCGACCAGACCGCCGACACCCGGGTCGAGGACGGCCTGCCGGAGACGCTGGAGGAGGTGGTCGCGACCTACGGCCACCGCTACTACAAGCTGAAGGTGGGCGGGAACGTCGCCGCCGACGTCGACCGGCTGGCGCGCATCGCGGGCGTGCTCGACTTCCAGCCGCACGACTACGCGGTGTCGCTCGACGGCAACGAGCAGTATGCCGACGAGGGCGCGGTGCTGGAGCTGTGGCGGGCGATGGCGGCCGAGCCCCGGCTGCGGCGGCTGGTCGCCTCGATCCTCTACATCGAGCAGCCGATCAAGCGGCAGAACGCCCTGTCCGCGCCGGTCACCGCATTGGGTGCCGCCCGGCCGGTCATCCTCGACGAGTCCGACGGGGAGCTCGAATCCTTCCCGACCGGGCGCAGCCTCGGCTATCGCGGCGTGTCGTCGAAGAACTGCAAGGGCTTCTACAAGTCGATCCTCAACCTCGCCCGCTGCCGCATGTGGAACGCGGCCGAGGGGGAGGGGACCTACTTCCTGTCGGCCGAGGACCTGACGACCCAGGCCGGCCTGTCGGTGCAGCAGGACCTGGCGCTGGTCAACCTGCTCGGCCTCGGCCATGTCGAGCGCAACGGCCACCACTTCATCGACGGCTTCGCCGGGCGCCCCGACGGCGAGGCCCAGACCTTCCTCGCCGCCCACCCGGACCTCTACCACGAGCAGTCGGGCCGGGTGCGCATGCGCATCGTCGAAGGCGAGGCGATGATCGGCTCGCTCGCCTGCGCGGGCTTCGCCTCGGCCGCCTTCCCGACCGTCGAGGCGATGGAGCCGATGAAGAAGGCGGAGTGGCCCTGACGGCGGGACCGAAATCACCCGACGGTGCTGCCATCAATCCGGCAGTTCGTCACCCTCCATCGGCGGGTTGCCCTTGCCAGAGCGCGACAGGATATCGAGGGCCTGGGGCAGATCGGCGCGTGCGGCCCGCTCCTTGAAGTAGCTCTCGGTCCGCAATGCCGACAGTTTTTCGGCCACCGCCACGTTGATGAACTGGTTCAACGCCACCCCCTCGGTCTCGGCGACCTTGCGGGCCTCGTCGAGCAGCGAGGGTTGAAGCCTGAGCGCGAAATTGCTCTTCCTCATGTCCCTGCCTCCAATTGTCTCCAAGCCTGGCTCGGCAAAAGATTCTCGCTTGGGATCAGCCTCCCAGCGCCTCCAGCTTGCCCAGGATCGCCTTGCCCATGCCGATCGTGGTGAGCGGCTGGACGCCGCCCTGGATGTAGAGGTCGGCGGTGCGGGCGCCTTCGCCGAGCGCGGCCGCGACCGCGTTCTCGACCAGGTCGGCGTCCGCCGTCAGGGCGAACGAGTGGCGCAGCATCATCGCCACGCTGAGGATGGCGGCGACCGGGTTGGCGATGCCCTTGCCGGCGATGTCGGGGGCGGAGCCATGGACCGGCTCGTAGAGCGCCGGGCGGCGGCCGGAGGCGTCGGCGGTGCCGAGGCTGGCCGACGGCAGCATGCCGAGCGAGCCCGCGATCATGGCGGATGCATCCGACAGCAGGTCGCCGAACAGGTTGTCGGTCACCACCACGTCGAACTGCCGCGGGTCGCGGATGATCTGCATGGCGAAGTTGTCGGACAGGACATGGCGCAGGGTCACGTCCGGGAACTCGGCCGCGTGCATGGCGGTGACGACGTCGCGCCACAGGCGGCCGGTCTCCATCACGTTGCTCTTCTCGACCGAGGCGACCTGGCCGCGCCGGGTGCGGGCGAGCAGGAAGGCGTCGCGGGCGACGCGCTCGATCTCCTCCTCGGTATACACCTGGGTGTCGACCGCGCGGCGCTTGCCGTTCGCCAGCGTCTCGGTGCCGCGCGGCTCGCCGAAATAGACCCCGCTCGACAGCTCGCGCAGGACCACCAGGTCGACCCCGCGCGCCACCCGCTCCTTCAGGCTGGTGGCGTCGAGCAGCGCCTCGTAGGCCTTGACCGGGCGCAGGTTGGCGTAGAGCCCCATCGCCCGGCGCAGCGCCAGCAGCCCGCGCTCGCGCCGGAGCTTGCGCGGGATCTCCTCGTCGCCGCCGACCGCGCCGAACAGCACCGCGTCCGCCGCCTTGGCCGCCGCGATGGTCTCGTCCGACATCGGCGAGCCGGTCTTCCGCCAGGTCGCCAGGCCCATCTCGGCGTCGGTCAGCTGGATGCCGGTGCCGCGGCGGGCGTTCAGCCAGTCGATGACCTTGCGGGCCTCGGCCATGACCTCGGGCCCGATGCCGTCGCCGGGAATGAAGAGAACGTTGCGCGCCATGCCGGTCACCCCATCCAGGGCCGTTCGGCCCGGTACTTGTCTTCGAAGCTGCTCATCTGGTCGCGGTGCTGCAGCGTCAGGTTGATGTCGTCGAGCCCCTCGATGAGGCACTCCTTGCGCTGCGGGTCGACCGCGAAGCTCCAGACCTCGTTGCCGCGGGTCACGGTCTGGTTCTCCAGGTCGACGGTCAGCGTGCTGCCCGGGTTGTCGGTCAGCGACTGGCGGATCGCCGCCACCTGGTCCGCCGGCAGGACGATCGGCAGGACCCCGTTCTTGAAGCAGTTGTTGAAGAAGATGTCGCCGTAGCTGGGGGCGATCACCGCGCGGAAGCCGGCATCGGCCAGCGCATAGACGGCCGCCTCGCGCGAGGAGCCACAGGCGAAGTTGATGTCGGCGACCAGGATCCGGGCGCCCTGGTAGGCCGGCTTGTTGAGCGGGAAGTCCGGATCGGGCTTGCCGTCGGAATCGTAGCGCACGTCGCGGAACAGGTTCTGGCCGTAGCCGTCGCTGCGCCGGGTCTTGAGGAAGCGGGCCGGGATGATCCGGTCGGTGTCGCAGTTGGCGACCTCGAGCGGGACGGCGACGGCGGTCAGCGTCTCGAACTTCTGCATGGCGGCACCCTCCCTCAGGCCTGGTCGAGGCGGCGGAAATCGGTGAAGCGGCCGGTGACCGCGGCGGCGGCGGCCATCGACGGGCTCATCAGGTGGGTGCGCGCGCCCTTGCCCTGGCGGCCCTCGAAGTTGCGGTTCGACGTGGAGGCCGAGCGCATCCCCTTGGCCATGGTGTCGCCGTTCATGCCGACGCACATCGAGCAGCCGGGCTCGCGCCACTCGAAGCCGGCCTCGATGAAGACGCGGTCCAGGCCCTCGGCCTCGGCCTGCTGCTTGATCAGGCCGGAGCCGGCGACGACCAGGGCCGGCACCTTGGCCTTGCGGCCGCGGGCGACGGCGGCGGCGGCCCGCAGGTCCTCGATGCGGCCGTTGGTGCAGGAGCCGATGAAGACCCGGTTGACCTCGATCTCGGCGAGCGGCGTGCCCGGCGTCAGGCCCATGTATTCCAGCGCCCGGGCCTTGCTCTCGCGCCGGACCGGGTCGTCGATCGCGGCCGGGTCGGGCACGCGGCCGTCGATCGGCAGGGCATCCTCCGGGCTGGTGCCCCAGGTGACCATCGGGTTGAGGCCCGAGATGTCGACCGTGACGGTCCTGGCGTAGACGGCACCCTCGTCGGTCGGCAGCGTGCGCCAATGGGCGAGCGCCCGGTCCCAGGCCGCGCCGGTCGGGGCGTAGGGCCGGCCGGCCAGATACTCGAACGTGGTGTCGTCGGGGGCGATCAGCCCGGCCCGGGCGCCCGCCTCGATCGACATGTTGCAGACGGTGAGCCGGCCTTCCATGGAGAGCGCCCGGATGGCGCTGCCGGCGTATTCCACGGCATGGCCGGTGGCGCCGGCGGCACCGATCTGGCCGATGATGGCGAGGATGATGTCCTTGCCGCCCAGGCCCTCCGGCAGGGAGCCGGTCACCTCGATGCGCATCGTCTTGGGCCGGGTCTGCCAGATCGACTGGGTGGCCAGGACGTGCTTCACCTCCGACGCGCCGATGCCGAAGGCAAACGCCCCCATCGCCCCATGCGTCGAGGTGTGGCTGTCGCCGCACACCAGCACGATGCCGGGCTGGGTGAAGCCCTGCTCGGGGCCGACGATGTGGACGATGCCCTGGCGCGGGTCGTCCATGCCGAAATGGGTGATGCCGGCCTCGGCGGTGTTGGCGACCAGCCCTTCGACCAGGTCGCGGTAGTCGGCGACCGGCACGCCGAACCGGCGTCCCGTCGTGGGCACATAGTGGTCGGGCGTGGCGATCGCCTGGGCCGGTCGGTGGACCTTGCGTCCCTCGGCCTTCAAGGCGTCGAAGGCGTGGAACGAGCCGTCATGCAGCAGGTGGCGGTCGACATAGAGCAGGGTCTCGCCGTTCTGCTCGGTGATGACGTGGGAATCCCAGATCTTGTCGATGATGGTCCGGGGCAGGGACGTGGACATGATCGGCCTCCTTCCTACTCGGCAGCACCGGTGCCGGTGTGCCAGCGCTTCTCGAACTCCCACACTTCGGGGAAGCCCATCAGCTCGTGCAGCTCCTTGCTGTCCATCAGGGCGACGTTGGTGCCGAGCGTGGTGCCCTGGCCGTGCAGGTAGGAATAGGCGGCGGTGACCGCCTGGGCGGCCGCCTTCAGCGCCATGCCGGGATAGATCGCGATGCGGAAGCCGAGCTCCTCCAGCTGCTTCGAGGGCAGCTCCGGCGTGCGGCCGGTGTTGACGACGTTGCACAGGACCGGCACGTCGAAGCTGCGGCCGATCAACGCCAGCTCGGCCTCGGTCTCGGGCGACTCGATGAACAGCACGTCGGCGCCGGCCTTCGCATAGGCCTCGCCGCGGCGCAGCGCCTCGTCGATGCCGAGCGTGGTGCGGGCGTCGGTGCGGGCGACGATGACGGTGTCGTCGTGGCGGCGCGCGTCGGCCGCCACCTGGATCTTCTGCACCATCTCCTCGACCGGGACGACGCGGCGGCCGGGGGTATGGCCGCACTTCTTCGGCATCTCCTGGTCCTCGATCTGGATGCCGGCGGCGCCCGCCGCCTCGTAGCCCTGGACCGTGCGGCGGACGTTGAGCAGCCCGCCATAGCCGGTGTCGGCGTCCGCGATCAGCGGCGTCGTGGTGTTCTCGACGATGACGGCGACGCGGGCCGCCATCTCGCTGTAGGTGGCGAGGCCGGCGTCGGGCAGCCCCAGGTGCGAGGCGACGGTGCCGTACCCGGTCATGTAGAGGGCCTCGAAGCCCATGCGGTCGGCGATGCGGGCGGTGACGGCGTCATAGACGCCGGGGGCGACGATGATCCGCTTCTCCTTCAGGCGCGCGGCGAGCGTGCGCCGGCTGTTCGGCCCAGCCATTGGATCGTTCTCCCGTTTGCGTATATTTTACCTTGATGAGGCCGGCATTCTAACGCCGGTCCGGGGAGGAGAGTCCATGCGCAAGATCATCTCGATGGCCGTCGGGGCACTGGCGGTCGCGGCCATCTCGGGCGTCGGCCAGGCGCCGCAGGCCCATGCCCAGGCGGTGCAGATTTCCGTGACCCACTGGGGCTCGCAGCTCTACGGGCTGCCCTATGCGGTCGCCATGGAGAAGGGTTTCTTCAAGGATGCCGGCATCGAGATCAGCGGCGTGCTGACCTCCAAGGGCGGCGGCACGACGGTGCGCAACGTCTTCGCCAGCGACTTTCCCTATGGCGAGGTGGCGCTGCCCGCGGCCGTCGCGGCGGCGGCCGAGGGCTTCGACCTGCGCATCATCCATGCCGGCACGGTCGCCCATTCCAACGTCTGGATGGCCAAGCTCGACTCGCCGCTGAAGTCGATCAAGGACCTGGAGGGCAAGCGCATCGGCTTCACCAGCCCGCGCTCGGTCAGCCAGACCACCATGTTCATGATCCTCGACAAGCTGAACATCCCCCGGGACAAGGTCCAGCTCGTCTCGACCGGGGCGATCGGCGCCGGCTTCACCGCGCTGGAGAGCGGCGGCGTCGATGCGACGCTCGCCAGCGAGCCGCAGGTCTCGATCTATGCCGGCAAGTACCGCGTCGCCTTCGCGGCGGCCGACATCCTGCCGCCCGTCACCCAGACGGTGGGCGTCACCACGCCCGAGTTCCTGAAGAAGGAGCCGAAGAAGCTGGCCGCGCTCATCGCCGGCCGGGCCAAGGCGGTCGACTGGCTCTATGCCAACCAGGAGGAGGCCGGGAAGATCCTGTCCAAGGCCTATGGCCTCGACGAGAAGATCGCCATCAGCGCCGTCAAGAACATGGCCAAGACCAGGTTCTGGGGTGCCGGCGCCCTCAACCTCGACTCCATGAACGAGATGGTGAAGGGGCTGAAGCTGGTGAACGCCATCAAGGGCGACCCGGACTGGAACAAGCTGATCGACCGCTCGCTGCTGCCGGCCGACCTCAAGAGCTGACGCGGGGAGGTCCGCCGTCGCCCCGGATGCGGGCGGCGGCGGCGCTTCTTCATTCCCGGCACCCGGCAGGATGGTGACGATGACCCGCTATGGCTGG
This sequence comes from Allostella vacuolata, assembly GCA_006739055.1. GTDB lineage: Bacteria > Pseudomonadota > Alphaproteobacteria > ATCC43930 > Allostellaceae > Allostella > Allostella vacuolata. Next base: position 2,902,695 of record AP019702.1, read on the forward strand.
ATTCGCCTCGGGATCGTGGTGGGCTTCTTCGGCTGGCTGGAGGCGATCGCGCGCCTCGGCTTCGTCAAGCGCACCACCCTGATCCCTCCTTCGGAAATGGCGACGTCGCTGGTCGACATCCTCGCCAGCGGCCGGATGAACCACGACATCGAGGCGACGCTGCTGACGGTGGCCGCCGCGCTGTCGTCGGCTGTGACCGTCGGCTTCGTGGCGGGGATCATCCTGCACCGGCTGCCGCCCCTCAGGCGCCTGATGGACCCGCTGTTCGCCGCCTACTATGCGGTGCCGCACTTCGTCTTCTATCCGATCTTCATCGTGCTGTTCGGCATGACCCGGGTGCCGCTGGTGATCCTGGGCTTCCTGTTCGCCGTGGTGGCGATGATCATCAACACCATGAACGGCCTGGACCGCATCCCGCGGGTGCTGCTGAAGGTGGCGCGGACCAACCGCCTGGGACCGGTGCAGACGGCGTGGTACGTCGTGCTGCCGTCGACCGCGCCCTATCTCTTCACCGGGGTCAAGCTGTCGGTCGCCTATTCCTTCATCGGCGTCATCGCCGGCGAGTTCATCCTGTCGGGCATCGGCATCGGCCACCAGATCGCCTACGCCTACGACAATTTCGACAACCGCACGATGTACGGCCTGCTGCTGTTCATCCTGACCCTGGTCACGACCGTGAACATGGGCTTGTGGAGCTACGAGCAGCGCCTGCTGCGCCGCCGGTCGAGGGGGTAGGGCGATATGCGCGACCGTATCGTCCATATCGGCAGCGTGCTGCTGTTCGTCTTCGTGGTGTGGCAGGTGCTGCACTGGATCACCGGCTCGATCGCCGTTACCTCCCCGGCGGAGACGGTGAGCCGCCTGGCGGAGATGATGCGCACGCCGGAATTCTGGGGCCATGCGCAGGAGACGCTGGCCGCCTTCTCCCAGGCGCTGGCGATCGCGCTGGGCGGCGGCCTGGTGATCGGCCTGCTGCTGGGCGGCTGGCGGCCGGCCGGCCTGGTGTTCGAGCCGATCCTGATCGCGATCTACTCCATCCCCAAGGTCACGCTCTACCCGGTCATCCTGCTGCTGTTCGGCCTCGGCCTCTCGGCCAAGGTCGCGTTCGGGGCGATCCACGGCATCATCCCGGTGGCGCTCTTCACCCTGAACGCGGTCCGCTCGCTCAACCCCGTCTACATGCGCGCCTCGCGCTCGATGCGCCTGACGAGCGGCCAGACGGCGCTGCGGATCCTGATCCCGGCGGCGCTGCCGGAGATCGTCACGGGATTCCGCGTCGGCTTCTCGCTGACGCTGCTCGGCTCGCTGATCGGCGAGCTGTTCGCCTCGCAGCGGGGGCTGGGCTTCCTCATCATGCGGGCGGTCAACGTCTACGACGTGAAGACCATCTTCGCCGTCACCCTGCTGATCGCCGCCATCGCGGTCGCCGTCAACTCGGCCATGCTGGCGCTGGACCAGCGGCTGCACCGGCGGATGTGAGGAATGCGAAGGGACCTTCCATCGGGTAGTAGTGTTGCCTACCCTCAGGGCGAGGAGGTCGATCCGATGGCCAATGTCGAGAAGGTTAGTGTCGCCCTTACCCCGGAAATGGCGACGATGGTGCGGGAAGTGGTGCAGACCGGCGAGTATGTATCGGCGAGCGAAGTCATGCGGGAGGCCCTTCGCGAATGGAAACTTCGAAGGGCACAGCGCGCCAAGGCCATCGAGGAACTGGGGCGGTTGTGGGATGCGGGCATCAATAGCGGGCCCACCATTGATGGCGAGGAAGCCTTCGCCCAAATCCGGGAAAGTCTTGAAGCCAAGATTGCCGAGCGCCGCGCACCGGAATGACGTATCGCCTGCGGCCGCAGGCCAAGTCGGACATCGAGGCTGTGGTTTTCTACATCGCCCAGGACAATCCTTGGGCTGCCCGACGCTGGCACGAGCAGATCTTTCGCTGCTGTCAGAGAATTGGAGCGATGCCAGGAATGGGCGTCGCTCGATCGGAGGTCCGGCCTGGAATTCGAAGCTTTGCCCTGGGCAACTACCTGATTCTGTAGCGGATAATCGGCGATTGCGCGGAGATCGTTCGGGTCGTGCACGGCGCGCGGCAGTGGGAGGAACTGCTCTAGGAGCGGCCTTCAGCGGCGGTCACACGACCCGTCCCCGCACCGGAAACGACGGGTCGGTATAGCCGGGCGTCGAGGCGTGGCCGGGCGGCACCAGCCGGTCGACCAGGGCCTCGTCGTCGGCATCGATGGCGACGGTCGTGGCGGCGAGGTAGCCCTGCCACTGCTCGGCCGTGCGCGGGCCCGCCAAGACCGCGGTCACCAGCCGGTTGGCCAGCACCCAGGCGGTGGCGAAGGCGACGGGGGTGGTTCCCTTCGCCGCGGCGCGCTCGGTGATCGCGGCCGCCAGATCGAAGGATTCCGGCCGGAACTCCGTCTCCAGCAGCCGCTTGTTGCCGCGAGCCGCCCGGCTGTCGGCCGGCGGGGCGGCATCGGCGCGGTACTTGCCGGTCAGCACGCCGCGGGCGAGCGGGCTGTAGGGGACGACGCCCAGGCCGAGCGCGCGGCACGCCGGCAGGTGCTCGGCCTCGTTGCCGCGGGTCGCGAGGTTGTAGAGCGGCTGGCTGACGACGGGGGCGGGCAGGCCCATGCGCCGGGACAGCCGCACGGCCTCCGCCAGGCGCCAGCCGTCGAAGTTGGACAGGCCGAGGTAGCGCACCTTGCCCGCCCGGATCGCGTCGCCGGCCGCGGCCAGCGTCTCCTCCAGCGGCGTCTCGCGGTCGTCCGCGTGCAGGTACCAGATGTCGACATGGTCGGTGCCGAGCCGGGCCAGGCTGTCCTCGATCGCCCGCAGCATCCATTTCCGGCCGAGGCCCGAGCGATGCGGGCCGGGGCCCATCGCCAGCCCGACCTTGGTCGCCAGGACCCAGTGGCGGCGGTCGCCGGCGATGGCTGCACCCAGCATCCGCTCCGACCCGCCCTGGCCGTAGAAATCGGCCGTGTCGATGAAGTTGACCCCGGCGTCCCGCGCCATGCCGACGATGCGGGTCGCCTCGTCGGCGGCGGTCGGCTGCGAGAACATCATGGTGCCGAGGCAGATGCGGGAGACCTGGAGGCCGCTGTCGCCGAGCCGTCGAAATTGCATGGGGGCGCCCTCGCCTGAAACGATTCCGGCCCGCATACTCCGCCTCGCAAATCCCAAGGGGAAGCCGATGCGGGTCAAGGACAAGGTCGTATTCATCACCGGCGGCAGCACGGGCCTCGGCCTGGCGACCGCCAAGCTGTATCATCGCGAAGGCGCCAAGGTGGCGATCCTCGGCCGGCGCGCCGACGTGCTGGCGGCGGCGGCCGAGGAGATCGGTCCCGGCACCCTCGACGTGCCGGGCGACGCCACCGACCCCGAGCAGGTCCGCGCCGCGGTCGGCAAGATCGTCGACAGGTTCGGCCGCATCGACATCGTCGTCCACTCGGCCGGCGGCAACCCCGAGCGCAAGAACATCGAGGGCGTGACGCTGGAAGGGTTTCGGACCACCTTCGAACTCAACACCACCAGCGCCTTCGTCGTCGTCCAGGAAGCGCTGAAGGCAATGGGCCACGGCGGCTCGATCGTGCTGATCGGCTCGGTCGCCGGCATGAAGGGATCGGCCAACCGCCTGGCCTATGCCACGGCCAAGGCCGGCATGATCGGCATGACCCGCCAGCTCGCCCTGACGCTGGGGCCCAAGGGCATCCGCGTCAACCTGGTGGCGCCCGGCCTGATCCGCACCCCGCTCACCGCCAACCTCATCGACAGCATGTCGAACGAGGAGATGGACCGGATGCTGTCCGACCATCCGCTGGGTCGCCTCGGCGATCCCGACGACGTCGCCTATGCCTGCCTCTATCTGGGCAGCGACGAGTCGAAATGGGTGAGCGGCATCTCCCTGCCGGTCGCCGGCGGCCGGGTCACGCACTAGCGCCACGACCGGATCCCTGGCGGCGCCGGGCGGCGCCGCCAGGGGATGCCGCTACATCCGGCGCTGGAACCAGGTCGAGCTGATCCAGGTGCCGTTCTTGCGGGCATATTCGCGGAAGGTGCCCACCTCCTCGAAGCCGAACTTGCGATGCAGCGCGATCGAGGCATCGTTCGGGAGGGCGATGCCGGCGACCACGAGATGGACCGGCTGGTGCGCCAGCTGCGCGAAGAGGGCGGCATAGAGGGCCGAGCCCGTGCCGCGGGCGCGGTGGCGCGGATCGAGGTAGATGCTCGCCTCGACCGTCGCGTCGAAGGCGGGGCCGGGGCGATAGGGGCTGCTCGAGGCATAGCCGACCAGCCTGCCGTCCCCGCAGGCGACCAGCAGCCGATGCCGCCCCGCGCCATAGGTCTCGAACCAGGGCCGGCGCGACTCCGGGGTCTGGACGGCGGTCTCGAAGTGGGCGTGGCCGTCGGCGACGTAGTGGTTGAAGATGTCGACCAGGGCGGGAAGGTCGCCCGGCTCGGCGGGCCGTATCACGATGTCGGACATGGTGGCTTTCGTCGGTGGTGGCGGCGCCATCCATAGCGATACGATCCGGCTCCGGCAGCGCCACGATTTCGCCTCGGGCTATTCAGGAATCTATCGGGTGACGCTCGACTGGGACGATGTCCGGCTGTTCCTGGCTGTCGCGCGGGCGGGCTCGCTCCGCGCGGCGGCGCGCCTCCTCGGCCTGAGCCAGCCGACCGTCGGCCGCCGGCTGGCCCGGTTCGAGGCCGCGGCCGGCAGCGCGCCCCTGTTCGACCGCCTGCCGGAGGGCATGCGGCTGACGGCCGCCGGGAAGGGGCTCGTCCCCGTCGCCGAGCAGCTGGAGGCCGCCGCCCGGGCGCTCCAGGGCCGCCGGGCGTCCGCTGCGGACCGGCCCGCCAGCGTGCGCATCTCGGTCGGCGAATGGGCGGGCGGGTTCCTTGCCCGATGCCTCGCCGGCCCGGATCGGCATCCGCTGCCGGACGGGCTCGCCATCGAGCTGATGGTGTCCGACCAGACCGCCAATCTCGGGCGGCGGGAGGCGGACCTCGCCGTCCGCCACGGCCGCCCCGAAACGGGGGATCTCTACGTCGTGCGGGTCGGCACCATGGCCTGCGCCGCCTACCGCGGGGCCCACCTTCCCGAGGGCGCCGCGACGGGCTGGATCGCCTATACCGAGGAGCAGGCGCACTACGCGCAGTCGCGATGGGTCGCGGCGACGCTCCGGCAGACCGGCGAGGCGGTCGTGGCCCGGGCATCCACCGTCGCCCTCCAGGCGACCGCCGCCCGGTCCGGGGCGGGGGTGGCGATCCTGCCCTGCCATCTCGGCGACGGCGATCCGGGGCTGGTCCGGGCGTCGGCGCCGATCCCCGCACTGGAGGCCCCCCACTGGCTGATCGTGCACCGGGATCTCCGGCGCCTGCCGCATGTCCGGGCGGTCATGGACTGGGTGACGCAGCGCTTCGCGGCGAACCGGTCGGTGCTGGCGGGCCTGCCATAGGTCGAGGGGCCGACGCATCTCCACGCCGGTCCGATTTCGTGGTATTTTCCGGGCCGGACGCCTCCGATCTGGCCGGATCACGCCGATCTGGTCTGCATATTGCGACAGACGTGAACGCCGACCGGCAGCGACCCCCGCCCTGACCCATGGGGATGCCCCAGTGAAACGCCTCTTTCTGTTGGCTTGCCTGGTGGCCGTGGCGGCCGCCGGATACCATTGGCGCGCAGACCTCTCCCGCATGGCGGGGCTCCAGCCGCCGGCGAGGACCGCGGCGCCGCAGCCGGCGGCCCGGGTCGAGCCGGTGGCCATGGCGCCGGTCGAAGCGCGCGACATGCCGGTGCAGGTATCGACCATCGGCCGCGTCCAGGCGATCGCCACGGTCGGGGTCAAGCCGCGCGTCGATGGCGAGATCGCCGAGGTGATGTTCCGCGAGGGACAGGACGTCAAGGCGGGCGAGGTGCTGTTCGTGCTCGACCGGCGCAGCGCCGAGGCGACGCTGCGCGCGGTCGAGGCCAACCTGGCCCGCGACCGCGCCCAGGCCCTCCAGGCCCGGGCCGAGGTGCGCCGGGCCTCGGAACTGACCCAGCGGGACTTCGTGTCGCGCCAGCGCTACGACCAGCTGGAGACGACGGCCGCGGTCCAGGAAGCCACCGTGCGGGCGACCGAGGCCGCCGTCGAGAATGCCCGGCTGACGCTGAGCTACATGACCATCCGGGCGCCGATCGACGGGCGGACGGGCGCGGTCGCGCTCAAGAAGGGCAACGTGGTCCGCGCGGCCGATACCGGCACGCTGGTGACGATCACCCAGATCCGGCCGATCTACGTGTCCTTCACCGCGACCCAGAAGGACCTGGCCGAGATCCGGCGCGCCGAGGACCAGGCGCAGATCCGGGTCGAGGCGACCATCCCGGAGGATCCGGGGCCGCCCATTTCCGGCGTCGTCACCTTCATCGACAACAGCATCGACGCCGCGACCGGGACGATCAACCTCAAGGCGACCATGCCGAACGCCGACAGCCGCCTGTGGCCGGGCCAGTTCGTCAACGCCGTGGCCACCCTGCGGGTCGAGAAGGGCGCGCTGACGGTGCCGGCCGCCGCGCTCCAGGTCGGCCAGGCGGGCGACTACCTGTTCGTGATCAAGCCCGACATGACGGCGTCGGTCCGCCCCGTGAAGGTGGCCCGCCTGGTCGGCGACCGGGCGGTCATCCGCGAGGGGCTGCAATTGGGCGAGCGGGTGGCCGTGGAGGGCCAGCTGCGCCTGACCGAGGGCACCCGGGTGCGCGACCAGCGGGCCACGCCCGCGGCGCGCACGCCGACCTCCTGAGGATCCGGCCATGAACATCTCGGCGATCTGCATCCGCCGCCCGGTGATGACCACGATCATCACCTTTGCCCTCGTCCTCGGCGGCCTGTTCGGCTATCGCACCCTGCCGATCTCGGCCCTGCCGCAGGTCGACTTCCCGACCATCAGCGTCACCGCGCAGCTGCCGGGCGCCAACCCGGACACCATGGCCGCGGTGGTCGCGACCCAGCTCGAGCGCGAATTCTCGACCATCGCCGGCATCAGCTCGATCACCTCCTCGAGCGGCCTCGGCCAGACCCAGATCACCATCCAGTTCGACCTCGACCGCAACATCGATTCGGCCGCCCTCGACATCCAGTCGGCGATCTCGCGCGCCCAGCGCCGGCTGCCGCCCGAGATGACGACGCCGCCATCCTTCCGCAAGGTCAACCCGGCCGACCAGCCGGTGCTGCTGCTGACCCTGAGTTCGCCGATCATGCCGCTGTCGGCCGTGACCGACTATGTCGACACGATCATCTCGCCGCGGGTCTCGACCCTGACCGGCGTCGCCCAGGTGCAGATCTATGGCCCGCAGCGCTTCGCGGTCCGGGTCCAGGTCGACCCCGACGAGCTGGCGGCCCGCGGCATCGGCATCGACGAGGTGCAGCGCGCGCTCGCCAGCGCCAACGCCAACACCCCGATCGGCAGCCTGAGCGGGCCGTCCCAGGCCGTGACCCTGCAGGCGACCGGGCAGATGGCGCGCGCGGCCGAGTTCCGCCCGCTGATCGTCGCCTACAAGGACGGCGCGCCCGTCCGGCTCGGCGACATCGCCAACCCGGTCGACAGCGTCGAGAACGACCGCACCGCCAGCTGGATCAACGGCACCCGCTCGATCGTGCTGGCGATCCAGAAGCAGCCGGGGGCCAACACCATCGACGTCGTCGACGGGGTGAAGGCGCTGCTGCCGCAGTTCCGCGCCATCCTGCCGCCGGCGGTCAACCTGGAAGTGTTCATCGACCGCTCGCAGCCGATCCGCGAGGCGATCCACGACGTCGAATTCACGCTGGGGCTGACGATCGCGCTCGTCATCCTCGTCATCTTCCTCTTCCTGCGCCGGGCGGCGGCGACCTTCATCCCGTCCGTGACGGTGCCGATCTCGCTCATTGCCACCTTCGGCGGCATGTGTTTCTTCGGCTTCAGCATCGACAACATCTCGCTGCTCGCCCTGACGCTGGCGACCGGCCTCGTCGTCGACGACGCCATCGTCGTGCTGGAGAACATCGTCCGCCACATCGAGGAGGGGATGAGCCCCTGGGCGGCCGCCTTCAAGGGCAGCCGCGAGGTCGGCTTCACCATCATCTCCATCACCCTGTCGCTGGTGGCGGTGTTCATCCCGATCTTCTTCATGGGCGGGGTGGTCGGCCGGGTGTTCTTCGAGTTCGCGGTGGTGGTCAGCCTCGCCATCCTGATCTCGGCCTTCGTCTCGCTGACGCTGACGCCGATGCTGTGCAGCCGGCTGCTGAAGCCGGAGCCGCCGAAGGAGCAGCAGGGCGCCTTCCACCGCATCGCCGAGGGCGCGTTCGAGGGGCTGCTGCGCATCTATGGCCGCATGCTCCAGGCGGTGCTGCGCTACCGCCCGCTGACCCTGGCGGTGACGATCGGCACGGTCGCCTTCACCATCCATCTCTTCATGACCTCGCCCATGGGCTTCTTCCCGCTGGAGGACACGGGCCAGCTCGCGGTCACGACGGAAGCGGGGCAGGAGACCTCGTTCGCGGCGATGGCGCAGATCCAGCAGCGGGTTTCGCGGATCTTCCAGGCCGATCCGGGCGTGGCGCAGGTCAACGCCTCGGCCGGCGCCACCGTGTGGAACCCGGCCGTCAACCAGGGCCGGCTCTTCATCGGCCTGAAGCCGCGGGCGGAGCGGGACGGCGCCGACGCGATCATCCGCCGGGTGCGCCCCAAGCTGGCCGAGATCGCCGGGGTCAACGTCTACATCCAGAAGACGCAGAACCTGAACATCGGCGGGCGCTCGGCCAAGAGCCTCTACCAGTACACGGTGCAGAGCCCTTCCACCGAGGAGCTGTATCGCTGGGCCGCCATCCTGGAGACGCGGATGCGCGGGCTGCCCGGCCTGCGCGACGTCACCACCGACCTGCAGATCCGCGGGCCGGAGGCGCTGATCACCATCAACCGCGACCGCGCCGCCAGCCTGGGCGTCTCGTCCGAGCAGATCCGCAACACCCTCTACAGCGCCTTCGGCACCCGCCAGGTCTCGACCATCTTCACCTCCTCCAACTCCTACCAGGTGATCCTGGAGGTGGAGCCGCGCTTCCAGCAGAGCGTCGAGGCCCTGTCCAAGCTGCGCGTGCGCAGCGCGTCGGGCCAGCTGGTCGCCCTCGACGCGTTTGCCGAGATCACCCGCCAGGCCGGCCCGGTCACCGTCAACCACCAGGCGCAGCTGCCGTCGGTGACCATCTCGTTCAACACCGCCGCCGGCACCTCGCTGGGCGACGCGGTGAAGAGCGTGCTGGCGCTGGAGCGCGAGCTGGCGCTGCCGGCCAGCGTGACGACCGGCTTCTCGGGCGCGGCCCAGGTCTTCCAGGCGGCGCTGGCCGGGCAGGGGCTGCTGCTGGGCGCGGCCGTCCTCGTCATCTACATGATCCTGGCGATCCTCTACGAGAGCTTCATCCACCCCATCACCATCCTGTCGGGCCTGCCGGCGGCGGCGATCGGCGCCCTGCTGGGGCTGCGCTTCATGGGGCTGGAAGTCAGCGTGATCGCCATCATCGGCATCGTGCTGCTGATCGGCATCGTCAAGAAGAACGCCATCATGATGATCGACTTCGCCCTCCAGGCGCAGCGCGAGCAGGGGATGGACGCGCGCACCGCCATCGAGGAAGCCTGCATGAAGCGCTTCCGGCCGATCATGATGACGACGATGGCGGCGATCGCCGGCGCCCTGCCGATCGCGGTCGCGCACGGCGCCAGCGCCGAGCTGCGCCAGCCGCTCGGCGTGGCGGTGGTGGGCGGCCTGCTGTTCTCGCAGGCGCTCACCCTGTTCATCACCCCGGTGATCTTCCTCTACCTGGAGGACCTGCGGCGCCTCGGCGCGCGCTGGTTCAACGCCAATGCCGAGGCGGTGGCGGCCGAGCGGGCGGCGGCCATGGGCGACGACTAGAACTGCCGGGGAGAAGCCGCGCCGATGGACATCGCCGACCTGCTCGTCTTCGCGGCGGCCTACTTGGCCGTAGTGGTCCTTCCGGGGCCTGGCGTCGCAGCCCTTGTCGCCCGCGTCCTTGCGCGGGGAACGCGAGGTGCGCCCGCGTTCATCGCGGGGTTCGTCGGCGGCTCGCTCGTCTGGTTCACGGTGGCGGCGACCGGCCTGGCGGCGCTCGCTGCCACCTTCGCCGGGCTGTTCGTTGCGATCCGCTACCTCGGCGCGGCCTATCTGCTCTACCTCGCCTGGAAGCTGTGGACGGCACCGGGGCGGCCGACCGCCACGGCGAACGCCTCGCCGGAGGGGCGGGGGCGCCTCTTTCTCGCCGGTCTGGCGATTAACCTGGGCAACCCGAAGGCGATCATGTTCTTCCTCGCCCTGCTGCCCAACGTCCTGGACCTGGGCGGATTGACGCCGGCCGGCTTCGCCGGGCTGGCTGGAATCATCGCGGTCGTCGCGTCGGCGGTGCTCGCCGCATATGCCGTCGCGGCGGAGCGGGCGCGCCGGATGTTCACCACGCCCGGCGCCGTTCGCCTGCTCAATCGTGGCAGTGGCGTTGCCATGGCGGGAGCGGCCGTGGTGATCGCCACGCGCTGACGGCCCTGTGCGGACCGCCGCCCGCTGATGGCGGACGGCGGCCTTGCCGGAATCGGTCAGGTGGTCTGCGGTGCCAGCTTGATCGAGCAGCCGTAGGCGCGGGTGACCGGGGTTTCCACCGCCTTGCCGGCGACCACCGCGGCCACCGCCGGGCGGACATAGTTGGCGGCCGTCTTCAGCGTCTCGGGGTTGGCGCTCGGCTTGTCGTCGATGGCGCCCATGTAGCGCAGCGCGCCCGCGCCATCGATGACGTACATGTGCGGGGTCACCTGGGCGGCGTAGGCACGGCCGGCCGTGCCCTTCGGATCGAGCAGGACATGCGCCGGCACGGCCTTGCGCTTTTCCGACAGCTCCTGGGCCTGGGCCGGGGTGACGTGGCCCTGCTCGCCGGGCGGCGAGGAGACGATGGTCAGCCACACCACCCCCTGGTCCCTGGCCTCGCGCTGCAAGGCCTGCATGTTGTCGCCGTTGTAGTGCTTGCGGACGAACGGGCAGTCATGGTTGGTCCATTCGAGGACCACGACCTTGCCCTTGAACTGCGACAGGCTGACTGTCTCGCCGGTGGCGCTGACGGCCTGGAAGTCGGGGGCGGGGCTGCCGATCGCCGGAGCCGCCTGGGCCGGGCGGACGGTGAGCAAGCCCGGCACGGCGCCCGCGGCGGTGGCAACGGCGGCGCCGGTGAGAAACGTCCTGCGATCCATGTCTCGTCGGTCCTTTCCGGACGGTGAAGCTCCTGCTGCCGATATAGCGGCCGGCCCGCCGCGATCAACCGTCCGGTCGAAGCGAAACTGGCGCCGGCCGGGGCCGGCCGATATCCTTCCGCGCGATCGCAGAACAGGGAGGATTCGATGCCGGCATATCCCGGAACGGTGGACTGGTCGGGCGAGAACCCGGGCATGTACCTGAAGGACGACCCGGACGGGCCGTTCGTCACGCTGCTGAGCTTCTTCCGCGTGGTGCTGTCGCCGCACGGCCGCGGCCATGCCCTCTTGATGCTGCGCCGCCCGCAGGATGCGGGCCACGCCGAGAACGTCTGCCTGACCGACAACGAGCCGCTGGCGCGCTGGCTGGTTGCCGACTACGCGTCCAACTTCGGCGCCTTCAAGGGCACGCCCGGAATGCAGGGGCTGCGCTACGCCAGCCTCGATTCGGTCGCAACCTCGGGCGATGCCGCCTCGACCTACACCGAGACCGTGACGGGCGACGGGCTCGAGGTCGCCATGTCCTGGTCGGAGATCGGCCAGCCCTTCGCGCTGGAACTGCCGCTTTCGCACTCGGCCACCGGCAAGCACATCATGCTGAGCCTGTTCGCCGGGGCCGGGAAGGCGCTCGCCACGGTCAACGGCGCGGCGCTGCCGGGCAAGCCGATCCCGCGCGACATGGTGGGCAAGCCGATCACCAGCGCCTTCCTCGCCTTCTCGGAGACCTGGATCCGTCCCTGATTCGGGGGGCCGGGCCGGCGGGTGGCGGCGCTACATCACCGCCCGCAGCGCGGCCACACCGGCGATGCCGGCCACGATCGCCGCCAGATCGTGGCCGGTGACCTTCATCGCCACCGCGGCGATGGCGGTGCCGATCAGTTCCGGCAGGCCGCCGCGGGCGACCATCGGGGCGAGCAGCGAGATGATGACCGCGCCCGGAATGTGGCGCAGCCACGCCTCCACCCGGCGCGACATCGGCATCCAGCGCATCATCCAGAAGCCGCCCGCGCGCATGGCGTAGCTCGCGACCGCCATGCCGATGATGGCCACGGCGGCCAGCGGGTCGATCGACCACGGGTCAGCGCCCATCGCGGATCGCGCCTGCAATGGAGCCGGCGAGCGCCCCGGCGATGACGTGCCAGAAGCCCGGCACCAGCGCATGCACCAGGATCGCGGTTGCCGCCGCCACCGTCCACGGCATCGCGTCGCCGCGCCCGTGCCACAGCTTGACGAGGACGGCGGCGAAGAAGGCGACGATCGTGAAGTCGAGGCCCCAGGTCCTGGGGTCGCCGATCGCGGCCCCCGCGGCATGACCGATCGCGGTCGAGGCGACCCAGGTGGACAGCATGAAGATGCCGCTGCCCATCAGCACCGCCCCCTCGCGCTCGCCGCGCTGGAACGCCTGGAGCTGCAGCGGCCAGTTGGTATCGGTCAGGAAGAAGAGCGAGCCATAGGCCTGCCGGCGGCGCATCCGGCTGTACCAGGGCCGCAGGGACGCCCCCATCAGCAGGTAGCGGGCATTGACGATGAGCGTCGCCACGATCACGGCGAAGATCGGCACCGGGCTGCCCCAGATGCCGACGGCGACGAACTGGGCGGACCCGCCGAAGACCAGCGTGCTCATGACCGTCGCCTCGGCCAGGGTCAGCCCCGCCTGGCGGGCGGCGACGCCGAAGACCAGGCCGAAGGCGACGCTGCTGAGCGCCATCGGCATCGCGTCCCACGCGCCGGCAAGGGCGCCCGACCGGGTGAAGGTGACCGGCCGCAGATGATCGCTCATGCCGGCAGCGGTCCCTCGACGTGGAAGGACTCCTCGACCGGCCGCTCCAGGATCCGGTCGGCGATGTCGCGCTTGCCCGCACTCCAGACCCGCATCTCGTCGGCATCGAGCAGGCGGGCGAAGCCGCGCCGCGCCATCTGCGAGTATCCCTCGGGCACGATGCCGTCGCGCAGGACCAGGACCAGCCGCCGGCCCTCGTACTCGACCGCGAAATAATAGTGGCCGTCGAAGGACTCCGGGCCGATGCCGATGCGGCGGTCGACGATCACCCGCCGGTCGGAGAAGGCGCGGGTCAGGTACTCGAACCCGTCGACGACGCCGGGCGGGTCGAGCCCGAGCACCAGGCGGATCTTCCGCCGGTCGAGCGGCCCTCCGCCGCCCAGCCGTTCCGTCGCGGTGCGGATGACGACGAAGGCTTGGGCCAGCCCGTTGAAGAAGTCGCGCCCGTGATAGCGGGCGAGGTCGTCCATGGTGACGTCGTGGACGAACGGCCCATCGGCGATGCGAAGGGCGGCGATGCGAAGGGCGGCGATGCGCAGGACCCCGGTCATGCGGCGGCCGGGTGCTGGAGGAAGGCGCGGAGCGCCTCCCAGGTCTCCTCCGGCGCCTCCTCGGCCAGGTAGTGGCCGCTGACGATGGCCCGGCCGGAGACGTCGCGGGCGCGCTCGCGCCACTCGGCGATCGGGTCGAAATGGGCGCCGACGATGCCGGCCGCCCCCCACAGGGCCAGCATCGGGCACTCGATGCGCCGGTCGAGGTCGGCCTCGTCATGCTCCAGGTCGATGGTGGCCGCCGCCCGGTAGTCCTCGCAGATGGCGTGGATGGTGCCGGGCAGGTGGTAGCAGCGGCGATACTCCTCCATCGCCTCGGGGTCGAAGATGCCGGCCGTGGTCGGCTGGCGCTTCTGCATGTGCCAGGCGAGGTAGAAGTCCGGGTCGGCCTGGATCATCCGTTCCGGCAGGTCGAAGGGCTGGGTCAGGAAGAACCAGTGATAGTAGGGCTGGGCCCAGGCATGGGTGATCTGCCGGTACATCGACCGGGTCGGGATGATGTCGAGGGCGGCGAACGCCCGCACCCGCGCCGGATGGTCCAGGCACAGGCGATGGCCGACGCGCGCGCCGCGGTCGTGCCCGACCAGGGCGAAGCGGTCGAAGCCGAGGGCGGCCATCAGCTCGACCTGGTCGGCGGCCATGGCGCGCTTGGAGTAGGGGGCGTGGCTGGGGTCGCTCTCAGGCTTGGCGCTGTCGCCGTAGCCGCGCAGGTCGCTGGCGACGACGGTGAAGTCGCGGGCGAGGAGCGTCGCCACCCGGTGCCACATGGCATGGGTCTGCGGGTGGCCGTGCAGCAGGAGCACGGGCGGCCCGCTGCCGCCCACGACATAGCGGATCGGGCCGGCGCCCGTGGCGGCGTCGCCCGTGCGGAATCCTTCGAACAGCATGGGGGCTCCTCCGGGGATCGGGCGCGCATCCTGCCCGAGCCTCGCCTTCGCTGCCACTGCCGCCGTCGATGCCGAGAAAAACTTGAACCGGATTCCCCGGAGGCGGGGCCGCGGAGGGGTCCTGGGCGGCCCCGCCCGAGGCCGCCATCGAGCGTCGCGCCGCCGCGGCGCGCTGAGCTGCGCGCCGCGGCGACTCCGTTCAGGCGCGGCGCACCTGCTCCGCCAGTTCGCGATAGTGCGACAGCGGCGGCGTCGCCAGGCCCTCGACCTTGCCGATATCGTCCCAGCGGCGGACGGCGACCGCCGCCCGCGCATAGGGCTGGGCGATGAAGCGGTCCGCGTCTTCCTTGTCGAACACGCCGCCCTGCAGCTCCAGGCTGCGGACCGAGGCCGGCGACAGGGTGGAGAAGTAGCTGCCCTCCGCGTGGCAGAGCCAGCGCTTGGCGTCGACATGCAGGCGCACCGGCTCGGTGACGTCCGGGCCGAACCAGCGGTCGAGGATCGCCGCGCCGGAGAATTCATGGCGGTCGTCGATGCCGCGCAAGGCCGCGTCGTCGCCCAGGTCGTGGATCAGGTGCCCGACATCGTGCAGCAGGGCGGCCACCACGGAGGCGGGCGCGGCACCTTCCTGCTCGGCCAGCTGGGCGCATTGCAGGGCGTGCTCGAGCTGGCTCACCGCCTCCTGCCCGTACTGCTCGGCCCCGGCCTTCTCCAGCACGGCGAACAGGTCGTCGAACGTCTCCATATTCCGATTCCTCAGTAGAGGGTTGCCCGGACGCGCGCCGGCAGGGCCGCGTCGTACTCGTCGCCGCCGAGCCGGTCGGCGCTCAGTGCCGCCAGGATCCGGCCGCCGCTCGGCAGGGCGGAGCGGGGGACATGGCGCTCCGGGTCCCACAGGGCGGAGCGCACGATGGCGCGGGAGCACTGGAAGAAGACCAGTTCCACCTTGACCACCATGACCGACCGCGGCGCCTTGCCGTCGACGGCGAAGCGCGCCATCAGGGCCGGATCGACCGACAGCTGGGCCCGGCCGTTGACCCGCAGGGTCTCGCCGACGCCGGGGACGAGGAACAGGAGCGCCACGCGCGGGTCGCGGAGGATGTTGCGCAGGCTGTCGATGCGGTTGTTGCCGCGCCGGTCGGGGATCAGCAGGGTGTGCTGGTCCTCGACCACCACGAACCCCGCGGCATCGCCGCGCGGCGAGGTGTCGAGCCGGCTGTCGCCGTTGGTCGCCAGCACGAAGAACGGCGCGGCCTCGATGAACGGGCGATAGACCGGGTGGATGTGGTCCGCCTCCTTGACGATGGAGGTCTCGGTCGGGGTGCCGTAGAGGCGCTCCAGCACCGCCACGTCCCGGATCACATGGGGGTCCGGGATGATGCCGCCGTCGTTCATGCCACTCTCCGTCCTTCGCGCCAGACCGCGCGCGCGATCGGCAGCCCGTCGCATTCCTGCACCCGCACCATGTCGGCCAGCCTCCCCGCCGCCAGCCGGCCGCGGTCATCGAGCCCGACCGCGGCGGCCGGGATGTCGGAGACCGTGGCGACCGCATCGGGCAGGGCCATGCCGGTCGGCGCGCGGGCCAGCAGGAACGCCCCGTGCAGCAGGCTCTGGGGATAGTAGTCCGACGACAGGATGTCGACGAGGCCGAGCCCGGCCAGCTCGGCCGCGGCGACATTGCCGGAGTGGGATCCGCCGCGCACCAGGTTGGGGGCGCCCATCATCACCTTCATGCCGGCGCCATGGGCGGCCGACGCGGCCTCGACCGTGGTCGGGAACTCGGCGATGACCATGCCGGCCGCGACCGATTCCGCGACATGGGCCAGCGTCGCGTCGTCGTGGCTGGCGAGCGGCCAGCCGCGCTCGCGGCACAGCGCGGTCATCCAGGCGCGGTGCGGCCCGCTGAACTCCGCCGCCAGCGCTTTGCGGTGGGTGGCGAAGCGCTCGTACTCGGCGTCGTCGACGGCGTGGCGCTTCTGGTAGTTGCGGCGATAGGCGGCCTCGTCGGCGTACTGCCGCTGGCCCGGCGTGTGGTCCATCAGCGAGACCAGCCGGACCAGCGGGTTGTCCTTGTAGCCGTCGAACAGCTCGCGCACGTCGGGCTCGCTCACCTCGATGCGCATGTGCAGGAAATGGTCGGCCCTCAGCATCCGGTGCCGGATGGCGCTTTCCAGGCCGGTCAGAGTGACCTCCAGGCTGCGGCGGCGCTGCGTCCCGGCGATCACGTCGCCGACCGCCACCGAATCGAACACCGTGGTGATGCCGCAGCCGGCGACCAGCGTGTCGTGGGCGACGATCGCGGCTTCCGGCGGCCACTGCACCCGCGGCCGCGGGGTCAGGTGCTTCTCCAGGTTGTCGGTGTGCAGCTCGACCAGCCCCGGCAGCAGGTAGTCGCCGTCCAGGCGCAGGGCGCCCGGCACCGCGGTCGATCCCCGCTGGATCTCGGCGATGCGGCCGTCGCGGACGACCAGGGTGCCGTCGAAGACGTCGTCGCGGGTGACGATGCGGGCGTCGGTCAGGATCGTTTCGGTCATGCGGGGGTAAGGCAGTCTAGGCCGCCATGGCGGGCGGCCGCATGGCGATGACGCGGTCGGCCACAGCCTCGCGCACCTCGGCGTCGTGGAAGATGCCGAGCAGGGCGGCACCCCGTCCCTTCGCCTCGGCGATCAGGGCCATCACGGTGCGGCGGTTGTCGGCGTCCAGCGCCGCCGTCGGCTCGTCCAGCAGCAGCACCGGGAAGTCAACGACGAAGCCGCGGGCGAGGTTGATGCGCTGCTGCTCGCCGCCCGAGAAGGTGGCGGGCGGCAGCGACCAGAGCCGTTCCGGGATGCGCAGGCGCGACAGCAGCCGCTCGGCGCGGTGCTCGGCCTCGGCCAGGCTCATGCCGACCGCGCGGGCGGGCTCCGCCACGACGTCGATCGCCGGCACCCGCGGGATGACGCGCAGGAACTGGCTGACATAGCCCAGCGTGTGCCGGCGCAGCTCCAGGATCTTTTGCGGCGTGGCCGTGGCCACGTCGACGACCTGGCCGCGATGGCGCACGCGGATGCTGCCCTTCTGGGCCCGATAGTTGCCGTAGACGAGGCGCAGCAGCGAGCTCTTGCCGGCGCCGGACGGACCGTTCAGGGCGACGCACTCGCCCGGAGCCACTTCCAGGTTCATGCCCGACAGCACCGGCAGCACCACGCCGCCCTGGACATGGAGGGTGAACTGCTTGCCGAGGCCGGTGACGGCCAGCGCGAATTCAGGGGCGGGGGGCACGGCGTTCGGGCTCATGGATGCAGGATCGAGGCGACGAGAAGCTGGGTGTAGGCGTGCTGCGGGTCGTCCAGCACCTGGTCGGTCAGCCCTTCCTCTACCACGCTGCCGGCGCGCATCACCATCAGGCGATGGGCCAGCAGGCGGGCGACGGCCAGGTCGTGGGTGACGACCACCACCGACAGGCCGAGATCGGCGACCAGCCCGTGCAGCAGGTCGAGCAGGCGCGCCTGGACCGAGACGTCGAGGCTGCCGGTCGGCTCGTCCATGAAGACCAGGCGCGGCGACGAGACCAGGTTGCGGGCGATCTGCAGGCGCTGCAGCATCCCGCCCGAGAAGGTGCGCGGCATGTCGTCGATGCGGTCGCGGGCGATCTCCACCCGGCCCAGCCAGTCGAGCGCGGAGGCCCGGATGCGGCCGTAGTTGCGCGCACCCACCGCCATCAGCCGTTCGCCGACATTGGCCCCGGCGCTGACCCCCATGCGCAGGCCTTCGACCGGATGCTGGTGGACGATGCCCCAGTCGGTGCGCATCAGCAGGCGGCGGCGCGGCTCGGACAGGGCGAAGATGTCGCGCGGGCCCTCGTCGCGCGTCGCATAGACGACCTGGCCGGCGTCGGGCTCCAGCTGGGCCGACAGGCACTTCAGCAGCGTCGTCTTGCCCGACCCGGATTCGCCGACGATGCCGAGCACCTCGCCGGGCCAGAGGTCGAACGAGACGTCGCGGCAGCCGATGCGGGCGCCGTAGCGCCGGGTCAGGCCGCGAACCTGGAGCAACGGGGTGGCCGCCATCATGGCGCGACCTTGTCGGCCGGCTGGCCCAGCGCATCCGGCTGCGCGCCGACATGGCCTGCCGCCCGGCGCTCGCCGCAATGGTCGCTGTCCGAGCAGACGAAGATCCGCCCGCCGCGATCGTCGACGATGACCTCGTCCAGGAAACTGTCCCCGGCGCCGCACAGCGCGCAGGCCTGCTCCCACTTCTGGACTTCGAACGGATGGTCCTCGAAGTCCAGGCTGTAGACCTCCGTATGGGGCGGCACCGCATAGATGCGCTTCTCGCGCCCGGCGCCGAACAGCTGCAGGGCGGGCGAGCGGTCGAGCTTGGGGTTGTCGAACTTCGGGATCGGCGACGGGCGCATCAGGTAGCGGCCGCCGACCATCACCGGATAGTCGTAGGCGGTCGCGATCCGCCCGTGCCGGGCGACATCCTCGTAGAGCTTGACGTGCATGGCGCCGTATTCGGACAGCGCATGCATCTTGCGCGTCTCGGTCTCGCGCGGCTCCAGCCAGCGCAGCGGCTCGGGGATCGGCACCTGGAAGACGATGATCTGGTCGGCGCGCAGGGAACGCTCCGGGATCCGGTGCCGGGTCTGGATGATGGTCGCGTCCGCCGTCCGCTCGGTGGTGGCGACGCCGGTGGTGCGGGCGAAGAAGCGGCGGATGCTGACGGCGTTGGTGGTGTCGTCCGCCCCCTGGTCGATCACCTTCAGCGTGTCGGCCAGGCCGATGATGGCCGCCGTCACCTGGATACCGCCGGTGCCCCAGCCATAAGGCAGCGGCATCTCGCGGCTGGCGAAGGGGACCTGGTAGCCGGGGATGGCGACGGCCTTGAGGATGGCGCGGCGGATCATCCGCTTGGTCTGCTCGTCCAGGTAGGCGAAGTTGTAGCCGTCCATGGTCATTCTTCCCCGGCGGCCACGGCCAGCGGCCGGGCGCGTTGGGCGGCGGCCTCTGCCGCCCGGCGCATGCCGCGGACCAGCACCAGCTCGGCCTGGAAATCGACGTAGTGGGGCAGCTTCAGGTGCTGGACGAAGCCCGACGCCTCGACATTGTCGGCGTGGTAGAGCACGAACTCCTCGTCCTGGGCCGGGGAGTCGATCTCCTCGCCCAGCTCGCGGGCGCGCAGCGCGCGGTCGACCAGGGCCATCGCCATGGTCTTGCGCTCGCAATGGCCGAAGGCCAGGCCGTAGCCGCGGGTGAACTGCGGCGGCTCGGTGGCGCTGCCCTTGAACTGGTTGATCATCTCGCACTCGGTCACGGCGACATCGCCGAGCGAGACCGCGAAGCCCAGCTCCTCCGGCACGAACTCCACCTCGACCGCGCCGAAGCGGATCTCGCCGGCGAACGGGTGGTTGCGGCCATAGCCGCGCTGCACCGAGTAGCCGAGCGCCAGCAGGAAGCCCTCGTCGCCCCGGGCCAGCCCCTGGAGGCGCGCCGCACGGTCCGCCGGAAAGGTCATCGGGTCGCGGGTGATGTCGGGGACGGGCGCGTCCGGCCGGCGGTCGATTTCGGATTCGATCAGCCCCTCGCGGTCGAGCATGGCCAGGACGTGCGGCATGGATTCCGGCTCGGCCTCGCCCAGGGGGGCCGGCGGCGGCGGCTCCCCGCCGGTCGCCAGCAGCGAGAAGTCGAGCAGGCGGTGGGTGTAGTCGAAGCTCGGGCCCAGCACCTGGCCGCCCGGCAGGTCCTTGAAGGTGGCGGAGATCCGCCGCTCCACCTGCATGCGGGCGGTATCGATCGGCTCGGACGCGCCAAAGCGGGGCAGGGTGGTGCGGAAGGCGCGGAGCAGGAAGACCGCTTCCAGCTGGTCGCCGCAGGCCTGCTTCAGGGCGAGTGCCGCCAGCTCGCGGTCGTAGAGCGAGCCCTCGGTCATCACCCGGTCGACAGCCAGGCCCAGCTGCTGCTCGATCTGCGCGGTCGAGAGCTCGGGCACGGCCGGGTCGCCGCGGCGCTTCTCGGCCAGCAGGCGCTCGGCATTGGCGATGGCGGCCTCGCCGCCCTTGACCGCGACATACATCGATCAGACCTCCAGCCGGGTGCTGCGCGGCAGGGCGGCCACCCGGTCGCCGCAGGTCAGGAACAGGTCGACCCCGCAGGGGAAACCGGCCCGGTTGCGGCCCCAGGCCGCGATGAAGCCGGGCGGCAACCCTTCGACCGCGAGCCGCGCCTCGTCCTCGATGCCGGGGCCGGTGAGGCGGAAGCCGTTGCGTGCCTCCAGGCCTTCGACCGCGACCAGCAGGGTGGCCGACCGGTCGGGGTAGGAATCGTCACCCTGGCAGAAGGCGTCGAGCGGCGGCATGGCGACCGTGTCGGTCACCAGCGCGAAGCGCGCCGCGGCCGGCTCGGTCGTGATCGGCGCGCCGCAATGGAACCGGATCCAGGCGAGGACCTCCGGGGTCGCGGCGGCGCCGTCGATCCACAGCGGCGTCTCGAAATCGACCAGGGTCAGCAGGGCGGCCGCAGCCGCAGCCGACAGCGGCGCCGGGGCGGACACCGCGGCGTCGAGCCGGACGATGGTCCCCGGCCGGGCGATGGCGTCCAGCAGCCCGCGGAAGGCGCGCTGGGAATCCTGCACCGGATCGGCGAAGCCGGGGCTGGGGGCGGCCGTCTGGGTGTGGTTCATTCGCCGCGCACCATGGTGAAGAAGCGGACCTTGGTCGCCGCCGCCTTTTCGCGGCCGAGCTGCGCCGCGGCGGCCAGTTCGGCCTCCAGCGGCTCGACCAGGTGGCGCATCGCCGGCCCGTGGGTGGCCGGTTCCTGCAGCAGGGCGTCGAACACGGCCGCCAGCTCCGCCCGGCGTCGGTCGCGGCCGGCGACATAGCCATAGCCGAGCGTGCCGGATTCGAGCCGCACGACGCAGCGGGTCACGGTCATTTCCCCCAGGTTGAACTTCGGCCCGGTGCCGCCGGAGCGGCCGCGCACCATGACCATGCCGATCTCCGGCCGCCGCAGCAGGTCGTAGGCCGCCGGCTGGCCCAGTGCCTGCCAGCCCGATTCGAGCCGCTCGGTCGAGGCGCGGGCCAGGGCGGCCATCCAGCGCTGGCGGTCCGTTCGGTCGGCAGGAAGGCCATGATCGCGGGGAGGGGTACTCGACATGTCGCTATATTTGTCTAGACGTCCATATGTTTCATGGCGATACTGCCCCAGCCTCGATGGTCAGTAAAGCGACAAGCTCTGAAAGTTTGATGACGGTGCAACCGGCGAATGGCCAACCGACGAATGACCAGCCCATGAATGCGACGGAACAGACGACCCTGTCGCGGCGCGGCGGCGTCGCCCTGTGGCGCCAGATCGAGCAGACCATCGAGGAAGAGATCGCCGGCGACCGCCTGGCCCCGGGCGACCGGCTGCCGACCGAGCACGCGCTGGCGGAGCGCTTCGGGGTCAATCGCCACACGGTGCGCCAGGCCCTGGCCGCGCTGGAGGAGCGGGGCGTGGTCCGGGTCGAGCAGGGGCGGGGGACCTTCGTCCATGACGACCCGGTCGCCTATGCCGTGCGCAAGCGCACCCGCTTCAGCGAGACCATCCGCCTGCAGAACCGGGAGCCGAACTCGCGCCTGGTGCGCTCGGCCACCCTGGCGGCGGAACCGGCGGTGGCGGGGCCGCTGGGGTTGAAGCGGGGCGAGTCGGTGATCCTGCTGGAGACGCTGGGAGAGGCGGACGGGCGCCCGATCAGCATCGCCTCCCACTATTTCCCCGCCTGTCGCGTGCCTGACTTGATTGCCGCCTATCGTGCGGAGGAATCGATCACCAGGGCCCTCATGCGGTGCGGCATCGCCGACTACACGCGGAAATCGACCCGGGTCACGGCACGCCTGCCGTCGGCGGAGGATGCGCGCGCCTTGCACATGCCCCGCAGCCGGCCGGTGCTGGTCGCCGAGAACCTCAACCTCGACCCCGAGGGCCGGCCGATCGAGATCAGTATCTCCCGCATGGCGGCCGAGCGGGTGCAACTGGTGTTCGAGCCCTGACGCTCGCCGCGCTTTCCAGTCGAGTATCCAGCCCAGTCGAGTATCCAGCAATGTCCGCTAACAACACCTGGCAGATCGTCAACGGCCGCGTCCTGACCGCGGCGGGCGAAATCCTCGAAACGAGCCTGACGATTTCCGGCAGCCGGATCGCGGGCATCGGCGTGCCCGGCGAGGGGCCGGCCATCGACGCGCGCGGCGCGCTGGTCCTGCCGGGTATCGTTGACCTGCATGGCGACGCCTTCGAGCGGCAGATGATGCCGCGCCCCGGCGTCGCCTTCTCGACCGAGCTGGCGCTGCTCGACAGCGACCGCCAGCTGGTCGCCAACGGCATCACCACCGCCTACCATGCGGTTACCTGCTCGTGGGAGCCGGGCCTGCGCTCGCGCGCCAATGCCGCCCAGGTGATCGCCGCGGTGGCGGCATTGCGGCCGCGCCTGGCCTGCGACACCCGCATCCATCTGCGCCACGAGGCCTACAACCTGGACGGGGTGGACGAACTGCTGGCCTGGATCGAGGCCCGGTCGGTCGACCTCGTGGCCTTCAACGACCACACCCCGGCGATGCTGAAGTCTCTTGCGGACCCGGCGCGCCTGGCCCGGATGGCGGAGCGGACGGGGCTGGGGGCGGAGGTGTTCGCCGCGCTCCTCGCCGCGGTCGGTGCGCGTGGCGAGGCGGTCGCGCCCTCGCTCGTCCGGATCGCCGAGGCGGCCGGTCGGGCCGCGGTGCCGCTCGCCTCCCACGACGACCGCACCCCGGCCGTGCGCGACGGCTTCCATGGCCTGGGCGCCCGGCTCTGCGAGTTTCCCCTGACCCGGGAGACGGCGGCGCGCGCCGTGGCGCAGGGCGACGTGGTGGCGATGGGCGCCCCCAACGTCGTGCGCGGCGGCAGCCACCTCAACCTCGTCGGTGCGGCCGACATGGTCGCGGCCGGGCTCTGCAGCGTGCTGATGTCCGACTACTACTATCCGGCGCTGGCCCAGGCGCCGTTCCGCCTCGTCGCCGACGGCGTCGTCCCGTTCGCGGATGCCTGGGCACTGGTTTCGTCCGGGCCGGCCCGTGCGGCCGGGCTCGACGACCGGGGGCAGATCGGCCCCGGCCTGCGGGCCGATCTGGTCCTGGTTGATGATCGTGCGGCCGGCCTGCCGCGCGCGGTCGCCACCATCGTCGCCGGCCGGGTGGTCCATGCGGAGGGCCGCCTCGCGGCCACCGGGGGCTTCGCCGCCGCGGCGTGACCGGCGCCGCGGGCCGGTTGTCGATCCTGCCTGCCGGCGCACACGGATTGCGGCTATACCGTCGCCTCGCCGTCCTTCCAGGGAGAGCCGGAATGGCCCCGTCCTTCGACCCGAACCCCGCCGCCGCCGCCATCGCCGCCGACCGCCTCGGCCGCCGGCCGATCGCCCCCCTGCCGCCGGCGGTGCGGCCGGGCGATGTCGGCCAGGGCTACCAGGTCCAGTTCGCCCTGCACCGGGTCCTGGCGCCGAAGCTCGGCCCGCGCCGAGGCTGGAAGATCGGCGCCACCACCAAGGTGATGCAGCAATGGCTGGCGATCGACCACCCCTGCGGCGGCGGCGTCCTGGAAGGCGGCTTGCGGCCGGACGGCGGCAGCTTCGCGGCCGCGGACTACATCAAGCCGATGGTCGAGACCGAGATCGTCGCCCGCCTGTGGGCGGACCTGCCGCCGCGCGCGGGCGGCCATGACGCGGGGTCGGTGGCGGACGCGGTCGGCAGCATCCATCCGGGCATCGAGCTGGTCGACGACCGCTATGGGGACTTCGCGCAGCTGGGCGTGCCGACGCTGATCGCCGACGACTTCTTCCAGACCGGGGCGGTGATTGGCGCGCCCGCGGCCGACTGGCGGGCGCTCGACCTGCCGGCGCTGCGGGGCCGGGTCACCATCGGCGGCATCGAGCGCGGCGAGGGCGTCGGCGCGGCGATGATGGGGCACCCGTTGACGGCGCTCGCCTGGCTGGCCGATACCCTGGCCGCGCAGGGCACCATGCTGCGCGCGGGCGAGTTCGTCTTCCTGGGCAGCGTCGTGGCCCCGCAACCGGTGGTCGCCGGCGATCGGGTCGAAGTCGCGTTCGACGGGCTGGGCCGGGTCGGCGTATCCTTCACCTGAACGGCGGCGTCCCGAGCCGGACGGAGAGCAAGCATGAGCAACGGCCGCCTGGTCGTCGGGTTTTCCTGCATCGGCCATGGCATCTCCCACCTGGTGATGCTGCTCTACCCGACCGTCGTCCTGGCGCTGGAGCGGGAGTGGGGCCTGTCCTACGGCGAGCTGCTGTCGCTGTCGCTGTCCGGCTTCATCCTGTTCGGGGTCGGTGCGCTGCCGGCCGGCTGGCTCGGCGACCGCTGGAGCGCCGAGCGGATGATGGTCATCTACTTCGTCGGCACCGGGGCAGCCTGCGTCCTCACCGGCCTGGTCGACGGGCCGCTCGGCATGGCGGCCGGCCTGGGGCTGATCGGGCTGTTCGGATCGATCTACCACCCGGTCGGCATCGCCTGGCTGGTGCGGGCCAGCGTCAACCGCGGCAAGGTGCTGGGCCTGAACGGGCTGTTCGGCTCGGCCGGGCTGGCGGCCGCGCCCTTCGTCGCCGGCGCGCTCACCGACTTCATCTCCTGGCGCGCCGCCTTCATCGTCCCGGGCCTGGCCACCATGGCCTGCGGCGCGGTCCTGGCGATCTGCATGAAGCAGGGCACGGTCGCCGCCATGAAGGAGGATCGCCTGCCCGAAGCCGCGCCCGCGCGCGCCGACATCATCCGGGTCTTCTTCGTCCTGTCGGTCACCATGGCCGCGGCCGGGATCATCTTCCAGGGCATGACCCTGGCGCTGCCCAAGGTCTTCGCCGACAGCACGCCCGCCATCACCGGCGGCACGGCGGCCGGCGCCGGCATGCTGGTGACGATCGTCTACCTGGTGTCGGCCGCCGGCCACATCGTCGGCGGCTGGCTCGCCGACCGCTACCCGGCCAAGCCGATCTATCTCTATGGCTGGCTGGCCCAGGTGCCGCTGCTGGCGCTGGCCGCCACCGCCGACAACTGGATGCTGTTCGGCGTGGTGACCGGGGCGGCCCTCCTGCATATCGGCGTCACCCCGGCCGAGAACCTGCTGCTGGTCAAGTACACGCCCGGCAAGTGGCGGGCGACCGCCTTCGGCGCCAAGTTCGTCCTGGCGCTGGGCGTCAGCGCTGCGGCGGTGCCGCTGGTCGCGGTGGTCTATGACCGGACCGGCAGCTTCTACTGGTTCTTCGTGGTGCTGGCCGTGCTGGCCGCGGTCATCGTCGCGGCGGCGGCCCTGCTTCCCGGCCGCCGTCCGGCACCGGCGGCCGCGCCGGCATCGGTGCTGGCCGGCCCGGCGGAGTAGGGACGGCGGCGGCCAGATTTCTGAAGCCGGCCCGGTAACCTGACCGCACCCGATGCCGACTTGGCCGAGGTGACGGGCTTCCTCGGCCAGCCGTGACGGCGCGGGTCCCGCCTACGCGCCCTTCTGCAGCGCCTGGTCGAGGTCGGCGATGATGTCGTCGACGCTCTCGATGCCGATCGACAGGCGCACCACGTCGGGCCCGGCGCCGGCGGCCGCCCGCTGCTCGTCGCTCAGCTGGCGATGGGTGGTCGAGGCCGGATGGATGATCAGGCTGCGGGTGTCGCCGATGTTGGCGAGGTGGGAGAAGAGCTCGCAGCCCTCCACCAGCTTCACGCCGGCCTCGTAGCCGCCCTTGACGCCGAAGGTGAAGACCGAGCCCGCGCCGCGCGGCAGGTACTTGGCCGCCAGCGCCCGGTAGGGGCTGCTCTTCAGCCCGGCATAGGAGACCCAGGCGACGGCCGGGTGCCCCTCCAGGAACTCCGCCACCTTCTGCGCATTGGCGCAGTGCCGCTCCATGCGGAGCGCCAGGGTCTCGGTTCCGGTCAGGGTCAGGAAGGCGTTGAGCGGCGCCATCGCGGCCCCCAGGTCGCGCAGGCCGAGCGCATGGCCGTGCACGGTCAGCGCCAGGTCGCCGAAGGTCTCGTGGAAGCGCAGGCCGTGATAGGCCGGCTCCGGCTCGCTCAAGGACGGGTAGCGACCGCTCCTGGTCCAGTCGAAGCGGCCGCTGTCGACCATCATCCCGCCCATGGAATTGCCATGGCCGGACAGGAACTTGGTGGTGGAGTGGATGACGATGTCGGCACCCCACTCGATCGGCCGGCAGAGATAGGGCGAGGCCATCGTGTTGTCGACGATGAACGGGATGCCGGCCTCGCGCGCGATCGCCGACACCGCCTCCAGGTCGGTGACGACCCCGCCCGGGTTGGCCAGGCTCTCGACGAAGATCGCCTTGCACTTGGGCGTGAGCGCGCGGCGGAAGTTCTCCGGGTCGTCGGAATCGATGAAGCGCACGTTCCAGCCGAATTTCTGGAAGCTGCGCCCGAACTGGGTGATCGAGCCGCCATAGAGGCGCTTGGCCGCCAGGAACTCGTCGCCCGGCTCCATCAGCGCGAAGAAGGCGAGCATCTGCGCGGCATGGCCCGAGGCGCAGCCGGTCGCCCCGCGCCCGCCCTCCAGGCTGGCGACCCGCTCCTCGAGCGCGGCCACCGTCGGGTTGGTCAGGCGCGAATAGATGTAGCCGTAGGTCTGCAGGTTGAAGAGCGAGGCCGCATGGTCGACATCGTCGAAGACATAGGCGGTGGTCTGGTAGATCGGCACGGCGCGCGCGCCGGTGGTCGGGTCGGGGGCCGCACCGGCGTGGACGGAGCGGGTCTCGAAGCCGAACTTGGACTTGTCGGTCATGATTGCACCTTGCGCGTTCGCCGTGAGGTGATGATTCCGGAATCGAAGCCGCCCCAGGACAGCTCGCCTGAATGGCGGCCGAACTCGATCTTCGGGCAGCGGTTCATGACGACCTGGATGCCGGCGGCCTCGGCCTTCGCCGCCGCCGCGTCGTGGCGGACGCCGAGCTGCATCCAGACCACCTTGGCGCCGATGGCGATCGCCTCGTCGACGATGCCGGGCACGGCGTCGGAGGCGCGGAAGACGTCGACCATGTCGACCGGCACCGGCACCTCGGCCAGGGAGGCATGGACGGTCTCGCCCAGGATCTGCTCGCCGGCCGCCCGCGGGTTGACCGGGATCACCCGGAATCCCTTGCCCTGGAGGTACTTCATGACGAAGTAGCTGGGCCGGTTCCAGTTCGGGCTGGCGCCGACCATGGCGATGGTCTTCGTCTGCCGCAGGATGCCGGCGATATATTCGTCGGTGTAGTGCTCGTGGTCCATCAGCAGCCCTTCCAGGCCGGCTTGCGCTTGGTGACGAAGGCGTCGATGCCCTCGGCCGCGTCGGCCGCCATCATGTTCTGCGTCATCACCTCGGAGGCATAGGCGTAGGCGTCGGCCAGCGGCAGGTCGCGCTGGCGGTAGAAGGCCTCTTTGCCGATCGCCAGCACATGCGGCGACTTGGCGGCGATGGCGCCGGCCAGCCCGTCGACCGCCGCGCGCAGGCCGTCCGCCGGCACCACCCGGTTGACCAGCCCCAGCGCGCGGGCGGTATCGGCGTCGACCGGCTCGCCGGTCAGCAGCATCTCCATCGACGCCTTGGCGCCTACCGCGCGGGTCAGCGCCACCATCGGGGTCGAGCAGAAGAGGCCGATGTTGACCCCGGGCGTGGCGAAGCGCGCGCCCTCGGCGGCGATGGCCAGGTCGCAGGTGGCGACCAGCTGGCAGCCGGCGGCGGTTGCCATCGCGTGGACCTCGGCGATGACCGGCTTGGGCAGGCGGGTGATCTGCAGCATCAGGTCGCTGCACTGCCGGAACAGGGCCGCCATCGTCTCGCGGCGGGTATCGCCGCGGACCTCCTTCAGGTCGTGGCCGGCGCAGAAGGCGGGGCCGTTGGCGGCCAGCACCACGACCTTGATCGCGGCGTCGCCGGCGATGGCGGCGAGTGCCGCCGACAGCTGGTCCATCAGGGCGACCGACAGGGCGTTGCGCGCCTCCGGCCGGTTCAAGGTCAGGCGGGCGATGCCGTCACGGTCCTCGCGCAGGAGGAGGGGGCGGTCCTGGGGCGCCGGTGCCAGCATGGGGGTGGGGATCCTCGCCGGGACGGGTTGCGGATGGCCGGCATCAATGCCGGCCGCGGTCGGCCGGCGCAAGCCGAAACGGGTCCGTCCGCCGCCGCTCAGAGCCCGATCGCCACCGACCGCGCCCGGGCACCGGCCGCGGCGATCGGCGCGCCGGTGGCGGACAGGGTGTCGGCCAGGTTGCCCCAGCTCCAGCCGCACCAGGGCTTGCGGCGCACCCGCTCCGACCAGAGCGCACGGGCGAGCGGCCGGCGATCGGCCTTGAGCGCGGCCACGGCCAGGATCTGCTCGAACACGTCGCGCTGCGCCCGGCTGCCGCCGATGCGGTGCAGCGACGGGCGGGCGGCGGCGAGGTGGTCGACCGCCCGGCCGAAATCGCCGCGGCGATAGGCGAGGATGCCGTCGACCAGGTCCGCCCCGCATTCCGCCATGACCCCGGACTGGGACTCGCCGGCGGCCGCGTAGGCGCGGGCGCCCTCGGCGAACCGGCCGGGCTGGTCGCCGTCGCCCGCGGCGGCGAGCGCCATGGCGAAATGCAGGTCGGCGAAGACCAGCATATGGTCGTCGATCCGCTCGGCGGCGCGCGCCGCCAGCTCCTGCCAGCGCTGCCCGACATCGACGCCGACATGCTCCAGCCGCCACAGGAGCGAGGTGGCGTTGGCGATGTCGAGCGAATCGTCGGTCGATTCCGCCCGCACCTCGCGGTCGTAGAGGGCGAGTGCCGCGTCGTAGCGGCCGCGGTCCCAGTGGAACAGGGCGCGGTGCCACCACAGGTGGAAGGCGAAGTTGTGGCAGTCGCCGAAATTGCCCTCGAGCCCGGTGATCCAGGCGATGCCCTCGTCGGCCCGGCCCTGCATCTCCATCACGTGGGCGACGGCATGGGTCGCCCAGATGTCGTGCGGGTGAATCTCGACCGCCCGCCGCCCGTCGCGTTCGGCGGCCGCGTAGTCGCCGGCTTCCTCCTGGGCGAAGGCATAGGCGCCCAGCATGTAGCCGTAGCCCGGCACCGCCTCGTCCCAGGCATGGAAGCAGCGGGCGAAGGAATCGCGCATGGCGGCGGCGTCGCCGGCATAGAAATGGCCGAAGTTCGCCAGTCGCAGCGCCATCACGTCGCGCGGATGCTCCGGCAGCAGCGCCTCCCAGCGGCGCACGGCGCCGGCGAAGTCGCCCGCCACCCACAGGCGCAGCGCCTCGACATGGGCGCGTTCCCGCGCGGTCGCGCCGGCCGCCGCCTTCTCGGCCGCCGCCAGCGACTTGGCCGCCCGCGGCACCAGGGTGCGGTTGCCCATCAGCATCATGTAGTAGCCGCGCAGCACGTTGGCGAAGACGCATTCGGGGTCGAGCGCCAGCGCCGGCTTCAGGCGGTCGCCGGTGTCCTTGCGGAAGGCGAGGAACCCCGCCAGCGAGGCGTCGATATGGGCCACGACCGCCGGGTCGGCGGCGGTCACGGCAAGGCCGCGGGCATCGGCGTGGAGAGGCATCGGGCGGCTCCGGGCGGCAGGGGACGGTTGCGCCAACCCTGCGCCGGTCGGGCGGCGCGATGCAACCGGGTGGTCCCTTCCGCCGCAGGCGGCCGCCGACCATACTGGCGCCTGGCGGAAGGAGCGGAGCATGGGCCAGGCGCGCATCACCCGGGAGGAGTTCGACCAGTTGTGCGCGGCCGAGCTGCCGTTCACGACCTCGTTCGGCTTCCGGCTCGACCGCATCGGCTGGGGCGAGGCGGTCTGCCGGGCGCCCTTCCGCAGCGATTCGATCCGCCCGGGCGGGACCATCGCCGGCCCGATTCTGATGGGGCTGGCGGATTTCGCGCTCTATGCGGCGGTGCTGAGCCGGATCGGCGCGGTGCCGCTGGCCGTCACCACCAGCCTGACCACCAATTTCCTGCGCCGGCCGCGCCCGGCCGACGTGATCGCCGAGGCGCGCCTGCTCAAGCTCGGCCGGCGGCTGGCCTATGGCGAGGTCCTGCTGCGCTCCGAGGGCGAGGACGACCCGGTCGCCCACGTCACCGGGACCTACTCGATTCCGCCCGGCGCGGTCGCCTGAGATTATGCGGTATCATGATACCAGTATGCTAAAAGCCCCGTGCCATCGGGGTTTTCTGCGTTGACAGCGCGACGATGCGGCGGTAACTAGCCGGCCCGAAGCGGCGTCCAGGGGCGCCGCGCCCGCATTTTGATCGAGCGTGTCCGAATGAAGACCTTTTCCGCGAAGCCCGCGGACATCAGCAAGAAGTGGGTGCTGATCGATGCTGACGGGCTGGTGCTGGGGCGCCTGGCGAGCGTGATCGCGCTCCGCCTCAAGGGCAAGCACAAGACGACCTTCACCCCGCACATGGACTGCGGCGACAACATCATCGTCGTCAATGCGGACAAGGTCCAGGTGACCGGCCGCAAGCTCGAGCAGGATGTGTTCTACTGGCACACCGGCTATCCGGGCGGCATCAAGGGCCGGACCAAGGGCGAGATCCTGCGTGGCCGCTTCCCCGAGCGCGTGCTCGAGAAGGCCGTCGAGCGCATGATGAAGAAGGACAGCCCGCTCGCCCGCCAGCAGATGAAGAACCTGCGCATCTACAAGGGCGCCGAGCACCCGCACGAGGCCCAGCAGCCGGAAACGCTGGACGTTGCGGCGATGAACCCGAAGAACAAGCGCAAGGGCTGATCCGATGGCCGAGACTCTCGAATCCCTGGGCCAGCTCAAGGACGCGCTGGCCGCTGCCCAGAACCCGCCTGCCGCTGCTCCGATGGCCGGTGAAGATGCCGTCGAGCCGGTCGAGCTGCGCGAGCGCCAGGTCGACCAGTTCGGCCGTGCCTACGCCACCGGCAAGCGCAAGAACGCCATCGCGCGCGTCTGGCTGAAGCCCGGCACCGGCGCGATCAGCGTCAACGGCAAGGACCTGGAGACCTATTTCGCCCGGCCCGTGCTGCGCATGATCATCAACCAGCCGTTCCAGGTCGTCGCGCGCGAAGACCAGTACGACATCTTCTGCACCGTCGTCGGCGGCGGCCTGTCGGGCCAGGCGGGCGCGGTGCGGCACGGCATCTCCAAGGCGCTTACCAACTACGAGCCGGAGCTGCGCGGCGCCCTCAAGAAGGTCGGCTTCCTGACCCGCGACAGCCGCGTCGTCGAGCGCAAGAAGTACGGCAAGGCGAAGGCCCGCCGCAGCTTCCAGTTCTCGAAGCGCTGATCCCTCCGGCATCGTCCCGGATGGAAGGGGCCGCGCCGCGAGGCGCGGCCTTTTTCGCTGCCGGCCCGGTGCAGTTTCCGGTACCGCGGCGGCCCGGCCCGGTGTATGGAAGGACCATGGTTGCCATCGGAAATCCCGCATCGTTCGAGCAGGCGTCGCGACGCCGCAGCATCGGGATTCCCCGCTGAGCGCCGGGCCGATGGCCCATGACCCCGAAAAGGCCGCGCTCTGCGCGGCCTT
Organism: Allostella vacuolata; assembly: GCA_006739055.1. Taxonomy (GTDB): domain Bacteria; phylum Pseudomonadota; class Alphaproteobacteria; order ATCC43930; family Allostellaceae; genus Allostella; species Allostella vacuolata. The sequence goes on from AP019702.1 coordinate 2,934,660, forward strand.
TTTCGTTTGGCGGCCTTGCGCCCGGGCAGGTGGGCGAAGCAGATAGGGAAAGTCGGAGGAGGGCGGTTCGATGGTCGACAAGAGTGGCAAGCCCCGGGTCTTCATTGACGGCGAAGCCGGTACGACCGGCCTTGGCATCCGCGAGCGCCTGCTGGCGACCCCGTGGGTCGAGCTGAAGAGCCTGCCGGCCGAGCGCCGCAAGGACCCCGCGGCGCGCCAGGCCCTGATGGCCGAGGTCGACCTGGTGGTGCTGTGCCTGCCCGACGACGCCGCGCGCGAATCGGCGGCGCTGGCCGACGCGCTTGGCCCCGACAGCCCGCGGGTGCTGGATGCCAGCACCGCCTATCGCACCGCCGAGGGTTGGACCTACGGCTTCGCCGAGATGACCCCGGACCAGGCGGCGCGGATCGCGGCGGCGCGGCGGGTGACCAACCCCGGCTGCTACCCGACCGGCGCCATCGCGCTGCTGCGGCCGCTGGTCGATGCCGGGCTGCTGCCGGCCGACTATCCCGTCACGATCAACGCCGTCAGCGGCTACAGCGGCGGCGGCAAGGGCATGATCGAGGCCCATGACCGCGAGGGCGGCCCGGCCTTCGAACTGTACGGGCTGAAGCTCGAGCACAAGCACCTGCCGGAGACGCAGCTCTATTCCGGCCTGACTCGGCGGCCGATCTTCGTGCCGTCGGTCGGCCATTTCCGGCAGGGCATGCTGGTGTCGGTGCCGCTGCATCTCGACACGCTGCCCGGCCGGCCCTCGGGCCGCGACCTGGAGGCGGTGCTGGCCGACCGCTATCGCGGCGCCGAGCTCGTCTCGGTCGTCCCGGTCGGCGAGGGCAAGGAGATGGTCGACCGGATCGTCCCGGACACCTTGAACGACACCGACCGGCTGGAACTGCGGGTCTTCGCCAGCGAGAAGCACCGCCAGGCGGTGCTGGTGGCCCGCCTCGACAATCTCGGCAAGGGCGCCTCGGGTGCGGCGGTGCAGAACATCGGCCTGATGCTCGGCCGCGGGGCCGCGGTCCAGGCCCAGGCAGCGGAGTGACCGGCATGAACAGCTTCAGCCCGACCCCGGGCGGCATCCTGATCCCCTTCCGCGGCAAGAGCCCGCGGGTGGCGCCCGACGCCTTCATCGCGCCGACCGCGGTGCTGATCGGCGACGTCGAGGTCGGCCCGCAGTCGGGCATCTGGTTCGGCTGCGTGCTGCGCGCCGACACCAACGCCATCCGCATCGGCGCCCGCTCCAACATCCAGGACGGCACCATCATCCACGTCAACCCGCCCGAGGAGCACGCGACCATCATCGGCGACGACGTGACCGTGGGGCACCTGTGCCTGATCCATGCCGCGCGCCTGGAGAGCGGCGCCTTCGTCGGCATGAAGGCGGCGGTGATCGACGGCGCGGTCGTCGAGGGCGGGGCGATGGTCGCGGCGGGCGCGCTGGTCACCCCCAACAAGCGGGTGCCGTCCGGCGAGATGTGGGCCGGCAGCCCGGCCGCCTTCAAGCGCAAGATCTCGCCCGAGGACTGGGCGGTGTTCGCCCGCACGGCCGAGCGCTACGTCGATTTCGGCCAGGAGTACCGGGCCGAGGGCATCGGCGTCGGCGCGGGCTGAGCGAAGGGGCCGCTTGGCCGTATCCGACCGCCCCCGGATGCCGCTAAGCTTCGTCCCTCAATCCAGTCTGGGGGGCGGGGCCATGGCGATATCGGGTGGGTGGACGCGGCGCGGCGTGCTGGCCGGAGCGGCGGCGGCGACAGGTCTGGCGGCGATCGGCCGGCCGGCCGCGGCGGCGGCCTGCAGCCAGGTGGTGATCGGCACCTGGGGCGGCGACTACCAGAGGCTGATCGCCGCCCATATCGAGAAGCCGCTGATGGACCCGCAGCGGATCGAGGCGATCCACGATGTCGGCACCTCGTCCGCGCGCAAGACCAAGCTCCTGGCCGGCCGCGGCGCGCGCCGCGCGGCGATGGACATCGCCTGCCTCAGCGATCTCGACACCTTCGAGCTGAACCAGGCCGGCGTCCTGGCGCCGATCGACACCGGCCGGGTGCCGAGCCACGCGAATCTGCTGAAGCCGCTGGTGCGGCCGTTCGCAATCGCCCACATCTATTCGGCCAAGGTGATCGTCTACAACCCGGCGAAGATCAAGGCGGCACCCCAGTCCTTCAACGACCTGTGGGACCCGAAATACAAGGGCCGGGTCGGGCTGGTCGACGGCCACTACGCGCAGAACATCGAATCGGCGGCACTCATCAGTGGCGGCTCGATGTCCGACTACGAGCCCGGCAAGGCCAAGCTGCTGGAGCTGAAGAAGCTGTCCGAGCCCAAGGTCTATCCCTCCAACGAGGCGCTGGCGGCCGCGCTGAAGAGCGAGGAGATCTGGATCACCCTGATGTTCAAGGCACGCGGCTTCATGTGGAAGAAGTCGGGCATCCCGGTCGAGAGCGCGACGCCGAAGGAGGGCGCCACCCCCTACATCTCCGACATGGCCGTGGCCCGGAATGCGGAGAACGCCGACTGCGCGTGGAAGTACATGGAGGCGATGCTGAAGCCGGAGGCCCAGGTCGGCTTCGCCGACCAGATGGGCTACCTGCCGACCGTGACCAACGCCAAGCTGCCGGCCGACCTGCAGAAGGAGATCGGCTTCTCCGAGGCCGAGATCGCCGCCTTCAACCTGCCGGATTACGGCTATGTCGCGAAGAACGCCGCGCCGCTGCTGGAGTGGTGGAACAAGTCGTTCAAGGGTTGAGTTCCGACCCGGACCGAAGGAGCGCCGGCCCGGCCCTCAGTCGCGGGTCGACACCTTGACGTAGCGGCCCGGCGCGTCCTCGATCACCGGCAGCTTGCCGGCGCCGGGCTTGCGCGCCTTGACCTGGCCGCCGGCATGGGGCCGCAGCCATTCGCGCCAGTGCGGCCACCAGGAGCCCGGCACCTCCTTGGCGCCGGCCAGCCATTCGTCGGCGGTGGGCGCGATGCGGTCGCTTTCCCAGTGGCTGTACTTGTTGCCGGCGGGCGGGTTGACCACGCCCGCGATGTGGCCGGATGCGGCGAGGCAGAAGGTGACCGGGCCGCGATAGAGCTGGGTCGCCGCATAGGTCGACTTCCAGGGCGCGATATGGTCCTCGCGCGTCGACAGGATGAAGACCGGCAGCTCGATCCGGCCGAGGTCGATCGGCACCCCCTTCAGGGTGATGCCGCCCGGCTGTACCAGCCGGTTCTCCTGGTACATGCGGCGCAGGTAGAAGCTGTGCATGGCAGCCGGCATGCGCGTCGAATCGCCGTTCCAGAACAGCAGGTCGAAGGGGAACGGCTCCTTGCCGAGCAGGTAGTTGTTGACCACGAACGACCAGATCAGGTCGTTGGCCCGCAGCATGTTGAACGTCGTCGACATCGCCGACCCGTCGAGATAGCCGCGCTCGTTCATGCGCGCTTCCAGCGCCTGCAGCTGCTCCTCGTCGATGAAGACGCCGAGCTCGCCCGCCTCGGTGAAGTCGACCATGGTGGTGAAGAAGGTGGCGGTGGCGAAGCGCTTGTCCTTCCTGGCCGCCATCCAGGACAGGGTGGCCGCCAGGAGCGTGCCGCCCAGGCAGTAGCCGATGACGTTGACCGACTTCTCGCCGGTCGCGTCCCGGATCGCGTCCAGCGCCGCCAGCGGCCCCTCGGCCATGTAGTCCTCGAAGCTCTTGGCGGCGAGCTTCTCGTCGGGATTGACCCAGGAGATGACGAAGACGGTCAGCCCCTGGTCGGTCGCCCACTTCAGGAACGAGTTCTTCTCGCGCAGGTCGAGGATGTAATACTTGTTGATCCAGGGCGGGATCACCAGCAGCGGCCGCTTGTCGACCTTCTCGGTGGTCGGCTCGTACTGGATCAGCTGCATCAGGTCGTTTTCGTAGACGACCTTGCCGGGGGTGACGGCGACGTTGCGCCCGACCTCGAACGCCTCCTCGTCGGTCATCCGGATGTCGAGCCGGCCGTCGCCGCGCTCCAGGTCCTGCAGCAGGTGCTCCAGCCCCTTGACCAGGTTCTCCCCGCGCGACTCGAAGGTGACGCGCAGCACCTCCGGGTTGGTCAGGACGAAGTTCGACGGGGCCATCGCGTCGACGAACTGCCGCGTGTAGAAGTCGACCTTCTTGGCGGTCTTGGCGTCGAGCCCGTCGACATCCTTGACCACGGCCTGCATCCAGCGCGCGGTCAGGAGGTAGGACTGCTTGATGTAGTCGAAGACCGCATTGTCCTGCCAGGCGGCGTCCTTGAAGCGCCGGTCGCCCTCGGCCGGCTGGACCAGCGGCGGGGCCTCTTCCGCCCCCAGCCACTTCTGCGTCGCGCGCTGCCAGAGCTGCAGATAGTCGGTCCAGAGCTGCATCTGTGCCTGCACCAGCCGGCCCGGGTCGGCCATCAGGCGGGCCGTCATCTCCATGAAGGCGTGGCCGACGTTGAGCGGGTCGGCCATGCCGACGCCATCGCGGGTCGTGGTCTGGCGCGCCAGGAACTCCGCCACCAGCTTCTGGCTGCGCTCGGCGATGCTCGCCAGCGCCCGGGACATTTCCGCCGGATCGTGGGCCTTGTTGTCGCCATGCTCAGCGTCGGCCATCGGTCTCTCCAGTTGCGCGCCGCCGTTCCCGCGCGGGCGCCGTGCGTGCTAGGGTCGTCACGATACCCATTATATAATGACGGTGTCTTGCCAAGTCGCCCGGGTCACTGCCACCGGGACGGACAAGGACAGGGCCACGGCACGGGATGCAAACGGATCGTCGAGGATCATGGGCAAAAGCAGCAACAATGCGAAGCCGCTCGTCGCGGCCGGTCTGGCACTGGCAGTCGGCGCCTGCTCCTGGTTCGGGGGCGAGGCACCGCCGCGCCGCGCCGGGGCGGAGACGAAGGAACCCAACCTGGCCAGCGTTCCGGCCAAGCCGCAACCGGTGCTGACGGCAGACCAGCGCAAGGCCCTGACGCAGGACCTGGTGCGCGACCGCGAGAACGCCCGCTACACCAGCCAGGAATTCCGCATCGGCAGCGCGCCGGAGGCCGCCCCCCCGCGCCCGGCACCGCCGCGGCCCGCCGCACCCCGCCCGTCGACGGCGCCCGTCCAACCGGCTCCGGCGGCGCCCGCCCCGGCGGCGGTCGCCAACGTCACCCAGACGCCGGCCGACCCCATCCCGCCCGCCGGAGAAGCCGCCACGCGCGAGGCCGAAGCCGAGGAGTCGCCCTGGTGGTGGCCGTTCGGCGGCCGCTCGAGCACCCCGGCCCGTCCCCCGGCAGCGCCGCCGCCCGCCGCGAGCGCCGGCCCGACGGTCACCGCCACGCCCGAGAACATGCAGGCTGCCCCGGGCGTCATGCCGGTGACCGGCAAGGCCCTTCCGCAGCCCGAGCAGGGGACGGACCTGCCGGCGCCGATCGCCATGGCGCCGGTCCCGCCGACTCCGCCGCCCGGTTCCGGCGTGGCCCTGCCGCTCGGCTCCGCCGCCAGCCCGCCGCCGCCGCGCGGTGCGCTGCCGCCCGCCCTGCCGGCGCCCAGCGTCGCGGCGCCGCCGACCTCGGCACCCCTGGCGTCGACCATTCCGGTGCCGCCGCCCGTCGATGCGGGCGACCCGGCCCGCATGCAGCCCGACGCGATCGGGGCGGCACCGCCGCCGCCGCCCGCCCTGGCGGCCGTGCCCTCGGCGCCGCCGCCCCGGGTCGCATCCGCGTCCGCGCCCGGCGTCAGCCGCCTGGTCGCCCAGGTGGAGTTCGCCGAGACCGGCGCCACCCTGCCGGACAGCGGCAAGGCGGCGCTGGAAGAGGTGGAGCGGCTCCATCGCGAGCGGGCCGGCCGGGTCCGCGTCGTCGCCCTGACGCCGCGCGGCGGGGCCTCGGTCGCGGGCGATGCCATGCTCGCCGCCGCGGCGGCCGCGACCGAGCGGGGCAACGCGGTGAAGCGCGAACTCGTCCGCCTCGGCGTGCCGGAGGGCGACATCGTCGTCTCGACGGCGCCGGCCGGGACCGGGCGCGATCTGCGCCGGGTCGACACCTACCTCGACAACTGAGCCGGGCCCGGTCGATGCGTGCGGGGCGCCGGTCGGGCCGCCTCGCCGGCTGCCGCGTCCATGGGGCGCGGCCGCGACGCCCCGTCCGCTCCACGGACTGACCCCTTCCACCGAGAGTCGTTCCAGGCGATGCAACGCAACCTTTCCCTCCGCCCGCCGTTGCCCGGCCGGCCAATGATCGACGGATCCCGTCCATGAGCGAAACCCTGCGCGTCGGCGTGGCCGGCATCGGAACCGTCGGCGCCGGCACCCTGCGGCTGCTGGAGACCCACGCCGACCGCATCGCCGAGCGGGCCGGCCGGCGCATCGTCGTCACCGCCGTATCGGCGCGCGACCGCCGCCGCGACCGCGGCATCGACCTGACCGGGGTGCGCTGGTACCAGGACGCAGCCGCGCTGGCCGCCGACCCCGAGGTCGACGTGGTGGTGGAACTGATCGGCGGCTCCGAAGGGGTGGCCCGGGCCCTGGTCGAGGCGGCGATCGCCGCCGGCAAGCCGGTGGTCACCGCCAACAAGGCGCTGTTGGCGATCCATGGCACCCAGCTCGCGCGGGCGGCCGAGGCGGCCGGCGTGCCGATCGCCTTCGAGGCGGCGGTCGCGGGCGGCATCCCGGTCATCAAGGGCCTGCGCGAGAGCCTGGCCGGGAACGCGCTCAGCCGCGTCTACGGCATCCTCAACGGCACCTGCAACTACATCCTGACGACCATGCGCCGCGAGCAGCGCGAGTTCGGCGAGGTCCTGGCCGAGGCGCAGCGCCTGGGCTATGCGGAGGCCGACCCCAGCTTCGACGTGGACGGGATCGACACCGCCCACAAGCTGGCGGTGCTGACCGCGACCGCCTTCGGCACCGAGGTCGACTTCGCCGGCGTGCATGTGGAGGGCATCCGCCACGTCTCCGCCCTCGATATCGCCTATGCCGACGAGCTCGGCTTCCGCATCAAGCTGCTCGGCATCGCGCGCCGCACCGACCATGGCATCGAGCAGCGGGTGCATCCCTGCATGGTGCCGGTGCGGACCCCGATCGCCCATGTCGAAGGGGTGTTCAACGCGGTCGTGGCAGAGGGTGATTTCGTCGGCCGGGTGGTGATGGAAGGCCGCGGCGCCGGCGCGGGGCCGACCGCATCGGCGGTGGTCGCCGACCTGATCGACGTCGCGCGGAACCGCTCCGTGCCGACCTTCGGGCGCCCGGCCGCCCTGCTGGCGCCGGCCGAGCCGGCACCGATGGAGCGTCACCGGGGTTGCTACTATATCCGCCTGATGGTGGTCGACCGGCCGGGGGTGATCGCCGACGTGACGGCGGCGCTGCGGGACGAGGAAGTATCGATGGAGAGCATGCTGCAGCGCGGCCGCGCGCCGGGCGAGGCGGTGGCCGTCGTGCTGACCACGCATGAGACGGAAGAGGCGCGGATGCGCCGCGCACTGGCGCGGGTGGGCGCCCTCGGCACGGTTCTGGAGCCGCCGAGGACCATCCGCATCGAGGACCTGTGAGGGAGGACGGTAATGGCGAGCGATAAGTCCGGCACCATGGCGCGCAACCTGGCGCTGGAAGTCGTCCGGGTGACGGAAGCGGCGGCCCTGTCGGCCTCGCGCCTGATGGGGCGCGGCGACGAGAAGATGGCCGACCAGGCGGCGGTGGACGCGATGCGCCGGGCGCTGAACGCGCTGGCGATCGACGGCACCGTGGTGATCGGCGAGGGCGAGCGCGACGAGGCGCCGATGCTCTACATCGGCGAGAAGGTCGGGACCGGCAAGGGACCGAAGATCGACATCGCGCTCGACCCGCTGGAGGGCACCACGATCACCGCCAAGGGCGGGCCGAACGCGCTGGCCGTGATCGCCATGGCGGAGGCGGGCGGGTTCCTCAACGCCCCCGACGTCTACATGGACAAGATCGCCGTCGGCGGCGGCCTGCCCGAGGGCGTGGTCGACATCGACAATTCGCCGGCCGAGAACCTGAAGGCGCTGGCCAAGGCGAAGAAGGGCGAGGTCGGCGACCTGGTGGTCTGCATCCTCGACCGTCCCCGTCATGCCGAGCTGATCGCCCGGGTGCGCGAGGCCGGGGCCCGGATCATGCTGATCTCCGACGGCGACGTCAGCGGCGTCATCGCCACGGCCCAGCCGGAGAGCGGGGTCGACATCTACATCGGCTCCGGCGGGGCGCCGGAAGGCGTGCTGGCCGCGGCCGCCCTGCGCAGCATCGGCGGGCAGATGCAGGGCCGGCTGCTGTTCCGCAACGACGACGAGCGCGGCCGCGCCAAGCGCATGGGCATCACCGACTTCAGCCGCAAGTACGGGCTGCTCGACCTCGCCAGCGGCGACGTCATGTTCGCGGCCACCGGCGTCACGACGGGCGCCATGCTGCGCGGGGTCCGGCGGTTCGGCGGCGGCGCCATCACCCATTCGATGGTGATGCGCTCGAAGACCGGCACGGTCCGCTACATCGAGGCGCACCACAATTTCGACGTGAAGCCGATGGAGTTCTGAGATCGCCATGGATGGCGCGGCCCCGACCCCGGCGGTGCTGGGGGTCGAGCGGTCCTTCACGGGCCGGCGATGGCGCTCGCGCCTGGCCGACGACCGCCCGGCCTATGCCCTGGCCGACCGCTTCCAGCTGCCGGAGGTGGTCGCCCGGGTGCTGGTCGCGCGCGGCATCGGCGCCGACCAGGCCCAGCGCTTCCTGGCCCCGACGCTGCGCGACCACCTGCCGGACCCGAGCCACCTCCTGGGCATGGACGCGGCCGCCGAGCGGCTGGCCCAGGCGGTGCGCGCGGGCGAGGGCATCGCCGTATTCGGCGACTACGACGTCGACGGGGCCACCTCGAGCGCGCTCCTGGTGCGCTTCTTCCGCGCCGCGGGCGCCGAGGTGCGGGTCTATATCCCCGACCGCATGACCGAGGGCTACGGCCCCAACATCCCGGCGATGCTGCAGCTGCGCCGGGAGGGGGCGGGGGTGGCGATCACCGTCGACTGCGGCACCACGGCCTTCGCCCCGCTGGCGGCGGCGCGCGAGGCCGGTCTCGACGTCGTGGTCATCGACCACCATGTGGCGGAGCCGGCGCTGCCGGCGGCGGTCGCCGTGGTCAATCCCAACCGCCTCGACCAGGTGACGGAGCATCGCGCCCTGGCGGCGGTGGGCGTCGCCTTCCTGCTGGCGATCGCCATCAACCGCACGCTGCGCGCGGCCGGCTGGTGGCGGCAGCGGCCGGAGCCGGACCTGCTCGGCCTGCTCGACCTGGTGGCGCTCGGCACGGTCTGCGACGTGATGCCGCTGACCGGCCTCAACCGCGCGCTGGTCGCCCAGGGGCTGAAGGTGATGGCGCGCCGCGCCAACCTCGGCATGGCGGCGCTGGCCGACGTGGCCCGGCTCGACGAGCGGCCCCAGGCGTTCCATCTGGGCTATGTGCTGGGCCCGCGGGTCAATGCCGGCGGCCGGGTCGGGCGGGCCGACCTCGGGACCCGGCTGCTCTCGACCGAGGACCCGGCGGAGGCGGCCGCCATCGCCGCCGAGCTCGACCGCTTCAACGAGGAGCGGCGGCGCATCGAGGGCGAGGTGCTGGCGGCGGCGACGGCGCTGGTGGAGCAGGGGGCGCTCGACCCGGTGCTGGCGGTGGGCGACGTCGGCTGGCACCCCGGCGTCATCGGCATCGTCGCCAGCCGGCTCAAGGACCGCTTCGACCGCCCGGCCATGGTCTTCGCCATCGCCGACGGGGTGGCCAAGGGCTCCGGCCGCTCGATCCCGGGCTTCGACCTGGGGGCGGCGGTGATCGCCGCGCGCCAGGCGGGCATCCTGACCCTGGGCGGCGGCCATGCGATGGCGGCCGGCTTCACCCTGCCGGCCGCCGCCATCGCCGAGTTCGGGGCCTTCCTGTGCGAGCGGTTCGGCGCCTGCGGCGCCAGCGCCGGCCGGGTGGCGGAGATGGGGATCGACGGCAGCCTGGCCCTGTCGGCGCTGGATGCGGCCCTGGTGGCGCGCCTGGACGCGCTCGGGCCCTATGGCGCGGGCATGTCGGAGCCGCGCTTCGCGCTGGGCCACCTCAAGGTGGTGCGCGCCGACCTGGCCGGGCAGAACCATGTCCGCTGCATCTTCCAGGCGAACTCGGGCGAGCGCATCAAGGGCATCGCGTTCCGGGCGATGGACGGCGAACTGGGGCCGGCGCTGATCGCCGCCCGCGGCCGCACGGTGCACGTCGCGGGCCGGATCTCCATCGACAACTGGAACGGCGGCGAGGCGGTGCAGATCCGCATCGACGACGCCGCGCCAGCCCTCTGACGTCTGCCGGCGGTCTCGGCGGCCGGTCGGCGTATATCCGGCGCTCAGCGCTGCCAGATGGGCTTGCCGGTCTCCGCGGAGGCCTGGGCCCGGGTGATGCCGATGTCGCGCAGCATGCGGTCGTCGAGGTCGGCCAGCGCGCGGCGCTCGCTCAAGCGGCCGTGCCAGGCGGCCAGCAGGCTCATCAGGGCGGCGGCGAGAACCTGGAGGGAGGCAGCCCGGCCATTGGCGCGGACCTGGTCGAGATGCATGGGAAGGGTCGTCATGTCCGGCTCCATCGGGACGGCGTTGCCTGATGCCGATGGGTCGCGGGCCGTCGGCCGGCGGTTCAGCCGGACGCGGTTTCAGTTGTTTCAGTCGCTTGCGCGCAGTTCAGAGCTTGATTTGTCGGCCCCGCCCCGGTAGGTGGATGCCGTCGCGAGCGCCACCGACGTCCCCATCGTCTAGAGGCCTAGGACACCGCCCTTTCACGGCGGTAACAGGGGTTCGAATCCCCTTGGGGACGCCATCTCCGGTCTGGTTCGACGGAACTGGAGGCTTGGACGTTTGCGCCGGGCCAATCGGTGACAGCGGAGTGCGGCAGCTTCCGCCGCAATCCGTGACGAGATCCCGCCGGCGAGGCTGTTCCGCTTCCAGGTGGCCCCGAGCCCGTCGCGGGCCGTGGACGCGACGCCTGGCTCTCGAGGCGCGCCTTCCGCTCCCTGCGACGGCATCCTCGACCATTGTCGCCGTGCCCGGAACAGGCTCGCCGCCCCTTCGCGCCATTCGTTGCGCGGCAGCTGTCTCACATCACCGCGACATCAGGGCGAACACACCCCAGCCGAGGTATTCACGGCCGTATCTGGCGTAGCGTTCGGGCGCCAGGGTCAGTTCGGCGCGAATGTCCTTCGCGAGTTCATCGTCCGGGTTCGTTTCGAGCCACCGGCGCATCGTGAGCCACTTGGCTGCCTCGTACCTGTCCCAGCTGTCCTGATCTGCCAGGACCATCTCCACGACGTCGCAGCCGAGGCCGCCGAAGGACGCGAGCCGTTCCGGAAGCAAGAGAAAGTCCGAGATGAAGCGCGCGCCGCACCCCCGGGCGACCTCTTCTGTCGGGGGCGATTGCCGCCAGTACGGCTCACCGACGAGCATGATCCCTCCGGAGCGGAGACTCCGGGCCAGAAGCTCGATGGTGCCGGCTACTCCCCCGCCGATCCAGGTGGCGCCGACGCAGGCTGCCACGCCAACCTTGTCTTCGGCGACGTAGCCGGCAGCGTCTCCGTGGATGAACTCCACCCGATCGGCGACGCCCAGTTCGTCGGCGCGCAGCCTCGCCTGTTCGGTGAACAACTGGCTCAGGTCGATGCCGGTGCCGCTGATTCCGTGATCGCGCGCCCAGGTACACAGCATCTCGCCCGAGCCGCTGCCGAGGTCGAGCACCCGTGTCCCCGGCTCCAGACGCAGCGCCGCGCCGAGAGTGGCAAGTTTTTCGGGCGTGAATGGATCGTGGATGCGATGAGCGCTTTCAGTAATGTTGAATATCCGGGGAATGTCCATTGGAGAAATGTCTTTCCATGCATGGGCGCGGCGCCGCGGTTCCGCGTAAAGGGCGTGCGTACTCAAGGGATATGTCCAGCGCCTGCTGGAGGAGCAGGCCACGGGGAGGAGCCGATGCTCCAAGGGAAGTGCCGAACTGGATTCCATCCGGGTGTGGGTGGCCCCAGGGGAACCGGGTGGCGGCCGGAGGGGGATGATGGGGCTCTGGCCCCCCCTTGCGTCTTCCACCGCCGGCGTCGCCCGCCCCCCGCCCTCAGCGCATCGGCGGCGCGTACTGCAGCCCACCCTGGTTCCACAGCAGGTTCAGGCCGCGCCGGATGCCGAGCGGGGCGATGTTGCGCTCCCAGACCTCGCGGTAGTTGCCGACCTGTGCCACCAGGCGCGCCGCCCAGTCGGCATCGAGCCCGAGCATCGCGCCGGACGACCCGACCCGGCCCAGCAGCCGCTGCACCTCCAGCCTGGTGGTCCCGAGGTCGGCCTCGCTGCGCGCGCGCAGCTCCCGCACGGTTCCGCTGTCGACGTTCAGTTCCTCGGCGGCCAGCATCGCGAAATGGGTCCAGCGGACGATGTTGAAGAAGCGCCAGTCGCCGCGACGCACGACGATGCTGAGCGGTTCCTTCGAGATGATCTCGCCCAGCAGCACGAACTCGTCCGCCCGGCTGCCCAGCGACCGGCGGAACCCGGCCAGTACGCTCTGGTCGCTGGTCAGGGCATCGCAGAACCCGGCGAGGAAGGCCGCCTGGGCCGTCGCCAGGTCGGGGGTCGGCACGATCGTCAGCCGCAGGCGCATGGCCCGGGCATAGTCGACCGCGTTCTGCTCGGTCGTGGTCGCGGTCTCGACGCAGACCTTGAGCCCGTCCATCTGCTGGACGCGGCGGATGCCGCGGTCGCCGCGGAGCATGAAGCTCTGCCCGTCATAGTAGATGACCGCCGCGAAGGCGACATCGTTGCCGGCCTCCCGTTCGAGGGTCCAGGTCGTGTTGCGGGGCAGCAGGTCGATCTCGCCCCGCTGCAGCGCATCCAGCCGGTGCTGGGTCGGCACGGGCACGTACCGGACCTTGTCCGGATCGCCCAGCACGACCGAGGCGACCGCCCGGCAGTAGTCCACCTCGAAACCCGTCCAGGCGCCCCGCGCGCTGCGTGTCGCAAAGCCGGGGGCGTCGGGGGTGACCCCGCAGGTCACCTCGCCCCTGGCGCGGATCGTGGCGACCGTGTCGCCGGGAGCCTGGGCTGAGGCCGGGACTGCGGCGGCGATGGCGAGAACCGCGCCGAACGCCGCGGCCAACAGAGGGATGTGCATGGGCGATATCCTTGTTCCAGGCCTGGACCTGCCGTGGCGGAAGCCGGTGACGATGCCGGACGCCGGGTGCGCCGCCGTCCGAGCCCTGCTGGTCAGTTCGGTGCGATGCGTGTGGGTGGCGGCTCGCTCTCGGCGCGAAGGGCGGGCATCCGCTCCAGCTTTCGGTTGAGACCGTCGATGCCGCGCATGATCCGCGCCGCGTCGAGGCTGAGCGGGGCGTCGACGGGGGCGATGACCAGCTTCACCTTCGGCAACGGTATCAGGTCGACCGCCACCTTCTCGACCGAGAAGCCCCGGATGTCGGACGCATCGAGCACCGAATGGACGATCAGGCGCTGGATCGCCGACAGCGGCCCCGGATTGCGCCGGGCATGCCGCACGAGGTGACGCTCGACGAACTCGCGGTCGGCTTCGGTGAGCTCGCGCGCCTGGGCGAAGGTCATCTGCAGGCCCGGCACGATGCCGATCTCGCTTTCGATCTCCTTGAGCTTGTAGCCCGCGATGTCCATGAGCGTGCTGAAGTCGTCGCGCGTCCGGGCGCGGGCATGGTCCATCTCGGAGCTGCGCCTGGCATATTGCGAATGGTTCGGCCCGAGGCGGAACAGGCTGAGGAAGTCCGACCATAGCCGTTCGGCCCGCTCGGGCAGGGAATCCGCGTCCGGCAGTTCCTGCAGCGGCACGATGACGACCCCGTTTGCGGGCCTCCCGCCCGCGGCGGGTGCCTGGGCGGCCACCGGCCCCGCCAGCAAGGCCGCGACCGGCAGGACGAACAGCATCGGCAGAAGGTGCTTCATGGCGCTTCTCCGCTGTGGTGCCAGGCTCGGTCCGGCGGCATCAGGGCGACCGCATCAGGGTCATGCGCTCGGCGATCCGTCGCTGGGCGAGGCGATCGGCCGGCGGCAGCGGGATCAGGCCGGAATTGGAGAGGTAGCCGCCCGGCCCGACCGCGGCCTCGCGGGTCGCCTCGGTCAGCATTTCGGAGATGCCCCGCACCACCCCGACCCCGCTCTGGTTCCGCGCGTGCTGGCGCTTGGCGTAGAGATAGATGACCCGCGTCTGCTCGTACTCCTGCGAGGATACCGAGGCGGCCGTGGCGTCGATCCCGTCGAGGGAGAGCGCCACCAGATTGCCGCCGCTGCTCATGACCTCGGCCAGCGGCATCACGCCGATGGTGCCGGGGGCCGCCGCGAACACCACGGCCGGCACGTCGAGCAGCGGCACGGCGACCACGGCGCCGTCCGTGCGCATCGTCACGCACTTGCCGCGCCGGTACGCCGCCTCGAACAGGAGGCGGATCCCGGGGATGTGCCGGCAGCCGGCCTCGAGCACCAGATCCTCGAACAGCCGTCGGGTGCCGCTGCCCTCCGCCGGGACGATGACGCGGATCGGGATGTTGGGAAGGTAGGGGGCGATCTGCGACCAGGTCGCGGCGGTGTTGGGCACGAAGGCCTCGCCCGACACCCGCTCGGCCGCCAGCGCCTCATAGACCTGGCGGGAGGTCAGGGCCGGGGCGGGGTCGCCCCGGTTTGCGGCCAGCACGATCGCGCCGAGCCCGATCTGCACCTCGACGATGTCGCGCACGCCGTTCTCGTGGCAGGCCTCCAGGAGGGTCGCCGACAGCCTGCGCGACAGGATGGCGATGTCGGGCGTCTCCGGCCCGATGCCGGCGCAGAACAGCTCGGCCGCGGCGGCGGTATCGGCGATCCGCAGCTCCGGGCGCTGCACGCCCGCATGGCGTTCCGCGAAGGTCCCGGCGAGCTGTGCCGAGACACCCAGCGTCGTGCTCGACCCCACCAGCAGCAGGCGGTCGCGGAGCGTCAGCATGTCCTCGGCCCGGGCGTCGACGACAAGCGCCAGGGTCGCAGCCAGGGCGCCGGACAGGATGGCGGCGATCGGTCGCATCACGGCAGGTACCTCCCGGACGAATGGTCTGGACGCGGCGAAGGCGGGGGACGGGTCATGCCGGCGGCGATCTTCATGGCCGCCCGACCCCGGCTTCCAGGGACTGGAAGAGCAGCTCCTGGATGGCCTGCTCGACGGCGAGGCGGGCGCGGGCCTGGGCCGACCATTCGGCGATCCGCGGCTGCAGGGCGGGATCGAGGGTCGCGGCGTCGAACAGGGCGGTGGAGAGGTCTCCGCGGGCCAGGTGCTCGGCGATGCTGGCGAGCGCTGCCTCGGTCCGGCCGGGCGGCACAGGCGCGGCCAGGCCCAGCCCGGCCGCGGCCATCTGGCCGCCCTGGAGCAGCCGTCCCGCCACCCCTGCCTCGGCGGGGGCGTAGGCCAGCAGGTCCGGTCGCAGCGCCGCGAAGCGGGCGCGGAGCTGGGCGCGGGTCGGCACGCCGCGGGGCGCATGGAAAGCCAGCACCTGCGTCAGGGCCGGCGCGAGCGGGGTCGGACGGGCGAGATCGAGGACCAGCTGCAGTTCGCGCTGCCACGGCCGCGCCGATGCGGCGACGTTCTGCAGGTGCAGCAGGCCGACGAGAAAGCGCTCGGCCGGGGCCGGCCCGCCGGATCGAGCCTTCGCCTGGTCCGCCGGATGCGCGGTCGCGGTATCCTCCAGCCGGCGCAGGCGTTCCTCGACGGCATCCAGCCGGGCGCTTGCCTGGGGGTCCGCAAGGGGCGCCGTGGCGGCGCTCGGGGCAGGACCCGGCCAGCCGGAGACGAGCGCGAAGCCGCCGAGCGAGGCGGCCGCCAGCGCCGCGAAGGCCCCGATCGGCAGGGAGAGCTTCACGGCCATCGGCCGAGCCGGCCGTTCACCGCCGAGCGCCGCGCGCAGGCCATCCGGTTCGCGCGATCGCCCATGTGGGAATGGGGGCCGGCCGTCTGGATCACGATCACGCTCCCTTGCTCGGTTGGCAGCGATGATACTGCCCCGGAACTTACGGCCGTGCGTTGAGGTGAATCAATTCCGTCCCCCTCCGGAGACGGCTCGTGACCGGCCGGCTGGAGGGAGAAGCCAACCGGGGGGCCATCCGCCGCACGATGTCGCACGGAACAGGGCGGTTCTCGGGCGCAAGTTGCTGTATGTTGCGGGCAAAGAGCCGGCGCCGATATCCTCATTCCGACCGCCGGCCCTTCACAGAGGAACAAGCAATGGCCCAGCCTGGAAATTCCGCCAGCAGCCGCGACGTCGCGACGCTGCTGCATCCGCAGACGAACTTCCGCGCCCACGAGAAGCAGGGGGCGGTCGTCATCACCCGGGGCGAGGGCGTGCGCGTCTTCGACGAGGACGGCAAGGATTACATCGAGGGCATGGCCGGCCTGTGGTGCGCCTCGCTCGGCTTCAGCGAGAAGCGGCTGGCCGACGCGGCGACCAGGCAGCTGAATACGCTGCCCTACTACCACATCTACAACCACAAGTCGCACGACCCGGGGATCGACCTGGCCGAGCGCCTGCTGGCCATGATGCCGGTGCCGATGTCGAAGGTGTTCTTCGCCAATTCCGGCTCCGAGGCCAACGACACCGTGATCCGGCTGGTGTGGTACTACAACAATGCCCTCGGCCGGCCGAAGAAGAAGAAGTTCGTGTCGCGCCAGCGCGCCTTCCACGGCTCGACCCTGATGGCGGGCAGCCTGACCGGCCTGCCGGCGCTGCATCGCGAGTTCGACCTGCCGCTGGCCGGGGTCGTCCACACCGACTGCCCGCATTTCTATCGCGGCGCGCTGCCCGGCGAGAGCGAGGAGGATTTCGCGACCCGCCTGGCCGACAACCTGGAGAAGCTGATCATCGCCGAAGGCGGGGCCGAGACCTGTGCCGCCTTCATCGCCGAGCCGGTGATGGGCGCGGGCGGGGTCGTCGTGCCGCCGAAGACCTACTTCGAGAAGATCCAGAAGGTCGTCAAGAAGTACGACATGCTGATGGTCGCCGACGAGGTGATCTGCGGCTTCGGGCGGACCGGCAACATGTTCGGCTCCGAGACCTTCGGCATCCGCCCGGACATCCTGGTCGTCGCCAAGGGCCTGTCCTCGGCCTACCTGCCGATCTCCGGCATCGCCATCTCCGATCCGGTCTATCAGGCGATCGCCGACAACTCGGCCAAGGTCGGCATGTTCGGGCACGGCTTCACCTATTCGGCCCATCCGGTCGCCGCCGCCGTCGCCGTCGAGACGCTCAAGATCTATGAAGAGCGGGACATCATGACCCATGTGCGGGCGGTCGCTCCGGTCCTGCAGGCGGGCCTGCGGCGCTTCGCCGACCATCCGCTGGTGGGCGAGGTCCGCGGCGTCGGCCTGGTCGGCGCGGTCGAGGTGGTGCGCGACAAGGCGACCAAGGAGGCGTTCCGGCCCGAGGAGCGGGTCGGCCCGCAGATCGCCAAGGCCGCCGAGACGCACGGCCTCATCATCCGCGCCATGGGCGACAGCATCGGCTTCTCGCCGCCGCTCATCATCACCGCGGACGAGATCGACCAGATGCTGGCCCGGTTCGGCAAGGCGCTGGACGATGTCTGGGCGAGCATGAGCCGCGACGCGCAGAAGAGCGCGGCGTAGCGAACGCAGGCGGCTGCCCCGGATCCGTCCGGGGCAGCCGCCGCAGCTTCCGTGGCGTGCGACGGCCGTGGATGCCGGGGCCATGATGAAGACAAGGCCATGCTGAGAGTCGGTTCGATCGTCTGGGGCGTCCGCAACGTGCCGCGGGCGATCCGCTTCTGGTGCGAAGCGCTGGCGTACCGGCCGTTGCGGGAACCGTCCGAGGACTGGGCGATCCTGGTGCCGCGCGAAGGTCCCGGCGTGCAGTTCGCCATCTCGGCGGTCTCGTCCGACGCCGAGAGCCACCAGCGCCACCATCTGGATCTCTACGCCGCCGACCGCGCGGCCGAGGTCGAGCGCCTGGTCGCCCTGGGCGCGCGGCGCGTCGACTGGCGCTATCCCGACGGTGCCGACTACGTCGTCCTGGCGGACCCCGACGGCAACCGCTTCTGCGTCATCGAGAAGCAGCCCGGCTGATCGGGCCTCGTCGGGCCGGCCCTATCCGGCGCATCGCCCCGGGCCTATCCTGACCGGCGTCGAAGTGGGCCGTTCTCCGCCCGAAGGCGGCGGTCCGGGCGGGAAGGAAGCGATGACGAATCGGGCAGGCCGCGCCGCGGCCCTGGGTGCGTTGCTGGCCGCGCTGCCGCTCGCCGCGGCGGCGCAGACCGTGATCTCCGCCAATGACGCAACGACCACGCTGCAGGACGGTGTCGTCGGGCCGGTCGCCAAGCCCTCGCCCGGAACCATCACCGTGATGCGCTTCACGGACGGCGGGGTCGAGGCGAAGGGGCAGCTGGCGGTGCCGACCGCCCTGGCGGGCCTGGGCGGCAGCGTCGCCGTGAGCCGCAGCGAGAAGCTGGCGCTGGTCACCTCGGCCGCGAAGACCGATCCGGCCGATGCCGCCCGGCAGGTACCGGACGACCGGGTATCGGTGATCGACCTGACCCAGAGCCCGCCGCGGCTGGTGCAGACGATCGAGGCGGGGGCAGGGGCCTCGGGGGTGTCCTTCACGCCCGATGATCGTCTCGCCCTGGTCGCCAACCATGCCGCGGGGACCGTGTCGGTCTTCCGGGTGGACGGCACGGCGCTGGCCCGCCTCGGCACGATCGCGCTCGGCGAGCCGGGGATCGGGGTGCGCCACGTCGCGGTCACCCCCGACGGGCGGCGCGCGCTGGTCACCCGCGACGGCGACAGCCGGATATCGGTGCTGCGCATCGACGGGGACCGGGTCGCGCCCGCGCAGCGCGATATCAGCGCCGGCCTGCGGCCGCAGGCCCTGGCGATCAGCCCCACGGGCGAGGTCGCGCTGGTTGCCAATGCCGGCCGCGGCGACGGCGACGCCGACACCATCAGCCTGATCGACCTGACCCAGGAACCCTACCGGGTGGTCGACACGGTCAGCGTCGGCCAGACGCCCGTCGGCGTCGCGATCGCCCCCAACGGCCGGCTGGCCGCAGCCATGGTGGTCAACGGCTCCGACAAGCCGAAAGCGTCGCCGTTCCACGCCGGGACGGGGAAGGTCGTGCTGCTCCGGGTGAAGGACAAGCGGCTGGTGGCGATCGACGAGGCACCGGTCGGCGCGTGGCCGCGCAGCGCCGCCTTCTCCGCCGACAGCCGCATGCTGCTGGTCGGCACCGTCCTGGAGCGCAGCACCCAGCTGTTCCGGGTCGAGCACCGCAAGCTGGTCGACACCAGGCAGGCGGTGACCCTGCCGGGCGGGTCCGCTGCCCTGCGCACGGCCGACTTTCCCCCGACCGACCGTCCGGCTGTGGCGCAGCGGGCGAAGAAGAAGCACCGCATCTAGCCGGCGCCGAAGCCCGGCTGGAGTTCGGCCAGCCGGGCCAGCGCCGCTTCGGGCAGCGGTCCCAGGCGGGCCGCCGCCAGCGCCTGGGCGAACTGCTCGTGGCTGGCCATGCCGACCAGGATGGTGCCGACCGCGGGGTGGGAGAGCGGGAAACGGGTGGCGGCTTCGGCCAGGCTGCCGACCAGGCCCTCCTCGACCAGCGCCAGCAGGCGGCGGGCGCGGTCGAGATCGTCCTCGTAGCGCTGGCCGGAGCCGATCGGGGCAGGCGCCGGGCTGGCGATCGGATGACGCTCCGCCGTCCCCGACAGCGCGCCGCCGGCCAGGACGCGGATACCGACCACGCCCACGCCGGCTGCGTCCGCGTCCTCGAGCAGCCGGGCGTAGTCCTGTCCCGGCCAGCCCGCCGGCAGCCCGGTGGCGGCCGAGGGGTTCAGCAGGTTGTGGACGACCTGGGCCGCGTCGATGGCGCCCGTCGCCAGCACGGTCTTGAGGGCGGCGGTCTCGCCGACCGCGGTGATGCCGGCGAGCCGCATCTTGCCCGCGGCCTGCAGCCGGTCGAAGGCCGGGATGACCTCGTCCAGCACCTGGGCCAGGGCGATGTCCATGCCCGCGCCGGCCGCCGTGATCGGGTTGTGCAGGTAGAGGATGTCGACCCGCTCCAGGCCGAGGCGGGAGAGGCTGCCCTCCAGGGAGGCGACGATCGCGTCGCCGATCCGCCCGAACTCGTCCGGCTGGAGCCGGACCTTGGTCCCGATCACGACCGGGCCGGGTGGACGCAGCGCGCGCAGTACCCGGCCGAGATTGCGCTCCGACTGGCCGTCGCCGTACTGGACCGCGGTATCGAAGTAGTTGATACCGGCCGCCAGGGCATCGGCCACCGTACGCTCCTGCTCGGCGGCGCTGGCCCGCACCATCAGCCCGCCCACCGCGCCGCAGCCGAACCCCAGCGCCGACAGTTCGAGGCCGCTCCGGCCGAACTTCCGCATCTCCATCGCCCATCCTCCCCGCTGTGGCCCAGAGCCGTGGCCATTGGCCGCAGCATGGCAGGTTCCGGCCGGGTCGCGCAGCGCCAATCTGGTCGATGGCCGGGCGATCGCCAGCGCCGATGTGCGCGCGTCTCGCGAGCGTCCGCTGTCGACATGGCGGCATCGGTTCGTGTAGTGCCTATGGCGCAAGCGAAGCTAATTCTGGAGTCGGGTGGAGATGGGGCAGTCCAGGCGGCGGGCGCCGCGCGTGGTTGCGCCATGATCCGCAACATCCAGGCGCTGCGCTTCCTGGCCGCATTCGCGGTCCTGGCCTACCATGCCGGCACCCAGTATTTCGCGATCGGCACGGGCACCTGGCTCGGGCCGTTCCTGGCCGCGTTTACGCCCTACGGCATGGCCGGGGTGGACGTCTTCTTCGTCATCTCCGGCTACATCATCTGGCACGCAACCCGGGGCCGGCAGGGCCCCGCCGACGCTGCCGCCTTCCTGGTGACGCGCCTGGCACGGGTCTATCTCGGCTACTGGCCGTGGCTGGTGATCGCGGTGCTGCTGGCCCATCTCGTGGATGGGGCGGACTTCGCCCGGTTCAACCTGCAGGGCTCGCTGTTCCTGTTTCCCCTGGGCGGGACCCTGGTCATCATCGTCGCCTGGACGCTGACGCTGGAGGTGATGTTCTACTTGGTGTTCGCCGCCTCGATGCTGCTGCCCCGGCCGGCCATCCTGGCCGTGCTTGCCCTCTGGTCGGCGTGCGCGCTGGCGGTGATGGGCAAGGGCAGCCTGTGGCTGACCCCGTACGCCCTGGAATTCGCCGCGGGTGCGCTGCTGGCCGCTGCCGTGGCGCGGTTCGGCGCGCCCCGTCCGTCCTGGAGCCTGGCGGCGCTCGCCGCGACCCTGGTGATGGCCGTCGGCTGGCATAGCGAGACGATCCTCGAGCGGGTTCTCGTGGTGGGGCCCTTCGGCGTGGCCGCGGTGGCCCTGGCGGTCGCGCTGGAAGCGCGCGGATGGACGGCCGGGCGGGCGCTGGTCGTGCTCGGCGATGCCTCCTATGCCCTCTATCTGTGCCACCTGCCGATCATGCTCGCAGTCATCCGGCTGCTGTCCCGGCCGGTGGCGGAGAATCCGGACCTCGCCTTCGCGGCGATGATGCTGGCGACGGTTCTGGTCAGCGTCGGCTGGTACCTGGCCGTCGAACGCCATGTGACGGCTGCGACCCGGGCCGCGGTCCGCCAGCTCCTGCCGGTGCGTCCCCGCCGCCTGGCTACCCTCGGGGCCTAGTGCCCCGGTATGATGCTGTCCGTCAGCCATGAATCGACTTCCATCGACAGCCGGACGCGCCGGCACCAGGTCGCGGGCCCGGTCCTCCCCGGCGGCCGGCCTCATCCGTCGGGCGCTGTTCGGTCTTTGCCTGGTTCTGGCGGGCTGTGCCGAGGTCAAGGAGCCGATGAACGACATCGGCCGGATCCGGGCCACCGTCTACCGCCACACCCTGCCGGTGAAGGACGCCAGCGTCGCCATGCCGGGCGAGCGGCTGGTTCCCGCCGGCGGGTGCAGGGCGCCCGCGGGTCGGGCGGGCGACCTGTTCGACCCGTGCCGGCCCGACCCGCAGGTGCAGAAGCTCGATTCGGCCGGCCTGCCGCCGCCGCCGCTCGGACCCTGGGCCGGGCAGGCCAGGGCCCGTCCGCCGGTCCGCGCGCGGGCGCGCGCCGCCGTGCCGGTGCCGACGCGCAAGCCGGCGGCGGTCAAGGCCGCCGCTTCGGCGAAGGCCGGGCCCGTGAAGCCCACCGCAAAGCCGGCGCCGACCCGGAAGGCGGCATCGGCCAAACCCGCCCGGCAGGCGGTCCACAAGCCCCGACAGGGCCGGTAGCGGCGTCCGGAAGCCGGCTGCGGCCTTGCCGATCGATGCGTCCTGGCCGAAGCTGCACCGGCCATGACCAAGCCTGTCCTGTTCGGGGCCGAATACAGCGTCTACACCCGCATCGCCCGGCTCGCGCTGATCGAGAAGAATATCTCCTATGATTTTGAGATAGTGGACATATTCGCACTCGATCCGGTGCCGGAGGCATATCTGCGGATGCACCCGTTCGGGCGGATTCCGGCGTTCCGTCACGGTCAGCTGGCGCTGTTCGAGACGGCGGCGATCACCCGCTATGTCGACGAGGCCTTCGCGGGCCCGGCCCTCCAGCCGGTCCCGGTGGAGGTCCGTGCGCGCATGGCGCAGATCGTCGGGCTGCTCGATTCCTATGCCTACCGGGCGCTGGTCTGGGACGTCTTCGTCGAACGGGTGCGCAAGCCGTTGCGCGGCGAGCCGGTCGACGCGGCGCGCATCGCGGCGGGCCTGCTGGTGGCGGAGCGGTGCTGCGACGCGCTGGCCGGCTTCATCGGCGACGCCGACTGGCTCGCGGGCGCGGGCGCGAGGCCGACCCTGGCGGATCTGCACGCCGCGCCGATGTTCGCCTGCTTCCGCATGGCTCCGGAAGGGCGGGCCATGCTGGAACGCTACCCGCCGCTCGACCGCTGGTTCGCGCGCATGGCGGCCCGGCCCGCGATGCGCGCCACGCCCTCGCCGATGGTCGAGGGCGCGCCGGATCCCGATCGACCGGGCCGGCGTTGACGCCACTGTGCCGAAGCCTGGCCCGCCTCCCGCCAATCGCCTGAAGTGCCCATGCCCTCATCCCCGATCCACCCATCCCCGACGCTGCTGGCCGACATCGGCGGAACCAACGCCCGCTTCGCGATCCTGGCCGGCGGCCGGATCACGCTCCTGGCGCCGGTCGCCACCGCCGCCCATCCCACGCTGGAGGCGGCGCTGCGCACGGCGCTCGCCGGCCATGCGGGGCCGCCGCCGACGCGGGCCCTGCTGGCCGTCGCGGGACCGGTCGACGGCGACCGGATGCAGCTCACCAACGCCGGCTGGGAGGTGGACGGCCCGCGGCTGCGGGATGCCTTCGGCTTGGGATCAGTTCGGCTCGTCAACGACTTCGCCGCGGTCGCCTGGTCCATGCCGGGCCTGGAGGGCGACGACCTGATCGAGCTGGCGGGGGCCGCCGCGGATCCCCTGGCGCCGGTGGTGACGCTCGGGCCGGGGACGGGACTGGGCGTCGCGGCCTATCTGCCGGGCCCGCCGGCGCAGGTGGTGGCGGGCGAGGGCGGACATGCCACGCTGGCGGCGGCCGACGAGGCCGAGGCGGCCGTGATCGGCTGGCTGCGCGCCCGGTTCGGCCATGTCTCGGCCGAACGCGCCCTGTCCGGTCCCGGGCTCGTCAACCTCTACCAGGCGATCGCCGAGCGCGACGGGATCGCGGTCGGGGAGAGAACCCCCGGGGCGGTGACCCGGGCGGCGCTCGACCGCACCTGCCCGGTCGCGGAGGCGGCGCTCGCCATGTTCTGCGCCATGCTGGGCGGCTTCGCCGGCAACCTGGCCCTGACCTTCCGGTCGTCGGGCGGCGTGCGGGTCGCGGGCGGCATCGCCCCGCGCATCGCCCCTTTCCTCGCCGCCAGCGCCTTCCGCGAGCGGTTCGTCGCCAAGGGCCGCTTCCGCCCATGGCTGGAGCGGGTGCCGGTGGCGATCGTCCGCCACCCGGCAGCCGCACTGGTCGGACTGGCCGCGCTTGCGGGCGAGGACGCGGACATCGCGGGCGCGGATTGACGGAGGGAAGGACCCCATGGCTGCCACCGCGATCGATTCTGCGATCCTCGGCAATCTCTTCAGCACCGAGGCGATGCGGGCCGTCTTCTCCGACGAGCGGCGCACGGCGCGATATCTGGAGGTCGAGGCGGCGCTGGCCCGCGTGCAGGGGCGCCTCGGGCTGATCCCTGAGGCCGCCGCCGACGAGATCGAACGCAACTGCCGGATCGAGCGCATCGACCTGCAGCGGCTCGCCCGCCAGACCGAGCAGGCGGGATCGCCGGTGATCGGCCTGGTGCAGCAGCTGGTCGGCCTGTGCCGCGACGGGCTCGGCCAGTACTGCCACTGGGGCGCCACCACCCAGGACGTGACCGACACCGCCACCATTCTCCAGGTCCGTGAGGGCCTGGCATTGGTCGAGGCCGACCTGACGGCCCTGTCGGCGGCGCTGGCCGATCTGGCGCGGCGCCACCGCGACACGCCGGTGGCCGGGCGCAGCAACCTGCAGCAGGCGGTGCCGGTCACCTTCGGCTACAAGATGGCCGGCATCCTGGCCGCCGTCGAGCGCCACCGCCGGCGACTGGAGGAACTGCGGCCGCGGGTCCTGGTCGGGGAGTTCGCGGGGGCGGCCGGCACGCTCGCCTCCCTGCCGCAGGGAGGCCTGGAGGCCCAGGCATTGCTGATGGCGGAGCTGGGCCTGGGCCAGCCCGATATCGCCTGGCACACCTTGCGCGACGGCATTGCCGAGACCGGCTGCTTCCTGGGCCTGGTCGGCGGCACGCTCGGCAAGCTCGCCACCGACGTCAAGCTGATGATGCAGACCGAGGTGGCGGAGGTGTTCGAGCCGTTCGCGCCGGGCCGCGGCTCCAGCAGCACGATGCCGCAAAAGCGCAACCCCGTCTCCTGCATCTACATCCATGCCGCCGTCGCCGCCGCCCGGCCCCAGGTGGCGGCGCTGCTGGAGGCGATGGTGGCCGAGCACGAGCGCTCCGCCGGCCCCTGGCAGATCGAGTGGGTGGCCCTGCCCGTGATCTTCTGCCTGACCGCGGGCGCGCTCGCCCAGGCGCGCTTCCTGGTGTCGGGGCTGGAGGTGGATGCCGGGCGGATGCGCGCCAACCTGGCGGTCACCCATGGGCTGATCGTGTCCGAGGCGGTGATGATGGGGCTCGCCCCCCATCTCGGGCGGGAGCAGGCCCACCACCTCGTCTACGACCTGTGCCGCCGGGCGATCGCCGAGGAGCGGCCGCTGGTCGACCTGCTGGCCGAGAACGCGGAGATCGTCCGCCATGTCGACCGGCCGGGCCTGGAACGTCTGTGCGACCCGGCCCGCTATCTGGGCCTCGCCGGCCGGATGGTCGACCGGGTGCTGGCCCGCCTCTGAGGGTCAGGCGCTTTCCCGCTCGACGATCTCGAAGCCGAGGTCGACGATCCGCTGGTCGACCGGTTCGCCCGCCACCCGGGCCAGCAGCAGCTCGGCCGCCCGGGCGCCGATCGCGCGGGACGGGATCCGCACGGTGGTGAGCGCCGGGGACAGCTCCTGGGCGATCTCCAGGTCGCCCAGCCCGGCCACCGCCAGCCGGTCGGGCACCGAGACGCCGAACGAGCGGCATTCCAGCAAGGCGCCCACCGCCAGCACGTCGTTGGCGCAGAAGGCGGCATCAACCTCCGGCGCCAGCTGCAGCAGGGCGCGGAGCGCGCGGCGGCCGGCGCCGTAGGAGATTTCCTGCACCCGGATCGCCGGGGCGGCCGGCTGCAGGCCGGCCTCGGCCAGCGCCTCCTCGTAGCCGTGGCGGCGGGCCGCCGCGCGGTCGTCGTCGCTGCCGATGAAGGCGATGCGCCGCCGGCCGCGGGCGACCAGGTGCCGGGTCATGGCCAGGCCGGCCGCCCGGTTGGAGAAGCCGACCACCAGATCGATCGGGTCCTGGGTCAGGTCCCAGGTCTCGGCCATGGGGATGCGCGTGCGCTGCAGGAGGGCGCGGGTTTCCGGCCGCCGGACGACGCCGATCCGGGCCAGCGCGTCCGGCTGGCGCCCGGCCAGCGCGGTCAGCAGGCGGTGCTCGGCCTCGGGGGAATAGGTGCCCTGGCCGAGCAGGATCTGCAACCCGGCCCGGCCCGCGACCTCCGAGAAGCCGTCGACGGTCTCGGCGAAGACCGAGTTGGCGATGGTCGGCACGACCAGGGCCATGATGCCGCTGCGCCGGGAGGCGAGCGCGCTCGCCGACAGGTTCGGGATGTAGCCCAGCGTCTCCACCGCCTCCAGCACCCGGCGGCGCGTCTCCGGCGCCACCTTCTGCGGCTGGCGCAGGGTGCGGGACACGGTGATGGCGGTGGTGCCGGCCAGCGCCGCGACATCCTCGATGCGCGGACGCCCGCCGGCGCCTCGGGATCGCGCGCGCGTGCCGCTCATTGACCGGCCGGGCGTGACAGCGCTAACATATCGACAAACAGCGGGACGGTCATGATTCCCGCAGCGAAGAGAGGGGAGGTTGGCGCATGCTTTCCATGTCCGAGGTCGAATCCTACCGCCAGAATGGCTACGTCGTGGCCCCCAACGTGCTCGATGGTGCGACGTTGAGCAAGATTCGCCAGATGGTGGCCGAGATCTGCGACGGCGCCCGCGGGCTGGAGACGCACAGCAAGGTCTATGACCTGGAACCTTCGCACCGGCCCGACGCGCCGCGCGTCCGCCGCATCAAGGTGCCGCACGCCAACTTTCCGTTCTTCCGCGAACTGGCCGGCTACGGGCCGATGGTCGACATCCTGCGCCAGCTTCTCGGCCCCGACGTCAGGCTGCACGGCTCGAAGATCAACATGAAGGCGCCGGGCTACGGCTCGCCGGTGGAATGGCACCAGGACTGGGCCTTCTATCCGCACACCAACGACGACGTGCTGGCGGTGGGCGTGCTGCTCGACGATGTCGACCTGGACAACGGGGCCATGCTGGTGGTGCCGGGGTCGCACCAGGGGCCGACCTGGAACCATCACGACGACACCGGGCACTTCTGCGGCGCGATGGACCCGGCGCAGTGCCCGGGGCTCGATCTGGCGCCCGCCGTGCCGCTGCTCGGGCGGGCCGGGTCGATGAGCTTCCACCATGTCCGGGCGGTGCACGGCTCGGCCCAGAACTTCTCCAGCCGGCCGCGCACCCTGCTGCTCTACGAGTTTGCCGCGGCCGACGCCTATCCGCTGATGGGGGTGCCGGATTTCGCGGACTTCGAAGCGCGTCTGGTGGCCGGCCGCTCCGGCATCGAGCCGCGCATCGTGCCGGCCCCGGTGCGCATGCCGCTGCCGCCGCCGCGCTTCAAGGGTTCGATCTACGAGAGCCAGACGGCGATCGGCCGCCGCTATTTCGAGATGCGCCAGGAACCGGCCGTGGTGCGGTAGGCAAGCATGGGTGCTGTTCGGATCGGCCCGGACATGCTTCGATAGAAGGAGGACAGCCGACGAAGCGGAGAGGAAATGCTGAAATCCGCATTGCTGGCGATGGCGGTGACGGTTGCCGCGGCCGGAGCCGCGCCCGCGCAGGAATCGCGCGATCCGATCCGCATCGCCGTCCATGACTGGACCGGCCAGCAGCTGACGGCCCGCCTGGCGGGCGGGATCCTGGAGCGCAACGGCTATCGCGTGCGCTATGTCGTGACCGACTATCTGGCGGGCCTCGATGCGATGGCGGCGGGCCGGGTCGACGTGGTGACCGAGCAGTGGGACACCACCGCCCAGCCGGCGATGCGGCGCGGCGAGGCGACCGGCAAGGTCGAGCGGCTGGGCGCGCTCGGGCCCCGTGCGATCGAGGACTGGTGGTACCCGCTCTACATGAAGGAGCGCTGCCCCGGCCTGCCCGACTGGCGGGCGCTGCTGAAGTGCGGGCCCGCCTTCGCGACGGCCGATACCGCGCCCAAGGGCCGCTACCTGGGCATCCCTGGGGTGTGGGGCGGCTTCGACGCCGAGCGGATCGACGCGCTGGGGCTGCCCTTCGTGGTGGTCGACGCCACCAACGAGGCGGCGATGTACGCCGACCTGCAGGATGCCTATGCCCGCAAGGCGCCCCTGATGGTCTGGGTCTACAGCCCGCACTGGATCAACGCGAAGTTCGAGGGGGAGTGGGTGAAGTTCCCCGAGTACGAGCCCGCCTGCTACGCGGACCCGAAATGGGGCATCAACCCCGACAAGGCCTATGACTGCGGCAAGCCGTCCGGCGAGATCTGGAAGTATGCGGGCGTCGACGTGGCGCGCAAATGGCCGAAGGCGCACCGCATCCTGACCCGGCTGCGCATCGACGGGCCGGAGCTGGAGCGCATGTCGGCGGCGGTCGACGTGGAGCGGCGCCCCCTGCCGGAGGTGGCGGCCGAGTGGCTGGCCGCGCACGAATCCGAATGGCGGGCCTGGTCGGCGCCCTGACCCGAGAACGGCAGGTCCGCCGGGGCGGGCCTGCCATCCGGCTACTGCGCGGCGGACGAGGTGAGCGCGCCCGAGCGGGCGGCCGCGAAGATCGGCGCGAACACTTCCGGCTCCTGGGCGCCGGAGACGGCGTACTGGCCGTCGAAGATGAAGCATGGAACGCCGTTGATGCCGATCCGCCGGGCCGAGCGGTCCTCGCTCAGGATCTCCGCCTCGCCGCCGGGTGTCGCCAGCATGGCGCGGGCGGCCGCGGCGTCGAGGCCGGATTCGCCGGCGATGGTGGCCAGCTCGGCCGGCTCGCCGATGTCGCGTCCCTCCTGGAAGTAGGCGCGGAACAGCGCCTCCACGACCGGGTCGGCCAGGCCCTGCTCGGTCGCCCAGCGGATCAGGCGGTGAGCCGCCACCGTGCTCGGCGTGCGCGGGATGCGGTCGAGCGCCAGCACCAGCCCTTCCTGCTCGGCCGCCTGCAGCACGTTGTCGTAGACGCGGCGCGACTGGGCGGGGCTGCCGAACTTCAGCGCCAGATAGGCCTGCCGGTCCATGCCCTCGGCCGGCATGTCGGGATTGAGCATGAAGGCGCGCCAGCGCACGGTGACGGCGATGTCGCTGTCGGCCGCCAGGGCGCGGGCCAGCCGGCGCTTGCCGATGAAGCACCAGGGGCAGATGACGTCGGAGAAGATATCGATATGCATGGGGCGGGGCCTCGACGTGTCCTGCAGCCAATCTAGCACCGAACGGCGCGACCTCCAGTCGCGAAGCTTGACCGGGCCGCCCCGGGACCGGGACAAGGAAGGGAACAAGCCCTCGGGAAGGAGCCGTAGCCCATGGAGATCTCGCTCGCCAACAAGGTGGCCCTGGTGACCGGCGCGTCCGGCGGCCTCGGCCGGCATTTCGCCCATGCGCTGGCCCGGTCCGGCGCCCGGGTGGCGCTGGCGGCCCGGCGCAAGGACCGGCTGCATGCGGTGGCCCGCGAGATCGGCGATGCCGGCGGCCACGCCATGTCGGTGGCGCTGGACGTGATCGACCCGGACTCGATCGAGGCGGCGGTGGCCCGGGTGGCCGACACCATGGGGCCGATCGACATCCTGGTGAACAACTCGGGTATCGCCACCGCCAAGCCGGCCCTGGAGACAACGGCCGCCGACTGGGACGGGACCATGGACACCAACCTGCGCGGCGCCTTCCTGGTCGCCCAGGCGGTCGCCCGGCACCTGGTGGCGCGCGGCCATGGCGGCTCCATCGTCAACATCGCGTCGGTCACCGCCTTCCGCACCGCCGGGCAGCTTGCCGCCTATGCCGCGTCCAAGGCGGGGCTGGTGCACCTGACGCGGGTGCTGGCGCTCGAATGGGCCCGCCACGGCATCCGGGTCAACGCCATCGCGCCGGGCTATATCGAGACCGACATCAACCGCGCCTTCTTCGCCAGCCCGGCCGGCGAGGCGGTGATCCGCCGCATCCCGCAGCGCCGCCTCGGCCGGCCCGAGGACCTGGACGGGGCCTTGCTGCTGCTCGCATCCGACGCCGGCCGCTACATGACGGGCACCACCATCACCGTCGATGGCGGGCACGTGACCTCGCCGCTGTGACGCTCGCCCTTGTGAAGATGGGCCCCGTCGCGATGCCGGAAGCGCTGCTGACGGTCGCGGAGATGGGGCGGGCGGATGCCGCCGCCATCGCCGGCGGCACGCCGGGCGCCGTTCTGATGGAGGCGGCGGGCCGTGCGGTCGCGGTCGCCGTCGCCCGGCGCTGGCAGCCCTGCCCGGTGGTGGTGCTGTGCGGCCCGGGCAACAATGGCGGCGACGGCTATGTCGCGGCGCGCTGGCTGGCCCGGGCCGGCTGGCCGGTGACGGTGGCCCGTTTCGGCGATCCGGCCCGCCTGGCGGGCGACGCCGCGCACCATGCGCGGCTGTGGTCCGGCCCGGTCCGGGCGATGGCCCCGGATGTGGTCGATGGGGCCGGGCTGGTGGTCGACGCGATCTTCGGGGCCGGCCTGTCGCGCCCGGTCGACGGGGTGGCGGCGGCGACGCTGGCCCGGGCCGCTGCGGCCGGGACGCCGGTCGTGGCGATCGACGTGCCGTCGGGTCTCGATGGCGATACCGGACGGGTGCGGGGCCATGCGGTGGCCGCGGCGCTGACCGTCACCTTCTTCCGGCGCAAGCCGGGGCACCTGCTGCAGCCGGGGCGGGGCCTGTGCGGCCCGACCTTGGTCGCCGACATCGGCATCCCGCCCGCGGTCCTGGATACGATCGCCCCCGCCACCTTCGCCAACGCGCCTGGCTTGTGGCGCGCTGCCCGGCGGCTGCGCGGCGCCGACGACCACAAGTACCGCTTCGGCCATGCGGTGGTGGTGGGCGGCGGGCGGCTGACCGGCGCGGCGCGGCTGGCGGCACATGCCGCGGCCCGGGCCGGGGCGGGCCTCGTCACCGTGGCGGCACCGGTCGCGGCACTGGCGGGGTATGCGGCCCAGCCGGCGGCGCTGCTGCTGGCCGCGGACGCCGAGATCCCGGCGCTGCTCGAAGACCCGCGCCGCAACGCCTGGCTGCTCGGCCCGGGCGGCGGGGCGGGGCCGGCGCTGCGCACCCTGGCCGCGACCGTGCTGGCCGCCGGGCGCGCGACGGTGCTGGACGCCGACGCGCTCACCGCCTTCGCCGACCGCCCGGCCGACCTGTTCCGCGCCGTCCGCGGCCCGACCATCCTGACGCCACACGACGGGGAGTTCGCGCGCCTGTTCGCCGTCCAGGGCGACCGGCTCGCCCGGGCGCGGGCGGCTGCGGCCGAGAGCGGGGCGGTGGTGGTGCTGAAGGGCGCCGACACGGTCATTGCCGCGCCCGACGGGCGGGCGGCGATCAACGGCAACGCCCCACCCTGGCTGGCCACCGCCGGCACCGGCGACGTCCTGGCCGGCATCTGCGTCGGGCTGCTGGCCCAGGGAATGCCGGCCTTCGAGGCCGCCGCCATGGCCGTCTGGCTGCACGGCGCGGCGGGCGGCGCCTGCGGCCCGGGCCTGATCGCCGACGACCTGCCCGCCGCGATTCCGGCCGTCCTGGGCGGACTGGGCTAGGTCACGCACTCATAAACGGGTAGCGGTTTGAGGGCTGTCGTGATTCCCTCTGGCGAGGGAGAGTATGGATGAAGCCTCGCCGGTACGAGATCACGGACTTCGAGTGGTCGATCATTGAGCTGCTGTTGCCGAACAAGCCGCGCGGAGTGCCGCGCGTGGACGACCGCCGGGTGCTGAACGGCATCTACTGGCGGCTGCGGACGGGTTCGCCGTGGGCGGACATCCCGGAGCGCTACGGGCCGGCGACGACCTGCTACAACCGCTTCGTCCGGTGGCGCAAGCTGGGGGTCTGGGATCGCATCTTCGCGGCGGTTTCGGCGGCCTACGACGGGGACCTCCAGATGATCGACAGCTCTTCGATCCGCGTCCACCAGCACGGTGCGAACGGTAAAAAGGGGGGCCGGAAGCCACCTGCGGGGACGTTCCTGACCCCCGATGCATGGGGCGCTCGCGAGGTGGGCTGACGACGAAGATCCATGCCTTGGTCGATGCCGAGGGGCGGCCCGTCGCCGTGAAGCTGACGCCGGGGCAGGCGCATGACGGCCGCAGTGCGGCCGACATGCTGGACGGAATGAAAGAGGGGCAGATCCTGCTGGCCGACCGCGCCTACGATTCCAATGCCCTGCGCCAGGCGCTGGCCGATCGAGGCGCCTGGGCCTGCGTCAAGCCCAAGCGCAACCGCAAGGCCACTGTCGCCTTCAGTCCCTTCCTCTACCGCTACCGCAACCTCGTCGAGCGCTTCTTCAGCAAGCTCAAGCACTTCCGCGCCGTAGCCACCCGCTTCGAGAAGCACCCCGAAAACTACCTCGCCCTCGTCAAGCTCGCAGCCACCAGAATTTGGCTACGTCATTATGAGTCGGTGACCTAGCCGCCACCGGCCGGGCGCAAGGAGGAACCGGCTCAGCTCCGCACCGTTGGCTCGACAGGCGAGACGAAGACGGAGCCGCGGTCGATGGAGCAGGCAGTTCGAATCGATGGCCTGGGTTGGATCCCGGGATGGGTGATCGGGTCGGTGATGCTGGTCGTGGCGGCGGGCATCGCGGCATCCATCCACGGGCTGGTGCTGCGGCTGGTCCGCCGGCTGGTCGGCGGCGAGCGGATCTTCCTCAACCTCCTCATCACCCGCACGACCGGGCCGACCCGGCTGGCCATCATCATCTTCGCGGTCGGCCTGGTCCTGCCGGCGGCACCCTTCGAGCCGGAGGCGACGGCGGCCATCGCGAAAATCCTGACGATCGCCTTCATCCTGCTGCTCGGATGGATCGCGGTGACCGCGCTCGATCTGGCCGCGACCCTCTACCTGCGCCGGTTCCATCTCGACGTCGACGACAACCTGCTGGCCCGCCGGCAGGTCACCCAGACCCGCATCCTCAGCCGCACGGCGACGGTGCTGGTCATGCTGTTCACCATCGCCGCCGCCCTGATGACGATCGAGCCCGTGCGCCAGTACGGCGTCAGCCTGCTGGCCGCCGGCGGTGCCGCCGGCCTGATCGTCGGCCTGGCGGCCCAGCCGTTGCTGTCCAACCTCATCGCCGGCCTGCAGCTCGCGGTGACCCAGCCGATCCGCATCGACGATGCCCTGATCGTCGAGGGGGAGTGGGGCACCGTCGAGGAGATCACGGCGACCTATGTCGTCATCAAGATCTGGGACTGGCGGCGGCTGGTGGTGCCGCTCAAGTATTTCATCGAGAAGCCGTTCCAGAACTGGACCCGCGAGACCGCCTCGCTGATCGGGGCCGTCACGCTGCATGTCGACTACAAGGCATCGGTGCCGCGCATCCGCGAGCGGCTCGCCCGGATCGCGGCGGCCTCGCCCCTGTGGGATCGCCAGGTGGTGGCGCTGCAGGTGGTGGAGGCCTTCGCCGAGACCATCCAGCTGCGCGCCCTGGTCAGCGCGCGCAACGCGCCCACCACCTGGGACCTGCGCTGCGAGGTGCGCGAGAAGCTGATCGACTTCCTGCAGTCGGAGCATCCCGAGGCGCTGCCGCGCCGCCGCGGCGAGCTGACGGCGGTCGACGTCGACGGTCCGATCCGGCGCTGGCACGACGGCGAGGGCCGGTCGGATCCGGCGCTGCCGGCCGGGGTGCAGGGCAAGGGGGAGAGCGGCGGCGGCTAGCGCCGGGGAAGGGCTTGCACGGCAGGAACGGCAGAAGTAAATAACCGGCCGGTCAGTTATTAGATCGGTGCCTCCATGACTACCGCCCCGCGCTGGCGCCGCCGCAAGGACGCCCGCCCGAGCGAGATCGTCGACGCGGCCCTGGCGGCCTTTGCCGAGCGCGGCTATGCCGCGACCCGGCTGGACGATGTGGCGGAGCGCGCCGGCATCGGCAAGGGCACGCTCTACCTCTACTTCCCCAGTAAGGAGGAGCTGTTCAAGGCGGTAGTGCGTCAGCACCTGCTGCCGAACCTGGCTGCCGCCGAGCGCCGGCTCGAGGCCGCCGACGGCCCGACCGCGCCCTTGCTGGCGGAGATCGTCGCAGGCCTGGTCGCGGCGGCGGCGGGACCGATGGGGGCGATCCCGAAGCTGATCATCGGCGAGGCCGCCAACTTCCCCGACCTGGCCCGCTTCTATGCCGACGAGGTGGTGGCGCGCGGCTTCGGGGTGTTCCAGCGCCTGATCGCCCGGGGCGTGGCGAGCGGCGAGTTCCGCCCGGTCGACCCGGCGACGGCAGCGCCCCTGCTGGCGGCGCCAATCCTGCTGACGGCCCTGTGGAAGAACGCGCTGGAGCCCCACGCCGCCGCCCGGATGGACGAGGCGGCCCTGGCCCAGGGTGCCGTCGACCTGCTGCTGCACGGGCTTCGCCGTACGGAGGACGCGCCATGAGCGGCATTCTCGACTGGCTGCAGGGCGCGATCGCCGTTGTTCTCGGGCTGTTCGCGACGACACCGGAACAGCCGATCCGCTTCTACGGCTATGCCGAGGGCGAGTATGTGCGGATGGCACCCCAGGAAGGCGGCACCCTCCGGGAACTGCGCGTCCGGCGGGGCGACCGGGTCGCGGCCGGCCAGGTGCTGGCCCTGCTCGAGGACGGCAGCGAGCGGGCCGGGCGGGCGGAGGCCGCGGCCCGCCTGGCGCAGGCGGAGGCGCAGCTCGCCAACCTGCGCACCGGCCGCCGCACGCCGGAGATCGACGCCCTGGAGGCGCAGCGGCGCCAGGCCGAGGCGGCGCTGCGGCTGAGCGAGGTGCAGTACCAGCGCCAGAGCCGGCTGCCGGCCGGGCAGGTGGTTTCGGTCGACCGGGTGGACCAGGCGCGCGCCGCGTTCGAGCGCGACCGCGCCCGGGTGGCGGAGCTGGCCGCCGACATCGCGGTCGCCCGGATGGCCGCCCGCGACGACGAGATCGAGGCGGGCGAGGCGGCGGTCGCGGTCGCCCGGGCGGGCCTGGCCCAGGCCGAATGGCGGCTGTCCCGGCGGACCTTGGCCGCTCCGGCCGCCGCGCTGGCCGCCGACACTTTGTTCGAGCCGGGCGAGTTCGTGCCCGCCGGCGCGCCGATCGTCTCCCTGCTGCCGCCGGGCGGCGTCAAGCTGCGCTTCTTCGTGCCGCAGGCGGCCTTGTCCGGGATCGCCGTGGGCCAGGAACTGGCCGTCGGCTGCGACGGCTGCCGGGCGGGCTTGCGGGCGCGCATCAGCTACGTGTCGCCCCAGGCGGAGTTCACGCCGCCGGTCATCTACAGCCGCGAGAGTCGGGCCAAGCTGGTCTATCTGGTGGAGGCGCGGCCCGGGGCAGGGGTGGCATTCAATCCCGGGCAGCCGGTCGAGCTGTCGCGGCCCGCGCCATGACGGACCATGCGATCGACGTCCGCGGGCTGAACAAGAGCTTCGGCGGCCGCCCGGTCGTGCGCGACGTCTCCATCCGGGTGGCCAAGGGGCGGATCTGCGGCTTCCTCGGCCCCAACGGCAGCGGCAAGACGACCACCATCCGGCTGCTCTGCGGCCTGCTGACGCCCGATTCCGGCAGCGGCACCTGTCTCGGCCTCGACATCGTCCGCGACGCGCCCGCGATCAAGCGGCAGGTCGGCTACATGACCCAGAAGTTCAGTCTCTACGAGGATCTCAGCATCCGCGAGAACCTCGACTTCGTGGCCCGCATGTACGGCATGGCGAACCGCCGGGCGGTGGTGGAGGAGGCGCTGGAGCGGCTCGGGCTCGCAACGAGGCAGCGGCAACTGGCGGGTGCGCTGTCGGGCGGCTGGAAGCAGCGCCTGGCGCTGGCCGCCTGCATCCTGCACCGGCCGCGGCTGCTGCTGCTGGACGAGCCGACCGCCGGCGTCGATCCCAAGGCGCGCCGGGAGTTCTGGGAGGAGATCCATCGCCTGGCCGCCGACGGCCTGACCGTGCTCGTCAGCACCCACTACATGGACGAGGCGGAGCGCTGCCACGCCATCGCCTACATCGCCTATGGCCGACTGCTGGCCGAGGGCACCGTGGAATCCGTGATCGGCACGTCCGGCCTCGTCACCCGCCGCGCGGCGACCGCCGAGCCGGACGCGCTGGCCGCCCGGCTGGAGGGGCTGCCCGGGCTGGAGATGGTGGTGCGCTTCGGCGGCGCGCTGCATGTCAGCGGCCATGACGCAGCGGCGATGGATGCCTCCCTGGCGCCGTTCCGCGGCGACCCGGCGATCCGCTGGAGCGAGGTGGAGCCGGGGCTGGAGGATGTCTTCATCGCCCTGATGGCGCAGGCGCAGGACCCGCTGCAATGAGGGCCGTCCTCTCGGTCCGGCGCTTCTGGGCGATCCTGGTCAAGGAGTTCGTGCAGATGCGCCGCGACCGCCTGACCTTCGCCATGATGGTGGGCGTGCCGGTGCTGCAGCTGCTTCTCTTCGGCTATGCGATCAACGCCGACCCGAAGTCCCTGCCGACGGCGCTGGTGATGGGCGAGGCGAGCCCCTTCGCGCGCGCCTTCCTGGCCGGGATCGGCAATTCCGGCTACTTCCGCCTGGTGGGCGGCCCGGTCGACGAGGCGCTGGCCGACGCCATGCTGGTGCGGGGCGAGGTCCAGTTCGTGGTGACGGTCCCGTCCGACTTCTCGCGCCGCATCGCCCGCGGCGAGCATCCGGCCCTGCTGGTCGAGGCCGATGCGACCGATCCCGCGGCGACGAGCAACGCCCTGGCGGCCCTGTCCCGGATCGCCGAGACCGCGGCCGTGCGCGACCTGGGCGGGGTGCTGGCGGGCCAGGCCGCCCGGCCGCCGCCCTTCGAGGTGCGCATCCACCGCCGCTACAACCCGGAGGGGGTCACCGCCTACAACGTCGTGCCCGGCCTGATGGGCACGATCCTGACCATGACCATGGTGATCATGACCTCCCTCGGCATGACCCGCGAGCGGGAGCGGGGGACGATGGAGAACCTGCTCGCCATGCCGGTCCGTCCGGCCGAGGTGATGCTGGGCAAGATCGTCCCCTACATCCTGGTCGGCTACATCCAGGTGGCCGTCATCCTGCTGGCGGCGCGCTTCCTGTTCGGGGTGCCGATGCTGGGCAGCCTGTGGCTCCTGTCGCTGGTGCTGGTCGCCTTCATCGCCGCCAACCTGTCGATCGGCTTCACCTTCTCGACCGTGGCCGCCAATCAGCTGCAGGCCATGCAGATGGCCTTCTTCTTCTTCCTGCCGTCGATCCTGCTGTCGGGTTTCATGTTCCCGTACAGGGGGATGCCAGACTGGGCTCAGGTACTGGGCGAGATCCTGCCCTTGACCCACTTCCTGCGGATCGTGCGCGGCATCCTGCTCAAGGGCAGCGGCTGGGCCGAGATCGCGCCGGAACTGTGGCCGCTGCTGGCGTTCCTGGCCGTCGCGATGGCGGTAGCGCTGCTGCGCTACCGCCGCACGCTCGACTAGGCGGCTAGGACAGGACGTCCAGGTCGGCCGGGGCCGACAGGCCCTCCGCCGCCGAGATCTGGATGTTGGCGGCGGTGAGGTCGGCCCGCGCCACGCCCGTCAG
This sequence comes from Allostella vacuolata, assembly GCA_006739055.1. GTDB lineage: Bacteria > Pseudomonadota > Alphaproteobacteria > ATCC43930 > Allostellaceae > Allostella > Allostella vacuolata. The sequence continues at coordinate 2,972,062 of AP019702.1, forward strand.
GACGATGCCGTTGTCCCCGCCGAAGCCGATCACCAGCCCGCGGCCGGCAATGAAGAAGGCCGAGGCCAGGACGGCCTCCGCCGTCGTGAGGTTGCTGCCGTTGAGCCCCGAGGCGATGACCAGCTTGTCCGTCGCGACGTCGAAGCCGCTCACGGTGTCGAGGCCGCTGCCGGAACCGAACACGAACATGTCGGCGCCGCTGCCGGAATGCAGGAAGTCGTTGCCCGCGCCGCCTTCCAGCGTGTCCGACCCTGCCCCGCCAAAGAGGCTGTCGTGTCCGGCGTCGCCCGCGACCGAATCGTCCCCTTCGTCGCCATAGAGCAGGTCGTTGCCATTGCCGCCATGCAGCGTGTCGTTCCCGCCCATGGAGAAGAAGAAGAAGTTTGACGAAAGCTCCTCGTACTCTTCGCCCAGGAACAGCCGGTCCCCCGAGATCAGGTCGTCGCCGTTGCCGCCGAACAGGCCGTCGCCGCCGAGGTTGCCAAACAGCGTGTCGTTGCCGTCCCCGCCCGTCAGCGTGTCGACGCCGTTCAATCCGTAGCTCGCGGACGTCTCATAGTACTGGTAGAGCTCGTCCTCGGTCGGGTTCGACCCGAACAGGAAGGTGAACATGTCGCCGACCAGAATGTCGCCCTCCGAGCCGCCGTCGATCGAGTCGTCGCCGCCCACCCCCAGAACAAGGTCGGCGCCTGCCCCGCCCAGGATGGTGTCGTTGCCGCTGTCCCCGGCGACGGTGTCGGCGCCCTCGCCGGCCTGGATGAAATTGTCCCCGTCCGGCATCGCGCCTTCGCTCAGAAAGCCGAAGGTGCCGCCGATGATGAAGTCGTCCCCCGTGCCGCCGTCGACCGTGTCGGAGCCGAGGCCAGCCTGGATCAGGTCCTGGCCTGCCTCGCCGAGGATGCTGTCGTTGCCCCCCTCGCCGGTCAGCATGTCGCTGCCGTTGCCCCCCAGGATCACGTCGTCGCCATCGCCGCCCGACCCGCTGTCGTCGCCCTCGCCGCCCAGGAGCGTGTCGTCGCCGAGGTCGCCGCTCATCGTGTCGTTGCCGGCCTCGCCCAGCACCCGGTCTTCGCCCTGGCCGCCGAAGACGGAATCGCCGCCCTCGCCGCCATAGACCAGGTCGTTGCCGATATTGCCGTTGACGTGCCAGTCGCTGCCGCTGCCGCCGAACACCGTGTCGTTGTCCTGGCCGCCGCGCACGAAGTCGATGCCGGGCCCGCCATAGACGATGTCGATGCCGGTATTGCCGTTGATCGAATCGTTCCCGTCCTCGCCGTAGAGCGTGTCCGCTCCGTCGCCGCCCAGCATCAGGTCGTCGCCGGTGCCGCCGAAGATCAGGTCGTTGCCGCTATTCTCGTTGTCGAGGTTGGTGCCGCCGAACAGGAAGTCCGAGCCGCTGCCGCCGATGATCGTGTCGTTGCCGCCGACGCCGATGATCAGGTCGGCGCCGCTGCCCCCGTCGGCGCTGTCGGCGCCGGGGCCGAGGTCGATGAAGTCGTCGCCGGCCAGGCCGACGGCGGTGTCGTTGCCGGCCAGCCCGATCAGGGTGTCCGCACCGTCGGTGCCCGTCAGCATGTCCGGGCCGTCGCTTCCGATCGTCGCCATGAACGCCGCTCCCTAGATCCAGATGCCGCCGTCATCGGCGGACCGTCAGCGCGGAACGGTGACCGCCAAACCCGCCGCGCACAAGGCGCGATTTCCCCAGAATCGGCGGATTCTTTGCGCTTTCGCCGTTTTGGCGATCGCCGGGAAACGCCTCCGCAACCCCCGGTAACGGATTGATTTGAAATGCTTCTCCCCGGGGTCCGTGGCGGACCGCCGACTTTCGGGGGAGGTGGTCGTGGGCTTCCGGCGCCGATGCCGGCCGGCGCTGCCTGCCGACGGTGGGCGGCCCGCGCCGATCCGGGGCGAATGAACCGCCTTACGGGGTCGCTGCTCCTTGCCCCGAGGGCCGCTCGTGCGCTATCGAAATGGCATGACCGAACGCACCGCCAGTGGCTTCCTCGACGTCGTTCTCGACCGCACGCTCGGCAACCTGCGGGCCGCCTGGCGGGATATCTCGGCCTCGGCGCGGGGGGCGGTGGGTGCCGCGCCGCGGCCCGACCTGCCGAGCGAGGATGCGCTTCGCCTCCACGCCCAGATGCGCGACTGCCTGGACGGCAAGGGGGGCGAGGTCTCGGCCCGGCAGCGCGCGGCCGAACTGGGCCGGACCTATCTGGAACTGAGCCCGGTCGGGCGCGAGCGCTTCCTGCAGATGCTGGCCCAGGATTTCGGCCGCGACCATGCCGCGGTGCGCGAGGCGGCCGCGGCCCTGGTCGCCGCCGAGCCGCAGAACGTCGCCAAGGCGGAGCGCGATCTGGCCCGCGCGCTGGAGGCGCCGCGGGTCAAGCTTCTGCGGCAGTTCAATGGGTTGCCGGAGGGTGTTAAGTTTCTGGTGGACCTGCGCGCGGCCCTGTTGCCGCTGGCGCGCGGCAATCCGGAGATGGCGGCCTTCGACTCCGACCTGCACAGCCTGCTCGCCTCCTGGTTCGACGTCGGCTTCCTGGAGCTGCGGCGCATCACCTGGGACGCCCCGGCCTCGCTGCTGGAGAAGCTGATCGCCTACGAGGCGGTGCATGCGATCCGCGACTGGCGCGACCTCAAGAACCGGCTGGAGGCGGACCGGCGCTGCTTCGCCTTCTTCCACCCGCGCATGCCCGACGAGCCGTTGATCTTCGTCGAGGTGGCCCTGGTCAACGGCATCTCCAGCCATATCGAGCCGCTGCTCGACGAGAGCGCGCCGGTCGCCGACCCCAGGTCGGCCGACACCGCGATCTTCTACTCGATCTCCAACTGCCAGCGCGGCCTGGACGGGATCAGCTTCGGCAACTTCCTCATCAAGCGTGTCGTCGACCTGTTGTCGGCGGAACTGCGCAACCTGAAGACCTTCGCCACCCTGTCGCCGATCCCGGCATTCCGGACGTGGCTCGACGCGCGGATCGGCGATGTCGGCTTCGACCAGCTCCTGCGCCCGGCCGAGCGCGAGGCGGTCGAGGCCGCCGCGCACGGCATCGAAGGCGGGGCGGCCGCGGCCCTGGCGGACGGCACCTGGATCGCGCGGCCGGCCCTGGCCGATGCCCTGCGCCCGCCGCTGGAACGGCTCGGCGCCACCTACCTGATGTCGCTGCGCCCCCAGGGGCGCCGGGCGATCGACCCGGTCGCCCACTTCCACCTGACCAACGGCGCGCGGGTCGAGCGGCTGGACTGGCTGGCGGACCTGTCCGAGAAGGGCATGCGCCAGTCGTTCGGGATGATGGTCAACTACCTCTATCGCGCCGACAGCATCGATGCGAACCATGAGTCCTATCGCGGCGAGGGCAAGATCTCGGCTTCCTCGCCGATCCGGGCGCTCGCCAAGGGGTGACCCCGAAGCCCTGCCGCCCAACCTGCCGTCCAACCTGCCGCCCTGAGGAACACCGATGAGCGCGCTCCCGATCGAGGTCTATCCCGAGCCGGCGTCCGGCGACCGCATCGCCATCCTGCGCGAGTTGGAACGCAAGGTCCTCTGGCTGTCGAGCTGGATGATCCACCAGGCCAATCACGAGCGGCCGAGCCGCGACGGACTGAAGGTGGGCGGCCACCAGGCGTCCAGCGCCTCCTGCGCGACCCTGCTGACCGCGCTCTACTTCTCGGTCCTGCGGCCGCAGGACCGTATCGCGGTGAAGCCCCATGCCAGCCCGATCTACCACGCGATCCAGTACCTGCTGGGCCGGCAGGAGCGGGACAAGCTGATCAATTTCCGCGCCCTGGGCGGCGCCCAGTCCTACCCGTCGCGCACCAAGGACAGCGACGACGTCGACTTCTCGACCGGCTCGGTCGGCCTCGGCGTGGCGATGACGACCTTCGCCTCGATCGCCCAGGACTATCTGCGCCTCAAGGAGATGGTGCCGACCCACGCGCCGGCGGGGCGCATGGTGGCGATCGTGGGCGACGCCGAACTCGACGAGGGCAACGTCTTCGAGGCCATGCTGGAAGGCTGGAAGCACGACGTCCGCAACACCTGGTGGGTGATCGACTACAACCGCCAGAGCCTGGACAGCGTCGTCTCCGACCGGCTCTTCATGCGCATCGACGGCATCTTCCAGAGCATGGGCTGGCGGGTCGTCACCCTGAAGTACGGCAAGAAGCTGGAGGCGGCGTTCCGGCGCCCGGACGGGGCGGCGCTGCGCGACTGGATCGACGCCTGCCCGAACTCGCTCTATTCGGCGCTGGTCTTCAAGGGGGGCGAGGCGTGGCGGCCCAGGCTGGAGCGCGACCTCGGCCACCTGCCGGGCATGCGGGCCCTGCTCGCCGAGCTCGACGACGCCGCGCTCGGCGAGCTGATGACCAACCTTGCCGGGCACGACATGGAAACCGTTCTGGAAGCCTTCGAGGGGGTGACCGACGACCTGCCGACCTGCTTCATCGCCTACACGGTGAAGGGCTTCGGCCTGCCGTTCGCCGGCCACAAGGACAACCATGCCGGCCTGATGAACCGCGAGCAGATGGCGGGCTTCAAGAAGGCCAACCGCATCGCCGACGGCCAGGAGTGGGAACCCTTCGCCGGCCTCGACCTGCCGGCGGCGGTGCTGCAGGCGTTCCTGGCGCGGGTGCCGTTCGCCCGCGAGGGCTTCCGCCGCCACGAGGACCAGGCGGTGCCGGTGCCGGACGCGCTGCCCGTGCCGGCCCTGCCGCGGATGTCGACCCAGGAGGGGTTCGGGCGCATCCTGTCCGAACTGGCGGCCGGCGACAGCCAGCTGGCCGAGCGGATCGTCACCACTTCGCCCGACGTCACCGTCTCGACCAACCTCGGCGGCTGGGTCAACCGGCGCGGCATCTTCGACCGGCGCGCGCGCGACGACACCTTCCGCGACGAGAAGGTGGTCTCGGCGCAGCGCTGGCTGATGTCGCCCGAGGGCCAGCATGTCGAGCTCGGCATTGCCGAGCACAACTTGTTCCTGACGCTCGCCGCCTTCGGCCTGACCCACAGCCTCTACGGCCGCCGCCTGCTGCCGATCGGCACCCTCTACGACCCCTTCATCATGCGCGGCCTCGATGCCCTCAACTATGCCTGCTACCAGGACGCCCGCTTCATGCTGGTGGCGACGCCGTCCGGCCTGACCCTGGCACCGGAAGGCGGCGCCCACCAGTCGGTCATCACGCCGCTGATCGGGCTCGGCCAGGACGGCATCACCGCCTTCGAGCCGGCCTATGTCGACGAGCTCGCCATCATCATGGCCTGGGGCTTCCGGCACATGCAGGCCGAGGACGGGGGCTCGGTCTACCTGCGGCTCTCGACCCGCACGCTGGAGCAGCCGCCGGCGGCGGGCGACCATGACCGGCGGCGCGCGGCGGTGCTGTCCGGGGGCTACTGGGCCGCGGCACCGGACGCGGGCGCGCCCGTCGCCATCGTCTATGTGGGGGCGGTGGCGCCGGAAGCAGGGCAGGCGCACGCCGCCATCCTGGAGGATGTCCCGGGCGCCGGCCTGCTGGCGGTGACGTCGGTCGACCTGCTCCATGCCGGATGGCGGCAGGCCGCCACCGCCGGCGGGACGTCGCGGATCGCCGAGCTGCTGGCGCCGCTCGCCGCCGACGCGGTGATCGTCACCGTGGTCGACGGGCATCCGGCGACGCTGGGCTGGCTCGGCAGCGTCGCCGGCCACCGCGTCATCCCGCTCGGCGTCGATCATTTCGGCCAGTCGGGCGACATCCAGGACCTCTACCGGCTACACGGGATCGATGCGGACGCGATCGTCGACGCGGTCGCGCGCGGCCTGCTCGACGCCTGAGGGCGGGGAGGCAATGTAACGAAGTTGTCGAAACGGCGGGACCTGCGGTAGAACCCGCCGTCATCTGCGACGACCGGGGGCGCCGGCCGTCGTTGCGGGCGGGCGTGGCGGAACTGGTAGACGCGCCGGATTTAGGTTCCGGTGACGCAAGTCGTGGGGGTTCGAGTCCCTTCGCCCGCACCAATGCTGTCCCGGTTTCCCGGGGAAACAGGCTTCTCGGGTCGGCGCGGCCGGCCAACAGAATTAGGAACCAACCTTCGATGAACGTTGTCGAGACCGCCAGCCAGGGCCTGAAGCGCGAATTCAAAGTGACCGTCCCCGCGGCGGAACTGAGCGGCAAGGTCGAGGATCGCCTTTCCGAAATCGCCAAGACGGCCAACATGCCGGGCTTCCGCCCGGGCAAGGTGCCGCTGCCGGTTCTGCGCCGGCGCTACGGCCAGGCGCTGCTCGGCGAAGTGCTCCAGGAGACGCTGGAGTCCGGCGCCCAGCAGGCGATGGAGGAGCGCGGCCTGCGCCCCGCCCTGCAGCCCAAGGTCGAGATCCAGACCTTCAACGAGGGCGGCGACCTGGAATACACGATGGCGGTCGAGGTGCTGCCGCAGATCGCGCCCGGCGACTTCGCCAGCATCGAGCTGGAGCGCCTGAGGGCCGAGGTCGACGAGGCCGAGGTGGACAAGGCGCTGCAGCGCGTGGCCGAGCAGTACAAGCGCTCGGTCCCGGTCGCCGAGGCCCGGCCCGTGCAGTCGGGCGACGTCGCCGTGATCGACTTCGAGGGCTTCGTCGACGAGCAGGCGTTCGCGGGCGGCAAGGCCGAGGACTTCCACCTGGAAGTCGGCAGCGGCATGTTCATCCCGGGCTTCGAGGACCAGATCGTCGGCCGCCCGGTCGGCGAGCCGTTCGACGTCAACGTCACCTTCCCGGCCGAGTACGGCAACAAGCAGCTGGCGGGCAAGCCGGCGCGCTTCGCCGTCACCGTCAAGGAGCTGAAGACGCCGGCCGTGGCCGAGGTCGACGACGAGCTGGCCAAGCAGATCGGCTTCCCGTCGCTGGTGGAGCTGCGCGACGCCGCCCGCCAGGAGATGGAGAAGGACTTCTCGGCCGTCACCCGCGCCCGCATGAAGCGCGAGCTGCTCGACAAGCTGTCGGCGGCCCATGATTTCGAGGTGCCCGAGGGCATGGTCGAGCTGGAGTTCCAGGGAATCTGGACCCGGGTCGAGGAGCAGCGCAAGGCCGCCGCGGCGCCGGCCGCCGGTGCAGAGGGCGAGGGCGAAGGGGCAGAGGGCGCGGCCGCCGAGCCGGCGGCGCCGGCCGAGGCCGATCCCGATGCCGGCAAGGACGACGAGACCCTGAAGGCGGAGTACCGGGCGATCGCCGAACGGCGGGTGCGCCTAGGCCTGCTCCTTGCGGAAGTGGGCCGGCTGAACAACATCAACGTGCCCCAGGAGGAGATCAACCGGGCGATCTCCGAAGAGGCGCGGCGCTATCCCGGCCAGGAGCGGCGGGTCATCGAGTTCTACGAGAAGAACCCCCAGGCGGTCGCATCGCTCCGTGCGCCGCTGTTCGAGGACAAGGTCGTCGATCTCATCGTCGAGCAGGCGAAGGTGAGCGAGCGGACCGTCCCGGTGGAGGAACTGCTCCGCGATCCGGACGACCAGGCCGACGCCGGCGCCGCCGCCCCGGCGGGGTGAACGGCAACCAGTTGCGGCAGCGGGCGTGACCGCCAGCGGAGTTAATGACGATGCGCGATCCCTATGAATTCACCATGAACACCCTGGTCCCCATGGTCGTCGAGCAGACGAACCGTGGGGAGCGGGCCTACGACATCTATTCCCGGCTGCTCAAGGAGCGGATCATCTTCCTGGTCGGGCCGGTCAACGACGCGGTGTCGAGCCTCGTCTGCGCCCAGCTGCTGTTCCTCGAGTCCGAGAACCCGAACAAGGACATCTCGCTCTACATCAACTCGCCGGGCGGCGTCGTGACCTCGGGTCTGGCGATGTACGACACCATGCAGTACATCCGCCCGCAGGTCGCCACGCTGTGCATCGGCCAGGCGGCGTCGATGGGCTCGCTGCTGATGACCGCCGGCGCCAAGGGCAAGCGCTACGCCCTGCCGAACGCGCGAATCATGATCCACCAGCCGTCCGGCGGGGCGCAGGGCCAGGCGACCGACATCGAGATCCATGCCCGCGAGATCCTGGCGATCCGTGCCCGGCTGAACGGCATCTACGCCCATCACACCGGCCAGCCGCTGGACGTGATCGAGCGGGCGATGGAGCGCGACAAGTTCATGACCCCCGACGAAGCCAAGGATTTCGGGCTGATCGACGAGGTCATCGCCAGCCGTCCGGCGCGCGAGGAAGACGGTCGCCCGGTCTGATCGGGGCGGCGGGAAGGCGGGGGACGGCGCCCGGCCGCGGCGTTCCCCGATGCTGTGGAGGTTGGGGGTCTTGACGGCCCCCCCATATTACTGATGGGTTTCGAGTTGCGCATCGGCTCCAATGGTGGCGGCCGATGGGCAACTCGGGTTGCGGCGCGGGTCTTGCACGTCCAGGCCGGTGCCCAGATTCAGGGCATTGTCCCTTGGCCGAGCCAGGGTCTACCATTCCCCGCGGCCCCCGATCTCGTTTGGAGCGGCTATGAACAAGTCCAGCGGCGGCGATTCGAAGAACACCCTCTACTGCTCCTTCTGCGGAAAGAGCCAGCATGAGGTGCGCAAGCTGATCGCCGGCCCCACTGTTTTCATCTGCGACGAATGCGTCGAGCTCTGCATGGACATCATCCGTGAGGAGCACAAGACGACGCTGGTGAAGTCGCGCGACGGCGTTCCCACGCCCCAGGACATCTCGAAGGTCCTGGACGACTATGTCATCGGACAGTTCCACGCCAAGCGCGTCCTGTCGGTGGCGGTCCACAACCACTACAAGCGGCTGGCGCACGGCGCCAAGAACAACGACGTCGAGCTGGCGAAGTCGAACATCCTGCTGATCGGCCCGACCGGCTGCGGCAAGACGCTGCTGGCGCAGACGCTGGCGCGGATCATCGACGTGCCCTTCACCATGGCCGACGCCACGACCCTGACCGAGGCCGGCTATGTCGGCGAGGATGTGGAGAACATCATCCTCAAGCTGCTGCAGGCGGCCGACTACAACGTCGAGCGGGCGCAGCGCGGCATCGTCTACATCGACGAGGTCGACAAGATCAGCCGCAAGTCCGACAACCCGTCGATCACCCGCGACGTGTCGGGCGAGGGCGTGCAGCAGGCCCTGCTCAAGATCATGGAGGGCACCATCGCCTCGGTGCCCCCGCAGGGCGGCCGCAAGCATCCCCAGCAGGAGTTCCTGCAGGTCGACACGACCAACATCCTGTTCATCTGCGGCGGCGCCTTCTCGGGCCTGGAGAAGCTGATCGCCCAGCGCCGCCAGGGCACCTCGATCGGCTTCGGCGCCGAGGTGCGCGGCCCGGACGAGCGCCAGACCGGCGAGATCCTGCGCGACGTCGAGCCGGAGGACCTGCTGAAGTTCGGCCTCATCCCCGAGTTCGTCGGGCGCCTGCCGGTGGTGGCGACGTTGAGTGACCTCGACGAGGCCGCGCTGATCGACATCCTGAGCAAGCCCAAGAACGCGCTGGTGAAGCAGTACCAGCGCCTGTTCGAGATGGAGGACGTGCGCCTCACCCTGGCCGAGGACGCGTTGCGGGCGGTCGCCCTCAAGGCGATCCAGCGCAAGACCGGCGCGCGCGGCCTGCGCTCGATCATGGAAGGCGTGCTGCTCGACACCATGTACGATCTGCCGACCCTCGACGGAGTCGAGGAGGTGGTGATCACGCGAGAAGTGATCGAAGGCCGGGCACGCCCGCTCTACACGTACGGGGAACGCCGGGCCGAGGCGGGGAGGGCGACCGACCGCTCCTCTTGAACGAGGTGCGCGGGGCGCCATTTCTCCGGATACCAGTCTAGCGGGCCGGTCCGCCGGCCCGCGCCGCCATCCGAGGCATAATGCAAGACGTTTCCGGTCAACAGCTCTATCCCGTCCTGCCGCTGCGCGACATCGTCGTGTTTCCGCACATGGTCGTCCCGCTCTTCGTCGGCCGCGAAAAGTCCGTTCGCGCCCTCGAGGATGTGATGAAGGACGACAAGCAGATCCTGCTCGTCACCCAGAAGAGCGCCAGTCTCGACGATCCCAACCCGGCCGACATCTACACCGTCGGCACGGTCGGCACCGTCCTCCAGCTGCTCAAGCTCCCCGACGGCACCGTCAAGGTGCTGGTCGAGGGCGGCCAGCGGGTCAAGGCGGTGCGCTATGTCGACAACCCGAACTTCTTCCAGGCCTACGCGGAGCCCTATGGCGACGAGGACGGCGACCCCCGCGAGCTGGAGGCCCTGAGCCGCACCGCGGTGTCGCAGTTCGAGGAGTACATCAAGCTCAACAAGAAGATCCCGCCCGAGGTCCTGGTCTCGGTCAGCCAGATCGACGACGTCGCCAAGCTGGCCGACAGCATCGCCGCCCACCTGGCGCTGAAGATCTCCGACAAGCAGGACCTGCTGGAGATCCGCTCGGTCGGCGGCCGGCTGGAGAAGATCTGCGGCTTCATGGAAGGCGAGATCGGCGTCCTGCAGGTCGAGCGCCGGATCCGCAACCGCGTCAAGCGGCAGATGGAGAAGACGCAGCGCGAGTACTATCTCAACGAGCAGATGAAGGCGATCCAGAAGGAGCTCGGGGAGAACGAGGAGGGTCGCGACGAGGCATCCGAGCTCGAAGAGCGCATCAAGAAGACCAAATTCAGCAAGGAAGCCCGCGAGAAGGCCCTGCAGGAGGTCAAGAAGCTCCGCAGCATGAGCCCGATGTCGGCCGAGGCGACCGTGGTGCGGAACTATCTCGACTGGATGCTGAGCATTCCGTGGAAGAAGCCGAGCAAGATCAAGAAGGACATCAAGCTCGCCGAGGCGATCCTCAACGAGGACCATTACGGCCTCGACAAGGTCAAGGAGCGGATCCTGGAGCATCTCGCCGTCCAGCAGCGGATGCGCAAGATGAAGGGCCCGATCCTGTGCCTGGTCGGCCCGCCCGGCGTCGGCAAGACCTCGCTCGGCAAGTCGATCGCCAAGGCGACGGGGCGCAGCTTCGTGCGCATGTCGCTGGGCGGCGTCCGCGACGAGGCGGAGGTGCGCGGCCATCGCCGGACCTACATCGGCTCGATGCCCGGCAAGGTCATCCAGGGGATGAAGAAGGCCAAGAGCTCCAACCCGCTGTTCCTCCTCGACGAGGTGGACAAGCTCGGGGCCGATTGGCGCGGCGACCCGTCGGCCGCCCTGCTCGAGGTCCTCGACCCGGAGCAGAACGGCACCTTCAACGACCATTACCTGGAGGTCGACTACGACCTGTCCGACGTGATGTTCGTGACGACGGCCAACACGCTCCGCATGCCCCAGCCGCTGCTCGACCGGATGGAGATCATCCGCCTGGCCGGCTACACCGAGGACGAGAAGGTGGAGATCGGCAAGCGCCACCTGATCCCCAAGCAGGTGGAGGCGCACGGGCTGGCCAAGAAGGAATGGTCGATCACCGACGAGGCGCTGCGTGACCTGATCCGCTACTACACGCGGGAAGCGGGCGTGCGCAGCCTGGAGCGGGAGCTGGCCAACCTCACCCGCAAGGCGACCAAGGAGATCGTCTCCGGCGAATCGCAGCGCGTGGCGGTGACCCGCAAGAACCTCGACAAGTATGCCGGGGTCCGGCGGTTCCGCGACAACGAGCTGGAGAACGAGGATCTGGTCGGCACCACGACCGGCCTCGCCTGGACCGAGGTCGGCGGCGAGCTGCTCTACATCGAGTCGGTGACGGTGCCCGGCAAGGGTCGCATCACCAGCACCGGCAAGCTGGGCGACGTCATGAAGGAGTCGGTGCAGGCGGCCGAGAGCTACGTGAAGTCGCGGGCGGCAGCCTTCGGCATCCGGCCGACGCTCTTCGAGCGCAAGGACATCCACGTCCATGTGCCCGAGGGTGCGACCCCGAAGGACGGGCCGTCGGCGGGCGTGGCGATGGTCACCTCGATCGTCTCGGTGCTGACCGGCATTCCCGTCCGCCGCGACCTCGCCATGACCGGCGAGATCTCGCTGCGCGGCCGGGTGCTGCCGATCGGCGGTCTCAAGGAGAAGCTGCTGGCCGCGCTGCGCAGCGGCATCAAGACGGTGCTGATCCCGAAGGACAACGAGAAGGACCTGGCGGACATCCCGGACAACGTGAAGAAGGGGCTGAAGATCATCCCCGTCGGCACGGCGGACGAGGTCCTGGCCCACGCGCTCGTGACCCCGCCCATCCCGATCGAATGGCGGGATGCGGATATCGAGAAGCCGGCCGCGGCCGAGGGCTCCGGCGACAGCCGCCCCAGCGTCGTTACCCACTGAGGACGCGGGCAGGTGGCTGTGCCACCCGCCCGCCGGCCAGCCTGCGCCCCGTTCTCCTCCCGCTGCTGCGGGCTGGAGGGCGGGGCGCAGACGTATTGGAGGCCGGTCCGGACGTCGGGCCGGTTCCGGCATAGTGTAGCTGCGCTGGCCGAGGTCCACGGCCATCCCGGGGGAAGAGGTGTGGTCGCCGGAGATTTCGCATCCGCCAGGCGAGCCATAAGTATTGATAATGATGGTGCCGATCTGCCGGCGGAAAGTTGCTCCCTCGGAAGGTTCTGGGAACGCTTGGGGCTTCTGGCGGGTTGGCAGAATTCTTGCGTAAGCTTCGGGCCGCACGATCCGGAAGGAATTGAGGCGCAGCGCGACCCGGCCGCCTCGGTGGCCGTTGGCCGCTCAACCGATAAGCGGTTGATCAGTTCGCCGGAATCACGGTGCACGCGAAGATTTGGATTGGCGCCTGGGCACGCTCGCTCCGATTGCCCTTTCGGAAGGGGCGATCTAGACTTTTAAGGTTCGCATCGGTCAGGTTCACGGTCACAATCGCCGGCGAATTTGGTCAGTAGGGAGGCCGAACGGTGAATAAGAACGATCTCGTCGCTGCAGTGGCTGCGGATACCGACCTGTCGAAAGCCGATGCCGCAAAGGCGGTCGACAGCGTGGTTCTGATGATCACGAAGGCTCTGAAGAAGGGAGATGAGGTGCGGCTGGTGGGTTTCGGCACATTCTTCGCCACCAGGCGCGAGGCGTCCGAGGGGCGCAACCCGAGGACGGGGGAGAAGATCAAGATCGCGGCCGCCAAGCAGCCCAAGTTCCGCGCGGGCAAGGGCTTGAAGGACGCGATCAACTGAGGTAGGCGAGGGGTCCTCGCTGGTGCCGCGACGGCCGGACGGAATGGTCCGGCCGATTTCGTGTCGGGTCGCCGCCGGGTGCGGCGGGATGGGCGATTAGCTCAGCGGTAGAGCGTCTCGTTTACACCGAGAGGGTCGGCGGTTCGAACCCGTCATCGCCCACCACCCGCCCTCTGCCGGCCGCCCATCTGCCGGGTCGACCAGGAGCGTGCCCGGCGAACGATTCCGCTGCCCGCCGCCATTCGGCATGTCCGCTCCCGGAACCCATCTCTCGCCGCGTCGTTGGCCCCTGCAAGACACGGCAGCCCGCGGGAGGCAGAATTGCCGCGACCACCGACAACGTGATCCGGGCGATCGATATCGAGACTGGCGACACGCTGTGGCAGGATGTCCTGCCGGCGGGCGGCCAGGCGACGCCGATGACCTATGAGGCGGGCGGGCGGCAGTATCTCGTCACCATGGCGGGCGGCCATCACTTCATGGAAACGCCGATCGGGGACGAGCTCGTCGCGTACGCGTTGGCCTGACGTAGGCCCTGCCGTGACGACAGGCGCGGGCAGGCGCCGGACGAGGAGGGCAGGCGTGGACGAATGTTGAGCCTGTTCGAGCTCCTGGCGGCGCTGCTCACGCTGACCGCCCTCTTCGGGTGGATCAACCACCGCTTCCTGCGCCTGCCCGCCAACATCGGCATGCTGGTGATGGCCCTGGCCGCCTCGCTGATGCTGATCGCCACCGAGTTCGCGTTCCCGCGCACGCCGCTGTACGGCCTGCTGGCCGGGGCGGTGGGCCAGATCGATTTCTACGAGGCGGTGATGCACGGCATGCTGGGTTTCCTGCTGTTCGCGGGCGCCCTGCATGTCGATCTCGAGGACCTGCGGAACCGCGCGGTGACCATCGCGATCCTCGCCTCCCTCGGGGTCGTGATCTCGATGGCGGTCGTCGCGGTCGGCCTGTGGGTGATCGCCGGCTGGCTTGGCATGCCGCTGCCCTTCGCCTGGTGCCTCGTCTTCGGCGCGCTGATCGCGCCCACCGACCCGGTCGCGGTGCTGAGCACGCTGCGCCAGGTCCGGGTGCCGCCGGCCCTGCGGACCGACATGACCGGCGAGTCGCTCTTCAACGACGGGGTCGGGGTCGTTCTCTTCACCCTGGCGGTGTCCGCGGCGGTCCAGGGCCCCGGCGAAGTCGGCGTGCCGGGCATGGTGCGCCTGCTGCTGTCCCAGCCGCCGCTCGATGCCGAAGCTGGGCGCCTCGACATACCCCGCATAGACACACTGCCGGAGCAGCACCGTGACCCGCTCGTTGCAGACGCGCCCGCTGGTCTCCGGCTTCGGGAACAGGGGATGGTCCTGGAGGAAGCGCATCACGTCGGCCTGGGACTCGAAGTGGCCCGCGGCATAGCCTTCGAGGGCTTCCTGGACGACCGAGGCGGCCGGCTCGTCGCGCTTCAGCATCTTCCCGCGGCCGGGCACGGTCACGTACTTGTAGCCGACCGGCGCCTGGAACACCCAGTAGCCGTTCATGACCCGGGCGCTCATGCGGTTCTTCACCTGCTCGCCGTTCTTCTGGCGCTGGTGCTGCGAGACGCTGGCGAGCAGGTTCTCGACCAGGATCGAGTCCGAGTCCTCGCCGAACTCGATGGAGGGGGATTCCAGGTTGCCGCCGGCCTTGGCGATGGCGCCGCGCAGTTCTAGGTGGGCCTGGAGGCCGCGGGCCAGGCGCGAGACATCGTCGATGATGACGACGGTGCCCTTGGCGCGGCGGCCGCGCAGGAAGGCCAGCATGGACTTCATGCCGGGCCGGTCGATGAGGCTGCCGGAGACGTCGTCGCGGAACACCTCGACGACGGCATAGCCCTTCATGCGGGCGAACTCGCGGCAGCGGGTCTCCTGCGAGTTCAGGCCGTCGCCGACCTTGGTCTGCTTGATGCTCGATACGCGGCAGTAGATGACCGCCTGCTTCTGCTCCCTGTCCGTCATGGCGAATCCCGATCCTCCCCGTCCGCTGGCGTCTCCGATGTGGTGATGGCGGATTCTACCGCATCACCACCGCCGCCGGCTTCGTCGCCGAACACTTGTCCACAGACATCGACGGTGAAGCCGAGCTCGACGAAGCTGCGCATGATCGACCAGAGGGTCTCCAGCAGCTCGCGCTGCTGATCCTCATTCAGATCGAAGCCGGCAAGGTCGCCGCGGTAGCGCTCGACGTCCAGTTCGAGTGCAGGGGGCACCGCCGCGCCGGCCTCGGAGAACTCCCGGTCGAGACCGGTCAGAGTATCGTTGTTCATGACCGGCCTCCTTTCTTGCTCGCCGTCACGGAAAGCGAGTCATCATGCAGAACAAACACAGAACACGAAAGGAAAATTTTCCTATTATCGATAATATTGCTCCTATTCATTGTGTTCTCCTTCCATCGCACGAACGAGTTCTTGAGCATGGCGTCCTGACTCCATCCGCGCCTGGCGCAGGGCGCGGTAGATGGCCCGGACCTTCCAGCTGGACGCGACGATGAGCGCGCCGCGGTGGCCGACGGCGTCGACGTGGAGGATCGCCGTGCCGAGGCCGATGAGGAGGCCGGCACCGGCGATGCCCCACAGGACCAGCAGCTCGGCCGGGAACAGCAGGTCGCCGTAGACGAGCGTCGTCAGCGTGGCGAAGACCGTCATGCCGAGGGCGAGCCACAACGGATCGCGGCGGATGCGGGCGGTGACGTTGGCGATCGGGTAGAAGCGCCGCGGGGTCGAGAGGAGGTTGGCACTGACCAGGTAGGTGCCGTCGTCGAGATAGATGCGGGCGCGGGCGTTGCCATGCGATGTCGTCTTCATGGCCTCACCCCTTGATCCAGGGCAGGGCGCCACAGACTTGCGAGCGCAGCACCGCGATGGTGCCGCCGCGCAGGTCGGCGACCGAGGCCGGCTCGATCAGCCGCAGCGAGGCAGTGTGGATGGCGTAGTCGAAGCGCACCGCCTGCCGGCTGCGACGGGCGCTGCATTCGCAGATCGCCCGCCGCTCGATCCCGGAGAGGCGGAACTGCTGCTGGACCATGGCCAGGGTCTGGCCCCCGAAGGGCAGCTGGCGCAGGCCCTCCAGCGGCGCCAGGACCGCGTCGGAGCGGTTCTGCATGCGGGCGACGTCCGCCTCGCAGGCCGGCACCAGCTCGGCCGCGGCCTGGCGCTCCATCGCCCGGTCGGCCAGGACCAGGTAGTGGAAGCCGAACCAAAGGCCGGCGGCGAGCGTCGCGCCGATCAGCTGGTCCGGCAGCTTGCCGAGAAGCTCGATCATTCCATCCTCCGTCTGCGATCACGGGCCTTGGCGAAGCTGCGCTGGACGTCGGGCGCCCGGACCGGCGAGGCCGGCTTCAGGGTGCGGGTGACGGTGTTGCGCATGCGCTCGCCGATGCGGTTGATGGTGGAGAGGCGCTGGCCGATGCGGGCGCGCACGTTGCGCCGGGCCAGCGCCAGCAGGTCGTCGGGCGAGAGGATCCGCACCGCCGCTTGGGCCGGTGCCTTGTGCTTGAGCGCCAGCTCGGCGCGCTCCTTCCACAGGCGGACGGCCTCCCGGGCGACCCAAGTCTCCTGGAAGTGCTCGCAGTGCTGCCGCATGCGGCCCTTCACCGATGCGACGCGCTGGTCGACGGCTTCGAGCTGGCGGACCATGTGCGGGCGGCCCTGCGCCCGGGCCATGGCCGGCGGGTTGGCCTGGCCGAAGCTCGCCGTGGGGGCAGGCGCCACCGTCGGCTTGCCGTCCTTGCCCTCCTTGCTGCCCCGGCTCATCGCACGCCCCCGTGGAAGAGACGGAACGGCGGGCAGTGGCCGTCGGTGACGACACGGAACCCGTCGAAGCCGAGATAGACGCAGCGGTGATAGACCGGCCGCTCGCGCGAGCCGGTGAAGCTGTACTCGAAGCGCAGGTAGGGCGTGCCGAACGCATGGTTGGCAACCACCACACTTCCGATCACGACGAGCCACACAAGGCTACGCAGCCGCACCGGCGGCACGCGACGCGGGCGGGGCGGCTTGGCCGGCGGCGGAGCCGCCGGCACGCCTTCGAGGCGCATCTCGTCCGTCATGGCGTCCTCGTCGGATAATGGATGCGGAAGAGGGGATCGCCGCGCAGGCGCTTGCCCTCGATCGGGTTGTCCAGCACCCAGTCCCGCCAGGGCTCGACCTGGCCGTAGTGAACCAGGGTCAGGCGCATCGGCCGCAGCCCCTGCACGAACACCCACGCCTCGCCGCGCGGCATGGCGAGCACCTCGTCCGGCGTCATCAGCCGGCGCCCCAGCTCGCGGCTGGAGACGCCGAGGTCGGTCACCACCGAGCGGAAGGAATAGTCCTGCTTGCGGATGGTCGCCTCGGACAGCATGTCCGAGACGTGCTTGGCGCGGGCATAGCTGTTGAGGCTGCCGTAGACCTTGACCCCAGCGTAGGAGTCGATCGCTTCGGCCGCCTCGCGGCCCTCCTTGCGCACCAGCCCGGCATAGCTTTGGACGTAGAAGTCGGCGGTGATGCCGAGGCCGCGCATGGTCTCCAGGTCGGAGACGAGGTCGGCGAAGCGATAGTTCAGCGCCTCCTCGCCGACGATATGGATCGGCAGGCCGTCTGGCCGATCCTTGCAGGCGGCCACGAGGTTGTAGGCCTGCAGTGAGGTCAGCATTGCGAAGTCGCGGCTGTGGCTGAGCGGTGTCTGCAGGAAGGCGACGATCGGCCGCTCGCGCAGCTCGGCGATGCCCTGGTCGGCCGTCCGGCCATAGCCGGCGAGCCGGCCGCCCTGGTTGAAGGGCAGCAGCGCCTGCGTCGCCATCTCCAGGAAGGCGCCGAAGTTCTCCGGGTTGTGCTTCGCGCGATGCAGGAGGTTGGCCGCCTCGGTCTTGAGGAAGGCGACGATCGGATCGTTCGGGACCGCGGTCTCCAGGTTCCGGGCGACCCAGGACAGCATCTTCATGAGCCGCGGCGGATCGTTCAGGATCGCGAACACGTCGGCGGGCGTGCAGCGGGCGGGCTCGGTCAGCGCGCGCGTCAGCGTGACGAAGCCGATGCAGCGACGGGAGCCGCCGTTGAAGAAGACATCCTTGCTGTCGCTGCGCTTGTCGGGGATGAGAAGGGCGGCTACATCGGCCGTGCGCTTGATCGCGTCCATGCGGGTTTCGTCCTCGGCATAGACGGCGTCGAGAACGGACTGGAGCGGGTTGAGCTCTACGTTGCCGCAGCGATCGAGATGGCGGCCCGTCGGGTTGACGCACCAGACCTCGAAGCCCTGCTGGCGCAGGCCAGGCGCCAGCATCGGCCCCAGCTCCAGCTTGGGGTCGGCGATGACAACGGACTTCGGACGCCCGCCGCGGGTGAGGTAGACTTGGTGGAGGATCGAGGCGACCACCAGCCGGCTGGTCTTGCCGCCGCCGGGCGGCATCTCGACCAGGCTGAACGGGGCATCGGCGGGTGCGAACACCGGCCGCTGCCCCTGATACAGGCCGAGGAAGTTGCCGCTGGCCGGCATGTCCATGCCGCGGGCGCGGATATCATCCCAGGTCGCTTCCCGCGCCGTGCCGTGGTCGCTGGTGACGGCTTCCGCGCGGGCGAGGTCGCGGCGGAGGCGATAGTCGCGGACGAGGAGGATGAGGCCCTTGGCGAGGCAGGCGGCAGCGCACAGCGCCGCCGCCCCCGCCATCGCCGCCTGCTGCCAGGGCGCGTCCGGGGCCGGCCACAGCCACCAGGTGATGGCTGCGGCCGTCACCGCGACGGCGAGGTTGCCGTTGATCGGCCCCGTCGCCGTGCGGACCGGCACCGTGGTCATTGCACGGCCCGCAGGCGGACGGGCACGCGCGGCGCGGGCAGGTAGGAGCCCGAGCCGCCACCACCACCGCTGCCGCCATCGCCGGGCGTGCCGCCGCGGCCCTGGGCATGCGCCAGCAGGATCAGGCCGACCGCGAGGTAGGGCAGCAGGTCGAGCGCGTAGCCGAGCGCGATGATCCAGGCCAGTTCGCCGGCATGGCGGAACACGACGGCGGTCGGCGACAGGTGGCGGTAGGTCGGCACCGCCCTCGGCTGGCGATCCTCCAGGTCGGTTACCGCCTGGCGGAGCGCAATGCCGATCGGCTCGAACTCGCGATGCAGGCGGCGCATCGTCTCGTCCTGCACCCGGCGCGTCTCCGGCACCGTCGAGTAGCCGGCCGCCACCACGGGAGCCGCCAGCATGTTGGCCGTCGCCTTCAGGGACGCGATCGGCAGCTGCTGGCGCAGCTCGATCACGACGCTGGCCAGGCGGGTCAGCGCGTTCTCGACCGCGCGTACCCGGTCGCGCTCGCCCATCTCCGGGTCGGAGAGGGCGGCGCGCAGGCTCTCCAGCGTCTGCTGGCCGGCGCGGACCTTGCCGTCGGCCGCCTTCACCACCTCGCGCACGCCGTCCTCGGCGCCGGCGAGGCGGCTCTCCTGGACCAGCATCTCGCGGTAGACCGGGCCGCGGCCGGCGCCGGTCTGGCCGCGGCGCTCCTCATGGTCCTTGAGGCGCGCCGCCGTCTCCTTGCCCGTCGCCAGGATCGGCAGCACCTGCTCCAGCTGGCGCAGCGCGGTCTGGACGGACGCGAAGGCGGCTTCGGCCGCCGTCAGCACCGACTGCCGTTCCAGCGCGCGGGCTTCGGCATGGGCGAGGAAGGTGGCGTTGGAGGTGCCGGAGACCGCCAGGATGGCGACCAGGCCGCCGCCGGCGATGGCGCCGGCCAGCGCCGCGTTCTCCTGGCCGAGGCGCGGCAGGATGCGCACGGCCGCCGCCGAGAAGCTCGCCAGCGCGGCGTAGGTCATGACGCCGATCAGCAGCGCGACCACGAAGGCGACGGCGCCGCCCGTCTCCTGGTGGTCGAAGAAGAGCCAGGCGCTGGCCCCGCTCAGGATGGCCGAGCCCAGATGGGCCAGCAGGATACAGAAGCGGACGAACCTCGTCACCGACGAGGTCTCGTCCTTGAGATCGTTGCGATGGTCCGACATCGTGGTTCCCCTTCCGATCCCATCGCGGGCGGATTCCCGCCGATGGATCGGATCGCCTCGAAGGGGCGAAGGGGATTGGGAAGTCGGTCGATTTAGGATGTAGCCGGGCGGTCAACCCCTGCCAAGGAGCGGGCCGGGCCGGTCTAATCAGTTGTGGAAGCAGAATTCGGCGGGCGCCCGGACAAGGTATTGAGCTGCAAGAGATTCCAGCGCAGGGGCATTTTAGGGGGGAGGGGATGGCCAAGCGCACCGCCGCCGCCGGGCGCGCCAACCAGTTCCGGACCGGGGCGAAGTTCGACGAGGTCGCCTTGATGCGGCTCGTCTACTGCTTCTGCCAGGGGCTCGGCGTCCGGCTCGCCGCCCGCTCGACCGGCCTGACGCCCAAGACCGTGCGCGGGGTCTACATCGCCTTGCGCAAGCGCCTGCTCAAGCCCGCCTTCAACCGCTGGCACGGCACCAACCGCGCGGTGATCCGCACGCCCATGCCGGAGTTCGAGCCGCTGCTCCGAGCGGTCTACTTCGACCGGCTCGGGCGCTGCGCCGGGAACGAGACCTGCGCGCGCAACTACCGGCTCGGCAACCGCAAGCGCCGGGAATGCCGCAGCTGCCCGCTGGTCGACGCCCTGCCGCCCGAGGGCCGCGCCGAAGCCTACGTGGTGATCGACGCCGTCCATGCCTTCTACGAGGCCATCGGCATCCGCGGCGAGAAGGACATCGGGCCGATCCTGCTGTTCCGGGAGCGGCTCATCCATCGCACCGTGGTCGGGACCGTGCAGAACCACAGCCGCAAGCGCGAGAACGGCCTGTTCGATCCGAACGAGCGCGAGTTCCTGTCCGGCGGCACCTTGCTCGACCTGTTGCTGCGCGACCTGGCCGAAGACCCGCTGTAGGGACGCGGCACCGGATTGCACGTCCATTCCGGAAGCGGAGGACGGCGGCCTTGTTGGCCAATGGGCCTTTCGTCGATGGGCTGGACCATCCAGCCGTAATGATGCGCCAGGGTGCCGGGCCGCGCCCGGACATCAATGGCCCGCCCGCTCCATTCGCTTCGCTCCCGTGTTGGCCATGACGTCCGGGCTCAGGTCGGCCCGGCTCTTTCGGCGCATCGGCTGGATGGTCCAGCCCATCGACGAAAGGACGACACCATGACCAACGACAACCATCCCGATCCCGTATCCGAGACGAGCGATACCGGCCACCGCCTCACCATCCCGGGGCTGAACGACCTGCTGCGAACCACCTTCATGACCGGCCGCGTCATCCTGACCGACGGCATCCGCGCACTGCCGGCCGACATCCAGGCCG
This sequence comes from Allostella vacuolata, assembly GCA_006739055.1. Classification (GTDB taxonomy): domain Bacteria; phylum Pseudomonadota; class Alphaproteobacteria; order ATCC43930; family Allostellaceae; genus Allostella; species Allostella vacuolata. The sequence continues at coordinate 2,993,398 of AP019702.1, forward strand.
AAGTGCTGACCAAGGTGCGGACGTTCGACGCCTTCTGCCCGAAGAACGACCCCTACGGCGAGCACGACTTCGGCAACTTCGACCAGCCGGGCGCCGGCCGCATCTTCTGGAAGATCGACTACTACAACCCGACGCTGGACGGCGGCAGCGAGGATCCGGCCGATCCCAAGCGCACCTGCCGGGTGCTGACCATCATGCTGGCGAAGGAGTGGTGATGCGCACCTTCGATGACACGGACGGCGCCGATCTTGCCGAACGGTTCGCCGGCCAGCTGGAGACTGCGCTGATGGCGCAGGCTCTGGCCGAGACGGGAAGCCTCCCCGACGAGCGCACCAAGGCGCTCCTCGGCGACTGGATGCTCGGCACCTTCAACGCGGCTGCGTTCGCGCTCGCCTCGCCGCGCGAGGGGCGGGGTGCGCTGCTGTGGGAGCCGGACGGCGCCGGGCACCGGCTGGTCTGGTACATGCCAACCGGCATCGCCTGTCCGCTGGCGCGACTCTATCGGCAGCCGAACGGGACATGGGCCGCCATGGTCGTCGCCGGGGTGAAGGACGAGTTGATCGAGGCGATGGCCGCGGCCGAGTGGGCGGTGGCGAGGCTCACCAGCGCCTGATGCAGGCGAAACAGCCGTATGGAACCACAGCCATCGTCCTTCCTACAGCTTTGCGCCTCGATGTTGCCGTTCGGAGCAGGTCGGGCGATTCCCAGAACCTGTTGCCTGTCTAGATGAACCTAAACAATATGGTCCACGAGGGGCCCATCCACTCGCCATCCTGGCCGGTGAAATGCGGTGAACAGCCAGTTGAGAACATGATCATCGAGCAGGCCGGAGATAAAAACGGAACGCCAGTTGTTCCTACTTCTATGGGTGACGTCCTGACGATCCAGCTCATAGGATAGGATGTCGCTAAGCTCCTGACAAGACGCCGGAGCATTTCGTAGTTCAGCGGCCGTTAGGCTCGGCCTGCGAATCAAATTCGTCCAGCTCGTCCGGATATGACGCAGGATCGAGGTGCGCTCCACGACATTCTGTATATGAAATCGGACAGCCGTAAAATTCGGGTGGTGAACGTCGAGAAGCAATCTTAGCGTAATCCGCGGGACCGGGCCGAGATCATCGAACCGAGCTACAAAGAGCCGTTCACGCAAAATGTCATCAAAATAGGGATGGAGTATGCGCTCGCCAGGATTCGGACCAGCAAGCAGCGCGGTCCGCTTGCTATTGCACTTGCATGCCGGGACGAGATTGCGGCCGAAGATCGCAAAGACCGCATAATCGGCTTTAGGGAAAAGATGGTCGAGCGTGCCGCTATGAAATGATCCGCACATCGGGCAGCAATCTGCATCGCTCTCGTCGCGGATTTGCCCAATATAGGCGAGGCTCGCAGGCGGTGAGGCGTATAGGGCTTTGAGATGCCCCTGGATTGTCGGAGGCAGCGGGACGTTATTTACCAGTGTCGCATTGCCATTCGCCGCAACATATTGTTGGTAGCCGGCCTTGATTGCCGCGACATGCGCTTGGAGTTGCGGATAGCATTTCAGTCGGCTGTTCAGCGATAGCGTGTCGAGCGCGGCGTCGTCATCAAAGAAATCTGGCGGATCGAGCCGGTTCATTGCCCGCCGCCCTCTTGATCGTTGCGTTCGACCCGCGCCCGGATTTCACTAAGTAGATCCAGCGAAATCCGATCCTTATACTGTTCGAATACGGCATCCCATGACGTGATCTGCTCGATGATCTTGTCCTCGACTTTGCGAGCGAGAGGGGAGGGTTTGTCTTCGCCGAAGATGAAATAGGAGATCGCGCCGACATCCGCACCGAACGTCTTGAGCGTGGGGGTTTCCGATGAAATCATGCGATCCGCGTCAGACCGTAACACGGTGACCTGACCTTCCATTGCCTCGCGCACGAAATAAACGGAATGGGTTGAGAGGATCGCTGCGGACCCGGTCTCCTCGAGCAATCGATCGAGCAGTGCGACGAACTGACTGATGAAGTTCGGATGAAGGTGCGTCTCCGGTTCGTCGAACAGGAGCAGGGTCCCATTCTCGATATAGAGACCAGTGAGCGCGGCGAACCTCAGGAAGCTGAGCTCACCGCTGCTGAGTGGATAGGTTCTTCCGCCAATCATGCGGACCGGCTCGGCGCGCACGTTGATCGAGGCGTAGCGCGTTATCAGTTCCTGCTCGCTCGCTTGGGTAAGTCTGTAGACCGAGACCGGTCCGCGCTCCCCGCGATTTGCGCGCAGGACCAGCTCCTCATAGCCGTCGATCGCGGTGATCGCCTTCAGAAAGATGTCGAACCGGCTTTGCGCGCCAATCCCCTCGATGCTGCGTGCCAACTGGATGATGAGATCGCTGGTCGTCCGACGTGATCGTCCGCTCACCATCGAGAAGCGTCGATACCAGACCCGCCCGCGCTTGCGCCGGTCACTTGGGAAAACAGAGGAGAATGCAGCAGACGGGTAGAAGCCGAGGATGCGGTTGAACAGCGGGCGGTCGCCCGCGAGATCGGTCAGCTTGGCCTTTCCGAACAGTGCGGCGTCGACGATCTGCGCCAGCGTTTGGCTCTTGCCCACCCCATTCCTGCCGATCACGATCGCAAAGCGCTGGGGGAGCACGGCGTCGCTGCGCGAAAAGCGAAACTTCAGATCATGCTCGTTGGGGCGGCCGGCGAGCTGGAAACGAATGCGGACTCCGTCGGAAATCCGGTCAAGCTTTTCATATTCGACACCTTGCAGGATCGGCGCTGCATTCTTCCAGGTGAAATAGGGCTCGCTCTGCCGCAAAAATACGTTGAGGAAAATCTGACTCTCTCGCGCCGCTCGCAGCCAAGGCTTACCGACGGGCCGGTCATCCGCCTCGACCATGTCGTTGATCCCGCGCAGCGCGCAGCGCGCCTCATCGGGTCCGAGATGACCCACGATCCGCCGGTAGCTCGCCATGTCGGGCAGCATGGTGAAAAAGGCCGGAACGTCAATTGCGGGCACCGGAGCGCCGCCATCCTGATCGACGATAGCGCGCAGATATCGTGTGTCGTTCCTCGCGCTCTGCGGCTCGATGAAACCGAAGAATCCAGAGAATTGCGCGCGCTCGCCTCTGAACCCCGCGCCATGCCGGGGCTGGATGACGATATCGATGAGGGCGTGTCCACCAAAGTCGTTCCAGCTATCCGAGCTAGGGGCTACGGCAATTGTGCCGGGCTCGATGTCGTGAGAGATGGTCCGCGCGCTAACAAATAGGACGCGATAGTCCTCCGATTCCACTACGCCCTCCCTCCCGCGCGGCGCTCCGCTCCCATACTGACCGGCTCACTCCGCGCGCTCCGCGACGTCCGGCCAATCTTCCGGTACCAGTGCGGGTGGCTTGGTCCAAGGTCGCTCAACCAATGCCTCCTGAAACCAGGGGTCGCGCAGATTGGCATGCTCAATGACGATGATCTGGACACCAGGGGCGTCCTCGCGCACAAATCTATTAAGCAACTCAAAGAGCCGCCGCACGGCTTCCAGATCTGCGTCTTGCTCGGTCTTTTCGATCGAGCCACCAGCAGCCTCGTAGGAAGCTTCCGACGGGAAGTAGACCTGGGTAGGCTGATCGATTAGCAGGAAACGTGGGAGAGGCAAGTTCTGGTTCGCCGCGAAGCGATGAAGTGCCAGCAGAGCAGCAAGATGATAAGCGAGATGATTCTCGCCACCTCCGGTTCTCTGCATGAAGATCGGACGGCCAGGCCGGTCGAGCGTGACCGTCAGATTGTGCAGGTCGAGCCGCGCGGGGTACTGGCTGAACTCGCCACCGAGCGCCGCAATATAGTCCGACATATACATAGAAATATTGTTCATCGTCGAGGCGAGTCGGGCGCCTGAATCGTCCGCGCCGATGCGCTGTTCCAGATCGGCGACGCGAGCCTTCAAGCGGCGCTGCTCTTGTTCGAGGCGCGCAATATTGGTTTCAGGTAGTAGATCTTCGAGGAACAAGCTAATTCGGCCGACAACGCGCGAAGCAGCGTTGTTGCGATTGCCCAGCTGCGCAATCATCTCACTTGCAGCGATCGCGCTTGAAAGTTCAACTTCCCTAGCCCGGATCTGGTCGCTGATCGCCTGAAGCTCACGACGCTGCTCATCTAAATAAGCATCGAGCTGCGGACGCTCGCCGACGACAGCGCTCATCTCACGATCGAGCGATTCTAGGTCGGCGATTAGCAACTCCGCGATTGGGCTTCCCAGGCCGAGATTTGCTTCTGCGAACGGCCATTGCCACTCGCTGGTCGTCTTGTTGATCGGCAAGGCCTTGATTGAGCTCAACCGATCATGCTGCTCAGTCGCCTCAATCTGAAAGCCATCCGCACGCTTCGCATACTGTTCTGCCGCATCGAGCCGGCGCTGGACAGCCCGGCGCCGCTCGCGCAGCGCTACCAGATCATTTTCAATCGCCGTCAGGCGTCTGCCATCGTCCTCTGGCACCGGCGTCGGCTGCCAGGTCAACCCTTCCCGCAATTGATCGACGACGTTTGCGTCCGCCGCAGGGCTTGTCTGGAGTATACCGACCGCCCGCGCCTCGGACAGTAACCCGATTGCACGCTCTTCCGAGGTGTCAATCGCGGCTTTTGCCGCTTCCAACAACTTAGTATTTAGGCGCAACTCACGCTGGGCAATGCGTAACCGGGAATCCAGGCTGAACCGATCTCGCGACGACACACCCAATAAGATGGGCAAAGTATCCTTGATTGTCTGCGGTTGAAACGGCTCATTCTGCCGGTAGAAGAGCTGGTCCTTGTTGGCGACAATGGTCTGCTTCTGGAATAAATAAAAATAAGTGTGCTTGACATTAGCGTCATAGCTCTCGCGGCTATTGTCAATAGGTACGTCGGTGGTGTTCTCCGGAATGCCCAGCTGCTTGGAAAGAAAGTTCACTACGCCATCATCATCGTCATTGACCATGAGGTCGTCGAAGTCGGGAATGGCGACCTTGGCCCCGCGGCGCACCATGGCAAGGCTGCCGCTACTGCGCCCCGGCCCCGGCGCCGGCTTGGCGACCAGCACCTCCTCGCCTACGAAGGCATAGAGGACCGCGTACCAGGCGACGCGTTCCTGGATAATGCCTTCGGGAATGTTAAAGGTCGATCGCCCCATGCAATATTCGATGATGTCAGAAAGTGCGGACTTGCCCGTTGACGAGCGACCGGTGATCACGTTGAGACCGTCATGGAAAGGCAAGTCGCGCCGGCGGCCGTCGTGGCTGTAAATATGGATTGATTGGATCTTCACGGTCGAACGCCCAATGTCATGTAAAGAGTGGCCCGATCCCCGATGCGAGCGAATTGCTTGCCTAGAAAGCGGGCGACACGTTGGCAAGAGACCGTTTCGGGGGTGCCGATGACCGACTTGCGAATGCCGTCTGGCACAGCCTTCAGCCGCCCTTGCGCTTCGACCGTAAACAGACCCATCTGCATCAGGAAGCCCAAAGCCTCGAAGGCGTAGGGCAGTAGATCGGTTGTGCGCCGCGCGAAGCCAACGAGCAGCTCTGGATGGGCCGCGACAAGTTTCAGCAGATAGCTGCGATTGCCCGCATGCATAATCTCGCGCGAGTGCTTGTGGAGGCAGAGCGGCAGCACCAACAGCACAAGCGAGAAGGGCATGCCGCGCTCGTCCTCTTCCTCGAAGGCGCACAGCGCCCGCATTATGATAAGGCCGCAAAAGGCCGGGTTGAAGAGGTTGCGAATTTCAACCGGTCGCTCGTCCCACCGCTTCATGCAGCGATCCCAAGCAATTGTTGAAGCCGCTCGAAGAAGCGAGGGTGCCAATACACCCGGGGCAGGGGGCTCGCATTGGCGAGTATGTGGAAGGCGCCGCGCACCACGTATGGCTCGGTGACCCGCTCACGGATGCGGAGCGACATGGTCTCCATCTCAGCCCAGCGGTAGAGTTCCTTCCCGGCTGAGAGGCATGCCTCCTCGTTACCGGTGTCGCTTAACCGCTCGAAGACGATCTCGCGATAGCGCGTCCACTCGTCGACCAGCCGGTCCTCATATTCCTCGATCTCTCCGGAGATCAGCAGACTCTCTCTCGCCCAACTCGAGCGCTGCTCGAAAGCGCGATAGTAGTCGATGATAGCATTGCGGATTCGGGTCGCCGATAGGTCGAGGGCGCGCAACTGCTCGACGAACAGCCTAGGATCGTTGACGACATCGATCTGATTCTCGGGCCGGTGCCCCCGGAATGTGATCGGAAGGTTGTCGGTGCGATATTCTTCGGCGATTGCCGAAAGCTTATCCGAGACCTCATGGCCGTGGACCGGCTCTTTGCGTTCACCGGTCAGCATTTTGATCGCGAGATCCATCCACCAACCTTCGAGGCGTTCGAACACGGCGGTCCGAGCCTCTCTCCGGATTGTGCGTAAGTGTAGATTGATAAGAGTTGGCAGGTCGGTAATCCGGGGTGTCGCATCAATGATGGCGATCCGGTTATAGAAATCACGGAGCTCCGCGTCGCTCAACTGTTCGAGATCTTTGCGTATTCGGCCGAGCAGTGCGGATGTGCTGGTGGTGAGGGCCGCCTGTGCCTGCTTGACCCGATCATCGTCGCCGCGTGCGCTTTCGGTAAACAGGATGAGGTACGTGCCTTCACTAAGTGCGGCCGTCGTGAAGAGCAGGAACTGGCCGTCTGACGCGATGCTCCCGGTCTTGCGATAATAAGACAACCATATACGGACGGATTTCCAGAAATCGGTCGAAAGGTTGGTTAGCTTATCGCCTCCCGCCTTATGCTTGAGCGATGCGAGCGATCGGATGCCACTTGCGTTAACGAATTCGATATCGTCTTCCTTCTCAAGGAATACGGCACTGGTTTCCGGAAGCGTCAAAATCTTAAAAAGGGCGAAGCGCGGCTGGAATATATAGTCTAAGCCTTGTTCGGCCGCAGAAAAGGGCGAATCAGATGTCGGCATTATGTTCAAGTTCCATCAAGCCCCCTATCCGCCTGTGGGGGGATGCAGAAATACACACTGTTGTCGTCCGATGCGTGGCGACAAGCCGAGAGTCGGCTAACGATCAAGGGCGGTGAGTGTGGATGCACGATGAGAGCACTCATGCAGCCAACTCCTGAGCCGCGGTCTCGTGTTCTTTCGTTCTTGGACCGGCAACCCTCCAGCCATCCTTCTGCACGCGATCAGCCCGCCGGGTGTGCGCCTTCGGCCGCGTCAATGGCCGGCCCGCTCCGTTCGCTGGCGCTCCCGTGTTGGCCATGACCCGCACCCTGCTCGGCCCGATGTCTCCCCGTGCATCGGCTGGATGGTCCAGCCGGCCTAACGAAAGGAGACTACCATGACGACCACCACCCACGACCGACCGCTTTTCCGCGTCAGCTGCGCCCGCATCACCGGCAAGGACGCCAAGGGCAACGACCAACTCGGGCGGCCGAAGGAGATCGGCGCCGTCTGGCCCCGCAAAGGCGACAAGAAGGGCGGCATCATCGCCCTCGACCTGATCCCGATCGAGCTGATGCAACGGGATTGCGTCCTCTTCCTCGTACCCGTCGGCGAGGACGGCCAGTAGCCCGTCCCGCTGCCAGCATCCCCAGTCTGGGGATGCTGGCTCATCTTCGTATCGCGCGCCGGTTGGGTAGCGCAAGCGGATAAAAGTGCGATCCCTGATAGCGTGGCGAATCGGGGGATCGCCGCCTCGGACCTGTCGGGGAAGCTGACCCGGAGGCCCGCCCGCCGGCACCGGAACGCCGTTGCCTTCATCACCGTCCGGTCCTGGCGCGCGGCCAGCCGTTGCAACGACCTGCGCGCCTTCAAGCAGCAGAACCGGGCGACGGTGTCGACGCTGCTGTCGGCGGCGGCCGACGACGTCGCGGTCGAGGTGGCGGCACTGCTGGCGCCTGGTCCTGGCTGGTCCGTGACCTGCATCGCCGGTGGCCATAGCCGCAGTCCTGACAGCTGGGGCAAGCGGCTGGCCCGCCTGGTCGCCGCCCGGCTGGCGCTGCCCTTCGTCCAGCGCTTCGCCGACCGGCCGGTCACCGGCAGCAGCCACCCGAAGGAGTTCCGCCGCCTGCCGCCGCTCGCCTGGCACCAGGCGCCCGACGGGCCCGTCATCGTCGGTGGATGACGTCGTCACGTCGGGCTGGCATATGGAGGAGGCGCTGGGCATGATCCGGTCGACCGGCCATATGACGGTCGGCTTCGCCTGGATCGGCGGCACGGTGAAGGGCGGCGAGGAGGCTGCCCCATCGGTCCGGGAGAGGGCGGGGACGGAGCCGCGCTCGGCAGGCGCATGGCTCGGTTCATGAACGTCTGCGGTGGCCGGGTTCGTCTGGAAAGGCTCAGGCAGACGCTACGCGCAAGATGTGCGCTGTAATACAGCGCATCTTGCCAAGGGAGGCCCGCTGCGCGCCTCCCGTTGGATCCCTCCCGGCCGTTGGCGCTCCGCCGGCATCGAGCCGGCTCCGCACCAATGCACCGGTCTGGTCCGCTGCACCACCAATCAGGGGCGCCTTCGTGCACCCCCGATACCCCCATGACCCAAGGAGACTTCGCTCTCCCTGGACCCATCGAGCCAAGGGGCGATCCCGCGCCCCCTGACAACCCCCGGGCCAGGCGTGCGCCGCCTGGACCTGCGCCAGGGGCTGTCGCGCCCCTGGACCACGACCGGTGTTTCGGCACCGGCTTCGACCATGGGGCAGTTCGTGCCCCTGGACCGACGACCAGCGTCTCGCCGCTGGACCCGCGACCAAGGAGCGTCCTTGGATCCGGAGGGCGTCCGCCTTGATCGAGACGATTGACGTCAGGCGTCATTATCGCTATAGTATAACAAGATGATCCGTAGCTATCGAGACAAGCGGACGGCGCAGTTTGCGGAAGGGGCCTTCGTCAAGGCGTCCAGGGCTTCGAGGCCCAGGCGGCGCGTCGGCTGTCCGTCCTCAATGCCGCGACCTCGCTCGACACGCTGCGCGCGCTGCCGAGCAACCGGCTGGAAGCGCTGAAAGGCGATCGTGCAGGGCAGTATTCCATTCGCATCAATCAGCAATGGCGCATCTGCTTCGAATGGCCGGCCAGCGCGACAGGGCCGGAGAACGTCGAGATCGTGGACTACCACTGAGAAAGGAGAAGACCATGTTTATGAGAGCCGTACATCCCGGCGAGATTCTGAAGGAGGAGTTGGAAGGGCTCGGCGTCAGCGCGGCGGAGTTCGCGCGGCAGATCGACGTGCCGCCCAACCGCATCAGCCAGATCATCGCCGGCAAGCGCGCCGTGACGGGCGATACGGCCCTGCGGTTCGGGCACTGGTTCGCCACCGATCCGCAGTTCTGGCTCAACCTGCAAAGCGCCTACGACATCCGCATCGCGGAGGAAAAGGCCGGCGGTGAAATCGCACGCTTACCGGTTCGCGCAGGCGCGCCGATGGCAGATGCGCCCGGCCATCAGCCGGGATAGTCGCGAATGAAGCCGCCCGCAGACAGGACCAGAACACGCCAGCGCGAGCGAGAGGCACGGCTTGATTCCAATGCGGCGGCCGGAGGCCTCGCCGCAAGCACGGAAGACCCCATGCCCGAACAGACGCCGCAATCACCGTCGCAACGCGCTCGCGGCGCGGCCCCCGATACAGAAGGCCCGGGATTGATCGAGCCGTGCCGATACAAGCTCCTTTCGCCGATATCCGCTGGTGAGGGCGAGGATCTTCTGGCTGGCAAGTCGCGAGCGGACGGCCTGCGCCGAATGCAAGCGTTGCTTGCGGACTGGCTCCGCATGGAGAACGTGGTCGTGCTGACCGCGGCCGGCACGTCGGTCAGTGCCGGAGGCCGCCTGATGGCGGGCCGGCGGACAAACAACCTTGAGTGCCTCGTCCTCGATGCCGTTCAGCGATGCGCGCTGGATCAGCAGACGGCGGCGATCATCCGTCACCGTATGTCGCGCTGGCCGGTAGAGCCGGACCGGGGGCCGACGGACTTCGAAGCGTGGCTGAGCTACCTGTTCAATGCATCAGAGCTGCCGAAGCCGGCAATGTCCCCGATCCGCGCCGTGAGATGGCAAGGCAGGGACGCCGGAGGCATCGACTGTGAAGCCAACCCCGACGCGGCGGCCATGCAGAAGCTGCGGACACTGATCGAACGCGCGATATTCGCCGAGTGCGCACTGGAAATCGACCGCCGCGAACTGTCCGATCCGGACGGCGACGCGACCTCCGGACATATCCCCTTCCTGGCAAAGCTGATTGCCCGCGACACCAATCTCGGCCGCACGCACCTCTTCACCCTGAACTACGACACGCTTTTCGAACAGGCGATGGAGGAGCTGGGCGTCCAGTACTTCGATGGGTTCTCCGGCAAGACGAGCGCGCGGTTCGATCCGGCAGTGTATGGCCTTGATATCTACTATCCAGGGGATGTCGCGGAAGGCCGCGTTCGCCGCTTCGACAAATTTCTCCAGTTCTACAAGCTGCACGGCTCGATCCACTGGCAGCCGGACGAGAGCGGCGGCGTTCGCGCACACCATCGCGATCTCGGCTTCGTCGGGCAGTACCGGAATGCCGACGCCGCGCAGAAAGCCGCGCAACTCGTCTCCCCCCATTTTGGATCGATCGGCCCATTCGGGATCCTGCCGACGTCACAGAAGTTCACCCAGACGCTGGACATGCCCTACGCGCACCTGTTCCGGCTTTTCCATGCGCGACTCAACCAGCCGCAAACGTTCCTGCTCGTTCTCGGATATGGCTTCGGTGACGACCATGTCACGCGGATCATCGAGACGGCCCTGATGAACCCGTCCCTGGTGATGCTCGTGGTGGAGCCTAATCCCGGCAGCCTCATCGTCGAGCGCATCCAGCGCTATCAGAGGCTTGGCCAGCGGGCCTTCGTCCTGACGGAGCGAGTGAAGCCAGGCGAAGGCTGTTCATACAAAGTGGCCACCTTCGCCGACTTCGCCCAGGACATCATGCCCGATGTGAAATGGCTCGATGACTACAAGCGGCTGCGCAATTTTGAAGAGCAGCTTCGCAAGTTTGACGCACCGCGTTCCGGCGAGCCGGCAGAGACGGCCTGATGGAACAGCCGCGCGTCATCGGCCATGTGGTTGCGGTCAACGGGTTCCGGCTGAAGGTCGAACTCTCACCGGATGCCAAGTCATCCTCCCGCGCCACGCCGGACGGTGTCCAGCGCGCGGTCGCCATCAATGCCTATCTCACCTTCGATCTCGGCGCGGGAGCACACGCCATCGGCATCCTCAGCGACCTTGAGGCACGGGAGAGCTTCGATCCGACGCAGGACGAGGAGCTTTCGCTGCAACTGACCAAGCCGCGCCGCATTGCTTCGGTCCAGCTCCTCGGAACCGTCAGACAGTGGGCCAAAAATACCTGGAAGTTCGACACCGGCATCACCGTATTGCCGACCCTCGATACACCAGCCGAAGTGGCCAGTCCGGAGATCCTGTCTGGCATCTTCGCGCATCCGCCGCAGCGCAATCGCCCGCTTGGCTGGGGCGACAAGCCGTTCGACTACGCGCTGGAGATCGGCCACCAGACCGGCGACGAAAACACCAGGGTCAAGGCGTCGTTCAACGACTTATTTTCCCGCCCGCTCGCCGTCGTCGGCAATACCGGCTCCGGCAAGTCGTACACGGTGGCCAGCCTCATCAGGAGCGTTGTGGAGCACCGGGGGTTTGGTGCGGACGCGCAGGCCGACCCTCATATATTCATTCTGGATATCAACGGTGAGTACGCGAACGCCTTCCTGGCCCCGGAGAGGGCAAAGTACCAGCGCCAACCAAACCGGATTTACCTCAATGGGACGGAATTCTGCCTCCCGGCCTGGCTGATGAACGGGGAGGAAATCTGCGAGTGGCTTCAAGCCTCGGAAGCGACACAGGAACCTGTACTCAAAGACTGGTGGGCAATAGCAAAGTCCAACTCTCACAGTGAGCTATTCGACCCCCTGCAAACAGCGATAACAAGATTAGATGGTGCAATAAATTGGCTGGATGTTCGTCTGCCACGAAGCAGTTTCGATCTCCTCTTAGACCATGCATCTCAATATGTTAGAGACATTGATTGGAAGTTAATCAAGAGACTTCCGGTATGGACTACATCACGAGAGCCCGATTGGGCGAGAATAGTCAATGATATGGAAGTTCGGCAGCAACTTCTTTCCACTCGCGGCATTCTTCTGGAACGTATTTCAGATCGGCAGAATGAAGGAATAAACTTCGCCAAATCTGCGGATTCACCTCGGTTCGTCACCATGGCCGAGTTCCGAGACCCACGCCTCGTTGATCGCGCCACCGATCAGGAGGCTGGCAGGAGGATCGACCAGTATCTCACCACGCTGAAACTGCGGCTGCGGACGCGGCTCGACGACCGGCGCTGGCAATCGTTCTTCAGCTATGAGCAGCAGGGCATTCGCAGCTTCCAGGCCTGGATGGAGAGGCTCGGCATAGGTCGGAAATCCGGCCCGCGCGTCTCAGTCCTCGACTGCTCGATGCTCGCCTCGGAGGTCCTACCCTTCGCGTGCGCGCTCCTGGGGCGGCTCCTGCTGGAGGCGCGCGAGATGCTCCGTCCCGAAGAACGCAGTCGGTATCCGTGGGTGTTGGTGTTGGAGGAGGCGCACAACTACGCCCGTCCGCCAGCGCGTGCGACCGAGGATCGCGGCGCCGCCCTCTCGCGCCGCGCATTCGAGCGCGTGGCCAAGGAGGGCCGGAAGTTCGGCCTGTCGCTTATCGTGGCCAGCCAGCGGCCGAGCGAGATCAGTCCCACGATCATCAGCCAGTGCGCCAATTTCTTTTCGCACCGCCTACAGAATCCCGACGACATCGACCACTTCCGCCGGATCATCCCCAGGCAGGCCCAGCGGCTGCTCGACCAGGTCACGGTCCTCGCGGCCGGAGAGGCGATCGTCTTCGGAAGCGCGCTGCACGTCCCGGCGCGCGTGCAGATCAAGTTGCCCAAGCACGAACCATGGAGCGCCACGGCGGCGCCCTTCGTCGATTGGGCGACGGACCACGCTTTTCCGCTTGCCGATGTGGTCGAGAGCTGGGGATTGAGTGTCGCCGAGCATGCGGATGCGGCTGCGCCACCCGAAGGTGCGTCGGCGGCGTCGTCGGACGCTGATGAACGCGACGACGAAATTCCGTTCTGACGGATCAAGGCTCATCAAAACCGGCTACAGGGTGCATCTGTTGCTTCAACCTGTCAGCCTCGACTTCTAGGGAATGATGGAACAGCTATCTTGATGAAGGCCGCCGTATGATATCAATGCGGCGTTCGTTCAGCCGATGCTGTGATTTCCCACGCTTCAAAATCCCGGGCGCGAATGAAATCTGGCAGTTACTGACGTTGATCGGTGATGAATCGATTTAGACGGATCAGGGCGTCAATGGCAGCGTCAGATGCGGAGGGTTCGCGCGCGTCACTTGGCCAGGGGCTTTCCGGATCAATTAAGACCTTAACGATATAGCATAAGATTTCGGACGCGAAGCTGTCCTCGCGAAGTTGAAGAATGCTAATTACCGATGTCAATCTGGAGACGGCATCGGGGTGTGTTGGGCTGGTTCCGTGTGATATAAGCTCAAACTGAGTCAGCCAGAGAAGTCCACACATCACTCCTAACGCGCGTCGCTCGAGCGCTATCTCAGCAGAACTTGGTTGCGAACCGGCCGACCGCGAAATGGAAGGCGCAAACAGTCCTTTCATCCAGAGCGTCGCTTTGGCATCTGCTTCAAGTTCTGCGCGTTTCTTGTCATCCGGAAGTGTATAGGTGACTGCGTGATGATTCAGAACAATGTGTGCAAGTTCGTGCCTAACAATCCAACTTAGCGCATTTAAGAATAGAAAATTGCCCGAGCCATCTGGATCCGAACGAATTTGCGCGTCAGGCACTGGTGCCCATTCTACCCACCGATCAAATCGATTTTTGGCAAGACGGACTGAAAGCGTGACCAGATCAATTCCTGTCTCCACGTCGCCGGTTACCGGTATTTCTGGCGGAGCACCATGCGGATCAGCGGCCCGTTGGGCTTCGAAACAGGGACGTCCGATCCGAATGACAGCTTGAGAAAATGCCCAAAGGCTCGCAATCCCGTTCCAGGTGATCCGCACGAAGGGTGCGGGCGCGCCGAAGGCAGCAAACTCGGCTTCGTAAGCTGCTTGGGCGTCCGATAGATCTTCGAGCCTAAGGGGGATCATCGTTGCGTCGACCGCAGCATCTTTGCAGGCGCTCGCATAGACCCGCTGAATGTCGGCGAAAAATGGGCAGAAAAGACGTCCCAGGACGCTCATGACGCGCTCTATAAGTGGTGTTCCACGCGACGAGACTAATTGGGATGGGCAATTTTGCCTATGCTGACTTAAGGCGCAGGCATTGCCCGCCGGTGTTCCAGCAAGGGGCAGAAGAGCGCGCCCGCAGCGGCGGACCGGGCTCTACGCGCCGCGCATCGGCGCGGCTTCCGGAGCCCCGATGGATCGGGTCTCCGCCCTGGCGGGTGACGATCCCTCGCGCGAGGTCGCGGCTGGCGCCGCTCGACCGGCGCGCGGCGGGCCGCGCTGACCATTCAGTGAAGTAGGGGGCCTCGCGACCCCCCGGCGGTCAAGGCCAAGCCCTTCGGGCGCCGGCGGGAGGTATCCCCGCCTTCCGCGGCTTCGCCTTGTGCAGGCGGGTGATGCCCCACCCCCCGCCGGCGGCCTTGACCGCCACCCCCCGCTCATTGGCGCGGGCCTAGCCCGGGTTGCAACAGCAACCCGGATTAGGAAGAAAGCCAATGAAAACCGATATCTACACCCGCATTACCGATCAGATCGTCGCCGACCTGGAGAAGGGCGTTCGGCCCTGGATGAAGCCGTGGAGCGGCGGGAATACCGAAGGGCGGATCGTCCGGCCGCTGCGCCATAACGGCGAGCCGTATCGCGGCATCAACGTGCTGATGTTGTGGAGCGCGGCTATCGAGAAGTGCTATGCCGCGCCCTACTGGATGACCTTCCGCCAGGCGAAGGAGATGGGCGCGCATGTGAGGAAGGGCGAGCAGGGAACGCTCGTCGTCTATGCCGGCGCGATCACGAAGGTAGAGGCGGACGACGCGACCGGCGAGGAGGCGGAGCGGGAGATTCCGTTCCTCAAGGGCTACACCGTCTTCAACGTGCAGCAGATCGAGGGCTTGCCGGAGCGGTACTTTCCGGCGCCCGAGCCGACGTCACCGGCGCTGCCGCGGGTCGAGCGGGCGGAAAGCTTCTTTGCCGCGACCGGGGCCGACATACGCCACGGCGGGCACCGCGCGTTCTATGCGCCCGGGCCGGACTTCGTGCAGATGCCGCCCTTCGAGGCGTTCCGGGATGCGGACAGCTACTATGCGACGCTCGCGCACGAAGTGACGCACTGGACGTCGCACAAGAGCCGGCTGGATCGCAGCTTCGGGCGCAAGCGCTTCGGCGATGAAGGCTATGCGATGGAGGAGCTTGTTGCCGAGCTCGGCGCGGCGTTCCTGTCGGCCGACCTGGCGCTGACCCCGGAGGTGCGCGAGGACCATGCGGCCTATATCGGCTCCTGGCTCAAGGTGCTGAAGGGCGACAAGCGGGCCATCTTCACCGCCGCGAGCCATGCGCAGCGGGCGGCGGACTTTCTGCATGGGGCGCAGGCGGAAGAGATCGCGGCTTGAATATCGGGCGGGCGGCGGGGCCTTCCTGCCGCCCGTCAGTTCGGCTTGATCACGACGCCGCCGTTGGACCCGGGATAATCCGCGTCGCCTGTATTGGCGGAGCTCGTCCCGGAACCTGCCGTGGTCGACCCGCCGGCAGGAACGAGGGCGCTGCCGCCACCGCCGCCGCCGCCGTGCCCACCTCTGTTATTATTACCGCCGTCGCCGCCACGGCCGCGCAGAAGTCCACCGCCGCCGCCGCCGCCGCCTCCACCGTAGTAGCTGCCGCTGCCGCAGTCCCCACTGTTGCCGTCGCCTCCATTGCCGTTCGCAACACCCTTCGATCCCCCGCCGCCGCCGCTTCCTCCATCTGAGTTACTGCCGCCGCTACTGTCACTGCCATTGGCGCCGATTGTGCCGCCGCCCGCGCCGCCTGCGCCGCCGCCGCCATTACCATCACCACACTCTTCGGTGCTCTCATCGCCGCCCCTCCCGCCGCCGCCAGCGGCAATCAGAAGATTGGTCACTCCTCGGCGTAGGCCGGATGCGCCGCCGCCATTGCCGCCGTCATCGGCGTTACCGCCGCGGCCCTCTCCGCCCTCTCCGCCATCCCAGACGCCACCACCCCGCACGATAACGGTCAGGGTTTCACCCGGGGTGACAGCCAGATTGCCGGTGGTGTAGCCGCCGCCGCCGTGAGCCTTCTGACCCCAAGCCTTGACGTTGATCGAGGTGACGCCGGCAGGAACGACGAAGCTGTGAGCGCCGGCATTGGTGAAGATCGCTGCGGCACCGGTGCTGACGCTCCAGTCCTCCGCATAGGTGCCGACCGTGACGGTGGCGACATGCGAGGTGCTGAAGGAACCGCTCGTCAGGCGAAGCTGCAGCCGTTGGTTGTTCTGGATCGTCGCCGGGCCGACCGTCCAGTTGGTCACGACCGAGGAACAGGTGGCGTTGCTGCAGATGCGGAACTCGGGGCTGCCCTGGCCGGTGATCGAGACGGTGACGTTGCCGTCGATGCCACTGATCTGGAGGATGTTCGAGGTCAGTAGGGTGCTGACCGCTTGGTTCGTCAGGTCGGTGAAGTTGAAGGCGTTCGGCGTGGTGTCTTGCCAGCCGGCGGCGGTGCCGGAGAGGTTGGCGACGGCGCTGATCGTTCCATCCGAAATGGTGAGGGTGCTGGCCAAGGCGCCATCCACGGTCGCCTTGGGCCGCACGTCGATGACACAGGTGTCGTCCTTCGCCAGCGTCTTGCCGGCGCAGTCATCCCCGACATAGCCGCCGCCGCTGTAGAACTCGAAATTGGTGACGTTGGACAGAATCGCGGAGAACAGCGTGGTTTCCATCTCGCCGGTGTTCTGGACGAGGAAGCTGACCGCACTGCCATAGGCCGGGGCGCCGGGACCGGTCACGTTCATGCCGGATTGCGGCGTGGGGGTGATGGTGAGGGCCGCCGGCGTCGCGTCGCGCGTGGTGATGAGCCACGGCCGGACGATGGACCCGAGGGTGAGGGTATAGGTCCGGTCGGCTTCCGGGGTGGGTGCAGCGGTGCCCTTCACCGAGATCATGTCGCCGGCGGCGATGGACGCGGTTGCGCCGATCTCGACGCCGTTGACCAGGATGACCGCGCCGCCATCAACGCTCACCGTCCGGTTGCCGTTGAACCCGGCGAAGGAGATTTCGTTGGACGTGTGCTCGCTGCCGAGGACGGCGTTGGGGACGGGGTTGAAGTTGCCCGAAGCGGAGACGACCCCGCCGACCTCGACCCATCCCGTATCAGTGCAGACCTGCACCGTGCCCGTCTCAAAGCGCATGAGACCGATGGTCGAGGGTGTGCAGGCTTCGTCGGGATATGACTGCAACTGTTCGGAGCCGCCGCCGGCAAGGATTGCTTCGCCGTAGATCGCCGGCCGCACCACGTCGTCGCTGCCAAGCGGCTTGTCGATCAGCGGCACGTCGGGAGTATCATCGTCGTTGGCATCAAGCCAGGCATGGCAGGTGGTCTGGAACACCCGGTCGGGTCCGGAGCTGATGACTGCAACAACGGGCTGAGTCGAAAGATCGACGCCGCCGAGCCGCCGCGCACTGCCGCCGCCGCAGTCGGCGACATCGTCGGATACGGTTTCGTCGCCGTGATCCCAGACGCAATAGCCGTACTCGTTTTTCCAGGGATCGGCCTTGGCCGCGCCGATCTGGAGGGGGATCAGGCCCCCTCCAGCCGGCGCTGTCCTGCCCGGGTCGGGGAGACGCCAGGGCAGGGGTTCAATGAAGCCGTCGCCGTCGCAATCGCCGTTCTGAGCCGTGCGGGCCTGAGCAACGAGGAGGAGAGAGGCCGCCATCATGTCGGCATCTGCCTCGTTGTGCAGGGTGACGTTGGTCATACCGCGCAGCGGCCCCTTGATATGGGACATGGTGGCGGAGCCGAGCAGGCCAACGACGGCGACCGCGCCGAATAGCATGAAGAAGATGTTGCCAGCGGTGGACCGCTGCTTGTCCAAAAACGTTCGCAGCTTGTGCCAACGCAGCCAATGATAGGTAAGGTAGGCGCTCGGCACGATGATCGCGACGATGACGACGGACAGATAAAGCACCGCTTGCTCGATCAGGAGAGGGCAGGTGCCGTCCAATAAGCAGTCGAAGAATTTTAAGTGCCTGTCCCGTTCCATAAATGCTTGTCGCGCTCTCAATTCGGCTTGATCACGATACGGCCGGGCATTCCATCGTCGGAGCCGGAGACGCCGCCGCGTCCGGCATTTCCGCCATAGTCCCCGTCGCCGGTATTGCCGGCGCTGCTGCCACTTCCTGCCGTCGTTGAACCGCCGGCCGGAACAAGAGCGCTCCCGCCGCCGCCGCCAGCGCTGTCGCCCGAAGGGGTACCAGAACCCCCGGCGCCGCCCCCATAACGGCCACCACCGCCGCCGCCGCCGCCGCTATTACCGAGCCCAGTGTGAGAGTTTCCGCCCTGCAAGTAGGAGCCAGCTTCGGCACTCCCGCCGCCGCCGCCGCCGCCCGAACTTTGGGTCGCCCCCCCGCCCTGCATGTTGTCACCCGATGGGTCCGTACCATTAGCGCCAGAGTTTCCGCCGCCAGCGCCGCCAATGCCGACATACATAGAATGACGTCCGCCACCGCCGCCGCCGCCAGGTGCGATCAGGAGTACGGTGGAGTTGCGCTTCAGTCCGCTCGCACCGCCGCCGCCGCCGTGCCGGGCACTGTAGGCATTACCTCCCGTCCCACCCGGCGCGATCTCCGATGATCCAGCGGTGCGCGCGGGTGAACCGCCGCCGCCAACAACCACCCGCAGCGTTTCTCCTGGCGTAACGGCAAGAACGCCCGTGACATACCCACCGCCGCCGCCGTTCCCGCCGCTGTTGCTGCCCCTACCGCCGCCGGCTCCCCATACTTTCACTCGAATAGTGGTGAGGTCAGCTGGGACGACGACATCGTATGCGCCGGCGCCGGCAAAGATCGCTGTTGTGCCGGTGCTGACGCTCCAATTCTCACTGAAGGTGCCGACTGTGACGGTCGCCACATACGAGGTGCTGAATGAGCCGCTTGTCAGACGCAGCTGGAGCCGTTGGTTGTTTTGAATGGTCGCCGGGCCGGCCGTCCAGTCGGTCACGACCGTTGAGCAGGTGGCGTTGCTGCAAACGCGGAATTCGGGGCTGCCCTGGCCGGTGATCGAGACGGAGACATTGCCGTCAACACCGCTGATCTGAAGGATGTTCGAGGGTAGCAAGGTACCAATCAGCTGGTTCGTCAGGTCGGTGAAGTTGAACGCGTTCGGCGTCGTGTCCTGCCAGCCGGCGGCGGTGCCGGAGAGGTTGGCGACAGCGTTGATTGTTCCGTCCGCGACAGTGAGGGTACTGCTCAACGCGCCATCGACGGTCGCCTTGGGCCGCACGTCGATGACGCAGGTATCGTCCTTCGCGAGCGTCTTGCCTGCGCAATCGTCCCCGACATAGCCGCCGCCGCTGTAGAACTCGAAATTGGTGACGTTGGACAGAACCGCTGAGAACAGCGTGGTTTCCATCTCGCCGGTGTTCTGGACGACGAAGCTGACGACATCGCCATAGGTCGGGGCGCCGGGGCCGGTCACGTTCATGCCGGACGAGGTGGTCGGCGTGATAGTGAGGGCCGCCGGCGTCGAATCGCGGGTCGTGACGATCCAAGGCCGCGCAATGGCGCCCAGGGTCAGGGTGAAGGTCTGGTCGGTTTCCGGGGTGGGCGCAGCGGTACCCTTCACCGAGATCATGTCGCCGGCGGCAATGGACGCGGTGGCGCCGATCTCGACGCCGTTGACCAGGATAGCCGCGCCGTTATCAACGGAAACGGTGCGCGTCCCATTAAAGCCCGCGAAGGAAATTTCATTGGAGGTGTGCTCGCTGCCGAGCACGGCACTGGTGACCGGATCGAAATTGCCTGAGGCGGACACGACACCGCCGACCTCGACCCAACCCGTGTCGCTACAGACCTGCACCGTGCCCATCTCAAAGCGCATGAGGCCGATGGCAGCAGGGGTGCAGGCTTGGTCGGGATAGGATTGGAGTTGTCCCGAGCCGCCGCCGGCAAGGATCGCCTCCCCATAGACCGCCAGCCGCACCAAGTCGTCGCTGCCGTCCGGTTTTTCGATCAGCGGCACATCCGGAATATCGTCGTCGTTGGCATCGAGCCAGGCATGGCAGGTGGTTTGGAACACCCTATCGGGGCCGGAGCTGATGATGGCAATGACGGGTTGGGTCGGGAGATCGACACCACTGAGCCGGCGCGCGCCGCTGCCGCCGCAGTCGGCGACATCGTCGGACACGGTCTTGTCACCGTGATCCCAGACGCAATAACCGTAGTCGTTCTTCCAAGGGTCCGATTTCGCTGCCCCCACCTGCATTGGGATCAAGCCTCCGCCGGAAGGGGCAGGTTGGCTGGCAATCGGTTCACGCCATGGCAGTGGCTCAATTGAGCCGTCGCTGTCGCAATCGCCGGTTTGTGAGTTGCGGGCATGGCTGACCAGAAGCTGCGAGGCAGCCATCAGGTCGGTGCTGGCCACGTTTCGCTGCGTCACCGTGGCCATGCTGCGTGTTGGACCCTTGATATTGCTCATCACCGCAGAGCCGAGCAAACCGACGACGGCGACCGCGCCAAACAGCATGAAGAAGACGTTTCCCGCTTCGGGGCGCGGCTTGTCCGCAGATGGCGGGAGCTTGCGGGCGAAGGACTGGATGGGCGGCTCTTGCGGCGCGTCCGGCAGCGGCGGGGTCGGGCGTCTCGGCCAGCACATCCAGATATAGGCAAGGCAAACGCCGAGCAGGACGCTCGACAGGATGATCGCCGACAGATAGAGCGCTGTCTGCCCGGCCAATGAAGCGCATATCTCGTCGTTCAGACAGTCCCGTAGTTGCGATCGCCAGTCTTGTTCCATGAATACCTAAGAATAATGGTTCCTTTTTGCCAGTGTTAATTATGCTCGATAAATGCTTACTGAAAAGATAATTCGTCTGCGGATTCGGTGATCTGTGGATATTTTATTGCTTCCCCTATTGCTGCCTCGTTCGGAAATTGCGCGCGCTGCGCAGATGCGAAAGGGAACCATTTCAAGCGGTTCTCCACAGGATTTCAATACGTTAATCGGCCCGGAGCTGGAAGCGAGTGCCGCTCCGGCGCAGGATAGTGCGGATGAAAATCGGCTATGCACGGGTATCGACGGAAGAACAGAACCTGGACCTTCAACGCGAAGCCCTGCAAAACGCCGGCTGCGCTGAAATATTCGAAGACAAAGTGTCCGGCGCGCGCCGGGTAGTGCGGACAGGGTTGGCCGCTGCCGTGAACCGCTGCGGAAAGGGCGATGTCCTGGTGGCATGGAAGCTGGACCGCCTCGGGCGCAGCCTGTTCGACCTTGTCGAGTTGGCCGAGACGCTGACGGCGAAAGGCGCCGGGATGAAGGTGCTGACCGGGCAGGGGGCCAGCATCGACACGACGCGGGCCGAGGGCCGTCTGATCTTCGGCATATTCGCCGCGCTGGCGGAGTTCGAGCGGGAACTGATCCGCGAACGCACGAAGGCGGGGATGGCGGCGGCCCGGCGGCGCGGCGTCAAGTTCGGGCGACCGGCGAAGCTTACCCCCCACCAGCTCGCCCACGCGCGCAGCCTCATCGATCGCGGTGAGGAAACCCGGGCCAGCGCCGCTGTGCTGCTTGGCGTCGATGTTTCGACGCTGAGAAGGGCGCTTCGAAGATGATCCGTGTCAGCGGCTACGGGCTTCGGCTCGCCGCATCGACCGGGTCAATGTCCAGGGCGCGATACCCAGCTCTTTGGCAACGCTGGTGATCGTCACATCGGCCTGTGCCAGCCGCAGGTTGGCATAGGCCAACTGATCGGCATCCAGCTTTGGCGGTCGGCCGAGCCTGGCGCCTCGCAGCCGGGCCGCCGCCAGTCCTTCGCGCGTCCGTTGGGCCAGCGTGCGCCGCTCGAACTCCGCGAAGGCGCTCATCACCGTATAGACAAGCATCCCGGCCGGGCTGGTGGTGTCCACCTGAAGGTTGGCGATCTGAAGATCGACCCCGCGCGAGCGCAGGCGATCGATCTCCGTCAGGGCGTCGATGACCGACCGGAAGGCGCGATCCAGATCCCAGACGACCAGGGCGTCGCCCGGCGTGAGAAGGGCCAGCACCTCCTCGTAGACGGGCCGCCGTCGGCTGACGGCGGATAGGCGTTCAATATGGAGTTCGTCGCAGAGCGGCTCCATGCCGACGATCTGTCGGTCGGGCCGTTGCTCGATCGTCGAGACTCGCAGGTATCCAATCTTCCTCATTAAATCAGTAGCTTATTACCTTTCTCGCCGTTCCCGGCGTTCAACACAATCGACCCTTTCCGTGAGTCTCCGGGCGGACGGGTTTGGCGCATCCCAACGATGATGCCGGACCGCCGTCTGCCAATGGTTATGCCTATAGTATGCCATGTTTCGTAAACAATATGGAAATTTCAACAATAATGGTCGTTAATGTTGAAGAGGAATGGCCGATATGGCCGGGTATTTCCCTTGATATCGGGGGTCGCAGGAGCCGCCATGATTGTTATGGCCGGACCGGGCGCATCGGCGCAGGAGATGACCGCCGGCGTCGTCATGGAGAGAATGCCCGTGCCCGAGCGCGTTGCCTTCATCGCCGGGATCGTCGAGGGGCTGGCTTATGCCCGGTATGCTGCCGATAATAAGCAGACTGCCGGCATGGGCTGCATCTACCAGTGGTTTTACGGCAAGCGGGGGCGCAGCCTCGACGTCGAGCAGGCATTCACGAGGTTCAAGGATCATATGCCCGGCACCATCGTGGCGGCCATGGTGGCGAAGGAGTGCGGGAAGTAGATGGAGCTGACGCGCGCACCGCAGTCCTGGAAGACCGAGTTCGCCCGCCGCGCCGCATGGGAGCGGGCGGACCGCGAGCGCTTCCACGACGAGCAGCGCAAGAAGCAGAAGCAGGAGCAGGAACAGAATCGGATCGAGGAGCAGGCGGAGCTGATGCTCCTCGGCACGGTGCTGGCGAGCGAGACGAAGATCGAGACCTTCACCGTCCGCCTCGACCAGTACGACACGGCCACCGTCGGGGCTTTGATGGAGAACAGTCGCCTGCTGGAGCAGGTGCGCGAACGCATCGACGAGATGCTCCTCGATGCCCACGTCCTGCCCGACGGCCGCCGGGTGTTCCGCACACGCGACGGCAAGCAGGTCTTCGACGAGCACGGCCAGGAAGTCGACGCCGAGACCGTCCACCCCGATACGATCGACCCGCGCAGACCGTTCTGGGAAACCTTCAAGGCCGAACTCGACGAACGCGAACGGCTGCTGCAAGAGCGCACGCAGCTGCACGACTACCAGGATCGCCTGGATCAGGCCCGCGAGCGTGTCCGACAAGGGAACATCACCGAACGTGACCTGGACGACCTCGGTGCCGATCTTGATCAGGCCATGCCGGCCTCGGTCCGCCGTGCGCTGGATCGCCAAGCGGGCAAGGAACCGGCCGTCGACCGCGACAGCCCTCAATCCAGCAGCCCGTCGTTGTCGGAAGGGGATATCGAGCCGGTCGAGCGCCGAGCCTCACGTGCGTCGCTGATTCCGCCGATCTGAGGGGTGGCGATTTGATCTGTAAGGTTTAGTGGGACATAAAAAACCATTCTGTATCAGTAAGTTATATCGATATGTTGGATTAGGAGCAGTCATCTGATACTATCTCGACAGGAGATTCGCTCATGTTGGAGATAGCCGAAAAAGACGTCCTGCAAAGCCTGCAGCGTGACAACCCGTGGTGGGAGTCGGGAGCGCCCACGGCCGGTGCCAGCTTCCAGCACGTCCGGGCTTATTTCCCCGGCTTTCGAACCCTGGCGCTGTCATGGGGCGTCCGGCGCGCCGTCATCCTCATGGGACCTCGCCGTGTCGGCAAGACGGTCATGCTGGAGCAGCTGGTCGGAGAGGCCATCAAGTCCGGGTTTCCGCCCAAGGCGATCCTCTTCGCATCCATCGATACGCCGCTCTATAGCGGCATGCCGCTGGAGCGGCTGATAGCCCTCTTCGAGAAGCAGAGCGGGCACGACCCGGCGGCGCGCCGGATCGTCATCTTCGATGAGATCCAGTACCTGAAAAATTGGGAAATCCACCTGAAGGTGCTGACCGACAGATATCCAAATACCCGGTTCATCGCCTCGGGATCGGCAGCGGCGGCACTGCGCCTGAAGAGCCAGGAGTCTGGTGCCGGCCGCTTTACCGACTTCTTCCTGCCTCCCCTGACCTTCGCCGAGTTCCTCGATTTCCGTGGCCTGGAAAAAAGCCTGATCGAGGCGGAACCGGAAGGGCGGTCACGGCGCTTTCGGACACCCGATATCGAAGCTCTCAATCGCGCGTTTGTGGATTACCTGAACTTCGGCGGCTATCCCGAGGCCGTGTTGAACCCGGAAATCCAGCGGAACGTGCAGCGCTATCTCGGCCGCGACATCGTGGACAAGGTGCTGCTGCGCGATCTGCCGAGCCTTTACGGCATCCAGGACATTCAGGAGCTCAACCGTCTGTTCACGACGATCGCCTATCACTCGGGCCAGGAGATCAGTCTGGAAGCCCTGGCTTCCAGCTCCGGCGTCGCCAAGAACACGATCTCGCGCTACCTCGAATATCTGGAGGCGGCGTTCCTCATCGTGCGGGTCCGGCGTGTCGACGACAGCGGCCGTACCTTCCAGCGGATGCGGCAATTCAAGGTTTATCTGACCAACCCGTCGATGCGTGCCGCGCTCTTCGCGCCTTTGACCGAAGACCATGAAGCCATGGGCAACATGGCCGAGACGGCGATATTCAGTCAGTGGTTCCATTCCGATCAGCTCGCCAACATCCACTATGCCCGCTGGAAGTCCGGACGGCAGGAGCGCGAAGTCGACTTGGTGCACGTCGATCCGGCAACCCTGCGGCCAGCTTGGGCGTACGAGGTCAAATGGTCCGATCGCTTCGTCGATCACCCGAGCGAGTTGAAAGGCCTTATCGAATTCGCGAAGAGAAACTTGGCCCATCCGGTGCCCGCGGGAGCGTCGACCCGTACGAAGTCCGCGGAGACAATCGTCGACGGCGTGACCGTGCGGCATTTCCCGTGCGCGCTGCACTGCTATCAGATCGGCCGCAATGTGATCGAGGGGCGGCCCGCCTAATGCCGATCGCCAACCGGTTCTCGCAGACAGGCATGGCAGCGGACGCCGCGGCGACATCTCCGGCCCCGACATGCCACTTACATCGACCCCTGGCGGCACGACGCAGATGATCCACGATCCCGACACCCAACTGGCTTTTGCCCTCCATGAGAACAAGGGCGTGTTCGCGCTCTTGCTTGGTTCCGGCCTGTCCCGCGCCGCCGCCATCCCGACCGGCTGGGAGATCACGCTGGATCTCATCCGACGCGTCGGCCTCGCCCAGGGCGCGGGCGAGCAGGCTGATTGGGCGGAATGGTACCGGGCCAAGACTGGGACGGAGCCCAGCTATTCCCGTCTGCTGGAAGAGCTGACCTTGGTGCCAGCCGAACGCCGCTCGATCCTGCATAGTTATATCGAGCCAAGCGACGATGACCGGGAGGCGGGGCGCAAGTCGCCGACGAAAGCGCACTTCGCCATCGCCGATCTGGTGCGCGCCGGCTACGTGCGCGTTATCGTGACCACCAACTTCGATCGCCTGATGGAGAACGCGCTGCGGGACCGCGGCGTCGAGCCGACTGTAGTCGCGTCCCCCGACGCTTTGGCCGGAGCGGAGCCGCCGGTCCACAGCGCCTGCTACCTGCTCAAGCTGCACGGCGACTACAAGGACGCCCGCATCCTCAATACGGATGCTGAACTGGAAACCTACCCCACCGCCTATAACCAGCTTCTCGATCGCATCATGGATGAGTACGGATTGATCGTTGCTGGCTGGTCCGGCGAGTGGGATCACGCGCTTCGCGCAGTATTCGAGCGTGCACCAAATCGCCGGTACCCCGTCTATTGGGCGGCACGCGGAGACCTCGGAGCGAAGGCCCAAGAACTCACTGCACATCGGCGCGCCCGTGTCGTTCCTATCGACGACGCTGATGCATTCTTCCACGGGCTTTGGGAGCGTACCCAGACGCTGGCGGCGAGCCGAAAGCAGAATCCATTGAGCGTCGAGCTGCTGGTCGCCAGCGTAAAGCGGTACCTGGCGAAACCGGAACATCGCATCCAACTCGCCGAACTATTCGACGACGAGGTTCGCCGCCTCTTCGAGAAACTCAATACGCCCGAGCTCAATCCGCGAGGCTCCTGGCGCCCGGACGAGTTTCGCGCCCGCGTCGCCCTTTACGAGGCAGCCACCGAACCGCTCGCGAAAATGATCGGAGCGCTCGGCCGTTGGGGTGACGGCAGCGATCTGCCGATCGTTCTGGACGTTCTGAAGGCGATCATCGCGCATGCAGTCCGGGAGGGCGGTGGCCTGAACGTGTGGTTACACCTCCGGACCTACCCGGCCGTCCTTGCTTTTACCGCCTATGGCTTGGGTCTCACGCGAGCAGAACGCTGGAAGGTGCTCCACGTTTTCCTATCTGCGCATCTGGCACGAGAGGATCGAGAGCCGAAGAGGGTGGTCGAAACGGTGTTCCTTTGGGCATGGAAAGGCTGGGACAACGACGTTTGGCGACATAGCGAAGGCTTGGATCGCCACAAGACCGCTCTGAGTGACCATCTCTGCCGATTGTTTGCGGAGTGGGGCGACAGCTTTCTCGGTCTCACTTCCGGGGATGAACTTTTATTCGAGCGCTTCGAAGTGCTCGCCTCCCTTGGCCACCTGAATGCCACAGATGAATCCGAGTTGGAGCCAGCCGCAACAATGCCTGGATCGAGCGGCAAGATTTGGATGCCGGTTGGCAGGGCGGGATGGGATTCGCAGAATTGGTCGATCCTCGTCAGTGAACTGGCTGCTCCAGAGTTTCGCAGCGCTATTGTGCGGGCTGGCTTGGCTCCGAGCGAGCGATACATTGACCTCTTCCGGATGAATTTCGAGAAAATTGCCTCACAAATGCGTTGGTAAGAAGCAATTATACCCACGCCAAAGGGGTCGCCGGTTCATCCTCAAGTGGGGGGCTGTCGGCACAGCTAAACATGTGCATCTCCCTTCTGGAACAGCGGCCCCTGAGTTTCAATCGACCTATCAAGCCTAGGAGAGAACTATTGCGGCCCCTGCGCAGGGGCTTGACGTTGACGTCTTCTACGCACTCGCTCTGGCGGATTGGGCAGTGGGGGCTCTGGTGGCCCCATGGTCAGGTAGGTGCCGATCTCCAGGTTCAGGCGGCCGGTCTCGACGGTGTGGATACGGCGCGCCTGCCGGATCTCGTGCTGGAGCCGTCGGCGTTCGGCCAGCTGCTGCTCGATCAGCGCCTGCTTCTCGGCGCGGTCGCGCTTGTCGGCGAGGGCGGCTTCCTGCGCGTTCTGCTCCCGGATTTTTTTGTTGCGGCCGGTGACCCAGTCCCAGAGGCCGAGCAGCCCCTTGCGCAGGCGACCCGCGCGCTGGCGGCTTTCGAGGACGATGCGGGTTTGCTGGACGGCTTTCAGGTCCTGCCGGGCCGCTCGCTGCCGCTGGACGAGTTGGACGCGCTTGGCTTCCATCGCGGCCTTCCGCTCGGCGAACTCGGCATCCGCTGCCGCGATGTGTGCTCGCAGCTTTGCCGTCATGCGCGACGCCAGGTCTGCCTTCATCTGCTCGACGGTCGGCAAGTCCTGCGGGTCGCCGAGCCGGGCGGCGATCTCCTTCGGCTTGATGGCGAGCCAGCGGGAGAGGGAATAGACCTCGCCTTTGTAATCGATCACCACGAAGCCGCGGCGGTCGCCCTGGGCGAGGTAGTAGCCCTTGGCGGCGAGGGCATTGGCGAAGGCGGCACGGGAGTCGGAGACCGACCAGCATTCCTGGAGCAGCGCCTTCTGCGCCTTGGGGTCGACCTTGGCCCGGCGCGCCTGCTGCCATTCCTGCCGGGTGAAGTTGAACGGGTCGCGATTGCGGCTGTCGGCCAGGCCCGCCGGCATCCGCCAGCCATGCTCCAGGTAGAGCTGCCGGGACAGGTCGTGCAGCTTGCGCTTGAAGTGCGGCAGGTGGACCGCGCGCATGGTTTGTGCGTCGATCCTGGACCAGACGCAGTGCGCATGGCGCCGTCCTTCCTTCTCATGGAAGACGATGGCGCGCGGCTGGCCGGTCAGGCCGAGCCGCTCCTCGATCGTGTCGATGGCCGCCTCGAACGCTTCGACAGGGACATTCTCCGTCTCGGGCGGGTTGAGGCTGAGGGAGAAGAGGAACTGCCGGCACTTCGTGCCACGGCTGACGGCATAGGCTTCGTGGAAGGCGCCGTTCAGGTCGTCGGCGACGAAGCCGCGCAGTTCGTGGACTTCGACATGGTCGTTCTCATCCATGCGAAGCAGGTGGACGGCAAGCTGCTTGCCGCCCGCGCGCTGGCTGGCCTTGAGGATCATGGGCCGGCGGCCTCGCGAAGACCGAGCGCCCGCATCAGGGCATCACGCATCTGCCGCACGTTCGCGCAGGCGTCGACCAGCTCCTTCTCGGTATCGGGCGTGACGGGCAGGGCGCCGATGTTCGCCGCCTTGGCCAGCTGGTTCAGGTTGCTGGCGAGCCGCGACTGGCCCAACTCGGCCAGCAGGCCGGCGATCGCCAGCTGATCGCGGACGACGACACGGCTGCGCGTCGGCCGGCGCTGCTGGCTTTCGCCCAGCAGTCGCTGCCGGATATAGGCGCCGATCGGCACGCTGCCGGCGGCCGCTTCCAGGTGGCGCCGCTCGTCCTCGGTAAGGCGAATGCTGAAGGGACGGGTCTTCTTGTGTCCGTTCCGCGCCTCGTGCTTGTTATGGAATGGTGGCTTGGCGTTGCGGTTGAAGCCGTCGGTCAGGGGCATGGCGGCACCAGGAAATCCGAGGATTTCCGGCGCTCAAGGTAGGTGTTCCAGTCGCCAAGAACGTCGAAAAGCTGGTTCGACGTATCGTTGTCGAGGCCCACCACCCGCCCTCTGCCGGCCGCCCATCTGCCGGGTCGACCAGGAGCGTGCCCGGCGAACGATTCCGCTGCCCGCCGCCATTCGGCATGTCCGCTCCCGGAACCCATCTCTCGCCGCGTCGTTGGCCCCTGCAAGACACGGCAGCCCGCGGGAGGCAGAATTGCCGCGACCACCGACAACGTGATCCGGGCGATCGATATCGAGACTGGCGACACGCTGTGGCAGGATGTCCTGCCGGCGGGCGGCCAGGCGACGCCGATGACCTATGAGGCGGGCGGGCGGCAGTATCTCGTCACCATGGCGGGCGGCCATCACTTCATGGAAACGCCGATCGGGGACGAGCTCGTCGCGTACGCGTTGGCCTGACGTAGGCCCTGCCGTGACGACAGGCGCGGGCAGGCGCCGGACGAGGAGGGCAGGCGTGGACGAATGTTGAGCCTGTTCGAGCTCCTGGCGGCGCTGCTCACGCTGACCGCCCTCTTCGGGTGGATCAACCACCGCTTCCTGCGCCTGCCCGCCAACATCGGCATGCTGGTGATGGCCCTGGCCGCCTCGCTGATGCTGATCGCCACCGAGTTCGCGTTCCCGCGCACGCCGCTGTACGGCCTGCTGGCCGGGGCGGTCGGCCAGATCGATTTCTACGAGGCGGTGATGCACGGCATGCTGGGTTTCCTGCTGTTCGCGGGCGCCCTGCATGTCGATCTCGAGGACCTGCGGAACCGCGCGGTGACCATCGCGATCCTCGCCTCCCTCGGAGTCGTGATCTCGATGGTCGTCGTCGCGGTCGGCCTGTGGGCGATCGCGGGGTGGCTTGGCATGCCGATCCCGTTCGCCTGGTGCCTCGTCTTCGGCGCGCTGATCGCGCCCACCGACCCGGTCGCGGTGCTGAGCACGCTGCGCCAGGTCCGGGTGCCGCCGGCCCTGCGGACCGACATGACCGGCGAGTCGCTCTTCAACGACGGGGTCGGGGTCGTCCTCTTCACCCTGGCGGTGTCCGCGGCGGTCCAGGGCCCCGGCGAAGTCGGCGTGCCGGGCATGGTGCGCCTGCTGTTGTTCGAGGCGGGCGGAGGGGCGCTGCTCGGCCTGGTCACGGGCTATGCCGCCTACCTCGCCATCCGCTCCATCGACGACTACGCGATCGAGACCATGATCTCGATTGCGCTCGTCACGGGCACCTATGCCGTGGCGGAGCGTCTGCACATGAGCGCGCCGATCTCGGTCGTCGTGGCCGGCGTGCTGATGGGCAATCGCGGCGCCGACCGCGGCATGAGCGACCAGACGCGGCGATACGTCTTCGGGTTCTGGACGCTCGTCGACGAGATCCTGAACGCGGTGCTGTTCCTGCTGATCGGCCTGGAGGTGCTGGTGCTGGCCTTTGCCCCCTCGCTGGCCTGGATCGGCCTGGCGGCGATCCCCTTGGTGCTCGTCGCCCGCTTCCTGGCGGTGGCGGGTCCGGTGGCGATCCTGTCGCGCCGGCAGTCGTTCGCCCCCGGCACCGTGGCGATCCTGACGTGGGGCGGCATCCGTGGCGGCATCTCGATCGCGCTCGCCCTCTCCCTGCCGGAGGGGCCGGCGCGGGCGCCCATCCTCCATGCGACCTACGCGGTGGTGCTGTTCAGCGTCATCATCCAGGGGCTGAGCCTCGCATGGCTCGCCCGCCGCGTCGCGGTGACACGCTAGAAGCGGCGCGGGCGAAAGTCCTCGTTCCCGGCGGCCGCGACCGCGGCCGCCATCCGGCCGTGCGCCGGGGAGAGGGCGCAGGCGGGGTCGGTGGCGGCGGCGGCGCCGGCCATCGCCAGGGCCTGGCAGCGGCAGCCGCCCCAGTCGATCTCGCGCCGCTCGCAGGAGCGGCATGGGTCCGGCATCCAATCGGTGCCGCGGAAGCGCTGGAACGCCTCGGACCGGCCCCATGCCTCCCGCAGCGAGGTGTCGCGGAGGCTGGGAAACACCATGTCGGGAATCGTCGCCGCGGCGTGGCAAGGCATCGCCCGACCGTCCGGGGTCACGACGAAGAAGCGCCGTCCCCAGCCACCCATGCAGGCCTTCGGTCGCACCGCCATGTGGTCGGGCAGGACGTGGTCGATCGCCATGCGGCCGCGCAGGCGCGCCGTCTGGGCGGCCACCACCGCCATCGCCCGCCGGACCTGGTCCGGCCGCGGCAGCAGCGCGGCCCGATTCGCCAGGGCCCAGCCGTGATACTGCGCGTGGGCGATCTCCAGGCGGCCGGCGCCGGCATCGAGCGCCAGCTCGATCACCTCCTCGATCCGGTCGAGATTGTGCCGGTGGACGACGACGTTCAGCGTCAGTGCCAGCCCCCGCGCCCGGACCGCCGCGGCCGCGCGCAGCTTGCGGGCGTGGGCGCCCTGCATCCCGGCGACCCAGTCGGCCGCCGGGGCGTCCGCGTCCTGCAGGCTGATCTGGACATGGTCCAGGCCGGCCCCGGCCAGCCGGTCCAGGCGCGCCTCGCTCAGCGAGACCGCGGCGGTGATGAGGTTGGTGTAGAGGCCGGCCCGGTGCGCGTCGACCAGGATGGTTTCCAGGTCGCGCCGCGCCAGCGGCTCGCCGCCGGAGAGGTGGACCTGCATGGCGCCCAGCTCGGCCGCCTCGCGCATGATCCGGCCCCAGTCGGCGGTGCCGAGCTCGGACGCCGCGCGGGCGAGGTCGAGCGGGTTGGAACAGTAGGGGCAGGCGAGCGGGCAGCGGTGCGTCAGCTCGGCGAGGAAGGCGTAGGGCGGATCAACGGCCGGCATCGACCAGCACCCCGTATTGCTCCAGCTCGGACAGCAGGGCGCGCACATCGTCGCCGACGGTATCCGGCGTCTCGCCATATTCGCGCGCGGCGTCCTCGATGACGGCGTGCACGGTGCGTTCGCCATTGCACAGCGCCAGGACCGACATCGCGACCTCGTCCGGATAGACCAGCCGCTCGGGGGCCTGCACCAGCCAGGCATCGCGCGCCTCGTCGCGCTGGATCCGCACGCCGGGCGCCAGCCGGGGCCGGGCCTCGGCGGTCAGCATCCGTCGCCGTCCGGCCGGAACGCCCCCGGCGGCACATGCCCGGGGGCGACATAGGCGTGGTGCAGGGCGTCGAGCTGGGCCCAGAGGACGTCGCACTTGAAGCGCAGCGCCGCCAGCACCGCCGCCTGCTGGTCCGCCCGGCGCGCATGCTCCAGCACGTAGCGCAGGGCGAAGCCGGAATCGCGCGGCGCCTGGCTCAGGCGCCGGTCGAAGTAGGCGAGCGCCGACGGGTCGACGAAGGGGTAGTTGGCCAGCATCCCGGCGACCCGGTCGCGGATGATGGCGGGCGCGAACAGCTCGGTGAGGGACGAGGCGATCGCCTCCAGGATCGGGCGTTCGGCCACGAACCGGACATACGCCTCGACCGCGAAGCGCGTGGCCGGCAGGGCCGCCTCGCCCGTCACGACCATCTCGCGATCCAGGCCCAGCGCGTCGGTCAGGGCCAGCCAGCGCGCGATCCCGCCTTCGTCGCCGTCCTCCCCGTCATGGTCGACGAGGCGCCGGCGCCACTCCTGGCGCATCGCCGGGTCGTCCAGGCGGGCGATCAGCGCGGCATCCTTGCGGGGAATGGCGCTCTGATAGCGGAAGCGGTTGAGGGCCCATGCCTGGAGCTGCCCCCGGGTCAGGTGGCCGTCCCGCATCAGCCGGTGGAAGGGATGCCGGTCGTGGTAACGCTCCCGGCCGATCGCCCGGAGCGCATCCTCCAGCCCGGCGGGCGGGAGCGGCAGGTCGGCGTCGTTCACAGCGTGATCTCCATGCCGTCGGCGGCCACGTCCCAGCCCGCGTCCTGGACGGCCAGCCGCTCCGGGGAGCCGGCGACGAGCACCGGGTTGGTGTTGTTGACGTGAAGGAAGAGGCGCCGGCCGACGGGCACGTCGCGCCAGGCTTCCAGGGCCCCGCCCGCGCCCGCGATGGGGACATGCCCCATGCGCCGGCCGGTCTTCGCGCCCAGGCCCGCCCGGACCAGTTCGTCGTCCCGCCAGAGCGTTCCGTCGAACAGCAGGAGGTCCGACCCCGCGACCCGGCGGCGCAGCTCGTCCGTCACTTCGGCGCAAGCGGTGACATGGGCGACCCGCCTGCCTGCCGACTCGATCATCAGCCCGGTCCCTTCCGCGGCGAGGGCATCGGCCGTGCCTTCCATCCATAGCGGCACCTTGGCCGCGACCGGGAAGGCCGTGACCTCGAGCCCCGCGATCTCCTGTGGCTCGCCCGGCCGCAGCGGGCGGAAGGCCACCAGTTCACGGTTCAGCACGCCGAAGATGGGATTGGCGTCGATCTGCGCCAGGACCTGCGGCGGGGCTGCCACGGTCAGCTTCTGCCCCTCGCGCAGCGTCAGCAGCCCCGCCACATGGTCGACATCCGCGTTGGTGACGACCACGGCCGCGATCGGGCTGTGGCGGCCGTCGCGCGCCGGCCGCAGCGGCGGGTTCTCCAGGATCTGCTGGCGCAGGTCGGGCGAGGCATTCAGCAGCACCCAGCGCTCTCCGTCGGCGGACACCGCCGTCGAACATTGGGTGCGCCAGGGCACGCGCGAATCGCCGGCCCAGGCCAGCGCGCACACGGCGCACCGGCAGTTCCACTGGGGCGAGCCGCCGCCGGCGGCGCTGCCCAGGATGCGCACCCGCAAGGCGCGGCCGGCGCTGCGACTAGAGCTCGGCCGAGGCGTAGGCGTTGATTTCCAGCCCGACCGCGATGACCCGCAGGGTCGGCTTCTTCCAGCGCTTGGCATTCGTCATGGCATGGCTCCATCGGCATCGGTGGTGGATGTCTGGCCAACGGCGGCGGCGGGGGAAGGTTGCATCCGGCGGGCCCGACTCAGCGGGCCGACTCAGGGGGCCGGCCGGCCCGCGGCGGCTCCGGTGCCCGCAGCCCGCAGGTCGGCGATCAGCCGCTCCATCTCGGCGATCTCCCGGAGCTGCGCCTCGATGATGCCGTCCGCCAGCCGGCGGACCCGCGGGTCGCGGATGTCCGCGCGCCGGCTGGTCAGCACGGCGATCGAATGATGCGGGATCATCGCCATCATGTAGGAGACGTCGTCGACGGTCCGCTGGCTGCGGACCAGCCACAGGGCCACCGCGAAGGCCAGGGCGCTGCCGAGCAGTATCGCCAGCTTGATCCCGCGACCGCGATACATCGTCCACATGAACAGCAGCATGATGATCGCCATGGTCGCGCCCATGATCACCGCCATCCAGGCGCGGGTCTGGCTGAACCAGATGTGCCCGGCGGCATAGGTGTTGAGGTACATGAGGCCGAACATGACCAGCGTGGAGGCCGCGATCATGGCGGCGAAGCGCCAGTAGCTCATGGTGTCACCTGCGCGTTTCCTGCAAGCGCAAGCGCCCGGGCCGGCAAAGGTTCCCTGGGTCCGATGGCGGCGCGCCGCCTCAGCGGCGGGGGTGACCGGGCAGGGCCGAGCCCGATCCGGCCTTCTCGCGGGACACGACGCTCAGCGTGCCGTCCGCCTCCAGGACCACGGCGGCCACCGCGGCGACATCGCCCAGGCCGGCCGAGCTGATCGCCGCCAGGATGTCGGCGTGCGTGATGCGCTCGTCCCTCATGGCTTCATCCTCGAACCGGCCGTCGCGCAGGACGACGCGCGGTGCGGACTTGATGAGCGTCTCGGCGTCCCGATACCGGACGGCCAGCGCCGCGATGGCGTACTGCAGCGCCACCAGCACCAGGAACGCCAGAAGCCCTTCGACCAGCGCGACCTGCTCGGTCAGCACGATGGTCGCCAGCGTCGAGCCGAGCGCCACCGTGACGATCAGGTCGAAGGCGCTCATCTTCGCGAGGGTGCGCTTGCCGCTCACGCGCAGAGTGGCGATCAGCGCCAGGTAGGCGGCCACCCCCAGCACGAGCACCCGGAGCAGGCCGAACCAGTTGTCGAAGAACATGTCGCGGATCATTCCTCGTGGGCGGGCTCGGGCGGCGATCGGCCCGGATCCCAACTCCTGCAACCAACTCCCGCAGCGGCACGGGGTTTCGCGGCACGGCCTGTTCCGGGTGCGACGGGAACCAGCGTCCCGCAGGCCGGTTGTCCGGTCATCCACAACCCATCGAACGGAGCAGCTCATGGACATGCGCGAGACGACGGTTGCCGGCGCGCCGACGGACGAGCAGGGCCGGGTCGAGACCGACGAGACCCACCGGCTCATCGCCTCCGACAAGGTCGAGGGCACCCCGGTCTACGACCGGAGGGGCGAGCGCCTGGGGTCGGTCTACAATTTCATGGTCGACAAGCAGTCCGGGCAGGTGGCGTACGCCGTCATGTCGTTCGGCGGCTTCCTCGGCATCGGCCGGCAGTACCATCCGCTGCCCTGGAAGGTCCTGACCTACGATCCCCGCCAGGGCGGGTACGCGGTCGATATCGACGCCGACCGGCTGCGCGGCGCGCCGACCTACGATTCGGATGCCTCGCCCTGGGGCGACCCCGCCTATGGCCGCCGCGTCCACGACTATTACGGAATCGCCTATCCCTACGTTTGATCCCGCCGTCCAGGCCGGCATGGCGAGGGCGTCTGGACGCGCCCCCGCGCCGGCTGGACGTGCCGTCTGCAGAGGACTTCGATCGATGCGCATCGGGAACACCACGACCGACTGGGGCGCCGTCCAGCAGGTCCTGCACTGGGCGACCTTCCTCCTCGTCCTGGCCCAGGTGTGGTTCGGCCTGTCGCTCGCCGCCGCCATGCCCGGCGACCCGGACGGCCGCGCTCCGGCATGAACTGGCGCTGGGGGACAATGTGCTGCGCCGGATGACGCCGCTTGCCCGTCGGCCGGACGCCGCGGATCGGCAGCCGCCGCCGGAGCCAGGCGCGCTCTGAAGCCGCGCGCCGATCCGCCGAGGGGCCGACGAGGCCGTCGGCCGGGGCGGTCCGGATCACCCGCCCGCGGGGCCGGATCGGCAAGAGCAAATAATCGCATCGAACGTGTTTCGAATTGTTGACTTGGGGGGCCCGAGCCTTTAATTCCCGGGACCTCGTTGCGGCGCGCTTCGAAAGCGTCGGAATGCGGGGGCGTAGCTCAGTTGGTTAGAGCGCCGGCCTGTCACGCCGGAGGTCGCGGGTTCGAGCCCCGTCGCTCCCGCCACCGTCGCAAGACGGTGGCGTTTCTCTTTCCGCCTCGGCGGATTCCCTTGGTGGCCGCTTCGGCGGCCATTTTCATGTGCCGAACGGATGACCCGACCGCCCGTCGCTCCCGCGCCGCCCGCGTGCCTTTCCACCGTACCGTTTGCGCTGCGATGGAAGACTTTGCTGGTGCAGCAAATGGGACTATGTTCCTGCCCGCCGGGGCGCGGAGCCTGGGTCGTCGGACGATACCGCCCCGGCACGACCATCTGTTCGAACGGCTAGGGGACATGCAAGGCATGCTCCGGGAATACCTGCCTATTCTGCTGTTCATCGGCGTCGCCTTCGCCATTGCCATCGCCATGGTGGCGGCGTCCTACATCGCCGGTAGACAGCGGCCGGACTCCGAGAAGGTGTCCGCCTACGAGTGCGGCTTCGAACCGTTCGGCGACGCGCGCGGGCGCTTCGACGTGCGCTTCTACCTGGTCGCCATCCTGTTCATCATCTTCGACCTGGAAGTGGCGTTCCTCTTCCCGTGGGCGGTCGCGCTGGGCGATATCGGCCTGTTCGGCTTCTGGTCGATGATCGTGTTCCTGGGCGTGCTGACGATCGGCTTTATCTACGAGTGGAAGAAGGGAGCGCTGGAATGGGACTGACAGGCACATCGGGTGCCGTGCTCGGCCCCGGCGCATCCCAGGACGCGGTGCTCCGCCGCGTCTCCACCGAGATCGAGGAGAAGGGCTTCGTCGTCGCCCAGCTGGACAAGGTCCTGAACTGGGCGCGCACCGGCTCCATGTGGCCGATGACGTTCGGTCTCGCCTGCTGCGCCGTCGAGATGATGCACACGGCCGCGGCCCGCTACGACCTCGACCGCTTCGGCATCTTCTTCCGGCCGAGTCCGCGCCAGTCCGACGTGATGATCGTCGCCGGCACGCTGACCAACAAGATGGCCCCGGCCTTGCGCAAGGTGTACGACCAGATGTCGGAGCCGCGCTGGGTCATCTCCATGGGCTCCTGCGCCAACGGCGGCGGCTACTATCACTATTCGTACTCGGTGGTGCGCGGCTGCGACCGCATCGTGCCGGTCGACATCTACGTCCCGGGCTGCCCGCCCACGGCCGAGGCGCTGCTGTACGGAATCCTGCAGCTGCAGAAGAAGATCCGGCGCACCAGCAACTTCGCGCGTTGAGGGCCACCAGACGATGAACCCTGTCCTGGCCGACCTCGGCTCCCATGTCGAGGCGGCGCTTCCCGGCCATGTGATCCGCGTCGAGCTGCTGCTGGGCGAACTGGTCGTCCATGTCCGGCGCGAGTCGATCTCGCGCGTCCTGACCTTCCTGCGCGACGACTCGCAGTGCCTGTTCAAGCTGCTGGTCGATGTCTGCGGCGTCGACTACCCGGACCGGGCGGAACGCTTCGAGGTCGTCTACAACCTGCTCAGCCTCGACCACAACCTGCGCATCCGGGTGAAGACGACGACCGACGAGGCGACCCCGGTCGCATCCGTGGTCGGCATCTTCAGCGCCGCCGGCTGGTGGGAGCGGGAGGCCTGGGATCTCTACGGCATCTTCTTCTCGGACCATCCCGACCTGCGGCGCATCCTGACCGACTACGGCTTCGAGGGGCATCCGCTGCGCAAGGACTTCCCGCTGACCGGGTATGTCGAGGTGCGCTACGACGACGAGCAGAAGCGGGTCGTGTACGAGCCGGTCAAGCTGGTGCAGGAGTTCCGCAGCTTCGACTTCGTCAGCCCCTGGGAAAAGATGACCCCGGCCCTGCCGGGAGACGAAAAGGCGACGCGGGATGCCCATCCGGACCGCCCCGTCGGGAGTGCCTAGATGGCCGACGTCGAGCTGAAATCCTTCGCGATGAACTTCGGGCCGCAGCATCCTGCGGCCCACGGGGTGCTGCGCCTCGTCCTGGAGATGGACGGCGAGGTGGTCGAGCGGGCCGACCCGCATATCGGCCTGCTCCATCGCGGCACCGAGAAGCTGATCGAGTACAAGACCTACCTCCAGGCGGTGCCGTATTTCGACCGGCTCGACTATGTCGCGCCGATGTCGCAGGAGCATGCCTTCGCGCTCGCGGTCGAGAAGCTGCTCGGCATCCAGGCGCCGCCGCGCGCCCAGTACATCCGCGTGCTCTATGCCGAGATCAGCCGGATCCTGAACCATCTCCTCAACGTCACCTCGATGGCGCTCGACGTCGGCGCGCTGACCCCCTTCCTGTGGGGCTTCGAGGAGCGCGAGCAGATGATGGAGTTCTACGAGCGCGTGTCCGGCGCCCGGCTCCATGCCGCCTATTTCCGCCCGGGCGGGGTGGCCTCCGACATGCCGGCCGGCCTGGCCGAGGACATCCACGCCTATTGCGACCGGATCTCCAAAGTCATCGACGACCTCGACAACCTCTTGACCGGCAACCGCATCTTCAAGCAGCGCACGGTCGACATCGGCGTCGTCACCGGCGAGCAGGCCTGCGACTGGGGCTTCTCCGGCCCCATGCTGCGCGGCTCCGGCTTCGGCTGGGACCTGCGCAAGGCGCAGCCCTACGACGCCTATGCGGACATGGATTTCGACATCCCGGTCGGCCGCCACGGCGACTGCTACGACCGCTACCTGGTCCGCGTCGAGGAGATGCGCCAGAGCGTGCGCATCATGCGCCAGGCGATCGAGAAGATGCCGTCCGGCCCGGTGAAGGTGAACGACCGCAAGATCGCACCGCCGCCGCGGGCCCAGATGAAGCGCTCGATGGAAGCCCTCATCCATCACTTCAAGCTCTATACCGAAGGCTACCACGTGCCCGCGGGCGAGACCTACACGGTGGTCGAGGCGCCGAAGGGCGAGTTCGGGGTGTTCCTGGTCGCCGACGGCACCAACAGGCCCTATCGCTGCAAGATCCGCGCGCCGGGCTTCGCCTTCCTCCAGGCGCTGGAATTCATGTCGAAGGGGCACATGCTGGCCGACGTGGTGTCGATCATCGGCTCCATGGACATCGTCTTCGGTGAGATCGATCGATGAGTGGCGACGTTTCCCAACCCGCGAGCTTCGCCTTCAACGCCGAGTACCTGGCGAAGGCCGACCAGATCATCGCCCGCTATCCGGAGGGTCGCCAGCAGAGCGCGGTGCTGCCGCTGCTCGACCTGGCGCAGCGCCAGCATGGCTGGCTGCCGCGGGCGGCGATGGACCATGTCGCGGCCAAGCTGCGCATGGCGCCGATCCGCGTCTACGAGGTCGCGACCTTCTACACCATGTTCAACCTGCGGCCGGTCGGGCGCTACTTCCTGCAGGCCTGCACGACCACGCCCTGCTGGCTGCGCGGCTCCGACGCGGTGGTCGGGGCCTGCCGCAAGGTGCTGGGCATCGGCGTCGGCGAGAGCACGCCGGACGGGCTCTTCTCGCTGGTCGAGGTCGAGTGCCTGGGGGCCTGCGTCAATGCGCCGATCCTCCAGGTCAACGACGACTTCTATGAGGATCTCGACGGGCCGGCGACCGAGCGCCTGCTGCAGTCCCTGCAGCGCGGCGAAGTGCCGCCGATGGGCTCGGTGACCGGCCGCCAGGCGTCCGCGCCCGCCGGCGGCCCCACCACCCTGGCCTCGCTGTCGTTCGACCGGGCCCCGAAGACGGCCGCCGAGGGAGCCGAGTGATGCTCGACGACAAGGACCGCATCTTCACCAACCTCTACGGCATCCACGACTGGCGCCTGGCCGGCGCGCGGGCGCGCGGCGACTGGGACGGCACCCGCGAGCTGGTCCTGAAGGGCCGCGACTGGATCATCGAGCAGATGAAGGCGTCCGGCCTGCGCGGCCGCGGCGGGGCCGGCTTCCCGACCGGCCTGAAATGGTCCTTCATGCCGAAATCCTCGCCCGACGGGCGGCCCAGCTACCTCGTCGTCAATGCCGACGAGAGCGAGCCCGGGACCTGCAAGGACCGCGACATCCTGCGGCACGACCCGCACAAGCTGGTGGAGGGCTGCCTGCTGGCCGGCGTCGCCATGGGGGCGTCGGCCGGCTACATCTATGTCCGCGGCGAGTTCTACAACGAGGCCCAGCGCCTCCAGGCCGCGGTCGACGAGGCCTACGGGGCCGGTCTGGTGGGCAAGAACGCCTGCGGGTCGGGCTACGACTTCGAGCTCTACGTCCATCGCGGCGCCGGCGCCTATATCTGCGGCGAGGAGACCGCCCTGCTGGAGAGCCTGGAGGGCAACAAGGGCCAGCCGCGCCTGAAGCCGCCGTTCCCGGCGCAGTGCGGCCTCTATGGCTGCCCGACCACCGTCAACAACGTCGAGACGATTGCGGTCGCGCCCACCATCCTGCGGCGCGGCGGTGCCTGGTTCGCCGGCATCGGCCGGCCCAACAACACCGGCACCAAGGTCTTCTGCATTTCCGGCCATGTGGAGCGGCCCTGCAACGTCGAGGAATCGATGGGCATCCCGCTGCGCGAGCTGATCGAGAAGCATTGCGGGGGCGTTCGCGGCGGCTGGGACAACCTGCTGGCGGTCATCCCGGGCGGCTCGTCGGTGCCGGTGCTGCCGAAGTCGATCTGCGACGAGGTCCTGATGGACTTCGACTCGCTGCGCGAGGTCCGCTCGGGCCTCGGCACGGCGGCCGTCATCGTCATGGACAAATCGACCGACATCATCAAGGCGATCGCCCGCCTGTCACGCTTCTACAAGCATGAGAGCTGCGGCCAGTGCACGCCGTGCCGCGAGGGCACCGGCTGGATGTGGCGGGTGATGGAGCGGATGGTGAAGGGCCAGGCCGAGATCGAGGAGATCGACATGCTGCTCGACGTCTCGCAGGAGATCGAGGGCCATACGATCTGTGCCTTGGGCGATGCGGCGGCGTGGCCGGTACAGGGCCTGATCCGGCATTTCCGCCCGGTGATGGAACAGCGGATCCTGGCCTATCGGTCGGAACGCCTGGGGCGGCTGCCCCCGGCGCGGGCGGCCTAGGCGGGCAGGGGCAGGGGACATGCCGAAACTCAAGATCGACGGCATCGAGGTCGAGGTCCCGCCCGGGACCACCGTCCTCCAGGCCTGTGAAATCCTCGGCATCGAGGTGCCGCGCTTCTGCTTCCACGAACGGCTGGAGATCGCCGGCAACTGCCGGATGTGCCTGGTCGAGCAGGAGAAGGCGCCCAAGCCGATCGCGTCCTGCGCGATGCCGGCGGCCGACAACATGGTCATCCACACCAACTCGCCGCGCGCTCGCAAGGCGCGCCAGGGGGTGATGGAGTTCCTGCTGATCAACCATCCGCTCGACTGCCCGATCTGCGACCAGGGCGGCGAGTGCGACCTGCAGGACCAGGCCATGGCCTACGGCTTCGACCGGGGCCGCTACCGCGAGAACAAGCGCGCGGTGAAGGACAAGGAGCTGGGCCCGCTGGTCAAGACGACCATGACCCGCTGCATTCACTGCACCCGCTGCATCCGCTTCGCGACCGAGATCGCCGGCGTCGAGGAGCTGGGGGCGACGGGCCGCGGCGAGAACATGGAAGTCGGCACCTATGTCGAGAAGGCGCTGACCTCGGAGCTGTCCGGCAACATCATCGACCTCTGCCCGGTCGGCGCGCTGACCTCCAAGCCCTATGCCTTCACCGCCCGGTCGTGGGAGCTGCGCAAGACCGAGTCGGTCGACGTGCTCGACGCGGTCGGCTCCAGCATCCGCATCGACGCGCGCGGGCCGCAGGTGATGCGCATCCTGCCGCGCCTGAACGAGGCGGTGAACGAGGAGTGGATCTCGGACAAGACGCGCTTCGCCTATGACGGGCTGCTGCGCCAGCGCCTTGACCGGCCCTATGTCCGGCGCGACGGCAAGCTGGCGCCGGCCACCTGGGACGAGGCGTTCCAGGCGATCGCTGAGCGGATGCGCGGGCTGGCCGGCAACCGCATGGCGGCGATCGCCGGCGACCTCGCCTGCGTCGAATCGATGTTCGCGCTGCGCACGCTGATGGACGGGCTGGGGTCGCCCCACCGCGACTGCCGCCAGGACGGGGCGGCGATCGACCCCACGGCGCGGGCGGGATACCTCTTCAACACCACCATCGCCGGCATCGAGGATGCCGATTTCTGCCTGCTGATCGGCACCGACCCGCGCTGGGAAGCGCCGCTCGTCAATGCCCGGCTGCGCAAGCGCTGGCGACGGGGCGGTTTCCAGGCGGCCCGCGTGGGCGCCCGGACCGAGCTGACCTATCCGGTCGAGGAGCTGGGCAACGACCCGTCGATCCTGGCCGCCATCGCGGACGGGGCCCATCCTCTGGCCGAACGGCTGAAGGCGGCGAAGGCGCCGATGCTGATCCTCGGCATGGGGGCGATCGCCCGGCCGGACGGCGCGGCCGTGCTGGCGGCCGCGCGGCGGATCGCCGATGCCTGCGGCCTGGTGCGCGACGGCTGGAACGGCTTCAACCTGCTGCACACGGCGGCCGCCCGCGTCGGCGGCCTCGATGCGGGCTTCGTGCCGGCCTCGGGCGGGCGCGACATGGCGGGCATCCTGGCCGGCGCTGCCGGCGGCGAGATCGACCTGGTCTGGCTGCTGGGCGCGGACGAGTTCGACATGGGCCGCCTCGGTCGGGCCTTCGTCGTCTATCAGGGCCATCACGGCGATGCCGGCGCCCACCGCGCCGACGTCATCCTGCCGGGTGCCGCCTATACCGAGAAGGACGGGCTCTACGTCAACATGGAAGGCCGGGTGCAGGAAGGCCGCCGCGCGGTGTTCCCGCCGGGCGAGGCGCGCGAGGACTGGCGGGTGCTGCGCGCCTTCTCGGGCGCGCTCGGCCGGCCGCTGCCCTTCGACACGCTCGACCAGCTGCGCCGCCGCATCGCCGCCGCCTGCCCGGTGCTGGCATCGCGCGAGACGGTGGCGGCGGCCCCCTGGGCGCTGTTCGGCGTCGCGGCCGCGGTCGCGGCCGCGCCGTTCCGGCTGCCGGTCGCCGACTTCTACATGACCGATCCGATCTGCCGCGCCTCGACGACGATGGCGGAATGCAGCGAACTCTATGTGCGGGGCGAAGACGCCCGCACCGGCACGCATGGGTGACCCGGCCATGACCGACGGTTTCTGGCAGGGCTATGCCTGGCCCACGATCATCATCCTGGCCCAGATCGTGGCGGTCGTGGTCGTGGTGCTGGTGGCGGTCGCCTACCTGACCTTCGCCGAGCGCAAGGTCCTGGCGGCGGCCCAGCTGCGCAAGGGCCCCAACGTGGTCGGCCCGTTCGGCCTGCTGCAGCCCTTCGCCGACGGGCTCAAGCTGCTGACCAAGGAGACGATCATTCCCGCCGGGGCCAACCCGGTGGTGTTCCTGGCCGCCCCCATCCTCACCTTCGCGCTCGCCCTCATGGCCTGGGCGGTGATCCCGTTCGGCGAAGGGGCGGTGATCTCGAACATCAATGTGGGCGTGCTCTACCTCTTCGCCATCTCCTCGCTCGGCGTCTACGGCGTGATCATGGCGGGCTGGGCCAGCAATTCGCGCTACGCCTTCCTGGGGGCGCTGCGCTCGGCCGCGCAGATGGTCTCCTACGAGGTGTCGATCGGCTTCGTGATCATCACGGTGCTGCTCTGCGTCGGCTCGCTCAACCTGACCGACATCGTCATGGCGCAGAAGACGATCTGGTTCGCGGTGCCGCTGTTCCCGATGTTCGTCGTCTTCTTCATCTCCGCGCTGGCCGAGACGAACCGTTCGCCGTTCGACCTGCCCGAAGGCGAGTCGGAGCTGGTGGCCGGCTATTTCGTCGAATATTCCTCGATGTCCTTCGCGCTCTTCTATCTGGGCGAGTACGCCCAGATGATCCTGATGAGCGCGATGACCTCGATCCTGTTCCTCGGCGGCTGGCTGCCGCCGGCCGACATCGCGCCGTTCAACTGGATTCCGGGGCCGATCTGGTTCGCGCTCAAGATCGCGGCGTGCCTGTTCGTGTTCCTGTGGGTGCGCGCGACCCTGCCGCGCTACCGCTACGACCAGCTGATGCGGCTCGGCTGGAAGGTGTTCCTGCCGCTGTCGCTGTTCTGGGTGGTGGCGACGGCGGGCGTGCTGGTGGCCTTCGATTGGCTGCCGAAGTGACGAAGTTTGCGCATAGGGTGCCCGCCGCCTGCTGGCGGGCACGCCGGACGAGAGGCTGAAATGTCGCTGCTGGATCGCGGGGCGCGGGCCTTCTTCCTGTCGGAGCTGGTCTCCGGCATGGGCCTGACGCTGCGCTACATGTTCAAGAAGCCCGTCACCTTGAACTATCCGTTCGAGAAGGGACCGATCTCGCCGCGCTTCCGCGGCGAGCATGCGCTGCGGCGCTACCCGAGCGGCGAGGAACGGTGCATCGCGTGCAAGCTGTGCGAGGCGATCTGCCCGGCCCAGGCCATCACCATCGAGGCCGAGCCGCGCGACGACGGCAGCCGCCGCACCACCCGCTACGACATCGACATGACCAAGTGCATCTATTGCGGCTTCTGCCAGGAAGCCTGCCCGGTCGATGCGATCGTCGAGGGGCCGAACTTCGAGTTCTCGACCGAGACCCGC
The DNA here is from genome assembly GCA_006739055.1 of Allostella vacuolata. Lineage (GTDB taxonomy): Bacteria > Pseudomonadota > Alphaproteobacteria > ATCC43930 > Allostellaceae > Allostella > Allostella vacuolata. The sequence goes on from AP019702.1 coordinate 3,038,106, forward strand.
GAGGAGCTCTTCTACAACAAGGAGAAGCTGCTCGCGAACGGCGACCGGTGGGAAGCCGAGATCGCGGCGAACATCGCCGCCGACGCGCCATACCGCTGACAACCGGACCGCTGATCGCCATGCAGAGCCTTGGGGGGACGGCGTGATCGTCCAGACGCTCGCCTTTTATCTGTTCGCCGGCCTGACCGTGGCGTCCGCCTTCATGGTGATCGCCGCGCGCAACCCGGTCCATTCGGTGCTGTTCCTGATCCTGGCCTTCGTCAACGCGGCCGGGCTCTTCGTCCTCCTGGGCGCGGAGTTCCTGGCGATGATGCTGGTCGTGGTCTATGTCGGCGCCGTCGCCGTGCTGTTCCTCTTCGTCGTGATGATGCTCGACATCAACTTCGCGGAGCTGCGGCAGGGCGTCCTGCAATACCTGCCGATCGGCGGCCTGGTCGGGCTGATCCTGCTGGTCGAGCTGGTGTTCGTGGTCGGCGTCTGGGTGGCGGCACCCGGCACGACGCCGGTGGCGCCGGTGCCGCTGGAGGGCGGCATCTCGAACACCGAGGCGCTGGGCCGGCTGCTGTTCACCAAGTACGTCTACTTCTTCCAGGCTGCGGGCATGATCCTGCTGGTCGCGATGATCGGCGCGATCGTGCTGACGCTGCGCTCGCGCGAGGGCGTGCGGCGGCAGTCGATCTCGGAGCAGAATGCGCGCCAGCGGCGGGATACGCTGGAAATCCGCAAGGTCCAGAGCGGGACGGGGGGCTGACATGGCGACCATCGGCCTTGGCCACTACCTCACGGTCAGCGCGATCCTCTTCACGCTCGGGATCTTCGGCGTCTTCCTCAACCGGAAGAACGTGATCGTCATCCTGATGTCGGTGGAGCTGATGCTGCTCGCCGTCAACATCAACCTGGTGGCCTTCTCTTCGTTCCAGGGCGACCTGGTGGGGCAGGTGTTCACGCTCTTCGTGCTGACCGTCGCGGCCGCCGAGGCCGCGATCGGCCTGGCGATCCTCGTCGTCTACTTCCGCAACCGCGGCTCGATCGCGGTTGAGGACATCAACCTGATGAAGGGCTGAGGCCGGGCCGATGTTTGCCGCCGCAATATTCCTGCCGCTGCTGGGCGCCATCGTGGCCGGCTTCTTCGGTCGCTGGATCGGCGACCGGGGGGCCCAGATCGTCACCTGCGCCGGGCTTCTCGCCAGCATGGTGCTGGGCTGGTTCATCCTCTACTCGGTCGGCTTCCGGGGCGAGGCGCGCACGGTCGAGCTGTTCACCTGGATCTCGTCCGGCGCCTTCGAGGTCAGCTGGGCGCTGCGCTTCGACACCCTGACCGCGGTCATGGTGTTCGTCGTCACCACGGTGTCGGCGATGGTCCACGTCTATTCCGTGGGCTACATGTCGCACGACCACTCGATCCCGCGCTTCATGTCCTACCTCAGCATCTTCACCTTCTTCATGCTGATGCTGGTGACGGCCGACAACTTCGTGCAGATGTTCTTCGGCTGGGAAGGGGTCGGCGTCGCCTCCTACCTGCTGATCGGCTTCTGGTTCGACCGGCCGTCGGCCAACGCCGCGGCGATGAAGGCGTTCATCGTCAACCGGGTCGGCGACTTCGGCTTCGCGCTCGGCATCATGGCGATCTTCTTCCTGTTCGGGACGGTCTCGTTCGACGCCGTGTTCGCCGCCGCCCCGCAGATGGCCGGGAAGAACTTCGAGTTCCTCGGCATGCAGGTCGATGCGCTGACCACCGCCTGCATCCTGCTGTTCATCGGCGCCATGGGCAAATCGGCCCAGCTCGGCCTGCACACCTGGCTGCCGGACGCGATGGAGGGCCCGACCCCGGTGTCGGCGCTGATCCATGCCGCGACCATGGTGACGGCCGGCGTGTTCATGCTCTGCCGCCTGTCGCCGGTCTTCGAGTACGCGCCGACCGCGCTCGCCCTGGTGACGGTGGTGGGGGCGACGACCGCGATCTTCGCCGCGACCGTCGGCCTGACCCAGTTCGACATCAAGCGGGTGATCGCCTATTCGACCTGCAGCCAGCTCGGCTACATGTTCTTCGCGATCGGCGTGTCGGCCTACCAGGCGGCCATCTTCCACCTGATGACGCACGCCTTCTTCAAGGCGCTGCTGTTCCTCGGCGCCGGCTCCGTCATCCACGCCATGTCCGACGAGCAGGACATGCGCCGGATGGGCGGCATCTGGCGCCTGATCCCGACCACCTACGCGATGATGTGGATCGGCAGCCTGGCGCTGGCCGGCCTGCCGTTCTTCGCCGGCTTCTACTCCAAGGACATCATCCTGGAGGCGGCCTACGGCGCGCACAGCGGGGTCGGCCAGTACGCCTTCTGGCTCGGCATCGTCGCCGCCCTGCTGACCGCCTTCTATTCCTGGCGCCTGCTGTTCCTCACCTTCCACGGCCGCCCGCGGGCGAACGAGAAGGTCATGGCCCATGTGCATGAATCGCCGCTGGTGATGATCGTGCCGCTGGCCGTGCTGGCCCTGGGCGCGGTCTTCTCGGGCTGGCTCGCCTACGAGGCCTTCGTCGGCCACGACTACAAGGAGTTCTGGGGCGCCTCGATCTTCATCGGCGCGCATCACGAGCCGCTGGAAGCCGCCCACCACGTGCCGGGCTGGGTGAAGCTGCTGCCGATCGTGGTCGCGGTCGCCGGCATCGCGCTCGCCTGGGTCGCCTACATCGCGGTGCCGGACCTGCCGGCCCGCGCCGCGGCGGCGTTCCGGCCGGTGCACCAGTTCTTCTTCAACAAGTGGTACTTCGACGAGCTCTATGACCGGCTCTTCGTGCGGCCGTCCTTCTATCTCGGCCGCGGCCTGTGGAAGACGGGCGACGGGGCGCTGATCGACGGGGTCGGGCCGGACGGGGTGGCGGCGGCGACGCGGCTGCTGTCGATCCGGGCCAGCCGGCTGCAGAGCGGCTACGTCTACCACTATGCCTTTGCCATGCTGATCGGCGTCGTCGTGCTGGTCAGCTGGTACCTCTACGTTCGTATCTGAGGGGAATCGATCGGATGTCCGGCTTGCCGATCCTCTCGCTCGTCACCTTCCTGCCGCTGGTGGGGGCCGCGCTCATCTTCGTGGTGCGTGGCGATGCAGAAACCGTCGCCCGCAACGCGCGCAACGTCGCCTTGTGGACGACCGCGATCACCTTCCTGCTGTCGCTCCTGCTGTGGATCGACTTCGAGCCCGGCCAGCCCGGCTTCCAGTTCGTCGAGAAGGCGGCCTGGATCCCGGACTTCAACATCACCTATCACCTGGGCGTCGACGGCATCTCGCTGTTCTTCGTCCTGCTGTCGACCTTCCTGACGCCGATCTGCATCCTGTCCTCCTGGGTCGCGGTGCAGAAGCGGGTGAAGGAGTACATGATCTCCTTCCTGGTCCTGGAGACCATGATGGTCGGCATGTTCTCGTCGCTCGACTTCGTCATGTTCTATATCTTCTTCGAGGCCGTGCTGATCCCGATGTTCCTGATCATCGGGGTCTGGGGCGGGGCGCGCCGGGTCTACGCGGCGTTCAAGTTCTTCCTCTACACGCTGCTCGGCTCGGTGCTGATGCTGCTCGGCATCCTGGTCATCTATTTCCAGATCGGGTCGACCGACATCCCGACGGCGATGGCCTTCGCCTTCACCCGCGACATGCAGATCTGGCTGTGGCTCGCCTTCTTCGCCTCCTTCGCCGTCAAGGTGCCGATGTGGCCGGTCCACACCTGGCTGCCGGACGCGCATGTCGAGGCGCCGACGGCGGGCTCGGTCATCCTGGCGGGCGTGCTGCTGAAGATGGGCGCCTACGGCTTCCTGCGCTTCTCGCTGCCGATGTTCCCGGAGGCGTCGGTCTATTTCGCGCCCTTCGTCTACACCCTCAGCGTCGTCGCCATCGTCTACACCTCGCTGGTGGCGCTGGCGCAGGAGGACATGAAGAAGCTGATCGCCTATTCGTCGGTCGCCCACATGGGCTACGTGACGCTCGGCATCTTCACCTTCACCCAGCAGGGGCTGGAGGGGGCGATCTTCCAGATGCTGAGCCACGGCATCGTCTCGGGCGCGCTCTTCCTGTGCGTCGGCGTGGTCTATGACCGGCTGCACACGCGCGAGATCGCACGCTACGGCGGGCTCGTCCACCGCATGCCCAAATACGCCGTCATCTTCATGCTGTTCATGATGGCCTCGGTCGGCCTGCCGGGCACCAGCGGCTTCGTCGGCGAGTTCCTGATCCTGGTCGGCGCGTTCCGGGCCAACACCTGGGTCGCGTTCCTCGCCACCAGCGGCCTGGTGCTGGGCTGCACCTACATGCTCTTCCTCTACCGCCGGGTGATCTTCGGCAGGCTGACCCGCGACGACCTCAAGACGATGCTCGACCTCGACCGGCGCGAGGTGGCGATCTTCGTGCCGCTGGTCGTGCTGGTGCTGTGGATGGGCATCTATCCCAGCTCCTTCCTCGATCCGATGGCGCTGCCGGTGGGCCAGCTCGTCGATCGCCTGAAGCTCGCCGAGGCCGCCGGCCAGGCGATCTTCCTGGCGCAGCACTAAGCCTGCATGCCTTCAAGGATAGTCCGATGACCCCCGTTCCCTTCCCGGACCTCCTGCCGGCATTGCCGGAGATCCTGCTCGCCGTCGGCGGCATGGCCCTGCTGATGTTCGGCGTCTTCACCGGCGACCGGTCGTCGCGCCCGATCGCCTGGCTGGCGGTGCTGCTGATGCTGGTGGCGGGCGCCCTGGTCGCGTTCGGCGGCGGGGCGGAGCGCGTCACCTTCTTCGGCGCCTTCGTCTCCGACGCCTTCTCGTCCTTCGCCAAGATGCTGATCCTGCTCGGCTCGATCATCGCGGTGCTGCTCGGCGCCGACCAGAACGAGCGGGACGGGCAGGCGCGCTTCGAGTACCCGGTGCTGATCGTCTTCGCCACGCTCGGCATGATGATGATGGTCTCGGCCAGCGACCTGATCGCGCTCTATCTCGGCCTCGAGCTGCAGAGCCTGGCGCTCTACGTCCTGGCCGCGTTCCGGCGCGAGACGGTGCGCTCGACCGAGGCCGGGCTGAAGTACTTCGTCCTGGGCGCGCTGTCCTCGTGCATGCTGCTCTACGGCGCCTCGCTGCTCTACGGCTTTGCCGGGACGACCGACTTCGCCGGGCTGGCGACGACGCTCGGCACCGGCGAGCCCGCCATCGGGGTCGTGTTCGGCATCGTCTTCCTGGCCGCGGGCCTGGCCTTCAAGGTGTCGGCGGTGCCCTTCCACATGTGGACGCCCGACGTCTACGAGGGGGCGCCGACCCCGGTCACCGCCTTCTTCGCGATCGCGCCGAAGGTGGCCGCGGTCGCCCTTCTCCTGCGGGTGATGATGGAGCCGCTGGGCGGGCTGGTCGACCAGTGGCGGCAGATCATCATCTTCATCTCGATCGGCTCCATGGTCCTGGGCGCCTTCGCGGCCATCAACCAGACCAACATCAAGCGCCTGATGGCCTACAGCTCGATCGGCCATGTCGGCTATGCGATGGTCGGCCTGGCGGCCGGCACGGCGGCCGGCGTGCGCGGCGTGCTGATCTACATGGCGATCTACCTATTCATGACGGCCGGCACCTTCGCCATCATCCTGTGCATGCGGCAGAAGGACCGGATGGTGGAGGGCATCGCCGACCTGGCCGGCCTGTCGCGGACCCGGCCGATGCTGGCCCTGGCGCTCGCCATCTTCATGTTCTCCATGGCCGGCATCCCGCCGCTGTCGGGCTTCTTCGGCAAGCTCTACGTCTTCCTGGCGGCGATCGAGGCGGCGCGTGACTACCCGGCGCTCTATACGCTGGCGATCGTCGGCGTGCTGTCGAGCGTGGTCGGCGCCTTCTACTACCTGCGCATCGTCAAGATCATGTACTTCGACGAGCCGGCCGAGGGCTTCGACCGCTCGGTGGCGGGCGAGGTCAAGGCGATCATCGGCGTCTCGGCGGTCGTGACCATGTTCTTCTTCCTGTTCCCGGCGCCGCTGCTGTCGGCGGCGGCCACCGCCGCCGCGGCGCTGGTCAAGGGATGAGTTGCGCCACGGGTGGGCTGCCGCCGGCGGTCCACCTCGTCGCTCTCGATACCGTCGGGAGCACCAACGACGAGGCGTTCCGCCTCGGCCGGGAAGGGGCCCCGGAGATCACCCTGGTCACCGCCCGGTGCCAGGAGAGCGGCCGGGGCCGTCGCGGCCGGACCTGGTCGTCGCCGGAGGGCAACCTCTACGCCTCCTTCCTGCTGCGTCCGCCCCTGGCGCTGGCCCGGCTGCCGGAACTGAGCTTCGTGGCGGCCGTCGCCGCGGGCGAAGCCTGCGGGTCGCTGCTGCCGGCCGACCGCCGGATCGAGCTCAAATGGCCGAACGACGTGCTGGTCGACGGCGCCAAGCTGGCCGGGATCCTGACCGAGACCGAGGCCGTGCCGGACGGCGGGCACTTGGTGGCGGTGGGCATCGGCATCAACGTGGGCTCGGTGCCTCCCGACGCCCCCTACCCGGTGACGAGTCTGTCCGACCGTGCGCCGGTCACGGTCGCAATGGTCCGCGACCGGCTGTCCGACCGGCTGGCGCACTGGTATGGGGTCTGGCTGGCAGACGGCTTCCGGCCGGTACACGCGGCGTGGAGTGCGGCCGCGCTGCCGCGGGGTCGCGCCCTGGCGGTGCGGATCGGGCAGGAGACGATCGAGGGCGGGTTCGCCGGCATCGACGAGGCGGGCGCGCTGCTGCTCGACCTTCCGGCCGGCGCCCGGCGGCGCATCCTGGCGGGCGACGTGCTGTTCCCGGCATGACCAACTTCGAGGCGGAGTGACCGGACCATGCTGCTGGCGATCGACATCGGCAACACCAACAGCGTCTTCGCCCTGGCCGAAGGCGAGTCGGTGCGCACCACCTGGCGCTGCGTCACCGACACCAAGCGCACCGCCGACGAGTACGGCTCCTGGCTCACCCAGCTCATGGGGCTGGAATGGATCGAGCCGCAGCGGGTGACGGGCATCGTCATTGCCACGGTCGTGCCCGAATCTCTGTTCAACGTGGTCGGCATGTGCCGCCGCTACTTCCGCTGCGAGCCGCTGGTGGTGGGCAGCCCGACCGTCGACCTGGGCGTCGAAGCCCGGGTCGAGCGGCCGAAGGAGGTGGGGGCGGACCGGATGGTCAACGCGCTGTCGGCGCATCGGCGTTACGGCGGGCCGGCCATCATCATCGATTTCGGCACGGCCACCACCTTCGACGTGATCGACGATGGCGGCCACTACAATGGCGGGGTGATCGCTCCCGGGATCAATCTGTCGCTCCAGGCGTTGCACATGGCAGCCGCCCGGCTGCCGCGGGTCGACATCCGGCGGCCGGACACCGTGATCGGCCGGACCACGGTCGCGTGCATGCAGTCCGGCGTCTACTGGGGCTATGTCGGTTTGATCGAAGGCATCGTCGCCCGCATCCGGGCGGAGTGGCCGGCCCCCTTGAAAGTCATCGGTACGGGCGGTCTCGTACCCCTATTCGCAGAGGCGACCACAGTGTTCGATCATGTCGACGGCGACCTTACCCTGCACGGCCTGATTGCCGTTCATGCCCTGAATTCGGCCCATTGATGAACGCGCCGCCATCGGCGAAGGCGTCCGCCACGTTCCCGCCGGGCGCCCCCCAGGACCTGCACTTCCTCGCCCTCGGCGGATCGGGCGAGATCGGCATGAACCTCAACCTCTACGCCTATCGCGGCAAGTGGCTGATGGTCGATCTCGGTGTGACCTTCGGGGACGATTCGACGCCGGGCGTGGACGTCATCATGCCGGACATCGCCTTCATCGCCGAACGGCGGGACGCGCTGTGCGGGCTCGTCCTGACCCATGCGCACGAGGACCATATCGGCGCCGTCCAGTATCTCTGGCCGCGGCTGCAATGCCCCGTCTACGCCACGCCCTTCACCGCGGCCCTGCTGCGGCGCAAGCTGGCGGAGACCGGGCTGTCGGACATGCCGATCACCGTCATCCCGATGCAGGGGCACTTCAAGGTCGGCCCGTTCGACCTGGAGCTGATCACGCTGACCCATTCGATTCCGGAGCCGAATGCGGTCGTGATTCGCACCGGCCAGGGCACCATCCTGCATACCGGCGACTGGAAGCTCGATCCCGACCCGCTGGTCGGCCCGGTGTCCGACGAGGCGGCCCTGCGCGCGCTCGGCGACGAGGGCGTGCTGGCGATGATCGGCGACTCGACCAACGCCCTGCGCGACGGCGAGTCCGGCTCGGAGGGGGAGGTGCGGAGCGCGCTGATGTCGCTGGTCGCGCGCTGCAAGAACCGCGTCGCGGTCGCCTGCTTCGCCTCCAACGTCGCCCGCCTGCAGACGATGATCGACGTCGCCCGGGCGACCGACCGCCAGATCGCGCTGGTCGGGCGTTCGTTGTGGCGCATCGTCTCGGCGGCGAAGGAGACCGGCTACCTCGATCGCGACACGCCCTTCCTCGACGACCGCGAGGCGGCGTGGCTGCCGCGCGAGCGCGTCCTGCTGGTGTGCACCGGCAGCCAGGGCGAGCCGCGCGCCGCCCTGCCGCGCATCGCCCGCGGTGGCCATCCGCAGATCACGCTGGAGGCGGGCGACGCCTGCATCTTCTCCTCCCGCATCATCCCGGGCAACGAGAAGTCGATCGGCCGGCTCCAGGACGACCTGATCCGGCTCGGCGTGGAAGTGCTGACCGAGCGGGACCATTTCGTCCATGTCTCGGGCCATCCCTGCCGCGACGAGCTGGTGCGCATGTACCAGTGGGTCCGGCCGGAGCTGGCGATCCCGGTTCATGGCGAGCATCGCCACATGGCCGCCCATGCCGAGCTGGCGCTGGCCTGCCAGGTGCCGCAGGCGCTGGTCACCGCCAACGGCTCGCTGATCCGGCTGGCGCCCGGCAAGCCCGCCATCGTCGCCCAGGTGCCGTCCGGCCGGGTGGCGCTGGAGGGGGACGCCCTGCTGCCGATCGACGGGCCCTCGCTCAAGGCCCGCACCCGCATCGCCAGCCACGGCGCGGTCGTCGCCACCCTGGTCCTGAACGGCGAGGGCAAGGTCGCCGCACCGGCGCGGGTGACGGCGCCCGGCCTGTTCGACGACGAGGCGGACGCCGCCGAACTGTCGGCGCTGGGCCGGCTGGCGACCGGGGCGCTGGACCGCCTCAGCCGCTCCGACCGGCGCGACGATGCGACGGTCGAGGCGGCGGTGGCGTCGGCCATGCGACGCTATGTCCGCGAAGGGCGTGGAAAACGGCCGACGATGTCCGTACATCTGATCCGGGTCTGACGCGGAACGGGAGCCTCTCGGATGATCGGCCGGTTGAACCATGTGGCGCTCGCGGTGCCCGACCTGGATGCCGCCGCCGCCATGTATCGCGACGTGCTGGGGGCCGAGGTGTCGGCACCCCAGGCCTTGCCGGCGCATGGCGTGACCGTCGTCTTCGTCCAGCTGCCGAACACCAAGATCGAGCTGCTGCAGCCGCTCGGCGACGCCTCGCCGATCGCGCCCTTCCTGGCCCGCAACCCGTCGGGCGGGATGCACCATGTCTGCTACGAGGTCGACGACATCCTGGCCGCCCGCGACCGGCTGAAGGCCCAGGGCGCGCGCGTGCTGGGCGACGGCGAGCCGCGCATCGGCGCCCACGACAAGCCGGTCCTGTTCCTGCACCCCAAGGACTTCGCCGGCACCCTGATCGAGATCGAGCAGGTCTGACGCCATGAGCCTGGTGACCGGCATCGCCGTCTATCTGGTCCTGTGGTGGACCGTCCTGTTCGCCGTCCTGCCCTGGGGCGTGCATGTGCCGGAGAAGGTCGAGCGGGGCTTCGCCGACAGCGCGCCCGAGCGGCCGCGGCTCCTGATGAAGGCCGCGGTGACGACGGTCGTGGCCGCCGTCCTGTGGCTCTTCGTCGAATGGCTCGCCACGACCGAGCTGATCAGTTTCCGCGGGCCGTAGGTCCCATGTCCGGCATCGACCCGATCAGCGGCTACTGCGCCGCGGCCCCCGGCCACGAGTGGCACGGGCCCTACCACGACCGCGAATACGGCTTCCCGGTCGCCGACGACCGCGCCCTGTTCGAGCGCATGGTGCTGGAGATCAACCAGGCCGGCCTCTCCTGGCTGACGATGCTGAAGAAGCGCGCGGCCTTCGTCGCGGCCTTCGACGGCTTCGACATCGACCGGGTCGCCGCCTATGGCGAGGCCGAGCGCGCCCGGCTGCTGGCCGATGCCGGCATCATCCGCAACCGGCTCAAGGTCGACGCGGCGATCGAGAACGCCCGCCGCCTGCAGGCGATCCGGGCCTCGCACGGCTCCTTCGCCGCCTGGCTCGACGCGCACCACCCGCTGCCGAAGGCGGAGTGGGTGAAGCTCTTCAAGAAGACCTTCCGCTTCATGGGCGGCGAGATCGTCGGCGAGTTCCTGATGAGCACCGGCTACCTGCCGGGCGCCCACCATCCGGGCTGCCCGGTCCAGGCGGATGTCTTGCGCGCCGCTCCGCCCTGGACCCGGAACCCCCCAGCGTAGTGGGAAGCCGCATCGCTGGAAACGTTTCCAATCTTCATGGATGCGTTCCGGCTCCGTAACTGCCCTGACATGAAGAGCGGCGATCTTGCCGTCCTGGAGGCAACCGGGGCGGGACGACGACGTGCCGAAGAATGCGACCATCCGGGATGTGGCGGCGCGCGCCGCCCTGTCGATCGCCACCGTGTCGCGGGCGATCACCGGCAATGGCGCGGTCAGCGCGGATAGCCGGCAACGCGTCCAGGCGGCGATCGCCGAACTCGGCTTCCGGCCCAACACCATTGGCCGCAGCCTCAAGGCGGCCCGCAGCCGCTCGGTCGGCGTGCTGGTTCCCGCACTTGCCAACCCGATCTTCGCCGAGAGCGTCAGCGGCGTGCAGGAGGTGGCGGCCGAGCACGGATACTCCGTCCTCATCGCGTCGACCGACTACGACCCGGCACGCGAGGCGCGCGCGATCGAGAGCCTCCTGTCCAATCGGGTCGAGGGACTGGTCCTGACCGTCGCCGACGGCGACCGCAGCCGGTCGCTGGATACGCTGGATGCCAGCGGCACGCCCTTCGTCCTGGTCTACAACGAGACCTTCACCAGTGGCCGACCGTTCGTTTCGGTCGACAACGTTGCCGGGGTCGCCGCGATCATCGATCGGATGGCGGCCCTCGGGCATCGACGCATCGCCATGGTCGCAGGCCGCTTCCACCAGTCGGACCGCTCGCGGCTGCGCCACCAGGGCTTCCGCGCCGCCCTGCGGGCGCACGGTCTGGCGCCGGGGCCGGTGATCGAGGTCGATTTCTCCGACCTCCGCTTCGGCGCGGAGCTGGGGCGGATCATGGATTCCGCCAGCCCGCCGACCGCGCTGTTCGCGTCCAACGACATGCTGGCCCTGGCCACGATCCGGACCCTGCACGACCTCGGCCTGCGGGTGCCCGAGCACGTCTCCGTCGCCGGCTTCGACGGGATCGACGTCGGGACCCTGGTCGCCCCCAGCCTCGCCACCCTGGTCCAGCCGGCGCGCCTGATGGGGCGCCGGGCGATGGATCTCCTCTTCTCCGGTCTGGCTGGCGGACCCCGTTCATCGGCCGTCCATCTTCCGTTCGCCGTCCGGATGGGCGAATCGCTGGCGCCGCCGTCGCGCGGTGTCGGGTCGAGCCGGATCGAACCCCCCACCTTGCAACCGAAGGAACCAACGCCATGCTGAAGCTGACGATGCTCGGCGCCGCCACCCTGGCCGCGCTGGCCACCATCGCCGTGGTGCCGCCGACCGCGCAGGCCCAGGGCAATGCCATCTGCTACAACTGCCCCCCGGAATGGGCCGACTGGGCCTCGCAGCTGCGCGCGATCAAGTCCGACCTGGGGATCACCGTCCCGTCGGACAACAAGAATTCCGGCCAGTCGCTGTCGGCGCTAATCGCCGAGAAGGCGAACCCGGTCGCCGACGTCGTCTATCTGGGCGGGCCGGTCGGGATCCAGGCCAAGGCGGCCGGCGTGGTCGCGCCCTACAAGCCCGCCAGGTGGGCCGACATTCCCGCCGACATGAAGGATCCCGACGGGTACTGGTTCACCATCCATTCCGGCACGCTCGGCTTCTTCGTCAACACCCAGGCGCTGGCCGGCAAGCCCGTCCCGCAGTCGTGGGCCGACCTGCTGAAGCCGGCCTATTCCGGCATGGTCGGCTACCTCGACCCGACCAGTGCCGCCGTCGGCTATGTCGGCGCGGTCGCGGTCAACCTGGCACTGGGCGGCGACTACTCCAGCTTCGACAAGGCGATCGGGTGGTTCAAGGCGCTTCAGAAGAACCAGCCCATCGTGCCCAAGCAGACCTCGTATGCCCGCGTCCTGTCGGGCGAAATCCCGATCCTCATCGACTACGACTTCAACGCCTACCGTGCCAGGTACACGGACAAGGCGCCGGTCGCGTTCGTCATCCCGGCGGAAGGCACGGTGTCCGTCCCCTACGTCATGAGCCTGGTCCGGAACGCCCCGAATGCCGAGAACGGCAAGAAGGTCCTGGATTATGTGCTGTCGGACAAGGGCCAGGCGCTGTGGGGCGATGCCTTCATGCGCCCGGTGCGCGCCGGAGCGCTGTCGGGCGAGATGCAGGCCAAGTTCCTGCCGGCGGCCGACTATGCCCGCGCCAAGGCGGTCGACCTCGCGCGCATGGCGGAAGCCCAGAAGGGCTTCATGGCCCGCTACCAGGCCGAAGTGCGGTAGAGCGGCCCGGCCGTCGCCGACAATCGCCCGGCGACGGCCTGCCCCTTCCGGACCGTCCGCATGCCATCCATCCTGCCCGCCCGCCGGACCCTGCTGGCCGTCGCCCTGCTTGCGCCGGCGGCGGCGGTCTTCGGCGCGTTCTTCCTGCTGCCGCTGGCCCGGCTGTTCGCACTGGGCGGCGGCGGGGCGGAAGGATGGGGCGCCTATGCCGCCATCCTGGTCGAGCCGCGGTACTTCGAAAGCCTGATCCAGACCGTGCTGCTGTCGGCCGGCGTCACCGCGGTGACGCTGGCGATCTCCTGCGTCTCCGGGCTCTTCCTGGTGCGCAACCGCTTCCCGGGGCGGTCGCTGCTGGTGGCGGTGCTGACCTTTCCGCTGGTGTTCCCGGGGGTGGTCATCGGCTTCATGGTGATCATGCTGGCCGGGCGCCAGGGGCTGATCGGCACGGTCACCGAAGGCCTGTTCGGCAGCCGGCTGGTATTTGCCTATTCGATGGCCGGGCTCTTCCTCGGCTATGTCTATTTCTCGGTGCCGCGCGTGATCCTGACGGTGATGGCGGCGGCCGAGAAGCTCGATCCGCAGCTGGCTGAGGCCGCCCGCTCGCTGGGCGCCAGTCCGTGGCAGGTGACGGCCCACGTCGTGCTGCCCGCCCTCAAGCCGGCCTTCCTCTCGGCCGGCGCCATCTGCTTTGCGACCGCGATGGGGGCGTTCGGCACCGCCTTCACGCTGGCGACCCGGATCGACGTCCTGCCGATGCTGATCTATACGGAGTTCACGCTGCAGGCGAACATTGCCATGGCGGCCGCCCTCAGCTTCGTGCTGGGGGCCGTCACCTGGGCGGTGCTGGCGCTGGCGCGGAGCTTCGCCGGGTCGAGCGTCGCGGCGGCGGGCTAGGGCGATGGCAGGCGGCAGCCGAGGCCCGGCATTCTGGGGCCAGCTCGCCTTCACGCTGCTGGTCTGCCTGATGCTCGTCAGCCCGATCGTGCTGTCCCTGCTGGCCGGCGTCACCCAGAACTACTTCGTCGGCATCCGCAGCGGCGTCACCCTGCGCTGGGTGGAGGAGGTGCTGCGGACCTACTCCGGCACCATCCTGCTGTCCGTGCAGATCGCCTTCGCCTGCCTGGCCTGCACGCTGCTGCTGGGGGTCCCGGCCGCCTATGTGCTGTCGCGGCACCAGGGCCGGGCGACGCGGCTGGTGGAGGAACTGCTGGTGATGCCGGTCGCCATCCCCGGCCTGGCGACGGCGCTGGCCCTGATCATCACCTATGGCGGGTTCGGCGACTTCCGCCGCAGCTGGCTGTTCATCCTGGTCGGCCATGTCCTGTTCACCCTGCCGTTCATGGTGCGCGCGGTGCTGGCGGTCATGAACTCGGTCGACCTGGCGACGCTGGAGGAGGGGGCGGCCAGCCTGGGGGCCGGCTTCGTACGCCGCTTCTTCGGGGTCGTGCTGCCCAACTGCATGCCGGGTATCCTGGCCGGCTCGCTGATGGTCGTCACCCTGTCGATCGGCGAGTTCAACCTGACCTGGCTCCTGCACACGCCGCTCGGCAAGACGCTGCCGGTCGGGCTGGCCGACGCCTATGCCTCGCTGCGGATCGAGATCGGCAGCGCCTATACGCTGATCTTCTTCGTGATCATCATCCCTTGCCTCGTCCTGATGCAGGCGGTGGCGCGGCGTGGAGCCGGATCGAAATGAGCGCGACCGCGAAGTCCGATTCCTTCCGTGTCGAGCCGGTGCCGGTCCGGCTGGAAGGCTGCAGCAAGACTTTCGGCAACGGCGCCCGGGCGCTGGAGCCGCTCGACCTCACCATCCGCGGCGGCGAGACCATGGTCTTCCTCGGCCCCTCCGGCTGCGGCAAGACCACCACCCTGCGCCTGATCGCCGGGCTGGAGAGCCCCGATCCCGGCGGCCGGGTGTTCTTCGGCGACGAGGACGTGACGCGCCTGCCGATCGAGCGGCGCAACGTCGGCATGGTATTCCAGAGCTACGCGCTGTTTCCGAACATGAACGTGGCGCAGAACGTCGCCTATGGCCTGCGGGTGCGCAGCGTCGAACGTCGGCAGCGCGACCGGCGCGTCGACGAGATGCTGGCGATGATGCAGATGGCCGACCTCGCCGGCCGGCGTATCGACCAGCTCTCCGGCGGCCAGCGGCAGCGCGTCGCGCTGGCCCGGGCGCTGGTCGTGCGGCCGCGCGTCCTGCTCCTCGACGAGCCGCTCACCGCGCTCGACGCCAAGCTGCGCGACGGGCTGCGGCTGGAGATCGACCGGCTGCTGCGCGGGCTCGGCATCACCGCCGTCTACGTCACCCACGACCAGGGCGAGGCGATGGCGCTCGGCGACCGCATCACGGTGATGGCCAGGGGCCGGGTCGCCCAGATCGGGACGCCACAGGACATCTACTTCCGGCCGGCCGACGCCTTCGTGGCAGAGTTCATCGGGACGATGAACCGCCTGCCGGCACGGGTCGACGACGGCATCCTGCAGATCGGCAGCTTGCAGCTGCCCTGGCAGGGTCCGGCCGGGACGACGACCGTCCTGATCCGCCCCGAGGATGTCCGGCTGCAGGACGACGACGGCGTGCTGACGGGCATGGTCTCCGTCGCAGTGTTCCTCGGCGACCGGACCCGGGTCGTGGTCGACGTCGCAGACGGCAGCTCCATCATCGTGGATGCGCCGGGGCGCACCAGCGTCGCCCGCGGCGACACGGTCCGCCTCGGCTTCGACCCGGCGCGGCTCCTCTCGCTGCCCGATCGATCCTGAGCCCGGCGGCCGGCTTCAGCTTCCGTAGAGCAGCCGCGGCAGCCACAGGACGATCCCGGGGAAGGCGACGAGCAGCGCCAGGACCAGGAGCTGCAGCCCCATGAACTGGGCCATGCCGCGATAGATGTCGTCGAGCTCCCACTCGGGCACGACGCTCTTCAGGAAATAGGCCGACAGCGCGACCGGCGGCGACAGCCACGCCGTCTGCAGGTTGACCGCGACCAGGATGCCGAACCAGGTCCGGTCGAAGCCCAGCTGGGTCGCCAGCGGCAGCAGGAACGGCACCACGATCAGCACGATCGGGACCCATTCCAGCGGCCAGCCGAGCACGAAGATCAGGGCCAGCATCGCGGCCAGGAGCAGGTAGCGGTTCAGCTCGAGCGCCAGCAGCGCCTCGCTCAGCATGCCGGGCGTGCCGAGGCGGGAGAAGACCGCGCCGAAGAAGTTGGAGGCGGCGATCAGGAAGAGGATCAGGACCGATATCTCCAGGGTCCGGACCAGGGCGTCGCGCAGCATGGCCAGGCTGAACCGGCGATAGGCGACGGTCAGGACGAGCGCGCCCAGCGCGCCGCAGGCGGCACCCTCGGTCGGCGTCGCCAGCCCGGCGACGATGCTGCCGAGCGAGGCGAGGAGGATCGCCACCAGCGGCAGCAGCCCCCGGGCCAGCGCCATCCACAGCGACCCGACGTCGCCTGCCTCCACCGGGGGCGGCCGCGGCGCCAGCGTCGGATCGATCCAGGAGCGCAGCAGGGCATAGCCGGTGAAGACGGTCGCCAGCAGCAGGCCCGGGACGATGGCGGCGACGAACAGCGTAGTGACGGGGACCTCGATGATCGGCCCCATCACGATCAGCATGACCGAGGGCGGCAGCAGGATGCCGAGCGTGCCGCCGGCGGTGATGAGGCCGGCCGAAAGGCGGGTGTCGTAGCCCGCCCGCACCATCTGCTTGCCGGCCATGATGCCGAGCAGGGTGACCGACGCCCCGACGATGCCGGTCGCGGCGGCGAGGATCGTCGCCACCAGCATGACCGCCAGGTAGAGGGCGCCGCGCACCCGGGCCAGCAGCTGCTGGAGGACCGCGAACAGCCGGTCCACCAGGTTCGCCCGCTCCAGCAGCATCCCCATGAGGACGAACAACGGGATCGACGTCAGCGTCGTCTCCATCATCGTCCCGTAGAACTGCAGGGTCAGCAGGTAGAAGACGAGCTTGCCGAACCCCCAGTAGCCGAAGGCCGTGCCGAGGAAGATCATGGTGAAGGCGATCGGGAAGCCGACGAGGATGCCGGCGATCAGCCCGGCGATCATGAGGATGCCGATGAGCTCCGGCGTCACGGGCGGCCCCGCGGTCCGCCGACGGCGGCGTGGATCGCCTTCAGCAGTTCCGAGACGCCCTGGACCAGGAGAAGGAGAATCCCGAGGGGCAGCGCGGACTTGATCGGGCCCAGCAGCGGCATCCATGCCGAATCCATGCCGCGCTCGCCGCGCACGACCGACACCGCGGCGAAGTCCCAGGAGACGGCCAGGAAGATGACCAGCACCGGGAAGTAGAGGGCGAGATAGAGGACTGCGTCGATCGCGCCCCGGGTCCGGCGGCCGAACTTCCGATAGACGAAGTCTGCCCGCAGGTGCAGGCCCTTGGACAGGGCATAGCCGGCACCCAGCATGAAGTAGGCGCCGTAGAGCATGCGGCTGACGTCATAGGCCCACAGGGTGGGGGCGTTGAACAGGTAGCGCGCCGCGATCTCCCAGGCCATGGCCAGCATCAGCGGCAGGGCCAGCCAGGCGACGATCCGCCCGACCCAACCGCTGAAGCCGTCGATGGCCGCCACGACCGCCGCCATCCAGCGCGGCATGTCGTGCGGCAGGGGGGCAGCGGCATCCGCGACCGGCTCGGTCATGGCCGGCACCGGCTCTCGCCCCTCTGGCGCGCCGCCCCTGCCTATTTCCGGGCGCCGGCGAGCTTGTCGGCGTAGGCGCCGGTGATCGCTGCATTGGCCTTCTGGGCGCTCGCCCAGAAGGGGATGGCCTGTTCGGCGAACCGCCGCTGGCTGTCCCAGACCTCCTTGAAGAAGGGGTTGCGGTCGGCATGGCCCTGGAACACGCGCTGGGCGGCGTCCGCGTAGGCCAGGAGGAAATCCTTCGGGGTGTCGTGCAGGACGACGCCGTCCTTCTCGACCAGCTGCTTCAGAGCCCGGCCGTTCTCGATGATGCGGTAGCTGTGCGCCTTCATCATCGCCGCGTTGGCGGAGACCTCGATCGCCTTCTGCTGCAGGGCGGTGAGCTTCTTCCAGACGTCCTTGTTGATGTAGATGTCGGCGTTGACGACGTTCTGGTGCAGGCCCTGCAGGTAGTAGTGCTTCAGCACCTTCTGGAAGCCGAACACGCTGTCCGGCTTGGGCCCGGCCCATTCGGCGGCGTCGATGACGCCCCGTTCCAGCGCCGGCAGGATCTCGCCGCCGGGCAGGGCGACGGCGGCCACCCCGATCGCGTTGTAGATCTGCCCCGGGATGCCGGGCGGCGCGCGGAAGCGCAGGCCCTTGAAATCGGCCAGGCTCGCGATCGGCTTCCGGAACCAGCCGAGCGGCTCCGGGCCGACCGGCTGCAGGATGAAGCCCTTCACGTTGACGCCCATCTCGTCCCAGAGACGGTCGTAGAGCGCGGCACCGCCGCCATAGAGATACCAGGACACCCAGGCGAGGTTGTCGAGGCCGACGCCGGCGCCCGCGGCCGGGGAGCCGAACAGGGTGGCGGCGGGATGCTTGCCGGACCAGTAGTGCGTCCAGGCGAAGCCGGCCTCGATCAGCCCCTTGTCGACGGCGTCGAGCGTCTCGTTGACGCCGACCACCGCGCCCGCGGGCAGGACCGTGAACGTCACCTCGCCGCCGGTCAGGTCCGAGACGTCCCGGGCAAAGTCCTTGAGCATGACGACCTCGTCCGCATGCACCGGAATGACCGACTGGATGCGGATCAGGGTCTTGGCCGGCGCCGGTGCCGGCAGTGCCAGCGCGGCCGCGGCGAGCGCCAGCGGCGCGGATCGCTTCAGCGCATGGGCCAGCCTCCGCCCAAGCGAATTGCCCGCGGAACGAAGGTCTTGCAGGGCGAACATCGGTCGTCTCGCTTTCCGGGCGGCCGCGGGGCAGGTGCCGACGATCTGGTCAGACCGGCTGGTGCGCGTCAATGCGAATGGACCAGGGCGGATGACCCGGGGCGGATGGCCCGGGCAGGGCTCACCCGCCGAACAGCACTGCGTGCATGACCCGGCCCGGCAGCAGGGTGAACAGCCCGGCGACCACCAGCGCGCCCAGGAAGATGCCGGTCATGGTCCGCGCGTGGGCCTTGACCCGGTGCTGGCGGGCGCGCATGACGGCCAGCGGCAGCAGGACCAGCACCATGATCGCCAGCAGGTGGATCGGGCTCCACGGCCCGACCACCCGCAGCCCGTGGATGAAGAAGGCGGTGACGGCCACCACGACCATCAGCCCGACCCAGATCCAGCCCAGCGAGCGGTGGGGCAGGGTGCCCTTGGGGGCGGCGAGCTGCACCGCGCCCAGCGCGAAGGCGAGCAGCGCCGCGGCGGTGTGGATCTGAGTCGCGAGCGGGGCGGCGTAGAGCGGGGCAAGGGTCATCGCGATTCGTGCCCTGGGGATTTTGCCTATGGATGCAGCACGAGTGGGCGCTGAAGGAATGGGCGAAATCCTGCCCCGTCTGAGGCAAATGCCGTTCAGCTAAGCAAGTTATTGATTTTTAATGATATAATTAAAGGTGCGACGTCTTCGCCCTTGAAGCCGGGCGCGTTTTTCACCATCCTAAACGTAATCGAGCGGCTTGCGCCGCTCGATCCTCGCCTGATGGCGATTCCTCCCTAAACTTGGGGCTGCGTCGATGTGTCGGCGCGGCCCCTTCTTCACACGCAAAGAGTAAGCAATCGGCGGCGAGCTGTCATCACCTTTTTGCATGACGGCCTCACGTTCTCGTCATGACATGCGTCCCTATGTCACGGCGAACTTGACCAGGAACAGGCCCGCCAGGACCCAGACGGTCGCCGATACCTCCGTCCCCCGCCCGCTCAGGAGCTTGATCGCGGCATAGGCGATGAAGCCGAAGGCGATCCCGTGCGCGATCGAGAAGGTGAAGGGCATCGCGACCGCGGTGACGACGGCGGGCGCGTATTCCGATGCATCCTCCCAGTCCACCTCGGTGATGCCGCGCACCATCATGCAGGCGACGAAGAAGAGGGCGGGAGCGGTCGCGAATCCCGGCACCGAGAGGACCAGCGGCGCGAAGACCAGGCTGGCGAGGAAGAGCAGGGCCGTGACGCAGGCGGTCAGGCCGGTGCGCCCGCCGGCCTTCATGCCGGCCGCCGATTCGATGTAGGCGGTGGTGGTCGAGGTGCCGAGGGCGGCACCCGCCATGATGGCGCTGCTGTCGGCGACCAGCGCCCGGCCGAGCCGGGGCAGGCGGCCGTCGGCGTCGAGCAGCCGGCCGTGCCAGGCGACCCCGATCAGCGTGCCCGCGGTGTCGAACAGCGAGACGAACAGGAAGGCGAAGACCACCGTCGCCACGCCGAGCTCGAGGGCGCCGCCGATGTCCATCTGCAGCAGCGTCGGCATCAGGCTGGGCGGCGCGTCGACGATGCCGCGGAACGGCACCAGGCCGAGCGCGATCCCGGCCGCCGTCGCGCCGACGATGCCGAGGATCAGGGCCCCCGGCACCTGCCGGCGGTCGAGCGCCACGATCGCGAAGAAGGCCAGCGCCGCGATGATCGCCGGCGGTGCCGTCACCCGTCCGACGGTCACCATGGTCGCGGGATGGGCGGCGACGATCCCGGCGTTCTGCAAGGCGATGATCGCCAGCAGGAGGCCGATGCCGGTCGAGATCGCCATCTTGAGGGCGCGCGGGATGCTGTTGATGATCCATTCCCGCACCCGCACCAGGCTGAGCAGCAGGAACAGGACGCCCGACACGAACACCGCGCCCAGCGCCACCTGCCAGGAATGGCCCATGCCCTGGACGACGCCATAGGCGAAGTAGGCGTTGATGCCCATGCCGGGGGCGAGCGCGATCGGGTAGTTGGCGTAGAGCCCCATGAAGGCCGAGCCGAAGGCGGCGGCCAGGCCGGTGGCGACGAAGACCGCGCCCGGGTCCATGCCCGCGTCCTTGAGGATGGCCGGGTTGACGAACAGGATGTAGGCCATGGCGAGGAAGGTGGTGACGCCGGCCACCACCTCGGTGCGCACCGTCGTCCCGTGCGCCGACAAACCGAACAGCCGCTCCAGCATTCGCCCCCCTTGTCGGCGCCGCCTCTCCGGCGCGCCCGCGATCTTGCGGGCGCCGCCGGACGCAGGCAATCGCTCTGCCGACCCCCGCGCGGACGCAATCTGCTATTGGTCGTGCGGAATGCCCCCCGAGGTGCCCGGATGCTGAAGCTCTTCTACGCGCCTTCGACCTGCTCGCTCGCCACCCATATCGCCCTGATCGAAGCCGGTGCCGACTATTCGCTGGTCCGCCTCAGCTTCGCGAGCGACGACCAGCGCAAGGCGGACTACCTGGCGATCAATCCCAAGGCCCGGGTGCCGGCCCTGGTGACCGAGCAGGGCGTCCTGACCGAGACCCCGGCGCTGCTCGCCTACGTCGCCCAGCGGTTTCCCGCCGCCCGGCTGGCGCCGTTCGACGACCCGTTCGCGCTGGCGCGCGTCCAGGCCTTCAACAGCTACCTCTGCTCCACCCTGCACGTCGCCCATGCCCATCGCATGCGCGGCTATCGCTGGGCCGACGAGCCGGAGGCGATCGCCGCCATGCGGCGCAAGGTTCCCGAATCCGTCAGCGGCTGCTTCGATGCCGTCGAGCGCGAACTGTCGGGCCCCTGGGTGATGGGCGA
This sequence comes from Allostella vacuolata, assembly GCA_006739055.1. Taxonomy (GTDB): domain Bacteria; phylum Pseudomonadota; class Alphaproteobacteria; order ATCC43930; family Allostellaceae; genus Allostella; species Allostella vacuolata. The sequence goes on from AP019702.1 coordinate 3,059,451, forward strand.
CGCCTACACCATCTGCGACCCCTATCTCTTCACCCTGGCGCAGTGGCTGGAGGCCGACGGCGTCGATCCGGCCCGCTTCCCGCGCGTTCTTGCCCACCGCCGGCGCTGCGCCGAACGGCCGGCAGTGCAGCGTGCCCTGGCGGAGGAATCCGGGGCCGGGTAGGGGCGTCGGTGGACTCGGGTCCGGGCATCGGCTAAACGGAACCGCCGCCGTACCCACCTCCCGTGCGGCCCAACCATCGATCCAGGACGCCATGCGCCTCAGTTCCTACTTCCTGCCGACGCTCAAGGAGAACCCGAGCGAGGCGCAGATCGTGTCGCACCGCCTGATGCTGCGCGCCGGCATGGTCCGCCAGGCCAGCGCCGGCATCTACAGCTGGCTGCCGCTCGGCTTCCGGGTCCTGAAGCGCATCGAGCAGATCGTCCGCGAGGAGCAGAACGCCTCCGGCGCCCAGGAAGTGCTGATGCCGACCATCCAGTCGGCCGACCTGTGGCGCGAGAGCGGCCGCTACGACGACTACGGCAAGGAGATGCTGCGGATCGTCGACCGGCACGACCGCGAGATGCTCTACGGCCCGACCAACGAGGAGCTGATCACCGACATCTTCCGCGGCGCGGCCAAGAGCTGGCGCGACGTGCCGCGCAACCTCTACCACATCCAGTGGAAGTTCCGGGACGAGGTCCGCCCGCGCTTCGGCGTGATGCGCGGGCGCGAGTTCCTGATGAAGGACGCTTATTCCTTCGACCTGACGAAGGAGGCGGCCCGCCACTCCTACAACAAGATGTTCGTGGCCTACCTGCGCACCTTCGCGCGCATGGGCCTGAAGGCGATCCCGATGCGCGCCGACACCGGCCCGATCGGCGGCGACCTGAGCCACGAGTTCATCATCCTGGCGGAGACCGGCGAGAGCCAGGTCTATTGCCACCGCGACGTCATCGAGCTGGACGTGCTGGGCGCCGACGTCGATTTCGACGATATGGCCGCGGTGCAGGGCGTGGTCGACCGCTGGACGTCGATCTATGCCGCCACCGACGAGAAGCACGACGAGGCGGCCTACGACGCGATCCCCGAGGGGCGCCGCGTGTCGGCCCGCGGCATCGAGGTCGGGCACATCTTCTATTTCGGGTCGAAGTACTCCAAGCCGCTGGGCGCCGTGATCGCCAAGCCCGACGGCGAGACGGTGCCGGTCGAGATGGGATCCTACGGCATCGGCGTGTCGCGGCTGGTGGGCGCTATCATCGAGGCGAGCCACGACGACCGCGGCATCATCTGGCCCGAATCGGTCGCCCCCTTCCGGGTCGGCCTGATCAACCTCCGGGTCGGCGACGCGGCCTGCAGCGCGGCCGCGACCGGTATCTACGACACCCTGCGCAAGGCCGGCGTCGAGGTCCTGTATGACGACCGGGACGAGAGCCCGGGCGCCAAGTTCGCCTCCATGGACCTGATCGGCCTGCCCTGGCAGCTGGTGGTCGGCCCGCGCGGCCTGGCCCAGGGCGTGGTCGAGCTGAAGGAGCGGCGGACCGGGGAGAAGCAGGAACTGCCGATCGACGTGGCGCTCGCCCGCTTCACCAACACCTGACCGACCGATGATCTTCTCGGCCTTCGAGCGGATGCTGGCCTTCCGCTATCTGCGGTCGCGCCGCCAGGAAGGCTTCATCTCGGTGATCGCCGGCTTCTCCTTCCTCGGCATCGCGCTCGGTGTCGCCACCCTCATCATCGTGATGTCGGTGATGAACGGTTTCCGGCACGAACTGCTGGGCCGCATCCTCGGCCTGAACGGGCACATGACGGTGCTGGCGACCCAGGGCAACCTGCGCGACTTCGACCGGGTCGCCGAGACCGTCCGGCGCATCCCGGGCGTGGTCTCGGCGACGCCCCACGTCGAGGGGCAGGTGATGGCGTCCAACCAGGGGCGGGCGTCGGGCGCCATCGTCCGCGGCGTCCGGCCCGAGGACCTGAAGGCGCGCAAGCTGATCGCCGACAAGATCGAGGCGGGCTTCCTCGGCCAGTTCGGGGGCGAGGACACGGTCGTGGTCGGCTACCGGCTGGCCCAGAAGCTGGGGCTGCTGCCTGGCGACCGGATCACCCTGATCGCCCCCCAGGGCATGGCGTCGCCGCTCGGCACCCTGCCGCGGATCCGCTCCTACAAGATCGTCGCCGTCTTCAACGTCGGCATGTTCGAGTATGACAGCTCGCACATCTTCATGCCGATGGGGGCGGCCCAGCTCTTCTTCCAGATGCCGGACGCGGCGAGCGGGGTGGAGGTCTTCGCCACCGACGCCGACCAGGTCCGCCGCCTGCGGCAGGAGATCATCGCCGCGGTCGGTCCCGGGGTGCGCGTCTATGACTGGCAGCAGGCCAACTCCAGCTTCTTCAACGCCCTCCAGGTCGAGCGGAACGTGATGTTCCTGATCCTGACCCTGATCATCGTGGTGGCCGCCTTCAACATCATCTCCTCGATGATCATGCTGGTGAAGGACAAGGGCCGCGACATCGCCATCCTGCGCACCATGGGGGCCAGCCGCGGCATGGTGCTGCGCATCTTCTTCCTGACCGGGGCCAGCATCGGCATCGTCGGCACGTTGGCCGGGTTCGGCCTGGGCGTCCTCTTCTGCGAGAACATCGAGTCGATCCGCCAGGCCCTCCAGGCCCTGACCGGCACGCCGCTGTTCTCGCCGGAGGTCTATTTCCTGTCCCGCCTGCCGGCGATCATCGACTGGCGCGAGGTGAGCCAGGTGCTGGGCATGGGGCTGGCCCTGTCCTTCGTCGCCACCATCTATCCGGCCTGGCGGGCGGCCCGCCTCGATCCGGTCGAAGCGCTGCGGTATGAATGAGCGGGCGCCAGCAATGAACGGGATCCGGACAAAGGGCGGCGTGGCGCTCGACCTGCAGAAGGTCGTGCGCACCTTCCGGCAGGCCTCGGGCACGCTCGAGGTGCTGCGCGGCGCCTCGCTGACCCTGCATGCGGGCGAGATCGTGGCCCTGGTCGGCCCATCCGGCGCCGGCAAGTCGACCCTGCTGCACGTGGCCGGCCTGCTGGAAAAGCCCGACGGCGGCAGCGTGCAGGTGGACGGCCGGGCGGCGGAGAACCTGGACGACGGCGAACGGACCCGGCTGCGCCGCGACACGATCGGCTTCGTCTACCAGTTCCACCACCTGCTGCCGGAATTCTCCGCGGTCGAGAACGTGATGATCCCGCAGATGGTGGCGGGCGTCGCCCGCGGCGCGGCGCGGACGCGGGCGCGGGCGCTGCTCGACCGGGTCGGCCTGCTGCCGCGCGAGAGCCACCGGCCGGCGCGCCTGTCGGGCGGCGAGCAGCAGCGGGTGGCGATCATGCGGGCGCTTGCCAACGACCCGCGGGTGCTGCTGGCGGACGAGCCGACCGGCAACCTCGACCACACGACCGGCGACCGGGTGATGGGCGAGCTGGTCGGGCTGGTGCGCGACACCGGCCTGGCGGCGCTCGTCGCCACCCACAACCTGGAACTGGCGCAGCGCATGGACCGCATCGTCGAGCTGCGCGACGGGATCCTGCTGCCGTACCGCGCCTGATCCGCCCCGTCCCCAGAGGAGGCTTGCCGGTGACCGAGTCCGTCCGCAACGAGCCGCGGATCGATCCGCACGAGATCCTCGACGGCATCCGCGAGTGGGTCGAGGTGGAGACGCCGAGCGCGGACGGCCAGGCAGTCAACGTCCTGGTCGACCGGGTCCAGGCGCAGGTGGCGCAGCTCGGCATGACGGTCGACCGCTTTCCCGGCCGCGACGGGTTCGGCGACACGCTGCGGGCGCGCTCGCCCTGGGGCGGCGAGGGGCCGGGAATCCTGGTGCTGGCCCATCTCGACACGGTCTGGGACAAGGGCACGCTCGGCCGCCGGCCGTTCACGGTCGACGGCGACCGGGTCTACGGCCCTGGCATCTACGACATGAAGGGCGGCGGCCACCTCGCCTACTATGCCTATCGGCACCTCGTGCGGCAGGGCCGGGAGACGCCGCTGCCGATCACCTTCCTGTTCGTGCCGGAGGAAGAGGTCGGCAGCCCGACCTCGCGTGCCCATATCGAGGCCGCCGCCCGCGAGGCGCGCTACGTCCTGGTGCTGGAGCCGGGCCGCACCGGCAACGGCGTCGTCACCAGCCGCAAGGCCTGGGGCCGTTTCGTCATGACGGTGACCGGCGTCTCCGCCCATGCCGGGAGCGGCCACGAGCACGGGCGCAGCGCGGTGGTCGAGCTGTCGCGCCAGATCCTGCGCATCGAGGCGATGACCGACTATGCCCGCGGCATCACCACCAACGTCGGCGTCATCGCCGCCGGCGGCCCCGGCCGCGGCAACGTGGTGCCGGCGCTGGCCACCGCCGAGATCGACCTGCGCGCGCCGGACGAGGCGACCGCCGACGAGATGGTCGGGCGCATCCTGGCGCTGCAGGCCATCGGCGCCGATGTGACCGTGACGGTCGAGGGCGGCCTCAACCGCCCGCCCTTCGTTCGCCACGAAGGCGTGGCCCGCCTCTACGGGCTGGCCCGCCAGGCGGCGGCCGACCTCGGCATGGACCTGCCCGAGACCGCGACCGGCGGCGTCAGCGACGGCAACTTCGCCGCCGCGCTCGGCGTGCCGACGCTCGACGGGCTGGGGGTGCTGGGCGCCGGCGCCCATGCCGAGCACGAGCACCTGCTGTTCTCGTCGCTGGAGCCGCGCACCCGGCTCCTGCTGCGTCTCTTCGAATCGCTGACCTGACCCGGTAGAGTCGCCGGGCGGAGGAACCGTCCCCCATGTCGCATGCCGGCTTCGTCCATCTGCGCGTCCATTCCGCCTATTCGCTGTCGGAGGGGGCGCTCAAGATCAAGGACCTCGTCAAGCTGTGCGTGCGCGACGCCATGCCGGCGGTGGCGGTCACCGACACCGGCAACCTGTTCGGGGCACTCGAATTCGCGGGCGAGGCGGCCGGGGCCGGCGTGCAGCCGGTGATCGGCTGCCTGTTCGGCATCACCCGCACCGCGGGCCGGCCCTCCAGCCCCGGCGTGCCGCAGACCCCGGACCGCATGGTGCTGCTGGTCCAGGACGAGACCGGCTACGGCAACCTGCTGGCGCTGGTCAGCCGCGCCTTCATGGAGAGCGACGGCACCCGCGAGGCGCAGCTGTCCCTGTCCGACCTCGAGGGGGCGACCGACGGGCTGATCGCCCTGGTGGGCGCCCCCGACGGCCCCGTCGGGCGGCTGCTGGTCGACGGCCAGAAGGACGCCGCGATGCAGTGCCTGGAACATCTCCAGATGTTGTTCCCGGGCCGGCTCTACCTCGAGCTGCAGCGTCACGGCCTGACCGCGGAAGAGGCGATCGAGCCCGACCTGCTCGACCTGGCCGACCGCACCGGCCTGCCCCTGGTCGCGACCAACGACGCCTATTTCTCCGACCGCAGCATGTACGAGGCGCATGACGCGCTCATCTGCATCGCCGAGGGGGTGACGGTCTCGGTCGACCAGCGCCGCCGCCTGACCCCGGAGCACGGTTTCAAGTCCGCGGCCGAGATGCGCGAGCTGTTCGCGGACATCCCGGAGGCGGTCGACAACACGCTGGTCATCGCCCGGCGCTGCGCCTTCATGCCCGAGAAGCGCAAGCCGATCCTGCCGCCGTTTGCCAGCGACACCGGACGCGAGGAGCCGGCCGAGCTGCACGCCCAGGCGAGCCTCGGCCTCGACGCGCGCCTGGCGGCGATGCCCGACCGGCCCGATCCCCGGCCCTATCGCGAGCGGCTGGAGTTCGAGCTCGACGTCATCGTCCGCATGGGCTTCCCCGGCTATTTCCTGATCGTCGCGGACTTCATCCAGTGGGCCAAGCGCCAGGGCATCCCGGTCGGCCCGGGCCGCGGCTCGGGCGCGGGCTCGGTCGTCGCCTGGGCCCTGTCGATCACCGACCTCGACCCGCTGCGCCACGGCCTGCTGTTCGAGCGCTTCCTCAACCCCGAGCGCGTGTCGATGCCGGACTTCGACATCGACTTCTGCCAGGACCGGCGCGACGAGGTGATCCGCTACGTCCAGCAGCGCTACGGGCGCGACCGGGTGGCGCAGATCATCACCTTCGGCAAGCTGCAGGCGCGCGCGGTGCTGCGCGACGTCGGCCGGGTGCTGGAGATGCCCTACGGCCAGGTCGACCGGATCTGCAAGCTGGTCCCCAACAACCCGGCCAACCCGGTCACCCTGCGCCAGGCGATCGACGGCGAGCCGCTGCTGCAGGCGATGCGCGACGAGGACGAGCAGGTGGCCCGCCTGATCGGCATCGCGCTGAAGCTGGAGGGCCTCTACCGCCACGCCTCCACCCATGCGGCCGGCGTGGTCATCGGCGACCGGCCGCTCGACCGGCTGGTGCCGCTCTACCGCGACCCGCGCTCGGACATGCCGGTCACCCAGTTCAACATGAAGTATGTCGAGCTGGCGGGCCTGGTGAAGTTCGACTTCCTGGGCCTCAAGACCCTGACGGTCCTGTCCAAGGCCGAGCAGTTGCTGCGCGCGCGCGGCGTCGACATCGACCTGACCAACCTGCCGCTCGACGACGGGCCGACCTTCGAGATGCTCGGGCGGGCGGATGCGACCGGCGTGTTCCAGCTGGAAAGCCAGGGCATGCGCGACGTGCTGCGCAAGCTGCGGCCCGACCGCTTCGAGGACATCGTCGCCGTGGTGGCGCTCTACCGCCCCGGCCCGATGGAGAACATCCCGCGCTACATCGCCTGCAAGCATGGCGAGGAGCAGCCGGACTACCTGCACCCGTCGATCGAGCCGATCCTGAAGGAGACCTTCGGGATCATGATCTACCAGGAGCAGGTGATGCAGATCGCCCGCACCCTGTCGGGCTACAGCCTGGGTGGGGCGGACCTGCTGCGCCGGGCCATGGGCAAGAAGATCAAGGAGGAGATGGAGGCGCAGCGGAAGGCCTTCGTCGACGGCGCCGTCGCCAACGGGGTCGACAAGGCGACCGCCGCCCACGTCTTCGACCAGGTGGCGAAGTTCGCCGGCTACGGCTTCAACAAGTCGCACGCGGCCGCCTATGCCCTGGTCGCCTACCAGACCGCCTATCTGAAGGCGAACTATCCGGTCGAGTTCTTCGCCGCCTCCATGTCGCTCGACCTTGGCAACACCGACAAGCTCAACACCTTCCGGCAGGAGCTGCTGCGCCTCGGCATCCCGCTGCTCCTGCCCGACGTCAACCATTCCAAGGTGGAGTTCTCGGTCGAGACCCGGGCGTCGGACGGCAAGGGCTGCGTGCGCTACGCGCTGGCCGGCCTGAAGGGGGTCGGCATCCCGGCGATGCAGAGCATGGTCGCGGCCCGCGGCGACAAGCCGTTCGCCGGCCTGGAGGACTTCGCCGCCAGGATCGACTCGCGCGCCGTCACCAGGAAGCAGGTGGAGGCGCTGGCCAGGGCAGGGGCCTTCGACGCCATCAACCCCGACCGCGCCCAGGTGATGGCCGCGGCCGAGATGATCGTGCGGGAGGCGGCGGCCGCCGCCTCCGACCGCGACAGCCGGCAGGAGACGCTGTTCGGCGGCGGCGCGGCGCCGAAATGGCGGCTGCCGGCGGTCGAGCCCTGGAACCTCTTCGACAAGCTGCAGAACGAGTTCGAGGCGATCGGCTTCTACCTGTCGAGTCATCCGCTGGACGCCTATGGCAAGAGCCTGGAGCGGATCGGCGTGACCCGCGCCGCCGACCTGCCGGCGCGCTTCGCGCTCGGCGGCTCGACCCGGGTCAAGCTGGCCGGCATCGTCGTCAGCAAGCGCGAGCGCACCTCGGCGCGCGGCAACCGCTTCGCCTTCGTGCAGATGTCGGACGCGAGCGGCCTGTTCGAGATCGCCGTCTTCTCCGAGGTGCTGAGCGTCGCCCGCGACCTGCTCGACGGGGGGCAGCCGATCCTGGTGGTGGCGGACGCGCGGGTCGAGGACGATTCGGTGCGGCTCGGCGCCGTCCAGATCGACGCCCTCGACAAGGTGGCGGCATCGGCCGCGGCCGGGATGCGGATCGTGCTGGGCGGCAGCACCGCCATCGACAGCCTGAAGCGGCTGATCGAGAAGGAGGCCCTGGGCCGGGGCGGCCGGGGGCGGATCAACATCGTGCTGGGCATCGACTCGAACCGTGAGGTGGAGGTGGCGCTGCCCGGCAGCTATCGCGTGACGCCGCAGGTCCGGGCGGCCGTCGCCGGGCTGGTCGGCGTGCTCGAGGTCCACGACATCTGACCATGGCAGCCGCCCGCGTCTCCGTCATCATCCCGGCCTATCGGGCCGAGGCGACCATCGGCCGCGCCGTCCGCAGCCTGCTCGACCAGACGCTGAGTGACTGGGAGGCGGTGGTCGCGGCCGACGACGGGGCGGACTACGCGGCCGTGCTGGCGGCCAGCGGCATCGCCGACGCCCGCATCCGTCATGTCCGGACGCCCCGGCCACGGACCGGCGCGCCGGGCGCCCGCAATGCCGCCTGGGCGGCGGCCGCGGGCGGCGTGGCCGCGCCGCTGGACGCCGACGACGCCTGGTTCCCGCGCCGGCTGGAGGTGCTGCTGCCGATCGCGGAAGGCCATGGCGCCGCCGCCGACAACGTCCGGGTGGTCGACGAGGCGACCGGCCGCGTGCTCGGGATGCTGTTCCCGGAGGCGGAGGGCGACCGGCTGCTTGACGCCGAGGCGTTCCTGGCGACGTCGGTGCCGATCATGGCACTGGTCCGGCGCGACCACATGGCGGGCTGGGACGCCGATGTCGATCTCTGCGACGACCTGCCGTTCAACCTGCGGGCGATCGACCGGGCCGGGGGGCTGCCGGTGACCGCCGAGCCCCTGCACGAGTACCGGGTGCGAGACGGCTCCATCTGCCATTCGCCGGACTCCGATCGCCGCGCCGACCGCGGCTACGCCACCTGCCTCGCCCGGCTCGAGGCGGACGGGATGGGCCTCGCCGACCCGGCGATCCGGGCGGCCTTCCGCCGATCGCTGGTCGCCAAACGCGCCCTCAATCGTGCCTATGCCGAATGGCGGGACCGCCGGCCGGGCGGGGGAACCTTCCAGGAGTTCGTCGCTGCCGCCCAAAGGTAGCCCGATCGCTTGCAAATAGGCGCCGGGCCGGCTATCTACCCGGCCATTCCTCACGCGGGCCATCGGGAGCCGGACGTCGTCTGGCCCCCTTCCGGTGTTCGGCAATCTTGCCGGATCACAAGGCCCGCGGCGGCAGAACCGGAAAAGGACCACGACATGGCGATGCCTTCCTTCACCATGCGCCAGCTTCTCGAAGCGGGCGTACATTTCGGCCATCACACCCGTCGCTGGAACCCGAAGATGCGTCCGTACATCTTCGGCACGCGTAACGGCGTCCATATCCTCGACCTCGAGCAGTCGGTGCCGATGCTGCACCGCTCCATGCAGGCCGTGCGCGACGTCGTCGCCGGGGGCGGGCGGGTGCTGTTCGTCGGCACCAAGCGCCAGGCGCAGGAGCCGATCGCCGCCGCGGCGCGCCGTTGCGGCCAGTATTACGTCAACCACCGCTGGCTCGGCGGCATGTTGACCAACTTCAAGACCATCTCGCACTCCATCAAGCGGCTGCGCGATCTCGAGGAGCGGCTGTCGCAGGACGCCTCGGGCTTCACCAAGCGCGAGCGGCTGGAGCTGACCCGCGACCGCGACAAGCTCGACCGGGCGCTGGGCGGCATCAAGGAGATGGGCGGCCTGCCGGACATGCTGTTCGTGATCGACACGAACAAGGAGTCGATCGCCGTGCAGGAGGCCAACCGCCTGCATATCCCGGTGGTGGCGATCATCGACAGCAATTCGGATCCGGCCGGCGTGCTGCTGCCGATCCCCGGCAATGACGACGCGATTCGCGCCATCAACCTCTACTGCGACCTGATCTCGGGCGCGGTGCTGGACGGCATCCAGGCCGAGCTCACCGCCGCCGGCGTCGACATCGGCAGCCAGATGGATGCCCCCGACGTCGACTTCGACGAGGAAGAGGCGGTCGCCGAGCTCGAGGCCGCCCCGGCCGTCGCCGAGGCCGCAGGCGAACCGGAAGCGGCCCCGGCGGAACCGGAAGCCGCCCCGGCCGCCGCCGAGGAAGCGGAGCAACCCGCCGGCGCCTGACCCCAGGACGGGCCGGAACGATCGGGCGACGGCGGCAGCCACCTGCCGCCGTTCGCTTAACCAGACAGCATTTCGCGCAAACGAGAAACGAAGGAGACACCGATGGCCGAGATCACTGCCGCCCTGGTCAAGGAACTGCGGGAGAAGACCGGCGCCGGGATGATGGACTGCAAGAAGGCGCTGGCCGAGAACTCGGGCGACATCGAGGCGGCGATCGACTGGCTGCGCAAGAAGGGCCTGTCGGCGGCGTCCAAGAAGGCCGGCCGCGTCGCGGCCGAGGGCCTGGTCGGCGTCGCGGCGTCCGGCAACCGCGGCGCGGTCGTCGAAGTCAATGCGGAGACCGATTTCGTCGCCCGCAACGAGATCTTCCAGGGCTATGTCCGCCAGGTGGCCGACGGCGCGCTCCAGGTCGGTGCCGACCTCGACCTGCTGAAGGCGATGATGCTGCCGACCGGCCGGACCGCGGCCGACGAGCTGACCCATCTCATCGCCACCATCGGCGAGAACATGGCCCTGCGCCGCGCGACCCGGCTCGAAGTGTCCGAGGGCGTGGTCGCCAGCTACGTCCACAACGCGACCGCGGCCGGGCTCGGCAAGATCGGCGTGCTGGTCGCGCTGGAGTCGGCCGGCGACAAGGCCCGCCTGGAGGCGCTCGGCCGGCAGCTCGCCATGCATGTGGCGGCCGCCAACCCGCTGTTCCTTGACGTGGCGTCGGTCGACGGCTCGGCGCTGGACCGCGAGCGCGACGTTCTGCGCGAGCAGGCGCGGGCGAGCGGCAAGGCCGAGGCGATCATCGACAAGATGGTCGAGGGGCGCCTGCGCAAGTACTACGAGGAGACGGTGCTGCTGGAGCAGGTGTTCGTCGTCGACGGCGAGACCCGCGTCACCAAGATCGTCGAGGGCGTCGCCAAGGAGATCGGCCAGCCGATCAAGGTGACCGGCTTCGCGCGCTACGCGCTGGGCGAGGGCATCGAGAAGGCGCAGTCGGACTTCGCGGCGGAAGTGGCGGCCCAGCTCGGCCGCTGACGTCCAGTCCCGGGACCGGCTCCATGACCGCCGCCTATCGCCGCGTCCTCCTGAAGATCTCGGGAGAGGCGCTTCTCGGATCCCGCGAATACGGTCTCGACGGAGAGACCGTGGAGCGGATCGCCAAGGAGATCCGGCACGTCCACAGCCTGGGCGTGGAGATCTGCGCCGTCATCGGCGGCGGCAACATCTTCCGGGGCGTGTCCGGGGCGGCGGCCGGCATGGAGCGCGCGAGCGCCGACTACATGGGCATGCTGGCGACGGTGATCAACGCGCTCTCGCTCCAGAACGCGCTGGAGCGGGAGGGCGTCAACACCCGGGTCCAGTCGGCCATCCCGATGTCGACGGTGTGCGAGCCCTATATCCGGCGTCGCGCGGTCCGGCACATGGAGAAGAAGCGGGTGGTGATCTTTGCCGGCGGGACCGGCAACCCGTTCTTCACCACCGACACGGCGGCCGCACTCCGCGCCTCGGAGATGGGCTGCGACGCGATTCTCAAGGCGACCAAGGTCGATGGGGTCTATTCGGCCGATCCCGTCAAGGTGAAGGACGCCGAGCGCTATGATAGACTTTCCTATATGGAGGTCTTGTCCCGGGATCTTAAGGTGATGGACGCGTCGGCGATCTCGCTGGCGCGCGAGAACCGGATCCCGATCGTGGTCTTCTCGATCTACACCCACGGCGCCTTCGCCGAGGTGGTGCAGGGGCGGGGACGCTTCACGATCATCGGCGAATGACGGGAGGAAGAGGGATGGCAGGGGCGGACCTTGAGGAATATCGGCGCCGGATGGTGGGGGCGCTCGATGTGCTGCGCAAGGAATTCGCGGGGCTGCGGACCGGCCGGGCATCGGCCGATCTGCTCAATCCGGTGATGGTCGACGCCTACGGGCAGCACATGCCGATCTCGCGGATCGGCACCGTGAACGTGCCCGAGCCGCGTCTCATCACGGTACAGGTGTGGGACCGCGGCATGGTCAAGGCGGTCGACAAGGCGATCCGCGATTCGGGCCTGGGCCTCAATCCGATCAGCGAGGGCCAGACGATCCGTGTGCCGCTGCCCGACCTGACGAGCGACCGGCGCAAGGAACTGAGCAAGGTCGCGCACAAGTATGCGGAAGCGGCGCGGGTCTCCATCCGCAACATCCGGCGCGACGCCATGGACCTGCTGAAGCGGATCGAGAAGGACGGCGACATCTCGCAGGACGAGCAGCGCAAGTCCGGTGCGGAGGTACAGGCGTTGACCGACGAGCACATCAAGAAGGTCGACGAACTGTTGCACGCGAAGGAAAAGGACATCCTCCAGGTCTGAGACGGTGGTGGCGATGGCGCCCGCTGACGTCCATGTGCCGCGGCATGTGGCAATCATCATGGACGGAAACGGCCGGTGGGCACGGGCGCGCGGCCTGCCGCGCGCGGCAGGCCACCGCCAGGGGGCGGAGGCCGTCAAGCGCACGGTGCGGGCGGCCGGCAATCTCGGCGTCCGCTACCTCACCCTGTTCGGCTTCTCGTCCGAGAACTGGAAGCGGCCGGAGACCGAGGTCGCCGACCTGATGGGGCTCCTGCGCCACTACCTGCGGGCGGAGATCGCCGAGCTGCACGCCAATGGGGTGCGGCTCCGGGTGATCGGCGACCGCGACCGGCTCGCCCGCGACATCCGCGCCCTGATCGAGAACGCCGAGGCGACCACCCGGGCCAACGACCGGCTGCACCTGACCGTCGCCCTCAGCTACGGCGGGCGGCAGGAGATCGTGCTGGCTGTCCGGCGTCTGGCCGAGGAGGTCCGCGCCGGGCGGCTGTCGCCGGAGCAGATCGACGAGGCGGCGATCGCCCGGCGCCTCGACACCCACGACCTGCCGGACCCGGACCTGCTGATCCGCTCGAGCGGCGAGCAGCGCATCAGCAACTTCATGCTATGGCAGAGCGCGTATACCGAGCTCTACTTCACCCCCACCTTGTGGCCCGACTTCGCCGAGACGCATCTGGCCGATGCGATCCGTGACTTCGGGACGCGAGAGCGGCGCTTCGGCGCGGTCGCCCGTTGAGGCGGGCCGGCGCAGGCGGCGACGGTCGCCGATGAGCCGGTCGCTCCTGCTGCGCATCCTGTCGGCCGCCATCCTGATCCCGGTCGCGGTCGCGGCGGTCTGGGCCGGCGGGCCCTGGTTCTCGCTGGTGGTCGGCGTCTTCGCCGTCGGCATGGCGTGGGAGTGGGGCGGCATCTGCAACCGGGCCCAGCCGCTTGCCCTGCAATCGCCGGCGATCATCGCGACGATCGCCATCCCCACGGCTCTGGCCGCCGCCGGATGGCTGGTGCCGGGCCTGCTGGCTGCGGCGGCCGGCGCGGCCGCGATCGCCGTGCTGGCGGCAGGCCGGGTGCGGCGGGCCGCCTGGCTGGCGCCGGCCGGAACGCTCTACATCACCGTCGCCGTCCTGGCGGTCCTGCATCTGCGGCTGGATGGCGGGCTGTGGCCGACCCTGTGGCTGTTCGTCGTGGTGTGGGCCACCGACATCGCGGCCTATGCCGCCGGCCGCTCGATCGGCGGGCCGTTGCTGGCGCCGTCCCTCAGCCCGCGCAAGACCTGGTCGGGCCTGCTGGGCGGGGCCACGGCCGCCGCCGCGGCCGGCGCGGCCATGGCGGCCGACGGCGGGCCGCCCCTGGCACTGGCGGCGGGCCTCGGTTTTGCCCTGGCGGTGGTGTCCCAGGCGGGGGACCTCGCGGAATCGGCCGCGAAGCGCTACGTTGGGGTTAAGGACGCGAGCGGCCTGATCCCCGGGCATGGGGGCGTGCTCGATCGGCTGGACGGCCTGATGGCCGCAGCCCTGGCCTTCGTGGTCCTGCGACAGTGCTTGGGAGAGGAACTTCTCGGATGGCGATGAGCGAGGCGGCGCTCCCGGTGGCGCACGCGCCGCGCCGGCGTCGCACGGTCACCATTCTCGGTGCCACGGGGTCGGTCGGGCGCAGCACCGCCGATCTTCTGATGCGGCACCGCGACCGTTATGCGGTGGAGGCGCTGACCGCGCATCGCGACGTCCCGGGCCTGGTCCGGCTGGCGCGCGAGCTGCAGCCGCGGCTGGCGGTGATCGGGGACCCGTCGGGCTATGCCGCGCTGCGCGCCGGGCTGGCCGGGACCGGGATCGAGGCCGCGGCCGGGATGGACGCAGTGACGGCGGCGGCGGCCCGGCCGGTCGACTGGGTGATGGCGGCGATCGTCGGCATGGCCGGCCTGGCGCCGACCATGGCCGCGATCCGCGCCGGCACCACGGTCGCGTTTGCCAGCAAGGAATGCCTGGTGGCGGCCGGGCCGGTGATGCTGGCCGCCATCCGCCGCCACGGCGCGACCCTGCTGCCGGCGGATTCCGAGCACAACGCGATCTTCCAGGTCTTCGACTTCGACCGGCCGGAATCGATCGAGCGCATCATCCTGACGGCGTCGGGCGGCCCGTTCCGCCAGTCGCCCCTGGCGAGCCTGCGTGACGTCACTCCCGAACAGGCGGTCGCACACCCCAACTGGCGCATGGGGGCCAAGATCTCGGTCGATTCGGCGACCATGATGAACAAGGGGCTGGAGGTCATCGAGGCCCACCACCTGTTCCAGATGCCGGACGAGCGGATCGAGGTGGTGATCCATCCGCAGTCGATCGTCCACAGCCTGGTCGCCTATGTCGACGGCTCGGTGCTGGCCCAGCTGGGGTCGCCCGACATGCGCACCCCGATCGCCCACACGCTGGCCTGGCCGGAGCGCATCTCCGCCCCGTCGCCCAGGCTGGACCTGGCCCGGATCGGGACGCTGACCTTCGAGCCGCCGGACGACGCGCGCTTCCCGGCGCTTGGCCTATGCCGCGAGGCGCTGGTCGCCGGGGGCGGCGCGCCGGCCGTGCTGAACGCCGCCAACGAAGTGGCGGTCGCCGCCTTCCTCGCCGGCCGCATCGGCTTTCTCCACATTCCCGCCATCGTCGCGGATACACTGGGGCGCATGAACATCCCCGTCCCCGACACCATCGAAGACGTCGTGGCGCTCGACGGCGAGGCGCGCCGCGTGGCGTCCGCGCTGGCCGGCGCCGGCACCCGCACCTAGGTCACAGGAAATGGACGCGATTCTTCAGATACCCCACTACGGCCTGTCCTTCCTGCTGCTGCTCACCATTCTCGTCTTTGTCCATGAGTTCGGGCATTTCTGGGTGGCGCGGCGCAACGGGGTGCGGGTCGAGGTGTTCTCGATCGGCTTCGGGCCCGAGCTGTTCGGCTGGAACGACCGCACCGGCACGCGCTGGAAGTTCAGCGTCCTGCCGCTGGGCGGCTACGTGAAGATGTTCGGCGATGCGGGGGCCGCCAGCAACCCGGCCGAGGGCATCGACCGCATGACGGCCGAGGAGCGGGCGGTCGCCTTCCACCACAAGCGGCTCGGCCAGCGGGCGGCGATCGTCGCCGCCGGTCCGATCGCCAACTTCCTGTTCGCCATCCTGGTCCTGGCGGGCCTCTTCATGGTCCAGGGACAGCCCTACACCCCGGCCGAGATCGGCACGGTGCGCCCGGACAGTGCTGCGGCCGCGGCCGGCCTGCGCCCCGGCGACCGCATCACCGCCATCGACGGGCGCTCGATCGACCGCTTCGAGCAGGTCCAGCTCATCGTCCGCCTCAACCAGGGAACGCCGCTGTCGGTCGACGTGCTGCGCGACGGCCAGACGGTCAACCTGTCCGTCACGCCGCGGATCGTGGAGGTCGACGACCGGCTGGGCGGCACGCAGCGCGTGGGGCAGCTGGGCGTCGGCCGCAGCGGCATGGAGTTCCAGCGCCACGACCCCTTCACCGCCGTCGTCGCGGGCGCCGAGGAGACGGTGACGCTGACCGTCGGCACGCTGACCGCGGTGTGGCAGATGATCAGCGGGTCGCGTACCGCCGACGAGCTGGGCGGGCCGCTGCGAATCGCGCAGATGTCCGGCGAGGCGACCCGGTCCGGGGTCGCCGGATTCCTCTGGTTCACCGCGATTCTGTCGATCAATCTGGGGCTTATCAACCTGTTCCCCATCCCCGTGCTTGACGGGGGGCACCTGCTGTTCTACGCAGCGGAGGCGGTCCGGGGAAAACCGCTTGGCGAACGAGCACAGGAGTACGGCTTCCGCATCGGGCTCGCTTTGGTCCTGACGCTGATGCTGTTTGCGACCTGGAACGACCTGGTTCAGCTCCGGGTGTTCTCCTTTCTCAGAGGGCTCGTAACGTGAGCGGTGCAGCCTCCGAGAAAGGGCAAGGGGTGCTTCGTACGTTCGTGATCGCCTTGGCGCTGGTGACAAGCGCTCTGGTCGCTGCGGTTCCCGCCATGGCCCAGTTCGGGCAGGGGACCATCCAGGAAGTTCGCATCGAGGGGACGCAGCGTATCGAGCCGGAAACGGTCCGCTCGTACCTGGCCGTCCAGCCGGGCGAACAGTTCGAATCCCAGGCGGTCGACCGCTCCCTCAAGGCCCTGTTCGCGACCGGCCTGTTCGCCGACGTGACGCTGCGCCGCGACGGCAATGCGCTGATCGTGCGGGTGGTCGAGAACCCGATCATCAACCGGATCGCGTTCGAGGGGAACAAGCGGATCACCACCGAGGTGCTCAACACCGAGGTGCAGCTGCGGCCGCGCACGGTCTACACCCGGACCAAGATCCAGAACGACGTCAAGCGCATCCTCGACCTGTACCGCCGCTCCGGCCGGTTCGCCGCGACCGTCGAGCCCAAGGTCATCCAGCGCGAGCAGAACCGCGTCGACCTGGTCTTCGAGATCGACGAGGGTGCGCTGACCGGGGTCCGCCGCATCAACTTCGTCGGCAACAAGGTCTACAGCGACGGCCGCCTGCGCGAGGTGATCCAGACCAAGGAGACCCGCTGGTGGCGGTTCCTCACCTCCGACGACAGCTATGATCCGGACCGGCTGACCTTCGATCGCGAGCTGCTGCGCAAGTTCTATCTGTCGGAAGGCTATGCCGACTTCCGCGTAGTCTCCTCGGTCGCCGAGCTGACGCCCGACCGCGAGGGCTTCGTCATCACGGTGACGATGGAAGAGGGCGAGAAGTACAAGTACGGCAAGATCGATGTCGTCTCGCAGCTCAAGGACCTGGATCCGGAATCGCTGCGCAGCATGGTCGCCGCGGTCGAGGGCCGCGACTACAACGCCGACCAGGTCGAGACGACGATCACCCGCCTGACCGACGCCGTCGGCAATCGCGGCTACGCCTTCGTCGATGTCCGCCCGCAGATCCAGCGGGACCGCGAGAAGAAGGAAATCGCCGTCACCTTCGAGATCCAGGAGGGGCCGCGGGTCTTCGTCGAGCGGATCGACATCGTCGGCAACGTCCGCACCCTCGACAAGGTGGTGCGCCGCGAGTTCCAGATCGTCGAGGGCGATGCCTTCAACGCCGCCAAGCTGCGCCGTTCCCGGCAGCGGGTGCGCGACCTGGGCTACTTCAAGAAGGTCGAGCTGACCAACGTTCCGGGCGGCGCGCCCGACCGCACCGTGGTGACGGTGGAGGTCGAGGAGCAGTCGACGGGCGAGATCGCCTTCGGCGCCGGCTTCTCCACCAGCGTCGGCGTGCTGGGCGACGTCAGCCTGCGCGAACGCAACCTGCTCGGCCGCGGCCAGGACCTGCGGGTCGGCTTCGCCCTGTCCGAGCGGTCGCAGGAAGTCGACCTCAGCTTCACCGAACCCTACTTCCTCGACCGCAACGTCTCGGCCGGCTTCGACCTCTTCCGCATCGTCCGCGACCTCCAGGACGAGAGCTCCTACGACGAAGAGATCACCGGCCTGTCGCTGCGCACCGGCTTCCAGCTCAGCGAGAACCTGCGCCAGTCGGTGCGCTATACGCTGCGCCAGGACGAGATCAAGGGCGTGCCGTCGACCGCGTCGCGCTTCATCGCCGAACTGCAGGGGTCGTCGGTCGCATCCATCGTCGGCACGACGCTGACCTACGACCGGCGCGACAGCCGGACCGAGCCGACCGACGGCTACTACATCTCGCTGGCGGCCGATCTGGCCGGCGTCGGCGGCGACCGCCACTTCCTCAAGCCGAAGCTGACCGCCGGATACTATTTCCCGATCGCGCTGCCCTGGGTACTGAGCCTGCGCGGCGAGTTGGGTCATATCGTCAACTTCGACGACGAGGTGCGGCTGACCGACCGCTTCTTCGTCGGCGGCGACAATTGCCGCGGCTTCCGCAACTCCGGTGTCGGGCCGCGCGACACCACCACCCGCGATGCGCTGGGTGGCAACACCTACTATGCGGCAACCACCGAGCTCAGCTTCCCGCTCGGCCTGCCGCAGGAATTCGGCCTCTCGGGCCGCGTTTTCGGCGACGCCTGCAGCCTCTGGGACTCGGACTCGAAGGGCCCCGAGGTTGCCGACAAGAACTCCATCCGGTTCGCGACCGGCTTCGGTCTTTCGTGGAAGTCCCCCCTGGGCCCGATCCGCATCGATTTCGCGGTCCCGGTGCTGAAGGAAGATTCCGACCGGTCCGAGAATTTCCGGATCAGCTTCGGAACGAGGTTCTAGGATGAGCAAGCTCGGTTTCTTTCGCGCGGCCGCGGCCGGCGCGCTCTTCGGCGCCGCGGTCGCCGGCACCGTCCTGCCGGCCGCCGCACAGACCCTGCCCACGCCGATCATCATGATCGTCGACATCCAGGGCGTGCAGCAGAGTTCGAAGGCCTTCAAGAACATCCAGGCGCAGATGCAGACGCATCGGCAGACCTTCCAGAAGGAGATCAGCGACCAGGAAGGGCAGCTGCGCTCGGCCGAGCAGGAACTGCAGCGCCAGCGCACCATCCTCTCGCCGGACGCGTTCGGGCAGAAGCAGCGGGAGTTCCAGGAGCGCGTCAACAACGTGCAGCGCAACGCCCAGTCCAGGCGGCGCCAGCTCGAGGAGGCGTTCAACGACGCCATGCAGCAGGTGCAGCGCTCGCTCCTCCAGGTGGTCGGCAAGCTGGCCGAGGAGCGCGGCGCCACGGTCGTCCTGCCCAAGACCCTGGTGGTGCTGGTGGACAAGCGGTTCGACGTGTCCGACGAGGCGCTGAAGCGGCTCGACACCGCGATCACCCAGGTCGCCGTCAAGCTGCCGGCCAAGAAGTAGCCCCGAGCGGATCCGGCCGGTCCGATGGCCGATCCCCGATTCCACGAGCTGGCCGGCCCCTGGTCGCTGGCGGACCTGGCCCGGCTGACCGGCGCGGAACCGCGCCCCGGCGAACGCGGCGACATGTTCCACGACGTGGCCCCGCTCGACGCGGCCGGTCCGGGCGACGTCGCCTTCGTCGAGGACCGCCGCTATTTCGAGGCGCTCGGCGACAGCGGCGCAGGGGCCTGCTTCATCCATCCGGATGCGGCGGGCCGCGCCCCCGCCGGCATGGCCCTGCTCGTCACCAAGGGGCCGCAGCGGGCATTCGCCATCGCCGCCGCCGCCTTCCACCCGCCGGATCCGTTGACGCCCGGGGTCGCCGCTACTGCCTGGGTGGATCCCACGGCAGAGGTCGACCCGACCTGCCAGATCGCGCCCGGCGCGTGCGTCGGCGCGGGCGCCCGCTTGGCCGCCGGCGTGCTGGTCGGGCCCAATGCCGTGGTCGGCCGCAACTGCGTGCTCGGCGCCGGAACCAGGGTCGGCCCCGGGGCCAGCGTCACCCACGCGCTGGTCGGCGAGCGGGTGACGATCCATGCCGGCGTGCGCATCGGTGCGGACGGCTTCGGAGTCGTCCCCGGCCGCGACGGGCACGTCAAGATTCCGCAACTCGGGCGTGTCATCATCCACGACGATGTGGAGATCGGCGCCAACAGCACCATCGACCGCGGGGCGCTCGGCGACACCGTCGTCGGACCGGGCTGCTTCATTGATAATCTGGTGCAGATCGGGCACAACGTCCGCCTGGGTCGAGGCTGCATCATCGCAGCCCAGGTGGGCATTTCCGGCAGCGCCATCCTTGGCGACAACGTCATGATGGGCGGGCAGTCGGGCCTGACGGGGCATATTCGGATCGGCGACGGCGTCCGGGTCGCGGCCCAGAGCGGTGTGATGCGCGAAGTGCCCGCCGGCACGAGCATGGGCGGCAGTCCCGCCGTCCCGCTGCCGGAATTCCTGCGGCAGACCGCACTGCTTCGTCGGTTGGTGAAAGGGAAAGGCGCTTAGGAGCATGGACGGCAACGAGCCCGCGGTCACCGGGTTGACCATCGACATCGAGCGCGTGATGGCGATGATCCCGCACCGCTACCCGTTCCTCATGATCGACCGGGTGGTCGAGGTGGTGGCGAACGAAGGCTGCGTCGGCATCAAGAACGTCTCGATCAACGAACCGTTCTTCCAGGGCCATTTCCCGGGCAAGCCGGTCATGCCGGGCGTGCTGATCATCGAGGCGATGGCCCAGACCTCCGCTGTCCTGGTCGTCCACACGCTGGGCGAGGCGTCGGAAGGCAAGCTCGTCTATTTCATGTCGGTGGACGGGGCGCGCTTCCGCAAGCCGGTCGGCCCCGGCGACCAGCTGCGTGTGCATGTCCGCAAGGAGCGTAGCCGGGGCAACGTCTGGAAGTTCTCCGCCGAGGCCAAGGTCGACGGCCAGCTCGTCGCCGAGGCGACCTACGCCGCAATGATCCTCGATTAGGAGCCTCGGCTTCCCCTCTCATGACCAATATTCATCCGACGGCCGTCGTGGCCCCGGGCGCCGAGATCGGCGACGGGGTGACGATCGGGCCGTTCTGCTGCGTCGGCGAGAACGTCCGGCTCGGCGATGGCGTCACGCTGGTTTCCCATGTCGTCGTCGACGGGCACACGACGATCGGGCAGGGGACGCGTGTCTTCCCCTTTGCCGCCCTTGGCCTGCCGCCGCAACACCTGCGCTACAAGGGCGAGCGGGTGCTGCTGGAGATCGGGCGCGACAACCAGATCCGCGAGCATGTCACCATGCACCCCGGCACCTCGTTCGGCAGCGGCCGGACGCGGATCGGCGACAATGGGCTGTTCATGGTGGGCACGCATGTCGCCCATGACTGCGAGATCGGCAACCACGTCATCATGGCCAACAACGCCACGCTGGGCGGCCATGTGCATGTCGACGACCACGCCTATCTGGGCGGCCTGTGCGCCGTGCACCAGTTCGTCCGCATCGGCCATCACGCCATGATCGGCGGCATGTCGGGGGTGGAAAGCGACGTCATTCCCTATGGCTCGGTGATGGGCGACCGGGGCCGCCTGTCCGGCCTCAACGTGGTCGGGCTGAAGCGCCACGGCTTCTCGCGCGAGGACGTGCACCGGCTGCGCAGCGCCTACCGGCTGCTGTTCGCGCAGGAAGGGACGATGGCCGAGCGGATCGTCGACGTGGCGGAGCTGTTCAACGATCACCCGCCGGTCATGGACATCGTCAACTTCATCCGCGAGGACTCGACCCGGTCGATCTGCCAGCCGCGGGCGAATGGCGGGTAAGCTCGGCATCATCGCCGGCCGCGGCCCCCTGCCGCGCCAGGCGGCCGCCGCCTGCCGGGCCGGGGAGCGGCCCTACTTCATCCTTGGCCTGGAAGGCGAGACCGAGCCGGAGACCCTCAACGAGGGCCCCAGCGCTATCGTGCGCATGGGCGCGGTCGGCACCGCGCTGAGCATCCTGCGCAGCAACGGGGTCGAGGAGGTGGTCATGGTGGGGCGGGTCCAGCGGCCGGCCCTGTCGGCGCTCCGCCCGGACTGGACGGGCACGCGCCTCCTGGCCCGCATCGGCATCCGGGCGGCCGGGGATGACGGCCTGCTGTCGGCGGTGGTGGCGGAACTGGAGCGGGAGGGGTTCCGGGTCGTCGGTATCGAGCAGATCCTGGAATCCCTGCTGATCGCCGAGGGGCCCGTCGGGCGCCATCGGCCCGACGCCACCGCCGCGGCGGATATCGAGCGCGGGCGCGAGGTGGCGACGATCCTGGGCCGGCTCGACGTGGGGCAGGGCGTCGTCGTCCAGAAGGGAACCGTGCTCGCGGTCGAGGCGGTCGAGGGCACCGATGCCATGATCGCGCGGGCGGGGGCGATCCGGCTCGAGCCGCAGGGTGGCGTCCTGGTCAAGATGCGCAAGCCGCAGCAGGAGCGCCGGGTGGACCTGCCGACGATCGGCACCGCGACCATCGACCGGGCGGCGGCGGCCGGGCTGGCCGGGATCGCGGTCGAGGCGGGGGGCGCCCTGGTGGTCGACCGGCAGGCGGTGGCGGATGCGGCCGACGCGGCCGGGCTGTTCGTCGTCGGCATCCCGCCGCTTCCGGTCGCCTGAGCGGCCCGCCCATGGCCGGCCCGATCCCGACCATCTTCCTGATCGCGGCCGAGCCCTCCGGCGACGCCCTGGGCGGCCGGCTGATGGCGGCCCTGTCGCGGCAGTTGGACGGACAGGTGGCCTTCGACGGCATCGGCGGCGAGCGCATGGCGGCGGCGGGGCTCGTCAGCCGCGTCCCCCTGTCGGCCCTGTCGCTGTTCGGGGTGTTCGAGGTGCTGCCCCAGGCGATGCGGATCCTGCGCCTGGTGCGCGACACGGCCGACGCCATCGTGGCGGCGAAGCCCGCCGCCGTCGTCACCATCGATTCCTCGGGCTTCAACTTCCGGCTCGCCCGGCGCCTGCGCCAGGCGGGTTATGCCGGGCCGCTCGTCCACTACGTCGCGCCGCAGCTGTGGGCCTGGTGGCGCCCGGCCAAGGCCCGCGCGCTCGTCGCCTGGTACGACCGGGTGCTGGCGCTGTTTCCCTTCGAGCCCGCCTTCTTCGCCGGCCACGGGATCGACTGCCGGTTCGTCGGCCATCCGGCGATCGAGGAGGGCTTCGGGGACCGGGCCGATCCCACGTTCCGCGAACGGCACGGGATCCCGCCCGGGGTACCCGTGCTGGCCGTCCTGCCCGGCAGCCGCGGGTCGGAGATCAAGCGCCTGCTGCCGATCTTCGCCGACGCCACGGCCGAACTGGCACGGCGGATTCCCGGCCTGCACGTCGTCCTGCCGACCGTGCCGACGGTGGCCGACCGGGTCGCCCAGGCGGTGGCCGGCTGGGGCGTTCCCGTGACCGTCATCCGCGACCGGCGCGACAAGCCGGCCGCCTTTGCCGAGAGCACGGCCGCGCTCGCCGCCTCCGGCACGGTGACGCTCGAACTGGCGCTGAGCGGCACGCCCTTCGTCGTCGGCTACCAGCTGAACGCCCTGACCGCCTGGCTGCTGCGCCGCAAGGCGACCGTCCGCTACGCCACGATGGTGAACCTGCTGATGGACCGCGCCATCGTCCCGGAGCTGCTGCAGGAGGCCTGCACGGCGGCGGCCCTGGCCGACGCGCTGGAGTCGCTGCTGACCGACCCCGCCGCTCGGGAGCGACAGCGCCGCGACCTGGCCGTGGCCATCGGCCGGCTCGGACTGGACGGCGCACCGCCCAGCGAGCGCGCCGCGGCAGAGGTCTTGTCGCTCATGGCCGCGCGGACGGGGTGAGGCGGGCGGCCGCCCGCTGGTCGCTGGGCCGCACGTCCGGCACCCGTGTATAGGCGGCCAGTCCCAGCACCAGGACCGCGGCCAGATAGGCGAAGACGCAGCGATAGGCAGCCTCCGGATAGGCCCCGTCGCTGGCCCCGAAGGCGCCGACGATGACGCCTGACATGGTCTGGCCGATGGCGACCCCCAGCATCGTCGACATGTTGAGGACGGTCAGGCCGCGCCCGGCCATGGTGTCGGGCAGCAGGCCCCGGCTGTGGGTCTGCAGGATGATGGTGATCGAACCGCCGAAGGCCAGCGCCATGAAGAGCAGGGTCGCCAGCCACAGGGGCGGCGCGGACAGGAGCGCCAGCGTCGAGAGCACGCAGATGGTGACCGTGCCGCCGCACAGGACCAGGCGCTTGCGCGTATCGAAGATGCGGTCGAGCGGTCCGTAGGACAGGTTGCCGGCGATCGAGGCGATGCTCATCGCGAACAGCACCTGGCCGCGGCCGACCGCGTCCAGCCCGTGCACGTCCGCCAGGTAGGGGCCGCCCCACAGGCCGAGCACGGTCAGCACGGCCGACAGCGTGCAGAGGTGGATGGCGAAGAAGTACTTGATCGCCGGGATGCGCCAGACCCGGGGCAGGCCGCGCAGGATGACGCCGAGCGGCTCGGCGCGTCCGCCGGCCGGGGCCCATCCGGGCGGACCGTCGCGGACCAGGAAGACCAGCAGCAGCACCAGCAGGGCGGTCGCGACCCCGGCGCCGGCGAAGGTCGCCCGCCAGCCGATCGCCTCCACGGCGAGCGCCAGCGGCCAGGTGGCGAGGATGATCCCGCCCGCCCCGGTCGCGACCATGACGCTGATCGCGGTCGCCAGCCGGTCGGGCGGGAACCAGCGGGCGAAGGTCATGATGGAGCCCATCAGGACGCCGGCCGAGCCGATCCCCAGCAGGATGCGGCCCGCCACCAGCCCCGGCACCGTGTCGCTGGCCGCGAACACGAACGCGCCCGCGACGGCGACCAGCAGCAGGCCGATATTGGTCAGCCGCGGGCCATAGCGGTCGAGCAGCACGCCGATCGGGAGCTGGGCCAGCGCGAAGGCGAAGAAGAAGGCGCCGGTCAGCGCCCCCATCGCGTCCGAGGTCAGCTCCAGCTCGCGCATCAGGTCGGGCGCAATGACCGCGTTGGTCGCCCGGAAGAACTGGCTGGCGATGTAGACGAGCCCCAGCGTCGGGACCAGCAGCAGGGCCCGACGGCGGGGCGTCACCTCAGCCGGCCGCCGCCCGGACGATGCCGGCGATCCGCTCCACCGTCGCCTGGTCCAGTTCGGAATGCATGGGCAGCGACAGGTTGCGCTGGCCGAGCCGCTCCGTCACCGGCAGCGAGCCCGGCCCCTCGGACGTCGCCTTGAAGGCGGCGTGCAGGTGCAGCGCCTGCTCGTAATAGACCCGGCTCGGGATCTTCTCGGCCGCAAGCGCGGCCTGGATCGCGCTGCGGCGATCCGACAGGATGGTGTAGAGGGCCCAGGCGGAGGTGTGGCCGGCCGGGCGGTGCGGCACCGCCACCACCCCTGCCAGCGCCCGGTCGTAGGCGCTGGCGGCCGCCTCGCGGCGCGCCAGGTCATCGGGGAACGCCTCCAGCTTGACCAGCAGGATCGCCGCCTGGAGGGTGTCCAGGCGCCCGGTCATGCCGATTTCCAGGCACTCGCCGCGCGCGTCCTGCCCGTGCATGCGCAGGCGGCGATAGGTATCGGCGCGGTCGGCGTCGTCGGTGAAGAGCGCCCCGCCGTCGCCGGCCGCCCCCAGCGGCTTGGCCGGGAAGAAGCTGGTCATGGTGGCCGGCGCCAGGCGGCCGACGCGGCGGTTGCCGACGGTGGCGCCGAAGCTCTGGGCGGCGTCGGACAGCATGAACATGCCTTCGCTCTCGGCCAGCGCGCCGATCGCGGCGTAGTCGGCCGGCAGGCCGAAGATGTCGACCGGCATCACCGCGCGCGGCTTGTACAGCCCGGCCCGGCGCACGGCCGCCACGCGGCGCTCGAGGTCCGCCGGGTCCATGGTGAAGCTGCGCTCGTCGATGTCGACGAAGATCGGCGCCGCGCCGACCGAGGCGACCGCCTCCGCCGTCGAGACGAAGGTGAAGGCGGGCACGAAGACCGCGTCGCCGGGCCCGATGCCCTCGGCCATCAGCGCCAGCAGGATCGCATCATGGCCGCTGCCGGTGGTCACCACCTGGCCGCCGCCGACATAGTCCGCCAGCGCCGCCTCGAGCTCGCGCACCTCCGGCCCGAGGATGAACTGGCCATGGTCCATCACCCGGCGGATGCGCTCGTCGAGCCGCTCGCGCAGGCGACGGACCTGGCCCGGGATGTCGACGAAGGGAATGGGAGCGGGAACGGGGGCGGGGGCTGTGTCAGGCATGGCTCTTCTCGATCGGGACGGCGGCGCCGCCGCTGCGGATGGACTGGATGACGGCAAGCGCGGTCGCCAGCGCGTCGCGGCCGTCGCGGCCGCCGACCACCGGCCGGCGCCCGGTCGCGATGCAGCCGAGGAAGGAATCGATCTGGGCGCCGAGCGGGTCGGCGTCGGGCTGGGCGGCCTCGATCGTGGTCGGCGCGTCGCCGCGCACCGAGGCCCGGGTCGCCGACAGGCGGCGGCCCTGCAGGTCGATCGCGATCTCGCCCGAGCCCTGCAGGACCCGCAGGCTGCGCTCGGCCACCGGGCTGACCCGGCTGGCCAGCAGGGTGGCCCGGGCGCCGTTGGCGAAGCGCAGCTGGCCGGCGGCGACGTCCTCGCTGTCGGACACCACCCGCCGCCCGACGCCCGAGGCTTCGACCACCGGCGAGCGGATCAGGGCGGTGACGAGGTCGATATCGTGGATCATCAGGTCGAGGACGACGCTGACGTCGGCGCCGCGGCCGCGGAACGCGGTGAGGCGCCGGGCATCGACGAAGGCCGGGTCGTCGAGCACGGCCTCGAAGCCGAGCCCGGCCATCGAGAAGCGCTCGAGATGACCGACCTGGAGCACGATGCCGGCCGCCTCGGCGCGCGCGATCATCTGGTCGGCCTCGTCCAGGGTGACGGCGACCGGCTTCTCGACCAGGACATGGATGCCGGCCTGGATGCATTCGCAGGCGATGGCGAAATGGAAGGGGGTCGGGGCGCAGATGCTGACGGCATCGACCCGGCCGGCCAGCCGCGCCAGGTCGGTCCAGGCTTCTGCGCCGTGGGGCCGGCCGATGGCATCGGCACGCTGGGGATCGGTGTCGACGACCGCGACCAGGCGGGCGGCGGGATGGCGGGCATATTTCTCGGCGTGGAAGCGGCCGATATGTCCGGCACCGATGACGGCGCAACGAACGGGCTGGGGCATGGATTCGCGACTGGCCAACGAGACGGGCGCAATCTAGCGACCGGCCGGCCCGACGGTAACCCGCAATCCGGTCAAAGATTGTGACCTTCGGTGACCGGAGAAGCGGGTTTATCCGGCCGCCGCCGGCCGCTACGATGCAGGGCAGGACCGGTGCTCGACCGCCAGCCCGGTCGATGGAACGGAGCTCCTGCCATGAATGAAGTTTCCCCCGCCCCCACCGCTGCTGCGACGGCCGAGGCCGGCGGCGCCGGCCCCCGCTTCCTGCACACCATGCTGCGGGTATTCGACCTCGACCGCTCGCTCGCCTTCTATACCGAACAGCTCGGCATGAAGCTGATCCGCAAGAAGGACTACCCGACCGGCGAGTTCACGCTGGCGTTCGTCGGCTATGGCGACGAGGCCGACAGCACGGTGCTCGAGCTGACCCACAACTGGGGCCAGAAGGAGCCCTACGTCCTCGGCAGCGCCTTCGGCCATCTCGCCATCGGCGTCGCCGACATCTACGGGGTGTGCGAGCGCCTGGGTGCGGCGGGCGTCAAGATCCCCCGGCCGCCCGGCCCGATGAAGCATGGCGGCAGCGTCATCGCCTTCGTCGAGGATCCCGACGGCTACAAGATCGAGCTGATCCAGAAGGGCTGACCGGCCGAGGCCGGCTGGAGGGAGCGGCCGCCTAAACCAGCCAGTGGAAGGCGGCGATCACCGCCAGCGCGGTCAACCCCGCCAGCATGACCGGCCGCCGCAGCCTGACCGGCAGCGGCGGCCGGTTGTCGTTGACCGGGACCAGAATCCGGGGGCGGGCGGGGGGCTGGGAGCCGGGCGGCTTCCCGGGAACCCGCAGTTGTCGAACCACTCCGCCCCCCCTCATCGTCGTTTCCCGCTCCCCTAGATTGCCGGCTTCACGAACGCTGGTCGAGCGGAACGTAGCTGCGCCGCGCCTGGCCGACATAGAGCTGGCGCGGGCGGCCGATCTTCTGTTCCGGATCCTCGATCATCTCTCCCCACTGCGCGACCCAGCCGACCGTGCGCGCCAGCGCGAACAGCGCGGTGAACATGCTGACCGGGAAGCCCATCGCCCGCAGGATGATGCCGGAATAGAAGTCGACGTTGGGATAGAGCTTGCGGTCGACGAAGTACTTGTCCTCGAGCGCAATCTTCTCCAGCTCCATGGCCAGCGCCAGCAGCGGCTCGTCCTTCACGCCGAGCTCGTCCAGCACCTCGTAGCAGCTCTGGCGGATGACGGCGGCGCGCGGATCGTAGTTCTTATAGACGCGGTGGCCGAAGCCCATCAGGCGGAACGGGTCGTTCTTGTCCTTGGCGCGCTCCAGGAATTCCGGAATCCGCTCCTTGCTGCCGATCTCGCCCAGCATTTTCAGAACGGCCTCGTTGGCGCCGCCATGGGCGGGCCCCCACAGCGAGGCGATGCCGGCGGCGATGCAGGCGAACGGGTTGGCGCCGCTCGAGCCCGCGAGCCGGACGGTGGAGGTGGAGGCGTTCTGCTCATGGTCGGCGTGCAGGACGAAGATCTTGTCCATTGCGCGGGCCAGGACCGGGTTCGGCTTGTACTCCTCGCACGGCACCGCGAACGTCATGTAGAGGAAGTTCTCGGCGTAGCTCAGGTCGTTGCGCGGGTACATGAACGGCTGGCCGACCGAGTACTTGTAGGCCATGGCCGCGATCGTCGGCATCTTGGCGATCAGGCGATAGGACGCGATCAGCCGCTGGTGCGGATCGTTGATGTCGAGGCTGTCGTGATAGAAGGCCGAGAGCGCGCCGACCACGCCGCACATCACCGCCATCGGGTGCGCGTCGCGACGGAAGCCGCGGAAGAAGTGGCTGATCTGCTCGTGCAGCATGGTGTGATGGGTCACATCATGGACGAACTTCTTCTGCTGCTCGGGGTTCGGCAGGTTGCCGAACAGCAGCAGGTAGCAGACCTCCATGAAGTCGCTGTGCTCGGCGATCTCCTCGATCGGGTAGCCGCGATAGAGGAGCTCGCCCTTGTCGCCGTCGATGTAGGTGATGGCCGACTCGCAGCTGGCCGTCGAGGTGAAGCCGGGGTCGTAGGTGAACATCCCGGTCGCCGCGTAGAGCTTGCGGATGTCGATGACCTGGGGACCGACGCTGCCGTCCATGACCGGCAGTTCGAGGGTGCGGCCGGACGGGTCGGTTAGGGTTGCTACCTGGGAGTTCTTCTTCGTCGCGGGGCTGGTCGAGCTGGTCATGCAGGCGACTCCTTCATACGGCCCGAAGGCAGGACGGCCAGGGGCCGTGGTCGCGGCGGGGTGAGCCGCAGGATAGTTGGCGGGGTTCCAGGTATCAAATGGCGCGATGCGGGACGATCGTCAAACCGGCATGGCTGCATCCCGGATGCGGGCGAGCGACTCCTCCCGGCCCAGGATCTCCATGACCTCGAAAATACCGGGCGAAACGGCCGATCCGGTCAGCGCCGCGCGCAGCGGCTGGGCGACGTTGCCGAGCTTGGCACCCTCGCGTTCGGCGAAGGCGCGCACCGCGGACTCGATGTCGCCGCCCGCCCAGCCATCGATCCGGCCCAGTTCCGGCAGCAGGCGGGCGAGCAGGGCGCGGGCGTCCGCGCCGAGCAGCCGGGTCGCCTTGTCGTCCATCGGCAGCGGACGTGCCCGGACGTAGAAGGCCGCCAGCTCCGCCAGCTCCTTCAGGGTGCGGGCCCGGACCTTGAGCCCGCCCATGCCCTGGCGCAGGCGGCGCAGGCCCTCGTCGTCGGGCGCCGCGCCCGCGGCGGCGGCGACGAACGGAGCCAGGGCCTGCATCAGCCGCTCGTCGTCGGCATGGCGCAGATAGTGGCCGTTCAGGTTGTCGAGCTTGGCGAAGTCGAGCCGGGACGGCGACCGGCCGACGCCATCCAGGTCGAACAGGACGACTGCCTGCTCGGCGGAAATGATCTCGTCGTCGCCATGGCCCCAGCCGAGCCGCAGCAGGTAGTTGCAGAGCGCCTCGGGCAGGTAGCCCATGTCGCGATAGGCCTCGACCCCGAGCGCGCCGTGGCGCTTCGACAGCTTGGCCCCGTCCGGCCCGTGGATCAGCGGGATATGCGCGAACTCCGGCACGCTCCAGCCCATCGCGTGATAGATCTGCGTCTGCCGGAAGGCGTTGGTCAGGTGGTCGTCGCCGCGGATGACGTGGGTGATGTCCATGTCGTGGTCGTCCACCACCACCGACAGCATGTAGGTGGGCGTGCCGTCGGCGCGCAGCAGCACCATGTCGTCGAGCTGCTCGTTGGCCACCTTGACCTCGCCCTGGACGCGGTCATGGATCACCGTCTCGCCCGACTGCGGCGCGCGCAGGCGGATGACCGGCCGGACTCCGGCCGGTGCCTCGGCCGGATCGCGGTCGCGCCAGCGGCCATCGTAGCGGATCGGCCGGCCCTCGGCCCGGGCCGTGGCCCGCATCTCCTCCAGCTCCTCGGGCGAGGCCCAGCAGCGATAGGCGCGGCCTTCTTCCAGCATCTTCAGGGCGACCTCCGCATGGCGGGGGGCGCGCGCGAACTGGAACACGATCGCGTCGTCCCAGGCGAGGCCGAGCCAGCCCAGCCCGTCGATGATCGCCTCGACCGCGGCGTCCGTAGAACGCTGCCGGTCGGTGTCTTCGATCCGCAGGCGGAAGATCCCGCCGTGATGGCGGGAGAACAGCCAGTTGAACAGGGCGGTGCGCGCGCCGCCGATGTGCAGGTAGCCGGTCGGCGAGGGCGCGAACCGGGTGACGACCGTCATCGATCTGATCTTGTCTTCGGGAATGGGAGGCCTCGCTTACCACAGGCGCGCCATGCGGTCCAATCGGCTCGGCCGATCGGCTTGGCATCGCGCGGCGTTCCCGGTCTAGGATCGCGACCGGGGCCGAACTCAGCGCATGATTGCAGTCGACGCGGCAGCGGAGCGGGAAGGGCTGCTGGCGCGGGGCCTGGCGGCCCTGCGCGGCGATGCCGAACGCTGGCCGCTGTGGGTGCCGGTCGGCTTCGGCCTCGGCATCGCGGCCTATTTTTCCCTGGCGGACGAGCCGGCGCCGTGGCTGGGGTCGGCGGTCGTCCTGCTGCTCGCCCTGGCCGCATGGTGGCTGCGCCACCTCGCGCCCGCGCGGATCGCGATCGCCGTCCTGGCGGCCCCGGCGATCGGCTTCGCCGCCATCCAGATCTCGGCCCAGATCGCGGAGGCGCCGCGGGTCGAGCGGCGGATGGCGGCCACCGGCATCGAAGGCCGCATCGTCCATGCCGGCCCGCGCGAGAACGGCATCCGGCTGACGATCGCGCCCGAGCGGATCGACGGCTGGACGGGGCCCCTGCCGCGGCGTCTGCGCATCACCGTCGGCCAGCGCCTCGCGGCGCCGCTGGCCGCCGGGGCCGAGCCTGGTCGCCGGGTCGCCATGCGGGCGGTGCTGCTGCCGCTGCCGCCGCCGTCGGCGCCCGGCGCCTTCGACTTTCCCCGTCAGGGATATTTCCAGGGCCTGGGCGGGCTCGGTTACGCCACCACGCCGCCGCGACTGCTGGAGATGGGCGAGGGCGGGGGTATCGGCGAGGCGATCGCCGGCCTGCGCCAGGCCATCACCAGCCGGATCCAGTCGACGATCGGCGGGGCGGCCGGCGCCGTCGCCGCCGCGCTGGTCACCGGCGAGCGCGGCGCCATCCCCGAGGCGGTCAACGTCGCCATGCGCGACACCGGGCTTGCCCATCTCCTGTCGATCTCGGGCCTGCACATCAGCCTCGTGGCCGGCATCGTCTTTCTCGGCCTGCGCACGCTGCTCGCGCTGATACCCGGCCTGGCGCTCCACCGGCCGATCAAGAAATGGTCGGCGGCCGGTGCGATCCTGGCGGCCTTCTTCTACCTGCTGCTGTCGGGGGCGGAGGTGCCGACGCAGCGGTCGTTCCTGATGTCGGCGATCGTCTTCGCCGCGGTGCTGGTCGACCGGGAGGCCATCTCCCTGCGCCTGGTCGCCTGGGCGGCGGGCGCCATCCTGCTGCTCAGCCCGGAGGCGATGGTCGGTGCCAGCTTCCAGATGTCGTTCGCGGCGGTGCTGGCGCTGGTCGCCGCCTACGAGGCCGCGCGCGAGCGCATCCGCGGCCTCCGGGCCGGGCTGGGCGCACCGGGCCGCATCCTGCTCTATGTCGGGCTCGTCTGCTTCACCACGGTGATCGCGACCGCCGCCACCACGCCGTTCGCGCTCTACCATTTCAACCGCTTCGCCGCCTTCGCCATGCCGGCGAACCTGATCGCGGTGCCGCTGACCAGCTTCTGGGTCATGCCGTGGGCGGTGATCGCCGTGCTCGCCATGCCCTTCGGGCTCGAAGCCTGGCCGCTCGCCGCCATGGGGTGGGGGGTGGAGGCGATCCTCAGGGCAGCAGCCTGGATCGCCCGGTGGCCGGGGGCGGCCTGGACGGTCCCGGCCATGCCGGATTTCGGCCTCGCCCTGTGCGCGCTGGGCGGGCTCTGGCTCTGCCTGTGGCGCCATGCCATGCGCTGGGCGGGGCTGGCCGCGATCGCAGCCGGCCTGCTGGGCATCGGCTGGGTGCAGCCGCCGGACGTCCTGGTCGACGGCGATGGGCGTGCGGTCGCGGTCGGCGGGCCGGGGGGCTACTGGGTCTTCGAGACGCGCCAGGCGGAGATCGCGGTCGATACCTGGCTGCGGCGGGCAGCGGCCGACCGGCTGGAGTGGCCCGAAGCCGCGCGCGGCGGGCTGCCCAGCTGCGACGCCCGGCTCTGCCGCTTCCGCGCCCGCGGTGAGCGGATCGTGATCGCGCGCCGGCGGGACGCCCTGACCGAGGCCTGCCGCAGCGCCGACATCGTGATCGCGCTGGTGCCGATGCGCTGGGACTGCGGGCGCGGCGTGGTGGCGCTCGACCGGCGGGAGCTGGAGCGGGGCGGCGCCCATGCCATCCGCCTGGGCGGCGGCCGACCGCGCGTCACCACCGTCGCCGAGCAGAGGGGCAGGCGCCCCTGGACCGGCACCGAGCCCGGCGCCGAGGACCAGTAGGCAGCGGTCAGCAGGCGGGGGTCAGTAGCGCCGCATCAATCCGATCAGGCGCGCCTGCACCTGGACGCGGTCGGGGCCGAAGATGCGTGTCTCGTAGCCCTTGTTCGCCGGCTCCAGCGCCACCGACGCGCCCTTGCGCCGCAGCCGCTTCAGCGTCACCTCGGTGTCGTCGATCAGGGCGACGACGATGGTCCCGTTCTCGGCATTGTCGCAGCGCTGCACGATGATGGTGTCGCCGTCGACGATGCCGGCCTCGACCATCGAATCGCCGGCCACTTCGAGGGCGTAGTGCTCGCCCCGGCCGAGCAGCAGGCTCGGCACCTCGATGGCGCGCTGATGGTCGCGCAGCGCCTCGATCGGCGTGCCGGCGGCGATCCGGCCGTAGAGCGGCACCGACACCGCCTCGCCCGAGCCGCCGTTCGAATCGGCGACCACCCCGGACAGGGCCGGCCGGAAGTCGCCCTTGATGACGGTCGGCCGGAAGCCGCGGCGGCTGCCCGCGCGGGCAGCCTGGGCGTCGGCCGCCATGTCGTCGGGCATCCGCAGCACCTCCAGCGCGCGCGCCCGGTGGGGCAGGCGGCGGATGAAGCCGCGCTCCTCCAGCCCCGTTATCAGGCGATGGATGCCCGACTTCGAGCGCAGCTTCAGCGCCTCCTTCATCTCGTCGAACGAAGGCGACACGCCGCTCTCGCGGAGCCGGGAATTGATGAAGGACAGCAGTTCGAACTGCTTGCGCGTAAGCATCTGGTTGCCCCCGGCCAAGTCCTGGGGTGACCAGTCAAACCCACCCCAAGATCTGGAACAAAACCGAAACGACTACGCTTGTTCTAGTTTGGTTCCGCGGATTCGTCAATCAAGCGCGACGGATCTTCGCGCAATTCGACCACCGGCCACTGCCAGGCGCACCGGCGCCCTGGATCTAGGGAGCGGCCAGGACGTCCGCACAGGCCGCCGGCAGGATCTTCGGCGGCGCCGGCTCGCGCGGCTTGAAGCGCTCCAGCGCGGCCTTCACCGCGTCGGCCGAGAACCACCAGGCGAGGTCCGTGCCGCAGCCGTCGCCGGGTGGGATGGCGGGGCCCGGCTCGCATTCCGCCTGCCCGGCCGGGCAGGAGATGCGGACATGGAAATGGGCGCTGTGGCCCCACCATGGCCGCAGGCGCCGGAGCCAGGCGCGGTCGCCGGTCGCCCGGGCGCAGGCAGCCTGCTTCAGCGCGGGGTTGATCAGGATGCGCTCGACCTCGGGCCGGGTCGCCGCCTGGCGCACGAGCGCGAGCTCGACCGCGCCGAAGCGGGCCGGGTCGACCGTCTTGCCGTCCGGCCGCAGCATGTCGACGGCCAGGGGCTGGGCGCGCTCGGCATCCGACAGGGGCTGCGCGGCACGCCGGAACCAGATGTCGACGTCGAGACCCGACTGGTGGCTCGCATGCCCGGACGGGACGGGCCCGCCACGCGGCTGGCCCATATCGGCGATCAGCAGGGTTCCGTGGCCGCCGGCGGCCGACCAGCGGCCGAGCGCCTCCACCAGGCGGATCGTGTCGGGATGGCCGAACTGCCGCAGGCGGGCCGGGCGCAGCGTCTGGTAGCCGACGCCTTGCGGCGGCAGGGCCCGGGCGCCGCCGATGCAGCCCTGGGCGGTCTTGCCGATGACCCGGACCGGGCCGGGCGAGGGGGTGGTGACGGTGGTCCAGTCGGCCGCGATGGCCGGCGCGGCCGCCAGCAGGGCGGCCAGGGCTGCCAGAGGGCCCGCGACGACACGCATCACAGGCCGCCGAACATGCCGGCCAGCCGCACGATCCGGACCGGCTCCCCGGCGGCCGCGGGCGGGGCGTGGGGCGCGCGCACCACCAGGCAGTCGGCGGCGACCAGCCGCGACAGGTTGGAGCTGTCCTGGGTGGGGAAGGGCGTGGCCCGGAGGTGCCCGTCCGGGGTCCGGTCGAGGGTCGCCCGCAGGTAGTCCTGGCGCCGGTCGTTGGCGGCGAGGTCGGCGCCGAGCACCGCCTGCTCGTCCCCGGCCGGCAGGTCGTGCATGCCCGACAGGCGCGCCATCGCCGGGCGCAGGAACAGCACCGCGCAGACGAGCGCGGAGACCGGATTGCCGGGCAGGCCCAGCATCGGCGTGCCGTGCAGCCGGCCGAACATCAGCGGCTTGCCCGGCCGCATGGCGATCTGCCAGAAGTCGAGTTCGAGTCCGGCCTCGCCCAGGACGCTGCGCACCAGGTCGTGTTCGCCGACCGACGCGCCGCCGGTGGTCACCAGCAGGTCGCAGCCGCGCGCCGCCGCCGCCAGCGCAGCCAGCGAGGCGCGATCGTCGCGCGCGATGCCGAGGTCGACCGGCTCCCCGCCCATCTGCCGCACGAAGGCGGCGAGCGCCAGGGCGTTGGAGCTGACGATCTGGCTGGGTCCGATCGGCTCGCCGGGCATGACGATCTCGTCGCCGGTCGGCAGGATCGCGACCCGCGGCCGGCGATGGACCTTGAGCCAGGGCACGTTCATGGCCGCCGCCAGTCCGACCGTGCGCGGGCCGACCAGGCTGCCCGCCCGGGCGCCGACGTCGCCGGCGCGGAAATCGAGCCCGGCCCGGCGGACATAGCGGCCGGCGGTTACGGCTTCGCGAACAGCGACGCTGTCGCCCTCGTGGTCGGCGTCCTCCTGGATCACGATCGCGTCCGCCCCGGCCGGCACCGGCGCGCCGGTGAAGATCCGCACGGCCTCGCCGGGACCGACGGTGCCGTCGAAATGCTGCCCGGCCGCGACATAGCCCGCCACCCGCAGCCGGCAGGGCACCGTGGCGACGTCGGCCGCACGAACGGCCCAGCCGTCCATCGCCGAGACCGGTGCCGGAGGCTGGGTCGTGCGGGCCACCAGGTCGGCCGCCAGGACGCGGCCGAGCGCATCGGTGAGGACCACCTGCTCTGCCGGCAGGACCGCCAGGCCGGTCAGGATCCGGCCGCGCGCTTCCTCGACTGAAATCATCATATCTGCTCGTAAGTACCGGATTTTCCGCCAGACTTATGGGTCAGACGGATGGCGCCGATGGTCATGCCGCGATCCACCGCCTTGCACATGTCGTAGACGGTCAGCGCCGCCACCGAAACCGCTGTCATCGCTTCCATTTCCACGCCCGTGCGCCCCCGGGTCCGGCAGGTCGCGACGATCTCCACCCGGCTCGTACCGGGGTCGCAGACCAGGTCGACCGTGACCGAATGGAGCGGGATCGGATGACACAGCGGAACGAGGTCGGCGGTGCGCTTGCTGGCCATGATGCCGGCCAGCCGCGCGATCGCCAGCACGTCGCCCTTCTCGACCGCGCGATCCATGATCCGGGCGAGCGTCTCGGGCGCCATGGCGACATGGCCGCGGGCGGTGGCGATGCGGTCGGTCTCGTCCTTGGCGGAGACATCCACCATCACCGCCCGGCCCTCGGCGTCGAAATGGGTCAGCGCGCTCATGCCGCGCGCGGCTCCGGGCCGGAGAGCAGGGCGCGGGTGGCCGCCGTCACGTCCGCCTGCCGCATCAGGGACTCCCCGATCAGGTAGGCGCGCGCGCCCACGGCGGCCATGCGCGCGAGGTCGGCCGGCGAGAACAGCCCGCTCTCCGCGACCAGGAAACGGTCGCGCGGCACCAGCGGCGCAAGTTCCTCCGTGGTCTTGATATCGACCACCAACGTCTTGAGATTCCTGTTGTTTATCCCGATCATCCCGAACGGAAGACGGAGCGCGCGTTCCAGTTCTGGGCGGTCGTGCACTTCGATCAGCACGTCCATGCCCCAGGCACGGGCGGCATCGGCCAGTTCGCCGGCCAGGGCGTCCTCGAGGGCGGCCAGGATCAGCAGGACGCAATCGGCCCCGAGCGCCCGCGCCTCGGCGACCTGATAGGGATCGATCATGAAATCCTTGCGCAGGACGGGCAGGTCGACCGCCGCCCGGGCCGCCACCAGATCCTCGTCGCGGCCCTGGAAATAGGGCGTGTCGGTCAGCACCGACAGGCAGGTGGCCCCGCCCTCGCGATAGGCCCGGGCCAGCGCCGGCGGGTCGAAGTCCGGGCGGATCAGGCCCTTGCTCGGGCTGGCCTTCTTGATCTCGGCGATCAGCGCCGGCCGGCCGCTGTCGGCCACCGCGCGCAGCCGCCCGGCAAAGCCCCGGGTCGGCGCCTGGGCCCGGGCCGCGGCCTCGACGGCGGCCGGGGGACGTTCGAGGCGGCAGCGGGCGACATGCTGGCGCTTCTCCGCGTTGATCCGGGCGAGCACGTCGCTCATGCGGCAGGTCCCTTGTTGGTGACGGCCACCAGCCGGTCCAGGGTGTTGGAAGCGGCGCCGGAATCAATGGCGTGTGCCGCGATCTGAACACCGTCTGACAGCTTTTCCGCCCGTCCGGCGATCACCAGAGTCGCGCCGGCGTTGTAGAGCACGATGTCGCGGAAGGCGCCCGGCGCGCCGTCCAGCATGGCCCGCATGGCGGCCGCGTTCGCCTCCGGATCGCCGCCGCGCAGGTCGGCCGGATTGGCGAGGAAGAGGCCCGCTTCCGCCGGCAGCACGTCGAAGGTGGAGATGCGCCCGTCCTTCAGCTCGGCGACATGGGAGGGGCCGGTGGTGGTCAGCTCGTCGCTGCCGTCCGAGCCGTGCACGACCCACACCCGCTCGCTGCCGAGCCGCTGCAGGACCTCGGCCAGCGGCCGGACCCATTCCCGGGCATAGACGCCGACCAGTTGCCGCCGCGCGCCGGCCGGGCTGCTGAGCGGCCCCAGCAGGTTGAAGATCGTCCGGGTGCCGAGCTCGACCCGGGCGGGGGCGACGTGGCGGGTGGCCGAATGGTGGCGCGGCGCCATCAGGAAGCCGATGCCGACGTCGCGGATCGCCTCTTCCACCAGCGCCATGTCGCAATCGAGGTTGACGCCGAGGCGAGCCAGCACGTCGGCCGAGCCGGAGCGGGACGACAGCGCCCGGTTGCCATGCTTGGCGACGGGGACCCCGCAGCCCGCCACCACCAGGGCGGCCGCGGTGGAGACGTTGTAGGTGCCGACGCCGTCCCCGCCGGTGCCGCAGGTATCCACGGCATCGGGCGGGGCCGCGACCTTGACCGACTTGGCCCGCATGACCCGGGCGGCGGCGGTGATCTCCTCCACCGTCTCGCCGCGCACGCGTAGCGCCATCAGGAAGCCGCCGATCTGCGACGGGGTGGCGTTGCCCGACATGATGATCTCGAACGCCGCCCCGGCCTCGGTCTCGGACAGGGGCTGGCGGGCGGCGACCTTGGCGATGAAGGGCTTGAGGTCGGTCGCGCCCGGCTGCACGGCCGTCATGCCGCGAGCGGCCGCGGCCATACGACCGGCCGGCCGGTGGCGATCGACAGGAAGTTGCCGAGCATCTCGTGGCCGAACTGCGAGGCGATGCTTTCCGGGTGGAACTGGACGCCGTGCACCGGGCGCTCGCGGTGCGACAGTCCCATGATGAGTCCGTCGTCCGTCTCGGCGGTGATGCTGAGGGCGTCCGGCAGGGTTGCCCGCTCGACGATCAGCGAGTGGTAGCGGGTGGCGGTGAAGGGCGAGGGCAGGCCGGCAAAGATGCCGCCGCCGTCGTGGCGGATCTGGCTCATCTTGCCATGCATCGGCTCCGGCGCGCGGATGACCCGTCCGCCATAGGCCTGGCCGATCGTCTGGTGCCCGAGGCAGACCCCCAGCAGCGGGATCGATCCCGCCTGGCGCACCAGCTCCAGGCAGATCCCGGCGCGGTCCGGGTCGCACGGGCCGGGCGACAGGACGATCCCGTCCGGCCGCATGGCGAGCGCCTCCTCGGCCGACAGCGCGTCGTTGCGCCGAACCTCGACCTCGGCCCCGAGTTCGCCCAGGAAGTGCCAGAGATTGAAGGTGAAACTGTCGTAGTTGTCGATCAGGAGGAACATCCACCGCGCCCGTGCTGCCAACTGCTCCAGCTATAGCATGGGGGGAGGGTACGATGAAGCCGCTGCCGGGAGCCCGGTCCGCTATGATCCCCCGCCGCGGTCGAGTCGCAGCCAAGTTCGAAGCTCCCCGATGCCGAAGCGCCCCAGATACAAGCGACGCCGAAGCGGCCGGTCCCGGCGTGGGACCACGGCATCGGTGCTGCTCGGCCTGGGGCTGGGCATCGCGCTGTCGGCCGCCGGGGTGCTGGGCTGGCTGGCCTGGAAGGACGGCGACGCGGAGCAGGCCGAGCTTCGCCCGCCGGCGGCGATGCCGCCGCTGAAGCCGGCCCTGCCGGATCTCCAGCCGGCGCCACCCGTTTCCGCATCCCTGGTCCAGGCTCCCGCCGGCACGGCCCCGCCGCCCGCACTCTTGCCCGCGCCGTCCTCTCCGCCCGGGGGCGAGGCGCCGGCCGTCCATCCCCCGGCCGTCCATGCTCCGAGGGGCACCGCGGCCACCGTCGCCGCCTTGCCGGCGGTACCGTCGCATCCGGCTCCGCCCGGCGTTCCGGCCTGGCGGCGGAACGCGGTCCAGGTGGCCCCGGCGCCGGCCGGGGTGCCGCGCATCGCCATCGTCATCGACGATCTGGGGCCGAACCAGCGGGGCAGCCAGGCGATCATCGCCCTGCGCGGGCCCCTGACCTTGGCCTTCCTGCCCTATGCCGGCGACGTGTCGCGGATGGTCGACACGGCGCGACGCGGCGGACACGAGATCCTGGTGCACATGCCGATGGAGCCGTTGAGCAGCACCGTCGATCCGGGCCCCCAGGCGCTGCTGCTCCACCTGACCAACGCCGAACTGCGCCGCCGCATCGAGGAGAACGTCACCCGCTTCCCGGGCCATGTCGGGCTCAACAACCACATGGGCAGCCGCTTCACCGCGGACAGCCGGGCGATGGGCGTGCTGATGGACGAGATCGCCGGGCGGGGGCTGATGTTCCTCGATTCGCGCACGACCGTGGACACGGTGGCCGAGGGGCTGGCCCGGGCGCGGAGCATCCCGTTCGTGTCGCGCGACGTCTTCCTCGACAACGACCAGGCCGCCGACAAGGTCGACCACCAGCTCCTGGAAACCGAACGGATCGCCCGCCGCAAGGGCCAGGCGGTGGCGATCGGCCACCCCCATGCGGCCACCCGGGACGCGCTCGCCCAGTGGCTGCCGCAGGCGGTGCGGCGTGGCTTCCAGATCGTGCCGATCAGCAGCCTGGCGCGGATCCAGCCGACCGAGCAGGCAAGGCAGTAGGGTTCGGGCGGAGACTCAGCCGCGGCGGGCGAAGCGCACGGCCTCCTCGGCGGCGCGGAACAGGGCCCGCGCCTTGTTGACGGTCTCCTGGTACTCGGACTCGGGGTCGCTGTCGGCGACCACGCCGCCGCCCGCCTGGACATACATGGTGCCGTCCTTGACGACCGCCGTGCGCAGGGCGATGCAGGTGTCCATCGAGCCGTTGGCCGAGAAATAGCCGATGCAGCCGGCATAGATACCGCGCCGCTCCTCCTCGACCTCCTCGATGATCTCCATCGCCCGCACCTTGGGCGCGCCCGACACGGTGCCCGCCGGAAAGCCCGCGACCAGGGCCGACAGCGCGTCGTAGTCCGGCGAGATCTTGCCCTCGACGTGCGAGGAGATGTGCATGACGTGGGAGTAGAACTCGATCGCGAACTGCTCCTTGACCTCGACCGTGCCGACCCGGGAGACGCGGCCGACATCGTTGCGGCCGAGGTCGAGCAGCATCAGATGCTCGGCCCGTTCCTTGGGGTCGGCCAGCAGGTCCGCCGCCAGGGCCTGGTCTTCGGCGGCATTGGCGCCGCGGCGCCGGGTGCCGGCGAGCGGGCGGATGGTGACGGTCTCGTCGCGCAGCCGCACCAGGATCTCGGGGCTGGAGCCGACGATGGAGAAGCCGTCGAGGTCGAGGAAGAACAGGAAGGGCGAGGGGTTGAGGCGGCGCAGCGCGCGATAGAGGGCGATCGGCGGCAGGCGGAACGGGACCGAGAAGCGCTGCGAGGGGACCACCTGGAAGGCGTCGCCGGCCCGGATATATTCCTTGCAGCGCTCCACCATCCAGCGGAACCGCTCCGGGGCCATGTTGGACCGCGGCTCGGGAATCTCGCCCTCGTAGGACCGTTCCCGGCGGTGCGGCAGGCTGCGCTCGAGGTCCGCCAGCACATCCCCCAGGCGCTCGCGCGCCCGGTCGTAGGCGGCACGCGCGGCCACGCCCGCTTCCGGGCGGACCGGGGTGACCAGCGTCACGCGGTCGAGGATGTTGTCGAAGATGGCAATGACCGTCGGGCGCACGAAGATGCTGTCGGGCACGCCCAGCGTGTTGGGATTCTTGTCCGGCAGCCGCTCCATGAGCCGGACCATGTCATAGGACAGGTAGCCGAAGACCCCGGCTGCCATCGGCGGCAGCGCCGCCGGCAGGTCGATCTTCGACTCCTCGATGAGCGCCCGCAGCGCCTCGAGCCCGCCCAGTTCCATCGGCTCGAAGGCGTGGGGATCGAAGCGGGCGCTGCGGTTGATCTCCGCCCGGCCGTCGCGGTAGCGCCAGATCAGGTCCGGCTTCAGGCCGATCACCGAGTAGCGGCCACGGACAGCCCCCCCTTCGACCGACTCGAACAGGAAGCTCATCGGCCGCGAATCCGCCATCTTCAGGAAGGCGGAGACGGGGGTTTCCAGGTCGGCCACGAACTCGCACCAGACCACCTGCGGGCGGCCGGCGTCATAGGTCGCGGCGAAGGGCTCGAACTCCGGGGAGGCGTCCATCGAAGTCGGGCCTCAGAGCAGGCGGTCGATCGCGGCGCGATCGATCTCGACCGGGATGCGGTGCCGGATCGCCTGCGCCAGCTCGCTCGTCAGGTCGCCGGCGATGTCGCGCTCCAGCGTCTGGCGCAGCGTATCGACGGCGGCCTGGTCCTGCTGCGGGGCGACCGGCTCGAGCGCCGTCAGCACCCCGACCGCCACGCCTTCGGAGACCGTGCCCTTGGCGGCGGTTCCGATCGGGCCGGCGAAGAGGGCCGCCACCACCGACTGCGGCAGGGGGATCGCCTCGCGCCCGCCGGTGCGGATGAAGGGGCCCACCGGCTTCACCTCCAGCCCGCGCGCCGCCACCGCCTCGGCCAGGGTGCGGCCGGCCTTCACGGCGCCGAGGATCTCGTCGGCGGCCTTCTCGGCGGCCTCGGTCTGGCGCTCCTCGACCCAGGCCGCGGCGACGGCATCGCGAACCTCGGCCAGCGGCCGGACCCGGGCCGGCAGGGATTCGTCGACATGCACGACGAGATAGCCGCCTTCGGGCATCTCGATCAGCGGCGCGGTCTCGCCGACCGGGGTGTCGAAGGCGAGGCGGATCAGATCCTCGCCGCCCGGCAGGGGTGTCACCGGCTGGCCGGTGCCGTCGCGGCCGGACTGGTCGATCGGCGGCAGGGACAGGGCCTGGGTACCGACCACGGCGGCGGCCTCGTCCATCTTGGCGCCCCCGGCCAGGGAATCTTCGAGGCGGGTCGACTGGGTCGCGAGCGCATCCAGCGCCCGCTCCCGGCGCATCGCCTGGACGATGCCGGCCTTGACCTCGGCGAAGGGCTGCACCGTCTCGGGCAGGATCTCCACCACCTTCAGGACGTGCCAGCCGAGCGCGCTGCGCAGGGCCTGGGTGGTCTGGCCGGCCGGGGTGTCGAACACCGGCGCCAGCTCCTCGGGAAGGCTCGCGCGCTCCATCAGGCCGGCATCGAGACCGGCGGGATCGACCTTGGCGACGTCGCGGGCGACCGCCTCGAACGCCTGCCCGGCCGCAAGGGCGTCCACCACCTGCTTGGCGACGGCCTCGTCGGAGACCAGGATCTGCTGCAGGCGGCGCTGTTCGGGACGGGTGAATTCGGTCCGGCGGGCATTGTACTCGGCCTCCGCGTCGGCATCGCTGATGGCGATCCCCTCGATCAGCATGTCCGGCGTCAGCGCGATGGCGGTGACCCGGCGCAGCTCGGGCGTGGAGAAGCGGTCCTTGAGCCGGTCGAGGGTCTGCTGCAGCTGGGCGTCGTCCGGGGTGCCGATATCCGGGAAGAGCGTCCGCGGCACGACCACGGCGTCGGCGCGGCGCTTCTCGTTGCGGTGGCGGTAGAGCAGTTCGGCCATCGTCGCGGGGGCGCCGGCGCCGGACGCGACCGGATCCGTCAGGGCGACCCGGGCGATGTCCTGGCGCAGCGAGGCGACATAGAGCCCCTCGGTGGTGCGCATCTGCTGCAGGGCGGCCTGGAAGGTCCGCGCGTCGAACTGGCCGGCGTTGCGGAACTGCGGATTGGCCGCCAGCGTGCGGCGCACCGCGTCGTCGCCGACCAGGATGCCCAGGTCGGACGCCGCCTCGGCGTAGAGGCGGCGCTGCACGATCTGCTCGATCGAGCGGTCGACGATCCCGAGCTGGCGCGCCTGGGCCATGTCGAGCGTGCCGCCGAACATCGGCCGCAACTGGTCGACGTCGCGGCGGACCTGCTCGACGACCTCGACGCCGGTCACTTTCTGCGCGCCGACGGTGATGACCGTCGCCTCGGCGCCGGGCTGGCGGAAGATGTCGCCGATACCCCACACCCCGAAGCTCAGGATGAGGAGACCGAAGAGGAGCTTGACCACCCAGGAGGTGGCGCGACTGCGGATGGCCTGGAGCATGGGGCTTGCGGATCGCGTCGGGTGGTTGATTTGGGTGGCGGATCATAGGGATCAGGGGGATGGCCAGCAACTTCTAATGCCCGGACCCGTGTCCGGCCCGGTTGGCCGCCCCGATCCGGGCATGGTAAGGAGGGCGCCATGGAACATGCACGACGCCCGCTGATCGCCGGGAACTGGAAGATGAACGGCCTGCGCGCCGATGGCCTGGAACGGGCCCGGGCGCTGGCCGCGCTCGCCGGAGCGGCCGACGCGCCGCCCTGCGACTGGGTGGTCTGCCCGCCCGCCAGCCTGTTGCTCGCGGTCGGCCCCGCGCTCGCCGGCTCGCCGGTGACGCTCGGCGGCCAGGACTGTCACACCGCGGCGAGCGGCGCCCATACGGGCGACGTCTCGGCCGCGATGCTGGCGGACGCCGGCTGCCGCTACGTCATCGTCGGCCATTCCGAGCGGCGCGCCGACCATGGCGAGGGCGACGCTCTGGTCGCGGCCAAGGCGGCCGCGGCCCAGGCGGCCGGCCTGGTCGCCATCGTCTGCGTCGGCGAGACCGAGGCGGAGCGCGATGCCGGCCGGGCCCACGCTGTGGTCGCCCGGCAGATCGCGGGCTCGCTCCCGGCCGGGGCCAGCGCGCTCGACACGGTCGTCGCCTACGAACCGGTCTGGGCGATCGGCACCGGCCGCACCCCGACGCCGGACGACGTCCAGGCGATGCATGCGCATATCCGCAGCTGCGCGCCGCCGGCGATCGACGCCTCGGCCCTGCGCATCCTCTATGGCGGCTCGGTCAA
This sequence comes from Allostella vacuolata, assembly GCA_006739055.1. Taxonomy (GTDB): domain Bacteria; phylum Pseudomonadota; class Alphaproteobacteria; order ATCC43930; family Allostellaceae; genus Allostella; species Allostella vacuolata. The sequence goes on from AP019702.1 coordinate 3,103,719, forward strand.
GCCCGGCAACGCCGCGACCCTGCTGCGCCTGGCCGATGTCGACGGGGCCCTGGTGGGCGGTGCCAGCCTGGTCGTCGAGGACTTCTGGGCGATCGGCGAGGCGACCCGCTGAGGGCCGGCGCCCGGCGGAAAATCGGCCTGCCGGCAACTCCACTCTGGCGCATCCGGCATCGAACGACTAAATAGCCGGCAACTTCCCGGTTCGATATTTCAGGAAACGCGTTCATGGCGCAGGTCATCCTCGTCATCCACATGCTTATTGCGATCGCGCTCATCGTCGTCATCCTGCTGCAGCGCAGCGAGGGCGGGGCGCTCGGCATCGGCGGTGGGGGCGGCAGCGGCGGCATGGGCGGATTCCTGTCCGGCCGCGGACAGGCAAACCTTCTTACCCGGACGACGGCGATCCTGGCGGCCTGCTTCGTGGTCACCAGCCTGGCCCTCGTCCACCTGACGGGCGGCGCAACCCAGTCGCGCTCCATCGTCGACCAGCCCCCGGCCGCTCCCGCAGCTCCCGCCGCTCCGGCGGTGCCGCAGGCCAACTGATCTTCATCGTCCGTGCGGGCAGCCTGGCGACGGGCGGCCCGCTGGCCATTTCGCGGCTGGGCGAGACTCGGCCGCGGGGACTATCCTGATCTTCCATGACGCGGTTCATCTTCATAACCGGCGGCGTGGTCTCCTCACTGGGCAAGGGCATCTCGGCTGCGGCGCTCGGCGCGCTGCTGCAGGGACGCGGCTTTTCCGTGCGGCTGCGCAAGCTGGACCCGTACCTCAACGTCGATCCGGGCACCATGAGCCCGTACCAGCACGGCGAGGTCTTCGTGACCGACGACGGGGCCGAGACGGACCTCGACCTCGGCCACTATGAGCGCTTCACCGGCGTTGCGGCGCGGCGCAGCGACAGCGTGACCACGGGGCGGATCTATTCCACCGTGATCGGGCGCGAGCGCCGCGGCGAGTACCTGGGCGCCACCGTCCAGGTGATCCCGCACGTCACCGACGCCATCAAGGAGTTCCTCCAGGCCGACGCCGAGGACACCGACTTCGTGCTGTGCGAGATCGGCGGCACGGTCGGCGACATCGAGAGCCTGCCTTTCCTGGAGGCGATCCGGCAGCTGGCCAACGAGCTCGGACGCGAGCGGGCGATGTTCGTGCATCTGACGCTGGTGCCGTGGATCCCCTCGGCCGGCGAGCTGAAGACCAAGCCGACCCAGCACTCCGCCAAGGAACTGCTGGCGCTGGGCATCCAGCCCGACATCCTGCTGTGCCGCTGCGACCGGCCGATCCCGCCTTCGGCCCGGCGCAAGATCGCGCTGTTCTGCAACCTCCGCGAGGAGCGGGTGATCCCGGCGATCGACGTCGGCACCATCTACGAAGTGCCGATCACCTACCACGCCGAGGGCTTCGACGAGCAGGTCTGCGCCCATTTCGGCCTGGTCAGCCCGGAGCCGGACCTGTCCCGCTGGCAGGAGGTGGCCGAGCGCATCCATTCGCCCGAGGGCGACGTCACCATCGCCATCGTCGGCAAGTACACGCACCTGACCGACAGCTACAAGTCGCTGAGCGAGGCGCTGGTCCATGGCGGCATCTCGAACAATGTCCGGGTCCGCCTGAACTGGCTGGATGCGGAGATCTTCGAGCGTGAGGACGCGGTCCAGCACCTGGAGAACGTGCACGGCATCCTGGTCCCGGGCGGCTTCGGCGAGCGCGGCTCGGAGGGGAAGATCGCCGCCGCCCGCTTCGCGCGGGAGCGCAAGGTGCCGTATTTCGGCATCTGCTTCGGCATGCAGATGGCGGTGATCGAGGCCGCCCGCAACCTGCTGGGGCTGAAGGGCGCCGGCTCGACGGAATTCGGGCCGTGCGAGGACCCGATCGTCGGCCTGATGACCGAATGGGTGCGCGGCAACTCGACGGAGCGGCGCGAGGCGGGCGGCGACCTGGGCGGCACGATGCGCCTCGGCGCCTATGACTGCGTCGTCGCCGCGGGCAGCCGCATCGAGTCGATCTATCAGTCGCGGCGGATCAGCGAGCGGCACCGCCACCGCTACGAGGTCAACATCAACTATCGCGAACGGCTGGAGGGGGCGGGCCTGCACTTCTCCGGCATGTCGCCGGACGGGGTGCTGCCGGAGATCGTCGAGCTGCCGACCCACCCCTGGTTCGTCGGCGTGCAGTTCCATCCGGAACTGAAATCGAAGCCGTTCGCCCCGCATCCGCTCTTCACCGACTTCGTCCGCGCCGCCCTCGAGCAGTCGCGGCTGGTGTGAGGCGGCGCATCCAGGTCGTCGCCCATCGTGGCGCCTCGGCCGTCGCCCGGGAGAATTCCCCGGCGGCGGCCGAGGCCGCGATCGCGGCCGGCGCCGATGCGATCGAGATGGATGCGCGCCTGTCGGCCGACGGCGTCGCCCATGTCGCCCATGATCCCGACCTGGGGCGCATCGCCGGCATCGCGGGCGAGATCGCCCGCCTGACTTCGGCCGAGATCGCCGCCCACCTGGCGCCGGACGGCGGCGCCTGGGTTCCGCCCTTGTCCGACCTGCTGGCCGCCGTCGCCGGACGCAGGCCGGTGGTGATCGACGTCAAGCTGCAGGGCCGCTCGGTGCTGGAGGCGATCGCGGCCGCGGTCCCGCCCGGCATGGCGGCCGAACTGGTGATCGGCGTGCGCGCGCTGGACGATGTCGCGGCCGCCCGCGCATTGCTGCCGCAGGCGGCCATCCTCGGCTTCCTGCCGGACCCGGACGCCGCAGCGGCGCTGGCCGCCGCCGGCGGACGGATCATCCGCCTGTGGGAGCCGGACGCCACCGACGCCCGCGTCGCCGCCGGCCATGCCGCGGGCTTGCAGGTCTGGGTCACCGCCGGCCGTTCCAAGGGCACCGGGGACGAACTGGTCGGCGCGATCACGGCCGATCGCTTGCGCCGGGTGGCGGCGCTCGGCATCGACGGCATTCTCGTCAACGACCCCGCGGCGGCGATCGCGGTCCTGCAAGAGGGTTAGGCCCATGTCCCAGCGCCGGCGCGTGCTTCTGGTGGTCTTCGACGGGCTCCGCCCGGACATGATCACCCCGGACCTGATGCCGGCGCTGGAGCGCTTCCGGGCCCGCTCCGCCAGCTTTCCCTTGAGCCGGACGGTCTTTCCGAGCGAGACCCGGGTCGCCGTGTCCAGCCTGGTCACCGGCTGTCCGCCGGGGCTGCACGGCCTCGTCGCCAACGCCTTCGTCAGCCGCCGCGCCGGCCGCGTGCAGACCGCGCGCCTCGACCATCTCGACCGGCTGGCCGCCAGCCGCGATGGCCGCCTGCTCGACCGGCCGTCGCTGGGCGAGCGCCTGGCCGCGGCCGGACGCCGCATGACGGTCATTTCCACCGCTTCGCCGGGCGCCACCCGACTCCTGAACCACCGCGCCGCCGAGCTGGGCCACGTCACCCTGTCGGCCCATGGCGAGGGCGCGACGCAGCCGCCGGACGCGATGGCCGCGGCCGAGGCGCGGGTCGGTCCGGTGCCGGCGGGCGCCATGCCCAACACCCCGCGCATGGACTGGGCGGCGGACGTGCTGCTGCGCCATGTCCTGCCGGACCTCGACCCCGATCTCGCCGTCCTGTGGTTCTCCGACCCCGACACCACCTGGCACTATCGCGGCATCGGCACGGCCGAGGGCATCGCCGCGCTGGCGGGCGCCGACCGGGCCTTTGCCCGCGTGCTCGACTGGGCGGAGGCGGAGCCGGCCGGGCAGCGCCCGCTGGTCCTGGTCATGTCGGACCACGGCCATGTCACGACGCGGGCCACGGTCGACGTTCCGGCCCTGTTCCAGGAACGGTTCGGCGAGGAGGATCACCAGCCCGGCTATTCGGGCGGCATCACGCTGGCGGACGACCGGCCGGAGGCCCGGGCCGAGGTCGCCCGCTGGCTGCTGGAGCAGCCCTGGTGCGGCCAGGTCTTCACCCGCGGCGGCGATGGGCGGGCCGGGCTGGTGCCGGGCAGCTTCGACCGCCGCCTGGTCGCCTGCGACCATGCCGATTCGCCCGACATCTATTATTGCCTGGCGACCGACGACGGCCTGGACGCCCACGGCATCGACGGGGGCTGCCTGTTCCACAACAACATCCCGGTCGGCGGCAGCATGCATGGCGGGCTGCACCCGCGCGAGCTGGCCAACGTGCTGATGGTGGGCGGGGCAGGGGCCAAGGCCGGCTATGCCTCGCCGTTCCCGGCCGGCACCGTCGACGTCGCGCCGACCATCCTGACCCATCTCGGCCTGCCCTTCGGCGACGAGATCGCCGGCCGCGTCCTGGCTGAGGCCCTCACCGACGGCGCCGAACCCGGCGAGGCGCAGGTGGAGGAGATCCGTTCCGGCGACCGCCGCCTGGTCCGCCGGCTCTATGCCGGCCGGGCGTACCTGGACAGCGCGCACGCCTGACAGGGATCAGCGACGGCGCAGGAGCAGGATGACGACCAGCAGCGGGAGCAGCAGCAGCCAGTAGCGCTCGTTGATCGCGAAGTAGACGGCGGCCGAGGCCGCGAAGGCGATCCAGAGCGGGCCGCGGGCGCCGGCGAGCGTGGAGGCGCGGTCGTAGAGCACCAGCCCGAGCGCCAGGTTGGCGGCGAGGAAGAGCTGCGAGGCGGTGGCGTCCAGGCTGCCCAGCAGCGGCAGCTTGACCAGGGCGTAGCCGACCCATTTGCGCGACAGCAGGTCCGCCGCCAGATGGATGGCGAAGCCGCCGGCCAGCAGCCCCGCCGGCAAGGGCCAGCGCGCCAGGATCAGGAGCGGCACCAGCATGCTGTGGGTGAGCGCCGAGCGGTGCTGCAGGAGCGGCAGCCACTGGTCGGTGTCCGGCATGGCCAGGCCGGCATGGATCAGCACCAGCGCCAGCAGGATGCTGGCCCAGGTCGCGGCGGCGCCGTGCCTCACGCCCGGGCTCGCAACGGGCACGCGCTCGGACTATCTATCGGCGCAACGATGCGTCCCTTGTCGGAAAGAGCGGCTCTTCCATGAATCACGCCCGGCCCCAGCCCCGGCACGTCCATGTCGGCAACGTCACCCTCGGCAACGACCGGCCGCTCGCGCTGATCGCCGGACCCTGCGCGCTGGAGAGCCGGGCGCATGCGATGGAGATGGCTCACGCGCTGGTCGAGCTGACGGGGCGGCTGGGCATCGGCCTCATCTACAAGACCTCGTTCGACAAGGCCAACCGAACCAGCGCCGACAGCCCGCGCGGGCTCGGCATGGAGATGGCGTTGCCGATCCTGGCCGAGGTGCGCGAGCGCTGGGGCTGCCCGGTCCTGACCGACATCCATGCGCCGGAGCAGTGCCAGCCGGTGGCGGACGCGGTCGACGTGCTGCAGATTCCGGCCTTCCTCTCCCGGCAGACCGACCTGATCGTCGCGGCGGCGAAGACCGGCCGCCCGGTCAACATCAAGAAGGGGCAGTTCCTCGCCCCCTGGGACATGGCCAACGTCGTCGCCAAGATGGACCAGGCCGGCAACCCGAACACGCTGGTGTGCGAGCGCGGCGTCAGCTTCGGCTACAACACGCTGGTCTCCGACATGCGCGCCCTGCCGATCCTGGCGGAGACGGGCTGCCCGGTCGTCTTCGACGCCACCCATTCGGTGCAGCAGCCGGGTGGGCAGGGCAAGACCAGCGGCGGCCAGCGCGAATTCGTGGCCGTCCTGGCCCGGGCCGCGGTCGCGGTCGGCGTCGCCGCGGTCTTCATGGAAACCCACCAGGACCCGGACAAGGCCCCCAGCGACGGGCCGAACATGGTCCACCTGGCGGACCTGCCCCGGATCATCGAGACGCTGATGGCCATCGACCGCATCGCCAAGGAGCGGCCGGTCGTGCGCGACTGACCCCGGCCACCCCCTACGCCGCGTCGTGGAAGATGACCCCGAGCGTGGTCCGGTTGCCCGACCGCAGCGGGCTGACGCCGTGGCGGAGCTGGACGCGGTGCCAGCCGCGGGTGCCCCTGGCCGGCCGGTCGCGCACGGCGAAGAGGGCCATGGCGCCCTGCTCCAGCGGCACCACCTCGAGCTTGGACTGCCGGCGTGGGCGCTGCTCGACGAGCGCGAACTCGCCGCCGGTGAAGTCGACGCCCGGCCGGTCGAGCAGCAGCACCGCCTGGATCGGGAAGACCTCCGCGCCATAGAGGTCCTGGTGCAGGCAGTTGTAGTCGCCCGGCCCGTAGCGCAGCAGCAGGGGCGTCGGCCGGGACTGGCCGGCGAGGCGGCAGCGCTCGCGATAGGCGGCATGGGTGTCCGGGAAGTCGGCCGCGGCGCCGAGCCGCCGGGCCCAGCCATTGGCGATCGCCGCCAGCGGCGGGTAGAGGCGGGTGCGCAGGGTGGCGACCGGCGGCGGCAGCGGGTCGGCGAAATAGCGGTAAACCCCCTGGCCGTAACCGTGCCGCTCCATGATGACGCGGTTGCGGAAGCGCGCATCCTCCTCGAACATCCCCGCCAGCGCGCCGCACAGGGCCGGCGGCAGCAGGCCCGGCACCACGGCATGGCCCGCCCGGTCGAGCCCGTCCGCCACGGCGGCCCAGTCGATGGCGTCGATCCGGTGGCCTAGGTCGCTGGTCGGCATCGGCATTCTCTCCTGCTGGGCGGCCGAGCATCGGCCCGGCACGCCGCCCCATCCATCCGTTCCTTGCGAGGGTAATGCTTGCGCGCTTGCCCCGGTCCGCCGCGGCCGGATATCTAGTGCCGCAATTCCCGACCGACATCCATCCAACGATCCGAGGACAGACCATGACCGCCATCGTCGACATCCAGGCGCGCGAGATTCTCGACAGCCGGGGCAATCCGACGGTGGAGGTCGATGTCCGCCTCGAGACCGGCACCATCGGCCGCGCCGGGGTGCCGTCGGGCGCCTCCACCGGCGCGCACGAGGCGGTCGAGCTGCGCGACGGCAACGCCAGGCGGTATGGCGGCAAGGGCGTGCTGAAGGCGGTCGACGCCGTGATCGGCGAGATCTTCGACGCGCTGTCGGGCATGGATGCCGAGGAGCAGCTGGCCATCGACCGGGCGATGATCGCGCTGGACGGCACGCCCAACAAGGGCCGGCTCGGCGCCAACGCCATCCTCGGCGTCAGCCTCGCCTGCGCCCGCGCGGCAGCGGCCGAGGCCGACATGCCGCTGTGGCGCCATGTCGGCGGGGTCTATGCCCACCGCCTGCCGGTGCCGCTGATGAACATCGTCAATGGCGGCGCCCATGCCGACAACGCGATCGACTTCCAGGAATTCATGATCGCGCCGATCGGCGCCCCCACCTTCGCCGAGGCGGTGCGGATGGGCTCGGAGGTCTTCCACGCGCTGCGCAAGCAGCTGGTGGCGGCCGGCCACAACACCAATGTCGGCGACGAGGGCGGCTTCGCCCCGGCGCTGACCTCGGCCGACGAGGCGCTGGGCTTCATCGCCAAGGCGGTCGAGGCGACCGGATATCGCCTGGGCGAGGACGTCGCCTTCGCGCTCGACCCGGCCTCGACCGAGTTCTTCAAGGATGGCCGCTACGTCCTGGCGGGCGAGGGCAAGACGCTCGATTCCGCCGGCATGGTCGCCTACTACGAGGATCTCTGCCGCCGCTACCCGATCCTGTCGATCGAGGACGGCATGGCCGAGGACGACTGGGACGGCTGGGTGGCGCTGACCCGCGCCATCGGCGCCAAGGTCCAGCTGGTCGGCGACGACCTGTTCGTGACCAGCGCCGCCCGCCTGCGCGACGGCATCGCCAAGGGGGCCGCCAACGCGATCCTGGTCAAGGTCAACCAGATCGGCACCCTGACCGAGACGCTGGACGCGGTCGACACCGCCCAGCGCGCCGGCTACCGCGCCGTCATGTCCCACCGCTCGGGCGAGACCGAGGACACGACCATCGCCGACCTTGCCGTGGCCACCAATTGCGGCCAGATCAAGACCGGGTCCTTGTCGCGCTCGGACCGCACTGCCAAGTACAACCAGCTGCTGCGCATCGAGGAGGCCCTCGGCACGCAGGCGGTCTATGCCGGACGTGCCGCGCTGGCGCGCTGAAGGCGGTCGCCGTCGGCGTTGACGGCATGGCCCCGGAGTGATTGCCTGAAGCGATGACGATGAGGCCATGACGATTCGGCGCGAATTCGGACGGGTGATGCGGATGGGGGTGGCGCCCGCGCTGGGCGTCGCCGTCATTGGCTACTTCGCCTATCACCTGGTGCATGGCGACCGCGGGCTGGTCGCCTGGCGGGACCTGAGCGAGCGGATCCGGGAGACCGAGGCGGTGGCGCGCCAGGTCACCGCCGAACGCCAGGAGCTGGAGCGAAGGGTTGCCCTGCTGCGCCCGGACAGCCTCGACCGGGACATGCTGGACGAGCGGGTCCGCGAGGTGCTGAACCTCGCGCACCCCGACGACCTGGTGATCCTGCGCGCGCCCGGCCCGGCCACGAAATGACTTCGCTCCAGCGCGATTAGCCTGATTTTGGTTAATCGGCTGATTTCCATTGTGTTTCAAGGATTTGCGTTGGCCGCGGTTGCATTCCGCAGGCCAGTCGCTATGTTGGCTCATGGGCACCGGCTGCCATTGCGGGAAGCCCTCATGATGTCGTCCCGAGGGGAGGAAGCTCTATGGCCGTAGCCAAACGTCAGGCATCGGCGCCGAAGCGCACCGCCAAGACGGCGCGCCTCGACCCCGACGTACTTGTACAGATGTATCGCGACATGCTGCTGATCCGCCGCTTCGAGGAGAAGGCGGGCCAGATGTACGGCATGGGCCTGATCGGCGGCTTCTGCCATCTCTATATCGGCCAGGAAGCGGTCGTGGTCGGCATGCAGTCGGCCATCACCCCGGACGACGCGGTCGTCACCAGCTATCGCGACCACGGCCACATGCTCGCCTGCGGGATGGACCCGCGCGGCGTGATGGCCGAGCTGACCGGCCGGCGCGGCGGCTATTCGCGCGGCAAGGGCGGCTCGATGCACATGTTCAGCCGCGAGAAGAACTTCTATGGCGGCCACGGCATCGTCGGCGCGCAGGTGCCGCTCGGCACCGGGATCGGCTTCGCGCTCAAGTACAAGGGCACGGACAACGCCTGCCTGACCTATCTCGGCGACGGCGCCGTGAACCAGGGGCAGGTCTACGAATCCTTCAACATGTCGGCGCTGTGGAAGCTGCCGGTCATCTACATCATCGAGAACAACCGCTACGCCATGGGCACCTCGGTGCAGCGCTCCTCGGCCAGCCCCGACCTGTTCGAGCGCGGCGCGCCCTACGGCATCCCCGGCAAGCAGGTCGACGGCATGGACGTGGTCGCCGTCAAGGCGGCGGGCGACGAGGCGATCGCCCATGTCCGGGCCGGCAAGGGTCCCTACATCCTGGAGATGATGACCTACCGCTATCGCGGCCACTCCATGTCCGACCCGGCCAAGTACCGGACCAAGGAAGAGGTCAACAAGATGCGCTCGGAGCACGATCCGATCGACCGGATGCGCACGGCGCTGCTGGACAATGGCTGGGCCAAGGAGGAGGCGCTGAAGGCGATCGACCGCGAGGTGAAGGACATCGTCACCGCGGCGGCCGAGTTCGCGCAGGAGAGCCCCGAGCCCGATCCGTCCGAGCTGTTCACCGACATCCTGGTCGAAGCGAAAGCCGCCTGAGGCGGACGCCATCTGCGGAGGCCGGCGCCGCCCCATCCGGGGCCGGGCGCCGGACCCTCCCCCCGAGGAGAGGTCTCGATGCCGATCGAAGTGCTCATGCCGGCGCTGTCGCCGACCATGACCGAAGGCAAGCTCGCCAAGTGGCACAAGAAGGTGGGCGACGCCGTGAAGGCGGGTGACGTGCTCGCCGAGATCGAAACCGACAAGGCGACCATGGAGGTCGAGGCGGTCGACGAAGGGACCGTCGGCACCATCCTGGTGGAGGAGGGGACCGACGCGGTGCCCGTCAACCAGCCGATCATGCTGATCCTGGAGGAGGGCGAGGAAGCCGGCGACGCCAAGCCGGCGGCCGCTGCTCCCGCGCCCCCCGCCCAGGTCGAGCCGGAGCCGGCCCCGGCCAAGGCCGAGCCGGCCAGGGCCGCCCGGGCGGAGCCGGCCCCCCGCAAGGAGGCGCCCGCCGCGGAGCCGGAATATACCGGCGAGACACACTCGATCACGGTGCGCGAGGCGCTGCGCGACGCCATGTCGGAGGAGATGCGCCGCGACGAGACGGTGCTGCTGCTGGGCGAGGAGGTGGGCGAGTACCAGGGCGCCTACAAGGTCAGCCAGGGCATGCTGCAGGAGTTCGGCGCCAAGCGGGTGATCGACACGCCGATCACCGAGCAGGGCTTCGCCGGGCTCGGCGTCGGCGCCGGCTTCATGGGCCTGAAGCCGATCGTCGAGTTCATGACCTTCAACTTCGCCATGCAGGCGATCGACCAGATCATCAATTCCGCCGCCAAGACGCTCTACATGTCGGGCGGGCAGATGGGCTGCTCGATCGTGTTCCGCGGCCCCAACGGGGCCGCCTCGCGCGTCGCCGCCCAGCATTCGCAGTGCTACGCCAGCTGGTACGCCCATTGCCCCGGCCTGAAGGTCGTCTCGCCCTGGTCGGCGGCGGACGCCAAGGGCCTGCTCAAGGCGGCGATCCGCGACCCCAACCCGATCATCTTCCTGGAGCACGAGCTGCTCTACGGGCAGAGCTTCGACGTCCCGACCGACCCCGACTTCATCGTCCCGATCGGCAAGGCCAAGGTCGTGCGGGCCGGCAGCCACGTCACCATCACCGCCTTCTCGCGCATGGTCGGCCTGGCGCTGGACGCCGCCGCCAAGCTGGCGGAGGAGGGGATCGAGGCCGAGGTGATCGACCTGCGCACGCTCCGCCCGCTCGACACCGAGACCGTGGTGGCGTCGGTGCGCCGGACCAACCGCCTGGTCTCGGTCGAGGAAGGCTGGCCCTATGCCGGCATCGGCTCCGAGCTGTCGGCGGTGATGATGGAACAGTGCTTCGACGACCTCGACGCGCCGGTGGTGCGGGTGACCGGGGCCGACGTCCCGCTGCCCTACGCCGCCAACCTCGAGAAGCTCGCCCTGCCCCAGGTCGACCACATCGTCGAGGCGGCCAAGGCCGTCTGCTACCGGTAAGGAAGCGTACGATGCCCATTCCCATTCTGATGCCGGCGCTGTCGCCCACCATGACCGAGGGCAACCTCGCCAAGTGGCACAAGAAGGAAGGCGACACGGTCAAGGCGGGCGATGTCCTGGCCGAGATCGAGACCGACAAGGCGACCATGGAGGTCGAGGCGGTCGACGAGGGCCGGATCGGCCGCATCCTGGTCGCCGAGGGTAGCCAGGCGGTGAAGGTGAACACCGAGATCGCCCTGCTGCTGGAAGACGACGAGGAGGATTCCGCCCTCGACGGCGGCGCGAAGGCGCCGGCACCGGCCAAGGCCGAGGCTGCACCCGCCCCGGCGGCTGCTCCCGCCAAGCCGGCCGCCGGCAAGCCCGCCGAGGCCAAGTCCAGCGACGAGCGCATCGCGGCTTCTCCGCTGGCCCGGCGCATGGCGGCCCAGGCCGGCATCGACCTGGCCGGGCTGACCGGTTCGGGGCCGAACGGCCGCATCGTGAAGTCGGACATCGAGGCCGCGCGCGGCAAGGCGCCGGCCCCGGCGGCTTCCGCCGCACCGAGGCCGGCGGAAGCCGCTCCGCCCGCGGCGCCCGCGGCCAAGGCGCCGGCGCCCGCCGCCGCCGCCGCCGCACCGGCCGCGCCCGCGGCCGGCAAGGACCATGTGGCGCTGCTGGCGGGGGGCATCCCCTACCGGCTCGACGCCCATACCTCGATGCGCCGGACGATCGCCCGCCGCCTCACCGAATCGAAGCAGCAGGTGCCGCATTTCTACCTGTCGGTCGACTGCACGATCGACCGGCTGCTCGCCACCCGCAAGGAGCTGAACGGGCGGTCGGACGCCTACAAGCTGTCGGTCAACGACTTCGTCATCCGCGCCTCGGCGCTGGCCCTGCGCAAGGTGCCGGCGGCCAACGCCTCGTGGAGCGACGACGGCATCCTGATGTGGGAGCAGGTCGACGTCTCGGTCGCGGTCGCCATCCCCAACGGCCTGATCACCCCGATCATCAAGAAGGCCGACCAGAAGGGGCTCGCTACCATCTCCGAGGAGATGCGCGACCTGGCCGCCCGGGCCAAGGACGGCAAGCTGAAGCCCGAGGAGTTCCAGGGCGGGACCTTCAGCATTTCCAACCTCGGCATGTTCGGGATCCCGACCTTCTCGGCGATCATCAACCCGCCCCAGGCCTGCATCCTGGCTGTCGGCGCGGGCGAGCAGCGCCCGGTGGTGAAGGACGGCGCGCTGGCCATCGCCACCCAGATGACCTGCACGCTGTCGGTCGACCATCGGGTCGTGGACGGGGCGATCGGCGCCCGCTTCCTCGCCGCCTTCAAGGGCTACATCGAAGACCCGCTCAGCATGCTGCTCTAGTGGCCCGATGCGGACGGAAGGTTCCCTTCCGTCCGCTGAATCGGACCACTGACCATGCACCGGAAAGGACGCCTCCCATGGCGGAAGATCGGTTCGACCTCGTCGTCATCGGCGGCGGCCCCGGCGGTTACGTCGCGGCGATCCGCGCGGCCCAGCTCGGCCTGAAGACCGCGCTGGTCGAGCGCGAGCACCTGGGCGGGATCTGCCTCAACTGGGGCTGCATCCCGACCAAGGCGCTGCTGCGCTCGGCCGAGGTCTATCACCTGATGACCCATGCCGACGCCTACGGCCTGTCGGCGAAGGAGATCGGGTACGACGCACAGAAGATGGTCAAGCGGTCGCGCGGCATCGCCGGCCAGCTCTCCGCCGGCGTCAAGCACCTGATGCGCAAGAACAAGATCACCGTGTTCGACGGCCAGGGCAGCCTGGCCGGCGCGGGCCGGGTCAAGGTCGAGAAGGACGGCAAGGCAGTCGCCACGCTCGCGGCCGGCAACATCATCCTGGCGACCGGCGCCCGTGCGCGGTCGGTGCCGGGGCTGGAGCCGGACGGCAAGCTGGTCTGGACCTACAAGGAGGCGATGGTCCCGGACCGCATGCCGAAGTCGCTCCTGGTGATCGGCTCGGGCGCGATCGGCATCGAGTTCGCCAGCTTCTACCGTACCTTCGGCGCGGAGGTGACGGTGGTCGAGATGGTCGACCGCGTGCTGCCGGTGGAGGACGAGGAAATCTCCGCCTTCGCCCGCAAGGCGTTCGAGAAGCAGGGGATGAAGATCCTGACCGGCGCCCAGGTGAAGGGGCTGAAGAAGGCCGCCGACAGCGTCACGGCGACGATCGAGGCCGGCGGCAAGACCCAGGAGGTGACGGCCGAGCGGGTGATCGTCGCCATCGGCATCGTCGGCAACGTCGAGAAGCTGGGCCTGGAAGGCACCAAGGTCACGGTCGACCGTACCCATGTGACGATCGACCAGTGGTGTGCCACCGGCGAGAAGGGGGTCTATGCCATCGGCGACCTGGCCGGGCCGCCCTGGCTGGCGCACAAGGCCATGCACGAGGGCGTCATGTGCGTCGAGCGCATCGCCGGGGTGAAGGGCGTGCACCCGATGGACGTGACCAAGATCCCGGGCTGCACCTACTGCGCCCCGCAGGTGGCCAGCGTCGGCCTGACCGAGAAGAAGGCCCGCGAGCTGGGCCACGAGGTCAAGGTCGGCCGCTTCCCCTTCATCGGCAACGGCAAGGCGATCGCGCTCGGCGAGACCGAGGGGCTGGCCAAGACCGTGTTCGACGCCAAGACCGGCGAGCTCCTGGGCGCGCACCTGATCGGGCCGGAAGTGACCGAGCTGATCCAGGGCTACACCATCGCCCGGACGCTGGAATCGACCGAGGCCGACCTGATCGGCACGACCTTCCCGCACCCGACCATCTCCGAGGTCATGCACGAGGCCGTGCTTGACGCCTACGGCCGCACCCTCCACTTCTAGTTCCATAGAACCAGGAGAATCCGCCGATCATGGCGTCACCCGCGGACACGGTCCGGCATCCCGAGAAGGCCCACAAGCCCGACAACCCGATCCAGCGCAAGCCCGCCTGGATCCGTGTCAAGGCGCCGACCTCGCGCGTCTATGCCGAGACCCGCGACCTGATGCGCGGGCTCGACCTGCGCACCGTGTGCGAGGAGGCCGCCTGCCCGAACATCGGGGAATGCTGGTCGCAGAAGCACGCGACGGTGATGATCCTGGGCAGCGTCTGCACCCGGGCCTGCAGCTTCTGCAACATCGCGACCGGCCGGCCCGACCTGCTCGACCCGCATGAGCCCGAGCGGGTGGCCCAGGCGGTCGGCAAGCTGGCGCTGAAGCATGTCGTCGTCACCTCGGTCGACCGGGACGACCTGCCGGACGGCGGGGCCGACCATTTCGCCCGCACCATCGCTGCCATCCGCCTGTTCGCGCCCGGCACCACGATCGAGGTGCTGACGCCCGACTTCCTGCGCAAGGACGGCGCGATCGAGGTGGTCGCGGCGGCCCGGCCCGACGTCTTCAACCACAATCTGGAGACGGTGCCGCGGCTCTATGGCGAGGTCCGGCCCGGCGCGCGCTACTTCAATTCGCTGCGTCTGCTCGACCAGGTGAAGCGCATCGACCCCTCGATCTTCACCAAGTCCGGCATCATGGTCGGCCTCGGCGAAAGCAAGGAGGAGGTGCTGCAGGTGATGGACGACCTGCGCGCCGCCGACGTCGATTTCCTGACCATCGGCCAGTATCTGCAGCCGACCCCCAAGCACCACGCGGTCGACCGCTTCGTCACCCCGGACGAGTTCGCCAGCCTGCAGACCCACGCCTACGCAAAGGGCTTCCTGATGGTGTCGGCGTCGCCGCTGACCCGGTCCTCCTACCATGCCGGCGACGATTTCGTCCGCCTGCGGGCGGCGCGCGAGGCGCGTCTGTCGGGCGCCGCGTAGGCGCCCAGTCTCGATCGGATGCCGACGCACGCCGAACAGCGGCTGCTCCCCTATACGCCGGAGCAGCTCTACGATCTGGTCGCCGACATCGAACGCTACCCGGAGTTCCTGCCGTGGTGCGTGGCGGCCCGCATCCGCACGCGCGAGGCCCGCCTAGTGGTCGCCGACCTGATGATCGGCTTCAAGATGGTGCGCGAGCGCTTCACCTCGCGGGTCGAACTGACGCCGAAGTCGCGGATCGACGTCGCCTACAGCGACGGGCCGTTCAAGCATCTGCACAACCACTGGATCTTCGAGCCCGCCGAGGGCGGCTGCCGGATCGACTTCTACGTCGAGTTCGAGTTCCGCTCGCGGACCCTGCAGAAGATCATCGAGGTGCTGTTCCACGAGGCGGTGCGCCGCATGGTGGCCGCCTTCGAGGGCCGGGCCCGGGCGCTCTACGGGGTGCCGGCTACCGCGCGGCCGCTTCCCGGATCATCCTGAGGGCGATCGCCACCGACCGGCGCCGGATCGCCGCCCGGTCGCCCGGCAGGACATGGCGTTCGTCGACGGTGCTTCCGCCCCGCCGGCTGGTCGCGAAATGGACCAGGCCGACCGGCTTGGTGGCGGTCGAGCCGCCGGGCCCGGCGATGCCGGTGATGGCGACGGCGACGTCCGCCTCCGACGCCGCCACCGCGCCCTCCGCCATGGCGCGGGCGACCTCGGCGCTGACCGCGCCCACCGTCTCGAGCAGGGCGGTCGGCACGCCCAGCATGCTCATCTTGGCGGCGTTGGAATAGGTGACGAAGCCGCGGTCGACCACGTCCGACGAGCCGGCAATCTCGGTCAGGGCGCCGACGACCAGGCCGCCGGTGCAGGATTCGGCGGTGGCCGCCTTCAGCCCGCGTGCCCGGCACTCGGCGAGCGCGCGGACGGCGAGGTCGGCGAGCGGTTCGGTCCATTCATCGGTCATGGCAACAACCATAGCACGACGAAGAGCGCGAGCGCTGCCGTCACGCCGGCGAGCGCATCGTCCAGCATCGCGCCGATGCCGCCCGCCAGGTTACGGTCGACCCAGCCGATCGGTCCCGGCTTCCACACGTCGAACAGGCGGAAGAGGAGGAAGGCGAGGCCGATCGACAGGGGGTCCGGGAAGGCCGGCACCAGCGCCAGCCATTGGCCGCCGATCTCGTCGACCACCACGTAGGGGGGGTCGTGCTCGGCGCCGCTCGCCAGCAGCCTGTCGGTGGCGATCGCCCCCAGCGCGAGGACGATCATGGCCGCGACCGCCAGCCAGAGCGGGCCCAGCCAGTAGTGCAGCGCCGCGCCGGGCACGAGGGCGGCCAGCGAGCCCCAGGTGCCGGGCGCGACGGGCGCCAGGCCGATGCCGCAGCCGGTCGCGACCAGGCGGGCGGGATGGAAGAAGCGCAGCGGCGGCGGCGGAACCTTCACGGCAGCCGCACCGTGGCCGCCGCCTGGGCCGCGATGCCCTCGCGCCGGCCGGTGAAGCCCAGCCCCTCGGTGGTCGTCGCCTTGACGCTGACCCGGTCCGGGTCGAGGCCCAGGATGGCCGCGATCCGCTCCACCATGGCCGCCCGGTGCGGCCCCACCTTGGGCCGCTCGCAGATGATGGTGAGGTCGACATGGACGATCGCGCCGCCGCGTGCGGCGACCAGTGCTGCGGCGTGGGCGAGGAAGCGGTCGGACGAGGCGCCGCGCCATTGCGGGTCGCCCGGCGGGAAATGCGCGCCGATGTCGGCCGCGCCGATCGCGCCCAGCACGGCGTCGGTCAGCGCATGGAGCGCCACGTCGGCGTCGGAATGGCCGGCCAGGCCGCGATCGTGCGGGATGGGCACGCCGCCCAGCCAGACATGGTCGCCGTCGGCGAAGCCGTGCACGTCGAAGCCGGTGCCGACCCGGGTTTCGCCGGGGGCCGCGGTTGCAAGAATCCGGGCCGCCCGGGCGAGGTCGCCGTCATGGGTGATCTTGATGTTGTCCTCCGCCCCCTGGACCAGCGCTACGGCCTCGCCGGCAAGCTCCATAACCTGGGAATCGTCGGTTGGCTCCGCGCCTGCGGCGATGTGGCGATGGGCGGCCAGCAGCCGGTCGAACAGGAAGGCCTGGGGCGTCTGCGCGCGCCACAATCCGTCGCGCGGCACGGTGGCGGCGATGGTCTGCCCGGGACCGGCGCGCTTCAGCGTGTCGGCGACCGGCACCGCGGGGATCGCGCCGGCATGGGTGCGGAGCGCGGCCAGGGCGCGGTCGATGACGGCCGGGTCGACCAGGGGCCGGGCGCCGTCATGGATCATGATCCGGGTCGGCGGCGCACAGGCCATGCTCTCCAGCCCGTTACGGACGGACTCCCGGCGGGTCGTCCCGCCCGCGACCGGCGGCAGCAGGCCGAGGCCGGCGACCGCCGCCTCGTAGAGCGCCCGGTCGTCGGGATGGATCACCACCCGGATGGTACCGATCGCCGGATGGGCCTGGAACCGTTCGACCGCATGGCGCAGCACGGGCCGGCCGGCCAGCAGGGCATATTGCTTGGGAACATCGCCGCCGAAGCGCGCGCCGCGGCCGGCGGCGACGATGATCACGCCGGCGGCGTCCGCAGCGGGGGCCTTCGAGGCGACAGGCAGGGGCGGGTGCATGGGGCGGGAACCTAGTCGCCCGGGGCGTCCGGGGAAAGGCCCGACCCGGCCCGGCGGAACGACGACCGGCCTTCGCACCGGGCTTGCCGGCGATGTATAGAAGGCCATGCCTGTCTCCGCCGTCCTGCCGTTCCTGGCCACGCTCGCCCTGGTGCCGGCCGTGGTTGCGGCATTCCGGCCGCCGCCGGGCGGCCGCGACCCGGCCTTCTGGTGGTCGCTTGCGGTCGCGATCGCCGGCCCCGCGGCGCTGGCGCTGCTGCTGGGCGACCATGGCTGGCGCACCGGCTTCGCCTACACCCTGTGGGTAACCGTCGCCGCGACGGCGGCGGCGTTCGCTGCCCTGGCGGCCTGCGACCGGGCGGGCGCCCGGCTGGCGCCCCTGCTGCTGCCGTACCTGCTGGTCCTGGCCCTCCTGGCGGTCATCTGGGGCCGGGCACCCGAGCAGCCCCTGCGCGCGCCCATGTCGGGCTGGCTGTGGGCACACATCGCGGTCGCGATCGTGACCTATGCCCTGGTCGGCCTGGCCGCGGTCGCCTCGCTGGCGGTGACGATCCAGGAGGCGGCGGTGCGCTGGAAGCGTCCGACCGCCCTCAGCCGGCGCCTGCCGGCGGTGGCCGAGGGCGACCGCATCGCCTTTCGGGCGCTGGGGGCGGCGGCCGTGGTCCTGGGTGTCGGCCTGGCGACCGGGATCGCGCTCGACGTGATCACCATCGGGCGCTGGATCCGGCTCGACCACAAGACGGTGCTGTCGATCGCGGCCTTCGTCGCACTGGTCGCGCTGCTGGCGGCCCATGCCCGCTGGGGCACCCGCGGCCGGCGCGGCGCGCGCGCCGTGCTGGTGGTCTGGCTGCTGCTGACGCTGGGCTATCCCGGCGTCAAGTTCGTCACGGACGTGGTCATCGCCAGGGGCGGGCAGTAAGCCGGGGCAATTGGCCCCCAGGTTGCTTGCCCTCCGGTCGATCGACGTCCATTTCTTTGGTTGCAGTGCAGCAGAAACCGTATAATCTGCCTAACTGTTGAGCATTGAGAAGGTCTGCCCAACGAATGAGCATTGAAATCGGTCCGGTGACGCTCGAAGCCCCGGTCATCCTGGCCCCCATGTCGGGCGTGACCGACCTGCCGTTCCGTCGCCTGGTGAAGCGGCACGGGGCCGGTCTCGTCGTGTCCGAGATGATCGCCAGCGAGGCGATGATCCGGCAATCGCGCCAGACCCTGCGCATGGCCACCACCGAGGCCGAGGAGCAGCCGATGGCGGTGCAGCTCGCCGGCTGCGAGCCGCGCGTGATGGCCGAGGCGGCCAAGCTCAATGCCGATCGCGGCGCCCGGATCATCGACATCAATTTCGGCTGCCCGGTGAAGAAGGTGGTGAACGGCCATGCCGGGTCGGCCCTGATGCGGGACGAGGCCCATGCCGCGCGCATCCTGGAGGCGACGGTCAAGGCCGTGTCGCTGCCGGTGACGCTGAAGATGCGCACCGGCTGGGACGATTCCACCCGCAACGCGCCGCGACTGGCCCGGATCGCCGAGGAGTGCGGCATCCGGATGGTCACGATCCACGGCCGGACGCGCTGCCAGTTCTACGCCGGCCGCGCCGACTGGAGCTTCATCCGTCAGGTCAAGGAGGCGGTGCGCATCCCCGTGATCGCCAACGGCGACGTCACGACGCTTGAGGACGTGGCCGAGATCCGCCAGCAGTCGGGCGCCGACGGGGTGATGATCGGCCGCGGCGCCTATGGGCGGCCATGGTTCCTGGCCCAGGCGATGGAGTTCCTGCGCACCGGCCGGCGGCTGCCCGACCCGCCGCTCGCCGTCCAGCGCGACATCCTGCTCGAGCATTACGACGCCATGCTGGCCCATTATGGCCACGAGCCGGGGCTGATGGTCGCGCGCAAGCATGTCGGCTGGTACAGCAAGGGGCTGCCGGGATCGTCCGAGTTCCGCGCCCGGGTCAACCAGGTGGCCGAGCCGGACCAGGTGCGCGGCCTGATCCGGGATTTCTACGATCCCCAGCTGGATCGGCTGGCCGCCTGATGGGCCGCCGCGCGATCGCCTGGGCCCGTCGGACCGCCCGCCCCGAAGTGGACGCGACCGCCGTCCTGGCCACCCTGGCCGATCCGGTCCTGGTCGTCGACCAGTCCACCGGCATCCGCTTCGGCAACCCCGCGGCCGAGCAGTTCTTCGACATGGGCCTGCCGACGATGATCGGCCGCCGCCTCGACACGCTGCTGCCGGCCGACAGCCCGATCTGCGCCCTGCTCGCCAAGGTGCAGGAGGGCGGCGGGCGCATGGTCGAGCACGGGGTCGGCGTCGACACCCCGCGGACCGGGGCCCAGCTGGTGACCGTCCAGGTGGCGCCGCTCGGCGACGGGCCGCCGCTCTACGTCGTCGCGCTGCAGCCGCGCTCGGTGGTCGAGCGCATCGACCACCAGCTGACCCACCGCGGGGCCGCGCGCTCGGTCAGCGCCATGGCCGCCATGCTGGCGCACGAGGTCAAGAACCCGCTGTCCGGGATCCGCGGCGCGGCCCAGCTCCTGGAGCAGAACGCGGGCGAGGCGGACCGCGAGCTGACCCGGCTGATCTGCGACGAGACCGACCGGATCTGCGCGCTGGTCGACCGCATGGAGGTCTTTTCCGACAGCCGCCCGATCCAGCGCACGGCGGTCAACATCCACGAGGTGCTGGAGCATGTCCGCCGGCTGGCGGAGAGCGGGTTCGCCCGCAACGTCCGCTTCATCGAGCTCTACGACCCGTCCCTGCCGCCGGTTCTGGGCAACCGGGACATGCTGGTGCAGGTCTTGCTTAACCTCGTGAAGAATGCCGCCGAAGCCGTGCCGCAGCAGGGGGGGGAGATCGTCTTGTCCACGGCCTATCAGCATGGGGTCCGGCTGGCCGTTGCCGGAAGCGACAGCCGCCTGCACCTGCCCCTGGTCGTCACCATCCAGGACAATGGCAGCGGCGTGCCGGAGAGCCTGCGCGCCAACCTCTTCGACCCCTTCGTCACCACCAAGCATGGCGGCAAGGGCCTGGGCCTCGCGCTCGTCGCCAAGATCATCGACGACCATGGCGGCCTGATCGAGTTCGACAGCCAGCAGCGCCGGACGACCTTTCGGCTGAAGCTCCCGATGGTCGAGCAAGGGGACATGAACTGATGCCGGGCGCGACCATCCTCATCGCCGACGACGACCGCGCGATCCGTACCGTGCTGACCCAGGCGCTGGCGCGCCTCGGGCACGACGTCCGGACCACCGGGAACGCCGCCACCCTGTGGCGCTGGGTCGAGGATGGAGAGGGCGACCTGGTCATCACCGACGTGGTGATGCCCGACGAGAACGGGCTCGACCTGGTGCCGCGGATCAAGAAGATCCGGCCGGACCTGCGCATCATCGTCATGAGCGCGCAGAACACCCTGCTGACCGCGGTCAAGGCGACCGAGCGCGGCGCGTTCGAATACCTGCCCAAGCCCTTCGACCTGCGCGAGCTGGTGTCGACCGTCGAGCGCGCGCTGACGCAGCCGCGCCCGCCCGCCGCCAGCGACGAGGCGCTGGACAACGAGGAGCAGCTGCCCCTGATCGGCCGCTCGCCGGCGATGCAGGAAATCTACCGGGTCCTGGCCCGCCTCATGGGCACCGACCTGACGGTGATGATCTTCGGCGAATCCGGCACCGGCAAGGAGCTGGTCGCCCGCGCGCTGCATGATTTCGGCAAGCGGCGCGGCGGGCCGTTCGTCGCCATCAACATGGCGGCCATCCCGCGCGAGCTGATCGAGAGCGAGCTGTTCGGCCACGAGAAGGGGGCTTTCACCGGCGCCACCACGCGCTCGGCCGGCCGCTTCGAGCAGGCGCAGGGCGGGACCCTGTTCCTGGACGAGATCGGCGACATGCCGATCGAGGCGCAGACCCGCCTGCTGCGCGTCCTCCAGGAGGGCGAATACACCGCGGTCGGCGGCCGTACCTCGATCCGCACCGACGTGCGCATCGTCGCCGCCACCCACCGCGACCTGCGCCAGATGATCCGGCAGGGGCTGTTCCGCGAGGACCTGTTCTATCGCCTCAACGTCGTGCCGATCCGCCTGCCGCCCTTGCGCGAGCGGACCGAGGACGTGCCGGCGCTGATCCGCCACTTCCTGGCGCAGGTGGCCAAGCAAGGCCTGCCGCTCAAGACGATCGACCAGCAGGCGATGGACCGGCTCAAGTCCTACCGCTGGCCGGGCAACGTGCGCGAGCTGGAGAACCTGGTCCGCCGCCTGGCCGCGCTCTACGCCCAGGAGATCATCGGCATCGACGTCGTCGAGCAGGAGCTGGCCGAGGTGGCCGCGGCCGGCGCCGTGGCGGCGGAGGCGCCGGCGGGCGAGGGGCTGGGAGCGGCGGCCGAGCGGCACCTGAAGGAGTATTTCACGGCGCACGGCGAGGCCCTGCCGGCGGCCGGGCTCTACGACCGGGTCCTGCGCGAGATCGAGCGGCCGCTGATCTCGCTGACCCTGACGGCGACGCGCGGCAACCAGATCCGGGCGGCCCAGCTGCTCGGCCTCAACCGCAACACGCTGCGCAAGAAGATCCGCGAATTGGACATCCAGGTGGTCCGCGGCGTAAGGTGAGGTGGTCAGATTCGTGAGTTCTTCGCGGATCCCCCGCTGGCGGGCGCAACGATGGCCACGGATTCCGCCGACGGAGTGACGAAGTCGCCGAAGCGGCTACGAGGATGGTTGGCACGGTACGGCCTCGCGCGGAAGCTCGCGGTCGCGCTGGCCATCGCCGCCCTGGTTTCGGGCATCGCCACCTACGTCGTCATCAGCAGCAAGCCGCCCTTCGGGCCGGACCCGAACACGGTTCTGGTCCTGCTCAACCTCGACCTGATCCTCCTGCTGCTGCTGGGGGCGGTGGTGGCACGCCGGCTGGTGGCGCTGTGGGTCGAGCGGCGGCGCGGCATGGCCGGTGCCCGCCTCCATGTCCGCTTCGTCGCCCTGTTCAGCCTGCTCGCGGTCACGCCCACCATCGTGGTCGCGGTGTTCTCGTTCCTCTTCTTCCACTTCGGCATCCAGAACTGGTTCAGCCAGACCGTGCGCACCGCGGTGGTCGAGTCGCGGGCGGTCGCCTACGCCTATCTGGAGGAGCATCAGAACGTCATCCGCGCCGACGTTTCGGCGATGGCGGCCGACCTCAACCGGGATTCCTCGCTGTTCATCGGCAACCCGCAGCGCTTCAACCAGATCGTCGCGACCCAGGCCCGGGTGCGCTCGCTGAGCGAGGCCATGGTCTTCGACCGCAGCGGTCGGGTCCTGGCCCGGTCCAGCATCAGCTTCGCGCTGGAGTTCGAGCCCGTTCCGGAATGGGCGATGGCGGAGGCGCGGTCGGGCATGATCGCGGTGCTGACCAGCGACACCGACGACCGCGTCCGCGCGCTGACCCGGCTCGACGAGGAGGGCAACGCGTTCCTCTATGTCGGCCGCTTCATCGATCCCCGGGTGATCGGCCATCTGGAGCGGACCGAGCGGGCGGTGGCCGAGTATCGCGACCTCGAAGGGCAGCAATCGGGAATCCAGATCACCTTCGCCCTGGTGTTCCTGGTCGTCGCCCTGCTGCTGCTGCTGGCCGCGGTCTGGGCCGCGCTCATCCTGGCGAATCGCCTGGCGCAGCCGCTGGGCGCGCTGGTCGAGGCCGCCGAGCGGGTGCGCGGCGGCGATCTCGGCGTGCGCGTCGACGAGCGCCGCAACGGCGATGAGATGGACACGTTGAGCCGCGCCTTCAACCGGATGACCCGGCAGCTGCAGTCCCAGCGCAGCGAGCTGGTGGAGGCGAACCGGCAGCTGGAGACGCGCCGCCGCTTCACCGAGATGGTGCTGGCCGGCGTCTCGGCCGGGGTCGTCGGCCTCGATCGCGACGGCGCCATCAACCTGCCCAACCGGTCGGCGTCGATCCTGCTCGACATCGAGATGGAGCAATGGATCGGCGCCGACCTGGCTTCCGCCGTGCCCGAGATGGCCGACCTGCTGAACGCGGCGCGCGCCGGCGACGGGCGCTCGATCCAGGGCCAGGTGGAACTGCTGCGCGACGGACACAAGCGTACCCTGATCGTTCGCCTGGCGGCGGAGAAGGCGGGCGACGACACGCAGGGCTACGTCGTCACCTTCGACGACATCACCGAGCTGCTGTCGGCGCAGCGCAAGGCCGCCTGGGCCGACGTCGCCCGGCGCATCGCCCACGAGATCAAGAACCCGCTGACGCCGATCCAGCTGTCCGCCGAGCGCCTGAAGCGGCGGTACGGCAAGGAGATCGTCTCCGACCCGGAGACCTTCCACCTGTGCACCGACACGATCATCCGCCAGGTCGGGGATATCGGGCGCATGGTGGACGAATTCTCGTCCTTCGCCCGCATGCCGGCGCCGGTGATGCGCGAGGAGGATATCGGCGACATCTGCCGCCAGGCGGTCTTCCTGCAGCGCAGCGCCCGCCCCGACCTCCGCTTCGGCCTGGAGATGGACGAGACCGGACGGCGGCCGGTCCGTTGCGACCGCCGCCAGCTTGCCCAGGCTCTGACCAACCTGTTGCAGAATGCCGTCGATTCCATCGACGGTCGCGATGCCTCCGGTGGCGAGCTGCCCCAGGGCGCGGTCGATCTGCGCGTCGGGTTGGATGGAGACGGCGTGCGGATCGTTGTCGAGGACAATGGACGCGGTCTGCCGCGCGAAGGCCGGGAACGCTTGACGGAGCCGTATGTTACAACCCGAACGAAAGGCACGGGGCTGGGGCTCGCCATCGTGAAGAAGATCATGGAGGATCACGGCGGTGACCTGTTGCTCGACGACCGTCCGGGCGGGGGGGCGCGCATCACGCTCGTGATCCCGAATCCCGCGATCCAGCCGCCGGTTGTGGAAACGCCCTTGACGGAAGCGGGCACGGTCGCAAGAAAGTCCGGCACCCATGGCGCATGACATCCTGATCGTCGACGACGAGGCCGACATCCGCATGCTGATCGCGGGGGTGTTGCGCGACGAGGGCTATGCCACGCGCGAGGCCGGCGATTCGCGGGCCGCCCTGGCCGCGGTCCGGGCGCGCCGGCCCAACCTGGTCATCCTCGACATCTGGCTGCAGGGCAGCGAGCTGGACGGGATGGGCATCCTCGACGTCCTGCGTCGCGAGCATCCGAACCTGCCTGTGCTGATGATCAGCGGCCACGGCACGATCGAGACCGCGGTGTCGGCGATCAAACTCGGCGCCTACGACTTCGTCGAGAAGCCCTTCAAGACCGACCGGCTGCTGGTGCTGATCGAGCGCGCGGTCGAGGCGGCACGCCTGCGCCGGGAGAACGAGGAGTTGCGGCTGCGCACGGGTGGCGCGGTCGAGCTGGTCGGCACCTCGTCGGCCATCGGCCAGATCCGCCAGGCGATCGAGCGGGTGTCGCCGACCGGCAGCCGGGTCCTGGTGACCGGCCCCGCCGGGGCCGGCAAGGAGGTGGTGGCCCGGCTCATCCACAACCAGTCGCGCCGCGCCGACGGGCCCTTCGTCGTCCTCAACTGCGCCACCATGCGGCCGGAGCGGCTGGAGGTGGAGCTGTTCGGCACCGAGGGGGCAGACGGCGCCGACGGGCGGCGCAAGGTCGGCACGTTCGAGCTGGCCCATGGCGGCACCCTGTTCCTGGACGAGGTCGCCGACATGCCCCTGGAGACCCAGGGCAAGATCGTCCGCGCGCTGCAGGACCAGACCTTCGAGCGGGTCGGCGGATCGACCCGGGTCGAGGTCGACGTGCGGGTGATCGCGTCCACCAACCGCGATCTGACCGCGGAGATGGCGGCCGGCCGCTTCCGCGAGGATCTCTTCTATCGCCTGAACGTGGTGCCGATCCGGGTGCCGTCGCTGCGCGAGCGGCGCGAGGATATCCCGGTGCTGGCCCGGCACTTCATGGCGCGGTCGGCGGAGACGTCCGGCCTGCCGCCGCGCGTGCTCGGCGAGGACGCGCTCGCCGCGCTCCAGGCCTATGACTGGCCGGGCAACGTCCGCCAGCTGCGCAACGTCGTGGACTGGCTGCTGATCATGGCGCCGGGCGACGGCCGCGAGGCGATCCGCGCCGACATGCTGCCGAGCGAGATCGGCTCGACGACCCCGGCGGTGCTGCGCTGGGACAAGGCGGGAGAGATCATGACGTTGCCGCTGCGCGAGGCCCGCGAGGTGTTCGAGCGCCAATACCTGCTGGCCCAGCTGACCCGGTTCGGCGGCAACATCTCGCGCACCGCGTCCTTCGTCGGCATGGAGCGATCGGCCCTGCACCGCAAGCTGAAGTCGCTCGGTGTCAATGGCGACGAGCGCTCCCTGCGGATGGCCCCCTAGTGAAGGTCGTCATCTGCGGGGCGGGGCAGGTGGGCAGCAGCATTGCGCGCTACCTGGCCGGCGGCGGCAACAGCGTGACGGTGATCGATCAGTCGGCCGAGCTGATCCAGCGCCTGTCGGACTCGCACGACGTGCGCGGCATCGTCGGCCACGCCTCGCATCCCGACGTGCTGGCCGAGGCCGGCGCAGAGGAGGCGGACATGCTGATCGCGGTGACCTATGCCGACGAGGTCAACATGGTCGCCTGCCAGGTGGCCCACTCGCTGTTCAACGTGCCGACCAAGATCGCCCGCATCCGCGCCCAGGTGTATCTGAAGCCGCAATGGCGCCAGCTCTTCGCCAGCGACCGCCTGCCCATCGACGTCACCATCTCGCCGGAGATCGAGGTCGCCCACGCCATCACCCTGCAGCTCGAGGTGCCGGGCGCCTTCGAGGTGCTGTCGATGGCCGACGGGCTGGTCCGCGTGGTGGGCGTGCGCTGCCTGTCCGACTGCCCGGTCGTGAACACCCCGCTCCGGCAGCTGACCAGCCTGTTTCCGGATCTGGCGATCACCATCGTCGGGCTGATCCGCGAGGGGCGGCCGATCATCCCGGAGAGCGACGAGATGCTGCTGGCCGGCGACGAGGTCTATTTCGTTGCCGATGCGCGCCACGTCAGCCGGGCCATGCTCGCCTTCGGCCATGAGGAGCAGCCGGGCCGGCGGGTCGTCATCATCGGCGGAGGCAACATCGGCCAGTACCTGTCCGAGGAGATCGAGGAGCGTTTCCCCCAGGTCTCGATCAAGATGATCGAGCTCGACCGGGCCCGCGCGGCGGAGATGTGCCAGCGCCTCGGCCATGTCGTGGTGCTGAACGGCGACGGGCTCGACACGGAGATCCTGGAGGAGGCCAATGTCGGCAATGCGGAGACGGTGATCGCCGTCACCGACGACGACGAGGTCAACATCCTGAGCTCGATCCTGTCGAAGCGCCTGGGTGCCGCGCGGGTGGTGACGCTGATCAACAAGCCGAGCTACGAGCCGCTGGTGACCAACCTCGGCATCGATGCGGTGGTCAATCCGCGCTCCATCACCGTGTCGAATATCCTCCAGCATGTGCGCCGCGGCCGCATTCGCGGCGTGCACACGCTGCGCGAAGGCTTCGGCGAGATCATCGAGGCGGAGGCGATGGAGACATCGGCCCTGGTCGGCCGGCCGCTGCGCGAGATCGACCTGCCGCACGGCATCATCGTCGGCGCGCTGGTGCGCGGCAAGACGGTCATCATTCCGCGCGGCGCCACGGTCATCAAGGCGGACGACCGGGTGGTGCTGATGGCGGCGCCGGGGGCCGTGCGCAAGGTCGAGAAGATGTTCGCCGTGCGCCTCGAATATTTCTGATACCTATCCGCTTCCGTCCATCCCAACCGAAGGGTCGCGAGAGGCCGCCATGTCGCGCATCGCCTACGTCAACGGTCAGTATGTTCCGCACCATGAAGCCGCCGTCCATGTCGAGGACCGCGGCTACCAGTTCGCCGATGGCGTCTACGAGGTGATCGCGATCTCGCGCGGCGCCCTCATCGACGAGGAAGGCCACATGATCCGGCTGGAGCGCTCGCTCGACGAGCTGCGCATCGCCCGGCCGATGGGCCGGCCGGCGCTGGGCCATGTCATGCGCGAGGTGGTGCGGCGCAACCGGGTGGTGGACGGCATCGTCTACATCCAGATGACCCGCGGCGTCGCCCCGCGCGACCATGCCTTCCCGGCCAACGCCGAGACCTCGGTGGTGATGACCGCCAAGCGCACCAAGCCCGCCAGTCCGGCGCTGATGCGAGACGGCGCCAAGGTGATCACCATTCCCGATATCCGCTGGGAGCGGTGCGACATCAAGACGGTGTCCCTGCTGCCCAACTGCCTCGGCAAGCAGCAGGCACGCGAGGCGGGCGCGCTCGAGGCCTGGCAGGTCGACGAGCGGGACGGGACGGTGACCGAGGGCACGTCGACCAACGCCTGGATCGTGACCCAGGACGGCGAAGTGGTCACCCGCGCCGCCAACAACGCGATCCTGAACGGCATCACCCGCATCGCCGTGCTGAAGATCATCGCGCAGCAGCAGGGGCTGAAGTTCGTCGAGCGGCCGTTCACGGTGGAGGAGGCCAAGAATGCCCGCGAGGCATTCCTGACCAGCACGACCGCGTTCGTCACGCCGATCGTGCGCATCGATGATGCCACGGTCGGCGACGGCAAGCCCGGCGCCGTCGCCCGCAGCCTGCGCGAGGCCTACCTGGTGCACATGGCCGAGCAGGCGGCACAGGGGGAGGCTGCGTGAGCGGCAGCCTTCCGCCGCCGCGGGCGATCCTCTTCGACTGGGACAACACGCTGGTCGACAACTGGGCGGTCATCTCCGGCGCGCTCAATGCCACCTTCCTCGCGATGGGCCATCCGGAATGGACCGAGGCCGAGTGCCGTGCCCGCATCCGCAAGTCGGCCCGCGACACCTTCCCGGAGATGTTCGGCGGCCGCTGGCGCGACGCCGAGCGCGTCTTCTACTCGACGTTCGAGGAGCGGCACCTGGAGGGGCTGCGGCCGATGGACGGCGCCCTGGCGATGCTGGACCTGGCCGCCGCCCGCGGCCTCTATCTCGGCATCGTCAGCAACAAGCATGGCCGCTACCTGCGCCGGGAGGCCGAGCATCTCGGCTGGAGCCCGCGCTTCGGGCGCATCGTCGGCGCGACCGACGTCGCCGCCGACAAGCCGGCGGCCGACCCGGTCCACGCCGCGCTCGCCGGCAGCGGCATTGCGGCCGGGCCGGACGTCTGGTTCGTCGGCGACGCCGGGGTCGACATGCATTGCGCGTTGAATTCGGGCTGCATCCCCGTGCTTCTGCGCGACGAAGAGACGCTGGGGGAAGAGTTTGACAGTTGCGCGCCCCATCTCCATCTACGGGGCTGCTCGGGGTTGGCTGCGCTGTTGTAGCAGGTCGAGCAACCGGCATGGGACTTGCGTCGGTCCACGCGCCGGGTAAAGCGAACCCGGGTCGTAAAGACCCCAACAACGAAACGGGAATAACAGCGATGTCGTCGGAGAAAAGCCAGAACGTACAGGATGTCTTCCTGAACCACGTTCGCAAGAACAAGACGCCGGTGACCGTCTTCCTCGTCAACGGGGTGAAGTTGCAGGGCATCATCACCTGGTTCGACAATTTCTGCGTCCTGCTGCGCCGGGACGCCCATTCGCAGCTGGTCTACAAGCACGCGATTTCCACCGTGATGCCGGCACAGCCGATCCAGCTCTTCGACGGGGGCAAGGACGACTCCGATAGCTGATCCGACCGCGGACCGGGGCGACGGCAAGGCCGCCGCCGCCGGCCGGGCGTATGTCCTGCATCCGGCGCTGCGCGCCGGGCGGGACGAGAACCGCAGCCCCGAGGCCCGTCTGGCGGAAGCCGTGGGCCTTACCGCCGCGATCGAGCTGACGGTCGCGCACGACGAGGTCGTGCGCGTCGACCAGCCGCGTCCGGCCACCCTGTTCGGCACCGGCACGGTGGAGCGCATCGGCAAGCTGATCGCCGAGGAGAAGCCGGCCGAGGTGGTGATCATCGATGCCGCCGTCACCCCGGTGCAGCAGCGCAATCTGGAGAAGGCCTGGAAGTGCAAGGTCATCGACCGCACCGGCCTGATCCTGGAGATCTTCGGTGCCCGCGCGCGCACCCATGAGGGGCGCCTGCAGGTCGAGCTGGCCGCGCTCACCTACCAGCGCTCGCGCCTGGTGCGGTCCTGGACCCATCTGGAGCGGCAGCGCGGCGGCTTCGGCTTCCTGGGCGGCCCCGGCGAAAGCCAGCTCGAGATCGACCGCCGGCTGATCGGCGAGCGCATCGCCCGGCTGAAGCGGGAGCTCGAGGACACCAAGCGCACCCGCGGCCTGCATCGCGAGGCGCGGCGCCGGGTGCCGTACCCGGTGGTGGCCCTGGTCGGCTACACCAATGCCGGGAAATCGACGCTGTTCAACCGCCTGACGCAGGCGAGCGTCATGGCCGAGGACCTGCTGTTCGCCACGCTCGACCCGACCATGCGGGTGCTGGAGCTGCCGTCCGGCCGCAAGGTGATCCTGTCCGACACGGTCGGCTTCATCTCCGAGCTGCCGACCTCGCTGGTCGCCGCCTTCCGGGCGACGCTGGAGGAGGTGACGGCGGCCGACCTCATCATCCATGTCCGCGACGTCTCCCACCCCGACACCGGCGCCCAGAAGGCGGATGTCGAGGCGGTGCTGGGCGAGCTCGGGCTGGCCGATGCGCTGCCGGCACGGATGATCGAGGGCCTGAACAAGATCGACCTGCTGCCGGACGAGGACCGTACCGTGCTGATCCGCCAGGCCGAGCGCCAGGACGGGCAGGCGGCCTTCTCGGCCGTGACCGGCGAGGGGCTGGACCTGCTCCTGCGGCTCGTCGACCAGCGCCTCGGCGCCAGCCGCTCGCTGCACGACCTCGAGGTCGATGTCCGCGACGGCAGCGCGATCGCCTGGCTCTACAGCCATGGCGAGGTGATCGAGCGCGCGGACGAGGGGGAGGTGGCCCGGCTCCGGGTCAGCCTCGACCCGGCCGACGTCTCCCGTTTCCGCCAACGCCATCACCCCTTGCGCATGGTTGCCGTCCCATGAAGTTCGATGCCGCCCGCGTCGCCGACGCCATCGCCACCGTCGCCGCGGAAGAGATCGTGCCACGCTTCCGGCAGCTGGCGGCCGACGACATCCGCGAGAAGAAGCCGGGCGACCTCGTCACGGTAGCCGACGAGGCGGCCGAGCGGGCGCTGGAAGCCCGCCTGCTCGACATCCTGCCGGGGTCGGTGGTGGTCGGCGAGGAGGCGGTGTCCAAGGACGCCGGCATCCTGGCGCGGCTCGACCAGGCGGCGCCGGCCTGGATCGTCGATCCGGTCGACGGCACCGCCAACTTCGCCGCCGGCCTGCCGCTCTTCGCGGTGATGGTGTCGCTGGCCTGGGGCGGGCAGGCGGTCGCCGCCTGGATCCACGACCCGCTGACCGGCGCCATGGTGTCGGCCGAGCGCGGGGCCGGCGCCTGGCTCGGCGACAGCCGGCTGCGGGTGGCATCCGCCCACGACGTCGCCAGCATGTCGGGCGCGGTCAGCTTCCGCTACGGCAAGCGCCCGCTGATCCGCAAGATCGCCGGACGCACGGAACGGCTCGGCTCGGTCTTCCAGCTGCGCTGCGCCGGGCAGGAATATCTGGCCCTGGTGCGGGCCCAGAGCCACTTCTCGCTCTACCACCGCCTGATGCCCTGGGACCATGCGGCGGGGCAGCTCATCCATGGCGAGGCCGGCGGCTACAGCGCCCGCCTGGACGGCTCCTCCTACCGTCCGTCCCACCTCGACGGCGGCCTGCTGCTGGCCCCCGACCAGGCGTCGTGGGAGGCGATCCACAGGGTCCTGGTCGGGCGGCCCGACGAGCGGGTCTGACGGCCGGAACTCAGCCGCGGCTGGAGCGCAGCTCGCGCACGCCGCGGCCCAGGCGGCGGCGCACCAGCCGGCGCAGCGTCGCCCCATCCGCGTAGCCGACTTCCACGGCGATCGAATCCAGGTCGAGCCCGCCCCGCAGGAGGCGCTGGGCATGCTCCACCCGTAGATCCTGGAAGTAGGCCAGGGGCGACTTCCCGAGCACGGCCTCGGCCCGCCGCTGCAGCGTCCGCGGGCTGGTGCCCAGCGCCTGCGCGGCCGCCTGCAACGAGAAGCCGGCGGCGAGCCGGCCCCGCGCCCAGCGCTCGAAGCGGTCGATGAGCGGGTCGGCCCGCGCCAGGTGGTCGGGAATGATGTATTGCGCCTGGGACGAGCGAAGATCGGCAAGCAGGTAGCGCGCGACGATCGCCGCCAGCTCGGGACTGGCTTGACCGATCAGCCACAGAGCCAGATCGAGATGGCCGATCGCTGCCCCTGCCGTGACCACGTCACCGGCCGGGACCAGCATGCGCGATTCGTCCAGGCGCACCTCGGGATAGCGCTGGCGGAACAGGGGCCCCAGCCACCAGGTCGTCGTGGCGTCCCGTCCGTTCAGCAAGCCGGTCTCCGCCAGCTGGAACGTCCCGATACAGGCGGCGGCGATCCGCGTGCCGGCGCCATGCCAGGCGAGGAGCTGCATCCTGGCCTCTATCAGGTCGGACCGTTGCAGCGATGCCAGCAGCTGCTCCGGCAGCTTCGTGTTCAGGGCCGGAAGGATCGCCCAGTCGGGCCGCATGGCCGGCAGCGCCGGGCGTGCTGGCAGCTCCAGCCCCAAGGCGGTCCGGACCGGCTGTCGGAACCCGACCGGCGTTACGGTGAATTGGGGCGGTGCTGCCATGTGCAGTCCTGCCAGCTCGTTCGCCGTGGCGAAGGCGTCGAGGATGGTCGCAAGCCCGGTGTCGAACACTCCATCCAGCAGGACGACCGCAATGCGCATGGCGTAAATGGCCACAAAATTGTCGTTTGCGACGATACCGCCCGGGATTCTCCGCGTCTAGAACGGCGCCATCCGGTTGCCAGTCACTGCGGAGCTATCCAGGATGGCCATGCTCGAACTCCCGGCGGCCGATGCGGCCGCGCTCGACCGTCCGATCTGGATGGCCCTGAACACGGCACATCGCGGACTGGCGCTGGGCGGTCGCCATGCCGTCCGCTATCCGCCGGAAGTTGCACCGTTCGCGGCGGTCGCCGACGGGAGCCCGGACGCGATGGCCGGGCTGCGGGACCTGGCAGAAGCGGGGCCGGTCGCGGTCCTGTCCTGCGCCGCGGTCGCTGCCATGGAAGGGCTGGAGATCCGCCAGGCCAGTGCCTGCCGGCAGATGCTCGCCGTCGCCGCTGCCACGGTCCTGCCACGGGCTCCCATGGTGCCGCTCGGGGCCGACGATGTGCCGGCCATGCTGGCACTCACCGCCCTGACGCGGCCGGGCCCGTTCCAGCGGCGGACCCATGAACTCGGGCGGTACATCGGCATCCGGGACGAGGGGACCCTCGTGGCCATGGCCGGCGAGCGTATGCGCTTTGGCCGCCATACGGAGGTCAGCGCCGTGTGCGTCCATCCCGGATATCGCGGACGCGGCTACGCGCGAATGCTGGTCGGCGCCCTGACGGCCGAGATCCAGGCCCGCGGCGAGACCGCCTTCCTGCATGTCTTCGACGACAATCTCGACGCCATAGCGCTCTACGAGCGCATGGGCTTCGTGACGCGCCGAACGCTGCAGGTCACCATCCTGCAGCGTTCGGACGGCGCCATCAGCCCTCGCGCTTGACGGCCAGCGGGCCGAACGCCTGCATCACCGGCATCATCTCGATGCGGTTCAGGTTGACATGGGCGGGCAGGGTGGCGGCGAAGAAGATCGTCTCCGCGATGTCCTCGGGCGTCATCGGCTGCACGCCCTTGTAGACGTCCTTGGCCTTCGACTTGTCGCCCTTGAAGCGGACTTCGGAGAACTCGCTCTCGGCCATGCCGGGCTCGATGTTGGTCACGCGCACATGGTAGCCGTGTACGTCGGCGCGCAGGTTGAGCGAGAACTGCTTCACGAAGGCCTTGGTCGCGCCATAGACGTTGCCGCCCGGATAGGGGTAGGTGCCGGCCATCGAGCCGAGGTTGATGATGTGGCCGCGGTCGCGCTGGATCATGCCGGGCAGGATGGCGCGGGTGACGTAGACCAGGCCCTTGATGTTGGTGTCGATCATCGTCTCCCAGTCGGCCAGGTCGGCGGTCTGGGCCGGGCCCAGGCCGAGCGCCAGGCCGGCATTGTTGACCAGCACGTCGATCTCGGCGAACTCCGCCGGCAGCGCGTCGATCGCCGCCTGGACGGCCTTGCCGTCGCGCACGTCGAGGGTGAAGCCGTGCACCCGGTCGCCACCCAGCTCGGCCTTGAGCGCCTCGATGCGATCGGCGCGTCGGCCGGAGATCACCACCTTGGCACCCGCCTGGGCGAAGCGCCTGGCCGTCGCGGCGCCGAACCCGGCCGTCGCCCCGGTCACGAACACCGTCAAGGTCTTGGCATCAAGCATGACATTCTCCCTCAGTTTCAATCGGTTGCAGAACGATCTTCAAGCCTGGTGACGCTTCATCCGCTGCCACAGGGCTTCCATTTCCTCCAGGCTGGCCTGGGCCGGCCCGCGACCCTCCTCGCGAAGCGCGTCCTCAATGCCGCGGAAGCGCCGCTCGAACTTGGAATTCGCTGTTCGCAGAGCGGTTTCCGGATCGACCTTGAGTTTCCTGGCGAGGTTGACGACCGAGAACAGCAGGTCGCCGACCTCCTCGGCCAGGTGCCCGGCATCGCCCGACCGGCGGGCCTGGGCGACTTCCGCCAGTTCCTCGTCGATCTTGGGCAGCACGGCGTCGGCATCCGGCCAGTCGAAGCCGACGCGGGCGGCGCGGCGCTGCAGCTTGTCGGCGCGGGCCAGCGCGGGCAGGGCGACCGGCACCCCGTCCAGGACACTCTCGACCCGGCCGGCGGCGACGGCCGCACGGGATCGCTCCGCGGCCTTCAAGGCTTCCCAGCCGGCCTGGTCGCCATCGCCGAAGATGTGCGGATGGCGGCGGATCATCTTGTCGGAGATCGCGTCCGCCACGTCGGCGAAATCGAACGCGCCCGTTTCCTCGGCCATGCGCGAATGGAACACGACCTGGAACAGCAGGTCGCCCAGCTCGTCGCGGAGCGCGGCCGGATCGTCCTGGGCGATGGCGTCGGCGACCTCGTAGGCTTCCTCGATCGTGTAGGGCGCGATGGTGGCGAAGGTCTGGGCACGATCCCATTCGCAGCCGTCGACCGGGTCGCGCAGGCGCCGCATGATCGCCAGCAGGCGGGCGAGGGAGGCCGCCGGATCCGGCCGGTTCACGGCTTCGCTCCCATTATCTGAAGATCGCATAATGTATATTATGGGAAATCATGGATGGATCACCAGGCCGTCATACCCGGGCTCGACCCCCGGCGGCAGCCGGTCGACCAGGTCGCGATAGTCGAGCTGTTCGCTCATATGCGTCAGGATGGCCCGCTTCGGGCGCACCCGGGCGATCCAGGCCAGCGTCTGCTCGAGGTGCGAATGGGTCGGATGCGGTTCCTCGCGCAGGCAGTCGACGATCCAGACGTCGACGCCGGCCAGCAGCGCGAACGCGGCGTCGTCGAGCCGGACCACGTCCGTCGAGTAAGCGACCGGGCCGAAGCGGAAGCCGAGCGTCCGGCTGTAGCCATGGTCCTGGTCGATCGGCTGGACATCGATCGCGCCGACCCGGAACGGCCCGTCGATGGTCCGCGCATCGAGCGTCGGCTTGTAGTAGTTGGACGAGCCCGGTTCGAGAGCGCGGAACGCATAGTCGAACCGCCGCCCCAGTTCCTTCAGCGTCACCGGGTCGGCGTAGACCGGGATCGGTGCCTTGAGCGCGCGGTTGAGCGAGCGCAGGTCGTCCAGCCCGTGGACATGGTCGGCATGGGCATGGGTGTAGAGCACCGCGTCGAGGCGCCGCACGTCGGCATCCAGCATCTGCTGGCGGAAGTCCGGCGAGGTGTCGACGATCAGAGTGGTACCGCCCTGCTCCACCAGGATCGACACCCGCCGCCGGCGGTTGCGCGGCTCCTGCGGGTCGCAGACGCCCCAGGCGCCGCCGACCAAGGGCACGCCGCCCGACCCGCCGCAGCCCAGCATGGTCACCCGCATCGCGCCGACGCCGTCCGTCATCCGCTTCACGCCGGCCGCTGGGCCCGGTCGAACAGCCGGAAGAAATTGTCCGTCGTCAGCGCCTCGATCTCCCGCAGCGGCTGGCCGCGCACCTCCGCCAGCCTGGCCGCGGTGTGGCCGACGAAGGCGGGCTCGTTGCGCTGCCCGCGATGCGGGATCGGCGCCAGGTAGGGCGAATCCGTCTCGACCAGCAGCCGGTCGGCCGGCAGGTCGCGGGCGATCTCGCGCAGTTCCTCCGCCTTCTTGAAGGTCAGGATGCCCGAGAAGGAGATGTAGAAGCCGAGCGCCACCGCCTCCTCGGCCAGACGCCGGCCGCTGGAGAAGCAGTGCAGCACGCCCTTCAGCGCGCCGCCGTGGCTTTCTTCGGTCAGGACCCGGATCATCTCCTCGTCGGCGTCGCGGGCATGGACGATGAGCGGCAGGCCGGTGCGCCGGGCGGCATCGGCATGGACGCGGAACACCGCCTCCTGCCGGTCGCGCGGGCTGTGGTCGTAGAAGAAATCGAGCCCGCATTCGCCGATGCCGACGACCCGCGGATGGTCGGCCAGGGCCGCCAGGGCGCCGGCATCGATGTCGGCCTCGCTCTCCGCCTCGTGGGGATGGATCCCGACCGTGCACCAGACGTCCGGGTAGCGTTCGGCGATCGCCCGCACCCGCTCGAACGCCGACAGCTTGGTGCCGATCGTCAGCATGGTCCCTACCCCGGCCGCCCGGGCGCGCTCCAGGACCTGGTCGCGCTCCTGGTCGAAGTCCGGGAAGTCGAGGTGGCAGTGGCTGTCGACCAGCATCAGGCGGCCGCCGGCTCGAGATGGCGGGGGAACACCCCTTCGGGCTTCGGCAGCGGCGTGCCGGGCGCCAGCGCCGCATCCTCGGCCAGGTCGGCGAAGCCGCGCCGGTCGGCCGGGACGCCGAGCTGGTCCAGGATCCGGGCCGAGGCCTGGGGCATGAAAGGCTGGGTCAGGATGGCGGCGAGGCGGATGGTCTCGGCCAGCGTGTAGAGGACGGTCGCCATCCGCGGCGGGTCGGTCTTGCGCAGGGCCCAGGGTGCCTGCTCGTCGACATAGCGGTTGGCGTCGCCGATCACCGCCCAGATCGCCTCCAGCGCGCGGTGGAAGGACTGCTCCGCCAGATGGCCGCGGACGACCGGCAAGAGGCCCCTCGCCGCGCCCAGCAGCGCCTGGTCGGCATCGCTGAACGGGCCCGGCTGCGGCGTGCGGGCGTCGCAGTTGCGGTTGACCATCGACAGCACGCGCTGCACCAGGTTGCCGTAGTCGTTGGCCAGGTCGCCGTTCATGCGATGGATCATCTGGCGGCTGGAGAAGTCGCCGTCATTGCCGAACGGCACCTCGCGCATCAGGAAATAGCGCACCGGGTCGAGGCCGTAGCGCTCCACCAGCTCGATCGGGTTGACCACGTTGCCGAGCGACTTGGACATCTTCTGGCCCTCGATCGTCCACCAGCCGTGGGCGAACACCCGCTCGGGCGGCTTCAGCCCGGCGGCCATCAGGAAGGCCGGCCAGTAGACCGCGTGGAAGCGCAGGATGTCCTTGCCGACCATGTGCAGCGAGGCCGGCCAGAAGGCCTGGAACGCCTCCGCCTCGGTGTCCGGGTAGCCGACGGCGGTGATGTAGTTGGTCAGCGCGTCCAGCCACACATACATGATGTGGTCGGGGTCGCCCGGGACCGGCACGCCCCAGTTGAAGCTGGTGCGCGACACCGACAGGTCGCGCAGGCCGGACTGGACGAAGCTCACCACCTCGTTGCGGCGGCTTTCGGGGGCGATGAACCCCGGATGGGCGGCATAATGGTCGAGCAGCGGCTGCTGCCAGGCCGACAGGCGGAAGAAGTAGCTGGGCTCCTCCACCCATTCCACCTCCGCCCCGGTCGGCGCCTTGCCGCCGACCAGCTCGCTCTCGGCGTAGAAGGCCTCGTCGCGGACCGAATACCAGCCGGCATAGCTGCCGAGATAGATCTCCCCCCGCTCCTGCAGCGCGTTCCAGATCGCCTGCGAGGCCGCGATGTGGCGGGGCTCGGTCGTGCGGATGAAGTCGTCGTTGGAGAAGTTCATCGCCTGGGCGAGGTCGCGGAAGTTCTGCGAGACGCGGTCGCAGAAGGCGAGCGGATCGACGCCCGCGGCCCGGGCCGACTTCTCGACCTTCTGCCCGTGCTCGTCGGTGCCGGTCAGGAAGTGGACCCGCCTGCCCTCCAGGCGCATGAACCGCGCCAGCACGTCGCAGGCGAGCGTCGTGTAGGCGTGCCCGATATGGGGCGCGTCGTTCACGTAATAGATGGGCGTCGTTATGTAGTACGGCGTCCCCGTGGACATCTCATCACTCCTCGAAAGGCCGCCCGCTCGAAAGTCCCGCTGCCCAGGGACCCGGCTTCGCACGCGCGCCGGGCCATCCGTCCGGCGTCACGCTTTCGAATGCCAGGAGGGACGACAGCAGCGCGTGCTTGCGGTCGAGGTCGAGACCGTCGGCGCGCGCGAACAGGTCGTTGGTCTTTTCCCACAGCCCCACCCAGCGATCAAGCCGGGCGCCTTCGACGAGGCGCCGGGTGACGGCCAGTTCGCCCGCCAGCGCTTCCGGCATCGGGCGGCCGGCGCCGAGCGCCACGACCCGCGCCAGCAGACCCGAGAGCAGCTCGCGGGCGAGCCCGAACCCGTCCGTGTCGCCGGCCCGGCTGAACCGGTCGGCCCAGGCCATCACCGCCGGCAGCTCCAGCCGGGGCCAGCGGCCGAGCAGGTCCAGCAACTCGCGATAGGCGGCGACGCCGTCCAGGTCGGCGAGCGACACGGCGCGCCCGATCGACCCGTCCGCCAGGCTGGTCAGCGCCGGCACCGTGTCGGGATCGAGGTCCGGCCGGATCGCCCGCAGCCCCTCGGCCACCGTCGCCGGCGGCAGCGGTTCCACCACCAGCCGGCGGCAGCGCGAGCGGATGGTCGGCAGCAGCCGGCCCGGGCTGTGGCTGGTCAGCAGCAGGAGCGCGTTCTTCGGCGGCTCCTCCAGGACCTTGAGGAGCGCGTTGGCGGCGTTGCGGTTGAGGTCGTCGGCGGGGTCGATGATCGCCACCCGCCAGCCGCCGCCGGCCGGGGTCAGGTGCAGGAAGTGACCGAGGTCGCGGATGTCGTCGACGACGATCTCCTGCCGCAGGCGGCCCTTGTCGTTGAGCGCCCGGGTGACGACCCGCAGGTCGGGATGGCCGCCGGCGGCGATCTGGCGCGCGCGCGGCGATTCGCGGTCCAGCCCTTCGGGCAGGTCGCCCAGCAGGCCGCCCTGCCCTCCGCCCCCCTGGGAGTCATCGCCGCCGGCCAGGACGAAGCGGGCGAAGCGGTGGACGAGCGTCGCCTTGCCCACGCCCTGCGGCCCGGCGACCAGCCAGGCATGGGGCATGCGGCCGCTGCGCCAGGCGCGCAGCAGCATCCCCTCCGCCGCCGCCAGCCCGAACAGCCAGGGGTTGGCGGCTGGCGCGAACGCGTCGGACGCGGCCGCGCTCATGCCGGACGCGGATGCAGGCGATCGGCCACCACCCGGAAGACGGCGTCGGCCAGCGGCTCGATGGCGAGCGTCGCGTCGAGCAGCCGGCACCGTCCGGGCTCGGTCGCGGCGATCTCCTGGAAGGCCGCGCGCAGGCGGTGGTGAAAGGCCGGCTCGCGCCGCTCGAAGCGCTGGTGGCCGCCGGCCCGCGCGGCCGCCCGGGCCATGCCGAGCTCGACCGGCAGGTCGAGAATGATCGTCAGGTCCGGCGTCAGCCCGTCGGTGGCGAAGGCCCGCAGCCACTCGACCGCGGCCGGGTCGACCCCGCCTGCCCGGCCCTGATACGCCATGGTCGAATCGAAGAAGCGATCGCACAGCACCCAGGCGCCGCGGGCCAGCGCCGGGCGGATCGTCCGCTCGACATGGTCGCGCCGCGCGGCCGCCACCAGCAGGGCCTCGGTCCGGGCATCCCAGCGGTCGACGGCGCCGGTGACGATCAGGCCGCGGATCGCCTCCGCGCCCGGCGAGCCGCCGGGTTCCCGGGTCCGCACCACGGCGATGCCGAGCGCCGCCAGCCGGTCGGCCAGCAGCGCCACCTGGGTCGACTTGCCGGCCCCCTCGCCCCCTTCGAAGGTAATGAAGCGGCCGTCGGGTCCGGCTGCGCCCTGGTCCCCGCGGCTCACTTGCCGGTGACGAGATGGCCGACCACGGCGGCCAGCCGGCCGAAGACGTTGCGGCGGTCTACGGCGACGCCGGCGACCAGCGGCCCCTCGCCCAGCTTGCGGTCGCCGAGGCGCACTTCCATCGTGCCGACCCGCTGGCCGGCGGCGATCGGCGCCGGGATCGGGCCGTCATAGACGGCGACCGCCTGGATCTGGTCGCGGCTGCGGCGCGGAATGGTGATCTTGATGTCCGAGCCGGCATGGAGCGGCACCGTGGCGGCCGCGCCCAGCCAGACCTCGGCCGCTTCGACCGCCTGCCCGGCCCGGGCCAGCGTGTAGTTCTCGAACTCGCGGAACGACCATTCCAGCAGGCGTTCGGATTCCTGGGCCCGGGCGCGCATCGTCGGCAGGCCGGCCAGCACCATGATCAGCCGCCGGCCATCGCGCACGGCCGACGCCGTCAGGCCGTAGCCCGCCTCGTCGGTATGGCCGGTCTTCAGGCCGTCGGCGCCGACCGGGCGGTAGAGCAGCGGGTTGCGGTTGCCCTGCTTGATGCCGCCGAAGGTGAATTCCCGTTCGGAATAGACCCGGTAGCGCTCCGGGAAGTCGACGATCATCCGCCGTGCCAGGCGCGCCAGGTCGCGCACCGACATGTAGTGGTCGGGATGCGGCCAGCCGGTGGTGTTGGCGAAGTTGCTGTCGGTCAGGCCGATCGCCCGGGCGCGCTCGTTCATCAGCTTGACGAACGCCTCTTCCGACCCGGCGATGCCCTCGGCCAGGACCAGGCAGGCATCGTTGCCGGACTGGATGATGACGCCGCGGATCAGGTCCTCGACCTTCACCCGGGTGTCGACCTTCACGAACATCTTGGAGCCGCCCATCTGCCAGGCGGCCCGGCTGACCGGCAGCTCGTCGGTGAGCGCCAGCTTGCCCGCGCGGATCTGCTCGAACACGACGTACATCGTCATGATCTTGCTCATCGACGCCGGCGGGATGCGGCGGTCGGCATCCTTGGCGAACAGCACGGCATCGGTATCGAAGTCGACCACCAGGGCCGCCCGCGCCTCCGACTGGTAGGTCTGGGCGGACGCGGCGAGCGGCGCCGCCAGCGCCGCCACGGCCAGCAGGACGAGGGGGACGAGCAGCCGCAGGGCCATGGGGCGGGCGTTGTTCATTCGACGATGATCCGTGCTTCAGGGTAGCCCGCCGAAGCGACCCGGGCGAGGGCCTGGTCCGCGGCCTCGACCGAGCGCAGCGGCCCGACCCGCACCCGGTGGACCGGGCCGCCGCCGACGGCCACCGTGGTCACCCGGACCGGGGCGATGCCGGCCGCCGCCTGGCCGCTGATCGTCTGGCGCACCCGGTCGGCATTGGCGCGCTGCGAGAAGGCGCCGGCCTGGACGTAGATCTGCGTGGTGCGCACCGGCTCGACGCTCACCGCCCCGGTCTGGGGCGCCTCGGCGACGACGGCCGCCAGGGCCGGCGGCAGCGGCGGGGGCGGCCGCCGCGCCGGCACGGCGGCGGCAGCGGGCGGCGGCAGCGGCACCTGCTCGATCGTCATGGCGGTGACGGTGGGCGCCGTCGCTGCCAGGGGCGGCGTGTCCGGCAGGGCCTGCGGCGCGATCGCGACCGGCGCCG
The DNA here is from genome assembly GCA_006739055.1 of Allostella vacuolata. Classification (GTDB taxonomy): domain Bacteria; phylum Pseudomonadota; class Alphaproteobacteria; order ATCC43930; family Allostellaceae; genus Allostella; species Allostella vacuolata. The sequence goes on from AP019702.1 coordinate 3,144,985, forward strand.
GGGCGCTCGCCGGCAGCGGTGCCAGGCCGGGCAGCGAGATGACGTCCCCCGTGCCTCCCCCGCCCGACGACGCAACCGACGGCGGGCTGGCGGCGGGCAGCGCGGCCACGGCCGTCGGGGGCGCCGACGGATCCGGCAGGCTCGGCGTGCGCGCCAGTGCCTGGCCGATGGTGGGCGAGCCACGATAGATCTGGGCCAGCTGCTCGCTCTCGGCGGCCATGATCTCGACCCGGACCTTGGCCGTCCCCTGCCGCTCGAAGCCGAGCAGCTGGGCGCCGCGGCGCGAGATGTCGATGATCCGGCTGCGGGCAAAGGGGCCGCGGTCGTTGACCCGCAGCGTCATGGAGCGACCGTTCTCCAGGTTGGTGACCCGCACTATCGACGGCAGCGGCAGGGTGCGATGCGCCGCCGTCAGGTCGTTCATGTCGTAGGTCTCGCCATTGGCGGTGGACTTGCCATGGAAGTCGGACCCGTACCAGGAGGCTATCCCCGTCTCCCGGTAGTCGTACTCTTCTTTCGGGTAATACCATACCCCCATGATCTGGTAGGGGTTGCCGATCTTGTAGACGCCGCGCGGCGAGCCCTTCTTGCCGCCGCCGGCGCTGCCGGTAACGGTTTCCGGCGCGGAGGCGCAGGCGCCGAGCGCGAGCAGCAGGGCGGCGGCGGCCACCCCGCCCAGGCCGGGCCGCGTCCTCATGGCTGGACCAGCCGGTCCGCCAGCTCGGACACCGCCAGCGCGAAATAGTTGGATCGGTTCCAACGCAGCAACACCCGGTAGTTCTCGTAGACGAGGAAGGCGGGGCCGGTCCCGTCGCGTTCGGGCAGCACGAGGCCGGCATCGAGATCGGCTGTCGGCAGCGGCGCGCCGTCGGCCTGGACGACGCCCATCCGGGCCCATTCGGCGAGCGGCCGCTGGTCTTCCGCGCCCCCCGCGGGCAGGCCCGCCGGCACCCGCACCTCCCGCCCCCAGGTCACCCCGGTGACCCAGCCGGAGGAGGCCAGGTAGTTGGCGATCGATGCGAAGACGTCGGCCCGGTTGGTCCAGATGTCGCGCCGGCCGTCGCCGTCATGGTCGACGGCGAAGCGCAGGAAGCTGGACGGCATGAACTGGCTCTGGCCCATGGCGCCGGCCCAGGAGCCGAGCATGCCGTCGGGCGTGATGTGCCCTTCCTGGAGGATGCGCAGCGCGTTCATCAGCTCGCCGCGGAAGAAGGCCGAGCGGCGGCCGTCATAGGCGAGCGTGGCCAGCGAGGCGACCACCGGGAAGCCGCCGGTGACCCGGCCATAGCTGGTCTCCACCCCCCAGAGCGCGACGATGAAGCGGGCCGGCACCCCGTACCGGGCCTGGACCGCCTCCAGCAGCGGCCCGTTCTCGGCCAGGCGCTGGCGGCCCTGGTCGACCCGCTGCTGGGCGACGACGCGGGTCCGGTAGGTGGCGAAGGTCATGGTCCCTTCCGGCTGCCGCCGGTCGAGTTCGATGACCCGCGGGATCGGCTCCAGCCCCGGCAGCACAGTATCCAGCAGGGCGGGCGAAATGCCGTTGCCCAGCGCTTCCTGGCGCAGCTCGCCGACCCAGCTCGAGAACGGCTGTTCGTTGGCCACGGCTGCCGCCGACAGACCGGCCGCCGACAGACCGGTCGCTGACAGGCCGGCCGCGGTGGCGATCGCCTGGAGGAAGCGCCGCGCCGGCGGCAGAGGATTGCGGACCATGTCCCATGTCTGCCACGAAGGCCGAGTCCGGCTCAACGCCCTGGGTTCGCCCGGTGCGGGAATAGTGCGGCCGGACCGGGAAAGGAGGTGGCCCATGATCGAGGACGGCCGGATTTTTTCGCTGGTTGCCATGCTGGCGATCCTCTTCTTCCTGTCGGAGCGGATGCTGCCGCCGGGCTCGCCCATGCGCCGGCTGGTCCGCATCGCGGCGGTGGCGATCCTGGGGCTCGGCCTGGCCGCGGCGATCATCGGCAGCGTGCTCTGGTTCCTGGGCATGCGGGGCTGATTCAGGCCGGCGGGGATGCGGGCGCGGGGAACAGCGTGTCGGTGTGGTCGAGCAGGCGATAGGCGACGAGCGCGATCCACTCCTTCATGGCGAGGTGCACCCGCTCCAGCCCGGCGCGCAGGTTGAAGCCGATTCCGCCCCCCTGGCCGCCCCCCTGGCCGGTCGTCTTGTAGTCGACCGGATAGGGCGTGATGTCCCAGCCGAGGCGCCGGAAGCAGCCGACCGCGCGCGGCATGTGGAAGGCCGAGGTGACCAGCACCCAGCGTTCGTCGGGGGCCGCGCCGACCAGCCGGCGGGTGTTGAGCGCATTCTCGGCCGTGTTGCGCGAGCTGCCCTCGACCAGGATGCGATCCTCCGCCACGCCGAGGTCGACCAGCAGCTGGCGCATGTAGGGGCCCTCGCTGACCCCCTGGGGGACGATCGCGGCCTCGCCGCTGGTCACCAGGATGCGGGCATCCGGGTGGCGGCGGGCGAGGATGGCCGCCGCCGTCATGCGGTCGCCATATTCCGTCAGGGCGGCCGCGCCGCGGGCGGCGGAGATGGTGGAATCGACGCTGCCGCCCAGCACGACGATGCCGTCGACCGGCCCTTCCAGCGTCCGCACCACCGGGAAGCGCTCCTCCAGCGGCTCCAGCAGCCAGGCGCCGACCGGCAGGACGGCGATCGCCAGCAGGGTCAGGATCGACAGCCCGAGCAGCGCGTGCCCCAGGCGCCTGGCGCCGAGCAAGAGCAACAGCCACCCGGCGGCAAGGCCGAGCAGCAGCAGGTTCCCGGGCGAGGTGAGGTACCAGAAGATCTTGCCGACGGTGAAGCTCATGGGGGCGGGTGATTGGCACATTTCCGTGGCAAAACTGCGGCAGCGACAAGGCCACCCCGGCCGCGGAACGAACTCCCGGCGCCGAAGATTGACCGGCAAGTGCGCACCATCCGCCGGAGAGAACCATGCGACATCGCGACAGGGCATTGGAAGCCGATGCCGAGCCGGGCCGCCGCGGCCCCCACTACGCCAACCAGCGGGAGGTGGCCCGGCCGGACGAACCCTTGCTGGAGACGGCGACCGGACGCGAGGACGGCGCCACGACCGAGGACCCGGGCCCGCTGGAAGGCGAGATCCGCGCGATCGACGTCGATGCCCAGCCGAGGAGCGAAGTGACCGGCCATCCCGACCCGGGCACCACCGACGAGACCATCGACATCCTGGACGAGACCGCCGAGGCGGTGCGCGAGGCGGCCGAGGAGCGGCCGGTCTGGCAGTCCGGGGACGATCGTTGACCGGCTCCGCCCCGGCCCGCGCCGGGCGGTGATGCCACGGCCGGAGGGCGAGGGCCGCCCGGCGCCGGACGGCCCGGACGCCCCCGATGCGCCCGACGCTCCTGTCGCGATCGAGGCCCTGGCCCTCGCTGCGGCGATCGGCGCGGACGCCCCGACGCTGATCCATGTCGTCGCCTCCCAGGCCCGCGCCCGGTCCCTGCACGCCCTGGTCCGGGCCCTGCGGCCGGACCAGGGCGTCGGCTTCTATCCGGAATGGGACTGCCCGCCCCATGGCGGCGCGTCGCCGTCGCCCGCGGTCATGGGGCGGCGGATGGGCCTGCTGCACTGGCTGCTCGGCCCGGACGCCCGGCCGGCGCTGGTGCTGGCGACCGCTCCGGCGCTGCTCCGTCGCGTCGCCCCGCGCTCGGCCTGGGATGGCGCGCGGTTCGAGTTCCGCGCCGGTCAGCGCATCGACCCCGAGGCGATCGCGGCCGGGCTGGAACGCATCGGCTATGTCCGCGACGGCCGCGTCGACGTGCCGGGCGAGTTCGCGCTGCGCGGCCAGGTGATCGACCTGTTCCCGGCCGCAGCCCCGATGCCGTGCCGCATCGAGCATGACGAGGGCGCCATCGTCGCGATCCGCGCCTACGATCCGCGCACCCAGCGCTCCCTGGTGGTGGCCGAGACCCTGCTGGTCGACCCGGCGTCGGAGGCCATCGGCGGCCCGGGCGATGGCCATGGAAGGCTGGAGACCATCTTCGACTACGCCCCGGCGGCGCGCCTGCTGCTGGGACCGGGTGTGCCGGAGGCCGCGGCGCAGTTCCTGGAGGAGGCGGGCGACGCCGAAGCCGTCCTGCCGGCGGCCCAGTGGGCAGCCGAACGGGCGCGCCGCGCGCTGCCCGACCTCGATCGGCCCGATTGGCGCCCGGTGCCGCGCTTCGTCGAGCAGGCGCGGCCGGAGCGCCGGCTGCGCCGCTTGCTGGCGGACCTGCCGGACGGCTGGCGGATCGTCCTGGCCGCCCCCGACGCCGACGCGGCCGCGGCGCTGGGCCGGGCGGTGGAGGACGCGACCGGCCGGACGGCGCAGGCGGCCGAATGGCCGGCGGTGGCCGACGCGGCGGGCGGCAGCCTGCTGGCGGTCCGGCTGCCGGTCGATCGCGGCTTCCTGCTGCCCGATGCCGCGGTCGCGGTGCTGGCGGCCGGCGACGTGGTCGGCAGCCGCGCCGCGCGCCGCGCCACGGCCGAGGAGACGACCATCCCCGGCGGGCCGGACGGCTTCCGCGTCGGCGACCTGCTGCTGCATCTCGACCACGGCCTCGGCCGGCTGGAGGGCGTAGACCGGGCGGAGTGGCTGCCCGGGCGCCACCGCGAGGCGATCCGCCTGCGCTATGCCGGCGACGGCCGGATGATCGTGCCGGTTTCGGAACTGGACCGGGTGTGGCGATATGGCGGCGAGGCGGACGGGGTGGCGCTGCACCGCCTGGACGACGAGGCCTGGCCCGAGCGCCGCCGCGCCCTGGAGGCCGAGATCGAGCGCACCGCCGCCCGGCTCCTGCGCCTGATCCGGGCGCGGCGCCGGCGGCGGGCGCCGCGCCTGGTGCCGGACGAGGCGGCCTTCGAGCGCTTCGCCGCCCGCTTCCCCTTCCCGCTCAGCGACGACCAGGCGGCCGCCGTCGAGGCGATCCGCCGCGACCTCGCCTCCGGGCGGCCGATGGACCGCATCGTCTGCGGCGATGTCGGCTTCGGCAAGACCGAGGTCGCGCTGCGCGCCGCCGCGATCGCCGTCCTGGCCGGGCACCAGGCGGCCGTGGTGGCGCCGACCACCGTCCTGGCCCGCCAGCACTGGCGCACCTTCCACAAGCGCTTCCAGGCGATCGGCGTCGAAGTCGCCTATCTCTCCGGCGCATCGACGCCGGCCGAGGCCGGGCTGGTCCGCGAGGCGCTCGCCGAGGGGCGGCTGCGGCTGGTGGTCGGGACCCACGCCCTGCTGGCCGGCGACCTGCGCCTGTGGCCCGGCAGCCTGGTGGTGATCGACGAGGAGCACCGCTTCGGCGCCGAGGACAAGGCCCGGCTCCGCAAGCTGGCGGGCGGGGAGAAGATGACCGGCGGCCACGCCCTGACCCTGACCGCGACGCCGATCCCGCGCACCCTGCAGGCCGCACTCGTGGGCCTGCACGACCTGAGCGTGGTGTCGACGCCGCCGGCGGAGCGCCGCCCGGTGCGGACCGTGGTCGCCCCCTTTTCCGACGCCCTGGTCGCGGACGCCCTGCGCCAGGAGCGGCGGCGCGGCGGGCAGAGCTTCCTGGTGTGTCCGCGCATCGCCGACATTGCGGCCATGGAGGCGCGGATCCAGGCACTCGTCCCCGACCTCCGCCTCCAGGTGCTGCACGGGCGCATGAAGCGGGCGGCGATGGACGAGCGCATGGCGGCCTTCGCCGAGGGCGACGGAGACCTGCTGCTCGCCACCAACATCGTCGAGAGCGGGCTCGACATCGCCAACGCCAACACCATCCTGGTGTGGCGCGCCGACCGCTTCGGCCTGGCCCAGCTGCACCAGCTGCGCGGCCGGGTCGGCCGGGGCGAGCGCGAGGGGGTGGCCTATCTGCTGACCCAGCCGGGCAAGCCCGCGGCCCCCGCCACCGCCCGGCGGCTGGCGACCCTGGAGGAGGCCGACCGGTTCGGCGCCGGCTTCGTCGTCAGCCGCCGCGACCTCGACCTGCGCGGCGCGGGCGACCTCCTGGGCGAGGACCAGGCCGGGCACGTCGCCCTGCTCGGCCTCGACCTCTATCGCCACCTGCTCGACCGGGCGATGCGCCGGGCGGCCGGCGAGGCGGTGGAGGAGGAATGGTCGCCCGACCTGCGCATCGACCTGGAGTACGGCATCCCCGAGGATTATGTGCCGGACCCGGAGATGCGCATCGCGCTGCATGCCGCGGCCGCCCGGCTCGACAGCGCAGCCGCCATCGACCGGTTCGCGGGCGAACTCGCCGACCGCTTCGGCCCGCCGCCGGAGCCGACCCGGAATCTGCTCGCCCTCTGCCGGTTGCGGCTGCTGTGCCGCCAGGCCGGCGTCGCCCGACTGATCGCCGGCCCGCGCGCGCTCGCCCTGCATCTGCGCCCGGGCGGCCCGGCCGACCGGGCGACGCCGCCCTCCGGCTGGTGCCGGGAGGAAGACCGTCTCGTGCTGCGCCGCGACGCGGACGCGGCCGACCCGGCCGCCGGCCAGGATGCGATCGATGCGGCAACCCGGCTGCTGCGGGCGGTGGCGGCGCAGCACCAGGCGTCGCGCCGGCCCGCCGGCCGCGGCGCAGGGCGGCCCCCGCCGCCTACACGATCCCCTCCACCCAGCCCAGCTCCCCCATAGCCTGCCAGCCGACGGCGGCGGCGATCGCGAGCAGCAGGGTGCCTGCCAGCAGCGCGACCGACAGCAGCATCCCGTCCTCCTCCAGATAGGCGACCGCGATGGTGGCGATGGCGGCGGCCGGCGGGATGTTGCTGAAGGGGACGGGCGCGAACAGCAGCGCGTCGACCAGCAGCACGACGATGCCGACGGTGCGCTTGGTCGCCTGGAACGGCATGCCCCAGCGCGGCCGTGCGATCCGCTCCATCAGCCGCAGCGCCGGCCGAGCCCACTGGACGATGCGCGCCAGCCGCCGGGCGCTGAGCGGCCGGCCGGCGACGCGCGGCGGGAAGGCCGGCCCCTTGCGGCCGAGGATCATCTGGGCGGCCAGCACCGCCAGCAGCATCCCCGCCAGCACCGAGACGCCCGGCAGCATGCCGAGCAGCGCCAGGACCAGCATGACGAGCCCGAACGACCGTTCGCCCAGCCGGTCGATCACCCAGCCGAGCGTGACCCGCTCGGCGCGCACCTCTGCCAGCAGGTGGTCGAGCAGGGCCGAGGTCGGGACGTGCGGCTTCATCGGGGCAACCGGCATGGCTCCATCGAAACCCGGCGCGGCGACGCCCGGTTCCGACACCCCCCCCGGCCGCCGCCCTGGGGCCATGATACCGCGCCGCGGGAGTGGACGCAGCCCGGGCGACGGCGATAGAACATCCCGCCGATGACGGCGCCCGACCGGCCCCGCGGGGCCGGGCCGCGCAGGATGGGTGGCAGAGCGGTTTAATGCACCGGTCTTGAAAACCGGCGGGCGGCAACGCCTCGTGGGTTCGAATCCCACCCCATCCGCCAAACACCGCCGATTGCCGCATCACCACCAAGTGGCATACGCACCCCGCCGGTCACCGCCTTTTATGCGCCATAGCCCGACGGCTCGGCGCTTGCGACGCCGGTCATGCCAGGCGGTTGCCAGTTCGGCGTAGAACCGGACATCCACTCGCGGCGCAGGATGGCGTATTGCATGGTGTCTTCGTAGATCGGATTGCCTGAATCGTCAGTGGTGAACGATACGAACTCGATGAACACGCCTTCCCGGCGCATGCCCAATTTTTCGCAGAGGCGCTGCGAGGGTTTGTTGTGGTCTTCGACATAGGCATAGAGCCGGCGAAAGCCCTTTGCCCGGAAAAGATGATCGAACAGGGCTCTCGCGGCTTCGAACGCGTATCCGTGGCCGCCGAATTGCGGGTTGAGGTGCCAGCCGACCGAAGTGGTCCCGTCTTCCTCCTCCTCTCCGGCGCCGCCGCCAAACAGATCGCCGATGACCTGACCGGTCTGTTTCAGGCATATCGCCACGCTGCCCTCGTCGAGGGCGCGTTTTTCGACTTCGCGCTCCGCCTCTGCCAGGTCTGCGAGCTTGAGCGAGAGGAAGCAGGTGGCGGTGGGGGCGCGCAGATAGGCGAAGAGGTCGGCTGCATCGCCCTCGCGGAAGGGTCTCAGGGTCAGGCGCTCGGTCTCAATGATCTGCATGTCCGATCCTCTTGAAAAGGTCGTCAATGATGGGGACGGGACAGGCTGCGAGACCCGGCCAGCGCAAGGAATACCCCGACCGCCAGCGCCGCGATCACCGCGGCGGCCGTCGTCAGCAGGAGCGCGTGCGTCTGGATGAAGGCGGCCTTGCCTGCCTCGATCAATGCCGCACCCTGTTCACCGGGAAGCTGACCGGCGACGATGTAGGCATCGCCGATCGTGCGCGAGGCCTGTTCGGCCAAAGCCTGTGACAGGCCGGAGGGCAGGTCGATGGCGCGGCTGAACGCGCTCGACATGAAGACGCCGAACAGCGTGATCCCGAGACCGGTGCCCAGCTCATAGCCGGTCGCCTCCAGCGAACCCGCCGCGCTGCCCTTGCTCGCATCGACGGAGCCCATGATGGCGATCGACGAGGCCGTCAGTCCGATGCTGAGCGTGAGCCCGAGCATGGCAAGCGCGAAGGGCACGAGGAAGCCCGGATGGGGGAAGTCGCTTTGCGCGAGAAACACCAGCGCACCCGCCGAGATCACGAGCGAAAGCGTGGCGACCAGCCGCAATCCGAAGCGGTTGGAGAGATAGCCCGCGACCGGGCCGCCGACGGCCGCCGCCGCCATGATGGGAATCATGAAGGTGCCGGCCTGCAGCGGCGTCTTGCCCAGCACATACTGCAGCTCCTGCGCCAGCGTCAGCTCGACGCCGGCCAGCGCGCCCGATGCGACGATGGCCATTGATCAGGCCGGCGACGATCGCGGGATGAGACAGGAGCGACAGGTCCAGCATCGGCTCGGACGAACGGAGCTGCTTGCGCACGAACAGCATCAAAGCCGCAATGCCGCAGGCAATGACCACGAGTATGATCGGCACAGGCTGCTTGCCGCCGAACCCGGCGTTGATGCCATAGACCAGTGATATCATGCCGACGATCAGCAGCAGCGCCTGGCCGATAGCCCACTTTCCGGGCGTCGTCTGTTCGACGCGCGGGAGCAGGACATAGCAGGCCGGCGCGACCACCAGCATGACCGGCACATTGATCAGGAACACCGAGCCCCACCAGAAGTGCTCCAGAAGAGCGCCGCCGACGAGGGGCCCGACCGCGGCACCGGCGGCTCCGACCATGCCCCAGAGGCCGAGAGCCATGGCGCGCTCGCCCTCGTCCTCGAAGGTCTTGCGGATAAGGCCCAGCACGCACGGCATGATCATCGAGCCGCCCAGAGCCAGCAGCACGCGCGCGGCAATCAGCATGGCGGGGCTTTGCGCAAAGGCGGCCCATGCCGAGGCCACTGCGAAGGTGACAAGGCCGATGAGCAGAATTTTGCGGTTGCCGACCCGATCTGCGAGTGTGCCCATCGGCACCAGAAGCCCTGCCATCAGCAGCGGGAAGATGTCGACGATCCACAGCACTGCGGCGCCCGACGCATTCAGCGATTGCGTCAGCGTCGGGACGGCGACATGCAGGATTGTCATGTCGAGGACTACCGGGAGGAAGGCCAGCATGACAGCCACGAGGACCAACCAGCGGTTGGCCGGGAGAGAAACGGACGACATCATTCACCTGAACCAGGATCGCGCCCACCGATATAAATACATACGTATGGATTTCAATAGCGATTGGTGGTGAAGGAGCGGCGCGTTGGGCAGAAAACCGACGATCACGCGTGAGGGGTTGCTCGAAATCGCGGAAGGGATCGTTCGCCGCGACGGCGCGGCCGGCCTGACCATCGATGCCTTGGCCAGAGCAGCCGGCATCTCGAAAGGGGGCGTCCAGTACTCGTTCTCAACGAAAGACGATCTGGTCCGCGCGCTGGTCGAGAGATGGACGCATCAGTTCGACGCGTTGCTTGGTGAAATGGACGACGTCCCGCCGGCCAATCTCGTGCGAAAGTACATCAAGGTCATGCGCGGTTCGCAGGCGGCCATGAACGCCAAGATGGCCGGGCTGATGATTGCCTACATCCAGAACCCGCAAAACGTCACGGAGACCCGCCAGTGGTACCGTTCCATGTTCAAACGCCTGGGCGGCGGAGCGAGCGATGCGCAGGCGGCCCGGGTCGCCCTGCTGGCCATCGAGGGCCTCTTCCTGCTGCGCATCACCGGCATAGATGAAGACGGGGAATGGAGTGCGTTTCTCGACGACGTGGAGAGCGTCTTTGAGCGCCTGCTGGAGAAGAGATGAGCCGCCATACGACACCGTTTGGAGCGAAGACGCCTGCGGAGACGAGGGATTGCTGCATGGAATATTCGCCCCAGGCCGGAAGCCGGATCACCGACAAATCGGCGCCGCCAGACGATGCGACTATCCGCGACTGGATCGGGCCGGACGCGTTCACGCAGTGGGTCACGTTGCGGGATTGGGTCGCGGTATCATATCCCGGCGTTTTCACTCCCCAATGGATTTATGGCGGCAAAAAGCACGGCTGGTCCCTGCGCTACAAGAAATCCAAGGCGTTCTGCACGTTCCTGCCCGAATACCGGGCCTTCTCTGCCGTAGTCGTGCTGGGAAAGGCAGAGCGGGAGAAGGTCGAGGCGCGGCGCGATAGGCTCAGTCCCCGCCTCATGGCGCTTTATGACGAGGCGCAGACATATCGAGACGGCAAGTGGCTGAAGATCGGCATCTCGTCGGCGGAAGAACTGAAGGACGTCACCGAGCTTCTGACGCTCAAACGCCCTCGCAAGGCCGGCGCCTGATCGAGCGTGATCCAGAGACAAAGCGTAGCGTTGAATGCCTGATGCGTATCGACTTTGTGGGTACGAACCCGCCCGCGCCGGGGCCGAAGCTCGAGGCGCTGCTGCGCCGGGCGCCGGCATGGCAGCGACAGGCGCCGCGCCGGGCCCGTCCGAACTGCGCCTTTCGGCTCCCGTTCCTCTGACCGCCGAACATGATCTTTCGGTGTTCGACTGCGGTGAGCCGGCGCTGAATGACTGGCTGCGCCATCGGGCCTTGAGGAACGAAAGCCGCTTCTCGCGCACCTGTGTCGTATGCGAGGGCAATCGGGTGGTCGGCTAATTCTGCATTTCGGCCGGGTCGGTGGAGCTGACGGCTGCACCCCGCAGGGTGCGCCGCAATGCGCCCGAGGCGATTCCGGTATCGGTGATCGGGCGTCTCGCCGCCGGCCGCTCCCATGCGGGCAAGGGCCTCGGCGCAGATCTGCTGTCGGATGCGCTGCGCCGGATCGCGGTCGCCTCACAAAGTATCGGCATCAGGGCGGTTCTGGTCCATGCCAAGCACGAAGCATCCAAGCGCTTCCATCTGCGCTGCGCGGAGTTCATCGAATATCCTGAAGACAGCCGGACGCTGTTTCTGCCTATCGAAACCGTGGTTGCTGGTTTCGGTCGACAGGGCGATGCAGCAGGGCGCTGGACGGCCTTGCCGGGTCATAGTCGGGCTACTCGCTGATGGATCGGCGCGCCTCCGCCTCCCCCTCCTCCGCCCCTTCCCCCGGCCGCCGCACGAACTGGTCCACCGTCACCCGCGGCTGGGCGATCGGCATCTGCTCCCGGTCGAGGTGGCGGGTGACGCTGCGCCAGACCTGTTCCTGGATGCGGCGGCGCAGGTTGTATTCGCGGATGTAGAAGCGCATCGAGTAGTGGTCGACGCCGTCGCGCGCGCTCATGAAGACGGCGTTGGGCGGCGGGTCGGGCAGCACCGTCGGCACCTCGGCGATGGCGCGGCGGATCACGGCCTTGATGCGCTCCGGGTCGCCGCCGCGCGGGAAGAAGATGTCCTCGGCCATGCGGATGGCGTTGTTGGGGAAGCTGTAGTTCTTGACCGCCAGCTCGGCGCATTGCCGGTTGGTCAGGTGGACGACGGAGCGGTCGCGCATCTCCAGCCGCACCAGGCGCCAGGTCATGTCGATGACGCGGCCCTCGTCCATATGGCCGATCTTGACCCAGTCGCCGATGCGGAAGGGCCGCGACAGGGCAATCGCGATGCCGGCGAACATCTCCCCCAGGGTGGTCTGCGCCGACAGGCCGAGGACGATCGCGAACGCGCCCGACAGCGCCGCCAGGGCGGTGATCGACTGATCGTAGACGAACTGCAGCACGATCAGCAGGCCGAGCAGGTAGAGGAGGAAGCGGACGACGTTGACGAGCAGGCGCGGCACCGCCTCCCGCCCGTCGCGGGCGAGCGCGCCGTGCCAGACGAAGACCTGGAGGCCCATGTCGATGGTATAGGCGACCGCCAGCACCAGCGCCGTCCAGGCGGCATGGCGATAGCTGGCACGGTCGTGCAGGAGGTCGGAGAAGGCGAGGTCGAAGAGCCAGCGCTCCGACAGGATCAGGGCCAGGGCCAGGCCGATGAACTGGAAGCCGAGATAGAAGAGGTTGTCGCGCGCCACCAGCAGCGCCGCCAGCACCGCCCCCAGGCTGGTCAGCAGGAAGACGAGGACGGCCGCCAGGCCCAGCACCTCGGCCAGGCTGTTGGGCAGGATATGGTCAAGCACGGGTCTTCCTCCCCTCGCCCAGCGCCAGTGCGGCGTCCTCCTCCGGCGAATGGCGCAGCCGGTGGCGGGCGTGGAAGGCGTAGTAGGCCAGGCCCGCGCCCGCCACCGCCGCGCAGCCGGCGAAGCCCGGCAGCAGGCGCGAATCGAACAGCATCAGCACCACCGCCGCCAGGGCGATCACCAGCGCCGTCATCGCGCCGGTGGCGCCGAACGGGCTGCGATAGGGCCGGGCCATGTCCGGTTGCGCGCGGCGCAGCTGGAGGAAGGCCAGCATCTGCAGGATGTAGGAGACGACGGCCGCCAGCACCGCCATGGCGATCAGCAGGGCCTCCAGCCCCAGCGCCTCCGGCAGCAGATCCCCCGCCACCGCCACCGCGAAGCCGAGCACGCCGCCCGCGATCAGCGCCACGTGCGGCGTCCGCCGGGTCGGGTGCAGCCGGGCCAGCGCATCGGGCAGGTAGCCGGCCCGCGCCAGGGCATGGATCGATCGGCCATAGGCATAGATCATCGCATGGAAGCTGGCCGCCTGGCCGGCGATGCCGATGATCGCCAGCAGGATCGGGCGCGGCCGGTCGCCCTGCAGGGCCGCCAGCGCGACCAGCAGCGGCTCGTCGGCCTGGCCGATGATGGTGGCGCCGGGCGGCACGCCGCTGTTGAGGATGAAGGTCGGCAGAGCGGCCGCGACCAGGGTCGCGATGCCCCAGGCGAAGCCCCTGGGGATCGCGCGGGCCGGGTCGCGCGTCTCCTCCGCCGCCAGGGCCACCGCCTCGATCGACAGGTAGAACCAGACGGCGAAGGGCACCGCCCAGGCGATGCCGACCAGCCCGTTGGGCAGCCAGGTCGACCCGCCGGCGGCGGGCAGGATGTCGAGCGCCAGCGCCAGGTCGAAATGCGGCACCGCGCGCACCCAGAAGCCGACCAGCGCCAGCAGGGCGACCACCGCCAGCCCGATCGCCAGGCGGAACAGCGTCACCACGCCGTGGACGTTGAGGCCGATGAAGACAGCATAGAGCACCGCCCACCACACCACGTTCGGCAGGTCGAGCCCGGCCTGCAGGGCGAGCGTGCGGACATAGCCGCCGAGCCCGACCGCGACCGCGGCCGCGGCCAGGGTGAACTCGACCACCTGGGCGATGCCGGCGGCGCAGCCGAGCGTCGGCCCGAAGGCGATCCGCGTGAAGGCGTAGGCCGCCCCGCTATGGGGCATCGCCGCCGACAGCTCGGCCAGCGACAGGCTGATGGCGACATACATGACCGACATCAGCAGGGTCGCGACCAGCATGCCGCCGAAGCCGCCCTCGAGGAGGCCGGTGTTCCACCCGGCGAACTCGCCGGTGATGACCACGCTGACCGCCAGCCCCCACAGTGACCATGGCCCGGCATAGCGGCGCAGCCCCGGCCCGCCGACGGGGCCGGGACGATAGGAGACCGCATCCAGGCGGATCATCGCCCGGGGCCGCCCGCGCGCCGCGCACCGCCGCCGACCGTCACCGCCGGCCATTCGCTTGCCATGGCATCCCCCCGAGACCCGATGGGATCCGACAATAGGTCATCCCGGTGACAAGTCGAAGCCGCACATCCGCTCCTTGACGCGACCGCCGCCGCGGCGCAGGAAGGCCCCATGACGTTGCTCGACCGTTTGGGCGTGACCGCCCCGATCGTCCAGGCGCCGATGGCCGGCGTCGCCACTCCGGAGCTGGCGGCCGCGGTATCGAACGCGGGCGCGCTCGGCTCCATCGGCGTCGGGGCCACCGATGCGGCGGGGGCCCGGGCGATGATCGAGGCGCTTCGGGCGCGCACCGACCGGCCCTTCAACGTCAACCTGTTCGTCCACCCCGCCCCGCGGGCCGACCCGGAGCGGGAAGCCGCCTGGCTGCGGACCCAGGGCCCGCTGTTCGCCGGTTTCGGGGCGGAGCCGCCGGCGGCGCTGCGGACCATCTATCGCAGCTTCGCCGAGGACGACGACATGCTGCGCATGCTGGTGGACCAGGCGCCGCCGGTCGTCAGCCTGCATTTCGGCCTGCCGGACGCGGGGCGCCTCGCCGCCCTGCGCTCGGCCGGCTGCCTGCTGCTGTCGACCGCCACCAGCCTGCCGGAGGCGCATGCGGCCCGGGCGGCCGGCATCGACGCGGTGGTGGCCCAGGGCTACGAGGCGGGCGGCCATCGCGGCCTCTTCGACCCCGACGGGCCCGACGAGCGGCTCGGCACCTTCCCGCTCACGCGCCGGCTCGTGGCGGCGGCGGGACTGCCCGTCATCGCGGCGGGCGGGATCATGGACGGCCAGGGCGTTCGCGCGGCCCTGGAGCTGGGCGCGCTCGCGGCGCAGCTGGGGACGGCCTTCGTGTCCTGTCCGGAAAGCGCCGCCGACGACGCCTATCGCGCGGCGCTCCTGGGCGAGGCGGCGGAGCACACGGTCATGACCCGGGCCATCTCCGGCCGGCCGGCACGCTGCCTCGGCAACCGCTTCACGGCCTGGGGCGAGGCCGTCGGCCTGCGGCCCCCCGACTATCCGCGGGCCTACGACGCCGGCAAGGCCCTGCACGCCGCCGCCAGGGCGCGCGGGGACAGCGGCTTCGGTGCGCAATGGGCGGGCCAGGGCGCCCCCCTCAGCCGCGTCCTTCCGGCTGCCGATCTCGTGCGGACCCTGCTGGAAGAGGCCGGCCTGCCGCCGGCCGCCGCGACGGCCCCGGCTACGCCAATGACGGCCCGCCGGTGACCGCGGGCGCGCGATCCTTGGCCACAGCGTCGGCGCGCTGCGTGGCATAGCGCCGCTCGAACTCCGCGATGGGCTTGGCCCTGGCGAAGAACCAGCCCTGCCCCAGCTCGACGTGCCGCGCCTTCAGGAACTCGAGCTGGCGCGCCGTCTCGATACCTTCGGCGATCAGCTTGATGCCGCGCTCCTGGGCCATCTCGATGATGTGGCAGATGGTCTGCTTGGTGGTCTCGCTGTCGTCGACGCGGGCCAGGAAGACGCGGTCGATCTTCAGATAGTCGAGATGGAGCCGGTCGAGATAGGCCAGGTTGGAATAGCCGACGCCGAAATCGTCGGCCGCGATCCGGCAGCCGAACGCGCGCAATGCGGCGATCGCCCGCTCGACCGGCTCGGTATCGACGATCTCCCGCTCGGTCAGCTCGATGTGGATGTTCTGGGGCAGTATCCCATACCGCGCCACCAGTTCGCGCAGCGAGCGGGCGACGGTCGGCGACAGCAGGTCGGACGCCGTCATGTTCAAGCTGAAGAAGAAGTCGGGGAAGCGCCGGGCCAGCGGCGCCATCTCGGCGAGCGCGGTGCGCATGACGCGCATGGTGACCTGATGCATCAGGCCATGCTTTTCGGCCAGCGGTATGAAGACGGCCGGGGATACCCATTCGCCGCCCGGCCGGCGCCAGCGCAGGAGCGCTTCCGCGCCGACCCATCGCCCGCTGCGGATATCGACGATCGGCTGGTAGTGCACCACCAGTTCGTTCCGCCGCAGGCCGGCGCGCAGCAGCGCCTGCATCGTGCTGTTGCGCCGGACCGCGTACCGGCAGATCAGCATCAGGACGCCCCCGACGGCCAGGCAGAGTGGAACCAGCAGCAGCGCCAGCCTCTCCGCGTCGCGGCTGACCACGTCGGCGGGAATGGCCGCATACCCCGCATACGGCCAGGTCGAGCTGTGGCGCCAGGCCACGAGGTGGGCATCGGTCAGCCGCCAGCCGGATGCCTGTCGTTCGGCATCGGCCGACCATGCGTGATCGACCGGCCCGTAGCTGACGAGGAACTGGCGGGTGCTGCGGGTGATCACGGCAAGCGAGATCGACGGGCCGCCGGCAGGCGGCGTGAATACGAGGCGCGGATGGATCATGCCGGTATAGCCGCTGGGCGCGGTCGCCAGGAGCAGCCGGGTCTCCGGTCCGATCGCGAGCCGGCGGTCCCGTCGGGTGGTGACCCCGCTGAAGCTGTCGAAATCGGGCGATCCGACCTGCAGGGCTGGATCATGGCGCCCGAACGACGAGCAGCGCAGTTCGTCGTCCTTCACGTAGCCGACGCCGGCAAGCCGGTCGGAGCGGATCGCGACCGACCGCATCAGCGCCAGGCTGCCCTCCGAGCAGGGCTCCGTGCTGGACGCTTCGAGCGCGGTGAACGCCTGGCGCAGCTGCTCCCGGATCACTTCCGCCTGGCGCAGTACTTCCCCGGCCAGAAGCTCCATGTGACCCCGGTGCCTGTCCAGGCTCACCTGGTGCGCCAGATAGATGGCCCCGACAACCAGCAGAGTGAGCGCAGCCGGGGCGATCAGGGCGATGGCAACCCGTTTCCGGTCGATCGAGGCCATCCAGCCGGCCATCTCCGATTGTGACACCAAGCTTGGATAGAACTCTTCGGTTTCCGTTTCGTCAATCGACCGCGACGCTCTGGCCAGCGGGCGCGGTGGCCGGCGATGCTCGGCCGGTGTCAGCCTCCCGCCCCGGAGACTTCCGCAATGCTCCACGCCCTCTCCGCCGACCAGATCGATCGCTTCATCGCGGATGGATTCGTCCGCCTGGATGCGGCGTTCCCCTGCCACCTGGCCGACGAGGGCCGGGCGATCCTGTGGCGGGACACCGGGTGCGACCCGGAGGATCCCTCGACCTGGACACGGCCGGTGATCCGCCTCGGCCTCTACGGCGAGGCCCCCTTCGCCGCGGCGGCGAACGCTCCGGTACTGCAGGCGGCCTTCGACCAGCTCGTCGGCGCCGGGCGATGGCTGGCCCGTCCCAACCTCGGCACCTTCCCGGTTCGCTTCCCCTCCTCGGCCGACCCGGGGGATGTCGGCTGGCATATCGATGTCAGCTTCGGCACCGAGGATCCGGACTTCCTGAACTGGCGGGCCAACATCGTCTCGCGCGGGCGCGCGCTCCTGATGCTGTTCCTGTTCTCCGACGTCACGCCGGGCGACGCGCCGACGCGCATCCGGGTCGGATCGCATCGCGACATCGCCCGCCAGCTGGCGCCGGCCGGCGCGGCGGGGCTGACGCTGCGCGAGCTGGCGGCGGACGGCTTCGCCGGTTCGGCCCACCGGCCGGAGACGACGGCGACCGGATCCGCGGGCACGGTCTATCTGTGCCACCCGTTCCTGGTGCACTCGGCCCAGCCGAACCGGGCCGGGCGGCCTCGCTTCATGGCCCAGCCGCCGCTGCTCCCGGCCGGTCCGATGGATCCGTGGCGCACCGACGGCGCCGCCTCGCCCGTCGAGCGCGCGATCCGGGACGCGCTCGACGGCGATTGAGCGTCTACGCGAAGAAGCGGTTCGCCGGCCGCGGCAGGCCGAGATTGTCGCGCAGGGTCGGTCCCTCGTACTCGGTGCGGAAGATGCCGCGGCGCTGCAGCTCGGGCACCACCTGCAGGACGAAGTCGTCGAGCCCGCCCGGAAGGTAGGGGAACATGACGTTGAAGCCGTCGCAGGCCTCCGTCTCCAGCCATTCCTGCATCTCGTCGGCGATGTCCGCGGCGGCGCCGACGAAGGCGGCCCCGGCATAGCCGCCGAGCCGCTGGGCCAGCTGGCGCACGGTCAGGTTCTCGCGCCGGCCGAGCGCGATCGCCCGCTCGCGCCCGCTCCGGCTGTCGTTGGTCTCCGGCACGTCGGGCAGGGGCGCGTCGGGATCGAACCGGCTGGCATCGACCCCGAGCGCGATCGACAGCGAGCCGATGGCGTTGGCGTAGTGGACGAGCCCGTCGAGCCGCGCCCGCTTCTCGCGCGCCTCGTCCACGGTCCGGCCGACGACGACGAAGGCGCCGGGCAGGATCTTCAGGTGCTCGCGGTCGCGGCCCGCCGCCGCCATCCGCCCCTTCACGTCGGCATAGAAGCGCCGGGCCGCATCGATCTCGCCGCCGGCCGCGAAGACGAGTTCGGCGGTCTCCGCCGCGAGCTGCCGCCCGGCATCGGACGCGCCGGCCTGGACGATGACCGGCCAGCCCTGCACCGGCCGGGCGATGTTGAGCGGACCGCGCACCCGGAAGAACTCCCCCCGGTGGTCGAGGACATGCATGCGCTCCGGCTCGAAATAGATGCCGGACGCCGGGTCGCGCACGAAGGCGTCGTCGGCGAAGCTGTCCCACAGGCCGGTGACGACGTCGTAGAACTCCCGCGCGCGGCGGTAGCGGCCGCCGTGCTCCATATGCTCGTCGAGGCCGAAATTGAGGGCTGCGTCGGGGTTGGAGGTGGTGACGATGTTCCATCCGGCCCGTCCGCCGCTCAGATGGTCGAGGGAGGCGAAGCGCCGCGCGACATGGTAGGGCGCATCGAAGGTGGTCGAGGCGGTGGCGACGAGGCCGATCCGCTCGGTGGCACCGGCCAGGGCGGACAGCAGCGTGAAGGGCTCGAACGAGGTGACGGTGTGGCTGCGCTTCAGCGCCTCCACCGGCATGTTCAGCACCGCCAGGTGGTCGGCCATGAAGAAGGCATCGAACTTCGCCCGCTCCAGCGTCTGCGCGAAGCGCTTCAGGTGCGCGAAGTTGAAGTTGGCGTCGGCGAAGGCGCCCGGATAGCGCCAGGCGCCGGTATGGATGCTGACCGGGCGCATGAAGGCGCCGAGCTTCAATTGCCGCGGCTGGGCCATGGGATGCTCCGAGGGACGAGATGGAGGGATCGGCAGGGGGTCAGCGCCGGCCGGCCAGGACCTTCCAGCCGCGGCGGCCGGTGCAATCGCGGGTCTGTCGCCAGAAGACGAGCCGGGGCGGGGCCTGCGGGCCGGCGATCCGCCACCGCGCCTCGCTGCGGCAGATGTGCGCCTCGGGATCGACCGACAGCTCGGCGATCTGCCGCGTCCGAGGGTTGATCCGCGGGTTGGCGATGGCGTCCACGGGCGGCGTGCGCCCCGGGCCGGGGAACAGCAGTGTCCGGGCGCCCTGCCCGTCCGCTCCCGCCGCCAGGACGAAGGCCTGCATGTGGTTGGCATGGTTGCCGGGGCAGGTCACCTGGAACAGGAAGCCGCCCGCGAAAGCCCGCCGCTGCCCGCTCATCCCGACGCGATCACAGGTCACCCGGGCGACGACCGCGGCCGGCACCGGGTCGGCGCCGGTGTAGAAGCGGATGTCGGCGGCCCCGGCCGCGCTGCCGGAGGCAGCCAGGGCGAGCATGGCTGCCGCCAGCCGCCGCGGGCCGCGGCTCACACTGCGCGCAGGGTTGCGGGCCGCGCCGGCGCGATCCCCGCCGCCTCGGCGATCAGCTCGATCGAGCGCAGGCGGGCGCCGTGGTCGAAGACGTCGGAGACGACGATCAGCTCGTCCGCCCCGGTCTCCTGCACCAGGGCCTCGAGCCCGGCTGCGACGGTGGTGGGCGAGCCGACGACGGAGCGGGCCAGCATGCGCATCACCTGCGCCTTCTCCTGCGCGGTCCAGTAGGTCTCGATGTTGTCGATCGGCGCCTTGGCCAGGCCGCGGGCGCCGCGGAACATGCCGGTAAAGGACATCTTCTGGGTCGTCGCCAGCCGCATCGCGGCGGCGTCGCTGTCGGCCGCGATGACGTTGACGCCGACCATGGCGTAGGGCCGCTCGAGCTGCTGCGAGGGCTTGAAGCGGCTGCGGTAGATGTCGAGCGCCGGCAGCAGCAGGTCGGGCGCGAAATGCGAGGCGAAGGCGTAGGGCAGGCCGAGCTCGGCCGCCAGCATGGCGCCGAAATGGCTGGAGCCCAGGATCCACAGCGGCACCTCGGTGCCGGCTGCCGGCACCGCCTCGATGCGCTGGTGCGGCGCCTTCGGCGCCAGGTAGGCCTGCAGCTCCAGCACGTCCTGCGGGAAGGTGTCGGCCGCGTCGGGCGAGCGCCGCAGCGCGCGCAGGGTGAACTGGTCGGTGCCGGGCGCCCGCCCGAGGCCGAGGTCGACTCGGCCCGGGAAGAGCTGCGCCAGCGTGCCGAACTGCTCGGCGATCACATAGGGCGCGTGGTTGGGCAGCATGATGCCGCCGGCGCCGACCCGGATGGTGCGGGTGCCGCCGGCGATGTGCGCCAGGACGACCGAGGTCGCGGCGCTGGCGATGCCGGCCATGTTGTGGTGCTCGGCCACCCAGATGCGGCTGTAGCCGAGCCGCTCCGCATGGCCGGCCAGGTCGCGGGCGTTGGCCAGGGACTGGCGGGCATCCGCCGCTTCGGTGACGCGGACGAGTTCGAGAATCGATATCGGTGTCATGGGCCGGCTCCGGGGGCTGCCCCATGGCGATCCCGGCGCCGGGCGCGCGGGGTACCATGAAGATGGCGGAGGCGTCCTCCGCTCGTCCGGGTTATGTGGAGACTGCCTCCGTATAGTGTCAACCCTCCCCATGCCGGAAGCGCGATAGCATATTGGCGACAGCATGACAGACGCCCCGCCCGACCTGCGCGCCGACGCGCGCCGCAACCGCGAACGCATCCTCCAGGCGGCCGTCGGCCAGTTCACGCGCCACGGCATCGACGCCTCGCTGGAGGACGTGGCGCGTGCGGCCGGCGTCGGCGCCGGCACGCTCTACCGCCACTTCCCTTCGCGCGAGGCGCTGATCGCGGCTGCCCTGCGCCAGGGACAGGACCGGCTGCTGGCCGAGGCCGCCCGGGCCCGCGCCCTGCCCGATGCGGACGCGGCGCTCGCCGCCTGGCTCGCGTCGCTGCAGGACTATCTCCGCACCTTCCACGGCCTGCCGGCGCCGGTCCTGGCGGCCATCGAGCAGCAGGACTCGCCGCTGGCCCTGTCCTGCGAGGCGATGGCGGCCATGACCGGCGAGTTCCTGGACCGGGCCAAGCGCGAGGGGCACGCGCGCGCCTCGGTCGAGACGGCCGACCTGTTCCTCGCCACGCTGGGCATCGCCTGGGCGGTCGACCGCGCGGCGGCGTGCGGCACCAGTACCGGCCGGGTCAACGCGATCCTGGCCCGCGGCTACCTGCGCGACGGCGGGGACCGCTAGTCCCGGGTGCTCGGGCTCAGTCCCCTTCCCCGTCTGCCAGCACCTCGCCCACGCCCAGGATCCGCTCCAGGCGGGACAGGGCGGGCAGCGCCCGGCCGCGGTTGCGCACGGTGATTTCCGCGATCAGGGCATTGGCGAGCGCCAGCGCGCCGACGTTGGAGTTGGCGAAGTTCTTGTTCGACGAGCACGCTGCCAGCAGCACGGTGGCATGCCGGGCCAGCGGCGACAGCGGCCCGTCGGTGATGGCGATGACCTTCGCCCCTTCCGCCGCGGCGAAGTCGGCGGCACGGACGGTGAGGCGCGTGTAGCGCGGGAAGCCGATCGCGACCAGCACGTCGCCGACCTCCATGCCGGCCAGCCGGTCGAGCGCCTCGCCGCGCGCCGGGTCGACCAGCCTGACGGTCCCCAGCGTCTGGTTCAAGTGGTGATAGAGGGTGTAGGCGACGACGAACGAGCTGCGCAGGCCGATCACGAAGATCCGCCTGGCGTCCGAGATGAGCTGCACTGCCGTCGCCAGATCGCCTGCCGTCAGGGCCCGCTCGGTCGCCGCGACATCGGCCAGGTCGTCGGCAAAGGATTGTGCCGCCGGCGTCTGGCGCGTCGGGTCGTCGGCATAGCGGGTCAGGCGCTGGGCCGGGGCCAGGTGCCGGCGCATCCGGTCCTGCAATTCGCGCCGCAGGGCCGGGTAGCCATCATAGCCGATCGCCGCGGCGAACCGGACCACGGTCGACTCGCTGAGGCCGAGGCGGGCGGCAACCTGGGCCGCCGGCAGCAGCGCCACCTCCTCCGGATGGGACAGGATCAGCTCGGCGACCGTGCGCCCGCCGCCGCCCAGGTTCGCGGATGCCTGGCGGATCCGCTCGATCACGTCGGCCGGGGGCGGATCGCCCGGAGCGGTCTCGGTCCTGTCCATCCCCTTCCCCTCCCGATTTGCGCTTCGATCGCACGTTGACAGACGGCGTCCGTGCGGGAAATCTATGCAGGAAATCTTGCAGACAAAGAAGCCGTAAGACGGAAATTCCCCACCATCGGCGACGGAGTGTTCGGACCATGTTGCGACAGGAACTGGCCGGTGCGACGGGCGCGGAGGTCCGCGCCGCCGTGCGCCAAGGGCGCTGGACCCGCACGACCCATGGTGTCGCCAACGGCTATGTCCAGGCCAACCTGGCGATCGTGCCCGAGAAGTACGCCTTCGACTTCCTGCGCTTCTGCCAGCGCAACCCCAAGCCCTGCCCGATCATCGACGTGACGGATCCGGGCGACCCGGAAGCCCGGCTGTCGGCGCCCGGCAGCGACCTGCGCACCGACCTGCCCGGCTACCGCGTCTATCGCGATGGCAAGCTGGTCGAGGAAGTGCCCTCGATCGCCGATCGTTGGCGGCCCGACCATGTCGGCTTCCTGCTCGGTTGCAGCCTGTCCTTCGACGCGGTGATGACCGAGGCCGGCATCCCGCTGCGCCACCTGGCCGAGGAGCAGGGCCGCGTCTCGGTCTACGTCTCCGGCATCCGCTGCAACCCCGCCGGGATGTTCGACGGGCCGATGGTGGTCAGCATGCGGCCGATCCCGCGGCGCCTGCTGGTCCGCACGATCGAGGTCACGTCGCGCTACCCGATGGCCCATGGCGGCCCGGTCCATGTCGGCGACCCGGCCGAGATCGGCATCGCCGACCCGACCCGGGTCGACTGGGGCCGCTGGAACCCGCCGGCCGCCGACGAGGTACCGGTCTTCTGGGCCTGCGGAATCACCCCCCAGGCGGTCGCGATGGCGGCCGGCATTCCCGAGATGATCACCCATTCCGCCGGCCACATGTTCGTGACCGACATCCGGCTCGGCAGCACCATTCAGTAGGCGAGGCGACAACCCCGATGGCTCATGCTTCCCACCGCCCAGGCTCCGACCGGCAAGGCACGCATCGCCTGGCGATCGACGTCGGCGGTACCTTCACCGACGTCGTGGTGGTCGACGACCGCGACGGCAGCCTGCGCTTCGGCAAGGTCCTGAGCACCCCCCACGACCCGTCCGAGGGCTCGCTCACCGGGGCGACCGGCACCCTCGACCGGCACGCGATCGCCGCGGCCGGGGTCGGCGAGGTGATCCATGCGACCACCGTCGCCACCAACGCGGTGCTGGAGCGCCGCGGTGCCGCCACCGGGCTCATCACCACCCGCGGCTTCCGCGACACGCTCGAGATGGGGCGGGAGTCGCGCTACGACATCTATGATTTCGGGCTGCGCCTGCCCGAGCCCCTGGTCCCGCGCCAGCTTCGGGTCGAGGTGGACGAGCGGCTCGACCATCTGGGCGCCGTCGTCCGCCCGCTCGACGAGGCGACCGTGGCCGCCGCCGTCGCCCGGCTGGTCGACGGCGGGGTGCGCGCCATCGCCATCTCCCTGCTCTACAGCCACCTCAATCCGGAGCATGAGCGGCGCCTGCTGGAACTGGTGCGGGCGGCCGCACCGGGGATCGAGATCAGCGTCTCGCACGAAGTGGCCGGCGAAGTGCGCGAGTACGAACGCACCTCGACCGTGGTCGTCGATGCCTACGTCAAACCGCTGGTCCGCCGCTACGTCGAGCGCCTGGCGGAAGGCCTGGGCCAGGCCGGCCTGCCCGACCGCCCGGCCCTGATGCTGTCCCATGGCGGCATCGGCTCGGCCACCGAGGTCGTGCGCCGCTTTCCCGTCCGCATGATCGAATCCGGCCCGGCGGCCGGCGCCATCGCGGCCGCCTTCTTCGCCCGCCAGGCCCTGCCCGGCGGCGACGCCATCGCCTTCGACATGGGCGGCACCACCGCCAAGATGTCGCTGATCCTGGACGGGGCACCCTCGGTCACCCACCAGTACGAGGTCGCCCACGTCCACCGCTTCAAGCACGGCAGCGGCATCCCGCTGCAGATCTCGGCGATCGAGCTGCTGGAGATCGGCGCGGGCGGCGGCTCGATCGCCCACGTCAACGATCTGGGCCTGCTCAATGTCGGGCCGCATTCGGCCGGTGCCGTGCCGGGCCCGGCCTGCTACGGGCGCGGCGGCGAGCGGCCGACCGTCACCGACGCCGACCTGGTGCTGGGCTATCTCGACCCCGAGCATTTCCTGGGTGGAGAGATGAAGCTCGACGTAGAGGCCAGCCGTGCCGCCATCGACCGGCACCTGGGCGGCCCGCTCGGCATGGATGCCGAGCGCATCGCCTGGGGCATCCACGACGTGGTCAACGAGAGCATGGCGGCGGCCGTCCGCGCGCATGCGGCCGAGAAGGGCGTTGACCTGCGCCGCTTCGGCCTGATCGCCTTCGGCGGCGCCGGTCCGCTCCATGCCGAGGCGATCGCCCGCAAGCTGGGGGTCGGCCGGGTGCTGTGTCCGTTCGGCGCGGGCGTGGCGTCGGCGATCGGCTGCCTGGTGGCGACGCCCGCGGCCGATCTCGTATCGGCCTACACCGTACTGCTGCCGGCCGCTGACTGGGCGGAGATCCAGCGCCGCTTCGCCGCCATGGGTGCCGAGGCCGGCGGCATGATCGCGGACCTGGTCGGCGCGGGTGCCGCCACCCGCCTCCGGGCCGCCTTCGAGATGCGCTGCGAGGGCCAGGGCTATTCCGTGATCGTCGAGGCACCGGAAGGCGCGGCGCTGGATGCCGGCCTCAGCGGCGAGCTGGAGACCCGCTTCGCCGGCGTCTACGCCCAGGTTTACGGCCATCGTCCGCCGGCCGGGGTGGCGCTCGAACTCGTGAACCTGCGCGCCCGGGTCGAGCACCCGCGGCCGGCGACGCCGCTGCACCTGTGGCGGCCGGCCAGCGACGGTGCCCAGGCGCTGAAGGGCCGTCGCCGGGCCTGGTTCCCGTCCGCCGGCGGCTACACTGACGCAGGCGTCTATGATCGCTACGCGCTTCCCGCCGGCACCTGGTTCCAGGGTCCGGCCATCGTCGAGGAGCGCGAGACCTCGACCGTCGTCGGGCCGGGGTCGCGGTTCCAGCACGACCCGTCCGGCCATCTCGTGATCGAACTGCCCAGCGCGGAGGCCCAGCCGTGAGCGACGCCGCAATCCAGACCGTCCGCCTCGACCCGATCACCGTCGAGATCCTGTGGACGCGCCTCATCTCGGCCGTCGACGAGGCGGCGCTGGCGCTGCACCGCACCTCCTTCTCGACCGTCGTCCGGGAGTCCCACGACTACACCTGCATGCTGCTCGACCCGACCGGGCGGGCGGTGGTGCAGGCGACGCGCAGCGTGCCGTCCTTCATCGGCACCCTGCCGATGTCGGTCATGGCCTTCCTGCGCAAGTACCCGGCGGCGACGATGCAGCCGGGCGACGTCATCATCAGCAACGACCCCTGGATCGGCACCGGCCACCTGCCCGACCTGACCCTGGCCGCGCCGATCTTCCACCGCGGCCGGCTGGTCGGCTTCGCCGGCGCCATCGCCCACATGTCGGACATCGGCGGCCGCCGCCGCTCGCCCGACAACACCGACATCTACGAGGAAGGGCTGCAGATCCCGATCCTCAAGCTCTACGAGGCGGGGCGGCCGAACGAGACGCTGTACGAGGTCATCCGCCGCAACGTCCGCGTGCCGGACGAGGTGACGGGCGACATCCACGCCATGGTCGGCTCGACGGAGAAGATGACCCAGGGCCTGTCGCGGCTGCTCGACGAGTACGCGCTGGACGACATGGAGCCGCTGGCGGCCGAGGTCATCGGCCGCACCGAGGTCGCCATGCGCCGGGCGATCGCCGCCGTGCCGGACGGCGAGTACCACACCGTCACCATGATCGACAGCTTCAACTCGGCCGCGCCCCTGCGCATCGAATGCACGATCCGGGTGGCGGACGAGGAACTGTCGGTCGATTTTTCCGGCAGCTCGCCGCAGAACCCCTCGCCGCTCAATTCGGTGCTCGGCTACACCCGGGCCTATTCGACCTATGCCCTGAAATGCGTGCTGCTGCCGGACGTGCCGAACAACGAGGGCAACGTCCTGCCGATCCGCATCGACGCGCCGGAGGGCAGCTTCCTCAACCCGCACTACCCGGCCGCCGTCGAGGCGCGGGCGACCGTCGGCCACTACACGACGAGTGCGGTCCTCAACACGCTGGCGCTTGCCCTGCCGGAACGGGTCCCGGCCGAGAGCGGCATCCCGCTGCACGGCTTCACCATCCGCGGCCGGCGCAAGGGCCGGCCCTTCTCGTCGATCTTCTTCTTCAACGGCGGCCAGGGCGCCCGGCCAGACCAGGATGGGCTGCCGACGCTCAGCTTCCCGACCAACGTGTCGAACACCCCGGTCGAGGTGCTGGAGCGGCTGCTGCCGATCCGCATCCACGACAAGTCCTTCCTGCCCGGCTCGGGCGGGCGCGGCCGCTTCCGCGGCGGGCCCGGCCAGCGCATCGAGATGGAGATGCTGAACCCCGAGGGTGCGAACGTCGTGCTGCTGTCGCAGCGGGTGAAGTACCCGCCGGTCGGCCGCCAGGGCGGCGAGAACGGCCGGCTGGAGCGCATTCTCTTCAACGGCGAGGCGGTGGAGGGCGAGCGGCCCTTCGCCATGGTCCAGGGCGACCGCTTCGTCCTGGAACTGCCGGGCGGCGGCGGCTACGGGCCGGTCGCCGAGCGCGACCCGGCCCTGATCGCGCGGGATCGGGAGCGCGAGCTTGACTGACGCCCGCGCCCGGCCCGCCCCGGGCGACGTCGCGGCCCTGCTGGTGATCCTGGCGCTGGTCGCGGCCGCCGGCCAGCGCAGCCTCGCCTACGGCCTGTGGAGCTATGGCGAGCCCGGTCCGGGATTGTTCCCCCTGCTGGTCTCGGCCGTGGCGGCCTTCTTCGCGGTCCTGGCGCTGATCGCGACCTTCGCCGGGGCCGGGCCGGCCGAGGCGGAGTTCGACCCGGAATCGGCCCAGCAGGAAGGGCCGATGCTGTGGGGCAAGATCGCGCTCTATGCCGGGGTCGTGCTCGCCTGGCCCTGGCTCATGGTGCCGCTCGGCTTCGTCGTCTCGACCGCGATCGCGCTGTTCGTCGTGCTGCGCCTGGCCGAGCGCATGGCGTGGGCCCCGACCGCCGCCGTGCTGGTGGCGGCGGTCGGCCTCAGCTGGCTCGTCTTCGACCGCCTGCTCGGCGTGCCCCTGCCCCACGGCCTGCTGGGGATCGGCTGAGATGGACCTGCTCGGCGGCCTGGCCCAGGGGTTCGCGGTGGCGCTCGGGCCCTCGGCCCTGCTCCACTGCATGATCGGTGTCGTCATCGGCACGGCGATCGGCGTGCTGCCGGGGCTGGGTCCGACCGCGACCATCTCGCTGCTGCTGCCGATCACCTACCGGCTCGACCCGGTCTCGTCGGTCATCATGCTGTCGGGCATCTATTACGGGGCGATGTACGGCAGCTCGATCACGGCGATCCTGGTCCGCATCCCGGGCGAGGCGGCCTCGATCGTCACCTGCATCGACGGCTACGAGATGGCGCGGCGCGGCCGGGCCGGCCCGGCGCTGGGCATGTCGGCCTTCGGCTCGTTCATCGCCGGGATCGTCGCCACCATCGGCATCGCCCTGTTCGGCCCGATGCTGTCGGGCGTCGCCATCCGCTTCGGCCCGGCCGAATACACGGCCCTGGTCGCGCTGGGGCTGATCCTGGTCACCCATGTCTCCGGCGGCTCGGTCACCCGCTCGCTGGTCATGGTCGGCCTGGGGCTGCTCGCCAGCACGGTCGGCCTCGACCCGATCGTCGGCAGCGAGCGCTTCACCATGGGCGCGCTCTTCCTCCAGGACGGCCTCGACATCGCCATCATGGCCATGGGCCTGTTCGGCGTGGCCGAGGTGCTGGCGATGGCCGAGCGCAGCCTGAAGCCGAGCGAGCTGCTGGCCCAGCCCCGGCGCACGCGCGACCTGCTGCCGACCCGCGCCGACTGGCGGGCCAGCGCCGCGCCGATCGGCCGGGGCTCGCTGCTCGGCTTCGCCCTCGGCCTGCTGCCGGGCGGCGGCGCGCTGATCGCGTCGTTCGCCTCCTACGTCATGGAGAAGCGGCTGTCGCGCACGCCGGAGCGCTTCGGGACGGGGGCCATCGAGGGCGTGGCCGGGCCGGAATCGGCCAACAACGCCGCCGCCCAGGCCTCCTTCGTGCCGCTGCTCAGCCTCGGGATTCCCTCCAACGTCGTCATGGGCGTGCTGATGGGGGCCCTGATGATCCACGGCATCACCCCCGGCCCGATGCTGCTGCAGTCGCAGCCCGCCCTCTTCTGGGGCGTCATCGTCAGCATGTTCGTCGGCAACCTGATGCTGATCGTGCTGAACGTGCCGCTGCTGCCTCTCTTCGTGGCGCTGCTGCGCATCCCGCAGCGCATCCTGTCGCCCTTGATCCTCGTGTTCTGCGTGGTCGGTGCCTACAGCCTCAACAACAGCACCACCGACATCGTCACGATGGGCGTGTTCGGCGTGCTCGGCTGGCTGATGCGCAAGGCCCGCCTCGATCCCGCGCCGTTCCTGCTCGCCTTCGTGCTGGGCGGCCTGTTCGAGCGCTCGTTCCGCCAGTCGCTGCTGATCGGCGGCGGTAGCCCGATGATCTTCCTGCAGAAGCCCATCTCGGCCGCGCTGCTCGCCGCCGCCGCGCTGCTGCTGGTGCTTCCCCTCGTCCGCTGGGGCGTCCGTCGCCTGCGGCCGGCGCCCACCGGAAAGGCCTCATGACCGCCACTCTCTCCGCCATCGCCCGCGGCCTCACGGGCTCGTCCGTGGTCGAAAGCCGGCGTCGCGCCGACGCCCTGGCCGAACGCGGCGTCCGCATTCTCGACCTCGGCGCGGGCGAGCCGGACTTCGAGGCGCCGGCGCCCGTGGTCGAGGCGGCCGTCCGTGCGCTCCGCGACGGCAACGGGCAGTATGTCGACCCGCGCGGGCTGGCCGCGCTGCGCGAGCGCATCGCCGACTTTGCGACGACCCGCCACGGCCATGCGGTGACGCCGGACCAGGTGGTCGTCACCACCGGTTCGTTCGGGGCGCTGTCGATCGCGGCCCGCGCCATCCTCGACCCCGGCGACGAGGTGCTGATCCCGGAGCCGTTCTGGGGGCCCTACCGCAACATCGTGCAGATGTCGGGCGGGGTCGCGGTGCCGGTCCCGGCGGAGGCGACGGGCGGGCGCTTCGCCTTCTCCGCCGACGCGCTGGCCGAGCGGACGACGTCCCGGACCCGCGCCATCATCATCAACTCGCCCAACAACCCGACCGGCCGCGTGCTGTCGCAGGCGGAGTTGCGGGCGGTGGCCGACCTGGCGCTCGCTCACGACCTGTGGATCGTCGCCGACGAGGTCTACAGCGAGCTGGTCTTCGGCAACGTCGTCCACCGCTCGATCGCGACCCTGGGGCCGGAGGTCGCCGACCGCACGATCATCGTCAACAGCCTGTCGAAGACCTTCGCCATGACCGGATGGCGGCTCGGCTACTGCATCGCCCGGCCGGATGCGGCCGTGGTGCTGGCGCGCATGAACCACTACTCGGTGCGCTGCCCGACGGCCTTCGTCCAGCACGCCGCCGTGACCGCCTTCGACGAAGGCTGGCAGGCGGTGGAGGAGATGCGCCAGTCCTACCGCCGGCGCGGGCAGCTGGTGGCGGGCCGCCTGGCCCGCCTGCCCGGCGTCGAGTTCGTGCCGCCCGACGGCACCTTCTACGCCTTTCCGCGCCTGCCCGACGCCTGGGGCGACGGCACCGCCTTCGCCGCGCGCCTGCTCGACGAGGCGGGCGTGCTCGCCAGCGCGGGCGGGGCCTACGGCGCGTCGGCCCGACAGCATATCCGCTTCTCCTTCGCGACCGCGACGGCCGTGCTGGAGGAAGCCTTCGACCGCATCGAACGACTGGTCGGCAACCAGAAGGAGCAGGGATCATGACCATGGACAGGCGGCAATTCGTGCGGGCGCTGAAGACGACGGCGCTCGCGGTCGGGCTTTCGGTGCTGGCGGCCTCCGGCGCGGCGGCCCAGGGCGCCTTCCCGAGCAAGCCCATCCAGCTCATCATCCCCTTCGCGCCGGGCGGGGCCACCGACCTGACCAGCCGGGCGCTCGCCAAGGCGGCCGAGGCGAAGCTCGGCCAGCCGATCGCGATCATCAACAAGCCGGCCGGCGGCGGCGCGGTCGCCATGCAGGAGGTGAGCCGGGCCCAGCCCGACGGCTACACCCTCATCAACTTCACCGCCATCCAGGCGGCGATCGCCCCGCACATGCGCGACGTGCCCTACGACCCGGTGAAGGGCTTCACCCCGGTCATGCTCTACGGCGCCTTCAACACCTACGTCGCGGTGCGTTCGGACTCGCCCTACAAGAGCCTGGCCGAGCTGCTCGACTTCGCGAAGAAGAACCCGCGCGTCCTGACCTCGGGCATCTCGGTGATCGGCGCCAGCTCCCATCTCGGCATGGCGCGCCTGGCGAGCGACAGCGGCGCCCAGGTCACCTTCGTGCCCTTCGGCGGCGGCGCGCCGGCGATCACCGCCCTGCTCGGTCGGCATGTCAGCTCGGCCGTGACCTCGGGCGAGGTGCTGCCGCACGTGAAGTCGGGCGATGTCCGCCTGCTCGCCACCCTGATGAACAAGCGCGCGCCGGAGACGCCCGAGGTGCCGACGGTCCGCGAGCTCGGCTTCGCCTGGGACATCAACTCCTGGCTCGGCATCGCCGGCCCGCCCGGCATCCCGGCGGAGGTCCTGTCCCGGCTGGAGAAGGCCTTCCTGGAGGCGATGGAGGATGCCGCCTTCAAGAAGTCGATGACCGACCTGGCAATGGTCACGGCGGCGAGCGACGCCGCCCAGGCCCGGACCCAGATCGAGAGCGACGTGCAGGTCTTCGGCGACATCCTGAAGTCCCTGAAGATGGGTCGCTACACGCAGAACTGAGACCGCCCGCCCGCCATACCGGAAAGGAAATCCCATGCGCCGCCTTGCCCTTGGTCTCGCGGGCCTGCTCCTCCTGGCGCTCGCCCCGCCCGTCCAGGCGTTCCCGGACAAGCCTATCCGCGTCATCGTCCCCTGGGGGGCGGGCGGGACCAGCGACCTGTCGATGCGCAAGATCGGCGAGATCGCCGGCCGCGGCCTCGGCCAGCCGGTGGTGATCGAGAACAAGCCCGGGGCCTCGGGCGTGGTCGGCATGGCCGAGATGGCCCGGGCGGCACCCGACGGCCACACGCTGGCGCTCGCCACCGGGGCGACCGTGTTCATCGCCCCCAACCTGCGGACGGTGCCGTTCGACCCGCTCAAGGACCTGACGCCGATCATGAACTACTCCGGCTCCTACCACGGCGTCGTCGTGCCGGCGGCCGCCCCGTGGACGACGCTGGACGAGCTGCTGGCGGACGCCCGGGCGAAGCCGGGGACGCTGACCTTCGGCACGGCCGGCACCTACGACGGCGCGCACTTCGCGATGCTGGTGATCAGCCGGCTGAAGGACCTGAAGTTCGTCCATGTTCCGTTCCAGGGCAGCGCGACCGCGACCACGGCGGTGCTCGGCCGGCATGTCTCGTTCGGTGTGCTGTCGGGGTTCGCCGAGCAGGTGCGGGCGGGACAGTTCCGGCTGCTGGCCCTGCTCGACGGCGACCGCATGCCGGAGTTCCCGGAGGTGCCGACCCTGCGCGAGGCGGGCGTCGACTGGGAGTATCCGTCGATCATGGGCATCGTCGGCCCGGCCGGACTGGCGCCGGCCGCCCGCGAGCGGCTGGAGAAGGCCTTCACCGAAGCGGCCGCGACCGAGGAGTTCCGCAGCTACATGGCCACGATCCAGATGCCGATGCGGGTCATGGACGGCAAGGCGTTCGACGGGATGCTGCGGCGCGAGTCGGCCCGCTACAAGCAGGCGGCCGTGGAGTACGGCATCCGGCAATAGTCCGGCCGGCGGCCCGGACCGTGCATCCCGGGTCCGCCGCCTTCGCCCATCGCCGGAGTTTTCCATGCCGCAATCGAAACTGGTCACGGTCGAGGAGCTGGACTTCCTCGCCACCGGGGCATGGATCCTGGGCACGGGCGGCGGCGGCGATCCCTATCACGGGCTGCTGGCGCTGAAGGCGCTCTACGCCGACGGCGCCCGCGTGCCGCTGGTCGCGGCCGACGACCTGGACGACGGCGCCATGGTCGGGGTCGTCTCGCAGATGGGCGCGCCGGTCGTCAACCTGGAGCGCACGGCCGACCCGGCGATGACCGTGAAGCCGGTGCGGATGATGGAGACCCATGTCGGCCGGCGCTTCGACGCCCTGATGCTGAGCGAGATCGGCGGCGGCAACGCCCTGCAGCCGTTCCTGGCGGCGGCCGTGCTGGGCTACCCGGTGGTCGATGCCGACAGCATGGGGCGCGCCTTCCCGTCCGTGTTCCACACGAGCTTCGCGGTCGGCGACCTGACGGCCCATCCCTATGCCCTGGCCGACATCCGCGACAACGAGGTCATGGTCACCCGCTGCGCCGACTGGCTGTGGAGCGAGCGCATTGCCCGCAAGGTGCTGGTGGAGTTCGGCAGCCGGGCCTTCAGCTGCAAGGCGCCGCGTACCGGCCGCGAGGTGAAGGACTGGGGCATCCACGGCACCGTCCGCCAGGCGATCGCGCTCGGCCGCGCGGTGCACGAAGCGCGCCTGCGCCACGAGGATCCGGTCGCGGCCGTGCTCGCCAGCCAGGACGGTCGCCGGCTGTTCCGCGGCAAGATCGCCGATGTCGAGCGGCGCGCGACCGAGGGCCACCTGCGCGGCGCGGCCGAGTGCGAGGGCCTGGACGAGGATCGCGGCCACCGCTACCGGCTGGAATTCCAGAACGAGTTCCTGGTCGGCCGGCGCGACGGGGTGGTGGACGTGACCACGCCCGACCTGATCTGCGTCCTCGACAGCGTGTCGGGCGAGGCGGTCGGGACCGAGCGCCTGCGCTACGGGCAGCGGGTGACCATGGTCGCCCTGCCGGCGCCGGCCTTGTTCCTGACCCCCAAGGGCCTGCTCCATACAGCGCCCCGCGCCTTCGGCCTCGATCTCGACTTCGTCTCGCCCTTTGCTCCGGCCGCGGAGGCACGGCCATGACCAAGATCGGCATCGATGTCGGCGGCACCAACACCGACGCCCTGCTCCTCGATGGCCGGACCGTCCGCGCCGCGGTCAAGACGGCAACCACCGCCGACGTCACCGGCGGCATCGCCGAAGCGCTGCGCCAGGTGCTGGCCAGCCCCGGCGTCGACCGTCGCGCGATCGAGGCGGTGATCATCGGCACCACCCACTTCACCAACGCCGTGGTCGCACGCCAGGGCCTGCGGCCGGTGGCGGCCGTCCGCGCCTGCCTGCCGGCCTCGGCCGCGATCCTGCCCTTCGCCGACTGGCCGGACGACCTGCGCGCCGTGACCCGGGCCGGGCACCATCTGCTGGCTGGCGGCCATGAATATGACGGGCGCCCGATCGCCCCGTTCGACGCCGAGGGCATGGTGCGCGCGGCGCGCGCGATCGCGGCCTCCGGCATCGACGCGGTCGCCGTGTCGGCCGTGTTCTCGCCGCTCAACCCGGCCTGCGAGGAGGAGGCGGCCAGGATCCTGCGCGACGTCGCGCCTGGCATCGACGTGACCCTGTCGCACCGGCTGGGGCGGCTCGGCCTGATGGAGCGCGAGAACGTAGCCATCCTCAACTCCGCCCTGATGGGGCTGGCCCGGCACACCACGGCGGCCTTCGCGTCGGCCTTGCGCGACAGCGGCATCGAGGCGCCGCTCTACCTCACCCAGAACGACGGGACGATCATGAGCGAGGCGCACGCGGCCGCCTTCCCCGTCTACAGCTTCGCCTCCGGCCCGACCAACAGCATGCGGGGGGCGGCCTTCCTGTCGGGCATCGCCGACGCCATCGTCGTCGATGTCGGCGGCACCACCACCGACGTCGGCTGCCTGCGCCGCGGCTTTCCCAACGAGGCCAACAACATCGTCCATATCGGCGGGGTGCGGACCAACTTCCGCATGCCGGACGTGCTGTCGATCGGGCTCGGCGGCGGCAGCATCGTCGACCCGGCAAGCGGCGCGATCGGGCCGAAGAGCGTCGGCTTCGAGCTGACCCGGCGCGCCCGAATCTTCGGCGGCGACGTGCTGACGGCCACCGACGTCGCCGTCGCGGCCGGCCTGGTGGCGCTGGGCGACGCCTCGCGCGTCGCCGACCTCGACCCCGGCTTCGTGCGGACGACGGTGGCGGCGATGCATGCCATGGTCGCCGATGCGGTCGACCGGATGAAGCTCGACGGCCGGCCGACCCCGCTGATCGCGGTCGGCGGCGGTGCCTTCCTGATCCCCGATGACGTGCCCGGCATCAGCCAGGTGGTGAAGGTGCCGCACCGCGCCGTCGCCAATGCCGTGGGTGCGGCCATCGCCCAGGTCAGCGGCGAGGTCGACCGGATCTTCCGCGACCTGCCGCGCGAGGAGGCGATCGCCCGCGCCCGGGCCGAGGCGATCGACCAGGCGATCGCCGCCGGCGCGGAGCCGGCCAGCATCCAGGTGGTCGACGTCGAGGACCTGCCGCTCGCCTATCTCGCCGGCAACACGCTGCGCACCCGGGTGCGCGTGGTCGGCGACATTGCCCGTCCGGCCCCGCGCATGGAGGCGCCCTCGCACGGGAACCACGCGGACTGACGGCCGGGGGTAATGCTATAGGGTCGTTCTCCTGTCGTAACCTTCCCTTCCGCCGGTGCCCATGTCCTCCACGCCTTCCGGAACCCTGCTCATCGACCGGATCCCGGCCGACGCCTCCCTCGTGATCCATCTCGGGCCAGGCACGGAACTGGAACGCGCCTTCGCCCGCCTCAATCCCGAGGCGGTCTGGCTGCCCTGGTCGGCGGCCCAGGGGGTGCGGCCGGGATCGGCCGGGGCCGTCGTGATCGACGGCGAGGTGCCCGCATCCAGCCTGGCGGCCGTGCTCGCCCGTGCGCTGGAACTGCTGGCCGACGGGGGCAAGCTGCTGGTCTTGGCACCGTCGGCGGATTTCCACGGCGTCCTGGCCGAACGGCTGGCCGGGCGGGCGCCGCCGGCCGGCGCCCAGAGGCTGGAGGCGGTCAGCGAGGCGGCGGCCGCGGCCGGCGCCACCCTGGTCGGGACGATGGCGCTGGACGAGGACGTGGCCGGCGCCCAGGCCTTCATGGCGCGCCATCCCCAGGTCGGCGCCAGCCGTCCGGCCGAGCTGCGGCTGGCCCGCCTGGCAGCCCGGGTCTTCCTGCTCGAGGCGGTGCGGGGCGCCCTGCCCCAGCCCCTCTATATCTACGCCCGGCTGCGCAATCCCGAGATCGGGGCCAACGGGGCCATGGCGGAGGTCCGGGTGCGCCGGCCCCTGCGCTTCCTGCAGGCGATCCCCAACGTCCGTCAGATGCTCGAGCACGACCCGATGCCGATGCGCCCCCCGCAACGGCCGCGGGGCATCTTCATCTACCAGCGGCCGATCCTCCGGCGTCCCGCCTCGATCGAGCTGCTGCGCGAGATGATCCGCCGCCAGTACCTGATCGTCATGGAGTTCGACGATCATCCGAGCTACTGGCCGGAGATCGCCCAGAACGACTACCTGACCTTTGCCGGCACGCACGCGGTGCAGACCTCGACCGAGCCGCTGGCCCAGGTGCTGCGGCAGTTCAACCCGACGGTCGGCGTGTTCCGCAACGACGCGGCCGAGCTGCCGCCGCCGCGCCCCGCCCACCCGGTGCCGACCGAGGAACGGCCGCTGCGCATCTTCTACGGCTCGCTCAACCGCGGCGATTCCATGCGCCCGCTTCTGGCGGCGGTGAACCGGCTGCTGGCGCGGAGCGCCGTGCCGATCCACGTCTCGGTCATCGCCGACAACAAGTTCCATGCCGGCCTCCATACCCGGCGCAAGGACTTCGCCCAGATGGTCAGCCATGACCGGCACCGCGAGATGGTGGCCCAGGCCGATATCGTCCTGCTGCCCCTGGCGGACACCGAGTTCAACCGCTGCAAGTCGGACCTCAGCTTCGTCGAGGCATCGGCGCGCGGCGCGGTCGTGCTGGCAAGCCCGATCGTCTATGGCGCGTCGGTGCTGGACGGGGTGACCGGGATGATCTTCCACTCGCCGGAGGAGTTCGAGGCGAAGCTCGTCCGGCTGGTCGAGGATGCGGCCTTGCGCCAGCGCATCGCCGAGGGCGCGTACCACTATGTCCGCACCCAGCGCATGCAGAAGGACGCCTTCCGCACCCGCTGGCAATGGTACCAGTCGCTGCTCGAGCGCAAGGACGAGCTGGACGCCGCCCTTCGCGGGCGGATTCCGGAATTCCGCGACTCCTGAGCGCAGGCATGCCCGGCCGGCTTGGATTTCCGCCACCGCTTCGGCCACAATGACGCCGGTGCCCCCCCGGCTGCGGAACGACGAGGAACGGATGCAGGAGCAGTATCACCGGCGCAACGCGGATTCGGCGGTGGAGACGGCCCGCGCCGACCTGGCGGCGGCCTTTCGCTGGGCGGCCCGCCTCGATCTGCACGAAGGCGTGTGCAACCATTTCAGCCTGCTGGTGCCGGGGCGGCCGGACCATTTCCTGATCAATCCGCACGGCCGGCACTTCGCCGAGATGCGGGCGAGCGACCTGCTGATGGTCGATTCCGAGGGACGGCTGGTGGAAGGCGACGCGCCGCCGGAGCCGACCGCCTTCTTCATCCACTGGCGGATCCACCACGCCCACCCCAATGCCGGCTGCGTGCTGCACACCCACATGCCCCACGCGACGGCGCTCACCATGCTGGAGGGCGGCCGGCTGGAGATGGCGCACCAGACGGCGCTGATGTTCCACGACCGCATCGCCTATGACGACGACTACCAGGGGCTGGCGCTCGACGAGGGCGAGGGCGACCGCCTGGCCCGCGTGCTCGGCGCCAAGCCCATCGCCTTCCTCGCCAACCATGGCGTGATCGTCACCGCGGCCACCGTCGCCGAGGCCTTCGACGCCATCTACTACCTGGAGCGGGCCTGCCGGCAGCAGCTCCTGGCGATGGCGACCGGCCGGCCGCTGAAGCTGATCCCGCCCGACATCTGCGAGCGGACCGCCCGCCAGATCGACGGCGAGCGCGGCAACGCCTTCGGCCATTTCGCCTCGCTGCGGCGCATCCTCGACCGCGAAGAGCCCGACTACCGAGACTGATCGCCATCCTTCCAGCCGTTCGAATCCCGGGAGCCGCCCTTGTCCGCCGAACTCTGCTTTCTCTCCGCCACCGAGCTGCTCGCCGCCTATCGCAGCCGGCACCTGTCGCCGGTCGAGGTGACCCGGGCCGTGCTCGGCCAGATCGAGCGGCTCGACCCCGCGATCAACGGCTTCTGCGGCGTGTGGGCCGACGAGGCGCTGGCCGCGGCCCGGGAATCGGAGGCGCGCTGGGCCAGGGGCGAGCCCGCCGGTCGGCTGGACGGCGTGCCGGTCTCGCTGAAGGACCTGATGCTGGTGGAGGGCAAGCCGACCGGCCGCGGCTCCCTCACCTCGGACCCGAACGACCTGGCGACCGCCGACGCGCCGTCGATCGCCCGGCTGCGCAAGGCCAGGTCGATCTTCCTCGGCCGTACCACGACCCCGGAGTTCGGCTGGCAGGGCTGCGGCGACAGCCCGCTCACCGGCATCACCCGCAATCCCTGGAACCTCGACCGCAACCCGGGCGGCAGCAGTTCCGGCGCGGCAACGGCGGTGGCGACCGGGATGGGCTGCCTGGCGCTCGGCAGCGACGGCGGCGGCTCGATCCGCATGCCGGCCGGCTTCTGCGGCATCTACGGCCTGAAGGCCAACTACGGCCGGGTGCCGGCCTATCCGGCCAGTGCCTACGGCACCCTGTCCCATGTCGGGCCGATGACGCGCACGGTCGACGATGCCGCCCTGATGCTGGCGGTGATGGCCGGGCCGGACTCCCGCGACTGGCAGTCCCTGCCGGCCCCGACCGAGGACTATGCCGAGGCGACCGGCGGCGGCGTCGCCGGCTGGCGCATCGCCTACAGCCCCGACCTCGGCTATGCCAAGGTCGACCCGGAGATCGCGGCCCTGGTCCGCAAGGCCGCCCGGCGCTTCGAGGAGCTGGGGGCGATCGTCGAGGAGGTGTCGCCCGGCTTCGCCGACCCGATCGAGCTGTTCCGCATCCACTGGTACGTGGGTGCCGCCAACCTGATGCGCTCCTTCTCGCCGGAGAAGCAGGCGCTGATGGACCCGGGCCTGCGCGAGATCGCCGAGGCCGGCGCGCGCTATTCCCTGATGGACTACATGCAGGCGATGGGCGAGCGCGAGGCGCTGGGCCAGCACATGAAGCGGTTCCACGAGACCTACCGCCTGCTGCTGACGCCGACCCTGCCGCTGCCGGCCTTCGAGGCCGGCGAGGAATGGCCGGTCGGCTCCGGCATGACACGGTGGTTCGACTGGACCCCCTTCTCCTTCCCCTTCAACCTGACCCGGCAGCCCGCCGCGACCATCCCGTGCGGGGTGACCGCCGCCGGGCTGCCGGCCGGCCTGCAGATCGTCGGCGCCCTCTACGACGAGGCATCGGTCCTGCGCGCGAGCCGCGCCTACGAGGACGGCACGACCTTCCTGCCGCCGCCCATGGCGCGCGGCTGAGGCGCCTCCCGGTGGCCCGCCCTCGCCCGCCCGAGACCGTCCGCCTGATGCTCGCGGTCGGCGGCGAGCGGCCGCCGGGGATTGCCGCGATCTGCCGGGCGATCGACGAAGCCGGGCTGCCGGCGGGGCCCTGGCGGGGGTTCCGCCGACGCTATGTCGGCTGGGACGGACCGGACGGCGAACTGGCTCGCGCCGGCCTCCGCCTGGAGACGGTCGGCAGCGGCCGGGCCGCCCGTGCCCTCCTGACGATCGCCAGCGGGCCGGCGCTGCACCGCAGCGTCGTCTTGCCGACCATTGGGAGCCCGCCGCCGCTGGATGACCTGGTCAAGGCGGCGGGCCTGCCCGGGCGCGGCCACGGCGCCCTGCGGGAGACGTTCGGCCGTTCCGTCGCCGGGCGGACCTGCCCGGCCGCGGCCGAGGGCGCGACCATCACCGTCGAGACGGCCACCTGGCAGCGCGACGGGATGGCCTGGCGCCAGCATCAGCTGGTGCTGGAAGCGCCAGCCGGTTCGGGCGCGGACCTGCTGGCGGCGGCGCGGCCGCTTGCCGACCGCCTGGCGCTGCGCCTGGTGGACGAACGGCCGGAGCGGGCGGCGGACTGGCATCTGGGCGGGGTTCCGCCACCCTTCGCCCGGGTGCCGTCGGAGAACCTGGGCGCGGCCGAGACCGCGGCCGGCGCTTTCCTGGTCATCGGTCGCGCCGGCCTGCGCCAGGTCCTGGCCAACCTGGAACTGCTCGCCCACGTGCCGGCCCCGGAGGCGGTGCATCGCCTGCGCGTCGGCCTGCGCCGGCTGCGGGCGGCGCTGACACTGTTCCGCGATTGCCTCGACCCCGAGGCACGACGCTCCCTCGCGGCGGAGCTCAAATGGATGAACGGCGTCTTTGCCGGCACCCGCGACTGGGACGTGTTCGCGGCCGAGACCCTGGGCCCGATCCGTCAGGCGATGGGACCGGGCTTCGACCTGTCCGCCGCCGCCGCCGCGGTCGAGCAGCGGCGGACGGCCGCCCGCGCGGCCATGGCCCAGGCCTTGTACGATCCGCGCCTGACCCGGACGATGCTCGACCTCGTCGTCTGGCTGGAGCTGGGGCGCGCGCCCGCGACCGGAGCGCGAGCGGGCGATCCGGTGCGGAAGTTCGCCCGCCGCCTGCTGAGCCGGGGCCGGCGCCGGCTGCTCGCGCACTTCGCCGAGGCCCGGCCGACCACCCCGGCGGAGTGGCATGCGCTTCGCATTGAGGCGAAGAAGCTTCGGTATGCAACCGATGCGTTCGGTGCGCTCTATCCGCGGGAGACGGCGCTGCCCTTCCTGCGCGCACTGCAAGAGGTTCAGGATTGTCTGGGACGGTACAATGACGCGGCGGTCGCCGATGGCCTGTCGCGCGGGCTGGACGATGTCGCGACGGCTGCTCTCGTGGCCGGATGGACGGCACACGCCCGCCTCGAGCAGGAGCGCCGCTTCGAGGCTGCGTGGAAGAAGTTCCGCAAGCGCCGGCCGTTCTGGCGACGGGATTGACGACACCCCCCGTTCTGGTGCCACCCTCCGGGGTCTGAACAAAATTTCATCACATCCGTGCCCAGGGCCGAGCCGTTCATGAGTGAACTCCGTCAGTCCGTCGTGGTCGACCGCATGGTCAAGCGTTATGGGCGCGTCGCCGCCGTCGACGACGTGACGCTGCAGATCGACCGCGGCGAGTTCGTCACCCTGCTCGGGCCATCCGGGTCGGGCAAGACCACCATCCTGATGGCGATCGCCGGCTTCGTGCAGCCGACCTCGGGCGAGATCCTGCTCGACGGCCGCGCCATCACCCGGCAGCCGCCGGAGCACCGCAACTTCGGCATGGTGTTTCAGGGCTATGCCCTCTTCCCGCACATGACCGTGTTCGAGAACGTCGCCTTCGCGCTGCGCGCCCGCGGCCGCCCGAACCAGGAGGTCGGGCGGCGGGTGACGGAAGCGCTCGACATGGTCCAGCTCGGCCCCTACGCCGCGCGCATGCCGCGCCAGCTGTCGGGCGGGCAGCAGCAGCGGGTGGCGCTGGCCCGGGCGCTCGTCTTCACCCCCCACCTGCTGCTGCTGGACGAGCCGCTCAGCGCGCTCGACAAGAAGCTGCGCGCCGAGCTGCAGCTGGAGCTGAAGGCGCTGCACGAGCGGGTCGGCCTCACCTTCCTCTACGTCACGCACGACCAGGACGAGGCGCTGTCGATGTCCGACCGGATCGCCATCCTCCGCGACGGCAAGCTGGTCCAGTTCGGCCGTCCGAGGGAGCTGTACGAGCGCCCGGCCACCCGCTTCGTCGCGGACTTCCTGGGCAAGTCCAACTTCCTGGCCGGGCGCGCGGAAGGACCGGACGGCGCGACGCTCGCCTATTCGTGCGGCAGCCTCCGCCTGCGCCAGGCGCTCGACGGGCCCGCGCCGCCGCCCGGCAGCCCGGTGCTGATCGCGCTCCGGCCGGAGAAGATCGCGGTCGTCGCCGATGCCGTGCCGGACACCGCGAACGCCGTATCCGGCCGGATCGCCCAGTGGAGCTATTCCGGGACCCACTTCCATCTGCTGGTCGACACCGACGCCGCCGGCCGGATGACGGCTACCGTGCCGTCCTGGCGCTGCCGGATCGAGCCGGAGACGGGACGCCTGGTCCATCTCGGCTGGGATCCGGATGCCACGGTGATCGTCACCGACGACGGCGCCCCCCCGCCCGGCGCCATCCAGTAGAGCCACCGTCCAGAACAGGGAGAACAGCGATGCGCGAAGAACAGACATTTGCCCAGGACTGCGCCGAGATCCTGCGCGACGAGCTGGTGGCCGGGCGCATCGACCGCCGCACCTTCATCAAGGGGCTGACGGCGCTGGGCCTCGCCCCCGCCCTCCTCGGTGGCGCGGGCGCGCTGTCGCGGGCCGCCATGGCCCAGGGCGCCAAGCCCAAGGAGATCGTGGTCGCGAACTTCGGCGGCGACGCGGTCCCCGCCTTCACCGACGCCTTCGCCAAGCCGTTCGAGGCCAAGGAAGCCGTCAAGATGGTGATCGACGGCAGCGGCCCCAGCACCGGCAAGATCAAGGCGATGGTCGACGCCAAGAAGGTGATCTGGGACGTGATCGATTCCGGCACCGGCCAGGCGGCCCAGCTGGGCGAAGCCGGCTACCTGGAGCCGATCGACTACTCGATCGTCGACAAGACCAAGCTCGACCCGGAGTTCGCCTACAAGTGGGGCGTCATCAACTACTACTTCTCGACCGTGCTGGCCTGGGATTCGACCAAGGTCCAGGGGACGCCGACCTGGGCCGACTTCTTCGACACCAAGAAGATCCCGGGCAAGCGCATGTTCCGGCGCACCGGGCTCGCCATGCTGGAGCCGGCGCTGATGGCCGACGGCGTGCCGGCCGACAAGCTCTATCCGATCGACCAGAAGCGGGCGATGGCCAAGATCGCCTCGATCAAGGCGGATTCGCTCTACTGGAATTCCGGCGCGGAAAGCCAGCAGCTGATGCGCACCGGCGAGTGCGTGATGGGCATCCTGTGGCACACCCGGGCCAACATCCTGGAGCGCGACAGCGGCGGCCGCATCAAGTGGACCTTCGCCGGCGGCATCCTGCAGCCCGGCATCTGGGTGGTGCCGAAGAACCCGCCGGCCGGCTCCGCCTGGGCGCACAAGGCGATCAACGCGATGCAGGATCCGGCCGGTCAGGTGCTGCTGCTGGAGCGGATGGGCAACGGCCCGGCCAACCCGGCCGCCGCCGCCCTGGTGAAGCCGGAGTTCGCCCGGGTCAACCCGTCCTCGCCCGAGAACATGAAGCAGCAGGTGAAGTTCGGCGGCGAATGGTGGATGGCCAACCAGGAGCAGCTGACCCAGGCCTTCCTCGACATGATCTCGTCGTGATGCCGTGACCGCGACCGCTGCCGCCGGCGCCCCCTCGGGGCGCCGGCTCGTCCTGATGAACGAGCGGACGGCCTATTGGCTGATGGTGGCCCCGGCCGCCCTGCTGATGGCCGCCTTCTATTTCTATCCGCTGGCCGAGGTGTTGTGGATCAGCGTGACCGAGCCCAAGCCCGGGCTCGACAACTACGCCCAGCTCTTCACCAGCGCCTCGATCCGACGGACCATCGTCACCACGCTGCGCATCTGCGTGCTGACGACGGCGATCACCATCCTGCTCGGCTACGTGGTCGCCTATGTCCTGGTCCACGCCTCGCCCCGGGCGCAGCGCTGGCTCTTCCTCGGCGTGCTGGTGCCCCTGTGGATCTCGGTCCTGGTGCGCGCCTTCGCCTGGGTGACGCTGCTGGCGCGCGAGGGGCTGATCAACACCACGCTGCGCGATGCCGGCCTGATCGAGCAGCCGCTCGCGCTGATCTGGAACGAGTTCGGCATCGTCATCGGCATGGTCCACTACATGATCCCCTACGCCGTGCTGCCGCTCTACGCCAACATGCGCGACATCGATCCGCGCACCGTCTCGGCCGCGCGCGGCCTGGGCGGGTCCCGGTTCTACAGCTTCCGCCGGGTCTTCCTGCCGCAGAGCCTGCCCGGCATCATCGGCGCGACGGTGCTGGTGTTCATCTTCTCGCTCGGCTTCTTCGTCACCCCGGCCATCCTGGGCGGCGGCAAGACGCTGATGATCGCGGAATACATCAGCCTGCAGATCCTCGACCTGCTGCGCTGGGGGCTCGGCACCATGCTGGCATCGACGATGGTCCTGTTCATCTTCGTGCTGCTGGCGGCGCTGGCCCGGGTCGTCGACCTGAAGCGCCTGTTCGGGGCGGGCTAGCGCCATGGCCGACGAATCCCGCATCGGCGCCGGCCGCTCCACCCGGTCGCTCGGCTGGGCGATCGTGATGTTCCTGGTGCTGCCGATCACCATCGTCGTGCCGGTGTCGCTGACCGACCAGCGCTACCTGTCCCTGCCCCAGGACGGGCTGTCGCTGCGCCACTACCTGCACCTGATCCAGAGCGCGGAGTGGCTGTCCTCGATCGGCCAGAGCTTCGTCATCGCTCTCGGCTCGATGGTCATCTCGGTCGGCGCCGGGACCTTGTGCGCGATCGGCTGCTGGCGCATCGGCACGCGCTGGAGCGAGACGATCCGGGTCCTGATGCTGGTGCCGATCATCGTCCCGACGATCGTCTACGCGCTCGGCCTCTACCGGCTGTGGGTGAAGCTCGACCTGCTCGACAGCTATTTCGGCGTCATGCTGGCCCATGGGGTGACCGGCATCCCCTATGTCGTCATCATCGTCTCGACCTCGCTCGCCAGCTTCGACCCCCGCCTGGAGCAGGCCGCGCGCAACCTCGGCGCCAGTGTGCCCTACACGCTGCGCCGGGTGATCCTGCCCAGCATCCTGCCCGGGGTAATCTCGGGCTCGATCTTCGCCTTCATCCATTCCTGGGACGAGCTGGTCCTGGTGCTGTTCATCGCCAGCCGTTCGATCTTCACCCTGCCGCGGCGGATCTGGGACGGGATCAACGAGCATCTCGACCCGACCATGGCGGCGGTCGCGACGGCGTTGGTGCTGGTCACGGCCCTCCTCCTCGTCCTCGACATGCGGGCGCGCCGGCTGCGCGCCGAATAGCTGTTCTCCAAGCCTCCACCCCACGGGAGCTCTCGCACGATGATCGACCTGGAAGCGGTCAAGAAGACCGCCCTCGAATGGCTGTCCGCCAACCAGGACCAGCTGTCCCGCGACCACCTGACGATCTGGGAGATGGCCGAGCCAGCCTGGCGCGAGTACCGCTCCTGCGCCTGGTACGTCGCCCGCCTGCGCGCCGCCGGCTGGACCGTCGAGGAAGGCTCGGCCACCATGCCGACGGCCTTCTGCGCCACCTGGGGCGACGAGGGCCCGGTGCTGGGCGGCTATGCGGAGTATGACGCGGTGCCGGGCCGCTCCCAGGCGGCCGTCCCCTACCGCCAGCCGCGGCCCAACATGAGCAAGTA
This sequence comes from Allostella vacuolata, assembly GCA_006739055.1. Lineage (GTDB taxonomy): Bacteria > Pseudomonadota > Alphaproteobacteria > ATCC43930 > Allostellaceae > Allostella > Allostella vacuolata. The sequence continues at coordinate 3,189,837 of AP019702.1, forward strand.
CGCGGCCGGCCACACCGATCCGCATTCCGGCCTCGGCATCGGGGCGCTGGCGGGGTTCCTGGCCGCCCAGCACGCGCTCCAGGCCCACGGCATCAAGGCGCGCCTCAAGTTCCTGGGCGAGCCGGCCGAGAAGATGTGTGGCTCCAAGCCGGTGCACGCCGCGCACGGCTACTACGACGACATGGACGCTGCGATCAGCTTCCATCCGGCCTCGTTCGGCGGCCTCGTCAACAGCGTGCTGTGGGACACCCACTGCGCCCCCTACTGGAGCCGCATCTACACCTTCGAATGCGACGACCCGGAGACCTGGCTCGCCAAGCAGGCGACCGCCGGCATCCAGCACACCCATGGCGTCGCCCGGGCGCCCGGCACCATCGATGCCGTCGCCCTGATGTACACCGCCTCCAAGTTCCTCAAGGAGGCGATGCTGCCGCACAATGGCGGCTGGAGCATCAACGAGTTCATCCTGTCGGCCGGCCAGGCCGCCGCCGACAACCTCGCCCCCAACATCGGCCAGATCCAGTACGCCTGCCGCGCCCCCTTCGTGGAGATGCAGGAGAAGGTCTTCGCCACGCTCGACAACAACGCCGAGCACGCGGCCGCCATCACCCACTGCACGGTGCGCAAGGAGTGGATCACCAAGACCCGCCCCGGCCTGCCCAACCATGCGCTGGCCGAGATCACCTACCGCAACTTCGAGCGCGTCGGCCCGCCGAAATGGAGAGAGGAGGGCAAGGCGTTCGGCCGCGAGATCCAGAAGACGCTGGGCATCCAGCCGATGGAGGATCCCTTCCCGCCCGAGCACGAGATGCTGACCACGCCGCAGGACGGCGAGGCTTGGTTCCGCGCCAACCTGCCGTCCTGGCAGAAGAATTTCGCCGCCGACGACTATGTCGAATACACGTGGCACGCGCCGACCGTGCGGCTCTACGTCGCCCGGCCGATCCTGCGCGCGCCCGAGCCCGGCTATCGCTATCCGGAATGGACCCGCTTCGCCATGGGCGGCACCCCCGGCACCATCGACCCGATGTGGTCGACGGCCGGCAAGGTGATCGCGCTGACCCTGGTCGACCTGGGCGGCGACCCGGCGGCGCTGGAGCGCTGCCGGGCGGAGTTCCGCGAGCGCACCGGCGGCGGCATCGGCGGCACGAAATGGATGCCCCCGCTCCTGCCGGAAAAGTTCCCGGCCCCGGTCGAGTATCGCTGGCCCGAATATGTCGAGACGGTGCGCGGGCGGGAATGGTCGATCCCCACCACCGCCGCGGAACGCAGCTGACGGAGGACCGACCCATGTCGATGATGACCGAGGGCGAGTACCGCTACAACATGCTGATCAAGACCTTCGCCTCGACGCCGGAGCCCGGCTTCGAGACGGAGTCCGAGCAGGTCCGCATCTGGGGTCGCCGCTGGGGCTGCAACAACGACGTCGGCCACCTGCGCATGGTGCTGATGCACCGGCCGGGCGACGAGCTGAAGATCGTCGACCCGAAGAAGCGCCTGCCGGACATCAACGCCTTCGGCGACGTCGAGCAGGGCTGGTACTGGCGCGGAGAGGTCATCCCGCCGCTCGACGAGATGCAGGCCCAGCACGACGAGCTGGTCCGGGTGCTGCGCGAGGAAGGCACCGAGGTCGTCTTCCTGGACCGCTGCGCCACCGGCCGGATGAAGTCCTGCTATACCCGCGACAGCATGATCGCGGTCGACGGCGGCGCCATCGTCACCCGCCTCGGGCCCCCCATCCGGCGCGGCGAGGAGGCGCCGGTGACCGAGACGCTGGCGCGCATCGGCATGCCGATCCTGCGCACCATCCACGGCACCGGCATCCTGGAGGGCGGCAGCTTCGCCTGGATCACGCCCAAGGTCGCCGTGGTCGGCGTGTCCAGCCGGATCAACGACGAGGGCGCCCGCCAGCTGGGCGAGGTGCTGCGGACGATGGGGGTCGATCTGCTGCTGGTGCCGCTGACCGGCTATCGCCTGCACATCGACGGCGTCTTCGTGATGATCGACCCGGAGACGGCGCTCATCAACCCGACCCAGCTGCCCTTCTGGTTCCTGGAGAAGCTGAAGGAGATGCGGATCCGCACGATCGAGGTCAGCCACGAGGACCGGGCCGGCATCGTCAACTGCCTGACCGTGCGGCCGGGCCGGCTGATCATGCCGGAAGGCGTGTCGGACCGCACCCGCGAGAAGATCGAGCGCCTGCAGATCTCGATCCGCACCGTGCCCTACGACAAGGTCTCGCTCGGCGGCGGCGGCATCCACTGCTCGACCGGCCCGCTGATCCGCGACCCGATCTGACATTGACGGCGCTCCAATGGGACCCCAATCTATGGGTCCCATTGGAGCGACAATGTCCCACCTGTCTCGATATACAGCCGCGGAGGCCGCGTTCGTCCTGCGGGAGCCCGTGCGCGCCGTGCGAAAGGCACTGGACGCCGGTCCCGTCCGCCCGTTCCTGCTTCAACGAGCCGGCGCTGCGGTGCGAGCGATCGACTGGCGCGACCTGCTCTATCTCTATGCCGTCCGTGCCTTGCGGGAGGAACTCACGCCCAAGGCCCGGATGGATCTCTATGAAGCGGTTCGGCAGACACCGATCGATCGCGATGGCGAGGTTCGCTTCGGGCGCCTGCGGGTGTCGGTCGCCGACCTGGTCGACGAGGTGGACCGACGCACCGCGGATCTCGCCGCCCTCGCTGACCGGGTGGACTTTCGAAGCGACGGCGAACCGCTCTTGAAGGGTACGGCGATCGAAGTCTACCGGATTGCCGCTCTGCTGGCCGCTGGTATGGCGGTCGACGATGTCGCGCTCGATTATCCCTCGCTGTCGCCCGATGCGATCAAAACAGCGAGGTCCTACGCACAGGCATACCCCAAGGCGGGACGTCCCTACCCTGGCACGACGGTCAAGCGGGCGCTTCGCGGTGCGGGGCTGGACGCTCTCGACGAGGCTTTCGGTGGCGGGTGAAATATCTGCTCGACACGAACGTCCTGCGGGAACTCGGCCGTACGCGGCCGCATGCCAATGTCGCCGCCTGGCTGAATACTGTCGATGATGCGGATCTGGCGATCAGCGCTTTGACAGTCCGCGAAGTCACCATGGGGATTGAAAAATTAAGGGGTGCGAAGCCTGTCGTGGCAGCTGCGTTGGACGCAGCGACGGCGACGATCTTCCGCGCGTTCGCCGACCGGATTGTCCCAGTCGATCGGCCGGTAGCCGCGGAATGGGGGCGGCTCCTGGCCGAGAATGACCGGCATGTCGACGATACCGGTCTCGCAGCCACCGCCCGCGTCCACGGATTGATCGTGGTAACGCGCAACGCCAGGGACTTTGCTCATCGCGGAGTGAGGCTGATCGACCCGTTCAAGAATCGCCCGAACCGCACCAGCCCAACCTGATCGTCAAAGAAAGCGGCGGAACCAAGGTCCCGCCGCTCCATGTCGGCGGTCGTGGCCAGACCGGCTCAGCGCCAGACCGGCTCGCCCAGATAGAGCTGGTCCTTGTCGGTGACGGCGCCGGTTCCCGCGCCGACCCCGGCGCCGATCAGTGCGCCCGGGATGGCGCCGATGCCGCCGAAGGCGAGCCCGACCAGGGCGCCGGTGCCCGCACCCGTGCCGGCGCCGCTGGCGACGCGGTCATCCGAGCGGCTGCCGCAGGCCGCGAGGGCCAGGGCGCAGGCCGCGACCATGCCGAGGGGAATCCATTTCCTGTTCATTGCACGCCTCCGGTGCCGGTCATTCTTGTCCGTCCCTTCCCGAATCACTGCCGGGAGCGACACGCCAGAATAACGCCGTGCCCGCGCCGCGCGTTCCCCTTATCGGCCCTACTTGCGCAGATAGTCGAAGGCCGACAGCACGTGGGTGGTGACGATGTGGAGGAATTCCTCCACCGTCACGTGCTCGTCGCGCCGGCCCATGCTGACCGGGGACGGGCCATAGAGGTAGGCCGGGATGCCGTCATAGCGCCAATAGCGGGAATCCGACCCGCCCAGGCTGGACAGCGGCACCGGGGTGAAGCCCTTCAGCGCCTTCACGTTGTCCTGGAGGATGCGGACCATCTCGCCGTTCGGGTCGGCGGCGCTGGGCGGATAGGAATGGGCGTCGAACATCTCCATCGACGCCTCGGGATGGGCCCCGACGATCGAGCGGACCTCGGCCAGCACCTCGTCGCGGTCGAAGCCGAAGGGGATGCGCAGGTCGAACTCGACCATGCAGTCGGGCGCGATCTGGTTGACCTTCAGCCCGCCCTGGATGACGCCCGGATTGACGGTGATGAAGCGCACCACGTCGGCCGCCCCGTCGCCCATGCCCCTGTTGGTGCCGGCGATCGCCTCCGGAGTGTCGAGGGCGGCCGCGATGTCGGCCGGCATCGGCGCGCGGCGGCCGTGAAAGCGCTCCATCTCGCCGACGATGGCGGCGGCGATCTTGACCGGGTTGGCCGACAGGTGCGGATAGCCGCCATGGCCGCCCGGCGCCTTCACGGTCACCCGGAAGCGCAGCGTCCCCTTCTCCATGAAGCGGATGTTGTTGATGCCGGACGGCTCGCCGTTCAGGCAGCAGTCGCCCTTGACCTCGTCCGGGATGGTCTCGAACAGGTAGCGGGTGCCGTACTTGCCGCCCGATTGCTCGTCGGAGACGCAGGTCAGCGTCAGCTTGCCCTTCAGGTGCTCGCGCAGGCGATGAAGATAGGCATAGGCGAAGACGCCGGCGGCGGTGCCCGTCTTCATGTCCGAGGCGCCGCGGCCGAAGATCTTGCCGTCCTTGACCTCGCCCGACCAGCCATAGTCGTCGATCGCCGGGAACACGTCGATATGCCCGTTCAGCACCAGGTGGCGGCCCTCGCCGCCGCATTCATAGGTGCCGACGACGTTCGGCATGTGGTCGAAGGCGGCGACGAAGCGGTGCGGCACCTGACGGGCCTGGAGGTAGCGGCTGATATGGTCGGCCGCCTCGCGCGTGTCGCCCGGCGGGTTGGCGCTCTTCGCCTGGAGAAAGCCGCTCATGAAGCCGATCAGCTCCTCGCGGTCGGCTTCGAGCCAGGAAAGCAGCTGGCGCTTCAGATCGTCCATCGCTGGGGTCCCTTCGGGCGGGCGCACGGGGTCCCGCCGCGGGGCGACGCGGCCGGTTCAGCGCCGGGAGATCGGGAGAGAATGGGGCGAGTGATGGGATTCGAACCCACGACATCCAGAATCACAATCTGGCGCTCTAACCAACTGAGCTACACCCGCCGCACGGCGGCTCGTTTACCCCCTCCTCCGGGCCGGGTCAAGGAAGCGGACGCGGGTCGGGCGCGGAAATCGTCACCGGGCGGAAACCTTCCCGGGCACGGTCATTGCCGCCCTCCGGCGGCTGGGGCATAAGTCCGCCTCGGACATCGCACGATCGAGACACCATTCGACCCGGAGGTTTTCCATGCTGCCGCTCGCCGACCGCATGACCCAGCTCGGCACCGAGACCGCTTTCGAGGTGCTGGCCCGCGCCCAGGCGTTGCAGGCCCAGGGCCGCGACATCATCAATCTCGGCATCGGCCAGCCGGACTTCCGCACCCCGGACCACATCGTCGAAGCCGCCGCCAAGGCGCTGCGCGACGGCCACCACGGATACACCGCCGCCAACGGCATCCCGGCCCTGCGCGCGGCCGTGTCGGCCGACCTGAAGCGCCGCCTCGGGGTCGAGGTGAACCCCGACCGGGTGGTGGTCGTGCCCGGCGGCAAGGTGACGATGTTCTTCGCCATCATGATGTTCGGCCAGCCGGGGACGGAGATCCTCTACCCCAACCCGGGCTTCCCCATCTACGAATCGGTGATCCGCCATTCCGGCGCCACCCCGGTGCCGATCCATCTGCGCGAGGAGAACGGCTTCTCCTTCAGCGCCGAGGAGGTGCTGGCCAAGATCACGCCGCGGACCCGCCTCATCATCATCAACAGCCCCGCCAACCCGACCGGCGGCGTGGTGCCGAAGGCCGAGATCGACGCGCTGGTGAAGGGCCTGGCCCGGCACCCGACGGTCGCCATCATGAGCGACGAGATCTACGGCCAGATGACCTATGACGGCCGCGAGCATGTCAGCCTGCTGACCTATCCCGAGATCGCCGACCGGCTGATCCTGCTCGACGGCTGGAGCAAGACCTACGCGATGACCGGCTGGCGGCTGGGCTATGCGGTGTGGCCGGCGGAGCTGGTCGAGCATGCGACGCGGCTGGCCATCAACTGCCATTCCTGCGTCAACGCCTCGGCCCAGTACGCCGGCATCGCCGCCCTGGAGGGCCCGCAGGAGCCGGTGCGCGAGATGGTGGCGGCCTTCGCCGGCCGCCGCCGGGTCATCGTCGACGAGCTGAACTCGATCCCGGGCTTCCGCTGCATCGAGCCGGGCGGCGCCTTCTACGCCTTCCCCAACATCACCGGCACCGGCATCGACAGCCGCACCCTGCAGGCGCGCCTGCTGGAGGAAGCCGGCGTCGCCGTCATCTCCGGCACCAGCTTCGGCGAGTACGGCGAAGGCTACCTGCGCTTCTCCTACGCGAACTCCACCGAGAACATCCGCACCGCGATCGCCCGCATCCGCGACGCGCTGGCCGCACCCAGTCGAAAGAGTGCCTAATTCGGCGGCGACGGCTTCGATCAATAATTAGGCAAATGGTCACATTCGTGCCAGCCTCTGCGAATATGGCGTCGAAAGGCCCCGCTCGCGGCAATTTCGGCGCTGGCACGGCTCCTGCTTTCATTCTGGCGCAAGGCATCGGCGGTGGTTCGTCCGCCGGTTGCCGCCCGCGCAGACCGGATCGAGAAAAGAGGCCATGAAGAAGGTCGAAGCGATCATCAAACCGTTCAAGCTCGACGAGGTGAAGGAAGCCCTTCACGAGGTCGGGATTACCGGCATCACGGTGACCGAAGCCAAGGGCTTCGGCCGTCAGAAGGGCCACACCGAGCTTTACCGGGGCGCGGAGTATGTCGTCGACTTCCTGCCCAAGGTGAAGATCGAGGTGGTGATGGACGACGCGCTGGTCGCCCGGGCCGTCGAAGCCATCCAGCAGGCCGCGCATACCGGCCGGATCGGCGACGGCAAGATCTTCGTCTCCCCGGTCGAAGAGGCGATCCGGATCCGGACGGGCGAGCGCGGTCCCGACGCGGTCTGACCCACGCCCCCGCCCTTCCCGCAACACACAACCCTACCCCACCCAACGCCAAGGAAACTGGGAACCGAACCATGTCGGACATGCAGAAGGTCTTCGAGCTGATCAAGGAACACGACGTCAAGTACGTCGATTTCCGCTTCACCGATCCGCGCGGGAAGTGGCAGCACCTTGCCCACCATGTGTGCACCATCACCGAGGACTTCCTGACGGACGGCGTCATGTTCGATGGCTCTTCGATCGCCGGCTGGAAGGCGATCAACGAGTCCGACATGATCCTGATGCCGGACCTCTCGACCGCCGTCATGGACCCCTTCGCCGCCCAGCCGTCGCTGATCATCTTCTGCGACGTCTACGAGCCCTCGACCGGCCAGCCCTACACCCGCGACCCGCGCTCGACCGCCAAGCGGGCCGAGGCGTACCTGAAGTCGATCGGCATCGGCGACACCGCCTATTTCGGCCCCGAGGCCGAGTTCTTCGTCTTCGACGACGTGAAGATGGAGAGCTCGATGTACAAGAACTATTACGAGCTCTACTCCGAGGAAGGCGTCACCGCCTCGGCCAAGGAGATCGAGGGCGGCAACATGGGCCACCGCCCGCCGATCAAGGGCGGCTACTTCCCGGTCCCGCCGCTCGACCCGTCGTCCGACCTGCGCGCCGAGATGCTGACGGTGCTGGAGCAGATGAACGTCGAGGTCGAGAAGCACCATCACGAGGTGGCCCCGGCGCAGCATGAGCTCGGCGTGAAGTTCTCGACGCTGCTCAAGACCGCCGACCTGATGCAGATCTACAAGTACGTCGTGCACAACGTGGCCGCGTCCTACGGCAAGACGGCGACCTTCATGCCGAAGCCGGTCAAGGGTGACAACGGCTCGGGCATGCACGTCCACCAGTCGATCTGGAAGGGCGGCAAGCCGCTGTTCGCCGGCAACCTCTATGCCGACCTGTCGGAGATGTGCCTCTACTACATCGGCGGCATCATCAAGCACGCCAAGGCGATCAACGCCTTCTCGAACCCGACCACCAACAGCTACAAGCGGCTGGTGCCGGGCTACGAGGCGCCGGTCCTGCTCGCCTACTCCTCGCGCAACCGCTCGGCCTCGTGCCGCATCCCCTACGTGTCGAGCCCCAAGGGCAAGCGCGTCGAGGTGCGGTTCCCCGATCCGGCGGCCAACACCTACCTCGCCTACTCGGCGATGCTGATGGCCGGCCTCGACGGCATCCAGAACAAGATCCATCCGGGCGACCCGATGGACAAGAACCTCTACGACCTGCCGCCCGAGGAGCTGAAGGAAGTCCCGACGGTGTGCGGCTCGCTGCGCGAGGCGCTGGAGTCGCTCGCCGCCGATCACGATTTCCTGCTGAAGGGCGACGTCTTCACCAAGGATCAGATCGAATCCTACCTCGAGCTGAAGTGGGAAGAGGTCCACGAGTACGAGATGACCCCGCACCCGATCGAGTTCAAAATGTACTACTCGGTCTGATCCTTCCGGGATCGACCGGCCAGGGCCGCCCCTCGGGGCGGCCCTTTGCTTTTGCGGCTCAGGCCGCCATGGGATAGCCGAACTCGGCCTCGATCTGGGCGACGAAGCGCGGGCAGGTGAAGTCGCGCATGGTCCAGGTCGCACCGGCCGCCTTCAGGGTCGCCGCGTCCAGGCTGGTCGTCAGGCCGATCGTCTCGATCCCCGCTCCTGCCGCGGCGCGTACGCCCGAGCGGGAATCCTCGAACGCGAGCGCCCGGTCGGGCGTGCTGCCGAGCCGCTCCAGGCCGGTCCGGTAGGGCAGCGGGTCGGGCTTGCCGCGGGCCAGTTCGTCGCCGATCACCAGCACCGGAAATCGCGTCGCCAGGCCGAGCGCGCGCAGCATCAGCTCGGCATTGTCGCGCGGGGCATTGGTGACGACGCCGGCCTTGATCCCGTGGCGCTCCGCCCACGCCAGCAGCGGCATCAGGCCGGGGGTCGGCTCCAGCCGTTCGACCAGGCTGCGGAACAGGCGCTCCTTGGCGTCGGCCAGGGCCGCGTGCTCCTCGACCGGCCGGTCGGGGAACATCCAGGCCAGGATCGCGGCGTTGGTCGAGCCCATCACGCGCGTCCGGTACTCCTCCACGCTCAGCGGGCGCGGCGCCAGGATGCGGCGATAGGCCTCGAGATGCAGCTCGTCGGTGTCGGTCACCGTGCCGTCGAGGTCGAAGAGAAGGGTGTCGCGGCGCATCGGTCCTGCCCGGTCGAAAGAGTCAGGCGCCGCCTATCCCACGCGCCATGTCGCCGCGCAACTGGCCCGCATACTCGCGGAAGTCGACCTCCAGGGCATAGCGGGCCGAACCGACATAGCGCCGGGCGATGCGGGCGGCGTGCGCGGCGATCTCCTGGCGCATCGCCGCCGCCTCGGGCAGGCGGACGGCGCCGGCCAGCACCGCCGCCAGCCAGCGCGCCTGGATCTCCACCAGCGGGATGGTCGGGCCGATCGGCTGCACCAGCCCGGCGAAGAACAGCCCCGGCCGGTCCGGCGGCAGCATCCGCCGGTAGAGCGGCGCCGCGCCGTCGGCCACCGCGAACACGGCCGGATCGAGGAAGGGAAAGCGGGTCCGATAGCCCGTCGCATAGATGATCGCGTCGTAGCGCTGCCGGCTGCCGTCGACGAAGGCGACCTCGTCCCCACACAGCTCCCGGATATCCGGCTTGATCCGCAGCCGGCCATGGCCGATCGCCGGCAGCAGCTCCTGGCTGATGGTTGCATGCTCGCGCCAGATCGGGTGCGCCGGGCGGGGCACGCCGTAGCGCTCCTGGTTGCCCTGGCTCAGCATCATCAGCCAGCGGATGGCGCCGCGGGCGACGGGGGTCGGCAGGCGCAGCCGGCGGGTCAGGAACGCGGTCCAGCGGTCGGTCGGGATGCCGAGGATGTATTTGGACGCGATCCAGGCGCTGCGTCGGGTCGACAGGTCGACGCGCCGCGCCCGCCGGCCGAGGTCGACGGCGATATCGACCGCGGAGTTGCCGATCCCGACCACCAGCACGTCCTGGTCCTCGTAGGGCGCGGCGGTGCGGTAGTGGTGCGAGTGGATGGCATGGCCCTGGAAGTGGCCGGGAAAGTCCGGCAGCCGCGGGTCCCAGAGATGGCCGTTGGCGACGATGACGGCGCGGTAGGCCCGCTCCTCCCCGTCCGCCAGCCGCACCCGCCAGCCGGGCCCGTCCGGCTCGACGGCCGCCACTTCGGTGCGGAAACGGATGTGCGGCCGCACCTGGAAGCGCTCCGCATAGGCCTCCAGGTAGGCCAGCACCTGGGTGTGGGACAGGAAGTCCGGCTGGTCGTCCGGGATCGGAAAGTCCGGATAGCCGAGGTTACGGCGGCTGGTGTCGATATGCAGGCTGCGATAGGCGGACGACAGGCCGTTGTCGTTCTCGTATCGCCACATCCCGCCGATGGCGCTGCCCTTCTCGAAGACGTCGAAGGCGAGGCTTCGATCCTGCAGCGCCTTGGCGACCGCGACGCCCGAGGAGCCGGCGCCGACGATGGCGATGCCGGCGGCGGAGATGTCCGCGGCCGTCACGCGGGCGGCACCGGGCGCGGCCGGCGGTCCTCGCCGATCGCGACGTAGGTGAAGCGGCCCTCGGTCACCAGCACCCGCTGCCGGGCGTCGCGCCGGATCACCCAGGCCTCGATCTGGACGGTCATCGAGGTCCGGCCCAGCCGCTCCAGGTCGGCGTAGCAGCACAGCACGTCGCCGACATAGACCGGCAGGTGGAAGGCCATGGCGTCGATGGCGACGGTCGCCACCCGGCCGCGGGCGCGCTGCGAGGCGAAGATGCCGCCGGCTATGTCCATCTGCGCCAGCAGCCAGCCGCCGAAGATGTCGCCGTTGGGATTGGCGTCCGCCGGCATGGCCAGGGTCCTGATCTGCAGCTCGCCGCGAGGAGCCCGTTCCGCGGCGTTTCGATCGTCGCTCATCTCTGTCTCCCGGCTGCTATGATCCACAATATCTCGTGGGCCTTGCCCCCGTCCCCGTCGATTCATAGGATCGCGCCGCCATGAAGGACCTATTCGGCGGCAATGCCGCCCGCAAGACCCAGGACGACTACAGCGCCAAGGACATCGAGGTCCTGGAGGGGCTGGAGCCGGTCCGCCGCCGCCCCGGAATGTATATCGGGGGCACCGACGAGCGCGCGCTGCATCATCTGGCAGCCGAAGTGCTCGACAACGCCATGGACGAGGCCGTGGCCGGACATGCCAGCCGTATCGAGATGCAGCTGGCCGCCGACGGCACGCTGATGGTGCGCGACAATGGCCGCGGCATCCCGGTCGACCCGCACCCGAAGTTCAAGGACAAGTCGGCGCTGGAGGTGATCCTGACCACGCTGCATTCCGGCGGCAAGTTCTCGAACAAGGTCTACGAGACCTCGGGCGGGCTGCACGGCGTCGGCATCTCGGTGGTCAATGCGCTGTCGGACCGGCTGACGGTCGAGGTGGCGCGCGACCGGGTCCTGTGGGTGCAGGACTATGCCCGCGGCGATCCGACGACGGCGCTGCGCGAAGCAGGCGGCGCCCCCAACCGGCGCGGCACCACCATCCGCTTCCATCCCGATCCGCAGATCTTCGGCGGTGCGGCGCGCTTCAAGCCGGCGACCCTGTTCCGCATGGTCCGGTCCAAGGCCTACCTCTATCGCGGGGTGGAGATCCGCTGGTCCTGCGACCCGGCGCTGATCAAGGCCGACGACGCAACCCCGACCGAGGCGACGCTGCATTTCCCGGCCGGGCTGGCCGACTTCCTGTCGAGCGCGGTCGGCGAGCGGCCGACGCTGACCGCCAGCCCCTTCCAGGGCGAGGCCCCCTTCCCCGAGAAGGCCGGCCGGCTCGAATGGGCGATCACCTGGCTCGACGACGACGACGGGTTCCTCCATTCCTACTGCAACACCATCCCGACCGCCGACGGCGGCACCCATGAGGCGGGCCTACGCAACGCGTTGACCCGGGGCCTGCGGGCCTATGGCGAGATGGTCGGCAATCGCCGGGCGGCCCAGGTGACGCCGGAAGACGTCATGGCCAGCTGCTGCGCCCTGCTGTCGGTCTTCCTGCGCGAGCCGCAGTTCCAGGGACAGACCAAGGACAAGCTGGCGACCGCCGAGGCGACGCGGCTGGTCGAGAACGCGCTCAAGGACCGCTTCGACCATTTCCTGTCGGCCGACACCGAGCGCGCCAAGGCCCTGCTCGAGCGCACCGTGGAGCGGGCGGAGGAGCGCATGAAGCGGCGGCAGGAGAAGGACCTGCTGCGCAAGACCGCGACCCGCAAGCTGCGCCTGCCGGGCAAGCTCGCCGACTGCTCGCGCAGCGCCGCCGCCGGGACCGAGATCTTCCTGGTCGAGGGCGATTCGGCGGGCGGCTCGGCCAAGCAGGCGCGCTCGCGCGAGACCCAGGCCGTCCTGCCGCTGCGCGGCAAGATCCTCAACGTCGCCAGCGCCTCGCTCGACAAGCTGCGCGGCAACCAGGAGCTCTCGGACCTGGTCCTGGCGCTCGGCTGCGGCACCGGCAAGAGCCTGGACCTGACCAAGCTGCGCTACGAGCGGGTCGTCATCATGACCGACGCCGACGTCGACGGCGCCCACATCGCGTCCCTGCTGATGACCTTCTTCTTCCGCGAGATGACGGCGCTGGTCGAGGCCGGGCACCTCTACCTGGCCCTGCCGCCGCTCTACCGCCTGTCGCGCGGCGGGCAGACCATCTATGCCCGCGACGACGCCCACCGCGAGGAGCTGCTGGCGACGGTGTTCAAGGGCTCGGGCAAGGTCGAGACCAGCCGCTTCAAGGGCCTGGGCGAGATGCCGGCCTCGCAGCTGAAGGAGACCACCATGGACCCGATGCGGCGCACCCTGCTGCGCGTCCAGGTGCCCGACCGCAGCCACGACCCGGACGCCGCCCGCGACACGACCGACCTGGTCGAACGCCTGATGGGTCGCAAGCCGGAGCTTCGCTTCGCCTTCATCCAGGAGAACGCCCGCTTCGTGCGCGACCTGGATGTGTGACCGGATGTGCGATCGGGCGCGGCCTGCTAGGGTGAGGGGAAACCGCGACCGTCGAGGGACAGGCCCATGAGCGTCACGCTCAATTTCATCCTGGTGATGATCGGCAGCGCGCTGGGGGGCGGCGCGCGCTATGCGGCCGAGCTGTTCTTTCCCTACACCCCGCCCAACAGCAGCCTGCCGATCGCCACCCTGTCGGTGAACGTGGTGGGTTCGCTGCTGGCCGGCATGTTCATCGGCCTGTCCCTGCCGGGCGGCCCGCTCTACAGCACCCGCGGCGCCCTCTTCCTCGTCACCGGCTTCTGCGGCGGCTTCACCACCTTCTCCGCCTTCAGCCTGCACACGCTGGCCATGCTGCAGGAGGGCGAGCCGTACATCGCGCTGGTCTATATCGCGCTGTCGGTCTTCCTGTGCGTGCTGGCGGCGGGCATCGGCTACCTCATCGGCGCCGAGATGTAGCCTTCAGGCCGGCCGCGCCAGCCATGCGCGCAGCGCCGCCACCACCGCCTCCGGCCGCTCGAGCGGCGCCAGGTGGCCGCAGTCGTCGATCTGCACCAAGTCCGCGCCCGGGACATGGAAGGCCATCTCGTCATGCACCTCGGGCGGGGTCAGGGCGTCCTGCCGGCCGCACAGGACGAGCGTCGGGCAGTCGATGCGCGCCAGGTCGGCCACCCCGTTCGGCCGGCCCAGGATCGCCGTCTGCTGGCGCAGGAAGGCGGCGCGGCCGACCCGCTCGGCCATTCCCGTCACCGTCTCGACCAGGGGCGCGTCCTCCAGCCGGTCGGGATGGACCAGCAGCGGCAGCAGGCGGGGCGTGACCCCCTTGAACTTGCCCTGGGTCGCGAGCGCGATCAGGCCGCGGCGGCGGCGGCGCTGCTCGTCGCTGTCGTCGCGCGCGCTGGTGTCGAGGAGCGCCAGCCGGACCACCCGCTCGGGCTCCTGGCGCATGATCTCCTGGGCGACGTAGCCGCCCATCGACAGGCCAGCCAGGGCGAAGCGCCGCGGCGCCCATTCCAATACCCGCCGGGCCATGTCCTGGACCGTTTCGTCGAGCGTCAGGTCGGCGACGACGGCCGCCGCCTCGGCCGCGAGCGCGTCCGTGACCGGGCGCCACAGAGCGGCGTCGCAAAGCAGACCGGGCAGAAGGACGAGGGGTTGGCGCATCGGGGCTTTGCTCTCCTCTCCGCGGGCTTAGGCACAAAATGTCACGGGAGCAAGGAAACCTTGGCGTGATGGACAGGGATTATTTGACATTCCGGCGCCGCTCCCCCACTTACAGGCACGGAAGCGTTGGAGGGGCGCACTCGCGCCGCACGTTCCGGACACCCTCTCGCCAGTCGAGGCAATCGACCGTTTTGACCAGTTTTTCAGACCTGGGGCTAAGCCCCGAGCTGCTGCAAGCCGTTGCCGATTCCGGCTATACGCAGCCGACCCCCATCCAGGCGCAGGCCATTCCCTACGTCCTGATGGGGCGCGACGTTCTGGGCTGTGCCCAGACCGGCACCGGCAAGACCGCATCCTTCACCTTGCCGATGATCGACATCCTGGCCCAGGGCCGTGCCCGCGCCCGGATGCCGCGCTCGCTCATCCTGGAGCCGACGCGCGAACTGGCGACGCAGGTCGCCGAATCCTTCGAACGCTATGGCAAGCACCATAAGCTGAACCAGGCCCTGCTCATCGGCGGGGAGTCGATGGGCGAGCAGGAAAAGAAGCTCGACCGCGGGGTCGACGTCCTGATCGCCACGCCCGGCCGGCTGATGGATCTGTTCGACCGCGGCAAGATCCTGATGAACGACGTCCGCACCCTCGTCATCGACGAGGCGGACCGGATGCTCGACATGGGCTTCATCCCGGATGTCGAGCGCATCGTTTCCCTGCTGCCGCGCATCCGCCAGACCCTGTTCTTCTCCGCCACCATGGCGACGGAGATCCGTCGCCTGGCTGATGCCTTCCTGTCCAATCCCAAGGAAATCTCGGTCGCCCCGCCCGCCTCCCCGGCGGCGACGGTCGTCCAGGCGATCGCCGTGGTCGACGAGATGGACAAGCGCGAGGCGCTGCGGCGGCTGATCCGCAGCGAGGAAGTGCGCAGCGCCATCATCTTCTGCAACCGCAAGCGCGACGTGGACATCCTGTTCAAGTCGCTGCAGAAGCACGGCTTCGACGCGGCCGCCCTGCATGGCGACCTCGCCCAGTCGAAGCGGACGGAGACGCTGGAGGCCTTCAAGCGCGGCGAGATCCGCCTGCTGGTTGCAAGCGACGTCGCCGCCCGCGGCCTCGATGTCGACTCCCTGTCGCACGTCTTCAACTTCGACGTGCCTCACCACGCGGAGGACTATGTCCATCGCATCGGCCGCACCGGCCGTGCCGGACGCGAAGGCCGGTCGTTCACCCTCGCCACCCCGGAAGAGGGCAAGAACGTGCAAGCGATTGAACGCCTGATCGGCGCCGCCATTCCCAAGATCGACGTCGAGGGCATCCCGACCCTGGAGCTCTCCGACGAGGAGCGGCCCCGCGGCCGCGGCGGCCGTGCCCGCAAGGCCGAGCCGCGCCGGGAAGCGGCCGCCCCGACCGAGCGCCGGCCCACCCGCGAGCGCCGGCCGAAGGCAGCCGACAAGGTCGCGGCTGCCGCCGTCGCAGCACCGGCCGTGGTCGAAGCAACCGAGGTTCAGCCCGACGCACCGGTCGCCGAGAAGCGCCCCGACGCCCGCCGCCGCAGTGCCGCCCGCCGCGAGCGTCCCGTCGAGGAGACCGCGGCCGAGCCCGCCGTCGCCCCGCGCCGCGCGGAGCCGCGGCCGGATCGTCGCCGCGCCGAGCCGCGCCCGGAAGCCGCCGTCGCCGAACTCCGCCCGGTGCGTGCGCCGGTCGTGC
Organism: Allostella vacuolata; assembly: GCA_006739055.1. Lineage (GTDB taxonomy): Bacteria > Pseudomonadota > Alphaproteobacteria > ATCC43930 > Allostellaceae > Allostella > Allostella vacuolata. Next base: position 3,205,845 of record AP019702.1, read on the forward strand.
CGTTCCGGCCCGAGCGCGACAACAATCCCCATCGCCGCGAGCGGGAGCCGGACGACGTTCCGGTCCTGGCCTTCGGGGACCATACCCCGGCCTTCCTCCTGCGCGCGGCCCCCCGCCGCGCCTAGGATCGACCGACCGCTGGAGGCCCGCCCGTGCAGACGATCTTCGTCATGGTCAAATGCGAGCTCGGCCGGGCCTACGCGGTAGCGGACGAAGCCGTGCTGGGCGTCGAGCAGGTGTCGGAGGTCCACTCGATCTCCGGCCAGTACGACCTGCTGCTGAAGTGCTACCTGCCGGAAGGCATGGATATCGGCCATTTCGTGACCGAGAAGATCCAGACCCTGCCCGGCATCAAGGACACGTTCACCCTGATCGCCTTCAAGGCCTTCTCCTGACACGCCTGCGATAGGCCGGAGGGCGGCAACGGGCTTGGGCCCGCGCCGCCCCATGCGCTAAAGTCCCCGGCCCGCCATGTGGCGGTGGTTTCGGGGAGGCAGGGGATGCGGAAGGTTCTGATGGCGGCCGTGGCCGGCGCAATGGCGGCCGGTGCCCCGGCCATGGCGCAGGAGACGCTGAAGGTCGGTTTCGTCGCGACCTTTTCCGGTCCCAACGCCGCGCTGGGCGAGCACCTGCTGCAGGGCTTCCAGGTCGGCGTCGACCATGCCGGCGGCAAGCTGGGCGGCCTGCCCACCGAGATCCTCAAGGAAGACGACCAGCTGAAGCCGGACGTCGGCGTCCAGGTCGTCCGCAAGCTGATCGACCGCGACCGCGTCAACGTCGTCGCGGGCGTCGTCTTCTCGAACGTCATGATGGCGATCCACAAGCCGCTGACGGAATCGAAGACGCCGATGATCAGCGCCAATGCCGGCCCCTCACCGATCGCCGGCAAGCTGTGCTCGCCCTATTTCTTCGCCGCATCCTGGCAGAACGACCAGTCGCACGAGGCGGTCGGCCAGCACCTCCAGACCAAGGGCGTGAAGCGGGTCTATCTGATGGCCCCGAACTACCAGGCCGGGCGCGACGGGCTGGCCGGGTTCAAGCGCTACTTCAAGGGCGAGGTGCTGGGAGAGGTCTACACGGCCGTCAACCAGCCCGACTACTCGGCCGAGCTGGCGCAGGTCCGCGCCGCCAAGCCGGAGGCGGTCTATGTCTTCTATCCGGGCGGCATGGGCGTCAACTTCGTCAAGCAGTACGCCCAGGCCGGCCTCAACAAGGACTTCCCGCTCTACTCGGCCTTCACCGTCGACGCCTCCACGCTACCGGCCCAGGGCGAGGCGGCGGTCGGGACCTTCACGGCCGCCTTCTGGACCGCCGACCTCGACAACGCCGCCAGCAAGCGCTTCGTCGCCGACTACCGGAAGAAGTACGGCAGCACGCCGTCCACCTTCGCCGCCCAGGCCTACGACGCAGCCCGCCTGCTGGATGCCGCGATCCGCGGTGCCGGCGGCAAGGTGTCCGACCGGGAGGCCCTGGCGGCCGCGATCAAGACCGCGAAGTTCGAGTCGGTCCGCGGTCCCTTCCGCTTCAACACCAACAACTTCCCCATCCACAACTTCTACCTGGTGGAGACGGTGAAGGCCGCCGACGGCAGCCTGGAACAGGTGAACCGCGGCGTCGTCTTCAAGGACCATGCCGACTCCTACGTCGGCGACTGCGCGATGAAATAGGCGGGCACCGGCCGGACCTTCGACTGCGGTAGGGACCTTGGACCCGATCCTCCTGCTGACCCAGGCGCTGAATGGGCTGCAGCTGGGCGTCATGCTGTTCCTGATGGCGGCAGGGCTGACTCTGGTCTTCGGCATCATGGGCCTGATCAACCTCGCCCATGGCTCGCTCTACATGGCGGGCGCCTATGCCATGGCGGCGGTCTTCGCCTGGTCCGGCTCGTTCCTGGCCGGGCTCGCCGCCGCCGTGGCCGCGGCCGCCCTGCTGGGGGTCGCCATCGAGATGGCGGCGCTGCGGCTGCTCTATCGGCGCGATCACCTCGACCAGGTCCTGGCGACCTTCGGCCTGATCCTGTTCTTCAACGAGCTGGCGCGGATCATCTGGGGGCCGGCGGCGATCTTCGTCACCGTTCCGGCGGCCCTGTCCCATACGGTCGAGATCCTGCCCGGGGCTCCCTACCCGGCCTATCGGCTGGTGGTGATCGCGGCAGGCGTCGCGGTCGCCGCTGGCCTCTATCTCCTGATCGCCCGCACCCGGCTCGGCATGCTGATCCGCGCCGGTGCCAGCAACCGCACCATGGTGTCGGCGCTGGGGGTGGATATCGGCCGGCTCTACACCGCCGTCTTCGCGCTCGGCGCCGGCCTGGCGGCCCTGGCGGGCGCGATGGCCGGGCCGATCCTGTCGGTCGAGCCCGGCATGGGCGAGCCGGTGCTGATCCTGACCCTGGTGGTGATCGTCGTCGGCGGCATCGGCTCGATCCGCGGTGCCTTCGCGGCGGCCCTGCTGATCGGCTTCGTCGACACGATCGGCCGCGCCTTCCTGCCGGCCCTGCTGCGCGACCTGCTGGCGCCGTCGGCGGCCAACGCGGTCGGGCCGGCCCTGGCCTCGATGCTGATCTACCTGACCATGGCGGTCGTGCTGGCGATCCGCCCGCAGGGCCTGTTCGCCGCCCGCACCGGCTGATCCGGGGATGCCGCGCGCTGCCCTGTGGGCCATCCTCCTGGCGATGGCCGTCCTGCTGCCGTTTGCGGCCGATCTGGCCGGACAGGGCTACTATGTCGGCTTCGCAACCCGGGTCGCGATCTTCGCCATCGCCGCCCTGTCGCTCGACCTGATCCTGGGCTATGGTGGGCTGGTCAGCCTGGGCCACGCGGCCTTCCTCGGCATCGGCGCCTATTCGGTTGGCATCTGGACCAGCCACGGGGTGACGGCGGCCCCGGTCCACTGGGCGACCGCGCTCGCCGCCGGGGGGCTGTTCGCCCTGGTGACCGGGCTGATCGCGCTGCGCACCGCGGGCGTGGCCTTCATCATGATCACGCTCGCCTTCGCCCAGATGCTGTTCTTCCTGGCGGTGTCGCTGAAGGCCTATGGCGGCGACGACGGGCTGACGCTGTGGGACGCGGCCCGGCTCGGGCCGCTCGACCTCAGCGACGACCGCACCCTCTACTGGGTGGCGATCGCCTGGCTGGTCCTTTTCCTGCTGCTGGGCCGGCACCTGGTGGCATCCCGCTTCGGCCTCGTCCTGCAGGGCGCGCGGTCCAACGAGCGGCGGATGCGCGCGCTCGGCTTCGACATCCGGCGCCACCGGCTCCTGGCCTATGTCCTGTCCGGCATGGCGGCCAGCATCGCCGGCTGCCTGCTCGCCCACATGACGGACTTCGTCAGCCCCGCCTACATGAGCTGGCAGCGATCGGGGGAACTGGTGGTGATGGTCCTGCTGGGCGGCATCGGCACCCTGCACGGGGCGATCCTGGGCGCGGCCGTGCTGCTGATCCTGGAGGAGGTGCTGGCGGGGCTGACGCAGCACTGGATGCTGATCCTGGGCGCGATCCTGGTCGCCATGGCCCTGGTCGCGCGGCGCGGCCTGCACGGCCTGCTGGCCGCGCTGCGGGGCCGCCGATGACGCCGCTGCTGTCGGTCCGGGGGCTGGTCCGCCGCTACGGTGCCCTGGTCGCGGTCGACCATGTCGAATTCACCGTCCTGCCCGGCGAGGTGCATGCCGTGATCGGGCCCAACGGGGCCGGCAAGAGCAGCTTCCTGGCGCTCCTCGCGGGCGAGGCCCGGCCCGATGCGGGCGAGATCGAGTTCGCCGGGACGAACATCACCCGCCTGCCGGCCTTTGCCCGCGCACGCCTCGGCATCGCCCGAGCCTTCCAGATCACTGCCGTCATCCCCGACTTCCCGGTCCTCCAGAACGCGGTGCTGGCGGTGCTGGCCTCGGTGGGCCGGGGTTTCGGCATGGGACGCGCGGCGATGCACGATCCCGTCCTGCTGGACGGCGCCCGCCGGCTGCTGGCACGTGTCGGGCTCGCTGCCCAGGAATCGCGGCTGGCCGGCGACCTGGCCCACGGCGCACAGCGCCAGCTCGAACTGGCGATGGCGCTGGCCGGCCGGCCGCGCCTGCTGCTGCTGGACGAGCCCATCGCCGGCACCGGTCCGGAGGAATCGCGGGCCATGGTGGCGCTCCTGCAATCGATCCGGCAGGCACCCGGCGAACGGCCGGGCATCGTGCTGGTGGAGCACGACCTGGAGGCGGTCTTCGCGCTGGCCGACCGGATCACCGTGATGGCCGAGGGCCGGGTCATCGCCTGCGACGTGCCGGACCGGATCCGCGCCGATGCCGCCGTCCGCGCCGCCTATCTTGGCGACGACGCCCGATGACCGGGCCGCTGCTGCAACTGGCCGGGGTCGAGGCCGCCTACGGCCGCAGCCAGGTGCTGTTCGGGGTCGACCTGGTGGTCGAGGCCGGCTCGGCGGTGGCCCTGCTCGGCCGCAACGGCATGGGCAAGACGACGACGATCCGCACCGTCATGGGCCTGCTGCCGCTGCAGGCCGGCATCATCCGCTTCGCCGGGCAGCCCGTCGCGGGCCTGCCGGCGCATCGCATCGCCCGCGCCGGGATCGGCCTGGTGCCGGAGGGGCGCCAGATCTTCCCCAACCTGACGGTGCACGAGAACCTGGTGGCCACGGCCAGGGCCGGCGCCGGCGCCGGCGGATGGACGCTGGCGCGCATCCACCAGCTCTTTCCCCGCCTGGCCGAACGCGCCGGCAACCTCGGCTCGGAGCTGTCGGGCGGCGAGCAGCAGATGCTGGCGATCGGCCGGGCGCTGATGACCAACCCGCGGCTGCTGATTCTCGACGAAGCGACGGAAGGGCTGGCCCCGCTGGTGCGGCGCGAGATCTGGTCGTCCCTGGCCCGCCTGCGCGCCGAGGGGCTCACGATTCTGGTCGTCGACAAGGACGTCGAGGCCCTGGCCCGGCTGTGCGACCGGCACGCCATCCTGGAGCGCGGCCGGGTGGTCTGGACCGGCACGTCGGCGGACCTGCTCGCCACCCCCGAGGTGGCGCGCCGTCATCTCGGCCTCGGCGGATAGGGCAGCGCGCGACACCCGGCCCTTCCCTGGCACGGCATTCTCGTGGGAAGCTGATTCCGATACTTGCATTGAGCGTACCGGCCCCTGCGGGCTCGGGGCGCGCCCGCCGTTCGGTGGCGGCACAGGGAGGAAGCCATGCGAATGCTTCTCGCGCTCCTGATTCTCGCCGCCGCTCCGGGGCCGGCGCAGGCGCAGACCCAGAGCGTGATCGAGGTGCCGTCGCGCGATCAGAAGATCCGCGCGCTGCTGGTCAGCCCGGCCGCACCGGCCGGCTCCGTCATCCTGCTGGTCGGCGGACACGGCAGACTCGACCTCGGGAGCGACGGGAGCATCGCCTGGGGCGGCGGCAACCAGCTCGTCCGCACCCGAGCCGCCTATGCCGCGGCCGGCTTCGCCACGCTCGTGCCGGACATCGCGCCCGACCTCAAGACACCGGGCGGCGTCGTGCAGGGCTATCGCTCGGGTGCGCCGCACGGTCGCGACATCGGGGCCCTGGTGCAGCATATGCGCACGATCCGAGAACCGGTCGTCCTCGTCGCGACCAGTCGCGGCGCACCTTCGGCCGGGGCCGCGCTGCGCCACGCGACCGGGTCCGCCCGGCCCGACGCGCTGGTGATGACGGCGGCCATGCTCATGCCGGCGGGCGACAGGCAGCCGAACTTCCGGAACGCGATCGGCGGTGACCCCGCGCTGGCCCGGCTGCCGCTGCTCGTCGTCGGCCATCTCAAGGACACCTGCCGGCTCACGCTGCCCGAATCGATCGACCAGTTCCGGGCGTGGCACGGCGGGACCGTCGACGTGGCGATGCTCGACGGTCCGCCGGGACGGGGCGATCCCTGCGAAGCGCAATCGGCGCACGGGTTCATCGGGCTCGACGGCGAGGTGGTGGCCACGATCGCCGCATGGATCCGGAAGCTGCCGCGTCGGTGACGGCGTTGCCGGCCGATCGACCGCGGCCGGCCCGCCCGCTATAGTGGCCGGCCTCCAGGTCGGCCCGTCCCCGAAGGAACTGTCCATGCGCCGTGCCCTTGCTGCCGCCTTCTTCCTGGCCGCATCCAGCGCCCAGGCCGCCTGCCCCGACGCTGCCGCCATCGCCCGCTTCGTCGCCGACTACCGGACGATGACGCCGGCCCGCAGCTTCGGGCCGGGCCTGTCGCTCGCCGACGGGTTTTGCGCCCAGGATGCGATCGTCGCCAGCCTGTCTGCCGAGCTGGGACGGCCGGTCGGCTACAAGGTCGGGCTGACCAGCAAGCCCACGCAGGAGCGCTTCAAGGTCCCCCACCCGGTGCGCGGCGTCCTGCTGGAGAAGATGCTGCTGCCGGCCGGGGCCAGGGTCGCGGTCCCCTACGGCTCGATCCCGGTGATGGAGGCGGACATGCTGGTCCGCGTCCGCGATGCGGCCATCAACGATGCCACGACCGACATCGACATCCTGCGCAGCCTGTCCGCGGTGGTGCCGTTCATCGAGCTGCCCGACCTCGCCTTCGCCCAGGGCGAACTGCTGGACGGCGCCAACCTGACGGCGATCAACGTCGCCGCCCGGCTCGGGGTGGTCGGCGAGGACATCCCAGTGGAAGCGACCGAGGCATTCGCCGCCGCCCTGGCGGCGATGACCATCCGGATGAGCGACGACACCGGCAAGGCGCTGGCGCAGTCGACCGGCGCCGCCGTCCTCGACCATCCGCTCAACGTCGTGCGCTGGCTGGTGCAGGACCTGAAGGCGGCCGGGCGCAAGCTGCAGGCCGGCGACGTCATCAGCCTGGGGTCCTTCTCGCCGCTTCTCCCGGCCGTCCCGGCGATCGGCCGCACCGTCTCGGTCGAGTATGCCGGCCTGCCGGGCGGTGCGCGCACGGTGTCGGTGTCCCTGGTGGCGAAGGGCAGCTGAACCCCGGAAGCCAACCCCGATCGCGGGGCGCCATGATGGCGGCGTCCGCGATCGGGGGCCTTGATGCCGCATCGGCCGGAGCCACGTCAGCCGACGCATGGATCAACCGTCGCCGCCCTCTTCCCCCGCGCCCCGGTCCGGGGCGCCGCACGAACGGCTGCGGCGCGACGGGATCGATCGAAGAGATCGGTAAGCGGTCGGCAGGTCAGCCCATCGCCGCGGGCGGGGCCGCCTTGGATGCGCTCGCCTTCTTCTTGGCCGGTGCCTTCTTGGCGGGCGCGGCCTTGGCTGCGGCGGCGGCCGGCTTCGTTGCGGCCTTCTTCGCGGCCGGCTTGGCGGCCGGTTTCTCCGCTGCGGGCTTCTCCGCCGTCGCCTTCCTGGCGGGGGCGGCCTTGGCCGCTGCCGGCTTCTCCGCAGCCGGGGCGGCCGCGGCCTTCCTGGTCGCAGGCTTGGCCGCCGCCTTGGGCGCGGCGGCCTTCGCGGCCGGTGCCGCCTTGGCGGGCTTCGCGGCGGGGGCGGCCGTGGCTTCCGCCTTCGCGGCCGTCGGCGCCTTGGCGGCCGACTTCTTCGCCGGCGTCGCCTTGACCGCGGGCGCCGCCTTCTTCTTCGCTGCTACGGGCTTCTTCTCGGCCGGTGCGGCGTCTGCTTTTTCGGCTTTCTTTGCTGTCGTCTTCTTCGCTTTCACAGCCATGACTGGGTTCTCCCCTGGATTGGCTCGTCCTAGGACCAGACCTGTCGATACAGGTCCAGGATCTCCTCGGCCGATGGCACGCGCGGATTGTTGCCGGGCGAGCCGGAAGCCAGCGCCTGCTGCGCCATGGTGGGCAGCAGCGAGTTCCAGCGCTCCTTTTCGATGCCGTAGGATTGCGGCGTGGGTACCTCCAGCTCCTCGTTGAGACGCCGCAACTCGTCGAGGAGACCCGCCACCGCCGCCTGGTCCCCTTCGTCCGTGCCGGCCACGCCCATGGCTCTGGCGCAGTCGGCATAGCGGGGCAGCGCCGAGCCGGCCGAGTAGGCCGTCACGGCAGGCAGCAGCATGGCGTTCGAAAGTCCGTGGGGCACGTGGAAGAAGGCCCCGATCGGCCGGCTCATCCCGTGGACGAGCGCGACCGAGGAATTGGTGAAGGCAAGCCCGCCCAGCGTGGCGCCCAGCATCATCGCCTCGCGCGCGCCACGGTCGGACGGGTCGCTGCAGGCGCGCCGGATGTTGCGCGCGATCAGCCCCATCGCGCGGACCGCATAGGTGTCCGACATCGGGTTGGCCCGCCGGCTCACATAGGCTTCGATCGCGTGGGTCAGGCTGTCGATGCCGGTGTCCGCGGTCAGCCGGCGCGGCATCGTCATGGTCAGCTCGAAATCGACCAGGGCGGCGGCCGGCACGCAGGGCAGCCCGGCGATCAGCATCTTCTCGTCCCGCTCGACGTCGGTGATGACGGTAAAGCGCGTCACCTCCGCGCCGGTTCCCGCCGTCGTCGGAATGGCCACCAGCGGCAGGCCCATCCTGGGAATGTCGTTCGGCACCTTGTAGTCGCGCATCGCCCCGCCGTTGGCGGCGAGCACGGCCATGGCCTTGGCGGTGTCGATCGGGCTGCCGCCGCCCAGCGCGATGATGCTGTCGTAGCCCCCGGCCTGCAGCGCGGCGGTACCGGCCTCCACTACCGTGGTGGTCGGGTCGGGCACGGTATCGGCGAAGATGTCGAAGGCGATCCCCGCCGCCTTCAACGGGCTGGTCACGCGATCAATGGTGCCGCTGGAAACCATGTAGGCGTCGGTGACGATGAGAGGGCGCTGCCCGCCGATCCGGTTCAGCACGCTTGCGATGTCGCCGACGGCCCCGGCACCTACCTGTATGAGACGCGGTTGCGTGATCTGCGCTACGGTCATTTATCCGGGCTCTCTCATGTGATCGACGATAATGCGATTCGAGGGATTCGACCAAAATATTCGTCAAGCGAAATCCGCCTGGAGACTTGTGGTCGATCGAACCAACTGTCCCACTTCATGACCCCGACTGCATCGCTTCAACAACCGAAAATTCGCGTCGTCGCCCGGGCATCGCGGATGCGCGTCGCCGGATGACGCGAGGCGGAAGAGCGCATAGTTTGCCCGCCATCCCCATCGAGAGCCCAGTCGAGACAGCAACGGAGGAGCCCCATGACCGAAGCCTTCATCTGCGATGCCGTGCGCACGCCGATCGGCCGCTACGGCGGCGTCTTGTCGTCGGTGCGCACCGACGACCTGGGCGCGGTGCCGCTGCGCGCCCTGGTCGAGCGCAATCCCGGGGTCGACTGGCAGGCGGTCGACGACGTGATCTATGGCTGCGCCAACCAGGCGGGCGAGGACAACCGCAACGTCGCGCGGATGGCGGCACTGCTGGCCGGCCTGCCCGCCGACATCCCGGGCGCCACCGTCAACCGCCTGTGCGGGTCGGGGATGGACGCGATCGCGATCGCCGCGCGGGCGATCCGGGCCGGCGATGCCGACCTGATCGTCGCCGGCGGCGTCGAGAGCATGTCGCGCGCGCCGTTCGTCATGGGCAAGGCGGAGACCGCCTTCTCGCGCGACGCCCAGATCTACGACACGACCATCGGCTGGCGCTTCGTGAACCCGCTGATGAAGGCACAATACGGCATCGATTCCATGCCCGAGACGGCCGAGAACGTGGCCGAGGATTTCCAGATCGCCCGCGCCGACCAGGATGCGTTCGCGGTGCGCAGCCAGCACAAGGCAGCGGCGGCGCAGCAGTCTGGGCGGCTGGCCCGCGAGATCGTCGGGGTGCCGATCGCCCAGCGCAAGGGGCCGGCCGTCGTCGTCGATCGCGACGAACATCCGCGCGGCGACACCACCCTGGAATCGCTGGCCCGGCTGAAGGCGCCGTTCCGTGCCGGCGGCACCGTCACCGCCGGCAATGCCTCCGGCGTCAACGATGGTGCTGCGGCGGTCATCGTCGCGTCCGAGGCGGCTGCCCGCCGCCACGGCCTGACGCCGATCGCGCGGATCGTCACCGGCGGCAGCGCCGGCGTGCAGCCGCGGGTGATGGGCATCGGCCCGGTGCCCGCCTCGCGCAAGATCCTCGACCGGCTCGGCCTCACGATCGCCGACATCGACGTGATCGAGCTGAACGAGGCGTTCGCGGCCCAGGCGCTCGCCGTCACCCGCCAGCTGGGCCTGGCCGACGACGACCCCAGGGTCAATCCGAACGGCGGGGCCATCGCGCTCGGCCACCCGCTCGGCATGAGCGGCGCGCGGCTGGTCGCGACCGCGGCCTACCAGCTGGCCGAGACCGGCGGCAAGCGGGCCTTGTGCACCATGTGCATCGGCGTCGGCCAGGGCATCGCCATGGTGATCGAGCGGGCGTGACGCTGCGTATGAAGGTTGGCGGCGGTCGTCCGGCCGCCGCCGGCCGGCACGGGAACCGGTCCGGAATAGCGTTCGTTCGCAATTCGTTGATTGGTCGGACCGGGGCCGTCCCGTACTGTGGCCCGTACCATGTTCGAGTGATCAGATGAAGGAGCCGATGCCCGTGCCGACCGACGGCAAAGCGTCACCGCGGCGCACCGAGAAGGCCTCCGGCGTGCGGCGCCGGGATGTCCTGCTGGGGCTGGCCGGGGCCGGCGCCAGCGCGCTCGTGCCGGGGTCGGCGCTCGCCCAGGCGCCGGAGGTGGATCGAAGCGGGCCGGTGCGCTTCTTCCGCATCGCCACCGGCGGCGCCGGCGGCACCTACTTCCCGATCGGCCGCCTGCTCGCCTCGGCGATCAGCAACCCGCCCGGCTCCCGCCCCTGCGACAAGGGCGGCAGCTGCGGCGTGCCCGGCCTGATCGCGGTCGCCCAGTCGACCCAGGGCTCGGTCGAGAACATCTCGCTGATGCAGGCCAAGCGTGCGGAATCCGCCCTCTGCCAGGCGGACATCGCGCATTGGGCCTACAAGGGCATCGGCCTGTTCGAGAACAAGGGGCCGTTTGCGTCGCTGCGGGCGGTGGCCGCACTCTTCCGCGAGCCGGTGCATGTGGTGGTCCGCCGCGACTCGCGGATCGAAGCGATCGACGACCTGCGCGGCAAGCGCGTGGCGCTCGGCGAGGAGTTCTCGGGCACCCGGGTCGACGCGGTGCTGGTGCTGGCCGCGCACGGGGTGCAGGAGAAGGACATCCAGCCTTCCTACCTGCGCACCGGTGCCGCGGCGGACGCGTTGCGCGACGGCAGCATCGACGCCTTCTTCTTCATCAGCGGCTATCCCGTCTCGGCCATCGACGAGCTGGCCCGGCGCATCCCCATCCGCCTGCTTCCGGTGGTCGGCCCGCCGGCCGACGTGCTGCGCAGCACCGGCCCGTTCTTCGTCGACACGATCATCCCGAACCAGACCTATCCCGACGTGCCGGCCGTGCCGACCGTCAGCGTCTCCGCCCTGTGGGTGGTCGATGCCGAGCTGCCGGACACGCTGGTCCACGCGATCGCCAAGTCGTTATGGCATCCGACCGCGCGTCGCCTGTTCGACGGCGGCCACCCGGAGGCGCGCAACATCCAGCTGCAGACGGCGCAGGCCGGCGTCACCATCCCGTTCCACCCGGGCGCCGAGGCCTACTACAAGGAAGCCGCCGCGCAGCCGCGGTGACCCGCCGGCCGGCTTCAGGCCGGCTTGCGCAGGTCGATCGTCCAGGTCCCGCCCGCCTCGCTCCACTGCTCCAGGACGAGGCCGGCCTGGCCGCACATCACCTCGAAGTCCTTCAAGGCCCCGGGGTCGGTCGCCAGCACGCGCAGCAGGCCGCCCGGAGGCGTCCTGGCGAGGGCGCGCCGCGCCTTCAGGACCGGCAGCGGGCACTTCAGGCCCGAGGTGTCGAGTTCGACCATGTCCATCGATCGGGTCCTCCGGCGTCAGCGGACGAGCAGGTTGAAGAGGTGGATGCCGAACACCAGGCACCCGGTCATGCCGGCGAACATCATCCAGAACAGGTTCCGCTTGCCCGGCTGCCAGGGGCGGCGGTCGTGCCACAACCCGAAGGCCAGGGACAGGGCGGACAGCCCGAAGCAGATCGCGGTGGGTGTCAGCGCCATGCGGCCCCGGTGGTGCGAGACGGTTGTTGCGAGACGGTTGCAGTTGGTTGCGGGCGCAAATCGTCTAAGATCGCGGCCCGCCCGCGAACCGGACCCGTAGATGCCCATCCAGGATATGTTCCGAACGGTCAAGGAGGAAATCGATCTTTCCCCGACCGTGTCGGACGAGGTGAAGTTCACGACCTGCTACATGTGCGCCTGCCGCTGCGGCATCAAGGTGCACCTGAAGGACGGCACGGTCCGCTACATCGAGGGCAACAAGAACCACCCGGTCAACCGCGGCGTGCTGTGCGCCAAGGGCTCGGCCGGGATCATGACCCAGTACGCGCCGGCCCGCCTGACGCAGCCGATGCTGCGCGTCGGCGAGCGCGGCCGGGGCGAGTTCAAGGCGATCAGCTGGGACGAGGCGATGGCGATCGCCGAGGGCTGGCTCGGCAACATCCGCCGCACCGATCCGCGCAAGCTCGCCTTCTTCACCGGCCGTGACCAGAGCCAGGCCCTGACCGGCTGGTGGGCGAGCCAGTTCGGCACCCCCAACTACGCGGCCCATGGCGGCTTCTGTTCGGTCAACATGGCGGCGGCCGGGCTCTACACGATCGGCGGGTCGTTCTGGGAGTTCGGCGAGCCGGACTGGCACCACACCCGCTACTTCCTGATGTTCGGGGTGGCCGAAGACCATGATTCCAACCCGATCAAGATCGGCCTCGGCCACATCAAGGGCCGCGGCGCCAAGTTCGTCTCGGTCAATCCGGTGCGCACCGGATACTCCGCCATCGCCGACGAGTGGGTCGGCATCCGGCCCGGCACCGACGGCCTGTTCGTCCTGGCGCTGATCCACGAGCTGCTGCGCGCCGACAAGGTCGATCTCGAATACCTCGCCCGCTACACCAACGCCCACTGGCTGGTGATCCAGGCCCCCGGCACCGCCGGGGACGGCCTGTTCGCCCGCGACAGCGAGGGCCGGCCGCTGTGCTGGGACCGCAACCGCGAGGGGCCGGGCGACGCCATGGCGGCCGACGCCTCGCCGGCCATGGTCGGGAACTACAAGCTGGCCGACGGGCGCGACGCCGTGCCGGCCTTCCAGCTCCTGGCCCAGCGCTACCTCGACGACGCGTACGCGCCCGACGCGGTGGCGGAGCGGACCGGCGTGCCGGCCGACACCATCCGCCGCATCGCCGCCGAACTGGCCCACGCCGCCTTCGCCGAGGAGGTCGTCATCGAGCAGCCCTGGACCGACTGGGCCGGGCGCCGCCACGAGCGGATGGTCGGGCGGCCGGTCGCCATGCTTGCGATGCGCGGCATCTCGGCCCACTCGAACGGCTTCCACACCTGCCGGGCGATCCACCTGCTGCAGATGCTGCTGGGCAGCATCGATACGCCGGGTGGCTTTCGCTACAAGCCCCCCTTCCCGCGGCCCTGCCCGCCGCCGATCAAGCCCGCCGGCAAGCCCGGCACCATCGAGCCCGGCAAGCCGATGGCCGGCCCGCCGCTCGGTTTCGTGACCGGGCCGGAAGACCTGCTGGTGGAGGCGGACGGTACGCCGGGCCGCATCGACAAGGCCTATTCCTGGGAGGCTCCGGTCGCCGCCCACGGCATGATGCACATGGTCATCACCAACGCCTGGAAGGGTGATCCCTACCCGATCGACACGCTCTTCATGTTCATGGCCAACATGAGCTGGAACTCGGCCATGAACGTGCCGGGCACCATCGCCATGCTGACCGACAAGGACGAGGCGACCGGCGAGTACAAGATCCCGCACATCATCTACTCGGATGCGTTCGCCTCGGAGATGGTCGCCTATGCCGACCTGATCCTGCCCGACACGACCTATCTGGAGCGGCACGACTGCATCTCGCTGCTCGACCGGCCGATCTGCGACGCGGACGGCGCGGCCGACGCGATCCGCCAGCCGATCGTCGAGCCCGACCGCGACGTGCGCCCCTTCCAGGACGTGCTGATCGAGCTGGGCGCGCGCCTCGGCCTGCCCGGCCTGGTCCATCCCGACGGCCGCCCGCGCTACCCCGGCCTCTATCGCGACTACATCGCCAACCACGAGCGCGCGCCCGGCATCGGCATGCTGGCCGGCTGGCGCGGCGAGAACGGCGAGACCGAGGGCCGCGGCGCGCCCAACCCGAAGCAGGTCGAGGCCTACATCGCCAACGAGTGCTTCTGGCGGCACAAGTTCGAACCGGAGGAGCGCTACTACAAGCACGCCAACAAGGCCTACCTGGAGAAGGCGGCGCGCTTCGGCTTCATCGGCGCCGCCCAGCCGATCATCCTGCAGCTCTATTCCGAGGTGCTGCAGCGCTTCCGCCTGGCGGCCGAGGGCCATGGCACGGTGCAGCCGCCCGAGCGCCACCGCGAGCGGGTGCGCAAGCATTTCGATCCCCTGCCGATCTGGTACGCGCCCTTCGAGCACGCCGCGGTCGACCCGGCAGAGTTCCCGCTCCACGCCGTCACCCAGCGGCCGGCGGCGATGTACCATTCCTGGGGGTCGATGAACGCCTGGCTGCGGCAGATCCACGGCCGCAACCGCCTGCACATGAACCGCGTCACCGCCGAGGGGCTCGGCATCGCCGACGACGACTGGGTCACCGTCACCAGCCACCACGGGCAGATCACCGTCCAGGCGAAGCTGATGGAGGGGGTCGAGCCCGGCACGGTGTGGACCTGGAACGCCATCGGCAAGCGCTCCGGCACCTGGAACCTGGCCGAGGATGCGGGCGAAAGCCGCAAGGGCTTCCTGCTCAACCACGTCATCTCGGAGCTGCTGCCGCCAGAGGGCGACGGGCTGCGCTACGCCAATGCCGACCCGGTCACCGGGCAGGCGGCATGGTACGACCTGCGCGTGCGGGTGGAGAAGGCGGCCGTCCCGCTCGCCGCCACGGAGCCGGCCTTCGCGCCGATCCCCGACCCGCCCGGAATGACGGCGCCGCCCGCGATCTCGCGCTTCGGCGAGCTGTTCCGGCGGCGGAGGGCCGGCCGATGACCAGCCTGCCCCAGCCTGCCATGGGCAAGAAGCTCGGCCTCGTCATCGACCTCGACATCTGCGTCGGCTGCCATGCCTGCGCGGTCAACTGCAAGGAATGGAACACCGGCGGCCATGCCGCCCCGCTGACCGACCGCGACCCCTACGGCAGCGACCCGGCCGGCGTCTGGTTCAACCGCATCCACAGCTTCGAGGCGGGCGACGGTGCCGCCGGCCGCACCGTACATTTCCCGAAATCCTGCCTGCATTGCGAGCAGCCGGCCTGCGTCGAGGTCTGCCCGACCGGCGCCTCCTACAAGCGCAGCGAGGACGGCATCGTCCTGGTCAACGAGGACCTCTGCATCGGCTGCAAGCTCTGCTCCTGGGCCTGCCCCTACGGCGCCCGGGAGTATGACTGGGACCAGGGCGTGATGAAGAAATGCACGCTCTGCATCGACCGTATCTACAACGAGCGGCTGGAGGTGGAGGAGCGGGTGCCGGCCTGCGTCTCCACCTGCCCGGCATCGGCCCGCCATTTCGGCGATCTCGGCGATCCGGACAGCAAAGTGTCGGCCATCGTGCGCGAGCGCGGCGGCTACGACCTTCTGCCGGAGCTGGGCTACAAGCCGGTCAACAAGTACCTGCCGCCGCGCTCGCCGCGCACCGCGGTGGGGTCGACCGGCGCCGCCGCTTCGCTCGCCCCCGTCGTCAAGGCGGAGCCGGGCGGCTTCCTCCACTGGATCGACCGCATCCTCTCCCGATAGGCGAGACCGCCCCCGTGCACCCTGCCCTTTCCGTCATCGCCTTCACCACGGCGTCCGGCGCCGGCTACGGCCTGCTCGCGTTCCTGGGGCTGCTCGCGCCCATGGGCTGGCTGCCCGGCTCGACCGGCTTCGCCCTGCTCGCGACCGGCCTGGCGCTGGCCGCGATCGCCGGCGGCCTCCTGTCCTCCACCCTGCATCTGGGCCATCCGGAGCGGGCCTGGCGGGCGCTGTCGCAATGGCGCTCGTCCTGGCTGTCGCGCGAGGGGCTGGCGGCCGTGCTCACCTTCGTCCCGGCCGGCCTCTTCGCCGCGGCCTGGGTCTTCGGCGGCGTCGCCTCGGCCCTGCTCGGCCTGCTCGCGGCGGTGGGGGCGGTCGCGACCGTCTATTGCACGGCGATGATCTATGCCTCGCTGAAGCCGGTGCAGCGCTGGCACAACGGCTGGGTCGCGCCCAACTACCTCGCCATGGCGGCGATGACTGGGGCGCTCTGGCTGCACCTGCTGTGCCGCCTCTTCGCCTTTCCCGCACCGGCCGTGGCGCTGCTGGCCGTGGTCGCGACGGCGTGCGCACTTGCGCTAAAGCTCGGCTACTGGCGCTTCATCGACACCACCGCCGCCGCCTCCACCCCGGAGAGCGCGACCGGCCTCGGCCGCATCGGCAAGGTCCGGCTCCTGGAGGCGCCGCACACCTCCGAGAACTACCTGCTGGAAGAGATGGGCTTCCGCATCGCCCGCAAGCACGCCGCCAGGCTGCGGGTGATCGCGCTCGTGGCGGGCTTCGCGGTGCCGCTGCTGCTGGCGTTGCTGGCGCTGCTGAGCGACGGCCTGGCCGGGGCCCTGGCGGCCGTCCTCGCCGCCCCGATCGCGACGGCCGGCGTGCTGGTGGAGCGCTGGCTGTTCTTCGCCGAGGCCCGTCACACGGTGATGCTCTACTACGGTGCCGCGGCGGCCTGAGCGCCACGGCACCGCTGCGTTCTCCAACACCGGTCGGGCTTCGACGAAAGAATTCCGACCGACGCCTCTTGTCGGAGGCGCGGGGCACCGCGGCACGCTATAACCCACCCCCGGCTTCGCGCGGTCGTCATCCAGGCGACGCAAATGGCCACTTCAGTTTCAAGTAATCTGCCAGATCGTGGGCCGGCGCGCGCACTCCGCCGCGGTTCAGGTCGTGGGCGCGGTGTGTGGGGGCTGTATCGATGGCTGTGGTCACTCTCTTCGACACCGACGACTTCTTCGGGGCGTCCAGCAGCAGCGGCGCCGACACGATCTTCGGCGGCAATGGCAACGACACCATCGAGGGTGGGGCCAGTGCGGACTACCTCTATGGCGAAGCAGGGGCAGACTCTCTCGACGGCGGCGCCGAGAACGACACCATCGATGGCGGAAACGGCAACGACTACCTCTATGGCGGCGCCTTCGCCGACGTGCTCTTCGGAGGCAACGATGCCGACTTGGTCTATGGTGCCAGCCAGAACGATCTCCTCTATGGCGGCCAGGGGGTGGATACCCTCTATGGAGACGCCAACAACGACACAATCAATGGAGATGACGGCGCCGATCTTCTCTACGGAGGCTCCAATGACGATGTCCTTTCTGGCGGCGCGGGCGCCGATACCATCTATGGCGAACTCAACGTCGACCTGATCTATGGCGGCACCGATGCCGATGTCATCGACGCGGGCGGCGGCGACGATACGGTCTATGGCGACCAGGGGGCGGATATCGTCACCGGCGGCGGCGGCAATGACACGCTGTTCGGGGACGACGATGCGGACCTGCTCTACGGCGGCGCCAACAGCGATGTCCTCTATGGCGACGAGGGAGCGGATATCCTCTATGGCGAGGACTACCCAGACCTCCTGTACGGCGGAGGCGGCGCCGACCGCCTCCATGGCGGCAACGGCAGCGACCGCTACGTCCTGGGCGCTGGTGCCGACACCGTCGTCGGCCCGCTGGCGGACCTGAACAGCGACACCATCCTCGACTTCGACACGACCGGCGCCCAGGGCGACCGCATCCTGCTCGACACCATCTTCGGCGGCGACACGCGCAGCGCCTTCACCCAGTCCGGCGACACCCTGGACCTCGACGGCAACGGGACAGGCGACCTGTGGCTGGTCGGCGGCAACGGGGTCGAGTGGGAACGCGAAACAATCGGCGGGCAGACCGTCTTTTCCCTGAAGGTCCCGCTGTTCACCGCGGACGCCGACACAGTCGACCTCACCACCGTCGTCCTCGACGACCATGACAACGTTTCCGACGCGCTGGGCGGGGACGACCGGGTCACCCTCGCTGGCGGGCAGAACCAGGACGACCTGTTCTACGGCGGCCAGGGTAGCGACTATCTGGTCGGCAGCGTCGATGCCGAGACGATCCTGGGCGATGCCGACGCCGACACCCTCTCGGGCGGCAACGGCAACGACCTGCTCCATGGCGGCCAGGGCCTGGACCTCGTCTATGGCGGCCAGGGCGACAACCTGCTCTACGGCGACGGCGAGGCCGATACGCTGTTCGGCGATCTGGGGTTCGACACCCTGTGGGGCGGTGACGGCGGCGACCTCGTCTATGGCGACCTGCTCGGGGACTTGCTCTACGGACAGGCCGACGACGACACTCTCTTGGGTGAAGGCGGTGGCGACCGGCTGTTCGGCGGCACCGGCAACGACCGGCTGGTGCTGGGCGGCTCGGACGACACGGTCTTCGGGACGCTGGCGGAGCTGAGCGGCGATACCATCGACGACTTCGACACGACCGGCTCGGACGACGACCGGATCGTGCTCGACACCATCCTCGGCAGCGACACGCGTGGCCTGTTCGCAGCCGATGGCGACACGCTGGACCTGGACGGCGATGGCGACGGCGATATCTCGGTCACCGGTGCCGACGGGTTGCAGTGGGAGCGCGAGACGGTCGGCGGCCAGACGGCCTTCTCCCTGAAGCCGGGGCTCTTCTCCAACGGCAACGACACCGTCGACCTGACCACGGTCGCCTTCGACGACTATGCCAACGTCTCCGACGCGCTGGGCGGGGACGACTACGTCACCCTGGCCGGTGGGCAGAGCCAGGACGACCTGTTCCATGGCGGCCAGGGCAACGACCATCTGGTCGGCAGCGTCGATGCCGAGACGATCCATGGCGACGCGGACGACGACACGATCGAGGGCGGCAACGGCGGCGACCGGCTCCATGGCGGCCAGGGCGACGACGAGCTCGCGGGCGGCGATGGCGGCGACGAGCTGAGCCTGGACGAAGGGGACGACAGCGTCTTCGGCACGCTGGCGGAGCTGACCGGCGACACCATCCTCGACTTCGACACGACCGGGTCGGAGGAAGACTGGATCGTCATGGAGACGATCCTCGGCAGCGACACGCGCCATGTGTTCACCCAGTCCGGCGATTCCCTCGACCTCGACGGCGACAGCGTCGGCGATGTCGAGGTGCAGGGCGGCAACGGCGTCGCATGGCTGCGCGAGATCGACACCGTCGACGACTACACGCGTTTCCGGGTCGCGGTTCCCCTGTTCACCGAAGGCGCGGACACGGTCGACCTGAGCGCGGTCGACCTCGACGACTACCTCAACGTTTCCAGGGCGCTGGGCGGGGACGACGCGGTCACGCTGTCGGGTACCCAGGACGGCGACAACACCTTCTCGGGCGGCGCCGGCAACGACTACATCCTCGGCAGCGGAGACGAGGAGTCGATCAGCGGCGACGGTGGCGCCGATACGCTGTTCGGCGAGGGCGGGCGCGATATCCTCGAAGGCGGCGATGGCCTGGACGTGCTGTACGGCGGCGACGGCAACGACGACCTGCTGGGCCAGAATGACGCGGACACGCTCTGGGGCGGCAACGGCGACGACAATCTGATCGGCGCCGCTGGCGCCGACCAGATGTATGGCGGGAACGGCAACGACTGGTTCAACAATGCCGGCGCGGGCGCGGATACCGCCTGGGGTGGCGACGGCAGCGATAGCGCGTCTGGTGGCGGCGACAATGACCTGCTCTATGGCGAGGCCGGCAACGACTCGATCCTCGGCGAGAGCGGCGAGGACACGCTGCTGGGCGGCGACGGCAACGACATCCTCCAGGGCGGCGGCGACAGCTCCATCGACTGGATTCTCGGCGGCAACGGCAACGATGCGGTCGCGGGCGGCGGCGGCAACGACCTGCTCTATGGCGAGGCCGACGGCGACACGCTGCAGGGCGACGACGGCGACGACCTGCTGTCGGGCGGCCAGGGTGCCGACCGGCTCACCGGCGGCAGCAGCGCCGACCGCTTCTTCGGCAGCCTGTCGGATCTGTCGGGCGACACCGTTTCCGACTTCGACGCGACCGGCGGCCAGGGCGACCGCATCCTGCTCGACACCATTCTGGGCAGCGACACGCGCAGCGCCTTCGTCCAGTCCGGCGACACCGTCGATCTCGATGGCGACAGCGTCGGCGACCTCTGGGTGCAGGGCGGCAACGGGGTCGAGTGGCTGCGCCAGACCGATACGCTGACCGGCTACACCAGCTTCCGGGTCGCCGTCCCGCTCTTCACCGAGGGGGCCGACAGCGTCGATTTCGATACGGTCGTCTTCGAGAACCACACCAACCTCTCCGACGCGCTGGGTGGGGACGACCGCGTCACCCTGGCCGGTGGCCAGACCCAGGACGACCTGTTCTATGGCGGCCAGGGCAACGACCAACTGATCGGCAGCGTCGATGCGGAGACGATCCATGGCGGCCAGGGCCTGGACCTCGTCTATGGCGGCAACGGCGACGACCTGGTCTACGGCGACGGCGAGGCCGATACGCTGTTCGGCGATCTGGGGTTCGACACCCTGTGGGGCGGTGACGGCGGCGACCTCGTCTATGGCGACCTGCTCGGGGACTTGCTCTACGGACAGGCCGACGACGACACTCTTTTGGGTGAAGGGGGTAGCGACCGGCTGTTCGGCGGCACCGGCAACGACCGGCTGGTGCTGGGCGGCTCTGCCGACACGGTCTTCGGGACGCTGGCGGAGCTGAGCGGCGATACCATCGACGACTTCGACACGACCGGATCGGACGACGACCGGATCGTGCTCGACACCATCCTCGGCAGCGACACGCGCGGCGTGTTCGCAGCCGATGGCGACACGCTGGACCTGGATGGCGATGGCGACGGCGACATCTCGGTCACCGGCGCTGACGGGCTGGAATGGCACCGCGACACCGTCCTCGGCCAGACCGTCTTCGCCCTGAAACCGGGACTCTTCTCCGCCATCGGCGACACGGTCGACCTCGATGCGGCGGTCTTCGACGACTACGCCAACGTCTCCGACGCGCAGGCCGGCGACGACCGCGTCAGCCTGGCGGGCGGGCAGGAGCGCGACGACGCGTTCCACGGCGGCGACGGCGACGACACGATCTTCGGCAGCGAAGACGACGAGACGATCTACGGCGAGGCCGACCAGGATCTCCTCTATGGCGGCCAGGGCACCGATGTCCTCTCCGGTGGTGCCGGAGACGATCTCGTGGCGGGCACGGTGGACGAACTGGCCGGCGACCTCTTCACGGACTTCGAGGAGGGCGATGCGATCTTCGTGATCGGCGGCACGACCGACCTGGCCACTTTGCTGGCAGGCCGCGCCGTCGCTGGCGGATCTGCCGAGACGATCCCGCTGGAAACGGTTGGCGCACCCGCCGTCATGCAGGTGGCATTCGACGAGTCCGCCCGCCTCGAAGCCACGGAGCAGACCATCGGCGGCGAGGCCGGCGTCCTGATCCGGCTGGATACCGATCGTCCTCCTCCTCCGCCGCCCGTGCCGCCGCCGCCCGTACCGCCCCCGCCGGTGGACGAACCCCGCCGCCTCCCCGCCCCCCTCCGCCCGGCCCGGGCGGGGGAGCCGGGCTCGCGGGTGTACGGCTACGGGTTCGGGAATGACCTCGGGCTCGGCGGCTCGGCGGCGGACTCGCTGCGCGGCGGGGCCGGCGACGACACGCTCTACGGCCTGGACCGGGACGACACCCTCCATGGCGACAACGGCGACGACCTGCTGTCCGGCAACCAGGGCGAGGACGCCCTGCGGGGCGGCAACGGCCGGGACACGCTCTATGGCGGCCAGGGCAACGACCGGCTGGACGGCGACGAGGATGGCGACCTGCTGTCCGGCAACATGGGCAACGACACGCTGGCCGGCGGCAACGGCGCCGACACGCTCTATGGCGGGCAGGGCGTGGACCGTCTCGACGGCGACGACGGCGACGACCGGTTGAACGGCAATCTCGGCGACGACGTCGTCGAAGGCGGCAGTGGCCAGGACACGCTGCATGGCGGCCAGGCCTCGGACAGTCTCTCCGGCGGGGATGGCGACGACTGGCTGTCGGGCGACCTCGGCCAGGACACGCTGGCCGGCGGCGGCGGCGCCGACCGCTTCTACTTCGGCAGCGATTCCGGCCAGGATCGCATCGAGGACTTCGACCCCGATCTCGACCGGATCGTGCTCGACGCCGACACGCTCGGCATCGGCACCATCGAGGACCTGATCGCCCGCCTGACCGATACGCCGGACGGCGCCGTCCTCGACCTCGGCCAGGGCAACTTCGTGCTCATCGCCGGCGTCACCAAGGCCTCGCTCGCAGCAGGCAACTTCGAGTTCGTGTAGAATCTCCCCCGGGCCCGCCGTCACCGGCGGGCCCGGAGTTCGACGATGATCTCTCGACAAATGTCCGGAACGAACGCTAGCGTTGCGCCGGCCGGTATTTGCCAGAAGCGAGATCGGGTCCAAAATAGAGCTGGGGGGCTCGAAGAATGGCCGAGATAATTCTGTATGGTGGGAGCGATTCCTTTCCTGCCGACAGCAGCCCCGGCGCGGATTCGATCTTCGGCGGCACCGGCGACGACACCATCGAGGGGGGCGGTGGCGGCGATTTTCTCTATGGCGAGGAAGGTGCCGACAGCCTGAGTGGCGGCACCGGCGCCGACAGCCTGATGGGCGGCAACGGCGGCGACTTCCTGTATGGCGGGACCAACGACGACCTGCTCTATGGCGATCTCGACGCGGATTCGCCCGACTATGTCGGTAACGACACCCTTCTCGGGGACGCCAACAACGACAAGATCTGGGCTGGCTCGGGCGTCGATCTGGTCTATGGCGCCGGTGGGAACGACCTGATCGATGGCGAGGACGGCGCCGACAGCCTGTTCGGCGACGACAATTCCGACACCCTGTCCGGTGGCGACGGCAACGACCTGGCATATGGCGGGAACAATCCCGACCTTGCCTACGGTGGCCATGGCGACGACGTTCTGTACGGCGACAACGCCGACGACACGCTCTTCGGCGAAGAAGACGCAGACCTGCTCTATGGCGGGGACGACGACGACCTGCTGTACGGCGACGACGGCGACGACCTGCTCTATGGCGGGGTGGACGCGGACACGCTGTTCGGCGACAACGATGCCGATTCCGCCTGGGGCGACGCCAATGCCGATCTGATCTATGGCGGCCAGGGTGCCGATGTCCTCTATGGCGATGGCGCCGACGACACGCTGCACGGCGAGGACGACGCCGACCTGCTCTATGGCGGGGACAACAGCGACCTGCTGTACGGCGACGACGGCGACGACCTGCTCTATGGCGGAACGAACGCCGACACCCTGGACGGCGGCGATGACGCCGATTCCACCTGGGGCGAGGCGCATGCCGACGTCATTTATGGTGGCCAGGGCACGGACGTGCTCGACGGCGGGACCGGCGACGACCGGATCTTCGGCGGCAGCGAGGACGACACGCTGTTCGGCGACGAAGGCGGCGACCTGCTGCGCGGCGACGGCGGGCTCGACCTTCTCTATGGCGGCAATGGCAGCGACACGGTGCTCGGCCTGACGGTGGCCGACCTTGCCGGCGATTCGCTCTTCGGCTTCAACTTCGCGGGCGGCAGCGACACCGACGTCATCGCCGTCGTCGGCGACGAGGGCGATACCAGCTTCCGCTCGAGCAACGACTTCCTGGATCTCGACGGCGACGGCACCGGCGACATCCATGTCGCCGGCAGCCAGGGCCTGGTCTGGAAGCAGGCCTACAACCCGGCCGATTCCCTCACCTACTTCTCGATCGCCCCGTCCCTCTTCACCAACGCCGCGGACAGCGTCGATCTCGGCGCGCTCGACTTCGACGACTACAATCATCTGTCCGATGCGCTGGGAGGCAACGACAGCGTCACGCTGGCCGCGGGGGAGACGGCCGACGACCTGTTCTACGGCGGCAGCGGCGATGACTACCTCGTCGGCAGCACCGATGCCGAGACGATCGTCGGCGGGACGGGGAACGATCTCGTCTATGGCGCGGAAGGTGCCGATACCCTTTTCGGCGAAGGCAGCTCCGACACCCTCCATGGGGATGCCGATGCCGACCTCGTCTATGGCGGCGCCAACGACGATCTGGCCTATGGCGGCCTGGGTGCCGACGTTCTGTACGGCGATGGCGCCGACGACACGCTCTTCGGCGAGGACGGCGACGACCTGCTCTATGGCGGGGACAACAACGACCTGCTGTACGGCGACGACGGCGACGACCTGCTCTATGGCGGGACCAGCGTCGATACGCTGTTCGGCGGCAACGATGCGGATTCCGCCTGGGGCGAGAGCAACACCGACCTGATCTATGGCGGCCAGGGCGCCGACGTCCTCTATGGCGATGGCTCCGACGACACGCTCTTCGGCGACGAAGACGCGGACCTGCTCTATGGCGGGGACAACAACGACCTGCTGTACGGCGACGACGGCGACGACCTGCTCTATGGCGGAACGAACGCCGACACCCTGATCGGCGGCAATGACGCCGATTCCACCTGGGGCGAGGCGCATGCCGACGTCATTTATGGTGGCCAGGGCACGGACGTGCTCGACGGCGGGACCGGCGACGACCGGATCTTCGGCGGCAGCGAGGACGACACGCTGTTCGGCGACGAAGGCGGCGACCTGCTGCGCGGCGACGGCGGGCTCGACCTTCTCTATGGCGGCAATGGCAGCGACACGGTGCTCGGCCTGACGGTGGCCGACCTTGCCGGCGATTCGCTCTTCGGCTTCAACTTCGCGGGCGGCAGCGACACCGACGTCATCGCCGTCGTCGGCGACGAGGGCGATACCAGCTTCCGCTCGAGCAACGACTTCCTGGATCTCGACGGCGACGGCACCGGTGACATCCATGTCGCCGGCAGCCAGAGCCTGGTCTGGAAGCAGGCCTACAACCCGGCCGATTCCCTCACCTACTTCTCGATCGCCCCGTCCCTCTTCACCAACGCCGCGGACAGCGTCGATCTCGGCGCGCTCGACTTCGACGACTACAATCATCTGTCCGATGCGCTGGGAGGCAACGACAGCGTCACGCTGGCCGCGGGGGAGACGGCCGACGACCTGTTCTACGGCGGCAGCGGCGACGACTACCTCGTCGGCAGCACCGATGCCGAGACGATCGTCGGCGGGACGGGGAACGATCTCGTCTATGGCGCGGAAGGTGCCGATACCCTTTTCGGCGAAGGCAGCTCCGACACCCTCCATGGGGATGCCGATGCCGACCTCGTCTATGGCGGCGCCAACGACGATCTGGCCTATGGCGGCCTGGGTGCCGACATCATCCATGGCGAGGCGAACGACGACACGCTGTTCGGAGAGGACGATGCCGACCTGCTCTATGGCGGGGACAACAGCGACCTGCTGTACGGCGATGACGGCGACGACCTGCTCTATGGCGGGGCGGTGTTCGACACGCTCTTCGGCGGCGAGGGTGCCGATTCCGCCTGGGGCGACACCAACAACGACCTCGTCTATGGCGACGACGGCAACGACCTGCTCTATGGCGGCGACGATGTCGACACCGTGTTCGGCGACGAAGGCGACGATCTCGTCTATGGCGGCGAGGGAAACGACCTTCTCTATGGCGGGGCGGACAATGACCTCCTCCATGGCGACGACAACGCCGATACCCTGATCGGCGGCGATGGCGCGGACTCGGCCTCGGGCGGGCTCAGCAACGATCTTCTGTATGGCGGCACCGGCAACGATCTGCTGTACGGCGATGAGGGCGGCGACCGGATCGAGGGTGGAACGGGCGCCGATCTGATCTATGGCGGCTCCGGCCAGGATTTTCTCCTCGGCGACGACGACAACGACACCATCGACGGGCAGACGGGCGCGGACACCATCGAGGGCGGCGGCGGTGCCGACCTTCTCTACGGCGCCGGCAGTGACGACCAGATCCATGGCGGCGAAGATGCCGACCAGATCCATGGCGACGAAGACGGCGACACCCTCTACGGCGAGAACGGCGACGACCTGCTCCATGGCGGCCAGGGCGACGACTACCTGGCGGGCGGCAACGGCAACGACCTGCTGGTGCTGGGTCGTAACCATGACACGGTCTTCGGGGCGCTGGCCGAACTCGCCGGCGATACCATCAGCGATTTCGGCACGGGCGGATCGGATGATGACCGAATCGTCCTCGACACGATCTTCGGCGGCGATACGCGCGGTGTGTTCGCGGCCGATGGCGACACGCTCGACCTGGACGGCGACGGCGACGGCGACATCTCGGTCGCCGGCGCCGACGGGTTGCAGTGGGAGCGCGAGACCATCGCCGGCCAGACCGTCTTCTCCCTGAAGACCGGCCTCTTCACGGCCGGCGCCGACACGGTCGACCTGGGCACCATCGTCTTCGACGACTATGTCAACGTCTCCGATGCGCGGGGTGGGAACGATCGCGTCACCCTTTCCGGCGGGCAGGCCCTCGACGATCTGTTCTATGGCGGCAACGGCGACGACTACCTGGCCGGCAGCCCCGACGCCGAGACGATTCATGGCGATGCCGACGCCGATACCGTCATGGGCGGCAACGGCGACGATGTTCTCTATGGCGACGACAACCCCGACACGCTGTTCGGCGGCAATGGTGCCGATACGGTATCGGGCGGGCTCAGCAACGACCTCCTCTACGGCGACGCCGGCAACGATCTGCTCTACGGCGATGCCGGCGAGGATCGGATCGAGGGCGATGCCGGCCTCGACCTGATCTATGGCGGAAACGGCAAGGATTTCGTCCTCGGCGGTGACGACCAGGATACCGTCGACGGGGGATCCGGCACGGATACCATCCAGGGCGACGGCGGAGCCGATCTTCTCTACGGCGGCGGCGGGAACGACCTGGTCTATGGCGGCGACGATGGCGACCGGATCGACGGGGGCGTCGACGGCGACGTTCTCCACGGAGAGGGTGGCGACGACCTGCTCCATGGCGGCCAGGGCCGCGATGCCCTGTTCGGCGGCAGCGGCAACGACCTGCTGGTGCTCGGAGCAGACGACGACACGGTCTTCGGGTCCCTGGCCGAACTCGCCGGCGACACCGTGGTCGACTTCGAGGAAGACGACGCCGTCTTCGTCATCGGCGCCACCACCGATCTGGCCGACCTGCTGGCCAGCCGCGAGGTCGACGACGGCGCGGCGGAATCGATCCCGCTCGAAACCGGCGGCAGTCCCGACCTCCTCTGGGTCGCGTTCGGCGAGGCGGGCCGGCTGGATGCATCGGCACAGACGATCGGCGGCGAGGCCGGCGTCCTGATCACGTTCGATGCCGACACCCCCTCCCCGCCGCCGCCACCCGCGCCGCCGCCGCCCGTACCACCGCCGCCCGTACCGCCCCCGCCGATCGACGACCCCCGCCGCCGCCCCCCCGCCGCCCGGCCCGGGCGGCGAGCCGGGCGCGCGGATCTACGGCTACGGGTTCGGGAACGACCTCGGGCTCGGCGGCTCGGCGGCGGACTCGCTGCGCGGCGGGGCCGGCGACGACACGCTCTACGGCCTGGACCGGGACGACACCCTCCATGGCGACAACGGCGACGACCTGCTGTCCGGCAACCAGGGCGAGGACAGTCTGGCCGGCGGCAACGGCCGGGATGTCCTCCATGGCGGGCAGGGCAACGACCGCCTGGCCGGCGAGGACGGCGACGACTGGATGAACGGCAATCTCGGCGACGACGCCCTGCGCGGCGGCAACGGCCAGGACACGCTCTATGGCGGCCAGGGCAACGACCGGCTGGACGGCGACGAGGGCGGCGACCTGCTGTCGGGCAACCTGGGCAACGACACGCTGGCCGGCGGCAACGGCGCAGACACGCTCCATGGCGGCCAGGGCATGGACCGTCTCGACGGCGACGACGGCGACGACTGGCTGAACGGCAATATCGGCGACGACGTCGTCGAAGGCGGCAGTGGCCAGGACACGCTGCATGGCGGCCAGGCCTCGGACAGTCTCTCGGGCGGGGATGGCGACGACTGGCTGTCGGGCGACCTCGGCAACGACAGCTTGGCCGGCGGCGGCGGGGCGGACCGCTTCTACTTCGGGGCCGATTCCGGCCAGGATCGCATCGAGGACTTCGACCCCGATCTCGACCGCATCGTGCTCGACGCCGACACGCTCGGCATCGGCACCATCGAGGATCTGATCGCCCGCCTGACCGACACCCCCGACGGCGCCGTCCTCGACCTCGGCCAGGGCAACTTGGTGCTCATCGCCGGCGTCACCAAGGCGTCGCTGGCCGCCGGCAACTTCGAGTTCGTGTAAGGCTGCGCGCGGGGTCGGCCGGCGCTGGCGAGCCCCGCGCGGCCTGCCGTCAGAACCGGTCGACGCGATAGGGGTAGAGGTCGATCTGCGGCTCCTGGCCGGTCATGAGCTGGGTGATCAGGCGGCCGGTCATGGCCGACTGGGTCAGGCCCAGATGGTGATGGCCGAAGGCGAAGTAGACGTTGCCGTGCCTGGGCGACGGGCCGATCACCGGGAGGGAATCCGGCAGGGTCGGACGGAAGCCGAGCCAGCGCTCGACCTTCTCCGTCTTCATGCCCGGCAGCAGGCGGCGCCCCTTCTCCAGCAGGGCGTCCGCCCGCTTCCAGTTCGGTTCTGCGTCGAGGCCGGCCAGTTCGACCGTGCCGGCGATGCGGATGCCGTCCGCCATCGGCGTCAGGAAGAACTTGCCCTCCGACGACGACACCGGCAGGCGCAGGTCGACGCCGGGGTCGCTGACCATCGCGTGGTAGCCACGCTCGGTGTCGAGCGGCACCTTGTGGCCGAGCTTGGCGACCAGGTGCTTCGACCAGGCGCCGGCCGCGACCACCAGGTTCTCGAACGGGATCGGCCCCTTGTCGGTGACCAGCGTGGTCGGCCGGCCGTCGGTGAAGCCGATGTCCTGCACCGAGGCCTGCTTGAACGTGCCGCCCGCGCGCAGGAAATGCTCGACGAGGCGCTCGGTGAGGCGGATCGGGCTGACGGTATGGCCGGCGTCGGGGTGGAAGACGCCGTGGGTGACGGTGCGCGCCAGGCCGGGCACCAGCTGGCGCACCTCGTCGGCCGTCAGCATCTCGGCCTTGATGTCGTGGCGCACCCGCACCTCGACGTCGTAGGCGGCCTTCTTCGCCGCCTGCGGCCCCTCATAGACGCCGACCCAACCCTTGCGCTCGATCAGGTCGGTCGCGCCGACATGCTGGGCCACGTCCATCCAGGCCGCCATGGTCGGCTTCGACAGGGCGACGATGGCCTTGGACAGTTCGGCCACCTTGGCCGGCTGGGCATTGCGCACGAAGCGCACCAGCCAGGGCGCGATCTGCGGCAGGTAGCTCCAGCGGATGGTGAGCGGACCCAGCGGGTCCATCAGCATCTTCGGCACCTCGCGCAGGATGCCCGGGGTCGCCAGCGGCATCGCCGTCGTGCCGGACAGGATGCCGGCATTGCCGAAGGATGTGGCCCGGCCGGGATCCTGGCGGTCGACCAGGGTCACCGCGAAACCCGCCCGCTGCAGGGCGACCGCGGTGCCGACGCCGACGATGCCCGCGCCCACCACCGTCGCCGATTTGCCTGCCGCGCTCATGCTGCCCCCTTCATCGTCTTCGCCCTTCATGGTCCCGTGCTGAGATGCCGGCCGATCGCGGCCTGGTCGGAGAGTAGTGCACCCATCGTGCCGGTCGCGGCCACCCGTCCCTGGGACAGGACGTAGGCGCGGTCGGCGACGCGGGCGGCAAAGCGAAGGTTCTGCTCCGACAGGAGAATGGTCAATCCCTCTGCCTTGAGCGCCAGCACCGCGTCGGCCATCGCCGCCACCAGGATGGGCGCGATGCCCTCCGACGGCTCGTCCAGCAGCAGCAGGCCGGGGTTGCCCATCAGCGTGCGGGCGACCGCCAGCATCTGCTGCTCGCCGCCGCTGAGCCGCCCGCCCGGCCGCCGCCGCAGCGCCTCCAGCGGCGGGAACAGGGCCCAGATGCGGGCCTCGGTCCAGGTGGGCGCGCCGGGCCGGGCCGGCTGGCGCCCGACCTCCAGGTTCTCGGCCACCGTCAGGTCGGTGAAGATGCGCCGCTCCTCCGGGACGTAGCCGATGCCGAGGCGGGCGCGGCGGTGGCTCGGCAGCGCGCCCAGGTCGGCCCCGTCGAAGGCGATGCGGCCGGCGCCGACCCGGACCAGCCCCATCACCGCCTTCAAGGTGGTCGACTTGCCCGCCCCGTTGCGGCCGAGCAGCGCCACCACCTCGCCGCGGCCGGCGGACAGGGAGACCTCGTCCAGCGCCAGTGCCTGGCCGTAGAAGGCCCGCACGCCTTCCATCTCCAGCCGCGTCATGCGTCGTCCAGCCCCAGATAGACGCGGCGCACCGTCTCGTCGGCGCGCACCGCCGCGGGATCGCCCGCGGCGATCACCCGGCCGCGGTCGAGGACGACGATGCGGTCCGCATGGCCGAACACCACGTCCATGTCGTGCTCGGTGAAGAGCAGGCCGATCCCCTCCTCCCGCGCCAGCCGGCTGACCAGGTCCATCAGCTGGTGCCGCTCGTCGGCCGCCATGCCGGCAGTCGGCTCGTCCATCAGCAGCAGGGTCGGCGACTGGGCCAGGACCATCGCCAGTTCCAGCCGCTTGGCGTCGCCATAGGCGAGCGCGCCCGCCCCGCGATCGCCGTCGGCCCGCAGCCCCACCCGCTCCAGCACCGCGTCGGCGCCGGCCGGATCGAGCCGTCGCAGCGGCCGGCCGATCGCCGCACCGCGGCCGCCATGGGCCGCCATCGCCATCTGCACGTTCTCGCGCACCGTCAGCGAGGGGAAGGTCTGGGAGATCTGGAAGGTCCG
This sequence comes from Allostella vacuolata, assembly GCA_006739055.1. Taxonomy (GTDB): domain Bacteria; phylum Pseudomonadota; class Alphaproteobacteria; order ATCC43930; family Allostellaceae; genus Allostella; species Allostella vacuolata. The sequence goes on from AP019702.1 coordinate 3,236,670, forward strand.
GCCGACCCCGCGGCGGGCCAGCGCCCGCGGCCGCCAGCCGGTCACGTCGCGCCCGTCGAAGGCTACCCGGCCGCGGTCGGGGCGCAGCTGGCCGTTGATGATGTTGAAGCAGGTCGTCTTGCCGGCGCCGTTCGGCCCGATCAGCGCGACGCGCTCGCCGGCCGCGACCGACAGGGAGACGCCCGCCACCGCGGCGACGGCGCCGAAGGCCTTGGCCACGTCGTCCACCGCCAGCAGGGTCATGGCGCCCCTGCCCGCCGGATGGCGATCCCGGCCAGGCCGCCGCGGAAGGCGACCGCCAGCAGGATGATCGTCGCCCCCAGCACGAGGCGCCAGTACTCGACCCCGCGCACCAGCTGGTCGGCCAGGCCGATATAGGCGATGGCGCCGACGATCGGGCCGGTCAGCGACTGCACGCCGCCCAGCAGGACCATGACCAGCCCGTCGACCGAGCGCGAGATGGCGAGGAAGCTGGGGAAGACGCTGCCCTTGGCATAGGCGAAGAGGCCGCCCGCCAGCCCCGCGAAGGCGCCGGCGACGGCAACCGCGGCCCACTGCCGGGCGCCGACCGACATGCCCAGCGCCTCCGCCCGGCGCGGCGAATCCCGGCCGGCGCGCAGTGATTGCCCGAAGGGTGTGTGCGCCAGCCAGCGGATCGCCAGCAGGCCGGCGGTGGTAAGCCCGAGCGTCAGGTAGTAGTAGGCGCCGGGCCCGGCCGCCCAGGGGCTGGGCCACAGGCCGAGGATGCCGTTGTCGCCGCCCGTCACCTCCAGCCACTGCACCGCGACCGACCAGGCGATCTGGGCGAAGGCGAGGCTCAGCATGGCGAGGTAGACCCCCGACGCGCGCCCGCACAGCCAGCCGAAGGCGAGCCCCGCGACGGCCGCCGCCAGGGGGGCGAAGGCGAGCGCCAGCTCCATCGGCGCCGCCAGGTACTTGGCGGCCAAGGCCGCGCCATAGGCGCCGATCCCGAAATAGGCGGCATGGCCGAACGAGATCATGCCGCCAACGCCCATCAGGAAATGCAGGCTGGCGGCGAACAGCGCCAGCGCCAGCACGTCGACCATCAGCACCAGCGCGTAGCCCTCGGTCGCCAGCGGCAGCAGCGCCAGCAGGACGAGCAGTGCCGCCCCGGCCAGTTTCAGGAGGGGGCTTGCCGGGCGCAGCGGCGGCTCGCCGGTGCCGTGCCCGCCGCCCGCCGGCACCGGCGCCTCGCCCAGCAGGCCGGCCGGGCGCACGACCAGCACCGCCGCCATGATGAGGAAGACCAGGACCAGGGTCAGCTTGGGGAACAGCAGCACCCCGAAGGCGTGCACGACGCCGATCAGGACCGCGGCCAGGTAGGCGCCGACGATGCTGCCCATGCCGCCCACCACGACCACCACGAAGGCTTCGGCGATCACGTTCAGGTCCATGTGCAGGTTGGCCGCCTCGCGCGGCACCTGCAGCGCCCCGCCGAGGCCGGCCAGCAGGGCGCCCAGCGCGAACACCCCGGTGAAGAGCCGCTTCTGGTCGACGCCGAGTGCCGCCGTCATCTCGCGGTCGGCGGTCGCCGCCCGCACCAGGACGCCCCAGCGGGTGCGCCGGAAGACGAGCCACAGCAGCGCCAGGACCAGCGGCCCGACCGCGATCAGGAACAGGTCGTAGAGCGGCACCGGCTGGCCCAGCACGTCGACGGCCCCGCGCAGGCCGGGCGCGCGCGGGCCCATCCGGTCCTCCGGCCCCCACAGCCACAGGGTGGCGTCCTGGATGACGAGGACCAGGCCGAAGGTGGCGAGCAGCTGGAACAGCTCCGGCGCGCGGTAGATGCGCCGGAGGATGCCCACCTCCACCGCCACCCCCAGGGCACCCACCGCCAGGGCCGCGACCAGCATGCCCGGCCAGAAGCCGACCAGGGTGATCGCCGACACCGCTACATAGGCGCCGACCATGAAGAAGGAGCCATGCGCGAAGTTCACGACGCGCGTCACCCCGAAGACGATCGTCAGCCCGGCCGAGACCAGGAACAGCGACGAGGCCCCGGCCAGCCCCGTCAGGGCCTGGGCGACGGCAAACGACGGCTCCTCGGCGAGGAGCCGCAGCGTGCCGATCAGGCTGTCCACGGGACGAAGGGCTGGACCGGCGCTACTCCTGCGGGCGCAGCTTGCGCACCGTCGCGTCGTCCGGCAGGTACTTGGCCCCGTCCGCATAGCGCCACTCGACCATGATGCCCTTGCCGTCGCGGACCGTCGTCCGGCCGACATAGGCACCCAGCGTCGACTGGTGGTCGATCGCGCGGTACTCCATCGGCCCGAACGGGCTGGGGATCGTGAGGCCGCGCATGGCATCGACCAGCTTCTCGGTGTCGGTCGAGCCGGCCTTGGCGATGGCGGCCGCGATCGACTTGATCATGCCGTAGCCGACCACCGAGCCCAGGCGCGGATAGTCGTTGAAGCGGGCGCGGTAGGCGTCGCGGAAGGTCTTGTGTTCGGGCGTGTCGATCGATTCCCAGGGATAGCCGGTGACGATCCACCCTTCCGGCGTCTCGTCCTTCAGCGGGTCGAGATACTCCGGCTCGCCGGTCAGCAGGCTGACGACGGCGCGGTTGCGGAAGAGGCCGCGGGTGTTGCCCTCGCGCACGAACCGGCCGAGGTCGGGGCCGAAGGTGACGTTGAAGATGGCGTCCGGCCGCGACAGGGCGACCGCCTGGGCGGTGGCGCCGGCGTCGATCTTGCCCTGGGCCGGCCACTGCTCGCTGACGAACTCGACATCCGGCCGCTTGGCCAGCAGGAGCTGCTTGAAGGCGGCCACCGCCGACTGGCCGTACTCGTAGTTGGGGGCGACCGTCGCCCAGCGCCTGGCCGGCAGCTTGGCCGCCTCCTCCGCCAGCATCGCCGCCTGCATGTAGGTCGACGGGCGCAGCCGGAAGGCGTAGCGATGGCCCTTGCTCCAGGTCAGCGCGTCGGTCAGCGGCTCGGAGCCGAGGAACAGCACCTTGTGCTGGCGGGCATAGTCGCTGACCGCCAGGCCGATATGCGAGAAGAAGGTGCCGGCCAGCACCGCCACCTTCTCGTTGGCGACCAGCTCGGCCGCCAGCCGCACCGCGTCCTCGGGCTTGCCGCCATCGTCGCGGGCCACGACCTCGAGCTTGCGCCCGAGCACGCCGCCCGCTGCGTTGACCTCCTCGAGCGCCAGGGTCCAGCCCTGGCGGTAGGGCACGGTGAAGGCCGCCATGCCGGAATAGCTGTTGATCTCGCCGATGCGGATCGGTTCCTGGGCCATGACCGGCCCAGCCGCCGTCGCCGCCACCATTGCCGCAAGTCCGAGGATGGCCTGCCGAAGCATGGACCCGCTCCTTGTCAATCGATCATCAGAAGCCGCCAGAGTAGAGCGCGGACCGCCGGGCCGCCACCCCGGAGGCCGCCCTACCCATTTGGCCGTGCTATCCGTTGGCCGAGCGCAGCATCGCGTGCAGCAGCACCTCGCAGCCGGCGGCGATGTCGGACGGCTTGGCGTCCTCGACCTCGTTGTGGCTGATGCCGTCGGCGCAGGGCACGAAGATCATCGCCGTCGGGGCGACGCGGGCCATGTAGACAGCGTCGTGGCCGGCGCCGCTGACGATGTCCATCAGCGGGAAGTTGGCCTGGGTCGCGGCCTCGCGCACGGCGGCGACGCAGTCGGGGTCGAACGGGGTCGGCGGGAAGTACCAGAACTCCTGCACGTCGGCCTCGGTCCCGGTCGCCGCCGCATGCTCGGCACAGGCCGCGCGCAGCTCCTGGTCCATCTTCGTCAGCACGGCGTCGACGGGGTGCCGGAAGTCGACGGTGAAGAACACCTGCCCCGGGATGGTGTTGCGGGAGTTGGGCGACACCCGGACGAAGCCGACCGTGGCGCAGGCGTTGGGCTGGTTGGCGAGCCCGATGCGGTTGACGGCGTCGATCATCCGGGCGGATGCGACCAGCGCGTCGCGGCGCTTCGTCATCGGCGTCGGCCCGGCATGCGCCTCCTGCCCGGTGACGGTGATCTCGTACCAGCGTTGCCCCTGGGCACCGGTGACGACGCCGATCACCTTCTCCTCGTCCTCCAGGATCGGGCCCTGCTCGATATGCGCCTCGAAATAGGCCCTGGTCGGGCGGCCGCCGACCGGCGCCGAGCCGGCATAGCCGATCGCCTGCAGCTCGCCGCCCAGCGTCTTGCCGGGCTCGTTGTTGTCCGGCCGCTCCAGCCCGTAGGACAGGGGCCAGACGCCGGCATAGACGCCGGAGCCGACCATGGCGGGCGAGAAGCGCGAGCCCTCCTCGTTGGTCCAGACGACGATCTCGACCGGCGCCTCGGTCTGGTAGTCGGCGTCGTTCAGGGTGCGCACCACCTCCAGCCCGGCCAGCACGCCATAGACGCCGTCGAAGCGGCCGCCGGTCGGCTGGGTGTCGAGATGGCTGCCGGTCATGACGACGGGCAGGTCCGGGTTGCGGCCCGGCCGGCGGGCGAAGATGTTGCCGATGCCATCGACCTGGACGGTACAGCCCGCCTCCTCGCACCAGCGCACGAACAGGTCGCGGCCCTGGCGGTCGAGGTCGGTCCCGGCCAGGCGGCAGACGCCGCCCTTCGGCGTGGCGCCGATCCGGCCCATCTCCATCAGCGACTCCCACAGCCGCTCGCCATTGATCCGCAGGTTCTCCATGCCGCTCGCCTCCGTCCGGGATGGCCCTAGCTAGCGGCAAGCGGCGGCTACCGGCAAGCGGGATGGCACGGCAGGCGCTGCGACGGTTACGGCGTTGCCGGCACGCGCCACGATGGAGATACTGGGGCTGCCCTTCCCTTGCAGCCGAGCCCTCCATGCCCGAAGCCAGCCAGGACACCGCGATCCGCGACGCCGTCGACCGCGGCTTCGACGAGCAGATAGACTTCACGGCCGAGCTGGTCCGCTATCCCTCGGTGCGCGGTGCCGAGCACACCGCCCAGGACTTCATGGCGCGCCAGATGCGCGAGCGCGGCCTGGCGGTCGACCGCTGGATCATCGAGCTCGACGACATCAAGGACCTGCCCGGCTATTCGCCGGTCAACGTCTCCTACGAGAATGCGCTGAACGTCGTCGGCATCCACCGGCCGCGGGCGAAGAAGGGGCGCTCGCTGGTGCTGAACGGGCATATCGACGTGGTGCCGGTCGGCCCGCTCGACATGTGGACGACCCCGCCCTACGAGCCGCGCATCGTCGACGGCTGGCTCTACGGCCGCGGCTCCGGCGACATGAAGGCCGGCCTCGTCTCCTGCATCTTCGCGCTGGACGCGCTGCGCCGCGCCGGCTGGCAGCCGGCGGCCGAAGTCTTCGTCCAGTCGGTGATCGAGGAGGAATGCACCGGCAACGGCGCGCTCGCCTGCGTCGGCCGCGGCTACGTCGCCGACGCCGCCCTGATCCCGGAGCCGCGCGGCGAGGCGGTGCTGTCGGCGCAGATCGGCGTGCTGTGGTTCCAGGTCAAGCTGAAGGGCCGGCCCGTCCATGCCTCGGTGGCCGGCGAAGGGGCCAACGCGATCGAGGCGGCCGGGCCGATCATCCGGGCGCTGCACGACATGAAGGACCGCTGGAACGGCAGCCGGGCCCAGCACCCGCCGTTCGACGCCGTCGCCCACCCGATCAACATCAACATCGGCAAGATCACCGGCGGCGACTGGGCCTCCAGCGTGCCGGCTTGGTGCGACATGGACGTGCGCATCGCCATCTATCCCGGCCAGGACCTGGCGTCCGCGCGCTTCGAGATCGAGGACACGGTCCGGGCCGCCGCCCAGAAGATCCCCTTCCTGGCCAACAACCCGCCGGAGGTGCTGTTCTTCGGCTTCCAGGCGGAAGGCTACATCCTGCCCGAGGGCAGCGACGTCGAGCGGGCGCTCGGCGTCGCCCACGAGAAGGTGTTCGGCGACAAGCTGCTGCGCTCGCCCACCACCGCCACCACCGACGCCCGCTTCTTCGGCCTCTATTCGGGCATGCCGGCCCTGGTCTACGGGCCCAAGGCCTCGTCCGTGCACGGCTTCGACGAGCGCGTCGACATCGAATCGATCCGCCGCACGACCCAGTCCATGGCGCTGTTCATCGCCGACTGGTGCGGCCTGGAGGCTGCGTGATGCTCGACCCCCGGACCGAAACCGCGATCCGCGACGCCGTCGATGCCGGCTTCGATGGACAGACCGCCTTCACCGCCGCCGTCGTCGCCTCGCCGTCGGTGCGCGGCCGCGAGCAGCCGGCCCAGGACCTGATGGCGGCCGGCATGCGTGAGCGCGGCCTGCCGGTCGACGCCTGGCGGATCGACGTCGACGAGATCCGCCACCTGCCCGGCTTCTCGCCCGTCACCGTCAGCTACGAGCAGGCAACCACGGTGGTCGGCGCCTGGCGGGCGCCCGACCCGCGCGGCCGCTCGCTGATCCTGAACGGCCATATCGACGTGGTGCCGACGGGGCCGGAGGAGATGTGGGCGATCCCGCCGTTCGAGCCCCGGGTGGCCGACGGCTGGATGTATGGCCGCGGCGCCGGCGACATGAAGGCCGGCCTGTGCTCGACCCTGTTCGCCTTCGACGCCATCCGCCGTGCCGGGCTGCGGCCGACCGGCGACATCTATTTCCAGTCGGTGATCGAGGAGGAATGCACCGGCAACGGCGCGCTGGCGGGCCTCGCCCGCGGCTACCGCGCCGATGCCGCCCTCATCCCCGAGCCGATGGGCGAGCGCTTCATCCGCGCCCAGGTGGGGGTGATCTGGTTCCAGGTGCGCCTGCGCGGATTCCCGGTCCATGCCGCCTATGCGACGACCGGGGCCAACGCCATCGAGAGCGCCTATGCGCTGTTCCCGGCCCTGCACGCCATGACCGAGGAATGGAACGCGCGCTGCGCGAAGCTGGAGCATTTCGGCCACCTGAAGCACCCGATCAACCTGAATATCGGCAAGATCGCCGGCGGCGACTGGGCCTCCAGCGTGCCCGCCTGGTGCAGCTTCGACGTGCGCATCGCCACATATCCCGGCCAGGACATGGCCCAGGCCCGGCGCGAGATCGAGACGGTGCTGCGCGACGCCTCGCGCGCCATCCCGTTCCTGGCCAACAGCCCGCCCGAGATCGTCTGGAACGGCTTCCAGGCCGAGGGCTACGTGCTGCAGGGCGGCGAAGCCGCCGAGGCGGTACTCGATGGCGCCCACCGCAGCGTCTTCGGCGAGGAACTGGCGCCGATGACCTGCACCGGCACCACCGACGCCCGCTTCTTCGGCCTCTATGCCGGCATCCCCGCGCTCGTCTACGGCCCGAAGGCCGAGAACATCCACGGCTTCGACGAGCGCGTCGACCTCGAATCCCTGCGCCGCACCACCCAGGCGAGCGCGCTCTTCATCGCCGAATGGTGCGGCGTCGAGCGGGCCTGACGATGGACGTTCTCTTCAGCGCCGCGCATGCCGGCCACGCGCCGAAGGAGTTCCTGCTGCGCGGCCACTTCGCCCCCCTGGCCGAGACCACGGCGCGCGCCGAGAAGCTGGCCCAGGCCGCGCGCGATGCCGGCCACCGCATCGTCGCCCCCGACGACTGGGGCATGGCGCCGATCGCCGCCGTGCACGCGATCGACTACCTGGAGTTCCTGGAGACCGGCCACCGCCGCTGGATGGAGCTGCCCGGTGCCAACCCGGAGATCCACCCCCACTCCTACCCCGGCCGCCACATGCGGACCCGGCCCGAGGGCATCGCCGGGCAGGTCGGGTTCTATGTCGGCGACATGAGCGCGCCGATCGTCGCCGGCACCTGGACGGCCGCCCTCGGCAGCGCCCACGCCGCGGTCCAGGCGACGGAACTGGTGCTGGCCGGGGCGCCCGTCGCCTATGCCCTGTGCCGGCCGCCCGGCCACCACGCCTTCGCCGACCAGGCGGGCGGGTTCTGCTTCATCAACAACGTCGCGGTCGCGGCCCAGCACGCCCGGACTAGGGCCGGCCGGGTCGCCATCCTCGACGTCGACGTGCACCACGGCAACGGCACCCAGGGCATCTTCTACGACCGCAGCGACGTCTTCTTCTGCTCGCTGCACGGCGACCCCGGCACCTTCTACCCCTACTTCGCCGGCTATCGCGGCGAGGGCGGCGGCGGGGCCGGCGCCGGCTACACCCTGAACCTGCCGCTCGCCCACGGCACCGGCGATGCCGACTACCTGCCGGCGCTCGACCGCGGGCTGGCCGCGATCCGGCGCTTCGACCCAGACGTGCTGCTGGTGTCGCTCGGCTTCGATGCCTACGAGAAGGACCCGCTCGGCGTCCTCCGGATCTCCACCGACGGTTTCGCCGCCATCGCCCGCCGCATCGCCGGCCTCGGCCTGCCGACGGTGCTGGTGCAGGAGGGCGGCTACCATGTGGAGGATCTGGGCCGGAATCTGGTCGCCTTCCTGTCGGCGTTCGAGACGACGATTGGCGCCGGCCCATCTGGCAAATAGGACGTCCGGCAGGTAAGAAACCCCCATCCATGACCGGGGAGTGACGGAGCCATGACCGCGACCCAGTTCGTCGACCTCGAGCAGCTGGCCGGGCAGCTGCCGGACGGCGCCTTCATCGCGCTGCCGCCCGACTACAGCAACGTGCCGATGGCGCTGACCCACGCGCTGATGCGCCGCCCGGTCCGCGACCTGCGGCTCCTCTGCGTGCCGACCAGCGGCATCCAGGCGGACCTGCTGATCGGCGCCGGCTGCGTCGCCTCGGTCGAGTGCGCGGCCATCTCCATGGGCGAGCAGGGCCCGGCGCCGCGCTTCACCGCCGCCGTCGTCGCCGGCCGGCTGAAGCTGGTCGACAGCACCTGCCCCGCCATCCATGCCGCCCTGCAGGCGGCCGAGAAGGGCCTGCCCTTCATGCCGCTGCGCGGCATCCTCGGCTCCGACATCCTGCGCCACCGGCCGGACTGGAAGGTGATGGACAATCCGTTCGCCGACACGCCGGACCCGATCGTCCTGCTGCCGGCGATCCGCCCGGACGTCGCCGTGTTCCACGCCCGCTGGGCCGACCGCCAGGGCAATGTCTGGATCGGCCGGCGGCGCGAGCTGATGACCATGGCCCATGCCGCCCGCCGCTCGCTGGTGACCGTCGAGGCGATCTTCGACGGCGACCTGCTGGCGGAAGACGAGCTGGCCGCCGGCACCATCCCGGGGATCTATGTCGACGCCGTGGCGCTCGCCCCGCGCGGCGCCTGGCCGATGGGCCTGGCCGACCTCTACGCCCCCGACGTCGCCCATCTCGCCGCCTACGCGAAGCAGGCGCGGACCGACGAGGGCTTCCGCGCCTACCTGGCCGCCAACCATCTGGAGCCGTCTCTTGTCGACTGAAACCTGGCGGCGCGAGGAGCTGCTGATCGCGGTGCTGGCCCGCCTGCTCGACGGGGTCGAGCATGTCGCGGTCGGCGCCAGCTCGCCCATCCCGGGGGCGGCCGCGCTGCTGGCCCGGGCGCTCTCCAAGGGCGCCACCCGCGTCTCGGTGCTGGGCAGCCGCCGCCACAACCCCTTCACCGAGGGTGGGCGCGAGCTGTTCGACTGCGCCGCCCAGGGCCGCATCGGCGCCTTCTTCCTGGGCGGCGGCGAGATCGACGGCGAGGCCAACATCAACCTGGTCGGCATGGGCGACTATCCCAGGCTCGACGTCCGCTTCCCGGGCTCGTTCGGGTCGGCCTATCTCTACATGCTGGTCCCGCGGGTGATCCTGTTCCGCGAGGAGCATTCGCGGCGCGTCTTCGTGCCCCGGGTCAACTTCATCAGCGCCCCCGGCACCAGCGAGCCCGGGGTCTACCGCCCGGGCGGTCCGCACGCGCTGGTGACCGGCCTGGCCAAGTTCGACTTCGACCGCGCCCGCCGCCGCTTCGCGCTGGCCAGCGTCCATCCCGGCCACGACGCAGCCGAGGTCGCGGCGGAAACCGGCTTCGACTATGATTCGCCGGCCGCGGTACCGGCGACCGAGCCGCCGCCGCCCGAATGGCTGGAGCTGCTGCGCGGCCGCATCGCCGGCGAGCTGGCCGAGACCTACCCCAAGTTCGCAAGCGCCGTCTTCGGCAAGGCCGCCGCCTGAGCGCCCCTCCTCGACATCAGAGCCATCGGAGCAACGGATGAACGCGTCCACCGGCACGCTTGCCGGCATCAAGGTCATCGATCTCACCCGCATCCTGAGCGGCCCCTACGGCGCGCAGATCCTGGCCGACCATGGCGCGACGGTGATCAAGGTGGAGCCGCCCGCGGGCGACGAGACCCGCGACTGGGGCCCGCCCTTCCGCGACGGCACCGCCTCCTATTTCGTCGGGGTCAACCGCAACAAGCGCTCGATCGCGCTGGACATGACCAAGCCCGAGGGGCGCGAGGTCCTGTTCCGCCTGCTCGAGGATGCCGACGTCCTGTTCGAGAACTTCAAGACCGGCCAGCTCGCCAAGTGGGGCCTCGACTACGAGACGGTGCTGAAGCCGCGCTTCCCGCGCCTGATCTATGCCCAGATCTCGGGCTTCGGGCCGGACGGCCCGCTCGGCGGGTTGCCCGGCTACGACGCCGCCGTGCAGGCCTCGTCGGGACTGATGAGCATCAACGGCTCGCCGGAATCGGGGCCGGTGCGCCTCGGCACGCCGATCGTCGACCTGGGCACGGGGCTCAATGCCGTCATCGGCATCCTGATGGCGCTGATCGAGCGGCAGCGGTCCGGTCTTGGGCAGCATGTCGAATGCTCGCTCTACGATGTCGGCATCTCGCTGCTGCACCCGCACGCCGCCAACTACTTCATGTCGGGCGAGCCGCCGAAGCTGCTCGGCAACAGCCACCCCAACATCTGCCCCTACGACCAGTACAAGACGAAGACCCGGCCGATCTTCCTGGCCGTCGGCAACGACGTGCAGTTCCGCCGCCTGTGCGAGGTGCTGGGGGTGCCCGACCTGCCGGCCGACCCGCGCTTCAAATCCAACCGCGACCGCGTCGCCCACCGGCCGGAGCTGAACCGGATCCTGCTCGACCTGCTGCTGCAGCATGACGGGCCGGCGCTCGCCTCGCGCCTGCTGGATGCGGGCGTGCCGGTCGGGCCGGTGCAGTCGATCCCCGAGGTGATGGACGACCCGCACACGAAGCACCGCGACATGGTGGTGGAGCTCGACGGCTACCGCGGCACCGGCATCCCGCTGAAGTTCACCCGCACGCCGGGCGCCGCCCGCACCAAGCCGCCCGCCTTCGGGGCCGAGGGGGCGGCGATCCTGGCCGAGCACGGCTTCTCCGAGGCCGAGGTCGAGGCGCTGAAGGCAGCCGGCGTGCTGTTCGAGGAACGCCGCAAGGGCCGGTAGGCGATCCGGCGGAGGGCAACCGCCCTCCGCCGTCCTGCGGTCAGTCGACGCGGGCGCCGGCCGCCTGGACGATCGCTGCCCAGCGCACGATCTCGGCGTTCATCAGCTTCGCCAGGTCCTGCGGGCTGCCGGTGACCGGGTCGATGCCCTGCTTGGCCAGCAGCTCGCGCATCTCCGCGGTCGACATGACGGCGACGATCTCCTTGTTCAGGCGCTCGACGATCGCGGGCGGGGTGCCGGCCGGGGCATAGACGCCGAACCAGGCCGACACGACGAAGTCGGCCATGCCCGCCTCGCCCATGGTCGGCACGTTGGGCAGGGCCTTGACCCGCTCGGCCCCGGTCACCGCCAGCGGCCGCATCTTGCCGTCCTCGATGAAGGGCAGCAGGGCCAGGTAGTGGTAGAACATGAACTTGAGGTCGCCGCGCAGCAGCCCCTCGATCGCCTGCGCCCCGCCGCGGTAGGGCACATGGGTCGCGTCCAGCTTCTCGCGCGAGGCGAGCATGGCGCCGGACAGGTGGTTCGAGGTGCCGTTGCCGGACGAGCCGTAGTTGAGCTCCCCCGGCCGCGCCCGGGCATAGGCGACCAGCTCCGCCAGGGTCGAGACCGGCACCGACGGGTGCACCACCAGCACGTTGGGCGCGGTGCCGAACTGGGCGACCGGGGCGAAGTCCTTCACCGGGTCATAGGGGATCTTCTTGTAGAGGGCGGGGTTGATGGCGTGGGTCCCGATCGTCGCCATCAGCAGGGTGTAGCCGTCGGGCGCCGAGCGGGCGACATGCTCGGTGCCGATGGTGCCGCCGCTGCCGCCGCGATTGTCGATCACCACCTGCTCGCCCAAGGCCGGGCCCAGCTTCTGCGCCACGATGCGCCCGACCAGGTCGGTCGTGCTGCCGGCCGGGAACGGCACCACCAGCCGCAGCGCCTTCGACGGATAGGTCTGCGCCGCGGCCGGCAGCACCGCCCAGATGCCGATCGCCAGTCCGAGAATCCACCGCTTCATTGTCTTCCCCCCTCGTTTACCGTCATCGTTGCAGACGTGGGCGGGAAGCTACGATAGCGGGAACCGCCGGGCCAGGGACTTGCGCATGTAGACCCGCGGCCGCCCGCCGACGGTGCGGCGGTCGAATTCGACATAGCCGAGCCGGCGATAGATCGCCTGGTTCTCGGTCATCATCTGGTGGGTGTAGAGGCGCAGTTCCGTCAGGCCGGCGGCCAGCGCCTCGTCCTCCGCCAGCTGCATCAGCTGGCGGCCGAGGCCGGTGCCCTGCAGGCCCGGATCGACCGCCACGTTCTCGACCATCACATGGTCGCGCGCCTCGTCGAGCAGCAGGAGGCCGACGATGCGCCAGTCGCGCTCCACCACGAAGCCGCGCATGGCGCCGATCGCCTCGGCATAGTCCACCGTCATCGGGTAGGGCTTCTGGCCGATGCGGGCGACATAGTGGCCATAGGCACGGTCCACCAGGGCCGCCACCCGCGTCGCGTCGGCCACCATGGCCCGACGCAGGCCGGCGATCATGGCTCGGCGAAGGCCAGGCCGGCGCCGGACAGCCGGCAGGGCGGAACGAAGGCCGGCTCGGGCTCGACGCGCTGGATCATGCCATGTACCCCCTGCAAGGAGCCTGCCACCAGCTCCCGGGCGAGGAAGCGGTGCGCCTCGACCGGCCCCGGCAGCGCCAGGTTCTCCGCCATGGCCCGGGTGAAGCCGAAGGGCTCATAATAGCCGGGATCGCCGACCAGCACGACGATGCGATGGCCCTCTTCGGCCGCCGCCGCCAGACCGTGGCGCATCAGCGCCTTGCCGAAGCCCAGCCCCTGCAACGCCGGGTCGACCGCCAGCGGGCCGAGCAGGATCGCCGGCACCCGGTCCCAGCCGATGGCGATCGGCCAGAAGCGCAGCGTGGCGGCGACGCCGCCGCCCGGCAGGACGTTGACGAAGGAGAGGGATGGGATCGGCGGCACCCCGTCGCGCAGCCGGTAGGCGGTCTTGCGCTCGCGGCCCGGCGCGAAGCTCCGGTCCAGGATGTCGTCCACTGCGGCCGCGTCGTGCGGCACTTCGAGCCGGATGGTCATGGTCGTCCTCGTGATCGCTGTCGTCTGGCACCGGGAGGCGGCCCGGTGCGGCGATCGGAGGACGGCGGGCTAGGATGCCTGGAGCCGTTCCCGGACGCGCACGCGGACCACCGCCCTCTGGGGGAGGAGGCGGGTCGCATTTCGTCGGAGTCGTCGGCTGAACAAGGCGTCGTGCCCTTCCGGGGTGGCGAGGGGCGTGCAGATAACACCGCCCCCGGTCGGATTCAAGATGCGCGTTCCGGCTTTCGCCTTGCGGGAGAATCCGGGTCGGCTACCATGGGTCGACCTGTCCGATCGGTGCCGCCCGGACGCGGCGCCCAACCAACATCACCAAGACATCCACTGGGAGGATGACCATGACGGAACGCCCGAAGCTGCGCAGCGGCGAGTGGTTCGGCAAGCAGGATCGCGACGGCTTCGTGCACCGGAGCTGGATGAAGAACCAGGGCCTGCCGCAGCACCTGTTCGACGGGCGCCCGGTGATCGGCATCTGCAACACCTGGTCCGAGCTCACCCCCTGCAACGCCCATTTCCGCAAGATCGCCGAACATGTGAAGCGCGGCGTCTACGAGATGGGCGGCTTCCCGCTCGAGTTCCCGGTCATGTCGCTGGGCGAGACGCTGATGCGTCCCACCACCATGCTGTTCCGCAACCTGGTCAGCATGGACGTGGAGGAATCGATCCGCGCCAACCCGCTGGACGGGGTGATCCTGCTGGTCGGCTGCGACAAGACCACCCCTGCCCTCTTGATGGGTGCCGCCAGCTGCGACCTGCCGACGCTGGCCATCTCCGGCGGGCCGATGCTGAACGGGCGCTTCCGCGACGAGCAGATCGGGTCCGGCACCCACGTCTGGAAGTTCGGCGAGATGGTGCGCGCGGGCGAGATGTCGCTCGGCGACTTCATGGATGCCGAGGCCTGCATGTCGCGCTCGGCCGGCCACTGCATGGTGATGGGCACCGCCTCCACCATGGCCTCGATGGTCGAATCGCTGGGCATGGGCCTGCCGTCCAACGCCGCCATCCCGGCCGTCGATTCGCGCCGCTACGTGCTGGCCCACATGGCCGGACGGCGCATCGTCGAGATGGTGCGCGAGGATCTGCGCATGTCGAAGATCCTGACCCGCGAGGCGTTCGAGAACGCGATCCGCGTCAACGGCGCGATCGGCGGGTCGACCAACGCCGTCGTCCACCTGCTGGCGCTCGCCGGCCGCATGGGGATCGAGGTCTCGCTGGAGGACTGGGACCGGCTCGGCTGCGACGTGCCCTGCCTCGTCAACCTGATGCCGTCGGGCAAGTACCTGATGGAGGACTTCTTCTATGCGGGCGGCCTGCCCGCCGTGATCCGGGCGCTGGGCGACCGCATCCATAAGGGGGCGCTCACCGTCAACGGCCGCACCATGGGCGAGAACACCGAGGACGCCCCCAACTGGAACCCGGACGTGATCTTCCCGGCCGACGCCCCCTTCAAGGACCAGGGCGGCATCGCCGTGCTGCGCGGCAACCTCTGCCCGAACGGCGCCATCCTCAAGCCGTCGGCCGCCTCCCCCCACCTGATGAAGCACACCGGCCCGGCCGTGGTCTTCGAATCGATCGAGGATTTCCACGCCCGCATCGACGACGAGGACCTCGAGGTCGACGAGAATTGCGTGCTGGTGCTGAAGGGCTGCGGGCCGCGCGGCTACCCCGGCTTCCCCGAGGTCGGCAACATGCCCCTGCCGCCCAAGGTGCTGCGCCGCGGCATCACCGACATGGTCCGCATCTCCGACGCGCGCATGAGCGGCACCGCCTATGGCACCGTCGTGCTGCACACGGCACCGGAATCCGCGGTCGGCGGGCCGCTGGCGCTGGTCCAGAACGGCGACCTGATCTCCCTCGACGTCGCCGCCCGCAGCCTGACGCTGGACGTGCCCGAGGCGGAGCTGGCCCGGCGCAAGGCCGCCTGGGTCGCGCCCGAGCCGCGCCACGACCGCGGCTATGCCCGCCTCTACATCGACCATGTGATGCAGGCCGACACCGGCGCCGACCTCGACTTCCTGGTCGGCAAGAGCGGGGCCGAAGTCGCCCGCGAGAGCCACTGAGCCGCGAAGGGGCCGCCGGCATGTTCCGCGTTCTCTATCCCGACACCCGCTTCCCGGGCGGGCACGACGCCGACCGACAGGGCCTGGGCGACGGCGTCGAGCTGGTGACCTACCAGGCGACCCGCCGCGAGGAGATTCCCGACGAGGTCTGGCGCAGCATCGATGCGATCGTGCTCGGCATCGGCATCGACATCTCGGCCGATGTGATCGAGCGGCTGGACCGCTGCAAGCTGCTGATCCGCATGGGGGTCGGCTACGACAACATCGACATCGCCGCGGCCGCCAGGCGCGGCATCCCGGTCGCCAACGTGCCGGACTATGGCACGACCGACATTGCCGACACGGCGATGGCGCTGCTGCTGAACTTCAGCCGCGGCGTCTCCGCCTACGACAACGCGCTGCGCCGCGACGTGGTCGGCAACTGGAACGTCACCCAGGCGCCGTCGATCCGGCGGATGAAGGGCATGGCGGCGGGCGTGATCGGCCTCGGCCGCATCGGCACCGCCGCCGCGCTGCGCCTCAAGGCGTTCGACATGCCGGTGCACTTCTACGACCCCTACGTCTCCAACGGCATGGAGCTGGCGCTGGGCCTGACCCGGCACCAGTCCGTGGCGAGCCTGCTGGGCGCGGTCGACGCCGTCACCATCCACGCCTTCCTCAACGCGGAGACGCGCGGCCTGATCAACGCCGACGCCGTCGCCGCGATGCGCCCCGGCACCATCCTGGTCAACACCGCCCGCGGCCCGATCTGCGACCTCGACGCCATCCATGACGGCCTGAAATCCGGCAAGATCGCCGCCGCTGGCCTCGACGTCCTCCCCGACGAACCCCCCAGCCCCGACCACAAGCTGATCGCCGCCTGGCGGAACGACGAGGACTGGATCCGCGGCCGCCTCGCCCTCCTCCCCCACGCCGCCTTCTACAGCGCCCAGAGCATGTGGGACATCCGCTACAAGGCGGCGGAGACGGTGGCGATGTTGTTGAAGGAGGGGAAGTTGAGGAATTGTGTGAATGGGGAGTTGTTGAAGGAGGCGGGGTTTCGGCGATAAGACGCAGTCCGGGCGCTACGACCCACGAATAGAGATCTATTCAGAAATATGCTCCCTTCAGAGCGTGAACTAGAATTTCTTTTTCTAGTGCGCAGCCTTCAAAAGGGGTGCAGCCTTGCATAAATTATATCGAGACCTGATCGACGCGCGCGCGGCGCAGATGGTCAATGTTGCGAGATCGACCACTGCGGTCAGCCACACTGGGCTAAAAGGTACGCTTCGCGAGATCGTGGTACGAGACTTACTTATTCCAGTTCTGCCTCCCACTTATTTGGTTGGAACTGGACAGATAATTGATGCGTGGGGAAATACATCCCACCAGACTGACATCGTGGTGTGCGATCGACGTGTACTGCCACCAGTCCTTCTAGACAGTGTACATGGAATATATCCCATTGAGACAGTGCTGGCGACTATTGAGATAAAAAGCATTCTCAATTCGACTGAACTGAAGAAGGCAAATGACGCTGCCGCTATTGTGGCAAGATTCATACATGCACCTCCAGTTGGTCAATCAACTCACTCAGCCGGCCATCGGATAGAACACGTCATACCTTATTTGTTGGCTTTCGAAACGGATCTCACATTGACCGGGAAAACAGAGTTGGATCGGTATCAGGATATTCACGAGCCGCATGAGCCACCAATCCGCGGTCTCTGTATTCTGGGAAGAGGTTTTTGGACGTATGGGGGCGCCGGCTGGAAGAATGAAGCGTGCTCTGGCACTCATGGAGAGCTTATTGGACTCATTTCTTCTTTGGTAAACACTTGTCAGCGCGTAGCCCAAACACGACTTCAACCAAGCATTCTAAATTATCTCGGAAATTAACCTCAGATAACACTGCATCTTGAGTGCATCATTTATTTTTGGAAAAGCGTTGCCTCTTATGATTTTACACTTGAAGTATTTATAAACTGGAAGAGTCTCAATAACATCCTGCCGAGATTGATAGCAGGGCGAACTGTCAATCACCTTCGTCCAATTCTCGCAGAATCCGTCCAATTCGTTGAACTATTGCCTGTTGCGTATTCGAGGCGGCCAACATTCGGCCTTGAGCCTCGTGTTCATCGCTAGAAAACCCGACATCCACTGTTTGGCTCCGCAACCGATCAGCCAGCACCCGCACTTCGTCGTCACGCACTCGGCTGGCAAGCAGGATGGTCTCGGTAATCAGACTAAGGTTTTCGTCAGACAGGTTCCCTGGAAGCTGTTGGCGCTGCCATCTGCCGGTCGCTCGGTGAGCTAAGACATCTTGATGGAGTGATGCCCCGGTATTTCGTAAAAGCCTTTGTGAAGCCACTTGTAGGGCTAGTAACGTCTCGCGTTGAAAGTCGTTGCGCCGCATTACTAGCCGTTCATGGCGCTCTTCTCGTCGGCGCTCGCGGTCGCGTTTCGAGATGCGCCGGTCGCCCAGCCAAGCGGCGAGCATAGTTAATACTCCGCCAACAATCACGCTTAGGGCATTAGCCAGCCAGCTAGTCATTAATTAATGTATCCATTAAGTCCATTTCTATATTTTCCTGTATTCTTTTTATTATATTAACATAAATGTATCTCTTGCGCCCTATTGTTGATCAAAACTACACTAACGGAATATATCCACTCCCAATACATGACCAGGTGCCCGCATTCTCATTAGAGCACATTCTAGGCTGCTTACTACAAAGCGAACTGCCTTGAAGCCTAAGGGGTGCCCAGAAATTGGGATGAGACTGCACCCTTCCGGGAGCAGCCTCATCTAAATATTAAACCTACGAATTCGGCCCCCGATCCATCGACACCGGCTGCCACCGGCGCAGCCCGCTGCCCGGCAGCACCGTCGGGTTGACGCAGGACATCGGCCAGCGGCCGGACAGCACCAGGGCCAGTTCCTGGCCGACGCGGCGCTTGCGGGCGACGTCGAAGCGGGCCGAGGCCGAGGCGTTGTGCGGCGACAGGATCACCTGGGGCATGCGCAGCAGCGGGTTGTCCTGCTGGGCGGGCTCCACCTCGAACACGTCGAGGCCGGCGCTGGCGATCCACTTCTCCTCCAGCGCCTTGATCAGGCCGGATTCCTGGACCGTGGGGCCGCGGCCGGTGTTGATGAAGATGGCCGTCCTCTTCATCTGGCGGAAATGCTTCTCCTGCAGCATGCCCTCGGCCTCGGGTGTCGCCGGGACGTGCATCGAGACGAAGTCGGAGTTCTGCAGCACCTCGGACAGGCTCGCCGGCTGCACCCCCTCGCCCGAGATGGTCAGCTCGTCGAGGAACGGGTCGTAGGCCATCAGGCGCAGGCCGAAGGGGGCGGCGCGCTTGGCCACCGCGCGCGCGACGCGGCCGAAGCCGATGAAGCCCAGCGTCTGCCCCATCAGGCGGGGGATCTGCAGGAGCTGCGGGCGGCCCTCGCTCCAGCGGCCCTCGCGGACCATCCGGTCCTGCTCCAAGGCGCGGCGGTGCGTCGCCAGCAGCAGCATCATGGCGTGGTCGGCCACCTCCTCGATGAAGGTGTCGGGGCAGTTGGTGACGGGCACGCCCCTGGCCGTCGCCGCCGCCACGTCGACATAGTCGACGCCGACGGTGCCGAGCGTGATGACCTTCGCGCGGTCGAGCGCGTCGATCATCGCCTTGGTGAACTTCATGCCCTTGGCATAGACGGCGTCGACCCCGGGGGCGGCCGCGATGAAGCCGTCGGCGGTGGCCGGGCACTCGACGATCTCGGCGCCGATCGGCTCCAGCGCCTCCATCTCGTAGTCGTAGCCGCCGCCGGCGACGGTGAAGGACGCCCCGGCGGGCGTCAGGATGCGGAACTTGGCCAAGCTGGTATTCCCCTTACGCGGAAGTAGGCAGGCAGGAGCGGATTGCGGGCCGGATTAGCCCTTGGGCGGGCGGGCGCGGACGGCAGCCTCGTTCACGTCGCAGCCCCAGCCCGGCCGGTCCGGCAGGACGAAGTGGCCGTCCTCGATCACCGGCGGGTGGGTGACGAACTCGTCGCGCCACGGCGTCGAGTCGATGTCGATCTCCATGATGCGGAAGTTCGGCACCGCGGCCGAGAAGTGGGCGCTGTGGTACGAGCAGAGATGGCCATAGAAATTGTGCGGGGCGACGTTGACCTCGAACGTCTCGGCCATGGACGCCATCTTCAGGCTCTCGCCCAGCCCGTTCCACGGCACGTCGACGATGCCGACATCCATGGCATAGGCCTGGAGGTAGGGCAGGAAGTCGCGCCGGCCGTGCAGCGTCTCGCAGGACGCGACCGGGCACGGGGCGTCGCGGCGGATCAGCGCCAGGCTGGCCGGGTCGTGGCTGTCGATCTCGAGCCAGGTCAGCTTGAACGGCGCGACGGCCTCGGCAACCCGCTTGTAGCCCTCGGTCTTGAAGTTGAAGTTGGTGTCGAGCATCAGGCCCATTTCGGGCCCGATCGCCTCGCGGATGGCGGCGAGCTGGCGCTGCAGGTCCTCCAGCAGGCCGTTGTCCCAGTTGAGCTCTGGCCAGCCGGGCGTGCGGGCGAAGCCGGGGACGTAGGGGTTGAGCCGGCCGTCGCGCCAGCGGAAGATGTTGGTCTTGAGGCAGCGGAAACCCATCGCCTTGACCTCGGCCGCGTGCCGGGCGAGGTCGTCATAGGTCTCCAGCGCC
The DNA here is from genome assembly GCA_006739055.1 of Allostella vacuolata. Lineage (GTDB taxonomy): Bacteria > Pseudomonadota > Alphaproteobacteria > ATCC43930 > Allostellaceae > Allostella > Allostella vacuolata. The sequence goes on from AP019702.1 coordinate 3,256,766, forward strand.
GGCAGGAAGCCGCGGCCGCGCTGGCCGATCCGGTAGGTCGCGAAGTGCGACCAGTAGAGCGGGATGCGCTCGCGGATCGGCCCGCCGAAGAGGCCGGCGACCGACTTGCCGGCCTCCTTGCCGCGGACGTCGAGCAGCGCGTTCTCGATCGCCGCGATCGCCTGCTGGTTCAGCCCGCCGCGCGCCTGGCGGGTCGCGACATGGAGGCGGGCGAGGATGGCCTCGCTCCGCCTGGGGTCCATGCCGATGGCGAGCGGCGCCAGCATGCAGATCACCTGCGACAGGCCCTTGCTGCCGAAGTCCTCGTTGTACTCCGACCAGCCGGTGATGCCGCAGGCGGTGCTGAGCTTGACGAACGAGAAGGTCCGCCAGCCGGCGTCGGCAATGAGCGTCTCGATGCGTTCGATCTTCATGAAGGGCGCCCTACTCCTTCACCGCGCCGGTCAGCGAGGAGACGTAGTAGTCGACGAAGAAGGAGTAGAAGATCGCGACCGGCAGCGAGCCCAGCAGCGAGCCCGCCATCAGGGCCCCCCACTGGTAGACGTCGCCGGAGATCAGCTCGGTCAGGATCGCGACCGGCACCGTCTTGTTCTCGCTGCTCTGGATGAAGGCGAGCGAATAGATGAACTCGTTCCAGGACAGCGTGAAGGAGAAGATGCCGGCGCTGATCAGCCCCGGCACCGCCAAGGGCAGGGTGATCCGCCGCAGGATCTGCAGGCGGGTCGCCCCGTCGATCAGCGCGCACTCCTCCAGCTCGTAGGGGATCGACTTGAAGTAGCCGATCAACAGCCAGGTGCAGAACGGCACCAGGAAGGTCGGGTAGGTCAGGATCAGCGCCAGCGGGCTGTCGAACAGCCCGAACTGGTAGACCATGGTGGCGAGCGGGATGAACAGGATCGACGGCGGCACGAGATAGGCGAGATAGATCGCCAGACCGACATACTGGCTGCCCTGGAAGCGCAGGCGCTGGATGGCATAGGCCGCCAGCACGCTGGAGACGAGCGACAGGAAGGTGGCGCACACCGCCACCGTCATGGTGGTGACGATCCAGCGCGGGTAGGAGGTCTCGAACAACAGCTTGTTGATGTGGTCGAAGGTCGGCTTGGCGATCCAGAACGGGTTGTAGGTCTTGTAGTCGTAGAGCTCCGCGTTCGGTTTGAACGAGGTCACCGCCATCCAGTAGAACGGGAACAGCAGGATGAAGACGAAGCAGGCGAGCGGCACGTAGATCGTCACCACCCGGCGGGTGCGGTTGTCCCAGGCCATCGCCTCCGGGGCGACGGTCGCCGTGGACGGCTGGTCCGTGTTGGCGGTGGTGTCAGTCATTGGCCTCTCCTTGCTGCCACTTCCGCCGCGCCAGCGCGAAATAGCTGAACAGCGTCGCGAAGACGAGGAAGGGGATCATCGACACCGCGATCGCCGCACCCTCGCCCAGGTTGCCGCCGGGGATGCCGCGCTGGAAGGCCAGCGTCGCCAGCAGGTGGGTGGAGTTGACCGGGCCGCCGCGGGTGATGGCGTAGACGAGCTGGAAGTCGGTGAAGGTGAAGATGATCGAGAAGGTCATCACGATCGCCAGGATCGGCAGCAGCAGCGGGAAGGTGATGTAGCGGAAGCGCTGCCAGCCGCTCGACCCGTCGAGCAGGGCCGCCTCGTAGAGCGAGGGCGAGATCGTCTGCAGGCCGGCCAGCAGCGTGATGGCGACGAACGGAATCCCGCGCCAGATGTTGGCCGCGATCAACGACCAGCGCGCCGGCCAGGTCGACCCCAGGAAGTCGAAATAGGTGGTCCGCCAGCCGAGCACGTCGACGAAGACGTAGGAGATGATCGAGAACTGGGCGTCGTAGATCCACCAGAAGGCGATCGCCGACAACACCGTCGGCACGATCCAGGGCAGCAGGATGATCGCCCGCAGCACGCTCTTGAACGGCAGGTGGTTGTTGAGCAGCAGTGCCAGCCACAGGCCGAGCGCGAACTTACCGACCGTCGCCACCGTCGTGTAGAAGACGCTGTAGAAGACCGCCTGCCAGAACAGCCGGTCGCCCATCAGGTACTCGAAATTCTCCAGCCCGACCCACACGCCGCTGCGGCCGATGGTGGTGTCGGTGAAGGCCAACCACATGCCGAGGCCGAGCGGATAGGTCAGGAACACCAGCAGCAGCCCAGCCGCGGGCAGCATGCACATGAAGATGAGAAACGGCTTCCAGTCGAACAGGCGAACGAGCCAGGAGGGCTCGATCTTCGGTCGCGTCCATTGCGCGTAGGTGACGTCGGTGCCGGCCATCGGTCCTCCAGGGACAAGCGGAGCCCGCCGCCGGGGGCGATCCCCCCGGCGGCGGTGCGATCATCCGGTCAGCGGTAGTAGCGCCGGCTTCTCCGCTCGGCCTCGCGCGCGGCCTCCTCCGGCGTCGACTGGCCGGCGGCGACCGCGGCACACATCTGCACCATGATGTATTCCGCCGCGACGGTGCCGGCGGCGTGCGAGATGGGGCCCTTGTAGCCGCTCCAGAACTGGTTCTCGGTCCCGTTGCGGTAGACCTCGAGCTTGGGATCGGAATCCCACACCGCGCTCTTCCCGTAGGCGCGCAGCGTGTGCGACCAGTAGCCGAGGCAGCCGGTCAGCCACGGGTCGTACTGCTCGGCCTCCATCATGTAGGTGAGGAAGGCCTTGGAGGCGTTCGGGAACTTGGTGTGCTTGAACACCATGGCGTTGAGGATCAGCGAGGATTGCGGCGTCTTGCCGACCAGGCCCGACGGCATGGGCGCGTGGTCGGTATCCTCGGCGATGGCCTTGGTCGCCGGGTCGTTCTTCAGCGCGAAGTACATCGAGACGCCGTTGGCGGTCAGCCACAGTTCCTGGGCCGCATAGGCCCGGTTGTTGCTGACGTCGCCCCAGGACAGCGTGCCCGGGATGAAGGTCTGGTACAGCTCCTTCAGGTACTTCAGGGACTCGATCGTCTCCTTGCTGTTGATCGCGACCTTGCCGGCCTCGTCGACGAGGAAGCCGCCATGGGACCAGACGACCCAGTTGGCGAAGCCGTTGCCGTCGCCGACCGCGTTGCCGAGCGCGAAGCCGGACGGCTTGTTGATCTTCTTGAAGGCCTGGCAGACCTTGAGGAATTCGCCCAGGTCGTTCGGGATCTTGTCGAACCCGGCCTCCTTCAGGGCCGACTTGCGATAGACGACCGGGCCGGTCGAGCCGCCGAAGGGGATGCCGATCCAGTTGTTGCTGCCGACCTTCTTGCCGTACTTCTCGCCCAGGAACGACCAGCCGCCATACTTCTTGCCGAGATACTCGGCGATGTCGGACAGCTCCAGCACCTTCTCGCTGTAGACGTGCGGGTCCTCGGCCCAGCCCAGGACCACGTCGGGGCCGGCGCCGGTGTTCGACGACACCGCGGTCTGCTGGCGGATGTCCTCCCAGCCGACGAAGTCGACGCGGACCTCGACGCCCATCTCCTTGGCGAACTTGGCCGCGTTGGCGCGGAAGATGACCTCGTCGGGCTCGACGAAGCGGGCCGGACGCAGGATGCGCAGGCTGGCCCCCTTCTCGATCGGCATCTTGGGCGCGGCCACGTCGGCGCGGGGGATCTGGGCTGCCGCCTGGCTGGCGAAGGTGGCGGCCGCCGCGGCGCCGCCGATGATCTTGAGCGAATCGCGCCTGGTGATGATGTTCGCCATGTTTCCCTCCCTTTTTTGGACCGGCCGCCCTTCTAGGCAGTATGGCCGGCTTGGATCCGCTGACCGGACTTGCGGTCGAACAGATGGACGAGGTCGCGGTCGGCGGTGATCGGCACGGTCTCGCCCGGCCCCGCATTCACCCGTTCGCGGAAGGCGCCGATCACCGACTGGCCGCCGATGCGGAACGTGACCTGGGTTTCCGACCCGGTCGGCTCGACCAGCTGGACCGTGGCGGGAATGCCGTCGGGGTCGAGCTTCAGGTGCTCCGGCCGCACGCCGTAGACGACGCCGTTGCCGCCGTCGCGCGACAGGCCGTGGCTCGGCAGCGGCCAGACGGTGCCGTCCGGCCCGCGGAAGGCGCCGTCGGCGATCTCCCCCTCCAGCATGTTCATGGCGGGCGAGCCGATGAAGCCGGCGACGAACAGGTTGGCCGGGCGGTCGTAGAGCTCCAGCGGCTGGCCGGCCTGCTCGATGTTGCCGCTGTTCATGACCACGATCTTGTCGGCCATGGTCATGGCCTCGATCTGGTCGTGGGTGACGTAGACGGTCGTCACCTTGAGGCGCTGGTGCAGCTCCTTGATCTCGGAGCGCATCTGCACGCGCAGCTTGGCGTCGAGGTTGGACAGGGGCTCGTCGAACAGGAACACCTGCGGGCTGCGGACGATCGCCCGGCCCATGGCGACGCGCTGGCGCTGGCCGCCCGACAGCTGGCGCGGGTAGCGGTGCAGCAGCTGCTCCAGCCCCAGGATGCGGGCCGCCCGCCCGACCTCGCGCTCCATCACCTCCTTGGGCGCCTTCGCGAGCTTCAGCGAGAAGCCCATGTTGTCGAAGACCGTCATGTGCGGATAGAGCGCGTAGTTCTGGAACACCATCGCGATGTCGCGGTCCTTGGGCGGAACCTCGTTCACCACCCGGCCGCCGATCGAGATCTCCCCGCCCGTGATGTTCTCCAGCCCGGCCAGCATGCGCAGCAGGGTGGATTTCCCGCAGCCCGACGGGCCGACCAGGACCACGAACTCGCCGTCTTCGATATCGACACTGACACCGTGCAGGACTTCGAAGTGCCCGAAGGCCTTCCGCACTTCACGGATTCCGACCGTCGCCATTCATCCTCCCATTCCGGACCGTTGGGTCTGCCCGGTGCTCGGCGTAGGACGGGCGCCCATTGCACCGTCCTCGCCGCATTGATGGCGTGCATTGCGCCGGTACTTCCCCCTTCTGTCAACCGGGGGCCCGGCAGGATCATCGACAATTTTCCCGTGCCTGATTTTTGGTCGGCCGGGCACGGCCGGACGGTGCGGCGGATTCCTCCCGGAAACGCGGGACCATCGCGCGGCACGGCCCCGCCGGACCGTCGCCGCGCCCGGGTGAATGTCCGGATGATTGTCGATGATCGGCGCGCCCTGCCCCGGCTGCCGGACTCGGGCCGGCGTCACCCCGGGCGGCGGCGGCGCCTTCCCCTGCGCGGGGTTCGTCGGCTACGGTCTGGCGAAACGCCGTCGCCCGGGACCCGGGCCCACCCCGCACCAACGGACGGAACAGAACCATGCCGCGCCTCGCCGCCAACCTGTCGATGATGTTCAACGAGGTCCCGTTCCTCGACCGCTTCGCCGCGGCCGCGCGCTGCGGCTTCCGCGGGGTGGAGTTCCTCTTCCCCTACGAATGGCCGGCCGAGGAGGTGGCGCGGGCGGCCCGCGACGCCGGGGTCGAGATCGTCCTCTTCAACACCGCGGCCGGCGACTGGGCAAAGGGCGAGCGCGGCTTCGGCGGCATCCCCGGCCGCGAGCAGGCCTTCGCCGACGCGGTCGACCAGGCGATCGACTATGCCAGGGCACTCGGCTGCCCGCGCATCCACCTGATGGCCGGGCTGGTGCCGCAGTCGTCGACCCGCCAGGCGTGCGAGGCGGTCTTCGTGTCGAATCTCGGCAAGGCGGCCGCCAAGCTTGCCGCCGCCGGGCTGACCGGCCTGCTGGAGCCGCTCAACACCCTGGATGCGCCGGGCTACCTGCACAACCGCACCGACCATGCGCTGGGCTATGTCGCCGCGGTCGGCAGCCCGGCCCTCAAGCTGCAGCTCGACCTCTACCATGTGCAGATCATGGAGGGGGACCTGGCCCGCAAGGTCGAGGGGCTGGCCGGGCGCTACGGCCATGTGCAGATCGCCGGCAACCCCGGCCGCAACGAGCCCGACGTGGGCGAGATCCACTATCCCTTCCTGTTCGAGCTGTTCGACCGCATCGGCTACGAGGGCTGGATCGGCTGCGAGTACCGGCCCAGGGCGGCCACCACCGACGGCCTCGCCTGGGCAGCGCCCTGGGGCATCCGTGCCGCCTGATCGCGAATTTCGAACCCGGAGCCCCTACCCATGAAGGTCGTCATCACCGGCGGCGGCGGATTCCTCGGCCGCAAGCTGTGCCAGGCGCTGCTCAACCACCACGCCCTGCTCGATGCCAGCGGCCGTCCCTTCACGGCGAGCCAGGTCGTCTGCTTCGACGCGGTCCCCTTCGACCCGCCGATGCCGGCCGACCCGCGGGTCAAGACCGTGGTCGGCGACATCGGCGACGCCGCCACCGTGCATGCCCTGATCGATTCCGATGTCGCCTCGGTGTTCCACCTGGCGGCCGTGGTCAGCGCCGGGGCGGAGGCCGACTTCGACCTCGGCATGCGCGTCAACCTGGACGGCACCCGCCACGTGCTGGACGCCTGCCGCGCCCTGCCCGCCCCGGCCAAGGTCGTCTTCACCAGCTCGCTCGCGGTCTATGGCGGCGACCTGCCGGCGACCGTAACCGATGCTACCCCGATCACCCCGCAGACCTCCTACGGCGCGCAGAAGCTGATCGGCGAGTACCTGCTGACCGACTACAGCCGCAAGGGGTTCCTGGACGGCCGGGCCCTGCGCCTGCCGACCATCGTGGTGCGGCCGGGCAAGCCCAACAAGGCGGCCTCCACCTTCGCCTCCAGCATCATCCGCGAGCCCTTGCAGGGCGATGCCGCGATCTGCCCGGTGACGCCGGAGACGCGGATGCCGATCCTGTCGCCGCGCAAGGCGGTCGCCGCCTTCCTGCATGTCCACGACCTGCCGGCGGACGCGCTCGGCGCCCACCGCGGCATCCTCCTGAACGGCATCGCCGCCCCGGTCGGCGAGATGGCCCAGGCCGTCGAGCGCCATGGCGGCGCTGCGGCGGCCCGGCGCATCGAGTGGAAACCCGACCCGGCGATCCAGAAGATCGTCTCCTCCTGGCCGACCGCCATCGACGCCGAGCGCGCCCGGCGCCTCGGCTTCCAGGTCGACCGCGACATCGACGAGATCGTCGCCAACTTCATCGCCGACGACATGCGCAAGTAGGGGGCGGGACCATGGATGCGGCCGGACTGAAGGCGATGCAGGCCCCCCTGAAGGAGGGCTATCGCAGCGACCCCGCAAGCGCGCTCGTCACGCTGACCGCGCGCGGCTCCCTCGACGACCAGTCGATCGCCTGCAAGGTCGAGACCGGCCGCGCGCTCGCGGTCGCCGGGCTGCACCCGGCGACCGGCGGCTCGGGCCTGGAGCTGTGCTCGGGCGACATGCTGCTGGAGGCGCTGGTCGCCTGCGCCGGGGTGACCCTGAAGGCGGTCGCCACGGCGCTCGAGTTCCGCCTGCCGGGCGCCAGGCTGACGGCGGAGGGCGACCTCGACTTCCGCGGCACGCTCGGCGTCGCCCGCGACGCCCCGGTCGGCTTCCGCGCCATCCGCCTCACCTTCGACCTCGACACCGACGAACCGCAGGAGCGCATCGACACGCTGCTGAAGCTCACCGAGCGCTACTGCGTGGTGTTCCAGACGCTGAACGCAAGGCCGGAGCTGTCGGTGGGGGTGGTGCGAGCGCCATAGGCTATGAACTGGGCGTTGCGCTGCGGTTGAAGCGTCCCTCGACTGCGCTCGGGATGAGGGGCTTCTCCATCGGGCGTTGTTGCATGGAGCTCGGGTGGTCCTGGAGCTCCCTTTTCCCGGTTTTCTCAGGTGATCGGGACGCTGTGGGGCATGCCGAGTTCGGTGAAGCGGTTGATGCAGCGGACGGCGACGGCGGCCTCTACCTTTTGTCGGTCGAAGCTGCGCGAGCGGAGGCTGGGGCCGATCAGGACCTTGTAGCGGAGCATCGCGGTCTCGGCGAGGGAGCGGCGATGATAGCCGGTCTCGATCTTCCAGGCCTTGCGCCCGATCTCGGCCATGCGGGCGACCGCCTCGCGCCGGGTGGGAGGCGCGTCGGGTCGGTTCTGCGGTGGTCGGATCGCAGCACCCTTGCGCGGCGGGATCACCGGCCGTGCTCCGTGCGCCCGGATGACGTCATGGCAGTCGAAGCTATCATAGGCCTTGTCGGCGCAGACTGCCTCGATCGGCGCGCCGACGGCGGCGAGCAGATCCTCGAGCCGGCCGCCGTCGGAAGCCTCGCTCGCTGTCAGGGCATGGGCGTGCAGCATGCCGGTCCGGGTGTCCACGGCCAGGTGCAGTTTGCGCCAGACCCGGCGCTTTCCTGCTCCATGGACGCGGACCTTCCACTCCCCCTCGCCATGCACCTTGAGCCCGGTGGCGTCGACCGCGAGATGCAACGGCCCGTCGACCGGCCGTGCGGGCTTCGGTACCGCGAGCGTGGCCGCCCGGCGCGAGAAGGTGGAGTAGTGCGGGACTTCGACCGCCAGCCCGAGCAGCCGCGTCAGGTCGTGCAGGAACCCCTGGGTCTGGCGCAACGTGAGCCCGAACACCGCGCGCAAGGACAGCGCACACACGATCGCCTGGTCGCTGTAGCGCCATCCCCGACCACCGGATGCCCGCCAGCCGGCAACCATCGCTTCATCGATCCACAGCGTGATCGACCCGCGCCGCACCAGAGCATCGTTATATTCGCGCCAGTTCGTGATGCGGTAGCGGGGCTTCGGGGCGGGCGGCCGACGGTAGCGAGGGGCTGGCCGGCCGCGCTTCTGGGCTGGCGCGACGACCTTCGGGGCGGGAACCTTGCGGGAGCGGGGAGCCATCCAAAGCGTGAATCACTTTCCAGCCGCCGCGGGAAGCACATGTTTCCAGATGCCTCCATGCAACAACGCCTCTCCATCGGCACAAACGCCTGTGGGATAGAGGAAATCTCCTCACCCCGAGCGAAGTCGAGGGGCGCATCGGCCGCTGGCCAGCGCTCCCTTCGCCGGCAATCGCAGGTGTGATCCCTGCGGGCCGGAACCGCCCGACCGGCTGGGACTAAATCGCGATCGTCAGCCCGCCATCGATGATGATCGTCTGCCCGGTCAGATAGGCGGCCGCGTCCGACGCCAGGAACACGGCCGCCCCCGCCATCTCCTCCGGCCGGCCCCAGCGGCGCAGCGGGGTGCGGACGCCCATCATCTGGTCGAACTCCGGGTTCTGCTGCAGGGGCGTCGTCATCTCGGTGGCGATGTAGCCGGGGGCAATGGCGTTGACGGTGATGCCGTCCGGCCCCAGCTCGGTCGCGAGCGCGCGCGTCATCGAGGAGAGGCCGCCCTTGGCCGCGATGTAGGCGATGATGGTCGGCCGGGCGGTCGAGGCCATGATCGAGGACGTCGAGATGATGCGGCCGAAGCCCCGCCCGGCCATGCCGGGGGCCACCGCCTTGGCCAGGACGAAGCAGGAGGTCAGGTTGGTGGCGATCACCCGCTCGAAGTCGGCCAGCTCGAACTCGGCGAGCGGCCGGCGGTGGTTGATGCCGGCATTGTTGACCAGGATGTCGACCCGGCCGAAGCGCGCCGCGCAGGCCGCGGCGACGGCGGTGCCGCCGGCGGGGTCGGACAGGTCGGCCGGGATGGCGGCGGCCGTGCCGCCGGCCGCCTCCAGCTCCGCCACGCGCGCGTCGAGCGTCGCCTGTTCGCGGCCGACGAGCGCGACCGAGGCGCCCGCCCCGGCCAGCGCCCGGGCCATTTCCCAGCCGATGCCGCGCGACGCGCCGGTCACCAGCGCCACCCGCCCCGTCAGGTCGAAGATCGACAGTCCGCTCGGCAGGCCCATGGTCACATCACCGCCCCGATCTGCCACGGCGTGAACTCCTCCTCGCCGAAGCCCATCTCCTCGCTCTTGGTCTGCTGGCCGGAGGCCGTCGCCAGGATCAGGCGGAAGATCGCCTCCCCCACCTCCTGCACGGTGGCCGAGCCGTCGACGATGCCGCCGCAATTGATGTCCATGTCGTCCATCATGCGGTTCCACAGCGGCGTGTTGGTGGCGAGCTTCAAGGACGGCGCCGGCTTGCAGCCGAAGACCGAGCCGCGGCCCGTGGTGAAGCAGACGATGTTGGCGCCGCCCGCCACCTGCCCGGTTGCCGAGACCGGGTCGTAGCCGGGCGTGTCCATGAAGGTGAAGCCGCGCGCGGTGATCGGCTCGGCATACTTGTAGACGTCGACCAGGTTGGTGGAGCCGCCCTTGGCGACCGCGCCCAGCGACTTCTCCAGGATGGTGGTGAGCCCGCCCGCCTTGTTGCCGGGGGACGGGTTGTTGTTCATCTCGTTGCCGGTGCGGGCGGTGTAGCCCTCCCACCACTTGATGCGGGCGACCAGCTTCTCGCCGACCTCGCGGCTGACGGCGCGCCGGGTGAGCAGGTGCTCGGCGCCGTAGATCTCCGGCGTCTCGCTCAGCACCGCGGTGCCGCCGTGGCGCACCACCAGGTCGACGGCCGCGCCGAGCGCCGGGTTGGCGGTGATGCCGGAATAGCCGTCGGACCCGCCGCACTGCAGGGCGAGCGTGATGTGCTTCGCCGGCACGGTCTGGCGGGTGACCTTGTTCGCCTCCGGCAGCATCTCCTGGATGCGGGTGACCGCCTCGGCCACCGTCTTGCGGGTGCCGCCGGTGTCCTGGATGGTCATCGTGTGGAACTGGCCGGAGGTCGCCAGGCCCTCGGCCTTCATCAGCCCGCCGATCTGGTTCGATTCGCAGCCGAGCCCGATCACCAGCACGCCCCAGAAGTTGGGGTGGCGCGAGTAGCCGGCGATGGTCCGGCGCAGCACGTCCATCGCCTCGCCTTCGCTCGCCATGCCGCAGCCGGTGCCGTGCGTCAGCGCCACCACCCCGTCGACGTTCGGGAACTCGGCGAGCGCGCCGTGGCGGAACTTGTCGGCGACCATGTTGGCGACATGGGCCGAGCAGTTCACCGAGGTCAGGATGCCGATGTAGTTGCGGGTGGCGACCCGCCCGTCCGGGCGGACGATGCCCTGGAAGGTCGCGGGCTCGGGCACGTAGGCGGTCGGCTCGGCGTCGGCGCAGAAGGCGTAGTCGCGCGAGAAGTCGCCCATCGCCAGGTTGTGGGTGTGGACGTGCTCGCCGCGGGCGATCGGGCGCGAGGCGAAGCCGATGATCTGCGCGTACTTGCGCACCATCTCGCCCTCGGCGATGTCGGCGGTGGCGACCTTGTGGCCGGGCGGGATATGGCCCTTGGTGGTGACATCCTCCCCCGGCAGGCTGGTGCCCGGCAGCAGGTCGGTGCGGGCGACGACGACGTTGTCGGCGGGGTTGAGGCGGATCGTGATCGGCGGAGACATGGGGGCTCTTCTCCCGGCAGGGGGCGCGTTTGTCTGAATTGTGTCGGAATTTCCAGCCGCGCGATAGGCACCGATTGACGGCGGGCGAGCCCAGATGATGCACTCCCGGCCAACCGATCCCGTCCCACCAGAATCGCCGCCGGGGAAACGCACCATGAAGATCGCGCTCGATGCCGCCACCACCCTGCCCGAGGACGGCACGGCGGGAACCCTGCTCGCCCGCGTCTGGCTGCCGGATGCCGGCCCCGTGCCGGCCCTGCTGCGCGGCGACGACATGATCGACCTGTCGCGGGTCTCGCCGACCATGGCGACCCTGCTGGCCCTGCCCGACATGGCGGCACGCCTGGCCGCCGCCGAGGGAGCGCGCATCGGCAGCATCGCCGACATCGTCGCCAACTCGGCCCTCGACGGGCGCGACCCGGCCCGCCCCTGGCTGCTGGCGCCGTGCGACCTGCAGGCGGTCAAGGCGTGCGGCGTCACCTTCGCCTCCAGCATGCTGGAGCGGGTGATCGAGTCCGAGGCCCGCGGCGACGCCATGGCGGCCGAGGGCATCCGCCGCACCCTGTCGGCGGAGATCGGCAGCGACCTGTCCAAGGTCAAGCCCGGCTCCGACCAGGCGATGAAGCTGAAGGCGGCCCTGGTCGAGCGCGGGTTGTGGTCGCCCTATCTCGAGGTCGGCATCGGCCCCGACGCCGAGGTCTTCACCAAGTGCCCGCCGATGGCCGCCGTCGGCACCGGGGTTGAGGTCGGCATCCACGCCGTCTCCGAATGGAACAACCCGGAGCCGGAGATCGTCGTCGTCGTCGACCCGTCCGGCACCATCATCGGCGCCACCCTCGGCAACGACGTCAACCTGCGCGATGTCGAGGGGCGCAGCGCGCTGCTGCTCGGCAAGGCCAAGGACAACAATGCCTCCGCCGCGATCGGCCCCTTCATCCGGCTGTTCGACGCCACCTTCGGCCTCGACGACGTGCGCGCCGCCGACGTCTCGCTGCGGGTCGAGGGCGACGACGGCTTCGCGCTCGACGGCAAGAGCTCCATGCGCCTGATCAGCCGCGACCCGACCGAGCTGGTCGCGCACACGATCGGCCCGCACCACCAGTATCCCGACGGCTTCCTGCTCTATACCGGCACCATGTTCGCGCCGACCAAGGACCGCGGCGGCCCGGGCAAGGGCTTCACCCACCACCCGGGCGACATCGTCACGATCTCCAGCCCGCGGCTCGGCCAGCTGACCAACCGGGTCGAGAAGGCGCACGACGTGGAACCCTGGACCTTCGGCACCTCGGCCCTGATGCGTTCGCTGGCCGCCCGGCAGCTTCTGTAGGCGCCTGCCGCGTGGACTTGCGGCGGTGGCGCCGCTAGGGTCCGGCGCAAACTATTCGTGTACTGGGGGAGAGACGACATGGCGGGCAGGCTTGCCGGCAAGACAGCGTTCGTGACCGCGGCGGCCAACGGCATCGGCCGGGCGACGGCGCTGGCCTTTGCGGCCGAGGGGGCCACGGTCCACGCGACCGACATCAACGACAAGGTGCTGGGCGAGATCGCCGGGCCGGCCAACCTCCACCTGAAGCGGCTCGACGTGATGGACGGCGCGGCTGTCCGCCAAGCCGCGGCCGAAGTGGGCCGGGTCGACATCCTGTTCAACTGTGCCGGCTGGGTCGCGCACGGCTCGATCCTGGACACCACCGACGAGGACTGGGACCGCTCCTTCGGCCTCAACGTGCGGGCCATGTTCACGGTCATCCGCGCCTTCCTGCCGGCGATGCTGGAGGGCGGCGGCGGCTCGATCATCAACATCGCCTCGGTCGCCTCGTCGGTGAAGGGCGTGCCGGTGCGCTGCGCCTATGGCGCCAGCAAGGCCGCCGTCATCGGCCTCACCAAGTCGGTCGCGGCCGACTACATGCGCCAGGGCGTGCGCTGCAACGCGATCTGCCCCGGCACCGTCGACACGCCGTCGCTGGGCGACCGCATCAATGCCTTCGCCGACCCGGTGCAGGCCCGCAAGGACTTCATCGCACGCCAGCCGATGGGCCGCCTCGGCCGCGCCGAGGAGATCGCCCACCTGGCGGTCTACCTGGCATCGGACGAATCCAGCTTCACCACCGGAACCGCCGTCATCTCCGACGGCGGCATGGTGCTCTAGCCACACGCCATCTCAAGGAAGAACGGGGACACGTCATGAAGTTTCTGCGCTACGGGCCGAAGGGCAAGGAAAAGCCCGGCGTCGTCGACGGCGACGGCCGCATCCGCGACATCTCGTCGATCATCGACGACCTGACGCCCGACTATCTGGGCCCGACCGCCCTGTCCGCCCTCATGAAGGAGGTGAAGGGCAAGCTGGAGACGCTGCCGCTGGTGTCGGGCAAGCCGCGCCTGGGCGTGCCGCTGGCCACCATCCCGAACCTGATCTGCATCGGCCTCAACTTCGCCGACCACGCCGCGGAGGCAGGCCAGCCGATCCCGGCCGAGCCGATCATCTTCTTCAAGCATTCCTCGGCCCTGACCGGCCCCAACGACAACGTGCCGATTCCGCGCGGCTCCGAGCACACCGACTGGGAGTGCGAGCTGGCCGTCATCATCGGCCGCACCGCGCGCTACGTCAGCAAGGCCGACGCGATGAAGTACGTCGCCGGCTACACGATCTGCAACGACGTGTCCGAGCGGCACTACCAGATCAAGCGCTCGGCTGGCCAGTGGAGCAAGGGCAAGAGCAGCCCCGGCTTCGCGCCCGTCGGCCCCTGGTTCGTCACCCGCGACGAGATCCCCGACCCGCAGAACCTCAAGATGACGCTCGACGTCAACGGCAAGCGGATGCAGAACGGCTCCAGCAGCACCATGATCTTCGACGTGGCGACCCTGGTCAGCCACCTGTCGGAATTCATGACCCTGCTGCCGGGCGACCTCATCTCCACCGGCACGCCCCCCGGCGTCGGCTCCGGCATCAAGCCGAAGCCGGTGTTCCTGCGCGAGGGCGACACCATGGACGTGGCGATCGAGGGCCTGGGCTCGCAGCATCAGAAGTGCGTCGCGACCAAGTAGGACCATCCGGCGGGCCGCGCCCCACGGGGCCGCGGCCCGCCCCCTTCCGGAAAGACCAGACGCCATGCCAGCCAGCCTTGCCGGCCGCAGCATCATCGTGACCGGCGCCGGCCGCGGCATCGGCGCCGCCATCGCCCGCGCGCTCGCCGCCGAAGGCGCCAGCCTCATGGTCGCCGACCGCGACGCGGCGGGAGCCGCCGCCGTCGCCGACGCGATCACCGGCGCGGGCGGCCGGGCCGTCCCGTTCGCGGTCGATGTCGTCCGACGCGAGCAGGTGGCCGCCATGGTCGCCGCGGCCGTGGCCGCCTTCGGCCGGCTCGACGTCATCTTCAACAATGCCGGCATCGCCCAGGCCAAGCCGTTCCTCTCGATCACCGAGGACGACTGGCGCCAGGTGACCGACGTCAACGCGCTCGGCTGCCTGATCGGCATGCAGGAGGCGGCAAAGCAGATGATCGCCCAGGGCGGCGGCGGCAAGATCGTCAACACCGCCTCCATCGCCGGCCGGCGCGGCTCGCCCAACCTCGCCCACTACAGCGCCAGCAAGTTCGCCGTGGTCTCCCTGACCCAGTCGGGTGCGGGCGCGCTCGGGGCCCACGGCATCACCGTCAACGCCATCTGCCCCGGCATCATCGCCACCGACATGTGGACCGACATCGAGCAGGGCCACCGCGAGACCGGCCTGACCAGCCGCGACAACGAGGCGTTCGAGACAGCGGCGGCCCGCATCGCGCTCGGCCGCGCCGCCACGCCCCAGGATCTGGTCGGCGTCGCCTGCTTCCTCGCCTCGTCGGGTTCGGACTACATGAACGGCCAGTCGCTGGTGGTCGATGGCGGCCTGGTGATGATGTAGGTTGGTTGTGAATAGTTCTTATTCATAATATACGGGCGGCAGGCGCGGCAGCCGGCCGCGTCAGGCCTCTTGCCCGGCAGAGCGTTGGAAGACCTGTTTCGCCGCTACGGAGCCAGCCTCCAACGCTTCCTGACCCGCCGCGGGGCCCGGCCCGACGTGGCGGCCGACCTGACCCAGGAGGCATTCCTGCGGCTGCTGCAGGCCGGGCCGCCTGACGGCATCCGCTCGCAGGAGGCCTACCTCTTCCGCATCGCCACCAATCTCGCCGTCGACCGGCACCGCCGCGATGGCGACGGGGCGATCCGGCCGCTGGCGGAAGACGAGCACGGCGCCCTGGCCGACCCGGCGCCTGCGGCCGAAGCGGCGCTGCTGTCCCGCGAGGCGCTGGCGGTGCTGCGCCAGGCGATCGCCGACCTGCCGCCGCGCGGCCGCGAGGTGTTCCTGCTGCACAAGTTCGAGGGCCTGAGCTATGGCGAGATCGCCTGCCGCCTGGGCATCGCCAAGAACACGGTGATGGTGCACATGGCCCGCTCGCTCGCCCACTGCAAACGCCGGCTCGACGCCTATCGGCGCGACCATGAATGATCGGGCGATGGATACCGGTTCCCCCGCGGGTAATGGTGGCGCCGGCCCCGGCCGTCTTCGGGACATGACCGAGCCGCAGGCGCCCGACGACGCGATCGAAGAGACGGCCATCCGCTGGTTCGTCACCCTACGCGACGGCGACGCCAGCGATGCCGACCGCGCCCGGCATGCGGAGTGGCTGGCGACAAGCCCCCTGCACCGGGCCCAGTGGCGGGAGGTCTGCCAGCTGTGGAGCGGGCTCGACCAGCTTGCGCCGGCCGGCCGGGATCGCCCGCGCCCGGCATGGGCTCGCGGCAGGGCGGTCGCGCTGGCGGCAAGTTTGCTGCTCGCCTGCGCGGGGGCGTGGTCGCTCGCGCCGCCGGGGCTCTTCGCCGACGAGCGGAGCGGCATCGGCGAGCGGCGGACCGTGGCGCTTGCCGACGGCTCCACGGTCGAACTCGGCACGGGATCGGCCCTGTCGATCCGCTTCGGCGGCACCGAGCGTCGGGTCGTCCTCCATCGTGGCCAGGGATATTTCGCGGTGGCGCCGGAGGCGGACCGGCCCTTCGTCGTCGAGGCCGGCGGCGGAACGGTGACCGCGGTCGGCACCGCCTTCGACGTCCGGGTCGACGGCGGCGAGCCGCGGGTGGACGTGGCGGTCGCCGAGGGCGTCGTGGCCGTCTCCGCCGGCCCCGGGACGGCGGTCCGCATCGGGCCGGGACAAGGCGTCCATTACGGCTACGGCGCGGTCGCGGCTCCGGTCGCGGTCGACCTCGCCGAGGCCACGGCGTGGCGCGGCGACCGCCTGGTGTTCCACGATCGCCCGCTCGGCCAGGTGGTCCGCGACCTCGAGCGCTATCGCTGGGGCCGGATCCTCGTGCTCGACCCGGCGCTGGCCGCCACCCCCGTCACCGGCGTCTTCAACGCCGGGCGCACCGATGCCGCACTCGACACCATCGCCCGGACCCTGCCCGTGCGGCTGATCCGGGTGACGGGCCTGCTGGCGATCATCACCCGCGCGGACTGAAGGCCGGCTCCGGCTCCCGCGAAAAAATCGCCGTGGCGTGTAATGGCGCCGGGCGCTGCCCGCGTCATGTCCGGACACCATGCGAATGCGATCCATTCGCTGACGGCAGACCGGCGACGAGGGGGAACGATGTCGATTGCGACCTGGACCGGGCGGCGGGGCAATGCCGCCCTGCTGGCCCTCATGGCGGCGGCGATGGCATGCCCGCAAGCGGCCCCGGCGGCAGCGGCCCAGCAGATCGCCCAGGCGGACCAGGTGCGGCGGTTCGACATCCCGGCCCAGCCGCTGCACCAGGCCCTGCTGCGCTTCTCGCGCGAGGCGGGGATCGAACTGTTCTTCGATTCCGCCATGACCCGCAACGCCACCTCGACGGCGCTGGCCGGCACCTACCCGACCCGCGACGCGCTGGCCCGCCTGCTGTCCCGCACCGGCCTCACCTTCCGCTTCACCAACCCCACGACGGTGACGCTGGAACGGCTGCCGCCGCAGGCCGGGGCCGTCATCCTCGATACCGTCACCGTAGAGGGCCGGCAGGTCCGCGCTCCGACGGCGACGGCTCCGTTCGACGGATTCGTGGCGAACGTCAGCCAGGCCGGCACCAAGACGGACACGCCGATCCTGGAGACCCCGCAATCGATCTCCGTCGTCGGCAGCCAGGAGATCGCGACCCGCAATGCCCGGACGCTCGCCGACGCGCTCGGCTACACGTCGGGCGTCCGGGCCGGGACGATGGGCGCCTCCAACGGCTTCGGCGGCGACAGCACCTCGATCCGCGGCTTCGGCGGCAACGGCACGTCCGGCCCCTCGTTCAACGAGTATCTCGACGGGCTGCGGCTCGGCGGTACCGGCTATCTCAGCTCCGCGCTGGACCCGTACCTGTTCGAGCGCGTCGAGGCGATCAAGGGCCCGGCCTCGGTCCTCTACGGCCAGAGCACGCCGGGCGGCCTCGTCAACATGGTGAGCAAGCGGCCGACCGCCGCGCCGGTGCGCGAGGTGGAGATCCAGACCGGGAGCCGCGGCCGCCTGCAAGGCAGCTTCGATGTCGGCGACCGCATCGACCCGGCGGGCAGCGTCCTCTACCGGGTGACGGGAATCGCCTACCGGACCGACAGCGAGACGCGCCATTCCGACGACAAGCGCCGCATCGCGATCGCCCCGTCGCTCACCTTCCAGCCGAACGACCGCACCACCCTCACCCTCCTGGCACGCTACCAGAACGACGATTTCGGCGGCTCGCCGCTCAACTGGGTGCCGGCCTACGGGACGGTGCTGGACAATCCGAACGGCAGGATCGCGCGCGGCTTCTTCGCCGGCGACCCCAACTACGAGCGCTGGAAGCGGGAGAGCGCCAACATCGGCTACGCGCTCGAGCACCGCTTCGACGACACCTGGACCTTCCGCCAGAACTTCCGCTACGTGCACAACCGGCTCGACTTCGCCAACGTCTACATCAGCACGCTGCAGGCCGACCAGCGCACGGCGAACCGCCAGGCGTTCGGCATGGTCGAGCATTCCGACGACTTCGCCCTCGACAACCAGGTCGAGGCGAAGTTCACGACCGGTCCCCTGCGGCACACCCTGCTGTTCGGCGCCGACGGGCAGTGGTTCGCCAACGACACCGACCGGGTGCTGCAGTCGGCGGCCCCGACCATCGACCTGTTCGCCCCCACCTACGGAGTAGCGTTCAACCCGACCCCGTACCAGAAGAGCGAGACCGAGGGCCGGCAGTATGGCGTCTACCTCCAGGACCAGGTTTCCTACGACCGCCTGCGGGTGGTGCTGGGCCTGCGCCAGGACTGGGCGGAGAGCGAATCCCGGAACCTGCTGAGCGGCGCCTCGTCCTCGCAGAAGGACGACGCCCTGACCAAGCGCGGCGCCCTGATGTACGTCTTCGACAACGGCCTGGCGCCCTATGCCAGCTACACGGAATCCTTCGAGCCGACGGTCGGCACCGTGCTGTCGGACGGCAGCACCGCCAAGCCGACCGAGGGCCGGCAGTACGAAGTCGGCCTGAAGTACCAGCCGACCGGCTTCGACAGCTTCGTCACCGCGTCGCTGTTCGACCTGCGCCGGAAGAACGTGGTGACGCGGGATCCGGACAACCCGGCGCTGTCGGTCCAGACCGGCGAGATCTCCTCGCGCGGGATCGAGCTGGAGGCCAAGGCGAGCCTGGCCGCCGGCTTCAACGCGACCTTCGCCTATACCTATCTCGACGCCGAGGTGACCGACAGCAACAACACCACGACCGGCATCGACGGCGTCGTCGTCCCGATCCGCGGCAAGCGGCCGACCCGGGTCCCGGCGCATTCCGCCTCGATATGGCTCGACTACAGCTTCCTGGAGGGCCCGCTGCGCGGCTTCGCGCTGGGCGGCGGCGCGCGCTATGTCGGCCGCGCCGAGGGCGACGACGCCAACAGCTTCACCGTGCCGGCCTTCACCGTCTTCGACGCCATGCTGCGCTACGATCTGGACGGCCTCGATAGCCGCCTGGCCGGGATGCAGGTGCAGCTCAACGCCACCAACCTGTTCGACCGGGAGTACATCTCGACCTGCTTCGGCGCCAATCGCTGCTACTTCGGCAGCGGGCGCACCGTCTATGCCTCGCTGAAATATCGCTGGTAGGCGTCCGACCGGCCCATGCCGTCGCTGCTCCTGCGTCTCCTGGCGGCCACGGCCGGCACCTACCTGCTGGCCATGGCCTGGGTGACGGCGTTCGCCCGCGCCTGGCCCGGCCCCCCTGCCGACGGGGTGCTGCTCGGCACGATGACGAGCTTCCTGGCGGGGATGCTGGCCATCCTGTGGATCTTCGCCACCGGCAGCGCCTGGCGGGCATCCGCCGGGCTGGCGCTGCTGACGGCGGCGCTGTGGCTGATTGCCTTGCTGGCGGGTGCGCCGTGAAGGCCCTGGCCCAGCTGCGCGTCTCTATGGCGGGGCTGCACATCTGGGGTGGCCTCTGCTTCGGGTGGCTGCTCTATGCGGTGTTCCTGACCGGCACCCTCAGCTACTACCGCGACGAGATCAGCCTGTGGATGCGGCCGGAGCTGCAGACCCGGCTGGTCGAGCCGTCCGAGGCCGCCCAGCGCGCGATCCGCCGGCTGGAGACGATCGGCCAGGGCGCCTATCGCTGGCTGATCGAGATGCCGGATGCGCGCATGCCGGTCGCCAGCCTCGCCGTGTGGCGGGAGGCCGGGCCCGGCCCCCGCTTCCAGCGCGAAGCCTTCGACCCGGCGAGCCGGGCGCCAAGCCCGGCACGGGCGACCCATGGCGGCGATTTCCTCTATTATTTCCACTTCGACCTCCACATGCCGTGGCGTCTCGGCCGCTTCCTGGTCGGCATCGCGGCGATGGCCATGCTGGTCGCGATCGCCAGCGGCGTGATCGTCCATCGGCGCATCTTCGCCGACTTCTTCACCTTCCGGCCGGGCCGGGCGCAGCGCTCCTGGCTCGACGCCCACAACGCGGCGGGCGTGCTGGCCCTGCCCTATCATGTGATGATCACCTATACCGGCCTGGTGCCGCTGATGTTCCTCTACCTGCCGCAGGGCATCGACCTGGCATTTCCGGGGCAGCGCGCGAGCTTCTTCGCCGCGACCGGACAATCCCTGCCGACGCCGCCCGCCGCCGGCCGGCCGGCGCCGCTGGTCGATCTCGCCCCGCTGGTGGCGGAGGCGATGCGGCGCTGGGGCGGCAAGGAAGTCGGGCGGATCGACGTCCGGCGGCCGCTCGACGCCCATGCCCGGATCGAACTGACCGCGTCCGATGCCAGCCACCTGTCGCACGGCCGCGGCCGCCTGGTGTTCGACGGCACCGACGGCCGGCTCCTGTCGAGCGACGCCGACGCCTCCTGGGTCGTGGCGACGGAGCGGGCGATGTACGGCCTCCATCTCGCCCGCTTCGCCGACCCGGCCCTGCGCGCGCTCCTGTTCCTGTCCGGCGTGGCCGGCACCGCCATGGTCGGGACCGGGCTCCTGCTGTGGGCGGCGGCGCGGCGGCGCAAGGCGGGCGAGGCGCCCCAGCGCACCGGGCACCGTCTGGTCGACATCCTGAACGTCGCCACCATCGCCGGCCTGCCGGTCGCGATCGGCGCCTTCTTCTGGGCCAACCGCCTGCTGCCGGCCGCCCTGCCGGGACGCGCGGGGTGGGAAGTCGACGCCTTCTTCGCGGCCTGGGCGGCGGCGGCGCTGCACGCGGCGCTGCGGCCGCGCGCCGCCGCCTGGGTGGAGCAGCTGGCGGCGGCCGCGGTCCTGCTGGCGTGCCTGCCGCTGCTGAACGCGCTCGCCACCGGCCGCGGCCTGCACCGGTCGCTCACGGCAGGCGACTGGGTCTTCGCCGGATTCGACCTCTGCGCGCTTGCGGCCGGGCTGCTGCTGGCGCTCCTGGCGCTGCGGGCCGGGCGGCCCGCCGCCGTCAGAACTCGATCCCGGCCTGGGCCCGCACGCCCGCGCGGAAGTGGTGCTTGACGTTGTTCATCTCGGTCACCAGGTCGGCCGCCTCGATCAGCTCCGGCTTGGCGTTGCGGCCGGTCACCAGCACATGCAGGTCCGGCCGCCGGGCGGTCAGGGCGGCGACGATCTCGTCGACCGGCAGGTAGTCGTAGCGCAGCGCGATGTTGAGCTCGTCCAGCACCACCAGCCCGAACGCCGGGTCGGCCAGCAGGCCCAGCGCCAGTTCCCAGCCGCGCCGGGCGCAGGCGATGTCGCGTTCGCGGTCCTGGGTGTCCCAGGTGAAGCCCTCGCCGGCGGTGTGGTAGGCGAAGAGGTCGCCGAAGCGCTTCAGGGCCATGATCTCGCCGGTCTCCTCGGTCGCCTTGATGAAGCGGACCAGCCCGACCTTCCGCCCGTAGCCGAGATGGCGCAGCATCAGGCCGAAACCGGCGGTCGACTTGCCCTTGCCGGCGCCGGTGTGGACCATCAGCAGCCCCTTCTCGATTGTCTTGCTGGCGATCAGGCGGTCCTTCGCCTCCTTGACCCGGGCCATCTTCTCGGCGTGGCGGCGGTTGATCTCGACGATTTCGGCGGGGGTCGGTTCGGTCATCGCGTGGTCCTCGGGTCGGTGGGGGAACGCAGGTTCCAGGGCATGGCGTAGGCGCGGCCGTCGCGGCTGTGCCGCGCCAGCTCGATGCCGTAGACGGTCTCGATGCGGTCGCCGGCGAGCAGCTCGGCCGGGGGGGCGTCGGCCGCGACCCGGCCGTCCGACAGCAGGCAGATGCGGTCGCAGAAGCGCAGCGCCAGCGCCAGGTCGTGCAGCACGACGACGACCGCGACCCCACCCGCCGCCCGGTCGGCCAGCAGCTGGAGGCAGCGGATCTGGTGGGCGGGATCGAGGCCCGCGACCGGCTCGTCGGCCAGCAGCACCTCGGGCGTGCCGGCGAGGCAGCGGGCGAACATCACCCGCGCCCGCTCGCCGCCGGAGAGCGTGGTGACGTCGCGGGCGCGCAGTTGGGCGACGTCGCAGGCGGCCATCGCCGCCTCGACCGCCGCCGCGTCGTCGCCGGACGGGCGGCTCCACAGGCTGCGATGGGGCAGCCGGCCGAGCCCGACCGTGCGTTCGACGGACAGCGGCCAGTGGGACGCGGCGCCCTGCTCCAGGTAGCCGACCCGCCGCGCCCGCTCGACCGCGTCGACCCGGGCCAGGTCCTGCCCGCCCAGCTGCACGGTGCCGGCATCCGGCCGGCGCAGCCCGGCCATCACCTCCAGCAAGGTGGTCTTGCCGGCGCCGTTCGGGCCCAGCAGGCCCAGCAGGGTCCCCGGCTCGACCGCCAGGGCGACTCCCGACAGGATCGACGCCCGGCCGATGCGGACGTCGAGGCCGCGGATCTCGATCGCGGTCATCGGAGGCCGGCCCGGGTCTTCATCAGCAGGAACAGGAAGAAGGGCGCGCCGATCAGCCCCGTCAGCACGCCCAGCTTCAATTCGACGTTGGTCGGGATCCAGCGCACCGCGATGTCGGCGGCGAGCAGCAGCGAGCCACCGGCGAACGCACTCGGCAGCAGCAGGCGCCCCGGCATCGCCCCGATCAGCGGGCGCAGCAGGTGGGGCACGACCAGCCCGATGAAGCCGATCGACCCCGCGACCGACACCGCCGCGCCGACCGCCAGCCCGGTGCCGACGACGACCCGCCAGCGCAGGCGGCGCAGATCGACGCCGAGGCTGGCCGCGGTCTTCTCGCCCAGCCCCAGCGCGTCGAGCCCGCGCCCGTTGAGCAGCAGCAGGGCCGCCCCCGCCAGCATGAAGGGGGCCGCCACCAGCACCTGGTCGAGCGAGCGGTCGGTCAGCGACCCCAGCAGCCAGAAGGTGATCTCCACCACCGCGTGCGGGTTGGGCGCGAGGTTGAGGGCGAGTGCCGTCATCGAGCCGGCCAGCGTGTTGATCGCCACCCCGGCCAGGATCAAGGTCAGGACGTTGCCGCCCTGCCCGGCCAGCATCTGCACGATCAGGATGGCGACCAGGGCGCCCGCCATCCCGGCCAGCGGCAGGGCCGGTGCCCAGGCGGCGGAGACGCCGAAATAGATGACCAGCACCGCACCCAGCGCGGCCGAGGCCGAGGCGCCGATCAGGCTCGGCTCGGCGAGCGGGTTGCGCAGGTAGCCCTGCAGGTTGGCACCCGACAGGCCCAGCACCATGCCGACCGCCGCCCCCAGCAGGGCCCGCGGCAGGCGGATCTGCAGGGCGATCAGCGCCTCGGGCGAGCCGCCGCCGTTCCACAGCCCCAGCACCAGCCGGTCGAGCGGCAGCGTCGCCGGCCCGATCGCGAACGAGGCGACGGTCAGGGCCAGCATGAGCAGTCCCAGGGCGGCGGTCATCGGCTGCGGCCCTGTCCAGCGGAGGCCGGCAGGTTGCGGGCGATCTCGGCCTCCAGCACGTCCAGCCCTTCGGACGAGGCCGGGCTGTTGCAGAACCAGTAGCGCAGCGGGAAGTCGGCCACCGCCATGCCGCCCGCCTGCGGGCGGAGCGCGGGATGGTCCAGCATCGCCTGGTTCATCGCCGGCCGGTCGCCGCGCCGCGAGTCGATGATCAGCAGGTCGGGCGGCTGCAGCACGAGTACTTCCAGCGGTACCGCCACCCGCGCACCCCGGCCGATGTTCAGGAGCCGGTAGCCGACGGCGGAGACCATGTCGGCGACCAGCGTGCCCTCGCCCGGCATGGTCCCGCCGGGACGGTAGACGCCGATCGTCGCCCCGCTCGCCGCCGGCCGGGCCCGCCCGTCGAGCCGGGCGCGGATATCGTCGGCGAGCCGGGCACCGCGGTCCGGATGGCCCAGCGCCTTGGCCACGCGCTCCATCTGCGCCGGCAGGTCGGCCAGCCGGGTGATCGGCGGGATGCGCAGGACCGTGACGCCGACGCGGCCCAGCATGTCCATCGTGGCGCGACGGGCGAAGCCGCCGCCGATCGCAAGGTCGGCGCGCAGCAGCAGGATCTCCTCCGCCGTGCCGCGATGCTTGGGCAAGGTCCTGGCGCGGGCGGCCAGCGGCGACAGGTTGGGGTCGTCGGCCACCTTGCTGACGGCCGCGACCTGGGCCGCGTCCGCCATCGCCAGCACGAACTGGTCGGAACAGAGGTCGAGCGAGACGACCCGGGGCGCGGCGGCGGACGCCCCGGTCCCTGGCACCAACCAGGCCAGTGCCAGCGAGGCCAGTGTCAGCCGGGCCGCCCGCCACCCGCCCATGGTCAGAAGTTCGCCTTCAGGCCGAGATAGGCCGAGCGGCCCGGGGTGCGGTAGTTCAGTGCCTCCTGGTACTTCTCGTCGAACAGGTTCTCGACCCGGACATAGGCCGCCACCTTCTCGGTGATGTCGTAGGAGACGAGCGCGTCGACGACGATGAAGGAGTCGAGCTCGACGGTCGACGAGGCCGAATTGAGCTGCTGGTGGACGTAGCGGACGGCACCGCCGATGCGGAAGCCGCGGATGCCGAGATAGTCCGCCGAGAGGTTGGCGGAATGGCGCGGCCGCCGCGGCAGGTCGCGGCCGGTGTCGCGATCCTCGCTGTCGAGGAAGGTGTAGCCGACACCGACCGTCAGGTCCGGGGTGATCTCCGCCCGCATGGTCGCCTCGATGCCCTGGGTGCGGGCCCGGGCGATGTTCACGTAGTAGTCCTGGAAGGCGATCAGGTTGCGATAGTCGTTGTGGAAGGCCGTCGCGCCGATGGTGAGCCTGCCGTTCAGCAGCGGCTGCTCGAAGCCGAAGTCGAAGCCCTTGCTCTTCTCCGGCCGCAGCGTGGCGTTGCCGTAGGTCGGGGCATAGAGCTGGTAGAGGGTCGGCGCCTTGGCCGCGGTGCCATAGCTGGCGCGCAGGATGGTCCGCCAGCCGGGCACGGTATAGGCGCCGGTCAGGCGATAGGTGGTCTCGCCGCCGAAGCCCTGGACGTCGTCGTGGCGGATGCCGGCGGTCAGGTGCAGGTCGTCCCACAGGCCCAGCAGGTACTGGGCATAGAGGGAGTCGGTGCGCAGGTCGCGGTCGAGGTCGGTCACCTTGGCGCCGCCGCGGATGTTGGTGCTGCGCGCCGTCTCGGTCTCGCGGGCGGCCCCGAAAGTCAGGACGTCGTCGCGGTCGATCTTGACCGATCCGCGATACTCCAGCCCGTAGCGATCGCCGTCGAAGGTCGAGTAGCGCGACGCGCTGGCCGGCTGGTCGTAGTCGCGCTCGGTCCGGCTGCCGGTCGCCGACAGGGTGTTGTCCCAGCGGCCGTCGAACAGCTTCACCTTGGCCGCGACCCGGCCATGGCCCATGTGCTTCTCGATCTCGTTCGGCCCGTCGCGGGTCGAGGACGGGTCGTACTCGCTGACCATGTGGGTGAAGCCGCCACCGGCCTCCAGCGAGAAGATGCTGTTGAAGTCGTAGGAGAAGCGGCCGTTGACCGACTGGGTCCTGGTGCCGTCCTTCTCGTCGCCGGCGGTGACGCGGGAGAAGCCCTTGGTCTGGAAATTGGCGCCGGACAGGGCATAGCTGAAGCCGCCGAGCGAGCCGCTGACGCCGACGCCCTGGCGGAAGGTCTGATAGCTTCCCCCCTCCACCAGGCCGGTGACGCGCATCGGCCCCTGGCCCTTGCGGGTGATGATGTTGATGACCCCGCCCATGGCGTCGTTGCCGTAGAGCGCGCTCTGCGGCCCGCGCAGCACCTCGATCTGCTCGATCTCGGTGACCAGGAAGGCGTTGAAGTCGAAGTCGTTGGCGGTGGCGCCCGGGTCGTTGACCTCGACCCCGTCGATCAGGATCTTGACCTGCCCGGTGTCCGATCCGCGGATGCGCAGCTGGGCGGTGGCACCCGTCCCGCCATTGTGGTTGATACTGACGCCCGGGACCCGCTTCAGCAGGTCGATGACGTGGGCGTCGCCCGTGCGCTCGATGTCCTCGCGGGTCAACACGGTGACCGAGCTGCCGACCTGGTCGATCGGGGTCGGCACCAGGTTGGCCGACACCACCACCGGCGGCAGGGCGACCACCGCCGCCCCGCCCGGCTCCAATTGCTGGGCCATGGCCGGGCCTGTCGCCCCGAGGGTGCCGATGCCGGCCGCCCCCAGGAGGGCCGCCTTCAACTGCCGTTCAAACTGCCTGACGGTAAATGCACTGCCTGCCGCGCGATCCATGGGATCCCTCGCCTCGCTCCTGTTCGAACCGACTGGAGGCGTGGAACGGCCGAGCGACCGCGCCGACGGGATGTCGAATCCCGTTCGTGCGAACCGATAAGACCCGGGGAGTGTGTCGCACTTCCCATAGCCCGCCGCGCCATCCTCCAGGCGTCGGCGCAAACGGAAGACCGTCCCCACGGGGCACCCCGCCCACGGGTCGCGCGACGCACGTTCGACGGCAGGTCTCCTGGCTCGCAGGTCGCTGCGTCCTACCGGCCTTCCCAGTTTCCCAGTGGCCAGAGCGGCGGACGCTCTCTGCTTACAGTTGCGGGGGCAGCTGCGGCATGGGCCCCTTCCGCCATCCTGGCATCGGGGCCGCACCGCATTCCCTTTTCACCGCCTCTCGGCGGAACCGTCGGCGGCGATCCTAGGGTAGCGGTCGCGATCAGCGCAAGCGGTCATGCGCGCTGGAGAAACCCTTGAGGGACACCGGCAGGCCGAGCTGCTTGCCCTCGCGGTTGCGCAGCAGGACCATCAGCTCCTTGCCGGCCTTCATCGCTCCGATGTCGTCGGCCGTCGGCCGCCACGGGGCGAGGCAGCCGTTGGTGTCGCAATGACGGATCGGCACCACGACCGGATCGCGGCCGTCGACCTTGAGGCCGAGCCCGGGCGGCAGTAGGACGTCGAGCGGCACGACGATCAGCGCCAGTGCCTCGGCCTCGGCCGGCGGATAGCCCATGCGGATCAGCAGCAGGTCGCGCTTGCCCTCGCGGTCGCTCAGGATCTGGGCCATCTCGCACTGCTTGGGCTGGCCGTCGGCGGCCGGGTCGCAACGCAGCATCCAGTCGCCGATGCGCTCGGCGTTGGTGGCGGGCGCTGCCTTCTCTTCCGCCTTGCGATTGCGGGAACGGTTCTGGGCATCGGCGCCGCCGGCCGAGACCACGGCCAGGGCGAACGCCAGCCCGGCGAGGATCGCGCGCATGTCGGTCCCCCGGTCAGGCGGCACGGACCGCTGCGGGGACGGGGCCCGTCCACTCGCGGGCATGGGCCTCGACCGCGGGCCGCTCCACCGGACGCAAGGCCTCGGGCGGGGTGCCGACATAGACGAAGCCGACCAGGCGATCGGGCGCGGCAAAGCCGAGCGCCTCGGCGACCATCGGGTCGTAGGCGTTGGCGCCGGTCACCCACATCGCACCGAAGCCCAGCGCATGGGCCGCGTTCAGCAGGTTCATGGTGGCCGCACCCGCGGCCATCAGCTGCTCGATCTCGGCGATCTTGTGGTCCGGCCGGACGCGCACGCCGCAGGCGATGACGACCGGCGAACGCAGGGGCCGGCCGCGCTCGCGCTCCAGCAGCGGCTCGGTCGCGGTCGGGTCGCGGGCGGCCAGCGCCTCGGCGAAGACGTCGCCCAGGCGCCGGCGGGCGTCGCCACGGACGATGGCGAAGGCCCAGGGCCGCAGGTTGCCATGGTCGGGCGCGCGCAGCGCCACCTCGATCATGGCGTTGATTTCGGCATCGCTCGGGCCCGGGTCGGTCAGCAGGACGGGGGAGATCGAACGGCGCGACAGGAGCAAGTCGAGAGCAGGCATGAGGGGCTTTCGCTGGGCGGCCATCACCGCCCGGCGAACGCGTCGCCGGCCGGCATGGCGGTCAATTGCCATCCAGTATATTGCAAGTGCGAGACGCTCGCAACTGAATGGCCGCTGGATGTGGGACCGGCACTCCGACCGCTACGATTTCCGATAGAACAGGGCTCGGCCTGCTGGCACGAGCTGTAGCAGGAGGTCGAAGTCGGCGACGTTGGCGGTCAGGACCGTGAAGCCGAGCTTCAGTCCCTGCAGATAGAGCACGCAGTCTTGCAGCGCCCGCAGCCTGCGGTCGGCAGCGTAGCCCTGGAAGCGGCACAACATGCCCGAAAGCAGCGCCGCCCGGCCGAGCACTTCGATGTCGGGCGCCGATGTGCGGTGCGCCGGCATCGCCAGAATGAGCCCTCGGATTGCCTCGACGACCGAGGACGTGCGTCGGTCCTTCGGGTCGAGCACGCCGACGATGTGCATCAACTCCTGGATGGCAACGCTCGAATGATTGGCCTGCCGGGTGGCGATCAGTTGGTCGACAAGCGCGGGCGCCCGGCCCTGCAGCTGATCGATGTAAACGCACGTGTCGAGCAACAGGGCCTGGCCGCCGATCCGGTCTTCTCTGGCGAACGGCAGCAGATCGTCCCTGCGGCGTGCGAGCGTCCGGCCCGGGTCGAACCTCCCCCATCGCAGCGAGGCGTCGAAATCGAACCCGGCCACCTCAGAATCCGAGGGTGAGTTCCGGATCCACCTTGCCGCGAGCCGCGCTGAACGCCTCGGCAAACCCGTCTTCGAGGGCGATGCAAGCGAGCGCGAAGGCGATCAGGTCGGTGTCGGCCTCGATTCCGGTCCGCTTCTTCGCCTGCTCGACCAGGGCCGGACTTACCCGGCCTGCAATCCGCCCGCTCCGGTCTTCGAGCAATCCGCCCCGTTTCGCGGCGGCCATCACCGCCGCGAACCGCCCCTGGTTCGCTTGAGGCTGCTCGACAGGCCTCTCCCTCTTCGTCGCGCCCTTCGTCATCGGAACGATCCCGCGTTCAACATCCGACAATTTCGTTTAACATAGGGCCAACAGGAGCAGTTGCAATCCATGCCTGGAGTGGTGGCAATGACGACGGCGTTGGAGGTCGAGGTCGTCGAGTGCCGCGGCGGTGCGCATGCCGTCGGCCGGCAGCTCGGGCAGGTCTACCGCCACGCCCGGCATCGACCGAAGCGCGCGCCGATCATGCCCTTCGACCTCGCCGACGCGCGCCACGCCCTGCTGGAGTTCGCGCCCAACGTCTGGGCAGAGTTGCAGGGCTTGGCCGAGGGGATGGAAGTGCCGCTGGCCGAGGCGGTCGCGGGCTTCTCCAACGGACGCCTGCCCCATCCGCGGCGCGGCTGCTCCTCGCTCGCCGCGCCCGGCACCTACGGCCGCAATTACGACTTCGACCCGCGCCTGTACGACCGGGTGATGGTGGCGATCCAGGCCGAAGGGACCCATCCAAGCGTCGGCTTTGCCGAGCGCTGCACCGGCCGGCTCGACGGGATGAATGCGCCCGGGCTGGCGGTCGGGCTGCATTACGTCAACGACCGCGACGCGCGGCCGGGCCTTGCCAGCCCATTGATCGTGCGCATGGTCCTCGACCAATGCGCCAGCGTCGCCGAGGCGATCGACCTCCTGCGACGCATCCCGCACGGTCTCGCCTTCAACTATTCTCTCCTGGACCGTACCGGAGATGCGGCCGTCGTCGAGGCGGCGCCGGACCGGGTTGCCGTCCGTCGCGGGGGGCCGCTCGCCTGCACCAACCATTTCCAGTCGGCGGAGATGGAGCCGGCCAATCCCGCCGCGACCGGCGGCTCCCGCCGACGCCTGCCGCCGCTGGAGGCCTGGTCGCGCCGGGCGCTGGCGGCGGCCGACCTGTTCCGGGTGCTCAACGACCCGCGCTCGGATGCCTTCCACCATGGCTACGAGGCCGGGTTCGGAACCTTGCACACGCTGGTGGCCGAGCCCGCGACCGCAACGTTGCTGGTCGGCGTCGGCGGCGGCGTCGAACCGAAGCGCATCGATCTGGCAGCCTGGGCCACGGGCCGGCCGCTCGGCCTGCGCCGCCTGCGCGGCCGGCTCGGCGGCGGAGACCCGAAGCTGGTCCGCGACCGCAACCTGGCCGGTGCGGAGTTCCGCAACGTCGGGCTGGCCGGGGCGCGCTTCGATGACATCGACTTTTCCGGCGCCGAGATCACCCGGAACTGCAACTTCCGCGGCATGCGTATCGCCGGCATCCCGCTCGACGCCCTGTTCGCCGCCTATGACGCCCTCCATGCGGAGCCGAAGCCCATGCGCCACGCCTATCCCTACGAACTCGAGACCGGCGAGGACGGGCGGCTGTTCGTGACCTTCCCCGACATATCGCGGGCCGGCGGCGAGGGGCCGACCGAGGCGGAAGCGGTGGCCGCGGCAACCCGCTCGCTGGCCGCGGCGCTGGCCACGCTCGCCGGCTCGGGCCAGACGATCCCGCCGCCCAGCCCACCGCGGCCGGGGCAACGCAGCGTCGAGATCGACATGCCCGCCGACGACCGCGAGCAAGGCCGGCCGTTCCGAGGCTAGGGGGCGTCCCCGCGCCGCGATCGTCGGTCGCGCCCGGGCCAGGTCGTCGCCAGGGCCGTGGCGAGGAAGGCAGCGAAGACCAGGATCGCGCCGCCGGCGTGGCCATACTCCCAGCGGCGGCGCAGCGACTGCCAGTCATCGGTGGCCGTCGTCCAGTTCGCGGTCGCCTGGTTGCCGGGAAACACCCAGAGGAAGAAGATCGCGAGGCTGAGCGCGACAAGCACCGCGGCGACGAGCGCCATCCTTGCCGCCGCCCGCTCGCGGCGACGCTCGCCGACGAACAGGGCCAGATTGGCCACGATCGCCCCCAGGATCGGAACGGCGAACCACGACCAGCCGGCATAGATGCCCTGGACGAGGAAGTACTCTTCCCGGTCCAGGCCCATCTTGGCCGGCATCTCCAGCAGGTGGGCGGCGCTCGGTACGAGGGCGATTGCGGTCAAGGTCAAGGCAAGCAGCCTGAGACAGGGCATCCGACGGCTCCGGCTTCCGGTCGCACCGGCGAAATGCCGGATCGACCGGCATCGTTCCCTGGTCGGCGGCTACAGGGCGCGGCGAAGGAAGCGGATGCCGGGGCCGGCCGGCCGGTACGCGGGGCATTCGGCGAAGCCGCAGCGCAGATAGAGCCGTATGGCTTCCGCCATGACGGCCGGCTCGGTATCCAGCACCAGGGAGCGATAGCCCATCTCCCGGGCATGGCGTGCCGCCGCGCCGACCAGTTCCTCGCCGACGCCGCGCCCGCGCCGGGGCCCACGGACCCACATGCGTTTCAGCTCGGCAGTACCTTCGCCCGCATCGTCGGCCGGTCGGACGGCGACGCAGCCGGCCGGATGCCCGGCGACGAACGCGAGCAGCAGGGCGCTGCCGGGGCCGCAGGCGCTGGCGGGCAGCGCCGCGATCTCCCGCTCCAGCCGGCCCATCCGGAAGCCGGGTTCGGCATGGGCCTCGACGAACGCCTTGTACTCCGTGAGCAGCAAGGCCGCGGCCTCGATGACGGCGGCGCTTGCGTCAAGCGCGAGGGGGACGATGACGGGTGCCTCGGGGGCGGTCATTGCAGGCCGACCGGGTCGACCACGCCACCCGGACAGCCGGGCGCGGTCGGGGCCGCTGCCGCCATCAGGCCGGCCAGCGAAGAGTCGTCGGCGATCCGCCCCGCCAGCCCGAGCGTCAGCTCGACGACGAGGTTGCGCTGGCCATCGCGCCTGCAGGCGATGCGCACGCGGTCGCCGGCGCCTGGCCCGAAAGCCGCGTCGAAGGCCGCCCGGACCTCGGCCCCCGTGACCTCGGCACCGATCCGGCTGCGGAACAGCTGGCGCGGGGCGGCCGCATTCAGCTGGTCGAGCAGCACCAGGGAGTGGCGGAAATACGCCTCTTCCGAGCGGTCCTCGTAGCAGGTCCCGTGCTTGATCCACTCGTGACGGTCGAGATGCGACATGGCACCCGGCATGGCGCGCTCGAGCCGCCGGCGCGTTTCGGCGGCGAGCGTCATCGCCGGCAGCCGGTCCCAGTCGCCGCGCTCGTCGGCCGCCACCTGGTCCGGCGGAACCCGGCAGTAGGCGCGGCTGCGCGGCTGCGGCCACAGGCCGTGCAGGGTGAAGTGGTCCGCATCGAAGCGGCCGGCCGTCTGGGTCCGGCATTCGGGTTTCTCCGGCTTGCCCTCGCAGAAGGCCGGCTGCCAGCTGACCGCCAGGACATAGGATGGCCGGTCGCCACGCGCCGCTCGACCGACAGGTCCGGCCGGCGCGCCGCAGTGGACGGCCACCCAGCGCTGCCGGGGAACCGCCCCCTCGACCTCGATCCGGTAATGGGTGGCTGTCTCCTGGTTCCTGGCCAGGAGGGGGTATGTCCTGCCGGCCTCGATCGCGACGGCACCGGGGTTGGCGCCCGTGCGGATCGACTGGACGGCCGGGCAGGCCTGCCGGGCCAGCAGCTGTCCCTCCATCCGGACTTCGGCGGCGACGGCCGACGCGGCGAGAGAGAGCAGGAGCCCGGCCGCGGCCCTCGCCAGAAGCGTCATCCCTGCCCTTCGCGTCGCTTGCATTCCGTGCCTCTTCCCAGTTGCCCCGCATCCTATCGCCGAACTGGCGGTGACGCAGACGAATCGCGCAGGATCGAACGTGACCGAAACGGGCTTCGCCGCCCGCCCCGCCCCTGCCGGAACCCCTTCGATGAAGTTCATCCACGTCACCGACACCCACATCGTCCCCAAGGGCGAGCGGCTCTACGACCTCGACCCCGAGGAGCGGCTGCGGCTGTGCATCGCCGACATCAACCGCAACCACGCCGACGCGGCCTTCGCGATCTTCACCGGCGACCTCTGCCATCGCGGCGAGCCGGGCGCCTATGCGGTGCTGCGCTCCTGCCTGGACGAGCTGCGCCTGCCCTGTCACCTGCTGCTCGGCAACCATGACCACCGGCTGAACTTCCAGGCCGAGTTCCCCGATGCGCCGCGGGACGCCGACGGCTTCGTCCAGTTCACCCTGGAGACCGAGATCGGCCTGTTCGTCTGCGTCGACACCAACGAGCCGGGCGTGTCCTGGGGCATTTGCTGCGAACGCCGGCTCGGCTGGCTGCAGCGCACGCTGGATGCGGCCGGCGACCGCCCGGTCTATCTCTTCCTGCACCACCCGCCCTTCCCGGTCGGGGTGAAGCGCATGGACGAGATTTCGCTCCGGGAGACCGAAGGATTCGTCCGCGTCGTCGCCGCACGGAGCAACATCCGCCACCTCTTCTTCGGCCACCTGCACCGGCCGATCGCCGGGAGCTGGCGCGGCATCCCCTTCTCGACCATGCGGGCGACCAGCCACCAGGTGGCGCTCGACTTCGTCATCGCCGGAAAGGTGCCGGGCAGCCACGAGCCTCCGGCCTACGCCGTGGTGCTGGCCGACCAGGACCAGACCGTCGTGCATTTCCACGACTTCCTCGACACCTCGCCGCGCTTCCTCCTGTAGCCGCCATGGACCGTGATCTGGTGATGGCGGTCGATGTCGGCTCGACGGCGGCCCGCGCCGGCATCTTCGACCGTACCGGCCGGCTGCTCGGCCGCGCCACCCGCTCCTTTGCCGTCAATCGCCCCGTGAGCGACCATGCCGAGCATTCCTCGGACGAGATCTGGGGGGCGGTGTGCCAGGCGTCCCGCGCCGCGCTTGCCGCGGCCGGGGTCGCGGGCGGCCGGGTGGCGGGCTTGGCCTTCGACGCCACCTGCTCGCTGGTCCTGCTCGATGCCGCCGGCCGGCCGGTCACCGCGTCGACCACCGGCGAGGATCGCTGGAACGTCGTCATGTGGGCCGACCACCGCGCGACCGCCGAGGCCGCGGCGATGACCGCGACCGGCCATGCGGTGCTCGACCATGTCGGCGGCGTGATGTCGCCGGAGATGGAGCTGCCGAAGCTCGCCTGGCTGAAGCGGCACCTGCCGCGGAGCTGGGCACGGCTCGCACTCGCGCTCGACCTGGCCGACTTCCTGCTGTGGCGGGCGACCGGGCGGGTCGCCGTTTCGGCCTGCACCGTCACCTGCAAATGGACCTATCTCGCCCATCGCACGCCCGGCTGGCAGGCGGATTTCCTGGAGATGGCCGGCCTCGCCGACCTGCCCAGGCGGGCCGCCCTGCCGGAGCGGGCGCTGCCGATCGGAACCAGGGCCGGAACCCTCTCGGCCGATGCCGCGGCCGACCTCGGCCTCGATCCGGCCTGCGTCGTCGGCGTGGGGTTGATCGACGCCCATGCGGGCGGACTCGGCGTGCTGGGCGGCGTCCCGGCCGGCGAACTCGACCACCGGCTGGCGATGATCGCCGGCACCTCGACCTGCCACATGGCCGTCTCCCCGGCGGCGCGGCCGGTGCCCGGCGTCTGGGGCCCCTACTACGACGCCATGGTCCCCGGCCTGTGGCTCAACGAAGGCGGCCAGTCCGCATCGGGCGCGCTGCTCGACCACATCCTCGACCTCCATGCCGAGGGCCGCGCCCTCGGGCCCGACCGCCACGACCGGGTCAGCCGCCGCATCGCCGAGCTGCTGGCCGCCGAGGGTCCGGAGATGCTGGGGCCGCTCACCGTCCTGCCGGACTTCCACGGCAACCGCTCGCCGCTCGCCGACCCGGAGGCGCGCGGCGCCATCTTCGGCCTGTCGATCGACGCGTCCTTCGATGGCCTGGCCCGGCTCTACTACGCCACCGCCCTGGCGATCGCGCTCGGCACCCGGCAGATCGTCGACGCGCTGGACCGCGCCGGCTACGCCATCGACACCCTGCACCTGACCGGCGGGCACGTCTCCAACCCGGTCCTGGTCCGCCTCTACGCCGACGCGACCGGCCACCGCGTCGTCCTGCCGGAGCAGGAGGACGGCGTGCTGCTCGGCACCGCCACCGTCGCCGCGGCGGCGGCCGGCCTTCATCCGTCGCTGGCGGAAGCCGGCCGGGCCATGGTCCGCAGCGGCCGGACGGTCGAGCCCGATCCGGCGCTACGGCGCTTCTTCGACCGCCGCTACGCCGTCTTCCTCGAGCTGCAGCAGCAGGAGGCGCGGCTGCGCGGCCTGCTTCACCAGGCCGTGTAGCCGCCGTCCACCGACAGCACCGCGCCGGTGACGAAGCTGGCGGCGTCGCTGGCCAGGAACTGCACGGCGGCGGCCACCTCCGCCGGCTCGCCGACCCGGCCCATCGGGGTCATCTCCAGCCAGGTGCGCTTCCAGTCGGCGTTGGCGAGGCCGGCCTTGGTCATCTCGGTGCCGATATAGCCGGGGGCGACCGCGTTCACCCGCACGCCCTTGTCGGCCCACTCGGCGGCGAGCGAGCGCACCAGGGCGTGGACGGCGGCCTTGGAGGCGTTGTAGGCGGCCTGCGGCTGCGGCTTGTTGACGATCAGTCCGGACATGGAGCCGAGTGCGACGATGCTGCCGCGGCGGCGGGCGACCATGCCGCGGCCGAACGCCTGCGCGCACCACCACACGCCGTCGAGGTTGACGTCCATCACCGCGCGCCATTCCTCGGGCGCGGTCTCCTCGGCGTTGGAGCCGCGGGCGATGCCGGCGTTGGCGACCATGATGTCGACCGCGCCGTGGCGCGCCTGGATGTCGGCGGCCGCCGCCTCCACCTGGGCGCGGTCGCGCACGTCGAGGCGGAACGTCTCCACCCCCGGCGCCGGCTGCGGGTCGAGGTCGGCGGCGAGGACCTTGGCCCCCGCCTCCTGCAGCGCCTCGACGATCGCCCGGCCGATGCCGCGGCCGCCGCCGGTGACGACGGCCAGCTTGCCGTCCATCTGGAATCGCTCGCGATACATGCTGCTGCTCCTCAACCCAGGTGCTTTTCCATGAAGACGGACAGGGGATCGTCCGGATAGTCGCCGAAGGGCCCGCGCTCGCGATAGCCGCAGCGCCGGTAGAGGGCGAGCGCGGGCAGGCTGAGCGGCCCGGTCTCCAGCAGCAGGCGCTCGACCCCCTCCGCGCGCGCCGCTGCCTCGATCGCGTCGATCAGCCGGCCGGCGATGCCCCGCCCGCGCGCCGCGTCGACGACATAGACGCGCTTCAGCTCGCCGGTCCCGTCGCCCTTCACCACCAGCGCACCGCATCCGACCGCAACCGCGTCGATGCGGGCGACGAAGAAACGGACGTTGGGCCGGGCGAGCTGATCGGGATCGATCAGGTAGCTGCTGTCCGGCGGATAGAGCGACCGGGAATAGGCGTCCGAGCCGCGCAGCAGCTCCGCCACTTCGGCCTGGTGCGGGGATTCCCGGGCGACGACCGGCGCGCTCATCGCCGCCCGATGCAGTCCACCAGATCCGCCACGCCGCCCACGGTTCCGCGCGGGCCGACCATGATCGCGGGGATGCCGAGGCCGCGCGCGCCGGCGCCGTCCGTGTCCGGGTTGTCGCCGATCATCACCGCCTCGTCCGGGCCGACCCCGGCCCGCTCCAGCGCGGCCAGGAACAGGGCCGGCTCGGGCTTGCCGACGATGCGCGGCCGGGCCTCCGGCACGCAGCACAGCAGGGCCGCCATCAGCGCCCCGGTTTCCGGCACCGGTCCGCCGTCGGTGTCCGGGTGGATACGGTCGGGATTCGCCACCAGCCAGCGGGCGCCGCCATGCAGCACCCGGGCGGCGCGATGCAGGCGTGCATAGGTGAGCGCGGTATCCCGCGCCAGCGCCAGGACCGGCGCCCCCTCCGCATCGGTCAGGCGCAGGCCGCGCTCCGTGGCATAGGCGGCAAGCGAGGCGGCGGCGACCAGGAACACCGCGTCGTCGGGCATCTCGGCCGCGATCATGTCGATCATGGTGGCGCCGGCCAGGGTCAGCCGCTGCGGCGCCACGCCCAGCCCCTGCCGGGCGAACTTGTCGGTCATCGACTGCGGCGTGTCGATCGAGTTGTTGGAGACGATGAAGGCGCGCGGCCCGAGCGCGGCCAGGAACTCCGCCGCGCCCGGCAGCGCGACGCCGCCCGCCACCAGCACCCCGTCGACGTCGATCAGCACCGCCCGCGCCCGCCCGAGCAGCGCCCGGGCGCACTCTGCCTCCTCCGGCAGGATCATCGTCCGCAGCGTTCCGGGCGATGGACCCGCTCGGTCGAGGCCGGGAACTTCAGCAGCTTGTCCGCCGGCCGCACCGGCCGCGCCACCAGCTCGCCGCCGCAGTTGGGGCACCTGCCGCCCAGCACACCCTCTGCGCAGTCGCGGCAGAAGGTGCACTCGAACGAGCAGATCCGCGCCTCCCGGCTGTCGGGCGGCAGGTCGCGGTCGCAGCACTCGCAGCCGGGCCGGAGTTGCAGCATCGGGGCCCCCGTCAGTAGGTGGCGCGGCCGCCGGAGATGTCGAACACCGCCCCGGTCGAGAAGGAGCAGTCCTCGGACGCGAGCCAGGCGACCAGCGCCGCCACTTCCTCGATCCGGCCGAAGCGGGCCATCGGGATCTTGGACAGCATGAAGTCGATGTGCTGCTGCGTCATCTGCTTGAAGATGTCGGTCTCGACCGCGGCCGGCGTCACCGCGTTGACGCGGATGCCGGTCGCCGCCAGCTCCTTGCCGAGCGACTTGGTGAGCGAGACGACCCCGGCCTTGGACGCGCTGTAGTGTGAGGCATTGGGGTTGCCCTCCTTGCCGGCGACCGAGGCGATGTTGACGATCCGCCCATAGCCGGTCTTCAGCATCTCCGGCACCACGTTGCGGCAGCACAGGAAGGGGCCGACCAGGTTGACGTCGATCACCTGGCGCCATTCCTCGGGCGAGTATTCCCAGACCTTCATGTTGCCGCCGGTGATGCCGGCATTGTTGACCAGGATGTCGATGCCGCCGAGCGCCGCCGCGGTGCGGGCGGCGGCGTCGGCCACGGCCGCGTCCTCGGTCTGGTCGACGGCGACCGCGATCGCCCTGCCGTTGGCGCCCAGCTCCGCCGCCGCGGCGTTGGCCGCGTCCAGGTCGCGGTCCCAGATGGCGACGGCGGCACCGCTCGCCATCAGCCGCTCGGCAATCGCCCGGCCGATGCCGCGGGCGCCGCCCGTCACGACCGCGCGGCGGCCCTTCAGATCGATCTGATTCATGTCTGCAGCGTTTCCCCGGTTGCTCTCTTCTAGTTCGCGCGCGCCCGGCCGGTCCGCCAGCCAAGCTGGATGGCGCAGAGCGCCATGCCCGCCGCCGCCTGGCTGGGATCGACCACCGCCACCCCCAGCGCGTCTTCCATCCGCTCGCGATAGCGCGCCATGCCGGCGCAGCCCAGCACCACCACGTCGGCCCCGTCCTGGTCGCGCAGCGCCCGGCCGGTCTCGACCAGGCGGTCGTAGGTGCGGCCCTCGTCCGACAGCTCGACCACGTTGAGGCCGACCGCGCGGTCGCCGGCCACCCGGGCCGACAGGCCCATGGCGCGGACGAAGCGCATGTGGCGCGCGACCGAGGTCGGCAGGATGGCGATGATGCCGACCGAGTTGCCCAGGTTGAGAGCAGTGGTCAGTCCCGCCTCCATGATGCCGAAGACCGGCCGGTCGGTCGTCTCGCGCGCCGAATGCAGGCCGGGGTCGGAGAAGCAGGCGATGACGAAGGCATCGGTCGCGTTGTGCTCGCGCTCGATCAGGCGGCACAGCGGCGGGACGACGTGATCGACGTCGCGCTGGCTCTGGATCCCGGGCGGGCCTTCGGCCAGGGTCGCGCAGTCGATGCGCGGGCCGCCCTCGAGGCGCAGTGGCGCCATGGCGGCGTCGATGCCGCGGGTCACCGCCTCGGTGCTGTTCGGATTGATGACCAGGATGCGGGCGCTCACGGGCGGGTGTCCCCTTCGCGAAGGATGTCGGGCAGGATCATAGCCGCGCCGCGCCCGGCCGCCAGCCGGGAACGACTCTTGCGTGCCGTTTTCGATCCAGGGTCGGAGGCGGGGTCCAGTTTGCCTTGACCGATATGGCAAAATTGCCATACTGCTCTCCATGGCTCAGAAGCCTACACCACCAGCGCCCTTGCCACCGATGCCGATCGTGTGGATCGCCAGCAGTAAAGGCGACATTTCCGCAATGCCCGATCCGGTGAAGGCGTCTTTCGGTCATCGGCTGAGCGAAGTGCAGCAGGGCAAGACGCCCCTTGATGCGAAGCCTCTGCCGCAATTCGGCCGCGGCGTGCTCGAGTTGCGGGAGCGGTTCGACGGCAACGCCTATCGCGTCATGTACGTCGTGGCGTTGCGGAAGGCGGTCTACGTGCTGCACGCCTTCATGAAGAAATCGAAGTCTGGAATCAGCCTGCCCAAGCCGGACGCGGATTTGATCGCGCTACGGCTCAAGCGGGCGGAAGCCCTGGATACGGAGGAGTGACATGAAGAGTATCCCCCACGAAGCCGGCAGCGGCAACGTGTTCGCCGACCTCGGCTTCTCGCCCGCCGCCACGGCTGAACTGACCGTGAAGAGCACGCTCATCAGCGCCATCGGCGACACCATCCGCGAGCGGGATCTGACGCAGCAACAGGCGGCGGCGCTGTGCGGCACCGATCAACCCACGCTGTCCAAGGTCCTGCGCGGGCGCATGGAGAGCGTGACGATCGACCGCCTCGCGGCGTGGCTGAATGCGCTCGGCCGCACGGTCGAGATTCGCGTTCGGCCCTACGATCGCCATGCGACGTCAGGCCAGCTCGTCATTTCCGCGTAAGCTGCGCCGAAGCCAATCAGGCTGGCAGGAGGGCCGGGAACGACTCTTGCGTGCGGATCTCGACCAGTTGTCTCAGGATACGCCATGCCGCTCGACGACACCGACCGCGCCCCGACCGCGGCCACGCCCGGCATCGGGCACAATAACGGCCCGCCGATGGACGCGATGCCGACGTGGAAGCTCGTCTGCTGGCGCAAGGCGCATCGCCGCGCCTGGAAGAACCCGCCGCGCGAGGTGCTGATGCGCCAGATGGCCCGGGCCGAGGAGCTCGGCCTCACCCACCGCGAGTATGTGCTGCGCTGGATGGATTCGGGGAAGTGGACGTAACCGGCTCATCTGCCGCTTTCAGAGGCACCGGCCTGCACACGATCATGGCAAGGCGGCCGATCCGCTGCATCCGCTGGGCGGCGAGGCCGCTTGCCACCGCATCGC
Source organism: Allostella vacuolata (assembly GCA_006739055.1). Lineage (GTDB taxonomy): Bacteria > Pseudomonadota > Alphaproteobacteria > ATCC43930 > Allostellaceae > Allostella > Allostella vacuolata. The sequence continues at coordinate 3,296,717 of AP019702.1, forward strand.
CCGCGAACCGAGCCATCCAGTGGCCGACCATCCGGGTGCCGAAATGGGCGACCGCGTTGGCGGTGCCGGCGAAGCTGGCGTTGAGGAGGATGCGCCCGACCAGGTGACGGGTGCCGGCCAGCCCCGGCCGGTGGCCGTAGATCGCCGCCACCTCGCGCACCAGCCGCAGGCTGCGGGCAATGAAGGCCAGGGTGTCGATGGTCGCCGACGGGCTGACGACGTTGATCGCGAACACCTGCCCGACCGCGCGCCACGTCGCCCGCTCGGCGTCCGCGTCGAGCGGGCGCAGCACCGTGCGCTCGAACAGGTCGATCGCCTGGGCGTTGCCGTGATGCGGCTGGACCTGCCGCCGCCAGGCGGCGAGGCGCGCCCGCACCGGGCCGGCCTGGCCCAGGGCCGCGCCGGCATCCTCGAGCGCCGCCAGGATGACTTGCCGCGGCTGGCCCTCGACTGCGGCGGCGGCGAAGTGTCCCTGCACCTCCGGCAGGCGGCGCAGGCGGCGGAGCTGGCGCAGTTCGGCCAGGATCCAGGCGACGACGGCCCCCAGGCCACCCGCCGCGACGCCGGCCGTGGCCCAGCCGAGCACGGGCGAGCGCGCGAACTGATCGACGACGAAGCCCGCGATGTCGAGGGCGACCAAGCCGACCGCCAGGACGGCCAGCCCGTAGAGGCCGAGGCGCAGGGGCGATGCGCGGCGAGCGGCGTCCTCGGCCGCCGGCAGCAGCGGGTCCGGCAGGCGCTCGGCGATGCGCCCCTCCTCCTCGGTCTCGATCAGCAGCGGGCCGAGCGGCGGCGCGTCCTCGCGGGCCGAGCGCTGGATGGTCGGGCGGTCGTTGCTGGAGGGGGCGGTCATCGCAGGCGGTCCGCGACCAGGAAGTCGAGCGCCTCGTCGAGCCCGATATGGCCGATGCCCGCCGTCTCCGCCCGGTCCAGCCGCGGCGGCTGGAAGCGCGGCATGGCGAAGAAGGGCCGGCTCCAGAAGGTATCGTCCGGCGCGGGCGGCCGGATCGGGATGGTGCCGGGGAAGAACTTCACCTGGCGGCCGCCGGCCAGCGGCACGCCGCGCACCACCTGCATCGGCCGGCCCTCCAGGACCGTCTCGTCGTCCTCGGTGCATCGCACAGAGGCAAGCGCCACCACCGCCGTCGCCGCGCCGCGGGAATCCGCGTCGAGGATCGGCGCGCGCATCATGGTGGCGAGGAGTTGGCGGACATTGTCGCGCTGCATCGCCGGTACATGGTCCGCCTTGGTCGCCGCGTACAGGACCCGGCCGATGCGCGAGCCGAACAGCCTGGCCAGCAGCCCGCCGCCGACCCGGAAGGCGCCGGCGATCTCGGCCAGGGTCCGCGCGGTGTCCTCGAACGCCTCGCGCCCGGCATGGAGCGCCTGCAGCAGGTCGACCAGGATGATCTGCCGGTCGAAGGTGCGGAAGTGCCGGTCGAAGAACCGCGCCTGCACGGTCCGCTTGTAGCCCTCGAAGCGGCCCGCCATGACCCGGCCGAGCGAGCCGTCGCCGCCGCCCGGCGGCAGCGGGCAGAAGCGCATCAGCTCCGGCTGGTCCCAGTCGCCGGGCTGCAGGAAGCGGCCCGGCTGGAGATGGGCCATGCCGAGGCGGTCCCGGCACGCCTCCAGGTACTGGCGATAGAGGATGCAGGCCGTTGCCGCGACGGCGTCGTCGTGCGGCGCATCCGGGGGATGGCGGGCGAGGAAGGCCAGCCAGTCGGCGGCGAGCGGCGCCCGGGCGCCCTGCCCCGCCATCGCCAGCATGTCCGCCGACCAGTCGGCGAAGCCGCGGCGCAGCAGCGGCAGGTCGAGCAGCCATTCGCCCGGATAGTCGACGATGACCAGGCGCAGCACCGCCTCGGCGTCGCGGCGATGGAGGAAACCCTGCGGCCGGAAGCGGATGTTGAGCGCGATCTCGGCCACGTCGCGGGTGCCGTCGGGCCAGCGCGGCGGGTCGGCCGCCATCGCCCGCAGGTTCTCCGCGAACGGGAAGGCCGGCACGTCGCCGCCGGCCGGCGGCTCGATCTCCACCCCGACGATCCGCCCGGCCAGGTCGTCGGCCAGCCCGAACAGCGGCAGGCGCGAGGGCAGGCTCGGAAAGGCCAGCAGGTCGTGCACGAGCGCGGTGATGAACACCGACTTGCCGGCCCGGCTCAGCCCCGTCACCGCCAGCCGCACGGTGCCGCCATGCAGCAGCCGGGTGGCGAAGGACGGCAGGCGGGCGTCGTCCCAGCCGATCCGCGGCAGGCGGATCATGGGAACGAAGCGTCGGCGGCGCGCGGGCCACCGGCCAAAGCGTCCCTCGACTGCGCTCGGGATGAGGCGATTATCTCTTCTCCACAGGCACTTGCATGCCGGCCTTCATCACCCCGACCGTGCGAGCCATTCGGCATAGGAGATGCGCTTGATGTCGAAGCGGTCGGTCGTGCGCACATAGCCGGTGCCGCCGAGACGGCCGACGATGTCGAGGCGGCCCGGATCGAGGTAGAGGCGGTCGGCGTCGGCGAAGGCATCGTCCCTGACATGGAGATGGACCACCTCGCCCACGAGGATGCTGCGGCCGTTGGGCGCGATCTCGAACACCGCGTGCTGGCGGCATTCCAGGCTGGCCGGCGCCTCGGCGATGCGCGGCGCGCCGACCTTGGCCGAGGCGACGGCGGTCAGGCCGGCCGCGGCCAGCTCGTCCTCGCCCGGCGGGAAGTCGACCGCGCACACGTTCATCGCCTCGGCCATGGCGAAGTCGACCATGTTGACGACGAACTCGCCGGTCTCGCGCGGGTACTGGACCGTGTCCTTGGGCGTGCCGTCGGGCCGCCCCTCGATCCCCAGCACGACCAGCGGCGGCGTCTGGCTCATGACGTTGAAGAAGCTGAACGGGGCGGCGTTGATCCGCCCCGCCCGGTCGCGCGCGGTGACGAGCGCGATCGGCCGGGGCACGATCACCTGGATCAGCAGCTTGTACCGATCGGCCGGGTCGAGGGTCGCGAAGTCGAACTCCATGGCTGGCATCACTCCGGCGGGATGGCCCCGGTGCGCTCGACGATCATGCCGTAATGCTCGACCCGGCGATGCTTGGCGAAGTTGAAGACGCTGTTCTTGATCGGCACCGTGGCGTCGAGGTCCATGGTGTAGACCAGCAGTTCGTCACCCAGCGTCGAGGCGACCGCGACCAACTCGCCCGAAGGGGCGACGACGCAGGTGCCGCCGATCAGCATGCAGCCCTCCTCGACCCCGGCCTTGGCGGTCGCCACCACCCAGGTGCCGTTCTGGTAGGCACCGGCCTGGCAGGTCAGGTAGTGGTGCATCATGCGGTGGTAGCCCGGCTCGACGATCGCCGCGTTGAACTCCGGCGTGTTGTAGCCGAGCATGACCAGCTCGACCCCCTGCAGGCCCATGACCCGGAACGTCTCCGGCCAGCGGCGGTCGTTGCAGATCGCCATGCCCATGATGCCGCCGAAGGCGCGCCACACCGGCCAGCCGAGATTGCCGATCTCGAAATAGCGCTTCTCCAGGTGCTGGAACGGCCGCTGCGGCTCGTACTCGGCATGGCCCGGCAGGTGGATCTTGCGGTACTTGCCGATCAGGTCGCCGTTGGGCGCCACCAGGATCGCGGTATTGAAGCGCGCGGTCCGCCCCTCCTCCTCGGCCAGCTCGGCATAGCCCAGGTAGAAGCCGATGCCGAGGCGCCTGGCCTCGTCGAACAGCGGCTGCACGTCGGCATTGGGCATCGAGCGCTCGAAGAAGGAGTCGATCTCGTTCGGGTCCTCCAGCAGCCAGCGCGGGAAGAAGGTGGTGAGCGCCAGCTCGGGAAAGACCACCAGGTTGCAGCCGCGGGCATGGGCCTCGCGCAGCAGGTCGAGCAGGCGGCGGACCACCTGGGCCCGGGTATCGGCGCGCTGGATCGGGCCGAGCTGGGCGGCCCCCACGGTCAGCAGACGAGACATTCGCATCACCTCGGTTGAACGGGATCTGTGGTCGGCATCAGAGGCCCGGCAGCCGGCCGGAGACCGGGTCGAAGCCGACCACGCGGCGGCCGGAGGACCTGGCCAGCGGCGAGCGGGCGCAGGGCAGGAACTGGCCGCGGCCGCGTTCCTCGGTCACCTGGCCGTCCTCGGCCACCACCTCGCCGCGGGAGATGGTGATGACCGGCCAGCCCTTCACCGTCACCCCCTCGTAGGGGGTGTAGTCCATGGCGTCGTGGAGGTCCTCATGGCGGATGGTCACCTCCTTCTCGGGGTCCCAGATGGCGATGTCGGCGTCGGAGCCGATCGCGATCGTGCCCTTGCGCGGATAGATGCCGTAGAGCTTGGCGGCGTTGGTCGAGGCCAGCCCGACGAACTGATGCAGGTCGATCCGCCCCTCGGAGATGCCGTGGAACAGCAGCGGCAGGCGCGCCTCCAGGCCCGGCACGCCGTTCGCCACCTTCTTGAAGGGCGGGTTGCTGCCGTGCTTCATCTTCCCTTCGGGATCGTTGTAGCGATAGGGCGCATGGTCCGACGAGAAGACCTGGAAGACGCCCTGGGCGATCGCATCCCAGACCTTCTGCTGGTTGGCCTTGTCGCGCGGCGGCGGGCTGCACATGCACTTGGCGCCCTCGAAGCCCGGCTTATCCAGGTCGTCCTCGGTCAGATAGAGGTACTGCGGGCAGGTCTCGCCGAAGACGCGGATGCCGCGGTTCTGGGCGATGCGGATCTGCTCGATCGCATCGGCCGAGGAGACGTGGACGATCAGCACCGGCACGTCGACCAGCTCGGCCAGGGAGATCACCCGGTGGGTCGCCTCGCGCTCGGCGACCCGGGCATGGGCGACGGCATGGAACCTGGGCTCGGTCAGTCCCGCATCCATCAGCTTGTCCGACAGCCACGCGATGATGTCGTGGTTCTCGGCATGGACCATGGTGAGCGCGCCCTCGCGCCGGGCGATGCTGAGGACGTCCAGCACCTGGCGGTCGTTCAGCTTCAGCATGTCGTAGGTCGTGTAGATCTTGAACGAGGTGTAGCCGTCGGCGATCAGCGCCGGCAGCTCCTGGCCCAGCACCGTCTCGGTCGGGTCCGAGACGATCAGGTGGAAGGCGTAGTCGATCACCGCCTTGGGCGTGGCGCACTCGTGGTAGTCGCGGACCACCTGGCGCAGCGACATGCCGCGGTGCTGGGCGGCGAACGGGATGATCGTCGTGGTGCCGCCACCGGCCGCCGAACGGGTCGCCGAATAGAAGTCGTCGGCGGTCATCACCCCGCTGGAAGAAGTCTGCTCCACATGGCAGTGGCTGTCGATGCCGCCCGGCAGGACCAGCCTGCCGTCGGCGTCGATGTCGCGCGTGCCGGCCGCGAGGTTGCGCCCGAGCGCGACGATCACCCCGTCCTTCACGCCGATGTCGGCATCGAACTGGTCGGCGGCGGTCACGATCCGGCCATTGCGGATGACGAGGTCGAACTCGGCCATGGGGGCTCCTGGTGGGTCGGCGGCGGGCAGGACAGCTGCACGGATTATACCGGCGATGCCGCCGCCCGCACGGCTTTTGCCGCCCACGGCGAATTCTGCTACCTCAGTGGGCAATCCCTCCAGCCGCGCAGAGGAAACCCCGATGGCCACGTCCGCGAATCCGCGTCCCCAGGGCGTCTATGCCGCCGTCCTGACCCCGCTCGACGCCAATCTCGAGCCCAACGTGAAGGCGTTCGTCGCCCACAGCCGCTGGCTGCTGGCGAACGGCTGCGACGGGCTGGCCCCGCTCGGCACCACGGGCGAGGCGAACTCGCTGTCGGTCGACCATCGCCTGAAGCTGATCGAGGCGTCGGCCGAGGCCGGCCTGCCGGGCGACCGCACGATCTTCGGCACCGGCTCCTGCTCGCTGGCGGATGCGGTGCGGGTGTCGCGCGCGGCGGTGTCGTCGGGTGCGGCCGGCGTGCTGCTGCTGCCGCCGTTCTACTACAAGAACGCCGACGAGGACGGGCTCTTCGCCTTCTTCTCCGAGATCGCCCAGCGCGTCGGCGACCCGCGCCTGCGCATGTACCTCTATCACTTCCCGCAGCAGGCGGTGATCCCGATCACCCTGTCGCTGGTCGAGCGCCTGAAGAAGGCCTATCCGGGCGACACCATCGCCGGCCTCAAGGACAGCTCGGGCAACTGGGACAACACCAGGTCCTTCATCGAGACCTTCCCCGGCTTCGGCGTCTTCTCGGGCTCCGAGCAGTTCCTGCTCGCCAACCTGCGCGCCGGCAGCGTCGGCTGCATCTCCGCCACCACCAACGTCACCGGCCCGCTCGCCCAGAAGGTCTACCAGGCCTGGCAGGGCCCGGACGCCGACCGGCTCCAGGCCGAGCTGACGGAGACCCGCCTGACGCTGCAGGCCTACCCGCCGATCGCCGGCCTGAAGTCGGTCATGCGGCGGATCACCGGCGAGAAGGGCTGGGCCAACATCCTGCCGCCGAACAAGCCCCTGTCGGCGGCGCAGGAGGCCGAGCTGCTGGGCAAGCTGGAGGCCCTGCCGCAGTTCGCGCCGGTCCTGGCGCAGCGCGCCGTCGCGGCCTGACCCGGGCGGGGAGTACGGGCATGGCAGCCCTGATCGACGCCTCCGCGCGGGGCGTGTGGATCATTTCCGCGACGCCGTTCGCGGACAATGGCGACCTCGACCTCGAATCGACCGACCGGATGGTGGACTACTATCTGGGCTGCGGCGTCGACGGGCTGACCATCCTCGGCATCATGGGCGAGGCCAACAAGCTGAGCCAGGAGGAGAGCATCCGCTTCACCGACCGGGTGGTCCGGCGGGTCGGCGGCCGGGTGCCGGTGGTGGTGGGCGCGAGCCAGCCCGGCCATCGCCTGGCCGGCGACCTGACCCGGGCGGTCATGGACCTGGGGGCGGGCGGCATCATGCTGTCGCCGCCGCAGGGCCTGCGCACCGAGGACCAGGTCTACGGCTACTATGAGAGCTTCATCGGCGAGATCGGCACGGCCGTGCCGATCGTCCTCCAGGACTATCCGCCCGCCTCCCAGGTCTACATGTCGGTGGCGACGATCAACCGCCTGATCGCCGACTTCCCGTCCATCGCCGTCTTCAAGCACGAGGACTGCCCCGGCCTGCGCAAGCTCTCGCGCCTGCGCGCGGACGAGGCCGCCGGGGTGCGCCGGCGGACGAGCATCCTCACGGCCAACGGCGGGCTCTACCTGATGCAGGAGATGCGGCGCGGCGCCGACGGCTGCATGACCGGCTTCGGCGTGCCGGAGATGCTGGTCGAGGTCTGCCGACTGGTCTTCGCCGGCGACCTGGAGGGGGCGGAGGACCTGTTCGACGCCTACCTGCCGCTGGTGCGCCACGAGCAGCAGCCGGGCTTCGGCCTGGCGGTCCGCAAGGAACTGCTGCGCCGCGGCGGCGTTATAGCGACCGCCAGGACGCGTGCCCCCGGCCCGGCCCTCGATGCGACGGACCGGGCGGAACTCGACACCCTTCTGGCCCGGTTGGAGCGGCGCCTGGCGCAGATGGGGCGTTCCCTGCCGGCGGCCGCACAGTAACGACAAGGAGACCCGTCATGCGGATGCGTTCCATAGCCTTCCTCGCCTCGGCTCTGGCGCTGGCCGCGCCGGCGACCGCCTCGGCCCAGGACTACGCGGCCGGCCTGCGCTGCTACGAGTTCAACGATTTCAGCTGCGCCATGAGCCACTGGATGCCGCTCGCCCAGAACGGCGTCACCCGCGCCCAGTACCGGATCGGCTCGTTCTATGCGGAAGGCACCGGGGTGCCGATCGACAAGGCCGAGGCCTACAAGTGGTTCTCGATCGCCGCCGGCAAGGGCGACCGCACCGCGGCCGAGGCCATCGATTCGATCGGCCCGACGATGACCCAGGGCGAGATCGAGGAAGGCATGCGCCGGGTCGGCGAGTTCCGCGCGTCGCGCCGCGGGCGGATCTGACCGGGTAGTCCGGGCGGCGGGAAAGCCTGCTACAGGCCCCCGTCCGGTCCTTTACAGGACAGGCCCTGGCGGGCGAGGGTTGGGCATGACAGCCAACCCCCTCCCCGCCCGTCTCGACCAGGTCCTGCAGTCCCTTCCCCGCGCCTATGCAGGCCCCGGCGGCGCCGTGGCCGTGCTGCGCGCGGGCGAGGTCATCGTCCGCCACAGCTGGGGCTGGGCGAACGCCGAACGGCGGATCCCCTTCACGCCGAGTTCGCTTTTCCGCATCTGCTCGATCAGCAAGCAGTTCACCTGCGGGTTGCTGCTCGACGCCTTCCCCGACCCGGACGTGCTCGACGCCGACGTGCGGGCGCGCCTGCCGCTGCTGGAGGATGCCGTTCCCGGCGCCCGGCACCTTTGCCACAACCAGTCCGGCCTGCGCGACTATTGGGCGGTCGCCATGCTGCATGGCTCCCCGGTCGAGGCACCGTTCGGCGACCGCGAGGGCAGCCGCATCATCCGCGCGACCCGCAGCCTGCAGTTCGGCCCGGGCACGCGCTATTCCTACTGCAACCAGAACTTCCGGATCCTCTCCGACATCCTCGAGGAGCGCACCGGCCGCAGCTACGCCGAACTGCTGCGCGAGCGCATCTTCGCGCCGGCCGGGATGGAGACGGCCTTCGTCGCCGCCGACACCCGCGCCATGCCAGACGGCACCGACGGCTACGAGGGGACCCAGGCCGGCGGGTTCCGGGCGGCCGAGAACCGCATCCGCTGGACCGGCGACGCCGGGATCGGCGCCAGCCTGGACGACATGATCGCCTGGGAACGCCACATCGACGCCACCCGCGACGACCCGGACGCCCTCTACCGGCGGCTCTCGGTGCCGGTGCAGTTCAGCGACGGCGCAGCGGCCGCCTACGGCTTCGGGCTGGCCCGTTCGACCGAGTTCGGCCGGGCCGCGACCGGCCATGGCGGGGCCCTGCGCGGCTGGCGCAGCCACCGCTTCCATGTCGCCTCCGAACGCCTGTCGGTGGTGGTGCTGTTCAACCATCTGGGCGATGCCGCCGCGGCGGCGGTCGACCTGCTGGCGGCAGCCCTGGGCGAGGAGCGGCCGCAACCCGGAGCGCCGGTTCCGGCCCCGGACTGGGTCGGCGACTACCTGGAGCCGGAGACCGGCCTCGCCGCCCGCATCGACCTGCCGCGCCAGGGACAGGTCCGGCTGCGCTTCGGCCATTCCGCCGAGCGGCTCGACCTCCAGGCGGACGGCACTGCCGGCGCCGCCCGCACCCGCCTGCGCCCCGGCGACGGCGGCCTGTGGATGGACCGGCCGGGCGAGAATCTCCGCACGCGCCTCGTGCCCTGTGGGGGAAGCGGCCGGCTCGACGTCGCCGGCCGCTATGCCTGTGCCGAGCTGGGCACCGGGTTGACGGTCGTCGAGGCCGGCGGGACGCTCTACGGCGCCTTCTCGGGCACGCTCGGGGACGGCCGCATGGAACTGCTCGATCCGGTCGGGGCCGATGTCTGGACCCTGCCCTGCCCGCGCGCGCTCGACCACACGCCCCCCGGCGACTGGACGCTGGCCTTCCGCCGCGACGCCGCGGGCCGGGTCGACGGCGTCACCGTCGGCTGCTGGCTCGCCCGCGGGCTGGACTACGCCCGGGTGGATTGAGCGGCATCAGTCGGGGATCGGGCCGCCGATCAGGTCGAGGGACAGGAGCCGCTCGCTGTCGTAGAGATTGCCGGCTCCGAGCGCCGGTCGAAGCAGGTCCGGCACGCCGGCCAGCGCGGCATCCCAGGCGCGGCGGATGGCGTGCGCCTCGGCCAGCCCGATCACGGTGAAGGCGATGCTGGCCCCGGGCCCGACGCGGGCCAGGGCGCCGATGTCGGGGGTGATGATCGTCGCGATCTTCGGGTAGCCGCCGGTCGGCTGGCGGTCGGCCAGCAGCACGATCGGCTGGCCGCTCGCCGGCACCTGCACGCTGCCGAGCGCGATCCCGTCCGAGACGATGTTGTCGCCGCCCAGATGGGTCAGCGCCGGACCCGACAGGCGGTAGCCCATGCGGTCGGCGTCGGCGGTCACCTGGTAGGACCCGCCGGTCAGGGCGGCGATCGCCTCTTCGCCGAAATGCCCATCCTGGGGGCCGAGCACCAGCCGCAGCCGGTCCGGTGCCGCGGGCAGCGCGGATGGCGGCAGCTCCAGCTCCCCGCCCGCCGCGGCCGGAAGCAGCGGCAGCCGGTCGCCCGACCGCAGCGCCCGCCCCTGCCAGCCGCCGATCCCGGACCGGACATGGGTCGAGCGGCTGCCCAGGACCGGCGGGATGTCAAAGCCGCCAGCGACCGCCAGGCAGCCGCGCAGGGAATCCGGCGCGGGGCCGATCGCCAGCACCTCGCCCGGGCGCAGGGTAAAGGATCGCCACGGAGCCACCGGCCGCCCGTCGACCGAGACGGCGAAGGCCCCGCCGGTGACGGCGACGCGGACCGGTCCGCCCTCCACTTCATAGCGACCGCCGGTGAAGGTGAACTCGATCGCCGCGCCGTCGGCGCCGTTGCCGACCAGCGCATTGGCCGCGCGCAAGGCGAACAGGTCCATGGCGCCAGCCACCACCACCCCGAAGCGCTGCCAGCCGAAGCGCCCGGCATCCTGCACCGTGGCGAGCAGCCCCGGATCCTGGACGACCAGTGCCCCCATCAGCCGGCCTGCCGGGCGATCGTGCCGCCCCCCGCCTCCAGCCGGGCGAAAGTATCGGCATCGATGCGCTCGAAGCGGACGAGGTCGCCCGGCGCCAGCAGGAAGGCGTCGTCGCCGCGGGCGAGGTCGAACATCTCAGCCGGCGTCCGGCCCAGTAGGTGCCAGCCGCTCGGCACCGGGATCGAGGTGATGCCGGCCTGGATGCCGCCGATGGCGACGGAGTTGGCCGGGATGCGCAGGCGCGGGCTGGCGCGGCGCGGGGTGTGCAGCGCGGGCGGCAGCCCGCCCATGTAGGCGAAGCCGGGCGCGAAGCCGATCATGTAGACACGATACTCCGCCGCCAGGTGCAGGGCGATCACCTGGTCGGGCGACAGTCCACGAGCCTCCGCCACGAAATCGAGATCGACGCCGAACTCGCCGCCATAGCAGACGGGAAAGACCCAGCGCCGGCCGGTGGCGGGCACGTCGCCGGCCGGGACCAGCGGCCGCAGCCGGTCGACCAGCGCCGCGAAACCGGTCCGGCCGGGATCGTACTGGACGAAGAGCGAGCGATAGGTCGGCACGCTCTCGACGATGCCCGGTATGTCCAACTCCCGCACCCGCCGGTCGAACTCCAGCACCCGGCGGTTCACCACCGGGTCGACGCTGTCCCCCAGCTCAACCGTCAGCGCCGCGTCGCCGGCTGGCAGGAAGCGCGGCTCATCGTAGGCTCCGGCCGTCACCGCGCGATCATCTGTTCCGGCAGCCAGGTGGCGATCGCGGGGAAGACCCACAGCAGCACCACCGCCGCGACCAGGAGTAAGAAGAAGGGAGCGGTGTCGGCGGCGATGCGGAAGATGTTCTTGCCCGTCAGCCCCTGCAGCACGAACAGGTTGAAGCCGACCGGCGGGGTGATCTGGGCCATCTCAACCACCAGCACGATGTAGATGCCGAACCACAGCAGGTCGATATTGGCCGCCTGGACCATCGGCAGCACCACCGACGTGGTCAGCACCACCATCGAGATCCCGTCGAGGAAGCAGCCCAGTATGACGTAGACGATGGTCAGGGCCGCCAGCAGCATCCAGGGGCTGAGGCCCATCTCGCCGATGGCGCCGGCCAGCACCCGGGGAATGCCGGTGAACCCCATGGCGATGGTGAGGACGGCCGCGCCCGCCAGGATGAAGGCGATCATGCAGGAGGTGATGGTCGCGCCCATCAGGCTCTCGCCGAAGCTGCGGGCATTCAGCGTGCCGGTCAGCGCCGAGAGGACGAGCGCGCCGACCACGCCCAGCGCCGCCGCTTCGGTCGGGGTCGCCACGCCGGCATAGATGGAGCCGATCACGCCCGCAATCAGCAGCACCACCGGGATGAGGCGCCGCGACGCCCACAGCCGCTGGGCGAACGTGTAGTCGAAATCCGCCGGCGGCACCCGGTCCGGGTGGAGCTTCGCCCAGATCATCACATAGCCCATGAACAGCAGGACCAGCATGATCCCCGGCAGCACGCCGGCGATGAACAGCTTGCCGATGGAGACGTCGGCGGCCACGCCATAGACGATCATGATGATCGAGGGCGGGATCATCAGGCCGAGCGTGCCGGAGCCGGCCAGGGTCCCGATGGCCATGCCCTGGTCGTAGCCGCGGCGATTGAGCTCCGGCAAGGACATCTTGCCGATGGTGGCCGCGGTCGCGGCCGAGGAGCCGGACACCGCGGCGAAGATCCCGCAGCCGATGATGTTCACATGGAGAAGCCGGCCGGGCAGCCGCGCCATCCATGGCGCCAGCCCCTCGAACATGTCCTCCGACAGCTTGGTGCGGAACAGGATCTCGCCCATCCAGATGAACAGGGGCAGCGCCGTCAGGGTCCAGCCGGTGGTCGAATCCCAGAACTTGGTCGCCATGACCGTCCCGGTCTCGGTCCCGGCGAAGAACTCCATGCCGACCAGCGCGGTGCCGAGCAGGGACAAGGCGACCCAGATGCCGCTGCCGAGCAGCGCGAAGAGCAGGAGGATGAGGAAGATCGCAACGCCGATGATGTCCACGGGGAGGCGATCCTTCTCAGGGCGGGTTGGCGGCGACGGCGGCGTCGCCGAGCCGGTCGGATTCGAGCAGCGTCGAGTTGGCGCTCTCGTACGAGGCCCGGCCGCGGCGAAGGACGGTGACCAGGTCGTCGATGAAGGCGACCGTCAGCAGGCTCATGCCGGCGCACATGGCGAGCTGCGGCAGCCACAGCGGGATCGCCACGACGCCGGGCGACACGTCGCCCAGCTCGAAGGATTCCCAGGTCAGGAAGATGCACCACCAGCTCGCATAGGCGCTCAGGGCCGCGGCCACCCCCAGGCACCAGATCTCGACGACGCGGCGCAGCCCGGGGCCGAAGCGCTGCAGAAGCAGTTCCACGCGGATATGGCCGCCGCGCCGCAGCGCGTAGGCCAGGCCGAAGAAGGTCGACGCGCCCATGAAGTAGCCCGAGATGTCGTCCGCCGACGGCACCAGGATACCGGTCATGCGCCCGGCGATCTGCGCCACGATCATGATCGCGATGCCGGTCATGAAGACGCAGGCGACCACGCCGCTGCCCCAGTAGAGTCCATCCAGAAATCGCCGCATCCGGTCCCCCAACCGCCCCCCGAATCGAACCGGGCCGGCCCGCGGGGGCCGGCCCGTTGCCGGATGCCGGACTACTTGCGGTAGTTCTGGATCAGCGTCTCACCCTCGGCGCCGGCCTTCTTCTGCCATTCGGCCACCAGGGCCGCGCCGACCTTCTGGTACTCGGCCTGGAGCGGTGCCGGCGGCGGCGCCACCGTCATGCCGTTCTTGGCCAGGGTCACCTTGGTGTCGTCGGAGACCTTCTGCATCAGCGCCCAGCCGCGCTTCTCGGCCAGCTCCGCGACGTTCAGCAGCACGCGCTGCTGGTCCTCGGGCAGGCGGCGGAAGGCGCGGTCGTTGATCAGCACGCCGTTGCGCGGGTGCATCGCCTCGGTCTCGTAGAAGAACTTGGAGAATTCCCACGCCTTCACGTCGACCCCGGTCGCGCCCGAGGTGATCATCGCGCTGATCACGCCGGCCGAGAACGCCTGCGGCACCTCGGCCTGCTGGACGGTCGCCGGCTGCGCGCCGATCAGCTCCGCCAGGCGGGCGGTGACGGCGTTGTAGGCACGGAACTTGACGCCCTTGAAGTCGGACAGGGCGTTGATCGGGTTCTTGGAGTAGACGCCCTGCCCCGGCCAGGCGACCGAATAGAGCATGGTGATGCCCTGCTTCTTCAGGTGCGCCTGCAGGATCGGGCGCTGCGCCTGGTAGAGCTTCCAGGCGGCGTCATAGCCGGCGGCCAGGAACGGCAGGCCGTCGGCTTCCAGGATCGGGTCCTCGTTGCCGTAGGCCGACAGCAGGATCTCGCCGATCGGCACCTGACCGGTCTGCACCGCGCGCTTGATCTCGGGCATCTTGAACAGCGAGGCGCCCGAATGGACGATGATTTCCAGCTTGCCGCCGGTCTCCTTCTTCACCTCTTCGGCGAACCAGCGGATGTTCTGCGTGTGGTAGTTGCTGTCCGGATAGGCCGTCGGCATGTTCCACTTGGTCTGCGCGGCGGCGGAACCCGCCGACGCCAGGACCGCGACCGCGGCCATCGTCAGGATAGAACGCATCTGGAAATCTCCCCTCGCCATGACATGAAGCGTGCGGACCGGCCTTGTCTCTCTCAAGCCGTCCGGCCCTTTCGAGCCTCCGGCCGTTTCGGACATCCTTGCCGCCCGCCCCCGAGCCGCCATTGTTCGCGTGCCCCCGGCGCAGGGTCAAGGGTCCTCGCTGCGCTGCAATGCCGGCGGCTTGACCGCGCGCTCCGGTCGCGGGATAGGTCGGGCAGTTCCACCCAGACGACCCGCCCGGAGGCTGCCGCACATGGCCAGGACGCTCGACATCAATTCCGACATGGGGGAAGGCTTCGGCGCCTACCGCATGGGCGATGACCAGGCGATGCTGTCGATCGTCACCTCGGCCAACGTCGCCTGCGGCTTCCATGGCGGCGACCCGCTGGTGATGCACGAGACGGTGTCGACCGCGCAGGCCAACGGCGTCGACGTCGGCGCCCATCCGGGCTTCCTCGACCTGTGGGGGTTCGGCCGGCGGCGCATCGCCGGAGAGCGCCCGTCCGACCTGGAGAAGATGATCGTCTACCAGCTGGGCGCAATCCAGGCGATGGCCCACGTCACCGGCCACCGCGTCACCCATGTGAAGCCGCACGGCGCCCTGTCGAACATGGCCTGCGTCGATGCCGACATGGCCGACGCGATCGCCCGGGCGACCCGCGCCGTCGATCGGCGGCTGATCATGATGGCGATGCCGAACACCGAACTCGAGCGCGCCGGCCTGCGCGCCGGCCTGCCGGTCGCGCGCGAGATCTTCGCCGACCGCGCCTATGACGACGACGCCAACCTGGTGTCGCGCAGCCTGCCCGGCGCGGTGCTGCACGATGCGGAGGAGTGCGCGCAGCGGATCCTCGACTTCATCGAGGACGGCGCCATCCGCAGCGTCAGCGGCAAGCGCATCCCGGCCGCCATCGACACCGTGTCGGTGCACAGCGATACCGCCGGCGCCGTCGCCATGGCCCGTCTGCTGCGGCAGCGCCTGGAACTGGCCGGGGTCGCCATCCGCCCGCTCAGCCAGTTCATCGGCTGATGGGAAAAGGGCCCCGGAGTTTCCCCCGGGGCCCTTTCCCTCATGTCTGGCTCTGTGGCCGGTTACATGATCTTGGCGAGGATCGCCAGCATCAGGATCGCCACGATGTTGGTGATCTTGATCATCGGGTTCACGGCCGGGCCGGCCGTGTCCTTGTAGGGGTCGCCGACGGTGTCGCCGGTGACCGCGGCCTTGTGGGCCTCGGACCCCTTGCCGCCGTAGTTGCCCTCTTCGATGTACTTCTTGGCGTTGTCCCAGGCGCCGCCGCCCGACGTCATCGAGATGGCGACGAAGAGGCCGGTGACGATGGTGCCGAGCAGCATGGCGCCGAGTGCGGCGAAGCCGGCCACCTTGCCGCCGATGGCCGCGATGACCACGAACAGGATCACCGGCGCCACCACGGGCAGCAGCGACGGGATGATCATCTCCTTGATCGCCGCCTTGGTCAGCATGTCGACCGCCGCGCCGTAGTCCGGCTTGGCCTTGCCGGCCATGATGCCCGGGATCTCCTTGAACTGGCGCCGGACCTCGACCACGACCGCGCCGGCCGCGCGGCCGACGGCGGTCATGCCCATGGCGCCGAACAGGAAGGGCAGCATGCCGCCGACGAACAGGCCGACGACGACGTAGGGGTCCTGGAGGTTGAAGGTGACGGTGATGTCCGGGAAGTAGTGCCGGATGTCCTCGATGTAGGCCGCGAACAGCACCAGCGAGGCGAGCGCCGCCGAGCCGATCGCATAGCCCTTGGTCACCGCCTTGGTGGTGTTGCCGACGGCGTCGAGGGCGTCGGTCGTCTTGCGCACGTCCTTGGGCAGGTCGGCCATCTCGGCGATGCCGCCGGCATTGTCCGTCACCGGGCCGTAGGCGTCGAGCGCCACGATCACGCCGGCCAGGGCCAGCATGGTGGTGGCGGCGATGCCGATGCCGAAGATGCCGGCGATCAGGTAGGCCCCGATGATGCCGCCGCAGATCACCAGCACCGGCAGCGCGGTCGCCTCCATCGAGACGGCCAGGCCCTGGATGACGTTGGTGCCGTGGCCGGTCACCGACGCCTTGGCGACGCTGCGCACCGGGCGATAGGCGGTCGAGGTGTAGTACTCGGTGATCCAGACCAGCAGGCCGGTCACCGCCAGGCCGATCAGCGCGCACCACACCAGGCTCATGCCGGTGATGGTCATGGTGGTCAGGGTGAGCGGCGCGTTGAGCCCGACCATCCACATGGTGATGGCGACGATGATCCCGAACGAGATCACCCCGGACACGATGAGCGAGCGGTAGAGCGCGCCCATGATGTTGCCGCTGGGGCCGAGCTTGGCGAAGAAGGTGCCGATGACCGAGGCGATGATGCAGCCGCCGCAGATGGCGAGCGGGTACATCATCATCGCCGCCTTCTGCGCCGCGTCGGCGAAGAAGATGGCGCCCAGCAGCATGGTGGCGACGATGGTGACCGCGTAGGTCTCGAACAGGTCGGCGGCCATGCCGGCGCAGTCGCCGACATTGTCGCCGACATTGTCGGCGATGACGGCCGGGTTGCGCGGGTCGTCCTCGGGGATGCCGGCCTCGACCTTGCCGACCAGGTCGGCGCCGACGTCGGCACCCTTGGTGAAGATGCCGCCGCCGAGACGGGCGAAGATCGAGATCAGCGAGGCGCCGAAGCTGAGGGCGACCAGGGCCTCCAGCACCGCGCGCAGGCTGGCGTCGGTGGCCGAGCCTTTCCAGGCGAGCAGGATGCCGTAGTAGCCGGCGACGCCGAGCAGGCCGAGGCCGACCACCAGCAGGCCGGTGATGGCGCCCGAGCGGAACGCGACGTCGAGCGCCGGCTGCAGCCCGCGGCGCGCCGCCTCGGCCGTGCGCACGTTGGCGCGCACCGAGACGTTCATGCCGACATAGCCGGCCGCACCCGACAGCACCGCGCCGATGATGAAGCCGATGGCCACATGCAGGCCGAGGAACAGGCCGAGGATGATGCAGACGACGATGCCGACGATGCCGATCGTCCGGTACTGGCGGTTCAGGTAGGCCTGCGCCCCCTCCTGAATGGCCGCCGCGATTTCCTGCATGCGGGCGTTGCCGGGGCTCGCCGCCAGAACGAGGCGGCTGGCATAGAGACCGTAGATGAGCGCCAGCACGCCGCAGGCGAGCGTGAACCAGTAGGCCGCTGTCATTGCCTGATCCTTCTTTTCGTGGGACCTGAAAAGGTCCTACCGCCGGGCGCGCGCATCCACCTCCGTGCACGCGCACCCGCACCCCCAAGAGCGGCGCGCGTTATGCCAGAACCATTAAATCGGTGCAACAAGGGGCATTTTGTCGGCGTTTTCTAGGCAAGGGCCGGCTGGCGGGCGCGCAGCCAGAGGACCGCCGCCAGAACGGCCAGGAGCAGGGGCGCCACACCAAGGTTGACCGCCTCCCATCCCAGGTTCTGCAGCAGGGCACCGGAGGAGAAGGACGCGACGGTGACCAGGCCGAAGACGAGGAAGTCGTTGAACGACTGCACCTTGGCCCGCTCGGCCGACGTATGGGTGCGCGTCAGCAGCGTGGTGGCGCCGACGAAGACGAAGTTCCAGCCGACGCCCAGGAGCAGCAGCCCGGTCCAGAAGTTGATCAGGTCGAGGCCGGCGATGTTGATGCCGATGCAGGCGACGTTGAGCGCGATCCCCGCCAGCATCACGTTGATGACGCCGAATCGATGGATCAGGTGGCCGGTGAAGAAGGCCGGGACATACATGCCGAGCGCATGCCACTGGATGACGAAGGCCGAGTCCTCGAACGGCAGGTTGCAGGCCGCCATGGCGATCGGCGTCGAGGTCATGACCAGCGACATGACCGCATAGCCGATCATCCCGCCCAGGACGGCGACGATGAAGGTCGGCTGGCGGGCGATCTGCGACAGCGGCCGGCCCTGCTCGCGCCGTTCCGCCTGGCTCGGCGGGGGAATGCGCAGGAAGCGCTGCACGACGATCGCGCAGGCATGCAGCACCCCCACCACCAGGAAGCAGCCGGCGAACATGACCGGGGCCAGCAGGTCGCGCGACCACTTGGCGAACTCCGGCCCGAACGAGGCCGAGACGATGCCGCCCGCCATGACCAGCGAGATGGCGCGGCTGCGGAACCGCTCCGGCGCGGCGTCGGCGGCCGCGAAGCGGTAGAGCTGGGCGACGCCGTTGGCGAAGCCGATGATGAAGCTGGCGACCGCGAAGCCGAGGAAGGACGCCTCGAGGATCGCCCAGGTGGCGATCGCCGCACCGACCACGCCGGTGGCCGAGCCCGCGGTGAAGCCGGCCCGCCGCCCGAAGCGCTTCATGACGAAGGCCGACGGCAGGGTCGACAGCATCATCGCCGTGAACTGCAGGCCGAGCGGCACGGTGGCCATCGACCTGTCCGGGGCGAGCGACAGGCCGACCAGCCCCGTCACCACCATGATGACGTTGGTGGAGGTCATCGACAGGGCCTGGCAGAGCGCAAGCAGCGCGACGTTCGCCTTGGCGGCGAACGGTACGGGGGCAGACATGGGTCAAGGTCTTCCGCGGAGGTGGGGAACCGCGTCAGAAGTGGCGATAGCCCGTTCCGGCCACCGTCAACGAACGACCCTCGCCGTCTAGCACGCGAATGCCCTGCCCCGCCACTATCCGCCCGATCGGGGTGACCGGCACGCCCGCGATCGCCTCCGGGACGCCGCCGGCCGTGGCAGCAAACAGCAGCTCGTAATCGTCGCCGCCGCCCAGCACCACGTCCCACAGCGCGGGATCGCGCGTCACGGCGGCGCGACCCGCCGGCGACAGGGGCACCCGGTCCCGGTCGACCTCCGCGGCGACGCAGGATGTCTCGGCGATATGGGCGAGGTCACCGAGCAGCCCGTCCGAGACGTCGAGCATGGCGCGGGCCAGCCCGCGCAGCGCGGGCCCGACGCCCGAGCGCGGCCGAGGCAGCTGGTAGCGGTCGGCCAGGAACGCGCGGTGGGCGGGATCCAGGAAATCGAGCCGCCCGGCCAGGGCCAGCAGGCCGAGCGCGCCGTCGCCGATGGTGCCGGTCACGAACAGCCCGTCGCCGGGGCGGGCGCCGTTGCGGCGGATGGCCTGCCCCGCCGGCACCTCGCCGAAGGCCGTGAGCGACAGGGTGATCGGGCCCGGGGTCGCGACCGAATCGCCCCCCAGCAGCCCGACGCCGAATTCCGCCTGGTCGGCGGCCAAGCCGGCCGCGAAGCCGGCCAGCCAGTCCTCGCCGCAGCGTCGCGGCAGGGCCGTGGTCATGACATAGCCCAGCGCGTCGGCCCCCATGGCGGCCAAGTCGGACAGGTTGACCCGCAGCATCTTGCGGGCGACCAGGTCGGGCGGGTCCTCGGGACGGAAATGCACGCCCTCCACCAGGGCATCGACCGTGACCACCAGCACGTGGCCCGGGCGCGGCGCCAGCAGGGCCGCGTCGTCGCTGAGGTCGAGCGCCCCCGGGGTTCCCGCCGTCAGCGGCCGGAAGAACCGCGCGATGCGCTCGAACTCACCGAGCGCTGCCGGTTCCGGCACGCCGCCCCTCCTCCGTGCCCGGGCGGAGGCTGCGCGCCAGCCGGTCGAGGACCGCGTTGACCAGCCCCGGCTCCTTCTGGGTGAAGAAGGCGTGGGCGACGTCGACATAGTCGTTGATGATGATCGCCGGCGCGGTGTCCGGCCGGGCCGACAGCTCGAAGGCGCCGGCCCGCAGGATCGAGCGCAGGATGATCTCCAGCCGCTCGACCTTCCACTCTCCGGACAGCGCCTGGCCGATCATGGTGTCGAACTCGGCCGGGCGCTTCTGCACCCCCTCGACAATGGCGGCGAAGAGGATCCGGTCCGGCGCCTCCAGCAGCTCCTCGTCGCCGCTGTCCTCCGTCGGGTCGGCGGTGGTGCCGAGGCCGTGGCGGACGAACTCGGCCACCGCCTGGCGGGCCGAGGTGCGGGTGAATTCCATCTGGTAGAGCGCCTGGACGGCGGCCAGGCGCGCCGACCGGCGGGCGCCCGTGGTCACGGCCGGCGCGGCGGGGGGGGCTTCGGTCACGATGCCAGCCCCAGCTTGCGCTTCAGGTTCACCATCGCCAGGCAGGCGGCGGCGGCACCGCCGCCCTTGTTCTTCTCGCCGACGCGCGCCCGGGCCCAGGCCTGGGCGCCGTTCTCCACCGTCAGGATGCCGTAGCCGATCGCCAGCCCCTCGCGGACCGCCAGGTCCTGCAGGGCGCGCGCGCTCTCCACGCAGACATAGTCGTAATGCGTGGTCTCGCCGCGGATGACGCAGCCGAGCGCGACGTAGCCGTCGTAGCGGGGGGCTCCGTGCACCGTCCGGGCGGCGCGCTCGGCCAGCGCGATCGCGGCCGGGATCTCGAACGCGCCCGGCACCGCGATGCGGTGGTGCGTCGCCCCGGCGGCCTCCAGCTGGCCGACCGCGCCCTTCACCAGCTCGTCCGCCAGCTCCTCGTAGAAGCGCGCCTCCACGACCAGAATGTGCGGCTTCGTCATGTCAGTGTTCCGCTCCAGAGGAAATCGTCTCCTGGCCGACCACGGTCAGCCCGTAGCCCTCGACGCCGATCAGGGTCTTCGGCCGGTTCGACAGCAGCACCATCTCGCGCACGCCGAGGTCGAGCAGGATCTGCGCGCCGACGCCGTAGTCGCGCAGCTCGTGCGCCTCCTGCGGCTCGCCGCGGACCCGCGCCCGCACCCGGTCGGTCAGGCTGCTGGGCAGCGGCTCGCGGATCAGCACCACGACCCCGCGCCCGGCCGCGCCGATCGCGCGCATGGATGCCTCCAGCTCGCCGCCGCGGCCGCTCGCGACGTCGCCCAGCACGTCGTCCAGCACGTTCAGCGCATGCATGCGCACCAGCACCGGCCCCGGCGCCGACAGGTCGCCCTTCACCAGCGCGATATGCTCGGCATAGGCGACCTTGTTGACGTAGACGCACATCCGGAAGCCGCCGCCGAAGCGGCTTTCCAGCGACGTCTCGACCGCCCGCTCGACGATGCGGTCGTGGCGGCGGCGATAGGCGATGAGATCGGAGATGGTGGCGATCTTCAGCCCGTGCAGCTGGGCGAAGGCGATCAGGTCGGCGCGGCGGGCCATGGTACCGTCGTCGTTCATGATCTCGCAGATCACGCCCGACGGGTTGAGGCCGGCCAGGCGCGAGATGTCGACCGCGGCCTCGGTATGCCCGGTGCGGACCAGCACCCCGCCGTCGCGCGCGACCAGCGGGAAGATGTGCCCGGGGGTGACGATGTCGCTCGCCCCCTTGGACGGGTCGATCGCGACCGCGATGGTGCGGGCGCGGTCGGGCGCCGAGATGCCCGTCGTCACCCCCTCCTTGGCCTCGATCGAGACGGTGAAGGCGGTCGACAGGCGCGAGGCGTTCTGCTGCGGCATCAGCGGCAGGCCCAGCTCCTCGACGCGGCGGCGGGTCATCGCCAGGCAGATCAGGCCACGGCCATGCTTGGCCATGAAGTTGATCGCCTCGGGGGTCGCCATCTGGCCGGGAATCACCAGGTCGCCCTCGTTCTCGCGATCCTCGTCGTCGACGAGGATGAACATGCGTCCGTTGCGCGCCTCTTCGATGATCTGCTCGATCGGCGACTGGACCTCGGTAAAGCTCACGCTGCGTCCTTTCCCAGAAGGCGTGCGACGTATCGCGCGATCGTGTCGATCTCGAAATTGACCGGATCGCCGGGCTTCACCTGGCCGAGCGTCGTCACCGCCAGGGTGTGCGGGATGATGTTCACGCCGAAGAGCCGACCGTCAACATGGTTGACCGTCAGCGACACCCCGTCGAGCGCGACCGACCCCTTGGCGGCGACGAAGCGGGCGAGCGCGTCCGGCACCTCGAACAGCATGCGCATGCTGTCGCCGTCCGGCGCCGCTTCGCGCAGGATCGCCAGCCCGTCGACATGGCCGGAGACGAGGTGCCCGCCCAGCGTATCGCCCAGGCGCAGCGACGGCTCGAGATTGATCTCGGTCCCGACGCCCCAATAGCCGAGCGTGGTACAGGCCAGGGTCTCGGCCGACGCCGAGGCGCGGAACCAGCCCAGCCCCTCGGTGCTGCCGGCCTCGATCACGGTCAGGCAGCAGCCGCTGCAGGCGACCGACGCCCCCTCGGCAAGGTCGGCGGCAGCCAGGCGGGTCTCGATCGTCAGATAGGTATCGCCGCGGGCCTCGACGGCCGCGATGCGCCCGCGATCGACGGTAATGCCGGTGAACATGCTTCTCCGATCCCAGGGTGGCGCGCGGGTTCCAGGTGATGCCACGGGCGCGGCGCGGCTCGCGGTCTAAGGCTTCGCGCCCTTCCCGTCAAACCCGTTCGCCGCCGGACCCGATCGCCCGGCGCACCCGCCGGTATGTCTCCAGCAGATCGGTGTCCAGGGCCTCGACCGCAAGGCGCTCGAAGCGCGGCGCCGCATCGGGCGTGTCGATGCCGAAGCCGACGGCTGCCGGCACACCGTCGCCGCCGATGACCATCGGCGCGCGAAACCAGTGCAGGTGGTCGACCAGGTCGTCGCGCAGCAAGGTCGCGGCGAGCCGCCCGCCGCCCTCGACCAGGACCCGGGTCAGCCCGCGCGCGCCCAGCGCCGCCAGCCCGCCCGCCATGTCGACGATCCCGGTCTGGCGCGGCTCGACCGGGATGATCGTCACCCCGCAATCCGCGAACGCCCGGCTGCGGTCGGGGTCCGCGTCGGGCAGGGTCAGGATCCAGACCGGCGCCGCCGCCGCCTCCCGGACCAGGGTCGATGTCAGCGGCAGCCGCAGGCGCCCGTCGACCACGATGCGCACCGGATGGCGGCTTTCCAGGCCCGGCAGCCGGCAGGTGAGCCGGGGGTCGTCGGCGAGCGCGGTGCCGATGCCGACCATCACCGCGTCGTGGCGGGCACGCATCTGGTGCGCGCGCGCGCGCGCCGCCGCGCCGGTGATCCACCGGCTGGCGCCGGTGTGGGTGGCGATGCGCCCGTCCAGGCTGGTCGCCGTCTTCAGCGTCACCATCGGGCGCCCGTCGCGCATGCGGCGGAAGAAGCCCTCGTTGAGGTCGGTCGCGGCATCGGCCAGCACCCCGGTGGCGACGGCGATCCCGGCCGCGCGCAGGCGGTCGGCCCCCTTGCCCTGGACGCGCGGATCGGGGTCGTCGACGGCATAGACCACCCGGGCGACACCGGCCGCGGTCAGCGCATCGGTGCAGGGCGGCGTCCGGCCCCAGTGGCAGCAGGGTTCGAGCGAGACGTAGGCGGTGGCGCCCCGCGCGTTCGCGCCGGCCCGCGCCAGGGCTTCGACCTCGGCATGGGGGCGGCCGCCCGGCTGGGTCCAGCCGCGCCCGACCACCACGCCGTCCCGCACGATGACGCAGCCGGCCGAGGGGTTGGGCCAGACGCAGCCGAGGTTGCGGTCCGCCAGTGCCAGGGCGGCCCGCATGAAGCGGACATCGTCGGGCGGCGAGCCTGCCCCTCTAGTCGGGATCGACACCGAGCCGGCCAACGAAATCCTCGAAGTCCTTCGCCTCGCGGAAGTTGCGGTAGACCGAGGCGAATCGGACATAGGCCACGGGATCGAGCTGCGACAGGGCCTCCATCACGTACTGGCCGATCATGTCCGACGGGATCTCGCTCTCGCCCGCGCTTTCCAGCCGGCGGACTATACCGTTGATCACCCGCTCGATGCGGTCGGGCTCCACCGGCCGCTTGCGCAGCGCGATGTAGATCGAGCGCGCGAGCTTGTCGCGGTCGAACTGCTGGCGCTGCCCGGTCTTCTTGACGATGGTCAGTTCGCGCAGCTGGACCCGTTCGAAGGTCGTGAAGCGCGCGCCGCAGTTCGGGCACGAGCGGCGGCGCCGGATCGCCGCCTTGTCCTCGGTCGGTCGGCTGTCCTTGACCTGCGTGTCGTCGGACCCGCAGAACGGGCATCGCATCGCTGTCTCCCCCTGGCCGCGTTCGTTCCCCGTCCCGGACGTCCGGATCGTCAGGCTGCCGCCGGATAGATCGGGAAGCGCGCCGTCAGCGCCTCGACCTCGGCCCGGACCGCCGCCTCCGCCGCGCCGTTGGATTCCGGCCCCTTGGCCAGATCCTCCAGCACGTCGCCGATCAGCTCGCCGACCCGGGCGAACTCCGCCGGGCCGAAGCCGCGGGTGGTGCAGGCCGGGGTGCCGAGGCGGACGCCCGAGGTCACCATCGGCTTGGCCGGGTCGAACGGGATGCCGTTCTTGTTGCAGGTGATGAAGGCCCGCTCCAGCGCCTTCTCCGCATCGCGGCCGGTGGTGCCCTTGGGCCGCAGGTCGACCAGCATCAGGTGGGTGTCGGTGCCGCCCGAGACGATCGCCAGGCCGCGCTTCACCAGCGTGTCGGCAAGGACGCGGGCATTGGCCACCACCGCGCCGGCATACTGCGCGAAGGACGGGCGCAGCGCCTCGCCGAACGCCACCGCCTTGGCGGCGATGACATGCATCAGCGGGCCGCCCTGCAGGCCGGGGAACACGGCGCTGTTGATCTTCTTCCCCAGATCCTCGTCCATCGACAGGATCATGCCGCCGCGCGGGCCGCGCAGCGTCTTGTGGGTCGTGGTGGTCACGACATGGGCGTGGGGCAGCGGGCTCGGATGGGCGCCGCCCGCCACCAGCCCGGCGAAATGCGCCATGTCGACCATCAGATAGGCCCCGACCTCGTCGGCGATGGCCCGGAAGCGCGGGAAGTCGATGATCCGCGGATAGGCCGAGCCGCCGGCGATGATCATCTTCGGCCGGTGCTCGCGCGCGAGCCGCGCCACCTCGTCATAGTCGATCAGCGCATCCTCGCGCCGCACGCCGTAGCCGATGGCGTTGAACCACTTGCCCGACAGGTTGGGCGGGGCGCCGTGGGTCAGGTGGCCGCCCGCCGCCAGCGTCATGCCGAGGATGGTGTCGCCCGGCTGCAGCAGGGCCAGGAACACCGCCTGGTTGGCCTGCGCGCCCGAATGGGGCTGCACGTTGGCGAAGGCGCAGCCGAACAGCTGCCGGGCACGGTCGATCGCCAGCTGCTCGACCACGTCGACGAACTCGCACCCGCCATAGTAGCGGCGGCCCGGATAGCCCTCGGCATACTTGTTGGTGAGCACCGAGCCCTGCGCCTCGAGCACGGCGCGCGAGACGATGTTCTCCGAGGCGATCAACTCGATCTCCGCCTGCTGCCGGTGCAGCTCCCCGGTGATGCCGGCCAGCACTTCCGCGTCGGAATCGGCCAGGCCGGCACGGAAGAAACCGTCGTCGATCGCAGTCGTGGTCGCGTAGGAGAGAGCCATTTTTGGAGATTCCGCTGGTATTGGGACGCCCGACGCCGGACGCCCCGGGTGTAGACGTCAGCCGAGCTTCGCCACGCGGGGGGCGTGGCGTCCGCCGGCGAACTCGGTCGAGAGGAAGGTCGCGAGGCATTCCTTGGCGACTTCGGCCCCGATGAGCCGTTCGCCGAGCGCCAGCACGTTGGCGTCGTTGTGCTCGCGGCACAGGCGCGCCCCGGTCACGTCGTGACAAAGTGCCGCACGCACGTGGCGGTGCCGGTTGGCGGCGATCGAGATGCCGATGCCGCTGCCGCAGACCAGCACGCCACGGCGGGCGCGGCCGTCGGCCAGCGCGGCCGCGAGACGATCGGCCATGTCGGGATAGTCGGCCGGGGTGGCGGCATCCGTGCCGAGGTCGAGCGGCCGGAATCCCAGGCGTTCCAGTTCGGCGACCAAAGTCGCCTTCAGATGGGCCCCGGCATGATCCGAAGCGAGGGCGATCGCTTCCGGCTGCGACGGCACGGCACTCATGGCGTTCATTCCCGAAAATTCGACGCGTCCAATACCATATGTCGGCCGGATCTTCCACACGCCCACCAGCCTTTGGCGGCGCTCTGCGCCGAGTCGGTTCGGCCCGCGGCCGGGCGCCGCGGTGCGCGCGGCGGCGCGCGCGAGGTGTGATGAAATGGGCATTTTGTGCCCGGCCGCGGACCCTTGCAGTCTACTCAGAAACTCCGAGCATTGACTTGGATTGTCGGGCCGTGCCAGTTTCCGGTCATCTTTCCCTCGACTATCGGGATGTATCCCATGGATGAAGAGCAGATGAGCAGCGATCAGCATGAGGAATTGTTGCGGATGACGACAGAGGTCGTCGCCGCATACGTCAGCAACAACGTGCTTCCGGCAACGCAGATCTCTGACGTGATCGGTGCCGTCTATACGTCCCTGAAGGCTCTCGAGGGCGGCGTTCAGGAAGTGAAGTCGGAGCCGCTGAAGCCCGCCGTTCCGGTCAAGAAGTCGGTCAATCCCGACTACCTGATCTGCCTGGAGGACGGCAAGAAACTCAAGATGCTGAAGCGGCATCTGCGCACGACCTACAACATGACTCCCGAGGAGTACCGGGCGAAGTGGGGCCTGGCGCCGGACTATCCGATGGTCGCCCCCAACTACGCTGCCCAGCGTTCGGACTTCGCCAAGAAGATCGGGCTCGGGCGTACCGGCGGCCGCAGCACCGGGCGGCGCAGCAAGAAGTAGCCTCCCGCTGCGGCCGGATTCGTCCGGCCGCACAAGATGACGGCCCGGCGGGTCTCCCCGCCGGGCCGTCCTCGTTTGCGGCGGGCCCCTTTTCCTGGAGACCCGGGTCGACTGAGGCGCCCCTCGACTCAGGCTCCCGAGCCGACCTCCTCGTACTTGCCGTCCTTCCACTCGTAGAAGACATAGAGCGGGTTGACCACGTCGCCCTTGTCGTTGAAGTCGAGCGTGCCGATGACGGTCTTGTACTTGTTGCCGCGCAGCACCTTGGCGACGTCCGCGGTCTTGGTCGACTTGGCCTTGGTCGCGGCCTCCGCCCAGGCCTGGATGGCGGCGTAGGTGTAGAGCGTGTAGCCTTCGGGATCGATGTTCTTGGCCTTGAACTGGGCGACCACGTCCTTGGCTTCGGGCGACTTGCGCGGGTCCGGGGCGAACGTCATCCGGGTCCCCTCGCCCGGCTTGCCGGTGATCTTCCAGAACTCGTCGGTGACCAGCGCGTCGCCCGAGATCATCTGGGCGCCGAAGCCCTGCTCGCGGGCCTGGCGCACCAGCAGGCCGGCTTCCGTATGGTAGCCGCCCAGGTAGATCGCCTCGACCTTGGCCGCCTTCATCTTGCTGATGAGCGCGGTGAAGTCCTTGTCGCCCTGGGTGATGGCCTCGTACATCGCCTCCTTGAGGCCGGCCGCGTTCATTGCCTTCTTGGTCTCGTCGGCGAGGCCCTTGCCGTAGGCGGACTTGTCATGAAGGATCGCGACCGGCTTGCCCTTGTACTTGGTCGCCAGATACTTGCCGGCGACGATGCCCTGGGCGTCGTCGCGACCGCAGGTGCGGAAGACATTCTTCCAGCCCTTCTTGGCGGCCTCGTCGGTCAAGGCGGGGTTGGTCGAGGCAGGCGAGATCTGCAGGATCCCACTTTCATTGTAAACGGCCGAGGCCGGGATCGACGAGGACGAGCAGAAGTGGCCGGCCATCAGCGCCACCTTCTTGGAGGCGAGCTGGTTGGCGACCGCGACCGCCTGCTTGGGGTCACAGGCGTCGTCGCCGATCTCGAGCTTCAGCTTGCGGCCGAGCACGCCGCCTTTGGCATTGATGTTCTCGACTGCCATCTCCGCGCCGCGGCGCATCTGCTCGCCGAAGGTCGCATACTGGCCGGTCATCGGGCCGGCCGTGGCGACGATGATGTCCTGCGCCGCCGCCGTGCCTCCGAAGCCGACGGCCGCCGCAGCGGCGGCTAGGACGATCCCTGTCACTCTGCGCATGATTTCGCTCCCAGAGAGAGTTTCCCCAAGGGCGGCAGCCCTGCCGCCGCCGTTTCCTCGGCGTCCCCGGGACGGCTCCCCGGGACGCCGGTCGATGCCGCCGATTCTATGCAATCGGCGGCTTCCGCGCGAGCCGTCAGCCGCCCCGCGCACGCCACGACAGCAGCCCGGAGCGCTCGTAGAGCCACGGGTACTGCTTGACGAGACGGTGCGCTCGCGTGATGCGGTAGGCGAAGGAGGCGATTGCCAGCAGCACGAGAGAATGGACCAGATAGCCCGTCGGCGAGAGCAACTCGCCGTGGAACAGCGCATAGGTCAGGAAGCGGTCGCCGATCCCGAGAAGGAAGGCGTAGGGCACCGTCTGCCACCAGGGCCGCCAGGTACCCGCCACCGCCTGGCCGGTCAGGAAGGCCGCCCCGCCGAACAGGATGACGGTCAGGCCGACGAACACCGGCCAGGTGGTACCGAGCAGGCCTTCCATGGTCAGTGCCCGCCTTCCAGATAGGCCGCCCGCACCTCGCGGTTGGCCAGCAGCTCCTGCCCGGACCCGCTCATGGTGATCCGCCCGTTGACCATCACATAGCCGCGATGGGCCAGGCGCAGCGAGTGGTAGGCGTTCTGCTCCACCAGGAACACCGTCATGCCCTCGCTGGCATTGATGTCCCGGATCACCTGGAAGATCTGCTTCACCACCATCGGGGCGAGACCGAGCGAGGGTTCGTCGAGCAGCAGCAGGCGCGGCCGGCTCATCAGGGCGCGGCCGATCGCCAGCATCTGCTGTTCCCCGCCGGACAGGGTGCCGGCGCGCTGCTGGCGGCGCTCCTCCATGCGCGGGAACAGGCGGAAGACCTGCGCCAGCCCCTCCTCGAAGCGGCCGGGCGCGGTGGTGGCGCCGATCTGCAGGTTCTCCAGCACGGTCATCCGCGGGAAGATCCGGCGCCCCTCCGGCGACTGGGCGATGCCGAGGCGGACGATCTCGAAGGTCGGCATGCGGGTGATGTCGCGGCCTTCGAACAGGATCCGGCCCGAGCGCGCCCGCGGATTGCCGCAGATCGACATCAGCAGCGTCGACTTGCCGGCGCCGTTGGCGCCGATCATGGCCACGATCTCGCCGGCGTTGACCTCCAGGTCCACGCCCTTCAGCGCCTCGATATGGCCGTAGTAGGTGTGCAGGGCAGCGATCGACAGCATCAGGGCGTCCCCCCGAGGTCGGCCACGATCTCCGGCGGCAGTTCCTCGTCCTCCTCCTCGCCGAGATAGGC
The DNA here is from genome assembly GCA_006739055.1 of Allostella vacuolata. Lineage (GTDB taxonomy): Bacteria > Pseudomonadota > Alphaproteobacteria > ATCC43930 > Allostellaceae > Allostella > Allostella vacuolata. Next base: position 3,325,964 of record AP019702.1, read on the forward strand.
GCGGATCACGGCGGGGTCGTTGCGCACCGCCTCCGGCGGCCCGTCGGCGATGCGCCGGCCATAGTCCAGCACCACGACATGGTCGGAGATCTGCATGACCACGCTCATGTCGTGCTCGATCAGCAGCACGCCCACCCCGTCCTCGTCGCGGATCGCCTGCAACAGGTGGTTGAGCTCGCCCGATTCGCGCGGGTTGAGCCCCGCCGCCGGCTCGTCGAGGCAGAGCAGCGTCGGCCGGGTGCACATGGCGCGCGCGATCTCCAGCCGGCGCTGCGCCCCGTAGGGCAGGTTGCCGGCCTCCCAGTCGGCGAGGTCGGTCAGCCGGGTCCGCTCCAGCCAGTGCCGCGCCAACTCGACCGCCTCCTTCTCGGCGCGGGCGTAGCGCGGATGGCCGAAGAGACCGAGCAGGGTGTAGCCGGAGGCGCGCATCAGCCGGTTGTGCTGCGCCACGATCAGGTTCTCCAGCACCGTCATCCGGGCGAACAGGCGGATGTTCTGGAAGGTGCGGGCGACCTTGGCGTCCTTGGCGATGCAGTGCCCGTCGAGCTGCTCCAGCAGATAGGTGCCGCCGTCGTGAGCGAGCGTCAGGCGGCCGACGGTCGGCTTGTAGAAGCCGGTCAGGCAGTTGAAGACGGTGGTCTTGCCGGCGCCGTTCGGGCCGATGATCGCGGTGATCTCGCGCGCTGCCGCCGTGAAGGACAGGTCGTCGACCGCGGTCAGCCCGCCGAAGCGCATGGTCAGGTGCTCGACCGTCAGCAGCGCGGTCATGTCGCCGGCCCGATCACTGCCCCGCCCCCCGGCCCTCGGCACCCCGGCCCTCGGCACCCCTGCTCTCGGTACCCCGGGGCGGGTGCAGCCGGATGGTCGGCTCGCGGTGCGCGAGCAGGCCGAGCGGGCGCCACACCATGATCCCGACCATGCCGGCGCCGAACGCCAGCATCCGGAACTGGTTCAGCTCGCGCAGGAACTCCGGCAGGCCGATCAGCACGATGGCGGCCAGCACGATGCCGAGCTGGCTGCCCATGCCGCCCAGCACGACGATCGCCAGGATCACCGCGGATTCGATGAAGGTGAAGCTCTCCGGGCTGATGAAGCCCTGGCGCGCCGCGAAGAAGCAGCCGGCGAAGCCGGCGAAGCCGGCACCGATGGCGAACGCCGACAGCTTGGTGTTGGTCGGGTTGATGCCGAGCGAGCGGCAGGCGATCTCGTCCTCGCGCAGGGCCTCCCAGGCGCGGCCGACCGGCATGCGGCGGATGCGGCGGGTGAAGGCGTTCACCACCAGGGCCATCGCCAGGATGATGAAGTAGAGGAAGATCACCCGGTGCATGGGCGAGAATTCCAGGCCGAAGAAGTCGGCGAAGGTCGTCTCGCCCTCGTTCGCCGAGGCGCGGAACGGCATGCCGAAGAAGGACGGCCTGGGGATGCTGGAGATGCCGTTCGGCCCGCCCGTCACCTCGTACCAGTTGAGCAGGACGATGCGGATGATCTCGCCGAAGCCGAGCGTGACGATGGCGAGGTAGTCGCCGCGCAGCCGCAGCACCGGGAAGCCGAGCAGGATGCCGAACAGGGCCGCCAGCAGGCCGCCCAGCGGCAGCGCCATCCAGAAGCTGAAGCCGGCCGAGTCGGCGAGGATGCCGAAAGTGTAGGCGCCGACCGCATAGAAGGCGACGTAGCCGAGGTCGAGCAGGCCGGCCAGCCCGACGACGATGTTGAGGCCCCAGCCCAGCATGACGTAGGTCAGGACCAGGATGGCGATGTCGAGCACCCGCTGGTCGACGAAGGGCAGGAACGGAAAGACGAGCGCCAGCGCCAGGAAGGCGGCCGGCAGGGCGCGGCGCAGGCCGACCACCGCCGGGGGCACCACCAGCCGGGCGTCCGCCGGCCAGGGCAGGCCCCGCCAGGCCGCGATCGCGGCGCGGATCGACAGAACCGCGGCCGCCACCCCGACCAGCCCGGAGACGGTATCGCCGCCGATCGCGCGGTAGAGGGCGAAGCCGGTCACGGTGACCGAGACGGCAAGCACGGGGACGGCCGCCCCATGGGCGATCAGCGACAGGGCGATGCGGCCGACCATCACCGTCACCACGGCGACGGCGACCGCCCCGAAACGCGTCTCCAGCCCGAGCCCGCCGCCCGACACGTCGACCGTCTCGAAGCCGATCATCGGCAGGGCGAGCGCAAGCGCCACGAAGCCCGCGGCCAGCGCATCGCGCAGGACGGGCAGGATCGCCATGCCGGCCGGTGGCCGAGGCTCCGCCAGCGCCATCGGCGTCAGACCTTTTCCACCTCGGGCCGCCCGAGCAGGCCGGTGGGGCGGAAGATCAGCACCAGGACCAGGATCGAGAAGGCGGCGACATCCTTGTATTCGACGCTGAAATAGCCCGACCAGAAGGCCTCGATGAGGCCGATCAGGATGCCGCCCAGCATCGCCCCCGGCAGCGAGCCGATGCCGCCCAGGACGGCCGCGGTGAAGGCCTTCAGCCCGGCCAGGAAGCCGATGAAGAAGTCGACCACGCCGTAGTAGAGCGCGAACATCAGACCGGCGACGGCGGCGAGCGCCGCCCCCATGACGAAGGTGAGCGAGATGGTCCGGTCGACGTCGATGCCGAGCAGCGCCGCCATGCCTCGGTCCTGCTCGCAGGCGCGCTGGGCCCGGCCGAGCGCGGTGCGGGTGATGACCAGGGTGAAGGCGGCCATCAGCAGCACCGTCACCACGATGATGATCATCTGGGTGTAGTTGAGCTGGACCGCGAAGCCGTTGCCCTCGGTCAGGATCACCCCGCCCGAGATCAGGGGCGGCAGCGGCTTGATCCGCGCGCCCTGCAGCAGCTGGACGTAGTTCTGCAGGAAGATCGACATGCCGATGGCCGAGATCAGCGGCGCCAGCCGGAACGAGCCGCGCAGCGGTCGGTAGGCGATCCGCTCCACCGCCCAGCCATAGGCGGCGGTGAAGATCATGGTGACCACCAGCACCAGCAGGATGGCGAGCGGGATCGAGGCGAGGCCGGTCGTCCACACCAGCGCGAAGGCGATGATGGCGATGAACGCGCCGATCATGAACACGTCGCCATGGGCGAAATTGATCATGCCGATGATCCCGTAGACCATCGTGTAGCCGATCGCGATCAGCCCGTAGATCGCGCCGAGCGTCAGCCCGTTGATCAACTGTTGAAGAAAGTACTCCATGCCCCCTGCTCGGCCGGGGACGGTTCTGTCATTGCCGACTCCCTGCCTCGAACAAAGCTAGCTCGCGGACCGGCCGTCGACAACCCGCGGCATCATGGGATCGACTGCCGCTTCCAGGGGGCGGACGCGGTCTATATAAGGACGGCGATACACCATCCCCTATCCGCTGGAGCCCCGACATGACCCTTCCGCAGGCAGCGCTCGCGCCCGCACGCGCTTCGTCCAAGCCCGTCTTCCAGTGGGACGATGCGTTCCTGCTCGAAGAGCAGCTGACCGAAGAAGAGCGGATGATCCGCGACACCGCCCGCGACTACTGCCAGGACAAGCTGATGAGCCGCGTCCTGGAGGGCAACCGCAAGGAGATCTTCCACCGCGAGATCATGAACGAGCTGGGCGAGCTGGGCCTGCTCGGCTCGACGATCGAGGGCTATGGCTGCGCCGGCACCAACTATGTCAGCTATGGGCTGATCGCGCGCGAGGTCGAGCGGGTCGACAGCGGCTACCGCTCGGCGATGAGCGTGCAGTCGAGCCTGGTCATGCACCCGATCCATGCCTACGGCACCGAGGCGCAGCGCCAGAAGTACCTGCCGAAGCTGGCGACCGGCGAGTGGGTCGGCTGCTTCGGCCTGACCGAGCCCGACCACGGCTCCGACCCCGGCAGCATGGTGACCCGCGCCAGGTCGGTGGCCGACGGCTACCTGCTCAAGGGCGCCAAGATGTGGATCTCCAACTCGCCGATCGCCCAGGTCTTCGTCGTCTGGGCCAAGACCGACGACGGGGTGATCCGCGGCTTCATCCTGGAGAAGGGCATGAAGGGCCTGTCGGCGCCGAAGATCGAGGGCAAGTTCAGCCTGCGCGCCTCGATCACCGGTGAGATCGTCATGGACGACGTGTTCGTGCCGGAAGAGAACCTGCTGCCCAATGCCAAGGGCCTGGGCGGGCCGTTCGGCTGCCTCAACAATGCGCGCTTCGGCATCGCCTGGGGGGCGCTCGGCGCGGCCGAGTTCTGCTGGCACGCCGCCCGCCAGTACACGCTCGACCGCAAGCAGTTCGGCCGGCCGCTCGCCGCCAACCAGCTGATCCAGAAGAAGCTGGCCGACATGCAGACCGAGATCACGCTCGGCCTGCAGTCCTGCCTGCGCGTCGGCCGGCTGAAGGACGAAGGCAAGGCGACGCCGGAGATGATCTCGCTGATCAAGCGCAACTCCTGCGGCAAGTCGCTCGACATCGCCCGCACCGCCCGCGACATGCATGGCGGCAACGGCATCGTCGACGAGTTCCACGTCATCCGCCACGTCATGAACCTGGAGACGGTGAACACCTACGAGGGCACCCACGACGTGCACGCCCTGATCCTGGGCCGCGCCCAGACCGGCATCGCCGCCTTCGCCAACTGATCCGGAGGGCCCCGGCCGGACCCAAGGTCCGGCCGGGGCCAGCCTCGCCGCCGCAGGACATCGATACGGCGGCTGCCGATCGTCCCGCCGACGTCAGCGGACCCGCCAGGCACTGGGCCATGCCTGCATGAACCGGTTGCCGATTGTCGCGTATTATTGAATTGATAAGAATATCCAGACAATCAACTTCTGCTTGAGAGGACGGCCTTTTGGGCGGTAACTTGCGGAACGCTCCGGGGTAGAGATTCCCCCCCTGAACACACCTTTATTGGGGGGCCAACGGCATTTCCTTCGGTTGTCGAGCTTTCCGACCTCAATGGCAGGAACGGCTTCGTCATCAACGGCGGCGCGAGCTCGGACTATAGCGGCAAGTCGGTCAGCGCCGCCGGGGACGTGAACGACGACGGCGTCGACGACCTCATCATCGGGGCATGGGGGGCCGACCCGGGTGCTCCGGGCCGGAGCTCTGCCGGTGCGAGCTACGTGGTGTTCGGGGTCGGCGCCACAGCATCCCTCCCGCCCCCGCCCCCGGCGGGTACCGCCAACCGCGCGCCGGTGGCGGGCGACGACGCCTATGCGGTCGAGCGCAGCCAGCTGCTGACCGTCGCCGGGCCGGGGGTCCTCGGCAATGACGGCGATGCCGAAGGCGACACTTTGCGCGTGACTGGCCTCACCGACGCGCCCGACCATGGCGTCCTCACCTGGAACCAGGACGGCAGCTTCTCCTACCGCGCCCATGGCGGCTTCCTCGGCACCGACAGCTTCGCCTACCGCATCAGCGACGGCGAAGGCGGAGAGGATGTGGCCACCGTCACCATCGCGGTCGGGTCCTCGCCCATTGTCTCCCGCCCGCCCGTCACCGGCGGCTTCGGTGACGAGCGACTAGTCGGGACGAACGGCGCCGATACGATCCACGGCATGGACGGGGCCGACACGATCGAGGGCGACGGCGGCCGCGACCGGCTGGATGGGGGCGACGGCGACGACCTCGTCTCCGGCGGACCGGACGAGGACGTGGTCCAGGGCGGCAGTGGAAACGACATGCTGCTCGGTGGCGAGGGCGCCGACTGGGTGCTGGGCGGCACCGGCGACGACCTCGCCTACGGCGGCAGGGCCGCGACCAGGTCTGGGGCGGCCAGGGCAATGACCAACTCTTCGGCGACCAGGGAATGACTGGCTGTCGCGCAACCCGGGCAGAGCCCCCCTGACCGGCGGCTCGCGCGCCGACCGCCTCGCCAGTTTTCTTATCAATTGAATAGTCTTATTTTAGAAACAACCTTTTGGTTTGCACCCGTTCCTGGTGCAGCATATCGTCGACCCACGCTGTCGTCGTGCCGGCGGTCGCAACGCACGCCAGGACCACGAGGCCACGATGCCGTTTCCAGCGATTTTCGAGCTCTCCGACCTCGACGGCAGCAACGGATTCGTCGTCAACGGCGCTACAGGCGGTGATGGCAGCGGCCTTTCGGTCAGTGCAGCCGGCGACGTGAACGGTGACGGCATCGGCGACCTCATCATCGGCGCAAAGGGCGCCGATCCGGACAACCGCCTCCTGGCCGGCGCGAGCTATGTGGTGTTCGGGCGCTGCAATGGCGATTCGGACCCGTTCGGGCAAGCGATCGAGCTTTCCGCCCTGGATGGCAGCAACGCTTTCGTCATCAACGGCGCAGCCGGCACCGACTACAGCGGCTATTCGGTCAGTTTCGCCGGGGACGTGAACGGAGACGGCATCGATGATCTCATCATCGGCGCCTACCGGGCCGATCCGGGCCTCCGCGGCGCGGCTGGCGCGAGCTACGTCGTATTCGGCCGCAGCACGGGAACGCCCGATCCCTTCGGCTCCGCGATCGAACTCTCCGCGCTCTCCGGCAGCGACGGCTTCGCCATCAACGGCATCTGCGCCGGAGACCTGAGCGGCAGTTCGGTCAGTTCCGCCGGGGATGTGAACGGCGATGGCATCGACGACGTGATCATCGGCGCACGCGCCGCCCCGGCAGGCTCCCAGCTCTCGGCGGGCGCGAGCTATGTGGTGTTCGGACGTTCCGCCGGAGATCCCTTCGGCTCGGCGCTCGAACTCTCCGCCCTCGACGGCAGCAATGGGTTCGCCCTCCTCGGCCACACGCTCATGGACTACGTCGGCAAGTCGGTCAGCGCCGGGGACGTGAATGGCGACGGCATCGCCGACCTCATCATCGGGGCCTACAGGGCCGATCCGGATGGCCGGTCGGCTGCCGGCAGGACCTATGTGGTGTTCGGCCGCTGCACCGCGACGGCAGGAACCTTCGATTCGAAGATCAACCTCACCGCCCTCGACGGCAGCGACGGCTTCGTCATCAATGGCGTCACGAACAACGACTACAGCGGCACTTCGGTCAGTTCCGCCGGCGACGTGAACGGCGACGGCATCGGCGACTTCATCATCGGCGCATCTGCCGGCAATGGCGGCACCGGTGCCAGCTACGTGGTGTTCGGGCGTTGCACGGGCGATGCGGACCCCTTCGGCTCTGCGATCGAACTCTCCGACATCGTCGCCAGCAACGGCAGCGACGGCTTCGTCATCAATGGCGGTGCAAGCGGCGACCGCAGCGGCGCTGCGGTCAGTTCCGCCGGCGACGTGAACGGCGACGGCATCGACGACCTCATCATCGGAGCAAGAAACGCCACCTCGAACACCGCACCGTCGGCCGGCGTGAGCTACGTCCTGTTCGGCCGCGACACCCGGGCGGTGGGGAACTTCGCTTCCGCGATCGAGCTCTCCGCGCTGGGGGCCAGCGACGGCTTCGTCATCAAAGGCATCTCGGTCCAGGATCAGAGCGGCTTTTCGGTCAGTTCCGCCGGTGACGTGAACGGCGACGGCACCGACGACCTCATCATCGGGGCGAATGGGGTCGACCTGAACGGTCGCAACATGGCCGGCGCGAGCTATGTGCTGTTCGGGATCGACGACACGCCGGACCCGCCACCACCACCACCACCACCACCGCCGCCGCCGGCAGGCACCGCCAACCGCGCGCCGGCGGCGGGCGACGACGCCTATGCGGTCGAACGCAGCCAGTTGCTGACGGTGGCCGGGCCGGGCGTGCTCGGCAACGACGGCGATGCCGACGGCGACCCGCTGCGCGTCACCGGCCTCGCCGACGCGCCCGACCACGGCGTGCTCACCTGGAATCCGGACGGCAGCTTCTCCTACCGCGCCCATGGCGGCTTCATCGGCACCGACAGCTTCGCCTACCAGGTCGCCGACGGAGAAGGCGGAGAGGACAACGCCACCGTCACCATCTCGGTCGAACCGGCGCCCGTCACCTCCCGCCCGCCCGTCACCGGCGGCTTCGGCGACGAGCGCCTGATCGGCACCAATCGGCCGGACACGATCAGCGGCATGGATGGGGCCGACACGATCGAGGGCGACGGCGGCCGGGACCGGCTCGACGGCGGCAATGGCGACGACCTGGTCTCCGGCGGGCCGGACGAGGACGTGGTCCAGGGCGGCCAGGGCAACGACATGCTGCTGGGCGGCGAGGGCGCCGACTGGGTGCTGGGCGGAGCCGGCGACGACCTCGCCCATGGCGGCAAGGGCAACGACCAGGTCTGGGGCGGCCAGGGCGACGACCAGCTGTTCGGCGACCAGGGCGACGACCGGCTGTCCGGCGACCGCGGCAACGACACGCTGACCGGCGGCCCGGGGGCCGACCGCTTCGCCTATGGCGAGGCGGGCGGCCTCGACCGCATCGCCGACCATGACCTGATGGGTGGCGACGTCATCGAACTCGGCGTCGGGCCGGACGGGTTGCTGAACGGGGTTTCCATCGGCTCGGTCGCCGACATCCTCGCCCTGCTGGTCGACGGTCCCGAAGGTGCCTTCCTGCCACTCGGCGAGGGCCAGGGCATCCTCATCCAGGGCATCTTCGCCAACCAGCTCTCCGCCGACGACTTCGCCATCGTCTGAGTTGGGGCGCAGGACGCCTCGGGATCTTCTGCTTGTGATTGAGGGACGACTGACCGACACAATCGAATTCCGATGGCTTTTGGTCATCCCGTATCGATACTGGTGATTTCCGCGAGTTGGCCGTCTTCCGAGGAGTTCCGATGCCGTTTCCCGCGATCATCGACCTGTCTTCTCTGTCCAGCAGCGACGGGTTCGTCATCAACGGCGGGACCGCCGGCGACCAGAGCGGCTACTCGGTCAGTTCGGCCGGCGACGTGAACGGAGACGGCATCGCAGACGTCATCATCGGGGCCAAGTATGCCACCCGCGGTACCAGCCATGTGGTATTCGGGCGCAGCGGGCCGGACGCCTTCGGCGCCACGATCGAACTGTCGGCGCTGTCCGCCAGCGACGGCTTCGCCATCAATGGCGTCTCTCTCGGAGACGCCACCGGTCGGTCGGTCAGTTCCGCCGGAGACGTGAACGGCGACGGCATCGACGACCTCCTCATCGGGGCCCCGCAGGCCAGTGCGGGTTCGCGCATCTATGCCGGTACCAGCTACGTCGTGTTCGGCCGCAGCGCGGGATCGCCGGACCCGTTCGGCTCGGCCATCGACCTGTCCAGCCTCGACGGCAGCAACGGCTTCGCCATCAACGGTGCCAAGGAAGACGACTATAGCGGCAACTCGGTCAGTTCCGCCGGCGACGTGAACGGCGACGGCATCGACGACCTGATCATCGGGGCAAAGAAGGCCGATCCGGACGGGCGCAGCGGTGCCGGTACCAGCTATGTCGTGTTCGGACGCTGCACGGCGGCGCCGGATCCCTTCGGCTCCGCGGTCGAGCTTTCCGCCCTCGATGGCAGCAACGGCTTCGCCATCAATGGTGTCTCGAACGACGACTCCAGCGGCTTCTCGGTCAGTGCCGCCGGCGACGTCAACGGCGACGGCATCGACGACCTCATCATCGGGGCCCCGCAGGCCGATCCAGATGGGCGTACCGGTGCCGGCGCCAGCTATGTCGTGTTCGGCCGCAGCGCGGGAGCGCCGGACTTCTTCGGATCTTCGCTCGAACTTTCCGCACTTTCCGGCAGCGATGGCTTCGTCATCAACGGCGTGACGAACACCAACACCAGCGGCAGATCGGTCAGCGCCGCGGGGGACGTGAACGGCGACGGCATCGACGACCTCATCATCGGCGCGAGCAACACCCATGTGGAGGGTGGTCGCGGCTATGCCGGCGCCAGCTACGTGGTGTTCGGGCGCTGCACCGGGGCGCCGGATCCTTTCGGGTCGGCGCTGGAACTGTCCGGCATCGACGGCAGCAACGGATTCGTCCTCAACGGCGCCAGCAGCTATGACCGTTCCGGCTATTCCGTCAGTGCCGCCGGCGACGTGAACGGCGACGGGATCGACGACCTCCTCGTCGACGCGCCCTTCAAGAGTGCGAATGGACTGACCTCGCCGGGCTTCACCTATGTCGTCTTCGGCCGCAGCACAGGGGCGCCGGATCCCTTCGGTTCCGTGCTGGAACTCTCGTCCCTGTCCGGCAGCGACGGCTTCGCCATCGCCGGCGCATCGGCCGAGGATTACAGCGGCTTTTCGGTCAGCGCCGCCGGGGACGTGAACGGCGATGGGGTCGCCGACATCATCCTCGGGGCCAACTATGCCGACCCCGGCGCCCGCGACAGGGCAGGGGCGAGCTATGTGGTGTTCGGGATCAGCGACACGCCCTCTCCGCCGCCGCCACCCGAATTGCCGCTCCCTGACGGGACCGCCAACCGCGCGCCGGTGGCGGGCGACGACGCCTATGCGGTCGAGCGCAGCCAGTTGCTGGTTGTGGCCGGGCCAGGGGTACTCGGCAACGACGGCGATGCCGACGGCGACCCGCTGCGGGTCACCGGCCTCGCCGACGCGCCCGACCATGGCGTCCTCATCTGGAACCCCGACGGCAGCTTCTCCTACCGCGCCCATGGCGGCTTCATCGGCACCGACGGCTTCACCTACCGCATCAGCGACGGTGAGGGCGGCTTCGACACCGCCACCGTCACCATCGCGGTCGAGCCGGCCCCGCCCCTGCCCAACCGGCCGGTCGATGGCGGCCCGGGGGCCGAGCTTCTGAGCGGCAGCGGCCAGGCCGATACGATCCGCGGCATGGACGGCGACGACACGATCGAGGGCGAAGGCGGCCGGGACCTGCTGAATGGCAATGCCGGCGACGACCTGGTGCTGGGCGGCGCCGACGAGGATGTCGCCTGGGGCGGTCAGGGCAACGACACGGTGCTGGGTGGCGACGGCGCCGACTGGGTGCTGGGCGACCGCGGTGACGACCTTGTCCAGGGCGGATCAGGCGGCGACCGCGTCTGGGGCGGCCAGGGCAACGACCAGCTGTTCGGCGACGAGGGCGACGACTTTCTGTCCGGCGACCTGGGCAACGACACGCTGACCGGCGGCCCGGGTGCGGACCGCTTCGCCTACGCGGAGAATGGCGGCCTCGACCGCATCACCGACTACGACCTGATGGGCGGCGATGTGATCGAGCTCGCCGTCGGGCCCGACGGGCTGCTGAACGGCATCCCGATCGCCGGCTTCCAGGACATCCTCGCCCGGCTGGTGGACGGCCCGGACGGCGTCTTCCTCGACCTCGGCGGCGGACAAGGCATCGTGCTGGCCGGGATTCTCAAGAACCAGCTCTCGGCCGACGACTTCGCCATCGTCTGACCCTCGCCCCTCCCCGCCCGGACAACCGGGCGGGGAACCGGCCCATTCCGGGCCAGGGTGTTCGACAGGCCTGTGATGGCAGCACCCTCCGTTGATTCCGGATCCTGCGGCGGCTGCCGATCCTCCTCTCTTCGCCAGCAGACCCGCCGGACGCCGGGCCGCGCGGCTCGATGAGGCCGCCGACAATTGCTACAGACTATCCAGTTGATAAGGCCCCTCTGTAGTCAACTTATACTTGCGACTTCGTCCCCTCGGGCGATACTTTCTGCGATGGGTCGGGGTGGAATTCCCCCCGTGAACGTATCTTCATTGGGGGGCCAATGGCATTTCCTTCGGTAATCGAACTTTCCGCCCTCGACGGCGACGACGGCTTCGTCATCAAGGGCGTCACGACCAACGACTACAGCGGCTTTTCGGTCAGTTCCGCCGGCGACGTGAACGGCGACGGCATCGACGACCTCATCATCGGGGCCCGGTCGGCAAGTCCGCCAAGCCGCCCCGTTGCCGGCGCGAGCTACGTGGTGTTCGGTCGCTGCGCCGGGGCGGGCGAAGAATTCGCCTCCGCCATCGAACTTTCCGCACTGAACGGCAGCGACGGATTCGTCATCAACGGCGCATCGGCCCTCGATCTAAGCGGCCGCTCGGTCAGTCCCGCCGGCGACGTGAACGGCGACGGCATCGACGACTTCATCATCGGGGCCGAAGGGCCTGATCCAGGTAGTCCGGGCCGCGCCGACGCCGGGGCGAGCTATGTCGTGTTCGGCCGCTGCACGGGGACACCGGATCCCTTCGGTTCGGTGCTCGAACTCTCCGCCCTCAACGGCAGCGACGGCTTCGTCCTCAACGGCGTGGGAGCCAGCGACCAGAGCGGCTATTCGGTCAGTTCCGCCGGGGACGTGAACGGCGACGGCGTCGATGATCTCATCATCGGGGCATCGGGGGGCGATCCGGACAGCCGCAGCAATGCGGGCGCGAGCTACGTGGTGTTCGGGCGCTGCACCGCGGACGTAGGAGAGTTCCAGCCCGCGATCGAGCTCTCGGCGCTGGCCGGCAGCGACGGCTTCGTCCTCAACGGCGTCACGACCGGCAACTACAGCGGCTTTTCGGTCAGTTCCGCCGGGGACGTGAACGGCGACGGCACAGACGACCTCATCATCGGGGCGAGGGCGGCTGGTTTGAGCAGCCGCATGTTCGCCGGCGCGAGCTATGTGGTGTTCGGACGTTCCGCCGGACACCCGGACCCCTTCGAGTCTGCCCTCGAACTCTCCGCCCTCGATGGCAGCGACGGCTTCGTCATCAACGGTGTCACGAGCTTTGACTGGAGCGGCCACTCGGTCAGTTCCGCCGGGGACGTGAACGGCGACGGCATCGACGACCTCATCATCGGGGCATGGGGGGGCGATCCGGATGGCCGCACCTATGCCGGCGCGAGCTACGTGGTGTTCGGGCGCAGTGCGGGCACGCCGGATCCCTTCGGGTCCACGCTCGAGCTCTCCGACCTCGACGGCAGCAACGGCTTCGTCATCAACGGCGCGGGGGTCAGCGACTTCAGCGGCTGGTCGGTCAGTTCCGCCGGGGACGTGAACGGCGACGGCATCGACGACCTCATCATCGGGGCTTACAGAGCTGACGCGAATAGCGCGGACGCTGCCGGCGCGACCTATGTGGTATTCGGGCGCTGCACCGCAGACCCGGATCCCTTCGGCTCGGCGATCGAACTCTCCGACCTCGACGGCAGCAACGGCTTCGTCCTCAACGGCCTCGCCATCTCCGACTTCAGCGGCTTTTCGGTCAGTTCCGCCGGGGACGTGAACGGCGACGGCGCCGATGACCTCATCATCGGGGCGAAGAATGCCGATCCGGACAGCCGCGGCAATGCCGGCGTGAGTTATGTGGTGTTCGGGATCGCACCTCCACCACCGCCCCCGCCGCCGCCGCCGGCGGGCACCGCCAACCGCGCGCCGGTGGCGGATGACGACGCCTATGCGGTCGAGCGCAGCCAGCTGCTGACCGTCGCCGGGCCGGGCGTGCTCGGCAACGACGGCGACCCGGACGGGGACACTTTGCACGTCACCGGCCTCGCCGACGCCCCCGACCATGGCGTCCTCACCTGGAATGCGGACGGCAGCTTCTCCTATCGCGCCCATGGCGGCTTCATCGGCACCGACAGCTTCACCTACCAGGTCGCCGACGGCCAGGGCGGCCAGGACACCGCCACCGTCACCATCCGGGTCGAGCCGGCGCCACCTTCGCCGAACCGGCCGATCACCGGCGGCTTCGGCGACGAGCGCCTGGCCGGCACCAACCGGTCCGACACGATCAGCGGCATGGACGGGGCCGACACGATCGAGGGCGACGGCGGCCGCGACCTGTTGAACGGTGGAGCCGGCAATGACCTGGTGTTCGGCGGCCCGGACGAGGACGTGCTCCAGGGCGGCCAGGGCAACGACATGCTGCTGGGCGGCGAAGGCGCCGACTGGGTGCTGGGCGGCCGCGGCAACGACCTCGCCCATGGCGGCAAGGGCGCCGACCAGGTCTGGGGCGGCCAGGGCAACGACCAGTTGTTCGGCGACCAGGGCGACGACTGGCTGTCCGGCGACCGCGGCAACGACACACTCACCGGCGGCCCGGGCGCCGACCGCTTCGCCTACGCGGAGAATGGCGGCCTTGACCGCGTCGCCGACCACGACCTCCAGGGCGGCGACGTGATCGAACTCGCGGTCGGGCCGGACGGGCTGCTGAACGGCATCGCCATCGCCGGCTTCGCCGACATCCTGGCGCGGCTGGTCGACGGGCCGGACGGCGTCTTCCTCGACCTCGGCGACGGCCAGGGCATCGTGCTCGCCGGCATCCTCAAGAACCAGCTCTCCGCCGACGACTTCGCCGTCGTCTGACCGCCCGGACGCCGGCCGGGCCTCCAGGTCCGGCCGGCGATGTCCTGGCAGAAGCGCGCTCGGTCTTATCGCTCGACTTCCGAAGTGCCTTGCAGCTCTGGGCGAGACTTCCCGATCCGGGATCGGGGTGCGTTTGCCGCTGCCGCGCCGGGGTCTCGTCCATGCTGCGATTCCGCAAATGGCTCCAGGCATCGGCTTCCGATCCGCTGCGAGGAGCATCCGATTTCAGAGATCTTGCTGCAGACTTCGGGGCGAAGGCATTCCCGGCCTTCGCCCACGGATGCGACCGGTCGCGCAGCTCCAAGACAACGCCGACCATCGGGCCGCTTATTCCCTTAATAAGATCTATCCGATAAGTAGCTCATCCCTGTCCATTTCGCGCCCTAAGCGATAATCTGGATGATGTTCCGGGGTACATCCCCCCCGGAACGCACCTTGACCGGGGGGCCAATGGCATTTCCTTCGACAGTCGAACTTTCCGCCCTCGACGGGAGCAGCGGCTTCGTCCTCAACGGCGGTGCAAGCTCCGACCAGAGCGGCTTTTCGGTCAGTTCCGCCGGAGACGTGAACGGCGATGGCATCGATGACCTCGTCATCGGCGCCTACGGGGCCGATCCAGGTAGTCCGGCCCGCGCCAACGCCGGCGCAAGCTATGTGGTGTTCGGCCGATGCACCGCGGACGTCGGGGAGTTTCTCTCCGCAATCGAGCTCTCGGCGCTGGACGGCAGCGATGGCTTCGTCCTCAACGGCGGCGCAAGCGGCGACTACAGCGGCTGGTCGGCCAGCTCTGCCGGCGATGTGAACGGCGACGGCGTCGACGACCTCATCATCGGAGCATGGGGGGCCGATCCGAACAGCCTTGCCAGCGCCGGCCGGAGTTACGTCGTGTTCGGCCGCTGCACCGGGGACCCGGATCCCTTCGGCTCGGCAATCGAGCTCTCCGCCCTCGATGGCAGCGACGGCTTCGTCATCAACGGCGCGACCCAGGGCGACAACAGCGGCTTCTCGGTCAGTTCCGCCGGCGACGTGAACGGCGACGGCATCGACGACCTCGTCATCGGGGCGAGGTATGCCGATCCGAACGCCGCGGCCAAGGCCGGCGAGAGCTATGTGGTATTCGGGCGCTGCACGGGCATGCAGGATCCGTTCGGCTCGGCGATCGAGCTCTCCGAACTCGACGGCAACGACGGCTTCGTCCTCAGAGGCCGCGCCCTCAACCACAACAGCGGCGGCTCGGTCAGTTCCGCCGGGGACGTGAATGGCGACGGCATCGATGATCTCATCATCGGGGCAAGATACGGCGATCCCGGCGGCCGCAGGAATGCCGGCGAGAGCTACGTGGTGTTCGGACGTTCCGCCGGACACCCGGATCCCTTCGAGTCCGCGATCGAACTCTCCGAACTCGACGGCAGCGACGGCTTCGTCATCAACGGCGTGTCGGGCTACGATTACAGCGGCTTTTCGGTCAGTTCCGCCGGCGATGTGAACGGCGACGGCATCGCCGACCTCATCATCGGTGCCCACAGGGTCGATCCGCCCGGCCGCAGCGTCGCTGGCGGAAGCTACGTCGTATTCGGGCGCTGCACGGGAACGCCGGATCCCTTCGGGTCTGCGCTCGAACTTTCCACCCTTGATGGCAGCAACGGCTTCGCCATCAACGGCATCTCTGGAGGCGACCGGAGCGGCATCTCCGTCAGTTCCGCCGGGGACGTGAACGGCGACGGCATCGACGACCTCATCATCGGGGCCTACAAGGCCGACGCGAACGGTCGCGCAGATGCCGGCGCGAGTTACGTCCTGTTCGGTCGCTGCACGGCGGCGGGGGCGAGCTTCGGCTCGGCGATCGAGTTGTCGTCCCTCTCCGGCAGCAACGGCTTCGTCCTCAACGGCGGCGCAAGCGACGACTGGAGCGGCTTTTCGGTCAGCTCGGCCGGGGACGTGAACGGCGATGGCACCGACGACCTCATCATCGGCGCAAAGAAGGCCGATCCGGACAGCCGCAGCAATGCCGGCGAGAGCTATGTGGTGTTCGGGATCGCACCGCCCCCGCCCCCGCCTCCGCCTCCACCGCCGGCGGATACCGCCAACCGCGCACCGGTGGCGGGCGATGACGCCTATGCGGTCGAGCGCAGCCAGCTGCTGACCGTCGCCGGGCCGGGCGTGCTCGGCAACGACGGCGACCCGGACGGGGACACTTTGCACGTCACCGGCCTCGCCGACGCCCCCGACCATGGCGTGCTCGCCTGGAACCCCGACGGCAGCTTCTCCTATCGCGCCCATGGCGGCTTCATCGGCACCGACAGCTTCACCTATCGCGTCAACGACGGTGAAGGCAGCGAGGATACCGCCACCGTCACCATCGCGGTCGAACCGGCGCCGCCTTCGCCGAACCGGCCGATCACCGGCAGCTTCGGTGACGAGCGCCTGGCCGGCACCAACCGGTCCGACACGATCAGCGGCGTGGACGGGGCCGACACGATCGAGGGCGACGGCGGCCGCGACCTGTTGAACGGTGGAGCCGGCAATGACCTGGTGTTCGGCGGCCCGGACGAGGATGTGCTCCAGGGCGGCCAGGGCAACGACATGCTGCTGGGCGGCGAAGGCGCCGACTGGGTGCTGGGCGGCCGCGGCAACGACCTCGCCCATGGCGGCAAGGGCGCCGACCAGGTCTGGGGCGGCCAGGGCAACGACCAGTTGTTCGGCGACCAGGGCGACGACTGGCTGTCCGGCGACCGCGGCAACGACACACTCACCGGCGGCCCGGGTGCCGACCGCTTCGCCTACGCGGAGAATGGCGGCCTCGACCGCGTCGCCGACCACGACCTCCAGGGCGGCGACGTGATCGAACTCGCGGTCGGGCCGGACGGGCTGCTGAACGGCATCGCCATCGCCGGCTTCGCCGACATCCTGGCGCGGCTGGTCGACGGGCCGGATGGCGTCTTCCTCGACCTCGGCGACGGCCAGGGCATCGTGCTCGCCGGCATCCTCAAGAACCAGCTCTCGGCCGACGATTTCGCCATCGTCTGACGCAGGGGCCGCTGCCCTGCCCGTTGGGCGGGGCAGCGGGCCCTTGGGCGTTACCGGCCGGCCAGCAGGCGGATGATGCCTGAGAAATCCTGCTGGCCGCGACCGGCGGCGTTCATCAGGCCATAGAGCTGCGCCGCCGCGGCTCCCAGCGGCGTCACCGCACCGGCCGCCTGGGCCGCCTGCTGCGACAGGCGCATGTCCTTGGCCATCATCGCCGCGGTGAAGCCCGCCTGGTAGTCGCGGTTGGCGGGCGAGGCCGGGACCGGGCCCGGCACCGGGCAATAGTTGGTCAGCGACCAGCATTGCCCGGACGAGCGGCTGGCGACGTCGAACAGCTTCTGCGGGTCGAGCCCCAGCTTCTCGGCCAGGTTGAAGCCCTCGCTGACCGCGATCATCGAGATGCCGAGGATCATGTTGTTGCAGATCTTGGCCGCCTGCCCCGCCCCCGAGGCCCCCGCCAGCACGATCGTCTTGCCCATGTGCTGCAGGATCGGCTCGGCCCGGGCAAAGGCCTCTTCCGTGCCGCCGCACATGAAGGTGAGGGTCCCGGCCGCCGCCCCGCCGACCCCGCCCGACACCGGCGCATCGAGCATCGCGAAGCCCGCCGCGGCCGCCCCTGCGGCCACCGCGCGGGCCGATTCGACGTCGATCGTCGACGCATCGATCAGCAGCGTGCCGGGATCGACCGAGGCGACGATGCCGCCCTCGCCCAGATAGACCGCCCGCACCTCGGGCCCGGCCGGCAGCATGGTGACGACCACGTCGGCACCCTTCACCGCGTCGGCCAGCGAGGCCGCGCGCTCCGCGCCCGCCGCCTCGGCCCGGGCCAGGTTGTCGGGCGAAAGGTCGAAGGCGCGCACCTTGTGCTGCGCCTTCACGAGGTTGGCGGCCATCGGGCCGCCCATGTTGCCGACGCCGATGAAGGCAATGTTCGCCATGGTCGCGTCTCCTCCGGCCCGCTCGGGGCCGCTGCACGGGATAGGGATGGTCAGGACGGGAAGGTAAGGTCGCCCTCGGGCGGCACCGCGAAATGGCGCTCGACCAGCTCGGGCCCCACCTCCTCCAGGCGCGCGGGCTGCCATTTCGGCGCGTGGTCCTTGTCGACCAGCACCGCACGGATGCCCTCGAAGAAGTCGTGCCCGTCCATGCAGCCCTGGACCAGGCGGTATTCCATCACCAGCGCGTCCTCGATCGACAGGCCCTGCCCCCGCTTCATCTGTTCCAGCACCACGCGCAGGCTGGTGGGGGAACGGTGGAGCAGCCCGTCGCGCGTCTCGCGGGCGAAGTCGCCGCCGTCCCGGGCGAGCGCGTCGAGAATCTCCTCGACCGTGCCATGGGCGAAGCAGCGGCCGATGGTGTCGCGGTGGGGCCCGAGCGTGCCCGGCCCCGCTTCCGCCCCGACCGCGGCCACCGCCTGGTCGACCGGCGTGCCGGCGCGGATCGCGGCCTCCAGCTCGACGATGCGGGCGCTGGGGACGAAGTGGGCGCCGGGATCGGCCGCCAGCACGTCCGCGCCCTTCAGCCGGGCCCCGGTCAGGGCCAGATAGGTGCCGAGATGGTCCGGGCAGCGGGTCAGGAACCAGGTGGCGCCGACGTCGGGGAACAGGCCGATCGCCGTCTCCGGCATGGCGAACATGGTTTTCTCGGTGACGATGCGGTGCGAGCCATGCACCGACAGGCCGACGCCGCCGCCCATGGTGATGCCGTCGAGCAGCGCGACATAGGGCTTGGGGAAGCGGTGGATCTGCCGGTTGAGCCGGTATTCCTCGCGGAAGAAGGCGCGCGTCGGATGGTCGGGCGAGGCGTCGCGGCCGTTGCGGCCGGCCTCCCAGATCGCCCGCACGTCGCCGCCGGCGCAGAAGGCGCGCTCGCCGCCGCCGCGGATCACCACCGCGCCCACGGCCGGGTCGGCCGCCCAGGCGTCGAGCGCCGGCGCCATCGCCCGGATCATCGGCAGGGTCAGCGCGTTCAGCGCCTTGGGTCGGTCGAGGACGATGGAGCCGACGCCGTCGGCGGTCTCGATGCGGATGTCGTCGGTCATGGGGCGCGGCGGCTGGACATGGGGCGGCTGGGCATGGGGCGAGGCTCTTCCAGGTTGCTCGTGGGGGGCGGATGATATCGACCGCGCCGCGGCCGTTCAACGCAGCCCTGGCCCGCCCGGACCCGGCGATTGTCCCGGGCGGGCGAAGGGACCTATGATCGCCGGCACCCGATACGGCTCCGCCGCCTGCCCCAGGAACCCTGTCATGACCGCGCGCTACCCGGGCGCCCTCGGCGCCTTCCCGACCACCCGCCTGCGGCGGAACCGCTTCGACCCCTGGACCCGCCGCCTGGTGGCCGAGACCCGCCTGTCGGTCGACGACCTGATCTGGCCGGTGTTCGTCTGCGAAGGCGAAGGCCTATGCCGCGACGTCGGGTCGATGCCGGGGGTGCAGCGGCATTCGGTCGACCGCATCGCCGATGCCGTGCGCGAGGCGGCGGAACTGGGCATCCCCTGCGTCGCCATCTTCCCCGAGACCGACCCGGCCCGCAAGACGCCGGACGGCGAGGAAAGCTGCAACGAGGCCAATCTCGTCTGCCAGGCCGTCCGCGCCATCAAGGGGGCGGTGCCGGGCATCGGCGTGATGTGCGACGTGGCCCTCGACCCCTTCACCAGCCACGGCCAGGACGGGCTGGTGCGCGGCGGCTACGTCGTCAACGACGAGACCCTGGAGGTGCTGTGCCGCCAGGCGGTCGTCCAGGCGGAAGCCGGCTGCGACATCATCGCGCCGTCGGACATGATGGACGGGCGGGTCGGCGCCATCCGCGCCGCGCTCGACCGGTCCGGGCATGGCCATGTCCGGATCATGTCCTATGCCGCCAAGTACGCGTCCGGCTTCTACGGGCCGTTCCGCGAAGCCGTCGGCTCCGGCAGCGCGCTCGGCCAGGGCGACAAGAAGACCTACCAGATGGACCCGGCCAACGGCGACGAGGCGCTGCGCGAGGTGGCCCTCGACCTGGCGGAGGGGGCCGACATGGTCATGGTCAAGCCGGGCATGCCCTATCTCGACATCGTGCGCCGGGTCCACGAGGCGTTCGGCGTGCCGACCTTCGCCTACCAGGTGAGCGGCGAATACGCGATGCTGCGCGGCGCCATCGACCGCGGCTGGATGGAGGATCGCATCATCCTCGAATCCCTGACCGCCTTCAAACGCGCCGGCGCGGCCGGCATCCTCACCTATTTCGCGCTCGACGCCGCGCGGCGCCTGCAAAAGTAGACGTTGACTGAAGCAACAATATTGTTGCTTCAGTCATTGGGTGAGATATGCTGCCGCCTTCTCCCCGGTGGAGCGACCCATGCGCGATCCCGACCTGCAGGCCCGGACCGAGGCCGTGCGTGCCTTCAACCGCTTCTACACGAAGGCGATCGGCGTGCTGGAGAAGGGCTACCTGCACAGCCCCTTCTCCCTGACCGAGGTCCGCGTCCTCTACGAGTTGCGCCACCGCGACGGGTTGACCGCGGCGGCGATCGGCCGCGAGCTCGGGCTCGATACCGGCTACCTGAGCCGCCTGCTCTCGCGCTTCGAGGCCAGGGGCTACCTGCGCCGGGAGCCGACGGCCGAGGACGGGCGGCAGAGCCGGCTGGTGCTGACCCCGGCCGGCATCGCCGTCTTCGACCCGCTCGAGGAGGCCGCGTCGGAGGACATCGCCGCCCGGCTCGCCGGGCTCGCCCCCGGCGACCAGGATCGGCTGCTGGGCGCCATGGCGACGATCCGCGGCATCCTGGACGGCCAGCCCGCCGCCGCCGGCAACTGGCTGCTGCGGTCCCACCGGCCGGGCGACTTCGGCTGGATCGTCCAGCGCCATGGCGAGATCTACTCCGCCGAGTATGGCTGGGACGGCACGTTCGAGGGCGTGGTGGCGGGGATCGCCGCCGACATCATCGCCCGCTTCGACCCGGCCACCGACGGCTGCTGGATCGCCGAGAAGGACGGGCACCGCATCGGCTCGGTCGCCCTCGTCGCCAAGGCGCCGGGCCTGGCCCAGCTCCGGATCCTGGTCGTCGATCGCGAGGCGCGCGGCCTGGGCGTCGGCCGGCGCCTGGTCGGGGAATGCATCCAGTTCGCCCGGCGCGCCGGCTATGGCGCGATCACGCTGTCGACCTACAGCTGCCTCGCCGCGGCGAGGCGCCTCTACCAGCAGGCCGGGTTCGAGCTGGTCGAGGAGGTGCCCGAGCGATCCTACGGCCAGGACCTCCTGGCAGAGACCTGGACGCTCCGGCTATGAACCGCCTGCCGGTCGCCGTGGTGCTGGCGGCGGGCTTCACCGGCGTCCAGGTAGGGGCGGCCATGGTCGCCACCCGCTTCGTCATCGCCGACGTCGGGCCGGCCTCGCTGGCCCTGCTGCGCTACGCCATCGGCTTCCTCTGCCTGCTGCCGGTGCTGCTCGCGACCGGCGGCACCCTGCGCATGGCGGGGCGCGACGTGCTGCCGGTGGCCGGGCTCGGCATCGTCCAGTTCGGCGTGCTGATCGCGCTGCTGAACGTCGGGCTCGCCCATATCCCGGCCGGGCGCGCCTCGCTGGTCTTCTCGACCTTCCCGCTGCTGACGATGCTGGCCGCGGCCGCGCTCGGGCGCGAGCGGCTGACGGCGGCCAAGACGGCGGGGGTGCTCCTCACCATCCTGGGCGTCGGGCTGGCGCTGGCCGATCGCATCGGCCCCGGGCCCGCCGCGGGCTGGCTCGGCGAAGGCGCGGTGCTGGGGGCCGCCCTCTGCGGCGCCGTCTGCACGGTCCTCTACCGGCCCTATGTCGCCCGCTATTCGGCGCTGCCGGTGGGTGCCGCCGCCATGCTGGCGTCGGTCGCCTTCCTGGCCGTGCTGGCGCTGGGCGAGGACATCGCGGGCGCCCTGCCCCGGGTCACCCTGGCCGGCTGGGGCGCCATCCTCTTCATCGGGCTCGGCAGCGGCGCCGGCTACGTCCTGTGGCTGTGGGCGCTCGCCCGCACGACACCGACCCGGGTCACGGTCTTCCTCGGCCTCGGCCCGGTGACGGCGACCTTGCTGGGGGCGCTGCTGCTGGCCGAGCCGGTCGGCTGGCTGCCGCTGGCCGGCCTGGCGGCGGTCGTCCTCGGCCTGTGGGTGGCGCTGGCCGGCCCGTCGCCTCAGGCGCGGTCGAGGAACTCCGCCACCAGCGCGATCTGAGCCTCGTCCATCAGGGCCGGCGCATGGGCGCAGCCGGCGATGGTCGCGAGTTCCGCCTTCGGCCCGCGCTCCGTCATCGCCACGGCCGTGTCGGCCGGCAGCAGGCCGGATTCGGCGCCCCGGATCACCAGGGTCGGCGCCCGGACGCGGTCGTAGACCGGCCAGATGTCCACGTCCTTGACCGGCTGGGCGCGGAACGGGTGGGCGATGGCCGGGTCGTAGGCGAGCCGCAGGCCGCCCGCCGGATCCGGCCGCGTCATGGTCCGCGCCATGTGGGCCCATTGCGCGTCGCTCAGGCGGCCGAACCCGGCGGCGACAGTCCGCTGATAGGCGTCGGCCTCCTCGATCGAGGCGAAGTGCGGGTCGCGCCCGACATAGGTGCCGATCTGCTCCAGCGCCGCCTGCGGGATGAAGGGGCCGACGTCGTTCAGCACCATGCGGCGGATCGGGTTGCCGCGGGTGGCGGCGAGCAGGATGCCGAGGAAGCCGCCCATCGAGGTGCCGACCCAGTCGACCGCATCGACGCCGAGGCGCGCGACCAGGGTCGCCGTGTCGGCCATGTAGCGCGGATAGCCGTATTCGGCGCCGTCCGGCAGGCGGTCGCTGTCGCCGCGCCCGGCCATGTCGGGGCAGATCACCGTGCGCCGCCGCGACAGCACCTCGGCCAGGAAGTCGAAGTCGTGCCCGTTCCGCGTCAGCCCGTGCACGCACACCACGGGCGGCCGGTCCGTCGGACCCGGCCACACGCGATAGGCCATGCGGTGGAAGCCCTTGGCTCCAAGGCAGGAGACGAAATGCAGGTCGGGCGTCATGGCTGGCACGGGAACTCCGGAAAGGGCGGGCTGGATCGACCCACCCTAGCAGCCGGTCAGCCGGCGCAGGAGGAGAAAGAGATCCGGTTGCGACCGGCGTTCTTGCTCTCGTAGAGCTGGGCGTCGGCAGCCCGCACCAGCTCGCCGACATCGACGCGGGTGCTGGGCCGCATGGTCGCACCGCCGATGCTGACGGTGACCTGCGGGGCCACGGTCGAGAAGGCGTGGGGGATCTGCAGGTCGAGGACCGCCCGGCGGATCTTGTCCGCCACCCGGATGGCACCGCCCCGGCAGGTATCGGGCAGGATGCAGGCGAACTCCTCGCCGCCATAGCGCGCCACCAGGTCGGCGGCGCGGCCGGCCTGGTCCGCGACCGTGCGGGCCACCGCCTTCAGGCAGTCGTCCCCGGCGATGTGGCCGTAGCCGTCGTTGAACTGCTTGAACAGGTCGACGTCGATCATCAGCAGCGAGAGCGGCGATTCGTGACGCTGCGCCCGCAGCCATTCGCGTTCGAGCGCACGGTCGAACGCGCGCCGGTTGGAAATCGCGGTCAGCCCGTCGATGCTGGAGAGGCGCTGCAGCAGGTCGCGCTGGCGCTGCATCTCCAGGTGGTTGCGGACCCGCGCCCGCACTACCGGCACGCTGAACGGCTTGGTAATATAGTCGATCGCGCCCAACCCCAGCCCCCGCTCCTCGTCCTCCTCCTCCGTCAGGGAGGTCAGGAAGATGACCGGAATGTCGCGGGTGTTCGGGTTCGCCTTCAGCAGCTCGCAGACGTCGAACCCGTTCATCCCCGGCATCATGATGTCGAGCAGAATCAGGTCGGGCTGATGCTCCAGCGCCAGGGACAGCACCTGGGCGCTGTCCTCGGTGCAGACTGTCCTGCAATCGTTTTCAAGGATCGCGCTCATCAGTGCCAAGTTGACCGACACGTCGTCGACGATCAGCACCGTGGGCTTCTTGTTGACCATATCGATCCCTGGAGCGGCGCGAAAGGGTGGTGAACGGATGCGGGCGCCTGCCGGTCCCGAGTATCTGCTGCGGCGGCGTCCGGCAAGTCGAAAAACGAGCCGGATCACCCCCCTGTGGGATCATTCCCGATTATGGCCCGAATAAGACAGAAGCCCCGGGAGACGGATGGTGGACTCCGGCCACGCGCTTGGCTAGTAGAGCCGGCGCGGCGCCATCCCCACCCGGCCGCCGCAGAGCGGATTCCCGATGACATCCAACACCCGCGGCGGACTCTTTGTCGCAGCGGCCGCCGCGTGCTGGAGCACCGGCGGCGTTGCCGTGCGCTTCATGGAAGCCGGTCCCTGGGAGCAGGCATTCTGGCGCTCCGTGTTCCTGGCGATCGCCGTCGGCCTGTTCCTCGCCGTCCGGCATCGCGCCCGGCTGCCGGTCGCCTTCCGTGCCATGGGCTGGCGCGGCCCGGCCTCGGGCCTGGCGGTCGCCGGTTCCTCGCTGTTCTATTTCGTCGCCCTGGCCGACGCTTCGGTCGCGACGGTGCTGGTGCTGATGAGCACGACGCCGCTCTTGACCGCGATCCTGGCCTGGGTGGTACTGGGCGAGCGCATCGGCGCCGCGACCCTGCTGGCGATCGCCGCCACCATGGCCGGGATCGGCATCATGGTCGGGCCGGTGGACCTGCTGGCCGGCGGCTGGCGGGGGCTGCTCGGCCTCGGCGTGTCGTTCTTCGGCGCCATCAACATCGTCGTCGTGCGCGGCACGCGGCCCGGCACCGACATGGTGCCGGCAGTGGTGCTGAGCGGGGTGTTCCTGGCGCTGGGCAGCGCCTTCGTCGGCGACCCGCTTGCCGTGTCGGCCATGGACGTGGCCATCTGCGCGTTCATGGGGGTCTTCCAGGTCGGTCTCGGCCTGACGCTCTTCGTCACCGGCATCGCACTGCTGCCGGCCGCCCGCGCCGGGCTCCTGACCCTGACCGAGACGCTGCTGGCACCGCTCTGGGCCTGGCTCGGCGCGGGCGAGGTTCCGGACCAGAAGACGCTCGCCGGCGGCGGCCTGATCCTGGCGGCGCTGGCGGCCTATGCGCTGTACCAGGGACGCCCGCGGCGGCGCCCCGGCCTTGCCGCCGCCGCGCCGCGCGAGCTATGACAGGCCGGCCATCCGCCCACGCAAGAGAATCAAGGAGAAAGCGGCATGACCGCTGCAGGGCCGCTCAGCGGCGTCACGGTCGTCGACCTGTCCCGCATCCTGGCGGGACCCTATTGCACCATGCTCATGGCCGAGCTGGGCGCCCGGGTCATCAAGGTCGAGCCGCCCGAACGCGGCGACGACGCCCGCCACTACGGGCCCTTCGTGAAGGGCAAGTCGGCCTATTTCCAGTCGGTCAACCGCGGCAAGGAATCGATCGCGCTCGACCTCAAGAACGACGACGACCGGGCCATCTTCGAGGACCTGCTCGGCATCGCCGACGTGGTGGTGGAGAATTTCCGGCCGGGCACCATGGAGAAGCTCGGCTATGGCTGGGACGTGCTGCATGCGCGCTATCCGAAGCTGATCTACGCCTCGGCCTCGGGCTTCGGCCATACCGGGCCGGAATCCAAGCGCGCGGCCTACGACATGGTGGTCCAGGGCATGGGCGGCATCATGAGCGTGACCGGCCATGAGGGCGGCCCGCCGACCCGCATCGGCACCTCGATCGGCGACATCGGCGCCGGCCTCTACACCACCGTCGGCGTGCTCTCCGCCCTCTTCCACCGCACCGTGACCGGCGAGGGCCGCAAGGTCGACATCGCCATGTTCGACTGCCAGCTGGCGCTGCTGGAGAACGCCATCATGCGCTACTTCGTCTCCGGCAAGCCGCCGGGGCCGCTCGGCGCCCGCCACCCCTCGATCACCCCGTTCGAGGTCTTCACGACCGCCGACGGCTACATCATCATCGCTGCCGGCAACGACGCCCTCTATCGCAAGCTGTGCGAGGCGCTGGGGCGGCCCGAACTGGCGTCCGACCCGCGCTACCTGACCAACGACCTGCGCAACCAGCATGTCGACGTGCTGAAGGCGCAGCTCGAGGAAACCCTGACCAAGGCCGGCACCGCCCACTGGAGCGCGCTGCTCGACAAGGCCGGGGTGCCGGCCGGGCCGATCAACAACGTCCAGCAGGCGGTCGAGTTTCCCCAGGCCGCCGCCCGCAACATGGTGGTCACGATCGACGACCCGGTCATGGGGTCGATGCCGTTCGTCGGCAACCCGGTCAAGATCTGGGGCTTCGAGGATCCGACCACCCGCGACCCGGCGCCGGTCCTGGACGAGAACCGCGACGCCATCCTGAAGGCGCTCGGCCGCGCCTGATTACGCTCTTTCGAGGATTCGATGCAGAACGCTCTCTCCCCAGAACTCGACCCCTTCAAGCTGGCCAAGGCGCTCGCCGGCCGCAACCTGATCGACGGCGCCCTCGTCCCGGCGGCGTCCGGCAGGACGTTCCCGGTCGTCAATCCCGCGACCGGCCAGGAAGTGTCCCAGGCGGCCTACGGCGAGGCCGCCGACGTCGACCGGGCGGTCACCGCCGCCGTCAAGGCGCAGAAGGCCTGGGCCCGCCTGCCGGCCCGCGAGCGCGGCCGGCTGGTCGCCGAGTGCGGCCGGCGCCTGACCGACCATGTCGAGGAGCTGGGTCGCCTGATCGCGCTGGAGACCGGCAAGGCGCTGCGCACCGAGAGCCGGGTCGAGGCCTCGGTCCTGGCCGACGCCTTCGTCTTCTACGGCGGGCTCGGCGGCGAGCTGAAGGGCGAGACGGTGCCCTTCAACCCCGACATGCTGTCGCTGACCCTGCGCGAGCCGATCGGCGTCGTCGGGGCCATCATCCCGTGGAACGTGCCCATGATGCTGATGGCGCTGAAGATCGCGCCCGCCATGGTCGCCGGCAATGCCGTCGTCGTGAAGTCGGCCGAGGAAGCGCCGCTGGCGGTGCTCCGCGCCTGCGAGATCATGAACACGGTGCTGCCGCCCGGCGTCTTCAACATCCTGTCCGGCTTCGGCCCGGAATGCGGCGCGCCCCTCGTCACCCACCCCAAGGTCGGCAAGATCACCTTCACGGGCTCGGTCGAGACCGGCAAGATCGTCTACCGCGCCGCCGCCGACAAGCTGATCCCGGTGACGCTGGAACTGGGCGGCAAGAGCCCGATGATCGTCATGGGCGACGCCGACATCGACCGGGCGATCGGCGGTGCGGTCACCGGCATGCGCTTCACCCGCCAGGGCCAGAGCTGCACCGCGGCGAGCCGGATCTTCGTCCACTCCAGCATCCACGACAGCTTCGTCGAGAAGCTCACGGCCAAGGTCGACGCCATGGTCATGGGCGATCCGCTGGACGAGAAGACCGACATCGGCACGATCATCTCGACCCAGCAGTTCGACAAGGTCCAGTCCTACATCAAGATCGGCTCGGAACTGGCCGGTTCGACGGCCCATGTCTGCTCGGCGATGCCGACCGATCCGAAGCTGGCCGACGGGCTGTTCGTGCAGCCGGTGATCTTCACCGGCGTCGACAATGACTCTCGCATCGCCCGCGAGGAGATCTTCGGCCCCGTCACCTGCATCATCAAGTTCGATGACTATGAGCAGGTGATCACGCAAGCCAATGATTCGGAATACGGATTGGCGGCGACGATCTGGACCCGCGACCTCCGCACCGCGCTCGATGCGTCGCGCCGGCTGGAGGCCGGCATCGTCCAGGTGAACCAGAACCTGGTGGTGCAGCCGAACATCTCCTACGGCGGCGTGAAGCAGTCGGGCCTCGGCAAGGAAGCCTCGCTGGAGGCGATGCTGGAGCACTTCACGCACAAGAAGACCATCATCATCAACATGCTCTGAGGGGGCGGAGGCGCGCATGATGCGGTTCGTCCGGCGCGCCCTGCTCGCCCTGGTCCTGGCGGCCGTCTGCCTTGCGGCGGGCGGCTTCCTCTACCTCTGGACCTCGCTGCCCCAGACCCGCGGCGAGTTGCGGGTGGCAGGACTGGCCGGAGCGGCCCGCATTGAGCGCGACGGCGCCGGTCTCGTCCGGGTTTCCGCCGCCAGCGTCCCCGACGCCTATTTCGCCCTGGGGCTGGCCCACGCCCAGGACCGCTTCGCCCAGATGGAACTGCAGCGGCGCCTCGCCCAGGGCCGGCTGGCGGAAATGATCGGCCCGGCCGGACTGGAATCCGACCGCTTCATGCGCACGGTCGGCATCCACCGCCTGGCGCAGGAAATCGTGCCGACGCTTGATCCGGAAACGCGTGCGATCTTCGAGGCTTATGTAGCTGGGATAAACTCCTACATCAGGTCCGGCGGGCACGCGCCGGTGCCGGAGTTCGTGCTGCTGCGCCATCAGCCCGAGCCCTGGACGATCGCCGACAGCCTGGTCTGGGGCAAGCTGATGGCCCTGCAACTGTCCGGCAACTTCCGCGGCGAGGCGTTCCGGGCGCGCATGGCCGCCCGTCTGCCCCAGAGCCGCATCGACGCCCTGTGGCCGCCGGCCGGCGGACCCAGCACCACGGAGGGCGCCTCCAACGCCTGGATCGTCGGCGGCGACCGGTCGGCCAGCGGCAAGCCGGTGCTGGCCAACGACCCGCACCTGGCGCTGCGCCTGCCCGGCGTCTGGCACCTGTCGCGGATCGAGGCCCCGGGCCTCACGGTCGCCGGCGCCGCCTTTGCCGGCACCCCGTTCCACGTCCTCGGCCATAACGGCCGGGTCGCCTGGGGCCTGACCACGACCAACGCCGACATCGCCGATCTGGTGGTGGAGCGCCTGGTTCCCGACCGGCCCGACCACTACCAGACCCCGGACGGGCCGCGTCCCTTCGCGGTGCGCCAGGAGACGATCCTGGTCCGGGGCGGCCAGCCGGTGCCGATCACCATCCGCGCGACCCGCCACGGCCCCGTCATCTCCGACGCGGTGCCGGCGATCGCGGCCGCGGCGTCCACCCCCGGGGACATCCTGGCCCTGCAGGCGACCTGGCTGCTGCCGGACGACCGGACGGCGGACGCCTTCCATGCCATGACCCGCGCCGCCGATGCCGGGCAGTTCCGCGCGGCGCTGGAGCGCTTCTCCGGCCCGCCCCAGAACGTGCATTTCGCCGATGTCGACGGCGCCTTCGGGATGGTCACGGCCGGCCGCATCCCGGTCCGCGCCGACGGCGACGACGGCTGGATGCCGGCGCAAGGCTGGACGGCCCGCGAGCGGTGGCCCGCGTTCATCCCCTTCGACCGGCTGCCGCAGCGCGCCGGCCGGCCGTACGAGGTGATCGCCAACGCCAACAACCGCGTCGTGGACGACACCTATCCCTTCTTCATCACCCGGGAGTGGGATGCGGGATACCGCGCAGAGCGCCTGCTGGAACGGCTCGACGAGCCGGGCCGCCATCGACCCGAAACGAGTGCGGCGATCATGTCGGACACGGTGTCGCTCGCGGCCCGCACGCTGGTGCCGATGCTGGCGCCGCTGGTCGCGCGCTCGCCCCGGACCGGGCCCGCGCTCGACCGGCTGGTCGCGTGGGACGGGGCGATGGACCGGCAGCGCGCCGAGCCGCTGATCTTCACCGCCTGGCTGCGCGAGCTCATGCGCGCGATCCTGGAGGACGAGCTGGGCGACCTGTTCGAGGAGTTCTGGGACCTGCGCCCGGCGCTCCTCCAGCATATCGTGACGGCGGACCCGGCCTGGTGCGACGACCAGGCGACGGCCGACCGGGTGGAGAGCTGCGGCGACCAGGCGACCGCGGCGCTCGAGCGCGCGATGGCGTTCCTGGGCCAGCGCCATGGCGCCGACATGGCCCGCTGGCAGTGGGGCAACGCCCACGTCGCGCGCTTCTCGCCGCCGTACCTGGGCGACATTCCGCTGCTCGGACGCCTGTTCTCCGCCGAGGTCGCGACCGACGGCGGTTACGACACCATCAACCGCGGGCACATGCGGATCGCCCAGGAGGCCGCGCCGTTCCGCAACCTGCACGGCGCCGGCTTCCGGGGCATATTCGACCTCGCCGACCTCGATCGCTCGCACTTCATGATCGCGGTCGGGCAGTCCGGAAACCCGCTGTCGCGCCACTTCCTCGACCTGACATTGCCCTGGCGGGACTTCGCCTGGCTCGCTTTGCCGGCTGTCGGCACCCCGTTGCCGGAGGGGCGAACCCTGCACCTGCTGCCCCGGACACCCGCCCCGAGATGACCGTGACCATCGACGATATCCGCCGCGCGGCCGAGCTGATCGGCGGCACCATCGCGCTCTCCCCCTGCATCGCAGCCCCGCGCCTGTCGCAGAAATCGGGCGCGGACGTGCACCTGAAGCTGGAGACGGTGCATGTCACCGGCTCCTTCAAGGAGCGCGGCGCCCTGGCGCGCCTGCTGACGCTGGCACCGGAGGCCGCCCGGGCCGGCGTGATCGCGATGTCGGCCGGCAACCACGCCCAGGGCGTGGCCTGCCACGCCACCCGGCTCGGCATCCCCGCCACCATCGTCATGCCCGAGGGCACCCCCTTCACCAAGATCGAGCGGACGGAGGATTTCGGCGCCCGGGTGCTTCTGCACGGCCGGACCCTGGCCGAGGCGCGCGCGTTCGCCTGGCAGGTCGCCGACCGCGACGGGCTGACCTTCGTCCATCCCTACGACGACCCGATGGTGGTCGCCGGCCAGGGAACCATCGGGCTGGAGCTGGCCGAGCAGCTGCCCGGGCTCGACGACGTCATCGTGCCGATCGGCGGCGGCGGCCTGATCGCCGGCATTGCGACCGCGATCCGCGCCCTGCGCCCGCAGGTCCGGATCTGGGGGGTGCAGACCGCGCTCTACCCGGCGATGCGCCAGGCCCTGGCCGGCGCCCCGGTATCGGCCGGCGGCGACACGCTGGCCGAGGGCATCGCCGTGGCCGAGCCGGGCCGGCTGCCGCGGGAGATGCTGATCGGCCTGCTCGAGGATATCCTGCTGGTCGACGAGGGAGCGATCGAGCGGGCGGTCCATCTGCTGATCGACCAGCAGAAGATCGTCGCCGAAGGGGCCGGCGCGGCACCGGTCGCCGCCCTGCTCGCCAACCCGGACCCGTTCCGGGGACGGCAGGTGGCCGTGGTGATCGGCGGCGGCAACATCGACGACCGGCTGCTGGCGTCGATCCTGATGCGCGGCCTGGTGCGCGACGGCCGGCTGATCCGCATCCGGATCGAGCTGAACGACGCCCCCGGCGCCCTGTCGCGGGTCACCCGGCTGGTGGCGGATGCCGGCGGCAACATCGTCGAGATCTACCACCAGCGCCTGTTCTTCGACGTGCCGGTGAAGCGGGCGGAGGTCGATGCGGTGGTCGAGATCCGCAACTTCCGCCATGCCGAGCTGCTGGTGAAGGCCCTGGTAGACGGCGGCTTCCCGACCCGGCAGATGACCTATACCAACAGCGGCGGCTGAGCCGCATCTGCCGACAGCGGCGGCTGAGCCGCATCCCGGCGGCCGGCCAGCGCCTGCTCGATCGTCGCCGTCAGCTCGTCGATCCGGTAGGGCTTGGCCAGGATGCACAACCCCGACAGCTCGGCCAGGTCCTCGCTGTAGCCGGTCGCCAGCACGACCGGGACGCCGGGGCAGAGCCGGCCCGCCTCGCGCGCCAGCACCGCGCCGCTGACGGTGCCCGGCATGACCATGTCGCTGAACAGGAGGTCGATCGGCAGGCGCGCCTCGAGCCGCGCCAGCGCCTCGTCGCCGGACGCGGCGAGCGTGACGGAATAGCCGAGGTCGCCCAGGGTCGAGGCGACCAGCCTGGCGACCAGCGGATCGTCCTCGACCACCAGCAGGCGGGCGCCGCGGGTAGGCGCCGGCGCCGGGGACGGGGCGGCCGCCTCTTCCGCTGGGATCCCGGCCGCGCGCGGCAGGAGCATGGAGACCGTGGTACCGCCCCCGGGCGTGCTCTCGATCCGCACCGCGCCGCCGGACTGGCGGCAGAAGCCATAGACCTGCGACAGGCCCAGGCCGGAGCCCTTGCCGACCGCCTTGGTGGTGAAGAAGGGCTCGAACACCCGGCCCAGGACCTCGGGCGTCATGCCGCTGCCCGTGTCGCGCACCCAGATGCGCACGAACTGTCCCGCCAGGCCGTCGGGGTCACCCTCCTGGCAGGCGAAGTTCTCGGCCCCGATCGCCAGCGTTCCGGCCCCGGGCGTCGCGTCCCGCGCGTTGACGACGAGGTTGAGCAGCGCCAGTTCGAACTGGGTGGGATCGGCCTCCACCGGCCACAGGCCCGGCCCCGGCTCCATCCGGACGGCAATGTCGGCCCGCAGCGCCCGCTCGATCAGGCCGGACAGGCCGACCAGCCGGTCGCGGATGTCGAACGGCTGCGGCCGCAGCGTCTGGTGCCGGGCGAACGCCATGAGCTGCTGGGTGAGCCGGCCGCCGCGGCTGACCGCCTGCTGCCCGGCCTCCAGGATCGGCCGCAGCGAGGGTTCGGCACTGCGCCGGCCGATCATCGTCAGGCAGGCCGACAGGGCCTGCAGCAGGTTGTTGAAATCATGGGCGATGCCGCCGGTGAGCTGGCCCACCGCTTCCATGCGCTGGGCATGGTGCAGCTGCTCCTCCGCGCGGCGCAATTCCCGCGTCCGCTCGTCGACGATCTGCTCCAGGTTGGCGTTGAGCTGCCGCAGCGCCTCCTCGGCCTCGCGCCGCCGGCGTTCCGCGACGATGCGCTGGGTGGTCTCGACGACGATCGCCAGCACGCCGCGCGGGCACCCGTCGGCATCCCGGATCGGGCTGTAGTTGAGGTCCATCCAGACATCTTCCGGCACCCCGTGGCGATGCAGGACGAGGTGACGGTCCCGGAACGACAAGGTCCCGCCGCGCAGGCCGACATCCATGACCCGGCGATTGAAGTCCGCCACCTCCGGCCAGCCCTCGAGCACGGGCTTGCCCAGCAGGTCCGGATGGCGGCCGCCGGCGAATACGGAATAGGCGTCATTGTAGATCATTACCCCGTCGGCACCGCACAGCATCACGATCGGCACCGGCGAGGCCAGCACGATGTCGGTGATGGAGGCGAGCCACGCCGGCCACGCCGGCCGTGCGCCGAGCGACGTTCGCGACCAGTCGAAGCGATGCACCAGCGCCGCCATCTCGCCGCGCAGGACGAAATCGGGCAGCGAAGAATCGCTCATGGGACTTGCATCCGTTCCATCCGCGGCCTGCAGCCGCTCTCCCCCCCGTGACAGGCTGTCCCCTTGCCGGGCCGGCTTGTGCCGAACTACCCTGCCAAGACGATGGTGCGAGGACGCGATCGAGACAAGGGAGAAACCAGGGGTTCCGCGCGCCGCGCGTGGCTCGCGGGTCTGCTTGTCTGGACCTTCCTGTTCCAGTCGCTGCTGCCGGTTCTGGGGCCGGTCCGCCTGGGCGACGGGACGGCGACCGCCGCGCTCGGGCGCCTGCTGCCGATCTGCACCGCCCAGGGGTTGCGGCTTGCGGAGCCCGCGACCAGCGACAGCCAGGACGGCGGGGCCACGATCGCCATCGACGGCGGATGGCACTGCCTGCTGTGCGTCACGCCCCAGGTCGCCCCGGTGGAGGCGGCGGCCCTGCCGACCGCTCCCGCCGCCGCCCGCTTCTCCTGGACCACCCCGCCCCCGGACGCGCCGGTATCGGGGCGCGAACGGACGCCGCAATCCGCCAGGGGACCGCCCCTGACCGCCTGATCGCCGCAGCTGCCGGCCGGACTTCGCTCCGGACGGCGCTTCTTCGCGCTTCAGGAGGCAGGACATGACAATGCGTAAATCGCTCCGGCCGCAGGACGGCCGGGCATCCGTGGCACCGCTCGTCGGTGCCGCGATCGTCGCCGCCATGCTGGCGGCACCGCTCGACGCCCGCGCCCATGCAGTGCTGGATACCGGCACGGCCACGGCCGGCGCCTATCACAAGCTGGTCGTGCGCATCGGCCATGGTTGCGCCGGCCAGCCGACGGTGGAGCTGACCATCGAGCTGCCGGCCGGCATCTCCGGCGGCAAGCCCCAGCCCAAGCCCGGCTGGCAGGTCGCGGTCGCCCGCGAACCCCTGGCGGAGCCGTTCCGCGACGGCCACGGCAACCTGGTCACCGACCGCGTCGCCCGCGTCACCTGGAGCGGCGGCCGGCTCGAGGACAGCCATTTCGACGAGTTCGCCGTCCATGTCCGCCTGCCCAACCGGCCGGGCGAGACGCTGCACATCCCGGTCGTGCAGCGCTGCGAGACGGGCGAGCATCGCTGGGTCGAGGTTCCAGGACCGGGCCAGCGCCCGGGCAGCCTGAAATCGCCGGCCCCGGCCCTGCTCCTGCTGCCGCGGTCCTGAAGCCGCGGTCCTGAACCCGCGACCGCACGCCCGCGAACCGTCCCAGACGACAAGGGTGACGGGCTGCGGCCCGCCCCGGAATGAACAGGCACCGACTCATGACAACCCAGCCCCTGCCGCCCGTCACTGCGGGCCGGCGCCATCGGCTGTTCGCCCTCGGCACCACCGCGCTCGTCGCCGTATCGGCGAGCGCGGCGGCGCAGCAGGCGATCCAGCTGCAGCCGCTCTCGGTCGAGGGCGCCCGCCCCGCCGAAAGCCTGACCGTCCCCGACACCGAGACCGCCCGCCGTACGATCGAGCAGACCCCGGGCGCGGTGTCGGTCGTCCCGAACACGGCCTGGCGCGACACCCCGGCTGCGACCCTCAAGGACGTCCTCGACTACACCCCGGGCGTCTTCGTCCAGCCGAAATGGGGCGAGGACTCGCGCTTTTCGATCCGCGGCTCCGGCCTGTCGCGCAACTTCCACATGCGCGGCGTCGCCATCCTCCAGGACGGGGTGCCGATCAACGCCGCCGACGGCAGTAGCGACTTCCAGGAACTGGACCCGACCGCCTTCCGCTACACCGAGATCTTCAAGGGGGCCAACGCGCTCCGCTACGGCGCCAACTACGTCGGCGGGGCGATCAACTTCGTCTCGCCGACCGGCTATGACGCGGACAGCTTCAGCGCCCGCGCCGACATCGGCAGCTTCGGCTTCCGCCGCCTGCAAGGCAGCAGCGGCGGCAGCTACGGCGCCGTCGACGGCTTCGTCACCGGCTCCTGGCAGGAACAGGACGGCTTCCGCGACCACAGCCGCGGCAAGTCCACCCGCGCCTCGGGCAATGTCGGCTGGCGGATCACCGACAACCTGGAAACGCGCTTCTACTTCAACGCGGTCGACCTGCAGCAGGAGATTCCGGGATCAGTCACCCGGCAGGCCGCGCTGAGCAATCCCAAGGCCGCCGCGGCCGGCAACCTCGTCCAGAACTACCAGCGGAACATGCAGTCCTGGCGCGTCGCCAACAAGACGACCCTGAAGCTGGGCGGCACGACCTTCGAGGTCGGCGGCTATGCGGTCAACAAGGACCTGCTGCATCCGATCTACCAGTATCTCGACTACGAGTACCGGGACTTCGGCGCCTTCGGCCGCGTCACCGACGAGCGGCAGATCGCCGGGCACCGCAACCGCCTGACGCTCGGCGTCAACTTCGCTTCCGGCAAGGTCGACAACAAGCAGTATGTCAACCTGCCGGGCGCCGGCCGCGGGGCGCTGCTGTCCGCCTCGAAGGATTCGTCCACCACCACCGTCGTCTACGGCGAGAATTCCTTCGAGGTGGTGCAGGGCGTCTCGCTGATTGCGGGCGGGCAGTTCGTCCAGGCCCGGCGCAAGCGCGAGGACCGCTTTCCCGACGCCACCGACACCTCGGGCAGGAACGACTACGACTTCTTCAACCCCAAGGTCGGGGTGCTGTGGCAGGTCGATCCGGCCTGGCAGGTGTTCGCCAACGTCTCCCGCTCCGGCGAGGCGCCGACCTTCGGCGAGCTCAACTTCACCAACGTGGTGCTGGCGGACACCAAGGCGCAGAAGGCGACCACCTTCGAGGTCGGCACGCGCGGGCGCCGGCCGGACTATAGCTGGGACCTCGCCCTCTATCGCATGCAGCTCAAGAACGAATTCCAGTTCTTCGATCTGGGCGGCGGCAACTACCAGGTCACCAACGCCGACAAGACCATCCATCAGGGTATCGAGGTCGGCGGCGGCTGGGCGTTCGCCCGGGGCCTGTTCGAAGGCGGCACCAATCCCGACCGGCTGTGGCTGAACACCGCCTATACCTTCAGCGACTTCCGCTTCGACGGCGATCGCAACTGGGGCGACAACAAGCTGCCGGGCGCGCCGCGCCACTACCTGCGCGCGGAGCTGCTCTACCGCAACCCGAACGGCTTCTATCTCGGGCCCAACGTCGAATGGGTTCCGCAGGCGTACTTCGTCGACAACGCCAATACGCTGAAGACCGAATCCTACGCCCTGCTCGGCTTCCGCGCCGGCTACGACTTCGACGAGCATGTCTCGATGTTCGTCGATGCCCGCAACCTGCTCGACACCAAGTACATCGCCAGCACCAGCGTGGCCGCCGTCGCCAATCCGAACTCGGCCCTGTTCGAGCCGGGGGCCGGGCTTGCCGTCTATGGCGGCCTGCGCGTGCGCTGGTAGCCGCCTTGGACAGACCCCGCATCCGACCGGAAGGACGCACTCCCATGCACCGCATCCGCCGCTTCCTCTCCGGCCTGGCGCTGGCCATCCTGGCCGCCATCGGGCCGGTGTCGGC
This sequence comes from Allostella vacuolata, assembly GCA_006739055.1. Lineage (GTDB taxonomy): Bacteria > Pseudomonadota > Alphaproteobacteria > ATCC43930 > Allostellaceae > Allostella > Allostella vacuolata. The sequence goes on from AP019702.1 coordinate 3,362,677, forward strand.
CATCGCCTGCGACCCCGAAACGATGAACGAGCAGCTGGCCGAGTTCTGCCGCTCGCCCCTGGCGGACCTTGCCGAGATGCTGGCCCAGGTCCGGCAGCCGCCCGGCGTCGCGGCCGGCATGCGGCAGCGGCTGGACGAGGCGAAACTCGCCTGCCGCGACGGCGACTACGAAGCCGGGCTCGCCCAGGCCATCCGCCTCGCCCGCGACATCGGGCGGCTCGAGGCCCGCACGCTGGCGCGGGTCGAATGACCCTTCCCCACCATTGGAGGTACCCATGAAGACATTCCTGACCGGCCTCGTCCTGGCCGCCGCGGTCGCCTGGACCGTTCCCGCCGCGGCCCAGAGCGGCGGCGCCATCGAGGTGGCCGAGCCCTGGGCCCGGCCGTCCCCGGGCGGCAGCAAGATGAGTGCCGCCTACCTGACCCTGCACAACAAGGGCGCGGCCGCCGACCAGCTGCTGTCGGCCAGCGCGCCCGTGGCTGAATCCGTCGAGCTGCACACAGTCGTGAAGGACGGCGACGTGATGCGGATGCGCCCCGTCGCGGAGATCGAAGTGGCGCCGGGGTCCACCACGGTCCTGCAGCCGGGCGGCTTCCACATCATGCTGATCGGGCTGAAGGCTCCGCTGAAGCAGGGGGACCGGTTCCCGCTGGAGCTGACCTTCGCGAAGGCCGGCCAGCGGCAGGTCGAGGTCACGGTCGGAGCCCCGGGCGCGGCCCACGGCACGGGCCATCGTCACTGACGGACGGGGGGATGGCTGCGGCCATCCCCTTTCGCTTTGGGCGGCCGCAGATATGTTATAATATAACATCATATCTTCACAGCAGCGAGCCGACCGCCACCATGCAGCCCGACCATCGCCTGCCCGTCACCGTGCTCTCCGGCTTCCTCGGCGCCGGCAAGACCACCCTCCTCAACCATGTCCTGAACAACCGCGACGGCCGGCGGGTCGCCGTCATCGTGAACGACATGAGCGAGGTCAACATCGATGCCGACCTGATCCGCGCCGGCACCGACCTGTCGCGCACCGAGGAGCGGCTGGTGGAGATGACCAACGGGTGCATCTGCTGCACCCTGCGCGAGGACCTCCTGGCCGAGGTGCGCCGGCTGGCGGCCGAAGGCCGGTTCGACCACCTGCTGATCGAATCGACCGGCATCTCCGAACCGCTGCCGGTCGCCGCCACCTTCGATTTTCGCGACGAGGCGGGCGCCAGCCTGGGCGACGTGGCGCGCATCGACACCATGGTCACCGTGGTCGACGCCGTGAACCTGCCGCGCGACTACGCCTCGGCCGCCCTGCTGCGCGATCGCGGCCAGGCACTGGGCGAGGAGGACAACCGCACGCTGGTCGACCTGCTGGTGGAGCAGATCGAGTTCGCCGACGTGGTGGTGCTCAATAAGACCGACGCCGCCAGCGCGGCCGAACTGGATGCGGCCCGCGCCGTCATCCGCAGCCTCAACCCGACCGCCGACCTGGTGGAGAGTGCCTTCGGCCGGGTGCCGCTCGGGCGCGTGCTCGACACCGGCCGCTTCGACTTCGAGCGCGCCCGCGAGAACCCGTTGTGGTTCAAGGAACTCTACGGCTTCGCCGACCATCGACCGGAAACCGAGACCTACGGCGTCCAGAGCTTCGTCTACCGCGCCCGGGCCCCGTTCGACCCCGAGCCGTTCCATCGTTTCCTCGGCCAGGAATGGCCGGGCGTGGTGCGGGCGAAGGGGCATTTCTGGCTGGCGACCCGCCCCGACTGGGTAGGCGAGATGAGCCAGGCCGGCGCCCTGGTCCGCCATTCCGCGATGGGGTTCTGGTGGGCCGCGATCCCGCGTACCCGCTGGCCGGACCATCCGGAATGGCGCGCCAACCTGGTGCGGAACTGGGACCCGGTGTTCGGCGACCGTCGCCAGGAGCTGGTGTTCATCGGCACCGGCTACGACGAGGCCGAACTGCGCCGGCGGCTCGACGCCTGCCTCGTGCCGGCGCGGGCCTTCACCCCGCGCCGCTGGGCCGGGCGGCCGGACCCGTTCCCGGAATGGCGCCGGGCCGAGGCGGCAGCATGATGGCAGCGGTATCGGCAGGCGCGGTGGTCGAGGGCGCCGACGCGACGGTGCTGGATGCGATCGCAGACCCGTCCGTGGGCCTGGCGATCTGGCATCGCCGGCTGTCCCCGGCCCTGGCCGGCGCCCTGGCGGCGCCGGTCGCCGACGTCCGCGTCCTGGCGCCGGTCGACCGGCTCGCGCGCGCCCTGCAGGCCCGCGACCAGGGACCCTTTCCGGTGCGCCCCCTGCCCGCGTCCCTGCTGCAGGACATCGTCGCGCTCGCCAGGCGCTTTGCCCGGCTGGCCAACGACGAGCTGGTCGATGTGCGGCTGGAACTGGTGTCGAGGGACGCGTGCTGGAAGTTCCACCGCGACCAGGTCACCTTCCGCATGATCGTCAGCTACACCGGCCCCGGAACCCAGTGGGTGGCACCGGCCGACGCGCCCGCGGCGCTGGCGGCCCAGCGCGGCTATGAAGGGCCGTTGCACGCGGTTCCGGTCGGCGCCGTCGCCATATTCCGCGGCGCCGCCGGTCCGGGCGGCGGCGTGGTGCATCGCTCGCCGCCGATCGCCGGCACCGGCACCCGCCGACTGCTGCTGTGCATCGACCGCCAGACCGCCGCCTCGCCGCCGCCCTGGCGCCCGCCGCCGCGGTCCTAGGGGGTACCTCCATTGCCGAGGCGGGCCAGCCGGGTCGCATCCGCCGCGTTGACCGCGCCCGGCGGGGCGATGCCACGGACGATCTCCGCCACCTGGGCCACGGTTTCCATGGCCTGGTAGGCGCTCGCCTCCGGGGTCAGCCCGCCGATATGCGGGGTCGCGAGCACCCGCGGCCGGCGGGCCAGGTCCGGCGCCGGCATCTGGCCCTCGGCCCGGCCGACATCCATCGCCAGCCCGGCGAGCCGGCCGGAGTCGAGTGCGGCGGCCACCGCCGCCTCGTCCACGAGGTTGCCGCGCGAGGCGTTGACCAGCAGGGCGCCCGGCTTCATGGCGGCCAGCATCCCGGCACCGACCAGGTTCTCGGTCTCCGGCGTCGCGACCGCCAGCGGAACCAGGAAATCGGCCTCGGCGACCAGGGTCGCCAGGTCCGTCTGCACGAGCGCGGGCTCGTCCACCGTCGCATAAGGGTCATGGACCAGGATGCGCGCCTCGAACGGCGCCAGCAGGCGGCAGAGCCGGCGGGCGATGGTGCCGTAGCCGATGATGCCGACGGTGCTGCCGCGGATCTCGCGCCCCATGCGATGGGTCAGGTCGCCGCCGCTGCGATAGGCGACGGCATATTCCACCGTGCCGCGTGCCAGCCCGATCATCGCGCCCACGATCCATTCCGCCACCGCCGGGCCGAAGCCGGGGCCGGCGCGGGTCACCAGCACGCCGTTGCGGCTGGCCGCCGCCACGTCGACGTTGCGGATGTCGACCGCACAGCGGACGAAGGCGACCAGCCCCGGCATGGCGTCGAACAGCGCCGCATCGCCCGGGGTTCGGGGGTCCGAGACGATCACGTCGGAGTCGGCCGCCATCACCGCCAGCTCGGCCATGGTGAGCGGCCGGTCGTGCGGGTTGATCCGCAGCGAGCCGAGCTGCCCGAGGCCGTCCACCGCGGCCTCGCGATAGAAGAGGCGCCGCGCGCTCTCCGGATGGGTGAGGAAGATCGTTGCCATTCGCGCTGGTACCCCGTCGGCACTACGTTTCGTTGTGGGCCGATTGTTGCCAATCGGCGGCCATGCTAGCCTCTTCCCATCGAGTGCCGCCATCCACGAAGCGGCACCGGGAGGAGACCTTCATGCATATCTCTCGGCTCGTTCTGGCAGCCGCGGCGTCGGCTGCACTCGTGCTCGGCGCAGGCGGCGCCGGCAGCCCCGCGCATGCCCAGCAGAAGCTCGTCCTGAAAGCGAGCGACGTCCACCCGCTCGGCTATCCGACGGTCGAGGCGATCGTGCGCATGGGCAAGAAGCTGGAGGCCGCGACCAACGGCCGGGTCAGCATCCAGATGTTCCCGTCGATGCAGCTCGGCGGCGAGAAGGAGATGATCGAGCAGGCCCAGATCGGCGCCCTGCAGATCGCGCGCATCAGCGTGGGCCCGGTCGGCACCATCGTCGACGAGCTGAACGTCTTCAACATGCCGTTCGTCTTCCGCGATTCCCGGCACATGGAAAAGGTCATCGACGGCGAGATCGGCGACGAGCTGCTGGCCAAGATCAACAGCAACCCGCAGACCCGGCTGATCGCGCTCGGCTGGATGAATGCGGGCTCGCGCAACGTCTACAACAGCAAGCGCCCGATCCGCTCGACCGAGGATCTCAAGGGCCTGAAGATCCGGATGATGGGCAACCCGATCTTCGTCGACACCATGAACGCGCTGGGCGGCAACGGCATCGCCATGGGCTTCAACGAGCTCTACAGCGCGATGCAGACCGGCGTGGTGGACGGGGCGGAGAACAACCCGCCCACCTACATCGTCCAGAACCACTACCAGGTCGCCAAGTACTTCTCGATGACCGAGCACCTGATCATCCCGGAGATCTTCGTCTTCTCCAAGCGCACCTGGGACACGCTGTCGAAGGAGAACCAGGCCCTGCTGCACAAGGTCTCGAAGGAGGCACAGCAGGAGCAGCGCGCGCTCTGGTACAAGATGGAGGAAGAGTCCGTCGCCAAGATGAAGGCGTCGGGGATCGAGATCATCACCTTCGCCGACAAGAAGCCCTTCCAGGATGCGGTCAAGCCGGTCTGGGAGAAGTATGGCGGCAGGTATGCCGGGCTGGTGAAGCGCATCCAGGCGGTCCAGTAGCCCACGGCGCATGCGCCGGGCGGTGCCGGCCGACGGCACCGCCCCCCGCACCCGGCAATCCCCACCCATGGGTCCGGACCCGATGCAGGACGCCTATCGTCGCGCGATGGACGCGCTCTACCTCGCCTGCATCGGCCTGGCCGGGGCGGCCGTCGTGGTCATCACCCTGGTGGTGCCCTGGGGGGTCTTCACCCGCTATGTGCTGAACCGGGGCTCGGCCTGGCCGGAACCGCTCGCCATCCTGCTGATGGTGCTGTTCACCTTCCTGGGGGCCGCCGCCTGCTACCGGGCCAACGCCCACATCGCCGTCGACATGATCGCGGGTGCGACGCCGCGCGCGGTGCGGCGCATGCTGGCCCTGCTGGTCAACCTGCTGCTGGGGGCGCTCAGCCTCTTCATGGTCGTCTATGGCCTGGAGCTGTGCGCCACCACCTGGAACCAGGTGATCGCCGAGTTCCCCTTCCTGTCGGTCGGCATCACCTACCTGCCGCTGCCGATCGGCGGCGCGATCACGCTGCTGTTCATCGTCGAACGGCTCTGGCTCGGCCCTCCGCCGCTGGGCTCGATCGTCTACAACGACCACGCGGTCGAGGAGGACTGACGGTCCATGGATGCGCTCATCCTCCTCGGCAGCCTGTTCGGCCTGATCGCCATCGGCGTGCCCGTGGCCTATGCGCTCGGGGCGGCAGCCCTGGTCGGCGCGGTGTGGATCGACATCCCCTGGGAAGCGGTGATGCTCAAGATCTCCGACGGGGTGCGCAACTTCTCCCTGCTGGCGATCCCGTTCTTCGTCCTGGCCGGCGCGATCATGGCCGAAGGCGGCATGGCCCGGCGCCTGGTGGCGCTGGCCAACGTCTTCGTCGGCTTCATCCGCGGCGGCCTGGCGCTCGTCAACATCCTGGCGTCGAGCTTCTTCGGCTGCATCTCCGGGTCGTCGGTGGCCGACACCTCGTCGATCGGCTCGGTGATGATCCCGCAGATGGTCAAGGCCGGTTATCCGCGCGTCTTCGCCACCAACGTCACCATCGCCGGCTCGGTCCAGGCGATCCTGATCCCGCCCAGCCACAACGCCGTCATCTACTCGCTGGCAGCCGGGGGCACGGTGTCGATCGCCCACCTGTTCCTGGCTGGCTTCCTGCCGGGGCTGCTGCTCGGCCTGTCGCTGATCGGGCTGTGCATCTTCATGGCGCACCGGCGCGGCTACCCGAAGGGCGAGCCGGTGCCGCTGCGCCAGGCCGTGCGGACGGTGATCGAGGCGTTCTACGGACTGCTGACCATGGTCATCATCCTGGGCGGCATCCTGTCGGGCGTCTTCACGGCGACCGAATCGGCCGCGGTCGCCTGCGTCTACGCCTTCCTGGTCACCATGTTCGTCTATCGCGACTATCGCTGGCGCGAGCTGCCGAAGCTGCTCCACCGGGTCGTCAAGACCGTCGCCATGGTCATGATCCTGATCGGCTTCGCCTCGTCCTTCGGCTACATCATGGCCCTGATGCAGCTGCCGGCGCAGGTCACGGACTTCTTCCTGACCTTGTCCGACAACAAGTACGTCATCCTGTTCCTGATCAATATCATGCTGCTGGTGCTGGGCTGCCTGATGGACCTGGCGCCGCTGCTGCTGATCTGCACGCCGATCCTGCTGCCGGTGGTCAAGAGCTTCGGCGTCGATCCGGTGCATTTCGGGATGATCATGCTGGTCAATCTCGGTATCGGCCTCGTCACGCCGCCGGTGGGTGCAACCATGTTCGTCGGCTGCGCGGTCGGCAAGGTGACGATCGAGCAGGTCACCCGGCAGATCTGGCCCTTCTACCTCGCCATGCTGGTGGTCCTGGGGCTGGTGACGTACGTGCCGGAGATCTCCCTCTTCATTCCCAGCCTCGTGAAGTTCTGATCCGCCCCCCGCAAGGGCGCCGGGGTCCTCGAGAATGCGCCCGACAGGCCAGGAGGAACGACCCATGCTCGGCACGAGAAGACGCTTCCTCGGCGGTGCCGCCGCGACGGCGGCGATGGCTGCGGCGCCGGCCGCCTTCGCCCAGTGGCAGGCGGAACGCCGCTACCCCGACCCGCTGGTCGAGGTGCTGGACCCCGCATTCAACAAGTACCGGCTGGGACTGGCCGGCGTGGAACGGCTGGCGACCGGCTTCCGCTGGTCGGAGGGGCCGGTCTGGTTCGGCGACGGGCGCTTCCTGTTGTGGAGCGACATCCCCAACAACAAGATCATGCGCTGGGACGAGACCACGGGCCGGGTCAGCACCTTCCGCTCGCCGTCCAACAACTCCAACGGCAACACCCGCGACCGCCAGGGCCGGCTCGTCACCTGCGAGCACGACACCCGCCGCGTCACCCGCACCGAGTATGACGGCACCATCACCGTCATCGCCGACCGCTACGACGGCAAGCGCCTCAACTCGCCCAACGACGTGGTGGTGCGGTCCGACGATTCGATCTGGTTCACCGACCCGCCCTTCGGCATCCTCGGCCACTACGAGGGCACCACGGCAGCGCCGGAGCTGCCGACCAACGTCTACCGCGTCGACGGCAGGACCGGCCAGATCGCCGTCGTCGCCGGCGACATCAACCGCCCCAACGGCCTGTGCTTCTCGCCGGACGAGAGCAAGCTCTACGTCATCGAGTCCGGCGTGGTGCCGCGGGTGATCCATGTCTTCGACGTGACCGATAGCGGCACCCGTCTGGCGAACCGCCGGAAGTTCATGGACGCCGGCCCATCGGGCACGCCGGACGGCATGCGCTGCGACGTCGACGGCAACCTGTGGATGGGATGGGGCATGGGCGAGGGCCATGACGGGGTGATGGTGTTCACCCCCGACGCCAGGCCGATCGGCAGGATCAACCTGCCGGAACGCTGCGCCAACCTCTGCTTCGGCGGCGTCAAGCGCAACCGACTGTTCATGGCCGGCAGCAAGTCCCTCTACTCGCTCTACGTCAACACGCAGGGGGTGAAGGGCGGCTGACGGAGCGGTAGCCGGGCTGGGCCGAGGGCGGCGCAACGACTGCCCTCGGTCGAAGGGCAGATCGGCAGGCCGATCATAGAGACGAGGAACAACGGACTATCGTGGCCCGACGGAAATCTGCAGCACCGCCTCGATCCGAGCGAGCACTTCGAGGACCAAGCTCGTCGGCGCCTTCGAATGATAGGCCGCCCTTCGGGCCAGCCAATCGAGCGAACGCAGATGGTCGGACAGCACCACGCCGGTAATTCCTGCCCCGGCTGGAACCACAACCTCGAACGGGCCGCCCTTCACCTGATTGGTGACGGGGCAAACGAACGCCAGCCCGCTGCCGACATTGTAGCGAAGCGGCGACAATACGAGAGCTGGCCGACGGCCGCCTTGTTCCGTTCCAGCGTTGGGGGTGAAGTCGAGATGTACGAAGTCCCCCCGATCCGGCTGGTACGATCCAGCGGGCCCTTCAGGCACGCTCCCGGCCGACAACATCCCCCCAGTCGGTCTCCGCATGCCTATGCCTCGGCTCCAATTGTGCCAGAAGTTCGTCCAGGTTGTATTTCGGCCTGGCTCGAGAGATCACCACCCGATCCCCTTCGATCGCGATATCGACCGCCACGCCCTCGACCAGCCCCGCATCCTCGGCGAGGCCACGCGGCAGGCGCAGCGCAAGGCTGTTTCCCCACTTGGCGACGGCACTCTGCACGGCCAACTCCTGACGGCTTTCTGAATGTATCTACAATAGATCGTCAGAGACCACGCCACAAGACTTCCAGCCGCCCGACCGCCCACTCCGCCGCGTCGCGCACCACCGGGTCGGGATCGTCCAGCAGCCGCGCCGCATCCGCGGCACGGGCCGGGTCGCCCGAGTTGCCGAGCGCGTAGAGGACGTTGCGCACGAAGCGGTTGCGGCCGATGCGCTTGATGGGCGAGCCGGAGAAGACGGCGCGGAAGCCGGCATCGTCGAGGCGGACGAGGTCCGCCAGGCGCGGCGCGGTCAGCTCGGCGCGCGGCAGGAAGTCGGGCTCGCCGGTCCGCTGCGCGAACTTGTTCCACGGGCAGACCGACAGGCAGTCGTCGCAGCCATAGATGCGGTTGCCGAGCTTCGGCCGCAGTTCCGGGTCGACCGGGCCCGCATGCTCGATCGTCAGATAGGAGATGCAGCGCCGGGCATCGAGCTGGTAGGGCGCCGGGAAGGCGTCGGTCGGGCAGGCGTCGAGGCAGCGGCGGCAGCTGCCGCAATGGTCCGCCTCGCCCGCGTCCGGCTCGAGCTCCAGCGTCGTGTAGATCATGCCGAGGAAGAGCCACGAGCCATGCTCGCGCGAGACGAGGTTGGTGTGCTTGCCCTGCCAGCCGACCCCGGCCCGGGCCGCCAGCGGCTTCTCCATCACCGCGGCCGTGTCGACGAAAACCTTTACCTCGCAGCCCTGCTGCGCGTGCAGCCAGCGCGCCAGCTCCTTCAGCCTGCGCTTGACCAGGTCATGGTAGTCGCGGCCCTGGGCATAGACCGAGACGATGCCGCGGTCGGGGTGGGCCAGCAGCGCCATCGGGTCGCTGGCCGGCGCATAGGACAGGCCGAGCGCGATCACCGTGCGCGCGTCGGGCCACATGGCCCTGGGGTCGCCGCGCCATTCCGCCTTGGCCGCGAGCCAGCCCATGTCGCCGTGGCGCCCGGCCGCCAGGAACTCCGCCAGCCACTGCCGCACCTGGTCGTCGAGGGCCGCCGGCGCGAAGCCGACGGCGTCGAAGCCGATCGCGAGCGCCTGCTCGCGGATCGCGCCGCGAATGTCAGCCGCGGCCGCGATAGGTCGGCACGTCCTGCGGCGGGATCCACACGCCCTCGGGCGCGGCGCCCGTCTGGTAGAAGACGTCGATCGGCATGCCGCCGCGCGGGTACCAGTAGCCGCCGATGCGCAGCCACTCCGGCGCGATCTCGGCCACCAGCCGGCGGGCGATGTCGACCGTGCAGGCCTCGTGGAAGGCGCCGTGGTTGCGGAAGGAGCCGAGATAGAGCTTCAGCGACTTGCTCTCGACGATCCAGCCGCGCGGCACGTAGTCGATGACGAGGTGCGCGAAATCCGGCTGGCCGGTGATCGGGCACAGCGAGGTGAATTCGGGCGCCGTGAAGCGCACGCAGTAGCGGAGGTCGGCATGCGGGTTGCCTACCCGCTCCAACCGTGCCTCGTCCGGCGAGGCGGGCAGCGCCGTCATCCGCCCCAGTTGGGTCAGTCCTTCGGTCATGTCCCTTCCCCGGCGGGAATGTCGCCCGCGGCCCAGCCGCGGTGCAGGTCGGCCAGATGGGCGTCGAGGCGCCCGTCGACAATGGCCTGGCGCAGCCCGGCCATCAGGTCCTGGTAGTATTGGATGTTGTGCCACGTCAGCAGCACCGAACCCAGGATCTCGTTCGCCTTGAAGAGATGGTGCAGGTAGGCGCGCGAGTGGTTGCGGCAGGCCGGGCAGGCGCAGTCGGCATCGAGCGGCCGCGGGTCGTCGGCATGGCGGGCATTGCGGATGTTGACGGTGCCGCGCCGGGTGAAGCCCTGGGCGGTGCGGCCGGAGCGGGTCGGCATCACGCAGTCGAACATGTCGATGCCGCGGGCGACTGCGCCCGCGATGTCCTCCGGCCGGCCGACGCCCATCAGGTAGCGCGGCCGGTCGGCCGGCAGCATCGGCGCGGTATAGGCGACCGTCTCGAACATCGCCGCCTGCCCCTCGCCCACCGCCAGCCCGCCGATGGCATAGCCGTGGAAGCCGATCGCCGTCAGGGCTGCCACCGATTCCGCGCGCAGATCGGGATAGACGCTGCCCTGGACGATGCCGAACAGGCCATAGCCCGGGCGCTCGACGAAGGCCTCGCGGCTGCGCTCCGCCCAGCGCATCGACAGCCGCATGGAGGCCGCCGCCACCTCCTCGGTCGCCGGGAAGGGGGTGCATTCGTCGAAGGCCATGGTGATGTCGGCATCCAGCAGGTACTGGATCGCGATCGAGCGCTCCGGCGTCAGCGTGTGGGCACTGCCGTCGAGGTGGGAGCGGAAGGTGACCCCGTTCTCGTCGATCTTGCGCAGGCCGGCCAGGGACATGACCTGGAAGCCGCCGGAATCGGTCAGGATCGGGCGGTCCCAGCCCATGAAGCGGTGCAGGCCGCCCAACCGCGCCACCCGCTCCGCCCCCGGCCGCAGCATCAGGTGATAGGTGTTGCCGAGCACGATCTCCGCGCCGGTGGCGGCGACCGCGTCGGCCGTCATCGCCTTGACCGTGCCGGCGGTGCCGACCGGCATGAAGGCCGGCGTCTCGACCGTGCCGTGGCCGGTCGTGATGCGCCCGCGCCGCGCCGCGCCATCGGTCGCCAGCAGCTCGAAGCCGAGGCCGCTCATGGCGCCCGCTCGATCAGGCAGGCATCGCCGTAGGAATAGAAGCGGTAGCCGGCGGCGATCGCGTGGGCATAGGCGGCCCGCATCCGGTCCAGCCCGGCCAGGGCCGAGACCAGCATGAAGAGGGTGGAACGCGGCAGGTGGAAGTTGGTCATGAGCAGATCGACGACCTGAAAGCGATAGCCGGGAAGGATGAAGATGTCCGTGGTGCCGGAGAAGGGGCGCACGCGCCCCGCCTCGCCCGCCGCCGCCTCCAGCAGCCGCAGCGAGGTGGTGCCGACGGCCACGACCCGGCCGCCGCGGGCGCGCGCCTGGTCGATCGCCGCCACCGCCTCCGGGCCGACCTCGCCCCATTCGGCGTGCATGCGGTGGTCGGCCGCGCGCTCCGCCTTGACCGGCAGGAAGGTGCCGGCGCCGACATGCAGCGTCACCACCGTGCGCCGGATGCCGGCAGCGTCGAGCGCGGCCAGCAGGTCGGGCGTGAAATGCAGGCCGGCCGTGGGCGCTGCCACCGCCCCGTCGCGGGCGGCGAACAGGGTCTGGTAGTCGGCGCGGTCGCCGTCGCCCTCCGTCCCGCCGCGGATGTAGGGCGGCAGCGGCATCCGGCCGTGGCGCTCCAGGGCCGCCAGAAGGGCCGGCCCGGCGGCGGAAAAGCGCAGGGCCACCTCGCCGCCCTCCCCCTTGCCCGTCACCTCGGCCGACAGGTCGTCCGCGAACTGGACGATGTCGCCCGGGCGCAGGCGCTTGGCCGGACGGGCGAAGGCCAGCCAGCGATCCTCCCCCTCCCGCAGGTGCAGGGTCACCTCGACCGTGGCGGCGCCGCGCCGTCCGGTGAGGCGGGCGGGGATGACGCGGGTGTCGTTGGACACCAGCAGGTCGCCCGGCCGCAGCAGCCGCGGCAGGTCGCGCACGCCATGGTCGGCCAGCTCGCGGCCGATGGCGAGCAGCCGGGCGGCGTCGCGCGGTCGCGCCGGGGCCTGGGCGATCCGGTCGGCGGGCAGGTCGAAGTCGAAATCGGCGGTCAGCATTCGGGCGGCAGATATAGGGGGGAGTGCCGCCCGACGCGAGGATCGTCGATGCCGCGGCCCGGTCGGGCGCCGTCGATGTGGTTGCCGACCATGGACCGACCCGCTGCGACCATCCTTTCGGCATGCGATCGGCGCGCTTGAGATTCGGGACGCCCTCGCCCAATCTGACCGTCACAACTTCGCAATCCCGCAACCAACCCCAGATCGCCCTGCGGCGATGGAAAGGGTGTTCCATGCGCGGCGGCTTCACCGTCAATCCCCTGCCCAACTCCCCCTTCGGCGGCCTGCTGCGCCTGGAGGGCGTGTCGGGCCCCGGCTACACCCAGGCCCTGATCGAGGCGGCCGAGGCCGAGCCTGCGGCCATTCCGGACGCTCTGGCCGAGCATGAGGGGCTGCTGCTGCTGCCGGGGATGAACGCCATCGCCCAGGCGCCCGAGCTGCTCGTGCGCCTGAGCCGGCTGTTCGGGTCGGAGGTCGAGAATTATCACGAGACCCTGACCGAGCCGACCAAGGTGCACGAGACGGTGCCGGAGATCCTGGTCGTCTCCAACATGCCGCCGGCCAGCAAGCCGCCGCCGCCCCTGCCCGACCCGCCGCGCACCGCCGACGGCGGCCTGCCGATGCAGTACCCCCATCGCCGCGGCTGGCACACCGACCAGAGCTATCGCCGCCCGCCGCCGGACATCTCGCTGTTCTTCGCCGCGATCGCCGTGCCGAAGGGCCAGGGCCAGACCTTGTTCGCCAACTGCGCCGGGGCCTACGCGGCGCTGCCGGCGGCGACCAAGGCGCGCATCGCCACGCTGGAGGGGCTGCACGTCATGCCGGGCAGCAACCGCTCGCCCGAGGCGATCCGCGCCGGCAAGCCGCCCAAGCCGCTGAAGCCGCACGAGCAGCCGCAGCGCCAGCCGCTGGTCCGCATCCATCCGGTGACCGGCAAGCCGTCCCTCTACCTGTGCGAGAGCGGGCAGATGGACTGGATCAACGGCCCGATCGTCGGGCTGGAGCCGGGCCCGGACGGCGAAGGCGGCCGACTGATCCACGAACTGATGCACCACCTGACCCAGCCGCAGTTCACCTACGCCCAGGACTGGGACGATGGCGACATGATCATCTGGGACAATCGCTGCCTGGTGCACGCCGCCACTTGGTTCGATGCCGAGAAGCACCGGCGCCTGATGTGGCGGACGACCGTCCGCGGCAACCCGGGACGGGAGTATGACGGCGAGGCGCGCAGCTGGATCCCGCAGCGCGAGGCCGAGCCGGCCTGAGAAGGCCAAGGGGCGCCCGGTTGCCCAGGCGCCCCCTTCCCTCAACTCTTCGCCAGCGCCTCGATCCCCTGGCGCATGACCATGCGCGAGCGCCACAGCACCATTTCCCGCCACTCGTCGGTGTCGGGGTAGAACTGCCGGCGGAGCGCCGCCTTGATCCGCTGCGTCTCCGGCGCGTCCCAGTCGAACGGGCCGCGATTGTGCAGCCAGTGGTCGTCGCGCAGCGCCGCGCGACCCGATTCCGGCGTGTAGGTGCCGTACTCGACAGCCACGAACGACACCCGGTCGCCCAGCATCCGCTCCCAGCCGATCTCGCCCAGCCCGTGCTTGGCGACCGAGGCCGACGTGCCGAGCTGCGGCTCCGTCACCGATTCGCCCCACCATTCCTTGGCCCGGCGGACATTGATGCTGTCGACCGTGTGGTCGCAGATCAGCTCGCCATAGCCGAAGGGGCCGAGCCCGGTGTGGTAGTCGACGACCGCGACCAGGCGGCGATCGGCCAGCTTCTCGTCGGCGACGATCGCCTCGATGGTGCGGCGCGACCAGGTCGGGCCGCTGCCACCGTAGAAGAGCCCGCCGGCATGCTTGTACTGCCCGCCCGAGCGCGCGACGGATGCGGCGTGGGCGCCATGCGTCTCCCGGAAGGCGCGGATCCGGGCCTCGGCCGCCTCGAACACCGGCCCGGACAGCTCGGCCGGGATATAGGCATCGGCCAGCTCGTCATAGCCCGGGTTCTCGGGCAGCGGCTTGGTGAAGTCGATGTAGTTGCGGTTGAGGTCGCAGCCCTCCTCCGTCACCCGGCGGATCCAGGCGAAGCCGTGCGGGTTGATGGCGTGCACCAGCAGCACCGCCACGCTGTCCGGCACCGACTTCAGCGCACCGGACGCCAGCCAGTCCACCTGGCAGCCGGACCCGCAGAAGCCCTCCGCCCCGTGGGTGCCGGAGATCGCGACCATCACGGTCGGCGCGTCGGCGGCCCCGAACCAGGCGGTGTCGGTCGCCAGTTCCTCGCCGCGCGGGCCGCGGTTCGGGTTGGCGTAGGTGGCGAGCCGCCCACCTGCCTGTTCGGCCGCGGCGACGAACTTCCGCCGGGCTTCCGCATAGTCGACGGAAAAGCTCTCCGTCATCGACTGCAACACATCCATGGGACCCAGAACCTCTTCAGTGGGACGCGGCCCGCCAGCGGGCGACCCGGTCGGACAGGCGATACCAGGAACCGACCACCGGCAGGAACCAGGGATTGCCCCGGTAGAAGGGCCGGGTCGGGAACGGCAGCTCGTCGAAGGCCGAGGGGCGGTTGCTGCGCCCGAGGATCTTCAGCGCGACCTGGTTGCCGAGATAGCTGGCCATGGCGACGCCGCTGCCCTGGCAGCCCAGCGCGTAGTGGACGCCGTCATGCACCCCCATGTGGGGCACCATGTCGAAGGTGAAGGCGACGTTGCCGGTCCAGCTGTGGGTGATCTTCGTCGTCGCCAGTTCCGGCCAGACCCCGGTCATGAAGCGGTGCAGCACCGGGCCCGCCGCCTCCGGCGTGGTCTGGCGGAAGCTCGCCCGGCCGCCGAACAGCACCCGGGTCCCGTCCGGCGACAGGCGGAAATAGTAGAGGACCTTCTTGCTGTCCGAGAACATGCGGCCGCGCGGCGACAGCTTCGCCGTCACCTCGGGCGCCAGGGGCTCGGTCGCGATGATGTAGCTGCCGACCGGGATCAGGCGTCGGCGCAGCCAGGGGGTGACGCCGCCGGTATAGCCGTTGGTCGCCGCCATCACCTCGCGCGCGCGGACCGTGCCGCGCGTCGTCTTGACGAGAAAGCCCCCCTCCTCGCGGACGATGCCCTCGACCCGGGCGTGCGAGCAGAGCGTGGCGCCCGCGTCCGCCACCCGCTGCGCCAGCGCCCGGACATACTTGGCCGGGTGCAGCGCGCCGGTGCCTTCCACCACCATGCCGCCATAGTAGTAGTCCGACCCGATCTCCTCGTGCTGGCGCTCCTTCGGCACCATCTCGACGACGGCGCCGGTCACTTCGCGCAGCTTCGGCGCGCGGGCCGCCATCGCCGCATAGTCGGCCGGGGTATGGGCGCCGACGAAGCGGCCGGAGCGGACATAGTCGCACTCGATCCCCTCGCGCCGGATCAGGTCCTCGATATGGCTGAACGAACTCCAGCCGTCCTCGCGGATGCGACGGGCGACATCGGCGCCGTAGAGCTTCTCGATCTTCGGGTCGGACACCTTCATGCCGCCCGACACCATGCCGCCATTGCGCGAGCTCGCCCCCCAGCCGATCTCGGCGGCGTCGACGACGACGACCCGGGTGCCGGCTCGCACCAGCGTCAGGGCGCAGTTGAGCCCGGCATAGCCGCCGCCGACGACCAGCACGTCGGTCTCGTCCGGCAGGGCGGCGTCGAAGCGGGCGGGTGCGGCGGCTTCCCACCAGTAGGGCGTGGTCTTGAAGCCGTCGGCGAACAGCGGATGGGCCATGGGTCTCGGCTCCTCTCGAAGCGGCGGCGGATGGTCTGGCGCGATGGCTGGGGCGAGACGGGGCCGCAGCAGACGGTAGCCTACCTTCGCGGGCGCTTCATGATTTCGTTGGGCGGCGGGTGAGGCGCCCGGGGGCATGGCTCCCGGGCCTGCCCGCCGCGGGCAGATTGGTATTGTCCGCTATCGATAAACGGTCGCAGCGTCAATCATATCGAGCGCTCGACAGCCATAGAAAAGCCACGGTCGACAGGACGGTGGCCGCTCTGGCTTCCGAGGGACGGCTCGCCGCAGCCCACGGCCGGCGCGCCGCGCCCCCCTGCGATACGGCGCCGAGGTGGCTCGCGGCAGGCCCGCCGGTCTATCCTGGCCGGCGATGAGTCCCCGATACGCGATCTACTACGCCCCCGCCGCGGACAGCCCGCTTGCCGCCTTCGCCGCATCCTGGCTCGGTCGCTCCTTCGACGGCCGGCCCGTTGGCGACCGGCCGGCCCTGCCGGGGATCCCGGCCGGGCGGCTCGAGGCCCTGACGGCGGAGCCTCGCCGCTACGGCTTCCACGGCACCTTGAAGCCGCCCTTCCACCTGGCCGACGGCCACGCCGAAGCGGAACTGGCGGCGGCCGTGGAGGCGATCGCCCACGGCCTGCGCCCCTTCGCGCTGCCGCCGCTGCGCCTGGAACGGCTGGGCGGCTTCCTGGCCCTGGTCTCGTCGGGGCCGAGCGCGGCGCTGGCGGCGGTGGAGGCCGCATGCGTCACCCGCCTCGACCGGTTCCGCGCCCCGCCGACCGAATCCGAGCTGGCCCGGCGCCGGCGCGCGCGCCTGACCGAGCGGCAGGAGCGGCTGCTGGCCGCCTGGGGCTATCCCTATGTGCTGGAGGAATTCCAGTTCCACCTGACCCTGACGGGACGCATGGAGCCGGACGAACAGGAATGCGTCCGCTCGGGCCTGGAGCCGCTGGTCGCCGCCTTCTGCCGGGCACCGACGCCGTTCGCCGACCTGGCGCTCTTCATCGAGGCGGAACCGGGCGCCCCCTTCGCCCTCGCCCGGCGGTTTCCGCTGGGCGAGGGGTGAGGCGCCGGCGCCTCAGGCCGTCGCCAGCCGGCGTGCAGCCAGGCGGTTGAAGCCCAGCGGGACCATGGCCAGGGCGATGCCGAGCACCGTTGCCGTGACGTTGGGCGAGATCATCATCACCGCCGAGATGGCCAGGACGATGCGCGACAGGGCCCCGAGCCGGGCGAAGGCGAAGCCGGCGATGGCCATACCCAGGAAGAAGATCCCGGCGAGGCAACTTCCGGTGGTGACGGCGAAATCCACCCAGTTGAAGCCCGGCACGGCCACGATCAGCATCACGGGCGAATAGACGAACACGAACGGCACCAGGACCTTGGCGTTGCCCATCTGGAAGGCCTGCACGCCGGTCCGGAACGGGTTGGATCCGGCGATCCCGGCCGCCGCATAGGCCGCGACGCAGACCGGTGGCGTCAGGTCCGCCAGGACGCCGTAGTAGAGCACGAACAGGTGGGCGGCCAGCTGCGGCACCCCCATCAGCACCAGCGCCGGGGCGGCAATGGCCGCCAGGATGATGTAGAGGGCCGTGGTCGGGATGCCCGTCCCCATGGCGATGCAGGCCAGGCCGATGAACACCAGGGTGATGAACAGCGTCACGTCCTTCAGCGTCACGGCATCGGCCGGCAGGAAGCTGAAGAGCGGCATGATGTCCTCGGCGAACTGGGCTGCCGCCTGGGTCACCGCATAGGACACCTTGAAGCCGAGGCCGGACAGCGTGATGACGCCGACGAAGATGCCGACCGCCGCCGCCGCCGTGCCGACGGCGATCGCATAGCGCGAGCCCTCCATCAGCGTATCCAGCACGTCGCGCGGGCTCATCCGGTTGCGCGGGTTGATCATGCCCACGGCGAGCGCCGTGATGATGCCCCAGAAGGCCGCCTTGTAGGGCGTGTAGCCCTGGAAGATGATCGTCACCAGCACGACCAGCGGGATGATCGTCGGCCAGCCATCGCGCAGCACCCGGCCCAGGCGCGGCAGTTCCTCGGCCGTCAGGCCACGCAGCCCGGTGCGCCGGGCCTCGAAATGGACGATCGTGAAGACGCCGACATAGTGCATCAGCGCCGGCACGGCGGCCGCGATGCAGATGTCGAGATAGGGGATGGCCAGGAACTCGGCCATGACGAAGGCGGCCGCACCCATGATCGGTGGGGTGATCTGCCCGCCGGTGCTGGAGGCCGCCTCGACCGCGGCCGCGAAGTGCGGCCGGTAGCCGATCCGCTTCATCGCCGGGATGGTCAGCGACCCGGTGGTCACCGTGTTCGCGACCGAGGAGCCGGAAATCGTGCCCATCATGGCCGAGGAGATGACGCTGACCTTGGCCGGCCCGCCCGGCGACTTGCCGGCGATGCAGTAGCCGATGTCGATGAACAGCTGGCCCAGCCCCATGCGGGTGGCGATCACGCCGAACAGCACGAAGTGGAAGACCAGCGTCGCCATCACCTGGATCGGGATGCCGAAGATGCCCTGGTCGAGCAGGTAGATATGGCTGACCACCCCGCCCCAGGTCGATCCCGGGTGGGCGAGCAGGCCCGGCACCAGGTAGCCATAGACGGCATAAAGCAGCGAGCCGAGGACGATGACCGTAAGCGGCCAGCCCATGGACCGCCGCGCCGCCTCGATCACGACGAAGATCAGGATGGTGCCGAACACCATGTCGGCATCGGTCGGATTGCCGACCCGGAACGCCAGATCGTCCAGCGTCCAGGGGATGTAGAGGGCCGACACGGCGGCGCCGATCGAGAGCGCCCAGTCGTAGAGCGGCACCCCGCCGGGCGACAGCCAGCGGTTGGCGGGAGCGGAGTCGTGGCCGCGCTTCGTCGCGCCATAGACCAGGAAGCAGATCGACAGGACGAATGCCAGGTGGATCGCCGCCAGCCAGTGCGTCTGCGGCATGCCGCCCCAGGCGATGTACATGTGCCAGAGCGACATCGCCAGGAGCATGGCACCGCAGACGATCTTGGCCGGCTGCACGACCTGGCGGAAGTGCATCTCCGGGTCGTATTTGGCTTCCAGCTCCGCCGTCGTCTTGAGGTCGAGCTTGTCTGTGGTCATCTGTCGCCCCTGTTCGCGATCGGTCGCCGGCCACCATACGAAACGGGGCCGGAAGTCACCTCCCGGCCCCGGCTCGGAACGCCCGCAGCGGGCCTACTTCAGCAGGCCGGCTTCCTTGTAGAAGCGCTCGGCACCCGGGTGGAACGGGACGCTGACGCCCTTCACCGCGTTGTCGCGGACGATCGACTTGCCCTTGGCGTGGCCGGCATCCAGCAGCTCGCGCGTGTTCTTGTTCCAGAGGGCCTGGGTGATCTTGTAGATCTGCTCTTCCGGCAGCTTGGCGTTGGTGACCCACCAGGCGCCGACGGCGACCGTCGGCACGTCCTTGTCGATGCCCTTGTAGGTGCCGGCCGGGATCGTCGTCTCGGACCAGAAGGGGATCGCCTTCAGGACCTTGTCGCGCATCGCGCCTTCGACCGGCAGCAGGCTCATGCCGACGGTCGAGGCGAGCTCGACCAGGGCCGCGGTCGGCGTCCCGGCGATCAGGAAGGCCGCGTCGAGCTGGCCGTCGCGGATGCGGTCGGCGGCCGGCTGCGGGTTCAGGTACTCGGGCTGCAGGTCGACCTTCTCCTTCAGGCCATAGACCTCGAAGAACAGGCGCGCGCCCACCAGCGTGCCGGAGGCCGGCGGGCCGTAGTTCACCTTCTTGCCCTTGAGCTGCTCGATCGAGGTGACGCTGCCCGCACCCTTGGCGAACACCTGGATGTGCTCGGGGAACAGGTTGGCGATGACCCGCAGCGATTCGACCTTCGGCTTGCCCTCGAACAGCCCCGTGCCGGTATAGGCCCAGTGGGTGACGTCGGACTGGGCGATGCCCGATTCCATCTGCCCGGAATTGACGGCGTTGATGTTGCCGACCGAGCCGTCCGACGACTGGACGATCGCCACCAGGCCAGGCACGCCGCACGCGCCGCCCTTGTCGCAGGGGCGCGAGCCCGGCGGGTTGGAGATGCCCGTGGCGATGATGCCGCCGATCGGGAAATAGGTGCCGCCCGCGCCGCCGGTGCCGATGCGGAAGAACTGCGGTGCCTGGGCCTGGGCCAGCGCCGGCGCCAGCAGGGCCGCGCCGAGCGTCATCGCGCTCAGGAATTTCAACGTACGCATCGATCAGCCCCCATATCCATTGGTCGGTCCGTTGCACAAATGCGTCGAAAGCAAGGCCGGATGTCAAGAGCGGCGGCAATTGTGTTGCACCGCGATATGCTCGCCACCATATCGGCCCTGAATATGCTGGACCGACATATGTCGCCGGGCCTATGCATGCCGCCCCCGGGGAGATGCGCGCGAATGGACGTCCCTACCCTTTGCCTGGCGGCACTCGCGCGCGGGCCGGCCAGCGGCTACGACATCCGCAAGGCGTTCGAGGACGGCCCCTTCGCGCATTTCCACGAGGCGAGCTTCGGCTCCATTTATCCGGCCCTGCGGCGGCTGGCGGAGTCGGGTGCGGTCACCGTGACGGCGGAGACGCAGGACGGGCGGCCGGACCGGCGGATCCATGCCCTGACGGATGCCGGGCGCCGGCGCCTGCGGCAGGCGCTGCTGGCGGCGCCGAAGCCGGACCAGCTGCGCTCGGATGCGCTGGTGATCCTCTTCTTCGCGCACCTGATCCCGGCGGAGACGGCGGTCGCGGTGCTGGACGGCTATCTCGCCCATCATCGCCGACTGCTGTCGCAGCTCGACTGCGACGAACTGGGCGCGGAATGCGAAACGCCCGGCCAGCGTTTCGTCCATGGCTTCGGCGTTGCGGTCTACGAAGCCGCCGTTCGCTATCTGGAAAACCAACGCGACGCTTTCGTCGACCAACTGGCTGACGACGAAGCGAAGATCGCGTAGCGGAGCAATCGATGCGCAGTTCCTATTGGCTGGCGCTGGCCGTGGTGGTCGGCGCCACGGCCTGGATCGCCTCCGGCCAGATCGCCGGCAACGGCGGAACGGCCGAGCCGGCCAAGCCCCCGGCCGCCATCCAGCCCCCGCCCGCAGGACGACCTGCCGGTTGGGCTCGGTGCGCCCGCGCACGACGATCCGCCGCTCCCGGTCCTGGGCGTCCGACGGCACCACCCGGACAGCCGGGGCGGGCGGACCAGCGTCGCCACCGTGTCGCCTTCCTTCACATAGTCGCCGAGCTCGACCGTGCGGGATTCGAGCACCCCCGGGAAGGGGGCGCGGATGGAGGTCGAGATCCGGCGGACGAAGATCCGCCCGGCCCGGCTGGCGGAGGCCCGCGCGCTGCTGACCCAGCGCGAGGTGGAATTCCGCGCCTCGCGCACCCTGTCCGACCGCGGCTTCCGGGCCGACAACCAGCACGCCGTCGCCCAGGCCCAGCTCGATGCCGCCCGGGCGATGGTGACGCGGATGGAGGTCGAGATCCGGCGGACGAAGATCCGCGCCCCCTTCCCGGGGGTGCTCGAATCCCGCACGGTCGAGCTCGGCGACTATGTGAAGGAAGGCGACACGGTGGCGACGCTGGTCGACCTCGACCCGGTGATCGTGGTCGGCCACCTGACCGAGATCGAACGCGCCCGGGTCCAGATGGGGCAGACCGGCACCGCCCGGCTCGCCACCGGCCAGGAGGCGACGCTGCGCGTGCGCTACCTGTCCGCCAACGCCGACAGCGCCACCCGGACCTTCCGCATCGAGCTCGAGGCCACCAACCCGGACCTCGCCATCATCGGCGGGGTGACCGCCGAGGTGATGCTGACGGTCGGCCGGGTCTCGGCCCATCGCATCACGCCCGCGCTGCTGGCGCTCGACGAGCAGGGCCAGATCGGGGTCAAGACGGTGGGCGAGGACGACAAGGTCTCCTTCCACCCGATCCGCGTGCTGGAGGACGGCCCGGACGGGATGTGGGTGAGCGGCCTGCCGGAACGGGTGCGCCTGATCTCGGTCGGGCACGAATTCGTGCGGGCCGGTCAGACGGTGCGGCCGGTGGCGGCCGAGGCGGCGCGGGCGCAATGAATACGCTCATCGCGGCGGCTCTCGACCGCGGCCGGGTGACGGTCGCGATCCTGGTGCTGATCCTGCTGTTCGGGGCCATGGCCTGGCGGACGATCCCCAAGGAGTCCGAGCCGGACGTCACCATCCCGATGATCTACGTCTCCATGACGCTGGAAGGGGTCTCGCCGGAGGATTCCGAGCGCCTGCTGGCGCGGCCCATGGAGAAGGAGCTGCGATCGGTCGAGGGCGTGAAGGAGATGCGCTCGAACGCCTATCTCGGCGGCAGCTACGTCATCCTGGAGTTCGAGGCCGGCTTCAACGCCGACAAGGCCCTGAACGACGTGCGCGAGAGCGTCAACCGCGCCAAGTCCGAGCTGCCCCAGGACACCGACGAGCCGCTGGTCAAGGAGGTCAATGTCAGCCTCTTCCCGGTGCTGGTCGTCACCCTGTCGGGCGAGGTGCCGGAGCGCACCCTGCTGCGCCTGGCGCGCGACCTGCGCGACCGGCTGGAGACGATTCCGGCGGTGCTGTCGGTGCGCATTGCCGGCGACCGCGAGGAGCTGGTCGAGATCGTCATCGACCCCCTGCGCATCGAGGCGTACGGCCTGTCGGCGACCGACCTGGCCAATTCCATCTCGCGCAACAACCAGCTGATCGCCGCCGGCCAGATCGACACCGGCCAGGGCCGCTTCGCGGTCAAGGTGCCGGGCCTGTTCGAGAGCCTGCGCGAGATCCTGGACATGCCGGTCAAGGTCGACGGCGACGCGGTGGTGCGGGTCGGCGACATCGCCGAGGTACGCCGCACCTACAAGGACCGGCAATCCTACGCCCGGGTCGACGGCCGCCCGGCGATCGCGCTCGAGGTGTCCAAGCGCATCGGCCAGAACATCATCGAGACCATCGACGAGGTGCGCCGCATCACCGACGAGGAGCGCGCCCGCTGGCCCGACAACATCGTCGTCGGCTACACCCAGGACAAATCCGACGACATCAAGATGATGCTGGCGGACCTGGAGAACAATCTCGGCATCGCGGTCCTGCTGGTGATGGTCATCGTCCTGGCCTCGCTCGGGATGCGCTCGACGCTGCTGGTCGGGGTGTCGATCGTCGGCTCCTTCCTGGCCGCCATCCTGATGCTGGCGGGGATGGGGCTGACCATCAACATCGTGGTCCTGTTCGGCCTGATCTTCGCCGCCGGCAACGTCGTCGACGGGGCCATCGTCGTCACCGAGTACGCCGACCGGCGCATGGCCGAGGGGATGGAGCGGGCCGCCGCCTACCGGATGGCGGCGCAGCGCATGGCCTGGCCCATCATCTCCGCCATCGCTACCCAGATCGCGGCGTTCCTGCCGCTGCTGTTCTGGCCGGGCGTGGTCGGCGAGTTCATGAAGTACCTGCCGATCACCCAGCTGGTGGTGCTGTCGGCATCGGTGCTGATGGCGCTCGTCTTCATCCCGGTGCTGGGCAGCTGGATCGGCCGGCGCGGCGAGGCGACGGGGCCGCTCCACGAGCCGCCGCCCGACGATGCCGGCACCCGCCTCTATGTCCGCATGCTGGCCTGGTCGCTGCGGCGCCCGGTCGCCGTGCTGGTGGCGACGGTGGTGGCGCTGGTCGGCGTGCAATGGTGGTACGCGACCCACGGCAACGGGGTCGAGTTCTTCCCCAATGTCGAGCCGGACCTGGCGCTGGTCACCGTATCGGCGCGCGGCAACCTGTCCACCGACGAGAAGGACCGCCTGGTCCGCGAGGTCGAGGATCGCATCCTGAAGCTGCATGCCGAGCGGGGCGAGTTCTCCACCATCTACAGCGCCACCCGGGTCCGCGAGCTGGGCAAGGACATGGCCGAGGACGTGATCGGCGTCATCCAGCTGGAATTCGCCGACTGGAAGACCCGGCGCAAGGCATCCGAGATCCTGGCCGACATCATGGCGCGCAACCGCGACCTGGCCGGCATCGTCGTCGAGAGCCGCGCCCAGGAATCCGGGCCGCCGATCGGCAAGCCGATCCAGGTGCAGCTGACCGCCCGCGACCCCGCCCTGCTGGAGCCGGCCGCCCGCCAGGTCCGTGGCCTGCTGGAGCGGATCGAGGGGCTGAAGGACATCGAGGACAGCCGCTCCCTGCCCGGCGTCGAATGGCAGGTGCTGGTCGACCGCTCGCAGGCCGCGAAGTTCGGCGCCGACGTCGCCGCGGTCGGCAGTTCGATCCGCCTGGTCACCAACGGGCTGAAGTTCGGCGAGTACCGGCCGGACGATTCCGACGACGAGATCGACATCGTCGCCCGCTACCCGCGCGAGGAGCGCGGCATCGCCCAGCTCGGCCTGGTGCGCGTCCAGACCCCGGTCGGGCTGGTGCCGATCGAGAACTTCGTCACCCGCAAGCCCGCCCCCAGCGTGACCGAGCTGCAGCGGGTCGACGGCCGCCGGGCGTTGACGGTGAAGGCCGACGTGGTCGCGGGCGTGCTGGCCGACGACAAGATGCGCGAGCTCCGGGCGCTGATGCTGGAGCAGCCCGTTCCGCTCGGCGTGTCGGTGCGCTTCAAGGGCCAGGACGAGGAGCAGCAGAAGGCGCAGGAATTCCTGTCGAAGGCCTTCCTGGCGGCGATCTTCCTGATCTTCGTGATCCTGCTGGCGCAGTTCAACAGTCTCTACACCACGATGGTGATCCTGACCGGGGTGGTCATGTCGACCATCGGCGTGTTCATTGGCCTGCTGGTGACGGGCCAGCCCTTCGGCATCGTCATGACCGGCATCGGCGTGGTCGCGCTGGCCGGGATCGTCGTGCAGAACAACATCGTGCTGATCGACACCTTCGACCAGCTGGTGAAGTCGATGCCGACCGTGCGCGAGGCGCTGCTGCAGACCGGCCGCGAGCGCCTGCGGCCGGTGCTGCTGACAGCGTTCAACACGGTGCTGGGATTGCTGCCGCTGATGATGGGCGTCAACATCGACATCTTCCAGCGCGAGATCACGGTCGACGCGCCGGCCACCCAATGGTGGATCGGGCTGTCGACGGCGATCTGCTTCGGCCTCGGCTTCTCCACCATCCTGACGCTGCTGGTGACGCCGTGCGCCCTCATGCTGCGCGGCAATCTCGCGGACTGGCGGGCGCGCCGCCGCCAGGCCCGCGCCGCCGGCCACCCGGTCGCCGCCGAATGACCGGGCATCCGCCGTCGATCGCCGAGGGGATGGCGCGGCTGGTCGCGCGCGAGCCGGGCCTGGCGGCGCTGGTGACGGCGGCCGGACTGCCCCCGCCCCGCTCCCGGCCGGCCGGCTTCGGCACGCTCCTGCAGATCATCACCGGCCAGCAGGTGTCGACCCACGCGGCCGCCGCCATCTGGCAGCGGGTCGCGCGCCTGGCCGACCCGATGACGCCGGCCGCCTGGCTGGCGCTCGACGATGCCGACCTGCGGACGGCGGGCTTCAGCCGGTCCAAGGCGATCTATGCGCGCGACCTCGCCGCCAAACTGGCCGACCGCACGGTCGACCTGGATACCCTCGATGCGCTCGACGACGAGGCGGCGATCCGCATGCTGACGGCGATCCGCGGCATCGGCCGCTGGACGGCCGAGATCTACCTGCTCTTCGCCCATGGCCGGCCGGACGTGTGGCCGGCCGACGACATCGCCATCCAGGCCGGCTACCAGCACCTCCGCGGGCTGGCGGCGCGCCCGTCGGGCAAGGCGCTGCGCCAGGCAGGCGAGGAGTTCCGCCCCTGTCGCAGCGCCGCTGCCCTGCTGCTATGGCACCTCTACCGCCACCGCCTGCGGCCGCAGGCCGGCGAGATCGTTCCCGGCTAGAACGGGCGTCAGCCGGGCTCCATGCCGGCCTTCCGAACCGCCGCCCCGGATTCCGGCCGCGTGAGGAACTGCACCAGCGCCCTGGCCGCATCCGGGTCGGCCGCGGCCCTGTGCAGGGCAGCGGAATAGACCGTGATGTTCTGGATCTCGGCCGGTAGCGGGCCCAGATACTCGATCCCCTTCACATGCAGCAGCTCGCTGACCTGCTGAAAGCCGAGATCGGCCTCGCCGCGTGCCACCAGTTCGCCGACCTGGGCACCGGAAGGAGGCTGCCTGACCTTGCCTTCGACCTGCTGGGCAATGCCCATCGTCCGGAACAGGTCGGCAATGTAGAAGCCGCTCGGTCCGGAGGAATAGGCGACCGACCTCGCCTCCAGGACGGCCTTCCGCACCGCCTCGCCCGTGGAGATGTCCGGCTTGGGCAGGCCGGAGCGCACGGCCATTCCGACGCCGGATTTCGCGATGTCGGTGCGGCTGCCGGCAAGGAGTCGGCCCCCGGCGATCAATCGGTCGATATTGGCACTGCCGATCAGGACGATGTCGACCGCCTCGCCACCGCCGACCCGCTTGGCGATGCCCTCGGTGCCGCCCCAGATCACCGCGACCCTGTGGCCACTCGCTCCTTCGAACTCCATCAGCAGTCCGCCGATCGCGCCCTTCACGGCGTTGGCGGCCATGAGCTTGATCTCGGCCGCCTGGCCTGGGGCGGCTCCGACGGCGATCCCCAAGACCACGAGCTTGGCAAGCAATGACACGTTCGTGCTGCTCCGCATGGCGAGTCTCCTCAATTCCTCCTCAATTATACCACCGCACGATGTCGAAGTCGGCCTCGCGGAGACTCAGGCAGCAGCGGCGGCGATCGCGCGCCGGTCCGGCAGCAACCGGCGCGACCGCTCGGCAAAGCGCAGGTTGAGCAGCAGCGCGACCACCACGAGCCCGGTCGTCAGGCCGACCCAGACCCCGTTGCCGCCCCAGCCGAGCGGGAAGGCGAGCACCAGGCCGAGCGGGAAGCCGATGCCCCAGTACCCCGCGGCCGCGATCAGCATCGGCACCCGCGTGTCCTTCAGCCCGCGCAGCGCGCCCGCCGCGATCACCTGCCCGCCATCGGCCAGCTGGAAGATCGCCGCGAAGAACAGGAACCCCACCGCATAGGACACCGTCGCCGCCGCTTCCGGCGCGGCCGGGTCGAGGAACAGGCCGACGATCGGCCGCGCCAGCAGGAAGAAGACCAACGCCATCGCCGCCATGAAGCCGGTGCCCATCGCCTGCGCGGTCCACCCGGCCCGGGCGATCCCGGCGGGGTCGCCGCGTCCCGCCGCCAGCCCGACCCGCACCGTCGCCGCCTGGCCGATGCCGAGCGGGACCATGAAGGTGACCGAGGCGCATTGCAGGGCGATCTGGTGCGCGGCCACCACGTCGGCGCCGATCAGCCCCATGACCAGGGTGGCACCTGAGAAGAGCGCGCATTCGAGCGTCATCATGGCGCCGATCGGCGTGCCCACCGCCAGCAGCTCGCGCAGCCGCGGCCAGTCCGCCCGCCACGCGCCCGGCCAGATGCGGTAGCGCCGCAGCCCCGGGTCGAAGACGAAGACCAGCCCCAGGGCCACCGCCATGAACAGGGACGCCAGCGTCGACGCAAGCCCGGCCCCGAACAGGCCGAGCGCCGGGAAGCCGAGCTTGCCGTGGATCAGCACCCAGTTGGCGAGCGCGTTGAACAGGATCGCGACGATGGTCACGACCACCGCCGGCCGGGTCCGCTCCAGCGCCGCCAGGAAGGTGCGCAGCACGATGAAGGCGAGCGAGGGCAGCAGGCTCCACATCAGCGGCGCCAGGTAGCGTTCCGTGTCGGCGACCATCGCCGGCTGCTGGCCCATGGCGAGCAGGATCGGCCCGGCCGCCCACAGCAGGCCGATGCAGGGCAGCCCCACCAGCATCACCACCCACAGCCCCTGCTGCACTGTCCGCCGGCTCTCCCGCACCACGTCGCGCCCGCGGCCGCGGGCCTGCGCCACCAGGGGGGCGACCGCGGTGACGACCCCCACCCCGAACATCCACAAGGTGAACAGGAGCGCGCTGCCGAGCGCCGAGGCGGCCAGCGCCTGCGGCCCCAGCGTGCCGATCATGACCACGTCGGTCGTCATGATCGCGATCTGGGCGAGGTTGGTCAGCGTCAGCGGCAAGGCCAGCGCCAGGGTCGCCCGGATCTCCGCTCCCAGGACCCGGCGCGCTGCGGTCGATTCGTCGTTTCTTGTCATTCTTCACCACCTCGTATCCGGCCGCTGCGGTGCCGGCGTTTTCCGCGCACCTTCGGCTTCTTCGTTCATGCGGCGTTGCCGGGCCGGGCAACGTGCTGTTAGGCTTCGCGCAACGAATGCGGGCATCGGCTCGATCCAAGGGCCGGCTCAAACAGGAGGATTCCCAGAATGAACCGCAGATCCCTTCTTGCGCTCGCCGCCGGTGCGGCAATGGTCGCGTTCGCCGGCACGGCGTCGGCGGCATGGCCCACCCGACCGATCACGATCATCGTTCCGTGGGGTGCCGGCGGCGGCACGGATGCGACCGCCCGCGTCATCGGCAGCCTGTTGGAGAAAGAACTGGGCCAGCCGGTCAACGTCGTGAACCGGACGGGCGGCAGTGGCGTGGTCGGCCATACGGCGATCGCGACGGCGGCCCCCGACGGCTACACGCTCGGCATCATGACCGTCGAGATCAACATGATGCACTGGCAGGGCCTGACGCAGCTCACCCACCAGTCGTACACGCCGGTCGCTATCTACAACAACGACCCGGCCGGCGTCCAGGTGGCCGCCGATGCGCCCTACAAGACGATCAAGGACCTGCTGGAGGCGGTGAAGGCCAATCCCGGCAAGCTGAAGTCGTCGGGCACCGGCCAGGGTGGCATCTGGCATCTGGCGATCGCCGGCATGCTGAAGGGCGCCGGGATCGAGCCGAACGCCGCGCCGTGGGTCCCGAGCCAGGGCGCCGCATCGGGCCTGCAGGACATGGTGGCGGGCGGCGTCCAGATCGTGCCCTGCTCGATCCCCGAAGCCCGCGCCATGCTGGATGCCGGCAAGGTGCGCTCGCTGGCGATCATGGACGGCAAGCGCAACCCCGCCTATCCGGACGTGCCGACGCTCAAGGAGGCGACCGGCATCGACTGGAGCATGGCGGCCTGGCGTGCCGTGGTCGGCCCCAAGGGCCTGCCCAAGGAGGTCACCGACCGCCTGCTCCCGGCCCTGAAGAAGGCGCACGAGAGCAAGGAGTTCCGCGATTTCATGGCCAAGCAGGGCTTCGGCCTGCTGTGGGCCGAGGGCGCGGAGGCGGAGGCATTCCTCAAGAAGTCGAACGCGGATCTGGGCGCGGTCATGAAGGCCGTCGGGCTGGCGAAGTCGAGCTGAGCGCCCGGCACGCTATCCGCGCATCCTCCGGTCATGCGGTTTCATGACGCGATCGTCGGGCTGCTGCTCCTGGTCGGAGCAGTAGCCCTTCTCCTCTACGCCCGCGGCCTGCCGGCGATGCCCGGACAGCAGTTCGGCCCGGCCGTCTTCCCGACCCTGGTCGGGGCCGGCCTCGGCCTGACGGCGCTGGTGCTGTTCGTCCGCGGCCTTGCCGCGGGCCGCGGCCAACGGCTGGTGGAGGTCGAGCCGGGACTGTTCGACCCCCGCGGCGCCACCGCCGTGGCCGTGGTGCTGGGCGGCGGGGTCTTCTACCTGCTGACGTCGGACTGGCTGGGCTTCCTCATCGTCGCGCCGATCGTCCTCCTCGCCCTCTTTCGCAGCCAGCGGATCGGCTGGGCCGCCGGGATCGCGATCGCCATCCTGGCCACCCTGCTGATCCACTTCGTCTTCTACAAGCTGCTTCGGGTGCCGCTGCCCTGGGGCATTCTCACCCCCATCGCCTGGTGATCGCCCCGTGGATGCGCTGCTGACCGCCTTCGGGCTCGTCTTCGACCCCTACGTCATCCTGGTCATTGCCTGCTCGGCCGCCTTCGGCCTGTTCGTGGGCGCGGTTCCCGGATTGACGGCGACGATGGCGACCGCGCTGCTCGTCCCCGTCACCTTCTTCATGGAGCCGGTGCCGGCGATCGCCGCCATCGTCACGGCGACGGCCATGGCGATCTTCTCGGGCGACATCCCGGGCTGCCTCGTACGCATCCCCGGCACCCCCGCCTCGGCCGCCTACACGGACGAATCCTATGCCATGACCCGGCGCGGCATGGCCGAGCAGGCGCTAGGGGCCGGGCTCGTCTTCTCCGCCATGGGCGGCATCTTCGGTTCCATCGTGCTGGTGCTGGCCGCGCCGTCGCTGGCCGAGATGGCTCTGAAGTTCTCCAGCTTCGAATATTTCTGGCTGGTCTGCCTCGGCCTCACCTGCGCCGTGTTCATCTCCACCGGCGACCCGCTGAAGGGCCTGATCTCGCTCTTCATCGGCCTCACCGTATCGCTGGTCGGCCTCGACAACCCGGCCGGCCATCCCCGTCTCACCTTCGGCTCGACCGAACTCATGGGCGGCATCAGCTTCATCCCGGCGATGATCGGCATGTTCGCCGTGTCGGAGGTGATCCGCTGGGCAGCCACCCCCGACGCCCCGGCCTTCAAGGTGCAGGCGTCGATCGGCAACATCTTCACCGGCATGGGCCGGATGACGCGCGAGTACAAGAAGCCGCTGCTGCGCGGCAGCATCGTCGGGACCCTGATCGGCGCCCTGCCCGGTGCCGGCGCCGACATCGCCGCCTGGATCTCCTACGCGATGAGCAAGAAGTTCTCCAAGACCCCGGAGAAGTTCGGCACCGGCCATCCCGAGGGCATCGTCGAGAGCGGCGCCTCCAACAACGCCGCCGTCAGCGGCGCCTGGATCCCGGCGCTGGTGTTCGGCATCCCGGGCGATTCGATCACCGCGATCGTCATCGGCGTGCTCTACATGAAGGGGATGAACCCCGGCCCGACGGTCTTCATGAACAATGCGCCGCAGCTCTACGCGGTCTTCATTGTCTTCTTCATCGCCAACATCATGATGATCCCGTTCGGCTGGGCGGCGATCAAGGCAGCCAAGCAGATCCTGCGCGTGCCGCGCTCGATCCTGATGCCGATCATCCTGCTCTTCTGCATCGTCGGCGCCTTCGCCATCAACAACACCGTCTTCGGCGTGGGCCTGATGCTGGCCTTCGGCGTGCTCGCCTACTTCATGGAAAGCAACGGCATCCCGGTCGCCCCGGCCATCCTCGGCATCGTCCTCGGAGCCATGCTGGAGGACACCTTCGTCAGCTCGATGATCAAGGCGGACGGGGACCTGCTCGGCTTCTTCAGCCGGCCGATCTCGGCCACGCTGGGGGTCGTCACCTTGCTGGTATGGTTCGCGCCGCTCATGATCCGCACCATGCGGCGCTGGCAGACGCCGGCTGCCTGATCGCCCCGGAGGAACCGCCATGCGTGCCGATGACGCCCTGCTCGCCCGCGCCCGCGAGCGCCTGTTCACGGCCGTCCTGTCGGATACCCTGGACGGGCTCGACCGGCCCAACCAGGCTTTCCGCCCCAACGTCCGGCCGCTCGACGAGGCGCTGGTCATGTTCGGGCGGGCCCGCACCGGCCTCTATTCCGAGGTCTACTCGGTCGAGCCGGGCGAGAACCCCTACGCGCTCGAGATCGCGCTCATCGACGACCTGGCGCCGGGCGAGATCCCGGTGCTCGCCTGCCAGGGCAGCCCGCGCATCGCCCCCTGGGGCGAGCTGCTGACGACCGCCTCGATGGCGCGCGGTGCCGCTGGCTGCGTCACCGACGGGCTGGTCCGCGACATCAAGCAGATCCGCCAGCTGCGGTTCCCCGTCTTCCATGGCGGCATCGGCCCGCTCGATTCGAAGGGCCGCGGCAAGGTCATCGCCATCGACGTGCCGGTTTCCTGCGGCGGGGTGCATGTCCGGACGGGCGACCTCGTCGTCGGCGACGCCGACGGCATCGTCGTCATCCCGGTGGAGATCGAGCGGCAGTGCCTGGAGGCCGCGCTGCAGAAGGTGGAGAGCGAGGACCGGACGCGGGCCGAGCTGCAGGCCGGCATGAAGCTGGCGGACGTCTTCGCCCGCCACGGCGTGCTGTAGCCGCCTACGGCTTGGGCGGGACGGCCGGCCTGGGCAGGGTGAACACCTGCCCTGGATAGATGCGGTCGGGGTTGCGGATGGAATCGCGGTTCGCCTGGTAGATGACGGTGTAGCGGATGCCGCGGCCATACTCGTTGCGGGCGATCCGCCACAGGCTGTGGCCCGGCTGGACCACCACCGATCCTTCGGACAGCTCGGCCAGCGGCACTGTCGTGCGCTGGAACGGAAGCGAGACCCGGCCGGCCACGCGGCCGTCCCGCGTCACCCGGTCGACCCGCAGCTCATAGGTACCCGGCGCAATCTCGGCCGGCGGGGTATGCTGCCAGCCGCGATCGGTGCCCACCACCGTCTCGCCGATCGGCTTGTTGTCGAGATAGAGGCGCAGGGTCGTCCCCGGGTCGGACCGGCCGCTGAAGCGCACCTGACCCTTGTCGCCATAATCGATCACATCGACCGTCGGCGGGCCGCCCGGCCGCGATGGCGCCAGGCCGGCGGCTGGCGGTCGCGGCGGGGGATTGGCCGGCGCCGGCGCCGCGCCCGGCGCCGCGAGCCCGGCCACCGCCGCCGGCGCGGCGCCGGACGGTGCGGGCAGCTGCAGCGGCCGCGAGGGCGTCTCGCCGGTGCGGCTGCTCAGCACCACCAGGGGCTCGGCCCGCGGCGCGGAAGCCGGCCCGGCCGGCGGCTGGGCGACCGCGACCACCACGACCTGCTCGCCCTCCTTGCGCTCCGTGCCGAGACTGGCCGAAAGGCTGAAGGAATGGGAGCCGGCCGGCAGCGGCCCGGAGGGAATGAATACCCATTCGCCGCGCGCATTGGCCAATGCCGTGCCGATCGCCCGGCCGCCGCTCAGAATGGTCACGGTGGCGCCGGGCGCTGCCCGGCCGGCCATCACCGCACGCCCCTTGGGATCGACCCGGACGATGTCGAAGGCCGGCGCCGCGAAGGGCCGACGCGCGCCGTCGGCCCGGTCCGGCGATGGCGCCGGCGGGCGCGGATCGGGCAAGGTCAGGGCCGCGACGGGTCCATTGTCGGTCCGCGGCGCGCCCGCCGACGGCCGGGCCGGTGCCGAAGGCTGGGGGGCGGTCGCCTGGGAAGGCCGGGGCTGCGAAGGGGGAGTC
Organism: Allostella vacuolata; assembly: GCA_006739055.1. Taxonomy (GTDB): domain Bacteria; phylum Pseudomonadota; class Alphaproteobacteria; order ATCC43930; family Allostellaceae; genus Allostella; species Allostella vacuolata. The sequence continues at coordinate 3,395,661 of AP019702.1, forward strand.
GCGGGCGGCGGTGCAGGAACGGCCAGAGCCGGGCCGGACGCCGGACCGGGTGCCGGGGCCGAGGCGGCCGGACGCTCGGGCACCGGCGGCGCGGCGGCCGGTGGGCGCGGCGGCGTTGCGCCCGTGCCGGCACCGGTCGCGGATCCCGCGGGGCGGGCCGCCGGCGGCAGCGGCTCGCCACCCAGACGGGCCAGGGAAGCCGGCGGCGCCAGGGCCGGCGGCGGGGCGGTCGCCGCAGGTGCGGGCCGGGTCGGCGCGAGAGGGGAAGCCGCCGGCGCCGGGTTTGCGGGCGGCCCGGCAGCGCCACGGGGCGGCGGGCTGGTGGCGGATGGGCTGGTGGCGGATGCGCTTGGGCCGGGCGGACTGGTCGTCGGCGCGACCCCGGCCGCCGCGGTCGGACGCGGCGCCGTCGGAACAGGCGGGGCCACAGCCGGCGCGGCCGGCGCCGGTGGGGCAGCCGCGATAGGAGGCGGGCTGGCGGCCGGGGCCGCGGGGGCCGGCGCGCTGCCGTCGATCGCGGGCGGGGTGGCCGCCGGCCAGAAGGCCACGCCGGCCACCAGGGCTGCGGCCGGAACCGCCGCCAAACCGAGAATCTTCGCGAACTGCACAGGACCCATGGGCGACGAACGTAATACGCGCGCTGCCATTGCGGCAACAACCGCGCATGACAGTCGTCACCGCGGCGGGTAGGTCACCAGCAGCCAGACGAGGAATCCGACCAGCAGGAACAACCCCAGCGCGATCCACGGGCTGACGATGCGCGTCGGCCGGCGGCTGGTGATCGGCAGGCGCCGGATCCCGGTCACCATCGGGCCGATCAGGTCGGTGCGCTTGACCACCATGTAATAGAGCACGGCCAGGATATGCAGGCCGGCCACGATCTGCAGCACATCGAACACCAGCCCGTGCAGGGCGGCGGCCTGCCGTCCGGTGTCGAATGAGACCAGGTGGGCGAGCGGGCCGGACTCGATGGCGTCGGTGTCGACGCTGACGAGGCCGAGCAGCACCTGGGCCAGCAGCAGGCCGAGAAGCGCCACGACGCTGAGCGCGCCCAGCGGGTTGTGGCCGATCCAGATGCTGGCGCGGGGCTTCAGGAAGGAGCGCGCATAGCCCAGCACCGCCGCCGGGCCGCGCACGAAGCGCGCGAAGCGCGCGGTATCGCTGCCGACGAACCCCCAGACGATGCGGAACAGGACCAGCGTCAGCATGACGTAGCCGGCCGGCAGGTGGATGTCCATCCGGCCGGCATCGACGCTCCACCAGGACACGGCGAAGGTCGCGACGATCCCCCAATGCACGAGACGGACGGCACCGTCCCATACCTTGACCCGTTCGCCGGGCGGTCTGCGCGCCATGGCTTCTTCCCCTCCAGCGCCCGATGGCAGGGCTGGGGCGGGCCGATGGCGGCCGCCCTCGCCCCGCCGGCCTGCTAGTTGCGCTGACGGAAGGGCCGGTGGCAGCCGCCGCAGCTCTTGCCGACATCGCCGTGCGCGGCCTGGATGGCCGCATTGTCGCCGGTCTCGGCGGCGGCGACCAGCTTGGCCGCGGCCGCCCGGAATTCGCCGATCGCGGTCTTGTAGTCGGCCGGCTTCTCCCAGATGGCCGGCAGGGCAGCCGTCTTGATGCCGGAGTCGGGCCCGGTGCCGGCCGGGAACCAGCTCCCCATCTGGTTGGCCACCTCGCCGATCCTGGCCGCGCGCGCGGTCGCGTCGGCCTTGGTCAGGGAGCCGGCCTTGGCCCCGTCGCCGATCGCCTTCATCTCGCCGCCCAGCGCCTTCATCGCCTGCTGCCGGGCCGCGATCACGTCGGCGGGCGCAGCCTGCTGCGCCGATGCCACCATCCCCACCCCCAGCACCGCGGCGAATGCGACCGCGAAGACCGAGCCTCGACCCAGAACACTCATGCCTTTATCACTCCCCGTTGCGTGCCTCTCGGCCGGTCGCCGGAGGGAGGGTACAGGCTCCCGCCAGCGACGCGGGAACGACCCTATCGCATCCGATCGAAACCGGGATCACGAGTTCGTGACGGAACCCATGGCCAACATCCGCTCGCTCTCAGTCTATTGCGGCGCCCGCGCCGGCACCAATCCCCTGCACCGGGCCGCCGCCCGCGAACTGGGCCGGGCGCTGGCGGAGCGCGGGATCGAACTGGTCTTCGGCGGCGGCCGGGTCGGCATGATGGGGATCGTCGCCGACGCCTGCCTGGCCGCCGGCGGGCGGGTGGTCGGCATCATTCCCCGCCTCCTGGTCTCGGCCGAGGTCGCCCACGCCCAGGTGACCGAGCTGCTGGTGGTCGAGAACATGCACGAGCGCAAGCGGCGGATGGTGGAGCGGGCCGATGCGGTAGCCGCCCTGCCGGGCGCGCTCGGCACGCTGGACGAACTGATGGAGATGGCGACCTGGCGGCAGATCGGCCTGCACGACCTGCCGATCGTCCTGCTCGACGTGGAGGGCTATTGGCAGCCGCTGCTGCGCCTCGTCGACCATGCCATCGCCGAAGGCTACGGCACCGAAGTGCTGCGCTCCTACTTCACCGTCGCCCGCACGGTCGAGGAGATGCTGGCGGCGCTTGCCGACGCGCCCGCGCCGCGCTTCGCCTTCCAGGAACGCTGGGCCTGAGGCTGGTATGGGCCTGAGCCGGTCAGGGGCCTGAGCCGGGCACACGCCGCGCTTGCCTCGCGGGGGCGAGGTGCTATCGTGCGCCGCTTCCGCCCGCCCGCTCCCTGCCGAGGCGGGCTTGCCCCGTTTCGAGCCCGGAGACCCTCCCCGTGAAGAAGATCAAGGTCGCTAACCCCGTCGTCGAGATGGACGGCGACGAGATGACCCGCATCATCTGGCAGATGATCAAGGACAAGCTGATCCTGCCCTATCTCGACATCGACCTGAAGTACTACGACCTGAGCGTCCAGAAGCGCGACGAGACCAACGACCAGATCACCATCGATTCGGCCGAAGCGACCAAGAAGTACGGCGTCGCGGTGAAGTGCGCGACGATCACGCCGGACGAGCAGCGGGTCGAGGAGTTCGGCCTGAAGAAGATGTGGAAGTCGCCCAACGGCACGATCCGCAACATCCTGGACGGGTCGATCTTCCGCGAGCCGATCGTCTGCAAGAACGTGCCGCGCCTAGTGCCGACCTGGACCCAGCCGATCGTCATCGGCCGCCATGCCTTCGGCGACCAGTATCGCGCGACGGACTTCGTGGTGCCGGGCCCGGGCAAGCTGACGATCACGTTCCAGCCCGAGGACGGCAGCGCGCCGATCGAGCACGAGGTCTACAAGTTCCCGGGCGGCGGCGTGGCGCTCGCCATGTACAACCTCGACGATTCGATCGCCGCCTTCGCCCGCACCTGCTTCAACTATGGGCTGGAGCGCAAGTACCCGGTCTACCTGTCGACCAAGAACACCATCCTCAAGGCCTATGACGGGCGCTTCAAGGATATCTTCCAGGAGGTGTTCGACCGCGACTTCGCCGACCAGTTCAAGGCGGCCGGGCTGACCTACGAGCACCGCCTGATCGACGACATGGTGGCGAGCGCGCTGAAGTGGTCGGGCGGCTTCGTCTGGGCGTGCAAGAACTACGACGGCGACGTGCAGAGCGACGTGGTCGCCCAGGGCTTCGGCTCGCTCGGCATGATGACCTCGGTCCTGCTGACCCCGGACGGCAAGACGGTGGAGGCCGAGGCCGCGCACGGCACGGTCACCCGCCACTACCGCGAGCACCAGAAGGGCAAGGAGACCTCGACCAACCCGATCGCGTCGATCTTCGCCTGGACCCGCGGCCTCTACTACCGCGCCAAGTTCGACGGCACGCCCGAGGTGGCGAAGTTCGCCGAGACTCTGGAGAAGGTCTGCGTCGACACGGTCGAGGCCGGCTCGATGACCAAGGACCTGGCGCTGCTGATCGGCCCGAACCAGCCGTGGCTGACCACCAACCAGTTCCTGGACAAGCTCGACCAGAACCTGAAGGCCGCCCTCTCCTGAGGGCTGCCGCCGGGGCACAGAGCAAAAAAAGGGGCGGCCGCGGCCGCCCCTTTCGATTCCGGCTCCCCGGCGGCCGGGCTCAGGCGGCCTCGGCCCGGCCGGCCAGGACGCCCTCGATCGCGGCCAGCGCCGCCTCGACCCGCGCCGGGTCCGGGCCGCCGGCCTGGGCCATGTCGGGCCGGCCGCCGCCGCCCTTGCCGCCCAGCGCCTCCGCCCCCGCCCGCACCAGGTCGACGGCGGAGAAGCGGCCGGTCAGGTCGTCGGTGACGCCGACCACCAGCGAGACCTTGCCGTCGTCGACGCCGGCGATCGCCACCACGCCCGAGCCGAGCTGGCGCTTCAGCTCGTCGGCCAGGCCCTTCAGCTCGCGCCCCGGCATGCCCTCGACCCGGCGCCCCGTGTAGCGGATGCCGGCCACCTCCTTGACCACCTGGGCGGCCCCGCCCCCGCCGGAGGCAAGCTGGCGCCGGGCATCGGCCAGTTCGCGCTCCAGGCGGCGGCGCTCCTCCAGCAGGCCGGCGACGCGTGCCGGCAGCTCGGCCGGGGCGACCTTGAGGACGCCCGCGGCCTCGCGCAGGATCGCCTCCTCGCGGTCGAAGTGGGACAGGGCCCTGGCCCCGGTCACCGCCTCGATGCGTCGGACGCCGGCTGCCACCGCGCCCTCGCCGACGATCTTGAAGACGCCGATGTCGCCGGCGCGGCGCACATGGGTCCCGCCGCACAGCTCGACCGAGAAGCCCTCGCCGCCCATGCTGACGACCCGCACCTCGTCGCCGTACTTCTCGCCGAACAGCGCCATGGCGCCGGCCGCGACCGCATCGTCGGGCGCCATCAGCTTGGTGACGACGTCGGCATTGTGGCGGATGCGGGCGTTCACCTCCGCCTCGACCGCCGCGATGTCCTCGGGCGTCAGCGGCTTCGGGTGGCTGATGTCGAAGCGCAGCCGGTCGGGGGCGACCAGCGAGCCCTTCTGGGTCACATGGTCGCCGAGCCGATGGCGCAGCGCCTTGTGCAGCAGGTGGGTGGCTGAATGGTTGGCCCGCACCCGGTCGCGCCGCTCGCCGTCGACGCGCAGCTCGACGACGTCGCCGACCGCGATCGTGCCCCGGCCGACCCGGCCCTGGTGCACGAACAGCACGCCCGCCCGCTTGACGGTGTCGGTCACCTCGACCTCGGCGCCGCCCGCGGTGAACAGGCTGCCGGTGTCGCCCGCTTGGCCGCCCGATTCCGCGTAGAACGGCGTCTGGTTGACGATCACCTGGACGTTGGCCCCCGCCTCGGCCGCGGCAACTTCCCGGCCGTCGACGAGCAGGGCCACGACCTTGCCCTCGGCCATCTCCGTGTCGTAGCCGAGGAACTCGGTCGCCCCGACGCGGTCCTTGAGGTCGAACCAGACATGGCCTTCGGAGGCCTCGCCCGACCCCGCCCAGGCCGCGCGCGCCTCGGCCTTCTGGCGGGCCATCGCGGTCTCGAAGCCGGCCAGGTCGACCGACAGGCCGCGACCGCGCAGCACGTCCTGCGTCAGGTCGAGGGGGAAGCCGAACGTGTCGTAGAGCTTGAAGGCGACCTCGCCCGGCAGGCCGCTGCCGGGCGGCAGGCGCTCGACCTCGTCGTCGAGCAGGCGCAGGCCGCGCTCCAGCGTCTGCTTGAAGCGCGTCTCCTCCAGCCGCAGGGTCTCGGTCACCAGCGGCTCGGCCCGGACCAGCTCGGGATAGGCCTGGCCCATCTGGCGGATCAGCGCCGGCACCAGCTTCCAGACCACCGGCTCCCGGGCGCCCAGGATGTGGGCATGGCGCATCGCCCGCCGCATGATCCGGCGCAGGACGTAGCCGCGCCCCTCGTTCGACGGCAGCACGCCGTCGGCAATCAGGAAGCTGGTCGAGCGCAGATGGTCGGCGATGACCCGGTGGGACACGGCATGCGGCCCGTCGGGCGCCGTGCCCGTCGCCTCGGCCGAGGCCTGGATCAGCGCCCGCATCAGGTCGATGTCGTAATTGTCGTGCTTGCCCTGCAGGACGGCGGCCAGGCGCTCCAGCCCCATGCCGGTGTCGATCGACGGGCGCGGCAGCGGGATGCGCTGGTCCGGGCCCACCTGCTCGAACTGCATGAAGACGAGGTTCCAGATCTCGATGAAGCGGTCGCCGTCCTGGTCCGGGCTGCCGGGCGGGCCGCCGGCGATGCTGGGCCCATGGTCGTAGAAGATCTCCGAGCAGGGCCCGCAGGGGCCGGTGTCGCCCATCGCCCAGAAATTGTCGGAGGTGGCGATGCGGATGATGCGGCGGTCGTCGAGGCCGGCGATCCGCTTCCAGAAGCCGGCCGCCTCCTCGTCCTCGTGGTAGACCGTGACCAGCAGCCGCTCGCGATCGAGCCCGAAGTCGCGCGTGATCAGGTTCCAGGCGAGCTCGATCGCCCGTTCCTTGAAATAGTCGCCGAAGGAGAAATTCCCCAGCATCTCGAAGAAGGTGTGGTGTCGGGCGGTGTAGCCGACATTCTCCAGGTCGTTGTGCTTGCCGCCGGCGCGCACGCATTTCTGCGAGGTGGCGGCGCGCACGTAGTTGCGCTTCTCCGCCCCCGTGAAGACGTTCTTGAACTGCACCATCCCGGCGTTGGTGAAGAGCAGCGTCGGGTCGTTGCGCGGCACCAGCGGGCTCGAGGAAACGACCTCGTGACCTTCGCTGGCGAAATAGCCGAGGAACTGCGCGCGGATGTCGTTCGCCGAAGTCATGCGGGGCCTCTCGCTCCTGCTACGGCGGGGTTCCGGGCCCGGTCGTCAGCCTTTCGACCCCGTGATCATTCAATCGAACCGGTGCTTCTATAGGGTGCCGGAAACCCTGTCCAGAACGGCAAAAACGGCGAAGGCCGGGACCTTGCGGCCCCGGCCTTCGAAACCTCGAAGGTCCCTCGGAAGCCGCGGGGCCTAGCCCTCCGCCTCGCCGGCGGTAGCGCCGGCCATCATGGCGTCGGCGACCAGCCCGGCATTGGCGCGGATGGCCTTCTCGATCGCCTGGGCGACCGGCGGGTTCTCGCGCAGGAAGGTCTTGGCGTTCTCCCGGCCCTGGCCGATGCGCTGCCCGTCGTAGGAGAACCACGAGCCGGACTTGTCGACGACGCCCGCCTGGACGCCGAGGTCGACCAGCTCGCCCATCTTCGACACGCCCTCGCCATACATGATGTCGAACTCGACGACCCGGAAGGGCGGGGCCATCTTGTTCTTCACCACCTTGACCCGGGTGGCGTTGCCGGTGACCTGGTCGCGGTCCTTGATCGCGCCGATGCGGCGGATGTCGAGGCGGACCGAGGCATAGAACTTGAGCGCATTGCCGCCGGTCGTCGTCTCGGGGCTGCCGAACATGACGCCGATCTTGAGTCGGATCTGGTTGATGAAGATGACCAGGCAGCGCGACTTCGAGATCGATCCGGTCAGCTTGCGCAGGGCCTGGCTCATCAGGCGGGCATGCAGGCCGACATGGCTGTCCCCCATCTCGCCCTCGAGCTCGGCCCGCGGCACCAGGGCGGCGACGCTGTCCACCACCAGCACGTCGATGGCGCCGGAGCGCACCAGCGTGTCGGCGATCTCCAGCGCCTGCTCGCCGGCATCCGGCTGCGAAATGAGCAGCTCGTCGATGTCGACGCCCAGCTTGCGGGCATAGCTCGGGTCGAGCGCATGCTCGGCATCGACGAAGGCGCAGGTGCCGCCCAGCTTCTGCGCCTCGGCGACGATGTGCAGCGCCAGGGTCGTCTTGCCGGAACTCTCCGGCCCGTAGATTTCCACCACCCGGCCGCGCGGCAGGCCGCCGATGCCGAGCGCGATATCGAGGCCGAGCGAGCCCGTCGACACCACGTCGGCATCCGTCGCCGGCGCGCGGGCACCGAGCTTCATCACCGAGCCGCGCCCGAAGGCGCGTTCGATCTGGCCGAGAGCGGCCTCGAGGGCCTTGGTCTTGTCCACGGTTTCCTTGTCCACCAAACGCAGCGCGGCTTGCGACATAGTCCGGCCCTCTTATTCCACGCCCCGACGGGCGATGCAACGAAGGGCACCGTACTCCATTTGTTCACCCTCGTCGAGGGCTATTGTTCGTTGTTCGTTCCCCTGCCGCATGGCCAAAAAGCGACAGGGGTCGGAACGGGCGGGTACCGTCAGTCGTCGCGGTGGGTGCGCTCCATCCGCTCGTGCCGCTCCTGCGCCTCCAGGCTCAAGGTCGCGATCGGGCGTGCCTCCAGCCGGCGCAGGCCGATCGGCTCGCTCGTCTCCTCGCAATAGCCGTAGCTGCCGTCCTCGATGCGCTCCAGCGCGGCGTCGATCTTGGCAATCAGCTTGCGCTCGCGATCACGGGTCCGCAGCTCGAGCGAACGGTCGGTCTCCAGCGAGGCCCGGTCGGTCAGGTCGGGTTGCGAGAGGGTGTCTTCCTTCAGGTGCTGCAGGGTCTCGGTCGATTCGCGCTGCAGCTCGGCCCGCCAGCGCAGCAGCTTCTGCCGGAAATACTCCTGCTGCATCGGGTTCATGAACATCTCCCGCTCGGACGGCACATAGCCGGGCGGAAGCTCGGGGCGGCTGTTCACGTCCACTCCATCCTGGCCGTCACCGACCGATTCGAAGTTCGCGCTGCGATAGGGATCGGTGCTCTTGGCCCCTGCCGACGCCGCCATCGCGGCGAACTTCAGGCTGCCGGAATTCTCGCGATTGGAACTAGCCTTCACGGTCGCGCTCCTCGCCGTCCTCGTCGGTAGGTGGTTAGCGTTTGTTCTAGGATTGCTCAAGCGCGATTGCATTACGGCGCGCGCCAAAGCGTGGCAGGAGCGGTGAAAGCAAGAGCAATGCCGCGACCGCCAGGCAGACCGCCGATATCGGCCGCTCGACGAAGGTCGTGAAATCGCCCTGCGCCAGCAGCAGCGCCTTGCGCAGGTTGTTCTCCAGCATCGGGCCCAGCACGAAGGCCAGCACCAGCGGCGCCGGCTCGTAGCCGAACTTGCGCATCAGGTAGCCGATCACCCCAAAGCCGATCATCAGGTAGACGTCGAAGATGGCGCCGGACGCGGTGTAGACGCCGATCACGCAGAACAGCAGGATCAGCGGAAAGAGGATCCGGTAGGGCACCTTCAGCACCTGCACCCACATGCCGATGAGCGGCAGGTTGAGGATCAGGAGCATGATGTTGCCGATATACATGCTGGCGACGATGCCCCAGAAGATGTCGGGCTTCTGGATCATCAGGAGCGGCCCGGGCTGCAGGCCGTGAACGATGAAGGCGCCGAGCAGCAGTGCCATCACCACGTTGGGGGGGATGCCCAGCGTCATCAGCGGGATGAAGCCGCCGCCGGCCGCCGCGTTGTTGGCGGCCTCCGGCCCGGCCACGCCTTCGATGGCGCCCTTGCCGAACCGCTCCGGGGTCTTCGACAGGCGCTTCTCCAGCCCGTAGGACAGGAACGAGGAGATGACCGCGCCGCCGCCCGGCAGGATGCCCAGCACGAAGCCCAGGAGCGAGCCGCGCGCCAGCGGCCCGGCGCTGCGCCGCCAGTCGTCGCGGCTGGGCATGAGGCCGGTGATGCGCCGCTGGAACACCTCGCGCGTCAGGTGCTGCTCCAGGTTGGCCAGGATCTCGGCCACGCCGAACAGCCCCATGACGATCGGCACCAGCCCCAGCCCGTCCACCAGCTCCATCCGGTCGAAGGTGAGGCGCGGAATGGCGGTGATCGAGTCGAGCCCGACCAGGCCCAGGACCAGGCCCGCGGCGGCCATGATGATCGCCTTCACCAGCGAGCCGTGGGACAGGTAGGCCAGGATCGACAGGCCCAGCACCATCAGGCTGAAATACTCCGCCGGGCCGAACTTCAGCGCGAAGCGGGCCAGCGTGGGCGCGACCAGCATCAGGCCGACCACGGCCAGCGTGCCGGCCAGGAAGGAGCCGATCGCCGCCATCCCCAGCGCCGCCCCGGCGCGTCCCTGGCGGGCCATCTGGTAGCCGTCGAGGCAGGTGACGACGGACGCCGCCTCGCCCGGGATGTTGACCAGGATCGCGGTCGTCGACCCGCCATACATCGACCCGTAATAGACCCCGGCCATCAGGATGATGGCCGACTCGGGTGGGATCGCGAAGGTCGCGGGAAGCAGCAGCGACATCGCCGCCACCGGCCCGATCCCCGGCAGCACGCCGATCAGCGTGCCGACGAAGACCCCGGCGAAGCAGTAGAGGAGATTGACCGGCGCCAGCGCGACCGAGAAGCCGAGCGCCAGGCTGTTGAGAAGGTCCATGGGATCCTGCGGCGGGCGCTGGAGGTAGCGGGCGCTAGAGGTAGAAGATGCCGCGCGGCAGCCCGACGCCGAGCCACTTGTCGAACACCAGGAAGGCAAGGCCGGTCGCCGCCAGCGACACCATGAGCGCGGTCAGCGGCGGGTTGCGGTCGACCGTCAGCATCAGCAGCAGCAGGAAGGCGAAGGTCGACAGCAGGAAGCCGACCGGCAGCAGGGCCATCGCGTAGGCCGCCAGCAGCAGGACCGCGTAGACCGGCCGCCACCAGCGCATGCCCGACCACAGCCCCGCCATGCCGCCGCCCACCGGCTGCGCCAGGCATTGCCCCAGCTGCACGACGGCCAGCCCCGCCAGGAGCAGCCCGGCCCAGAACAGGACGAAGCCCGAGCCCGGGTCGTTGGTCGAGCCGAGCCCGAGATCGTATCCCTCCCAGGCGACGAAGGCGCCGGCGGCCAGCCACAGCAGGCCGCTCGGCAGATCCGGACGCATGGCCGCCCTGCCCCGCGGCCGGCCTACTTCTTCTTCAGGCCCAGCAGTTCCACCAGCTTGCCCTGCTCCTCGATCGTCTGGCGGGCGAACTTGTCGTAGTCCGCGGTCGACATATAGAAGGGCTCCATGTCGAACTTGCGCATCGCCTCGGCATAGGCCGGCTCCTCCATGCCCTTCTTGAAGGCGTCATGGAGCTTCGCGACCACCTTCGGATCCATGCCCTTCGGCCCGGCGATGCCGAACGGCGAGTTCGAGATCAGGTCGAAGCCGGCTTCCTTCAGCGTCGGCACGTCGGGCCAGCGCTTGGAGCGCTCCTTGCCCCAGATCACCAGCAGCCGCAGCTCCTTGGCATCGACCAGGCTGCCCCAGCCGGTCGAATCGGCGACCGCCGAGACATGCCCGCCCAGCACCGCCGCATTCGTCTCCGCCCCGCCCTTGAACGGCACGTGGGTGAACTTGACGCCGGCCATGGAAGCGATCTGCTCCATCGTCACGTGCAGCGAGGTGCCGGCGCCGGGGGTGCCGTAGCTGATCTTGCCGGGATTGGCCTTGGCGTCGGCGACCAGTTCGCCGAACGTCTTCCACTTGGCGTCCGATTTCACAACGACGCCAAAGGTATAGCCCGTCACGTTCAGGATATAGGTGAAGTCCTTGGAGGGGTCGAACGAGGTCTTCACCATGTGCGGCAGGCGGAAGACGGTGATCGGCATCTGCGCCACGGTGTAGCCGTCGGGCTTGGCCGACGCCGCCATCACCGCCGGCCCGGCGGTGCCGCTGGCCCCGGCCCGGTTCTCGATCACGATCGGCTGGCCCAGATGCTTGGACGCCGATTCGGCCAGGGCGCGCATGGTGAGGTCGCTCGACCCGCCGGCCGGCCAGGGCACGATGAAGGTGACGGGCTTCGAGGGATAGGTGTCGGCCAGGGCCGGCACTGCGGCCACCCAGCCAGAAATGGCCAGAACGCCGGACATACCGCGCAGAATCGTCCTGCGGTTGAGCATCGTATCCTCCCCAAATCCTTTTCTTGAGCCGGATACTACGGAGTCGGAGGGGCGGATGCGATCAGAACTTGCGCATGCCGTAGCGCCGAAGAATTTCCATCTGCTCGTGCCCGCCCCGCTCGCGATGGCGGCGATAGAGCTCGCGCGCGTCGTCGGCGTCGCCCCGGCGGATGGCGTCGGTCACCGCCTGGTGTTCGGCAACCGACAGCAGGGGCTTGGGCCGCAGGCACAGAGTGAACATGCGCGCGCGATGCGCCTGGTCCCAGCACTGCATGACCATGCCGGCCAGACGGCGATTGCCGCACAGGCGCAGCAGGTGGAGGTGGTAGTCCTCGTCGGCCGCCGCCCAGGCCACGAGGTCGTTCCGCTCCAGCGCCTCGGCCATGGCCCGGCAGGCCTCGTCGAACGGCCGCAACGCCTCTTCGCCAGGTCCGGCGCGGGTCACGAGCTCGACCGCGGTCGGCTCCAGGCTGGCCAGCACCTCGTAGATCTCCTGCATGTCGGCCAGTTCGAGGGGCAGGATGCGCGCGCCGTGCCGCGGCACGATGGCGACCAGCCCCTCCTCCTGGAGGCGGATCAGCGCCTCGCGCACCGGCGTCCGGCTGACCCCGCAGAGGTCGACCAGTTCCTGTTCCAGGAACTGGGCGCCGGGCTGCAGCACATTGTCGAGGATGCGCTGCTTCAGGGCCGCATAGGCGACGTCCCGCGAGGACCGGCCGCGCGAGGCGGGCTCCGCCGCACTCATCTTGCGCTCACGTCCGTGCCACCACCCCCGACACGGTGCGCGACAGCAGGCTGGCCACGCCCAGCACGATCAGCAGGATCACCGACTGCAGGACGCTGAAGGCGGCCGTCGCGCCGGCATTGCCGCCCTCGTAGAGGTCGAGCAGCAGCACCGCCATGACGATGGTGTCGTTGGTGAACAGGAACAGCGAGGAGCCGAGCTCGCGGATCGACAGGATGAAGAGCAGCGTCATCGCCGCCACCACGCCCGGCCGGGCGATCGGCAGGACGATGCGCAGGATGGTCTGCACGGTGCCGCGCCCGCAGATGCGCGAGGCCTCCTCCAGCTCCTTGTGGATCTGCATCAGCGAGCTGGACAGGACCTTCAGTGTGTCCGGCAGGAAGCGGGCGACCAGCGCCAGCGCCAGGATCCAGGTGGTGCCCCACAGGCCGCCCGGCAGGCCGATCCATGCCCACAGGTAGGCGACGCCGACGACCAGGCCCGGGATGGCGACCGGCGCGGTCGCCAGCAGGTCGAGCCCGCGCCGGCCCGGCAGCTGGGTGCGGGTGACGGTGTAGCCGATGGCGAACGCCAGCGCGCCGCCGACGAAGGCGGTGATGAAGCCGACCTCCAGCGTGTTCCAGATCGAGCGCCAGACGATCTCGGTGCCGAGCAGCCGCTCGAAATGCAGCAGCGAATAGTGCTTCGCCTCGAACAGGCTGCCGAGGTCGGGGATGAACATGAAGCGCCGGAAGGAGGCGATCAGCAGCGCGGCGCAGGGCAGCACGACGACGAAGAAGAGATAGATGATGGCCAGCGCCAGGGTGAACCAGCGCCAGCGGCCGAGGTTCAGCTCGCGCGGCTTGAACGACTTGCCGGTGACGGTGACGAAGCTGCGCCGCGACAGCACCCGCTGCTGCAGCCAGACGCAGAAGCCGGTGACGACGATCAGCAGGATGGCGACGGCCGCGGCGGTGTTGAAGAGCGGCGGCGACCACGAGGTCAGCGCGAAGATGTAGGTGGTGAGCACGCTGATCTTGGCCGGCGTCCCCAGCACCGCCGGGATGCCGTAGATGCCGAGCATGACAATGAAGGTGAGCAGCATGCCGGACACGATCGCCGGCGCCACCAGCGGGAAGGTGATGGTCAGCATGGTGCGCAGCGGCCCCGCGCCCGAGACCTCGGCCGCCTCCTCCAGCGAGGGGTCCATGTTCTTCAGGGTCGAGACGACGAACATGTAGACATAGGGCGCGTAGTACATGCCGAAGACCGCGATCACCCCGGCCATGCTGTAGACGTTGATGCGGAAGTCGATCCCGATCTGCTTGAAGAGGGTGTTGAAGAGGCCGGTGGTCGGCGAGGCCAGGATCGACCATGCGACCGCCCCCACCAGCGGCGGCACGAACAGCGGCATGATGCCGGCGCTCTCGATCAGCCGCTTGCAGGGGGTATTGGTGCGCGCCACGATCCAGGCGAAGCCGACCCCGATCACCAGCGCCACCAGCGTGCCGGCGGCGCAGATGACCAGCGTGTTGACCATCGCCGACTGCACGCTCTCGTTGGCCAGCACCTGGGTGAAGTTGCCGACCGACAGGTCGAACTTGCCGAACCCGTCGACGATCGGGTTGGTCCGGGTCAGCGCCCCCAGCAGCAGCATGGAAACCGGGTAGGCGACCAGGAACAGCAGGAGCAGGAGCAGCATCCCGGTCCAGATCCGGCCCGGCCAGCGCCCGGCAAAGCGCATCCAGCCCCCGTCCCGTCCCGCCGTGTCCGCGGTCATCGTCATGGTCGCCTCCCGTTGCTCGTCCGGCGCTTTCCGCTTGCCTGGACTTTCTTTTATATCAGTTGCTTACACAGGAACCCTCACATCGGATGGTCGCGTCCGTGCAGCGCCGCCGAGCGCATGATACGGGCCCGCGTGCCGGCATGCACGACATGGCTGCGCGGTTCGATGCCGAGCATCTCGGCGATGTCGCCGGCCGCGGCCACGGCGTCCTCGGTCGACACGCCCGTGTCCACGCCCATGTCGTTCAGCATGTGGACGATGTCCTCGGTCGGCAGGTTGCCGACCGACGCCATCGAGGTCGGCGTCATGATGCCGCCGCCGATGCCGCAGATGCTACCCTCGACGAAGACCGCGCCGGCATCGATCGCGGCCAGGATGTTGGCGGTGCCGGTGCCGGCCAGGTTGTGGACGTGGAAGCCCAGCTCGACGTCCGGGTGGCGGTCGAGGATGCGCCGGAACAGCCGGCCGACATGGCGCGGGTCCTCCATCCCGAGCGATCCCGCCAGGTAGAAGCGGCGGATGCCGGCCGACCGGAAGCGGCCGACCAGGTCCAGCACCCGTTCCTCCGGGATCGGCCCCTCATAGGCGCACCAGAAGGACATGCCGATCGCCAGCAGGAACGGGATCCCGGCCTGGTCGGCGATGCGGAAGGTCTCGATGGCGGCGTCGACACCCTGCTCGATCGACATGTTCTGGTTCTTGCGGTTGTAGGCCTCGCTGGCGGTGATCAGGCCCAGCACCTCGTCGACCCTGGCCGCGACGGCGCGCTGGGCGCCGCGCGGGTTGGGCGCCTGGCCGCGATAGACGGTGCCCGGCCGCCGGCGGATGCGCTCCATCACCTCCTCGGCGTCCTTGAGGTGCGGGATGACCCGGGGGTGGGCGAAGTTGGTGACCTCGACCACCGGGAACCCGGCATCCGACAGCCGGTCGACCATCGCCACCTTGACGTCGGTGTCGACCCAGCGATGGAAGCTCTGCAGCCCGTCGCGGGCGGCGACGTCGACCACGGTGATGCGCTCGGGGATGTGCAGCATGACGGTTTCCCCTTCTCAGAGCTTCAGGCCGGCGGCCAGGATCTCATCCTCGGTGAAGCCGAGCTGGCCGATCAGGACCTCGCGGTTGTGGCCGCCCAGCTTCGGGCCGGCCGTGGCGACGCGTCCCGGCGTGTCGGACAGCTTGCCGACCACGTTCTGGAAGCGTACCGGCCCGCCCAGTTCCGGATCCTCGACGGTGACGATGTTCTCGCGCGCCTGGTAGTGCGGGTCCGCGAAGATCTGGCTGATGTCGTTGACCGGCGCTACGGTCGCGTCGACCTTGAGGAAGCGGGCCAGCATCTCGTCATAGTCGAGGCCCGCGATCGCTTCCGCCATCACTGCGTCCAGCGCGTGGACGTTGACGAGGCGCAGGCGGTTGTTGAGGAAGCGCGGGTCCTTCGGGACGTGGGGGATCTCCAGCGCGTCGCACATGCGCTCGAAGGTCGACTGCGCCGCCCCGGCGATGGCGACGTAGCGGCCGTCGCGGGTGCGGTAGCAGTTCCGCGGCGAGGTGAAGTTGTGCAGGCTGCCGGTGCGCTCCTGGACGATGCCGAGCTGGTCGAAATTGACCGCGTGCGGGCCCATCAGCGTGAACAGGGGCTCGTAGAGGGCAAGGTCGATGTACTGCCCGCGGCCGCCATTGTTGGCCCGGCCCTGGAGCGCCACCATGGACAGGTAGGCGCCCATCAGGCCCGCGGTCGAATCCGCCAGGCCGAAGGACGGCAGGATCGGAGGGCGGTCGGGAAAGCCGTTGGTGAAGGCGAAGCCGCTGTAGGCTTCCGCCAGCGTGCCGAAACCCGGCCGCGAGCTGTTCGGACCGGTCTGGCCGAAGCCGGTGATCCGCAGCATGACCAGCCTGGGGTTGAGCGCCGACAGCACCTCCCAGCCGATCCCCCACTTCTCCAGGGTGCCGGGCCGGAAGTTCTCGCAGACGATGTCGGCGTCCTTCACCAGCCGCTTCACCGCCTCGACGCCGAAGGGGGTGCGCATGTCGATGGTGACCGACCGCTTGTTGCGGTTGATCACCTTGTAATAGAGGCCGACCCCGTCCTTGTCGTTGCCCCAGTAGCGCATCTCGTCGCCGGTGTCGGGCCGCTCCACCTTGATCACGTCGGCGCCGAAATCAGCCATGAACATCGAGGCGATCGGCGCCGCCAGGAAGCAGGAGAGGTCGACGACCTTGATGCCGGCCAGCGGCAGGCGCGGCGGTGCGGTCTCGGGTTGCGTGGCGTCCATCGTTTCCATCCCGGGCGTTTCTGATCGTTGCTTAATGTATACGTAGCCGCGGCGACGGGGGTCAATGCATCGGGCAATGTATACGCTGTGGCCATGGATCCGTTGACGGCGAGGCGACCCGTCCCTAACGTCGCCGCTGTAGCCGCGGCGGCTCGATCCGCCGCGGCCAATCGCACCCTCGAGAGTGCGACCGAACGAACCCGGAGGAGACCCGAAAGCATGTCCAAGCTGAAAGATGTCACGCGCATTGCCGCCCCGGCGCTGGCCGCGCTGCTCTGGAGCGGTGCGGGCGCCATGGCGCAGGAATGCTGCTCCAAGGAACTCGTCGACGCCGCCAACAAGGAGGGCAAGCTCGTCCTCTACACGGCGCTCCTGCTCGACAGCGAGCAGATCGTCATGAAGGAGTTCAACAAGAAGTTCCCCAAGGTGAAGGTCGACATCGTCCGCGCGCCGGGCGCCCGGCTCTTCACCCGGATCGAGACCGAGGCCGCGGCCGGCAAGCTCGGCGCCGACGTGGTCGACCTGACCGACCTGGGCCTCGCCAAGCGCATCGAGAACGTGTTCGCGGACTATGCGCCGCCGAACGCCGCGCAGTGGCAGAAGGAGACGATGATCTCGCCCAAGCTGTGGCCGCGCACGGTCCACGTCTATGGGCTGGCCTACAACGTCGCCCTGCTCAAGGACCCGCCCAAGTCCTGGAAGGACATGACCAACCCGGCCTACAAGGGCAAGATGGGGCTGGTGATCGCCGGATCGGGCGGCACCACCTGGACCAAGGCAATGTTCCAGCGCAAGGTGCTGGGCGAGGACTACTGGAAGGCGGTGGCCGCCGTCGAGCCGCGCCTCTATGAGAGCAACGGCCCGCTCGCCACCGCCGTCGTCAGCGGCGAGGTGCAGGTGGCCATGCTGCTGGTCAACGCCACGCTGCCGCTGAAGCAGGACGGCGCGCCGATCGAGGTCGTCTACCCGACCGAGGGCATGCCCACTACCCCGGGCGCGGCCGGCATCACCAAGACCGCCGCCAACCCCAATGCCGCCAAGCTGTTCCTCGACTGGTTCCTGTCGCTCGAGGGCCAGAACGCGATGGTTGGCAAGCTCGGCTTCGTGTCGCTGCTGAACGGGGCCAACGTGCCGCCCGGCGCGCCCAAGGACATCAAGCTCTGGATCCCGAACAAGGAAGAGTACGAGAAGCTCCGCGACAAGTGGATCAGCGACTGGAACGTCGTCTACAAGTATCGCCAGTGACCGGCTGAGGGAAACGGCGCCATGTCGGCGGACCTCACCGTCGAGGAGCTCGAGAAGAGCTTCGCACCCGGCCTCCGACCGGCGGTCGATCGGGTTTCCTTCCATGTCCCCGCCGGGGAGATCGTCGTCCTGCTGGGGCCTTCGGGCTGCGGCAAGACGACGACGCTCCGCATGGTGGCCGGCCTCGAGCGGCCGACCGGCGGGGTGATCTCGATCGGCGGCCGCGTGGTCGCCCGGGCGGCCACGGGCGAACTCGTCTCGGCCCAGCACCGCGAAATCGGCATGGTGTTCCAGTCCTACGCCGTCTGGCCGCACATGACGGTACAGGAGAACGTCGCCTACCCCCTGCGGCACCGCAAGGTGAGCCGGGCGGACATCCGCATCAAGGTGGCCGAGGCGCTCGAGCTGGTGGGGCTGGAGGACTATGCCGGCCGCTCGGTGACGGCGCTTTCGGGCGGCCAGATGCAGCGCGTGGCGCTCGCCCGCGCGCTGGTCTACCGCCCGCAGCTGCTGCTGCTCGACGAGCCCCTGTCCAACCTCGACGCCAAGCTGCGGCTCCGGCTGCGCGACGACCTGCGGCGGATCATCAAGGAGGCAGGGGTGACGGCCCTCTACGTCACCCACGACCAGGCCGAGGCGGTGGTGCTGGGCGACCGCATCGGGGTGATGCGCGACGGGCACCTGCTGCAGATGACCGACCCCGTCACCCTCTACAACCGGCCGGCCGACCTGTTCGTCGCCAACTTCACCGGCGCGTCGAACATGCTGGACGGGCGGATCGGCGGCGACGGCCGGTCGGTCGAGCTGGCCGGCGGCGCCACCCTGGCGGCCGAGCTGCCGGACGGAGCCAGGCCGGGGGAACCGGCGGTGATCGCGATCCGGCCCGAGAACCTGGTCCTGACCGCCCCCGGCAGCGAGGGGACGGGCCTGCACGGCCGGGTCGTCACCGAGACCTTCCACGGCACCCAGACCATCTACCGGGTCGAGGCGCTGGGGGCGGTCCTGGAAGCGGTCGAGATGGGCACGGTGCCGCGCTTCGCGCCGGGAGCGCCGGTCACCGTGCAGGTGCCGCCGTCGGCCTGCCGGGTCTTCACCGGCAAGGCCGCCGACCGCAGCGGCATCGACGCAGAAGCCCGCGTCGAGCATTGAGCGAGCGCGCGACGGCCGGCGGATGCGAGGTCAGGCCCCCGCTCCGCCGGCCGTCCGCCGCCAAGCGTCGCGGTAGGACGGCAAGAAATTACTGCCCTGCAAACGTGGCGAACGCAAATGGATGCCTTTGCGGCACGAACTTCTGGCGTTTCCGCATGGCCGCAACGATGACCAATTCGACAGTGTCAGTCAGTTTCTGCCTTGGGCAGCAGAGCCTCACGCAGTCCCCGAAGTCCCTATCGCGGCCCCGTCCTCGGTAGAAACTGGCACTGCCCGCCGGCCAAAGCGTCCCTCGACTACGCTCGGGATGAGGGCCGTCTCAATTGGCGGAAGCATTTGTGGAATAAAGGAAATTTCCTCACCCTGAGCGCAGTCGAAGGGCGCTTTGGCCGTCGGCCAATGCTCCATTCGGCGGCGGCCGGTGGGTGAATTCCCGGCCGGTCGGGTCAACCGGTGGGAATTCACCCCCGGAGCTACCGTTGGCCAATTGACCCCGCTGATTCTGCCTCACACCCGGGGCTGTGCAGGCGGCCTGCCGCAGCCCACGTACGCGATTGGACTGCCGCTCCCGAATGCGACATGCCGGACGCTCCGACCGACCAGTGCCCGGCGAAGATCAGGATCGGTCACCGGCGTGCCCACAAATCCCCGGCGCGCGTTAATAGCTGCCGATTTGCGGCCGGAGACCGTGCGCCGGGTCGGGTCCATCGTCTCCCGGCGCATGTCTGGATACTCCTCCCAGTAGGCGATCTCGTAGGCCTCCCGAACAATCCCGCGCGCTACGGACAGCGCGTGGGTCGGGGGGACCGGATGCCGCTCGGGCCGACAGACCCAGTACCGCCGAGTTCGCTCGTAGAGTTGTTCGGCTGTGAGGCTCGGGTCCCACTGTCGCTCGATCTTGATGAGGATCGCCGGCACATGGATCTCGGCGGGTTGGGCGCCGTAGGCCGCGCTGACATCAAGCACGCCCATCACCCCGCGATCGATACCGTGGCCGCTGACCAAGTTCGTGAGCTGTTCGGTGGCATAGGCGTCGATCAAGGCGGCTTCCACCTCGTGGGCCGTCTCGTCCGTCATGCCGTGCCGATGGATCCGTATCCGGGGCTCCAGGCCTGCCGCACGGATCTCCCGAATCCGGTCATATCGTAAGCCCGGGTCGCCGCCTGCTGCCATCCGCTGGTGCTGGAAGACGCGATTTCCCCGACCCTTGCCGATGTAGAACGTCGTGCCGTCTCGCGGATCCTCCAGCCGATACACATACGCGTCCAGTCGCTGCGAAATCTCGTCGCTGAAGGCATCGACAACTTCGGAGAGGCCGCGCGCGACTTCGATATGTGACCGATCGTCTACAGACATGTGCAGCACGAATCCCTTCCGACCATTCCGGGGCAAGCGGGACCATCTATTCCAGTGGGCCGTCAGTCCACCACAATGAGCCGCTCCGTCATGTGGCCGCTGCGCCGGGGGCGGCTTCCATGTCCGCCCCCGTGCGCCGTCGCCGCCTACAGCAGCGTCGCGTCGAGGGTGATCTCGGCGTTCAGCACCTTCGACACCGGGCAGCCGGCCTTGGCCTTGCCGGCCAGTTCGGCGAAGGTCGCCTGGTCGGTGCCGGGGATCTTCGCCTTCAGGGTCAGGTGGACGGCGGTGATGGCGAAGCCGGCCTCCACCTTTTCCAGCGTCACCTTGGCGGTGGTGTCCATCTGCTCGGCGGTCAGCCCGGCCTCGCCCAGGATCAGGGACAGGGCCATGGTGAAGCAGCCGGCATGGGCGGCACCCAGCAGCTCCTCGGGATTGGTCCCCCGCACGCCCTCGAAGCGGCTGGCGAAGCCGTAGGGGCGGGCGTCGAGCGCGCCGCTCTCGGTCGAGATCGAGCCCCTCCCATCCTTGAGCCCGCCCTGCCACGCCGCCGACGCCTGCCTGGTGATCTTCATGCTCCGCTCCTTCGGTTGGATGGATGATCCTGCGAGAAAATGCCCGCCCGATGTGGGCCGGTTGCCCGCCCTCGCCTACCCCTTCGCCGAGCGTGCCACGCGAACGTGATTCCCGTGTGACCAGCCTATTCCGCCGCCTTCACCTCCCCTGTGGTGCCGTCGACCGACAGCATCTCGCCGTTCTGCATGTTGCCCCAGACGGCATCGGGGATGTCGGAGACGATCGGGATGCCGGCCAGAATGGCGCCCTGCACCACGCTCGGGTCCGGCGGCTCGCGGCTGACGATGGCGACCGGGTGGTTGCCGTGCTTGAAGAGCTGGTAGAGGAATCGCCACGCCCCGGCCGAGCCGCGGCTGTAGGGGAAGACCAGCACCGTGCCCTTGACCGACCGGCCATGGACGCTGGGCAGGTCGCCCACGATCTCGCCCGTGTTGATGTCGACGTCACCCAGGAACGAGATCGCCTCGGCGGCGATCAGGGCGGGGCCGCTGGCGACCCCGTCGACGATGCCGCGGCCGCGGATCGGGCCCTTCATGCCGCCCTCCCGTGGCGCACGAAGCGCCCG
This sequence comes from Allostella vacuolata, assembly GCA_006739055.1. Lineage (GTDB taxonomy): Bacteria > Pseudomonadota > Alphaproteobacteria > ATCC43930 > Allostellaceae > Allostella > Allostella vacuolata. Next base: position 3,417,052 of record AP019702.1, read on the forward strand.
GTGATCGCGGTCTCGATCGCCTCCGCGGTGCCGGTCAGCAGCGTGTCGCAGCGGATCATGTCGCGGACATACTTCGCCTGCTTGGCGGAATCGACGACGATCGAGCGCAAGGGCGGCGGCACCACCCCGAGCTTGGGGTCGGGCGAGACGGTGCGGGCGAAGTGGCACGAGATCGGGCAGGTGTCGGAAATGACCTTGGCGCCGGACGCCTCCAGGGTGCGGATGATGCCCGCCTCCTCGGCCATGCGGCGCACCGCCCGGCTGGTGGTGATCCAGAACTCCATGCCGTCGGCGATGCGCTTGCCGTCGAGCAGGCGGCCATACTCCTTCATCTCCTCGAACGAGGCATGCGGGCAGCCGACATGGACGATGTCGAAGACGCCGTCGTCGCGGGTGCAGAAATAGTCGTAGACCGCGTCGAGGTCGGCCCGCCTAGCGTCGACCACGCTTTCCGGCACCGGGCCGGCGAAGGCCTGGGCGGTGGTGGCATAGGGCGGCGTCACCCCCGGCACGATGAACAGCGCCACCCCGCCCGAGGTGGCGAGTGCGGCGCCGAGCGCGTCCAGCGCATCCAGGCTGGGCCGCTCGGTGAAGCCCTCGAACACCGGCACCCCCTCGCCGACGATGCGGCCGACATGGAAGCCCAGCGCCGAATAGTCGGTGATGGAGTTGAGCGGGGTGTCGACCCGCACCAGGTGGGTGCCGCGCCGGTTCTCGTCCAGGTGATAGCCGAACAGCGGGTAGCGGCCGGTGATGCCGGCATAGACCGCGAAGAAGCCGTCGCGGTTGCTGCGCGCGCCCAGCACCGAGTTGCAGAAGATGGTGACCGTCGACTCGATCGAGGTCATGTGGGTGTTCCAGGTCGGCCAGTGGCCGGCCCAGTAGGGCGTGCAGGTGAAGGTGCAGGCCGCGCCCATCTGGTGCTGCGCCCCGGCGGCACGCTGCTGCAGGCGGGCCAGGCTTTCCGGCGCCCCGGTCGCGCGCCAGTTGACGGTGTCGGCGTTGGCGATGTTGACCGAGGACGGCACCGCCATGGTGGCGCCCAGGGTCGCCAGATCCTCGATCAGCTCGACGTCGTGCAGGTAGAGCGCCATCCCGGCATGGATGTGGGCGTAGCCGATCTCGACCATGCGGGGCGCGCCGAACGCCCGGCCGAGCTGCACCAGCCCCGCCATCGCCTTCTGCCGGGCGGGCCCGTCCCCGCCGTCCAGCATCCGTTCCTCCGCCGCCGTCAACCGCATCGGTGCTACCTCCCAGTGCCGGCGAGCATAGCCGAGCCGGGCGGCGTTGTGGCCAGTCGATCAGCCTTCTAGATTGGCGGCCGGTTTCGACAACTGGATCGGACGATCGATGACTTCCCCCGGCTCGCGCATCGCCCATGGCGGCAAGGCCGTCTATGGCGCCCGGCTCGGCATCCTGATGCTGGAGGCGCGCTTCCCGCGCATCCCGGGCGACATGGGCAATGCCCGCTCCTGGCCCTTCCCGGTCCTCTACAAGGTGGTCTCGGGCGCCTCCCCCGACCGCGTGGTGCGCCGCCGGGCCGAGGGGCTACTGCCCGACTTCCTGGAGGCAGCGGCCGAGCTGGTGCGGCTGGGTGCCGACGGCATCACCACCAACTGCGGGTTCCTGTCGCTCTACCAGCGCGAGCTCGCCGCCCATGTCGGCGTGCCGGTCGCGACCTCGAGCCTGATGCAGGTGCCGATGGTCCAGGCGACCCTGCCGCCCGGCAAGAAAGTGGGCATCCTGACCATCAGCGCCGCCTCGATGACCAGCGCCCACCTGGAGGCGGCCGGCGTCGACCCGGCGACCCCGGTCATGGGCACCGATGCCGGCCGCGAGTTCAGCCGCGCCATCATCGAGGACGAGGCCAGCATGGACGTGGCCGCCGCGGAGGCCGACATCCTGGAGTACGGGGCGAAGCTCGCCGCCAGCGACCCGGCGATCGGCGCCATCGTGCTCGAATGCACGAACATGGTGCCCTATGCGGCGGCACTGCGGGCCCATGTCGGGCTGCCGGTCTTCGACGTCTACAGCTTCGCCTGCTGGTTCCATGCCGGCCTGTCGCCGCGCGACTTCGGCCACCCCGCCAGCGCCCCGGCCCCGTGGCGCGAGCGTGGCCGTGCCGAATGAGGCTTCGGACGAATGTCCGCACGGGCCTGATTGACAAGCACGCGGCCCGGGCCTTGCAATGTCGGTCGGTCGATCCAACAGGCTCGGCCGGCGCAGACCATGCGCCGGAGGCAACAACGGGAGACGGACGATGATGCGCAACTCACTGCTGCTGGCGGGCCTGGGTGCCGCCCTGACCATGGCGGGGCCCGCTTCGGCCCAGACCATCGAGTTCGTGGCCGGACAGCTTGGCGGCGGCTGGTACACCATGTCGTCCGGCATGGCCAAGCTGATGCAGGACAAGAACCCCGGCCTGACCATCAAGGTGGTGCCGGGCGGCGGCACCGCCAACCCGTCGAAGATCCAGCAGGGCCAGAGCCAGCTCGGCATGGGCCTCGACATCTTCTCGAAGATGGCCCGCGAAGGCACCGGCATCTACAACGGCCGCAAGCACGACAAGCTGGTCATGATCGGCCAGAGCTTCTCGGACAATTACGTCCATTTCCTGAAGGCGCAGAACGCGCCCTATTCCTTCGATGACGTGTTCAAGCAGAAGAACGTCAAGATCGGCGTCACCAAGGCCGGCTCGTCGGACGAGATGACCTATCGCTTCGTCATGGAAGAGTACGGCCAGTCCTACGACAAGCTGCGCGCCAACGGCTGGAAGATCGTCCAGGGCGACTACAACGAGCTGGCCTCGTCCTACAAGGACGGCCAGGTCGACTATGTCTTCCTGGTGCTGGGCATTCCCGGGGCCGCGGTGATCGACATGGGCACCGGCCGCAAGGGCGAGCTGATGGGCTGGCCCAAGCCGCTCGCCGACACCCTGATGACCAAGTACGGCTATTCGCCGGCCGTCTTCCCCAAGGCGACCTACCCCGCCTTCCAGAACGCCGACGTGTCGGCGATCCTGATGGCGACCACGCTGATGGCGTCGAGCGACCTGTCGGACGACGTCGCCTACAAGGTCGCCAAGACCCTGTGCGAGAACACCGCCGAGCTGCCCAAGATCCACGCCAGCATGAACGTCTACAAGTGCGAGACGGCGATCAAGGTCCAGCCGGTTCCGGTCCATGCCGGCGCCATGAAGTACTACAAGGAAAAGGGCTTCGGTTCCTGAGCCCGATCACCCGGACCACCGACCCCGCCCATAGGGCGGGGTCTTCTTTTTTCAGATCCAGGACAGGAGGCCGGTGATGCGCCAATTGACCGGGGCGACCGCCCTCGCCATCGGCGTCTGGGCCGCAGCGGCGACGCTCTTCCATCTCTATACCGCCGGCTTCGGCTTCTTCGAGCCCCGCGAACAGCGGTCGATCCACCTGGCCTTCCTGCTGCCGCTCGCCTTCCTGCTCTATCCGGCGACCCCGGACCGCTCGCCCCAGCATCGACCGAGCCTGCCGGACGGCGTCATGGCGCTGCTCGCGCTCGGCTGCTGCGTCTATTCCTACCTGGAATCGCCCCGCATCAACCTGCGGTTCGAGAACGTGGACCCGCTCCTGCCCGGCGAGTGGCTGTGGGGCATCCTGATGACGGTGCTGATGATCGAGGCGCTGCGCCGGGCCGTCACGCCCGTGCTGGCCGGCCTGGTGGTCGTCGGCATCGCCTACCTCTTCACCACCGAATACATGCCGGGCATCCTCAACTATCGCCATCTCGCCCTCTCCGAGATCGTCGAGACGATGTACCTGCTGAACGGGATGGGCATCTTCGGGTCGATCACCGGCATCTCGTCGACCATGGTGGCGATCTTCATCATCTTCGGCGCCTTCATCGAGGGCAGCGGGATCGGCCGCCTCTTCCACAATGCCGGCACCCGGCTGACCGGCCAGCAGGCCGGCGGCCCCGGCAAGGTGGCAGTGGTCAGCTCGGCGCTGTTCGGCACCATCAGCGGCTCGTCCACCGCCAACGTCTTCACCACCGGGTCCTTCACCATCCCGGCAATGATCCGGCTCGGCTACCGGCGGCCGTTCGCCGGCGGCGTCGAGGCGTCGGCCAGCGTCGGCGGGCAGATCATGCCGCCGGTCATGGGCGCCGGCGCCTTCGTCATGGCCGAGATCACCAACATCCCCTACTCGCAGATCATCATCGCCGCCACCATCGGCGCGGTCTGCTACTTCTTCATGATCCTGGTCAGCGTCCATATCGAGGCCCGCCGCCTCGGCCTGAAGGGCGTGGCACCCGAGGACGTGCCGCCCTGGAAGGCGGTGTGGCGGGACATCCACCTGCTGCTGCCGGTCCTGGTCCTGCTGGCGCTGATGGCGATCGACTTCTCGCCGCACTATTCGGCGTTCTGGTCGATCCTGTCGGTCTTCGTCTGCTGCTGGTTGCGGCGCCACACCCGGGTCGGGCCGCGGGCCATCTGGGACATGCTGGTCGCGGGCGGCCGCAACATGGTCGTGGTGGCGCTCGCCTGCGCCGGGGCCGGCATCTTCGTCGCCTGCCTGACGGTGACCGGCCTCGTCATCTCCCTGTCGACCGTCATCACCTCTATCTCGGAGGGCAATCTCCTCGTTGCCGGCATGCTGCTGATGGTGACGACGCTGATCCTCGGCATGGGCGTGCCCACCACCGCGGCCTACATCATCGGCGCCTCGATCGGGGCGCCGATCCTGGTCAAGCTCGGCGTGCCGGTGCTGGGCGCGCACCTCTTCGTGTTCTATTTCGCCATCCTGGCCGACGCGACCCCGCCCGTCTCGGTCGCCTCCTATGCCGCCGCATCGATCGCCAAGGCCGAGCCGATGCAGACCGGCCTCGTCGCCTTCCGCCTGTCCCTGGCGGGCTTCGTCATCGGCTACAGCTACCTCTACACGCCGAGCCTGATGATGATCGGCCCGGTCGACGAGATCATCGGCCAGATCGCCGTCAACCTGGTCGGCCTCACCATCCTGGCGTCGGCCATGTTCGGCTATTGCCGCTGGCGGGTGCACTGGCTGTGGCGGCCGCCGCTGGCGGCGCTGGCCCTGGTCACCGTGCTGATCGAGACCTATCCGGTGTGGCCGCGGGTGGGGTTGCTCGCCGTCGTGCTTGCCATGCTGGTCTGGCTGCCGCAGGTGTTCGCGCTCGGGTCCTTCGGGACGAACCCCATCCCAGCCGAGGCGAAGAAATGACGACCATCACCCGCACCATCCTTCTGACCGGCGCCGCCACCGGCATCGGCAAGGCGATCGCCCGCCGGCTCGCCGCCCCCGGCGTGGGGCTGGTGCTGACGACCAAGGGCAATGCCGCGGGCCTGGCCGCGGTCGCGGCCGAGGCCGAGGCGAAGGGGGCGTCCGTCGCCCAGGTTCTGGGCGACCTGACCGAGGCGGAGACCGCGCCCAGGCTGGTGGCGACCGCGGTCGACCGCTTCGGCGGCCTCGATTCAATCGTCTCCAACGCCGGCTTCGCCGACCGGCGGCGCTTCGGCGAACTCGACATCGAAGGCTTCGAGCAGTCGATCGCCGCCATCCAGAAGGCCTTCTTCCGCCTGGCGACCGCCGCCCTGCCGCACCTGGAGCAGTCCACGGGTGGCCGGGTCGTCGCCATCAGCACCTTCCTTGCCCATGTGTTCAAGCTGGGCGGCGGCATCTTCCCGGCCTCGGCGTCGGCCAAGGCGGGGCTGGAGGGGCTGGCCAAGTCGCTGGCGATCCAGCTGGCGCCGAAGGGCGTCACCGTCAACGTGGTGGCGCCCGGCTACATCGAGAAGGAACCCGGCACCCACAGCTCGCTGACGCCGGAACAATGGACCCAGGTATCCGGCCGGATCCCGCTCGGCCGCATCGGCCGCCAGGACGAGATCGCCGCCATGGTGGCCTTCCTTCTGTCGCCCGATGCGAGCTACGTTACCGGGCAGGTCGTCCATGTCGACGGCGGGCTGACCCTCTAGGGCTGTCCGGCGGGGCTGGGCGACGTCCAGCCCCGCCACGGAAGCAGCCCTACCCCATGTCCCAAACGATGCGCATCGGCCTCGCCGGCTTCGGCAATGTCGGCCAGGACCTCGCCCGCCGCCTGACCGCGGGCGCCATTCCCGAGGCGACCCTGGTCGCGGTCGCCGCGACCGACCTCGCCAAGGCGGCCGGCAACGCCGCCGCGATCGACGCCGGGATCCGCGTCGTGCCGCTGGCCGAGCTGGCCGGCCTCTGCGACGTCGTCGTGGAATGCGCCACCGCCGACGCCTTCCCGGAGATCGCGCGCGCGGTGGTCGGCGCCGGCAAGCTGCTGGTCGCGGTCAGCGTCGGCGGGCTGCCGAACTGCCCGGAGCTGGTCGAGCTGGCCCGCACCCATGGCGGCCGGGTCAAGGTCGCCTCCGGCGCCCTGCCCGGGCTCGACATCATCCGCAGCGTCAAGGAAGGCACCATCCGCAGCGTGCAGCTGACGACGCGGCTGCGGCCCAACTCGCTGGCGCACGAGGCCTACATCATCGCCCAGGGCTTCGACTTCACGACCCCGCCGGCCCAGGCGGTGAAGGTGTTCGACGGCAGCGCCGGAGAGGCCGCGGCCTCCTTCCCGCGCCATTTCAACGTCGCCGTGACGCTGAGCCTGGGCGGCATCGGCTTCGACCGCACGCGCGTCACGGTCTATTGCGACCCGGACGTGCCGGGCGCCATCCACCAGGTCGACGTCGAGGCCGACGACGCCAGCCTGACCCTGATCAGCCGCAACCGCCCCTCGCCGACCAACCCGCGCACCAGCCGGATCGTCGCCCCCAGCATCCTCGCCGCGCTGCGCAGCCTGGTGGACCCGATCGTCGTCGGCAGCTGACCGGCGATGCTCCTCGAACTCGGCATGCTGCTGGTGAAGATGATCTTCACGGCGGCGGTGGTGGTCGGCGCCTCGGTGGTGGCGGAGCGGTCGGGACCGCTGCTGGGCGGTGTCATCATCAGCCTGCCCATCTCGTCCGGGCCCGGCATGTTCTTCCTGGCGCTCCAGGCCGAGGACCGGTTCATCGCCGACAGCATCATCTATACGCTGGCGATGAGCTCGGCGATTGCGGTGTTCCTGATCGTCTATCCGCGCCTGGCGGTGCGCTACGGGGCCTTCACCAGCGTCGGCGGGGCGCTGCTGGTGTGGTGCGGCGTCGCCTTGATCGTCCAGCGGCTGCCGCTGCAGTTGTGGTCGGCCCTGGGCCTGACGCTGGCGGCCTTCGCGCTGGCGATCTGGATCCCGCGCCCGCCCGGGCTGCGGCCGCCGCCGCGGCCGGTCGGCGTGTCGGGGCTGGAGCTGGTCGGCCGCGCCCTCATCACCGGCGGCATCATCGCCACGGTGGTCAGCATCAGCGCGCTCATCGGGCCGCGCGCGACCGGCATCCTGATGGCGTTCCCGACCGCCTTCACCGCCATCGCCTTCATCATGCACCGTCGCCATGGCGGCGGTGCGGCCGCGGCCACGCTGCTCTCCAGCACCGTCGGCATGCTATCCTTCCTCGCCTATCTGATCGCGCTGTACCTGCTCACCATTCCGATCGGTGCGCTGCCGGCGCTGGGCGTGGCCCTGTGCGTCGCGGCGATCGCCTCGACCGGGATCGCCCTCGTCGGGCGCCGCCGGGCGCTCGCCCGCCGCCGTTGAGACCAAGCCAGGAGACCGGACCATGACCCCCACCGAAGCCCATGCGATCGCCGCCCGGCAGGTCCCGACCGGCGACCAGGTCGTGCTCGACCACCTGGCCCACTGGGTCCCCAACGAGCCGGCCGCGTCGCGGCGCCTGGCCGCGCTGGGCTTCACCATGGCGCCCTTCTCGCACCAGGTGACGCGGGCGGCGCCGGACGCGCCGCCGGTGTCGGCCGGCACCGCCAACCGCACCATCATGCTGCGCGAAGGCTACATCGAGATCCTGACCACGACCGGCGACACCCCCAACGCCCGCACCCTGCTGGCCGGCATGGGCCGTTATGTCGGCGTCCACCTGATCGCCTTCGGCCTGGCCGACCCGGATGCGACCGCCGAGCGGCTCGCGGGCGCGGAGTTCAAGCCCCTGCCGGTGGTCCGCCTCGAGCGCGAGATCGAGACCGAGGGCGGCGGCGCCGGCCATGTCCGCTTCCAGGTCCTGCGGGTAGCGCCCGACGCCATGCCCGAGGGCCGGGTGCAGTTCTGCCGCCACCTGACGCCGGAGAACATGTGGCAGGGGCGCTGGCTCGACCATGCCAACGGCGCCGTCGGCCTGCGCTCCATCCTGATCGCATCCGGCGACCCGGAGGAAGCCGCCGAGCGCTTCGGCCGCTTCACCGGCCGCCCGCCGGTGCGTCGCGACGACGGCGCCTGGCTGCTGGCCTTCGACCGCGGCAGCATCGTCATCGCCGACCAGGAACAGGCCCAGCGCCTGCTGCGCGCCCCCATCCCGGCCCTGCCCTGCATGGCCGCCTATGCGCTGACGGTCGCCGACCCGGACGCCACCCGCCAGCATCTGGTCGAGAACAAGGTCGCCTTCACCGACATCGATGCCGCCATGCTGGTCGACGGCGGGCCCGCGCTCGGCGGCCAGATCGCCTTCATGCCGGAGGGGGCGGAGGCGCCCTGGGAATAGGCCCGGCCGGCCGGGACCGGCTCCGCTACACGAACAGGAAGTCGTCGGCCTGAAGCTGGGCGCGCGTGACCCCGACGAGGACGAGGCTGTTGCCGCCGCCGAGGTCGACATGGGCGGTGGCCTGGTCGGCATGCACGATGTCGACGATGCGGGCCAGCAGCGACGCGAAGTCGCTGGCCGGCGTGCCGTTGATACCGGCGGGCAGCTCGATCCGAGAGGGGCCGTCGGCGAAACCCAGGATCACGTCTCGGCCATGGCCCTGGCCGATGGCGAAGATGTCGCCGTCGGCGTCGCCCTGCATGGTGTCGTCGCCGAGGTCGCCCGACATCCGGTCGTGCCCCGGACCGCCGATCAGCAGGTCGTCGCCCGGTCCGCCGAAGAGTGTGTCGTTCCCGCCGCCGCCATGGACCGTGTCGGCACCGATGTTGCCGTTGAGGTGCCAGTCGTCCCCGTCGCCGCCGTCGACCAGATCGTTGCCCTGGCCGCCCCGGACATAGTCGGCGCCGGCGCCGCCCAGGACGGTGTCCTCGCCCCGGTTGCCGTTGACGTCGTCGTCGCCCTCGTCGCCATTGATCGTATCGTTGTCGTCGCCGCCGAGGATCAGGTCGTTGCCCTCGTTGCCGCGCAGCGTGTCGGCCCCTGCCTCGCCCAGGATCAGGTCGTTCCCACCGACGCCGCGCGCGCCATCGTCCCCGGCGCCGAGCAGGATGGCGTCGTCGCCGCCCTGCCCATGCATCCAGTCGGTGTTCTCGGTGCCGACGATCGTATCGGCGGACTCGCTGCCATAGGTCATGTTGCCGATCGTCCCCGGCTCCGACATGCCGTAGGCATATTGCAGCGCCCGGATGTCGAAGGGGCCGAGTACCGCCGGCCAGCCGCCGCTGGCGCCGAAGTAGTAGGACATGATCGTGTTGTCCCGGTTGTCCAGTTCCGGCGGCAGGTAGGGCGGTGGCGGCGGGGCCCTCGTCCCGCTGTTGTAATTGCCCGGATGGGCCAGCCCCACCGCATGGCCGATCTCGTGAATCAACGTCCCGTAGACCCCGCCGCCCGGCAGGACCGGCTGGAAGACGATGCTCTCGCGCGCGTCGAGCCACACGTCCCCGCCGCTCTCCGTATCGAGCCACACGTCGTTGGCGCTCACCAGGCCGAGACGCGGATAGTTGGCGCGCCCGATGGCGCCTCGGGTGAGGTCGTCGCTCATGCCGAAGCGGATCAGGCCACCAGCCCCGGCATCGTCGACTTCGACGAAGCGCAGGTTGGAGACGGACTCGTAGTGCTTCAGGATTTCCCGCGTCGCGTCCTTGAGGCTGTCGGTGAACTCGGCGAAGAGGCCGGCCGCGGCATAGTCGGGAAGCCGGGTCATGAAGGAGTAGGTGACCGTCATCGGCGTGCCGACGATCTCGCCCGAAGCGGTGTTCCACAGGCGCAGCGTCGGCCGGCGGATCAACGTGCCCACGATCGGGTCGTTGCTCGTGGTGTCCATGGGAACGACCTCTCGGGGACGGCGTGGGACGCGGAGGCTTTCCAGGCCGGGCGCGCGCTGGCACGTTAGCGGTAAAGGGAACGGACACAACCCACGGTTTGGTCCAGATAGCCTGGAGTTCGGCGATTTCCGGGGGTTCATTCGTCCGATCTGGACGCAGTCGAGGGACGCGCCGGCGGGAGCGCCGGTCCCCTACCGCCCCGCCACGTCCACCACCAGCACCCGGAATGTCGCGCGCTGCCCGGCGCGCAGGATGGTCAGCTCCACCGAGCCGTTGACGCCGGCCCGCTCGACCGCGGCGGCGAGGTCGCCCAGCGTCTTCACCGGCCGCCCGTCGACCGCGATGATGACGTCGCCGATGGCGCCCGAGCGCGGGTCGGCGCCGCGCAGCCCGGCGCCGGCGGCGGGGCTGCCCGGCATCACCCGCTCGATGGCGATGCCCGGGAGGCCGGGCACCGCCTCCTCGGGCAGGGCGATGATGCCGATCCCCGGGCGCGGCACCCGGCCGTCGCGGATCAGCGCCGGGACCACCCGGTTGACGGTGTCGACCGGCACCGCGAAGCCGATCCCGGCCGACCCGCCGCCCTCGGAGATGATGGCCGTGTTGACCCCGATCAGGCGGCCCGCCGAATCGAGCAGGGGGCCGCCGGAATTGCCCGGGTTGATGGCCGCGTCGGTCTGGATCACGCCCGCGATCTCGCGGTGGGAGGCGGTCGGCAGGCGCCGGTCGAGGGCGGAGACGACACCCGTGGTCAGGGTCCGGGCGAGGCCGAACGGATTGCCGATCGCATAGGCGAACTGCCCGGGCGCAGGATCAAGCCCGGACGGGCCGGGCGGACCATGGTAAATGGACCGGATTCGGGGGCGGTTGCGGAGGACCGGCATGCAGGGCAGCTTCATGCGCTATGCGGCGATCTGGGTGCTGGTCCTGGCGACGATCTATATCGGCGACCAGCTGGTCCGCGACCTGTGGCTGATCGGCGACGAGCCCCGCGCGGTGACCGCCCGGGGCGAGCTGGCGCCCGCCGAGCAGCACACGATCGCGCTGTTCGAGAACGCCGCGCCGTCGGTCGTCTACATCTTCACCGAGGGCGCGCTGGTCTCCACCCCCCAGGGCCGGACGCGGCAGAGCGGCACCGGCACCGGCTTCCTGTGGGATGCGACCGGCCGACCGCCCGGAGAGGCGCATGTCCCCGCAGGAGTTCGACTATATCGTCGTCGGTGCCGGATCGTCCGGCTGCGTGCTGGCCAACCGGCTGTCGGCCGACGGCCGCAACCGGGTGCTGCTCCTGGAGGCGGGGCCGAAGGACACCAACCCCTGGATCCACATCCCGGTCGGCTATGTGAAGAACCTGCGCAACACCGCGGTCAACTGGTGCTACGAGACCGAGCCCGACCCCGGCATCAACGGCCGCAAGTCCTTCTGGCCGCGCGGGCGGGTGCTGGGCGGGTCGAGCTCGATCAACGGCCTCATCTACATCCGCGGCCAGCACGAGGACTACGACCACTGGCGCCAGCTCGGCAACCGCGGCTGGAGCTTCGAGGACTGCCTGCCCTACTTCAAGCGGGCCGAGCGGCAGGAGCGTGGCGCCTCGGACCTGCATGGCGCGGACGGCCCGCTCAGCGTCGAGGACCTGCGCCAGAAGCACGAGCTGTGCGAGGCCTTCATCGAATCCTGCGAGGCGATCGGCATCCCGCGCAACGACGACTTCAACGGCTCCCTGCAGGAGGGGGCCGGCTACTACCAGCTGACCAACCGCAACGGCCGCCGCTGCTCGGCCGCGGTCGCCTACCTGCGCCCGGCCAAGGGCCGCACCAACCTGGTCATCGAGACCGAGGCGCTGGCCGGACGGGTGCTGATGGAGGGCAAGGCCGCCGTCGGAGTCGAGTACCGGCGCCGCGGCGAGGTGCGCCAGGCCCGGGCCCGGCGCGAGGTGATCCTGTCGGGCGGGGCGATCAACTCGCCGCAGCTGCTGCAGCTGTCGGGCATCGGGCCGGCCGAGCATCTGCGCCAGCATGGCATCGCGGTGGTGCATGACCTGCCCGGCGTCGGGAGCAACCTGCAGGACCATTTCCAGGCACGCATCGCCTATCGCTGCACCCGGCCGATCACCGTCAACGACGACATCCGCAGCCTGTGGCGCACCTTCCGCATGGGCCTCGAATACGCCACCCGCCGGACCGGGGCCATGACCATCGGCGCCGGCCAGGCCGGCCTCTTCGCCCGCACCCGGCCGGAACTGGCCACGCCCGACGTGCAGTACCACTTCATCCTGTTCAGCTCCGACGGGGCCGGGCTGACGCCCCACCCCTTCCCCGGCTTCACCAACTCGGTCTGCCAGCTGCGGCCGGAGAGCCGGGGCACGGTGATGATCCGCAACGCCGACCCGGCCACGCACCCGTCGATCCGGCCCAACTACCTGTCGACCGAGACCGACCGGCGGACCATGGTCGACGGGCTGAAGCTCGCCCGGAAACTCGGCGAGCAGGCGCCGCTCGCCGCCTACGTCGCGGCCGAGCACATCCCGGGGCCGGGGGTCGCGTCCGACGCCGACCTGCTGGAGTTCGCCCGCCAGACCGGCTCCACCATCTACCACCCGACCAGCACCTGCATGATGGGCCAGGGCCCGGGTGCCGTGGTCGACGAGGAGCTTCGCGTGCACGGCATCGGCCGGCTGCGCGTCGTCGACTGCTCGACCATGCCGACGGTCGTGTCCGGCAACACCAACGCCCCCGCCATCATGATCGGCGAGAAGGCGAGCGACCTCATCCTCAACGCCAAGGCGGCCTGAAGCCGCGACCCAGGGAGCGACCCGATGAAGGCAGGACTAGCGATCGCCGAGATCCTCAAGAAGGAAGGGGTGGAGATCGTCTTCGGCTACCCCGTCAACCACATCCTGGAATACGTGGCGCACGTCGACATCCGCCCCGTGATCGTCCGCCAGGAGCGCATCGGCCTGCACATGGCCGACGCCTATTCCCGCCTGTCGCGCGGCAAGAAGATCGGCGTCTTCGCCATGCAGCACGGGCCGGGCGCGGAGAACGCCTATGGCGGCGTCGCCCAGTGCTTCGGCGAATCGATCCCCGTCCTGGTGATGCCGATGGGCTATCCGCGGCGCATCGCCCACGTGCCGCCGAACTTCAACTCGGTCCAGGCGATGCAGCACGTCACCAAGAGCGCCGAGCCGGTGACGACCGCGGCCGAGATCCCCAACGTCATGCGCCGCGCCTTCACCCAGCTGCGCAACGGCCGCCTGGGCCCGTGCCTGGTCGAGGTGCCGACCGACGTCTTCAGCGAGGAGGTGCCGGAGCCGATCGCCTACCAGCCGGTGATGACCACCCGCTTCGGGCCCGACCCGATGGCGGTGCGCAAGGTGGCCGACGTGCTGGCGGGCGCCAAGGACCTGGTCATCCATGCCGGCCAGGGCGTCCATTGGGCCGATGCATACGCGCAGCTGAAGGAACTGGCGGAGCTGCTGGGCGCCCCGGTCATGACGACCCTGCAGGGCAAGAGCTGCTTCCCCGAGGACCATCCGCTGTCGCTCGGCTCGGGCGGGCGCGCCTATGCCAAGACGATCGACGTCTTCCTGAAGAAGGCCGACGTCATCTTCGGCATCGGCTGCAGCTTCACCGAGACCAACTTCGGCACCGCCATCCCCAAGGGCAAGACCATCGTCCACTCGACGCTGGACCCGCTCGACATCAACAAGGACGTGATCGCCGCCCACGCGCTCGTCGGCGACGCCGCGCTGACGCTGGAAGCGCTCATCGCCGAGCTGAAGCAGCGCATCCCCACCCCGCGCGACGCCGCGGCGGTCAGCCAGGAGATCGCGACCGTCAAGGCGGAGTGGCTGGCGGAGTGGATGCCGAAGCTGACCTCCGACGAGGCACCGCTGTCGCCCTACCGGGTGCTGTGGGACCTCGCCCACACCGTCGACCGCAAGAACACGATCATCACCCATGACGCCGGCAGCCCGCGTGACCAGCTGTCGCCCTTCTGGGAATCGACCGAGCCGCTGTCCTACATCGGCTGGGGCAAGACCACCCAGCTCGGCTACGGCCTGGGCCTGGCCATGGGCGCCAAGCTCGCCTGCCCGGACAAGCTGTGCATCAACGTCTGGGGCGACGCCGCGATCGGCTTCACCGGGATGGACTTCGAGACCGCGGTGCGCGAGCGCATCCCGATCCTGTCGATCCTGCTCAACAACTTCTGCATGGCGATCGAGCTGCACATCATGCAGGTGTCGACCGAGAAGTACCGCTCGACCGACATCTCGGGTGACTATGCGGCGATGGCGCGGGCCTTCGGCGGCTATGGCGAGCGGGTGACGAAGCCCGAGGACATCATCCCCGCCATCAAGCGCGGCATCGAGCAGACCCAGAAGGGTATCCCGGCCCTGATCGAGTTCATCACCTCGAAGGAGACGTCGATCTCGACCTTTAAATAGCCGGCGCCCCGCCTTCCCGAGCCGTGGGGATCGGCGCCAGGTGGAATTCCGCCATGGCGTCGATCACCCAGCGGGCGAGATAGACCGAGAAGGACGGGCGCACCAGCAGCCAGAAGGTCGGCCGCTCGTCGCGCTGCAGGACGATCACCGGCACCCGGGCATAGGCCGACTGCGCGACATGGCCCGGCCCGAACTTGCGCGGGTGCAGGTCGAGGTGGCAGCCCTTCTCCATCACCGTGCGCGCCCGCGGGCCGGAGATTTCCAGGCCGAGCCGGCCGGCCGAGGTGTCGACCGCCGAGAAATGATAGCCGGCCAGCGCCATGTCGAAGCGCGCGATGGTGGTCGCGACCTCGTGCGTGGGCACCAGCACCAGCCATTCGTCCGGCCCGAGCCAGAGGGCCGCGCGGGCGCCATCGGATTCGAAGCGGTTCGCCGTCGCCGGTAGCTCGACGCCCAGTGCGGCGGACGCGAGCGGCAGGCAGGCGGCCTCCGCCCGGAGCGTGATCTGCCCGACCGGGGTCAGCGCCGAAAGCGCGACGTCGGGCCCCGATGCCGCCGCCATGTCGGGACCGAGCGCATCGAGCAGGGTGGTTGCCGGTTCAGCCATCGCGCCGCTTCCCTGCCGCATCGTAGAACACCGGGTCGACGATCCGCGCCGCCACCATCAGGTCGCCGGAGGCCGGCTTGACCAGGGGGACATAGACCCGCTCGCCGATCCGCGCCCGGCCGTTGCGCACCAGCGCCAGGGCGAAGGTCCGGCCCAAGGCCGCGCTGCGGTAGCTGGAGGTGACGTGGCCCACCATCGGCATGGGGATCCGCACCACCGGCTCGTCCACCAGCTGCGCGCCCTCGGTCAGCAGGGTCTGCGGGTCGTCCGGCAGCAGGCCGACCAGCTGCTTGCGGTCCGTGCGCGCCGTGTCGGAGCGCGCGAGCGAGCGCTTGCCGAGGAAGTCCTTGCGCTTGGCGACCATGCGCTCCAGGCCGAGATCGATCGGCGTCACCGTGCCGTCGGTCTCGTGCCCGACCATGAAATACCCCTTCTCGGCCCGCAGCACATGCATGGCCTCGGTGCCGTAGGGCTCGATGCCGTGCGGCCGCCCAGCCTCGGCCACCGCGTCCCAGAGGGCGGTCGCCAGCGTCCCCTCGACGCTGACCTCGAAGGCGAGCTCGCCCGAGAAGCTGACCCGGGCGATGCGGGCCGGCAGGCCGGCCACCACCCCGTCGCGGAAGGTCATGAAGGGGAAGGCCGAGGCCGACAGGTCGACGTCCGGCATCAGCTGGCCCAGCACCCGCCGCGCCGCCGGCCCGGCGATCGCGACCGTCGCCCACTGCTCGGTGACCGAGGTCGAGAAGACCCGCATCTCCGGCCATTCGGTCTGCTGCCATTCCTCGAGCCAGTCCAGCACCCGGGCCGCGCCGCCGGTGGTCGTGGTCAGGAAGAAGCGGTCCGGGGCGAGCCGCATGACCACCCCGTCGTCGAACACCATGCCGTCCTCGCGGCACATGACGCCGTAGCGGCACGACCCGACCGCCAGGCTGGCGATCGGGTTGATGTAGAAGCGGTCGAGGAAGCGCGCGGCATCCGGCCCGCGCACCTCGATCTTGCCGAGCGTCGAGGCGTCCATCATCCCGGCGGCGTTGCGCACCGAGGCGCATTCCCGCAGCACCGCGCGCTCCAGGTCCTCGCCGTTGCGCGGGAAATAGTGCGGCCGCTTCCACTGGCCGACATTCTCGAACACGGCATGTGCGGCGAGGTGGCGGGGATGGATCGGGGTGATCCGCTCCGGGTCGAACAGCGCGCCGACATGCCGCCCGGCCAGCGCGCCATAGGCGACCGGGACGTAGGGCGCGCGATAGGTGGTGGTGCCGGTCTCGCCCATCGGCCGGGCGAGCGCCCGGGACAGGATGGCGATCGTGTTGACGTTGCCGCTCTTGCCCTGGTCGGTGCCCATACCGGCGGTGGTGTAGCGCTTCACATGCTCGATCGAGCGGAAGCCCTCGCGCGCGGCCAGCTCGATGTCCGGCACCGTGACGTCGTTCTGCAGGTCGACGAAGGCCTTGCCGCGGTAGCCGGCCGCCAGGCCCCAGAACGGCCGGATCGCCGCACCGGGCTGGGCGGGTGCCGCCGTCGGCGCCAGGGCCTGGACCCGTCGTCCGACCGCCGCGGCGACGCCGGCCGCATGGCCCGACCGCAGACAGGCGGCCAGGTCGAACTCCCCGGCCGCGGCGCCGGCGACCGTCACCCCCGGCGGCGGCGCGGTGGGGCGGAAGCAGGCGAGTTCCTCGTCATAGGCCAGGCCGCCGCGCAGCTGGCCCAGCAGGTGCACCGCCGGGTTCCAGCCGCCCGACACCGCCACCAGGTCGCAGTCGATCGGCCGGGCCGAGCCGGATGCGCGCTCGCCGTCCAGCGTGCGCACGACCAGCGCCGACACTGCCCGGCGCCCCCGCACGCCGACGGGCACGCGGCCGTTCAGGATCTCGATCCCGCGCGCCGCCAGGGCGGCCGCCGCGGGCGAGCCGCCGGGCCGGACGTCGACGATCGCAGCCACGCTGCCCCCGGCAGCCGCAAAGGCCTCTGCTGCGACATAGGCCGAATCATTGTTGGTGACGAAGACCGCCTGCCGGCCGCAGGCGACGGCGAAGCGGCGGGCATAGGTGCAGACCGCGCCCGCCAGCATCACGCCCGGCCGGTCGTTGCCGCCGAACAGCAGCGGGCGCTCATGGGCACCGGCCGCGACGATGGTCCGCGCGGCGCGGATGTGCCAGATCCGCTGCCGGGCATGGCCGGGGGCAGCGCCCGGCAGGAGATGGTCGGTGCGGCGCTCGACCGCCACCGCATAGCCATGGTCGTAGAGGCCGAGCACGGTGGTCCGCGGCAGCACCGTCGCATCCGCCTGCGCCCGGAGGCCGTCCGCCGCCAGCCGCGCCCAGGCCGGCGCCGGCTGGCCGTCGACCGTCGCGGCGGAATCGAGCAGGTCGCCGCCCGGCCGCGGCCCGTCGTCGGCCAGGATCACCCGCAGCCCGGCCGATGCCGCGGCCCGCGCCGCCGCCAGGCCCGCCGGGCCCGCCCCCACCACCAGCAGGTCGGCATGGACATGGGTGTGGTCGTAGAGGTCCGCGTCGGGCTCGGCCGGGGCGCGGCCCATGCCGGCCATCCGCCGGATCGCCGGCTCGTAGACCCGCCGCCACCAGCCGGCGGGGCCGAGGAAGGTCTTGTAGTAGAAGCCCGCCACCAGGATCGGGGCCAGGGCCTGGTTCACGGCCCCGAGGTCGAAGCGCAGGCTGGGCCAGGCGTTGACCGGCATGGCCTCGAGCCCGGCATGGAGCTCCACCTGGGTCATGCGCACGTTCGGCTCCGACCAGGCGCCGGAGCCGAGCTGGACCAGCGCGCTCGGCTCTTCCACCCCGGCCGAATAGATGCCGCGCGGCCGGTGGTACTTGAAGCTGCGGGCGACCACCGACACGCCGCTGGCGATGAGGGCGGACGCCAGCGTGTCGCCGGCGAAGCCCGAATATTCGCGTCCGTCGAAGGTGAAGCCGAGCGGCCGGGCGCGGTCGATGGCGCCGCCCTGGGGAAGCCGGAAGCCGCTCATGCGGTGGTGCCGGGCAGCGGCGGGCGCTCCGCGCCGGGCGGATAGGCGGCCGCGATCTCGTGCGTCACCGTATGGCGCACCAGGTTGAACCAGCGCCGGCAGCCCTGGGCGTGCATCCAGCGCTCGCGCATCCAGCCCTTGGGGTTGTCGCGCAGGAAGACGTAGTCGGCCCAGTCCGCTTCCGGCACCGCGGCCGGGTCGAGCGGCCGGGCGATATGCGCCTCGCCGCCGTTGGCGAACTCCGACTCCTCCCGGGGGCCGCACCAGGGACAGGGAATGAGCAGCATCTGCGGGCTCTCAGTGGGCGACCGCGGCCGCGCCATGCTCGTCGATGAGCGCGCCGGTCGTGAAGCGGTCGAGGCTGAAGGGGGCGTTCAAGGGGTGCGGCTCGCCGGTGGCGACGGTGTGGGCGAAGACCCAGCCCGACCCGGGCGTGGCCTTGAAGCCGCCCGTGCCCCAGCCGCAATTGAGGAACAGGCCGTCGACGGGCGTGCGGCCGATGATCGGCGAGGCATCCGGGCAGACGTCGACGATGCCGGCCCAGGTGCGCATCATGCGCAGGCGGCTGAAGATCGGGAACAGCTCCAGCAGCGCCCCCATCTGGTGCTCGACGACGTGGAACGAGCCGCGCTGGGCGTAGGAGTTGAAGGCGTCGATTCCTGCCCCCATCACCAGCTCGCCCTTGTCGGACTGGCTGACATAGACATGGACCGCATTGGACATGACCACGCAGTCGAGCACCGGCTTGATCGGCTCCGACACCAGGGCCTGCAGCGGGTGCGACTGCACCGGCAGGCGGAAGCCCGCCATGCCGGCCAGCACCGAGGAATGGCCGGCGCCGACCAGCGCCACCTTGCCCGCCTTGATGGCGCCGCGGGTGGTCTGGACGCCGGTCACCCGGCCGCCCGCCACGTCGATGCCGGTCACCTCGCAGTTCTGGATGATGTCGACGCCGCGGGCATCGGCCGCCCGGGCATAGCCCCAGGCGACGGCGTCGTGGCGCGCGACGCCGCCACGCCGTTGCAGGGTGGCGCCCAGCACCGGGTGCCGCCGGCGGGCGTCGATGTCGATGATCGGGCAGAACTCCCGCACCTCCTCGGGCGACAGCCACTCGCCGTCGATGCCGTTCAGCCGGTTCGCCTGCACCCGCCGCACCCCCTCGCGCACGTCATGCAAGGTGTGGGCGAGGTTCAGCACCCCGCGCTGGCTCAGCATGACGTTGAGGTTGAGGTCGGCCGACAGGCCCTCCCAGAGCTTCAGGGAGTGCTCGTAGAGGCGGGCGCTCTCGTCCCACAGGTAGTTGGAGCGGATGATGGTGGTGTTGCGGCCCGTGTTGCCGCCGCCGAGCCAGCCCTTCTCCAGCACCGCGACATTGGTGATGCCGTGGTTCTTGGCCAGGTAGTAGGCGGTCGCCAAGCCATGCCCGCCGGCCCCGACGACGACCACGTCGTAGGCATCGCGCGGCTGGGCGTCGCGCCAGTAGGCCGGCCACGCACGGTGCCGGTCGAGCGCGTTGAGCGCCAGTTGAAAGAACGAGAAACGCTGCATCCATCCTCGGGCCGCGGGGCGCGGGCGGCCCGAGGGTAGGCGAGCGGAAGCCGGCTGTCTAACGCCCCGAGCGCGACCTAGACGCGAACGCGCTCGACCGGCGGCGGATTGTGGTTGATGGGCCGCACCGTGGAGGCCTGGGCCCCCTTGATGCCCTCGCCCTCGGCCACCTCGCAGCGCACCTTGTGGCCGACCTCGAGCCCGTCGAAGCCCTCGTCGACGACCGCGTTGCGGTGGAAATAGACCTCCTGCCCGTCCGGCATCCGCACGAAGCCGTAGCCCTTCTGGGCGAAGATGCGCTCGACCACCCCGTGCGTCGGCACCTCGTGCGACTTGACGATCCCGGCCTGGCGCTCCGCCTTATCGGCGAGCTGGCGGCGCGCCGCCTCGAAGGCCTCGTTGACGGCGACGTAGATGCCGTCCTGCGCCTGGCCGTCATGGTGCTCGCGGGCCACCGCGATCTCGCCCCCCGGATAGGTTATGTCGACGCGCACCTTGAAGAGCTTGGCGACACCCTGCTTGCGCACGGCCTCGATGGCGACGCGGCAGCTGGTGATGCGGTCCTTGAACTTGGACAGCCGGTCCGCTCGCTCGCGCACGCGCTTCTCGACGCTTTCGGAGGAGTCGATGTTGCGGAAGGTGATCTGCAGCGGGATCTGCATTGTGGTCCTCTTCATGGAAGGCTGGATCGGTTGTGCCCTGCGGGTGGCGCCCGCGCCCTCGCCTCCTTGACCTCCTGATTTCCATGTCGGTCCGATTGGCCCAGTATCAAGTCCGTCCGATGACATTCCCCGAGGCAGCCGATGCCGTCCGATCCGGCCGAACTCTACCGCAGCGCCATCGTCATCGACGCCACCTGCCCGCTGCTCGACCGCAAGGGCTTCCTCGACCTCTACCGCCAGGGCGGGGTGACGGCGCTCTGCCCCACCGTGGGCGCGACCGGCGGGGCGGCGGAGACGTTCCGGGCGCTGGCCGGCTGGCTCGCCCATGTGCGCGAGCAGGAGGGGCTGCTGCTGGTGCGCCGCGCCGCCGACATCGAGGAGGCCAAGCGCAGCGGGCGGATCGGCATCATCCTGCATTTCCAGGGGGCCGACCCGGTCGAGGACGACCTGGCGCTGCTCGACGGCTACCACGCCATGGGCCTGCGCATGCTGCAGCTCGCCTACAACGCCAGGAACCGGGTCGGCGACGGCTGCGAGGAGCGCACCGACGCGGGGCTGAGCCGCTTCGGCATCGCGCTGATCGAGCGGCTGGAGGCGCTGCGCATCGTCGTCGACTGCTCGCACACCGGCTACCGCACGACCATGGAGGCGATGGAGCGGGCGACGCGGCCGGTGGTCTTCTCCCACTCCAACCCGCGGACCGTGAAGGAATCGCCGCGCAACATCGGTGACGACCAGATCCGGGCGGTGGCGGCGACCGGCGGGCTGATCGGCATGAACGGCTTCCCGGCGTTCGTCGCGGCGCGCGAGCGGCCGACTGTCGACGACCTGATCGACCATATCGACTACACGGTGCAGCTGGTCGGCGACGACCATGTCGGGCTCGGCATCGACTATTATTACGGCCAGCACCCGTTCGCCGACCCGGCCGAGGCCCGCCGCCTCTATGACGGCTGGGTCGCCGCCGGGCGCTGGAACCCCGCCAACTACCCGCCGCCGCCCTACCACTACCCCCAGGGGATCGAGACGCCCGACCGTCTGCCCCACCTGGCCGAGCGCCTGGCGGCGCGCGGCTACGGCGACCCGGCGATCCTGAAGATCCTCGGCCGCAACTGGCAGCGCGTCTTCCGCGAGGTGTGGGGGGCATGACGGCGACGCGCAGGCTGTGGGGCCGCCGCAACTCCTTCAACGTGCAGAAGGTGGCGTGGTTGCTGGGCGAGCTCGGCCTGCCCCATGCGCATGTCGAGGCGGGCGGCGCCTTCGGTGGTCTCGACGAGCCCGCCTTTCGCGCGATGAACCCGCACGGCCGGGTGCCGGTGCTGGAGGAGGACGGCCTCGTCCTGTGGGAATCCCACACGATCCTGCGCTACCTCGCCGCCGCCCATGGCGGCCCGGCCTGGTGGCCGGCCGACCCGGCGCGGCGGGCCATGGCCGACCGCTGGATGGACTGGGCCCAGGCTTCCCTGCAACCGGCCTTCATGGACCTCTTCTGGGGCTGGTACCGCACGCCCGCGCCGCAGCGCAACGAGGCCCGCATCGCGGACGCCAGCCGCCGCTGCGACGGCTTCTACGCACTGCTCGACCGCGAGCTCGCCGGCCGTCCCTGGCTTGCCGGCGATGGTTTCACGCTGGCCGACATCCCGGCCGGCGCCAGCCTCTTTCGCTGGTTCGCGATGGAGCTGCCCCGCCCCGCGCTGCCCCACCTCGAAGCCTGGTACGCCCGCCTCGCGGCCCGCCCGGCCTATCGCGAACATGTCATGCGACCGTTCGACGAACTGAAAGGGCGGACGGACTATTGATCGGCCCCGGGGAACCTAGGCGCTGGCAACGCATTGGCAACCTGTATGGCGCAGGTTCGCGCCCGTCGCGTCGTGTGCAATCGCTGGGAAGCAGCCTCTTGTATTGGGTCCTATCAAGGAGCATATACCGCTGGTCGATACCCGATTTGTTCGGCCAGCTCTCCATGCTCGTGATCGAGCGCCGAGCCCTGTTTTCCGTACTGTCGAAGTTTGATCGCCGCAATCGCAGCGGCGCGCCGGCCGTTGCGCATGCGCAACGGCCTCCTACACAACCAATCAAGAGCCGCCCGGCAGCTGCCGGTACGGCCAGTGGATGACCATGCAGACCATGACGATCGAGACCACCACCCAGACCCACCACCACGGCCAGATCCGGGCCCAGATCCGCGCCAAGGCGACGCAGCCCAAGCCCGGCCTGCCCCGCCGCCCGCAGCCCCAGGGGCTGACCCGCGAGCAGCTGCGGAAGATCGTGGAAGACCTGATCGGCTGACTAAATCACCCACTATGCCGTCGATCTATTGATCGACGGCAACCTGCACCAGATCGAGACAGTAATTTTTAAGCCATCAGGCCGTTATTGTTTCATGGCGTCGCGATCGACGTGACCTTACAATCGCGACCTTATAATTATTGAGTTAATCATTTCTGCTTCATTGCCTCCATAACACCGGACTTTATCTTCCAGTTTGCTCGAAATTGTTCAGGTATGTCAAATATAGCCAACAACGTTCTGACAAATGACAAAGCCATATCAGTTTCTTCAGCTGTTGGCATATATCCTTTATGAACTATCGCATTCCGTAGCTGTAGAGTTCTGTTTGCCCATGCCATTAGATCCGATTTATCTTCACTGTACAGATCAAGAATACTAGGCAGTATAGAATTAACTAAATACTTCCATGCCGCATCGATTTTTATCTTAAAATTCGGTGATTTTCTTAGAATTATCATATATTTTTGCCGCTCTTCATAAATGGCAATCTCAAAGATAGACATAGCTTCCACAACTGCTGAACGATATTGCTTATGTATAAAGGCGCTATCGACAATTTTCTCCAGCGCAAACAGATTCTCCGATAATTCGAATCCATTGAAAAGATAACTGCCAACTCTCTCTGCGATCTTTCCAATTTCCTCAGAATTACTCTCAATATCTTGCAATCCTCGCGCTGCCTGTCGTATGGAAAATACTAGCGGACTAAATTTTTCTGTATAGGCGTACAATATTCTCCTTTCGAGTGGCAACGACCTTTCATATGGATTATAAAAGTAATTTGCGACTTTCAATGGCATTTCTATATCTTCCAGATACACCTCAATTGGCGCCCTCACATCCGGATGTATATATCTGTAAGCTCCAATAAATCTCTTTAGTACAGAAGAGAATTTGGAAATTACCCTAGCCTCCATTGGATCGACCATCTCCCAACTTACATTTATTGTTGTATAAATGTCTTTCATAAATATTTTACCGTTTATCTTCTTCTCCACAGCGATAATTGGCTGTGGCCGGCCTCTAGCATCAGCCGCGTGAACTACCAAGCTATCCGTTTCTATTTGCGGGATAGGATGCAGTAACTCGGTATACGTTTTTGCGCCATCCGGACGAGTCTTGAAATCGTTATTAAAATCCACGACCACCATTGGTCTCTTATGCTCGACTATACAAATCAGCGCATTTATGTCTTCCGATTGTATTACATAGCTACTCATCGCAGGCAGATTAATGAGCCCACGATACTCAAACTGGACGGTTACTACGCCAATCTCTTTGCAGAAAACCACCATAATATACACTTAGGTGAACAGTGCACGCTTCGCAAGTTCTCAAGTCTGACTTCAAGCATTCTCTTCAGGCACCATATCCTCCATACTCTACGGGCGTAAGGTCGGCCGGGTCGGCGTGGCGCTGCCAGTAGAGGTCGCGCACCCGGCTCGTGACCGGGCCGGGTGCGCCGTTGAAGAGGATGCGATCGTCGAGGCGGACGATCGGCAGGATGCCGCCCGCGGTGCTGGAGACGAACACCTCGTCCGCCTCGCGGAAGCGCGCCTCCGACAGCGGGCCGACTTCCAGCTCGATGCCCCGCTCGCGGCACAGGTCGATGACCGTGCCGCGGGTGATCCCTTCCAGCACGCCGCGATCGGGCGTCACCACCCGGTCGCCGAACACCGCGAAGACGTTGAAGCCCGGCCCCTCGGTGACGTTGCCGTCGGTACCGAGCAGGATGGCCGTGTCGGCCCCCCGCTCGTAGGCCTCGAGCTGGCCGCGCTCCAGGTCGAGCCAATGGTAGTTCTTCACCGTCGGATCGACCGATTCCGGCGGGATGCGGCGGAAGGGCGGGATGATCGCCGACAGGCCCTGCTCCTGCGCCTTCTGCCCGCCGATCCACACGAACGGCAGGGCATAGGCGATCAGCCGGTTGTGGCACAGCCGCAGGTCGCGCGAGCCGACGGGCGGCCGGCCGCGGGTGCAGACCATCGCCACATAGGCCTGCTGCAGGCCCGTGCGCCGCACGCATTCGGCCAGCAATTCGGCCAGCGCCGCGCGTTCCATGCCGATGTCCATGCGCAGGACGGATACCGACCGCAGGAAGCGGTCGAGATGCTGCCCGAGGCGGAAGAAGGCCCCGTCCCACACATGCGCGACGTCATAGGTCACGTCCGACCGGGTGAAGCCCAGGTCGAGGATGGAGATCGACGCCTCGTCGAGCGCCTTCCATTCGCCGTCCACCCAGGCGATGCCGCCCGGTGCCAGGGTCAGACTCATGATGCCAGCAACTCCGCTACGGCCTTGGCGATGAAGCGTTCGTCCTCGGGGTTCTGGGCCGGGTTGCCGGCACGGTGGCCCCAGGCGGACGGGATGGGCTTGAGGCGCGCATAGGGGATGTGCGGCACCTCGCGGGCATTGTCGGCGACCTGGAAATAGAGGTCCGTGTCGCCCGGCATGACCAGGGTCTTGGCCCGGATCGAGCCGAGCGCCCGGCGCAGGTCACCGCGATAGCGGTCGTTGGCGGAAATGTCGCCGTGCTGCCAGGTCCAGAGCTGGGCCAGCAGGTCATTGGCGTTGCGCCGGAGGTAGTTGCCTTCCCAGCCCGAAACCAGGAAATCCTCCAGCGAGGCGAAGCCGATGCGCCGCCACAACTCCTCGCGGTAGAAGGTCTGCGACAGGGCCCAGCCGGCATAGACCCGGCCCATGGCGCGCAGGCCGCGCACCGGCGTCTCGTGGAACCAGCCGTCGCGGAAGGCGGCGTCCGCGGTCAGCGTCGCCCGCACGCCTTCGATGAAGACCTGGTTGTGCGGCGCGGTGCGGGCGGAGCCGCAGACGACGCAGATCCGCTCCACCATCTCCGGGTAGAGGGCGCCCCAGTGGTAGGCCTGCTGGCCGCCCATCGACCAGCCATAGACCAGCGCCAGCCGGTCGATCCCCAGCCCCTCGGTCAGCAGCCGGTGCTGGGCGCGGATGTTGTCGAGGTAGGTGACGTTCGGCCAGCGGCCGCGGTCATGGGCGCCGCCCACGTTGCTGGGCGAGGTCGAGAGGCCGTTGGCGAACTGGTTGGGAATGACGACGAACCACTTCCCGGGGTCCAGCACCCGGCCCGGCCCGATCAGCCACTCCGTGTCGTGGTGCTGGGCGGAATAGGAGGTGGGATAGAGCACGACGTTGTCGCGCGCCGGCGACAGCGTGCCGTAGGTGGTGTAGGCGAGCCGCGCGCCGCGCAGGGTCGCCCCGCCCTGGAGGACGAAGTCGCCCAGATCGAACAGCTGCGCCTCGGTCATCGCGCACCGTCCAGGCCGCCCAGGATGGCGCGGTGGGTCGGCGCGTAGCCGCGCGTCACATGGGCCAGCCGCGGGGCGATCCGGCGGTGGGCCGCCGGCAACGCGTGGAACGGGATCGAGGGATAGAGATGGTGTTCGGCGTGGTAGGGCATGTTCCAGTGCACCAGTCGGACGGGCCAGGAGGCGAGCGTGGTTCGGGTATTGGTCAGCGTGTTCGAGTCCTCGGTGCAGCCGGTGTGCTCGGCCAGCAGCATGTAGCGCAGGATGGGCTGCGCCAGCACCACCGGGCCGATCCAGTAGAGCAGCGGCCCCCACGGGTCGAGGGCGGCCCAGCCGACCCCGACCAGGATGCAGAGCGCGTACATGGCGGCGACGGAGCGCCGGGTCTGCGCCCGCGCCCGCTCCGGCACGAACGGGAAGTCGCGGAAGTCGCCGCGCAGCACCCGCCAGGCGATCCGCGCGCGCGCCTGCCAGTAGACGAGGCCCGAGACGCGGCGGGCATAGGCCAGCAGCGAGCGGGGGGCGGGCGGCGCCAGCTCGGGGTCGAGCGCGGGATCCTGGCAGTGGCGGTGATGGGCGTAGTGGAAATGCTTGTAGAAGTCGAAATTGACCAGGCCCGGCACCGCCGCCAGCCAGCCGACGATGTCGTTGGCCCGCCGGCTGCGGAAGGCGGTGTAGTGCACGCATTCGTGCACCGGCGCGAACAGGGCGACCAGGAACCAGCCGAGCAGCAGCATCGCCGGCAGGACCAGCCAGTCGCCGCGCGCCAGGGAGACCAGCCAGGCAGCCGCCGCGATCAGCAGCACGTGGACCGCCAGCTGCGCCGCGCCCAGCGCATCGGAGCGCCTTGAGAGGGCCTTCACGTCGCCCGGCGCCAGCACGCGCCCCATCGGCATCACCGCTTCCATCGTCCGTCCTCTTGTACCGCCATTCAGCTTAGGCGACCGGACCGTCGGATGGCCAGCCGCCGCAGCCCGGCAGCACCGCAGCAAGAAGGATGCCGGTCTTCAGAAGCGCGTCGGCGGATCCCGCACCGAGCGGATACCGCCTGGCATGGTGGAGCCCGGCATGGTGGACCCGGGGGCGGCCGCCACCGGCTCGGGTGCCGGGCTGCCGCTCAGCCAGCGGCCGATGCGGCGGAAGATCCGGATCATCACCCGCACCAGCTTCGGCAGCAGCCAGATCACCAGGGCGACGAAGGCCACCATCAGGACGATGAAGACGGCCGGATGGTTGAAGGCGGTCCACAGGCCGGCGAAGACCGCCACGTCCTCCGCGACCGAGGCGCCCCAGTTGGTGAAGGGCTCGGGCGAGGTGTTGATGACCAGGCGCGCCGCCGCCTTGGTCGCGTGGCTGGCCGTCGCCAGGGTGCCGCCGACCAGGCCCGCCGCCAGCCCGATCGAGGGATCGATGCTCCAGGCCGAACCCGCCGCCAGCAGGGCGCCCGCGGGGATGCGCACGAAGGTGTGCAGCGCATCCCAGCCGCTGTCGACCCCCGGCACCTTGTCGGCCACGAACTCGACCATGTACATGAGCCCGGCCGCCAGGATGACGATCGGCGAGGCGAGAATCTGGAGATCGGGCGGCAGCTCCATCGCCCCCGTCGCCCCCATGAGGCCGAGGCTCAGGATGGCGGCATAGAGGTTGATGCCGCTCGCCCAGCCGACGCCGAGCGTCAGAGCGATTGCCGATACGGGGTCCATCCGGGCCCTCCCCTGCTTAGGCGTGTGTCCGTCCGCGGCCGGCAGAATAGCACGCCCCGGACAACGGCCGGCGTTGCTGCGCATTCCGCTGCGGGGATAGGATCGCCCGCCATCCGCCGCGCGCCGCCCAACAGCTCCCCCGAGGAACCGATGCAGGATCTCCCGTTCCGCTCCGCCAAGGAGCTCGCCAGCCTCGTCCGCCGCAAGAAGGTGGGCGCCCTCGAGCTGCTCGACCTCTATCTGTCGCGCATCGAGACGCACAATCCGGCCCTCAACGCGGTGGTGGCGCTGGATGTCGAGGGCGCGCGCAAGCGGGCGAAGGCGGCCGACCGGGCGCTCGCCAAGGGCAAGCCCTGGGGCCCGCTGCACGGCGTGCCGATGACGATCAAGGAATCCTTCGACGTCAAGGGCATGCCGACCACCTGGGGCCTGCCCGCCTACGCCGACAACATCGCGCCGCGCAACTCGGTGACGGCCGAGCGCATGGAGGCGGCGGGCGTCGTCATCTTCGGCAAGACCAACGTGCCGTCGTGGCTGGCCGACTGGCAGAGCTACAACCCCGTCTACGGCACCTGCAACAATCCCTGGGACCTGTCGAAGACGCCGGGCGGCTCGTCGGGCGGCTCGGCCGCGGTGCTGGCCGCCGGCCTGACCGGGATCGACGCCGGCAGCGACATCGGCGCCTCGATCCGCAACCCCGCCCATTATTGCGGCGTCTACGGCCACAAGCCGACCATGGACATCTGCGCCGGCCGCGGCCAGGCGCTGCCCGGCGTGCTGTCCGGGTCCGACATCGCCGTGGTCGGGCCGATGGCGCGCTCCGCCGACGACCTGGACATCGCGCTCACCGCCATGGCCGGGCCGGATTCGATCGAGGCCGGAGCCTGGCAGCTCCGCCTGCCGCCCTGCAAGAAGAAGGCGCTGAAGGATTTCCGCGTCGCGGTCGTGCTCGACGACCCGAACGGCGAGGTCGACCGCGAGATCCAGGACCGGCTGCAGGAGCTGGCGACCTTCCTGTCGAAGAAGATGAAGGTGAAGGTCGCCGACTCCGGCCCCGACATCGACACGACCGAGGCGCACCGCATCTACATCCACCTGCTGCGCATGGCGACCTGCGGCCGGCAGACGGACGAGGATTTCGCCCGCAACACCGCCATCGCCCAGGCGCTGCCGGCCGAGGACGACAGCTACTATGCCCGGATGATGCGGGCCAACACCGGCTCGCACCGCGACTGGCTGGCCTGGAACGAGAAGCGCCGCCACCTGCAATGGGCCTGGCACGAGTTCTTCCAGAGCTACGACATCCTGCTCTGCCCTGCGGCCTCCACCACCGCCTTCGCCCACAACCACGAGGGCAACCGCTGGGACCAGAAGATCATCGTCAACGGCAAGCCGGTCTCGGTCATCGACCAGATGTTCTGGGCGGGCTATCCAGGCGTCGTCTACCTGCCGGCGACGGTGGCGCCGGCCGGCCTCAGCCCGAGCGGCCTGCCGATCGGCGTGCAGATCGTCGGGCCCTTCGGCGGCGATCGCAGCACCATCCGCTTCGCCCAGCTCCTGGCGAAGGAGTGGCACGGCTACGAGCCGCCGCCGGGCTACCTCTGAGCCGCCGCCGGCCGGGGTCATCCCCGGCCGGCTTCAGGCGCGGATGGCGGCAGGGCCGATCGCGGCGAGGTCGCGGCAGCCGGTCAGCGCCATGGCGACCTCCAGCTCGGCGCGCAGCAGGTGCAGGACATGGGTCACCCCGACCGGTCCCGCCGCCGCCAGGCCATGGACATAGGGACGGCCGACCAGGACGGCACTCGCCCCCAGCGCCAGGGCGGCGAACACGTCGCTGCCGCGGCGGATGCCGCCGTCCAGCAGCAGCGGCACCCGGCCGGCCACCGCGGACGCGATCTCCGGCAGGACCGCGATCGTCGCCGGCTGCGGGTCGAGCGCGCGGCCGCCATGGTTGGAGACGATGATGCCGTCCGCGCCATGGGCGATGGCCAGCTCCGCATCCTCGGCCGTCATGATCCCCTTGAGCAGCAGCGGTAGCCGGGTCTGCCGGCGCAGCCGGTCGAGGTCGGCCCAGGTGGGAGCGGCGTCGAGCATCGGCGTGCCCAGCAGCACCGGCGCCCCGGCCTGCCCGCCGCCCGGCGGCGGGGGGCGCATGCCGCGCAGGTTGACCGCCTCGATCCCGCACGGCATGGCGAATCCGGCCCGCTGCTCGCGGTTGCGCACGCCGTTGACCGGGGCATCCACCGTCACCACCAGGGCACGGTATCCCGCCGCCTCGGCGCGCTGCACCAGGTCGCGGGTGAAGGCGCGGTCCGGCTGGATGTAGAGCTGGAACCAGGGCGCTACCGCCGCCTCCCGCGCCAGCACCTCCAGCCCGACGCTGGCCTGGGTGCTGACCACCATCCCGGCCCGCATGGCCGACGCCGCCAGCATGGTCGCGCGCTCGCCGTCGGGATGGAACAGCTTCTGGAAGGCGACCGGCGCCAGCAGGATGGGATAGTCGTAGACATGCCCGAACAGCGCCACGCGGGTGTCGCCGCCGGAGAGGTCGCGCAGCACCCGGCCGCGCAGCATCAGGCGCCGGAATCCATCCCGGTTCTCCGCCAGCGTCCGCTCGTCGGCCGCACCGCCATCGAGATAGGCCCAGGCCCCCTCCTCCACGCGCTCCCGCGCATAAGGCTCGTAGTCCGCGACCGCGGCGATCGCGGGCGGGATCTGCTGCAGCTTCGGCAGCGGCGGCCGGGGCGGGGCGGTATCTGGGTTCCGGTGCGGCATGGCCCCATCTTATATCCGGTCCTGCGAGTCAGTCGCGGTCGTGCCGGCGCAGGACTGCTATGCTCGGCCGTTCAACGCGCAGTCGAGGTATCCCCGCATGTCCACCGACCATGCCTCCGTCGCCGCCTTCTTCGACCGCTGGACGGACCTGGTCCGCGCCGTGGACTTCGCCACCGCGCGGGCGATGTTCGACGAGAAGCTGGTGGGATTCGGGACCTATGCCGACATCGTCGTCGGGCTCGACACGGTGATCGACGGGCAGTGGCGCAAAGTGTGGCCGAAGATCGCCGACTTCCGCTTCCGCACCGAGGCGCTGCACGCGGACCTGTCGTCGGACCGGCTGATGGCGGTGGCGGTGCTGCCCTGGTCCTCGACCGGCTTCCGGGAGGACGGGTCGGCGTTCGAGCGCAACGGGCGGGCCACCGTCACCCTGCGCCGGGATGCGGTGGACGGCCCCTGGCGGGGCGTCCACACGCACCTGTCGCTCAATCGCGGGACGCCCGACGTCTCCTGGGGGCGCCCCACGATGGTCGCCTAGCCGGAACGGCCTACCGCCAGCCGGCCCGGTCCATGATCTTCAGCGCCTCGGCGCTGTTCTTGGCGAAGGTCTTGGCGTTGAGATCATCCGCCTTGAACTGGCCCCAGCTGACCAGGGTCGGGTGGACCTCGGCGCCGGAGACGGCCGGATACTCGTAGTTGCCGAGCGCGAAGATCTTCTGCGCCGCCGGCGAGGCCAGGTATTCCAGGAACTTCACCGAGGCCTCGCGGTTCGGCGAGTGCTTGCACACGCCGGCGCCGCTGATGTTGACATGGGTGCCGCGGCCGTTCTGGTTGGGGAAGAACACCCCGACCTTGTCCGCCACCGCCTTGTCCTCGGGCTTCTTGGAGTTCACCAGGCGCGCCAGATAATAGGTGTTGGAGATGGCGATATCGCCCTCGCCCGCCGCGGCACCCTTGATCTGGTCGGTGTCGCCGCCGCGCGGGGGGCGGGCGAAGTTCGCCGCGAAGCCCTTGGCCCAGGCTTCCGTCTTCTCGGGGCCGTTGGCGGCGAGGATCGAGCCGGTCAGCGACAGGTTGTAGATGTTGGTCGAGCTGCGCATCAGGATGCGGCCCTTCCACTTGGGATCGGCCAGGTCCTCGTAGGTCGAGAGGTCGGCCGGCTTCACCTTGTCCTTGTTGTAGACGATGACGCGCGCGCGCTTGGAGAAGCCGTACCACTGCCCGCCCGGGTCCCGTAGCGCGGCCGGGATCTTCTCCTCCAGCACCGCGGACTTGATGGGCTGGTAGATGCCCTGGTCCTCGGCGGCCTGGAGGCGGCCGGCATCGACCGTCACGAACACGTCGCAGGGGCTGTTGACGCCCTCGGCCTTGATGCGCTCGATCAGCTTCTCGGCCGTGTCCTCCACCAGCTTGACCTTGAAGCCGGTCTGCTTGGTGAAGCCCTCGTAAAGGGCATTGTCGGTATCGTAGTGGCGGGCCGTGTAGAGATGCAGGTCGGCCGCCGCCGCCGGTACCGCCACACCCATCACCATCGACGCCATCATCGCCGCGAGGCTGCTCTGTCGCATCATCCCTCCCCATCGAAAACGGCGCCGGCCGGCGCCCGATGGCTAGGAATTAGTCCGCCCACCCTGCGAGTGCAAGTAACTCTCATGGTCGACAGGCCCGTCGGCTATCCAGTCGAGGGCCGTCCCGTGCGGGTCGGTCCAGGCGCACGGCTGCCCGTCGACGCTCAGCAGGAAGCGTCCGGCGGCGGGCGGCGGCCCGGCCCGGGCGGCGATCGCCGGCAGGACGCGGGGCGATTCGTTGGCGATCCAGCGCGCACGGAGGCCGGCGACCGTCGCGGCGAATGCATCCCGGTCGGCGGTGGACGCGACGTAGGACAGGACGGCGGTATGGAAGACGACCAGCGTCGCATCGGGCGGCGCATCGGCCGCCAGTGCCGCTAGGTCGTGGCGCAGGTCGCCCGCCACCACCCGCGGCCGCTGCCGGGCGGCCACCGCGAGCGCGGCCTGCAGGCGCGCCAGCCGTTCGGTCTGCTCGGGCCAGACCAGCGTCTCCAGCCACGACACGTCCTCGGCATCGGTCGCGTCGAGCGGGTTGAGGTCGAGGCCGGCCCGCCAGGCGACCTGCGGCGGCCCATCGGGCAATGGCGTCGCCGGGTCGGCCCGGCAGCGCAGAACCGGGGCGTCGCGACAGGCGGCCGCGATCCGGTGCCCCGGGCCGCCGTCGCCATGGTAGTCGTAGCCGTAGAAGTCCGGCAGCAGGCACAGGCCGGCCGACGCCCCGACCTCGATCAGGGCGAGCGGCTGCGGCAGCCGGGCCAGGACCGGCAGCAGGGTGGCGCAGCGCCCCGCCTCGTTGGTCTGGGTCGAGCGCCGTCGCATCAGCGCGGCCAGGGCCGCAGGCCGGTCGAGCAGGGTGCGCCGGAACGTCGTCCAGCCGTCCGGGGTGCCGAACAGGTGCCGGCTGGCCGCCAGCAGCAGGTTCGGCTGCCGCTTGTCCGGCGGCAGCGTCCGCAGGAACGCGATCACCGCCGGATCGTCCGCCACCCCGCGGGCCAGTTCCTCATAGAGGGGCGACCGCCCCCGCGCCTCCTCGTCGGCGAAGCGCCGATAGGCAGCCGCGATCTCCGGCATGGGGTCGCGAGGGCCGGGCCGGTCGCCGGTCACAGCAGCCACTCGATCGGCAGCATCGCGAGGACGGCGACCGTGGCGCGCTTCCACACGGTCGTGCCGGGTTCGGCCGCGTGGCGCACCAGCTGGCCGTCGCGCCATTCGGTCCAGTAGAGCGAGCCGTCGCCGGCCAGATGGACCTGGTAGGCGCTGGCCCGGACGCCGTCGACGAAGATCCCGTCGACGCGACGCGCCAGGTTCTCGCTCTCGATCACGAAGCCGAGCTCCGTATTGAGCTTGTCCGAGCGCGGATCGAAGTTGAACGAGCCGATGAAGGCGCGGCGACCGTCGACGGAGATGGTCTTCGCGTGGAGGCTCGATCCCGAGAGCCCTATCCGGGCGGCGCTGCCCGTCGAGCCGGAACCGACACCCGCCGCACCCGTCGGGGTGGAACCACCGGCCAATCCCCGCCCCTGCAGCCAGCGGTGCCGGCTCCAGGGCCGGGCGCGGCGGCGCGGCCGCGGCGGCGCTGCGGACCGCCGCGTCTCGTAGATCGTCACGCCCATCTTGAGCAGCGGCCGGCGATGCTTGGCATAGCCGGCATGGACCGCCGCCACGTCGGTCGCCTCCAGCGAGTTGGTCAGGACGCTGATCCGCACCCCGCGCGCCGCCATCTCTGCGAAGGATGCGACACCGGCCGCGGTCGGGACGAAATAGGGCGAGACGATCTTGAGGTCGCCTGCCGGCGCCCCCAGCGCCCTGCGCAGCTTGTAGCCGACCCGGGTTCGCGGCGCCGCCAGCCCCAGCCCCTTGGCAGGGTCGTCGCTCAGCATGCGCGTCGGCGCCCATTCCATCGCCAGCCGTCCTTCGAGCAGTTCATGCACGAACGACGAGTGGTCGATCGCGTCGGCGAAGGCCGCAAGCTTCGGATGCCGCTCGGCCAGGGCCGCGCGCGACAGGTTCCGGGCCAGCCGGGCGGGATCGCCCGGCGGCAGCAGACGGTCGGCCGGGTAGGCCGACGCGCTCGCCCAGTAGCGCCGGAATTCGGCCGCCACCTCGTCCGCGACCACGCCCACGCCCAGGACGTCGAGATCGGCGAACAGCAGGCCCGGCGCCGCCCCGAAATACTCGTCGCCGATGTTGCGGCCGCCGATGATCGTCGCCTGGCCGTCGGCCGTGAACGACTTGTTGTGCATGCGGCGGTTGAGACGGGAGAAGTCGGTCAGGTAGCCGAGCAGCCGCGGCCAGCGGATGACGAACGGATTGAACAGCCGGACATCGACGTTGGGGTGCGCATCGAGCGCCGCCAGGATGCCGTCGAGACCGACCGTGTTGTTGTCGTCCAGCAGCAGCCGGACCCGCACGCCGCGGTCGGCCGCGGCCAGCAGCGCACCGAACAGCAGGCTGCCCGTCATGTCGTTGCGCCACAGATAATACTGCACGTCGAGGGTGCGCTCGGCTGCCTCCGCCAGCAGGATGCGGGCGGCGAAGGCGTCCTCGCCGTCCGCCAGCGGGCGAATGCCGGACTTGCCGCGGTTGGCCGCCACCCGGGCGCATATCGCCCGCCCGAGCCGGGTGTCGCTGGTGTCCGCGGGCCACGGCAGCAACTCGCGATGACCCTGCGCCGGCAGCCGCCACAGCCAGCGGACGAGCACCAGCCCGGCGAGCGGCACGAGGACGACGAGCAGCCATTCCATCGGGCGTCACGGCACCATCGCCCGGACCTACACCGGGTTCCGCTGGATCAGCTGCCGGGCGATGATCAGGCGCTGCAGCTCGTTGGTGCCCTCGCCGATCACCAGCAGCGGCGCATCGCGGTAGAGGCGCTCGACCGGGAACTCCTTGGAGTAGCCGTAGCCGCCATGGACGCGCATCGCCTCCAGCGAGTTCTCGACCGCCGCCTCGCTGGCGAACAGCTTGGCCATCCCGGCCTCCATGTCGCAGCGCCGGCCGGCATCGTAGGCGGCCGCCGCCGCCCGGACCAGCAGGCGCGCCGCCTCCACCCGGGTCGCCATGTCGGCCAGCTTGATCTGGATCGACTGGTGCTCGCAGATCGGCTTGCCGAAGGTCTTGCGGATCTGCGAGTAGCGCACGGATTCGTCGAGTGCGGCCTGGGCCACGCCGACGCCGCGGGCGGCGACGTTGATGCGCCCCAGCTCCAGCCCGCCCAGCGCGTGCTTCAGGCCCTCGCCCGGCACCCCGCCGACCAGGTTGTCGTGCGAGATGCGGTAGCCGTCGAAGACCAGCTCGGCGCTGTCGATGCCCTTGTAGCCGAGCTTCTCCAGCTTGCGGCTGGCCACGAACCCCTCCCCCTTCTCGGCGATGAAGAGCGACATGCCCTTGTGGCGCGGCTGCGCCTCCGGGTCGGTCTTCACCAGCACCGCGAAGGCATGGCCGTGGATGCCGTTGGAGATCCAGGTCTTGGTGCCGTCGATGACCCAGCCATTGCCGTCGGCGCGGGCCACGGTGCGGATCGCCTGCAGGTCGGTGCCGCAGTCGGGCTCGGTCAGGGCCAGCCCGCCGCGCACCTCGCCGGACGCGAATTTCGGCAGGAACCGCTGCTTCTGGGCCTCGGTGCCGAAGCGCTGGACGGCGGCCGCCATGATCAGGTGCGAGTTGAAGATGCCGGACAGTGACATCCACACCGTCGACACCCGCTCGACCACCTGCGCGTAGGTCGATGCCGACAGGCCGAGACCGCCATATTCGGCCGCGATGGTGGCGCCGAACAGGCCGAGCTCCTTCATCTTGCCGACGATCTCCTCGGGGTAGATGTCGTCATGCTCCAGATGGTGGACATGGGGCTTCACGTCGCGGTCGAGGAAGCGGCCGACGGAGTCGAGGATCAGCCGGTCCTGCTCGGCCGCGTCCTCCTGGTCGCGCGGGGTGGCGGTGGGGGCCATGCCGGATTCTCCGTTTCTGCGGGTCAGTAGTTGGCGCGGTCGGCCACGCCATGGCCCCGCATCGCGACCAGGATCGAACGCTGGAATTCCATGAACTCGGTGCCGTCCGCCTTCAGCCCCCGGGTGCGCACGCTGACGATCCCCTGGTGAGGCCGGGACGCCGAGGCCCGCTTGGCCAGCACCTCGCTCTCGGCATAGACCGTGTCGCCGTTGAAGACGGGCGCCGTCAG
Source organism: Allostella vacuolata (assembly GCA_006739055.1). Taxonomy (GTDB): domain Bacteria; phylum Pseudomonadota; class Alphaproteobacteria; order ATCC43930; family Allostellaceae; genus Allostella; species Allostella vacuolata. The sequence continues at coordinate 3,453,193 of AP019702.1, forward strand.
CTTGATGTCGGTCCAGCCGAGGTTGGCGATGGCGTGCTGGCTGACGTCGGCCACGGTCATGCCGGTGACGATCGACAGCGACAGCAGGCTGTTGACGATCGGCCGGCCGAACTCGCTGTGCGCAGCGTAGGCGGCATCGAAGTGCAGCGGGTGCGTGTTCATCGTCAGCAGCGTGAACCAGGTATTGTCGGTTTCGGTGATCGTCCGCCCCGGGCGGTGCTCGTAGACGTCGCCGACCTCGAAGTCCTCGAAGTAGCGGCCGGGTGCGGCCCGGTAGCGTTGCGGTGCGATCTCGCGGCTGCCCACCATTCCTTGCGTCCTCCGGTTTTCGCGCCATCATATCGCCGTTCGGTTCCGAACGCCCCACCCGACGGAGCACCACCCAGAATGGCCGACCTCAGGATCTACGGCATCGCCCGTTCCCGCGCCTTCCGCGTCCTGTGGGCCGCGAAGGAGCTGGGGCTCGACTACGAGCATGTGCAGATCGGCTTCGACGGCGGCAACCGGACGCCGGAATACCTGGCGGTCAACCCGATGGGCACCATTCCGACCATCCAGGACGGCGACCTCACCCTCTTCGAATCGCTGGCGATCAACCTCTACCTGGCCAAGCGTGAAGGCGGCGGGCTCTATCCCCAGACCCTCCGGGACGAGGCCCTGACCTGGCAATGGACCCTGTTCGCGGCAAGCGAGCTCGACCAGCCGATCCTCGACTGGGCGCTCCACACGCTGATGCGCCCGCCGGAGAAGCGCGACCCGGCCGTCGCCGGCAAGGCGCTGGCGACCCTGGAGCCGAAGATGGCGGCCCTGGAGGCCGCGCTGGCAAGCCGGCCCTACCTGCTGGGCGATCGCTTCACCATCGCCGACCTCAACGTCGCGTCCGTCATGTACCGCCTGCTGTGGGGCGACCTCGACCGCACGCCGGTGGTCAAGGCATGGCTCGACCGATGCTACGACCGGGATTCGGCCCGGGAGGCACGGAAGCTGCGCGAATGACGGCCACCGTCGACGGCGCAGCGCTCGACCGGCTGGTCGCACTGCCGGGCGATGGCCCGGGCGTCGCCGCCGCCGCGATCGCCGATGGGCGGGTCGTCTGGTCGGGCTGTGCCGGCCTCGCCAGCCTGGCCCAGGGAACCCCGGTCCGGCCGGACACGCGCTTCCACCTGGTGTCGCTCAGCAAGCCGTTCACGGCCGCCACCATGGTGGCGGCATCCATGCAGGGCCGCCTGTCGCTCGACGACGACATCCGCCGGCACCTGCCGGAGATGCCGGAGCCGGACCACGGGCAGCCGGTCACCATCCGCCACCTGCTGTCGATGACCAGCGGCCTCGACGACGTGCTGGAGATCGACCGGCTGCGCGGCATCTGGCACCCGGCCCCGGGGCGGGCCGCCGACCTCCTCGCCCTCGCGCTGTCGCGGTCGCGCACCAGCGCGCGGCCCGGACGGCGCTACATGTACGGCAACGTCAACTTCGTCCTGGCCGACGAGATCCTGCGCCGGCTTGGCCATGAAAGTGCGGATGCCGCACGGCGGGCCGCAGTCTACGATCCGCTCGGCCTCGCCTCGACCACCGACCGGCATCATGACGGCATCCCGCTCGCCCGCCTGGCGGAACCCTATGTCCAGGACGGGGGGCGCTGGCAGCGGGCGACCGACATAATCGGCATCTGCGGCGACCCGGTGGTCTCGACGCTGGCGGATTTGGGCCGCTGGGCGGTGGCCCTTCTCTCGGGCGCGGTGCCGGCCCTGGCGGAGATGGCCCGGCCGACGTCGCTGGCCGACGGGCGCGCCGTCCGCTACGGGCTGGGCTGCCTGGTGCGGTCCTGGCGCGGCCGTCGCGCGATCGGCCATTTCGGGACCCAGCCCGGCTACAAGGCCGGGATGATCCTGCTGCCGGACCTGGGCGTCGGCACCGTGTTCCTGTCGAACCGCGAGGACATGCAGCCCGGCCAGATGATCCCCCGGCTGCTGGAGATCCTGGTGCCGGGCGCCGCACCGGCGGAGCCGGACGCACCGGCCGCCACGGGGGAATACGCCTCCGCCGGCAGCGGCGAATGGGTGCGGCTGGCGGGCGGGCTGCTGGAGACGGTCGGCCCGTCCTATCGCCTGCAGCCGGACGGCGACGGCTTTCGCACGACCGACGAGCTGGGCGGGATGATGCACGCGCAAGGCCGCGTACGAGCCGACGGGACACTCGCCCTCGACCTCGGCGGCGAGGGCATGGAGCTGGCGCCGGCGGCACCGGGCCCCTTCCGGCCGGCGGACTATGCCGGCATCTATGAGGGCCGGGACATCGACAGCCGCCACCGTGTCCGGGCCAGCGGCGACGGGCTGGCGGTCGACTACGGGCCGGGTGGCGACCGCGGCCGGGCCTTTGCCCTGCGCCACCTGGGCGGCGACCTGTTCCTGGCGGAACCGGCCGCGCCCGGGATCGCCCACCGCCACGTCTTCGCCTTCGCCCGCGACGGCGCGGGCCGGGTCGACCGCGTCTTCGCGACGCTGGAGCGGCTGAAGCGGGTCGAGCTGCGCCGGACGGCGCCGGCCGCTACTTGAGCGAGCGCCGGAACCGGGCGAGCGACAGGCCGAACAGCAGCATGCCGATCGCCGCCAGCGCCAGGAGCTGGGGCCAGACCACCTCGAACCCGGCCCCGCGGTAGAGGATCGACTGCGCCAGCATGACGAAATGGGTGTTCGGCGCCGCCAGCATGATGGTCTGGACGAGCTCCGGCATGCTCTCGCGCGGCGTCGATCCCCCGGACAGGACCTGCAGCGGCAGCAGGACCAGCATCAGCAGCAGGCCGAACTGCGGCATCGAGCCGGCGACGGTGGCGAGGAAGATGCCCATGGAGGTCGTGGCGAACAGCTGCAGCGCCGCCCCCAGCAGGAACAGGGCGATCGACCCGTCGATCGGCACCGCCAGGAACCCCTGGACGACGACCGTGATGGAGAAGGTCGAGGCCGCGAACACCACCAGCCCCATCGACCACACCTTGCTCGCCATGATCTCGAACGGGGTCACCGGCATGACCAGCAGGTGCTCGATGGTGCCGTGCTCGCGTTCGCGGATGAGGGCGGTGCCGGTCAGGATGATCGACAGCATGGTGATGCTGTTGATGACGTTCATCACCGAGCCGAACCAGGCCTTGTTGAGCTCCGGATTGAAGCGCGCCCGCAGCGCCAGGTCGACCGGCGGCGTCGCCGTGGCGCGGTAGCGCTGCACGAACGCCGACACCTCGCTTGTGACGATGCTCTGGATATAGCCGCTGCCGCTGAACGCCTGGGTCATGCGGGTAGCGTCGACGTTGAGCTGGATGGCCGGGGAGCGGCCGGCCAGCACGTCGCGCTGAAAGTCGGGCGGGATGTTGAGCGCGAACGTGTCGAAGCCGGCATCCATGCGCTGGTCCATCTCGGCCGGGGTGATCAGCCGCGGCGGCAGGAAGTGCGGCGGGTAGAAGGCATCGACGATGCGGCGCGACAGGGGCGACTGGTCCTCGTCGACGATGGCGATCGGCGCCTGGTTCAGCGTCTCCGGCAGGGCGGTGGAGGCGGTGTAGATCGAGAGCGTGAAGGAATGGACGATCAGGATCAGCAGCATCACGTCGCGGGCCAGCCCGCGCAGCTCCTTGATCCCGAGGTCCCAGACGTGCGAGGCGCGCATCGCTAGCGGGCCTGCTTCTTCAGCAGGAGCGCGCTCACCACGAGCAGCACCGGCCCGATGACGAACAGCGGCCCGAACGCCGAGGCGAGATCCTCGATGCCCAGCGCCTTCGAGAAGGTCCCGCGGGAGATCGTCATGAAATAGGTCGTCGGGTAGATCTGGCCGATGAAGGCGCCCGCCCCCTGCAGCGAGGAAACCGGGTCGATCATGCCGGAGAACTGCACCGCGGGGATCATGGTCAGGATCGCCGTGCCGAAGATGGCGGCGATCTGGCTGCCCATGAAGGTGGAGATCAGCAGGCCGAAGCCGGTCGCCGCGATGACGTAGAGCAGGCCGCCCACTGCAAAGGCGAGGAAGCTGCCGGTGAACGGCACGCCGAAGACGAACACCGCGGCGGCCGCCAGGAGGCCGAAGTTGAACATCGCCAGCCCGACATAGGGCAGCTGCTTGCCGAGCAGGAACTCGAGCCGGGTCACCGGGGTGACGTAGAGGTTGACGATCGAGCCCAGCTCCTTCTCGCGCACGACGCTAAGCGCGGTCAGCATGGCCGGGATCATCAGCAGGAGCAGCGGGATCACCGCGGGCACCATCGACACCAGGCTCTCGACGTTGGGGTTGTAGCGGAAGCGCGTCTCCAGGCGAAAGTCGGTCGCCAGCGCCGCGTCGCCGAGCGCCGTGCGCGCCCGCGTCTCCAGCCAATGGGCATGCATGCCCTGGACATAGCCGCGCGCGGTCTCCGCCCGCTGCGGCATCGCCCCGTCGATCCAGGCGCCGATCGCCACCTCGCGGCCCCGCGCCACGTCGCGGCCGAAGCCGGGCGGGATCTCGATCGCCAGGCTCAGCTCGCCGTTGCGCATGCGCCGGTCGAGGTCGGCATGGCTGGCGATCGGGGCGTGCTCCCGGAAATAGCGCGAGCCGGCCAGGTTCTGGACATAGTCGCGACTGGTCGTCGTCTGGTCGTGGTCGAGGGCCGCGAACGTCAGCTCGTCAACGTCCAGGTTGATGCCGTAGCCGATGACGAACATCAGGATCAGGCTGCCGAGCAGCGCCAGGGTGGCGCGGATCGGGTCGCGCTGCAGTTCCAGCGCCTCGCGCCGCGTGTAGCTGAACATCCGTCGCGGATCGAAGAAGCGCCGCGCGGCCGATGTCGGCACCGCCGCCGCCGCCGGTTCGATCACCCTTGGGGGCGCCTGCTCGGCCCCGCCGATCGCCTCCTCCAGATGGGAAATGAAGGCATCCTCGAGCGTGGCCGCGCCGCGCTGCTCGCGGATGGCGGCCGGGGTGTCGCTGACCAGCACCATCCCCGCATGCATGAGCGAGATGCGGTCGCAGCGCTCCGCCTCGTTCATGAAGTGGGTGGAGATGAAGATGGTGACGGCGTCGCGGCGCGACAGGTCAACCAGCATCTGCCACAGGGCGTCGCGCGCCACCGGGTCGACGCCGGAGGTCGGCTCGTCGAGGATCAGGATCTCCGGCGCGTGGATCATGGCGACCGCCAGCGACAGGCGTTGCCGGACGCCGAGCGGCAGGGCGTCCGGCAGGGCATCCAGCACCTCCGCCAGGTCGAAGCGCCGCGCCGTCTCCGCGATCCGCCCGTCCATGCTCGCCGCCGGCAGGTGGAACAGGCGCGCATGCAGCTCCAGGTTCTGCCGAACCGTCAACTCGCCGTAGAGCGAGAAAGACTGCGTCATGTAGCCGACCCGGCGGCGCGTGCCGAGGTCCCGCGGGTCGACGGGCTGGCCGAACAGCCGAGCGGTGCCCTCGCTGGCCGGCAGGAGCCCGGTCAGCATCTTCATCGTCGTGGTCTTGCCGCAGCCGTTGGAGCCGAGGAAGCCGAAGATCTCGCCCCGGCCGATGCGGAAGCTGACATGGTCGACGGCGACGAAGTCGCCGAACCCCATGGTCAGGCCCTCGGCCTCGATCACGATGTCGGCCGCCGCCGCGGGCGGCCGCGGCGGAATGTGGACCGGGCGGTGCTGGCGCCGCTTCTCCTCGGGCAGGAGCGCGATGAAGGTCTCGTCGAGGGAGGCGGTGCCGGTGCGCTCCATCAGGTCGCCCGGACTGCCGGCTGCGAGCACCCGGCCGACATCCATCGCCACCAGCCAGTCGAACCGCGCCGCCTCCTCCATGTAGGCGGTGGCGACCAGCACGCTCATGCCCGGGCGCCCGCCCCGGATCTCGTCGATCAGGTCCCAGAACTGGCGGCGGGACAATGGGTCGACGCCGGTCGTCGGCTCGTCGAGGATCAGCAGGTCGGGATCGTGGATCAGCGCGCAGCACAGGCCGAGCTTCTGCTTCATCCCGCCGGACAGCTTGCCGGCGGGGCGGTCGGCGAAGGGCCCGAGCCCGGTGCTGTCCAGCAGGTCGGCGATGCGCCGCTCGCGCTCCCGGCGGCCATGGCCGAAGAGGCGGCCGAAGAAGTCGACATTCTCGAAGACCGACAGGGTCGGGTAGAGGTTCCGGCCCAGCCCCTGGGGCATATAGGCGATCTGCGGCCCGGCCGCGCGGCGATGGGCGGCATCCGCCATGTCGCCACCCAGGACCTCGACCCGCCCGTCCTGCACCCGCCGCGCGCCGGCGATCAGCGACAGCAGGGTCGACTTGCCGACCCCGTCCGGCCCGATCAGGCCGACCACGCCGCCGGCGGGCAGGTCGAGGGTGACGGATTCGAGCGCGCGCACCCGCCCGTAGGAGAGGCCGACCGCCTCCAGCCGGACCGCGGGCGGCCGCGTCGGCGCGGTCATTCGACCAGCGTGCCGGTCAGCGTCGCCGGCCAGGGGGCGTCCGGATCGAGGCGGACATAGGCCACCCCCGGCAGGCCGGTCTTGACCTGCCGGATGTATTTCTCAAGCAGATCCGGGGCCACCCGGGCGCGCACGCGGAACATCAGCTTCTGCCGCTCCTCGGCGGTCTCGACGGTCTTCGGCGTGAACTGGGCGACGTCGGCCACGAACGACACCGCCGCCGGGATCACGTACTGCGGCGCGGCGTCGAGGACGAGCCGCACCTCGGCGCCGAGTGCCACGCGCCCGGCCTGGCCGGTCGGCAGGAAGAAGGTCATGTAGACGTCGGCCAGGTCGACCAGGTTGAGGACCCGGCCGCCCGCGGCCAGCACCTCGCCCGGCTCGGCGACCCGGAACTGCACCCGGCCCGCCCGCGGCGACTTCAGCGTGCTGTCGGCCAGGTCCGCCTCGAGACGCTGGATGGTGGCGCGCGCCACCTCCACCGAGGCCTCGGCATCCACCACCTGGGACCGGGCGGCGCTGATCGCGGCTTCGGTCGCGGCCTGCTGCGCCTTGGCCGCGCTGACGGCGGCCCGCATGCCCTGCACCCGCGCGCGGTCGTCGTCCAGCACCTGCAAGGACACGTTGTCGGTGCGCGCCAGCTGCTCGGTGCGCGACAGCTTGCGCTCCGCCCCGGTCAGCTCCGCCTCGCGCTGGGCGACGACGGCGGCCGCCGCCGTCCGTTCGGCCTCCCGCTGGACGACCACGCTGCGCGCGGTCTCGATGCCGATCAGCGCCCGCTGCAGCTGGGCCGCCGCCTCCCGCCGCTGGGCGTCGAGCTGGTCCGTGTCCATCTGCGCCAGGGGCTGGCCGACGGTCACGAAGTCGCCCTCGCGCACCAGGATCTCCCGCACCCGTCCGGCGACGCGGGTGGCGATGTCGATCTCCACCGCCTCGACCCGGCCGTTGCCGCTGGCGATGCCCGTCGGCAGGCCGGCCGGCCGCAGCCCGCGCCAGGCGAAATAGCTGGCGGCGATGGCGACCGCGATGATCGCCAGCGCGAGCCAGGAACGGCGAAGTCGAGCCAACATCTGCCTGCTCCTGCAGTCAGGCGACCGTATGGAAGCCGCCGTCAGTATAGGTGACGGACCCGGCCAGCGGTGCCCCGGCATCGCTGGCGAGGAAGGCCGCGACCCGGCCGATCTCCTCGATCGAGACGAGCCGGCCCGCGGGGGTGCGCTCCCGGACCTTGTCCAGCAGCTCGTCGAACCGCCCGATGCCGGACGCGGCCCGGGTGCGGACCGGCCCGGCGGAGATGGCATGGGCGCGGATGCCGCGCTCGGCCAGGTCGGCCGACAGGTAGCGCACGCTCGCCTCCAGCGCCGCCTTCACCGGGCCCATCAGGTTGTAGTTCTCCACCACCCGGTCGGCGCCGTAGAAGCTGACGGTCAACAGGCTGCCGCCCGACGTCATCAGCGGGGCCGCCAGCCGTGCCATCCGGATGAAGGAATGGCACGAGACGTCCATCGCCAGCGCGAACCCCGCGGCCGAGCAGTTGACGAGGCTCGTGTGCAGGTCCTCGCGCGGGGCGAAGGCGATCGAGTGGAGCAGGAAGTCGAGGCGTCCCCAGTCCCGCCCGACGCGCTCGAACACGGCGTCGAGCTGTCCCGGGATGCGCACGTCGCACGGCACCACGATGCCGGCCCGCAGCCCCTCCGCCACCGGGCGGACATGGGGCTCGGCCTTCTCGTTCAGGTAGGTGACGGCGAGCTCGGCGCCGGCATCGCGGAAGGCCATGGCGCAGCCCGCCGCGATGCTCTCCGCGTTGGCGATCCCGACGACGAGGCCGCGCTTGCCGGCCAGATCCGCGATTGCGCTCAACCCGCTCCCTTCCGCATGGTGGACAGCTCAGACGGCACGCAACTGCCGCGCCAGATCGAGCAGGTCGGTCGCGACGAAGTCGAACGCATGGTCGGCCTGCTTGTCCTTGACCTGGGCCGGCCCGTACTCGGTCGGCCGCGGGAAGAAGGCGGTGCGCAGCCCCTGCTTGCTGGCCGCGACCAGGTCGGAGTTGTGCGCGGCCGTCATCAGCACCTCGTGCGGCTGGAGGCCGAGGAAGGTGTAGGTGCTCTGGTACATCTCCGGGTCCGGCTTGTAGTGGCGGCAGAGCTCGGCCGACAGAATCGTGTCGAACGGCATGCCGGCGTTCTTCGCCATGTTGAGTAGCAGGGCGACATTGCCGTTCGATGCCGTCGCCAGAATGAATTTCGGCTTCAGCGCCAGCATGCCCGGGACCGTGTCCGGCCATGGCGTCAGACGGTGCCAGACCCGGTTCCAATGGTCCTTGTCTTCCTCGCCGAGCCCGGTGATGCCGAACTGGTCCAGCAGCCGGTCGAGGGTCTCGCGGTGCAGCACGTCGAGGATGGTCCAGGGCCGCTCCCCCTTGCGCACCTTGTCCATCGACGGGTGGTAGGCGCCCCGCCAGGCGTCCGCGAAGGCGAACCAGTCGATGTCGATGCCGCGCGCGGCCCCCCAGGCCTGCCCCTCGCGGGCGACCGAGCCGCGCCAGTCCACCAGCGTGCCGAAAACGTCGAAGACGAGCGCCTTGATGCCGTGAGTCATGACCGCGTTTCCCCTTCCGGATTTCTTGAAGCTCGATATGCCTACGCGCGCCAGGTGCCCATCCCGCCCTTCCAGGCGATGCTGCAGCCGAACGGCTCGGACAGCTCCGCCAGGCGGCGCACGATCCGCTCGCCGGTCGCCTTGTCGGCCAGGCGCGGGGTGCCGCGCCGGCCCGGCGGCAGGGCCTGGGACAGCTCGACCGGATGGAAGTCGATGCCGGTGACCGCCTGGCCCTCGAAGCGCAGGATCGGCAGCACCGTCTCGTAGAAGGCCGCGTCGGCGAAGTTGAGCGAGGCGCCCTTGGCTGAGCGGGCGGCGTAGTAGTCGATCGGCATCGATGTGTCGCCGGGCAGGTCCAGCACCTCGAACTGGTCGGCCGGCACCGGCTCGGTGGTGTCGCGGTGGAAGACGAAGTTGCCGAGGCTGTAGAAGATCGGCCGGCCGGCATGGATCTCCATGCCGCGCAGCTGGTGCGGCCCGTGGCCGAGATAGGCGGTGGCGCCCGCATCGATGCAGGCACGCGCGAACGCGACCAGCCAGTCGGGCGTCGCGGTCACCTGGTTGGCGGGCTCGTGGGTGTGGCCGTTGACCAGCACGATGTCGGCGAAGGCGGCCGCGTTGCGGATCTCGCGCAGCACGCGGTCGACGTCGCGCGGGTCGAGCCATTCGACGATGCGCGTCTCGGTGCCCTCGGCCAGCGGCAGGTTGAGGTTCTGGAAGAAGCGCGGGTTGCCCTGCGCCGCCTGGGCGGCGGCCAGCGCCTGGTAGGTGGCGGGGTCGAGCTCCAGCTTGCGCTTGACCCGCATCCCGTTGACCCCGGGGCGCCCCATCACATCGCCGCGCTGGGCGCCGGCGCGATGGCTGGCCGGGAAGGTGGTGGTCAGGCTCAGCATGGCGACCCGGCCGACCACGGTGTCGAGATAGACCGCCCTGCCCGCCGCCGCCAGGTGCTCGCCGCAGCCGGAATGGGGCAGCTTCAGCCCGTCCAGGACCCGCGCCGTCGCCCGCAGCCCCTCGATGCCCCAGTCGCAGGCGTGGTTGTTGCCGCGCGCGAACAGGTGGAAGCCCATCGCCGCCAGATCCTCGACGGCCGCCGGCGGGGCGATCAGGTAGCTGCCGCCGCGCTCCGCCCCCGGCGAGCCGGTGAAGGTCGCCATGTCGAAGACGTTGGTCTCCAGGTTGACCGAGGCGACGTCGACCGCGCGGATCAGACGGCAGAGGTCGTGGAAGCCCGGATCCTCCGGCCGGTCGAGATGGCGGGTGCGGTGGCCAATGATCGCGTCGCCGACCGCGGTCAGCGTCCATTGCGGCCCCGCCGCCTTCTTCCTGCTCGTCAACCCGCTGCGCGCCATGACCGCCCTGCCCGATGGAGACTCTGGATGGCGGGAATGCTACGCGCCCCGGTCCGGCGGCGCCATGGACGTTGATCCCGGAGACGGGGTCATGGTCGAATGCCCGACAGCAGAACAGACCCTGGAGGAACCGCCCCGATGACCGCCGTGACCGAAGCGCTCGTGATGGAGATCGAAGCCGCCTTCAACAGCCGCGACGTCGACCGCATCCTGTCCTACTTCACCGAGGATGGCGTGTTCTGCACCGCCCGCGGCCCGACCAAGACGGGCATCGAGCTCAAGGGCAAGGCGGCGATCGGCCAGTTCCTGCGCGACCGCTTCTCCTACATCCCCGACATGCACTGGAACCCACACTTCCGCTTCGTCTCGGGCGACTATGGGGTCTCCTACTGGACCGTCACCGGAACCGACATCCGCACCGGCGCCAGCCTCGACCTGCACGGCTGCGACATCTTCCGCTTCCGCGACGGCAAGCTCGTCCACAAGGACACGTTCTGGAAGACGATCGAGGGGTGACCTAGTCTCCCGCGGCCGCGAGGAATTCGAGCAGCAGCCGGTTGACCGCTTCCGGCTGTTCCTGCTGGACCCAATGGCCGGCGCCATCGAGCAGGTGGCAGCCCAGCATGCGGGTGCAGGCGCGTTCCTGCATCGTCTCGATCGCGCCGGGACGCTGGTAGATGCCCCAGTCCTGCCGGCCGGCGATGAAGGCGGAGGGCACGTCGATGGTGCGGCCGGCGAACACTTCCAGCTCCCCGTCCAGCAAGGCGGTCGAGCGGCAGCGGTACCATTGCAGGCCGCCCTGGAAGCCGGTGCGGGCATACTCGCCCGCATAGACGGCCATCTCGGCCTCGGTCAGCCAGCCGCAGGCGGCGACCTCGTCCAGGGACGGCATCTCGGCCGCGACGGTGGCGGCCATGCCGCGGTCGCGGTCCATGATGTAGTAGGTCGGCATCTTCGCCAGCTCTTCGGCGATCCAGCCCGCCAGCCGGAACGGGCGGTTGCCGGCCCAGTCCGCGCTCTTGAAATGGTAATAGGCGCGCAGGAAGGCATGGACGCCCTGCGGGGCGCGCCACATGTCATCGTTCGCCTCCCGACCCGAATAGTACCATTGGTAATGCTTGCGCGGCCGCTCCAGGGCGGCGAGCGCGGCGTGGATGTCGACGGCCGGGCCGGGCGAGGGCGGGTCGCGCAGCGTGTCGAAGGGAATGCCGGGCGGCCCGGCGAAGGGCGCGCTCATCAGGACCGTCGCGCGGAAGATGTCGGGGCGGACCAGGGCTGCGTAGGCCGCGATCGAGGCGCCGAAATCATGGCCGACCACGGCCGCCACCTGCCGGCGGCCGAGCGCGAAGACCAGCCCGATCGCGTCGCGCAGCAGGTTGAGGAAGCGGAACGAGGCGAGGTCGCCGTCATAGTCCGCGTCCCAGCCGGTGGTCCGGCCATAGCCGCGCTGGTCGGGCGCGATGACGTGATAGCCGGCCGCCGCCAGCGCCGGCATGACCTTGCGCCAGCTGTAGGCCAGTTCCGGGAAGCCGTGCAGCAGCAGGATCGCCGGTCGCCCCTCCCCCGCCCATCCGGCCTCCAGCACATGCATCGTCAACCCGTTGATGCCGGGGACGAAGCGCGAGCGGATGCCGGCCGGGAGCGCCGCCGGGTCGAGGGGCTGGGTCATGGTGGTCTCCTCCTGGCCGGCGGCCTTCTCGCGGGGCCGGTCGATCGAGCGTGGCGTGGTGGCACGCGCGCCGTCAACCGGCTTGGGGGTTCCCGAAGATGGCCCGCAGGTCGGGCGGCGGGCCCGGCTCGACGTCGATGCGCAGGCGCTGCTCCACATGCAGGAAATGGTGCCGCGACAGCTCGACCGCGCGCCCGGCGTCGCGCTGGCGCAGCGCCTCGACGATCGCGCCGTGCTCGTCTACGGCGCAGATCGACTGGCTGGCGGGCTCGTAGACCGACACCATCACCGACGAACGGCTCAGGAGGTCGCGCAGGAAGTGCGACAGCTCGGCATTGCCCAGCGCATCGACCAGATGAATGTGGAACGCACCCGACAGCCGCACCGAGGCCGCCCGGTCGCCGCGGAGCGCGGCTGCCCGCTCTTCCTCCAGGTGCCGGTCGAGCCGGGCCAGGATGGCGTCGTCGAGGACCCGGACCAGCTGCATCAGCACGCCGGCCTCCAGCACCCGGTGGGCGTCGTACACCGCGCGGATCTCCGCCTCGGTCGGGCGGGCGACGCGGGCGCCGCGGTTGGGCACGATCTCGATCCGCCGCTCCGCGCCCAGCCGGTGCAGGACCTTGCGGATGCGCTCGCGCGAGACGCCGAAGCATTCGGCGATCCGATGCTCGGCCAGCTTGGTGCCAGCCTTGAGGCGGCCCTCCAGGATCGCCCGGGTGATCGCCTGGTAGATCGCCTCGTCGGCGGCCGGGTCAGCCTTCGCCTTCCGCTCGGAATGCCCGCTCAAGCCCGCCCTCTCGCCGCCGCTGGAATGTGCACAATCACCCGCTCCGCCGCCTCGGCCAACACCCGCCGCCTGCTGGTCGAGGAAGGCGGGTTCCTCTACGACAGCGACGCCTATGACGACGACCTGCCCTACTGCCGCACGATCGCAGGCCGGCAGCACCTAGTGCTGCCCTATGCCTTCGACACCAACGACATGCATTTCCAGCACACCAACCGCTTTCGCGGGGCCGACTTCGCCGACTACGTCATCGACGCCTTCGACTGGCTGGTGCGTGAGGGCGAGCGCAGCCCGAAGATGCTCTCGGTCGGCCTGCACCTGCGGATGATCGGCCGCCCGGGCCGGATGGGCGCGCTCGATCGCATCCTGCGGCACGTCGCCCGGCCGGGGGTGGCGTGGGTGGCGCCCCGGGCGGACATCGCCCGCCACTGGCTCGCCACCGTCCCGGCCGGGGACTAGAGACCGCTCGAGGGGCGATCAGGGCGCCGCCTTGATCACCCCGCAGCCGATGCGCGCACCGGCGCCGCCGATCGGCTGCGTCATGTGGTCGTCCGGGTTGGCATGGAAGACGAGCGCGGCACCGTCGGTATCGAGGATCGCGGCCCGGCCGCCCTTGCCCGACAGGGAAGCGAGCGTGGTGAAGACCTCGGCCATCGCCTTGCCGTCGGCGTGGACCCGGACGTTGGGCAGGTCGCCCGCGTCGGGCCCGTCCGGGTTCATCAGCCCGTGCTTGCGGTTCTGCGGGTTGAGGTGCGCCTTGGAGGCGACGAAGCCGTGGTCGTGGTCCTCGCAGGTGCCGACCGCATGAATGTGCATGGCCTTGTCGCCGGCCGGCAGCCCCTGCAGGTCGACCCGGATCAGGACGCCGGTCGGCGCCTCGACGAAGGTGGCGGTGCCGAGCGCCTTGCCGCCGGCGCCGACGATCGCCGCGGTCGCGCGCTCCTGGGCCTGGGCCGCGAGCGGGGCGAGGAGGACGGCACCGGCGAGGATCGCGGACTTGAGAGGGGACATTCTGGTCGCTCCTTCGACTGGGGGACTGTGTCGTCAATGCACGAATGGCCGGATTGATCCGGTCAGGACTGCCGCTCGCGGCGGCGAATCGATTCGCGATAGAGGATGTATAGCCCGCTGCCGGCGATGATCCCCATGCCGATGAAGGTGCCGAGGTCGGGCAGCTGGCCGAACAGGGCCCAGCCCGCGAGCGTGCCCCAGGCCAGGCCCAGATAGCTCATCGGCGCCAGGAAGGACGGCGGGGCGTGGCGGAAGGCGTGGATGTAGACGAGGTGGCCGATGAAGCCGAGCAGCCCCATGGCGACCAGCCCCACCCAGCCCCACAGGTCGGGTTCCGTCCAGAAGAACGGCACGCAGCCGGTCGAGACCACGGTGCCGACCAAGCCGGTGTAGAAGATCGTGGTGAGCGGCGAGTCCGTCGCCGCCAGCATCCTGGTGGTGATGTTGTAGAAGGCCATCGCGGTCGCCGTCACCAGCGGCAGGGCGACCGCCCAGTGCATTTCCTCGAACCCCGGCCGCACCACCACCAGCACGCCGACGAAGCCCACCGTCACCGCGGCCCAGCGCCGCCAGCCGACCTTCTCGGCCAGCAACGGCACCGACAGGGCCGTCACCAGCAGCGGGCTGGAGTGGTTGAGGGTGATGGTGTCGGCCAGCGGCAGGTAGCGCAGCGCCAGGACGAAGAGCGCGCTGGCGAACAGCAGCAGGGCCGACCGGGTCAGCTGCAGCGCCGGGCGCCGTGTCCGCATGAAGCGGAACTGGCCGCGCAGCGCGAACAGCAGCAGGATCGGCAGCATGCTGAAGAAGTAGCGCCCCCAGGTCACCTGGACGAAGGAATAGTGGGCGACCATCAGCTTGGCGATGGTGTCGAGCGCGATGAAGAGCAGCCCCGCCAGCAGCATGAAGGCGGCCCCGACCAGACGCCCGCGGCGCTCGCGATCGGGCTGGGATTCGGCCGGCACCGTCATGCGAGCAGGCCGCGCAGGCCGTCCCATGACAGCTTGGCTCCGGTCACCAGCAGCAGCCCGTGGCAGATGCGGAAGAAGGTCACCGGGTCGATCCGGCGGTGCAGCCAGAAGCCGAGCGCCATGCCGAGCGGCGCCAGCGGCAGCAGCACCAGGCTGGTGGCGAGGTTGCCGGGCTGCAACTGGCCGAGCCAGGCATAGGGCCCGAGCTTGGCGGCATTGACGACCGCGAAGAAGACGACAGTGGTGCCCACGAAGACCGTCTTGTCCAGCTTCTGCGGCAGCAGGTAGACCGACAGCGGCGGCCCCCCGGCATGGGCGACGAAGCTGGTGTAGCCCGAGATGGCCGACCAGAACATGCCGGCCGCGGGGCCGGGCGGCGGGCGGCGGCGGGCATGGTCGCGGCGCAGGACGCCGATCCAGTGGCGGGCCACGAACATGACCGCGATGCCGCCGATGACCAGGCGGATGCCCGCCTCCGACAGCCAGCCGAAGGTCAGCGTGCCGAGCGCGATGCCGATCACGGCCGCCGGCAGCAGGAAGGCCAGCTTCGCCCCGTCATGGCGCGAGCGATAGCTCCACAGGCCGATCAGGTCCATGACGCACAGGACCGGCAGCATGATCCCCGCGGCCTGCGTCGGCGGGATCGCCAGCGACATCAGCGGCACGGACAGGATGCCGGCCCCGGCGCCGAGGCCGCCCTTGGATACGCCGGTGAAGAGGAGCGCCGGGATGGCGAGGCAGTAGAACCAGGGGTCGGCGATCAAGGCCGGGGGACGCTCCCGAGAGTAAGCGCCCAGCCTACGCCCGGCACGGGCCCTTTGCCATCGCCAAGGCTGGATCGAACCGACGCCTTGCCCCGAGTCCAAGCGTCCCTCGACTGCGCTCGGGATGAGGGGCTCCTCTATCGGCGGAAGCGCCTGTGGAACATAGATAATCTCCCTATCCCGAGCGCAGTCGAGGGACGCTGCGGCCGAGGTCCAACACGCGTCCTAGTTCCCCGGACCAGGCCCGCGCAGCAGCGGCGCCAGCCGGTTGTCGATCTCGATCTCCACGTCGAGCACGGCCGCGGCCAGCGTCTTGCCGTAGTTGTCGAGGCAGAGGTTGCGCGACACCCCGCCGCCCAGCGCGTCGTGGGCGACGAAGTTGAGCGCGCACAGGCCGTCGACGGCATGGCGGTCGACCCGGCCCTTGACGACTCCGGCATAGCGCGCGGCGAAGCGCTCGGCGGTCAGCTGGGCCTTGATGGCGGGATAGAAGGCGTCGTCATAGGCGAAGACGCCGACGTTGGAGATGTTGCCCTTGTCGCCCGAGCGGGCATGGGCGATCCGGCGCAGCGGCACGCGCATCTTAGCTCTCCCGCATGGTGACGGTGGGGGTGACGGCGGCGCGCGGCACCAGCGCCGACCAGACGCCGATCACCTCGCGCACACGGTCCTGGTGCGGCACCCGCTTGCCGGTCATGCCGACGCCGGACACGGCCATGGCATCGACCTCGCGCCCGACCTTGGCCGCCTCCGCGCGGGTGCGGGTGCGGGCGGCGACCCGCAGGGCGACCTCGTAGGGCTCCGGTCCCGCGGGCGAGGCCGGGCCGTGCAGGGCGTTGACGCCCAGGAAGTCGATGCGCAGGTCGTCCGCCGCCAGACCGACCAGGCGGAAGCGCTCCTCCAGGATCGAGCGGGCCAGCTTCGCGCGCCCGAGCGCGCCCGGGCCGGCATAGAAGAACATGTCCTCGCCGACGAACCCCTCCTCTACGCCGATCGAGACCTTGAGCGTCGGGGTGCGCGGCGCGCCGCCGATGCCCTCGACCCGGACCCGGTCCCGCCCCTCCTCGACGATGCGGGTGGTGGTGAAGTCCACCACCACGTCGGGGGTGATGTAGCGGGCCGGGTCGTGCACCTCGTAGAAGAGCTGCTCCTTCACCGTCCGCCGGTCGATCGCCCCGCCGGTGCCGGCAAGCTTGGTCAGGACGGCCGACCCGTCGGGCCCCACCTCGGCGATCGGGAACGCCAGGTTCCACGGGTCCGGCACGTCCTTGTAGCCGGGGTCGGCGAAGTAGCCGCCGGTCACCTGGGCGCCGCATTCCAGCAGGTGGCCGATCCCCGACCCCTGTCCCAGGCGCGCCCAGTCGTCGAGCGCCCAGCCGAAGGCATGGACCATCGGCGCCAGGAACAGCGAGGGATCGGCCACCCGGCTGGTGACGACGATCCGGGCGCCGTCGTCGAGCGCGGCCAGGATCGGCTCGATGCCCAGGTACGCCTCGGCCGAGACCATGGTCCCGGCCAGGCCAGCGACCGGGCCGCCCGTCTCCAGCACCCGGTCGGCGAGGGTCGCGATGCGGTCGGTCAGCATCCCGCCGTCGACCGCGGCGACGCGCACCCCCGGGTGCCCCAGCCGGCGGCACCACCAGGCGATCCGGTCGGCCGCCGCCTCGGGGTTGATCCAGCCCTGGTTGGAGACGATCCGCACCCCCCGCGCCAGGCAATGCGGCAGGACCGCCGCCATGCGGTCGTCGAGATAGGTGTCGTAGCCGGGAAAGCCGGGGTCGCGGCGCCGGCGGACCTGGGCGGCGGAGACCGTCGCCTCGGCCATCGTCTCGAACACCAGCCAGTCGAGGCGGCCGCGCTCGGCGTTCCAGGCGGCCGGCTCCACCCGGTCGCCCCACCAGGCGGCGCCGGCGCCGATACGAATGGTGGTCATACCCCTCCCCCTCATTCGCGCCGTTTGACATCCGGCGGGCGCTTCGCCACCCTTGGCCGCATAACATACCAAGCGGTATGTGCCGGGCAACGGCACAACAGCCGCGGGCCATCGGAAATCGATGCCGACCACCGGAGGAGCGCCATGAAAGGTCTTACGATTCTCGCGACGGCGACCGTGTTCGCGCTGGCCGGGGCGGCCGGCGCGCAGGAAGCGCCGAAGGACCCGCCGGTCATCAAGATCGGCGCCATCTTCGCCATGAGCGGCCAGGCGAGCTGGTACGGCCAGGTCATGTCCCAGGGCATGCGCCTGGCGGTCGACGAGATCAACGCCAAGGGCGGCGTCGACGGCATCAAGCTGGAAGCGGTGATCGAGGACCACAAGGGCGCGGGCGGCGCCGAGGGCGTGGCCGCCATCAACCGCCTGATGTCGATCCACGGCACCAAGATCGTCATGACGTCATTCACCGGGCCGACGCTCGGCATCGCCCCCATCGCCGACCAGAACAACATCTTCCTCATCAACGGCGGCGGCGTCGGGGTGAAGATGATCGGCGCCTCGAAATACATCGTCCACAACCGCTCGCTCGCCTCCGACCTGGCGCTGGGCGCGCTCCAGGTGGCCCAGAAGATGGGCCTGAAGAAGATGGGCCAGCTGCACTGGAAGAACGATGTCGGCGACCACATCGTCGCCACCGCCGACCCGGTGTGGAAGAAGGGCGGCGGCTCGATCGTCGCGACCGAGGCGGTGCCCCAGGGCTCGACCAACATGGACACCCAGGTCGCCAAGGTGCGGGCCGCCGGCCCCGACTTCATCGGCGTGTGGATGTTCACGCCCGAGGCGGGCCTGGCCGTCAAGCGGGTGCGCGAGTTCGGCATGAAGCAGCCGATGATCGGGGTCGAGTTCACCGCCAACGACGCCAAGATCGCGGGCGCCACCGCCGACGGCTTCCTCTACCTCAACGACTACTTCAAGCCGTCCGACGACCAGCCCTGGTCGAAGCACTTCGCCGAGGCCTACGAGAAGCGCTGGGGCCAGGCGCCGGAGTTCTACGGCGCCAACTACTACGAAGGCGTCTACCTGGCCGCCGAGCTGGCGCGCCGCGCCCGCAAGAAGGGCGGCGACTACCTGAACGGCGAGCGGCTGAAGGCGGCCCTCTACGAGAACCCGAAGGTCGACAGCGTCTATGGCGGCCAGATGACCTTCCAGGCGAACGGCGTGGCCCAGAAGCGGGTCGCCCTCTTCAAGGTCAAGGACGGCAAGGGCGAGTTCCAGGAATTCGTCGAGCTGAAGTAGCGCCGGCCGGTCCCGGGCGGCGGGCGGTCCAGCGCCGCCGCCCGGTCGTCCTTCGTCCCGACCCCTCCAGCCTTCCGATCGGCGGCCGATGGATCTCGTACTCCAGCTCCTCGTCAACGGCGTGATCAACGGCAGCCACTACGCGCTGCTCGGCATCGGGTTCGGGATCATCTTCGGGCCGACCAGGATCACCCATTTCGCCTACGGGCCGATCTTCGCGGTCGGCGCCTATGGCTGCTGGGCGTCGGTCGCCTGGCTCGGCCTGCCGGTGCCGGCCGCGGCCCTGGCCGGCGTCCTCGCCGCCGCCGGCGTGGGTGCGCTGTCCTACCTCTGGCTCTACCGCCCGTTCGAGCGCCGCGGCAGCTCGCACCTGGTGGTCCTGATCGCCTCGCTCGGGCTCTTCATCACGCTCGAGAACCTGATCGGCATCGTCTTCGGCACCGACACCAAGGTCGTCCCCGGCCTCAGCCCCGACATCTTCCTGTGGGGGCCGGTGGTGGTCACCTCGATCCAGCTCTGGCAGGTGGCGGCCCTGGCCGGGATCGCGCTCGCCCTGTTCGCCTTCCTGCGCCGCTCGCGCCACGGCAAGGCGCTGATGGCGATGACCGACAATGGCGAGATGGCCCAGATCATCGGCATCGACACGGTGCGGGTGTCGCTGACCGCATTCGCGGTCGGCTCGGCGGTGGCGGCCGTGCCGGCGATCCTGATCCTGCTGAAGGAGGGGGCGACGCCGCACATGGGCTTCATCGCCGTCTTCATGGCCTTCGTCGCGGTCATCGTCGGCGGCATCGGCTCGTTCCGCGGCGCCATCATCGGCGGCTACGCGGTCGGCATCGTCGAGAACATCGGCATGTGGAAGCTGCCGACGGAATGGCAGTCGACGATCGCCTTCGTCGTGCTGTTCCTCATCCTGCTGTTCAAGCCGAGCGGCCTGTTCGGCCGGCGGGTGCGCTGAGGGCCGCCGGCAATGGATTATCTCCTGCACATCCTGGTCATGGTCGCGATCTATGCGATCCTGGCCGGCTCGTTCAACCTGCTGATCGGCTTCTCCGGCCTGTTCGCGCTGTCGCACGCGGCCTTCTTCGGGGTCGGCGCCTATACGACCGCGATCCTCACCACCGGCTACGGACTGCCCTTCCCCTGGCCGCTCCTGGTCGGCATCGGGCTCGCCGCCATCGTCGGGCTGGCGATCGGCCTGCCGGCGCTCCGGGTCGGCGGCGAGTACCTGGTCATCATCACCCTGGCGCTGCAGATCATCGCCGTCGCCATCATGCTCAACTGGACCAGCCTGACCGGCGGGACCCAAGGCATCGGCGGCGTCCCGCGCATCCGGATCGCCGGCGTGCCGCTCGACACCGCCGGGCGCTTCCTGCCCCTTGCGGTGGGCGTTGCGGCACTCTCCCTGTGGGCCGCCTGGCGGCTCGGCGCCTCGCCCTTCGGCCGGGCGCTCCGGGCGATGCGCGAGAACGAGGCCGCGGCCCAGGCGGTCGGCAAGAACGTGGTGGCGATGAAGCTCATCGTCTTCGCCGCCTCGGCCGGCATCGCCTCGGTCGCGGGCGGGCTCTATGCCCACTACATCGCCTTCGTCAGCGCGGTCTCCTTCACCATCGAGACCACCATCTACATCCTGGCCATGGTCATCCTGGGCGGGACCGGCAACCTGCTCGGCTCGGTGCTGGGCGCCGCCATCCTGGTGGTCCTGCCGGAGCTCCTGAAGTTCGTCGACCTGCCGCCCGACATCGCCGACAAGCTGCGCCAGGTGATGTACGGCGTGATCCTGATCGTCATGCTGCGGCTGCGCCCCGAGGGGCTGCTGCCGGAGCACGACGCCAGGCGGGCCCGGGTGCCGCCCGGCCTCGGCGCCGACGGGCTGGGGCCTCTCGCCCCGCCGGCCGCGGCCGACGGCGCCGTCACCGTCGAGGGCCGCGACCTGATGAAGAGCTTCGGCGGCATCGTCGCCGTGCGCGACTTCTCGATCGACCTGCGGCGCGGCCGCATCGTCGGCCTGATCGGCCCCAACGGCGCCGGCAAGACCACCGCCTTCAACCTGCTGACCGGCTTCCTGCGGCCCAATGCCGGCACCGTGCGCTTTCGCGGCAGCACCGTGTCCGGCCGTGCCCCGCACGACATCGTCCGCGCCGGCATGGCGCGCTCGTTCCAGGACCTGAAGCTGTTCCGGCGCATGACCGTGCTCGACAATGTCCGGGTCGCCCTGCCGCGGCAGAAGGGCGACGGGCTGCTGCACGTCTATTTCCTGCCCTGGGTGGTGCGGGCGGAGGAGCGGGAGAATCTGGGCCGGGCCATGGCCGTGCTGCGCTTCGTCGGGCTGGAGGGCCAGGCGGGCGAGCTGGCCGAGAACCTGTCCTATGCCGAGGAGAAGCTGCTGGTGATCGCCCGCCTGCTGGCGACCGGCGCCGAGGTGCTGCTGTTCGACGAGCCCCTGTCCGGGCTCGACCCCGGCACCATGGAGGGCATCTTCCCGATCATCCGCCGGCTCGCCGAGCAGGGAAAGACGATCTGCATCATCGAGCACAATCTCGACGTCATCCGCGGCCTGTGCGACTGGGCGGTGTTCCTCGACGAGGGGCGCAAGATCGCCGAGGGCACGCCCGAGGCCCTGATCGCCGACCCGGTGCTGGCCGAACGGTACTTCAAATGAGCGAGACCATGCTGGAAGCCACCGGCGTCGCCGCCGGCTACGGCCGCAAGCGGATCGTCCACGGCGTCGACCTGGCGGTCGGCAAGGGCGAGATCGTGCTGGTGCTGGGCCACAACGGCGCCGGCAAGACGACCCTGATGCGCACCCTGTTCGGCCTGCTGCCGGCCGCCGAGGGCACCATCCGCTACGAGGGCCGCGACATCGCCGGTCGGCGGCCGGCAGAGAACGTGGCCGACGGCATCGCCTTCATCCCCCAGGGGCACGGCATCTTCCGCACGCTCTCGGTGCGCGACAACCTCGACCTCGGTGCCTTCGTCGAGCCGGACAAGTCGCTGCTGCCGGAGCGGCTGGACACCGTCTTCCGCATGTTCCCGATCCTGAAGGAGCGCGCCTCCCAGATCGGCGGCACGCTCTCGGGCGGGCAGCAGCAGATGCTGGCGATCGGCATGGCGCTCATGCATGCGCCCCGCCTCGTCATCCTCGACGAGCCCTCGATCGGCCTCGCCCCCAACCTCGTCGACAAGGTGATGGAGGCGATCGCCTACATCAACCGCACCATGGGCACGACCATCCTGATGGTCGAGCAGAACGTGAAGTACAGCCTGCCGATCGCCTCCCGCGTCGCGGTGCTGAAGACCGGCCGCAAGATCTATGACGGCCCACCCGACCCGTTGCACGACCGGGTCGAACTGATGAAGCTGTTCTAGACTCGCCGCCGCCCTCAGAAGGACACCCGATGCCGACCAATCCGCGCTGGAAGAACCGCCCCGAAGGCTCCAACTGGGGCGAGTTCGGCCCGGACGACCAGCTGGGGCGGCTCAACCTGCTGACGCCCGAGCAGGTCAAGAAGGGCATGGCCGAGGTGCGCGAGGGCATCCCCTTCTGCCTGTCGCTGCCGCTCGACTATCCGGGCGAGGCCAAGGTCAACCCGCGCCGCCACCCGCCCAAGCTCCAGCCGACCGTGCGCGACGGCAAGCCCAACCTCAACTTCCCGCTCCGCCTGACCAACCGCCGGCTGGTCGACGTGATCAGCGACGACGCGGCGCTGATCCACCTGCAATACTCGACCCAGTGGGACAGCTTCGCCCATGTCGGGCAGGAGTTCGACGCCGACGGCGACGGCCGGGCGGAGATGGTCTACTACAACGGCTTCCGCGCCTGGGACCACATCATCGGCCCGATCGAGTATCGCGACGGCGACGAGATTCCGCGGCCTCACGCCCCCGGCGCCACCAGGCTCGGCATCGAGAACATGGCCGAGAAGTGCGTCCAGGGCCGCGCCGTGATGATCGACCTGCTGACCCATTATGGCTGGGACCGCACCGTGGTCGGCTACGACCAGCTGATGCGGGCGATGGAGGCGGACAAGGTGGAGGTCGAGCCGGGCGACATGGTCTGCCTGCGCACCGGCTATTCGGACGTGATCCTGTCCATGAACAAGAAGCCCGACGCCGAGAAGCTGGACCGGTCCTGTGCCACGCTCGACGGCCGCGACGAGCGGCTGCTGCAATGGATCACCGACAGCAACCTGGTCGCCCTCATCGCCGACAACTACGCCGTCGAGCAGCAGCCGGCGCTGGATACCGACGACGATCCCTGCTGCTCGCTGCCGCTGCACGCCCACTGCCTGTTCAAGCTGGGGATCCACCTGGGAGAGATCTGGCACCTGTCGCCGCTGGCCGACTGGCTGCGCGCCCATGGCCGCTACCGCTTCCTGCTGACCGCCCCGCCGCTGCGCCTGCCGGGCGCGGTGGGCTCGCCGGCCAACGCCATCGGGACGGTGTAGCCGGCAAGCCGCCCGGCCCGGAGGCAGCCGGACGATGCGCTCGCGGATCCGTCAGTTCCTGGTCGACCTCGGGGAGAGCTTCTGGCTCCTTCCAGCGGGTCTGGTCGTGCTCGGTCTCGTCCTCGGCGAGGCCCTGGTCGACCTGGACCGCTCCGGAGCCGTGTCGTCCTGGTTGCCGGACGGCTGGCTCTACAGTGGCGGGGGTGCCGGGGCGCGAACCCTGCTGGGGGCCGTCGCCTCCTCCACCATCGGCGTGGCCGGCACCATCTTCTCGATCACGATCGCATCGCTGACCCTGGCGTCGAGCCAGATGGGCCCGCGCCTGCTCAGCAACTTCACCAGCGACCGCAGCAACCAGGCCACCCTCGGCATCTTCCTCGGCACCTTCGCCTACGCGCTGATGGTGCTCCGCTCCGTGCGCGGCGCCGACGAGGGCGCCTTCGTCCCCCACCTGGCGGTGACCGTCTCGATCCTGCTCGCCTTCGTATGCGTGGCGATGCTGGTCTTCTTCGTCCACCACATGGCCGGGCGCATCAATGTCGACACCGTCATCGACCTTGTCCACGCCGACCTGCGCCAGTCCATCGAGCGGCTCACCACCGAAAGCGCCGGGCCGCCGGAATCCCGCGCCGAATGGCCGGCGGCGGCCCGCGTTCCCCACCGCCACCAAGGCTACCTGCAGCAACTCGACGACGAGGGGCTGGCCGACTGGGCGCACGCCAAGGAGGTCCGCCTGCGGCTGACGGTCAGGCCCGGCCACTATGTCTTCCCCGGCGTACCCATCCTGGAGGCCTCACGGGCCGTGGAGGGGCTGGATGACGCGCTGGCGGATGCGACCGCGGTGGGCGGCCGCCGGGTCGCCACGGCCGACCTCGAATTCGCCGTCCGGCAGCTGGCCGACATCGCGGTCCGCGCCCTGTCGCCCGGAATCAACGATCCGCAGACCGCCAACGCCGTGCTGGACCGCATGGGCGCCACCCTGTGCGAGCTGGTCGACCGTCACCTGCCGACCGGAACCTCCGTGCGCGACGGCATCGAGGTTCTGTCCCGCCCTGCCGTCACCTACGACGGTCTGGCCGACGCAATGTTCACCCCCCTGCGCCAGAACGCCGAGCAGTGCCCGTCGGTGCTCATCCACCTGGTGGCGACCCTGGCCGAGGTCGCCGACGCCGAGCCCCGCGAGGACCGGCGCCGGACGCTTCGCCGGCATGTCGCCCTCGTGCTCTCCACCGCGTCCCGCTGCGGCATCGAACCGGATGCCTTGCGGGTGCTGAAGATCAGGGCCGAGGCGTTCGAGCAGGCCATGACGCGGGACGCGTCGCCGGCGCTGACGTGAGCCGGCGCGCCCGGGGTCTGCCCATGTGCCTCATGCCGAGTACTTCCGGACGTGGGCCAGCAGTGCCTCGTTCACCTGGTCCGGCACCTGGTCGGCGGCGTAGTGGCCGACGCCGGGCAGCTCGATGAAGGTGTAGGGCGCGGCGATGAACTCGCCCGTGTCCTCGGCGGCGACGCGGCCGACGGTATCGTCGACATTGCCCCACAGGAAGAGCGTCGGCACCCTGGTCGGCCCGACCGGCTTGTGCACGCCCCGGGCACGGTACCAGGCGAGTGCCGCCTCCAGCGCCGGGCGGTTGCCGAGTACGCCCATGTGCTCCTCGATCTTGTGGGGGGGCACGCCGTTGCGTTTCAGCCGGTCGCGCATCCACTTGGCGTCGTCGGCCATCAGCCGGTCCCCCGCCGTCGGGTCGAGGAAATCGGTGTGGTGGCCCGAGAGCCTGGCCTGCACCCCGTCCGGCATGGCGAAGGCGCGCAGGAAGGCGGCCGGGTGAGGCCGGGACAGCATGGTCAGGCTGATGATCCGCTCCGGCTGCTGGTCCGCCATCTCCCATGACAGGCTGCCGCCCCAGTCGTGGCCGACCAGGTGGATGCGCTGGCCGGGCGTGCCGACCCGGTCGACGATGTCGAACGCGTCCTGGATCAGCCGCTCCATGCGGTACTGCTCGAAGTCGTTGGTATCGGGCCGGGCGCCGGCGGCATAGCCGCGCTGGTTGGGCGCCACCGCCCGGAAGCCGGAAGCCGCCAGCGCCTCGACCTGGGCGTTCCAGTAGTGGCGGGACACGACGAAGCCGTGCAGCATCAGGACAATCGGCCCGTCTTCCGGGCCGGCCACGGACACGTCGAACACCAGGCCCGGCGCCGTCTCGACATCCAGCACTTCGATCATTGGCACTTCCTCCAGGATTTTTTCGGTATTGGGCGGGCCTTCGGCATCGCGGCCGAAGGCCCGCCGGCAGTTCAGGCGGCCTTGGCCGCCGCTTCGGCCTTCAGGGTCGCGTAGACATCGTCGAGCGCCTTGCCGAAGCGGCTCAGCATCTCGGCGATCTCGGCCTCGGTGATGATGAGCGGCGGGGTGAAGGCGATGCGGTCGCCGATCGCGCGCACGATCAGCCCATGCTCGGCCGCCCGGGCCATCACCGCCATGCCGACCTTGCGCTCGGCCGGGAACGGCACCCGCTTGGCGCCGTCGGCCATCAGCTCGACGCCGGCGATCAGGCCGACCCCGCGCACGTCGCCGACCAGCGGGTGGGAGCGGAACTTCTCCAGCCCCGACAGGAAGGCCGGCGAGACGGCCTTCACATGGCCGACGATGTCGCGCTCCTCGTAGATCTTCTGCGTCTCCAGCGCGACCGCGCAGGCGACCGGATGGGCGCCGTAGGTGAAGCCGTGGCCGAAGCTGCCATGGGTCTCGCTCTGCTTCACCATCGCGTCGTAGATCTTCTCGGAGATCATCAAGGCCGACAGCGGCTGGTAGGAGGCGGTCAGCGCCTTGGCGCAGGACAGCATGTCCGGCTGCATGTCATAGGTCTGGCAGCCCCACATGTTGCCGGTGCGCCCGAAGCCGCAGATCACCTCGTCGGCCACGAACAGCACGTCGTACTTCTTCAGCACCGCCTGGATCTTGGCCCAGTAGGTGCGCGGCGGGGTCAGGGCGCCGCCGCCGCCCTGCACCGGCTCGCCGAAGAAGGCGGCCACCGTCTCCGGCCCTTCGGCCAGGATCAGCTTCTCCAGGTTGGCGGCCATGCGGTCGGAGAACTGCTCCTCCGTCTCGCCTTCCTCGTGATTGCGGTAGTAGTTGGGGTTGTCGGTGTGGACGAAGCCCGGCAGCGGGATGTCGAAGCCGGCCCGCATGTGCGGCTGGCCCGAGATGCTGACCGAGGCGATCGTGTTGCCGTGATAGCCGCGCTCGCGGCCGATGATCTTCTTCTTCTCCGGCTTGCCGATGGCGTTGTGGTAGTACCAGATCAGCTTGACGGCGGCGTCGTTGCACTCCGAGCCGGAGCACTGGAACAGCACCTTCGACATCTTGACCGGCGCCATCGAGATCAGCTTCTCGGCCAGGTCGGTCGCCAGCGTGTGCCCGTTGCCGAAGAAGGTGTGGTAGTAGGGCAGCTCCAGCAACTGCTTGTAGGCGGCGTCCGCCAGCCGCTTCTCGCTGAAGCCGAGCGAGGCGCACCACAGCCCCGCCATGCCCTCGATGTATTCCTTGCCGGCCTCGTCATAGACGTGGATGCCGTTGCCCTTGGTGAACAGCGTCCCGCCCTGCTCCTTGTGGGCCTTGAGGTCGGTCTGCTGGTGGATGTGGAAGGCGATGTCGCGGGCCATCGCCGAATTCGGGCGGATCGCGTTCATGCTGTCTGGTCTCCTCGGGGGGCGGGACGTCGGTGGCTCGGGGAAGGATGCCGGGACGCGCGGGCATCCCGGTCGCTGGATCAGCATAGCAAAGGACGGGCCGCCGCGACTGCCCGATCGCCGCCAATCCGGCATAGGGCGGCGGCGGACCGACCGTCGGCCGGAACCGGCGCCGCGGCATGCAGCCAGACGGACACCCGGTCGCCGCAGATATTGATCCAGATCAAGGAAATCCAAAGACGGACCTGTTTGTCTGTTTTGTATTCACGCGGTCATGCCGCGTCGAAGACAAATAGCCGAAATTCCTTGCTGGCTGCGACCAGCGGACACAAGAGGCCATGTCCATGAGAAACAAGCTACGAGAGCAAGTGGTTATCTCTGGCGTCGGCTGCTCGCGCTTCGGCAATCTGCTGGAGACGCCCGAGATCAAGGGCATGAGCATCCAGGAACTGACGGCAAGCGCGGTCAAGGAGGCCCTCGACGATGCCGGACTGACGGGCCAGGACGTGGATGCGGTCTTCGCGGGCAACGCGATGGTCCACAGCTCGCAGGTGCCGGGTACCTACTCGCAGCTCTCGAAATGGACCGGTACGCAGTTCAAGGCCGGCGTGCATTTCGAAGCGCAATGCTCGACCACCAACGTGGGCGCGGCCATGGCGGCGATGGCGATCGCGGCCGGCGTCTACGATACGGTGCTGGTCTACGGCCTGGAGACCACGCGCACCAAGGTCAAGGGACACAGCCCCTACGAGCGCGAGCCGATCTCCCACCAGCAGACCTGGCTGTGGACCGACATGGCGGTCAACCAAGCCTATGGCGTGCCGCAGGGCTACGACATCTTTTCGACCTACAATGGCCTGGTCGCCCTCGGCTACTGCCGGAAGCACGGCATCTCGATCGAGGATTTCGATCGCGGCATGTTCGAGGTCTGCCGCACGCGGCGCCTGCACGGCTCGATGAATCCCAAGGCCAACATCCAGGAGAAGCTCGAAGACCGCGCGGCGCGGGACGGCTTCGGCGATCCCTTCGGATACTGGCAGTCCGAAGAGCACAACCCGTTCGTCGCCTGGCCGTCGCGGCTGCTGAGCCTGGTGACCACCGCGGACGGCGCCTCCGCCATGGTCATCACGCGCGCCGACCTGGCCAAGGGCGGCCGGTCCCGGCCCGTCGAGCTGAAGGGGTTCGGCGTCAGCTACAGCGACCTGCCCTGGTACGGCGAGGACCCGACCTTCTGGGAGTTCGACAAGCGGGCCATCGATGCGGCGTTCGACATGGCCGGCATCACGGCCGCCGACATCGGCTATCTCCACACCCACGACTGCTCGCACATCTCCGGCATCTGCACCGCCGAGACGATTGGCTATCTGGAAGCCGGCAAGGGGCTCGATGCCGCGCGCGAAGGCCGCCTGCGCTTCGACGGCGACCGGCCGATGTCGACCCATGGCGGGCGCCACGCCTTCGGGCACGCCTGGGGCGCCAGCGCCGGCACGGACACCTACGAGGCCGTCCTCCAGATGCGCGGCCAGGCCGGGCCGCGGCAGATCCCCAAAGTGCCCGACATCTCCGTCATCCACACGCACGGATACGCCATGATCGGAACCGTCATCGTCCTCGGGAGTCTTTGACATGCAGAACACCACCGAGCGGACGGGCGCCATCGCCGGCTACTACGAGGGGCTCGCAGCAGGCCTGTTCCGGGCGATCGTCTGCAAGTCCTGCGGAAGCCACACCTTCCCGCCCACCGGCTGCTGCGAGCATTGCGGCAGCTGGGATGTCGAGCCCGTGGAACTGAGCGGCGATGCCACCCTGCTCTTCGCCACGCACAACATATCGCCGGCCTGTCATCCGCGCTTCGAGAAGATCGCGCCCTATGTCTACGGGCACCTGCGCCTGAAGGAGGGTCCGATCGTCCAGGCGATCATCCTGGGGGTGGACGCCACTCCGGGCGACCTCCAGCGCCTGTTCGAGCGGGGGCCTGTTCCCGCGAAGGCGGAGACGCTGCAGATGGACGACCTGCCCGTCCTCGCCTTCCGCATATCGAACTGAACGAGCCGGCGACGGATCGGCCGGCGACCGGCGGGGCGCGCAACACGACGCGGCCCCGCCGGCGGCGGCTTCATCGCCCGTTCTCCGTCGCCCGCGCCGCGCGCGGCTGCGGCGCACCGCCTCTCCCCGGCGGCACCCGGGCGGCCCTCTCGCTTCTCGACCGAACCGATGTCGGTGCGATATCGTCGGGAGCGGCGGGTCGGAAGCCGACGCGGGCGCGCGACGGTGCGCCGATTGACAGCGGGAGGCGGATGATGCGGCGACGCGTGTTCCTGGCGGGTCTTGCTCTGCTGGCTGGCGCCGCTCTTTCGCCGCCCGCCGCCGCCGCCGACCTCGTGGTCGCCACCGTCGGCCCGATGACCGGGCAGTACGCGATCTTCGGCGAGCAGCTGCGCCGCGGCGCTGAGCTGGCGGTCGAGACGATCAACGGCGCGGGCGGCGTCCTCGGCCGCAAGCTGCGGCTGGAGGTCGGCGACGACGCCTGTGATCCGAAACAGGCCGTGGCCGTCGCCAATCGACTCGCCGGCCGCAAGGTGGCGCTGGTCGCCGGCCACTATTGCTCGTCGTCCTCGATCCCGGCCTCCGCCATCTACCACGAGGCGGGCATCCTGCAGATCACCCCGGCCTCGACCGCGCCGGCCCTGACCGACGACGCGGCGAAGAAGGGCTGGAAGACCGTCTTCCGCACCTATGGCCGCGACGACGCCCAGGCCAAGGTCTCGGGCCGGCTGCTGCTGGATCGCTTCGGCGACCGGCCGGTCGCCATCCTGCACGACAAGACATCGTATGGCCGGGGCCTGGCCGACGCGACCCGCGCCGTCTATCGCCAGGGCGGCAAGCGGGAGGCGATGTACGAGGCCGTCACCCAGGGGGACAAGGATTTCACCGCGCTCGTCAGCCGGATGAAGGCCGCCCGCATCGGCGCCATCTATCTGGGCGGCTACCACACCGAGGCGGGCCTGATCGTCCGCCAGGCGCGCGACCAGGGGCTCGACGCGGTGATGATCTCCGGCGACGCGCTGGTGACGGACGAGTTCTGGAAGATCGCCGGGGCGGCCGGCACCGGCACCCTGATGACCTTCGGGCCCGACCCGCGCGAGGAGCCGGCCGCCAAGGCCGTCGTCGAGCAGTTCCGCCGGGGCGGCTACGAGCCCGAGGGCTATGCGCTCTACACCTGCGCCGCGATCCAGGTCTGGGCCGCGGCGGCGGAGAAGGCCCGGTCGGTCAAGAGCGGCCCGGTCGCCGCCGCGCTCCGCGCCGGAGCGTTCGACACCGTCGTCGGCACCCTGCGCTTCGACGCCAAGGGCGACGTGGTCGACCCGAAATACGCGGTCTATTCCTGGCAGGACGGCCGCTACGCGGTGGCGATTCCGGCGCGCTGACCCTCGGCCGCCGTCATCCAGTCCGGCCGTGGCCGCTTGCCCGGCGGCTGCATCCGGCCGTGATGGAAGGCGATGCCGAGCTCGAAGCTCTCGGCGATGCGGTAGGCGCGCTCCAGGAAGTGCGCCGCGGCCGCGGGCGGACATTCCCGCAGCGCGGTCTCCTCGAAGAGCGCCAGCCAGCGGTCGAAATGGGCGGTCTCCAGCGCCAGGCGGATGTGCGGCGCCATCGGCCGGCCGTGGTAGCGGCCGGTCAGCAGGGCGACCGACGACCAGAATTCGCGCATGTGCCCCAGATGCACGTCCCAGTCGGCGACCTGCTTCAGGAAGATCGGCCCGAGCAGCGGGTCGGCGCGCACCGCCGAATAGAAGGCGTCGACCAGCCGGCCGATCATCGCCTCGTCGATCCGGGTGCGCTCCATCACGTCCTGCGTCAGCAGCTGCCGCCGCTCCGGCCCACCCTCGGGATGCTCGTCCATGCTGGTCCCCTCGCTTCCAGAAGGAATGTCCGGCCGCGGACGGCCGGCCGCAATGGGGTGCGACAGAAGGCCCCCGGGCCTACGCCACGTCTCGCAGCAGGTAGCGCACGCCCTTGCCACGGTCGGCCAGGCGGGCGCGGCCGACCTCGGCGAAACCGAGCGCGGCGTGGAAGGCGTCCGACGCCGGGTTGGGCGGGTCGACGTTGACCTCGCAGCAGACGTGCGCGTGCCCGGCCGCCGCCGCGGCCAGGAACAGGTCGGCATAGAGGGTCCGGGCAAGGCCCCGGCCGCGGGCCGCCGGCGCAACGACGACCCGGTCGACATAGACGAAGCGCCGATAGCGCCCGCGGAACCACAGGAAGTTGGGGCTGTCATAGTCCGCGTCCTGGTCGAACGCGACCAGCAGGGCCGCCCCCTCGTCCGCCACCCGGGCGTGGAACGCGCCGTCCAGCAGGTGCTGCAGCCCGTCCGCCGACAGCAGCGACAGCTCGACCGCATGGGCGTTGTTGAGCGCGAGCAGGCCGGCCAGGTCGCCGGCCGCGGGCGGCCGGAGAATCATGCGCGCTCGACCAGCGCGTCGACGATCGCCGTCGGCTCGCCCTCCGCGCCGACCATCACCGGGTTGAGGTCGACCGAGGCGATCCGCCCGCCCGCCTCCAGCATCATCGCCGCCAGGCGTACGGCCGCGTCGGCATAGGCCGACAGGTCGACCGCCGGCTCGCCGCGGGTGCCCTTCAGGATCGGCGCGATGCGCAGGCCCATCAACGCGTCGACAACCTCGGCCTGGGTGAAGGGCGGCACCAGCACGGCCACGTCGCCCAGCGCCTCGACATACTTGCCGCCGTCGCCGACCAGGATCGCCGGCCCCACCATCGGGTCGAGCCGCGCCCCCAGCACCAGTTCCCGCCGGCCCTTGACCATGCGGGCGACGATGACGCCGTCCGCCCTGGCGCCCAGCGTCTCCAGCCCTGCCATCTGCGCCGTGAAGGCCGCCTCGACCGCGTCCGCGTCGTCGAGGCCGAGCGCCACCAGCCCGTGCTCGGACTTGTGCGGCACGTCGGCCGAGCACGCCTTGACCGCCACCGGCCCGCCCAGCTCGAAGAAGGCCGCCCTCGCCTCCTCGGCCGTGCGGCACAGGCGATGCGCCACCACCGGCAGGTCCTGGGCGGCCAGCAGGGCGAGGCTGTCGGCCTCGCTCAGGAACGGGGCGGCACCCGGCGGCAGCTCGACCGCGGCCGCCTTCGGCATCGTCGGCAGCACCGTGCGCATCATGGCGGTATGCGCGGCGAGCTGAGCCAGCGCGCGCATCGCCGTCGTCTCGTTGGCATAGGTGGGGATGCCCGCCGCGGCGAAGACGGCGGCGATGTTCGGCTGCGGCACGCCCATCGCCACCGGCTTGCCGGTCGCGGCCATGAACTGTGCGGTGTCGCGGGCGAAGGCCGCCACGTCGTAGCCGGCCCCGGCGACCGGGATGGCGATGAAGAACAGGTCGGCCGCCGGGTCCCGGCCGACGATCGGCAGGATGTCGCTGAAGAGCCGGCTGTTCGACAGCAGGGCCGCCGTCACGTCGATCGGGTTGGTGGTGGTGGCGAAGCCGGGCAGCACCCCCTTCAGCCCCTCCACCGTTTCCGGCCGGAAGCGGCCGAGCGGCAGGCCGAGCTCGGTCGCGCGGTCGGCCGCCATGACGCAGCTGGCGCCGGAGTTGCTGATGGCGACGATCCGCCGCCCGTCCGGCCGCCAGCCCTTGAGATAGAGCTCGGCCGCCGCGCACCAGTCGTGCATGTCGCTCGCCCGCCAGATGCCGTGGCGGCGCAGGAAGGCGTCGATCACCCGGTCCTCGCCGGCCAGCGAGCCGGTGTGCGAGCGGGCCGCCTGGGCGCCCGCCGCGGTGCGCCCGGCCTTCAGCGCCACGATCGCCAGGTCGCGGGCACGCGCCGCCGCCGCCAGCTGGGCCAGCCTGGGCGCGTCGGTCATCCCTTCGAGATAGATCAGCAGCAGCTTAATGTCCGGGTCGGCGACCATGGCCTGGGCCAGCTCGATCGCCGTCAGGTCGGAATCATTGCCGGTCGCGCAGACATAGCGCACACCGATGCCGCGCCCGCGCAGCAGCGCATAGGGCACCAGGCTGGTGGCACCGCTCTGGCTGACGATGCCGACCGGCCCGTCGGCGGGCGGCGCCTCGATGAACATGGTGGCGAAGTTGGCGACCGCGCCGGTGCCGAAATTGGCCAGCCCCTGGCTGTTCGGTCCGACGATGCGCATGCCCCTGGCACGGGCCCGCGCGACCATGGAGCGCTGGGCGGCCAGTCCCTCCTCGCCGGTCTCGCCGAAGCCGGACGCCATCACCACGCACACCTTCACGCCGCGCTCGGCACAGGCGTCGATGGCCTGTACGCCGGCCTCGCCCGGGATGGCGACGACCACCAGCTCCGGCGCCTCCGGCAGGGATGCCAGGTCGGGATAGGCCTTGTAGCCCTGGATCTCGGCCCGGGCCGGGTTGATCGGGTAGACCGCCCCCTTGAAGCCGAACTTCGACAGGAAATGGATCGGCCGTCCGCCCACCTTGTTCGGGTTGTCCGATGCGCCGATCACGGCGACGGACCGGGGATCGAGGGCGGCGCGCAGGCCTTCGTCGAGCGGCATCGGGGATCCTGTGGGGCTGAATCAGAGCGGAACGAAGCGCGGCAGGTGGCGCCCGTCGTGGAGATGGAAGGTGACCGCGACGCGCTGCCCGATCGTCAGTCCCGGCGCGCCGTGCGCCATCATGCGGATGCCCTCGTCGAGGTCGACCAGGAGGATGGCGTACGGCACCAGCGGCCGGAAGGCGTCGGACGGGGCACGGGTGACGATGGCGGCGGCATGGACCGTGCCGGTCCCGGCCGCCCGCCGCCACTCCACCGCCTCCGACCCGCAGGCCGGGCAGAAGGCGCGCGGGAAGGTCTGCCGCGCCCCGCACGCGGTGCAGGCGCGATAGCGCAGCTCGCCCGCGGCGCAGCCCGCCCAGTAGTGATCGGCCAGCGTGGTCATCAGTCGGCCCTCAAGACGAGGCTGACATGGGACGACATCACGCCGCCGTCGCCGTGGACGAAGGCCGTGGTGCGGCCCGGCAGCTGGCGGGCGCCGGCCTTCCCGGCCAGCTGGCGATAGGCCTCCGCGATGTGCGCCATGCCGCCGCCGACCCCGCAATGGCCGAAGGCGAGCAGCCCGCCATGGGTGTTGAGCGGCAGGGCGCCGCCCGGCCCGAAGGCGCCGTCGCGCGCCATCGCCGCCGCCCCGCCGCGCGGGGCGAAGCCGATCTCTTCCAGGAGCATGGTGAGCGTGATGGTGAAGCTGTCATAGATCGCCAGATAGTCGATGTCGTCCATGCCGGCCCAGGCCTCGTCGAGGGCCCGCTCCGCGGCCAGCGCCGCGCCGGTCTCGGTCAGGTCGGCGGCATGGGTGATGTGCTGGTGGCGGTGCGCCTGGCCCATTCCGGCGATGTGGGCCCCCTCCCCCTCGGCCGCCACCACCAGCGCCACCCCGCCGTCGGAGATCGGGCAGCAGTCGAGCAGCTTCAGGGGGGCGGCGATCGGCTTGGAGGCGAGCACGTCGGCGACCGTGATCGGCGCCGTCTGGTGGGCGCCCGGACAGGCCGCCGCGTGGCGGCGCATCAGCACCGCGAACTCCGCCAGGTCGGCCTCGGTCACGCCATGGACATGCATGTAGCGCGACGCCAGCAGGGCGTAGTAGGCGGGAATGGTGGCGCCGTAGGGCACCTCGAAGTCTGGATGGCCGACTTGGGCCAGGGTCTGGACCGACGAGTCGCGGCTCTGGCCGGTCGCCCGGTTCTCCGCCCCCACCACCAGGATCCGCCGGCACTGGCCGGCATCGACCAGGCGGGCGGCCAGCATGGTCATCGCGCAGCCGGTGGCGCCACCCGCCTGGACGGCGTGGGCGTAGACGGGATCGATGCCGAAATGCTCGGCGAACACGGTCGCCAGCATCAGGTGCGGATGGGTCGTGGAGTAGCCGCAGACGAGGCCGTCGATGTCGCCTCGGCCGAGCCCGGCATCCGCCAGCGCCGCCGCCGCGGCAGCCGTCATCAGGTCGATGGTCGAACGGCCTTCGTGCCGGCCGAAGCCGGTGTCGCCGGCACCGACGATGTGCGCCACTTGCTGTCCTCCCCAGGCGGGCCGCAGTCTGCCCGCCGGAACGGGCCCGCGGCAAGACGGTTGGCAAGGACGGAGGTGCCGGGACGATGAGCCTCAGGATCGCGACCTACAACCTGGAGAACCTCGACGACGAGGATCCCGCCCTGCCGCTGGAGGCGCGCCTGCCGGTGCTGCGCCGGGCGCTGGCCGAGCTGGCCGCCGACATCCTCTGCCTGCAGGAGGTGAACGCCCAGGAGCCGCCCAAGCGGCCGCGGACCCTGTCGGCGCTCGATCCGCCAGCGCCGCCGCCGCGGCAGCCGTCATCAGGTCGATGGTCGAACGGCCTTCGTGCCGGCCGAAGCCGGTGTCGCCGGCACCGACGATGTGCGCCACTTGCTGTCCTCCCCAGGCGGGCCGCAGTCTGCCCGCCGGAACGGGCCCGCGGCAAGACGGTTGGCAAGGACGGAGGTGCCGGGACGATGAGCCTCAGGATCGCGACCTACAACCTGGAGAACCTCGACGACGAGGATCCCGCCCTGCCGCTGGAGGCGCGCCTGCCGGTGCTGCGCCGGGCGCTGGCCGAGCTGGCCGCCGACATCCTCTGCCTGCAGGAGGTGAACGCCCAGGAGCCGCCCAAGCGGCCGCGGACCCTGTCGGCGCTCGACCGGCTGGTGGCGGGCACGCCCTATGCCGGATTCCACCGCGCGATCACCACCAGCGACGGCGGCGACTACCCGCGCGACATCCACAACCTGGTGATCCTGAGCCGCTTCCCGATCGGCGCGGTCGACCAGGTGGCCCACCGCCTGGTGCCGCCCCTGCGCTGGCAGTGGCTGGGCGGCGCGGAACAGGCGCCGATGCGCTTCGAGCGGCCGATCCTGGCCGTCACCATCGATGTCGGCCGGCCGCTGCACCTGCTCGACCTGCATCTGCGCGCGCCGCTCGCCGTCGCCGTGCCGGGCCAGAAGTCCGGCCCGTTCGCCTGGCGCACGATCGCCGGCTGGGCCGAGGGCTATCACCTGGCGGCGATGAAGCGGTCGGCCCAGGCGCTGGAGGCCCGGCTGCTGGTCGAGGAGATCTTCGACCGCGAGCCCGAGGCCTGGATCGCCGTCGTCGGCGACATGAACGCCGAGGAGCACGAGGCGCCGCTGGCGATCCTGGGCGCCTCGGAGGAGGCGACCGGCAATGCCGATCTGGCCGGGCGCGCGCTGGTCTCCCTGGCCGGCCTGGTGCCGCCGGAACGCCGCTTCACCGTCCGCCACGGCCGCGGCCTGATGCTCGACCACCTGCTGGTGTCCCGGCCGCTCGCCCGGCGCTGCCTGGGCGTCGACATCCTGAACACGACGCTTGCCGACGAGCGGGATGCGTTCGCAGCCGGCTACAGCGACCCCGCCGGCTTCCACGCCCCGGTGGTGGCGCGCTTCCGGCTGGATTGAGCGGCACCCGACGCGGAGCTCAGAAGCATGCCGCGATGGCCGCCCCCAGGTCGAGGATGATGGCCAGCCCGCGGTCCCACCACAGGGCGATGCCGCCCAGCACCAGCGCCAGCGCACCCAACGCCGCCGCCGCCTGGACGGGCATCAGGCCGGCACCGGCCGCGATGCGCGGCGCTCGTCGATCGGCCAGTGCAGCAGGGCCGCCACCAGGCCGAGCCCGGCGCACATCCACCACACCGCGTCGTAGGAGCCGGTCCAGTCGAAGGCCAGCCCGCCGACCCAGGGGCCGACGAAGCCGCCCAGCTGGTGGCTGAGGAAGACCACCCCGAACAGGGTCGACAGGTAGGTCGGCCCGAAGAGCTGCGCCACCAGCCCGTTGGTGAGCGGGATGGTCGGCAGCCAGGTGAAGCCCATGCCGGCCGCGAACAGCAGCACCGAGGTCTCGGACACCGGGGCCAGGATGAAGGCGGTCAGCAGCAGGGTGCGGACGATGTAGAGCCAGGTCAGCACCAGCCGCTTCTCGAACCGCTGGCCGAGCCAGCCGCAGGCGAGCGTGCCGGCGATGTTGCAGATGCCGACCACGGTGAGGGCGGCCGCCCCCAGCCAGGGCGCCATCCCCTTGTCGCCCAGGTAGGGCGGCAGATGGACCATGATGAAGGCGAGCTGGAAGCCGCAGACGAAGAACCCGGTGGTGAGCAGCAGGAAGCTGCGGTCGCGTGCCGCCTCGGCCAGCGAGGCACCGAGGCCGAGGCGCACGCGGCCGGGCGCGGCCGGGGCCGGCATCACCCGCCGGCCGAGGCCCATCGCCAACGGCACGGCCAGCAGCGAGGTGGCGCCCAGGACGAGCAGCGCCGTCACCCAGCCGATCTCGCTGATCAGGACGTGGGTGTAGGGCAGCGCCATGAACTGGCCGATCGAGCCGCCGAAGCTGGCGAGCGCCAGCGCCTTGGCGCGATGCTCCGCCGGCGCGGCGCGGCCGACCGCGCTCAGCACCACCGAGAACCCGGCCCCGCTCATGCCGATGCCGAGCAGGACGCCGCTCGCCAGCATCTGCACCCCGTCCCAGTTCGCGGCCATGACGACGACGCCGGCGACGTAGAAGAGGATGCCGAAGACCGCCACCAGGCGCGGCCCGTAGCGGTCGGCGATGGCGCCCGCCACCGGCGCCCCGAACCCCCAGATCAGGTTCTGCAGGCCCATGGCGAAGGCGAACGCCTCCCGCGACAGAGCGTAGTCGGCGCTCATCGGCAGCAGGAACAGGCCGAAGCCCTGGCGAATCCCGGCGATCACGCCAAGAATGACGCCAGCCGAGATGGTGATGGTCCAGAGCGATCGACCCATGCGTGCGCTGCCTATTCGAGGAGCATGCTGCCGCCATTCTAGGCGAAGCGTTCCGGCTTGGACAGGCGGCCCGGAACAGCGGCTATGATGGCATCGCCCTTGCGCCATCCCTCCGGCCCGGAGAGCCGCCCCGCATGACCCATCTGTTCCGCCCTGCCCCGACCTTCATGGACGTGCCGGCCGCGAGCAGCGCACGCGGCAGCCGGGCCGTCGTGATCGGCATGCCCTTCGACTGCGGGACCCACCCGGTGCGCATCGGCTCGCGCCAGGGGCCGGCCGCGATCCGCGAGCAGTCGGCCCTGCT
Source organism: Allostella vacuolata (assembly GCA_006739055.1). Lineage (GTDB taxonomy): Bacteria > Pseudomonadota > Alphaproteobacteria > ATCC43930 > Allostellaceae > Allostella > Allostella vacuolata. The sequence goes on from AP019702.1 coordinate 3,491,228, forward strand.
GCGCGCCTACGACCCGGCGACCAGCCGCAGCCCGCTGGCGGCCCTCAACGTCGTCGACCTGGGCGACGCGCTGGTGACGCCGAGCCTGGTCGAGGCGTCGTTCGCCGGCATCGAGGCCGCCGTCTGGCACGCGGTCGACGCCGGCGCCGTGCCGGTGACGATGGGCGGGGACGGGGCCGTCACCCTGCCGCAGCTCCGCGCGCTGCACCGCAAGTTCCCCGACCTCTGCGTCGTCCACATCGATGCCCACACCGATGCCTACCCGATCGATGGCTACAACACCGCCACCACCTTCAGCCGCGCGGTCGAGGAAGGGGTGCTGGACCCGGGCCGCTCGTTCCATATCGGCGCCCGCGGTCCGACCATGGTGCCGGGCGTGTTCGAGCATGCCCGGGCCCTGGGCTACACGCTGGTGACCATGGACCGGCTGATGGAGGATGGAGAGGGGGCGGTCTTCGACCGGGTGCGCGAGCGCATCGGCGGCCGGCCGGTCTATCTGTGCTTCGACATGGATTTCTTCGACCCGGCCGCAGCACCCGGGGTCTGCACCCCGACCTGGGGCGGCGCCTCCGCCCGCGAGGGGCTCGGCATCCTGCGCCGCTGCGAGGACCTGAACCTGGTTGCCTGCGACATCAACACGGTCAGCCCGCCCCACGATGTCGGCGGCATGACCGCGTTCCTGGCAGCGACGGTCCTGTGGAACTGCCTGGCGATGCTCGCGAATCGCGAGCATCGCCCCAACATCCGCTAGGGATCAGCCGCCACGGAAATATGGCCGGCCATAGTAGCCGCGATAGTACGGGGGCGGGGCGTAGTAGCCGCCATACCCGCCGCGATAGTAGCCCGGCCCCGGGCCCGGCGGCGGCACATAGACGGCACAGCCGCCCAGCAGCCCTGCCAGCGCGACGGCGAGCAGAGCGGGCCTGAGGTAGTAGCGCGCGTTCGACATCGGTCCCTCCGACGGAAAAGGGGGAGGCCGATCCGCCTCCCCCTTGTTCACGGGGCTACTGGTCAGCGCCAGTGGCCCTCGATGAAGACCCACTGCCCACCCCTGCGGACCCAGCGATCGGCAACCCAGACGGCGCGCGGCCGCGGCCGTTCGACATAGACGCCGGGACGCCAGACATAGCGGCCGCCATCGCCCACCCAGTAGCCCTTGCGCCAGACATAGCGGTCACGCGGGCCGGGCGGACGCCGGCCCATCCGCTCGTTGCGGGGCGGCGGCGGGCCGCGGCGCAGGTCGCGATCGTGGTCGCCGCGGTGCTGGACCTGCTCGGCCCGCATGGGCTGGGCATGGTCGCGCGCGTCGGGGGTCGCAAGCGGCGCGGCTCCGGCGGCGGCGAGGGGCGCGGCCAGAAGGGCCGCAGCCAGAAGACCGCGCATCATGAATCGCCGATCGAGTTCCATGGTTCTTGCCTTTGGATGCAGAGATGATCCGGTATTCTGGTGCCGCCCGGCCTAGCGGTAGTAGCCGCCGCCCCGATAGCCGCGGCGGCCGCCGTCATGGTACCCATAGCCGCCGTGCGAGCCATAGTAGCCGCCATCGCGATAGCCGTAGCCGCCATGGTGGCCATGGCAGGCGGAAAGGACGCCCGCCAGGGCGGTGACGACGAGCAACGGCTTCAAAACGCTGATGATTCGGGTCATCGGGAGATCCTCCTCGTCGTTCGGGGCACGCTGCTCCCCAGTGTCCTAAGAACGCGCCAGCGGGCCGTTCCAAGCGCTATGACGGGATTAACTCTCTGTAACGTTGCCGCGTTCCCTGCCGTCCTGCCTCAACCGGCACGCAGCAGGGCCGCATGGGTGCGCGATCGGAACTCCCGCCGGTAGAGGACCAGGACGACCCAGATCGTCGCCAGGATGAACATCGCCGGGTGCACGAACCAGCACAGCGCGGCCAGCGCGAAATAGTAGGCGCGCAGGCCCGAATTGAAATTGTCGCCGGCCAGGTTGGCGAGGCGGGCGGCCCGCGCGGCACAGCTCGCCAGTTCCGCCGCGTCACCGTCCGGCGGCGGCGCGGCGCCGAGCAGGATGCAGCAATAGTTGAACTGCCGGATCGACCAGGTGAGCTTGAAGAAGGCGTAGGTGAAGGCGACCAGGAGGACCAGGATCTTCATCTCCCAGAAGATCTTGCTGGTCTCGGCGGTGAACGGCACGCCCTGCAGGATGTCGCGCGCCCGGTCGGCCGCCCCCAGCACCGCCAGGAGCCCGCCCAGGATGAAGATGGTGGTCGAGGTGAAGAAGGTGACGCTGCGCATCAGATTGCCCAGCAGGTTAGGTCACGCACTCATAAACGGGTAGCGGTTTGAGGGCTGTCGTGATTCCCTCTGGCGAGGGAGAGTATGGATGAAGCCTCGCCGGTACGAGATCACGGACTTCGAGTGGTCGATCATTGAGCTGCTGTTGCCGAACAAGCCGCGCGGAGTGCCGCGCGTGGACGACCGCCGGGTGCTGAACGGCATCTACTGGCGGCTGCGGACGGGTTCGCCGTGGGCGGACATCCCGGAGCGCTACGGGCCGGCGACGACCTGCTACAACCGCTTCGTCCGGTGGCGCAAGCTGGGGGTCTGGGATCGCATCTTCGCGGCGGTTTCGGCGGCCTACGACGGGGACCTCCAGATGATCGACAGCTCTTCGATCCGCGTCCACCAGCACGGTGCGAACGGTAAAAAGGGGGGCCGGAAGCCACCTGCGGGGACGTTCCTGACCCCCGATGCATGGGGCGCTCGCGAGGTGGGCTGACGACGAAGATCCATGCCTTGGTCGATGCCGAGGGGCGGCCCGTCGCCGTGAAGCTGACGCCGGGGCAGGCGCATGACGGCCGCAGTGCGGCCGACATGCTGGACGGAATGAAAGAGGGGCAGATCCTGCTGGCCGACCGCGCCTACGATTCCAATGCCCTGCGCCAGGCGCTGGCCGATCGAGGCGCCTGGGCCTGCGTCAAGCCCAAGCGCAACCGCAAGGCCACTGTCGCCTTCAGTCCCTTCCTCTACCGCTACCGCAACCTCGTCGAGCGCTTCTTCAGCAAGCTCAAGCACTTCCGCGCCGTAGCCACCCGCTTCGAGAAGCACCCCGAAAACTACCTCGCCCTCGTCAAGCTCGCAGCCACCAGAATTTGGCTACGTCATTATGAGTCGGTGACCTAGAAATCGACCTGCCGGACGGTTTGGCCCCGGCACCTGCCGACCCCGCAACGAGCGAGCCCCATGCCCACCTATCGTTCCCGCACGACCACCCACGGCCGCAACATGGCCGGCGCCCGCGGCCTCTGGCGCGCGACCGGCATGACCGACGCCGATTTCGGCAAGCCGATCATCGCCATCGCCAACTCCTTCACCCAGTTCGTGCCGGGCCATGTCCACCTGAAGGACCTGGGCCAGCTGGTCGCGCGCGAGATCGAGGCGGCGGGCGGCGTCGCCAAGGAATTCAACACGATCGCGGTCGACGACGGCATCGCCATGGGCCATGACGGCATGCTCTACAGCCTGCCCTCGCGCGAGCTGATCGCGGATGCCGTCGAGTACATGGTGAACGGCCACTGCGCCGACGCGCTGGTCTGCATCTCCAACTGCGACAAGATCACCCCGGGCATGCTGATGGCGGCGCTGCGCCTCAACATCCCGACCGTGTTCGTCTCGGGCGGACCGATGGAGGCCGGCAAGGTCGTCCTGGGCGGCAAGAAGCGCGCGGTCGACCTGATCGACGCCATGATCGTCGCCGCCGACCCCAAGGTGTCGGACGAGGACGTGGCGATCGTCGAGCGCTCGGCCTGCCCGACCTGCGGCTCGTGCTCCGGCATGTTCACCGCCAACTCCATGAACTGCCTGACCGAGGCGCTGGGCCTGGCCCTGCCCGGCAACGGCACGGTGCTGGCGACCCATGCCGACCGCCGCCGCCTGTTCGTCGAGGCCGGGCACCTGGTGGTCGACCTCGCCCGGCGCTGGTACGAGCAGGACGACGCCTCGGTCCTGCCGCGCTCGATCGCCAACTTCCAGGCGTTCGAGAACGCGATGACGCTCGACATCGCCATGGGCGGGTCGACCAACACGGTCCTGCACCTGCTGGCCGCCGCCCACGAAGGTGAGGTGCCGTTCACCATGCAGGACATCGACCGCCTGTCGCGGCGCGTGCCGGTGCTGTGCAAGGTGGCGCCCTCGGTCGCCGACGTCCATGTCGAGGACGTGCACCGCGCGGGCGGCATCATGGGCATCCTGGGCGAGCTCGACCGCGCCGGGCTGATCCACAACGGCTCGCCGATGATCCATGCCGAGAGCCTGTCGGCCGCGCTCGACCGTTGGGACGTGAAGCGGACCGCAAGCGAGGCCGTGCACACCTTCTATCGGGCCGCCCCCGGCGGCGTGCCGACCCAGGTCGCCTTCAGCCAGGACCGGCGCTGGGATTCGGTCGACGACGACCGGGCGGGGGGCGTCATCCGCGACCTGGAGCACGCCTTCTCCAAGGATGGCGGGCTGGCGGTGCTCTACGGCAACCTGGCCGAGGAGGGCTGCATCGTGAAGACGGCCGGCGTCGACGCCAGCATCCTCAAGTTCACCGGCCCGGCGCGGATCTTCGAGAGCCAGGACGAGGCGGTCGAGGGCATCCTCGGCGGCCGGATCGCCGCCGGCGACGTGGTGCTGGTGCGCTACGAGGGCCCGCGCGGCGGCCCCGGCATGCAGGAGATGCTGTACCCGACCAGCTACATCAAGTCGGTCGGCCTGGGGAAGCAGTGCGCACTGGTCACCGACGGCCGGTTCTCGGGCGGGTCGTCGGGCCTGTCGATCGGCCACCTGTCGCCCGAAGCGGCCGAGGGCGGGCTGGTCGGGCTGGTCGAGGATGGCGACGTGATCGAGATCGACATCCCCAGCCGCACCATCCGCCTGGCCGTCGCCGACGAGGTGATCGCCGCCCGCCGCGACGCCATGGAAGCCAAGGGCGACCAGGCCTGGCAGCCCAAGGAGCGCAAGCGCCAGGTCTCGACCGCGCTCAAGGCCTATGCGGTGCTGGCGACCAGTGCGGCACGCGGCGCGGTGCGCGACGTGACCGGCGTCCGCCGCCGCTGATCGCAAACGGCCCGATCTGGAACGACAAAGGGGCGCCAAAAAGGCGCCCCTTTCAACCTCATCAATCTAAATCCCGGGGGCCTACATCGTTCCCTGGTATCTCTACAATCAAAAGCAACGAACTTGAATCCAAGAATACCCGCAATAATTTGCGCCCTCAGCTACTGTTCCCGGCTGACGGGAAACCAAACACGAGCCTTGACCAGCCCTCTTCCCGCAATACTTTTGACAACCCAGCTCATTGCTCCACCCGCTGGCAGCCAGACCGACGCCGCCACGCTTGCATTCAGACCACTGCTGGCCAGGGAAACTCTTTCCGTTGCACGTAGACTCAAATTCGCCATGACACACATTGTGCACTTGGGCGGTTTGCGCCCAGCCTGGATTTGCAAAAGAAACAGCCAACAAGACTATGGCCAAGACCAGATACCGAAACATCTCGCCCTCCACCGCCACTCAGGTTGATACGATTTTCTGAGATAAGAAAAGCTATATAGTGAACTCTTCTTCAACAGGCCACGCTAGCGGTTGAGCTGGGTCAGGATCGTATGGGTCTTCGGCACCAGCATGTAGTACTGGCCGGCGGCATTGGTCGCCATGGCCCGGCCGCGGGCCTCGTCGCCATGGCCCCAGAAGACGTCGCCGCGCACCGGGCCGGTGATCGCCCCGCCGGTGTCCTGGGCCACCACCAGGCGGCGCACGTCGTCGCCCCCCGGCCCGCGCGGCACATGCAGCCACACCAGCGCCCCCAGCGGGACGTGGCGCGGGTCGACGGCCAGGCTGCGGCCGGCGGTCAGCGGCACGCCCTGCGCCCCGACCGGGTCCTTGCCCTCGCGCAGGCGGAAGAACACCTGGCTCGGATTCGCGTTGAGGACCGCCTGGCGGCGCTGCTCCGGCAGCCGCTCCAGATAGCGCTTCAGCGATTCGAAGGAGCGGTCGGAGATGGCGCCCTTGCGGCTGAGGACCGCGGTCAGGTCGACGAAGCGGTGGCCGTTCTGCCCGGCATAGCCGATGCCGACGGTGCTGCCGTCCTCCATGTGGACGCGACCCGAGCCCTGGATCTCCAGCACATAGGCGTCGAATTCGCTGTCGACCCAGAGCAGCGGCTTCAGCCGCTTGCCGAGAGCGCCGCGGGCGATCTGCGCCCGGGTCGGCAGCGCGGCGCCGCTGGGGCGGCCGGGATAGGCGTAGATGGGGACGTTGTAGCGCTTGCTGGGCTTGCGGGAGCCGCGCAGCTGCGCCTCGTAGTAGCCGGTGAAGCGGCCGGTGCCGCCATTCTCGGTCTCGACCTTGACCGGGGTAAACCACTGTTCGAAGAAGCGGCGGGCGGCGACCTGGTCGCCCGGGGCGATCGACGCGGCGGCGGCGCAGACGTCGATCCAGTCGTCGGGGGTGGCGTCGATGCCGATCGCGATCATCCGCTGGTTCGACAGCACCCGGCAGGAATGGAGGAGCGCCGGGACCGCCTCGGCCTGCTTGTCCTGCGACCATCCCGGCAGGATGGTGGGGCTGACCGCGGTCCGCGGCACATCGCGGACCGATGAGGAGCGCAGGATCATGTCCAGCTCCTCTACCGTGCTCTCCGCCGCCGCAAGGACGGACAGCGTCGGCGATTGCGACGATGCCGCCTCGTCCGAGGAATGCGGAACCGATGAGGAGAACGCAGCGTTCTGTACGTTGCCCTGCCCATCCATGGCGCAGGCGGCGAGCGTCAGAACCAACGCCAGCGTCCCCGCGCCGGCACGAACACGACGAACAAGCGCCGATTGGCGCGTCTTGGCCGGCACCAAGCCCCCCTTTCCGCCGCCTTCTCGGCGACGCCCCCCGAAATCAAAATCCGCCCGCCTCGGCTGGCGATCACCCCAATCGCCAACTGGCACGGCGCAGAGTTAGCCGCGTGGAAATTCCGGTGTCAACCCGGCGCGTGTCCGCCCGGCCGTTCAACCGTCGGTGCGCAACCGGAAGCGCCGGCCTTCGATCCGGTCGGCGATCGCCCGGCAGGTCAGGGCCCAGGCCGCCCCGAGCAGCCAGCCGGCCACCACGTCGGTCGGCCAGTGCACGCCCAGATAGACCCGGCTGATCCCCACCAGCGCCGTCGTGCCGATGCCGACGGCGATGACGAAGCGGCGCAGCCGCGGCTGCGGCTGCACCCGGGCCAGCAGGCCGGCCAGGGTGAGATAGGCGACCGCCGACAGCATGGCGTGCCCGCTGGGAAAGCTCGCCGTGTGGATGTCGGCCAGGTGCGCCACCAGTTCCGGCCGGGGTCGGCCGAAGGCCAGCTTAAGCGAGGCGGACAGGATCGCCCCACCGGCGAGCGAGGCCGCCAGCAGCATGACCGAGGCCCGCTCGCGCTGCAGGGCGAGGTAGCCCGCGACCACCAGCCCGACCAGGACGATCACGGCATGGCTACCGAGCGCCGTCACGTCGCGGAAGAAGATCTCCATCCACAGCGGCCCGACCGGGTCGGCGCGGTCGAGCGGGTTGCGCAGGGCGAGCAGGATGCCTTCGTCGACGCGGTGCAGGGGCCCGTCCTCCCCGCCCCGTACCAGGACGGCCACCAGCGCGGCGGCCGCGAAGCAGATCGCGATCAGGATGCAGGTTCGGCGAGAGAGTCCCTGGAACGGCACGATGGCAGCCCTGCCCGTCGGTTGGTGGTGGAACCAGGATGCCACACCCGCGATTGTAGCGCGTGGCCCGGCCCCCAGAAGCCGGGCGCGAACGCATCCCCGCCGCTGGAGTTCCACCGATGACCGAGCCCTCGCCGATGCGGCGCACGGCCCTGCTGATCGTAAACGGCCGGGCCCGCAACGGCACGGCCGCGCTCGAGGGGCCGATCGCCTTGCTGCGCGATGCCGGCATCGAGATCGTCGAGTGCCCCTGCGGCGACGGCGATAGTGCCGGCGACCATATCCGCACCCGGGCCGGCAGCGGCTCCGGCATCACCGAGGTGATCGTCGGCGGCGGCGACGGCACCATGAACGCGGCCGCCCCGGGCCTGGTCGCCACCGGCCTGCCGCTCGGCATCCTGCCGCTCGGCACCGCCAACGACCTGGCGCGATCGCTCGACATCCCGGCCGACATCGAGGCCGCCGCCCGCATCATCGCCGACGGCCGGGTGCGGTCGATCGACCTCGGCGACGTCAACGGCCATCTCTACTTCAACGTCGCCAGCATCGGCTTCAGCGCGGTGCTGGCGCGCGAGCTGTCGGCGGAATCGAAGAAGCGCTGGGGCGTCCTGGGCTACGCCATCACCGCCTTCCGCATCCTGCGCCGCATGCGTCCCTTCACCGCCAACATCACCCACGACAACGGCCGGATCCGGACGAAGACGATCCAGGTCTCGGTCGGCAACGGGCGGCACTATGGCGGCGGGATGACGGTCGACGCCGAGGCCCAGCCGGACGACGGGATCCTCGACGTCTACAGCCTGGAGATCGACCATTGGTGGCGGTTGATCGCCATCGCGCCCTCGCTGCGCCGCGGCACCCACGGCGCCTGGAACGACGTGCGCACGCTGCGCACCACCGCCTGCACCCTGACGACGCGGCGGCCGATGCGGGTCAACGCGGACGGCGAGATCGTCACCATGACGCCCGCCCGCTTCCAGGTTCACCCCGCAGCCATCCGCGTCTTCGCGCCGGATCCCGGACCGGCGGCGGATCAGCCGGCCGGCGGCTCCAGCGCCGCGTAGACATCGCCGGAGTTGGCCGACTGCGGCAGCGCGGCGATCCATGCGGCCATCGCCGGCCCGTCCCGCCAGCCGTCGGCCGCGAGCTGCTGGGTCTCGCCGAGCGCCGCGGAGAAGCGATAGGGGCCGAGCGCCGCCACCCGCTCGATGGCCGCATAGGCGACGTCCCGCTGGATGGTCGTGAACTCGAACGACAGGGCGGCGACCGGCTGCGACAGGCCCGCCAGCGCATCGGCCTCGAACCCCTCGACATCGATCTTGATGAAGGCCGGCCTGCCATGGCGGGCGATCAGCGCATCCAGGGTGGCGAGCGGCACCTCGACCGCGCGGTCCCAGCTCTGCCCCTCCCAGCCCGCCGCGCCGCCGGCGGCGCGGATGAAGGCGTCGGAGGCGGTGGACACGGTCGGGTTGGCGGAATTGACCCGCAGCGTCACCCGGCCGGGGGCCGCCCCGACCGCGACCGGCTCCAGCGCCACCTGCGGATCGCGGCCGTAGAGGAGGCGCAGCACCCTTACCAGGGCGGGCTGCGGCTCCACCGCCACCACCCGGCAGCCGAGGCGGCGGAACGAGGCGATGCGGTCGCCGACATGGCTGCCGACATCGAACACCAGGTCGCCCGGGCCGGCGAAACGGGCGTGCAGCCGGTCCATCGCCCGGCGCCGGTCGCGCCCCCGGTAATAGATGACGAGCGATCGGCCGATGCCCCGCGCCGACCGCAGAAGGTGGTGCAGGCCAGTCATCCGCCGACCGGGCCCTCGACCGTCGGACGGGTCCGGCGGTCCGCGGTTGCGAGCGACAGGGCCGGCAGCCCCGCCTGCAGCAGCTCCTCGGGCGGGGCCGTTTCCTCCGGCAGGCGGCCCAGGCCCACGCGGGTGGCCGCCCGCCCGAGCCACGGCAGCGACGTGACGATGGCGAACGGTGCTGCCAGCAGCAGCCCGGCCAGGCCGAGCTGGCCATAGGCCCAGGCCTCCCAGGAGCCGGCCAGGAAGGCCGCGGTTCCGGCCACGCCCAGCAGCGACTGCAGCCACAGGGCCCGGAAAGCCACCCGCCAGGGCACCGAATGGTCGTCGCGCATCTGTCCCGTCCAGCCGGCGCGCCGGCTGAAGGGCAGGCCCAGCAGGAAGACGGTGTGGGCGAGCGTGGTGATGGGGAAGAGCAGGAGCGAGAAGACGAGCTCCAGCACGAACCCGGCCAGGAACCGCGCGGCGCCGCCGAAGCGGCGGCGCTCCGCCGGGGTCGCCAGCACGTCGATCGCGGTCGCGATCTTGGGCGCGAAGACCAGGAGGACGGTGAGCCCGAGGACGAGCGGGCCCAGCACCGGGTCGAACAGGGGACGGCCGCCGTCCCCGGTCGCCGCCCGCCATGCGACCAGGCCGAACAGGGCGGTCCAGGCCGGCGCGCCGAAGAACATCAGCATCGCCAGCAGCAGGTGGAAGCGGCTGCCCGGCAGCAGGCCCGGCATGCCGACCAGGCGCGCATACTGCATGTTGCCGAGACACCAGCGCAGGTCGCGGCGCACGAACTCCACCAGGGTCGGCGGGTTCGCCTCCCAGCTGCCCCCTTCCTCCGGCAGCACGCGCACCTCGAACCCGGCGCGCCGCATGAGCGCCGCCTCCACCTGGTCGTGGCTCAGCACCTGGCCGCCGAAGGGCGGCCCGCCCGGCAGCGGCGGGATGTGGCAGTGGCGCGTGAAGGGATCGACCCGCAGGATCGCGTTGTGGCCCCAGTAGGGCCCGCAATCGGCCTGCCAGGCCGACGAGCCGAGCGTGTAGGAGCGCATGCCGAGACGCATGCCGAACTGGAACAGCCGGGCGAACAGGCTGGTGCTGGGCATGCCCGTGACCAGGGTCTGGACGATGCCGAAGCGCGGGTGCGCCTCCATGATCCGCACCAGCCGCAGGATCGCCGCCGGTGCCATGACGCTGTCGGCGTCGAGCGTGACCATGAAGTCGTACTCGCCGCCCCAGCGCAGGCAGAAGTCGCGGATGTTGCCGGCCTTGAAGCCCTCGTTGGAGGTGCGGCGGCGATAGGTGACGGGGCAGCGATGCTCCAGGATGGCGGCCTCCGCCTCCTCCGCCCGCACGATCTCCGGCTGGTCGGTATCGCTCAGGACGAAGGCGTGGAAGCGGCCGCCGTGGCCGGCCCGCGCCAGCCCGTCCATCAGCTGGCCGATCGCCCGGAACGCCCGGGCCGGGTCCTCGTTGCGGATGCAGATCAGGATCGCGGTGCGCGCGGCGATCGGCGCGTCGTCCGGCACGGAGCGGGCGAACGGCGCCACGGAGGCGACTGCGTCCGGCGTCGCCAGGCGCAAGCCCAGAAAGATGGCCGCGTTCCAGAATCCGATCACGCCCCAGGGGACCGTGAAGGCGAACAGCAGCAGGATGGCGAGGTCGAGGCCCCCGAACCCGGCCGGGGCGAGTGCCGCCGCCATCAGCGCGACCATCGCCAGCCCGGTCGCGGTGCAGACGAGCGCAAAGGCCCGTCGCCGCCGGGTCACCGCCGCTGCCGTACCCTCACCTGCCGTCCCCTCACCTGCCGTCATGGCCCGTTCCCTTGCCGTCGATCATCGCCCCCGCCGCCTGCGAACGGCCCGGGGCGGCCGCCCATTCCATGGGCGGCAGGACCAGCAGGTCCTGGTGCCCGACCACCAGCGACAATTGCCCGTCGGCCAGCTGCCGGCGGCGACGGTCGGCCCAGGCGGCGATGGCCGGGCGGTCGGCGGGCGACTGCTCCGCCGCGGCCGCGGCCGCCCCCTCCAGCATCGCGGCCAGCATCGCGGACTCCGCGGGCGGGACCGTCCAGTCGCTGGCGGCGGCGAGGACCCGGGCGCCGCGGCGGCGGAATGCCGCCATGGTCCAGGCCGGCGCGGCCGGACCCAGCGCCGGCCCGTGGCCGAGCCCCTTCGGGCGCCGCTGATGGCTGTGGAACAGGCGCCCGACCAGCGCATCCGCCGGATCGCCCGGGGTCCAGCGCACCCGGCCGTCGACCACCAGCGGGGCGTAGAACGGCAAGCGCCGCCGCACCAGAAGGGCCGCCAGCCGGTCGATCCAGCCGGCGGTGGCCAGGTCGATCAGGGCGAACGCGGTGACGCCGTCGCACCCTGGGCTGAGGACGTGGCTCCAGTCGGCGGCGAGGTTGCGGCATTGGCCGCGGGCGCGTGCCAGCGGCGGGTCGCGTTGCTGCAGCGCGCGCTGCAGCAGGGCCGGATCGCCCTCGACGAAGGTCCAGCGGGCGCGGCCGCCCAGCAGCGGCCCCAGCGCCCGGCGTCCGGCGCCGGTGCCCGCCCCCAGGTCGACCAGCCGCGGCCGGTCCGGCAGCCCGCTCGCGAACCGGCACGCCAGCCCGGGCGAACGGGCGGCATCGTCGAACGGCGCCCGCAGCGCCAGCCAGTCGGCCGAGAAGCCGCTCAAGGGGCGAATGCCCCGACGGCATCGGCGAACTGCCGGGCGGCCACGTCCCAGTCCGGCAGCGCCGCGCCATGGCCGGCGGCCGCCCGCGTCAGGGCGCAGCGCGCCGCTGGGTCGCCGACGATCCGCCGCAGGGCCGCCGCCAGTGCCGCCACGTCACCGGGCGGCACCAGCAGCCCGGCATCGGCCGGCACCGTCTCCGGCACCGCCCCGCCGGCGACGGCGACGATCGGCAGGCCGGCCCGGAGCGCCTCGCTCAGCGCCATGCCGTAGCCCTCGTAATGGGCCGGATGCACGAAGACGTCGGCGGCGCCATAGGCGGCGGCAAGCGCGGCATCCCCCACCTCCCCCGCCAGTTCCACCCGGCCGGCGAGGCCGGCATCGACGAGTTGCCGGCGCAGGTCGGCGACCAGCGCGGGATCGCGGTCGAGCGCACCGATACAGGTCATGCGCCACGGCTCGCCCGCCAGCGGCGCCAGCGCGGCGAAGAGCTCACGATGGCCCTTGCGCGGCACGAAGGCGGCGACGGACAGCAGGCGCACGGGCCCCGGACGGGCATCGGGGGCGCGCGGCGGCACCGGGTCGACGCCCGGCGGGACGGCCCGCAGGCGATCCGCCGGCACGCCGTAGCCGTCCCGCAGCGCGCGGGCGGTGAACGGGCTGGTGACGATGATGCCGTCGACGCGGGCCAGGTCCGCCCGCTCGGCCCGGCGCAGCCGGGCGGCATCGGCCGGGGACAGGCCCGTCTCCTCGGCCAGCGGGTGGTGCACCAGCGCGATGATGCGGCAGCCGGGCGGCCGGGCGGCCAGGTCGAAGGCCGGAAGCGCCAGACCGTCGACCAGCAGCGGCGACCCGCAGCGGCCGAGGATGCCGGCCGCCGCCGCCCTGGCCGCGTCGTCGGCGAAGGGATAGGTGCCCGCCATCTCGTGCACCGCCACCTGCCAGCCGAACCGGCGCAGGCCCAGGACGATGCGGCGGTCGTAGATGGTGCCGCCGGTCCGCCGGTCGAGGCGGCCGGGCAGCGCCAGGTCCAGGCGCATCACGGAGCGGCCGGGATCGGTCCTTCGAAGCTGGCCCAGGCGCGCGGCGATTCGCGCAGGATCACCTTGAGCGAGGCGAGTCGGCCGGCCGTGTCGGGGCCGAGCTCGCCGGCCGCGGCCCGCGCGGCCAGCCGGCGGTGGATCTCCGCCGACAGGAACTCGGTGGTGGTGTTGGTGCCCGCGAAGTCGGCGACGGCGTCGAGGTTGCGATAGTCGAAGGCGGCCAGCACTTCGCGCAGGGCCGTCATCGCCCGGCCGATGTCGCAGACGACGCCGTTGGCGTCGAGGTCGGCCCGGCGGAACTCCGCCTCCACGGCGTAGGTGGCGCCGTGCAGCGCCTGGGCCGGACCGAAGAGTTCGCCCTTGAAGCTGTGGGCGATCATGAAATGGTCGCAGACGGTGACGGCATACATGCGGGCTTGCCTTCGGATCCGGGAAACGGGGTCAGGGATAGCGCACGACGTGGCAGAGCGTTCCGTCCGGCGGGCCGGCGAGGCGGGCCATGGTCCGGGGCAGGTCGGCGAAATCGCTCTCGCCGGTCAGCAGAAAGTCATAGGCGGGGTCCTGCAGCAGGTCGAGGGCGAGCGCCAGGCGGCGGCGATAGGACCAGCGCCCGCGCTGCTCCGGCGCCACCCGCCCGACCTGGGACGCGCGCAGGGTCAGGCGCCTGGCGTGGAAGGCCCCGCCCAGCGGCAGGGCCACCGGGCTCGACCCGAACCAGCTGAGGACGGTGACCACCGCCTCGTCGCCGGCCAGCGCCAGCGCCGTCACCAGCCCGTCCGGCACGCCCGAGACCTCGAAGACCCCGTCGCAGTCGGCGGGAGCGGCATCGGGAAGCGAGAAGCCGACCCCCAGGGTGGCAGCCAGCGCCGCCTTGGCCGGGTCGATGTCGACCAGCGTCACCGCCGCGCCCGGCACCGCCGCGGCGAGGCGGGCGATGGCGGCCCCGACCACGCCCGCCCCGACCACGGCGATGCGCTGCCCCGGCAGCACCGGGGAATCCCACAGGGCGTTGACCGCGGTCTCCAGGTTGGCGGCCAGCACCGCCCGCCGGGCCGGCAGCCCGTCCGGCAGCGGCAGCACCGAATCCGCCGGGACGACGAAGCGGTCCTGGTGGGGATGGAGGCAGAAGACCATGCGGCCCTGCAGCCCGGGCGGCCCCGCCTCGACCTCGCCGACCGCGGCATAGCCGTACTTGACCGGGGCGGGAAAGGCGCCCTCCTGGAACGGGCAGCGCATGCGCGCCCATTCGCTCTCGGGAACCCGGCCGCGAAACACCAGCGTCTCGGTACCCCGGGATATTCCCGACCAGCGGCAGCGCACCGCGACCTCGCCCTCGACCGGCTCCGGCAGGGGCTGGTCGCGGATTTCGCCGCGCCCCGGTCCCGTCGTCCAGAACGCGCGGGCGGTCGCCGGCGGCAGGCCGCGGGGCGGGTCAGGCGCGGGGGCGGACATCGCAGTCGAACAGCACATCATCCCCCATACGGAAGATGCGCGTCGGTGGACGCAGCGCCTCGGAAAGATTCACCAGCGGCGGCAGGGCCAGGGCCGGCCGGCCGGAGCCCAGGATCATCGGCGCGACCGCGATCTGCAACCGGTCGAGGCAGCCCTCGGTCAGGAAGCGCGAGACGGTGACGCCGCCGCCCTCGACGAAGATGCGCCGGCAGCCGCGCCGGCCCAGGACATCGATCACCGCGCGATAGTCGATCGTGTCGCCGCGGCGCGGCACGCCGATCACCGGCGCATCGCCGAGCATCGCCCGGTCGACCCGGTCCTCGGCGCACAGGACGACGGTCTCGGTCTCGCCGTCATGGAACAGGCGGTAGCGGTCGTCGAGCCGGCGCTCGGTATCGATGACCACCCGGACCGGGTGCCGGCCCGGCACCCGCCGGACGGTCAGGCGCGGGTCGTCGTGGCGGACCGTGCCGGCGCCGACCACCACCGCACAGGCGAGCGCGCGCATGCGGTGCAGGTGGTCGAGGTTGGCCTGGCAGGTGATGTAGGTCGATTCGCCGGCATCGGTGGCGATGCGGCCGTCCAGGCTCTGGCCGAGATGGGCGAAGACGGTCGGGCGCCCCTCCTCCAGGTCGAGGAACGGCCCATAGAGATCGAACAGCTCCGCGGAGGCGGGGTCGTCGCGAAAAGCCTCCGACGCCCAGCGCCGCTGCCCGGTCACATGGGCGCGCAGGGCGTCCCATGCGCGGGAGCCGTCCACAGTCTCGGCCGGGTCAGGAGGCGGCAAGGAGGGTTCACGGCTCCGCTGGCACCGGGACCGGGAGCGGCCCTCGGAAAGGCATATGCTAGCAAAATAGGCCGCGGCCCGGCAGATGGAAGCCCTCGCGTGCCGCCAAACGCTCAGACCGGCGCCACGCGGCTGCCGACGATCCGCGTCCGCAGCTGGGTCGAAAGGACGTCGATCAGCGCCACCGTGGCCAGGATGATCAGGATCAGGAACGAGACATGCTGCCATTCCAGCGTGCGGATCTGCTCGGCCAGATGCAGCCCGATCCCGCCCGCGCCGACGATGCCGATGATCGTCGCCGACCGGGTGTTCGATTCGAAATAGTACAGGACCTGGCTCAGCATCACCGGCAGGACCTGGGGCAGGATCCCGAAACGGATCTGGTGCAACCGGCCGCCGCCCGACGCGATGACTCCTTCGCCCGGCCGGCGGTCGGCGGCCTCGATCGCCTCGGAGAACAGCTTGCCGAACGTGCCCATGTCCGAGGACATGATGGCCAGCACGCCGGCGAAAGGCCCGAGCCCGACGACGTTGATCCAGATCAGCGCCCAGATCAGCGTGTCGACCCCGCGCACCGTGTCGAGCCCGCGGCGCGCCAGGAAATGGACGACCCGCTGCGCCACCACGTTCTTGGCCGCGACGAAGCCGATCGGCACCGCCAGCAGGGCCGCCACCAGGGTGCCGAGAAAGGCGATGGCCACTGTCTCGGCCAGCGCCTGGAGGTAGATCTGGAGCTTGGCGACCGTGCCGAAGTCGGGCGGCACCATCAGCACGACGAAGGTGCCGAGCTGGCCCACGCCGCGCAGCATGCGCTCGGGCGAGAAGCCGACCCACCACAGGCCGACGAACATCAGCAGCACCGGGGCGGCGGCCATGGCGAACATGGCCGCCCGGCGCGCGGGCGCCGCCTCGAAGACGTGCGGGTGGCGGCCGCGGAGTACGTCCATGCGGTCGGCCGCCTCGCGGCGGAGGGCGACGCTGCCGGCCGATGCCGGCTGCGGGGTGCGGCTCATCGCGATCGCTCCAGTCCGATCAGGCGGTGGCGCAGACGCTCGGTCCCGAGGTCGATCAGGATCACGGTGGCGACGATCAGCAGCAGGATGGCCGAGACGTCGGCATAGTAGAATTTGCGGATCGCCTCGATCAGGTCCTGGCCGATGCCGCCCGCGCCGACGAAACCCATGACGGAAGCGCCGCGGACGTTGACCTCGAACCGGAGCAGCGCGTAGCTGGCGAAATTCGGCAGGACCTGGGGCACGACGGCGAAGCGCATCGCCGCGATCCAGTTGGCGCCGCCGGCCGTCGCCCCCTCGACCGGCCCCATGTCGGCATTCTCGACCACCTCGGCGAAGAGCTTGCCCAGCGCGCCTGTGGTGTGGATGGCGATCGCCATGACGCCCGGCAGCGGGCCCAGCCCGAAGGCGATCACGAAGACCAGGGCGAACACCAGCTCCGGCACGGTGCGGCAGAATTCGAGGTAGCGCTTGGCGAGGAAGCGGGCGACCGGCCAGCGCCCCACATTGCGGGCCGCCAGGAAGCACAGGCCGAACGCGCCGACGAAGCCCAGCGCCGTGCCGACATAGGCGACCAGCAGCGTCTCGGCCAGCAGCCGCAGCCACTTGACGATGCCCCAGTACCATTCGCCGACATCGAGCAGGACCGAACGGCCGGCCAGGTCGCCCGCGTCGAACACGAACAGGCGGCCGACATAGACCGGCAGCCGATCGAAATTCGCCGCCAGCCGGGCCAGGTCGACCTCGGCCACCAGGGCGGAAACCAGGATCGCCAGGACCAGGATGACCCCGCCCAGGATGGTCTGCCGCCGGCGGGCGCTCACCGCCGCGTCATAGGCCAGGCGCAGCGGCGCCAGCGTGCGGTCGGGCAGGCGTTGGGTGGTCTGGTGCATGGGGATCCTGTGCCGGGACCGGGCGGCAAGAGGGCCGCGACCGCCGTCGGGCGGGCCGCGGCCCCTTATGCCGCGAGTGCCGCTAGCTGGCGCGGCGCTTGCGCAGGTTGTCGACGAACTTGTTCAGCTCGACGATCGGCTCGTAGTCCTTGTGGGTGGTCGGCTTCCAGATCTGCTGCTGGCCGTCCGTCAGCTTCTTGAACGCCTCCGGGTCCTTCTTCTCGACCGAGAAGAAGGCGTCGCGGATCGCCGCCTTCAGGTCGGCCGGCATGTCGGAGAGGTAGGCGACCGGCGAATTCACGATCTGGTCGGACTTGAAGATGATGCGGAAGTCCGAATACTTGGCCATGGACTTGCGGTCCATGCGCATCAGGTTCGATTCCTTCTCGTCGTTCCACCAGTTGGCGGCGACGTCGACGGTGCCCTGCTGCAGGGCGATGATCGCGTTCTCATGGCTGCCGGTATAGACGACCCGGCCGAAGAACCGGTCCGGATCGATCTTCATCTTGTCGAGCGCGAAGCGCGGCACGTTGTTGCCCGAGGTCGAGTTGGGGTCGACCAGGCCGAGGTTCTTGCCCTTCAGATCCTCGATCTTCTGATAGGGGCTGTCCTTCTTCACATAGAAGACCGAGTAGTAGCCGGTCGAGCCGTCGGCGTTCACCTGCATGGCGAACGGCTCCACCTTGGCGCCGGTCATGTAGGCGCGGGCATAGGAGGCCGGCCCGTACTGGGCGATGTGGATGTTGCCGGCCTTCTGGCCCTCGATCACCGCCGCATAGTCGTTGGCGATGCGCAGCGTGACCTTGGTGCCGAGCTCGCGCGCCAGATAGTCGGTGAACTTGGCGTAGCGGCCGGTCGTGCCGGACGCGTTCTCGTCGGGAACGGAGGCCAGCACCAGCTCAGGGTACTTGGCTTTCCAGCCCTGGGCCTGGGCGGCGGTGGCCGTGGCGGCGATGGCGACGGCCGCGAGGCCGGTCAGGACAGTGCGCCTCAACATGAAGATTCTCCTGGTGGGGGATCGATAGGCGGGTTCAGGCGGTGGCGGGCACCGCACCGCCGAGGCCGGGCCGCTCGCGGCCGGCCTCGGGGCCGTCCATGACGTCGCCCGCCTCCAGCCCGTAGAGCTCGCGGGCCACGTCCTCGGTCAGGGCCGAGGGCACGTCGTCGAAGACGATCTGGCCGGCGGCCATGCCGATCAGCCGGTCGCAGTAGCCGCGGGCGAGGTCGAGGGAATGCAGGTTCACCATCACGGTGATGCCGTAATGGCGGTTGATGCGCTGGATCGCATCCATGACGATCCGGGTGTTGCGCGGGTCGAGCGAGGCGACCGGCTCGTCGGCGAGCAGGATCCGCGGCTCCTGCACCAGCGCGCGGGCGATGGCGACCCGCTGCTGCTGCCCGCCCGACAGGCTGTCGGCGCGCTGGGCGGCCAGCTGGCCGATGTCGAACTGCTCCAGCGCCGACAGGGCGATGGCCTTGTCCTCGGCCGGCCACAACCGCAGCAGGCTGCGATGCATCGGGATATGGTTGAGCCGGCCGATCAGCACGTTGGTCAGCACGTCGAGGCGGCCGACCAGGTTGAACTGCTGGAACACCATGGCGCAGGTCTGCCGCCAGTCGCGCAAGGCCGTCCCGCGCAGGACCGAAACTTCGTGGCCGTCATGGAGGATGCGGCCGGCCGACGGATCGACCAAGCGGTTGATCATGCGCAGGAGGGTCGACTTGCCGGCGCCGGACCGGCCGATCACGCCGACGAACTGGCCGTCCGGCACCTGGATGTCCGCCCCGGCCACCGCCCAGCGATCGCCGAAGCGCTTTCCCACCCCTTGCAGATCGAGCATGCTGCACCGCACCAATTCTGTTCCGCGGCAAGCTGCCAGGATGCGGTGACAGGTTGATGAATACGCCGTGACAGTCGGGCGACCGCCCGGGCGAGCAGGCAGCCGCGCGCCGCTTCAGGCGAGCGCCGCGCGCACCTTCTGCGCCAGCTCGGCGTCGCTGTAGGGTTTGGCGACGATGCGCTCCTCGGCGATGTCGGCGAGCGCGCCCAGGTCGGCGAAGCCGGTGATGAACATGATCGCCAGCTCCGGCCGGCGCAGCTGGGCCTCGCGCGCCACCTCCGCCCCGTTCATGCCGGGCATCGCATAGTCGAGCAGCAGCAGGTCGAGCGGGCGGCCGTCCGACAGCATCTCCAGGGCGGCACCGCCGCTGCCGGCCTCGAGCACCTGGTAGCCGAGTTCGCGCAGGCGCGCCCCGGTGACCTCGCGGACGTCGGCATCGTCGTCGACGACCAGGATCGTGCGTCCCGCGCCGGTGCCGTCGGCCCGCGCATCGGGCGGGCGGGCGGCAGCGTGCACGGCATCGCCATCGGCCCTCGGCAGATAGACGCAGACCGTGGTGCCTTCGCCCTCGCGGGTGTCGATGCGCACGCCGCCGCCCGACTGCTTGGCGAAGCCGTAGACCTGGGCCAGGCCCAGTCCCGACCCCTCGCCCACCTTCTTCGTCGTGAAGAAGGGCTCGAACGCCTTGGCCAGCACCGCGTCCGACATCCCGGTGCCGGTATCGGTAACCGACAGGACGACATACTCGCCGGCCGCCGGCTCCTCCGGACGGCGACCCGTGCCGGTCAGGACGATGTTGGCGGTCTCGATGGTCAGGCGGCCGCCCACCTGCATGGCATCGCGGGCGTTGATGGCGAGGTTGAGGATGATCAGCTCGATCTGGGTCGGGTCCACCAGCGCCGGCCACAGGTCCGGGGCCAGCGCCCGGTGCAGCTGGACGCTGCCGCCGAGCGTGCTCTGCAGCAACTCGCGCATGCCCTCGACCGTCTCGTTGAGGTCGGTCGGCTTCGGCTCCAGCCGCTGCCGGCGGGAGAAGGACAGGAGCTGGTTGGTCAGCTTCGCGCCCCGCTCGGCGGCCGTGCGCATGTGACCCAGCCGGCGGTGAAGCTGCTCGCTGGCGCCGGGCCGGTCCAGGATGCGTTCGGCAAAGCCGATATTGCCGAGGATGATGGTCAGCAGGTTGTTGAAGTCGTGGGCGACGCCCGACGTCAGCTGGCCCACCGCCTCCAGCCGCTGCATCTGGCGCAACGTCGCCTCGATCCGCTCGCGCTCCTCGATCTGGGCCAGGAGCTGGCGATTGGCGGCGGCGAGCTCGCTGGTCGCGTGCTTCTCCTCCGTCACGTCGCGGCCGACGGCGTAGATCAGGTCGTTGGCCGGTACCGCCGTCCAGGCGATCCAGCGATAGGCGCCGTCGCGGCGGCGATAGCGGTTCTCGAACCGCTCGATGCGGCCGCTTTCGCGCATCGTATCGATCACCGACGCGGCCAGGGGCCGGTCGTCGGGATGGACCAGGTCGACGAGCCGCCCGGCCATGAGCTCCTCCTCGCGCCAGCCGAGCGTCTCCTGCCAGGCCGGGTTGAGGGCGACCGGGGCGGTGTCGAGCCGCTTCACGACCATCAGGTCACGCGACAGGCGCCAGGCCCTGTCCCGCTCGTGGGTCCGCTCCTCGACACGCGCCTCCAGCGCCTCGTTGAGGCGGCGCAGCCCGGCCTCGGTGCGCTTGCGTTCGGTCACGTCCTGGACGACGCCGATGACCCGCGTGCAGACGCCGTTCTCGAAGAAGGCCCGGCCATGGGTGGCGACCCACCGCTCGGCGCCGATCGGGCGCTCGGTGCGGTGCTCCTCGACCACCTCGCCCCGGCCGGCCGGGTCGGTCGCGGCCAGGATCGCGGAACGGAAAGTCGCCCGGTCGCCCGGATGGCAGCCGGCGACGAAATCCTCGAAGCCGATGTCGGCATCGGTCAGGATCCCGAACAGGGTCCGGCAGCGGCGGTCGCAGGCCATGCGGCCAGTCGCCGGCTCGAGGTCCCACAGGCCAAGCCGCGCAGCGTCGACGGCGAGACGCAACCCGACCTCGCTGGCACGGAGCGCCATCTCCGCCCGCCGCCGCTCGTTGCGCTCGCGCGCCTCCATCAGCGCCCGTTCGACGGCGGCCGGCAGGCGATGGAGGTTGCGCTTCATCACATAGTCGGTCGCCCCCTGCTTCAGGGCGTCGGTCGCGAACTCCTCGCCGACGATGCCCGAGACGAAGAGGAACGGCACGTCCGGCAGCCGGGTCCGCGCCAGCCCGAGCGCCTGCAGCCCGTCGAATCCGGGCAGGAGGTAGTCGGCCAGGATGATGTCGATCCCGCCGGCATCGAGCGCGGCCACGAACGCCTCGCGATCAGCGACATGGATGACCGAGAAGGATGCGTCGCCGGCATCGAGGTAGCTGCGGGCGAGCTCCGCATCGATCTGGCTGTCCTCCAGCAGGAGGACGGTGACGGGCCTGTCGTCACCCGGCGGCAGCGTGGCCGCCACGTCAGCTCCCGCGCCGCGGCAGCGGCGGCGGCTCGTTGAGGATGGCCCAGAACATGCCCAGATCCTGGATCGCCTCGTGGAATTCGTTGAAATTCACGGGCTTCACGACGAAGGCGTTGACGCCCAGCTCGTAGCTGCGGACCAGATCGCGCTCCTCGCGCGAGGAGGTCAGCATGACGACGGGAATCCGCCGGCGATCGGGATCGAGCTTGACCTGCTCCAGGACCTCGAGCCCGTCCACCTTGGGCAGCTTGAGGTCGAGCAGGACGACCGCCGGATCGCCCGGGTCGCGGCTGGCATACTCGTTGCGGCCGTGCAGGTAGTCCAGGGCCTCGGCCCCGTCGCGAACCACGACGATTTCATTCGCCAGGTTGCATTTGGCCAGCGCCGCCAGGGTCAGCTCGAGATCCCTGGGATTATCTTCGACCAGAAGGATAGGTCTAAGATCGGACAACGCGCTCCTCCTTTCCTCGCTTCGGAAGCGTGAAGCGGAACGCCGCTCCGCGGCCCAATGTTCCCTGTGCGTCAATTCGGCCGCCATGACGGTCGACGATTCGTTTGGTCAGGGCCAGCCCGATTCCCGTGCCCTCGAACTCCTCCACCCGGTGCAGCCTCTGGAAGACGCCGAACAGCTTGCCGACATAGGCCATGTCGAAGCCGACCCCGTTGTCGGCGATGCGGTAGCTGGTCCCGTCCGCCTCGACGGCGCCCGAAATCTCGATGATCGCGGGATCGCGGCCGCGGGAGTACTTGGCGGCGTTGCCGATCAGGTTGAGCAGCGCCTGGCGGATCAGGCTCGGGTCGCCCCAGGCGGCCGGCAGTTCGCCGACGCGCCAGTCGATGGCGCGTCCTGGGTGCTCGTGCTCGACCGCGCGCCGCACCTCGGCCACCAGCTTGTTCATGTCGATCCGGATCATCGCGAGGCTGGCCCGGCCGAGGTGCGAGAAGCGCAACAGGTCGTCGACCAGGCGCCCGGCGGACAGCGCCGCCTCGACGATGTTGGTGATGTAGTGGAGCGACTTCTCGTCGAGCCCCGCCTCCTTCTGCCGCAGCAGCTCGGCATAGCCGACGATGTGGCGGAACGGCGCGCGCAGGTCGTGCGACACCGAGTAGGAGAATGACTCGAGTTCGCGGTTGGTGCGCTGCAGCTCCTCGGTCAGGGCGGCGCGCTCCTCGGCGCGGCGCAGCACGAAATCGACGATCGCGTTGCGGAACTCCCGCGCGCTCTCCGCCTCCGCCTCCGACCAGGGCAGCGCGCGGCCGCGAAGCTGCTCCTTCCACTGCTCGAACGAGTGGCGCGGGTGGATGCGGCCGTCCTCGCCCGGCTCCGCCTTGCGCCGGTCGCCCGCCCAGCGGACGGTGCGCACGACCTCCGGCCGGAACCAGAACAGCGCATCGTCATGCAGGCCGGAAATGGACACCGCGACGACGCCGCTGCCCGCGTCGGCGTATTCCGCGGCCTCCGGCAGGGCCGCCGACAGGTGATCGGTCCGGAACAGCGGCGCGGTGCGGTCCGCCCGCAGCCAGCCGGCCAGGCGGCGGATCGCATCGGCCGGCGGCGTCAGCCCGACGGTCCCCACCTCGCCATCGAACAGGATGGCCGCACCGGCGGCGCCGGCCAGCTCCATCCAGGGTTCCGGGTTGGCCACCAGCCCCTCGCGCAGGTTCGGGACCCGGGCCAGGCGCACCAGCAACCCGCTCTCGACGCGCTTCAGCGCGATGCGCCGCGCCGCCGTTGCGTGCCGTTCGCGGGCACCGATCTGGTGCGAGACCACCCGCCCGAGGAAGTCGCAGGCCGCGCGGACCGGTGCTGCGATCCGGCGGGCCAGGCCGTGGTGGCAGGAGATCAGGCCCCACAGCCGGCCGTCGACGACCAGCGACACCGACATGGAGGACCAGGTGCCCATGTTGCGCATGTATTCGAGATGGACCGGCGAGACGCTGCGCAGGCCGCACCCGCCGAGGTCGAGCGGCAGGCCGTCGATGGGGCTGGCTGCGGGCTCGATCGGCACGGGCTCATAGCCGGCGTCGGGAATGATCCGGATGCGGTTGACGCGATAGAGCTCGCGGGCCTGGGCCGGGATGTCGGACGCCGGGAAGCGCAGTTCGAGATAGGACGGCAGCTGCCCGTCGCCATCCTCCGCCACCACCGTGCCGTGCCCGTCGCCGTCGAAGCGATAGGCGAGCACCCGGTTGAAGCCCGTCAGGGCGCGGACCTCGCGCACCGTCGCCTGCAGGATGTCGCCGATCTCGGCCATCGGATCGATCTGGTCGAGGAAGCGACGCAGGCGCGGATGCGGGCCCTCTCCGGGCTGCTCCGCCTGCTCGAATTCGAGAATCCAGCCTTGCGCGGTCGTCTGCACCGCAAGCTGGAACGGGCGGCCGGCGAACCGGACGGGCCGGAAGCCCTCCTCGGCGGTCGCGCCTGCAAGGTCGGCCAGCTCCGCCAGCTGTCCCGCCGTCCAGCCGCCCTCGCCCACGCCCAGAAAGGCCGCGGCGTTGGCGCTCGCCTGGAGAAGGCGGCCGCTCCCGGGATCCAGGACGACGAGGCATCCGTGCGGCTGGATGCTTCCCGGGATGCGGATGGGTTCCTGTGCGCAGATGTCCAGATCGTCGGTCATCGGCAGGGCTGCCTGGTCCGAAGCCGACCCGGCGAGACCGACCGGACGGAGTCCCGGCGTTCCTCAGATGCTCTTTTCATCGCCCCCGTTTCCGCGGCAAGCGTTGCCGACGGGCCCGGCCGACGGATTGTCCGGCCGGGCGCGCCATCGGGCGTGGAAACACCGGAGCGGCCCCTGCGTTCCCTGCAACCTGCGCGCGGCAGGGGCGGGTCCGCCCCCGCCGCCCGGGCGATCAGCCGAAGCTGCGCATGAACTTGGCCCGCTGCGTCGCGGCCGCCATCAGGAGCGACAGGTCGTTGCCGGAAAGGATCATCCGCACGCCCATGTCGATGTACTTCTTCATCGGCTCCTCGACATAGACGCCGCCCATGCCGGCCCACTTGCCGTGCTTCTTGCAGGCCGCAATCACCGTTTCGTAGGCCTGGACGACGTCCGGGTGGGTCAGCTGCCCGGACAGGCCCATTTCCATCGTCAGGTCGCTGGTCCCGATCATCAGCACGTCGATGCCGGGCACGGCGGCGATGGCGTCGGCATTGGCGATCGCCGTCGGCGTCTCCAGCATGACCACCACCAGCATCGCCTTGTTGAAGGCGGCGGCGGCCTCGGCGTTGGATACGGGTGCGAAGTTCAGCTGCGGCATTCCGCCCGCGACCGAGCGATGCCCCTGCGGCGGATAGCGCAGGCGGTCGGCCACCGTCTGTGCCTCCTCCCCGGTATCGACGTGGGGAATGACGATGCCCATGGCCCCGCCGTCCAGCGCCCGGGTCGCCATGTCGTACTGCCCGTTCGGCACCCGGACGATCGGGGCGATGCCGACGCCGTTGGCGGCGACCGAAATCTGCACGGCCGTGTCGAGCGACATGGCGTTGTGCTCCAGGTCGATGAACAGCCAGTCGAAGCCGGCCGTCTTCATCGCCGCGGCGATGTCGACGGTGCGCGCCTGGCGCAGGCCGACGCCGGCCGCGACTTGCCCGGCCTCGAGGCGCGTGCGCGCCGAGTTCGCGATTTCGACCATGGTGGTTTCCTCCTGGTGGGTGGCGGCCCCGGCGCTGCGGGCACCGCAGATGACCAGTCCGGTATACGGCGACACGGCTGCTCGACCAAGCCCGACCCTTGTACCCAATTCGGGAACATCGTATGCTGGGTTTGTGCAGCTGATCGCCCGCAGTCACCTCGTGGCCTATGCGCGGAGGCATCCCCGTGCGGCAGATGCCATCACTGCATGGGTTACGATCGTCAGGGCAGCGCGCTGGAACAGCATGCAGGATGTCGTGGCTGCATACCCGACCGCGAAGGTGCTGAACGGGGAGCGGGCGCGGTTCGAGATCCGGGGCGGGAGCTACCGGCTGATCGTCGCCTTCTATTTCCCGCATCAGATCGCGTTCGTGAAATTCATCGGCACACACGCCGAGTACGACGCCGTGGATGCCCTGACGGTGGATCAGTTCTGAAGGAGCCGTGCCGTGGAGATTCGCCCCATCCGCACCGACGATGACCATGCAGAGGCCGTCCGCGAGATCGCGCGGCTCTGGCAGGCCGAGGCAGGATCGCCGGATGCCGACCGTCTGGCCGTCCTGGCGACCCTGGTCGATGTCTACGAGACACGACGCTGGCCGACGGCGGCGCTGTCGCCGATCGAGATGATCCGGCACGCGATGGAGGACCAGGGACGCACGCAGCAGGATCTGGCCGCCCTGCTCGGCGGTTCCCGCTCCCGTGCCTCGGAAGTGCTGTCCGGACGGCGGCCGCTCAGCGTCTGGATGATCCATGCGCTGCATCAGGCATGGGGAATCCCCGCCGAGGCGCTCACCGCCCCTTACGCCGTGTCACCCAGGCCCGGCAAGGCAAGGGCCGGTGCCGCGGGGTAGAACCCTAGGCGGTCGGCTTGCGCCGCTGCTCGGCCGCCACGAACAGTTCCAGGCCGATCACCCGGTCGAGCAGGAAGACGATGGCGATGGTGAAGCCGATCAGGATCGCCGAGATGGCGGCGATCACCGGGCTGCCGCTGTCCTGGATGGTCGAGAAGATCTTGACCGGCAGGGTCGACAGGTCGGGCCCGACCAGGAACAGGCTGACCGTCACCTCGTCGAACGAGATGATGAAGGTGAAGAGCAGCGCCGTCACCAGCCCCGGGCGCAGGAGCGGCAGGGTCACCTTGCGGAAGGTGTAGAAGGGCGGGGCGCCCAGCGACATCGCCGCCTCCTCCACCGCCAGGTCGTGCTTGCGCATGGCGGCCACGATCGGCCGCCAGGCATAGGGGATGGTCAGGATGAAATGGGCCAGCAGCAGGCCGAGGAAATTGCCCGTCCAGCCGAAGATGCCGACCAGCCCCAGCATGATCACGCCGAGCGCCGCGTGCGGAAAGATCAGCGGCAGCAGGATCAGCGTCTCCAGCCCCTGGGTCATCGGCAGGCGCTGGCGGGTGACGGCGAGGGCGCCCAGGAAGGTGACGAAAGTGGACAGCATGGCCGCCAGCGCGGCCAGCAGGGTGCTGAGGCCGAGCGTCGCCAGCCAGTCGGCGCTGCTGAAGAACTCCGCATACCAGCGCAGCGACAGCTCGCCCGGCGGGAAGCCGATGTAGCCGGCCTTGGTGAAGGACGACAGGATGACGATGATGATCGGCGCCGGCAGGAACAGGAGGACCGCGGCGACGATGGTACGGTGGGCGACGATCCAGGCGGTCATGCCGCGCCCTTCAGGTTGCGCGACACGCGCCGCTCCAGCCACTGCAGGGGCAGCACCACCAGGAAGGCGGTCGCGGTCAGGATCACGGCCAGCGTCGCGGCCTTGGGGAAGTCGAAGAGCTGGAACATCTCCTGGTAGATCTGGGTCCCCAGCATGCGGTCGCGCAGGCCGCCCAGCAGCAGCGGCGTGATGATCGCGCCGGTCGACATCAGGTAGACCAGCATGACGCCCGAAATCACCCCCGGCAGGGACAGCGGCAGCACCACCCGCCGGAACGTCTCCAGCGGCCCGGCGCCGAGGCTCATGCTCGCCTCCTCCAGCGCCCGCTCGAGCTGCAGGAAGACGGCCAGGATCGCCAGGATCATGAACGGGCAGAAGACGTGGACGAGGCCGATGACCACGCCCGTGGTGTTGAACAGCAGGCGCAGCGGGCTGTCGATGACGCCGAGCCAGCCGAGGAAGCCGTTGAGCAGGCCGCGGTTGCCCAGGATGACGATCCAGCCATAGGTGCGCACGACCACGCTGACCAGCCAGGGCAGCAGGATCAGCACCAGCAGCCAGTCGCGCCGCCCCTGGAAGCGGGCGATGAAATAGGCGACCGGATAGCTGATGAAGAGGCTGACCACGGTGGTCAGCCCCGCCACCCAGAGCGTGCGGATCAGCACGTCGATATAGTCGGCCCGCGCGAAGAATTGCCGGTAGAGGTCGAGCCCCGGGCCGTCCGGCCCGTTGAAGGACGACCACACCAGCTCGCCCAGCCCGAACAGGAACAGGCCCAGCACGCAGAGGAGCGGCAGCAGGAGCAGCCACGCCCATCGACCCAGACGCATGACGCCCGCCCCTGCCCGCTACCGGTCCGTCCGCCTCAGCGCGACAGCAGCTGCTCGACCATCGCGACCCGCTCCTTGTGGGTCCGCGCGATCACGTCCCAGTCCGGCTGGTACAGCCGGTCCATCAGGGCCGGCAGCTTCATGCCGAAATTGGCCTCGTGCTCGGCCGAGATCGGGGTCGAGGTGTTGAGCGGGATGTAGCCCG
This sequence comes from Allostella vacuolata, assembly GCA_006739055.1. Lineage (GTDB taxonomy): Bacteria > Pseudomonadota > Alphaproteobacteria > ATCC43930 > Allostellaceae > Allostella > Allostella vacuolata. Next base: position 3,519,273 of record AP019702.1, read on the forward strand.
ACAGGTCGAGCATCTTGGCCTGCTGCGCCGACTCCAGCGCCGACTTCAGGAACGCCTTGTAGGCTTCCGGATGCTTGGCGCCCTTGGGCACCACCAGGATGTAGGGGATGGCGAGGCTGCCTTCCTTGGGCAGCACGAACTCGATGTTCTTCACGCCCGACTTCTTCAGGCCCCAGACGCGGGTGACGTAGTAGGGCGCGGCCGTCACCTCGCCGCGGGTCAGCAGCGTGTTGAGGTGGGCCATGGAGTTGTAGACGTTGAGCGCGTTGGCACCCAGCGCCTTCAACAGCGGGATGCCCGGCTCGATGTTCTTCTCGTCGCCGCCGGCGATCTTGGCGAAGATGACGAGGTCGTAGGTCGAGCCATAGATCGGCCGGGTGACCGACAGCTTGCCCTTCCATTTCGGGTTCGCCAGGTCGTTCCACGACTGGAAGTCGGAGACCTTGGCGAGGTCCGTGTTCACGGCGATGCCGTAATACTGGAAATAGGCCGGGATGCCGATCAGGCGCCCGTCGGCCGCCTTCATCTTGTAGCTCTCCGGCACGTGCTTCAGGTCGGGGAAGTCGGCCGGGTCGAACGTCTCCAGCAGGCCGTCGCGATGCAGGTTGGCCGCGTTGAAGTAGGTCGCGACCGCCATGTTGTATTGCGGGTTGGCCCGCTGGGCGCGGATCTGCGGCTCCGGGTCGGGCCACTCGTTGATCTTGACCGGGATGCCGGTCGCCTGGGTGAAGGGCTCGGCCACCCCGGCGCGCCAGGTGGCGCTGGTGCCGCCGCCCCAGGCGCCCATGACGATCTCGCCCTTGCCCTGGGCCAGGACCGGTGCGGACGAGAGCGCGAGGGCCAGCGCCGCCGCCTGGACGATGAACGAACGTCTATCCATGGAAACCTCCTGCATCGTTCTTGTTCAGCGCCCCGGCGAACCCGCCGGAGGCGCCAGCAGCACCGCGTCGTCCGCGGCCCAGGTCAGCGCCACGCGCTGGCCCACGGCGAGCGGCGCGGTGCCGGGGCTGGCGGGTGCGGCCACCAGCAGTCGGGCCTCCCCGGCCTCGACCGTGTAGCGGTGGGCGGCACCGGCATAGACCACCTCCAGCACCCGGGCATCCATGCGCCAGGGGCTGGCGGAATCGGCGAAGCGCACGTTCTCCGGCCGGATCGACAGGCGGACGCCGGTGCCCGCGCGGGCATCGCCGGCCGGCGCCGGCACGTCGCGCCCCAGCACCGGGACGGAGACCGTGGCAGTCGGCCCGGCGACGCTGGAAACGCGGCCCGTGAGCAGGTTGGTGTCGCCGACGAAGGTGGCGACGAACTCGGTCGTCGGGCGGTTGTAGACCCGGTCGGCGGTATCCAGCTGCTCGACCCGCCCGCCGTTCATCACGGCGATGCGGTCGGACATGGTGATCGCCTCTTCCTGGTCGTGCGTCACGAAGATGAAGGTGGTGCCGGTGCGCTGCTGGATCTGCTTCAGCTCCAGCTGCAGCTGCCGGCGCAGCTTGAGGTCGAGCGCGCCCAGCGGCTCGTCCAGCAGCATCACCGCCGGGCGGATGACGAGCGCGCGGGCCAGTGCCACGCGCTGCCGCTGGCCGCCCGACAGCTCGTGCACCCGGCGCTCGCCATAGCCCGACAGCTCGACCAGGGCCAGCGCCTCGTCCACCGAGCGGGCGATCGTCTCGGCCGGCTGGCGGCGGACGCGCAGGCCGAAGGCGATGTTCTCGCCGACCGTCAGGTGGGGAAACAGCGCGAGATTCTGGAAGACCAGCCCGATCGGCCGGCGATAGGGCGGAATGCCCTGGATCGGCTTGCCGTCGATGGCGATGGTCCCCGAATCGGGATGCTCGAACCCGGCCACCATGCGCAGGATCGTGGTCTTGCCGCAGCCGGACGGACCGAGCAGCGTCAGGAACTCGCCCCGCCGCACGGCGAGCGACACGCCATCCACCGCCCGGTGGCGGCCGAAGGTCTTCACCACCCCGTCGAGGGTCAACAGCGTATCCGGCTGGGCCAATGCAGATCCTGAAACGAACATCGCGGAATTTCATTATGACGCGAATGCGGCGGCGCGCGCCAGACCGTTCCGGCGAGATTCGCACACGCGACGAAGGGCGTTGTCGGGCCGGCGGCCGCCGTGCCAACGTGGCGGCCGTCCATCCCCATCCAGCCTCGCGAGCCCCCCATGTTCGAGCCCGGAACCGAAGCCTATCTCGCCCGCATCGCCGAGGTCTGCGGCCCGCCGAAGCCGCCCCGCTCGCTCGAGGAACGGCGCGACGCGTTCGACCGGCGCGGCCATGTGTGGTGGCGGCCGGCGCCGGACACGCTCGACGTGCGCAACTGGCAGATCGGGATGGGCGGCCATGAGATCCCGGTGCGGCTCTATCGCCGCAAGGATGCGGTGCGGCCGCCGGTGATCCTCTATTTCCATGGCGGCGGCTTCGTGAACGGCTCGATCGACAGCCATGACGCGGTGACCTGGGGGCTGGCGGAGGAGACGGGTGCGCTGGTCGTCAGCGTGCAGTACCGCCGCCCGCCGGAGAGCCCCTACCCCGCCGCCACCGACGATTGCTGGTCGGCCCTGCAATGGGTGCTGCGCCAGGGCGACTGGCTCGATGCCGATACCGGCCGGGTCGCGGTCGCGGGCGACAGCGCCGGCGGCTGCCTGGCCGCGGCGACGGCGATCCAGGTTCGCGACCGGCAGGCCCCGCCCTTGCGGCTGCAGGCCCTGTTCTACCCCTGCATCGACACCAACACCGACCGGGCCATCTACGAGCAGAGCCGCGACCCGTTCGTCAGCCGGGCCGGGATGCGCTTCTACTGGGAGCAGTATCTGCAGGGCCGGCTCGACACGACCGACCCGGTGGCGGCCCCGCACCAGGCCCGAAACCTGGCCGGCCTGGCCCCGGCCTTCGTCCAGACCGCCGAGCACGACCCCCTGGCCGAGGAGGGCGAGGAGTATGCGGCCCGCCTGCAGGCGGCCGGGGTGGCGGTCACCCTCGACCGCGTGCCCGGCACGATCCACGGGCTGATGCGCGCCCGCTTCGCCAGCGATGCCTGCCGCGCCGCCTTCGAGCGTGCGGCCGCGGCGCTCAGCACCGCGCTCGCCTGAAGGGCCCGATCATGACCGACAGCACGCGCTTCGCCGGCAAGGTCGCCATCGTCACCGGGGCCGCCAGCGGCATCGGGCTGGCGACCGCCGTCCGCTTCGCCCAGGAAGGCGCCCGGGTGATCGCCGTCGACGTCGACGGCGAGCGGCTGACCCGGGCCATCGCCACCACCGGGCTCGCCAACCTGCTGCACCTGTGCGTCGACGTGGCGGCGGACGAATCCCCGGCCGCCATCGTCGGCATGGCGCGGGAGCGCTTCGACCGGCTCGACATCCTGGTCAACAATGCCGGCATCGGCGGCTCGCGGCCGATCGGCGAGACGCCCGACGACGCCATCGACCGCATGCTGTCGGTCAACCTGCGCAGCGTCCTGCGCCTGACGCGCGAGGCGCTGGCGCTGCTGCCGCGCCCGGGCGGGCGGATCATCAACACCGGCTCGGTCTTCGGCCTGTCCGGCTTTCCCGGCAGCGCCGTCTATGGCGCGACCAAGGCCGCCGTCATGCAGCTGACGCGGCAGATGGCGGCCGACTATGCCCCGCACGGCATCCTGGTCAACGCGGTCGCCCCCGGCTGCATCGACACCGGCATGACCGGCCGGCGCATCCGCGAGGACGCCTGGTACCAGAAGTCGATGATCGAGACGACGCCGATCGGCCGCGTCGGCCAGCCGGAGGAGATCGCCTCGGTCGTGGCCTTCCTCGCCTCCGACGACGCCTCCTTCATGGCCGGCGCCGTCATCCCGGTCGACGGCGGCTGGAGCGGCGTGCACTACATGCCGCGGTAGCGCGCCCGCCACCAGCGGCCTGCGAACCCGCCGGGGGTGAAACCGGCGGGGGCTGACGAGAACGGCGCGCTGGACATCGGCAAAAGCGTCCCTCGACCAGGCTCGGGATGAGGAACTTTTCCTTTCTCCACAAGCGTTTGCGCCGATGGAGAAGTCCCCTTCATAGAAGCAGGGCACTGCCCGCCGGCCAAAGCGTCCCTCGACCATGCGCAGGACGAGGCCGTCTCAATTGGCGGAAGCACTGGTGGAATAACGGAAATTTCCTCACCCTGAGCGCAGTCGAAGGGCGCTTTGGCCGTCGGCCAATGCTCCATTCGACGGCCGCCGGCGGCTCATTCCCGGCGGGCTGGGCCCTGGTCGAGGGACGCTACGACCGTCGGCCGCTCACTCCAGCCGCTCGAACATCCCCGCCAGCAGCCGCGCTCGGGGACCCAGCGAGGACACCAGCAGGTGCTCGCCATGGGTATGGGCGCCGTCGCCGCAGACGCCGAGCCCGTCCAGCGTCGGGATGCCGAGCGCGCCCGTGAAGTTGCCGTCGCTGCCGCCGCCGAACTGCCCGTGCTGCAACTCGAAGCCGAGGTCGCCGGCTACCCCGCGCGCGGTCTCGAACAGGTCGAGCGTGCCGGCATGGGGGCGAAAGAGCGGCCGGACCGACCCCGCCTCGACCTCGACCCGCACCCCGTCGGCCTCGCCGGCCAGGCCCGCCATGCGCGCGCGCACCAGGTCCATGTCGGCCTCGCTCGGGGCCACGCACAGGACCTCGGCATAGCATTCGATCGGGATGACGTTGACGAAGGTGCCGCCGCGCACCACGCCGACGCTGTAGGTCTGGCCGCGCGAGCGGTCCGACCAGCTTTCGATCCGCTCGATCAGGTTGGCCATGGCGCGCACCGCGCTGCGGCCGAGGCGGTTGTTCTCGGACCCGGCATGGGCCGGCTGGCCGTGGACGCGCAGCTTGTAGCGCAGGAAGGCATGGCGGCCCGTCACCACCCGGCCGTCCGCGCCCTTGGCCGGCTCCGGCACCAGCACGAAGGCGCTGCGCTGCGCCTCTTCCTCGATCAGGCGCCGGGTCGAGGGGCTGCCGACCTCCTCGTCCGGGATGAACATGAAGGTGACCGGCAGCTCGGGGCCGCCGCTGCGCTCCACCACCCGGCGCAGGGCGTGGCAGGCGAGATACATCCCGCCCTTCATGTCATAGGTCCCGGGACCGTAGAAGCGGTCGCCGTCGCGCCGCATCGGCAGGGGGCCGTCCAGGGTGCCGAGGGTGTGGACGGTGTCGAGATGGCCCAGCACCAGGATGCCCGGCCCGTCCTGGCGGCCGGGGATGCGCGCCTTGACCACGTCCGCATAGCCGTCCGTGCCGGGAATGCGCTCGATCTCCGCCCCGACCGTGCGCATCGCCTGCTCGGCCAGGTCCATCATCCGGTTGACGCCGGGCGGGTGGATGGTCGGGCTCTCGACCCCGATCCATTCGCGGATGCCGGCCAGGATCTCCTCGCCGTCGAAGCCGTCGTCGTTCGGGGTACTCGTGGGGGGAGTGCTCATGGGCCTCATGCCGAAAGGGCCGCGGGTGCGCGATAGGGCAGCGGGCCCTCGACGGTGCGCGAGTGCGGGAAGCGGCGGTTGCCGTCGGGATCGCCGACCGGCGTGCGGCGCAGGGTGCGGCGGTGGCTGGTGTCGAACGGCTCGCGGGCATGCTGCAGGATGATGTTGTCCCACAGCAGCATGTCGCCCGGCTGCCAGCGGTGGCGGTAGCCGAAGCGCGGATCGGCGATCCAGCCGCGCAGCTCGGCGATCAGCGCCTCGCCCTCGGCGATCGGCAGCTCGTTGATGCGCACGGCGGTGTGCTCGCTCAGGAACACGGCCCTGGTGCCGGTGTCGGGATCGGTCCAGAGCAGCGGGTGGACCGCGCGCAGCGCCGCGTCCGATGCCCCCTCCTCCGTCGAGCGCCGGGCATAGTCGCCCGTATAGTCGAACAGCTGGTAGGAGCTGAGCCCTTCCAGCCGCTGCCGCAGCGCCTCGGGCAGGGCGGCATAGACCGCCGCGCAGTTGGAGAACAGCGTGTCGCCGCCGGCCGGCGGGATCTCGATCCCGTACAGCCCGATCGCCTTCAGCGGGTGGACGAAGAAGGTGTTGTCCGAATGGAAGTAGAGCTCGCCGTCGCCGAGGATGCCGTCGGCGCGCGCGTTGGAGACGTAGGCTGCCTTGGCCTTCTGCATGGCCGGGCTGCGGCGGGAGATCGGGCCGAAGACCTCTGCGAAGCGCAGCTGGTCATCCTCTTCCAGCTTCTGGCCGCGCACCAGCAGCAGGTGATGGCGGCGATAGAGGTCGAGCAGTGCCTCGGCCGTCGCCGCATCGAACGGCTGCGACAGGTCGAGGCCCAGGATCTCGACGCCGAGGGCGGGGCTGAGGGCGCGGGTGCTCAAGGTCATGGGGACCTCCGTGGCCGGAGTGAAGGAATTGGCCGGAGTGAAGGAATCAGGCCGCGAAGCCGAGCGCGTCGCGGAACTTGTACCAGGCGATGGCGCCGGCGATCCCCGGCCCGCGCAGGCCGTGGAACGGCACCGTGGCGAACGGCGTGTCGGGGAAATCCAGCGCCGGGTCGCCACCGTCCGTCATCTTGTCGGCCATCACCGCGCCCATCGTGGTGGCGAGTGCCACGCCGCGGCCGTTGTAGCCCAGCACCGTCCACAGGCCGGGGGCCGGGCGGTGGATGCGCGGCAGCTCGTCCAGCGTCATGTCGATGCGCCCGCACCAAGCGTGCTTCCACTCGATGCGCCCCAGCATCGGAAAGCGCCGCTCGGCCGCGCGCGCGATGGCCGCCAGCGTCGACGGGCTCGGCGTGTCGCCGAGCGGGCCGCGCCCGCCCATGACGAGGCGCCCGGCGGCATCGATCCGGAAATAGTTCGACAGCTTGCGGGTGTCGGAGACGACCGCCCGGCACGGCAGAACCGAGGCCCGCAGGTTGGCCGACAGGGGTGCGGTCGCCATCTGGGCGCTCTGCACGCCGACGAAGGTCCGGGCGAGGCCCGGCCACAGCCGGTCGGTATAGGCGCCGGTCGCCAGCATCACCTGGCCCGCGACCAGGCTGCCGCGGTCGGTCGCGACCCGCCACTTGCCGGCCGCCTGGGCCAGGCTCTCGACCGGGCTGCGGGCGAAGACCTGCGCCCCCTGCCCGATCGCCGCCCGGGCCAGGCCGCGGACATAGGCCAGCGGCTGGATGGCGCCGGCCCGCCGGTCATGGAGGCCGCCCAGATACTGGTCGGTGCCCAGCATCCGCACCGTCTCGTCGCGCGACACCAGCACGGCATCGACGCCGCGCGCGGCCATCTCCTTGGCCGTCTTCTCCAGGTAGGCCATGGCCATCGGCGAATGGGCGCCGCGGAACCAGCCGTTCCGCTCCAGCCCGCACTCGATGCCGTAGCGGCGGACGATCTCGTAGACACGCTCGCCGGCGCCGTCGCCCAGCGCCACCATCCGCTCGGCCCGTTCGCCGCCGAAGCGGGCGGCCAGTTCCTCGCGGCCGCGCTTCAGGCCCGGGATGACCTGCCCGCCATTCAGGCCGGACGCGCCCTCGCCGATCTCCCTCGCCTCCACTACCGCCGCGCGCACCCCGCGCTCGGCCAGGTGCAGCGCGGTGGACAGGCCGGTGAAGCCGCCGCCGACAATCGCGACGTCGACCGCCAGCTCACCTTCCAGCGAGGGACATTCCGGGCCGGGGGCGGCGGTCGCCGCCCACAGCGACCCGCCCGCGAGCAGGGCTGCGCCGTCCATCGCCTACTCGGCCGCTTCCTGCCGCTGGTAGAGGCGCCGGGCCGTCGCCGGCCGCAGCAGCCCGTCGGCCAGGTCGCGTTCGATATCCCGCGGGTCGCGCAGGTGCGGCTGGCCGTAGCCGCCGCCGCCGCCCAGCAGGACCTCGACGATGTCGCCCTTGCGCACCGGGTTGGCCGACTTCGAGCGCAGCTCGATGACCTGGTCGCCGCGCAGGATCCGGGCATGGCCCAGCACCCCGGCCGAGCCGCCGGCCAGCCCCTCGGCCGGATGGCGGAAATGGTCGGAGTACATCGAGAAGGTGGCGCCGTCCTTCAGGATCTCGTAGCGGCGATAGAAGCCGGCCCCGCCGCGGTGGGCGCCATGGCCGAAGGAATCCACCGCCAGCTCGTAGCTGTGGATGCGGAAGAAGTCGTAGCCCGCGTCCAGCGCCTCCACCGGTGTGTTGGCGCAGTTCGACAGGCCGTTGTCGACGCCGTCGCAGCCATCGACCGCGCGCGACCCGCCATAGCCGCCGCCCATCGGCTCCAGATGCACGGCGTAGCCGTCCTCGCCCATGCGGGCGAGGCAGGTGACGGTGGTGGTGTTGAAGCCGAGTGCCGGGACCAGCTCCGGCACCGCCTGGGACAGGGCCATCATCACCGCGTCATAGGCCCGGTAGGCGGACAGCATGCGGGCGCGCACCGGCGCCGGCGGCTTCGGGTTGACGATGCTGCCATAGGGCGCCGTCACCGAGATCGGTCGCTTCAGCCCCTCGTTGAAGGGGATGTCGGGGCTGGTCAGCACCGACTTCACCGCCGACAGGGCGGCCGACACGGTGGACGAGAACGGGCAGTTGATGTTGCGCCGGACCTGCGGGGCGCTGCCGTCGAAGTCGATCGCGACGCTTTCCCCGGCGATGGTCAGGCGGCAGCGGATCGGGATCGCCTCGTCGCCGATGCCGTCGTCGTCGAGCAGCGCCTCGCCGTGATAGGTGCCGTCCGGCACCCGGGCGATGGCCGCACGCACGCGGCGCTCGGAATAGTCGAGCAGCTCGCGCATCGTCTCCTTGAAGGCGGCCGCGCCGTACTTCTCGCACAGCTGGCGGACGCGGGCCGCGCCCATGGCGTTGGCCGCGAACTGGGCGTTGAAGTCGCCGATGGTCTGGTCGGGGACGCGGATGTTGTGGGCCACCAGCCGCTCCAGCCGGCCGCCGTTCCAATCCTTGTCCATGTTCCAGCAGGAGGGCGGGATGCGCAGGCCCTCGGCGATGACGTCGGTCGCCTCCGCCGTCAGGCCGGCGCTGCCGCCGCCGACGTCGAGATGGTGGGCGACGCTGGCGCTGAAGCCGACCACCTCGCCCTCGAAGAAGATCGGCGTGAAGATGAAGACGTCCTGCAGGTGCTGGCCGCCGGCGAAGGGGTCGTTGTTGATGAAGAAGTCGCCCTCGACCAGCGTGTCGGCCGGGTGCAGCTCCAGGCACGGCCGGATGGTGGCGCCGATGGGACCCAGCTGCATCGGGATCAGCTCGGCCTGGGCGACCACGTTGCCGTCGCGGTCGAGCAGTGCGGCCGAGCCGTCGCGGGCCTCGCGCAGGATGGTCGAGTAGGCCGAGCGGATCAGCTTCACGCCCATCTCGCGGGCGGCCGCCTGCAGGCTCTGGCTGATGACGGCGTAGTCGATCGGATCGAGTTTCATGGCTCAGCCCTTCCGCATCACGATGTTGTCGGCCGGGTCGCGCTCGGCCGTCCAGCCGGTCGGCAGGTAGGTCGTCGCGGTGGCACCCGACAGGATGATCGGTCCCTGCACCGCCTCGCCCACCACCATGCGCCCGGCCGGCAGGTGCCGGCACGAATTCCAGCGGCCGTTCTCGTACAGGTCATGCACCGCCTCGGCGGTTTCGTCGTCGGCCGGCATGGTCAGCGGCTGGCGGGCCGCGACCGGGACCGATGCGCCGACCCGGAACGACACGATCTCGACCTTCTGGTTGGCGCCCAGGCCGTGGAAGAAGACGCGATAATGCGCCTCCTCGAACGATTTCAGGAGCGATTCGGCGGTGATCGCCGCCAGCCCCGCCTCGTCGAAATCGACCGAGATCTCGAACGCCTGGCCGACGAAGCGCATCTCGGCGGTGTAGGTGAAGTCAAGCGGCCCCGAGAAGCCCATCGCCCGGAAATCGGCGGTCAGCTCGTCCTGGAGGCGGCGGAACACCGCCACCCCCTCGGTCGCGCCGCGCTCCAGCCGCATCTGGCTGGTGAGCGTCGCGTACTTGGTGAAGTCCGACGCGATCAGGCCATAGGCCGAGATGACGCCCGGGTTGGGCGGCACGACGATGGTGCGCACGCCAAGCTGGTCGGCGATCGAGGCCGCGTGCAGGGGCCCGCCGCCGCCGAACGGCAGCAGCGCGTAGTCGCGCGGGTCGCGGCCGCGCTCGGTCGAGACCAGCTGGATCGCCCGCACGATGTTGGCGTTGACGAGCTTGATGGCGCTTTCGGCCATGCCCTCGATCGACAGGCCGAAGCGCTCGGCCAAGGGCGCGAAGGCCTGGCGGGCCAGCTCCGGGTCGATCGACATGCGGCCGCCGAGGAAGGCCTCCGGCCGGACCGCGCCGACGATCAGCTGGGCGTCGGTCACGGTCGGCTCGGTGCCGCCGCGCATGTAGCAGGCGGGGCCGGGGTCGGCGCCGGCGCTGCGCGGGCCGACCCGCAGCATGCCGCCGTCATCGACCCAGACGATCGAGCCGCCGCCGCCGCCGACCGTGACGATGTCGAGCACCGGGGTCTGGATCGGCAGCCCGTCGATCTCGGTCTCGTTGGCGAGTGCAGCCTTGCCGCCCTCGGCCAGGCAGACGTCGGTCGAGGTGCCACCCATGTCGAAGGTGATGACGTCGGCGAAGCCCGAGCGCATCGACTGCCGCACCGCGCCGACCACGCCGGCGGCCGGGCCGGAGAAGAGCGCGGTGATGGCGCTCTTGCGCATGGCGATCGCCGGCAGCCGGCCGCCGTTCGACTGCATGACGCTGAAGCGGCCGGCGAAGCCGTCGCCCGCCAGCCGCTGCTCGAAGCCGCCCAGGTACCGGTCGATCACCGGCTGGACGAAGGCCGACAGGGTGGTGGTCGAGGCGCGCTCGAATTCGCGGAACACCCGACTCACATCGTGCGAGCAGGTGACGAGGATCCCCGGCAGGGCCGCCTCGACGATCGCGGCGACGCGGCGCTCATGCTCCGGGTTGGCATAGGCGTTGAGCAGGCAGATGGCGACCGCGCCGTACTTGCCCTCCACCAGGCGCGGCAGCACCTCGGCCCGGAAGCGCGCCTCGTCGAACTCGACGGCCGTCGATCCGTCGCCCAGCACCCGTTCCGTCACCTCGAAGGTGTCGCGGCGGGCCACCACCGGCACCGGCTTGCGGTACTCGAGGTCGTAGATCTGGCGCCGGTCGTGGCGCTGCAGCTGCAGGATGTCGCGGAAGCCCGCGGTCACCAGGAAGGCGAGCCGGGCGCCCTTGCGCTCCAGCACCGCGTTGGTGGCAACCGTCGAGCCATGCGCCAGGTCCTCGACCGCCGCGAAGTCGAGCCCCGCCGCCCGCATGGCGTTGTGGGCGCCGATGTCCGGGCTCTTCGGCGTGCTCGGCACCTTGGTGATCAGGATCCGGTCGCCGTCGAACGCCACCAGGTCGGTGAAAGTGCCGCCGACTTCTACGCCCACTCGCATCGCGAAAACGCCCTTTCGAGACCGTCAGTTCATGAAGCTGGGAAGATACAGAGAGATGATCGGGAAGCTGATCAGCAGCGCCAGCGTGACCATGTCCGTGGCGATGAACCAGGCGGCGCCGCGGAAGATGGTGGTCAGGGATATGGCGTTGCCGAGCGTGCTCTTCATCACGAAGACGTTGAGCCCGACCGGCGGCGTCACCAGGCCGATTTCCAGCAGCTTGACCACGATGATGCCGAACCAGATCAGGTCGATGCCGACCTGCTGCAGGATCGGGATCATGATCGGGGCCGTCAGCAGCATGATGCCGATCGAATCGATGAAGCAGCCGAGCAGCAGGTAGACCGCGCAGATGATCAGGATGACCAGCAGGGGCGAGGCCTCCGCGCCCAGAAGCAGCCCCGTCAGCGACCCCGGCACGCCCGTCAGGCCGAGGAAGCGGCCGTAGAGACCGGCCCCCACGGCGATGATGAAGAGCGAGGCGGTGCCCTCGGCCGCCAGCCGCACGGCGCTGCCCAGCGCCTTGACCCGGAGCTGGCGCCGGACCATGGCGATGCAGATGGCCAGTGCCGCGCCGATCGCGCCGGCCTCGGTCGGGGTGCACCAGCCGGAATAGATGCCGCCCAGCACGCCCACGATCAGGACCGGCAGCGGCCAGGCGTCGCGGAGGGCGGAAATGCGCTCGGCCATGCCCGGGCGCTGCTCGATGTCGGGTGCCAGCGACGGCTTCAGCTTCACCCGGATGATGATCATCGCCGAGAACATCAGGGCCGACAGCAGCCCCGGCAGGATGCCGGCCACGAACAGCTTGCTGACCGAGACCCCGGCAAAGACGGCGTAGACGACCATCAGGATGCTGGGCGGGATCAGCGAGCCCAGCGTGCCGGCCGACGCGACGCTGCCGGCGGCAAGGCCGGGATCGTAGCGATGGCGCAGCATCTCCGGCACGGCGATCCGGCTCATGCCCGCCGCGGTCGCCACCGACGAGCCGGAGGCGGCGGCGAACAGGGTGCAGGCGGCGACCGAAGAGACGGCGAGACCGCCCGGCATACCGGCCAGGAAGACCCGCGCGGCCCGAAAAAGGTTGGTCGTCAGCCCGGTTTCCGTGCAGATGTATCCCATGAGCATGAACATGGGTACGGCCGACAGCGACCAGTCGCCGATCAGCTCGAACGGCACGGTGGTGAGGAGGGAGAACGAAACCCGGAAATTCGCGATGATCGCGAGGCCGACGAACGCGATGGATGCCAGCGCCACGCCGATCGGCACCCGCAGAAGCAGGAGCACGATGAGCATCGGCATGCTGAGGTAACCGATCGTCAAGCTGCTCATGCGCCCTAACTCTCCCCCTGCCAGCGCCGCGATGTCCCGGCGAAATCCCGTTCCGAAGCAGGTCATGCACGAACGGGACCCCGGGGGAGCCGCCCCCGCCCCCGCGAAGCAAACCCGTGACCAAATGGCGCAATTTCACTATAGGAAGTGGGGTGAAGAAATGTCACGAAAATTTCAGCGTACCGATGCTCGGTAGCGACCACGGGAGTAACGACGACCCATGGCACGGCAACCCTCATCCCGCATGACGGCATCCGGCGCCGTCCTCGCCGATCCGGCAGAGATCGATCCCCCATCCGACCTGCAGGGCTGGGACGGCCGGCAGCTCCATGAACTCCGCCGCGCCCGCGGCCTGACCCTGAAGGAACTGTCGATCGCCAGCGGCCTGTCGATCGGCCTCCTCAGCCAGTTGGAGCGCGGCATCTCCGCCCCCACCATCCGCTCGCTACAGGCCGTTTCCAAGGCGCTGAAGATCCCGCCCAGCTGGTTCTTCCAGACCCAGGACGGCGCCGAGCCGGGCGAGCAGAGCATCATCGTCCGCCAGGGGCGCGGCCGGCTGATGGCCTTCTCCAACGATTTCCGCAAGGAGCTGGTGACGCCCGACCTGTCGGGCGCCCTGGAGGGGCTGCTGGTCACCATCGAGCCGGGCGGCTCCTCCGGCCCCCGTCCCTACCACCATCCGGGCGAGGAGATGGGCTTCGTCCTGGCCGGCGAGATGGAACTGTGGGTGGAAGAGGTCCGCTACCACCTGCAGACCGGCGACAGCTTCCGCTTCCGCAGCGAGCGGCCGCACCGCTTCGCCAACCCGGGCGCCAAGCCGGCCCGGGTGCTGTGGGTGGTCACCCCGCCCTTCTACTGATCCGGGCGAAGCGTCGAACGGGGCGGCGGCGCGCGCCGCCGCCCCGCCTCCGACCGGCCTACTTCAGGCCGTAGGTCTTGGGATCGACCTTGTCGAAGAGTTCCTTCTTCAGGATCTCGTAGCGCTTCTGCTCGTCCATCGGGTCGACCCCGGCGAAGAGCTTCTCCCACTTCTCCACCGACGCCTTGTACTCGGCGACGACCGCCTCGGCGACCGAGAGCTCGACCTTGAACTTCTGCTGGGACATCTTGCCCAGTTCCTTGGCGTCCGCCGCGATGAACTTCTCGGTCGCGGCGACCAGGTCGGCAGTGGGCTTCACCATCTGCACACCCTTGCCGCCCATCTCCTTCTCGGTGTCGACGGTGTTGCGGATATAGGCGATCGACGAGCGCACCGAGGCGCGGGCCGCCTGGTCCAGCAGCATCGCGCGCTGCTCGGGCTTCAGGCCCTTCCAGAAGCCGGGGTTGTAGCCCCACATCGGGCCGGAGAAGTAGACCCCGAGCGGCAGGTCGACGACGTACTTCGAGACGTCCCACCAGCTGCGCGACTTCAGCGATTCCAGCGGGTTCATGCCGCAGTCGAGCGTGCCGCGCTCCAGCCCGGTGAAGATCTCGCTCGACGGCACGTTGACCGACACCGCGCCCATGGCCACCGCCCAGCGGTCCCACAGGCTGCCCGGCATGCGCAGGCGCTTGCCCTTGATGTCGGACAGGGACGAGATCTTGGTGCGGCACAGCAGCAGGTAGGGCGACGTCGAGTAGCCGCCGCCATAGACGACGCCGACCTTCTTGTACTCCGCCTGGATCGCCGCGTTCTTGAACGACACCTCGGTGCTGGCCGCCAGCGAGACGTAGATGTCCGAGTTGTACAGGGACATGTCGGCCAGCACGTTGGTGATCGGCAGCTCCGACGGGGTGTAGGTGCCGGCGTGGTAGGCGACCGTCGCCAGCCCGTCGCGGATGCCGGGCAGCGTGGAGCGCGCGGGCACCAGCGAGCCGCCGAGGAACACCTTGAAGGTGATGGCGCCGTTGCTGGCCTTGGCGACGTCCTTCGCCCATTCCGTGTAGTTGTAGACCGAGAACGGGTGGTTCTGATCGAGGAAGTTGTTGGCGATGTATTCCGCCCCTGCCGCCGGAGCGGCTACGGCCCCCGAAAGGGCGATCGCCAGTGCCGCGCCGCGCATCGAAATCCGCTTCATGCTGCTGCCTCCTGTTCCTGACGTCTATTCCGCCGCCGCTTCCGATACGGCGAGCGTCCTGCTTCGCACCTTGAGCCACCAGCCATAGGCGGGCGGCCATTCCTCGAAGGCCTCCGGACCACGCAGCGCGACTGCCGCCTGGGCCGGCCAATGGGGATTGAAGAGCGCCTCGCGGCCGATCGCCACGAAGTCGGCGCGGCCCTCGGCGACGATCGATTCCGCCAGGCGCGGGTCGCGGATCAGGCCGACCGCCATGGTCCGCAGGCCGGTGTCGCGGCGCACGCGCTCGGCATAGGGCACCTGGTAGCCGGGCTCGCGGCGGACCACCGCCGTCGTGGTGCGCCGGCCGAGCCCGCCCGACGAACAGTCGACGACATCGACCCCATGGTCGGCGAAGGCCCGGGACAGAGCCACCGTCTCGTCCAGCGTCCAGCCGCCGTCGGCATCGTCGACGCAGGACAGGCGGAAGAAGATCGGCTTGTCGGCCGGCCACTCCGAGCGGGCGGCGTCGGCCACCTGCAGCGCGTAGCGCATGCGGTTCTCCAGGCTGCCGCCATACTCGTCCTGCCGCGTGTTGGAGAGCGGCGACAGGAACGAGTGGATCAGGTAGCCGTGGGCACCGTGGATGTTGAGCGCCTCGAAACCCGCCTCGCGCACCCGGCGGGCGGCGGCGGCGAACTGGTCGAGGCTGACCTGGATCTCGTCCCGGGAAATCTCCTGCGGCGTCGGCCAGCCGGGATTGGCCGGGATCGCCGAGGCCGACACGGTCGGCCAGGGGTGCTCGCCGCGCAGCGCCACGTCCGCGTCGGACATGGGATTGAAGCCGTGCCAGGGCCGCTGCACGCTTCCCTTGCGCCCGGCATGGTTGATCTGCGCGCCGGGGACCGCGCCATGGGCGGCGATCGCCTCTGCCAGGCGGGCCAGCGGGGCAATCTGCCGGTCCTCCCAGGCGCCGATGTCGCCCCAGGTCAGCCGGCCTTCGGGACAGATGCCGAGCGCCTCGGTGAAGACCAGCCCCGCGCCGCCGACCGCATAGGCCGACAGGTGGCGGGTGTGCCAGTCGGTCGGCATGCCCTCGGCCGTGCCTGCATACTGCTGCATCGGCGAGATGACGATGCGGTTGCGGAACCGGACGCCGCGGACGGTGATCGGGTCGAGCACGCTCGCGGCCTGCGCTGGGCTCGGGCTTTGCGTCGGGCTCGGGCTTTGCGCTGGGCTCATGGAGGCGTACCCTTCTTCAATCGACGATGTCGGCACGACAATGAAACTTGTTGAAGGATATTTCAACATGACCCATCGTCGGTCGAACGGATTGAACCGGCCGGCCGGCCGGTGGAAGGGACGGCGGAATGGGCTGGTATGATCGGGTCGCGACCGGGGCGGCCAAGCTGCTGATGTGGGTCGGCTGCTGCGCGGTGGTGCTGATGGCCCTTCATGTGACCTGGGACGTGGTCCAGCGCACCTTCTTCGGCCGCGGCATGCTGGGCACGACCGAGATCGTCTCGTTCTACTACATGGTGGCCGTGGTCTGCTTCCCGCTCGCCTGGATCGAGCGGCGCGACGAGCACATCAACGTCGAGATCCTCTACCAGCGCATGCCCGTGGGCATCCAGCGGCTGATGAGCCTGTTCGCCGTGCTGTGCTCGGCCGGCTTCTTCTCGGCCTTCGCCTATCGCTCCTGGCTCGACGCGCTGAGCGCGTTCTCGACCGGCGAGACGATGATGGGCTATGCCGAGATCGCCATCTGGCCCGCGCGCTTCATCCTGCCGATCTCGTTCGCGCTCGTGGTCGTCGTCTGCGTCGGCCAGATCGGCCGGCTGCTGCTCGGCGCGCCGCCCGCCGGGTCGGCCGCCGCACCCGAGGAGGACGCCACCTTCCGCGCCTGATCCGCCGCGGCCGCGCCGGGGGCGCCCCTTGAGCGACCTTGCCCCGCGCCCGGCCGCCGGCCCGGTCATCGCGCTTACCCTGACGCACCAGGTCGCGGTGTCGCTGGCGGCGGCGACGTTTCCGATCCTGCTGCCGGCTCTGGCCGGGGACGCAGGGCTGGGCGGCGACGCCGCCGGGGCCTATGCGATGGCGCTCTATGCCGGCGCCATCCTCGCCACCTTCTTCTGCCAGGCAGGCTTCGCGGCCGCCGGCATCGCCACCACCAGCACGCTCTGCGTGCTCCTGGCCGGGCTGTCGCTGCCGCTGATCCTGCCCGGCACCCTGCCGGCGGTGCTGGTGGCGGGCGCCCTGGTCGGCGTCGGCTACGGGCCGACCACCCCCGCCAGCTCCTCGATGATCCTGCCGTTCGTGCCGGCGGGCCGGGCCAACTTCCTCTTCTCGCTGCGCCAGACCGGGGCGCCGCTCGGCGTGCTGTGCGCCGGGCTGCTGATCCCGCCCCTGGTCGGGCGGATCGGCTGGGCCGACACGGTGCTGGTCGTGGCGGCCCTGGTCACGCTCGCCGCACTGGCCGGGGTCCGGTTCGCGCGCCGCCTCGACCGGGTGCTGGAGCGGCCGCGGGTCGACCTGCGCCGCACCCCGCGGGCGGTCGCAGCAGCGCTCGCCCGCCGGCCGCTGCGGCGCCTCATCTCGGTCTCGTGCCTGTTCGCCGCCATGCTGGCGACGGTCAACGCCTACATCCCCTACAGCGTCGCGACCCTGGGCCAGACCTCGCTGACGGTCGCCGGCTGGGCCGCCGCCTCGGCCCAGGTCGGTGCCGTCGCCGGCCGCCTCTTCTGGGGCGCCCTGGCCGACCGCATCGGCGCCATGGGCCGGGTGCTGGCGATGCTGGGGGTCGGCATGGCGGTCGCGGTGGCGCTGCTCGCCTCGATCCGGCCCGACTGGCCGGTGGTGGCGATGCTGGGCGCGGCCTTCGCGCTGGGCGCCACCGGCGCCGGCTGGGGCGGGCTGGTGCTGGCCGAGGTGACCCGGATCGTGCCCCGGGCAGAGGTCGGCACCGCGACCACCGCGCTGATGGTCTTCAACTATATCGGCGTCTTCATCGGCCCGCCGCTGGTGGCGGGCGCCCTGCTCGCCACCGGCAGCCTGCCGCTGGCCTTGCTCACCCTGATCGCGGGGTCGCTGACCGGCGCCGCGATCGCCTGGTTCGGCCTGAAGGCCGCCCCGTCCGCCGACCGCGGCTGACCCGGGCGGCGTCCCGTCCGGCCCCCTGCCCCGCGCGCTACGCCGCGTCCGGCAGGGGGTCGAGCGACCGGCAGTCGTCGGCGTCCCAGCCGATCTCGACCGGCTCGCCCGGCGCCGGCAGGGCGGCGCCGGCTGTGCTCGCCAGCTTCACGACGAACCCGCTGGTGCCCGGCACCGCCAGGCGGGCGCGAACATGGTCGCCGTGATAGATCAGCTCCTCCACCCGCGCCACGATCCGGTTGTCGGGTGCGGGGCCGCCCTCCAGCCGGCGGACGCGTTCGGGCCGGATCGACAGGGTGGTCGCCCCGCCGGGCGCGATCCCGCCGGCGGCCAGCGCACGGACCGGGAAGCCGCCCGTGGTCTCGACCAGGCAGTGGCGGCCGTCGACCGCGCGCACCCGGCCGTCCAGCCGGTTGCTCTCGCCGATGAAGCGGGCGACGAAGGCCCGGGTCGGCCGCTCGTAGATCTCGTCCGGCGGGCCCACCTGCTCCACCCGGCCATCCTTGAAGACGGCGATGCGATCGGACAGGGTCAGCGCCTCGGACTGGTCGTGGGTGACGTAGACGATGGTGACCCCGAGCCTGTCATGGATGTGCTTGATCTCGAGCTGGAGCTGCTCGCGCAGCTGTTTGTCGAGCGCGCCCAAGGGCTCGTCCATCAGCACGATGTCGGGTTCGAAGACGAGTGCCCGGGCCAGCGCCACCCGCTGCTGCTGCCCACCCGACAGCTCGGCCGGGCGGCGGCGGCCATGGCCCGGCAGCCGCACGAGGTCGAGCGCCTTCTCGGCCCGGCGGCGCGCGTCCGCGCGCCCGATGCCGCGCACCGACAGCGGGAACTCCACGTTCTCGGCCACCGTCATGTGCGGGAAGAGGGCGTAGTGCTGGAAGACGACGCCGATGTTGCGGCGATGGGGCGGGATGCGGCGCACCGAGCGGCCGTTGACCAGGATGTCGCCGGCGCTCGGCGTCTCGAACCCGGCCAGCATCATCAGCGAGGTCGTCTTCCCGGATCCGGAGGGGCCGAGGAAGCTCACGAACTCGCCCCGGTCGATCGCCAGGTCGAGCCCGCGCACCGCCGCCGTCTCGCCGCCATAGGTCTTCGACACGCCGACGAAGGCGACCAGCGGGTCGACGGACGGCCGGGTCTGGACGGCGGCGGTCATGGTACGGTGTGTCCTGGCCTCGATCAGCATGGACCAGGGGCAAGGCAGGAACCGTACCAGCCGGATCATCCCCCGGCGGAAGATTCGCTCCAGATCCGGTCCAGTTGCCGCTCGCGCCGCTCCAGCCACCACCCATATTGCTGCGGCCATTCGCCGAAGCCCCGGTCGGGCAGGCCGAGCGCGCGGGCGGCATGCACCGGCCAGTTCGGCTGGTTCATCAGCTCGCGGCCGATGGCGACGATGTCCGCCTGGCCGGATGCGACGATCGCGTCGGCCTGGGCCGGCTCCAGGATCAGGCCGACGGCCATGGTGGCGATCCCCGCGTCGGCGCGGATGCGCGCGGCGTAGGGCACCTGGAAGCCCAGCCCGCGCGGTGCGGCCCGCCCCGCGGTCGCCGACCCGGCCAGGCCGCCCGAGGAGCAGTCGACGACGTCGACGCCGCGCGCCTTCAGCTCGCGGGCATAGGCGACGCTGTCCTCCAGCGTCCAGCCGCCGTCCAGCCCGTCGACCGACGAGATGCGGACGAAGAGCGGCCGGTCGGCCGGCCATGCCGCCCGCACCGTCTCCACCACCTCCAGCGGGAACCGCATGCGGCCGGCCAGGTCGCCGCCATAGGCATCGTTGCGCCGGTTGGCGAGCGGCGACAGGAAGGAATGCAGCAGGTAGCCGTGCGCCGAATGGACCTCCAGCACGGCGAAGCCGGCGGCCGCCGCCCGCAGGGTGGCATCCCGCCATGCGGCCCGGACGGTCGCGAGGCCGGGCGCGTCGAGCGCCTCGGGCACCAGCCAGCCCTCGTCCAGCGGCACGGCGCTGGCTGCCACCACCGGCCAGGCGCGCTCGCCGCCCGCCTGGTCGGCCTCGGTCAGGGCACCGTTGCCCTGCCAGGGCCGCTGCATGCTGGCCTTGCGCCCGGCATGGGCCAGCTGGATCGCCGGCAGCGCGCCATGGGCCGCCAGGAAGCGGGCGATGCGGGCGAGCGGCCCGGCATGGGCGTCGGACCACAGGCCGAGGTCACCGTAAGTGATGCGCCCCCGCGCCTCCACCGCCGTCGCTTCCACGAAGACGATGCCGGCGCCGCCCTGGGCGAACTTGCCGAGATGGACGAGGTGCCAGTCGTCGGCCAGGCCGTCGGTCGCGCAGTACTGGCACATGGGCGACAGCGCGATGCGATTGCGCGCGGTCACCCCGCGCAGCGCGATCGGGGTGAAGAGGGGCGGGAGCGTCATCGGGGCGTCACTTGGCGGCGATGACCATGATCTCGACCAGGACGCCGGGGCCGAGGTCGGCGACGCCGATGCCGGCGCGCGCCGGCAGGTGGGCGGGGCTCAGCCATTCCTTCCACACGGCGTTGAGGGCCGGCTTCTGGGACAGGTCGGTCATGTAGATGGTGGCCGAGAGGATCCTGTCCTTGTTGGAGCCGTGCGCCGCCAGGAGCTGGTCGATCTGCTCGGTGATGCTGCGCATCTGGCCGGTCATGTCGGCCGAGCTGTCCTCGCCGACCGTGCCGGCCAGGTAGAGGACGCCATTGTGCTCGACCACTTCGTGGAGGATTTCGCCGTAGCTGCTGCTGCGCTGGATCATGTCGCCTCGCCAGGATGGGGGATGGCGCGGGCCCGGCACGGGCCCGACTGACCGCAGCCTAGGTCACGCACTCATAAACGGGTAGCGGTTTGAGGGCTGTCGTGATTCCCTCTGGCGAGGGAGAGTATGGATGAAGCCTCGCCGGTACGAGATCACGGACTTCGAGTGGTCGATCATTGAGCTGCTGTTGCCGAACAAGCCGCGCGGAGTGCCGCGCGTGGACGACCGCCGGGTGCTGAACGGCATCTACTGGCGGCTGCGGACGGGTTCGCCGTGGGCGGACATCCCGGAGCGCTACGGGCCGGCGACGACCTGCTACAACCGCTTCGTCCGGTGGCGCAAGCTGGGGGTCTGGGATCGCATCTTCGCGGCGGTTTCGGCGGCCTACGACGGGGACCTCCAGATGATCGACAGCTCTTCGATCCGCGTCCACCAGCACGGTGCGAACGGTAAAAAGGGGGGCCGGAAGCCACCTGCGGGGACGTTCCTGACCCCCGATGCATGGGGCGCTCGCGAGGTGGGCTGACGACGAAGATCCATGCCTTGGTCGATGCCGAGGGGCGGCCCGTCGCCGTGAAGCTGACGCCGGGGCAGGCGCATGACGGCCGCAGTGCGGCCGACATGCTGGACGGAATGAAAGAGGGGCAGATCCTGCTGGCCGACCGCGCCTACGATTCCAATGCCCTGCGCCAGGCGCTGGCCGATCGAGGCGCCTGGGCCTGCGTCAAGCCCAAGCGCAACCGCAAGGCCACTGTCGCCTTCAGTCCCTTCCTCTACCGCTACCGCAACCTCGTCGAGCGCTTCTTCAGCAAGCTCAAGCACTTCCGCGCCGTAGCCACCCGCTTCGAGAAGCACCCCGAAAACTACCTCGCCCTCGTCAAGCTCGCAGCCACCAGAATTTGGCTACGTCATTATGAGTCGGTGACCTAGCCTATTCCGCCGCCTCGGACAGCGGCTCGTCCTGCGACCGGGCGCGCATCGCGGGCGCCTGGGAACAATCGGCCGGCGCGGACATTGAACCGTCGTCGGAGGTCGCGCCTATGTGGACATCGCCCTGGGCCAGGTGGGGGATCGTGCTCGGCTTTGCGCTGGGCGGCTTCTTCGACGGCATCCTGCTCCACCAGATCCTGCAATGGCACCATCTGCTCAGCCTCGTGCCGGGGCTGGCCGACCTTCGGCTGCAGGTACTCTGGGACGGCTATTTCCACGCGCTCATGTACCTGGTCGCCGTCCTCGGCCTGTGGGGGCTCTGGCGCGCCGGTCGGGGTGCCGCATCGACCGCCGGACGGGGCCTGGCGGCCGCCCTGCTGGTCGGGTTCGGGCTGTGGCACGTCGTGGACGGCGTCCTGTCCCACTGGGTCCTCGGCATTCACCGGATCAAGCTGGACAGCGAGGCGCCGCTGCTGTGGGACCTGCTCTGGCTGGTGGCGTTCGGGCTGGCTCCGATGGCGGCGGGATGGCTCCTGGCGCGGGGAGACGGCGGCGCCCCGGGCCGGGCGGCCCCGACCATCGCCCTGCTGCTGCTGACCGCCGGCACTGCGGGCGCCGGCGCGTGGTCGCTCCGGCCTCCGCCGGGCCAGCCCTTCACGACCGTCGTCTTCCGGCCGGGGCTGGCGCCCGGGCAGGCGATCGCCGCGCTCGCCGCCGCCGATGCGCGATTGGTGTGGGCCGACCCGTCGCTGGGGGTGGTCGTGGTGGCCGTCGACCCCGGGCGCCGGTGGCGCCTCTATGCGCAGGGCGCGCTCCTGGTGAGCGGGTCGGGCGTCCCGGCGGGATGTCTCGACTGGAGCCGGGTATAGGCGCTCGGCGCCCGGCCTACAGGATGGGGGTGACCGCCATGGTCGAGACATGGGCGGATACCACCTTCCAGCCGACCTCCGGAAAGCGCACCCAGGTCTGGCTCTGCCGGCCGATCAGGTCGCGGCCGCGCACCTTGAACTCCAGGTTCACGGTGGCAAGGTTGCGGCCGACGGTCAGGATCTCGAGCCGGATGCGCCGCTCCTTGGTGCCGGGGCCGGGCGGACGGGCGACCCGGTGGGCATGGATCTGGGCGAAGCCGTAGCCGTTCTCGTTCATGCCGTAGCGCACGGTGTGCGGGCTGTCCCAGAAGGTGGCGTCGAGCACCGCCACGTCCTTCTCCACCAGGGCCACCTCGTAGCGCTCGAAGAGGTCGCGGACCTCCTCCACCACGTCCGGCATGTTCAGGCTGCGGTCGCTCAAGCGCTGCTCCCCTCGTCGGCCGCCGGGGCGGTACCGGCGAAGTTCGGGTAGTGCCGCGTGAAGGTGCGCCATCCGCTCTCGATGTGCTCCTCCATCGCCGCCGTCACCCGAAGCACGTCGCGTGCCTGCAGCGCGTCCAGGATGTCGCGATGCTCGTCGGCGACGCTGAACTGCCGGCCGGGCATGACCGTCAGCAGGTCGAACGGGTACTTGGCCCACAGGATGCGCACGAAGTGCAGCGCCTGCGGCTGGCGGGCCATCTCGTACAGCCGGAAGTGGAAGCGGAAGTTGGCGCTGCGCGCGGCGTCGTGGTCGCCGCGCTCGGCCGCCGCCCGGATCTCGTCGTTGAGCCCTTCCAGGGCGTCGACCCCGGCATCGTCGATGGCCCGGGCCGCGGCCCGGGTCAGGCGCGATTCCAGGATCAGGCGGAGCTCGTAGAGCTCTTCCGCCTCGCCCACCTGGAACGGCGCCACCACCGCGCCACGGTGCGAGGAGCCGACCACATAGCCCTGCGCCTCCAGGAGCTTGAGCGCCTCGCGCACCGGGGTGATGGAGAGATCGAGCATCTGCGCGATCTCGGCCTGCTTCAGCTTCTGGCCGCGGGCGAAGAAGCCGGAGATGATGCGCTCGCGCAGGAACTCGGCCACCTGCCCTTCCTTGGTGCGGAAGGCGATCGGCGCCGCCTGGCCGATGGAATCGGCCCTGCGGGCCGGGTCCCGTGCCGGGATGCTCGCGCGGGTAGTACGTCCGGGAATTCTCATCCCTGCTCCTGTAGCACGGGAATCACGGGACTTGCACACCGCGCTCGCCGACATGCACCGCATAGAGCGAGCTCGCCGCGGTGACGAACAGGCGGTTGCGCTTCGGCCCGCCGAAGGCGAGGTTGGTCACCACTTCGGGAAAGCGGATCTTGCCGATCAGCACGCCGTCGGGCGCGATACAGTGGACCCCGTCGCCGGCGCTGGTCCAGACGTGCCCGGTGGTATCGACGCGCAACCCGTCCGGGATGCCCGGCGACACCGCCGCGAAGACCCGCCGCCCGGTCAGCAGGCCGCCCGCGCCGACGTCGAAGGCGAGGATGTGGTGGGCGCCGTCCGGATCGTGGCTGGCGCTGGAATCGGCGACGTAGAGGATCGATTCGTCGGGCGAGAAGGCCAGGCCGTTGGGCTTGCCGAGGCTGTCCGTCGCCACCGTCAGGTCGCCGCGATGCGGGTCGTAGCGGAAGACGTTGTTGGCGCCGATCTCGCTCTCCGCCTTGTCGCCGGTATAGTCGCTGAGGATGCCGTAGTCGGGATCGGTGAACCACACCGTGTCGTCCGACTTCACCACCACGTCGTTGGGCGAGTTGAGCCGCCGGCCGAGATGGCGGTCGACCAGGACGGTGATGGTGCCGTCATGCTCGGTCCGCGTCACCCGCCGGCCGCCGCTCTCGCAGGTGACGAGGCGCCCCTGCCGGTCCCGGGTGTTGCCGTTGGCGTTCATCGCCGGATAGCGGAAGACGGTCGCCGGCGCCCCCTCGACCCAGCGCAGGATGCAATTGTTGGGGATGTCGCTCCACAGCAGGTACTGGCCGTCGGCGAACCAGACCGGCCCCTCCGCCCAGCGCATGCCCGTGTGCAGCCGCTCGATGCGGGCGTTGGCGACGACGCTGAGGCGGAAGCGCTTGAAGTCGATAATCTCGAACTCGGGATTCATGGGCGTTCCTCGGCTGATCGTTCGGGCGATCATGCATGGTGCATTGTTTGGCAGGCTACCCCGCGGCCGGCCTTCCTGTCACTGCCGGTCGGATCCGGCTTGACAGCCACGCGCGGCCCGTCCGTACAATGCATTCTATAAGTTTGTGGGCCGAGTAGCGGCCCCGTGCCTGGAGGAACACCCATGATGATGAACGCGAAGGCGGCGATGGCGGCCGTCTGCGGGCTGGCGGCGCTCGCCGCGGCGCAGCCGACGGTCGCCCAGGAGGACCTGAAGGTCGGCGTGATCGCGGCCCTGTCGGGCGGCGGCACGGCCTGGGGCCTCGGCCTGCAGCGCGGCGTGCAGATCGCGCTCGACGAGGTCAACACGGCCGGCGGCCTGAAGGTCGCGGGCAAGACCTACAAGCTGTCGATGGTCGCCTTCGACGACCAGTACAACGCCGCCCAGGCCAAGACCGCGGCCGAGCGCCTGGTCAACCAGGAGAAGATCAGCTTCCTGTTCGGGCCGGTCGGCTCGCCGGGCGCGCTCGGCTCCCTGCCGGTGACGCAGCCGGCAAAGGTCCTGCAGTTCGTCGACGGCTACGCCCCGGCGATCCTGAAGAACGAGTGGCACGCCGGCTACGTCTTCCGGGTCAACAACAGCAACCGGGAATTCGCCGGGCCGATCGTCAAGTGGATCCGGCAGACCATGCCGGAGGTGAAGAAGATCGGCATGATCGCGCCCAACGACGCCGTCGGCCAGGCCGCGGTGCCGATCCTGGTCGACGCCTACAAGAAGGAAGGCTTCGACGTCTGGGTCGAGTATTACGAGCGCGGCTCCAAGGAGTTCACCCCGCTCATCGTCCGCATGATGGCGCAGAAGGTCGACCTGTTCGAGATCAACAGCAATGCGCCGGGCGAGGCCGGGCTGATGGTCAAGCAGGCCCGCCAGGTGGGCTTCCGCGGCAAGATCCTGCAGTCGGGCGGGGCCGGCGTCGACGAGATGATCGAGATCGCCGGGCCGCTCGCCGAAGGCTTCCTCAAGTACGACGTGATCGAGTTCACCGCGCCCGAGGTGAAGCCGCTGGTCGACGCCTACAACAAGAAGTACCAGGGCATCATCAACGGCATGGTGCCGATCTACTACAACGCCGCCCACATCCTGCTGGAGGCCATCCGCCGCGCCGACTCCCTCGACACCACCAAGGTGCGCGACGAGATCGAGAAGATGGAAGGCTGGGAAACCAAGATGTTCGGCAAGCTGGCCTGGACCGGGCAGGCCGAGTACGGCGCGAAGCACCAGATCGCCCAGCCCTTCTTCATCAAGGAGGTCAAGGGCGGCAAGGGAACGGTCAAGACCGTTCTGAAGCCGGAGTAAGGCCGCACCAGGCCGGGCCTGCCCGCCCCTCCCCCGGGAGGCGCGGCTGCGGGCCCGGCCGGCCGGCGCAACGCCATGCTGTCCCCGATCCTCCTCGGCCAGGCCGTCGTCAACGGCATCAGCCTCAGCGCCATCTACATCCTGGTGGCGCTCGGCTTCACGCTGCTGTTCGGCATCATGCGGGTGGTCAACTTCGCCCATGGCGCCTTCGCCATGCTGGGCGGATACGCGCTCTACTACGTCTATGGACGCTGGGGGGTGCCCTACCTGATCGCCGCGCCCCTGTCGGCGCTGGGGGTGGCTCTGGCGGCGCTGGTCCTGGAACGGCTGGTCTATCGCTGGTTCTACCAGAAGATGTTCCAGAGCATGATCGGCCTGCTCGGCCTGGAGATGGCGATCGTCTTCACCGCCGTGATCATCTGGGACCCGCATGAGCGCTCGGTGCCGGCGGCACTCGCCGGCATCGTCGAGGTCGGCGGGATCATCGTGCCGACCGACAAGCTGGTGATCGTCGGCGTGGCCGCGGTGGCGCTGGCCGCCTTCTACCTGTTCACGAAGTTCTCGAAGTACGGGCTGGCGATGCGCGCGGCCGCCCAGGACGTGGAGATCGCCGCGGCCCAGGGCATCGACACCACCCGCATCTACCAGCTGGCCTTCGTCATCGCGATCTTCATGGCGGCGCTGGCCGGCGGCTTCTACGCCCAGACCTATGCCCTGTCGCCGCTGATGGGCGAGCGGCCGCTGATGATGGCCTTCATCGTCGTCATCCTGGGCGGCATGGGCAGCATCCCGGGCGTGGCCCTGGGCGGCATCATCCTGGGCTTCGCCGAGAGCTTCCTCGGTACCTTCTACGGCGGCTCGGTCGCCGTGTTCGCCTCGTTCGGCGCCGTCATCCTCTTGCTCATCTTCCGCCCCTGGGGCCTGCTCGGGACGCCCGAGACATGACCGACGCCAGCCTTTCCCCCCTGGCGCTGGCGCCCCGCGCCGGCGGCCGCCCGCTCGCCATCGCGGCCGCGGTCGTCGCCGTGCTGGCCCTGGTCCCGCTGGTCATCGCCGACAAGTTCATCCTGTCGCTCGGCTCGACCGTCTTCATCACCGCGATCGCCGCCGCCAGCCTGCACCTCATCATCCGCACCGGCCACATCTCGCTTGGCCATGCCGCCTTCATGGGGATCGGCGCCTATGCCTCGGTCCTGACGGTGATGGAGCTGGGCCTGCCGTTCGCGGCCGGCGTGCTGGCCGCGTTCGTCGCCCCGTGCCTGCTGGCGCTGGCCATAGGGCCGCTGGTGCTGCGCCTGACCGGCAAGTACTTCGTGCTCGTCACCTTCCTCTTCGGCGAGATCGTGCGGATGGTCTTCGTCGAATGGAAGAGCGTGACCGGCGGCGCCAACGGCATCTTCGGGATCCCGGCCCCGGCCCCGGTCTTCAACGACCCGGCCGCCTACTACTACCTGTCACTGGGGGCGGGCGTGCTGCTGGTCGGCTTCATCGCCCGCCTGCTCGCGTCGGAGGTCGGCCGGGCGATCGACGCGGTGCGCGAGAGCGAGCGGCTGGCCCATTGCTCCGGCATCCCGGTGCTGCGCCTCAAGGTGACGATCTTCGCGCTCGGCTGCGGCATCGTCGGCATCGCGGGCGCGCTCCAGGGGCACTTCATCCGCTATGTCGACCCGACCTCCTACTCGGTCGTCCAGTCGCTCAACCTGGTGGTGGTCAACGTCATCGGCGGCATGCAGACCCTGGTCGGGCCGCTGGTCGGCACCCTCTTCTACCTGATCCTGCCGGAGATGCTGCGCGGCTATGTCGAGCTGCAGCGCATCATCTTCGGCATCATCCTGATCATCGTCATGGCCTTCCTGCCGGGCGGGCTGGTGGAACTGGGCGGCCGGGCGCTGCAGCTCGTCCGGCGGAGGGCCGGGTCGTGACCGCACTGCTCTCGGTCACCAGCCTGCATCGCCAGTTCGGCGGCCTGACCGCCGTTCGCGACCTCTCCTTCGATGTCGCCGAGGGCGAGATCCTGGGGGTGATCGGCCCCAACGGCGCCGGCAAGACGACCGCCATCAACCTCGTCAGCGGGGTCATCCCGCCGACCAGCGGCCGGGTCGAGTTCCGCGGCGAGGACGTGACCGGCCTGCCCCCGCACCGGCTGGTCGGGCGCGGCATCGTCCGCACCTTCCAGTCGACCACCGTCTATGGCGACCGCACGGTGCGCGAGAACGGCATGCGCGGCGCCTATCTCGGCCTCTATCCCGGATTCTTCGCCACCCTCTTCGACACCGCCCACGCCCGGCGCATGCGCGCCGAGGCGACCGCCGTGGTCGACGAGCTGCTCGACTGGCTGGGCCTGACGGAGGTGGCGGAGGACAAGGCGGGCAGCCTGCCCTACGGCCACCAGAAGACGCTCGGCATGATCATCGCGCTCGCCTCACGGCCGCGCCTGATCATGCTGGACGAGCCGGTGGCGGGCCTCGGCGGCGGCGACGCCGACCATGTGCGCGACACCATCAAGCGGGTGCGCGGCCGCGGCATCACCGTCATCGTCATCGACCACAACATGCGCTTCATGTCCGGCCTGTGCGACCGGGTGCTGGTCATGCACCAGGGCGCCCGCCTCGCCGTCGGCACGCCCCAGCAGGTGCTGGCCGACCCCGCCGTCATCGAAGCCTACCTCGGGAAGCGTCATGCCGCTCTTGCAGGTCACTGACCTCCAGGTGCGCTACGGGCGCATCCTGGGAACCAACGGGATCTCCTTCAGCCTGGAGGCGGGCGAGAGCCTGGCCCTGGTCGGCAGCAACGGCGCCGGCAAGAGCAGCACGCTCAAGGCCATCCTCGGCATGGCCGAGTGGCCGCAGGGCCAGATCCTGCTCGACGGGCAGGACCTGCGGGGCAGCAAGACCTCCGACATCGTCCGCCAGGGGGTCGGCTTCTCGCCCGAGGGGCGGCGCGTCTTCCCGATGATGTCGGTCGCCGACAACCTGCGCGCCGGCGCCTTCACCCGGCCGCGCGAGGAGGCGGCGGAGCGGATGGAGGCGATGTTCGCCTACTTCCCGCGCCTGCGCGAACGCGCGGGCCAGCGCGCCAGCAGCCTGAGCGGCGGCGAGCAGCAGATGCTGGCGATCGGCCGGGCGCTGATGTCGCGCCCGCGCCTGCTGCTGCTCGACGAGCCGTCGCTCGGCCTGGCGCCGATCATCGTCGAGCGTATCGGCGAGATCATCGAGGAGGTGCAGCGCCGCGAGGGCCTGACCTTCATCCTGGCCGAGCAGAACGCCAACTGGGCGATGCGTGTGGCCAAGCGCGCGGTCATCCTGGAGCTCGGCCGCTCGACGATCGCCGGCGACTGCGCCACCCTGCTCGACGACCCGCGGGTGCAGAACGCCTATCTCGGCCTCTGACCCGCCCCATCTTCAAGGAAGTTCCGATGCAGATTCCCGACCTCGCGGGCAAGGTCGCCCTCGTCACCGGCTCGTCCACCGGCATCGGCGCCGCCGTCGCGCGGGCCTTCGGCGCCCAGGGCATGGCGGTCGGCGTCCACTACAATTCGACCCGGGCCGAGGCCGAGGCGGTCGCGGCCGACATCGAGGCGGCCGGCGGCCGCGCCCTCGTCCTGCAGGGCGACGTGCGCGATGCCAAGGTCTCCGCCCGGCTGGTGGAACAGACCGCCGAGGCGTTCGGCGCGCTCCACGTCCTGGTCGCCAATGCGGGCTCGGTGGTCGAGCGCAAGCCGATCGAGCAGGCGGACGACGCCCTCTACGACCATGTCCTCGACCTCAACGCCCGCTCGGTGTTCGTCTCGGCCCGGGCCGCCATCCCGCTGCTGCGGGCCGCCGGCGGCGGCTCGATCATCTCCACCACCTCGCTCGCCGCCCGCAACGGCGGCGGCGGCGGCTCGGTGCTCTACGCCGCCGCCAAGGGCTTCGTGTCGAGCTTCACCCGCGGGCTGGCCAAGGAGGTCGCCCGCGACCGCATCCGGGTCAACGCGGTCGCCCCCGGCGTCATCATGACCCCCTTGCAGGAGCGGCTGACGCCCGAGCGCCAGATCGAGGCCGCCATCCGCCTGACCCCCATGCGCCGCACCGGCACCGTCGACGAGTGCGTCGGCGCCTACCTCTACCTGGCGTCCGAGAGCCTGTCCGGCTTCGTCACCGGCCAGGTGCTGGAGGTCAATGGCGGCATCCTGATGCCGTAGGCGGAGGGGCGGCCGGGAGAAGAATCGCTTTTTGGGAGCGAGAAGCAGAAAGCCGGCACATCGGTCATAGCGTCTCTCGACAGAGCACGGGGATGAGTTCCCACCGGTTGGCCCGCCCCCCGGGAATGAAACCGCCGGCGGCCGTCGACAGGAGCTCTGGCCACCGGTCGTAGCGTCCCTCGACGGGCAATGCTCAGTTTCTATGTAGGTGCCTCGTCACTTGCACAAAATTGTAGGAGAAGGCTGGC
Organism: Allostella vacuolata; assembly: GCA_006739055.1. Lineage (GTDB taxonomy): Bacteria > Pseudomonadota > Alphaproteobacteria > ATCC43930 > Allostellaceae > Allostella > Allostella vacuolata. The sequence goes on from AP019702.1 coordinate 3,549,576, forward strand.
TGCTCTTCCCTGCCGAACAGGAGCCCACCCCATGACCAAGGCGGCGACAACCCAGCCCGTCCTCCTCGCCGGCGGCAACCCGCAGATCGCCAAGGGCTACGGCGACGCGCCGGTCCAGGCCTACATCGCGGCGATGCCGGGCTGGAAGCACGCGCTCGGCCGGCGTCTCGACGCTCTCGTGGTGCGCGCCGTCCCGGGCGTGCAGAAGGCGGTCAAGTGGAACTCGCCGTTCTACGGCGTCGAGGGCAGGGCTGGTTCCTCAGCTTCCACTGCATGACCCGGTACGTGAAGGTTGCGTTCTTCCGCGGCGCGGCGCTGCAGCCGCTTCCACCCGGCACCTCCAGGCAGAAGGACGTGCGCTACCTCGACATCCACGAGGACAAGCCGTTCGACGAAGAGCAGTTCGTCGAGTGGGTGAAGCAGGCGAGCCGGCTGCCCGGCGAGCGGATGCAGGCGCCGCTCGCCGGACGCATTGCCCCTACCCCTGCCCGCGCAGCTCCGCCAGGCCCGCCTTCTGCCGGCCCTCGGCGTCGAAGTTGGAGGGGTCGAGCCAGCGCTCGAAGCCGGCCTTCACCGCCGGCCATTCCTTGTCGGTGATCGAGAACCAGGCGGTGTCGCGGTTGCGGCCCTTGTAGACCACCGCCTGGCGGAAGATGCCCTCGAAGACGAAGCCGTAGCGGGCGGCGGCTGCCCGCGACGGCGCGTTCAGGTCGTCGCACTTCCACTCGTAGCGGCGGTAGCCGAGCTCGTCGAACACCCGGCGCATCATCAGGTACATGGCCTCGGTCGCGGCCGGCTTGCGCTGCAGGCGGGGCGAATAGTTGATGTGGCCGACCTCGATCACCCCGTTGGGCGGGTCGATGCGCAGGTAGCTGGCGACGCCGACGGCCTTGCCCCCGGCATCGACGATGGCGTGGAAGAACGGGTCGTCGCCGGCCGCCATCCGGCCCATGTAGTCGCGATAGGCCTCGAAGCCCTGCGGCGCGTCGATGCCGAGATAGGTCCAGTTGGCGCCCGACGCGTCGTCGCCGTTGGCCGCGAACAGGTCCTGGGCGTGCTGCGCGATGTCGAGCGGCTCCACCCGGCAGAAGCGGCCGACCATCGCCGTCCGGGGCGGCCGCGGGCGCGGCGTCCAGTCGGGAACGGGCATTCCGACCGGCTGGCCGAAGGAGTTGCGGAGCTGGGTCATGTCGGATCCGGGAGCGAGAGGGCGAACGAGGCGGAGGCCGACGATAGCGCGGCCGGACCGGCGGCGGTAGCGGCGCAGAGCAACCGCCGGAACGAAGCCCGGGCCGCGGCGTTCATCCCATCGTCACAGCCCCTGGAAGGGACCGCCCCGTGCTCAGCACCGTCCTCATCGTCATCCTGATCCTGATCGTCATCGGCGCCCTGCCCACCTGGTCCTACAGCCGAAGCTGGGGCTATGCGCCGACCGGCCTGCTTTCGACCGTCCTGATCGTCGTGCTGATCCTGGCCCTTCTCGGCCGGGTGTAGCGAACGGGCCAGGCAGGGCAAGACGCCGGCCGATGGACCTCGCGCCATGGCTGGGTGGGGCGGCGACCGTCTGCTCCACCGTCAGCTTCGCCCCGCAGGCATGGAAGGTGATCCGCACCCGGCGGACGGACGGCATCTCGGTCAGGACCTACTCCGTCACCGTCGCCGCCTTCGCCTGCTGGCTCGGCTACGGGCTGATGCTGGGCGAGTGGCCGATCATCGTGTCCAACGTCGTCTGCCTGGCCTTCTCGATCTTCATCCTGACGATGACGGTCCTGCCGCGCCGCAGCCGCGAGGCGGTGGCCGGGGCGATCGCGCCCCCGCTCCAGCCGCCGCTCGATCCGCCGGCCGATCAGCCGGGCGGGCCGGCGCAGAACAGCGCCTGAGAGACGGCAATCTGCAGCACTTCCGGCTCGAACGGCTTGGACACGATGAACACCGGCTCGACCCGCTCGCCGGTCAGCAGGCGCTCGGGAAAGGCGGTCACGAAGACGACCGGCAGAGCCACGGTACGCAGGATCGCCTCGACCGCCGCGATTCCGGTGTTTCCATCCTCGAGCTGGATGTCGGCCAGGATCAGGCTGGGACTGCCGGTCCGCGCCAGCTCGACCGCCTGGTCCGATCGGGCCGCCACGCCAGCGACCTGATGTCCCATCTCGGTGACGATGCCGGCGATGTCGAGCGCGATCACCGCCTCGTCCTCGATGATCAGGACGCGCGCCGGCGCCTCCTCCTTCAGCGCCGCCCAGGCCTCGTCGAGGAGGCGGGAAAGCGCGTCCGGCGTGACATCCAGCACATGGGCGGCCTCCGAGCGCGGCAATCCCTCGGTGTGGACCAGCAACAGCGCCTCGCGAAAGCGCCGCGGCAACTGTCCGACCCGCTGCTCCAGGCGGCGCTGCACCGGGTCCCCCCCGGACAGCGTCCCTTCCTCCGCACGGGGAGGAACCGTCTGCGGACCGAGCACGTTGTGCAGGCATCGGAACAGATCGGCCCGCGTCAGCGGCCCGGATCCGGCCTCGGCCTTGGCGACAATCTGCTGGAGGGCACGCTTGACGAACCCGTCACCCGTCTCCTGCGACCCTGTCAGGGCCCGCGCGTGGCGCCGCATGAATGGCAGCTGTGCGGCGATCCGGGCTCTTTGCTTTTCGTCCATGAGCGATCCCGTGCGTTGCCAGGCGGTCCGAATATCGCAGCTTTCGCCGTGTCCGGTAGATGGGGACTGCGCTTCCCGTTGAAAGGAGCAGCCGCCGCTCCGGCGGTCCACCGAACGAAGGGTATCATAGTGAGCAGAGTGGAAAGAATTCCGCTGGGAGACCGATTCGGGGGCGCCGATGCCTCCAGGCCTGCACTGGCGGCTGGCGAGCGGCCGGACCGCCCGGGCCCCGCACTGGCATCGGGCCATCTCGGCTCGCGGCCGGCGGCGAACCGCAACCGGCCGTCGGGCAGCCCGCAGCGCCGGGACTGGCTGGAGACGAAGCTGAAGGGACTGTACGACGAAGTTGCGGCCGAGCCGCTTCCGCCGTCGCTGCAGGAACTGATCGATAGACTCGATGGATAGCGGTCGGGAACAGGCGGCGGTCTGGCTCGCGCCGGCCGACGACGAGCAGTATCCGGCGACCGAGGCACGCGATGTCCCGGCGCGCAGCATCCGTGAGGAGCTCATCACCTGCCTGCCCCAGCTGCGTGCCTTCGCCCGCTCCCTGACCGGACACCGGGAACTGGCCGACGACCTGGTGCAGGATGCGATCGTCCGCGCGCTGGCCGCCCAGGATTCGTTCCGCCCCGGCACCAACTTCCGCGCCTGGATCTTCACCATCCTGCGGAACCTGTTCTTCACGGAGCGGCGGAAGAGCCGCATGGTCGTCCAGTCGATCGACACCATGGACCAGGATCTGATTCCCGTGGCCCCCTCGCAGGAGAGCACCGTCGAGTTCGACGATTTCCGGGTCGCGCTGATGAAGCTGCCGCACGACCAGCGCGAGGCGCTGATCCTCGTCGGGGCAAGCGGAATGAGTTATGAAGAGGCAGCCCAGGTGTCCGGGTGCGCGGTCGGAACGGTCAAGAGCCGGGTATCGCGCGCCAGGCGGACTCTGGTGCAGCTGACCGGCCGGACCGAGGATCCCGACCGCGAAGCCGTCGGTGCGCCCGCCTCCGCGACCGTCCGGCCGGGCCCGGCCGACGCGTGACTTCGGCACAGTCCGGCGGGGCCACTCCCGCCGGGCGAGGCCGGTTCCGGATGGTTGGGAACGTGTGGACCAGTTTGACGAGCTTCTTCGACCCATTGCGGGCTCGCCTCGCCCTGGCCCTTGCGGTGGCCCTGGTCCCGATCGTCGTCTATGACCTCGTCCTCGCCTATCGCGGATACCGGGATGCGGAAGAGCGCGGCTGGACGACCGTGCGCCAGTTGGCGATCGTCGCCTCCAACAGCCAGAACGCCCTGATCGAAGGCACCCGCCGGCTGATGGTCGGCTTGGGCGAAAGCCGTGCGGTACGCGCCGCCGCGGCCGGGATCCCCTCGCCCGACTGTTCCCGCACGATGGCCCGGGTAGCCGCTTCGCTGCCCGAGTACAGCGACCTGGCCGTGGTCGACGGCAGCGGCCGGGTGCAGTGCAGCGCGATCGATCGCAGCATCGGCGCCGACGTGTCGCAGATGCCCTGGTTCCAGGGCATGAAGGAGACCCAGGGCTTCACGCTCGGATACTTCACCCTGTCGCGCGAGACGGCGGAGCCGATCATCAGCGCCCTGCTGCCGACCAGCGGCCCCGACGGCACCCCGGCCGGAGCCATCGTCGCGGGAATCCGACTGCCCTGGCTCGGCAGCCTCGCCCAGAAGCATGGCCTGCCGGACGACGGGGTCGTCTACCTGCTCGACGCCAAGGGCACGGTGATGACCAGCTCCGACCACTTCGTCGCCGCGCCGGAGCCGGCGCACGGCATCCCGCCCAGCCGCAAGACGTCCGGCGAGGCGACCACGCCGTCCGTGGATCTGCTGGCATCGATCGCCGCCCGCCGCGCGACCGAGTTCGTCACGACCGGCGGCGACGGCCGCGAGCGGTTCTTCAGCGCCGCCAACCTGGAGAACGGCAGCCTCTACATCCTGTTCGGCATGCCGAGCGCCAGCGCCATGAGCTGGAGCCACTACCAGACGATCGCCTTCATCGTCGGGCCCCTGCTGATGCTGCTGATGGCGATCGCCGTCGCCGTGATCGGCGGCGAGCTGCTGATCGCGCGCGGCATCCGCGCCCTGCTCCAGACGGTCGATTCCTACGGTCGCGACGAGCTCGACGCGCAGCCGAACGTCGGCCGCAGCGCGCGCGAGATCCGCCAGTTCGCCGAGGCCTTCTCGGAGATGGCCCGCAAGATCTCCTCGCGGGAGAGCGAGCTCCGCCGTTCGCTCGACGAGAAGGACGCCCTGCTGCGGGAGGTGCACCACCGGGTCAAGAACAACCTGCAGATCGTCACCAGCTTCCTCAACCTGCAGTCCAAGAGCACCAAGGACGCAGCGGCGCGCGAGGTGCTGATGGAGGCCCGCGTGCGGGTGCGGGCGCTGGCCCTCGTCCATCGCTACCTCTATGAGAGCGGCGACGTCCGCCAGGTCGACTTCGCCGCCATGGCCGAGGCCCTGACCGACCAGCAGTCCCATGCCCAGGGCCTGCATTCCCGCGGCATCGTCATCCACTCGACCTTCGACCATGCCCCGATCCCGGCGGCGGCGGCCGTGCCGGTCGCCCTGCTGATCACCGAGGCGCTCAGCAACGCCATCAAGCACGGCTATCCGGACGGCAGGACCGGCGCCATCGAGATGACCTTCACCCGGCCGGAACCCGGCCAGGCCATCCTGACCATCTCCGACGACGGGGTCGGCCCGGACTTCGACGCCGACGGTAGCCCGCTATACAGGGCCGGGATCGGCATCGCCCTGATGCAGGCCTTCTCGCGCCAGCTCGGCGGGGCCATGTCGCTGGAGGCCGCGCCCGCGGGCGGCGCTGCGGTCGTCGTCCGCTTCCCGCTGCTGACCGAGGTCGCGGACGAGCCGGACGAGGCGGAGGAACCCGGGGAAGCGGGCGCCGCCTGATCGCGCTCCGCTACGGCCCGGCCGGGCTGGCCTGGAGGTCCATCCGCTCGGCATCCGCGAAGGACACCATCCGCCCCGCGCCCTCGTCCCACAGCGCGTAGCGCCAGCCGCGCAGACCGTCGCGCAGCGACAGGGTCGGCACCTGTTGCAGGACCGGATTGGCCTCGTGGCAGGCACGCAGCCGGTAGTTGGCGATGCGCGGGTTGAGGTGATGGATGTGGTGGAAGCCGATATTGCCGGTGAACCAGCGCAGCACCGGCGTCAGCCGCAGGTAGGAGGATCCTTCGAGCGCGGCCGACCGGAACCGCCAGCGTTCGTGACGCATCCACAGCGTGCCCTCGAACCGGTGCTGGACCGAGAACAGCCACACCCCCACGATCGCGGCCACCGCCATGATCGGCAGGTGCACGGCCAGCACCCGCCCGAAGCCGAAGGCGAGGCCGAGGCCGACGAACGCGGCCACCACCGCCGCGTTGGTCAGGTGAACCGCGCGGCGCTCGTGCCGCCAGTCGCGCGGCGCGTCGAACGGCAGGCGATAGAGCAGGATGAAGACGATCGGCGGCAGCAGCAGATGGGCGACCAGCGGGTGGCGGAGCAGCCGGTGGTGGCGCCGGGCGCGCCGGCCGAGCTGCCGGTACTCCGCCACCGTGAGGCAGGACGAATAGATGTCGAGCCCGGAATCGCGGCGGTCGAGGTCGTTCCACGAGGCGTGATGGTTGGCATGCTGACGCCGCCACATCTGGAACGGGGTCAGGGTGAAGAGCCCGCAGAGCGACCCGAGCCAGGCATTGGCGCGACGCGACCCGAAGAAGGCGCCGTGACCGCAATCATGCTGGATGATGAAGATCCGGACCGTGAAGCCGGCCGCCGGCACGGCCAGCGCCGCCAGCGCGATCCAGGCCCACCACGCCCCGAGCGGGTCCGCCTGCCCGACGCCGGCCACCCAGTACATGGCCGCCATGGTCGCCAGCAGGCCGCCGAAGGAGGATGCGATCTGCCCGATGCTGCGGGCCGGAATGGGCGTACGGAAGGATGCGAGATCGAGCGCGGGCTCGGCACCGACCGCTGTTTGGCGTATTGCTTCAGTTCTCATCAAATACTGCCCTCCTCATTCCGAGGGATCAAGGCGAGTATGCCGCTTGGCATTGCATCCCGATCGCCACGCGGGGTCAGAAGAACTTATACCACACTTCCCGGGAAGCCGGTCTGTTTATAATTGTCTTATGCCGTTTCCATCGCCCGCAGCAGCGCGGCGATCTCGATCGTCGCGAAGTTGGAGAAGGTGTCGGAGATGGCATAGGGCAGGATGATCCGGCTGCCGTGGCGGATCGCCCCGCAGGTGTAGACGACGTTGGGCACGTAGCCCTCGCGCTCGGAAGGCTCCGGGCGGACCAGCGGCTCGCGGGCCCGGGCGATCACCCGCGACGGGTCGTGCTTGTCGAGAAGGACCGCGCCGATCGCGTACTTGCGGACCGGCCCGACGCCGTGGGTCAGCAGCAGCCAGCCCTCGTCCAGTTCGATCGGCGAGCCGCAATTGCCGATCTGGACGAACTCCCACGGGAACTTGGGACGCAGGAACGCCGCACCATCCTCCCAGTGGTGGAGGTCGTCGGAATGCATCAGGTAGAGGTTCTCGTTGTCCTGGCGGCCGATCATCGCGTAGCGGCCGTCGATGCGCCGCGGAAAGAGCGCCATGCCCTTGTTCCGGGCGGCCCGGCCGCGCAGGGGGCAGAGGCGGAACGACACGAAGTCGGTGGTCTCGATCATCTCCGAGCGGATCGCCCGGCCGCTGTAGGCGGTATAGGTGCCGTAGAAGACCTTTCGCCCGTCCTCGTCGAACTCCACGAAGCGGGCGTCCTCGATCCCGTTCGCCTGCGCATCGGTCAAGGGGAAGATCACCCGCTCGCTGACGTCCCCGTCGGCCGGAAAGGTCACATCGAGCGTGTCGCCGTCCGGGCCGGACACGCGGCTGCGCAGCGTGGGCACGGCCGCCAGGCGCGCCGTCGGGTCGACCGAGACGCTGCCGTCGGCAGCGATCGTGCCGGCGCGGAAGGTCAGCGAGGAGACGTGCCCCTCCCCCACCGCGCGCAGGCTGAGGATGAAGCGCCGGCCGCCCGGCGGCGCGCCGGCCTGGTCGGGGTGGGCGACGATGCTGGGATTGAACAGGGCCGCCGCCTCGAACGAGTACTCATGCAGGAAGTAGGCGCCGACGAGCTGGCGCTGGATCCGGCTGAAGCCCGCATGCTCCGCCAGCGCGTCCTCCATCTCGTCGGCCCGGGCCTCGAACGTCGCCAGCAGGTTGCGGTGGCGGCCCTGGAAATTCTCCAGCACGTCCGCCAGCTGGGTCGCCGCCACCTCCGGGTCGAGTGCCAGGACCCGATCGACGATGTGGTTGGCGCGCGTCTTGTCGGTCGGGTTCAGGTCGCGCGGCTCGGTCGCCGGCTTGAACGGCCGCACGACCACCCGGGCCGGGTCGGGACGCAGGTAGAGCGCCTGCCGGTTGACGAACGTGGCTTTGGACAAATTGCCCTCGGGGTCGCGGACGGGGTTTCGGGACAGCAGGCGTCTGCGCGGCGCGGCGCGGCGCGGGCGACGGCAGGGCCTAGGCGATGGCCACCGCCAGCGGCGCGGGCGTCGTGCGGCCGCCGGTCGCGCGGGCGAGCCGGCGCATCTCGGCCAGGCCCAGCAGGTAGGACAGGACCGACTCTCCCCCCTGGTTCTCGTTGGCACGGTCGGGATGCAGTCCGTCGCCGCAGCCGCCGGTAAGCGGGTCGACGAGCGGCACGGCCAGGTCGTTGGCGCCGAGGAACCAGGCGAAGGCCCGCGATGCCTCGACCCGCCACTGCCGGTCGCCGTCAGCCCGCCAGGCGGACAGGCAGGCCGAGATCGCGGCCGTCGCCTCCAGGGGCTGCTGGTCGAAGGCCCGCGGCGCCTGCCGCCCCTGGTCGGCGAAACCCTGGGTCCCGACCGGCCGGAACAGGCCGGCAGGCGACGTCTGCTGGCCCATCAGCCAGCGCAGCGAGCCGAGCCCGGCCGTGACGTAGGCGGGGGTCCGCGTCGCCATCCCGGTCACGATCATCGCCTGGGACAGGCGCGCATTGTCGTAGGACAGCCCTTCCTCGAACCAGGTCCAGTCCGGGGTGTGCACGGCCGCGAAGAGGGCCATCAGCCGGTCCGCCAGCAACCGGCGGCTGCCGTCGGCGCGCACATCCTCCGGCACCGCCGCGCAGTAGCCGTCGAGCCCGAGCAGGATGAACGCCCAGGCGCGCGGCGAGCGGATCTCCGCGGCGGTCGGCATCGCCTCGGCGAACAGCGCGGCTGCCCACCGCCGGCGGGCGGGCGCGGCATCGCTGCGGGCGCACTGGCCGAGCGCCCACAGCGTGCGCCCGTGGCTGTCCTCGGAGCCGCGATCCTCGAGCCAGCGCCGGTCGAAGCCCATGAAGTTGCGGAACCGCCGCGTATCCGGGTTCCAGGCATGCTGGACGAAGGCCGCCAGGCGCGCCGTCAGCGCCTCGGGCAGGCGCTGCTCGGCCGGGTCGTTCAGCGCGCAGGCCAGGAGCAGCGCGCGGGCGTTGTCGTCGACGCAGTAGCCATGGGCACGGTCGGGCACCGAATGGATCGCGTGCTGGAAGAGGCCGGTGTCGTCGCACATGGCGAGGAAGTGGCCGAGCTGCATCGCCGGAGGGGTCCGCTCCCGCGGCGGCGCAGTGCCGCCCGGCCGCGGCACCACCTTCAGCCGGTGGGCGCGCCGCGCCCCGTCGAAGACCCCGAGATAGCGCTCCGCCACCCTGGCCCAGGTCATCGGGCGGCTCGCCGAATAGGCTCGCCGGCGCATCGCCTGGCGGCCGGGCTCGTCGCGCAGCAGGCCGGCGATGGCGTCGCCGATCGCCGCCGCGTCGCCGAACGGCACCAGGATGCCGCGGCCGTCCGCCAGCAGTTCCTGCGCGTGCCAGTAGGGCGTGGAGACGACCGCCTTGCCCAGGCCGAAGCTGTAGGCGAGCGTCCCCGATGTCATCTGCGCCTCGTTGAGGTAGGGCGTGGCGTAGACGTCGCTCATCGAGATGAAGGCGAGCAGGGTCTCCTGATCGACGAACTGATCGAGGAAGACGACCTGGTCCTCGACGCCGAGGGCCCGAGCGCGTGCGACCAGGCTTTCGCGATAGGCTTCGCCCTGGTGGCGGACGAGGTTGGGGTGGGTGGCGCCGAGCACGACGTAGACGGCATCCGCGCGGCTCTCCAGGATCCGCGGCATGGCGTCGATCATGACCTCGATGCCCTTGTTCGGGGACAACAGCCCGAAGGTCAGGATGACCGTCCTGCCCGCGAAGCCGAGCCGGCCCTTGGCCTCGTCGGGCTCGACGAAGGCGAAATCGGGGATGCCGTGCGCGATCACCTCGATCTTGTCCGCGGGCACCAGATAGCGGGAGCGCAGCATCTCCCGCCCCTTCTCGGCCATGACCACGACCTTGGCCGAGGCGGCGATGACCTGCTCCAGCACCTCGCGCTGCCGCGGCGTCGGCTCTGCCAGCACCGTGTGCAGGGTGGTGACGACCGGCATGGTCAGGCGCGCCAGCAGGGCCAGGACATGGTCGCCGCAATCGCCGCCGAAGATCCCGAACTCATGCTGCAGCGAGACGACGTCGAACTGGCCGGCATTCAGGAAATCCGCCGCCCGCTCATAATCCTCCATCCGGTCGTCATGGACCTGGATGCCGACCGTGGGCGGATAGTCGTAGGTCTGACCATGGTCGGTCATGGCGACGATCGCGGTCGCCGCCTCCCGGCAGGACGCCGCCACCGCCTGCTGCAGGTCGGTCGTGAAGGTGGCGATGCCGCAGCGGCGGGGCAGCGAGTTGCCGATGAAGGCGAGACGGCGGATCGCGGTCATGCCCGCGCCTCGCCGGGCGTGGGCGACCACGCCGCAGCGACCGGCAGGGCGCGGAGCAACCCACCCTCCGGCCGGGCCAGCAGGCCGGGCGCGGGCTTGTCCGCGTGATAGGCCACCAGTGCGGTCATGCCGTCTGGACCGGCTGCGATGCGGGCCCGCTCGGCCTCCAGGAACATCGCCCCGCCCATGGCAATCGGGACCGTGCCGACCTGGGCGTCGCCCTCCACCACCAGCATCCAGGTCTCCGGCCCGGCATCCAGCTCCCAGCTGGAATCCGGGCCGATCGCGATCCGCTCCAGGACGAAGTGCGGCGTGGCCACCAGGAGGGTGCGCGCGTCGGCGAGGCGGCGGGGGGTCGCATGCGCCGCAGCCGGACCCGCATCGGCGACCGCGATGGCCTGGTCGACATGCAGGTCCCGCTGCCGCCCATAGTCGAACAGGCGGAAGGTCGCGTCGCTGCTCTGCTGGATCTCGGCCAGTACCAGTCCGGCACCGACGGCATGGATGGTCCCGGCCGGGACCGACACCACATCGCCCGGAGCGACCGGCCGCAGCTGCACCAGGTCGGCGATCGAGCCGTCGGCGACGGCCGCGCGCAGTTCCGCCACGGTGACCGGGTGCTTCAGGCCGACCGCGACATGGGCGCCGGGTGCGGCCGAAAGAATGTACCAGGCCTCGCTCTTGCCATGGTCGAGACCGATCGAGCGGGCGAAGGCGTCGCCCGGATGGACCTGGATGGACAGCGGTTCGGACGTGAAGAGCAGCTTGAGCAGCAAGGCCGGGGCGGTGGTGTCGGGGTTCGGGCGCTGGAACCAGATCTCGCCGACCGGGGCGCCGTCCGGGTCCGGTGCGCTCCATGGTCCCAGGTCGACGCTTCCCCACGGCTTCCGCACGATCCTGGCCCGCGCATGCTCGATCGTCATTCGTCCCTCCACTGGGAATGCAGCGTCCATGCGCCGTGTCTACAGGACGCGGCCGACCATGCCGTCCCCAGCCCCACATAATCGCCGTGAAAAGGAATACAGTCGGATCTGCAGTCTAATATTTACGCATTCGGCGCGATCCATTCGATCGTTCGCCGGCCCTCCTGAAATGAGGGGGATAGAGCCAATTACAAGCGATAGTTTTCTTCCGGCGAGACAGTCGACGACGCCCGCCCCGACCGGCAGCCGAACCGGCCCGGCCTACATGCGGAACACGCCGAACCGCGTCTCCTCGACCGGCGCGTTGAGGGCCGCCGACAGGCCCAGCGCCAGCACCCGGCGGGTGTCGGCGGGCGCGATCACGCCGTCGTCCCACAGCCGCGCGCTGGCATAGTAGGGATGGCCCTGGGTCTCGTACTGGCGGCGGATCGGGTCCTTGAACGCCTCCTCGGCCGCCGCCGGCCAGGAGCCGCCGGCCGCCTCGAGGTTGTCGCGCCGCACCTGGGCCAGGACCGAGGCCGCCTGCTCCCCGCCCATCACCGAGATCCGGGCGTTGGGCCACATCCACAGGAAGCGCGGGGCGAAGGCACGCCCGCACATGCCGTAGTTGCCGGCGCCGAAACTGCCGCCGACGATCACCGTCAGCTTCGGCACTGCCGCGCAGGACACCGCCGTCACCATCTTCGCGCCATCCTTGGCGATGCCGCCTGCCTCGTACTTTCGCCCGACCATGAAGCCGGTGATGTTCTGCAGGAAGACGAGCGGGATCCCGCGCTGGGCGCACAGCTCGATGAAATGCGCGCCCTTCTGGGCGGACTCCGAGAACAGGATGCCGTTGTTGGCGACGATGCCGACCGGCATGCCCCAGATATGCGCGAACCCGGTGACCAGGGTCTGGCCGTAGAGGCGCTTGAACTCGTCGAAGACGCTGGCGTCGACGATGCGCGCGATCACCTCGCGCACGTCGTAGGGGTGGCGTGCGTCCTGCTCGACGATGCCCGCGATCTCCGCCGGGTCGTAGCGCGGCGGCGCCGGGTCGCGCAGGGCGACGGTGGCCGGCTTCAGCCGGTTGAGGTGGGCGACGGCGCGGCGCGCCAGCCCGAGCGCATGGGCGTCATCGGCCGCATAATGGTCGGTGACGCCGGAGACGCGGGAATGGACGTCGGCGCCGCCCAGTTCCTCGGCCGTCACCACCTCGCCGGTGGCGGCCTTCACCAGCGGCGGGCCGCCCAGGAAGATGGTGCCCTGGTTGCGGACGATGATCGCCTCGTCGGACATGGCCGGCACATAGGCGCCGCCCGCGGTGCACGAGCCCATGACCACCGCGATCTGGGCGATGCCGGCGGCCGACATGGTCGCCTGGTTGAAGAAGATGCGGCCGAAATGGTCGCGGTCGGGAAAGACCTCGTCCTGGTTCGGCAGGTTGGCGCCGCCCGAATCGACCAGGTAGATGCAGGGCAGCCGGTTCTGCTGCGCCACCTCCTGCGCCCGCAGGTGCTTCTTCACCGTCAGCGGATAGTAGGTGCCGCCCTTGACCGTCGCGTCGTTGGCGACGATGACGCATTCCCGCCCCGCCACCCGGCCGATGCCGGTGATGATGCCGGCCGCGGGAACCTCGTCCCCGTACATGCCCCAGGCGGCGAGCGGCGCCAGTTCGAGGAACGGCGTGCCCGGATCGAGCAGGGCGGCCACCCGGTCCCGCGGCAGGAGCTTGCCGCGCGACAGGTGGCGGGCCCGGGCCTTCTCGCCGCCGCCCGCCCGCACGCCGGCCAGGGTCCGCTCGAGGTCGGCGACCAGGACCGCCATGCCGTCGGCGTTGCGGCGGAAGGCATCGCTGCGCGGGTCGGCGCTGGACAGGATGACGGACATGGGACGGCCCCCGGCTTTGGCGCGGATCAGAGGCCGTCAATGTGCCGTCCCCTGCCCCGGGGCGGCAAGCAGTCCTAGTCGCGCTCGCGCTTCAGGACCCGCAGGTCGTCGGCCGCCAGCTCCAGGTCCCATTTGGTGCCGTCGGCGGCGACCGCGTCGTCGATCTCCCACTTGCGGCCGCCGTCCTCGCGTTCGATGTCGTCCCAGGAGACGAAGCCCAGCGTCCGCAGGGCCGCCTCGATCCGGGCGCGCTCGGCCGGGGTCGGGTCGTCGTCGGCCATCACGATCCCCGGCAGCGACAGCAGCAGGGCCGTGACGAAGGCGAGCAGGAGGATGCGGGTGCGGCCGCCGCCGGTCAGGGGACGGCGAGCCGGCGGATGCTGGAGGTCGATTGCGCTCATGGGCCTCGTCCGGAGAAGGGGTTGCGGGGTCCGATATCAGGCGAACGTTGCATCCGCGGCTCGGGTTCCACCGATGCGCGCACCATTCGCACGCCATCCGCGCGCGTCACCGGACACCCGCTGCAACCGGGCGGTTGACACGGAAATTCAATTGTATTGAACTTGTCCCGTAATGATCGACCGATCGACCGCCACGCCCGTCACCGAGGAGGCCCCCAGCGAGGACGAGCGCATGCTCGGCCTGCGTCTCCGGGCCTTCCGGCAGCAGCGCGGACTGTCGTTGAAGCAGCTCTCGGAACGCTCGGACCTGTCGGTCGGGATGTTAAGCCAGATTGAACGCGGCATGGCGACGCCGTCGCTGCGCGCGCTCGGCCGGCTGCGCGACGTGTACGGCGTGCCGCTCGCCCGGTTCTTCCATGACGAGGCCGCCGCCGCGCCGCCGGTCGACGACATCGTGCAGCGCGCCGGCCTCTGCCGTCGGGTGGAATTCCCCGAGCAGCAGATCGCCAAGGAGCTCGTCTCGCCGCCGTCGGCCCGCGCGCTGGAGATGATGGTGATCGTCATGGAGCCGGACGGCGGCTCCGGGCCCGAGCCCTATTCGCACGAGGGCGAGGAGTGCGGCCACGTCCTGGAGGGCCGCTTCGACCTCTGGGTCGGCGAGCGTTCCTGGCGGCTGGAGCGAGGCGACAGCTTCCAGTTTCCGAGCGTCACGCCGCACCGCTTCCACAATCCCGGCCCGGGCACGGCACGCGTGCTCTGGACCGTCACGCCGCCCTTCTACGGGCGGAAAGTATGAAGAAGGAGCCCATCATGAGCAGGGACACGGGGATGACCCTCACACGCCGCACCATCCTTTTGGCGGCGTCCGCGCTGGCCGTGTCGGCGGCGCCGACGCTGGCGCAGGAGCCGCCCAAGCCGCGCCAGATCGTCATCAACGCCTCGGGCGGCGCCCAGGCGGCGTCGCTGCGCCAGTCCTACTGGGCCGACTTCGAGAAGGAGACCGGGATCAAGGTGGTCGACACCAGCCCGGTCGACTTCGGCAAGCTGCGCGCCATGGTCGACAGCGGCAACATCGCCTGGAACATCACCGAGATCGGCGGCCAGGACGGCTTCCGCGTCACCCAGATGGGCCTGGCCGAGCCGCTCGATCCCAAGATCATCGACCGCAGCAAGTTCGTGCCGGCATCCCAGGCGATGACCCACGTCTTCTCGCCGAGCAGCTACTCGACCGTCATCGCCTATCGCAGCGACGTCTTCACCAAGGGCGGGCCGAAGAGCTGGGCCGACTTCTGGGACGTGAAGAAGTTCCCGGGGCCGCGCTCGCTGCGCAACCACCCGGTCGACAACCTGGAAGCGGCGCTGATGGCCGACGGCGTGCCGAAGGACAAGCTCTACCCCCTCGACGTCGACCGCGCCTTCAAGAAGCTGGACGAGATCCACCCCCACATCTCGGTCTGGTGGACCACCGGCCAGCAGCCGGCGCAGATGCTGATCGACAAGGAGGTCGTGCTGGCGACCGGCTGGAACGGCCGCTTCTACGGGCTGATCCTGGACAAGGCCCCGCTCGCCATCGAGTGGGAGGGCGGCATCCTGAAGCAGGGCAGCTGGATCGTGCCGAAGGGCGCCAAGGACCAGTACTGGTCGATGAAGCTGCTGGCGATGATGGCCGACCCCAAGCGCCAGGCCCAGAACGCCATGCGCCTCGGCTATTCGGGCACCAACACGCTGTCCGAGCAGTACATCACGGACGACAAGCGCCCCCACCTGCCGCTCGAGCCGGGTAACCTCGCCAAGCAGATCTGGCTCGACCAGGAATGGTGGACCAAGAACGGCCAGGCGATGGCCGAGCGCTGGAACAAGTGGATGCTGAGCAAGCAGTAGTCGGCGACCCCGGCCGGCCCGCCAGGGCCGGCCGGCCTTCTGTCTTCCAGGCGGGGCACACGGCATTGGCATCGAATTCGGACAAGACCTCGGGCGACCTCTCGGTCACCGGCATCCACAAGCGCTACGGCCAGGTGCGGGCGCTGGCCGACGTGTCGCTGACGGTCGCGGCCGGCGAGTTCCTCACCATCCTCGGCCCCAGCGGCTCGGGCAAGACCACCCTGCTCAAGGTCGTGGCCGGCTTCGAGACGCCGGACGAGGGGGATGTCCGGGTCGGCGGCCGCGACGTCACCGACCTCGACCCCGCCCAGCGCAACATCGGCATGGTGTTCCAGAACTATGCCCTGTTCCCGCACCTGACGGTGGAGCGCAACGTCGCCTTCCCGCTGGAGATGCGGCGCGTGCCGACGGCCGAGATCCGCACCCGGGTCGCCGAGGCGCTGGCGCTGGTCGAGTTGACCGGCTTCGAGCATCGCCTGCCGCGCCAGCTCTCGGGCGGGCAGCAGCAGCGCGTCGCGCTGGCCCGCGCCATCGTCTTCCGCCCGACCCTGCTGCTGCTCGACGAGCCGTTCGGCGCACTCGACCGCAAGCTGCGCGAATCGATGCAGCTCGAGGTGCGGCGCCTGCAGCAGCGGCTCGGCCTCACCACCCTCTTCATCACCCACGACCAGGAGGAAGCGCTGGTCATGTCCGACCGCATCGCGGTCATGGACAGCGGCCGGCTGGAGCAGGTGGGCCGCCCGCGCGACATCTACGAGGCGCCCCAGAGCCCGCTGGTCGCCGACTTCGTGGGCGAGAGCAACATCCTGTCCGGCACGGTCGAGGCCGCCGAGGGTGCTGCCCCCGCGGTGCGGCTGGAAGGCGGCACCCTGATCCGGGTCGCGGCCGACGGCGCCGTCCCGGCGCCCGGGGCCCGGGTGCGCGTCCTGCTGCGCCCCGAACGGCTGGGCGACGCCGGCGACGACCCCGGCGCGGAGAACCGCATCCCCGGCACCGTCGTCGAATCGATCTATCTCGGCCTGTCCGACAAGTACCGGCTGCGGATCGCGGGCGGCATCGAGCTGCTGGCCCGCATGGGCGCCTCGCGCACCGCCCGGCGCTATGCCGAGGGCGACGCCATCACCGTCGGCTTCCACGCCGCCGACGCCCGCATCATCGAGGTCCGATGAGCACGGCCGACGCCACGCGGGCGGGCCCGCCCGCGCCACGCTCGCTCCGGGTGGCGCTGGCCGAGCGCCGCGCGGCGCTGGGCGCCTTCCTGCTGACCGCGCCGGGGCTGATCTTCCTCGGCCTGCTCTTCGCGATGCCGCTCCTCCAGCTCTTCGCGCTCAGCGTCGAGGGCGGGACCACCGAATGGTACGCCCGGGTCTTCGCCGACGGGCTCTACACCACGATCTTCCTGCGCACCTTCGAGATCGCGCTGTTCGTCACCGGGGCCGCCCTGCTGATCGGCTATCCGGTCGCCTTCTTCCTCGCCACCACCACCCCCACCTGGCGGGCGATCGGCTTCGCCCTGGTCATGCTGCCGTTCTGGACCAGCGTGCTGGTGCGCACCTATGCCTGGATGATCATCCTCGGCCGCAACGGCATCGTGAACCGCTTCCTCCTCGACTACGGCTTCATCGAGCGGCCGATGACGATGCTGAACACGCGCTTCGCGGTCGTGCTCGGCATGGTCCACGTCATGCTGCCCTTCATGATCCTGCCGCTCTACAGCGCCATCGTGCGCATCGATCCCGACCTGGCGCGCGCCGCCCGCGGCATGGGCGCCTCGCGCCTCAAGATCTTCCAGCGCATCTACCTGCCGCTGACCCTGCATGGCGTCGTCGCCGGGGTGACGCTGGTCTTCGTCGTGTCGCTCGGCTTCTACATCACCCCCGCCCTGCTGGGCGGCGGCAAGGTGACGATGATCGCCATGGTGATCGAGCAGCAGGTGCGCGAGTTCCTGGCCTGGAACTTCGCCGGCGCGCTCTCGGTGGTGCTGCTGGCGATCACGCTCGCCGTCTTCTGGGTGCTCAACCGCTGGGTCGCGCGACGGGTCCCGCCCGCCGCCGGCCAGGGACGCTGACCATGGCCCACCCCACCCGCCGCCGCCGCGCCCGCCGCGACCCCGCCCGCATCCTGCTGCGGGCCTTCGCCGGCCTCGTCTTCTTCTTCCTGATGCTGCCGCTGGTGGTCGTCTTCCCGATCTCCTTCAGCGCCGGCAGCTACCTGCGCTTCCCGCCGCCCGGCTTCTCGCTGCAATGGTACGAGCGCTACTGGAACGATCCCATCTGGATCGACGCCACCATCCGCAGCCTGCAGGTCGGCGTGGCGACCACGGTGCTGGCGCTGGCCGTCGGCATCCCGCTCGCCTTCGGGCTGACCCGGGCCCGCTTCCCGCTGCGCGGCGCCATCGAGCAGTCGATATCGGCGCCGATGATCGTGCCGCACATCGTGCTGTCGATCGCCATCTACGGCCTCTTCTCCAAGCTCGGGCTGATCGGCGAATGGTACGGCATCGCCATCGCCCACACCGTGCTGGCCCTGCCCTTCGTCGTCATCGTGCTGGTGGCGGGCCTGCGCAACTTCGACCTCAACCTGGAGCTGGCGGCGCGCGGCATGGGGGCGAGCCGCTTCCAGGCGATCCGCCGCGTCACCCTGCCGATGGTGGCGCCCAGCGTCTATTCGGCCGCCTTCCTCGCCTTCATCACCTCGTTCGACGAGCTGGTGGTGGCGATGTTCCTGTCCGGCGCCAACATGACGCTGCCCAAGAAGATGTTCGACAACATCATGACCGAGATCGAGCCGACCGTGGCCGCGGTCTCGGCGCTGAAGATCCTGTTCATCTCGATCCTGCTGCTGCTGTCGCTGCGCTTCCGCAAGGCGGCGGACACGCCCATCGCCCACTGATCCTTCGTCCTCCACCCTGTTCCGCCAACGCTGAGGAGCGCTGCCATGTCCGGCGCCGACGTCTTCCATCGCGACTTCAAGGCTGCCCCCTACTGGTGGGAGGCGTTCAAGCCGACCCCGGGCACGCTGGTCGACGTGCCGGCGAAGAGCCGGGTGGTCATCGTCGGTGCCGGCTATGCCGGCATCTCGACGGCGATCGAGCTGGCCAACGGCGGGGTCGAGGCGACGGTGGTGGAGGCGAACGAGCCCGGCTTCGGCGCCAGCACGCGCTCGGGCGGGGCCGTCAGCGGCGGCGTCAATGTCGGCAAGAGCTTCAGCGGCCGCACCTTCCAGGGCACGCCCGAGCAGATCTCGGCCGTGCTCCATTCCGCCCACGACGCCTTCTCGCTGGTCGAGACCCTGATCGAGCGCGAGCGCATCGACTGCTTCTGGGAGAAGCCCGGCCGCTTCGTCGGCGCCTGGACGCCCGCCCACTACGCCAAGCAGGCGGCCCGGATCGAGAAGCTGAACTCGGAAGCCAACTCCGGCAGCTACATGGTCCCGCGCGAGCGCCAGCGTGAGGAGATGGCGTCCGACTACTATTACGGCGGCATGGTCGTCGGCCGCTCCGGCAAGCTGCATCCGGCCCTCTACTACAAGGGGCTGCTGGACGCGGCCGGGCGGCGCGGCGTCACCATCTGCGCCAAGGCCCCGGTCGAGAAGATCACCCGCAAGGGCAGCGGCTGGGAGGTACGGACCGGCCGCGGCACGATCGAGGCGGGCGAGGTGGTGATCGCCACCAACGGCTACACCGGCGACGCGACCCCGCAGCTGAAGCGCCGGGTGATCCCGGTCGCCAGCCACATCATCGCCACCGAGGAGCTGCCGCCGGACCTGGCAAAGTCGCTGATCCCCAAGGGCCGCACCCTGTCCGACACCCGGCGGGTGCTCTGCTACTACCGCATGTCGCCCGACAACAAGCGGGTGATCTTCGGCGGCCGGGCCCGCTTCACCGCGGTCACGCCCGAGGTCAGCGCGCCCATCCTGCACCGCTTCATGACCGACCGCTTCCCGCAGCTGAAGGGGACCAAGGTCACCCATGCCTGGAACGGCAACGTCGCCTTCACCTTCGATGCCCTGCCCCATACCGGGCGCCAGGACGGCATGCACTACGCGCTCGGCTGCAACGGCAGCGGCGTCGCCATGATGACCTATCTCGGCCACCAGACCGCGCGGCGGATCATCGGCGGCGCCAACCAGCCGTCCGGCTTCGAGCTGCCGGAGTTCCCCGACCACCCGCTCTATTCCGGCAACCCCTGGTTCCTGCCGATCGTCGGCGGCTACTACCGCTTCCGCGACTGGTACGACCGGCGGGCCGCCTGAGATGGCGCTCGTCCCCCTCTCCACGCTGGACGGCCGCCGCTTCGACGTGGCGGTGATCGGCGCCGGGGTCAACGGCGCCAGCGCAGCCCAGCACCTCCAGGCGGCGGGCTATTCGACGCTGCTGGTCGACAAGGGCGATTTCGGCGCCGGCTCCAGTAGCCGGTCGAGCCGCATCCTCGGCAACGGGCTGCGCTACCTCGCCCCCGGCCGCTCGATGTGGGATTTCGTGCGGCACCCGCAGCGCTTCCGCAACGCCGCCCGGATGGCGCAGTACGCGCTGGCCGCCCGCACCCAGATGGTGGAGGAGACCGGCGAGCGCGTCCGCGCCATCAACTTCTGCTATCCGATCTACAGCGACAGCCAGTACGCGCCCTGGCAGATCCGCGCCGCCTTCGCGCTCCTGGGCGTGCTGAACCGCGGCGGCACCTCGCTCGGCTACCGCATGCTCGGCCGCGACGAGGCGCTGGCCCTGCCGCTGGTCCGCTGGGTCCGCACGCCCGAGAAGCTGCGCACGGTGGCGCTGCACCACCAGTACCAGTTCGACTGGCCGGAGCGGATCGTGCTCGACACCGCCTTCGATGCCGAGCGGATGGGGGCGGCGGTGCGCAACTACACGGCCGTCGCCGGGCTGGAACGGCTGCAGCCCAAGGGCTGGCGCCTCCGCCTGGCCGATGCCGTCGACCGCGGCCAGGGGATCGGCAGCGCGACCGTCGAGGCGGCGATGGTGATCAATGCGGCCGGCATCTGGATCGACCGGGTGAACGGCCTGGCCAAGCCGGACGCTCGGCGGCGGATCACCGGGACCAAGGGCGTGCACATCGCCATCCGCCTGCCGCCGGAATGCCGCGACTACTGCGTCGTCAGCCTCAACCGCGACAACGAGCAGATCTACTGCGTGCCGTGGCGCGACGGGCTGCACTATATCGGGCCGACCGAATCCCTCTACGACGGCGACCCGGACGACATCCGCCCGACCGAGCCCGAGATCGAGTGGCTGCTGGAAGAGTTCGCCCACCTCGTCCCCGGGGCCGGCATCAAGCGGCGCGACGTGCTCTATGCCTGGGCCGGGGTGCGGCCGCTGACCCACGATCCCGCCATGCCCAAGGGCAACCGCTCGCGCCGCATCCACGACCAGGCCGACGACGGCATGGACGGGGTACTGTCGATCACCGCCGGGCCGCTGATGAGCCACCGCGTCGCCGGCCGCGACCTGGCGGGAGCGGTCGCGGCCCGGATGCCCCCGTCGGCCGCGCCGCAGCCGCTCTCCTATGCAGCCCGATCGCTGCCGGACGAGCCGGGCTCCCCTGCCCTTCTCAACCATCGGCCGGGGGTGACCATCGCCCAGCTCCGCCATGCGGCGATGACCGAGCAGCCGAACGACCTGGTCGACCTGCTGTTCCGCCGCGTCGGCCTCGGCTGGGGCGAGACCATGGCGCGCGACGGCGCCGGCCCGGCCGCGCGCGCCGTCGCCGACATCCTCGGCTGGGACGAGGACCGCATCGCCCGCGAGGTCGCCGGCTATCGCGACTACCTGGAGCGGATGCACCTGCTGGACACCGGCTCGGGGTGACGACACGGGGACTTGCCATGTGCCTCGGCACACCATATGACTACCGGTAGTCATATGGGCGGGTTGTCATGAAGGAACTGCAGCTCAAGGACGCCAAGGCGACCCTTTCCGCCGTCGTCGACCGTGCCGTCGCCGGCGAGCCGACCGTCATCACCCGGCACGGGCGCAAGGAGGCCGTGCTCGTCTCCTTCGAGGAATGGCAGCGGATTGCCACGGCACCGAGCTTTGCCGACCTGCTGCTCGCTTTCCCCGGCGAGCCCGGGGACATTCCCGAACGCGTTCGCAAGCCCGCCCGCGCGCTCGGCGAAACCGACCTCTGACTCCTTGTACCTGCTGGACACCAACATCGTTTCGGCAGACGCGCCCGCGCGGCGGGCAGGCGGTTCCGAGGCATTCTCGGCCTGGATGCGGCGGCATGGGGATCGGCTTTATCTCTCGGCCGTGACCGTGGCCGAGATAGAGGCAGGCATCGCCCGCGCGGTCCGGATCGGCGCGACAACCAAGGCCGGACAGTTGCGGCGCTGGCTCGCCGCGGTCGAGCATTTCCATGCCGGCCGCATCCTGCCCTTCGGCATCGAAGAGGCCCGCCAGGCGGGTGCCATTCTCGACAGGGCTCGGGCCCACGATCCCGGCTTCGAGGACATCGCCATCGCGGCCACGGCTGCGGCCCACGGACTTACCGTTCTGACCGCCAACGAGCGCCACTTCGCGCCGCTCGGCGTGCCGACGGCCAATCCGCTGAAGCGGCTGCCCGACGACTGACTGCCAGCACCGGTGACCGACGCGGCTCAACCCTTCGGGCGAGCCGCCACCGTGGCCCGCCACAGGGCGAACAGGCCGAACAGCGCGAGTTGGGCGGCAGCACCCAGATAGGCCCCGTCGAAGCTGCCGGTGCGGCTGACCGAGAAGGCGAAGAGCAGCGGGCCGCACACCGCGCCGACGAAGCCGAACAGGCTGGCGGCCGAGGTGACCTCGCTCACCCGGCCGACGGGGGCCATCCGCGCCAGTTCCGCCAGATGGATGCCGTTCCAGCCCATGGCCGTGGCGCCGACCAGGACCATGCAGCCATAGACCATCCAGGACCCGGCGCCGGCCGCCAGCACCATGAGCAGGATGGACGCGCTCGAGCCCAGCGCCAGCAGCGCCAGCAGCAGCGGTCCGCGCGCCGCGCCCACCCGGTCGGCCAGCCAGCCGAAGCCGACGCGCGCCAGGGTGCTGGACGCGAGCAGGGTCGCCATGAGGAGCCCGGCCGCCGCCAGGCTGTGGCCATGGCGGGTCACCATGTAGGTCGCAGTGAGCCCGGTCACGCAGGCCTGGAGGGTCGAGAACGACACCCCGATCGCCGTCAGCATGACGAGGCCGGGGCCGTCCTGCAGGATGCGCACGGCCCGCGTGAAGCTGGAGGGCGACACGAACATCCGCGGCCAGTCCGGCTGCCGCGGCCCCCCGTCCGCATCCAGAATCCTCCGGAAGACCTGGACGAACAGCGCGACCGCGACCATCAGCGCCGCCAGCAGCCAGATCGCCCCGGGAAAACCCAGCCAGAACAGGAGCGGCGCCACCACCACGCCCGCGAGCGCGCCGCCGAGCGGCACCCCGGCCTGCTTGATCGAGAACACCAGGCTGCGATGGGCGGGCGGAGCCGCCCGCATCAGGACCTGGCTGCCGGCAGGCGTGTTGGGGGCGAGGCCGAGGCCGATCAGCAGCGCGCCCGCCATCGCCAGCGGCAGGAGCGGCTGCGACAGCAGGAGCAGGCCGAACGCCACGCAGGCGAGCCCGATCTGCAGGGACCGGATCGCCCCGAAATGCGCCAGCATCGGGCTGCCGCCGGCGAGGTACCAGCAGATGCCGGCCGACTGCATCGCCGTCAGGTAGCCGACGCTCTCGGTCGGGACGCCCCAGCGCTGGGTGAGGAAGGGCCCGAGCAGCGGCGTGGCACCGGCGCCGAGCGAGCTGACCACCTGGACGAGCAGGGTCGAAGCCAGCGCGGGAAGCACCAGCCCCGACGACGGGCGGCGAGAGAATGGGCGAAGGGACATGGGTTCGCGACTACCAGGCGGGCGGGCGGGCACCGCCCGCACGCCGCTTTGCGCAGCGGAAGTCAGGCCGGCAGGGCCGCGGTGATGATGATCTCGATCAGGTCGCCTTCCGGCATCCGCGATTCGACGAAGGAGCGGACCGGGCCATGGCCGTCCGGCATCCAGGACGCCCAGGCCTCGTCGAAGGCGGGCTTGTTGTCGTGGTCGGTCACGACGATCTCGGCCTTGACGATCCGGGTGCGGTCGAGCCCGGCCTCGGTCAGGTAGCGCTCCAGCACGCCGAGCGCGCCCAGGGTCTGCGCCTTGATGTCCTGGGTGCGGTCGGGCGAGGTGGCCACCGCCCACAGGAAGCCGCCGCCGCCCGGCAGGCGGTAGACCGACACGGCCGACTTGCTCGGCAGCTTGCGGTTGGGTACGCGCGTGATGTCGGTCGGGGCCATGATGCTGTCCTGGTGTCGGGGGCGGGCCGGCGGGGAATGGGCGACGGCCGGTTGCGGCATCATAGCCACGCGCGCCCGCCCCTTGCACAGGAAACGGGCATCGAGGCGCCGACGGTGCGACGGCTGCCGTCAGGCCGCCAGCGCCGGCAGGATCACCTCCCGCACCAGGCCGGTCGGCGCCCGCCACTGGTCCGGCTGGTCGTAGTTGCCGGCGGTGATGGCGACCACCAGCCCGCTCTGGGGGAATACGAAGAGGCGCTGGCCGCCATTGCCGATGGCGCCGCGCCAGTAGCCGCCCGTCTCGAACCGGCCGAGATACCAATGGTAGCCGTAGCCGCGCCCGTCCGGCAGCCGGGCCATCGGCCGGAAGCTCGCCGCCAGCCAGGCGGGCGGCACGACGGCGCGGCCCGCCGCCCGGCCATCGTCGAGGATCATCTGGCCGATGCGGGACAGGTCGCGCGGCGTCATCCGCAGCCCGGACGCCGCCGCCGCATGTCCTGCCCGGCCGCGGATCCATTCCGTCGCCCCGATGCCGAGCGGATCGAACAGCGCCAGGCGGGCGAACTCCGGCAGGCCCTGCCCGGTGCCGCGCTCGATCAGCCGGCCGAGCAGCGTCGTCGCCCCGCCATTGTAGGTCCAGCCGCGGCCGGGCTCGGCGATCACCGGCCGCTCCAGCACGAAGCGGTAGCGGTCGGGCGCCATCTCCATGGCGATCTCCGCGTTGGCGGCGCTGGTGTAGGGCAGGCTCTCGTCCCACCGGGTGCCGAGCGTCATCGACAGGACATGGCCGACCGTCATGGCGCCGCGAGCCGGGTCGGCGGCAAGGTCGGGATACTCTGGGAACTGGGCCATGAGCGGCGCATCGGGCGCCGGCACCCGGCCCTGCTCCAGCGCGATGCCGTAGAGCAGGCCGACGATGCTCTTGGTCACCGAGCGCAGGTCGTGCACCGTGTCCGCTCCGAAATCGATCTCGCCCAGCGGCGTGCCCCAGCTGGCGTCGGCGCCGCGGAAGTATCGTTCGAGGAAGATGCGCCCGTGCCGCCTGGCGACGATGCCGTGCAGACCGTCGAGCCGGCCTGCCGCGCGCGCCGCCTCCACGCGTTGGGGTAAATCCGGCTGGAATCCGGCCTCGGCCGGCGAAACCGCGTGCATCGTGGCGGCGGGGGCGATCGTTCCGTGCATCGCGGCGGCTCCGGCAAGGGTGAATTGCCATCCGATCCTAGCCGGCCATGCTTTGCGCCGCTTGCGATACTGGGGCCGGCGATCGATCGCCCTGCCGACGGATCGTTCTGCCGGTCAACTTCCCTGTGGCCAGCCCCGCCCGCGCGGCTATCATCGGCCGACGAATCTCCGGGGGACCAGGCACCATGGCGGCAGAGCAGAACGGCGCACCAGTCGGCGAGGAGCGGATCCGCAAGCTGAACGCGGCCGGCATGCCCGCGGTCGACGGCGCGACGACCCGCGACCGCGGGGCAGGCCCCTTCGCCCGCATGGTCCTGCGCGGCGCCACCATCATCGACGGCACCGGCGCCCCGCCCTGGAGCCCGGCCGACATCGTGGTCGAAGACGGCCGCATCACCGCCATCGACAAGGTCGGCCTGCCCGGCCACCTGTCCCGCGACGCGCTGCGCCCGCGGCCGGGCGACCACGAGATCGACTGCCGCGGCAAGTATGTGACGCCGGGCTTCATCGACTGCCACGGCCATGTCGGCACGCCCTACCATTCGATGACCGGGCCGATGGCGCCGGCCGACTATGTCTACAAGCTGTGGCTGGCCCACGGCGTCACCACCGTGCGCGAGATGGGCTGCCTCAACGGCCTGGCCTGGACGGTCGACCAGCGCGACCGGGCGACCGCCGGCACCATCGCCGCCCCGCGCATGGTCGCCTATGCCTACTTCCCTGCCGTCAACGACATGATCAAGACCATCCACACCCCCGCCCAGGCGCGGGAGTGGCTGCAGGCGGTGAAGGAGAACGGCGCCGACGGCATCAAGTTCTTCGGCGCGCCGCCCGCCATCATGCAGGCGGCGCTGGACGAATGCCGCAAGCTCGGCCTGCGGTCCGGCTGCCACCACGCCCAGCAGGCGGTGACGCGCATGAGCACGATCACCACCGCGCGCTGGGGCCTGACCAGCCAGGAGCACTACTACGGACTGGCCGAATCCCTGTTCGAGAACCGCGTGGTCCAGGACTACACGGCCGACTACGACTACGGAAACGAGTATTTCCGCTTCGCCTTCGCCGGCCAGACCTTCCGCCAGGCGGCGCAGCCCGGCAGCGCCAAGTGGAACGCCGTCATGGACGAGTTCCTGGAGCTGGGCTTCACCTTCGTGCCGACCTTCTCGATCTACGACGCCAACCGCGACCTGATGCGGACCCGGCGCGCCGACTGGCACCGCGAATACACCTATGCCGGCCTGTGGAACTACTACCAGCCGAGCAGCGGCGGCCATGGCAGCTACTGGCATCGCTGGTCGACCGCCAACGAGGTCGACTGGAAGCAGAACTACCGGCTGTGGATGCAGTTCATCAACGAGTTCAAGAACCGCGGCGGGCGGGTCTGCACCGGGTCGGATTCGGGCTTCATCTTCCAGACCTTCGGCTTCGGCTACATCCGCGAGCTGGAGCTGCTGCAGGAGGCGGGCTTCACCCCGCTCGAGGTGCTGCGCGCCGCCACCATCCAGGGTGCGGAACTGCTGGGGCTGGAGGGCGAGACCGGCAGCATCGAGATCGGCAAGACCGCCGACCTCCTGATCCACGACCAGAACCCGCTGGCCGACTTCAAGCTGCTCTACGCCACCGGCGCCATGCGCATGGACGAGGCGACGCGCAAGGTCGATTGGCAGCGCGCGCTCCGCTACACGATCCGCGGCGGCGTCGTCTACGACGTGGAGGAGCTGCTGGCCGACGTGCGCGAGATGGTGGCCGCCAGCCGGGCGGCGTCGCCGGAACTGCCGGTGCCCTGACGCCGGGAATGGCTTCCACCCGGCAGCCGCCCGGCACCGACTTCCACATCCTCTGCGGCTTCCTCGGCAGCGGCAAGACCACGCTCCTGCTCGACTACCTGGCCGCGCCCGAGGCCGCCGACACCGCGGTCCTGGTCAACGATGTCGGGCAGGTCGACGTGGACGGCGCGGTGGTGACGGCATCGGCCGGCGGCACGCCGATCGCCCTGCTGGCGAACGGCTGCGTCTGCTGCTCGATCGGCAGCGAGCTGGCCGGCACGATCCAGGGCCTGGTCCTCGATCGCCAGGAACGGGACCAGCCACCGTTCCGCCGGATGATCCTGGAATGCAGCGGCCTGTCGCGGCCGGGGCCGATCCTGCGCTCGCTGGCCGACCTCGGCCGGTTCGATTTCCGGGTCCGCATCCTCGCCACCTTCGATGCGGGCCAGGGCCGCGACCATGCCGCCCACTTCGAGGAGGCTGCGGCCCAGCTCGCCGCCGCCCAGACCGTCGTCCTGACCAAGCTCGACCGGCCGGACGCCGCCCCGGCCGAAGTGGCCGCGGCCGCGGCCCGCGCCCTCAATCCGCTGGCGACGGTCCTGGCCCAGCCCGACCGCCGCGCCCGGGCGCTCGCCGCCTTCTCCGGCCCCGGCCCGGGGGCGGCCGCCCTCCCGGAGCCGAAAGTGGTCGGCCTCCGCGGATTGCGCCATCCCCGCATCGGGGTCTTCCTGGCCGAGGTCCCGGCGGGCCTCGACTGGGACGCCGTCGCGGCCTGGATCGAGGACCTGGCCGCCCTGTGCGGCGACCGGCTGCTGCGGGTGAAGGGGCTGGTGGAGATCGCCGGCGTCGACGGGCCGGTCCTGGTGCAGGGCGTCGGCACGATCTTCAGCCCGCCGCTCCGCGTCGCGCCCGGCACCGGGATCCCAGGGTCGGTCGTCGTCATCGCCCACGACATGGCCCTGGCCGAGCTGGCCGCGGCCGCGGCCCCGCACGGCGTCGCCATGCACGACGGGTGACATTTACGCGCCGCTGTTGTGGCGATCATATCTCCGGGTTATGTCTCGTTTCGTTCAGGATACTCTGGACGTTCGGGAGATGCCGCGCATGGCAAGGATCCTCCTGGTCGACGACGATCCGCTCGTGCGCTTCCTCGTCGCCAACCACCTGCAAGAGGGCGGCTTCGACGTGATCGAGGCGGAGAGCGGCGACGCCGCCTTGCCGCTGCTCGAGATGGGCGCCGATCTGGCGGGATTGGTGACCGACGTGCAGATGCCGGGCTGCCTGAACGGCTTCGATCTGGCGCGAATTGCCCGCGAGCGCTGGCCGGCGCTGCCTATAGTGGTCGTTTCCGGCTTCGCGCCGCCGGGCCTGGGTGGCATCCCGGCTGGCGCAGCGTTCCTGGCCAAGCCCTTTTCCTCCGAGGAACTGCTGCGCTGCCTTCCTCCCGCACCGGGCGCCGCCGGCCACTGACGGCCACCCGACCCCGGCCAGTGCCGGTCGGCACCGGCCGCGGATCGGGGGGGCGAGGATGCTGAAGCGCGGTTCGACAGGGCCGGCCGTGGCCGATCTGGCCGGCAAGCTGGCAAGGCTCGGCTATTTCGCCGGGCCGCCCGACCTCGATACGTTCGGGGACGACCTGGCGAAGGCCGTGAAGGCCTTCCAGATGCAGAACGCCGACAGTGCCGGCCGGCCGCTGGTGGTCGACGGCATCGTCGGGCCGGTCACGGCCTGGTCGATCGCCCATCGGCTCGGCGAGGCGGGTGGCGCGATGCCCGCGGCCAACCCGGCACCGGACATGCCCCCGGGCGGCTCCGCCACCGCCCGCGGCGCGCTGGCGGCCGCCATGGCCGAGATGGCGGCCGGCCATGGCGAGGTCGGCGGCAACAATCTCGGCCCGCACGTCGCCCGCTACCTGAACGGGATCGTGGCGCCGCCCGCCGACTGGTGCGCCGGCTTCGTCAGCTGGTGCTTCCGGAATTCGGGCCAGCCGATGCCCTTCGCATACACCCTGGGCGCCCGCGACGTGCTGAAGAAGCTGCGCGCCAAGGGCTGGGGCATCAGCCCGAGCGACGCCGACCCGCCCCTGCCGGGCGACGTCATCGTCTGGTGGCGCGGCACGCCGTCGGGCTGGCAGGGGCATGTCGGCCTGGTCCATTCCTACGCCAACGGCATCGTCCGCACGATCGAGGGCAACAAGACGCCGAAGGTGAACTCCTTCACCTACACGCTGGCCAGCATCGACCGGCTGCTGGGCTTCGCCCGGGTGCCGTAGACTCCGCACGGCGGCGGCGTGGTAAGGGTCGGGCATGAGCCCGGCCCCCCTCGCCGACCTGCCGCCGGATCGGCGCGAAACCATACACGCGGCGATCGCCGCCGCCTTCGGGACGGTCGCGGCCGGGTCCATCCTGCCGGTTTCGGGTGGAGCGTCCGGGGCGGTGGTGCTGCGCGTCGAGGTCCGCGGCCGATGCTACCTGGTGCGGGCGGAGGGCCCCGCCGGCCCGCTGCGCAACCCGCACCAGTACGCATCGATGCGCATCGCGGCCGCGGCCGGAATCGCCCCGCCGCTCCACCACATCGACGAGGCCGCGCGGATCGCCGTGATGGGTTTCGTCCCGCCGCGCCCGCTCGGGACGTATCCCGGCGGCCTCCATGCGCTGGCCCGGGCGCTCGGCCGGCTGCTGGCGCGCCTGCAGGCGACGCCGGCCTTCCCGCCGTTCGCCGACTACCCGGACCTCGTCGCCCGGCTGTTCGCCCATGTGCGCGGGACCGGCCTGTTCGCCGCCGGCCTGCTGGACCCGCACGCGGACCGGCTCGAATCCATCCGTGCCGCCCTCGCCGCGCATCCGGTCGCGCTGGTCTCCAGCCACAACGACCTTATTCCGAGCAACATCCTGTTCGACGGACGGCGGTTGTGGCTGGTCGACTGGGAATCGGCCTGTCGCAACGACCCGCTGGTCGACGTGGCAACCCTGCTCGACACGCTGGCGCCCTCGCCGACGCTGGCCGACGCGCTGCTGCGGGCCTGGCTCGGCTGCGACCCGGATGCGGCATTGCTCGACCGGCTTGGTCAGGTCCGGGCGCTGACCCGGCTCTACTACGCCGGGGTCATGCTGAGCGGCTCGGCGGCGGCCCGCTGGACCAGCGACGAGCGCGACCTCTCCGCGCCGACGGCCGCCGCCTTCCGCCAGGCGATACGGCAGGGACGGGTCCGGCCCGGCACCACCGCAACCCGGCATGTCCTGGGCAAGATGTTCCTGGCCGCGTTCCTGTCCGGCACCGAGCCGCCGGGCTTCGAGGCCGCCGTCTAGCCGACTGCCGGATATCCGCCCGCCGCCGACGCCGCCAGGATCAGCGCGCAGACGGCATGCAGGTCGCGGACGACGCCCGTGCACAGGGCTTCGATCTCTGGTGTCGGGCCGAGCAGGTCGGGGACCATGAACGTCATCATTCCCGCGGCCGACGCGGAGCGGACGCCGTTGTGGGAATCCTCCAGGGCCAGGCAGCGGGCGGGATCCACCCCGAGGCGCCGGGCGGCCGTCAGGAACGGGTCGGGCGCGGGCTTGCTGGCGGCGTAGTCGCCGTGGCCGACGACCGCATGGAAGCGCTCGGCCAGGCCATGGGCGCCCAGATGGCCCTGCACCGTGGGATGGGCCGAGGACGTCGCGATGCCCCGGGGCAGCTCGAGCCGGTCCAGCAGGTCGAGCAGTTCGACGACGCCCGGCTTCAGCCGGAGCCGGGTGGCGGCCAGCCGATCGAAATGGGCAGCCATCCGGGCGAAGTACTGATCCATCGGAAAGTCCGGTCCCATGTGTTCCAGCAGC
Source organism: Allostella vacuolata (assembly GCA_006739055.1). Lineage (GTDB taxonomy): Bacteria > Pseudomonadota > Alphaproteobacteria > ATCC43930 > Allostellaceae > Allostella > Allostella vacuolata. The sequence continues at coordinate 3,580,179 of AP019702.1, forward strand.
CAGATCCGGCTCTGCACCCATGGCAGCCCGATGGCGCGCCGGAGGACAGCCGGGGTCAGGTCGTGGCCGCCGGCAACTGCCGCCGCCAGGAACGCCTCCTGGTAGAGAGCCTCGGTATCGAAGATCAGGCCGTCCATGTCGAAGATCACGGCGGCCGGCATGTGCGGAAGCGTCATCGCCCCGTATAGCCGGCGCCCGCCGGCCCGGCAACGGCGCGCCGGCCCTCAGCCGACGAACCGCACCAGGTCGTCCGCCAGGCCGGGATCGTTGATGATGCGCGGCACCTTGTTCTGGCCGCCGAGCCGGCCGCGATGCTTCATCCAGGCGGCGAAGGTACCAGGCGGCACCGCGCGGACCTCCGGCGCGGCCATGCCGACGCCGTCGGCGCGGTGGCCGAGATAGTCGTCGTTGAGGGCGCACAGGGCCTCGTCGAGCCGGCGGGCGAAGACCGCGACCGCGTCGGGCGGCGGCAGCTTGGCGAACTCCACCACCCACAGATGGCCGCCCAGGCGGCGATGGGCATCGGGGAAGACGGCCATCATCGCGAAGTCGGTCAGGTCGGCATCGATGGCCCCGGCCGCCCGGGCAGCCGCCCCCTCCACCTCCTCGCCGATCAGGTGCTCGCCGAAGGCCGACATGCCGTAGGCGGTGCGGCCGGTGACCAGCACCCGCGGCGGATCGCGCGAGACGAGGCGGACGGTGTCGCCCACGACATAGGCGAAGAGCCCGGCGCAGGTCGTCATGACCAGGGCATAGTCGACCCCGGTCTCGGCATCGGCGACCCAGTGGCGGGTCGGCTGCGGCCGGTCGAGTTCGGCCACCGGCACGAACTCGAAGAAGAGCCCATGGTCGAGATTGAGCCGCAGCCCCTCGCCCGGGCCGCGGTCGGCCGCGGCGATGAAGCCCTCGCTGGCCGGATAGACCTCGCGCATCTCGGCCTGGGTCCCGGCCAGCATCGCCTCGAAGCGACGGCGGTAGCCGTCGAAGCGCACCCCGCCATGGATCAGCAGGTCGAGGTCGGGATACGGGCGCTCGTCGCCGCCGGCCGCCCGGCGCAGCTCGCGCACCCGCTCCAGGAGGATCAGCAGCCAGCTCGGAGTGCCGGTCAGCACGCGGATCGGCTGGTCGAGGGATTCCCGCGCCAGCCGCTCCAGCTTCGCCTCCCAGTCCGCCAGCAGGGCCAGCTCCGGCCCGGGAAAGGAGAAGCCGCGGGCCCAGAACGGCAAGGTCTTGGCCGCGATGCCGCTGAGGTCGCCCGAGAAGATGCCGGGCGCCTCCTCCACCAGCGCGGTGCTGCCGCCCAGCATCAGGCTGCGGCCGGCGAACATGCGGCTGGCCGGCCGCGCGCCCAGATGGTGCGCCACCACGTCGAAGCCGGCGCGCACGTTCGAGCGGCGCATGGCGTCCGTCAGCGGCAGGTACTTGGTACGACCCGCCGTAGTGCCCGAGCTGACCGCGAAGTAGCGGATCAGCCCCGGCCAGGAGACGTCGACCAGGCGCGGGAAGGCCGGCTGCCAATAGTCGGCCCAGAACTGCTCGTAGCGGCGCAACGGCACCGCCGCCCGGAACTCGGCCACGTCGGCGATGCCGGTGAAGCCGTGGTCGCGGCCGAAGCGGGTATGCTCGGCCCGCCGCAGCAGGCCAAGCAGCGTCCGCCGCTGGGTCGCCGCCGCATCGAGCCGGGCCAGCCGGCGGCGGCGCAGCGCGGCCAGCGCCCGGAAGACCGGGGTTGCGTCCGGGCGCATCATCCGCCGCGGGACGGCTGGCGGAAGACCGCGTTGAGGAACGCGCCGACCTCGCGGTTCGAGCGCTCCCGCACCGCATCGTCGCGGCCCATCAGGTAGCCGTCGGAGCCGACGCAGAGCGCCAGCATGAGCTTGCGGATGAAGGGGTTGGTCATCGGCACGCCGATGCCGTCGGTGCGCACCACCAGGTCGGTGTCGACCCGGAAGCCGCAGCCGTCCAGCAGCCGGCCGATGCGGCGCGGCCCGGCCCAACTGCCGTCCCACTGGTGATAGGCCCCGGGATAGACGACGGTGCGGACCGTCGACCCGCCCGCCCGGAGTTCGTCGGCCAGCTGGTTGCAGCGCACCGGGTTCATCAGCTCGTCCGCGTCGCCCCAGGCCATCAGCACCGGCGCGCCGGTCGTGCGCTCCTCGTCGAAGGTGGTGATGCAGGGCCCGTAGAAGGCGACATGGCCGGCAAACCGGATGTCGCCCAGGCCGAAGCGATCGGCCAGGCGGTCGGCGATGCCGGCGTTGGCGGCGAAGACGCTGGCCATCGCGCCGTAGGAGAAGCCCCAGAGTGCCACCCGCCGCCCGTCGATCTCCGGCCGGCGGCGCAGCCAGTCGAGCGTCGCGTAGGCATCGGCGATCGCCATCGTCTCGGTGATCTCGATGACCCGGTCGACGAAGCTGGTGGCGAGGTGGCGGCGGGCGGCGAAGACGTCGACGACCGCGGCGCCGATGCCCATCGCCGCCAGCTGCCGGCCATAGGTCAGCTCGCGCGCATCCAGCACCCCGCCCGAGCCGTGCAGCAGGACGACGGCGGGCGCCTTGCGGTCCGCCGCAGCCCCGGCCGGCGCGAACCAGGTCACCCGGGCCTCGGCCTTGGGCACGTCGCCCGGGATGTCGCGAGGCACGAAGGGGCTGATGCTGGGGATGGTGACGGCCTGGCCGGCGGTGCCGGCCGGCGCCGGCCAGGCGTCGGGCACCGTCGGCATCGCCTGGGCCAGCGTCGCCTGGGCCAGCATCGGCAGCAGCCCGGCGACGGCGACGATCAGGGCGCGGAGTCGGAATGGCACGGGACGCTGGCTCCCCTCGGGTCCGGATCGGCAACCCCCTTCAGATAGGGGCGCCGCCGGACCGCGCCGGTCAATTTTCCGCGAGGTCGCGGGACCCGGCAAGGGATCGCCGGGGCCGGCATGATCCTGGCGGCCGAAAGCCCGACGGTGGCCGGGCTGGCGCTGCGCGTCGGCTTCCTCAGCCCCAGCCACTTCACCCGCACCTTCCGCCGGGACGGCTAGACATATCCCGGCCCGTCGATCAGCGGGTGGGCCGCCAGGAAGTCCTCGTCGATCTCCACCCCCAGCCCCGGCCCTTCCAGCGGGCGGACGGTGCCGTCGACCTCCAGCGTGAAGGCGGCGGAGCAGAGCTGGTCGCGGAACGGGTTGAGCTTGGAGGCGTCGGCCTCGAAGTAGCCGCCATTCTCGATCGCCGCCAGGAAGTGGATCGAGGCGGCGATGTTGAGCCCGGTGACCGAGGTGTGCGGGTGGATCGGCAGCCGCCAGGCCGACGCCAGGCCGGCGATGCGCAGGGCCTCGGTGATGCCGCCGCACTTCGACAGGTCGGGCTGCAGGATGGTGATGCTGCGGTCCTCCACCAGGCGGGCGAAGTCGTAGCGGGTATAGTGGTTCTCGCCGGCCGCCAGCGGCACGTTGCCGAAGCGCCGCGCCTCGGCATAGGAGCGGTGGTCGTGGGCGGGGAACGGCTCCTCCAGCCAGGCGACCGCATGGGCATCCAGCACCGGCATCACGGCGCGCGCGTCGGCCAGCGTGTAGGCGGTGTTGGCGTCGGTCAGGATGGCGATGTCGGCACCCAGCCCCCGGCGCACCGCCGCCACCCGCTCGGCGTCGCGGGCGGCCGTGTCGCCGATCCGGAGCTTCAGCGCGTTGTAGCCGCGCGCCACCATTTGGGCGGCCTCTTCCACCAGCGCGCCCGGCGCCTGGAAGCCGAGCGAGATGCCGCCGGCATAGGCCGGGATCGGCCGCGAGGCGCCGCCCAGCAGGCGGTAGAGCGGCCAGCCGGTCGCCTTGCCGCGGATGTCCCAGAGCGCCATGTCGAGACCGCTCATGGCCATCGCCGCACCGGCCCCCATGCCGTGGCTGGCAAGCTGCATCCGGTAGATGCGCTGGCCCACCCCCGACACGTCGGCCGCATCCATCCCCGCCACCAGCGCCTTCAAGGTCGTCTCGACGATGCGGGCGATGGCGCCGGGCGAGCGGCCGGCATGGGCCTCGCCCCAGCCGACCAGCCCGTCGTCGGTCGTCACCTTCACCAGCACCGCGTCGCGCTTGACGGTGCGGCCGATGCCGAGCGCCACCTGCCCGTCCGCGGGATAGGGGAAGGAGATCGGGAAGGCCTGGACGTCGGCGATGCGCATGGGGGGCTCCTCGGGAACGGGGTCAGCGGAAGGTGAGGTTGGCGGGCCGCAGTTCCATCAGCTCGACGGGCAGGGCCCGCCAGCCGATGTCGCGGCGCTTGCCATAGAAGATCGCGAACTGGTGCAGCACGGTCGCCGGCGGGTCGTCCTCCTCGATGATCGCCAGCATGCGCGCCCAGGCGGCGCGGCGCGCGCCGGGGTCGAGGCTGGCCTCCAGCACCCGGCCCAGCCCGTCGAACTCCGCGTTGGCCCATTCCGGTGCGCCGCGGCGCACCGGGCTGCCCGGCCCGTAGAGGCGCCAGGCATGGCCGGCCGGGTCGGGATAGATCATCGCGTTCGACCAGTTGCGGATGCCGCGCCCGGCCGGCTCCAGGATCTGGGTCCAGTTCTCCTTGATCAGCAGGACGATGTTGAGGCCGACCGCCTTCCACATCTCCGCCAGCACCTCGGCGGTGGCGATCTCGGTCGCGTAGTAGTTGTTGTTGATGCGGTACTCGATCGGCTGGCCACGATAGCCCGCCTCGCGCAGCAGCGCGCGGGCCCGGTCGGGGTCGTAGGCCGGCTCCGGCCATTCGGCGATGTAGAGCGGCCCGAACGCCGGGAACTGGTTGCCGCGCGGGATCGGCACCCGCCCGCCCCACAGGGCGTCGACCAGCAGGCGCCGGTCGATCGCCAGCGACAGGGCGCGGCGCACCCGCGGATCCTTCAGGACCGGGTGGTGCTGGTCGAACACCAGCACCCGGTTGTTGGCGATCGGCCCGCCCGCCACCTCCAGCCCGGGCCGGGCGGCGACGCGGTCGAGCTGGTCGGGCGGCAGGTCGGTGACGATGCCGTAGCGCCCGGTCTCCAGCCCGGTCAGGCGGGCCGCCACCTCGGGTGCGGCTTCGAAGCGGATGGTGGCGGCGGTCGGCCGGCCGCCCCAGTACCCGTCGTGGGCGGCCAGCAGGACGTAGTCGTTGTCGCGCGAATCGGCCAGCCGGTAGGGCCCGGTGCCGACCGGGCGGCGCGCCCAGGCCTGGAAGTCGGGCGCCGCCAGCCAGGCGGCGCGCGAGACGATCTGCGCGGGAAAGGTCGCCAGCCGCTGCTCGATCAGCGGGTCGGCGCGGCGCGTGACCACCCGCACGGTCGCCGCGTCCACCGCCTCGACCCGCTCGATGCCGCCGAGGAGCGGCCGGGTCTGGGCGCGGAGCGGCGCGTCCTCGCCCGACATCCGCTCCGGCCCGAAGGTGAAGGCGACGTCGGCCGCGGTCAGCAGCGCGCCGTCATGGAAGCGCACGCCCGGACGCAGCGTCAGCTCCAGCGTGCGCGCGTCGACCCGCCGCCAGGCGGTCGCCAGCCCCGGCCCCAGGCGGAACCCGTCGGCCGGGTCGGCCACGAGCAGCGTGTCGAAGAGGTTGTGGTTGATCCGCCAGGAAACGTTGCTGACGCTGTAGGCGGGGTCGAACAATGGCGGGTTGCGCTGCACGCCGATGCGGAGCGCCGGCCGCGGGTCCGTCTGCGCCCCGGCGGGCACGGCCGAAGCGAGAAGCACGGCAAGAAGGGTCAGCAGCGGCAGGCAGCGCCGGACCATGGGTCGGCTCCGGAAGGGCGGGCGGGTCGGCCGCATCCTTCGCCATCGCCGGACGGGTTGCAACCGTCGGGGCGGGCGGCGGCCCGGATCGGCCGCCGCCTGCCCCGCCGCCCCCGTCAGCGGGCGACCATCAGCGGGCCACCTTCAGCGGAACGAGAGCGCGGCCGGGCGCAGGTCCATGTACTCGACCGGGGCCGCCTTCCACTGCACGTCGCGCCGCTTGCCGTAGAAGATGGCGAACTGATGCAGGACCGTCGCGACCGGGTCCTCCTGCTCGCTGATCTCGAGCATGCGCCGCCAGGTCTTCTGGCGCTCGGCGGTGTCGACGCTGGTCTCCAGCACCGCGCCCAGCGCGTTGAACTCCGCGTTGGTCCATTCCTTGTAGCCGCCCTGGACCGGGCCGCGGATGCCGTAGAGCCGCCAGGCGAGACCGACCGGGTCCGGGTAGGCCATCGTGTTGGACCAGTTGCGGATGCCGCGGGACGGTGTCTGCTCCAGCACCTGGGTCCAGTTCTCCTTCATCTGCAGGACGACGTTGAGGCCGACCGCCTTCCACATCTCGACGAGCGCCTGGGCGGTGGAGACCTCGTTGGCGTAGTAGTTGTTGAGCACCCGGAACTCGATCGCCTGGCCGGCATAGCCGGCCGCCTTCAGCAGCGCGCGGGCCGCCTCGGGGTCGTAGGCCGGCTCAGGCCAGTCGGCGAGGTAGAGCGGGCCGAAGGCCGGGAACTGGTTGCCGTGCGGCACCGGCACCCGGTTGCCCCACAGGGTCTCGACGATCAGCTGGCGGTCGATCGCCAGACCGAGCGCGCGGCGCACGCGCGGGTCCTTCAGGACCGGGTTCTTCTGGTCGAACACCAGGACGCGGTTGTTGAGGATCGGGCCGCCGGCGACCTCCAGGTCCGGCTGGCCGGAGACCTCGGCCAGCTGGTCGTAGGGCAGGTCGGTGACGATCTGGAAGCGCCCGGTCTTCAGCCCGTTGATGCGCCCGGCCACTTCCGGGGCGACCGAGAAGCGGACCGAGCGCGCGGTCGGCCGGCCACGCCAGTAGGCGTCATGGGCGGCCAGCTGGACATAGTCGTTGTCGCGGGCGTCGGCGACCTTGTATGGCCCGGTGCCGATGGCGGCCCGGCCCCAGGCCTGGAAGTCCGGCGCCGCCAGGTACGCGCGGCGGTTCACGATCTGCGAGGGGAACATCGCCAGCCGCTGTTCCAGCAGCGCGTCCGGCCCGCGGCTGACGAAGCGCACCGTCCGCGGCCCGGTCGCCTGGACGCTCTCCAGGTTGCCGAGGAACGGCCGGGTCTGGCCCCACAGGGGGGCGCCCTCGGCGGCCATGCGCTCCGGCCCGAAGGTGAAGACCACGTCATCCGTCGTCAGCAGGTCGCCATTATGGAAGCGCACGCCCTCGCGCAGCGTCACGTCGAGGGTGCGGGAGTCGACCCGCTTCCATTCCGTGGCGAGCCCGGGGACCAGCGCGAAATTGGCGTCGAAGTCGATCGCGATCAGGGTGTCGAAGATGTTGTGGTTGACCCGCCAGGCGACGTTGCTGAAGGCGTGCGCCGGGTCGAACAGGGCGGGGTTGGCCTGCACCCCGATATGCAGGGCGGGGCGGGAATCGGTCTGGGCGGCGGCGGGCGGCACGAGGGCCGCGGTTGCCGCCAGCAGGGCGAGGAGGCGAGCGCGCATCGTCTGCTCCGGGTGGGGTTGCGAGGGCGCGGACGCTGCCCGGCTTGCATGACGAACGTGCGGTCCGTCCGATGACGGCCTCACGGCCGATGCGACGGTGGGCAAGCCTCGTGTCCTTTGGCATCATGGACGGCCGAGCAACGAGACCCGGTGCCCCTTCATGTCCGCCCGCCTGCTGCAGATGACCGAGCACCTCCGGGACTATCTCCTGTCCGTTTCGCTGCGCGAGACCGCGGTGCAGCGCGAGCTGCGCGAGGCGACGCTGGCGGTGCGCGGCGCGATGATGCAGATCTCGCCCGAGCAGGGGCAGTTCATGGCCCTGCTGGTGGAGCTGACCGGGGCGCGGCGGGCGATCGAGATCGGCACCTTCACCGGCTACAGCGCGCTGACCGTGGCGCTGGCCCTGCCTGCCGGCGGCAGGCTGGTCTGCTGCGACGTCAGCGCGGAATGGACCGCGATCGGCCGCCGCCACTGGGAAAAGGCCGGCGTCGCCGACCGCATCGACCTGCGCCTCGGCCCGGCGGCGGAGACGCTCGACCAGATGCTGGGGCAGGGTCTCGGCGGCGACTTCGACCTCGCCTTCATCGATGCGGACAAGGCGAACTACGACGCCTATTACGAACGCTGCCTGCTGCTGCTGCGGCCGGGCGGGCTGATCCTGATCGACAATGTCCTGTGGAGCGGCGCCGTCGCCGACCCGGCCAGGACCGACCCCGACACCACGGCGCTGCGCGCGCTCAACGCCAAGCTCCACGACGACCCGCGCATCACCCTCGCCATGCTGCCCGTGGGCGACGGGCTGACGCTCGCCCGCAAGCGCGCCTGAAGGAGCACCCCGCCCCATGTTCCGCTACGACATCGAGATCGAGGCCGCCTGCCTGCGCGCCGCCGCCACCGCGATGGCCGCCCCCAATTACCAGGGCGACCCGGCCGACCCGGCGGCGATCGCCCGGCTGGCGAAGCAGATCCTCGCCGCCTACTACACCGATGCCGCCGACGGCGAGATGCCGGCGCCGAGCATGCCCGACGTGATCTGAAGCCGAACCGGGAGGAACGGCCATGAGCAGCCACCACCACGACCATCATCATGGGCACGACCATCATCATGGGCACGACCATCATCATGGGCATGGGCACGACCATGGCGAGGAGCAGCACTGGACCGAGGTCGAGCTGCGGGTGAAGGCGCTCGAGTCCCTCCTGGTCGAGAAGGGCCTGGTCGACCCCGCGGCGCTCGAGGTGCTGATCCAGACCTACGAGACCAAGGTCGGCCCGCGCAACGGGGCCCGGGTCGTCGCCCGCGCCTGGACCGACCCCGCCTACAAGGCCCGCCTGCTGGCCGACGGCAGCGCCGCCATCGCCGAGCTCGGCTACACCGGCCGCCAGGGCGAGGACATGGTGGTGCTGGAGAACACCGACCAGGTGCATCACATGGTCGTCTGCACGCTGTGCTCCTGCTACCCCTGGCCGGTGCTGGGCCTGCCGCCGGCCTGGTACAAGGCCGCCCCCTATCGCGCGCGGGCGGTGCGCGAGCCGCGCGCGGTGCTGGCGGAGTTCGGCGTCCCGGTGCCGGACGAGCGCGAGGTCCGGGTGTGGGATTCGACGGCCGAGCTGCGCTACCTCGTGCTGCCGCAGCGCCCGCCCGGCACCGAGGGGCTGGACGAGGCGGCGCTGGCCGAACTGGTCACCCGGGATTCGATGATCGGGGTCGGCCAGCCGCGGCCCCCGGGAGAGACGCCATGAACGGCGCCCACGACCTGGGCGGGGTCGACGGCTTCGGCCCGGTGCTGCGGGAGGCGGACGAGCCCCTGTTCCACCACCCGTGGGAGCGGCGGGCCTTCGCCGTCACCCTGGCGGCCGGGATGCTGGGCCGCTGGAACATCGACATGGCCCGCTTCGCGCGCGAGGACACGAGCCCCGTCACCTACCTCAACGCCACCTACTACGAGCACTGGCTGCGCGGGCTGGAGCGGCTGCTGGTCGAGCGCGGCCTGGTCGGCGCGGCCGAGCTGGCGAGCGGCCGGGCCGAGGGGCCGGGGCCGGTCCCGGCCATGCCGGCCGAGCGGGTGCCGGCCGCCCTGGCGCGCGGCGGGTCGGCCATGCGCCCGGCGACCGGTCCGGCGAAGTTCCGCCCCGGCCAGGCGGTGCGGGTGCGCAACCTCCACCCGCGCGGCCATACCCGGATGCCGCGCTACTGCCGCGGCCAGGTCGGCACCATCGAGCGCGACCATGGGGTCTTCGTCTTCCCGGACACCAACGCGGCGGGCCGGGGCGAGGCGCCGCAGCGCTGCTACGCCGTCGGCTTCGCGGCGCGGACGCTGTGGGGCCCGGAGGCATCGCCGGTCGACCGGGTGATGGTCGACCTGTGGGACGACTACCTGGAGGCCGCGTGATGGCAGCCGACCTCAGCCAGTCCCCCGCCCTGCCGCGCGACGCGGACGGGCCGGTCTTCCGCGAACCCTGGGAGGCGGCGGCCTTCGCCATGGCGGTGCGCCTGCACGAGCAGGGCGTCTTCACCTGGACCGAATGGGCCGAGGCCCTGGCCGCGGAGATCACGGCCGCCCAGCGCCGGGGCGACCCGGATCTGGGCGACACCTATTACCGCCACTGGCTGGCCGCGCTGGAGCGGCTGGTGGGCGCCAAGGGCGTCGTCACCCCGGCCGAGATGACGGCCCGGCGCGACGCCTGGGACCGGGCGGTCCGCGCCACGCCGCACGGCCGGCCGATCGACCTGGCGCTGGGCCTGCGCCCGGAGGGGTGAGTTTCCAACGGGCATGGAGCCGTGAAGGGCGCGCTGGACGTCGGAAAAAGCGTCCCTCGACCAGGCTCGGGATGAGGAAGTTTTTCTTTCTGCCACAAGCGCTTCTGCAGAGGGAGAGGCCCCTCATCCCGAGCCCGGTCGGGGGACGCTATGGCCGGTGGGCAGCGTCCGGCTTCTCTCCGGCCAACGCCGCGATCGGCAAACAGTCCCGGCGCCTGAACATTTCCGCTTGAACCTACAACCGCTGTAGCGCCCATCTTCCCTGGCCTGAACCGGAAGGATCGGGCCATGCAGACGACGACCACCGCCCCTCGCCCCGCCGAACCGCTGCATTTCCGTGTCGAGGGCATGGATTGCGCCGGGTGCGCCCTCAAGATCGAGGGCGCGCTGTCGCGACTGCCGGGGGTGGAGGCGGTCGGCGTCGATGTCGGCCGCGGCACGGTGCGGGTCAGCCCGGGCGCCCGGCCGCCGGAGGCGGATGCGGTGATGAAGGCGATCCGCACGCTGGGCTACGGCGTCCGGCCCGCCGATGGCATGGCCGCCGAAACCGCCCATTCCCCGGCATGCGGGCACGAGCACCATGATCATGCCCATGATCATGGGCATGGGCATGGGCACGGCCACACCCATGACGACCCGGCCGACCGCGGCAAGCCCTGGTGGCGGACCGGCGGCGGCCGGCTGGTGATCGTGTCGGGCGCCCTGCTGGCGGCGGCGACGGTGGCGAGCTTCGTCCTGCCCGGGCTCGGCCCGTGGCCGTTCGTCCTGGCGACGCTGGTGGCGCTGGTTCCCGTCGCCCGGCGCGCCTTCGGGGCCGCCATGCTGGGCCAGGTCTTCACCATCGAGATGCTGATGACCGTCGCCGCCATCGGCGCGCTGGCGATCGACGCGGCCGAGGAGGCAGCCGTGGTCGTCTTCCTGTTCGCCGTGGGCGAGCTGCTGGAAGGGGTGGCCGCCGGCCGGGCCCGGCGCAGCATCGCCGCGCTCGCCGACCTGACGCCGCGCACCGCACGGATCGTCGAAGGCGAGCAGGTGCGCGAAGTGCCGGCCGACGCGCTGGTCCCGGGCCAGGTCGTGTTGGCCCGGCCGGGCGACCGCATCCCCTGCGACGGGCGCATCCTGGCCGGCACCTCCGAGATCGACGAATCCCCGGTCACCGGCGAATCCGTGCCGCGCGCCAAGGGGCCGGGCGACGACGTCTTCGCCGCCACCGTCAACCTGCAGGCAGCACTGCGCATCGCAGTCACCCGCACGGCGGCCGACAACACCATCGCCCGCATCATCCGCCTGGTGGAGGATGCCCAGGCGTCCAAGGCGCCGGTGCAGCGCTTCATCGACCGCTTCTCGCGCATCTACATGCCGGCGGTCGTCCTGGTGGCGGCCCTGGTCGCGGTCGCGCCGCCGCTGCTGGCCGGGCAGCCATGGGACGTGTGGGTCTATCGCGCGCTGGCGCTCCTGCTGATCGCCTGCCCCTGCGCGCTGGTCATCTCCACCCCGGCCGCCATCGCCGCCGGCCTGGCGGCCGGCGCCCGGCGCGGCCTGCTGGTGAAGGGCGGCGGCGTGCTGGAGACGGTGGGCCGGCTGAAGACCATCGCCTTCGACAAGACCGGCACCCTGACCCGCGGCCAGCCGGCGGTGACCGACATCGTCGCCTTCGGTGCCCCGGCCGAAGAGGTGCTGCGCCTCGCCGCCGCGCTGGAGGGCGGATCGAGCCACCCGATCGCGCGTGCCATCCTGGCCGAGGCGGCCCGGCGCGGCCTGGCCGTCCCCGCCCCGGGCGAGGTCGACACCATTCCCGGCCGCGGCATCCGCGGCACGGTCGAGGGCCGCGCGCTGCTCCTGACGGAGCCGCGCAGCGCCGGCCGGGCCGCGCCGATCGATGCGGCCGCCCAGGATGTCGTCCGTACGCTGGAGGAGGCCGGCAAGACCGTCGCCGTGCTGCACGCGGACGGCGTGGCGCTGGGCCTGGTCGCGGTGCGCGACGAGCCGCGGGCGGACGCCCGGGCGGCGCTGGCCCGGCTTTCCGCGCTCGGCATCCGCAGCGTCATGCTGACCGGCGACAATGCCCGCACCGCGGCCGCCATCGGCCGCGACCTCGGCATCGAGGCCCGGGCCGAGCTGCTGCCCGAGGACAAGGCGCGCATCGTGGGCGAGCTGCGGGCATCTGGCGGCCGGGTCGGCAAGGTCGGCGACGGCATCAACGACGCACCGGCGCTGGCCGCAGCCGATGTCGGCATCGCCATGGGTGCGGGCACCGACGTCGCCATCGAGACCGCCGACGCCGCCCTGCTGCGCAACCATGTCGGCGGGGTGGCCGAGCTGGTGGTGCTGTCGCGCGCCACCATGGCCAACGTCCACGCCAACGTGGCCATCGCCCTCGGCTCCAAGGCACTGTTCCTGGTCACCACCGTGCTGGGCCTGACCGGCATGTGGATAGCGGTCCTGGCCGACACCGGCGCCACGGTGCTGGTGACGCTGAACGCGCTGCGGCTGCTGGGGGTCAAGCTGGATCGGTAGAAGGCGGCGCTACCGCCCGCCGGCCACGTCGAACAGCGCCCCCGTGACGTAGCTCGCCTCCTCCGACAGCAGCCACAGCACCGTCGCCGCCACCTCCTCCGGCGTGCCCGGCCGGCCGGCCGGGATCTGCGGGCCGAAGCCGGCGAGGAACGCGCGGCCGCCATGCACGTCGTGGATGTCGGTGGCGATGATGCCGGGGCGCACGGCGTTGACCCGGATGCCGTCCGGCGCCAGCTCGCGGGCGAGGCCGAGCGTCAGGCTGTCGATGGCGCCCTTGCTGGCGGCATAGTGCGTCTCCTCCGGCAGGCCGCCGGTGCGGGAGACGACCGAGGAGAGGTTGACGATCGCCCCGCCGCTGCCGCCGCGGCGCCGGGCCATGCGCCGGGCGGCCTCCGCGCTGGCGTGGAAGGTGCCGGCGACGTTGACCGCCAGCACCCGCTCGATCGCGCCCGGTGGGGCGTCCATCAGCGGGAACTTGCCGCCGATGATGCCGGCATTGTTGACGAGCCCGCCCGCCGGCCCCAGCGCCGCGTCGACCGCCGCGAACAGGCCGGCGACCGAGGCGGCATCCGCGATCTCGGCCGGGAACGCCTCCGCCACGCCGCCTGCGGCCCGGATGTCGGCCACCACGGCGGCGGCGGCATCGGCGGCGGCGCCATAGTGCACGGCCACCCGCCAGCCGGTGGCTCCCGCCCTCCGCGCGACCGCCGCGCCGATGCCGCGGCTGGCCCCCGTCACCACCAGAACCCTGCCCGTCATGCGCGCCTCCCGCCTCTCCTGCATCGCCTGCCCAGCATAGCCGATCCGCCGCCCGGAATATCGTCGCCGGCGCGCTGCGGACGGCGCAGAATGCCGGGCAAAGGGATGGAGGAAACCCCGATGGCGAAGAAGAAGGGCCCGCCGCCCACGGCGGCCGAGCTGAAGGACCTGGCGCAGCGGCTGGAGGGGCTGCTGCGGCTGCGCACGCTGCCGATCGGCATGCGCCATTTCGACGACCACGAGACGATGGCGGCCGTGCCCGGCCTGCGCCGGCCCAAGCCCGGCCGCAGCTTCTCCACATGCCAGCTGGTGACGCAGGCGCGGGTGGCGGGCGTCACCATCGGCATCACCCACGACAATGTCCGCCCCTGGAGCAACTGCGGCGGCGTCATCGGCCTCAACGCGCCCAGCGAGGACTACCTGTCGGGGCGCAAGATGGCGGGCGTCTGGTTCGCCGACCTGGAGAATGCCCGCCTGCACCAGGAACAGATGCCCCGGGTGGCGCCCGGCCGGCATGTCGGGCTGGTGGTGGCGCCGCTGCGCTCTGCCCGGCTCGACCCGCCGGACATCTGCCTCTTCTACGGCACGCCCGGGCAGACCATCCTCTTCGTCAACGGGCTGCAGCATGGCCGCTACCGCCGCTACGACATGAGCATCACCGGCGAGAGCGCGTGCGCGGATTCCTGGGGCCGGGCGCTCGCCACCCGCAAGACCTCCATCTCCATCCCCTGCTATGCCGAGCGGCGCTATGGCGGGGTGGCGGACGACGAGATGCTGGTCGCCTGCCCGCCGGACGAGTTCCGCCGCGGGGTGGAGGGGCTGGAAGCCCTGTCCAAGGTCGGCCTGCGCTACCCCATCCCGCCCTATGGCGCCCACATGGACCCGGGCGAAGGGATGGATGTCAGCTACGGCGAGGGCGCCAAGCGGTCGGCCTGACGGCTCGGACGCGTCCAGCAGATTTGAAGAAACGGGAAGTAAAGTCGATTGCTCGCGCGTGATCGAGCGGTCGTCGCGCGGAATACGGCTGAAGAGCAAGCGAGCCGATGCCTGAACTACGCCGCACTTGAGATCTTCGTACAGTGCAGGGAGGCGCCTCCTGGTCGCTATGCTGTGATGGGGAGCGCTTCGTCCATATCATCCGATACGGAGCGCACGACTGCTGAAAGTCGAACGGATCGAGGAGGGCACGCTGATGCTGCCTGATGGCGATGGCATCACGACGTCGTGCGACGCAGCGGAGGTTGATGGGGTGGGGTGTCTGCAACAAAAGCCTGTTCATGTCGAACTAGTAGAGTATCATTCAACATTATACGCTCATGGGGGTCCTGAATGTTTTCCCAGCTCCGTGTATTTGACATGCAGATGCATCAGCTCGCGCCTCCTCTGGACTTCCCAGGAGGTTGGCCCTCCATCAACGTGGGCGACTCGTTTGCTCTCGGACCGAGCGTGCCGAAAGACCCACCGGTCGTGAAGCGCATCCACCACCAAGTCACGCCCAGTCCGTCGGGGACACGCTACATGATCTTGGTGATTATCGGGCCCAAGTCGGCGAAACTATTGGACAATACGGTGGTGTGGCCAGTGTCGAAGGACTAGATTGTCAACTCAATGTATAGGAAGATAAATTCCATTCACTTTTTGATTTTCGTGATGACCATCGGTCATTTTCTATGATCAGACTGTAGATAAAGCATCGGACCAAGGAGGGCTCATGGTGCTTTCCCGCTGAGATCAGAGCGATCTCTGCAGCAACTCCCTCCTGACCGATTGTGTAGTCGTCAGCGACGGCAAGAGCGACTTCAGCCACACCGGGGTACGACCACGAGGCTCCCGCCGGCAAGCACTTTGCCGTGCGCAAGGTCCGGGGCGAGGGCCGTCGCGATGTCTGAAAAGGTCGCTGCACTGCCTAGCTCTTCTTTCAGGGGCGGTCCAGCGTATCCTACATACCAGGGCTCTGGCGATCGATGGTCACCCGGATTTCCGGTGTATCGCACTTGCGGCGTCGGGACTTGGCCGCGTGTACGGCTTGGCTCCCACGACCGACGCGCATCACGTCAGTGGCGTAGATGCAGCAGATGATGTGGCACCGTCTGGCAGTGGACGTACACGCCCGCCGTCCGATACCAAATGCCAGGGGGACTGGCCACCACCCGTAGGTCAGAGAGCTTTTCAACAACCTGCTAAGGGGTCGTGTGCGCCAGCCGGGCCAGCGCCTCCAGCGAGGCGGGCGGCGCCGGCCGGCCGAGGCGGCGGGCCAGCGTGCGGACGGTGTCGGTCGGAACGGGGTCGAGGCCGGCCCCGGCCGTCGGCGGCCGCGAATCCGGCCAGTCGGCGACGGTGTCGCGGAAGGCCCGGGCCGCCACCGCGATGCCGATCGTCTGGCCCTGCTGCTGCCCGTGGCCGGCATGGATGCCGATCAGCGACACCCGGCCGCCCTGGACGGCGAGGATGGCCGAGCCGGAATCGCCGCGCACCGCGTCGCAGTCATGGACCAGCAGCGGCCGGTCGGCCGGGGCGGCGCGGATGCGGCAGCCCAGCACCGCCATCGGCAGGTGGGCGCGATCCTGGCCGTAGCCGGCGCGCAGGATCGCCGCCTGTCCATCGCCCGGCGCCGGCCCCGGCGCGATCCAGCCGACCCGGTTGCCGATCGGCTCCGCCAGGGTCACCAGGGCCCAGTCGCGGGCCGGGTCGCCGGGCGGGCCGTCGATGCCGCGGCGGATGGCCGTCGCCTGGGACATGGCCGCCCATTCGCCGCGGCCGTAGCCTGCCAGGAAATGCACCGCCTCCGGCCGCAGCGGCTGCCGGGTGCGGCGGTTGAAGAGGCAATGGGCGGCGGTCGCCACCAGCCGCGGCCCGACCAGGGTGCCGGTGCAGCGCTGGCCGACGCTGGTGTTGAGCCGCCCGACCGCGCTCCACGGATATTCGCGCGGCTCCACCACCCGCCGGTCGTCCGCGCCGACGATCCCGGGCAGGGTGGCGCGCTGCGCCTGGACGGGGATGGCGGCCAGCAGGAGGGCGAGGCCAAGCAGGATCGCCCGGGCGCTAGGCATCACGGCGGCGCCCGATGATCGCAGCCCCGCTCGACCGGGCCCGGAATGAGTTGCCGTCGCAGAAAGCGACCCGCCGGGAATGAAACTGGCTGAGGGCCGCTGAGAGGCGTATCGGCCATCTGTCAAAGCGTCCCTCGACCGGGCTCGGGATGAGGAACTTTTTCTTTTTGCCACAAGCGTTTCTGCAGAGGGAGACGCCCCTCATCCCGAGCCTGTCGAGGGACGCTGCGACCGAGGGGCAGCCTCCCTGGCACAGGAGTTTGTGGGACCAAGAAGAATTTGTCCCGCTCGAATTCGGGGGGCGCTTTGGCCGCTGGCCGGCGTGTCCCATCCCTCATGCCGCCGTCGCCCGCCATCCGGCCTCCAGTTCCGCGGCATCCAGGTCGCGGCCGATCAGCACCATGGCCGACCGGCGCGGGCCGTCCGGCCAGCCGGCGAGCAGGGTCGGCGGGTGGAAGACGTGGTGAACGCCGTGAACGGCCACCGGCGCCGCCTCGCCCGCGATGTCCAGCACGCCCTTGACCCGCAGCAGGTCCGGCCCGCGCCCGGCCCGCAGCGCCGCGAGCCAGCCGGACAGCTTCGTCCAGTCGAGCGGCGCGTCGTGGGTGAGGCTGACCGAGGCGATGGCGCGGTCGTGGCGCGGCAGCGCGGCGCCGTGGGCCTCGGCCGACAGCCAGCGGACGACGTCGGGGATGCGGCGGTCCGGGTCGTAGAGGCCGGCGCCGAACAGCGCGTCGGGGTCGACCTCGCCCGCCGCCGCCTCCAGGATCGGGGCGGCCGGATTGAGGGCGCGCAGGCGCCGGTGCAGCACCGCCACCGCCCCCTGCGGCGCCAGGTCGGCCTTGGTCACCACCAGCCGGTCGGCGATCGCCACCTGCTTGACGCTTTCCGCATGCCGGCCGAGCTGCATCGCGCCATGCACCGCATCAACCGTCGCCACCACCGCGTCGAGGCGGAAGGAATGGAGCACCAGCGGGTTGGCCAGCAAGAGCTGGACCAGCGGTGCCGGGTCGGCCAGGCCGGTCGTCTCGACCAGGACGCGGGCGAAGGCGGGGATCGTCCCCGCCTCGCGCCGGGCCAGCAGGTCGCGCAGCGTCGTCTCCACGTCGCTGCGCACGGCGCAGCAGATGCAGCCCGACGCCAGCACCACCACCTCGCCCGCCACCGCCTCCACCAGGCGGTGGTCGAGCGCGATCTCGCCCAGCTCGTTCACCACCACGGCGCTGTCGGCCATGGCGTCGCGGCGCAACAGGCGGTTCAGCAAGGTCGTCTTGCCGCTGCCGAGGAAGCCGGTGACGATCGATACCGGGATGCGCCCGGCCGACTTGTCGCGATCGAAGAGGCTCATGCGAGCCGGATGCTAGGCCCCTGCCCGCGCGCCGGCAACCGGCTCTGCGGCGACGGTTGTCGGAGCTGGCCGATTCCACCGTTTTGCGAGCAAGCTGCGCTTGACAGTGGCCCCCGGCGCACCGGACCTTTCGCCACCGCCCGCTGACGCCGGCCGGGAGAGCCGGGTGCGGGCTGCCCTTGGGAGGGACGATCATGACCGACACGCGCGTGCCCGCCGATCGCATCGCCGAACCCGAATCCGACCTGCCGTCGCCCGACCGGCGCGGCTTCCTGAAGACCGCAGGGCTGGCCGGCGCGGCCGGCCTGGCGGTCGGCAAGTTCGCCGCCGCCCCGGTCGCCCAGGCCCAGACCGCGGCCGCGCCGGCGGCCCAGCCCTGGTGGCCGTCGCGCTGGGGTGCGGACGACGAGAAGGGCGCCAGCAACTGGATGACGCCGCAGAACGTGCTGCGCGCCGCGGCCCTGATCCGCGACGGCCAGATCTATCGCCTGGGCCGCACCTACGAGACCGGCATGCCGATGTTCGGCAGCCGCGCCTTCGCCCTGCGCATTCCGGGCTCGCCCACCGGCGGGCCGTTCGGGGCCAACAAGCTGATCTTCCACGACGAGTTCATCGCGACCGAGATCGGCCAGGTCGGGACCCAGTTCGACGGGCTGGGCCATATCGGCCTGCAGCTCGGCCGCGACGGCGACAAGGCCGACATGCGCTACTACAACGGCAACAGCGAGCTGGAGATCGGCGACGCCTACGGCCTGAAGAAGCTGGGGGTGGAGAAGCTGAACCCGATCTTCGCCGTCGGCACGCTGATCGACGTGGCCGGCCTGAAGGGCGGCATGATGGATGCGGGCCAGGAGATCACCATGGCCGACGTGCGGGCCGCGCTCGCCCGCCAGCAGATGGGCGAGGACGCCATCGGCGAAGGCGCTGCGGTCTGCTTCCACACCGGCTGGGGCAGCCTGTGGATGAAGAACAACGACCGCTACAATGCCGGCTGCCCCGGCATCGGCATGGAGGTGGGGCGGTGGCTGATCGGCCGCAACGTCACCCTGGTCGGCGCCGACAGCTGGCCGGTCGAGGTGATCCCCAACCCCGACAAGAGCCTGGCCTTCCCCATCCATGCCGAGATGCAGGCGAAGAACGGCATCTTCTTCCACGAGAACCTGACGTTCGACACGCTGCTGGCCGACCGCAAGTACCGCTTCGTCTACTCCTTCACCCCGGTGCCGCTGAAGGGTGCCACCGGCTCGGCCGGCTGCCCGGTCGCCATCACCTGAAGTGCTACGGCGCGCGGAGGGCGGGTCAGCCGCCCTCCGCCGCCAGCAGGGCCCGGTAGAGCCCGTCGAGCCGCTGCGTCACCGGGCCGCCGGGACCGCCGCCGATCACCCGGCCGTCCACCGCCGAGACCGGCGTCACCCCGCCGAAGGTGCCGGTGACGAAGGCCTCGTCGGCGGTCAGCACCTCGGCCAGGGTGAAGTCCTTCTGGTGGACGGGGATACCGTCGGCGGCCGCCACCTGGAGGACGTTGCCGCGGGTGATGCCGTTGAACGAGAAGCGGCCGGTCGACGTCCACAGCTCGCCGCGGCGGACGATGAAGAAGTTGGTGGCGTTGCAGCTGGCGACGAAGCCGTGCGGGTCGAGCATCAGCGCCTCGTCGGCGCCGGCCTTCAGCGCCTGGATCAGGGCCGTGATCAGCGGCAGGCGGCTGTGCGAGTTGATGCGCATGTCGAACATGTCGGGGGGCGTGGTGCGGATGGTCGAGGTGAAGAGGCGCAGGCCCTTCTTCTTCACCTCCGGGTTCGGCTCCTTCCATTCCGCGACGATGACGATGGTGGCACCGCCGATCGTGTAGCGCGGGTCCTGGTTGGGGGTGCGCTTGATGCCGCGCGTCACCATCAGGCGGATATGCACGCCGTCGACCATGTCGTTGGCGGTGATGGTGCGGTAGAGCGCGCCCGTCAGCGCCATCCGGTCGAGCCCGATGTCGAGGTCGATGGCCGCCGCCCCCTCGTAGAGCCGGTCGAGATGGCGATCGAGGAAGGCGACCTTGCCGCGCACGAGGCGGAACCCCTCCCACACCCCGTCGCCCAGGACGAAGCCGGCGTCGAACACCGAGACGGTCGCCTCTGCCCGCCGCACCATGTCGCCGTTGACGTAGAGCAGGACGCGCTCGTTGCGCGGATCCTCGACGAAACCCTGGGAGCCCTGGACCATCTGTCACCCGTTCTGGCAGAGGCGGTGTCGGTGGAGATGGCGATAGTACGGTTCGGCCGCCGCCGCCAGGGGCAGAAGCGCCTCGGGCAGGTCGACCGCGTCCGGCCTGGGCGGCCCCCAGCCGGTCGAGCGCCAGACGGACGCGTACCAGTGCGGCGCCCACACCCCGTCGCTGTCGCGCGGCCCCACCGGCCAGGACAGCATCGCCGGGTCCCATGGCACCTCCAGCGCGCGGCACAGCGCGCCGAGCGCGCCGGCCGGGTCCGCCAGCAGGTCGGCGGCGTCGACCACCGCCGGGGTGCGGCCGGTGCGCCGGCACTCGCGGTCGAACAGCTCCGCCTGCACCGCGTAGCCGAGGTCGTCGAGTGCGACGGCCTCGCGCGAGCGGACATAGGAGGCGATCACCGCCCGCGGGTCGCGGATGAGGAAGCAATTGTCGAGCGCGTCGATCCAGCCGCGCTCGATGCCGGGCAGCAGGTGGTGGGCCATGTGCTTCTGGTAGAAGACGCTCAGGCCCGGGCGGCACTCGCCCGTCAGCCGGTCGGCCACGGGCCGCCAGTCGGTCGGCTGGCTGGCGATCACCGCCGCGCGGCCGGGATGGTCCTTGCCGGTCCGGTCGAGATAGTGGGCATAGAGCGGCTCGTCGACGACCCAGGCGTCCGGCCGGTTCTCCCAGGCGCGCAAGAGCGCGGTCGACAGGTTGCGCGGCCCCGACCACATGGCGATCCGGCGCACCCCATCCGGCATGCCCCTCTCCGGCCGGCTCAGAAGCGGATGCCGTAGCGGGCGGCGATGGTGTCCATGCCCTCGTTGCGCTCGTAGATGCCGGCGTTGGAGATGTGCGACAGCATCACCGAGACGGCATGGCGGTGCGCCTCGCCGAAGCGGTAGCCGATCTCGACCGACTCCCGGAACAGGACCCGCCCGCCCAGCGCCTTGCGGTCGCTGCGCTCGGTGTCGAGCTCGCCGTCATGGATGGCGAGGCCGAGGCTGCCGGCGACGAAGGGGCCTGCGGCGAAGTCGTACTGCCAGGTCAACCCGGCATAGGCCTGGCTGGTGTCGCCGGCCGTATTGACCTGCAGGCCGAGATGCGGCCGCGGCGCCCACAGCGCGCGCAGGAAGCCGGGCGAAGTGAACAGCACCTCGCCGTTGAGGTCGACGCCGGACCGCTCGCGGCGCGTGCTGAACACCGGCGCGTCATGGTAGCCGGCGCCCAGCTTGACCTCGGAAATGCCCTGGGCCGCGGCCGGCGCCGCGCCGCCCGACAACCACAGCATCGCCGCCGCCATCCCCATCGCCCAAGTTCGGCCTCGCATCGTTGTTCCCCCCGGATCCGAGTGCGATTCATCATGATTCGACGGTACTTTGGCCACCTTTCCTGTCAACGGGAACGAGCTTCGTCGGCCATTGCGGGTGCCGCTTCCCGGCGCCATAGTGACGCGATGGACACGATCGAGCCGCTTCCCATCGTTCCCGCCGACCGATTGCAGCGGCAGATCGAAAGCATCCTGGTGGCCTGGGGCATGGACCCGGCCATCGCCGCGCGGACCGCGGGCGTGATGGTCGACACCGACCTGCGCGGCATCGATTCGCACGGGGTGACGATGCTGCTCGGCTACGAGGAGCGGCGCGATGCCGGGCGCCTCAACCTGGCCGCACGGCCGCGGGTGGTGCGGGAAAGCCCGGTCACGGCGCTGATGGACGCCGATGGCGGGCTCGGCCACCACCCCTCGCTCCTGGCCATGGAGCTGGCGATCGACAAGGCGCGGCGGATGGGCGTCGCCCTGGTGGCGGTGCGCAACAGCAACCATTACGGCGCGGCCGGCGCCTATGCGCTGCGCGCGGCCGAGGCCGGGCTGATCGGCATCACCGGCACCGGGTCGCGCACCCGCTGCGTCGTGCCGACCGGCGCGCGCGACGCCATGTTCGCGACCAACCCGATCGCGTTCGCCGCCCCCACCCGGCGCAACCGGCCCTTCGTGCTCGACATGGCGACCAGCACCGTGGCGGTGGGCAAGGTCAACATCTGCTGGCTCAACGACCGGCCGGTGCCGGCGGGCTGGGTGGTCGACGAACGCGGCCAGCCGGTGACCGACGCCGAGGCCGCGCGGCGCTATTGCCTGCGCCTGGTCGAGGGCGGCGTGACGCCCTTGGGCGGCCTGCCGGAGATGGCGAGCCACAAGGGCTACGGCCTGGCGGCGATGATCGAGATCCTGTCGACCCAGCTCTCGGGCGCGATCTATTGCGGCACGGCCGCCGACGACCCGCGGGCCAGGGCCACCCCCTACGACGACCTCGGCCATTTCTTCCTGGCGCTCGACCCGCGCGCCTTCCGCCCCGACGGCGCCTTCGAGGACGAGCTGGACGAGATGATCGACCTGTTGCGCGCCGCGCCGCCGGTCGACCCGGCCCGGCCGGTCCTGGTCGCGGGCGACCCGGAATGGGCCCACTACGACCGCCGCCAGATGGACGGCATCCCGATGCCGGTCAAGCTGTTCGACCATGTCCGCGCCATCGCGGAACGGGCGGGGGTCGCGTTCGTGCTGGGGTGAGTGCCGGGCAGCGCCGTCTCAGCCGGCCTGGCCCGCTTCCCGGACGACGTCGAGGAACGCGCGCAGGGCTGGCGGGACGGCGCGGTGGCCCGGATAATAGACCGCCGCCCCCTCCGCCGCCGGCAGCCAGGGGGACAGCACCTCGCTGAGGCGCCCCGCCGCGAGCGCGTCGGCAGCGGCCTGGCCCCAGACATAGGCGATGCCCAGCCCCGCGACCGCGGCCTGCACCATCAGGTCGTCGTCGTCGAGGATGACCGACCCCGCGGCGTCGACCGTCGACACCTGCCCGGCGCGCTCGAACTCCCATCGGTAGAGCCTGCCGCCCGGGAGGCGGTGGCCGATGCAGCGATGGCCCTTCAGATCGTCCGGCGTCGCCGGCTCGCCCGCGCGATCGAGATAGGCCGGCGCGGCGACGCACAGGAACCGCGCCGGCTTGCCGAGCGGAACCGCGATCATGTCCCGGGCAATCGACCCCGTCAGGCGCACCCCGGCATCGAACCCGCGCGCGACGATGTCGATCAGCTGCCCTTCGACGACGATGTCCACGGTCACGCCGGGGAAGCGCTCCGCCATCCGGGGAAGAACGTCGCGGACCAGCAGCACCGCCCCCTGGCGCGGCGCGTTGATGCGCACCGAACCCGCCACGGCACCGCGGAAGGCCGCGACGCTGTCGAGCGCGTCGTCCAGCGAGGCGAGCGCGGGCCGAAGGCGGCCGAGCAACTCGAACCCGGCCTCGGTCGGCGCGACGCTGCGGGTCGTGCGGTTCAGCAGGCGCACGCCCATGCGCTCCTCCAGGGCGCGCATCGCGTGGCTCAAGGTCGACGGCGCCGTGCCCAGCTCGTCCGCCGCCCGGCGAAAGCTGCGGTGCGTGGCCACGGCCACGAATGCGGTCAGGTCGTTGAGCGACGGTCGGGTCATTGCTGGTGATCTTGCACTGACCCATGCCGAATTCAACGCATGGTCCGTTCAATCCCGACCCGATATTCGTTCCCGGACACCGGCGCGGCTCTGACCCCTCGCCGTCCCGTCCCCCACCAACCCCACGATGGAGCCTTGCCATGACGACACGGGAACCGATCTTTCCGGCCGGCCGCCACGCGCTGTACGAGATCCACCGCTACTCGGCGGCGATCCGCTCGGGCGATCTCTTGTTCGTTTCCGGACAGGTCGGCAGCCGCGACGACGGCACGCCCGAGCCGGACTTCGGGAAGCAGGTCCGGCTCGCCTTCGACAACCTGGCAGGCGTGCTGCGCGCCGCCGGCTGCACGGTCGACGACATCGTCGACGTGACCACCTTCCACACCGACCCCGAAAACCAGTTCGCGACCGTGCTGGCGGCCAAGGACGAGGTCTTCGGCCATCCGCCCTACCCCAGCTGGACCGCCGTGGGCGTGACGTGGCTGGCGGGCTTCGACTTCGAGATCAAGGTCATCGCGCGCGTCCCGGCAGCCGGCGCGACGTTGGCGTAAGGGTGGGCGGCGCCCGCGCCCTTGACAGCGCGGGCGCCCTTGCGACATTAGTCGCATTGTCAGCGACAGGTGACGCAATGACGGATGTGGCGACAGGCGAACGGGAAGGCTTGGTCGGTCGCGCCGCAGATCTGCTCGGCGGTTCCGGAACCTTCAAGCGGCGGCTTACGACGACGCTGGACGCGCATGAGGCGATCCTGTCCGGCTTCTCGGGCAAGGCGCTGGTCCGGCTTTCGGAGAACGTCGCCCTCATCCGCCGCGCCGACGCGTTCGAGAAGGCGCTCGGGCTCAGCCTGCGCACCTTCCAGCGACACAAGAAGGACGGCACCGCGCGGAAGCTCAGCCAGGAGCAGAGCGGGCGAGCCTGGAAGTTCGCGGAAATCCTCGAGAAGGCAACCGATGTCTTCGGTTCGCGGGCCGAAGCCGAACGGTTTCTCGAGCGGCCGGCGATCGGGCTGGACCAGCGGCGGCCGATCGACCTGCTGGCCACGCCCGCCGGAGTGGAACTGGTCGAGACGCATCTGGAGCGGATCAAGTACGGCGTCTACGCGTGACCCCGCTGCCGGGTGCCCTCGGCAGCGGCGAGATCCTCGCCTGGCGCCTGGACCTGGAGACCTTCCGGAGCAGCTGGGACAGTGGCGAAGGCGCGTTCCGCGTCGGCGGGCGATGGAACAGCCGCGGCGTCCGCACGGTCTATTGCGCGATCGATCCCGCAACCGCCATCCTGGAGGTGGCGGTGCACAAGACCTTCCGTGCTCTCGACACGGTGCCCCATGTGCTGACCGCGCTGAAGGTCGGCGACCCGGCCGCGATCCATGTCGTGCAGCCGGACATGGTCCCCAACCCGAACTGGCTTCGTCCAGGGATACCGAGCGCCGGCCAGCAGGCGTTCGGCGATGCGCTCCTCGCCCGCCATCGCTTTGTCCTCGTTCCGAGCGCCGTCTCCACCTATAGCTGGAACCTGCTTTTCGATGCGGAGCGGGCCAAGGGCGCCTATGCGATGGTGCTGCAGCAGCGCTTCGCGCTCGACCCCCGCCTGCATCCCCCGGCCCCGCCCTAACCCCGAGCCCGCAGACCCGACCCATGCGCCTGAAGAACTGCCACAACTTCCACGACTTCCGCCGCATGGCCCGGCAGCGCCTGCCGGGGCCGATCTTCAACTACATCGACGGCGCGGCCGACGACGAGGTCACCCTGCGGCGCAACACGGCCGCCTTCGACGCCTGCGACCTGGTGCCGAACGTGCTGCGCGGGGTGACCGACGTCGACCTGTCGGTCACCGTCATGGGGCAGAAGCTGGCGATGCCGGTCTACTGCTCGCCGACCGCCCTGCAGCGCCTGTTCCACCACCAGGGGGAGCGGGCGGTGGCGGCGGCGGCGGCGAAGTACGGCACGATGTTCGGCGTCTCCTCGCTCGGCACGGTCAGCCTGGAGGAGGCGCGGCGGATCAGCAGCGGACCGCAGGTCTACCAGTTCTATTTCCACAAGGACCGCGGCCTGAACCGGGACATGATGACCCGCGCCAAGGAGGCCGGCGTCCAGGTCATGATGCTGACGGTCGACAGCATCACCGGCGGCAACCGCGAGCGCGACAAGCGCACCGGCTTCGCCATCCCCTTCAAGCTCAACCTGGCCGGCATGGCCCAGTTCGCGATCAAGCCGTCCTGGGCGATCGACTACCTCACCCATGAGAGCTTCAAGCTGCCGCAGCTCGACCGGCACGTCGACATGGGCGGCGGCGTCATGTCGATCAGCCGCTACTTCACCGAGATGCTGGACCCGTCGATGACCTGGGACGACGTCGCCCAGATGGTCCGGCACTGGGGCGGCCATTTCTGCCTGAAGGGCGTCATGTCGGTGGAGGATGCCCGGCGCGCGGTCGACATCGGCTGCACCGGCATCGTCCTGTCCAACCATGGCGGCCGCCAGCTCGACGGCTCCCGCACCGGCTTCGACCAGCTGGCCGAGATCGTCGATGCGGTCGGCGACCGCATCGACGTCATCATGGATGGCGGCGTGCAGCGCGGCACCCACGTCCTGAAGGCGCTGTCGCTGGGCGCCAAGGCCGTGGGCGTCGGCCGCTACTACCTCTTCCCGCTCGCCGCCGCCGGCCAGGCCGGCGTCGAGCGCGCGCTGGAACTGATGAAGATCGAACTCGAGCGCGACATGCGGCTGATGGGCTGCACCTCGGTCGACCAGCTGACGCGGGAGAACCTGCGCTTCCGATAGATGGCGCGACCGCGCTCCGGATTCAGCCGGCCTTGAGCTCCTGAAACACCCGATCCGATTCGGCGAGGTCGAGGCCCGTGTGGATGGAGTCTCCCTCGTCCTGCGGGTACCAGCCCGGCACTTCGACCATGCGCGAGCACGACCCGAACGACACCGTCCAGATTCGCGTGCCGCGCCGAAGGAGCTGGCCTGTCTCCGGGTGAATGCGGGTCTCGGGCAGTCTCGATTCCGAAGCCATCTCGCCTGTCCTGATAAGAGCGGGCCAGTCCGAGCCGCAGGAAATTAAGCCAGGAGCTTCGGCTACCCGTCAATGCGTCCCTCGACTACGCTCGGGATGAGGAGACGTTCTTTATTCCACGAGCATTTCCGCCAGTGGAGAAGCACCTCATCCCGAGCGTAGTCGAGGGACGCTACGACCGATGGGCAACGCCCAGTTTCTTTCTAAGAGCTTCTCTATCGGCGGAATCGCTTGAGGAGGATAGAAGAATTCCTCGTTCCGAGCGAGGTCCAGGAGCGCGTTGCTCAATAGATCCCCAGCGCCCTCGCCCGCCCGACCGTCAGCGCGGCGACCGCGTCGAGGTTCGGCGTCGGGATGCCGAGTTCGCGGGCGAAGTCCTGGACGGCCAGGACGATGGCGTCGAGCTCGGTCGGGCGGCCGCGCTCGAAGTCCTGCAGCATGGACGGCTTGTGGCCGCCGCCGGGGCCCGGCTTCTGGATGTTGTTGAGGCGCGTCTCGGCGTCGGTGTCGAGCTTGAGGCCGAGCGCCTCGGCCACCCGCTGGCCCTCCTGCAGGACGCCGAGCGCGATCGGGCGCAGGGCCGGGTCGCCGGCGATGGCCGGGATCGACAGGCCGGTGACGGCGCACATCGGGTTCCAGGCAAGGTTGCCCATCAGCTTGATCCACACCTGGGCCCGCAGGTCCTCGACCACCGGCGCGTCGACGCCCGTGCCCTCGAACGCCTTGGAGATGGCCAGCACCCGGTCGGTGCGGCTGCCGTCCGGCTCGCCCAGCAGCAGGCGGTTGCGCGCCGGCGACTTGTTGGCGACGATCCCCGGCTGGATGATCTCGTTGGCCGAATAGACCACCGAGCCGATCGCGCGCGCGATCGGCAGCCGGTCCCACAGGATGCCCTCGGGATCCAGGCGCGGCAGCCGACGGCCGGCGTCGGGGCCGGCATGGCCGTGGAAGTACCACCAGGGCACGCCGTTGGTGGCGAAGACCACGGCGGTGTCGGGGCCGAGCAGCGGCGCCATCGCATCGACCGCGCCGGGCAGCGCGGGCGCCTTCAAGGTGACGATGACCGCGTCCTGCGGGCCGGCGCGGCGCGGGTCGTCGGTGGCGAAGGGGCGGACATGGATCCGCTCCTCGCCCGCCTGCACGGTCAGGCCGCGCGCCTGCATCGCCTCCAGGTGCGGCCCGCGGGCGATCATCGTCACGTCCACGCCGGCACGGGCCAGACGCGCGCCGAAATTGCCGCCGACCGCGCCGGCGCCGAAGATACAGATCCGCATGGGGAGCCTCCGCCCGATTGGAAGGTCGCGGGCTTGTGCTGAAGGTGGAACGGTTCAGACGCTGAGATAGCGGCGGACCGCGGTCTCGTCCATCCCCGCACCCTCGCCGGCCAGCACGACCTCGCCGCGGTCCATGACGACGAAATCGTCGGCCAGCTCGCGCGCGAAGTCGAAATACTGCTCGACCAGGACGATCGCCATGGTGCCGACCTGGCGGAGATGGACGATGACGCGGCCGATGTCCTTGATGATCGAGGGCTGGATGCCCTCGGTCGGCTCGTCGAGCAGCAGCAGGCGCGGCCGCATCACCAATGCGCGGGCCAGCGCCAGCTGCTGCTGCTGGCCGCCCGACAGGTCGCCGCCGCGCCGGCCCAGCATGGAGCGCAGGACCGGGAAGAGGTCGAAGATCTCGGACGGGATGGTGCGCTGGCTGCGCGGCAGCGGCGCGAAGCCGGTGCGCAGGTTCTCCTCCACCGTCAGCAACGGGAAGATCTCGCGGCCCTGCGGCACGAGCGCCACCCCGCGCCGGGCGCGCTCGTGCGGCGGCGCCCCGCCCAGCTCCTTCCCTTCCCACAGGATGCGCCCGCCGGCGGTCGGCCGGTGGCCGGCGATCGCCCGCAACAGCGAGGTCTTGCCGACCCCGTTGCGCCCCATGACGCAGGTCACCCGTCCCGGGCTCGCCTGCAGGGAGACCTTCTTCAGGGCCTGGGCGGCCCCGTAGAACACGTCGATCGCTTCGACCGTCAGCATGGCTAGCGCCCCAGATAGACTTCGACGACGCGCTCGTTGGCGCTGACGGCATCGAGCGACCCCTCCGCCAGGACCGAGCCCTCGTGCAGGACGGTGACGCGCACGCCGAGCGCGCGCACGAAGTGCATGTCGTGCTCGACGACCACGACCGAGCGGGTGCGGTTGATGTCGCGCAGCAGCTC
The DNA here is from genome assembly GCA_006739055.1 of Allostella vacuolata. Lineage (GTDB taxonomy): Bacteria > Pseudomonadota > Alphaproteobacteria > ATCC43930 > Allostellaceae > Allostella > Allostella vacuolata. The sequence goes on from AP019702.1 coordinate 3,608,936, forward strand.
CGCCGTCTGCTCGGTCTCGGCGTCGGTCATGCCAGCGACCGGCTCGTCGACCAGCAGCAGGGCCGGCTCCTGGGCCAGCAGCATGCCGATCTCCAGCCACTGCTTCTGCCCGTGCGACAGGGCGCCGGCCGAGAGGTGGCGCAGCTCGGTCAGGCGGGTGACGGCCAGGATCTCGTCCAGCCGGTCGCGCTCGGCCCCCGACATGCGGGCCATCAGGGTGGTGAAGACGCCGCGCCGCTGCTTCACCGCCAGGACCAGGTTGTCCCACACCGTGTGCATCTCGAACACGGTCGGGCGCTGGAACTTGCGGCCGATGCCGAGCTCGGCGATCGCCGCCTCGTCGAGGCGGGTCAGGTCGTGCTGGCCGCCGAACAGGACCGTGCCGGCGTCGGGCTTGGTCTTGCCGGTGACGACGTCCATCATCGTCGTCTTGCCGGCCCCGTTCGGCCCGATGATCGCCCGCATCTCGCCCGGCTCGATGAACAGCGACAGGCCGTTCAGCGCCCGGAAGCCGTCGAACGACACCGAGACGCCGTCGACATAGAGCAGCGCGCTGGTTTCGACCGGGTTCATGGCCCCTGCTCCGCGGTGGCCGGCGCGGGCGCCGGGGATGTGGCCGCCTGCGGCTGGGCGGCGGGCTGGCGGCGGCGGGCGCGGATGGTGCCGAGGATGCCCTTGGGCAGGAACAGCGTGACCAGCACGAAGAGCGCGCCCAGGGCGAACAGCCAGACCTCGGGCATCGCCCCCGTCATCCAGGTCTTGAAGGCGTTGACGACGAAGGCGCCCAGCGCCGCCCCGACCAGGGTGCCGCGGCCGCCGACCGCGACCCAGATCACCGCCTCGATCGAGTTGGTCGGCGCGTACTCGCCGGGGTTGATGATGCCGACCTGGGGCACGTAGAGCGCACCGGCCACCCCCGCCATCATCGCCGAGACGACGAAGACGAAGAGCTTGTAGCGGTCGACCCGGTAGCCGAGGAACCGGGTCCGGCTTTCCGCATCGCGGATCGCCACCAGCACCAGCCCGAAGCGCGAGGTGACGATCCAGCGCGCGATCAGGAACCCTGCCGCCAGCGCCGCGCAGGTGATGGCGAAGAGCGCCGCCCGGGTGCCCTGCTCGCGCACCCCGAAGCCCAGGATCTCGCGGAAGTCGGTCAGGCCGTTGTTGCCGCCGAAGCCCATGTCGTTGCGGAAGAAGGCCAGCATCAGGGCGAAGGTCAGCGCCTGGGTGATGATCGAGAGATAGACCCCGGTCACCCGCGAGCGGAAGGCGAACCAGCCGAAGACGAAGGCGAGCGCCCCCGGCACCGCCACCACCATGATCGCCGCGAACCAGAACTGGTCGAAGCCGTACCAGTACCAGGGCAGCTCCTTCCAGTTGAGGAAGACCATGAAGTCCGGCAGCACCGGGTGGCCGTAGACGCCGCGGGTGCCGATCTGGCGCATCAGGTACATGCCCATGGCATAGCCGCCCAGCGCGAAGAAGGCGCCGTGGCCGAGCGACAGGATGCCGCAATAGCCCCACACCAGGTCGAGCGCGATCGCCAGCAGCGCGTAGCAGAGCCACTTGCCGATCAGCACCACCAGGTGGGTGGGCACGTGCCAGGGGGAGCTGGGCGGCAGGACCAGGTTGGAGAGCGGCACCAGGATGGCCGCTGCCGCCAGGGCCAGCAGGAACAGGAGGCCGGGCCAGCCGGCGATCAGGCGTGCGGTGAAGAATCGGGGGGGCAGCATCGGACTACGCCTCGACCGCGCGGCCGCGCAGCGCGAAGAGCCCGCGCGGCCGCCGCTGGATGAAGAGGATGATGAGGACGAGGATGATGATCTTGCCCAGCACCGCGCCCGCCACCGGCTCCAGCAGCTTGTTGGCGATGCCGAGCGTCATCGCGCCGGCCAGCGTGCCCCACAGGTTGCCGACCCCGCCGAAGACCACGACCATGAAGGAATCGATGATGTAGGACTGTCCCAGGTTGGGGCTGACATTGTCGATCTGCGACAGGGCGACCCCGGCGATGCCGGCGACGCCCGAGCCGAGCGCGAAGGTCAGCATGTCGACCCGGTGGGTGCGGATGCCCATGGAACTCGCCATCGGCCGGTTCTGGGTGACGGCCCGCATCTGCAGCCCGAAGGCGGTGCGGCGCAGGACCACCAGCAGCAGCACGAACACCAGGACCGCGAAGACGATGATCCACAGCCGGCTCCAGGTGAGCGTCAGGCCGTAGAAGTCGACCGCGCCCGACATCCAGCTCGGGTTGCTGACCTCGCGGTTGGTCGGGCCGAAGACGCTGCGCACCGCCTGCTGGATGACGAGGCTGAGGCCCCAGGTCGCCAGCAGCGTCTCCAGCGGCCGGCCGTAGAGCCAGCGGATGACCGAGCGTTCGAGCAGCGCGCCGACCGCGGCCGTGACCAGGAAGGCGGCCGGCAGGGCGATGAACAGCGCGTAGTCGAGCAGTGCCGGCGCGGAGGTGCGGCACAGCTCCTGGACGACGAAGGTGGTGTAGGCGCCCAGCATGACCATCTCGCCATGGGCCATGTTGATGACCCCCATGACGCCGAAGGTGACGGCCAGGCCGACCGCGGCCAGCAGCAGCACCGCGCCCAGCGACAGGCCGTAATAGAGGTTCTGGGCATAGTCGAGCATCGCCAGGTGGCGCTCGATCGCGGCGGCACTGGTCCGCGCGGCCTCGGCCACGGCCGGCGGCGCGCCGCCCGCGACGGACAGCAGCAGGCCCAGCGCCTCGCGGTCGCTGCGGGCGCCGACGGTGGCCGCGGCGGCGATCCGCTCGGCCTCCGGCGCGTCGGACGACAGCACGATGGCGGCACGCGCCATCTCCATGGCGGCGCGGACGCCCGCGTCCTTCTCCTGGGCGATGGCGGCCGTCAGCGCCGGCAGGCCGGCCGGGTCGCGCTGCTTGAACAGGGCCTCGGCGGCGGCGCGGCGCTCGGCCGGGGTGCCGGTGGTCAGGGTCAGGCTGCCGATCAGGCCGGCAAGCTGGCGGCGCAGCCGGTTATTGAGGTTGGCCGCCTCCAGCTCGCGGTCGCCGGCGGAGCCGGCGGCGGCGCCGGTCGCGGCATCGGTCAGGGTGCCGCCGGAGCTGGTCGGCGCGATCACCACCAGCTGGTCGGAGCGGCGGCGGAACAGTCGTCCTTCGGCCAGCGCCTTGAGCGCCTCGGCCGCGCGCGGCCCGCCCATCCGGGCCAGCGCCTCGATCGCCTCGCCCTTGGCGGAATAGTCGTCGCCCACCAGGGCTGCCAGGGGGGCCGCGAGATCCTGGGCGGAGGCCGCCGGGGCGGCACCGAGGCCCAGGGCCAGCATCAGCGCCAGGGCGATGCCACGAAGGAACGAGAGCATGGGCGGGATTCCGTCTTCTCAGCCGTCGTTGCGCCGGCCCGGGACGGACGCGAGGAGCCCCGGACAGGAAGTGCCGGGGCCGGCCAAGGCCGGCCCCGGGGGTCGCGTCAGATCAGTTGAACTTCGGCTTCTCGCAGCCGCCGCAGACCCAGGGGTAGGTCCAGTCGGCGGTCAGCTTGGCCGATTCCGGGATGTAGGGGGACCAGGCAGCACCCGGCAGCGGGTCCTTGGTCTTCCACACCGTGTTGAACTGCCCGTCGGCCTTGATCTCGCCGATCAGCACCGGCTTGGAGATGTGATGGTTGACGCCCATCACCGAGGTGCCGCCGGTCAGGTTCTTGACCTTCTGACCGTACATTGCCTGGCGCACCGCGTTGACGTCGGTCGTGCCGGCCTGCTGCACCGCCTGCACCCACATCTGGAAGCCGATATAGTGGGCCTCCATCGGGTCGTTGGTCACCCGCTTCGGGTTCTTGATGAAGGTCTGCCACTTCTTGATGAAGGCGTCGTTCTCGGGCGTCTTCACGCTCATGAAGTAGTTCCAGGCCGCAAGGTGGCCGAGGAGCGGCTTGGTGTCGATGCCGGCCAGCTCTTCCTCGCCGACCGAGAAGGCCACGACCGGAATGTCGGTCGCCTTGACGCCCTGGTTGCCGAGCTCCTTGTAGAAGGGCACGTTGGCGTCGCCGTTGATGGTCGAGACGACGGCGGTCTTCTTGCCGGCCGAGCCGAACTTCTTGATCTCGGCGACGATCGACTGCCAGTCGGAATGGCCGAACGGCGTGTAGTTGATCATGATGTCCTCGGACTTCACGCCCTTGGACTTCAGGTAGGATTCAAGGATCTTGTTGGTCGTGCGCGGATAGACGTAGTCGGTGCCGGCCAGCACCCAGCGCACCACCTTCTCCTCGCTCGCCAGATAGTCGACGGCGGGGATGGCCTGCTGGTTCGGGGCCGCACCCGTGTAGAAGACGTTGCGCGAGGACTCCTCGCCCTCGTACTGCACCGGATAGAACAGCAGGCTGTTCAGCTCCTCGAACACCGGCAGCACCGACTTGCGGCTGACCGAGGTCCAGCAGCCGAACACGGCCGAGACCTTCTGCTGGCTGATCAGCTCGCGCGCCTTCTCGGCGAACAGCGGCCAGTTGGAGGCCGGATCGACGACGACGGCTTCCAGCTTCTTGCCGAGGAGGCCGCCCTTCTTGTTCTGCTCCTCCACCAGCATCAGCATGACGTCCTTCAGCGTCGTCTCGCTGATGGCCATGGTGCCGGAGAGCGAATGCAGCACGCCCACCTTGATGGTGTCCTGTGCCAGCGCCGGTGCGACCATGGCGGCGGTCGCCATCACGGCACCAGCGAAAACGCTTGCAGTCCCTATCTTCATGGCTGTCCTCGTCCCCAATCTCCCGGACGGGTGCCGCGACCGATGGGCTCGGTGTCGGTCACGCCCGTACGCCGCAATGCAGCAAGGGATGTGCCACCGGAGCGTTCGCTCCGGTGGCACCCTGGAGAAAGGACCTGTCGCGGAAATGTGCCTACATATTGCCCAACGCCACGAAGATCGTCTTACCGTCGCCTAAATTTCCGGCAACGATTTCCGCTCAGAAGTTGACGGCGACCCGGCCGGTTACCGTGTGCCGGCTGAAGCCGTCGTCGCCGGCCTTGAAGCCGTAGGCGGCACCCACCGTCACCATGTCGTCGATCACCGCCTGGGCGCCGACCTGGAAGCCGACGGCATGCTGGTTCTGCGACGGCATGCCGACGCTGATGGTGCCGAGCTGCGCCTGGGCGCTGGCCAGGCTGAAGCTCGCGTCGTCGCCCTTGTTCAGGAACTCGCGCTCGTAGGAGATCTCGCCGAACGGCACGAAGCGCACGTTGCGGTCGCGCAGCTCGTAGGCCACCTGCCAGGCGAGCTTGCCGACCAGGGAGTCGAAGGACCCGCCGGGATAGCGGATGTTGCCGCCGGCCGCCCCGCGCTCGGTGTAGCCGTCGAAGTCGCCGCGGACGTAGCTCAACCCGGCGACCGGGCCCATGACGAGGGCGCCCGAGACGAAGTTGTAGCCGAGCTGCCCGCCGACCGTGTGGGAACGGCCGTCGAAGCTGCCGTTGCCGACCAGCTCGTAGGGATCCGGGCGGCGCACCTTGTCGAAGTTCTGGAAGGTGTAGGCGTAGGCGGCATCGATGAAGAACCCGCCGACTTCATAGGAGCCGTAGACCGAGAGGCCGAGCCCGTCGGAATCGAACTGGCTGCCGTAGCCGGCCTTGCTGCGCCCGGAGACGTAGGAGGCGGCGACGCCCGCCTTCAGGCCCTCGGCCAGGGCCATGTCGGCACCCACCGTGACCGAGGTGCCGCGGTAGCTCTGCGACACGGTGCGGCCGCCGATCGTCTCGTCATACTGCAGCGACGCATAGTCGCCGACGATCCACGGGCCGAAGCGGCCCGCCTGCGGGGCCAGCGCCACGTCGCCGGCCCGCCGACGCGCCTGCCGCGACTGCCCCAGCTGGGACATCACGTTCCGCTCGGTCGCGCGCGCCTGCTGCTTGGTGACGTCGGCGAACGCCGCCTGGAGCGCCGGCGCCTGGAGGCCCATCGCCTCGTAGTAGAGGGGATTGACGTAGGTCGGCAGGGTCAGCTGGTAGACGAGGACGAGATTGTCGTTCTCGAGCCCGGCGTCGTAGCTGGTGCCGGCCGCGACACCGGTCACCGGGTCGACCAGGCCGCCCGCCATCTGGCCGTTGCTGGTCAGGAAGTCGTTGTCGTTGCCGACGAAGAGGAAATAGTCCTGCGGCGCGCCTTCCTTCAGCACCGGAGCCAGGCCCAGCGCCTCCCACTTCTCGGACAGGGTCAGCCGGTCGGCGGGGTTGGTGTTGATGTTGAGGCCGAGGCGGCCGGTCTGGGCCGGGTTGAGCATGTTCACGAACAGGCTCTTCTCGACCGGGGTGATCGAGGGCGACAGCACGCCCGCGGGCGACACCGGCGTCGTCCCGGTCTCGTAGCTGGTGCCGGCGATGTTGGTCGCGCCGGAGATGTCCACCAGCATGATGTTCTTGAAGACTTCGGGATTGGTCGTGCCGACGCCGAGGCCGTTGCCGTCGCGCGACAGGACCAGGAACTGCTTGTCGTTCAGGGCCAGGATCTCGCTCTGCGCCGCCGTGCGGTTGGTGGCCGAGCCGTCGCCCGCAAGCGTATAGCTCGGCAGCTGCAGGACGTAGTGGGCGATGGGGTCGGTCGGCGTCTTGTTCCCGGAGATGTCGTAGACCATCAGGCGGGTATTGGTGCGGGTCTGCTGGTTGGAGCCGTTGGTGTCCTGCACCGTCGCGCTCTGCAGCAGGGTCACCAGGTGCTTGCCGTCAGGCGTGATGGTGAGGCCTTCCAGGCCCTGGTTGTTGCGCCGGCCGGTGGTCGGGGCACCGAGCGAACTGTAGTTCACCGCGCCGGCCGGCTTCTCCGGCAGGAGGGCGGCGGGCGGGACGATCGCGCCCTTCAGGTTGCCCGCCTTGTCGAAATAGTAGACGCCGGCCGCATACTCGTCGCCGACATAGAAGGAACCGTCCGACAGATAGGCCAGGGATTCCGCGTCGAGCGAGATGCGCCCGGCGCCCTGCCCCGTGCTCGGGACCGGCAGCGGCCCGAAGCCGCCCTGGCTGCCGGAGGCCGCCGCCGGGTCGAGCCCGGTGAAGGTCTGGCCGTTGAAATCCTTCAGCACCGTGGTGCCGCGATAGGTCAGTTCGAGCTGCGACTGCGAGGCCAGGCTGGCCGGCAGGCTGGCCGTGCCCGTGTACGGGTTGAAGGTGAAGTCGAACCGCTGCACCCGGCCGACGAAATCGGTCATCAGCGTGTCGGTGTTGTAGCCGCGGTCCGGCAGCGACAGCAGGATGCCGCTGTAGGAGCCGTCGGCCCGCCGCCGCCAGGCGGACTGGTCGACCACGAAGGCCGAGAACGAACCCAGCGTGTCGCCCAGGGTATCGCGCGCCGAGGCGGCCAGGCGGCCGGCCCCGACCAGGCCCTGGTTGGTGAAGACGGTGCCCTGGAACTCCGTCGTCTCCGCACCGGCCGCATGGGTCACGTTGGGCGTGGTGAACTGCGCGGCCGCGGGCCAGGCAACCGTAAGACAGGTCGTCGCGAGCAACAGCGCACGCACGGCCGCCGAACGGCCGTGTAACAAACGAACCATTTGATCCCCCCGAACAAACAGGATAGGTCGGCTCCGCCGGCCGACCCAGCGCCCAGTCTGGCGGATATGCGTGACGGTTAGGCGACAGCCCGGACACCAGAACCAATCGGCGCGCGACCCCGACCCACGGGGGCGCCCATCACCAGTTCGAAGGAGCAGTTCGTCCGATGCGCTACCTCCCTGCCCTGTTCGCCGCCGCCGTCGCCATCGGCGCGGCCCTTCCCGCCGCCGCCCAGGAATCCCGCGTCGCCCGCGGCAAGTACCTGGCCTCCATCATGGATTGCAACGGCTGCCACACGCCGGGCGCCTTCTCCGGCAAGCCGGACATGACCCGGCCGCTGGCCGGCGAAGCGGTCGGCTTCGAGATCCCCGGGCTCGGCATCTTCTGGCCCGCGAACCTGACCCCCGATCGCGACACCGGCATCGGCCGGTGGAGCGAGGCCGACATCGTCAAGGCGGTGCGCACGGGGGTGCGCCCGGACGGGCGGGAGCTGTCGCCGGCGATGCCGTGGCGCGCCTACGCGGCCCTGACCGACAGCGATGCCCGGGCGCTCGCGGCCTATCTCAAGACCTTGAAGCCGGTGGCGAACGCGGTCCCGGCCCCCGTCGGCCCCGGCCAGCCGGCGAAGGCACCCCATTTCACGGTGGTGATGCCGAAGTAGCGCGGCAAGCGGCAGGGCGGGCAGCCGCCCGCCCTGCCTTCCGCGCCTACTTCTTCACAAGGTCGCACTTGCTCTCGGCGAGCGGGATCGTCACCTCGGCCGCCGGGATGGTGCGCAGCACCTTCAGGTAGTCCCAGGGAGCCTTGGATTCCGCCGGCGCCTTGACCTCGACCAGGTACATGTCGTTGGCCAGCCGCCCGTCGGGGCGGATCTTCGCCTTGGGCGCGAAGAAGTCGTCGACCGGCATCTCCCGCATCTTGGCCGCCACCTTGGCGCCGTCGGCGGAGCCCGCCGCCTCGACCGCGCGCAGGTAGTGCAGGACCGAGGAGTAGACGCCGGCCTGGATCATGCCGGGCATCTTCTGGGTGCGGGCGAAGTAGCGCTTGGACCAGGCGCGGCTGGCCTCGTCGCGGTCATGGTAGAAGGCCGTGGTGGTCAAGAGGCCCTTGGAGGCGGCGAGCCCCAGGGCATGGACGTCGCTCAGCACGATGACCAGGCCGACCAGCTTCTGCCCGCCCTCGACGATGCCGAACTCGGCCGCCTGCTTGACCGAGGCGATGGTGTCGGCGCCGGCATTGGCGAGGCCGACGATCTTGGCCTTCGAGGCCTGCGCCTGAAGCAGGAAGGACGAGAAGTCGGCGTTGCTGATCGGATGGCGGACGTTGCCCAGCACCTTGCCGCCGCCCGCGGTGACGATCGTCTCCAGGTCCTTGGCCATCTGGTGGCCGAAGGCATAGTTGGCGACCAGCAGGAACCAGGTGTCGCCCTTCTCGGCCAGCACCGCGCGGGCGGTGCCGTAGGCCTGGGAATAGGTGTCGAAGACCCAGTGGAAGCCGGTCGGCGAGCAGTCCTCGTTGGTCAGGCGGGTGGTGGCCGGGCCGGAGAACAGGGCGACCTTGCCGCGCTCCTTGGCGATCGCCTGGACGGCCAGCGCCACGGCGGAGTTGGTCAGGTCGGCGATCGCGGTGACGCCGTCCGCATCGTACCATTTGCGCGCGGTGGCGGCCGCGATGTCGGGCTTGTTCTGGTGGTCGACGGAGACCACCTCGATCGGCTTGCCCAGCGCCTTGCCGCCGAAATCCTCGATCGCCATGCGCGTCGCCTCGACCGAGCCCATGCCGCCGAACTCGGCATAGAGGCCGGTCTGGTCGTTGAGCACGCCGATCTTCACCTGGTCCTGCGCCATGGCAGGCGCCGACAGGCCGAGTGCGGCGGCAAGCGCGGCCGCGGCCCAAATCCTTGTCACGGGGGGAATCCTCCTTTGGGGTTCTCGCCGCGGCCGGCCACCTGCTGGCGGCCGGCCGCGGCTCCTCGGGGGATTCTATCCGATCGGCCCGCCCGGCTCACGCGGCCAGTTGTCCTGGCCTGCACGTTGCCCGGCGGGCCGCTGTCGAGCCCTCAGAACTGCACCTGGCCCACCAGCCGCACTTCCCGCCCGCGCATCGGCGCCACGTCCTTCAGCAGCGAGACGTGGTTGCGGCCCTCGGCATCGGTCAGGTTGCGGCCCTGGATCTGCAGCGTGAAGGCGTCGTTGTCGGGCAGCGGCCGCCAGGAGACCGAGGCGTTGAGGAAGGTGTAGCCGCCCGTCTCGGTCTCGGTCGGGGCGTTGCGGTCCTGGCGGAGCGCGCCCTGCACCTCGGCGCGCAGGCCGAGCTGGCCCAGGTCGGCATTGGCGCCGACCGTGTAGCTGACCGGGGGGATGCGCGGCAGGGCCTGCCCGGCGGAGCGGTTCTCGGCCCACACGAAATCCACCTGGCCGTCGACCGACAGGGCCCAGCCCGAGCCGCGCGCGAAGGTCCATCCGGCCTCGATCTCGAAGCCGCGGAAGTCGGCGTCGGCCTGGCGGTACTGGAGCACGTCCAGGCCGTCGGACGTGGCGCCGGTCAGGTCGCCGAAGATGAAGTTCTTGTAGCGCGACGCGAACAGGTTGATGCCGCCGGTGACATCGCCCTGGCGCTTGCGCAGGGAGAGCTCGGCCGTCCAGGCGGTCTCCTTGCCGAGGTTGGGGTCGCCGATCTCGAACGACGACGTCGCCAGGTGCGCGCCGTTGGAGAACAGCTCCTCGGCCGACGGCGCGCGCTCGGTGCGGGCCAGCGAGGCGCCGACCTGCCAGCCCCCGCCCAGGCGGTAGGTCGCGCCCAGGGCGACGTTGCCGCCGGTGAAGGAGCGCTCGCGGCCGAGCGCGGCCGCCTCCACCTGCGTGTGCTCCAGCCGCGCCCCGGCCGTGAACAGCCACGGGCCGACCTCGTAGCGCTCCAGCAGGAAGGCCGCGAAGCTGTCGGTCACGGTCGGCGGCAGGAACGCCTCCTCGCCGGTCGCCCGGAAGTCGCGCCGGCCGCCCTGGACACCAACCACGCCGCGCAGCCCGCCGATGGGCGAGTGCTCGGCCTCCAGCCGGCCCTCCCAGCTGCGGTTCTTGAAGACGGTGCCGGTCTCGCCGTTCTCCAGCTCCTTGTGGCGATAGTCGGCATAGCCGATGCGCCCGCGCACCTCCTCCACCCCGCCGAACGGCCGGGTCAGGCCGAACTTCGCGTCGTAGCGGGTCTGCCGCAGGTCGATCGTGACCCGCTCGGCCTCCTCGTGCTCATGCTCGTGGTCGTGGTCATGCTCCTCCTCGTGATCATGATCCTCCTCCTCCTCGCCGGCATGGACGTGCCCGCCGCTCGGGATGCCGTACTTGGTGGCGAAGCGGGCGACCGACAGGCCGACATAGCCCCAGTCGCCGATGTAGCTGGCGCCGACCGAGCCGCCGCGGGTGCGCACGAAGCTGTTCTCGACCTTGCCCTTCTGGCCGTGCTCGCGCGCTTCGTCGTTGGCATAGCCCGGGATCGAATAGTCCGACGCGTTCTGGGCGAAGCCCTCGGCGTGGATCACGACGTTCCGGCCGATCGCGGCATCGACCGCGCCGAAGCCGCTCAGCTCGCGCGCGGCCGTGCCGTACTCCAGGCGGGCGGTGCCGGCGAGGCCCCCCCTGGGCATGCGATCGGGGATCCGGCCGTCGATGACGTTGACGAGACCGCCCACCGCGGAGCTGCCGTAGAGCAGGGTCGCGGGGCCGCGCAGCACCTCGATCCGCTGGGCGCCGGCGGTCGGCGCCGCCACCGCGTGATCGGGACTGATGTTGGACGCATCGAAGGTGTCGAGCCCGTTCTGCAGCACCCGGACGCGGGGGCCGGACTGGCCGCGGATGACCGGCCGGCTCGCGCCTGCCGCGTATCCCGTCGCCGCCACCCCGGGCGTGCCGCGCAGGGTGTCGCCGATCGTCAGCTCCCGCCGGCGGTCGAGCGCGTCGCCCTCCAGCACCGTGGTTCCCTCGACGATGTCCGACTGGGTCTGGCCGAGCGGCGCCGTCACCAGGATCGAGCCGAGGCCGATCGCCCCGCCCTCCACCAGGGTCGTCTGCGCATGGGCCGCACCCACCGCCGCCCCCATCACCAATGCCGTCGATCCGGCCAGCAGCCGGCGAAGTTCCGAGCCTCGCATCCCAACGCCCCCGCAAATGCAATGTTATCTTATTGCGTCCAATCGGTTGGCGATGCAAGCCCGGCGGAACGATCGGCAGCCGCCCCGGTTGGCAGCGTCAGGAACCTTTCACCGACACGGATGCGGGTCCGCGGCTGCCTCCGGGACGAGGCCGCGGGCGGCCGCAACAGGACGGAGCACACCCATGGCCGCAACCCTTCCGGCCCAGCAGCAGGACCGCCAGCCGGGCCTCGAATCCGAGATGCACCCCGAACCGGACCACGCCCCGCGCTATCCCGGCGCAGGCCGCCTGCAGGGGCAGGTCGCCCTCATCTCCGGCGGCGACAGCGGCATCGGCCGGGCGGTCGCCGTCGCCATGGCGCGGGAGGGCGCCTCGGTCGCGATCCTCCACACCGACCGCGAGGCGGGCGACGCCATCGACACCATCGAGCTGATCGAGGCCGAGGGCGGCCAGGGGCTGGCCCTGGCCGGCGACATCGGCGACGAGGCCTTCTGCGCCGAGGCGGTGCGGGCCACGGTCGAGCGCTTCGGGCGGCTCGACGTGCTGGTCAACAACGCCGCCGAGCAGCACCCGCAGGACGACCTGACGGCGATCGATGCCGCGCAGCTGGAGCGCACCTTCCGCACCAACGTGTTCGGCTACTTCTTCCTGACCAAGGCGGCACTGCCGCACCTGAAGGAGGGGGCGGCGATCATCAACACCACGTCGGTCACCGCCTACAAGGGCAGCGGCCACCTGATCGACTATGCCGCCACCCGTGGGGCCATCGTCGCCTTCACCCGCTCGCTGGCGGATTCCCTGGCGGAGCGCGGCATCCGGGTGAACGGGGTGGCGCCGGGGCCGATCTGGACGCCGCTCATTCCCGCCTCCTTCCCGCCCGACCGGGTGGCCGAGCACGGCAAGGCGACCCCGATGGGCCGCCCCGGCCAGCCGAACGAGGTCGCGCCCTGCTACGTCTTCCTGGCCTGCAGGGATTCCTCCTACATGAGCGGCCAGGTGCTGCACCCGAACGGCGGCACCCCGGTCAACGGCTGACGGCCATGCCGCGGGATGGCGAGCCGCTGCCGGACACGGTCGCAGCCGCGCTCGAGGAATCCGGGCTGCGCCACAGCAGCGACGAGGAGCCCGGGATCGTCCGCCGCGAGACCGGGGGCGGCTTCGCCTATTTCGCGCCGGACGGCAGCCGCATCGCCGACCCGCGGGTGCTGGCCAGGATCGCCCGGCTGGCGATCCCGCCCGCCTATCGCGAGGTGTGGATCTGCCGCCGTGCCGACGGCCACCTCCAGGCGACCGGCCGGGACGCCCGCGGGCGCAAGCAGTACCGCTATCACCCCGACTGGCGGACGGTCCGCGACCAGGCGAAGTTCGGCCGCATGCTGGCCTTCGGCCGGGCCCTGCCCGTGATCCGCCGGCGGGTCGAGGCCGACCTCGCCCAGCGCCAGCTGACCAAGACCAAGGTGGTGGCGGGGGTCGTGCGCCTGCTGGAACGGACCCTGATCCGCGTCGGCAACGACCGCTACGCCGCCGAGAACCGCAGCTTCGGCCTGACCACCCTGCGCAAGCGGCACGCGGATGTGACCGGCGAGCGCATCCAGCTGGAGTTCCGCGCCAAGGGCGGCCGGCTGCACGCGGCCGAGCTGCGCGACCGCCGCATCGCCCGGTTGGTCGCCGCCTGCCGGGAACTGCCCGGCCAGCGGCTCTTCCAGTATGTGGGCGAGGACGGCCAGCGTCACGCGGTCGGCTCGGAGGACGTCAACGCCTACCTCAAGGAGGTGACGGGCGAGGAGTTCTCGGCCAAGGACTTCCGCACCTGGGCCGCCACGCTGCTCGCCGCCTGCCGGCTGGCGCAGGCCGAGCGCGGCCTGCCGCCCACCGCCGCCCGGCGGGTGGTCATGGACTGCGTGCGGGACGTCGCGGCGACCCTGGCCAACACCCCCGCCATCTGCCGCAAATGCTACATCCACCCGGGCGTGCTCGACGCCTACATCGAGGGCCGCCTGCCGCGCCGCTGCGCCGACGAGAAGGCGATGCTGCGCCTGCTCGTGCGCCTGGGTCGCGAAGCGCCTCAGTAGCCGACGGTGAAGCGGCGGCGCGAATGCGCCGGGGCTTCCAGTTCGTCGACCAGCGCCACCGCATAGTCCTCCATCGAGATGCGGCTGCCCTCGGGCCCGACCAGGAGCTGGTCGCCGCCGAGGCGGAAGCGGCCGGTCCGCTCGCCCGGGAAGATCGCCGCCGAGGGCGACAGGAAGGTCCAGTCGAGATCCGCGACCCCGCGCAGGAGCTGCAGGAACTCGCCTCCTTTGCTCGCCTCCGCCTTGTAGGCGACCGGGAAGTCCGGGGTGTCGACCAGGGCCACGCCCGGCGCCACCTCCAGGCTGCCGGCACCGCCCACCGCCAGGTAGCGGCGCACGCCCGCGGCCCGCACCGCGTCCACCAGCCGCGCCGGGTCGCTGGCCAGGAAATGGACGCTGCTGATCGCCGCGTCATGGCCGGACAGCAGGGCGGCCAGCCCCGCCTGGTCGAACACATCGCCCGCAACCGGCGTCGCGCCGTCGGCGGCCGGGATGCGTTCCGGGTTGCGGGCGATCGCCGTCACGCGGTGGCCGCGGCGGGAGAGCTCCGACAGGATGCGCGACCCGATATTGCCGGAAGCGCCGATCAGGGCGACGTTCATGAGCTCGATCTCCTCTGGTTCGATTCCGGACCTGGTACGGAATCCAGACTTGGTCCGGACGGCTTGCGAGCCATAGGTATGCGGGGCGCGACACCCGGCAAGAAGTCATCGCGATCGACCTCGGTCAGCGCGGTGTGACCGGCCGAGCTTCTGGACGAGACGGATACATGAACGAAATCAATTCCTTAGAAATCAGCATCCAGGATTGCCCGGTGCGCGGCGTGCTCGACCGGATCGGCGACCAGTGGAGCGTGCTGGTCCTGCTGACGCTGGACGGCGGCACCCGCCGCTTCAACGAGCTGAAGCGCGGCATCGGCGACGTGTCGCAGCACATGCTGGCCCGCACCCTGAAGCGGCTGGAACAGGACGGGCTGGTCACCCGCACGCTCTTCCCGGTCATCCCGCCGCGCGTCGACTACGCCCTGACGCCGCTCGGCCGTTCGCTGCTGGAGGCGCTGCGGCCGCTGATCGCCTGGGCCGATGCCAGCCACGCAGCGATCCGCGCCGCGCGCCTCGTCTACCGCGAGCCGCCCGCGGCCTGAGCGGGGGCCGTCCGCCACAGCCACAGCGTCCCCGCCAGGCCCAGCGCGGAGAACAGGGTCATCGCGGCGAAGCCGGCGCCGCCGAAGCGGCCGTAGAGGATGCCGGCCAGCGGCATGGCGATGCCGAAGGCGATGCCGCCGGCAATCGCGCTGTGCAGGCTCTGGGCGCTGGCGGACTGTTCCGCCGGCACCGTGCGGCCGATATAGGTCATCGCCCCCAGGTGCGCGGCGCCGAAGGTGGCGGCGTGCAGGGGCTGCAGCATCAGGAGCAGGACCGGGTCGCTGCCGAGCGCGGTCAGCGGCCAGCGGACGAGACCCGCCAGCGCGCCGATGCCGAGCAGGCCGAGCGGGCCGATGCGGGCCAGCGCATGCTTGCCCCAGGCGAAGAAGACGATCTCCGCCACCACCGATATGGCCCACAGCAGCCCGACGAAGGCCGGCGACAGGCCCGCCCCCTGCCAGTGCAGGGTGCCGAAGCCGTAGACCATGGCGTGGCTGCATTGCAGGCAGCCGGCCGTGGCCAGGAAGGCGAGGAAGCGGCGGTCGGCCAGCAGGATGCGGAAGGCGCCGCGGCGGTCGCGGTGCCGGGCGGTGCGGATGTCGGGCAGCAGCAGGGCTGCCGCCGCCGTCGCCGCCACCGCGGCCACGATCAGCCACAGCACGCGCTCGGACTGGCCGGCGATGACCGCACCACCCGCCGTCGCCACCACCATGAAGCTGATCGACCCCCACAGCCGGGCCCGGCCATAGTCGATGCCGTAGCGGCCGACGGCCAGCATGGCGAGGTTATCGCCCAGCGGCAGGATCGGGGTGAAGACCGCCGCCACCAGCCCCGCCACCAGCACGATGCCGAGGAAACCGCCGGTCAGCGCGAACAGGGCGTAGCCCAGGGCGGCCGCGGCGGCTAGGATCGCCAGCACCCGCCGCCGCTCCCCGCGGCGGTCCACCCGCGAGGCGACCCACGGAGCCGCGGCCACTTGCATCCAGGAACTGACCGCGAGCACCACGCCGATCTCGCCCGGGTCGAGCCCGCGCCCCGACAGCCACAAGGGCCAGAACGGCATGCGCAGGCCGATCACCGCGAAGATGGCGGCATAGAAGAGCGCGATCCGGATCGCCACCGACTGCGGGGCCAAGCGCTCAGCCCCCGGTGGCGGCGCGCGCAGGCGGGCCGGCACCGATGACGGTGGCGCAGGAGAAGCTCGGGACCGACATCCTGCGCGGAATCCTGTTCATGTGCCTGGCGGCGACGGTGCTGCCGGTGATGAACGCCTTCGTCAAGTTTCTCAACATCGAATACCACCCGTTCGCCATCATCTGGGCGCGCACCACCGGCCATTTCGTCTTCATGCTGCTGCTGTTCGCCCCGGCGCTGGGGCTGGCCGCCCTGTTCCGCACCCAGCGGCCGGGAACCCAGCTCGCGCGCTCGCTGCTGCATCTGTCCTCGATGCTGTGCTTCTTCACCGGCATCGCCTTCGTGCCGCTGGCGGAGGCCTCCGCCATCACCTTCATCGCCCCCTTCATCGTCACCGCGCTGTCCGGGCCGATGCTGGGCGAGAAGGTCGGCATCCGTCGCTGGTCGGCGGTCGTGGTCGGCTTCTGCGGGGCGCTGGTGGTGACGCGGCCGGGATCGGGCGCGGTGCCGCCCGAGGCGATCCTGCTGTTCGGCAGCGCCGCCTCCTATGCGCTCTACCAGATCCTGACCAAGCGGGTGTCGAGCCTCGACCGGCCGGAGACCTCGGTCATGTACAGCGGCGTCGCCGGCACCCTCCTGATGACGCTGGTGGTGCCGTTCTTCTGGATCTGGCCCAACGACGTGCGCGACGCGATCCTGTTCCTGTCGCTCGGCATCCTGGGCGGGCTCGGCCATTATTTCGTCGCCCGCGCCTTCATGTGGGGCCCGGCCTCGGTCATCTCGCCCTTCAACTACGGGCAGATCGCGGTGGCGACGCTGCTCGGCTACCTCATCTTCGGCAACCTGCCCGACGTCTGGACCTGGGTCGGCGTCGCCATCATCATCGGCAGCGGCCTCTACATCGCCTATCGTGAAACCCGCCGGCGGGCCGAGCGCACCGCCCTACGCCCGGAAGCCAAGCCATGAACCACCAGCCGATCCGCCGCGCGGACTATCGCGCCCCCGACTTCCGGATCGACCGCGTCGAACTGGAGTTCGACCTCGATCCCGAGCGCACCCGGGTCCGGACCCGGCTCGAGGTCCGGCGCATCGGCGACCGGGCGGCCCCCCTGGTCCTGGACGGCGAGGACATGGAGCTGGCGTCCGTGGCGCTCGACGGCCGCGAGCTCGGCCCCGGCGAGTACCGGCTGGAGCCGACCCGCCTCACCATTCCCGCCATGCCGGATGCCGGCACGCTGGCAATCGAGGGGATCATCCGGCCCGCCGCCAACACCGCGCTCGAAGGGCTCTATGTCTCCAGCGGGAATTTCTGCACCCAGTGCGAGGCCGAGGGCTTCCGGCGCATCACCTGGTTCCTCGACCGGCCGGACGCGCTCTCGGTCTTCCGCACCACCATCCGGGCCGAGCAGGCGCGCTTCCCGATCCTGCTGTCGAACGGCAACCTGGTCGCCGCCCGCGACCTGGGGGACGGACGGCACGAGGCGGTGTGGGACGATCCCTTCCCCAAGCCCAGCTACCTCTTCGCGCTGGTGGCGGGCGACCTGGCGGTGGTCGAGGACCGCTTCGTCACCCGCTCGGGCCGCACCGTCGCCCTCAAGATCCTGGTCGAGCACGGCAAGGAGGGGCGCGCCGGCTACGCCATGGATGCCCTGAAGCGGTCCATGCGCTGGGACGAGGAGACCTACGGGCTGGAGTACGACCTCGACGTGTTCCACATCGTCGCCGTGTCCGACTTCAACATGGGCGCGATGGAGAACAAGAGCCTCAACGTCTTCAACGACCGCTACATCCTGGCCGACCCGGAGACGGCGACCGACCAGGACTATGCCAACGTCGAGGCGGTGGTCGCGCACGAGTACTTCCACAACTGGACCGGCAACCGCATCACCTGCCGCGACTGGTTCCAGCTCAGCCTGAAGGAAGGGCTGACCGTCTATCGCGACCAGGAATTCAGCGCCGACCAGCGCTCGCGCGCGGTCAAGCGCATCCAGGACGTGCGGGTCCTGCGCGCCCGCCAGTTCCCCGAGGATGCGGGGCCGCTCGCCCACCCGATCCGGCCCGACAGCTACCTGGAGATCAACAACTTCTACACCGCCACCGTCTACGACAAGGGGGCGGAGGTGATCCGGATGCTGGAGGCGCTGCTCGGCCGCGACGGCTTCCGCCGCGGCATGGACCTCTATGTCGGGCGCCACGACGGCGAGGCCGCGACCTGCGACCAGTTCGTCGCCGCCATGGCCGACGCCAACGGCCGCGACCTGACCCAGTTCCTCCACTGGTACGGCCAGGCCGGCACGCCGCGCCTGACCGTCTCCGGCCGCCACGACCCGACGGCCGCCGCCTACGAGCTGACCGTCGCCCAGGAGACCGCGCCGACCCCGGGCCAGCCGGTGAAGCTGCCCTTCCACCTGCCGGTCCATGTCGGGCTGATCGGGCAGGACGGGCAGGAGATCCCGCTGGAGCTGGAGGGCGAGAACGCCCCGCAGGGCACCTCGCGGGTGCTGGAGCTGACGGCGGCCCGCCAGACCTGGCGCTTCGTCGGGGTGCCCTCCCCGCCGGTCCTGTCGATCAACCGCGGCTTCGCCGCCCCGGTGGTGGTGGACAATCCGGAGAGCGAGGCGGACCTGGCCCTGCGCATGCGGGGCGACGCCGACCCCTTCTCGCGCTGGGAGGCGGCCCAGAGCTTCGCCACCCGCCTGCTGCTGGCGGGGATCGCCGCCCGCCAGGTCCCGGGCCAGACGGCGCCCGACCCGGCGGCCTTCGTGGCCGCCCTGGCCGCTGCCTTCGACGCGGCCGCGGGCGACCCCGCCTTTGCGGCCGAGCTGCTGGCCCTGCCGGGCGAGCTCTACCTGGCCGAGCAGATGGCGGTGATCGACGTCGAGGCGATCCATGCCGCGCGCGAGGCGCTCAGGGCCGACGTCGCCCGCGGGCTGGCCGACCGGCTCAGCGCCGTCAGGTCCCGGCCTGGCGGGGCCTTCGTGCCCGATGCCGGATCGGCCGGGGCGCGGGCGCTCGGCAACGCCGCGCTCGCCTATCTCTCCATCCTCGACGGCCCGGCCGCGGCGCTGGCGCAGTACCGCGCGGCCGACAACATGACCGACCGCTTCGCGGCGCTGGCCATCCTGGCGGAGATGGACACGCCCGAGCGGGCCGAGGCCCTGGCGGACTTCCCGCGCCGCCATGCCGGCGACGCGCTGGTGCTCAACAAGTGGCTGGGGCTGCAGGCGACCTCGTCCCTGCCCGGCACCCTGGCGACGGTGCGCGGGCTCATCGACCACCCGGCCTTCTCCTACTCCAACCCCAACAAGATCTATGCCCTGATCGGCGGCTTCGCCGGCAACCCGCTGCATTTCCACGCCGCCGACGGGTCGGGCTACGCCTTCCTCGCCGACCAGATCCTGCGGCTCGACCCGCAGAACCCCCAGGTCGCGGCCCGCCTGCTGAAGGCGTTCGGGCGCTGGCGGCGCTTCGATGCCCGCCGCCAGGCGGCGATGCGGGCGGCGCTGGAGCGGATCGGCGCGGCCCCCGGCCTGTCGCCCGACTGCCGCGAGATCGTCGACCTGTCGCTGGCCGGCTGACGCCCGCCCCATACCGATAGCCCCCTGCCGAGCACGCCGTGCTGATCGCCCAGCTCTCCGACCCGCACGTCCGGCCGGAGGGCATGCTCTACAAGGGCGTCGCCCAATCCAACCGGATGCTGGCCAACCGGATGCTGGCCAACCGGATGCTGGCCAACCGGATGCTGGCCAACCGGATGCTGGAGGCGGCGATCGCCCGCCTGCACGCGCTCGACCCGCGGCCGGACCTGGTCCTGCTGACCGGCGACCTGGCCGAGGCGGGCCTGCCGGCGGAGTACGCGGCGGCCCGGGCGATCCTGGCGCGGCCGGAGATCCCGCTGCGGCTGTCCGGCAACCATGACGATCGCGCGGGCTTCCGCGCCGCCTTCGCCGACAGCCCGACGCCGGGCACGGGGATCGTCGCCCATCATTGCCTGGTCGACGCCGCCCCCGGCCCGTTCCCGTTCGCGTGAATAGGGGGGCGCTGCGGCCGCCCGTGCCGCCGCCGGCGGACATGCTATGGTCGGCCGCCCGGCCCTGCCGGTCGGGTGGCTCCTCCGGAGGATCGGCGATGCATGTCGGCCGCAAGTTCCGGTTCCTGGAATACATCCAGTGGACGCGGCGCGAGATCCTGCTGCTGACCGCCTGGGCGTCGATCCCGACGATCGCCTATGCCGGCCTCGGCTGGACATTCCTGTCGATCCCGCCCTCCATTGTCGCCGTCCTGGGGACGGCCGTGTCCTTCATCATCGCCTTCAAGAACGTCGAGTGCCACCGGCGCGCCTCTGATGCGCTGCTGGTGTGGACCACGATCTCGGCCCGCAGCATGGCGTGGGGCAACGCGGTGCTTGGCTTCGTCCTCGCGGGCGACCCCGAAGAGACGCGGCGCCTGCACCGGGTCCTGTTCAACCAGCACTTCGCCTGGCTGACCGCGCTCCGCTACCAGCTGCGCGAACCGAAGGTCTGGGAGAACCTGAACGAGCCGGGCAACCGGGAGTATCTGGCGTTCTACACCATCCCGGAACGGGAGCTGGACCTGCCCCAGGCGCTGGCCCGCTACCTGCCCGAGCCCGCCCTGGGCGCCGTCCTGCAGCACCCGGGCGACAAGGCGAACCACCTGCTCTCCCTCCAGGCCCGGCTGCTGTCCAACTGCTACCGCAAGAAGATCATCGACACCGGGCCGATGTATTCCGGCCTGCAGAACGTGCTGAACGAGATCATCCTGCTGCAGGGCAACGCGTACCGGATCAAGAACTACCCCTATGCGCGCAACTTCTATTCGATCGCGATCGTGCTCCTGCGGATGTTCGTCATCCTGGTGCCCTTCGCGCTCCTGGAGCCGTTCCACGCGGTCGGCCGGTCGTCCGGCCTGGAGGCATGGACCGCCTGGGCGACCATCCCGTTCGCCGTGATGACCACCTGGATCTTCGTCACGCTCGAGAAGGTGGGCGAGAATTCGTCCAACCCCTTCGAAGGCGGGGTGAACGACGTCCCCATCTCGACCCTGTCGCACCGGATCGAGGCCGAGATGCGGGCGATGCTCGGCGACGGGGACGCCGGCCCGCCGGCCGGTCCGAGCGATGCCACGGTCATCCTCTGAACGGCCCCCTCACGCCGCCTTCGCCACCTCCACCTCCACCCCGTGCAGCGCGGTGCTGCGGCCCATGTCGGATTCCAGGCCGGGGTTGAGGATGTTGACGTTGGCGCCGCCGTCGAGCCAGCGCGACTTGTCGGACAGCGCCACGCCGCGGGGCACGATGTCGGCCACGCCCAGTTCCAGCGCCAGGCGGCCGGTCGGGTTGTGGACGACCACCCGGTCGCCGGCGGCCAGGCCCCGGGCCGCGGCATCGTCGGGATGGAGGATGACCCGGGCCGCGCCCAGCTTGCCGGCGATGCCGGCATCGTTGCCGTAGCTGGAATTCATCAGCCAGCGCGAGGCCGGGGTCAGCAGGCGCAGCCGGCCGGCGGCGGGCCGCGGGTCGGCGGCGGGGCTGGGCAGGCGGCCATGGCCCGCCGCCTCGGCCGCGGCCGAGGCGATTTCGATCCGGCCGCTCGGGGTCGGGAACTGCCCGTCGGCGAAGTAGATCGCGGGCTCGGCGCCGACCGGCAGCGTGCCGGCCGCCGCCAGCGCCTCGAAGCTGGTGCCGGGCAGGGCCAGCGCCAGCTGCTGGTCGATCATCGAGCGGTCGCTCTCCTGCAGCTCGGGCTCCTCATAGCCCATGGCCCGGGCGAGGCGCCGGAAGATCTCCGCATTGGGCAGGCTCTCGCCCATCGGTTCGGCCGCCTTGGCCTGGGCGCCGAGCGAGATGTGGAAGTAGGAGCCGGCCAGGTCGTCGAACTCCAGGAAGGTCGCCGCCGGCAGGACATAGTCCGCATAGCGCGCGGTGTCGGTCAGGAACGGGTCGACCACGACCGTGAACAGGTCCTCGCGCGCTAGCGCCCGCAACAGCGCCGCCTGGTTGGGGGCCGAGGCCGCCACGTTCATGTTCCAGCAGAAGAAGGCCTGGGCCCGGGCCGGGTCGGCCAGGTGCTGCGCCAGCCCCATGTGCCCGATCGACCGGGCCGGCCCCCGGCGCAGGTGGGCGGCCGACAGCCGGCCCAGTTCCATGCCGCGGGTCGCCCCCTTGCCGTTCAGGTAGTAGACCCCCGCCCCCGGCCGCCCGATATTGCCGGTCACGGCCGGCAGCAGCGACACCGCGCGGACGATGTTGCCGCCCTGCGGCTGGCGCTGCAGCCCCTGGCCGATCCACAGCAGCGAGGGGCCGGCGCCATAGATCCGCGCCGCCTCGACGATGTCGGCCGCGGGCACCCCGGTCTGCGCCTCGCCCCATTCCGGGGTGCAGGGGTCGAGCACAGGCGCCAGCTCGTCCCAGCCCTGGGCGTGGCGGTCGAGATAGACGGCGTCGACCAGCCCCTCGCGCCGCAGCACATGCATCATGGCGAAGGCGAGTGCGGCATCGCTGCCCGGGAAGGGCTGGAGGTGCAGGTCGGCGGCCCGCGCCGTGTCGTGCCGCACCGGGTCGACGACGATCTTCTTGCCCGGCGCCTCCGGCAGCCAGTAGCGGTGGGCGTGCGGGGCCGACGCGGACGGGTTGCAGCCCCAGACCAGGATCGCCCGGGCATCCTTGGCCGTGCGCGGGTCGAAGCCCTTGACCGCGGTGCCGTAGACATATTCGAGCGCGACATAGCCGGCGTTGTTGCACACCGTGTCCGGCTCCACCTCGGTCGCCCCCAGGCGGTGGAAGAAGCGGTTGGGGAAGTTGGTGGCGACGACCGAGCAGGTGCCGGTGTAGTGGGCATGCACCACCGTCTCCGCCCCCGGCCCGTCGGCGATCGCGGTCAGCCGGCCGGCGATCGCCGCCAGCGCCGCCTCCCACGACACCGGCTCGAACGCCCCCGCCCCCTTGGCCCCGGTGCGCCGCAAGGGCCGCTGCAGCCGCCGCTCCGGGTCGAGCCAGGCGCCGTTGTAGGCGATCGCGCACTTGCCGCAGAGGCCGCCGCGGCTGACCGGATGGTCCGGGTCGCCCAGCACCCGGGCGATGCGTCCGTCCCGGCGCAGCACGACGATGCCACAGCCGTCATAGCAGTCGCGCGGACAGGTGGTGCGGACGGTGTCCTTGATGGTCATGGCGGGGGTGCTCATGGCAGGTCGCTCCGGCAGGGAGGGGCTTCGAGGTGGTAGGATGGCGCAACGTCCCTTCCGGAGCCAGCCCATGCCCGACCCCGCCGCGCCCCTGTCCAACGCCGAACTCGCCCGCCGCCTCGACGCGCTGGAACGCCGCGTCGTCCGCTGGCGCCGCACCGCGGTCGCGACCGCCGCCGCCGGGGGAATCGCGGCAGCCGCGCTGCTCGCCGGCGGCGCGGCGGCCGACCGCTCCAATGCCGGGCGCCCGCCGGTCGACGAGATCCAGGTGCGCCGGCTGGCGGTGGTCGACGAGCGGGGGGCCACCCGCATCCTGCTGACCAGCGAGGGGCAGGACGCCTTCATCGGCATGACCGACGCCCAGGGCGCCACCCGCGCCATGCTGCAGGCCCATCCGGCCGGCGCCCGGCTGGTGATGGGCGACGGCCGGCCGCGGCTGGTGCTGGCCGCCGACCCGACCGCGGTCGTCGCCACCATGAGCGGGCCCGACGGCACCGCGCGGGCGATCTTCGGGATCGGCTCGACCGGCCGCGAGACCCTGGTGCTGACCCGGCCCGACGGCAGCGCCAGCGCCACCCTGCCGTAAGCCGGCGCGCGACCCGGGCCCGGCCGCTACCGCGGAAAGCGGCGGGCGGGATGCAGGGCCCAGTCGATCGCCCCTTCCAGCCGGTCGTTGCCCCAGAACACCTCGCCCGCGGCGACGAAGCTGGGGGCGCCGAAGATGCCCTTGGCCATCGCCTCCTCGACCGTCGCCGCCAGCCGCGCCTTGTGGGCCGGCTGGGTGGCGCGGGCGAGGATCGATTCGGACGGCAGGCCGAGCCCATCCAGGATCGCGCGCACGGTGCCGGCATCGGCGATGTCGCGGTCCTCGACGAAGCTGGCGCGATAGACGGCGAGCGAGAATGGCCCGATCCAGCCCTCGTCGCCGCCCAGCAGGGCGACCCGGGCGCCGAGCAGGCTGGAGCGCGGATAGATCGACGGCCAGGCGAGCGGCGTCCCCGCCTCCGCCGCGCAGCGCTCGGCGTCGCGGCGGCGATAGGCGGCCTCCGCCGGGGCCGGTTCCTGGAAGGGCGAGGCATGGCCGGGCCGGCGCTGGAAGATCGGCCCCAGCAGCAGCGGCCGCCAGGCCAGGCGCAGCGGCCGCCCGGCGACCAGCCGCTCGATGCGCGCGGCGGCCAGGTAGGCATAGGGGCTGGCGAACTCGAACCAGAATTCGATCTCGGTCATCTGCGGCCGCTCCTCCCCAGGTGGGCCGCCGTGCTATGCCATGATTCGCACGCCAGCAGGGGGCAGCCGATGCGCCCGTTCCAACTCCTCGCCCTGGTCGTCCTGATGATCTTCGCCAGCAACGACAACACGGCCCGGGCGCAAGGCGCCGACGAGGTCGCCGGCCGCGGCCCCGGCCAGAAGGCGCCGGTCGCCCGCACGGGCGACCAGTCGGTCGCCTTCGCCGCCGACGGCCACACGCTGCGCCTGCCGGTCTTCGCCGACCGGCCGATCGACCGCCCCGCGCCGGGCGTGCGCCGGGTGGTGGTCGTGCTGCACGGGACCATGCGCAACGCCGACGTCTATCTCGACGGGATGGTCGCGGCAGTCGCGACGGCCGGCCTCGCGGCCGAGACCCTGGTGGTCGCCCCGCAGTTCCTGGCCGACGTCGACGCCGCCCCGCACGCGCTGGCCGACGACCAGCCGCGCTGGTCGCTGGACGGGTGGAAGGAAGGGGCCGGCGCCACCGCGCCGGCCGGCCTCGACCCGGCCGCCGCCAGCTCCTTTGCCGCGCTCGACGCGGTCCTGCGCCATTTCGCCGACCGCGCGCACTTCCCAGCGCTGGCCCGCGTCATCGTCGCCGGCCATTCCGCCGGCGGCCAGGTGCTGGCCCGGTACGCCCCGGCCGGGCGGGGCGACGCGGCGCTGACGGCAGCCCGGGTCGCCGTCCGCTACGTCATCGCCAACCCGTCCTCCTATCTCTATTTCGATGCCCGCCGGCCGCTCGCCGACGGCGCCGGATTCGCGGTGCCGGACGGCGAGGGCTGCGCGCGCTTCGACCGCTACAAGTACGGGCTGCGCCGGCCGGTCGCCTACCTGGGCGACGGGCCGGCCGCGGCCATGGTCAGGCGCTTCCTGGCCCGCGACGTGGTGTACCTGCTGGGTGGCGAGGACCGGGATCCGCGCCACCGCTTCCTCGACCGCACCTGCAGCGCCCGCCTGCAGGGCCCTCACCGGCTCGCCCGCGGCCAGAACTATTTCAACTATCTGAAGCTATTGTCAGGCGAAGCTGAACTGAAACATCGACTGATCGAGGTCCCCGGGGTCGGCCACGACAACAGGGCGATGTTCGGCTCGGCCGCCGGCCGGGCGGCTCTGTTCGACGACTGAGACGATGTCGAAGCGGCGGGAAATACGACTCGGAATCGTCGCCTTAGCCGCTATCGGGGCCATTCAATTCGTGTTATCTTTTGTGAACAGTGAATGCCGAAAGACGTATCCTGCCCGCAATGAATTCGCATAGCTGCACACGGACTGGGCAGCCCATGCGTGGATGCGCGACGGCATTGCGCTGCGTTTTTGACGATACCGACTTGGACCCGAGCAGATGAGCAACAAACCCTACGGCCGTGGCGAACGTTCGCGTCGTGGCTTCTCCGACGACAACTACTATCCGGCGCCCCGCTCGCCGTACCCGTCGTCGTCGTCCGCGGCACCGCGCTTCCCCGCCTCGTCGTCGGCGCCGATGGGTGGCCCGACCGTGACGGTGGACGCCTCGGTGAAGTGGTTCAACCCGACCAAGGGTTTCGGATTCGTCACCCCGGTCGACGGTTCGGGCGATGCCTTCCTCCACGTCTCGGTGGTCGAGGGTGCCGGCCTGACCGAGATCGCCGAGGGTACGACCATCCGTTGCGAGATCGGCACGGGCCAGAAGGGCCGTCAGGTCGCGCGCATCCTGTCGGTCGACCAGACGACGGCCGCCGCCCCCCGCCCGCGCTCGCCGATGGGCGCGCCCGGCGGCATGGGCGCCCGACCGCCGCGCCCGGATCGCGACGCCCCGATGGGCGACCCGACCGAGATGGAAGGGACGGTGAAGTGGTATTCCGTCGAGAAGGGCTTCGGCTTCGTCGCCGCGCCCGACGGCGGGAAGGACATCTTCGTCCATTCCAACACCCTGAAGCGCTCGCAGATCGCGACCCTGGAGCCGGAACAGGCGGTCCGCATGACCGTCGTCCCGACGCAGAAGGGCCGCGAGGCCACGTCGGTCGAGATCGTCTGATCCGCTCCGGCGCCCCCTGGCGGGGCGCCGGGCCAGCCGGACCGCTTCGGTAGTACCGCGCCGCCGCTGCCCTGCAGCGGCGGCGTTCGTCTTTTCAGGGCGCCTTCGCCGCCCGGAACCACGGCATGTCCCGTCCTTCCGTCCCCACCGACCTGCCCATCTATGCGGTCCTGCCGGCGATCCGCGCGGCGCTGGACCGGGGTCGCTCCGTCGTCCTGCGCGCGCCGCCCGGCGCCGGCAAGACCACGGCGGTGCCCCCCGCCCTGCTGGATGCCCCGTGGCGCGGCGACGGCACCGTGCTGATGCTGGAGCCGCGGCGCCTGGCGGCCCGCTCCGCCGCCCGCCGCATCGCCGCCCTGCGCGGCGAGGAGCCGGGCGGCACGGTCGGCTACCGCGTGCGGATGGAGGCCCGGGTCGGCCCGGCGACCCGGATCGAGGTGGTGACCGAAGGCATCTTCCTGCGTCGCATCCAGGGCGATCCGGGGCTGGACGGCGTGGCCGCGGTCATCTTCGACGAGTTCCACGAGCGCAGCGTCGACGCCGACCTGGCGCTGGCCCTGACGCTGGAGACGCGCGCGGCCCTGCGCCCGGACCTGCGCCTGGTGGTGATGTCGGCGACGCTCGACGGGGCGCCGCTCGCCGCCCTGCTGGGCGATGCGGAGACGATCGAGGCCGAGGGGCGGATGTTCCCGGTCGAGGTCCGCTACGCCGACCGCGCAAGCGACTCCCCGGTCGAGATCAGGGCTGCCGACGCCGCGCGGCGCGCGCTCGCCGACCAGCCCGGCGACGTGCTGGTCTTCCTGCCGGGCATGGCCGAGATCCGCCGGGCCGAGCGCCACCTGGCCGACAGCGTGGCCGACCCGGCGGTCGACGTGGAGCCGCTGCACGGCGACCTCGCCGCCGGCGACCAGGACCGGGCGATCGCCCCGCCGCGCCCGGGCCGGCGCAAGATCGTGCTCGCCACCGCCATCGCCGAGACCAGCCTGACCATCGAGGGGGTGCGCACGGTGGTGGATGCCGGCCTGCGCCGCGCCCCCCGCTTCGACCCGCGCACCGGCATGACCCGGCTGGTGACGGTGCCGGTGTCGGCGGCCGCCGCCGAGCAGCGCCGCGGCCGCGCCGGCCGCCTGGCGCCCGGCATCTGCCTGCGCCTGTGGACCGAGGCCGAGCAGCGCGGGCTCGCCCCCTTCGACCAGCCGGAGATCCGCTCCGCCGACCTGGCGCCGCTGGCGCTCGAGCTCGCCCTGTGGGGCGTCGCCGATCCGGCCACCCTGTCCTGGCTGGACCCGCCGCCGCCCGGCGCCCTCGACCAGGCGCGCGGGCTGCTGCGCCGCCTGGGTGCGCTCGGCGAGGATGGCCGCCCGACCGCGATCGGGCGGCGCATGGGGCGGATCGGGGTGCATCCGCGCCTCGCCCGCATGATCGTCGGCGCCGGCCATGCCGGCGATGGCTGGGCCGCCTGCCGGATCGCCGCCCTGCTGTCGGAGCGCGACCCGCTCGCCGGCCGCGGCCGCGCGCCCGAGGCCGACCTCCGCACCCGGCTGGCCGGCGGCGACCGCGGCGCCTTCGCCCGCGTCCATGCCGTCGCCCGCGACCTGGCCAGGACCGCCGGCATCCGCCCGCCCCCTAACGAAATGGGCCGCGGCGGCACGGGTGGCGACACCGCCAGCGCCGGCGCCCTGGTGGCGCTGGCCTATCCCGACCGGATCGCCCGCCGGTCCGACCCGCGCGGTCTCTACCGCCTGGCCGGCGGCGGGGCGGCCGCCCTGCCCGAGGGCGACCCGCTGGTGGTCGAGGAATGGCTGGCGATCGCAGCACTGGACGGCGACCGCCAGCGGGCGCGCATCTTCCTGGCCGCGCCCCTGTCGCGCACCGAGATCGAGACCCTGTTCGGCGACCGCATCGAGGCCACCGACCGCATCGCCTGGGACAGCCGCTCGCGCATCGTCCAGGCGCGGCGGGAACGGCGCCTGGACCGGCTGCTGCTCGACGACGGCCCCCTGCCCGACCCGGCGCCCGGCGCGCTGGCCGCCGCCCTGCTGACGGGCCTGCGCGAGCTCGGGCTGGAGGTGCTGCCCTGGACCCCGGCCGCCCGCCAGGTGCAGGCGCGGGTCGGGCTGCTGCGCCGGATCGACGGGGCGGATGCCTGGCCCGACCTCTCCGACGCGGCGCTGCTGGCCGACCTGGAAGCCTGGCTCGGCCCCCATCTCGGTCGCGCGACGCAGCCGGGCCATCTCGCCCGGCTCGACCTGGCGGCGATCCTGCTCGACCGGCTGGATTGGGACAGGCGGCGGCGCCTCGATGCCGCCGCGCCCACCCACCTGACGGTGCCGACCGGGTCCCGCATCCCGCTCGACTATGGCCAGGGCGAGCAGCCGGTGCTGGCCGTGCGCCTGCAGGAGATGTTCGGCGAACGGGCCACGCCCACGGTCTGCGGCGGCCGGGTGCCGGTCCTGATCCACCTGCTTTCCCCGGCCGGCCGGCCGGTCCAGGTCACCGCCGACCTGGCCGGCTTCTGGGACCGCGGCTATCGCGATGTCCGCGCCGACCTGCGCGGGCGCTATCCGCGCCACTCCTGGCCGGACGACCCGCGGGTGGCCGAGCCGACCCGCCGCGCCCGCCCCCGGGGGACCTGAAGCCCGGCCCGGCAATCGCCGCTGGGCGCGCACCCGGGCGCCAAGTAGACTGCAGGCGCCGGGGCGGGCAGTGACGACAGGATGGGATCAGAATGACGCGGGGGATGCGCGCCCGGCTTGCCGCCTGCCTGATGGCCGGAACGCTGATGGCCGGAACGCTGATGGCCGGGATGCTGCCGGCCGGCCCGGCCCATGCGGAGGCGGTCGTACCGGCCGACCTCGCCACCGCGGCCGGGACCGCCGGCCCGATCGCGGTTTCGGCGCCGGCCGACGGCGTCGCCAGGCCAGAGACCGCCAGGCCAGAGACCGCCGGGCCAGAGACCGCCGGGCCCGAGGCTGCCGCGCCGGCCGAGGCGGCGGCACCGACCTTTGGCCAGAAGGCCGGCAAGACCGCGACCTACCAGGCAATGTCGTCGTTCAACGACTTCCTGTATGGCGCCATCGTCGGCGGCGGGCTGGCGACCGGCGGGCTGCTGGCCGCCGCCTCGCTGGTTACCGAACCGATCATCCACTACCTGCATGAAACGGCCTGGGGACAGGCCCCGCCGCCGGCCGACGCCGCAGCCGCGATGGAGCGGCTGCCGATCAAGACCGCGACCTATGCCGCGGCCAATGCCGGACGCGTCTTCACCGCCACCTGGCTCCTGACCGGCAACCCGGTCATCGCCGTCGGCATGGTCGCCTTCAACGCCGTCAGCGATTCGCTCACCTTTGCGCTGAACGACGCCGCCTGGATCCGCTTCGGCGGCGCGGACGAGGCCCCGTCCACCGCCATGGGCAGTGCCGGGGCCCCGTAGCGCGCCGGCCTTTCAGCCGGAGATGGACCTTCAGCCGAAGATGAAGTCGTTCGGCTGCAGCATCATCTTCGACACCCCGTCCAGGATCAGCCGGTTGCCGCCGCCGAAATCGATCACCGCGTCGCCGTTCTGGTCAACCGTGGCGGCCACCAGGGTGGCGAAGTTGGTGATGGCGGAGCCGTTGACGTTCATCGGCAGGCGGATGGTGTCGCCGCTCGCCACGTCGAAGTCGCCGATGACGTCGACACCCGAGCCGGACGAGAACTGGAAACGGTCGGCGCCGAAGCCGCCCCACAGGGTGTCGTTGCCCATGTCGCCGGTGATCACGTCGTCGCCGGCCCCGCCGAACAGCTGGTCCTGGTCCGGGCCGCCATGGATCGTGTCGTTGCCGGCCTCGCCGAAGACGAAGTCGTCGCCGCGGTTGCCGTTCAGGTGCAGGTCGCTGCCGTCGCCGCCGAAGATCGTGTCGGAATCCTGCCCGCCGCGGACGATGTCCCGGCCGCCGTCGCCGTAGAGCAGGTCGCGGCCGGCATTGCCGTTCATGTCGTCGTCACCGCCCCAGCCGCCCAGCGTGTCGTTGCCGCCATAGCCGAGGATCATGTCGCCGCCGTCGAAGCCCTCCAGGTAGTCGGCCCCGTCGCCACCGATCCGGGTCACGCCGTTGTACGGATAATAGTCGTCATAGTGATAGCTGAAGCCATAGTCGGCATAGACGAAGCTCAGATAGCCGAACGAATCATAGCCGTATCCGCCATAGACCCAGTCGTACTCGTACCCGCCGTACCAATAGTCGGCATAGAATTCCACGCCATAGTCGTAATATCCGTAGTCGTACGGATCATAGTAATAGTACGGGTCGTAGGTGTAATCGTAGTAGTCGTAATATCCGTCGTCGTAATATCCATAATCTCCGTACCAGTCGTCATAGTAGGAGTAATCATAGTACCCATCGTCGTAGTAGCCCGGATCATAGTACCCGGGATCGTAGTAGCCGCCATCGTAATAGCCATCGTCATAATAATAGCCATCATCGTAATATCCGTAGTCGTAATACCCGTCGTCATAATAGCCCGAGTCGTAGTACCCGCCGTCATAGTAGCCGTCGTCGTAATAGTCCGAGTCGTAATACCCGTAATCGTACGAGTAGTCATCGTAGCTATAGTCGTAATAGTCGTCGTAGGCCATGTCGAACCTCGGGAAGCGCCCTCGGGCGACGGAGGGCTTCGTGGGGGAAACGATTCGCCGCCTGTTTCATTCCTCGTAGCGGCAGGCAAATTCCTGCGCCGATCACGCGGCCGTGATCCGCCGCGTGGCGGCACCTGCCTGCGGGAGGTTGCCCAGCAGGTGATCCGCCAGCAGTTGAACGCGCGGCGCAAGGCGCCGGCTGCAGGGCCGGTAGAGCAGCAGGCGCCGCTCCGCCCAGGCATCTGCCAGGCCGAGGATGCGCAGCGCCTGGCGGCCGCGGTGGCGCCGGGCGGCGGCGGCGGGGAGGATCGCCAGGCCGGCGCCGTCCGC
Source organism: Allostella vacuolata (assembly GCA_006739055.1). Taxonomy (GTDB): domain Bacteria; phylum Pseudomonadota; class Alphaproteobacteria; order ATCC43930; family Allostellaceae; genus Allostella; species Allostella vacuolata. The sequence goes on from AP019702.1 coordinate 3,640,369, forward strand.
CACCATGCGGCAGAGCGCATCGAAGTCCGCCACCCGGGCCCGCACCCGGAGCGCCGTGCCGGCGGCGGCGGCATGCCGGGCGATATAGGCCTGCAAGGGGTTGTCGGCGGCGAGTGCCACGAAGCCCTCGCCGGCCAGGTCCGCCAGATGCGGCCGCCGCCGCCGGGCCAGGGGGCTGGCGGCCGGCACCAGCAGGACCAGCGGGTCCGGCCGCAGCGGGACCGCGTCCACCGCCACGGGCACGGCGAAGCCAAGGTCGATCGCCAGGCCGAGGTCGGCGGCGCCGTCGGCCACCGCGGCGACGATGCAGTCGCTGGGCTGCTCCTCGATATCGACCGCGATCGTCGGATGGGCCTGCAGAAAGGCCGGCAGGCGGCCGGGAACGATGTCGGCCATCGCGGCCGTGTTCACCCACAGGCGCACCCGTCCGGCGGCGCTGTCGCGCTCGAACCCGAGTTCGGCCTGCATCCGCTGCCAGGCCGCGACGATGGCCCGGGCATGGCCCAGCAGCAGACGCCCGTCCTCCGTCGGCCGGGCGCCGCCCCGCGCCCGCTGCAGCAGCAGCCGGCCGTCCAGGGCCAGCTCCATGCCACGAATTCGCTGGCTGGCGGACGGCAGGGCCAGGCCCATCCGGACGGCCCCCGCGGTGAGGCTGCCGCTGTCGGCGACGGCGATGAAGAGTCGGAGGTCGATGATGTCGAAGCGCATGGTCCCTTGGTCGACTCCCGCCGGGTTCCGGTTCACGCCGGAGCCTGCGTTTTTTCCGAAGCCATCCTTCGGGAGAGCCAGCTTGCGCGCCCGGCGGCGATGGGCCAAGCGGTGGGGTGATGATCCCATCCCCCGAACTGCTCCTCTACTCCGCCGCCGTCTTCCTGCTGGCCGGGCTGGTCAAGGGCGTGCTCGGCCTCGGCCTGCCGACGGTCGTGATCGCGCTGCTGGCGCTGGCACTGCCCCCGGCGCAGGCTGCAGCCCTGCTGCTGGTCCCATCCTTCGTGACCAACGTCGCCCAGGGTGCAGTCGGCGGCCACCTGGTCCATCTCTCCCGCCGCCTGTGGCCGGCGGCGCTGGGGCTCGTGCTGGGCACGGCATCGGGCGGCTGGCTGGCCGCGGCCGCCTTCGGGCCCGAGGCCGGTGCCGCGACGCGCACCGCGCTCGGCCTGACGCTCGTCGTCTACGCGGCGACGGCCCTGGCGGGCCGGGTCCCTGCCTTCGCGCCGGGGGCCGAGCGCCTGCTGGGCGGCCCGGCCGGCTTCCTGTCGGGGGTGATGGGGGCCTCGTGCGGGGTATTCGTCTTTCCGATCGCGCCGTTCCTCCAGGCACTCGGGCTCGGCCGGTCGGAGCTCTCCCAGGCCCTCGGCCTGGCCTTCACCGTCGCCACGCTGGCATTGGCCGGCAGCCTCGCCCGGGCCGAGCAGCTCGGCCCGGGCGACCTGCTATGGTCTGCGGCCGGGGTGTTGCCGGCGCTCGCCGGGATGGCGCTGGGAATGCGCCTGCGCGATCGCCTGCAGCCGCGGGTCTTCCGCCTCGTCTTCCTGCTCGGCCTGGCGGCCGTAGGCCTGCATCTCGCTCTAGCCTGAGAGTCCGGCTTCCTTGGAGAAATCCTTAGACCGGATGCTCGAACAGGGTCGGCGCGCGCGGATTGGACGGGCGCGAGGCATCCAGTTCGGCCGCCATGTGGGCCAGGATTTCCGCATTGCGGCGAAGCTGGGCGGCGTGCTCCGCATCGGTCGACGCCAGCCCCTCGAACTCGCGGGACATGTAGTCGAGCATTCCGGCATAAGTCGAATAAAATGGGGACATTCTGGACCCGGGGGCGGTTGCTGGAGCGTTCGGAAGAAGAACGAGAGGCTAGCGAATTTGTTCCGCTCTGTGTCCTGCAAAACGCACCAATGCGGTGCCACGCCCCTGCGCTGCAACATGGCGCCGGGCCCTGGCTGGTCACCGGCCGGCCAGGCGCTATGATGCCGGCCATGCCCCTTCCCGTGACCCTCGCGATCGAGGGCGCCGCGCCGGTTTCCGGCTTGTGGCAGGCGCCAGCCGACGCATCGGCGGCCCTCGTGCTCGCCCACGGCGCCGGGGCGGGCATGACCCACCGGGCGATGGCGGGGCTGGCCGACGGGTTGGCGGCACGCGGCATCGCCACCCTGCGCTTCCAGTTCCCCTACATGGAGCGCGGCGCGGCGCGGCCGGATCCGCCCGCCATCGCCCATGCGGCGGTCCGCGCGGCGGTGGGCGAGGCAGCGGCGCGCGCGCCGCACCTGCCGCTCTTCGCCGGGGGCCGGTCGTTCGGCGGCCGCATGACCTCGCAGGCGCAGGCGATCCGCCCCCTGCCCGGCGTTCGCGGCCTCGTCTTCTTCGCCTTCCCGCTGCATCCGGCCGGCAAGCCGTCGGACGCGCGGGCGGAACACCTGGCGGACGTGGCGCTGCCGATGCTGTTCGTGCAGGGGGACCGCGACGCGCTGGCCGATCTGGCCTTGCTGCGCGCCCTGGTCGACCGGCTCGGGCCGCGCGCGACGCTGGAACTGGTCGCCGACGCCGACCATGCCTTCCACGTCCGCGCCCGCAGCGGCCGCCGCGACCCCGAGGTGCTGGCGGCGATCCTCGACCGCGCGGCCGGCTGGATGGCGGCGGCTACCCCAGCGCCTTCTCGTACGCCTCCGGCTTGAAGCCGACGAGCAGCCGCCCGTCCAGGTCCAGCACCGGACGCTTGATCATCGAAGGCTGGGCCAGCATCAGGTCCACCGCCTTGCCCGCGTCGAGACCGGCGCGGTCGGCCTCCGGCAGCTTGCGGAAGGTGGTGCCGGCCCGGTTCAGCAGCGTTTCCCAGCCGACCGCCGCGACCCAGCCCTGCAGCACGTCGCGCCCGATGCCGGACACCTTGTAGTCGTGGAAGGCATGGGCGACGCCGTGCTGGTCGAGCCAGGTGCGGGCCTTCTTCATGGTGTCGCAGTTCCGGATGCCATAGATCGTGACGGCCCTGGCCATCGCCTCGCTCCCGCTCGCTTCAGGAAAGTTCATGCGCTTCAGGAAAGATCATGCAGGTCCCGGCCCGACGGCGCGGTGACCCGGAAGTCGGAGAACTCCACCGCCAGGCCGGCCCGTTCCGGCGTACAGCACATCGGCCCGACCAGGTACGACGCCGCCTTCGGAAACGGGCAGAGCCGCAGCAGCGGCCAGGTGCGGCCGTCGGCGGACGCCTGCAGGCGCAGGACCCCCGCCGCCACGGTCGCCCGCAGCCGGAAGTCCGCCGCGTCGCCGTAGAACGGCCCGGTCGCCCAGTCGGACTGTCCGGCGGTCAGCACGCTGCTCAGCATCGCCTGCCCGTCCGACAGCTCGATGCCGGCCTTGACCCAATGCCGATCATCGACCCGCACCATGATGCCGGCCTGGTCATAGAGCGCCGCGTAGGATGCCCTGACCCGCAGTTCGGCCGTGAAGTCGCCGTCCGTGGCGAGCGCGAACAGGTGGCCGCTGTCGCGGGTGAAGCCGTAATGCGTCTCGCGCCAGAAATCCGTGCCGTGGTCGGTGACGACGTGCAGGCTGCCGCCGTCCAGCCGCCAGTGGCGGGGGGCATTGAGCCAGGTGCAACGGCTGAGCATGACGCGGGGGTCCTCAGGATCGGCGGCCGGCATCTTCCACGGCGCTGCCGGCACTTGCAACCCGTGCCGATCCGGCCTCGACGCGGCGGCCGGCCGTGGACGACAATCCGGCCCGACGCGAAGAGAATCAGGAGATCGAGTATGCGCATGCTGGTCGTCGGAGCCGGGTCCACCGGTGGGTATTTCGGGGGGCGCCTGGCCCAGGCGGGCCGCGACGTGACGTTCCTCGTCCGCCCCGGCCGCGCCGCCCATCTGCGCGCGAACGGGCTGCAGGTGGTGAGCCCGCACGGCGACTTCACCCTGGCGCCGCAGCTGGTCACGGCGGACAGCATCGACGGCACCTACGACGCGGTGCTGGTGACGGTGAAGGCGTTCTCGCTCGAGGCGGCGCTCGCCGACATGGCGCCTGCGGTCGGGCCGGACACCATGGTCCTGCCGGTGCTGAACGGCATGAAGCATCTCGACCGCATGGCCGATCGGTTCGGCGCCCCCGCCGTGGTCGGCTGCGTGTGCAAGGTCGGCACCTCGATCGATGCCGAGGGGCGCATCATCCAGCTCAACCGGATGCAGGAGCTGGCCTATGGCGAGCTCGACGGCAGCCCGTCGGCCCGCACCGACCGGCTCGACACGTTCCTGCGCGATGCCGGCTTCGACGCGCGGCTGACGCCGACCATCACCCGCGAGCTGTGGGAGAAGTGGCTGCTGCTGGCCGCACTCGGCGGCGCCACCTGCACCATGCGCGGGACGATCGGCGACATCGCCGCCACGCCCGACGGGGAAGCGTTCGTCAACCGGCTGATCGACGAGGTGGTCGCGGTGGTGGAAGCGGTCGGCCAAGCACCCGGCCCCGGGTATGTCGCCGGGGTCCGCGCCACCATGACGGCCAAGGGCTCGCCCGGGGCCTCGTCCATGTACCGCGACCTGACCGCCGGCAATGCGGTCGAGGCCGACCAGATCGTGGGCGACCTGCTCGACCGCGGGCGCCGGGCCGGCCTCGACACACCGCTGCTGGCCGCCGCCTACACGCATCTCTGCGTCTACCAGAACCGGCTCGGCCGGGCGTAGGCGGCCGACCCCGCCGGCCTCAGCCGGCGGGGTGCACCTCGATCGCGTCCACCCGGTCGGGGTAGAAGGCGAGGTGGCCGGCGATCGCGGCGACGGCCGGGTATGGCGCCGGGTAGGTCCAGACGGCGTCGGCCGACCGCGCGCCGCCGGCCGGGATGCCGAAATAGGCGCACTCGCCCTTGTAGGGGCAGTAGGTGGCGCGGTCGCTCGGCTCCAGCATCGCCATGTCGACGTCCGCCCGTGGAATGTAGAAGACCGGCGGATAGGCGGCCTCGCGCAGCACCAGCGCCCGCCGGCTGTCGGCGACCACCCGCCCGGCGACGGTGACCACGACCCGCCCGGGGCCGGGCTCGATCGCGATCGGGTGGTCCGGGCCCGGAACCTTCATCGGCCTGGCGGTCATGGCATGCCTCTCCTCGACAGGTGTTGACGCGCATCCCGTTCCCATTCCAAATTCTGCCTCAGCGCGCTCTGGGGCGCCACCTGTCCGCGGCAAGGGGCCTCTGGCCCCACCCAATCGGTCGATACCCTCAGCCGAACCCTTCTTCCGGCCTGTCGCAAGCGGACATCAGGCAGCTCATCGGAAGGAAGGTCCCATGCCTCGCCGGCTGACCGCGAAGACCACCCTCGACTCCCTGAAGAAGCAGGCCAAGCGCTGGCTGAAGGCCGTGCGCGCGGGCGACGCCGCGGCGCGCGATCGCCTGGTCCGCGCGTATCCCGCGGCACCCGCCGAGCCCGGATTGCGCGATGTCCAGCACGCTCTGGCCCGCGAGCATGACCTGCCCGGCTGGGCGGCCCTGTCGGAGGCGCTGGCCGACCGCGCGCTGGCCCGGCTCGGCCTGGCCGAGCAGGCGGCGATCGTCCTGCGCCATTGCTGGGGCGGCGATGCCGCGGCGGCCGGCCGGCTGCTCCGCCGCCAGCCCGGAATCGCCCGCCACGGCCTGCACGCGGCGGTCGCCTGCGGCGACCTGGCGGAGGTCCGGCGGCACCTCGCGGCGGACCCGGCCGGCGCCGGCGCTCCGGGCGGGCCGCTCGACTGGGCGCCGCTGCTCTACCTCGCCTATTCGCGGCTGCCCGGGATGGCGGATGCCGACGCGGCGCTGGCCATCGCCGGCACCCTGCTCGACCATGGGGCCGACCCCAACGCCCGCTTCGACGACGGCTGGGGCAACCCCTTCACCGTCCTGACCGGCGTGATCGGCGCGGGCGAGGGCAGCCGCCCGCCCCACCCGGCCGCCGATGCGCTGGCCCGGCTGCTGATCGAGCGCGGCGCCGAGCCCTACGACACCCAGGCGCTCTACAACACCTCCATCGTCGACGACGATCCGCACTGGATGGACTTCCTCTACCGGCACTCCGAGCGGCGCGGCGACCAGGCGCGCTGGAACGACCCGACCGCCAGGCCGGCGCTCGGCGGCAAGGTGCCGATGGGTTCGATCGACTACCTGCTCGGCAACGCGGTCGCCTTCGGCCATGTCCGGCGGGCCGAGTGGCTGCTGCAGCACGGCGGCGACGCCAACGGCGTCAACGCCTACCAGGAGCATCCGCACCATGTGGAGGCCCAGCTGCGCGGACGGTCCGACATCGCCGACCTGCTGGTGCGGCACGGCGCCGTCCCGGTCGCGCTCGACGGGCAGGCGGCGTTCCAGGCCGCCTGCATGCGGCTCGACCGGGCGGCCGCCCGGGCGTCGGCCGGCCGCCACCCGGAGTATCTGGCCGATGCCGCGGCGATGACGGCCGCGATCGAGGCCGGCTGGACCGACGTGGCGGCACTGCTGCTCGAGCTCGGCAGCGACGCCAACCTCGCCGACCGGGAGGGGGTGCGGCCGCTCAACAAGGCGATCCGGTCCGATCGCATGGACATCGTCCGCATGCTGCTCGCCCACGGCGCCGACATCGACTACCGCGAGCCGCGCTTCGGCGGCTCCGCGCTGGGCTGGGCGGTGCATTTCGGGCGCCAGGAGATGATCGCGCTGCTGGCCCCGCGCAGCCGCGACGTCGTCGAGCTCGTCTATGCCGGGCTGGAGCAGCGGCTGGACGCGGTGCTGGCCGGCGATCCGGCGCTGGCGAACGCGCGCGGCCCCAATGGCGGCGCCACCCCCCTCTTCCACCTGCCCGACGACGAGGAGCAGGCGGCCCGGATCGCTTCCTTGCTGCTGCGCCGCGGCGCCGACCCGACCGTGCGCAACGATGCCGGTGAAAGCGCCGAGGACACCGCCCGGCGGCGCGGCCTGGACGACGCCGCCCGCATCATCGGAGCCGCCGCCCGGCGACGATGACCGGGCGGCGGCGGCGGTGATCAGGCGCCGGCGGGCGCGATCTTGTCCTGGGTCCGGGTCTCGAAGTCGCTGGCGTCGTGGCGCTCGTGGAGCTGGCCGGACGGCTCGCCCGAGGCGCGATTGACCATGCGGCCGCGCGGCACCGCCGGGCGGGCCAGGATCGCGTCCGACCAGCGCCGGACATGGGTGTAGTCCTGCACCGACAGGAACTCGGCCGCGCCGTAGAGCCATCCCTGGACCAGGCCGCCATACCAGGGGAACACCGCGATGTCGGCGATGGTGTAGTCGTCGCCGCCAAGGTAGGCGCTCTCCGCGAGCCGGCGGTCGAGCACGTCGAGCTGGCGCTTGGTCTCCATGGCGAAGCGGTCGATGGCGTATTCGATCTTGGTCGGCGCGTAGGTGTAGAAGTGACCGAAGCCACCGCCCAGGTAGGGGGCGCTGCCCATCTGCCAGAACAGCCACGACAGGCACTCGGCACGGGCGCGGCCCGAGGTCGGCAGGAACTCGCCGAACTTCTCGGCCAGATACATCAGGATCGCGCCTGATTCGAAGACCCGCACGGGCTCCGGGCCGGACCGGTCCATCAGCGCCGGGATCTTCGAGTTGGGGTTGACCGCGACGAAGCCGCTGCCGAACTGCTCGCCCTTGCCGATGCGGATCAGCCAGGCGTCGTACTCCGCCCCTGCATGGCCCAGCGCCAGCAGCTCCTCCAGCAGGATCGTCACCTTCTGGCCGTTCGGCGTGGCCAGGGAATAGAGCTGGAGGGGGTGCCGGCCGACCGGCAGTTCCTGCTCGTGGGTCGGCCCGGCGATCGGCCGGTTGATGTTGGCGAAGGCGCCGCCGTTCGGCTGGTTCCAGGTCCAGACCTTGGGCGGCGTGTATTCCGGGGCTTGCGTCATGGTCGGTCTCCGCGTTGCTGGGATCGGGTTCAGGCGGCCGGCGGGAAGTTGGACGGGAAGAGCGCGCGCCGGGTCTCCTCGTCGTTGACCTTCTTGAAGGGGTGGTCCTGGCCGACCGCCCGGGCCCGGGCGACCGCCGGCCGGGCATCCACCCGCTCGAACAGCCGCTTCAGGTTGGGGAACGGCGCCAGCGGGTCGTCCGCACCCTTGCGCACCCGCGCGGCGCGGTCGAGCCAGCCCCAGGCCGAGATATCGGCGATCGTATAGCTGCTGCCGACGATGAACTCCCGCTGCTCGAGATGGTCCTCCAGGACCTGGTAGTGGCGCTCCGCCTCGCGCCGGTAGCGGTTCACGGCATAGTCCAGCCCCTCCGGCGCGGCGAACTGGAAATGCACCGCCTGGCCCGAGAACGGCCCCAGGCCGGAGGCGATGAAGAGCAGCCAGGACAGGAGCTCCGGCCGGTCTTCGGGGCTGCCCTGGAGCAGGCCGGTCTTCTCTGCAAGGTAGAGCAGGATCGCGGTCGAGTCGAAGACCCTGGCCTCGCGGCCGCCCGGCCCTTCGGTGTCGACGATCGCCGGCACCTTGCCGTTCGGGTTGACCGCCCGGAAGGACGGCTGGTGCTGCTCGCCCCGGCTGGTGTCGACGGGGACCACCTCGTAGGCCAGCCCCGTCTCCTCCAGGAAGAGCGCGATCTTGGCGGGGTTGGGGGTCGGATGGAAGTAGAAGCGGATCATGGCCGTCTCCGTTCGGTGGGTCGGGATCGTTGCGAGGGTCTGGAGGCGAGCAGCACACCGAGGACGATGAGCGCGATCGCCCCGCATTCCGCCGGGGACGGCGTCTCGCCCAGGACGGGCACCGCCAGCAGCGCGGCCACGGCCGGCAGCAGCGCGATGGTCGCCGTGGCGGCCCCCGCACCCAGCAGGGAGACCGCGCGATTGAAGGTGATGATCGCCACGCCGCTCATCAGCAGCCCCTGGTAGGCCGCCTGCAGGGCGATCTCGCCCGCCGCGGCGTGCGCGAAGCGGCTGAGGCCGAGCAGCAGGTAGGCCGGAAGGAACAGGATGGCCGACCAGATGCAGATCAGCGCCGCCGCCTGGATCGGGGTCAGCCGGCTGCGGCGGAACAGCAGGGTATAGACAGCCCACATGGCCGCGGCCGCGGCCAGGGCGGCCAGGCCCAGCGGATCGGGCGGACCGTGCAGCGCCGCCCCGGCGGCGACCAGCGCGACCAGCCCGGCCGCGATCGCGCCATAGCCGATCCAGCGCAGCCGGCCCTGCGGCTCCTTCAGGAACGTCCACGCGAAGAGGCCGGCGAAGACCGGCATCAGGGTGGGCGCGATGGCGGCCGCCTGGGCGGCCGAGGTCAGCTTCAGGCCGAGCGCCACGAGAAGGACGAACGGCATGCCCCAAAGGAGCGCGAAGACCAGGCCCTCGCCCCATGCGGCAACGGGCGGCCGCGACCCGCGCCGCAGCACGGCCGGCGCCAGCAGCACGGCGCCGATGCCGAATCGCAGTGCCGTGATGTCCCAGATCCCGAGTTCCCGGGTGACGCTGAACCGGGTCACCACGAACCAGCCGGAAAAGATCGTGACCGAGAGCGCGGCCCAGGCGAAGCCCGCCAGCCTGGCCCTGGATGCCGGCGATGGACGGCGGCCCGCGTCCGGCATTGCCGCCGCCAGCAATGCCCCCTCGTCCAATGCGACGGCCTCGCGCGGCGGCGCCATGATCGCAACCCCTTCCCGCCCGGTCCGGCGATGGTGCAGACAGTTTTAGTTCGATCGTTCTAGAATGCAGCGCGACGCGAACGATGGCAAGATGCCGGCAACGGGGAAAGCGACGGGCGACGGGATGGCGAGGCCTCGCGAATTCGACGAACGCACCGTGCTCGACGCGGCGGTGCAGTGCTTCTGGAGCCGCGGCTACGGGGCGACGTCGGTCCGCGACCTGATGCAGAGCACGGGCCTGACCGGGGCCAGCCTCTACAACGCCTTCGGCGACAAGCGCGCCTTCTATCAGAAGGCGCTCGACCATTATGTCGACGGCAGCATCTCCGACCGGATCCGGCGCTGCGAGCAACTGCCGCCGCGCGAGGCCATCGGCGCCTTCTTCGCCGAGATCCTGAAGCGGTCCCTGGAGGACCGGGACCGCAAGGGCTGCATGCTGGTCAACGCCGCCCTCGATCTGGCGCCGCACGATGCGGAGTTCCGCACGGCCGTGGCCGCGGTGCTGGGGCGGATCGAGGATTTCTTCCGGCGCCGCATCGAGGCCGGCCAGGCCGAGGGCACGCTGGCCCGGTCCCTGCCCGCGCGCGATCTGGCCCGCCACCTGCTCGGCGTCCTGATGGGGGTGCGGGTGCTGGCCCGGGTGCGGCCGGAGCGGGCGCTGCTGGAGGGCGTCATCGCACCCGCGCTCGCCCTTCTCGACGAACAGCCCGGCCCGGAGGAAGGACGATGAGACCGCTTGCCGAGATCTTCACCCTGGCGGCCGAGCGCAAGGGGGGTGCCGCCGCCCTGGAACGGCTGCTGGCCACGACGGCGTCGCGCCCGCCGGCCGAGGTCGCGGCGATCCCGGACGACCGCGTCCTGGCCGAGATGACGCGGTGGATCTTCTATGCCGGGCTGTCCCACCGGATCGTGGACGACAAGTGGCCCGGCTTCGAGGCGGGCTTCCACGGCTTCGACCCCCATGCCTGCGCCGCCCTCAGCGAGGAGGCGTTCGACCGGCTGCTGCAGGACCGCGGCATCGTGCGCAACGGCGCCAAGATCCGGGCGGTCCGGATCAACGCGCAGTTGGTGCTCGACCTCAGCGCCCAACATGGCGGCGCGGGCCGCTTCTTCGCCGAATGGCCGGACCGGGACCTGGTCGGCCTGCTCGAGATCCTGAAGAAGCGCGCCAGCTATCTGGGTGGGGATGCCGCCGGGCGGTTCCTGCGGGCGATCGGCAAGCCGGCCTTCATCGCCACCCCGGACATGGTGGCGGCCCTGGTCCGCGAGGGCGTCGTCGACGGACCGCCCGGCGGCAAGCGCGCGCTCGCCGCCGTCCAGGCCGCCTTCAACCGATGGTCGGAGGAATCGGGCCGCGACCTGACCGCCATCAGCCGCCTGCTGGCGATGAGCATCGAATCGCGGGCCTGAGACCGGCCGCCTCTACCCGCGATCCCGCTCGAACACCTGCATGGAGATGCCGGAGGCGAAGGCGCGCAGGTCCACGAGGCGCAGCGGGATCTTGTCCGGCGAGTCCGGGAACAGGCGCCGGCCGCTGCCGACCAGCACCGGGAACAGCATGATCCGGTATTCGTCGACCAGGTCGAGGCGGGCCAGCGCATGCACCAGCATCCGGCTGCCCATCACCAGGATCGGGCCGCCGGCCCCGGCCTTGAGGTCGGCCACCGCACCGGCCAGTTCGCCCGCCAAGAGCGTGGAATTGTGCCAGTCCGGCTCGCCCAGGGTGGTGGAGACGACATGCTTGGGCAGCGCGTTCATCCGGTCGGCAAACGCCCCCAAACGGTGCGGCCAGGCCCCCGCGAAGGATTCGTAGGTCACCCGGCCGAGCAGCAGGGCGCCGGCGTCCATCGCCTCCTGCTCCTTCCACGCCACCTCCTCCGGTCCGATCAGCTCGCCGGCCCAGCCGGTATGGGGGTGGCCGGCCTCGCCGCCCGGCGCCTCCATGACGCCGTCCAGCGTCAGCAGTTCACTCACGACGAGTTTGCGCACCGGCCCCTCCCCTTCGTTCTCGGCCTCTGGCTCAGGCCGCCTTGCCCTGGCGCGGCAGCTTCCAGTCCGGCCGGATGAAGTGGCAGGTGTAGCCGGCCGGATAGCGCTCCAGATAGTCCTGGTGCTCGGGCTCGGCCTCCCAGAAGTCGCCGGCCGGCTTCACCTCCGTCACCACCTTGCCCGGCCACATGCCGGAGGCGTCGACATCGGCGATGGTGCGGAGGGCCTCGGCCTTCTGCGCCTCGCTCAGATAGTAGATGCCGGAGCGGTAGGAGGTGCCGCGGTCGTTGCCCTGCCGGTTCAGCGTGCTCGGGTCGTGGATCTGGAAGAAGAACTCCAGCAGGTCGCGATAGGTGATGCGGGACGGGTCGAAGGTGATCTCGATGCCCTCGGCATGGGTCCCGTGGTGGCGGTAGGTGGCGTTGGGCACGTCACCGCCGGTGTAGCCGACGCGGGTGGCGAGCACGCCCGGGCGCTTGCGGATCAGGTCCTGCATCCCCCAGAAGCAGCCTCCGGCGAGGATGGCGGTCTCGGTCGACTGGGTCATGGTGCTGCCCTCCGGTTCGCGGGATCGAGGCACCATAGATAGGCGGCCGGCCCGGCCGGCTCAATGCACGGATGGGCCGGGGGCCGCCGCGAACCTGGTCAACTTGTCGGGATTGCGGGTGATGTAGATGGCGACGATGCGGCCGTCCGCGATGGCGAGCGCGGTCGTCTGCAGGACGGCGTCGCGCTCGCGGCTGACATAGCCGGGCAGGCCGTCGATCCATGCCGGGCGGACGAACTCCGCCGGCCGGGCCGTCAGCTTGCGGAGCAGCCCGGCATAGAGGCGCAGCACCCGGTCCAGCCCGACGATCGGGTTGCGGAAGGCGTGGACCTTGCCGCCGCCGTCCGAGCGCAGCACCACGTCCTGCGCCAGCATCGCCCGCAGGCCGGCCAGGTCGCCCGCGGAGGAGGCGGCGAAGAAGGCCCGGGCCATGCGCTCGCCCTCGTCGCGGGCGACCGGATAGCGCGGCCGCTCGGTGCGGACGTGGCGGCGGGCGCGGACGGCGAGCTGGCGGACCGCGGCCGGATCGCGATCGAGGGTGGCGGCGACCTCGTCGAGCGGCACGGCGAAGACGTCATGCAGCAGGAAGGCCGCGCGCTCCAGCGGCGACAGCCGCTCCAGCGCCAGCATCAAGGTGAGCGTCAGCTCGTCGAGCCGCATCCCGTCCTCGGCCGGCTCGGCGATCGGCTCCGGCAGCCAGGGGCCGACATAGGTCTCGCGCCGGGCCCGGGCGGACTTCATCGCGTCCAGGCAGAGGCGAGTGACGGTGCGGTGGAGGTAGGCCGCCGGCTCCGCAACCGCGGCCGGGTCGACCCGCCGCCAGCGCAGCCAGGCCTCCTGCACCACGTCGTCCGCCTCCGCCATGGAGCCCAGCATCCGGTAGGCGAGGCGCACCAGCCGGGGCCGGTGCGCCTCGAACAGGCCGGTGGCGGCGTCGATCGGCGCCATGGGCCCGCCCTATGCCGGGTGGACCGCCCGGAAGCCGACCTGCAGCCGGTTCCAGACGTTGATCGCACCGATCGCGAGCGTGAGGTTCACCTGTTCGGCCTCGCTGAACTCCGCCTTCACCAGATCATAGTCGGCATCGGGGGCGCCGGTCTCGGCCAGCCGCGTCAGGGCCTCGGTCCAGGCCAGCGCGGCCCGCTCGCGCGGGGTGTAGAGGGAGGATTCGCGCCAGGCGTTCAGCATGTAGAGCTTCATCTCGCTCTCGCCATGCCGGCGCAGATAGGTCGAATGCATGTGGATGCAGAAGGCGCAGCCATTGATCTGCGACGCGCGCAGCTTCACCAGCTCCAGCAGCCCGTGGTCGAGGCCGCTGGCGCCGAGTGCCGCCTCCAGCTCCATCATCGCCTTGATGGCGGCGGGAGCGGCCTTGAGGGGTTCCTTGATACGCGGGGTCATCGTCATCTCCGTGGTCGGATTTCGGTTCCGCCCCGAGGACGAGACGACGATGGCCCCGTGTGACATGCGGCGGCGGATTTTTTCGCGACGACGCGCTACCCGCGCGCCTCGCCCCCGTACTCGTCGCGGCGGCGCCACCACAGGCCGGCCTCGTTGCGCCCCCTGGGCGCCCGGTCGAGCCACTGGTAGGACCCCCACAGGCCGTCCAGCCCCCGGGAGTAGGTGGAATAGGTGTGGTAGACGACGTCGTCCTCCCGCACGAACGCGCTCATGCCCGGCCGGTCGCGCTGGAAGGTGGCGGTGTCGGTCCCGCACAGGGCGGCGAACTCCGCCTCCGGCCCCTCGCCGCCGCCCGCTTCGCCCGGCTGCGCGGCAAGTGCCGGCTGCGGCCGGTAGTTGTACTCGAAGCCGCCGCCCCGCTGCTGGGCCTCGGTGAACGAGACGTTGAAGTCCAGGTTGAAGTCGTCGTCGGCCGAGGACGCCCAGGGGAAGGTCCAGCCCATGCGCTGCTTGTAGGCCTGCAGGCGGGGCAGCGGCGCCCGCGAGACCGCCCACAGCATGACGTCGTGGTGGGCCAGGTGCACCGTGAACCCGTTGAAGCCGTCCGCGATCAGCGAGCAGGACGGGCAGCCGGCCGCGTAGTCCGGGCCGAACATGAAGTGATAGACGAGGAGCTGCGAGCGGCCCTGGAACAGGTCCGCCAGCGAGGCGGCGCCGCCGTCGGTGTCGAACCGGTAGTCCCGGTCGACCCGGACCCACGGCATCGCCTGCCGCTGCCGCGCCAGTTCGTCGCTGCGCCGCGTCAGCTCCTTCTCCGCCCGCAGCAGGTCGAGCCGTGCGGCCAGCCATTCCTGGCGGGTGCCGATCATGTGCTTCGTCATCTTCCCTCTCCGTTCTCCAGCGACGGGCTGGTTCGACGGGAAAGCTAGAAGCGCCCGCCGGGCGGCGAGAGTGACAAGTGTGGCGCGATTCCGTCGGCTGCCTCGCCGACGCGACCTTGACGAAACATCTCTCTCTACTAAATTAGCATCGTCTAATTTATGGGAGCCGATGCTGGAACCTCCGATGGACCAGGCCGCATTCGAGGCCAAGGCGGGCGCGGTCGCCGACATGCTGCGGACGCTGGCCAACGCCCGTCGGCTGATGGTGCTGTGCCGGCTGGTCGAGCATGGCGAGATGACCGTGGGCGACCTGGCGCGCCGGGTCGGCCTGTCGCAGTCGGCCCTGTCGCAGCACCTCGGCCGGATGCGGGACGAAGGGCTGGTCACCTTCCGCCGGGAGAGCCAGACCCTGTGGTACCGCATCGCCGATGCCCGCATCGAGACGCTGCTCGCCACCCTCTACGACCTCTACTGCAAGGAGTGACGCGATGACGATGGCCGCGATTTCCCCCGCGGAGGCCCGGCGGCTGGTGGCCGAGGGCGCCGTGCTGATCGATGTCCGCGACGCCGACGAGCATGCGCGCGAGCGCATCGACGGCGCGACCAACCTGCCGCTCGACCGGATCGACGCGCTGCCGCGCTCCGCCGCGCCGGTGATCTTCCACTGCCGGTCCGGCATGCGGACCGAGGCGAATGCCGGACGGCTGGCAGCGGCCGCGGACGGCGCCCCCTGCTTCCTGCTGGCCGGCGGGATCGAGGCGTGGCGGGCGTCGGGCCTGCCGACCCGGGTCGACCGGCGCCAGCCGCTGGAGATCATGCGGCAGGTGCAGCTGATCGCGGGCGGGCTGGTGCTGCTGGGCGTGGTGCTGGGCTTTCTCGTCCATCCCGGATTCTTCGCCCTGTCGGGCTTCGTCGGGGCCGGCCTGATGATGGCGGGTGCGACCGGCTGGTGCGGGATGGCGGTGCTGTTGCGCACCATGCCGTGGAACCGCCGGGCCCAGGCCGCCTGAGCCCGCGTTGGACGGGACGGGCCGGCCGGGCGGCCGATGGATGCGCTGATCACCGCGGCCGCCCGCGCGCTCGCCGCGGGCGATCCGCTGGGCGCGTTGAACCGGGTGGCGCTGCGCGACGACCCGCCGGCCCTGGCGCTGCGCGGCATCGCCATGGCGCAGTTGGGCGACATCGACCGTGCAAAGGGGCTGCTGCGGCGCGCCGGCCGCGGCTTCGGGCCGAAGGAGGCTGTGGCCCGCGCGCGCTGCGTCGTGGCCGAGGCGGAGATCGCGCTGGTCTCGCGCGACCTCGCCTGGCCGCCGGCCGCACTGGAGGCCGCGGGGGCGACGCTGGCCGCCCATGGCGACCTGGCCAATGCCGGCCATGCGCGGCAGCTCGCGGGGCGCCGCCTGCTCCTGATCGGCCGGCTCGACGAGGCCGAGCAGGCGCTGGCCGGCATCGACCCGGCGTCCTTGCCGCCCGCCTCGCGCGCCACCCACGCGCTGGTCCTGGCCGGGATCGCCATCCGGCGCCTCCGGACGAAGCCGGCGCGCGAGGCGCTGGCCCGGGCCGAGGAGGCGGCGCGCCGATCCGGCATCCCGGCGCTGGCAGCCGAGGTCGATGGCGTGGCGCGCCTGCTTGAGGCGCCGGCCGCCCGCCGGATCGCCGGCGGCGAGGAACGGCTCCTGCCGCTGGAGGAGGTCGAGGCGCTGCTGGCGTCCGGCGCGCTGGTCGTCGATGCCTGCCGCCACGCCGTGCGGGACGCCGGCACGGTCGTCCCGCTGGCGACCCGGCCGGTCCTGTTCGCGATCGCCCGCGCGCTCGCCGAAGCCTGGCCGGGCGACGTGTCGCGGGCCGTCCTCGTGGCCCGCGCCTTCCGGGGCAAGCAGGCCGACGAATCCCATCGCGCCCGGCTGCGGGTCGAGGTCGGGCGGCTGCGGGCGGAGCTGCTGCCCCTGGCCCGGGTCGCGGCGACCCGGCACGGCTTCGCCCTGGCGGCGCCGGACGGCCGGGCGGTGGTGGTGCTGGCACCGCCGGTCGACGAGCCCCACGCCGCCCTGCTGGCCTGCCTCGCCGACGGCGAGGCCTGGTCGAGCTCGGCCCTGGCGCTGGCGCTCGGCACCAGCCCGCGGACCGTGCAGCGGGGGCTGGACGCGCTGGCGGCGGCGGGCCGGGCGCAGCCGCTCGGGCGCGGCCGGGCGCGGCGCTGGATGGCCCCGCCGGCGCCGGGATTCCCGACAAGCTTGTTACTCCCGGGTCCCCTGCCGGGCGGGTAGGCTCGGGGCATGAAAACATCCCAAGCCCAGATCCTCCAAGAGTATGGCCCCTTTCCTGGCGCGGACCAGGTGCACGGGGTCTCCTTCGACGGCCGGCATGTCTGGTTCGCCTCCGGCGACCGGCTGAACGCCGTCGACCCGGCCAGCGGCCAGCTGGCGCGGTCGATCGAAGTCTTCGCCCATGCGGGCACGGCCTTCGACGGCCGGCACCTGTTCCAGCTCGCCGAGGATCGCATCCAGAAGATCGATCCGGGGTCGGGCCAAGTGCTGGCGACCATCCCCGCCCCCGACGGCGGCAATTCCGGCATGGCCTGGGCCGAGGGCATGCTCTGGGTCGGGCAGTACCGCAACCAGCGCATCCACCAGGTCGATCCCGGCACCGGGGCGATCCTGCGGACCATCCCGTGCAGCCGCTTCGTCACCGGGGTCACCTGGGTCGACGGCGAGCTGTGGCACGGCACCTGGGAGGGCGAGGAGAGCGACCTGCGGCGCATCGACCCCGAGACGGGCGCGGTGCTGGAGCGGATCGACATGCCGGCCGGGGTCGGCCTGTCCGGTGTCGAATCCGACGGCGGCGACCGCTTCTTCTGCGGCGGCGCCCGCAGCGGCACGATCCGCGCCGTCCGCCGCCCCGCCCGCGACCCGCAATAGAGGGCAGCCACCCCGTCGCCCGGGTTCAGGCGAAGCGCCTGGCCCCGGCGACGCACCCCACGACCAGCACGGTCGAGGCGACCATCGTCCAGGCGACCGGCTCGCCGAGCAGAAGGGCCGCCAGGGCCAGCCCGAAGAAGGGCTGCAGGAGCTGCAGCTGCCCGACCCCGGCGATGCCGCCCCGGGCCAGGCCGCGGTACCAGAAGACGAACCCCACCAGCATGCTGAACACCGAGACATAGGCGAGGCCGGCCCAGGCCGGTCCGCCGACCCCGCCCCAGCCGTCGGGCAGGGTCAGCAGGGTGGCCGCCCCCATCACCGGCAGCGCCAGCAGCAGCGCCCAGGAGATCACCTGCCAGCCGCCGAGCCGGCGCGACAGCGTCGCCCCCTCGGCATAGCCCAGCCCGCACAGCAGGACGGCGGCGATCATCAGCAGGTCGCCCGCGACCGAGCCGGCCCCGCCCTGCGACAGGGCGAAGCCGCTGACGGTGGCCGCCCCCAGGGCCGAGAACAGCCAGAAGGCCGGCCGCGGCCGCTCACCCCCGCGCAGGACGCCGAAGGTGGCGGTGGCGAGCGGCAGCAGGCCGATGAAGACGATCGAGTGCGCCGCGGTGACATGCTGGAGGGCGAGCGCCGTCAGCAGCGGAAAGCCGACCACCACCCCCAGCGCCACGATCGCCAGCGGGCCGAGGTCGCCGCGCGCCGGCCGGCGCTGGCCGAGCGCCAGCAGGAAGGCCGCGCCGAGCAGTGCCGCGATCGCCGCCCGCGCCGACGTCAGGAACAAGGGCGAGAAGTCGGCGACCGCGACGCGCGTCGCCGGCAGCGAGCCGCTGAAGATGATGACGCCGAGGAGGCCATTGCCCCAGCCGGCCGTTGTCCGTTCCATGATCCCTCGCAGTTGCGGCCCGACCAGTAGCCCGCGGGGGTTGGCGTGGCCAGGGACAGAGGCATACAATCCGGCCGATCTGTATGGGTCACGATTTCAGTACAGGCGGGAGTGGATTGCATGGACGGCCGGGACGGAACGCGGACCCAGGCGCTGATGGACACGGTCCGGGCGCGGATCGCGAACCGCACCTTGGCGGCGGGCGACCGGCTGCCTTCGGTCCGGCGCTTTGCCGCGACGATGGGCGTGTCGCCGTCGACCGTGGTCGAGGCCTACGACCGGCTGGCGGCCCAGGGGGTGATCCGCGCCCGGCGCGGCGCCGGCTTCTTCGTCACGGGCAGCGGCCTGCCGCCGATGGCGCTGGCGGCCGCGGGGCCGTCGCGCGAGCGCGACGTCGATCCGTTCTGGGTCTCGCGGCAGTCGCTGGATGCCGAGCCGGGCGTGCTCCGGCCCGGCTGCGGCTGGCTGCCGGCCGACTGGATGCCGAACGCCGCGCTGCGCCGCGGCCTGCGCGCGCTGGCCCGGGCGGACGACGCGGTCCTGTGCGAGTACGGGACGACGCGGGGATCGCCGGTGCTCCGCCGGCTGCTGCTGGCCCGCTTCGCCGAGGAGGGGCTGGAGGCAACCGCGGACCAGGTCATGCTCGCCGAGTCCGGCACCCAGGCGATCGACCTCGTCTGCCGGCTGCTGCTGAGGCCGGGCGACGGCGTGCTGGTCGACGATCCTTGCTACTTCAATTTCCGGGCGCTCCTGCGCGCGCACCCGGTGCGGATCGTGGGCGTGCCCCATACGCCGGACGGGCCGGACGTGGCGGCCTTCGAGCGCGCGCTGATGGCCGAGCGCCCGCGCCTCTACATCACCAACTCGGCCCTGCACAACCCGACCGGGGCCCGGCTGTCGGCGCGCACCGCCCACCGCGTGCTGGCCGCGGCCGCGGCCCACGACCTGACGATCGTCGAGGACGAGATCTTCGCGGACTTCGAGACCGAGCCGGCGTCGCGCCTGGCGGTGCCGGACGGGCTCGACCGGGTCGTGCGCATCGGCAGCTTCTCGAAGACGCTCTCGTCCTCGGCGCGCTGCGGCTACATCGCCGCCCGGGCGGACTGGATCGAGCGCCTGCTCGACCTGCAGCTCGCCACCCGCTTCGGCGGCCCGAGCCCGCTCGCGGCCGAGCTGGTGGCGAGCGTGCTGGCGGGCGGCGGCTATCGCAAGCATATGGACGAGGTCCGCCAGCGCCTGGACCGCGCCCGCCGCCAGGCGATCGACCGCCTGGCGGCGCTCGGCCTCGAGCCCTGGATCGTGCCCCGGGGCGGCTTCTTCCTGTGGTGCCGACTGCCGGACGGCCAGGATTCGGCCGAGATCGCCCGGCGCTGCATGCGCGACGGGGTGGTGCTGGCGCCGGGCAACGTCTTCAGCGTCTCGCAGACCGCCGGCGCCTTCCTGCGCTTCAACGTCGCCCAGTCGACCGACGAGCGGGTGTTCGCGGCGCTCGCGGCGGCGATGACAGGCTAGCTGAGCACGGCCAGCCCCAGCACCGTCCACATGGCGAGCAGGACGAGGCTGCCCGCCATGAACACCGGCGTGCGGACATAGAGCCGGTTGCCGACGAGGTGGCTGGCCGCATGGGCCCAGCGCAGCGCGACATAGGCCCAGGCGAGCCCGGCCAGCAGGGGATCGATCACCGGGATCGCGATGGCGATGGCGACCAGGACGTGGAACAGCACCGGGAACTCGAACTGGTTGGCGAGCTGCCGGGTCGGCCGCAGGACCGAGCGCGGCGCGCCGCTCCCGTCGAACTCCTCATAGAAGGCGAGCGGGCGGCCGTGGCGCAGCAGGTCGGCCAGGCGGGTGACGAGGATGACGAGCCCGGTCAGGAAGGACAGGGCCACCAGGGCCAGCACCTGGGGCAGGTACATCGCGGCCGCGGTCACGAGACGCCCTCCGCCACAGCAGCCGGGGTGGTCGCCAGGAAAGCGAGCATCGCCGCCGTGGCCCGCTCGAAGAAGTCGCCGAAATAGATCTCGAAATGGCCGGCGTCGAAGTGGACGGCTTCGCCGCGCGGGGCGAGCCGGGCCACCCTGGCGATGGCCGAAGGGGGGCAGATCTCGTCCCGGTCGGTCACCACCATCAGCAGCGGCGGCCGGACCCGCCGGGCGCGCCGGATCGGGCGATAGAAGGGGATGCGCAGGATGAACCGGGCACCGATCAGGTTCTGCCAGGGCGACGGGCCGTCGATCATCGCGCGGTAGCCGGCTTCCGCGCCGGGCGCGGTCATCAGCGCGAGTTCCCCCGGCTCGCCGGCCAGCTTGATGCGATAGGGGGTGCCGCCGAACAGGGCCCGGAGCTGGTCGGCCAGGCCGGCCAGCATCCAGCGTAGTGCCAGGACCGGCGGCGCCTTCACCGCCGCCGCCAGGCCGTCGACCACCGCGCACTGGGCGATCACCGCCGCCAGCTCCGGCCGCTCCGAGCCGACGACGATGGCGTGCCCGCCGCCGAACGAGGTGCCGAAGAGGACGATGCGGGCGGGATCGATCGCGGCGTGTCCCCGCGCGTGGTCGATCGCGGCATGGATGTCGGCGTGCTGGCCGCGGATGTCGCACAGAAAGCGCGGCGCGCCCTGGCTGGTGCCCCACTTGCGGTAGTCGAAGGCGAGCACGGCATAGCCCGCCGCCGCGAAGCGCTCGGCATAGGCGCCGACCCGCACCTGGCGGATGGCGCCGATGCCGTGGGCGAACACGATGCAGGGATGCGGCCCCGGCCCGTCCGGCAGGTAGAGCCATGCGTCGCAGCGTTCGCCGCCGGATATGAACTGCTCGTCGATCCTGATCACGACCTTCTCCTCGAACCCGCCTTGCGCTACCTCGCCGGCCGGTCGATAATCCGAGCGTTTACTCAGCTTCTCAACTCGGGTTCGAGGAAGGCCGGACGCGATGGCGACCAGGACGGCAAGCCCCCGCAAACGGCCGCTCCAGGGCCGCTCGAAGCACACCGTGGCGATGATCCTGGAGGCGACGGCTCGGGTTCTGACCAGCCACGGCTACGACCGCACCACCACCAACCTCGTCGCCGAGACGGCGGGCGTCAGCATCGGGTCGCTCTACGAGTATTTTCCCAACAAGGAGGGCCTGGTCGCCGCCCTGGCATCGGCGCATGTCGCCGAACTGGTGGCGCGGGTCGACGCGGTGCTGGCCCTGCCCTGCGAGGAAACCCCGCGCGCCGTGGTGGCGGCCCTGGTGCGCGCCGGCCTGGAGGCGCACCGCGTCGCACCGGCGCTGCACAAGGTCCTGGTGGAGCAGGTGCCGCGGATCGGCGCGCTGGCCGACGCGATGGCCGTCAGCGCGGTGCTGCAGGCGAAGATCGCGGCCGACCTGCAGCGGCGGGCCCCTGCCCTGCCGCCGGCGCGGGTGCGGATGGTCGCGCTGGTCCTGGAAACCTGCATCGAGGCACTGACCCACCGCGCCGTCGTCGAGGCGCCGGACTGGCTCGAGACCGGCGAGATCGAGCGCGAGGCCCTGCGCCTGCTGGAGCCCTACATCGAGCGGGCGCTCGGCCCCTGACGCGCGCCGAAGGGCCTCAGCCCGCCAGCGCGCCCAGCCGCGCCGCCCTGGCATCCTGCGCCGGCGGCAGGCCGAACATGCGGCCATATTCCCGCGTGAACTGGGGCACGCTCTCATAGCCGACGGCGAAGGCGGCGCTGGCTGCGGTCATGCCTTCCGCCTGCATCAGGCGCCGCGCCTCGATCAGGCGCAGCTGCTTCTGGAACTGCAGCGGCGACAGGGAGGTGGTGGCGCGGAAATGCTGGTGGAAGGCGGACGGGCTCATCCCGGCCGCGGCCGCCAGGCGATCGACCGGCAGGGCCTGGGCGAACTCCGCCCGCAAGAGGGCGACCGCGCGCGCGATCCGCTGCGCGTGGCTGCCCGGCCAGCCGAGGCGGCGGATGGCCGAGCCGTGGCGCCCGGCCAGCAGCCAGTAGTGCATCTCGCGCACATGCTGGGCCTGCAGCACCGGCAGGGAGGCCGGGCGGTCGATGAGGCGCACCAGCCGCAAGGCGGCGTCCGCGACCTCGGCTTCGGTCGGGTCGACGCGCACCGGCGCGTGGTCGGCGACCGCGACCGCCCGCATCTGCCCCGCCAGCTCCGCGATCACCGCCGGGTCCAGCTCCAGCACCAGCGAATAATAGGGCGCGGACAGGCTGGCGCGGGTGACCTGGCTGACGGTCGGCACGTCGGCGGTGATCAGCAGGGAGTCGCCGGCGGAGAAATCGAAGGACTGCCGCCCCATCGCGACGTGCTTGCTGCCCTGCAGGACGAGGCAGACCAGCGGGCGCATGATGGCATGGACGATGTCGCCTGGCCGGACGGCGCGCACGGTCGAGAGGCCGGGGACCGGGGTCGGCACTGCGCCGGCCCGGTCGGCGTGGGCGTGGGCGTCCGCATGGCGGCGGACGGCGTCGAGCAGGGCTGTCATGGGCGGAGCCTACCCGGCCGCGGCGGCCCGCGCATCCGCTTTGCAGGATCAGGCAAGGACTGTCCAGGTTCCGGCAACCGCGACGGGGATCCACGCCGCATATCTGCGTCGTCACCCAACCGGAGCCATTCCATGACCAAGATCACCCTCGTTACCGGCGCCAGCCGCGGCCTCGGCCGCAATGCCGCCGTCAGCATCGCCCGGCGCGGCGGCGACCTCGTCCTCACCTATCGCAGCCGCGACGACGAGGCGGCGGCCACCGTCGCGGAGATCCAGGCAATGGGCCGCAAGGCGGTCGCCCTGCGGCTCGACACCGGCGACGTCGCGTCCTTCGGGGCGTTCGCCGACCGGCTGCGGGCCGCGCTCGACGAGACCTGGCAGCGCCCGACCTTCGATCACCTGGTGAACAATGCCGGCCACGGCGAGCATGCGTCGATCGCCGACACCACCGAGGCGCAGTTCGACCGGCTGGTCGACGTACACTTCAAGGGCGTCTTCTTCCTGACCCAGGCGCTGCTGCCGCTGCTGGCCGACGGCGGGCGCATCGTCAACCTCTCCTCGGGCCTGACGCGCATCGCCCCGCCCGGCTGGTCCGCCTATGCCGCCGTCAAGGGCGCGGTCGAGGTGCTGACCCGCTACATGGCAAGCGAGCTCGGCCCCCGCGGCATCGCCGTCAACACCGTGGCGCCGGGGGCGATCGAGACGGACTTCCTGGGCGGCGCCGTCCGCGACACGCCCGACCTGAACCGGACCTATGCCGGCATGACCGCGCTCGGGCGGGTCGGCGTGCCTGACGATATCGGGCCGATGATCGCCAGCCTGCTGTCGCCCGACAACCGCTGGATCAACGCCCAGCGGATCGAGGTGTCGGGCGGCCTGCGGCTCTGAGCCGGCCCGCACCGCGGCCGCCCTATGCCTCGACCGGATAGGGACCGTCGGCGAAGCCGCCGCCCGGCCCGCCAGCGTGATAACCCTTGCGGCCGACCGCGCGGGCGAGCGGGCTGCGGAAATCCTCGCCGTCGCGCAGCCGCCGCAGGGCCTGGGCGAAGCCCCAGCGCGGGGCCCAGCCCAGCCCGGCGACGGCGCGCCGGCTGACATAGACGCGGTCGATGTCGTCGAACATCGACCAGCCGCGGGCGGCGTAGAGCGCCTGGGCGGCGGGAAAGCGGCGCCAGACCACGGCCGCCGGGTCGCGCCGCAGCGCCGCCAGGTCGCCGCGGCGGAACGGCGACGGGGCGGAGACGATGAAGCGCGCAAAGCCGAGCCCGGGCGCGCGGTCGACGGCGAGCAGGTGGGCCTGCACCGCGTCCTCCAGGTCGACCCGTCGATAAAGGAGCTCGTTGAGCTGGGCGTTGTCGCGGTCGAAGCGGTTGCGGACGGCGGCGGCGTCGTCCTCCTCCGGGAAGAAGCGCGAGGTGCGCAGCACGACCACCGCCAGCCGCCCGCGGCGGGCGAACATCTCGCACAGATGCTCCGCGCCGAGCTTGGTGGTGCCGTAGATGTTGCGCGGCACCGGCGCGACGTCCTCGGTGATCCAGGCGGCCGGCAGCCCGGGGGCCGGGGCCAGGGCCGACCCGAACGCGCTGGTCGTGCTGGTGAAGACGAAGCTTCCGACCCCGGCGTCGCTCGCGCTCTCCAGCAGGGCCAGGGTGCCGCCGAGGTTGACCTCGACGAAGGCCTGGTGCGGGTGCGTCACCACGTGCGGCTTGTGCAGGGCGGCGGCGTGGATGACCGAGCGGACGCCGTCCTGCAGCACGGTGCGCAGGAAGGCGCGGTCGGTGATCGAGCCGACATGATCGGTGAAGGGCGACGGCCGGGCATCGATCCCGATCGCCGGGCGACCCGACGCGCGCAGGACGCGCATCACCGCCTCGCCCAGGTGCCCGGCACTGCCCGCGACCAGGATGGTCATGCGGCCCGGCCGCCCTTGCCGGCGCCTCAGCCGGGGTGCAGGCCAGGCGCCTCCTGGCCGGTGCGCGCGACATACTCGGTATAGCCGCCGGTGTAGGGGTGGATGCCGTCCGGCGTCAGCTCCAGCACCCGGTTGGAGAGGGCGGCCAGGAAGCGGCGGTCGTGCGAGACGAACAGCATGGTGCCCTCGAAGCCCGACAGGGCCTCCACCAGCATCTCCTTGGTCGCCATGTCGAGATGGTTGGTCGGCTCGTCGAGGACCAGGAAGTTGGGCGGGTCGAACAGCATCTTGGCCATGACGAGGCGCGCCTTCTCGCCGCCCGACAGCACCCGGCAGCGCTTCTCGACGTCGTCGCCGGAGAAGCCGAAGCAGCCGGCCAGCGCCCGCAGGGGCCCCTGCCCCGCCTGCGGGAACGAGCCTTCCAGCGATTCGAAGATGGTCTCGTCGCCGTCCAGCAGGTCCATGGAGTGCTGGGCGAAGTAGCCCATCTTGACGCTGCTGCCGATGCTGACCGCGCCCTCGTCCGGCTCGGCCGCACCCGCCGCCAGCTTCAGCAGGGTGGACTTGCCGGCGCCGTTGACGCCCAGCACGCACCACCGCTCCTTGCGGCGGACCTGGAGGTCGAAGCCGGCATAGATCGACTGGCTGCCATAGCGCTTGTGGACGTTGCGGAAGCCGACCACGTCGTCGCCGGAGCGCGGCGCGGGGCGGAACTCGAACTGCACCGACTGGCGCCGCCGGGGCGGCTCGACCCGCTCGATCTTGTCGAGCTTCTTGACCCGGCTCTGCACCTGGGCCGCGTGCGAGGCGCGCGCCTTGAAGCGCTCGATGAACTTGATCTCCTTGGCCAGCATCGCCTGCTGGCGCTCGAACTGCGCCTGGCGCTGCTTCTCGCCCATCGCCCGCTGCTGCTCGTAGAAGTCGTAGTTGCCGGAATAGGTGGTGAGCGTGCCGCCGTCGATCTCCACCACCTTGCCGATGATGCGGTTCATGAACTCGCGGTCGTGCGAGGTCATCAGGAGCGCGCCGTCATAGCCCTTGAGGAAGGCCTCCAGCCAGATCAGGCTTTCCAGGTCGAGATGGTTGCTGGGCTCGTCGAGCAGCATGCCGTCCGGGCGCATCAGCAGGATGCGGGCCAGTGCCACGCGCATCTTCCACCCGCCCGAGAGCTGGCCGACGTCGCCGTCCATCCGCTCCTGGCTGAAGCTGAGGCCGGCCAGCACCTCGCGCGCGCGGCCCTCCAGCGCGTAGCCGTCCAGCTCCTCGAACTGCCCCTGGACATCCCCATAGCGGGTGACGAGCTCGTCCATCTCGTCGGCGCGGTCCGGGTCCACCATCGCGGCTTCCAGATCGGCCATCTCGGCCGCCAGCCCGCTCACCGGGCCGGCGCCGTCCATCACCGCCGCCACCGCGCTCTGCCCCGCCATCTCGCCGACATCCTGGCTGAAATAGCCGATGGTCATGCCGGCATCGATCACCACCTGGCCGTCGTCGGGCCGCTCCGCCCCGGTGATCATGCGGAACAGCGTCGTCTTGCCGGCGCCGTTCGGCCCGACCAGCCCGACCTTCTCCCCCTTCTGGATGCCCATCGAGGCGTCGATGAAGAGGATCTGGTGGCCGTTCTGCTTGCTGATGTTGTCGAGGCGAATCATCGGGTCCGTGCGCGGCTCGGGAAGGGGCTGGGGGGCCGAGCTTATAGCCCAGTCGTGACGGGGATGCGGCGTGACGAAACCGCGCTGTCGTGTTCGCGGCGCGGCGGGAAAGCATCGCCCTCGCCCTGGCCGAACGCCATCATGGCGACTACATTGCCAGCTCCGCTATCAAACTGCAGAGCATGCCATCATGGCCGCCGTCACCATCCGCAACCTCTCCGACGAGGTGCACCGCGCCCTGAAGGTCCGCGCGGCGCAGCACAATCGCAGCACGGAAGCGGAGATGCGCGCCATCCTGGAGGCCGCCGTGCGCCCCGAGGGCCGGCTGCTGCTGGGCGCCGCCCTGCGGGAGATCGGGCGGAAGCACGACATCACCAACGCCGATATCGAGGCGATCGAACAGGTCCGGGATACGCGCCCGGCCGAGCCCGTGAAATTCGAATGACGGGACGCTTCGAATGATCCTGCTGGACACCAACGTCGTCTCGGCAGCGATGACGCGCGAACCGGATCCTCGGGTGCGCGGATGGCTCGATACCCAGTCGGCCGAGACCTTGTTCCTTTCCAGCATTACCGTCGCCGAGCTTCTGTTCGGCATCGGCGCCCTGCCGGCCGGGAAGCGCAAGAACGCCCTGGCCGCAGCACTCGACGATGTGCTGGACGTATTTGCGGCGCGCATCCTGCCATTCGATACGTCGGCGGCGCGGCGCCATGCCGACCTCGCCGTTCGGGCGCGCGCGGCCGGAAAGGGCTTCCCCACGCCGGACGGCTACATCGCCGCGATCGCTGCCGCGCACGGGTTCGCGGTGGCGTCGCGGGATACGAGCGCATTCGAGGCGGCTGGGTTGACGGTGATCGATCCGTGGACCGAGGCCAACTGATTGGCGGCCTGCGAGAGCCGGGCGAAGGGTGGCAATGCCGCCCGGCGGTCCGTGGACCTGCTGGATTTTTCGCTATCCCAGCGCTACATGACTAAGCTGATGGTCAGGAGCGTGACATGAACGCGGTCAGCCTGGCGGACGCCAAGGCCCATCTCAGCGAACTCGTCGATCGCGTCGAAGCCGGCGCTTCCATCGACATCACCCGGCGCGGCAAGGCGGTGGCGCGCCTCACGGCCGTCGCGCCGCCGCGCAAGCCGGTCGATGTCCGCCTGCTCCGGGCGCTGACCGCAAGCATGCCGCCGCAACCGGACGGGGCCGCCGATCTGGTGCGGTCGATGCGGGACGACGATCGCTACTGATGCTCTATCTCGACACCTCGCTGATCGTCGCGGCGCTCGCCAACGAACCGATGACATGGCGGGTGCAGGACTGGCTGGCGGCGCAGGACCCCGCGGACCTGCGGATCAGCGACTGGACGATCACCGAGGTGTCCTCCGCCATGGCCATCAAGCTGAGAACCGGCCAGGTCACGCTGGAGCAGCGGGCCGCAGCCATGGCGATGTTCAATACGCTCGTGGCCGAGACCCTTACCATCCTGGCGGTGACCGCCCTGCACTTCCGGACGGCGGCAAGGTTCGTCGACCAGCACGCCCTCGGCCTCCGCTCGGGCGACGCCCTCCACCTCGCCGCGGCGTCCGAGCATGGGGCGATGGTCCACACGCTCGACCAGCGCCTCGCCCTGGCCGGCCCGGCGCTGGGCGTGCCGACGCGGTTGCTGGCGTGACCGAGCCGCCGGTCCCTCCCCGGACGCGACCGATCGATGGCCGATGACTGGGAAGACTGGCAGAACGATGCCATCGTCGCGGACTATTTCGCGATGCTCACCGACGACATTGCCGGCCGGCGCTACGTCAAGGCCGAGCACAACCGCGATCTGAGGGACGTAATCGGCCGGTCTCGCGGCTCCGTGGAGTTCAAGTACAGGAACATCAGCGCGGTGCTCCAGGGCCTCGGCGAGACCTGGGTTACCGGCTACAGGCCCGCGTTCAATCTCCAGGGCTCGCTGGTGGATGCGGTGGCGCGCTGGCTTGCGCGCCACCCGGATTGGCACCGATCCGTCATCGGTATGGCGAGCCGACCGTCGTCAGCCGTGTTGCGAGAAGACTCCATCCTTTGGATCGGACCGCCGCCTACGCACAGCAACCGGCCACCGCCCGCAGAACTCGAGGAAATGACCGCCATCGCCCGGAAGTACGACGTCGCCGAGCGCGACGCCCGCAACCGCGCATTGGGCCGCGCCGGCGAGGCGCGCGTACTCGCGCACGAGCGCGCCAACCTCCTTGCCGCCGGACGAAACGATCTTGTCGAGCGCATCCGGTGGGTATCCGACGCCGATGGCGACGGGGCCGGCTACGACATCCGTAGCTTCGACCCCGACGGCAGCGACCGGCTGATCGAGGTCAAGACTACGAATGGCTGGGAGCGCACGCCGTTTCACATCACGAGCAACGAACTGGCAATTGCGGAAGCGCGCCGGAAAGACTGGCGACTAGTCCGCCTTTGGCACTTCGCACGGGAGCCGCGAGCATTTTAGCTTCGGCCGCCGCTGAACACTCACCTTTCTCTGATGGCCACCAGCTATCAGGCTGATCTTTTGTAGCGAACGAGCGCTGAAGAGCCGACAGGCCCTCGCTCCCGTCCTCATTCCCACTCGATTGTTTGAGGCCATATCAACCATCTGAAATCATTGAAGAAAATATTTTTCGCTCAAACACTACCGGCTCAGGACCGTCAGAAACCTACACTACTGATATCGTTAAGGAATTTCGACCGATCGCCGCAAGCCATCTATCGGCTACTATCGGTTCTTCCAGATCCTTTCCAGCTCTGACGCCCGGATCCGGATGGTCGCGAAAAGTACCGTCAGAGCGGGCACGACCCGTCGCCTACCTGCCGCCAGCTCACATGTTTTCTGATACCGCCGCTGCCGACCAACACAGGCCGCTCCAATGCGGTGTTGGATATGTCCGCTGACGTCGGAATCTGCCATTCGCAACGCCAACAATTGCCCGCCAGCTAGGCGTAAGCCTCAATCAGACAGACTCTAAGTGAAGGTTTTGCACCGGGTGGACTCACAGAACATTAAGCCGGTCTACTTCTGCCCCTCCTCAATCAGGGCTATCGCGACGCGCAGAGCGCGGATGGTGGCGATCTTTTGCAGTGCGGATTTGAGAAGTTTGTTTGTAGTGGGATCAGGGTCCTCTAGCAGGGTGGCTGCATCTGCGAGGCCTGACGCCTCAAGAGCAGACTGAAGCGCGATAATCTCTGTTCCCGACGCCTTCCCGCCTGCATAGTCGGCAACGCCTTTGATCATCAAATAGCCTGTGTCCTCGCCGCTTCGGCGCAAAGCCGCTTGCTTTGAGGTCAAAGCCGAGCCTTCCATCTCGATGCCGACGATGTTCTCAGGATCGTTGGACAGAGCAGCTTGAGCCAGCTCCGGGGTAAGGTCGTCGAACTTGGCGGAAACGCATATCGAGTGTTTGTGCGTAACCAGCACGATGTCTCCGATACCACGCCGCCTTTGGTCCATTGACTGAAGGCGGTTGTGCATCACCGGGTCGACGTCGCGACCGTGG
Source organism: Allostella vacuolata (assembly GCA_006739055.1). Lineage (GTDB taxonomy): Bacteria > Pseudomonadota > Alphaproteobacteria > ATCC43930 > Allostellaceae > Allostella > Allostella vacuolata. The sequence goes on from AP019702.1 coordinate 3,670,104, forward strand.
GGTTCGGCTATGATCCGGCCGCCTCGCGTACCAAGACGCGTTCCGTTGATGATATTTCTCGGTGCTTGGACGTCGAGGAGCCTACTTTTGCCGGGAATTCCGGCCATCATGCCAATAAGTAGGATCGCCTTGGGTTTTGCTTTGCTTTGAAGAAAGTCTAAGACGGCTGTCATGTCGTCCAGACCCTGCGCGGGAGCTTGGATCAGACCGAAGCGCGAGCGCTGGCCATTGGGAAGTTGAATGCGTTCTGCAGACCAGGTTTCGGAGAGTGAATGGGACTCCCGATTGGCACCAACCATATCAAGATAGGAACGCGCAGCGTCCATCTCTTGGCGCGCAGCAATCACGACAAACGTATCCAACCATGCCTCCCTATCGCCTGATAACACATCGCTGACGCGCTGCCGGATACTACGAGGGCTAACAAGATCAGACATCCGTCGATGAAGCATGTCCTTCTGAGATTCCAGGTGGATGCGCTGCTCGTTTAGGCGAGCAATCTCGGCGACCTTTTGCTCATTAAGTCCTTCAAAAGCAGCGGCGGCATCCGATACGTCGCTGAAAGATTGGAGTTTTGGTACCAAGTCTATGGTGCGTTGAACGCCAGACCTCAAATCGCGCCAGTCGGAACGCACGCGGAGAACCTCTCGAGCTCCTTTGAAGGCGCCAAAAGCGGAACGTCTTCGCTCTTCGCTCGGGTCTCGCGTTAGGGCTAGGAGCTCTGCTTCGAGTATAAGCACCTGTTCATGACCATCATTCTTTCGCGCGACTTCTTCGCGAAGAGAAGCTATGACGCTGACGAAAATCTCTTGGATAGACAGACTTTTTCTCTGGAGCCTTTGAATTTGCTCTCTCACGTATATTGTTCGGCGCGTAATATCGGAAATATCGGATTTCAGTGTCTTCAGATCACTCGATTCGACGATCTCAACTATGGTTTTGAGCGTTTGATATACGTTGTCAGTTGAGCGCACTTTATAGTGCAGCGGCGCGCTTCCGTCGAGAAATGTCAGGTGAAGGCACGGGAGGTCGCTTTCCTGTAATGCAAGACGATCGCGCAGTTCTCGTATTTGCGAAGTCTGGGCGCGAGCGACATCGTGGCGCCTTGGCCGATCGGGTCGGTGACGTGCAAAACGGCGATCCTCCATCGAGTTGCGCGTTTTGGTCAGCGGATGGTCCCGTTCGGTATGAGCCCTGAGCTGTCGCAGATCATAGTGAGAAATATTTAGGTAGTGCGTCCGCCCAGGGCCTCTCCTAATCGTTTTCATTCTCTTAGAGGGAAGCATCGCAACGTCGGGTGAGAACAAAAGCCTTCCCTGCTCACGGAGGTTGAAAGACTCTCGGTAAATGTTTTCGGACTCCATCCTTGTTCTCACCGAATTTCCGGCGAATAGGAAGAGAATTTTCGGTCCGGTTAGATCGTCGAGCGACTGCCAAGACCTCACTATTTCATCGTACGCTCCGGGAGCATCTGCTTCTCTTGCGACGAAGCATAGAACGACATCGTAGCCAGCGTCGCGGGCCATGCCCAAGCCAGTTTCATAGAACTCGACTAACGAAACTTCCTCAGTGACCCACATAGACTACTACCCGCACAGTTATTTCAGTCTCAAGCAACGAGGGGCGTAGCGCAAGGCGAACTGTGAAGCGATTGGCCGCTCAGACGCTGGATTCGACTTTGAGGTGTGCGAACGCGCTTTTCAGGAAGCGTGAGGCCTCGACCTGCGGGCAATTGCTGGTAGAGATCTGGAATGACCGTTCGCTATTTTCCGCGAACGCCTGAACGGCTGATTCTGAGTTGGTAGCTGCCGTTTAACATACCGGCCGCAAACGGCAGAAAAGTCCCATTTGCGGACGTCGTTCGAAACCTATCGGAATACCGAAACCGCCGAAACTACGACACCGTATCCGACGCTATCCAAACCTACGATCCCTCACTCCCACTCAATCGTCCCCGGCGGCTTCGACGTAACATCGTACGCCACGCGATTAATCCCCCGCACCTCGTTGATGATCCGGGTCGCGACGCGCGACAGGAACTCGTGGCTGAAGGGGTAGGAGTCCGCGGTCATGCCGTCCGTCGAGGTGACGGCGCGCAGCGCCAGCGCGTAGTCGTAGGTGCGGCCGTCGCCCATCACGCCCACGGTGCGCACTGGCAGGATGACGGCGAAGGCCTGCCAGATGGCGTCGTAGAGGCCGGCCTGGCGGATCTCCTCGAGGTAGATGCGGTCGGCCTTGCGCAGCAGCTCCAGCTTCTCGGCCGTCACCTCGCCGGGGCAGCGGATGGCCAAGCCCGGGCCGGGGAACGGGTGGCGGCCGACCATGCTCTCGGGCATGCCGAGCTCGCGGCCGAGTGCCCGGACCTCGTCCTTGAAGAGCTCGCGCAGCGGCTCCACCAGCTTCATCTTCATGCGCGCCGGCAGGCCGCCGACATTGTGGTGCGACTTGATGGTGACGGACGGGCCGCCGGTGAACGACACGCTCTCGATCACGTCGGGGTAGAGCGTGCCCTGGGCCAGGAAGTCGGCCCCGCCGATCTTCTTCGCCTCCATCTCGAACACGTCGATGAAGAGGCCGCCGATGGTCTTGCGCTTGACCTCCGGGTCGGTGACGCCGGCCAACCGGCCGAGGAACAGGTCGCCCGCGTCGGAATGGACGAGCGGGATATTGTAGTGGCCGCGGAAGAGGCTCACCACCTCGTCCGCCTCGCCCGCGCGCAACAGGCCGGTGTCGACGAAGATGCAGGTCAGCTGCTCGCCGATCGCCTCGTGCAGCAGCATGGCCGCGACCGCGCTGTCGACCCCGCCCGACAGGCCGCAGATGACCCGCTCACGGCCCACCTGGGCGCGGATGCGCTCGATCGCCTGGGCGCGGAAGGCGGCCATGGTCCAGTCGCCGCTGCAGCCGGCGACGCCATGGGTGAAGTTGCGCAGCAGCTGCGCGCCGTGCGGGGTGTGCACCACCTCCGGGTGGAACATGGTGCCGTAGAAGCGGCGCTCGTCGTCGGCGATCACCGCGAAGGGCGCGCCCTCGCTGGTCGCCACCGCCCGGAACCCGGGCGGCAGGCGGATGACGCGGTCGCCATGGCTCATCCACACCTGCTCGCGCGCACCCTTGACCCAGGTGTCGGTGAAGAGGGTGCAGTCCTCCTTCACGTCGACGAAGGCGCGGCCGAACTCGCGATGGTCGGAGGTCTCCACCTCGCCGCCCAGCTGCGCGCACATCGCCTGCTGGCCGTAGCAGATGCCGAGGATCGGCAGGCCCATGGAGAAGATCTCCTGCGGGGCGCGCGGCGTCGTCGCCTCCAGCACGGAGGCGGGGCCACCCGACAGGATGATCGCCCTGGGCGCCATCTCGCGGATGCGCTCGAACGGGACGGAGAAGGGATGGATCTCACAATAGACGCCGCTCTCGCGCACCCGGCGGGCGATCAGCTGCGTCACCTGGGAGCCGAAATCGAGGATGAGGACGCGGTCGGTCATGGCGCAGCTCCGGCTAGGGCGGCGGACAGTCGGGGCAGGTCCGGCCAGTGATAGGCGATCTCGTCGATCTCGCGCCCGCCGACGCGCAGCCGGCGGACATCGCCCGCCACGCCGCCGAGGCGCTCATAGAAGGCGCGGGCCGGGGCATTCTCCACCAGCACGCGGATGACGAGGCGGGAATGGTCCGGGGCCAGGTCCCGGCACAGCAGGCCCAGCAGCAGCCGGCCGACGCCGCGGCGCTGGTGGTCCCGCAGGACATAGAGGGTGAAGACCTCCGCCTCGCCCTCGCCGTCCCCGGGGCCGGCATGGACGAAGCCGACGACCGGCGCGCGGCCGGCCGCATCATCCTCCGCCACCAGGGTCCGATGGCCCTTGCGGGCGATCGAATCGCCCCAGCCGGCGGCGATGCGGATGTCGTTGAGGTTGTCGAGATAGGCGGCCGGGAAGATGCCGGCATAGGCCGACTGCCAGGTCGCCACCTGCACCCGGGCGATCGCCGCCGCATCGTCCGGCACCGCCGGGCGAACGGCGACCATCACGCGGCGCGCTCCAGCAGTGCCGCGAAGAACCCGTCGGTGCCGTGCCGGGCCGGGCTGAGGCGCAGGGCCGGGCCCGGGAACGCCTCCAGCCCCGTGGCCGGGTTGGGCTGGCCCGCGGGCCAGGCGTCGGCCACCGGCACCGCGCGGAAGTCGGCATGGGCGGCGAGGAAGCGCTCCACCTGCGCCTCGTTCTCCTCGGCCAGGATCGAGCAGGTGGCATAGACGAGCCGCCCGCCCGGCTTCACCAGGCGCGCGCAGCTGTCGAGGATGCGGCCCTGCAGGTCGACCAGCTCGGCCAGGTCCTGCTCGGTCAGCCGCCAGCGGCCGTCGGGGTTGCGCCGCCAGGTGCCGGTGCCGGTGCAGGGCGCATCGGCCAGCACCCGGTCGAAGGCGCCGGCATGGCGCTTGACCCACTTGTCGCGCTCGCTCTCGATATGGCGGCGCTCGACATTGTGCACGCCCGCCCGGCGCAGGCGGACCGTCGCCCCCTCCAGCCGCTTGGCCGAGGTGTCGCAGGCGATGATCTGGCCCTTGTTCTCCATCCCGGCCGCGATCGCCAGGGTCTTGCCGCCGGCGCCGGCGCAGAAATCGACCACCCGCATGCCGGCCCTGGCGCCCAGCAGCATGGCGACCAGCTGCGAGCCCTCGTCCTGCACCTCGACCAGGCCGCTCTTCCAGGCGTCCACCGTCTGCAGGGCGACCCGCTTGTCGAGCCTAAGGCCCCAGGGCGACCACTCGGTCGGCACCGCGCGGATCTGGTCGCGGGCCAGCGAGGCAATCGCCTGCTCGCGGGTGCCGGCCAGCGCGTTGACGCGCAGGTCGAGCGGCGCCGGCACGTCGAGCGCCGCCATCTCGCGGCCGACCGCGTCGCCGAACACCGCCACCAGGTGCGGGTGCAGCCATTCCGGATAATTCGTCTCGACCCAGACCGGCTGGTCGGGGTGGGCGATCGGCTTGCCGGCCAGCGCCTCGACGATGCCCTGCTCGTCGGGGTTCAGGCGGCGCGGATGGTAGGGGCCGTCGTCGAACAGGTGGGCGATCTCGCCCGCCGCCGCCTTGCGCTCCAGCAGCAGCAGCCCGACCATGCGGGCGCGCGCCGTGGTGCCGACCCGGCCCCAGCCCTGGCGCTCGATCCACCAGTCGACCTGGCCGCGGCGGCGCAGATAGGCATAGACCGTCTCGGCGATGGCGCCGCGGTCCTTGGAGCCGATGAAGCGGCGGGCGCGGAAATGCTCGGCCAGCAGGGCGTCGGTCGGGATGCGCGACCCTTCGATGCGGTCGACGAGCTCGATCGCGGAGGCGATTCTGGCAGCGGGGGTCAAGCCGTCTCCGTCCTACATCGGCCGATAGTTGGGCGCCTCGCGGGTGATGGTGACGTCATGGACGTGACTCTCCCGGAGGCCGGCGTTGGTGATCCGCAGGAAGCGGCTGTTCTTGTGCATGTCGGGGATGGAGCGGCTGCCGGTATAGCCCATCGCCGCCTTCAGCCCGCCGACCAGCTGGTGCAGCACGGTGCCGGCCGGGCCCTTGTAGGGCACCTGGCCCTCGACCCCCTCCGGCACCAGCTTCAGCGTCTGCTGCACTTCCTGCTGGAAGTAGCGGTCGGCCGACCCGCGCGCCATGGCGCCGATCGAGCCCATGCCGCGATAGGACTTGTAGGACCGGCCCTGGTAGAGGAACACCTCGCCCGGCGCCTCGTCGGTGCCGGCCAGGAGCGCGCCGACCATGGCGCATTCCGCCCCGGCCGCGATCGCCTTGGCCAGGTCGCCCGAATACTTGATGCCGCCGTCGGCGATGACCGGGATGTTCTCCCGCCGGCAGACCTCGACCGCGTCCAGGATGGCGGTCAGCTGCGGCACGCCGACGCCGGCCACCATGCGCGTGGTGCAGATCGAGCCGGGGCCGATGCCGACCTTGACCGCGTCCGCGCCCGCATCCATCAGCGCCTTGGCGCCCTCGGAGGTGGCGATGTTGCCGGCGATCAGCTGGGTATAGTTGGACAGGCGGCGGATGCGCCGCACCGCCTGGATCACGCCCTCGGAATGGCCGTGCGCGGTGTCGACCACCAGCGCGTCGACGCCGGCGTCGAACAGCGCCTCGGCCCGGGCCACCCCGTCCTCGCCGGTGCCGGTCGCCGCTGCCACGCGCAGCCGGCCCTTGTCGTCCTTGGCCGATTCCGGGTGGCGGGCCGCCTTCTCCATGTCCTTGACGGTGACCAGGCCGATGCAGCGGTTGTCGTCGTCGACCACCAGCAGCTTCTCCAGCCGGTTGACGTGCAGCAGGCGCTGCGCCTCCTCCCGGGTCACCCCTTCCTTCACCGTGACCAGCCCGTCCTTGGTCATCAGCTCGGCCACCCGCTGGTTCGGGTCCTTGGCGAAGCGGACGTCGCGGTTGGTCAGGATGCCGACCAGCCGCTTCGAGCCGGGCTCGACCACGGGAAAGCCGGAGATCTTGTGGTCGGCCATCAGGCGAAGCGCGTCGGCCAGCGTCTCCTCGGGACCGACGGTCACCGGGTTGACGACCATGCCGGCCTCGAACTTCTTCACCTTGCGAACTTCGTTCGCCTGTGCCTCGATGGTCATGTTCTTGTGGATGACGCCGATGCCGCCCGACTGCGCCATCACGATCGCCAGGTTCGACTCGGTGACCGTGTCCATGGCGGCCGATACGAGCGGAATGCCGAGTTCGATCGTGCGGGTCAGCCGCGTGCGGGTCTGCGCTTCGCCCGGCAGCACGGAAGACGCGGCTGGGACGAGGAGAACATCGTCGAAAGTCAGTGCATCGCGGATGTCCATGCCGCCTCCCGTCCCCGGATAAGGCGGCGCATCATACACATCGACCTTGCAAAGGAAAGCGCGTCCGGCGCAGCTCAGCCATGCTCGCGGCGGAAGCCTCGCGCTATCACATAGACCTCAGCCGAGTCGGCCCGGCTGGCGGGCGGCTTGACGTGCTTCACCTCGGAGAAATCCTGCTTCAGCGCGTTCAGCAGGCTGCCCTCGGTGCCGCCCTGGAACACCTTGCAGACGAAGCCGCCACCCGGGCGCAGCACCTCGGCGGCGAAGGCGTGGGCGGCCTCCGCCAGGCCGATGACGCGCAGATGGTCGGTCGGCCCGTGCCCGGTCGCCGACGCCGCCATGTCGCTCAGCACCAGGTCGGCGCCGCCGCCCATCGCCTCACGCAGGCGGGCGGGGGCGGCCTCGGCCAGGAAGTCCATCTCGATGGTCTCGGCGCCGGGAATCGGGTCCATGGGCAGGATGTCGAGGGCGACGACGCGGCCGCCCTTCACCCGCTCCACCACCACCTGGGTCCAGCCGCCGGGGGCCGCCCCCAGGTCGACCACCATCATGCCGGGCTTCAGCAGGTGGAGCCGGTCGTCCAGCTCCATCAGCTTGAAGGCGGCGCGCGAGCGCAGGCCCTGGCGCTTGGCCGCGGCGACATAGGGGTCGTTGAGCTGGCGGGTCAGCCAGCGCTGCTGCGAGGTGGTGCGGCCGAGCGCCCGCACCCGCACCGCCGGGTCGCGCGCGCCGCGGCCGGACGTGCCCTTCTCGGTTGCGCCCTTGACCGCGGGGACCTTGGCCCCGGGCGCCGGGAAAGCGGGGACGGTGGAACCGGGCGCCGTGGAACCGGGGGCCGAGGGATTGGGCGCCCTGGAACTGGAGGGCTTGGCACCGGCGGGCTTGGCACCGGCGGACTTGGGACCGGGGGTCTTGGAGCGGGCGGTCTTGGAGCTGGCGACCTTGGCACCGGCGGACTTGGCTCCGGTGGACTTGGCTCCGGTGGACTTGGAACCGGGCGCCCTGGAGCTGGAGGCCTTGCCTCCGGCAGCCTTGGAACCGGGGGCCTTGGAAGTCGGAGCCTTGGGACCGGTTCCCCCGCTGCCCTTGCGCGCGCCGCTCACAGGCCGCCCGCCCGGCCGCGCCGGCCGTTGCGCGCCATCAGCCCGTAGAGGATGCCCTCGCGCACGCCGCGGTCGGCGACGCGCAGGCGCGGGCACGGCCAGCGGCCGGTGATCGCCGACAGGATGGCGCACCCGGCCAGGACCAGGTCGGCGCGCTCCGGCCCGATGCAGGGGTGGGCCGCTCGACCGGCATAATCCATGGCAAGCAATCGCTCCGATGCGGCATCGACGGAAGCTCGGTCGAGGACGATGCCGTCGACCATCGAACGGTTGTAGCGCGGCAGCTCCAGGTGGACGCCGGCCAGGGTGGTGACGGTGCCGGAGCTGCCCAGCATCTGCATGCGCCCCGGCTGCCGCGAATCGGACCCGATCCAGCCGGAGATGTCGTGCTCCTCGTCGAACAGCGCAAGGGCGGCGGCCGCCTCGTCGCGCATCGCGACATAGAGTTCGCGCGACACCTCGCGCCCGCCATAGCGGTCGGCCAGCGTCACCACCCCCATCGGCAGCGAGGCATAGCCCAGCATGTCCGGCTCGCGCTGGTCGAGGCCGACCCACAAGAGCTCGGTCGAGCCGCCGCCGATGTCGAACAGGAGCGCGCGGGCGGCGTTGGGGTCGAGCAGCGGGCCGCAGCCGGCCAGCACCAGGCGCGCCTCCTCGGATGCCGGGATGGTCTCGATCTCCAGCCCCGTCTCGCGCCGCGCCCGCTCCAGGAACTCCGCGCAGTTGCTGGCCTGGCGGCAGGCCTCGGTCGCGACCGCGCGCAGATGATCGACGCGCCGGGCCCGAACCTTCTGGGCGCAGACGGCCAGGGCGGCGATCGTGCGGTCCATCGCCGCCTCGGACAGGGCGCCCGTGCGCGCCAACCCCTCGCCCAGGCGGACGATACGGGAAAACGCGTCCAGGACCCGGAAACCACCGGAGGCAGGCCGCGCGATCAGGAGCCGGCAGTTGTTGGTGCCGAGATCGAGCGCGGCATAGACCACCGAGTGGGCGGGCGGGTGCGCGATGGGAAACGATGCGGTTGACACGGTCACGAGCGGCCACGATATCCGACCACGCCCGTTCCAGGAAGCCCGGGCGGGAAACTCTTCCCAGGCGAAATCCATTGTGCTAGAAGCCGCGCCCACGCTGACGAGGGCGCCCACGGCCGACCAGGCAGGGGGCAGCGACGCGGCGTCGATCCGGTCTTGGGGGATCGTCTAACGGTAGGACAGCGGACTCTGACTCCGCCAGTCTAGGTTCGAATCCTAGTCCCCCAGCCAGCCTCGCCTCCGCCACCCGCGCCGGAGCGCCACCATGACCCAGCACATCGGCATCGTCGCCTGCTCGGCCGAGGGGGCCGCGCTCTGCTATCGCACCATCTGCGCCGAGGGTGCCGCCCTGCTCGGCCCGCACGCCCATCCCGAGGTCTCGATGCACACGCCCTCGCTGTCGGCCTATGTCGACTGCCTGGAGCGCGACGACTGGGACGGGGTCGGGGAACTGATGCTCGCCTCGGCCGAAAAGCTGGCCGCGGTCGGCGCCGACTTCCTGATCTGCCCCGACAACACCATCCACCAGGCCCTGCCCCGGATCGCCGCGCGGTCGCCGCGGCCATGGCTGCACATCGCCGAGGAGGTCGCGGCCGCGGCCGACCGGCGCGGCTTCCGCCGTCTCGGCCTGACCGGCACGCGCTGGCTGGTCGACAGCGCCGTCTATCCCGAAAGGCTCGAAGCGCGCGGCCTCGCGTGCGTCCGGCCGGACCCGGCCGAACGGGACCGGATCAACGCCATCATCATGGATGAGCTGGTCTACGGCACCTTCCGGCCGGAGTCGGTCGCGGCCTTCCAGCAGGTCGTCGGCCGGATGCGGGATGCCGGCTGCGACGCGGTCATCCTCGGCTGCACCGAGATCCCGCTCATCCTCGACGACGCCAACTCGCCCCTGCCGACGCTCGATTCGACCCGCCTCCTGGCGCGGGCCGCCCTGCGGCGCGCGGTCGGCGGAACGGCCGCGGCATAGCCGGGCGCTCGCTTGCCCGGGGCCCATCTTGATATCGAGATATCCACCTTGGGACGGAGCGCGGGCATGGCATCGCCGGTCTTCAGCCCCTTCCCGGTGACGCGACCGACATGGGCCGACGCCACGGCCGCTTCCCGGATCCGGCCATGATGGACGGCGCTGTCCGACTCGCGCTCTGGGCCGGCGCCCTCGGGTCCGGTCTGCTCGCCGGCGTGTTCTTCGCCTTTTCGGCCTTCGTCATGGCCGCTCTGGCGAAGCTGCCGCCGGCCCAGGGCATCGCCGCCATGCAGTCGATCAACCGGGTGATCCTGGGATCGTCCTTCATGGCCCTGTTCTTCGGCACCCCGATCGCCGCCGCCGGCCTGCTCGTCGCGGCGGCGGCGGGGTGGTCGCCGGCCGCGCCATGGACCACGGCCGCGGCGGCGCTGGCGATGATCATCGGCATGCTCGGGTGCACGATCGCCTTCAACGTGCCGCTCAACCGCCGGCTCGACGCGGCAGCACCGGCGGAAGGCGCGGCGCTATGGGCCCGCTACCTGCGGCAGTGGACCCGCTGGAACCACCTGCGCACGGTGGCGTCGCTGGCGGCGTGCGGGCTCTTCATCCGCGCCATCGCCCTGCAACCCTAGCGCCCCGCCAGCCGCCGCCTCAGCATCCGGCGCTCGTCCGGGGCCAGGCCCGACAGGAAGGGCCGGCCCGACCGGCGCAGCGCCGCCAGTACCGCGAACTCGCCCCGCTGCAGGCCGAAGCCATCCCTCCCATTTGTCTTGATGCCGAGATACAGGGGGCCGACAATCGCCGGGCATGAGGATCGAGGGTATCCCATCGGGCGGGCGGCGCCACGACGTCGACAGCCTGCGCGCCCTGGCGGTGCTGCTGCTGATCCCGTTCCACACCGCCCGCCTGTTCGACGGCCAGTCCTGGCATATGAAGGATGCGGGCGCCCCCTTCCCGGCCGCCGAGACATTGTTGCGCGCGATCGGCCTGTGGCAGATGCCGCTGCTGTTCCTGCTGGCCGGCATGGCCGCGGCCTGGGCGCTGGAGCGGCGCGATGCCGGGCGGTTCCTGCGCGAGCGGGCGGCGCGCCTGCTGCTGCCGCTCGCCTTCGGCATGGCCGTGCTGGTGCCGCCGCAGGTATGGGTGGAGCGGGTGACGCCGGCGGCGCCGCTGCGCCAGAGCCCGATCGACTTCGCCGGCGGCTATCTGGAGTTCCTGCCGCGGGTGGCCCGGTGCTGCTACCCGGACGGCAACCTGTCCTGGCACCATCTCTGGTTCCTGCCCTACCTCTTCGCCTATGCCCTGGCGATCGCGGCATTCGCCCGCGGCGCCGCGCTGCCGGGACTGGCCCGCTGGACGGCCGCCGCCCCCTGGCGCCTGCTGCTGCCGGGAGCCGCCCTGGTCGCGATCGAGCTGGCATTGCGGCCCCGCTTCCCCAGCTCCCACGACCTCGTCGGGGACTGGGCGAACCATGCCCACTACGTGTTCCTGGTGCTGTTCGGCTGGTGGCTCGCCCGCCACCCGTCGCTCGAGCGTGCGGTCCTGGACGGCCGCCATGGCTTCGCCGTGGCGGCCGCGGCCGGGCTGCTGCTCTGGTTCGCGACGTTGCCGCCGGCGCTGGGCGGCCTCGGCTGGCTCGACCCGTCCCGGCCGGCGCGGCTCGCCCTGCGCGCGGCCACGGAATGGCTGGTGCTCCTGGCCATGCTGGGCCAGGCGCGGCGCTGGCTTGACTGGCCGATCCCGGGCCTGGCCGCCTTCGCGCCGCTGTCCCTCGCCTTCTACATGCTGCACCAGACGGTCATCGTCGTCCTGGGCTGGGCGCTGTTCGGCTGGACGGGTGCGCCCCTGGCGAAGGCGCTGGCGGTCGGCGCCCTGTCCCTGCTGCTCAGCCTCGCCGGTGCGGCCCTCGTCGCCCGCAGCGGCTGGCTGCGGCCCCTGTTCGGGATGGCGCCGGCCGGCGGCCGGACCTGAGCCCCTACCGGGCCGTCATCGGGTCCAGGAAGAACCGGTCCCCGCCGGCCTGGCCGCCCTTCAGCACCACCTCGACCCCGTCGAGCGCGTCGTCGGACAAGAGCCGGCAGACATGCCCGGCCTGCCCGCCGGTGGAGGCGGCGATCTCCAGGGCATAGGCGCCGGACGCCCGCATCGCGTGGCTGGAGCTGTCGCCGCCGGCGAAGATGACGCGGCGGACCCCGGCGTCCGCGACTGCCCGGCGGAACAGCGCGGCCAGCGCCCCGCCCACGGCCGGCGCCCGGTCGGTCTCGAACGCCTCGGTCGCCGCCCCGCGGGCGGTGAAGACGGCGGCCGACCGGCCGGCGTCGAGCGCGGCCGCCACCTGCGGCGCCACCGCGGCCACCGCGCCCGCCGCCTCGTCCGCGGTCGCCAGCGCCTCGACCGGCAGGCGGATCATGGCCCAGCCCGCCGCCTCGGCCACGGCGAGCTGGGCCGCGGTCTGGGCGGCGCAGCTGCCGGACAGCACGAGCCCCGGCCCGCCCGGGGCTGCCGGCGCGAGATGCGGCTGCCGGCCGCGCCCGGCCGCAACAGCCGCGCCCAGACCCTGCGGCAGCCCCTGGGCCGCCAGGCAGAACACCTCGCGCCCGGCGGCAAGGCGCCAGATGGCGGTGCCGACCCGTTCCAGCTGGGCGTTGTCGACGGTATCGAGCACCACCGGCACCCCGCCCGCGCCCCGTTCGGCGATCAGCCCGGCCAGTTCGTCGACCGCGGCCCCCAGCTCCGGCAGCATGATCGCCGCCGTCTCCGCCACGCCCAGCTTCGCCAGGTGGCGGCGCAGGTCGGCCTCGTCCATCGGCGTCGAGGGATGGTCGACCAGGGCCGGGTTGCGGTCGAGCCGCAGCACCTGGCCGCGATGGCGCGAGAAATGGTTGGCGAACGCGGTGTAGCGGCCGAAGTCGGGCGTCGCCGGCAGGACCGGCAGCAGCGCATCCGGCCAGACCCGCCGCGCCGCCGCGATGGCGACCGCGAAGTTGCCGACCCCGGGCGCGGAATCGAAGGTCGAGCAGATCTTGTACTGGTTGAGCCGGGTGCCGAGCTGGCCGAACAGGGCGAAGGCGCGGTCGAGCAGTTCGCGCATCTCGGCCGGCGGGCGCGAGCGGGCGACGCCGGCGATGCCGACCACGTCCAGCCCCGGCGCCTCCGCCCGGACCCGCTCCGGGTCGGCCGGCTCGAAATAGAGGCGGCAGCGCAGGCCGTGGCGGTTGAACTGCGCCAGGTTCTCGGCGGCGCCGGTGAAGTCGTCGCCGTAGAAGCAGATCGCCGGTCCGCCCATCACCGCTCCCCGTCCCTTCCCTGGCGCTCGACCTCTTCCAGCATCTCGCGGAAATACTCCATATTCTCTTCCACGCCGTGGGCTTCCCGGGCGCCGCCGCTGTTGCGCGTCTCGATCATCGTATACATGACCTCGTGCAGCCGGACGGTGCCCTTCAGCCCGCCGGCCGCGTGCGAGCGCCGCAGCCACACCGACACCATGTTGAGGACGAAGTTGGCGAGCGTCGCCACCAGTTCGTTCTTGGACGCGCGGTAGATGGCGCGGTGGAAGTCGAGGTCGGCCTCGAGCGCGGCATCGAAATCGGGCGGGTCGACCGCCAGCACGGCGCGCAGCCGCTCGATGCAGGCGCGCATCTCGGCCAGGTCCTCGGGCGTGCGGCGCTGGGCGGCGAGCTCGGCGCAGCTGCGCTCGAAGATGGTCCTGACCTCCATCAGCTTCTGCGGCGTCGTGTCCCGCAGATGGACCTCGAACAGCAGCAGCTGGGCCAGCGACGACTGGGCGCTGCCCGTCGCGACGAAGGTGCCGTGGCCGTGGCGCACCTCCAGCACGCCGGCCGCGGCCAGCACCTTGACCGCCTCGCGGACCGGGGTGCGGCTGACGCCGAGCGCGCGGGCCAGGTCGATCTCGGTCGGAAGCTGGCTGCCGGCCTTCAGGGAACCGTCGGCGATCCGGTCCTTGATATGGTCGAGCACCACCTCGACCCGGGTCAGCGGTTTCGGTCCGGGCCCATTCGCCGCACGCGCCGGGATGGGGGTTCGGGGGCTGGGGATCGCTTCCACGGCATCCTCTCGTACAGGCCCGCGCCGGCAGGGCACGCGCACCGCTCCGTCGATGTCTATTTGACAGATAGCCGCAGATCAAGACATCATACCTTTAACGATCGGTCCTCCCGAAGGGGCCGACGGATGGGAAGGAGCGCCATGGCCGACCAGGAGTCGGAGTTCGCCGGCCGCGTCGCGCTGGTCACCGGCGGCGCGCGCGGCATCGGCCGCGCCTGCTGCCTGCGCCTCGCCCGGGGCGGGGCACGGATCGCGCTGAACTATGCCGGCAACCATGCTGCGGCGGCCGAGACCCGGGCGATGGTCGAGGCGGCGGGCGGCGTCTGCGAGACCTTCCAGGCCGATGTCGGCGACGAGGCGGCCTTCGCCGACGCGGTCGCCCGGATCGGCGACCGGCTCGGGCCGGTCGACCTGCTGGTGGCCAATGCCGGCACCACGGCGCTGCGCGACCATGCCGACCTGACGCTGGCCCAGTGGCGCGAGACCATGCGCGTCAACCTCGACGGCACCTTCATCAGCATCGCCCAGGTGAAGGACGGGATGCTGGCGCGCGGCTTCGGGCGCATCGTCTGCATCAGCTCGGTGGCGGCGCTGCGCCCCAAGGCCCGGCAGATCGACTATGCCGCGGCCAAGGGCGGGGTCATCGCCATGATGCGCTGCTACGCCGAGGCGCTGGGGCCGGCGGTGCGGGTCAACGTGGTCGCCCCCGGCCCGACCGAGACCGACATGCTGGGCGCGCTCGACGCGGCCCCCCTGGCGGCCCGGGTCGCCGCCATGCCGATGCGGCGGCTGGGCACGCCGGCCGACATCGCCGAGGCGGTCGCCTTCCTGCTGTCGGAGCGCGCCGCCTACGTCACCGGCCAGACGATGGTCCTGGCCGGCGGCGAGGTGATGACGCCCTGATACCGCGAAAGATCATACCTCATACCGATGGCGACCGAATGTCGGACGAAATCCGCGCCCACTACCTGATCGAGACGCCGCTGCCGGTGGAGCAGGCGGCCGCCGCCATCGCCGGCGAGCAGTCGACCGGCACCTTCATGAAGCTGGCGTCGGAATCCGACGCCGTGACCGCCCGCGCCGGCGCCCGGGTCGCCCGGATCGAGCGCATCGCGGAGGTTCCGACGCCCAGCCTGCCCGGCGCCCGCACCGGCTCGCGCGCCCGCTACACCCAGGCCCGGATCGAGATCGTCTGGCCCTACGCCAATGTCGGCCCGGACCTGTCCACCCTGATGGCGACCGTCTGCGGCAACCTCAGCGAACTGAGCGAGCTGTCCGGCATCCGCCTGCTGGACGTCGAGCTGCCGCGGGCCTTCGTCGACGCCTTCCCCGGCCCGCGCTTCGGGGTCGAGGGCACCCGGGCGCGCTTCGGGCTCGCCGCCGTGCCGGCGATCGGCACCATCGTCAAGCCGAGCATCGGCCTGCTGCCGGAGGAGACGGCACAGGTCGTGGCGGAGTTCGCCGAGGGCGGCATCGACTTCATCAAGGACGACGAGCTCAGCGCCAACCCGCTGTTCGCGCCGCTGGAAGCCCGCATCGCCGCGGTCATGGGCGCGATCGACCGCCATGCCGACCGCACCGGCAAGCGGCCCATGTTCGCCTTCAACATCTCGGGCGACCTCGACCAGATGCGCCGCGGCGCCGAGGCGATCGTCAAGGCCGGCGGCGACTGCGCCATGCTGAGCCTGAACTGGGTCGGCACCCCGGCGGTGCTGGCGCTGCGGCGGGAGTTCCCGCTGTTCATCCATGGCCACCGCAACGGCTGGGGCCTGTTCTCGCGCGCGCCGATGCTGGGGCTGGACTATCGCGTCTACCAGCTGGTCCACCGCCTGGCGGGCGTCGACCACATCCACGTCAACGGCCTGCGCAACAAATTCTCCGAGAGCGACGCCTCGGTCCTGGATTCGGCCCGCGCCTGCCTGGCGCCGCTGTTTCCCGGCGACCGGCGGGTGATGCCGGTCTTCTCCAGCGCGCAGACCGTGCTGCAGGTGCACGACACCTATGCCGCACTCGGCTCGGCCGACCTGATCTACGCCTGCGGCGGCGGCATCGTCGGCCATCCCGACGGCATCGCCGCCGGCACCCGGTCGCTGCGCGCGGCCTGGGAGGCGGCGGCGGCCGGCATCCCGCTCGCCCAGGCCGCGCGCGAGGACGCCGCCCTCAGGCGCGCGGTCGAGACCTTCACCCAGCATATCCGCTGACCGGCGGCGAAACCGCCGGCAGCCCAGCAACCGGGACGGAAACGAAGATGGCAAGGCGTCTGGAAGACAAGGTGGCACTGGTGTTCGGCGCGGGCTCGGTCGGCGAGGGCTGGGGCAACGGCAAGGCGTCGGCCGTGCTCTACGGCCGCGAGGGCGCGAAGGTCGCCTGCGTCGACATCAACCTGGATGCGGCCGAGCGCACCCGCGCGATCATCGAGGGCGAGGGCGGCACGGCGATCGCGCTGCAGGCCGACGTGGTCAAGCTCGACCGCGTCCGCGAGGTGGTCGACACGGTGAAGGAGACGTTCGGGCGCATCGACGTGCTGCACAACAATGTCGGCATGAACATCGAGGGCGGCCCGGTCGAGACCACCGAGGAGCAGTGGGACCGCGTCATGGCGGTCAACCTGAAGAGCATGTTCTTCACCTGCAAGTGCGTCCTGCCGATCATGGAGGCGCAGGGCAACGGCGCGATCGTCAACATCTCTTCGCTCGCCTCGATCCGCTGGATGCACTTCAACTACATCTCCTATTACGCATCGAAGGCGGCGGTGAACAACTTCACCCGGGCGATCGCCCTGCAATATGCCGAGAAGGGCATCCGGGCGAACACGGTCCTGCCCGGCCTGATGGACACCCCGCACATCTACCAGGCGATGAAGGACCACTATTCGGACTTCACCGAGATGCAGCAGCAGCGCGCCGCGGTGACGCCGATGAAGCGCATGGGCGACGGCTGGGACATCGCCCATGCCGCGCTCTTCCTGGCATCCGACGAGGCCCGCTACATCACCGGCATCGACCTCTGCGTCGATGGCGGCCTGCACTGCAAGACCCACTGAGATGAGCGGCAGCACGCCCGACTTCGTGATGGAGCGGCTGGTGGTGGAACGGCTGGCCGACCGCCACGTCGTCGCGGTCGACACCATCGCCCACCTCAAGCCCGAGGATGCGGGCCAGGTGGTGATGACCGGGTCCCATGGCGGCATCAGCTCCGGCGAGTATGCCGGGCGGGTGCCGATCGCGGCCGTCTTCTTCAACGACGCCGGCATCGGCAAGGACGCGGCCGGCATCGCCGCCCTGCCCTATCTCGAGACGCTCGGCATCCTCGCCGGGACCGTCTCGCACGACAGCGCGCTGATCGGCAACGCCCAGGAGACCTGGCAGCACGGCGTCGTCTCAGCCGTGAACCCGCGGGCCCGGGCGGCCGGCTTCCGCGCGGGCGAGCCGGTCGCCTCCGCCGTCCGCCGCGTCTTCGGGGAGCCCCGGCCATGAGGAACGAGACCGTCGCCGAAATCGCCGGCCGCCGTGTCGTCCTGATGGACTCGATCTCGCTGATCGCAGGCGGCGACGCCGGGGCCGTGATCGTCTGCGGGTCGCATGGCGGGCTCATCTCCGGCGCCTTCGCGGCCCTGCATCCGCCGCATCTGGTGCTGTTCAACGACGCAGGCGGCGGCAAGTGCTGCGCCGGCACCGCCGCCATCGCCATGCTGGACGCCAGAGGCATCGCCTGCGCCGCCATTTCCCACGACAGCGCGCGCATCGGCGATGCCGAGGATGCCTGGCGCCACGGCCGCCTGAGCGCGGTCGGCGAGGCGGCGGGCCGGCTCGGGCTGGCCGCCGGCCAGTCGGTGCGGGATGCAGTTGAAGTAGCCAGCCGCACATGAAACCGTGCGGCGCAACGGCCCGGAACGGGCCATCGACCATGGGAGGAACCAGACCATGACCATCATGCAGACCAGGACCAGGGCGGCCATCGCCGCGCTGGCGCTCGGCCTCGGCCTGGGCGGCGCGGGTGCCGCCCAGGCGATCGATCTCGGCTTCGCCCTGCACACCTCGCCGCCCGGGCCGGAGTTCGAGGCGGTCAACAAGTTCGTCGAGCTGGTGAAGGAGCGCAGCAAGGGGCAGATCAACGTCAAGATCTTCCACTCGGCCGTGCTCGGCGGCGAGCGCGACAACCTGGAGCAGCTGACCGTCAACCAGGTGCAGATGACCCTGTTCGGCGACACCCTGCCGAACGTGGTGGCGCCCGAATATGCCGCCACCGTCGTGCCGTTCGTCTTCCCGGGGCCGGAGGAGGTGTTCGAGTTCTGGGCGGGCCCGGCCGGCACCGAGGGCAAGAAGGTCATCAAGTCGAAGGCCAAGCTCGACGTGGTGGCGTTCTTCCGCCGCGGCGACCGGCACCTGTCGGCCAAGAAGGCGATCCGCACCCCGGACGACCTGAAGGGGCTGAAGCTGCGCGTGCCGGAGATCCCGTCCTGGGTCCGCGTCTGGTCGGAGCTGGGTGCGCGGCCGACCCCGGTCGCCTGGCCGGAAGTGTTCAGCGGCCTGCAGATGGGCGTGGTCGAGGCACAGGAGAACCCCTGCTTCAACGTCAACCAGGCCAAGCTCTACGAGGTGCAGTCGCACATCATGTACACCGCCCACGTCCCCGCGGTGTGGCACTGGACGATCAGCTCGGTCTTCCTCGACAGCCTGAAGCCGGAGATCCGCGAGGCGGTGATCAGCTCCGCGGTCGATGCCGCCAAGCACGGCGACGCGGTGACCAAGACGCAGATCGACGCGGTCTGCGACGCGCTGGTGACCAAGAGCAAGATGACCGCGGTCAAGGTCGACCGCGCGCCCTTCATCGCCAAGGCGCGCCCCGCCATCGACGAGCTGTCCAAGAAGTGGGCGCCGATCGTGGTCGAGGCGGCGTCCAAGTACCTGAAGTAGCCCTGTCGGGCCGGCGGGGCGGCGTCTCCGGATGCCGCCCCGCCTTCGCCTCGGGTGCGGCCGGAATCCAGGGGTCGAAATGGAATCGCTGCGCGGGATCCGACGGATCCTCTTCTACCTGTTCGAGGTCCTGGCGATCACGACGTTCCTCGTGATGCTGGCCTCGTCCATCCTCCAGGTCTTCTTCCGCTACGTCCTCGACATGCCGCTGCAATGGACCGAGGAGCTGGCGCGCCTGATGTGCGTGCTGACCACCTATTTCGGCAGCATCGTCGTGATCCTGGCGCGCGAGCATATCCGGGTCGACCTCGTCGACGGGCTGATGTCCGGCCGGCCGCGGCAGCTGCTCAACCTCTTCGTCGACCTGCTGATCGCCTGGTTCCTGGTCTCGGTCGCCTATGGCTGCTGGCTGCTCATGAACGCGACCTGGACGACCTATACCGCGACCATGGACTGGTTCCGCATGGGCTACATCTATGCCGCCGTCGGCGTGTCCATGGCGGTCATGACCTTCCTCGTCGTCCTCGACATGTATGACCGGGTCCTGGCGCTGGCCGCCGGCGGCAGGGAGGGCCGGGCATGATCCTCTCGATCTTCCTGGGGGTGCTGGTCCTCCTCTTCGCCATCGGCATCCCGGCCGCCTTCTCGCTCGGCCTGACGTCGCTGATCGTCACCGTCTATGAGCGCGGGATCGACGGCATCCCCTACACGATCCTCGCCCAGCGCATGGTCTATGGCGTGAACAGCTTTCCGCTGCTGGCGATCCCGTTCTTCATCCTGGCCGGCAAGATCATGAACACCGGCGGCATCACCGACCGGATCTACGACTTCGCCCACCGCCTGACCGGCCATCTGCGCGGCGGCCTGGGGCAGGTCAACATCGCCGCCTCGATCATCTTCTCGGGCATGTCCGGGTCGGCGGTGGCCGACGCGGTCGGCGTCGGCCAGATCGAGATCCGGGCCATGCGCCAGGCCAACTACCCCGACGACTTCTCGGTCGGCGTCACCGCGGCATCCGCCACCATCGGGCCGGTCATCCCGCCCAGCATACCGCTCATCATCTATGCGGTGGTCGCCAACGTGTCGGCGACGGCGCTGCTCATCGCCGGCATCCTGCCCGGCCTCCTGATGGGCGCGCTGCTGATGGCGCTCGTCGCCTACCAGGCCCGCCGCCGCAACCTGCCGGTGGAGAAGTGGCAGGGCCTGGCCGCCCTCTACCGCAGCTTCCTGCGGGCGCTGCCGCCGCTGATGACGCCCGCCATCATCATCGGCGGCATGATGACCGGCGTCTTCACCCCGACCGAGGCGGCGGCGGTCGCGGCCGTCTATGCCCTCGTCATCGCCATGCTGGTCTACCGCGAGATCAGCTTCGCCGGCCTGGTCCGGGTGCTGCGCGAGACGATGCGCGAGACAGCGATCATCATGATCATCGTCGCCGCGGCCGCCCTCTATGGCTGGCTCCTGGTGTTCACCCAGCTGCCGCAGCAGCTGGTCGGGCTGGTGGACGGGCTCGGCCTCGACCCGGTGATGCTGCTCCTGGCGATCAACATCTTCCTGCTCGTCATGGGCCTGTTCATGGAGACCAACGCCGCGATCACCATCTTCACGCCGATGCTGCTGCCGCTGGCGGTGGCGGCCGGGGTAGACCCGGTGCATTTCGGCATCATCATGGTGCTGAACCTGATGATCGGCCTGCTGACGCCGCCGGTCGGCATGGTCCTGTTCGCGGTCGCCAAGGTGGCGGACGTGCCGATCAACAGGGCGATCGTCGCGATCGCGCCCTACTATGTGCCCTTGATCGTGTCGCTGCTGCTGGTGACGTACTTCCCGTCGATCACCATGGTGCTGCCCAACCTGCTGCTGAGATAGGGCGGGCCCGGGAAAGCGGGCATGAAAAAAGGGGCCGAAGCCCCTTTTCCCAAGATCGCATCCGGGGCGGCGGTGCCGCCGCCCCGGCAGCGGTCGTCAGGCCGCCTTGAGCTGGCCGGCCGAGACCTTGCCGCTGCGGCTGTCCCGCTCCAGCTCGAAGTTCAGCTTCTGGCCTTCATGGATCGCACCGAGGGTCGAGCGCTCGACGGCCGAAACGTGCACGAACACGTCGGCGCCGCCGTCCTCCGGCTGAATGAATCCATAGCCCTTCTGGCCGTTAAACCACTTTACCGTTCCGATAGCCATTAGTCGTCTTCTTCCACAAGTCACGTATTCACGCCGCGCCAAGCGGCGGCGAGATCAAATTTTCGGGGAGGAACGAACGTGGGTCCTGGCCGGTTCATGACCGGCGCGGATTGAGGACCGAACCACATCGATATTCGATGGCGCACCATTGCATGAATGGCCCCAAAGAGGAAGGATTTTCGCTTTCGGGCGACACACCCGGCAATTCTTGGCCCGGTGTCCGCGAAACTTAGCTGGACAGATCGGGGTATTTTCGTCTGAGTGCGCGGCGGACGGCCCTCGCGAACGCGACGGCCGCGATTCCCCCTGCACCACGAGGCTGGAGCCGATGAGAGACAAGGAGACGAGCTTGGCCGAGCGGCTGAGTTCGGCCACGAAGGCAAAGCAGGCATTGCTGGAACGCGCCCGGGCGAAGTCGCCCGCCAACGACCCGGGCTTCGCCGAGCGCCAGGCTGCCCGCGCCGCCGCCGAACTGGCCCGCGAAGCCCGCCTGGCCGAGAAGAAGGCCGAGCGTGCGGCCGAGGCACAGCGAGCGGCCGAGGCCAAGGCCGCGGAAGAAGCCGCCCGCATGATCGCCGAGAAAGTCGAGGCCGAAGCCCGCGCGCTGGCCGAGCAGGCCGACGCCGAGGCCCGGCGGCTGGCCGAGATCGAGGAAGCCGAACGCGCCGTGCAGCTGGAGGCCGAACAGAAGGCCAAGCGCGACGCCCGCTACGCGGCCCGCAAGGCGCGCCAGCGGTAGGGACGGTTCAGGACGAGGCGGCGGGTGCTTTCTCCTCCGCCCCGTTCACCGCCTTGCGGGCGACGTGCTCCAGCCGGCCCAGGACCGTCAGCACCAGGATCGCCAGCACGACCGCGATTCCCGCCAGCGCGGCGTAGCCGGCACCGCAGGCGAGCCCGAGCGCGCCCGCGAGCCAGATGCCGGCGCCCGTCGTCATGCCCCGCACGGAGCCTCGTCCCCGGACGATGGCCCCCGCGCCGAGGAACGCCACGCCGGCGGTCACCGCCTCGATGATGCGGATCGGGTCGGTCGACCCGTCGGGCTGGGTGGCGGCGGCGTCCAGGTGCAGCTCGGCGGCCAGGATGGTGAACGTGGCGGCCGCCAGCGCGATCAGCATGTGCGTGCGCAGGCCGGCCGACTTCTGCCGCCATTCGCGATCGAGGCCGATGCATCCGCCGAGCAGCAGCGCCGCGCCGAGGCGCACGGCGATGACCTCCGGCGGCGTCGCCATGATCTCGAAGATGACGGGATCACGCATGGCCGATCGCGACCGCCGCCGCGGCCAGCAGGCTGACCAGCATCAGGCCCAGGACGATGCCATGCCATGGCCGCGCGGCCAGGCGGCTGGCGGGATGGCGCATGGCGGACGAACCCATCCAGAGGGCCCCGTCCGCTCCGTCGGCGCTGCGAAAGCGCTGCTCGATGCTGTTCATGCTGCGGCCAACGCCGGCCCCCGAACCCGGTTCCGCGGCGGCTTCGACGGCACGCCGAATTTCCATGGAACTAAGTTGGCGGGAGCCCCGTTGTCCTCGCAGTCGGCGGCGCGGCAGGCGTCGATCCGGGGCCCGATGAGGGTCGCCCCGTCCGGGCGTCAGCCCATGGCGGGGATGGAGCCGGCTTACCGGTCCGACGTGGGAAAGGCCGCCCCTGGGGCGGCCTTTCCTGCGTCCGGGCCCGGCCGGCCGGCCGGCTAGCGTCCGCGACCGACATTGCCGCCGTCGCCCGAATAGTCTCCAGTGCAGCGGAAGCCGTCGAGGCTGTTGCCGGGGGTCGCCTGCAGGCACTCCGGGTCCGGAGCGGCGGTGCGCATGGCGACGCTGGGGCCGGGCACGCCGCTGCAGGCGGCGGCGAGCAGGGCCAGGCCAAGGAAGATGGCAAGACGGGACATCATGGACCTCGTGGGTTTGCCCCCCACGCATATCCATCTGGGGTGGACGGGCGTCCCGGAAAGGGCCGTCCCGATCACGTTCTGCGGATGCGTTTGACCGTCCGACGACAGCGATTGGCCTGACGGCGCCGGCGGCCCGGGGATAGTGTGCTGCGATCGAAGCAGAGGCCGATGCGATGTCCACGAACACGCGCCAGATGGCGTTCATCAACACCGCCCACACCTTCACCCACTACAGCCTGCTGATCCTGGCGACGGCGGTGCTGGCGATCGTGCAGCAGGACACCGCCAGCTTCGGCGGCGACTACGGGCCGATCCTGGCGCTCGGCACCGGCATGTTCGTGCTCTACGGCCTGGGCTCGCTGCCGATGGGCTGGCTGGCCGAACGCCTCGGCCGCAAGCAGATGATGACCGCCTTCTTCATCGGCACCGGCGGCTGCATGATCGTGGCCGGCACCATGTCCTCGCCGGTCGGCCTGATGCTCTCGCTGGCACTGATGGGCGCCTTCTCGGCCATCTACCACCCGATCGGCACCGCCATGCTGGTGGAGGCGGCGGGGCCGCGGGTCGGCCGCGCCGTCGGCATCAACGGCGTGTTCGGCAATGTCGGCGTTGCTCTGGCGCCGGTGGTGACGGCGTTCCTGGCGGCCCAGCTCGGCTGGCACTGGGCCTTCATCATCCCGGGCGCCCTGTGCATGGCGGTCGGCCTGCTCTACCTGCGCGAGCCTGCCTTCGACGCCAGCCGCGGCAATGCCGGCGCCAGGCCGTTCCCGGAGATCCCGCGGGCCGTCGTGCGCCGCGCGGTGATCATCCTGATGGCGATCGCCGCCGTTTCCGGGCTGGTCTTCAACGCCTTCACCCTGCTCATCCCCAAGCTGATGGAGGAGCGCCTCGCCTCCTCGCCCGACCTGCTGCCGGTGGTGGGGCTGCTCGCCTTCCTCGCCACCCTGTGCGGCGGCCTGACCCAGTACACCGTCGGCCAGCTGATCGACCGCAACACCCTGAAGGCCGTCTTCCTGCCGCTCGGCGTGGTGCTGGTCCCGGCCCTGCTCGGCCTGTCCTTCGTCCAGGGCTGGCTGGTGCTGCCGCTGGCCGGCATCGTCGCCGCCTCGATCTTCGGCCAGGTCACGGTCAACGACACCATGACCGCGCGCTACATCGCGCCGGCCCTGCGCGCCAAGCTCTACTCGGTGCGCTTCACCATCGGCTTCATGGGGGCGGCGGGCGCCTCGCCGCTGGTCGGCTTCCTGCACGAGGCGACCGGCAACCTGGCGCTGGCGATGGTCGTGCTGGCCGGCTTCGGCAGCATCACGCTGGCCTGTGCCCTGCTCTTCCCGAACCGCAAGGAAGAACTGGCGCCGGAACTCTGGGCCCGCTCGCCCGAGGCGGTGGCGGCCGCGCGGCCTATGGCCGCACCGGCGGAGTAGGTTCCCAGGAACGCTTCCCGCGCCGCCAGCCCGGCATCGGAGTATGATCCGGGCATGGCGGCTCGGGGAGTGCGGGGTTGAATTTCGACAGCGTCGTCCATGCCTGGTGGTTCGTCGGGCTGGACGTGGTGGGGACGGTCGCCTTCGCCTTGTCCGGGATCACCATCGCCCGGTCGGAAAGCTATTCCCTGTTCGGCGCCTTCGTGCTGGCGGCCCTGCCGGCGGTCGGCGGCGGCCTGGTGATGGATCTGATCGCCGGCCGCGCGCCGGTCGGCATCATCGACCAGCCGTCCTACATGCTGTCGATCATCCTGGTGGTGGTCGCCGCCCGCCTGGTCCTGGCCTTCATCGACTACGCCCGCGGCCGCTTGCTGTTCTTCTTCGACCTCGCCTACCTCTACGTCCGGGCGCAGCAGACGATCACGACGCGGACCCTGCTGGTGCTGTTCGATTCGATCGGCCTGGCGAGCTTCACCGTCACCGGCGTCCTGACCGCGATCCAGTTCGACTGCCGGCCCTACCTGGTCTGGGGGCCGGTCTTCGCCGTGCTCAACGCCGCGTTCGGCACCATCCTGCGCGACGTCTTCCGGGCCGATGCCCACAACCCGATCATGAAGGGCAGCTTTTACGCCGAGATCGCCGCGATCTGGGGCGTGCTGCTGACCGCGGCCCTGCTTCTGCTGCCGCCCTCGACCCATCCCTGGATCGTGCTCGGCGCCCTGCTGGGCGCGTCGGCCCTGCGGATGGCGATCTACCGCCTGGGGATCCGGGCGCCGATGTTCTGATCACCCGGGCACCGGGCCCACCGCCTATTCGGCAGCCGGGGCCAAGCCCCGATGCAACTCCCAGCTTTCCCGGAACGCCTGGCTGGTGGCCTCGGGCGGGGCGACCGGCAGGTCGGCCGCCCAGCGCGCCTCGGCCGCCGCCGCCTCGGCCCAGCATTCGCCGACCAGGCGGGCCGCCTCCTCGCCCGGTGCCGGCCCGAGCCCGGCGACGCGCGCGGCGAAGCGGGTCTCCATCGCATCCCGCTCGCCGCCGATGGCGCGCAGCGCCGCGGCGTGGTCGCCCAGCACGGCCCGGCGATGCAGGCGCTCGTGGCGCCACCACAGGCTCGCATCGTCGGCGGCGCCGGTCGGCTGGGGGCCGTGCGGGGGCAGGCCCGACTGGAACAGCACCGGCTTGAAGATCGACAGGCACGGCGCCGAGGTGCCGGTCACCCAGTAGATGCCCGGCCTGTCCGGATGCAGTTCCGCCACCAGCGAGCCGACGCTCTGCCCGCGGCGCAGCCCGGCGCCGGCATGCATGCAGATGGCCCGCGTCGTCGAGCGGTCGGGGTGCCAGTCGGCCGTGCCGTCGGCTTCTGCGCCGTGGTCGCGCAGGGTGGCCATCATGTCCGCCGCCGTCAGCCGCCCGTCCCTGCGCTTGAGCAGGGTGGTGGCGCGCGCGCAGCGCAGGCGACCGCGGCTCTGCGCGTCGCGCTCCAGGTCGATGTAGGATTCCGCGAAGTCGAGGTCGGCCGCGTCCCGGCACCAGCCCTGGGCCCGGGCATGCTCCACCAGGCCGCCGCCTGCCTGCGAGATGCGGCCGCGCCCGATCGACAGCGCATTGGATATGGCGCGGACCGGCGGGCAGCGCTCGACCGCCCACATGCGGCCGACCGTCTCCAGCACGAAGGCGTCGGTCGCATCGGCGATGAGGAACGAGTTGTCGTAGAAATGCTCGTGGCGATGGCCGCAATTGCCGCCCTGTCCGTGCGCCTCCAGCAGCCCGGTGATGACCGCGACCGCCTCCGCCGCGGTGGCGGCCCGCTCCAGCCCCAGCCGGACCAGGTCCATGCCGATCAGGGCCGGCGTGCGGCCGGGCGGCAGGGTGGCG
Source organism: Allostella vacuolata (assembly GCA_006739055.1). Classification (GTDB taxonomy): domain Bacteria; phylum Pseudomonadota; class Alphaproteobacteria; order ATCC43930; family Allostellaceae; genus Allostella; species Allostella vacuolata. The sequence goes on from AP019702.1 coordinate 3,696,365, forward strand.
AACACCGCCTCATTGCCGATCACCACCCCGTGCTCGTTGGCCCCCATCTCCGCGCCCCACAGCCAGTAGGGGCGGCTCAGCAGGACGGCGTGGGTGCGGGCCGCCTGGGGGATATCGATGTAGGTGCAGCGCAGCCCGGCCCCCTCGGCATGGCGCGCGGCCGGCACCAGGTCGAGGAACTGCGCCTCGTCCCGCTCGCGGTCGCTGTTCTTGGCGAAGAGCACTACCCCACCGGCCGTAGCCGGCGGCAGGGCCACCATCGTGTCACACATCCAGCCACGCTCCCGCGAACACTCGATCCGGCCCCGAGCGTAGCGCAGATCCGCGCGCCTGCAAGCCTCAGCCGAAGGCGCCGACCTCATGGCTGACGGCGACCGCGATCTCGCGGACCAGCGCGAACTGGCGGGCCATCGGCTGGAAGATCTCGGCGTGCTCGCGGGCATAGGCGCCGGCGACGCGCGGCGCGGCCGGCTCGGCATAGTCGCGCGCGCGGGCGGGGTCGGCGGCGTCGGGGAAGATCTCCGCCAGCAGGGCCAGCGCCTGGGGCACCTCCAGGCGCAGAATGGCCGCCACCAGCACCGGCCGGGTGACCCCGTGGCGGGGCGAGAACTCCGGTATCTCGGCCGCGAGCAGCCAGATGCGATGGATCAGCGCCAGGCGCAGCGCGTGCAGCAGGACCTCCCGCGTCGCCATCCGGGGCGCGTCCGGCCAGGCGCCGCGCAGGGCCAGATGGTCCGCCTGGACCCGGCGGAACATCGCCTGCACGTCCGCCCACAGGTCGAGCCCTTCGAGGGCACGCGCGACCGTCACCAGCGCCTCGCGCCGGCCGGGGCGGGTGGTGTGGTGGGCGCGGTCGAGCCAGGTTCCGGGGTCGAGCGTGGCGATCACCGCGCGCAGCACGTCCAGGTCGGAATGGGCCAGGGCGTGGGCGGCCAGGTCCATGGCCCGGCTGAAGCGGCGGCTGCGCCGGCGCAGGTCGCCGAAGGTCTCCGGCTGCCGGGCCGCGGCCTGGCCCAGCCCGTGCAGCGTGTTGGCGCACCAGCCGAGCTGCTGCAGGATCGCGTTGTTGGGGATGGCGCGCAGGTCGCGGGGGTGGCGGATGCGGGCGGCCGTGCCCATGCCGTCGGTCTGGCGGGCGGCCGGGCGCGAGCCGGTCGCGTCCAGCAGGGCCGGGCCGAAGGCGCCGAGCAGCGCCGCATAGCCCGCATCCTCGACCATCCCCTCCATCGCCGAGCGCACGGTCGCGAAGAAATCCGCGACGAAGTCCGGATCGGCATAGATCGGGTCCTCGATCGGTCCGGCCGCGGGGTGGAAGGCATGCTCGGCGATGCGGGCGACGACGGCCAGCGCCAGGTCGGGCGTGCCGAACAGCAGGTAGCCGTCGCCGCCCTGGAACGCGCTCTCCTCGCGCACCGGCAGCGAGGCGCGGTTGAGCGCCTGGCGGGAGGCCGTCGGCGACAGGTACTTCAGCCGGTCGGCCAGCGAGCCCGGATGGGCGCCGCGGCCGATGCTCTCGCCATGGGTGTCGAACAGGATCACCTCGACCCCGCGCACGCCGTGCCGGGCCAGGGTGTCGGCGATCTTGAGGCGCAGCCGCTCGATCAGGTTGGAGGCGGCGAGCTGGCCGACATAGCGGCCGGAATCGGAATAGCCGAACTGCAGCGCCAGCCGCCCGGTCGCCTCCAGATAGGCGCGATAGTGGCGGCTGCGCAACGCCTCGTCGAGCACGCGGGCGCCCTGCTCCAGCGCCTCGGCGGTCTCGAACAGGGGGCTGATCTCCACCTGCCGCTCAATGCCGAACAGGCGGGCGAGCCACAGCGCCGCCAGCAGCGTGTAGCCGCTCTCGGTCTCGGCGATCAGGAAGCGCACCGGGGTCGTGCCGTCGACATGCTTGACGATCTGGGCCACGGTCATCATCAGGCGCGCGGCCGAAGCCTGCTCGGCCATCAGCCCGCCGAAATCGACCGGCACCGGCTCCACCGCGTCGAGGGCGGCGTTGATCGCCGCCAGCAGCGCGCGGCGGTGGGCCGGGTCCTCGACGAAGTCGACGATACCCAGGCGCTGCCGCACGACGTTGTGGATCTGGGTCGCATTCAGCCGGACATGGGTGTGGGCCAGCGACAGCCCGTGCGCCACCAGCCCGGCCCGGGCGACCGCCAGCGTCATCCGCCCCGCCTCGTCGGCGCCCGAGATGGCGGTGACGAAGGCGGCCAGCAGCGGCTCCGGCGTGACCAGCGCCGCGTCGCGGCCGTCCACCAGCAGGCGGGCGAAGGCCGCCACCTGGTCCGGCTCCGGCGCCGTGGGACAGGCGGCGATCTGCGCCTGGACCCGGTCGATGGCGGTGGCGATCCGGCCCGCCAGTGTGCCGGCGGACGGGACCGGCAGCACCTGCGCCTGCAGCCGGGCGAGCTGCAGGCGCTTCATGCGCAGGCGCAGGCGCAGCGTGTCCCACCAGCCGATGTCGGTGCGGCCGTCGGTGTCGTAGCCGACCCAGCTCGACAGGATCAGCGGGCGCGGCACCAGCCCGGTCCAGCGGTCGGGCCAGGAGCCGCGCGCGGCCGCCAGCAGCCGGGCGTTCAACCGGTCGAGCGCGTCGCGGCCGTTGGCGATCGCCTCGACGGCGCGGGCGAACTCGTGCTCCAGCGTCGGCGGGTCCGGGCGGTGGGATTCGAACCGGGCGGGCGGCGTGCCGCCGGCCGCCGTCGCCAGCGCGCGGGCCACCTCGGCCCGCACCGCGAAGGTCGGATGCCCGGTGAAGACGGCGGCGTAGCGCGGCCGCTCGACCGATTCGCGGAAGCGCGCCCAGGGTACCGGGCTGTCGGCCGGGTCGGGGCGCAGCACATGGCCGGCGACCCGGGCGAGTGCTGCCTCGTTCGCCGCCGTGTCCAGCCCGCCGACATAGTCGGCGATGCGCCGGGCGCGGTCCGCGAAGGCGACGTCGCGCAGGTGCCGGACCAGTGCCTCCAGCGTCGCCTGGTCGAGGCGCCCGGCATCGATCTCACGGGTGATGGCGAGCGCCACCGACAGGACGGGCTTGCCGAAGGGATCCTGCGCGGCATGCCGGATGGTCGCGGCCGTCAGCTCCAGCAGGGCGGCGGCGCGGCCGGCCACGTCGGCGGTGCCGTCCTCGTTCCCGGCCCCCTGGTCGGCGGAGTTGTCCAACGCTTCCGTTCCTCCTGTCTCAGGCGAGGCAGGAAGCATGCCACGAGCCCGTCAGTCGGCCGCCCGGTTGGTGAAGTAGGCGTTGCCGAGCCCGGTGCCGATGGTCAGCACCCCCCAGCCCTCGACGTCCTGCATGAACGGCACCTGGCTCAGGCCCTGGACGACGGCGTCGTTGTGCATCAGCACCATGGTGTCGTGCCCGTTGATCTCCGGGATCGCCTCGACCAGGCAGGCCGGCAGGTTGAAGCGGCTGCTCTCCCAGTTGCCGGGAAGGTTCTGGCCGCCCTTGGCGATCGAACCGTCCGCCTCGATCAGCCCGGGGCAGCCCACGCCGATGAACGGGGCCAGGGTGAGCTTCTCCTTCCTGGCCCGGCCGATCAGCCCCTCGACCATGCCGGCCAGGCGTCCGACCGCGTCGTCCCGGCCGGGCGCGGGTTCCTCGCCGCGGTGCGGCCACAGCTCGAACTTCCAGACCGCCGCCTCGGACAGGTCGGCCGCCTTCTTGCGGTGGAACAGCACGATGCCGGCGCGGATGTTGGAGCCGCCGATGTCGACCGCGACGATCCCGTCATGGCCCGAGAAGATCCAGGACGGCGCCAGGTGCACGGCGCCGATCAGGCCGGCCTCGTCGGGATGGTGGCGGATCGGCACCAGCGTCACGTCGGCGCCGTCCCCCTTGAGCAGGACGGTCGCCCGGCCGATCGCCAGCTCGCCGATCCGGCTCTGGCGCATGCCGCCGCCGACGACGATGCGCTCGGCCGTCTTCCAGCCCTTGCGTCGACGGAAGCGGCGCACCACGCCGGCCAGCTCCTGGGCGAATTCCTCGACCGCGCCGTGGATCAGGCCCGCCACCTCCGGCTCGCCCTTGCTCAGGAGCTGGTCGAGCTTCTTGCGGCTGACATCCTGGGATTCCTCCTCCCCCAGCGGATCGTCGCCGACCTCGCGTAGCCGCTCCCGCCATTCGTCGAGGATGGTGCGGAAGGCCTGCGAGTTGGCGCGGTCGCCGACGAACCCCTCTTCGTCGCGCAGTTCCACATTGTAGCTGTCGACCGTAACCGCCGGAAGGTTCGCCGTGCCGTGGCGAAGCTCCGGGTGCGCCTTCGTCTGGTCCGCCATGCGGCTCCTGGGTTGGGGAAAGACTTGCGCAGGGCCAACGCGTCGACCCCCGCGGGGTTCCGGAATGGCGACCGGAATCTCGGGCGGACGGCGGACGCCGGTTGACCCGCCCCCGTTCCTTGGATCACATACCCGCCATGGGTGCGCGACAGATGCGCCCGGGGAAAATTGGGAGGGAACGGCATGCTCGGAAGGAGGGCGGCGACCAAGGTCGCCGCGATCGCGGTCACGGTTGGCCTGGCGCTGACCGGTGCGGCAGAAGCGCAGCAGAAGTGGAAGGCGCAGAGCCTCTACGGCCCCAACACGATCGTCCACAAGGAGTTCGAGAAGTTCGCCGCGCGCGTCAAGGACGCGACCAAGGGCGCCCTGCAGATCGAGGCGCTGCCGGTCGCCACCATCGTCCCGCAGGCCGAGGCGCTCGACGCCATCAAGGCCGGCCTGCTCGATGCCGCCGCCGGCACCATGGCCTACCAGGGCGGCAAGGAGGCGGCCGCGGCCTTCTGGGATCTCGCCGCCGGCTACGACAACCCGCTCCACCTGATCATGTGGTACCGCCTGGGCGGCGGCCATGAGATCATGAACAAGGTCGCCGCCAAGTGGGACGCGGTGTTCCTCGGGCCGGTCATCCTCGGCCTGGAATCGATCCCCTCGAAGAAGCCGATCCGCTCGATCGAGGACTTCAAGGGCGTGAAGATGCGCTCGCCGGACGGTATCCCGGCCGAGATCTTCGCCAAGCTCGGCGCCTCGGTCTCGGTCATGCCGGGGACAGAGGTCTACACCGCGCTCGATACCGGCAAGATCGAGGCGACCGACTGGGGCACGCTCTCGGTCAATGACGAGGCCGGCTACAACCGCATCGCCCCCTACGCGATCTATCCCGGCATCCATTCGCTGAACGCCATGGACTTCGTCGTCCGCCGCAGCAAGTGGAACGCGCTCTCGGCCGAGAACAAGGCCGCCGTCACCGCCGCGGTCGACGAGTGGAGCCTCGCCACCTGGATGAGCCAGGAGCATGCCGACCGCCTCGCCGCCGCCAAGCGCAAGCCGGAGACCCTGGTGACCTGGGGCGAGAAGGAAAAGGCCGACCTGCGCAAGGTTGCGCAGACGGTGTGGGAGAGCTGGTCCAAGAAGAGCCCGCTCGCCAAGGAGATCTACGAGAGCCAGGTCAAGTTCCTGCAGTCGATCGGCAAGCTCTAGCGCCTGCCAAGCTCGGGCCGGGCGCCGACCAGCGCCCGGCCCTTCTCTACCGAGCGGCCGCTCCCGGCGGGCGGCCCCACGCAGGAAGCCCAGACCGATGACGGATGCCGCTGCCGCCTCTTCGTCCGCCGCCCCCACTCCGCCCGTCCTGGCGCCGGACGTCACCCCGAAGAACGCCGTCGACCGGCTGGTCGTCCAGATATCGAAGGTCCTGAGCCTCACCTACGCGCTGTCGGTCTTCGTCACCATCTACGACGTCGGCAGCGACCTGCTCTCCCAGCCGACCATCTGGGTCTACGACGTCGTCACCACGGCCATCGCCGTCGCCTTCCTGATCGGCGGCTCCTATGCCATGCAGCGGCGCGAGCACATCCAGATCACCGCCGTCTACGACCAGTATTCGCCGCGCGCGAAGCTGATCTGCGACGCGATCGCCTATGCCGGCACCCTCATCTACTTCTTCGTCTTCGCCTGGCTGTCCTGGCGACTGGCGCACGACGCGGTGGTGGACTGGGAGGTCGGCGGCTCGGCCTGGGCACAGCCGACCCCGGTCATCGTCAAGGTGTCGATGCTGCTCGGCAGCGCCCTCATCATCCTCCAGATCTTCTCCAACCTGCGGGTCGTCCTGCGCACCCTGGGCGGCGTCCCGCCGGTCGTGCTGGCAAGCTTCGCCGTCGCCATCGCCTTCGCGGTCTACCTGGCCGCGATGCTGGCGAGCGACGGCCAGCTCGCCTGGTTCCGGCCGCTCGACTGGCTGGCCGGCGGGTCCTTCGAGCCCGGCATCAGCACCATCTCGCTGCTGATGCTGGCCTGCTTCGTGGTGCTGATCTTCGGCCTCGGCATGCCGATCGGCTTCGCCACCGGCCTGGTCGCGGTCATCTTCTGCGTCGCCTTCCGCGACATCGACGCGCTCTCGATCATCACCTTCCGCACCTACGGCTTCGTCAATTCCTACGTCCTGCTGTCGGTGCCGATGTTCCTGCTGATGGCGGCCATCCTCGACAAGTCGGGCGTCGCCCACGACCTCTACGACGCGCTCAAGATCTGGTCCGGCCGGCTGCCGGGCGGGGTCGGCGTCATGACCCTGATCGCCGCCTCGATCATGGCGGCGATGACCGGCATCATCGGCGGCGAGGTGATCCTGCTGGGGCTGGTGGCGCTGCCGCAGATGCTCCGGCTGGGGTATGATTCGAAACTCGCGATCGGCATCGTCTGCGCCGGCGGGTCGCTCGGCGTGATGATCCCGCCCAGCCTGGTGCTGGTGTTCTACGGCCTCACCACCTCGGTCTCGATCGGCGACCTGTTCCTCGCCTCGACCGTCCCGGGCCTGATGATGGCCGGGATCTACATCGCCTACGTGCTGATCCGCTGCGCCATCAACCCCAAGCTGGGGCCGCCCGCCCCGCCCGAGATCTACAGCATCCCGCTGTCGGCCAAGTTCGCCGCGCTGCGCAAGGTCATCCTGCCGCTCTTCATCATCTTCTCGGTGCTGGGCAGCATCTATTCCGGCCTGTCCTCGGTCAGCGAGGCGGCGGCACTCGGCGTCGCCGGGGTGATGGTCGCGGCCGCGCTGCGCGGCACGCTCGGCTGGGGGATGCTGCGGGATTCCATCTACACGACGATGTCGACCTGCGGCCTGCTGATCTGGCTGACGATCGGCGCCAACGCGATGGTCGGGGTCTACAACCTGCTGGGCGGCATCGCCTACCTCAAGGCGATCATGACCGGCCTGCCGCTCGACCCGATCGGCGTCATCCTGGTCATGATGGTGATCCTGCTGATCCTCGGCTGCTTCATGGACTGGTTCTCCATCATGCTGCTGACGATGCCGGTCTTCGCGCCGACGGTGCAGGCGCTGGGCTACGACCTGGTCTGGTTCGGGGTGCTGTTCAACATCGTCATGCAGGTCGGCTACCTGTCGCCGCCGTTCGGGCAGGCGGCCTTCTACCTGAAATCGGTGACGCCGCCGGAGATCAGCCTCAACCACATCTTCGTGTCCCTGCTGCCGTTCATCGCCCTGCAGGTGGTGTCCCTCGCCATCGTCCTGTTCATACCCGACGTGGCGCTGTGGCTGCCGCGGATGCTGGGCTGATGGCGACCCGGCACATTCCCCACGACCGGCTGCGCCGGGTCGTGGGCGACATCTTCCGGGCCGGCGGCTGCGAGGCGGCCGAGGCGCGGGACATCGCCGACCATCTGGTCGACGCCAACCTGGCCGGGCACGACTCGCACGGCGCCATCCGGGTGGCGAAGTATGTCGACTGGCAGCGCCAGGGCATGGTGCTGCCCAACCGCCCGCTGGAGACCCTGCGCGACGACGGCATGCTGCTGATGTTCGACGGCGGCTTCGGCTACGGCCAGTCGGTGGGCCGGGCGGCGATGCGGGCGGCGATCGAGCGGGTCGCCCGGACCGGGGTGGTGGTCATGGCCCTGCGCAACGTCGGCCATCTCGGCCGGATCGGCGCCTGGGCGGAGATGGCGAGCGAGGCCGGGTTCCTGTCGCTGCATTTCGTCAACACCTCCGGCTTCGGCCGGCTGGTCGCCCCGCACGGCGGCAGCGACCGGCGGCTGTCGGCCAACCCGATCGCCGCCGGCGTGCCGATGCCGGGCGCGCCGCCGATGATCCTCGACATGTCGACCTGCGTCATCGCCGAGGGCAAGATCCAGGTCGCCCGCAACAAGGGCGCGGCGCTGCCGGAGGGGGCCGTCGTCGATGGGGCCGGCCAGCCGACCCGGGACGCGGAGGCATTCTACGCCACCCCGCCCGGCGCCATCCTGCCGATCGCCGCCCACAAGGGGTCGGGCCTGTCGATCCTGTGCGAGGTGCTGGCGGGCGCGCTCACCGGCGGCGGGTCGACCCACCCGGACAATCCCAGCGCCGACCGGCTGGTCAACAACATGCTGACGATCCTGATCGATGCCGACAGCCTGTCCGGCCGCGCCGCCTTCGCGGCCGATGTCGAGCGGCTGAAGGACTGGGTCAAGGCCTCCCCGCCGCTGGCACCGGGCGGCGAGGTGCTGGTCCCGGGCGAGCCCGAGCGGCGGACCCGGCAGGCGCGCGAGGCGGACGGCATCCCCCTCGACCCGGCGACCCTCGAGCAGATCGCCGCCGCCGCCCGGATGGTCGGCCTAGACCCCGTCATCGTCGATTCCCTCGCCCGCTGAGCGGGCTATCGGAAGCCCCGCCCGCTGAGCGGGCCATAGCGAAAGAGGCAGGCATGCGCGAGAACCCGGTCCGCAGCAAGATCGAGCGGGGGGAGCCGGTCTTCGGCCACATGGCGTTCGAATTCTTCACCCCCGGCCTGTGCCAGATCCTGGCCAATGCGGGCGCGGACTTCGTGCTGTTCGACACCGAGCACAGCGGCGTCGGCATCGAGACCATGAAGGCGCAGGCCGCCTTCGCCCGCGGCACCGGCATCGCCCCGATGGTCCGGGTGCCGGGCTGCCACTACCACCTGATCGGGCCGATGCTGGATGCCGGCATGATGGGCCTGATGGTGCCGATGGTGGAGACGGCGGAGCAGGCGGCCAGCATCGCCCGCTGGTGCCGCTACCGGCCCGAGGGGGTGCGGGGCCTGGCCTTCGGCATGCCGCACGACGACTACGACCTGGGCGACCACCGGCCGAAGATGGCCGCGGCCAACGCGCGGACCGTGGTCATCGCCCTGATCGAGACGGCGGCCGGGCTGGAGAATGTCGACGCGATCATGGCCACCCCCGGCATCGACATCGGCTGGGTCGGCCATTTCGACCTGACCAACGCGCTCGGCATCGACGGCCAGTTCGACCATCCGCGCTACAAGGCGGCGATCCAATCCGTGGTCGCGGCCTGCCGGCGCCACGGCAAGACCGCCGGCTTCCTGTGCGGCGACGTCGCGACCGGGCGGCAGTATCTCGAGGCCGGCTTCGGCGCGCTCGCCTACGGCGTCGACAGCGTCGTCTTCCAGCAGGCGATGAAGGCCGGCATCGACGGGCTGCGCGCGCCGCAGAGGTAGCGTCGGGCGGGGGCGCCTACCCGGCCCGCTTCACGGCGCCCGCGATCCGTTCCGGGCGTTCCTTCCAGTGCGGCTTGGCGGCCGGGCGGGCCGGCGGCGGCGGGCCGCGGTCCTGGACCGCGCCTTCCGGCACCGGCTCGATCCGCACCTCGCCGCGGTCGACGCGGCGGATCGCCAGCAGGAAGTTCTCGGCCACCTGCTCGTCGACCTCGAACTTGGTCTCGCGGTCGAAGATGCGGATGGCGCCGATGTCCTGCTTGGTGATCATGCCCTGGCGGCAGATCATCGGCAGCAGCCAGCGCGGGTCGGCGTTCTTCTGGCGCCCGACATTGAGCCGGAACCAGACGCTGCGGCCGGCCAGGCGCGACCGCCCGGCGGCGGCCGGGCGGATGGCGGCGGGCGAGCCGGCCGCCACGGGTGCGCGGTCGCGCTGGCCGCGCTCCGGACCCGGGTCGGAGACCTCCTCGGGGGCCGGCAGCTGCGAGCGGTAGAGGCGCACCAGCGCGGCCGCGATATCCTCCGCCGACCGTTCGGCCAGCAGGGTCCGGGCCATCGCCAGGTCGTCCTCGCCGGCCGGCTCCGTCAGCAGCGGGTTCTGCAGCATGCGCTGCTGGTCGAGCCGGCGGATGTCGTCGGCCGACGGCGGGCCGCCCCAGGATGCCTGCACCCGGGCGGCACTCAGCATCAGCTCGGCGCGGCGGCGGCGCATGGGCGGCACCAGCAGGACGCTGATCCCCTTGCGCCCGGCCCGGCCGGTGCGGCCGCTGCGATGCTGCAGCACCTCGGGATCGTGCGGCAGGTCGGCATGGATGACGAGGCCGAGGTTGGGCAGGTCGATGCCGCGGGCCGCGACGTCGGTCGCCACGCACACCCGGGCCCGGCCGTCGCGCAGCGCCTGGAGGGCGTGGTTGCGCTCGTTCTGGCTGAGTTCGCCCGACAGGGCGACCGCCGCGAAGCCGCGCTCCAGCAGGATCGCCAGCAGGTGGCGCACCGCCTCGCGGGTGTTGCAGAAGACGATCGCCGACGGCGCCTCGATGAAGCGCAGGACGTTGACCACCGCCAGCTCGACCGCCCGCGGGCCGACGCGCATGGCCCGGTACTCGATGTCGGCATGGCCGCGCTCGCCGCCGGTCACCGCGATGCGGTGGGCGTTGCGCTGGTAGCGCGAGGCGAGCGTGACGATGTCCTTGGGCAGGGTGGCCGAGAAGAGCAGCGTCCGCCGGCCCTCGGGCGTGGCGTCGAGGATGAACTCCAGGTCCTCGCGGAAACCGAGGTCGAGCATCTCGTCGGCCTCGTCGAGGACTGCCGCCTGAAGCCCGCCCAGCCGCAGCACGCCGCGCTCCAGATGGTCGCGCAGGCGGCCCGGGGTGCCGACGACGATGTGGGCGCCGGCATGCAGGCGGCGGCGCTCGGCGGCCGGGTCCATGCCGCCGACGCAGGACACGACCTGGGCGCCGGTGTGGGCATAGAGCCAGGTCAGCTCGCGCTGCACCTGCAGGGCCAGCTCGCGGGTCGGCGCAATGACGAGCGCCAGCGGATCGCCCGCGCGCGCCATCTGCTGGGCGTCGCCCAGCAGCGTGGAGGCGAGCGCCAGCCCGTAGGCCACGGTCTTGCCCGACCCGGTCTGGGCCGAGACGAGCATGTCGCGATCGATCGCGGCCGGCTCCAGGACGGCGGCCTGGACCGGGGTGGGCTCAAGGTACTCGCGCTCGGCGAGCGCACGCGCGAGCGGGGCGCTGGTCGGGGGAAATGCCACTGGGGAAGGTAGACCTTTCATGGTCCCGCCTCGAGGCGGGGGTGCGGACATGCGGGCCGGATGGCCCCGGTCAAACGACCATGTCTTGGGTGCAACGCGCCCCCTTGGGAAGCGCCCCATGCCGCTCGACCCGGGCCGATCGCGTTCGGTCCCGGGTGCGGCCAACCCCGCACCACTCGAATTGTCGTTCGATGCCAGGGGACATACCCGCCGCGGCGGGAGCGGTCAAACCCAATCGGCACCCGCGGCCGATGGCGGCAACGTGTCGCGGAATAGCCATGCGGCCGGAAAGCCGGTATCGTCCGCCTCCCCGTGCGGCGTTTGCCCCGGTTCAGCGGGACCCGGTTCAGCGGGACACGGTTCAGCGGGACACGGTTCAGCGGGACACGGTTCAGCGGGACACGGGCGAGGATCAGGATGACGGCTACCGATCGCACCCAGTCTGCGCCGCCAGCCCTGCCGGAGCAGGTTGTCCGCTATGTCGACAGAAGCCAGCGCTCCGTCGACGGCTGGCTGTCGCCGCTGGACGCACGGCTGGTCGCCCTGGTGTCGGCCGCCCAGGCCGGATGGGGAATCACCGGCACCCTCGGCGAGATCGGCGTCCACCACGGTCGACTGCTGATCCTGATGGCGCTTGGCCTCCAGCCCGGCGAGCGGGCGTTCGCCGTCGACATCTTCGGCGAGCAGGAGCTCAACGTCGACCGGTCCGGCGAAGGCGACGAAGGCAAGTTCCGCGCGAACCTGGCGCGCTTCGGGATCCCCGCCGACCGGGTCGCCATCCTGCAGGCGAGCTCGCTGGAAATCCGCTGGCCGGACATCGAGCGGCAGGCGGGAGCCCGGTCGCGTCTCTTCAGCATCGATGGCGGCCATACCGCCCACATCACCGCCAACGACCTCGCCATTGCCGACGCCGGGCTGCTCGAGGATGGCGTCGCCGTGCTCGACGACTACTTCAACCCGGAATTTCCCGAGGTATCCCAGGGGATGTGCCAGCACCGCCTGGTGGACGGCGGGCGCCTGGTGCCCTTCGCCATCGGCGACAACAAGCTGCTCCTGACCCGGCCGGGCCAGGGCGAGCGCTACCGGGCGATGCTGGAGCGCTCGGTGCCGTCGCGCTTCCTGGTGCGCCCGACCGAGATGTTCGGCCAGCCGGTGATCGTGTTCCGCACCCCGCGGCGGCTGGTGCACCGGATCCGCCAGTCGGAACTGGCCCGGCGCCTGCGCGACCATCCGATCGGCCGCGCGCTGAAGCCCCTCATCCGACGGCTGGTCCGCGAATAGTGACCGGCGGGTCCGGCCCGGACTTCTCGGCACTGAGCGAGGCGGAGGCCTCCGCGCTGTGCCGCAGCTGCGGCGCCTGCTGCGCCTATTCCGCCGACTGGCCGCGCTTCTCGCTGGAGGACGACGCGGCACTCGCCCGCATCCCGGAGGCCCTGGTCAGCGCCTCGCGCGGGGGCATGCGCTGCGAGGGCGACCGCTGCGCGGCGCTCGCCGGCGAGGTCGGGGTCGCCGCCAGCTGTTCCATCTACGCCGACCGGCCGCTGGTCTGCCGCGACTGCCTGCCGGGCGACGACGCCTGCCTGACGGCGCGCCGGCGCCACGGGCTGTAAGGGGCAGCCGGTCCTGTTCCCGCCGCGGCGCATCGTCTGCCTGACGGAAGAGACGGTCGAGACGCTCTACCTGCTGGGGGAGGAAGACCGGATCGCCGGCATCTCCGGCTACGTCGTGCGCCCGCCGCGGGCCCGGCGCGAGAAGCCGCGGGTCAGCGCCTTCACCTCGGCGGACTTCCCCCGCATCCTGGCGCTCGAACCCGACCTCGTGCTCGCCTTCTCCGACCTCCAGGCCGACATCGCGGCCGAGCTGGTGCGGCGCGGCGTCGCCGTCCATGTCTTCAACCAGCGCAGCGTCGCCGGCATCCTCGACATGGTGCGGATGGTGGGCGCGATGGTCGGTGCGTGCGACCGCGCGGGCGCGCTGGCCGACCGGCTGGCGGCGGGCCTCGCCCCGTCGCCCGCTTCGGTCCGGCCGCGGGTCTATTTCGAGGAGTGGGACGAGCCGATGATCTCGGCCATCGGCTGGGTGTCGGAGCTGATCGCGATCGCCGGCGGCATCGACGTCTTCGCCGACCGTGCCGCCGGCCGCTCGGCCCGGGATCGCCTCGTCACCGCGGACGAGGTGGCGGCGCGCGCGCCCGACATCATCATCGGCTCCTGGTGCGGCAGGAAGTTCCAGCCGGCCCGGGTGGAGGCCCGGGCCGGCTTCGCCGACATCCCGGCCGTCCGCAACGGCCGGCTCCACGAGATCAAGTCGGCGCTGATCCTCCAGCCCGGCCCCGCCGCGCTGACCGACGGGCTGGCCGCCCTGCGGTCGATCATCGGGGCCGGGTAGCCGCTACCCGACCAGGTCGAGCAGCCGGTCGATCTCCGCCTCGGTGTTGTAGTAGTGCGGCGAGGCGCGGACGACGGGCGGCAGGCCCCGCACTTCGGCATCGATGCGCGTGCTGGACGCCTTCGAGGCGCCGATGGTGATGCCGGCCTGGAGCGCATCCGCCACGATCGCGTCCGCGTCCCGCCCCTCGACCGTGAAGCTGACGATGGCGGACGGGGTGCGCCCGAGGTCGCGGACGACGACCCCGGGAATCGCCGACAGCCCCGCCCGCAGCCGCCCCGCCAGCAGGCGGCACCGCGCCTGGATGGCATCGAGGCCTAGGTCGAGCGCGTAGTCGATCGCCTGGCCCATGCCGAGCTGGGCCGCGTAGTTGTTCTCCCAGTTCTCGAAGCGGCGGGCGTCGGGCCGCAGCGCGTACCGGTCGCGGCTGACCCAGGGTGCCGCGTGGTGGTCGATCATCGGCGGCTCCAGCCGCTCGATCAGGGCGCGCCGGACATAGAGGAACCCGGTGCCGCGGGGGCCGCGCAGGAACTTGCGCCCGGTCGCGGACAGCATGTCGCAGCCGACCGCCTCGACGTCGACCGGCATCTGGCCGACCGCCTGGCAGGCATCGAGCAGATAGGGGATGCCGTGGGCGCGCGCGATGCGACCGACGGCGGCGGCCGGGTTGGTGAGGCCGCCATTGGTCGGGACCCAGGTGATGGCGATCAGCTTGACCCGCTCGTCGATCATGCGTTCGAGCGCGGCCGTGTCCATCTCGCCCGTCTCGTCGCTCGGCACCACCTCGATGACGGCGCCGGTCCGCCTTGCCACCTGCAGGTAGGCGACGTAGTTGGCGGCATACTCCGCCTCCGCCGTCAGGATGCGGTCGCCGGGCGCGAACTTCAGGGAATAGAAGGCCATCTGCCAGGCGACGGTGGCGTTCTCGGTGAGCGCGATCTCGTCACGGGCGGCGTTCAGCAGCCGGGCCACCGAATCATAGACCGCGGAGATCCGCCCCTGCTCCTGGGCGGCGGCGGCATAGCCGCCGATCTCCGCCTCCAGGTCGATATGCCGCTTCTGCGCCTCGACCACCGGGACCGGCATCAGGGCCGCGCCGGCATTGTGCATGTAGACGCGCCGCGCCACCGCGGGCGTATCGGCCCGGACCTTCTCGATATCCATTGCTTCCACCGTCCCGAAACGAGGGGCGAAGGCCGCCACAACCGGCCGTCGAAGTCAATCGCTCGAAAGGCGCCGCCGCCCGGGGCCGAATTCCATCCGTCATCGATCCATCATCGAAGCGTCATCGGCACCCGGTACTGGATCGGCCGATCAACCGCCGACCCGGCCCCCGGCCCTCGAACCGGGCGCCGGACGGCCGCATTGCCGAGAAGACGCAACCTTGCCCCCTCCCTTGACGATCCTGCACGCCACGGACCTGCATCTGCGCCGGCGCCTGCCGGGCAGCAGCGGCCACGCCGTCCGCCGCTCGCGCGAGATCCCGGTCCTGCTGGCCCGCCTCGGCCAGGCGATCGGCCGGCACCGGCCCGACCTCGTGGTCCTGACCGGCGACCTGGTCGACGTGCCGCATCCGTTCCTGCATGGCGAGGCGGACGCCCATCCCGAGATGATGGCGGAGGCCGTCGACGACTACGCCCTGCTGCGCGGCTGGCTCGACGCCCTGCCCTGCCCGTGGCAGGTGGTGCCCGGCAACCATGACCGGCTCGACGCGTTCGCCCGGGTGTTCGGCGCCGACCGGACGGTCGAGCGCCGGCTGGGCGGGTTCCGCATCGTCGGCTTCGAAGACTGGGAGGTCGAGGCCAACCAGGCCCAGCGGATCGGCATCGCCCGGGAGCGGTTCGAGCGCGTGCTGGGCGACGACGATCCGACGCCGCAGGTCCACCTGCAGCACTACCTGATCCGCCCGGCGGTCGACTACCGCTACCCGCTGATGTACCGCGAGGCGGCCGAGCTCGGCGCCGCGATCGAGGCGTCGGGCCGGGTCCGCGCGGTCCTGAGCGGGCACTGGCACAAGGGCGAGGCGCCGCTGACGGCGGGCGCCACCACCTATTCCGTCTGCCCGACCTTCTGCGAGTGGCCGCACCGCTACCGGGTCGTCACCCTGCACCCCGACCGCACCGACGTAGATACCCTGGCGCTCGACGCGGACGACGGCCGGGAGCGGCGGGCGGCGGCCTTCATCGGCCTCGGCCGGCTGGTCGCGGGCGACGACCCGACCCGCCTCGCCGGCGATGCCGGGGCCCTGCTGCGGATCGCCACCGCCGAGGAGCGCCTGCCGGTGATCGTCGCCCCCTGGCAGCCCGACCGGCAGGGCTGGCGCGGCGTGCAGGCCATGGCCGACGCCGTCGCCCGGTCGGCCCGCGCCTTCGGGACGGAACTCGACGCCGCCTACTTCGTCGTCCCGGACGGCCTCGACGACGCGGTCCGCGCGCGCCTGCCGGCCGAGGGCGCGCCCGGCCAGGCGGACCTCTTCCCCAAGGCCCATGCCGAGCTCGGCATCGACCTCGCCCGCTCGGTGCTGGCCGGCGGCGGCGACCGGCTCGCCGCGCTCGCCCGCGCCCACGGCATCCGCCCCCTTCCCCCCATCCAGGAATAGGATCTCGCACCATGCGCCGCTCCATCGCCGCGCTCGGCCTCGGCCTTGCCGCCATCCTGTCGCAACCCCTCTCCGCCCGGGCGGAGACCGTGCTCGACTTCCCGACCTACCAGCTGGAGGAGAGCTTCGGCCCCTGGTGGCGGGCCCTGGTCGAGGCCTACGGCCAGGAGAATCCGGGGGTGCGCATCAAGCTCACCAACGCGCCGTCGAACGACCACCACCGCATGCTGACGACCCGGTTCGCGGCCGGCAACCCGCCCGACATCGTCCACATGACCGCGCGCTTCGTCTGGGGCTATGCCGACGAGGGCGTGCTGGAGCCGCTCGACCGCTGGATGGACAAGACCGACATCAAGCGGTCCTGGGTCCCCTCGCAGGCGTCGCTCTCGGTCGCCGGCTCGACCTACGGCCTGGTCATGCTCAACTACGGCTGGGGGCTGGTCTACAACGAGCCGATGCTGCGCCAGGCGGGGGTCGCCGTGCCGACCACCGAGCCCGAGCTTTTCGAGGCCGCGCGCAAGCTGACCCGCGACCGCGACGCGGACGGCCGCACCGACCAGTTCGGCATGGCGCTCAACACCTCGTCCTCGTCCTGGGGGTTCATGACCTTCATGCACTTCCACAACGGCCGCGACCGCGACATCGTCGAGGGCCGCAAGCTCGACGACGTGGCCGAGATTACCCGGACGCTGGCGCGGATCCAGGAGTATGTGAAGGCGGGCGTCACCCCGACGGGGCTCGACAACAACCCGATGCGCCAGCTCTTCTGGCAGGGCAACGCCGCCATGTACATCGACGGCAGCTGGGCCCCCGGCTACGCCAAGCGGGCCGCGGATTCCGTGCGCGACGGCTGGCGCATCGCGCCCCTGCCGTTCCCCAACCTGGCCGGCGGACCGAGCAACGCGCTCGCCATGCCCAAGGACATCTCGGCCGAGCGCAAGGAGCTGGTCTGGAAATTCATCCAGATGGCGGCCAGCCCCGAATGGCAGCGCCGCTATGCCCTCGTCACCGGCAACCCGCCCGGCCGCGTCGGCAGCGTTGATGCCGAGGCGCGCGCGAAGTGGCCCTTCCTGGCCCTGTTCGAGGCGAGCGCCAGCCGCCCGTCGCGCTCGCACCTGCCGATCGGCTTCGAGAACGAATACAACCGCTTCAGCAGCATCTTCACCGAGGGCATGACGGCGATGGTGGCCGGCCGCCTGACCCCGGATGCCGCCGCCCGGCAGATCGCGACCGGCCTGAAGCGCGAGATCAAGGGCCTGGAATAGCGCCGATGGCAAGCCTGCCCGCCCGGTCGGAGGCGCTGCCGCGCCGCCGGCCGCGGCTCGGCCGGCAGGCGCGCACCCGCCTCCTGCTGACCGCCCTGATGCTGCCGGCGATCCTGTGCACGGCGGTGCTGGTCGCCTGGCCGATCGCCAAGCTGGTCCAGATCAGCTTCTACGAGCTGCGCCTGGCCGAGCTGATGCGGCCGATCACCAAGCCCTGGACGCTCGCCAACTACACCGCTGCGACCGGCCATCCGGGGTTCGTGCCGAGCCTGGCGGCGACCGCGGTCTTCGTCTTCGCGGGCACCGCGGCGGCGCTGGCCATCGGGCTGGCGACCGCGCTCCTGCTCGACCTCAAGCTCGCCGGCTCGACCCTGTTCCAGGCGCTGGTGGTCAGCCCGTGGAGCGTGGCGCCGGCGATCGCCAGCCTGATCTGGATGTTCCTGCTCAACGACCAGTTCGGCCTCGTCAACTACCTGCTGCTGGCGGCCGGGCTGGTGTCGGCGCCGGTCCCGTTCCTGACCTCGCCCGACGTGGCGATCTGGGCCGTCACCTTCGCGACGGCCTGGAAGGCCTATCCCTTCTTCACCATCATGATGCTGGCCGCCCTGCAGTCGATCCCCCATTCGCAGTACGAGGCCGCGATGATGGACGGCGCCGGCCGCATCCGGCGCTTCACCGCGATCACCCTGCCGGGCCTGCGCGGCTTCCTCCGGGTGACGGTCTTCCTCGGCCTGCTGTCGCAGTTCCGCAACGTCGAATCGGTGCTGGTGATGACCGGCGGCGGGCCGGCGCGATCGACCGAGACCCTGGCCGTGCGCGTCTATACCGAGACCTTCCAGTACCTGTCGCCCGGCCGCGGCGCGGCGCTGGGCGTGCTGACGCTGGTGGTCGCGGTCGCCACGACGCTGGCGTTCCTGTGGGCGACCCGCAAGCGGGCCGACATATGAGGCGCCGCCTCGTCCCGGCGCTTCAGGCGGCCGCGCTCCTGCTGGCGGGACTCTTCGCCATCCTGCCGCTCTACTGGATGGCCGTCACCTCGTTCAGCCGCGCCAACGCGGTGCTGACCTGGCCGCCGCGGCTGCTGCCCGACCTCGACGGGCTGACCCTCGACGCCTATGTCGCCGTCCTGACCGGGACCAGCGCGCTGCGCTGGCTCGCCAACTCGACCGGCATCACCGTGGCCTCGATCCTGGTGGCGCTCGCCGTCTCGGTGCCGGCCGGCTATGCGCTGTCCCGCTCGCGCGGGCGCGAGGTGCAGATGCTGGGCGCGGTCCTGCTCATTTCCAAGATGCTGCCGGCGACGGTGCTGCTGACCCCGCTCTACGTCCTGGCGCGGGCGGCGGGCCTGCTCGACCAGCCGGCGGCCGTCGTGCTGGGCAACCTCAGCTTCGCCGTGCCGCTCGCCACCTGGATGATGAAGGAGCATTTCGACAAGGTCCCGGTCGACCTGGAGGAGGCCGCCTGGATCGACGGCTGCTCGCGCCTGCGCGGCCTGTGGTCGGTGATGCTGCCGCAGGCTCGGTCGGCCATGGCCGCCGTCACCGCCTATGTCGGCGTGGTGTCGTGGAACGACTTCATCTTCGCCCGCACGCTGCTCACCGGCGGCGACAGCACCACGGTCACGGTGGGGGCCGCGATGATGATCGGCGAATACAACATCGACTGGCCGCGGGTGATGGCGCTGGCCCTGCTCGCGACCTTGCCGGTGCTGGGCATGTTCGCGCTGCTGCACCGCCAGCTGATGCGCGGCATGAGCAGCGGCATGCACTGACCCGCCGAGGGCAGCCTCACGGCCGGGCCAGCGTACCGAGGAAATTCATCATCCGGCTGTGCTGCGCCGGGGTGATTTCGACCATGTCGGCGATGATCCGGCCGTCGCAGAAGCGGAAGCCGATGACGGTCTCGCTGGTCCGTCCGGAGATGCCCGAGAAGGGCGGACCGACCTCCGTTTCGGAGACCTTGGTGTGGCAGGCGAAGCACTCGCGCATCGGCGGCCGGATGCCCGATCCGTCGCTGGCCGCACACGCCGGTGCTGCCGCCGCTGCGGCCATGCCGCACACCATCAGGGCAATGAGATCGCGACGGAACATGGGCCGGTCCTCCGCTGGGACGGCGCCGCGCCGGCGCCTGCTTCCCACGGGCGCCACCTTGCCCGTCCGGCGCCGTGCCCTCTTGTCCGATCCTGCGGCTTCCTGCCCGAAGCGCACCCGGCGGCGGTCAGGCGGGGCCGGGCAGTTCCCCCGCGGGTCGCGGCAGCAGCCGCTGCACCAGCTCGGCCGCCGGCATCGGCCGGGCGAAATGGAAGCCCTGCATCTCGTCGCAGCGCATCAGGCGCAGGAGCTTCGCCTGCTCCTCGGTCTCCACCCCCTCGGCGACTACCGTCAGGTTGAGGCCGTGGCCGAGCGCCACGATGGTCGAGATGATCATCATGCTCTCCGAGCTTTCGACCATCATGCGCACGAAGGAGCGGTCGATCTTCAGGGCGTGGATCGGCAGGCGGGCGAGATAGGCGAGCGACGAATGCCCGGTCCCGAAATCGTCCACGGCGATGCCGATGCCGAGCTGGCGCAGCCCATGCAGCTTGGCGATCGTCCCCGCGACGTCGGTCATGATCAGGCTTTCGGTGATCTCGATGTCGAGGCCGGGGTCGATGCCCGGACCGACCTCCTCTTCCAGAAGGGCGCGCACGTCGCCGACGAAGTCAGGCATCTGGAACTGGATCACGGACACGTTGACCGCCACCCGGGGCGCCTGGCGGCCGGCCGCCTGCCAGCCGCGGCGATCGGCCAGCCCCTGCCGCATGACCCAGAAGCCCACGTCCCGGATGAGCCCCATCTCTTCCAGCAGCGGGATGAACTCGTTCGGCGGGACATAGCCGTACTCGGCGTCCCGCCAGCGGACCAGGGCCTCGACCGAGCGGAAGCCGCCGCCGCGCGCATCCACCTTCGGCTGGTAGTGCACCTCGAACTCGCCGCGGTCGAGCGCCAGCTGCAGGCGCCCGGTCATCCGCAGCGTCTCGGCAACCCGGGCGTTGAGCGACGGCTCGTAGAACATGAACTTGCGACCGGTCGCCTTGGCATTGACCAGGGCCGCCTCGACGTTGCGCAGCAGGACGGGCACCTCGCCGCCGTCATGGGGGAAGACCGCGACCCCGACCGCGCCCGACACGTGCAGGGTGTGGTCCTCGAGCTGCAGCGGAACGCTGACCATGCTGGCGAAGCCGTGCTCGATCCGCCGGGCGATCGCCAGCGGGTCGCCCGGCGCGGGCAGGAAGGTCGCGAAGCGGTCCCCCTCGAACCGTGCCAGGTTCTCCGGGTTCTGCGCGATGGTCTGCAGGCGGTGGGCGAAGCGCTGCAGCAGCTGGTCGCCGGCCTTGCGCCCGAGCGTGTCGTTGATGGCGCGGAAGCGGCGGATGTCGATCAGCAGCACCGCCACCGACGTACCGGCGCGCGCCGCCGCGATCAGCGTCTGGCCCAGCCGGTCCTCGAACAACGCCCGGTTCGGCAGTCCGGTCAGCGGGTCGTGGTGGGCGAGGAAGGCCAGCCGCTCCCGGTTGTGGATGTGATCGAGGCCGAAGGCGATGTCGGCCACCACCTCGCCCAGCAGCTTGAGCATGCGGGGCGAGAAGAAGTCGACGCTGCGGCTGAACAGCAGGAACACCCCGACGACCGTGCCGCCGGACAGGAGAGGCAGGGCGGCGCCGGAGCGGTAGCCGAGGCGGATCGCCCCATGGCGCATGTCGCCGCCATGTGCGGGATCGGCCGCAAGGTCGTTCTCGAAGGTCAGTCGCGCCTCCAGCACCGCGCGGGTCGCCTTGTCCCACTCATCGGACGTGCCGGACCGGATGCAATGGGGGCGATGCCAGCCGATCGCCTCGAGATCGCCGCCGGAGCCGGCAACCGGGGTCATCACGCCCGAACCCGCGTCATAGGTCGCGATCGCCGCCATCTCGAAGCCGCCCTGTTCCCGGGCGATGCGGCAGACGCCGGCCAGCAGCCCCTCCCGATCGGGCGCCTGGACCAGCAGCCGGTTGATCGAGCTCAGCAGCGCGTAGAGATGGCCGAGCCGCGCGATCTCCTGTTCCTGCCGCCGCCGTTCGACGAACTGGCCGATCTGGCTGGCAAGCGCCGAGAACATCTCCATCCGCTCGGCATCGGCCGGCTGTGCCGACCGCGCCAGGAAGGTCAGCATGCCGACGATCTCGCCGCCGGCGAACAGCGGCATGGCGATCGCCGCATGCAGGCCCGCCCGGCGCGCCTCGTCCGAGCGCAGGAAGGCCGGGCTCGACGCGCTGTCGTCGAACCATGTCGGCCGGCCGCTCTCCCAGGCACGGCCGTTCATGCCGATGCCGCGGGCGAAGCTCAGGCGCTGGGCGCCCGCGGCGAACTCGGCGATGGCGGGGTCGGGCTCGTGCCAGATCGCCGCCGATCGCAACACCTGATGCTGTCGTTCGACCTCCCGCAGGATGCCGAAGGCGAATCCCAGGCGGGTACAGATCTCTTGCAGCAGCGCGGGCGCCGCCTCGTCGAGGCCGGGCTGGCCGGCCAGGATGGCCGCCACGGCGTACTGGATGTCGAGCCACTGCCGGACCCGCATGTGGCGGGCCCGCTCGTCCGCCAGGAGCGAGCGGAGTCGTTCGACCTCTCCCTGCAGGGCCTCGGGCCGCGCTGTCATTGGTTCATCCGGGCGATCCCCACCCACGCCCGCGGGAGCATCCTCCCTTGACGCCAAATCGAGGCTACCGGCGAAGCGGTCCGCCGACCGCTCGCCGCGACGGCCGCCATCGACCATTGCGCGGGCCTTGCAAGAATGTCGGCACACTCGGGTCGGTGCCGTCACCTCCGAATATTCCCGAACCAGGACGCTTGTCGAGCGTCCCGATGCCTCACCCTCCGGGCGCGTACTTGCCGGTCAGCTGCGGGGTCTGCGTCGCGAAGCCCTGACTCTCGCGGTCCAGGCGGGTTTCCCGGCCCCAGGTCCGCTTCAGCTCGTCCCGGACATGGATGCGCAGGCGGCCCAGGCCCTCGGTCTCCAGCTCGACCACGTCGCCATCCTGGAAGGCGCTGAGGCCGCGATGGTTGGTGCCGGTCGCCACCACGTCGCCCGGCTCCAGCGTATGGATCGAGCTGACCCATTCGATGATGCGCGGGATCTTGTGGGCCATGTCGTCGGTGTTGAAGTCCTGCTTCACCACCCCGTTGACCGTCAGGCGGATCTGCAGCTTCTGCGGATCCGCGATCTCGTCGGCGGTCACCAGCCACGGCCCCATCGGCGCGAAGGTGTCGCGCGACTTCATCTGGAAGAACACGTTGCCAGGCGGCGGCAGCCCGCGCGCCGACCCGTCGATGAAGTTGAGGTAGCCGAAGACGTGCGTCATCGCGTCCCCGGCGGCGACGTTGGTGGCCCGCTTGCCGATGACGATCGCCATCTCGGCCTCGCCCTCGAAGATGGTCGCGGGCACGTCGGGCAGCACCATGGTGTCGCCGTCCCCGATCACCGATCCGGGCGCCTTCTGGAAGGCGTTGATCGGGGCCGGCTCGGTGCGGGTGCCGTCCTCCATGTAGTTGACGGCCATGCAGTCGATGTTGCCGGGCTTGGGCAAGGGCGGACGCAGCCGCACGTCGGCGAGCGGGATGCCGCGCCCTGCGGCCGCGGCCGCCTCGAGCTTCCCGCGGTACGCCTCGAACCGTTCGATCAGCCCGTTGATCAGGTCGTGCGGGCCGACGTGCGGGATGTCCTGCACCACGGCACCCACATCCACCACCGCGTCGCCGCGCACCACGCCCAGCCTGAAGTCGTCGAAGAAAGCCAGCTTCATCGTTCGTATCCCCCCGATCCCGCAGCCTAGCCCGGCGGCCGGCCGCAGATCGAGGGAATCCGTTCGCCGGGGCTACAGGAAGAGGAAATCCAGGGCCAGGAACTGCGTCGGCGGGACGCCGACGCTCGGTCCGTCCCGTCGCGCCTGTGGCCGGGCTCTCAGCCGTGAATGGCGCGACCCAGTGCGCGCATCGCGGCTTCCTGGATACATTCTCCCAGCGTCGGGTGGGCATGGATGGTGCCGGCCAGATCCTCGAGCCGGGCCCCCATCTCCATCGCCAGTCCGAAGGCCGCGGCCAGTTCGGAGACGCCGCCGCCGGCCGCCTGCATCCCCAGGACGAGGTGGTTGTCGGCGCGCGCCACGATCCGCACGAAGCCCTCGTCGCCCTCGGTCGTCATCGCCCGGCCGTTGGCGGCGAAGGGGAAGCGCCCGGTGCGGGCCTCGATGCCGGCCGCCCGCGCCTCGTCCGGCGACAGGCCGACCGTGACGATCTCGGGGTCGGTGAAGCAGACCGCCGGGATGGCGACCTTGTCCCAGCTGCGCCGGGCGCCGGCGATGATCTCCGCCACCATCTCGCCCTGGGCCATCGCCCGGTGCGCCAGCATCGGCTCGCCGGTCACGTCGCCGATCGCGTAGACGCCGCGCATCGCCGTCCGGCACTGCTCGTCGACGGCGACGAAGCGGCCGTTCATGGCGAGCGCCAGTTCCTCCCGCCCCCAGCCCTCGGTCCGCGGGCGGCGGCCGACCGTCACCAGCACGGCATCGGCCGGCAGGCGCGCCTCGGCGCCCTCGGCCGTCTCCACCACCAGCGTGCCCTCCCCTGCCAGGCCCTTGGCCGCAGCGCCGAGAAGGAGCTCGATGCCGAGCCGCTCCAGCCGGGCGGTGACCGGCCGGGTCAGCTCGGCGTCATACTGCGGCAGGATGCGCGGGGCGGCCTCGACCACGGTGACGGCCGCGCCCAGCTTGCGGAACGCGATCCCCAGTTCCAGGCCGATATAGCCGGCCCCGACCACCACCAGACGATCCGGCACCCGGGTCAGCGCCAGGGCTTCGGTCGAGGACAGGACCCGGCCGCCGAACGGCAGGAACGGCAGTTCGACCGGCTCCGATCCGGTGGCGATGATCACGTTCCCGGCCCGGATCACCTGGGTCCCCGTCGCGGTCGCGACCTCGACCGTCTTGCCGTCCCGAAAGCGCGCGCGGCCCTCCACCGTCTTGACCCGCGCCCGCTTCAACAGGTCGGAGACCCCGTTGGTCAGGCGGTTGACGATGCCGCCCTTCCACTCCTGGCACGGGCCCAGATCGAAGGTCGGCGGCGCCGCCGCGATGCCGGGCGTGCGCCGGCCCGCCGCGATCTCGCCGATGCGAAAGAACTCGTCGGCGGCGTGGATCAGCGCCTTGGACGGGATGCAGCCGACATTGAGGCAGGTCCCGCCCGGCCGGCCGGCCTCGACGATGACGGTGTCAAGGCCGAGCTGGCCGGCGCGGATCGCCGCCACATAGCCGCCCGGGCCGGCGCCGATGACCAGCACCGCGCAGGAGATATCCTTCATGGCCCCGATGATAGCCGAAACCGACGCGACGCGGCGCCCCGACGATTGCATGCTCGGATAGGAGCGTCGGCCACCGGCCAAAGCGTCCCTCGACGGCGCTCGGGATGCGGAGATTTCCTTTATTCCACAAGCCCTTCCGCCAATGGAGAGGTCCCTCATCCCGAGCGTAGTCGAGGGACGCTTTGGCCGGCGGGCAGCGTCCAGATCCTATCCGGGACGTTTCCGGCATTCCACCGCGGAAGACAGAGAGATCCCCACCCCGAGCGCAGTCGAGGGGCGCTTTGGATGGCCGGGTCCGTGCGGCCTGCGTCCCCTCTACCCAGGCCGGCCGACGAAGCTCGCGAAGAAGTCCGCCCGCTCCAGCGCCGCCACCGGGCCGAGGTCGACCACCGTCTCCGGCGGCACCGGCTCGGGGATGGCGCCCAGGCGGTGCAGGACCTGCGAGGCGTTGCGCATGCCCTCGACGCTGGGAAACATCATGCCGCCCATCAGGCGCGCGAACAGGATCCAGGTGTCGGCCAGCACGCCGCGGTCGGGCTCGCCCGTGTACCTGGCCAGCGTCTCGATGCCGAAGGCGGCGTCGGTGCGGAAGCGATAGACGGCGCGACAATAGGCGCGGACGTAGCGCAGCACCAGGTCGGGCCGCTGCGCGGCGAAGCGCCGGGTGGTGGCGGCACAGCTGTTCTGGAAGGCGACGTCGAGCCGGCCCAGGTCCTCGACCACCCGCCAGCCCCGCTTGGCGGCCTGGAACGGCTCCGGCGCGTGCATGATGGCGACATCGACCTTGGATTCGTCCAGCAGCCGGTCGAGCCGCGGCCCGTCCGTGCCGACCACGACGATCTCGGCGTCGCGGGCCGGGTCCCAGCCCCAGCGCTCGAAGGCCATGACGATCGAGCCCTCGTCGGCGTCGTTGCGCGCGACCACTCCCCAGCGCCGGCCGCGCAGCTCCTCGCGCGTCGACAGGCCCGGCCGGGCCGAGACCTGCTGCGCGCTGCGCCCGATCGCGGACGCGATGACCACGCCGTCGCCGCCATGCCGGCGGTTGGCCAGGATCAGCTCCGGCCCGACCGAGTTGGTGAATTCCACTTCGCCCGCGATGAGTGCGCGCATGGCGTTCGGATGGCCCAGGATGGGCACCAACTCCGGCTCCAGCCCCTCGGCCTGGAAGTAGCCGCCCGCCACGCCCGCGAACACCGGCGCGATGCCCGCACCCCAATGGGCGATGGCGATCCTGACCTTCTCCATGTTCCCTACCGCCTGATGTTCCGGAGTTACTTGAGGCCGCTCAGGCCGAAGCCGCGATTGACCCAGCGCTGCAGCACGGCGAACAGCAGGAACACCGGGATGGTCGCCAGGACGGCGATCGACATCTGCTCGGTCGGCGGGGTGCCGTAATCCTCGCCGAACGCCACCAGGCCCAGCGGGAAGGTGCGGTACTCGTTGACCGAGACGACGGTCAGCGGCCACAGGAACTGGTCCCAGCTGTCGCGGAAGGAGAAGACCGCCAGCACCGCCAGCGCCGGGCGGCATTGCGGCACGATGATCTTCCACAGGATGCGCAGCTCGCCCGCCCCGTCGATGCGCGCGGCCTCGATATAGTCGGCCGGGATCGACAGCATCGACTGGCGCATCAGGAAGATGCCGAACGCCTCGATCACCAGCGGCCCGGCGATCCCCTGGTAGCTGTTCAGCCAGCCGAACTTGTAGACGACGAGGAAGGTCGGGACGAGCGTCACCTCCAGCGGCAGCATCAGGGTGCAGAGGATCGCCAGCAGCACCCAGCGGTCGCCGGGAAAGCGGAACTTGGCCAGGCCGTAGCCGGCCAGCGTGCAGAAGACGACGTTGCCGACCATCACGATCACCGAGACGACCGTGCTGTTGAAGAAGAAGGTCGGGAAGGCCGCCCGCGACAGGGCGTTGGGATAGTTCTCCCAGTGCCACTCGGTCGGGATCCAGTCGGTGGTCAGCTGGAACATCTTCTCGCCGGCCTGGAACGACGTCGTGGTCATCCACAGGATCGGCAGCAGGAAGGCGACGGTCAGCGCCAGCAGCGCCGCCAGCCCGATCCAGCGATAGAGCGGGCGCAGGCGCACGGACAGGCGCGGCGGCCGCAGGATGGGGGCGTCGGCCATGGTCATCCGTGCACCCGCTCGCCGCGCATGAAGAGCCGCATCTGGCCCATGGTGAAGACCAGCATGATCGCGAACAGCACCACCGAGATGGCCGCCGCCTCGCCCATCTTCAGGTAGGAGAAGCCGGTCTCGTAGATCAGCATCGACAGGACCCGGGTGGCATTGCCGGGGCCGCCGCCGGTCATGATGTAGGGCATCAGGAAGATGCGCGCCGACAGCAGGGCCGAGATGACGACCACGAAGAAGATCGTCGGCATCAGGAGCGGCAGGGTGACATGGACGAAGCGGTGGCGGGCGGTCGCGCCGTCGATCTCCGCCGCCTCGTAGTAGTCCCGCGGGATGGCCAGCAGCCCGGCCAGGAACACCACCATGAAGTATGGCGCGAAGCGCCAGGCGGTGACGGCGATGATGGCCGGCATGGCCGTGCGCGTGTCCGTCAGCCAGTCGACCCGGTCGATCCCGAACGGGGCCAGCAGCTGGGTCATCAGGCCGAAGGGGTGCAGCAGGAAGCGCCACACCAGGCAGACGGCGATGATCGGCATCAGGTTGGTCAGGAACATCGCCATCATGCAGTAGCGCGCACCCGGCACGCGGGTGTTGATGGCCATCGCCAGCCCCAGGCTGACCAGCGTGATCAGCACGGTGGAGCCGGCGATGTAGACCAGGGTGTTGAACAGGCTCGCCCCGAACACCGGGTCGGCCATCAGCTTGCGGTAGTTGTCGAGGCCGACGAAGGCCGGCTCCGACACCATGTCGTAGGAGGTGAAGCTGAGCTCGATCGCCCAGATCATCGGCCCGAACTTGAAGACGATGAAGAAGAGGATCGCCGGCAGCACGAACGCGATGCCCCACAGCGTGATCCGCCGCTGGAAGTGCAGGCGCCAGAACCGCCGCGACGGACGCGCCGCGTAGGCCGCTGGCGCCGCCAGGGTGTTCTCGCCCGGTCTGCCGGCCATCACCCGCCTAGCCCCGCTTCGAGGCTTCGGTGGCGCGGTCGACCTCGGCCGCGATCTCGTCGAGCGTCGCCTTGATGTCGGCGCGGTTCAGCATGATGCGCTGGACGCCGCGATGCACCGCGTCGGCCAGCTCGTTGTAGACGACGGTACGCGGCAGGTAGACGCCCTGGTCCTTGGCCTTGATGATCTCGTCGACATGCGGGAACTGCCGCACCTCCGGCGTGTCCGCCCAGCCGCTCTTGCGGGCAAGCGTGAAGGGGGCGGTGTCCTTCCAGCAGTCCGCCAGGTCGCTCATCATGAATTTGTAGAGATCGTGCAGGACCTCCTGCTTCTCCTTGGGCGCGCGGGCGTTGACCACCAGGTTGAAGCCGTAGGTGGTCGAGAAGCCACGGCCCGGCTCGACGCCCGGATACTGCACCGGGCGGTAGTAGCCCTCGCTCAGCATCTTCTGGTTCTGCGACGCGATCGCCGCCGGCGGGATCGGGTGGCAGAAGAACATCGAGGCCCGCTCGCGCAGCCAGTCCATCTGCGGCAAGGGCGCGGTCGCGATCGAGTCCGCCGGGTCCTCCGCCCCGTAGGTGCGGGCGATCGAGGCCCGCACGGTCATCGCCTTGACCCCGGCGGCGTTGTTGATCGTGCACTTGCCGCTGTCGTCGAACCAGGCGCCGCCGTGCTGGATCAGCATCGGGTTGAACTGGATCATCGTCCATTGCGCGGCATGCATGGCGAACTTGAAGCCCTGCCGCGTGAAGCGCTCGCCGCTCTTGACGGTCAGGCGCTTGGCCACCTCGCCCAGCTGCTCCCAGGTCTGCGGCCAGTCGCGCTCGGCGTCGAGCCCGACCTCCTTGAACTGCTTGGTGTTCAGGTAGTTGGCGAAACCGTAGAACCACAGCGGATAGCCGTAGACCTTGCCGTCCTTGGTGGCGCCGGCGACGAAGGCCTGGGTGAAGTCGTCGCTGAAGCTCTTGACCGACGAATAGCCGAGCCGCTGCACGTCGAGCGGCGCCAGCAGGTCCTTGGCGAGCCAGGTCGGCATGAACCAGTCCTGGCTGACGAAGCCGTCCGGCGCGGTGCCGGTGGCGAAGCCGACGCTCAGCTTCTTGCCCAGGTCGCCGAAGGGGAAGAACTGGAAGTCGACCTTGACCGCCGGATTCTGCTCCATGAACAGGCGGATGCGCTTGTGCAGCCACGGCCGCTGCTGCGGGTTCTCGAAGGTCCAGAAGCTGATGTTGACCGGCGCCCGGGCCTGGGCCCAGGCGCGCTGGCCGAAGCCGAGGGCGGCGGCGCCGGCGCCGGCCGCGCCCAGCCCGCGAAGGATGTCGCGCCGGGACGGGCCGGCACCAGGCGTGCTGTTCGTCTTGTT
This sequence comes from Allostella vacuolata, assembly GCA_006739055.1. Classification (GTDB taxonomy): domain Bacteria; phylum Pseudomonadota; class Alphaproteobacteria; order ATCC43930; family Allostellaceae; genus Allostella; species Allostella vacuolata. The sequence continues at coordinate 3,725,665 of AP019702.1, forward strand.
GACCATTGTTCCCTCCACTTGCGATCGATCTATCGTCGATCTGTATGATTGCCCCAGACGTCTTGCCGATGTTCCGTCTACCGGCCCCTGCTCCCTTCCCTGTTCAGCCCCGCCATCGTCTCCAGCACCAGGGCGACCGCGGCGGTGTCCTGGTTGCCGTAGCCCGACGCGACCGCCGCCTGGAACAAGGGCGCGCAGGCGGCGAACATCGGCGTCGGGCAACCCAGCGTCGAGGCGAAGTCGGCGATCACCCTGAGGTCCTTGCGCCACAGGTCGAGCGGCATGGTCTCGACCGGCAGGTAGCGGTCGGCGATCAGCATGTTGCCCCGCACCTGCAGGGCGCGCGATCCGCCGGCGCCGTCCGCCACCACCTCGAACATCTGCGCCGGGTCGAGCCCGGCCTTGCGGGCGAGCGCGAACGCCTCGCCCGCCGCCACCGTGTGGATCGCCACCAGCAGGTTGGCGACGTACTTCATCCGCGAGCCGTTGCCGAACACGCCCAGGTAGTGGGGGGCCCGGGAGAAGCCGTGGAAGACGGTCAGGCAGCGCTCCCAGGCGTCCCGCGGGCCGCTGCCATAGACCAGCACGTCGCGCGTCTTCGCCTGGCTGCCGGACCCGGACAGCGGGCAGTCGAGCATGGCGATGCCGATGGCGGCCAGGTCCCGCTGCGCCCGCTCCTTGTCGTCCAGCGCCAGCGTGCTGGTCTCGGCCAGGATCCGGTCGCCCGGCGGCAACGCCGCCAGGTCGGCGATCACCGCGTCCAGCGCGGCCGCCGACGGCAGGCAGGTCAGGATGACCTCCGCTTCCGTCGCCGCCTCGGCGGCCGAGGCGGCGAGCTGCCCGCCCATCTCCTCGAAGGCCGCCCGCGCGGCCGGCTCCGGGTCGTACCCATGCACCGAGAAGCCGTCGGCGATGAGATTGCGGCTCATGGCGGAGCCCATGATGCCGAGGCCGATCATGGCGACCGGCGTGCACATCGCCGCTACTCCTTGCGCCCGGCCCAGTAGGCCGGCAGCTCGGTGCAGTCGCGCCCGCCCCAGCCGTCGCGGCTGGCCTGGTCGTAGACCGCCAGCGTACGCTCGGCGATCGGCAGCTCGAAGCCGCGGCCGTGCGCCTCGGCGACCATGGTGCGCAGGTCCTTGCGGATCGAATCGCAGTCGAAGGTGGCCGAGCCGGATTCCGCCGTCGCCAGCGCCTTGGCAACCGCGCCGCCGCGCGCCTTCAGGACGTTGGGCCCGCCGGAGGTGTCGGCGAACAGCTCGACCAGCCAGCCGCGGTCGACGTCCAGGTGGCTGCACAGCGCATAGGCCTCGCCGAACGCCTGCCAGAAGACCGCGAGCGGCAGGTTGATCGCCAGTTTCATGCTGGCGCCCGCGCCGACCGGCCCGACATGGTCGACCCGCCGGCAGAGCTGCTCCAGGACCGGCCGCGCCCGGGCGACATCCGCCGCCGCGCCGCCGGCCAGGCCCAGCAGCTTGCCCTGCAGCGCCGGGCCGACGGTGCCGCCGACCGGGCATTCGACCAGCGTGGCGCCGGCCGCGGCGACGCGGGCGGCGAGCGCGGTCTCGACCTCCGGCCGCACCGTGCTCATCTCGATGAAGAGCTTGCCGGCGACGTCCCCGGCCAGCAGGCCGTCCGCGCCGCCATAGACCGCATCGATCGCCTCGGCGTCGGTGACGATGGTGATGACCGCGTCCGCCGCCCCGGCCAGCGCCCGCGGGCTCCCGGCGACCGTCGCACCGGCCTCGGCCAGCGGCTGCGTGCGCAGGGCGGTGCGGTTCCACACCGTCACCTCGTGGCCGACATCGATCAGCCGGCGGGCGATCGCCGCCCCCATCCGGCCCAGGCCGGCTACTCCGATCTTCATTCCGTCCCCTCCCCCAACTCTCGTTCTTCCCGCTTCTCAGAGCCGGTACAGGCGCTGGGCGGTGTCGTGCAGTATGGCCGACCGGTCGGCGGCCGGCAGGTGTGCCAGGCAGGCCCGAACGGTCGCGAGCAGGGTCGCATAGTCCGTCCACAGCTTCTCTATGGGAAAGTTGCTGCCGAACAGGCAGCGCTCGGGGCCGAACAGGTCGACGGTCGCCGCGATCACCGGCTGCCAGCGTTCCACGGAGCAGGCGCGATCGAAGGTGCCGAGGCCGGACAGCTTGGCGGCGACGTTGGGGCACGCCGCCAGTCCGGCCATGCCGGCCCGCCAGGCGGCCCAGCCTTCCGGCGTGCGGTCCTCCAGCATGCCGGCATGGGTCAGCACGAAGGTGACGCCCGGAAAGGCGCGGACCAGGGCCGCGGCGTCCGCCATCTGGCTGGTGAAGACCTGCAGCTCGAACATCAGCCCGCGGCGCTCGACCTCTGCCAGGCCGCGCCGCCAGGCCGGGTCGTTCATCAGGTCGGGCCTGGCGGCGAAGCGGTACTGCGGGTTGGCGTGCCAGTGCAGCTGCTGGCGCACCGCGCGCAGGTTGGCCGCCGCCATCTGCCGGTCGATGACGTCGCCGACGTCGGGCGTGGCCAGGTCGGCAAAGCCGGTGACGGCATGGGGAAAGCCGTGGCGGTCGGCCTCGGCCTGGACCCAGGCCGCCTCGCCCACCTCGCCGCCGGGTGCGACGTTGACCTGCACGAAGACCGACTTCACCACCCCGCACGGCACCGCGTCGGCCATGTACTCCGCGATCGGGTAGTCGCGGCAGATCGGCCCATAGGCGCCGAAGATGCGCGACACCGGCGGGCCCTGGAGCCAGGGCGTCGCCGCCAGGCGCCAGACATGGTGGTGGGCGTCGATGACGGGCTCGGTCATGCCGGCACCAGCAGGTCCGGCGAGTGCGACGGCGGGCGGGCGCTGACGCGCAGGATGAACTCGGTGGTCAGGCCGAGCGCCGGGTCGCTCTGTGGTGAATCGTGGCCGCGCTCGATGAAGGCGCCGAGCCGCCGGCCGAGCGCGACGGCCGCCTTGCCCTCCGGCAGACGCTCGGCCTCGAAGCGGGCGAGCGCGTCCGCGACCGATCCGCCCCGGGCCAGGCTGCGGGCCAGCGCCTCGGCATCCTCGCCCGCCTTCAGCACGCCGATGCCGGCATGGGGCCGGGCGACGAAGGCGGCGTCGCCGATCAGCGCCACCCCGTCGAAGGCGATCCGCTCGGACTCCACGTCGTAGATCGGCTGCAGCATCGGGTGCTGGGCCAGGGCGACCGCCTCGGCCAGGGGCTTCGGCAGGTCGCGGGCCGCATCGCGGCGCAGGCCCTCGACCAGGTCGGGCCGGATCAGGGGCGGCGGGATCGAGTAGTCGTGGACATGGCCCGACGCATCGGTCAGCAGATCCGCCAGCCGCTCCGCCGGGACGTGGCGATACCACAGGAAATTGTAGCGCCGGGCGCCGGGGGCCACGGAATCGTCGGCGCCCGCCACCGGATAGCCGATGAACTGCCCGCCGGGCGGGAAGCAGAAGCAGTATTGCCCGAAGCCGCCGGCGCGGAAGGCCGCGGGCAACGCCGTCTCCGGCACCAGGCCCCGCCAGGCGACATAGCCGGCATAGCGCGGCACCACGGTCGGCGCCAGCAGCTGCCGGACGCGGGAGCGAAAGCCGTCGGCGCCGACGATCAGGTCGGCCGCGATCTCCAGCCCGTCGGCGAACCGGGCGACCGGACGGTCGCCGTCGCGGCCGATCGCCACCAGCTCCTGGCCGCCATGGTAGCGCTCGGCCGGAAAGGCCGCCTTCAGCGGGTTGTAGACGTAGCTCCAGGAGGTCAGGTACTGCGGGAACTCGAACCGGCCCAGTTCGGCGCCGTGCCGGTCGACCGCGATGCGGCCGTCGACCTGGATGCCGAGCGGCCCGGCCTCGCGGACCCCGGCCGCCGCCATGATCGGTTCCATCTCGACATGCCGGGCGATCCCGGCGCCGCGCGAGGCGAGGTCGTCCGGCACGCGCTCGGCAATGGCGACGTCCCAGCCGGCGCGATGCAGCATGTTGCCGGCGAACAGCCCGGCCACCGACCCGCCGACGATGACGGCCGTCCGCGGTGCCTGCGGCGTGCCCATGCCTTCCCCTCCCCCTCGACGCGCTTCTTTGTTGACCGGGAGTGTGCGGATGCCCGGCCATCGTCGCAAATGCCGATGGCGTATACGGGATATAGGAATTCCCTATAGGCCGTAGCGGCCCGGCACGGCCAGCAGCTCGGCATGGATCATCTGCACGATGCGCTGGGCCGGCAGCGACAGCGGCAGGTCGGGCGGGTGCATGACATAGATGTCGGACGACAGGGCCGGCGCGGCGATCGGGTTCATGATGAAGCGGCCCGACGTCAGGTCGTTGATGACGGCCGTGCTGGGCAGCATGGTCGACCAGTCGGACTCGCCCACGAACTCCATGGTGGCGCCCAGCCCGTCGACCTCGATGACCCGGGCCGGGCGGATGGTGCCGGCCTTGATCTGGCGGTCGAGGATGCGGCGCAGGGAATGGTGGGCGGACGGCAGGACGAGCTTCAGGTCGGCGATCTCGTCGAGCCGGCACGGGACCCAGGCCTGGCGCTGCTTGGCCGCCCCCGACACCAGCAGGACCCGGTCGCTGAAGAGCAGGCGCATGGTCAGGCTGGTCTGCGGCGCCGGCCGGTTGCAGACGGCAAGGTCGAGGTCGCCGGCGACGACGCGGTCGGCCAGGGTTCCGCTATACGCCTCGACGATGGCGATCTCGACCTTCGGATAGGCGCGGGTGTAGTCGTCCAGGATCCGGGCCAGCGGCCCGCGGCAGATGGTCGGCATCAGCCCGACGCGGATGGTCCCGGCGATGGTGCCGCCGAAATCCAGCATCTCCTGCCGGGCCGTCGCCAGGTCGCGCAGCAGCGCGTTGCACAGCTTGTAGAAGTGGCGCCCGGCGGCGGTCGCCTGCACCCCCTGTGCCGAGCGTTCGAACAGCCGGACCGCCATGTCGGCCTCGAGCTGGCGGATATGCACCGACAGCGCCGGCTGCGCCACGTTCTCGCGCTCCGCCGCCCGGCTGATGCTGCCCTCCTCATAGACCGCGACGAAGTAGCGGAGCTTGCGGAAATCCATGCGGGTGCAACCCCTGGAGAATGCGGGAAGGACAGCCCGCACTATTCCACATTGCGGCAGTCGTCGCGGCAGCAATCCGGAGGCGCCCCGGAGTAACGAAGCATTCACGGAAAAATCACGCCCGCCGACCGATCATGACATTCAGCCATCCGCAAGGCGGCTGGCGAGCGCCGACGGAAGGGGCACACCATGCTACCCGAACCGCTTCGTCTCCGCATTTTGCCCGCCCGATCGAGATTGCCTTCGATCGCCGCGGCCATCGGCACCCTGCTGCTTTCGAGCTGCGGCGGCGTCTCGACCCGTTTGCACGACCGTGCTGCGCATGACCTCGCGACACGGCTGCAGACCGATTTTGCCGCCTATCGCGACGAGCAGCCATCCTTGTACGCCGCCATGACGTCGAATATCGGCGCGTTCGAGAAGGAGGAAGAGGCGCTGGTCGCCAGATTTGCCCGGACCTACGAGGTCGCGCTGCTGACCAAGGCGCCGACGTTCACGGGAGCGGATCTCCGGCAGCGCATGCACCGGACCCGGACCACGCTGACGGCGCTGCGCGAGACAGCCCTGGACGACGCCCGGAAGGATCTTGCCATGCGCGACGACCTGGTCGCGAAGGCCAAGGATGTCGAAGCGGTGGTCCAGGCGCTGAACGCCCGGATTGCAAAGGCCAGCGCGGACGCTGCGGCGTGGGACGCGATGATCGTCTCCATTCAGCAGGCGATCGCCAGGCTTCCCGATGCGGCATCCCGCCTCGGATCGGTCGCAGGCAGCCTGGGGTTCCTCGACGAGGCGCTGGCGCGCCCGGAGGCCGGGCCGGCCAAGACCTCAGCCGACGACAACCTGGCGGTTGCCGGCCGGCTGAAGGAAGCAATTCGCACGAAGCTGGCGGACGCACCGGGCATTGCCGTCCGCATCCTGGTACTCGGCCGCGAACTGGCGGAGCTGGAACGGGAGCGTGCCGAGAAGCGGCTGATCGCCGTCGCCGCGCGGCAGCAGATCTTCCAGGACTTTGTCCTGGCGGACCGGACGGCGACCGAGATGCTGGCCCAGGCCGAGGCGCACTTGCGCAACTCGGGCCTGCGCGACGGCCAGACGACCGCGGTGGCTGTGCTCAAGGAGAAGCGAGCCACCGGAACTCCGAAGCGGCTCGCCGATGACGCCGGCGCGCTGGTGGACCGGCAGAATGCCATTTCCCTGCTGCTGTTTGCGCCACGGATGGTGGTCGGTGCCGACTGGCTGGTGGTGCGCCAGTCCGGCCTGACCGGCCTGCGCCTCGCCCGCGCCCGGCACCAGGAGTCCATCGCCCAGTCCCAGGTCGGCGATCGCGCCTGGCAAGCCGTGATCGCAAGCGGCCTCGACGGGCTGGCGGCCTATCACCAGGGCGGCGTCACCGACGAGGATATCGCCAACCTGATCCGGCTCGCGCAGGGCATCGCCCTGTTCATCATCGCAGCCTAGGAGGCAGACATGCCCATCCTTCGCCGTTCGATCCGCCCGGCGCTGCCGCTCTGCATCGCGGTGTCGCTGTCCGGCCTGGCCGGGTGCGCCGGGGAGAATGCCCGCCTCGTCGCGCAACAGACCGTGAAGGCAACAATCGAGTACGAACAGCAGGTCGACCGCAAGATCGTGGCCGAGAAGGCGTTCTACGCCGAGCAGGTCGCCACCCTGTCCGACGCGCTGGCCGGGCCGCCCGCAGCGTCGGGCGAGGCCGGTGCCGCCGGGCTGTCGAAGCAAACCTGGCTCCACGGCCGCATCCGCGTCGCCGCGAACCAGGATGCGCGGGAGACGGCCGGCCGGATTCTGGCATCCCATGACGGCGAGGTGCTGGCGCTGATGTCGAGCTACGTCGCCCGCGGCATGGAGGCGAACCGCGAGGCGCTTCAGGAGATCGCCCGGGAGCGCATGGCGCTCGCCCAACAGCTGGACGGCACCCTGAAGCCCCTGGAGAAGCAGAAAGCCCGGCTGAAGGCGCTGCGCGAGGGCCTCACGACCCTGTCCGCCGAGCGGGACAGCGCAGCGCGCCTGGCCGAACTCCGGGCCGTCGCCGAGGTCGTCATCGAGGAGCTTCGGAAAGACAAGAGCGCAGCGAAATCCCCCTGACCCGTCTGGAGGAACGACATGAACAGCGACAACGCAGACCTGCCGGTGATGGCCATGCGGGCTGCTGCATTGGCCATGAAGAAGCACGCGACGATCGCCAACTTTCCGGTCCGAAACAGTCCGGCCGCCCTTCGGACCGCGATGCGGTCGTTCTTCTTCGAGAACGACCTGGACGCGGCCCTCGACGATTCGGCCGGCGCATTGCGGGCAATATCCGAGGCCCTGGCCGACGCGCATGCCGCGGCCACGGAGATCAAGGTTTCCAGCCCGACGCCCGATCAGGTGAAGGCGTTCGAAACCGCCCTGGAGAAGCTGCACGCCGATATCCAGGACGAGGAGCGGTTTCGCGTCGCCCTCAACATACTCCTCAGCATCGAGCGGGCGATCCGGGCCAGCTAGCCGTCGGTCAGCCGTCTCGAGGAACCCAGCCTCCCTAGCGGAGATCGCACATGACCCCGGCCGCGAATTTTCATGGGACCGCGCTCCTGCTGCTCGCCGTCACCCTGATATCGACAACGCCAGCGCGGGGGCAGATGGGGGGCATGCCGGACCGGCTGACCGTCCCGTTCCCGATGGACAGGCCGGGATTCATGCCCCTCCCGCCGAATGCCCTCCAGGACCGGCAGACGCTGCGCCGAGCACAATCCGATCCCTACGCACCGCTTGGACAGCCCGGGGCCCAAGCGGACCCCCCGGAGCGGATTCAACTCCCGCCAGTTCACACCACCCCGATCATGACGGACGAGCAAAGAGAATTGCCCGCCCGATATCGGGGCCCCCTTCCGATCCGACCGAGAACGGCGCCGGCGTCTCCGAGAAGCAACCCGCGAGGACTGGAGGTCCCCCCAAGCGGGGCAACCGGCGGCCTTGCAGGAGCCCCGTATAGCCCTTCCAATCTCGAGACGGAGAACGCGCTCGCCAATGTACGGGGCAGCAAGCTTCCCGAAGAGGTCAAGGTTTGGCTCAGCTCGGCTTCGCATCAGCAGTTCATCGAACGCTGCCAGCCGCCCGCGCTTCGACTGAGCGATTGGCGGCGGCGGCAAGCGGCGAGCACCCGAGAGGCCGATGTCCTTGACGGCGCGCTTCGCAATTCCAACGCTGCTGGCCTGCGCGTTGCTGCCGGAATCTTTCGCTCCTATGTCGAATCCTGCCTCACCCCGCTGGAGCAGGCGAGCAGCCAGCAGCTACGGCGTCTCATCGAAAGTCGCGTCGGGCTCATCCGCGCCCAGGACGGGAGCCCTGTCTGTACCGCCACCCTCGTTGCGCCGGACATGCTGATCACCGCCCGGCATTGCGTGAGGGCGCCGCTCGACGAGCGGAGCATACGCGATCTCCGGCGCCTCACCTTCACGCGGATCGCCGAGCCCGACCGGCCCATTGCGTTGACACCAGAGACGATCCGTACCGAGTACTATCGCAGGTTCGCGAACCTGGCGTTCGACCGCAGCGAACTCCACAGCGACCTGGTGGCGATCCGCCTGTCCCAGGCCATCCCGGCTGAGATCGCAGCAAGCTGGGAGCCGCTGACGATATCCGACCCGGAGTTGCATGACCCGGTCCATGCGGTCTCGTTCAATCTGTACAGCTATCGCGCAGCGCAGATCCTGGACGGCACGGCCGACTGGAGCCGGCACATGTACGTGGATTCCAGTGCGACCTGCATGGTCGGTGGCCGATACCGGCCGAACCTCATCATCCACGCCTGCCAGACCGAAGGCGCATCCTCGGGCGCACCGCTGGTGACGCTGTCGCCTGCGACGGGGGCCGTCGTCCTGGCGGCCATTCATACCGGCGGATTCTCACGCACCGTCCGTCATCCGGACATTTGGGAGCAGACCGGCATCGACACGATGATGGTTCCCAATCACGCAGTCGTGGTCTCCGGACATGTCCGCGACCGACTGCAATCCTGGGCTGCGACGCAGCAATAGCGACCACCACCCTTGGTTTCGGCCCTTGCCGAAGGAGAGAGATCCGATGATTGCCAGGACGCTTTTCGCTGCCGCGGCGGTGCTGGGCGCGTTCGCCCACCATACGCCCGGCCTCGCCCAGACGATGACCCAGCCGGTGACCCTGGACGGCGCGCGCGCATATCTCTTCCAATCCTGTCCGATCGCCAAGGCGCTCGCGCTGCCTGTTCCGCTGTCGCCCATGGACATTCTGGAAAACGACGGAACAGCCTTCACCCCGGAAAGTGCGGTGGGATTGGCCTCTGTCGCAGGGGCCCTGGTGGAACCATTGATCAGTCTGGCCGGCGACATGGTCGCGGCCTGGCTCGACCAGCGCGCCAAGGAACAGGTGTCCACCACGGCGGCAGTCGCGACCGGCCTATTGGCGACGGGATCGGTCGGAAGCCGGTCCCTGCCGTGCCTCGTGCTCGTCCAAGGGAAATTCGGTGTTCTCGGCAATCGGCCGAAACCTGGGGATCTCCAGCTTGCCGCCGGGGAACGGCCACTGGGATGGGACTGGCCAGCGCCCTGGCTCGCGCTGTTCGGGCTGACGGAGAAGCCCAGGGTCTACCTGGAACTCAAGCTAGTGGCCTCGCCCGCCCACGACGCGGTGCGTCTGGCCCCGCTGTTCCTCGACCTCCGGCGAACGGCCGCCGAACGCGGTCGCGGCAAGCCGGTCCATCTCGCACTGACGGCCAGCCTGAGCCTCCGTGGCACCGCGCTTGGCTCGGCGGTCGTTCCGTTGCCGTCGCCAGTCGCAGAGGCCACCCGCCTGACGCCGGCCCATCTCGCCGGCAGTTCGAGCGCCTGGATCGCCTTGCCCCGGCCGCTCCGGAAAGACACGGGCGCCATAGACCATGAGCACCTGATCAATGGACCGGTATCCATCCAGCTCGCGCTTGTGGAAAGCGTGCAGCCGCAGCCGGTCGACCAGCTTGTCGCAAGGATGTTCGGAGCGACCAGGCGGCCTCTCGCCGAGCATGCGGCCGCGGCGCTGCGACGCGGCATCGAGCCCGACGGCGGCGCAGGCGAGCGGGACGCCGATCCCACCAAACCGAAATAGCAGCCATCACGAGGACACCAGTCGATTTCGTCCACACGCTCAACAAGGAGAGACCCGATGAAGAGCCCGACACAGATGCCTGCGGCCCCTGCCCCGGCACCATCCCAGTTCGATGACGAGATCCCGTCCTGGTTCGCCATCGCCCAGGCCGAGATCGGCGAGAAGGAGATCGACGGGTCCGGATCCAATCCTCGGATCACGGAGTACTTCACCGCGACCACCCTCGGCGCCCAGCCCGACCATGTGCCATGGTGCGGCGCCTTCGTCAGTTTCTGCCTGCGCGAGGCGGGCATCCTCAACAAAGGGTCCGCCCGCGCCGCCGACTGGCTGCGATGGGGCCAGACGCTGACGTCTCCCCGCCCGGGATGCGTCGTCGTGCTCAAGCCCCAGGCGGCCGGCGCGTCGGGCCATGTCGGATTCTGGGTAAAGGAGGAAGGCGGCAAGATCTTCCTGCTGGCCGGCAACCAGTCCAACCAGGTCAATGTCACCCGCTTCGACGCGCGTGAACTGGTCCGCGACGGATATCGCTGGCCGTCGCGGACCTGAGGCGACGGCGCCGCCTACACGAACATCATCGCCGGCGCTTCCAGCAGCGCCTTGATGCGCTGGACGAAGAGGGCGGCGTCCCAGCCGTCGATCACCCGGTGGTCGAAGCTGGACGACAGGTTCATCATCCGGCGCGGCACGAACTGGCTGCCGTCCCACACCGGGCGGACCTGGATCTTGTTGACGCCGACGATCGCCACCTCGGGATGGTTGATCACCGGGGTGGTGGCGATGCCGCCCATGGCGCCGAGCGAGGTGATGGTGATGGTCGAGCCGCCCAGCTCCTCGCGGCTGGCGGTGCCGGCCCGGGCGGCGTCGGCGAGGCGCGCGATCTCGGCCGCGCAGCCCCACAGGTCGCGCGCCTCGGCATGGCGGACGACGGGCACGACCAGGCCGGACGGGGTCTGCGCCGCGACCCCGACATGGACGCCGCCGAAGCGGTGGATCACCCCCGCCTCGTCATCGTAGTGGGCGTTCATTGCCGGCTGCTCGGCCACCGCCTTGACCATCGCCCGCATCAGGAACGGCAGGATCGTCAGGCGCGGCCGGCCCTCCACCTTCTCCTTGTTGAGGGCGGCCCGCAAATCCTCGAGCGCGCCCACATCCACCTCCTCGACATAGGTGATGTGGGCGATGCGGCGCTTGGAGAGCGCCATGCGCTCGGCGATGCGCCGGCGCAGGCCGACCACCTTGACGTCCTCGACCGCCAGGTTCGGCCGCAGCCCCGAGGCGGCGGCCGGCTGGCTGCCGGCGGCGAAGAAGCTTTCCAGGTCGTCATGGGTGATGCGGCCGGCCGGGCCGCTGCCGCGCACCTGGCGCAGGTCGACCCCGGCATCGCGGGCGCGCTTGCGCACCGCCGGCGACGCGATCGGCCGCTCGCCCTCGCGCCGCGGCGCGCCGCCCAGCGCCGGAGCGGCGGCGGAAGATGCCGGGCGGGCGGCGGCCGCCACCGGCGGGGCCGCCTTCGCCGGCGACGCGGGCGGGGGCTCGGCCTCGGCCGGCGGAGGCGCAGCCGGGGCTGCCGCCTGCCCCTCGCCCGCCACCTCCAGCCGGACCAGCGGCGCGCCCACGGCGATCTTGTCGCCGACCTCGCCCGCCACCCACTCGATCCTTCCTGCGACCGGCGACGGGATCTCGACCGCGGCCTTGTCGGTCATGACGCTGGCCAGCACCGTGTCCTCGGCCACCAGGTCGCCGACCTTGACGTTCCACTCGACCAGCTCGGCCTCGGCCACGCCTTCGCCGATGTCCGGCAGCTTGATGATGTGGGTCGCCATCTCAGCCTGCCATCGCTTCGAGCAGCGCCTCGCCGACGCGCTTCGGCCCCGGGAAATAGTCCCATTCCTGGGCGTGGGGATAGGGCGTGTCCCAGCCGGCGACGCGGCCGATCGGTGCCTCCAGCGAATAGAAGCAGGCCTCCTGGACCAGCGCCACCAGCTCGGCCCCGAAGCCCGAGGTGAGCGTCGCCTCATGGACGACGATGCAGCGCCCGGTGCGCGCGACCGAGGCCTGGATCGTCTCCAGGTCGAGCGGCAGCAGGGTGCGCAGGTCGATCACCTCGGCATCGACCCCGGTCGCCTCCGCCGCCGCGATCGCGACATGGACCATGGTGCCGTAGGCAAGGACGGTCACGGCGGCACCCGGCCGGCGCACCACCGCCCGCCCCAGCGGGACGGTGAAGTGCCCCTCCGGCACCTCGCCCAGCGCATGCTTCGACCAGGGCGTGACCGGGCGGTCGTGGTGGCCGTCGAAGGGGCCGTTGTAGAGCCGCTTGGGCTCCAGGAAGATGACCGGGTCGTCGTCCTCGATCGCCGCGATCAGGAGGCCCTTGGCGTCGTGCGGGTTGGACGGCACCACCGTCTTCAGCCCGGCGACATGGGTGAACAGGGCCTCCGGGCTCTGGCTGTGGGTCTGCCCGCCGAAGATGCCGCCGCCCGTTGGCATGCGGATGGTGAGCGGCGCGGTGAAGTCACCGTTGGAGCGGTAGCGCAGGCGGGCCGCCTCCGACACGATCTGGTCGTAGGCCGGATAGACATAGTCCGCGAACTGGATCTCGACGCAGGGGCGCAGGCCGTAGGCGGCCATGCCGATCGCGGTGCCGACGATGCCGCTCTCGTTGATCGGCGTGTCGAAGCAGCGCGCGGCGCCGAACTTCTGCTGCAGGCCCTGGGTGCAGCGGAAGACGCCGCCGAAATAGCCGACATCCTCGCCGAACACGACGACGTTGGCGTCGCGGGTCATGGCGACCGTCATCGCGTCGCGGATCGCCTCGATCATGGTCATGCGCGCCATCGGCTCAGACCCCGGCCTGCCGGCGCTGCCGCACCAGGTGCGGCGGCATCTCGCGATAGACGCCCTCGAACATGTCGCGCACGGACGGCTTGCCGCCGGAATGCAGGGTGCCGTGGCGCTCCGCCTCGCGCTGGGCGGCCAGCACTTCGGCCTCGACCTCGGCATTGTACTGGGCGTGCCGGTCCTCCGACCACACGCCGCGGCCGATCAGGTAGTTCTTCAGCCGCTCGACCGGGTCGCCCAGGGGCCAGGCATCGGATTCCGCCTTGGGCCGGTAGGCGGACGGGTCGTCCGAGGTGGAATGGGCCGCCACCCGGTAGGTGACGTATTCGACCAGCGTCGGCCCCAGGTTGCGCCGGGCCCGCTCGGCCGCCCAGCGGGCGACGGCGTGGACCGCCAGGTAGTCGTTGCCGTCGACCCGCAGCGCCGGGATGCCGAAGCCGTGGCCGCGCGCGGCGAAGGTGCCGGCCCCGCCCCGGGCGATGCCCTGGAAGGTGGAGATGGCCCACTGGTTGTTGACGATGTTGAGCACCACCGGCGCCTTGTAGGTCGAGGCGAAGACCAGTGCGGCGTGGAAGTCCGACTCCGCGGTCGAGCCGTCGCCGATCCAGCCGGCGGCGATCTTCGTGTCGCCCTTGATCGCCGAGGCCATCGCCCAGCCCACCGCCTGGACGTACTGGGTGCCGAGGTTGCCGGAGATGGAGAAGAAGCCGTGCGACCTGGCCGAATACATGACCGGCAGCTGGCGCCCGTGCAGCGGGTCGGCGTCGTTGGAGAAGATCTGGTTCATCATCTCGACCAGCGGATAGCCGCCGGCCACCAGCAGCCCCTGCTGGCGATAGGTGGGGAAGTTCATGTCGCCCGGCGACAGGGCCTTCTGGAAGGCGCAGGCGATCGCCTCCTCGCCCAGGCACTGCATGTAGAACGAGGTCTTGCCCTGGCGCTGGGCCATCAGCATGCGGGCGTCGAACACCCGCACCTTCATCATGTCGCGCAGGCCCTGCAGCGCGTCCGCGTCGGACAGGGTCCCGGCCCAGGGGCCGACCGCCTCGCCGTCGCGGTTGAGGACGCGGATGATGGTGTAGGCGAGGTCGCGGATCTCCTCCGGCGCGACGTCGACCGGCGGGCGCGGCACGGTGCCGGCGCGCGGGATGTGGACGCCGCTGAAGTCCGGCTTGTCGCCGGGGCGCACCGCCGGCTGGGGAACGTGAAGGCTGAGGGGCTTCGGTTCGCTCATGCGCTCCAGTCCTTGAGGATCGGGCCTTCGGGGATCGGACCTCCGGGGATCGGGGCGGATGGTGGCAGCATATGGCCGGCCCGATCCTGCCCGGATCCGCTAGAGGGCTCTTCGGGTCGACCTGTCTTCGAGCGCATAGCCCCCGGCTTCTTCGCTGAGCCGGGAGAGGCGATCGAGCGCGGACATTCGCCGGGCGTCGCGCTGCGTCTTGAAGGCCAGGACGTCGGCGAGCCGCAGGCGCCGGTGGCGACCCACTTTCCGGGCCGGGATCTCGCCCGCGTCGACCAGCCGGACGAGGTACTGGCGAGACAGATTCAGAAGGTCTGCCGCTTCCTGTGTCGACAGAACCGCGTCGTCCGGCATGATCGCCACCGGACGACCTTCGGCGACGAGTTCCGCCGCGCGATGGATGATCGCGGCCAGTGCGGCAGGAAGCTCGACCCTCTCGCCTTGCGCATCGATGACGGCGACCGGGTTGCGTTCCGCCGTCGGGGCCGAGGACAGCAGCAGCGCGATCCGCGCTGCCGCCGTCCGCTCGCGGGCCGGAATGGTCTTCGCGGGGTCGGCCGGGGCCTTGTTGGATGAGGGGCGGACATCGGCGATCATGACGGCAATATGGTGCGCGAACGCTACAGACGCAACTGGCAGGCTGAATGCTGATCGCCATCCTGGATGCCGATGTGCTCTTCCCGATGATGCTGCGCGATACGCTGTTGCGGCAGCGTCAAACGAGGAGACCTCGCTGCCGAGGGTGCCTGATCCGGCGTGCCGCCCTTGATCGATTTCGCCGACCCGCGGCTGTGATGGCGCCACAGGGCCCTTTCGAGCCGACCCAATCGCTGGCTACATACCGCCTGGACGACGATGGAACCGAGAGGGAGCCGCCGGATGGCGTGGAAACGGATGGTGCTGGAGATCGG
The DNA here is from genome assembly GCA_006739055.1 of Allostella vacuolata. Taxonomy (GTDB): domain Bacteria; phylum Pseudomonadota; class Alphaproteobacteria; order ATCC43930; family Allostellaceae; genus Allostella; species Allostella vacuolata. The sequence goes on from AP019702.1 coordinate 3,740,809, forward strand.
CATGGGCACCGATATCCGCGGCGGCGACAGCACCAAGGCGGCCGTCCGCGCCCTGCGCGACGCGCTGTGGCACAACTCGCTCGGCATCGCCGAGCTGGTCGGCCAGTCGTCGGACGCGATGCGGGTCGACGTCATGATCGGCGTGCCGCGGCCGGAGACGGTGGACCATGCCGCCGTGCTGGCCGTCCTGCCGCACGGCACCGGCACGGTCGAGGTGGTGGAAGGCGGCCTCGCCATCCCCAGGGACGGCAGCAGCGACATGACCCTGATTGCCCATGCGGCCGCGATCGTCCATCTCGACCTGCCCGAGGCGGAGACGTCCCATGGCCGCTAGGCGCGTGATCCTGGAGATGGGGGCCGGCAACGATCTGCATGGCGGCGACTACACCAAGGCCGCCATCCGCGCGGTGCAGGATGCCCTCCACCACAGCTCGCTCACCTTCATCCGCACGCTCGGCATCGACAAGGCGAGCCTGATCGTCGAGGTGACGATCGGCGTGCAGAAGCCCGACCGGGTCGACCTCGACCGGGTCAAGGCGGCGCTGCCGGTCGGCCAGGTCACGGTCCGCGCGGTCAAGGGCGGCCTCGACGTGCCCGACGCCGAAGGCGGCGACTTCGCGGCGATCGCCAGCGCGGCGATCGAGGTGCGGGTGGAGCGGTAGGAGACGGCCGGCCCCGATCAGGCGGCGGCATCCTTCGCCGTCGTTCCCCTGGTCCGCTTTCCCTCGGCGTTCACCCCGAGGGCCCGGAAAGCCGCCGCGGGCTCGCGGGCCACGATCCGCAACAGGCTGATGCCGGCCGGACCCGGCACCGAGCGGCGCTGTTCCCAGTTCCGAAGCGTGCCCAGGGGCAGGCCGAGCGCGGCGGCAAGGGTCTCCTGCGCCATGCCGAGCTGCTTGCGGATCGCCTTCACGTCCGGCAGCGGCTCGCCCAGGTCCGTGACGTCCCGGACGAGATCGGGATCTTCCATGCATTGCCGATCGATGTCCGCGTCGGTCATCGCGGCCAGCCGCTTCAGGTCGGTCCGGCCCTTGTGCGTCGCGGCCGCCTCAAGGGTAATGCCGGTTACCCGAACGTCTCGCGCCATAGCTTCCTCGGCATCGGCAAAGTCGATCCCGTGCTTCTCCAATACCAAAGCGTGCTTTTCGGGATCCCAGCCGACTTTCCCAGGGAAATATACGCACCATGCGCACAGCGATCAATGGCCCGGTACGCAACGCGCGCACTCGCACACCAAGGCTGGCGATACGCCTCAGCCCCGGCGGAAGCGGAGTGCCCAGGCGATGGCCAGGACCGGGACCAGCAGGCCGATCCAGGACAGGATGTCGTAGACGCCGTCGCCCAGCAGGGCGGCGACCAGCCCGACGATGCTGAGCAGGGCGATCGCCGCGGGGGCCGCGAAGATGCGCCGCAGCGACTGGGCGGCGGCCGGCCGGCTCATCGGGACCGCTCCAGGCCGGCGGGCAGCGCGCCGCCGGCATCGATCTCCTGCAGCCGGCTCGCGAGCGCGGTGCGGCGGCGGCCGAGCCACAGGTAGATGCCGCTGCCCAGGATGACGATCGCGACCAGGTCCAGGATCGCCCACAGGATCTTCAGCGGCAGCCCGCCATAGTCGCCGAAATGGAGCGGCTGGGAGAGCTTCAGCACCAGCATGTACCAGGGCATGGAGCGCATGGCGGTGAGCTCCCCCGTCACCGCGTCGACCAGCGCCGGGGTCAGCAGCCGCTCGGTCGCCGGCGTCGCCCCGCGCAGCCAGACGGCGTAGTGGTGGTTGCTGCTGAAGCGCACGCCGGGGAAGGCGACGAACTGCGGCCGGGTGCCGGGCGCGGCCGCCATCGCCGTCGCCACGGCCGCATCGACCGAGGCGAAGCGTTCCGGCACCGGCTTGCCCTGGTAGGGGGCGATCATCTGCGCCAGCTGATCGAAGCGCCAATAGGCGACGAGCGGCGTCGACAGGGTGTTGATGACCCCGGTCAGGCCGACGACGCTGAGCCACAGCAATGTGACGATGCCCAGCATGTTGTGCAGGTCGAGCCATTGGAGGCGCCGGCTGCGCTCGGTGCGCACGGTGCCGAACGGCAGCCGCCGCATGAAGGGGACATAGACGACGACGCCCGAGACGATGGCGGCGAACATCAGGAAGCCCATGAAGCCGAGGAACAGCTCGCCCGGCAGCCCGGCGAACATGTCGACATGGAGGCGCAGGATGACGTGCATGAAGCCGCCATCGTCCAGCTTGCCGATGATGACCGCGGTGCGGCGGTCGATCGGGGTGATGTTCATCTGCCGGGCGGCGGCGTCGGCGCCGGGGCCGGTGGTCACATTGACGACCGGCTGGTGCTCGTCGAAGCTCATGTAGAGCGGCCGCTCGCCCGGATAGGCGGCGACCGCGGCCGCCACCGCGTCGTCCAGCGACTTCGGCGCCTGGCCGGCCGGCACCGGCGGCAGCACCCGCTCGCCCTCGAGCAGGTGGTCGATCTCGTCGTGGAAGATGAGCGGCAGGCCGGTCAGGCACAGCAGCAGCATGAAGACGGTACACACCAGGCTCGTCCATTTGTGGACGAGGTACCAGACCTTGACCGACCGGCCGCTCATCATCGCCGCCGACGCCCTCAGAAGTCGACCGAGGCCGAGAACTTGGCCGTCAGCGGATAGCCCTGGGTCAGGTAGCCGCCGCTGGCCGAGGCCCAGTAGCCGTTGTTGGCGACGTTCTCGACGAACAGGCCGAAGACCACCGTGCGGTTGGCCAGTTCCGTCGTGTAGCGCGCGCCGACGTCGAAGCGGGTCCAGCTCGGGATCTTGAGCGTGTTGGCGGTGTTCAGGTACTGCGGCCCGGTGTGGACCATGCGGCCCGACACGGCGAGCTCGGGCAGGAACGGCAGCGTCCATTCCGCGCCGATGTTCACCTGGTACTCGGGCGCGCCGACCGCGTCGTTGCCGTTGTCGACGCCGCCGGGGGTGTCGGTCAGCTCCGCCTTCAACAGCGTCGCACCGCCCAGGATGCGCAGGCCCTGCACCGGCTCGCCGAACAGGGTCAGCTCGATGCCGCGGTTGCGCTGTTCGCCCGCGACGTCGAAGACCCGGGTGACGGGATCGGTCAGGCCGGTCGGCTGCCTGGTCTGGAAGACGGCCAGGCTGCCGCCGATGGTGCCGAAATCGACCTTCGCGCCGATCTCGTACTGGGTCGACTTGAAGGGCGCGAAGATCTGCCCGGCATTGACCGCGGCGGTGGGCGCGGTCGGCCCCTGGGCCAGCCCCTCGATCCGGTTGGCGTAGATCGAGACGGTGGACCACGGCTTGAACACCACGCCCACCACCGGCGTCACCGCCGACTGGTCGTAGTCGGCATTGCGTCCGACCCGGTTGTAGCCGCGGATATGCAGGCGCTGCGCCCGGACGCCGACCGTCAGCGACAGCCGGTCGTCCAGGATCGACAGGCTGTCCGACAGGTACAGGCTCTCGACCAGGGAGTCGCTGACGCGCGGCGGGCTGTCGAAATCGCCGGCGGCCAGGGTCGCCGGCGGCCGCGCCGGAGACACGAAATCGTAGAGCTGGAACGGCTGCTGGGCGCCGAACTCGTAGGCGTTGCGGTTGACCGTGCGCAGGACCGAGGTGCCGACGTTGAAGCGGTGGTTGACCGGGCCGGTCGCGATGTCGGCGGTCACGCCCAGCTGGCCGCTGACGGCGGTGTCCTCGCGCGGGACGTAGAGGCGGCCGATGCGGCCGTCGCCATTGGCGCTGGTGACGGTGGGCGAGGCGTATTCACCCTCCTCCTGCATCTGGCGGGCGCCGATCGCGCCATAGACCGTGATGTTGCGGGCGATGTCGAATTCCGCGCGGATCTGGCCGAACGTGTCGGTCATCTCCGAATAGGCCCAGGACGGGCCGTAGTTGCTGCGTGCCGAGGGGGCGTCCGGCACCGCCGTGCCCTCCACGAACACCACCGGCCGGCCCTGGTCGACGCGCTGGCGCTGGGAGCCGAGGTCGAGCGACACCCGGGCCCGGTCGCCGCGATAGTCGAGCCCGATCGAGCCCAGATAGAGCGACCGCTCCTCGCCGTCGATCGCGGTCCTGCCTTCGCGAACGGCGGCGTTGGCGCGCACGCCGAACTCGCCGGCCGGGCCGAAGCGGCGCCCGACATCGACGGCAAGGCCGGGCCGGCCGTCATTGGCGAAGCTGGCGGTGACCCGCGTCAGCGGCGAATCCCCGGCCCGCTTGGGCACCAGGTTGACGCCGCCGCCGATGCCGGAGCCGCCGGGCGCCGCACCGTTCAGGAAGGCGTTGGCGCCCTTGATGACCTCGACCCGCTCGTACATCTCGGTCGCCACGATCTGGCGCGGCGCCAGCCCGTAGAGCCCGTTGACGGCGATGTCGTCGGCATAGAGCGGGAAGCCGCGGATGATGAACTGCTCGGAGAAATTGCCGTAGCCGTAGCCGCGGCGCACGCCCGGGTCGTTCTCCAGCACGTCGCCGATCGTCTCCGCCTGCTGCCGGCGGATCGTCTCGGCGGTGTAGCTGGTGATGCTGAAGGGCGCATCCATCATGTCGACGTTGCCGAGCGCGCCGAGCCGCCCGCCGCGCGCGACCTGGCCGCCGGCATACGCTTCCGGCAGGGGCTGCAGGGCGCCCGAGGCGCGCACCATCCGCCCCTCGATCTGCACCGGGTCGAGCTGGACGGCCGCACCCGGCGCCGGAATGCGCTCGACCGTCACCGTGTCGGCGTTGAGGAAGCGGGCGGCAAGGCCGGTGCCGGCCAGCAGCCGCCCCAGCGCTTCCTGCGGCGGCAGCGTGCCGCTGACGCCCGGCGAGCGGACGCCGCGGGTGACCGCCCCTTGCGTCAGGACCTGGACCCGGGTGGCCGCCGAGAAGGCCGCCAGCGCCCCGTCGACCGACTGGGCCGGAATCGAGAAGGCGACCGGCCCGGCCTGGGCCAGCTGCGCCGGCGGGCCGGCGGCCAGCGCGGCCGGCGGGCCGAGCAGTGCCGCGCTCAGCAGCAGCCGGCCCAGCCAGCGATCCTGCCGCCGCCGGGCGGAGGGCCCAAGCCCGGACCGTTCCCCACCCATTCCATCGATCCCCGCCTTCGCCATCCTGCTGCCCCGCTGGAACTGGATGCAGCCTCCCCGGGCCTGGCCCGCGAGACTGCGTCTTACTCGCCTCTCGAACGACAAGACGACGGCGGGCGGGAAATCCCTGGGAAGATTCTTCGGCCTACAGCAGCAGGGTCAGGTACGGGGTCAGGTGCACGACCCGGACCCCGACTCCGCGCTCCAGCGCGTCGAGGACGGAAGCCGGCCGGTCCAGCGCGAAGACGCCCGACACGACATGGCCCGCCACCCGGTCGTCGAGCAGCACGATCCGGCCGGTCGAATAGCGGTTCAGCTCGCCGACGACCGACGACAGCGGCTGCTGGCTGAACACGAGCTGGCCGTGCCGCCAGGCGAAGGCGGCGGCCGGATCGGCCGCGGCGGGCGGCGACAGGCCGGCTCGCCCGGCCGCCACCCGCCAGCCCGGGCGCACCCGCACGGCGCGGTCCCAGGCCGGGCCGTCGCGATCGGCGGCGGCCACCTCGACCACCCCCTCGCCGACGGTGACGACGATCCGCCCGTCCTGCCGCCGCACGCCGAACTGGGTGCCGACGACGCGCACCGCGCCCACCTCCGTCTCGACCAGGAAGGGCCGGTCGGCATCGGGCCGGACATCGAACCAGGCTTCGCCGCGCAGCAGCCGCACCCGCCGCGCGCCCGGGCCGAGGCGGGTGGTGATCGCCGTATCGGTGTTGAGCTCGGCCGTGGAGCCGTCGGCCAGCGCCACCACCCGGTGGCCGCCGACCGCCGTCACATGGTCGGCCACCATGTTCTCAACGAGGGTCGGCCCGCGCGCCGCCCCCCAGCCCACGACCCCGACCAGCAACAGGGCGACAGCAGCGTTGCGCAGCCGCAGGCGGGGCCAGCGCCAGAATCGCGCGCCGTCGTCGGCCGCCGGCCCGCGATGGCCGGCCAGTTCCCGATGGACGGCGCGGGCCGGCTCCCGCAGTTCGTCGACGAGGGACTGCAGTTCGGCCCAGGCGCGCGCCTGCCCGGGGCCGCGGGCGAGCCAGGCCGCGAAGCCCGCCCGCTCGGCATCCGTCACGCCGTCGGCGCGCAGGCGATGAAACCAGGCGCTCGCCTCGGAAAAGAGCGCGTCGCCATTGTCCGCGGCGCCATTGAACGCGTCCGGCGGCGGTTCCTTGATCGTTTCGGCCAATGTCCGTCCCAGCGGGTCCGTCCCAGAGGACGCGGCAGGAAGCCCGTCCCGGTTGTCGCGTCACTCTACTGCAAGGACGAGCGAAGTCGCCCGATCCCTGGCCGCTGCTGTGGCCGTCGCCTCACGTCCCCGGCCCCTTCAGGTGCGCGCGGCAATGCTCCAGGGCTTGGCGGAGGTGGTATTCGACCGTGCGCGGCGAGATGCCGAGCGCGTCCGCGATCTCCCGGTAGCTGCGCCCCTCCACATGGTAGAGCAGAAAGATCCGCCGTGCCTTGGGGGACAGTGCCCGGATCGCGCCCGCCAGCCGCTCGAAGGTCTGGCGCCGGTCGGCGAGCGCTTCCGCACCCGGGCCGGGCGCCGGGATCGCCTCGTCCGGCGGGCCGGCGTCGCGCAGGCGCCGCCGCTGCGCCTGGCGGCCGTGATCGATCGCGATGCGGTCCGCCACGGTGAACAGCAGCCCCGCCGGGTTTTCCACGCGCTCCCCGTCCGGCATCCGCGCCAACCGCAGGAAGGCGTCCTGGGCCAGATCGCGCGCGGCCTCGGGATCGCCCGTGCGCCGCGACAGGAACGCCTCCAGGCTGGCGCGGTGCTGCGAGAACAGGCCGGCGACCCTGGCCGCCCAGCCCGTCACGCCGTCCCCTTGCGCTGCGCCCCGGACACGCTCGGCCAGGTCGTCGGATGGATCCTGCTTCCGCTCACATGGATGCCGGTGGCTGGTTGCCCTCCCCCGCGTTATACGGCCTGTCACATACGAATGCGAATAGTTCTCATATCAATGGAACGACCGCCCGCCATCCACCGCGAGCGCCGTGCCGGTGACGAAGGACGATTCTTCCGAGGTGAGGAACAGCGCCGCCGATGCCATCTCGTCGACGGTGCCGAAGCGGCGGATGACGTAGCGGTCGAGGATCCGCTCGACGGCGGCGGCCCGGTCCGGCTCCTCGGCCAGCAGCCCTTCGACCATCGGCGTCTGTACCACCCCGGGACAGACCGCGTTGACCCGGATGCCGGCCGGCGCCAGGTCGATCGCCAGCGCCTTGCCGAACATCAGCAGGCCGGCCTTGGTCGCGCAGTAGGCGGCCGCGTTGGCGAGCGGGCGCAGCCCCGCCCCCGACGCGATGTTGACGATCGTGCCGCCGCCCGCCGCCTTCAGGTGCGGCACCGCCGCCTGGCAGACATGGAACGGGCCGGTCAGGTTGACCGCCATCATCGCCGACCATTCGGCCGCCGTCGTCGTCTCGAAGGAATGGAAGGTGCAGAGCCCGGCGCTGTTGACCACGCCGTCGAGCCCGCCCATGCGCTCGGCCGCCGCCCCGACCGCGGCTGCGACCGACCCGGGATCGGTTACGTCGCAGGCAAGCCCGATCGCCCCCGGCGCCATCTCCGCCACCGCCGCCGCCAGGCGATCCCCGTCGCGGTCGGCCAGCGCCACCCGGGCGCCCTCGGCCCGGAACAGGCCGGCCGTCGCGCGGCCGATGCCGGAAGCCGCGCCGGTGATCAGAATCCGTCGTCCATCGAGCCGCATGATCCGCCCCCTCCATAGTCCCGTGCGAAGGGGAGCTTAACGCCGGCCGGCCGAGACGCTAGGCTCCGTTGTATCGGCCCCTTCCGCGGCGAGGTTCCCATGTCCGGCCCAGGCTCTTGCGGCGGCGACCCTTCCGGCATCATTCCCGTCCTCGACCTCGGTCCGTGGCTGGAGGGCCGGCCCGGTGCGCAGGCGGCGCTGGGCGCGCAGCTGCACCGCGCCTTCACCACGGTCGGCTTCTACTTCATCGTCAATCACGGGGTGCCGGCGGACCTGGTCGACGGCGCCTTCGCCGCCGCCCGGCGCTTCCATGGGATGCCGCTCGCGGCCAAGCAGGTCCTGGCGATCGACCGGCACAACATCGGCTACATGCCGATGCGCGGCGCCACCACGCGCTTCAACGCGCTCGGCACCCGCCACCGGCCCAACGCCAACGAGGCGATCTTCTTCAAGCGCGAGCTGGCGGACGACCATCCCGACGTGCTGGCGGGCAGGCGCTTCCGCGGCCGCAACCAGTGGCCGGACGAGGCGGCCCTGCCGGGCTTCCGCGCCGCGGTGCTGGCCTATTGCAGCGCGATGGAGGCGCTGGGCCGGCGCCTGCTGCCGCTCTACGCCAGCGCGCTCGACCTGCCGGCGGACTGGTTCGATGCGGCCTTCGCCGACCCCATGTTCACGCTGCGCATGAGCCACTATCCGCCGGCCGAGCCGCCGCCCGCCGATGCCGACCCGGAGGACCCGGAATGGGGGCTCGCCCCCCACACCGACACCAGCTTCCTGACCCTGCTGGCCCAGAACCGCATCCCCGGCCTGTCGCTGCGCCTGCCCGACGGGCGGTGGATCGACGCACCGGCACCCGACGGCGCCTTCCTGGTCAATGGCGGCAACATGCTGCGGCTGTGGACCAACGACCGCTTCCTGGCGACGCCGCACCGCGTGCTCAACCGCAGCGGCGGCGACCGCTACGCCATCCCCTTCTTCATGGACTGCGCCCGCGACTGGCCGATCGAGCCCGTGCCGACGACCGTCGACGAGGCCCATCCGCGGCGGCACCCGACCACCACCTATGCCGAGTTCATGGAGACCTACCAGCGCTCCAACTTCCACCACGCGATGGAGAAGCAGCCGGCCTGACCGGAAACCGGGCGCCATCCACACCGGTTCGACCAGGATGTGCCGCATGACGGTGGACGCGGCACGACGGCCGCGGCCATAAGGCCGCATACACAGCGAAAGGCTGCCGCCCCCCGTGACCAACCGCCTCCTCCCCGTCCTCGCCCTGGCGCTCGTCCTGGCCCCGGCCGCCGCCGGCATCGGCCACGCCCAGCCGGCGCCCATGCCGGTGGCCGGCGCGGCCGACCCCGCGCGCATCGCCGCCGGCACCTACCGGGCCGACCCCAGCCACACGCAGATCGCCTTCAAGGTCAACCATTTCGGCTTCAACGCCTATCACGGCCTCCTGCCGGGGGGCGCCGGGACGCTCGCGATCGACCCGGCCCGGCCGGCGGCCGCGACGGTGGCGATCGAGATCCCGCTGGCCGGCGTCGTCACCACCAGCGAGGAGCTGAACGGGCACCTGAAGAGCGCCGACTTCTTCGACGTGGCCCAGCACCCGATGGCCCGCTTCCGCTCGACGTCCGTGGTGGTGGACGGCCTGTCGGCGCGCATCTCCGGCGAGCTGACGCTGCGCGGCGTGACCCGGCCGGTGGTGCTGGATGCCCGCTTCACCGGCGCCGGCGTCAACCCGATGAACAAGGCCGCCACCATCGGCTTCGAAGCCACGACGGCGATCCAGCGCAGCGAATTCGGCATCGCCTACGCCCTGCCCGCGGTCGGCGACCGCGTCGAGCTGACGATCACGGCTGCCTTCGAGAAGGCCCAATGACCGCGCCCCGCATGTCGCCGGCCCGCATGTCGTCGGAACGCGCGGTGGCATGCGGGCGTTCTTCCCGCGCCCGACGGAGGGGTATTCCACGATGAACCTGTCGCTGAACGTGATCACCCTGCAGCCGCTCCTGGCCCTGGTGATCGGCATCCTGATCCTGATCTTCCCGCGCATCCTCAACTATGCGGTCGCCGCCTACCTGATCGTGATCGGGGTCATGGGCCTGTCGACCCAGCTATGACGCCGATGACCACGGCCGCCCGATGACGACGGGCCCCGCGATCGCCGCCGTCTCGGCCGCGATCGGACTGCGGCTCGCCCGCGCGGCCGACACGGTGCCGGGCGCCCGCTTCCGCCACGGGCTGGCGGGCAGCAAGGGCGCCGAGCTGGCCCTCACCCTGTTCCGGCTTCGGCCGGTGGCCGCCGAGGTGCCGGGCCGCCAGCCGGACCCCGGGGGCATCCGGCCGGCATCCACCCTGGAGCTGGACTATCTCGTGGCAGCCTTCGGGCGCGATGATCACTACGAGCCGGACCGGCTGATCGCGGCGGCCATGCAGGCGATGCTGGACCGTCCGGTGATCGACGCCGAGGAACTGGCGGCCGCGATCGCCGCCCGGTCCTTCGCCCTGGCCGGCATCGACCCCGCGTCCCTGGGCCGGCCCGAGATCGTCACCGTCGAGCTGACGCCGGCCGACCTGGCCGCACTCGGCCAGCGCTTCGCAACCGCCATCGGCGGGGCGACCGCCGCCTACCGGGTGCGGGGCCTGGCCTTCCCGGCCGGCCGCGCCTGACGCCCGCCGGCGCCGACGGATGCTGACCATCCTGTTCCGCATCCTGCTGGCGCTGGCGGTGCTGCCGCTGCTGCTCATCGTCGCCTATCGCTGGATCGACCCACCGCTCACCCCGCTGATGGTCATCCGCTGGGCCGGCGGGGCGGCGATCGACCACCGCCCCATTCCGCTGGAGGCGGTGGCACCGGCCCTGCCGCGCGCCATCATCGCGTCGGAAGACAACCGCTTCTGCACCCATGCCGGCATCGACTTCGACGCGGTCCGGGACGCGATCGACGAGCAGGAGGAGACCGGGCGCCTGCGCGGCGCCAGCACCGTCACCATGCAGGTCGCCCGCAACCTGTTCCTGTGGCCGGGCGGCGGCTTCGTCCGCAAGGCGGTCGAGGCGCCGCTGGCGCTGGCGATCGACGCCCTTTGGCCGAAGCGGCGGGTGATGGAAGTCTATCTGGGCATCGCCGAATGGGGCGACGGCGTGTTCGGCGCGGAAGCGGCCGCCCGGCGCCATTTCCGCAAGCCGGCCGTGCGCCTGACCCGGACCGAGGCGGCGCGCCTGGCCGCCGTCCTGCCCAACCCGCGCCGCTGGAACGCGGCCGTCCCCACCGCCTACATCCAGCGCCGGACGGCGACCATCGACGGCCGGGTCAACCAGCTCGGCCCGGCCGGAGTCGCATGCGTCGACCCCTGACCGGGCCGACAACCCCTCGGCTGCGGACAAGTCCGATCTTGCGGCATAAGTACGATTGCCTAAGCTGGATACATCGCAGCTTGTGATTTGATCCGCCGGGACATGCAGCACGCTGAACGAGACGCGTTCGACAGGCTGAAGGCGGAACTGGCCCGCGCCTTTGACGCTCCCGATTCGCTCTATCGCCCGCTGACAGCCGCAGACGTCATCGCCCGAAACAAGGCTCGGCACCGTGACGATCCTGCACGGTCGCATGCATCAGGACGCCGGGAGGACTTCCCCTCATGACCACGGGCGGCCGGGCCCGTCGCTGCCCGGCCGCCGGCAGGCCGGCGGTCAGTAGATGTTGCCGCGCTCGTACTGCAGCGGCCAGTCGGTCCGGCCCTTGAGGATGTTGGCCGCGCGCAGCGGCCAGTGCGGTTCGGCCAGCAGCGCCCGGCCGAGGAACACGAGGTCGGCACGGCCGTTGGCGACGATGTCCTCGGCATGCTCGGGGGAATGGATGAGGCCGACGGCACCGGTCGCGATCCCGGCGCCGCGGCGGATCGCCTCGGCGAACGGCACCTGGTACCCGGGATGGACCGGGATGTGTTGCCGGGGGTCGAGCCCGCCCGAGGTGCAGTCGACCAGGTCGACCTTGCCGGTCGCCTTCAGCCAGCGCGACACCTCGACCGTATCCTCGATGGTCAGGCCGCCCTCGATCCAGTCGGCGCAGGACAGGCGGACGAAGAGCGGCAGGTCGTCCGGCCACTCCGCGCGGATGGCATCCACCACCTCGAGCAGCAGCCGGGCGCGGCGGCGGAGGTCGCCGCCATAGGCGTCGTTGCGCCCGTTGGAGAGCGGCGACAGGAAGCTGTGCACCAGGTAGCCGTGGGCGGCGTGGTACTCGACGATGCGGAACCCGGCGCGGCGTGCCCGCGCGGTGGTCGCGGACAGCTCCGCCAGGAAGGTGGCGATCGCCGCCTCGTCCATCGGGATCGGCGCGGCATAGCCCGCGGCGAACGGCTCCGCGGTCGGCCCGATCACCGGCCAGGCACCCTCCTCGGGGCCGAGCGGCGTCGTGCCCTCCCACGGGCGATGGACCGAGGCCTTGCGCCCGGCATGGGCGAGCTGGATCGCCGGGACCGCTCCCTGGGCGGCGACGAAGGCCGCAATCCGGGCGAACTGGGCCTCCTGGGCATCGTTCCACAGGCCGATGCAGTGCGGGGTCACCCGCCCGCGCGGCTCGGACGGGGTCGCCTCGGTGAAGACGATGCCGGCACCGCCCTGGGCCCGCGCGCCCAGATGCACGAGATGCCAGTCGTCCGGCATCGCGTCGGTGGCGCAGTACTGGCACATGGGCGAGACGGCGATCCGGTTGCGGGCCCGCACGCCGCGAAACTCGATCGGGCGGAAGAGATGCGGATCGCGCTCGCGCTTCAGCACGCGGCGCGCGTTCTCGCCCGTGAAGCGCTGGTCGCCCACGCGCGCGGCGGTGTCTGGCTGGCTGTTCATGTCGGCGGCTCCCTCCCGATGACCGGCTCTTGCGGCCAGTCTAGACCGGGAATGGAGGTCGCCAAAGGTGCAGTGCCGGGGGCGGATCGCTCCGCTCCCGGCCCGCGTCCTCAGTGGCGGTTCTTCAGCGCCGCCAGCCGCTCGCTCAGGCTCTGCGCCGGCGCGGCCCGGCCGGACGCCGCGGCCATGGCGGCGGCGATGTTGTCGTCGTCCTTCTCCGGCCGGGTCGGGGTCAGGAGCCGGGTCTTGGCGGCGGCGGCCTCGGCCGAGGCGAGGTCACGCTCGGCGGAGTCCTTCATCGCCTTCAGCGCCACCGACAGGCCGCTGGTGCTGCTGGCGAGGCCGGCCGCGCGGCGCGCCGCGTCGGACTGGCGCTCGGCGGCCGCGCGCTGCTGCTCGGCCCGCGACATGTCGCGCTGCGCGCGCTCCAGCTCGCTGCGGGCCTGCTTCAGCTTGCCGCCGGCCTCGGCGTAGGATTTCTCCAGCATCTCCAGGAAGGACTGGGCGTCCTCGGCGTCGCGCGCCTCGCGCTCCACCTCCGGCGCCATCTCCTCCAGCATGGCCACCAGCGTGCCGAGGCTGCGCTCCAGTGCCGCCTTGCGGCCGGCATCGGCCTCGGTCTCGATCTGCCGCTCCAGGTGCTCGGCCGCGGCCATGCGCTGGCGCGAGAGCTCCTGGATGGCGACCGCCTCCTTCTTCTCCCGGTCATAGGCCTGGCGGGCGCGGGCGACCTCCATCCCGAGCTGGTCGAGATGCCCTTCCATGGTGCGCAGCTCGGCCTCGGTCGCGGCCTTCGGGTCCCAGCGGACCAGGGCCTCGACACCGGCCTGCACGGCCTGGTCGGCCTTCACGCCCAGAAGGTTGCGGATGAAGATCAGCATGCTCGTGTTTCTCCAGCTGCGGTGAACGCGCCCGTCAATATAGGCCCTCGGCGTGCCGGATTTAAGGCAATCCCTATCCGGCCATCGCGCCCGCGTTCAGCAGCGCGACCGCCAGTTGCACGCCGACCATGGCCAGCGCCGCCGCCTGGTTGCCGGCCTCGATCAGGTGGCGCAGGGTCGGCATCACCAGCGTCGCCACCAGGAAGGTGGCGATCTGCAGGATCACCGCGACCGCGCCCCACAGCACCACGTCGAGCCACACGGCCGAGGTGGCGAGCGTGGCGGCCAGCGGGATCGCGACGCCGAGCAGGATGCCCAGCATCATGATGCCGGCCGCCATGTTGCCCTCGCGGATCAGCGTCCGCTCCCGGAACGGCGTGATCGCCATGTAGAGCAGCACGCCCGCCGCCAGCAGCACCAGCGTCGTCACGAAATGCAGCAGCAGCACCGGCACGCCGGCACCCAGGCTGGTAAAGATGCGGCTCAACGCGTCGTCCATCGGACGGTATCCCTCTTCCTGCAGTTCAGGCGATCGTCAGCGCCGCCGGGTTGACGTCGATGCCGGCGGCGATCTCGACGAAGGCCTCGCCGTCGCCCTCGATCACCGAGACCAGCAGGTATTCGGCCTCCGGCGCCGGCGCGGCCGCACCGGTCGAGCGGGCATAGAGCATGGCGTGGACCTGCCGCGTGCGGGTGCCGCGCGCATCCTCGATGGTCTCGGTCCATTGGCGCGGGTCCACCCGCCGGTCGCCGGGCAGCCAGTGGCGCGCATAGGTCTGCCCGTCCTTGGTCTGGAACTCGGGCCAGCCGACCATGCCCTCGCGCTCGTCCATCCAGAAGGCCCATTCCTCGCTGTCCGCGGGATGGACCTCGTCGATCGGCTGGAACCAGCGGCATTCCTCGGGCCGGCCGTCCTCGTCGAGCCAGAGCTGGAACCAGCCGTCGCTGCCGGCGAGGTAGAGCCGGTGCATCGCCACCTCGCCCGCGTCGATCCGGCCGACCGCGGCGACCGAGACCAGGGCATTGCCCTCCCCGCCCGGCGGCTGGGTCACCTTGGTCACGCCCTCGGCCATCAGGAACGGCGTCGGGTCGAACGGGAAGGTCATCCCGACCCGGAAGAAGGACGGCTTGTAGGGCTCGCCCTCCATCTTGCGGCGGAGGATCCCGCGCGCGGTGTCGATGGGGCCCATGTTCGCTCCTTTCGCGGCCGTCGCCGCCCCGGCTGCGCGGCGGCGGCGGAAGAACCGCCAGGTGATGAAGGCAAACCCGCCCAGCAGGAGCACGGTGACCAGCAGCCCGCCGAAGCCGGAACCGTCATCGCCGGCCGCATCCGTGGCGCGCGCCACGTCCGGCGGCAGGCGCCCGGGCTGCGGCGCCTCGCCCTGCAGGGCCGCGGTCTCGCGATCCAGCTCGTCGAGCTTGGCCTTCAGCGCCGGGTCGCTGGCGGCGCGCTGGTCCGCCTCGGCCCGCCACGACCGCACGCCCGGGTCGTCGCGGTTGTCATGGAATGCCCGGGCATGGCCCGGACGGTTCAGCGTATCCAGCAGGTACCACAGAAGGATCCCGTCCCAGGCGCCGAACCGGCCGCCCTGGGCATAGGCGGGGGGCTGCCAGCGGCCGGCATCGGCGGGCGGCGACCCGCCGCGGAAGGAATAGGTCGGCTCGCGCCGGGTGGAGGGGGTGCGGTCGCGGACCAGCGGCCCCTGCGGCAGGGTGATCGCCCCGCGCGACCCGGCGCCCGCACCGGAATCGGGCCGGGAGCCGCCGCGGAAGATGTTCAGCGCATCCAGCGCGCCGCCGCGCTGCATCGCCCGGTCGGCACCCGACTGGGCGGGCTGGTTGCGCGGGACATAGACCGGCGCGGACGGCCGCGTGTAGCCGCCGGACGTGGAGGGGCGGCGCGAGCTGGACGAGCCGGGCGAGAAGGACGGCGTGCGGCCGCTCGACGGCCGCGAGTATCCGCCCGACGAGCGGCTGCGCGCCTCGGCCTCGGTCGCGACGACGCTGCCGACGGTGGCCAGCGCGACCGCCTGGAGCAGCGGCTGGGCCGACGGCAGGGCCGCCAGCCACAGGGTGGCCGCCACGACCAGCCGGCGCACCAGCGACGCGGCCCCGGTCCGCCCGGGCTTGCCCGTCAAACGCTTCTCCCCGCCACGTCACCCCTCTCCGGCATGCCGCACCCGAATCCGCCCAGCATATCGGTCGGCAGCCGGCCCATGACCAGGGGGCGCCCGACGATACCGGGGGTCAATCGACGATGAAGAGCTTCGCCCCCTTTTCGGTGGCGGAGCGGTGCGCGGCGTCGCCGTGATCCGAGACCTGGTAGCTCATGCCGGGCGTGAGCGTCGATGTCCGCCCGTCGCGCAGCTCGCTCACCAGCTCGCCCTCGACGACCAGGATGATGTGGCCGCGATCGCACCAATGGTCGGCCAGGTAGCCCGGCGAGTACTCGACCATGCGGATCCGGATGTCGCCGACCTCGATGGTGCGCCACAGGGCGAAGCCCCGCTCGCCCGGATGGCGGGTCGGCTCGACCTTGGACCAGTCGGTGACGGTGAACGGCAGGGCCGGAATCTTCATGGGACGGGCTCGCGGCTGGGGGTTGCGGTCGTTGGCTGGCCCGGACCGTAGGCGACCGGACGGCATCCTGGCAACGGAACCTGGGGCGCGGTGTCGGTAACACGTCATCTGTCTGGAGTTTGTAGCAAGTGATCTGTCCGGTTTTGGAATCGCTCCAGGGAGGGGCGGTGCATGAGCCGGACGGAGGTGCTGCAAGGACTACGGGAGATGAGGTTTTCGGAGATCCACGATCGCTTCCGACGGGGACGTTTGAGCGCGTTGGAGGCTGCGGAATGGCTTGGGGTGTCGGAGCGGACCTTCCGGCGGCTGCGCGGCCGGTACGAGGTTGAGGGGGCGGCGGGATTGCTGGACCGTCGGCTTGGGAAGACGAGCCCGCACCGGATCGCGGCGGACGAGGTGGAGCGGGTGACCGGGCTGTACCGCGATCGGTATTCGGGATGGACGGTGAAGCACTTCCACGAGCGGGCGCGCGAGCGCCATGGGGTGACGGCGAGCTACGGCTGGACCAAGAGCGTGCTGCACGCCTCGGGCCTGGTGCGACCGGCACCGCGGCGCTCGGTCCACCGCAAGCGGCGTCCGCGCAAGCCGCTGCCGGGAATGATGCTGCACCAGGACGGCTCGCGGCACCTGTGGCTGCCGGCCCTGGGGAGGCAAGTCGACCTGATCGCGACCATGGACGATGCGACGAGCGAGCTGTACTCGGCCTTCCTGGTCGAGGAGGAAGGCACGGCCTCGACGTTCCGGGCGCTGGGCGAGGTGATCGGCCGGCACGGGCTGTTCTGCCAGCTCTATACCGATCGCGGCAGCCACTACTTCCACACGCCCAGGGCCGGCGAGCGGGTGTCGCGGACGATGTTGACCCAAGTCGGCCGCGCCCTGGCGCAGCTCGGCATCCGGCACATCGGCGCCTACTCGCCCGAGGCGCGCGGCCGATCGGAGCGGCTGTTCGCGACCCTGCAGGACCGGCTGGTCAAGGAGCTGGCCGACGCCGGCATCGCCACCATCGAGGCGGCGAACCGGTTCATCGCCGAGACCTACCTCCCGGCCCACAACCGGCGCTTCGCGGTGGAGGCGACCGAGCCCGGAACGGCGCTGTTGCCCTGGACGGGCGGCGATCTCGCCGAGATCCTCTGTCACCAGGAGGATCGCGTCGTCGGCAACGACAATACCGTCACCCTAGGCCGGCTGCGCCTGCAGATCGAGCCGAGCCCGCTGCGTCCGCACTTCGTCCGGGCGACCGTCCAGGTCCGGCGCTATGGCGACAGCACCATCGGCCTCTTCTACGGCCATCGATGCATCGGGCGCTACCAGCCCGACGGAGCGCCGCTGCGCCATGACCGACGGGCCGCGTGACACGCTTCCACGCAGCCCGCTTTGGCCCCGGGGGCATGCCCCCGGGGCCAAAGCGTGAACGAAGCGGACAACTCACCTGTTACAAGCACCGGCCAACTTGACTTGTCACCGACACGGAACCTGGGGCGCGGTCGCGGAGTTGGGTCCAGGATGCAGCGCACACGCCCCCCTGTTTCCGGCTATGGCATCGCCGCCGTAGATCCGGCTTTCGCCCGTGACATGGCCAATCCGGGCTGGATCGCCGACCGGACGGCCCGGCTCGGCTTCCAGGCGCTCCTGGTGCCGGGAGACCTGCCCGACGACGGCACGGTCGCCAGGCTGGTGGAGGCCTGCGCGGCCTCCCGGATCGAACTGCTGCTGGACACCGAACCTTCCGGCGGTGCCCTGGCAACACGGCTGGCACCGCTGGCCCGGGCGGGCGTGGCCGGCTTCCGCTGCCTGGGCATCGACCGGATCGACTGCAATGCCTGGAACGACGCCATTGCCGCCGTCCGGGCGGATGGCGACTGCCGCTTCCTCGCCTGGACCCCGGGCATCGCGCGCCGGACCGTGCAGACACTTGAGGGCGTGCCGTTCGACGCCGTCTTCGCCTCGACCGCCTGGTGGGACGGCCGGTCGAACTGGCTGGTGGAGGAGCATGAGGCCCTGCGCCGCATCGCGCCGGTAATCTCGGTGGTGACCCAGTCCGGCCGCGATCTCGCCGCGGCACCGGCCTGGATGCTGCGCGCGGCGGCCGCGACCGGCTCGGGCATCTTCGTCGCGATGCCGGCGGGCGCCGGGCCTTCCGCCGGCGGCCCGATCGAGGCCGAGATGGCGGCGGCGAATCGCCTGTCCCGCCGGGTCGCAGAGCTGGGCATGACCGGCGAACTGCGCAGCCTGACCGGCGCGCGCTCCGGCCCCGCCATGCTGCTGCGGGCCGACGCGGACGATGTTCGCGAGGCGACGAAGGGGCTGGTCGTTCTGATCGATCCCGATGCCGGCCGCGCGACTCCGGACGACATCCGCCTGCCGCCTGCTGCCGGTGCGGCCTTCGGCCGGCCGGTGCCGCTCGATCCAGAGGACAGTGGCCCGGAGGGCGGCGAGGGCGAGGGGGCCGCGCGCGATGCGGTGCGCCTGCTGACGGTCGAGGCGGCCCCGCCGGTCCGGGCCCGCACCCTGCCGGCCCGGTCGAGCGCCCGCAAGGCGGCGGCCGCGCCGCGCATCGCCATCGAGCGCGTCTCGCCCTCGATCGACCATGGCCGGTTCCCGGCCAAGGGCATCGTCGGCGAGACGATCCGGGTCGAGGCGGACATCTTCGCCGACGGGCACGAGCGGCTGGCCGCCGCCCTGCTGTGGCGCACCGCCGACCGCGAGGAATGGCAGTCGGTGCCCATGCGCCCGCTCGGCAACGACCGCTGGGGCGCCAGCCTGCCGCTGGAGCGGCTCGGCCGCCACCTCTTCACCGTCGAGGCCTGGTGGGACGAGTACGGCACCTACAGCCACGAACTGGAAGCCAAGCTGAAGGCCGGCCGCGACGTGCGGCTGGAGATCATCGAGGGCCGCCAGCTGGTCGCCGAGGCGGCCGAGCGCGCCGAGGGCGAGGCGGCCCGCGTCCTGGCCGAGGCGATGGCCGCCGTCGGCGACGAGACCGATCCCGCTGCCGCCGACGTGCTGCTGCACGACGAGATCCGGGCCGCCGTCGGCAGCGCCGACGCCCGCTCCTTCCTGGCCCGGCACGAGCCGGCGCTGGCGATCGAGGCGGAGCGGCCGCAGGCCGCCTTCGCCAGCTGGTACGAGATGTTCCCCCGCTCGGCCACGGACGACCCGGCCAGGCACGGCACCTTCATCGACGTGATCGATCGCCTGCCGGCGATCCGCGCGATGGGCTTCGACGTCCTCTACTTTCCGCCGATCCACCCGATCGGCACCGCCAACCGCAAGGGCCGCAACAACAGCCTGACCACCCAGCCGGGCGACGTCGGCAGCCCCTACGCCATCGGCAGCCCCGAGGGCGGGCACGACGCCATCCACCCCGAGCTCGGCACGCTGGAGGATTTCCGCCGCCTCCGCCGGGAGGCCGCCCGCCACGGGCTGGAGATCGCGCTCGACTTCGCGATCCAGTGCTCGCCCGACCACCCCTGGCTCAAGGCGCATCCGGGCTGGTTC
Source organism: Allostella vacuolata (assembly GCA_006739055.1). GTDB lineage: Bacteria > Pseudomonadota > Alphaproteobacteria > ATCC43930 > Allostellaceae > Allostella > Allostella vacuolata. The sequence goes on from AP019702.1 coordinate 3,760,388, forward strand.
CGCTGGCGGCCCGACGGCTCGCTGCGCTACGCCGAGAACCCGCCCAAGAAGTACGAGGACATCGTCAACGTCGACTTCTACGCGGCCGAGGCGGTGCCGGAGTTGTGGCTGGCGCTGCGCGACGTCGTCCTGTTCTGGTGCGCCGAGGGGGTGCGGACGTTCCGGGTCGACAACCCGCACACCAAGCCGCTGCCGTTCTGGGAATGGATGATCGCCGACGTGCGCGGGCGCTACCCCGATGCGCTCTTCCTGTCGGAGGCCTTCACCCGGCCCAAGCTGATGAACCGCCTGGCCAAGCTCGGCTTCAGCCAGTCCTACACCTACTTCACCTGGCGCAACACCAAGGCCGAGCTGGCCGCGTACCTGACCGAGCTGACGACGACCGAGGCCCGCGACTTCTTCCGGCCGCACTTCTTCGTCAACACGCCGGACATCAACCCGGTCTTCCTGCAGACCTCCGGCCGGCCGGGCTTCCTGATCCGGGCGGCACTCGCCGCCACCCTGTCGGGGCTGTGGGGGGTCTATTCGGGCTTCGAGCTGTGCGAGGCCGCCCCCCTGCCGGGGCGCGAGGAATATCTCGATTCCGAGAAGTACGAGATCCGCGTCCGCGATCCCGAGATGCCCGGCAACATCGTGGCCGAGATCACCCAGCTCAACCGCATCCGCCGTGCCCATGCGGCCCTCCACGACCATCGCCTGCTGCGCTTCTACAACGCCTTCGACGACCGCGTGCTGCTCTACGGCAAGACCACGGGCCCGGGCCAGGACATGATCCTGGTCGCCGTCAACCTCGATCCCCATGCCGCGGTCGAGTTCGAGTTCGAGCTGCCGCTGTGGGAATGGGGCTTGCCCGACCACGGCTCGCTCGCCGTCGAGGACCTGATGCGCGGCCGCCCCTTCCTGCTGACCGGCAAGCGCCAGCGCCTCCGGCTCGACCCCGCCGACCTGCCCTTCACGATCTGGCGGATCGCCCCGCCCGAGGTGCCCAACGCATGAATGCGCCGCTGCTGACCCGTGCCCCTGCCCTGGAGCAGGACCCGCTCTGGTACAAGGACGCCATCATCTACCAGCTCCACGTGAAGTCGTTCTTCGACGCCAACGACGACGGCATCGGCGACTTCCCGGGGCTCATCTCCAAGCTCGACTACATTGCCGAGCTGGGCGCCAACACCATCTGGCTCCTGCCCTTCTACCCGTCGCCCAGGCTCGACGACGGCTACGACATCGCCGAGTACCGGGCGATCCATCCCGACTACGGGACCATGGCCGACGTGAAGCGCTTCATCGCGGCGGCCCATGCCCGCGGCCTGCGCGTCGTCACCGAGCTGGTGATCAACCACACCTCCGACCGCCATCCCTGGTTCCAGCGGGCGCGCCAGGCCAAGCCTGGCTCGACCCATCGCGATTTCTACGTCTGGTCGGACGACGACCGGCGCTATCCCGGCACGCGCATCATCTTCCTCGACACCGAGCGCTCGAACTGGACCTGGGACCCGGTCGCCGGCGCCTACTTCTGGCACCGCTTCTATTCCCACCAGCCCGACCTCAACTTCGACAATCCGCAGGTGGTGAAGGCCGTCCTCAGCGTCATGCGCTACTGGCTCGACCTCGGCATCGACGGGCTGCGGCTCGACGCGGTGCCCTACCTGATCGAGCGCGAGGGCACCAACAACGAGAACCTGCCCGAGACCCACGCCATCCTGCGCCGCTTCCGGGCCGAGCTCGACGCCCACTATTCCGACCGCATGCTGCTGGCCGAGGCCAACCAGTGGCCGGAGGACACCAAGGACTATTTCGGCGAGGGCGACGAATGCCACATGGCGTTCCACTTCCCGCTGATGCCGCGCATGTACATGGCGCTGGCGCGCGAGGACCGCTTCCCGATCACCGACATCATGCGCCAGACGCCGGAGATCCCGGCCAACTGCCAGTGGGCGATCTTCCTGCGCAACCATGACGAGCTGACGCTCGAGATGGTCACCGATTCCGAGCGCGACTACCTGTGGGAGACCTATGCCGCCGACCGGCGGGCCCGCATCAACCTCGGCATCCGCCGCCGCCTGGCGCCGCTGCTGGAGCGCGACCGCCGCCGCGTCGAGCTGATGAACTGCCTGCTGCTGTCGATGCCGGGCACGCCCGTCATCTACTACGGCGACGAGATCGGCATGGGCGACAACATCCATCTGGGCGACCGCGACGGGGTGCGCACGCCGATGCAATGGTCGCCCGACCGCAACGGCGGCTTCTCCCGCGCGGACCCGGCCTCGCTGGTGCTGCCGGCGATCATGGACCCGCTCTACGGCTTCGGCACGGTCAATGTCGAGGCGCAGCGCCGCGACCCGCACTCGCTGCTCAACTGGATGCGCCGCATGCTGGCGGTGCGCCGGCAGCACCCGGTGTTCGGCCGGGCGCCGCTGCAGTTCCTCTACCCCGGCAACCGCAAGGTCCTGGCCTATCTGCGCAGCGGCGAGGGCGAGACCATCCTGTGCGTCGCCAACGTGTCGCGCGCCTCCCAGGCGGTCGAGCTGGACCTGTCGGAGTTCGCCGGCCGGGTCCCGATCGAGCTCAGCGCCGGGTCGGTGTTCCCGCCGGTCGGCACCCTGCCCTACCTGCTGACCCTGCCGCCCTACGGGTTCTACTGGTTCATCCTGGCGACCGAGACGGAATGGCCCACCTGGCATGTGCCGGCGCCGGAGCCGATGCCGGAATACCGCACGCTGGTCGTCCGCAACGGCCTGGCCGACGCCCTGACCGGGTCGGCGCGCGAGATCCTGGAGCGCGAGGTGCTGCCCGCCTACCTCAGCGTGCGGCGCTGGTTCGCCGCCAAGGACCAGAAGATCGGATCCGTGCGGCTGGCGGCGCTCCTGCCCCTGCCGGCGGCGAAGCGGGAGATGGCCCTGGCCCTGATCGAGACCGACACGGCGGCCGGCACCACGCGCTGGTCCCTGCCCCTGGCGGTGCTGGCGGAAGGCGAGACCGGGTCGGCGCTGGCAGGACCACTGGCCCTGGCCCGGGTGCGCCGCGGCCGCACCGTCGGCCTGCTGACCGACGGCTTCGTGCTGCCGGAATTCGCCATCGGGGTGCTGGCGGCGATGCGCCAGGGCGCCGCCGGGGACGATGCCGGCGCCCTTCGCTTCCGGCCGGCCGACGAGCTGGCGGCGATCGACATTCCCGCGGACGCCGAGATCAAGTGGGTGTCGGCCGAACAATCCAACAGCTCGCTGCTGATCGGCGATCAGGCGATGCTCAAGCTCTTCCGGCGGGTGTCGCCCGGGATCCATCCCGAGGCCGAGATGGGCCGGCACCTGACCACCGCCGGGTACGCCAACATCGCGCCGCTGCTGGGGGAAGTCGTCTATTCCGGCCCGGACGGCGAAGCGTCCTCGGTCGCCATCCTGCAGGGCTTCATCCGCAACCAGGGCGACGCCTGGGGCTGGATGCTCGACCTGCTGAGCCGCGCGGTCGACGGCCTGGGCGCCCCGGAAGGGGAACCCGGCTCCACGCCCGAGCACCTCGCCACCTGCGTCGCCTTCGCCGCCACCATCGGGCGCCGCCTGGGCGAGATGCATGCGGTGCTGGGACAGTCGCACGACGACCCGGCCTTCGCGCCGGCGATCGCCGGGGAGGACGAGGCCGCGGCCATGGCCGAGCGCGCCGCCGCCACGCTCGATGCGGCCTTCGCCGCCATCGCGGCCGCGCGGAGAGAGGACCTCGCCGGGATCACCGGCGAACTGGCGTCCTATCGGCCGGCGCTGGAGGAGGCGGTGCGCGACCTGGCCCGGCACGGGGCGGGAATGCCGCTGATCCGGGTGCATGGGGACTTCCACCTGGGGCAGGTCCTGGTCGCCAATGGCGACGCCTACCTGATCGATTTCGAGGGCGAGCCCGCGCGATCGCTCGACGAACGCCGGGCCAAGACCAGTGCGCTGCGCGACGTGGCCGGCCTGCTACGCTCGCTGGACTATGCGGCGGCGACCGTCGAACGCAAGCATCCGAGCGGCCACGACGCGCCCGCCGCGGCCGGCATCGCCGACCTGATGGCCCGGTTCCGCATCGCCGGCAGCGCCGCCTTCCTCGATGCCTATGTGGAGGCGGCGGGCGGTGCGGCGCCCGGCACCGAAGCCGAAACGGTGGACGCCGTCCCCATCCGGCCGGTCCTGCTCGACGCCTTCCTGATCGAGAAGGCGGCGTACGAGATCGCCTACGAGGCCGCGAACCGGCCGACCTGGCTCGACGTGCCCCTGGCCGGGCTGGCGGACCTGGCCCGGCAGATCGCCGGTGGCGGACGATGACCGCCCACGGCGCGGGCCCGCTCGACGCGGCGACGGTCCAGGCCCTGGTGGACGGGTCGCTGGGCGACCCCTTCTCGATCCTGGGACCCCATGGCGGCATCGTCCGCACCTTCCAGCCGGGTGCCTCGCGGGTCGAGGCGCTGGTCGGCGGGCAGGTCGTGCCGATGGCCGCGCTCGACCCGCCGGGGCTGTACGCCGCACCGGTGGCCGGCCCCTACCGCCTGCGCATCGCCTGGCCGGGCGGCGTGCAGGAGACCGAGGACCCCTATTCCTTCGGCCTGCTGCTGGGCGACGTGGACCTGCACCTGGCGGCCGAGGGACGGCATTTCGAGCTCGCCGCGGCACTCGGCAGCCGGCCGATGGAGGTGGACGGCATCCCGGGGGTGCGCTTCGCCGTCTGGGCGCCCAATGCCCGGCGCGTCGCCGTGGTGGGCAACTTCAACAGCTGGGACGGCCGCCGCCACCCGATGCGGCTGCGCCACGGCTCGGGCATCTGGGAGCTGTTCATTCCGCGCCTCGGCCCCGGCGAACGCTACAAGTACGAGATCATGGCCGCCGACGGCAGCCGGCTGCCGCTCAAGGCCGACCCGCTGGCGACCGAGACCGAGCGGCCGCCCTCGACCGCGTCGGTCGTGGCGGCGCCGGCCGCCCACCACTGGCGGGACCAGGAATGGATGGAGGGGCGGGCGGCCCGCCATGCCCCCGACGCTCCGATCTCGATCTACGAGGCGCATGCCGAATCCTGGCTGCACGGCATCACCGACGCGCCGTCCTGGGACAGCCTGGCGGAGCACCTGATCCCGCACGTGCGGGCGCTGGGCTTCACCCATGTCGAGCTGCTGCCGGTGGCCGGTCACCCGTTCGGCGGCTCCTGGGGCTACCAACCCCTGTCGCTGTTCGCACCGGCCGCGCAGATGGGCGGGCCGGACGGCTTCGCGCGGTTCGTCGATGCCTGCCACGCCGCCGGCATCGGGGTGATCGTCGACTGGGTGCCGGCCCATTTCCCGACCGATCCGCACGGGCTCGGCCGCTTCGACGGGACCGCGCTCTACGAGCATCTCGACCCGCGGGAAGGGTTCCACCAGGACTGGAACACGCTGATCTACAATTTCGGCCGCCGCGAGGTGCAGGGCTTCCTGATCGCCAGCGCCATCCACTGGCTGGAACGCTTCCATCTCGACGGGCTGCGGGTCGACGCCGTCGCCTCGATGCTCTATCGCGACTACAGCCGCGCCGCCGGCGAGTGGGTACCCAACATCCATGGCGGGCGCGAGAACCTGGAGGCGATCGGCTTCCTGCGCCACCTGAACGCCGTGGTCGGCGAGCGCTGCCCGGGCGCGATGATGATCGCCGAGGAATCCACGGCCTGGCCCGGCGTCACCCGGCCGATCGCCGAGGGCGGGCTCGGCTTCAGCTACAAGTGGAACATGGGGTGGATGCACGACACCCTGCACTACATGGCCTACGACCCGATCCATCGCCGGCACCACCACCACGAGATGACCTTCGGCCTGGTCTACGCCTTCTCGGAGCGGTTCCTGCTGCCGCTGTCCCATGACGAGGTGGTGCATGGGAAGGGTTCGCTGATCGCCCGCATGCCCGGCGATCGCTGGCAGCGCTTCGCCAATCTGCGCGCTTACTATGCCTTCATGTGGGCGCATCCCGGCAAGAAGCTGCTCTTCATGGGCGGCGAATTCGCCCAGGAGCGCGAGTGGAACCATGACGGCGCGCTCGACTGGCACCTGCTGGAGGACCCGCTGCATGACGGTATCCGCCGGCTGCTGGGCGACCTCAACGCCGCCTATCGCGGCGAGGAGGCGCTCCACGCCCTCGATGCCGAGCCGGACGGCTTCCGCTGGGTCATCGGCGACGATGCCGGCAACTCCGTCTTTGCCTTCCTGCGTCGGGGCCGGGACGGCGCGCCGCCGGTCCTGGTGGTCGCCAACATGACCCCGGTGCCACGCTCGTCCTATCGCGTCGGCGTGCCCCGGGCCGGCCGCTGGCGCGAGGCGCTGAACAGCGACGCCGCCGTCTATGGCGGATCCGGCATGGGGAACTTCGGGGGTGTCCGCAGCGTAGACATTCCGGCCCACGGGGAAGCGCAGTCGCTCGAACTGATCCTGCCGCCCCTGGGCGTGATCTTTCTTCGACCCGAGGGGGAATAGCGCTTGGCCGATCCGACATCCCGCCTTCAGGCGGGCAGCCCCTATCCGCTGGGCGCGACCTGGGATGGCCTGGGCGTCAACTTCGCGATCTTCTCCGCCCATGCCGAGCGCATCGACCTGTGCCTGTTCGAGCCATCGGGGCGGCGCGAGATCGCCCGCCTGACGCTGCCCGAATGCACCGACGAGGTCTGGCACGGCTATCTTCCCGGCGCCGAGCTGGGCCAGCTCTACGGCTATCGTGCCTATGGGCCCTACGAGCCGCAGCGCGGCCATCGCTTCAACCACCACAAGCTGCTGCTCGACCCCTATACGCGACGGCTGGCAGGCGAGGTCCGCTGGACGGACGCGCTCTACGGCTACCGCCTGGGGGCCGGCCGCCAGGACCTGTCCTTCGACCGGCGCGACAGCGCGGCAGCGATGCCGAAGGCGGTGGTGGTCGACGACGCCTTCAACTGGGGCGACGACCGGCCGCCGGCCGTGCCGTGGCAGGATACGGTGATCTACGAGGCGCATGTCCGGGGCCTGACCCGGCTGCGCGAGGACATCCGTCCCAACGAGCGCGGCACCTTCGCCGCCCTGGCCAGCCCGCAGATGATCGAGCACCTGCAGCGCATCGGCGTGACGGCGGTCGAGCTGCTGCCCATCCATGCCTTCGTCCAGGACCGCTACCTCCTGGAAAAGGGCCTGCGCAACTACTGGGGCTACAACACGCTGGGCTTCTTCGCGCCGGAGCAGGCCTACCTGTCGTCGGGCTCGAACAACGAGCTGCGGATCGCGATCCGCCGCCTGCACGCGGCCGGCATCGAGGTCATCCTGGACGTCGTCTACAACCACACCGCCGAGGGCAGCGAGCTGGGCCCGACCCTGTCGTTCCGCGGGCTCGACAATGCCAGCTACTACCGGCTGCTGCCGGACAACCCGCGGCACTGCATCAACGACACCGGCACCGGCAATACGCTCAACATCAGCCATCCGCGGGTCCTGCAGATGGTCATGGACTCCCTGCGGCACTGGGTCACCTCCTACCATGTCGACGGGTTCCGGTTCGACCTGGGGGTGACGCTGGGCCGCGAGGGCCACGGCTTCGATCCGGGCTCCGGCTTCTTCGACGCCCTGCGCCAGGACCCGGTGCTGCAGCGCGTCAAGCTCATCTCGGAGCCGTGGGATATCGGGCCCGGCGGCTACCAGCTGGGCGGGCACCCGGTCGGCTTCGCGGAATGGAACGACCGTTTCCGCGATGGGGTGCGCCGCTTCTGGCGCGGCGACGGCGGTCAGCGGCCCGACATCGCCGGCCGGCTGGCCGGTTCGGGCGACGTCTTCGACCGCGGCGGCCGCCGGCCCTGGGCCTCGATCAACTACGTCGCCTCCCATGACGGCTTCACGCTCAACGACATCGTCTCCTACGCCGAGCGCCACAACATCGACAACGGCGAGGACAATCGCGACGGGCACGGCGAGAACTGCTCCGCCAACTGGGGCGCCGAGGGACCGACCGACGACCCGGAGATCCAGGCGCTCAGGGCCCGGGTGCGCCGCTCGCTGCTGGCGACCGTCTTCCTCGCCCAGGGCACGCCGATGCTGCTGGCCGGCGACGAGTTCGGCCGCACCCAGAACGGCAACAACAATGCCTATTGCCAGGACAACGCGGTTTCCTGGCTCGACTGGGCGTCGGCCGAGCTGCCCCAGAACGCCGCCCTCGCCGCCTTCGTCGCCCGGCTCACGGCGCTGCGCCATGCCCACCCGATACTGCGCTGCCGCCACTTCCTGCATGGCCGCGAGGAGGTGATGCCGGGCGTGCTCGACATCGCCTGGTTCGACGAGCAGGGGCAGGCGATCGGCCACGACGCCTGGAACGACCCGGAGCAGCGCACCCTGGTGCTGCGCCGGGCCGGGGCCCGGGAGGACGGCCGGGTCGATGTGCTGACGCTCGCCCTCAACCCCGGCGACGAAGACCGCATCTTTCGCCTGCCGGAGCCGATCCTGCCCTCGCTGGTGCTGGTCGATACCGCCTCCGACGGCCTGGAGGAACACCGCTTCGACGGCCGCCAGGTGCAGGTCACGGCCCACGCCCTCGTGCTGGTCCTGGCGCTCGCATGAGCCGGGGATTCGCCTTCCCGCTCGGTTTCGGTGCCGAGCCGGTCTCGCCCGATCGCACCCGGTTCCGCCTCTGGGCCCCGGCCCAGCAGGCGGTCTCGCTGGTCATCGAGGGCCGCCCGCCCCTGCCGATGGCACCGGACGGCGACGGCTGGTTCGCCGCCGAGGCCCCATGCGGGGCCGGCGCGCTCTACCGCTATCGCCTCGAGGACGGGCTGGAGGTCCCCGACCCCGCCTCGCGCTTCCAGCCGCAGGACGTGTTCGGCCCCAGCATGGTGGTGGATCCCGGCGCCTATCGCTGGCGCCATCCCGGCTGGACCGGCCGCCCCTGGCGCGAGGCGGTGATCTACGAGCTGCATGCCGGCGCCTGCGGCGGCTTCGCCGGGGTTGCCGCCATGCTGCCGCGCCTGGCCGAGCTGGGGGTGACGGCCGTCGAACTGATGCCGGTCAACGATTTCCCGGGCCGCCGCAACTGGGGCTATGACGGGGTGCTGCCCTTCGCCCCCGACGCCGCCTACGGCACGCCCGACGAGCTGAAGGCGCTGGTCGACACGGCCCACGGCCTCGGCCTGATGATGATGCTCGACGTTGTCTACAACCATTTCGGGCCGGACGGGAACTTCCTCGGCCGCTACGCGCCGCAGTTCTTCCATGGCGACGGCACCACGGCGTGGGGCCAGGCGCTCGACTTCCAGCGGCCGGCGGTGCGCCGCTTCTTCACCGAGAACGCGCTCTACTGGCTGATGGAGTACCGCTTCGACGGGCTGCGCTTCGACGCCGTCCAGGCGATCGGCGAACCGGGCTGGCTGGACGAGACCGCGGCCGCGATCCGCGCCGCGACCGAGCCCGGCCGCCATGTCCACCTGGTGCTGGAGCATGACGAGAACGAGGCCAGCCACCTGCGGGCCGGCTTCGATGCGCAATGGAACGACGACGCCCACCACGTCCTGCACACCATCCTGACCGGCGAGCGCGAGGGCTACTATTCCGACTATGCGGACGATGCCGCCCGCCGCCTCGCCCGCTGCCTGGCCGAAGGCTTCGCCTACCAGGGGGAGGCATCGGCCTATCGCGACGGCCGGCCGCGCGGCACGCCCAGCGCCGGCCTGTCGCCCACCGCCTTCGTGCAGTTCCTGCAGAACCACGACCAGATCGGCAACCGCGCCTTCGGCGACCGGCTGACCACCATGGTGCCGCCGGCCGCGCTGGAGGCGGCGATCGCGCTGCAGCTCCTGGCGCCGCAGATCCCGCTGCTGTTCATGGGCGAGGAGGATGCGAGCCCGACCCCGTTCCTCTTCTTCACCGACCATCGCCCGCCCCTCGACGAGGCGGTGCGCGAGGGCCGGCGGCGGGAGTTCGCCCGGTTCCCGGCCTTCGCCGATCCGGAGCGGCGCAGCCGCATCCCCGACCCCAACGCCGAGGCGACCTTCCGGGCTTCGATCCCGGCGCCCGATCCGGAGCACGGGGCCGCGCGGCGCGCCCTCTACACCCGCCTGCTGGCCCTGCGCCATGCCGAGATCGCCCCGCGCCTCGACCATGCCCGCTCGCTCGGCGCCGCAGCGGTGGGCGAGCGGGCGGTGCGCGCCCGCTGGCGGATGGGCGACGGGGCGGTGCTGACCCTGCTGGCGAACCTCGGACCGGACGCCGTCGCGGTCGAGCGCCCGGCCGGCCGGGCCCTGTTCGCCCAGACGCCGGAAGCCGAGGCCGGCCTCGGGGCCGGCCGTCTCGACGGCTTCACCACCGCCGCCTTCCTGGAGCCGGCCGGGTGAGCGACGCCCTGCTGCGCGACCTGGCCCGGCGGGCCGGCATCCACACCGACTGGACCGACTATCGCGGGACGGCCCGCAGCGTGGCGCCGGCGACGCTGCGCCACATCCTGGCCGCCATGGCCCTGCCGGCGGACAGCCCCGGCGACATCGCCCGGTCGCTGCACCGGCTCGACGATGCCGCGGCCGGCCACACCGCCCCGCCGCTCGTCACCGCCGATGCGGGCAAGCCGGTCGCCCTGCCGGTGGGCGAGATCGGTGCGAGCCGCGGACAGCTGATCCTGGAAGACGGCTCGCGGCGCGATGTCGTCCTCGACGCCGGGCCGGAAGGACGGCCGCAGATGGCGGCCATCGCCGAGCCCGGCTACCACCGGCTGATCCAGGACCACCGCGAGACCGTGCTGGCGGTGGCGCCGCCGCGCTGCTTCGGCATCGCCGACATCGCCCCGCGCCGCCGGCCCTGGGGGCTGGCGGCGCAGATCTACGGCGTGCGCCGCCGGGGCGATGGCGGGATCGGCGACCTGGGCGGGGTCGCCGTCCTGGCGGAGGCCGCCGCCCGCCACGGCGCCGACCTGCTGGCGCTCAGCCCCTGCCACGCGCTCTTCGCCGCCGAGCCGGGCCGCGCCGGACCCTACAGCCCGTCGAGCCGGCTCTTCCTCAACGTCCTGCACGGTGATCCCTCGCTGGTGCTGGGCCAGGATCGCGTCGCCGGCGCAATCGCCGCGGCCGGCGTGGCGGAGATCCTGGAACGCTGCGAGCCGGCGGGCCTGATCGACTGGGCCCATGCCGGCGCGGCCAGGCTCGAGGTCCTGCGCGCCCTGTTCGACGCGCTCGACGGCGAGCCGGAGGACTGCGCTCGCTTCCGGCGCCATGCCGGGCCGGCGCTGGAGGATCATGCGCGGTTCGAGGCCCTGCACGCGGCCGAGCGCGGCCGCGGCGGCGAATGGAGCTGGCGCCGCTGGCCGGAGCCGCTGCGTGACGCCACCAGCCCGGCGGTCGCCGCATTTGCGGCCGAGCACGCCCGCGAGGTCGCCTTCCACGCCTTCCTGCAATGGATCGCCCACCGCTCCCGCGAGGCAGCCCAGCGGCGCGCGCGGGAGGCCGGGATGCGCATCGGGCTGATGGCCGACCTGGCGGTCGGCATGGACGGCGATGGCAGCCATGCCTGGAGCCGGCCGGGCGACGTCATGACCGGGCTGGCGGTCGGCGCGCCGCCCGACCTGATCAACGGGGTCGGCCAGAACTGGGGGCTGACCACCTTCTCGCCGCCGGCCCTGGTGACCGGCGGCTTCGCCCCGTTCCTCGCCACCCTGCGGGCCGCGATGCGCGACGCGGGCGGGGTGCGCATCGACCATGTCATGGGCCTGGCCCGGCTGTGGCTGGTGCCGGAAGGGGCCAGCGCCACCGACGGCGCCTACATCACCTATCCGGTCACCGACCTGCTGCGGCTGGTGGCGCTCGAATCGCACCGCCATCGCGCCATCGTGGTGGGCGAGGACCTGGGCACCGTCGAGCCGGCCTTCCGGCGCCAGCTCGACCGGCGTGGCGTGCACGGCATGCGGGTGCTGTGGTTCGAGAAGGACGAGCGCGGCTTCCTGCCGCCCGCCGCCTGGACCCGCGACGCGGCCGCGATGACGACCACCCACGACCTGCCGACGGTCGCCGGCTGGTGGCTCGATTCGGACATCCGCCTGCGCGGCGCCATCGCCGGCCGGCCTGACGGCGACCCGGCGGAGCTGGCCGACCGGGCCGATGCCCGCGCGGCGCTGTGGCGGGCCTTCCAGGCTTCGGGCGCCGCCGCCGGGCCGCCGCCGCCGGCCGGGCCGCCGGCGACCGACCAGGTGGTCGACGCCGCCATCCGCCATGTCGCGCGCGCCCGGTCGCGACTGATGATCCTGCCGGTCGAGGATGCGCTCGGCCTCGGCGACCAGCCGAACCTGCCGGGGACGATCGACGAGCACCCCAACTGGCGCCGTCGCCTGCCCACAGATGCCGGGCAAGTGCTGGATGCCGCCCCCGTGGCCGCCCGGCTGCGCACCATCCAACGCGAGCGCACCCGCCGATGACCCGACCGCGCGCCACCTACCGCCTGCAGCTCCATGCCGGCTTCGGCTTCGCCGCCGCCGCCGCCATCGTCCCCTACCTCGCCCGGCTGGGGATCAGCCACCTCTATTTGTCTCCGATCCTGACCGCCCGGCGCGGGTCGCCCCATGGCTACGACGTCGTCGATCCGACCCGGGTGAACCCGGAACTGGGCGGCGAAGCCGGGTTCCGCGCGCTGGTGGCCGAGGCACGGGCAGCCGGGCTCGGCATCCTCGTCGACATCGTGCCGAACCACATGGCGGTCGGGCCGGAGAACCCCTGGTGGCAGGACGTGCTGGCCCATGGGCGTGCCAGCCGCCACGCGGCGGTCTTCGACATCGACTGGGAATCCGAGGATCCCGGGCTGCGCGGCAAGCTGCTGTGCCCGTTCCTCGACCGGCCCTATGGCGAGGCCCTGACGGCGGGGGCGCTGGCCCTGGCGGCCGACCCGACCCACGGCTGCGTGGTCCGCCACCACGACACGGCCTTCCCGATCGCCCCGGCCGACCAGCCGGCGATCGCGGCGGCCGGGCCCGGCGCGTTCGACCCGGCGACCGCGGACGGGCGGGCGCGCCTGCACCAGTTGCTGGAGCGCCAGCACTACCGGCTCGCCTGGTGGCGGGTCGCCGGCGACGAGATCAACTGGCGGCGCTTCTTCGACATCGGCGAGCTGGCGGGCGTGCGGGTCGAGGATCCCCATGTGTTCGAGGCGACCCACGCGACCTTGCTTGCCCTCTATCGCGAGGGGCTGATCGACGGGCTGCGCGTCGACCATGTCGACGGGCTGGCCGACCCCGCCGGCTACTGCCGCCAGCTGCGCGAGCGCCTGGAGACGCTGGCGCCCGAGCGACCGGCGGACGCGCCGCCCGGACCCGCCTGGCTGCTGGTCGAGAAGATCCTGGCCGACGGCGAGACGCTGCCCGGCGACTGGCGCACCGACGGCACCACCGGCTACGACTTCATGGACGAGGCGGGCGCCCTCCTCCACCACCCGGACGGCGCCGCACCGCTGGCGGCATTGTGGGCCGGGCGCACCGGCCGGCCGGCCGCGTTCGAGGCGGAGGAGCGCGCCGCCCGGCGCGAGATTATCGACCGCGCGTTCACCAGCCAGCTCGATGCCGCCGCGGCCGCCCTGCACCGGCTGGCGCGGCTCGATCCCGCGACCCGCGACTTCAGCCGCGCGGCGATCCGCCGGTGCCTGGTGGCGTTGCTCGCACACTTCCCGACCTACCGCTCCTATGCCGGGCCGGCGGGCCGCCCGGCCGCGGACCAACCGATGTTCGAGCGCGCCCTGGACGGCGCGCGGCGCGACCTCCGCCCCGCCGAGCGGGCCATGCTGGCGGCGATCGACGGCTGGCTGGGCGGCGCCCCGGCGCCGGCCGGACACGCGGACGCCCACCGCCTCGCCATCACCCGCTTCCAGCAGCTGAGCGCGCCCGTCGCCGCCAAGTCGGTCGAGGACACCGCCTTCTATCGCCACGGCCGGCTGCTGTCGCGCAACGAGGTCGGCTCCAATCCCGGCGTCTTCGCCCGGCCCGCCGCCGCCTTCCACACGCGCCTGGCGGCCCGCACCGGCAGCTTCCCGGCGGCAATGCTGGCGACCGCCACCCACGACCACAAGCGCGGCGAGGACGTGCGGGCGCGCCTGGCGGTGCTGAGCGAGATCCCCGACGCCTGGGCTGCGGCCGTGGCGGGCTGGCTGCCGGCGGGGGACGAACCCGCGCCCGGCGATGCGATGACGCTGTGCCAGATGGCGATCGGCGCCTGGCCGCTCGACCTCGACGCCCGGGACCGCGACGGGCTGCGCGGCTTCGCCGACCGGCTCGGCGAATGGCAGCGCAAGGCGCTGCGCGAGGCCAAGCTGGCCACGGACTGGACCAGCCCCGACGAGACATACGAGACGGCGGCACGGGCGTTCCTGGACGCGCTGCTGGACGGGTCGGACCGGACCCGGTCCATCGCCCGCTTCGCGGCCCGGATCGCCCCCGCCGGGGCCGTCAACGGGCTGGCGCAGATGCTGCTGCGGCTGACCGCGCCGGGCGTGCCGGACACCTATCAGGGCACCGAGTTCTGGGATTTCAGCCTGGTCGACCCCGACAATCGCCGGCCGGTCGACTATGCGGCGCGCGCGGCGGCGCTGGCGTCGGCGGCCCCGATCAGCGAACTGGCGGCGCACTGGACGGACGGACGGGTCAAGCAGGCGATCCTGGCCCGCGCCCTGGCGTTCCGCGGTGTCGCCGACCGGCTGTTCGCGGAAGGAAGCTACGAGCCGCTGCGGGTGACGGGCCCGCGCGCCGCCAACGTGCTCGCCTTCGCGCGTCGGCTGGAGGGACGGGCCGCGGTGACGGTGGTCCCACTCTATCCCTGGCAGCTTCGCGACGGCCAGGCCGGCATCGCCATTCCGGCGGCGGCGCTGCGCGGGACGACGGTCGAGCTGCCCTTCGCGGCGGAGACGGCGGAGAACGTGCTGGATGGCCGACGCCTGCCGGTCATGGGCCGGGCGCTCGAACTGGCCGACCTGCTGCACCCGTTGCCGGTCGCCCTGCTCGCTCTCGAGGCCTGAGCCCCCGGCGGGGAGCCCAGGCTTCGAGGGCGTCGCGGATGGTCAGAAGCCGACCACCCCGAACAGCATCAGCAGGATGATGATGCTGATGGGCACACCCAGCAGCCACAGAATGATCGGCATCGAGTTCTCCTTCGCGTCCTTGTGCAGTGGGACTGCAACCTAAACGCCGCGAAAGGATATCCGTTGCCGACGAATTGGGCCTTTCCCGCAGGTTTCCGGGCCTGTCCGGTCAGCCGATGCCGTCCCAGCAGGCGCGCGACAGACGGGCCACCAGGCCGACGGCGCCCGACCAGCCGGGCATCCCGTCCGGCAGTTCCTCCGGGATATGGTCGACGAAGGCCGTCAGGACGTAGAGCGGCTGCGCCCCGCGATAGACGAGGCCGGCGTCGGAGCGACCGCGCACCCCACGCCCGGTCTTGTTGCAGATCCGCCCGCCGAACGGCAGCAGGGCCGGGATCATCGAGCGGTGGACCTGCCAGGAGAGGATATCCAGCGCATAGCGGCACCACTGGCTGGTCGAGCCCAGATGGGCCGCCGCCTGCTCGTCCGCGGCGCCGGCCAGGATCATCTCCAGCAGCCGGCCCTGGTCGGCGGGGGTAGTGGTCGTCACCGCATCCACCGGATGGTCCCAGGGCAGGCCGAGCGGCGGGATCTTGAAGCGGTGGACCGTGCCGGCGAGCCCGATCGCCCGGCAATAGGCGTTGAGCTCGTCCAGGTCGATGCGGTCGACGACGATGCGGGTCGAGACGTTGTCGCTGGTGATGATCATGTGGACGATGGCGTCCCGCAGCGGGATCACCACGCCCGGCGTCAGGTGCTGGAAGGTGCCGGACGCCACCCCCTCCTGGTATTCCGCCTCGATGCGGACCGGCTCGTCGAGATCGAGCCGGCCCTCATGCACGGCCTTGAAGGCGGCCATCATGATCGAGGTCTTGCGGGTGCTGGCCGACGGCGTCTCGACCCCGCCCGCCCGGTCGGCGACGGCGCCGGTCGCGAGGTCGCGGACGTACCAGCTCGTCGTGAAGGGTTGGGCATCGCACAGTTCGTGGAGCCGTCGCGCCAGCGCTTCCATGGGTCTCTCCGGTGTCGTTCCGGCCGACGCGCTACTTGCGGATCGAGACGTTCCACAGGTAGGGGCTGCCGAGCGGCGAGGACTTTACGCCGACCAGCCGCTTGCTCGCCACCACCTCGCTGACGACGTGGAAGGTGCTGATCATCGGCACCTCGTCGACGAAGCGGCGGAACAGCTCGTCGGCGGCGTTCCTGATCTCGGCCGGGTCGCTGCTCGCCTCGCCCTTCTTGAGCAGGGCGATGACGTCGGGGTTCTTCCACACCTTGCGCGTCTCGGGCCCGACGATCCGCTCCCAGTGGCCGAGCGGCTCGTAGCGCGGCGAGTAGCCGAAGGCCTGCAGCTGGTAGGCGCCCTTGTTGTAGTTGGCGAGCTGGAGGGCCCACTCGACGACCTCCAGGTTGATCTTGACCCCCACCTCTTCCAGCATGCCCTGGGCCAGCACCGCCTGGTCGTACATCATGGCGAAGCGCTTGTTGGTGGTCATGGTGAGCGGCTGGCCGTTGTAGCCGCCGGCCTTGAGCAGGGCCCGGGCCTTGTCCCGGTCCGGCTTGGTGCCGGTCGCGTGCAGGGGCGAGTAGTAGCGGCTGAAGGTCGGCATGGCCGATGCCGTGCCCTTGCCCCGGTCATAGGTGATGACGGCGGCGATCGCGTCGCGGTCGATCGCCGCGGCCAGGCCCTGGCGCACGCGCTTGTCCTTCAGCATCGGGTCGCGGTCGTTGAGCAGCAGGCCGTACCAGCTGGTCGTCTCGGTCGAGGACACGGTCACGGTCGGGACCTTGCGCAGGTCGGCCGCGGCGTCGCCGGTCATGACCGCCAGATCGACATCGCCCGACACCAGGGCCGCCTTGCGCGTCGCCGGGTCGGGCACGATCAGGTAGCGCACCCGCTCGACCAGCGCCTCGCGCTTTCCGGTCAGGCCGGACGCCGGCGTGGTCTGGGCGACGTAGCCCGGAAAGCGCACCAGTTCGATCGACTGGCCGACCTTGCGCTCGGCCACCCGGAACGGGCCGGTGCCGATCAGTTCCTTCCAGGTGCCGTCGGGGTTGAGGGACGCCGGGTGGATGACAGGCGTCATCACGCAGTCGACCCGGGCCATCGTCGCCAGGAACGAGCCGTTCGGGCGATTGACGCGAAAGATCACGGTCCGGGGGTCGGGGGTCTCGACCGCCTCGACCTTGAAGCCGGTCTGGCCGCTGAAGTTGGAGCGGCAGCGCCACGCCGAGCCCTCGGCCATCAGGTAGTCCCAGGACCACTTGACCTCGGCCGAGGTCAGGGGGGCGCCGTTATGGAACTTCACGCCCTCCCGCAGGGTGAAGACATAGGTGCGACCGCCATCCTGGATCTCGTACTTCTCGGCCAGGACCGGCGCCACCTCCAGGTCGTCGCGGAAGCCGACCAGCCCTTCGACCACCTGGCGGTAGGCGTCGTGCGCCAGCGCATCGCGCTCGCGCTGGGGGTCGATGCCGCGGACATCCTCGACCGCGGCGACCACGATCGTGTCGGCCGGCGGCGCGGCCATCGCGGCCCCCGGGAGCACCGCACCCGACAGCATGGACGCCGACAACCAGGCCGCCGATGCGCCCAGGGCGATGCCCGCCCGTATGGTCGCGGTTCGATTCGCGCTTGCCTTCATTCCCCGCTCTCCCCTTCGCGCCGCAGTGCGGCAATGGATCGAGTCGGAATTTTTTGCGCAAACATTGCGGTCGGGCAAGCACCAACCGGGGCCCGGTCGCCGGGAGGCCGGCGATCGGGCGCGCGGCTGCCGGGCGGTCAGGCCTGCTTGGCGATCTGCTCCCGGGCGACGGCGAGCAGCATGTCCATCTGCTTGCGGACGTCCGCCGCGCTGGTCGCCACGCCCTTGGCCGACAGGTCGGCCACGACCTTCTGCAGCACGTCGTCGTCGCCGGGCTTCTCGAAGTCGGCCACCACCACCGACTTTGCATAGACCTCGGCCTCGTCGCCGGCCAACCCCAGCTTCTCGGCCGCCCAGGCGCCGAGCAGCTTGTTGCGCCGGGCATTGACCTTGAAGATCGCCTCCTGGTCGCGCTCGAACTTCTTCTCGAAGCCCTTCTCGCGATCGTTGAACGTGCTCATGAAGCTCCTCGTCTGCCGGAAAGGATCGCTTCATATAGCCCCGCCGCCGGCGGATGACGAGGGCCGGCGCCTGCGATCGGCCGGCTGCGGCAGCGGCGCCGGTTGAGTGGGGGGGCCGGCGTTGCTATATGTCCGGCTCGCAAGCGCCGGGCTGCCTTTCTTCGCAGAAGGCCGGCGCCCGGCGCGACGACCCCTCCTCTTTCCTGGTGGCCGCCCATGTCCCGCCGCAGACAGATCTATGAAGGCAAGGCCAAGGTCCTGTTCGAGGGTCCGGAGCCTGGCACTCTCATCACCTATTTCAAGGATGACGCGTCAGCCTTCAACAACCAGAAGAAGGGCACCATCACGGGCAAGGGTGTCCTGAACAACCGCATCAGCGAATACCTGATGCTGCGGCTGGGCGAGGTCGGCGTGCCGACCCATTTCGTCCGCCGGCTCAACATGCGCGAACAGCTCGTCCGCGAGGTCGAGATCATCCCCATCGAGCTGGTGGTGCGCAACGTGGCGGCGGGATCTCTGTCGAAGCGACTCGGCATCAAGGAGGGGACCCATCTGCCGCGCTCGATCGTCGAATATTATTACAAGAACGACGAACTGGCGAACCCGATGGTCTCCGAGGAGCACATCACGGCGTTCGGCTGGGCATCGACCCAGGACCTGGACGACATGATGGCGCTGGCGCTCCGGGTCAACGACTTCCTGACCGGCCTCTTCCTCGGCATCGGCATCCGCCTGATCGACTTCAAGCTGGAGTTCGGCCGGCTCTACACCAACGACGACATGCAGATCGTCGTCGCCGACGAGATCAGCCCGGACAATTGCCGGCTGTGGGACGGCAAGACCAACGAGAAGATGGACAAGGACCGCTTCCGCCAGGACCTCGGCAACGTCGAGGCTGCCTACCAGGAAGTGGCCCGCCGCCTCGGCATCCTGCCGGAGGACGGCCAGGGCGACCACGGTCAGGGCGACCACAAGGGCGTCAAGACGCTGCAGTAACCACCCCAAGCGGGAACGAAAGGCCGTCGGATGGCGACCCGAGAGAGAGGACCAGAGGCATGAAGGCGCGCGTCCATGTCACCCTGAAGTCGGGCGTGCTCGATCCCCAGGGCACCGCGATCCAGGGCGCGCTCGCCCATCTCGGCTTCGAGGGCGTCCAGGGCGTCCGCCAGGGCAAGCTCATCGAGCTCGACCTGGCGGAGAGCGACCCCGTGCGCGGCCGCGCGGTCGTCGAGGAGATGTGCCGGCGGCTGCTCGCCAACACGGTGATCGAGAACTACGCCATCGAGGTCGTGCCATGAGGTCGGCCGTCATCGTCTTTCCCGCGTCGAACTGCGACCGGGACGCGGAGACGGCCCTGCGCGACATCACCGGCCGGGCGCCGCACATGGTCTGGCACGCCGAGGGGACCTTCCCCGAGGTCGACCTGATCGTGCTGCCCGGCGGCTTCTCCTACGGCGACTACCTGCGGGCGGGCGCCATGGCGGCCCATTCGCCGGTGATGCGCGAGGTGGTGGCCCGGGCCGGCCGGGGCGTGCCGGTGCTCGGCATCTGCAACGGCTTCCAGATCCTGTGCGAGTCGGGCCTGCTGCCCGGCGCGCTGATGCGCAACGCCTCGCTCAAGTTCCTCGGCCGCGACGTCCATGTCCGGGTGGAGACGAGCCAGAGCCTGTTCACCAGCCGCTATGCGGTGGGTGCGGTCGCGCGCATGCCGATCGCGCATGGCGACGGCAACTACTTCGCCGACGACGCCACGCTGGACCGGCTGGAGGAGCGCGGGCAGATCGCCTTCCGCTACTGCCTGCCGGACGGCACGGTCGGCGGCGCCGGCAACCCGAACGGGGCCCGGCGCGACATCGCCGGCATCTTCAACGAGACCAAGACCGTGCTGGGCCTGATGCCGCATCCGGAGCGGGCCGCCGACCCGCTGCTGGGCGGCACCGACGGCCGCGCCATGTTCGAAGGTCTCGCCGAAGCCCTGTCGTAAGACTTCCCAGCGGCCCCCATCCGAAGAGAGCTGCGGCCTTGACCCTGCCGAACGCGAAGATTTCGCCCGAAACCGTGGCCCAGCACGGGTTCACGCCCGACGAGTACGCGCGCGTGCTGCGCATCCTCGACCGCGAGCCGACGATGACCGAACTCGGCATCTTCTCGGTGATGTGGAGCGAGCACTGCTCGTACAAATCGTCGAAGAAGTGGCTGCGCACCCTGCCGACCCAGGCGCCGTGGGTGATCTGCGGGCCGGGCGAGAATGCCGGCGTCATCGACATCGGCGACGGGGACGCGGCCATCTTCAAGATGGAGAGCCACAACCATCCCTCCTTCATCGAACCCTACCAGGGCGCGGCGACGGGGGTCGGCGGCATCCTGCGCGACGTCTTCACCATGGGCGCCCGGCCGGTCGCCAACCTGAACGCGCTGCGCTTCGGCCGGCCCGACCACCCCAAGACGCGCTACCTCGTCTCCGGCGTCGTCGCCGGGATCGGCGGCTACGGCAACTGCGTCGGCGTGCCGACCGTGGGCGGCGAGGTGAACTTCCACCCCGCCTATGACGGCAACATCCTGGTCAACGCCATGACGGTCGGCCTGGCGCGCGCCGACCGCATCTTCTATTCGGCCGCCGCCGGCCCGGGCAACAACGTCGTCTATGTCGGCGCCAAGACCGGCCGCGACGGGATCCACGGCGCGACGATGGCGTCCGCCGAGTTCACCGAGGATTCCGAGGCCAAGCGCCCGACGGTCCAGGTCGGCGACCCCTTCACCGAGAAGCTGCTGATCGAGGCCTGCCTGGAGCTGATGAACGAGGACGCGATCGTCGCCATCCAGGACATGGGTGCCGCCGGCCTGACCTCGTCTTCGGTGGAGATGGCGGGCAAGGGCGGGCTCGGCATCACCCTGCACCTCGACCGGGTGCCGATGCGCGAGCCGGGCATGAGCCCCTACGAGATCATGCTGTCGGAGAGCCAGGAGCGGATGCTGATGATCCTGCGCCCGGGCAGCGAGGACACCGCCCGGCGCATCTTCGAGAAGTGGGAGCTGAACTTCGCCGTCATCGGCGAGGTGACCGAGAGCGGGCGCCTGATCCTGCAGATGGACGGCGCGGTGGCGGCCGACCTGCCGGTCGGCCCCCTGGTCGACGAGGCGCCGCAGTACGACCGCCCGTGGGTCGCCACGCCCAGGCGGCCGGTCGTCGCCGTGGGCGACGTGCCGCCCAACCCCGACCCGCTGGCCGCCCTGGAGCGGCTGGTCGGCTGCCCCGACCTCGCCAGCCGCCGCTGGGTATGGGAGCAGTATGATTCGACGGTCATGGCCGACACCGTGCAGCGCCCGGGCGGCGATGCCGCGGTGGTGCGCGTCCATGGCAAGAGCAAGGGCCTGGCCATCACCACCGACTGCACGCCGCGCTACTGCCAGGCGGACCCGGTGGAGGGCGGCCGGCAGGCGGTGGCCGAGACCTGGCGCAACCTGACCGCGGTCGGCGCCCGCCCGCTTGCCATCACCGACAACATGAACTTCGGCAATCCCGAGAAGCCGGAGATCATGGGCCAGTTCGTCGGCTGCATCCAGGGCATGGGCGAGGCCTGCAAGGCGCTCGACTACCCGGTCGTGTCCGGCAACGTGTCGCTCTACAACGAGACCGAGGGCCGGGCGATCCTGCCGACCCCGGCGATCGGCGGGGTCGGCATCATCGACGACGTCGCCAGCTGCGTCCGGGTCGCCTTCCCGGCCGAGGGCCAGGACCTCGTCCTGATCGGCCGCACCGAGGGCTGGCTCGGCTGCTCGATCTACCTGCGCGAGGTGTTCGGCCGCGAGACGGGCGCCCCGCCGCCGGTCGACCTGGCGGCCGAGCGCCGCAACGGCGACTTCGTCCGCGACCTCATCCTCGACGGCCTGGCGACCGCCTGCCACGATTGCTCCGATGGCGGGCTCGGCGTCGCGGTGGCCGAGATGGCGATGGCGTCGGGCATCGGCGCGCGCCTGACCCTGCCGGACGGCGCGCCCCGCATCGACGCCTGGCTGTTCGGCGAGGACCAGGCCCGCTACCTGGTCACCACCCGGGATGCCGATGCGGTGCTGGCCGGCGCGGTGGCGGCGGGCGTGCCGGCGGCGCGCATCGGCACCACCGGCGGCGGCGAATTGACAGTCGACGGCGCTGGCGCCATATCGGTGGATCGGCTGCGCACGGCCCACGAACGCTGGTTCCCGGCCTGGATGGCGGGCGACGCCTAGCCTTCGCTGCCCCTGGCCCCTCGACACCCTAGAACGGCGGGAAGCACACCATGGCGATGGATGCGGCAACGATCGAACGGCTGATCAAGGAGAGCATCTCCGACGCGCAGGTGACGATCGAGGACCTGCGCGGCGACGGCGACCACTATGCCGCGCACGTCATCTCGGCCGCCTTCGTCGGCAAGTCGCGGGTGCAGCAGCACCAGATGGTCTATGCCGCCCTGCGCGGCCGCATGGGCAATGAGTTGCACGCGCTGGCGCTGCAAACCGGCGTTCCCTAAGATCCGCCCACCTAAGATCCGCCCAACCGCCCCCCGCAATGGCTGAATCCCCTTCGGCCGCCCCGGAGTACCTGCCATGAACACCATGACCGACAGCCCCGTCTTCGAGCGCATCCGCCAGGACATCACCGACAATGCGGTCGTCCTCTACATGAAGGGCACGCCGATCTTCCCGCAGTGCGGCTTCTCCGCCGCCGTGGTGCAGATCCTGACCCACCTGGGCGTGAAGTTCAAAGGCATCGACATCCTCCAGGACCCGGCGCTGCGCCAGGGCATCAAGGAGTTCTCGAGCTGGCCGACCATTCCCCAGCTCTATGTGAAGGGCGAGTTCGTGGGCGGCTGCGACATCGTCCGCGAGATGTTCGAGACGGGCGAGCTGGGCGAGACGCTGGCGGCCAGCGGGATCGAAGTCCGCCGCTGACCAGTCCGTGAGACCCGGCCGCCCCGAGCGGGCGGCCGGGCCTTGGATAGAGAAGCCGGCGCCGAGGAGCCATCATGCCCGACCGGGCGCCGGACGCCCATCGGGCCGCCGGCTATGCCGCAGCCTTCGGCGCGTTCCTGATCTGGGGCCTGACCCCGATCTATTTCAAAGCCGTGGCCGCGGTCCCGCCGCTGGAACTGGTCGCCCACCGGGTGGCTTGGTCGGTGCCGTTCCTGGCGGTCGTGGTGACCGCCGGGCGCGGCTGGCCCGCGGTCCGCATGGCGCTGGCCCGGCCCCGGACCATGGCGATCCTGGGCGTCACCACCCTGATCATCGCCGGCAACTGGTTCCTCTTCACCTGGGCCATCACCAGCGGGCGGATCGTCGAGGCGTCGCTCGGCTATTTCCTGGGGCCGCTGGCCTCCATCGCGCTGGCGCTGGTCTTCCTGGGCGAACGGCTCGACCGGCGCCGCACCATCGCCCTGCTGCTGGCGGGCGCGGCCGTGCTCTACGAGGCCGCACGGGTCAGCGAGGGGCCGTCGGCCGCCCTGCTGCTGGGGGCCAGCTTCGCGGTCTATGCCCTGATCCGCAAGCGCATCGCGGTCGATTCGGTGACCGGCCTGCTGATCGAGACCCTGTACCTGCTGCCGGTCGCGCTCGGCTACCTGCTGTGGGTCGGCGACGGGTCGCTCGGCAGCCTGGGGACGAGCGACCCCGGCTTCGACCTGCTGCTGCTGGTCGGCGGCACGATCACCACCACCCCCCTGCTGCTCTTCACCATCGGCGCGCGCCGGCTCGACCTGACGACCATCGGCTTCCTGCAATACATCGCCCCGTCGATCTCGTTCCTGCTCGGCGTGCTGGTCTATGGCGAGAGCTTCGGCTGGGAGCGGGCCGTCACCTTCGCGGCGATCTGGGCGGCGATCCTGCTCGCCAACCTGCCGGCCCGGCGACCGCGGCAGGGAACCTCGCGCTGACCGCGACCTTTCCACCAGCGGGCCGCCCTGCCGTACGGCCCGATCCGTCGAGGGGGAGACGATCCGCATGAAGCACCGCCCGTTCATTTGGTCGCCGCCGGCCCTGCTGCTCGCGGCGCTGCTGGCGCAGCCCGCGGCCGCGGCGGCGCCGCCCGCCCTCGACTGCGCGCGGGCGGCCCAGCCGATGGACACGCTGGTCTGCCGCGACCCGGGGCTGGCGGCGCTCGACCGCGAGACGACCCGCCTCTACGGCGTGGCGCGGGCGACCCTGATCGGGCGGCGGCTCGAAGGGCTCGACGAGACACAGCGCGCCTGGCTGCTGCGGCGCAACGACTGCCGCAACGCGGTCGACCCGCGCGCCTGCGTGCTCGCCATCCAACTCGACCGCATCGCCACCCTGCGTCAGCACCATGCCGTCACCCGGGCACCGGCCGAGCGCGGCACCAGCCGCGGGCCGGTCGCCTTCGACTGCGGCGGGGCACCGCTGGCCGCCACCTTCGTCGACGGCGAGCCGGCCATGGCCCATCTGCGCTATCGCGGGGTCGGCTATGCCTTGCTGCAGACGCCGTCGGCCAGCGGCATCCGCTACGCCGGGGCCGAGGGGGCAGCACTGGTCGGCAAGGGGACGGAAGCCGCCATCACCCTGCCCGACCGCACCGAACTCACCTGCCGCGAGCGGGGCCGCTAGCGCCTCTCCCGGCGCAGGACCATGCCGCCATGGTGCAGCACCCCGTCGATGAACTCGCCGTCGGCGGGAAAGCCCGTGTCGTCGACATAGTCGATGCGGTTGCCGGTCAGCCGCCACCGCCCCTGATAGGCGCTCTTGCGGCTGCCGCGCGCCTCGTCGTAGCGGCCACCCGGCAGCAGCTCGTGGCGGACATGCCCGTCCGCCGTCACCCACATGCCGACCGCGGTCTCCTCCGTCATCGTGACCGGCTGGGCGGGCGCGGGCGCCTGGGCCAGGAGCGGGCCGGCCGCCAGGGCGGCCACGGCGATCACGAACAGGGTCCGGGGAATGGTCATCGGATGCTCTCCTCTCGGTTCAGCTCGCGCAGAGGATCGCGCCGGCATGTCCCGGGGCGGTAGACCGGGCATCCGGAATCCTTGCCCGATCCTCCGGCGAGGGTGGCCGGCTACCGAGCCGGCCCTTCCCCGATTGTCCCCAGGACAATGTTCCGGTTGCCGGCCGAGGGCGGGCGGCCGCAGTCTCTGCACCGGTCCCGCCCGGAGGAATCCCCATGGTCACGTTCGGCAATCTCGCGGCGTTCGCGCTGGTCGCGCTCGGCATGGTCCTGACGCCCGGGCCGAACATGATCTACCTGATCGGGCGGTCCATCACCCAGGGGCGGGTGGCGGGATTCATCTCGCTGGCAGGCGTCATCCTGGGCTTCGTCTTCTACATGCTGTGTGCCGCCTTCGGGCTGACGGCCCTGCTTCTGGCGGTGCCGCTCGCCTACGAGGCGGTGCAGTGGGCGGGGGCGGCCTACCTGCTGTGGCTCGCCTGGGCGGCCATCCGGCCGGGCGCGCGCTCGCCGCTGGAGCCGCGCGCCGACCTGCCCCGCGACCGGCCCGGACGGCTCTTCGCCATGGGCTTCCTCACCAACCTGCTCAACCCCAAGATCGCCGTGCTCTACCTGTCGCTGCTGCCGCAGTTCATCGACCCGGCCCGGGGCGAGGTGCTGCTGCAGGCGATCGTGCTGGGCCTGACCCAGATCGCGGTCAGCTTCTCGGTCAACCTCGCGATCGTCATGGCGGCCGGCTCGGTCGCCCTGTGGTTCGCGACCCGGCCGGCATGGCTGCGCATCCAGCGCTGGCTGATGGCGACGGTCCTGTCGGCGATGGCGGTGCGCCTGGCGCTGGAACAGCGCCAGGGCTGAGGGGGTGGCGAGCCGGCCCCCCCGATTCAGGCGACCGCCCGCCGCCGCCGGCGACGCCAGCCGAGCACGGCGCCGGCCACGAAGCCGAGAAACACGCCCGGCACCGCGAAGCCGAGGAAGACCATGTAACCGGCTGCGCCCTCGAAGCTGCTGACCTGGGCCGCCTCCACATAGAGGGTGCCCGCCGCGATCCCCAGGGCCCCGCCGACCACCATGCCGATGATGGCGCCGATCACCGCCTCGATGGCGCGCAAGGCCGGGTGGGACCGGTCGCCGCCCGCCTGCCGCCGGATCCAGCGCCCGAAGAAGTGCGCGGCCAGCGCCCAGATCATCGGGGGGATGAGCATGAAGGGCACCGCCACCCAGACGATCTCCGCCTCGGCCGGGATCACCCCCACCAGTTGCCCATAGGCGAACAGCGCGACCGCGATCGCCGCCCCGCCCAGCAGCGCCAGGAACGGCGTGCGCGCCATCCAGCCCACGATCAGCGCGGGAATGAACACGCCCGGGCTGGCAAGGCTGCCGACCAGGGACCAGAGCAAGGCTTCCATCAGGTTCATCGCTGCCTCCGCCGGGCCGCCCGCCCCGGGTACACCTGCCCCGGGCTCCGCTTGCTTCCGACACGACCGGGTGACAGTTTACCGCATCCGACGGCCCTGGACCGAAGGTCCTCCTCGCCGTTCGGCAAAATCGCATTCGGAGATCGAGAGACATGGAAAGGCGTAGCTTTCTGCGCGGAACCGCGGCGGGCGCGGCCACGGCCATCGGCACGACCCTGGCCGCCCCGGCGATCGCGCAATCGGCGCCGGAGATCCGCTGGCGGATGACGTCGAGCTTCCCCAAGAGCCTCGACACGCTGTTCGGCGGCGCCGAGCTCGTCGCCAAGCGGGTCGCCGCGCTCACCGACAACAAGTTCCAGATCCGCGTCTTCGCGGCGGGCGAGATCGTGCCCGGCCTGCAGGCGCTGGACGCCGTCCAGGCCGAGACGGTCGAGATGGCGCACACCGCCAGCTACTACTACGTCGGCAAGGATCCCACCTTCGCCTTCGACACCACCGTCCCCTTCGGCCCGAACGCGCGCCAGCAGTCCGCCTGGATGCACCATGGCGGCGGGCTCGAGCTGATGCGCGAGTTCTTCAAGCAGTACAACATCCTGAGCTTCCCCGTGGCCAACACGGGCGCGCAGATGGGCGGCTGGTTCCGCAAGGAGATCAAGACGATCGAGGACCTGAAGGGCCTCAAGTTCCGCATCGCCGGCATCGCCGGCATGGTCCTGAGCAAGCTCGGCGTGGTGCCGCAGCAGCTGGCCGCGGGCGACATCTATGCCGCGCTCGAGAAGGGCACCATCGACGCCGCCGAATGGGTCGGCCCCTATGACGACGAGAAGCTCGGCTTCTACAAGGTGGCGCCGTACTACTACTATCCCGGCTGGTGGGAGGGGCAGGCGCAGCTCTCCGCCTACGTCAACCTGAACGCCTGGGGCAAGCTGCCGGAGCAGTACAAGGCGGCCCTGCAGTCGGCGTGCGCGGAGGCCTACACCGACACCCTGGCGAAGTACGACGCGGTCAACCCCGCGGCCATCCGCCGCCTCGTCGCCGGCGGCGCCCAGCTGCGGCCCTTCTCGCGCGACATCATGGCCGCCTGCTACAAGGCCGCGCACGAGCTGTATGACGAGACCGCGGCCAAGAATGCGAACTTCAAGAAGGTCTACGAGCCGTGGAAGAAATTTCGCGACGACGAGTACCTGTGGTTCCGCATCTCCGAGAACAGCTACGAGAACTTCGCCTTCACCGCCGCCCAGACGGTGAAGTGATCTTGGGCTAGGAGCGCCGGCCGTCCCGGTTCACTGGATGAGGATCGGGACGGACTCGGTGTCGGCCCCTGGCATCGGCGGAATGTCGATGCGGATCGTGCTGGGGTCGACCTCGGGGCCGCGGGTGATCCAGTAGGTCACCGCCTCCGGCCAGAAGATCACGATCGCCACCAGCACCAGCTGCAGCAGCAGCCACGGCACCGCGCCCCAATAGATGTCGCGGCTGCGCACGCTGGGCGGGGCGATGCCGCGCAGGTAGAAGAGCGCGAAGCCGAAGGGCGGGTGCATGAACGAGGTCTGCATGTTCACGCACAGCAGGACTCCGAACCACACCAGGTCGATGCCCATCTTGTCCGCGACCGGCGCCAGCAGCGGCACGATGATGAAGGCGATCTCGAAGAAGTCGAGGAAGAAGGCCAGGAAGAAGACGAAGACGTTGACGGCGATGAGGAAGCCGGCGACGCCCCCCGGCAGCCCCGACAGCAGATGCTCGATCCACAAGGACCCGTCGACCCCCTGGAAGACGAGGCTGAACACGGTGGAGCCGACCAGGATGAAGACCACCATGGCGGTGATCCGCATGGTGGTGTCCATGCCCTCCTTGATCAGCGGCCAGGTCAGGCGCCGGTTCATCGCCGCCAGCAGGATCGCGCCGACCGCCCCCATGGCGCCGGCCTCGGTCGGGGTGGCGAGCCCGAGGAAGATCGTGCCCAGCACCAGGAAGATGAGGGCGATGCACGGCACCATGCCCCACAGCACGCGCCGGATCAGCGGCCAGCCGCGCTCGGTCCGTTCCTCGGGCGGGATCGGCGGCATCCATCCCGGCCGGAAGACGGCGACGCCGGCGATGAACAGCACGAACAGCAGCACCTGGAGCATCGAGGGGCCGATCGCGCCCAGATACATGTCGCCGACCGAGCGGCCGAGCTGGTCGGCCAGCACGATCAGGACCAGCGACGGCGGGATCAGCTGGGTGATGGTGCCGGACGCCGCGATCACCCCCGTCGCCAGCCGCATGTTGTAGCCGTAGCGGATCATCGCCGGCAGCGAGATCATGCCCATGGCGATGACCGAGGCGGCGACGGTGCCGGTGATGGCGCCCAGCACCGCCCCCACGATGACGACCGCGACGGCGAGCCCGCCCGGGACCGCGCCGAACAGCTGGCCCGTCCCTTCCAGCAGGTCCTCGGCCAGGCCGCACCGCTCCAGCACCGCCCCCATGAAGGTGAAGAAGGGGATCGCCAGCAGCAGGTCGTTCGACATGATACCGAAAATGCGGATCGGCAGGTTCTCGAGATAGTGGAAGGTGAACAGCCCCATCTCGATGCCGACGAAGCCGAAGAACAGCCCGGTCGCGGCCAGCGAGAAGGCGACCGGGAAGCCGATGATGAGGAAGAGCACGAGGCCGCCGAACATCAGCGGCGCCATGTAGTCGAGCGGAGCCATCGGTCCTGGTCTTTCCTGGGCGGCGAACCCTTGAGGGGCGGCTACTGCAGCGGCTTCTGATAGTCGACGTCGAGCGCGATCCGGCCGCTGAGCGCGGCGATGCGCTTCACCAGTTCCGAGAGGCCCTGCAGGGTGAGCATGGCGAAGGCCAGCGGCATCAGGATCTTGACCGGCCAGCGCAGCAGCCCGCCGGCATTGCTGGATCCCTCGCCGCGCTGCCAGGAATCGAGGAAGAACGGCCATGTCATCCAGGTCAGGATCGCCATCGCCGGCAGCAGGAAGAAGATCAGCCCGAGGATGTCGATCCACAGGCGGCCGCGCGGCGAGGCCATCGAGAAGACGAGGTCGACCCGCACATGGCCGTTCTGCCGCAGCGTCGTCGAGGCGCCGAGCAGGAAGATCCCGGCGAACATGTACCACTGGATCTCCAGCCACGCGTTCGAGCTGAGGCTGAAGGCATAGCGGCTGGCGGCGTTGCCGGCGCTGACGAGGCAGGCGAGCAGGACCAGCCAGGAGGCCACCTGGCCGAACGCGTCGTTGGCCCGATCGACCGCCCGGCCGATGCGCAGCAGGAAATTCATCGAAAGCGGCTCCAGAGGCGAACCCGCGGGTCCGCCAGCCGGCGGCGGTTGCGCGGTACGGGACGCCCCCGGTTGCGGCAGAGGCCGATGGGTGCGCGTCGGTGCGCTCCATATCCGCAACCGACCGGGCTTCACAATACGAAAAGAACCGATGATGCGGCCCGGCGGCAATTTTGCCGCAGCTGCGGGCCGGCTTGCGCCATATTCCACCCCATGACCGGCAGCCGCCTGATCGACGCCGCAGAAGCCGTCCGCCGCCTGGGCGTGCGGCGCGCCACCCTCTATGCCTATGTCAGCCGCGGCCTGGTGCGGGCCGAGCCGCATCCGGCCGACCCGCGGCGCAGCCTCTATGCGGCCGAGGACATCGACCGCCTGGCCGCCGGACGGGCCCGCGGCCGCAGCCCGGGGCGCGCCGCCGCGACCACGCTCGACTGGGGCCTGCCGGTGCTCGATTCCGCGATCACCGCGATCGAGCGCGGCCGGCTCTTCTATCGCGGGATCGATGCCGTCGACTGGGCCGGGCACCAGGGGCTGGAGGCGACCGCGCGCCTGCTGTGGGGCTGCGGCGAGGCCGACCCGTTCGCCGAGCCGCCGCCGCCTGGGCGCTGGTCCATGACCGGTCTGCCCGCCACCGCCCCGCTGGTCGCCCGCTGCATGGCGCAGCTGGCCGCCGACGGGCTGGCGGAATCCGAGACCTGGGCGCGCGAGCCGGCCCGGCGCTGGGCGGGAGCGGCGCAGCTGCTGCGGCGGACGGCGGCAGCCACCGTCGGCCGGGCGCCCAGCGCCGATCCGATCGCGCGCGTCCTGGCCGGCGCCTGGGGCGCGGACGACGAAACGGCCGGCCTCGTGCGCATGGCACTGGTCCTGTCCGCCGACCATGAGCTGAACGCATCGACCTTCTCGACCCGGGTGGTCGCCTCGACGGGCGCGGCCCTGGCGGCCGCGGTGATCGCCGGCATGGCCGCCCTGTCGGGCCCGCGCCATGGCGGCATGACGCTGCGCGTCCAGGCGTTGCTGGACGAGGTGGCGGCCCAGCCCTCGGCCGCGGCCGCGATCCGGCGCCGCCTGGATCGCGGCGACCGGCTGCCCGGCTTCGGCCACCCGCTCTATCCCGACGGCGACCCGCGCGGACGCGCCCTGCTGGACCGCCTGTCGCCCGACCGGGCGCTCGGAGACACCATGGCCGCCGCCCTCGACCTGACCGGCGAGGCGCCCAACATAGACTTCGCCCTGGTGGCGCTGGCGCGCAGCCGCGGCCTGCCGGCGGACGCGCCCTTCGCGATGTTCCTGGTCGGCCGCACCGCCGGCTGGATCGCCCACGCCCTGGAGCAGCAGGCGGCGGGCGGCCTGATCCGGCCCCGCGCCCGCTATGTCGGCCCGCCGCCGCTGGCGAACGGCCCGGCCACCCGGTAAACTGGCGCACCCGCACGGAGAATTCGCCATGCGCGAGGTTGGGGCCGTCGAGGCCCAGGACACGCTCGACCAACTGCTCGACCTGGTCGAGCGCGGCGAACAGGTGGTGATCACCCGGCATGGCCGGCCGGTCGCCCGGCTGGTACCCGAGAAGCCGGCCAGGGATGTCGCGCCGGCCCGGGCGGCGGCCGACCGCATCATCGCCGACGCGAAGGCCCGCAAGAGCGGCCGCTTCGATCGGGAAGAGTTTCCACCGGTGGGCCCGATCTGCGGGGGATGAAGCAGGCGAGGCTGACGAGAAAGGCGCGCTGGACATCGGCAAAAGCGTCCCTCGACTACGCTCGGGATGAGGATTTTTTCCTTTCTCCACAATCACTTGTGCAGGGAAAGGGTTCCCTCATCCCGAGCCTGGTCGAGGGACGCTATGACCGACGGGCAATGCCCGGCTTCTACCCATCGCGATGGACGTCCCGGTGGTTCCGGAAGGGGAAGCCGCCGCGGCGGCCATAGCCCCCCGCCGACGCACACCCCCCATTCCGAATCAGCAAGGCTTCGGGCGTGGCATGCGCCGTTCCGCGCGGTATGTTGCATTGCGAAGAGGCGTGCGGACACTTTGCCCAGACGCCCTGCCCCGACACCCTGCCCAGGTTCGTGATGCCACCCAGCCAGCCCGCGGGCGACCCGCCGCCCAAGACCCATCGCGAAATCCGCTCGACCATCTTCGGGCTGATGATGGCCATGATGCTGGCGGCGCTCGACCAGACCATCGTCGCCACCGCCATGCCGACCATCGGCCGCGACCTGGGCGACTTCCAGAACCTGCCCTGGATCATCACCGCCTACCTTATCGCCGCCACCGCGGTGGTGCCGCTCTACGGCCGGCTGGCCGACACCCACGGCCGGCACGTCACCATGCTGTCGGCCATCTGCATCTTCGTGCTGGGCTCGGTGGTGAGCGCGCTCGCGCCCTCGGTCGCCACGCTCGCGGTCGGCCGCGCCATCCAGGGCCTGGGCGGCGGCGGGCTGGTGGCGCTGGCCCAGACCATCATCGCCGACGTGGTGCCGCCCAAGGAGCGCGGCCGCTACCAGGTCTATATCGCCAGCGTCTTCGCGGCATCCGGCGTCGCCGGCCCGGTCCTGGGCGGCTTCATCGCCGAGCACCTGCACTGGTCGGCCATCTTCTGGATCAACATCCCGGCCGGCGCCGCCGCGCTCTTCATGACCAACTCCGTCCTGCGGCGGATGCCGCGGGTGCATCGCCGCCGGCGCATGGATTTCGCCGGGGCCGGGCTGATGGTGGCCGCGACCACGACCCTGCTGCTGGCGCTCAACTGGGGCGGGGTGCGCCTGCCCTGGTCCTCGCCCGTCATCATGGCCCTGCTCGTCACCTCGGCGATGATCTGGCTGCTCTTCGTCGCCCGGATCCGCACCGCGGCCGAGCCGCTGATCCCGCACGAGCTGCTGCGCAATTCCGTGGTCGTGCTGGGCATCACGTCGGCCGGGCTCGGCATGGGCACCTTCATGGGCCTGACCTTCTTCGTGCCGATCTACCTCGAGCTGGTGGTCGGGCTGTCGGCCAGCCAGTCGGGCATCGCCCTCATCCCCCTGCTGGTCGGCACGGTCAGCGGCGCCATCACCTCGGGCCACGTCATGGCCCGCGTGCGCCACTACAAGCGCCTGCCGATGATGGGCCTCGCCCTCTCGACGATGGCGCTCGCCACCCTCACCCTCTTCCCCCAGGGCCTGCCGCTGTGGGCGCTGGAGATCATGTTCGCGGTCGCCAGCTTCGGCGTCGGCACCTCGTTCCCGGTGACGACGGTCGCCATCCAGAACGCGGTGCTGATGCACATGATGGGCAGCGCCACCGCGACCATGCACTTCTTCCGCCAGCTGTCCGGCGCGCTGGTGATCGCGGGCTTCGGCGCGATCGTGCTGGGCAGCGGGGTCGTGGTCGGCCGCGGCGCCGGGACCGCCGTCACCGCCGGCGCCAGCGCCGGCCTGATCGCCAGCTTCCAGTGGGTGTTCTTCGCCGCGGCCTGCGGCGTCGCCCTGGCGCTCTGCGCCTTCGTTATGATGAAGGAGCTGCCGCTGCGCGACCGCGTCTCGACCGGCCCGGCCCCGTCCACCGCCCCCGCTGCCGGCGACTGAGCCCCTTCTGCACGAGGCCGCGGCCTGCTATCGAGGCGGCCGGATAACAAGAATCGACGCCCCGGCGCCCGCCTCCCCGCGCCCGCGGCGCCGCAGAGGAAGCGCATGGCGACCCCGGGCTGGAGAGAGCTGTTCGGCAGCGGGCATGGCGGCCGCGCGGTGGCGCTTGCCGCCGGCGTCACGCTGCATGCCGTCAACATCTTCGTCGCCGCCACCATCATGCCGTCGGTGGTGGCGGAGATCGGCGGACTGGCCTACTACGCCTGGAACTCGACCCTCTTCATCGTCGGCTCGATCATCGGCTCGGCGCTGGCGTCGGAGCTGCTGGCCCGGCATGGGGTGCGCGGCGCCTACCGCCTGGCGACGGCGGCGTTTGCCGCCGGCACCCTGGTCGCCGCACTCGCCCCCGCGATGCCGGTCCTGCTCGCCGGGCGCGGCATCCAGGGGCTGGGCGGCGGCATGCTGTTCGCCCTGTCCTATGCGCTGATCCGCCTCGTCCTGCCCCAGCACCTGTGGCCGCGGGCGATCGCGCTGGTCTCGGGCACCTGGGGCGTGGCCGCCCTGTCCGGCCCGTTCGTGGGCGGCATCTTCGCCGAGATCGGGGAGTGGCGGCTGGCCTTCTGGGCGGTGCTGGCGGCGACCGCCGCCTTCGCGCTGCTGTGCGCACGGGTCCTGCCGAGCCCGGCCGCCACCCCGGCCGCGGCCGCGCCGCCGCGCTTCCCGATCCGCCGCCTCGCCCTGCTGGCCGGCGCGGCACTCGCCATATCCGGCGCCAGCGTCATCCCCAGCCTGTGGGTCAACGCGGCCGGGCTGGTGGTGGCGCTGGCCCTGCTCCACTGGATGACGGGGCTGGAACGCCACGCGGCCGTCCGCCTGCTGCCATCGGACGCGCTGCGGCCGGCGACGCCGCTGGGTGCGGTCTACCTGACCATGGCGCTGACCACCGTCGGCACCAACGTCATCGTCTTCGTGCCGCTCCTGCTGCAGACGCTGCACGGGCTGACGCCGCTCGGCGCCGGCTATCTGACCGTGCTGCAGGCGCTCGGCTGGACGGCGGGGTCGCTGCTGTCGTCGGGGTCCGGCCCCGACCGGGTCGCGCGCGGCATGGCGCTCGGGCCGGCGGTGATGGCCCTGGGCCTGGCGATGCTCGCCTGGCGGATGCCGATCGCCAGCCATGGCGACCCGGCCCAGGTGGCCCTGCTCGGCGCCCTCCTGGCGACGGTCGGCATCGGCGTCGGCTTCAGCTGGCCGCACCTGCTGACCCGGGTGATGACGGTTGCCGCAGACGGCGAGCGCAGCCTGGCCAGTTCCTCGATCTCGACCGTGCAGCTGGTCAGCAGCGCCTTCGCCTCCGCCCTGGCCGGGGTCGTCGCCAACCTGGCCGGGATCACCGACCCGGGCGGCCCGGCCGGCGCCGCCAACGCCGCGCTCTGGCTCTTCGGCCTCTTCGCGCTGGGCCCGCTGGCGGCCGCCACCGCGGCCGCCCTCCTGATCGGACCCGCGGTCAGGTCCGCACGAACAGGATCATCGACACCGCCACCAGCGCCAGGCCGAGATTGACCCCCCACCAGCCCTGGCGCCGCCGCGCCTCGGGCAGGTCGCGGTCGCGCAGCCGCTGCAGCCCGTACCAGGCCAGCAGCGCCCCGCCCCCCGTCGCCAACCCCAGCAGCGTCCCCGCCATGCCGGACGCCATGGGCGATCAGGCCTCCGCCTCGACCGGGGTGTCCCCCAGGCGCACCATCATCGCCGTGACCTCGTCGGTCGCCTCGCCGAGCCGCCCGGCATCGGTCCCGCGCAGGACGATGGCGGTGCCGGAGCGGCCCATGCGGAAGAACGGATAGCTGCCGATCTCCACATCAGGGAAGCGGTCCTGGATCGTCGACAGGTCGGCCGCCATGGTCCCCTCGGCCAGCATGCTGGTGACGGTGCGCGACAGCATCGGCAGGCCGCCCGACAGGCGGTGGCGGATGCTGTCGAACATCGCCCGCATGATCGACGGCACGCCGGCCAGCACGAAGACGTTGCCGATCTGGAAGCCGGGCGCGATCGAGATCGGGTTGTCGATCAGGGTGGCGCCTTCCGGCGTATTGGCCATGCGCAGGCGCGCCTCGTTGAGGCCGCCCGGCGGATAGTGCTGCTCCAGCCGGCGCACGGCCTCCGGATTGCGGATCAGCGGCAGGCCGAAGGCGGCGGCGACGCATTCGGACGTGATGTCGTCATGGGTCGGCCCGATGCCGCCGGTGGTGAAGACGTAGTCGAAGCGCGCCCGGACCGCATTGACCGTCTCGACGATCGTCTCGGGCACGTCGG
This sequence comes from Allostella vacuolata, assembly GCA_006739055.1. Lineage (GTDB taxonomy): Bacteria > Pseudomonadota > Alphaproteobacteria > ATCC43930 > Allostellaceae > Allostella > Allostella vacuolata. Next base: position 3,796,013 of record AP019702.1, read on the forward strand.
GGATGACGCGGGCCTCCATCAGGCGCACGCCGCAGGCGTTCAGCTGCTCCGCCAGGAAGGGCAGGTTGGCGTCCTTGGTGCGCCCGGACAGGATCTCGTTGCCGATGATGAGCACGCAGGCGGTGACGGTCTTCCGCTCGGGACGGGAATCGGACACGGTGGCTCCTTGGGCGGGTAGCAGGCTCTGGCGCTGTTTTAGCCGCAAGTGCCGCCCGGCCGCGACCGGATAGTGCGAGCAGGAAAGGGGACCAGGCATGCTGCGCCGCTTCATCGGCGGGTTCGAGATCTCCGCCTTCCGCACCCAGATCGACGAGGCGCCCTGGGCCATCACGCTGGCGCTGGCCGACATCCTGCCGCGCATCATCCAGGGCCTGACGCCGGGCTTCGTGGTGCAGGACGGCATCGCCATCCACCGCGACGCGATCGTCGAGGCGGGCGCGGTGGTCAAGGGGCCGGCCATCGTCTCGTCCGGCTGCTTCGTGGCCGCCGGCGCCTACCTGCGCGGCGGGGTCTTCCTCGACGACGGCTGCACGATCGGTCCCGGCTGCGAGGCGAAGTCGTCGATCCTGTTCGCCGGCAGCCGCCTCGCCCACCTCAACTTCGTCGGCGATTCGATCCTGGGGGCCGACGTCAACTGCGAGGCGGGGGCCGTCATCGCCAACTTCCGCAACGAGCGGGCCGACCGCCGGATCCGCATCCTCCACGACGGTCAGGTCATCGACACCGGGGTCGAGCGCTTCGGCGCCCTGCTGGGCGACGGCGTCCGGGTCGGGGCGAACGCGGTGATCGCGCCGGGCGCCTTGCTCTCTCCCGGTGCGATCGTGCCGCGCCTCGGCCTGGTCGACCAGTCCCCGCCCTGACGCCGGCCGGCCGTCCTGCGCCGGCAGGCGCACCCGAACCCTGGAAGCGAGCGACGATGGCAATCCTGTGCTGGCTGCACAAGGTCCATGGCAGCGCCCTGATCGAGGGCATCCTGGCCGCCCTGCCGGACGAGGAAGTCCGCGAATGGCCCGAGGCCGGAACGTTCACGCAGCTGCCGCGGGGCGCGGCCGTCCTCTCCGCCGGGCGCGGCGGCCGGCTACTGAGAGGCCCCTTCCCCCATGCGCTTCCCCGTCCCGCTCGTTCCGGCCACCCTGCTGCGGCGCTACAAGCGTTTCCTGGCCGACGTCCGCCTGCCGGACGGCATGGAGGTGACCGTGCATTGCCCGAACCCCGGCGCGATGCTGGGCCTGGCCCGGCCGGGTGCCGAGGTATGGCTGTCGCCGGCCGGGCCGCCGCGCAAGCTGCCGTTCGGCTGGGAGCTGGAGCGCGTCCAGGACGGGCTGGTGGGAATCCACACCGGCCATCCCAATATGCTGCTGGCCGAGGCGGTGGCCGGCGGCCGCATTCCCGAGCTGGCCGGCTATTCCGGCGCCCGGCGGGAGGTGGCCTACGGCCGCAACTCGCGCATCGACCTGCTGCTGACGGCGCCGGACCGGCCGCCCTGCTGGGTGGAGGTCAAGAACGTCCACCTGCGGCGCGGCGACCGCGCGGAGTTTCCCGACTGCGTGACCCTGCGCGGGGCCAAGCATCTGGAGGAGCTGGGCGACCGGGTGGAGGCGGGCGAGCGGGCGGTGATGGTCTATGTCGTGCAACGCACCGACTGCGATCGATTCGCCGTTGCCGCCGACCTCGACCCCGGCTATGCCAGGGCATTCGCGCGGGCGCGCATCCGCGGCGTCGAATTATTGTGTTACGCTTGTGATGTACGGACGGACGGAATCGACATCGTCCGCCCGCTGCCCCTGATCCTCGACGAGGCGATCGTCGATGCGCGCGGGGCGCGGAATTGAGGGAAGGTCCTGCCATGAACAGAAACGCCGCCGTCCGCGAGGACCCCGAGGAGCGCAGCATCAAGATCCACGGTGCCGAGGCCCTGGTGGGCATGCGGCGCGCCGGTCGGCTGGCCGCGGAGACGCTCGACTTCATCACCCCGCACGTGGTGCCGGGCGTGACGACGGAGGAGCTGAACCGCCTCTGCCACGACTTCATCGTGGACCATGGCGCGATCCCCGCCCCCCTCAACTACAAGGGCTTCCCCAAGTCGATCTGCACCTCGATCAACCATGTGGTCTGCCACGGCATCCCCGGCGACAAGCGGCTGGTGGACGGCGACATCATGAACATCGACGTGACCGTGATCCTGGACGGCTGGTACGGCGACACGAGCCGCATGTACCTGGTCGGCGACAAGGTGCCGCTGAAGGCGCGCCGCCTGGTCGACGTCACCTACGAGGCGATGATGCGCGGCATCGGCGCGGTGAAGCCGGGCGCCACCGTCGGCGACATCGGCCATGCCATCCAGAGCTATGCCGAGGCGCAGCGCTTCTCCGTGGTGCGGGATTTCTGCGGCCATGGCATCGGCCGCATCTTCCACGACGCGCCCTCGATCCTGCATTACGGCCGTCCCGGCTACGGCCCGTCGCTGCGCCCGGGCATGTTCTTCACCGTGGAACCGATGATCAATGCCGGCCGCTACGACGTGAAGGTCCTGGCCGACGGCTGGACCGCCGTCACCAAGGACAAGTCGCTGTCGGCGCAGTTCGAGCACACCGTGGCCGTCACCGAGACCGGGTTCGAAATCATGACCCTGTCGCCGGCCGGCCTGCACCAGCCGCCCTACAGCGCGGCCTGACCGGAAGGCCGGCCCCGATGGCGCGCGCGTCGAACCGTCCCGGGCTCGACGACGCGTTGCTGCCGCTGGAGCCGGCCGACTACGAGGGCCACCGCGAGCGGCTGCGCGAGCGGTTCCTGGCGGGCGGCGGCGACGCGCTGGCCGACTACGAGCTGCTGGAACTGCTGCTCTTCCTCGCCATCCCGCGACGCGACGTGAAGCCGATCGCCAAGCGGCTCATCGCCCGCTTCGGCAGCTTCCACGCGGTCCTGGCGGCGGAGCCGGCCCAGCTCGCCACCGTCAAGGGCATCGGCGAGGCCACCGCGGCCGCCATCAAGACCGTGCATGCGGCGGCGCTGCGCTTCAGCCGCGAGGCGATCATCGACCGGCCGGTGATGAGCTCCTGGCAGAAGGTCCTCGACTATTGCCGGGCAGCGATGGCGCACAACGAGAACGAGGCGTTCCGGGTCCTCTATCTCGATGCCAAGAACGGCCTCATCCACGAAGAACAGCAACAGGTCGGCACCGTCGACCACACGCCGGTCTACCCGCGCGAGGTGGTGAAGCGCGCGCTCGAACGCGGCGCCTCGTCGATCATCATGGTCCACAACCACCCCTCGGGCGACCCGACGCCGAGCCGCGCCGACATCGAGATGACCAAGGAGGTGGCCAAGGCCGCCGCCACGCTCGGCATCGCGCTGCACGACCACATCATCATCGCCCGCGGCCGCCACGCCAGCCTGAAGGGCATGGGGCTGATCTGACCTGCGCCATCCCGCGCCGGGTCCGCGGCGCGGGATGGCGCTCGGCCTTACGGGCGGAACTCGGCGCCGATCAGCAGCTCCCACCGGACCCATTGCTCGGGGCCCAGGACCTGCCGCGCTTCCGCCAGGGCATCCTGGCGGATCTTGCCGGTCGCTTCCTTCTTCGCGGCCTGGCTCATGTCCGACGCCTTGTGGATGCCGGAGATCCGATCCCCCATCGCGTCGCCCACCTTGGCAAGCCGGTCCGACTGCGCGGGCGTCAGCTCCAGGTACTGGATGACGGCCGGCCGGCCGAGCGCGCGAAGGCCGAAGGTCTGGATCTCGATCTGCTTCAGCCGCTGGTGCTGCGGCAGGCTGACCACGGCCGCCAGGCGGCCGAACGTCTCCTCGTTGATGGCGATGAACAGGTCCTTCACCAACGCCACCCGCTCCGGCTTGGTGCCCGGCTTCAATGCCGTCTCGAAGGCCGCCCGGTGGCTCTCGATCACGGCGTTGGAAGCCGCCTGGGCCGAGCGGGCCTGCTCGGCGGTAAGGCCCAGATGCGCGATCACCGCCGGATTGTGCAGGAGGCGGTTCAGGTGGCCGCGATTGCCATCCGGGCCGGGCGGGGCCGCGGCGGCCGGCTGCACGAACAGCACCGACGCGACGAGGGCGACGGCAACGGCGAGGAACTTCGACATGGGCGTGCGGCGCGAGGCCATTTCCGGCTCCTGATGGTTGGGGCGATGGGGGTTCGGCATCAGAACGTGGCCTTGGCGGTCAGGAAGACCGAGCGCGGCAGGCCCTGGTTCAGGAAGATGCCGCTCGAGCCGGACACATATTTCTTGTCGAGGATGTTCTCGGCCCGCAGCCGCAGCTCCACCCCCTGGTATTGCCAGCCCAGGCTGAGATCGATCCGCGAGTAGTCCGGCAGGCGATAGGAGTTCTCGTTGTCGCCCTGCCGGCTGCGGACGTAGATGTAGCCGATGCCGGCATCCCAGAGACCGAAGTCCGTCTCCAGGCTGTATTGCAGCATCGCCGTGGCCTTGTGGCTCGGCACGTTGGCCGGCGTGTTGCCCTTGTACTGGGTGGATTCGGTGTACTCGGCATCGAGATAGCCGTAGCCGCCGATGAGGCTGATCTGGTCGGTGATCCGGCCGACCACTTCCAGCTCCGCCCCCTTCACCTCCTGGTCGCCGGCGATGATCGACAGGGTCCGGTCGGCCGGGTCCGTCTCGACCCGGTTGGTCTGCGAGATCTGGAAGACCGAGAGCGTCGAGGCCACCCGGTCGCCGAACCACTGGCTCTTCACGCCGATCTCGAACTGCTTGCCCTCGGAGAACGGCACCGGCCCGCCCGAGGCCAGCGTGCCGACCTGCGGGGTGAGCGAGGTCGAGTAGCTGATGAAGGGGTTGAACCAGTCGTTCTGGTTGAAGATGGCGCCGATCGAATAGTCGAGCGACTTGTCGCTGCCGCCGGTATCGTTGAAGACCGTCTTGATGTCGGTGTAGCGGAGACCGCCGAACAGCTTCAGCTTCGGCCCGACCTTGGCGTAGTTCTGCAGGTAGACCCCGCGCTCGTTGATCGTCCAGTCCACCGTCCCCGTGAAGGGGCCGAGGTCGCCCACCGAGGCGAAGACCGGATTGAGGGGATCGATCGAGCCGCGCACGGTCCGTTGCACGCGCCGGCTGTCATAGGATTCGCGGCGATGCGAGACGCCGATGGTGGTCGTGTTCTCGACGAAGCCGATCCGGTAATCGCCCTGCAGCTTCGCCCGCGCCTCCCGGTGCTCGAAGTCCGTCTTGAAGCGGATGATGTCCCGGTCGAGGAGCGTCGTGCGCGATGGCGCTATGCGGGTATTGGCCGAATCCCACAGGGCGTCGATTTCGTTCTTGCCATAGCTGCCGTCGACCGAGACCGACCACTGGTCTGATATCGGGTGGGAGACGCTGGCGGTGGCGATGTGGTTCGTGTTCCGGGTGAAGCTGTCCTCGCCGACCAGCGAGGGCCCGTTGAAGCCGAGGCTGCCATCGCTGAAGCGCAGGATGCCCGGGTCGGCCACGCTGTCCTGCTTGCTGTACTCGTAGCCGAAATCGACCCGGGTCCCGGCGTCGCTCTGCCAGGCGATCTGCGGCTTCAGGATCAGGCGGTCGTCGTAGCTGCTCGAATGATTCCGGCCGGTGAAGGTCTGGTTCGCCTCCTGGGCCGTGGCGATCAGGCGGTAGGCCACGCCGTCGAGCCCGCCGATCGGGCCGGTCAGGTCGACCGAGCCGCGGCGGGTATCGAAGCTGCCGAGGGTGGTCGACACCTGGTTCCGGGTCTCGAACAGCGGCTTCTTGGCCGTGTAGCTGACGATGCCGCCGGGCGAGGCGGCGCCGTAGAGGACGGAAGACGTGCCCTTCAGCACCTCCACGCGCTCGAACAGGGAGCGATCATAATGGTAGTGGCGGCTGGCCGGCCGATGCCCGTCGATGTAGACGGAGTTCGATCGGGTCCCGAGGCTGCCGCCGCGGGTGGTCGAGGATTCGAAGCCGCGGATGGTGAAGGTGTTGGTCATGGAACTGCCCGTCGCCCCCGGGGCCGTTCCTGGGATGTACTGAAGGATGTCGTCGAGCCGCTGGACGTTGAGCCGCTCCATCGTCTCCGACGTCATGACGTTGACGGTCGCGGGGGTCTCGATCAGCGGCACGGGGACGTTGGTGGCGCCGCTGGCCTGGTAGGCGCCGAAGCTGCCGGTGGCCGTCTCGGCCCGGCCCCTGACGCTCACCGGCGCGAGTGCCACGACGCCGCTCGCTGCGCTCGCCGCCGCCATCTGCAGCGACACGGTGTTGGGGCCGCTGAACCGGTAGGTCATTCCGGTGCCGGCAAGGAGGCGGCTGAGGCCGTCCTGGGGGGTGAAGGTGCCGTTGAGGGGCGCGCTCCGCAGCCCCCGGACCGAGGCGACGTCGTAGATGAGCTGGAGCCCGGCCCGCTCGGCGAAGGTGAGCAGCGCGGAATTCAGGCCCTGGGCCGGAATGTCGAACGCGATCGCGCGTCGGGCGACGGACGGCGACGGCCCTCCCTCCTGGGCCGCGACCGGCCCCGGCGCCAGCGCCGCCTGAATCGCCAGGAGCCCGACCCCGCCGCCATCCGTCCCAGCCGGACGGCAGCCTTACCCACCCCCGGCGCCCCGCTACCGCCCCCCCATCCTTCATCCTTTCACGCCAAAGCCGGCACTTTAGGAATGCGTCTAATTCGCTTCCTGTTCAGTGGGACGGGATTCCGGCGGGGAGTCGGTAAAGGATTCGCGAAATTTCTTGCGGGGGCGCCGCCCTTGGGGGCGGCAGCGGTCAGTAGAGCACCGTCACCAGCGGGGGCAGGGAGGCGACCGAGATCCGCAGGTCCCGGACGACGGTCGCCAGCGCCGCGTCCGACGCCTCCGTCTCGAACACGCCGCTGACCTTGCGGGAAGCGAGATCCCGATCGGCGATGAGGATCCGGCCGTGGCGGTAGCGGTTGAGCGCGGCCACCACCTCGCCGAGCGGGACATCGTCGAAGATCAGGCGACCGCGCCGCCAGGCGGTCGCGCGCTCGACATTGACCTTGTGGACGGCCCCCAACCCGGCGCCCCCGTAGCGCACCGACTGGCCGGGCGCGACGATGACGGTCGAGCGCACGCCGGTGGGCCCGGCGAGAGCCACCTCGACCGTGTGCTCGGCGACGGTGATCTCGACCTCTTCCGCAAGGCGCTCGACCATGAACCGGGTGCCCAGGGCGCGCGCGGTGCCGCGGGCGGCCGCGACCACGAACGGCCGATGCTCGCCGCCGCCGGCCGGCGCAACGGTGAAATAGGCGAGCCCCGCGAGAAGCCGCACCTCGCGCGTGCTCTGGCCGTAGTCGACCGCGATGGCGCTGGCGGGCCCGAGCGCAACCGTGCTGCCATCGGACAGCGCGACAAGGCGCTGCTCCCCCGGCGCGGTGCGGTAGTCCGCCGTCACCAGGACGACGGGATCGCCCGCCCAGAACGCCAGGCCCCCGACCAGGACGAGCAGGCACGCGGCCACGGCCGCGACGCGCGGCCATCGGGCGCGGCGGCGGCCGAGGGTCGGCAGCGGCGAAACCCGGGCCCCCGCCGGCAATGGAACGATGTCGTCGCGCAGCGCGCCCGGGGCGAAGCGCAGCCGGCCCATCTCGTCCCAGGCTGACCGGGCTTCCTCGAAGGCGGTCCGGTGCGCCGAGGCCTCGCCGAGCCAGCGGTCGAGGTCGCGGCGTTCGGCGTCGGACAAGGGATCGCCGCCGAGACGCGCCGCCCATGCCGCCGCCGCCGTATCGATCTCGTCCTGCCGGTCGCCGCCCGTGCCCACGCTCGTGTCCAAATTCCACCCGGTGCCGTTCGGCAGACACCTGCCATTGAGTAGGACGGAAGAACGACCCCCACCCGGTAACGCGGAGCCCCGGAATCGTTCAGTCGCGTTCGCGGCGACGCCGCAGCATGACGTGCCTGGTCGCCATCATCAGATGCTTCTGGACGGAACTGGTGGAGATTCCCAGGCGATCGGCGACGTCCTGGTAGATCAGGCCCTCGATGCGGGCCAGGGCGAACACCTGGCGCGTCCGTTCGGGGAGCTCGAGCAGCGCTTCGCGGATCGAGGCAAGTTCGTCGCGGCCACTGACGACCGCCTCCGGCAGCGGCAACTCGTCCGCGACCTGGGCGATCTCGACGTCGTCGGCCCGCTCGGTCGGCGCCTGCCGTTCCCGGCGCAGATGGTCGATGGCGAGGTTGTGTGCCGTCCGATAGATGTAGGAGCGCTCGTGGGCGATCGCCACGGTCGGGTTGCCCGCCCGGAACTCCGCGAAGCGCAGGAACGTCTCCTGGGTCAGGTCGGCGGCGGCGTCGGGATCCCGCAGCTTCCGGCTGAGAAAGGCCTGGAGCTCGCGGCGATGGGCGAGGAACAGGTCCTTCAGGTCCTTCTTGGTCAATGATGCGTTCCGATCCCGCTCGCCGTCCCGATCCCGGACAGGTGACGCTACGACAATTGCGAATTGCTCTCAATATCAATTCTCGCGCGGACTCCAGGACTTCCCGACTCCTGGTCGTATTTCCGTCTTGTTTGACAAGACTGCGGCATCAGCAGGACCGGTTGCTTTCGAAGTCAGTCGCAGCGTCCGTGCGTCCGGCCGGGGGGCAGCACGTCCCAGTAGGGCGGGTCGCCGAAGGTCCGGCGCAGGCTGGCGACGAGGGCATCGAGCTTGGCCGACGGGCCGCGCTGCCGGGGGTGCGCCAGGTAGATGTCGGCCCCCTCGGCCTCGTGGCCGACATCGAGCGCCGACAGGCGGCCGTCGTGCAGCGCGTCATGGACGAGGAAGGCGGGCAGCAGGGCGATCCCCAGGCCGGCCAGCGCCGCATCGCGCATGACGATGCCGTTGTTGACCCGCAGCGCGGCGCGCGGACGCACGACCACCGCCCCCTCGGGCCCGGCGAAGGTCCAGTCGTTGCCGCGGTTGGCGTAGAGGATCGCCCGCCCCTGCCCCAGCTCCGGCAGCGAGCCCGGGGCGCCGTGCCGGGCCAGATGGGCCGGCGCGGCGACCAGCAGGCGGCGGCTCGCGGCCAGCCGCCGGGCGACCAGGCGGTCGTCGCGGATCGGCCCGTGGCGCAGCACGGCGTCGTAGCCGTCCGCCGCGACGTCGACGAAGCGGTCCTCCAGTTCCAGCGCCAGTTCGATGCCGGGGTGCGCGGCCAGGAACGGGTAGAGGGCCGGGCCGAGATGCAGGGTGCCGAAGCTGACCGGCGCCGACAGACGCAGCGGCCCGGCCAGCGTGCCGCGCCGCTCCGCCAGCTCGGCCATTGCCGCCTCCGTCTCGCGCAGCATGCGCTGCGCCCGCACCAGGAACGCCGCGCCGTCCTCGGTCAGGGACAGCCGGCGCGTGGTCCGCTGCAGCAGCCGGGTGCCGAGCGCGCGTTCCAGTTCGGCCAGCCGGTCGCTTACCACCGACTTCGACAGGGCCATCCGTATGGCGGCCGCGCTGATCGATCCGCTCTCCGCGACCGCGGCGAAGGCCGCGATGCCGTCCAGCTTCATCATCGTTCGGATCTTCCGGAAATCGGTTTCGGTCGGCGCCGGCTATTGGCGACAGTGGCCCCCGCCTATCCTGCTGTCGAGCGGCCGATGCGGCCGGCTGAGGAGACGAAATGCGCAGCATGAGCAGAATGATCGGGACCGGCATCCTGGCGGCCATGCTGGCGGGGCCGACCGCCGTCGCCGGGGCGGCGGCACAGGCGCCGGCCGCGATCGAGAGCGCCAGCGCCGAGGTCAACGGCACGACGCTGCACTACCTGGCGGCCGGCGCGGGCGAGCCCGTCCTGCTGCTGCACGGCTATGCCCAGAACAGCCACATGTGGCGGCCGCTGATGGCCGAGCTCGCCCGGACCAACCGGGTGATCGCCCCCGACCTGCGCGGCTTCGGCGGCTCGGCCAGGCCCGAAGGCGGCTACGACAAGAAGACGATGGCCGCCGACGTCCACGCGCTGGCCGTGTCGCTGGGGCTGGAGCGGGTGCGGATCGCCGGCCACGACATCGGGCTGATGGTTGCCTACGCCTATGCCGCGCAGTATCCGGCCGCGGTCGACCGGATCGCGCTGATGGACGCCTTCCTGCCCGGGGTCGGCGACTGGACGACGGTCTGGCTGCTGCGCGACCTGTGGCACTTCCATTTCTACGGGCCGACCCCGCTCGCCCTGGTCGCGGGCCGCGAGCGCATCTATTTCGAGCACTTCTGGAACGACTTCGCCGCCGACCCGGCGCGCTCCGTCTCCGAGGCCGACCGCCGGCTCTACGCCGCGGCCTACGCCCAGCCCGGCGCGATGAAGGCCGGCTTCGAGGTGTTCCGTGCCTTCGAGCAGGATGCCCGGGACTTCGCCGGCTTCGCCCGGACCCGGCTCCCCATGCCGATGCTGGTGATGGCCGGCGAGAAGGCGTCGGGCGAATTCCTGGTGGCCCAGGGCCGGCTGGTGGCCGATCATGTGGAAGGGGTCGTGGTCCCGGGCGCCGGCCATTGGCTGGTGGACGAGGCCCCCGCCCAGGTCATCCCGAAGCTGGTGGAGTTCCTTGCCAAGTGAACCGCTGACCGCGCCATGGCGGATCCGGCCGGTGGTCCCGGCCGACGCCGCCGCCATCGTCGGCCTGCTCGACCCGATCATCCGGGCGGGCGGGCTGACCGCCATGGCGCCCGGCACGGTCTGCGACCAGCGCGCCTTCATCGCCGGCCTGCCGCCGCGCGCCACCTACCTCCTGGCCGAGGACATGCGCGGCACCCTCCTCGGCATCCAGGACATCCTGCCGATCCCGGGCGACGGCGATTGCGACGAGGGCGGCGAGATCAGCACCTTCGTCCGCCTCGGCCAGCACGGTCGGGGCATCGGTCGCGGCCTGTCCGACGCCAGCTTCGCCGCCGCCCGCGCCCGGCGGCACCGGCGCCTCTTCGCCACCATCCGCGCCGACAACCCGGGCGCGCTCGCCTTCTATCGGGCCCTCGGCTTCCGCATCGTCGAGCGGCGCGACGGACCGCCGCTCGCGACCATACGCGCCACGCGCGTGCTCGACGCCATCGGGGCGTGATGAAGCTTGAGGCTAGCCCCGAATGGCGGCAGCCACGTCCGTCCGGGAAAAGTCCTCGCCCTTGAACAACAGCGGTGCCCCCTTCGCTCGCGCCAGGGCGTAGGCGAAGCAATCGCCGAAATTGAGAGCGGCACCGTGGCCCGTACCCTTGCCGAACTGGATGTGGGCAAGACGCGCCAAGCTCAGCTGTTCCAATGTGACAGGCTCGATGCGGATGCCGGCCGAGGCAAGAAACTCGTCGAGCCAAGCCTCGGCCTGATCGGGCGACAATTGCTTCAAGCCGCGCAGCACCATGGAGAGTTCGAGGACGCTCGCCGCGGATATCAGAGGTTCGTCATCCTCGGCGATCCGCGAGGCATAGAGCAGTGCATCCTCCTCCTGGCGAAAGATCGAGATCAGCGCCGAGGTGTCGATGGCGATCACCGCGCAAGGCCATTCTCGTCATAGTCGACGATCCGGTCCGGGTCCGTCTCGGGCCGGTCCGGCAACGCGGCGTAGCGCCGACCGATGGCCATCAACGCCGCGGTGCGGCTCGCGCTCTCCCTCCGTCGCCGCTCCCGCTCCAGCCGTTCGCGCAACGCTAGGGTCACGGCCGAAGCCAGCGTCTCGCCGGTAAGCGAGGCGAGCTCGGCCGCCAGCCTGTGCGCCTCGTCGTTCTTGATGTTCAGGTGCATGGCCAGGATATGATAGACGATCCGATCCAATTCATCAGCCCTTCCCGGCCCGCAGCTCCGCCGGTCCCGGCGGGCTGACGTCCCGCCCTGCCCTCCGGAGGACCGATGTCTCGACCCGATCTCATTCTGCGCGGCGGCGAGGTGATCGACGGCAGCGGCGGCCCGCGCCGCCGGGCCGACGTGGCGGTGACCGGCGACCGGATCACGGCGGTGGGCGACCTGGGGGCGCTCGGCGCCGACAGCGAGATCGACTGCACCGGGCTCGTCGTCACCCCCGGCTTCATCGACGTGCACACCCATGACGACCGCTACCTGCTGGAGGAGCCGCTGATGCCGGCCAAGGCCAGCCAGGGCGTCACCACCGTCGTCGTCGGTAACTGCGGCTCCTCGCTGGCCCCCTACACCCGGCCCGACCTGCCGAAGACGGCGTCGGCCATGCTGGACGACCCGCGCTGGCGCTTCCCCACCGCCGGGCAGTATTTCGAGGCGCTCGACGCCGGGCGGCCGGCGCTCAACGCCGCGGTCCTGGTCGGCCACCGCTCGCTGCGCTTCAACTGCATGGACGACCTGGAGCGGCCGGCGACCGCGGCCGAGATCACCCTGATGCGCAGCCAGTTGCGCGAGGCGCTGGACGCCGGCGCCATCGGCATGTCGACCGGCCTCTTCTATCCCGGCGCCCAGAAGGCGACGACCGAGGAAGTGGCCGAGATCGCGAGCGAGATGCGCGCCGACGACGGTGTCTACACCGCGCATATCCGCGACGAGGGCGACCGGCTGCTGGAATCGATCGAGGAGGCGGCCGAGATCGGCCGGCGCGCCGGGGTGCAGGTGATCCTGTCCCACCACAAGGCGGCGGGCCGCACCAACTTCGGCAAGACCGCGCAGTCGCTGCCGCTGATCGACAAGCTGCGGAAGAGCCAGCGCCTCGGCTTCGACGTCTATCCCTACGTCGCCTCCTCGACGGCGCTGCTGCCCGGCATCGTCGACCGGGCCGAGCGGGTCCACATCACCTGGTGCAAGGGCCGGCCGGAATTCGCCAACCGCGACCTGGACGAGGTCGCCCGCGAACTGGGCGGCCTGTCGCGGGCCGAGACGGCCAAGGCGGTCATTCCCGCGGGCGCCATCTACTTCACCATGGACGAGGCCGACGTCAGCCGGGTCGTCGCCCACCCGCAGTCGATGATCGGCTCGGACGGCATCCCGTGGGACGCCTTCCCCCACCCGCGCCTGTGGGGCACCTTCCCGCGCGTGCTCGGCCGCTATGCCCGCGACCGGGGCCTGCTGTCGCTGGAATCGGCAGTGCACAAGATGACCGGCCTGCCGGCGGGCGAGTTCGGCCTGAAGGACCGCGGGCTGGTGCGCGAGGGCGCCTTCGCCGACCTCGTCGTCTTCGACGCCGGCACGGTCGGCGACTCCGCGACCTTCGAGGCGCCGAAGCAGCCGGCCGCCGGCATCGCCCGGGTCATGGTCAACGGCGAGACGATTTGGAGCGACGGCGCCAGCACCGGCGCCCGGCCCGGGCGGCCGCTCCGCCTCCAGACCGCGACGACGCGCGGCACCGCCGGCTGATCGGCGATTGTACACCGGCAGGAACCGGTAAAGCGCCGGACCGGGCCGTTATCGCGCGGCCCCGGCGGTCCCAGATCTTGTCCATCGCCGCTGGGGCCCCGGCCGTGGCGGCGACCGAGACAAGGAACCGCCGCCATGAGTTTCCGCCGCATCGCGACCGCCGCCGTCCTCCTCTCCGCCCTCGCCGCCGCCCCGGCGATCAGCGATTGCCTCGCCGCCGACCGTGCCCAGGCCGACGTGACGGAGCGGATCGAGGGCTGGCATGCCCGGGCGGAGGCCGGCGACCGCGCCGCCCAGTACCGGCTGGCCTATGCCTACCAGGACGGCATCTTCGTCGCCGCCAACTCCGCCGCGGCCGCCCGCCTCTATCGCGCGGCGGCCGAGCAGGGCCATTCCGGCGCCCAGGCCGCGATCGCCGCCCGCCACTACGAGGAGGGCGATTTCCTCGAGGCCCGTCGCTGGGCGACCGAGGCCGCGCGCCAGGGCAGCGCGGAGGCGGCCTATCTGCTGGGCCGCATCCATGCCCGCGGCGACGGCGTCGAGATCGATCCGGCGGCGGCGTTCCGCTGGTTCCTCCAGGCCGAGCTGCGCGGCCATGTGGTCGCCGCCCACGACCGCCGCGCGACGGCCCGGCTGGTCCCGGCCGACGAGCGCCGGGCCATCACGCTGGAGGTCTCCGGCCAGCACGCCGGGTAACAGAACGCACCCCTTATCGAATTGATTTGCAACACGAGGGGATTACACCGCTATCTCTGGTTGATGGGAGACTTTCTGGGGAGGAGCAACCCATGCGACCGGATCAAACGACGGGGCACGACCGGTACGATCCGGTCAGCGTAGCGCTGCATTGGCTTACGGCCGGGCTCGTGACCGCCATGTTCCTGCTGGTTCTCATGCCGGGCGTGGTCAAGGGCTCGGTTGCACTGCACAAGACTTTCGGTCTGCTGCTGATCCTGGTCATACCGCTGCGCGTCGTCTGGCAGCTGACGGGAGGCCGGCGGCCGCCGCCCCCCGCCGGGGTGCCGATGATCCTGCGGCTGGGCGCGAAAGCCGCCCACCTCGCCCTCTATGCCCTCGTGATCGGCACCGCCGCGCTCGGCTGGCTCTATGTCGACGCCAAGGGCATGGAGCTCGCCCTGTTCGGATTCGAGATGCCGAGCGTCGCCTACTACGACCGCGAACTGGCGATGGCGGTCTACGGGTGGAAGAAGATCGCGGCCTACAGCCTGCTGGCGCTGATCCTGGCGCACGCGGCAGCGGCCATCGGCTACCATCACCTGCTGCGCCGCGACGGGGTGTTGAATGCGATGCTGCCCGCGCGCAAGCCGGGACGCGCCGTCGCAGCCACGGCCGCGGTCGCGCTTCTCGCGCTGCTTCCCGCGGCCGGCGATGCGCAGGCGGCCTTCGATGTCGATGCCTACGCCAAGGCCCTGGCCGCCTCTCTCGCCAAGGCCTGTCCGATGGCGAAGCCCGACGATGTCGCCGCGCACGAGGCCTGCCGGAAGGCGATGGGCCAGGGCATCGAAGCCGGCATGCGAGACTATTCGTTCCTCTTCGGCGGACAGCAGAAGGGCCTGTGGCTCAAGGAGAAGAAGACCACTGTGTTCCGCGGCGATCTCTTCCAGGACCTCTACATGTCGCTGTTCATGTTCACCGGCGAGGTCCGGGTCGAGACGGCGCCCGACGGCAACCGGACGGTGGCGGTCCAGGCCTATTTCCGCAACGGATTGCCGGCAGGCCTCTATCCCTATCCCTTCTGGCACAGCGATCCGAAATGGGCCGCGTACGAGAAGGCCAACCAGATCCGCTTCCGCCTGTCGCCGGCGGGCAAGGTGCTGTTCGCCTACCGTGCCGATGGTGGATCGGAAGCGAACCGCGGCCCGTACGAGCCCGTCGCGCGCCCGCCCTTCCTCGGCGAATGGATGTGGCCGGGCGCCGATGGCGTGGCCGAGCCGCGGGCCACCCTCTTCTCGGCCTACTACAGCCCGGACAACCCCCATCTCGCGGCCCTCGACGACGGCTACCGCCGCATGGCGATCAGTTTCCGCAACGCCGACTGCACCGTCTGTCACGCGCCGGACGGCCACCGCAGGATGAACAAGCTGACCCTGCTGCAGACCCCGCTGCACGCGGCCGCCAGCATCGACGCGGTGATCGACGAGGTGCGGATGAACAAGATGCCGGTCGACGACTACGAGGACCCGCGCCCCCTCCCGCCCGGGCTCCGGCAGGAGTTGCTGTCCAACGGCGAGGAGTTCCGCAGGCTGCTGCGCACGGCCGATGCGTGGGAAGCGACGAACGGCCGGCCCAAGGCCCGTCGCATCGCGGCGAAGTAGTCGCGGGCCCCCGGTCAGCGAGGCCGGCCGGTGCCGGCCGGCCTCATTTCCTGGATCAGCCGGCGCTCGGCATCGTCGAGCGGACGGTCGACCGCAACGGTGCGAAAATCGAGGGACGGCAGCGGCCGCAGCTTGACGCGGACCGCGGACACCCGGAAATCCTCGGACAGGGCCGCATCGAGCAGAGACCGCACGACCCAGCGGTGATACGCCGCCGAGAGCCCGGTCTGCTGCTCTTCGTGACGGTCGAGCGCCCGGCGCACGCGCTCCGCGTCGTCCGGCGTCAGCCGGCGCTCCTGAACGAATTCGTAGCGGACATGGGAAAGGATCATCCCACCCGTCTCGATCTTCGCGAGCCGGTAGCCGGCGAGATCCATCAGGCCGAGGAAGGCCCGCATCCCCTCCGACTGGCGCTCCGGCAGATGCCCGCCGGGCGTGGCCGGCAGGAACACCGCGGCCGCTGTGTCCCAGGCGGCGGCCGCGCCCTCCTTCAATTCGGCCCAGCCTTCGCCCAGCGCCTGCACCGAACCGGCGAAGACGCCCTGACCGGCAACGGCGGCAGGCGGAGGCGTGGGATCGCCGCCCTGGGCCCGAGCCGGCATCGTCGGCGCCAGGGCCGCCGCCAGCAGGAGGCCGAGCAGCAGCCGCGGCGGCCGCCCGCCGCCGGCGGCCCGATCCGTCGTCATATCGCTCCTCCCAGGGACAGCAGGGCTTCCCGCACCTCGACGCGTGCGGCGGCCGGCAGCGGCACGATGCCGAGACCGGCCAGGGTGCCGCCGGGGCCGATCGTCTCTTCGCCGGCGATCCGCAGGACCTGCCGCAGGAGCGCCGGATCGGCCGGACCGGGGAGCGCGACCGCAAGGTGGATCGTCCGGCTCATCAGGTACCGGTCGGCCGTGATGTTGGCGACGGTCGGCAGCACGTCGTGGAACGCAACCGGGACCACCGACTCGCCCAGTGCCAGGAACTCCGGGAAGGTGACGACGGCCACGGCGCCGGCTCCCCGGGCCGCCAGCCAGCCGGCGATGTCGGTGCCGTCCCGGCGGTGGTCGACGGCCCCGTCCGCTCGCACCGCCTCGCAACGCGCCTTGCGCTCGGCCGCGTCGAAGATCCGGCGGATGGCCGGTTGGCTGAGGCAGCCCGCCTGGAGGACGGTGCCGGACAGGAGGCGCCACAGCGGCCTGCCGGCCCCTGGCAGCAGGACCGCAATCGGCGTGTCGGGCAGCCTTGGGTCGATGTCGCGCCAATACCGGACGCCCCCCTCCGCCCCTCCGTCGAGCGCGCGATGGAGCAGGGCGGCATCGAGACGCAGTTCCGGCGCGCCGCGCGTGGCAACGAGAACGCCGGCCTGGCGGCCCAGCGGCAGGGAGACCTGGCGCAACGGCCGCAGGCGAGCACAGCCGGCGATCGGGGGCAGTGGCATCGGCGCCAGCGCCAGCCAGCCGGAAAGGGCCGGGCCGGCGCCGCACAGCGCGGGCTCGACGCCACCCGGGGCGGTGACCCGCCACGACCCCGGCGGATCGGGCAGCGCGGCGGCGAGCCAGCCGAGCGACGGATCGACGAAGCGCTCGGCCTGGGCGACATCGGCCTCGGCGGGGCGCACCGCCGTCCCGAGGGCAAGCAGCACGGACGCGGCGAATGCCACGCGCCGGACGGCGCAACCCCATCGCGTCGCGTCGACGACCATCGCCTCCCCCCTGGACCGTCCGGCTGCACCGTTCGGCCCGTTTCCCCGCGCTCGGCGAGATTCTTCTTCGTAGAGCCTCGCGTCGGACGCTAACCTATCCTCGGGACACAGAGAAGGTCCCCGAAAAGTCGGACGGTGGAGGATAGGCGATGCACGCAGGCGCCCGGGCTGTGGTCGCCCACGCTGCGGTTGCGCTTGCGCTGGCGGCCCTGACCACTGCCCCTGCGAGCGGCAAGGTGCTCGTAGGCGCGCGCGTCAGCGACCATGTGACGGTGGGGCAGAAGCAGATCCCGCTGCCGGCCGGCGAATGGACGGTGGCCGGTATCGCGGCCCAGCCGTTCGACATGCCGGCGATCGGTGCCTTCGGCACGATCGAGAACATGGTGCTGACGCGGACGGCCGGCGACCGGATCGTGGCCGTCGTCGAGATCAACACCAACGCCATACCGGTCAACGACGGCTGGGGCCGGACGCGGAGTTGCGAGCGGGGCAGCCAGTTCATCCTGGTCACCCGCTACCGCAGCGGATGGGACCTGTCCTGCCTCTTCGTGCAGGCGACGCCGTCGGGAGCGGCCGAGGGCCCGCCGGCGTGGCGAGCGATGCGCGGGACGGCGGCGGAAGGGCTGCCGGACACCTGGCTGACGGCCGGCTTCCGGATGAGCGATCGGCAGGACCTGGTCGATGTCCGCTACCACTTCGATCCGTCCCTCCTGACCGGCGGCACCGTCGCCGGAACCTGGGACGCGGACGCCGTCCGCAACGATCCGCGCAAGCTGCATGCGGCCGAGGCGCTGACCATCTGGGCGATGGGATTCGACGGCCGGATCGAACGCGGCATCCGCAACCAGCTGCACGGCGAGGCCGCGTCGATGCCGACCGAGGCGCACTTCCGCAGCGAGACGCCGCAGGTCGACGGCAAGCTGCTGGCGCTCGACCGGCTGCATGCCGCGGGTTCCCTGACGACCGCCGAATACGTCGTCCAGCAACGACGGGCGCTGGCCGAGATCCCGGCAGTGATCGAGAACCCCGGCGGCCTGCCCCTGGCCATGCAGAAGAACATCTCCTTCCGCGTCTTCGGATCCACCGTGGACTACGCCCTGGCCTTCATCGTCACCCTCAGCAACCCGCTGTCGACCTACATCACCGCTTCGATCGTGGCGATCCACTCGGTGATCTTCGTCCTGAACGACAATTACTGGGAGGATCGCTTCGCCCGCCAGTCAACCCGCGATGCCAACCGGCTGATCGATTTTGCCTATATCGGAGCGACGGAGGTGAGCGATGGACGATAACCCGGGCATCCGCCGCTGTTGCGCCATCCTCCTGGGGATCGGCCTTCTCGCCTGGTCGACGGCCCGGGCGGCCGATCCCGTGCAGCCGCCCGGAACCGCGGTCGAGGGTCATTGGCAGATCGCCGGCAAGCAGGTGCCGTTGCCGGCCGGCCGCTGGGTCGTGGCGGCCCACACGATGGCGCCCTATGCGGGCGGCGAGCAGGTCGGCGCCTACGGCGCGATCCATAGCGCCATCCTCCTCCAGACCGATGGCGACCGGGTCGCGGCCCAGATCGAGATCCACGCCAATGCGCTGCCGGTGATGGACGGCTGGGGCATCGCCGCCGACTGCGAGCGCACCGACCTGCCGATCGCAACGGTCCGCTACAAGGCCGGCTGGGACGGGTCCTGCTTCTTCCTGAGCCACACCTCGGGCGGCCGAAGCAGCAGCCCGACGAGCCGGGCGGCGGCGATCTTCATCGCCGAGCGTGGCCTGCACGCACCGCCGGAATGGCTGACCGTCGGCTTCCGCGTCGCCAATCGCAGCGACGTGATCGACGCCCGGTTCCATTTCGCGCCGGCGCTCTGGTCGCTGCCGGACCACGCAGGGCGCTGGTCTGCAAGCCCCTGGACCCCGCCGCGGCTGGAGCAGGACCCGGTCCGTCTCGCGGTCGCCCGATCGCTGACCGAATGGGCGGTCGGCTTCAGCGGCCTCGTCGAAGCCGGCATCAAGAACCGGCTCGATCCGACGGCGCGGGTCGCCATGCCGAACGCCGCCGCCGACCATCGCGGGGTTCTGGAGCAGCGGCGCGCGGCGATCGACGACCTCCTCAAGTCCGGGGCGATCGATGCCGAGACGCACCGGCGCCAGATCGCCCTGCTGGTCGAACGCGGCCTCGATCCCGGCTCGCAGGTGGCCGACCCGGCGACGGTCGCCCTCTTCAAGACGCTGGCCTACCGGCCGATGGTGTCGTTCGCCAACATCTGGATCGACTATTTCTGGATCGGCCAGCCCTGGGCGGCCGGCCTGCTGGTGCTGCTGCAGGTGACGGTGAACACGACCAAGTTCTATTTTCACGAACTGGCGTGGGAGCGGGTCCGCGGCCCCGGCAGCCGACGCGACAGCGCCCGGGTCATCGACTTCGCCTATCTCGGAACCAATCGCTAGAGACAGGCGCCCGGGGGCGGGGCGGCCTGATCCGGCCGCCCCGCCCCCTCCTTCAGGCGGCCGCGCGCGCCGGGCCGAAGGTCTCGGCGATCACCGGGCCGCGCACCGTCAGCACCTCGTCGACCGCGGCCACCAGGGCGTCGAAGTCCTCGTCGGTCATCGGCACCGACAGGTTGATCATGCCGCGCCGGGCCAGGTAGATGCCGCGGGCCAGCAGGTCCATGTGGAACAGGTCGCGCATCGCCTGGGGCGTCTGCTTGGTGTCCTCGGGCCCGCGCACCGGCTTCCAGCCGAAATGCACGCTCATCATCGAGCCGCGCCCGGTGAACTGCGCCGGCAGGCCCTTGTCCTTGCAGACCGCGTTGAGCCGGCCGCGGAGCTGGTCGCCGCGGGCGTTGAAGCTGGTCGCCACCTCCGGCGGGTAGACCTCGGTCAGGCCGGCGACGCCGGCCGACATGGTCAGGATGTTGTTGTTGAAGGTGCCGGCATGGGGCCAGGCGTCGGGGCGCGCGGGGTCGAAATGGCCCATGATCTCGGCCCGGCCGCCGAAGCCGCCGAAGGTCAGCCCGCCGCCGATATACTTGCCGAAGGTGGTCATGTCGGGGGTGACGCCGGACAGGAGCTGGATGCCGCCCGGCGACAGGCGCGAGGTCATCACCTCGTCGAAGATCAGCACCGCGCCCGCCTTGGTCGCCTCTTCCCGCAGCATGGCGAGGAAGGCGTCGTCGGCCGCGATGCAGCCGCCGCCGCCCATCATCGGCTCGACGATCACCACCGCCAGGTCGGCCGCATGCTCGCGGATCGCCCGGGCCGTGTAGTCGATGTCGTTGTAGCGGCCGAAGACGAAGGGGAACGGCACGTTGAGGGGGGTCGGGCCGGAGAAGTAGAAGACGCCGCCATGGTAGCCGCCCTCCATCACCAGCACCTTGGAGCGCTTGGTGTAGGCGCGGGCGGCCGAGACGGCGAGCAGGTTGCCCTCGGTCCCGGAGTTGGTGAAGCGCACCTGGTCGACCGACGGGAAGCGGCCGCACACCAGGCGGGCCAGCTCGGCCTCGACCAGGTTGGGGCCGCCCAGCGCGATGCCGCCGTCCAGCGCGCCGCGGATCGCCTTCATGATCGCGGGGTGGGAGTGGCCGTAGAGGCCGGCCGTGAACTCGCCCAGGAAGTCGCGGTACTCGTGGCCGTCCGCGTCCCACACCCGGGCGCCCTCGCCCTTCGCGATCGTCAGCGGGAAGGGCGGGAAGTGGATGACGGTGCGGGTATTGCCGCCCGGCATGACCTTGGCCGCCTCGACCTGGCGGGCAGCGCTCTTGGGGTTGCGGGCGGCGAATTCCGCCCGCGCCTCGGCCAGGGCCGAATCGAGGTCGGTGTTCAGTCCACGGGTGGATTCCATCGGGGGCCCTCCAGCAGGCGCCCTCACCGGAAAGCGGGCGCCGGAAATCTGTGTGAGCGGTACCGTAGCCAGCCGGAGCCGGGCCTGTCCACGGCCGATCGACCGTTGAATGCCGGGCCCCGACCGCCTATTTCAGCGGCGATGCTCCCCCGTGGGGACGACCCCACCCGAACCGAGAGCGGAGCCGCAGGCGGGGACGACCCTGCCGCCAAGGGTGGAGCCTTTCCATGGCTTGGATGATCCTGCTGGCCGCCGGCCTGTTCGAGATCGGCTGGGCGGTCGGCCTGAAATACACCAACGGCTTCAGCCGGCTGGTGCCCACGATGCTGACCGTGGGCTCGATGGTGGTCAGCCTCGGCCTGCTCGGGCTCGCGCTGAAGACGCTGCCGCTCGGCACGGCCTATGCGGTGTGGACCGGGGTCGGCACGGTCGGCACCGCGCTCCTCGGCATCGTGCTGTTCCACGAGCAGGCCGATGCCGGGCGGCTCGCCTGCATCGCCCTGATCGTCGTCGGCATCGCCGGCCTCAAGATCCTGTCGCCGCAGTGACGGACGCTTTCCCCGGCCCATTCCTTCTGTGAAAGTGCGGCCCCTTCTGCGAAAGTGCGGCCCCCGCGAAAGACGGACTTTGACATGATTCCCCGCTACAGCCGGCCGCGCATGGCCGCCATCTGGGAGCCGCAGAACCGGTTCCGCATCTGGTTCGAGATCGAGGCCCATGCCTGCGACGCGCAGGCCGAGCTGGGGGTGATCCCGGCCGAGGCCGCCCGCGCGGTCTGGGAGCGCGGCCGCTTCGAGATCGAGCGCATCGACGCGATCGAGCGCGAGACGCGCCACGACGTGATCGCCTTCCTGACCAACCTGGCCGAGCATGTCGGGCCGGAGGCACGCTTCGTCCACCAGGGCATGACCTCGTCCGACGTGCTCGACACCTGCCTTGCCGTGCAGCTGGTCCAGGCCTGCGACCTCCTGCTGGAGGATGTCGACGCGGTCCTGGCCGCCCTGCGGCGCCGCGCGATCGAGCACAAGGACACGGTCTGCATCGGCCGCAGCCACGCCATCCATGCCGAGCCGACCACCTTCGGCCTGAAGCTGGCCGGGCACTATGCCGAGTTCCACCGCAACCGCGACCGGCTGGTGGCCGCCCGCCGGGAGATCGCCACCTGCGCCATCTCGGGCGCGGTCGGCACCTTCGCCAACATCGACCCCCGGGTCGAGGCGCATGTCGCGGCCAAGCTCGGCCTGGCGGTCGAGCCGGTCTCGACCCAGGTCATCCCGCGCGACCGGCACGCCATGTTCTTCGCCGTGCTGGGCGTGGTGGCGAGCGGCATCGAGCGGCTGGCGATCGAGATCCGCCACCTGCAGCGCACCGAGGTGCGCGAGGCCGAGGAGTATTTCGCGCCGGGCCAGAAGGGCTCGTCGGCGATGCCGCACAAGCGCAACCCGGTGCTGACCGAGAACCTGACCGGGCTTGCCCGCATCATCCGCGCCGCCGTGGTGCCGGCGCTGGAGAACGTCGCCCTGTGGCACGAGCGCGACATCTCCCATTCGGGGGTCGAGCGGGTGTTCGGGCCGGACGCCACCATCGCGCTCGACTTCGCGCTCGCCCGCACCGCCAGCGTGGTCGAGCAGCTGGTGGTCTATCCCGAGCGGATGCGCGCCAACCTGGAGACGGGCGGCGGCATCGTCCACTCGCAGCGCGTGCTGCTGGCCCTGACCCAGAAGGGCGCCAGCCGCGAGGACGCCTATCGCCTGGTGCAGCGCAACGCCATGGAGGCATGGCACGGCCGCGGCCAGTTCCTCGACCTGCTGAACGCCGATGCCGAGGTCGGCCAGTACCTGTCGCCGGCGGAGATCGCGGCCCTGTTCGACCTCGGCTACCACACCCGCCACGTCGATACGATTTTCGCCCGCGTGTTCGGCGCGGACGAGGGAGAGTGACCAGCATGCGCCTCTACATGACCGCGGGTTCGCCCTATGCCCGGATCGTCCGGGTGCAGGCGCACGAGCTGGGCCTGGCCGACCGGATCGAGGAAGTCCCGGCGACGCTGCGCGATCCGAACAGCGTCGTCCTGGCGGTGTCGCCGCTCGGCCGCGTGCCGGTCCTGGTGACCGACGACGGCATCGCCCTCAGCGACACCAAGACGATCGCAGAGTATCTCGACCGGCTGCATGTCGGCCCGCGCTTCCTGCCGAACGGCGGCCCCAACCTGTGGCACGACCGCGCGTTCGAGGCGCTCGCCATGGGCTTCCTCGACGGCTGCATCGCCTATGGCCGGGAACTGGGCCGGCCCGAGGACAAGCGCTCGGCCGTCATCTTCGACGGCGAGGTGCAGCGCGCCCGGCGCTGCCTCGACCATCTGGAAACGGTCGCCGGCTCCATTCCCGTCGCCGCCGCCTTCGGGCCGGTGACGCTGGCCTGCGGGCTCGCCTATTTCGACCGGCTCGGCACTGGGTCGGACTGGCGGGCCGGCCGCCCGGCCCTGGCGCAATGGCACGCGGCCATGCTGGCCCGCCCCTCCTTCGCCGCCACGGCCCCACCCCCGAAGAAGTAGGCCGCGCCCGGACGATGCCCAAGTCGCATGCGGCCGCCGAACGGCTCGACGGGCTGGTCCGGCGTATCCGCAACGACATCGAGTTCGGCAGCTTCAGCCATGGCGAATGGCTGAAGCTGATCGAGCTGCAGCAGCGCTACGGCGCCACCCAGTTCGACATCCGCAAGGCGCTCGGCGAGCTGAAGACCCAGCGCCTGGTGGAGCATCGCGCCAACCACGGCTTCCGGGTCGCCACCCAGGATCCGGTGCAGCGCGACCAGCTCTATTTCGTGCGGACCGCGATCGAGCGCAGCGCCGCCGCGCTGGTCGTCGAGCGGGCCAGCGCCGACGACATCGCCACCCTGGAGCGGCTGGCGATCGCCTTCGACCATTCCGTCGAGAGCGCCGGACGGCAGCCCCAGGCCGCCACCAACGCCGCCTTCCACGACCATTTCTTCGCCATCGCCGGCAATCCGGTCCTGGTGGAGACGGTGCAGTCCCTGCGCGAGCGCAGCCATTTCGGCACCACCGGCCGCTGGCGGACGACCGAGGGCCTGCGCGCCAGCGGCGCGGAGCATCACGCGATGATCGCGGCCATCGCCCACCGCGACACGGCGCGCCTCGACCAGCTGATCGTCGACCACATCGCGGCCTTCTGAGCGGACCGACAGCCCCACCGGAGCGTCAGCGGCTCCGTTCCTGTTGCATCATTCCCGATGGGTCGCATTTTTTCTGGCAATGGGACGTTACGGTGTTGCCCAACATCGCACAGCCAGACGCTGGGTTTGCCCCGACCGAGGCCGACCTCTGTATCGTCGGGATCGAGAATGCCCGCCTGCTGCTGGCATCCGGCGACGTGGACCTGGCCGGCATCGCGCCGGGCCGGGCCGGGCCGTGACCGGTGCCGATCGCCGCGTCTTCGACAAGACGAACCACTCTGTGACCGGCAGCTCGCTCTTTCCGACGGCGGGATGGGCGAATCCCACATTGACGATCGTGGCGCTGGCCCTGCGGCTGGCGGATCATCTGAAGACCCGCGACGGCGCACCCTAGCGGCCGGAGCGGCCCCCTGGAGAGGGCAAGGGGAAGCGGAGCGCTTCCTTCACCGGCAGGCCCGGCACCACCCGCGCGCCCTGCCCGGCTTCGCTGCCGTGCCTGGACAGGCCCACCGGATTCTCCCGCAGGGGAGAGGCAACATCGGACATGACCAGCCGGTCGCGGACCGGATCGTCCATCTGCAACTCCTGCACGTGTCCAACCAATTTCTCCGCCAATATTATGGGCTTGGCGGGCGGTCTTCAACCATAAAATTGGATTGGCCCGGCGGGTTTCCCGTGCGACGCGATCAGCAGGTGGGGCCGACGTCCTTGACCGTGATCCGCCACAAGGTCCGCGGGTGGGTCGGGTCGACCAGCGGCGCCGAATGCAGCAGGCAGCAATTGTCCCAGATGACGACGTCGCCTTCGGCGTAGCTCGGGCGGTGCAGGTATCGGGCCTGGGTCGCATGCGCCTTCAGCTCGTCGAGCAGGGCCACCCCTTCCCGGTCGTCCATCCCCTCGATCCCGAAGGAGCTGCCGGAGACGGCATAGAGGGTCGGCCGGCCGGTGTGCGGATGGCGGCGCACCAGGGGATGGCGCACCCAGTCCATCCTGGCCTTCTGGGCGGCGCTGAGCGGCGAGGCGGCGGTGCGCGAGCGCTCGTCCAGGTCGTCGCGGTTGCCGTAGTGGTGGCGGCAGACCAGCCCGTCGATGCGCGTCTTCATCGCCTCGGGCAGGTCCTCCCAGGCGCGCCGCAGGTTGGCGAAGCCGGTCCCCGCGCCGCTGTCGGCGATGCGGATCGCGTGCAGCATGGTGCAGCGCGCGGGCACCGGCAGGTAGGAATAGTCGCTGTGGTAGTAGGTGCCGCCGTCCATCAGACCCGTCGGCCGGCCATCCACCACCACGTTCGACAGGATCAGGATGTTGGGATCGGCCGGGTGGTGGAACTGGTCGATGACGTGCGGCTCCGGCCGGCCGAAGCGCCGGGCGAAGGCGGCGTAGCGCGCCGGATCGAGCCCCTGCTGGCCGGGCAGGATCACCACCAGGTGCTCGTGCAGCGCCCGCTCGATGGTCGCGAAGTCGGCGTCGTCGAGCGGGCAGCCCAGGTCGATGCCGGTCAGCCGGCAGCCGAGCGCGTCCGAGAGGGGTTCGATCGTGGCCATGCGTGGTCCCTTCCCTCCTCAGCGCAGGAATTCGGGCGAGATCAGGCTGGGCAGGAACAGCGTTACCTGGGGCCACAGGATGACCAGGATCAGCACCCCCAGCATGGGCATCAGCATGATCATGGTATCCTTGATGACGTCGCCGATCCGCAACCCCGCCACCGAGCAGGCGATCATCAGGCATAGCCCGTAGGGCGGCGTCACCAGCCCGAAGGCGAGCGAGACGATGCCGATCATCGCGAACTGCACCGGGTCGAGGCCGGAGGCGCGCGCCACCGGATCGAGGATGGTGCCGACGATGATGATGGCCGGGATGGCGTCGAGGAAGCAGCCGACGACGAGGAAGGTCGCGGCGACCAGGAAGCCGACGCCGATCGGCCCCAGTTCCCACGCCTGCACGCCGGACAGGATCGCCTTGGGGATCTGGTAGTAGGCCATCAGCCAGCCGAAGGCGCTGGCCGTGCCGACGCAGAAGAGGGCGACGGCCGCCAGCCGTCCCGTGTCCAGGAGCGCGTTGTAGAAGCCCTTGGTGTCCATCTCGCGATAGACGCAGAAGGACAGCACGGCCGCGTAGAGCACCGCGATGCAGGCCGATTCGGTGGCGGTGAACCAGCCGAAGACCTTGCCGCCGATGATGATCCCCGGCGTCATCAGGGCCGGGATCGAGACGAACAGCGCGCCCGCGAACTCGCGCCAGGTGGAGCGCGGATAGGTCGGGTAGCCGCGCATCTTCGCATAGACGTGCACGGTCGCCATCTGGACCATGCCGAGCAGCAGGCCGGGCACGATGCCCGCCAGGAACAGCGCGCCGATCGACACCGTCAGGATGCCGCCCCAGACGATCATCAGGATCGACGGCGGGATGATCACCGCCAGCACCGAGGAGACCGCGGTGATGGCGACCGAGAAGCTGTCCTCGTAGCCCTCGCGCCGCTGCGCCTCGATGAAGATCTTCGACTGGCTCGCCGCATCGGCGGTCGACGAGCCCGAGATGCCGGCGAAGAAGAAGGACAGGACGACGTTGATCTGGGCGAGGCTGCCCGGGAAGTGGCCGACCATCGACCGGGACAGGCGCATCAGGCGGTTGGTGATGCCGCCGCTGTTCATCAGGTTGGCGGTCAGCAGGAAGAACGGCACCGCCAGCAGGATGAAGGAGTTGTAGGCGTTGAACGTCTCCTGCACGAGGGTCATCGGCGACAGGTGCGGCTCGATCAGCAGGATCGGCAGGCAGGCGAGGCCGAGGGCGAAGGCGATCGGCACGCGCAGGGCCATCAGGCCGAAGAAGATCCCGAACAGCACCAGCGCGGCCATTCCGGGGCTCAGCACGGCGGCGCCCATCAGCGGGTCCCCCCAGCCAGCGCGCGCACGTCGTCGAGCACCTGCTCGCCCGAGAAGACGATCCACACGAAGCCGGTCAGCGGCCAGGCGATATGGATCATCCACAGGGGCAGTTCCGCCAGTTCCGAGATGCGGTTCCAGCCGAAAAGCGTGAACTCCCATCCCGCGATCACGAAGGTGACGGCGAAGACCAGGATGGCGAGGCGCGTGATGAGGTTGATGACGGCGGTCAGCCGCGGCCGTCCCGGCGGCCACAGGTCGACGTTGAAATGCGCGCTCTCACGCACGCCGACCATGGCCCCGATCATGACCATCCAGACGAAGAGGAAGCGGGCCATTTCCTCGGTCCAGATGTAGTGCGGAATGAGTTCGGTGAAGCGCGAGAAGATCTGCAGCGTCACCGGGATCACCAGGATCAGCACCGAGATGCAGAGCAGGATCGAGAGAATCTGGTGCAGCGCCGCCGTCAGCGAACGCCAGAGGCCGGAAGAGCCGGTCACGCCATGTCTCCTGGATTGTCCGCCGGACGGGACGAGGGGCACGCCCCCCGCGACCGCGCGTGCGGCAGCGGGGGAACGTGCCGGCCGATCACTTGGTCGCGGTGATCTGCTCGAAGATCTTCTCGACCCCGATGTCCTTGGCGTAGGCCGCCATGACCGGGTCGACCAGCTTCTTCATCTGGTCGCGGCCCTCGAACGGGATGCGCTTCAGCTTGCCCGCCTTCTCCAGGGCGTCGAGCTTGGCGGCATCCTCGGACGATTCGACCTGGCGCCCGTAGGCCCCGGCCTCCTTGCCGGCCTTCAGGATCGCCTGCTGCAGCTCGGGCGGCAGCTTCTTGAAGGTCTTCACCGAGAAGCACAGCGGACGGATGGTGATGGCGTGCTCGGTCATCGAGAGGTTGGGCGCCACCTCGAAGAACTTCATCTGCTCGACGCCCGCGGCCTCGTTCTCGCCGGCGCTGATGACGCCGTTCTGGATGGCGTTGTAGACCTCGTTGTAGGCGATGACGGTCGGCGACATTCCGGTCGCGGCAAGGGCGCGGCTCCAGATCGGGGCGCCCTGCACGCGGACCTTCAGGCCCTTGGCCTCGGCCAGGCTGCGGATCGGCTTGTTGACGAAGATGTTGCGCACGCCGCCGCCGGCATAGCCGATCAGCATGACGTCGGCCTTCTGGGCGATCTCGTCGGCGATCGGCTTCAGCAAGTCCGCATCCAGCACCTTGTTCCAATGATCCAGGTCACGGAACAGGAACGGCGCGTCGATGAAGGGCGCTGCCCGCGAGAAGGTCGACATGTGGGCCGGCGACACCACCGCGTAGTCGACCGCCTTGCCCTGTGCCATGTACTCGAAATACTGCTTCTCGAGGCCGAGCTCGCTGTTCTTGTGCAGCTTGAACTCGATCGGTTTGCCGTAATACTTCTTCACCAGCTCTTCGAAGCGAACCATGGTCTTGGTGAACGCATGGTCGTCGTTGAATTGCGAGGCCCCGCTGAGCGTGATCGTCTGCGCCCCCGCGGGGGTGAGTACGCCCAGGCCGGCAACCGCGATGGCGGCGCCCACGAATTGTTTCCAGTTCATCGATGTCTCCTCCCGGGGCGGGCGGTGCCCGCCGCTTGGCTTCGGCCTTTGACGCCGATTGTTACCAATTCAGAACATAGCCGCGCGCATCGCGCTTGGCCAGTCCATCGGCGGCCGGGCCGCAACTAAGGGAGGAGACGGACAACAGGTCGGGCCGCCGGCAACGCATGGTTGCGACGGGAGGCCGTCCGGGGACGGCGGGGACGAAATGGCGGCGATCAGCCGCCCACGCCGCGCGACGGGGTGGGCGGCGGGCCTTCTAGCGGCGGCGCTGGAACTGCGGGCGGCGCGGTGCCGCGGCCACGACCGGGGCGCGCTCGTCCTTGTGGCGGAAGGTGATGCGCCCCTTGGTCAGGTCATAGGGGGTCATCTCGACCGTCACCCGGTCGCCGGCCAGGATGCGGATGCGGTGCTTGCGCATCTTGCCGCCGGTGTAGGCGAGAATCTCGTGTCCGCTGTCGAGACGGACGCGGAAGCGAAACTCCGGGAGCATTTCGAGCACCACCCCCTCGAACTGGATCAGATCCTCTTTTGACACGTACCCTCCTGCCAGGTGGACATAACCGTCCGGCGGCGCAACCGGTCATCCGGCTCCGCACACGCGATCAGACGGCCTTCAGATTGACCGCGGCGACCTTGCCCTGCTGGCCGCGCTCGAGCTCGTAGCTGACGCGCTGCCCCTCGTTGAGACCCGGCATGCCGGCCCGTTCGACCGCGGAAACATGCACGAAGACATCCTTCTGGCCGTCGTCGGGCTGGATGAAGCCATAGCCCTTCGTGCTGTTGAACCACTTGACGGTACCGACGGCCATGGGCCCTCTCCCAGTCCAATTGCCGCCCGGCACGATGCGGGGCGGGACAACCGTCGCATGGGAGAAGACCGGGTCGGCGCTCCGTCGAGCAGCATGTCGGCCGAACCCAAAACGAGTTGACGGACCCTATATAGGACAGTCCAGAAAAAATTTCAGGAGGAATCGCGCGCTTGGCCGTGGCGGCGGGATGCCGCCAGCCGCTATGTTCGGCGGTCGGGTTCAGGGCCCCATCCAAGGGAGAGGCCGGCGGGATGGCCCCGGGGCGGGGAGCGGCGACATCCATGTGGCCTTCATTCTCGGTGCCTGAGCCACCGATTCCGCGCGGTGCGGAACCTTCGACGGTCGCGGACGTTCCGGTCCGCAATCTCACGGAGCAGCACCATGCGGTCCAGCGGCATCCTCGGCATCGTCCTCGTCTGCGTCGGCGCGGTTCTTCTGGCCTTCGCCTGGCGGGCGTCGAATGCGCCGGTCGACCAGGTCGTGAATTCCCTGACCGGCCGCTTCACCGACGGGACGATGATCTACCTCATCGGCGGCATCGCGGCCCTGATCGGCGGCATCTTCCTGGTGGCCATCCGCCCCCGCAGCTGACCCCGGGGCGGATCGGAAGCCCGCGGGTACGGGCGTGATCCGCCTCGAACCCGCGCTGGCATCCTTTCCCTGGCTGGGGCAGGTGCTGGATGCGCTGCCGGCACTGGACCTGCCCCAGGCCCACGTCGCGGCCGGCGCCATCGCACAAACGGTCTGGAACCATGCCACCGGGCGCCCGCCCGGCCACGGGATCGCCGACCTCGACATCGTCTATTTCGACCCGGCGGACCTGTCGGCGGAAGCCGAGCAGGCGGCCGACGCCCGGGCGCGGGCCGCCTTCCCGGCCCTGCCGCTCCGGCTCGACGTCAAGAACCAGGCCCGGGTCCACCTCTGGTACCAGCGCCGCTTCGGCCGCGCGATCGATCCCTACCGGTCGATCGCCGCGGCGGTCGCGACCTATCCGACGACGGCGACCGCGATCGCCGTCCGCCGCGAGGAGGGACGGCTTGCCGGCCACGCGCCGTTCGGTCTCGACGACCTGCTCGCCCTCACCATCCGACCCAACCACCGGCTGGTGACCGAGGCGGTCTATCGCGCCAAGGCCGCCCGCTGGCAGGCCCTGTGGCCCGAGCTGCGCGTGCTGCCGTGGGAGAATGGCGTGGTCCCCGCCTGATCTGAGCGCGACCAGGTCGGCACGCAGGGCCGCGCCGGCCCCGCGCATGCCGGCCACGCATGCCCGGAGGGGACGATCCGGATCCGCCGCTTTCTTGTCCCGGCAGGTGCTTCAGAACGCATAGCGCAGGCCGACCGAGACGCCATGGCTGCGCAGGTCGGCCCTGGTGCCGTCGATCGGCAGCGGCACGGTGCCGCTGGTGCGGAACCGGGTGGCATCGCCGCGGTCGCTCTCGACCTGCCCGAAATCGGTGTAGCGGTAGGCGATCTCCAGCGTCAGCCCGTCGCCGAGGCGGATGCCGGTGCCGGCGGTGGCGGTCCAGGCGAAGCTGGTGGTGGTGCCGCCCGGGGTCGCCACGATCTGCGGGATGGCCGGGAAGGCGAGCGTGGTGCGGTCGAGCCGGTTGCGCGAGACGCCGATGCCGGCACCGACGAAGGGCTGGAACGGGCCGAGATCGACCGGCAGCAAGGGCGCCAGGTCGAGATAGCCGTTGACCATCCCGGTCAGCGTCGAGACGTCGCCGTCGACCGGCTGGCCGCCCTGGACCGGGAAGTTCGCCTGCCCCTCGAAGCGGAATTGCGGCCGCCAGCCGAGCGTCAGGTCGACGCGGAAGCGCTCGTCGATGCGGTAGCCGATGCCGCCGCCCAGCGCCACGGACTGGCCGAACTCGCCCTTGGCCCGGGCGAGGCAGCCATAGAGCGGCACCGCCGCCGGGTCGGTCCCGCCGCAGTTCCAGTCCTGGAACCGGGCGCTCGTGCCCGTCTCCCAGCCGAGGTCGATGCGGCCGTACCAGCCGGCCGGCTCGGCCGCCGCCGGGCCGATCGCGGCGGCAGCAAGCCCGACCAGAATCGCGAAATAAGTGAATCGCGTGGCGCGAAAGTGGTAATCGTGAGGGGCCGCTGGGGGGTGACAGGAGCGCATGGAATTCGACTACGTCATCGTTGGGGCGGGATCGGCCGGCTGCGTCCTCGCAAACCGGCTCTCGGAGGATCCCGGCGTCACCGTGCTGCTCCTCGAGGCCGGGCCGAAGGATCGCTTGCCCTGGATCCATATACCGGCCGGCTTCATCCGGATGCTCGACGACAAGCGGGTCAACTGGGTGTACCGCACCGAGCCGGAGCCCGGCACCAACAATCGCGCGATGCTGTTCCCGCGCGGCCGGGTGCTGGGCGGCTCCAGCTCCATCAACGGCCTGATTTATGTCCGCGGGCAGCGCCAGGACTTCGATTCCTGGGCCCAGGCCGGCAACCGCGGCTGGTCCTACGACGAGGTCCTGCCCTACTTCAAGAAGGCCGAGACCAAGGCGGCGGGCGACCCCGCCTATCGCGGCGGCGACGGACCGCTGACGGTCGACGAGTTTCCCGACCACCATGTCCTGACCCATGCCTTCGTCCAGGCCGGCCAGGAGCTGGGGCTGCCCTTCAATCCCGACACCAACGGCGCCGAGCAGGAAGGGGTCGGCTACTACCAGCAGACCCGGCGCGGCCGCTTCCGCGCCTCGACCGCCCGGGCCTACCTGAAGCCGGTGATGGAGCGCCCGAACCTCCAGGTCGAGACCGAGGCGATGGCGACCCGGGTGACGGTCGAGGACTGGCGGGCGACCGGGGTCGCCTTCACCCAGGGCGGCCAGGAGAAGTTCGCCCGCGCCCGGCGCGAGGTCATCCTGTCCGGCGGGTCGATCAACTCCCCCCAGCTCCTCCAGGTGTCGGGCATCGGCCCGGGCGACCTCCTGCGCGACCTCGGCATCCGGCCGGTGCGCGAGCTGCCGGGCGTGGGGCGCAACCTGCATGACCATTTCGTCAGCCGGATCGTCCACCGGATGAAGGGCGTGGCCAGCATCAACGAGCTGTCGCGCGGCTGGCGGCTCCTGGTCGAGGCGGCGCGCTACGCCCTCTTCGGCCGCGGTATCCTGACCTATTCCGCCGGCAACGGGGTCGGCTTCATCAAGACCCGGCCGGGACTGGATGCGCCCGACTTCCAGCTCTCGTTCGCCGCCGCCAGCTTCAAGGACGGGGTGCTGGGCAAGCTCGACGACGAGCCGGGGGCGACGCTGGGCGGCTGGCAGCTGCGGCCGGAAAGCCGCGGCACGGTGATGATCCGGTCCGCCGACCCGCTGGAGCCGCCGGCGATCCGCCCCAACTACCTGGCCGCGGAAACCGACCAGATGGTGACGGTGGCCGGCCTGCGGATGAGCCGCGCAATCCTGGAGGCACCGGCGTTCGCCCCCTGGAACGCCGGCGAGAAGCATCCCGGCCTGGACGTCCAGACCGACGCGGAATGGCTCGATTATGCCAGGCGCAACGGCACCACCGTCTATCACCCGGTCGGCAGCTGCCGCATGGGCCGCGACCGCATGGCGGTGGTCGACCCCGAGCTGCGGGTGCACGGGCTGGACGGGCTCCGGGTGGTCGATGCCTCGGTGATGCCGGTGATGGTGTCGGGCAACACCAACGCCGCCACCATCATGATCGCCGAGAAGGCCGCCGACCTGATCAGGTCGGCGGCCAAGGCGCGGTAGCCGGGGCCCCGTCGGGGCCCCCGGCGGGGCCGCCCTACTCGATCTGCGCGCCCGAGGTCTCGACGATCGGCTTCCACTTGGCGATTTCGCCCTTGTAGAAGGCCTCGAACTCTTCCGGCTTGGAGCCGACCACCACCCCGCCCAGGTCGAGCAGCCGCTTCTTGACGTCCGGCTGCGCCAGCGCCTGGAGCACGGCGTCATGGATCTGGTCGATCACCGCACGCGGGGTCTTGGCCGGCACGACGATGCCGAACCAGGCCGAGACCTCGTAGTCGGCGACGCCCGCCTCGCGCATCGTCGGCACGTTCGGGTATTGCGGCGCGCGCTGGGCGGTGGTGACGGCGAGCGGCCGCAGGGTGCCGGCCTCCACATGGGCGACCGTCTCGGGGAAGTTGTTGACGATCAGCGAGACGTTGCCGGCAAGGCAGTCGTTGAGGGCCGGGCCGGCACCGCGGTAGGGAACGTGCAGGATGTCGATGCCGGCCAGCACCTTGAACAGGTGCCCGGAGATGTGCAGCGAGGTGCCGTTGCCGGACGAGGCGTAGGACACCGACCCCGGCTTCTCCTTGGCGATCCGGATCACGTCGGCGATCGAGTTGGCCGGGAAGTTCTTGCAGGCGCTGATCACGTTCGGCACGCCGACCAGCTGGGTGACGCCGGCGAAATCCTTCACCGAATCGAACGGCAGCTTCTTGTAGAGGTTGGGGACGATGCCGTGGGTGGCGATCTGCGTCAGCATCCAGGTGTAGCCGTCGGGCGCCGACTTGGCGACGATGTCGGCGCCGACATTGCCGGCGGCACCCGGCTTGTTGTCGACCACGATCTCCCATTTCTGCATCTCGCCGACCTTGGCCGCGACGACGCGGGCCAGGATGTCGGTGGCGCCGGCGGGGGTGAAGCCGACCACCAGCCGGATCGGCTTCTCGGGGTACTTCGCCGCGGCCGGGACCGCGACGAGGGCCGCGGCGGCGGCGGCAAGCAGCAAGGCGCGCTTCATGTTTCCTCCACTATCGGGTCGGTTAGCCCGGCGCGGCGATCGTTCCTATTCCTGGAACATTTCCCCGCGCCGGCGCCGGAAGGCCGGCAGGACGATGGCAAGCAGCAGCACGGCCGAGACGGCCATCAGGCCGAGGCTGATGGGCCGGTCGATGAAGACCTTGGCGTCGCCGCGCGACAGCAGCAGGGCGCGGCGCAGATGCTCCTCCATCAGCGGCCCGAGCACGAAGCCCAGCACCAGCGGCACCGGCTCGCACTCCAGCTTCAGCAGCAGGTAGCCGACGAAGCCGAACAGGATGGTGACGTAGATGTCGAAGGCGCTGTTGTTCAGGCTGTACACGCCGATCGCCGAGAAGACGAGGATCGCCGGATAGAGCAGGTCGTAGGGCACCTTCAGCAGCCGCACCCAGATCCCGACCAGCGGCAGGTTGATGACCAGCAGCATGATGTTGCCGACCCACATGCTGGCGACCAGCCCCCAGAACAGATCGGGCTGGCGTTCCATCATCAGCGGGCCCGGCTGGATGCCCTGGATGATGAGCGCGCCGACCATCAGCGCCATCACCGCGTTGGTCGGCAGGCCCAGCGTCAGCAAGGGGATGAACGAGGTCTGGGCGGCCGCGTTGTTGGCCGATTCGGGCCCCGCCACGCCCTCGATCGCGCCCTTGCCGAAGCGGCTCGGGTCGCGCGCCAGCTTCTTCTCCAACCCGTAGGAGGCGAAGCTGGCGAGCGCCGCGCCGCCGCCCGGCAGCACGCCGAGGAACGAACCGAGGACGGTTCCGCGCAGGGCGGCCGGGGCTGCCTGGCGGAAGTCGTCGCGCGTCAGCCACAGGCGGGAGATGGGTGCGATGCGCGCGGTACGCCAGTCGGCCGTCTCCAGGTTGCGGATCACCTCGGACACCCCGAACAGGCCAAGTACGACCGGCACGAAGCCGATGCCGTCCGACAGTTCCTGGATGTCGAAGGCGAAGCGCAGCTCGCCCGAATTGACGTCGGTGCCGACCAGCCCCAGGCCGAGGCCGACGAAGATCATGGCGATGGCCTTGAGGACCGAGCCGTGCGCCAGCACCACCGAAGCAATGAGGCCCAGCACCATCAGCGAGAAGTATTCGGCCGAGCTGAAGCTGAGGGCGATCGTGGTGAGCAGCGGCCCGGCGATGGCGATGAACAGCGTCGCGACCGTGCCGGCGAAGAACGAGCCCAGCGCCGCCGTGGCCAGCGCCGCCCCGCCCCGGCCCTGCTGGGCCATGGCATAGCCGTCCAGGGTCGTGACCACGGACGAGGTCTCGCCCGGCAGCTTGATCAGGATCGCGGTGGTCGACCCGCCATACTGCGCACCGTAGAAGATGCCGGCCAGCATGATGATGGCCGAGGTCGCCGGCAGCCCGAAGGTGATCGGCAGCAGCAGGGCGATGGTGGCGACCGGGCCGACGCCCGGCAGGACGCCGATCAGCGTGCCGAGCAGGGCGCCGATGAAGCAGAAGCCGATGTTGGCGGGTTCGAGGGCGACGCCCAGGCCGAACCAGAGGCCGCCTAGAATGTCCATGGCCAGACCTTCATCGAAACGCCGAGCCCCCAGACGAATATCGCGACCGAGAAGAGCGCCAGCCCGATCGCCAGCGACACCACCCGGATCGGCCGGCCGACATTGCCGGCCAGGCTGGCGACGCAGACCAGGACGATGGTGGCGGCCACCAGCCCCAGCCGCTCGATGGCGAGCGCGAAGGCGAGCAGCGAGGCCAGGATCCAGATGGTGGCGGCGATCGCCATGCGCTCGGTCGGCGGGCCGGGGCGGACCAGGCCCTTCGCCGTCACCAGAGCGCCCATGGCGGCGAGCGAACCGAAGACCAGCATCGGCATGTAGCCGGGGCCCATGCGGGCCGCGCTGCCGAGCCGGTACTCGTTGAGATAGACCCCGCCCAGGCCGAGCGCCAGGAACAGGATTCCCGCCAGCACGTCCCGCGACAGGAGCCGCGCCCGAATCGGGTCGATCGTGTCGGCTTGTGCCGATCCCGCGTCCATTTCCCCCCTCGCCCCCCGTTCCATCGCTGCGTAAGCCGGGCCCGAACTTCTACTCGCTGGGCGCGCGTGGTGGAAGGGTTCCGGAGGGGCCCGCGGCTCAGCCCCCGCCCACCGAAGGACGCATCAGAATCAGGTGGTCCTGGTGATGCGGCCGGTCGGGGCGCACCGGCGGCCGGCCGCACCAGTCCCCCGCCTCGCGGCCGGCGACCACCAGGCCGGCCGCCGCCGCCGCCCCTTCGAGCGCCGCCGGGTCCCAGGCCGAGAACAGGTCCTTGCCGAAGCGCATCAGGAGCGGCGTGCGCGGCCCGCCCAGCAGGTCGGCGCCGTCCGGCCAGTCGCGAAGGTGCTCCTCGCCCGCCTGGTCGATGAGGAAGAAGGTGAGCAGCGCCTTGCCCCCCGGCTTCAGGACCCGCGCCAGTTCCCGCAGGTAGTGACGCGCGGTCAGCCCGTCGAGATGGGTGAAGACCGACAGGGCGAGCGCGCGGTCGACGCTGCCGTCGGTCGCGGGGAAGCGCCAGTCCTCGATCGGCAGGGTGCCGGCGGGATTGAGGTGCGGCTCGTCGACGTCGGCATGGACGAAGGTGAACTCGGGGCGCCGGCGGCCGATCTCCTGCCGGCACCATTCGACGCCCTCGCGCCAGACGTCGAAGCCGACATAGCCGCCCGGCGGCTCCAGATAATCCGCGAGCGCGATCGCGATCCGGCCGGTGCCGCAGCCGATATCGAGGAGGAGATGGTGGGGGGCAAGGCCCGCGTCCTCCACCAGGAACTGCCGGTAGCGGCGCCCGACGCGGTGGAACTGTTCGGGATCGGTGCTGCCGATCCATTCGAGATGACCGGCCGGTGGCAGGTCGAATGTCCCCTTGTCGGCGCCCATGCGGGGTCCCCAGTCGCTCCGGCTACATTGCGATCCCCGGGAGCCTAGACGATCGGCCGCCCGAGGAACACCCCCTAAGGCCTTATAGAAGCAGGGTTCCCCGTTCTTCCAGGAGGAGATCCGGGTCGTCGTTCCGCACGTTGCCGACACGCGCGGACACCGGATAGGCGACCAGTGCCGAGTCGGGCGCGGGCCGCATCAGGACGGCCGCGCGGGCCGAGGGACCCTCCAGCCAGGTGCCCCAGTCGGCCGGGTCGAGCAGCACCGGCATACGGTCATGGATCGGCCGCAGGCGGTCGTTGGCCTCGGTCGTCACGATGGTGAAGCTCTCGACCGGCGCCTCGCCCCCGGGCGGGGCCCAGCGCTCCCACAGGCCGGCCAGCGCGAAGGGCGCGCGATCCGGCCGGACGATGCGCATGGGCCGCTTGCCGCCGACGGTGGCCTGCCACTCGTAGAAGCCGTCGACCGGCACCAGGCAGCGGCGGTCGCGGAAGGCGTTGCGGTAGGCGGGTTTGTCGGCGACCGTGTCGGCCCGGGCGTTGACCATGGTGAAGCGCGCGTCCGGCCCCTTCGACCAGGACGGGATCAGCCCCCAGCGCAGCAGGTCGAGCCGGCGACCGCCCATCTGTCCTGCCCCGGCGGCGCGGACCACCGGCGCCTTCTGGGTCGGCGCCACGTTGTAGCGCGGCGGCAGGTTGGGCGGTGGCCCGGCCGAGCCGAACAGGCGGGCGAGCGCCTCCGGCGCGGTGGTGATGCTGTAGCGGGCGCACATGGCAGCCGGGCCCGGTCAGGGACCGCGGTGCAGGGCGGCGTCCGGCCGGGCCGCCTCGGCCGCCGCCCAGCGCAGCAGCGCCTTCTTGATCCGCTCCGGCGCGAAGTCGAGCTGGGCCAGCGCGGTACCGCGGTCGAACACTTCCGAATAGCGGGCGATGGCGTCGCCCGACAGCTCGAAGCAGCCGATCCCGGCGAAGATCACCCGACGCCCGGCGGCTTCCGGCATGGTCGAGGTGTAGCTGAAGAGATAGCGGGCATAGCCGATGCGGCCGTCCGATACCGGGTCCGTCATCTCCCACCGGAAATCCCGGGCGGCGCCATGGAAATGGTGGCGCAGCATCTCCGCGATCGCCGCACGGCCGACGAAGGGGCCGTAGAAGCCGTCGACATAGGTGCCGTCGGGGGTGAAGAGGCCGGCCAGCCCCTCGCCGTCGCCGGCGACGACCGCACGGGTGAAGGCGGCGACGATTTCCGCGAAGCTCATGCGGGCTCCTTGCTCGAGACAGTGGCCGGCGGGACCGCGGCGGCCGCGCTCCGCGCGGCCTCGCGCTCCGCCAGCCGGCGCCAGTTGCCAAGCGAACGGACCTGCGCCGCCACCAGGGCGCTCCAGCCGCGGCGGCGCCAGTCTTCGGCGACCGATGCCGGCAGGGCACCGTAGCGGACATGGTCGACCACCAGCAACCGGGCGAACGATGGCCGCTCGGCGATCGGATGGTCCTGGTTGACGCCGGCCGGCACCAGCAGGCCGCGCCCCGCCAGGGCCTCGACGAAGTCCGCGACGGCCGCGGTCTCGCGCAGCAGCGCCTCGGCGATGGCCGCTCCCGACTTGCCGAGGGGGGTCAGCTGGCCGCCCGCCAGCAGCTTGCGGGGCGAGGTCCGGTCGAGCCACGGGCACGCCTCGTCGATGCACAGCACGGGCGTGTCGCGGGGCCCGGCCGCGAAGGTGAACGGGTACTGCCGCACGATGGCCGGCAGGTAGGTTCCGGGCGCCCAGGCGCCGTCCTGGACGAACAGGTTCTGGCCCGGCTGGCCGCCGGCCACCGCGGCCATGACGGGCGGGTCGAGCGCGAAGACGATCGGGAAGTCGAGCGACGCCCGTTCGACCTCGGTCTTGCCGAGCGGCAGCAGCTGGGCATCCTGGGCGAACCGGTAGTCCGGCGCCGCCACCGCGATTCCCTCATGGTGCTGGCGGCTGATCGGCACCGGTCGCCGCGACAGGCCCGGCAGCGGCGCCCGGCGCTTCGGGGCGTCCGTGGCCGGGGCGGGTGTCGCCTGCGCCGCCGTCGGCGGCGTGCGGCTGTCGACCGGATCGGCCAGGCGCAGCTTGGAGACATGGCTGGCCGGTGCCCGGGTCCCGGTCGGCAGCTTGCCGCGGAAGTAGAATTTCTGCCAGGATTCCTGGCGCGCCTCGGCCTCGCCTTCCGCAAGGCGCTTCAGGAACTCCGAGCGCCGGTCGCGATAGGCCTCGAATTCCGCCTTCAACTCGGGATCGGCATCGATCGCGCGGATCCGCGGCACCACCTGGTCGAGGCCGCCGGCCGGCACCGGCACCACCTGGCAGAAGGGTTCGCCCTTCTCGAAGCGCACCCGTCCCGGCCGGGTCATCTGCCAGTTCATGGTGAAGGGGAAGGGCAGCCAGTCGGTCTCGATGATGCCGGTCAGGGGCGCGATCCCGTCCTTCGGCCAGTTGAACGGTCCTCCGGCCAGCAGCTGCCAGCCGGGGTCGGTGCGGAACAGGTAGCCCGGATGGAAGGTCAGGATGCCGCGCTTGAAGTGCGACAGCGCCAGGTGCTCGAACCCCGGCACCGGGTCGGGCGAGGTGACGCGGATGTCCTCCTTCTCGGGCCCGCCCGTGTACTCGATGTCGAGGATGCACGGGGTCAGGATGTGCCAGCCGAAGGCGTTGGCGATGTTGAGCGGCAGGCAGCGATAGGGGTAGCGCTCCGGCGAGGCGTCCATCCAGGCCCGGTCCTGCGGGGCCGGCACGATCTCGCAGGCAATGCCGCCGGTGACGTAGCAATCGAGCTTCATCTGCCGCTTCCCACCCCCAGAGGCCACCCCACCGTCGCAATAGCACGAGTGATGCCGCTGGCGGAAACGGACTGGATGCCAGTGCCTGAGCCTGCCCTGGCCGGACGCAGGCGCCCATGCGGCTGAAATTGCGATAGAATGTCCCCGGGCTCGCGCCGCCCGGCGTGAGCGATTCGCCATACCGGCCCGGAAGCCCGATGTTCCGGATACCTCCGATGGAAGAGTGCGATGAATTCGATCGGCGCCCCGGCCAAGCGGCGGGCGATCTTCTCGATCTGTGCGGCCAACTATCTGGCGCGCGCGGCGGTGCTGATGGACAGCGTCGCCCGCCACCTGCCCGGCCATGACCGCTATCTGGTGCTGGCCGCCGACGGCGTGGCGCCGGGCGACGTGGCCATCTATCCGGCCGGCACCCGCCTGCTCACCCCGGCCGACGTCGCCGTCCCGGACCTCGACCTCCGGCGGCGCCTGTACAACGTCACCGAGTTCTGTACGTCGATCAAGCCCGACATGCTCGGCTGGCTGCTCGACCAGGGCTACGACGAGGTGCTCTACGTCGATCCCGACATCGTCTTCTTCGCACCGCCCGACGAGATCGCGGCCGCCTTCGCGGCCGGCGCGGATATCGTGCTGACGCCGCACCTCGTGACCGCGTCCGACCACCCGCAATGGGCGCTGCGCGCGGTCAGCCTGAGCGGGCAGTTCAATCTGGGTTTCATCGGGCTCGGTGCCGGCGCCGAAGCGCGCCGGGCGCTGGAATGGTGGCGGGCGCGGATCGCGATGCACTGCGTCGAGGACGCCGCCAACGGCGTCTTCGTCGATCAGAAGGCGGTCGACTTCTTCGCCAGCCTGTTCCCGGGCGCCCACGTCATCCGCCACCCCGGCTACAACGTCGCCTACTGGAACCTGCATGAGCGCCGGCTGCAGCAGGTGGGGGGCGGGTATCGCGCCGCCGGACAGGAACTGGCCTTCTTCCATTTCTCGGGCTTCGCGCTGTTCGGCGACGGCGTCAGCCGGCATGTCCCGGCCGACGCGCCGCCCGCGGGCGCGGTCGAGGCGATCCTGCGCGCCTATGGCCGGGCGATCGTCGCCAAGGGCGAACTCGATCGCTTCCCGGTGCCCTATGCCTACAATCGCCTCCCCGACGGCACCCGCTCGAGCGAACTGGTCCGAAGGTCGATGCGGGGCGCGATCGAGGAGGTGGATTCCGGCATCCGCGCCCGCGACCTGCTGCGGCCGGGCTTCCTGACCGAGCCGGTCTGGCGCCTGCTCGACACGCACTACGGCGCCCCCGTCGCCCGCCTCGTCGCGATGATCGACCAGTTCGGGCGTGCCGACGAAGCCCTGCGCGACACGCTCGATGCCTACCTGGACAGCGACCGGGCGTCGCGCCGGCGGGAGACCGGCACGCTTCTGGCCGCCTTGCACGAGGCCGGGGCAATCGACGTGCGCACGGCCGAGCGGATCGCCGAATGGCACCTGCCCGAGACGCTGCGCCGGCTGATGGGCCGGCGCGACGTCGACCTGTTCGGCAACGCCGTCCGCCTGCAGGTCGAGGATCGGCGCGGCGGGGTGGAACTGCCGGTGTTCCTGGTCGTC
Organism: Allostella vacuolata; assembly: GCA_006739055.1. Classification (GTDB taxonomy): domain Bacteria; phylum Pseudomonadota; class Alphaproteobacteria; order ATCC43930; family Allostellaceae; genus Allostella; species Allostella vacuolata. The sequence continues at coordinate 3,837,584 of AP019702.1, forward strand.
CTGCACTACACCCGGCAGGATCTGCGCGAGAGCTTCGACCTGTCGACGGTGGCGGGCATCATCGTCTATGTCGCGTGGTTCCTGACCATCGGCCTGGGATCCTGGGTGCTGTCGGACGAGGCCATCGACACCATCGCAGCCGAGCTCGACCGGGTAAGCCTGGCGCCCGCCGGCGACGGGACGGGCGCGTCGGAGACGATTGCATCGGGGGCGCGCGGGATGGCGGATGCCGAGGCGACCCTGCTCGATTCGGCGGTGCTGCACATCTTCGAGCCGCAGAAGGACGAGCATGGCGAGCCCCGCCCGCCTTTGGTCGCCTCGCCCGCGATCGCGCTCGAGGCCGTGCTCGGCACCGGCCGCCGCCCACCATTGAAGCCGCGCGTGGCGCGGGTCCTGCGCGCCTGGATCTGGGGATCGGGCGCGGGCGCCAGGCCGGCCCGCATCCTGCGCATCCTGTCCCGCAGCGCACGCGCCCGGCAGCTGCTGCTGGGCGCGCGCGGCGCGCGGCGGGTGACCGTGGCCGCCATCGACGAGGCATTGCGGCGGGTCGGCCTGGGCGAACTGGCGATGCACGCGCCCTCGGCCCAGCCGGCAGCCGGCCTGCCGGCCGACGGCCAGACATCTGCCGGCCGGCCGGCCGAGCCGGTGGACGTCCTCATCGTCGGCCCGTTCGAATCGAACTCCGGCGTCGGGCAAAGCGCCCGCGGCGTCCGCGCCCGGCTGGAGGCCGAGGGCCGGCGGGTCCACAGCCTGGACCTGCTGGCGCGCAGCGCGAAGGGCCGCCAGGCCCTACCCGACCTGGCGCCGCGGCTGCTGGTGCTGCATGCCAATGCCGACGTGACGCTCGAATCCTCGATCAAATTCAACCCGGTCTGGCACCGGGCGGAGCGCCGGATCGGCTACTGGTACTGGGAGCTGGAAGCCATGACCGAACGCATGGCTTCGTCCGCCCTCGTCCTCGACGAGATCTGGGTTGCCACCCGCTTCGTGCATGACGCGGTTGTCCCGGCCGTGCCGATTCCGGTCCGGGTGCGGCCGCCGCTGATCGATCCCGCCGGATTCCAGCCCAGCAGCCCGGGTGGCGGCAGCTTCGGCGCCGGCAAGCGCGGCTATCGCTTCCTGGGCGTGCTCGATGCCCGGTCCTTCGTCGAACGCAAGAACCCGCTCGGCATCGTCCGCGCCTTCCGCCGGGCGTTCGCCGATCTGGACGCGCCGGTCGAACTCATCGTCAAGCTCAGCAACGCACACCACAACGAGCCGGGCCTGTCGCGCTTCCGCGACCTGGCGGCGGGCGATCGCCGCATCCGCATCGTCGAGGGCACGCTGTCGGATCTGGAGATGAACGATCTCTACGAGTCCGCCGACTGCTTCGTCTCGCTCCACCGTTCCGAGGGGCTGGGACTGGGAATCCTCCAGGCGATGATGCGCGGCAAGGCGGTGATCGCCACCGCCTACAGTGGACCGATGGACTTCATGCATGCCGGAAACGCGTTCCTGGTGCCCTACCAGCTGGTCCCGGTCGCGGCCGACGCCTACCCGGACTGGCTGTGCCAGCGTTGGGCAGACCCGGACGAGGCCGCGGCCGCCGTCTACATGAAGGAACTGGCGAAGAGCCCGGCAGCCGGGGTGGCGCTGGGGCGGCGGGCCAGGGAGGACGCGAAACGTCTCTTCGCGCCCGCCCCCAAGGTTCAGGCCGCGGGCGTCTCCGGCCGCTCTTCCGCCATCGCGTGATCGAACAGCCGGTCCAGCACCCCGGGGCCGGTACAGGACGCCGCCCACCCGATCAGGTCGAAGGTCCGGCGCGGGTCCCCGACCGAGCATGGCAGGTCGGCCGGGCGGACGAGGTCCGGATCGATCCGCAGCAGCCCGTCCTCCGCGATGCCGACCCGGCGCAGGCCGTGCCGCACCATGTCCAGCAGCGACACGCCGCGACCGCCGGCGATCACGAGGTCGGTCGCCGGATCGAGCTGGGCCTGGCGGAACACCGCATCCATGTAGTCGTCCGCCCAGCCCCAGTCGCGGATCACGTCGAGTCGGCCGAAGCGCAACTCGCCGATCCGCCCGGCGCGCAGGTCGAGCAGGGAGCGGACGATCTTCGGCACCACGAACGCCGGGCCGCGCAGCGGCGATTCATGGGGAAACAGATAGGCGACGCCGGCGCGGACCCCATAGACGTCGCGGTAGTTGCGCACCACCATCGCCGCTGACGCCTTGGAGACCGCATAGGGGCTCTTCGGGTCGAATGGCGAGAATGCGTCGGCGCCCGAGGCCGCGGTTGTCCCGAAGACCTCGCCGGACGAGGCGAAGACATAGCGCGCGCCACTGCCCGACCGGCGCAGCGCCTCCAGGATGAAGAGGTTCAGATGGCCGTTGTCGAGGAACGTCTCCATGGGGCGCCCGAAGGACGCGCCGACCGAGGACAGACCGGCCATGTTGACGATGATGTCCGGCCGCGCGGCCTCGACCAGGTCCGCCACCGCCGCCGGATCAACCGTGAAGCCGCCGACCAGACCGTCGAAGCAGGAGCGGAAACCGGCCACCGCCCGCGCCAGATCCGGTGCGGGCTGCCGGCTGACGCCGACCACCCGGTAGCCGGCGCGGGCAAAGCGATGCGCCAGCAGGCGGCCGTCCTGGCCGGTGGCGCCGAAGATGAGACAACCGGCCGCCGCCCCCGGCGCCCTTCCCGCCGGCAAGCCTAGAGATCCTGGTCGAGGATGCTGATGATGGTGCCGGCCTGGGCCTGCAGCTGCTGGAGGGTCAGCCCCATGATGGTGACGCTGTTGCCGCCGCCGAGATCGATCGTCACGGCATCGCCCGACGCCGTCGCGCGTGCCACCACGTCGGCCGCGCTGCCGAAGGAAATGCCGTTCATCTCGCTGAGGAAGACCAGCCGGTCGTCTCCGGCGAAATCGAGGATGACGTCGTTGCCGCCGTCGCCGGCAAAATGGAACGCGTCGCCGTCGGCGCCGCCGGCCAGGCTGTCGTTGCCCTTGTCGCCGTAGAGCGAGTCGGCCCCGGCCCCGCCGGTGACGAGGTCGTTGCCGCCGCCGCCGAAGACCGCGTCGCGGCCCTCCCCGCCGTAGATTGAATCGTCGCCGGCCGCGCCGTAGACGAAATCGTCGCCGAGATCGCCGTAGACCAGATCGTTGCCGCCGTCGCCGAACAGGTGGTCGGCCCCCTGCCCGCCGGACACGGTGTCCTCTCCCTGGCCGGCATAGGCCGTGTCGGCCCCGGCGCCGCCCAGCAACTGGTCGTTGCCCTTGGCGCCGAACACCCAGTCGTCGCCGTCGCCGCCCGCGACCGTGTCGTCGCCGAGATCGCCGAACGCGCTGTCGTTGCCGAGACCGCCATTGACCACGTCGTTGCCCTGGCCGGCGAACACCCAGTCGTTGCCAAGGCCGGCCTCGACGGTGTCGTTGCCCTTGTTGGCCCAGACGACGTCGTCGTCGGCCCCCGCCAGCACCAGGTCGTCGCCGTCCCAGGCGAGGATGACGTCGTTGCCGAGGCCGCCGATGACCGTGTCGTCGCCGTCGGACGGGGTGAGCGTGTCGTTGCCGTCACCGCCATCGATGATGTTCGCGGCCGAATTGCCGACCATGATGTTGGCGGCTGCGTTGCCGGTGGCCGAGATCGGCTCGGTCCCGCCCAGCAGGACATGGTCGGTGCCCGCCGGCAGAAGGATCGATTCGGACGTCGTGACGAAGGCGCTGGGCGGGATCGCATTCACGTCGAGGAAGCCCAGCACGACCCCCACTTCGAGCGCGCTGCGCACGCCATCGTCGAACACGCCTCCAGGAATGGTGGCCATCAGGTCTGCTCCATTGCTCGGACCGCCGGTCCTGAATCACCTGCCGCCGCGGCGGCGCGAAAAGCGGAACGCTCCGCGTTTGCTCAGGTCGCGAAGTTCGCCGTGTCCTCGATCCGCCACTGGTCGAGCCGCCAGGTCTCGATGCTGGCGATCGACCCGCCCGGCGGGTTCCCGATCCAGTCCATCGTGCCGATGTCGAACGGATTGCGCTGCAACGCATAGCCGTTGAGCGTCGCGTTGAACCAGAGGATCTCCTGCTCGCCATCGCCGTCGGTGTCGACCAGACTGTCCACGTCCCAGCCGGCGCCGGGCATACCGACCCAGACATTGGGCTCCGACGGCACGATCTCGCCCGAGCCGTTCTCGCCGAGCCGGCTGATCGCCAACATCCCGTCGGACGTCCGCTGCCAGACCAGCTCCAGGTCGCCGCCACCGTCGACGTCGCCGAAGGCCTCGAGAACCCATCCGGTGGGTTCCGGAGCGGAGAACCAGACGGCGGTCTGCTCCGTTACCGGAGGAGGGCCAATCTCATCTGGCGTGGTGAAGGCGACTCCACCAGGCAGACTCGCATTCTGCCAGAGATAGTTGACGGTGTTGTCGCCGAGGAAGTCCGCTACCGCCACCAGATCCCAACCGGCACCTGCATGATGCCCATCGAGCCAGGTCGGATTCGTACCATCGAGCTCCGTGCTCGCCAGGCCGTTCGGAGCTTCCGCCGTCTGCCACAACAGCTGGACCCCGTCGCCGATATCGCCGATGCCGGCAAACACGAATTCACTGTTGATGCCGACGGGCGTTCCGGCCGTGCTGGGACCCTCGGAGACGACCACGGTCTGACCGTTGCCGCTGACCCAGACGATGTCGTCGCGGTCGTCGCCGACGACCTCGGCCACCCAGCCGATCGTGTAGCCCGAGCCGGGGCTGCCGATCGCGGTCGTCGCCCCGAGATTGCCGTCGACATCGACCGCCCGCCACGCCGCCTCGCCGGTCGCGGCGTTCCACCACAGCGTGTCGTCGATCCCGTCGCCGTCCAGGTCGGCGAAGCGGTCGAGCGTCCAGCCCGCCCCCGGCGACACGTTGCCGGGGTAGCCGCTGCGCCAGACGTCGGTCGAGAGCATGTTGCCGATCCAGTCGGCCGTGTCGAGCGCGTAGCCCTCCGACTGGCGCAGGATGGCGTAGCCGTCCAGCGCATCGTTGTGGATCAGGATCTCGTCCGCGCCGATCCCGTCGGCGTTGTAGACCCGGTCCACCTTCCAGTCGTCGCTGATGAAGAGGCCCTGATAGGAGGTGGCGAAGATGCCGGTGGTGGAGTTCAGGCTGAGCTCGACGATGGCATAGGCCGTCCCGTCCGCGTTCTTCCACAAGAGCCCGTCGGAAACGCCGCCGAACGAGCCCGAGGCGACGAACGACCAGCCGGCGCCGACGCCGCTGATCAGCGTGCTGACCTGGTTGCCGGAGCCGGACGCAAAGTTGGTGATGATGACCTTGCTCAGATCGTCGTTCGCCGAGATGACCTCGTGGCGGCCGTCGCCGGTCAGGTCGGCGACCTCGACGATATCCCAGCTTCCGTCCGGGTCGGGGTCCGGATCGACGCCGATGCCGCGAGGGTTGGCATTGCTGGTCAGCTCGGTCAGCGCGATGCCGTTGAAGGCGTCGCTGCGCCAGACGATGTCGTAGCCGTTGCCGTCGAAGTTGCCGACCCCGCCATAGACCCAGTCGCCGGAGAGCGTGATCGAGGTGCCGGCGGCGCTGGCGCCGTTGCTGACCCGGACGTCGCTGCCGTCGGCGGTCGTCCAGATCAGGTCGTCGGCCCCGTTGCCGGTGACGTCGGCGATGTCGGCGACGATCCAGCCGTCCCCCGGGCCGCCGATCCATTGCATCGCGCTGAAGGTCGTGTTCCCGGTGCGCAGGCTGTAGGCCGCCGCGGACAGGCCCGGGTTCCACCACAGCAGGTCGTCCTGGCCGTCATTGTTGAAGTCGCCGGTGCCCCGGAACTCCCACCCCGCCCCGGGCGACGCCACCAGGTTCGCCCCGGTGAAGCCCGCGGGCGTGCCCGCGGCCACCGCCACCAAGCCCCGCGGCGACCATTCGAAGACATAGTCCGCATAGACCGGAACCGCCGGCGTCGATGTCGAGAAGGTCAGGATCCCCGACGACAGCGTCCCCTCCAGCTCCTGGTCCGAGACCAGCGTCAGCTGCAGGTCCGAACCCGCCGCGCCGTCGATCCCGATCTCCACCACATGCTGCCAGGTGCTGCCCACCTGGGTCGCCGTGATCTTGTACTGGCCCTGGGTCAGGCTGGCGGCATCGTTCCCGGTCGCCGACGGCGTGCCCAGCGCCGACAGGTCGACCGCCTCGCCGATGCTGAAGTCCGTCACCGTCAGGAACGCCTTCGACCCGAACCCGCCCGACGGCACCCGCACCATGTCCGTCCCGGCCCCGCCCGAGAACAGGTCCGTGCCGCCGCTGGCGATCACCGTGTCGTTGTCCGCCCCGCCATAGAGCGTGTCGTTGGCCGGCCCGCCCTGCACCGTGTCCGTGCCGACATTGCCGTTCAGGTTGAACCGACCGGTCGCCGACCCGCTCGCCAGAACCGCGTCCGCCCCACCCGTCCCCTGCACCGTCAGCACGGACGACGTCCGGTTGTCGTACGCGCCCAGCGCCGCGTCCGTGATCCCGACCGCCTGCACCAGCACGTTCGTCGGGCCCGCGTTCACCTGCCCAGGCTCCCCGAGCCGGATCCCCGTGCTCGTCCCGTCGATCGTGCCGTTCCGGATCACCACATCGTCCAGCGTCGCCGGAACGGCCGCATAGCCGCCGTCGTCGCGCGCCTTGACGGCAATCGCCGCCCCGGTCGCGCCCGGCACCGTCGAGGCGCCGGAACTGTGGCCGACATTCGTGAACTCGAAATCCTCGATCAGGATATCGCTGTAGTTGCGGTGCTTCAGGTTGATGTCGATGCCGTTGCCGAAGGTGCCGACGCCGTTCGGATTGCCGTACTCGCCGACATCCTCCATCGAGATGCCGGTGATGGTGGCGTTGCCCAGCTGCTCGGCATAGATGCCCTTGAAGAACAGGTCCTCGAACTGGACATCCTCGATGCGGACGTTCTCGAACGAGCCGACGGCCGTGTCCGCATAGATCGTCATGCCGGCCTGGCCGTCGCGGATCGATCCGCCGACCATGGTGAAGCCGTCGACCGCGGCCGCCGTGCCCTTGCGCACGCCGATCAGGTTGTCCTCGAAGGTGACGTTCTCGATCCGCACGCTGTCGCCGCCGGTGAGCGCGACGCCGTTGGTGTATTCGCGGATCGTCAGGTCGCGGATCGTCACGTTGCTGCCGGTGATGCGGAAGGCGTCGCCCGCCGCCACCACCGAGGCCTCGCCCTGGATGAACGCCGCCGTCGAACCCTCGTAATTGCCGTTCGACTCGCGCAGCTGGCCATCGATGATGGCCCCGGTGCCGAGCCCGTCGATCGTCACCGATTTGGTGATGTCGAGATTCACCTGGCCGGTGTAGGTGCCGTCCGCCAGCAGGATCACGTCGCCGTTGGCCGCCGCCTCGTGCGCCTCGGCGATCGTGCCGAAGCCGGCGCCCGCGGTGTCGACCAGCAGGTAGTTGGTGCCGTTGATCACCACCTTCTCGACGTCAACCAGCGTGTCGGTGCCGCCGGCATCCGCCACCTGCCAGGCGCCGTCCGAATAGCTGATCGTCGCGTTGGCACCATAGACGGCCACGTCGACCCCGCCGCCCCCTTCGAGCCGGTCCGACCCGCCGCCGCCGTCGAAGGTGTCGGCGCCCGACCCGCCTTCGAGCGTGTTGTTGCCGCCGTTGCCGACGATATCGTTGGCCAGCGAATCATTGCCCGCGACCGAGGCGGATTGCGTGCCCGCCAGGGTGACGCTGGCCGCCGTCCCGGTCAGCTCGATCGTCGTCGCGCCCGACCCGGACTGCACGTCGACCGTGAGGCCGTCGACCGAGACGGAAGCGCTCGACGTTCCATCAGGAGCCTTGACGATCCAGGTATCGCCCGGCAAGGCGTCGCCGACATTGAGCGCCCCATACGGCTTTACCGACGCGAACGTGCTCGCATAGGTCGGTTGGTCGACCAATCGCGGAACATCGTCATCCAGCACATAGGAGAAGCTCGGCAGGTCGTTGCTTGCGACGAAATCCTCCAGATAGTCGGCATCGACAATCTTGGATGGAGTGAGGTCGGAGGAAAACAGGTACCACTGCGCGCCGGTGTCGAAGGTATTGCCGCTGATGTCGGTGGGCGGCTCGACGGACAGCGGCCGCCACGGGACGGCGCCGCCGGGGGGACTGTCGAATTCATCCTGGCCGACCAGCCGGATACCCTCGTTCCCGTATGTCGTACCGGAAATCTCGGAGAACGTGTTGTTCGTGATCTCCATCACGGCGCTGGAGTCCGCGCCGAGGCCGACGCCATTGGTTATCCGCAGGCCGCCGAACAGTTCGTTTCCGTCGATCCGATAATTCTGGATCGGCGGGGCGGACCCGCCGAGTTCATGGTTTATATAGACGGCTGACTGAAGTTTGGTCTGGCCGCTCACGACCCCGACGATCGAGTGCGTCAGCTCGAACCCGTCGCGAATGACTTCGATGACCTTGTCGACCCCCGCGGCAGGCGTCGCGGGCGTTACCGTTCCCTGGAACTCGAGGCCGGAAATGTGGACGTTCTCGGCCGTCACATGGAAGTTCGTGCTCCAGTTCGACTGGCGGCTGGATACGATGGTGGCCGCGATGTCCGCGCGGTCGTCGACCACCGTCCCGTCGGTACCGATGCCGACGATCGAGACGGACTTGTTGATCAGCAGGCCGAGCGGGTTGTTGGTCAGGGTGTTCGTGTTGTCGGCCGCGTTGTAGTTCGCCGACTCCGTATAGGTTCCCGGCGCCACATAGATGATGTCGCCATCCGCAGCGGCATCGATCGCCGCCTGCAGGGAGCCGAATCCGCCGGTTTCCAGTGTGTCGACGAGCAGGTAGGTCGTGTCACCGATTTCGACCCGCTCGATTCCGCTCAGCGTGTCCGCATCCGCCCCCTCGGTCACCTTCCACCCGGTGCCGTCATAGGCCAGCGTCGCCCCGTTCGCATACGCGGCGGTGTCGATACCGTCGCCGCCGACCAGGGAATCCGACCCGGCACCGCCGTCGATCCGGTCGTCGCCCGGCGTCATCGAGATGGTGTCGGCGTCGTCGGAACCGACATAGCTGTTGCCGGCATAGGTCGCGAGCTGACCCTTTGCGTCGATGAAGAAGCCGCCGGAATTGCCGCCGGTCGACTCGTCCAGCGTGTTGTTCTCGATCGTCGTATTGGGCCCGCGCGCCCGGATGGCAGAAGCGTAGTCGGCGGTAAAGCCGGTGAAGTCGTTGCCGCTGATCGTCGAGTTGGCGGCGTCGATGGTGACCAGCGTGTTGCCCTGGATCACCCCTGGATTGGCGCCGTTGTCACCACCGGCGCTGCCGATGATCTGGTTGTTGGTGAAGGCGATGCCGCTGGTCGGATAGCTGCCGCTGATGCCAGTGCCGCCATTGCCCATGACGACGAACTGGCGCGGCACGTTGGCGTCGACGAACTGGTTGCCGGTCCCGGGCGTGGGCAGATCGAAGGTCGTCCCGGAGAACACGTTCGAATCGATCACCGTGTCGGTGACCGTGGCATTGGAGTTGGAGATCAGTGCGGAATCGCCGTTGGCGACCAGCTCGTTGTTGCGGATCTCGATCCCGTCATGGTTGCCCAGGAAATATACGGCGGCCCGCTCGATCGAGGCGATCCCGTCGCCGCCGATGATCTTGAAGCCCTGGCCGACGCCGCCGATGGTGACGTCGTTCACGCCGGCCGCGATGGCGACCGTGTTGTTGGATCCATCCGCGCCCTGGATCGTCACCGTGCCGGAACCGCCCTCCGACAGCAGCGTCAGGCTCTTCGTGATGCTGACATTCTCGGTATAGATGCCGGCCTTGACCAGGATGGTGTCGCCGGCGCTTGCCGCGGTGATCGCCGACTGGATCGTCGTGTAGGTCTCGCTCGCGCCAACCGTAAGCGTCGTCGCCACTGGCCCCTCCCCAAGTTCGTCACGCCGGCCGGACTCCGCAGGGCGGTCGCCCCGGATCGCGCTGCCCGCGGAAGCCAAAGATTCATCAGATCAACGATGAATCGTTCCGACCGAAATCAAATGCACGCCAGCGCCAAGCCCCCCTGCTCCGAACGAGGGGACCATTTCACGTCCCCGCTCATCGGCGCATCCTCCAAATCCGGTATGTCCTGGCGGTTATTCAGCCGCACACTGCGGATGGATATCGCCCGGACAGCCTCTCTGAATCCAATGCGGAGGAATTTACCGTTCAGAATGAGGCGTCACAATCGCGTCCGGCGGCCAGGGGGCCGACAGTTTGCTCCAATGTGGTGCTATCGAGGTGATCTGCGGCGCGCTGCGCAGCGGCATGCGGCTGGATGATCAACCGGCGCGTGCTGCGCGGGCGGCGGGAGGATCGCCCGCTCAGCTCGCCTATATTTCCTGATCGAGGATGCTGATGATGGTGCTTGCCTGATCCTGCAGCTGCTGGAGAGACAGGCCCATGATGGTGACGCTGTTGCCGGCGCCGAGGTCGATGGTGACGGCGTCGCCCGATGCGGTGGCGCGGGCCAGTACGTCGGCCGCGCTGGCGAAGGAGAGCCCGTTCATCTCGCTGAGGAAGACCAGCCGGTCCTCGCCCGCGAAATCCAGGATGATGTCGTTGCCGCCATCGCCCGCGAAGTGGAAGGCATCGCCGTCCGCCCCGCCCGACAGGCTGTCGTCGCCGCGGTCGCCGTAGAGCGTGTCCGCCCCCTCGCCGCCCAGGACGAGGTCGTTGCCGGCCCCGCCGAACACCGCATCCCGCCCCTCGCCGCCCAGCACGGTGTCGTCGCCGGCCGCGCCATAGACATGGTCGTCACCGGCATCGCCGTAGACGAGATCGTTGCCGGCATCGCCGAACAGGTGGTCGCCCCCCTCGCCGCCTTGCACCGTGTCCTCGCCCTGACCGGCATAGGCCGTGTCCGCCCCGGCGCCGCCCAGCAGCAGGTCGTTGCCCTTGGCGCCGAACACCCAGTCCTCGCCCTCGCCGCCCGCGACCGTGTCGTCGCCCAGGTCCCCGAACACGCTGTCGTTGCCGAGCCCGCCATCGACCTGGTCGTTGCCCTGTCCGGCAAACACCCAGTCGTGGCCGAGCCCGCCGTCGACCGTGTCGTCCCCCTTGTTGGCCCAGACGACGTCGTCGTCGGCGCCCGCCAGCACCGAATCATTGCCGTCCCAGGCCAGGATCACGTCGTTCCCGGCCCCGCCCAGCGCCGTGTCGTCGCCCGCCGAGGGCGTGATCGTATCGTTGCCGCTGCCGCCGTCGACGAAGTTGCCGGCCGCGTTGCCCACGACGATGTTCGCGGCTGCGTTGCCCGTGGCCGAGATCGCGCTGTCGCCTCCCAGAACCACATGGTCGCGGCCCTCCGGCAGCACGATCGAATCCTCGGTCACCAGGAAGCTGCTCTCCGCGATCCCGTTCACGTCGAGAAAGCCGAGGATGACCCCGATCTCCAGCGCGCTGCGCGCCCCGTCGTCGAATACACCACCGGGAATGGTAGCCATGACATCCGCTCCATCGCTCGGGCCAGCCGGCCCGCAATACCTGCCGCCGCGGCGGCGCTAAAGACTGGGCGACCGCCGACCCGTCAGGTCGCGAAGTTCGCCGTGTCCTCGATCCGCCACTGGTCGAGCCGCCAGGTCTCGATGCTGGCGATCGACCCGCCCGGCGGGTTCCCGATCCACCCGGCCGAGGCGATGTCGAAGGGATCCCGCTGCAGGGCGTAGCCGCCCAGGCCCGAGTTGAACCAGAGCACCTCCTGTTCCCCGTCCCCGTCGGTGTCGACCAGCCCGTCGATCACCCAGCCGGCGCCCAGCGTGCCGACCCACGCATTGGCCTGCGAGGCCACGATCCCCCCGTTCCCGTCCGCCCCCAGCCGGCTGATCGCCATCATCCCGTCCGACGCCCGCTGCCACACCAGTTCCAGGTCGCCGCCCCCGTCCACGTCCCCGAACGCCGCGACCGACCACCCCGTCACCGCCGGGGCCGAGAACCAGTTCACCGGCGTGGTCGCATCCGGCGTGGTGAACGACACCCCGTCCGCGACCCCGGCATTCTCCCACAGGTAGTCCACCGTCCCGTCGTCCAGGAAATCCGCCACCCCCACCAGATTCCAGCCGCTTCCCGCATGCTGTCCGTCCAGCCAGGCAGCGCCGCTGCCGTCGAGGTTGGTGCTGGCCATGCCGGAGAAGCCGACGACCTTTTCCCACAGCAGCTTCGTGCCGCCGCCGATGTCGCCGATGCCGGCGAAGACATAGTCGGAATTGACGGTGGCCGCGGTGCCGGTCGTCGCCGGGCCGTCCGACACGATCGCGGTCTGACCGTCGCCGCTGACCCAGACGATGTCGTCGCGGTCGTCGCCGACGACATCGGCCACCCAGGCGATCGTGTAGCCCGAGCCGGGGCTGCCGATCGCGGTCGTCGCCCCGAGGTTGCCGTCGACATCGACCGCCCGCCACGCCGCCTCGCCGGTCCCGGCGTTCCACCACAGCGTGTCGTCGATCCCGTCGCCGTCCAGGTCGGCGAAGCGGTCGAGCGTCCAGCCCGCCCCCGGCGACACGTTGCCGGGGTAGCCGCTGCGCCAGACGTCGGTCGAGAGCATGTTGCCGATCCAGTCGGCGCTCTCCAGCGCATAGTTGCCCGACTGGCGCAGGATGGCATAGCCGTCCAGCGCATCGTTGCGGATCAGGATCTCGTCCGCGCCGATGCCGTCGGCGTCGTAGACCCGGTCCACCGTCCAGTCGGCGCTGACGAACAGCCCCTGGTACGCCGTCGAGTAGATTCCCGTGGCCGCGTCCAGGCTGAGCTGGACGATCGCGTAGGCGGTTCCGTCCGCGTTCTTCCACAAGAGCCCGTCGGAGACGCCGCCGAACGAACCCGAGGCGACGAACGACCAGCCGGCCCCCACATCGCTGATCCGCGTGCTGACCGCGTTGCCGCTGCCGGGCGCATAGTTGGTGACGATCAGCTCCGACCGGTCGGCATTGGCCGAGATGACGTCGTGCCGCCCGTCGCCGCCCAGGTCCGCCACCTCGACGACCGCAAAGTCGGTCACGGCGTCGAGGCCGAGATAGTTCGACGCGCCTTCGGCGTTGCTCGCCAGCGCCGTGAAGGTGATGCCGTCGTTGGCGGCGCTGCTCCACAGGATCTTGTCGCCGTTGCCGTCGAAGTTGCCGACCCCGCCATAGACCCAGTCGCCGGAGAGCGTGATCGAGGTGCCGGCGGCGCTGGCGCCGTTGCTGACCCGGACGTCGCTGCCGTCGGCGGTCGTCCAGATCAGGTCGTCGGCCCCGCTGCCGGTGACGTCGGCGATGTCGGCGACGATCCAGCCGTCCCCCGGACCGCCGATCCATTGCATCGCGCTGAAGGTCGTGTTCCCGGTGCGCAGGCTGTAGGCCGCCGCGGACAGGCCCGCGTTCCACCACAGCAGGTCGTCCTGGCCGTCATTGTTGAAGTCGCCGGTGCCCCGGAACTCCCACCCCGCCCCGGGCGACGCCACCAGGTTCGCCCCGGTGAAGCCCGCGGGCGTGCCCGCGGCCACCGCCACCAAGCCCCGCGGCGACCATTCGAAGACATAGTCCGCATAGACCGGAACCGCCGGCGTCGATGTCGAGAAGGTCAGGATCCCCGACGACAGCGTCCCCTCCAGCTCCTGGTCCGAGACCAGCGTCAGCTGCAGGTCCGATCCCGCCGTCCCATCGATCCCGATCTCCACCACATGCTGCCAGGTGCTGCCCACCTGCGTGGCCGTGACGCTGTACTGGCCCTGCGTCAGGGTTTCGGCCCCGCCCGTCGTAAGCGACGGCGTGCCCAGCGCCGACAGGTCCACCGCCTCGCCGACGCTGAAGTCCGTCACCGTCAGGAACGCCTTCGACCCGAACCCGCCCGACGGCACCCGCACCATGTCCGTCCCGGCCCCGCCCGAGAACAGGTCCGTGCCGCCGCTGGCGATCACCGTGTCGTTGTCCGCCCCGCCATAGAGCGTGTCGTTGGCCGGCCCGCCCTGCACCGTGTCCGTGCCGACATTGCCGTTCAGGTTGAACCGACCGGTCGCCGACCCGCTCGCCAGAACCGCGTCCGCCCCACCCGTCCCCTGCACCGTCAGCACGGACGACGTCCGGTTGTCGTACTGGCCCAGCGCCGCGTCCGTGATCCCGACCGCCTGCACCAGCACGTTCGTCGGGCCCGCATTCACCTGCCCAGGCTCCCCGATCCGGATCGCCGTGCTCGTCCCGTCGATCGTGCCGCTCCGGATCACCACATCGTCCAGCGTCGCCGGGTTGGTGCCGTAGGTCCCCCCGTCGTCGCGGGCCTTGACCGCGATGGCAGCACCGGTCGGGTCGGCATCGACGCTGTCCGCGCCGTAGCTGTGCCCGACATTGGTGAACGCGAAATCCTCGATCAGGATGTCGCTGAAGTCGCCGAACTTGAGGTTGATGTCGATGCCGGCGCCGAACTTGCCGAAGTCGTCGCCGGTCTCGCCGACGCTGTCCATCGAGATGCCGGTGATGGTGGCCTGGCCCAGCTCCTCGGCGTAGATGCCCTTGTAGTAGAGGTCCTCGAAATGAACGTCCTCGATGCGGACGTTCTCGAAGCTGCCGCCGCTGGCCGAGGCGTAGGCCGTGATGCCATAGCCGCCGCCGCTGATCGAGCCGCCGACCATGGTGAAGTCGGTGACCTCGGCGGTCGCGACCTTGCGGATGCCGTTGCGGTTGCCGTCGAAGACGACGTTCTCGATCCGCACGCCGTCACCGCCGGTCAGATCGACCCCGAAGGCGTAGTCGGTGATGGTGACGTCCTGCAGCGTCACCCCGTCGCCGGTGATGCGGAAGGCGCTGCCGCTGTTGCCGCCCGGCCCGTCGATGATGGCCCCGGTGCCGAGCCCGTCGATCGTCACCTGCCGGGTGATCTCGAGGTCGAGCTGGCCGGTGTAGGTACCGTCCGCCAGCAGGATCACGTCGCCGTCGGCCGCCGCGTCGTGCGCCTCGGCGATCGTGCCGAAGCCGGCGCCCGCGGTGTCGACCAGGAGATAGGTGACCCCGTCGATGGCGACCTTCTCGACATCGACCAGGGTGTCGGTGCCGCCGGCATCGGCCACCCGCCAGGCGCCGTCCGAATAGCTGATGGTGGCGTTGGCGCCATAGACGGCCACATCGATGCCGTCGCCCCCCTCCAGCCGGTCCGACCCGGCGCCGCCGTCCAGGACGTCCGTGCCGTCGCCGCCATCGATCGTGTCGTCGCCCCCCGCCCCCGACAGGGTATCCGCGCCGTCGCCGCCGACGATCTCGTCCGCGTCCGGGCTGCCGGTGAAGGCGATCCCGCCGTCGGGTGCCTCGAAGGAGACGGCGGCATCGACGCCGCTATAGGAATTGCCGGCATGGGCGACCGGCGTGGCCATCGTGCCGGACTGCAGAATCCCGTAGACGACGTCGGACAGCAGGTTGTCTTCGGCGACGACCGCGTCGCTGTCGACGATGGCGATCCCGTATGATGTCGGGTACAGCGAGTTCGGCGCCTCGCTGGTCAGATCCAGGCCGTCGATGGTATTGCCGCTGACCTCCACCCCGGCTCCGGCCTGGTACAGCAGGATGCCCGACGGGTATCCGGACGCGGGCAGGTTCGCGGGGCCGCTATGGCCGATATTGATGATCTCGTTGTCAAGGATCGTGCCGGTCGCGCCGTAGCTGAGCTGGATGCCGTTCGGCGTCTGCGACGGCCAGGTGTCCGTCTCCAGTCCGATCGTGTTGTTCAGCAGATGCGCCACCAGGCTCGTGCCGGAGGCGACGATGCCGGTCTTCTGGAACAGGTCGATCGTCGCGCCGTCGACCGTCACCTCGCGCTCGGTATCGCCATAGGCGACCGCCACGATCGCGTGGTTGCGCTGGTTGCCGGAGATGACCCCGCCCTGGATCTCGTTGATCCGCGTCACCCGGATCGAGCCGCCCTCCGCCTCCGAATCCCCCAGCCGGGCGTCGGCGTCGCTGACGGCGATGCCGACGAAGGTGTGCTGGGAATGGGTGCCGGCGATCGCGCCCTGCTCGCGGCCGTCGATGGTCACCCCTTGCAAGGACACATCGGCCCCGTTCTTGATGCCGACCACCGCGTAGTAGTTGCGCATCGAGGGCGAGGTCACGGCGACGTTGGCGACGAGGGATGCGGTGTCCGGCGCCTCGATGATCGTCAGCCCCTCGCCGGCGCCCTGGATCGAGATGTCGAGCCCGTCGACGGTGATCTGCTCGCGATAGGTTCCGGCCGCGACCTGGATGACGTCGCCGTCCTCCGCGGCATCGATCGCTGCCTGGATGGTCGTGAAATCCGGATCGTCCCCGCCAACCGTGTACGTCGTCACACGCCTCTCCCAAGTTTGGTCATCGCGGCTGAGTGCCGATGGAATCCGTCCACGCAACAGGTGGGCCATGAAGATCCGGAAAATGTACGATCAGAAAACTTCACCCCTGTCACCAAATCCAGCAGACAAATCTACCAACCCCTCTCATGCAATAACTGGCGCACGTCTTCGCACCCTCAACCAAGGGTGCAAAATTCAGATGAATTGCTTTTTATGATTTCTTGACGATCCACGGATGCCGTCGACACCCTGGATGACCCTTCCCCGAGGCTAGGCCAAATTTATCTTTCAAATTGGTCACGTACAACCGCGGCCGCCCGGTTCGAGCCGACCGATTGATCCATATTGGCGTGAGTTGGACAGCCAGCCCCGGTTCCGGGGCGGACGCGCGGCCGGCGCCGGTTCAGCCGGCGCGGGTGGCCCTGAAGAGGCGGATGCCCGCCACCGTCGCCACCAGGAGCAGCAGGGCCCCCAGGAAATTGCCGATCGTGCCGCTCAGGAGATTGCCGGCGAAGTCGGCGCGCTCCTCGAAGCCGAGCACGATCAACTGCACGTTGAGGAACAGCTCGCTGACGAAGGCGCAGAGCACGGCCAGCACGGGAAGGTGCCACCAGTCCAGGTCGGTCCAGGGATGGCGAGGGCCGAGGACGGCCGAGAACAGGGCGACGGACAGCCACGGCATCAGGGCCGCGCCGGAGGCGACGAACGCCACCATGCAGAGCCCGATGCCCGGCAGGATGTCGTCGATCGCCGGAATCGCCCCGAGCGCCATGCCGACGGCCGCGCGCCAGCCGAACAGCATGATCAGCACGATCCGCACGCCGGCCGGCACGAAGATCCAGTGGATGTACGCCTCCTTCTGGGTCCAGACGAAGAAGACGTAGTTGTTGAGGAAGACGGCCAGCAGCCAGACGACCGCCACCAGCCCGATGACCATCAGATTGCCCAGCAGGTCTCGCGCCCGCCGGGCAGGCCCTTCATCCATCATTCAACCGACCGGCAGCGGTCGCTACGACCGGCCGGCCGCCAGGTGCGTATCCAGCGACCATGACACGAGGTTCAGATTGCGCTGCGCCTTCTCGGTCAGGCGCACTTCCTTGCGGACCCGGCTGCCGTCGGCATAGCGGATCTCGACCCAGTCATTCTGCTCCAGGTGGCGCAGGCGCTTGGCCACCGTCATCGGCGCGCCCAGGTCCCGGTTCCGCACCACGTCCGAGATGTGCACGGCCGTGCCCGCGGCGATCACCCCGCCGATCGCCACCAGCACCCGCCGCTCTTCCGGCGTCAACTCCCTAAGCTGGCTTCGCCCTTCCGCCGCCGCGATGATGTTGTGCAGCGCGAACAAGGTCTTCTTGAGTTCCATCCTGCACCGCCCTAGAGCCAGCGACCGCCGGCCCCGATAAGAACCGTGAACGTCCCGAGCCACATGTTGATCGTCACGATGACGCGTATCTGGTTCAGGTTGTGCGCGGCCGTCGGCCAGTCCCGCTGGGCGACCGCCTGCTCCAGCCGCCGTCTGGGTGCGAACCACAGATGGGCGAAAAGAAGCATCATGACGATGCCGGTCGCCTGCATGACATGCACATAGACCCCGAAGGACCCGAAGCCGCGCACCGCCAGTATGCCATATCCCGATGCCAGCAACATCAGGATCGCGCCCCAGACGAACCGAAAGAACCGCCCGAGGACGGCGGCCATGAAGGGCAGGCGCTGCGCCGGCTCGAACGCGGCTGCGGCTGGGCGCAGGCAGAAATGCGCGAACACCATGCCGCCGACCCAGACGCTGGCCGATATCGCATGCAGCGCAACGAGGCTGCCGAGCGTGCCCATTTCCTGCCTTGCTCCTTTCGCTTCCCCGGCCGCCTAGTGACCGCGGCCGGGACGCGGACGGTAGCGGCCGTCGGCCAGCTCCCCGAACATCTCCGCCACCTGGGGGTGGTTGACCGGCCGCCCCGTCTCGTCCGGCAGCAGGTTCTGCTCCGAGACGTAAGCGACATAGGTCGACTGCTCGTTCTCCGCCAGCAGATGATAGAAGGGCTGGTCCTTGCGCGGGCGGAGATGCGCCGGAATCGACTGGTACCACTCGTCGGTGTTGGCGAACTCCGGGTCGACGTCGAAGATCACGCCGCGGAACGGGTAGTAGCGGTGACGGACCACCTGTCCGATGGGAAACTTGGCCTGGCGTTCGATCGGCATCGGGAAATTGTCGGGACCGTGAATTCGGGGGCGGTGGGAGAGCGTCGGCCCGACGAGTCCGGATGGACACGCCCGCCATGATTGATTCTAGCGGCAAGCGGCCGGGCTTGTCTCCCCCTCACGGGCGTCCGCCGGCGACGGGCGCGCCACCGTCATGAAGAGCCACGGCGTCGGCCCCGACCGCCACTCCCACAGCGCCAGCATCCGGTCCAGATCGCTCGCCCGGTCGAAGCTGTCCGGCATTGCGAAGGGCAGGACCTGGCGACGGTGCAACTCGATCCGGTGCGTCGCGCGGAACCGCCGGGCAATCACCTCGGACAGGCCGGGCGTGAAGCAGTCGTGGCATTCGACCAGGACATCCATGGCGGCCAGCGCCGGATGGGCGACCGGGTCGAGCAGGTCCTTCTCCGCGCCCTCGATGTCGCAGACGACGATCGCGCGGCCGCCGGCATAGCGGGCGAAGTCGGCCCCCGCCAGCGTGCCGCCGACATCGATCCGTCCGGCCAGGTCGTTGCGCTCGATCAGGCGGCGGCAGGCCGCTTGCGCCCCGGGGTTGGTGTCGAAGGCATGGAAGCGGGCCGCGGGCATGCGGCGGGCCATCCCGACCGCATAGTAGCCCTCGGCACAGCCGACATTGACCACCACGTCATACGGGGTGCCGATGATCCGCTCGACCACCGCGTGGAGTTCACGCTCGTAGGAGCCGAGGAGCTTGGGCACATGGCAGCCCTCCATCACCTCGGTCAGGCCGGTCAGGCCCGCGAACGGTCCCGAGAGGACGGTGCCGTGGTAGCGCGCCAGCAGGTGGTTGCGGATCATGGTCTGCCGCCAGCGCGACAGCATCGCCAGCGCCTTGCCCATGCGCTGGCGGTTGTCGAGTGCCGGGTTGGCAAGGTCGCCGGCCAGATAGCCGGCGACGCGATCGGTCAGGTCTTTCACGCCGGCGACAATGGCACGGCCGGGCGTCCGGCACAAAACCGGACCGTGGGACCGTCCGCCGCATTGCCGGGAGCCCCGGCGGTGCGCATGGTGTCGCCATGCTGCATTCCCGCCTTCACCGCGCGTTCCTGGTCGCGGCCGGCCTCTATGGAGCCGCCGGAGTCGCCACCGCGGCCATCGCCGCCCATGCCGCGGCCGGCACGGCGACGGGCGAGCTGCTGCGAACCGCATCGCAATTCCTGATGATCCAGGGGGCCGCCATCGCCGCCGCCGCCGCGCTCGGCGCCGGCTGGGCGGGCGGCATCATGACGGCGGGGACCCTGCTCTTCTGCGGCGACCTGCTGGTCCGGGCCTGGACCGGCCAGCGCATCCTGCCGCTGGCGGCGCCCGTCGGTGGCTCGCTCCTCATCATCGGCTGGCTGGCCCTTGCATGGAGCGGCCTGCGCAGGCCGGGATCGGGGCCCGGCTGACGCCGGCCTGGTGCCGCGGCGATTTGGTGCCGCGGCCGGGCGGACGACCCCTGCCGATCCGCCGCCCGACCGCGACACCTCCGAACGATCGCCGATCCGCTGGGTCTTGCGGGAACTCCCCTGCCGCAAGGCATCCGGGAAGGTCCCGCCGGAGCGTCGATGCCCGGATCCCAACCGGGTATTTGGTGCCGCGACGGAACGGACGACCCCTGCCGACCGGCCGCCCCGTCGCGGCACCGTCCGGGCAATCGCCGATCCGCTGGGTCCTTGCGGGGCCCTCCCTGGCCGCGAAGCCGCGGGGGAAGTCCCTGCCGGAGCGGTCGATGCCCGGATTCGAGAACTCTGGTTTGGTGCCGCGACGGAACGGACGACCCCTGCCGACCGGCCGTCCCGTCGCGGCACCGTCCAGGCGATCGCCCGATCCGCTGGGTCTTGCTGGTGGCCGCCATCGCTGGAGGCTCCGGGCAACAGAGCGGACGAACGCCGGAAACCCGACGAACCTGGATTTTGGTGCTGCGGCCGGACGGACGACCCCTGCCGACCGCCGCCCGGCCGCAGCACCGACCCGCCGCGCCGTCCGATCCGCTGGGTCCCGCTGGACCGTCCGAAGACGGGCCCTGCGGCGAAGCGGCCGACGCGCCGGGGTCCCGACCGGCCCGCCCGCGACCTGTGCCGCGGGCGGGCCGGCCAACTCACTGCACGGCGACAGCCCCCTTTCCCTGGGAGAAATTCGTTTCCGCGCAAATAGGAACCAATATCGTCAATGGGTTACGAGTCGTTATCACGCGACGGGCGCCCCCATTCGCCGCTATGCTGCGGCCATCGCGTCGGCCCCATGCCCGGGGCTCGGCGACCGAACCCATGAAGGAGACGGCATCGTGAAGACCGACGCGGAGGTGATCGTTCACCTCAATCGCCTCCTCAAGAACGAGCTCACGGCGATCAACCAGTACTTCCTGCACGCCCGGACCCTGAAGCACTGGGGCTTCGAGCGCCTCGGCAAGAAGATCTACGAAGAGTCGATCGGCGAGATGCGCCATGCCGACCGGCTCATCCAGCGCATCCTGATGATCGACGGCCACCCCAACCTGCAGGACCTGGGCAAGCTGCTGATCGGCGAGACCGTGCTCGAATGCCTGGAGTCCGACCTGCGGCTGGAGACGACCGCCCGCCGCGACGTGCTGGCCGCCGTCGCCCATTGCGAGCGCGTCCAGGACTATGTCTCGCGCGAGATCGCGGTCTCCATCCTGGAGGACACCGAGGAGCATATCGACTTCCTCGAAACCGAGCTTGGCCTGGCCGAGAAGGTCGGCCTGCCCAACTACCTGCAATCCCAGATCGGCGACCATTCGAGCTGACCCGTCAGCCGGCCGCGGCGCAGGCCATCCGGTCGGCACCGGCCGGCGCGGCCAGCATCTCCCGGATCGTCGGCAGGCACGACCCGCATTGCGGGGCATTGCCACACCGGCGAAACACGTCCCCGCAGCGGCGCGCCCCGGCCGCCACGGCGGCGCGGATTTCGCGATCGGAGATTACTCGACAACTGCAGACGATCATGGGCACCAGCAACTGCGAACCATTCGCAGAGACTGTACGCAGGAGCCCCGCGAAGATCAAGCGCGAATGCGAGCGATTGTCGATGGTCGGGGAAACGCCGAAGGGGAGCGCCGAAAAGGGCAGGGCCGGCCCCGGCCCGGCTAAGGGAAATGGGCCGGAATCCCACAGGATCCCGGCCCACCGGCCCGGTTGCGTGGTGGCCGGTGGACGGGAGGGACGTCCCCGGCCGCGCGCCGCATCGCGGGCCTGAAGGGCGGCTGCCGCGGACGGCGCCTGCCCTCTCGCCACAAGAGATGGGGATGGGGGCGGCCGTCCCAACCCATTAGGCATTCAACAGGTCGTGAGAGCCGCCCGGGACGACGAACGCCGCCGGTCGCAGGACCGGCGGCGTTCGCCCCTCTCCGTTCCCGCCGGCCGCGAGCGGCCGGCGGGTCGAGGGTCAGACCGGCGCGTACTGGGCCACGAACTTGGTGTTGAGGTAGGCGTCGAGGCCCTCGCTGCCGCCCTCCGAGCCGTGGCCCGAGTCCTTGACGCCGCCGAACGGCGTCTCCGGCGTCGAGACGGCGAGGCTGTTGACCCCGACCATGCCGCTCTCGAGCGCGTCGGCCACCGCGGTCGCCGTCTTCTCGGACCCGGTGAAGGCATAGG
Source organism: Allostella vacuolata (assembly GCA_006739055.1). GTDB lineage: Bacteria > Pseudomonadota > Alphaproteobacteria > ATCC43930 > Allostellaceae > Allostella > Allostella vacuolata. Next base: position 3,859,689 of record AP019702.1, read on the forward strand.
CGGCCAGCCCGTAGTCGAGCCGGTTGGCGCGCTCGATCACCTCGTCGAAGCTCTTGAACGAGACGATCGGCGCGACCGGGCCGAACGGCTCCTCGTTCATGATGCGGGCGTCCTCCGGCACGTCGGACAGCACCGTCGGCTCGAAGAAGAAGCCGTCATTGCCCTGGCGCTTGCCACCGGTCTGCAGCTTGGCGCCGCGGTCCACGGCGTCGCGCACGAAGCCCTCGATCGCGTCCACCCGACGGGCATTCGCGAGCGGGCCCATCCTGGTGTCGGCCTCCAGGCCGTTGCCGAGCTTCAGGCCCCGGGCGACCTCGGTGAAGGTCTCGACGAAGGTGGCGTAGTTCTTCTCGTGCACGAAGAAGCGGGTCGGCGAGACGCAGACCTGGCCGGCGTTGCGGTACTTGCCGCCGGCCGCGATGGTCGCGACCTTGGCCGCGTCGACGTCGTCGAAGACGATGACCGGGGAATGGCCGCCCAGTTCCATGGTCGAGCGCTTGGCACCGCGGGCCGCCTGGGCCATCAGCAGCTTGCCGACGGCGGTCGAGCCGGTGAAGGAGATCTTGCGCACGACCGGCGAGCCGATGATGTGCTCGGACACCTGGGCCGGCACGCCGAAGACGAGGTTGAGCACGCCCTTGGGCAGGCCGGCCTCGGCCAGGGTCTTCGCGATCTCGACGCAGGTGGCCGGGGTCTCCTCGGACGGCTTGATGACCAGCGAGCAGCCGGCCGCGAGCGCGCCCGCGATCTTGCGCATCGGCGTCAGGGCCGGGAAGTTCCAGGGCGTGAAGGCGGCGGCGACGCCGACCGGCTCGCGCAGGACCATCTGGCGGGAGCCGGGGGCGCGGCCCGGGATGATCCGGCCATAGGCGCGGCGGCCCTCCTCGGCATACCAGTCCATGATGTCGGCCGAGGTCAGGACCTCAAGCTTCGCCTCGGCCAGGACCTTGCCCTGCTCGGTGGTCATGCCGCGGGCGATCGCGTCGGCGCGCTCGCGCAGCAGCTGGGCCGCTTTGCGCAGGATGCCGGAGCGGTCATAGGCCGACGTCTTGCGCCACACCTCGAAGCCCCGTCTGGCCGCGCCCAGCGCTTCGTCGAGGTCGGCGGGGGATGCATGGGTCACCTCGGTGATCGTCGCCCCGGTGGCCGGGTTGACGACGTCTTCGCCACCGCCGGTGCCGTCGCGCCACGCGCCGTCGATGAAGAGCTGGATCTTCTGCATGATTGAATTCGCCTTTCAGGGGTGGGGTGTCTGGGGTCGATGGCGGCACCGGGCCGCCCGCCGGGGCAGCCGCCCCAGCCGGCAGATGGAGCTCCGGCCCGGATCCCGCAAGGGTCCGGGCGGGCCAGGATAGCGCCGCGCCGGGCGGCGGGGAACCGCGGCCGGTTCAGCCGTGCCGGACCAGGCGGAACAGGGTCTTCGCCTCGCCGTAGTAGTACATGCGGTCCTCGGCCGCCGGGTAGTAGTCGCTGTAGCCGCCATAGGGCGCGAAGCCGCTGTAGCCGAAGCGGCGCATCGAGACCTCGAACCCGGCGCCGAGGAAGGCCATGGCATAGTCGTCGAGCGAGCGGTCCTGCACGACGACGTTGGTGGTGTCGGCGATCACCTGCCGCCAGCGTGGCCACAGGCGGTTGCCGGTGTGGCAGCCGGTGACGGCATAGTAGACGCCGCCGTCGCGCAGCGCGGCATGCACCGCGCGGGCATGGGCATCGATGTCGGGCACGAGGTAGATGACCTCGTGGCTGAAGGCGACGTCGAAGCGGCCGGCATGGGCCGGGAGGTTCGACGCCAGTTCGTAGGCGAGCGGCAGGTCGCCCTTCATCGCCTCGGCCCGGGCCACCGAATCGGCGGCGATGTCGACCCCGAGGCCGAACCGGAACGGCCGGATGGCGTGGAGCAGCCGCAGGAAGCCGCCCTGGTTGCAGCCGAAATCGAGTACCGAGCAGGCCGAAAGGTCCCGCTCCGGGACGATGTCGACGAGGTGGCGCCAGATCGGCGCATGGGCGGGACCCATCGCGTTCTCGCGTTGCCGGTCCTTGTGCCAGGTGGGGATGGTGCCGCTGTCCGCTGCCATGGGCGCCTCACTCTGCGAGTCGTTCGCAACGAACATATCCGGAACATCGTGACACCCGCAAGCGCGTTCGCCAGCCCTGCCCGCCGGCCGCCGGACCGGGCATAGTGGTGCCGACCAGAACCGGAGGATCTCCCTTGGCCGACGATGCCCAACCCCACCCGACCCTGGCCCAGCTCTGGGATGCCCGGTTCGGGGAGCCGCCGCCCGCGGGCCTGCCCGAGACCGTGCCCCCGGCGCTGGCGCGGATCCTCTCCCGCCGCACCATGCGCCGGCTGAAGCCCGACCCGGTGCCGGACGGGCTGCTGTCGCTGCTGCTCGCCTGCGCCCAGTCGGCGCCGGCCAAGTCGGACCTGCAGCAATATTCGATCCTGGTGGTGAAGGACCCGGCGCGGCGGGCGGTGATCGCCGGGTGGTTGCCGGCCCAGCCCTGGGTCACCGAGGCGCCGGTGTTCCTGGTCTTCCTGGGCGACATGCGGCGCGCCCGCCGGATGGGCGAGCTGCGCGGGCGGCCGAACGCCAACGACAATGTCGACAGCTTCATGAACGCGGCCGTCGATGCGGCGCTGGCCATGGAGACGTTCCTGCTGGCGTCGGAGGCGGCCGGGCTCGGCTGCTGCTGCATCAGCATGATCCGCAACCGGATCGACGACGCGGCCGCCCTGCTCGGCCTGCCGGACGGCGTCTTCCCGATCGCCGGCTTCTGCCTCGGCTGGCCCGCCGCCGAGGGTCGGGTGTCGATGCGGCTGCCGCCGGCCGCGGTCGTCCATGTCGACCGCTACGACGACTCCCGGCTGCCCGAGCTGGTGGAGGCCTATGACCGGCGCCGCCATGCCCGCGCGCCCGTCGCCCCCGCCTCGCAGCGCCATGCCGACCGCTACGGCGTCGCCGACTATTGCCCCTGGTCGGAGAACGCCGCCCGCCAGCTGTCCATCCCCGAGCGCGCCGGCTTCCGGGACTTCCTGCAACGGCACGGCATCGCGCTGGCCTGAGCGAAACGGCCTGAGCGAAGCGGTTCGACCCCCGCCCGCCATGTGGCGGACGGGGGTCGTCCCCCCGTGCGAGCGGATCGGGTCCGGATCAGCTCGTCCGAAGGCTGGTGCAGGCGCTGCGGCGGCGGTGATGGGTCATGACCTCGCCGGCCGCGCTCTCGATCGTCAGCGTCACCTCGCCCAGGCGATAGACCAGCGGGGCGACCGCGCCGTGGCTGACCGCGATCGGCGCCGCCAGCGGCGCGCCGTACTTGCGCATCGCCGCCTCGTGCAGCCGCAGGACCTGGTCGTAGGTCGCCGCCACCCGGTAGGACACCGCCGCCACCGAGCCGCGGCAGAAGGCAAGTTCGGCCTTCGGCGCCGAGCCCACCGGGTTCAGCGCACGGATGTCGTCGGAGAAATGGGCCATCAGGCTCGCCTCGTCGGCCGTCGCCGCCTGACCGCGCGACTCGGTCGCCGCGAAGGCGCCGATGCCGGAGGCGACGGCAACGAGGAAGGCGGCAGCGCGCAGGGCGGTCTGGAGGGTCCGGCTCATGGTCCTGGCTTCCGGTTGGGGGGCGATTGCCCGTTCCCCCACTCCGTCGCCCGGACCGGCCGGATGGTTCACAGGAACCTGGACCGGCTAGCCGCCGTCGAGCACCTGCCGGATTCTGGCGGCCAGCTGCTCGCGCCGATAGGGCTTGTCCAGCAGCGGCAGCCCGGGACCGCCCAGGCCCGCCTCCTCGGCATCGGGCCCGGCCCGGCCCGACGCCAGCAGGATCTTGAGCCTCGGCCGCAGCGCGGCGGCGGCCCGGGCCAATTGCAGGCCGGTCATGCCGCCGGGCATGGTCATGTCCGTGAACAGCAGGTCCACGTCGTCCGATTGCCGCAGCACCGCCAGGGCCTGCGGCCCGCCTTCCGCGATCGTCACCCGGTAGCCCAGCCCGCGCAGCAGCCGCTCCGCATGCCCGCGGACCAGGGGATCGTCCTCGACCAGCAGGACGTGCTCCGACCCGCCCGGCGCAACGGCGCCCACGGCCGGCCGCCCGGCGACGACGCCGTCCGGCGCCCGCGGCAGGCTGAGCCGGATCGTCGTGCCTGTACCGATGTCGGTCTCGATCCAGGCCCGGCCCTTCGACTGCATGGCGAAGCCGTAGACCATGGACAGGCCGAGCCCGCTGCCCTTGCCGACTTCCTTGGTGGTGAAGAACGGATCGAAGGCGCGGGCGGCCACCTCCGGCGCCATGCCGCTGCCGGAATCCGCCACCGACAGCAGGACATGCTCGCCGTCCGCCATGCCGTCGGGGCAGGCGCCGCCCGCGCCGGCGGGGGCGTTCGCCATCGCGATCCGCAGCCGGCCGCCGGCCGGCATCGCATCGCGGGCATTGAGGGCGAGGTTCAGGATCGCGACCTCGAGCTGGCCCGGATCGACCAGGGCCGGCCACAGGTCCGGCGCGGCCGAGACGCAGATCTCGATATCGTCGGGCAGGGCCCGGCGCAGCAGGCCCTGCATGCCGGCGACCAGCCGGGCGAGGTCGACCGCCTGGGGCGCCAACGGCTGCCGCCTGGCGAAGGCGAGCAGCCGGCTGGTCAGTTCCGCGGCGCGCTCGCCGGCGGCGACCGACATCTCGGCCAGGGATCGCAGCTGCGGACGATCCGCCAGGCCCGCGACGAGCAGCTCGGCATTGCCGATGATCACCGTCAGCAGGTTGTTGAAATCGTGCGCCACGCCGCCGGTCAGCTGGCCGATCGCCTCCAGCTTCTGCGATTGCCGCAGCCGCTCGTCGAGCTGCCGGCGTTCGGTGACGTCGGTCATGCTGCCGAGCATGCGGACGGCCCGACCGGCCTCGTCGCGGATGAGGAAGCCGCGGTCGACCATCGTCGCATAGGTGCCGTCGCCGCGCCGGAACCGGTATTCGTCGATCCAGGTCGAGGCCGGGCCGGCGATCGCGGCCTCGATGCCGCCGGTCACCCGCGCGGCATCGTCGGGATGGATGTGCGAGGTCCATCCCGCCGCGCCCGGATCGAACGTATCCGGGTCATGGAGAAGCAGCGTGCGCAGCCCCTCGTTCCACCAGATGCCGCCCTCGACCAGATCCCAGTCCCAGATCACGTCGTTGGTGGCCTGGGCGATCAGGCGGAAGCGCTCCTCGCGGATCCGCGCCTCCTCCTCCGCGTGCTTGCGCGCGGTGACGTCGCGCTCGACGGCGACCATGTGGGTGAAGGTGCCGGCCGCATCGGCGATGGGGACGATGTCGAGCTCCAGCCAGATGGCCCGGCCGGACCTGGTGTAGTTGAGGACTTCGCTGCGCACCGCCTCGCCCGCGCGCAGCGCCTGGCCGATCCGGTCGAGCTCGGCACGCTCGGTCCCCGCCCCCTGCAGGATGCGCGGCGTCCGGCCGATCGCCTCGTCGCGCCCGAAGCCGGTCAGCCGCACGAACGCCTCGTTGACGTAGACGATGCGCGGGCCGTCGGGCGCCTCGAGGGGGGTGGCCTCGGTGATCAGCACGATGTCGTTGAGCCGGGCGACCGCCGTCTCGAGCAGGCGCAGCCGGTCGAGCAGCCGGCAGCGGTCGACCGCCAGCGCCGCCGGGCGGGCGATCGCCTGGGCCAGGGCCAGGATCGCCGGCGGATAGGCGCCATCGCCGCCGGCGATCGCCAGCATCCCCACGACCCTGCCCCGGCCGGCACGCAGCGGCACGCCCAGCGCCGGGGGCCGGCCGGCCGCGCCGGCGATCACGATCGGGCCCGGCGCCTCGGCGATGCGGGCGATCAGGCGGGCGTCGCCGACCGCGTCCCGCGGAACGCTCCCCCGGACCGCGGTCGGGGCGCCGTGGCGTCCCTCCTCGTCCACCAGCCACGCCGCCCCGCCCTCGGCGCCGCTCGCCGACATCAGGGCGTCCAGCGTACCGCCGAGCAGGCGCTGGAGGTCGTCCTCCTCGATGAAGCCGCGGGCGGCCGTGGTGAAGCTGTCGAGCGAGGACCGCATGCCCTCGATCGCCTCGCCCAGGCGACCCAGTTCGCGCACCCGGGTCGCCTGGAGCGGGCGCGGAGTGAACTCCAGCCGCGCCACGGCATCGGCCTCGCGGGCGAAGGCCTCGACCGGGCGCGCCACCAGGCGCGCGGCCAGCCACGCCACCGGCACGCAGCCCAGCAGCGACAGGACGAAGATCTGCAGCAGCCGGCCGCGGATCGCGGCGGGCCCGGCGCGCAGTTCGTCGAGCGGCGCCGCCATGACGAAGACGACCCCGCGCCCGCCCAGCGGCGCGACCGTCGCACGCCATTCCCGGCCACCGGCGGCGAGCCTTCCCTCGAATGCCTCGGCACCCGCGCCGTCCGCCGCGCGCGCCCGCTCGGCCAGCGCGGCCAGGATCGGCGATCCCATGCCCGTGGCCGGCGGCAGGTCCTCGATCGACTGCTGCACCCGGCCGCCGATCGCCTGCTCCAGCCGGGCGATGTCGCCATAGGCGAGCACGCCCCCCGCCCGGTCGAGAATCGCCGCCTCGCTGGACGGCACCGGGCGCCCGACGGGCAAGCGGGCCGAGAGGTCCCACAGCGACATGTCGATGCCGGCCACGGCCCCCGACGCGGCGCGCCGCGCGGCGGTGATGCCGGGCTCGAAGGTCGTGAAGAATACGTAGGGCGCGGTGACGATGCTGCCGGCGCTGGCAGTGGCGTCGGTGAACCAGGGCCGGACGCGGGGATCGAAGGGCGGCTCCGGACGGTCGCGGACATCGCGCACGACCAGGCCGTCATCCAGAAACTCGAACCGCTGGCGACCATGCTCGATCCACTGCACCAGCCACGCCGCGCCGGGTGGCGCCGCCAGGCGGGCGGCATGGGCGCCGATCGGCCGCATCAGCACGAAGTCCCCATCGGGCCAGCCCACATAGGCGGCCGAGACGCCCGCCGACATGCGCAGGATCGCGGCCAGCACCGGCAAGGCCCCGGTCCGGGCGCCGGCAGGGGCGAGCGTGGCCGGATCGACGGCCAGGGCCTCGGCCGCCGACCGGGCCCTGGCCTCCAGCCGGCGCAGATTGTCGAGAGCCAGATCGGCGCTGCCCTCGAAGGCGGCCGATGCCGCCTGGTCGACCAGCGCCCGCGATCCCCTGCTGGCGACCCAGGCCAGCGCCAGGGCGAAGACCACCAGGAGCAGGATGAACAGCGCCGCGATATGCACATGCAGGGGCGCGCGACGCCGCCGGGCCGCCTGTCGTGCACCGTCTCGCGCCTCCCCTGCGGTCATCCCGCGCCCCTCCGGGCTGGTGAGCGGCATCCGTCACCGCCGGCGGACGGCCGAACGCCCGCGGGCAGCCCACCCCCGGCCCGGCCCCGGTTCCGGCCGGAGCCGCCGGAGCCAGCCATCCGACCGGCCCGCGCCCGTCGCTACTTCCGGGCCAGTGCCCCTTCGCGCAACGCCGTCAGCGTGGTGCGGGTGGTGATCAGGTCGGGGTCGGTCTTGACCTCGATCACCGCCAGCTTGCCGGAATCGCACGCCCGCTGGAAGGCGGGAGCGAAGTCGGCCGTGCGCTCCACCGTCTCGCCATGGGCGCCATAGGCACGGGCGAGCGCGGCGAAGTCGGGGTTGGTCAGCTGGGTCCCGTGCACCCGGGTCGGGAAGTCGCGCTCCTGGTGCATGCGGATGGTGCCGTACATGTTGTTGTTGAGGATGACCAGGATCGGCGCGGCGCCATACTGGATGGCGGTCGCGATCTCCTGCCCGGACATCATGAAGGCGCCGTCGCCGGCAAAGCCGACCACGCGGCGGCCGGGACAGGCGATGGCCGCGGCGACGGCGGCCGGCACCGCATAGCCCATCGCGCCCGAGGTCGGGCCGAGGAAGCGGCCGGGGCGGCCGAACGGCAGGAAGCGCTGCGGCCAGCCGCTGGCGTTGCCGGCGTCGGTCGCGATGATCGCATCGCGCGGCAGCATCTCCCGCAAGGCCACCATCGCCTCGCCGACATGCATCGGGCCGTCATAGGGGGCGGGCGTCAGCTGCGCCTCGTAGGCCGCCCGCGCCGCCTGGAGCCAGCCGCTCCAGCGGCTGCCGTCGACCGGCTTCAGCGCGCGGGCGGCGGCCGCGAACGGCCCGGCGCCCGACTGCATGCCGAGCGTCGGCCGGAAGACGCGGCCCAGCTCCTCGGCCGAGGGATGGATGTGGACCAGCGTCTGCCGCGGCTCGGGCGAGGACAGCAGCTCGTAGCCCTGGGTGGTGATCTCGCCCAGGCGCGCGCCGACCGCGATCAGCAGGTCGGCGTCGCGGACCAGCTTCTGCAGATCCTTGGCCGCACCGGTGCCGAGGTCGCCGACATAGACCGGGCTGCGGTTGTCGACCACGTCGAAGCGGCGGAAGGAGCACGCGGTCGGCAGGCCGTTGGCCTCTGCGAAGGCCTGGATGTCGGCCGCCGAACGGTCGGTCCAGTCGCCGCCGCCGACCAGCAGCAGCGGACGCTCGGCGCCCGCCAGCATCTCGCGCAGGCGGCTCAGGTCATCGGCGCCCGGATGGGCCTTGGCCGGGCGGTGCGGGCCCGGCACGGTGGCGTCGGAGAGGTCGCGCAGCATGTCCTCGGGCAGCGCCAGCACCACCGGCCCGGGCCGGCCGGAGGTGGCGATGTGGAAGGCGCGGCTGACATATTCCGGCACCCGGTCGGCGCTCTCGATCTGGCCCACCCACTTGGCGAGCTGGCCGTACATGCGGCGGAAATCGACCTCCTGGAAGGCCTCGCGCTCGGCCTGGTCGCGCGCGACCTGGCCGATCAGCACGACCATCGGCGTCGAATCCTGGTGCGCGGTGTGCACCCCGATCGAGGCGTTGCAGGCGCCGGGGCCGCGGGTGACCAGCAGCACCCCGGGCTTGCCGGTCAGCTTGCCGTAGGCTTCCGCCATGAAGGCGGCCCCGCCCTCCTGCCGGCAGGTGATGCAGCGGATGTCGTCGCGGGCGTCGTAGAGGGCGTCGAGGACGGCGAGGAAGCTCTCGCCCGCCACCTGGAAGACCGTGTCGACCCCGTTCACCTTGAGCGTGTCGACCAGCAGTTGCCCACCCGTGCGGGCGTTGGCGCGCGTCATCCCGTCGTCTCCCCTGTGCATCGAACCGATCTGATGGATCGCCGCAGTTAGCGATGGCACCGCCGCCGAGTCAACGGCGCGGCGGCCCGCGCGCGAACGCTCGCGAAAGCGGTTGCGGGCGCCCGAATGAACCTTTCTACTGGCAGCCGAGCAGTTCGCCGGCCGGCCCCCTCGGGACCGGCTCGGCTGCAATACTGCCGAACCTTCGGGAGGAAACATGGATATCCGTTCGCCGCAGCCGACGCTGCGGCTCGCGATCATGCTCGCGGCCGGTCTCGCAGCCGCCGGGGCCGGGCCGGCGATGGCCCAGCAGCCGAAGACGCTGCGCGTCACCATGCATGCCGACGTGCGCCAGCTCGACCCGTTCTGGACCACCCAGACGATCGCCGGCATCCACGGCAACATGATCTACGACACGCTGTTCTCCACCGACGACAAGCTGCAGCCGCAGCCGCAGATGGTCGAGAAGTGGACCGTCAGCGAGGACCGCAAGACCTACGTCTTCACGCTCCGCGACGGGCTGAAGTTCCATGACGGCACGCCCGTGACGGGCAAGGACGTCGTCGCCTCGATGAAGCGCTGGGGCGTGCGCGACGGCGCCGGCAAGCAGCTCATGTCCTTCACCGACGCGATCACCGCGACCGGCGACAAGACCTTCGAATGGAAGCTGAAGGAGCCCTACGGCCTGGTCATCGACACGCTGGCCAAGCAGGGCACCAGCCTGCCCTTCGTGATGCGCGAGAAGGAGGCCCTGGTCGACCCCTTCCAGCAGATCACCGAGATGGTCGGGTCCGGCCCCTTCACCTTCAAGCGCGACGAGTGGGTGCCCGGCTCCAAGACCGTCTACGCCAAGTTCCAGGGCTATGTGCCGCGCAAGGAGCCGCCGTCCGGCCATGCCGGCGGCAAGGTGGTGAAGGTCGACCGGGTCGAGTTTCTGTGGATGGCCGACCCGCAGACCGCCCAGTCCGCGCTCGTCGCGGGCGAGATCGACTACCTGGAGAACCCGCAGCTCGACTTCCTGCCGATGCTGGAATCCACCCCCGGCATCAAGCTGGAGACGCATCCGGCCCAGGGCACCATGGGCCTGATCCAGCTCAACCACCTGCACCCGCCCTTCAACAACGTGAAGGCGCGCCAGGCCCTGCTGCACATCATCAACCCGCAGGACTTCCTCGACACCATCGCCGCCGACAAGAAGCTGCAGAAGCTCTGCTATTCGTACTATGGCTGCGGCGTGCCGATGGAGAGCGACGCCGGCGCCGAGCCGTACAAGGCCCGCAAGGACCTGGCGAAGGCCGAGCAGCTGATGAAGGAGGCCGGCTACAAGGGCGAGCCGATCACCATCCTGCATGCGACCGACCACCAGTACATCAACCCGGCCAACCTGGTGATGATCCAGCAGCTGCGCCGGGCCTCGTTCCTGAAGCTCGACGTGCAGGCGATGGACTGGGGCACCGTGGTCTCGCGCCGGGCCAAGAAGGAGCCGCCGGCCCAGGGCGGCTGGAACATCTTCATCACCGGGACCACGGTGCTGAGCTCGTCCAACCCGGTCACCAACACCTGGATCGGCATGAACTGCGAGCGGGCCAATGTCGGCTGGCCGTGCAACGCGGGCGTCGAGGCGACGCGGCGCGCCTGGGGCCTGGCCCCGGACCTGGCCGCGCGCAAGGCACTGGCCGTCGACCTGTCGAAGCAGCTCTACGAGCAGGTGCCGTTCGTGCCCTTCGCCCAGTGGGTCAACCCGGTCGCCTATCGGTCGGACAAGATCTCGGGCGTGATCACCACCCCGTCGATTCCGCCGATGTGGAACATCGAGCGGAAGTGACCGGCGCGGCATAGGCCGCCGGCCGGCCCCGGAAATCGCTTGCCGGGGCCGGCCCGCGGCATTCTACTGGATGCCCCTGCGGCCCGGACAATGCCCCCGTCCCTCCGGATCAGAGGCGGCATGCCGAAGCCGCTCGTGTTGGAGGCATCATGAAAACAATCCAGGAACGGCCGGCCCGCTGGCTCGCTGCCCTTCTTCTCGCCGGCGCCGCCACCCTTCCCGCGGCGCCCGCGCTCGCGCAGCAGAAGGTGCTGCGCGCCACCATGCACGCCGACGTGCGCACCCTCGACCCGATCTGGACGACGCAGGTCATCGCCGGCATCCACGGCATGATGGTCTACGACACGCTCTTCGCGCCCGACGCCGAGCTGAAGAGCCAGCCGCAGATGGTGGACAAGTTCACCATCAGCGATGACAAGAAGACCTACACCTTCACCCTGCGCGACGGGCTGCGCTTCACCGACGGCACCCCGGTCACGCCCAAGGACGTCATCGCCTCGGTCAAGCGCTGGGCCGCGCGCGACAATGGCGGGCGGCAGCTCATGCTGTACACCGACGCCATCAACGGCATCGACGACAAGACCTTCGAGTGGAAGCTGAAGGAGCCCTACAGCCTCATCATCGACCTGCTCGGCAAGCCGGACACCAGCATCCCCTTCATCATGCGCGAGAAGGAGGCCCTGACCGACCCGATGCAGCAGATCACCGAGGTGGTCGGCTCCGGGCCGTTCATGCTGAAGCGCGACGAGTGGGTGCCCGGCTCCAAGACCGTCTACGTCAAGAACCCGAACTACGTGCCGCGCAAGGAGCCGGCGTCCGGCCATGCCGGCGGCAAGGTGGTGAAGGTCGACCGCGTCGAGCTGCTGTGGATGCCCGACCCGCAGACCGCCCAGGCCGCCCTCGTCGCGGGCGAGATCGACTACCTGGAGAACCCGCAGCCGGACTTCCTGCCGATCCTGGAGAGCACGCCCGGCGTCAAGCTGGTCACCCATCCGGCCCAGGGCACGCTCGGCATCATCCAGCTCAACCACCTGCACCCGCCCTTCAACAACGTGAAGGCGCGGCAGGCGATGCTGCACATCGTCAACAACCAGGACTTCCTCGACACCATCGCCGCCGACAAGCGGCTGCAGAAGCCCTGCTTCTCGTATTTCGGCTGCGGCACGCCGATGGAGACCGATGCCGGCTCCGAGGCCTACAAGGCGCCCAAGGACTACAAGAAGGCCGAGCAGCTGTTCAAGGAGGCGGGCTACAAGGGCGAGCCGATCACGCTCCTGCACGCCACCGACCACGCCTACATCAACCCGGCCAACCTCGTCCTGATCCAGCAGATGCGCAAGGCGGGCTTCCTCAAGCTCGACGTGCAGGCGATGGACTGGGGCACGGTCGTCTCCCGCCGCACCAAGAAGGAGCCGCCGGCCCAGGGCGGCTGGAACATCTTCATCACCGGCGGGTCGGCGCTCGGCGCCTCGGTGCCGCTCACCAACACCGCGCTGCCGATGGCCTGCGAGAAGTCGTGGTTCGGCTGGCCGTGCGACGCCGACTTCGAGAAGCTGCGCGGCAGCTGGGCACTCGGCGCCGACGTGGCGGCGCGCAAGCAGATCGCCGTCGAGATCAGCAAGGCCGCCTACCAGAAGGTGCCGTTCATCTCGTTCGGCCAGTGGACCAACCCGGTCGCCTACCGCTCGGACAAGATCTCGGGCGTGATCGCGGTGCCGTCGGTGCCGCCGATGTGGAACATCGAGAAGAAGTAGCACCCGCAGCCACCCGGGCGGATCGGCGCCCGGGTGGCCATTTTTCCTTGCGATCGAAGCCCGATGACTCTTCTACTGTCCGGCGCGCCAAGCTCCGCCCGATAACGGTCGGGGCGATAACCGTTTGAACAGAGGAGAGAATATGACCTACCGCCCGACCCGATCGCGGCTGCCCGCCGCAGCCGCGCTCCTTGCCGGCGCGGCTTCGGCCATGGCGCTCGCCACCATCGGCCAGCCGGCAGCGGCGCAGGAAAAGGTCCTGCGCGCCACCATGCATGCCGACGTGCGGTCGATCGACCCGGTCTGGACGACGCAGACCATCGCCTCGATCCACGGCAACATGATCTACGACCAGCTCTTCAACCTCGACACCAATCTCCAGCCGCAGCCGCAGATGGTCGACAAGTGGACCGTCAGCGAGGACAAGAAGACCTACGTCTTCACGCTCCGCGACGGGCTGAAGTTCCATGACGGCACCCCGGTCACGACCAAGGACGTGCTGCCGTCGATCAACCGCTGGGCGGCCCGGCGCAACGCCGGCAAGATCATGATGGGCTTCACGGAGTCCATTACCGCCAAGGACGACAAGACCTTCGAGTGGAAGCTGAAGGAGCCCTTCGGCCTCGTCATCGACACGCTGGCGCAGATCGGCGCCGTGTTCGTCATGCGCGAGAAGGAAGCGACGACGGACCCGATGCAGCAGATCAGCGAGGCGATCGGCTCGGGCCCGTTCATGATGAAGCGCGACGAGTGGGTGCCCGGCTCCAAGACCGTCTATACCAAGTTCAAGGACTACGTGCCGCGCAAGGAGGCCGCGTCGGGCCATGCCGGCGGCAAGGTGGTGAAGGTCGACCGGGTCGAGTTCGTCTGGATGCCCGACCCGCAGACGGCCCAGGCGGCCCTCGTCGCGGGCGAGATCGACTATCTGGAGAACCCGCAGCCCGACTTCCTGCCGATGCTGAAGAGCACCCCCGGGGTGAAGCTGATCACCCACCCGGCGCAGGGCACGATGGGCATCATCCAGCTGAACCACCTGCACCCGCCCTTCAACAACGTGAAGGCGCGGCAGGCGATGCTCAACATCGTCCACATGCCGGACTATCTCGACACCATCGTCGCCGACAAGAGCCTGCAGAAGGTCTGCTACTCGTATTTCGGTTGCAACGTGCCGATGGAGACGGACGCCGGCGCGGAGACCTACAAGGCCCCGCCCGACTACAAGAAGGCGGCCGAGCTGTTCAAGGAGGCCGGCTACAAGGGCGAGCCGATCACCATCCTGCACGCCACCGACCACGCCTACATCAACCCCTCGACGCTGATCCTGGCGCAGCAGATGCGCAAGGCCGGCCTCAACCTCGACCTGCAGGCGATGGACTGGGGCACGGTGGTCTCCCGCCGCACCAAGAAGGAGCTGCCGGCCCAGGGCGGCTGGAACATCTTCGTCACGGGCACCACCGTGCTGGGCTCGTCCTCGCCCATCTCCCACGTCTCGCTCGGCATGGGCTGCGAGAAGGCGTGGTTCGGCTGGCCGTGCGACGCCAAGATGGAAGAGCTGCGCCAGACCTGGAGCCTCACCCCGGAGATCGCCGACCGCAAGAAGCTCGCGGTCGACATCTCCAAGCGCGCCTATGAGACGGTTCCCTACATCTCGTTCGCCCAGTGGGTGAACCCCGTCTCCTACCGCGAGGACCGGATCTCCGGCGTGATCCCGGTGCCGTCGGTCCCGGCGATGTGGAACATCGAGAAGAAGTAGCGCCCTCCCCGGCCCCCTTGCCCGGCGCACCGGCAAGGGGGCCGGATTCCCTATCGGATCAACCCGTCCGCCCGGAGCACGCGCTCGTAGGCGGCGAGCGACCGTTCCAGCCGGTCCAGGATCTCCCGGCACTCGGCTTCCGTCGCGTTCAGCGGCGGGGCGATCGTCACCCAATGGCCGTAGCGGCCGCCCGAGGTCGGCCGGGCATAGACCATCAGGCCGTTGGCCAGGGCATGGTTGCGCAGAGCTTCGGTCGGTCGCGCATCGGCCGGCAGCATCGCCTTGCTGGCGCGGTCGGCCACGATCTCCACCGCCCAATAGAGGCCGATGCCGCGCACGTCGCCGACCAGCGGCGAGCGCTCCTGTAGCGCGCGCAGGCCGGCCTCGAGCTCGGCGCCGCGGACACGGCCCGCCTGGAGCAACTCGCCCGCCTCGATCTCGTCGAGCACCGCCAGCGCCACCGCGCAGGCGATCGGGTTGGCGTTGTAGGAGAAGGCCAGCTCGAAGCCCGAGGCATCGGCGAGCCGGTCGACCATGGCCGCCGGCGCCAACAGGGCGCCGATCGGCGCATGTCCGGCCCCCAGGCCCTTGGCGAGGACCACCAGGTCGGGCCGCGCGTCCGGCCAATGCTCCATGGCGAAGAAGGGTCCGGTCCGCCCGGTGCCGGTCACGATCTCGTCGAAGACCAGCAACACGCCATGGCGCGAGCAGATCTCGCGGACCGCCCGCATATAGCCGGGCGACGGGACGTTGGCGCCGCGCGAAACCCCGCCCACCGGCTCCATCACGAAGGCCAGCACACGCTCGGGCCCGAGCTCCCGGATCCGGGCTTCGAGCCGCCGGGCGCACTCCAGCTCATGGTCCGCCGCCGATGGCCCCAGGGAGGGCCGATAGGGCATCGGCGCCGGTACGGCATGGGCGGTCACGGCGAAGCCGTCGTGGAAGGCCGAGCCCGACTGGTCGCCGCCGATGGCCGAGGTGGCGATGGTGCCGCCGTGATAGGACGGTTCCAGCACGATGATGGCCCGCCGGCTCGCGGCACCGGTCGCGACCGCGTGCTGGCGGGCGAACTGCAGCGCGCGCTCCATCGCCTCGCTGCCGCCGGAGGTGAAGGCCACGCGCTCGAACCCCGGCCCGGCCAGGCCCGCCAGGCGCCCCGCCAGTTCCAGGTTACGGGGATTGCGGGCCACCAGCGAGAAGGCGTAGTCGAGCGTTGCCGCCTGCCGGGCCATCGCCGCGACCAGCCGCGGATGGCAATGGCCGAGGCAGGACACCATGGGACCGCCGGACGCATCGAGGTAGGCGTTGCCCGCCTCGTCCCACATGCGGATGCCGGATGCCCGAACGATCATCGGCAGGCGGACCGACGATGCACGGGCATAGAACCGGTCCTGGGTTCCACCGATGTCCAACGGCGCGGAAACGGAAACCTGCATGGGCACCTCTCTGACTATTACAAAGAGGATGCAGTGAGTCGATTTCTACTAAAACACCTATATTATACCAGATACAATTTCGTCAGACGACGCCCTCGTCCGCCGGTCCCTCGGCCAGCAGGCGAGCCACCGCCTCCACCCCGCGGCGCAGTTCTTCCCGGGTGGCCGGGTTTCCCAGCCCCAGGCGGATGGCGGGATCGCCGTCGCCGGCGACGGCGAAGGTGGCGGACGCCACGACCCGGACGCCGGCGCGCTCGGCCGCCGCCTGGAAGGCGGACGGCCGGAATCCGGGCGGCAGCCGGAGCCACAGATGCAGCCCGTCGGGCGACGATGCTGCGGCGCGCGCGCCCAGCGCCGAACGGGCGATCGCCTGCCGGGCCGCCACCTCGGCCCGCTGCCAGGCGAGCATCGCATCCGCCGATCCGTCGTCGATCCACCGCGTCGCCAGCTCGGGCCCGAACGGCGGCGGCGACCAGCAGGACATGGCGACCGCGTTGCGCGCGGCGGTGGCCAGGCGTTCCGGGACATGCAGATAGCCGACGCGCAGCCACGGCGCGATCGCCTTGGACAGGCCGCCGACCAGCATGCAGTGCCCGGGCGCATGTTCGGCCAGGGGTGCCGGCCGGCTGGCCGGCAGGTGCCCGTAGACATCGTCCTCGATCACCATCAGCCCATGCCGGACGGAAACCGCGGCGACCTCGGCCCGCCGGGTGGCGGACATGGTCGCGGTGGTCGGGCTCTGCAGCGTCGGCATGAGATAGGCGACCCGGGCCCGGGTCGCCCGGCACGCCTGATCCAGCGCCTCCGGCAGCACCCCTTCGGCATCGACCGCCACGGGGTGCAGCGACAGCTGCAGATGGCGGGCGATCTGGCGCACCGGCGGGAAGGTATGGGGCTCGACCAGCACCGCGGCGCCGGGCACCGCTGCGGCCATGAACGCCACCAGCAGGGCATGCTGGCCGCCGACGGTGACGAGGGTGCGGGCCGGGTCGGCGGCGAGGCCCAGCCGGGCGAGCCATCGGGCCCCCGCCTCGGCGTGGCGCGGGTCCGCCCCCGGCACGCCGCGGCCGAACCGGGCCGCGAGTCGGCCGTCCCGCGACAGCTCCTCCAGGGCTTCCGGCAACCGCCGGTCGGCCGGCCCGGGCACCGGCAGGTTCAGGCCGAGATCGACCACCCCGGACGACGACGCCTGGAAATAGGAGGCGTCGCGGGCGGCCGCCCCGTCCCGACGGCGCACGAACGTGCCTCTCCCGCGCTCGCCTTCCAGCAGGCCGCGCCGCCGCGCCTCGTCATAGGCCCGGGTGACGGTGCCGAGCGACAGGCCCAGCGCGTGCGCCAGGGCGCGTTGCGGCGGCAGCGCGGCGCCCGGCGCCAGCGTCCCGTCCGCGACCGCGGCAGCCAGCGCATCCGCGATCCGATGGTACCTCGTTCCCGGCCCGGAGATGTCCGGCAGCCATATTGTCATAGATACAACAGGAACACGGTCGCACGTGGCCCGTCAAATGTACTGGCCGAGCGCTATCGGCTTGATGGGTCCGACGGATCGCGTCATGTCAGCGCTCTCTCGCCGCGTGCGGACTGTCCGGACCGCCATTGGTCGGCAGCCGGACCGTCAGCGACGACAAGGAGACCTATGTCTTCACGCTGCGCGAGGGCCCCACCTTCTACGACGGCATCCCGATCCGCAGCGCCGACGCCATCGCCTCGTTCCAGCGCCGGGCGGCCCGGCGCAATCCCGGCAAGATCCTGCTCGACTTCACCGATTGCATCACCGCGCTGGACGACCGGCGCTTCGAATGGAAGCTGAAGCAGCCCTATGGCCTGGTCATCGACACGCTGGCCCAGACCGGCGCCACCTACGTCATGCGCGAGAAGGAGGCCAGGACCGACCCCTTCCAGCAGATCCAGGAGGTGGTCGGCTCCGGCCCGTTCGTCTTCAAGCGCGACGAGTGGAGCCGCCGGCCCAGGGCGGCTGGAACATCTTCCTCACCACCGCCCCGGTCCTCGGCCTGTCCAACCCCCTGACCCACAGCCGGATCGGCATGGGTTGCGAGAAGGCCAATGTCGGCTGGCCGTGCAACGCGGAGTTCGAGGACGTCCGCCGGTCCTGGGGGCTGGCCCAGACCGTCGACGAGCGCAAGGCGATCGCGGTCGACCTGTCGAGCGGATCTACGACCGGGTGCCGCTCGTGCCCTTCGCCCAGTGGCTGGACCCGGTCGCCTGCCGCGAGGACAAGATCTCCGGCATCCTCGCGGTGCCGTCGGTGCCGCCGAAGTGGAGCGTTGAGATAAGGTAGAAATATCGGGAAAGTAGACGGGCGCGGTCCCCCGGCCGGTCGGCAGGCCGGGGGACCGTGATCGGCCCGAACGCCGACGAGGAGACGCCATGTCCGGCCTGCCGCGCGCCATCGCCACGCTGTCCGTCGCCGCCCTTGCCGCCTCCGCCGTCGGCGCAGCCGCATCCGCCCAGCAACCCAAGACGCTCCGCGTCGCCATGCACGCCGACGTGCGCACGCTGGACCCGGTCTGGACCACCCAGACCATCGCCAGCATCCACGGCAACATGGTCTACGACCAGCTCTTCAACCTCGACACCAACTTGGCTCCGCAGCCGCAGCTGGTCGACAGCTGGACCGTCAGCGACGACAAGAAGACCTACGTCTTCACGCTGCGCGAGGGGACGAAGTTCCACGACGGCACGCCCATCCGCAGCGCCGACGTCATCGCCTCCTTCCGCCGCTGGGCCGCCCGGCGCAATTCCGGCAAGCTCCTGCTCGACTTCACCGATTCCATCACCGCACTCGACGACAGGCGGTTCGAGTGGAAGTTGAACCAGCCCTATGGGCTGGTGATCGACACGCTGGCGCAGACCGGCAGCCCCTATGTCATGCGCGAGAAGGAGGCCAGGACGGATCCCTTCCAGCAGATCCAGGAGGTGGTCGGCTCCGGCCCGTTCACCTTCAAGCGCGACGAGTGGGTGCCCGGCTCCAAGACCGTCTACGTCAAGAACCCGAACTACGTCCCGCGCAAGGAGCCGGCATCCGGCCATGCCGGCGGCAAGGTGGTCAAGGTCGACCGGGTGGAGTTCCTGTGGATGCCTGACCCGCAGACCGCCCAGTCGGCCCTGATCAACGGCGAGATCGACTACCTGGAGAACCCGCAGCTCGACTTCCTGCCGATGCTGCAGGCGACGCCGGGGGTGAAGCTCGTCACCCATCCGGCCCAGGGGACCATGGGCCTGATCCAGCTCAACCACCTGCACCCGCCCTTCAACAGCGTGAAGGCGCGCCAGGCCCTGCTGCACATCATCAACCCGCAGGACTTCCTCGACACCATCGCCGCCGACAAGAAGCTGCAGAAGCTCTGCTACTCCTATTTCGGCTGCGCCGTGCCGATGGAGACCAACGCCGGGTCGGAGGTCTACAAGGCACCCAAGGACTACCGGAAGGCCGAGCAGCTGATGAAGGAGGCGGGCTACAAGGGCGAGCCGATCACCATCCTGCATGCGACCGACCACCAGTACATCAATCCCGCGACCCAGGTGCTGATCCAGCAGATGCGCAGGGCCGGCTTCCTCAAGCTCGACGTCGCGGCAATGGACTGGGGCTCGGTGGTGGCGCGCCGCACGAAGAAGGAGCCGCCGGCGCAAGGCGGCTGGAACATCTTCATTACGGGGATCACCGTGCTGGGCTCGTCCAACCCCGCCACCAACGCCTGGATCGGCATGGGTTGCGAGAAGGCCAATGTCGGCTGGCCCTGCAACGCGGAGTTCGAGGACGTCCGCCGGTCCTGGGGGCTGGCCCAGAGCGTCGACGAGCGCAAGGCGATCGCGGTCGACCTGTCGAAGCGGATCTACGACCAGGTGCCGTTCGTGCCCTTCGCCCAGTGGCTGAACCCGGTCGCCTACCGCGCCGACCGGATCTCGGGCGTCATCCCGGTACCCTCGGTGCCGCCGATGTGGAACATCGAGAAGAAGTAGGGAACTCCCGGGCCCGTCCCGCCCAGGACGGGCCCCGCTATCGCCGGTGGCCGAAGGAGTGGCCAGAATCCCCTCGGCCCGGGCGTAGCCGAGGGCCACCCGGACGGCGGTCCGATGTCCCCGCCCGTCCTCAGCCGGCGCGCAGCCCCTCGGCCGGGGCGAGCAGGCCGGATTCGACCGCCGCCTTGCGGATGCGCGCGGTCTCGGCGCCGGTCAGGCGGCCGAGCGGCGGCCGCTGGACGGCGCGCTGCAGGCGGCCGAGGATCACCAGCGCCTCCTTGGTGCCGGTGTGCAGGTCGACCGGGTTGAGGTCGTAGAGCGCCTGGGTGATCGGGACGATGCGGTCGTTGATCCGCTGCGCCGCCGTCAGGTCCTTGGCCTGCACCGCCTGCCACAGGGCCACCTGCAGGTCCGAGATGACGGCACCGACGCTGGAGCACAGGCCGGCACACCCCATCGCCAGCGACGCCATCAGCCAGGAGCTGTGCGCGGTGATGACGTTGACCGGCCGCGGCAGGCCGCCCAGGACGCGGATGTGCTTCTGGTGCAGGGCGGCGTCGTTGCACCAGTCCTTCACTGCCACGATCGACGGTATCTCCTCGGCCATGCGCACGAGCGTGTCGAGCGGATAGCCCATGCCGCCACCCAGGGGATACTGGTAGACGATGATCGGCAGCGAGGTCGCATCCGCGATGCGGCGGAAATGGTCGAGCGCGACTTCCGGCTTGCGCTGGCCGCCCTGGGCCATCTGCCGCGGCGGCCGCACGGTCAGGGCCGACGCGCCCTTGGCCTCGACGCTGCGCACGAAGCGCTGCAGGTCGCGATGCTCCCAGGGATGGACGCCGTAGGCGACCGGGAGCCGGTCCCCCACCTCTTCCAGCATGAGATCGAGCACGCGCTCATTCTCGGCCAGCGTGGCCAGATCAAGCTCGGTCTGCGCCATGCCGGACAGGCCGGGAACCGACGACACCGCGCGCACATGGCGCCGGTATTCGGCGGCATCGATCTCCATGTCCTCGCCGAACGGCAGGATGCAAGCGGCGATCACGCCGGCGGGACGGTCGAAGGGAATGCGTGCCAACTCCACCTCCAGCAATCGACCGAAAGGGCCGCCTTTTTGCCCTTCGGCATTGTATACAGACCAGCATACGTGAGCTAGCTTAGCAATGAAACGCCCGGTCGACACGGGTTGCCGGCACCTCCCTTTCCCCGGACCTCCGCACCGAACCGCTTCGGAAGGATATCCCCATGCGCCGCCGACCGACCGCCACCGCGCTGCTTCTTCTCGCCGCCGTCGGGCTGTCGGCGGAGCCGGCATCGGCCCAGGACAAGACCCTGCGGGTCGCCCTGCAGTCGGACGTCCGCACGCTCGACCCGGTCTGGACCAACCAGACGATCGCCTCGATCCACGGCAACATGATCTTCGACCGGCTCTTCTCGCCGGACGCGCAGATGGTCCCGCAGCCGCAGATGGTGGAGAGCTGGACTGTCAGCGACGACCGCAAGACCTATGTCTTCACGCTGCGCGAGGGCCTGAAGTTTCATGACGGCAGCCCGGTCACGAGCCGCGACGCCATCGCCTCGATGCGGCGCTGGGGGGCGCGCGACGGGGCCGGCAAGCAGCTCATGAGCTTCACCGCCGACATCGTCGCCCGCGACGACCGGACTTTCGAATGGACGCTGAAGGAGCCGTACGGCCTCGTCATCGAGACCATGGGCAAGCTTGGTCCCAGCCTGCCGGCGATCATGCGCGAGAAGGAGGCGCTGACCGACCCCTCGCAGCAGGTGACCGAGATGATCGGGTCCGGCCCGTTCGTCTTCAAGCGCGACGAGTGGGTGCCCGGCTCCAAGACCGTCTACGTCAAGAACCCGAACTACGTCCCGCGCAAGGAGCCGGCGTCCGGCCATGCCGGCGGCAAGGTGGTCAAGGTCGATCGGGTCGAATTCGTCTGGCTGGCCGACCCGCAGACGGCCCAGGCGGCGCTCGCGGCGGGCGAGATCGACTACCTGGAGAACCCGCAGATCGACTTCCTGCCGATCCTGGAGGCGACGCCCGGGGTCAAGCTGGACACCCATCCGGCCCAGGGCACGCAGGGCATCATCCAACTCAACCACCTGCACCCGCCCTTCGACAACGTGAAGGCGCGGCAGGCGATGCTGCACATCGTCAGCAACCAGGACTTCCTCGACACGATCGCGCCCGACAAGCGGTTGCAGAGGCCCTGCTTCTCGTACCTCGGCTGCGGCACGCCGATGGAGACCGATGCCGGCTCCGAGCCCTACAGGGCGCCGAAGGACTACAGGAAGGCCGAGCAGCTGTTCAAGGAGGCCGGCTACAAGGGCGAGCCGATCACCATCCTGCACGCGACCGAGCACCAGTACATCAACCCCGCCAACCTCGTCCTGATCCAGCAGATGCGCAAGGCGGGCTTCCTCAAGCTCGATGTGCAGGCGATGGACTGGGGAGCGGTCGTCTCGCGCCGCACCAGGAAGGAGCCGCCGGCCCAGGGCGGCTGGAACATCTTCGTCACCGGCCTGGCGGTCGTGACCGCGTCCTCGCCCAGCACCAACCCCTCGCTCGACATGAGCTGCGAGAAGGCATGGTTCGGCTGGGCCTGCGATCCCGCGATGGAACAGCTCCGCCGCGACTGGGCCTTTGCCCCCGACGCGGCGGAGCGGCGCCGGCTGGCCGCCGACATCTCGCGGCGGGCCTACGAGGTAGTGCCCTACGTCCCCTATGCGCAGTGGGTCAATCCGGCGGCCTATCGCGCCGACCGCATCACCGGCGTGCTCTCGGTCCCGCAGGTCCCCGTGATGTGGAACATCGAAAAGAAGTGACGGGCGACTCTCCGGCCCGCCCCAGGGATAAATACCGCAGTGCAGCGTCTACATTTTTAGGCTTATCGGTACTATCTTCCACTGCAACGACAACGGACAGGGTCCGGAACGGGGAATGGCAAGCAAGCGGCGCGTGGGTTATCTGGCCCTGCTGGTGGCCTTGGCAGCGGGGGCGGTGTTTGCCGTCAGCCACTTCCGCGACGGCGCGTCCCGCCTGTCGGCGGCGAACCGCGCCCAGCCGGCCCCGGTGCGCGCGGTGGCGGTCGAGACGGCCGCGGTCACGGTCGGCACGGTCATCGACGACATCAGCGTCATCGGCTCCCTGCAACCGACCGAATCGGTCGTCATCCAGCCGGAGATTTCTGGCCGGATCGTCCGCTTCGGCTTCGCCGACGGGGCCCGGGTGAAGAAGGGCGACCTGCTGGTCGAGCTCGACCCCGCCATTCTCCGCGCCGAGCTGGCCAAGGCGCGATCCGACCTGACGCTGGCGCGCACCAACAGCGAGCGCGCCAACCAGCTCGCCACCCAGGGCACCGGCACGCTGCGCTCGCGCGACGAGGCGCTGGCGGTGCTCCAGGCGGCCCAGGCGAACCTCGACCTGGCGCAGGCCCGCCTCGAGCGGACCGAGATCCGCGCCCCCTTCTCGGGCGCGGTCGGGCTGCGCATGTTCAGCGTCGGCGCCTATGTCAGCCCCGGCGACCGCATCGTCGAACTGGCGGCGACCGACCCGGTCCGGGTCGATTTCCGGGTTTCCGAGATCTTCCTGACCAGCCTGCGCAACGGCCAGCGCATCTCGGTCACCGCCGACGCCCTGCCCGGGCGCACCTTCTC
Source organism: Allostella vacuolata (assembly GCA_006739055.1). Taxonomy (GTDB): domain Bacteria; phylum Pseudomonadota; class Alphaproteobacteria; order ATCC43930; family Allostellaceae; genus Allostella; species Allostella vacuolata. The sequence goes on from AP019702.1 coordinate 3,883,213, forward strand.
GGGCGACATCTACGCCATCCACCCGATCGTCGACGAGAATGGCCGTGCGGTGCGCGTCCGCGCCTCCCTGCCCAACCCCGACGGGGCGCTCTATCCGGGTCTGTTCGTGCGGATCCGGGTGGTGGTCGAGGAGCGCCGGAACGCGGTCCTGGTGCCGGAGTCCGCCGTGTTCCCGGTCGACCAGAAGAAGTACGTGTACCGGGTCGAGAACGGCCGCGCGGTCCTGAACGAGGTCCGCCTCGGCCGGCGGCAGCCCGGCATGGCCGAGATCGTGTCGGGCCTCGGCCGCGACGCCACCGTGGTGACCGCGGGCCACCAGCAACTGCGCGACGGCGCGGCGATCGAGGTCGTCGCCCGCGCCTCGGCCGCGCGCCGCTGACGGCCGGGGGCGCAGGAGGACATGGACTTCAAGTTCTTCATCGAGCGCCCGGTCTTCTCGACGGTCCTCAGCCTGATCGTCATCCTGCTCGGCATCGTCTCCTTCGTCCAGCTCACCGTCCGCGAATATCCCAACATCGACGAGCCCGTCGTCTCGGTCCGCACCAACTACCTGGGCGCCAGCGCCGAGATCATCGAGACCCAGGTGACCCAGGTGCTGGAGGACTCGATCGCCGGCATCGAGGGCATCGAGACGATCATCTCCTCGAGCCAGCCCGAGCTCAGCAACATCACCGTCCGCTTCCGGCTCAACATCGACCCCGACGTCGCCGCCAGCGACGTGCGCGACCGGGTCGGACGGGTGCGCGGCCGCCTGCCCGACGAGATCGAGGAGCCGATCATCGCCAAGGTGGAGGCCGACGCCCAGGCGATCATCTACATCGCCTTCACCAGCGACCGGCAGCCGACGATCGAGATCAGCGACTATGCCGACCGCTTCGTGAAGGACCGGCTGCAGACGCTGCCCGGCGTGTCGGAGGTGCGGATCTTCGGCGAGCGCCGCTACGCCATGCGGATCTGGCTCGACCGGGCGCGCCTGGCCGCCTACGGCCTGACCGTCCAGGACGTGGAAGGCGCGCTCGGCCAGCAGAACGTCGAGATCCCCTCCGGCCGCATCGAGAGCCTCGACCGCGAGTTCACCGTGCTGTCGCGGACGGGGCTGCGCACCCCGGAGGAGTTCGCGCGCATCGTCGTCAAGGACGCCGGCGGCTTCCCGGTGCGGATCAGCGACGTCGGCCGCGTCGAGCTCGGCCCGACCGACAATCGCCGGACGACCCGGTTCAGCGGCAACACCTCGGTCATCCTCGGCATCGTCAAGCAGGCGACGGCCAACCCGATCGAGGTCTCGCACGGCCTGCGCGAGATGCTGCCCGACCTGGTCGCGAGCCTGCCCGCGGGCATGAACGCCACCGTGTCCTACGACAAGTCCGTCTTCATCGACCGGTCGATCGCGGCCGTCTACACGACGGTGACCGAGGCCGTCATCCTGGTCGTGCTCGTCATCCTGCTCTTCCTGCGGTCGTTCCGGGCGACGCTGATACCGCTCGTCACCATCCCGGTGTCCCTGATCGGTGCCTGCACCCTGCTCTTCGCCTTCGGCTTCTCGATCAACACGCTGACCCTGCTGGCCATGGTGCTGGCGATCGGCCTGGTGGTCGACGACGCGATCGTCGTCCTGGAGAACGTGCACCGCCACATGGAGGCGGGCATGAAGCCGGTGGCCGCGGCGATCCGCGGCATCCGCGAGATATCCGGGCCGGTCGTCGCCATGACGCTGACCCTGGCGGCGGTCTATGCCCCGGTCGCCTTCACCCCCGGCCGCACCGGCCGCCTGTTCACCGAGTTCGCGCTGACGCTGGCCGGCGCGGTCGTCGTGTCGGGCTTCGTCGCCCTGACGCTGACGCCGATGATGTGCTCGAAGTTCCTGAGCCATCACGGGCATCACGGCCGCATCTACAACCTGCTCGAACGGGGCTTCGAGGGCATGACGCGCGCCTATCGCGGGTCGCTCGCGATGGCCCTCCGGGTGCGACCGCTGATCGTGCTGATCGGCCTGGGCGTCGCCGGATCGAGCGTGCTGCTGTTCGGCAACCTGCGCTCCGAACTGGCGCCGATCGAGGACCAGGGCGTCATCTTCACCGCCGGCACGACACCCGAGGGCTCGACCATCGACTACACCAGCCGCTATGGCCTGGAGCTGGAGAAGGTGCTGGGCGAGGTGCCGGAGATCCGGCACCAGTTCGTCATCGCCGGCTCGCGTTCGGTCAACGAGCTGATCTCCTTCGCCACCCTGCGTCCCTGGGAGACGCGGGAGCGCCGCCAGCAGGACCTGGTGGCCGAGCTGCAGCCGAAGCTGCGGGCGATCCCCGGTGCCCGCCTGTCCGCCAACAACCCGGGCGCGTTCGGCGAAAGCGCGCGCAACAAGCCGATCGAGTTCGTGCTGCAGACGTCGGAGAGCTATCTCGCCCTGCAGGGCTATGTCGACCGCCTGCTCGACGCGGCCGGAAGCTATCCGGGCTTCATCAACCTCGACAGCGACCTGCGCCTCAACAAGCCGCAGATCGAGGTGGAGGTGAACCGCGAGCGGGTCGCCGACATGGGGGCCAGCGTCGTCAATGTCGGGCGGACGCTGGAGAGCCTGCTGGGCGGCCGCCAGGTCACCCGCTTCAACCAGAACGGCGAGCAGTACGACGTCATGGTCCAGGTGGAGCCGGACGGGCGCCGCACCGCGGAGGATGTCCGCGACATCTATGTCCGCGGCCATGGCGGGGCGATGATCCAGCTCTCCAACCTGATCGACGTGCGCGAGACGATCTCGCCCAAGGAGCTGAACCGCTTCAACCAGCTGCGCTCGGCCACCATCACCGCCAACCTGGCGCCGGGCTTCTCCATGGGCGAGGGCCTGGCGGTGCTGGAGAACGCCACCCGCGAGCACCTGCCGCCCGGCACGCGCTTCGACTATGGCGGGCAGTCGCGCGCCTTCAAGGAGGCCGGCAGCAGCCTCTATTTCATCTTCGCCCTGGCGCTGGTGTTCATCTTCCTGGTGCTGTCGGCGCAGTTCGAGAGCTTCGTCGACCCGTTCATCATCATGCTGACGGTGCCGCTGTCGATCACCGGCGCGCTGCTGGCGCTCTACCTCACCGGCGGCACGCTCAACGTCTACAGCCAGATCGGGCTGGTGACGCTGATCGGCCTCATCACCAAGCACGGCATCCTGATCGTGCAGTTCGCCAACCAGCTCCAGCTGGACGGACGGACCGTCCGCGAGGCGGTGACCGAGGCCGCCGTGCTGCGCCTGCGGCCGATCCTGATGACGACGGGGGCGATGGTGCTGGGCGCGGTGCCGCTGGCGATCGCGACCGGGGCCGGCGCCGAGAGCCGGCGGGCGATCGGCTGGGTGATCGTCGGCGGCATGAGCTTCGGCACCGTCCTGACCCTCTATATCGTGCCGGTCGCCTACATGTACCTGTCGCGCGGCCGCAGGCGCCCGGCCGAGGAGCCGGTGGCCGCCCCCGGCCTGCAGCCCGCGGAATAAGGTTGCCCCCCGGGCCGGCCTCTCTCTAGGTTCCGCGCCCGGCGTTCCCCACCACGCCCCACCAACGCAGGAGAGACTTGATGAGAGCGACGCTCGCCGCAGCGTTCCTGGCGACCACCGCGCTGACCGGACTGGCTGCCGCGCCGGCCCTGGCGCAGCAGAAGGTGATCCGCGCCACCATGCACGCCGACGTGCGCACCCTCGACCCGGTCTGGACGACGCAGACGATCGCGTCGATCCACGGCAACATGATCTTCGATCGCCTGTTCGCCAGCGACAACAACCTCAATCCGCAGCCGCAGATGGTCGATACCTGGACCGTCAGCGAGGACAAGAAGGTCTACACCTTCACGCTGCGCGACGGCCTCAAGTTCCATGACGGCACCCCCGTCACCACCCGCGACGTCATCGCCTCGATGAAGCGCTGGGGCGTGCGCGACGGCGCCGGCAAGATCCTGTTCGGCTATACCGACGACCTGGTGGCGAAGGATGCCAAGACCTTCGAGTGGCGCCTGAAGGAGCCCTATGGCCTGGTCATCGACTCCCTGGCCAAGACTGGCACCAGCCTGCCCGCGATCATGCGCGAGAAGGAGGCCCTGACCGACCCCTTCCAGCAGGTGAAGGAGATGGTCGGCTCCGGCCCGTTCGTCTTCAAGGCGGACGAGTGGGTGCCGGGCTCGAAGACGATCTACACCAAGTTCCAGGACTATGTGCCGCGCAAGGAGCCGCCGTCGGGCCACGCCGGCGGCAAGGTGGTGAAGGTCGACCGCGTCGAGTTCGTGTGGCTGCCCGACCCGCAGACCCAGCAGTCGGCGCTGGTGGCCGGCGAGATCGACTTCCTGGAAGCGCCCCAGGTCGACTTCCTGCCGATCCTCGAAGCCACCCCGGACGTGAAGCTGTTCAACCACCCGGCTTCCGGCTCGATGGGCGTGATCGGCATCAACCACCTGCACCCGCCCTTCAACAACGTGAAGGCCCGGCAGGCGCTGTTCCACATCCTGCACATGCCGGACTTCCTCAACACCTTCATCCCCGACAAGAAGCTGCAGCGCCTCTGCTACTCCTATTTCGGCTGCGGCACGCCGATGGAGACCGATGCAGGGTCCGAGGTCTACCGGGCCCCGCCCGACTACAAGAAGGCCGAGCAGCTCTTCAAGGAAGCCGGCTACAAGGGCGAGCCGATCACCATCCTGCACGCCACCGACCACTGGTACATCAACCCGGCCAACCTGGTGATGATCCAGCAACTGCGGAAGGCGGGCTTCCTCAAGCTCGACGTCGCCTCCATGGACTGGGGTTCGGTCGTCGCCCGCCGCTCGAAGAAGGAGCCGCCGGCCCAGGGCGGCTGGAACCTCTACATCACCGGCACCTCGATCGTGACCTCGGCCAACCCGATGACCCATGTCGCCATCGGCATGGGCTGCGAGAAGGCATGGTTCGGCTGGCCGTGCGATTCGCAGTTCGAGCAGCTGCGCCGCGACTGGGTGGCCGCACCGGACCTGGCCAAGCGCAAGGAAGTGGCAGTCCAGCTGTCGAAGCGGGCCTATGACCAGGTGCCCTACATCTCCTTCGCGCAGTGGAGCAACCCGTCCGCCTACCGCTCCGACCGCCTGTCGGGGATCGTCGAGGCGCCGAGCTTCCCGATCATGTGGAACATCGAGAAGAAGTAGCCCCGAGACCGCCCCCCGCCCGCCCGGCCCAGCCGGCGCGGGCGGGGGGCCCTACGGCGCCCTGGCCGGCAGCGTACCAGGTCGCCCCGCGCGTACCCGATTGCACCCGACTGCACCCGATCCGGCGGCCGCCTCCCCGGCCCGGTTGGAACGGGACTTGCTCGACCCGGCCCAGGCACCTTCCAGTCTCCGTCGGAGCAGATCCGACAGGGCATGCGCGGGCGGAACGCCACAACGGCGGCGCCGGCGCTCGAGGGAAGGCATTCAACCGGGGAGCCTTTTCGATGAGAGCAATGCTCGCAGCGGCGCTTCTGGCCGGCACTGCGCTGGCCGGCACCAGCACCGCGGCACTCGCCCAGGACAAGGTCCTGCGCGCCACCATGCACGCCGACGTGCGCACCCTCGACCCGATGTGGACCACCCAGGTCATCGCGTCGATCCACGGCAACATGATCTATGACCGGCTGTTCGCCAGCGACGAGAAGCTGGAGCCGCAGCCGCAGATGGTCGACCGGTGGACCGTCAGCGAGGACAGGAAAGTCTACACCCTCACGCTGCGCGACGGCCTCAGGTTCCATGACGGCACCCCGGTCACCACCCGCGACGTCATCGCCTCGATGAAGCGCTGGGGCGTGCGCGACGTCGCCGGCAAGTCGCTCTTCGCCTTCACCGAGGACCTGGTGGCGAAGGACGACAAGACCTTCGAGTGGCGCCTGAAGGAGCCCTATGGCCTGGTCATCGACACGCTGGCCAAGCCGACCTCCAGCCTGCCGGCCGTCATGCGCGAGAAGGAGGCCCTGACCGACCCCTTCCAGCAGGTGCAGGAGGCGATCGGCTCCGGTCCGTTCGTCTTCAAGCGCGACGAGTGGTCGCCCGGCTCCAAGACCGTCTACACCAAGTTCCAGGACTACGTGCCGCGCCAGGAGGCGGCTTCGGGCCATGCCGGCGGCAAGGTCGCCAAGGTCGACCGGGTCGAGTTCGTCTGGCTGCCCGACCCGCAGACCCAGCAGTCGGCGCTCGTCGCTGGCGAGATCGACTTCCTGGAAGCGCCCCAGGTCGACTTCCTGCCGATCCTCGAAGCCACCCCCGGGGTCAAGCTGTTCGGCCACCCGGCATCCGGCTCGATGGGCATCATCCAGCTCAACCACCTGCACCCGCCCTTCAACAACGTGAAGGCGCGGCAGGCGATGTTCCACATCCTGCACATGCCGGACTTCCTCAACACCTTCATCCCCGACAAGAAGCTGCAGCGCCTCTGCTACTCCTATTTCGGCTGCGACACGCCGATGGAGACCGAGGCCGGCTCCGAGGTCTACAAGGCACCGCCCGACTACAGGAAGGCCGAGCAGCTCTTCAAGGAAGCGGGCTACAAGGGCGAGCCGATCACCATCCTGCACGCCACCGACCACTGGTACATCAACCCGGCCAACCTGGTGATGATCCAGCAGCTGCGGAAGGCGGGCTTCCTCAAGCTCGACGTCCAGGCGATGGACTGGGGCTCGGTCGTCTCGCGCCGCACCAAGAAGGAGCCGCCGGCCCAGGGCGGCTGGAACATCTTCATCACCGGCACCTCGATCGTCGGCTCGGCCAACCCGATGACCAACGTGTCGATCGGCATGGGCTGCGAGAAGGCGTGGTTCGGCTGGCCCTGCGACGCCGGGTTCGAGGACCTGCGCAGGAAGTGGGCGACCGCCCCCGACATCGGGAAGCGGCGCGAGATCGCGGTCGAGCTGTCGAAGTTGGCCTACGAGAAGGTGCCGTTCGTGTCGTTCGCGCAGTGGAACAACCCGTCCGCCTACCGCTCCGACCGCCTGAGCGGCGTCCTGCAGACGCCGAGCCTGCCGCCGATGTGGAACATCGAGAAGAAGTGACCGGATCGGGCCCCGCCTGACGGCGGGGCCCGGCGGGCGCGGCAATCGAGACGCTTGCCCAACGCCCGCCGCCCGCGTTTACTGTGCCGCAATCAAGCAACGCAGCGCCGGCCCGCAAAGTGGCACGGCAGGGCCGAACGAGGGACCGGGGAACGCACCGACAGTAGAGGGCAAGGCTCGGCGGCCAAGTGTCGCGGGCCTTTGGCCTCGTGCTGGGCGAACGCCGCGGAAAGGCGACTTTCCGTGCCGCCATCGCTTTGCCCGAAGGCAGCGAACTCTCGGTCCTGTTTGGCTTTTTTGAGACGATGGCATGGTTTTCGCTGTTCAACCGGCGGGCTGTTCCGTTACAGGTTGCCCGCCTGCGACGATGAAAAAAGCAGCAATCCGCACCCGCCAACGAGAGCGCTCGATGCCATGAAGGTCGATCGATGACCGCCTACATCATCCGCCGACTGTTCGCGACGATCCCCGTCATGGTGGTCGTGGCACTGTTCGTGTTCCTGCTCCTGCACCTGACGCCGGGCGACCCGGCGGCGATCATCGCCGGCGACGACGCGACCCCAGTCGAGATCGAGGGCGTGCGCCGCCGCCTCGGCCTCGACCGGCCGATCTGGGAGCAGTTCGGCATCTATGCCTGGGGCCTGCTCCAGGGCGATCTCGGCACCTCGATCTTTTCCAACCTGCCCGTGACCACGCTGGTCGCCCAGCGGCTCGAGCCGACGGTCGTGCTGGCCCTGTCGACCCTGCTGGTGGCGGTGATCTGCGCCATCCCGCTCGGCGTGGTCGCCGCCTGGAAGGCCCGCACCTTCATCGACCGCATCGTCATGGGCTTCTCGGTGCTGGGCTTCGCCGTGCCGGTGTTCCTGGTCGGCTACGTGCTGATCTACATCTTCTCGATCGAGCTGCGCTGGCTGCCGGTGCAGGGCTACCGCCCGCTGGCGCAAGGGATCGACCAGACCTTCCGCTCGGTGGTGCTGCCGGCGGTGGCGCTCGGCACCACCTACATGGCGCTGATCGCCCGCATCACCCGCGCCTCCATGCTGGAGGTGCTGTCGGAGGATTATATCCGCACCGCCCACGCCAAGGGCGTCACCACCAAGTCCGTGCTGCTGCGCCACGCCCTGAAGAACGCCGCGGTGCCGATCGTCACCGTGATCGGCCTCGGCATGGCCGCCCTCATCTCCGGCGTCGTCATCACCGAGACGGTGTTCAACATCCCCGGCCTCGGCCGGCTCACGGTGGACGCGATCCTGAAGCGCGACTACCCGATCATCCAGGGGCTGATCATCATCTTTGCCGGCACCAAGGTGCTGATCAACCTGATGATCGACATCAGCTACACCTTCTTCGATCCACGAATCCGGTACTAGGGAGGCTGGACCGATGGCCACCACCACCGCTGGCGCCGCCGCCCCCCGCGTCCGATCGCGGAAGGGCCCGATCGCCTGGGTCCGGCGCAACCCGACCATCACCGTCGGGGCCGCGATCCTGCTCGTCCTCGTCGTCCTGGCCGCCATCGCGCCGATGATCGCCGAGGACCCGCTCAGCTTCGAGCCGTCCAACCGCCTGAAGCGCCCGTCCGAGACCTTCTGGTTCGGCACCGACCAGTTCGGCCGCGACGTCTACAGCCGCGTCGTCTACGGCACCCGCATCTCGCTCGCGGTCGGCATCAGCGTCGCGGTGGTCGCGACCTTCGTCGGCCTCGTCATCGGCGTGCTGTGCGGCTTCTACAAGCGGGTCGACGCCATCGTCATGCGCATCATGGACGGGCTGATGTCGATCCCGTCGATCCTGCTGGCGATCGCCCTCATCACGCTCATGAAGGCGAGCCTGACCATCGTCATCATCGCCATCAGCATCCCCGAGATCCCCCGCGTGGTGCGGCTGGTGCGCTCGGTGGTGCTGTCCGTGCGCGAGATGCCCTATATCGAGGCAGCGGTCGCCGCCGGAACGCGCAACCTCGTCATCATGTACCGGCACATCCTGCCGAACACCCTGGCGCCGCTGATCGTCCAGGCGACCTATGTGTGCGCGTCCGCGATCCTGACCGAGGCCGGCCTCTCCTTCCTCGGCGCCGGCACCCCGCCCGAGATCCCGAGCTGGGGCAACATCATCTCGCTCGGCCGCACCTTCTTCCAGATCTCGCCCTGGATCATCTTCTTCCCCGGCGTCTGCCTCGCCATCACCGTGCTGGCCATCAACCTCGTCGGCGACGGCCTGCGCGACACGCTGGACCCGCGCATCGCGCGGCGCATGTAAGGGACGGAAGCCGAACCATGACCACGCCCGTTCTGTCCGTCTCCAACCTCACCACCTCGTTCCTGACCGAGGGCGTCTGGCGCCCGGTCGTCCGCAACGTCTCGTTCGACGTCGCCCCGCGCGAGACGGTGGCGATCGTCGGCGAGTCCGGCTCCGGCAAGAGCGTCACCGCGCTCTCGATCATGCGCCTCGTGCCCGAGATGAACGGCAAGGTGGAAGGCAAGGTGGTGCTGGCCGGCACCGAGCTGACCAGCCTGCCCGAGCACCGGATGAAGAAGATCCGCGGCAACGAGGTCGCGATGATCTTCCAGGAGCCGATGACCAGCCTGAACCCGGTGCTGACCATCGGCTTCCAGATCGCCGAGGCCCTGATCGGCCACCAGGGCATGTCGCGGCGCGAGGCCGAGGCGGAGACGATCCGCCTGCTGGAGAAGGTGCGCATCCCGGCCGCCAAGTCGCGCTTCAACGAGTATCCGCACCGCTTCTCGGGCGGCATGCGCCAGCGCGTCATGATCGCCATGGCGCTCGCCTGCAAGCCCAAGCTCCTGATCGCCGACGAGCCGACCACCGCGCTCGACGTCACCATCCAGGCGCAGATCCTCGACCTCATCAAGGTGCTGCAGGACGAGGAGGGCATGTCCGTCCTCTTCATCACCCACGACATGGGCGTGGTGGCCGAGATCGCCGACCGCACCATCGTCATGTTCAACGGCGAGCAGGTGGAAAAGGGCCAGACCGAGGACATCTTCGCCCGGCCCCAGCATCCCTACACCCGCGCGCTCCTGTCGGCGGTGCCGCGGCTCGGCTCCATGGAGGGCCACAAGCGGCCGATGCGCTTCCCGGTCGTCGACACCAAGACCGGCCTGTCCGACGTGCCGACCGAGGTGCCGGACACGGTCGCCGCGGCCGAGCGCCCGGTGCTGGAGGTCAGCAACCTCACCACCCGCTTCGACATCCGCTCGGGCCTGTTCAGCAGCGTGACCGGCCGCGTCCACGCGGTCGAGAACGTCTCCTTCAGCCTGCTGGCGGGCGAGACGCTGGCGGTGGTCGGCGAATCCGGCTGCGGCAAGTCCACCACCGGCCGCTCCATCCTGCGCCTGGTCGAGCCGAACAGCGGCTCGGTCGTGGTCGACGGGCAGGACGTGATCGGCATGGACCAGAATGCGCTGCGCGAGGCGCGCAAGCGCATGCAGATCATCTTCCAGGACCCCTTCGCCAGCCTCAACCCGCGCATCAATGTCGGCCAGGCGATCGCCGAGCCGCTGATGGCGCACAGGATGTGCTCCGCCGCCGAGGGACGCGAGCGCGTCGCCGACCTGCTCCGCCGGGTCGGCCTGCAGCCCGACATGGCGGTGCGCTACCCGCACGAGTTCTCGGGCGGCCAGCGCCAGCGCATCTGCATCGCCCGCGCGCTGTCGGTCGGGCCGAAGCTGATCGTCGCCGACGAGGCGGTATCGGCGCTGGACGTGTCGATCAAGGCCCAGGTCATCAACCTGATGCTCGACCTCCAGGTCAGCCTGCGCCTCGCCTACCTCTTCATCTCGCACGACATCGCCGTGGTGGAGCGCGTCGCCCACCGGGTCGCGGTCATGTATCTGGGCGAGATCGTCGAGATCGGCCCGCGCGAGGCGGTGTTCGGCAACCCGCAGCACCCCTACACCCGCAAGCTGATGTCCGCGGTGCCGATCCCCGATCCGGCCCGCCGCGGCACCAAGCGCGGCATCTCCAACGACGAGATCCGCAGCCCGGTCCGCGCGCCCGACTATGTCCCGCCGGTGCGCCAGTACCGCGAGGTCTCCCCCGGCCACATGGTGCAGATCTGGGGCCCGGAATGGGAGGAGAAGGCGCCCGCGATCGTCCGCGCCGCCTGATCGCGACATGAGCCAATGCGACACCGGCCGCTGGCCGCGCTGGGACAGCCCCGGCGCGGCCGGCTGGGCGGCCCCGGCGCTGGAGGCCGCGGCCGCCCATGCCACCACCATCGACACCGCCGCCCTGCTGGTCGTCGCCGGCGGCCGGGTGGTGTGGAGCCACGGCCGGGTCGCCGACCGCTTCAACATCCACTCGATCCGCAAGAGCATCCTGTCCGCCCTGATCGGCATCCACGAGGCCGAGGGCCGCATCGACCTGGAGGCGTCGATGGCCAAGCTTGGCATCGACGACAAGCTCGGCCTGGGCGACCGCGAGAAGCTGGCGACGGTGCTCGACCTCTTGTGCGCGCGGTCGGGCATCTACCACCCGAGCGGCTACGAGTCGCCCTGGATGCTGTCGATCAAGCCGGCCCGCCACAGCGCCGGGCCGGGCACCGTCTGGTGCTACAACAACTGGGACTTCAACGCGCTTGGCACCATCTTCCGGCAGGCGACCGGGGCCGACATCTTCGCCGACTTCCAGGCCCGGATCGCCCAGCCGACCGGCATGGAGGATTTCCGGCCGGAGACGGACGGCGCCTATCTCGACCTGCCGGATTCCGTTCACCCGGCCTATCCGTTCCGCATGTCGGCACGCGATCTCGCCCGCTTCGGCCAGCTCTTCCTGGAGGATGGCTGCCACGGCGGCCGGCGCCTGCTGCCCGAGGGCTGGGTCGAGGCGAGCACCCTGCCCGTCTCCGACGCCGGCCACAACGGCGCCTATGGCTACATGTGGTGGGTGGCGCGCCAGGGCGTCTTCTACCCCCACGTCCGGGTCCCGGACGGCACCTACGCCGCCCGCGGCGCCGGCGGCCACGTCGTGCTGGTGCTGCCGGCGCTCGACGCCGTCATCGTCCACCGCGTCGACACCGACCAGCCCGGCCGCGCCGTCACCGGCGCCCAGTTCGGCCGGCTGCTGCGACTGATCCTGAAGGCGGCGCCGGTCCCTGTCAGGCCCCCCGCTTTTCGCTGAGATCAGCGAAGTTCTTGATCCTAACCGCGTGGTCGGGGAAGCGCGCGACGATCTCCAGCTCCCCGCCCATGGCTTCGATGAAGCGGCGAAGCGTGCTGACGTACATGTCCGTCCGCTTCTCGATCTTGGCCACGGAGCCTTGGCCGATCTGGAGCGTCTGGCCGATTTCCTCCTGCGACAGCTTCAAGGCACGCCGCACCTCGGCCAGGTCCATTTCCTCGCCGAGACGCCGGGCCTCGGCGTCGGCCCTGGCCTGCGCCTCGGGCGACATCCGCGCGCGAAGCTCGGCAAATGAATGCCTACCGGCCATCGTTCTTCTCCCTTTCCAGTTCCGCCAGATGCTCGTCGTACAAGGCATCCGCGATCGGGATCATGCGATCGTAGAAGCGCCGGTCGCCGGTCTTGTCGCCACCGATCAGCAGGATGGCCATGCGGCGCGGGTCGAACGCATAGAACACCCGCAAGGGCTTGCCACCGCTCTGGATGCGCAGTTCCCGCATGTGACTGTGACGCGATCCCTTGATGCCAGTCGAATAGGGGAACGGGAGGCTGGGCCCACGCTGCTCAAGCTTGCGGACGTGAGCATCGACACTGACCTGCTCTGCCTCGGAGAGGCTGTCCCACCATACACCGAACTCGTTCGTGTACTCGGCGCACCATCCCATCCGAGCATTTATATTCCATCGAATGCATATGAGAAAGGCCGACCTTGGTTCAAGGCCGGCCCTGTCTCAAAGAATCGGAGTCTCAAGAATCGGATAGCGCGGGCGCCAGCCGCCGATGGCGACTGGTTCCGGCGGCAGTTCCGATCACGCCGCGGCGATGACGGCGATTTCCACCCGGAACTGCGGGGCGGCGAGCTTTGCCTCGACGGTGGCGCGGGCGGGCGTGTTGCCGGCCGACACCCAGGCGTCCCACGCCTTGTTCATCTCGTTGAAGGTGGCGATGTCGGGCAGCCAGATGTTGGCCGACAGCAGCTTCGACTTGTCCGTGCCGGCCTCGGCCAGGATGGCGTCGATCTTCTTCAGCACCTGCTCGGTCTGCGCGCCCACGCCGACGCTGGTGTCGTCGGCCACCTGGCCCGCGACATAGACGACGCCGCCATGGACCACGCCCGCGCTCATGCGGGGGCCGGACTTGATGCGCTTGATGCTCATGGAACTGGGCCTCTCTCGGGTTCGAACAACGGAACTCATGCCGCCGCGGTGTAGGGCGGGGCCGGATCGTACTCCATCCGGCGCTGGACGTGGCGTGCGAAGGCGGGGTCGTAGAGCTGTCCGATCAGCCACAGCGACATGTCGATCCCGGCCGACACCCCGGCCGAGGTGACGAGGTTGCCGTCGCGCACGAAGCGGACGTCGTCCAGCACCGTGGCATCGCCGCGCCGGCGCAGGGTCTCGACGAAGCCCCAGTGGGTGGTGACCTGGCGGCCGCGGGCGGGGCCGGCCTCGACCAGCAGCAGCGAGCCGGTGCACACGCTGGTGACCCAGCGGCAGCCCGGCGCCACCCGGGCGATCCATTCGATCATGGCCGGGTTGGAGACCTCGCGCCGGGTCCCCTGCCCGCCCGGGACGAGCAGGATGTCGATCGCCGGATGGTCGCCGAAGCCGTAGTCGGCCACCACCCGCATGCCCTTGGCGCAGCGCACGATGCCGGCCCGCTCGGCGACGAAGAACGGCTTCAGCTCGCTGCGCTCGTGGGCGGCCATGCCGAAGACCTCCCATGGGCCGACGAAATCCAGCTCCTCGGCGTCCTCGAACAGGACGATTCCGACATTCAAGTCCATGGCGTCGCTCCCTCCATGGCCGATTGACTTTGCGATCCCGGCTTCCGAGATTCGCCCAATGGCCGCCGGGATCGACAATATCCTACTGGAGCATCTGCGCGCGATCCGCGAGGAGCTGCGCGAGATCCGGGCCGAACAGCGCGAGCAGCGCTCGCGGCTGGGCGCCGTCGAGCGCGTGCTCGGCCATATCGAGCGGGACCAGGCGGAGCTCCGGGCCGAGATCGGCGGCCGCTTCGATCGCATCCACGATCGCCTCGACCGCATCGAACGCCGGCTCGACCTCGCCCCCGCCCCCTGAAGGTCCGCTCCAGGAACGGTCTGGCTACTCCGCCGCCGCCTTCTCGCCGTCCTCTTCCTGCGGCACCCGGAACTGCGTGCGCAGCGGGTCCCAGAAGTCGCCGCCCATGCGGCGGAAGCCCTCGCTGACGGAGAAGTTGGTCTTCAGCTCGGGGTGCACGCCGGTCTGGCGCAGCTCGCCCAGCACCGTCTCGCACATGCCGAGCACGGAGCGGAACAGCAGGCTCGGCATGATGGCGAGCTTGTAGCCCATCGCCTCCACGTCCTTGACCGGCGAGAGCGGCGTCTTGCCTCGCCACACCATGTTCAACAGGCAGGGGCCGCGCACCAGCTTCGGCACCGCCGCCACCTCCTCCATCGTCTGCGGCGCCTCGACGAAGGCCATGTCGGCACCGGCTGCGAGTGCCGCGTTGACCCGGCGGATCGCCTCCTCGAAGCCGTACACCGCGCGCGAATCCGTGCGCGCGATGATCAGGAAGTCGGGGTTCTTCCGCGCGGCGGCGGCGGCGCGGATCTTGGCCAGGTAGTCGTCGAGCGGCACCAGCACCTTGTCTTCCAGGTGGCCGCACTTCTTCGGGATCTCCTGGTCCTCGATATGCAGGCCGGCGACGCCGCGGCGCTCGTATTCCTGCACGGTGCGCACCGTGTTGAGCTCGTTGCCGTAGCCGGTGTCGGCGTCGGCGATGACCGGGATGTCGACGGCATTCGCGATCCGGCCGGCATTGTCGGCCATCTCCGACATGGTCACCAGGCCGTAGTCCGGATAGCCGAGCGAGGCCGAGGTGCCCGCCCCCGTCATGTAGATGGCGGAGAAGCCGGCATGCTTGATCATGCGCGCGGTGATGCAGTCATAGGCGCCGGGGGCGAGCGTCAGCCCGTCCTGGTCGAGCTGCTGGCGCAGCCGGGTAGCGGCAGAGGTCATGGGCGTTCTCCCGTGCTTGGTTGGTGACCGATGGCGGCCGTCACTCGCCGAGGGTGGTTTCGTAGGAGACGAGCGGTCCCCGGTCCGGGTCCTGCCAGTTGTGCAGGGTGCGCAGCTGGTAGCGGTCGGGCGGGGCCAGCATGGTCAGGTCCTCGACCGGGCGCCCGCCGGCGTCGCACAGCAGGCGGCGGATCTGCAGCAGCGGCGCCCCCACGTCGACCGCCAGCAGCCCGGCGATGCCGGGATCGGCGAGTGCTGCCCCGATGCGCTGATCGGCCCGGCAATAGCCATGGCCGGCGCGCCGCAGCAGGGCATAGAGCGGCAGCCGCTCCATGTCGGCGCGGGTGAAGGTGCGTCCGATCGCCTCCGGCACATAGGTGACGAGATGGACGACCGGCAGGTCGTCGCGGCTGCGCACGCGGACGACGCGCTGCGCCGCCTCGCCCTCGCCCAGGTGGAGCGCCTGGCGCACGTCGGGCGGCGGCCGGACGTAGTCGAAGGCCAGCACCGTCGCCCGCAAGGTCCCGGTCCGCTCGATCGCCGCCTTGACGTCGGCCGGCGGCGCAGGGTCGGGCCCGGTCGGCGCCGCCGGGCGCACGAAGGTGCCGCGGCCGTGGCGGCGCTCGATCAGGCCGGCCCGCTCCAGCTCCGCCAGGGCATGGCGGACGGTGATGCGCGAGACGCCGAACGCCCGCGCCATCGCCTCCTCCGGCAGCAGGGTCTCGCCGGCGGGGTAGCGCCCGGAGACGATCCCGTCCTTGAGAACGACGAAGAGCTGGCGGTGCAGGGGCACGCCCATGGTGCGGCTGAGGCCGGCCGGGGCCGACCGCCCCTCCGCGCCCGCCATGGCCGGCGTGCCGGCCAACGCCGGCATCGTGCTTGACATCGCCCGCTCCGTCGCCTCAAGATGTACTAAGCTTATAACAACAAAACCTTACTCTCGCGTTGGGGGAAACGCAATGGCCGACACGGCCGGTCTCCGGCAGGACAGCCGGGCTGCGGCGGGTGCGACGGCACCGGCGCTGATCGCCTTCGAGGGCTTCGGCAAGGCGTTCGAGCTGCCGACCGGCACCGTGCGGGCCGCCGAGAACGTCAATCTTTCGGTGGCCGAGGGCGAGTTCGTGACGCTGGTCGGGCCATCCGGCTGCGGCAAGTCGACCCTGCTCAACGCCGTGGCGGGCCTCTTTCCGGCCAGCGCGGGCCAGGTCCGCTACCGCGGCGTCGCGGTCGACGGCTACAACCGCCAGGTCGGCTACATGACCCAGAGCGACCATCTGCTGCCGTGGCGCGACGTCACCGGCAACATCGCCGTGCCGCTGGAGATCCAGGGCCGGTCGCGGGCCGAGATCCGCGAGCGGGTGCAGGCGCTGATCGCCCTGGTCGGCCTGACCGGGTTCGAGAGATCCTACCCGACCCAGCTGTCGGGCGGCATGCGCAAGCGCTGCGCGCTGGCCCGCCTGCTCGCCTACGACCCCGAGACCCTGCTGATGGACGAGCCGTTCGGCGCGCTCGACGCGCAGCTTCGGCTCGGCATGCAGATCGAGATCCGCAAGCTCTGCCGCGACCTCGGCAAGACGGTGCTGTTCGTCACCCATGACCTGGACGAGGCGGTGGCGCTGGCCGACCGCTGCGCGGTGTTCAGCGCCCGGCCCGGCACCATCCGGCGGATCGTCGACGTGCCGCTGCCGCGCGACCGCGACCTGCTGCGGCTGCGCCACGACCGCCGCTACGTCGAGCTGACGGCCGAACTATGGGACCTGCTGGCGCCCAGCATCGCCGGGCACGCGGACATGGAGCCAGGACGATGAAGATCGGACGTCCCACCATCTGGGCCCTGCGCGCGGCCCTTCTCATCCTCCTGGTCGGCGGCTGGGAGCTGGCGTCGGGCCGGGTGTTCGAGGAGTTCTTCGTCAGCAAGCCGTCCGCGATCATCGCCGTCGCCTGGGGCTGGGTCCTGAGCGGGCGGCTCTTCTACCATGCCGGCATCACCATCACCGAGGCGGTGGCCGGCTTCGCGCTGGGCGGCATGGCGGGGATGCTGACCGGCATCCTGCTCGGCCGCCTGCAGCTGCTGGCCGACGTGCTCGACCCCTTCATCACCATGTTCTACAGCCTGCCCAAGATCGCGCTCGCGCCCTTGTTCGTGCTGTGGTTCGGCATCGGCATGGACATGAAGATCATCCTGACGGCGACGGTGGTCTTCTTCCTGGTCTTCCTCAACACCTACACCGGCGTGCGCAACGTCAGCCGCGAACTGGTGGCGATCCTGCGCCTGATGGGCGCGAGCGAGCGCCACGTGCTGACCAAGGTGGTGCTGCCGTCGGCCGTCACCTGGGTCTTCGCCGGGCTGCGCCTGTCGGTGCCCTATGCCCTGATCGGCGCCATCGTCGGCGAGCTGATCGCCGCCAACCAGGGGCTGGGCTACCTGCTGGCCGACGCCGCCGGGCAGTTCAACACGGCCGGCGTCTTCGCCGCCCTGCTCGCCATCGTCCTGCTGGCGCTCTGCCTCAACCTCGCGGTCAAGGCGTTCGAGTACCGCGCCATGCCCTGGCAGCGCGGCCAGGCCGTGCGCGAGATGTCGATCTGAAGCCAGGCAATCAACGAACAGTCGGAAAGGGTGGAACGATGCGCTCGAAGGGATGGATCGCGGCGGCACTGGTGACGATCGGGCTGGGGGTCGCCGGCCCGGCCACGGCCCAGGAAAAGGTACGCTTCTCGTTCACCGCCGCCAGCATGCTGTACGCGCCGGTCTACGTCGCCGACACCATGGGCTACTTCCGGCAGAACGGGCTGGAGGCGGAGAACATCCACTTCAAGGCGGGCGGCAGTGCCGCGCTGGCGGCCGTGCTGGGCGGCAATGTCGACATCTATGTGGGTGCGGCCTCCAGCGCCATGCGGGCGGTCGACAAGGGCACCGACGCCGTCGTCATCGGCTCGCTGATGACGCAGTTCGCGATCAACGCGGTGGTCCGCGGCGACATCGCCCGGGAGCGCGGCCTGACCGCGGCCAGCACCGAGGCCGAGCGGCTGAAGGCGCTGAAGGGCCTGCGCATCGGCGTCAGCGGGGCCGGCAGCGGCACCCACCAGATCATGCAGTACATGCTGGCCCGCGCCGGCCTCAACCCGGAGCGCGATGCGACCATCGCCTTCCTCGGCGGCGGCGCGGACGTGCTCGCTGCCTTCCTCGCCAAGCGGATCGACGCCGCCGCCTTCTCCAACCCGGCCAGCGACCTGGCGGTGCAGAAGCATGGCGGCTTCCTGCTGATCGACGGCCCGGGCGGCCAGCTCGAGGAGTTGAACGGCTTCCAGTACGTCACCCTGATCACCTCGCGCCGCTGGCTCGCCCGCAACCCCGACAAGGCGCTGCGCACGGTCAAGGCCTTCCAGCAGGCGCTGACCGCCATGCACGACCCGGCCGAGGCGCCCAAGGCGCGCGATTCGATCCATCCGAAGTACTTTGCCCAGACCGACAAGGCGATCTTCGATGCCGCCTGGCAGGCCCTCAACCCGGCCTTCCCCCGCTCGATCGCAGTCGAGAAGCCGCACATGGAGAAGGTGGCGAAGTTCCTCAACGACTTCTCGGAGGAGAAGTTCGATGTGGACGTGACCAAGGTCTACACCAACGAGCTGGCCGAGGCCGCGCGGAAGTAGCGGCCACGCCGGGGAAAAGAACATTGCCCATCGGTCATTGCGTCCCTCGACTTCGCTCGGGATGAGGCTCCTCTCCATCGCCACGAATACCTGTGGAGAAAAGAAGCGTTCCTCACCCTGAGCGTAGTCGAAGGGCGCATCGGCAGTTGGCCAACGCTCCAGCCGACGATCGCCCCCTACCCCGGCACCAGCTCCAGGAACGCCCGTACCACCGCCACCCGCCGCCGCTCGGCGCGGCAGACGACGAACTCGCGCGTGACCAGCTCCGGGTCGTCGACCGCGACCATGGCGAGCCGGGCGTCGGCGCCGAACTCCGCCTCCGACACCACGCCAAGGCCGATGCCGGCGGCGACCGCCTCGCGGACGGCCTCGCGGCTCTCGATCTCCATGACGATGCGGGGCGCCACGCCGGCCGCCGCCAGCCGCGCCTCGAACAGGCGGCGCGTCACCGACCCCGCCTCACGCAGGACCATCGGCTGGCCGGCCAGCTCCGGCAGGCCGACCGCGGCGCGGCCGGCCCAGCCATGGTCGCGCGGCAGCATGATCACCACCCGGTGCCGCCCGCAGGGCACGGCGTGGAGGCGGGCGTCGTCCGGCACGTCGGCCAGCACCGCCACGTCGGCGGCAAAATGCAGCAGGTCGTCCAGCACCGTGCCGGCATTGCCGATCGACAGCACCGCCTGCACCCCCGGATAGCGGCGATGGAAGGCCGCCAGCAGCGGCGCCACATGGTAGGGGCTGTCGGCCGACACCCGCAGCCGGCCCGTGCGCAGGGCCCGGGCGTCGCCGATCAGCTCGCCCGCCGCGGCCTCGGCATCGGCCAGGCGCTGGGTCACGTCGAGCAGGCGCCGGCCGAGGTCGGTCAGCGCGATGCGCCGGCCCAGCCGGTCGAACAGGGCCGCCCCGCAATGCTCCTCGATCGCCTTGACCTGTGCCGACAGGGTCGGCTGGGTGACACCGAGCCGGGCAGCCGCGCGGGTGAAGCTGCCCTCGACGGCGACGGCATGGAAGGCGCGGAGCTGGGTCTGCAACATAGGTTTCTTCTATGCGTCACATAGAGGATCGGGATTGGACTTATATTGGAACGTTCTGCATTTTCCCATTCATTCCCCGTTTCCGGAGCCTTTCGATGACCGACCTGGTGCCGCTCCTCCTCACCCCCGGACCGCTGACCACGTCGGAAAGCACCAAGCGCGCGATGCTCCGCGACTGGGGCTCGCGCGACGGCCGCTTCGTCGAGATGAACGCGCGCATCCGCCGCCGCCTGGTCGAACTGGCCCATGGCGAGGGCCGCTTTGCCGCCATCCCGCTCCAGGGCAGCGGCACCTTCGCGGTCGAGGGGATGCTCGGCACCATGCTGCCGCGCGACGGCAAGATCCTGCTGTGCATCAACGGCGCCTACGGCCACCGCATGGCCCGCATCGTCGAGATGCTGGGCCGCGCCGCGGTCGAGTACGAGACGGCCGAGGACACCCCGATCGACCCGGCCGAGGTCGGCCGCCGGCTCGACGCCGACCCCGCCATCACCCATGTCGCCATCGTCCAGTGCGAGACCACGTCCGGCGTGCTCAACCCGGTCGCCGCGGTGGCGGCCGAGGTGGCGCGGCACGGCCGCCGCCTGCTGATCGACGCCATGAGCGCCTTCGGCGCGCTGCCGCTCGACACCCGCGAGATCGCCTGCGACGCCATTGCCGCCTCGTCCAACAAGTGCCTGGAAGGCGTGCCCGGCATGGGCTTCGTCATCGCCCGGCTGGAGGCGATCGCCGAGTGCGAGGGCAATGCGCACGCCCTCAGCCTCGACCTGCACGACCAGTGGCGCTTCATGGAGCGGGCCGGGCAGTGGCGCTTCACGCCGCCCACCCACGTCATCGCCGCCTTCGACCAGGCCCTGACCGAGCATGCCGAGGAGGGCGGCGTCGCCGGCCGCGGCGCGCGCTACCGCGAGAACTGCCGCATCCTGGTCGACGGCATGCGGGCGATGGGCTTCGAGACGCTGCTGCCGGATGCGCTGCAGGCGCCGATCATCGTCACCTTCCACATGCCGGCCGACCCGAACTTCGCCTTCCAGACCTTCTACGACCAGCTGCGCGACCGCGGCTTCGTCATCTATCCGGGCAAGCTGACCGTGGCCGACAGCTTCCGCATCGGCTGCATCGGCCGGCTGTCCGCGAATGACATGCAGGACGCGCTGGCGGCGATCGCCGCGACGCTGGCCGGCATGGGCGTCACCAATTGCGGGCCGGTGCCGGTCGCCCGCCGCGCCACCGCCTGACGGAGGAAATCGCCATGGACGGCATATCCCGCGACCTGTCGGTCGAGGTGAACGGCCGGCGCTACCGCGCGCCCGCCCAGCCGACGGTCATCGTCTGCGTCGACGGCTCGGAGCCGGACTACACCACCGAGGCGATCCGGGCGGGCGTCATGCCCTTCCTGGAAGGCGCGCTCAAGCGCGGCGCCAGCATGCTGGCCGACTGCGTGGTGCCGAGCTTCACCAACCCCAACAACCTGTCGATCGTCACCGGCCGGCCGCCCGCCGTGCACGGCATCGCCGGCAACTACTTCCTCAACCCGGAGACGGGCCGGGAAGTGATGATGAACGACCCGGAGTTCCTGCGGACCGGAACCATCCTGGCGGCCTTCGCCGATGCCGGCCTGTCAGTCGCGGTGGTCACCGCCAAGGACAAGCTGCGCACCCTGCTCGGCCACAAGATGAAGGGCATCTGCTTCTCGGCCGAGAAGGCGGACAAGGCGACGGTGGCCGAGAACGGCATCGACGACCTGCTGGCCTTCGTCGACCGGCCGCTGCCGTCGGTCTACAGCGCCGACCTGTCGGAGTTCGTGTTCGCGGCCGGCGTCCGCCTGCTGGAGACGAAGCGGCCGGACATCATGTACCTGTCGACCACCGACTACATCCAGCACAAGCACGCCCCCGGCACCCCGGTCGCCAACGCCTTCTATGCCATGATCGACCGCCACGTGGCGGCGATGGACCGGCTGGGCGCGGTGGTGGCGCTGACCGCCGACCACGGCATGAACGCCAAGTTCGGCGCGGACGGCGCCCCCCAGGTCATCTACCTGCAGTCGGTGCTGGACGGGATCCTGGGCGACGGGGCGGCGCGCGTCATCCTGCCGATCACCGACCCCTATGTCGTCCATCACGGCGCGCTGGGCTCCTTCGCCACCGCCTACCTGCCGGCCGGCGCCGACGCCGCCCGGGTCGCGGGCGCGCTGGCCGCCCTGCCCGGCATGGAGCTGGTGCTGGACGGGGATGCGGCGGCGGCCCGCTTCGAGTTGCCGCGCGAGCGGATCGGCGACCTGGTCGCGGTCTCGGCGAAGAACTGGGTGCTCGGCACCCGCGCCGACCTGCACGACCTGTCCGGCCTCGACGCCCCCTTGCGCTCCCATGGCGGGATCAGCGAGCAGCGGGTGCCGTTGATGGTGACCCGCCCGGTCTCGGGCGTCGACCAGACGCGCCTGCGCAACTTCGACATCTTCGACGTCGCCCTCAACCATCTCGCCTGAGGCGTCATGACCGCACTTCCCAGGACTTTCGAAGCCGACCAGCCGCGCCACGAAACCCTGCGCATCGCCGGCGGCCGGGTCGACAACCCGCGCCGCATCGACGTGCTCTATCCGTGGGACGGGCGCCTCGTCGGCTCGGTGCCGAAGGCGACCCCGGCGGACGTCGCCCGGGCCTTCGAGGCGGCCGCCGCCTTCCGTTCCACCCTGTCGCGCCACGAGCGGGCGACCATCCTGCAGAAGACCGCAAAGTTGCTGGTCGAGCGCACGGCCGAGGTCAGCGACCTGATCACGCTGGAATCCGGCCTGTCGAAGAAGGATTCGGTGTACGAGGTCGGCCGCGCCCACGACGTCTTCATGCTGGCCGGCCAGGCCGCGCTGAACGACGACGGGCAGATCTTCTCGTGCGACATCAGCCCGCACGGCAAGAAGCGGCGCATCTACACCCAGCGCGACCCGCTGCGCGCCATCTCGGCGATCACGCCCTTCAACCATCCGCTGAACCAGGTCGCGCACAAGATCGCGCCGTCGATCGCGACCAACAACAAGATGGTCCTGAAGCCGTCCGAGAAGACGCCGCTCACGGCCTTCCTGCTGGCCGACATCCTCTACGAGGCGGGCCTGCCGCCGGCCATGTTCCAGGTGGTGACCGGCGACCCGCGGGAGATCGGCGAGGCGCTGATCAAGTGCCCGGAGATCGACCTCGTCACCTTCACGGGCGGCGTCGGCGTCGGCAAGTGGATCGCCGACAATCTCGGCTATCGCCGCTGCGTGCTGGAGCTGGGCGGCAACGACCCGCTGATCGTCATGGAGGACGCCGACATCGAGGAGGCGGCCACGCTCGCCGCCGCCGGCTCCTACAAGAACTCCGGCCAGCGCTGCACCGCGGTCAAGCGGATGGTGGTGCACGAGGCCGTCGCCGACGAGTTCGTGGCCCGCCTGCTCACCAAGACCCGGGCGGTCAAGTACGGCGACCCGATGGACCCGGCGACCGACATGGGCACGGTGATCGACGAGGAGGCAGCGATCCGCATGGAGGCGCGGGTGACCGATGCCGTCGGCCGCGGCGCGAAGCTCCTCTACGGCCATGAGCGGCAGGGCGCCCTCTATGCCCCGACCGTGCTCGACCATGTCCCGGCGGCAGCCCCCCTGGTGATGGAAGAGACCTTCGGCCCGGTCTCGCCCGTCATCCGCTTCGGCTCGATCGACGAGGCGATCCGCCTGTCGAACGGCACCGCCTACGGCCTGTCGTCGGGCGTCGTCACCAACCGGCTCGACTACATCACCCGCTTCGTCCAGGAGCTGAACGTCGGCACGGTGAACGTCCGCGAGGTGCCGGGCTACCGCATCGAATCCTCGCCCTTCGGCGGCATCAAGGATTCCGGCCTCGGCTACAAGGAAGGCGTGCTGGAGGCGATGAAGGCCTTCACCAACGTCAAGACCTACTCCCTGCCCTGGGGGTGATCGGGATCGGTCCCGGCGACCCCTCGCCGGGACCGGCCTACCCGTCCAGCTCGCGGTAGCGGCGGAAGATGCCCTCCTCGTTGAAGGGGATGCGCCGGTCGCTCGCCAGGTAGGCGGCGACGTTGGGCCGTTCGGCCACCGCGTCGTGCAGGGCGGCGACATGCGGGCACTTGGCCAGCACCCGCTTGCTGGCCCGCGGGAAGGCGTAGCGCAGGCCCGCCACCACCTGGAACAGCGACAGGTCGGCATAGGTCAGGCGGCCGCCGACCAGATGCGCCGGCCCCTTGGGATTGGCGGCCAGGACCCGCTCGAACCAGCCGAGGAACTTCGGCATCCGCTCGCGGCGGAACTCCCTGGCGCGCCGCGCCGCCTCGTCCTTCTGGTCCTCGTAGTAGAGCCCGATGCCGACCGGATGGTGGGTGTCGTGCGCCTCGGTCACCAAGTCGGCGATGGTCAGCTGCAACTGGTGCGTCCACAGCCGGTCCGCCTCCCCCTTCGGCGCGAGCCCGTGCCGGTCGCCCAGGTAGAGGAGGATGGCAGCGGTCTGGGCGATCACCCGGCGGCCGTCCTTCAGGATCGGCGCGGCGAAGGGCGGACGGATCGCCCTCTCGTCGCCCAGCAGCGCCATCAAGCGGTCCATGCCCCGCCCCTTCGGCCCATCGCCGCGGGCGACGTCGGCATAGGGGGCGCCCGCCTCCTCCAGGGCCAGGCGGACGAACTCGCCGCGTCCCTGGATGGTCGGCCAGTAGTGCAGTTCGTAGGCCACGAGGGGTTCCCTCCTGTCGCGGTTGGGGTCAATCCGGAACCATCCTTGACTCCGGCCGGTTCTCTGCTGAAGCATTCGACGCACCAGCGGAGACGGACGTTCCATGATCAGTGCCACCGAGATCCTCGGACTTGCCGCGGAACAGGGTTTTCCCCGGGTCAGCCTCTACCTTGCCACCCCCCAGGGCGGTCCGGAGGTCCGGCAAAGCCCGATCCAGCTCAAGAACCTGATCCGGGACGCCATCCGCCAGCTCCGGGACGCCGGCATGGACGAGGCGCAGGCGGCCGACGTGCTGGGAGAGGTAAGCCGGCAGCTGGAGGCCGGGACCATCTGGCAGGGTGGCGAGGCAGGCCTCGCCGTATTCGCGTCACCGGAGGCGACCCGGGTCATCCCCGCCCCGCTGGCCTTCGAGGCGGAGGCCCATGTCGGGGAACAGTTCGTGCTGCGTCCG
Organism: Allostella vacuolata; assembly: GCA_006739055.1. Classification (GTDB taxonomy): domain Bacteria; phylum Pseudomonadota; class Alphaproteobacteria; order ATCC43930; family Allostellaceae; genus Allostella; species Allostella vacuolata. The sequence goes on from AP019702.1 coordinate 3,908,224, forward strand.
CTCTTTCCCCTGCTCATGCGGGATGGGGCGTTCTTCGTGCTGACGGCGGCCCAGGATCGGGTCGCGCTCTTTCGCGGCTCCCGCTTCGGCCTGTCGCCGATCGACGATCCCCGCCTGCCCGGCTCCGCCGAGGCGGTCCTGGGGCCCGCGGAGATCGAGAACGCGATCGGCTACCACGCCACGGCCCGGGGGGGCGCCTCGATCCGGACCCATGCCCTGGGGGAGAGCCCGGGGGATGCCGCCGAGGCGCTTCTCGACGAATTTGCCCGGCGCGTCGCCAAGGCGGCGGAAGCCGCCCTGTCCGGGGAGACGGGGCCGCTGGTCCTGGCCGCCGACGACCGGATGCTCGGCAAGCTGCGGCGGGCGATGACCCGCAAGGGGGTCGCCGAGGAGGGCATCCGCGAGCATCCCGCGACGCTGGCACCGGCAGTCCTGCACGACCGGGCCTATGCGATCGTCCGCGATACGCTCGACGCGGACCGGCGAGAGGCGATCGGCCAGATCGAGGCGCGGCTCGCCAACGGGTCCGCTGCGTCCGACCGGCTGGACGAGATCTCGACCGCCGCGGCGGAGGGCCGGGTCGACACCCTGCTGGTCGCCGCGGACCCGGCCAGCCCGGCGACGCTCGGATGGCTTCCCGGCGCCGCCCCGCCCGCCGGCGAGGCCCTGGCGGCGCTTGATCGCGCCATCCTGGAAACGCTGGCACATGGCGGCCGCATCCTGACCCGCCCCGCCGACCGGGCCGACGACCTGCCGGCCGTGAGCGCCCTCTATCGCTACTGAGCGGAGGTCAGACGGGGCTGATGACGGCTGGCCCGACCCGCCGGGAATGAAACGGTCGGCGGCCGTCGACAGGAGCGCTGGCCACCGGTCAAAGCGTCCCTCGACCGGGCTCGGGATGAGGAAATTTTCCCTTCTCCACAGGTGTTTGTGCCGATGGAGAAGTCCCCTCATCCCGAGCCCGGTCGAGGGCGCCTTTGCCGGTGGCCAGCACCCCCGTTCAATCCAGGTTCGACGCCGCTCCGCCGGGCCCGAGGTGATAGTGGCTGAGCGTCTTGTCCTCGTGCGCCATGCGCCAGGACAGGAGCTTGCGGGCATAGTCGAGAACCTCCCCCTGCCGCGCGGGGTCGCCCGCCAGGTCGGTCAGTTCGCCCGGGTCGGCCGCGAGGTCGAAGAAGAGCGGCGGCAGCCCGGCGAAATGGACGTACTTGCCGCGCCGGTCGCGGCGCACCAGCAGGCCGCATTCCTCGGGCGACAGGCCCAGCGCCCGCTCGAAATGGGCGCCGCGCACGTCGCGGAAGTCGTAGCCCCAGTGGACGGCGTCGCGCCAGCCGGCCGGCGTCTCGCCGCGCAGGAAGGGCGCCAGGTCGGCGCCGTCGCAGGCGGGCGGCACCGGCCGGCCGAGCCAGCCCAGCACCGTCGGCATGACGTCCACCGCCTCGGTGAACTGCTCGACCACCCGGCCGCGGCCGGTATCGGCCTCACGGCGCGGGTCGCGGACCAGCAGCGGGATGTGGAATGCCTGGTCGTGGTAGCCGTCCTTGCCGAGCAGCCAGTGGTCGCCCAGATGCTCGCCATGGTCGGCGGTCAGCACGATCAGCGTGTCGTCGTAGGCGCCGCTCGCCTTCAGGTCGGCGATCACCCGGCCGAGTGCCGCGTCGGCCAGCGACACCAGCCCGTAATAGGTGGCGCGCAGCTGGGCGAGCGCCGCCTCGTCCATCGCCGCCATCGGCACCGGCTCGGCGACCGGCAGGTTGCCGGCCCATTGCCGGGCGATGTGGGCGGCGAGCCAAGGGTGCTGGCGCCCCTGCTCCTCCCGGCTCGGCGCGCGCAGGGCGGCCGGCACGTCGGCCGGGTCGACCAGCGCGTCGAAGGGCGGCGGCGCGATGTAGGGCGGGTGCGGCCGGATGAAGGAGAGATGCAGGAACCAGGGCCGGCCGCCATTGACCGACAGCCATTCGCGCACCCGGTCGGCCAGGAAGAAAGTGATCTCCTCCTCCGCCGCCATGCGCATCGGCGCCCGGGTCGGCCCCTCGCCCGCGATGCTGCGCGAGCGGTCGGGCAGGTAGAGGTCGGTCAGCCGCGCCGGGACGTCATGGCCCCTGGCCTTCAGCCAGGCGGCCCAGGGCTCCAGCGATTCGGTCAGCAGCAGCTCGGCGTCGAACCCCGGCATCACCCCCTCGTAGGTGGCCAGCGCCGGGTCGTTCGGGTCGTGGCCGCGCGGGTCGGCGCTGGTGTCGGTGTAGCCGAAGAGCTTGGGCGCATAGCCCGCCCGGCGCGCCTCGCCGCCCAGGTTGGCATGGCGGGGGTCGAGCGGGGTCCCGTTGCGCAGCGAGCGATGGTTGTGCAGGTAGAGGCCGGTCAGCAGCGAGGCGCGGGCCGGGCCGCAGGGCGCGGCCTGGGTGAAATGGTTGCGGAACAGCACGCCGTCGGCGGCCAGCGCGTCGACGGTCGGCGTGCGCACGCACGGATGACCCAGGGCCGAGATGCAGTCGGCCCTCCACTGGTCGAAGGTGACGAGCAGGATGTTGCCTCCGGCCATCGGGCCAGCCTCCAGGAGATGCCAACGGGCGATGGCAGCGACGTAGCACAGGGCGGCCGGGCGGCGTAGTCTGGCACGCACCAACCTGCCATTGGGAGGCAAGCGGCCCGTGCCCTCGTATCTCTTCGAGAACTGCAATCTCTATGACGGCGTCGGCGACACCATGCGCGACGGCATGCATGTGCTGACCGACGGCGTGCGGGTGACCGAGGTGTCGGACCGGCCGATCAAGGCGCCGTCCGCCCATAGGATCAAGGTCGACGGGCGGACGCTGATGCCGGGGCTGATCGACGCCCATGTGCACATCACCGCCACCGTCACCAACCTCGGCACCCTGCAGGGCCACCCGCCCAGCCTGATCGCCGCCGGCGCGGCGCGCATCGCCTACGAGATGCTGATGCGCGGCTTCACCACCGTGCGCGACGCCGCCGGCGCCGACTGGGGCCATGCCGAGGCGATCGAGAGCGGCCTCTTCCACGGCCCCCGCCTGTTCTTCGCCGGCCAGGCCCTGAGCCAGACCGGCGGGCACGGGGACTTCCGGCCGCGCACCTTCATGGCCGACGGCTGCGCCTGCGGCCAGGCCTTCCCCTCGCTCGGCCGCATCGCCGACGGCCCGACCGAGGTGCGCCGCGCCGCCCGCGACGAGCTGCGCAAGGGTGCCAACCAGATCAAGATCATGGCCGGCGGCGGGGTCGCCTCGCCGACCGACCCGATCCAGAACACGCAGTATTCCGCCGAGGAGATGCGGATCATCGTCGAGGAGGCGGAGGCCTGGCACACCTACGTCATGGCCCATGCCTACACCGGGGCGGCGATTCGCCGGGCGGTGACCGCCGGCATCCGCACCATCGAGCACGGCAACCTGATCGACGCCGAGGCGGCCCAGCTGATGGCCGAGAAGAAGGCGTACCTGGTGCCGACGCTCGCCACCTACGACGCGCTCGGCCGCTACGGCCGCGAGCTCGGCTTCCCCGAGGTCAGCCTGATGAAGCTGACCGAGGTGCAGGCGGCCGGCCTGCGCTCGATCGAGATCGCCAAGGCGGCCGGTGTGCGCATCGGCCATGGCAGCGACCTGCTGGGTGCCATGCATGTCCACCAGCTGACGGAATTCTCGATCCGCCGCGACGTGCTGTCGCCGGCCGAGCTACTGGCATCCGCCACCCGCATCAACGCCGAGATCCTGATGCGCCCGAAGGAGCTGGGGCTGGTCGCCCCCGGCGCGCTGGCCGACCTGCTGGTGGTGGACGGCGACCCGATGGCCGACATCGGCGTCCTGACGCAGCCCGAGAAGCGGCTGCTGCTGATCATGAAGGGCGGCACGATCTACAAGGACACGGCCGCGCTCCACTGACCGGGCGCGGCGGCGGGCGGGAAAGAATAGGTTGCCCGGATCAATGCGTTGAGCGACGTTCCTCAGACGCGGTGAGCGATTCGCACGCAGATGGGGAGTGGGTTCGACCGTGAATTGGCCGATCGGCCTTCCGGCGCGATGGGGTTCCATCGCCATCGCCCTGGCGCTGGCGGGGCTGGTTGCCGCGTGCGGGTCGTCCCAGCCGGAACGATCCCGGGCCGTGCGCGCCACCCCGCCGGCGCCGAGCCCGGGCAGCGCCTGTCTGGACGACCTGGCGAGCCGCGGGGTGATCTTCCGGCCCCTGCCCCAGCCGGTGTCGGTCGGCGGCTGCTCGCTCGCCGACGGCGTCAGCGTCGAGGGGATGTCGGCCGCGCTCAACAAGCCGGTGACCATCTCCTGCCCGACGGCGCGGGTGGTCGACCGCTGGGTGGACGAGATCGTGCAACCGGCCGCCCGCCGCCACCTGCGCACCCGCGTGCGCACCATCCACCAGGCCGGCGGCTTCGTCTGCCGCAACACCCGCGGCGGACGGCTCAGCGAGCATGCCCGCGGCCGGGCCATCGACATCTGGGGCTTCGAGATGGCGGACGGCAGCAAGGCGGTCATCCGCGACCATTGGAAGGGGGCGGGCGCCCGCTCGCGCTTCCTGCGGGAGGTGGGGCAGAAATCCTGCGGCCTGTTCCATGTGGTGCTCGGGCCCGGCGCCGACGCCGACCATCACGACCACCTTCACCTCGATCTCGGCGAGTGGAAGCTGTGCCAGTTATGAGGAAGGGGTGCCCCGAAAAGGGAAGCCCCGCCGGGCCAGGAGGCTGAGACCGGCGGGGCCGAGATCTGACGCGTCTGGGGGGCAAAGCACGTCAGGTCTGAAAGACAAGATGGGCCCGCGCGCCTTGCAATTCCATGGATTGCGGATGAATTCGACGTAAGGTAGGGGACGCCGTGCGCCCCTATCGCGCCTTCTTCGGCGCGGCCGCCTGCTTCTCATCCGGCCGCGGCAGGACCACCGTCTCGGACCGGGTGCCGGCCATCTTGCGCCCCGTCTCCTCGGCGACGCGGCCGATCGGCCAGAGGGCTGGCCCGGTCGGCTCCAGCAGGACGTAGCTGCGGCCGTTGACGACGATCTTCGCCTCGTCGCCCGCCGACGGGATGTCGATCGCCAGCAGCGCATGCTCCGGCGGCAGGACCATGGCGATCGAGCGGTTGGGCAGGATCGACATCAGGATCGCCGCCAGCGCCGCCGACTTCACGTCGCAGTCGCCGCGGTTGAGGTCGAAGAAGGCGGCCGGCATGACGAAGCCGCCCTGGTTGCGCCGGTCCGGCACCGCATAGGGGATCGACTGCACGAAGGCCAGGGCCAGCGCGATCCGCTCCCGCTCATCGGGGGTCTGGGCGGCGATCGCGTCCGCCACCGGCTTCAGGTCGCCGACCGCGCGCGGCACGATGCGCGCGAAGTCCGGGCGGACCTCGGCCCCGGTCGCGTCGCGGACGTTGAAGAAGGCGGCATAGGTCTCCGAGGTGGCGGTCTCCGCCCGGCGCTCGACCTCCGCCTCGACGGTCGCGGTCGCCCGGTTGGGCGGCAGCTTGACCTCGTAATGCACCGAGAGGCTGCCCTTCTTGCGCTCCACCGTCACCGTGATGCTGCCGCCGAGCGGCCGGACATACTCGTCGAGCGTCTGCTCGACCCGGCGCTTCAGCGAGTTGGCCACCTCCGGGCTGTCGATCGGGCGATATTCGCGATGCCCGCGGCTGACCGCCGCTTCCGGCAGCCGGAAGCGCAACGACTGCTCCCGCCCCTCGGCATCGTTGAAGCGATAGGCGTAGTCGACATTGCCCTTGTCCACCTGACGCGCAAAGCCGAGCTGCTTCGCGCCCGCCTGGGGCGGGCCGAGCAGCATGGCCAGGAGCACGGCCGGGACCGACAGGCCCCGGAAGCAGAAGCGCATCCTCATCCTCTTCGCGCGGGAGGGCGGCCCCAAGGATAACCGACGGGGCCGTCCGTTGGAACCGGTGTCGTCGGCGGATCGGTGTTGAGGTAGTGTCGCCGGACCGGCCGTTCAAACGCATTCCGCCCATTTTCAGAGCGACGATCCGATGCAGCTTTCCCGCTTTCCCCGCCAGCGCTTCGCCCACCTGCCGACCCCGCTCGAGCGACTCGACCGCCTGACGCGCCTGCTCGACGGCCCGACCATCTGGATCAAGCGCGACGACTGCACCGGCCTCGGGCTGGGCGGCAACAAGACCCGCAAGCTCGAATACCTGATGGCCGACGCGATCGCCCGGGGCGCCGACACCGTGCTCACGGTGGGTGCCATCCAGTCGAACCACGCCCGCCAGACGGCCGCCGCTGCCGCCCGGCTCGGGCTCGCCTGCCATCTGGTGCTGGAGTCGCGGATCGACCATGCCGACGAGGCCTACATGCGGTCGGGCAACATCCTGCTCGACCGCATGTTCGGGGCCCGGCTGCACGACTTCCCGGCCGGGACGGACATGGCCCAGGCCATGCAGCAGGTGGCCGACGAGGTGACCGCCCGGGGCGGCCGCCCCTACCTCATCCCCGGCGGCGGCTCAAACCCGGTCGGCGCGCTGGGCTACGTCAATTTCGCCCTGGAACTGCTGGCCCAGGCGACCGAGCGCGGCGTCGTCTTCGATCACCTGATCCACGCAACCGGCAGTTCCGGCACCCAGGCCGGCATCGTCGTCGGCCTGGAAGGGCTGCGCGCGGCGATCCCGGTGCTGGGCATCACCGTGCGGCGGACCCGCGAGAGCCAGGAAGAGCAGGTGATGGCGCTGGCCGAGGCGACGGCGGACTTCGTCGGCGTCCGGGGCGCGGTGCCGCGCCGCGCCGTCGTCGCCAATTCCGACTATGTCGGGGCGGGCTACGGGGTGCCGACGCCGGGCATGCTGGCCGCGGTCAAGCTGCTGGCGCGCGAGGAGAGCATCCTGCTCGACCCCGTCTATTCGGGCAAGGCGATGGACGGGCTGATCGACCTGGTGCGCCGGGGCGTCTTCACCCGCGGCCAGAACATCCTCTTCGTCCATACCGGCGGCCAGGCGGCGCTCTTCGCCTACCAGCCGGCCCTGGATCGGGCGATCAACGAATGACCGGACCGGCCCCCGGCGCCGTGCCGCCCGTGCCGGACGCGCGGGGAGCCAACCTGTGGCGCGCCGACCCGACCCTGCGCCAGCTGCTGGCGCTCCACCTGCCGGCGCCGCTGCTGCAGCACCTCGCCCCCCATCTCGACCGACTGGGCGGGCTGGCCGGCGACGCGCTCGACCGGCTGGCGGCGACCGCCGATCGCAATCCCCCCGTCCTGCACCATCGCGACCGCCAGGGCCGCGACCGGGAATGGATCGAGAAGCACCCCGCCTATCGCGAGATGGAGCAGCTGGCCTTCGCCGAGTTCGGCCTGGCGGCGATGACCCACCGGCCGGGCGTGCTCGGCTGGCCGGAACCCCTGCCCCCCATCGCCAAGTACGCCCTCACCTATCTCTTCGTGCAGGCGGAGTTCGGCCTGTGCTGTCCCGTCAGCATGACCGACTCGCTGACCGCGACGCTGGTCCGCCACGGTGACCCGGCCCTGGTCGCCCGCTACCTGCCGGAGCTGACCGCGACCGACCTCGACGCGGTCACCCAGGGCGCCATGTTCATGACCGAGCAGGCCGGGGGCTCCGACGTCGGCCGGATCGAGACGGTGGCCCGGCCGGACGGCGACGGCTGGCGCCTGTGGGGCGAGAAATGGTTCTGCTCCAATGCCGATGCCGGCCTCGCCATGGTGCTCGCCCGGCCGGAAGGCGGCGAGCCCGGCCTGAAGGGCCTGTCGCTGTTCCTGATGCCGCGGATCGCCGCCGACGGCAGCCGGAACCGCTATCGCATCGTCCGCCTGAAGGAGAAGCTGGGCACGCGGGCGATGCCGTCGGGCGAGATCCGGCTGGAGGGCGCCGAGGCCCACCTGGTGGGTGCCGCCGGCCGCGGCTTCGTCCAGATGGCGGACATGATCAACCTGTCGCGCCTGTCGAACGGGGTGCGGGCAGCCGGGCTGATGCGCCGGGCGCTGTTCGAGGCGCTCCATGTCGCGCGCCATCGCGTCGCCTTCGGCCGGCCGGTGATCGAGCTGCCGCTGATGCGCCGCCAGCTCCTGAAGATGATGCTGCCGGCGGAGGCCGCCCGCAGCGTGGTGTTCGCGACCGCCGCCGCCCTGGAAGCCGGCGACCGCGGCGACGCCGGGGCCCGCCAGCGGCTGCGCATCCTGACCCCGCTCCTCAAGTTCCGGGCCTGCCGCGACGCGCGCCGGGTGACCGGCGACGCGATGGAGGTGCGCGGCGGCTGCGGCTATGTCGAAGAATGGTCGGACGCACGCCTGCTGCGCGACGCCCATCTCGGCTCGATCTGGGAGGGGACGAGCAACGTCGTCGCGCTCGACGTGATCCGGGCGATCCGCCGCAGCGACGCGGCGACGGCCCTGGCGCAGGACCTGCGCCGGCGGCGGCATGGGGTCCCGGACGGGCTGGCGGGCCGGCTCGCGGCCGCCCTGGACCGTGCGGTCGCCTTCGCCGAAGCCGTGGCCCGCGATGGCGACGAGCGTCTGGCCCGGCAGGCGGCCACCGGCCTCTATTACGCGACGGCGGCGATCCTGATGGCCGAGGAAGGGGCATCCCTGTCGGCAGGCGGGCCCGAGGGCGCGATCCCGGATGGCCGACGCCTGCTCCTGGCGGAACTGGCGCTGCGGCACCGGCTGACGGTCCGCGACCCGCTCGCCGCCCCTGACGGTCCGGACGAGGAAGCGGTCGCCCGGCTGCTCCTGGACGAGGCGCCGGTGGCGCCGGGGATGGCCGCGGCGCTGCTCGCCTGACCGCGCCGGCCTATCCGGCGGGGGGCCCGCCGCCCTCGCTCCAGCCGAGCCAGGCGATGGCCGCGGCCAGCAGCAGCAGGCCGACGGAGGCCACCCGGGCGGCCGGGACGCGCGACAGCATGAACATGGCGATCGCCGCCAGCGCGACCAGCACGGCCGCCACGCCCAACACCGTCTCGGCCGCACCGCCCATTCTTGCCTCTCCCGAACCCGACAAGCCGGCCGGTGGTCTATCATCGCAGCACCCCTGCGGCCAGGGCACAGACCGCCGCCGATGCAATTCGCAAAGCCGTCCGTGCAATCTGCAAACCCGAAAATTGCGAAACGCCCCGACAACAATCGTCTATGTCTATCGACTCGGCTCAAACGGGCCGTCACGGTCCTGAATCCGGTGGCATCATCCTTGCTGCCGGACGACCCCGCGAGCGACCCGCTCACACCACGGCCCGGAGCGGTCGACCGAGGGGACATGATGAAGGACTGGACGCTGCTCTTGCCGGCAGCGGTGGTGGTTGCTGCCTTGGCCATCCTGATCATCGTCGCACGCGATCGCTGAACGGCGACGGCGCCCGCCCACTTCCTGTCCCCCTTGATCCCGGCGACCTGTTAGGATCGCCGGCCCACTACCGGTCCCGACGGAGCCGCAATGCCCCATGCCGACATCGTCCGCCTCGGCGGGCGATTCCCCAACCGAAGCCGAACGGTGATCCATGGCGGGCTCGTGTGGACGCTCGCGACCTCCGGCACCAAGGAGCAGGATTTCGGCGTGCAGATGCGCGACGCCCTGCGCGAACTGGGGGCCGAGCTGGAGCGGGCGGGGACCGACCAGAGCCGCATCCTCACGGTCGACGTGTACCTGACCGACATGGCCCTGAAGCCGGTCATGGATGCGATCTGGACGGAATGGGTGGCGGCCGGCGACCCGCCGCGCCGCATGACGATCGAGACCGCGCTCGACGGGCCGGACCTGGTCGAACTGGTTTGCCTGGCCGCGCTGCCGGGACGATAGGGGCGAGGACGATGAAGCCGCTTCCTTTCGCCGCCCGGGGCACGGCCCTGGCGATCACGGCCGCGCTCCTGCTCGGAGCCTGCGCCGACACCCAGACCGAAGGCGCACAGACCGCGCTGCCGCCGCCCGCCGCGCCGGCGCCGGCGCGGGCGGACCACGCCATCGGCCGGCCCACGGTCGTCGAGGGCGACGTGCTGGAGGTCGACGGCCGGCGCGTCCGCCTCCAGGCCATCGACGCGCCCGACGTCGCGACCCGGACGGGCAAGCGATCACTGATCGAGTTGCGCCGGATCATCGGCCTCGAGCCAGTCAATTGCGAGCTGCTGGAGCTGGAGCCCCCTGCCCCCAAGGTGCAGCAGGGCTGGATCGGGCGCTGCACCAGCGAGGGCGTGGATATCGCCCAGGAACTGGTCCGGCGCGGCTGGGCCCGCGCCCTGCAGCGCTACGGCGACAGCTACGTGATCGAGGAGGCGTCGGCGCGCGCCGCCGGCCGCGGCATGTGGCCCAAGCCTGCCGCCCCGCGCCCGGGAACCAAGCCCGCGAAGCCGCGCACGGCGGCCAGGAAGACCGGCTGACCGCCGCTAGCCGGGCCTCCCCTCCGCCACGCGCTCGGCCGTAGCCTTCCCGGACCGGGCCTCGCCGGCCAGTCGCTCGTAGTGACGGCGCAGCTTCTCGATCTCCTTCTCCGACATCTGCTCCAGGTCGAGCAGACGCTTGTCGGCGCGCTCCACCGCGCGCAGCAGTTCGTCGAGCTTGATCTGCACAGTCTCGGAATCGCGGTTCTGGGAGTTCTGGATCAGGAAGACCATCAGGAAGGTGATGATGGTGGTGCCGGTGTTGATGGTGAGCTGCCAGATCTCCGAGAAGCCGAGGAACGGGCCGGAGACCGCCCAGGCGACGACGGACGCGAAGGCGATGCCGAACACCGCGGGCCGGCCCATGAGCGCGGCCGCGCGCGCCGCGAAGCGGCTGAAGAGGCTCTTGCGACGCATCGGGACGACCTGACCTCCGGCAACGCACCGCCCAAGAGAAACGGCGCAGCCGGGTAGGGTGCCCGACCGCGCCGCGCATCGCGGGTTCCAGCTCCGGGGGGAGGATCGAGGAACCCGGGTACTACTCGGGCGACCGGGGGCTAAGGGGGGACCGGCCGCTCGATGCAGGGACAACCGTACAAGCGCCTTCCGGTTCCCGCCCGACAGCGAAATTCCCCCGGGCGCCCCAACGGAACCCGGTATGGCGGGCGGGGGTTCTCCTGCCGATGAAACCAATCATCGGGAAACCCACCATGTCCAAGATCGCCATTGCGGCAACCGCGCTCGGCCTGCTGGCCGGAACCGCCTTCGCCCAGACCACGCCGCCGGCGAACCCCAACGCCCCGGGCAATCCGGCGGTGAACTCCAGCGGTCCGAACAATCCCGGCGCGCCTGTCGCCGGTGCCAACTCCTTCACCGAGGCGCAGGCCAAGTCGCGCCTGGAGGAGAAGGGCTACACCGGCGTCGGCCCGCTGACCAAGGACAAGGACGGCGTGTGGCGCGGTCAGGCGACGCGCAACGGGCAGTCGGTCGCGGTCGCGGTCGACTACCAGGGCAACGTCGTCGGCCAGTGACGCCTTCGCCGGCCCCCACCCCGAACGAAGGACGAATCGCCATGAAGACCACCATTTCCCGCCTCTACGACAGCTATGACGCCGCCGCCAACGCCGTGAACGGTCTGGTCGACGCGGGCGTGCCGCACGAAGACATCAGCATCGTCGCCAGCAACGCCGAAGGCCGGACGGTCCCGACCGTGGTCGAGACCACCGACGCCGGCGGCGGCGCCGGGACGGGTGCCGGCATCGGCGGCCTGCTCGGCGGCGGCGCCGGGCTGCTGGCCGGGCTCGGCATGCTGGCCATCCCGGGCCTCGGCCCGGTGGTGGCGGCCGGCTGGCTCGCGGCCACCGCGGCCGGCGCGGTTGCGGGCGTCGCCGCCGGCGCGGTCACCGGCGGCATCATCGGCGCCCTGACGGGGGCCGGCGTCAGCGAGGAACACGCCCATGTCTATGCCGAGGGCGTGCGCCGGGGCGGCGCGCTGGTGACGGCGCGGGTCGAGGACGACCGCCTGACGGCCGCCAACGCCATCCTCGACCGCCATGGCGCGATCGACCCCGACGAGCGGGCCCGTCTCTATCGCGACAGCGGCTGGGACCGCTTCGACGAGCGGGCCGACCCCTACACCGCCGAGCAGATCGCGCGCGAGCGCCGGCTCTACGAGCGCGGCCCGATGGTCTGACCGCACGCACATCGACCCCAAGGAGAGGCCGCCCGGCGACGGGCGGCCTTTTTCCGCGTTCAGGTCAGGAAGGCGCCACCGTTGACGTGGATGGTCTGGCCGGTGACGTAGGCGCCCTCGGGCCCGGCCAGCAGGCGGACCATGGCGGCGATCTCGTCGACCGTGCCGCGGCGGGCGAGCGGGATGCTGGCGACCAGGGACGGCGGCATCGGCCCCGCCGCCGCGCCGCGCGCGGTGTCGATGGCACCGGGCGCCACGCAGTTGCAGGTGATGTTATGCGGCGCCAGCTCGATGGCGAGCGCGCGCACCAGCCCTTCCAGCCCGGCCTTGGAGGCCGAGACATGGCAGCGGTTGGGCGTGCCGACATGGTTGGAGATGCCGGACATGGCGACGAACGCGCCCCCGCCGCGCCGGATCATGTGCGGCACGGCGGCCCGCGACAGCAGGAAGGCGCCGTCGAGCGCGACCGACATGATCTCGCGCCACTCGGCGAGCGAGATTTCCAGGAACGGGGTCTGCCGGCGCAGGCCGGCGTTGCTGACCAGGATGTCGATGCCGCCGAAGGCGTCGGCCACCCGGCCGACCATGTCCGCGACCTGGGCCTCGTCGGCGACGTCGCCCATGATCGCCACCGCCCGGCCGCCCGCCGCGGCGATCTCGGCCACCACGGCGTCGACCGCCGCCCGGTCGGCCCGGCCGTTGACGGCGACCGCCGCACCGTCCCGGGCAAGCGTCAGGGCGGTGGCGCGCCCGATGTTGCGACCGGCCCCGGTAACCAGGGCCACCTTGCCGTCGAGCGCGCCCATCCCTCGTCTCCCGCTATGATGCCGCCGTCACCATAGCGGCGTCAGCGGCCGGCGGCGACGATCGCCTCGTGCTCCTTCACGATGCGCTGCGCCCGGTAGACGATCGGGTAGTCGACGAACTTGCCGTCGATCTGGAACGCGGCCGAGCCGGCGGCCTCGGCCGCCTCGAACGCATCCACCACCTTGCGGGCGAAGGCGAGTTCCGCCTCGGTCGGGCTGAAGACCGCATTCACCACCGGGATCTGGCTCGGATGGATGCAGGTCTTGCCCTGGAAACCCATCCGCTTCACCGCCCGGGCCGACGCCTCCAGCCCCTCGGCGTCCTGCAGGTCGACCCACACCGAATCGAGCGGCGCCTCCAGCCCGTTGGCACGGGACTGGATCACCATCTGGGCCCGGGCATGGGCCATCTCGGCCTCGTCCCGGGTCCAGGTGACGTTGGCGTCGAAGGTGAAGTCGCCCGCCCCGAACGAGCAGCGGCGGACGCGGCTGCCCGCCCCCATGATCTGGGCGAGGTTGGCGATGCCCCTCGCCGTCTCGATGATCGGGATGATGTCGATGCTGCGGCGCGGCAGGCCGCGTTCGCGCTCCAGCTGCTCGACCAGCCAGTCGATGGCCAGGAGGCCGCTGGCGCTCTCGACCTTCGGCAGGATGATCCCGTCGAGGCCGGGGCCGATCACCTCGACCAGGTCGCCGTAGCAGAACGGCGTGTCGATCGCGTTGACCCGGACATAGCCGAGGCAGTTCCGCGGCCGCTGCAGCGCGGCCACGATCAGCTGCCGGGTCGCCGGCTTCTCGGCCACGGCGACGGCATCCTCGAGGTCGAGGATGACGCCGTCGGCGCCGATGGTGAAGACCTTCTCCACCCGCCGGGCATGGTTCCCGGGGGCGAAGAGGAAGGAGCGGAAAATCGCCATGGACGTGGTCTTCCTTTCAACCGCTCAGGGCTGCAGCCAGATCTCGGCCAGGTCCTGGTTCAGCATGTGGCTCGGCAGGTTGCTCCAGCCCTGCACCTTGCGGTCGAGGGCCACGTTGCGCGCGGACCAGAAGCCGGGGGCGGAATAGGCCTGCTCGATCAGGTGGCGCTGCAGCTCGACCACCAGCTTCTCGCGCTCCTTGGGGTCGAGCGCGAGCTTCTGCCGGGCGTAGAGATCGTCGACCTTGCGGTCGATGTAGCGCGACACGTTGGCGTCGCTCTTATCGAACGACAGGTAGCGGTTGATCTGCACCGAGGGGTCGTCGTTCCATTCCGCCTGGGAATCGACCACCACCTCGAAATTGCCGGACCGGCGCACGGCCAGCCACTGCGCGGTGTCGAGCTGCTGGTGCTCGACGGTCACGCCGATCTGCCGCCACTGGTCGATCAGGAACAGGCCGAGCGGGATGAACGGCGCGGTGACGCGGTTGGTCAGCTTGAAGGAGAGGTTGGGCACGCCCGCCTCCTTCAGCAGCCGCTTGGCCTCCTCGCGCGACGCCTTGATGTCGCGGGAGAAGCCGGGCAGGTCGACCAGCGCGTCGCCGCGCAGCGCCATGTCCGAGCCGGGCCGCATCAGCCCGCCGACATATTTGAGGAAGGTGATGCGCGACATGGGTGCCGCCCCGCCCCAGCGGTCGACCGCCAGCGTCAGCGCGCGGCGGACCCGGATGTCGTCGAAGGGCTTCTTCTCGCTGTTGAACGAGAAGAAGAAGTGCGCCAGCCACTCGCCCTCGGCAAACGCGATCTGGTCGCCGCGGGCGGACTTGATGCGGGCCGCGTCGGCCGGGGCGAAGCCGCGGAACTCTGCCTGGATCTGGCCGCCGGCCAGCGAATTGACGATCGCGGTCGCCGCCATGTTCTGCGCCCGGAACCCGTCGAGATAGGGCAGGCCCTGGCGGAAATAGTCGTCGAAGCGCTTGCCGATCCAGTGCGAGCCGGCAACGTGCTCGACGAAGACGAAGGGGCCGGTGCCCATGACCGTCTTGGTCGGCGACAGCGGGTCGGCCTCCAGCTTGGCGGCCGAATAGAGGCAGTTCCAGGGGCTGGCGAAGTTCGACAGCATGCCGGCGTTGGGCGCCTTGATGCGGAAGACGACCGTGTTGGCGTCCGGCGCCTCGATCGCCGTCAGGTCCTCGAACAGCGCCGCACGGACGGAGCTCACGCCCGGGCCCGGCTTCCAGATCCGCTCGTAGGTCGCCTTGACGTCCTTGGACGACAGGACGGAGCCGTCGTGGAACTTGACCCCCTGGCGCAGCTTGAAGGTGTAGGCCAGGCCGTCGGCGGAGATCGTCCAGCTCTCGGCCACGTCGGGCACGATCTTCGGGTAGTCCTTGGGATCGAACTTGGCGAGCAGCGAGAAGTGCGGCGCCAGGTAGTGGATGTTCGAGAAGCTGGAAGCGGCGTGGCAGTCATAGGTCGAGGTGTCGCCCTGCACCGCATAGTTCAGGGTTCCGCCCTTGACCGGAGCCTGGGCGGACGCCGTCCCCGCCCACAGGGTCAGGGCGGCGAGCGCCGTGGCGCCCGCCGTGGCGATCGTTCGTCCGAGCATCGTTTCCTCCATCTGTCCTGTTGTCAGAGGACGGCGCCGTCGGCGCGCATCCGCTGGATTTCTTCCGGCGAGTAGCCGTAGCGGGCCAGCACCTGGTCGGTGTGCTGGCCGAAGGTCGGGGCGCCGAACTGCGCCGGGCCCGGCGTCGCGCCGAACTCGATCGGCTTGCCGAGGCCGCGATAGGAGCCGACCACCGGATGCTCCATGGTCGCGACCAGGTTCTGGTCGAGCACCTGGGGGTGGTCGAACATGTCCTCGATCGGGTGCGCCTTGGAGCAGGGCACCCGCTGGCCGAAGATCCCCTCCCACTCGTCCGCGGTGTGGGCGAGCAGCAGCTCGCGCATCCGCGGCAGGATCTCGGCCGCATGGTCGGCCCGCTTGCGCATGGTGTCGTAGCGCGGGTCGGTCGCGTATTCGGGCATGCCGATCAGCTCGCACAGCGCCGCCCAGAAGTGCGGCGAGTGGGCCGAGATGTAGATGTGCCCGTCCTTGGTCGGATGGATGCCGGTCAGCCCGCCCGAGCGCAGGTCGCGGGCGGCCTCGCGCCCCTCCCCTTCGGCCCAGACGAAGCGCCCGGCCTGCATGGCGAGCGCGGTGCGCAAGAGCGACAGGCCGACGAACTGCCCCTCGCCCGTGCGCTCGCGATGGAACAGTGCCGCCGACACGCCGTAGGCCAGGAGCGAGGAGGTGTAGTAGTCGACGATCGAGCCGAGCACGACCTGGGGGGCATCCGCCCGGCCCTGGAAGTTGCAGATGCCGGTCATCGTCTGCAGCACCTGGTCGAAGCCCGCATTGTCCGCCATCGGCCCGGTCTGGCCGAAGCCGGTCAGCGAGACGTAGATCAGGCGCGGGTTGATCTCCTTCAGCCGGTCGTAGCCGATGCCCAGGCGCTCGGGCACCGACGGGCGGAAGTTGTGGGCGATGACGTCGGCGTCGGCCACCATGCGGTCGAGGGCCGCGCGGGCTTCCGGCTTCTTGAGGTCGAGGACGACGCCCAGCTTGTTGCGGTTGGTGCCGAGGAAGACCCGGCTCTCGTTCTCCAGCGTGGAGGGAAAGTGGCGGATCATGTCGCCGGCCGGCGCCTCGATCTTGATCACCTCGGCGCCGAGGTCGGCCAGCAGCGTGCAGCCGTAGGGGCCGGCCAGGTACGAGGTCAGGTCGAGGACCTTGATGCCGCTCAGCGGGCCCGTCGGGCCCGCCGCCTTGTCGGTGGCCGCGCTCATCGCCGGGCCCTCCGGGCCTCCAGGCGTCGCGCCCGGTCGATCAACCGCTCAGCCCGCTCGACGATCGGGATATCGATCATCTTGCCCTCGAAGGTCACCGAGCCGCGGCCCTCGGCATAGGCCTGCTTGTAGGCGGCGACCATGCGCTGGGCGTGGTCCAGCTCCTCGGCACTCGGGCTGAAGCCCTCGTTCAGCAGCGGGACGATGCTGGGATGGATGCAGGCGCTGCCCTCGAAGCCGAAGCGCACCGAGCGCTTGATCGTCGCCCGGTAGCCCTCGACGTCGGCGAAGTTGGCGACCGAGCCGATCGTGCCGATCGGCACGATGCCGGCGGCGCGCGCGGCGATCACCGCCTGCTGCTTGGGATAGAGCAGCATCTCGGCGCTGGGCTCGGCGCCGAGCGAGGACGCGAAGTCCTCGCTGCCGAGCGTCAGGGCGACGACACGGGGGTGGGCCGAGGCGATCTCGAACATGCGCGGGAAGGCCGCCGCGGTCTCGACCATGGCGATGAACTTGGTCTGGCCGCGGCGGACGCCCTTCTTCGCCTCGACCGAATCGACCAGCTCGGCCAGCAGGCGGACATGGCTGGCGCTGTCGACCTTCGGCACCATCAGCGCCTCGACCCCGGACGAGACCACCGCCTCGATGTCGCGGACCGCCAGTTCGATCGGGCGATTGATGCGGACGATGACGTCGGAGCCGGACTGCGAGACGATCGGGGCCGCGGCCTCGACCATGTCGCGCGCCGCCGCCTTGTCGTTGGGGGCGATGCTGTCCTCCAGGTCAAGGATGATCGCATCGGCGCCGCGCTCGTGCGCCTTGTCGACGTACTTCCGGACGTTGACCGGTACGAACAACATCGAGCGCCAGACGGTGAATTCCGCGCTGGCCGAACCTTCGGACGACATGGGCTTCCTTCCTTGTGCTTTCAGCGACTCTGGCGGTCGAGTTCGAACCGGGGCAGGATCACGCCGTCGGGCATCGTCACATAGACGAGACGGACCCGCTCGCCGATCCAGGTACCGGACGGCTTCTCGCCTTCGAGATTGCTGATCATGATCGGTCCTTCCTCGAGACGGACCGCGATGGAATTGTAGGGCGCCGGGTAGGCCGGGAGATATTGCCGATGAAAGACGACCCAGGAAAGGATCGTCGCACGGCCCGACACCGGAACCCACTCCAGATCCATCGATAAGCAGCCGTGGCAGCCCGGCCCCGGCGGGTACTGGAAGGTGCCGCAGCGGGTGCAGCGCTGCAGGCGCATCTGACGGGCGTCGATGCTCTCCCACATCGGCTTGTCGTAGAGGCCCATGACGCGATGGGGGGTGCGGACGACCTGAGCGGTGGACATGGCTTCGTCCCCCCTAGCGGCTGTAGATGATCGACACGGCCTTGCCGGCCACGTCCGAGGAGTAGTGGACGTTGCGGCAGTTCTCGACCTGGCGGTCGCCGCACTCGCCGCGCACCTGGCGCACGCATTCGATCTGGTGCGCCCAGCCTTGCATGTAGGTCTCGGACAGGTGGCCGCCGCTGGTGTTGGTCGGCATCTTCCCGCCCGGGCCGACCCCGGATTCGCGCAGGAACTTGCCCGCCTCGCCGACCGCGCAGTAGCCGTAGCCCTCCAGCGCCAGCGGCACGTGCACCGAGAAGCTGTCATAGACCTGGAACACGTCCATGTCCTTCGGGCCCATGCCGGCCATGTCGAAGACCTGCCGGGCGACCGCCTGCTGGGCGGGCAAATAGAAGTCGGTCAGGCGCGGCTCCAGGCTGGTGGCGCCGTGGTTGAGGTCGGAGCGCCCCGCCGCCTCGATATAGACCGGCCTGGACGAGATCTTCCGGGCGATGCTGGCCTCGGCGATGATCAGCGCCACGCCGCCATCGTTGATCAGGCAGTAGTCGAAGAGGTGCAAGGGCTCGCAGACGTAGCGCGACGCCATGTAGTCGTCGACGGTGATGCGCTCGCGCATGATGGCGTTGGGGTTGAGCGAGGACCAGCCGCGCTGCGCCACGGCCACCTCGCCCAGATCGCGCTCGGTGAAGCCGTGGGCGTGCTTGTAGGCCTGGAGCGTCAGGGCATAGAGCGCGCCCTGCGAGGTCAGGCCCCAGGGCGCGTGGTAGACGTAGGACAGGAAGGCGCTGCCGCCCATCGCCTCCGGCCCGCCATACTGCGTGCCGACCGAGCGCTGGTCGTTGCCGTAGACCAGCGCCACCACGTCGGCGAAGCCGCTCTCGACCGCCATCACCGCCTGCAGCACCGACAGGACGGCGTCCGCCTGGTCGCCCCAGCGCGGGTTGATGCCGAGCAGCTCGCCCATCCGCTCGTAGGCGGTGGTCGGTCCGACGATCAGCCCGTCGATCATCGAGCGGTCGATGTCGGCGTCCTTCAGGGCGTTGGCGAACGCCTCCATCCCGTAGCCGCAGGAATCCGTCGGCTTCTCGCCGGCCCGGGTGCGCTTCCAGTCGCGCACCCAGTCGCTGTGGCCGATGCCGACCACGGCGGCCGAGCGCCGGAGGCGCGGGTTCGGGTGGCGCCCCGCGCCCGCCTGCTTGGTTTCCGCTGCGCTGGTCATCCGAGGATTCCCCGATCGTTCAGTTCCTTGACCCGTTCCTCGGACAGCCCGAGGACGCCGGTCAGAATTTCATGGGTGTGCTCGCCGAAGAGCGGCTGGCGCTTCAGCTCGATACGCTCGCCGTCCAGCTTGTAGGGCGGCGCGGTGAAGAGCGCCGGCCCGATCTCCGGATGGTCGAGGGTCTGCCAGTAGCCGCGGGCGGCGAGCTGCGGGTCGTCCTCGATCAGGTCCTTCGAGCAGGCGACCGGGGCCGCCGCGACGCCCGCCTTCTGCAGGACGGACGCGACCTCGGCCGGCGTCTGCCCCGCGGTCCAGGCGCCGACCGCCGCCTCCAGCTCGTCGATCGCGGCGAGCCGGCCCTGGGCGGTGCGCAGGTCGGCGCGGCCGGCCAGATCCTGGCGGCCCATGGCGGCGGCCAGCGCCAGCCACTCGGCATCGCCCTCGACCGCGATCGCGCACCAGGAATCCTCCCCCTGGCAGCGGAAGATGTTGTGCGGGGCATGCTCGCGCGAGCGGTTGCCGACCTGCGGCGGCTCGCGACCGGACGCGGCGGCCTCGACCAGGGCCGGGCCGACGAAGTTGGCCGTCGATTCGATCTGCGACAGGTCGATCTTCATGCCCCGGCCGGTGTGCCGGCGGTAGCGCAGGGCGGCCAGCACGGCGAAGGCGGCGTGGTAGGGGTTGGCGGCATGGTCAGGATAGTGGGTGCCGGGACCGACCGGGTCGTTCGGGCCGTAGGCGGTCATCCACATCAGGCCGGTCACCGCGCTGATGGTCATGCCGACGCCGAGCAGCGAGGACAGCGGCCCGTCCTCGCCGTACATCGGCATGGCGAGATAGATGATGTCCGGCTTGATCTTCTTCAGCTCGTCGTAGCCGAGCCCGAGCCGCTCCATGGCGCCCGGGCCGAAATTGTTGCTGACGACGTCCGACTGGGCGACCAGGTCGCGGGCCAGCTGGAGGCCTTCCGGCTCCTTGAGGTTGATCGCCACGCTCTTCTTGCCGGTGTTGCGCGAGGCGAAGTAGCCGCTGCGGTTGATCCCCGGGATGCCGTCCTTGTAGGGGGAGCCGCGGCGGACCGGGTCCGGCCGCGACATGCTCTCGACCTTCAGCACCTCGGCCCCGAAATCGGAGAAGACCTTGGTGCCGAAGGGACCGGCGCCGGCCCAGGTGAAATCCGCGAAGCGGATGCCGCGAAGGAAGTCGGGTCGCATGATCCTGCCCTTTCCGTTCAGCCGCGCGCGCCGAGTGCCGGTGCGGGCGTCGCCGCCCAGACCGGCTCGGACATCTTGTAGGGGGCGCCCGGGAACTGCACCGGCCGCTCGAACCGCGGATCGGCCATCTGGATGAAATAGTTGCGATAGGCGAGCTGGCGGTCGCCCAGGACGTCGCCGATGCGGGCCACCGGGGCCATGACCACCTTGCGCTTCAGCGCCTGGGCCAGCAGCTCCTCGCGGGTGTAGTCGGCGATGAACGCCTCGAACAGCGGCCGGAACAGCGCCTTGGCCTCGGCCGTCTGGCGCCAGCGCCGGTCGAGCCAGCGCTCCTTGCCGAACTCCGCCAGGGACGGGTGGCTGGTCTCGCCCATCCAGGCCAGGAGCTGCTTCCAGGAGATGCCGAGCGTCGGCGGCGAGGCCAGGAAGACCTTGCCGTCCTTGCAGGAATAGATGTCCTCGCTGGCATCGCGGGTGCCCTCGCCGGCGCGATGCGAGATCCGCCGCTCGAGGTCATAGACCTGCAGCGCGTTCTGCAGCGAATGGGCGATGCATTCCTGGGCCGACACGTCGACGACGTGCCCGGTGCCGCCGGTCTCGGCATCGACCAGACACATGGCGGTCGCGACCGCGGCATAGACGGACGTGATCATAACCGACTGGTCGACCGGCAGGCGCAGGGGCGGCTCGCCCTCGCGCCCGGTCATCCAGGCGATGCCGCCGGCCGCCTGCAGCACGAGGTCGCTGGATGGCGCCTGCTCCATCGGGCCGCCCATGCCATAGGGGGAAACGATGGTGACGACGGCCTGCGGGTTCTGCGCGCGCACCCATGCCAGCTCGTCGGCGAGCGGCGCCCCGCGCTCCAGGAACACGACGTGCGCGTCCTTGGCCATGGCGGCGAAGGTCGCCCGCCCCTTCTCGGCCGCGAGGTCGAGCACGATGCTGCGCTTGCTCGCGTTGAAGAAGCTGAAGGCATAGTCCGGGCTGTTGCGCCCGGGCTGGTCCGCCTGGCGGCGGTCGGGCAGGCCCTCCGGCGGCTCGACCCGGATCACCTCGGCGCCGAGATCCCCGAACAGCCGGGTCGCATAGCGGCCGAGGTTGTATGTGAGGTCGAGAATGCGGATTCCCGAGTACGGGCGAAACGCTTCCATCACCTGGATTCCTTGGTTTGGCTAGCCGGGCACGGGCGTGCCGCCGGGGCCGGTCGGCAGTGCTCGACAATTTGGCTATAAAATATATTCTGTATCGGAGAAGACCAAGCGGAAATCCCACCGCCATCCCGGTGGATGCGCTGCCCTGCCCCACCCGGCATGGGCGCGAAAGATCGGGAAATTCCGCTAGAATGGACGGCCACGGCATGAGCCAGCCCAAACGAACCGAGCGTACCGCCATGTCCTTCAAGACCAAGCAGGATCAGGTTGCCGACATCCTGCGGGAACGCGTCATCTCCGGCGTCTACGGGCGCGGCACCAAGCTGAAGCAGTCCGAGATCGCCGAGGAGCTGGGCGTCTCGATCACCCCGGTGCGCGAGGCCCTGCACATCCTGGAGGCCGAGGGCTACATCTCCGGCCTGTCCCATCGCGGGCTGCTGGTGCCGCACTTCGTCCCGGCCGCGACCCAGGAGATCTTCGAGCTGCGCCTGATGCTGGAGCGCGACCTGACCGCGCACGCCGTGCCGAACGTCACGCCGGAGCACCTGGCCGAGCTGCGGAGCTTCCAGAACGTGGTGTCCGAGATCAGCCGCGGCCGCGACCGCCTGGCCACCCGGACCGCCAACTTCCGCTTCCATTTCCGGCTCTACGAGCTGGCCGGCCGGCCGCAGACGCTGAGCTTCGTGCGCGTCCTGTGGGCCAAGTACCCCTTCATCTACCAGGAACTGGGCGGCCGCCGGATGCACCACATCGAGGAGCATGAGCGGTTTCTCGACCGGGTTGCGGCCGGCGATCGCGATGGGGCGGTCGAGGCGATGGTCGATCATATCCGCAGCGGCTGGAACGAGTTGCACAAGCATGGCTGGCTCAACGGGGAGCCGCCGGCGCCGGAGCATGGCGATGGCGGCGAGGACCGGCGGAAGCTGGCCGGGGTCGACTGAGCGTCCCCGGCCCTTTCCCTACACCGGCCAGACCCCTTCCCTATTTCTCGGCCAGCCAGACGTCGCCCAGATCCTGGTAGATCATGTGGGTGGGCGACATGGTCCAACCCTGGACGCGGTCGTTCATGACCACGATGCGCTGCCACCACAGCAGCGGCACCGAGTAGGCCTGCTCGAACAGCCGCTTCTCGAAGCGCCGGACCAGCGCGATGCGCTTGGCCTTGTCGGCGGTGCGCGCCTGCTCGTCGAACAGCGCGTCCAGCTCGCGATCGGTCGCCCGGTGCACCGCCACCGGCGAACGGTCATAGGACGCGTATTTGTAGAGGACGTTCGAGGGGTCGTCGCTGAACTGGGTGAAGCTGTCGATGAAGGCTTCGAACTGGCCGCTGTTCTGCAGCGAGTACCAGCTCGCCAGCTCGACCTGCTGGTGCTCGGCCTTGACCCCGATCTGGCGCCACTGGTCGATCACGAAGATGCCGGCGGTGACGTAGGGCGCGATGTTGCGGTCCATCAGCGTCAGCGTCAGGTTCTCCTGGCCGGCCTCCTTGAGCAGGCGACGGGCCTCGGCCCGGTTGGCGGCCATGTCGCGGCCATAGCCCGGCCACTGCTCCATCTCCTTGGGGCTGGCCGACCACTCGCTGCCGGGGCGGACCAGGCCACCCGGGACGCCGAGCGAGGAGATCTTGCTGAGCGAGGCCGAGCCGCCCCAGCGGTCGATCGCCAGCGACAGGGCGCGGCGCACCCGCGGGTCGTCGAACGGCTTCTTCTCGGTGTTGAAGGTGACGATCATGTGCAGGAGCCAGCTCGACTCCTGGACCTTGGCGTCCTTGCCGAGCGCGCGGACGATCCGGTCGCGTTCGGTCGGCGAGAAGCCACGGAACTCGGCGTCGACCTGCCGGCCGGCGAGCGCGTTGGTCATCGCCGAGGAGGACATGGTGACGGCGCGGAAGCCGTCGAGATAGGGATGGCCCTTGCGGAAATAGTCCTCGAACCGCTCGCCGCGCCAGTGGGAGCCGGCGACGTGCTCGACGAACTTGAAGGGCCCGGTGCCCATCACGTTCTTGGCCGGGAAGTTCGGGTCCTGCTTCAGCTTCGCCGCGCTGTAGACGCAATTCCACGGCGAGGCGAAGTTGGTCATCATCGAGGCGTCGACCTCCTTCATCTTGAAGACGACGGTCTGCGGGTCGGGGGTCTCGACCGAGGCCACCTTCACGAAGGACGACTGACGGTTGGAGATCACCCCGTCGGGCGGGTTGATGATCCGGTCGTAGGTCGCCTTGAGGTCGGCCGAGGTCAGCACCGAGCCGTCGTGGAACTTGACGTTGGGGCGCAGCTTGAAGGTGTAGGTCAGGCTGTCGGGGGAGACCGTCCAGCTCTCGGCCAGATCGCCCACGATGTTGGGATAGTTGCCCGGCTCGAACTTCATCAGGGTCGAGTAGTGCGGCGCCACGCGCTGCATGACCGCGAAGGTGCCGGTGGCATGGCAGTCGTAGGTCGGCGGCTCGGCCGCGATCGCCCAGTTGAGGACGCCGCCGCGACGCGGGGTCTCCGTCTGGGCCGCCGCCGGCAGGGCCAGCAGGACGGCCGCCGCGGACAGCAATGTCAGCGCTTTCATGAAACTCCCTCCCAATAGTGGATGGCACGGGCCCGCGCGCGCATGCGCGGGCCGCCGAGCCTACGGTTCGAGGTTCAGGTCTTGAATTTCGGGTCGAGCCAGTCGCGCAGGGAATCGCCGAACAGGTTGAAGGCGAAGACCGTGAGCGAGATGGCCACCCCCGGGAAGATGATCATCCACGGCGCCTCCTGGTAGAAATTGGAGGAGTCGCCGGACAGCATCAGGCCCCAGGCCGGCTTGGGCTCGGAGACGCCGAGCCCGAGGAACGACAGGGACGCTTCGAGCAGGATCGCCTGCGCGACATAGGCCGTCAGCATGATCAGGTAGGGTGCCAGCACGTTCGGCAGCAGGTGGCGGAAGATGATGTGTGCGTCGGAATAGCCGCCGGCGCGCGCGGCATCGACATAGGGCATCGCGCGGATCGCCAGGGCGGCCGAGCGCACCACCCGGGCGACGCGCGGGATGATCGGGATGGCGATCGCCAGGATCAGGTTGATGTCGATGCCGGCGATCGGCTGGCGGCCGACGACGGCGACCACCACCAGCGCCAGCACGATGATCGGGTAGGACAGCAGGATGTCGATGAAGCGCTGGATCGTCAGGTCGACCCGGCCGCCGAAATAGGCCGAGCTGACGCCGATGATCGCCCCCAGCGAGCAGCCGACGAAAGACGAGACGAAACCGATCGTCAGCGCCGTCCGGGCGCCGTAGATGATGCGGGTCATGATGTCGCGGCCGAAGGCGTCGGTGCCGAAGGGATGCTCCCAGGACGGCGCGGTCAGCATCGCCATGAAGTCGATCGCCTCCGGGTCGTAGGGCGCGATCACGTCGGCGAAGATCGCGGCCGCCGCCATGATCAGGATCACGAGGAGCCCGGCGGCGCCGAGCGGCTGGAACCGGATGAAGGCGAGGACCGGGTTGGGCTGGCGCCGGCGGGCGACGGTGGGGGCGCCCGCGTTCTGGTCGATTGCGGTCATTGGTCGGGCCCCGTCAGGCGAAGCGGATGCGCGGGTCGAGCACGCCGTAGAGCAGGTCGACCAGCAGGTTGACGACGGTGAACATGACGGCGATCAGCAGGACCAGCGTCTGCACGATGATGAAGTCGTTGCGGCTGACCGCCTCGACGAACAGGCGGCCGATGCCGTTCAGGTTGAACACCTGCTCGGTCACGACCAGCCCGCCGATGAGGAAGGCGAACTCCAGCCCGACCACGGTGATCGCCGGCAGCAGGGCGTTGCGCATGGCGTGCCGGCCGACCACCAGCCGTTCGAACACGCCCTTGGCGCGCGCGGTGCGGATGTAGTCCTCCTTCATCACCTCGATGATCGAGGACCGCACCATCCGGGCGACGACCGCCGAATAGCGGTAGCCGACGGCCAGCGCCGGCCAGATCAGCTGGGACATGTTGGCCAGCGGGTCGGTCAGGAACGGCGTGTAGGTGACGGGCGGCGACCAGTGGAAATAGGTCAGCAGGCCCATGATCATCAGCATGCCGAGCCAGAAGCTGGGCACCGCCAGCCCGGCGATGGTGACGACGCGCACCACGTAGTCGATCCAGGTGTCGCGGAAGAGCGCGGATATGGTGCCGAGCGGCAGGGCTATCAGCACCGATATTATGGCCGCCATCACCGCCACCTGGAGGGTCAGCCCGATGCGGATGCTGATCTCCTCGGCGACGGGGCGGCCGGTCCACATCGAGGTGCCGAAATCGAAGGTGGCGAGGCCCTTCATCCAGTCGGCGAACTGGATGACGAGCGGCTTGTCGAGGCCGAGGCGGGTGCGCTCGCGGTCGATCACCTCCTGGGTAACGGTGCCGCCGTCGCCGCGCAGCTTCAACTCGACGATGTCGCCCGGTACCACGCGGAGCATGAAGAAGGTGAGGACCGCGACGCCGAGCAGGGTCGGGATCATCAGCAGGATGCGCTTGGTGAGGTAGCGGAGCATGGCTGGACGACCCGTCAGATCTTGATGCAGGCGGCGAAGTGGCCGGGGCGGATTTCGCGCACCTCGGGCACCGTCTGGCGGCATTCCGCCGACGCCATCGGGCAGCGGGTGTGGAAGACGCAGCCCGACGGCGGGGCGAGCGGCGACGGCAGCTCGCCGGTCAGCGCCCGCGGCTGGCGGGCCCGCTCCATCGCCGGGTCCGGCACCGGGGCCGCGTCGAGCAGGGCCTGGGTGTAGGGATGGAGCGGCGCCGCATAGAGCTCGTCGCGGTCGGCCATCTCCATCACCCGGCCGAGATACATGACCACGATGCGATGGGAGATGTGGCGGACCACCGCCAGGTCGTGGGCGATGAAGAGGTAGGTCAGGCCGAGCCGCTCCTGCAGCTCGTCCAGCAGGTTGATGATCTGCCCCTGGATCGACACGTCGAGCGCGGAGACCGGCTCGTCGCAGACGATGAAGCTCGGCTCCATGGCCAGCGCGCGGGCGATGCCGACGCGCTGGCGCTGGCCGCCGGACAGCTGGTGGGGGTAGCGGTCGGCCATGTCGGCATAGAGCCCGGACTGCACCAGCAGCTCCGCAACCCGCTCGCGCGCCTCGCGCTTCTTGATGCCGCGGCGGAAGATCAGCGGCTCGGCGATGATGTCGCCCACCAGCATGCGCGGGTTGAGCGAGCTGTAGGGATCCTGGAAGATGACCTGGATCTTGGTGCGCAGCGCCTTCATGCGGGCCCGCGACGCCGTCACCAGGTCCTCGCCCTCGAAGCGGACCTCGCCGCCCGTGGCCTCCTCCAGGCGCAGGATGGTGCGGCCGATGGTGGTCTTGCCGCAGCCGGACTCCCCGACCAGCCCCAGCGTCCGCCCCTTCTCGATCGAAAACGAGACGTTCTCGACCGCGCGGACCGTGCCCTTGGTACCCATCAGGCCGCGCCCGCGCACTT
Source organism: Allostella vacuolata (assembly GCA_006739055.1). Taxonomy (GTDB): domain Bacteria; phylum Pseudomonadota; class Alphaproteobacteria; order ATCC43930; family Allostellaceae; genus Allostella; species Allostella vacuolata. The sequence continues at coordinate 3,935,176 of AP019702.1, forward strand.
CGAAATGCTTGGTCAGGCCGCGCACCACCAGCAGCGGCTCGGTCGTCGCCTGGCCGACCGTTCCGGCGACCACGGCCGCGGTCTGCTCCGCCAGGCCCTGGGCCAGTTCCTCGGCCCGGTGGCAGGCCGAGCGCTGGCCGTCCCCGGCATAATGGTAGGGCGGGTCGATGGCGCACTTCTCGATGCGGAACGGGCAGCGCGCCGCGAACCGGCAGCCGGACGGCGGCGCCAGCAGGTTGGGCGGCAGGCCCTCGATGGTCGCCAGCTTGTATTCGCGCGGCCGGTCGAGACGCGGCACCGAGCGCATCAGGCCGATCGTGTAGGGATGGCGCGGGGCGCCGAAGACCTGGTCGGCCGGCCCCTCCTCCACCACCCGGCCCGCATACATGACCGCGACCCGGTCGGCGTAGCGGGCGACGATGCCGAGATTGTGGGTGATGATGACCAGGGTGATGCCGAGGCGCCGCGACAGGTCCTTCATCAGCTCCAGGATCTGCGCCTGGATGGTGACGTCGAGGGCGGTGGTCGGCTCGTCGGCGATGATCAGCTTGGGATTGCAGGCCAGCCCGATCGCGATCATCACCCGCTGGCGCATGCCGCCCGAGAACTGGTGCGGGTACTGGCCGAGCCGGCGCTCCGCGTCGGGGATGCCGACCAGCCCCAGCAGCTCGATGGCGCGCGCGGTCGCCTGCTCGTCGCTCATGCCGAGATGGATCTTGAGCGGCTCCATGATCTGCAGCCCGATCGTCAAGGTCGGGTTCAGGCTGGTCATCGGTTCCTGGAAGATCATCGAGATGTCGCGGCCGCGCAGCTCGCGCATCTCGCTCTCGGGCAGGGTCAGGAGGTCCCGCCCCTCGAACATGATCCGCCCGCCGGCGACCCGGCCGGCCGGCTTGGCCAGCAGGCGCATGACCGCCAGCGCCGAGACCGACTTGCCGCAGCCGGATTCCCCGACCAGCGCCATCGTCTCGCCGGGCTGGACCGACCAGTTGACCCCGTCGACCGCCTTGACGACCCCGCGGCCGGTGGAGAACTCCACCCGCAGATCTTCCACGGAAATCAGCGGCGCGGTGGGCGCCGTCTGTGTGTGCGTCGGCTCCAGAAGAGTGGCGCTGGACATTCCCCGTTCCGCGTTGGTGAGGCAGAATATACGATATAAGTTACATGACGCGGGTGGGTCGCCAACCCCTTAATCATGCTGCATAGCAGCAAGGCAGCTACCGCGTTAGCGAAGGCAGACTTGGTTTTCCCGCGAATGCAATCGCTTACATACCGCGACCGGGCAAAGGACAGGATGAAAAAATGCGCATCGACGATCTGAGGGGGAAGGCCGCCCTGGTGACCGGGTCATCCACGGGAATCGGCGCGGCGGTGGCCCGCGGCTTCGGCGCCCAGGGCATGATGGTGGCCGTCCACGGCAACTCCAACCTCGCCCAGGCCGAGGCGGTGGCGGCCGATGTCGAGCAGGCCGGCGGGCGGGCGATCGTGCTGAAGGGCGACGTCCGCGACATCGCCACCTGCACCCGCCTGGTGCAGGAGGCGCACGCCGCCTTCGGCCGCCTGGACGTGCTCGTCAACAATGCCGGCGGGGTGGTCGAGCGCAAGCCGCTCAAGGACGTCGACGACGATCTCTATCGCCGCATCGTCGAGCTCAACGCCCAGTCGGTGTTCGCCTGCTCGCGGGCGGCCCTGCCGATCATGGAGGCGGCCGGCGGCGGCTCCATCATCTCCACCACCTCGCTGGCGGCCCGCAACGGCGGCGGCAGCCGGTCGACCCTCTACGCGGCATCCAAGGCCTTCATGTCGACCTTCACCCGCGGCCTGGCCAAGGAGGTGGCGCGCCACAACATCCGGGTGAACGCGGTCGCGCCCGGCGTGATCGGCAAGCCGAACAAGGAGAAGTCGACCCCGACCCACCAGCTGGAGGCATCGCTGAAGCTGACCCCGATGCGCCGCATGGGCACGGTCGAGGAATGCGTCGGCGCCTACCTCTACTTCGCCTCCGAGGAGCTTTCGAGCTTCGTCACCGGGCAGGTGATCGAGGTCAACGGCGGGCTGCTGATGCCGTAGGGTGGGACCGGACAGGCATTTTCCCCAATCATAGAAATCCTGCGGAGGGACCGTTGGCGACCAACAAGAAGAAGGTGCTGGTGCCGGAAGATCTGGGCCAGGCCGGCTGGCATCTGCTGCGCGCGCGCGACGACATCGAGGTCGCGACGTTTCCGAACTTCATCACCCGGGCGGATTTCCAGGATCTGCTGCGCCGGCACGGCAAGGTCCACGCCGTCGTCCTGGGCGGGACCCCCTACGGGCCCGAGGAGTTCCAGGCGACCGACGGGCTGGCCGTCGTCGCCCGCGTCGGCGTCGGCTTCGATGCCGTCCACATCCCGTCCCTGAACGCGGCCCGCGTGCCGCTGATGACGGCCGGCACCGCCAACTCGCCGTCGGTGGCCGAGCTGGCCGTGTTCTTCATGATGACGCTGGCCAAGCGCGGCGCCATGTTCAACACCCTGGTCCAGGAAGGCCGCTGGGTCGCCGACCGGATGAAGCAGATGCCGGCCGACCTCAACGGCAAGACGGTGCTGATCGTCGGCTTCGGGCGCATCGGCACCCGCACCGCCAAGCGCTGCGCGGCGATGGAGATGGAGGTCCTGGTCCACGACCCCTACGTCTCCGAGGTGTCGATCCGGGCGGCCGGCTGCGAGCCCGCCCCCGACCTCGACGCCGCACTCGCCCGGGCCGACTTCCTGACCCTGCACTGCCCGAAGACGCCGGAGACGGTCGGCCTCATCAATGCCGAGCGGCTGGCGCGGATGAAGCCCACCGCCTACCTCGTCAACACCGCCCGCGGCGGCATCGTCGACGAGCCGGCCCTGCACGCGGCACTGACGGCGGGCCGGCTCGCCGGCGCCGGGCTCGACGTCTATGCCCAGGAGCCGCCCGACCCGGACAACCCGCTGCTGAAGCTGGACAGTGTCGTCAGCTCCCCGCACATGGCCGGCGTCACCACCGAGGCGGTCGAGCGCAAGTCCGAGGTCTCGATCCGCAACGTGCTGAGCGTCTTCGACGGCGCCATCATCCGCGAGAACGTGGTCAACAAGGAAGTGCTAGGCTAGACGATGGTGGCCGCGGCCGGCCCCTGGGCCCGGCCGCGGCACCGCCTCACACCTGACCACCCATAGAACTTTTCCGGAGGGATCGTTGGCGACCAACAAGAAGAAGGTCCTGGTGCCCGACACCATGGGCCAGGCCGGCTGGCACCTGCTGCGCGCGCGCGACGACGTGGAGGTCGCGACCTTCCCCAACTTCATCAAGAAGCCGGACTTCCTGGAGCTGCTGCGCGCCAGCGGCAAGGTCCACGGCGTCGTGCTGGGCGCCACGCCCTATGGCCCCGACGAGGTCGCGGCGACGGACGGGCTGATGGTGGTGGCCCGCATCGGCGTCGGCTACGACGCGGTGCACGTGCCGACGCTGACGGCGCACAAGGTGCCGCTGATGACGGCGGGCACCGCCAACTCGCCGTCGGTGGCCGAGCTGGCCGTGTTCTTCATGATGACGCTGGCCAAGCGCGGCGCCATGTTCAACACCCTGGTCCAGGAAGGCCGCTGGGTCGCCGACCGGATGAAGCAGATGCCGGCCGACCTCAACGGCAAGACGGTGCTGATCGTCGGCTTCGGGCGCATCGGCACCCGCACCGCCAAGCGCTGCGCGGCGATGGAGATGGAGGTCCTGGTCCACGACCCCTACGTCTCCGAGGTGTCGATCCGGGCGGCCGGCTGCGAGCCCGCCCCCGACCTCGACGCCGCACTCGCCCGGGCCGACTTCCTGACCCTGCACTGCCCGAAGACGCCGGAGACGGTCGGCCTCATCAATGCCGAGCGGCTGGCGCGAATGAAGCCCACCGCCTACCTCGTCAACACCGCCCGCGGCGGCATCGTCGACGAGCCGGCCCTGCACGCGGCGCTCACCGGCGGCCAGATCGCCGGCGCCGGCCTCGACGTCTACGCCCAGGAGCCGCCCGACCCGGCGAACCCGCTGTTGAAGCTGGACAGCGTCATCAGCGCCCCGCACATGGCGGGCGTCACCGCGGAATCGGTCGAGCGCATGGCAGCGGCCTCGATCCGCAACGTGCTGAGCGTCTTCGACGGCGCGCCCATCCGCGAGAATGTGATCAACCCCGAGGTGCTGGGGTGATCCGGGCGGGGGCGGCGAAGGCCGCCCCCGCCCCTGCTCCTTCCACATCCCCCTTTCATCCAACCGTCATGAAATCGTAAAGAAGCGGCGCTACCCACGACGCTTTCGGGGAAGGGGTGCCATTGGCCGCGATCGTGCTGACCGACGTCTCCAAGGATTGGGGGGAGACGCGCGTGCTCGACGACGTGTCCTTCACGGCCGAGGCCGGGTCGCTGGTGGTGCTGCTGGGGCCGTCCGGCTGCGGCAAGTCGACCACGCTGCGGCTGATCGCCGGGCTCGACCAGGTCTCCTCCGGCCGCATCGAGATCGCCGGGCGCGACGTCACCGGGCTCAAGCCCGGCAGCCGCAACGTCGCCATGGTGTTCCAGTCCTACGCGCTCTTCCCGCACCTGACGGTGCGCGAGAACATCGTCTTCGGGCTGAAGGCGCGGAAGGTGCCGGCAGCCGACCGCGAGCGGCGGCTGGCCCGGGCCGCCGACGTGCTGGGGCTGGCGGCGCTCCTGGAGCGCAAGCCCTCGCAGCTCTCGGGCGGGCAGCAGCAGCGCGTCGCGCTGGGCCGCGCCATCGTCGCCGAGAGCCCGGTCTGCCTGATGGACGAGCCGCTCTCCAACCTCGACGCCCAGCTGCGCGGCGAGATGCGGCGCGAGATCCGCGCGCTCCAGCAGCGGCTCGGCATGACCATGGTCTATGTCACCCACGACCAGGTCGAGGCGATGACCATGGCCGACCGGGTGATCCTGATGGAGCGCGGCCGGATCGCCCAGAACGGCGCGCCGGAGGACCTCTATGCGTGCCCGGCCACCGTCTTCGCCGCCCGCTTCATCGGCACCCCGCCCATGAACGTGGTCGATGCCGAGCGCATCGGCGTGCCCGGCCCGCGGCCGGGCGTGCTGCTCGGCATCCGGCCGGAGAGCATCCAGGTCGGGGCCGAGGGCGTGCCGGCGCGGGTCGCCAGCGTCGAGTATCTCGGTGCCGACAGCCTGGTCGAGACCGAGGCCGCGGGCGAGACGATCTTCGCCAAGGTCGACGGCAAGTCCCAGCTGCGCCCCGGCGCCACGGTGCGCCTGGCCTGGGCGGACGCCGATTGTCACTGGTTCGACACGAAAACCGGCGACCGCCTGTAATGGACCGCGCCCAGGGAATGCCGGTCCGACAACCGAGAGGGGAGACTGTTGCGATGCTGGTGCAGATGTTGAAGACGGCGGGGCTGGCCGCGGCCGGTGCGGCCATGTCGGTGGCCGCCGCCGCCCAGACGGTGGAAGTGCCGTTCTATTTCCCGGTCGCCGTGGGCGGTCCGATCACCAAGCTGATCGACCAGTACGCGACCGACTTCTCCAAGGAGCATCCGTCGATCAAGGTGACGCCGATCTATGCCGGCACCTACCAGGAGACGATCGTCAAGGCGCTGACCGCCCACAAGAGCGGCACCCCGCCCGTCACCTCGGTGCTGCTGTCGACCGACATGTTCACGCTGATCGACGAGGACGCGATTGTCCCGATCGACAATTTCGTCAAGACCGACGCCGACCGCGCCTGGCTGAAGAGCTTCTTCCCCGCCTTCATGACCAACAGCCAGACCGACGGCAAGACCTGGGGCGTGCCGTTCCAGCGTTCGACCGTCGTGCTCTACTGGAACAAGGAGGCCTTCAAGGAGGCCGGCCTCGACCCCGAGAAGCCGCCCGCGACCTGGGAGGAACAGGTCGAGTTCGCCCGGAAGCTGACCAAGCGCGACGCGGCCGGCAACGTCTCCCAGTGGGGCGTGCAGGTTCCCTCGTCCGGCTTCCCCTACTGGCTGTTCCAGGGCTTCACCACCCAGGCCGGCGTCGAGCTGATGAACCAGGCCGGCGATACCACCTACTATGACCGGCCCGAGGTGGTGCAGGCGCTGCAATACATGGTCGACCTGTCGACCAAGCATAAGGTGATGGCCCCCGGCGTGATCGAGTGGGGCACCACGCCCAAGGACTTCTTCGAGCGCAAGACGGCGATGATGTGGACGACGACGGGCAACCTGACCAACGTCCGCGCCAACGCCAAGTTCGACTTCGGCGTCGCCATGCTGCCGGCCGGCAAGCGCCGCGGCAGCCCGACCGGCGGCGGCAACTTCTACATCTTCAAGAAGAGCACCCCCGCCCAGCAGGAGGCCGCCGCCACCTTCATCAAGTGGATCACCACCCCCGAGCGCGCCGCCCAGTGGGGCATCGACACGGGCTATGTCGCGGTCCGGCCGGATGCGTGGGAAACCCCGGCGATGAAGAAGTACGTCGAGGGCTTCCCGCCCGCCGCCGTCGCCCGCGACCAGCTGCCCCATGCGGTGGCCGAGCTGTCGACGCACGAGAACCAGCGGGTGACCAAGGCCCTCAACGACGGGCTGCAGGCCGCCTTGACCGGGGCCAAGACGCCCGAGCAGGCGATGAAGGATGCCCAGGCCGAGGCGGCCCGCATCCTGCGCCCGTACAAGCGCTGACGACTACGACGGGGCGGGTGCCCGGGCACCCGCCCCTCCCCACCGGAGCCGCCGCCCGATGCGCCGCATAGATGCCCACGTGCATGGCTGGCTGCTGCTGCTGCCGGCGATGGCCTTCCTGGCGCTGTTCACCCACTGGCCGGCGGTCGCCACCCTGGTCGACAGCTTCTATTCGACCCCGCGCGGCAGCCGGCCGGCCCGCTTCGTCGGCGCCGACAACTATGCGGTGATGCTGGACGACCCGGTCTTCTGGCAGTCTGTCGCGAACAACCTGTGGTTCGCGGTCGGCACCATCCCGGTCTCGATCGCGCTCGCCATGCTGATGGCGCTGTGGGTCAACGACCGGCTGGCCGGGCGCGCCTGGCTGCGCGTCGCCTTCTTCACGCCGACCATCCTGCCGATGATCGCGGTCGCCAACATCTGGCTCTTCTTCTACACCCCGCAATACGGCCTGCTGGAGCAGGTGACCGGGCTGTTCGGCCTGCCGTCGCACAACTGGCTGGGCAGCCGCGACACCGCGCTCGCCTGCGTCATTCTGGTGGCGATCTGGAAGGAGGCCGGCTTCTTCATGATCTTCTACCTGGCCGCCCTGCAGCAGATCCCGCCCAGCCTGGCCGAGGCCGCGGCGCTGGAAGGCGCGTCGCGCGCCTGCTACCTGCGCCGCGTCGTCCTGCCGCTGCTGATGCCGACCACCATGTTCGTGCTGATCAACGCGGTCATCAACTCGTTCCGGCTGGTCGACCACATCATCGTCATGACCCGCGGCGGGCCCGACAACGTCACCTCGCTGCTGCTGTTCTACGTCTACGAGGTCGGCTTCAAGTTCTGGGACACCGCCTATGCGGCCGCCCTGACCATGGTCCTGGTCGTCGTCCTGGCCCTGGTGGCGCTGGGCCAGTACCTGTTCCTCGAGCGCCGGACCCACTACCAGTGAGCGCCGACGCCCGCCTCTCCCCGTTCGAGCCGGCCGGGATCGGCCGCTGGCTGGAGACGATCGCCGCCTGGGCGCTCGCCATCCTGTGGGCGCTGCCGCTGCTCTATGCCGTGTGGACGGCCTTCCACCCCTCGGAATTCTCCACCCGCTTCGACCTCGGCGCGCCACTCACCCTGCAGAACTTCGCCAACGCCTGGGACGCCGCCCCCTTCGCGCGCTACTTCGTCAACACGGTGGCGCTGGTGACGCTGATTCTGGTGTGCCAGTTCGTGCTGTGCACGCTGGCCGCCTATGCCTTCGCCCGCTACCGCTTCGCCGGCGCCGACCTGGCCTTCTTCCTGGTGCTGATGCAGCTGATGGTCATGCCGGACATCCTGATCGTCGAGAACTACCGGACCATGGCCCGGCTCGGCGTGCTCGATTCGATCCCGGCCATCGCATTGCCCTACGTCGCCTCGGCGTTCGGCGTGTTCCTGCTGCGCCAGACCTTCAAGACCGTGCCGCGCGAGCTGGACGAGGCCGCCCGCGTCGAGGGCGCGGGCAGCCTGCGCATCCTGCTGCGCGTCTACGTGCCGCTCGCCCGGCCGATCTACCTCGCCTACGGCCTGGTCTCGGTCAGCCACCACTGGAACAACTTCCTGTGGCCGCTGATCGTCACCAACTCGGTCGAATCGCGGCCGCTGACGGTCGGCCTGCAGATCTTCTCGTCCTCGGACCAGGGCATCGACTGGTCGATCATCACCGCCGCCACCCTGCTGACCTCGGGCCCCCTGCTGCTGGCCTTCCTGCTGTTCCAGCGCCAGTTCGTGCAGAGCTTCATGCGCGCCGGAATCCGCTAGGCGCCGCTCCCCCGGCCGGCAGCCGCGGCGTCTTGGAGCAGGGTTCGATCTGGGATAGGTTGCGCGAATGGGTCGCGGTCCGCACAACCAGCCGGAACCGGGCCGTGTCGGGGGCAGGCGCGATGCGCATCAGGAGCGGACTGGGAGCCATGGGGCGGCGGCTATCGGTTGCCTGCGCGAAGCGCTGACGGGCCACCCTTGCATCCGTCCTCGCCCAGCGACGCCGGCAGGAGATCGGCCCCGATGCTGGAGCTGGTCGACGTGCGCAAGGCGTACAAGGTCGGCCCGGTCGAGATTCCGATCGTCAAGGGCGTCTCGCTGACCCTGAACGCGCGGGAGATCGTGTCCATCATGGGCGCGTCCGGCTCCGGCAAGACCACGCTGATGAACCTGATCGGGCTGCTCGACCGGCCGACGTCCGGAGAGGTGCGCTACAACGGCGCCAACGCCGCCGACGCCGCGGCCGACGAGCTGGCCAGCATCCGCAACCGGCAGGTCGGCTTCGTCTTCCAGCAATTCTTCCTGCTGCCCCGCCTCACCGCGCGCGAGAATGTCGAGCTGCCGCTGACCTATCGCGGGGTCGGCGAGGCCGAACGGCGGCGGCGCGCCAGCATCGCCCTGGAACGGGTCGGCATGGCCAAGCGCGAGAAGCATCGGCCGATGGCGCTTTCGGGCGGCGAGCGCCAGCGCGTCGCCATCGCGCGGGCCATCGTCGGCGAGCCGAGCCTGATCCTGGCCGACGAGCCGACCGGCGCGCTCGACACCAAGACCGGGGCCGAGGTCATGGCGCTGTTCAAGGAACTCAACACCGAGGCCGGGACCGCGCTGGTCATCGTCACCCACGACCCGCAGGTCGCCCAGCAATGTCCGCGGCGGGTGGTCATGAGCGACGGCGTGCTCGTCCATGACAGCGGCACGTTCGATCACCACCGGGCGGGCGCCCCCGCGGAAACCCGCCCGTGATCCGCCTGCTCGCCGAGGCGTTCCGCAACCTGGCCGGCAACAAGCAGCGCTCGCTGCTGGCCCTGCTCGGCATCGTCATCGGCACCGGCTCGGTGATCGCCATGGTGAACATCGGCGCCATCGTCCGCCAGGAGGCGCTGCGCCAGTTCGAGGCGATGGGCACCGACCTGCTCACCCTCTCCACCCGTTCCGACGGCGACAACGCCGGCTTCACCCCGGAGGAGATCTCGCTCCTGCCGGAGCGGGTTCCGGGCGTGCGGCTGGCGGCGGCCTATGGCCAGCGCAGCGAGCAGTTCGGGCCCACCGGGCAGGCCCCGGTCTACGGCGCGCTGGTCGGCGCGACGCCGGAATTCCTGGAGGCGGTCGAGGTCAGGCTCGGTGGCGGCCGCACCCCGTCCAGCTTCGACGGGCACGAGCTGTTCGCCGTGGTCGGCGCCGACCTGGCGGCGCTATGGATCAAGGCGGGCCGGCCGCTGGAGGTGGGCGACACGATCCCCGGCCCGGACGGCAGCATGCTGATGGCGATCGGGTTCCTGCAGCGGACCACGATCAATCCGCTGGTGCCGATCGACATGAACAAGGCCCTGGTCATCTCGGTGCCGGCGTTCCGCCGCGTCGCCCCCGACCAGGGCCTGACCGGCGCCATCCTGCGCGCCGCCCCCGGCAGCGACCCGCGCACCGTCGCCCGCGCGGTGGAACAGCACCTGCGGGCCGGCCAGCCGTCCCGGATCGTCCAGGCCCGCAGCGCCGAGCAGATCATCGAGCAGATGGCGAGCCAGATGCGGCTCTACACGCTGCTGCTGGGCGCGGTCGGCGGCATCTCGCTGATCGTCGGCGGGGTCGGCGTCATGAACGTGATGCTGGTGGCGGTGACCGAGCGCCGGCGCGAGATCGGCATCCGCATGGCGATCGGCGCCCGCCGGCGCTCCATCGTCAGCATGTTCCTGACCGAGGCGCTGTGCCTGTCGCTGGCCGGCGGCGCGATCGGGACGGCGATCGGCATCGGCACCGCCTATGCGGCATCCGAGCTCGCCAACTGGGCCTTCCTCGTCTCGCCGGTGGCCATTCCGCTGGGGGCCGGGGTGTCCGCGGTGGTGGGCGTCGTCTTCGGCTACCTTCCGGCCCGCCAGGCCTCGCGGGTCGACCCCATAGAGGCGCTGCGCTACGAATGACCGTCCCCCGTTCGACATTCCCAGGACCGAAAGGCAGGCTCGCCGCCCCGTTGCTGCTGGCCGCCCTGCTGGCACTGCCCGGCCAGGCCGCGCGGGCCCAGGTGCCGAGCCCGCCCGGCACCTATGGCGGCGCCTTCGCCGAGACCAAGCGCATCTCGCTGTCCGAAGCCGTGGCGCTGATGCTGCGCGACAACCGCACGGTGCGTAGCGTCCTGCTGAGCCGCATCGTCGACGACTTCAACCTCCGCGTCGCCGAGGACCAGTTCAACCCGCAATATTCCCTGGCCGCGTCGGTCGGCCGCAACCAGCCGCAGCGCGGCCCCGGCGACCCGCGGGCGCGCGGCACGCTGGCCGGCGGCTGGACCCCCAGCGTCTCGCTCGCCCTGCCCTACGGGACCCAGATCCAGGCCACCGCCCGCGGCGGCTTCGCCCGGCGCGAGGGCGGCAGCACCAGCTTCGACCAGGCATTGGACCTGACCGTATTGCAGCCGCTGCTGCGCGGCGCCGGCAGCGACATCGCCACCGCCAGCCTGGAGATCTCGCGCATCAGCCGCCGGGTGCAGGCCCTCGGCACCGAGCGATCCGTGGTCAGCAGCATCGTGCTGGCGATCCAGTCCTACCGCAGCCTGATGCAGTCCATGGAGCAGGTGCGGATCGCCGAGGATTCGCTGCGCCGGGCCGTCGACCTGATGGGCGTGAACCGGCAGCTGGTCACAGCCGGCCGGCTGGCCGCGGTCGAGATCGTGCAGAGCGAGGCCAACGTCGCCCGCCAGGAGCTGTCGCTGCTGACGGCCCGCAACGCGCTGGATGCGGCCCGCCTCGACCTGCTGCAGATCCTGGCCCTCGATGTCGGCATCGGCCTGACCCCGACCGAGACGCTGACCGCGGAGCCCCTGAAGCTCGAGCTCGCGCGGGCGCTGGAGACCGCGCGCGCCAACCGCTCGGACTATCGCCAGGCGAACCTGCTGGTGGAGATCGCCCGGCTGAACCTGAACCTGGCGGAGGACGGGCTGCGCTGGGAGCTGAACGCGATCGCCAACCTGTCGACCACGGCGACCGACCGCACCTTCACCTCGACCCTGCGCCGCTTCGGCCGGACCGAACCCGGCCTCGGCTTCGGGCTGGAGCTGCGCATCCCCATCTCCAACCTGTCCGACCAGGCCCGTGCGGTCAGCGCGCGCATCGCCCTGCAGCAGCAGGAGCTGGCGCTGCGCGACCTCGACCAGCGGCTGGAGGTGCAGGTGCGCAACGGCCTGCGCCAGGTCGACATCAGCTGGCAGTCGCTGCGCCTGGCCGAGCAGGCGGTGCGCCTGTCGGAGCAGAAGCTCGACATCGAGCGCCAGCGCCTGCGGGCCGGCCGCAGCACCAACTTCCAGGTCGTGACCTTCGAGGACGACCTGGTGCGCACGCGGACCGAGCTGCTCTCGTCCAGGATCGGATACCTGAACGCCCTGACGTCGCTGGACGACGTGCTGGGCACCACGCTCCAGACCTGGGGCGTCCGGCTGGAGGCGATGTGATGGCCGAGAAGGAGGCCGCAGGCAGGGAGACCATGGGGCCGGCGCCCGAGCACGCCCTGCGCGTCGTCGAGAGCATGACCAGCGGGGTCGTCACGCTCGACCCCGAAGGCCGGGTCACCGCGATCAACCAGCGCGCGGCGCAGATCATCGGCGCGGAGCCCGCCGCCCTGATGGGCGAGACGCTGATCACGATCCTGCTGGAAGACCCGAACAACGAGCACCTGACCGACGCGATCGTCGAGGCGAGCTACGATGCGACCGGCCGCTATCACCGCCAGGTCGAGTACCATTCGGGCGACCGGCGGCGGGTGCTGGACCTGCGCGCCAACCTGCTGCGCGGGACCGGCGGCACCACCGAGGGCGTCGTCCTGGTCATCGACGACGTGACCGAGACCGCCATCCTGCGCGCCTCCGAGCAGCGCCTGGCCGACGAGCTGCGCACCCGCAACGACACCCTGACCGAAGCCTATCGCGGCCTGGAGGAGAAGAGCCGGTCGCTCGACCAGGCCCAGCGCCGCATCCGCAGCCTGGGGCTGATCGCGCTCGCCATGACCGCACTGGTGGTGGGCGGCGCCGCCTTCTACGCCTGGACCTCCACCGCGCCGCCCGAGGCGCGCCGGCCGCCGCCGGTCAACCCCGGCGGCGCCCCGGCGGGGCTGGTCGCGACGCCGCGGCCGATCCGGCAGACCGCATCGGTCACCGGCACCATCGAGCCCGGCAAGGTGGTGGAGGTGACCGCCCCCTTCGCCGGCCCGGTCCAGGCGCGCGACTTCGTCTACGGCTCGCGGGTCGAGGCCGGGCAGGAGCTGCTGCGGCTGGATGGGGCCGAGATCGAGCGCGAGCGCCGCAAGTCGGTGGTGGCCGCCATGAACGCCCGCCAGAAGGTCGCCGAGCTGGTCGACTGGGAGCACGGCAACGAGGTGCAGCGGGCCCGCCGCCAGCTCGCCCAGGCGCGCCAGAACCTGGAACGCAGCCAGCAGCAGCTGCAGACCGCGGGCGAGCTGCTGAAGCGCGGCATCATCGCCCGGCAGGAATTCGAGAGCCTGCAGCAGCAGCAGCGCCAGCAGGAGCTGCAGGTCTTCTCTTCGGAGCAGGACCTGGCGGCGACGGTGCGCAAGGGGTCGGCCGACCAGATCACCATCGCCCGGCTCGACCTCGCCAGCATCGAGGAGAAGCTGGACGACCAGACCCGCCAACTGGCGGGCGCGCGCATCCTGGCGCCGGTGTCGGGCGTGGCGCTGCGCCCGCGCGCCCAGGCCGCCGCCGGCGCGGCCGGTGGCGAGGGCGCGGGCGGCCGCGACATCTCCGTCGGCACCCGCATCGAGCAGGGCCGGACCCTGCTGGAGATCGGCGACCTGTCGACCCTGTCGGTGCGCGGCCAGGTGGACGAGATCGACGTCAGCCGGGTGCGGCCGGGCCTGGCCGTGGTCGTGCAGGGGGCCGGCTTCGGCGGCCGGCCGCTCGCGGGCGTAGTGACCGCCGTCTCGTCCCAGGCGAACATCGAGCGCAGCGGCCGCAACCCGCGCGCCCGCTTCGACGTGCAGGTCACCATCCGCGACCTGCCGGCGGCGGTGCGCGAGCACCTGCGCATCGGCATGTCGGCGACGATGGAGATCGTGATCTACGAGAACCGGGCCGCGATCGTGATCCCGCCCGACCTGATCCGGCGCACCGCCCAGGGCCCGCGCCTCAAGGTCCGCCAGGGCGGCCAGGGGGAGCCGCAGGAAGTCGTCCCGACGCTGGGCGTCAGTCTGCCCCAGGGCGTGGAGGTCACCGCCGGACTATCGGCCGGCGACGAGATCGTCAGGCCGTAGGGCGGAGGAGCGCCAACCACGACCACTTGACGCGGTATTCGCCGAACCCGATGGTGATATTGTCGCAGTGGAGAATGGAACATGCGTATCCTGGGATCACCGGCGGCACTCGCCGGCGCGATGCTTCTGACCGCATTGGCCGCTCCCGCCAGCGGCGCCGAGCCGTATCCGGTCGAATTCAAGTTCGTGAACAATCAGAAGAACAACGACATGAAGGGCGTCGTCCACAGGCTGGCCGGCTGGGTCCATGTGCCGCGGAACGACTCCCGAAGCATCCACAACAAGTTTGGATCGGGAAACGGCGAGGCTTTGTACTATTATGACGTCACCGTCACGGAGAATCGCGAAGGCGGCGAAATCTATTGCTCATATCAGATCGAAATAAAACAGCAGAGAACCTACCACAACGAAGAGAAGAGTTACTGCTCGATCGCGAACAGCTATGCGTCATCGACGCGGACCTGCCTCGGCGAGATACACCATGAAAGCGCTGCCGGGGCCTGCGAATTCACCTTCACTGCCGGCGATCCAGGCTGAGCGTCCGGCACCAGGTACCTCGCTGCGATTGGTACTCCGCCGGCCAATGCCCGTCGCCCCTTGCATGCGACATGGTCATGACGCTTGGCCTGCGGCGGTCCGCAGGGCGACGCCACGCAGAGCGGCGGCATGCGCATCCCGGGCCTCCCCATCGGCCGGGGCGGCCTCGGCCCAGGCACGCAGCACCGGCTCCGCCTCGCCGAGGCGGCCGGCGGCCGCCAGGTGCCGCCCCAGCATGCGCAGTGCCGAGACCTGACGCGGAGATCGCTGGAGGGCCGACCGCCACGCTTCCTCGGCGCCGTCCGCGTCCCCCGCGGCCTGACGGACATTGCCCAGATTGACCCAGCCGGGGGCGAAATCCGGCCGCAGCTGCACGACGGTCTGGAAACAGTTCCCCGCAGCGTCCCGGGCGCCTCGCGCCTGGCAGAAATTGCCGTAATTGAACCAGATCTCAAATCGGCCCGCATCCAGCGCCAGAGCCTGCTTGAAGCACCAGCCCGCCTCGGCGTCGAGCCCGAGGCGTCGCAGAACGGTCGCGAGATTGCCCAGCGCGTCGACGTCGCCTGGCCGGTAGGCCAGGACGCGCGCGAGCCCGTCCCGGGCGGCCGGCCAGTTCCCCGTCCGCTGCGCCTCCAGCGCCGCCGCGCGCACCTGGTCCAGGTCCGGCGGCTCATCCTCCTCCAGCGCCGCACCGCCCCCCGGCCCCGCCACGACCCGCTCGGCTGCCGACGCGAACCACCGGAACCGCTCGGCCGTCGCGGCCTCCGATTCGAGATAGCCCATTCCCAGCCCGAGATCGAGATTGTACTGGCTGAGCCGCGCGCCGACGGCGGCGAACCGGCGGCGGACATGCGCGATCCCGAGCAGCCGATAGTGCAGCAGCGCCAGGCCGGGCCGGCCGAAGAACTGCACGCGTCCCGTCGGTTGGCAGGTATGGCCGCCGACACCGTACTGCATCTCCGCGATCGCATTCGGGTCGAAGAGCAGGCACTTGTCATACTCGTACCAGCGCCGGCCCGAATGCACGAGCTTCAACAGGTCCTCGTCCGGGCCCGGAGGCCGCTCGCCGACCATCTCATAGCCCGCCGGTCGCAGGATCGTCCCCCCGGTCTGCCGCATCCGCAGCAACAGACGGTCCATCTGCGGATGGTAGAGGAACTCGTCCGCATCGCAGACGATGACGAAATCGGCCGAGCCTCGGCTTTCCTTCCATGCCTCGTTCTTGAGCCGAACATAGGCCCGCTCGTCGATCCTCCCCCCGGTGTCGAACTCGCGCAGCTCGGCCTTCGGCTCGGCCGCGATCAGGTCGCGGCTCGCGTCGGTCGACCCGTTGTCGTAGACGACGAAGCGCTCCACGAAGCCATAGTGCCGGAACAGGTGCGGCAGGATGACCGCTTCGTTCCAGCACAGGGTGTAGAGATGAATTCGCGGCGCCGGTCGCGGCATGCTCGAGCTCATTGCTGCGACGGGCATCTCGGCTGCTGGATCCAGTTCTCGCGCGTGATGACCGTCCCGGCCCTCTGGGCAGCCGCGTCGCGGCAGACCGGGTTGCCGAACCGGTCCTCGGTGCGCTCGAAGCAGTTGCCCGTGGTCTCGGTCACCCGGTCGAAGAAGCGCAGGCTGCGGCCATAGTCGGCGAACATGCCGGTGAACGTCGCGCCGGAGAATTCCGTCGCCTCCGCATCGCTCAGGTTGAAGGGCTGATGGGCCGGACCGCCGCACAGGTGCTCAGCCAGCTTGTCGCCGAGCCCCGACGCGACGGCCTGCCCCGGCGCCGCCGCTCCGGCGAAGAGCAGCACGGCCGCAGCCGCGCGCAGAGTTGGGGAAAGCATCGCCGTCGCCTCGCAGGGCCGTTGACCGAAGAGCCGGCAGCCGGGGTACCTTGCCGAGCCGCGAGGGAATATGCCAAGGACTATGCGCGCGGGCAATGACCGGCGCCCGCCGGTCAGCGGATTTGTCTCGGCAACGGCCGCCGCCGCCCCGATACTGGCCGGCGCCGCGGCGCCGGCCGACCGGCTCCGGCCAGGCGGCGGCGGCCGGATCGCCATGGAAAGACAATGAAGCTCATCACCTGGAACATCCAATGGGGCCTCGGCATCGACGGCCGCCTCGACCTCGCCCGCATCGTCGCCGACGCCCGGCGGATCGCCGACTTCGACGTGCTGTGCCTGCAGGAGGTGGCCGACAACTTCCCCGAGCTGAAGCAGAGCCGGGGGGAGAACCAGTTCGCCGAGCTGGCCGCCCTGCTGCCCGGCTACACGGCGGTCGAGGGGGTGGCGGTCGACCTGCCCGACGGCCGGGGCGGCCGCAAGCGCTTCGGCAACATGGTCCTGTCGCGCCTGCCGGTCGGCCGCGTCCTGCGCCATGCCGCGCCCTGGGTGGCCGACGGCAGCCGCTCGATGCCGCGCCTCGTGATCGAGGCCGTGGTCCATGCCGGCTTCGGCCCGGTCCGGGTCATGACCACCCACCTGGAGTTCTATTCGGCCGACCAGCGCCAGGCGCAGGTGGCGACCATCCGCCAGGCGCACCGGGTCGCGGCCAGCCGCTTCGTGCTGCCGCCCAAGCCCGGCAACGGCACCTTCGCGACCGACGTGCAGACGCCGTCCGCGATCCTGACCGGCGACTTCAACATGACGCCCGACGAGCCGATCCTGCACCACCTGCTGGAGCCGTTCGACGACGGCGCGCCCGCCTTTCGCGACGCCTGGACCATCGCCCACGGCGACCGCCCGCATCCCCACTCGTTCTGCATCTACGAACAGCTGCACAAGCCGCCGCACACCAGCGACTATATCCTGGTGACCGAGGATCTGGCGCCGCGCGTCCGCAGCGTGCACTACGACGTCGACACGCAGGTATCGGACCACCAGCCGGTACTGCTCGAACTGGCGGCCGATTGAAGGTAGCGTCCCCCCGGCGCCCGGGGACCGCGGCCGACCGACCACGCGCACCCAGGTAGACGATGCCGATCACCAGCACCGCATTCGCCCGCACCACCGTCCTGCTGCTCCTGGCGGGGGCGCTCGCCCTGTTCGGCATCGTCGCGGCCTCGCTCTGGCTGGTCGAGCGCACCAACGCCTACACCGAAGAGGTGATCGCGGCGCAGCAGACGCGCGCCGCGACCAGCGGGCTCCTGACCTTGATGCAGTATGCCGAGACGGGGCAGCGCGGCTACCTCATCACCCAGGAAGCAGCCTACCTGGAGCCCTATGAACTGGCCCGGAGCCGCGTTCCGGAGCAGCTCGGGCGGTTGCGGGCCCTGTTCGCCGGGCATCCGGCCGAGTTGGCCACACTCGACGAGATCGGCGGCAAGGTCGACGCGAAAATGGCCGAGCTGGCGGAAAGCATCGCCCTGGTGCAGGCCGGGCGGACAGCCGAGGCGGTGGAGCTGGTCCGCACCGATCGCGGCAAGGCGGTGATGGATTCGCTGCGCGACGACCTGCGGGAGCTGATCCTGCGGATCGACGGCGGCATCCGGGCGGCCGTCGACGGCACCCGCAGCACCGCGGATGCGCTCAGCTGGGCGGTGATCCTGGGCGCGCTGCTGATCGCCGCCCTGGCGGGCGGTTCGGTCTGGATCTCGTTCCGCTACACCCGCGACCTGGTGGCCGCGCGCCAGGAAGTGCAGGAGCTCAATTTCAGCCTGGAGGAACGGGTCGCCGATCGCACCGCCGACCTCGCGCGGGCCAATGACGAGATCCAGCGCTTCGCCTACATCGTCAGCCACGACTTGCGGGCGCCGCTGGTCAACGTGATGGGCTTCACCAGCGAGCTGGAGGTCTGTCTCGCCACCCTGCAGCGCTACGTCGAGACGACCGAAGCCGCCCCTTCGGTCGAGGCCGAGCAGGCGGCCGAGGCCCGGCTGGCGGCGTTCGAGGACCTGCCGGAGGCGCTGCGCTTCATCCGCTCCTCCACCACCCGGATGGACCGCCTCATCAACGCCATCCTCAAGCTGTCGCGCGAGGGGCGGCGGACGCTGACCGCGGAGCGCATCGACATGGGCGCGGTGCTGGAGACGGCGGCGGCCAGCGTCCAGCACCAGCTGCAGGCGGGCGACGGCACGATCACGGTCGAGAAGCCGGTGCCCAACATCCAGTCCGACCGGCTGGCGGTGGAACAGGTGTTCGGCAATCTGGTCGACAATGCGGTAAAGTACCTCGACCCGGCGCGGCCCGGGCGCATCGTCATCCGCGGCCGCGAGGAAGGCGGGCGGCTGGTGTACGAGGTGGAGGACAATGGCCGCGGCATCGCCCCGCAGGACCATGAACGCATCTTCGAGCTGTTCCGCCGCTCCGGGCCCCAGGACAGGCCGGGCGAAGGCATCGGCCTGGCCCATGTCCGCACGCTCGCGCGGCGCCTCGGCGGCGATGTCACCGTCGATTCGGCGCTTGGTCGCGGCACCATTTTCCGGGTAATCCTGCCGCGTCGCGCCGATGGCCCAGCCGCCCGGCCCGTCGCCGCCGCATAGGGGATACGACATGAACGCAGCCGCCCAGGCGGTGACCATCATCATGGTCGAGGACGACGAGGGCCACGCCCGGCTCATCGAGAAGAACATCCGGCGCGCCGGGGTGCACAACGAGATCGTCCCCTTCACCGACGGCACCAGCGCGCTCGAATACCTGTTCGGCAAGGACGGCAGCGGGCAGGTCAGCGCCGGCCGCGGCCTGCTGATCCTGCTCGACCTCAACCTGCCGGACATGACCGGCGTCGACATCCTGGCCAAGGTCAAGGCGAACCCGCATACGCGACGCTCGCCGGTGGTGGTCCTGACCACGACCGACGACCAGCGCGAGATCCAGCGCTGCTACGACCTCGGCGCCAACGTCTACATCACCAAGCCGGTCAACTACGAGGCGTTCGCCAACGCGATCCGGCAACTGGGCCTGTTCTTCGCCGTGATGCAGGTGCCGGAGATCGATTGACCGTGCCCGCGCGCAGCCGCCTCCTCTACATCGACGACGACGCCGGAATCGCGCGTCTCGTCCAGCGGACGCTGGAGGCGCACGGCTTCGCGGTCGAACATGCAGCGGACGGCGCCACCGGCGTCGCCCGCATCCGCGCCGGCGGCATCGACGTCGTGGCGCTGGACCACTACATGCCGGGCGAGACCGGGCTCGACCTGCTGCCGCAGATCCAGGCGCTGCCCGATGCCCCGCCGGTCGTCTATGTCACCGGATCCGAGGACAGCCGGGTGGCCGTCGCCGCCCTGAAGGCCGGGGCGGTCGACTACGTCTGGAAGGACGTGGAAGGCACCTTCCGCGACCTGCTGGCCGAAGCCGTCCGGCAGGCGATCGAAACCAACCGCCTGCGCCGGGCCAAGGAGCGGGCGGAGGAGGAAACCCGGGCGGCACGGGACCGGGCCGAGATGCTGCTGCGCGAGGTCAACCACCGGGTCGCCAACAGCCTGGCGCTGGTCGCGGGCCTGGCCTACATGCAGGCGCACTCGATGACCGACCCGACCGCGAAGGCGGCGCTGGAGGAGATGCAGGCGCGCATCACCGCGATCGCCGGCATCCACCGCCGCCTCTACACCTCCGACGATGTCCGCTTCGTCGAGATCGATGCCTACCTGAAGAGCCTGATCGAGGAGCTGCAGGCGGCGATGAAGGCAAGCGGGCGCGACCACACCATCCGCCTCAGCGCCGAGGCGATCCGCATCCCGACCGACAAGGCGGTCTCCGTCGGGGTGATCGTCACCGAACTGGTCACCAACGCCTACAAGTACGCCTATCCGCCCGGGGCCCACGGCGATGTCCGGGTCCGGATCGGTCACGACGACGGGCAGCAGGTATCGCTGGTGGTGGAGGATGACGGCATCGGCTGGGCCGGGACGGGCAAGCCGCGCGGCACCGGGCTCGGCTCGCGCATCGTCAAGGCGATGGCGGCCGACCTCAAGACCGCGGTGCGCTTCGACGAGGCCCATCGCGGAACCCGGGTGAGCCTGAGCTTCGCCCTCTGATCCGGCCTCCAGGGGCCATCCCGTTTCCCGACTCTCACAATATTAGGTTAGATTTCGCCGACGCACCGATTGAAGTCCCGGCAGGCCGGATTTCGTCCCGGAATGCCCGCGGAACATCCTATGCTTTTGCGCCGGGGACGGCGTCCGAAGGAACTGACGATGCGAATTCTGCGAAGGTTCCTGCTCGGCGTGGTGATCGGCATGGCCGCGACCGGCGCGCTGGCCCAGGAGCGCCTGGCCCAGGAGCGCTTGGCACTGCATCTCGTCTGGCGGCATCAGGCCCAGTTCGCCGGCTTCTACATCGCCCAGACCGACGGGCTGTTCGCCGCGCAGGGCCTGACGGTCGACCTGGTCGAAGGCGGACCGGGGATCGATCCCCTGCAGCAGCTCGCGGCCGGCAAGGTCGACATCGCAATCGGGCGCCTGGCCCATGCGATCGAGCTGCGGCAGGCGGGCGCCGACATCGTCAACATCGCCCAGCTGTTCCAGCATCCCGGTACCCTGCTGGCATGCCGCCGCAAACCCGGGCTCGCCGGCCGGCTCGATCTGGCGGGCAAGACGATCGGCGTCTGGCATCTGGGCGACGATGTCGACCTGCGCCACTGGCTCCAGCGGGAGGGCATTTCCACGGCCAGCGTCCGCATGGTGCCGCAGCAGGCCGACGGCCGCGACCTGATCGAAGGACGCGCCGACTGCGTGACGGCGATGAGCTACAACGAGTACTGGAAGATCCTGGACGCGCGGCCGCCGTCGAACGACCTCTTCATGGTGGATTTCTCGGGCCTGCTCGAGGACGGGCTCTATGTCCGCCGCGCCAGCCTGGATTCGCCCGCGGCGCATGCCCGGCTGGCCCGATTCCTGGCTGCGGCGGCGGAGGGATGGGCTCGGGCGCGGCGCCGGCCGGAAGCGGCCCTGACCGTCGTCCTGGCCCGTGCGCCCGGCCTCGACCCCCTGCATCAGGGCCGGATGCTGCACGGCACGCTGCAACTGATCGACGGCCGGCGCCCCTTCGGCCGGCTCGACCCCGCCGCCTATGCCCGGGCGATCGCCATCCTGGCCCAGCAGTCGCCCGATCCCGGCTCCATCCGCGACGCAGCCCGCAACGGCTGGACGCACTCCGTCCTGCAGGATGCCGGCCTCGACCCGAAGCCGGTCGAGCTGCGCCAGGAACAGGGCGTCGCCACCCCCTGAGGCGGTCCCGACGGCGGCTCAGGGCCGGATGTCGATCGCCGTGCCGTCGGCGACCAGGTCCCAGATCTCCTCGATCTCCTCGTTGCGGACGGCGATGCAGCCCTCGGTCCAGTCGCGCTTCTTCTGCGCCCGCTCGTAGGAGCGCGCGTTGTTGGGCTGTCCGTGGATCAGGATCAGGCCGCCCGGCGATTCGCCGCGGGCGCGGGCGCGGGCGCGATCCTCGTCGTTGGGATAGGAGATCTTGAGGGCGCGGTGGTAGCCGCTGCGGTCGTTGCGCGTCTCGATATGGTAGATGCCCTCCGGGGTCCGGCCGTCGCCTTCATGCTGCTTGTGGCCCAGCGTCTGCCAGCCGAGGTCGATGCGGTAGGTGCGGATCGGCTGCCCGTCGCGGATCAGCTCCATCCGCCGGTCCATCTTGTGGACGACGATGCGCTCGGCGAGCGCCACCGGGGCTTCCGGCGGCGTCAGGCTGGCGCGACGAAAATGCGGCAGGGGCGGCGGGGCGGCGATGTCGAAGCGCACCGCCCGGGCCGGCTCGCCGAGATTGCCGCCGCCCAGCGCCGCGGTCTGCTCCGCCGTGGGAGAAGAGGCCGTGGCGGTGGCGGGCGCCACCGCGATCGGCCGGTCGGTGCAGGCGGCCAGCGCCGCCAGCAGGGTCAGTACAGCCAGAAATCGCATCGCTTCCGAATCCAAGCCTCAGCCGCGGCCCAGCACCGCCATCAGTTCCCGCCATTCGCGCGGGCCGAGCCCGCTCGACGCCTGCTCTACCGCCTCGCCGGCAAGCATGCGGCGCACCACCGCCAGCATCCGCGACGACAGCAGGGCCGCCCCCATCCGGTAGTCGAGGAAGGCGTCATGGACCATCGGGACCCAGCGCCGCACCGCCTCGATCATCGCGTCGGCATAGGCCCGGATCTCATACTGCGCATGAGGGTCGGCCCGCAACGACAGGAAATGCAACAGATTGTGGAGGTCGGTCTTCCAGTACCACTGGGTATAGACATTGACCGGCAGGTTCATCCGCGCCAACTCGCGCGCCAGTCCGGGGCGATCGGGATCGAGCGTCTCCCCCGCCTCGCTCTCGTTCAGCATTTCCAGGTAGTGGTCATAGGTGCGGGTCGCGTCGGCGCGCAGGATGTCGAGCACGCGCGCGGCGTCCGCCCCGTCCAGGACCGCGCCCCGGCCCTGCCGGTTCGAGGCCGACTGGGCCGCCAGATGCTCGGGCGCGGGAATGTAGAACTCGCGGTCGAGCACGGAGTATCGGGCGGAATACTCATTGACGCTGGCGGTGCGGTGGCGGATCCACTGGCGGGCGACGAACACCGGCAGCTTCACATGCAGCTTGATCTCGCACATCTCGAACGGCGAGGTATGGCGGTGGCGCATCAGGTAGTTGATGAGCGCCCGGTCCTCGCTGACCTTGCGCGTGCCGCGCCCGTAGGACACGCGGGCGGCCTGGACGACCGCCGCATCGTCCCCCATGTAGTCGATCACCCGGACGAAGCCGTGGTCCAGCACCGGCAGCGGCTGGTGCAGGATCTCCTCCAGCGCCGGCACGGTGGCGCGCAGGGTCGGTCGGGTCTCGGCGCGAGCCGAATCGATCTCGCGCTTCTGTTCATCGGTCAGGGCCATGGCGCCCTCATACCCGGTACCCGGCCATCCCTCAACCCGCCAAGAGCGTCTGAATGTTCGCCTGGTTCGAGCGCCGCATAGACCCGTTCAAGCCGGCACCGGTGGCCCAGCCGCCGGGCGGGCTGATCGCGTTCTACTGGCACTTCGTGCGGCAGGTATGGCCGGTGTTCGCGGCCCTGCTGGTCACCGGCGGCATCGTGGCGCTGCTCGAGGTCGCGATGTTCCGCTACGTCGCGAAGATCATCGACCTGCTCAAGGACACCGAGCCCGCGCGCTTCTTCGCCGAGCATGGCTGGAGCCTGCTCGGCATGGCGGCACTCGTCCTGCTGCTGCGCCCGCTGCTGGGCCTGGTCCACGACATGATCGTGCGCCAGACGGTGGTGCCCAGCCTGACCAGCATGGTGCGCTGGCAGGGCCACCGCTACCTCGTCCGCCAGAGTCTCGGCTTCTTCCAGAACGACTTCGCCGGCCGGCTCGCGACCCGCGTGCTGCAGACCGGCGTGTCGCTGCGCGAGTCGGTAATGGAGCTGGTCGGCTCCGTCTGGTTCGTCGTCGTCTACGCGGTCAGCGCCATCATCCTGTTCGCCGAGGCCGACCCGTGGCTGGCGGTGCCGCTGGTCGTGTGGATCGCCCTCTATGTCGCGACGCTGGCGGTCATGGTGCCGCGGGTGCGCGAGCGGGCCCGGGCCGCGTCCGAGACCCGCTCGGCCCTGACCGGGCGGATCGTCGACAGCTACACCAACATCTCCACGGTCAAGCTGTTCGCCCACGCCGAGCGCGAGGACGCCTATGTCCGCCGCGCGGTCGAGCGCAACACCGATGCGATCCGCGCCCAGCTGCGCATGGTGACGGTGATGAGCGGCATCATCTCGGCCCTCAACTGCGCCCTGATCGGGGCCACGGTCGGGCTGGCGGTGTGGCTGTGGACGCTGGGCGCGGTCAGCCAGGGGGCGATCGCGCTGACCGCCGGGCTCGCCATCCGCCTCTACAACATGTCCGGCTGGGTCATGTGGGTGGTCACCGGCATCTTCGAGAACATGGGCGTCGTCCAGGAGGGAATGGAGACGCTGGCCCGGCCGCACACGGTGGTCGACCGGCCGGCCGCCCCGGCCCTGCAGGTGACGCGGGGCGAGATCGCGTTCGACCATGTCCGCTTCCACTATGGCCGCCCGTCGGGGGTGATCGACGACCTGTCGCTGGTGGTGCGGCCGGGCGAGCGGCTGGGGCTGGTCGGGCGGTCGGGTGCGGGCAAGTCGACCCTGGTCAACCTGCTGCTGCGCTTCCACGACCTGGAGGGCGGGCGCATCCTGATCGACGGCCAGGACATCGCCCAGGTCAGCCAGGAGAGCCTGCGCGGCGCGATCGGGGTGGTGACCCAGGATACTTCCCTCCTCCACCGCTCCGTGCGCGACAACATCCGCTACGGCCGGCCCGAGGCCGACGAGGAGATGATCCGAAAGGCCGCCGCCCGGGCCCATGCCGACCTCTTCATCCCCGACCTGGTCGACCTGCGCGGTCGCACCGGGCTCGACGCCCATGTCGGCGAGCGCGGGGTGAAGCTGTCGGGCGGGCAGCGGCAGCGGGTGGCGATCGCCCGCGTCCTGCTCAAGGACGCGCCCATCCTGGTCCTCGACGAGGCGACCTCCGCGCTCGATTCCGAGGTCGAGGCGGCGATCCAGGAGGATCTGGATGCGCTGATGGAGGGCAAGACCGTCATCGCCATCGCCCACCGCCTGTCGACCATCGCGCGGATGGACCGGCTGGTGGTGCTGGACCGGGGCCGGGTCGTGGAAACGGGCACCCATGCCGAACTGGTCGCCGCCGGCGGCATCTATGCCGGCCTGTGGCAGCGCCAGTCGGGCGGCTTCCTGGGCGCCGAGCCGAGCCAGGCCCAGGCGGCCGACTGATCCCTACGACCCGCCGGCCCGCGGCGGATCGCGCAGGAACAGGTCCGCCAGGTCCTGGCGGCGGGCCAGCAGGTCGGCCAGCGTGTAGCGATCGAGCACCTGGAGGAACGCCTCCAGCGCCTCGCGCAGCACGCCCGTCAGCCCGCAGGCCGGCGCGATCACGCAAGTGCCGCACTCGACGAGGTCGAAATCCACCTCGGTGTGGCGCACCACCTGCCCGACATTGACGAGGCCCGGGTCCCGGGCGAGGCGGATGCCGCCGAGCCGGCCGCGCACGCTGGCCACGTAGCCCGCCCGGACGAGATCGTTCACCACCTTCATCAGATGGTTCTGGGATACGTCGTAGGCGCGCGCGATCTCGGCGATCGAGCATAGCCGCTCGGGCCGGGCGCCCAGGTAGAGCAGCACCCGCATGGCATAATCGGTGTAGCGCGTCAGGCGCATCGGAGCTCCCGCGTCGGAGGCCAATCGGTCGCAGTTTTATACATGTATTTTTGATGCATGTATAAGCGAGCAGGATTAAAAAAGACCCATCGCCTTCGCAGGCGCTTCCATCCGGGTCGCACCCATCCTGCGACCCGACCCGAGGAGAAGAACCATGCAGACCGCCCCCGTCGTCGACCTGGGCATCCACCACCGGCCGGCCGACCTGCCCGACCGCGTCGCGCTCGGCTTCACCAAGCTGCTGCGCTTCTGCGCCGACACCTTCTTTGCCAGGCGCTACGGCCACCGCGCGATCGTTCTGGAGACCGTGGCCGCGGTGCCGGGGATGGTCGGCGCGACCCTGACCCACCTGCGCTGCCTGCGCCGCATGTCCGACGATCACGGGTGGATCCGCACCCTGATGGAAGAGGCCGAGAACGAGCGCATGCACCTCATGACCTTCGTCAAGGTGGCCCAGCCGACGGTGTTCGAGCGGCTGGTGATCCTGGGCGTGCAGTGGGTCTTCTACCTCGCCTTCTTCGGCCTCTACCTCGTCAGCGCCAGGACCGCGCACCGCGTCGTCGGCTATTTCGAGGAAGAAGCGGTGATCAGCTACACCCACTACCTCCGGGAGATCGACGAGGGCCGGTCTCCCAACGTCCCCGCCCCGGCAATCGCCCGGCACTATTGGAAGCTGCCCGACGACGCCACGCTCCGCGACGTCGTGCTGGTCGTCCGCGCCGACGAGGCGCATCATCGCGACGTCAACCACGGCTTCGCCGACGTGCTGGCCGGGCTGCCGGCCGCCGGGCGGGTCGCGCCCTATCCGGAGCATGCCGACGACATCCGGCAGGGCGCCTGACATGGCCCGGCCCTACCGGTCGACGCCCGTCTTCGACGAAACGACGCTCCCCGCCGCCCTGCGCGGGGAGCATCGCACCAAGGCCGGCGTCTGGGGCGTGGTACGGGTGCTCGAGGGACGGCTACGGCTCGCCTACATCGAGCCGCCATCGGAAACCGTGGTGGTCCCGGGCCGGCCCGGGATTATCCTGCCCGACCACCCGCATCTGGTGGAGCCGCTCGGCCCCATGCGCATGCAGGTCGACTTCTACGACGAACCCCCGCCGGACGGCGGTGGCGATTGACCCAGGTCAATGGCGGGCCGGCCGGATGGCCCTATCCAGGACCAGGACTTCCGGAGGGTACATGCCGCACCACCATCACGCCGTCGTCTGGCTCGATCACCATGAAGCCCGCGTCTTCGCCTTCGGGCACGACGAGGCCGACCGCACCGTCCTGCATGCCCATGGCCAGTACGGCAATCTTCGCCATGACGCAGGCCGCCTGATGGGCCGCAAGGCGCCCGCCGACCGGGCCTTCCTCGACGCGATCGTCAACACCGTGAAGGCGGCGCCGGAGATCCTGATCACCGGCCCGGGCACCGCCAAGCTGGAACTGCTGAAGCATGTGCACGACACCGCCCCCGGCCTGGTCGAGCAGATCGTCGGGGTCGAGACCGTCGACCATCCGACCGACAACCAGATCCTGGCCCATGCCCGCACCTACTTCCTGCGCCAGGACCGCATGCGGCCGCAACTCTGACGGCAGAGCGGCCGTCAGAAGAGCAACACTACAAGCAGCTTCCGACATTTTTCTGCCAAAATGCTCGAAGGCGGCCGGCCACGGGTGGCGTCGCGCCGCCTTTCGCCGCTATCTTCCGGCCAGGGGAATCGCAAGCCTGGGGGATGCGGAAACATGGGGGGTTGGGGACGCGGCGCGCTGATGGCGGGCCTGGCGGCGATCCTGGCGGCGTGCGGCTCGACCGGCGACAAGGCCGGCAGCGCCGGCAGCTGGGGGTCAGGGCGCAGCGCACCGGTGGCGGGCGGGCCGGTCGATCCGGTCTACGCGCCGCTGCCGGGATGGGGCCATGACGACGCCACCGCGGCGCTCGCCGCCTTCCGGGTGTCGTGCGCCCGCCTGACGCGCCAGCCCGCCGGCAACATGCTGGGGCCCGAAGGCATCGCCGGCCGGGCATCCGACTGGCACGAGCCCTGCCGCGCCGCCGACGGCGTGGAGGGCGGGCCGGTCGCCGCCCGGCGCTTCTTCGAGCGCTGGTTCCTGCCGGTGGCGCTCGGCGGTGGCGAAAGCGGCCTGTTTACAGGGTATTACGAGCCGGAGCTGCGCGGGTCCTGGACCCGCACCGCCAGGTACAGCACGCCGCTCTACCGCATGCCGCCCAAGTCGGCGCGGATGCCGACGCGCGGCCAGATCCAGAACGGGGCGCTGGCGCGGCGCGGGCTGGAGCTGATGTGGGTCGACGACCCGGTCGATGCCTTCTTCCTGGAGATCCAGGGCTCGGGGCGGGTCCGCATGACGGACGGCAGCGTGGTGGGCGTCGAGTACGCAGGGCAGAATGGCCACCCCTACCACCCGGTCGGCCGCACCCTCGTGAGCTGGGGCGAACTGAACCTGGAAAGCGTGTCGATGGCCTCGATCCGCGACTGGATGCGGCGCAACCCCAACCGCATGCGCGAACTGAAGGCGACCAACGCCAGCCACATCTTCTTCCGCCAGCGCGAGATCGTGGGCGCGCGCGGCGCCATGGGCGTGCCGCTGACCCCGGGCCGCAGCCTGGCCGTCGACCCGCGCAACGTGCCGCTCGGCGTGCCGCTGTGGATCGACCTGACCGAGGCGCCGACCAACGACGGCACGCTGCGCCGCCTGGTGGTCGCCCAGGATACCGGCGGCGCCATCAAGGGCCCCGTGCGCGGCGACGTCTTCTGGGGCGTGGGCGAGCAGGCCGGAGCCGCGGCGGGCGGGATGCGCGCCAACGGCCGGGCCTGGATGCTGGTGCCTCGCCAGCGCACCGCGGGCGTGTCCGCGGCGCGCTGAGGGGGCATTCCGGCCCCGGCCCTACCAGGCCCGGGCCGGCCCGACGTCGAGGTGCAGGAATCCGGCGCGCGGATAGGCACCGACCCCGCCCCGTTCCAGCTTGACCGCGACCTGGCGCACCGCCAGCAGGTTGCGGTCGGGCAGCACCACGTCGAAGGCCTGGCCGCGGGTGTGGTAGCTGTTGCGCGCGACCGACCGATCGCCGCGGCGCCGGGCCCGGTTCGTCTCCGGCGAGCGGTAGGCCGACACGATCTTGGTCGGCTGCCCGTCGTCGAGCCGCACCGCCGCCTGCAGGTCATGCAGGTAGTCGTAGAGGCCGGGGTCCATCTTGGCCACCCGGCCCGAGCGGTAGTCGCGCAGGAAGCGGCTCAGCGTCTGGAGGGCATCCGGGCGGTAGCGGCCCTCCCGGAAATAGACGACATCGACGGTTTCCAGCGTGTTGACATTGTGCAGGTGCAGCCGGCGATCGGGCTGCGCCTCGGCCACCACGGCAAGCGCCGGGCGGGAGGCGATCACGGCCAGGCTGGCTGCCAGGCCGCAAAGCAGTCGACGGCGCGACGGCATCCCCATGCCGCCGACACCATTCGGCTGATCGGTCATAAAGAAACTCCCCAAGCTCTGATGAGCCCTCGTCCCGGAACGGACGCGGGCGTGCGGCCCTGGCGTCATGCCCCCCAGCGATGACGGGCCGCAGGCGACCCTGGAACGGGCCGCCGAAGTCCATGTCGGCGTGCTACCCCTCTTTCTCCTTGGTACCCGGCCCCTCGGCGCGCAGGCCATAGATGTCGTCGCGGACCACCAGTTCGCCCGAGCCGTCGACCCAGGCGGTCTGATAGACGAGGTAGACCGGCCAGCGCTTGCGCAGTGCCACCGTGCGGGTCTCGCCCACCTCGATCGCAGCGTTCAGGCGCTCGGGCGGCCACCCCGCCGCCTGATCGGAAAGCAAGAGTTCTGCCAGCTCGACCGGCTTCTCCAGCCGGATGCAGCCCGAGCTGAAATTGCGGGCGCTGCGGTTGAAGAGATGGCGGTCGGGCGTGTCGTGCAGGTAGATCGCGTGCTGGTTGGCCATGTTGAACTTGATCCGGCCCAGCGCGTTCTTCGGCCCCGGATCCTGCCGCACCCGCACCGACCCCATCGGCGACGACAGCCGGACGGTGTCGACCATCGACAGCGGCACCTCCGGCGCGCTCTGGCTCCATCCCGCCAGGACGCGATAGCCCTTTTCCGCGAAGTAGCCCGGATGGCTGCGCAGCTTGGGGAAGAGGTCTTCCTTGGCCAGCTTCTCGGGCGCGTTCCAGAACGGGTTGAGGACGAGGTCGGTGATGTCGCTGCGCATGATCGGCGTCTGCCGGAAGGGCCGGCCGACCACCACCTTCATGGTCATCACCGACTGCCCGCCGCGCATGACGTTGAGGTCGTAGCCCGCCATGTTGACGACGATGTGGTCCGGCTCCAGATGCCGCGGCATCCAGCGCAGGCGCTCCATGTTCTCGGCCACGATGCGGCGCCGCTCGCGGTCGTCCATGTTGAGCGCCCACAGCGTGCGACCGCCGACCAGCCCGTCGTCGAGCAGCGCCAGCCGGCGCTGGTAGCGGCGCACGGCGCGCGTCAGCCCCTCGTCGTAGCGGGACCAGTCGCCACCCTCGGCATAGTTGGGGACCGCGAACGCCAGTTCCTCGGCTTCCGACCACTCGCCCTCGGCCTCGATGCGCTCGCGCACCGGGGCGACGCGCGGGTCGCGCACCCCCGGTCGCAGGATCGGGCCCTCGGCGATGGCCTTCTCCGCGGGCCCGGTGCCGGCGTCGAGCTTGGCCAGCGCGGCGCGCAGCTTGGCGTATTGCGGATGCGGCGGACGGACGCCGTCCACCAGCCGGGCGAGCCCGGCCGCATCCGCCTGGGCGGCG
Source organism: Allostella vacuolata (assembly GCA_006739055.1). GTDB lineage: Bacteria > Pseudomonadota > Alphaproteobacteria > ATCC43930 > Allostellaceae > Allostella > Allostella vacuolata. Next base: position 3,965,527 of record AP019702.1, read on the forward strand.
CCCGCCAGGAACTTCGCCAGGTCGAGTCGCTCGTGCCGGCGGCTCAGGCTCTCGTCGACGACCTTGGCATCGGGCCGGCCGTACCAGAGGTCGTGGGCATAGGCGGCAAGCCCGCGGGTCAGCGCCACGTCGAGCGCGGCCCGGGCGGCGTCGCCCTGCCCCTGCCAGCCTGCCTCGACCGGGCCGGCATAGCGGCCGGCATCCATGCCGTCGGTGGTGGCGGCCTGCAGCAGGGCGCGCACGGCGGCGGCGCGGGCCGGCTGGTCGACCCAGACCGGCCGGTTGCGCCGCGCCCGGTAGAGATCGCCGACCGCGCTGCGCACGGCGGCCGGGGCCGCCTCGGCCCCGCGCTGGGCCTGGGCCAGCACCGCCGGGACGGCCTGGGCGACGTCGGCCCGGGCGGCGGGGGAAAGGGTCAGGAAGGCGGCCAGCAGGAGGCCGCCGAAGCGAATGGACGAGCCCGACAGTCGCATCAGCCGAAACGTTCCCCGATCATGCGGTCCAGTGCCCGGATCGCCTGCGCCTCGCCGCCCTCGGGACGGCCGGGCCGGGCCGAGGCGTTCCAGGCATACATGTCGAAATGCACCCAGGGGGTCGAGGGCGAGACGAATTCCTGCAGGTAGAGCGCGGCCGTGATCGACCCGGCGAACGGGCTCTCGGCCACGTTGTTGAGGTCGGCCACCTTGCTGTCCAGCCACTTGCGGTAGGGCTTCCACAGCGGCATCCGCCACACCGGGTCCCCGGTCGCGGCACCGGCCGCGGCGATCTCGGCCGCGACCGTGTCGTCGTTGGTGAACATGGCCGGCAGGTCCGGCCCGACCGCGACTCGCGCGGCACCGGTCAGGGTCGCCATGTCGATCAGCAGCGCCGGGTTCTCGGAATCGGCCTCGGCCAGCGGGTCGCACAGGATGAGGCGGCCCTCGGCGTCGGTGTTGCCGATCTCCACCGTCAGGCCCTTGCGCGTCGGGATGACGTCGAGCGGCTTGAAGGCGTTGCCCGACACCAGATTCTCGACCGTCGGCACCAGCACCCGGAGGCGGATCCTGCGCCCGCCGGCCATCAGCAGGCTGGCGAGGCCCAGCACGTTGGCGGCCCCGCCCATGTCCTTCTTCATCAGCTTCATGCCGGCGGCCGGCTTCAGGTCGTAGCCGCCGGAATCGAAGCACACGCCCTTGCCGACCAGGGTCACCTTGGGCGCCGCGGGATCGCCCCAGGTCAGATCGACGAGGCACGGCGGCCGCGACGAACCGCGCCCGACCGCATGGACCATCGGGTAGTTCTGGGCCAGCAGCTCGTCGCCGCGCAGCACCCGCACCGTCGCGCCGTGGCGCCGGCCCAGGGTGACGGCGGCATCCGCCAGCTCGCCCGGCCCCAGATCCTCGGGCGGGGTGTTGACGAGGTCGCGCACCAGCCAGATGGCATCGGCCACCCGCGTCGCTTCGCCGCGGTCGGCGGCGGCCGGCCAGACGAGGCGGGCCGGCGCGCGGCGGCGCTTGCGGTAGCGGGTGAAGGCATAGGAGCCGACCGCCCAGCCGGCGGCGAACGCGGTCGCCAGATCCGGCTCCAGGTCCCCCGCCAGGGCGTAGTCGCCCTCCGCCAGGGCGTCCGGCAGGCCGGCCAGCGCCCAAAGCGGCTGCGCCGCATCATAGACGGCGACGATCTCCGCCACGGCGCCGGCGTCGCCCGGGATCGCCAGGTGGCGCCCGGCTTCCCCCTTGAACCCGTTGGCGGCGGCCCACTGGCGCACGGCGTCGGAGGTGCCCGCGAGCCAGGCCTGGAAGGCCGATTCGGCGACGGGGACGAGGCGGACCGGCGCGCTGGCGCCGTCGATCAGAGTTTGGGTCGACACGGGGGGCGGACTCGCGTCTTGTAGGGGACGAGGCAGTGTCTACCCCGAGCCGCCACCGAAGTCACGGTTGCGTCCGGTCGCAGGTTTCCTCTAACTCGTGCCTCGCCAACGAGAGGGGATCAACGGTGGCGGATCTGACGATCTATATCGGCAACAAGAACTACTCCTCGTGGTCGCTGCGGGGATGGCTGATGCTGAAGGCAAGCGGGATCGAATTCGACGAGGTGGTCATCGCCCTCGACGAGCCGACCACGCGCGAGACCATCGTGCGCCACTCGCCCTCCGGCCGCGTACCGGTCATCAAGCATGGCGACCGCGTCGTCTGGGACACGCTGGCAATCGGCGAGTACCTGGCCGAGCTGGTCCCGGAGGCCGGGCTGTGGCCCGCCGACCAGACCGCGCGCGCGGTCGCCCGCTCGGTCTCGGCCGAGATGCATTCCGGCTTCCAGGCGCTGCGCGAGCACTTCCCGATGAACATGCGCAGCACCTTCTCCGAGCGATATCCCAACGCCGGCGCCCAGGCGGACATCAACCGCATCTCGGCCATCTGGCGGGACTGCCGGCGCCGCTTCGGCGGCACGGGCGAGTTCCTGTTCGGCGAGTTCACCATCGCCGACGCCATGTTCGCGCCCGTGTGCAGCCGCTTCCGCACCTACAAGATCGAGATGGACGAGGTCGGCCAGGCCTATTGCGACGCGATCTGGAACCGGCCCGCGGTACAGGAATGGCTGCAGGCGGCACGCAAGGAGCCGATGGTCATTCCCGCCGCCGAATTCTGACGGGACAGGAGCCCCCATGCATTGGACCCCTCGGCGCGAACGCTTCCGCGCCATCCTGGCGGGCGACCGCTGCGTCCATCCGGGCTCCGTCTCGGACCCGATCTCGGCCCGGATCGCCGAGGATCTGGGCTTCGAGATCGGCATGTTCGCGGGCTCGATCGGCGCCATGGCGGTGATCGGCGCGCCGGACCTGATCACCCTGACGCTGTCGGAGTTCGCCCAGCAGGCCTATCGCATCGGCCGGGCCGGCAACCTGCCGCTGCTGGTCGACGCCGACCACGGCTACGGCAACGCGCTCAACGTCAAGCGCACGGTGGAGGAGCTGGAGTCGGCCGGGGTCGCCGCGCTGACGATCGAGGACACCGACCTGCCGCAGCCCTTCGGCACGGTCGGCCGGACCCGGCTGATCCCGCTCGAGGAAGGTGTCGGCAAGATGAAGGCCGCGCTGGCCGGCCGCCAGGACCCGTCCCTCGCCGTCATCGGCCGCACCAGTGCCGTGCAGGTGACCGGCATCGACGACGCGGTCGCCCGCGCGCGGGCCTACGAGGCGGCCGGGGTCGACGCCCTCTTCTTCACCGGGGTCAAGGCGAAGGCCGAGATCGAGGCGATCCAGGCAGCCGTGCGCATCCCGCTCATCCTGGGCGGCACGGTGCCGGCGCTGCGCGACCGCGACCTCTTGTCGAGCCTCGGCGTGCGCATCTGCCTGCAGGGCCACCAGCCCTATGCCGCGGCCGTCCAGGCGACCTATGCGACCCTGAAGGCGCTGCGCGACGGTGCCGACCCGGACAGCCTGCCGGGCGTCGCCCCGGCCGAACTCATGAAACGGGTGACGCGAGAGGACGAGCACCGCCGCTGGATGAAGGACTGGCTGGGGGGCTGAGCTCCCCCACCGCTTCCTTGTCCGGCAGGGCCATCAGCCGGGCGAGCGCCCGGCCGTCGCCCAGCACGGCCAGCTTCTCGGCCCGGCTCAGGCCGGCGGCCGCCTCGCCCCGGGTCCTGGCCTCGTCGATCCGGGCGAGGCCGACCACGAGCGGCACGTCGATCGGGTCCCGCCCAGGACGGCGCGGCGGCGGCAGCATACGTCGATGGGCATCGAGCAGTTCCCCGTCGGCCGCCAGCTCGGCGACGGCATCGGCGGCCTCGCCCCGCGGCAGGGCGGCGCGCAGTTCGGTGGCCCGGCGCAGCTCGGCCGGCGGCTCGGCCTCCTCGGGCGTGCGCAACAGCCCGCAACGAGCCAGCGCCAGGCCGGCGCGCCGGCTTCCCGCCAGCAGGACCAGCGGAATGGCCAGCGCCAGGCCGACGATGACCGGCGACATCCACAGGAAGAGGTGGGTCGACACCGCATAGCCGATGGCGCCCAGCAACAGGCCGGCCAGCGTGTGCGGCAGGTAGCGCCGTGCGACCTGGGAGGCCGGATAGCTGCCGTCGTCGCGCTGCTGCGGCTGCCAGCCGCCGTCGCGGCCGGACAGGATCGATGCCACGGCGGCACTCTGGCTCAGCATCGTCACCGGCGCCAGCAGGCCGGCCAGCAGGGTCTCGACGACCACGCCCAGGAACAGCCGCACGCCGCCGCCGCAGGCCCGCCGCGCCGGCCGGTCGGCCATGGTCGCGATCCAGGCGAGCAGCTTGGGCGCCAGCAGCAGCCCCATGGTGCCGGCCAGGACCCACATGGCGCGGACCGGGTCCTGGGCCGGCCATTGGGGGAAGAGCGTGGCGCCGGGCGGAAAATATTCGGGACGGATGAAGCGCGCCTGCAGCGAGATGAGGATGCCGACGCACAGGAAGCCCAGCCACATCGGCGCGGTGATGTAGGAGCCGATGCCCATCAGGAGGTGCATCCGGCTGATCCAGTGCAGGCCGCGGGCGGGCAGGACCGCCGCATGCTGCAGGTTGCCCTGGCACCAGCGGCGGTCGCGCACGGCCAGCTCGGTCAGGGACGGCGGCCCCTCCTCGTAGCTGCCCGGCAGCGCCGGCACCATGACCACCGCCCAGCCGGCGCGGCGGATCAGGGCGGCCTCGACGAAGTCGTGGCTGAGGATGTGCCCGCCGAACGGCTTGCGGCCGCCCAGCTGCGGCAGGCCGGCCGCCTCGGCGAAGGCCCGGGTGCGGATGATCGCGTTATGGCCCCAGTAGTTGCCGTCGCGGCCGTGCCAGGTGGCGATACCGCGCGCGATCAGGGGACCGTAGATCCGGCCCGCGAACTGCTGCATGCGGGCGAAGAGGGTGCGGCCGCCGACCAGGATCGGCAGGGTCTGGATCAGGCCGGCCCGCGGATCGGCCTCCATGGCAGCCGCCATGCGCACGATCGTGTCCGCGGTCATGACGCTGTCGGCGTCCAGCACCAGCATATGGTCCCAGGCGCCGCCGAAGCGCGTCACCCATTCGGCGATGTTGCCGGCCTTGCGCTCCACGTTCTTCGGCCGGCGCCGGTAGAAGATGCGGTCATGGCCGCCGGTGCGGGCGCGCAGCGCCAGGAAGGCGCGCTCCTCGGCGATCCAGACATCGGGATCGGTGGTGTCGCTCAGGATGAAGATCGCGAACGCATCGCCGCGCCCGGTCGCCTGCAACCCTTCGTCGATGGCCTGCAGGGCGGCTGCGACCCGGCCCGGATCCTCGTTGTAGGTCGGCATCAGGATGGCCGTCCGCCGCGCCAGCGCCGGCAGCGGCAGATCCGGGTCGATCGGCCCGGGCCCGCCGCGCAGGACGGCGACGAAGCCGGCGACGGCGCTGGTGAAGGCAAGCGCAATCCAGGCGAACAGGGCGACGAAGAGCGCCAGGACCATGCCTTCGAGGATGGTGACCCCGCCCACCGCCAGGGCCTCGAACATCTCCACGGCCGCCAGCAGGGTCAGCAACACGGCGCCGCCGATGACGAGGAAGCGCGTCAGGTGGGTGCCGACCTCCGCCGGCACCGGGCCGGCCGCCGGCCGCACCCGCAGGTCCTGCCGCGGCATGGCCAGCGGCGCCTCGCCGGGCAGCGCCGGGGCGGGGTCCGGGGCCGGCAGGGGATCCGGCATCGGGCGGACGGGCGTCAGGGCGTCCATCGGTAGAGCCAGACCTCCGACGCCGGCTTGTCGCCGTCCATCAGCTGCGCGCGCAGCTCGACCGCCCGCGCGCCTTCCGGCGACAGCTCGAAACTGAGGCGCCAGCCGCCGGTGACCGGGTTGGGCTGCGCCACCACGTTGCGCAGCTTGCCGCGATCCGCCTGGACCAGCGGCTGCCGGGTGCCCGGATCGCGCGGCAGCTTGTCGCCGAAGAACTCCAGCACGACCAGCCGGGCGCGGTCGGTCAGGCTCTGGCCGATCCGGGTGTCGGTCACCCGCGCCAGCTCCGACTTCCAGGGCGCCTCCCAGCACCAGTGCATGCGATAGGACAGGATATGCTCGCTGCCGGCCGCCAGCGGCGTCTCGGGCCGCCAGGAGGCGACGATGTTGTCGTGGATCTCGCGGTCGGTCGGGATCTCGACCAGGTGCACGGCGCCTTTGCCCCATCGGCCGAGCGGCTCGATCCACAGGCTGGGGCGGCGGTCGTAGCGCGCCTCCAGGTCCTTGTAGCCGCCGAAGTCACGCTGCCGCTGCATCAGCCCGAAGCCGCGCGGGTTGGTGTCGACGAAGGCGCTGACCTGCAGCTCGGCCGGATTGCACAGCGGGCGCCAGATCTGCTCGCCGCCGCCGGTCCACATCGACAGCCCCTCGCTGTCATGGACGGCCGGCCGGAAGTCGTCGACGCCCAGCCGATCGTTGGCCGCGAAATGGAACATGCTGGTCAGCGGCGCGATGCCGACCTGGGCCAGTTCCACCCGGGGATAGAGCGCCATCTCGACGTCGAAGATGGTGGCCTCTCCCGGCCGGATGGCGAAGCGGAAGGCAGCGGCCGCGCTGCGGCTGTCGAGCAGGGCGTGAACCACGACCGCGCCCGCCTCCTGGGCCGGCCGCTCCAGCCAGAACTCGGTGAAGACCGGGAACTCCTCCCCGCCCGGCTCGGCCGTCTTGATCGCGAGGCCGCGGGCCGACAGGCCGTAGATGTGGTTCTTGGCGACCGCGCGGAAATAGCTGGCGCCGAGGAAGGCGCAGACCTCGTCGAAATAGTCCGGCCGGTTCATCGGGGCATGGATGCGGAAGCCCGCGAAGCCGACATCCCCGTCGGCCGGCTTGCCGACCCGGGACAGGTCGAAGAGCTCGGGCGCGTAGGCGATGCGGCGGGCCTGGCCGTCCACCACCTCGTGCATCTCCACCCGGTCCTTGTAGAGGAAGCCGCGGTGGAAGAACTGGACCCCGAACGGCAGCTTCTCGGCCGCCCACAGGGCCCGGTTCGGGTCGTAGCGGATGGTGCGGTAGGTGTCGTAATCCAGGCGCGCCAGCGCCGCCGAGATCGTGTCCTTCGGCGCCTGCCAGGGCTTGCCGGCACGCTCGCGGGCCAGCCGCCGGACGGTGCCGGCATCGAACGGCTCGGTGTCCGCGGCGGCGGTCGCCGACGAGCCGAACTCCCGCGTCATGGACAGGAAGAACGGCAGGGACAGGGCACCTGCCAACAACTCCCGACGGCGCACCCGCATCTCCTCGGCCAGATCAGCAACTCGAACGGGCGAGGGCGCCGGCCACGACCGGCCGGCGCCCTACGGAAGATCGCCCGTGCTGTGCTGAACGCGGCCGCGGAGCCTCGGTTCCTCCGCGGGCGGCGGATCCTCAGTTGAGGCGCAGGTCGACGATATGGCTCGGGTCGGCCGCCAGCTCGCCGCGCTCGACCCGCTGGACGATGTCGGTCAGGGCGGCGTTGGCCCGCGCATCGATGCCGATCTCCCGGCCGCGCTCGACGACGTAGCCGTTGAGGAAGCCGATCTCGGTGCGCCGGCCCTTCAGCATGTCCTGGCCCATCGACGGGCGCTGCCCGTCCGAGCGCTTCTTTGCAGCGGCCATCAGGATGTCCTCGGCCGCCTGGAGCGCGGCCGCGTCGCCCTCGCCGGCGGCCGCCAGCGTCTCGGGCTTGATGTTGAGGATGTCCTCCAGCACGTAGCCCGCCGCCTGCCCGACCCGGACCGCCTCGCTGCCGAGACGGATGGAGAAGCGGCGGATGGCGTCGGTGCGCATCATCGCGTTGCCCGACAGGCCGGTGCAGGCGGACAGGCCGTTCTGCATCGAGTTGGCGACGAGCTTCGACCAGCGCTCGCCCCACAGGTTGCTCGTCACCTTGGCGCTGTCCGACAGGCCGACCAGCCGGCAGACCTCCTCGGCCCGCGGCGTGATGCGGCCATGCACCTCGCCCGCCCGGAAGATGGTGTAGGCGGCGCCGCCCTTCTCGACCCCGCGATGGACGTGGCCCGGCTCGAACAGCTCGACCGAGATCTTGGAGGCGATGCAGCCGACCGTCTTGCCCCAGCCGACCACGGAGGCGACCCGCTCCTCGTTCATGCAGTTCTGCAGCGAGACGACGAAGCCGCCCGGCGCCAGGTACTGGCGGATCAGCATCGTCATCCATTCGGTGTCGTAGGACTTGACGCTGACGAAGGCGATGTCGATGGGCGCCTCCCGGGCCAGCTGCTGCGCGTCGGTCAGGTGGAGCGCGCGCACCGGCACGGTGAACTCTTCCTCCGCCGTGACCCCGGTCACCCTGATGCCGTGGGCGCGCATGTGCTCGACATGGGCGGGCCAGGCGTCGAGGAACGTCACGTCCTCCCCCGCCCGCACCATGTGGGCGCCGACATAGGCCCCGACGGCACCCGTGCCGACGATCGCGATCTTGCTCATCTGAAGGTTTCCTTCCCCGGAATGGACCGGGATGGTGCCCGAGCCGGCAGCGCCAGGGCAAGGCGTGACGGCCGCTCCGCGCCTCATGTACGCTACATGATCTGCGCCGGCCCGACCCTGGAGGGATGCGACGTGCGCCAGTCGGACGTGCGCCAGTCATATGGCGAGGTCCGGATCGCGGCCCTGGGCCGGCACGATGTCCGCCGCATCGTCTCGGCCCGTCTCGCCAACCGGAAGGAGCGCAAGCTATGGCAAGAAGTGTTCGGCTGACGCGGGCAAGCCTTGGGGAGATCCTCGCAAGCCCGCCCGATGTCGATCTGGAGAAGGTGCGCGCGACTTCCGAGGAGGATATCGAGCGCCACATGGCCCAGGACGGCGAGCCGGCCGGCGGCTACGAGCCCCAGCCCTTCCCTGACCTTAAGGCCCTGCGGGCCAGGCTCGGCATGAGCCAGGACGCGTTCGGCGCGGCCATCGGCGTGCCAGCCGGAACGCTCCGCAACTGGGAGCAGGGTCGGACCTATCCGGCCGTGCTGCCGATGACGTACTCGAGCCGCAGCGCCATCTCGGGGGAGATGGCGCTTTCGCCCCGGACGACGCGATGCACCTGCGCGCGGGTAACGCCCAGCGCCGCCGCCACCGCCACGGAGACACCGAGGTCGTCGATCGTCGACTTCACCAGGCGACCGGGTTGGGGAGGGTCCTTCATCGCCATGTTCGGCCGTCCTCAATGATAGTCCAGGAAGTCGACATCTTCCGGCTCGTCCTCGAAGCGGAAGACGATGCGCCAGTTGGCGCGCACGGTCACCGCCCACTCCCCCTTCCGAATTCCGGTCAGGCGGTGAAGACGGAAATGGGGCAGATCCATCTCGCTTGCCGAATGGCAACACGTCCTACGGCAGCAGCAACCGGTACCCCACCCCCGGCTCGTTCAGGATGAAGCGCGGGTGGGCCGGGTCGTCGTCCAGCTTCTCGCGGATCTGGCCGATGAAGACGCGCAGGTAGTGGACGTCGTTCTCGTGCGCGCGGCCCCAGACCTGGCGCAGCAGCTGGGGGTGGGTGACGATGCGGCCGGCGTTGCGGGCCAGCATCGCCAGCAGGTCGAACTCCTTGCGGGTCAGGCGCACCGCCCGCCCGGCGACGCGGACCTCGCGGCGGGCGAGGTCGATGTGCAGCTCGCCCACGGTCAGTTCCGCGGGCTCGGCCGGGCCGGCGTCGGGCCGGCGCTTGCGGGCGAGCGCGCGCAGGCGGGCCAGCAGCTCGGCGATGCCGAACGGCTTGACGACGTAGTCGTCGGCGCCGGCATCGAGCGCGGCCACCTTCTCGGCCTCCGCCTGGCGGACCGAGAGGACCAGGATCGGCACGCTCGACCATTCCCGGATGCGGCCGACCACGGCCTTGCCATCCATGTCCGGCAGGCCGAGGTCGAGGATGACGATGTCGGGGTTCTCCGATGCGGCGCGGGCGACCGCGTCCTGGCCGCGGATCGCCTCGACCACCTGGAACCCGTGCGCCTCCAGCGCGATGCGCAGGAAGCGGCGGATCTGCGCCTCGTCGTCGACGATCAGGACCTTGGTCCCGTCCATCAGCCGGCCTCCGGCGGCGGCGCGGCCGGCGGGGCAATGCCGGCCGGCAGGCGGATCTCGATGCGCGCGCCGCCGCCCGGCGCCTGGTCGACCATGATCCGGCCGCCATGGGCCTCGACGATGCCGCGGCAGATGGCGAGGCCGAGGCCGGTTCCCGCCCGCTGCCCGTCGCCCGCACGCACCCGATAGAACATGTCGAAGACCCGCTCGCGATCCTCGGCCGGGATGCCGGGGCCGCGGTCGCTGGTCTCCACCACCACCCAGCCGGCCTCGCGCCGGGCGGCGATGGTGATCGGCGTGCCGGCCGGGGCATGCTTGGCGGCGTTGTCGAGCAGGTTGGCCAGCACCTGCTCCATCATCACCGCATCCGCCCGGACCGGGCCCAGCTGCGCCGGCACCTGGATCTCGACCGGGTGCCGACGCAGCACCGGGCCCAGCTGGCGCACCGCGCGCCCGGCCACCTCGCGCAGGTCGACCCAGTCGAGGTTGAGGCGGAGCGCGCCGTAGCCGAGCCGGGTCATGTCGAGTAGGTTCTGGACGAAGCGGTTGAGCCGCTCCCCCTCCTCGCGGATCGCCTCGGCCATCTCCCGCCGCCCGTCCGGGCCCAGCGCCGCGTCGGAATCGATCAGGGTCGATGCCGCGCCGATGATCGATACCAGCGGCGTGCGCAGGTCGTGGCTGACCGACGACAGCAGGGCCTGGCGCAGCCGCTCGGTCTCGGACAGGAAGCGGGTCTCCTCCAGGTCGGCGACCAGCCGGGTGCGCTCGATCGCCAGCGCCACCTGGTCGACCAGCGCGTCCAGCAGGCGGCGCTCGTCCGGCGACAGCAGCGAGCGCCCGTCGAAGGCGACCCCCAGCAGGCCGACCGCCCCCTGCCCCGTCTTCAGCGGCAGGAACAGCCAGGCCGAGGTCGGCAGCGTGTCGGAGCCCCAGCCGGCCGGCTCGCCATGCTCCCACGCCCACTCGGCCGCGCCCCAGTCCTTCGGCTCCAGCTGGTCCTCCGGCGGGTAGCCGCCGATGATGGCGAGCCGGCCGTCGCCCGGGGTCAGGACCAGCGCGCGGCATTGCAGCGTCGAGGCGACATGGTGGACGGCGGCCCAGACCACGTCCTCCAGGCTGGCGGCGCTGGCGATCTTGCGGCTGAACTCGTAGAGGGTGGTGGTCCGGCGCGAGACGGCGCGCTGCGCGGTCACCTGGGCGCGCAGCCGGCCCGCCAGGTTGCCGGTGAAGATCGCCGCGATCAGGAACAGGAGCAGAGCCAGCACGTCGTCCTGGCTGTCCACCACCAGCGTGTGCACCGGCTCGGTGAAGAAGAAGTTGTAGACGGCGAAGCTGGCGAGGCTGGCGAAGAGCGACGGCCACAGACCGAGGCGGGTCGCGACCAACAGCACGCCGACCAGGAAGACCGGGGCCAGGCTGGCGACCGGCAGCACCCAGTCGATCGCCAGCGCCACCACCGTCGCGGCGGCAACCGCGACGGCGGCCCAGGCATAGGCGCGCGGGTCGCGCTCGGGCTGCAGGGCCGGGCCCTGGATCGGTGCCCGCTGCCCCTCGCGCGGGTCGCTGGCGACCAGCGTCACCTCGAAGTCGGTGGCGCGCCGCACCAGCTCCTCGGCCACGGTCTCGCGCGACAGGAAGGCGAGCAGGCGGCGCGGCCGCGGCCGGCCGACCACCAGCCGGCTGACGTTGCGCTTACGGGCGAATTCCAGGATCTCGCCCGCCACGTCCGCCCCGGCCGTCAGCGTCACTACCTCCGCCCCCAGGGTCTCGCCCAGGCGCAGGGCCTCGGCGATCCGGTCCTTGGCCGCGTCCGGCAGGGATTCGCGGTGCGGGGTGACGACGTTGGCGACGATCCAGCCGATCCGGGCCCGCTCGGCCATGCGCTTGGCCGCGCGCACCAGCGACTTCGCCACCGGCGATTCGTTGATGCAGACCAGGATCCGTTCCTGCGTCGGCCAGGGACCGGCGATGGCGTGGCTGCGCATGTGCTGGGTCATCTGCGCGTCGACCCGGTCGGCGGCGACGCGCATCGCCAGCTCGCGGAGCGCCGTCAGGTTGCCCTTGGAGAAGAAGTTCTGGATCGCGCGCGCGATCTGCTCCTGGACGTAGACCTTGCCCTGGCGCAGGCGCTGGATCAGCTCGTCGGTCGGCAGGTCGATCAGCTCGACCTCGTCGGCCAGCTCCAGCACCCCGTCCGGCACCGTCTCGCGCACGCGCACGCCCGAGATGCGGGCGACGATGTCGTTCAGGCTCTCCAGGTGCTGGATGTTGAGCGCCGAGTAGACGTCGATCCCGGCCTCCAGCAGGTCCTCCACGTCCTGGGCACGCTTGAGGTGCCGGCTGCCGGGCACGTTGGTGTGGGCCAGTTCGTCGACGATGGCGAGCCGCGGCCGCCTCGCCAGCACGGCGTCCACGTCCAGCTCGCTGAAGGTCCGGCCGCGATAGGCGACGGCCCGGCGCGGCGTCACCTCCAGCCCGGCCAGCAGCGCCTCGGTCTCGGCCCGGCCATGGGTCTCCACCAGGGCGACCACCACGTCGATCCCCTCGGCCTTCAGGCGCCGCGCCTCCTCCAGCATGGCGAAGGTCTTGCCGACCCCGGGGGCAGCGCCCAGGAACACCTTCAGCCGCCCACGCCCCTCCCGCGCCGCGTCGGCGAGCAGGGCTTCGGGTTGGGGACGGCGCGGTTCGGGATGGCGGGGTTCTTCGGCCATCGGCCGCCTGCTCCTGGGATGCGAGCCCCCTATCTCGGCGCTTGCCGCGGGCTTGTCGAGCCCGGCACCGCGGCGCCACGCCGATCCTTACGCGATCCTTACGGCCGCGGTCCCGAATACACCTCGTCTCCTTACGGTCCGCCCGCCCATCTTGACGGTCGAGCGGTCCGCCGGACGGCCCCGTCACGGCGCACCGCGAGGGATCGAAAAATGCTAGACTTTTTTCTGCTGGCCGTGGGCACCGCGTTCATCGTGGTGGCCGCAGCCTACGCATCGGCCTGCGACCGCCTCTAGGCGAAAGGCTCTTACCATGACCATCGACTATCTGCTGGGCGGCGCCGTCGCGGCGCTGCTCGTGGTTTACCTCGTCTATGCCCTGATCCGCCCCGACCGCTTCTGACTCCGGGACTTCTGGCTCCGGCACTTCTGGCTGCGGCGGTTCTCACTCCAGCGACTCCGACCCGATCAGGTCCGAGAGGACAACCCATGACCCTCAATGGCTGGTTGCAGATCCTCCTCTTCTGCGCCCTCACGCTGGCCCTGGTGAAGCCGCTCGGCGGCTACATGGTCCGCGTCTTCCAGGGCGAGCGCACCCTGCTCTCGCCGGTCCTGCAGCCGATCGAGCGGCTGCTGTACCGCGCCGCCGGGCCCGGCGCCCGCGACGAGCAGCACTGGCTGGCCTATGCGCTCGCCATGCTCGCCTTCAACCTGGCGGGCTTCCTCGTGCTCTACCTGCTGCAGCGCCTCCAGGGATCGCTGCCGCTGAACCCGGCCGGGATGGCGGCGGTGGCGCCGGACCTCGCCTTCAACACCGCCGCCAGCTTCATGACCAACACCAACTGGCAGAACTACGGCGGCGAGACGACCCTGTCGCACCTGGTCCAGATGGCCGGGCTGACGGTGCAGAACTTCGTCTCCGCCGCCACCGGCATCGCCGTGGCGCTGGCGCTGATCCGCGGCTTCGCCCGCGCGTCCGCCCGCACGGTCGGCAACTTCTGGGTCGACATGACCCGGACCGTCCTCTACCTGCTGCTGCCGATCTCGGTCGTCCTGACGCTGGTCTTCGTCTGGCAGGGCGTGCCGCAGACCCTGTCCGGCAGCATCGACGCGACCACGCTGGAAGGGGCGAAGCAGACCATCGCGCTCGGCCCCGTCGCCTCGCAGGAGGCGATCAAGATGCTGGGAACCAACGGCGGCGGCTTCTTCAACGTCAACTCCGCCCACCCGTTCGAGAACCCGACCGCCTTCACCAACCTGCTGCAGATGCTGGCCATCTTCGCGATCGGCGCGGCCCTGACCAACGTCTTCGGGCGCATGGCCGGCGACCCGCGCCAGGGCTGGGCGATCCTGGCCGCGATGGGCGTGCTGTTCCTGGCCGGCGTCGCCGTCGCCTACTGGGCCGAGGCGGCGGGCAACCCGCTGCTGCACCAGGCGGGCGTCGCGGGCCCCAACATGGAAGGCAAGGAGGTCCGCTTCGGCCCGGCCCTGTCGGCGCTCTTCGCGGTCATCACCACGGCCGCCTCGTGCGGGGCCGTCAACGCCATGCATGACAGCTTCCTGCCGCTGGGCGGCATGATCCCGCTCATCAACATGCAGCTGGGCGAGATCATCGTCGGCGGGGTCGGTGCCGGGCTCTACGGCATGCTCGTCTTCGTCGTCATCACCGTCTTCGTGGCCGGGCTGATGGTCGGCCGCACACCGGAATATCTCGGCAAGAAGATCGAGGCGAAGGAGATGAAGCTGGCGATGCTGGCCATCCTCTGCCTGCCCTTCGCCATGCTGGTGCCGACCGCGGTCTCGGTGGTGCTGCCGCAGGCCGTGGCGTCGATCGCCAATCCGGGCCCGCACGGCTTCTCGGAGGTGCTCTACGCCTATACCTCGGCCGCGGCCAACAACGGCAGCGCCTTCGCCGGCCTGTCCGGCAACACGCCCTGGTACAACGTGACGCTGGCGCTGGCCATGCTGGCGGGCCGCTTCCTGGTCATCATCCCGGCCCTGGCGATCGCCGGCGCGCTCGCCGCCAAGAAGACCGTGCCCGCGTCGGCCGGCACCTTCCCCACCCATGGCGGCCTGTTCGTCGGCCTGCTGGTCGGCGTGATCCTGATCGTCGGCGGCCTGACCTTCTTCCCGGCGCTGGCGCTGGGTCCGGTCGTCGAGCACCTCGCCATGATGGCCGGCCAGACCTTCGCGGCCGGCAACTGAGCCGGCCGGCACACCCCATCCCGCTTCCAGGGAATCCCCCGATGATCCAGTCCAAGCCCGCGGGCCTGCTCGACGCCCGCATCCTCGTGCCGGCCTTCGGGTCGGCCTTCGCCAAGCTCGACCCGCGGCAGATGATCCGCAACCCGGTGATGTTCGTGGTCGCCGTCGTCACGGTGCTGACCACCATCCTCTTCCTGCGCGACCTCGGCACCGGCGCCGGCAACCTGGGCTTCTCGTTCCAGATCGTCCTATGGCTGTGGTTCACGGTGCTGTTCGCCAACTTCGCCGAGGCCGTCGCCGAGGGCCGCGGCAAGGCGCAGGCGGCGACGCTGCGGCGCAGCCGCGGCGAGACCCAGGCCAAGAAGCTGCTGGCCGGGGTCGGCCGCAGCGACTACCGCCTGGTGCCCGGCACCACGCTGGTGGTCGGCGACCGGGTGCTGGTCGAGCCGGGCGACATCATCCCGTCGGACGGCGAGGTCGTGGAGGGCATCGCCTCGGTCAACGAGGCCGCCATCACCGGCGAATCCGCCCCGGTCATCCGCGAGAGCGGCGGCGACCGCTCGGCGGTGACCGGCGGGACCCAGGTCCTGTCGGACTGGATCGTGGTGCGCATCACCGCGGCCGCCGGCTCCACCTTCCTCGACCGGATGATCGCGCTGGTCGAGGGCGCGGAGCGGCAGAAGACCCCGAACGAGATCGCCCTCAACATCCTGCTGGCCGGGATGACGCTGATCTTCGTGCTGGCGACCGCGACCATTCCCGGCTTTGCCGCCTATGCCGGGGGCAGCATCCCGGTGCTGGCGCTGGTCGCGCTCTTCGTGACGCTGATCCCGACCACCATCGGCGCGCTCCTGTCGGCGATCGGCATCGCCGGCATGGACCGGCTGGTCCGCTTCAACGTCCTCGCCATGTCGGGCCGCGCGGTGGAGGCGGCAGGCGACGTCGACACGCTGCTGCTCGACAAGACCGGGACGATCACGCTCGGCAACCGCCAGGCGACCGAGTTCCGGCCGCTGGGCGGGGTGCCCGTCCAGGAACTGGCCGAGGCGGCGCGCCTCGCCTCGCTGGCCGACGAGACGCCGGAGGGCCGCTCGATCGTGGCGCTGGCGCAGGACCGGCACGGCATCGGCGGCGCGGCCGCCCCCGACCCCGATGCCCTCTTCGTCCCGTTCTCGGCCAACACCCGGATGAGCGGCGTCGACATCGGCGGCATGGCGATCCGCAAGGGTGCGGTCGACGCCATCCTGAAATCCCTGCCGGCGGATGGCGGCGAGGCGGCCCGCGAGATCCGGGCGATCGGCGACGAGATCGCGCGGGCCGGCGGCACCCCCCTGGCGGTCGTGCGGGACGGACGGTTGCTCGGCGTCGTCCAGCTCAAGGACATCGTCAAGAGCGGCATCCGCGAGCGCTTCGCCGAGATGCGGCGGATGGGCATCCGCACGGTGATGATCACCGGCGACAACCCGCTGACGGCGGCCGCCATCGCCGCCGAGGCCGGGGTCGACGACTTCCTGGCCCAGGCGACGCCCGAGAACAAGCTGCAGCTGATCCGCGAGGAGCAGGCCAAAGGCAAGCTGGTGGCGATGTGCGGCGACGGCACCAACGACGCCCCGGCCCTCGCGCAGGCAGACGTCGGCGTCGCCATGAGCAGCGGGACGATGGCCGCGCGCGAGGCCGGCAACATGGTCGACCTCGATTCCGACCCGACCAAGCTGATCGAGGTGGTGGAGATCGGCAAGCAGCTGCTGATGACCCGCGGTGCGCTCACCACCTTCTCGATCGCCAACGACGTGGCCAAGTACTTCGCGATCATCCCGGCCATGTTCGCGGCCCTCTACCCGCAGCTCCAGGCGCTCAACGTCATGGGGCTGGCTACGCCGCAGAGCGCCATCCTGTCGGCCATCATCTTCAACGCGCTGGTCATCGTGGCACTCATCCCGCTGGCGCTGAAGGGGGTGCGCTATCGCCCGGTCGGCGCCGCCGCCCTGCTGCGCCGCAACCTGCTGGTCTACGGGCTGGGCGGCATCATCGTGCCGTTCGCCGGCATCAAGGCGATCGACCTCGCCGTCGTGGCACTCGGGCTCGCCTGAGCCCGGCTGCGCCTGAAGGAGCATTTCCCATGCTGAAGCATCTGCGCCCCGCGCTGGTCCTGATCGTCGCCATGACGGTCCTGACCGGCCTCGCCTACCCGCTGGCCATGACCGGCATCGCCCGGGCGGTCTTCCCCGACCAGTCGTCCGGCTCCCTGCTGGTCCGCGACGGCCAGGTGGTCGGCTCCGCCCTGATCGGCCAGGAGTTCAAGGCCGACCGCTACTTCCAGGGCCGCCCGTCGGCGACCACCGCCGCCGACCCGGCCGACCCGGCGAAGAGCGTGGCCGCGCCCTACAACGCCGCCGCCTCGGGCGGCTCGAACCTCGGCCCGACCAGCGCCGCCCTGGTCGAACGGGTGACGGCGGACGCCGCGCGGCTGCGGGCGGAGAACCCGGCCGCCCCGGTGCCGGTCGACCTCGTCACCACCACCGCCAGCGGCCTCGACCCGCACATCTCGCCCGACGCCGCCTATTTCCAGGTGCCGCGGGTGGCGCTCGCCCGCGCGCTGCCTGCGGAGGCGGTCCGCGCCCTGGTCGAGCGCCATGTCGAGGGGCGGCTCTTCGGCATCATCGGCGAACCCCGGGTCAACGTGCTGGCGCTCAACCTGGCGCTCGACCGGGAAGCCGCGCGGTAGAAGCGGCCCCGGGGGTGGACGAACGCCGCGCCAGGGACGATCCTCGGGTCCGCCCCAGCCAGGGCGAGCCCCCCCGAGGAGAATCCCTAGACATGGCCAAGCTGAGCAACCCCGAGTTCGCGTGGATGGACGGCCGCATCGTGCCCTGGGCCGAGGCGACCGTCCACGTCTCGGCCGAGACGGTCCTGCGCGGCGCCAACGTGTTCGAGGGCATGCGCGCCTACTGGAGCGAGGCGGAGAAGGAGCTCTACATCTTCAAGAGCGCCGAGCACCTGCGCCGCCTGCGCCAGTCCTGCAAGATCATGCGCATGACGGTGCCCTACAGCGACGACGAGTTCACCCAGGCCTTCATCGAGCTGCTGCGCGCCAACAAATTCACCGAAGGCGTCCATTTCCGCCCGGTGGTCTATTTCGGCGAGGGCGAGTCCTACGCCTGGAAGCCGGACGAGATCCACAACGGCGCCTTCATCATCGCCTTCGCCCGCCCGCACGTCGCCTCGATCAAGACCGGCGTGAAGAGCTGCGTCAGCACCTGGCGGCGCAACTCCGACAACGCCTCGCCGTCCCGGGTCAAGGCCGCCGCCAACTACCACAACTCCCGCCTGGCCCAGGTCGAGGCGAAGATGAACGGCTTCGGTCCGCCGATCATGCTGAACGACCGCGGCGAGGTGGCCGAGAGCCCCGGCGCCTGCTTCATGATGGTGCGCGACGGCGTCGTCATCACCCCCCCGGTCAGCGCCGACATCCTGGAGAGCATCACGCGCCAGACCCTGATCGACCTGTACCGGGAAGAGCTGGGCGTCACCGTCATCGAGCGCGACATCGACCGCACCGAGCTCTACATCGCCGACGAGACCTTCTTCTGCGGCAGCGGCGCCGAGGTGCAGCCGATCATCGGCGTCGACCACTACGCCGTGGGCGACGGCAAGGTCGGGCCCCTCACCCGGCGGATCCAGGACCTCTACTTCGACATCGCCGCCGGCAAGGTCGACAAGTACCGCCACTGGCTGACCCCGGTCTACGGCAACTCCGCCCGCGGCTGATCCCCCGTACCCCCTCGCCCCGGCACCGGGGCGAGGGGCTGGGGCCGGCTCGCCTCGGCGGCCACCACCCGCCCGTCCCCGCAGACACACGGGCTGGCGCCGCTGGCCCGGCCGCCGCTATGCTGTTTCCAGGCATGTCAGGAACCGGCGGCCTCGAACGCCGGCCGGCGAACAGGGGATCCCATGGACAAGACCTTCGGTTGGCGCGCGGCCGCGTTCGCGGCGGCCCTTTTCGCCCTTCCCGGCGCGGCTGCGGCGCAGGGGCAGCTCGTCGTCTATTCCGCCAACGAGCAGACGCTCGACGACCTCGTCTTCACCGCCTTCAACAAGGAGACGGGGATCGAGGTGCAGCCGGTGTCCGGCGGCTCCGGGGTCGTCTTCCGGCGCATCGTCGCCGAGAAGGACCGGCCGCTGGGCGACATCGTCTGGGGCGTCAGCCGGTCGCTGCTGCAGCAGCACAAGGCCTATTTCCAGGCCTTCCGCTCGGCCCACCGCGACGCCATCCCGGCGGAGTACCGCGACCCGGACGACCTGTGGATCGGCAACAACCTGCACCTGCTGGTGGTGCTGCAGAACACCAAGGCCCTGCCGGAGGCCCAGGGCCCCAAGGCCTGGGCCGACCTGCTCGACCCCAAGCTGAAGGGCAAGATCGCCTTCACCGACCCGGCCAATTCGGGCTCCGCCTACACCAACGCCACCCTGATGGTCGACCTGCTGGGCGGCGGCGACGCCGGCTGGGGCAAGGTGTCGGAGTTCTTCCGCAACAGCCGCATCCTCAACCGCTCGTCGCTGGTCTTCCAGGGCGTCGGCCAGGGCGAGTACCCGCTCGGCGTGTCGATGGAATATGCCGGCTACCTGTGGGCCAACAACGGCGCGCCGGTGAAGGTGGTCTACCCGGCCGAGGGCACCTACGCCGCCATGGAAGGCGTCGCCATCATCAAGGGCGGCCCCAACACCGAGAACGCCAAGAAGTTCGTCGACTTCATCAACCGCAAGGACGTGCGCGAGATGATCCTGGCCAGGCATTTCCGCCGGCCGGCGCGCCAGGACATCGACCTGTCGAAGATGCCGGGCGGCATGCCGCAGCTGTCGTCGATCAAGCTCGCCCCCTATGACGAAGTGCGCTGGACCGAGGCGCGGCCGGCGACGCTGGCCAAGATCAAGGACGTCATCGTCCAGACGCGCTGACCCGTCCGGACGGCCGGGCGCCCGTGCCCGGCCGTCCGCACCCGCCTGCCCCGCCGCCATCCGAGGACCCCCGCTTGACCGCCGTCACCATCTCCCGCGTCGAGCGGACCTTCGGCGCCGTGCACGCCGTGGCCGGGGTGTCGATCGACATCCGCCCCGGCGAGCTCTTCACCCTGCTCGGCCCGTCCGGCTGCGGCAAGACCACGCTCCTGCGCATGGTCGCCGGCTTCTGCGACCTGGACCAGGGCAGCATCGCCTTCGGCGACCGGCGCATCGACACCCTGCCGCCGCACCGCCGCAACACCGGGATGGTGTTCCAGAACTACGCGATCTTCCCCAACCTGACGGTGGCCGGCAACGTCGCCTATGGGCTGAAGGCCCGCGGCGTGGCCGGGGCGGACATCCAGCGCCGGGTCGGCCGGGCGCTCGAGCTGGTCCATCTGGACGGCTATGGCGAGCGCCAGCCGTTCCAGCTGTCGGGCGGCCAGCTGCAGCGCGTGGCGCTGGCCCGCGCGCTGGTGATCGAGCCCGACGTGCTGCTGCTGGACGAGCCCCTGTCCAACCTCGACGCCCAGCTGCGGCTCGACATGCGGCGCGAGATCCGCACCCTGCAGCAGACCCTCGGCATCACCGCCATCTACGTCACCCACGACCAGGAGGAGGCGCTCGCCATCTCCGACCGGATCGCGGTCATGCGCGCGGGCCGGCTGGAGCAGGTGGGGGCGCCCGCCGCCATCTACCGCACGCCCGCCACCCCCTTCGTGGCCGAGTTCCTGGGGGCCACCAACCTGCTGACCGGCACGGTCGAGGCGCTGGACGGCGCCCACCTGCTGGTGGCAGCCCTGGGCCGCCGCTTCCGGGTGCCGGCCGCCGCGGTCCCCACCGGCAGCGCCGTCTCCTTTTCGCTGCGGCCGGAGGCGCTGATCCCGGTCGAGCCCGGCCACCCCTGGGCCACGGTGACGGGCGAGATCGCCGCCGCCGAGCATCTGGGCGCCCTGCTGCGCCTCGACGTCAGGCTCGGCGACGGGCCGCCCTTGCGGGTGGCGATGCTGGATGACGGGGCGGTGGCACCCGCCCCCGGGCGGCCGATCACGCTCGCCTACGACCCCGCCCGGATCACGGTGTTCGCCCCATGAGATGGGCCGTCCCGTCGCGCTCGGCCTTTCCGCTGACGGTGGCGGTGCTCGCCTTCGCCTTCCTCGGCCTGTTCCTGGCCTATCCCTTGTGGAAGGTGCTGGCGTCGAGCTTCCTCGATGCCAGCGGCATGCGCTTCACGGTCGAGGCCTACGCCAAGGTGCTGTCGACCGGCTACTACCGCTCGGCCATCACCAACAGCCTGCTGATCGGCGCGCTCACCACCGCCGCCTCGATCGCGATCGGCCTGCCGATGGCCTTCCTGCTGGCGCGGATGGCGATCCCCGGCCGCTCGGTGCTGCTGGCGCTGTCGGCCCTGCCGCTGATCCTGCCCTCCTTCATCGGCGCCTATGCCTGGGTGCTGCTGTTCGGCCGCGCCGGCATCGTCACCCAGTGGCTGCAGGGGCTGGGCCTGCCGACCACCACCATCTACGGCCTGCCGGGCCTGGTGCTGGTCTTCACGCTGCATTCCTTCCCCTACGTCCTGCTGCCGGCGATCGCCGCCGTGCGCGCGGTCGACGCCTCGATCGAGGAGGCCGGGCAGAATCTCGGCGCCTCGCGCTGGCGGGTGTTCCTGACCGTGACCGTGCCCGTCATCATGCCGGCGGTGCTGGCGGGCGGGCTGCTGGTCTTCATCGAGACGCTGGAGAATTTCGGCGTGCCGTTCGTCCTGGCCGAGGACATGCCGATCCTGGCGATCGAGGCCTACAAGCTGTTCGTGGGCGAGGTCGGGGCCAACCCCGGCATGGCGGGGGCGCTGGCCATGATCCTGGTGCTGATCGCCGCCCTGGCCCTGCTGGTGCAGCGCTACTATCTGGGGCGGCGGCGCTTCGCCACCGTCGCCCGCAGCGCGCCGCCGGTCCTGCGCCCGGGGCCGCTCGGCCGCTGGCTGGCGGGCGGCTTCGTCTGGGGCGTGGTGCTGCTGGCGATCCTGCCCTTCGTCGCCATCGTCATCGTCGCGCTGATGAAGTTCCGCGGGCCGGTGATGCAGTCGGAGATGAGCCTCGGCAACTTCGAGCAGCTGTTCGCCCGCTCGCACCGGCCGCTCTACAACACGCTGGGCCTCGCCACCGTGGCGGCGATCGGCGCCTCGCTGATCGGCATCCCGATCGCCTATGTCCTGACCCGCTACCGCTCGACGCTCTCGCACGCGCTCGACGTGCTGGCGATGGTGCCGTTCGCGGTCGCCGGCACGGTGATGGGCATCGGCCTGATCCTGGCCTTCAACAGCGGCTGGCTGGTGCTGACCGGCGGCTGGCTGATCCTGGTCCTGGCCTGGCTGGTGCGCAAGCTGCCCTTCAGCGTGCGCTCGGGCAGCGCCATCCTGCACCAGATCGATCCCTCGCTGGAGGAGGCATCGATCAATCTCGGCCGCTCGCCCTCCTGGACCTTCTTCCGCCTCACCGTGCCGCTGATGCTGGGCGGCATCGTCGGCGGCACCGTGCTCGCCTGGGTCACCATCGTCTCCGAGCTGAGCTCCACCGTGGTCCTCTACAGCGGGCCCTGGTCGACCATGACCGTCGTCATGTTCCGCGCGCTGGAGGGCCAGGGCGCGGGGGCGGCGGCGGCCGCCGCGACGGTGCTGATCGTGGCGACCGTCGTGCCGCTGGCGCTGGTCTATCGCCTGCTGCGGCGGAACAACCTGGCGGTGCTTTAGCCCGCCGTCATCGCGCTTGATGCGGTCACGCCGTCGGCGGCAGAGTCTCCCCGGAACGGGGGCACTTGCCCCGACGGAGGAACGATGCGCGCCTTCCTGATCGCGGGATTCTGCTGGGCCCTGCTGGGCGCCGCCCCGGCCGGTGCGGCCGTCGGCAGTGCCATGCCGCTTGCCGGCCCAACCGCGCTGCAGGCGGAGCCGGTCGCCAAGGCCGCCAAGGCCGCCCGGCTCGGCGCCTGCGGCGGCGACTATGTGAAGAGCAAGAGCAAGCGGAAGAGGAAGGCCTATTGCGGGCGCAGGAAGCCCGCCGCCGAGCCGTCCTGAGCCGTCATCGCGTTGTCCTGCCGGCAGGAACTATTTTTCACGGTACGAACTTTGTATATCGAAAGAACGAGCATCGACGACTCGGACCCCGGACCAGCTCCAAGGCACCAATGGCCGCTGTGCGCATCCAGTATGGCGTTCTGCCCTACCGCCTTTCGCCCGATGGCGACCTGCAGATCCTGCTCCTGACGACGCGCCGGACGGGCCGCTGGAGCATTCCCAAGGGCTGGCCGATCAAGGGGCTGAAGCCGCCGAAGTCGGCCGCGCGGGAGGCGTACGAGGAAGCCGGGCTGCGCGGCAAGGTGGGTGGCCGGGCGATCGGCTCCTTCGCCTACACCAAGGTGGTGGAGGGCGAGACCGCTCTGCGCTGCGAGGTCCAGGTCTTCCCGCTCGCGGTGAAGAAGCAGCTGATCTCGTGGCCCGAAGGCGCCCAGCGCGACACGGTCTGGCTCGCCGCGATGGACGCGCTGGCGGTGGTCGACAAGGCCGAGCTGCGCCCGATCATCGAGAGGTTCGTCGCGCGCTTCGCCCGCCCGGCCATGTGACCGGCAGGACCGGGCCGGAGCGGCCCGGTCGCCCGCCGGCCGGGTTCAGGCCGCGCCCGCCTGGCGGTCGAGGGCAGCGACGAACGCCGCGGCGATCGGATGGTCGGAGCGCGGGTTCTGGCCGGTGATCAGCTCGCGATCGACGACCACGTTGGGCTCGAAGTCGACCGCGCCGGTCGTCACCTCGCCGCCGGCCGCCGCCAGGGCGGAGGGCATGTCGAAATACATCCGGGCATGCAGGATGTGGTCTTCCACGACCTTCTCCTCGGTGGCCGAGAACACCGTCATGCGGTAGCCGGCATAGGGCCAGCCCCGGGCCCATTCCTTCGCCTTCTCCACGTCGCCGGCGATCAGCGCCGCGCGGAACTCGCGGGCGTGCGCCATGGCCGCCACCACCGCGATCGGCCCGTGGCAGAGCAGCGCGGTCGGCTTGGCGCGCTCGTGGAAGTGACGCAGGATCCGGCCCAGCTCGGCATCCTGCATCAGGTCGACGACCGGCGCCTGGCCGCCCGGCACGAACACCCCGGCATAGCCGTCGAGCCCCTCCGCGATGACCGCGCGCAGGGTCCGGACCGCGGTCATCGCCGGGTGCCCGGCCCAGAAGGCCCGGGCGCGGGCATGGGCCGCCTCGTCGCCCTCGAAATGCGCCGCCGCGTCCGATACCGGGTCGATGGTCGGCCGGGTGCCGTCCGGCGTGGCCAGGACGACCTCGTAGCCGGCGTCGATGATCGCCATCGCCGGGACGACGGTTTCGTTGAGATACTGGCCGGTGGCACCCCAGCCGCCGCCCTGGACCTCGATCCGGGTGGCGTTGGAACCGATCACCAGCACTTTGCCCTTGGTCATGTCAGCCTCCGTCGGAATGTGCGCGTCCGTTGTTGGACGCCCGCAGGATGCCGCTGGGCCAGACATTCCAGAACTTGATTGTTTGGATTTCAGATATACGCATGAGACTATAACTCATGCGGTACGACCTGAACCTGCTGCCGATCTTCGTCGCGCTGATGGACGAACGCAGCGTCACCCGCGCGGCGGAGCGGCTGGGCATGACGCAGCCGGCGCTGTCCAACGCGCTCGCCCGGCTGCGCACCACCCTGCAGGACCCGCTGTTCGTGCGCGAGCGCTACGGCATCCAGCCGACGCCGGTCGCACTGGAACTCGCCCCGGTGATCGCGGAGGCGCTGGCCCGCATCGACGACGCGGTCCTGGGCCAGCAGGAGTTCGACCCGGCCAGGGCGGAGCGCCTGTTCACCATCGCGCCCAACGGCTATGTCGAGTTCGTCCTGGCGCCGGCGATCGTGGCCCGGCTGCAGGCGGTGGCGCCCGGCATCCGGCTGCGCCTTGCGCCCTATGGCAACGACCTGGCGGAAACGGGCGTGGTCTCCGGCACCACGGCGATGGTGCTGGGCCGGATCGTCGATCCGCCGGACAACCTGGTCGTGCAGCACCTGATGGACGAGGGGCTCGCCTGCGTGGTGCGCGCCGGCCACCCGGAGATCGGCGACAGCCTGTCGCGCCGGCAGTTCGAGCGGATGAAGCATGTCAACGTGGTGCCGCCGGGGCGCCTGCGCGCCGGCCTGTTCCAGGCACTGGCGCAGCAGCAGCTCCGGCGCGACGTCGCGATCTCGGTCACCAACTTCTTCGCGGTGGCGGAGATGGTGGCCGTGACCGACCATGTCGCGACGCTGCCCGCCCTGATCTGCCGCCGCCTCGCCCGCGACCCGCGCCTGAAGATCCTTCCGGCACCGGTCGATCTCGGCACCTTCCCGGTCGAGATGGCCTGGCACGTCCGCTACCGCCACGACCCCGCGCACCGCTGGCTGCGATCGCTGATCGGCGACGTCGCCCGGGAGGTCGTCCAAGAGGTCGCGGGGGCGGACCGGTGAGCGCGCGCGGCCGTTCCGTCAGCTGATGGCCGGCGCCCTTGTGGCCGACTGCGGCGTGGTGCGCATGCGGCACCCAAATCCGATTGCTGGCACGCGCCATCTCGCCCCAAATGGCGGGATGAATCGCGACGGTGACGGACCCGCGGCCCGCCGCATACGGTACGCCTGCCGTGCCGCCGCACGATCCGAGCGGCGGCACGGCTGCCGGCGGCGACCGGTGCAGAACGAGAAGAAGAGTTGAATGCCTACCTTGAGCTGGCTCACCCGAGACGACGACATCCGTGCGGCCCAGCAGGTGCCCTATCGCCTGCTGGAGGAAGTCACGGCACTGTCGGCAGGCGACCCGACGACCGGCAACATGCTGATCCAGGGCGACAATCTCGATGCGCTGAAGGCCCTCCTGCCGTTCTATGCCGGGCAGGTGAAATGCATCTATATCGATCCGCCGTACAATACACGGTCGGCCTTCACCCACTATGATGACAATCTTGAACACACGCGATGGCTGTCCCTGATGTGGCCGCGGCTCGAATTGCTGCGCGACCTTTTGTCAGAAGACGGGTCGATTTGGGTATCGATCGACGACAACGAAGGGCACTACCTCAAAGTCATCATGGATGAGGTATTCGGAAGATCCCGATTTGTGGCAAACATCGTCTGGCAAAAGAGAATGTCACGAGAGAATCGCGCTGCGATCGGTTCGGCTCATGACCATATACTCCTGTATGCGGTACAAGGACCGCAAACTTGGAAAGAAACTCGCAATCTTCTTCCTGATTCTGACAACGGATATGCCAACCCGGATAACGACCCGCGAGGCCCCTGGCGCTCCATACCATTTAGCGCGCAGGGGTTCCGAAGAAATCAAATGTACACTATAATTTCCCCATCCGGAGCACTTCTGGATCCACCCAAAGGTCGATGCTGGGGAGCAACTGAACCTGAATTCGTCCGTCTTCGAGACACAGAAAATCGCGTATATTTTCCCAATAATGGAAATGGACGGCCACGAATAAAGAAATTCTCATCTGAAGAAACTGGTCTAGTGCCAATGACTTGGTGGGATGCAGTAAATTTCGGAGACAATCAACAGGCCAAAAAAGAAAACATCGATCTTATTGAATCTAACGATATATTTGGCACCCCAAAGCCGGAGAAATTAGTAGAGAAGCTTCTGCACATCGCCACCAACCCCGGCGATCTCGTCCTCGACTCCTTCCTGGGTTCCGGTACCACGGCTGCCGTCGCGCACAAGATGGGTCGCCGCTATATCGGCATCGAGATGGGCGAGCACGCCGTCACCCATTGCGCGCCGCGCCTGCGCAAGGTGATCGACGGCGAGCAGGGCGGCATATCGGAGAGCGTCGGCTGGAAGGGCGGCGGCGGGTTCCGCTTCTATCGCCTCGGGCCGCCCGTCTTCGACGAGGACGGCCATATCCGCTCGGACATCGCCTTCCCGGTGCTGGCGGCGCACATCTGGTTCAGCGAGACGGCGACGCCCTGGACGGTGATGCCGCGCACCCCGTTCCTCGGCATCCGCGACGGCCGGGCCTTTGCCCTGCTCTACAACGGCATCCTCGGCGATCGGCGGGCGGACGGCGGCAACGTGCTGACCCGGGCGACGCTGGCCCTGATTCGCGCCGCCATCGCCGAAGCCGATCCCACCTTCGCCGGCCCCGTCACCGTCTATGGCGAGCAGTCCCGCCTCGCCGCGCCGACGCTGGACCGCGAGGCCGTGACCTTCAAGCAGACGCCCTATGACGTCAGGGCCCGCCGATGACACGGGCCGCGGGGGACCGGTCATGAAGCTCAAGCCGTATCAGGCCGATACGCTCGCCATCCTTCGCCGCTTTCTCGAAGAGGCGCGCGTGGCCGGCCCCACGAACGCATATGACGGCATCACCGCGACCCCGGAGCAGGCCGCGCGGCTGGGGCGCTACCGAACGACGTACAGGACGCTCGAAGGTCTGCCGGGCGCCCCCTATGTGTGCCTTCGCCTGCCGACCGGCGGCGGCAAGACGATGCTGGCCGCGCACGCCATCGCCGTGGCGCGGGACGCCTGGGTGGAAAAGGACTGGCCGCTGGTGCTGTGGCTGGTGCCGTCGAACACCATCCGCCAACAGACGGTGGAGGCGCTACGCAATTCCCGACATCCCTACCGCCAGGCGCTCGACGCGGCGTTCGAGGGCCGCGTCCGGGTGTTCGACATCGCCGACTTCACGACGATCCGGCCGCACGACATCCGCGACAATGTCTGCATCGTCGTCGGCACCATCCAGACGCTGCGGGTCAGCAATACCGAGGGCCGCAGGGTCTATGCCCACAACGAGAACATGGAGCCGCACTTCAGCGCCATACCCCGGACCATGGCCGGCCTGGAACAGATCGACGGCTCGACGGAGGATACGGGCAATCCGCGCTTCTCGTTCGCCAATCTGCTGCACGTCCATCGACCGCTCATGATCGTGGACGAGGCGCACAACGCGGTGACCGGCCTGACGCGCGACATGCAGGCCCGGGTCCGGCCCTGTGCCATCATCGAGTTCACCGCGACCCCGAGGGCGAATTCCAACATCCTGCATAGCGTCACCGCGCAGGAACTGAAGGCGGCGGAGATGATCAAGCTGCCGATCGTGCTGGCCGAGCACGACAGCTGGCAGACCGCGGTGAACGGGGCGATCGCCAGCCGTGCGGCGTTGGCGGAGGCGGCAAAGGGCGAGGCGGACTATATCCGCCCCATCGTCCTGTTCCAGGCCCAGCCGCGGAACCAGGAGGTGACCGCAGAGGCACTGAAGACGCACCTGATGGAGGTGGAGCAGATCCCGGAATACCGGATCGCCATCGCCACCGGCGAGCAGCGGGAGCTCGACGGCATAGACCTGTTCGATCCCCAATGCCGCATCGAGTACGTCATCACCATCGAGGCGCTGAAGGAAGGCTGGGACTGTTCCTTCGCGTATGTGTTCTGCTCGCTCTCGCGCATCCAGAGCGCGACCGATGTGGAGCAGCTGCTCGGCCGGGTGCTGCGCATGCCCTACGCGCGACGCCGTCGGGCCGATGCATTGAACCGAGCCTACGCGCATGTTTCCGAACCCTCGTTCAGCGCCGCGGCGTCGGCACTCGTCGACAGGCTGGTGGCGATGGGCTTCAGCGAGCCGGACGCCCGGGACGCCATCGAACCGGCCCAGGGGCATCTGGACGACACCGGCCTGTTCGCACCGCGGGAGCGCCCCGCCCCCGTCTTCCGACACTCCGTCGCGGCGACGCCGGAAATTGCCGCCGCGCTGGCGTCGCTCGCCGCGCACGAGGCGGTGTCCATCGTTACCCAGGAGGGCGGGACGGTGGAGATCGCGGTTATCGGTCATGTCGCGCCGGAGCTGGAGGCCGCGATTGCCGACGCCATTCCCGCGCATCAGCGCCGGGACCTGGCCGAGGCGGTCCGGAAGTACCGGTTCGAAACCGCGGGCCAGCTCTCGCCAGCCCAGCGGGGCGAGAGCTTCCGCGCGCCGAGGCTGATGACCGAGATCCAAGGGAGCTTCGAGTTTGCCGATACCGACCTGTTCATGGAATTCCATGACTGGTCGCTGGCTTCGCACCCGGCACGGCTGGACGAATCCGCCTTCGCCATCCGCGAAACGGCGCGCAGCTTCGAGATCGACGTGGACGGCAACCGCGTCGCCTGGCAGTTCGCCGGGGAGGGAGAGCAGCTGGCGCTCGATGTGCAAGTGGATGGCTGGTCGCCGCAGAACCTGATCATTTGGCTGGATCGCCAGCTGCGCCAGCCCGACATCCACCAGGCCGACCTGTTGCGATGGATTGCGGACTGCATCGGCCATCTGATGGGGCCGCGCAGGATCCCTATCGCGGCGCTGATGCGAACCAAGTTCATCCTGGCGCGCAAGCTGCGCGAACGCCTGGCCGCCGCCCGCCTGGCCGAACGGCAATCGGCCTATCAACGCTATCTCTTCGTGCCGGAGGCACGCGTCCATGCCTCGCTCGAAAACGGCTTCCAGTTCCGCGATGGAATGTACCGGGACGTGAAGAAGCAGCGCGGCGGCCGCTGGAAGCCGCGCAAGCACTTCCTGGGGCCGGACGGGCTGCCGGCATTCGATGGCGTCGAGGAGGGCGAGGAGTTCCAGTGCGCACAGGCCATCGACAGCCTGCCCGACGTAACGTTCTGGCTGCGGAACGTGGCAAGGAACGCGGAGTCCTTCTGGCTGCCGACTGCGACGGGCAAGTTCTATCCCGACTTCGTCGCGCGCTTGAACGACGGGCGCACGATGGTCGTCGAGTACAAGGGGGCTCTGCTGGCCGGCTCCGGCGTCGACGACACGAACGAGAAGCGCGCCATCGGACGGTTGTGGGAACAGGGCAGCGACGGCCGAGGCCTGTTCGTGATGGTCGAAAAGCAGCTCGGGGGCCGGGATGTGCGTCAGCAACTCCAGGACAGGATCGACGGATGACGGCAGCGGAGCGCT
This sequence comes from Allostella vacuolata, assembly GCA_006739055.1. GTDB lineage: Bacteria > Pseudomonadota > Alphaproteobacteria > ATCC43930 > Allostellaceae > Allostella > Allostella vacuolata. The sequence goes on from AP019702.1 coordinate 3,995,375, forward strand.
GGTGCGCAGCAGCCCCCTGCCCCGACGGCGGTCTCACGCCATGCGGACGAGCAGGGCGAAACCGGAGACGAACAGTCCCACTTTCCCGTCGGCAGACGGATCGGTGGGACTATTTGGCCAAATTTCCCAATGATTTCAATGCCCACTTGGGCAGGTGGTGAGCCCGTCGGGATTCGAACCCGAGACCCTCTGATTAAAAGTCAGATGCTCTACCGGCTGAGCTACGGGCTCGCCCTGGGCGCCTGGTCGAGAGGCGGGGCGGAAGTCGGTCGCGGCGGAAACTAGGGGGCGAGCGGTCCGGGGTCAACCATCGGGAGGCCCGGACCGCCGGTTCAGTCGGGCACGCGCTGGCGGGCGAAGCGGGATTCCAGGCGGTCGGCGACGCGCGGGCTGACGAAATGGCGCACGTCGCCGCCCAGCAGCCCGATCTCCTTGACGAAGCGCGAGGCGATGAACTGGTAGCGGTCGGCCGCCATCAGGAACACCGTCTCGATGTCGCCGTTGAGGCGCGCGTTCATGCCCGCCATCTGGAACTCGTACTCGAAGTCCGAGACCGCGCGCAGGCCGCGGATGATGATCGAGGCGCCGCAGCCGACCACGAAATCCATCAGCAGGTTGTCGAAGGGCCGGACCTCGATCTTCACCGGCTGGCCGTTCAGCGCCTCGACCTCGTCGCGGACGATCTGGACCCGCTCGTCGATGCTGAAGAGCGGCCCCTTCCCGGCGTTGCGGGCCACGCCGATGATGAGCCGGTCGACCAGCTTGGTCGCCCGCAGGATGATGTCGGAATGGCCCTTGGTGATCGGGTCGAAGGTGCCGGGGTAGACCCCCACGCGCTCGGTCGTCATCTTGCCCCCTGCCGATCAGGCGGTTTCGCCGGTGGGCGGCACGCCTGCCGGCGGGCCCTCGCCCTCGGCCTCGCCCGCCTCTTCGGCCTCGGCCTCGGCCTCGGCCTCTGCCTCCGGCAGCAGCGCCGCCGAGACCACGCGCTCGCCGTCGGCGACCCGCAGCAGGATCACCCCCTGGGTCGAGCGGCCGGCGACGCGGATGTCGCGGACCGGCATGCGGATCACCTGGCCGCCGTCGGTCACCAGCATGATCTCGGCATCGTCCGCGACCGGGAAGGCGGAGACCACCTGGCCGTTGCGGGCGGATGCCGCGATGTTGGCGATGCCCGAGCCGCCGCGCCGGGTGACCCGGTATTCATAGGCCGAGGTGCGCTTGCCGAAGCCGTTGGCGGTCACCGTCAGCACCAGCTCGTCGGCCAGGGCCAGCTGGGCGAACTCCTCGTCGCTCAGGGCGCGCTCGGGCACCGACGCCTCGGCCTCGGCCCCCTCCTCGGTGTCGGTCACCGCCGGCTCGTCGGCCATCACATCGCCCTCGCCCTGGCCGCGCCGTTCCTGGGCCGAGCGGCGCAGATAGGCGGCCCGGGTGCCGGCGTCGGCCTCCACATGGCGCAGGATCGAGATGTCGATCACCTCGTCGGCCGTGGCCAGCCGGATGCCGCGGACCCCGGTCGAGGTGCGGCTCTGGAACAGGCGGACCTCGCCGACCGAGAAGCGGATGCACTTGCCGCCGCGGGTCGCCAGCAGCACGTCCTGGCTCTCGTCGCACAGCACGACGCCGATCAGCCGCTCCCCCTCCTCCTCCAGGCGCATGGCGATCTTGCCGTTCGCCTTGACGTTGGTGAAGTCGGCCAGGTCGTTGCGGCGGACGTTGCCGGTGGAGGTCGCGAACATCAGCGAGCGGCCGGCATGGGCCTCGCGGTCCTCCGGCAGGGCCAGCACGCTCGTCACCCGCTCGCCGGCCTGGCGGTCGAGCGGCAGCAGCTGGACCATCGGCTTGCCGCGCGAGGTCGGGTTGCCGGGCGGCAGGCGCCACACCTTCAGCAGGTAGACCTTGCCGAGCGAGGTGAAGAACAGGACCGGGGCATGGGTCCCGGCCACGAACACCTGGCTGACGAAATCCTCGTCGCGGGTCGCCATGCCGGAGCGGCCCTTGCCGCCGCGGCGCTGCGCCCGGTAGGTCGCCAAGGGCGTGCGCTTGATGTAGCCCTCGTGGCTGACGGTCACCACCATCGGCTCGGGCTTGATCAGGTCCTCGAGGTCGGTCTCGTCCTCGGCTTCCTCGATGACCGTGCGGCGCGGGTTGTTGAACTGCTCGCGCACCGCCAGCAGCTCGTCGCGGATGATCTCCAGCCGGCGCGGCTTGGAGCGCAGGATCTCCAGGTACTCGCCGATCTGGGCGACGATGGCGCGCAGCTCCTCGGCGATCTTCTCGCGCTCCAGCCCGGTCAGGCGCTGCAGGCGCAGCTCCAGGATGGCGCGCGCCTGCTCCTCGGACAGGCGATAGGTGCCGTCGACGACCGGGTGCTCGGGCTCGTCGATCAGCGCGATCAGGGGGGCGATGTCGTGGACGGGCCAGGCCCGCTCCAGCAGGGCCGCGCGGGCCGACGCCGGGTCGGGTGCGGCGCGGATCAGCGCGATCACCTCGTCGAGGTTGGCAACCGACAGCGCCAGGCCGACCAAGACATGGGCGCGGTCGCGCGCCTTGGCCAGCTCGAAGGCGGTCCGCCTGGACACCACCTCCTCGCGGAAGGCGAGGAAGCAGTCGAGCACGCGGCGCAGCCCCATCAGCTGCGGCCGGCCGGCGTCGAGCGCCAGCATGTTGACGCCGAACGTCGTCTCCAGCGGGGTGAAGCGGTAAAGCTGCTTCAGCACCACCTCGGGGTTGGCGTCGCGCTTCAGCTCGATCACCACCCTGACGCCGTCGCGGTCGCTCTCGTCGCGCAGCTCGGCAATGCCGTCGATGAGCTTTTCCTGCACCGTCTCGGCGATGCGCTCCATCATCCGCGACTTGTTGACCTGGTAGGGGATCTCGGTGACCACGATCGCCTCGCGGTCGCGGCGGATCTCCTCGATCGTCGCCTTGCTGCGGATGGTCAGCGAGCCGCGGCCGCCGAGATACGCCTCGCGGATGCCGCGGCGGCCGACGATGATGCCGCCCGTGGGGAAGTCCGGGCCCGGCACCAGGTCCATCAGCGCGATGTCGTCGAGGGCCGGGTCGGCGATGATCGCGCAGCAGGCGTCGATCACCTCGGCCAGGTTGTGCGGCGGGATGTTGGTCGCCATGCCGACGGCGATGCCGCCCGCGCCGTTGACCAGCAGGTTGGGATAGCGCGCCGGCAGGACCGTCGGCTCCCGGCTGGTGTCGTCGTAGTTCGGCTGGAAATCGACGGTGTCGCGGTCGATGTCCTCCAGCAGCGCCTCGGCCGAGCGCGCCAGGCGCACCTCGGTGTAGCGCATCGCCGCCGGCCGGTCGCCGTCCATCGAGCCGAAATTGCCCTGCCCGTCGATCAGCGGCAGGCGCATGGAGAATTCCTGCGCCATGCGCACCATGGCGTCGTAGATCGCCGTGTCGCCGTGCGGGTGATACTTGCCCATCACGTCGCCGACGATGCGGGCCGACTTGCGATAGGCGCGGTTCCAGTCGTAGCCGTTCTCCTTCATCGCATAGAGGATGCGGCGATGGACCGGCTTCAGCCCGTCACGGACGTCGGGCAGCGCCCGGGCCACGATCACGCTCATGGCGTAATCGAGGTAGGAGCGGCGCATTTCGTCTTCGATGGTGACGGGTGCGATGTCGAACGGCTTGGACGGAGCGTCGACCAATGGGCGTCTCGTTTCCGGGAGGGCAGGTATTGGCCGGGGCGACGCCCCCGCTCACCCGCGGATTCGTTGGACCGTCACATTAGAGCATTTCGCAGTTGCGAACAACGTTGCCGGTTCGCGCACCGCGACGGGTCGATCGCGCCCGCCGGCGACGCGCCCGCGCAGGGGCGCAACTTATTGCCACGGCGCGCCTTTTGCCGCAGTGTAGCAACTCCTCGACAGGGAGCCACGGGGGCGAGGCGGCGTGGGGGCACAGAGAAACCCGGATCGGCAGCGATCCGCATGGTCGGGTGCGATCGGCGGGCTGGTTCTTGCCGGCCTGGGCATCGCCGCGACCGCCGGATCGGCCGCCCTGGCGGCGCTGCCGCCGTCCGAGCTGCTGGCCGACCCGGGCGTCCTCGCCTATCGCGAAGGCCGCTTCGCCGAGGCGATCGCCCGCCTGGAGGGCCTGGCGGCGCAGCACCCCGACGACGTGCTGGTGCGGCGCTATCTCGGCCTGTCGCAGTACGGGCTGAAGCGCTACCAGGCGGCGACCGGCACGCTGGAGGCGGCGGCCCGGCTCGACCCCGGCAACGCCACGACCTGGCTCTATCTCGGCCTCGCCCGCTACGCCCAGGGCCGCTACCCGGCGGCGCGGGAGGCGCTGGAGAAGGCCGAGGCGCTGGAGCCGGACGCGCGCTCGGCCGCGGTCGCCCGCTCCTTTCGCGAGACGATGGCCCGCTACATGACGGAGCGCACGGTGCCGGCCGCCCCGCAGCCGCGGCGCTGGTCGCTGACCGGCCAGGCCGGCATCGCCTATGACGACAACGTGCCCTTGCGCGGCAACGGCGTTCCCGGCCCGAAGGCCGGCGCGCGCACCTTCCAGAGCGCCTGGGGCGGCTACGACATCGTCCAGGACGGGGCCTGGCGCCTGCGCGGCGAGGGCTTCGCGTATCTGAGCCAAAACCTGCGCGGCGACCTCAACGATTTCGACCAGGCGACCGTCGAGGCGGCGCTCGACCTCAGCTACCAGGCGACGGCGTGGGGCATGCCGGCCCGGCCCGGCCTGCGCTATGCCTACCAGCCGAGCTGGGAGGGCGGGCGGGAGTACAACCAGAGCCACGCGATCACCGCCTCGCTGGTGCTGCAGCCGGTGGACGACACCATCTCCTATTTCTTCTATCGCTATGCGACCGAGGATTATCGCGACGACGGGGTGGAGGCGCGCTTCACCTCCCGCGATCTGGGCGCCGGCCACCAGGTCGGGCTGACGCAATATTATTACTTCGAGGATCGCCGCAACTACGTCTTCGCCGGCTATGCCTATCTGCGCAACGACGCCAAGGGCACCTTCTTCGACGAGAACGGCCACCGCCTGTCGCTCGGCGGGGCGATGCTGCTGCCTTGGGACGTGCGCCTGCTCGCCCGGGCGGAATATCAGTGGCGGGACTTCGGCCGCTACCCGATCGAGCCGCAGCGCAATTTCGAGCGGCAGCACTACACCCTGAGCCTGACCAAGCCGATCGCGGAAGGCATGGCGGTGTCCGTCGGCTACAGCTACATCAACGAGGATTCGAACTATTCGGTGCTGTCCTACCGGCGGAACCTCGTCACCCTGTCGCTGACCTATGACTTCTGATGCCGGCGGGTTCGTCCGGGCCGGGTCGCGGGCTAGAGGGTAACCGCCTGGGCGGCCAGGGCCAGGCCGGCGACCCCGGTCGCGGCCCCGACCAGGGCGGCGGCGATGAGAATGACCAGATGACCGATCGTGCGCGCCATGACCAACCCTCCGTTGCCGGCCGGGCCATCGCCCCGCCGTCCGGTCGGTCGCGCGGCAGTGCCGATCGGTTCGACCCGGCACGCGAAATCCGCGAGGCGGCCGGGCCGGAACTTTCGCTGAACCTTTCTTCCACCGGCTGCGACTGAGGATACGAGATGGCCGAGGGCCTGGGCAGGACCGGGAAAGAGTTCCAGCAACTCGAGAACGATCTCCTCACCCGGGCTGGGCGCGGCGACCGAGCCGCGTTCAAGGCGCTCTACGAGCGTTTCCAGCGGCCGTTGTTCGGGTTCCTGATGCGGATGGTGCGGGACCAGGCGATGGCGAACGAACTGCTCAACGACGTGATGCTGGAAGTATGGCGGTCCGCCGCCAACTTCGAAGGCCGGTCCTCGGCCGGCACCTGGATCTTCGGCATCGGCCACAACAAGGCGATCAGCCTGCTGCGGCGGCGGCGCGAGGACCAGATGCCCGAGGATGCGGCCGACACGATCGTCGACGATGCGCAGACCCCGGACGCCACCGCCGAGCAGGCCGACCTCGGCCGGGTGATGCAGCGGCTGCTCGACCGGCTGTCGCCGGAGCACCGGGCGGTTCTGCAGCTCACCTACTACCAGGACCTGTCGGTGCAGGAGATCGCGTCGGCCCTGGACTGCCCGGTCAACACCGTCAAGACACGCATGTTCTATGGCCGCCAGCGGATGCGGGAGCTTCTCTCCGCCGCCGGCATCCAGGGAGTATCGGCATGAACAGCAAAATGGCGGATGCCATCGACGACCTGCCCGAGGAGGCCTTCCTCCTGCCGTGGTACGTCAACGGCACGCTGGACGCAGACGAGCGCCGGCGGGTCGAGGCCGCCCTCGCCCAGTCGGCCGAGCTGCGCGAGGAGCTGGAGCTGCTGCGCCAGGTCAACCTGGCCGTGGTCGCCTCCACCGAGGCGCTGCCCGAGCCGGACCCGGACGGCTTCGCCCGCCTGATGGCCCGGATCGACGCGGAGCCGGAACGTGCGCCCGCCCCGGCGCCGGCCAGGGCCGGCTGGCCGCAGCGGGTCGCCGCCTGGTTCGAGATGTCCTGGAAGCCGGCGATGGCCGCGGCCGCGGTGGTGATCGCGGTGCAGGCGGCGGCGATCGTCGCCCTGGTCGACGACCGCGGCGGCGGCGGGGAGTTCCGCACCGCCTCCGGCCCGCAGGCGGGGGCCGGCGACGCCCGCTTCCTGGTCGACTTCGCCGACGGCGCCCCCCTGGCGGAGATCCGCCAGCTGCTGGAGCGCGCCGACGCCGTCATCGTCAAGGGCCCGACCGCCGACGGCTACTTCGTGGTCGCAGCCCAGGGGGATGCCGCCCAGGCGCAGGCCACGCTACGATCGGCCCCGACATTGGTCACCCAGGCCGAGCGGATGCCATGAAGAAACAGCGGCGACGGTTTTCCGCATCCCAGGCCCTCGGTTCCGCGGCCCTGGTCCTGTCCGTCGCCAGCCCCGCCGCCGAGGCCAGCGACCGGCTGGACTGGAGCGACGGCGACCAGTCCGAATGGGTGCTGTCGATCGACGTGCCGCCGGCCACCGACCCGCGGTATCTGCAGTTCGCCCAGAGCAGCGGACCAGGCGGCGGCGAGGGACCGCCCATCCCGCCGCCGCCCATCCCGCCGCCGCAGAAGCCGCCGCCGCTGCCGCCGCCGGAGCCGCCGCTGATCCCGCTGTTCCCGCCCGAGCCGCCGGTCGAGCCGCCGCCCCCGCCGCGTCCGGCGCCGCCGCCGATCCGGCTCGACAAGCCGCGCGCGCCCGGTACCGGCGGCAACGTCTCGATCCCCCTGCCCGGCACCAAGCCGGTGGCCCCCAGCCCCGGCAGCGACGTCGCCGTGGTGCCGCGTCCGCTGCCGCCCCCGCCGCCACTGCCCGACGCGCCGGGCACGCCGGCCGCCCGGCTGGCGATTCCGGCCATCGCGCGCCCGCCCGCGGAGCCGGCGCTGCCGACCGATACCCCGCCGCCCGCCGTCCTGCCGCCGCCCGGCAGCGACGACCTGGCCGAGGCCCTGCCGGACGAGGTGCTGATCCTGCTGCGCCCGGGGCTGGGCCAGGCGGCGGCCGACGCCATCGCCCGCGACTACGCCATGGGCCTGGCCGAGACGATCCCGCTCGTCATCCTCGGCACCGAGGCCTATCGCCTGCTGATCGTGCAGAGCCGGCCGATCGGCCCGCTGGTCGACCTGCTCAACCTCGATCCGCGCATCCAGGTGGCCCAGCCGAACTACCGATACCGCACCATGCAGGCAGCCCCGCCGCCGGCCGCGCCCTTGCGGCAGTACGCGCTGGAGCGGCTGCAGGCGGAGCCCGCCAACCGCATCGCCCGCGGCCGGGGGGTGCGGGTCGCGGTGATCGACACCCGCATCGACGGCAGCCACCCCGCCCTGGCCGGCCGGGTCGCCGGCACCATCGACGTGATTGGCGGCGACGTACCGGACCCGGGCCAGCACGGCACCGCGCTCGCCGGCATCATCGCCGCCGACGGCCGGGTGCGCGGGATCGCGCCCGGGGTCCAGCTGCTCTCTGTGCAGGCCTTCACCCCCGACCGGGCGGTGATCGGATCCGGCACCAGCTCGTCGGACAAGATCGCCCGGGCCATCGACGTGGCGGTCGACCAGGGGGCCCGCGTCCTCAACCTCAGCTTCGCCGGCCCGCGCGACCCGATCGTCGGCCGGATGATCCGCCGCTCCCACGAGCGCGGCGCGGTGATCGTGGCCGCGGTCGGCAATGACGGGCAGGAGCGGACCCGCTTCCCGGCCGCCTTCGACGAGGTGATCGCGGTCACCGCCACCGATTCGCGCGACCGGCTCTACAGCCAGGCCAACCGCGGCCGCTTCGTCGGCGTCGCCGCCCCGGGGGTCGACATCCTGACGACCGGACCGGGCGGTTCCACCCAGTCGCTGTCGGGCACCTCGATGGCCGCGGCCTATGTCAGCGGCGTCGCCGCCCTGCTGCTGGAGCGCAACCCGGCGATGACCCCGGCCGAGGTGCGGGCGGCGATCGAGGCCACCACGGTCGACCTCGGCGCGCCCGGGCGCGACAGCGAGTTCGGCTCCGGCCGCGTCGACGCCTATCGCGCCGTCAGCCGCGGCGAGCCCGGGCCGGAGCGGCCGGTGGTCCGCCGCTGAGACGGCCGGCACCGCGCGCGCCGCCCCGACGGCGGCACGCGCGGCGCGGGCGCCGCCTAGAACGGGATCTCGTCGTCCAGGTCGCCGCGCGACGGCGGCGCGCCGCCGCCGCCGCGCGGGGTGGAACCGCCGCGACCGAAGCCGCCGCCGCCCGCGCCGCCGCCATAGCCACCACCGCCGCCACCACCGCCGCCACCGCCGCCGAAGCCGCCGACCGACGGCTCGCCGTCGTCATAGCCGCCCTGGTCGCCGCCGCCCGGGCCGCCACCGCCGCCGGCCCGGCCGTCCAGCATCGTCAGCTCGCCGCGGAACTGTTGCAGCACGATCTCGGTCGAGTATTTCTCGACCCCCGCCTGGTCGGTCCACTTGCGGGTCTGCAGGGCGCCCTCGACATAGACCTTGGCGCCCTTGCGCAGGTAGCGCTCGGCCGTTTCCGCCAGGCGCTCGTTGAAGATCACCACCCGGTGCCATTCCGTGCGCTCCTGGCGCTCGCCGGTGTTGCGATCCTTCCAGGTCTCGCTGGTCGCGATGGCGAGGTTCACCACCTTCTTGCCGGCCTGGGTCGAGCGGACCTCCGGGTCGCGCCCGAGATTGCCGATGAGGATGACTTTGTTGACGCTGCCGGCCATGACCGCCGCTCCCGCTGTGGTGTCGTTGGAAAAGGTGCCGGAACATAGACCGCCTCCGCCGACCAGTGGGAGTCGCTTTCCGGCCTTGGAGAACGTATAATGAACACGCGTCCTGCTCCAGCACGATTCCCGGCCTGAAATCCATGTCGCTGACCCACATCCGCGTGCGCGGCGCGCGCGAGCACAATCTGCGCAGCGTCGACATCGACCTGCCGCGCGACAAGCTGGTGGTGATCACCGGCCTGTCCGGGTCGGGCAAGTCGTCGCTCGCCTTCGACACCATCTATGCCGAGGGCCAGCGCCGCTATGTCGAGAGCCTGTCGGCCTATGCCCGGCAGTTCCTGGAGCTGATGCAGAAGCCGGACGTCGATTCGATCGAGGGGCTGTCGCCCGCCATCTCGATCGAGCAGAAGACGACCTCGCGCAACCCGCGCTCCACCGTCGGCACCGTCACCGAGATCTACGACTACATGCGCCTCCTCTGGGCGCGGGTCGGCATCCCCTACTCGCCGGCGACCGGCCTGCCGATCGAGAGCCAGACCGTCTCGCAGATGGTCGACCGGGTGATGGAGATGGCCGAGGGCACCCGGCTCTACCTGCTGGCGCCGGTCGTGCGCGGCCGCAAGGGCGAGTACCGCCGGGAGCTGCAGGAGCTGCAGAAGCGCGGCTTCCAGCGGGTCAAGGTCGACGGCACCCTGCATGAGATCGACGCCGTGCCGGCCCTCAACAAGAAGGTGAAGCACGACATCGAGGTGGTGGTCGACCGCCTGATCGTGCGCGAGGGGCTGGGCAACCGGGTCGCCGATTCGCTGGAGACCGCGCTCGGCCTGGCCGACGGCATCGCGTTTGCCGACAATGCCGACACCGGCGAGCGGACCACCTTCTCGGCCAGGTTCGCCTGCCCCGTCTCCGGCTTCACCATCCCGGAGATCGAGCCGCGGCTCTTCTCGTTCAACAACCCGTTCGGCGCCTGCCCGGCCTGCGACGGGCTCGGCGTCACCATGTTCTTCGACCCCGACCTGATCGTCCCGGACGACGGCCTGCCGCTGTCGGGCGCCATCGCGCCCTGGGCGTCCTCGTCCTCGCAATACTACCAGCAGACCCTGGACAGCCTGTCGCGCCACTACGGCATGCCGCTGTCGACGCCGTGGAAGGACCTGCCGGCGGAGGTGCAGACCGCCATCCTCTACGGCTCCGGCGGCAAGGCCATCGAGATGGCCTATGACGACGGCCTGCGCACCTACAAGACCGGCAAGGCGTTCGAGGGGGTCGTCCCCAACATGGAACGGCGCTGGAAGGAGACGGACAGCGCCTGGGTGCGCGAGGAGCTGGGCCGCTACCACAACACCAAGCCCTGCGCGGCCTGCGAGGGCCAGCGGCTGAAGCCGGAGGCGCTGGCGGTGAAGATCCGCCGCCGGACCATCAGCGAGGTCGCCGCCCTGTCGATCGCCGAGGCGGCCGAATGGTACGGCGAGCTGGACCAGCACCTGACGCCCAAGCAGCGCGAGATCGCCGAGCGCATCCTGAAGGAGATCAACGAGCGGCTCGGCTTCCTGGTCAATGTCGGGCTCGACTACCTGACCCTGTCGCGGGCGTCCGGCACGCTGTCGGGCGGGGAGAGCCAGCGCATCCGGCTCGCCTCGCAGATCGGCTCCGGCCTGACCGGCGTGCTCTACGTCCTCGACGAGCCGTCGATCGGCCTGCACCAGCGCGACAACGACCGGCTGCTGCTGACCCTGAAGCGGCTGCGCGACCTCGGCAACACGGTGCTGGTGGTCGAGCATGACGAGGACGCCATCCGCCAGGCCGACTGGCTGGTCGACATGGGGCCCGGCGCCGGCGTCCATGGCGGCACCGTGATCGCGTCCGGCACGCCCGAGGCGGTGATGCGCGAGCCGGCCAGCCTGACCGCCCAGTACCTGTCGGGCACCCGCCAGGTGCCGATCCCCAGGGAACGGCGCCAGGGCAAGCCGGGCCGGGTGCTGTCGCTGCGCGGCGCCACCGGCAACAACCTGCAGAACGTCGACGTCGACATCCCGCTCGGCACCTTCACCTGCGTCACCGGCGTGTCGGGCGGCGGCAAGTCGACGCTCATCATCGAGACCCTCTACAAGGCGCTGGCCCGGCGCCTGCACAACGCCAAGGAGCACCCGCTGCCGCATGCGCGGCTCGAAGGGGTGGAGCTGATCGATAAGATCGTCGACATCGACCAGTCGCCGATCGGCCGCACGCCGCGCTCCAACCCCGCCACCTACACCGGCGCCTTCACCCCGATCCGCGAGTGGTTCGCCGGCCTGCCGGAGGCCAAGGCGCGGGGCTATGCGCCCGGCCGCTTCTCCTTCAACGTCAAGGGCGGGCGCTGCGAGGCGTGCCAGGGCGACGGGGTGATCAAGATCGAGATGCACTTCCTGCCCGACGTCTACGTCCAATGCGACGCCTGCAAGGGCAAGCGCTACAACCGCGAGACGCTGGAGATCACCTTCAAGGACAAGTCGATCGCCGACGTGCTGGACATGACCGTCGAGGAGGGCTGCAGCTTCTTCAAGGCGGTGCCGTCGATCCGCGAGAAGATGGAGACGCTGCGCGAGGTCGGCCTCACCTACATCAAGATCGGCCAGGCGGCGACGACGCTGTCGGGCGGCGAGGCGCAGCGCGTCAAGCTGGCCAAGGAACTGTCGCGGCGCGCCACCGGCCAGACCCTCTACATCCTCGACGAGCCGACCACGGGCCTGCATTTCGAGGATGTGCGCAAGCTGCTGGAGGTGCTGCACCGGCTGGTCGACCAGGGCAACACGGTGCTGGTGATCGAGCACAACCTGGAGGTCATCAAGACCGCCGACTGGATCATCGACATCGGCCCCGAGGGCGGCAATGGCGGCGGCAAGATCGTCGCCGAGGGCACGCCCGAGGATGTGGCCGAGGCGCCGCGCAGCTATACCGGCCGCTACCTCGCCCCCTATCTCGCGCGGGCGCAGCGGACGGCGGGCGCGCCCGCGGCCGCACCGGTCCGCGTGCGGGCCCGCAAGACGGCTTGAGGGCGACGGCCCCTAGAAGAAGAGGAAGTCGTCGGCGCCGAGTTGCGCCTTCGCCACGCCGGCCAGCGCAAGCGAATGGCCGCCGCCGAGATCGATGACCACACCTGCGCCATCGACGTCGCCGGCACGGGCGAGGAGGCTCGCGAAGTCGGCGATGCCGCTGTCGTTGACGCCGGTCGCGATGGCGATGTGCGCGCCGGCCTCGGCAAGGCCCAGGATCGTGTCCGCGCCGTGGCCCGGGCCGATGACGAAGAGGTCCGCGCCGGCGCCGGCGATCATCACGTCGTCGCCGACGTCGCCCGAGATCCGGTCGTCGCCGTCGTCGCCGGACAGCGTGTCGTTGCCCGCCCCGCCATGCAGGGTGTCGTTGCCGGCGCCGCCATGGACGAGGTCGTCGCCGAGGTTGCCGTTGACGTGCCAGTCGTCGCCCTCGTCGCCGAAGACCGTGTCGTTGTCCTGGCCGCCGCGCACGAAGTCCGCCCCGGCCCCGCCCCGGACCGTGTCGCGGCCGCGGTTGCCGTTGAGGTCGTCGTCGCCCGCGCCGCCGTCGATGCGGTCGTCGCCGTCGCCGCCGAGGGCGAGGTCCAGGCCGTCATCGCCGAACAGGGTGTCGTTCCCGGCCCCGCCTTCCAGGCTGTCGTCGCCCGCATTCCCCCGAGCACCGTCGTCGCCGGCATCGAGGGCGATCGCATCGTCGCCGCCCTGGCCGTGCCGGTAGTCGGTCTCAGGCGTGCCGAGCAGCGTCTCGCCGTCCTCGCTGCCATAGGTGAGGTTGCCGATCGTGCCCGGCTCCCGCATCCCGTAGGCATATTGCAGAGCCAGAATGTCGAATGGCTGCGGCTCCGCCGCCCACGTCCCGTCCGGGCGCGAGAAGTAGGACATGACGGTGTTGCCGCCATGGTCCAGCTCCGGCGGGAGGTAGGGCGGCGGCGGAGGGTCGCCCATCACGTTGTAGTTGCCAGGGTGGAACATGCCGAGCGTATGGCCGATCTCGTGCATCATCGTCCGGTACACCAGCGATCCCGGCGCCGGGTTCAGGAACGCATCCACCCGGGCGCTGAGCCACAGGTACCCGGCGGTCGGCAGGGTCGACGGGTAGCCGGCGAACCCCAGGTTGACCGGGTCGTTGCTCCTTCCCAACTGGATCTGGCCGCCGTCGCCGGCGTCGTCGACCTCGACGAAGTGCAGTCGGGTGACGGCCTCGTACTGTGCGAAGATCGCGCGGGCCGCCTCCTTCATGGCTTCGTTGAAGGGGGCGAAGGTAGTGACGGTCGAATGATCCGGGATGCGGGTCATGAACGAGTAGGTGACCGTGGCCGGCGTTCCGACGATGTCGCCCGCCAGGGTATTCCAGAGGCCGGACGTGTCGCGGATCAGCGTGTCGACAATGGGGTCTCCGGTCGCCATGCTTCCCCCATGCTCCGTCGCGAAGACCGCGCGATACTAGTTGGGCCTGCCGGAAGCTGTCTATCGTGGCGCCGGCGTTCGGGGACTATGCGGCGGGCCGTTTCTCGTTCAACGTCCGGCATGGCCGCAGCGATCGGGATCGAGATGCACGTCCTGCCGGACGATCACGGCGAGCGCGATGCCGGCACGGGCCGGCGCCGAGGCCGGAAGACCCTGGCGCTCGCCATCCTGCTGGCGCTGGCGCCCACGGCCGCCATGGCGGCCGACGAGGGGCCCTCGATCTGGCGTCGCGCGCTGGACAAGATGTCGACCTACTCGACCGCCGCCACCATCGCCGACGCCGCCCTGCTCAGCGCCATGGTCGGCGGCGGCGCCATGGCGACGGCGGGCTACCTGGCGGCAGGCGCGGTGGTCGGCTCGGCCACCTACTACCTGCACGAGGTCGCCTGGCACTATCTGGGGCCGGAGAAGACCCAGTCCGACGTGCCCATCGACGTGCAGAAGACCGTCACCTGGCGCATCGCCAGCGGCGCCCGGGCCTTCGCCCTGGGCGGCTACTTCTCCGGCGCCCTGTCGGCCTCGGTCGGCTTCGCCGCCGCCAGCCAGGTCGCCGACACCGCCGTCTACTACATCCATGAGAGCCTGTGGCGGGCGATGAGCTGGCCGCCCGCGCGCTGACGGTCCGACGGCCGGCCGATGCCCTCCCCGGTTGTCATGGCCGGGGCGCTGGTCTATCAGCACATATTGCGAACGATTATCAGTTTCGGAAGGACGCACAGGCCGGCCATGCTGGAGCTGTTCATGGCGCATCGCGGCGAGCTGGTGAACTATGCCAGCCGCATCGTGGGCGACCGCGCGCATGCCGAGGACGTGGTGCAGGAGGCCTACCTGCGGTTCAGCTCGGCCGCGGCCGACCAGGCGATCGCCGAGCCGCTCGCCTACCTCTACCGGATCGTCCGCAACCTGTCGCTCGACCTGCGGCGCAGCCTCGGCCGGGAGACCGACCGGCTGGTGGCCGACGCCGACGCCGCGGTCGGCGAGCTGCCCGCGGACCGCCCCTCGCCGGAGGCGGAGGTCGGCGCGCGCCTGGACCTGCTGGTCATCGCCCAGGCGCTGGACGAGCTGCCCGAGCGCACCCGCATCGCCATCGAGATGCACCGCTTCGGCGGCTGCTCGTTCCGGCAGATCGCCCGGCACCTCGACATCTCGGTCGGGCTCGCCCATTCCCTGGTCATCGAGGGGCTGGAGCATTGCCGCCGCCGGCTGCTGCGCCGGTGACGGCGGATTTCCCTGAACGATCGCCGCCCGCGGGACGTCCTCTGGTGAGGAGCCGCGGCCATGGCTGAGGAGACGGGTTTCGAGATGAACGACCGCAGCCGACCGCGCCGGGCCAGCGAATGGCTGGTCGCCCTGCTCGAGGCGCCGGACGACGCGGCGCTGCGGGCGGGCTTCTCGCGGTGGCTGGACGCCGACCCCGACCATGCCCGCGACTGGGCCGAGATCGCCCGCACCTACCGGGCGATGGGCCTGGCCCTGCCGGCCCACCGCGCGCAATGGGGCGCAGCGGCCGCCGACGGCGCCGGCCCCCGGCCCCTGCCCGACATCGACCGGCCGGTCCCGCGCCGGCCGCCGCCCGCGACCGCACGCCGCCATTCCCGCCGCTACGCGCTGGGCCTGGCCGGCGCCGCCCTGGCAACCGGCCTGGCCGTGCTGACCCTGCCCGGCATCGTCGAGCGCTGGGGCGCCGACCATGCGACCGGCGCCGGCGAGACCCGCCGGGTCGCCCTGGCCGACGGCAGCACCGTCCGCCTGGCGCCGCAGAGCGCGATCGCCGTCGCCTATTCCGCGGGCGAGCGGCGGGTGCGGCTGATCGCGGGCGCGGCCTATTTCGAGGTCGCCGCCAACCCCGCCCGCCCCTTCCGGGTCGGCGCGAACGTGGTCGAGGCCACGGTCCTGGGCACGGCGTTCGAGGTGCGCCTGGAGGCGGGCGCGACCGGCATCGCGGTGCGCCAGGGGCGGGTCCAGGTCCGCAACGAAGCCGCCGCCCCGCCCGTCGCCGCGGTCCTGGAGGCCGGCGACTGGGCCCGCCTCGCCTGGAACGGCGCCTATGCCGCCGGCCATCTGCGGCCCGACGACGTCGCCGCCTGGCAGGACGGGCTGCTGGTCGCCCAGGACCGCCCGGTGGCCGCGGTAGTGGACGAGCTGCGGCCCTATTTCCGCGGCTTCGTCGTGCTGCGCGGCCAGACGCTGGCCCGCCAGCCGCTGACCGGCGTCTACAACCTCGCCGATCCCGTCGCCGCCCTGCGCGCCATCGCCGAGACGCAAGGGGCCACGCTGCATCGCCTGTCGCCATGGCTGGTCGTCCTGTCGGGCGGCTGATGCCGCCGCACCCGGTTCGCGCCGGACGAAAAATCGACGCCGACGGAGAAATCTTCTGAACGCCCGCGCGGTCGCCGACGTCCCCTAGGCAGGATGTTCGAATGCGTCGCACTCGCATTATCGCGATGCGGCCGCGTGCCTTGGCGAAGCGGGGGAGTCTCAGGGGATGAACGGCAAAGCTGCCCACAACCAGCCGGCGCTACGCCTCGCGGCGCTGGCCCTGTCGAGCGCGATCGGCGCGCAGATGGTCCTGCCGCCGGCCGCGGCCGCCCAGGCGGGCGCGGCTGCGCCCGGCTCGATCCAGACCAGCCAGGCGCCGGTGCAGCGCAGTTTCGAGATCCCGCCGCAGCCCCTGCCGGACGCACTGACGCTGTTCGGCCGCCAGGCCGGGATGCAGGTGTCCGCCCATGGCGACCTGGTGCGCCGGGCCCGGACGGGCGGCGTCGCCGGGACGATGACGCCGGAGGCGGCCCTGCGCCAGCTCCTGGCCGGGACCGGCTACACCTTCCGCCTCGATGGCAATGGCGCGGTGATCCTGGAGCAGCCCCTGCCCGGCCGCTCGCAGGCCACCACGCTGGAGCCGGTGATGGTCCAGGGCGCAGCGCCGCTCGACCGCCATGCCGGCGCGGCCGATCGCAGCAACTCGATCGCCATCACCGCCGCCGACCTGGACCGCCGCAACCCGACCACGCTGAAGGGCGTGTTCGCGGGCGAGGCGACGGTGTCGGTCGGCGGCGCCCAGCCGCTCAGCCAGAAGGTCTATGTCCAGGGCGTGGAAGAGACCAACCTCGCCGTCTCCATCGACGGCGCCCGCCAGAACAACAAGGTCTTTCACCACAGCGGCACCAACCTGATCGATCCAGCCCTGCTGAAGCGGGCCCGGGTCGACCCGGGCGTGGCCCCGGCCGATGCCGGCCCCGGCGCGCTCGGCGGCGCCATCGCCTACGAGACGGTCGACGTCGCCGACGTGCTGGCCCCCGGGCGCACCGTCGGCGGTTTCGTCACCGGCACCTACAACAGCAACGGCAACACCTTCACCAAGGCGGGCTCGGTCTTCGCGCGCGCCGACGGGTTCGAGATCCTGGGCTTCGGGCAGCTCGCCAACGGCAGCAACTACAAGGACGGCAACGGCAACGAGATGGTCGGCACCGGCACCGACCTGAAGAGCTTCCTCGGCAAGACGGCCTACGAATCGACCGGCGGGCATCGCTTCGAGGTCTCGGGCGAGCAGGTCCATGACGAGGCCCAGCGCCGCTTCCGCGCCAATATCGGCCGCCTCACCAACCGCAATGAGGGCGCCCGCCTCTACGACATGAAGCGGCAGAACTTCGCCTTCAACTACAGCATGCCGAACGCGACCGGCCTATGGGACCCGAAGATCGTGCTGGGCTACGGCCGCACCCGCCTCGGCATCCCCGAGCCCTACGGCAGCATAGGCGAGACCAGCAGCCTGTCAGGCAAGGCCGAGAACACCTTCCACCTCGGGCCCGGCAACAGCATCACGGTCGGCGCCGACTTCTACGACGACAAGGCCCTCTACAAGGACCCGAGCACGAAGATCCGCGAGAGCGCCACCAACACCGGCCTCTACGCCCAGGCGCGGCTGACGCCGGTGGAATCGCTGCGGCTGTCGTTCGGCCTGCGCGGCGACCGCCAGAGGTTCAAGGGCGTCGACGACACCGAGATCGACGACAGCGGCCTCAGCGCCAACGCCTCGGTCGCCTACGACGTGCTGCAGGTCGTGACCCTGAAGGCCGGCTATTCGCGGGTCTTCGGCGGCATCGTCCTGGCCGAGAACTTCATCATGAACGAGGCCTGGTCCTACGCGCAGGGCATGAAGGCGATCGAGGCCGAGAACGCCACGCTCGGCTTCGAGGTGAACCATGGCGGCTTCCATTTCGGCGCCGGGGTGTTCCGCAGCACCTTCGACCATGCCCGCAAGGAGACGTTCGCCGGCGGACCGCACCTGACGGCCGATTTCCGCACCCAGGGCTACCACCTGGCCGCCGGCTACAGCTGGGCCAGCGGCTTCGTCCGGGCGACCTACACCGACACCGAGTTCGAGGTCGGCGGGGCCTTCGGCGATTCCGACATGGGCCGCTATCTCGGCACGCCGATCGGCCAGATCTTCCGGGTCGAGGCGGCCCACCGCTTCGCCGATATCGGCCTGACGCTGGGCGGCACGCTCGACGCCGCGCTGAAGAACAAGGACCCGGTCGAGTACGGACTGAAGCCCATGAAGGGCTACGCGGTCGCCAGCCTGTATGCGGAGTACCGCCCGGCCTTCGCCGACTACGTCACGCTCCGGGCCGAGGCGAACAACCTGTTCGACGCGGCCTATGCCGACCGCGCCACCTACGGCCAGGAATTCTCCAACGTCCTGCCGCTCTACGAGCCCGGCCGGTCGTTCCTGGTCAGGGCGAAGGTGGATTTCTGAGAGGCGGCGCGGGAGGCGCGCCGCCTCCCGCCCATCCCCTTCGAACGTCTACGTACCGAGCCAATCAGGTCGTCGCCATCCCATCCAGGGTCATCCGGATCGTCTGCCGGCTGCGGAACAGGACCGCCTCGCGCCAGTCGTCGGTGTCGGGATAGAAGGCCTTGCGGATCTGCGCCTTGATCGCCCGGGTCTGCGGCGCGGTCCAGTCGGCGTTGGTTTGGGCGTGCAGCCAGTGATCGGCGCGCAGGGCCGGGCGGACCGTGGTGTCGGACGGGTAGGTGCCGTATTCCAGCGCGACGAAGGTGAAGCGGTCGTCGCCCAGCCGCTCTTCCAGCAGGCGGGCGCAGAAGCCGTGCCGGGCGCCGGCGGTCGAGGTGCCGGCGAGCGGCTCGGTCACCGAATCGCCCCACCAGGCCCGCGCCCGCGCCGCCGCCCCGGTTTCGGGCAGGTGCACGCAGATCAGCTCGCCGTAGGAATGGGGGCCGAGGCCGGTGTGGAAGTCGATGCAGCCGACATGGCGGCGCTCGGCCAGGCGATAGTCGTCGGTGATCCGGCCCAGCGTGCGGTTCGACCAGGTCGGCCCATGGCCGCCGAAGAACAGGCCCTTGGGATGCTTGTACTGCCCGCCGCTGATGGCGACCGACAGGGCCGACTGCCCCTTCTCCTGCCGGAAGGCGGCGATCTTCTGGTCGGCGGCCTCGCGTTCCGGCCCGTCCAGGGCCGCCGGCAGGATCGCGTCGGCCAGCTCGTCATAGCCGGGGTTCTCGGGCAGCGGCCTGGAGAAGTCGACGAAGTTGCGGTTGAGATCGACCCCCTCCTCGGTCACCCGGCGCACCCAGGCGAAGCCGTGCGGGTTGATGGCGTGCACCACCAGGGCGGCGGTGCCGGGCGGCAGCCGCCGCTCGCCCTGCATCCAGTCGATCTGGCAGCCGGAGCCGCAGAACCCCTCCACCCCGTGGGTGGCGGAGATCAGCATCAGCACGCGCTCGGCGTCCTCCGGGCCGATCCAGGCGCAGTCGGTCGCCAGCGCCTCGCCGGCCGGCCCTGGATTGGGATTGTCGTAGCTGCGCACCGGCGCGCCGATGGCGGCGGCGGCGGCGAGGAAGCGGCGGCGGGCATCGGCGTAGTCGCTGGAGAAGACGACCTTCGCCGCCTCGAACTCGGTCATGGATTCCCTCCTGGCAGGATGGTCTAGGTAGCGCACCCGGCCACGGATTGGCCACCCCGGCTTGCAGGCCGGGCCGGCCACCGCTATCTGAGGGGGATGAGTTCATCCGAGACTGCCGCGCCCGCCCCGATCCATGTCGTCGGCGGTGGGCTCGCGGGCAGCGAGGCCGCCTGGCAGATCGCCCGGGCCGGCGTTCCCGTCATCCTCCACGAGATGCGCCCGGTGCGCGGCACCGACGCCCACCAGACCGACGGGCTGGCGGAGCTCGTCTGCTCCAACTCCTTCCGCTCGGACGACCCGCTCAACAACGCGGTCGGCCTGCTGCACGCCGAGATGCGCCGCGCCGGCAGCCTGATCCTGCGCGCCGCCGACGCCCACAAGGTGCCGGCAGGCGGCGCGCTCGCGGTCGACCGTGACGGCTTCTCGGCCGCGGTGCAGGCCGCACTCGAGGCCGATCCGCTGGTGTCGATCCGGCGCGAGGAAGTGGCCGGGCTGCCGCCCGAGGAATGGGGCTCCGTGGTGATCGCCACCGGCCCGCTCACCTCCCCCGCCCTGGCGACGGCGGTGCAGGGCGTGACGGGCGAGGACGCGCTCGCCTTCTTCGACGCCATCGCCCCCATCGTCCACCGCGATTCGATCGACCTGTCGGTTGCCTGGTTCCAGTCGCGCTACGACAAGCCGGGGCCGGGCGGCGACGGGCGCGACTACATCAACTGCCCGCTCGACGCCCAGCAGTACGAGGCCTTCATCGCCGCCCTGCTGGCCGGCGACAAGACCGAGTTCAAGGAGTGGGAGACGAACACCCCCTACTTCGAGGGCTGCCTGCCGATCGAGGTGATGGCCGCGCGGGGCTTCGACACGCTGCGCTACGGCCCGATGAAGCCGGTCGGCCTGCGCGACCCGCGCACCGGCACGCGGCCGCACGCGGTGGTCCAGCTGCGCCAGGACAACGCGCTCGGCACCCTCTACAACATCGTCGGCTTCCAGACGAAGCTGAAGCATGGCGAGCAGGCGCGCATCTTCCGGGCCATTCCCGGGCTGGAGAACGCCGAGTTCGCCCGGCTCGGCGGCCTGCACCGCAACACCTTCCTCAACAGCCCGAAGCTGCTGGACGCGACGCTGCGGCTCAAGGCCCGGCCGCAGCTGCGCTTCGCGGGCCAGGTGACGGGGGTCGAGGGCTATGTGGAGAGTGCGGCGATCGGGCTGCTGGCCGGCCGCTTCGCCGCCGCCGAAGCGCGAGGGCAGCCGCCGGCCCTGCCGCCCGCCACCACCGCCTTCGGCGCGCTCCTGGCCCACATCACCGGCGGCGCCGACGCCGAGACGTTCCAGCCGATGAACGTCAATTTCGGCCTCTTCCCGCCGCTCGAGGGCAAGGTGCGCAAGAACGAGCGCAAGCAGGCCCTGGCGCACCGCGCGCTGGCCGAAATCGACCGTTGGTTGGACGTGAAGGTGGACGCCGCCGCCTGACCTGAAGAAGATATCCGATGGTCTACGTCGAGATCGTCTTCGTCGTTCTGCTGACAATGCTGAACGGCGTCCTCGCCATGTCGGAACTGGCGGTCGTGTCGTCCCGCCGCGCCCGGCTGGAACACATGGCCGGCGCCGGCGATCGGGGGGCACGCGCGGCCCTCAAGCTGATCGACGACCCCGGCCGCTTCCTGTCCACGGTACAGATCGGCATCACCCTGATCGGCATCCTGGCCGGCGCGGTCAGCGGCGCCACCCTGGCCGACCGGCTGGGCGACTGGCTCGACACCTTCGCGCCCCTGGCCGGGCGCGGCGACACCATCGCCATCCCGCTGGTGGTCGTCAGCATCACCTACCTGTCGCTGGTGGTGGGCGAACTGGTGCCCAAGCGCATCGCCATGAGCAACCCCGAGCGGGTCGCCGCCATGGTCGCCCGGCCGATGTTCAAGATGTCGCAGATCGCCGCACCGGCCGTCTGGCTGCTGCGGGTCTCGACCGAGGCCGCCCTGCGGCTCCTGCGCATCCCGCCGACGCAGAGCTCGACGGTCACCGAGGAGGAGGTCAAGTCGCTCATCGCCGAGGGCACCCGGGCCGGCATCTTCGTGCCGCAGGAGAAGGCGATGATCGAGGGCGTGCTCCGCTTGGCCGACCGGCCGGTGGTGGCGATCATGACGCCGCGCCAGGACGTCATGTGGGTCGACATCGACGCCAGCCCGGAGGCGGCCCGGCGCATCCTGGCCGACAGCCGCTTCTCGCGCCTGCCGGTCTGCGAGGGCGCGGTCGACCATGCGGTCGGCGTCGTCCACACCAAGACGCTGCTGCCCAAGGCCCTGCGCGGCGAGCCGATCGAGCTGAAGGAGAGCATGGTCCCGGCGCTGATCGTGCCCGAATCGACGCCCGTCCTGGCCCTGCTCGACCGCTTCCGGCGCGAGGGCGTGCACATGGCGATCATCGTCGACGAGTACGGCACCACCCAGGGCATCGCCACGCCGACCGACATCCTGCAGGCGATCGCCGGCCACCTGGCCGAGACCGGCGAGGACGAGGGCTCGTCGCTGGTCCGCCGCGCCGACGGCACCTGGCTGGTCGACGGACGCCTGCCGATCGACGAGTTCGAGGACCGGGTCGGACTGCGCGGCCTGTCCGGCTCGGGCGACTTCCACACCGTCGGCGGCTTCGTGCTGAACCGCCTCGGCCACCTGCCCGCGGTCGGCGAGAGCTTCGAGGAGCTCGGCGCCCGCTTCGAGGTGATCGACATGGACGGACGGCGCATCGACAAGGTCCTGGTGCAGCTGGCGCCGGAGGACTAGGGCCCCTTCCCTCACCACCAGCGGCCGGTCCAGGCGGACCAGGCGACGCGGAGCGCACGCAGGCCGTCCGGGTGCTGCAGGGCCGGCGCGAACGGGTTCCAGCCGGCACCGGCCAGGCGGCGCAGATGGGCGCGGGCGAGCCGGGCGGGCAGCAGGGCCGGCCGCAGCGCGCGCGGCGGGCCGAGCGCGCGGGCGGCGGCGAAGCGGGCGGCGGCGCGATCCGCCACCCGGCGAACGATCGGGGCCAGCTGGTCGTGCCCGCGGCCGGCGGCGATGTCGTGCGGCGTCAGGCCGGCCCGGGCGAACTCGTCCGCCGGCAGGAACACCTCGTTGCGCCGGGCGCGGAAGGGCAGCGCGCGGAGGATGCCGACCAGCGCCCAGCCGGTGCCGACCTCGACCGCAGCCGCGCCGGCCGCCCCCTGCCCCAGCGCCTCGGCCAGTGCTTGCCCGACGGCGCCGCCGGTCGCGCGGGCATAGGCTTCCAGCCCCTCCAGGGTGGCCGGCGGGTCTTCCTCCAGGTCGAGCTGGCGGCCGGCGATCATCGCCCGCAGGCTGTCCGGCCGGACCCCGCCCCCGGCGATGGCCGCGGCCAGCGCGGGCAC
Source organism: Allostella vacuolata (assembly GCA_006739055.1). GTDB lineage: Bacteria > Pseudomonadota > Alphaproteobacteria > ATCC43930 > Allostellaceae > Allostella > Allostella vacuolata. The sequence goes on from AP019702.1 coordinate 4,018,386, forward strand.
GATTTCGGCGGTCGCGGGCGGCCGGCCCTCCTCCAGTGCGGTCACCGCGTCCTCCCACCATTGCAGGCGGATCCAGCCCAGCGTCGCGTCCGACACCACCTCGCGGGTCCGGGCGATCTCGTGCTCCAGCGCCAGCACGGCGAACAGATGCTCGCGCCGCCCGGCCGGCGCGGTGAGCGCAGCCAGGAAGCGTTCCGGGTCGTTGCGGCGGGCGCTGGAGCCGGCCGGGGAGAGCGGCGGGCGGGCGGAAGAGGCGGGCATGGAGCGGAAGGCGCTTTGTCGGTGGCGGCGGGAGGGGCTAAGCTAGCGGACTTCGTTCGCAGTTGCTCGGCCGGCATACCCGATGCGTCACGAAACACCCTTGCTCACTCCGGCGGCCGATCGGCGGCGGCGCGGCGCCGTCGCCTTCGCCGGCCGCCCGGTCGGGCGCGGGGCCAGCCCCTGGCCGGCACGCTACATGACGGGTCCGCAGCGCGCCGCGCTGCTGGCGCTGGACCGGCTCCACCGGCTGCTCGACGACCTGGCCGATTCGGACCTCGCGGCGGACGACCGCCTGTCGATCCTGGCGACGGTGCGCGAGGACCTGGGGCAGCTCGCGACCGGCGGCGACGCGGGCGGCAGCCTGGGCCGGCTGCTGGCGCCGCTGATGGCGCTCCGGCCGCCGGCCGAGGAGCTGGAGGCGCTGGTCGACGCCCGGCGCATGGCCGTCGACGGCCGGATGCGCGCGCCGTCGGTCGCCGACCTGCGCCTCTATGTCCGCCGGCGCCAGGGCGGGCTCGCCTTCCTCGGCCTGCACTGCCTCGACCTCGATGCCCCGGCGCTCGACCGGGTCGTGCTGCCGCTGGGCGAGGCGCTCGGCATGACCGAGATCCTGCTCGACCTCGGCCGCGACGCCGGCCAGGGCCGCCTGATGCTGACGCGCGAGGCCCTGGCGGAGGCCGGCATTCCGGCCGTCGACCCGGCCGCCGCCCTGCGCCATCCCCGCATCGGCCAGGCCTGCCGGACCCTGGCGCGCCTTGCCGACGAGCGTTTCGAGGCCGCCGGTGGCCGGCTCGCCGGCAACCATCCGCGCACCTGGCCGTTACGATTCCTGATGCAGAGCCAGCGCCGGTTGCTGCACCGGGTGATCCGCCGGGGATGGCAGGATCTCGACCGCCGGCCGCAGCTGGGTGCGGTCGAATCCTTGCTCCTGATGGTGCGCGCCCGCTACGGATGAGCGCGTCTGCGCTTCACAAGCCAACCGCCCCGGCCTATCAGATGGGGCAACCGACTTTCCTCCCTGACCCTGCCCAACAAGAGGTGACGCATGGCCTTCGAACTGCCCCCGCTTCCCTACGCGCCCAACGCGCTCGAGCCGCACATGTCGGCCAACACCTTCAGCTTCCACCATGCGAAGCACCATCAGGCGTATGTCACCAACCTGAACAACCTGATCAAGGACACGCCGCTCGCCGACAAGTCGCTGGAGGAGATCATCCAGGCGACCGCGGCCGACGCCTCCAAGGCGGGCGTGTTCAACAACGCCGCCCAGGTGTGGAACCACACCTTCTTCTGGAACTCCATGAAGCCGTCGGGCGGCGGCGCCCCGTCGGGCGACCTGGCCGCCAAGATCGACGCCGCCTTCGGCAGCCTCGCCAAGTTCAAGGAAGAGTTCAAGGCGGCCGCGGTCGGCCAGTTCGGCTCCGGCTGGGCGTGGCTGGTGCTGGACGGCAGCGACCTGAAGATCGTCAAGACCGGCAATGCCGGCACCCCGATGACCAGCGGCCAGAAGGCCCTGCTCACGGTCGACGTGTGGGAGCACGCCTACTATCTCGACTACCAGAACCGCCGTCCGGACTTCGTCCAGACCTTCCTCGACCATCTGGTGAACTGGGATTTCGCGGCCAAGAATCTCGGCTGATTCCGGGTTCGCGCAGCGCCGGGGGCGGCTTCGGCCGCCCCTTTCGTTTGTCCGCCGGCGTTCAGCCGAGCGCGACCAGGGCGGCGGCGACCAGGCGCCCTTCCATCATCAGCACGTTGTAGGTGCGGCAGGCGGCACCGGTGTCCATCACGTCGACCACGAGCCCGGCCGCGCGCAGCCGCTGGCGCTGGTCGGGCGGCAGCAGGACCATGCGCGGCCCCGCCCCGAACAGCAGCACCTCGGCGCCGCCGGCAGCCGCCAGGATCTCCGTGATCGTCGTCTCGTCGAGCGTGCCCGCGGTCGCCGACCAGGCGACGGTGGCGGCCGGCGTGATGATGATCGAGCCTGCATGCTCGACCCCGTTCACCCGGAAGCGGCCCGGGCCGTAGCCCTGGATGACCTGCCGGTCGGCCGGTATCTCCGGCAGGATCGCCATCGTTGGCGGGGGGCGACCGGCCTACGGCTTGGCCGCGGCCGGCGCCTCGTCCTCGTGGCGGTGGGCGTTGCCGGTGTCGCGGCCGGCCAGGTACCACTCCATCGGTGCTGCGACGTAGATCGTCGAATAGGTGCCGAGCACGACGCCCCAGGTCATGGCGACGGCGAAGCCGAACAGCACCTGTCCACCCAGGATGAGCAGCGCGAAGACCGCCAGGAAGACCAGGCCGTTGGTCACCACCGTGCGCGCCATCGTCTCGTTGATGCTGCGGTTGATGAGCTGGCGGAACGGCATCACCTTGTACTTGCGCAGGTTCTCGCGGATGCGGTCGTCAATGACGACGGTGTCGTTGATCGAGAAGCCGGCGATCGTCACCACCGCGGCCAGCACGTTGAGGTCGAACTGCAGCTGGGTGACGGAGAAGAACCCGACCGTGGTCAGGCAGTCGTGCAGGATCGCGACCACGCCCGACAGGCCGGCCCGCCAGCCGAAGCGCAGCGCCATGTAGCCCATGATGCCGGCCAGCGACAGGGTGACGGCCAGGATGCCGCCCGTCACCAGCTCGGCCCCGACCTTGGGCCCCACCACCTCGACCCGGCGATACTCGTAGCCGGTGCCGAGTGCCTGGCGCACGGCACCGACCGCCGCCATCTCCGCCTGTTCGCCGCCGTCCTGCCGTTCGATCCGGATCAGCACGTCGTTGGACGCGCCGAATTCCTGCAGGGCGACGTCGCCCAGGTTGAGTTCGCCGATCTTGCTGCGCATGTCGCCCAGGTTGGCCGGCCCCGGCGAACGCACCTCGATCAGGATGCCGCCCGCGAAATCGACCCCGAAGTTCAGCCCCTGCGTCGCCAGCGACACCACCGAGCCCAGGCACAAGAGCGCCGACAGCGCGAAGCACAGCTTGTGGAAGCGGAAGAAGTCGAGGTTCGGGACCTTCTTGACCAGCCGGATCGGCTTGAACATCGCTATCTGCCGTTCAAATGGGAAGGACCGCGGGCCGCGCCCGCTTCAGCCAGAACACCACGATGAGGCGGGTCAGGCTGATTGCCGTGAACATCGAGGCAATGATGCCGATCGAGAGCGTGACCGCGAAGCCGCGCACCGCCCCGGAGCCGAACGCATAGAGCAGCACGGCCGCGATCAGGGTCGTGATGTTCGAATCGAGGATGGTGAGGAACGCCTTGGAGAACCCGCTGTCGACCGCCGAGAACGGCGTCCGGCCGAGGGTCGTCTCTTCACGGATGCGCTCGTAGATCAGCACGTTGGCATCGACCGCCATGGCGAGGCCGAGGACCAGTCCGGCGATGCCGGGCAGGGTCAGCGTCGCCTGCAGGACCGACATGACGGCCAGCGTGATGATCAGGTTCAGCAGCAGGGCGATGTTGGCGATGAGGCCGAAGAAGCCGTAGCCCAGCACCATCAGGACGCAGATCAGCAGGTAGCCGACGATGCAGGCGATGGTGCCGGCACGGATCGAATCGCTGCCGAGGTCCGGGCCGACCGTGCGCTCTTCCAGCACGTTGAGCGGCGCCGGCAGGGCGCCCGCCCGCAGCAGCAGGGCCAGGTCGTTGGCCGACTGCGCGGTGAAGCTGCCGGAGATCTGGCCCGAGCCGCCGAGGATCGCCTCGCGGATCACCGGCGCGCTGATCACCTTGCCGTCGAGCACGATCGCGAACAGGCGCCCGACATTGGCCTTGGTCACATCGCCGAAGCGCCGTGCGCCGTTGGAATCGAAGCGGAAATTGACGACCCATTCGCCGGTCTGGGCGTTGTTGCCGGCCTGGGCGTTGGTCAGCATGTCGCCCGACACCATGGCCCGGCGCTGCACCACATACTGGCGCGGCTGCCCGCCCTCGCGCTCCTCGGACGGCAGCAGCTCGGTGCCGGGCGGCAGCCGGCCGCGGCGCGCTTCCTCGATCGACGCGTTCATGTCGACCAGGCGGAAGGTCATCTTGGCGGTACGGCCCAGCAGCTGCTTGACGCGCTGCGGGTCGTCGATGCCGGGCAGCTGCAGCAGGATGCGGTTCAGGCCCTGGCGCTGGACGGACGGCTCCTTGGTGCCGGTCTCGTCGACCCGGCGGCGGACGATCTCGATCGACTGGTCGACGGCCGCCCGGCGCAGGTCGTTCAGCACCCGCTCGGGATAGCGCAGGGTGAAGCGGCCGTCGGGGGTGGCCGTGATCTCCGCGTCGGCGTCGCCCTCGCGCAGCAGCCGGCGCGCCTCCTCGATGCGGGCGGGGTCGCGCAGGGTGAAGGAAACCGCGTCGTCGCGCGCCGCGAGGTCGGTATAGCCGATCTGCGGCTGGCGGAAGGCGGTGCGCACCAGATCCTGCAGGTTGGCGATCCGCTCGCGCGTGACGACCGCGGTATCGACCTCGAGCAGCAGGTGCGAGCCGCCCTGCAGGTCGAGCCCGAGGCTGACCTGCTGGTGCGGCAGCCAGGTGGGAAGGCTCTCCGCCACCTGCCGGGGCAGGAGGTTGGGGGCCGCGTAGAGCAGACCCGCCAGGGCGGCGAGAAGGATGATCGCCGCCTTCCAGCGGGGAATGATCAGCATGGCGCGGCCGAACCCGGGTCTGCGGCTACTTGCCGGCCTTCGCCGGCTTCTCGGCCTCGGCCTCGTCGCCGGAGCCCTTGGCCTCGCCGGTGCCCTTGGTCAGGATCGAGGTGATCGTCCCGCGCAGAACCCGGACCCGGACGCCGTCGGCGATGTCGACCACCACCTCGTCGTCGTTGGGAACCCGGGCCACGGTGCCGATGATGCCGCCGCCGGTGACCACCTTGTCGCCGCGGCGCAGGGCGGCCAGCATCGCCTTGTGGTCCTTCATCCGCTTCTGCTGCGGCCGGATGAGGAGGAAGTAGAAGACGACGAAGATCAGAACGAGCGGCGCCAGCGACATCAACATGTCCTGGCCGCCACCGGCCGCCTGGGCGTAGGCTGGCGAAATCAACATACCGCGGGACTCCTCTAAGGGCGGGCAACGGGAACAGCCGGCCCGTCCAACTGGCCAAGGCCGCGCATTAGGTAAGCGAGTTCCCCGCCCAGCGCAACCGACGAACCGTCGCCGGTTGACGCACCCGTCCGCCGGGTCGTATCTGCCGCGGCGACCCCAGGCCCCCACCCTACCCCTTCCGGAGACCATGACGGACCAATCCACCGAGGCGCTGCTGCGCCGCATCGCCGACGCGCTCGAGCGCCTGGCCCCGCCGCCGCCGCCCGCGGTCGACCTGATGGCCTACGACGCCTATGTCTGGCACGCTGACGGCAGCCGGCTGGAGCCGGTGCCGCGGGTCAATCGCGTCGCCATGACCCTGCTGCGCGGCATCGACCGGCAGGCGGACACCCTGACCGACAACACCCGGCGCTTCGCCACCGGCCTGCCGGCCAACAACGCCCTGCTGTGGGGCGCCCGCGGCATGGGCAAGAGCTCGCTGGTGAAGGCGGTGCAGGCGACCATCGCGGCGGAATTCCCGGGCAGCCTGGCGCTGGTCGAGATCCACCGCGAGGATATCCCCTCGCTGCCGGCCCTGCTGGCGGCGCTGCGCGGGGTCGAGCGCCGCTTCATCATCTTCTGCGACGACCTGTCGTTCGACGGCAACGACGCCAGCTACAAGTCGCTGAAGGCGGTGCTGGATGGCGGCGTCGAGGGCCGGCCGGCCAACATCGTCTTCTATGCCACCTCGAACCGGCGCCACCTGCTGTCGCGCGACATGATCGAGAACGAGCGGTCGACCGCCATCAACCCCGGCGAGGCGGTGGAGGAGAAGGTGTCGCTGTCCGACCGTTTCGGGCTGTGGCTCGGCTTCCACCATTGCGACCAGGACACCTACATGGCGATGGTGGACGGCTACGCCCGCCATTACGGCATCGAGATCGCGGCCGACCAGCTGCGGCGCGAGGCCAACGAGTGGTCGGTCACCCGCGGCTCCCGCTCCGGCCGGGTCGCCTGGCAGTTCATCCAGGACCTGGCAGGGCGGCAAGCAAAGGCGATGGACGCCTCCTGAAGGCGGGCGACGCCCCCGGCGCCCCGTCCGGCGCCGGGGTCCGGGAGGCGGGGCCGGCATCGGTCGCCTGATTGTCCAGGTGCTCCGTCGGGTCGACCGCCCGGGTGCCGCGGCGCAACTCGAAATGCAGCTGCGGCTCGCCGACATTGCCGGTCTGGCCGACCCGTGCCACCGGCTGGCCGCGGCGGATCCGGTCGCCGCGCTTCACCAGCAGCGATTCATTGTGGGCATAGGCGGTGATCCAGCCGTCGGCATGCTTGATCAGCAGCAGGTTGCCGAAGCCGCGCAGCTCGTTGCCGGCGTAGGCGACGATTCCCGCCTCGGCCGCCACCACCGTCGTGCCCCGAGGCGCGGCGATGTTGATCCCGTCATTGTGCAGGCCGCGCCCGGCCGGCCCGAAGCGGGTCACCACCTGGCCGCGCACCGGCCAGATGAAGCCGCGCCCTTCGCGCGGCGGCGGGCCGGCGGCAGCCGGCGGCAGGACCGGCACGACCGGCGGGGCGACGGCCGCCATCGCCGGCGGCGCGGACCGCGGCGGCACGGCCGGCGCCGGAGCGGCAGGCGGTGCCGGCGCGGCCAGAACGGGCGGCGGGGCCGGAACGGGCGGCGCCCGCCGGCCGGCCCTGGTCGGGGCCGGGGCCGGGGGCTCCGGCGCTGGCGGCGCTGCCGGCGGTGCTGCCTCCGGCGGGGGCGAGACGGTCCGGCTCGGCACCGCGGGCGGCAGGACCGGATCCGGCGCGTAGCCGGGGGGCAGGGTCAGGACGCCGGCCGGCGGCGCCGTCTCGGACGGGGGCAGGCTGCCCACCTGCGGCACGGCGTCGGGCGGCGGGCGCAGCACCTGGGGCGGCGCTGCCGCGTCGGGCGGCGGCCGCAGCACCTGGCCCGGCTGCGGCTGCGGGGCGGCCGACGGGGGAAGCTGCAGGACGTGCTGCGGATTGGACGTCGGCGGCGGCAGGCTCGCCACCATGGTCTCCGGGGCCGAGACGGACGGGATCTTCAAGCGCTCGCCGGCGCGCACGCCGTAGGGCGCGTCGAGATCGTTGTCGCGCACCAGCACGCTCATCGCCACGCCGTAGCGCCGCGACACGCTGTAGAGGGTCTCTCCCGGCTGGACCTCGTGGAAGCGGTTGGCGGGCACCACGATGCGCTGGCCGGCGAGCAGCCGGTAGGGCGGCTTCAGGCTGTTGGCATCGATCAGGGCGCGGACCGGCACCTCGGTGCGCCGCGAGATCGCGAACAGCGTCTCGCCGCTGCGCACCGTCACGGTGCCGCCGGCTGCCGGCTGGGCGGCGGCGGACGCCGCGACGGCCGGGGGCGGTGCGGCTGGGACCGGCGCCGCGGTCGCAGGAGCCGCTTGGGGTGCCGGCGGCGGAGCGGGCGCCTGGCCGGGTGCCTCCCCGACCGGCGGGGCGGCGTTGCGGTCCATCGCATCGAGCCGCCGCTGCGGCAAGGGCGGCGGCAGGACGATGCCCCCGGAGGACGGCGGGGACGATGGCGACGCGGCCGGGGGTGCCGCGCCGGCCCCGCCCTGGATTGCGGCTGCGCGAACCACCGAGCGCGGCTGAGGCCGCGCCGCGGCGCGCTCGACCGGGCCGGTCGGCGGGACGCGATCGTCCGCCACCGCCGTCGGGGATGCCGATGGCCGGTTGGGATCCCACACCTCGATCGGTTCGTAGTCCCTCTGGCAGGCGCCGAGCGCCAGCACTGCCGCCAGGGAGAGGGTGATCGCGGCCGGGCGGCAGCTTCGCCGTCCTGTCATCGGCCCGATCCTAGCGGGGCGGCCGAGTCAGGCGCAAATCGCCGGTCGGCGAGCGGCATCGGATGGTGCGGCCGGGGCTGGTTCAGGCGGGCCGGCGCTCGGCCGCCGCCCGCGGCAGGCCGGCGACCAGCGGCACGAAGCGCACGGTACCGAGGTCGCTGCACACCAGGCCGTCCTCTTCGGCCACGATGCGCACCAGCCGCTGCACCTCGGTGCGCTCGCCGACCGGGATGATGATGATGCCGCCCGGCGCCAGCTGATCGGTCAGGCTGTCGGGGATCTCCAGCCCCGCCGCGGTGACGATGATGCGGTCGAAGGGCGCCGATTCGGGCCAGCCCTTGGTCCCGTCGCCCCAGCGCGCGGTGATGTTGTGCAGGCGCAGGTCGCGGAAGCGGGCCTCCGCGCTCTGCAGCAGGTCGCGGTGCCGCTCGATGGTGTAGAGGCGCCGGCACAGCCGGGCCAGCACGGCCGCCTGGTAGCCGGAGCCGGTGCCGATCTCCAGCACCCGGTGCCGGTCGCTGACCTGGAGCGCCTCGGTCATCCGGGCGACCACGGTCGGCTGGCTGATGGTCTGGCCATGGCCGATCGGCAGGGCCGTGTCCTCGTAGGCCTGGTCGCGGAAGGTCGCGGGCACGAAGCTTTCCCGCGGGATGCGCTCGATGGCGCCCAGCACGCGCGTGTCGCCGATGCCCTGCCGCCGCAGCTCCATGACGAGACGGAGCTGGCGCGGCCCGGCGCTCACGGAAAGATCTCCGCCAGCGGCTTCAGGGTCGGGCGATGGGTGAGGTCGAGGAAGAGCGGGGTCACCGAGATGCGGCCGTTGCGCACCGCATGCAGGTCGGTGCCCTCGACCGCGTCGTCCTCGTCGCGGGTGGTGGCGATCCAGTAGTAGGCGAGGCCGCGCGGATCGCGCCCTTCCTGGAGCGCGCCGCCGATCTTGTGCCGCCCCTGGCTGGTCGCCTGGATGCCGGTCACGCTGGCCGGTGGACAGGGCGGGAAGTTGAGGTTGATCAGCACGTTGCGGGGCCAGCCCACCGCGCAGACGCGGCGGATCACCTCGGCCGCGTGGTGCTCGGTCGCCGACCAGTAGACCGGCTGGCCGGGCCGCGTGCACTGGCTGAGCGCGATCGAGGGGATGCCGAGCTGCGTCCCCTCCATGGCGGCGGCGACGGTGCCGGAATAGGTCACGTCCTCGCCCAGGTTGCCGCCCCGGTTCACCCCGGACAGGACCAGCGTCGGCCGTTTCGACTTCAGCAGCACCTGGACGCCGAGCAGCACGGCGTCGGTCGGGGTGCCGTCGACCGCGAAGCGGCGGCGCGACAGCTGGCGCAGCCGCAGGGGGTAGCGCAGGGTCAGCGAGTGGCCGGCGCCGGAATGCTCCTCCTCCGGCGCCACCGTCCAGACGTCCTTGGTGAGGGAGCGCGCCACCTTCTCCAGCACCTTGATGCCCGGCGCATGGATGCCGTCGTCGTTGGTGACCAGAATGCGGGCGGTCGAGAGGTCGATCGCGGTCATGCCGCCGCTCCGGCCGGCTGGCCGATCACCTCGGCCCCGCCCAGGTAGGGCCGCAGCGCCTCCGGTACCGTCACCAGCCCGTCCTCGCGCTGGTAGTTCTCCAGGATGGCGATCAGGGTGCGGCCGATGGCGAGGCCGGAGCCGTTCAACGTGTGCACGAAGCGTGTCCCCTTCTCGCCGGCCGCGCGGTAGCGGGCCTTCATCCGCCGCGCCTGGAAGTCGCCGCAGGTGGAGCAGCTCGATATCTCGCGGAACGCCCCCTGCCCCGGCAGCCACACCTCCAGGTCGTAGGTCCGCCGGGCGCTGAACCCCATGTCGCCGGTGCACAGCGCCATCACCCGGTAGTGCAGGCCGAGCCGCTGCAGCACCGTCTCCGCCGCCCGGGTCATGCGCTCGTGCTCGGCCTCGGACTGGTCGTCGGCGGTGATCGAGACCAGCTCGACCTTGCCGAACTGGTGCTGGCGCAGCATGCCCCGGGTGTCGCGTCCGGCCGATCCTGCCTCGGAACGGAAGCAAGGCGTGTAGGCCGTAAACCGCAGCGGCAGCGCCGCCAGGTCGTGGATCTGGTCGGCGGCCAGGTTGGTCAGCGGCACCTCGGCCGTCGGGATCAGCCAGAAGCCGTTGGTGGTGCGGAACAGGTCGTCGCCGAACTTCGGCAGCTGGCCGGTGCCGAAGACCGCCTCGTCGCGCACCAGGAGCGGCGGCTGCACCTCGGTATAGCCGAATTCGCCCGTGTGGATGTCCAGCATGAACGCGGCCAGGGCCCGTTCCAGCCGCGCCAGCTGCCCCTTCAGGACCACGAAGCGGGCCCCGGACAGGCGGGCGGCGGCCTGGAAATCCATCAGCCCCATCGCCTCGCCGAGGTCGAAATGCTCGCGCGCGGCGTGGTTGAAGGCGGGCCGGGTCCCGAACCGGCGCAGCTCGGCATTGTCCGCCTCCGAGGTGCCGTCGGGCACGTCGTCCGCGGGCAGGTTGGGCAGCTCCGCCAGGAGCGTGTCGAGCTCGGCCGCGAGTTCCGTCTCGCGTGCCTCCAGCCGCGGCAGCTCCTCCTTCAGGCGGGCGACCTCGGCGATCGCCGGAGCGGCATCCTCGCCGCGGCTCTTTGCCTGGCCGATCGCCTTCGACGCCTCGTTGCGGCGCTGCTGGAGCTCCTGGAGGCGGGTCTGGATCTGGCGGCGCTCGGCGTCGAGCGCCAGGATCTGGGGCGCACGCGCGCCCAACCCGCGGCGGGCGAGGCCGCGGTCGAATTGCTCGGGCTCGTCCCGAATGGCTCGAATGTCGTGCATGTTCGTTCGCTTGAAATAGAGGTCGGGCGGGCGGCGTCGCGTCAGGCCGGGTCGTCGGGCGACCGGCCGGCGGTCGATCGGCCATCCGCTGCCGCGGCATCGGCCGCCGCCTCCGCCTCGTCCTCCTCGTCCCGCTTGCGCCGGGCCCGCTCGGCCAGCTTGGCGGAGATGATGGAAATCTCGTACAGCAGGATCATCGGCAGGGCGAGGCCCACCTGGCTGATCACGTCGGGCGGGGTGACGACCGCGGCGAAGATGAAGATCCCGACGATCGCGTAGCGCCGCCCGCGGGCCAGCATCGCCGCGCTGACGATGCCGACGCGGGCCAGCAGGGTCAGCAGGACGGGCAGCTGGAAGGCGAGGCCGAACGCGAAGATCATGGTCATGACGAGCGACAGGTACTCGTTGACCTTGGCCTCGAGCTGGATCGGCAGGTCGCCGCCCGCCCCCGGCTGCTCGAAGCTGAGGAAGAAGCGCCAGGCGAGCGGGAAGATGAAGTAGTAGACGAGCGAGGCGCCCAGCGTGAACAGCACCGGCGTCGCCACCAGGAACGGCAGGAACGCCCGGCGCTCGTTGCGGTAGAGGCCGGGCGCCACGAAGATCCAGATCTGGCTGGCGATGATCGGGAAGGACAGCAGCGTCGCCGCCCAGAATGCCACCTTGATGTAGGTGAAGAAGGCTTCCGTCAGATCGGTGAAGATCATCCGGCGGCCCTCGCGGTCGCCCAGCGCCTCGGCCAGCGGCCGGGTCAGGAAATTGTAGATGTCGGCCGAGAAGTAATAGCAGATGCCGAAGGCCACCAGGATGGCGCCGACCGACCACATCAGCCGGTTGCGCAGCTCGATCAGGTGATCGAGCAGCGGCATCTTCTTGTCTTCGATATCCTCGTCTTCGCGCATCATGCGGGTCCTAGGCCGCGCCCGCCGGCGGCTTCGGCGCCGTTGGTGGCTCGGTGGGCGGTGGCTCGGCGGGCGGCGCATCCGTCGGCGGCGGCACGACGTCGGGAATGGCCGCGATCGCGGGCGTATCGTCCGCTGCCGGCGCGCCCGTCGGCGTGTCGGCGACCGTCTCGGCCGGCGGCGGCACGTATGGGGTGGGCCGCCCGTTGTCCCCGGAGAAGGGGTCGTGGCTCAACTCCTTGGGCGGCTCGAACGCCTGGCGCATCTCGCCCTTGGGGTCGATATGCTTCTCGATCAGCTCGGAGACGTTGGTCGAGCGCAGCTCGTCGAGCTGCTTCTTCACGTCCTGCAGGTCGGCCTCGCGCGCCATCTCGTCGACGCTGCTCTGGAAGTCCCGGGCCACGGCACGCGCCCGCGCGATCCACTGGCCGACGGTGCGCAGCACCCGCGGCAGGTCCTTCGGGCCGATGACGACCAGCGCCACCACCGCGATGACCGCCAGTTCGGACCATCCGATATCGAACATGCGCGCTCCCGCCCGGGCCCGTGCCGGGCCTGCTCAGCCGGCCGCCGGCGGGCGCGGGGGCGCCGCCAGGGCCGGCAGCGACTTCCCCGCCGGCCCGGCGGCAGGCGCCGCGGCGCCGCGCGTGGCGCGGCCGGCCGCCCGGCCGAGCTCGCGCATCGACACGGTCAACCCGGACGCGCCGAACACCCGGGAGGCGCCGAAGAACAGCGCCACGACGAGGGCCACCAGGATGATTTCGAGCACGCTCGGCATGGGCGGTTGCGGCGATGATTGAGGGGGTGGCGAAATGGAGCCGGATACTGGCAGAAAGGCCCTGCTGCCGCAACGACCGGCGGGCGCTTCAAACCGTCGCTTCTCGCGCGAAGACGAAGGTCTGCGCGCGGTCCAGCGCGACCGCCAGCGATGTGCCCTCCGCCGGCAGGAATCGCCCCGGAACCCTGGCATGCAAGTGCAGCCGGCCGCCGCCGCCGACCGCGACGTCGAGATGCACCAGCGAGCTGCGCCCCAGCATGCGCGCGGCCATGACCCGGGCCCGCCCGGGCCCACCCTGGTCGGCCGCAGCCCCGGGGGCGGAGTCGGCCCCGGGGGCGGAATCGGGCGCGGGCGACAGGCGCATCGCCTCCGGCCGGATCAGCACCTCGACGGCGGTGCCGTCCAGGTGCGGGCCGGCGTCGACGGCGCCGAAGGGCGTCTCCACCCGCCCCGCCGCGACGGTGCCGGACAGCCGGTTCACCTCGCCGAAGAAGGCGGCGACGAAGGCGTTGGTCGGCGCGTAGTAGAGGTCGGCCGGCGCACCCAGCTGCTCCAGCCGGCCGGCCCGCATGACGGCGATGCGGTCGGCCATGAACATCGCCTCCTCCGGGTCGTGGGTGACCAGCAGGGTGGCGGTGCCGGTGTCCTTCAGCACATGCAGGGTCTCGTCGCGCACCTGGTCGCGCAGGCGGGTGTCGAGGCCCGAGAAGGGCTCGTCCAGCAGCATCACGCCGGGCTGCGGGGCGAGCGCGCGGGCCAGCGCCACCCGCTGCTGCTGGCCACCCGACAGGGTGTGCGGATAGGCCTCCGCCAGGCCGGCGAGGCCGACCCGCTGCAGCACCTCGATCGCCCGCCGCCGCCGCTCGGCCGCCGGCATCCGGCCCAGGCCGAAGGCCACGTTGTCGCGCACCGAGAGATGCGGGAAGAGCGCATAGTCCTGGAACACCAGCCCGACGCCGCGTTCCTCCGGTGGACGGTCGAGCCCGCCGCCGGCGACGGTCCGCCCGGCGATCGCGACCCGGCCCTGCTGCAGGCGCTCCAGCCCGGCCGCGACGCGCAGCATGGTCGTCTTGCCGCAGCCGGACGGCCCCAGCAGGCAGACCACCTCGCCGGCGGCGACCGACAGACTGACCCCGCGCACCGCCTCGACCCCGTCATAGGCATGGACGATGCCTTCCAGCTCCAGCGCGGAGCCGGACAGCTCTAGCGCGGAGCCGGACAGGGCCGCCTGCCGCCGCGGGCCGCCGGCCGCCTGGTCGTATGCCAATGCCATCTCAGAACCTGTCGTCGAGGGTGTCAGCCGCGCCGGACGGCTCTTCGCGGGCGGCTTCATCGGGCCCGGTCTCATAGGGGTCGGATTCATCGGGGCCCGCATCCGGCGGCTCGGCGTCCGAGGGGATCGGGTTGAGGACCGGCCGCTGGTCGAGCAGGCCGGCGGCCTTCAGCTCGTCGATGCCGGGCAGGTCGGCCAGCTGGTCGAGGCCGAAATGGGCCAGGAACTGGTCCGTCGTCACCCAGGTCGCCGGCCGGCCCGGGGTCTGCCGGCGGCCCTTCGGCCGCACCCAGCCGGCCTCCATCAGCGTCTCCAGCGTCCCGCGGTTCAGGGCGACGCCGCGGATCTCTTCCACCTCCGCCCGGGTCACCGGCTGGTGGTAGGCGATGATCGCCAGCGTCTCGATGGCGGCACGGGTCGGCTTGCGGGCGACCGTCCGCTCCAGCCGGAGCGCGCCCGCCAGGTCCGGGGCGGTGCGCATCGCCCAGCGCCCGGCCACCCGCACCACCTGCACGCCGCGGTCGCGATAGGCTGCCGCCAGCCGCTCCATCAGCGCCTCGACGTCGGTGCCTTCGGGCATCCGGCTGCCGATGGTCTGGGCGTCGAGCGGCTCGGCGGCGGCGAACAGCAGCGCCTCGGCCAGACGCAGCTCGGGATCGGGGTCCGGGGCAGCCGGAGGGGTGCTCACGTCTCGTCCTCTGCGGCGCCGGCGGGGCTCCCCGGCCGGTCGCGAATGAATATCGGTCCGAACATCTGGTCCTGGCGTAGCACGATCCGCCCGTCCCGCGCCATTTCCAAGCTGGCGGCGAACATGGCGGCCAGCGCCGCGCGGGTGGCGATGCCGGGTCGGAGATCGTCCGGCAGGTAGCTGGCGAGCGTGCTCCAGCCCGGCGTCCGCCCGACCAGCAGGGACAGGCGCTGCAGGGCGTCGTCCATGGAGTAGAGATCGACCCGGTCGAGATGCAGGACCGCGCCGTCGCGCTGGCGGCGATGCTCCGCATAGGCCTTCAGCAGGTCGAACAGCGACAGCTCGTAGACGCCGCGGGTGACGTTGCGCACCCCTTCCGGCTGGCCGCGCGCGAAGACGTCGCGGCCGAGCTGGGCGCGGCCCAGCAGCTGCGCCCCGACCCGCTGCATCGCCTCCAGCCGGCGCAGCTGGAAGGCCAGCGCCTCGGCCAGGTCCTGGCCGCTCGGCTCGTCGTCCTCCACCTCCGGCTCCGGCAGGAGCAGGCGCGACTTGAGGTAGGCGAGCCAGGCCGCCATCACGAGGTACTCGGCCGCCAGCTCCAGCCGCAGCGCCTTGGCCGCGGTCACGAAGGCGAGGTACTGGTCGGCGAGCGCCAGGATCGAGATGCGGGCGAGGTCGACCTTCTGGTCGCGGGCGAGCGCCAGGAGCACGTCGATCGGCCCCTCGAACCCTTCCAGGTCGACGACCAGCGCGCCCTCTTCGGCGCTGGCCGGATGGTCCTCGGCAAAGCCATCGGCAGTGGCCATGGCGGGCCTCCGGTCAGCGCCCGCCCGGCTCAGCGCACGCCCGACAGGGTCGCGAGCGGGTCGAAGCCGGTCAGGTTCAGGATGCCCTCGACCAGGAACTCGGTCGGCCCGCCGATCAGCCAGCGCAGCAGGTCAAGGTCGATGCCGACCTGCTGGCCGAGGAAGGGCAGCAGGAACAGCAGCCCGATCAGGATGAACAGCCCATACTGCTCCAGGCGGGCCAGCGGATAGGCGAGGCTGGCCGGCAGCAGGCCGACCGCCACCCGGCCGCCATCGAGCGGCGGCAGCGGCAGCATGTTGAAGACCGCCAGCACGACGTTGATCTGGATCGCGTTGACCAGGTTGAAGAGCGCCCATTCCCCCATGAAGGACGGCAGCACCGGCACGAAATGCCCGAGCACGGCCGCCGTCAGCGCCAGCACGAGGTTGATGCCGGGGCCGGCCAGCGCCACCCAGACCATGTCCATGCGCGGGTTGTCGAGGCGCGAGAAATCGACCGGCACCGGCTTGGCGAAGCCGAACAGGAAGCGCCCGCCGGAGCCGATCAGCAGCATCGCCGGCAGGATGACGGTGCCGAACGGGTCGACATGCTTCAGCGGGTTGAAGGTGACGCGCCCCAGCCGCCAGGCGGTGTCGTCGCCGCGCATGCGCGCGACGAAGCCGTGCGCCGCCTCGTGGAAGGTGATGGCGATCAGGACCGGGAGGGTCCAGATCGAGAGGGTGAAGATGAGATCGTCCAAGCGCGTTCCGCCTTCAGCCGCCGGCCAGCATCATGTCCCGCCACTGCGTCAGGCGGTCGGGGTCTGCCGGCTGCTGGCTGCGCTGGCGGATTCCCTCGGCGATGCTCCACCGCCGGGCCGCGTGGCGGCTCATCGGCGGGACGGCGGCGGCGACCCGGACCATCTCGTCCAGGTCGCCGTTGCAATGCAGGGCGACGTCGCAGCCGGCCTCGATGGCGGCGGCCGCCCGGTCCTCGATCGCCCCCGGCAGGGCCTGCATCGACAGGTCGTCGGTGAAGAGCAGCCCGGCGAAGCCGATGCGGTCGCGGATGAACTCGCCCAGCACTACCGGCGACAGGGTCGCCGGGCGGGTGGCGTCGAGCGCCAGGTAGCGGACATGGGCGGTCATGCCGAGCGGCATATAGCGCAGGGCCCGGAACGGCGCGAAGTCGCGCGCCAGCAGGTCGGCCTCCGCGGCGTCGACGGTCGGCAGCTCGTGGTGGCTGTCGACCCCGGCCCGCCCATGGCCGGGCATGTGCTTGACGACCGGCAGCACGCCGCCCTCCAGCAGGCCCTCGGCCGCGGCCAGGCCGAGCTGGGCGACGGCGATCGGGTCGGTCGAGTAGGCGCGATCACCGATCACGTCGTGGCTGCCCGGCGCCGGCAGGTCGAGCACCGGCAGGCAGTCCACGGTGATGCCGAGCGGCAGCAGGGTGGCGGCCAGGACGCGGCTGTTGGCCCGCACCGCTTCCACCGCCCGCTCCGGGTCGTGCCGCCAGAGGTCGCCGAAGCGCCGGGCGGCGGGGAATTCCGGCCAGTGCGGCGGCCGCAGCCGCGCGACCCGGCCGCCCTCCTGGTCGACCAGGACCGGGGCGTGGGGCTGGCCGATCGCCTGGCGCAGGTCGTGGGTCAGACGGGCGACCTGCTCCGGCGTCGCGACGTTGCGGCGAAAGAGGATGAACCCGAGCGGAGCTGCCGCCTGGAAGAAGCGGGCCTCCCGGTCCGAAAGCGAAGTCCCCGCGCAACCGAAGACGACTGCGCGGGGAAAGCGGTCGGGCTGTCGTTCCGGCCGGGCGGGTGCCTCCGCCGGAACGATGATCTCAGGGACGGACGACGAGGCAGCTGACATTCCGGTCCTTGAGCGCCTGGCAGGTCCGGCGCGCGGCTTCCGGGTCGCCGAACGGCCCGGCCTGGATGCGGTAGAAGACGCCCCGCGATTCGCCGAGGTCGACGCGCACGATCTGCGACGACAGGCGTCCCAGGACGGCCGAATGGGCCGCCTTCATCTTCTCCCACTCCTGCTGCGCCGATTCCTGCGAGCGCACCGCGGCGAGCTGGATGCGGTAGGCGCCGCCGGGGATGGGAGCCGGGGCGGTCGATGCGGCCGGAGGTGCGGCAGGCGGCGGCGGGGCTGGCGCGGCGGCGGCGGGCGGCGGTGCCGGCTGGGGAAGCGGCGTCGTCGCGGACGGCGCCGACGGCGGCGGGCGCAGCCCGGCCGGCGGCGCCAACTGGGTCGGAGCCAGCTGGCTCGGAGCCTGCGCTGCGGGAGCGGGCGGCGAAGGCCGGGCGGACGGCGGCGTCGCCGGCTGGACCGGCGCGGCCGGGGGCGGCGTCGGCGCCGCGGCCATGGGCGGCGCGATCGGGGTGACGGGCGTGACCGGCGCCGAGGGCGGCGGGGCGACGGAGGTACGCGGGGCGACCGGGCGGGCGATCGGGGTCTCCGGCGGCGGCAGCATGCGCTCGACCATCGGCGCCGACGACGGCGCGCGGGCCACCTGGTCGTAGACCAGCTTGTCCTGGTGGGGCACCTTCATGCCGCCTGGCTCGGCCGGCCGTTCGCGGATCGGCGAGGGGTCGGCGCGCAGGATCGGCAGGGAACCGCCCCGGCCCTGGCTCAGCCCCTGGGTGTAGGCGTACCAGACGATGCCGCAGAAGGTCCCGATGACCGCCAGCGCCACCACCCCGATCAGCCACGGCCGCGCGCGCCGGTCGTCGCTGCCATAGTCCCGCCCGAGCGCGCGCTCGGCGGCGTCGTGATTGAGTTCGATGGTCATGCGCGCATCTCCTCGACGGGTTCGACGCCGAACACCCGGAGCCCCGACGCAATGACCAGGGCAAACGCCTGGACCAGAGCCAATCGGGCCAACGTCAGGTTTTCGTCATCCCGCACTAGAAAGCGAAGACTTGCGTCGTCTTTCCCCTTGTTCCACAACATATGGTAGGAACTGGCCAGATCATAGAGGAAAAACGCTATTCTGTGCGGCTCATGCGCCTCGGCCGCGCTCTCCACGATGCGCGGCCACTGCGCCATTTGGCGAATCAGGACCAACTCTGCCGGGTCCGAAATCCCGTCCAATTGTACCCCGGCCAGGGCCGCCGGGGAAAGGTCGGCGGCAGCCAACTTTTCGCGCGCGTGGCGCAGGACCGAATGCGCGCGGGCGTGGGAATACTGGACGTAGAAGACCGGGTTGTCCTTCGACTGCTCGCGCACCCGGGCGAGATCGAAGTCGAGCGTCTCGGTGTTCTTGCGGGTCAGCATGATGAAGCGGACGACGTCGCGCCCGACCGCATCGACCACTTCGCGCAGGGTGACGAAGGTGCCGGCGCGCTTCGACATCTTCACCGGCTCGCCATCGTCCATCAGGTTGACGAGCTGGCAGATCTTGACGTCGAGCGCCGCCTCGCCGCCGGTGACGGCCGCCACCGCCGACTGCATGCGCTTGACGTAGCCGCCATGGTCGGCGCCCCAGACGTCGATCTGGGTCGCGAAGCCGCGGCGGAACTTGTCGAAATGATAGGCGATGTCGGCCGCGAAATAGGTCCAGCTGCCGTCCGACTTGCGCAGCGGGCGGTCGACGTCGTCGCCGGATTGGGTGGCCCGGAACAGGGTCTGCGGCCGCGGCTCCCAGTCGTCGGGCTGCTTGCCCTTGGGGGCTTCCAGCACGCCCGTATAGAGCAGGCCGCGGGCCTCCAGCACCTCCAGCGCGCGCTCGATGGCGCCCGAATCGACCAGGCTGCGCTCGGAGGTGAAGATGTCATGCCGCACGCCCAGCGCCTGCAGGTCGTCGCGGATCAGCGCCATCATCCCGTCGATGGCGCGGCGCCGGAAGACCGGCAGCCATTCCTCCGTCGGCGCGGCGAGCCAGCGGTCGCCGTCCTGGGCGGCCAGTTCCTCGCCGAGGGCGCGCAGGTAGTCGCCCGGATAGAGCCCTTCGGGGATCGCCCCGATCTCCTCGCCCAGCGCCTCGCGGTAGCGCATGTGGGTGGAGGCGGCCAGCACGTCGACCTGCCCGCCGGCATCGTTGATGTAGTATTCCCGGGTGACGGCGTAGCCCGCCTTCTCCAGCAGGGCGGCGAGCGCGTCGCCGACCACCGCGCCCCGGGCATGGCCGATATGCATGGGCCCGGTCGGGTTGGCCGAGACATACTCGACGTTGACGGCCCGTCCCTGCCCCATCGCCGAATCGCCATAGGCGGTCCCGGCCCGCAGCACGTCGCGGATGCGCTCGCGCCAGAATGCCGGGGTCAGGCGCAGATTGAGGAAGCCGGGATTGGCGATCTCCACCGCCACCACGCCCTCGCCGTCGGCCAGCGCCCCCGCCACCATCTCGGCGAGGGCGCGCGGGTTGCTGCGCGCGGGCTTGGCCAGGACCATGGCCACGTTCGACGACAGGTCGCCATGGGCGGGATCGCGCGGCGGCTCGACGACGACGCGCGACAGGTCGAGGTCGGCCGGCAGGCGGCCCGCGGCCTGGAGGGTGCCGACGGCAGCGAGGACCCGGTCGCGGAAATGGTGAAAGACGTTCATTGGCTCCGTATGCCCCGATTCCCCTGCGATTGTCCCGCGTCAGGTGCGCGCATGGACGTCGAACAGGCGGGTATGTTCGTCCAGCGCGAAGCGATCGGTCATGCCGGCGACATAGTCGGCGACCACGCGCACGGTGCGCGCCGTCCCCGGCTCCCCCGCCTGGGCCCGCCAGTCGGTCGGCAGGCAGTTCGGCTCCGCCACCAGCAGGCCGAACAGGTCGCGCACCACCCGGCGCGCCTTGCTCGCCATCCGGTTCACCCGGTAGTGGCGATACATGCGCTCGAAGAGGAAGGCCTTCAATGCCCGGTCGTGGGTGCGCATGGTCTCGCTGAACCCGACCACCGGCCGGCCGGCGGCGCGGATGTCGTCGACCGAGCGGGGCGCGAGCTCGGCCAGGCGGCGGCGGGTCTCCCCCAGCAGGTCGTTGGCCATGCGGTCGATCATGCGCCGCACCCCCTCGTGGATGAGGCGCGCCGGCTCGATGCCGGGATGGGCCCGCGTCACCTCGCCGAAGATCGGCCCGGCCAGCGGCACGTCGGCCAGGTCGTCGAGCGCGAACAGGCCGGCGCGCAGCCCGTCGTCGATGTCGTGGTTGTTGTAGGCGATGTCGTCCGCCAGGGCGGCCACCTGCGCCTCGGCGCTGGGCCAGCCGTCGAGGCCGAGCGGACAGTCCCGGTCGAAGGCGGCGATGGTCGGCGGCACCGTGCCCATGGTCGGCGGCACCGTGCCCGCCGCCAGCGGGCCGTTGTGCTTGACCGTGCCCTCCAGCGTCTCCCAGGTCAGGTTGAGCCCGTCGAAGGCGACGTAGCGGCGTTCCAGCTGGGTCAGCACCCGGAAGGTCTGGTCGTTGTGGCTGAAGCCGCCGAAGGCCGCCATGGCGGTGTCGAGCGCCTCCTCCCCCGCATGGCCGAAGGGCGTGTGGCCGAGGTCGTGGCCAAGCGCGACCGCCTCCGCCAGGTCCTCGTTCAGGCCGAGCGCGCGGGCCAGGGAGCGGGCGATCTGCGCCACCTCGATCGAGTGGGTCAGGCGGGTGCGGTAGTGGTCGCCCTCGTGGTTGACGAACACCTGGGTCTTGTATTCCAGCCGCCGGAACGCCGCGGAATGGATGATCCGGTCGCGGTCGCGCTGGAAGGCGGTGCGGGTGGCGCTCTCCGCCTCCGCGACGCGGCGCCCGCGCGACTCCTCCGGCCGGCAGGCATACGGGGCAGGACCGGGGGCGGCTGGAGCCATGTCGGGCCGGAACCTATCGAATGGGGAGCCGCCCGGGAAGTCCCGCCCTTTGACAGCGGCCGCAGACCCATTACATATGGCTTCCCGAGCGAGGATCCCATGCCCGAAGGCACTTCCGTGATTGACGACCGCCGGATGACGGTCACCGAGAACGCCGCCCGCCGCATCCGCGAGCTGCAGGAACAGGACGAGTTCAAGGGCATGTTCCTGCGCATCGCCGTGTCCGGCGGCGGATGCTCCGGCTTCCAGTACGGCTTCACGTTCGACGACCAGCGCAACGAGGACGACCGCCAGTTCGCCCAGCACGGCGTCGAGGTGGTGGTCGACGATACCTCGCTCGACCTGCTGAACGGCGCGGCCGTCGACTATGTCGAGGAGATGGTGGGCGCGGCCTTCCGCATCACCAACCCCAACGCCACCTCGTCCTGCGGCTGCGGAAGCTCGTTCGCGATCTGATGGGGCACCGTCAGATGGGGTGGCGCCGGTGAAGATCGCCACCTGGAACGTCAATTCGGTCAAGGCCCGGCTGCCCAACCTGGTGCAGTGGCTGGGCGAGGCGCGGCCCGACGTGCTCCTGCTGCAGGAGCTGAAATGCGTCGACGAGGCCTTCCCGGCGGCCGAGGTCGAGGATCTCGGCTATAACGTCGCCACCCACGGCCAGAAGACCTACAACGGGGTCGCGATCCTGGCGAAGAGCCCGATCGAGGACGTGGTCCGCGGCCTGCCCGGCAACCCCGACGACCTGCAGGCGCGCTACATCGAGGCGACCGTGTCGGGTGTGCGGGTTGCCTCCATCTACCTGCCGAACGGCAACCCGGCACCGGGCGAGAAGTTCGCCTACAAGCTCGCCTGGATGGACCGGCTGATCCCGCATGCCCGCGCCCTGCTGGCGGCCGAGGAGACCTTCGTGCTGGCCGGCGACTACAATGTCTGCCCGACCGACGACGACGTCTACGACCCGGTCAAGTGGGCGGACGACGCGCTGTGCCGGCCGGAAAGCCGGGCACGCTTCCGCACCCTCCTTCATCTCGGCCTGACCGACGCCTTCCGGTCCCTGCATCCCGAGCCGCACCAGTATTCCTACTGGGACTATGTCCAGGGCCGCTGGTACCGCGACGAGGGGCTGCGCATCGACCACCTGCTGCTGTCGCCGCAGGCAGCCGACCGCCTGCTCGAGGCCGGCATCGACAAGGAGCCGCGTGGCCGCGAGCGCGCCTCCGACCACACCCCGGTCTGGTGCACGCTGGCGGCCTGAAGGGCGGCTCCCGGTCCGGCTGGCCGGACCGGGAGCCGCGCATCACGCCGCGGGTGCCACGAACTGCGGGCCGCCCGGGTTGATCCGCACGCCCTCGCGCAGGCGGGTGAAGGGCAGGTTGGCGGGGTCGACGATCATCGGGCCGGGCGCTTCGACCACCAGGATGGTCTCGGCGATCGGCTGGAAGTCGGCGCGGAAATGCACCGAGCTCTTGAGGCCGAGGATCGCCGTCTTCGTCGGCTCGATGCCGACATGGCGGAACATCTCCTGGTCGGCCGCCTGGCACTTCTTGGACGAGACCGCGATCCGCACGCCGCCGATCGACAGGCAGGCCATCAGGCCCAGCGCCATGTGGGCGCCGCCGTAGAACGGGCCGGTGCAGGTGAATTCGCCGTTGCCCAGCTTCTCGACCCGGAAGTCCGCCTCGACCGGCTCGATGCCGGCGACGCCGGAGACCGCGCCCAGCTTGAGGCGGATCGTGGCGCCCTCGCCCGCGGCGTGCGCCGCCTTGGCCGAGGCCGGGTCCCACAACAGGCCGAGGGCCGCGTTCTGGGCGTCGTTGCGGATCATCGCGGCCAGGAGGCCGGTGGTGTCGGAGTTGCCGCCGGCACCGGGATTGTCCTGGGTGTCCGCGATGACGACCGGCTTGGAAGCGCCCTCGGCCAGGCGAGCCGCCTCCTGCACCACCGAATCCGGGTCGTAGAGCTTGCCGGCGAAGGCCATCTCGGCCTCGGCCACCGCCGCCGTCATCCGGTCGGCCGCCTCGTCGGCCGCCGCCTGGGTCCAGCCATAGGCCAGCACCGCCGGCCCGCAATGGTGGATGTCGGCCGCCGGAAACCCGGGGGTGAACGAGACCGACAGCACGTCGTCGCCTTCCAGCGCGGCGCAGAAGGCGTAGAGCGACTGGCCCGGCTCGATGAAGGTGCACTGCCAGGTGAGCGGGATCAGGAACGGCAGCTGGCGATAGGCTTTGTAGACCGGCCGCTTCTCCTTCAGCGCCCGGTCCAGCATGGCCGCGGCGCGCCCGCCCGTCTCCGCCATGTCGACGTGGGGATAGGTGCGGTAGGCGACCATCAGGTCGGAGAACTCGACCATCTCCGGGGTCGTGTTGGAATGCAGGTCGAGGCTGGTGAAGACCGGGATGTCCGGCCCGACGATCGCCCGCACCCGGCGCAGCAGCTCGCCCTCGCCATCCTCGAACTGCTCGACCGCCATGGCGCCGTGCAGGTCGAGATAGACCGCGTCGTAGGGCCCCTGGGAGGCGAGGTCGCCGACGATCATCGCCGAGATGCGCTCGAACGCATCCTGGGTGACGTAGGAGGACGGCACCGCGGCGGCCCAGACGATCGGCACCACCGCGTGGCCGCGCTTCTGCAGCACCTCGATCGCGCCCGCCATCGGCAGGTTCATGCCGTGGACCCGGGCCGGCAGCTCGTTGCCGCGCAGCAGGGGCGGCCAGCCGCCGCCCTCGACGAAGGCCTGGTAGGTCGCCCTGGCCGGCGCAAAGGTGTTCGTTTCGTGCTGGAAGCCTGCGACCGCGATGCGCGCCATTCCCTACCCCTTACCGTCCGTCAGATTGCCGGTACCCGGCTCTGGAACCGATGGTCGCCACGCCTTGCGCCGGCGATCAAGCAAATTTGCCACAGGTGTCGTCGGCCTGCCGCGCCCCCTCGACCCGCCACGGGAACGACACCGGTTTGTCACCGTTGGCTCCTAGCTTTCCCGGAGCGAATCAACCCCTCGGTCGGCCGACAGCCGGAGTCTCGAGCCATGAGCAGCCTGCGGATGATCTACGCCACCCTCAAGCGCCGGGTCACCGACGCCCACCGGCGCCGCCTGTTCCAGCACTGGCGCAACGAGCGCGAGGCCCGCCGCGGCGAGTGATGGCCGCGGCCGCCGTCAGGCGGCCGCGATCCGGGCGAGTGCGGCCTCCAGCTTCGACTTCGCTTCCGCGGCGTTGGCGGCGCGCTCGCGCTGCTCCTCGACGATCTCCTCCGGCGCCTTGGCCATGAAGTCGGCGCTGCCGAGCTTCTTCTCGATCTTCGCGATCTCGTCGCCGAGCTTGCCGACCTCCTTGGCAAGCCGGGCGCGTTCCTTCGCAAGGTCGATGATGCCGGCGAGCGGCAGGGCGATGGTCGCCCCGTCGACCACCGACTGGGCGGCACCGGCCGGCGGGTCGCCCGCCACCAGCTCGATCGAGGCCAGACGGGCCAGCCGGCGGATCACGTCGCCATGGGTCGCCAGCCGCGCCTGCACGTCGGCCCCGGCATCCTTGATCAGCAGCGGCACTTCGGCTGCGACCGGCACGTTCATCTCGGCCCGGATGGTGCGGATCTCCGACACCAGGCGCACCACCCAGCCCATCTCGGCGGCGGCGGCCGGGTCCTGATAGCCCTCGCCATAGGTGGGCCAGGCCGAGGTGATGAGCGGCGCGCCGGCACCGTCGGTCAGCTGCTCGCGCAGCTCCTCGGTGATGTAGGGCATGACCGGGTGCAGCAGCAGCAGGATCTGGTCCAGCACCCAGGCGGTGGTCGTCCGGGTCTCGGCCGCGGCGGCGGCGTCGCCGCCGGCCAGGATCGGCTTGGTGAACTCCAGGTACCAGTCGCAGAAGGTGCCCCAGACGAACTGGTAGAGGACGTTGGCCACGTCGTTGAAGCGATAGGCGGCGTATTCCTGCTCCAGGCGCTCCGCCGTGCGCGCCACCTCGCCCACGATCCAGCGGTTGACGGTGTGGGCGACCGCGTCGGGCGCGAAGCCGTCCTGGCGCTGGCAGCCGTTCATCTCGGCATAGCGGGCGGCGTTCCACAGCTTGGTCGCGAAGTTGCGGTAGCCCTCGACCCGGCTCTCGGCCAGCTTGATGTCGCGGCCGGGCGCGGCCAGTGCCGCCAGCGTGAAGCGCAGGGCATCGCAGCCGAAGCGGTCGATGAGGTCGAGCGGGTCGATGACGTTGCCCTTCGACTTCGACATCTTCTGCCCGCGCGCGTCGCGGATGAGGGCGTGGATGTAGACGGTGCGGAAGGGCACGTCGCCCATGAAATGGATGCCCATCATCATCATCCGGGCGACCCAGAAGAAGATGATATCGAGGCCGGTCACCAGCACGTCGCCCGGATAGTAGCGGGCGAGCTCGGGCGTCTGCTCGGGCCAGCCGAGCGTCGAGAAAGGCCACAGGGCCGAGGAGAACCAGGTGTCGAGCACATCCGAATCGCGGGTGAGCTCGACCTCGCGGCCGAAATGCCGGCGCGCCGCCGCCACTGCCTCCGCCTCGGTCTCCTCGACGAAGATGGTGCCGTCGGGCGCGTACCAGGCCGGCACCTGGTGGCCCCACCAGAGCTGGCGCGACACGCACCAGGGCTGGATGTTGCGCATCCACTCGAAGAAGGTGTTCTCCCACTGGCGCGGCACGAACACCGTCTCGCCCGACTCGACCGCCGCAATCGCCGGCTTCGCCAGCGTCGCGGCATCGACGTACCACTGGTCGGTCAGCCACGGCTCGATCGCCACGCCCGAGCGGTCGCCGTGCGGCACGGTGTGGGTGTGCGGCTCGATCTTCTCGACCAGGCCCAGAGCCTCCATGTCGGCGACGATGCGCCGGCGCGCCTCGTAGCGCTCCAGGCCGCGATAGGGCTCCGGCACCGAATCGAGCAGGCGCGCGTCGGCGTCGAAGATGTTGATTGCGGCCAGCCCGCAGCGGCGGCCGACCTCGAAATCGTTGAAGTCGTGGGCCGGGGTGATCTTGACCGCCCCCGTGCCCGTCTCCGGGTCCGCATACTCGTCGGCGACGATCGGGATGGCGCGGCCGACCAGCGGCAGGATGACGTTGCGCCCGACCAGGTCGCGGAAGCGCGCGTCCTCGGGGTGGACGGCGACGCCGGTGTCGCCCAGCATCGTCTCCGGCCTTGTGGTGGCGACGGTGATGTAGGTATCGGCCAGTCCCTCGACCGGATAGCGGAAGTGCCAGAGATGGCCCTTCACCTCGCGCTGCTCGACCTCCAGGTCCGAAATCGCGGTGTGCAGCTTGGGGTCCCAGTTGACCAGCCGCTTGTCGCGGTAGATCAGGCCCTGGCGGTGCAGCTCGACGAACACCTTGCGCACCGCAGCGCTCAGGCCCGCATCCATGGTGAAGCGCTCGCGCGGCCAGTCGAGCGAGGCGCCGAGGCGGCGGAGCTGGCGGGTGATGGTGCCGCCGGACTCGGCCTTCCACTCCCACACCTTCTCGATGAAGGCGCCGCGGCCGATCGTGCGCGTGTTGCCGTCGGCGACGACGCCCGGCCGGTCGAGCACGATGCCCTTCCCGGCCAGCTGGCGCTCGACCACCATCTGGGTGGCGATGCCGGCATGGTCGGTGCCGGGCTGCCACAGGGCGTCGCGCCCGCGCATCCGGTGATAGCGGATGAGAGCGTCTTGGATGGTAACATCAAGCGCATGACCCATGTGCAGGCTGCCGGTGACGTTCGGCGGCGGGATCATGATCGTGTAGGGCTGCTTGGCCGATGCCGGGTCGGCGGCGAACGCGCCCGACTCTTCCCAGCGCTGGTAATGCTTCGCCTCGACCTCGGCCGGGCGGTACGTCTTCTCGATCATCGGCTAGAAAACCCCGTTTCCCGAAATCGCCGGCCGCGGTGCGGCTTGCGGCGGCCCGACTTCGGCGCAAATCCTGGCGTCAGCGCGGATTGGAGCGACGCACGACGCGCTCGATCTCCTCGCGGACCACCGCTTCTACGAGACCCGGGAGGCGGGAATCCAGCCATTCCTTCAGCATCGGCCGCAACAGCTCGCGCACGAGGTCGTCCAGGGTGCGGCCGCTGCCGGTCGCAAGGCCGCCCAGGTCGGGGCCGGCGGACGCGAATCCGGCCCGGGTGATCGCGGCGATGGCCGCCGCCGCCTCGGCCGCGACATCGGGCGAGACGAGGCCGGCGGCCTCCGCCCGCTGGTCGCGGTGCGGCGCCTCCGGCGGTGCGGCGGGATCGGGCCGGATGGCGGAATCGGGCGAAAACTCCGGCTCGGACCGGCCGTGGCGGCCGTCGGCTTCGGGCAGGATGCGCGGCTGGTAGACCTGGGTCAGTTCCAGGACGTCCTCGACCTCCACCGCCCGCCGCGGCCGGCCCGACCGTCGCGGCTCGCCCCGGGGCTCGACCTCGAGCGGGATCGCCTGCACCCGCGCCGGCTCGATCGTGTCCTCCGGGCGCGGTGCCAGGGGCATGGCGATGACCGGCTCCTCGCGCGCGCTCACCACCACCGGCGCCGGCGAGGGCACCGGCCTGGCGCTGTCGTCGGAGATGATCCGGCGGATCGACGCCAGGATCTCCTCCATCGACGGGTCTGGCGGGGTCTTCCGTTCGCTCATGGCATCCGTGCCCTTCCGCCGTCCATCTTCAGCCGTTCGCCGGATCGTCCTGGCACGAGGTCGTGCAGGCGGCGGGCTGTCCGGGCGAGGGACGGCGACGCCCCTGCCGTGCGGGTGCGCCGTCCGGTTGGTCGAGGGGCCGGCTAGTCGAGTGGACCGCCCAGGCCCGCCCACTTGTCCTTCACCGACTCGTAGTAGGCATCCATGTCGTAGATTTCGACCGGCAGGCCGAGATGGCGCGCCGTCATCTGCCCGATCGCCGCCGTCAGATCGTAGACGCCGACCATCTCGTCGCGCTGCGAGCTGACGAGGTTGACGCGGGCGTTGAACAGCTCCTGCTCGGCATCGAGGATGTCGAGCACGGTGCGCGAGCCGACCGCGGCCTCCTGCTGCACGCCATCGAGCGCGATCTGGGCCGCACGGATGTTCTCGCGCAGGGCCTGGATCTGGGCCCGGGCGGACTGCAGCGTGTCCCAGCGCGAGCTCGCCTGCTCCACCACGCTGCGGCGGTTGGTCTCGATCTCGATGCGGCGCTGGCCCGCGGTCTGCTTGGCCTCGCGGACCCGGGCATAGGTGGCCCCGCCCTCGTAGAGCGGCACCGACACCCGCGCCAGCACCTGGCCGGTGGTGATCTTGGTGTTCTCGCTCTGCAGCTCGTCATTGTGGTTGACGGATGCCTCGAGCGAGACGGTCGGCAGCAGCTCGCCCGCGATCGAGCGCACGTTGCTGCGCGCCGCCAGCTCGCTGAAGCGGGCCGAGACGATCTGCGGGTTGTTGGCCTGGGCCAGGCGCTTGGCGTCCTCGCGCGTGGCCGGGGTGACCGGCACCCGCTTGGGGAAGCTGATATCGATCGGCTGCAGGGCGCTGATCCGCTCGAAGGTGGCGCGCGCCACCTCGACGTTGCCATCGGCCTGGCGCTTGTCGGCGACCGCGCGGGCCAGGCGCGACTCGGCCTGGGCGACGTCGGTGCGGGTCACCTCGCCGACGCGGAAGCGGTCCTGGGCGGCCTCGAGCTGGCGCTTCAGGACCTCGATGTTGTTGGCGTTGAGCTGCACCACGGCCAGGGCGCGATAGAGATTCATGTAGGACGTGACGGCGGCCTGCAGCACCTGCTGCTCGATCACGAACACCTGGGCGCGCTGCGCCTGCACCTGGAACACCGCCCGCTCGGTGTTGGCGACGGTGCGGCCGCCGCGGTAGAGCGGCTGCGAGACGGTGAGATTGGTGCTGAACGGGTTGAGCCGGTCGGTCTGGCGGATGCCCGGGACCTCGGTGCGCTCGCGCGAGATGCCGTAGGAACCGCTCGCCTGCACCGTCGGCCGCCAGCCGGCCAGCGACTGCGGCACCAGCTCGTCGTACGACCGCAGGCGGGCGCGCTCGGCCAGCAGCTGAGGGTTGGTGTTGTAGGTGCTGACCAGGACCTCTTCGAGCGTCTGCCCGGCCGCGGTGCCGGGCAGGACCGCCGCCGCCATCAGACACGCAGCCCCGATCGCCCGCTTCACTGTTCGCCTCGTGGCCATCCGACCCTCCACGCCCCCGCCGGGGGACGACATGTCAAAATACGAATTCCGGCTTGCTCTCGGTGCCGGCCAGCAGCGGCGTCGCCGCGTCGAAGATCACCCGCCGGGAGACCACCCCGCCCTCGCGCCGGGCCAGGACGGCGCGGCCCATGCCGTCCACCATCTCGACCGCGACCAGCCGGCCGCCCTCGGCCAGCTGCGCCTCGACCGCGGCCGGAACCCGCGGCACCGCGCCCGAATAGAGGATGACGTCGAACGGCCCCCGGGCGGGGCAGCCGTCGGCGAATCGCCCCTCGACCACCGTGGCGTTGTCGACGCCGAGCGCGGCCAGGTTCGCGGTCGCCTGGCTGGCCAGCCCCGGGTCGCTCTCCAGCGCGACGACATGGGCGACGAGCCGGGCCAGGACCGCCGTGCCGTAGCCGGTGCCCGCCCCGATCTCCAGCGCGCGGTCGCCCGGCTGGGGTGCTGCGAACTGCAGCAGGCGGCCCAGGATCATCGGCTCCACCAGGTAGCGGCCGGCGCCGACGGGGATGTCCTCGTCCACATAGGCCACGCCGCGCAGAGCCGGCGGCACGAAACGCTCGCGCGGGACCTGCAGGAAGGCCGAGACGACCGACAGGTCCGTCACCTTGTTGGGACGGATCTGGCTGTCCACCATGTTCGTGCGGGCTGCTGAGTAGTCGGTCGCCATGGAGCGAGGATATCCGCTTCTGTCCGATTCCGGGGCGGCCGCGCCTGCCCCCTTGCCCCTGTTATATACTTGCTGCACTGCGGGGAGCGCAATCGCCCGCCCCGCGCCCGGTTGAACCGATTGCTCCAGCCCCGCACCTATCCTGCGGATGCGCAAGGGTTCGTCGCTCGGCGCCGCGGTTGCCTCGCCGCCGTCCTTGACCCTGGCGGCAGGCGCCGCGTATAGAACCGCCTGCCTCGGGGACCATCCCTTCCACATGTCCGGGGCGCGGTGGCCGAGTGGCTAGGCACCGGACTGCAAATCCGTTTATCCCGGTTCGATTCCGGGCCGCGCCTCCAATGTGCTCCCCCTCCCCGACCCGGCTTCGGGCACGTTCGTGCGTGAAACCGACGGCGGCCGCCCTAGGTTCATGGGCTGGAACGCCACGCCATGTCCGGGACGCCCCGCCGATGAAGCACTCCCTTGCCGCCCTGCTGCTGGCCGCGCTCGCCATCCATGCGCCGGCCGTCCTCGCCGACCCGGTGCGCGGCCCCCGCCCGCAGCCGTTCGACGACGTGGCCGTGGCCAGCCCCGACGGCATCGCCGCCCGCACCTGGGTGACCGGGCTGGAGGCGCCGTGGTCGCTGGTCTTCCTGCCGGACGGCCGGGCCCTGGTGAGCGAGCGGCCGGGCCGCATCCGGCTGGTGGAGGAAGGCGGGCGGCTGGCGGACGAGCCGGTCGCCCGGGTGGCGGCGCGCCAGGGCGGCGAAGGCGGGCTGATGGGCCTGGCGCTGCATCCGCGCTTCCCGGACGAGCCCTTCCTCTATGCCATGCACACCCATGCCGAAGGCGGCGAGGTCGGCAACCGGGTGATCCGCCTGCGCCTCGCGGCCGAGCACGGCCAGCCGGTGCGCGCCGCCTTCGACCACGTGGTCCTGGCCGGGGTGCCGGGGGCGCGGTTCCACAATGGCGGGCGGATCGCCTTCGGGCCGGACGGCATGCTCTACGTCGCCACCGGCGAGATCTTCGACGCCCCGCGGGCCCAGGTGATGGCCGACCTGGGCGGCAAGATCCTGCGGGTGACGCCGGACGGGGACGTGCCGGCCGACAACCCGACACCCGGCTCGCCGGTCTGGTCCTTCGGCCACCGCAACGTCCAGGGGCTGGCCTTCCACCCCGAATCGGGCGCCCTCTTCGCCAGCGAGCACGGGCCCTCGGGCGAGTTCGGCCTGCGCGCGCTGGACGAGGTCAACCTGGTGCGCCGCGGCGGCAACCATGGCTGGCCGCTGGCCGTGGGCGCGCCCGGCATCGACCGCTTCGTCGACCCGATCCTCGCCTGGCCGGACACGGCGACGCCGCCCGCCGGCATCGCCTTCTGGCGGGGCGACCTCTATGTCGCCACCCTGCGCAGCCAGGCCCTGCTGCGCGTCGTGCTGGAGCGCCACGGCGCCGACAGCTGGAAGGCCGCCCGCGTCGAGCGCTGGTTCGCCGAGGGCGCGGCCCTGCCGCTCGGCCGCCTGCGCGACGCCGTCGCCGGCCCCGACGGCGCCCTCTACGTCGTCACCAACAACCGCGACGGCCGCGGCCGGCCGCGCGAGGGCGACGACCGCATCCTGCGCATCGAGGCCGCGCCGTAGACCGAACAAAGGGTTGGCATCGGCGGAGTCGGCTGCTATAAGCCGCGCCGCGCTGATCCCCGGTAGCTCAGTTGGTAGAGCAAGCGGCTGTTAACCGCTGGGTCGCTGGTTCGAGTCCGGCCCGGGGAGCCAGTGCCTTTCGTACGCCATGGCGGGATATTGCGCGGTGCCGTGCGCTTTTCCCTACGCTACGATCTGGTGCGCTGTCGCTGCCACCAGCCAGCGCATGACCGCTCGATCGAAGGCAGGCGCGGAACTGCAATAGGCGCTACGGTGACCTACTGCCCATCCAGGGCATTCGTCGCAGAATCAGCGGCCTTAGCGTGGAAAGACAGGCGACGGCGGTCTGCGGCAACTCGCGCCAGGAACGGAACAGAAGACCGAGCACCAAGCGGAGTTCCGCGGCGGAATGGTGAAGGAGCGCCTCTAGGGAAGAATGATATCAGCGTGTTGAGGTGATGGCGGCGACTCAATGTCCGATCGACTTTGCGACAGTCGAAAGCGCTTCAATCACCTGAGGCATCAAGCCTGTGACCTTGATCACCGCTGCTGGCGCGAGCGCCACCAGAAAGGCGTCCACGAACTTCGTCGTGCGCTGCCCAACCCATGTCGTCATCCGGATGCCGAATTTCAGAAGGCCCTCGGAATGCCGAGCGATGATCTGTTGATCGACGACCGGCTTCGCCAACTCGGTCTCAAGCGTAGCGATGTCATTGCGCGCAGTTTCGAAGGCGGTCCGCCTTTCGTCCACGGGAGCCATCGGTTCTGGAGGGTTGTTGTGGCCGATACCGCTGATGTCGGTGAATTCGCGCTCGACCTCGTCGATCTGCCTGCGCAATTTCGCAAGCGCTGCCAGGGCGTCCGCTCGCGAAATCGAGGTTGCGCCCGCAGCCAGTTTTCCGATCGCTGATAGACGATCCGCCGCCACAAGTTCGTTGAAGTGAACATTGGCCAGAAGCATCGCACGAATACGTGCCCGGACTCCGGCGCCAACCTGCTGGGCGGGTGAATAGCCAAGGACCAGAGGCCCGCCGAGTTCTTGAACGACCGCCGAGATGTTGCGAAAACGATATCGGAGCGAGGCGTGATTGCGTCCAGGCAGCCCTTCGTCGAGCAGTGCGCTGGCGGCTGCGTCGCGCCGAAACGCCAGTCCAGATGCCTGCGCACGCAGGAGAAAGACGTAGGCATCCACTGCGTCAGCGAGTTCGGCGTCCGTCCAAGGCGTGTTCGAGCTGACTGGTTTCCGCATGTAGGCTCGTTTCGCATCACCGAATCAGCGGTCGCTTATTCCGTCACTTTAAGGCGACGGGAACGAGATCCACAACGGGCGTGGTTTCCAGGCGCCGCCGTGACGGCCGCGACGCCAACAACCCTTGGCAGATGGCAGCCGCCGCCTCAGACTACGGCCATGGACATTATCGACAGGGAGGCCCGGTCGCGGCTGATGGCCCGCATCCGCAGCAAGGACACCAAGCCCGAGATGGTGGTGCGACGCATCGCCTACAGGCTGGGCTTCCGGTTCCGCCTGCATCGCAGGGATCTGCCGGGCAGTCCCGACCTCGTGTTCCCCGGCCGGCGGAAGGTGGTCTTCGTCCACGGGTGCTACTGGCATCGGCATCCCGGTTGCCGCCTAGCCTACGAGCCTAAGTCGAACATCGAGTTCTGGACGGGGAAATTCGCGGCAAACATGACGCGCGATCAGAAAGCTCTGCAAGACCTTCACGACCAGGGTTGGGATCCCTTGGTAATCTGGGAGTGCGAGGTTAAACATTCGGAACTTGTAACTTCGCGCCTGTCGGCTCACCTCGGACCACCTGAAGAGCGATGAAGATCGATACTGCAGTCCGGCAAGCGAAGCTGGAGTGCCTGCGTAAAGGGAGCGCGCCGCGCGCGCTCGAACTGTGCTCGGGTTGCGGCGGGATGTCGCTCGGCATGCAGTCCGCTGGGTTCGAGCTGCTGGGCCACGTCGAGTTCGATGAGACCGCGGCGGCAAGCTATGCCCTGAATTTCAAGCCTCCGGTCGAGGCGCAGAAGGCGGCCTGGAGCCTCCCCCGCGACATGGTGGCGTCCGACCCCGCCAGCCTGGCTAGGGAGATCGGCCTGGACGGCGATGTCGTCGAGCAGTTCGACGTCCTGGCCGCCGGCCTTCCCTGTCAAGCCTTCGCCCGCATCGGACGCTCGAAGCTGCGGTCGGTGACCGGTGATGACGAGGCTTACGTCAATGACCCGCGGGCGAAGCTCTACCAGCGGTTTCTGCAATACGTCGAAGCCGTTCAACCGGTGGCAATCCTAATCGAGAATGTCCCTGATATCCTCAATCACGGCGGCCACAACGTGCCGGAGGAAATCTGCCAGACGCTGGAGACCCTGGGATACAGCGCCCGCTACACCCTGCTGAACGCCGCCTACTACGGCGTGCCGCAGATGCGGGAACGGCTGTTCCTGGTGGCTATCGACAGCTCCCTGGGCTTCGCGCCGGGCTTCCCCGAGCCGACCCATGCCGTAAAGCTGCCGTCCGGCTACGAGAGCGCCCGCTCCGTGGCGCTCAAGCATGTTCCGGCTCACGGCTCGCGCTTCGGCGAGATTCCGCGCGCCCGTCAGGCGCTGCCGGAGGCAGTCTCGGTCAAGGCCGCGCTCGGCGATCTACCGCGCATCACAGAGCACTTCTCGGCGCCGACCGACATGCGGCGGCGCAAGCTGACCGACCGGCTGCCCTACGCCAGCTTCACAGACCTCAGCGCCTACGCGAAGATGATGCGAGCTTGGCCAAGCCATCAGATTTCGCTCGCCGACACCGACGGCCACGTGGTGCGGATCACACCGCGCGACTTCGAGATCTTCCGGCGGATGAAGCACGGCGGCGACTATCCGCACGCTAGCTCGGTCGCAGAGACGATCTTCAAGGAGAAGTTGGAAGCCCTGGCCACCCGGCCGCGGAAGGGCTCGAAGGCTTGGGACGAGCTGCGTGCCAAGCACGTGCCGCCCTATGATCCGGGCAAGTTTCCGAACAAGTGGTGGAAGCTTAACCCGGCCCTGCCATCCCGGACGCTGACGGCGCACATGGGCAAGGACACCTATTCGCACATTCACTGGGACAGTGGGCAGAAGCGCACGGTTTCGGTCCGCGAGGCGGCCCGACTCCAGTCCTTCCCCGACAGCTTCCGATTCGCCGGCGCCATGAATGCCGCGTTCCGCCAGATCGGCAATGCGGTGCCGCCACTTCTGGCGGAGGCAGTCGCCCGCCGCCTGAAGCAGGATCTCTTGCGCAAACCCGAGCAGCGCGCTCAGGACAAGACGGATTCAGAAGCCGCCTGAGCTCCGCAAACCGCGTTCGCCTACTCATGGTTGCCGACCTGGAAGCGTGCCTGTAGCGTAGTGCTGGGGACGGAGGGCGTTAGATCCAGGCAGAAGTGACACGCGGTTGTCGAAAGGGCCGGCCGCCGGATGAAGTACGAGACGAATCCGCCCGACGCCGCCTCGCTGATGATGTCGGCCCGAAGCTTCGGCAACTACGACCTGCCGGGCGCCCTGGCCGACCTGATCGACAACAGCATCAAAGCTGGTGCCCGCGAGATTGCTCTGACTTGCCGATTCAGCGACGGCGACCCCGAAATCCGAGTCCGGGATGATGGACACGGCCTTTCCGGCCAGGAGCTGCGCGACGCCATGCGGCCGGCCAGCAGCAACCCCCTCGCCGAACGGTCCCCCGACGACCTCGGCCGCTTCGGCTGGGGCATGAAGTCGGCCTCGTTCTCACAGTGCGCCCGCCTCACGGTGGTCAGTCGCCGGGATGGCGAGCTGACCGGCTGCGTCTGGGACTTGGCCGACGTGGACGCTTGGCGCATGGGTGTGCTGGATGCCGACGAAATCGCCGACCTTGCCTCGCCGGAACTGCTGTCGAAGGACGGCGTGGAGGTGATCTGGGCCGACTGCGATCGGCTGTCGGAGAACGGCAGCGTCACCCAGGCGGAGTTCAATGCGCTGATCGTTCACGCCGGCAACCGGCTGGCCCTGATCTTCCACCGCTACCTGTCCGGCGAGGTGCGGGGCCGGAAGCTGACGCTCCGGCTCAACAACCGGAAGATCGAGCCGGTAGACCCGTTCTACCGCGACCACGAAGCCACGCAGCAGCTCGAAGCCGAGCCGCTGGAGATCGGCGGCCGGACCATCGACATCCAGCCCTTCATCCTGCCGCACTACTCGAAGCTGCTTCCCAACCAGTACGACCAGCTCGGTGGCGAGGAAGGGTTTCTCCGGAACCAGGGCTTCTACGTCTATCGCAATCATCGCCTCATCATCAGCGGCACCTGGTTTAGGCTGCTACGCCACGGCGAGCTGTCGCAGCTCGTCCGGGTGCGCGTGGATATTCCCAACGCGCTTGACCACATCTGGAAGATCACGATCGACAAGTCGGACGCGCAGCTCCCCGCGGTGCTGCGCAACCGGCTGCGCCAGATCGTCCAAGGCCTTAGCCGTCGTTCCGCGCGGGTGTTCCGCTCACGCGGCGGCCGGCTGGATCGCGCCGGCACGACCTCTGTCTGGAGCCGGTACGCGCGCGGCGGTGAGATCCGCTACGCGATCAACCGCGAGCATCCGGTGATCGAGGCGCTGCTGGAGGCGGGCGACGACGAGCAGAAGCTGACGGCCAACGCCGCGCTGAAGGTGATCGAGCAGGCCTTCCCAGTCGCCGCCTTCACCCAGGACGCCGCGCGCGAGCCCGACGCGATCCACCAGACGCTGACCGACCCGTTGGTCTTCAGGGCCGATCTCAACGCCGCTCTTCCGATGCTGCTGATGCAGGCCGGCGGCGACTTCGCGGCCCTGGAGGCCCTGCTACGGGTGACCGAGCCGTGGTGCGAGGCCTGGGGCGCCACCGAAGCCATACTCAAGGAAAAGGGCTGGCTGAATGCGTGATCTGGGCGCCGAACTAGCCTACCTCACCATGGTCCTCGGCAGGAACTACGCGGCCGAGGTCAGCAGCGGCCAGCCGCTGCCGGACGGTGCCATCGTCGCCGAGATCGAGGCCGCCCCCTTCCACTTCGACGAGGAGGAGAAGGCGGAGGTGTTGCGGGCGCTGGAGGCCAGCTTCACCCAGACCCAAACGCGCGGCTATTCCGTCTTCAGTGATTTCAAGCCTTGGCTGAAGGACAGCAGCGGCTCTATCGACTTCTACTACTGGAACCGCCTGAAGCGGTACTATCTGGAGGGCGGCTCGCTGGCTGCCCCGGTCGTCGCAACGCTGGACGCCGTCACTGACCAGATCCTCGACTTCTCCGGCAATCCCCTGACGCCCGGCGTCGGCTCTCGCCGCGGCATGGTCATGGGCCACGTCCAGTCCGGCAAGACCACCAACTATTCGGCCCTGATCTGCAAGGCGGCCGACGCGGGCTATCGTACCATCATCCTGCTGGCCGGCATCACCAACTCGCTGCGCGCCCAGACCCAGGAGCGGCTGGACCAGACCTTCATCGGCAAGAAGTCGATCTTCCACGCCCTGGCGGCGGAGCCTCTGCCGATCTTGACCTACGCCATCAAGAAGCGCTTCCCGGCCTACGGCACCTCGCGGGACAAGGACTTCACCCGTGACCCCGGCGGCGGCGTGGTATTCAGCCTCGCCGCGCACAACGAGCCGATCATCTTCATTTGCAAGAAGAACAAGGCGCCGCTGGCCAAACTGCGCGACTGGCTGATCGAACAGGGCCACGGCCAGATTATCTCCTCGCCACTGCTGCTAATCGACGACGAGGCCGACAACGCCTCGATCAACACCTCCAAGGATCCCAAAGCCACCACTGCGATTAATGCGGTGATCCGCGAGATCATGGCCCTGTTCGAGCGGCGCTCCTACGTCGGCTACACCGCGACACCGTTTGCCAACATCTTCATCGACCCCGACACCAACAACGAGATGCTGAAAGACGATCTGTTCCCGAAGCACTTCATCAAGACGCTCGATCCGCCCAACACTTATGTCGGCGCCTCGCGGGTCTTTGCGGACAACGGGGATCTGCGCGAGCCGATGGTTGAGATCGTGAAAGATTACGTTCCGCACCTGCCGCTCAATCACAAGGCGGACCACGCGGTGACCCTGCCGACGTCGCTACTGACGGCGGTTCGGGTGTTCGTGCTGACCCGCGCCATCCGCATCCTGCGCGGCCAAGGCCGCCAGCACTGCACGATGATGATCAACGTCAGCCGCTTCAACGCCATCCAGGAGAAGGTTCACGGCGAGATCTACATCTACCTCCAGACCCTACAGAACGCCGCCGCCCTGGCCATGGGGCCGGAGGCGTTAAGCGATCCGATGATCGCCGAGTTCAAGGAGGACTTCGAACGGGAATTCGGCAGCGGCGTAGAGACCTTTGACGCGGTCCGCACGGTTCTGGCGGACGCGGCGCGCGTCCAGCCCCTAACCGTCAACATGAAGGGGGGCGCGCTCGACTACCGCGCCCATCGTGAGAACGGACTGCACGTGATCGCCATCGGCGGCTTGGCGCTGTCACGCGGCCTGACGCTCGAAGGCCTGACCGTCTCCTATATCCTGCGCAACACCGCCGCCTCGGACACGCTCATGCAGATGGCGCGTTGGTTCGGCTACCGACCTGGCTACGAGGACATCTGCCGAGTCTACCTGCCGCTGCTCGCCCTGAATCACTATCGCGAGATCAACACGGCCATCGAGGAGTTGCGCGACGAAGTTCGCCGCATGCACGACCTCGGCATGACACCCGAATATTTCGGGTTGAAGGTACGGGAAAGCCCCACAGCCATCCGAATCACCGCGGCTAACAAGATGCGCATGGCCACCCAGATGAAGATCGCGCAGGACTATTCGGTTCGACATCTGGAAGGCTACATCCTGCCGAACAACCAGGACGTCAACACAACCAACCTCGAAGCCGTCCGCGCGTTCGTCGCGGAGCTGGGCGCGCAGCCTTCCGAGAGGTCGACAGCGCAGGCGGAGGTGTGGGAGCAGAAGTCCGGACGCTCGATCATGACCCTGCTCAAAGCCTTCAGGTTCTCACCGGCGCATGGCGACCTGGGTCCGATCAGCGGGGACGTCAGCCTGTTCGAGGACTATTTCGCCGACCGTGTCCGGGACGAGATGTCGGAGTGGGACGTGGCGATTCCGCACCCCGCCAGCGGCGAAAAGAAAGCCGTCCTGCGGGACGATCTTTCCTTCCCCCTGAGGACGCGAGCGTCTGGCGACATCGTGGACGGGGGATTTCGTGTGACCGGCGGACGAAATC
Organism: Allostella vacuolata; assembly: GCA_006739055.1. Taxonomy (GTDB): domain Bacteria; phylum Pseudomonadota; class Alphaproteobacteria; order ATCC43930; family Allostellaceae; genus Allostella; species Allostella vacuolata. The sequence goes on from AP019702.1 coordinate 4,057,167, forward strand.
GCGTCGCCGATCCCAACGATGCGCAAATCGGCCTGACGCAGGATCAGATTGACGCCGGGGATGCCGAGAAGGCCAATGGTCGGCTTCGCGGCGACAAGGCCTACTGCGCTCAGCGCATACGCCCGATGCTACTGATTCACGTCTTCACCACCGGCGCGGGCCCGTCCGACCTCAAGCTGGAAGGGCCGGTCGTCACATTGAGTTTCTGCCTTCCGCCAACAGAAAAGGCGACAAGCGAGCGGAGCTACCAAGTCAACGCCATCTACCGTAAGCAGATCGAAGAAGCGTTCGCCCGCGAGGACGATGACGACGACGACGCCGTCCAGGCCGGGGAAATGTAATGGGCGAGCGCGACTGGAGAGACATCGCGCCCGCTGCCGATCCTCACGCCGACAACGTGAGGCGCGCATCGTCCACGCACCCCCTCGACTTCTTCAGAGGCCGCAACCACGCCGGCCAGTACATCTTCTCGCTGACCGCGGACGACGGCTGCCGCGAGCTGCCCAGACCGCCGAAGCTCAACGGGATCGACGTCTCGGTGGAACGGCGCCCCGGCGACGGCGCCCGCCTAGTCCTGACGCTTGAGGACCCTGACCAGTTCGACATTTTCCGGGCGCTCTGTGGCCACCTGCTCGATGCCACCGCCGACCATCCGCGTGACGCCAATGGCCCGGGCTTGCGGCTGGTTCTGCGGCGGCTGGCCGACTGGCACAACATGCTCCGCCGCCGCCGCGAAGGTCTGCTGACGACGGAAGAGATCATCGGTCTCGTCGGCGAGCTATTGTTCCTTCGCGATGAGGTGATGCCACGGGCCGGCGTAAGCAGCGGCCTGGCGACTTGGCGAGGTGCGTACCGCGACGAGCAGGACTTCGCCGTCGGCGCTTGGCAGATCGAAGTGAAGACCCAGCTTTCCACCTCGGATCACCGCTTGCTTATCTCCTCCGAGGCTCAGCTCGACACCGCCGGCAGCCGGCTTCTGCTCTGCCACCAAGCTGTCGCTCGCGCCCCGTCCGGCAGCGGCGCGATCTCGCTGAATGCCCTGGTCGACGGCCTTGCCGTCGAGATCACAACCGCCGGGTCAGCAGCGCTGGAAGCTTTTGATGCGGCCCTGGAAGCTGCCCGCTATGCTCGCCGCGACGACTATGATGAGCCGGAATGGCTGCTGACTGAGCGGCGGATGTTCGAGGTTCGCGACGGCTTCCCGCGGCTGACCCCGATCATGCTGCCCGCCGGCGTCCACGCGGTGTCCTACGCCATCCTGCTGAGCGTCTGTCAGCCCTTCGCCATCGATCTCGACGCCATGCTGGCGGAGGTGTTCGCGTGAACGCCCCCGACCTCGACGAGGCCTTCGACCGCTTCTGGGAAGACCTGCTGTTCGAGGCCGAGGCCTCCGGCGAGCCACAGGTCGCCGCCTTCTTCCGTCTCTATAGCGGACTCGCCGCGGAGAGCGGCGACGTCATCGACCTGACGTACACACCCGCCCGCAACGACGGGCGCGGAGCCTACCAAGTCGATGGCTTCGCGCTTGACCGAGACCGCGGCGACCTGTTCCTGGCGATTTCCGACTTCCGCTCAGGGCGCGAACTGGAAACCCTCAACGCCGCCCAGATCGATACCCTCTTCGAGCGCGTGCGCCGGTTCTGTGAGCTGGCGGTGCAGCCCACCTTCGTCAACGCAGTCGATGAGACGAGCCCCTCGTTTCAGGCGGCTTGGCCGATCTATGACGGTCAAAGACAGATCAAGCGCATCCGCGTCGTCGCCTTCTCCAACGCCCGCCTCTCTACGCGGCGCAAGCCGGAAATGGCCGGCGAGGTGCTGGGCGTTCCCTTCGTATGCAGCGTCCTCGACTTTGCGCGCTACGCCAGCATTCTCAGTGCAAAGGGCGGTGTCGAGCCCATCGAGATCGACGTCACGGCTGTCAATGGCGCGCCGCTGCCCTGCCTGCCGGCGCACAGCATCGACGGCGAACATACCTCATACCTCGTCGCCGTGCCGGGAACCTTCCTGGCCGAAATCTATGGTCTCTATGGCGCCAAGCTTCTGGAGCAGAACGTCCGGACCTTCCTCCAGGCGCGGACCAAGGTGAACGCCGGCATTATCAAGACGCTGGAAACGGCGCCGGAGATGTTCTTCGCCTACAATAATGGGCTCACCGCGACGGCCGCCGGCATCACCACGGCGCCTCTGCCCGGCGGCGGGCTTGGCATTGCCTCAATCGACAACCTCCAGATCGTCAACGGCGGCCAGACGACGGCCTCGATCCTCTATGCGAGCGACAGCCAGCGCAAGGATCGCCGGGCGGACCTCAGCCGCGTCTTCGTCCAGATGAAGCTGTCGGTGGTGAATCCCGACCGTCTCGAAGAAGTGGTGCCGCTGATCTCGCGGTATGCCAACACCCAGAACAAGATCAGCGAAGCGGACTTCTTCTCCAGCCATCCCATTCACTTGGTGCTGGAGCGCATCTCGCGCAACTTGTCGGCTCCGCCCAAGGCCGGATCGCTGTCGGGGTCGAAGTGGTTCTACGAAAGGGCGCGGGGGCAGTACCAAGACCGACTGGCCTACGGCACACAAGCCGAACGGAAGCGCTTCGAGCTAGAGTTCCCCCGTGACCAGCTCATCGACAAGACCGATCTGGCGAAGTTTGAGGTGACGTTTGAGTGCCGGCCGCACATTGTCAGCCGCCTCGCTCAGAAGTGCTTCCTCGATTACGCCGAAAAGGCCGGCAAGACCTGGGAGACCTCCGAGGCGCGGTTCAACGAGTATTGGTTCCGATCAGTCGTCGCCGAGGCGATTGTCTTCAAGACCCTCGACTGGCTGGTCGCTCGCGCCGACTGGTATCAGCGGGATCGCGGCTTCAAGTTGCAGATCGTCACCTATTCGATTGCATGGCTGGTCCATCATCTCCAGACACGCGGCCAGGAACTGAGCCTGGACGTCATCTGGCAGCGCCAGGAGCTGCCAGCCGAAATCGCGGACGCTCTGGCGCAGATCGCGCCCCAGGTCGCCGAGACCATCAAGGACGCACCACCTCAGATGAAGAACGTCGGCGAGTACTGCAAGCAGCAGGCCTGCTGGGCCGCTGTGACGGGTTCGCGATATGCGTTCGTCGACCGACTCGATGGCCTGCTCGTCGACCATGAGGAGGCCGAGCAGGTGCGCAAGGCGGCGGTCGCCGCTCAGAAGGTCGACCAGGACATCGACTTCGACCATGTCCTGGTGGCGATGCTGGCGGACACCCAGCCGTATCTGAGTTTCGCCCGCAGCCGGCGACTGCTAACGCCGAAGTCCGATGCCGCCCTGAAGCGGCTGACCCGCGGCGACCTCCGGCTCCCAGCGCCAGAGCGCAATGCGCTCAAGTACATGGTTCAACAGATGATCCGGGCTGGCTTCCAGGTGCCGCAGGCTGCGAAACGCGGGCCCGTCGCCTGACGGCCAGAGCCTCACCGAGTACTCCGATCGCCCCCGCGGCACCGGCGGACCTGCTGCTTTCTGTCGCCTGACGGAGGCCGGCCCTTGGCAGCATTTCCGGTCGACCGGGGGTCGGCCGCGGGCGCATGATCGAGCGACCGATCCGACCGACATCAACAGCCGGCTGCCATGACCCGCTCCAAAGTCCACGAGTTCAACGCCCCGTCCGGCTGGAACGCGCTGCTGCCGCCGCGCCGGCCGACCGAGCCGATCCGCGGCAGGCACCGCGTCAAGTACGCGGTCGTCGGCGCCGGCTACACCGGAGCCGCCGCGGCCCGCCGGCTGCACGAGCTCGACCCCGCGGGCGACATCGTGCTGGTCGATGCCGGCACGGTCGGCGAGGGCTCGTCGGGCCGCAACTCCGGCTTCACCCGGCCGCTCGAGTTCCCGATGGAACTGACGCGGGCGAACGCCGGCAAGGTCGCCCGGATCAAGCCCTTCTACGAGGAAGGCTTCTACTGGCTGAAGGACATCGTCGAGCGCCACGGCATCGACTGCGGGCTGGTGCGCGCCGGCGTCATCCGGGGTGCGGCGACCGACCTGGGCGAGAGCCGCATCCGCACCGCGAGCGCGGTGATGGACGAGCTCGGCTACGAGCACCGGATCGTCCCGCGGGAGGAGCTGAACGACCGCGTCGCCACCTCCTACTATCGCTGCGGCCTCCTGGTCACCGACTCCTACCTGCTGCAGCCGGCGGCGCTGATCCGCGGCCTCGTCGACAACCTGCCCGAGGCGATCGCGGTCCACGAGCGGTCGACCGTGCGCCGGATGTCGCGGCCGGGAAAGTGGGTGCTGGAGCTGGACGGCGCCACGATCGAGGCCGACCAGGTGGTCCTGGCGACCAACGCCTACGTCAAGCATTTCGGCTATCTCGTCGACCGGACGGTGGCGACCTACACCTACGCCGCGATCACCGAGGCGATGGGGCCGGAGGATGCGGCGCGGACCGGCTCCATGACCCATTGGGGCATCCTGCCGCCGCACAAGATGGGCACCACCTGCCGCCGGGTGAGCGAGAACCGACTGATGGTGCGCAGCCTCGCCTCCTACGAGGGCGAGCTCCGGCCCGACGTGGTGAGGGCGGGCCTGACCGACATCTTCCGCGCCCGCTGGCCGCATCTGGCCCATGTGAAGCTGGAGCATGTCTGGGGCGGCGCCACCGCCTTCACGATGAACGGCTCGCCCTGGTGGGGGAAGTTCGACGAGGGGCTGTTCTCGGCCGGCGGCTGCAACGGCGCCGGCATCACCAAGGGCACGCTGCTGGGCAAGCGCCTGGCCGAACTGATGACGGGCCATGGCGACCATGCCGGCTTGGCCGACGCGTTCGGCGAGCCCAGCTGGCTGGCGCCGGAGCCGTTCCGGCGCATCGGCTACCACGTCATCGCGCGCAAGGAGCGCCAGCTGGCCGGGGCGGAGCGATAGCCCGCCGCCGGCCTCGCCTGCCGCCCGGCTACTTCTCCGGCTTGCCCGCGATCCCGGCGCCGTGGCGGGCCGGACGGTCCGCGAGCGAATAGCTCGTGCTGCGCCCGCCCGCCTCATCCTTCGCGAGCACGCCGCGCGCCACGAGGTCGTTGATGTCGCGCAACGCCGTGTCCGCAGAGGTCTTGGCCAGGGCCGCCCATTTCGACGACGTCAGCTTGCCCTCGAAGCCGTCCAGCAGGCGGTTGACCACCTTGCGCTGGCGCTCGTTGAGCGGCTCCGCGGCCATCGCCTCCCAGAAGCGGGCCTTGCGCAGGACGTGAGCCAGGATCGTCTCCGCCCCGTCGAAAGCCCGGTCGAGGCAGCCGAGGAACCATTGCAGCCAGGGGGTGATGTCCAGACCGCCCTTCTGGGTCCGCTCGAGGATGGCGTAGTAGTCCTGCTGCTCCAGCCGGATCTGGGCGGACATGCTGTAGAAGCGCTGGGGGCTGCCGTCCGATCGCGCCAGCATCCTGTCGGCGACCGCGCGGGCGATACGGCCGTTGCCGTCCTCGAACGGGTGGATCGTGACGAACCAGAAATGGGCGACCGCTGCCTTGAGAACGGGATCGAGCGGTGCTGCGCCGTTGAGCCATTCCAGGAAGACAGCCATCTCGCCATCGAGCCGGTCCGCCGTCGGCGCCTCGTAGTGCACCTTCTGACGCCCTATCGGACCGGACACGACCTGCATCGGGCCCGACGTCCCGTCGCGCCAGGCGCCGACCACGATCCGGGTCATGCCGCTGCGCCCGGTCGGAAACAGCGCGGCATGCCAGGCGAACAGGCGCTCCTGCGTGAGGGTTGCGCCATAGTTCTGGGTGGCGTCGAGCATCATCTCGACCACGCCATCGACATCGCGGTCGACCGGAGCCAACGCGCCGATGTCCATGCCCAGGCGACGGGCGATGGAAGATCGGACCTGCTCCTTGTCGAGGATCTCGCCCTCGATCTCGCTGGAGCGGAGCACATCCTCGGTCAGGGTTCGCAGAACCGCCTCGGCCCGCAGTTCGAACCCGAGCGCCTCCATGCGCCCGAGCAGCCGGCCCTGGCGATGGCGGACGCCGGCCAGTTGGTCGACAAGGGCTCGGCTGCGCCACTCGAAGCCGGGCCAGCCTTCCTGCCCATGGATATAGGTCGCCATATTCTCCGCGCCTTCTGCAGTGAATATGGTGCGTATTCCCCGCGCACGCCAGATCATTCGCCGCGTACTACGCGGCGAATGATCGTGTCAGACCCGGAAGGTCTTGTCCTGTCCGAACCGGCAGCCGGTCATCTCCTCCGACACCTCCCAGAGCCGGGCCGCGGCGGCGGTGTCCGATGCCTGGGGCGGGGCCTTCGACAGGGCCGGGTATCCGCGCGCCTCGCCCGGCCCGTGCGGGCCGTAGTAGGCGCCGGCCTTCGCCCGCGGCGCCGTGGCGGCGAAGAGGGTCGGCAGGGCGCCCTGGGCCGCCGGCTGGAACAGGAACCACAGCAGGGTGCGCGCCAGGCCGACCGCGCTCCGGCGGCCCGGCGCGTTGCGGAGAAGATCGGTGCGGGCGATGCCCGGGTGGGCGGCGAGGCTCGAGACGCCCCAGCCACCCGCATGACTGCGCCGCTGGAGCTCGAAGGCGAACATCAGGCAGGCGAGCTTCGACTGGCTGTAGGCCCGCATCGGCCGGTAGCCCCGCCCGGCATTGAGGTCGGCGAAGTCGATCGCGCCGCTGCGCGCGGCGACGCTCGACAAGGTGACCACGCGCGGGTCCCCGCCCCGGCGCAGCAGCGGCAGGAGCCGGGCCGTGAGCGCGAAATGGCCCAGATAGTTGGTGCCGAGCTGCAGCTCGAAGCCGTCCCGGGTTTCCTGCCGCGCGGGCGGCATCATCACTGCGGCATTGTTGATCAGCAGGTCGAGGCCGTCCCTCTCGCCGCGCAGCCTGTCGCCGAAATCCGCGATCGACGCCAGGCTCGCCAGGTCGAGACGCTCGAAGCGCACGTCCGCGCCCGGTGCTGCGCCGCGGATCCTCGCGACCGCAGCCGCACCCTTCTCCGGGTTGCGGCCGGCGATGACGACGGCGCCGCCCGCCCGCGCCAGGGCGAGCGCACTCTCGAACCCCAGTCCCCCGGTGCCGGTCACGACCGCCGATCGGCCCTCCTGCGAAGGAATGTCCCGTGCCGTCCACTGCGCCATGGCCCTGCCTTCCCAGAAATCCGCACCGGGTGTAAAATAATATTGCACTCAGTGTAATGTTCAAGGGCCGGCCGGATGACGACGAACGAAGGCCTGCGGGAGCGCAAGCGCCGCGAGACCCTGCAGCGCATCACCGATGCGGGGATCCGGCTCTTCATCGAGAAGGGCTATGAGGCGACCACGCTCGACGAGATCGCCGCGGCGGCCGGCATCGCCAGGCGGACGTTCTTCTACTACTTCAAGTCCAAGGACGAGATCCTGCTGTCCCTGCAGAGCGGCATGGGGGCCATGCTCGTCGAGGCGCTGAAGCGTGCGCCCGGGGACAAGCGCCCCCTCCGGGCGATCCGCGACGCCGTCGTCGCGGTCTGCGCCCGCGTTCCCGCCGACGACATGATCGTCATCGACCGCCTGATGCGCTCCAGCGAAGCCGTGCAGGCCCGCAAGCAGGCGAGCTACGTCCAGCAGGAGCAGGCGCTGTTCGCGGCCCTGCGGGAGCGATGGCCGGACCCCGGCCGCGAGACCGGCCTCCGGCTCGTCGCCATGCTCGCGATCGGGACGATCCGCCTGTCGCTCGACGCCTTCAACCGGGAGGGCGGCAGTCGCCCCGTCGCGGTGCTGCTGCACGAAGCGTTCGACGCGCTGGAGGCCGAGGTCTGATTCTCCCTATGCGTCCAGGCCGTCGACGAAAGCGGCCACCGTCGCCCACAGGTCCCGGTCGTGACCGACCCAGAGGTGTCCGCCCGTGTCGAACAGCCGCAGCCGGGCCCCGGGCGTCCGGGCCGCCGTGTCGATCGCGGCGGCCGCGGTGCCGTAGAGGTCGTCGCGGGTGCCGATCACCAGTACCGGACAGGCGATCCGTTCCACGGGATAGGGCGGGGGCGCCGCGGCCGAGGCGGTATCCGCGAGGATCCCGGCCCGGCGCGCGGAGACCGGCAGGATGTGGAACAGCACGTCGCGCAGCCGCCGGCGCTCGCTCTCCGGCGTGCCCGCCAGGAGGGCCGGGTCGGTCGCCAGCACCAGCCGCGTCATCAGCCCGGGTGCCGCCCGCATCGCCAGCCAGAACAGGAAGTCGCTTCCCAGCACGGCGCGGACGAGCCCGGCGACGGCCGCCCCGGACGGTGAACCCGCACCGGCGCGGCGCCCCGGCACGTGCAGCGTCGGCACCAGCAGCACCAGGGCCCGGCAGAGATGCGGATGGCGCAGGACGAGCTGGGTCGCCGACAGGGCCCCGGCGGAGCCGCCGACGACCACGACCGGGCCCCGGCCCAGCCCCGCCAGCAGATGGGCCAGCGCGTCCGCCTGCACGGCCGGCATCGCCTCGGCCGGCACGGCTTCGCGCGGCATGGGGCTGCCGAGATAGCCGAAGCGCGACGGCGCGATCACCCGCAGGCCGTGCCGGGCCAGGGCCGCCCCGAAGCCCAGACCGTGGTCGAAGCCGCCGCCGCTGCCGTGGACCATCAGCACGGGCGGCCCCGCGGCAGGCCCGGCCTCGGCATACTCGATGGGGCCGGACGGCCCCTGGAACAGGCGCGCGCGGCCGGCGAGCGGCGCCCGGGCGGCCGCCATGTCGCGGCGCCAGGCGGCGCGGATCGCCCAGCCGGTCACCGCCGCCGCGGCTGCCCCCGCCACCAGCCAGCCGCCGGTCGCCATCCCCTCCCCCTTTCCCGCTCCGCCGCCCTTGAATTCGCCCGCCGATGCTGTATCTACGGCCGCGGTCGGCAGTTCACCGAGGCGTCGCTGTCCCGAGAGGGAAGCTAAACCTGCCATCCCCGATTTCGACCGACACTTGTCCCCCCGTGCCGGGTCGTAAGCCAGCGACCATCGACCATCATCGCGATCGGCACGTGGACCCGAGGATGAGTCATGTCGAGAACCCTGTTCCCCTTCGTCGCCCCGGACGTGTCGGCCCTGGCCCGCTCCCTGCACCGCGAACTGGAAGCGTGCGAGCACACACCCGGCCATGTCCAGCTCCTGAACATGCTGACGCGGTCGGCCGGCTACCGGAACTTCCAGCACTTCCGCGCCCAGCAGGTGGCCCGCGACCGGCTGGAGCGCGAGCCCGATCCGCCCGCGGCGCAGCCGGTCGACCATCTGCGGGTCGGCCGCGTCGCCCGCCACTTCGACCAGGCCGGCCGGCTGCTGCGCTGGCCGCCCAAGGCGCACCAGCGGACCCTGTGCCTGTGGGTGCTGTGGTCGCGCCTGCCGGCCGGCCGCGTCCTGGCGGAGGCCGCGGTCAACGCCATCCTGCAGGGCCACCACCATTTCGGCGACCATGCACTGCTGCGCCGCGGACTGGTCGACGAGGGGATGGTGACGCGGACCGCCGACGGCCGCGAGTACCGGCGGCTGGAGCGTCCGCCGCCGCCCGACGCGGTCGCCCTGATCCGGCACCTCGGCCGGCGAGCGCCGGGCTAGCCCGGCCCGATGTCGTGATGGGCGGTCGCATTCCCGGCCTGCCCGGCGCCCGCAGCGAACGGACCAAGCCAACCCACCCGCGGCGGGCGACGACCGACCGGACCATCGGCTCAGGCAATGCCCGTTCGCCCGGCAAGGCCGCCCCTTTTCCCGCCCGCGCCATGCTATGGTTGCCAAGCTGGGGAAATGCACACAGCTTCGGTTGTCGGCCCGCCGCTTGTTGGCTCGACGGGGCACGCGGCGAAGCGATCATGTTGACGGCCGGGCAGCCGGCAGGAAAGAGTGGCTCCGTGGCACGCATCCTGGTGATCGACGACGACGACCTGGTGGCGAAGACGATCGTCGCCCTGCTCGAATCCGCCGGCCACGATGTGCAGCTGGGAACCGACGGGCGGGACGCCCTGCGGGCGTTCCGGGTCGGTGCCTTCGACCTGATCGTCACGGATATCTTCATGCCGGAGATGGAGGGGCTGGAAACGATCCGCGAGATCCGCCGGCTCGACCGCAAGGTGCCGATCATCGCCATGTCCGGCGGACCGCGGGCGACCGTGATGAGCGGCGCCATGGCCGCCATGGATCATCTGGAAGTGGCCCAGCTCCTCGGTGCCACCCGTTCGATCGGCAAGCCGATCACCCGCGGCAAGCTGCTGCCGGTGGTCGACGACTGCCTGCGCGATTCGCGCTCCGGCGACGCCGGGTCTGCGCCGGGTCCCTGACGGCCGGTTCCGTCTAGGCGAGCGCGGCGGCGCCGTACTGCGTGCGCACGAGGCGCGCGAACGGGCCGTCGGCCGCGATCAGTTCCGCGTAGCTGCCCTGCTCCACCACGCGACCGTCCTCGAAGACCAGGATCCGGTCGGCATCGCGGATGGTCGACAGGCGATGGGCGATGATGAAGGTGGTGCGGTCGCGGGTGACCGCTGCCAGCGCCTCCTGCACCAGCCGCTCGGTAACCGAATCGAGGGCGCTCGTCGCCTCGTCCAGGACCAGGATCGGCGGGTCCTTCAGGATGGCCCGGGCGATCGCCAGGCGCTGGCGCTCGCCGCCGCTCAGCGTCACCCCGCGCTCGCCGATCGGCGTGTCGTAGCCCTGCGGCTGGCGCATGACGAAATCGTGCGCCTGGGCGGCCTTCGCGGCCGCGATCACCTCCTCGTCCGTGGCGTCGGCCCGGCCGACGCGCAGGTTCTCGGCGATGCTGCGGTAGAAGAGGGCGCTTTCCTGGAAGACGACGCCGATGTTCCGGCGCAGGGATTCGAGCGTGAGGTCGCGGATGTCGCGGCCGTCGATGGTGATCCGCCCCGACTGCGGGTCCCAGAGACGGAACAGCAGGCCGAGCGTCGAGCTCTTGCCGGCGCCGGTCGGGCCGACCAGGGCCACCGTCTCGCCCGGGGCCGCCTCGAACGAGATGCCGCGCAGCGCCGGCCGGCCGGGGTCGTAGGCGAAGGTCACGTCCTCGAAGCGCACGGCGCCCACGGCCCGGTCGAGTTCGAGCGCATCCGGCCGCTCGGTCACTATCGGACGGGCGTCGAGCACGGAGAAGAAGTCGGCGATCGCCGCCATCTGGAAGAAGAGCCGGCTGACGAAGGACATGGCGTGTTCCAGCCGCGCGATCAGCAGGGTGGCGAAGCCCATGAACATGACGATCTCGCCCACCGTCGCCTTGCCTTCCAGGTGCAGGCTGGTGCCGAGCAGGAAGATCGAGATGACCGTGATGGTGCTGGCGGACTGGGCCAGGATGGTCGCCAGCGCCCACCAGTTGAGCACCGGGAACTGGGCCGCGAGCAGCCGCTGCATCACGTCGCCCAGCTGCCGCACCTCGGCCGCCAGCCGCACGAAGCTCTGGATCAGCAGGACGTTGGCGAGCGCGTCGCCGGTTCGCTCGGCCAGTTCGGAATGCTGCGCCTCGACCGCGGTCTGGGCCGCCTCGGCCCGGCGGATGACGAACAGGGTCAGACCGCAGAAGACGACGATGAGCACCACCAGCAGCAGCCCCAGGCGCCAGTTGAGCCACAGCGACAGGGGCAGCAGCACGATCAGCGCCACGAAGGTCGCCAGATGCTCGCGGAAGAAGGCGAGCCACAGCCCGAACAGATGGTCGCTGCCCTGGAGCATGATCTTGAGCAGCCGGCCCGAATGGGTGCGGGTGTGGAACGCGACCGAAAGCTGCAGCACATGCTCGAAGAAGGAGCGCATCGCGGCCAGGCGGTTGCGATGCGCCAGGCGGTCGGCGTGCAGCGCCACCGTCATGTTGGCGACGATGCCGCCGATCCCGACCAGGCCCCACAGCACCAGGAGGACGACCGCGTCGGCCCACACCGCCTCCGGCGGCCGGCCGGCGCTCGACGCCAGCGTGTCGACGACGCGGCCGAACAGGAGCGGCTCCAGGAACGGCAGGGTCGCCAGCGCCAGGTTGGCCAGGCCCAGCAACAGGACCAGACGGCGTTCGGGCGCGAGCAGCGCCAGCACCCGGCGATAGACCGTGAAGAACTCCATCGTCCGCCCGCTTTCCGCTTCCCGGCTGCCGCTTCGCGATCCTGCTCGGATCAGGCCCGCTCGGACAAGGAACGACAGAGCGGACAATACAGTCCCTCCGCCGCCGATCAATCTGGCGGACGTGTCGCCGCGCCGCCCGCGCAAGCCCGAAATGTGCGCGACGGAACGTCGCACTGTTGCATTGCACAACGGAAAAATGGGCAGCACGCATGACGCTTATCGATTCAAAAAACTTACTAAATTCTTGAATTCCCCTGATATATTATCCGCCGACGACCCACTGAAGATGCACCCCCATTCTTTCAGTGAGCAGGTGCAAAAAAGTTCTTGAAAGCCGGCGCGGGAGGGTGCATATTCGGTTTCGCAGCATGGCCCACACCGCCTCGCGGTGCATGTTGTGTCTTCTTGGGCGTTTCCTCCCTAAACTTGGGCCGCATCGCAAGATGCGGCCCCTTCTTTTTTCCGGGCCCCGGCGGCATCGCCGCCGCCTCGCCCGAGGGCGCGCCGGCCACTACCCCTGGCATGCTTGTTGCGACGCTTTCGGCACCATGCCGAGCGACGCCCCTTCCCCCCCGATCGATCCGGCCCTGATCCAGCAGCAGGGCCGCCAACTGCACGGCTTCGCCCTGGGCGATGCCCGAGCGACCGAACTGGCGATCGAGGTCGCCCGCATCCAGGAACGGATGGCGGCGGCCATGCCCGACTTCTGGTTCTTCGACGAGCCGGTCCAGTTCCTGGCCGAACTCGACGCGCTCGCCTGCGCGGAGGACGGGCAATGACCGATCCCGCGCTGATGGGCGTGGCCGAGCTGGCCGGCGCGATCCGTGGCGGCCAGCTGTCGGCCGTCGAGGCGACCCGGGCCGCGCTCGACCGGATCGCGGCCTGGCAGCCGGTCGTGAACGCCTTCGTCCGCCTCGAGGCGGACGCCGCGCTGGCCCGCGCGGCCGACCTCGACCGCGACGCCGCGGCCGGGCGCTGGGCCGGCCCGCTGCACGGCGTGCCGCTCGCCCACAAGGACATGTTCGCCCGCGCCGGCAGCGCCATGACCGGCGGCTCGGCGATCCTGGCGGCCCAGCCGCAGCCCGAGCCGGCCCCCGCCGTGGCCCGCCTGGAGGCGGCCGGCGCGATCACGCTGGGCTGGCTCAACATGTCGGAGTTCGCGGCGGGGCCGACCGGCCACAACATCCATTTCGGCCACAACCGCAACCCGTGGGACCCGGCCCGGGTGACCGGCGGCTCCTCGGCCGGATCCGGCGCCGCGGTCGCCGCCCGCATGGTGGCGGGCGCGCTCGGCTCCGATACCGGCGGGTCGATCCGCCTGCCCGCGGCGATGAACGGTCTGGTCGGGCTGAAGCCGACCTATGGCCGGATCAGCCGCGCCGGCTCGATGCCGCGCGCCTGGTCGCTGGACACGATCGGCCCGCTCACCCGGACGGCCGCCGATGCGGCGCTGATGACGGCGGCGGCGGCCGGCCACGACCCGCGCGACCCGACCACCACGCGCCGCCCCTTCCCCCAGGACCCGGCCTTCCTGGAGCGTCCGGTCGCCGGCCTCCGGCTCGGCCTGCCGCCCGGGGACTGGATGGCGGACGCGACGGACGAGGTCACGGCCGCGGTCGCCGCCGCCATGGCGGTCCTGGCCGACCTCGGGATGGCCGCCGCCCCGGTCGCGGTCCCGTCGCTCGACCCGTTCTTCGCGCTGGGCGACGCCATCTCCAAGTCGGAGGCCGCGGCCGCGCACGGCGCCTGGATGCGCAGCCGGCCGCAGGACTATTCGGTGCATGTCTACAGCCGCACCGAGGCCGGCTTCCACATCCCGGCCACCCGCTACCTGGAGGCGACGGCGCTGCGCGGCCGCTTCCTGCGCCAGTTCGTCGAGACGGTGTTCACCGAGGTCGACGTGCTGGCCGCGCCGATCCTGACCTTCCCCGTGCCGACCATCGCCGAGACCGACGAGGAGCACACCGCGGCGATCCCGGCGATGGTCGCCCGGCTGACCCGCTACACGCGGCCCTTCAACTATCTGGGCCTGCCGGCGCTGGCCCTGCCGATCGGCTTCGACGCGGCCGGCCTGCCGATGGCGGTCCAGCTGGTCGGCCGGCCCTTCGCCGAGCCGCTGCTGCTGCGCGTCGCCCACCAATACCAGCAGGCGACCGGCTGGCACCGCCGGGTGCCGGCGCTGCCCGCCCTGGCGACGGCCGGGTGAAGGCGCGCCCGCTCCTCGCCGGCCCGGCCGGCTTCGTGCTGCTGCACGCGGCCGCGCTGGCCGGCGGCTGGCTGGCGGTGCAGGCCAAGATTCCGCTGCCCTGGATGATCGGATCGATGCTGGCGGCGATGGCGATGGCGCTGTCCGGCGTCGGCGCGCCCGGCGCGCGGCGCAGCCGGCGGGTCGGCCAGATGATCGTCGGCCTGGCCATCGGCAGCTACTTCACCGCGGACGCGCTGGCCCAGACGATCCGCCATTTCGACCTGATGATCGCGACCGCGGCCGCAACGCTGGGCTTCGGCTTCGTCGCCATGGCGATCCTGCGCCGGCTGTCGCGCACCGACGCCACCACCGCCTTCTTCGCCAGCGTGCCGGGCGGCCCGGCCGAGATGGCGCAGCTGGCCGAGCGGCACGGCGTGGCCGGGGCGCCCGTCGCGCTGGCCCAGGCGTTCCGCATCGCCCTGCTGGTGCTGATCGTGCCGCCGGCCATGACCTGGGCCGGGCTCGACGGCAGCGACCCCTGGCTGCCGCCGGCGATCGCGGTCGACCTCTTCTGGCTGCCGATCCTGGTCCTGGCCGCGATCGCCGCCGGCTTCGCGCTCGACCGGATCGGCGTCAGCAACGCCGCACTCCTGGGCGCGATCGCGGTCGCGGGCGGCCTTGCCGCGACGGGACAGTCGGTCACCGCGATGCCCGCCTGGCTGGTGGCCGGCGGCCAATGGCTGCTCGGCGCCTCGCTCGGCGCCGGCTTCACCCGCACCCTGCTCGGGCGGCAGCCGCGCTTCATCGCCGCCGCCCTGGCCTCCACCCTGGTGCTGATCGCGCTGACGCTGGCCCTGGCGGTGGCGGCCGCCTGGTGGACCGGCATTCCCTGGCCGACCCTGGTGCTGGCGCTGGCGCCGGGCTCGGTCACGGAGATGTCGCTGACGGCCAAGCTCCTGCACCTGGGCGTGCCCATGGTCGTCGCCTTCCACATCGTACGGATCGTCATCCTGGTGCTGATCACGCCCGCGGTGTTCGCCGGCCTGCGGCGGATCCGGCACCGGATGCCACAGATGCTGTTCGGCGGAGACTGAACAGGATGCAAGCAAGAAGCGGCACCGGGAGGCATTCCAGGAAGATCAGCGGGCTCATCCTCATGAAACGGGAGAGGCAGATGACGACGTCTGGGACGAAGGGGCGCGGGGTGCGCGGAGTATTGGGAGGCGGCCTGGTCGCCGCGGCGGCGGCGCTGGCCCTGGGAGGGCCGGCGGTGGCGCAGGAGAAGGTGCTGCGCGTCGGCATGACCGCGGCCGACATCCCCTATGCGGCGGGGCAGCCCGACCAGGGCTTCGAAGGCTTCCGCTTCATGGGCTACATGCTCTACGACCCGCTGGTCCTGTGGGACCTGTCGAGCGCCGAGAAGCCGGCCGGGCTCAAGCCGGGCCTGGCCGAATCCTGGTCGGTCGACCCTGCCGACAAGACCAGGTGGACCTTCAAGCTGCGCCAGGGCGTGAAGTACCATGACGGCGGCGAGTTCACCGCCGACGACGTGGTGTGGAACTTCGAGGTCGCGCGCGACACCAAGGCCAAGCACTACGATCCCAAGCAGGCCGCCCAGATCGCCACCCGCATCCCGGACCTGAAGGAGATCCGCAAGGTCGACAAGTACACGATCGAGATCATCACCCACACGCCGACCGCCTACGTGCCCTACGAGGTCAGCTTCTGGTTCATGCCGTCCAAGGCGCACTACGAGAAGGTCGGCAGCTGGGACGCCTTCGCCAAGCAGCCGGTCGGCACGGGGCCCTGGAAGCTGCAGCGGGTAGTGCCGCGCGAGCGGGCCGAGATGACCGGGAACAAGGAGTACTGGGACAAGGGCCGGGTCCCGAAGGTCGACCGGGTGATCCTGCTGCCGATCCCGGAAGCATCCGCCCGCACGGCCGCCCTGCTGTCGCGCCAGGTCGACTGGATCGAGGCGCCCTCGCCCGACACGGTGCCGCGCCTGAAGCAGGCCGGCATGCAGATCATCACCAACGGCTACCCGCACAACTGGGCGATCGCCCCCTCGCGCGCGCCGGGATCGCCCTGGAACGACATCCGGGTGCGCAAGGCGGCCAACCTGTGCGTCGACCGCGAGGGCATCAACAAGCTGCTGGGCGGCCTGTCGCTGCCGGCCAAGGGCCACATGCCGCCCGGCGACACCTGGTTCGGCAAGCCCACCTTCGAGCTCGCCTACAAGCCCGACGAGGCGCGCAAGCTGATGGCCGAGGCCGGCTTCTCGGCCACCAAGAAGCAGACCGTCAAGATCGCCATCTCCACCTCCGGCTCGGGGCAGATGCAGCCCCTGCCGATGTTCGAGGCGATCCAGGCCAACCTCAACGAGTGCTTCTTCAACGTCACCGCCGAGGTGATGGAGTGGAACGCGCTGACGGCGTTCGCGCGCAATCCGGCCAATCACCCCGACATCGTCAAGGCCGGCGTCGATTCCGTCATCATCAGCCGCGCCATCCAGGATCCGTTCAGCGCCTTCGACCGCTTCTTCCTGCCCAACCGCATCCCGCCCGGCGGCTCCAACTGGGGCATGGTCGACGACCCCGAGTACAACGCGCTGATCCAGAAGGCCTCGCAGACCTTCGAGCTCGGTGCCCAGAACGCGGTGCTGGGCGAGTTGCACGCCGCCCTGGTCAACAAGGCCGAATGGATCTGGATCACCCATGACGTCAACCCGCGGGCGCTGGCCCGCAACGTCAAGGGCTTCGTCCAGGCCAAGAGCTGGTTCCAGGACCTGACCTCGGTCACCAAGGACTGACGCCGCGGCGGGCGGGACTTCGGGCAAGAGGAGGGTTGGATGCTGGGCTACATCCTGCGGCGCACGCTCTACACGGTGCCGATCGCGCTCGGCGTGACGATTCTGTGCTTCGCGCTGGTCTATCTCGGACCCTCCGACCCCTTGAGCGCGATCCTGCCCGAGGACGCGCCCAAGGAGCTGATCGATCGGATCAAGAAGGAGTACGGGCTCGATAAGCCCTTGCCGATCCAGTACCTGATCTGGCTCGGCAAGGCGCTCACCGGCGACCTCGGCACCTCGATCGCGACCCGTCGCCACGTCATCGACGAGATCCCGCCCGCCCTCTTCAACTCGCTCCTGCTGGCGGTGCTGGCGTCGATGCTGGCCTTCACCGTCGGCTCGATCCTGGGCGGCATCGCGGGCTATTTCCACGGCCGTCCGATCGACCGCGCCGTCACCGCCCTGGCGGTGACCGGGGTCAGCGTGCCGCACTACTGGCTGTCGATCGTACTGGTCATCATCTTCTCGGTCGAATGGGACATCCTGCCGTCGATGGGGATGGGGCCGGACGGATCGACCAACTTCAGCCTGACGGCCGAGAACCTGCGCCACCTGATCCTGCCGACCGTCGCCCTGTCGGTCATCCCGCTGGCGATCGTCGCCCGCACGGTGCGCGAGAGCGTGCGCGAGACCATGAACCAGGAATTCGTCCAGGCCCTGTGGGCCAAGGGGCTGACCGGGCGGGCGATCCTGGTCCATGTCGCCAAGAACGCCGCCCCCACCGTGCTGGCGGTGATGGGGCTCCAGCTCGGCTACCTGCTGGGCGGCTCGATCCTGATCGAGACCGTCTTCGCCTGGCCCGGCACCGGGCTGCTCCTCAACAACTCCATCTTCTCGCGCGACATCCCGATGCTCCAGGGCGTGATCCTGGTGCTGGCGCTCTTCTTCGTCGGGCTCAACCTGCTGGTCGACATCCTCCAGGCGGCCCTCGATCCCCGCATCCAGCGCTGACCCGGAGGAATCGACCATGACCGAGACGACGATCGGTTCCGCCATCCTGCCGCGCGCCCCGGTCGTGGCGGACAAGCCGCCCGGCTACTGGCTGACCGTGGTGCGGCGGCTGCGCCGCGACCCGGTCACCCTGTTCTGCATGGCGGTGCTGCTGCTGATCGTGCTGGCGGCGATGTTCGCACCCCTGGTCGCCCCGCACGATCCCTACAAGACCAGCATGCTGAAGCGGCTGTCGCCGATCGGCACGCCCGGCTACCTGCTCGGCACCGACGAGCTGGGCCGCGACCTGCTGACCCGGCTGATCTATGGCGGCCGCATCTCGCTCTTCATGTCCTTCACCCCGGTCGTGCTGGCCTTCCTGATCGGCGGCACCCTCGGCATGATCGCGGGCTTCGTCGGCGGCTGGGTCAACATGGTGATCATGCGCACGACCGACGTCTTCTACGCCTTCCCCTCGATCCTGCTGGCGATCGCCATCTCGGGCGCGATGGGGGCCGGGCTGACCAACGGCCTGATCTCGCTCACCCTCATCTTCATCCCGCCGCTGACCCGCATCGCCGAAAGCGTCACCACCCAGGTGCGCAGCCTGCCCTTCGTCGAGGCGGCGCGCGCCAGCGGCGCGTCGACCGCCGCCATCATCCGCGTCCATGTGCTGAGCAACGTGGTCGGCCCGGTGCTGGTCTATGCCTCGAGCCTGCTGTCGGTCGCGATCGTCGTCGCCTCGGGCCTCAGCTTCCTCGGCCTCGGCGTCAGCCCGCCCGAGGCCGACTGGGGCCTGATGCTGAATACGTTGCGCCAGTCGATCTATGTGGCACCCTGGAACGCGGCCCTGCCGGGGGCGGTGATCTTCGTCACCTGCATGTGCTTCAACCTGCTGAGCGACGGCCTGCGCCAGGCCCTCGACATCCAACGCTGACACCATCCAACGCTGACCCCACCAAGCCAACAAGGACGCCCATGTCCGAACCCCTGTCCGAGGACTTCCTCGCACTCGCCCGCCATGCCGGCCTGACCTTCACCGACGAGGAAGCGCCGCGCATGCACGACGCCTGGCGGAAGATGCACGCGATGCTGCTGTCGCGCCTGCCGGCCGACCCCGACCTCGCGTCCGAGCCGGCGCTGGTCTTCGTCCCGGCCGGCGCCAGGGTGGCCCGATGACCCAGCTCACCGACCTGACGATAGCGGCGCAGTCGGCGCTGCTCGACCGGGGCGATCTGTCGCCGGTCGAACTGGTCGATGCCTACCTGGCGCGCATCGAGGCGCTCGACGGCGAGCTCTGCGCCTACATCCTGGTGACGACCGAGGAAGCCCGGGCGGCCGCGCGGGCGGCCGAGGCGGAGATCGCCGGCGGCGGGCGGCGCGGGCCCCTGCACGGCATCCCGATCGCGCTCAAGGACATCTATTCGACCAAGGGCATCCCGACCACCGCCCATTCCCGCCTGCTGAAGGACAACGTCCCGACCGAGGACGCCGAGACGGTGGCGCGCCTGGCCGCCGCCGGCACGATCAGCCTGGGCAAGCTGTCGACCCACGAGTTCGCCTTCGGCGGCCCCTCGCCCGACCTCTTCAGCCCGCCCGCGCGCAACCCCTGGAACCCCGCCCTGCAGCCGGGCGGCTCGTCCAGCGGCTCGGGCGTGGCGGTGGCGGCCGGGATGTGCGCCGCCGCCATGGGCTCGGACACCGGCGGGTCGATCCGCAGCCCGTCCGGCTTCTGCGGCCTGGTCGGGCTGAAGCCGACCTACGGCCTCGTCTCCCGCCGCGGCGTGCTGCCGCTCAGCTGGACGCTCGACCATGCCGGGCCGATGACCTGGACGGCCGAGGACTGCGCCCTGATGATGGACGCGCTGGCCGGCCACGACCCGGCCGACCCCGCCTCGGTCAAGACCGCCGTGCCGGACTTCAAGGGCGCGATCGGCCGGCCCGTCGCGGGGATGCGCATCGGCGTCGCCCGCGCCTGGCACGAATCGGCCGACCCGGAGCTGGTGGCAGCGATCGACCGGGCGGCTGCGGTCCTGGCCGAGCAGGGGGCGATCGTCGACGAGGTGACGCTGCCCGACATCATGGATTTCCACGCCGTCGGCCGGATCATCATCCTGACCGAGGGCTTCGCCATCCATCAGCGGCACCTGCGCCGCCAGCCGGAGATCTACGGCGCGCTGTTCCGCGACCGCATCCGGCTCGGTGCCTTCGTCTCGGCCGACCAGTACATCCAGGCGCTGCGCTTCCGCCGCACCTTGGTCGAGCAGATGAACCAGGCGATGGCGCCCTACGACGCGGTGCTGACCGCCAGCCACTACGGCCCGCCGGAGCCGATGGACGACGCCCCCACCTTCCCCTTCTTCGGCAAGCCCTATTTGACCATGCCCTTCAACGTCACCGGCCAGCCGGCCGCGGCCGTGCCGTGCGGCTTCTATTCCGGCGGCATGCCGATGAGCCTGCAGGTCGCCGGCAAACCGTTCGCCGACGACGTGGTCCTGGCCATCGCCCATGCCTACGAGCAGGCGGCGGGCGACCGCATCACCCGCCCCAGCCTGGCGGGAGCCGCCCCATGAAGGTCTGCATCGTCGGCTCGGGCGGCACCATTTCCTCGCTCGGCCACGGCCCCCTCGACTATGTCGACTATGGCGACACCGGCCGCAAGCTGGACCCGGCCGGGCTGCTGGAGCACTTTCCCGAAGTGGCCGAGGCGGGCGAGGTCATCCCGGTCGCCTGGCGGGCGATCGGCAGCCCCGACATCGACGTGCCCGACTGGCTGGAGCTGCTCGACCTGCTGCACGGCCTGCCGCTGCGCTTCCCCGGCCTGGACGGGATCGTGCTGACCCACGGCACCTCGACGCTGGAGGAGACCGCCTACTTCCTGCACCTCGCCTGCAGGCTCGACATCCCGGTGGTCCTGGTCGGCGCCCAGCGCCCGGCGTCGGCCTTCGGCAGCGATGCCGGGGCCAACCTGCGCAACGCGGTGCGCGTCGCCGGCAGCCCGGAGGCGCGCGGCATGGGCGTGCTGGTCGTCCTCAACGACGAGATCCAGTCGGCCCGCGACGTCACCAAGACCTCGATCCTCCGGGTCCAGACCTTCCGCACGCCCGATTTCGGCCTGCTCGGCTATGCCGACCCCGACCGCGTCCTGTTCTATCGCCGCCCGACCCGGCGCCATGCACCGGACACGGAGTTCCAGGTCGGCCAGGCGGCCGGCCTGCCGCGGGTCGACATCGTCTCCAGCCATGCCGGGGCGGATGCGGTCGCGATCGAGGCGTACCTGGCGGCCGGCGCGAAGGGCCTGGTGCTGGCCGGGCTCGCCCCTGGCATGGTCGCACCCCGCCAGCGCGAGCCGCTCGACCGGGCAGCGGCGGCCGGCATCCCGGTCGTCATGTCGACCCGCTCGATGAGCGGCCGGGTGGTGCCGCGCCAGGGCCTGAAGGTCCGCGGCTGGCTCGCCGCCGACACGCTGTCGCCGCAGAAGGCCCGCATCCTGCTGATGCTGGGCCTGACGGTGACGACCGACCCGGAGCGGCTGCAGGCGATGTTCGACACCTACTGAGGCAGGAGGGTTGCCAGCGACGGCGGCGCCCCCTCGAACGCGTAGGGGTGGAGGAACTGCCGCCGCCACAGGCCGATCCGGTCGACCTCGGACAGGCCGGCCTCGGCACAGACGGCGGCCCACCGATCCCGGATCACGGTGATCTGGCGGGCCGCCAGCGCCAGCGCTTCGTCGCCATGAAGCTGGAAGGTGGCGGCCGCTCCCAGGCAGGCGTCGAGCCGGCTCCGCCGATCGTCGCCGGCGATCAGCATCGCCTGGCTCGCCTCCCCGCCCGTGCGCGGCTGCGGGCAGATGTCGTAGGCGGGCGTGAGTTCGAGCCGATGCCCGTCCCAGAATGCGGCGTGGTTGCGGGCGTGGTCGTCGGTATTGCCGCACAGCACGTTGAAGACGAGCCGCGCGAACAATTCGTGCAGCGTCTCGCGCGGCGCGGCGAAGCGGCGGCGGATGATCGCGGCCAGGTCTCCATAGCTTGCGTAGCGCGCCATCATCTCGTCGAGTTCCAGCAGGGTCAGCGCCGACACCATGGCGCGCCGAAGCCACCCATCGGGGCTCTTCGGGCGGTCGAAGCGCTCGACCAGCAGAACGTCCTTGCCCGCGGCCCGTGCCAGCCGGACCGGGGCGGCCCGGATGCCGGCCTCGGCGGCCAGGCGCATCGCGACGTATTCTGCCTTCACGACGCTGCGGACATCGCTCTGCGACGAGAACTTGGCGATGAACTTGCGATCGCCCTCGACGACCATCGCCTTGGGGCGGGCGCCGCCGATCGAGCTGCCGTGGAACAGCGCGGCATCGAGATCGGGCGCGAGCGGGATCCCCTTCTCGACGCTGTCGACGGCCTCGAGCAAGGTTTCCAGGGGCGACGGCACGACCTCGCGCGGCTCGTACCGCGTCGGTGACCGCTGGAAGTCGAGGGCGCCGCTGCGGTCCGATCCCGACGCCAGCAGGTAGTCGAGCTCGTCCAGCTCGACGGCGTCGATGTCCCGGCCTCTGGCCCCCGCATGGCGGTTGACGATGACGCGCCGGCCCCAGGCATCCGGCGCCGCGTCACGGATGCAGCCCGGCATGGGCAGGCCGTTCGGAGGGGCCAGCACGCCCGGCCGCAAGGGCAGCTCCGGATCGTAGAGGGCGATCGCATCCGGGCGTCCAAGGTAGCTGCGGCCGTAGATGAAGAGATGCTGCCCGTCCGACTCGAACAGCCGGCCCGCCACGACCGGGCCGGTCCGGCCGGGCAGCCAGACCCAGACGAA
Source organism: Allostella vacuolata (assembly GCA_006739055.1). Classification (GTDB taxonomy): domain Bacteria; phylum Pseudomonadota; class Alphaproteobacteria; order ATCC43930; family Allostellaceae; genus Allostella; species Allostella vacuolata. The sequence continues at coordinate 4,079,934 of AP019702.1, forward strand.
CGCTTCGCGCTCGCGGGCTTCAGAAGTCATCCCTGGCCTCGATCCGGGCGGCGCGGACGGATCGGGGCATCAAGGCAAGGATCGTCCGGTTGGCGTCGATCGCGCCCGCCAGCATCGGCTGGCCGGCATCGAACAGGCGCACGCCGACGATGGCGGCGGCCTCGAAGACGGCCCCGATGGCGCAGCCGGGGTCGCCCTTCTCGATCCGCTGCACCAGCCCCCGGGACAGGCCGGCCCGCTCCGCCAGCTCGGCCACCGTCATCTTCCGCTCGATGCGGGCACGGCGGACGAGCTGCCCCAGCAGCAACCCGGCATCACGGGCGTAGCGGGACTGGGGACGGTCGGCAGGCTTGGCCATGCGCAATAGATGATCCATTAATAGCGCATATTCAAGCCTACGGATCCATTTATAGCGCATCGATCCGAGCGCCAGCCGACACAACAGCGATCCATTAATGGATCATCAATTGAACCGGAAATCCTCCCAGATCAGCCGCTCCCGCGGCAGGCCCGCGGCCAGGAACTGGCGCACCATGTCGCCCACGAACTCCGGCCGGCCGCACAGCATGACGGCGTAGTCGTCGAGCGGCGCGACGGCCGCCATCACCTGGGCGGCGGTCAGGCGGCCGCGGTCGGGGGTGATCCACAGGTCGTAGTCGATGTAGGAATCGGCCTTCAGCACGCCGTCGCGGATCTCCGCATCGTAGGGCGCGTTGTCGGCGTCGCGGACGACGTACCACAGCCAGATGCGGCGGAAGTCGTCGTTGGTCATCTCGAAGCGCAGCATGCCGAGGAAGGGCGTGATGCCGATGCCGGCGCCGATGCACACCAGCCGGCGATAGGTGGCGTAGCGGTGCGGGGTGAAGCTGCCGAAGGGGCCGAACACCTCCACCGGCTCGCCCGGCCGGGCGGCGGCCAGCCCGCGGGTGAAGTCGCCCAGCATGCGCACCGACAGGCGCAGGTTGCGCTCGGCCGGGGAGGACGAGATCGAGAAGGGATGCAGCTCGCGCCGGCTCCCGGCGCCGGGCCGGTTGATGAAGACGAAGGTCCCCGGCTCGTAGATCATCCGCCGGTCGCGCGGCCGCAGCACGAGGTCGACGGTGTCGCCCGCGCGCGGCAGCACCGCCTCCACCCGGTAGCGGTAACGGGGCGCCACCCAGCGATAGAACAGCACCCGGTAGGCCCAGGCGAGGAACCCGGCCAGGACCAGGAACCACATCCAGAAGCGCAGCGGCTCGAAGGCCAGCAGCGTCGAGCCCTCGGCCGACGAATGGGCGGCGGCGGCCAGGAAGACGGGCCCCATCAGCCCGTGCAGCGACAGCCAGCCCTCGTAGGGCAGGTGCCGCATGTAGGCGAGCGCGGTGCCGGCCAGCAGGAGGTAGAGGACGATGGTGTCGAAGGTGAGCGCGGTCGGCGACCAGAACGGCACCAGCAGGTCGCCGACCGAGCCGCCCTGGATCACCGTCGGCGGGATGTAGAAGACGACATGGACCAGGATCAGGCCGACGGCGAGCGGCCCCAATCGGCGATGCAGACGGACTGCCCGGTCCAGCCCGCCGAACATCGGCTCGATCATCCGGCTGCGCGCGGTCGCCAGCAGGATGATCGACAGGAGCGTGATCGCCCAGGCCGCGGCCAGCATGCTGACGCCCCGCCACGGCCACAAGGCGCCGTCGGCCATGCCGGCTCGGCCGATGCCCCACAGTGTGGTCGTGATCGCCAGCGCCCCCAGGACCACCCACCAGCCGGGGGCCACGGTCGCAAGCCTCCCCGGGCGGCCACCGGCCGCCTTGTTCCCGACCATCATGCGTGCAGAACTCGTGCTGTGAAACGGTGCCGCCGGCGCTACCGCTCCAGAAAGGCGGCGTCGACCGGCACCTGATAACCCGTCGCAAGGCTGTTCGTCTCGTTCGCCATGCCGACGATCGCCAGCAGCTCGCCATGCTGGGCCGGGGTCATCCCGGCCTTGCGGGCGGCCGCCTCGTGCGAGCGGATGCAGTAGGTGCAGCCGTTGGTGATGCTGACCGCGAGGTAGATCATCTCCTTGGCCACCGGGTCGATGCTGCCCGGCCCCATCACCACCTTCAGGCTCTCCCAGGTGCGGCGCAGCGACTCCGGATGGTGGGCCAGCACCTTCCAGAAATTGTTCACGTCGGGCACGCCGCGCGTGCGCTTGATGTCGTCGTAGACGGCCCGCACCGCGTCCGTGGCATCGGCATATTCGATCGGCTTCATCGGCTTCGCCCCTGGTGGCGCGGCCGGACCGGCCGCAGCCACCATCCCTAGCCGCCCCGCCGCCCAAACGGAACCCGCCCGGACGGAACCCGCCCGGGGCCGGTCACGCCGCCGCACGCTCCGCCGCCAGCACGCAGCGCGCCATCCGGCCGCTGCCGAAGCGGTGCTCCGGCGGGGTCGCATCGCACTCGGCGGCGGCGAAGCGGCAGCGCGGCGCGAAGCTGCAGCCGACCGGGGCCGAGGACAGGGCCGGCGGCGCGCCGGGGATCGCATCCAGGCGCCGCCCGCGCATCGAGCCGTGCACGGTCGAGGCGAGCAGGCCCTGGGTGTAGGGATGCACCGGCCGGCGGACGACATCGGCCAGCGGCCCCGTCTCCACCACCCGGCCGGCATACATGACCGCCAGGCGCGAGGAGACCTCGACCGCCACGCCGACATCGTGGGTGACGAAGATGACGCCGAGGCCGAGGTCCTTCTGCAGCTGCGCCAGCAGCAGCAGGACCTGGATCTGCACGGTGGCGTCGAGCGCGGTGGTCGGCTCGTCGGCCAGCAGCAGCTTCGGCCGGCAGGAGAGCGCCAGCGCGATCATCGCCCGCTGCCGCATGCCGCCCGACATCTCGTGCGGGTAGGCCTTGAGGCGCTCGGCCGCGGACGGAATCCGCACCAGCTCCAGCAGTTCCCGGGCCCGGGCCAGCGCCGCCGTCTCGGTCACGCCCTCATGGCGCATCACCGCCTCGGCGATCTGCCGGCCGATCGTGTAGACCGGGTCGAAGCTGGTCGCCGGCTCCTGGAAGATCATCGCGATGCTCTTGCCGCGCAGGCGCGAGAAGGCCCGGTCGGAGAGGCCGAGCAGTTCCTGCCCCTCGAACAGCACCGAGCCCGCATAGCGGGTGCGCCGCGGCGGCAGCAGCCCCAGGATGGCGCGCAGGGTGACGCTCTTGCCCGAGCCGGATTCGCCGAGGATGCCCAGCACCTCGCCCGCCGCCAGGTCGTAGCTGATGCCGTTGACGGCATGGACCGTGCGGTCGCGGCCGACGAAGCGGACATGGAGGTCGCGGACGGACAAGAGCGTGGTCATGACGCCTTCTCCCCTTCAGGCCGCGAGCCGGGTGCGGCTGTGGCCGGACGCCGGGTCGTTCATGTGGCAGGCGACGCGGTGGTCGGCGGCCGCGCCCTCGACCAGGGGCGGCTCGAGCCGGGCGCAGACCTCTTCGGCGAAGGTGCAGCGGGTGCGGAAGCGGCAGCCGGACGGCGGGTCGATCGGGTTGGGCGGGTCGCCCACGATCGGCGCCTCGCGCGTCTTCACGTCCGGGTCCATCGACGGGCGCGAGGCCAGCAGGGCCCGGGTGTAGGGGTGGCGGGCATCGCCGTAGATCACCTCGACCGGGCCGATCTCCACCACCTTGCCCAGGTACATCACCATCACCTCGTCGCTGATGTAGTGGACGACGTTGAGGTCGTGGCTGATGAAAAGGTAGGTGAGGTCGAACTGCTCCTTCAGCTCGGCCAGCAGGTTCAGCACCTGCGCCTCGACCGACTTGTCGAGGGCCGACACCGCCTCGTCGAGGATCAGCAGCCGGGGACCGAGCGCCAGCGCGCGGGCGATATTGACCCGCTGCCGCTGGCCGCCCGACAGCTCGTGCGGGTAGCGCCGCTGGAACTGCACCGGGTCGAGCCCGACCCGGGCCAGCAGGTCGGCCGCCTGCTCGCGCGCCGCCCTGGGCTGGGTCCCGTGGGTGACGGGGCCGAAGGCGATCGTCTCCAGGATGGTGAGGCGCGGGTTGAGCGAGGCGTAGCTGTCCTGGAAGACCATCTGCATCTGCCGGCGCATCGCCCGCACGGTCATCCCGTCATGGGCGCCGACCTTCTCGCCGTCGAAGATGACGTCGCCGCGGTCCGGATCGACCAGGTGCATGAGGAGCCGCGCGGTGGTCGACTTGCCGCAGCCGCTCTCCCCCACCACGCCCAGCGTCCCGCCCTTGGGCAGGGTGAACGAGATGTCGTCGACGGCCCGCACCACCCGGCGCGGCGACCGGTCGAGCAACGGCTTCTTGAGCGGGAAATGCTTGCTGAGCCCGTTGACGATCAGCAACGGCTGCGCCGGCCCGCCCCGGTCCTCGACCTTCCGCATCGGCCCTGCCTCCCCTGGCTACCCTCCAGGGAAAAAGGCAAGGGCCGTGCCAGCGGCGGTGCCCGGCCGGGAACCTACATCGCGCTGGGCGGGATCGCGTTCAGGTCGCGCTTGGCGCCGGTGATGGTGATGGTGAAGCCGGCCACCACGTCGATCGCCGTCATGACCGTGATCAGGAAGAAGCTGGCGGTGCCGGCGAAGGGGACGACGATCAGCTCGACCAGGCAGACCAGGAGCAGGCCGAGCGACAGGGTATGGTCGGCGATCGAGATGTTGGTGGTGCGGGTCGCCTTGCTGAGCTCGGCATAGAGCAGCACGAGCCCGGCCAGGATCAGGGCGTCCTTGACCAGGAAGATGAAGGCAGCACCCGACAGCAGGCCGAAGCTGAACAGGGTCGAATCCAGCATGCCGACCGAGATGGCGGCGATGATGTTGTAGGCGATCACGACGAAGGCGAGCAGCGGAACGTAGCGGATCACCTGGCCCATGGCGGCATCCCCGGGGTACACGGAATCTGGTCCCGCCTCGTTAGCACGAACCGGACGGCCGCAGAAGGGAGGCGCGCGGGCCCGGAATGTACGGTTTCGGTTCCGGTCGGGAATCCCTACCTTCGGCCACATGGAAAAGAAGATTCCGCGCTACCGGCAGATCGCCGACCTGATCATCGAAAAGATCAGCAGCGGCGAATATGCGGTCGGGCAGACGCTGCCGACCGAGGAAGAGTTCTGCGCCGCCTATTCCGCCAGCCGCAACACGGTGCGCGAGGCGCTGCGCCAGGCCCTCGACATCGGCCTGATCGACCGGCGGCGGCGCAGCGGGACCCGGGTCGTCTCGCGCACCCCCGTCCGCTCCCTGCCGGAGCATAGCGGCGTGCTCTCGAACTGGACCCAGCACGGCCCCGCCATCCCGCTCACCGTGGACAGCATCTCGCTGGAGCCGCTGCCGTCCTTCCTGCCGCACGAGGAGGCCGGGTCGCGCCGGCGCTGGCTGCGGGTGGTCGGCCGCTGGCATCCCCAGACCATCGCCGAGCCGATCGGCCTGACCGAGATCTATGTCCATCCCGACCATCGCCACATCCAGGACCTGCCCAACTTCCGCAGCCGCATCCTCTACAGCCCGATCGACATCGAGCACGGCCACCTCGTGCGTCTGGTGCGCCACGAGCTGCAGCCGACCGTACTCGACACCCACAAGGCCCTGCTGCTGGCAGCCCCCTGGGGCATGCCGGCGCTGCTGGTCCAGCGCCGCTACTACGACGAGAAGGAGCGGCTGATCGAGCTCGCCATCAACCACTTCCCGTCCGGGCGCTACAGCTACTCCGTCTCCTACTGGCGCGGCCAGCCCCTGCGCGACGACGATATCGGCCCGGGCTGACGCGGCCCGGCTTGACGGCCGCCGCCGCCGCCGGCATTTTGTACCGACATAAGGCCGCGACACGGCGCAGACCTGCAATGCTGCGCAGTATTGTTCCGACATATGGAATCGAACCCGCGTCCGGCCATGGGGAAGACCTCGAGGAGATCTGGGCCATGTTCGATCTGATCATTCGCGGCGGCACGCTGGTGGACGGCACCGGCGCGGCCAGGCGCACCGCCGACGTCGCGGTGCAGGACGGCCGCATCGTCGAAGTCGGCCGGGTGTCGGGTGCGGCACGCCGCACGGTCGACGCCGACGGCCTGCTGGTGACCCCCGGCTTCGTCGACATCCACACCCACTATGACGGCCAGGCGACGTGGGATTCCTACCTGTCGCCGTCCTCCCTGCACGGGGTGACGACCACGGTGTTCGGCAATTGCGGCGTCGGCTTCGCGCCGATGCGGCCGGAATCGAAGGACCACCTGATCCGCCTGATGGAAGGCGTCGAGGACATCCCCGGCACCGTTCTGTCGGAGGGCGTGCCCTTCAACTGGGAGTCCTTCCCCGAGTATCTCGACGTGCTGGCGGGCCGCGGCTACACGATGGACGTGGGCGCGCTGATGCCGCACGGCGTGCTGCGCTTCTACGTCATGGGCGAGCGTGGCTTCGACCATGCCCAGCGCCCGACCGAGGACGAGGCCGCGACCATGGCACGCCTGCTGGGCGAGGCGCTCCAGGTCGGCGCCTTCGGCCTCAGCACCTCGCGCACCGTCAAGCACAAGGCCAGCGACGGCACCCTGACCCCCAGCCTGTCGGCCGACGAGCCCGAGCTGCATGCCCTGGCGCTGGCCATGAAGCGCGCCGGCCGCGGCGTGTTCGAGGTCAATTCCGACTTCGGCCCGGGCGAGTTCGAGATCCTGCGCAGCTTCTGCCGCACCTCCGGCCAGCCGATGTCGTGGCTGATGGTCCAGGTCGACCGCGCGCCCGACCTGTGGCGCGACACGATGGACCAGATCCACGCCGCGCGCGCCGAGGGCCACGACGTCACCGCCCAGGTCGGCTGCCGGCCGATCGGCATGCTGATGGGCCTGCAGACCTCGATCAACCCCTTCACCGGCCACCCGGTGTGGGAGCGGGCCCTGCGCCCGCTGCATCCGACCCAGCGCTATGCCGCCATCATGGCCGACCCCGAGCTGCGCCGGGCGCTGGTCGAGCAGGTGCCGGACACGGCCGACGCGCAAAACATGGCCCGGATGCTGGAGCGCGCGACCCTGCTGACCGAACCCGTCGACCTGGAGCCGGACGTCGCCAACGGCATCGCTGCCCAGGCCCGCCGCCAGCAGCGCAACCCGTGGCAGATGGCGCTCGACCTGATGCTGTCCGAGGACGGCAACGCCCTGCTGATGTACCCGTTCGAGAACTACAGCGCCGGCAATTCCGACGTGATCGCGGAGATGCTGGCCGACGAGGCCTCGGTGATCGGCGTCGCCGACGGCGGCGCCCATGTCGGCCTGATCTGCGACGCCAGCGCGCCCACCTACCTGCTCTCCTACTGGGCCCGCGACCGGGTCCGCGGGCGCCGCTTCGACCTGGAGTACCTGGTCCGCAAGCAGACGCTGGACACCGCCCGGGTCTACGGCCTGGCCGACCGCGGCGTGGTGGCGCCCGGCATGAAGGCCGATCTCAACGTCATCGACTTCGACCGGCTGGCGCTGCGCAAGACCGAGGTGGTGCACGACCTGCCGGCCGGCGGCTCCCGGCTGCTGCAGAAGGCGCGCGGCTACCGCCATACCTTCGTCTCGGGCGTGGAGACCCTGCGCGACGACGCCTACACGGGCGAGCTGCCCGGCCGGCTGATGCGCTAGGATGGCGGCAGCGACTGTGGCGGAGGCGGAAGCGATGGAGTTCGCGGGCAAGACGGTGATGGTGACCGGCGCGGCCGGCGCCCTGGGGCGGACGGTGGCGGAAGCCTTCGCCGCCCGGGGTGCGGCCCTGGTCCTGGTCGACCTGCATGCCGACGGGCTGGTCCGGGCGTTCGGCGACGCCCACCGCCAGGTGGCGGTCGACGTGACCGACGCCGGCCGGGTGGCAGACCTGGTCGGGGCGGCCGCCGCGGGCGGGGTCGACGTGCTCTGCAACATCGCCGGCGGCTTCGCCATGGGCCCGGCGGTGCACGAGACGAGCCCGGAGCTGTGGAACGACATGCTGGGGCGCAACGCGGTCAGCGTCCTCAACATGGCGCGCGCCGTGGTCCCGGTCATGCAGGCCCGGGGACACGGCAAGATCGTCAACGTGGCGGCGATGGGGGCGCTGAAGGCCGCGCCCGCGATGGCCGCCTACTCGATCGCCAAGACCGCGGTCCTGCGCCTGACCGAGGCAATGGCGGGCGAGTTGCGCGAGGCCGGCATCAACGTCAACTGCGTGATGCCGAGCATCATCGACACCCCGGCCAACCGCGCCGACATGCCGGGCGCGGACCCCGCCAAATGGGTCTCGCGCGAGGCGCTGGCCGACGTCATCCTGTTCCTGGCGTCCGATCGCGCCCGCGCCATCCACGGCGCCGGCATCCCGGTGGTCGGCCTCAGCTGAACAAGGGAAAGGGCGCCGCCGTCGCCGGCGGCGCCCCTCCCGTTCGGCCGGCCCGGCCTAGCGCAGGTAGGCGGCGCTGGCCCAGGTGTCGTAGTTGCGGCGGAACTCGTTCAGCGATTCGTACGCCTTCTTGAAGTCCGCGGACTGGGCGGACAGCTCGGCCGCCGTCTCCTCCCACGCCTTGCGCAGCGCGTCGAGGATCTCGGGCGAGAAGGTGTGCACCTGCACCCCCTTCTTCTTGATCTCCGCCAGCGCCTTGAAGTTGGTCGCCTCGGCGTCGGCGTAGCTATGCAGCAGGCTCGCGTCGCAGGCGGCCTCGATCTGGATGCGCTGGGTGTCGCTCAGCGCCTTCCACTTGTCCATGTTGACAAGCAGTTCGTGGAAGGTCGCCTGCTGGTGCCAGCCCGGCAGGTAGTAGTGCTTGGCGATCTGGTGGAAGCCGGCGCCGAGGTCGACCACCGGCATCGAGAACTCGGTGGCATCGAGGGTGCCGCGCTCCAGCGCCGGGTAGATGTCGCCGCCGGCCATCATCTGCGCCGAGACGCCGAACTTCTGAACGACGTTGCCGGCATAGCCGGCGATGCGCATCTTCAGGCCCTTCAGGTCCTCGACGGTCTTGATCTCCTTGCGGAACCAGCCGCCGGCCTCGGGCGAGAGCATCCAGCAGTTCATGCCCTTGACGTTGTGCGCGGCATAGAGGGCGTCGTGCATCTCGCGCCCGCCGCCGAAGCGGTACCAGGCGAGGTAGGCGCCGGCGCTCGGGCCGAACGGCACGGTGCTGAACACGGCCACCATCGGGAACTTGCCGATCGTGAACCCGGCCGAGTGGTAGGCCGCATCGACGCCGCCCTTGGACACCGCGTCGAAGGTCTGGGCCGGCGGCACCAGCGCGCCCGGCTCATAGAAGCGGATGTTGACCGACCCGCCGGTGATCGCCGTCACCTGCTCGGCAAAGCGCATCCCGACCGGCCCGAAATGGGCGAGCCCGCTCGGGAACACGCTCGCCATCTTCCAGCGATGCTTCCGGTCCTGGGCCGCGGCGTCGCCGGCGAAGCCGCCCACCATCGCTGCCCCCGCGACCAGCGCGGCCGCCAGCCAGCCCCTGCCGCGCCCGGCCCTCGATCCGGCCTTCGCTATCGTGCACCTGTCTTCCATGACTTCCTCCGAAACAGCCGGAGCAGCCGCATAAGGCCCCAGCGACCCCAGCGCCCATCCCCGGAATGAAGTGCGAAGCTGGAGCGGGGCCCAGGAAAGATCGGATGGCGGATCGATTGGCGCACAGGGGTGCTGCGCATGCGGATGCTGCCGCGTGCCGGCCGTACCTTGGCGTCTTCCGTCCCCAATCTTCTCTTGGGCGCGCCGATCCGGCATCGGACGGCAAATTCGCCTTTCGTTTCGGAAAGGATAGGGATAACCATAATTGACGCAACAAAAAGATCGAATGTTCCACGATATGGAACGAACGATCGCCCCTGCCTTCAGGAGGAAACGTGTCGGCGGAACTTCAAGGCGCGCAGGCGATCGCCCGCGCGTGCCAGATCCTGCGATTGCTGGGCGAAAATCCCCAAGGCTCCGGCCGGTTGACGGATATCGCCCAGGCTGCTGGCCTGCCGAAGGCGACCGCGCATCGCATTCTGGCCGCCTTGCGCGACATCGGATTTGTAGAGAACATAAATAACTCGTCGCGATACGGCCTCGGCCTCGACCTGCTGGCGCTGGGGGCGATCGCCGCCGACCGCATCGACATCCGCCGCCTGGCGGAGCCGGCCCTGACCCGCATCGCCCAGTCTTCCGGCGACACCGCCTTCCTGTCGATCCGGCGCGGCCGCGACGCGATCTGCATCGACCGCCAGCGCGGCGCCGAGAGCGGCCGCAACCTGCCGGTCGACCTCGGCCGCCGCGCCCCGCTCGGCGAGGATGCGGGCGGGCTGGCGCTGCTGGCCTGGCTGCCGCCGGAGGAAGCGGGCGAGATCGTCGCCGGCCAGGGCACCGACCGGGACGCCCCCTCCTCCGTGCAGGCGCGCCACCTGACCGAGGCCCGGCGCGCCAACCATGCCTTCCGCGAGACCGGCGGGGCCGGCCCGGCCGCGACCGCCACCCTGGCGGTGCCGATCCTGGACGAGTTCGGGCAGCCGATCGCCGCACTCGGCATCGCCGCCCCGGCGGTGCGGCTGGCCGCCCCGCGCCGCAACGACCTGCTCGACCTGCTGTGGCACGAGGCCCGCCAGGTCCGGGTCCGCCGGCTCGATCAGAATGCGAACGTCGCCGACGCGGCCGCGGCCGGCGATGCGCGCCGGCCAACCGACCCCGCGGCCGGGAGGAACCCACGATGACCAGCCTGGCCCGCGCCAGCGACGGCCTTGCCCGCCTGCTGCGGCGGATCGCGCATTTCGGCAGCTACCTGTGCTTCGCGATGATCCTGGTGATCATGCTGGACGTGACCGGCCGGCAGATCCCGGGCGCGCAGACCATGACGCCCTGGGACGGCGTCAACGTCTTCCTGTCCTCGACCCGGCTGCAGGAGCTGGAATGGCACCTGCACACGGCCATCTTCGCGCTGGCGATCGGCTATGCCTACGTCGCCAACGCCCATGTCCGCGTCGACCTGCTGCGCGAGCGATGGTCGTCACGGCGCAAGATCGTGACCGAGATGGTCGGCATCGCCATCTTCGTCGTGCCCTACGTCGCCACCCTGCTGCTCTACGCGACGGAGTTCGCCGCCGAATCCTATGCGCTCGGCGAGAACTCGATGAATCCCAACGGGATGCCCCATCGCTGGGTGATCAAGGCGGTGCTGGCGGCCGGGCTGCTGCTGATCCTGCTGTCGGCCGTCTCGGTCTTCCTGCGCCACTGGCAGGCGCTCCGCGACCTGCGGCAGGGGCGATACCGCGACGGCGCGGAGTGGCCCGATGTCCGCTGAACCACGCCGCCTCCAACCGCAACCGCAACCGCGTCCGCGGGGAGCGCAATGATCGACTTCGTGACCGAATACCTCGCCATCATCATGTTCGCCGTGCTGGCGGCGCTGCTCTTCACCGGCTTTCCGGTCGGCTACGTCCTGGGCGGGGTGTCGCTGATCTTCGGCCTGATCGGCTACGGGCTGGACGTCTTCTCGCTGATCGAGTTCTCCAACCTGATCCCGCGCATCTGGGGCGGGGCGGCCGAGAACCTGGTGCTGGTGGCGGTGCCGATGTTCATCTTCATGGGCATCGTGCTGGAGAAGTCGGGCGTGGCCGAGGATCTGCTGCGCTGCATGCAGATCCTGCTCCGCCGGGTGCCGGGCGGGCTCGCCATGGCGGTCGTGCTGATGGGCACCATCATGGCCGCCAGCACCGGCATCATCGGCGCCTCGGTGATCATGATCACCATGCTGGCGATGCCGGTGATGATCGAGCGCGGCTATGCCCGGACGCTGTCCGCCGGCACGATCGCCGCATCGGGCACGCTCGGCATCCTGATCCCGCCCTCGATCATGCTGGTGATCATGGCCGACCTGCTCGGCATATCGGTGGGCACCCTCTTCTACGGCGCGATGGTGCCCGGCCTGCTGCTGTCCGGCCTCTATCTCCTCTACGTCTTCCTGCTGTCGCGGCTGAAGCCCGCGCTGGCGCCGCCGCTGCCGGCCGACCAGTTCCTGCTGAGCCGGGGCGAGCTCGCCCGCATGGTGCTGAAGAGCTTCGTGCCGCCCGCCATCCTGGTGACGCTGGTGCTGGGCTCGATCTTCTTCGGCTTTGCCACGCCGACCGAGGCGGCGGGCGTCGGCGCGCTGGGCGCCGTCATCCTGGCGATCGCCAACCGCCGTCTCGACCGGCAGGCGACCCGCGAGGTGATCGATTCCGTGGCGAAGACGCTGGGGATGGTGTTCCTGGTCTTCATCGGCGCCACCGCCTTCTCCTACGTCTTCCGCTCGCTCGGCGGGGACGACATCGTCGTCGATGCCCTGCGCAGCCTGGACGTGGGGCCGTGGGGCATCCTGCTGATCCTGATGGGGATCATCTTCCTGCTCGGCTTCTTCTTCGACTGGGTCGAGATCATCCTGATCCTGATGCCGGTCTTCGCGCCGATCGTGAAGATCCTGGACTTCGGCGACCATGTGCCCTCGTCCGAGGTCATCTACTGGTTCGCGCTGCTGGTGGCGGTGAACCTGCAGAACTCGTTCCTGACCCCGCCCTTCGGCTTCGCGCTGTTCTACCTCAAGGGCGCGGCCCCGCCGTCGGTCACCATCGGCCACATCTACCGCGGCATCATCCCGTTCGTGATGCTGCAGGTGATCGGGCTGCTGCTGATCATCGGCTTCCCCGACCTCGCCCTCTGGCTGCCCCGGCTGATGCTGGAATAGGCCCGACCTCGACGGAGAGACGACATGAGCTCGAGCATGACGCTGCAGATCGCGGTGGTGGTGGCCAGCGTGGCCCTGTTCGCCTTCGCCCTCTGGTTCGGCGCCAGGGGCGACTGACAAGGCCGGCGGCGCCGCCCGGCCACGGCGCCACCCCCTTTCAGACCGACCGGGTCACACCGACCGGGTCACGCCGCCGTCGACCCGAATGTTCTGGCCGGTGATGTAGCCGGCGCCGTCCGATGCCAGGAAGGCGACGGTGGCCGCGATCTCCTCCATGCGGCCGTAGCGCCCCATGGGCACGGTCTGCCGGCGCGCCTCGGTCGCCGGCAGGCTGTCGATCCAGCCGGGCAGGACGTTGTTCATGCGCACATTGTCGGGCGCGTACCTGTCCGCGAAGATCTTGGTGTAGGCGGCGAGGCCGGCGCGGAACACGCCCGAGGTCGGGAACATCTCGCTCGGCTCGAAGGTCCAGGCGGTCGAGATGTTGACGATCGAACCCCGCTTCTGCGCCTGCATGATCGGCGCGACGAGGCGCGTCGGCCGGATCACGTTCATCAGGTAGACGTCGAGGCCGCGGTGCCAGTCCTCGTCGGTGATCTCCAGGATGGGCGCCCGGGGCCCGTGGCCGCCGCTGTTGACCAGCACGTCGACCCGGCCCCAGCGCTCCATCGCCTGGTCCACCAGGCGGCGGATGTCGTCGTTCGACTGGTTGGAGCCGGTGACGCCGACGCCGCCCAGCTCCACGGCGAGCGCCTCGCCCTTGCCCGACGACGACAGGATGCCGACCTGGAACCCGTCCGCCGCCAGCCGGCGGGCTGCGGCCGCCCCCATGCCGCTGCCGCCCGCCGTGATGATCGCCACCTTCTGGTCCATGTCCCTCTCCCTCGGTTGCCGTTCTTCCGGCCATGCATATCGCATCCGGAATCGGGTTCCACGAGGGAGTTTGCCGGGACGGGCGGTCTCACTGCGTCAGGTTGAAGCCCTCGTAGCCGTTGGCGGCCACCTCGGCGCACTTCTGCCGGTAGACGCCGACGCCGGCGACATAGGGCATGAAGACCCGCGGCTTGCCGGGGATGTTGGCCCCGACATACCAGGAGTTGGCCTGGGGATAGAGGGTGCTGTCGCCGACCGCGTTGACGTGCTCGACCCAGGCCCGGCTCGCCTCCGGCTCGGCCTCGATCCGCGACAGGCGATGCTCGCGCATGTAGTCGAGGCAGCCGCTGATCCATTCGACATGCTGCTCGATCGAGACGATCATCTGGCTCTTCACCCCCGGGCTGCCCGGGCCGGTGATGATGAAGAGGTTGGGGAAGCCCGGCACGGTCAGGCCGAGATAGGTCTGCGGCCCGCCCGCCCAGGCATCGGCCAGCGCCGGCCCGCCCTCGACGCGGATGTCGATCTCGCGCAGCGCCCCGGTCATGGCGTCGAAGCCGGTCGCAAACGCGATCGCGTCCAGCTCGTATTCCCGCTCGGCGGTGCGGATGCCGCGCTCGGTGATCTCCTGGATCGGGTGGGTGCGGACATCGACCAGGGTGACGTTGTCGCGGTTGTAGGTCTCGTAGTAGCCGGTATCGAGGCACAGGCGCTTGGTGCCGATCGGATGGTCGTCGGGCGTCAGCAGGCGGGCGACGGCCGGGTCCTTGACGATCGCGCGGATCTTCTCGCGCACGAACTCGGCCGCGGTCTCGTTGGCCGCCTCGTTCACCAGGAAGTCGTTATAGCAGGTGAGGAAACCGATGCTGCCGCCCTTCTGCCACAGCTCCTCGTACTTGCGCCGCCGCTCCGCGGCATCGACGGCGAGCGCGGATTCGGTCGGCGCTGGATAGCCGGAGACGCCGAAGGGGGTGTGGCGGGCGGCCTCGCGGCGCTCGGGATAGGCACCCTTGTAGCCCTGCTCGTGCTCGGCCTGCATCGGGCCGTTCTGGGCCGGCAGGCTGAAATTGGCGGTGCGCTGGAAGACGTGGAGATGCCGGGCCTGCTGGGCGATCAGCGGGATCATCTGGATGCCGGACGAGCCGGTGCCGACGACGCCGACCCTGAGGCCGGTGAAGTCCACGCCTTCGGCCGGCCACAGGCCGCTGTGGTACCACTTGCCCTGGAAGCGCTCCAACCCCTGGAAGTCCGGGACCCGGGGCGTCGACAGGTTGCCCGTGGCCATGACGCAGAAGCGCGCCGTGATCACCTCGCCCTCGGCCGAGCGCAGCGACCAGCTGTTGGTGTCGGGATCGAAGCGGGCCTGGGTGATGCGGGTGTTCAGCTGCACGTCGCGCATCAGGTCGAAGCGTTCGGCGACGTGCTCGATATAGGCCAGGATCTGCGGCTGGGTGCCGTAGCGCTCCGGCCACTTCCACTCCTGCTGCAGCTCGTCGGAGAAGGAATAGGAATACTCCAGGCTCTCGATGTCGCAGCGCGCGCCGGGGTAGCGGTTCCAGAACCAGGTGCCGCCGACCCCGCTGCCGGCCTCGTAGACCCGGACCGACATCCCCAGGGCGCGCAGCCGGTGCAGCGCGTAGAGTCCGCCCAGCCCGCCGCCGACGATCACCACGTCCAGCCGGGTATGCCGCTCCCCGCTGCCGTTCGAATCCGCCTTGGCCATAATCGGTTCTCCTCTCGGTCGTTCAATCCTGAATCAGGAACAGCGAAATCTGCGGGAAGGCGATGAGCATCGCGACGATGAACAGTTCCATGAAGACGAAGGGCACGCAGCCGCGGAATACCTCGGAGAGGGAGACCTGCGGCGCCGCCCCCTTGACGACGAAGGCGTTGAGGCCGACCGGCGGGGTGATGCAGCCGATCTCGACCGCCTTGGTCACCAGCAGGCCGAACAGCACCGGGTCGAAGCCGACCTGGTTCACGATCGGGAAGACGATCGGCATGGTGATCAGGATCATCGAGATGCCGTCGAGGAACATGCCCAGGACCAGGTAGGGCAGCAGGATGAGGACGATCATCATGGTCGGCGACAAGTCGAGCCCGACCGCCATCGTCGCCAGGTGGGTCGGGAACTGCGTCGTCGACAGGCCGAGGCTGAAGAGGCCGGCGCCGATGATGAGGGCGAAGATCGAGCAGGTGGCCGAGCCCGTCTCGCGCAGCCCCGCACCCAGGTTCTTCCACCGCCCCGGCCGGCGCATCACCGCCAGCAGGGCGAAGAAGGCACCGAGTGCCGCCGCCTCGGTCGGGGTGGCGAAGCCCAGATAGATGGTGCCGGTGACCGCCGCGAACAGCAGCAGCACCTCCCACGAGCGGGCGAAGGCGACGGCGTGGTCGCGCCAGCTGTAGCGCTCGCGCATCGGCGGCCCGGCCAGCTCCGGGTTGCGCTTCACCATCAGGGCGATGCCAGCGATGTAGACGACCGCGGTGAACAGGCCCGGGATGAAGGCGGCCAGGAACAGCTTCAGCAGCGATACCTGGGTGATGATCGAATAGATGACCAGGATGCCGCTCGGCGGGATCAGCACGCCGAGCGTGCCGCCGGCGGCCACGCAGCCCGCCGCCAGCCGTTCCTTGTAGCCGTGGCGCAGCATCTCCGGCAGGGCCACCTTGGCCATCGTCGAGGCGGTGGCGACGCTGGAGCCGCAGATGGTCGAGAAGGCCGCGCAGGCGACGATGGTGGCCGCCGCCAGGCCGCCCGGGAAGCGGCCGAGCAGCTGCTGGCCGAGCTGGAAGGCCCGCCGCGACAGCCCGGCCGAGAAGGCCATGTGCCCCATGAAGAGGAACAGCGGCAGCACGACATAGGCGAAGTGCGCGGTGTTGGCGTAGGCGAAGGTGCCGAGCAGGAACTCGATGCCGCGCCACGGCCGTTCCATGACCAGGCCGACGATGCCCGCCCCCGCGAGCGCGAAGGCGATCGGCATGCCGCAGGTCAGCAACGCCAGCAGCAGGGCGATGATGATGAGGCCCGGATAGAGCAGTTCCATCGTCCGACCTACTCGTGGCGCGAGGTGTGCGGGCCGGCATCGGCCGGGCGCGCCGGGCGCAGGCCGAGCGCGATGTCGACGGCGAGCTGGACTGCGAGCAGCGCCAGGCCGAAGGCGAGGACCGCCCGGCCCGGCCAGACCGGGAAGGCGGTGGTGCCGTAGCTGGCCTCGCTGCGCAGGAACGACATCCAGGCGCTCTTGGCGCTGAGCCAGGCCAGCAGCGCCACCACGGCCAGGCTGGCCAGCCAGCCGGCCAGCAGCACGGCCCGCTTCACCGCCGGCGGCAGGTACTGGGTGACGAGGTCGATCGCGAAATGCTCGCGCCGCTGCTGGGCGGCGGCCAGGCCGAGGAAGATCATCGCCACCAGCAGCAGCTCGGAGAACTCGCTGGCTCCGGCCAGCGGGGCGTTGAACAGGACCCGGCAGGCGACGTCGGTGACGACGGCCAGCGTCATCAGGATCGTGCCGAAGCCGGTGAATATGCCGAGGCCCAGGACGAGGCCCTGGAACCGGCGCAGGATCGAGCCCATGACGCGTCACTCCCCCGGGGAGACCGGGCCGGCCGGTCGCGAACGACCGGCCGGCCGGCGGCTCGCTTCAGCTCCGGCCGCAGTTGCGGGCGGTGTAGCGCTGGAAGCCCGACTGCCAGGTGGAGGCGGCCTCGTGCTTGCGGACCAGGTCGACATACTGCTTCAGCAGGCCCGCGGTGTCGGCGCGGGTGGTCTCGGCCGCCCACTTCACCCACTCGTCCTGCAGCGCCTTGGCGACCGAGCCGTGGATCTTCGCCCGCTCGGCCTCCGGGAAGAGGGTGATCTTGAGGTCGCCCTTGTAGGCGCAGAGCTTCTCGACGCCCTTGTCGAGTTCGCCGTTCAGCTCGGTCAGGAAGCGCGCCGGCGCCTCGGCCGACACCTCCTCGATGATCTTGCGCAGTTCGGGCTTGAGCGCGTTCCAGCGCTGCAGGTTGAAGGCCGCGACCGCCGACGAGAAGATGCCCATGTCGCCGCCGTCGGTGCCGACCCGGGCGGACTCGTAGATGCCGCCCAGCACCGAGGAATCGAACGGCGAGGAGGAGACGACGTCGACCACCCCGCGTCCGAGCGCGTCCAGCGCCTCCGGCCAGGCCATGGCGACCGGGGTCCCGCCCAGCTTCTTCACGGCGTCGGCGATCGATTGCACGCTGCGCACCTTCAGGCCCTTGAAGTCGTCGGCCTTGGCGAGCGGCTTGGAGCTCCAGAAGGTGTTCTCGGCCCACGGCACCATGTAGAGCACCCGGGCATTGCGGCTCTCATACTCGCGCCGCAGCGCGGGGTTGCCGGCATAGAGGTCCGACAGGGCCTTTCCGACCGCATCCGCCTTGGACGAGATGTAGGGCAGGGTCACGTTGGACAGGCGGAAGTCGGCCCGGTTGTAGGCCGACGGCGTGCCCAGGACCATGTCGGCGGCGCCGTTCTGCAGGCCCGGATAGAGGTCGGGCGCCTTGAGGAGCGCGCCGGAGAAGTACTTCTCGAACTTGACCTGGCCGTTCGACCGCTTCTCGACCTCGTTCATCACCCAGAGGTCGACCTTGCTGATCGTGTATACTTCCGACATGTAGGTGGCATAGACGATCTTCTCGACGGCGCCGGCCGTGGTCGAGCCGACGGCCGCGAGGCCGCACACGAGAGCTGTTCTTGCTAGAGTCCGGAACATTGGCGTCTTCTCCCGATCGATTGTCTTATCGTTGTGTCGCGCCCCGGCCGTGCCGGTCAGGTGAGGAAGACGCCCTTGCCGGTCGTCTGCCGGTCGAACAGGCGATAGGCCTCCTCGGCCTGGTCGAGCTTCCAGCGGTGGGTGAACAGGTGGTCGACGTCGATCCTGCGGTCGGCGACGTAGGTCGCGCACTCCGCCTGGCCGATGGTCGAGAAGGTCCAGGAGCCGATGATCGTCACCTGGCGGCGCAGCATGTCCGGGCTGACGTCGAGGGTGACGTGGCCGCCCTCGCCGACGAAGCAGGCCTTGCCCCAGGTCCGCACGGACTGCACCGACTGGCGCCGGGCCTCGGCCGACGACGAGGCGTCGAGCGTGGCGTGCGCGCCCAGCCCGTGCGTCGCCTCGCGGATCGCGCCCACCACGTCCTGGACCGATGCCGGGTTGATCAGCACGTCGGCCCCGAACTCCCGGGCCCGGGCCAGCCGCTCGTCGCTGACGTCGAGCGCGATCACCCGGGCGCCCATCGCCGCCGCCAGCTGGGTGGCGGACAGGCCGACCGGCCCCTGGCCGAAGATGGCGATGGTCTGGTCGCCCTTGAGGTCGAGGCGCTGCAGCGCGCCCCAGGCGGTGCCGGTGCCGCAGGAGATGGCGGCCCCGGTCTCGAACGACAGCTCGTCCGGCAGGTTCACCAGCGTGCGCGCCGGCGCCTTCATGTAGGGGGCGTGCCCGCCATGGCCGGTCACGCCATAGACCTCGGCGACGCCGTCGACGCAGAGCTGCATCCAGCCGGTCGAGCAATGGGGGCAGACCCCGCAGCCGCGATAATGATGGACCATCACCCGCTGGCCGACCCTGGCCCGCCGCTCGCTGACGCCGGCCCCGACCGCGACCACCACGCCGCAGGGCTCGTGGCCGGCGATCACCGCGCCGCTTTCGCCGATGCCGAGCGCCTTGGCCGCCTCGCCGGCCGCCGCGCGGTACAGCTTGAGGTCGCTGCCGCACATGCCCGACGCCTTGATTTCCAGCACCACCTCGCCCGGCCCGGGGGTGGGGTCGGCGAACTCCCGCAGCTCGATCTGCCGGTCGCCGGTGAACACTACGCCCTTCATCGGTACGCTCCTCCACGGCTGCGGACCCCTTCTGCGAGGGGTCTTTGTGCGCCAACTTGGCCAAACGATATCGGTGGGCCGAACCTTCGTCAATTGTTGACAGTCGACCGACAACCGCGTCACCTGAGCTGTCCAACAGCCTCGCTGGAGCAATGAATGGCTGTATTCCAGGAAATCGCCCGCACCCCATCGCTGGCCGCGAAGGCCAAGGCCCTGCTGGAATCGGCGATCTGGTCGGGGCAGCTGCTGCCGGGCGCCCATCTGGTGGAAACCCAGCTCGCCGGGCAGTTCCAGATCAGCCGCGGGCCGCTGCGCGAGGCGCTGAAGGCGCTGGCCGCCGAGGGGCTGGTGGAAATCCAGCCCGGGCGCGGCGCCTTCGTCGTCGATCCCAGCCCCGACGAGATGCAGGACATGATCGTGCTGCGCGCGGTGCTGGGCGGCATGGTGGCGCGCTACGTCACGGGCAGTGCCGACCAGGAGCTGTTCGCCCGGCTGGACGCCGCCCTTGCGGACATGCGCGCCGCCGTCGAGGCCGGGGACGAACGCGCCTTCTTCGACCATTACTGGACCTTCAACGAGGCGATGTACCGGGGATCGAACGCGGTCATCTTCCGCGCCTGGTCGTCGCTGCACGGGCTGATCGACATCTATGTCCGCCGGCTCGGCCGGCCGCACCTGGCGCTGGCCCGGATCTTCCTCTGCTACGAGACCTTCCTGCGCCTGTTCCGCGAGGGCGATCCGGACGCAGCCGAGGCGGCCGTGCGCAGCGAGAGCCTGCGGGTCGGATTCCTGGTGCTGCAGCGGCCGGTCCCGCCCATGCTGGCGGGCTACATTACCCGCGAGATCCTGGATGATGGGCGCGTCGTCCCGTGCGCCCCACCCGCAGAAGAACCGCCCGCAGAAGAGCCGAGAGGAGAGCCTTGATGAGCCTGCATCCGCAGATCGTGCTGTCGCTGAAAGCGCTGGCCGACGCCAACCTGCCGGCGATGCACACCCTGACGCCGGTCGAGGCGCGCGAGCTGATGACCGCGGTGACGCGGGCGCGCGGCGCTGAGGGCGGCCCGATCGCACGGGCCGAGGACCGGACGGCCCCCGGCCCCGCCGGCGACATCCCGGTGCGCGTCTACTGGCCGAACGAGGAAGGGCCGCTGCCGATCGTCGTCTATTTCCACGGCGGCGGCCACGTCATCGGCAGCCTGGAGACCCATGACGCCATCGCCCGCAACGTCGCCTGCGAGTCGGGGGCGCTGGTGGTGTCGGTCGACTATCGCATGGGGCCGGAGCACCGCTTCCCGGCCGCCGTCGAGGATTCCTGGGCGGCGGTGCTGTGGGCGGCCGAGGCGGCGGAGTCCCTCGGCGCCGACCCCGGCCGGATCGCGGTCTGCGGCGACAGCGCCGGCGGCAACCTGGCCGCCGTGGTGGCGCTGCTGGCGCGCGACGCCGGCGGCCCCGCCATCCGCCTGCAGTCGCTGGTCTATCCCGTTTCCGACTACAACCTGCAGAGCGACAGCTACGACGCCTTCGCCGAAGGCTACGGGCCGCTCACGCGCCGCGCCATGGAATGGTTCCGCACCCACTACCTGAACGGCCCGGCCGACGCCGAGGACTGGCGCGCCTCGCCGATCAAGGCCGCCAGCCTGGCCGGGGTCGCCCCGGCCCACGTCATCACCGCCAGCCACGACGTGCTGCGCGACGACGGGGTGCGCTACGCCGCCGCCCTGGCAGCGGCCGGCGTGCCCGTTCGCCACACCGAGTATGCCGGCATGATCCACGGCTTCTTCGGCATGATCCCGGCCATCGACGACGCGGCGGCCGCCCATCGCGAGGTGGGGGCCGAGATGCGCCGCGCCTTCACGGGGTAGCGCCGGGCGCACCGCCAAAGCGCCCCTTGACCAGGCTTGAGGTGAGGAATTCTTCCTTCTGCCACAGCTCTGCCGCAGAGGGAGAGGCCCCCTGCATAGAAACTGGGCATTGCCCGTCGGTCGTAGCGTCCCTCGACCAGGCTCGGGATGAGGGGACTTCTCCATCGGCGCAAACGCTTGTGGAGAAAGGAAACTTTCCTCATCCTGAGCCTGGGTCGAAGGACGCTTTGACCGGTGGCCCGCGCTCCTGTCGACGGCCGCCGGCGGTTTCACTCCCGGCAACTCGCATCGAGCCTGGTCGAGGGACGCTGCGGCCGCGGCGCAGCTCTCCCGCCTCCTTCCGGAAGCCCTGCCATGCGGGGATCGATCTGGTCACGGCGGCGGTTTTTCGCTACTCCGGCGGACAGGATTCCCCCGCCCGCCTTCCAGGAGCCGCCCCCATGGAGATCCGCGACGGATTCACCGGCACGATCGGCCGGACCCCGCTCATCAAGCTGCGCCGCGCGTCGGAGACGACGGGCTGCACCATCCTCGGCAAGGCGGAATTCCTCAACCCCGGCAGCTCGGTCAAGGACCGCGCCGCGCTCTACATCGTCCGCGACGCGGAGCGGCGCGGCCTGCTGCGCCCGGGCGGGGTGATCGTCGAGGGCACCGCCGGCAACACCGGTATCGGCCTGGCCCTGGTCGCCAACGCGCTCGGCTACCGCACCGTCATCGTCATGCCGGAGACGCAGAGCCAGGAGAAGAAGGACATGCTGCGCCTGTGCGGCGCCGACCTGCGCCTCGTCCCGGCCGTGCCCTACTCCAACCCCGACAACTACATCAAGCAGTCGGGCCGCCTGGCCGAGGAGCTGGCGAAGACCGAGCCCAACGGCGCGGTCTGGGCCAACCAGTTCGACAACGTCGCCAACCGCCAGGCCCATATCGAGACGACCGGGCCCGAGATCTGGGAGCAGACCGACGGCAAGGTCGACGCCTTCACCTGCGCGGTCGGCAGCGGCGGCACCCTGGCCGGCACCGGCATGGCGCTGAAGGAACGCAACAAGGACGTGAAGATCGTCCTGTCGGACCCGATGGGGGCGGCCCTCTACAACTACTATGCCCATGGCGAGCTGAAGTCCGAGGGCAGCTCGATCACCGAGGGGATCGGCCAGGGCCGCATCACCAGGAACCTGGAAGGCGCGCCGATCGACGACCAGCTCCAGGTGACCGACGAGGAGGCCCTGCCGATCATCTTCGGCCTGGCGAAGGAGGAAGGGCTGATCCTGGGCGGGTCGAGCGGCATCAATGTCGGCGGCGCGATCAAGCTCGCCCGCAAGCTGGGCCCGGGCCATACCATCGTCACGATCCTCTGCGACTACGGCACCCGCTATCAGTCGAAGCTGTTCAACCCCGCCTTCCTGCGGGAGAAGAACCTGCCCGTCCCCTCCTGGCTGGAATGAGGCACCGATGACCGAAGAGATCTTCCGCGCGGACGCCTACCAGCGCGAGTGCCCGGCCACCATCGTCGCCGCCGACGAGCGCGGCATCACGCTCGACCGCACCGTCTTCTACCCGACCGGCGGCGGCCAGCCCGGCGACACCGGCCGGCTGCGCCTGGTGGACGGCGGCGAAATCGTCATCGTCGACACGGTGAAGGCGCCCACCCCCGACGGCATCCTGCACATCCCGGCACCGGGCAGCACGCTGCCGCCGGCCGGCACGGCGGTGGTGGCCGAGCTCGACTGGGACCGGCGCTACCGCCACATGCGCATGCACACCTGCATGCACCTCTTGTGCGCGATCGTGCCGGGCGCGGTCACCGGCGGCCAGGTCGGGGCCGAGCGCAGCCGGCTCGACTTCGACATCCCGGGCGAGGCGCTGGACAAGGCCGTCCTGACCGAGAAGCTGAATGCGCTGGTCGCGGCCGACCATGCGGTCGAGCCGCGCTGGATCACCGACGCCGAGATGGCCGAACGGCCGGAGCTGGTGCGGACCATGTCGGTCAAGCCGCCGTCGGGCCAGGGCCGGGTGCGCCTGCTCGACATCGCCGGCGTCGACCTGCAGCCCTGCGGCGGGACCCATGTCGCGCACACCGGCGAGATCGGCCGGGTCGAGGTCGCCAAGATCGAGAACAAGGGCCGGCAGAACCGGCGCGTCATCATCGCCTTCGCCTGACACGAGGCCCTCGCCTGAATAAGGAACGCTCGATGCCCTACGCCAATCCCGATGCGCTCGTCTCCACCCAGTGGCTGGCCGACCATCTCGGCGACCCGAACCTGGTGGTGGTCGACGGCACCTATTTCCTGCCGAACCTGAAGCGCGACGCGCTGGCCGAGTACCAGGCGAAGCACATCCCGGGGGCGGTGTTCTTCGACGTCGACGGCGTGTCCGACCACAACTCGCCGCTGCCGCACATGCTGCCCGACGCCGACGCCTTCGCCCGCGCCATGGGCGAGCGCGGCATCGCCAACGGCGACCATGTCGTCGTCTATGATGCCAGCGGCCTGGTCAGCGCGCCGCGCGTGTGGTGGACCTTCCGCATCTTCGGCCATGGCAAGGTGTCGGTCCTGGATGGCGGCCTGCCGAAGTGGGAGGCCGAGGGCCGCCCGGTCGAAAGCGGCACCGTCACCCGCCCGGCCACCACCTACCAGGCGGCGTTCGCGCCCGAGCGGGTGCGCTGCAAGGCCCAGGTCCTGGCCAACATCGGTGCCGCGGCCGAGCAGGTGGTCGATGCCCGCGCGGCCGAGCGCTTCCGCGGCGAGGCGGCCGAGGTATGGCCGGGCCGGCGCCCGGGCCGCATCCCGGACAGCCTGAACGTCCCCTATCCCGACCTGCTCGACCCCAAGACCAAGACCTACCTGCCGGCCGACCAGCTGCGCGCCGCCTTCGCCAAGGGCGGGGTCGATTTCGACCGGCCGGTGGTGACGAGCTGCGGGTCGGGGATCACGGCCGCCATCCTCTATCTCGGTCTGCACCTGCTGGGGAAGACGGACCTCGCCCTCTATGACGGGTCGTGGGCCGAATGGGGCCTGCCCGGCGACACGCCGGTCGCGACCGGCCCGGCCGCCGGGTGAGCGAGGACCGCCGGCCGGGCCGCATCCGCTCGGTCGTGACCTCGCTCGAGATGACGGAGCGGCCGACCCGGCCGCTCCGGCCGCCGCCGCCCGGGCGGATCGCGCTGTTGCGCGCCGCACCGCCCACGGTCGGCTTCTATCGCTTCCTCTACGATTCGGTCGGCTGGGACTGGCTGTGGTTCGTGCGCCGCCGCATGCCGGACGAGCGGCTCGCGGCGATCATCGGCGACGAGGCGGTCGAGGTCTATGTGCTCTACGCCGCCGGCACGCCCGCGGCCTATGTCGAGCTCGACTTCCGCCAGGGCCCCGACGTGGAGCTGGCCTATCTCGGCGTGCTGCCGGAGTTCGCGGGCCGCGGCTTCGGGGGCTACCTGCTGGACTGGGCGATCGACAGCGCCTGGTCGCGCGCCGCCACCACCCGGCTGTGGATCCATACCTGCAGCTGGGACCAGCCGCGCGCCCTCCAGCTCTACCAGAAGGCCGGCTTCCAGCCGTTCCGGCAGGAGGTCGCCTGGGACGACGACCCCCGCCTCGACGGCACCTTCCCGCGCGACCATCCCCACCCGCTGCTGCCGCCGCTCGACCCGGTCCCCCCTGCCAACCCGTAGGCCGGGGGGACGGGCCGGGCGGCAGCCGCCGATCAGGCGAACATCACCAGGTCGGCGATGACCGGCTGCACCTGGGCCAGGCTGATCCCGTCCAGCTCGATCTCCTGGTCCGTGTCGAGGACCAGCAGCGCGTCGCCGTCGGCCGCCGCCTGCAGGCTGTAGGTGGCGCCGGCCGACAGGACGATATGGTCCTCGCCCAGGTCGAAGTCGGCGATCACGTCCCGCGCCGGGCCGACCGGCAGGCTGTTCTGCTCGATCTCGTAGACGGTGGTGGTGCCGCTGATCTCGTTGGCGACGACCACCATCGGCTTGCCGTTCGGGCTGTCGGCGGCGGCGATGAACTGGATCACCTCCGGCCCCAGGTCGCCCGCCGCCGGGGTCTCGATATCCTCGGCGAAGTTGCGGTTGTTGAGGTACTGCACGAAGGCCGGCTCGGCCGGGTCGGACACGTCGTAGACCATGACGCCGCTCATCCGCTCCAGGCCGATGAAGGCGTAGGTGCGGCCGCCGACGACGCCGAGTGCCACCGCCTCCGGCTCCGGCCCCTTGTTGTCGCTGCGATCGTCGGCGTCGTTGCCGCTGTGGTCGGCGTTGAAGTTGTTGGGATAGGTGCCGGCGATGATCTGCTCGAACTGGCTGCCGCTGTCGAAGACGAGGTTGCCGTCGGCGTCGAAGATCGAGAAGCTGCGCCCGCCGAAGGCGACGATCTCCTCCAGCTCCGGGTCGCCGTCCAGGTTGCCGTCGATCAGCGAGACGTTGAGGCGCCCCAGCGCGTCGTTCGCCAGCAGCTCGGCCGCGTTCGGGAACACCGCCGGGTCGAGCGTCAGACTGCCGAGCCGGGCCTCGTCGCTGCCGTCGCTGCGGGCATCGCCCTCGTTGGCGGTGACGATGTAGGTCTGGCCGCCGGCCGTGTAGCTGGCGATGGCGTCGGGCTCGTACAGGCCGAACACCGGCCAGGACTGGATGTTGACCCCGTCGTCGCGGTCGGAGGCATCGAACCCGTTGCCGGGCAGGCTGTAGTCCTTGCGGCCCAGCGGCAGGATCTCCTCGATCGTGTTGGTGGCGAGGTCGACGACCGCAAAGGCGCTCGCCTCCTGGATCGAGACGTAGGCGTGGGTGCCGTCCGGCGTGACGGTGATGTATTCCGGCTCCAGGTCGACGGCCAGCGACTTGCCCGGCGTAACCCGGAGGCCGTCCGCGACCAGCTGGTCGCGCTCGGCCTCGAAGGACCCGAAGCCCAGCGTAACCGGGGTCGCGCCGGCGATACCGCCCGAGATGTCGATGATGCTGATCGAGCCGGCGGGGTCGACCTGGTCCGGGCCCGGGTCGCCGACCCGCTCGCCCTCGTTGGCGACCAGGAGCTTCTTGCCGTCCGGGGTGAAGGTCAGCATGTCCGGCAGGACGCCGACCGTCTTCTGGCCGAGCAGCGTGCCGGCGGTGTCGAAGAAGGCGACCGTGCCGGCCTGGGTCCCGTCCTCGTTGGCCACGGCCACCGCGACGATCCCGTTCTTGGTGGCGACGCTGTTGACGCCGCCGCCGAAGGCATCGAGCGAGATGGTCTGGACCAGCACCGGGTTGGCCGGATCGGCGAGGTTCAGGACGTCGAGCGTGTTGTCCTGGGCATTGGTCACGAACAGCCGCTTGGTCGCGGCGTCGTAGGCCAGGGTCTCGGCCGCGCCCTCGTCGAAGCCGCCATGGTCGTGGGTGCCGATCGCCTTCAGCGTGATCTGGTTGGTGGCGACCGGGCCGGCCGGCTGCACGAAGGAGAAGCGGTCGGCCCCGGCGCCGCCGACCAGCAGGTCGTCGCCGCGATCGCCCGACAGGGTGTCGGCACCGGCCCCGCCCTGCAGCGTGTCGTTGCCCTGGCCGCCATAGAGACGGTCGTCGCCCTCGCCGCCGATGACGAGATCGTTGCCGAGGTTGCCGTTGAGGAAGGGATCGCTGCCGTTGCCGCCTTCGAGCGTGTCGTCGCCGGCCCCGGCCAGGATGAAGTCGCTGCCGTTGCCGCCGTCGAGCAGGTCGCGCCCCTGACCGCCGAACAGCAGGTCGAGGCCAGCCTCGCCGCGGACCGTGTCGTCGCCCTGGCCGCCGCTGATCGTGTCGGCCGCGGCCGTGCCGACCAGCAGGTCGCCGCCCGCCGTGCCCTCCAGGTCGTAGGGGCCGTCGAGCACGCCGTCCGCGCGGGCGGCGAGGTTCTGGATGCGCTCGTCCAGCTCCGGCCCGGTGTCGGCTATGGCGTAGGCCTCGTCCGCGTAGTTTTCGGCGATGTAGTCGGCGAAGGCGTCCTGCTCGCTGCTGGAGGCGGCGAAGCTGGCAGCACCCTCGTCGATGTCCGCCGCCAGGTCGAGCTGGCCGTTCTTGTTCAGGTCCTCGCCCGCGTCGAGCACGCCGTTGCGGTTGGCATCCTCGGAGGCGAGGTCGACGCGGTTGGCGAAGGCCGGATCGGCGTCGAGGAAGGTCTTGAAGGGGTAGCCGTCGCCGCCGTCGGCCATGAAGTTGAGGGTGATGATGCGCACCGGCGCGCCGGCCGCGCCGACCAGCTCGCCGTCCCGGGCCAGGACGTCGATGACGTGGCCGTCGGCGTCGGTCAGCGCGGCCGAGACGATGCGCTGGCCGGCCGGCAGGGTGGCGTCGAAGCTGTAGGAGACGCCGGCGACCTGGGCGAACTGGCCGGGGGTTGCCCCCGGCGCCACGCCGGCCACCGCATGCTCCAGCACCTCAAGGAGTTGGGCCCGGGTGACGGTCAGCAGGGTCAGCCCGTTGTTGAAGCGCAGCGCGTTCTCGATGTCGAGGCGGGAGATGTCCCCCTCCTCCTTGTCGGCCAGCGGGTTGGCCTCGGGCGGCAGCTCGGTGGTCTGGCCGAGGCCGACCTGCTCGACGACGCCGATCGGCTCGCGGATGCCGCCGCCGTTCTTGATGCTGACGGTCACCGTCGGGTCCACCTCCTGCCCGCGGGCGAGGTTGGCGTCGGACGACAGGTTGCCGAGGTTCGTCTCCTCGGTGCGGACCTCGGCCCGGCGGCCGTCGAGGAAGACGTCGGTGCGGCCGAAGATCGCCCCGTCCTTGGCCACGATCACCCCGGAGGCGGCCGAGGTCAGCGTCTCGACCAGGTCGCCCTTGGTCCCTTCGGCATAGGGGTCCTCGTTGCCCCACAGGGCATCGACCGTGGCGTCGGTCGCGGCGAAGGCGCCGCTCACCTCGGGATCGACGCTGCCCGGCAGGAGCCGGCCCTGCTCGTCGAACTCCACCACCAGGCGGCCGACATACTTGTAGTTGGCCTCGGTGTTGACGATCAGCAGCGGGTCGCCGTCGGCGTTCTGCGTCACGATCGGATAGTCGCCGCGCGCCGTCTCGCCGGGCAGCAGGCCGCGCTCCACGTCGTCGGCATCGGCCAGCAGGGTGTGCGAGCCGCCGGCGATGATGATGTCGACGCCCTTCAGCAGCGGCCCCAGCTGCTGCTCCAGGCTCAGCTGCTGCAGGTGCGACAGGACGATGATCTTGTCGATGCCCTGGCTGCGCAGCGCGTCGATGGTCGGCTGCAGGATGGAGGCCAGCGCCTGCATGTCCTGCGTCCCCGCGCCCGGGTCCATCACCTGGGTATCGCCGGTGGAGGAGATGCGCTCCAGCTCGGGCGTGGTGGTGCCGACGACGCCGATCGCCTCGCCATTGACCGTGATGATGGTGGCCGGCGCGATCTTGCGGCCGTCGGTCGCCCCGTTGAGGTCGGTCAGCGAGGCTGCGAAGTCGGACGATTCACGGATCTCGCTGGTGTAGATCGGCGCCAGGTTGGCGTCGCCCGAGAAGTCGAGGTTCGCGCTGAGATAGGGGAAGTCGACGCCCAGCCAGCGCACCTGCTGCGGCAGGGCGCCCCGGATGTCCTGGCCGATCGCCTCGCGCAGCGGGCTCGTGCCGAGATCGAACTCGTGGTTGCCGAGCGCCGATGCCTGGACGCCGATCGTGTTCATGATCGCCACGTCGAGCCGCGCCCCGCCTTCGCGCAGGTCGGCGAAGGATTCGGCGACGCCGTCGCCGTTCAGGTCCTGCGGCAAGCCGTACAGCTCATTGTAGACCTGCTGCAGCTCATCCCGGACCGAGGGGTCGCTGCCGGCGGACAGGAACGGCCCCGGGATGAAGTTGTCGCCCGAGGACAGGATCAGCGTGTTGTCGTAGGTCTCCTCCAGCGCATCGACGATCGCGGCGAACTTGGGCGCCTTGTCGAGGGCATCCACCCCGGCTTCGAAATCGGACGCATGGAGAATCTGCAGCGTATAATTGGCCATTGCCGCCCCCGGTACATCAACATGAGGGCCAGCCATTCCCCGCCCGGGTCCGGCTGGCGCGAATGCCAGGGGTAGCGTGCGCCGGTAACCGATCCGCTACGGCTTGGGAAAGGATCGGCGACGGTTCGGTTGCAGTTTCGCGACGGCGACTATGTCGCGAAGAGGATGAGATCCGAGATTCCGGGCCCGAGCTCGGCCACGGTCCAGCCTTCCAGCAGCACCTGCTGCCCCTCGCCGAGCAGCAGCTGCGCCTCGCCGCCGGGCGCCGACGCCAGCTGCCGGCCCATGCCAGGGGCGAGCACGATGCGGTCCAGCAGCGGATCGAAATCGGCGATGACGTCGCGCCCGTCCCCCGGCCGGAAGACGAAACGGTCGGCGCCCTCGCCGCCCAGCAGCCGGTCGTCGCCGCGGTCGCCGGACAATGTGTCGTCGCCGGCCCCGCCCTCCAGCGTGTCGACGTCCTGGCCGCCGTGCAGCCGATCGCGACCGTCGCCGCCCAGGATGCGGTCGGTGCCGCGGTTTCCGGCCAGCAGCGCGTCGTCGCCGGCGCCGCCGTCGACGAAGTCGGCGAAGGCGCCGGCCAGGATGAAGTCGGCCCCGTCGCCGCCCAGCAGGATGTCGAAGCCGGCCCCGCCGAACAGCAGGTCGTCACCGGCACCCCCGTCGATGCTGTCGTCGCCAGCCAGGCCGGACAGGGTGTCGGCCTGCCCGCTGCCGTCGAGACGGTCGCCCGCCGCGGTGCCGGCCAGGTCGTAGGGCCCGTCCAGCACGGCGTCGTCGCGGGCGTCCAGGTTCTGGATGCGCCGGTCGCCGTCGGTGCCCGTCTCGGCCTCGGCATAGGGAGTGTCGGAATAGCGGGTGCGCAGGTAATCGGCGAGCGACGCCTGCTCGGTCACCGCCACCCCGTCCTCGACCAGGTCGACCCGGCGGGCGAAGCCGGGCGCGTCGGCGACGAAGTCGGCCAGCGGGTAGTCGTCGCCGCCCTCCGCCAGGAAGCCGATGGTCACGATGCGGACCGGGGCGTCGGCATCCCCCTGCAGGACGCCGTCGCGGACCAGGATGTCGGTGACGGTGCCGTCCGCATCCACCAGGGCGGCGGAGCGGATGCGCGCGCCCGGCGCCAGGCCGGGGTCGAAGCTGAAGGCGATGCCGCTCACCTGGGCGAACTGGCCCGACAGGCCGCCGGGATCGAGCGCGCCCAGGCCGTGTTCCAGCGTCGCCACCAGCTGGGCCCGGGTCACGGTCAGGGCGGTGAGCGGGTTGTCGAAGCGCAGCGCGCTCTCGATGTCGAGCCGCGAGATGTCGCCCGCCGCCTTGCCGGTGGCCGGGTTGGCGACCGGCGGCAGGTATTCGGTGCGGCCGTCGGCGTGGTGGACGATGCGGCCGATCGATTCGCCGATGGCGCCGCCGTTCTTGATCGCCACCTGGACCGAGGGGTCGATGGCCTGCGCCTGCGCCAGGTCGGCATCGGTCGACAGGTTGCCGAGGTTGGTCTCCTCCGCCCGGATGCGGTCGGCCTGGGCGTCGAGATAGACCGCGGTGCGGCCCACCAGTTCCGCGTCCTTCACCAGGATGACGTCGCGCGCGGCATCGACGAGGTCGGCGACGATCCCGCCCCGGGTGCCGGGCGCGTAAGGGTCGGCCTCGCCCCAGAGCTGGGCGACCGCGGCCTCGGTGGTCGGCACCACGCCGGACGTCCCTTCGCCTGCGATCCGCCCGTCATCGTCGAAGGACAGCACCAGGCGGCCGACCCCGGCATAGTCGGGCGTGCCGGCCACGATCAGGACCGGATCGCCGTCGGCGCCGGTCGCCCGGCCGGCATGGTCGCCCGGCCCGCCATCCTCGGTAGCACCGGCGACGATGACGTCGACCCCGGACAGGAACGGCGCCAGCGCCGCGCTCTCGCCCAGGTCGCGGAGATGGCTCAGCAGCACGATCTTGTCGATGCCCTGCGCCAGCAGCTGGTCGACGACCGGTTGCAGCAGCGCCGCCAGCTCGGCCGCGCCGGCGGTGGCCGCCACCGCCGCGTCGCCGGGGCTGGAGACGATGGCGAGGTCGGGGGTGATCGCGCCGACGATGCCGATGCGCTCGCCCGCCACCTCGACGATGGTGGCGGGGGCGATCTTGGCCCCGTCGGCCGCGCCGTCGAGGTCGGCCAGGGTCGGCGCATAGTCGGATGCCTCGCGAATGGCCGCGGTGGCGAGGTCGCGGAGGCTGGCCTCGTTCGCGACGTCGAGGTTGGCCGCGAGGTAGGGGAACTCGACCCCCAGCCAGCGCGCGGCGGCAATCGCGTCACCGGACAGATCGGCGCCGATCGCCGCCGCCAGTGCCGCGGGACCATGGTCGAATTCCTGGTTGCCGAGCGCGGAGGCCTGGATGCCGATGGCGTTCAGGATCGCCACGTCGACCCGGGCCGGGGCCGCCGCCAGGGAGGAGAAGGAATCGGCGGCCCCGTCCCCGTCGATGTCGGCCGGCAGGCCGAAGCGCTGGTCGGCAGCCGCGCGGAGTGCCGGCTCGACCGCCGGATCGCCGCCCGCGACCAGCAGCGGGCCCGGCAGGAAGTTGCCGCCGGACGACAGGACCAGCGTGTTGGCCTCCTGCCGCGCCAGCCCCTCGACGATCGCGGCCAGTCGCTCGACCGAATCCAGTTGCGCCGCGTCCAGCTCCAGGTCGCCCACATGCAGGATCTGCAGCGTGATCGCCGCCATCTCGGTTCCTCCCCCCGGTTGGCCGGCATGATCGCATGGGCGGGCCGGCCCCGGAATCGAAAGAGCGGCCCGCAGGGGCCGCTCTTCGCCGGAACCGGACCGCCCGAGGCCGCCCCGTCAGTGGCGCAGGATCTGGCTGAGGAAGAGCCGGGTGCGATCGCTCTTCGGCTGGCTGAAGAACTCCACCGGGGGCGCGGTCTCCACGATTTCGCCCATGTCCATGAAGATCATGGTGTCGGCGACCGTGCGCGCGAAGCCCATCTCGTGGGTGACGCAGACCATGGTCATGCCGTCCTCGGCCAGCTGGACCATGACGTCCAGCACCTCCTTGATCATCTCGGGATCGAGGGCGGAGGTCGGCTCGTCGAAGAGCATGATCTTGGGCTTCATGCACAGGCTGCGGGCGATGGCGACGCGCTGCTGCTGGCCGCCCGACAGCTGGCCCGGATACTTGTTCGCCTGCTCCGGGATCTTGACCCGTTCCAGGAGCTGCATGGCGGTCTGCTCGGCCTCGCGCTTGGGCACCTTGCGCACCCAGATCGGCGCCAGGGTCAGGTTCTCCAGCACCGTCAGGTGGGGGAACAGGTTGAAGCTCTGGAAGACCATGCCGACCTCGCGGCGGATCTGCTCGACGTTCTTCACGTCGTTGCTGAGCTCCACCCCGTCGACCATGATGTGGCCCTTCTGGTGCTCCTCCAGCCGGTTGATGCAGCGGATCATGGTCGACTTGCCCGACCCGGACGGCCCGCAGACCACCACCCGCTCGCCGCGCCGGACCTGCAGGTTGATGTCCTTGAGGACGTGGAACTCGCCGAACCACTTGTTGACCTGCTGCAGCTCGATCATCACCTCGCGGCCGATCTCGTGCCGCGGGGCCTGGGCCTGATCCTGGGCCTGTACCGGGGTCGATTGCTGCGTCATCGCCGGGTTCCCTTGTTGAGGTCGCGCTCGAGCGCCTGGCTGTATTTCGACATCGAGTAGCAGAAGATGAAGTAGATGGCGGCGGTGAAGATGTAGAGCTCGATCGAGAAGCCGCGCCAGTTGAGGTCGGTGAGCGCCGCCTTGGCGCTGTTCAGCAGGTCGAACAGGCCGATGACGATGACCAGCGTCGTGCTCTTGAAGAGGCCGATGAAGTTGCCGACCAGCGGCGGGATGACCATCCGCAGCGCCTGCGGCAGGACGATCTTGCGCTGCTTCTGGAAGAAGCTGAGGCCGAGGGAGTCGGCGGCTTCATGCTGGCCGCGCGGCACCGCCTGCAGGCCGCCGCGCACGATCTCCGCGATGTAGGCCGCCTCGAACAGGATGAGGCCGACCTGCGCCCGCAGCAGCTTGTCGATACTGACCCCGGCCGGCAGGAACAGAGGAAAGATGACCGAGGCGGTGATCAGGACGGTGATCAGCGGCACGCCGCGGATCAGCTCGATGTAGGAGACGCTGAGCCAGCGGATGATCGGCATGTGCGAGCGCCGGCCGAGCGCCAGGACCAGGCCGATCGGGAAGGCGAAGACGCAGCCGACCACGGCCATGATCAGCGTCAGCGGCAGCCCGCCCCAGTCGAGGTTGGAGACGTAGGTGAGGCCGAACACCCCGCCCCACATCAGCACCGCCACCAGCACCAGCCCGACCGCCCAGTAGATCATGAGCGACCGGTTCCAGAAGCGGCGGTCGCAGCTGCCGACGATCAGCACCAGCAGGATGCCGGTCGCCAGCAGCGGCCGCCACTGCTCGACATAGGGATAGGTGCCGAAGAAGATGAGCCGGTGCTTGTCGGCGATGAAGGCCCAGCAGGCCCCGGCCCCCTCCACCTTGCAGGGCGCCGAGGTGTCGGCCGACCACACGGCGCGGAAGATGGCCCAGTCGAGCAGGCCCGGCACCGTGGTCAGCAGGACGTAGCCGGCGACGATCGTCAGCAGCGAGTTCCAGACGCCGTTGAACAGGTTCTTGCGGACCCAGCCGGCGACGCCGATCTCGATCGCCGGGGGCCGCATCGGGGTGGCGGCCGGGCCGCCATGTGCGATTTCGGCCATGGCTCAGCGCTCCACCAGCGCGACGCGCCGGTTGTACCAGTTCATGAAGAGCGAGATGGACAGGCTGATCGTCAGGTACACCGCCATGATGATGGCGATCCCCTCGATCGCCTGGCCGGTCTGGTTGATCGCCGTGTTGGCGAGGTGGACCAGATCGGGGAAGCCGATGGCGACCGCCAGCGAGCTGTTCTTGGTCAGGTTGAGGTACTGGCTGGTCATCGGCGGGATGATGACGCGCAGCGCCTGGGGCAGGATCACCAGCCGCAGGACCATGCCCCGCCGCAGGCCGAGGGCATAGGCCGCCTCGGTCTGGCCCTGCGAGATGGCGAGGATGCCGCCGCGCACGATCTCGGCGATGAAGGCAGCGGTGTAGGTGACCAGGCCGAGCAGCAGGGCCACGAATTCCGGCGACACCTCGACGCCGCCCGCGAAGTTGAAGCCGCGCATCACCGGCCGGTCGAGCGCGGTCGGCGCCCCGCCCACCAGCCAGCCGAGCGCCCCCAGCCCGACGATCAGGCCGAGGCCGGTCCAGGCGATCGGGAACTGCTGGCCGGTCGCCTCCTGCCGCCGCCGCGCCCAGTTGGCCGTCACCATGGTGGCGACCAGGCCCAGCACCGCGCCCGCCAGCAGCAGGGTCCAGCCCTGGGCCGCGACCGGGACCGGGAAGCGCATGCCGCGATTGGACAGGAAGACGTCCGGGATCGGCTGCAGCGCCTGGCGCGCGCCGGGCAGCAGTTCCAGGAAGATCATGTACCAGAAGAAGAGCTGCAGCAGCAGCGGGGTGTTGCGCATCAGCTCGACATAGACCGACGCCAGCTTGGCGATCAGCCAGTTCTGCGACAGCCGGGCGATGCCGATGATGGTGCCGGCCACGGTCGCCAGCAGGATGCCGATGGCCGAGACGTAGAGCGTGTTGACGATGCCGACCAGCAGCGCCCGCGCATAGGTGTCGGCCGGCGTGTAGTCGATCAGCGATTCGCCGATCGGAAAGGCGGCCTCGCGATCCATGAAGCCGAAGCCGGACGCGAGCCCGAGACGGGCCAGATTGTCCAGCGTGTTGTCGATGAAGTACCAGACCCCCGCCAGTACGGCGAGCAGGGCCAGTGCCTGATAGACGATCGCGCGCACGTTGCGATCGTTCCAGGACAGCCGCCATCGAGCCCCTTGGGCCGGGCGGCCTCCATATTGGACGGCCATTGCGTGTCCCCCTCCGCGATGATCCCGGATGCTGCTGGGCAGCGGCGCCGGCCCCCCCACCCCGGGCCGGCGCCGCCTTCCGTCAGGCGTCCGGACGGATCACCGGAACGGCTGCGCGTACTGCAGGCCGCCGCGGGTCCACAGGTCGTTCAGGCCGCGCTCGAGCTTGAGCGGCGTGCCCTTGCCGACGTTGCGCTCGAAGATCTCGCCGTAGTTGCCGACCTGCTTGATGATGTTGTAGGCGAACTTCTCGTCGATCCCGAGCGCCTTGCCGTTGCCGGGGGTGACGCCGAGGAAGCGCTTGATGCCGGGGTCTTCGCTCTTCAGCATCTGGTCGAGATTGGTCGAGCCGATGCCCAGTTCCTCGGCCTCGATCGTGGCATAGACCGACCAGCGGACGATGTCGGCGAACTCCTCGTCGCCATGGCGGACCGTCGGCGCCAGCGGCTCCTTGGAGATGATCTCGGGCAGGATGATGTGGTCGTCCGGCACCGGCGCATCGACCGCGCGCATCGAGGCCAGGCCCGAGGCGTCGGTCGTGTAGACGTCGCAGCGGCCGCTGAAATAGGCCGAGCGGATCTCGTCGACCTTCTCGATCACGACCGGCTTGAACTGCATCTTCTGGGCGCGGAAATAGTCGGCCAGGTTGAGTTCGGTCGTGGTCCCGGGCGAGACGCAGACGGTGGCGCCGTTCAGTTCCTTGGCGCTCTTCACGCCGAGCTTCTTCGGCACCATGAAGCCCTGGCCGTCATAGAAGGTCACCGGCGCGAAGTTGAAGCCGTTGACCGTATCGCGGGTGAGCGTCGCGGTGGTCGTGCGCGACAGCATGTCGACCTCGCCCGACTGCAGGGCCGGGAAGCGCTGCGGCGAGGTGGTGGAGACGTAGCGCACCTTGGAGGCGTCGCCGAAGATGGCGACGGCGACCGCCTTGCAGAAGTCGACGTCGAGCCCTTCCCACGCACCCTGGTTGTTCGGGCGCGAGAAGCCGGCGGTGGCCTGGCTGACGCCGCAGATGAGCTGGCCCCGCTGCTTGATCGTGTCGAGGGTCTTGCCCGCCTGCGCGGGAGCGGCGGCGACGGCCGCCAGTGCCGCACCCACGGCGAGAACGTTCAGCGTTTTCATTGTGCACCTTCCCTGAATTGATTGCTTGATGCTTTATCCTCGCCCGGCCCCGACCGTACCCGCCTCGCCAATCCTGGCCGGCGAGGTATTGCCCCAGCGGAACCCGGGCGATTGAATTACGATAGCCACACCACACGCGGAAAGGCAAACCGCCCTCCGACCGGATGGAGGAACCCCACATGAGCGAACAACTCCCGTCCGATCCAGTGCAGGAGGCGTGCCAGCCCCTCCTCGACGCCATCGCCTTCGACGCCCAGGGGCTGGTCCCGGTGATCGCCCAGCAGCACGACACCGGCGAGGTGCTGATGGTCGCCTGGATGAACCGCGACGCGGTGGCCGAGACCGTGGCGACGGGCCGGGTCTGCTACTGGTCGCGTTCGCGCGGCCGGCCGTGGCGCAAAGGCGAGAGCTCGGGCCAGGTCCAGCGCCTGGTCGAACTGCGGGTCGACTGCGACGGCGACACGCTGCTGGCGCTGGTCGACCAGTCGGGCGTCGCCTGCCACACCGGGCGGCGCAACTGCTTCTTCCGTGCCTGGCGCGGCGGCCGGGTGCAGACCATCGCCCCGGTGCTGGTCGCCCCCGACGCGCTCTATGGCCGCGACCGCTTCTGAGGACATCCCGTCATAGGGCTTCTCATTCGCACGCACGCCATGCCATGGGTGGCGCCTTGATCATCATCGGAGTCGGCCCGGGCCCATGGCACGAGACCATCGAACCGTGCTGGTGACGGGCGGGGCCGGCTTCGTCGGCTCCCACCTCGCCACCATGCTGAAGCGCGACCGCGACGGCGCCCGGGTCATCGCCTTCGACAACCTGAAGCGGCGCGGCAGCGAGCTCGCGCTCGCCCGCCTGGCGGCGGCCGGGGTCGAGTTCGTCCATGGCGACGTGCGGGCGGCGGCCGACCTGGCCGAGGTCGGCGCCTTCGACCTGCTGGTCGACTGCTCGGCCGAGCCGTCGGTCCATGCCGGCTACGACGGCGGGGCGGAGTACCTGGTCGACACCAACCTGGGGGGCACCGCCCGATGCCTGGATGCCGCGCGGCGCCACGGCGCCGACGTGCTGTTCCTGTCCACCAGCCGCGTCTACCCGATCGCCGGCCTGCGCGGCCTGCCGCTGGAGCGCCGCGGCGACCGGCTCGACCTGGCGCCGGACGCCGCCGGGACCGGCTGGACCCATGCCGGCGTCGCCCGCGACTTCCCGCTCGAGGGCGCGCGCTCGCTCTACGGCGCGACCAAGCTCGCCTCCGAGCTGCTGGTGCATGAATACGGCGCCATGTACGGGCTGCGCACGGTGGTCAACCGCTGCGGCGTGCTGACCGGGCCCTGGCAGATGGGCAAGGTCGACCAGGGCTTCTTCGTCCTGTGGGCCGCCCGCCACCTCTATGGCGGGCCGCTCGCCTACATGGGCTTCGGCGGCGAGGGGCTGCAGGTGCGCGACATCCTGCACGTGGCCGACCTCTACGACCTCCTGGCGCGGCAACTGGCCGCGCTCGATCGCCACGCCGGACGGACCTACAATGTCGGCGGCGGCCGGGAGCTGAGCCTGTCGCTGCGCGAGCTGTCGGTCCTGTGCGGGGCAGCCGCCGGCACCGACCGGACGATCGGCGGCGTCGCCGATACAGCGCCCGCGGACGTGCCGTGGTATGTTACCGATGCGGGCGAAGTGCGGGCCGCGGCCGAATGGATGCCGCAACGCCGATTGGACGCTATACTGGAAGAAGTGTTCCGCTGGTTGACCGACCAGCGGAGTCTGTTGGAACCCATCCTCGGCATGTCGGGCGGACACCGGACGCGCGGGTAGGGGCAGGAAAGCGAGGCGTGATGGCCGTCGCCATCGTCACAGGATCGGCCGGGCTCATCGGAGCCGCGGCCGTCCGCAAGTTCGCGAGCCAGGGCCTGGACGTCGTCGGCATCGACAACGACCTGCGCCGCCATTTCTTCGGCGAGCAGGCAAGCACCGCCTGGAACCGCCAGGTGCTGGAGCGGGACATTCCCGGCTACCGGCACGTGTCGGCGGACATCCGCGACGCCGATGCGATCGGCCAGGTCTTCGCCCGCCACGGGCGGGAGATCCGGGCGGTCGTCCATGCCGCCGCACAGCCCTCGCACGACTGGGCCGCGCGCGACCCGATCATGGACTTCACCGTCAACGCCAACGGCACCCTGGTGCTGCTGGAGGCGACCCGGGCCCATGCCCCCGACGCCGCGTTCGTCTTCCTCTCCACCAACAAGGTCTATGGCGACACGCCGAACGACCTGCCGCTGGTCGAGCACGAGCGCCGCTTCGAGCTGAACCCGGCCCATGCCTATGCCGAGCACGGCATCGACGAGCGGATGTCGATCGACGGCACCACGCACAGCCTGTTCGGGGTGTCCAAGGCCTCGGCCGACCTCCTGGTGCAGGAATATGGCCGCTACTTCGGCATCAACACCGCCTGCTTCCGCGGCGGCTGCCTGACCGGGGCCGACCATAGCGGGGCCGAGCTGCACGGCTTCCTCGCCTACCTGATGCGCTGCGCGGTCGCCGACCGTCCCTATACCGTGTTCGGCCACAAGGCCAAGCAGGTGCGCGACAACATCCACGCCGATGACCTGGCGGCCGCGCTGTGGGCGTTCGTCCAGCGGCCGAAGCCGGCCTCGGTCTACAACATCGGCGGCGGGCGGCACGCCAACTGCTCGATGCTGGAGGCGATCGCCGGCTGCGAGCAGCGCACCGGCCGGCCGATGCGCTGGTCCTATTCGGACGCCGCGCGCACCGGCGACCATATCTGGTGGATCAGCGACACGCGGCGCTTCCAGGCGGATTTCCCCGACTGGCAGTACCGCTACGACCTCGATGCGATCCTCGACCAGATGCACGAGGCGGTCGAGCGACGGCTGCGCGACGATGCCGCTTGAGGTCCGGTCGCTCGCCGAGTGGGAGAAGGCGGGCATCCCCGACCTCCTCTCCGTCGTCATCCCCGCGCACAACGAGGAAGGCCAGATCGAGGAAACCGTCACCGCCCTGGTGACGGCACTCGCCGCCGCCGGGATCGCCCACGAGATCCTGGTCGTCAACGACAACAGCCGCGACCAGACCGAGGCCATCCTGCAGCGCCTGATGGTCGCCATGCCGTCGGTGCGCTACGTCAACAACCCCAAGCCGAACGGCTTCGGCCTGGCGGTGCGCACCGGCCTGGCGGAGTTCCGCGGCGACGCGGTCGCCATCGTCATGGCCGACGGGTCGGACCCGCCGGACGACCTCGTCCGCTTCTACCGCCGGCTCCAGGAAGGCTACGACTGCGTCTTCGGCACCCGCTTCTCGCGCGGCGGCAGCACGTCCGACTACCCCTTGCCGAAGCTGCTTCTGAACCGCCTGGGCAACCAGGTCATCCGCGGCCTGTTCCTGATGCGCTACAACGACGTCACCAATGCCTTCAAGCTCTATCGGCGGTCGGTCATCGCCGGCCTGCAGCCGCTGCTCGCCTATCATTTCAACCTGACGGTCGAGCTGCCTCTTAAGGCGATCGTGCGCGGCTACCGCTACGCCGTGGAGCCGAACGGCTGGATCAACCGCAAGGAAGGCCTGTCCAAGTTCCGGGTGCGGGAGATGGGCTCGCGCTATCTCTTCATCATCCTCTACTGCCTGCTCGAGAAATGGCTGTCGCGGCAGGACTATCGCGACCGCAGCGACCTGCGCGAAAGCCAGCTGCAGGTGTGGCACCGATGAGCGCCGGGACGTCGCCGTCGCGCACGGACATCCGCCTGCAGTTCGCCTGCTACCTGCTGGTGGGCGGGTCGGCCTTCGTGGTCGAGCTGGCCAGCTTCCTCCTGCTCCTCAACACCGGGGTCACGACGATCGCGGCCTCGGTCGCCAGCTTCGTCGCCGCCTCGGCCGTCAACTACGTGCTGTCGAACGTCATCGCCTTCCAGAGCGGCGCGATCTCCCGCAGGCAGGAGGCGCTGCGCTTCGCGTTCGTGGCCCTGGTCGGGCTCGGGCTCAACACCGGCTTCGTCTGGCTGCTGCTGGCGCTGGGCGCGCCGCCGGTGCTGGCCAAGGTCTCGGCCGTGGCGCCGGTGCTGGCCTGGAACTTCCTCGGCCGGCGGATGCTCGTCTTCTCCGCAACCATCCCCGAGGCCGGTTGGCGCCTCGGCCGCATCGCACGGCGGCCGATCGACGACGCGCGCGCGCCTTAGCCGGACCGCCCGATGTCGAGCGCCCGGCCGATCGTCCTCGGGGCGGCGGCAATCGTCGCCGCTGCCTATTTGTTCATCAGCTGGTCGGCGCCCCTGATCGACCAGCACGCGTTCCGGCAGACCCAGACCGCGCTCACCGTCTACTGGTACCTGCGCGACGGCATCGACCTGCTGCGCCCGCCCCTGCCGCTCTTCGGGACGGCGCACCCGTCGATCCCGTTCGAGTTCCCCGCCTACCAGGCCCTGACCGCCGCCATCCTCAAGCTCCTGGGGCTGCAGTCCGTCGACGCGGTGGCGGCCGGCTGCCGGGCGGTGTCGTTCGCCTTCCACCTGCTGGCGGCCTGGCCCCTGCACCGGCTGGCGCGCCGCCACTTCTCGCCCGCCGCCGCCGACGGCGCGGTGCTGCTGTGGGTGGCCCTGCCCTACGCGGTGTTCTGGTCGACCACGGCCATGATCGAGTCGACCGCGGCCGCCCTGGTCCTTCTCCACATGGATCTGGTCGACCGCGCCGCCGAGGCGCCCCGGGCGGGGTGGCTGGTCGCCGCCGCGGCCGTGGTCGGCGCGCTGGCGGCCACGGTCAAGATCACCACCTTCGTGCTCTACCTGCCGGCGGCGGGCCTCTTCTACGCGATCGGCCGCCGCATCTGGCTGCCGTCCCGCTGGAGCCTGCGCGACGTCGCCGTGCTGGTCTTCGCGGCCGCCCTGCCGATGGCCGCCGCCTTCGCCTGGACGGCCTGGGCCGACGCGGTGAAGCTGGAGAACCCGATCGCCGGCCTGGGGCTGACCTCGGCGGAGCTGGCGCCGTGGAACTTCGGCTCCCTGGAGCAGCGCCTGTCGCCCGCCGCCTGGAAGGCGGTCGCGATCACCGTCGCCATCGTCATGCTGGGCATCCCGGGCACGCTGGCCGTGGCCGCCGGAGTCGCCCGGCTGCTCGCCCGGCCGCCGCGGACCGTTGATCCCAGGCGGGTGGTGTGGCTGCTGCCGGCGGCGCTCGGGCCGCTCGTCTTCTTCAACCTCTATGTCGTCCACGACTACTACGCCTATGCGATCCTGCCGGCGCTGGTGGTGATGGCCGCCTGGGGGCTGGAGCCGGCGGCGCGGTGGGGCGCGCGCCGGGCCGGCCATCAGGTCTGGGTCGCGGGACTGGTCCCGCTGGTGCTGGTGGGGGCGATCTGGCTCGATGCCGACCTGCGCTGGCGGCCGCTGTCGGTGGCACGCGCCGGCGAATCCCCGGTCTACCTGTTCCGCCGGCTGATGCCGGGCGCACCCCACTGGCCGGAGGCAACCCGGCCCCTGGAGATCGCGCGGCTGATCCGCGAGGGCAACTATCCGCCGGGCCCGATCGTCGTCACCGGCAACGACTGGATGGCCGATATCGCGCTCTATGCCGAGCGGCCGGCCTTCATGATCGGCAAGGACGCCGGCCATGCCGTCGGCGGCTGCAGCGAGAGCAACTGGCGGGCGATCCGCGCCGAGCACCCGGTCCTGTTCATCAAGGTCCGGCCGTCGCCCAACGAGTGCGTCGAGGCGGTGCCGATCCATGCCTGCATGATCGCGGACACCCGCCGCTACTGGATCGGCCGCTGCATGGCCGGATCCTGAACGCAAGAAACGGCCGGCGCCACCGCGGAGGGCGCCGGCCGCTATCGCTCCCGTCGGGGGCCGGGACGGGTGCGACGACCGCGTCGGATCAGGCGCCGTCCGCGCCGTTGGCGCCCAGCTTGCCCTCGTCCATGTTGCGGCCGGCCTTGCCCTCGTCGGCGTTCGCGCCGAACTTGCCTTCATCGGCGTTCGCGCCGAACTTGCCTTCATCGGCGTTCGCGCCGAACTTGCCGTCGTCCATGAACCGGCCGTACTTGCCCTCGTCCATGTTGGCGCCGAACTTGCCGTCATCCATCGAGGCGAGCGCGGTGCCGGCGAAAGAGACCGCGAGGATCGCGGCGAACAGTGCAGTCTTGATCATGTTGGGCTCCTGTCGTCGATCGCGGCCGGTGATCGGCCGCCTTGCCCGGTGGTCGCCGCCACGGGGCCCCCGGTTCTGGCCGGCCTGAAGAAAATTTCCCCGCTTGCGCGGCCCGGCAGTTGTGGAGTGGACGCCCGCCGAGCGCGCCGCGTAAGCTTGTCCACGCAGCCGGTTGCCGGAATTCCGGCACCGACCGGCGGAGGGTTGGTCGATGCAGGGCTCGTTCCGCCGCCGCTTTGCGGCGTTCGCCATCGCCGCGCTCGGGCTGTGCTGGACGCTGCCCGCCTTCCCGCAGGCATTGCCGCCCTTGCCCGACGCCATCCGCGCCCACCGGCTGCTGCGGGTCGGCATCAAGTGCGACTACCCGCCGGACGGGTTCCTCGATCCGCGCGGCCGGCCCGCCGGCATCGAGATCGACCTGGCCCGGCAGATCGCGGCCTATGCCTTCGGGCGCGCCGACCGGATCGACATGACCTGCGTCACCGCCGCGAACCGGATCCCCTTCCTGCTCGACGGGCGCATCGACCTGATCCTGGCCACCCTCAGCATCAGCGACGAACGGGCCCGGCAGATCGCCTTCTCCGCCCCCTACGCCTGGAGCGCCAGCGATCTCCTGGTGCCGCGGGGCAGCCCGCTGCGCACCCTGGACGACCTGCGGGACGCGGTGGTGATCGTCACCCGCGGGGCCTGGCAGGCCGACTGGTTCACCCGCAACCTGCCCGGTGCCCGGCAGGTGGAGGTGGAGACCGTGGCCGAGGGGCTGCAGGCCCTCCTGCAGGGGCGCGGGGCGGCCTATGCGCATGACGTCCCGGTCCTGCAGGGAATGGCCCGGAAGAACCGCGGCCTGCGGCAGCTGGGCCAGCTTTACCAGGTCGGCTTTCGCGGCGCGGCCGTGCGGCAGGGCGAGGCCGGCTGGCTTGCCTATGTCGACGCCGCCATCGCGCGGGCGCGCCGCGAGGGCGTGATCGCCGCGTCCGTGCGCCGCTACGCCGAGCCCGGCCAGGCGAGCGCGCTGCTCAAGTCCTGGGATCCGTCGCGCGCTCCGGCCGCGGCCCGCTGAGGCCCCCTACCCGGCCGGCGTCAGGATCAGCCCCTCTTCCAGCCAGCGCTGCCGCTTGCGGTAGATGGTCGACGGGCTGATGTCGAGCAGCTCGGCCGCGCGCGGGATGTTGCCCATGCACAGCTGGATCGCCCGCTCGATCGTCTCGCGTTCGACCTCGGCCAGCGGCCGGACCGCGCCGGCATCTTCCGGCAGGCCGCCCCCGGCCGGCTCGGCCCGGGCGGCCGGCCCCACCTGCGGGGCCGGAGGGCGGCCGATGCTGCCGGCGGCCAGCGCCGCCGGCAGCATGGCGAGGGACACCGTCTCCCCGTCATGCAGGACGACGATGTTGCGGACCACGTTCTGCAGCTGGCGCACATTGCCCGGCCAGTCGTAGGACACCAGCATCGCCTCGACCTCCGGGGCGAAGCGCCGGAAGCGCTTGTGCTCCTCGGCGGCGAAGCGCGTCAGCAGGTGGTTGGCGAGCAGCAGCACGTCCTCGCCGCGCTCGCGCAGGGGCGGCATATGGATCGGCACGACATGCAGGCGATAGAACAGGTCCTCGCGCAGGCGGCCGGCCTGGACCTCGGCCAGCGGGTCGCGGTTGGTCGCGCACACGAAGCGCAGGTCGGCGGTCTCCTCGTGGTTGCCGCCCACCTTGACGAAGCTGGACGTCTGGAGGAAGCGCAGCAGCTTGCTCTGCAGCGACAGGTCCATCTCGCAGAGCTCGTCCAGGAACAGGGTGCCGCCGCTGGCCCGGCTCGCCGCCCCGGCACGGTCGGCGGTGGCGCCGGTGAAGGCGCCCTTCACATGGCCGAAGATCTCGCTCTCG
The DNA here is from genome assembly GCA_006739055.1 of Allostella vacuolata. Classification (GTDB taxonomy): domain Bacteria; phylum Pseudomonadota; class Alphaproteobacteria; order ATCC43930; family Allostellaceae; genus Allostella; species Allostella vacuolata. The sequence goes on from AP019702.1 coordinate 4,124,168, forward strand.
ATCAGCTCGCGCGAGATGGCGGCGCAGTTGAGGGCGACATAGGGGCCGGTGCGGCGCGGGCTCAGCTGGTGGATGGCCGCCGCGCACAACTCCTTGCCGGTGCCGCTCTCGCCGGTGATGAAGACGGTGGCGCGGCTGGGGGCCGCGCTCTCGATGATGCGGTAGACCTGCTGCATCGGCAAGGAGGTGCCGATCAGCCCGGCCAGACCGTTGCGGTCGTAGGTCTCGCGGTAGGTCTCGACCATCGACAGCAGCTTCTGGTGCGCCAGCGCGTTGCGCAGCGTCACCTTGAGCCGGTCCGGGTCGAACGGCTTCATCAGGAAGTCGTGGGCGCCGTTGCGCATCGCCTCGACCGCGATGTTGATCGAGCCGTGCGCGGTGATGACGATCACCGAGCAGCCGTAGCCGTTGCCCGTGACCTCCTTCAGGATGTCCATGCCCGACATGTCGGGCAGGTTGAGGTCGAGCAGCACGGCCGACGGCGCCCGGCCGCGGATGGCGGCGATCCCTTCCTGACCCGTCGTCGCCACGGCCACCCGCACCGGCTCGCGGCGCAGATACTCGACATAGAGGGCCGCCAGCGACGGCGTGTCCTCTATCAGCAGGACGAGTGGGCGAGAATCCGGCATCCGATCAACCGCTGCGAACCTGTCCCCGGGGTACCGGGCCGGCCAGCAACCTAGGCCGGTCCGCCGCCTCGCGCCAGGGTTGGCCGCCGGCGCGGCCGGGCTATAGCCGTCGATTTGGCGCAGGTCGTCCGGACGACGGACCCGGCGCGCCTACCACGATACGCCCCGGGGATTTACAATCTCCGGACGCAGGATCGCCCCTCCCCCGCCCGACGGCGCCATGATCGAACTCGCTGCCGCCCAGCTTCTCATCAGTGCCCTGTCGGCCGCAGTCGGGCTCGGCATCCTGTGCCTCGGCAACAGCGTACCCGGCCGCCTGACGGCAGCGGGGCTGCTGCTGCTGGCCGCCGTGGTGGCTTGGCACGGCATCCACTAGGGGCGGGCGGCGGGGGATTGCACCAATTCGGACACGACGGCCGGCGGTCCCGGCTATGGCCGCCCGGCGAAGCGCTCGCCGAAGCGTCCGGGCGCCAGTCCCGAGATCGGCAGGTTGGTCCCGCCCCGGGTGACGAGGTCGGCCACCACCGCCCCGCAGATCGGCCCCAGCTGGAAGCCATGGCCGGAATAGCCGAAGCTGTGGATCACCCCTTCGGCGGCGACCGAGCGGCCCAGCACCGGCAGGTGGTCCGGGGTCTCCGCCTCGATGCCGCACCAGCTGCGCACCAGGCGGACCCCGCGCATCGCCGGGAACAGCGCCGTCGCCGCCACCGCGCTGCGGGCGAGGTTGGCGAAGGCGATCCGCGTCGTCTCGGTGTGCCGGTCGGCGACGCCCTGCTGGCCGCCGCCGATCACCACCGTGCCGGCATCGCTCTGCTTGAAGGACAGGGCGCGGCCGACGGCGGCGATCACCGGATCGAGGAAATGCGGCACCCGCTCGGTCACCATCATCATCGAGGCGCGCACCCGCAGATCGAAACGGTCGCCGACCATGGCCGCCACGTCGCCGGCCCAGGCGCCGGCCGCATTGACCACCACCGGGGCGCGGTAGCGGCCCTGCTCGCCGACGGCGAGCCAGTCCGCGCCGGCCCGCTCCAGCGCCACCAGCCCCTCGCCCTCGCGGATGTCCGCACCCAGCGCCGCCGCCCGCCGGCCGAAGGCGAGCGTGGTGCGGTACGGGTCGGCCGCGCCGTCGTCGCGGACGATCAGCCCGCCGACGCAGTGCGGCGCGATCGCCGGCACCAGCCGGCGCAGCTCGTCGCGCTCGATCAGCTCCTCGTGCCGGAAGCCGAGGCCGCGGACCATGGCCACGCGATCGGCCACCTTCGCCAGTTCGGCGTCGGTTTCCGCCACCCGGATCTGCCCGTGGGCATGGAAGCCGCAATCGTCCCCGACCAGCTCGCCGATGCGCCGCCACAGCTCCATGCCGGCGACCGACAGGCCGATCTCGGCCGGGTCGCGGTTCATGGTCCGGACCCCGCCCGCGTTGATGCCGGACGAGTGGCGGCCGACATGGCGGCGCTCCAGCAGGACGACGCGCTGGCCGCGCTGCGCCAGGTGCAGGGCGGCCGAGCAGCCGTGCAGGCCGCCGCCGACGATGACGACGTCCGCCTCGACGGTCATTCCGCCGCCGTCATTCGGCAAGGGCCGCCAGCTCGCCCAGGGTCAGGGTCTTCAGGGGCGGGCGGATGCGGAAGAAGCCGACCTCGCCCGGCGTGCGGCCGGTCGCCTCGGCGATGATGCCGGTGACGGTCAGGCCGCAGAACCGGCCCTGGCAGGGACCCATGCCGCAGCGGATGAAGGATTTGGCCTGGTTGGGCCCGACCGCGCCGATCCGCACCGTCTCGCGCACCTGGCCGGCGGTGACCGATTCGCAGCGGCAGGCGATGACCGCGTCGGGCGGCGACAGCACCTCCGGCCGCGGCGTGAAGAGCGTGTCCAGGAACGCGCGGATCGGCAGGTGCCGGCCCAGCTCCCGGCGCAGCGGCCGGGCCAGGCGGTCGCGGGTCGCCTGGTCGATCCGGCCGAGGTCGGCGGCTGCCCCCAGCGCCACCAGGCGCCCGCGCAGCTCGGCCGCCCGCGCGCCCTCGATCCCGCCGCAGTCGCCCGCGACCAGGATCGGCTGGATGTCGGTGCGCCCCCATTCGTCGAGCGTCGGGCGGAAGCACTTCTGGCGATCGTCCCAGCCATGGGCGCAGCCGACCGCCATGGTGACGTGGACGTTGGGCACCACCCCCTCGTGCAGCATCAGCAGGTCGCACGGCTTTTCCTGCCAGGCGCCGCCGGCGCGGAAGCGCACCCGTTCGACGCGGCCATCGCCCGCGGCCTCGACCGAGTCGGCGCGATGGACCGGAATGCCGGACCGGCGCAGCACGCCGCGCAGCTTCAGCCCCTTGCGCAGGTAGGGCAGGTTGCGCAGGGCCGCGAACAGGTGCGGCCCGGCCGCCAGCCCGTTGGCGGCCGGCGTGGTGTCGATATAGCCCGCGATCCGCCCCCCGGCCGCGATGATCTGCGACAGGTAGAGCAGCGGCAAGGGACCGCTGCCGGCGACCCAGGTCTCGCCGGACGGCATCATGCCGGACGACTTCAGCAGGATCTGCCCCGCCCCCACGGTCATGACCCCGGGCAGGGTCCAGCCCGGGATCGGCACCGGCCGCTCGCTGGCGCCGACCGCGATCACCGCCCGGCGGGCGGGAAACGCCTCCGACCGCTGGCCGTCGCTCGCCAGCACCTCGCCCGACTGCTCGACCTGCCAGACCTGGAGGCCCGGCCGGTAGCCGGCGCCGCTCCGCCGGAACGCGTCCACCACCGACAGGCCGTGGCGGAAGTCCTCGCCCAGGGCGGCGGCGGCCGGCCCTTGAGCGGCGCGCTCGACCGCGCGATAGATCTGCCCGCCCGGCGCCGGCTGCTCGTCGAGGACGGTGGCCGAGAGGCCGAGCTCGGCCGCCTGGGTGGCGGCGGCGAGGCCCGCCGGCCCGGCGCCGACGACGACCAGATCCTGCATCTCCGCCATCACGCGTCCTCCCCGCCGAAATCGAGGGCCCGGGCGCCGGGCTGGCGGTCGATGCGCATGCCGTCGGCGACCGTCACCAAGCAGGCCTGCCGCGACGGCACGTCGTCGATCACCATCAGGCACTCGTAGCACACGCCCATCATGCAGAAGGGCGCCCGCGGCTCGCCGGTGACGGGCGAGCGGCGGGTGGCGCCCATGCCGGCCAGGAGGGCGGCGGACGCCGCGGTCTCGTGGGCGGCCACGGTATGGGCGCGGCCGTCGATGGTGACGGTCACGGTGGGCGCGGCCGGGTCAGGCAGCTTGCGAAACATGGAACCGCCTCGGGTGGAAGGAATCGAGCCGTTCGGGCAGGCGATGGGCGAGGAAGGCCTCGGCCAGGTCGTTGGCATGGACGGCGGCAAGGGTGTTGCCGGAATGGCAGATGGCGACATAGGCGCCGGGATGGGTCTCGGATTCCATATAGACCGGGAAGCCGTCCGGCGACAGCACCCGCAGGCCGAGCCAGGAGCGCACGATGCGCAGGCGGGCGAGGTCGGGCAGCACCTGCACGGCGCGCTCGGCGATATGGACCATGTTGCCGGTCGTGGTGCGGGTGGTGAGGTCGGGTGCCGCCTCGTGCGTGGTGCCGATCATGATCGTCCCGTCCCGGGTCTGCCGCACCCCGCTGGCCGGGATCGGCAGGATCGGCGCCACCCGCTCGGTCACCACCAGCTGGCCGCGCTCGGGCACGATCGGCGCCTCCAGGCCGAGCGGGGCCGCCAGCTTCGTCGTCGCGTGCCCGGCCGCCAGGACCAGCTTGCCGGCGCGGAAGGTCCCGGCCGGCGTGTCGATGGCGAAGCCCGCGCCGTCGCGGCGGATCGCCGTCGCCGGTGCGTCCGGCCGGTAGGCGACGCCGATCGTCTTCAAGGCGCCGTGCAGGGACTGCAGCAGGCGCAGCGGGTTGGACACGCCGTCATGGGGGCAGAAGGAGGCGCCGACCATCTCCGGCCCGAAGCGCACCCCGGGATAGAGCGCCTCCACCTCCTTGCGGTCGATCATGCGGGTCTCGTAGACCCAGGGCTCGACCTGGTTGTGCATGCGCTGGATGGTGTTGCGGCGCTGCTCGAACTCCGCCTCGCCCAGGCAGAAGGAGACGCCGCCGTTCTGCTCGTGCTCGGTGTCGATGCCGGACAGCTCGCGGAGTTCGGCCGCAAAGCCGGTCCACAGGTCGGCCGAGCGCCGCGTCCAGCGGCCATAGTCGGGCATGCCGTCGCCCTTGGACTGCAGCCAGACCAGTCCGAAATTGACCCGCGACGAGCGCAGCGCCGCGTCGCCCTGATCGAGGATCGCCACCCGGGCGCCGCGCCGGGCCAGGCCGAAGCCGATCGATGCCCCGACGACGCCGCCACCCACCACCACGAAATCGTAGCTCGCCTCCGCCATGGAATCCTCCGACCGGCCCAGCGGCTGATCGTATGCCCAGGCAGCGCCCCGGCGCCACGGTCGATCGCGTGTCCCGGGCGTTCAGAGCTTGGTAGCGAAGACGGAGTCGACGGTCCGCTGGACGACCTGCGCCGGCATCCCGGCGCCGGTGTCGGTGACGGAACGCGGCTTCCGTTCGGCGGGCGGGCATTCGCTAGCCGACAGCCCGGGCGCGCGAAGCCGTCCGGCCCGACGCGGCGCGAACGCCCGCGAAGGATACCCCGCCGGCGACGGGGTATCCTGGCGGATTCAGCCTTCCACGGGCGCGGCGACCGCGACCTTGCGCGTCGCCCGCGGCTTGACGGGGGGGCGGGCTGCGGCCCGTTCGGCCAGGGCCGCCCGGATCGCCGGCAGCATGGCCATGGCCTGGGCCTTCTGACCCGCAGTGCCGGACTGCTCCAGCCGCTCGGCATTGACGCTCAGCGTCCGCAGGTCGTCGTCGGGGAGTTGCGGCAGGCGGGCCAGCAGGCGGGCCCGCGCGTCCGCTTCCTTCGCCTCTTGGGCGGCTCTGGCCTTGGCGGACTCCTTCGCCGCCTTGGCCTCGGTGGTATGCCGTCCATCTGCCATGGCGTCCACCTTTCAGGTCCCGTTGCCGCCGGAATGGCGGAGCAAACCGGTATGGCGCGAAAGGCCGTCACCCGCACATGCGGGCACTATGCTTTCCGCAACAACATCATAGCGTGCTTCCCCGGGGAAAGACACAGCCCTCAGCGGACGGCCGCCCCGCCCCCGAGGCGAAGCCCGGCGCGGTCGAAGAAATGGACCGATGCGGGATCGACGCCGAAGCGGACGGCGTCCCCCACCGCCGGTGCCGACTCGGGCAGATGGCGGACGGCGAGCGGCGTGCCGTCGCCCAGCGCCAGGTGGACGATGCGCGCCTCGCCCAGTTCCTCGACCAGCTCGACGGTGGCGGCCGTCCCCTCGCCGGCCAGCTGCAGGTCCTCGGGCCGGACGCCGACGGTGTGGGCGCCCCGCGGCAGGGCGGCATCCGGCAGCCCGATCGGCGTCGCCGCGGGCAGCAGGTTCATGCGCGGGGAGCCGAGGAAGCCGGCGACGAACAGGTTGTCCGGACGGCGGTAGAGGTCGACCGGGCGCCCGGCCTGCTCCACCCGCCCCTCGTGCAGCACCACCAGCCGGTCGGCCAACGTCATCGCCTCCACCTGGTCGTGGGTGACGTAGACCATGGTGACGCCCATCCGCCGGTGCATGCGCGCGATCTCGATGCGGGTCTGGACGCGCAGCGCGGCATCGAGGTTGGACAGGGGCTCGTCGAACAGGAACACCCGCGGTTCGCGGACGATGGCGCGGGCGATCGCGACCCGCTGGCGCTGCCCGCCCGACAGCTCGCGCGGCCGGCGGTCGAGCAGCCCGTCGATCTCCAGCATCGCGGCGACGCGGCGGACCCGGGCGTCGATCTCCTCGCCGCCGGTCCGGGCCAGGGTCAGGCCGAAGGCGATGTTGCGATAGACCGACATGTGCGGATAGAGCGCGTAGGACTGGAACACCATGGCGACGCCGCGCCGCGCCGGCTCGGTCTCCGTCACCCGGTCGTCGCCGATCCAGATGTCGCCGGCCGAGGCCGTCTCCAGCCCGGCGATCAGCCGCAGCAGGGTCGACTTGCCGCAGCCGGACGGGCCGACGAAGACGACGAACTCGCCGTCGGCGATCTCCAGGTCGATGCCGCGCAGGACCTCGACCCCGCCGAAGCGCTTGTGCACCCCCTCGAACCGCACCCCGGCCATGGCAGTCACCCCTTGATGGCGCCGGCCGTCAGCCCGGAGACGAGGCGGCGCTGGAAGACGAGGACGAGCAGGATCAGCGGCAGGGTCACCACCACCGAACCCGCCATGATGTTGCCCCAGGGCAGCTCGAACTCGCTGCCGCCGGTCATCAGGGCGATCGCGACCGGGACCGTGCGCTGCTGGTTGGACAGCGTGAAGGTCAGCGCGAACAGGAACTCGTTCCAGGCGACGATGAAGGTCAGCAGCCCGGTCGAGGCCATGGCGGGCCACAGCAGGGGCAGGAAGATGCGGGTCATCAGGGTCCAGGTCCGGGCCCCGTCCATGATCGCCGCCTCCTCGATCTCCACCGGCAGCTCGCGGATGAACGAGGTCAGCACCCAGACGGTGAACGGCAGGGTGAAGACGGTGTAGGACAGCACCAGCCCGGCCAGCCCGCCATAGAGGCCGAGGCCGCGCACCAGCTCGAACATGCCCGACAGCACCGCCACCTGGGGAAACATGGAGACGGCGAGGATGGTCAGCAGCAGCGACGCCCGGCCGCGGAAGCGCACCCGGCCGAGCGCGAAGGCCGCCGCCAGGCCGAGCGCCATGGCGACCAGGACCGAGCCGCCGGCGACGATCAGCGAGTTGGCGATGTTGCGGGCGAACGGCTGCTCGGTGAAGACCCGGCCATAGTTGGAGAAGTCGAACGCGGCCGGCCAGTAGTCGACCCGGAAGATGTCGCTCCCGCCCTTCAGCGAGGTGACGACCGCGTAGTAGAACGGGAACAGCAGGTAGGCGGCGATCACCGACACCAGCAGCCAGTAGCCGGCCCGCCTCATCGCCGCCCCCCGCCGAGGTCGAGCCGGGCAGCCATCAGGACGATCACCGTCAGCAGCGCCACCCCCGCCGCCAGCAGCACGGCCGCGGCCGAGCCGTAGCCGACATCCTGGAAGTCGACCAGCTGCTGGCGGGCATAGACCGACATGGTGACCGTGGCGTCGGTCGCCCCGGTCATGACGTAGACCAGGTCGAAGACCCGCATCGCGTCGAGCAGGCGGAAGATCACGGCGATCGCCAGCGCCGGGCGGATCAGGGGCAGGGTCACCTGGAAGAAGACCCGCACCGGATGGACCCCGTCCACCCGGGCCGCCTCGTAGCAGTCGCGCGGTAGCATCTGCAGGGCGGCCAGGACCAGCAGCGCCACGAAGGGCGTGGTCTTCCAGACATCGACCGCGACCACCGACCACAGGGCGAGGTCGGGGTCGGCCAGCCAGGCGATCGGTGCCGCGACCAGGCCCAGGCGCAGCAGCAGGTCGTTGACCATGCCGAACTGGTCGTGCAGCAGCCACGACCACATCTTGGCCGACACCACCGTCGGAATGGCCCAGGGGATCAGCACGGCGGCCCGCATCAGGCCCTGCCCGCGCACCCCGGCATCGAGGACCAGCGCGATCACCACCCCCAGCACCGTCTCGCAGAAGACCGAGACGCCGGCGAAGAGCAGGGTGTTGCCGACCGCCCGCCACCACAGGCCGTCCGCCAGGACGCCGTACCAGCGCCCGTCCTCGCGCAGCAGGTAGTTCTCGAGGCCGACGAAGGCATAGCCGCCCAGTTCGGACAGACCGGCATCGGTCAGGCTGTAGAAGGCGGTGCGGGCGAGCGGCCAGCCCGCCACCAGCACGAGCGTCAGCAGCATCGGCGCCAGGCACAGCCACGCAGCCCGGGTCCGCGCGCGGTCGAGCGAGGATACCGGCTCGCGCCCGGCCGGCGGCCGCGCCCCGGTCTCGCGAGCGGTCATGGCTCGGTTCCCCAGCCGCCGCGCCGGGCGAGCCGGGCGATCTCCGCCGACAGGCGCTCCAGCCGGGGGGCGGCCGGCACCCCGCGCGAGACGATGTCGTGGGTCGCCCGCCAGACCAGGCTGGACAGGCGGGAATAGCGCCGGCCGGCCACCTGCGAGGGTCGCGCCACCGCATCCTCGAAGATCGGCCGCAGGCGGCCGTAGAAGGGGTTGGCGGCCAGCACCTCCGGATCGTCGTAGAGGGCGGGGATGGTCGGGTTGTAGGACGCCTGGATCGCCCGCCGCTTCTGTTCGTCGGCCCCGGTCAGGTGGCGGACCAGGTCGGCTGCCTCCGCCGGATGGCGGGAGTAGCGCGACACGGCCAGATTCCAGCCGCCGAGCGCCCCGGCATGGCGGCCGTCGTCGGTCCCGACCGGCAGCGCCATGACCCCGACCCGGCCGCGCACCGGGCTGCCCTCGCCCTGGGCCAGGGCCCAGGCGTAGGGCCAGTTGCGCATGAAGACGGCGTTGCCCGCCTGGAAGACGCCGCGCGCCGCCTCCTCGTCGTAGTTCAGAACCCCCTGGGGGGAGATCGTGCCGATCCAGCCCCGGGCGGTGCGGAAGGCCTCGGCGGCGCGCGCATTGGCGATCGTGACCTGTCCCGCCTCGTCGACGAAGGTGCCGCCGCCATAGCCGGCCAGCCACTCCAGCACGTTGCAGAACAGGCCCTCATAGGCGCGGCCCTGCCACACATAGCCCCACATGCGCGGGTTGCCGGCCGCGCGCTCGCCGGCCTGGACGATCCGCGCGGTCTCCGCCAGCTCGCTCCAGCGTTCCGGCGGCGGGCGGCCATACTTCTCCAGCAGGTCGGCGCGGTAGTAGAGCAGCCCGGCATCGGTCCACCACGGCATGGCCAGCAGCCGGCCGCCGACGGTGTTGGCGGCGACCACCGCCGGGAAATGCCGGGCGGGCGCGTCGTCGACATGGGGCGCCAGGTCGACCAGATGCCGGGCCAGGATGCCCGGCCAGACCACGTCGATCTGCAGCACGTCGACATCGTCCGCGCCCGCGCTCAGCAGCTGGTGGTAGAGCGCGAGCCGCTCGGTCGAGGAGTTGGGGGTGGAGATGATGGTGACCCGGTTGCCGGTCGCCCGTTCCCAGCGGGCGACCCCCTCGGTGCACAGGCTGAGCTCGATGCCGAGCGCCCCGCAGGATATGGCCAAGCGGACCTCGGCGCGGGCGGGGCCGGCGGCGGCCAGCAGCGCCAGGGCCGCCACGGCCCCGCACAGTCCTCGCCACCACCTCCCGCCCCGGCAATCGGCACGGAGCATGTCGGATCTTCCCCCGGGTCACCCCACCGCGGCGCGGGCGGGCTCGCCCATGCCAACGCCGATCTCGCCGAAACGATCCAGGGTGTGCGCTGCCCAGCGCGCGACATCGTAGTGCCGGACGGTGCGCGACATCGCGGCCATGCGCTGGCGGCCGGCCGCGGCCGGCATGTCGAGCGCGGTGTCCAGGGCCGCGTCCATGGAGCGCGCCGAATAGGGGTTGGTCATGATCGCTTCGGGAAACTCGATGGCGCAGCCGGCGAACTCCGACAGGACCAGCGCCCCGCCCAGGCCCTCGCGGGCGGCGATGTATTCCTTGGCGACGAGGTTCAGCCCGTCGCGCAGCGGCGTCGTCAGGCAGACGTCGGCGGTGCGGTAGTAGGCGAGCAGGCGCTCGAAGGGGACGGCGTTCGTGAACAGCAGGATCGGCGTCCAGCGCAGGTCGGAGAAGCGACCGTTGATCCGCCCGACCAGCGCCTCGATGTCGCGCTGGGTCTCGCGATAGATGCCCATGCCGTCGGCGGAGCGAACCGAGGTCACCATCAGCTTGACCTGCCGATGCAGCTCCGGCCGCCGCTCCAGGAGGCGCTCGAAGGCGCGCAGCGCCTCGATCGTGCCCTTGGTGTAGTCGGTGCGCCCGACGGCGACGATCAGGCGCTGGTCGCCCAACTCGTCGCGGATCGATGCCTGCGCCGCCTGGCGCGGCTGGCCCGCCAGCAGCTCGGCGATCAGACCGGGGTTGGTGCCGACCGGGAACGCATCGAGTGCGACCCGCCGTTCGCCCTGGGCCAGCAGGGTCGGCACGTCCGGCTCGGACAGCGCGAAGCCGACCGGCGACATCCCCTGCTCCACCGCCACCTGCCGCTCGACGGTCGCACCGTGCAGGGTGCGGGCGACGTCGGCGAAGTTCTTGGCGTAGCGCGGCACGTGGAAGCCGACCAGGTCGCAGTCGAGCAGGCTGTCGACGATCTCCGCCCGCCAGGGCAGGACGCTGAAGACGTCGGCCGAGGGAAACGGGGTGTGGTGGAAGAAGGCGATGCGCAGGGTCGGGTTGAGCTCGCGCAGGTACTTCGGCACCAGCCACAGGTTGTAGTCATGCACCCAGACCAGCGCGCCGTCCTCCGCCTGGGCGGCGGCGGCCTCGGCGAACAGCCGGTTGACCTCGCGGAAGGTCGGCCAGTCGACATTGTCGTAGCGGAACAGCGAGGGGAAGGAATGCAGGATCGGCCACAGCGCCTCCTTGGAGGTGACGTGGTAGAAGCTGCGCACCTGCTCGGCGGTCAGCGGCAGGCGCGAGACGACGTAGCTGCCGAAGCTGTCCTCGATGCGCACCACCCGCTCGAACTTCTCCCGGCTGCGGGCCGGGACCTGCTTCCACGCCACCCACGCGCCGCGGCCGTCATCGACCTTGCCGAAGAAGCTCTTCAGGGTCGGCACGATGCCGTTCGGGCTCTTGTTCTCGCGATAGATCGTACGGCCGTCCTCCACCACCTCCTCGTAGGGCTGGCGGTGATAGACGATCACGAGCGAAGACTTTTCCATACGATCCCCTCCTAGTGCAGGCCGAAGCGCCGGAGCGCGTCGGCGATCCCGGCGGCGCCCGGCTCGGCGCTGCGGTGGACCCAGTCGAAGCCCGCCACGGCTTCCAGAAGTTTCGGCTCCGAGTTGCCGACGGCCACCCCCTTCAATCGCGTTTGAAACAGAGACAGGTCGTTGAGCGTGTCGCCGGCCACCAGCACGCGGTCGGCCGGAAGCCCCTGCGCCGTGATCAGGCGCAGGAGCGTCGGTCCCTTGGCGATGCCGCGCGGCAGCACGTCGAGGAAGGTCTCGGCCGACAGCAGGCAGTCGAACCCGGCCGCCTCGACCTTGGCGACCGTTTCCGGCCGGAGCCGGGCCGGGTCGTAGTAGTAGCTGACGCGATGGCGGAACCGGGTCGGCTGCAGCTGCAGCCCCGGCTCGTCGGCCAGCAGCGCCCGCACCCGCTGGCCGGCGTCGCCCCAGCGCCGCGCGATCTCGCCGTCGATCGCCGCCAGCGGGCGGAAGTCGCGGCCGTCGACCACGGTCGTGCCGACGTCGCCGACGATCCAGTCGGGGCGCGGCATCCCGGGGGTGTCGACCAGGTCGCGGATGAAATCCAGGTCGCGCCCGGTCACGAAAACCAGGACGACGTCGTCACGAGCCGAAAGCGCATCGTAGAGCTGCCGGCGCGCGGCCGCCGAACCACCGAGGAACGTCCCGTCGAGGTCCGTGGCCAGAACCAGGCCCGGCGCCGTCATGCCGCCGGGATACCCGCCGGACCCTTGCCCGCCGCGCGCTCGTCGCCCGAATGCCCAGAATCCGAATGTCCAGAGGCCGAATGCCCGGCTCCCGACTGCCCCGCCCCGGAATAGCCGAGAGGATCCCGCTCCGTCGCCGGATGCGGCACCTTCACCGCCGGCTCGAGCGCCCGCGGCTCCGCGGTGATCGGCCGGGTGAGAAGGCCGTGGATCGCGTCGTCGATCGACAGCCGGCCGTCGAGAATGGCCTGCACCGCCTCGCAGATCGGCATCTCGATGCCGAGACGGCGGGCAAGGTCGGTGACGGAGCGGGCATTGACCGCGCCTTCGACGACCGCCCGCTTGCCGGCCAGCGCCTCTTCCACCGACAGGCCCTGGCCCAGGGCCTTGCCGAACGAGAAGTTGCGCGACTGCTCGCTGGAACAGGTGAGTGTCAGGTCGCCGATGCCGGACAGCCCCGTCACCGTCTCGCGCTGGCCGCCGAGCGCCTCGGCCAGGCGCTTCATCTCGGCCAGGCCGCGCGAGATGAGGGCCGCCCTGGGGTTGGACCCGAAGCCGCGGCCGGCGGCCATGCCGCAGGCGATCGCGAGCACGTTCTTGACCGCGCCGCCGACCTCGACCCCGACCGGGTCGTCGGACAGATACGGGCGGAAGGTGGCGGTGCCGAGCGTCACGGCGATGCGCGCCGCCAGGGGGTCGAGCTCCGCCTCCGGCCCGCCGACGGCGATCGTGACCGCGGTCGGCTGGCCCGCCGCCGCCTCGCCGGCGAAGCTCGGGCCGGACAGGATGGCACGCGCCCGGCCCGGCATCTCGGCCGCCACGACGTCGGTCATCAGGGTGCCGGTATCCGCCTCGACGCCCTTGCTGCAGATCAGCACCGGCACGCCCGGCGCCAGCAGCGGCTGCACCTGGCGGGCGACCCGGCGCAGGAACTGGGATGGCACCACCAGGAGCACCAGCCCGCATCCGGCGAGCGACGCGGCCAGGTCGTCGGACACCGCCACTTCCGGCGGAATCGCATGCTCGGGGAGGAATGGATTGCGCCGGGTGCGGGCGGCGGCGCCGGCGGCTTCGGCCTCCCGGATCCAGAGCCGGACGTTCCGGCCCGCCCGGGCGGCGATCAGGGCCAGAGCAGTGCCCCAGGCACCGCCGCCGACCACACAGATTTCGTTAAATGGTTCCGGGACGACATTGTCGAAGGCCCGGGTAGCTGTGCCGTATTCTGACACGGTCTCGGCTCCCCCCGGTCCGTACAGGACCTCTATTTGACAGGATGTGCTTTCCTTATATGCCAATGCGACCGCTCTTGTCTACCTCCGGGCGTACAAACGGCCTGTAGACAGCTTCCAATGCCTTGTTTTCGGGGGAAATATCAGCGGATTTTTTCCACACACCCGGCGACCGGGAGCACGGGGACTCCCCCACGGCATGTACGGAATCTAGGGAGCGGTCCCGACCGTCGCGGCCCGGCCATCCTTGGCGCGCAGCCACGAGAAGAGATACTCCGACCCTGCGTAGAGAACAGTGTCCGCCACCGCCACGGTCGCCGCGTAGGCGGCGGAACCCAGGGCTCCGGCGCCGCCCAGCAGGCTGCCGATGGCAAAGCTGCGGGTGGCGCTGGCGACACGATAGCTGAGGGACTTGCCGGCGATGACGTCGGGATCGGCCGGCCGCGTGCCGGCGTCGGTCAGGGCGTCCCATGCCAGCTCATGGACGAGATAGACCGCGCCGGACGTCACGAAGCTGACGGCGAAGACCACCCCGCCGCTGGCCGCCGCCGCGCCGTGGAAGCCGAAGAACAGCGCGGTTTCCAGGGCGCTGGAAGCCAGCTCGAAGGTAGCCGCCTTCGTCAGCATCTTGGTGACCGAGCGGGTGACCGAGCCGGGGGCAGCCTGCTCCGGCTGCGCCGCGGCCGGAGCGGCGGCCAGAAGCAGCAAGGCCAGCGTCATTGCCGCGATGCGCGTATGTTTCCAACTCATGATTATCCCGGGTACGAGACCGGATTGGGTCGGCCTTGCCGCATGCATACGCCCGCCTTATCGTTGCGTCACGGTGCAGAGGTGGGACGATGGCGTACTTCGGCGATGGAATCGGTCGCTTTGCAGCCGCGCAGCCGTCGGCGCCTGCACTCGTCACCGAAAGCGCAACCTTCGATTTCGCCTGGCTGGACCGGGCCGTCGCGGCCCAGCTGGACCGTTTCCGCCAGGACGGCATCGGGCCGGGAACGGTCGTCGCGCTCGTCATGCGCGACCGGCCGGAGCACGTCGTGGCGCTCTTCGCCCTGCAACGCCTGGGTGCTGCGGTCCTGCTGATCGCGCCATCCGACCCGCCGGCCCTGAGGGCGGGCCTGGCGGCACAGGCCGGGGCGCGACTGGCCGTCGGCGCGCCGGAGGATGGGGCGGGCTGGACGATCCCGTTCCGCGGCTTCGGCCAGGGCGGGGACCCGTCGGCCGAGGCGCCGCCGCCCCCCGCGCTCGACGACGTCTGCTTCTTCCGGCGATCCTCAGGCACCACCGGCGGGGTCCCGCGCCTCACGCCCAGCACCCATCGCCATGAGCTGGCCCAGTTCGAGATCGGCTGGTCGGTCGCCCCCTGGGGCCCCGGCAACCGCCTTTTCGTCATCGTCTCGACGAGCTTCGAGTTCGGCCGAAAGGGCATGCAGCACGCGCTGGTCGGCGGCGGCGCGGTGATCCTGCCACCGCCGATCGCCACCGCTGCGGACCTCGCCTCCTGGACCCGCCGGCTGGGGGCGACCTGGACCCAGATGACGCCCGCCCACTTGCGTCACCTCCTGGCCTCGGACCTGCCGCGGCCGCTGCTGCCCGGCCTCGCCATCGTCACCAGCAGCGCCGCCCTCACCGTCGCCGAGCGCGACCGGGTGATGGCGGAGATCACGCCCGACCTCTTCATGATCTATGGCACCAACGAGGTCGGCATCCTCGCCTGCGCCCGGCCGGAGCATCTCCGGCAGCGCCCCGGCACCGTGGGGCGCCTGCCCTCCGTCGTCGACGCCGGGGTAGTCGACAGCCAGGGCCGGCCGCTGCCGGACGATGCCGTCGGCGAGATGCGGTTCCGGCATCCGGCCTATCCGACCCACTATGCCGCCGTCGAGCCCGGCTCGCCGAGCCGCTTCGCCGACGGCTGGTTCTACCCGGGCGATCTCGGCCGCATCGACGCGGACGGCTTCGTCTATCTCCGGGGGCGGACGGACGACGTGATCAATGTCGGCGGCCTGAAGGTCTATCCCGCCGATATCGAGGAGTGCCTGGTCACCCATCCGGGCGTCGCCGAGGCGGCCGCGATCGGCGTCTTCGCCACCCTGCATGGCACGCTTCCGGTCGCCGTCGTCGTGCTGCGGGCGCCGACGGCGGAAGCGGCCCTGATCCGCCATTGCATCGACCGCCTGGGCCGCGCCCGGTCGCCGGCGGCCGTGCTGGTCGTCGATGCGCTGCCCAAGACCGCGGCCGGCAAGATCGACCGTGCGGAACTGGTGCGCAAGCTGCGCGCCGCGACCGAGGCGGGAAAGCCCCAAGCCTGACTTGGCCCGGGCCCAGAATGGCCCGCGAATGGCCCTGATTGCCTTGTCTTGCCGAGGGTATCCTACCAGATATCGCCGCTTGGCCGGCGGCGGCGGAACCCAGGCGAGGGCGGCAGGGCATGGATTGGTGGCGCGGCGCGGTAATCTATCAGGTCTACCCGCGGAGCTTTCAGGACAGCGACGGCGACGGGGTGGGCGACCTCCGGGGGATCACCCGGCGCCTGCCCTACATCGCCGAGCTCGGCGTCGACGCGCTCTGGATATCGCCCTTCTTCAAGTCGCCGATGGAGGATTTCGGCTACGACGTGGAGGATTACCGCCAGGTCGACCCGCTGTTCGGCACGCTGGAGGATTTCGACCGGCTGGTGGCGGCCGCGCACGGCCTCGGCGTCAAGGTGGTCCTCGACATGGTCCTGAGCCACACCTCGCACCGCCATCGCTGGTTCCAGGAATCGCGCCGCTCGCGCGCCGGGCCGCGGGCGGACTGGTACGTCTGGGCCGATGCCCGGCCCGACGGGACCCCGCCCAACAACTGGCTGTCGATGTTCGGCGGCTCGGCCTGGACCTGGGAACCCCGGCGCGAGCAGTACTACCTGCACCATTTCCTGGCCTCGCAGCCGGATCTCGACGTCCACAACCCGGCGGTGCAGGACGCGCTGCTGGACGAATGCCGCTTCTGGCTCGACCGCGGGGTCGACGGCTTCCGCCTCGACGCCTGCAACTGCCTGACCCACGACCGGGCGCTGCGCGACAACCCGCCCCGCCCGCCGGGCGCGCCGCCGACCGAGGGGGTGCGGCCGTCCCACCCCTACAACCGCCAGCTTCATCGCTTCGACAAGTCGCAACCGGAGACGCTGGGCTTCCTGCGCCGCCTGCGCAACGTCGCCGACCGCTACGGCGACGTCCTTCTGGTCGCCGAGATCGCCGACGACGACGGGCTGAAGGTGGCGGAGGAATATGCCGGCCCGGCCGGCCCCCTGCACACCGCCTATTCCTTCTCCCTGCTCGGTCCCGAACTCGACGTCGAGCTGCTGGTGCAGATCTTCGAAGCGTTCCACAACGGCCACCGCCACGGCTGGCCCGCCTGGGCCTTCAGCAACCACGACGTTGCCCGCGTCGCCTCGCGCTGGGGCGGCCCGGACGCGCCGCCGGAGCTGGCCAAGTCGCTGATCGCCCTGCTGGCCGCGCTCCGCGGCACCGTCTTCCTCTACCAGGGGGAGGAGCTGGGGCTGCCCGAGGCCGACGTGCCCTACGAGCGGATCCGCGACCCGTTCGGGCTGGCCTTCTTCCCCGACTTCCCCGGCCGCGACGGCTGCCGCACGCCGATGCCGTGGGACGATTCCGACCGCCATGGCGGCTTCTCCGACGCGTCGGGCTGGCTGCCGATCCCCAATGCCCATCTCCGCCGCAGCGTCGGCGCGCAGGAGGCCGACCCGTCGTCGGTCCTGCACTTCACCCGCACCCTGCTGCACTGGCGCCGGCAGCGGCCGTCGCTGGTCAAGGGCGACATCCGCTTCGTCTCGGTCGAGCCGGGCCTGGTCGCGGTCGTCCGCTCGCTCGGCGACGAACACACGCTGGTGGTCGTCGAACTGTCGGGCCGGGCCCGGGCGCTGCCGCTGCCGGCTCCCCTGCTGGCGATCATGGACGAGCCCGGCCGATCGGCGCCGCGGATCGAGGACGGCACGCTGCACCTGCCGCCCTACGGCCGCTTCGTCTCGGCCCTGGCGGCGGCACCGGCCGCGGCTCAGCCCTCCAGTTCCTCGCGCAGCATCTCCAGCCGGAGCCACTCCTCCTCGGCCGCCGCCAACTCGGCCTGAGCGGCACCGATGCCGGTGGTGGCGGCATCGAACTTCGACTTGTCGCGGGCATAGAGGCCGGGGTCGGCCAGGGTCGCCTGGTGGCGGGCGATCTGCTTCTCGAGCTCGGCCATGCGCTTGGGCAGCTGGTCGAGGGCGCGGCGCTCGGCGAAGCCCAGGCGCGGCTTGCGTGCCCGCGGGGCGGCGTCGGCCGGCTCGGCGCGCGACCGGGCGGTGCGCGCCGAGCCGCGCGGCTCTCCCCCGCGCGCCTCCACTCCGGTGCCGCGCTGGCTCACCATGTCGGAGTAGCCGCCGGCATACTCCGTCCACTGCGCCGGCCCCTCATAGGCGATCACCGAGGTCGCCACCCGGTCGAGGAAGTCGCGGTCGTGGCTGACCAGCAGGACCGTGCCGGGATAGTCCGCCAGCATCTCCTGCAGCAGGTCGAGGGTCTCCAGGTCGAGGTCGTTGGTCGGCTCGTCCAGCACCAGCAGGTTGGACGGCAGGGTCAGCGCGCGGGCCAGCGTCAGCCGGCCGCGCTCGCCGCCCGACAGCGCCGATACCGGCGTGCGCGCCTGCTCGGGCGTGAACAGGAAATCCTGCATGTAGCCGGCGAAGTGGCGCGGCCGGCCGCCGACCATGATGGTGTCGCCGCCGCCGCCGGTCAGCACGTCCTTCAGGGTCGCCGCCGGGTCGAGCATCTCGCGGCGCTGGTCGAGCGTCACCATCTGCACGTTGGCGCCGAGCCGGACGGTGCCCTGGTCCGGCGCCAGCGTGCCGGTCAGCAGCGACAGCAGCGTCGTCTTGCCGGCGCCGTTCGGCCCGACCAGCGCCATGCGGTCGCCGCGGCGCAGCTTCAGCGACAGGTCGCGGACGATCGCCCGCTCGCCAAACGACTTGGAGACCCCGATCATCTCGGCCACCAGCTTGCCGGACGTCTCGCCCTCGCCCAGCGTCATCCGGACGTCGCCCACCACCCGGCGCTGCTCGCGCCGCTCGGTGCGCAGGGACTGCAGCGCGCGCAGCCGGCCCTGGTTGCGCTTGCGCCGGGCGGTCACGCCGTAGCGCAGCCAGTGCTGCTCCTCGACGATCTTGCGGTCGAGCTTGTGGCGCTCGAGCTCCTCCTCCTCCAGCACCCGGTCGCGCCATTCCTCGAAGGCGGAGAAGCCCTGCTCCAGGCGGCGGGTGACGCCGCGGTCGAGCCACAGGGTGGCGCGCGACAGCGACTGCAGAAAGCGCCGGTCGTGGCTGATGACGACGATGGCCGAGCGCAGCCCCGCCAGCTCCTGCTCCAGCCATTCGATCGCCGGCAGGTCGAGATGGTTGGTCGGCTCGTCCAGCAGCAGCACGTCCGGCGACGGGGCCAGCACCCGGGCCAGCGCCGCGCGCCGCGCCTCCCCGCCCGACAGGCGGGCCGGGTCCTCGTTCCCGGTCAGGCCCAGCGCCTCCAGCAGCAGCCGGGCGCGGTGGTGGTCACCGTCGGGCGGGATGTCGCCCTCGGCATAGGCGAGCGTGGTCGCATATCCGGACAGGTCCGGCTCCTGCGGCAGGTAGCGGATGACCGCCCCCTGGTGGACGACGCGGGTGCCGCGATCCGCCTCGATCAGGCCGGCGGCGATCTTCAGCAGGGTCGACTTGCCGGACCCGTTGCGGCCGACGAGGCAGAGGCGTTCCCCCTCGGCGACCGACATGTCGGCGCCCTCGACGATCGGCGGCCCGCCGAACGAAAGGTGGATATCCTGGAGGACGAGCAGCGGCGATGCCATGGAGCCTGGAGGCCGATCTGGAAAGGGGAAGCGCCCGGTTAAAGCACGCGGGCGCCGGGATCAACATCCGGCGGCGCCCGATTTCGCGTAACGTCGGGCCTGGCTGCAGCGAAGGACCGGGTGAAAGGCACCGTGAGCGATCGCGAAACCCAATGGACGGCGTGGATGCGGGCGGCCGACGGCGGCGACGATGCCGCCTATTGCCGGCTGCTGCAGGCGCTGGCGCCGGTGGTGCGCGGCGTCGTCCGCCATGCCCTGCTCCGCGCCGGGGCGGGCACCGACGATGCCGAGGACGTGGTGCAGGAGACGCTGCTGGCCATCCATCTGAAGCGCCATACCTGGGACCGGTCGGCACCGATCGGCCCCTGGATCAACGCCATCACCCGCTACAAGACGGTCGACGCGCTGCGCCGCCGCGGCCGGCGGGCGGAACAGCCCCTGGACGACGTGGTCGCGACCCTGGCGGCACCGCCGGCCGAGGACGGCCTGTCCCGCCGCGACGCGGAGCGGGCGCTGGCCACCCTGCCCGGCCGCACCCACCAGGTGGTGCGGTCGATCTCGCTCGACGGCGCCGGGATCGGCGAGACGGCGCGGCGGCTGGGAATATCCGAGGGCGCGGTGCGCGTCGCCCTGCATCGCGGGCTGAAGGCCCTGGCTCGGCGTTTCGGCGGAGAGAGCGCATGAGAACCGAGGACCTGATCCGGGCGCTCGCGGCCGACCGGCCGCGGGCCGTACCCCCCCTGCCCCGGCTGCTCGCCGCCGCCCTGCTCGCCGGCCTGGTCGTGGCCGTGGCCGGCTTCCTGGTCGAGCTCGGCGTGCGCGCCGACATCAGGGAGGCGGCGGGCACCATCCGCTTCCTGGTCAAGCCGGCGACGATGCTGCTGCTGGCCGCGAGCGCGCTGGCCACCCTCCCGGCGCTGGCCCGCCCCGGCGGCCGGGCCGGGCCGGGGCTGCTGCTCGCGCCGCTGGCGCTGGCGGCGGCGGTGGCGGTCGAACTGGCGGTGACGCCCAGCGGGGCGTGGGGCGGCCGGCTGGTCGGCAGCAACGCCCTGGTCTGCCTGGTGGCGGTGCCGCTGCTGGCCCTGCCGCTCCTGCTCGCCCTGCTGGGCGCGCTGCGGCAGGGCGCGCCCGAGCGCCCGGGGCGGCTCGGCGCGCTGGCCGGCACCCTGGCCGGAGCCCTGGCCGCCGCCCTCTACGCCATCCACTGCCCCGACGATTCGCCGCTCTTCGTCGCCGCCTGGTACTCGCTGGCGATCGCCGTCACCACGCTCGCCGGGGCGGCGGCCGGCCGCCGGCTGCTGCGCTGGTGACGGGCAGCCTCGACGAGGCGGGCTATGGGCGGGACGGGTTCGGCATCGTCCGCGGCCTGGTTCCGCCGGCGCAGGTGGCGGAGCTGGCGGCGGCCGTCGAGGAGGTCCAGGCCCGCGTCGCGGCGCTGCCGGCCGAGCTGGCGCGGCGCCTGACGCTGGAGCGCGACCTGACCGCCGACCGGCGCGGCGGCATTCCGGCAGACGCGGTCGGCGACGCGATCTTCATCCTGGGCGATCCTCCCGCCTTCGACGCGCGGTTCCGGGCGCCGCTGCTGCTGCCGGGCCTTGCCGCCGCGGCCCGGCAGGCGCTCGGCAGCGACGACCTGGTCGCCCATTTCATGAACGTGACGATCAAGCACCCGCTCTTCGGCCGCGGGGTGCCGTGGCATCGCGACTTCCCCAACCGCTATGCCTGCCCGGATGGGCCGGGCTTCGTGCGGCTGATGGTCTGCCTCGACGGCATGGCGCGGGACGCCGGCGCCACCGCCTTCGTGCCGGGCAGCCACCGCATCGACGACGGGGCAGCGATCGCGTCGGGCGGCCGCTCCCCGCCGCCGCCCGACGCTACGATTGCCTACGCCGAGTGCGACCCCGGCGACGTGGTGGTGATCCACCCCAAGGTGCTGCATGGCGGCTTCACCAACCCCTCGCCGCGGCCCCGCCGCAACCTCGTCATCCAGCTGGGCTCTGCCCGCCTGCCCCTGACGACGGTCCCGGAGGAGGAGACCGTCGCCGGGTGGCGGCTGCCTGCCTGACGCTCAGGCGGCGAAGCGCCGCAGCACGTTCTCCAGCATGCGCGAGACCTGGTTGTCGTAGCCGGCGTGGGACAGGCTGCCGCAGAAGGTGATGGAGCCGGTGGAGAAGACCGCCCCGCCCTTCACCGTCTCGAAATAGACCAGCTCGGCGCGGATCAGGTCGGCCGGGGCCTCGCCGGTCACCGTCGTCAGGTGGGTCAGCAGTTCCTCCGGCACGGTCACGAAATGGTCCTGGTGGCCCTCGGAGCGGGCCAGGACGTAGGCGTTGGGCGGGGTGCCCAGTATCGGGTCGGCGCGGTCCAGCTCGAAGCCGGCGGCACCGCCGCCGGACAGGCCGAAATCGCCGATCGTCTCGCCCTCGACGCCGTCGAAGATCCAGGCGACGGCGGGGTCGTAGGATGCGGGCAGGCGGCGGTAGTAGGAGCCCTCGAACTTGCCCTGGCCGGAGAAGCCGACGCCCGCCAGCTTCTGCGGCGGCCGCCCGTTGCGCCGCCACAGGCCGCCATAGGTGCCGTCGAGCTGGTTGTAGTATTCGCCGGATTCGGCCGCCCAGGCGCGGATGCCGCCCTCGCCGCGGCGGATCTCGACGACGTGCGGCAGATCGAGCCGGCGCGCCACCTTCCAGTAGAAGCCGTTGCCGCCGAGATAGACCAGCCGGCCGCCGTCGCCGACATAGTCCTGGATCGCGTCCAGCGTCCGCGGCGTGTGGTATTCGGGATGGGTCCCGGTCACCAGCACCTTGTAGGGCCGCAGCAGGTCGAGCCCTTCCTCGTCCAGTTCCTCGTCGGTGATGACGTCGTAGGCGATGCCCTTCTCCTCCAGCCAGTCGAGGAGATGGGTGTCGGACGGGTAGTGCCGCAGGCCCGACCCGCGCAGGTCCTCGTAGGAGAGATATCCCGCCCGGAAGTTGATGATCGGCCGCAGCCGCGACGACAGGGCGATGCCGCTGCCGTCGGGATGGAAGTTGTAGGTGCTGTGGCTGAAATCATGGTGCTCGTCGGGATGGTAGGGGTAGGCGTTCCAGGCCGCCCGCCGCGCCTTGTAGCCGTCGTCGCAGTTGAAGCGGTTGTAGTTGGCATAGACCTGGAAGGTGAAGGTCGAGGCGAGAAAGACGACCGGGGCCGAATTGGTGCCGCGCGGCGGCACGACGTAGAACGGGATCACGTCCTCGTAGCCCGGCGCCTTCAGGCGCACGCCATAGGCGCCCGACTTCATGTCGGCCGGGATGTCGACGACGAAATCGGTCTGCCAGCCGGCATCGCCCAGGTCGTCGGAATGGAAG
Organism: Allostella vacuolata; assembly: GCA_006739055.1. Lineage (GTDB taxonomy): Bacteria > Pseudomonadota > Alphaproteobacteria > ATCC43930 > Allostellaceae > Allostella > Allostella vacuolata. The sequence goes on from AP019702.1 coordinate 4,146,760, forward strand.
TGGATGGCGGCATAGTGGCGCGGCGCGTGGCGCCAGGCATGCTCGGCGCCGGTCCACAGCGACCCGCACACCGCGCGCGTCGGCAGGTTGACCAGGACCCCGCCCAGGCCGGCCGGCCCGGCATCCTCCACCGCCTGGGTGTCGATGCCGCGCGAGAAGTCCCACCAGGCGAGCAGGTCCGGGTCGGCCGCATCGGGCGCCCCGCCGCCCGGCGCGCGCACGCCGCGATAGAGGCGCGGATCCTCGATCCGGCCGTCGAAATGGGCGCTGGCGAGGCCGCCGGAAACGGCCGCGCCGACGGTGATGTCGGCGCCCGGCGGGCAGGCGATCGCCGCCGCGGCGGCGGCCGTCGCAGCCCCGCTGTCGCGGGCGCCCCAGGTGACGGCGAGCGCCTTCTGGTCGAGCGTGATGGTGGTGCCGTCGAACGACGCCGTCAGCTCGTACCAGCGCCGGGCGACCGGCGGCGCGTCGACCTCCGCCGACACCTCCTGCCCGCCGCCCCGCACCGTGAAGCGGGCGCCGCGGTCGGTGATGGCGAGCGACCAGCCATTGCCGGCATCGTCCAGGCGGGCGGCGACCGTGCGCGGCTCCGCCGACAGGAGCCAGGGCTGCGCGCGCACCACCAGGGTGAAGGCCGGGCCGGTGTCCAGCCCCGCCGCCGCGATCCGGGCATGGGAGCCCAGATGCGTCGGCTGGTAGCGGCCCGGATAGGTGCCGGCGAAGTTCGACGGCAGCGGGATGTAGCGGATGCCCGGCCCGTCCGGGTTGGGGTCGCCATGGCGGACGCGGACCAGGTCGGCCTCGTAGGTGCCGCCCAGGGCGCTCGACACCTTGACCTCGATGCGGCCGCCGGGCCGGGCGGAGAAGCGGTCGACATAGCCGATGAAAGGCACGGTCATCTGGGCAGGTATCCTCTCGGTCGAACGGTATGGGCGGTCTGCTGCAGTTCCCGGGCCGTCAGATGACGCCGTCGGCGGCCAGTTCGTCGGCGTAGTCGGCGATGACCGCATCCAGCCGGTCGGCGAGCAGGTCGACCTCGTCCGCGGTGACGGTCAAGGGCGGTGACACCATCACCCAGTCGCCATAGGTGCCGCGGTTGGTGCGCCGGCAATAGAGGGCGAGCCCGTGCTTCAGGCCCAGCGCCTGCAGCCGGTAGGGCGCCATCCGTTCCAGCGGGATCATCGCCTTGCTGTCCTTGTCGGCGACCATCTCCATCGCCATCAGCAGGCCGAGCCCGCGCACGTCGCCGACGATCGGGCTGCGGTCGCGGAGCTGGTCCAGCCGGGCACGCAGCCGCGTCCCCATGCGGGCGGCGTTGCCGGGCAGGTCGCGCTCCTCCATCTCCGCCAGCACCGCGCATCCCACCGCGCAGGACAGCGGGTTGGCGAAGTAGGTGAAGCCCTGCATGAAGCCGCCGGCGCGCGCCAGCGTGTCGACCATGGCGGCCGGCGCCATCATCACCCCCATCGGCGTGTAGCCGGCGGTCACCCCCTTGGCCAGCGTCACCAGGTCGGGGCGCGCGTCCGGCCAGTGGTCGGCCGCCAGGAACCGCCCGGTGCGCCCGGCCCCGCTCATCACCTCGTCGAAGATCAGCAGCACGCCGTGCCGGGTGCAGATCTCCCGCACCATCCGGTAGTAGATGTCGGGCGCGACCAGGGCGCCGGTCGCGAGCCCGCCCACCGGCTCGAAGATGAAGGCCAGCACCGTCTCCGGCCCCTCGCGCAGGATCGCCTCCTCGAGTGCGGCGGCGCAGGCGCGCGCATGGCTCTCGGCGGTGTGGTTGTCCGGCAGGCGGTAGGTGAACGGGGCGGGCACCCGCGGCACCGCGCGCAACAGCGGGCCGAAGATCTCGTGCGCGTGGGCATCGCCCGACACGGCCAGCGCGCCCAGGGTGTTGCCATGGTAGCCGGGCTCGCGCGACAGCACCTTCCAGCGGCTGCCCTGGCCGGTCACCACCGCGTGCTGTCGGCAGAACTTGATGGTGGTCTCGGTCGCCTCCGACCCGCCGGAGACGGGGAAGGCGCGGTCGAGGCCGGGCCCGCACAGGCGGGCCAGGCGCTCGCCCAGTTCCAGGTTTGCCTCGCTCTCGAACTGGGCGGGGAAGGCGAAGGCCGCCGCCCGCGCCTGCTTCTCGAGCGCCGCCAGCACCCGCGGGTTGCCATGGCCGAGATTGCTGGCGACCGGCCCCGACGAGGCGTCGAGATAGCGGTTGCCGGCCGTGTCCTCCAGCCATATGCCTTCGGCGCGCGCGATCCGGGGGCGCCCCGGGGCGCCGGGCGGCAGGAAGAAGGACTGGATGCCGAAATCCGAGCGGCTCGGCAGGGGCGGGGTCGGCATTGAGGGCGGCGAAGGCGTCCAGGTCGTCCGGCCGCCAGGGGCGGAGGACCAGCCGGGCGGTGCGCAGCGTCGGATGATCGGTCATGCGGTTCCTCGCCGGGAGTTCGTCGGAAGGCGCGCGCGAAGGCTGGCGGCGGCGGGCAGGCTGATCGAGAATGGCCGCGAGCCGCACCGCCCGGCTGGTCCTCCGCCCCTGGCGGCCGGACGACCTGGACGCCTTCGCCGCCCTCAATGCCGACCCCGCGGTGATGGAGCATTTCCCGGCCCCGCTCGACCGCGCGGAAAGCGATGCCCTGGCGGCCCGCATCGCCGCCCATTTCGACCGGCACGGCTATGGCCTGTGGGCGGTGGAGGAGCCGGGGGTGTGCGCCTTCGCCGGCTATGTCGGCCTCGCCTGGCGCGACTTTCCCGCCCCCTTCACCCCGGCGGTGGAGATCGGCTGGCGCCTGGCGCGGGAATGCTGGGGCCGCGGCTACGCGACCGAGGCCGGGCGGCGGGTACTGGATTTCGCCTTCGACGAGGCCGGGCTGGACGAGGTCGTCTCCTTCACCGTGCCGGCCAACCGCCGCTCGCGGGCGGTGATGGAGCGGCTCGGCCTGGCCCGCGACCCGGACGGGGACTTCGACCATCCCGTCCTGCCGGATGGTCATCCGCTCCGGCGCCACGTCCTCTACCGGATCCGGCCCCCGGTCCGTCATGTCTGCCTGTTCCGGGCGAAGCGCGAGGTCACCGCTGCCGAATGGGCCGAACTCGCCCGCTACGCCGACGCGCTGAAGGCGGCCGACCCCGCCATCCTCGCCTACCGCTTCGACCGCAACGCGGCGCGCAAGGCCCAGGGCTACGGCCTCGTCCTCTACAGCGAGTTCACCGACCGCGCGGCGATCGCGGCCTATGTCCGCACCCCGTTGCACGACGAGCTGGCGCGGTTCATGGACAGGTTCGTCGCCGATACCATCGTCGCGGACTTCTGAGCCGTCAGCGCCCGTCCCAGGCGCAGGTGGCGCGGCCCAGCCCCCGGCAGATGGCGGTCGCGAGCATGCGGTCGTCGGGATTGTCCGGGCCGACGGTGCCGGGCGGGGTCACCTGCAGGGCATAGAGCATGACGCCGCCCCCGGGATCGGCCGCCGCCTGGCGAACGATCCCCGCCGCCGTCGCCAGGGTATGCTTGCGGTCGCGCTGGTCGTCGAACGGCACCTGGACGCCGAGCGCGAGCGGGCCCTTCCAGTAGTGGCGATAGGCCGCCTGCGCCTCGGCCGGGTCGTAGGCCGGCCCGGCGTCGTAGGTCATGATGGAGACGAGGTCGAGATGGGCGGCCGCCGGCGAGCGCAGCAGCGCCAGCATCGAACCGGTCCAGGGGCTGGCCGGCACCGCCCCGGCCCAGGCGCCCTCGCCATAGGCGCCGACGCTCCAGCCGGCCGTGGTGATGAGATAGGGGCGCGGCAGCGCCTTGCGCAGGCGATTGACGCTGTCGATGGCGATCAGGTCGCTGCGGCAGGCGATGCGCCCGTCGGGCCGCGGCGCGCAGCCCGGATGCTCCGGCTCGTGGTCGATGTCGACGCCGTCGGCGCCGAGGTCGCGCACCAGCTGCGCGATCGCGCCCTGGTTCAGGCGGTGCCAGCCGAAATGCCCCCAGCCGCCCACCGCCAGCAGCACCTTCACCGCCGGGCGCCGCTGCCGCAGCAGGGCGATGGCGTCGCGCAGCACCGGGCCGGGCACGTTCGCATGCAGCCCGGTTCCCGCGAGGTCCAGGCTGCCGGCGCGATAGTCGAGGTCGGGCCGCGCGAAGCTGAGGATCAGCACGTCGATGAAGGCCGGCAGCCGGGCGATGGTGGTCTGCGCCGGGTCGCTGGTGGCGGGCTCGAACCAGCTTGCGTGGTAGGCGAGGAAGGGGTGCGGCGGCAGGGAATCGGCGGCCGCGGGCCGCGTGGCCGCGAGCAGTGCTGCCCCCAGCAGCGCCGCGACCCGCCGCACGCCGCGCGCCCAGGATGGCAACCGGGGCTGCCCGCCGGCCGTAGCGTCCCTCGACTGCGCTCGGGATGAGGAGCTCTCTGGCTCGGCACGAACGCTTGTGGCCAACGGGACCGACCTCACCCCGAGCGACGTCGAGGGGTGCATTGGCCGGCGGCCAGCGCTCCGATCGACGTGCCCGCAGATGCCGCTTGCCATGGTGCGGGGATCATAGGCGCCGCGCTTCGGACTGGGAAGAAACGCGCCGGGGGCGGCGCCCTTCGCCCCCCGCGCTACTTCGCCAGCTTGGCGGCCACCTCGGCGACATGGCGGCCGAGGAAGCGGGCGCCCTCCAGCTCGGTCTCGCTCGGCTGGCGCGAGCCGTCGCCGGCCGCCAGCGTGGTCGCGCCATAGGGCGAGCCGCCGGTGATCTCGTCCATCCGCATCTGGCCCTGGAAGGCGTAGGGCAGGCCGACGATGACCATGCCGTGGTGCAGCAGGTTGGTGATGATCGAGAAGAGCGTCGTTTCCTGCCCGCCATGCTGGGTCGCGGTCGAGGCGAAGGCGGCGCCGACCTTGCCGACCAGCGCGCCCTTCATCCACACCCCGCCGGTCTGGTCCCAGAAGTTCGCCATCTGCGAGGTCATCCGGCCGAACCGGGTGCCGGTGCCGACGATGACGGCGTCATAGTTCGCGAGGTCGTCGACGGTCGCGACCGGCGCCGCCTGGTCGAGCTTGAAGCCGCTCTTGCAGGCCACCTCCTCGGGCACCAGCTCGGGCACGCGCTTGATGTCGACGGTGGCGCCGGCCGAGCGCGCGCCCTCGGCGACGGCGCCCGCCATGGTCTCGATGTGGCCATGGCTCGAATAATAGAGGACGAGGACCTTGGTCATGATTGGCTCCCAGCGGTGAATGTCCTGCCGGGATATGGGCTAGCGGGACACCCGGGCGATAGCCGGAGAGTCGGAAATGGATTGTTTCGTGCAATGAACCGATCTTCGAACAAACCAGATCGATGCAAGCAATTCAGGCAACTTTGGCCGGCAGCGCGTCCTCGTCGAGAGGGGTCGCCGTCTCGCCGCATACGACCTGGCCGTGCTTCTTCGGCTGGGTCAGCGGGCCCGGCCGCGGCGCGTTGCCGCGCATCAGGTCGGCCCCGGCATAGATGCCGCCGGCCACCTGAAGCTGCAGCCGGTCGAGGTCGCGGCGGCGGACGTCGGCGCTGATCTCGGCCGCCTCCTCCTCGGGCACGCCCAGCGACACCAGGGCCGCCTCGCCGAAGGCCATCGCCGAATCGAAGGTCTCGCGAATGTGGAAGTCGACCCCCGCCTCGATCAGCTGCAGGGCGTGCTCGCGGTCGAAGGCGCGCACGAAGAGGCGGGTCAGCGGGAACTCGGCCCGCATCAGCTCGACGATGCGGTTGGCGGCCTTGGCATCGTCGATGCACACCAGCACCGCCTGCGCCCGGCCGGCGCCCGAGGTCGTCAGGATGTCGAGGCGGGTGCCGTCACCGTAATAGACCTTGAAGCCGAAGTCGGCGGCGCTGCGGATCATCTCGGTGTCGTTCTCGATGATCGCCACCTCGAAGCCGCGCGCCAGCAGCGACTGGCTCGCCACCTGGCCGAAGCGGCCGAAGCCGATCATCAGCACCTGGCCGGCCAGCCCGTCGGCGGTGTCGACATCGTCCATGGACGGCGCCGGCTTCGGCATCATCCGCCGTGCGGCCAGGGTCAGGAGCGGTGTCAGCGCCATGGAGACGATCACGGTCGCGGTCAGGATGGCGTTGATCCGGGCGTCGAAGATGCCGACCCCGGCGGCGGCCGAATAGAGCACGAAGGCGAACTCGCCGCCCTGGGCCAGCAGGGCGGCCCGGGTCACCGCCTCGCGATGGTCGGCCTTCAGCACCCGGGCGACCAGGTAGATGCCGAGCATCTTGACCGTCATGTAGAGGACGACCGCGCCCGCGATCACCGGCCAGGCGGCGGCGATCACCTGGAAGTCGAGGGACATGCCGACCGCCAGGAAGAAGAGGCCGAGCAGGATGCCGCGGAACGGCTCGATGTCCGCCTCCAGCTGGTGGCGGAAGGTGGATTCGGACAGGAGCACCCCGGCCAGGAAGGCGCCCATGGCCATCGACAGGCCGCCCAGCTGCATCAGCAATGCCGCGCCCAGCACGACCAGGAGGGCCGCCGCCGTCATGATCTCGCGCGCGCGGGCTGCCGCCAGCAGCTGGAACAAGGGGTTGAGCAGCCAGCGCCCGGCCACCACCAGGCCGACGATGGCACCCAGCGCCAGCCCCATGTCGACCGCGCGCTGGTCCCAGCCGACCGCGGTCGCCGACGGCGCCAGGAAGGCGACCAGTGCCAGCAGCGGGACGATCGCCAGGTCCTCCAGCAGCAGGATCGAGACGATCTTCTGGCCGGCCGGGGTCGAGGTCTCGCCGCGCTCGTCGAGAAGCTGCATGACGATCGCGGTCGAGGACAGCACGAACCCCATCGCCGCCACGAACGACACCACCGGGCCGTAGCCGGCGAGGATGCCGACCACGGTCATCAGCCCGCCGCACACCGCCACCTGGGCCGCCCCCAGCCCGAAGATCTCGCCGCGCAGGCTCCACAGGCGCGAGGGCTGCATCTCCAACCCGATGATGAAGAGGAACATGACCACGCCGAGCTCGGCGACATGGAGGATCGCCTGCGGGTCGCTGAAGAGACGCAGGCCGAACGGGCCGATCGCCAGCCCCGCCGCCAGGTATCCCAGCACCGAGCCCAGCCCGGCGCGCTTGAACAGCGGCACCGCGACCACCGCGGCGCCGAGCAGCGCCACCACGTGGACCAGATCGCTTCCCTGCCCTTCGACCGCCACGCCGCCCCCCTCCTGCCGCTACCGCATCGGGCGCTCAGTCTACACTGGCCCGACCCGCAGATGGGAATCCGGGGCGGGCCGGGAAAGGGGCCTAGCCGGCGAAGCCCCCCTCGGCGAGGAAGGCCGCCTCCTCGGCCGTCGTCTCTCGCCCGAGAATCGGATTGCGGTGCGGGAAGCGGCCGAAGCGGCGGATGATGTCGCGATGGCGGGCGGCATGCCGGGGATGCTCGCCGCCCAGCCGCTCGCTGAGGGCGACCGAGCGATCCTGGTCCGCCAGGCACTCCGAATGGGCGAAGGGCAGGTAGAAGAAGATCCGCAGCTCCGGCTCCACCCCCTGGTCGAGCCCGGCCGTCACCGCCGCGTCGGCCGCCAGGCGGGCCAGCGGGTCGGTCGCGTACATGTGGCCGGTGCCGCGGAAGGCGTTGCGCGGATACTGGTCGAGCAGCAGCAGTCGGGCGAGCGCCCCCTCCGCGCTGCCCGCCCAGCCATCGAGCTCGCGGCGGGCGGCGGCCATGTGCAGGTCCCAGCAGGCGTTGCGAAAGCCGGCGTCGAAGCCGTCATCCCGGGTGAACCAGCGATCGGGACCGGCGTCCCGCCAGAAGACGACCAGCGCCGTCGCGCGGTCGAGACCGTATTCCGTCATGGCGATACCCTTTCCGCTCGTCGCTGCGGGCGAGCGGATAGCCGGGTGCGGGCCCCGGCGCAACCCCGGCCCGGCCGGGCCGGCAGCGCGTCCGGCGGCTGGAGCGATGGGGTCCCGGGCAGTACCGGCCGATGCGCCGACGCCCTGTCGCCCGGGATCAAGTCCCGGTAGATTTCGGGGCGGATCTGGCCGCGGCAGAGGCAGCGCAGGCCACCGGCGGCCGAGCCGCGGCGGTTGGAATTCGCCGCAGGCATGGTTATGCGAATGGGCCATCGGAGTCGCTGGCGGCACGGCCGGCCGCCAGCCGCCGGCCACCAGCCGAATGGGGGGATCGTCTTGTCCGAAGGACCGCCACTGCCGATCGCCGAGCTGTGCAGGCTCGACCTCAACGAGCTGCGCCGAACCCTGCCGATGGACGAGGCGGGCGACCGGTTCTTCGCGCTGGTCTGCTTCGTCAAGGCGCACGACCGCTTCCCCGGCGACCAGGCCCTGTTCAACGACGTCATCTACCGCATCAAGACCACCTCGGCGATCCGCGACCCGCTGCGGGTATTCGTGACCGACAAGGAGTTCTGCAAGGTCTATGTCGGTGCCGAGGCGGGCCACGGCTTCGCCGTCCCGACCCTGGCCATCCTGCACACCCCGAAGCAGGTCGACGCCTTCACGTTTCCCGACGAATGCTGCATCAAGCCGACCCATGCCAGCGGCCAGGTCATCCTGCGACGCAACGGCGACCCGATCGACCGCGACCGCATCCGGCGCTGGCTGGGGCTGAGCTACTATCCGGTCTGGCGCGAGGCCAACTACCGCACCCTGCAGCCCAAGATCATCGTCGAACCGCTGCTGTTCGGCGACATCGACATTCCCGACTACAAGATCTTCTGCTGTCGCGGAAAGCCACGGCTGATCCTGGTCAACATGAATGGGCGCTCCAACCCGTCCCGGACGTTCTTCGATATCGACTGGGTCGAGCAGGATTTCTGGGTGGAGCGACAAAGGCCCGCCCTGCCCCCGCCGCGCCCCGCCAACCTGGAGACGATGCTGGCGGTCGCGGCCAGGGTCAGCCGGCGCTTCAGCTTCGTGCGGGTCGACTTCTACAGCGACGGCCAGCGCTGCTATGTCGGGGAGATCACCAACTGCCCGGGGAACGGCATGGAGCGCTTCTCCCCGTCCGACGCGGAGGCCCGGGCGTCCCGGATGATCTTCGCCCGGACCTAGTTCGGCATCGCCTTCAGTCCAGGCCGATCTGGAAGTCCAGCCGGTCGATCACGCGCCGCAGGACGGGCTTGGTCTCGCCCAGCCTCTGGGCCAGCATCGAGAAGCCGGAATACTTGGCGTTCGACGTGTTGGGCTCGATCTCCAGGATGATGAGATGCTTCGCCAGGGCCAGCATCAGGAGGTCAAGGATGGCATCCCGGTTCTTGGCATCGGCATCCTCGTGCGGAACCGGCGTCCGATGCATGGGCGCGCCCGTCTCGGACAGGAACCTGGCGAAGGAATGCACGCGGTCCGCGCCCAGGGCGGCGCGGAAATCGTCGAGCACCTGGCGGGAATCGGTCGCCACGAAGAGGCGCGGGATGTCGGAACGTGCCAGCCGCTCCAGGACCGCGTCGTACCGCGTCCGATAGTCGGTCGCCCGGACGTGGATCGCATGGTAGCCCCCGCCGATCGCCCGCCAGCGGCGCAGCAGCTCGTCGGCGAGATCGTCGCGAAGCCTGAGCCGCAGCAGCGCGAACAGCGACACGAAGCCGCCGCCCACCTGATGGTGCACCAGCGTGGCGTGCGGATAGTCGCGGGAGAAATCGAAGGTGATCGCCAGCCCGGTCGTCGCCTCGCAGGTTCGCCGCCCCCGGGCGCCGGGGGGCACCAGGTAGTCCGTCTGATAATCGTACAGGCGGTTCGCCAGGAACTCGGGGAACACGCTGCTCGCATCGATCGTGCCCGGGAAGCGCTCGGGATCCAGCGCGAGCCTGGCCTGGCGGGAGACGAAATAGTCGCCGAAGCGCATCTGCAGATGCGGGGACCGTCCATGGTTGGCATCGACGATCACCGTCCGGCCCCAGCGCTCCGCATAGCGGCAGCAATGCTCGATCTGGCACAGCATGTCGTTCAGCCCCCCTTGGGGCCGGCAGAGTACGATCTTGCTCATAGAGGCAGGTTCCATGGATCGGTCGGGCCGAACGCGGCCCGACGTCCCGAGCCCGCTCGGCGATCATAGCGGACGCGTGGCCCCTTCGCATCGTCGCGGCGGCGCTACCCGCGCCTCGGGTGCAGGAGGCAAGGCACGCGGTGGGACACGACCTGCGATCGAGCCTTCGTCCGACATCGGCCGAAACCGTCCGCCCTCCGGAGCGTTGGGTCCAGGGTGGCGGTGCCCGATCGGCGCACGCCTGCGGCGAGCCGACAGGGGAGGTATCGCGATCATGGGAGTTTTCGACACGAGCCGCCATGCCTGGTGGCAGGGCGCCATCATCTATCAGGTCTACCCCCGCAGTTTTCTGGATACGACCGGCAATGGCGTAGGCGATCTCCACGGCATCCGGCGCAGGCTCGATCATGTCGCCGGCCTCGGCGCGGACGCGGTGTGGATATCGCCCTTCGTGAAGTCGCCCATGCACGATTTCGGCTATGACGTATCGGACTATCGGAGCGTCGACCCGCTCTTCGGTACGCTCGGCGATTTCGAGGCCCTGCTGGAAGCCGCCCACCGGCGCGGCCTGCGGGTGCTGATGGACCAGGTGTTCAGCCATACCTCCAACGAGCACCCGTGGTTCCTCGAAAGCCGGGAAGACCGTCGGAATCCTCGGGCCGACTGGTATGTCTGGGCCGATCCACGCCCGGACGGCTCGCCGCCCAACAACTGGCTGTCGGTCTTCGGCGGCAGCTCCTGGCAGTGGGAGCCGCGGCGCGGCCAGTACTATCTGCACAATTTCCTGCGCGAGCAGCCCGACCTCAACTACCACAACCCGCAGGTCCAGGATGCGATACTCGATATCGCCCGCTACTGGCTGGACATGGGGGTCGACGGCTTTCGCCTTGATGTCTGCGCCTTCTATTTCCATGACGCCAGGCTCAGGGACAATCCCCCCAATCCCGAGCGCTCCTCCGCGCGGCACTTCATGTTCAACCCCTACTCGCTGCAACACCACCAGCGTGACATCGGCCAGCCGGAGAACCTGGCATTCCTGGAGCGCCTGCGGGCGCTGACGGACACCTATCCCGACCGCCTCCTGCTGGGCGAGCTGCACGAGAACGAGGGCGTGCGGCTGCACACCGAATACACCGCCGCCAACCGGCTGCAGCTCGCCTATGGCTACTGGCTGCTCGGCGCCGATACGCTGGACGCGCAAACCATCGTCCGTACCGCCACCGATCTCGGGCACGAGATGGACTGCGGCTGGCCGTGCTGGGCACTCGACAACCATGACTTCATGCGGTCGGCGACACGGCTGGGGCCGGACGCCGCCTCCGGCGAACTGCCGTTCGTCATCCTCGCGGCCCTGTCATGCCTGCGCGGGGCCCTGTGCATCTACCAGGGCAGCGAGCTTGGCCTCGCCCATGCCGATGTGCCGCCCGAGCGGATGATGGATCCCTACGGCACGGAGTTCCATCCCGCCTTCAGCGGACGCGACGGGGCCCGCACGCCGATGCCATGGGACGGCGACCTGCCGCATTGCGGATTCAGCAGCCACGAGCCCTGGCTGCCGATCCCCGCGAGCCACGTTCCGCGCGCGGTGGCGGCGCAGAAGGCATTGCCGGGCTCGCTGCTGAACCGCCTCAAGGGCTTCCTGGCATGGCGTCGCGAGCAGCCGGCGCTGCGCACGGGCGGCCTGCGCTTCGTCGAGGCGCCGCCCCAGATCCTGGCCTTTGAACGCTTCCTCGACGAGCAGCGCATCTTCTGCGCCTTCAACCTGTGCGGCGTGGAGGCGGAGGCCGCCTTTCCCGAGACCCTCACGGGAGCGGCCCTCGACGGCCACGGCTTCGGCAGCGTCCGCAGCGGCGAGACATTGAGCCTGCCGCCGTATGGAGCCTTCTTCGGAGCAGGCGCATGACCGGCGCCGGGACCCGCGAGACGCTGCTGGCGGAGTATGCCATGGCGCCCAAGCTCGAGCCGCCGGTGCGCGCGGATTGGTGGCGCGGCGCGGTGATCTACGAGGTCTACCTGCGCAGCTTCCGCGACAGCAACGGCGACGGCATCGGGGACCTGCGTGGCGTGCTCGAGAAACTCGACCACATTGCCGGCATCGGTTGCGATGCGTTGTGGCTGTCGCCGTTCTACCCCTCGCCGCAGAAGGATTTCGGCTACGACGCCACCGACCTGCGCAATGTCGACCCCGTCGCCGGCTCCATGGCGGACTTCCTGGAGCTGCTGGAAGCGGTGCATGCGCGCGGGCTGAAGCTGCTTCTGGACTTCATACCGGCCCATACGTCCGACGAGCATCCATGGTTCACCGAGAGCCGCTCCAGCCGGAACAACCCTCGGGCCGACTGGTATGTCTGGGCCGACGCGGCGCGCGACGGCTGCCCGCCCAACAACTGGCTCTCCTCCTTCGGGGGCGGGGCCTGGGAATGGGAGCCGCGACGCGCCCAGTACTACTACCACCCGTTTCTTGCCTGCCAGCCGGCGCTGAACCTGCAGAACGCGGCGGTGCTCGACGCCGTCATCGGCGAGATGCGCTTCTGGCTCGACCTGGGCGTCGACGGATTCCGCCTCGACGCCGTCCAATGCCTCGCCTGCGACCCGGAGTTCCGGTCGAACCCGCCCTCGCCACGCGCCGGATCGCCCATCCTGCTCGGCGGCGGGCCGAACAACCCTTTTCGCCGGCAACTCCACGAATTCGACCGGGACGTGCCGGAGGCGGTGCCGATCCTGCAGAGGCTGCGGGACGCCGTGTCGGGATACGTGCCGGAACGCATATTGATCGGCGAACTGGCGGACGTCGATTCCTCGCGCGCTGCGGAGAAATACACCGCCGACGGCAAGGCCTTCCATGCCGTCTATGATTTCGACCTCATCAACGGCCCGGCCGAGGTCGGCAGCCTTGCCGCGATGCTGCAAAGGCGCGACGCGTATCTGCGTACGGGCTGGCTCTACAACGTCTTTACCAACCATGATTCGATGCGTGCGGTTTCAAACCTCGCGGGCTTCGCCATGGATGCCGGCCAAGGACCGGCGGCGGCGCACATGCTCCTGTTCCTGCAACTGACGCTGAAGGGTGGCTGCGCGATCTTTCAGGGCGAAGAGCTCGGCCTGCCGCATCCGAAGCTGCCGAGGGAGGCCCTGCGCGACCCCTGGGGGCTGGCGCTCTGGCCCGACTTCGAGGGTCGCGATGGCGGCCGCACGCCGATGCCCTGGATCGCAGATGCGCCTCACGCCGGTTTCACCGAAGGTCCCGAGCCGTGGCTGCCGATACCGCAGGAGCACTGGCCGCTCGCGGTGGACCGCCAGGAGGCGGACCCGGGTTCGACCCTGGCCTTCCTCCGGCGGTTCCTGGCATGGCGGCACGACCAGCCGGCGCTGAAATGGGGCGGCGAGATCGTGCACAGCGCCAAGCGCGCGCCGCTTCTCAGCTACGACCGCTTCGACGACCGGATGACGCTGCGCTGCATCGTCAATTTCAGCCTTGGTGAGCGCTTGTTCCCGGCAACCTGCGGATGGAGCTGCGTACAGGCACCGGGCTGCGTCGCGACCCGCGAGGCGGTCGGGCTGGTGTTGCCGCCGCTGGGCCTCGGCGTACTGTCGCATGAGGGTCGGCCACCCCCGTGATAGCAAGCCCGGGTGCCCCGGCGTTTTTGGCGATGTCTCTGTGCGATGCACCTGCCGGTCAAAGTTCCGGCATGATCGCCAACAGATCAATATCTTGAGGAACACAGATCAAAGTTGGCGCGCCCTGCTGGACTCGAACCAGCGACCCCGCGCTTAGAAGGCGCGTGCTCTATCCGGCTGAGCTAAGGGCGCGTCCGGCGTTGCGCGGCGGTGTCAGCCGCGCATGCGATCATACTTGAAATTGTCGGCGTAGGCCTTGGGCTTGATGGTGCGCAGGTGGACCGGCTGCACCTGGTAGCGGACGCCGAGGCGCTGGGCGTGGGCCTCGGCCTCCTCCAGCGTCGGGAAGGTCAGGCGGACCTGCTGGCGGGTGTCGCCGGAGCTGATCCAGCCCATCAGCGGGTCGTGGCCCTTGGCCTCGGCCGGGTTGAACTCCAGCACCCATTCGTGGGTGCCGGCGCGGCCGGACTGCATCGCGGACTTGGCGGGGATGTAGATGCGCGCGTCTGCCATGATCGTCGGTCCGCCCAGATTTGCCGCCAGATTTGCCGTTCGTCGTCCATCCCGTTGGTCGGGGCGAGAGGATTCGAACCTCCGGCATCCTGCTCCCAAAGCAGGCACTCTACCAGGCTGAGCTACGCCCCGAAGTCCAGCGGAGCCCGGTTTTTCAGGGGTTTTGCTGGGGATGTCAAGGAGGACGTGCAGGCGCGAAACCGGCCGATCCGGTACGATCCCGGCGCCATGGCGGCCCGGCCGTTCGCCCTTCGTTCGCCTTCTCAGCCGCCGGAACGCGGTCCGGAGCGGCGGCCCTTGTGGAGGTCGGTCTCGGCGCGATGGTCCCGGTCGAGCTTCTTGAGGCCCTCGACGATGCCGTCCGCCTCCTTCCTTGCCTCGGGGACGACCTTCCGCTGGTTGCGGACGCTCTCCTGGTCGTTCCCCTGCAGCGCGTTCCGGCCCATCTGCTCCTGGGCGAAGTCGTCCTGCTCCAGATCCTGGATGGCGGGCGCGGTCGGGTTCCTGTTGCTCATGGTGCGTCTCCACTGTCGGCAGGCCGCGTCGCAGTCCGGCGACGCGGCCTCGTGCATGGGGCCTGGCCTCCTCCAGAGAACCCGGGTCGGGAGCCGTCGTTCCGATGTTTCTCCCGGAACCGGCGGGCGGCACCCCTTCCGTCCAGGCCCCCTTCCGTCCGGGCGGGCGAATGATGCATTTTACCGGGACGCATTCACCCCGGCGCGGAAGCGGTGCTAGGCTCCGCCTCCACCCCCTTCTCGCCTCCCCCACCCCACCATCCGGAAGGACCCCACCCATGTCGGACGCGGCCGAGGAATTCCTGACCCTGCACGAAATCGTCAAGGCGGCGCGCGAGCGCCTCGACAAGGGGCGATGGGACTACCTGATGGGCGCGACCGAGACCGAGACGACCTTCCGGCGCAACCGCCAGGCCATCGACAACTGGGCCTTCCGTCCGCGCGTGCTGCGCGACGTGACGGCGATCGACACCAGGACGACGCTGTTCGGCCGCCAGATCGCGATGCCGGTGATGATGGCGCCGATCGGCTCGCTCGAATCCTTCGAGGCGGGCGGCGGGGCGACCGCGGCCAAGGCCGGCGGCCGCGCCAACGTGCCCCTGATGCTGAGCTCGGTCTGCAACCCGGGGCTGGAGGCGGTCGCCGCCGCCGGGCCGGACGCGCCGCGCATCTTCCAGCTCTATGTCCGCGGCGACAACGCCTTCGAGGACGACCATGTCCGCCGCGCGGTCGACCAGGGCTACTTCGCCTTCGCCGTCACCGTCGACACCGCGCACTATTCCAGGCGCGAGCGCGACCTCGCCAACCGCTTCGTCAAGCCGTGGCGCCAGGCCGCGACCGGCATGGACTGGCAGGCCGCCTACAACTGGGACAACGTCAAGCGCTTCAAGGACACCCACAAGGTGCCGCTGATCCTGAAGGGCATCGGCACCGGCGAGGATGCGGCCGCGGCGGTGGCACTCGGCGTCGACGGCATCTACGTCTCCAACCATGGCGGCCGCCAGCTCGACCAGGGGCGCGGCTCGATGGAGGTGCTGGAGGAGGTGGTGACGGCGGTCGGCGGCAAGGCCACGGTCATCGTCGACGGCGGCTTCTATCGCGGCACCGACATCGTCAAGGCGATCGCGCTCGGCGCCGACTGCGTCGGCATCGGCCGCATGACCGGGCTCGGCATGGCGGCGGCCGGCGAGGAGGGCCTGGTCCGCGTGCTCGACCTGCTGCACGAGGAGATCACCATCGCACTCGCCCTGCTCGGCGCCCGCAACCTGGGCGAGCTGTCGCGCAGCCACCTGTCGAAGTCGCACCCGGTCGCGCCCGCCCACGCGCTGAGCGCCTTCCCGCTGCTGGGCGAGGGCTACTGAGGGGCCCTCTTGCCGCGGAGGGGAGGCGGCCGCTAGGGTCCGCCTCCCCACCCACGGCGACAGCGAGGCCCGGCGCCATGTCTTTCCCCGATACGGCGTCTTTCCCCGATACGGCGTCTATCCCCGATCCGGCCGCCCTGCCGGACCTGGCCGCCCTCGAGCGGGCGGCCGAGGCGGTGCACGCCGTCTTCCCCGCCACCCCGCAGATCCACTGGCCGCTGCTGTCGGCCCGGGCCGGGGCCGAGGTCTGGGTCAAGCACGAGAACCACACGCCGGTCGGCGCCTTCAAGGTGCGCGGCGGCATCGTCCACATGGCGAACCTGAAGCGCGAGCGGCCCGGCCTGGCCGGCGTCATCACCGCCACCCGCGGCAACCACGGGCAGAGCATCGCGCTCGCCGCCGCCGCCGTCGGGCTGAAGGCGACGGTGGTCGTGCCGCACGGCAACAGCACGGAAAAGAACACGGCCATGCGCGCGCTCGGCGCCGAGCTGGTCGAGCATGGCCACGACTTCCAGGCGGCCTTCGAGTACGCGGTCGCCGCCGCCGAGGAGCGCGGGCTGCACATGGTGCGCTCGTTCCTGCCGGACCTGGTGGCAGGGGTCGGCACCTATGCGCTGGAGCTGTTCCGCGCGGTGCCCGACATCGACACCGTCTATGTGCCGATCGGGCTCGGCTCCGGCATCTGCGGCACCATCGCCGCGCGCGACGCGCTCGGCCTGAAGACCAGGGTGGTCGGCGTGGTGGCGGCCGCCGCCCCCGCCTATGCCCTGTCGTTCGCCGCCGGCCACGCCGTCTCCACCAACAGCGCCGACACCATGGCCGACGGCATGGCCTGCCGGGTGCCGGTCGAGGCGGCGGTCGAGATCATCCGTGCCGGCGCCGACCGCATCGTCGCCGTCGACGACGGCGAGATCGCGGCCGCCATGCGCCACTATTTCACCGACACCCACAACGTCGCCGAGGGGGCGGGTGCCGCCCCGCTGGCGGCCCTGCTGCAGGAGCGCCAGCGCATGGCGGGCCGCCGGGTCGCCCTCATCCTCTCCGGCGGCAATGTCGACCGCGCCGTCTATGCCCCGATCCTCGCCGAGGCCCCCTTCATGAAGACCGACCGATGAAGACCGATATCGAGATCGCCCGCGCCGCCACCCTGAAGCCGATCGAGGAGATCGGCGCCCGGCTCGGCGTGCCGGCGGAGGCCCTGTTCCGCTATGGGCCGCACAAGGCGAAGATCGACCTCGCCTGGGCCGAGGCCCAGGCCGCCCGGCCGCGCGGCAAGCTGGTGCTGGTCACCGCGATCAACCCGACCCCGGCCGGCGAGGGCAAGACCACCACCACCGTCGGCCTCGGCGACGCGCTCAACCGCATCGGCAAGAAGGCCGCCATCTGCCTGCGCGAGCCGAGCCTCGGCCCCTCCTTCGGCATGAAGGGCGGGGCGGCCGGCGGCGGGCACTCGCAGGTGGTGCCGATGGAGGACATCAACCTCCACTTCACCGGCGACTTCCACGCCATTGGCGCCGCCCACAACCTGCTGGCCGCGCTGATCGACAACCACATGTACTGGGGCAACGCGCTCGGCCTCGACGGGCGGCGCATCGTCTGGCGCCGCGCGCTCGACATGAACGACCGCTCGCTGCGGCAGATCATCGTCGGGCTGGGCGGCGTCGCCAACGGCCACCCGCGCGAGGACGGCTTCGACATCGTCGTCGCGTCGGAGGTGATGGCGATCTTCTGCCTGGCGCGCAGCATCGACGACCTGCGCCAGCGCCTGGCGCGCATCGTCGTCGGCGCCACCCGCGAGCGCAAGGCGGTGACCGCGGGCGACCTCAAGGCCGACGGGGCGATGACGGTCCTGCTCAAGGACGCGCTCGCCCCCAACCTGGTACAGACGATCGAGAACAACCCGGCCTTCGTCCATGGCGGGCCCTTCGCCAACATCGCCCATGGCTGCAACTCGGTCCTGGCGACGACGACGGCGCTGGGCCTGGCCGACTATGTGGTGACCGAGGCGGGCTTCGGCGCCGACCTGGGGGCCGAGAAATTCTTCGACATCAAGTGCCGCAAGGCCGGCCTGTCGCCGGACGCCGCCGTCATCGTGGCCACGGTCCGCGCGCTCAAGATGCATGGCGGCGTCGCCAAGGCCGACCTCGGCCGCGAGAACGTGGCGGCGGTGGAGGCCGGCTTCGCCAACCTCGCCCGCCATGTGGAGAATGTCCGCCGCTTCGGCGTACCGCCCGTCGTCGCCCTCAACCGCTTCGCCACCGACACCGCGGCCGAGCGCGAGGCGGTGGTGGCCGGCTGCCGCAAGCTGGGGGTCGAGGCCTTCGACTGCTCCCACTGGGCCGACGGCGGCGCCGGTGCCGAGGACCTGGCCCGCGCCGTGGTGGCCCTGGCCGAGGGCGGCAGCGCCCGCTTCCAGCCGCTCTACCCCGACCCGATGCCGATCCTCGACAAGATCCGCACCGTCGCCACCACCCTCTACGGCGCCGCCGACATCGCCCCCGACGCCAAGGTCATCGCCCGCGCCCGCGAACTGGAGCAGGCCGGCCACGGCGACCTGCCCGTCTGCATGGCCAAGACCCAGTACAGCTTCTCGACCGACCCCGACGCCAAGGGCGCCCCCACCGGCCACGTCGTGCCGGTGCGCGAACTGCGCCTGCTGGCCGGCGCCGGCTTCGTCGTGGCCCTCTGCGGCGACATCATGACCATGCCCGGCCTGCCCCGGGTCCCGGCGGCGGAGAGCATCGGGCTGGACGCGGACGGCAACGTGGTGGGGTTGTTTTGATAGATCTGCCGAAACGCGGGAGCCATCTATTAGAGATCCATGCAGGAGAATACGAAGAATCTGCCAATTCTCTGCAGGTTATTTGGAATCTCCGCTGATTGCCGCAACGTCTCTGATACGCCCTTCGTTTAATTACCCACCTCTACAACAAATCCCTACGCCGTCTGCGTGACAAGGAACTTCGTCGTAAAGTGATAAACACCAACAGAAATTAACTCGAAGCTGTCAGTGGTTTTATATCGAGAAGCCCATTAAGAAATGCATACACTCTCTCTCCTTTCGGAGTTGGCTTGTACCAAGAGTCTGCTCCACCAACTGAGTTTGGAAATTCTTCTATCAAGAGAAAATATTTTAGCGCATTTAATACCACATCCTTCTGCGTAGAATCCGTCTCTCCTGGACGCGACATGATCCCAGTATACAACTGGATTTGACTATAGAAAATTCCGAATGGTGCGGTGACGATCTGTTGAAGCACGTACTTGCTATTGTGAGCAAGGAATCGATCAAGATATTGGAAGTGCCAGTACTCCAAGATCTGATTAGCCTCCAGGAGGCGGCGCCGTAGCTCTCCGATTTCACTTTCGCTGGCAGCAGGCGTGGCAGCAGGCGTGGCAGCAGGCGTGGCAGCAGGCGTGGCAGCAGGCGTGGCAGCAGGCGTGGCAGCAGGCGTGGCAGCAGGCGTGGCAGCAGGCGTGGCAGCAGGCGTGGCAGCAGGCGTGGCAGCAGGCGTGGCAGCAGGCGTGGCAGCAGGCGTGGCAGCAGGCGTGGCAGCAGGCGTGGCAGCAGGCGTGGCAGCAGGCGGCGGCTCCTGCCGTCCACCAGCCCGATACTTAAGCCCCCAAGCCTCGACTTGCCTATCATCTGTTGACAAAAAGAATCTAATTAAATCAAATATCTTGTTTCGAACAACTATCGCAACAGCGAACACTACTACTGGCCACGACACCACAACCCCGAGTATCTTTTCGACAAATTTATCTGGCGACGATGAAGTTTCATACAACCAGTACAAACTAACAACAATCGCGCCACCAGCCACAACCGTAGCCACCCACCCCAGAAACCAAAGAAATTCCTTTCCAGCATCTGATCCTGAATCTCCACTATTCATGTTAATACTTCCCCCATACCGATCATCTGTTTTACTCTTTACTTTCTCCACCTCGAATACACTCAACCATGAATTCTCTAAGTTGATGTAAAAAATTTATATAACCTACATCGCACAAAATATAGTCTTCAACACCTCAGGTGTAGATTTTTCGATTTTTGGCACTGCGCTCACTTACGAATCGGCTGGAGAACACCCACGAGAAAATATACGATCGGAAAGCCTAATCCTTGAGCTGGAAACCGCCTTATTTGAAAGATCTTCTCGGCGGGATCAAGCGATCGTGATGAGAGCGCCCCAGGATCAATCCCCCGCCAGGTCCAGCCCGATCGCCAGCGCCTGGACCAGGCATAGCGGCGCCGCCAGCGTGCGCATCGCGGCCTCCGGCATGTCCTGCAGCTCGAACACCAGCCGGGCGCCGGTGGCGATCGGGCTGAGCAGGCTGTCGGTGATGGCGATCGCCGGCACCCCGCGCGCCACCAGCTCGGGGAAGAGGCGGACCGTGTCCGGGTAGTAGCTGCGGAAGCTGATGGCGACCAGCGCGTCCTGGGCGGTGGCGGCGTGCGACTGCTCGCCGATGCCGCCGCCGATGCCGTCGAGCAGGACCACGCGGCGGCCGAGCTTGCGCAGCACGTAGGCGAGGTGCGCGGCGACCGGGTAGGAGCCGCCCAGCCCCAGCAGGTAGATGTCGCGGGCCGGCGCCAGGATGGCGATCGCCGCCTCCAGGTCCTGCTCGGTCGCGGACTGGAGCAGCGAATCCAGCGCGGAATGCGCGTCGGCGACGAACCGGCCGAGGACCGCCAGCGGCCGGCGGCCGAGGATCGAGGCCTCGTCCCGCTTCATCCGGGCGAGCCTGGCCTTGTAGCTGGGCGCCACGCCGGCCACCAGGCGCGAGCGGAAGACCTGCTGCATCTCGGTGAAGCCGTTGAAGCCGAAGGCGCGGGCGAAGCGCACGATGGCCGAGGGCTGCACGCCCGTGCGCTGCGCCACCTCCGCCACCGTCGCGAGCGCCACGTCCGTCGGGTGGTCGAGGGTGAATTCCGCCACCTGCTGCAAGCGGCCGGGCAGCGCGCCATGGCGCTGGGCGATCGCCGCGCGCAGCGCCTCGTAGTCGCCGGGCGGCTGGATGGTCGCGGCCGGTCCCGCGGCGCTCTCGTGGATCATACATTCCACTTTACAGCAGAATTTGGAATGTTCATTCTATTTTCAAACGCGGCGAGCATTCGACCGCGGGCCAAGAACAGCAATCCGTGGAGGGAACGATGAGCAGCACCCGCATCTCGCGGCGCAGGGTCATGCAGGGCAGCCTGATGGCGGCCGCCCTGGCCGGCGGCGGCACCTTCTTCGGCCCGTGGAAGCACACCCGGGTCTGGGCCCAGGGCGCGGCCAAGCCGATCAAGCTCGGCCTGACCTGCGACGCCAGCGGCCAGTATGGCGCCAGCGGCCAGGACGACCTGCTCGGCATGCGCCTGGCGATCGACGAATTCAACGCCAAGGGCGGCGTGCTGGGCCGCAAGGTCGAGTGGATCACCACCGACACCGAGACCAACCCCGCCACCGCCACCCGGGTGGCCGAGCGCTTCATCGCCCAGGAGCAGTGCGCCTTCCTGATCGGCGCGGTCCATTCCGGCGTCGCCAACGCCATCACCCAGGTCGCCGCCAAGTACGGCACCATCTACATGAACACCAACTCGTCTGCCCCCTCCGAGGCGGGGGAGAACTGCGCCCGCATCAAGTTCGTGTGGGACGGCAACGGCACCAACTTCTCGAAGGCGTCGGTCAAGAACGCGGTCGAGGGCGTCGGCAAGCGGTGGCTGCTGCTGACCAACGACTATGTCTGGGGCCACACCACGTCCGAGTCCACCAAGCGGCTGGCGGAGGCCGCCGGCGCGCAGATCATCGACAACCTGCTGGTGCCGCAGAACACCCGCGACTTCACCGCCTACCTGTTGAAGGTGCAGCAGCTGAAGCCCGACGTGGTGGCGACCGCGATCGGCGGCGACGACATCAAGGCCCTGCGCCAGCAGATCACCGACCTGAAGCTCGAGGGCCGCACCGCCTGGATCAACAACCAGCAGGACTGGCCCGACATCTGGGGCGCGCCCGACAGCCTGTTCGGCGTGTTCGGCACCACCTGGTACCACAAGCTGAAGCTGCCCGGCGTGGACGAGTTCGTGAAGCGCTGGCAGGCGGCCTTCCCCAAGTCGCCGATCCCCGTGCCGGGCAACGTCTCCTACAACGGCTACATGGCGACCCGCGAGCTGCTGCTGGCCGTCGAGCGGGTCGGCTCCACCAACAACGCCAAGGTCATCCGGGCGCTCGAAGGGCACAAGATGCCGGCCGCCCAGCGGATGCAGCATTTCGACGCCTACATCGACCCGGTCACCCACCAGGTACAGCAGACCATCTACCTGGCCCGGCGCAACGCCAAGCCGGCCGACCCGACCGACCTCTACGACATCCTGAGCCAGACCGAGCCCGCCCACGCGCTCGACGACGCGGCCCCCACCAAGTGCAAGCTGGTGCCGTTCGACAAGGTGCCGACCTACGAGATGTGACGGGCGGCCGTCCTTCGCCCACGCTGCCGGCCGGGGCGCCTCGCCGCCCCGGCCCACCGCCCCGCCACCGGTGGAGCCGATGCTCGTCAACCTACTTCCGCACCTGGTGAACGGCCTGACGCTGGGCCTGTTGTTCGCGCTGATCGCGCTCGGCTTCATGCTGATCCTGGGCCTGATGGAGCAGATCAACCTGGCGCACGGATCGCTGTTCGCGGCCGGAGCCTACTTCGCCTATGCGATCGCCACCCCGCGGCTTCCCCTGCCCGATCTCAACCAGGCCTGGGCAACGGTGCCGCTCGGCTGGCGCTACGCGACCGCGTTCCTGGTCGCCCCGATCCTGGTGGCGCCGCTCGGCCTCGTCATCGAGCGGCTGATGCGCCGCACCTATGGCCGCGATCCGCTCTACGGGCTGCTGCTCACCTTCGGCCTCGCCATGGTGCTGGAGGATGCGATCCGCGCCCTGTGGGGCACGCGCGACTACACCCTGCCGGTGCCGCGCGACATCTCGGGCGGGTTCATCTTCCTCGACCTGATCTGGTCGCGCTACCGCTTCTGGGCGGCGGCCTTCGCGCTCGCCGCCATCGCGCTGGTCTGGGTGGTGGTCGAGCGCACCCGCTTCGGCGCCATGGTCAAGGCCGGCGCCCATGACGGCGAGATGGTCCAGGCGATGGGCATCGACATCAAGAAGCTGCGCGCCGGGGTCTTTGTGCTCGGCACCATGCTGGCCGCGCTCGCCGGGGTGATCATGGCGCCCATCTGGGGCATCCGCCCGCACATGGGCATCGACGCGGTGGTGCCGGCCTTCGTCGTCATCGTCCTGGGCGGGGTCGGCTCGTTCTGGGGGGCGGTGCTGGCCGGGCTGCTGGTCGGCATGGTGGTCGGCCTGTCGGGCGCCTATGCGTCGGAATGGTCGCTGTTGTCGATGTACCTGCTGCTGATCCTGGTGGTGACGTTCCGGGCCCGCGGGCTGTTCGGCAAGAAGAGCCTGCTGGAGGCATGAGATGACCCCCGCCGCCCGCCACCAGGCACCGACCTTCACCCCGACCATGCTGCTCACCTGGGCGGTGCTGGCGACCCTGCCCCTGTGGATCGAGCGGGTCGGCCTCTACCAGTACCTGGCGGTCGAGGTGCTGATCTGGGCCACCTACGCGCTCGCCTTCAACCTGGTGCTGGGCCATGCCGGCCTGCCCTCCTTCGGGCATGGCGCCTTTTTCGGCATCGGCGCCTATGCCTTCGGCCTGGCGCAGTTCAACCTCGCCGCCAGCCTGTGGCTGTGCCTGGCGGCCGCCCTGCTGGCGTCGGCCGTGGCCGGCGCGCTCGTCGCCCTCTTCATCTCGCACCGCCGCGGCATCTATTTCGCGCTGATGACGATCGCCTTCGGGCAGGTGTTCTGGTTCATCGCGGTCAAGGCGCACGGCATCACTGGCGGCGAGGACGGGCTGCTGCGCATCGTCCGCCTGCCGGCCGGGTTCGGCATCGGCGCGGTGTCGCTGGAGGACAATGTCAGCCTCTACTACGGCGTGCTGGCGGTGTTCGTCCTGGTCTCGCTCGGCCTGTGGCGGCTGGTCCATTCGCCCTTCGGCCGGGTGGTGAAGGCGATCCAGCAGAACGAGGAGCGGGCGCGCTTCGTCGGCTACGACGTATGGAAGGCCAAGTTCGCCATCATCGTCCTGTCCGCCGCCCTGTCGGGCCTGGCCGGCGGGCTCTTCGCCATGGCCCAGCGCTCCGCCTTCCCGGACGTGATGAGCCTGCACTATTCCGGCTATGTCGTGATGATGACGCTGATCGGCGGCGGGCTGGTCTCCTTCTGGGGGCCGGTCGTGGGCGCCATCGTCTTCCTGCTCGCCCGCGACCTGATCGGCGCCGTCACCACCAGCTGGATGCTGTGGTTCGGCATGCTGTTCGTGGCCCTGGTGATGTTCCGCCCGGACGGGCTGGCCGGGATGTTCGCCGGCCTGCGCCGCCCGGCGCCGCCGCCCGCCCCCCAGCCGGTGCCCCAGCCGGGGGAGGATTGAGCCATGGCGCTGTTCGAGGCCCGGGGCCTGCACCTGCGGTTCGGCGACCGCGTCGTCCTGGAGGACATCTCGCTTTCCTTCGAGGCCGGCAGCCTGTCCGGCATCATGGGGCCGAACGGGGCCGGCAAGACCACCTGCTTCAACGTGCTGACCGGCCGATACCGGCCCGAGCGCGGCCGGGTCCTGTTCGACGGGCAGGACATCACGGGCCTGGCCCCGCACCGCATCGCCCGGCTCGGCATCGCGCGCTCCTTCCAGATGATGAACCTGTTCGACGATTTCTCGGTGTTCGAGAACGTGGCCGTCGCCCTCCCCGCCACCCGCCGCCGCGTCGCCGACCCGGTCGGCCGCGCCTATGCCGACCCGGCCGTCGCCGCGGCCGCCATGGCGGTGCTGGCCCGGGTCGGCCTGGCCGACATGGCCGACCAGCCGGCCAAGTCGCTGCCGTACGGCGCCAGGCGGGCGCTGGAGATCGCCGTCGCGCTGGCGGCCGGACCCAAGCTCCTGTTCCTCGACGAGCCGACGGCCGGCCTCGGCTCCGACGGCCGGGCGCGCCTGGCCCGGCTCATCCGGTCGCTGAAGGGCCAGCTCACCATCGTCGTCATCGAGCACGACATGGACTTCCTGTTCGGCCTCGCCGACGAGATCGCCGTCATCCACTGGGGCCAGGTGATCGCCCGCGGCACGCCGGCCGCGCTCAAGGCCAACCCCTGGGTCATGGCCTCCAAGCTGGGGAGCGCCGCCTGATGCTGCAGGTGGAGGCGATCGACACCTTCTATGGCGAGACCCAGGCGCTCTTCGGGGTGTCCCTGTCGGTGGCGGCCGGCGAGGTGCTGGCGCTGCTCGGCGCCAACGGGGCCGGCAAGACGACGCTGCTGCGTTCCGTCCTCGGCCTGACCCGCCCGCGGCGCGGGCAGATCCGCTTCCGCGACCGGGCCATCACCCGCGAGGCGACCCACCGCATCGCGCGCGCCGGCATCGGCTGGGTCCCCGACGACCGCCGGCTCTGCCCGACGCTCACGGTCGCGCGCAACCTGTCGCTCGGCATCAAGGCGACCGGCTTCCGGCCCTGGACCGTCGACGAGGTGACGGAGATCTTCTCGCCGCTCAAGTACCTGATGGGCCGCGAGGCCGAGACGCTATCGGGCGGCGAGATGCAGATGGTGGCGATCGCCCGCGCCCTGCTGGGCGCGCCCGGCCTGGTCCTGTTCGACGAGCCGAGCCAGGGGCTGGCGCCGCGCATCGTCGACGACGTGATGGCGGTGATCGGCCGCCTCAAGGGCGAGGGCATCGCCTCGATCGTGGTCGAGCAGAACGCCGACGTGGCGCTGGCGGTGGCCGACCGGGTGGTGGTGCTGTCGCGCGGCCAGGTGGCGTGGACCGGGGCCGCGGCCGAGCTCCTCGCCGACCCCGGGCTGCGGCGGCAGCTGGTGGGAGGGTTGCAATGACGGGAGCGCCGGGCAGCGCGCCGCTGCTGGTCCTGGACGGGGTCGCCAAGCTCTATCGCCGGGGGCTATTGGCGCGGGAGACCGCCTTCCGGCTCGACGTCGACCGCGCCTTCGCCGGCCGGCAGATCGTCGGCGTGCTGGGCCCCAACGGCGCCGGCAAGACGACGCTGTTCGAGATGATCGCCGGCTCCAACAGCCCGAGCCGGGGCCAGGTCAGGATCGCCGGCCAGGACATCCACCGCGTGCGATATCGGGAGCGTGACCGGCTGGCCATCCACTACCATCAGTCCTACCAGGTGCGCCGCTTCCGCCGCACCCGGCCGGCCTTCCTGATGGACCGCGCCGCCAGCCCCTACCCGCTCGTCCACCTCTTCGACGAGCCGCAGTTCAACACCCAGGACGGCTATATCGGCTTCATGCTGGATTTCTTCCGCCGGCTGCGGGACGAGGACCGGCTGGTCTTCGTCTGCCTGCACCCGACCGCCCCCTTCCAGCTCGACATCCTGGCCGAGATCTGCGACCGCTTCCTCTTCGTGGCGGGCGGCGCCGTCGCCGGCTTCGACCGCCTGGCGGATGCGCTGGCAGACCCGGCCGTGCGCCGCTACCTGGGGGCGCTGGCCGACCGCGGCCCGTAGATCCCTGGAGGGAGGTTCCATGCCGGACGCCCGCGAACTCGTCCTCTACCACATCCCGCAGAGCCGCTCGCTGACCGTGCTGTGGCTGCTGGAGGAGCTGGGCCGCCCCTACCGCATCCACCAGCTCGACGTCGCGAAGAACGAGCAGCGCGGCGCCGAGTACCGCCGGCTCAACCCGTCCGGCAAGGTGCCGGCGGTGGCCGACGGCCACACGCTGCTGACCGAGCGCGGCGCCATCATGGTCCACCTGGCCGACCGCTACGCGCCGGGGCGCCTCGCGCCCGCGATCGACGACCCCGGGCGGCCCGACTACCTGCGCTGGATGTTCTATGCGATCGGCGTGATGGAGCCGCTGCTGACCTTCGCCGCGCTGAAGATCGACGTCGAGGCGCCGCCCGGCGCGCTCGCCTGGGGCGAGTGGGACACGATGATCGGGGTGCTGGAGAAGGGCGTCGCGCCCGGCCCCTTCCTGCTGGGCGAGCCCTTCACTGCCGCCGACATCATGGTCGGCTCCTTCATCGGCTGGGCGACGGCGATGCAGATCCTGCCGGCCGGGGGCCCGCTTGCCGACTACCTGGCCCGCGTCACCGCCCGGCCGTCCTGGGCCCGGACCCAAGCGGCCGACGGCACCCGGTAGGCTCCAATCGCATAACAAGGCTCTAGTTCGGCCTCTTATGAATATCGACTACCAGTTCCAAATCAATCTCGGCTCAGATCTACCATTCGGGTTATATTAGAGGATCTATTTTTAGCCATTCACGATCTGGCCACGGTCGACGCAGCCGCTGCTGCTCGACGAGGTTGGGCTGGAGGTGCGAGAAGCGGCTCGCCGGCGTTTGCCCTGTGGAGTTCAATCATGGAGCCCTCTACTTCTGGAACGATCAATCGATCGCTAAAGAACATTGCTTCACGACCACGCATTACGTTGCGCGCACTGTATCCAATGGCATATTGGAGAGCTGGAGCACCGCAATACATCTCCTGAATAGGAAAAACATCATCGTAAGAGACTATCCAGTTAATATTTCTAAGGGACCGAACAGCCGCCGAAACTCTAGCATGATCTGACTCTTTATAATAATCATAGTACAATTGACTTCCTTTTTGATAATAAGGGGGATCAAGATATATCAGGGACTTACTCTTCCATTCTCTTGATTTGCACTCCAGAAACTCTAAAGCATCCATATTAGTCAATTGTATTCTCTGTCGAACTGACGCTATACGTTGTATTCTTCGAATAAGATCAATTTTATTGTAGCGAGCATCGATCTTCCACGCGCCTGACTGGGTTCGCCCGCCAATCACGCCTCCATTTAGGATCCCAGATCGATGCGTTCTATTAAGGAAAAACATGGCAAACCCCAGATCGAGATCGCTTGCATAATCCGGAGAACTGAGTACCGATTTAAGGCGGTCTCGCGTCGCAAGGTCTACAGGCGTATCGCTGATTAGTGCGACAAGTTCGTCGGTCTGCTCAAGAACGCTATTCCAAAAAGCAAATACAGGGCGGCTAATATCGTTGATTGCCACACGCCTGACAACGCCGGTTAACAGAAGTTCCCAGGCGACGGCCGCCCCACCCGCGTACGGCTCAACGTACAGGCCGTCTGAAAGGGAGTTCTTCTTGATGAGTGCGGCTATGAATCGGGCGAGCTTCCCTTTTCCGCCAGGATAGCGCAGTGGCGAGAACCGGCCAGATTGCGACAGTCGAGCCGCAGCAGAATCGCTAGTCATGGCGCGCCATAGATCGCAATAAATAAAGGTTCCGCGGTGTCCCACGCGTTGCGGAGCACATCTGCTGCAGGCACATCATACCTATCGTGATGATAGTCATTGAGCGCTTGAATGGACGCAGGATCTGTTTTACTCGTCAGTGTCCGCCTGACACCACGAAGATCAGATCCAGTAGATTTATTACTATCAATCAAATGCTTAATAACACGCTCAGCTTTGGCGGACAACTGCAGCTGGACGCTATTTCCTTTCGAATTTGTTTCCCACATCGACATGCCCTGTTCGGTCATGTATTTCTCAAGAGAATGCTGAAGAAATGCTCGGAGAACAAACGCCGCCGACAAAGGCGTATCGGCCAGTCGCAAGCGCGACGCCTCGCGAACCAAAGCTTGTCCCTTCGAAGTGGCTGGTTGGGCAAACTTATGCCGGGAGGGTGCGAGGGTGGGGCGTGGCGCCTTGGGCTTAGTTGTTTTATCTCGATCGGCCTGAGAGACAAGCGATGCAACTGCTTCCCGCTGTCGCGGTCGGTCAGCGCCGTCGCGAACTTCAGCATCGCGAAATGCCACAGGCACCTTACCATGCTTTGCCGAAGGGTGCAGCTCTGGGGGTAGACTATCGAAATAGGCCTCGATCTCTGAGGATTTATTGTGACTTCGAGTATCAATCCTCTTGGCGTGAATATCTTCAAAAATTTTACTCAGAACATTGAGCACGAAATCGGGTGGCCTGGAGAATACCGGCAGCTTCAGACCTTGCTCATCCCTAACAGACATCCCTATCCAGTCCCGACCCTTCTTAGAGTCAAGAAACCTACGAAGGACACTCGGTTTTGCCTCAAGCTCTGCGCGGATCCCACTCCAAGCTTCGTTCGAAAAAGCCGAATTCTTTCCAACAAATTCTATTACATCCAGGATTGTTCGGTCCTTTTGGAAGCGCTGGATCTCTAATGTTCCCCAAGGTATCCGAGCCTCGCCCTCCATACCACGACCGTGCCTGCGCAATATCCATTCATCTGCACTGGCTCGCGAGTCAAACAGGACACAACTGATGGAATCCAAAGACGCAGGGTCAAATTTTTCCACTGCCTTAGAGAGCTTCTTTACGACAGTTGCCCCCAACTCAGTCCCCTGAAGGACGGACGGCTCACAGAGAACTTTAAGAGCAGCAAGACGACGATTTCCATCGACGACCGTGTATCCTTCCCCGACTTCGGCCTCATCTATTATGTAGAATGAGTCACCCGGGTCGAGACCATGCTCTGCGATGCTTCGCATCATCGTCCTGAAATGATTACTTTCCAGCCTCACAATAGCTTCGAGAGCTTGAGCCTGAGATTCCGCACCGCCTATGCGTGGATTGTCGAGGTCAAGCAGCAGATCATCGACCGGCAGTTCCATTCGGATCATGTGAAATTTCCCGAACACCACTTCTAATGGATTAATGAAATATATCAGATCTACATGCAAGACTCTTCATCGCTCATCCTCGGGGCAAGCCAGAAGATCGAAGCTCTTGTTCCGTCGCAGTTCACTATGGAATAGCGTCATTGGGACGAGAGCCGATATGGCCGCTACCAGCCGCCCGTCTCCAGCCAGCGATCCACCTGGTCGAGCCGGTCCGAGCCCCAGAACGGCTCGCCGTCGACGAAGAAGAAGGGCGAGCCGAAGACGCCGCGGGCGATCGCCTGGTCGACCTCGGTCTTCAGGCGCTCCTTCACGGCCGGCTCGCCGATACCCGCGGCGAGCTCGGCCGGGTCGTAGCCGAGCCCGGTCGCGATGCGGCCCAGCTCCTCCGGCCCCGCATCCCGGCCCTCGCCGAAGACATGGTGGAAGACCCCGCGGGCGAACATCCGCGCCTTGGACGCGTCCTGCGCCTCGATCCAGTAGAAGGCGCGGGAATGGGCGACGGCGCCGAACGGGAAGGTCGGCGGCAGGGTGAAGGGCAGCCCCATCAGGC
The DNA here is from genome assembly GCA_006739055.1 of Allostella vacuolata. Classification (GTDB taxonomy): domain Bacteria; phylum Pseudomonadota; class Alphaproteobacteria; order ATCC43930; family Allostellaceae; genus Allostella; species Allostella vacuolata. The sequence goes on from AP019702.1 coordinate 4,176,953, forward strand.
GGGCGGTGCGCCCGAAGTCGCGCGCCGCATAGTCGCCCTTCATCGGCACCGAGACGAGCGGCTGGGCGCCGGTCAGCTTGAAGACGGCCCCCAGCAGGATCGGCCGCCAGCGCACGTCGCGCCCGTGGCGCGCGGCGATGGCGTCGATCCGGGCCGACGCGGCATAGCCGTAGGGCGAGGAGAAGTCGAAGTAGAAGTCGATCGGCTCGGCCATCGGGGCTCCTCGGGGATCGTTCCGAAGCCGTGACGGCTCGGGGCGGCCGAGGCTATCATGGCCACCCGCCAATCCGAAACCGCCGAGAGGCATCAACAGGGGTGTTGGCCACTGGCCAAAGCGTCCCTCGACCAGGCTCGGGATGAGGAAATTTTCCTTTCTCCACAAGCGTTTGTGCCGATGGAGAAGCCCCCTCGTCCCGAGCCTGGTCGAGGGATGCTTTGGCCGTCGGGCAATGCCCAGGCTCGATCTGGAGGCGTTCGGCATCCGCCCCGACGGATCCCGGCCACAAGGCGCATTCAGCGAACGCTGAACATCCCCTGTTCGCTGAATCGCGCCTACTCCTCCGTCGCCACCGCGCGCGCGATCAGCATGCGCTGGATGTCGCTGGTGCCCTCGTAGATCTGGCAGATGCGGGCGTCGCGATAGATGCGCTCGACCGGGAAGTCGGCCAGGTAGCCGTAGCCGCCATGGATCTGGATCGCGTCGGACGCGACCTGCTCGGCGATCTCGGACGCATAGAGCTTGGCCATCGCCGCCTCGGTCAGGCAGGGCTCGCCGCGGTCGCGCTTGGCTGCGGCGTGCAGCGTCATCAGGTGGGCGGCGTGGATGCGGGTCTTCATGTCGGCCAGGCGGAAGGCGACCGCCTGGTGCTCGATGATGGGCTTGCCGAAGGACTTGCGCTCCTTGGCATAGTCGCGGGCGGCGATGTAGGCGGCGCGCGCCATGCCGACCGCCTGGGCGGCGATGCCGATGCGCCCGCCCTCCAGGTTGGCGAGCGCGATCGAATAGCCCCGCCCCTCCTCGCCCAGCATCATGTCGGGGGTCAGCCGGACGTCGTCGAGCAGGATCTGGCAGGTGTCGGACGCGCGCAGGCCGAGCTTCTCCTCGACCCGGGCGACCTTCCAGCCGGGGTTGTCGGTCGGAACCAGGAAGGCCGAGATGCCCTTCTTGCCGGCGGCCGGGTCGGTCACCGCGAAGACGATGGCGAGGTCGGCCGAACTGCCCGAGGTGATGAACTGCTTGGTGCCGTTCAGCACCCAGTGGTTGCCGTCGCGCCGGGCGCGGGTGGTGATGGCGGACGCATCGGAGCCGGCCCCGGGCTCGGTCAGGCAGAAGGCGCCCAGCATCTCGCCGCGGGCGAGCGGCTTCAGGAACCGCTCCTTCTGGTCGGCCGAGCCGAAGCGCAGGATCGGCAGGCAGCCGACCGAGTTGTGCACCGAGACGATGGTCGAGCAGGAGCCGTCGCCGGCCGCGATCTCCTCCACCGCGAGCGCCGCCGCGACGTTGTCGATGCCGGCCCCGCCCCATTCCTCGGGCACGGTCATGCCCATCAGGCCGAGCCGGCCCATCTCGCGCAGGACCGCCTTGGGGAAGGCGCCGGCCCGGTCGCGGGCGGCGGCATGGGGGGCAAGGTGCTCGTCGGCGAAGGCACGCGCCATGTCGCGCACCATGGTCTGCTCTTCGGTCAGATGCATGTCGGCGTCCTCTTCCCCGGCCTAGCGCGATTCCTGGAACAGCTCGCGGCCGATCAGCCAGCGCCGGATCTCGCTGGTACCGGCGCCGATCTCGTACAGCTTGGCGTCGCGCAGCAGGCGGCCGGTCGGGTAGTCGTTGGTGTAGCCGTTGCCGCCCAGGCACTGGATCGCCTCCAGCGCCATCCAGGTCGCCTTCTCGGCAGCATAGAGGATGGCGCCGGCGGCGTCCTTGCGCGTCGTCCGCCCCTTGTCGCAGGCGCGCGCCACCGCATAGACGTAGGCCTTGCTGGCGTTCATCGTCGTGTACATGTCGGCCAGCTTGCCCTGGATCAGCTGGAACTCGCCGATCGCCTGGCCGAACTGCTTGCGCTCGTGGACATAGGGCACGACCACGTCCATGCAGGCCTGCATGATGCCGATCGGCCCGGCCGCCAGCACCGCGCGCTCGTAATCAAGGCCGCTCATCAGCACGTTGACGCCGCGGCCGAGCTCGCCCAGCAGGTTCTCGGCCGGCACCTCGCAATCCTCGAACACCAGCTCGCAGGTGTTGGAGCCGCGCATGCCGAGCTTGTCGAGCTTCTGGGCGGTGGAGAAGCCCTTCATCCCCTTCTCGACCAGGAAGGCGGTGATGCCGCGCGGGCCCGCCTCGGGGTCGGTCTTGGCATAGACCACCAGCACGTCGGCATCGGGGCCGTTGGTGATCCACATCTTGCCGCCGTTGAGGACGAAGCGGTCGCCCTTGCGCTCGGCCCGGGTGCGCATGCCGACCACGTCGGAGCCCGCCCCGGGCTCGCTCATGGCGAGCGCGCCGATATGCTCGCCCGAGACCAGCTTCGGCAGGTAGGCGCGCTTCTGCGCCTCCGTGCCGTTGCGGTTGATCTGGTTGACGCAGAGGTTGGAGTGCGCGCCGTAGCTGAGCCCGACCGAGGCGGACGCGCGGCTGATCTCCTCCATCGCCACGCAATGCTCGAGGTAGCCGAGGCCGGCGCCGCCATACTCCTCGTCCGCGGTGACGCCGAGCACGCCCAGATCGCCCAGCTTGCGCCACAGGTCCATCGGGAACTCGTTCGAACGGTCGATGTCGGCCGCCCGCGGCGCGATCTCCGCGTCGGAGAAGCTGCGCACGGTGTCGCGCAGCATGTCGGCGGTGTCGCCGAGGTCGAAGTCGAGCGACGGGTAGTCGTTGCGCAGCATCGGGCTCTCCCGGGATCCGGTTCGCGAGCCGGACTATAGCGCGCAAGGCCGGCGGGTCCAGCCGGGCGGCGGCCAAGGGGGTTGAGCCCGGGCGCCGCCGCCATACTGTTGGTCGTGCCACCGCCACCGGAGGACACCCCGCCATGCCGCCTTCCCGCCCGCCCTCGATCGACCGGACGCCGGTCGTGCCCCTGTCGCGCCGCATGCTGCTGGCGGGCGCCGGGGGCCTGGCCCTGGCCGGTGCCGCCCGACCTGCAGACGCCCGACCGGCAGACGCCCAGCCGGCAGACGACCAGCCGGCAGACGCCCAGCCGCTCTCCCTGGCGCTCGGCACCGCGACCCAGGGCGGCGGGTTCGCCGTGTTCGGCGCGGCCCTGGCGGCCGCACTCGCCGCCGGCGACTCCGGCCTGCGCCTGGAGCTGCGGGCGACGCCCGGCAGCGGCGCCAACCTGCCGCTGCTCGAGGAAGGGCGCCTCGACCTCGGCCTGATCCAGGGGACCAGCGCCTACGAGGCCCTGGCCGGCATCGGCCGCCCGGCGACCCGGGCGCGGATCGTCGGCGCCATGTATTCCAGCCCCGGCATGTTCGTCGTCCGCGCCGACGGCCCGTACCGGCGGATCGCCGACCTCAAGGGGCAGCGCATCGTGCTGGGCGCCGCCAGTTCCGGCCTGGTGGTCATGGCCCGCTACGTCCTGGACGGGCTCGGCCTCGATCCCGGGCGGGACTTCGACCCGGTGCTGCTGGAGAAGGCCGGCGACGGGCCGCCGATGGTGCTGGACGGCCGCGCCGCGGCGCTGTGGGGCGGCGGAGTCGGCTGGCCCGGCTTCGCCCGCGTGTCGGGTGGGCCCGCCGGCGCGCGCTTCATCGGCCTGGAGCCGGCGGAGATCGAGAGGGTCCGGGCGCGCCATCCCTTCCTGAAGCCGATGACCGTGCCGGCCGGGGCCTATCCCGGGATCGCCGAGCCGCTGCCCACCGTCGGCTCGTGGAACGTCGTCCTGGCCCGGCCCGACCTGCCCGATGCGGCCGCCTACCGCTTCACCCGCGCCCTGCACCGGGCGGAGGCCGAACTCGGCCGGCGGCTGGAACAGGCCCGCGAAACCACCGCCGCCAACACCGTCGCCGCGGCACCGGGGCCGGAATTCCTCCACCCGGGATCGGCCCGGTACCTGCGCGAGGCGGGCCTGCTCGCCTGATCGCCGCCGCCTTCGCCCGAGGAGGCCCTACCGCCCGGAGGGCCCGCCCGCGCTCCGGGCCAGTTCGTCGGAGCGGAACTTCCGGGCGACGAGCAGCGATTCGCCGTGCCGCAGCGCCTCCTCGATCGCGTCCGGGCTCCGGGAGAGCAGGCTGCGCGCCAGGACCATCGTCTCGCAGTCGTCCGCCTCCTCGACCATGCCGGCGAGGCGGCCGGCGCTGCACGCCCCGATCTGGAAGAAGATGCCCTTCAGCCGATGGGCGCGGGTCCGCACCAGCTGGACGCTGCCGGCGTCCACCGCCCGCTCGATCTCTTCCAGGTCGACCCGGGTGTCGACCGAGAAGCTGTCGAGAATCTGCTCGAACGGCCCGATGCCGACGCTGTCCAGCAGCTCCTCCAGCCGTTCCCCGTCGAAGGCGACGTCCGGCACGGCGGCCGGCTCGGCCGGCCGGGCCCCGCCCAACAGCCGCTCGATCAGCGCCAGCAGGTCGGCCTTGCGGATCGGCTTGGTCAGGAACTCGTTCATGCCGATCGCATGGGCGCGCTCGCGATCGGTCGCCAGCGCCAGCGCGGTCAGGGCGACGATCGGCACCCGCGCCGCCTCGCCGTCGAGTGCGCGGATGCGCCGGGTCGCCTCGTAGCCGCCCATCACCGGCATCTGCAGGTCCATCAGCACCAGGTCGAAGGCGATCCGCTGCACCGCGTCCAGCGCCTCGGCGCCGTTGCCCACCGTCTGGACGCGATGGCCCATGCTCTCCAGCATCGAGCGGATCACCAGCTGGTTGGCGGGGGTATCCTCCGCGACCAGGATGCGCAGATGGGCCGGCGCCTCCGACGGCGCGTCGGAGCGCTTGACGGCCGGATCGGCGACCGCCCGGCTCATTTCCAGCGGGACCTGGAACCAGAAGGTCGACCCGCGCCCGACCGTGCTCTCGAAGCCGATCGAGCCGCCCATCACCTGGACCAGCCGCTTGCTGATGGCGAGGCCGAGCCCGGTGCCGCTCTTCAGGCGGCCGATCGAGGAATCCGCCTGCTCGAACGGCTCGAACAGCCGCTCGTGCAGCTCGGGCGGGATGCCCTTGCCGGTATCGGACACGGCGAAGGTCAGGGTGACGTGGGGGCCGTCGCGGCGGGCGACGGAGATCGACAGGACGACGCTGCCGGTCTCGGTGAACTTGATGGCGTTGCCGACGATGTTCAGCAGCACCTGGGTCAGGCGCCCGGGGTCGCCCATCAGGGACGACGGCACGTCCGGCTCGATATGCTGGGTCACGTCCAGCACGGTGCCATTCGGCAGGCCGCGGGCGATCTCCAGCACCTCGTCGCACAGCGTGCGCATGTCGAAGGGGATGCACTCGATGTCGAGCTTGCCGGCCTCGATCCGGGAGAAATCCAGGATGTCGCCGATGATCGACAGGAGGTGCTGGGCCGACGCGTTGATGACCCGGATATAGCGCAGCTGCGTATCGTTGAGCGGCGTGTCGACCAGCAGGTCGGCCATGCCGATGACCGAGTTGAGGGGCGTCCGGATCTCGTGGCTCATGGTCGCGAGGAAGGCCGACTTGGTCGAGTTCGCCCGCTCGGCTGCCTCCTTGGCGACCGTCAGGCCGGACGACAGCTCGGTCAGTTCCTGTCCCTGCTGTTCCAGCCGCCGCATCTGGATCGTCGACAGGGCGCCGAAGGCGAGCAGACAGGTGATCAGCACCACCGCCGCCACCACCACGGCGAGCAGCGAGTGCAGCATCGCCAGCTTCTCGTTCTGCCAGTGCTGGGCGGAGCGCTGGCGCACCTCCGACAGCAGGTCCTGCAGCAGGGGGCTGAGGGATTCGGCCTTCTCCGACAGGGTCCGCGCGATGGTGACCGTGTCGAGGTCGGTCCGGTCCATCAGCCGGTCCGTTTCCTCGATCAGCTCCTTGATCTGGTTGACGACGAGGCGGAGGGTCGGATGGTCGGGGCCGATCTCCGGCCCCAGGACCGTGATCATGCTGGGGTTGCGGCTGAAGAAGATGTCGGCCGCGATGACGATGCGGTCGCGGTCGACGTGCGAGCCGGCCGTCTGGGCGGCGAGCAGCAGGTCGGTCAGCTTCTGGAATTCGAGGTGGGTCTGGTAGGCGTACCAGAGGATGTCGTACTGGAAGACTTCCGCACGCTTGTAGAGGTCGCGCAGCGTCGACGCGAAGAGGGCCGCCACGACCAGCGTGGAGACCAGGAGGCCGGCGATCACCGCCAGCCGCAGCCGCGCCGCGCGAGGACGCGGCGCGGCGGGCTTGGCGTCGGGCTCGGCGCGCATCGACACTGGGGGGACCGACCTGCTCTAGCGGACTTCGATCGCTTTCAGCTGCCAGGCGCAGCGGGCGAAGTAGAGGTCGGTCTTGAGCGCCGGGTTGTCATCGAAGGGGTACATGATCCACAACGGTCCCTTGTCGCGCACCGGCATCGAGCGCCCATCCCGCCGGTAGGCCAGGATCACGTCGAACTTCTCGAAGTCGGCGATCGGGATCTTCACCTTGTAGTCGTTGAGGGCGACCGCGACGATGTCGGTCCCCGACGCGCCCACCGTCTTCAGCAGGTCGCGCATCAGCACGCCTTCGAAGCTGATCTGGCCCTCGGTCCACTTGGTGGAGGTGCGGACGGTCTTCCTGCCGATCGCCTCCAGCGCCGCCATGTCGAACCGCGCCACCTTGCCGTCGACGGTATTGGTGATGTTGCCGCTCATCTCCAGGATCGGCGTACCGGTCGGCGCCGGCAGCGACTGTGCCTGGACCGCGACGGGCAGGCCGACCAGGAGCAAGATCCCGACCGCGCTCAACAATCTCCGGAGCATGCTTCACCACCTTTCATTCATGGGCGCGCGCGACCGCCGGGCCGCCGCCTTTCGGCGGAACGGCCCTCGGCCGGTCCCGGCGCGGGGTCGCGTTGCCGTGGATCACCTGGACGCCGCTTGGCCAAGCTTCCGCCCTTCCAGGGGAAAGGGATCGCGGGTCGCGACCGGTCGAGGCAGCATGGGCCGGCAAGCCTTTTCGGCGCAGGGCGTATACCGGGGCGATAGTCTCAAGAACCGAGAGCAAGAATCAACCGATCGTTTTCAGACAGTGCCGCAGGGCCGGCCGCGCCGCGATGTCAGATCAGGAACAGGGTCGCCAGGCCGAGAAAGGAAAAAAAGCCGAGCACGTCGGTCGTGGTCGTCAGGAATGGCCCCGCCCCCACTGCCGGGTCGATCTTCATGCGCTGGATCAGGATCGGGATCAGCGAGCCGGCCAACCCCGCCCAGACCATGTTGAAGACCATGGCAGCCGCCAATACCAGACCGATGCGCGGGTCCTCGAACCACAGTGCCGCCACCGTCCCCAGGATCGACGCAAAGACCATGCCGTTGATGATGCCGACGCCCAGTTCCTTCAGGATCACCCGGCGGACATTGTCGGTCGCCAGGTCGCCGGTCGCCAGGGCCCGGACGACCACCGTCACCACCTGCATGCCGGCATTGCCGCCCATGGCCGCCACGATCGGCATGAGCACGGCCAGCGCCACCAGGCGCTCGATGGTCGCCTCGAACTGCGAGATGACGGTCGACGCGATCAGCGTGTTGACCAGCGTGATCAGCAGCCAGCGGATGCGCGTGCGGGCGGTCCCCAGCACCGATGCGTTGACGTTGGTCTCGCCGACCCGCCCCAGGCGCATCAGGTCCTCTTCAGCCTCCTCGTCCAGGACGTGGACCACGTCGTCGACGGTGACGACGCCGACCAGGCGCTCGTCGGCGTCGACCACCGGGGCCGAGGCCAGGCCGTAGCGCTGGAACAGGCGGCCGACCTCTTCCTGGTCGGCCGTGGCGGGAATGCGGCGAAACTCCCGGGACATGATGTCGGCGATGCGCACCGGGCGCTTGGTGCGCAGGATCCGGCTGACCGGCACCACGCCCACCGCCTTGCGCCGGGCGTCGATCACGAAGACGTCGAAGAATTGGTCGGGCAGGTCGGCGGCGCTGCGCAGGAAGTCGATCGTCTGGCCGACCGTCCAGTGCGGCGGGACCGCCACCAGCTCGCGCTGCATCAGCCGGCCGGCGCTGTCCTCGGGGTAGGTCAGCCCCTGCTCCAGCACCGCCCGGTCTTCGGCCGGGATATGCCGCAGCACCTCGCGCTGCTCCAGCGCGTCGAGCGATTCCAGCACCTCGACCGCGTCGTCGGTCTCCAGCTCGGCCACCGCCTCGGCGACGCGGACCATGCCGAGCTGGTCCATCACCGCCTCGCGGACGGAATCCTCCAGCCAGGGCAGGCATTCGGGGTCGAAGGCGTCGCTGATCGCCTGGACGAGGCGCCGACGGTCGTCCTCGTCCAGGCGCTCGATCAGGTCCGCCAGGTCGGACGGGTGCAGCGGCCGGACGAAGGCACGGACGACGTCATCCTGCCCGCCTTCCAGCGCGGTCCCGATCGCGGCCATGAGCCGGGGCGTCAGGCCATGGAAGCTGGCCGGCGCGCCCCGCTCGGCCGCCTCTGCCATCAGGCTTCCCCGCGGCCCTGGCTTTCGGGTCGTCCCTGGCTTTCGGGTCGACCCTGGGCGTCCACCACCGCGACCGCGGTCATGTTGAGGATGCCGCGGGTCGTCACGGCCGGGGTCAGCACGTGCGCGGCACCGCCCGCGCCCACCAGCATCGGCCCGACGGACAGGCCGTCGCCCAGGGCCTTCAGCAGGTTGAAGGCGATGTTGGCGGCATCCACGTTGGGCATGACCAGCAGGTTGGCGCTGCCCGACAGGCGGCTGTTGGGGAAGAGACGCTCGCGGATCTGCTCGTTCAGGGCGGCGTCGCCATGCATCTCGCCCTCCACCTCCAGCTCCGGCTCGCGCTCGCGGATCAGGGCCAGCGCATCGCGCATCTTGCGCGCCGACGGCTGCTCCGAGCTGCCGAAGTTGGAATGCGACAGCAGCGCCACCTTGGGCTCGAGGCCGAAGCGGCGAACCACGTCGGCCGACCGGACCGCCATCTCCGCCAGGGTGGCCGCATCGGGATCGGCGTTCACATAGGGATCCGTGATGAAGACCGTGCCGCGGCTGAGGATCAGCAGCGTCAGCGCATGCACCGCGCGGGTCTCCCCGTCGGTGTCGAGCACGTCGAGCACATGCGTCAGCTGGCGGTGGTAGCGGCCGCTGACGCCGCACAGCATGGCGTCGGCGTCGCCGCGGCGGACCATCAGGGCGGCGATGATGGCGGTGCGGGTGCGCACCAGGGTGCGGGCCGCGTCGGGCGTGATGCCCTTGCGCTCCATCAGCCCGTGATAGGTCTTCCAGTAGAGGTCGAAGCGCGGGTCGCCGTTGGGGTCGACCAGCTCGAAGTCGCGGTCGGGCACCAGGCGCAGGCCGAGCCGCTCGATGCGCCGCGCCACCACCTCGCGCCGGCCGATGATGATCGGATGGGCGATCCCCTCCTCCAGCGCGTTCTGCGCGGCGCGCAGCACCCGCTCGTCCTCGCCGTCGGCATAGGCGACCCGCTTGGGGTCCTGGCGGGCCTTGTCGAACACCGGCTTCATGACGAGGCCGGAGCGGAAGACGAACTGGCCGAGACGCTGCCGGTAGGCGGCGAAATCCGCGATCGGCCGGGTGGCGACGCCCGAGTCCATCGCCGCGCGGGCCACCGCCGGCGCGATCTCCAGGATGAGGCGCGGGTCGAAGGGTGTCGGGATGATGTAGTCGGGGCCGAAGGTGAGCGCGTCGTCGCCGCCATAGGCGGCCGCCACCACGTCCGACGGCTCGGCCATGGCGAGGTCGGCCAGGGCCTTCACCGCGGCGATCTTCATCGCCTCGTTGATGGTCGTGGCGCCGACGTCGAGCGCGCCGCGGAAGATGAAGGGGAAGCAGAGGACGTTGTTGACCTGGTTCGGGTAGTCCGACCGGCCGGTGGCGATGATGGCGTCGGGGCGCGCGGCGCGCGCCACCTCGGGCATGATCTCCGGCACCGGGTTGGCGAGCGCGAAGATCAGGGGCTGGGCCGCCATGCCCGCGACCATCTCGGCCGTCAGCACGCCCGGCGCCGACAGGCCGAGGAACACGTCCGCGCCGCCGATCACCTCGGCCAGCGTGCGCGCCTTGGTATCCTTGGCGTAGCGGTCCTTGCGCGGGTCCATCTCCTCGTTGCGGCCCTGCCAGACGACGCCGTACCGGTCGGTGACGATGACGTTCTCCACCGCCAGGCCGAGGTCGACCAGCAGGTCGAGGCAGGCGATCGCCGCCGCCCCGCCGCCCGAGGTGACGAGGCGCACGTCCTCGATCCGCTTGCCGACGTAGCGCAGCCCGTTCAGGACCGCGGCGGCGACGATGATGGCCGTGCCGTGCTGGTCGTCGTGGAAGACCGGGATGCGCATCCGCGCGCGCAGCCGGGCTTCGATGTCGAAGCATTCCGGCGCCTTGATGTCCTCGAGGTTGATGGCCCCGAAGGTCGGCTCCAGCGCCGCCACCACCTCGACGAAGCGGTCGGGATCGAGCGCGTCCACCTCGATGTCGAAGACGTCGATCCCGGCGAACTTCTTGAAGAGCACCGCCTTGCCCTCCATCACCGGCTTGGAGGCGAGCGGCCCGATGGCGCCCAGGCCCAGCACCGCCGTGCCGTTGGTGATCACGCCCACCAGGTTGCCGCGGGCCGTGAGGCGGGCGGCCTCCTGCGGGTCGTCCTGGATCGCCTGGCAGGCGAAGGCGACGCCCGGCGAATAGGCCAGCGCCAGGTCGCCCTGCGTCCCGAGCGGCTTGGTGGCGACGATCGCCAGCTTACCCGGGGTCGGCAGCGCGTGATACTCGAGCGCGCGGTTGCGGCGTTCGTCGGTCATCGGCGTGGATCGGTCATTGGCGTTCAGGCCCTTCCTGCCGGCCGGCCGGTGCGGGAACGCCTGCCGCCGGCCGCATACCCCCGGGTGCGGGGAAGCCTACAAGCTACGAAGCCCGCTGGTAAGGCGGGCTTCGGAAGGATGGTGCGGTCGAGAAGACTCGAACTTCCACGGAGTTTCCCCCACAGCGACCTCAACGCTGCGCGTCTACCAATTCCGCCACGACCGCATGGTGCCTGCCGGTAGAGTTGCCGGCGACGGCCGCGGGGTGTTAGCAAATCCCTCGTGGCATGGCAAGCAACTGACATGATCGTCGATGACCTTCCGGTGACAATCGTCGCCGTCCCCCCCGCCGCGCCGGCACCGGAGCGGCAGCCGCCCGAATGGCGCATCGACGACCTGCCGGTCGACTACCCCGTGGCGATGGCGGAAATGGACCGGCGCGCCGCGGCGATCCGCGCCGGCACCGCGCCCGAGCTGGTATGGCTGCTGGAGCACCCGCCGCTCTACACGGCCGGGACCAGCGCCGACGACGCCGAGCTGCTGGACGCGGGCGGCCTGCCGGTGCACCGCAGCGGCCGCGGCGGGCGCCTCACCTACCACGGGCCGGGGCAGCGCATCGGCTACTGCCTGCTCGACCTGAAGCGGCGCAATCCCGACGTGCGCTGGTATGTCGCGCAGCTGGAGGCCTGGCTGATCGAGACGCTGGCCCGCTTCAACGTGCGCGGCGAGCGCCGCGAGGGCCGGATCGGCGTCTGGGTGGTGGGCCAGGACGGCCGCGAGCGCAAGATCGCCGCACTCGGCGTGCGCGTCCGGCAATGGGTGACGCTGCACGGCATCGCCCTCAACGTCGATCCCGACCTGTCGCGTTTCGGCGGCATCATCCCCTGCGGCGTGCGCGACTTCGGCGTCACCTCGCTGGTGCGCGAAGGCATCCTGGTCTCGATGCCGGAGGTCGACTCGGCGCTCAGGGCGAGCTTCGAGACGGTGTTCGGCGCGGAGATGCCGGCCTGACCGTCGGCGGCTCACGCGGCCGTCGGCCGCTGCTCGAACCCCTGGCTGCCGTCGTCGTGGGCCGGTGTCCGGCCGACAGCCTTCACCTCGGCCTTGGGAGGGCCCCTGCGGCAGCGCTCGGCCATCCGGTCGACGGCGGTGCGGGAGCCGATCAGCAGGGCCTCCACGGTGCCGTCGCGGCGGTTGCGGACCCATCCCCGCAGGCCGAGGCCGGTCGCGTTCTCCACCGTCCAGGCACGGTACCACACGCCCTGGACCCGGCCGGAGACGACCAGCCGCTCGGCGACGATGCCGTCCGTCACTCGAACTCCAGGATCTTCTGGTCGACCGACAGGCTGCTGCCGGCCTCCGCGTGAATCCGGCCGATGCGGCCGTCGCGGACGGCACGCAGGATGTTCTCCATCTTCATGGCCTCGACCACGGCCAGCGTCTCGCCCGCCTTCACGTCCTGGCCCTCGGCGACGGCGATCGCGGTCAACAGCCCCGGCATCGGCGACAGCAGGAAGCGCGACAGGTCGGGCGCCGCCTTGACCGGCATCAGCCGCGCCAGCTCCGCCACCCGGGGCGGCAGCACGCGGAAGGTGAGCGCAGCACCGCCGTGCGACAGGCGCCAGCCGGTCCCCTCGCGACGGACCTGCACCGTCAGCGGCCGGCCGTCGACGGTGCCGCGAAAGAGCGTCTGGCCGGGGTGCCAGTCCCCGTCGACCTGGAAACCGGCGCCGTCGAGCGCCAGGCCCGCCCCGGCCTCGTCGTGGCCGACTTCCATGCGGTACTCGGCGTCGCCCTCCAGCACCGTCCATTCGGCGGGCGGCCGGTGGCGGCGGCCCGGCATCTGGCCGCTGACCGCGGCATCGCGGGCGGACGCCCGGGCCTGCACGAAGGCCGCCACCAGGGCCAGGTCGCGGCGCGTCTCCGGCGACAGGTCGGTGCCGTGGAAGCCGTCCGGGAACTCCTCGGCGATGTAGTTGGTGGTGAGGCGGCCCGAGGCGAAGCGCGGGCGCGCCAGCACCGCCGACAGGAAGCCGACATTGTGGGTGACGCCGCCGATCTCGTAGGCGTCGAGCGCGGCGGCCAGCCGGGCGGTCGCGGTCTCCCGGTCGGGGCCGGAGGCGATCAGCTTGGCGATCATCGGGTCGTAGTGCATCGAGATCTCGGCACCCTCGTAGATGCCGGTGTCGACGCGGATGCCCTCGCCCTCGGGCGGGCGGTAGCGGCCGACCCGGCCGATCGAGGGCAGGAAGTTGCGGTAGGGGTCCTCGGCATAGACCCGGGCCTCGATCGCCCAGCCCGACAGACGCACATCCTCCTGCCGCAGGCGCAGCGTCTCGCCCGCGGCGACGCGGATCATCTCCTCCACCAGGTCGAGGCCGGTCACCGCCTCGGTCACCGGATGCTCCACCTGGAGGCGGGTGTTCATCTCGAGGAAGTAGAAGTTGCGGTCGCGGTCGACGATGAACTCCACCGTGCCGGCGGAACGGTAGCCGACCGCGCGCGCCAGCGCCACGGCCTGCGCGCCCATCGCCTGGCGGGTCGCCTCGTCCAGGAACGGGCTCGGCGCCTCCTCGATCACCTTCTGGTGGCGGCGCTGGATCGAGCATTCCCGCTCGCCCAGATGGATGACGTTGCCATGCGCGTCGGCCAGCACCTGGATCTCGATGTGGCGCGGCTCCTCGACATATTTCTCGATGAAGACCCGGTCGTCGCCGAAGCTGGAGCGCGCCTCGCTGCGGGCGGAGCGGAACCCCTCCTCCGCCTCGGCGTCGGAGCGGGCGATGCGCATGCCCTTGCCGCCGCCGCCGGCCGAGGCCTTGATCATCACCGGGTAGCCGATCGACCGCGCGATCGCGACCGCCTCGGCCGCGTCGGCGATGACGTCGAGATGGCCCGGCACCGTCGAGACGCCGGCCGCATGGGCCAGCTTCTTCGATTCGATCTTGTCGCCCATCGCCGCGATGGCCGCCGGGCCCGGGCCGATGAAGGCGATCCCGGCCGCCTCCAGGGCGGCGGCGAACTCCGCCTTCTCGGACAGGAAGCCGTAGCCCGGATGGACCGCCCCGGCCCCGGTCGAGCGGGCCGCGGCGATGATCCGCTCGGCGACGAGATAGCTGTCGGCCGCCGCCGCCCCGCCGATCGCCACCGCCTCGTCCGCCATGCGGACATGGAGGGCGAGCTGGTCGGCATCGGAATGGACGGCGACCGTGGCGATTCCCAGCCGGCGGCAGGTGCGGATGACGCGGCAGGCGATCTCGCCGCGGTTGGCGATCAGGATCTTCTTGAACATCATCCGCTGCCCGCGTCAGACCGGGTTCACGGCGAGAAGCACCTGCTGCGAGCCGTCCCAGATCATCGTCAGCGCGACATAGAGGACCATGGCCAGGCCGATATAGGCGATCCAGCGGTACTTCTGCAGCAGCGAGGCGATGGCCGCGGCCGCCAGGCCCATGAAGGCGACCGACATGATGAGGCCGGTGACCAGGACCCAGGGATGCTCGCGGGCGGCGCCGGCCACCGCCAGCACGTTGTCGAGCGACATGGAGATGTCGGCCGCCACGATCTGCATCGCCGCCTGGGCGAAGGTCTTGCGCGGCTTGCCGGCCGGGGCCGCATCGCCGCCGGTCGCCTCTTCCAGCAGCTCCTCGGCCTGTGCCTCCTCGGCCTCGTGGCCGGCGCGCAGCTCGCGCCACATCTTCCAGCACACCCACAGCAGCAGCACGCCGCCCGCCAGCATCAGGCCGATCACCTGCAGCAACTGGCTCGTGACGGCGGCGAAGCCGATGCGCATGACGGTCGCGGCGGCGATGCCGATCAGGATCACCTTGCCGCGCTGCTCCTTCGGCAGCCCGGCCGCAGCCAGCCCGACCGCGATCGCGTTGTCGCCGGCGAGCACGAGGTCGATGAGCAGCACCTGCCCCAGCGCGACCATCGCCTCGGCGCCAAATACCTGTCCCCAGTCCATGTCGTTGCTACCCTGCGATTCAGAGCGGAAGGTTGTCGTGTTTCTTCCAGGGATTCTCCAGCCGCTTGTCGCGCAGCATGGCAAGCGCGCGGGCGATCCGCCGGCGGGTGCCGTGCGGCTGGATGACGTCGTCGATGAAGCCGCGGCTGGCCGCGACGAACGGGTTGGCGAATTTCAGCCGGTATTCCTCGGTCCGCTGGTCGATCTTGCCCTGGTCGCCCAGGTCGCCGCGGAAGATGATCTCGACCGCCCCCTTGGGGCCCATCACCGCGATCTCGGCGGTCGGCCAGGCGTAGTTGACGTCGCCGCGCAGATGCTTGGAGCTCATCACGTCGTAGGCCCCGCCATAGGCCTTGCGGGTGATGACGGTGACCTTGGGCACCGTCGCCTCGGCATAGGCGAAGAGCAGCTTGGCGCCGTGCTTGATGATGCCGCCGAACTCCTGCGCGGTGCCGGGCAGGAAGCCCGGCACGTCGACCAGGGTGACGATGGGAATGCCGAAGGCGTCGCAGAAGCGCACGAAGCGGGCTGCCTTGCGGCTCGAATCGATGTCCAGGCAGCCGGCCAGGACCATCGGCTGGTTGGCGACGATGCCGACGGTCGACCCGCCGATGCGGCCGAGCCCGACGATGATGTTGGCCGCGAAATCCGGCTGGATCGGGAAGAAGTCGCCCTCGTCGACCACCTTCTCGATCACCTCGCGCATGTCGTAGGGCTTGTTCGGGTTGGCCGGGACCAGCGTGTCGAGCGACGGCTCGTCGCGGTCGACAGGGTCGGCGGTCGGGCGCACCGGCGGGCGCTCGCGGTTCGAGGCCGGCAGGAAGTCGATGAAGCGGCGCAGCTCCAGCAGCGCCTCGACGTCGTTCTCGAAGGCACGGTCGGCGACGCCCGAGCGGGTGGTGTGGGTGACGGCGCCGCCCAGTTCCTCCTGGGTCACGCTCTCATGGGTCACCGTCTTCACCACGTCGGGCCCGGTGACGAACATGTAGGAGCTGTCCTTCACCATGAAGATGAAGTCGGTCATGGCCGGGGAATAGACCGCGCCGCCGGCGCAGGGCCCCATGATCATCGAGATCTGCGGCACCACGCCCGACGCCAGCACGTTGCGCTGGAACACCTCGGCATAGCCGGCCAGCGACGCCACCCCTTCCTGGATGCGCGCGCCGCCCGAATCGTTGAGGCCGATGACCGGCGCGCCGACCCGGAGGGCCTGGTCCATGACCTTGCAGATCTTCTCCGCATGGGCCTCGCTGAGGGCGCCGCCGAACACGGTGAAGTCCTGGCTGAAGACGAAGACGAGGCGGCCGTTGACGGTGCCGTGGCCGGTGACCACGCCGTCGCCCGGCACCTTCTGGTCGGCCATGCCGAAGTCCACCGAGCGATGCTCGACGAACATGTCCCATTCCTCGAACGAGCCGGGGTCGAGCAGCACGTCGAGCCGTTCGCGTGCCGTCAGCTTGCCCTTGCCGTGCTGGGCCGCGATGCGGCGCTCGCCGCCGCCCGCGCGCGCCAGGCGGCGCATCTCCTCCAACTGCTCGACGATGTCCCGCAACCCAGCCTCCAAACCGCCTCGGGTGCCATAGCACCTCGGGCCGATCCTGCCAAATCCTAGAGAAGCGCTGCCCTAACCCAGCAGCCGAAGGAAGCGTTCCGTCGCCACGAAATCGGCATGCAGGCCGCGGCGGCGGTCGGCCGCCTCGGCATCCTCGCCCCAGCGCTCGATCTGGAAGGTCTCGTCGAGCTGCGAGGCGGCCCATGCGCCGTCGGCGTCGATCCGGCCGCACGCCAGTGCGAGCGCGATGACGACCGAGCCGGCGGCCGGGGTGGCGATCGACAGGGCCGACAGGCGCCAGGGGTCGAGCCTGCCGACCGCCGCGCGCAGCGCGGCCAGCGCCGGCGCCGGCTGCACCACCGGCATGATCCCATGGGCGACATGCAGGGCGGCGTCGTGGGTGAGCGCCGCCCAGTCGAGCAGGGGCTGCCAGACGGCGTGCTGGCGATGCACCAGTTCCGGCGGGTCGTCGGCGCGGTAGCAGACGAGGTCGGTCTCGGCGAAGCGGGCGATGGCATCGGCCATCGCCGCCGGGTCGGGCGCGACCCGGTCGATCGCCGTCGCCGCCATCTGCATCATCGGCATGGTGGCCGGGCGCACGGCCTCGACCTGGGCGTCCCATTCGCCGGCGATGGCCGCGGCGAGCGGCGCGGTCGGCACGAGCAGGGGCTGGCGCGCCGGGGTCCGCACCGGCCGCCCGTCGAGGCGCACCTGGTGTCCCCCCTCCTCGGCGGTCACGGAAACCGTCTTATAGACGCGGCGCATCCCTGTCCCCGGGCAGCAGTTCGTGGATGATACGCGGCAGCTCGGCCGGCATGGTGGCGATGCGTTCCGCCCCCGCCCGCTTCAGCGCCAGCGCCGGATGATAGCCCCAGGCCACGCCGACCGCATGGACGCGGGCGTTCAGGGCCATCTGGATGTCGAAGATGGTGTCGCCGACCACCATCGTCGAGCCGGCATCGGCGCCGGTGCGGCAAATCGCGCGCTGCACCATGTCGGGCGCCGGCTTGCCCGGCCCGTCGTCGGCCGTGTGCAGGGTGACGAAGTGGCGCTCCAGGTCGTGGTGCGCCAGCGTCGCCAGCAGGCTCCGCCGGCCCTTGCCGGTGACGATGCCGAGCAGCACCCCCGCCGCCGCGATGCGTTCGAGCGCCTTGCGCATGCCGGGATAGAGCGGCTCGGCCAGCGCCGGGTCGCGGCTCATGGACTGGAAGGTAGAACGGTAGTGCGCCAGCGCCGCCGCCGCCGCGGCCGGGTCGATATCCGCCGGCAGCAGCCGGGCCATCTGCTCGGCCGGCGGCAGGCCGATGACGGCGCGCAGCGCCATCTCGGCCGGCGCCGGCAGGCCGAGATGGCCGAGGGCGGCGGCCATCGCCCCGACCGCCGCCGCCTGGCCGTCGACGATGGTGCCGTCGCAGTCCAGCAGGACGAGGCGCAGCGGGGCGGAGGGGGGCGGATCGGCGACCATGCGCGGTGACTGTAGCACCACCGCCTATGGCCGGCGCCTCCGCCGAGGCGTATTTATGCCGCCATGACCACCGACCATCCGATCCTGATCCTGACCGGGGCCAGCCGCGGCATCGGGCACGCCACCGTCGCCTACTTCATGGCCCGGGGCTGGCGCATCATCACCTGCTCGCGCGAGGACGCGCCGCCCGAGTGCCGGCGCAACACCACCTGGAGCGACCATATCGTGGCCGACCTGGCGGACCCGGCCGGCCAGGCATCGTTCATCGCCGAGACGCTGGCGATCCTGGGCGACCGGCCGGTGCATGCGCTGGTGAACAATGCCGGGGTGTCGCCGAAGACGCCGTACAAGGAGCGGCTCGGCTGCCTGAACGGCCCGATCGACGGCTGGCGGGCGGTGTTCGAGCTGAACTTCTTCGCACCCCTGGTGCTGTCGCGCGGCTTCGCCGCCGCGCTGCATCGCGGCCAGGGGGCGATCGTCAACGTCACCTCGATCGCCGGGCACGCCACCCACCCGTTCGCCGGGTCCGCCTATTCGACCTCCAAGGCGGCCCTGTCCGGGCTGACGCGCGAGATGGCGGTGGAGTTCGCCGGCATCGGCGTGCGGGTGAACGCGGTCGCCCCGGGCGAGATCGAGACCTCGATGCTGTCGCCCGAGACCGAGGTGCTGATCCCCCGCATCCCGCTCGCCCGCCTGGGCCAGCCCGACGACGTGGCCGCCGCCATCTTCTACCTGGTCAGCCCCGAGGCGAACTACGTCACCGGCACCGAGATCTTCATCACCGGCGGCCAGCACCTGCTGTAGAGGGGATGCTCAGGCGTCCGCCTCGATGCGCCGGGCGATCCATTGGTTGAGGCTGAGGCCCTCGGCATGAGCGCGCGCAGCGGCCCGCCGATGGACCTCCGGGTCGACGCGCAACGGAATCCTTCCGCTGAATGGTCTATCCGCGGGCTCGCCGCGCGCGGCGCAGAAGGCGAGATAGTCATCGACGCTTTCGCGGAAGGCGCCCTCGACTTCCTGAAACGTCGCGCCTTCGAAGGTGACGACATCGCGCAGGCCGATAACCCGGCCGACGAAAGAGCCATCGTCGGCTTCGATGCTGCCGATATATCCCTTGTATTCGAGCACGGCCTATTTCCCTCCGGGCCGGACACCGGCCGCAGCCAGAAAATCTCGAACCGCCCGCACCGCGCTACGCTTCGTATCCGGGCTCGGGTGAGGGCGATGAAAAACGGCGCGGATGCCGCCCAGGGCCACTCGAACCCGGCTCCCTCGCTCATCTCCGCCCCTGCCGCACGAAGCAGGGCCTCAATGTCGCTCCACCGCACATCGGCTGGAGTTGGCTCCGCGAATATGCGCGACAAGGTTTGCAGATGCCGACGATTCACCGAATATGGATAGCATACAGCAAACTTGAAGTCGCTGCGCTCCACACCGGCATGAGCTCAACCAACGAAGTGTCTGGCAAGGCGGCCGAACGAATGTCGGCACCCGCAAGTCCTAGCCTGCCAGCGCGCGGAGCCAGGCGATGCGGCGCTCGAGGTGGGCGATGTCGAGGTCGATCCAGGCGCCGAGATACCCCTCGCCCTCGCTCGAGGCGCGCAGATCGCTCATGCGGTCCAGTTCGCGCTCGGCGGCATCGATCAGCCCCGCCACCACCGAGGCACGGTCCGCGGCCGACAGATGCGGCAGGAAGCGTAGCTTCAGCCCGACCACGAGCCGGTTGAGGTCGCCCTCGGTCGCGCGAACCGGGGCGCACATCAGGTCGCGCAGGACCTCGCGCCCGGTTGCGGTGATGGTCAGGACCGGATTGGTCTCGATCGCCGCCCCGTCTGCGGCCTCGACCAGCCCCTCCAGGCGCAAGAGCTCGATCGACGGGCCGAGCAGCTCGATCGACGGCGCCACCGTGCGGGAAATGAACTGTCGCACCATGCCGGCGAGCGCGCCGTATTCGCGGGCGCCGTCGGCGAGGAAACCGAGGGCTGCCAGCCGGACAGCCTGCGTCGGTACGAGCGAGCGGTCTTTGTACATGAGCATCAGTGTGGGGCCGGTGCGGCGCTTTGTCCAGGGTTCAGTTAAGAATCGATCTCGACAAAGGGATCGCCGTCATCCTCGCCGAAGCCGAAGAAGGCCCAGGCCTCGCGCATGTGATCCGGCAGGGGCGCGGTCACCTCGACGAAGCCGCCGCCCGGCTTCGGCACCCGGATCGAGCGGGCGTGGAGCTGCAGCGGGGTGTCCTCGTCGAGATCGGGGATGAACGCGGCCGAGCCGCCATACTTGCGGTCGCCGACGATCGGGGTGCTCAAGACCGACCCGCAATGGACGCGCAGCTGGTGGGTGCGGCCGGTGACCGGCATCAGCGCCAGCCAGCTCGCCTGCTTGCCGGCATTCTCGATCGTCGCGTACCAGGTGACGGCGCGCTGGCCGTCCTCCTCGTCCTCGACCACCCGTTCGCCCTTGGCGGTGGCCCGCTTGGCGATCGGCGAATCGATCTTGCCGCGGCGCGGCTTGGGCTGGCCCGCGACCAGGGCCCAGTAGACCTTGCGCACCGTCTTGTCGCGGAAGGCGTCGCCCAGGAAGCGGGCCGCCGCCGCCGTGCGGGCGACCACGAAGACGCCGCTGGTGTCGCGGTCGAGGCGGTGGACCAGGCGCGGCCGCTCGGCCGCGTCGAACTGCAGCGCCTCCAGCATGCCGTCCAGGTGCCGCGGGGTGCCGGTGCCGCCCTGCACCGCCAGGCCGGCCGGCTTGTTCAGCACCAGCATGTGCTCGTCCTGGTACAGCACCAGGGCGCGGATCATGGCCGCGTCGCGCGCCGGCACGGCACGGGGCGGCGACGGCTCGGCGGGCGCGGTGCCGAGCGGCGGCACCCGGATCACCTGGCCGGTCTCCACCCGCTGGCCGGCGGTGGCGCGCTTGCCGTCGACGCGCACCTGGCCCGTGCGCAGGAGCTTCTCCAGCCGGCCGTGCGCCAGTTCGGGGAAATGCCGCTTGAACCAGCGGTCGAGCCGGATCTCCGACTCCCCGGGATCGACGGTCAGGGTCTGGACGCCGCTCATGAGAACACCAATCGTACGAGGCGCATTCCGGCCCATGCCAGGAAGACGCAGCCGAGGAGGCTGGCCAGCGCGTAGGAAACAGCGGCCATGCCCTCGCCGCGCTCCGACAGGAGGAGCACGTCGGCGGTCATGGCCGAGAAGGTGGTGAAGCCGCCGAGGAAGCCCACCGTCAGGAAGGTGCGCACCCCCTGCCCCGGTGTCCAGGCGAGCGCGAACAGCCCGACCAGGACGCCCATGGCCAGGCACCCGGCCAGATTGACGGCCAGCGTGCCCCACGGATAGCCTGGGCCGAGCCAGCCGCCGACCGTGCTCGCGGCCAGGTACCGGCACACGGCCCCGGCGCCGCCGCCGACGAACACCGCCGCCGCATGCTGCCAGTTCATGCCCGAACCCAGTTCATGCCCGAACCCAGATCATGGCCGGACCCTAGCGTCTTGGCCGGCCGGGCTCAACGGCGCCACCCATGCCGTCAACCCTCGCGCTCCTGCCGCTCGGCCCGCAGCCTGGCCCAGTAGTCCAGGCGCTTGCGGATCTCGCGCTCGAAGCCGCGCTCGACCGGCTGGTAGAGGTTGTGCCGCGCCATGCCGTCGGGGAAGTAGTTCTGGCCCGAGAAGGCATCCGGCGCATCATGGTCATAGCGATAGCCGGCGCCGTAACCGAGATCGCGCATCAGCCGCGTCGGCGCGTTGAGGATATGGGCGGGCGGGGCGAGCGAGCCGGTCTCGCGCGCGGCGGCACCCGCCGCCTTGTGGGCGGTATAGGCCGCGTTCGACTTGGGCGCGGTGCCCAGGTAGATGACGAGCTGCGCCAGCGCCAGCTCCCCCTCGGGCGAGCCCAGCCGGTCGTAGGCCTCCCACGCGGCGATTGCCTGCGGCAGGGCGGCAGGGTCGGCCAGGCCGACATCCTCGACCGCGAAGCGGGTCAGGCGGCGGGCGATGTAGATCGGGTCCTCGCCGCCCGCCAGCATCCGCGCGAACCAGTAGAGTGCCGCATCGGTGTCGGACCCGCGCAGCGACTTGTGGAGCGCGCTGATCAGGTTGTAGTGGCTCTCCTGCCCCTTGTCGTAGATCGGCGCGCGGCGCTGCACCGTCTCGACCAGGCGGGCCGCGTCCAGCACCGGCGCGGCCGGCAGCAGGAACAGCTCTTCCGCCAGGTTGAGGAGGTAGCGGCCGTCGCCGTCGGCCATGGCGCGGAGCGCGGCCCGCGCGCCCTCGTCGAGCGGCAGCGCGCGGCCCTCCAGCCCTTCGGCCCGGGCCAGCAGCAGATCCATAGCCTGGTCGTCGAGGCGGCGCAGGACGAACACCTGGCAGCGCGACAGCAGGGCCGCGTTCAGTTCGAACGACGGGTTCTCGGTGGTGGCGCCCACCAGCACGATCGTGCCGTCCTCCACATAGGGCAGGAAGCCGTCCTGCTGGGCGCGGTTGAAGCGGTGGATCTCGTCGACGAAGAGCAGCGTCCCGCGCCCCATGCCGCGCCGCTGGCGGGCGGCTTCGAATGCCCGGCGCAGGTCGGCCACGCCCGAGAAGACCGCCGACAGCGGCTCGAAATGCAGGTCGGTGCCGTCCGCCAGCAGGCGCGCGATGGTCGTCTTGCCGCAGCCGGGCGGGCCCCACAGGATCATCGAGGCAAGCCGGCCCTGCCCGACCATCCGGCCGACCGGGGCCGAGGGTGCCAGCAGGTGGTCCTGCCCCACCACCTCGCCCAGCTGGCGCGGGCGCAGCCGGTCGGCCAGCGGGCGCGGTGCCGCCGCCTCGAACAGCCCCGTCACGGGCGCCGCCCGACGGCCCGGATCGCCTTCATCCGCCGAGATTCGCCGTCAGGGTCTGGTCGCCGCGCCGGATGGTGATGCGCCAGGGCGAGCCGCCGCGGGCCACGGTCCGCTGCAGACGCTGCACCGTGGTCGCCGGCTCGCCGTTGAGGTCGACCACGACGTCGCCCGCCTCGAACCCGCGCCGCTGCGCGGCCGAGCCGGCGCGCACCCGGGTGATCACGACGCCGCGCGGCGGGCCGGTGAAGCCGATCTCCTCGGCCAGCGCCGGCGACAGGTTCGCCACCTCCGCGCCCGCCAGGGGATGGCGGCCGTCCAGCAGCGTCAGGTGGCGGGGCGGGTCCTCCGGCGGCGGCAGCACCGCCACCGACACCGAATGCTGACGGCCGTCGCGCTGGTAGAGCACCGGCACCGTGCCGCCGGTGGGTGCGGTCGCGAAGCGGAAGCGCAGCGACTCCGGGTCGTCCACCTCGCGCCCGCCGACCTCCAGGACGATGTCGCCGACCCTGAGGCCGGCGCGCGCGGCCGGCCCTGCCGCCGCGACCTCGTTCAGCAGCACCCCGCGCGGGCGCGGCAGGCCCAGGGAGTGGGCGATGTCGCCGGTGACGCTCTGGCCGGTGGCACCCAGCCAGGGCCGCACCACCCGCCCCCCGCTGGCCGCCCCGTTCAGCACCGTGCGCACCATGTTGGCCGGGATGGCGAAGCCGATCCCGACCGACCCGCCGGTGCGCGAATAGATCGCCGTGTTGATGCCCACCAGCCGCCCGTCCAGGGTCACCAGGGCGCCGCCGGAGTTGCCGGGGTTGATCGCCGCATCGGTCTGGATGAAGAAGCCGTAGTCGGAGATGCCGACATTGGTGCGCGCCAGGCCCGAGACGATCCCGCTCGTCACCGTCTGGCCGACCCCGAACGGGTTGCCGATCGCCAGCACCAGGTCGCCGACCTCGAGCTCGTCGGAATCGCGCAGTTCCAGATGCGGCAGCGCCTCGCCGCCCGGATCGATCTGCAGCACCGCCAGGTCGGTGTGCTCGTCGCTGCGCACCAGGCGCGCGTCGAACTCCCGCCGGTCGGCCAGCACGACCCGGATCTGGTCGGCGCCGCGCACCACATGGTGGTTGGTCAGCACCGTGCCGCCGGCGGCGACCAGGACCCCGGAGCCGAGCGACTGCTGCACCCGTTCCCGCGGGCGGCCGACCGGCGTCTGGTCGCCGAAGAAGCGGCGGAAGAACGGATCGTCGAACAGCGGGTTGCCCGGCACCTGCTGCACCCGGCGGGTGAAGACGTTGACGACCGCCGGGGCCACCCGGCGGACCACCGGGGCGAAGCTGAGCTGGATCTGCTCGCGGGCTTCCGGCACCACGCGCGGCTGGGCAACGGCCGGGCCGGCCGGCAGCGCGGCCAGCACGGCACACAGGACGAGGATCTTGCGACGCATGGGCATCGATGTAGGCAGGGCTCGGGTCCGTTGCAAACATGGGAGCGGGCGCGGCCCCCGCAAAAAGAAGGGGCGGCACTTGCGCGCCGCCCCCTCCGATCCGGTGGTCCTCCGGCCGGCGATCAGGCCGGGGCCGAGGCCTCTTCGCTGCCCGCCTTCGGGCCGCTGTCCTGGCCCTTGGCCTCGGGGTCGCGGTCGACGAACTCGATCACCGCCATCGCCGCGTTGTCGCCGTAGCGAAACCCGGCCTTGAGGACCCGGGTGTAGCCGCCAGGCCGCTGCTTGTAGCGGTCGGCCAGCGTGGTCAGCAGCTTCGAGGTCATGGCCTCGTCCTGCAGGGTCGCCAGGATCTGGCGCCGGGCATGCAGCCCGCCGCGCTTGCCGAGGGTGACCAGCTTCTCGACGAAGGGCCGCAGCTCCTTCGCCTTCGGCAGGGTGGTGCGGATCTGCTCGTGCTTGACGAGAGACGCCGCCATGTTGTCCAGCATCGCCTTGCGATGGGTGGAGGTGCGACCGAGCTTCCGGCCGGCGAGACGATGGCGCATATGCCCTTCCTTCTAAACCTGCTCGGCGCTCAGTACGGCTCTTCGAGCCGCTTGGCGAGGTCTTCGATATTCTCCGGCGGCCAGCCGGTGACTTCCATCCCGAGATGGAGCCCCATCTGGGCCAGGACTTCCTTGATCTCGTTGAGCGACTTGCGTCCGAAATTCGGCGTGCGCAGCATTTCCTGCTCGGTCTTCTGCACGAGGTCGCCGATATAGACGATGTTGTCGTTCTTGAGGCAGTTGGCCGAGCGGACCGACAGTTCCAGCTCGTCCACCTTGCGCAGGAGGTTCCGGTTGAACGGGAACTCCTGGGCCTTCACGTCCTCGGAAGCCGGCTTCGGCTCCTCGAAGTTGATGAAGATCTGCAGCTGGTCCTGCAGGATGCGGGCGGCGAGCGCCACCGCGTCCTCCGGCGAGACCGCGCCGTTCGTCTCGACCCGCATGGACAGCTTGTCGTAGTCGGTGACCTGGCCGACGCGGGTGTTGTCGACCTTGTAGGTCACCTTGCGCACGGGGCTGTAGAGCGCGTCGACCGGGATCAGGCCGATCGGCGCGTCTTCCGGCCGGTTCTGCGCGGCGGCGACGTAGCCCTTGCCGTTCTCGACCACGAACTCCATGGAGATCTTGGCGTCGCGGTCGAGCGTGCAGATCACGAGGTCGGGGTTCATCACGTCGATGTCGTGCCCGGCCTCGATCTGGCCGGCGCGCACCTCGCCCGGGCCGGATGCCTTCAGGCGCATCCGCTTCGGGCCGTCGCCGTGCATCCGCAGCGCCAGGCTCTTGATGTTGAGGACGATGTCCGTCACGTCCTCGCGAACGCCGGGGATCGACGAAAACTCGTGCAGCACGCCCTCGATCTGCATCGAGGTCACCGCCGCACCCTGCAGCGAAGACAGCAGCACGCGGCGCAGAGCGTTGCCCAGGGTGAGGCCGAAACCGCGCTCGAGCGGCTCAGCCACCACCGTCGCCACGCGCTTCGGGTCTTCACCCGGCTCGACGTTCGGCTTCTTCGGCTTGATCAGCTGCTGCCAGTTCTTCTGGATCACGAGCATGTTCCTCACGCTCTCTGGGTGCCGAACGCGGCACCCGTTCACTGGTGGCGGCCGCGGGGATCATCGGGATCCCCGCGGCCGCAACACTCTACGATGCAAGGACGCTCGCGCGTCCTTTGCCGGCGGTCGCCGGCCCGGATATTTCCGTCGGAGGTAGCCCCCGGTCAGACGCGGCGACGCTTGGGCGGGCGGCAGCCATTGTGCGGGATCGCCGTCACGTCGCGGATCGAGGTGACGATGAAGCCGACGGTCTGCAGCGCGCGGAGAGCCGATTCGCGACCCGAGCCCGGGCCCTTCACCTCGATCTCCAGCGTCCGCATGCCGTGTTCCATCGCCTTGCGGCCGGCCGCCTCGGCCGCCATCTGGGCGGCGTACGGGGTCGACTTGCGCGAGCCCTTGAACCCCTGGCTGCCCGACGAGGCCCAGGCGATCGTATTGCCCTGGGCGTCCGTGATGGTGACCATGGTGTTGTTGAACGACGCGCTGACATGCGCCGTGCCCGAGGTGATGTTCTTACGTTCGCGGCGCCGAATACGCCCCGCAGGTGCCTTGACCATCGCTGACCTTCCGATTTCCTAACGCGCCCGAATCACTAACGCGACCGCGTCACTTCTTCTTGCCGGCGATGGGCCGGGCGGGGCCCTTGCGCGTGCGGGCGTTGGTATGGGTGCGCTGCCCGTGGACCGGCAGGCCACGACGGTGCCGAAGCCCGCGATAGCAGCCGAGATCCATCAGGCGCTTGATGTTCATCGCGACTTCACGCCGCAGGTCGCCCTCGACGCGATACTCGCGGTCGATGTGCTCGCGGATCTTGAGCACCTCGTCCTCGGTCAGCTGGTTCACCCGCTGCTCGCTGGGGATGCCGATCTTGCCGCAGATCTGCTTGGCCGCGGTGCGGCCGATCCCGTGGATGTAGGTCAGCGCGATTTCGACGCGCTTCTGATTGGGAATGTTCACGCCAGCAATGCGCGCCACGAGATTGCTCCTAGCAAACGTGCAAAAGGGTACGGACCGCAGGGTGCGCCGGAAAGTCGCGCATTATAGTGGCGGTTCGCGGAGAGTCAATGCCGGTTCCCGACGGCCTCGGAGAGGCTCAGTTCCCGGTCGATCGCGGCCGAGACCGCATCCATGTCGGCCATGCCGTCCACCGAACGGAGCAGGCCGCGCGCCCGATAGTAGGGCAGAATCGGTGCCGTCTGGTTGCGGTACGCGCCGAAGCGCGTCCGCACCGTCTCGGCCTTGTCGTCGTTGCGGCGCACGAACTCGGTCGAGCCGCACTGGTCGCACACGCCCGCCACCCGCGGCTGCAGGAAGCGGTCGTGATAGCCGGCCCCGCACTTCGCGCAGGTGTAGCGACCGGCGATCCGTTCGACCAGGGCCGACTCGTCGACCGCCAGCTCGATCACCGCATCCAGCCGCAGGTCGCGCTCGGCCAGCATCGCGTCCAGCGCCTCGGCCTGCGCGACCGTGCGCGGAAAGCCGTCGAGGATGAAGCCGCGCGCGCAGTCGGCAGCGCCGATCCGGTCCTCGATCATGCCGATGATGACCGCGTCCGGGACCAGCTCGCCGCGGTCCATGATCGCCTTGGCTTCCCGGCCGAGCGGCGTGCCGCTGGCCACCGCCGCCCGCAGCATGTCGCCGGTCGACAGCTGCACGATGCCGTGGCGCTCTTCCAGCCGCTTGGCCTGGGTGCCCTTGCCCGCGCCGGGAGGGCCCAGCAGGATGATGTTCATCGCAGCGATCCGCCCCGAGCCTAGTTCCGCCCGCGCAGGCGGGACTTCTTGATCAGCCCCTCATACTGGTGCGCCAGCAGGTGGGAATGGATCTGCGCCACCGTGTCCATGGTCACGCTGACCACGATCAACAGGCTGGTGCCGCCGAAATAGAAGGGCACGGAATATTGCGAGATCAGGAACTCCGGCAGAAGGCAGATGATCGCCAGGTAGCCCGCGCCCACGACCGTCAGCCGGGTCAGCACATAGTCGAGATAGTCGGCCGTGTGCTTGCCGGGCCGGATGCCGGGGACGAACCCGCCATACTTGCGCAGGTTGTCCGCCGTCTCGGCCGGGTTGAAGACGATCGCGGTGTAGAAGAAGGCGAAGAAGACGATCAACCCGGCATAGAGCAGCATGTAGGCCGGCTGGCCATGGCCGAGCCAGGCCGAGATCTGCTGCAGCCAGTCCGGCCCCTGCCCGGCGCTGAAGCTGGCGAAGGTCGCCGGCAGCAGCAGCAGCGAGCTGGCGAAGATCGGCGGGATGACGCCCGAGCTGTTCAGCTTCAGCGGCAGGTGCGAGCTCTCACCGCCGAACATGCGGTTGCCCACCTGGCGCTTGGGGTACTGCACCAGGATGCGGCGCTGCGCCCGCTCCATGAAGACGATCGCGCAGACCACCGCGACCGACATGAGCAGGAAGAAGATGATGAGGAAGGCGGAGATGGCGCCGGTCCGGCCGAGTTCCAGCGTGTTGACCAGGGCGAACGGCAGGTTGGCGACGATGCCGGCGAAGATGATCAGCGAGATGCCGTTGCCGACGCCGCGCGCGGTGATCTGCTCGCCCAGCCACATCAGGAACATGGTGCCGCCGACCAGGGTGACCACGGTCGACAGTCGGAAGAACAGGCCCGGGTCCATCACCGCCGACCCGGTCGGCCCGGTCAGCTGCTCCAGCCCGACGGAGATGCCGTAGGCCTGCACCGTCGCCAGCAGCACGGTGCCGTAGCGGGTGTACTGGTTGAGCTTCTTGCGACCGGACTCGCCCTCCTTCTTCAGCGCCTCGAGCGTCGGCGACACCGCCGTGAGGAGCTGGATGATGATGGAGGCCGAGATGTACGGCATGATGTTGAGCGCGAAGATCGTCATGCGGCTGAGCGCGCCGCCGGCGAACATGTCGAACATCGCCAGGATGCCGCCGGAGTTCTGCTGGAACACCTGCGCCAGGATCTGGGGATTGATGCCCGGGATCGGGATGTAGGTCCCGAAGCGATAGACGACCAGAGCCGCCAGCGTGAACCAGATTCGCTTCTTCAGCTCGGTGGCCTTGGCGAAGGCCCCGAAGTTGATGTTCGCCGCTAGCTGCTCGGCCGCCGATGCCATGTCTGCTTTCCTTGTCGTCGACCGCGAATCAGGCGGCCGCCGCCTCCGCTACCACGGGAACGATCACCTTGCCACCGGCGGCCTCGACCGCCGCGATCGCAGCCGCCGAAGCGCCGGCCACCTGGATGGTGATGGCCGAGGTGATCTCGCCCTGCGCCAGCAGGCGCAGGCCGTCCTCGACCTTGCCGATCAGGCCGGCCTGGCTCAGCATCGCGGCGTCGATCGTCTGCCCGGCATCGATCTTGCCGGCATCGATCGCCCGCTGCAGGCGGCCGATGTTGATCACCTCATAGGCCTTGCGGAACGGCTTCGTGAAGCCGCGCTTCGGCAGGCGCCGATGCAGCGGGGTCTGGCCGCCCTCGAAGCCGGCGAGCGCCACGCCGGAGCGCGCCGTCTGGCCCTTGCCGCCGCGGCCCGACGTCTTGCCCTTGCCGGAACCGATACCGCGGCCGATCGCCTTGGCCTTCTTGCGCGCGCCCGGATTGTCGCGGATCTCGTTGAGCTTCATCTCGCTTCCCCGATCCCCCTCACGCCGGCTCGACCCGGATGAGGTGCTTTACCTTGAAAATCATGCCCCGCACCGACGGCGTGTCCTCGAGGACGCGGCTGCGGTTGAGCTTGTTCAGGCCGAGCCCGATCAAGGTCTCCCGCTGGTCCTTCTGACGGCCGATCGCGCTGGCGACCTGGGTCACCCGCACGCGGGCCGTGGCGGCCTCAGTCGATTCGCTCATCACGCCTGCTCCCGTGCCTCTTCGCGGCGGCCCAGGATCTCGCTCACCTTCTTGCCGCGGCGGTTCGCGACCGCGCGGGGCGAGCTGATGCCGGACAGCGCCTCGAAGGTCGCCTTCACCATGTTGTGCGGGTTGGAGGTGCCGATCGACTTGGCGACCACATCGTGGACGCCCAGCGCCTCGAACACCGCGCGCATCGGACCGCCGGCGATGATGCCGGTGCCGGACACGGCCGCGCGCAGCACGACCTTGCCGGCCCCGAAGTGGCCGCGGGTGTCGTGATGCAGCGTCCGCCCTTCGCGCAGGGGGACGCGGATCATGCCGCGCTTGGCCTGCTCGGTCGCCTTGCGGATCGCTTCCGGCACCTCTCGGGCCTTGCCCGAACCGTGCCCGACGCGGCCCTTGCCGTCGCCGACGACGACGAGCGCAGCGAAGCCGAAGCGCCGGCCGCCCTTCACCACCTTCGCGACGCGATTGATGCTGACCAGCTTCTCGACGAGCTCACCTTCGTCGCCACCGCGATCCCGGTCGGACCCGCGATCGCGACCGCGGCCGCCTTCGCGCGCCGGCCGATCGCTCGACGAGGACCGTCCCGTGGAAGTGCGTGACGTGGGAGTGCGTGCCATTTCGATTCCCGTCCTGCTCGTCAGAAAGAGAGGCCGCCTTCACGCGCGGCCTCGGCCAGCGCCTTGACGCGGCCGTGATAGGGGTAGCCGCCACGGTCGAACACAACGGTTTCGACCCCGGCTGCCTTGGCGCGCTCGGCGAGCAGAAGCCCGACCTCGCGTGCCGCTGCGATGTCCGCGCCGGTCTTCACCTTCGCGCGCATGTCCTTCTCCAGGCTGGAGGCGGCCACCACCGTGTGCCCCTGCCGGTCGTCGATGATCTGCGCGTAGATGTGCTTGCTGGAGCGGAACACCGACAGCCGGGCACGCCCGCCCGCCTTGATCTGGATCTGCGTCCGCGTCCGTTGCCGGCGGCGGGCGAACAATTCTTTGGTCGTCAGCATCTGCCGGTCCTACTTCTTCTTGCCTTCCTTGCGGAGGACGGTTTCGGTCGCGTACTTGATCCCCTTGCCCTTGTAGGGCTCGGGCGGCCGGTACGACCGGATCTTCGCCGCGATCTCGCCGACCCGCTGCTTGTCGGCACCGCTCACCTGGATCGCGGTCGGCCGCTCGCAGACGATCTTCACGTCGTCCGGGATCGGGAACACCACGTCGTGGCTGTAGCCGAGCTGCAGGTTCAGGTTCTTGCCCTGGACCGCGGCACGATAGCCGACGCCGTTGATCTCCAGCGACTTCGTGTAGCCCTCCGACACGCCGCGGACCAGCGCATTCAGCCGGTTGCGCGCCGTACCCCACTGGGTGCGGGCGCGCTGGCTGGTGCCGATCGGCGCCACCGTCGCCTTGCCAGCCTCGACGGCGATGCTGACGTCGGGGTTGATGCTCATCGACAACTGGCCGAGCTTGCCCTTGGCGGTAACCGTCTGACCGGCCACCTGGAGGTCGACCCCCTGGGGGATGACCACCGGATTCTTACCCACTCGAGACATGGCCCGTCCTCAAAACACCTGGCAGAGGATTTCGCCGCCGACGTTCGCCGAGCGTGCCTCGTTGTCCGAGAGCACCCCCCGCGGGGTCGACAGGATCGCCATGCCAAGGCCGTTGTAGTAGCGCGGCAGGTCGCTGATCTTCGAATAGACGCGACGACCGGGGCGGGAGACGCGGGCGATCGCGCGGATCGCCGGCTCCCCGTCGGTGTACTTCAACTCGATATCGAACGCCGAGATGCCCGGGCGGATCTCCCGCCGGGAATAGCCACGAATGAAGCCTTCGCGGGCCAGGACTTCCAGAACGGAGGCCCGGACCTTCGAGGCAGGCGACGTAACCACCGACATCCGCGCACTCTGACCGTTGCGGATGCGGGTCAGCATATCGCCGAGCGGATCGCTCATCGACATTCGGCTAACTCCCTTACCAGCTCGACTTCACGACGCCGGGGATCTGCCCCGACGACGCGAGCTCGCGCAGAGCGATGCGCGAGAGCTTGAACTTGCGATAGACGGAACGCGGCCGCCCGGTGAGCGCGCAGCGGTTGCGGATCCGCGTCGCCGAAGAGTTGCGCGGCATCTCGGCCAGCTTGAGGCGGGCCTCGAAACGCTCCTCGGGCGGGGCCTCCTGATCCTTGGAGATCGCCTTGAGGCGCGCGCGCTTGTGGGCGTACCGCTTGGTCAACGCCTGCCGGTGCTTGTTCTTCTCGACGGCACTGGTCTTTGCCATGGAATGTCCCTCGCGGCCGGCTTAGTTGGAAAACGGCATGTTGAAGGCCTTCAGCAAGGCCTTCGCTTCGGCATCGGTACCAGCGGTCGTCACGATCGTGATGTCCATGCCGCGAGGCGCCTCGACCTTGTCGTAGTTGATCTCGGGGAACACGAACTGTTCCTTGAGACCCATCGAGTAGTTGCCCCGGCCGTCGAAGCTGCGCCCCGACAGGCCGCGGAAGTCGCGGACCCGGGGCAGCGCGATGTGCACCAGGCGATCGAGGAACTCGTACATCCGGTCCGCGCGCAGCGTCACCTTGCAGCCGATCGGCATGCCCTCGCGCAGCTTGAAGGCGGCGATCGCCTTCTTGGCCCGGGTGACGATCGGCTTCTGCCCGGCGATGGCCATCAGCTCCTCGACGGCGCCCTGCACCTTCTTGGTGTCCTGGGTCGCTTCGCCGACGCCCATGTTGATGACGATCTTCTCCAGACGCGGCACCTGCATCGCGTTCCGGTAGCCGAACTCCTTGATCAGAGCCGGCTTGACCGTCGATTCGTACTTTTCCCTGAGACGTGTCATGTCGGCACCCGTCAGACGTCGATGACTTCGCCGGAGCGCTTCGCGACCCGGACCTTGCGGCCATCTTCGAGATTCTTGAAACCGACCCGCGTCGCCTTGTTCGACTTCGGATCGACGTGGGAGACATTGGAGACGTGGATACCCGCCTCCTTCTCCACCACGCCGCCCTGGTCGCGGGCGGTCTGGCGCTGGTGACGCTTCACCAGGTTGACCCCCTCGACGACGACGCGCAGTTCGGTCGGGACGGCGCGCAGCACGGTGCCGACCTTCCCCTTGTCGCGGCCGGCGATCACGATCACGCGATCGCCCTTCTTGACCTTCATCTTCACGGACATCGCGTCGGTCCTCACAACACTTCTGGCGCGAGCGAGACGATCTTCATGAACTTCTTCGCCCGCAGTTCGCGCGTGACGGGGCCGAAGATGCGCGTGCCGATCGGCTCGTTCTGCTTGTTGATCAGGACCGCCGCGTTGTTGTCGAAGCGGATGGCGCTGCCATCGGTCCGGCGGATCTCCTTCGCGGTGCGGACGATGACGGCGCGATGCACGTCACCCTTCTTCACGCGGCCGCGCGGGATCGCTTCCTTGACCGAGACGACGATCACGTCGCCCACCGAGGCCACCTTGCGCTTCGACCCGCCGAGCACCTTGATGCACATGACGCGGCGAGCGCCGGAGTTGTCGGCGACGTCCAGGTTAGTCTGCATCTGGATCATGACGGGTTCCTTATGCTCCGGCGGCCGCGGCGGAACCGGCTTCGTCGGTCACGACTTCCCAGCGCTTGCGCGCGGAGAGCGGGCGGCATTCCACGATGCGCACCTTGTCGCCGACCTTGAAGACGTTCGCCTCGTCGTGGGCCATGTACTTCTTCGAGCGGGTGATGAACTTCTTGTAGAGGGGGTGCATGACGCGGCGCTCGACCCGGACGACAATCGTCTTGTCGCCCTTGTCGCTGACCACGACCCCCTGCATGACTCGCCTGGGCATCTTCCTACTGCTCCCGCTAGGACGCCTTCTGCGCCCGCTCGTTCAGAATCGTCTTGATGCGCGCCGCCTCGCGCCGCACCTGGCGCACCCGCGCCGTGTTCTCGAGCTGGCCGCTGGCGCGCTGGAAGCGCAGGTTGAACGCCTCCTTGTGCAGCGCCTCGAGCTGGGTGCCCAGCTCGTCCACGGTCTTCGCGCGCAGGTCCGCAGCCTTCACCGTCGCCATCACTCCCCTCCCTCACCCACGCGGGTGACGACCCGGGTCGAGATCGGCAGCTTCGCCGACGCCAGTTCGAAGGCCTCGCGGGCGACCGGGGTCGGCACGCCGTCCAGCTCGAACATGATGCGACCCGGCTTCACCCGGCACATCCAGAATTCCGGCGACCCCTTGCCGCTACCCATGCGGACTTCGGCCGGCTTCTTCGACACCGGGACGTCGGGGAACACCCGGATCCACACGCGGCCGACGCGCTTGATGTGGCGCGTGATGGCGCGGCGCGCCGCCTCGATCTGGCGGGCGGTGATACGCCCCGGCTCGGTCGCCTTCAGGCCGACCGAGCCGAAGTTCAGCGCGAAACCGCCCTTGGCCAGGCCGTGGACACGTCCCTTGTGCGCCTTGCGGAATTTGGTCCGCTTCGGTTGCAGCATCGCTCGTGCTCTTTCTCTACGTCAGCGGATCGAAATCAGCGGCCGGACGTCGCCTCGAGGGCGCGCTTCTCGTGCGCCATCGGGTCGTGCGCCATGATCTCGCCCTTGAACACCCACACCTTCACGCCGCAGGTGCCGTAGGTGGTCTTGGCCGTGCCCATGCCGAAATCGACATCGGCGCGCAGCGTGTGCAGCGGCACGCGACCCTCGCGATACCATTCCATCCGCGCGATCTCCGCCCCGCCGAGCCGGCCGGAACAGTTGATCCGGATGCCCTGGGCGCCGAGGCGCATGGCCGACTGGACCGCACGCTTCATCGCCCGGCGGAACGCCACCCGGCGCTCGAGCTGCTGGGCGATGTTGTCGGCGATCAGCTTGGCGTCGATCTCGGGCTTGCGGATCTCGACGATGTTCAGGCTGACCTCGCTCGAGGTCATCTTGCCGAGATCGCCGCGCAGCTTGTCGATATCGGTGCCCTTCTTGCCGATGACCACGCCCGGACGCGCGCTGTGCAGCGTGATCCGTGCCTTCTTGGCCGCCCGCTCGATGATCACCCGCGCCACGCCCGCCTGGACCAGCCGCTTCGTCAGATAGGAACGGAGCTTCAGGTCTTCCTGCAGGATGTCGGCATAGTCGCGCTTGGCGAACCAGCGCGAATCCCAAGTGCGATTGATCCCGAGCCGGAGCCCGATCGGGTTTACCTTCTGACCCATCAGGCCTTCTCCTCGCGCTCGCGCACGACAACGGTCAAATTGCTGAAAGGCTTCTCGACGCGCGAGGCACGGCCGCGGGCGCGGGCGTGGAAACGCTTGATCGAGAACGTCTTGCCGACCGAAGCTTCCTTGACGTACAGGCGGTCGACATCGAGCTGGTGGTTGTTCTCGGCGTTCGCGATCGCCGACTGCAGCACCTTCCGGACATCGATCGCGATGCGGCGATGCAGGAAGGTCAGGCGGGCGATCGCCGCGGCGCAATCGAGGCCGCGGATGCTGGCCGCCACCAGGTTCAGCTTGCGCGGGCTCGAGCGCAGCACCCGGGCGACCGCCATCGCCTCGTTCTCCGCGACCCGGCGCGGTGCCGACGGCTTGCTCATGGCCTCAGCCCCTCTTCGCCTTCTTGTCGCCGGCGTGACCCTGGAAGGTCCGCGTCGGCGAGAATTCGCCAAACCGGTGGCCGATCATGTTCTCGTTGACCAGCACCGGGATGAACTTGTGACCGTTGTGCACGCCGAACGTAAGCCCGACGAACTGCGGCAGGATGGTCGAACGACGCGACCAGGTCCTGATGATCTCGTTACGGCCGCCTGTACGAGCCTTCTCCGCCTTCTTGAGGAGATAGCCGTCAACAAACGGGCCCTTCCAAACCGAGCGCGCCACGCCTGGCCTCCGTTACTTCGCGTGCCGCCGGCGAACGATCAGCCGGTCGGTCTTCTTGTTGTTCCGCGTCTTCTTGCCCTTGGTGGGCTTGCCCCACGGGGTGACCGGATGCCGGCCGCCCGAGGTACGGCCTTCACCACCGCCATGCGGATGGTCGATCGGGTTCATGGCGACGCCGCGCACGCCGGGCTTGCGCCCGAGCCAGCGGTTGCGCCCCGCCTTGCCGATGTTGATGTTCGACTGGTCCGGGTTCGACACCGCACCGATCGTCGCCATGCAGTCGGACCGCACCATGCGGACCTCGCCCGAGGCGAGACGCAGCAGCGCGCTCGACTGGTCGCGGCCGACGAGCTGGGCATAGGTGCCGGCCGAACGTGCCATCTGTCCGCCGCGCCCGCTCTTCAGCTCGACGTTGTGGACGATAGTGCCGACCGGAATGCCGCGCAGCGGAAGCGCATTGCCCGGCTTGATGTCGACGCGCTCGCCGGAGACGACCTTGTCGCCCATCTTCAGGCGCTGCGGCGCCAGGATGTAGGCAAGCTCGCCGTCCTCATAGCGGATCAGCGCGATGAAGGCGGTGCGGTTCGGATCGTATTCGATCCGCTCGACCACACCCGCCACGTCGAACTTGCGGCGCTTGAAGTCGACCAGCCGGTAGCGCTGCTTGTGCCCGCCGCCGCGCCACCGGACGGTGACATGACCATGGGTGTTGCGGCCGCCCTTCGACGACTGCCCCTCGGTCAGCGTCTTGACCGGCTTGCCCTTGTACAGCTCCGACCGGTCGACGAGCACGAGTTCGCGCTGCGACGGCGTGGTCGGGTTGAATGTCTTGAGCGCCATCGCCTCAAACTCCCGTCGTCACGTCGATCGTGTAGCCGGGCGCCAGCCGCACCATCGCCTTCTTGAAGTCCTGGCGCGTGCCCAGCCGGCCCTTGAAGCGCTTCTCCTTGCCGGCCACGCGCAGCGTGTTCACGGCAACGACCTTGACGCTGAACAGCCCCTCGACCGCCGCCTTGATCTCCGGCTTGCTGGCCGAAAGCGGGACGCGGAACGTCACCTGGTTGTGCTCCGACCCCATGGTGGCCTTCTCGGTGATCACCGGGTTGGTCACCATCGCGAACATCTGCTCGCGGGTCAGGTTGGCCTTGGTCTTGGCGGCCGGGAAATAGCGGAAGCGGCTCATTTCAGGCGGGCCTCCAAGGCCTCGACCGCACCGCGCGTCAGGACGAGCGTGTCACGGCGAAGAATGTCGTACACATTGGCGCCCTGCTGCGGCAGAACGTCGACCTGCGGCAGATTGCGCGCCGCCCGGGCGAAGCCCTGGTCGATCTCGGTGCCGCCGATGAACAGGACGGACGACCAGCCGAGCTTGCCCAGGCGCTGCACCAGCGCCTTGGTCTTGGCCTCGGGCAGCTTCGCGTCGTCGATGACGACCAGCTTGCCTTCGGCCTGCTTGCTCGACAGCGCCGTCTTCAGTGCCAGCGCCCGGACCTTCTTCGGCAGGTCGTAGCCATGATCGCGGACCACCGGCCCGAAGATCACCGCACCGCCGCGCCACTGCGGCGAGCGCATGCTGCCCTGGCGGGCCCGGCCGCTGCCCTTCTGGCGCCACGGCTTCTTGGTCGTGCCGGCGATGTCGCCGATCTGCTTGGTCTTGTGCGTCCCGGCGCGGCGCTTGGCGAGCTGCCAATGCACCATGCGGGCGAGAAGATCGCCGCGGACGGGCACGCCGAACACCGTCTCGTCCAGCTCGATCGTCCCGGCTTCGCCGGCGTCGAGCGTCGTCACATTCTGCTGCATCGCCATCACTCGGGCTTGGCGGCGCGGAGGGCTGCCGGGAAGGGCAGGCCATCGGGCGCCTTGCGCTTGACCGCGTCGCGCACCAGCACGAAGCCGCCTTCCGATCCCGGGATCGCGCCCTTGATCAGCAGGAGGCCGCGCTCGACGTCGGTCTGCACCACGGTCAGATTCTGCGTGGTCACGCGGACATCGCCCATGTGACCGGCCATCTTCTTGTTCTTGAAGGTCTTGCCGGGATCCTGCCGGCCGCCGGTCGAGCCGTGGCTGCGATGGCTGACGGAGACGCCGTGCGTCGCCCGCAGACCACCGAAGTTGTGCCGCTTCATCGGGCCGGCGAAGCCCTTACCGATGCTGGTGCCGGTCACGTCGACCTTCTGCCCGGCGAGGAAATGGTCGACCGTGATCTCGGCCCCCACCTCGACGAGCGCATCCGCATCGACGCGGAACTCGACCAGCTTGCGCTTCGGCTCCACCTTCGCCTTGGCGAAATGGCCGCGCATCGGCTGCGTGACGTTCTTCACCTTGATCTGGCCGACACCGAGCTGGAGCGCGACGTAGCCGTCGGTCTCCTCGGTGCGCTGGGCCACCACCTGGCAGTTGTCCACCTGCAGGACGGTGACGGGCACGTGCTCGCCTTCGGCGGTGAAGACCCGCGTCATGCCGAGCTTGCGTGCAATCAATCCAGTGCGCATCAACCCGGCCCTCAGAGCTTGATCTCGACGTCGACGCCGGCAGCGAGGTCGAGCTTCATCAGCGCGTCCACGGTCTGCGGCGTCGGGCCGACGATGTCGATCACCCGCTTGTGGGTGCGAATCTCGAACTGCTCGCGCGACTTCTTGTCGATGTGCGGCGAACGGTTGACGGTGAAGCGCTCGAACCGCGTCGGCAGGGGGATCGGGCCGCGCACGCGCGCCCCGGTCCGCTTTGCCGTGTTGACGATCTCGCTCGTCGACTGGTCGAGGATGCGATGATCGTAGGCCCGAAGGCGGATGCGAATGTTCTGGCTGTCCATGATCTGACCCGTTCGGCGCGAACGCCTTGTTGTCGGCTGTTGGCCGCTCAGGCGATGATTTTGGCGACGACGCCGGCGCCGACGGTGCGGCCGCCCTCGCGGATGGCGAAGCGCAGGCCTTCGTCCATCGCGATCGGGGCGATCAGCTCCACCTGCATGCTCACATTGTCGCCCGGCATCACCATTTCCGTGCCTTCCGGAAGCTGCACCATCCCGGTCACGTCCGTCGTCCGGAAGTAGAACTGCGGACGGTAGTTCGTGAAGAACGGCGTGTGACGGCCGCCCTCTTCCTTCGTCAGGATGTACGCTTCCGCCTCGAACTTCGTGTGCGGCGTGATCGAACCCGGCGCCGCCAGAACCTGGCCGCGCTCCACGTCCTCGCGCTTCACCCCGCGCAGCAGCGCGCCGATGTTGTCGCCCGCCTCGCCCGAATCCAGCAGCTTCCGGAACATCTCGACCCCGGTCACCACCGTCTTCACTGTCGGCTTCAGACCGACGATCTCGATTTCCTCGCCGACCTTCACGATCCCGCGCTCGACCCGGCCCGTCACCACCGTGCCGCGGCCCGAGATCGAGAACACGTCCTCGATCGGCATCAGGAACGGACGGTCCTTCGGACGCTCCGGCTGCGGGATGTACTCGTCCACCGCCGCCATCAGCTTCAGAACCGCCTGCTTGCCGATCTCCGGCTGCTTGTCCTCCAGCGCCATCAGCGCCGAGCCGCGGATCACCGGAATGTCGTCGCCCGGGAAGTTGTACGACGACAGCAGCTCGCGGACCTCCAGCTCCACCAGGTCCAGCAGCTCCTCGTCGTCGACCATGTCCACCTTGTTCATGAACACGACCAGCGACGGAACACCCACCTGGCGCGCCAGCAGGATGTGCTCGCGCGTCTGCGGCATCGGGCCGTCCGCCGCAGAAACAACCAGGATCGCCCCGTCCATCTGCGCCGCGCCCGTGATCATGTTCTTCACATAATCCGCGTGACCGGGGCAGTCGACATGCGCGTAGTGGCGGTTCGCCGTCTCGTACTCCACATGCGCCGTCGAGATCGTGATCCCGCGCGCACGCTCCTCAGGCGCCTTGTCGATCTGGTCGTATGCCGTGAACGTCGCCCCGCCAGTCTCCGCCAGAACCTTCGTGATCGCCGCCGTCAGCGACGTCTTCCCGTGGTCAACGTGCCCAATCGTCCCAATGTTGCAATGCGGCTTGTTCCGCTGAAATTTCGCCTTGGACATGGGAGTGTGCTCCGTTCTCTCTTCCTGGTGGGTTCTGTTGGGGTCTCGGTCGGCGGGCGATCAGGCCATCTTCGCGCGAACTTCGTCGGCGACGGCCTGGGGCACCTGCTCGTAATGGTCGAAGTGCATCGTGTACTGGGCGCGCCCCTGGCTCATCGAGCGCAGCGTGTTGACGTAGCCGAACATGTTGGCCAGCGGCACCATCGCCTGGACGACGCGGGCGTTGCCGCGCTGGTCCATGCCGGTCACCTGGCCGCGGCGGCTGTTCAGGTCGCCGATCACGTCGCCCATGTAGTCCTCGGGCGTCACCACCTCGACCCGCATCACCGGCTCGAGCAGCTTCGGCCCGCACTTCGGCACGCCTTCCTTGAAGGCGGCCCGGGCCGCGATCTCGAACGCCAGCACGCTGGAGTCGACGTCGTGGTAGGCGCCGTCGATCAGGGCCGCCTTGAAGTCGATGACCGGGAAGCCGGCCAGGACGCCGGTATCGACCGACGACTTCAGGCCCTTCTGCACGCCGGGCACGTATTCCTTCGGCACCACGCCGCCGACCGTCTCGTTCTCGAACACGAAGCCCGAACCCGCCGGCAGCGGCTCGAAGCGCAGCTTGATGCGGGCATACTGGCCCGAACCGCCGGTCTGCTTCTTGTGGGTGTAGTCGATCTCGCCGGTGCGGGTGATGGTCTCGCGATAGGCGACCTGGGGGGCGCCGATGTTCGCGTCGACCTTGAACTCGCGCTTCATGCGATCGACGATGATCTCGAGATGGAGCTCGCCCATCCCCTTGATGATCGTCTGGCCGCTCTCATGGTCGACGGATACGCGGAAGGACGGATCCTCCTGCGCCAGCCGGGCGAGCGCCTGGCCCATCTTCTCCTGGTCGGTCTTGGTCTTCGGCTCGACCGCGATCTCGATGACCGGCTCGGGGAATTCCATCCGCTCCAGGATCACGGGCGCGCTCGGGTCGCACAGGGTGTCGCCGGTGGTGGTCGCCTTGAGGCCGGCCAGCGCGACGATGTCGCCCGCGCGGGCTTCCTTGGTGTCCTCGCGATGGTTGGCATGCATCAGCAGCATGCGGCCCACCCGCTCGCGGCCGTCCTTCACGGTGTTGAGCACCATGGACCCGGTCGTCAGGATGCCGGAATAGACGCGCACGAAGGTGAGCGAGCCGACGAACGGGTCGGTCATGATCTTGAAGGCGAGGCCGGCGAAGGGCTCGTCGTCGGAGCTCTTGCGCTCGATCGGCTCGTCGCCGCCGACCTTCACGCCCTTGATCGCCTCGACGTCGGTCGGGGCCGGCAGGAAGTCGATGACGGCGTCGAGCAGCGGCTGCACGCCCTTGTTCTTGAAGGCCGACCCGCACAGCACCGGCACGAAGGCGCTGGCGATGACGCCCTTGCGGATGCAGGCGACCAGGGTCTCGACGCTGGGCTCCTCGCCGCCGAGATAGGCCTCGAGGGCGTCGTCGTCCATCTCGACCGCCATCTCGACCAGCTTCGAGCGATAGTCGGCGGCCTCGTCGGCCAGCTCGGCCGGGATCTCGACGATGTCGAACTGGGCGCCGAGGCTCTCGTCGCGCCAGACGATGGCGTTCATCCGCACCAGGTCGACGATGCCGACGAAGTCGCTCTCCACGCCGATCGGCAACTGGATGACCATCGGGCGGGTGCCCAGCCGGTCCACCATCATGTCGACGCAGC
Organism: Allostella vacuolata; assembly: GCA_006739055.1. Taxonomy (GTDB): domain Bacteria; phylum Pseudomonadota; class Alphaproteobacteria; order ATCC43930; family Allostellaceae; genus Allostella; species Allostella vacuolata. Next base: position 4,218,105 of record AP019702.1, read on the forward strand.
GCGTGAAGTTGGCGCCGATGCGGTCCATCTTGTTGACGAAGCAGATGCGCGGAACGCCGTACTTGTCGGCCTGCCGCCACACCGTCTCCGACTGCGGCTCGACGCCGGCGACGCTGTCGAACACCGTCACCGCGCCATCGAGGACGCGCAGCGAACGCTCGACCTCGATGGTGAAGTCGACGTGGCCGGGCGTGTCGATGATGTTGATGCGATGGTCGCGCCAGAAGCAGGTCGTCGCGGCCGACGTGATGGTGATGCCGCGCTCCTGCTCCTGCTCCATCCAGTCCATGGTGGCAGTGCCCTCATGGACTTCGCCAATCTTATACGAGCGCCCGGTGTAGTACAGGATCCGCTCGGTCGTCGTCGTCTTCCCGGCATCAATGTGGGCCATGATGCCGATGTTGCGGTAGCGATCGAGGGGGGTCGTGCGAGACATGACGAAGTGCTCCGGGCGCCGAGTGGATTACCAGCGGTAGTGGGAGAACGCCTTGTTGGCGTCCGCCATGCGGTGGGTATCTTCCCGCTTCTTCACCGCCGAGCCGCGATTGTTGGCCGCGTCGAGCAGTTCGCCCGACAGGCGCTCCTGCATCGTGTTCTCCGACCGGGCCCGCGAGGCCGAGATGATCCAGCGGATCGCCAGCGCCTGGCTGCGCTCCGCCCGAACCTCGACCGGCACCTGGTAGGTGGCACCACCGACACGGCGCGACCGCACCTCGACCGACGGGCGAACGTTGCCCAGCGCGTCGTGGAACATGCGGACGGGCTCCTGCCCGCCGGCCCGCTTGGAAACACGGTCCAGGGCGTCGTAGACGATCGCTTCCGCGGTCGACTTCTTGCCGTGGTACATCAGGCAGTTGATGAACTTGGTGAGGATGATATCCCCGAACTTGGCGTCCGGGAGAACCTCACGCTTGTCTGCGGCGCGGCGGCGCGACATGGCTTCCGTCTCCGATTACTTGGGGCGCTTCGCGCCGTACTTCGACCGGCGCTGGCGCCGATCCTTGACACCCTGGGTGTCGAGCGTGCCGCGGATGATGTGGTAGCGGACGCCGGGAAGATCCTTCACGCGGCCGCCGCGGATCATCACCACGGAATGTTCCTGCAGATTGTGGCCCTCGCCCGGGATGTAGCTCGTGACCTCGAAGCTGTTGGTCAGGCGGACACGGGCGACCTTGCGCAGGGCCGAGTTGGGCTTCTTCGGGGTGGTCGTGTAGACTCGCGTGCAAACTCCGCGCTTCTGCGGGCACTCCTCCAGGGCCGGCACCTTGTCGTGCGCCCGCTGTGCCTGCCGCGGCTTGCGGATGAGCTGATTGATCGTCGGCATCCGAACGCTACCCTTCCCACTCGGGTCGAAACAAACGTGGCAGAAACTATTGTTCTGGCACGGAAAAAGCGCCGCCAGGGCGGCGCGCGTCTCCGTCGAAACGGCCTTCCGAAACAGAGGCGCGTCTAGGTTGTACCCCTACCGCCGTCCCCCGAAGGTTCGCGGATACTATTGATCGACTCTGGAGACGTCAAGCGCGCGTTGCCCGCTTTCTCGGATTAGCACCGCCGGGCCCGACCGGCCCGGGGCTCGCAGCGCCCGGGAGCACCGCATTCCGCCGCCCGGCCGCGTCTCGGCGGGCCCCTGCCGTGGGCGGAAAGCCACGCCGAATGCAGGTCGGCCGTATCCTAGCCGGCGACCGGAGTGCCGGCGAATCATTCCGGCGTCCCGTCCGGCCCTGCCGACAACGGCACAGACTTCGCCGCAGCAGTCGGCGAATCGCATGGCGCCGCTCCGGTGTCGCCGCAGTAACGGCGCGGCGCGCCCGCCGCCCCCCAGAGTCCCGCGCCAGCAGTCCATGAGGGAACAGCCGGGCGGGCCTTGGCCCGGGACTGGCCGGGGCCGAAACGGGAAACGGGCCGCCGCTGGCGCGGCGGCCCGTCCCGGACCGAAGGAAGCGGCCCGCCGGTCAGGCGGAGCGGGCCCGCGGCGGGTCGGACGGCAGGGCGGCCGGCTGGCCGCCGTCGCCGGCGAGGATGACCCGGTCGCGCTCGGCGGCGATCTTGCGCAGCCGGTTGACGACGCTGCCGGTGCCGGCCGGGATCAGGCGGCCGACGATCACGTTCTCCTTGAGGCCGGCCAGGCTGTCGATCTTGCCCGACACGGCCGCCTCGGTGAGGACGCGGGTGGTCTCCTGGAACGAGGCCGCGGAGATGAACGAGTTGGTCTGCAGCGACGCCTTGGTGATGCCCTGGAGCACCGGCTTGGCGCGTGCCGGCCGGCCGCCCATGGCCTCCACCTTGGCGTTCTCGGCCGCGAACTCCTCGCGGTCGATCTGCTCGCCCACCAGGAAGGTGGTCTCGCCGCCGTCCATGATCTCCATCTTCTGGAGCATCTGGCGGACGATCACCTCGATGTGCTTGTCGTTGATCTTCACGCCCTGCAGTCGATAGACGTCCTGGATCTCGTTCGTCAGGTACTCCGACAGGGCCTCCACGCCCATGACGTTCAGGATGTCATGGGGGACCGGGTTGCCGTCCATCAGCAGGTCGCCCTTGGCCACGAAGTCGCCTTCCTGGACGCTGATGTGCTTGCCCTTGGGGATCATGTATTCCCGCGGGCCGCCGGCCTCCGCATCGGCCGGGACGACGACGATCCGGCGCTTGGTCTTGTAGTCCTTGCCGAACTCCACCCGCCCGTCGATCTCGCTGATGATGGCGAAATCCTTGGGCCGCCGGGCCTCGAACAGCTCCGCGACGCGCGGCAGACCGCCGGTGATGTCGCGGGTCTTGGACGATTCCCGCGGGATGCGGGCGACCACGTCGCCGGCCCGCACGCCGGCACCGTTCTCGATGCTGAGGATGGCGTCGACCGACATGAAGTAGCGGGCCTCGACCCCGCTCGCCAGCGTCAGCGCCTCGCCGCTGGCGTCGCGGAGCACGATGCGCGGCCGCAGGTCGTTGCCGCGCGGCTGCTGCTTCCAGTCGACCACGACCTTGGAGGAGATGCCGGTCGCCTCGTCCACCACCTCGCGGATCGACACGCCCTCGACCAGGTCGACATAGTGCGCGACGCCTTCGCGCTCGGTGATGATCGGGATCGTGTAGGGATCCCAGTCGGCGATCTTCTGGCCCTTGGTGACGGCCATGCCCTCGTCGATCAGCAGCTTGGCGCCATAGGGCACCTTATGCCGCGCCCGCTCGCGCCCGGCCTCGTCGGCCAGCACGATCTCGGTGTTGCGGCTCATGACGATCATGACGCCCAGGCTGTTGACCACGACGTTGCGGTTCTTGACCCGCACGACGGAGTCGAACGCCGCCTCGATGCTCGACTGCTCGGCGCCGCGCTGCACCGCACCGCCGATGTGGAAGGTGCGCATGGTCAGCTGGGTGCCGGGCTCGCCGATCGACTGGGCGGCGATGACGCCCACCGCCTCACCGATGTTGACGACCGTGCCGCGGGCCAGATCGCGGCCGTAGCACTTGCCGCAGACGCCGCCCTTGGTCTCGCAGGTCAGCACCGAGCGGATGCCGATCGAATCGATGCCCGCGCGCTCGATCTTCTCGACCACCTCCTCGTCCAGGAGCCCGCCCGCCGGGGCCAGCTCCAGGCCGGTCAGCGGGTCGATCACCTGGTGCGAGGCGGTACGGCCGAGGATCCGCTCGGACAAGGGCGCGATCACCTCGCCGCCGTCGACCACCGGGGTGACCGTCAGGCCGCGCTGCGTCCCGCAATCCTCCTCGATGATGATGGCGTCCTGGGCGACGTCGACCAGACGGCGCGTCAGGTAGCCAGAGTTGGCGGTCTTGAGCGCGGTGTCGGCCAGGCCCTTGCGGGCGCCGTGCGTGGAGTTGAAGTACTCCAGCACCGTCAGGCCTTCCTTGAAGTTCGAGATGATCGGCGTCTCGATGATCTCGCCCGAGGGCTTGGCCATCAGGCCGCGCATGCCGGCCAGCTGCTTGATCTGCGCCGCCGAGCCACGGGCGCCGGAATGCGCCATCATGTAGACCGCGTTGATCTTGCCGCCGGGCTTGGAGATCTCCTTCATCATCGCGTCCGCCACCTTCTCGGTGCAGGACGACCAGACGTCGACGACCTTGTTGTACTTCTCGCCCTGGGTGATCAGGCCGTCGAGATACTGCTGCTCGTACTCCTTGACCTTGTCCTCGGCGTCGCTGACCAGGGCCACCTTCTCCTTCGGCACGACCAGGTCGTCCTTGCCGAACGAGATGCCGGCACGGCAGGCATGGCCGAAGCCCAGCGCCATCAGCCGGTCGCAGAAGATCACCGTCTCCTTCTGGCCGCAGTGGCGATAGACCATGTCGATGACGTTGGTGATCTCCTTCTTCGTCAGGACCCGGTTGATCAGCTCGAAGCTGATCGCGGGGTGACGCGGCAGGATCTCGGACAGCAGCATGCGGCCGGGCGTCGAGGTGACGCGCACGGTGACCGGCTGGTTGTCCTTGTCGACCGTGTGGTAGCGGCACTGGACGCGCGACTGCAGGCTGACCGCCTTGGCGTCGAGCGCCTGCTGGATCTCGGCCACGCCGCCGAACGCCATGCCCTCGCCCGGCTCGCCGTCCCGCTCCATGGTGATGTAGTAGAGGCCGAGCACGATGTCCTGCGAGGGCACGATGATCGGCTTGCCGTTGGCGGGCGACAGGATGTTGTTGGTCGACATCATCAGGACGCGCGCCTCGAGCTGCGCCTCCAGCGACAGCGGCACGTGCACCGCCATCTGGTCGCCGTCGAAGTCGGCGTTGAAGGCCGTGCAGACCAGCGGGTGCAGCTGGATCGCCTTGCCCTCGATCAGCACCGGCTCGAACGCCTGGATGCCGAGGCGATGCAGGGTCGGCGCCCGGTTCAGCATGACCGGGTGCTCGCGGATCACCTCTTCCAGGATGTCCCAGACCTCGGGCCGCTCCTTCTCCACCATGCGCTTGGCCGCCTTGATGGTGGTGGCCAGGCCGCGCAGCTCCAGCTTCGAGTAGATGAACGGCTTGAACAGCTCGAGCGCCATCTTCTTCGGCAGGCCGCACTGGTGCAGCTTCAGCTCCGGGCCGACGACGATGACCGAGCGGCCGGAATAGTCGACGCGCTTGCCGAGCAGGTTCTGGCGGAAGCGGCCCTGCTTGCCCTTCAGCATGTCGGACAGCGACTTCAGCGGGCGCTTGTTGGCGCCCGTGATGACGCGGCCGCGGCGGCCGTTGTCGAACAGCGCGTCCACCGCCTCCTGCAGCATGCGCTTCTCGTTGCGCACGATGATGTCGGGCGCGCGGAGCTCGATCAGGCGCTTCAGGCGGTTGTTGCGGTTGATGACGCGGCGGTAGAGGTCGTTCAGGTCGGAGGTCGCGAAGCGGCCGCCGTCGAGCGGGACCAGCGGGCGCAGCTCCGGCGGAATGACCGGGACCACGTCGAGGATCATCCATTCCGGCCGGCTGCCCGACTGCAGGAAGGCGTCGATCAGCTTCAGCCGCTTGACGAGCTTCTTGCGCTTGGCCTCGGACGTGGTGTCGCGCAGGTCGCCGCGCAGCTTCTCCTGCTCGGGCTGCAGGTCGATCGCGCTCAGCATCGCCTTCAGCGCCTCGGCGCCGATCTTGGCGGTGAAGGCATCCTCGCCGAAATCGTCCTGGTAGCGGTAGAACTCGTCCTCGGACAGCAGCTGGTGCAGCTTCAGCGGCGTCAGGCCGGGCTCGATGACGACGTAGTTCTCGAAGTAGAGGACCCGCTCCAGGTCCTTCAGCGTCATGTCGAGCAGCAGGCCGATGCGGCTCGGCAGCGACTTCAGGAACCAGATGTGCGCGACCGGCGAGGCCAGCTCGATATGGCCCATGCGCTCGCGCCGGACCTTCGACAGCGTGACCTCGACGCCGCACTTCTCGCAGATGATGCCGCGATACTTCATGCGCTTGTACTTGCCGCACAAGCACTCGTAGTCCTTGATCGGCCCGAAGATCCGGGCGCAGAACAGCCCGTCCCGCTCGGGCTTGAAGGTGCGGTAGTTGATGGTCTCCGGCTTCTTGATCTCGCCGAACGACCAGGAGCGGATCCGCTCGGGGCTCGCGATCGAGATCTGAATCTGATCGAAGCTCTGCGGGCCGCTCGGCTGGCCGAAGATGTTCATCAATTCGTTCATGACCATCCCTTTTCTCTAACCGATGGCATCCGCGGGACCCGAGGTCCCGCCGGGAATGCCGGAAGCGCCGATACCGCCCCGGGAACCCTCAGGGTCCCCGGGGCTGACCTCGGTCCGGTCAGTAGCTCTTCTGGTTCAGCTCTACGTTGAGGCCGAGCGAGCGGAGTTCCTTCACGAGGACGTTGAAGGATTCCGGGATGCCCGCCTCGAAGTTGTCGTCGCCGCGGACGATCGCTTCGTAGACCTTGGTCCGGCCGGACACGTCGTCCGACTTGACCGTCAGCATTTCCTGCAAGGTGTAGGCCGCGCCGTAGGCTTCCAGCGCCCACACCTCCATCTCACCGAAGCGCTGGCCGCCGAACTGGGCCTTGCCGCCCAGCGGCTGCTGGGTGACGAGGCTGTACGGGCCGATCGACCGGGCGTGGATCTTGTCGTCCACCAGGTGATGCAGCTTCAGCATGTAGATGTAGCCGACCGTGACCTCGCGGTCGAACTGTTCGCCGGTGCGCCCGTCGGTCAGCCGCACCTGCCCGGAATGGGACAGGCCGGCCTTCTCCAGCATCTCGACGATGTCGTCCTCGCGGGCGCCGTCGAACACGGGCGTGGCCACCGGCAGGCCGGTGCGCAGGTGGCTGGCCAGTTCCATGACGTCCGCATCCGGCAGGATGCCGATCTGCTCGTCATAGGTACCCTTGCCGTAGACGTCCTCGAGCTTCGCCCTGAGCGCCTCGACCGACTGGCCGAGCCTGGCCTTGCCGCCGTCGCTCGCCATGTCCCGCTGGACCCGGTCGAGCGCATCGCCGATCTGGCGGCCGAGCCCGGCCGCGGCCCAGCCGAGATGGGTCTCCAGGATCTGCCCGACATTCATGCGCGAGGGCACGCCCAGCGGGTTCAGCACGATGTCGACCGGCGTGCCGTCCTCGAGATAGGGCATGTCCTCCGACGGCATGATGCGCGAGATGACGCCCTTGTTGCCGTGGCGGCCGGCCATCTTGTCGCCGGGCTGCAGCTTGCGCTTCACCGCCACGAAGACCTTGACCATCTTCATGACGCCGGGCGGCAGCTCGTCGCCGCGCTGCAGCTTCTCGACCTTGTCCTCGAACCGGCCCTGCAGGCGGGCGATGCTCTCGTCGAAGGACTTCTTCAGCCCCTCCACGTCGGCCATCACCTTGTCCGCCGTCAGGACGATCTGCCGCCACAGGCCGCGCTGGGTCTGCTCCAGAATCTCGGGCGTGATCGGCACGCCGGACTTGAAGCCCCTCGGCCCGCTCGCCGCGACCTCGCCGATCAGCAGTTCCTGCAGGCGCCCGTAGAAGCTGCGCTCGAGGATGATCCGCTCGTCGTCGCGGTCCTTGGCCAGGCGCTCGATCTCCGACCGTTCGATGGCGAGCGCGCGCTCGTCCTTGTCGACACCGCGGCGGGAGAAGACCCGGACCTCGACGATGGTGCCGGCGACGCCGGGCGGCAGGCGCAGCGAGGTGTCGCGCACGTCGGACGCCTTCTCGCCGAAGATCGCCCGGAGCAGCTTCTCTTCCGGGGTCATCGGCGATTCGCCCTTCGGCGTGACCTTGCCGACCAGGATGTCGCCCGGCCGGACCTCGGCGCCGATATAGACGATGCCCGCCTCGTCGAGGTTCTTCAGGGCCTCTTCGCCGACGTTCGGGATGTCGCGGGTGATTTCCTCCTGGCCCAGCTTGGTGTCGCGGGCCATCACCTCGAACTCCTCGATATGGATCGAGGTGAACACGTCGTCGGAGACGATGCGCTCGGAGATGAGGATCGAATCCTCGAAGTTGTAGCCGTTCCACGGCATGAAGGCGACGAGCACGTTGCGGCCGAGCGCCAGCTCACCGAGCTGGGTCGAGGGGCCGTCCGCGATGATCTCGCCCGCCTTCACCTGGTCGCCGACCATGACCAGCGGGCGCTGGGTGATGCAGGTGTTCTGGTTCGAGCGCTGGAACTTCAGCAGGTTGTAGATGTCCACGCCCGACGCCGCGCTCGACTCGATGTCGGTCGCGCGGATGACGATGCGGGTCGCATCCACCTGGTCGACGATGCCCGAGCGGCGGGCGGCGATCGCCACGCCGCTGTCGCGGGCGACGCGCGCCTCCATGCCGGTGCCGACGATCGGCGCGTCGGCGCGGACCAGGGGCACCGCCTGGCGCTGCATGTTCGAGCCCATCAGCGCGCGGTTGGCGTCGTCATTCTCCAGGAAGGGAATGAGGGCGGCCGCGACCGAGACGAGCTGCTTGGGCGACACGTCGGCCAACTGGATGTCCTCCGGCCGGGACATCACGAACTCGCCGCCCTTGCGGCAGGAGACGAGGTCCTGGGTGAAGCGGCCGTTCTCGTCGATCGTCGAGTTCGCCTGGGCAACCGTGTAGTCGCCCTCGTCCATCGCCGACAGGTAGACGACCTCGGACGTGACGCGGCTGTCCGCGACCTTGCGGTAGGGCGTCTCGATGAAGCCGTACTGGTTGACCCGGGCGAAGGTGGCGAGCGAGTTGATGAGGCCGATGTTCGGGCCTTCCGGGGTTTCGATCGGGCAGATCCGGCCGTAATGGGTCGGATGCACGTCGCGCACCTCGAAGCCGGCGCGCTCGCGGGTCAGGCCGCCCGGCCCCAGCGCCGACAGGCGGCGCTTGTGGGTGATCTCCGACAGCGGGTTGGTCTGGTCCATGAACTGCGACAGCTGCGAGGAGCCGAAGAACTCGCGCACCGCGGCCGCCGCCGGCTTGGCGTTGATCAGGTCGTGCGGCATGACCGTGTCGATCTCGACCGAGCTCATGCGCTCGCGGATCGCGCGCTCCATGCGCAGCAGGCCGATGCGGTACTGGTTCTCCATCAGCTCGCCGACCGAGCGCACCCGGCGATTGCCGAGATGGTCGATGTCGTCGATGACGCCGTCGCCGTCCTTCAGGCGGCACAGCACCCGCAGGATGGACAGGATGTCCTCCTTGCGCAGGACCCGGACCTGATCGTCGGTCTCCTGGCGCAGGCGCGAGTTCATCTTGACCCGGCCGACCGGCGACAGGTCGTAGCGCTCGATGTCGAAGAAGAGGCCGGTGAACAGGGCCTCGGCCGTCTCCAGCGTCGGCGGCTCGCCCGGGCGCATCACGCGGTAGATGTCGATGAGCGCGTCCTCGCGGGTCGCGTTCTTGTCGATCATCAGGGTGTTGCGCATGTACGGGCCGACCGTGACGTTGTCGATCGCCAGCGTGTCGATCTCGTCGATGCCGAGATCGTCGACATCGTTCAGCATCGCCTCGGTGATCTCGTCGCCGGCCTCGTGGCGCACTTCGCCCGTCTGCTCGTTGATGAGGTCGGTGGCGATGAAGCGCCCGCGCATCTCCTCGGCGCTGACCAGGATCTCGGTCAGGCCCTCGTCGCGCAGCTTGCGGCCGAGCCGCGGGGTCATCTTGTCGCCGATCTTGGCCACCACCTGGCCGGTGCCGGCGTCGATCAGGTCATGGGTCAGCTTGACGCCGCGCAGGCGCTCGGGATCGAACGGGGTCTTCCAGCCGCCGGCCGCGCGGGTGAACGGCACCGACCCGTAGAAGGCGCCCAGCACCTCCTCCTTCGACATGCCGACCGCCTCGCCGGGAATGAGGCCGTGGTTGGTCTTGGCCCGCTCGGTGCGCAGCGCGTCCGTCACCTGGTCGTCCAGCGCCAGCAGCAGCGTCGTCGCCGGCAGCTTGCGGCGCCGGTCGATGCGAACATAGACGTGGTCCTTGGCATCGAACTCGAAGTCGAGCCAGGAACCGCGATAGGGGATGACGCGGGCGGCGAACAGGTACTTGCCCGAGGAGTGGGTCTTGCCCTTGTCATGGTCGAAGAAGACGCCCGGCGACCGGTGCATCTGCGAGACGATGACGCGCTCGGTGCCGTTGATGACGAAGGTGCCGTTGGCCGTCATCAGGGGCATGTCGCCCATGTAGACGTCCTGCTCCTTGATGTCGCGGATCGAGCGCAGGCCCGAATCCTCGTCGACGTCCCACACCACCAGGCGCAGCGTGACCTTGAGGGGCGCGGCGAAGGTCATCCCGCGCTGCTGGCACTCCTCGACGTCGTACTTCGGCTGCTCCAGTTCGTAACGCACGAATTCCAGGCGCGCGCGGTCCGAAAAATCGCTGATCGGGAAGACCGACTTGAACACTTCCTGCAGGCCGACGTCGCCGCGCTCGGTCGGGGGCACGTTCATCTGCAGGAAATGATCGTACGAGCTCTTCTGCACCTCGATCAGGTTCGGCATCGGCGCGACTTCGGAGATGCGCCCGAAGCTCTTGCGGATGCGCTTGCGGCCGGAAAAAGTGTTCGCCATGGGTCAGCCTCGCATCGGATGCAGCAGATCGCCCGCGCGCCGTGCCGAGGGCACTATGCGCAGGCCAGGGGCCACCAGCACCGCCGGCGAAATGCCGGCCGTGCCCAACAACGCTCCAAGCCGGATCGCGCGGCCCGCGACGATCCGGCCTGTCTCGCATCGGCGGACCACCCCCGAGGGGACGGCCCGCCGCTGATATGGGGTGCGGATAGCGATCTTACTTGATCTCCACCTTCGCGCCCGCGTCCTCGAGCTGCTTCTTGATCTTCGCGGCCTCGTCCTTGCCGACGCCTTCCTTGACCGCCTTCGGGGCCGCCTCGACCAGGTCCTTGGCTTCCTTCAGGCCGAGGCTGGTGATCGCGCGGACTTCCTTGATCACGTTGATCTTCTTGTCGCCGGCTTCGGCGAGGATCACCGTGAACTCCGTCTGCTCCTCGACCGGAGCGGCGGCAGCGGCCGGGGCGGCGGCAGCGGCGGCCGGGGCGGCCGCGGAAACGCCCCACTTCTCTTCGAGCATCTTCGACAGCTCGGCCGCTTCCATGACGGTCAGGGCCGAAAGGTCTTCCACCAGCTTAGCAAGATCGGTCATCGGTCGTCTCCAAACGCTATAGAGGTATCAATTGCTGCCGAATCAGGCGGCTTCGTCCTGCCGTGCATACGCCGCGAGAACGCGGGCAACCTGTCCGCCCGGGGCCTGGAGCACGCCAACCATGCGTGCGGCCGGGGTCTGCAGGATGCCGACGATCTTGCCGCGCAGCTGATCGAGCGAGGGCAGTTCGGCGAGCGCCTTGACGCCATCCAGGCCGAGAAGCTGGCTACCGAAGGCACCGCCCACGATCTTCAGCTTGTCGTTCTGCTTGGCGTACTCGACGATCACCTTGGCCGCCGCGACCGGGTCCTTCGACAGCGCGATCGCCGTCGGACCGGTCAACAGGGGCCCAAGTCCCTCGAACTTCGTGCCGGCAATGGCGAGACGCGCGAGCCGGTTCTTCGTCACCTTGAAGCCGGCCCCTGCCGCACGCATCCGACGCCTGAGTTCGGTCACCTCAGCCACGGTGAGACCGGACTGCTGGGTGACAACCACAGTGGCTGCCTCGGATAGCGTGTCGCGCAGGGAGTCGACCAACTGGGTCTTCTCGGATCGATCCACTGCTCGTCTCCGCTTCACTAGCCCCGATGACACCCTGTCGGGCGCCGCCGGGGCGGTTGTGCCGGAACCCGTCGCCGGGCCCGGCCATCCTGCCCCAGAAGTCCGCAACCGATACCGACCCGCCGGAAGCCCGGACGACCGGAAATCGTTCGCTTCGTCCCGTCTATCGCCGGCGGGGCTGGCGCCCCTTTCGGCCCCCGGGCGAACCCGGCGACACCTGCGGTCTTGGACAGGCCGGGCCGGTGGGTGCAACCCCACCTGCCCTGCTCCGCCCGGCCGGCCGAAGCCGTCCGGGCGGTAATCGATGCTGCGCCGGCGCCTAGCCGGCGATGCTCGTCAGTTCCACCTTCAGGCCGGGGCCCATGGTGGAGGCGAGCGAAACCCGCTTGATGTAGGTGCCCTTGGCGCCCGACGGCTTGGCCCGGGTGATCGCCTCGACGAAGGCCCGCACGTTCTGCAGGAGCGCGTCCTCGCTGAAGCTGGCCTTGCCGACGCCGGCATGGATGATGCCCGCCTTCTCGGCCCGGAACTCCACCTGGCCGCCCTTGGCCGCCTTGACCGCCTCGCCGACGTTGGGCGTGACCGTGCCGAGGCGCGGGTTCGGCATCAGGCCGCGCGGGCCCAGGATCTTGCCGAGCCGGCCCACCAGGCCCATCATGTCGGGCGTGGCGATGCAGCGGTCGAAGTCGAGCTTGCCCGCCTGCACCTGCTCCATCAGGTCCTCGGCGCCGACGATCTCGGCCCCGGCGGCGCGCGCCTCCTCGGCCTTGTCGCCCTTGGCGAACACCGCCACGCGCACGGTCTTGCCCGTGCCGTTCGGCAGGGAGACCACGCCGCGGACGATCTGGTCGGCCTTGCGCGGGTCGACGTTCAGGTTCATCGCGATCTCGACGGTCTCATCGAACTTCGCGGTGGCGCGTTCCTTGACCATCTTCACGGCGGCGTCGAGCGCGTAGAACTGCTCGGCGTCGAGGCCCTTGTAGGCGTTCTTCAGTCGCTTGCCCTGGCTCATGACGACTACTCCACCACCTCGAGGCCCATCGACCGAGCCGACCCGGCCAGCATGCGGCAGGCGGCTTCGATATCGTTGGCGTTGAGATCCTTCATCTTGATCGCCGCGATCTCGCGCAGCTGGTCCATGGTCACCTGGCCGACATTGGCGCCGCGCCCGGGGGTCTGGGACCCCTTGGCGATGCCCGCGGCCTTCTTGATGAAGTAGGTGTTCGGCGGCGTCTTGGTGACGAACGTGAAGGTCCGGTCACCATAGGCGGTGATGACGACCGGGATCGGCATCCCCGGCTCCAGGTTCTGCGTCTGGGCGTTGAACGTCTTGCAGAACTCCATGATGTTCAGGCCGCGCTGGCCCAGCGCCGGGCCGATCGGCGGCGAAGGGTTCGCCTTGCCGGCCGGAACCTGCAGCTTGATGTATCCGACGATCTTCTTCGCCATCTGTGGTCCCTTTCATATAGGGTGCGGACCTCGCTGGTCCCACCCCCGGGGTGCGCGGTGCGGCCATGGCGAGCCTTCCGCGCGTTTGCAGCACGCCGCTTTCGCGCGGAAGAGGTCCCGGGGGACCCGTCCGCGCGCCCGGCGTCCGGTCAGACCTTCTCGACCTGCGAGTATTCGAGATCGACCGGGGTCGAACGGCCGAAGATCGACACCGCCACCTTGAGCCGCGCCTTCTCCTCGTCGATTTCCTCGACCAGGCCGTTGAAGGACGCGAACGGCCCGTCGGAGACGCGGACCTGCTCGCCGATCTCGAAGGTGATCGACGGCTTGGGCCGCTCGATGCCCTCCTGGACCTGGCGGCGGATGCGCTCCGCCTCGGCATCGGTGATCGGCATCGGCCGGCCGCGCCCGCCGAGGAACCCGGTCACCTTCGGGGTGTTCTTGACGAGATGCCAGCTCTCGTCGGTCATATCCATCTTCACCAGGACGTAGCCGGGGAAGAACTTGCGCTCGGCATTCACCTTGGCGCCGCGCCGCACCTCGACGACTTCCTCGGTCGGAACCAGGATGTCCTCGAAGCGGTCGGTCATGTTCTTCTGCTCGGCCTGCTCGCGGATCGAGGAAGCGACCTTCTTCTCGAAGCCCGAATAGACGTGGATGACGTACCAGCGCATCGTCATCGCCCTAGCCCCCGAGCCCGAGGAACAGCTTCACGCCGTGCGCGATGACCCAGTCGACGGCGGTGAAGAAGATCGCGGCGAGGAACACCATCACGAACACCATCAGCGTGGTGATGCCGGTCTCCTTGCGCGTCGGCCAAGTGACCTTGGCCACTTCCTGGCGCACCTGGCGGACGAATTCGATCGGACTGGTCTTCGACATCGGTGTTATACGCCCCAACGAGTATGCGTGAGCCGCGACGGGATGGCAGGAGTGGAGGGGCTCGAACCCCCAACCCCCGGTTTTGGAGACCGGTGCTCTACCAGTTGAGCTACACTCCTATCCCACGCCCTCGGCCAACGCCCCCGGAGGAACGCCGCCCGACCTCGAAGCCGATCCGCCCCCGCAGGGCCGGGCCGGCTTCGATGCCCGACTTCAGGCGATGATCTTCGCGACGACGCCGGCGCCGACGGTGCGGCCGCCCTCGCGGATGGCGAAGCGCAGGCCTTCGTCCATCGCGATCGGGGCGATCAGCTCCACCTGCATGCTCACATTGTCGCCCGGCATCACCATTTCCGTGCCTTCCGGAAGCTGCACCATCCCGGTCACGTCCGTCGTCCGGAAGTAGAACTGCGGACGGTAGTTCGTGAAGAACGGCGTGTGGCGGCCGCCCTCTTCCTTCGTCAGGATGTACGCTTCCGCCTCGAACTTCGTGTGCGGCGTGATCGAACCCGGCGCCGCCAGAACCTGGCCGCGCTCCACGTCCTCGCGCTTCACCCCGCGCAGCAGCGCGCCGATGTTGTCGCCCGCCTCGCCCGAATCCAGCAGCTTCCGGAACATCTCGACCCCGGTCACCACCGTCTTCACCGTCGGCTTCAGACCGACGATCTCGATTTCCTCGCCGACCTTCACGATCCCGCGCTCGACCCGGCCCGTCACCACCGTGCCGCGGCCCGAGATCGAGAACACGTCCTCGATCGGCATCAGGAACGGACGGTCCTTCGGACGCTCCGGCTGCGGGATGTACTCGTCCACCGCCGCCATCAGCTTCAGAACCGCCTGCTTGCCGATCTCCGGCTGCTTGTCCTCCAGCGCCATCAGCGCCGAGCCGCGGATCACCGGAATGTCGTCGCCCGGGAAATTGTACGACGACAGCAGCTCGCGGACCTCCAGCTCCACCAGGTCCAGCAGCTCCTCGTCGTCGACCATGTCCACCTTGTTCATGAACACGACCAGCGACGGAACACCCACCTGGCGCGCCAGCAGGATGTGCTCGCGCGTCTGCGGCATCGGGCCGTCCGCCGCCGAAACAACCAGGATCGCCCCGTCCATCTGCGCCGCGCCCGTGATCATGTTCTTCACATAATCCGCGTGACCGGGGCAGTCGACATGCGCGTAGTGGCGGTTCGCCGTCTCGTACTCCACATGCGCCGTCGAGATCGTGATCCCGCGCGCACGCTCCTCGGGCGCCTTGTCGATCTGGTCGTATGCCGTGAACGTCGCCCCGCCAGTCTCCGCCAGAACCTTCGTGATCGCCGCCGTCAGCGACGTCTTCCCGTGGTCAACGTGCCCAATCGTCCCAATGTTGCAATGCGGCTTGTTCCGCTGAAATTTCGCCTTGGACATCGGTGCCTGGTTCCTTCGTGGGCCTAGCGGAGGGCTAAGGCAGTCATCTCTAACGCAATCCCGAACGGGCGCAGCGACGATCGGCTGGAGCGGGTGATGGGAATCGAACCCACGTAGCCAGCTTGGAAGGCTGGAGCTCTACCATTGAGCTACACCCGCGCCTTCGTCGATCGCGATGCGCCTTTGCCGTCGCGTGGTGGAGGGGGTAGGATTCGAACCTACGTAGACGTGAAGTCGGCAGATTTACAGTCTGCTGCCATTGACCGCTCGGCCACCCCTCCGCCGTCGGGGGATTGCTCCCCCGCCGCGACGGAAGGCGGAACTAAGGGAATTTCACCTCCATTGTCAACGTCAAATACCGAACTCCTTCTCGCGCCGTCCGCTGGGTGCCGCCGATGAAGCCCAAGCGCCCCTTCCGGGCCGGCCAAACGCCCGGCCGGCAACCCGCTTCCGCGCCGGCCGACGCGTCGGGAAGCGGCCCGGGACGCCATCCAGGCCGCAATCCGGCCGCAGGTTCCGGCACCGCGGCGGCCGCATGGCTGTGGGGCCACCATGCCGTCGCGGCCGCGCTCGCCAACCCCGCCCGAGCCTGCAGGCGGCTGCTGCTGGTCGCCGATTCGGGCCAGGGGCTGGCCGAGGCGGCGGCCGCCCTGCCGCCGGCGCGCCGGCCGCTCGTCGAGTCGGTCGAGCGCGCCGCCCTGGACCGGCTGCTGCCGGCCGGCAGCGTCCACCAGGGCGTGGCCCTGGCCGCCGACCCCTTGCCCGCGCCGGACCTGGAGGATCTGCTGGCATCCCTGCCGGCCGGCCGGCCGGTGACGCTGGTGCTGCTCGACCAGGTGACGGACCCGCACAATGTGGGGGCGATCCTGCGCTCGGCCGCGGCCTTCGGCGCAGCCGCCGTCATCCTGCCCGAGCGGCACGCCCCGCCGCTGACCGGAACCCTGGCCAAGGCCGCCTCCGGGGCGGTGGAAGTGGTGCCGCTGGTCCGGGTCGTCAACCTGGCCCGGGCGATCACCGACCTGCAGGACGAGGGCTTCCTCTGCCTCGGCCTGGCCGAGGAGGGCGAGGAGGTGCTCGCCGCCGGCCGGCCGGGCGAGCGGGTGGCGATCGCGCTGGGGGCCGAGGGCGACGGGCTGCGCCGGCTGACGCGCGAGCGCTGCGACCGGCTGGTGCGCCTGCCGACCGCCGGGCCCATCGGCAGCCTCAACGTCTCCAACGCCGCCGCGGTCGCGCTCTTTGCGCTCCGTCCTCTTCCGGGATAAGCGGGCCGCCCCCGGATTGAGGGACGGCGGCGGCGCTGCTACAAGGCGCCCTCCATGACCATCGACATCGCCATCGACCGCGACGCCGGCCTGTTCTTCGGCACCCCGGTCATCACACTCCGGCCCGAAGGCGCCGCCGAGGCCAACGCGGCGCTGCGCCAGGCGATCCTGGAACGGGCGGCGCGGGAGCCGGGTGTCGCGCGCAGCAATGCCGGGGGCTGGCAGTCGCGCCCCGACCTCTTGAACTGGGGCGGGCCCGGCGTCGCAGCCTACCGCGGCTGGCTGGAGCAGGCGGTGCGCGCCGCCCAGCGCCTGCCGGCGCGCCGCGCCGGGGTGGAGGATTTCCGCCTGTCCTTCACCGCCCAGGCCTGGGCCAATGTCAGCCGGGCCGGCCACTACAACGAGGTCCACACCCATCCGGGCAACCACTGGGCGGTCGTGTACTACGTCGCCGCCCCACCGCCCGATCCCGCCCGGCCGCTCGGCGGCCGGCTGGAGCTGCGCGACCCGCGCCCGGCCGCCGCCTTCGCGGCCGCCCCCGGCTTCTCCTTCGGCGCCGCCCTCACCCTGGCGGCGGAGGCGGGCCTGATGGTCCTCTTCCCGGCGTGGCTGGAACACGCCGTCCACCCCTTCTCCGGTGCCGGCGAGCGCATCTCGATCGCCGCCAACGTCACCATCACCGATTTCGCGCTCGGGGCAGCCCCCCGACCCGGAGGCACGCCGCCATGACGCCCCAGGCCCCCGCCACCCGAGACGACCTGATCCGCCGCCGCGACGCGGTCGCGGCCGAGCACGGCCCCTGGGTCGGCCACAACATCCATCTGGGCCAGGGCGTCTACACGATCGGCGACCGGGTGGTGGGCGCCGAGAACACCGCCAAGCACCTGCTCGATCTGGTCGGCGCCATCGCCCGCAAGCCGCTCGACCGTCTGCGCATCCTCGATCTCGGCTGCAGCGAGGGGCTCTACGCGATCGAGTTCGGCCTGCACGGGGCCGAGGTGGTGGGGGTCGAGGGGCGTGCCGCCCCCCTGGCGCGCGCCCGCTTCGCCCAGGAGGCGCTGGGCCTGGACCGGGTCCGCTTCGAGCAGGGCGACGCCCGCGAGGCGACGGCGGACCGCTTCGGCCGGTTCGACGTGATCCTCAATTGCGGCCTGCTCTACCATCTGGATGCGCCCGACGTGCTGCGGGTGTTCGAGAACATGGCCGGCATGTGCGACGACCTGGCGATCGTCGAGACCCACTACGCCCAGACGGTGACCGAGCGGTTCGAGTACAAGGGCGAGGAGTATTTCGGCATCAGCCGGCGCGAGCACGAGGACGGGGCCGACCCGACCACCCGCGAGAAGCGGGAATGGGCCTCGCTCGACAACGCCTACTCGTTCTGGATGAGCAAGCCTTCCCTGGTCAACGCGCTCGCCCGCTCGGGCTTCGCCGCCGTCACCGAGTGCCTCTATCCCGCCATCCTGAGCTATGGCGACCGCGAGACCTTCATCGCCCGCATGGGCGAGCCCCGGGCGCTGCGCGCGGTCCCCCTGCCCGGCATCTTCGAGGACCGCTTCCTGCCGGCGATCGACAGCCGGCGGCCCCTGTCCAGCTGGGTCGGCCAGGACCATGTCGACAACCCCGCGACCACCCCGCAGTATTTCGACACCACCAGCCGCGACCTGGACGTGATGCGGCGGCGCCTCGACACGGTCGACCGCCGCTTCGACGCGGTCGACGACCGGCTGGCGGCGGTCGAGGGCGGGGTCCGCGCGCTGGACGGGCGGGTGGCGGCGATCGAGCGGCGGCTGGACGAGGCGGTGCCGGAGCTGGCCCGGCTGTCGCACGAGACGGCGCGCGTCGCCGCCTATTCGGAATCGCTGCAGGGGTCCGTCAACGATTGGCTGAAGGGCATCTGGACCGCCCTCAACGCCTCCACCGTCGAGCTCGGCCGGGCGCGGGAGGAGATCGAGCGGATCCGCGCCCAGCAGCGCCGCCCCTGGTTCCTGCGGCGGCCACGCTGAGCCCTCTCCGGCCTCAGACGATATCCAGCATCGCCCCCAGGTAGCGGCGGTGGAGGTGGCGCACCTCCAGGAACGAGGCATTGGCCCGCGCCGGCTTGTAGACCCGGAAATGGCGCAGCAGGCCGAGGGTCGCGGCACTCTCCAGCGGGCCCACGAAATCGCGGTCGCGGCGCAGGAAGTCCGGCTGGGCCATCCAGTGCCGCATCTGCGCCCGGCTCAGGAAGAAGCAGCCGGAGTGGGCGTTGGGGACCCGCCCGAACCACATGCGCCGCCCCAGCGCCTCGGCCGAGATCCAGGTGCGGTCGCGGCGATCCGGCACGTAGCCGAGCTTGTCGATCGAGGACGGCTCGCCGTCGATGTAGAGGCGCTGCACCGGCCCGTGCTCGAGCGTCTCGAAGCGGTTCGGCTGCAGCACCGCATCCGGGCCGGCCCAGCCGGCGAACCAGTCGAGCTTGGTGAAGAACATCGGGTCGACGAGCGCGATGTCGTCCTCGAGGAAGCACAGCCAGTCGTAGTCGGCGACGGCGTCGCGCAGCACGGCGTGGCATTCATAGCCGAGAAAGCGTGGGTTGGCGGCCGTCCGGTGGTGGCGGAAGGCACCGGCCGGCAGGCCCAGCTCGTCCACCAGATGGTCGCCGCCGGTCGTGCAGACGACGATGTCGACCTCCGTCGCGTCGTCGCCGTTGGCCGGGACGAACCCGTGGGCCGGCCCATGGACCAGCGCGTGCGGCTGGGCGATGGTGTCGCGCAGGATCGAGATCGCCCCTTCGAGCGCGTTCCGCCGCGCCATGCGCGCCCCCGACCGGGTGGAACCATACTTGCCGTCCGGGGACTCCGCGTAGTAATGCGCGATCGTGAATAGAACGCGCCGACGCTCCGGTGCCGGAGGAAATGGCCTAAAAGGGATCCTCACCGCCATCCGTCCGCTCCCGTTCCTCGCCCGATACGCCGCCCGGGCCGCATGCCGCGGCCGGCGACCCGGTCCCAGCGCCGGGGCGTCCCCACCTCATGCCGATCGTGATTGCCGATGCGCATCCTGTTCATCCATCAAAATTGCCCAGCCCAGTTCAAATATCTGGCGCCGCGCCTGGCTGCCGACCGGGACAATGAGGTCTGGTTCATCACCCGCGAGGGCAAGCCCAACCTCGCCGGCGTGAAGAAGGCGGAATACAAGCTGGCGCGCCAGCCGACCGAGAAGATCCACCCCTACGTCAAGCCCTACGAGGAGCAGGTCCTGTACGGCCAGGGGGCGGCGCGCGCGGCGGTCTCGATCAAGGGCAAGGGCTTCGTCCCGGACGTCATCTACTGTCATCCCGGCTGGGGCGAGGGGCTGTTCATCAAGGACGTGTTCCCCGACAGCAAGCTGCTGAACTACACGGAATTCTACTACAACGCGTTCGGGGCCGACGTCCATTTCGAGCCGGGCGCCAAGTTCGACCTGGACCGCGTCTGCCGGATCCGGGCCAAGAACGCCAACAACCTGCTGAGCCTGGTCGCCTGCGACTGGGCGGTCTCGCCGACCCGCTGGCAGTGGCAGCAGAACCCGCCCGAGCTGCGCTCGAAGATCTCGGTCATCCATGACGGGATCAACGCCGAGGTCTGTGCGCCCGTCGACCAGGCGGAGCTGAAGCTGCCGGACGGTCGGGTGCTGCGCAAGGGCGACGAGATCATCACCTATGTCTCGCGCAACCTGGAGCCCTATCGCGGCTTTCCGGTCTACATGAAGGTGGTGGAGCGGCTGTGCAAAAGCCGGCCCAACGCGCACTTCGTCATCGTCGGCGGCGACGGGGTCAGCTACGGGGCCGCCCTGCCCGACAAGAAGACCTACCGCGAGGAGCTGCTGAAGCAGGTCAAGATCGACCCGGAGCGGGTGCATTTCCTGGGTCAGGTCCCCTACCCCACCTTCCTGAAGGTGCTGCAGGTCTCCAGCTGCCACGTCTACCTGACCTACCCGTTCGTCCTGTCCTGGTCGTTCCTGGAGGCGATGTCGACCGGCTGCGTCATCGTCGGCTCGCGCACGCCGCCGGTGCAGGAGGTCGTGGTCGACCGCGAGAACGGGCTGCTGGTGGATTTCTTCGACGACGCCGCGATCGCCGCACAGGTGGAGGAGGTGCTGGAGCACCCCGACGGCATGGCGCATATCCGCCGCGCCGCCCGCCAGACGGTGCTCGATTCCTACCAGCTGAAGCATTGCATGGCGCGTCACATCGGCCTGCTGCGCGACCTGGCGCACGGCCGGATGCCGCCCGGAGAGAAGCCGCCGGCCGGCTAGTCCCGGTCCGGGCCGCCCCTTCCGAGGGGCGGCCCGGGGCGGATCAGTCCTCGCGGAACGCGGTCCGCATCGCCACCAGGAACGGCTCGAAGAAGTATTCGAGCGCGGTGCGCTGGCCGGTCCAGATCATTGCCTGGGCCGGCATGCCGGGCAGCAGCTGCGACGGCAGCAGGTCGGCCACCTGCAGCGCCTCCACCGACAGCGCGATGCGCGCGTGATAGGACGCCACCCCGGTCTGCGGATCGACGATCGCGTCGGCGGAGACCTGGATCACCTTGCCGTCCACCTGCGGGGTCACGCGCTGGTTGAAGGCGGTGAGCCGGACGCGGGCCGTGGCGCCGACGCGCACCGTGTCGATGTCGTTGGGGTTGACCTTGACCTCGACGATGCGGACGTCGTTGGTGGGGACGATTTCCATGATCGTGTCGCCGGGGCGGACGACGGCACCGACGGCGAAATAGCGCAGGTTCACGACCTCGCCCTCGACCGGCGCCAGCACGGCGGTCCGGCGCAGCACGTCCCGGCCGACGCGCATGCGCTCGGCCGTCTCCAGCATCTGCGCCTCGGTCTCGCGCAGTTCCTGGGTTACGGTGCGCTGCACCTCGGTGTTGATGTTGAGGATCTGCAGCTCGGCCTCGCCGATCACCTGCTTGACGCGGGCGATGTTGGCGACGAGGTCGCCGCGCTGGCCTTCCAGCTCCGACCGGGCCCGCTGCAGGGCGAGCAGCCGCGGCTTCAGGGCGTTGCCGGTGGCGAGCAGCCGCTCGACCGTCGCCACTTCCTCGTTGATCAGGCGGATCTGGTCGGCCCGCGCGCGCTGCTGCGCCTCGAAGCCGCCGATCTGCTCGCGCGACTGGACGATCCGCTGGCGCAGGATGCTCTCCTGCCCCTTGCTGGAGGCCAGGCGCGCCTTGAACACGTTCATCTGCGAACGCAGGATGTCCTGGATTTCCGGGTCGTCCGCGGCGGCCTTCACCAGTTCGGCCGGGAACTCGACGGTATCCTTGCGGTCGCGCTCGGCCAGCAGCCGTGCCTCGGCGGCCTGCAGGCCGACATATCGCCTCTCATTGATCTGCAGGTTGGCGCGCGGCTGGGTGTCGTCCAGCAGCAGCAGTTCGTCGCCGGGCTTCACCAGGTCGCCGTCCCGTACCTTGATCTCCCGGATGATGCCGCCTTCGAGGTGCTGGACGGCCTGCCGGTTGATGTAGACGCCGACCGTGCCGGGTGCCACCGACGCGCTGTCCAGCTGGGCCACCGCGGCCCAGCCGACGACCCCGCCGAAGAAGAGGAGGATGGTGACCATGCCGACCATGGTCCAGCGCCGGATCGAGCGGGTGATCGCCTCGACGCTATAGAGGTCCTGGTCCTCCTTCGTCTCCGCCGACCGGGCGAGCGGATCGGTCAGGGCCCCGGCCTGCGGCTTGGCCAGCAGCTCGCCTTCGGTGACCCGGCTCATGGCGCGGCTCCCTCCGGTGCGGGCGGTCGTCGCGGCGGCCCGCCTGGCGCCCCGCCGGCCGCCACCTGCACCGCCGGGCCGGCGCCGCCCTGCCCCGCCACCACGCGCGGCCGCTGCCCGCCGGGGGGCGACAGGCGGGCCATGACCTCGGCCGGGGGCCCGAACAGCTCCACCTGGCCGTCGCGCATGAACAGCATCTTGTCGACGTTGGAGAGGATGCTCGGGCGGTGGGCGATGACGATCACGGTGGTGCCGAGCTCCTTGCAGCGGACCAGCGCCTGGCGCAGCGCCGCCTCGCCTTCGGTGTCGAGATTGGCGTTGGGTTCGTCCAGCACCAGCATCTTGGGGTGGCCGAACAGGGCCCGGGCCAGGCCGATGCGCTGCCGCTGGCCGCCGGACAGGATGTAGCTGTTGGTGCCGATCCGGGTGTCGTAGCCGTTGGGCAGCTGCAGGATCAGGTCGTGCACGCCCGCCATCTGGGCGGCGGCGACGATGTCGGCCGGGTTCGCTTCCTGGAAGCGGGAGATGTTCTCGCGGATGGTCGCGTTGAACAGCTCCACGTCCTGCGGCAGGTAGCCGATGTACTGGCCCAGATCCTCCGGGTCCCACTGCGCGACGTCGGCGCCGTCGAGGCGCACGGTGCCGCTGATCGGCTGCCAGACGCCGACGATGCACTTGACGAGCGTCGACTTGCCGGAGCCGCTCGGCCCGACGATGCCCAGCGCCTCGCCCGCCTCGATCGCGAAGCTGACGCCCTTCAGGATCGCGGGCGCGAGGTTGCCGCCGACGCGGTGGCGATAGACCAGGCGATCGACCGAGAGGCGGCCCTTGGGCGCCGGCAGCGCCATCGCCTGCACGTCGAGCCGCGGCAGGTCCTTCATCATCGCGTCGAGCCGGCGGGCGGCGGTCATGAAGGCGACGACGGCGCGCCAGGTGCCGATGGCGGCATCGACCGGGGCCAGCGCGCGGGCCATCAGGATGTTGGCGACGACGAAGGCGCCGGGGCTGATCGAGTGGCTCACCACCTGGTAGGCGCCGACCGCGGTGACCGCGATCTGCACCAGCAGGCGGACGGTGCGCGAGGTGGTACCGACGAAGCTGCTGATCTTGTTCGAGCGGCTGTTGGAGGACAGGACGACGGTCTGCATCTTGCGCCACTGGCGCACGACGCCCTTCATCATGCCCATCGACTCGATGGCCTCGGCGTTCTTGACCATCGCCTCGGCCTCCTGGCTCGCCAGGATGCTGGCCGCGTTGTACATGCGCAGCGGCCGGCGGGAGAGCACCTCGTTGGCGATCGCGAAGCAGACCATGACCAGCGAGCCGCCGAGCGCGACATAGCCGAGCAGCGGGTCGAAGACCCAGATGATGAACAGGTAGAGCGGGACCCAGGGGGTGTCGAACAGGTTGGGCAGTTCGCCGCCGGCCAGGAAGTTGCGCACCGCCGCCAGGTCGCGCAACCCCTGCGCGTCGCGCGCGCCATTGTTGAGCAGGCCGTTGCGAATCGACAGGCGCAGCAGGTCCTCGCCCAGCAGCGCGTCGATCTTGTTGCTCATCTCGTTGGTGACGCGGGTGCGCACGAAATACAGGACGCCCATGATGAGCATCGAGAAGACCGCGATCACCGTCAGCAGCAGAAGGGTCGACATGCTGCCGCTGGCGAAGACGCGGTTGAACATCTGCAGCGTATAGAGCGGCAGGACCAGCATCAGCATGTTGATGAAGAAGGTGATCACCCCGATGGTGATCAATTCCGGCCGGCATGCGCGCAGAAGGGCCCGCACGGAATTCAGCTTTTCAGTCATTCGACCTTCTATCTGTCAGGCTGCCCGCCCCGGCGATCGCGCTGCATATCACAGCGCCGGCTCTCAGCCTATCGTCGGCCCACAGGCCACGGCGGTTCAATGACGGCCGTCACTCAATACGTGGTCTTTGCCATCCCTGCCGTTCCATGGCAAGTGCTCACGGGCTGCGGCGAAATCGACTTGACGTCCGCGCCCGCCCGTGGCGTGCCGTTCGACGGAGTATCCATGACCGATGTTTCCGCCCCCGGCGCTGATGCCTTCCAGGAGGCGCAGGAGCTGTTCCGCAGGGGGCGGATCGAGGCGGCCGCGACGCTGTGCGAAGCGGTCCTGGCACAGCGGCCGGACTGCGCCGACGCGCACCACCTGGCAGGCTCCATCGGCCTGGAGCGGCGGCGGCATGGCGAGGCGCTGGCCGCCTTCGACCGGGGCCTGCGCCACCGGCCGGACCGGGCGGCCCTGTGGACCGGGCGCGGGCTGGCGCTGCGCGGGCTGGGCCGGCTGCCGGAAGCGCTCGACAGCCTGGACCGGGCGCTGGCCATCGCACCGGATTCGCCCGGGACCCTGCTCCACAAGGCCGACCTGCTCATGGCGATGAAGCGCCATGGCGAAGCCCTCGGCGCCTGGGATGTCCTGCGGGCCGCCCGGCCCGGCCTGGCCGCCGTCCATCGCGGCCTGGCCGAGGCGCTGCTGGCCATGCGGCGGCACGACGCCGCGCTGGCCGCCGCCGACGACGCGCTGCGGTGCGAGCCGGGCCGGGCCGATCACCTGGTCCTGCGCGCGCGCATCCGGCGGGAGATGCGGCAGCCCGAGGCAGCGGCGGCGGACCTGGAGCGGGCTCGGGTGCTCGCGCCCGACTCGTCGGCGGTCCATGGCGCCCTCGGCGCTCTGCACATGCGCTGCCAGCGGTTCGCGGAAGGGCGGGCCGCGCTGGAGCGGGCGGTCGAGCTGGCACCGGGCAATCGCCGGGCACGGGTCGCCGCCGGCCTGGCCCAGCTGCTGCTGGGCGACTTCGAGCGCGGCTGGGAGAATATGGAATACCGGTTGCAGCCCGCCCGCCCGGTCGTCCCCGGCGACGGCCGGGTGCCCATGTGGGACGGCCGGGCGCCCCTGGCCGGCAAGACCATCCTGCTGATGGCCGAGCAGGGGTTGGGCGATACGCTGCAGTTCTGCCGCTTCGCCCCGCACGTCGCCGCGATGGGGGCGGTCGTCTTCCTGTGGGTCCAGCGGGAGCTGAATTCCCTGCTCCGCCCGCTGCCCGGCATCGCGGGCGTGCTGTCGCCCGGCGACGCCGTCGGCTGGTGCGACTATCGCTATCCGCTGATGAGCCTGCCGCATGCCCTCGGCGTCCGGCTCGACACCATCCCGGCGGCGGCGTACCTGGCTGCGCCGGCCGACCGCACGGCGGCCTGGGCGGCCTTGCTTCCGGCCGACGGCAGGCCGCGGGTCGGGCTCGCCTGGTCGGGCAATCCGCGCCACGACAACGACCACAACCGCTCCATGACGCTGGATGCGCTGCGCCCGGTCCTGGCGCTGGGGGACCGCCTGCAGTTCGTCAGCCTGCAGAAGAACCCGCGGCCGGCGGACCGGCACGCCCTGGCCGCCCATCCGCAGATCCTCGACCGGACCGACGCCCTGGAGGATTTCGGCGACACCGCCGGCCTGATCGCCAACCTGGACCTGACGATCTCGGTCGACACCTCGGTCGTGCACCTGGCCGGGGCGCTGGGCCGGCCGGTCTGGGTGTTGCTGGCGGCGACGCCGAGCTGGCGGTGGCTGCTGGAGCGCGACGACAGCCCATGGTACGCTGCGGCGCGTCTGTACCGGCAAGCGAGCACGGGCGATTGGGCGGGAGTGGCGAGGCGCGTGGCAGCATCGCTGGCGAGTTGGCGGCCGGACCGGGTGCGGACGGCCGGCGCCGATCCGGCCGCTTGCCCCCGTTCCCCACCCCCACCGACGATGGAAGCGACATGACCACCGCTGCACCCCGCCCCGACGCGTTTGCCCAGGCCCAGCAGTTGCGCCGGGACGGCAAGCTGGAGCCGGCCCTCAACGTCTGCAAGGCGATCCTGGCCGCGGCGCCGGACTTCGCGCCGGCATACCACCTGATGGGCACGATCTTCCTGCAGACCCGCCAGCACGGCCACGCGCTGGCGATGTTCGACGAGGGGCTGCGGCATCGCCCGGACCTGGCACCGCTATGGGCCGGGCGCGGCCAGGTGCTGCGCCTGCAGGACCGGCTGGAGGAATCGGCGGAGAGCTTCGCCCAGGCGCTGGCGATCGAACCCGACTCGTTCGTCGCCCATGCCAATCTCGGGGCGGTGCTGCGGGGGCTGGGCCGGCTCGCCGAATCCCTCGAGAGCTACGACCGGGCGCTGGCGATCAAGGAGCGCTCGGCCGACGCCCGGAACGGGCGGGCGCTGACCCTGGAGAGGATGGGGCGGCTCGACGAAGCCGTCGCCGAAATCGAGGCGGCGCTCACGTTCGAACCGGACTTCGCCGAGGCGCTGAACAATCGCGGGCGGCTGCGGCGGCTGACCGGCCGGGCGGAAGCGGGGCTGGCCGACATCGACCGGGCCATGACGCTGCGCCCGCCGGGCGGCCGGACATGGCTCAATCGCGCCCAGACCCTGTTGGCCCTGGACCGCCGGGAGGAGGCGCTGGACAGCCTCGACCAGGCGCTCGCCGTGCGGGCGAACTTTCCCGACGCGCTGATGCTGAAGGCCGAGCTGTTCCTGGCGATGGACCGGGCCGGAGATGCGGTGGACGCCTACGAAGCATTGCTGGCGATCCAGCCCCGCCTCGTTGTCGCCCATCGCGGCCGGGCGGAATCGCTGCTGATGCTCGGCTGGCTCGGCGAGGCGCTGGAATCGGCCGACACGGCGCTGGAGCTCGATCCGCACGCCCTGGAGAACCAGATGATGCGCGCCCGCATCCTCGCCCGGATGAGCCATGGGGACGAGAGCCCGGCCGGCAGCCGCGATGCATCGCCGGCCGGCTGACGGCGCGCGGCCCCGCCGCCCGGCGGAGACGCGGTCCGCCGCCGAACCACCGCCGGCCGCGTCGCCGGCCTTCGGGGCGGCGCAGGCCCTGTACCGGGCGGGCGACGCGGCCGGGGCGGACGTCCGCTGCCGGGCGATCCTGGCGCAAACGCCGGGCGACCTGCAGGCGCTGCACCTGCTCGGCATCATCGCGCTCGGCCGCGGGGATCACGCCGCGGCCCTGAAGGTCTTCGAGACCGCCCTCGGCCACCGCCCGGACCTGGCGGCGTTGTGGACCAACCATGCGGCCGCCCTGCAGGGGCTGCGGCGGCCGGAAGCGGCGCGGGCCAGCCTCGACCGCGCGCTGGCGATCGACCCGGGCTCGGTCAGCGCGCTCGGCAACATGGCGTCCCTCCTGAAGACCATGGGGCAGCTCGATTCGGCCCTGCTGCATGTCGACCGGGCCCTCGCCCTGCAGCCGCGCTCGGCCGACCTGCTGAGCAACCGCGGCAACATCCTGGAGCGGCTGCACCGCCCGGCCGAGGCGCTGGCGGCCTTCGACGCGGCGCTGGCGATCCGCGGCGACCTTGCCGAGGCGCTGAATGGCCGGGCCACGGTGCTGCGCGCGCTCGACCGGCCGCAGGAGGCCCTGGCCGACCTCGACCGGGCCGAACGCCACCGCCCGCCCACCGCGAAGACCCGGCTCAATCGCGGCCTGGCCCTGATGCAGCTCAACCTCTTCGACGAGGCGCTCGCCTGTTTCGAGGCGATCCTGGCGGACGCCCCGCAGGAGCAGGAGGCGATCCTCCAGCAGGCCGTGGTCCTGGCCGAGCTGAAGCGATACGACGAGGCCGGGGACGTGCTGGATGCCCTGCTGGCGCGGGAGCCGGATGCCGAGGCGGCGCTGCGAATCCGCTGCGACGTGCGCATCAGGCTCGGCCGGTTCGACGAGGCACTCCTGGATGCCGAGCGGGCGCTCGCGCTCAACCCCGGCGCGCCCGAGGCGATCGCGGTCCAGGTGCGCGCGCTGCGGCATGTCAACCGGCTGGACGAGGCGGCGCAGCGACTGGAGGCGGCGCTGGAAGCGGCGCCGGACTCGACCGACCTCCGCTCCGAGTATTTCTTCCTGCTGGTCGCATTGCGCCGCTTCGCCGAGGCGACCGACCATGCCGAGCGGCTGGTGGCGCAGGCCCCGGCCAAAGATTCGCAACGGTTCGTCCTGGGAGCGCACTACCTGCTTCTGGGCCGCTTGAGAGAGGGATGGCAGCACTACGAGAGCCGCCACAGGCCACCCAAGGCGGCACTCGCGGACGGCCGCCGGCGGATTCCGACCTGGACCGGGACGGAACCCCTGGCCGGCCGGACGATCCTGCTGCAATCGGAACAGGGGCTGGGCGACACGATCCAGTTCTGCCGCTATGCGCCGCGGGTCCATCGCCTGGGCGCCCGGGTGCTGCTGTGGGTGCAGTCGCCGCTCAAGGGCCTGATGCACAGCCTCGAGGGCGTCGATGCGGTGCTCGGCGCGGGCGACGCGCACCCGGACTGCGACTTCCGCTGCGCGCTGATGAGCCTGCCGCACGCCTTCGGCACCACGGTGGAAACGGTCCCGGCCGCCCACTCCTACCTGGCGGCCGAACCGGCCCGGATCGAGGCCTGGCGGCGCCGGCTGCCGGACGACGGCCGGCCGCGGATCGGCATCGTCTGGTCGGGCAACCCGCGCTACGGCAATGACCGCAACCGCTCGGCCCGCCTGGACCAGTTCCGGCCGCTGTTCGACCTCGACGCGCACTTCGTCAGCCTGCAGAAGGAGGTGCGGGCGGCCGACATGGCCACCCTGCGCGGCGAGCCGCGCCTCCTGCGGGTCGGCGAGGAGCTGACCGACTTCTCGGATACGGCCGGGCTGGTCGCGAACCTCGACCTGGTGGTCAGCGTCGACACCTCGGTCGGCCACCTGTCCGCCGCGCTGGGGCGGCCGACCTGGTTCCTGCTGCCGGCGACGCCCTGCTGGCGCTGGATGCTGGACCGATCCGACACGCCCTGGTATCCGACCGCGACCCTGTTCCGGCAGCAGCGGGCCAACGACTGGCCGGGGGTGATCGGCCGGGTGCGCGAGGCCCTGCTGGAGGATGCATCCTTCGGCATGGCGGCCGGCTCCCATGCCCAGGGCCGCATGGCCGCCGGACGCTGATCCGGCCGCTCTCCCTTGCACCGGCGCTTGCAGCAGGACGAAGAAGTCCTGGCCGGAAACGGGGCGCTGGCCCCTTGGTCGTAGCGAGCCTCGACCGCGTTCGGGACGAGTTCTGACCGGCTGGACCGACCTGAAGGGATGAAACGCTCCAGGGCTGTTGATTGGAGCATCGCCTGTCGGCCAAAGCGTCCCTCGACTACGCTCGGGATGAGGGGACTTCGCCATCGGCGCAAACGCTCGTGGAGAAAGGAAAATCTCCTCATCCCGAGCCTTGGTCGAGGGACGCTTTGACCGGTGGCCAGCGCATCCGCCGCCGCTCCGGCGGAAAAGCGCAACCTGGATGCAGGCCCCGATGCACAAAAAAAGAGCCAGGGCTTGCGCCCTGGCTCCAGCTCGTCGATCGGATGAACCGACCGCTTACACGGTGTAGTCGACGATGGCCGTGTAGTTCTTGTCGACCGCCGCCTCGAACACGCTGCTGTCGTAGCTGAAGTCGAAGTTCGCTTCGGTGAAGGTCGCCAGCTGCGCCACCGAGGTGATGTTGGTGATGACCGCGACCGGAGCGGCCCACACTTCGATGCCGGCAAACGACCCGCCCACGAGATCGAGGGCGTCGAGGTTGGAGATGTACCAGATCTCCGTGGCGTAGGTGCCGTCGCCCAGCAGCTGGTCGGAGATGACGAAGACCAGCCCCGGATGATCGCCCGTCGACGGATCGATGTCGGCGATGGAGACCGGGTCGGTCACGAACTGGCCGAGCCAGCCGGTCCCGTGAATACCGCCAATGCTCGCCGTTCCGATATCGTCCCAGTTCTGGCCGATGTTGATGAGGATATTGTCGTTGCCGTCGATATCCTCGCCGTCGGTGCTCATGTAGACGATCGGCGCGGCCATGCCGCCGAACAGATCACCGTCGATCAGCAGCCGGTCCTGGCTGGTATCGAAGTCGGTGATGCGATCGAAGACGCTGGTGGTGAAGATATCCAGCGAACCCACGGTATCCGCATTCTCGGCGCCGTAGGTCGGGAAGTCGAGCACGAAGGCGTCGGCTCCCTTACCGCCGGTCAGCGTATCGCCGTAGTTGGTGCCGAGCTCGTAGTCGACGGTGTCCGAGCCCGGGGCCGAGTTGTAGGTGCCGTAGATGTCGTCGCCGCGCAGCGTGTCGGCACCGGCACCGCCGACCAGGCTGTCCCAGCCGTCGCCGCCGTTCAGCACATAGGACGAGCTGCTTTCCGCCGAGGCATCGATCTTGTCGTTGCCGTAGCGCGCATCGACGAACACCGACGTGCCGGTGTTGTTGCCGTCGGCGAACTTGACGTAGTCGTCTTCGCTGTTCG
This sequence comes from Allostella vacuolata, assembly GCA_006739055.1. Lineage (GTDB taxonomy): Bacteria > Pseudomonadota > Alphaproteobacteria > ATCC43930 > Allostellaceae > Allostella > Allostella vacuolata. The sequence goes on from AP019702.1 coordinate 4,248,734, forward strand.
AGAAGAGAATGGTCTCGATGTTCTGGATCGACAGGTCGCGCAGCACCAGGTTCGTCGGCTGCTCGAAGCTGATGATGTCGCTGCCGCTGCCGCCGTCGTTCTGGTCGGCGATGAACAGGCCACGCTCATAGTCGATGGTGTCGTTGCCTTCGCCGCCGGACGCATGGATCTGCGTGTTCGGCTGCACCTGGCTGAACGCGTAGCCCGACGTATCGTCGACTTCCAGGTAGTCCTTGCCGTCGCCGCCGAGCAGCGTCTTCATGCCGATCGAGGTCGCCTGGATCTCCAGGATGTCGTCGTCGACGCCGCCGCTCAGCGTGTCGTCACCGAAGTTGCCGGCGCTCAGCGTGTCGTTGCCGCCGTCGCCATAGACCTCGATGTCGCCGGCATTGGCCGTCAGCAGCGCCTTGTCGTTGTTCTCGCCCATATAGACGAGATGGTCGCCCGTGGTGGACGTGATGAGGACGAGATCCTGCATCTTGTCCATGTAGATCAGCTTGTCGCCGGTGTCGCTGTTGCCCAGCGTCACCGTGTCGTTGCCGTTGCCGGCGAAGACGGTGTCGTTGCCGGTGTCCGGATCGATGACGTCGTTGCCCGAACCGCCGTACAGGATGTCGTTGCCCGAACCGCCGTTCAGGTTGTCGTTGCCGAGGTCACCGGCCACCTGGTCGTTGCCGGCCCCGCCGAGAACCGTGTCGTTCTCCTGGCCGCCATACAGCGAGTCGTTGCCCGCACCGCCCGAGATGCTGTCCGCGCCGGTGTTGCCATAGACGCGGTCGGCCGCATCGCCGGTGGCGATCGTGTCCGCACCGCCCAGGCCCCACACCTGCACCGACTGCAGCGCGGCGCTCAGCGGCACCACGTTGCCGGAGTCATCGAGGACCGTGTCCGTGTCGCGCTGGCCGACCCAGAGCTGGCCGCCGTTCGACAGGACGATGTTCTGCGACGCATCGCTCGCATCGACGCCGACCTGGCGAATGACCATGTTCGGGATGTAGGCATAGCGCACGTCGGCCGCGGCCAGCGGCGCGCCGGTCGCATCGCGCGACTTGACGATGGCGAGGTCGGTACCGACCTCGACCAGATCGAACTGGCTGGCCGCCAGGGACGGGTCGGAAACCTGAAGCACGTCCGAACGGAAATCGAACGACTGCCCCAGGATCTTCAGATCCAGGTTGCTGGCCCCATTCCAACTAAAAATTGCCATAACTGGCTACCTCCTCGCCGTATTACCCACTTTGGCCTTGCCGGGCACAAGCCCGGCCGCCGGCTCCCAGTCCGAGAACTCGCGGCGGGAGGGTAGAGAGAAGCCTCCGGCCGACGCAAGCAGTTTCGTCCTGGCACTCCGGGCCTGGGCCCGGGCGGGTCTCCGTCGTTGCATCGAGGCAACGTTGCGGTCGACCCTGGTGCTGGTCAGTCATACCGCGAGCGCCGGAGGTTCAAAGTGACGGCGGTCACAACCGGGAAAATTTGCCGGGCGGGCCGGCTGCACGCTAAGGTCGGCGGCGGGGGCGGCCGCGAAGGACGCGCGCCGGGGGGCGGCAGGCGGGCGGGGATGCGGGAACAGAGCGATCGCGACGCGGGACCGGGGCATGCGCCGCCGGGGATGACCATCTACAGCCATTTCAGCACCCCCACCGGCCTGGCCGTCGCGGCGCGCGGAACGGCCAGCGCGGCCGCGGCCGCGGGCATTCCCGTGCGTCTGGCCGAATTCCGGCCCGGCATGATGGAGCCGCCGACCCAGCCGATCACCGTGCTCCACACCCATCCGGACATCGCCTTGCGGCTGATCGAGAAGGGCTGGTGCCCTGCCGCCCGGCTCCTCAAGTCCCGGTTCACGGTTGGCTGCTGGAATTTCGAGGCGCCCGACGTCCTTCCGACCGGGTGGGACGACGCCGCCTCGCTGGTCGACGAAATCTGGGCCCCGAGCAGCTTCGCCGCCAGTGCCGGAGCGCCGCAGTTCCCGGTGCCGGTCGTCCCCATGCCGCTGTGCATCAGCCCGGTCGCCGGGCCGCATGGCCGGGCCGAGTTCGGCATCGAGGAGTCCGCCTTCGTCTTCCTGTTCGTGTTCGATGCCAACAGCACCGTCGCGCGCAAGAACCCGCAGGGCGTCATCCAGGCGTTCGTCCAGGCGTTCCCCGTGCCGGAGAGCCGGATTCGCCTGGTCCTGAAGACGCGCGCCTTCCCCGAGGACGCGTTCCTGCACCTGCAGCGCCAGCTCGCGGTCCGGCCCGACATCCGCTTCGTCAACGAGACCTGGAGCGACCCCAGGACCAAGGCGCTGATTGCCGCCTGCGACTGCTACATATCGCTGCACCGCGCGGAGGGCTTCGGGCTGACCATGGCCGAGGCGATGTATTTCGGCAAGCCGGTGATCGCCACGGGATATTCCGGCAACCTCGATTTCACCCTGCCGGAGAACAGCCACCTGGTGCCCTACCGCTGGATGCGCCTCGAACAGCAGGCGGGGTCGCTGCCGGCCGGCATGCGGATGGCCGAGCCCGATGTGGATGCCGCCGCCCGGCTGATGCGCCGGGTGGTCGAGCGGCCGGCGGAATCCCGCGCGCTGGGGGCCCGCGCGGCGGCGTTCATGCGCAGCCAGTTCAGCGCGCAGGCGGTCGGCGCCCGGATCCGGGCGCGGGTCGAGCTGCTGCAGCGCAGCGGCCGGCTCGACCGTCGATAGGCACCCCGCCATGACCGTCTTCCTGATGCAGGGCGGGCTTCGCGATGCCCGTTCGCTCGGCGCCGCGCTCGGCTGGATCGAGGCCGGGCGCAGCATGGGGTTTGCGCTGCGGATCCACGCCTCCCGCGACATCCCGCCGGCGATCCGGGCGGCGACCGGGGCGGTCCCGACCTTCACCTGGGCGCCCGACGCCCAACCGGTCCGCGATCCGGCCTACGACCGGCTCGGCAACCTCGTGGAGCTCGGCCTGCAGTTCGCGGCCGACTGCCGTTCGATCCCCCTCGACGCGGTGGGCGCGGCCGACCTGATCGTCCTCGACGACGCCTGCCCCGGCGACATCTTCGGGCTCTCCCTGTGGCTGGACAGGCTGCCCCCGGACCGCCGGCCGCGCGTGCATTGCCAGTTCCGGGCTCCGGACTTCGACTGGACGGTCAACGCGGCGGCCGGGACGGTGGTCGGCGACACGGTGCACCATCGCTACGCCATGGAGCGTCTGGAGCGATGCGCCGGCCGGGAGCGGACGGTCTTCGCCGCGGCCGCGCCGCAGCTGTGCGCCGCCCTGGCATCGATCGCCGGGCGGTGCCGGCTGTCGCCCGCCGGGGTCCATGTCGTCGACGCGGCGACCGAAGCGCGCCTCCTGGCCCGGCCCCCCTCCCCCCACGACATCGCCATCCTCGGCCATCTCCGGCCGGAACATGGCAGCGCGGGGCTGGTGGAGATCCTGAAGCGGTTCGCCGCGCACCGGCCCGGCCGGTCGGCCCTGGTACAGCTGCGCCAGCCCGAACAGGCGGCCCGCCTGCGCCAGGCCATGGCCGAGGGGCCGCCCCTGGCGCTGACGACCGTGGCCGGCGACCAGTCCATGGAGGACCATGCCCGGGCGCTGCTGTCGTCGCGCATCGTCCTGCTGCCCTATTCCCCGGCGCGCTACCGGATGCGGGTGTCCGGCATCATGGCCGAGGCCGCCGCCTACGGCCGGCCGGTGGTCGTGCCGGGCCGGACCTGGATGGGCGAGCAGGTGGCCGGAGGGGCCGTCGCCGGGGTCGTCTTCGAGGTACCCTCGGCCGAGGCCGCCGCCGAGGCCGCCGCCGCCGCGCTCGACCGGCTGCCGCAGCTGGCCGCCGCAGCCACCGGGCTACGCGCGGCGTGGCGCCGGCAGCATTCCTTTGCCGCCTATGTGCGGTTCGTGCGGCATCACGGCCGGCCGGACGAGGGTTCAGTATGCGCGTCCACCTGATCCAGAACGGGCTGGTCGACCGGCATTCGCATTATCTGGGGCTGACCATGGGCTGGCTCGAGGCCGGCCAAGCAGTTTCGTCCTGGCACTCCGGGCCTGGGCCCGGGCGGGTCTCCGTCGTTGCATCGAGGCAACGTTGCGGTCGACCCTGGTGCTGGTCAGTCATACCGCGAGCGCCGGAGGTTCAAAGTGACGGCGGTCACAACCGGGAAAATTTGCCGGGCGGGCCGGCTGCACGCTAAGGTCGGCGGCGGGGGCGGCCGCGAAGGACGCGCGCCGGGGGGCGGCAGGCGGGCGGGGATGCGGGAACAGAGCGATCGCGACGCGGGACCGGGGCATGCGCCGCCGGGGATGACCATCTACAGCCATTTCAGCACCCCCACCGGCCTGGCCGTCGCGGCGCGCGGAACGGCCAGTGCCGCCGCGGCCGCGGGCATTCCCGTGCAGTTGGCCGAATTCCGGCCCGGCATGACGGATCCGCCGACCCAACCGATCACCGTGCTCCACACCAACCCCGACATCGTGCTGCACCTGATCCGCAAAGGCCTGTTCTCCGCGGACCGGCTGCGCGAGGGCCGGTTCACGATCGGCTGCTGGGCATTCGACGGCCTCGACATCCTGCCGGAAGGATGGGCCGAGGCCATTCCGCTGGTCGACGAGGTCTGGGCTCCCAGCACCTTCTCGGCCAGCGCCGGAGCTCCTCTCCTTCCGGTGCCGGTCGTCCCCATGCCGCTGTGCGTCGCCCCGGTCGCCGGGCCGCACGGCCGGGCCGATTTCGGCATCGAGGAGTCCGCCTTCGTCTTCCTGTTCGTGTTCGATGCCAACGGCACCATCGTGCGCAAGAACCCGCAGGGCGTCATCCAGGCGTTCGTCCAGGCGTTCCCCGTGCCGGAGGGCCGGATTCGCCTGGTCCTGAAGACGCGCGCCTTCCCCGAGGACGCGTTCCTGCACCTGCAGCGCCAGCTCGCGGTCCGGCCCGACATCCGCTTCGTCAACGAGACCTGGAGCGACCCCAGGACCAAGGCGCTGATCGCCGCCTGCGACTGCTACATATCGCTGCACCGCGCGGAGGGCTTCGGGCTGACCATGGCCGAGGCGATGTATTTCGGCAAGCCGGTGATCGCCACGGGATATTCCGGCAACCTCGATTTCACCCTGCCGGAGAACAGCCACCTGGTGCCCTACCGCTGGATGCGCCTCGAGCAGCAGGCGGGGGCGCTGCGGGCCGGCATGCGGATGGCCGAGCCCGATGTGGATGCCGCCGCCCGGCTGATGCGCCGGGTGGTCGAGCGGCCGGCGGAATCCCGCGCGCTGGGGGCCCGCGCGGCGGCGTTCATCCGCGACCAGTTCAGCGCGCAGGCGGTCGGCGCCCGGATCCGGGCGCGGGTCGAGCTGCTGCAGCGCAGCGGCCGGCTCGACCGTCGATAGGCACCCCGCCATGACCGTCTTCCTGATGCAGGGCGGGCTTCGCGATGCCCGTTCGCTCGGCGCCGCGCTCGGCTGGATCGAGGCCGGGCGCAGCATGGGGTTTGCGCTGCGGATCCACGCCTCCCGCGACATCCCGCCGGCGATCCGGGCGGCGACCGGGGCGGTCCCGACCTTCACCTGGGCGCCCGACGCCCAACCGGTCCGCGATCCGGCCTACGACCGGCTCGGCAACCTCGTGGAGCTCGGCCTGCAGTTCGCGGCCGACTGCCGTTCGATCCCCCTCGACGCGGTGGGCGCGGCCGACCTGATCGTCCTCGACGACGCCTGCCCCGGCGACATCTTCGGGCTCTCCCTGTGGCTGGACAGGCTGCCCCCGGACCGCCGGCCGCGCGTGCATTGCCAGTTCCGGGCTCCGGACTTCGACTGGACGGTCAACGCGGCGGCCGGGACGGTGGTCGGCGACACGGTGCACCATCGCTACGCCATGGAGCGTCTGGAGCGATGCGCCGGCCGGGAGCGGACGGTCTTCGCCGCGGCCGCGCCGCAGCTGTGCGCCGCCCTGGCATCGATCGCCGGGCGGTGCCGGCTGTCGCCCGCCGGGGTCCATGTCGTCGACGCGGCGACCGAAGCGCGCCTCCTGGCCCGGCCCCCCTCCCCCCACGACATCGCCATCCTCGGCCATCTCCGGCCGGAACATGGCAGCGCGGGGCTGGTGGAGATCCTGAAGCGGTTCGCCGCGCACCGGCCCGGCCGGTCGGCCCTGGTACAGCTGCGCCAGCCCGAGCAGGCGGCCCGCCTGCGCCAGGCCATGGCCGAGGGGCCGCCCCTGGCGCTGACGACCCTGGCCGGCGACCAGTCCATGGAGGACCATGCCCGGGCGCTGCTGTCGTCGCGCATCGTCCTGCTGCCCTATTCCCCGGCGCGCTACCGGATGCGGGTGTCCGGCCTCATGGCCGAGGCCGCCGCCGCCGCGCTCGACCGGCTGCCGCAGCTGGCCGCCGCAGCCACCGGGTTGCGCGCGGCGTGGCGCCGGCAGCATTCCTTTGCCGCCTATGTGCGGTTCGTGCGGCATCACGGCCGGCCGGACGAGGGTTCAGCATGCGCGTCCACCTGATCCAGAACGGGCTGGTCGACCGGCATTCGCATTATCTGGGGCTGACCATGGGCTGGCTCGAGGCCGGCCGCGACCTCGGCATTCCGATCACCGTCTATGGCGGGACGCGCATAGTGCCGGAGGTGCGGCAGGAAACCGGCGCCCTGCCGATCTTCCACTACCAGGCCGACGTGGCGCTGCCGCGCGATTCGGCGGATCTCCAGCGGGTCGCCACCTTCGTCGAGCTCGGGATTGCCTTCGCGGCCGGTTGCCAGGCCATCCCGCCCGGGTCGATCGCCCCGGGCGACCTCGTCGTCCTCGACTTCGCCAGCGCACCCGACATGTTCGGCCTGGCGCTCGCGCTCGGCGCCCTGCCGCCGGCACGGCGGCCGCGAGTGCTGTGCCAGTTCCATGTCCTGGACTACGAACTCGCCCGCGACGCGACCGATGGCCCGCCCGCCGGCGACATCTCGACCTACCGCTATGCCATCCGCAAGCTGGCGGCGACGGTCGGGCGCGACCGGGTCTTTCTCTGCACCGCCGCGCCGGCGCTGGCGCGGGCCCTGTCGCGGATCTTCGACCATCCCTGCCGCCTGTCGCCGATGCCGATCCGCCTCGGCCATCCCGCCGTGCCGACGGCGGATGCGGCCCCGGCCCACGACGTCGCGGTGATCGGCGAGTTCCGGCCGGAGCGCGGCAGCCTCCTCCTTCCGGACATCCTCCGCCGCCTCGGCCGGCTGCGCCCCGGACGGTCGGCGATGATCCAGGTCCGGTCGGCCGAGCAGGTCGGGCCGCTGCGCCATGCCGCCGACCAGGCATCGGTGCCGCTGTCGACCCTGGTCGGCGACCTCGGCGCCGAGGACTATGTCCGCGCCCTGCTCGGCGCGCGCATCCTCCTCCTGCCCTACCGGCCGGAGCGCTACGCGCTGCGCACCTCCGGCGTCTTTGCCGAGGCGGTCGCCCACGGCCGGGTCGTGGTCGCCCCGGCCAGGACCTGGATGGCCGAGCAGATCGAGGCCGGGCGCGCCGCCGGCGTCACCTTCGATGCCCATACCGCCGGGTCCGTGGCCCAGGCGGTCGCCACGGCGATCGACGACCTGCCCCGGCTGGAATCCCGGGCCCGGATGCTGGCGCCCGCATGGCGGCAGCAGCATTCGTCGCACGCGCTGGCCGCGTTCGCGATCGCCCTGCCGGCGGCCGGTGGGGGCGATCCGCGAGTCTAGCCCGCGATGGCCGCGGACGCCTTGCGGCGCACCGCCCGCTCCAGGACCGCTTCCATCGCCCGGTAGTGCCGATCGCCCGAGAAGCGCTCGCGGTATCGGTTCTGGGCGGACCTCGCCAGGGCGAACGCCAGCTCCGGGTCGCGGCGAATCATCTCGATGTTGCCGGCCAGCACCCGGAAGTCGCCGACCGGTGCCAGCAGCGCATCGACCCCGTGGCGGAGGTAGCCCTGCACGGCGGGCAGATCGGATGCGACGACCGGAATGCCGAGCGCCATCGCTTCCAGGATAGCGAGCGACTGCGACTCGTCGCGCGACGGCAGGCACTTGACGTCGGCCTCCCGGAGGATCGCCAGCACTTCGGCCGGGCTGCGCTCGCCGAGCCACCGCACGTTCTTCAGGGACGCCCAGTCGATGCCGTCCATGTCGGCGCGCATCCCGCCGACGAAGTAGAACAGGATCGGCTCGCGCGCCAGATGGGCGGCGGCGGCCAGCAACAGGTCATGGCCCTTGGGACGGGACACCGGCGCCACCGTCAGCACGCAGAACACGCCGGGCTCCAGCAGTCGGCGCTTCCGCACGCGCTCGACCGGCAGGATCGGCGCGTGGCTGGTATTCTCGACCACCGACACGTTGGACCGGCCGTGGACCCAGGGGCGATAGACGACCTCGCGCTGGAACTCGCTGACGAAGACGATTTCCGCGGCCGCGGAGAAGGCCGCCGACGTGCCGGCCAGATCCGGCAGAAATGAGTGGCCGATCCAGGATTCGTGAATCCACCAGACGATCGGTATGCGATGGCCGAGGTCCCGCACGACATCGTGCGCCAGCAGCGTGTTGCACAGGATCAGGTCGAATTCCTGTGCCCGCACTTCATGAACGATCGGAATCCCGAGCTTGCGGTACCCCTCGGACAGCGCCCCCGCGGGGTTCCGGCGGCTGGCCGCGACGATCTCGTAGCGCGGCTGCAGCCACTCGACCAGCCGGCACAGGGACAGGGGCGCGCCGGTCCGGGTCATTTCGTGACAGACCACCAGGAGCCTCGGCTTCCTCGCCGACCCTCGCGCATCCTGCTGCCGTCCCCGGTCCGGGGGTGGCGGCGCCGGGCGCCCCCTCGGGTCGACATTGCGCGGCCCACCCGCCAACGGCGTCCTGTTCCCTGCCACCATGCAACGCCCTTGTCGTAACCATTGATAGCATATAGCGGCCGCGACCATGCCTGTCCGAATTTTCCCGGCCGGCGGCGGGGTCGCGGCAGGACAAGGGGAAAATCCGGCCCGCCACGGCCACCCGGGCCGCCGCCGCCCACCTCACCTGTTGACGACCCCGCCCGCAGCGGGCATGTCCCCTGACGCTCCCGGCTCACCCCACAAGGTCCCTGCTCTTGTCCCTGCCCGCCGTCGCCGTCATCACCCGCACCAAGGACCGCGCCGTCCTGCTTCGCCGCGCCATCGAGAGCGTGCTGTCCCAGGGCGTCGCCGACTGGGTGCATGTGATCGTCAATGACGGGGGCGACCCGGCGCCGGTGGATGCGCTCGTGGCCGGGTTCCGGGACCGCTATGCCGGCCGGCTGCAGGTGATCCACAACCCGCGCTCGCTCGGCATGGAGGCCGCCTCCAACGTCGGCCTGCGGGCGACCGACAGCCGCTACGTCGTCATCCATGACGACGACGACAGCTGGGAGCCGGATTTCCTGGCCGCCACCGTGGCCTTCCTCGACAGCCAGGGGGACGGAAGAGTGGCCGGCGTCATCACCCATTCGGTGCGCATCGACGAGCGCATCGCGGGCAACCAGGTCGAGATCGAGCGCCGCCAGCCCTACAATGACTGGGTGCGCAGCATCACCCTGTTCCGCATGGCGGGCGGCAACATGTTCCCGCCCATCTCGTTCCTGTTCCGCCGCGACATGCTGGAGCGGGTCGGCTACTACCGCGAGGACCTGCCGGTCCTGGGCGACTGGGAGTTCAACCTGCGCTTCCTCGCCCGGCACGACATCGGCGTCCTGCCGCGGCCGCTCGCCCTCTACCACCACCGGCCGAGCAACACCGACCCGGCCTACGCCAACTCCATCTTCGGCGCCCAGGACAAGCACGCCCTCTACGACGCGCTGATCCGCAACGAGCTGATGCGCCAGGACCTCGACAGCGGCCGCCTCGGCCTCGGCACGCTGGTCAACCTCGGCCAGCATCTGTCGCTGCTGGAGCTGAAGCTGAACGCCCTGTTCGACGCCGCCCGCTTCAGCTTCCGGGTGCTGGAGACGGTGCTGGCGCCCCTGCGCTGGGCCTCGCGCACCTGGCGGCGCATCCGCGGCCGCTGAGGCGGCCCTATATAATGTCAGCCATGATCCCTGCCCCCGCCCCCTCCGATCGCCCCCGGCGCGCCATCGTCGTGCTGGGGATGCACCGCAGCGGCACCTCGCTGCTGGCCTCCCTGCTCCAGGCGCTGGGGGTCGACCTCGGCCCCGACCTGCTGCTCGACCGGGTGCCGGACAACGAGGCCGGCTACTGGGAGCATCGCGGCATCGCCGAGGCGCACGAGGAGATCCTGGCGCTGCTCGGCCGCACCTGGTACCGGCCGGAGGGGCTGGCGCCGCTGCCGGACGGCTGGTGGCGCCTGCCCGAGCTGCGCCCGTTCCGCCGCCGGCTGGCCGATATCGTGACGGCGGAGACCGTCGCCTCGGTCGGGCCCTGGGGCTTCAAGGACCCGCGCACCGTCCGCCTGCTGCCGCTGTGGCGCGAGATCTTCGCCGACACCGGCATCGAGCCGACCTATGTCCTGGCGATCCGCAACCCGGAAGCCGTCGCCAAGTCGCTGGCGAAGCGGGACGGGATGACGCCGGCCGCGGCCCAGCTCCTGTGGCTGGAGCATACGCTCGACGCCTTCCGCCATGCCGGCGACCGCATCGCCGCCATCGTCGACTACGACGCCTGGTTCGCCGACCCGGTGCCGGTCGCCCGCCAGACCATGGCCCGCCTCGGCCTCGCCTGGCCGGCCGACGCGGCGGCGCTGGAAGCCGTGCTGGCCCGCATCGTGCGGCCCGACCTGCGCCACGGCAGCGGCACCCTGCCCGCGCGCCTGATGCCCGAGGTGCGGGAGCTCTACGACCTGCTGCGCGCCGCCGCCCCGGACGTGCCGGCCGCCGCCGCCGTCGCCCCCCTGGTCGCCCGCATGGACGGCGCCCGGCGCCTGCTCGGCGCCTGGGGCGAGCACCTCGCCCAGCACCCCCGCCACCTGGCGGAGGTGGCCGGCCTCCGCCAGGAGATCGAGCAGGAACGCGCGGGCCGCGCCGCCGACCGCGCGGCGGCCGCCGCCGCGGCCGAGGGCGAGCGCCGGCGCGCCGACGCCCATGCCCGCGACCATGCGGAGCTGCAGGCGCTCTACGCCGCGCTCGACGGCCGCCGCATCGGCGCGGAGGCCGAGATCGCCGCCCTCCACCAGCGCATCGCCGCACTCGACGCCGCCCATGCCGCCGCCGTCGCCGAGCAGGGCCGGCTGGCCTGGGACCTGGACGCCACCCAGCGGGTGCTGGACCAGGTGATGCCCGACCCGGCCGCCGCCCTCGACCAGATCTGGAACTCGACCTCGCTGCGCCTCGCCCGGCCGCTGCAGCGGCTGCTGGGCGGGCGGGCGGCGGTCGAGCGCCCGCCGACCCCGACCGCGGAGGACCAGGCCCGGCTCGCCGTCGCCCTGCAGCAGGGCTTCTTCTGGAACCTGACCGGCCCGTTGCGCGCCGCCGCCCGGCTGGTGCGCGGCAGGAGGACCCGATGACCGAGCGCGCCGACGATTACGGCCAGTACTGGGACCTCTACGTCCAGTCGATCTTCCCGCAGCTCCGCGCCACCCACGACCCCGCGGCCGAGCGCCTGCACTGGCCGGGCGACGAGTGGGGCACGCCCGAGATCTGGGACAAGATCTACGCCATGGTGTTCGCGCCCGAGCTCGACCCGCCGCCCGCGCGCGCGATCGAGATCGGCCCGGGGTCCGGCAAGTACACCGCCATGGTGCTGGAGCGCTGCCCGGACGTGCAGGTGCTGGCGCTCGACGTGTCGGCGGCCTACCTGTCGGTGCTGGAGGCGCGCCTGGCGCCGGAGATCGCGGCCGGCCGGCTCTTCACCCGCCGCCTGCTGCCGGAATGGGACTATTTCGACCGGCTGGTGCGCGAGCGCGGCTGGGAGGGCTCGGTCGACCTGGTCTTCTCGATCGACGCCATGGTCCATGTCGACCTGCAGTACCTCGTCGCCTACTGGCTGGCGGCGGCCCGGGCGCTGCGCCCCGGCGGCAAGATGATCATGAGCGTCGCCGACGCCACCTCGCCGCACGGCTTCGACAAGCTGATGGCCGACGTGCCGAACTATTTCAGCACCCAGGGCAAGATCACCTCGAAGTTCGAGTGGCTGTGCCCGCCGATGGTCAGCCACGTGCTGGAGCGGATCGGCTTCGACGTGCGCTTCTTCCCCAAGCTGGCGGGCCGCGACTGCTGGTTCGTCGCCACCCGCCGCCCTGCCGATCCTATTCCCGCCAGCCCGGCAGCTCCCGCCCGATGAGCCGCTCGAAGGCCGCCACCCGCGGCCGGTAGAGGTCGAGCAGCGGGCCGCGCAGGGACGGGCGCAGGGGCGTGCCCTCGCCCGCATTGACGCGCTGGGCCAGCCGCTCGGCCGACAGGCGCAGGACCGGGGCGGGATCGATGGCGAGATGGCGGCAGGCGGCCGCCAGCACGCCCGCCGGGTCGGCCACCAGGTCGTCATAGAGCAGGATCAGCACCTGCTCGCGCGGGAAGGCGCCGAGCCAGGTCTCCAGGCAACGCGCATAGTCGCCGCGCCCCAGCGACTGCTCGGAGCGGAAGACGTCGAGGAACCAGGCGTCGGACGCCTCGCGCTCGTACATCAGGCCCCAGCGCAGCACCATGAGGGCGGCCGACCAGGCGCGCTCGACCGGGTTGCGGGCGATGAACAGCAGGCGGGCGCCCGGCATCGCGGCATGGACGGCGGCGACCGATTCGGCGGGCAGCACGGCATAGCCCGGCGTCACGTCGCCGATCCGGGCGCCGTCGGAGGCACCCGCGAACTGGGCCCGGTACCAGTCGAGGCCGCGGCCCCGGTTCCAGTCCCAGAAATGCACCTCCTTGCCGGCCGGGAAAGCCAGGCCCGGATGGTCGGACAGCATCTCGAACAGCCAGGTGGTGCCCGCCTTCTGCGCCCCGATGCCGAGGAAGTCGGGCAGCCGGCCCGTCGCCGGCTCCGTCATCGCGCACCATCCGGCAGCGGCGAGGCGTCCGATTCGAAGTCGAGGTCGACCAGGCCGGCGCGCCAGCGGTCGGGGTCGGGCATCACCTTGAACATGGCGGCATCCACGAGACGATGGAGGAAGCGGCGCTCGGCCCCGGTCTCGGCCGAGACGCCGGCATTGACGAAATAGGTGCCGGGCAGCAGCCGGCAGCGGAAGGCGTGGCGCACCGACCAGACCTCGCCCGCATGCACCTCGGCCAGCGCCCGGCCGGCCGCCGCCGTCGACCCGCCGGCCAGCTCGGTGCCGGCGACGGTGCGGATCAGGGTGCCGAAGCTGACGCCGGACGCGGTCTCGGCGAACCGGACCCGGCAGCGGATCTCGTAGGCGCCGCCGCGGCGCAGGACGTTGACGGGCTTGCCCTCGGGCGTGGTCACCCGCAGCTCGGCGATCTCCGCACCGGCCGGCTCGTAGACCACGGCGCTGGCCGGGCGCAGATCGGCATCAAGGAAGGCGTCGTCGACCGGCGCCTCGACCGGCTCGGTCTCGGCCGCGCCGTCGCGGATCGCCTGGCGCAGGGTCGACCGGCGCTCGGCCGGGGCGAACAGCAGGCGGTGGTACTGGGCGACCACGCCGCGCGGCTCGCCCGCCGCCAGCATCTCGCCGTCGTCGATCAGGATGGCGCGGTCGCAGAGCTGGGTGACGTGGGAGGCCGCGTGCGAGACGAACAGGATGGTGCCGCCCGCGGCCCGGAACCGCTCCAGCCGGGCGAAGCACTTGCGCTGGAACGCCTCGTCGCCGACCGCCAGCGCCTCGTCGACGATCAGGATGTCGGGCTCCACATGCACCGCGACCGCGAACGCAAGGCGCACCCCCATGCCGCTCGAATAGGTGCGCAGCGGCTGGTCGAGATGGTCGCCGAGGTCGGCGAAGGCGGCGATCGAGGGCATGGCGTCGGCGATCTGGCGGTCGTCGAGGCCGAGGATGGCGGCGTTGAGGCGGGCGTTCTCGCGCCCCGTGAAGTCCGGATGGAAGCCCGCCCCCAGCTCCAGCAGGGCCGAGATGCGGCCGGCGGCGGCGACCGAGCCCGTGGTCGGGTTCATGGTCCCGGCGATGATCTGCAGCAGGGTCGACTTGCCCGATCCGTTGCGGCCGACCAGGCCCACGGTCTCGCCGCGCGCCACCTGGAAGCTGACGTCGCGCAGCGCCCAATGCTCGTCGACATGGGCCGGCTGGCGCAGCAGGGCCTGGCGCACGCGGTCCCACGGCGCGGCATAGCGGCGATAGACCTTGCTGACCCGGTCGACGGTAAGCGCCGGCATCTCAGAGGACATCGGCGAAGCCGCGGCGCAGGCGGCGGAAGAGCGCGAAGCCGAGCAGGACCGCGACCGCGCCGGCCACCAGCCCGACCAGGGTCGGCAGGCCGGGCAGGCGGCCGTCCAGCAGCACGCCGCGCGTCTCCTCGACCGCGGCGGTCAGCGGGTTGAGGAAGAACAGCGCCCGGAAATCGGCCGGCACGGCGTCGAGCGGATAGAAGATCGGCGACAGGAACATCAGCACCGTCAGGCCGACGGTGACCAGCTGGCCGATGTCGCGGGCATAGACCCCGACCCCCGCCACCACATAGGCGACGGCCAGCGCCATCAAGGCGGTCGGGGCCAGTACGACCGGCGCCAGCACGACCGTCCAGGGCGGCCAGCCGACGAAGACGAGATGACCCACCAGCCACACCGCCAGCGCCAGGCCGGTATGGAAGAAGGCGGCCAGCACGGCCGCCATCGGCAGCACCTCGACCGGGAACAGCACCCGCTTGACCAGGCTGGCATGGGCCAGCACCAGCCCTGGCGCGCGCGCCACCGTCTCGGAGAAGAGCCAGTAGACGATCAGCCCGGCGAACAGCATCAGCCCGAAGGGCGCGCGCGGGCCGGTCGCCACGCCCCAGCGCGCCTCGAAGACGATGCCGAAGACGAAGGTGAAGACCGCCAGGTAGAGCAGCGGCTGGGCGATCGCCCAGGCGAGGCCGAGCAGCGAGCCGCGATAGCGCCCCTCCACCTCGCGCCGGGCGAGTTGCAGGATGAGCTGGCGCCAGCGCAGCGCGGTGCCCACGGCGCCCCGTCCGGTCATCGCGGTCATCGCAGCAGCCGGCCCAGGACCCGGCGCGCCAGCCCGGTGCCGCGGCGCAGGGCCGCGTCGACATGGCGCCCGGCGAAGGGGATGCGCCGCAGCAGGTAGCCGCCGCCATTGACCAGGTGATGCAGGCGCGGGAAGGCGACCACCATCTGGCCCGGCTTCCACAGGGCAGCCCCCACCGACTTCAGCCGCCGCTTCAGGCTGGCGTCGGGCAGGCGCAGCAGCACCGGCACCGACAGGCTGCGGCCGAAATCGGCCGAGCGCGGGCGCACCTGCATCCCCGGCAGCTCCGAGGCCCGCGGCCACAGGATCATGCGGCGCAGGCGGCGATAGGCGGCGTGCGCACGGCGCTCCACGGCCATGAAGTCGCCGGCCCCCGCCGGCGAGCGGAAATGGTCGACGATGCCCTGGAACATGGCGTCGTCGGCGCCGGGCGGCAGCACCGCCGGGTCGATCGCGCCACCCTCCGGCAGCCCGCGGCCCGCCTCCAGCCGGTAGCCCTCGACGCTGGGGGCGGCGATCTCCAGCGGGTCCTCGATCAGGTGGTGATAGGCGAAGAGGGCCTGGCCGGGGCCGTTGGCATAGGGCTCCAGGCTGTCGACCGCGACGCCAAAGATATGGCCGAAATGGGGACCGGGCCCGCGGCCATAGTCCCAGCGGCCGAAATAGAGGCCGTGCCAGTCCCATTGCGGGAAATGGCGCATCAGCAGGGCCTGGGTCCCGCCGGTCCAGCCCGAATCGACCAGCACCGGCGTCTTCACCCCGTCCAGCAGCTCGTCGAGATAGGCCGAGAGCGCGTCGGCCTGCTCGGCGAAGTAGGCGCGGACGGCTCGGCCCAGGGCGTCGTCGGCATGGTAGACGGCGGCGAACGAGTCGGGCTTGACCGGGCAGTGGGCCAGCACGTCGGGCAGGTCGATGCCGCGCCCGCGCAGCAGGCAGCGCAGCATGTAGCCGAGCGAGCCGGCGGCGAACTCCTTCACCAGCATCGGCGCGACGCGCTCGAAATCCTGCTCCAGGCAGCCCTTGGCCGCGGCCACGCGCGAGATCAGGATGTCGCCGACCGGCAGGACCGGCACGGTGCCGGTGCGCTCGCACCACAGTTCGTAGAGCAGGCGCAGGCGCAGGCCGCCGCGGGCGGCGAACAGCAATCTGGCGTCGCGTTCGGCGAACGCGACGGTGGCCAGGTGCAGGCGCTGGCAGAACTGCAGGAAGACCGGCCCCAGCAGGTCGCGGGCGAAGCGCCGCTGGGCATCGGCATCGGCCGCGACCGGCCCGTCCTGCGGCCAGTCGTCGCCGGCCAGGTGGGAATAGGCCTCGGGCGGCAGGAAGCGCCGGTCGAGCGACGCCTCCAGCTCCTCCAGGGACCGGTCCTCCAGCGACCCGGATGCGAGCGCCGCCGTCACGCCGCCCGCCGCATGATGGCGCGAAGGTGCAGCACCGCCAGCTTCTGGCGCAGGCCGTGGATGCGCTGCCAGGAGGCCGGCCGCGGCGTGTGCAGGACGTGGATGCCGAGCCCGCGCGGCGTCGCCACGTCGGCGGTCTCGCTGTCGCCCATGTGCAGGATGGACGGCGCCTCCACCCCCTCGCGCGCCATCAGCACGCGGAACAGCCCGCCGCCGCGCTTGGTGACGCCCAGGTCGGCGCTGCTGTAGCCGCCGTCGAGCTCCAGCTGCGGCAGCAGCCGGCCGATCAGGCGCCCGATCAGCTCGGCCGGCAGGTACATGTCGCTGGCGAAGAGCACGCGGCGCCCGGCGGCGCGGTGCCGGTTCAGCACCCCGGCCAGTTCGGCGTTGCCGCGCAGCTCGGCCACCTCGCAGTCGAACTCCACCTCCGCCAGGAGCGGCGCCAGCGCCGGGTCGAGTCGGAGTGCCGCGCAGACCATCTCCAGGATCAGGTCGAGGCGCCCTTCCCGCTCGCCCTCGACGGTGCGGATCAGCCGGTAGGCGGTGCGGGCGGCGACCAGGCGCGCGGCATAGAGCGCGTCCGCGTCGGCCGGGATGCCGCGCCGGGCCAGCGCGGCTGCCTGCGCCTTCGCCACGTCGGCGAAGCGGGTCATCTCCGGACGGGTGCCGCGCAGCAGCAGGGTGTCGAACACGTCGACGCTGATCAGCCGGATCGGGTGGTCACGGACGATTTGGTCGATCGCCTCGGGCAGGCGTCGCATCAGCCTTCGATTCCAGGTTGGCTCGGTTCCAGGTTGCCTCGGTCCCAGGTTGGTCTGCCCCGACGCGGGGGGCGGATGGGCCGGCGCATGCTTAGCGACAAGAGCCGGCAAAATCCATGGGCACGAAGGCCGGCCCTCGCGAGCGCGCTTGACGAACGGGGGCCGGCCATGGTCGGACAGGCCGATGAGCAAGTCGGAAAAATACGTCGACTACGAGGCCGCGTGGGACGGCTACGCCCAGCGCTGGCGCCAGGCCCATCCCGGCCTGGAGCATCTGGGCGACGAATGGATCGGCCGGGAGGCGGGCGCCGCCCAGTCCCTGGCCGACTATGTGGCGCTGATCCGCGACCGATTCGTCGCCCCCTGGATCCGCGCCGAGGACACGGTGCTGGAGATCGGGGTGGGCGGCGGCCGCACGGCGGCGATCCTGGCCGACCATTGCCGGCAGCTGATCTGCGCCGACGTCGCGGCCGGGATGCTGGAGCTGACCCGCCGCCGCCTGCAGGACAAGCCGGGCGGCGGCGCGCGGGTGGAGTTCGTCAAGCTGGACGGCACCAGCCTGGACGGCATCGCCGACCAGGCGGCGGACGTCTGCTTCTGCTACGACACGCTGGTCCATGTCGAGCCGCGGGACATCTTCAACTACCTGAACCTGCTGCCACGGGTGCTGCGCGGCCGGCGCCTGTGCGTGCTGCACCATGCCGACACGCTGAGCGAGCGCGGCTTCGCCAAGTTCCTCGGCGACTGGCGCCACAGCCTGGGCGGCCAACGCCACGGCGAGGCCTTCTCGGTGATGACCCCCGCCATCATGCGCCGCTTCCTCGACCATCTCGGCTACCGCGTGCTGGTGGAGGACCATGACAGCGTGCCGCGCGACTGCGTCTGGGTGTGCGAGGCGCCGGCCGCGATCGGGTGACCGGCGGGCGCGAGCCCGGTCTCAGGCCGCCCGCACCCACACCGCGCTGTCGTGGAAGACCGCCCCGCCCTGGGGCGGGCCGGGGTCGGCCGAGACCAGGGTGTTGATCCCGTTTCCTTCCTCGAAGTCCCGGTTGGGCCAGATGCCCTCGACCACGATCACGCCCGGCTGCTGGCCGGCCGCCGCCCGCGCGTGCAGGACGACGGTGCCGCGGCGGTTGCCGAGGCGCACCCGCTGGCCGTCGGCCAGGCCCAGCGCCGCCAGGTCGTCGGGATGGATGCGCGCGGTCGGCCGCCCCTCGCGCTTGCGCGACGATGGGGTCTCGGTGAAGGTCGAGTTGAGGAACGAGCGCGCCGGCGGGGCCAGCATGCGGAACGGGTGCTCGGCGTCGGCCGCCTCGTAGAGCGTGGTCTGGTCGGGCAGGGTCGGCAGGCACTGCCAGTCCGGCCCGATCGCCTGCCAGTCGGCGCGGAAATGGAACCGGCCGTCCTGGTGCGGGAAGCCGTCCAGGAAATGCGCCTGTTCGAAGGGCGGCGCCCGGTCGGTCCAGGCCCCCTCCAGGATCGCCGCGGCCGAGGGGTAGCCCGACGCCTGCAGGGTCGCCTCCATGACCTCCCACTCGGTCATGGCGAAGGCCGGGTGCTCCGCCCCCAGGCGGCGGGCGAGCTGGCCCAGGACCCAGTGGTTGGGCCGGGCGTCGGCCAGTGGCTCGATCACCGCCCGTGTCACGTGGAAGAAGGTCGTGGCGCTGGTCTGGTACATGTCGTCATGCTCGAGGAAGGTCGTCGCCGGCAGGACGATGTCGGCCATCGCCGCCGTCTCGGTCATGAACTGCTCGTGCACGCAGGTGAAGAGGTCGGCCCGCTCGAAGCCGGCCCGCACCTTGGTGGTGTCCGGGGCCACCATCATCGGGTTGGTGTTCTGGATGAACAGCGCCGTCACCGGCGGCCCGCCCTTCAGCGCCGCCGCGTCGCCGGTCAGGATCGGGCCGATCCGCGACTGGTCGAGGACGCGCGTCTTGGGGTCGATCCGGTCCAGCCCCTCGATCAGGGTCTTGTCGATGCCGTAGAGCTGCCCGTTGGAATAGAGGGCCCCGCCGCCCCGGTGCTGCCAGGCGCCGGTCACCGTCGGCAGGCAGGTCACCGCATGGACGCTGGAGGCGCCGTTGCGCGCCCGCGCGAAGCCGTAGCCGACCCGGATGAAGCTGCGCCTGTGGCGGCCATAGAGCCGGGCGAAGGCCAGGATCTCGTCGACCGGCACGCCGCAGATCGCCGACGCCCATTCCGGGGTGCGGCTTTCCAGGTGCCGCTCCAGATCCTCCGGGCAGTCGGCGTAGCGCGCCATGTAGTCGCGGTCGGCAAAGCCCTCGCGGAAGAGCACATGCATGACGGCGCAGGCGAGCGCGGCATCCGTGCCCGGGCGCACACACAGGAAATGGTCGGCCACCTCGGCCGTGGGGGTGCGGTAGACGTCGACCACCACCACCTTCGCGCCGCGCTCCTTGCGGGCGCGCGTCACGTGCGCCATCAGGTTGACCTGGGTCGAGACGGGGTTGCCGCCCCAGATGACGACGAGGTCGCTCTCGGCGATCTCCCGCCCGTCGACTCCGAGCTTCTTGCCGACGCCGGCGACCCAGCCGGAATCGGCCAGCGTCGTGCAGATGGTGTTGGCCTGCCGCGAATAGCCCATGACGTGGCGCAGCCGGTTGATGCCGTCGCGCTGCACCAGCCCCATGGTGCCGGCATAATAGTAGGGCCACACCGCCTCCGGCCCATGGCGCTCCGCCGCCTGCTTCAGGGCGTCCGCCACCGTGTCCAGCGCCTCGTCCCAGGAGACGGGCACGTAGGATTCCCGGCCGACGCCGCGCGGCCCGACCCGCTTCAGCGGCTGCGTCAGCCGGTCCGGATGGTGCACCCGCTCGGCATAGCGGCCGACCTTGGCGCAGACGACGCCGGCCGTGTAGGGATTGTCGGCGCCGCGCACCCGGCCGATGGTGCGCGCATCGATCCGCTCCACCTCGAGCGCGCAGGTCGACGGGCAATCATGCGGGCAGGCGCTGCGGACGATGTCGAGGGGCAAGGGTCGGACCTCCGGGGTTCGGCGCGACCGAGACTACGATGCTTCGCTTGGAATGAGGAGGCCGGGCGCTGCCCCTCGGTCCCCGCGTCCCTCGACTGCGCTCGGGATGAGGGAAACCTCGATCTGCACAAGCGCTTGTGGCGAAAAGAAAAATTCCTCATCCCGAGCGCAGTCGAGGGACGCTTTGCCCGGTGTCCAGCATTGCGGTCAGCGGCTGCCTTCACCTACTCCCACGGCGAAGGCTCGGGCCGGGTGCCCTTCTCCATCAGGTCGGTCGAATCCCAGGTCAGGAACAAGAGCAGCGTCCACTGCACCTTGTGCGAGAAGCCGTGCTCCGGCCCGGCCGACTTGAGCAGGCTGCCGGTGCGCGCGTCGTAGGCGGTGGCGGCCAGCTTGACCACGCCCTGGGCCATGTCCTTCTTGAACAGGGCCACCTCGGGCAGGTTGACGTCGCCCGAGAGCGGGATCGGCACGCCGAGGCTGGGGATGCCGACCAGCGCGTCGCGATCGTCGACCGAGAGCGCGCCCGCCCGCATCTCGACCACCATGTCCGCCCGGCCCCGGTCCGCCGCCATCCGGGCGCCGCGCCGGAGCAGCCCGTCGCGCATCGCCGAGACGGCGTACTTGCCGTCGAAGCCCTCGAGATTGCCGGGCTCGACGAAGACCGTGCCCTCGGACGGGAGTTCGGCCGCCAGCCGCTCGACGGCGCGGTCGACGGCGACCGAGATCAGCAGCTGCTCGGTCGCGGTCCGGGCCGGCGGCGCCAGCCGCTCGGTCGAGCAGCCGGCAAGGAGCGCGGTCGCCAGGCAAGCCGGCACGGCCGCGCGGAGAAGGATCTGTCTGCACTGCACTGGTCATCCACCCCGGCAATCCCCCCTTGCGACTTCCGAATGCCCGGATGGTCGCAGGGAAGTTTGACGGGGTGATGGCGGCCTTACTCAGATGAAGACTGCCCTCAGATGAAGACTGCCCTCAGACGAAGAGGAAGTCCTGCGGCCGGAATTCGTCGATCGACTGGTTGCGGATCAGGAGCGTGTTGCCGTCGCCGAGGTCGAACAGGGTGCCGTCCGACGAGTCGCCATAGGCGCGGTCCATCAGGTCGTAGAAGTCGAAGATGCCGGAGCCGTTGATGTTGTGCGGCATGACCACGCGGTCGGCGTCCTCGAAGATGAAGTCGACGATGTCGTCGTCGCCCCCGCCGCTGAAGACGAAGAAATCGTCGGGGCCGAAGCCGCCATACATCGTGTCGTCGCCGGAGCCGCCGTCGAGCGTGTCGGCCCCCTCGCCGCCGTTCAGGATATCCCGGCCCGAACCGCCGAAGACGACGTCGTTGCCGGATTCGCCATAGAGGTTGTCGTCGCCGAGATCGCCGTAGACCAGGTCGTTGCCCTGCTCGCCATGCACGTCGTCGCGATCCCGGCCGCCATACATGGTGTCGTTACCGAAGCCGCCATAGACCAGATCGTCGCCGAGATTGCCGTTGACGTGCCAGTCGTCGCCGTCGTTGCCGAAGACGATGTCGTTGTCCTGGCCGCCGCGCACGAAGTCGGCCCCGGGGCCGCCATAGACCGTGTCGAACCCGGTGTTGCCGTTCAGCGCGTCGTCGCCCCAGTCGCCGAGCAGCAGGTCGTTGCCGTCGCCGCCGAAGCCGTGATCGTTGCCGTCGCCGCCATCCAGCGTGTCATCGCCGGAGCCGAAGAAGTCGACGTTGCTGCCGCCGAACATGGTATCGGCGCCGGGCCCGCCATAGACGAGGTCGTTGCCCGAATTCCCCATCAGGAAGTCCTGGTCGAAGCCGCCGTCGATGGTGTCGAACCCGCCCTCGCCTCGGATCACGTCGTTGCCCCCGAAGCCGAGGATCGAGTCGTCGCCGCCGGTCCCGATCAGGGTGTCGGCCCCGTTGCCGCCGGGGATGTAGGCCATGGGATGCTCCTGGATTGCCGTGTTCGTCGCGGCCACAACGGACCAGGGCCGGCGCCGGTTCCCCGATGCCGTTCCCGACCCGTGCCGTCAGCCTGTCAGGGCACGTCGACCCAGCCGCCCGCCCGGGCGGACCGCTCCACCTGCTCCAGCACCGACACCCCGTTCACGGCATCCGCATCGCTGACCGGGAAGGTGGCGCGGCCGGCGACCGCGTCGGCGAAGCATTCGAGCTCGGCCCGCTCCTTGTCGATCGGGTCGTAGCTGCGGGTCTCGGGCTTGCCGCCGACCTTGGTCACGACCAGCTGCGTCTCGCCGCGCATCTCGGCCGTGCCCTTGGTGCCGTAGACCTGGATGCGCCAGCACTGCGCGGTCGCTGGCGAGGTCACCAGCGTGCCGGCCGCACCCCCGGCGAAGTGCAGCAGCATGGCGGTGGTGTCGTCGATCGGGATCTCGATCGCACGCCGCCAGCTGAGCGCCGCCACCGCCTTGACCGGCCCCAGCAGGCCGATCAGCGCGTCCACCATGTGGATGCCGAGTGCCGTCATGCCGCCGGCCGGGCTCTCGGTCGGCGAGGCGCGCCAGCCGTCCGGCGCATAGGAGAAGGCGCCGGAGCCGGTCACCGCCCCCTCGACCTGCAGGATGGTGCCGAGCTCGCCCGAGCGGATGAGCTGGCCGAGCTCGGCATAGCCCGGCAGGAAGCGGCGGTTGTGGCCGACCGCGAGCGTGACCCCGGCCTTGGCGCAGGCCGCGACCGAGGCCGCGGCGCTGTCCCTGGTCAGCGTGAAGGGCTTGTCGCAGAAGACATGCTTGCCGGCGGCCGCGGCGGCGGCGACCTGCTCGGCATGCTGGGTGTGCGGGGTGGCCAGCACCACTGCCTCGACCGCCGGGTCGGCCAGCACCGCCGCATAGTCGGGCAAGAGCCGGAAGCCGTTGGCCTGGGCGAACGCCTCGGCCTTGGCCGGGGTGCGGGTGCATCCCGCCACGAAGCGGATCTTGTCGCTGCCCTTGGCCGAATTGACCAGCACCTGTCCCCATCGGCCGAGGCCGACCACCGCCGCTTTCACCATCGCGCTTCCCCCGGGGGTTTCCTGTCGCAAGGCGCCAGGATTACCCCCGGCCGGGGCGGCCCGCTAGGCAAAGAACTGGAAATCCGCCGCCGACAGCTGGTCCGGGGCGATGCCGAGCACGGTCAGCATATGGCCGCCGCCGAGATCGATCACGGTACTTCCGTTCAGCACCGTCGCCGCGGCCAGCACCTGTGCCCCCGTCGCGAGGCCGCTGCCGTTGATGTCGAGGAGAAGGCCGATCCGGTCCTCGCCCGGCACGAAGTCGGCGATCCGGTCGAGCCCGCTTGCATCGGCGAAGAGGAACAGGTCGTCGCCGGTGCCGCCGAGCAGCAGGTCGTCGCCGAGGTCGCCCCACAGGGTATCGGCGCCCGTGCCGCCATCCAGCATGTCGTCGCCCTGGCCGCCGCGCACCAGGTCGTTGCCGGCCCCGCCATAGACCAGGTCGTCGCCGATATTGCCGTTGACGTGCCAGTCGTCGCCGTCCTCGCCGAGGACGAGGTCGTTGTCCTGCCCGCCGCGCACGAAATCGGCGCCGGGGCCGCCATGGACGGTGTCGGCGCCGGTGTTGCCGTTGACCGCATCGTCGCCGGCCCCGCCATAGACCAGGTCGGAGCCGTCGCCGGCGATGATCTCGTCGTCGCCGGGGCCGCCGTCGATCGCATCCGCGCCCGAATCGAAAATGGTATCGGAATTCCCGCCGAAGATCGTGTCGTTGCCCGCCCCGCCCGACAGGTAGTCGTCGTCCGGGCCGCCCCGGATCCAGTCGTCCCCGGCGGCGCCATGGGCCCAGTCGTCGCCCGGGCCCCCCATCAGGTCGTCATCCCCCGCACCGCCGATCAGGGTGTCGGCGCCGGTCCAGCCCTGCAGGTTGTCGCCGGCGTCGCCAGCGATCAGCAGGTCGTCGCCGGGATCGCCGAAGATCTGGTTGCCGTCGGCGTCGGGCGTGGACTGCGTGCCGCCCCAGATGGTGTCCGCGCCGTCGCCGCCGCCGAGCTGGTCGTAGCCGGGGCCGCCCTCGATCCGGTCGTCGCCCTCTCGGCCCTCGATCGTGTCGAGGCCCTCCAGGCCGGACAGCGTGTCGTCGCCGCCCAGCCCGTCGATGAAATCGTCCTCCGGCGTCCCCGTCAGGACTTCCGAAGCGTCGCCACCCGTGATCGTCGCCATGCCAACCCCCATCGTTGCGATTTCCCTGGGACGCAGCGGATCGCGCGGAGGTTCAAGCTACTGACGCTTGGTCGGGTCCGGGAAGAAGCGGGTGCCGGCCCGCGCAGGCCCGCCCGACAGGCCGAGCGCCACGCCGTCGGCGCGCCAGCAGGCGGCCCCCGTCATCCGGCCGTCGTCGTGGAACGCAATCGCGCACATGCCGCCCGCGACATGGGGCACCGGCACCACCGGGTGGCCGAGCCCGGCCACCGCGGCACGGACCGAATCCGGCACCGCCTGCTCGATCTCCGCATCCTGGCCCTGGGTCCAGACGCGCGGCGCCTCCACCGCCTCCTGCAGGGTCATGCCGTGGTCGACGAGGTTGAGGATCGCCTGCATGGCCGCACCGTAGAGGCGCATGCCGCCCGGCAGGCCGAGCGCCAGCGCGATCCGCCCGTCGCGATAGGCGAGCAGCGGCGACTGGGTGCTGGTCAGCCGCTTGCCGGGCGCCAGCGACAGCGCGTTCCCGGGGTGCGGATCGAACAGGTACATGTAGTTGTTGGGAACGATGCCGATGCCGGGAATAAGGATCTTCGCCCCGAACAGGCTGTTGAGCGTCTGGGTCGAGGAGACGACGTTGCCCTCGCGGTCGGCGACCGTCACATGGGTGGTGTTGGGCGATTCGTTCTGCAGGATGCGCGCCTCGAACCGGGTCGCGGCGTCGGGCCGGATCTCCGGCCGGCGCAGGTGGGCATAGTCCTTGGACATCAGGCGTTCGACCGGCGTGGTGACGAAGGCCGGATCGGCGGTGGCGGCCAGGCGGTCGGCGGCGGCGATCTTCATCGCCTCCAGGATCAGGTGCAGCGTCTCCGGCGTGCCGAAGCCGAGCCGGCCGATGTCGTAGCCCTCCAGCAGGTTCAGCATCTGCACGATGTGCACCCCGCCGGAGGTCGGCGGCGGCGCGCCCACCACCTCCAGCCCGCGATAGGTGCCGCGGACCGGCACCCGGTCGACGGTGCGGTAGTCGACGAGGTCGGAGAGCGTCAGCAGCGAGCCGTGCCGGCCCAGATACTCGGCCGCGATCGCGCCGATCGCCCCGCCATAGACGGCGCCCGGCCCCTCCTGGGCGATGGTGCGCAGGGTATCGGCCAGCTCGGGCTGGACCAGGCGCTGGCCGGGTGCCAGCGCGCTGCCGCCCGGCAGCAGCAGGGCGGCGATGTGCGGGTCGCGCGCCAGGTCGGCCCCTACCGACTGGATGCATTCATGCAGGAACCGGCTCGCCTCGAAGCCACGCGACGCGTGGCGGATGGCCGGATCGATCACCGTCGCCAGGTCGAGCCGCCCATGGCGCTCGAGGGCCTCGCACCAGCCCTTCAGGCTGCCGGGGGAGGCCACCGCCCGGGCGCCCACGGCATTCGCCCGCCCTTCGACCTCCATGTAGGTCGGCCACTGGTCGGAGATCGGGCGGTAGCTGTCGGGACGCGAGGCGGCGGGCGCCGTCGACAGCCCGTCCAGCACCGTCTCGCGCCCGTCGGCCAGGCGCATCAGCGCGGTGCCGCCGCCGAAGATGCCGACCATCATCGGCTCGACCACCGACAGGGTGAAGAGGGCGGCCACCGCCGCATCCACCGCGTTGCCGCCGATCGCCAGCATCTCCGCCCCGGCGGCCGAGGCCAGCGGGTGGTTCGTCACGACCATGGCGCCGCTCGCCACCGTCGACTGCTTCTCGCACGAAAAGACCGTGCCCGCGCGGCTCCGCCAATCGCCCGTCGTCATCGATCGTCCTGCCATCCTGACTGCGCGGCGAAGGCGCCGCGGCCCGAACGCTAGCGCCGGAACCCTGGATAGCAACAGGCCCATTGCCCATCGGTCGCAGCGTCCCTCGACCGGGCTCGGGATGAGGAGCTTCTCCTTTTGCAGAAACCCTTGTGGAACAAAGAAAATCTCCTCATCCCGAGCGTCGTCGAGGGACGCATTGGCCGTCGGCCAACGCTCCGATCGAAGGCGCCACAGCCGTTTCATCCCCGGCGGATCAGCCAACCGGTGGGAACTCGTCCGGAAACGATAAGTTCCGGGCCCCCTGCCGGGCGGCGGCCGCGCCGCCTATAGTGGCGGCCATGCTCGAACGCCCGTCCGACCATGCCGCCCCCGATCATGCCGCGCTCGCCGCCGGCTTCCGCTGGCAGGTGCCGGCCCGCTTCAACATCGGCGCCGACGTGGTCGACCGGCACGCCGCCGCCGGCAACCGCCCCGCCCTGGTGTTCGAGGACGAGGACGGCCGGGTGACCCGCCTCGGCTTCCGCGACGTGGCGCAGGCGTCGAACCGCTTCGCCAACGCGCTGGCGGCGATGGGCCTCCGCCGCGGCGACCGGATCGGCATCCTGCTGTCGCAGGGGCCGGAGACGGCGATCGCCCATGTCGCCGCCTACAAGGCGGGGCTGATCGCGGTGCCGCTGTTCACGCTCTTCGGGCCGGAGGCGCTGGAATACCGGCTGGCCGATTCCGGCGCCCGGGCGATCGTCACCGACGCCGGGAACGCGGCCAAGCTCGACGGCATCCGCGACCGGCTGCCGGACCTCGCCCGCATCATCCGCATCGACGGCGGCGAGGACGGCTTCTGGCGCCTGATCGAGCGGGCCTCCGATGCCTTCGCGCCGGTCGACACCGCGGCCGACGACCCGGCCCTGATCATCTACACCTCGGGCACCACCGGGCCGCCCAAGGGCGCCCTGCACGCCCACCGCGTCCTGCTCGGCCACCTGCCGGGGGTGGAGCTGCCGCACGACTTCTTCCCGGCCGCGGGTGACCTGTTCTGGACGCCGGCCGACTGGGCCTGGATCGGCGGGCTGCTCGACGTGCTGCTGCCGGCCTGGCACCACGGGGTGCCGGTGCTGGCCCACCGCGCGCGCAAGTTCGACCCGGATGCCGCCCTGGCGCTGATGGCCCGGCACCAGGTGCGCAACGTCTTCTTCCCGCCGACCGCCCTCAAGATGCTGCGCCAGTCGGGCGCCGCGGCGCCGCCCGGCCTGGCGCTGCGTACGCTGGCGTCGGGCGGGGAGACGCTCGGCACCGAGCTGCTGGAATGGGGCCGCGCCACCTTCGGGCTGACCGTCAACGAGTTCTACGGCCAGACCGAGTGCAACCTGGTGGTCGGCAACTGCGCCACGCTCTTCCCGGTCAAGCCCGGGTCGATGGGCCGGCCGATCCCCGGCCACCGGGTCGCCATCGTCGATGCCGACGGGCGGGAGCTGCCGGCGGGCGAGACCGGGGCCATCGCCGTCCGCCGGCCGGACCCGGTGATGTTCCTCGGCTACTGGAACAACCCGGCCGCGACGGCGGCCAAGTTCGCCGGCGACTGGCTGCTGACCGGCGACCTGGGCCGGATCGACGAGGACGGCTACGTCCATTATGTCGGCCGCGACGACGACGTCATCACGTCCGCCGGCTACCGCATCGGGCCGGGCGAGATCGAGGACTGCCTGCTGGGCCACCCGGCCGTCGCCATGGCCGCCGCCATCGGCGTGCCCGATCCGCTGCGGACCGAGACGGTGATGGCCTGGCTGGTGCTGAAGCCGGGCCACGCCCCGTCCGACGTGCTGGCGCGGGAGATCCAGGCATGGGTGCGCACCCGGCTCGCCGCCCACGAATATCCCCGCCGCGTCGCCTTCGTCGACAGCCTGCCGATGACCGCGACCGGCAAGATCATCCGCCGCGAGCTGCGGCAGCGGGCGGCGCTGGGGGACGCCGGGCCGCCCGCCATCGCGCCCACCGCCCCGACCACCGGGCCCGCAGCATCAGCGCCGCCGGGGTGACCACCAGCGTCAGCGGCGTCGCGAACGCCATGCCGTAGACCATCGCGGTGGCAAGCTGGGTCCACCATTGGGAGGCGGGGGCGTCGACGATGATCTCGCGGGCCAGGAAGTCGATGTTGATGCCCTGGCTCAGCGGCAGCAGGCCGATGATGACGGTGCCGGCGGTCAGGAAGACCGGCCGCAGGCGCGCCGCGCCCGTGCGCAGGATCGCCTCGCGCGGGTCGGCGAAGCGGTGCTTCAGCTCGTCGTAGGTATCGATCAGAACGATGTTGTTCTTCACCACGACGCCGGCCAGCGAGATGAGGGCGATGCCGCCCATGACGACGCCGAAGGCCTGGCCGGTCGCGAGCAGGCCGACCAGCACGCCGACGGTGGACAGGACCACCGCCGTCAGCACCAGCAGGGTCGAGACGAAGCTGTTGAACTCCGCCACCAGGATGATGGCGATCAGGAACAGGGCCAGACCGAAGGCCCGCGCGAGGAAGGCCTGGGCCGCCGCCTGCTCCTTGTCCTGGCCCTTGAAGGCGACGCGCACCCGGGGGTCGAGGCCGGACTGCGGCAGCCAGGCGCGGATCTGGCGCACCATGTCGTCGGGCTTCAGCCCGGCCGCGAGGCTGGCCTTCACCGTCAGCACGCGGCGCCCGTCGACGCGCGCGAGCGTGCCCACCCGCGGCCTCGCCTCGGGGCGCACGAAGTTGGCGATCGGCACCAGGCCGGCCGCGGTCTGGACCTTGATCCGGCCGATCTGATCCAGGCTGCGGAACGCCGGCGGATAGCGCACGGCGATGTCGATCTCGGTGTCGCTGTCGTCCGGACGGTACTCGGCCAGCTTCATGCCGTTGGTCGCCAGGCGGACGGCGGTGCCGACCAGCGCCACGTCCGCGCCGAACTTCGCCGCCTGGCCGCGATCGACCGCGAGCTGCCACTCGATGCCGGGCAGCGGCCGCGAATCCTCGATGTCGACCAGCCCCGGCATCGCTTCGAGACGGCGCCGCAGCAGCCCGGCCGCGGCAGGCAGCAACCCGGGGTCGGCCGCCGAGAGCTCGACATGGATCGGCTTGCCGATCGGCGGGCCGGCCTCCTCCTGGCGGGCCTCGATCCGCACGCCCGGCACGTCGGCGGTCCGTCGGCGCACCTCGGCCATCAGCGCCGTCGCCTTCGGCCGGGTCTTCCAGTCGGCGAGCTGCAGCAGGATCACGCCGATCACGTCCTCGGCCCGGTCCTGCGCACCGTCCCCGCCGACGCCGTCTACGGCCGCACCGGCGGCGGCGGTGGCGGTGCGGCCGTAGACGGCGTCGAAGCCGCGGAGCGGCAGCACCCGCGCCTCCACCTGGCGCATCAGCGCGTCCTTCTCGTGGATCGAGAGGTTGCCGCGCGCCCGGATATGCAGCTGCGTCTGCTCGGGCTCGACGTCCGGGAAGAACTCCACGCCGGTGCCGTTCTCGGAATAGAGCCACGCGACGCCGACGGTGAGGCCGAGGGTCGCCAGCAGCACCAGCCCCGGCCGGTCGAGGCAGCGGCCGAGGATGCGGACATAGAGGCCGGTCGCTCCCGCGATGTCCTCGATCCGGCCGGCCTCGGCGGGAAGGGCCGCGCCGGCACGCGCCGGCGCCCGGCCGAACAGCGCGCCCAGCACCGGCAGGAACAGGACGGCCATCACCAGGCTTGCCGTCAGGGTGGAGATGAGCGTGATCGGCAGGTACTTCATGAACTGCCCGACCTCGCCCGGCCAGAACAGCAGCGGCAGGAAGGCCGCCAGCGTCGTCGCGGTGGAGGCGACGATCGGCGCCAGCATGCGCCGGGCGGCATGGGCGTAGGCCTCGGCCTTCGGCATCCCCTCGGCCAGCTTCCGCTCGGCGTATTCGCCGACGATGATCGAATCGTCGACCAGCATGCCGACCGCCAGGATCAGGCTGAACATCACGACGATGTTGATGGTGAGGCCGATCGCCGACAGCACCAGGATGCCGGCCAGGAACGATCCCGGGATCGACAGGCCGACCAGCAGGCCCGAGCGCACCCCGACCGCGCCCAGCACCAGGACCATCACCAGCAGGATCGCCATGGTGACGTGCTGCTCCAGGTCGGCCAGCATGGTGACGATGCCGCTCGACTGGTCCTGCAGGTAGTGCACCTCCAGGCGCGACGGCCAGCGCGCCCGCTCGGCCTCGACGAGCGCGCGGATGTCCCGGTTGGTGTCGATCAGGTTGCGGCCGATCCGCTTCGAGACCTCGAGCGAGACGGCCGGGCGCCCGTTGATCCGGGCGAAGCCGACCGGGTCCTTCACGCCGCGGCGGATGTCGGCCACGTCGGCCAGGCGGACCACGGCGTCGCCCTGCACCCGGAGCGGCATCGCGCGGATGTCGTCGAGGGTGGCAAACAGGCCCGGCACCTTGATCGCAAAGCGGCCCTGCTCCGCCTCGATCGCGCCGGCGGCGATCAGCCGGTTGCCGCGGCCGGCCAGCGCCAGCACCTCGTCGAGCGACAGGCCGTGGCCCTCCACCCGGCCCGGGTCGACGATCACCTCGACCAGTTCCTCGCGCTCGCCGCCGATATCGACCTTGAGGACCGACGGCAGGCCCTCGATCTTCTCGCGCAGGTCGCGGGCGATCTGCATCATCGTGCGCTCGGGCACCTCGCCCGACAGGGCGACGACCAGGACCGGGAACAGGCTGAGGTTCATCTCGCGGATGCGCGGCTCCTTGGCGTCGGCCGGAAGCTTCGGCCGGGCGAGGTCCACCCGCTCGCGCAGGTCGCGCTTGGCGCGCTCGAGGTCGAACCCGGCATCGAACTCGACCAGCACGGTGCCGCCGCCCTCGAAGGCGAGCGAGCGCATCTCGCTGACCCCTTCCAGCGTGCGCAGCTCCTGTTCCAGCGGCCGCACCAGCAGGCGCTCCGCATCCTCGGGCGCGATGCCCTCATGCGTCAGCTCGACATGGAGGACCGGGATGCTGACGTCGGGATCGGCCTCCTTGGGGATGCGCAGGAAGGTGACGGTGCCGGCGACGAAGATCAGCGCCAGCGCCAGCAGCACCATGCGCGAGTGGCGGATGGCCCAGCCGATGGCGGCACTCATTGCCGGGATGCGCTGGGCCGGGATGCGCTGGCCCGCGCGACCCGGACCGGGTCGCCCGCGCGCACGAACTCCTGGCCGACGGTGATGACGGTGATCGTTTCCGGCAGGCCGCCGAGCCAGACGCCCTCGGGGCCGTCGCCCAGCAGCTGCGCCGGCTTGAACGCGACGCGGCCGTCATCCTCGACGACGCGCAGGCCGAGCGCGCCATCGTCGTCGAGGGTCAGGATCGCCGGGGGGACCAGATGGGCCATGCGCGGGTCGGCGCGCAGCCGCAGCTCGGCGGTGATGCCGTCGCGCAGCCGCCCGTCGGGGTTGGCCACCTCCAGCTCGACCGGGAAGGTGCGGGTCGCCGGGTCAGCCGTGCCGCCGATGAAGCGGATCCGGCCCTCGACCGTCTCGCCGGTCACCAGCGTCGCCCGGCCGGCCTGGCCCGGCCGCAGCTGGGCCACCTCGCGCTCGCCGACCTGGGCCACGATCAGCATCGGGTCGCGCTCGACCAGGCGGATCACGCCGTCACCCGCCTTCAGGTAGGCGCCGATCTCCACCCGGCGCTCCTCGACCACGCCGCCGAACGGGGCGCGGATCACGGTGCGCGCCATCTCCACGTCCATCGCCTTGGCGGCGGCGCGGGCGGCGTCGAGCCCGGCCTGCGATTCGGCCAGCCGGTTGGTGGCGCGGAAGCCCTTCTCGGCCAGCGCGGTCGAGGTCGCATGCTCGATCCGGCGCTGGTGCAGCAGGGCCTCGCTCTCCGCCCGGCGCGCGGCGCGCTCCTCGACGGCCAGCCGGACGATCACGTCGCCCGCCCGCACGGCCGCCCCCTTGGCAACCGGCAGGGCGGCGACGCGGCCCTGCGTCTCCGCGCTGACCTCGACCCAGCGGCCGGTGGCGCTGCGCCCCTGCAGCACGATCTCGCGGGCATAGGGCTGCGCCTCGATCGTGCGGGCCAGCACCAGCATCGGCTCGGCCGCAGCCGCCGCCGCCGCCGCCGATGACGACGACGAGGCCGGCGGCATGCCGGCGGCCGGGTCACCGATCGCGACGAGCTGGCCGCTGGCGACCCAGGTCATGGCGCCGAGGCCGATGGCCGCGGCGATCAGGATGGAGCGGTTCATGGTCGGCCTCGCCTTCCGCTCAGAATCGGTAGCTGATGAAGAAGCCGGTGCTGAACTGGTCCGCGGAGCCGCGATCCTTCACCAGCGGGCTGTCGGCCGCATCGCCCAGCATGCGCTTGTAGGCGACGCGGCCGGTGATGCCCCAGCGCTCGCTCAGGCTGTAGTCGAGGTCGAGCGTGATCCCGGCATCCTTGAAGCCGCCGTCCGGCCGGTACTGCCGCAGGCCGCTCCGCGCCGACTGCGTGCGCGTTACCCCGAAGAACGTCTCGGTGTAGTTGTCGTCCGCCCAGGTGGTGGAAATCTCGCTGCGCAGCAGCAGGCGGGGCCCGAGCGACAGGCGGTTGCCGGCCGACAGCTTCGCCGTCAGGCCCTCGTGGCTGCCGCTGACGTCGCGGAAGGCGGCGACGCCCGCCGACCACGGGCCGAGGCCATAGGTGATGAAGCCGCCCAGCTCGACGCTGCCGTCGATGTCGCCCATGCCGCGCAGGTCGTCGCTGTCGTCGTCGTAGCGGCCGAGCTGGTAGCGCAGCAGCGGGCCGACCTGCAGCCTGCCGGCCGCGCCCTGCCAGGTGAAGGCGTTCGCGCCCAGCATCGGCCCGCGCAGGAAGACCAGGTCGCGATAGCTGACCATGAGCATCGGCAGCGGCAGGACGGTGTACTCGTCGCTGCCCTCGTACTCCGGCTGATAGAGCGCGCCGGCACCGAGCCGGAAGCTCCAGTCGGGCTTCGCCCCCGGCCCCGGCGGCCGGGCGGCGGAGGCGGCGGGCGGGGCCTGCAGGGACTGCGCCATGACGGCCGCCGGTACCGCCAGCACCAGGGCGGCGGCCGTCCCCCACAGGATGGTGGCGGCGGCGGAATCGGGATCGCGCGTGGTCTTCATCGGGGTCCGGCCTCTTCGGGGTCTGCGGGGGTGGCGGGCCGCCGCACCCTAGTCGGCCGCCGGCCGGGGCCGGTGTCGGGGGCGTATCGATGTGTTTCAGTATGTTGCCGGACGCCCGACCCGTCGCCGTCCGCTGCTATAGTGCCGGGACGGAGAGCCGACTTGAGCCAGGCCAGCATCCACGTCCTGATCGTCGACGACGATCACCGCATCTGCGCCATGCTGGCGCAGTTCCTGACCGACCATGGCCTTCGCGTCAGCCAGGCCCGGGACGGCCGGCAGATGTTCGCGATCTGCGACAGCGCGCGGATCGACCTGATCGTGCTCGACATCATGATGCCGGGGGAGGACGGCCTGTCGCTGTGCCGGCGCATGCGCGCCCAGAGCCCGGTGCCGATCATCCTGCTGACGGCGATGACCGGCGAAACCGACCGCATCGTCGGGCTGGAGATCGGCGCCGACGACTATGTCGTCAAGCCGTTCAACCCGCGCGAGCTGCTGGCGCGCATCCGCGCCGTCACCCGCCGGCTCGCCGCGGCCGGCGTCGCGGCCGGGCGGGCGGTCGCGGCGATCTACGCGTTCGGCGGCTGGCAGCTCAACGCCAACCGGCGGACCCTGCTGTCGCCCACGGGCGCGCTGACCGACCTGACGAGCGGCGAGTTCGACCTGCTGCTCGCCTTCCTGGAGCATCCGCAGCGCATGCTGACGCGCGACCAGCTGCTCGACCTGGCGCATGGCCGCATGAGCCAGTCCTACAACCGCAGCATCGACGTGCAGATCAGCCGGCTGCGGCGCAAGATCGAGGCCGACCCGCAGGACCCGGCCTTCATCAAGACCATCCGCAACGAGGGCTATTTCTTCACCGCCCCCGTCACCCTGCTGCAGGACGCGGCGTAGGGCAGCCCCCTGGTGCGCATCCCGCTCTGGTCCCGCCTCCGGCTCGCGCCGCGCATCGGGCTGGTCGTCCTCGGCGGCCTGCTGGCGATGAAGCTGTCCGACGAGGCGCTGCCGCTGGTGATCCGTCCGCCGGAGATCATGTTCTTCCAGCGCGACTGGCTGGTCGACACCCTGCGCGACATCCGCGACCGCACCGTCGCGGCCGCCGCCGCCGACCGGCCGGCCCTCCTGGCCGACCTGCCGGCGCGGCGCTGGCTGGACGTGGCGCCCCTGCCCGGACCGCCCGACTTCGCGCGCGACGCGGCGGGCGGCGGCCTGCCCGACGATGCCCGCGACGCCACGCGGATGGACGCCTTCCTGGGCCTGCGCCGGCGGATCGCCGACGTCCTCGGCCTGGTGCTCGACGACGTCGCGGTGATGGCCGACGAGCTCGACGACCCGCAGCGGTCGGTGCGCTCGCTGGTCATCATCCTGCCGGAGCTGCCGACCGTGATGATGGGGGTGATCGACGAGGACAGCGGCAACATGCTGAGCAGCGACCTGCGCATCGCCTTCCGCATCGGCGCCGACGGATGGCTGCTGGTGACGCCCAAGAGCGACGGCCGCGAGGGCATGCGCATGGTGCGCAACGTGCTGGTCCCGCTCTGCGCGGTGCTGGTCATCGCGCTCTTCTCGATCTGGGTGGCGCGCAGCGTCGTCCGGCCGCTCGACGACCTGACGGCGGCGGCCGAGCGGCTGGGGCGCCATCGCGAGCTCAGCCTGGTCGGCCGGTTCGACGCGCCGGAGCTGCAGGCGATCGGCCAGGCCTTCAACGCCATGCAGCAGCGCCTGAAGCAGTTCGTCGACGACCGCCTGCAGATGATCGCCGCGATCAGCCACGACCTGCGCACCCCGCTCACCCGGCTGCGCCTGTTCGCGGAGTACCTGCCGGACCCGAACCAGCGGCGGCAGGTGCTGTCCGACATCGGCGACATGGAGGCGATGGTCAGCGCCACCCTGACCTACGCCAGCAACCAGCTGAAGGACGAGGCGCCGAGCCCCGTCGACCTCGGCTCGCTGCTGATCAGCCTGTGCGACACCGCCGCCGACGCCGGCTGCCGCGTCTTCTATGACGGCCCGGACCATGCCGGCCTGGCCTGCCGGCCGGTCGCCATCCGCCGCGCCTTCGCCAACCTGATCGACAATGGCTGCAAGTTCGGCAGCGAGGTGCGGGTGACGCTGCGCGACGCGCCCGATGCGATGGTGGTCACGGTCGCCGACGATGGCCCGGGCATCCCGGCGGCGCAGCGCGAGGACGCCTTCCGGCCGTTCCTGCGGCTCGAGACCTCGCGCAACCGCGAGACCGGCGGCACCGGCCTCGGCCTGACGATCGCCCGCGACGTGATCCTGGCCCATCGCGGCGACATCCGGCTCGACGACGCGCCGGGCGGCGGCCTGCTGGTGACGGTGACCCTGCCGAAGGGGGCCTAGTTCCTGGATAGCAAGTGGGCATTGCCCGCCGGTCGTA
Source organism: Allostella vacuolata (assembly GCA_006739055.1). Lineage (GTDB taxonomy): Bacteria > Pseudomonadota > Alphaproteobacteria > ATCC43930 > Allostellaceae > Allostella > Allostella vacuolata. The sequence continues at coordinate 4,284,321 of AP019702.1, forward strand.
GCGTCCCTCGACTTCGCTCGGGATGAGGGGACGTCTCCATTGGCGCAAACGCTTAGGGAGAAGGGAGAATTTCCTCATTCCGAGGGCGGCGACGCTTCCTGGGCCGGGGCCCGGGTCGGCGGGCCGACGTCGGTGCGCGCGGCCGGCGCGCCGGCCTTGCCTTCGGCGACGAAGGCCGCGCGGCGCTGGGCGTGGATGCTGCGCAGCGTGGCGTAGTAGTCGATCGCGTTCTTCTCCAGCTCGTCGGTCATGGGCATGATCCGCGCGCGCTGGTCGACGATGCCGACGCCGGTGCCGGCCAGCTGGGCCGTCTGGATGGCGCTGCCCGGCACGAAGCCGAGCGGATTGGCGACGAAGCCGACCACGTGCCCGGCGGTGTCGCGCAGGTTGGACGCGCCCAGCAGCGGCAGCTGCACGGCCGGCCCGGGGGCGACGCCCCAGACCCCGAAGGTCTGGCCGAAATCGGCCTGGTGGGCCGGCAGGTCCCAGTCGGTCGCGACATCGAACAGGCCGGCGCCGCCCAGCGTGGTGTTGACGACGAAGCGCTGCGTGGTGACCCAGGCGCGGTCGAAGTTCGCCTGCAGCACGTCGTTCACCAGGGTGGTGGGCGCCCGCAGGTTGCCGCTGAAGTTGCGCAGGCTGACGCGGACCCGGTCCGGCGCGTACTCGTCGTAGGCGCGGGCGACCGGCTGCAGCGCGTTGCGGTCGACCCACTGGTTGCCGGCGAAGACGACCCGGTTGGCAGGCTCGGCGGGATCGTTCGTCTGCTCGTGGGCGAGGCGGGCCTCCGGCTCCGCCGGGACCTGCGCGCAGGCGGCCATCGCGACCAGCGAAACGACGGCGGCGCCTCGGACGAGTCGTCGGTCGGCTGCGGAAGCGGGACGCGGGGTGGTCGGCATGTGGGCCTCGCTCGGTCGGCTGGGGGTGGGAACCGCCCGCACCCTAGCCGGCCGACCCGCGAGGTCCGTGTCAGCCCCGTATCGGTGTGTTGCAGAATGTTGCCGGGCATCAGCCGCCCGGCAAACCTTCAGACACCGGCCAACCGTCAGCCGCCGAGCAGCCCCTTCATCCGTTCGAGGGAGGAACTGAGCAGTTCCAGGCCGAATGGCGGCACGTCGCCGTCGGCGACCGGAAGCATGGCGCCGCTCAGCAGCATGAGCGAGGCGCCGATCGCGACCAGGGTGAGCAGGAATCGGGTCAAATGGCCTTCCTGTCGGGTGAGCGGGTCTGAGATGGGTTTCATCGACAACTCCGGCAAGTGTCGCCCCCTTGCATCCGGTCGGTCGCTGCGACCGACCGGCAGGTTCAGTGTCCCGGGGGTCCGCCTTCCCCAGGGTCCAGTCCGTCCGCCGTCCAGTATCGACAACGGCCGGGCCCGTCGATTGTTCAATCCGTCGCGCGGCCTGCGACCGATTGACCGCCGCGGCCGATTGTCCCGGCGCCCGGCGGCGGCTACCAATGGGCGGAAAGGCCGCCCGGCGGGGTGGCCGGAACCTGGAGGAAGCGCTTGTCCGACGCCCTGCTCGATCCCGCCTCGCTGGAGGGCCTGCTGCGGCCCCGCTCGGTCGCCATCGTCGGCGCCAGCAACGACCCGACGCGGATCGGCGGCCGGCCGCTGCGCTACTACCGGGAGAACGGCTTCACCGGCGCGGTCTACCCGATCAATCCCAACCGCGACGAGATCCAGGGGCTGAAGGCCTATCCCAACCTGTCGGCCCTGCCCGAGGCGCCCGACCTGGTGCTGGTCGCCATCCCGGCCGCGGGCGTGGTCGCCACGGCCGAGGAGGCCGCCGCCAAGGGCGCGCGCGCGATGGTCATCTTCTCGTCCGGCTTCGCCGAGATGGACGAGGACGGGACCGACGCCGGCCAGGCGATGCAGCGCCGCCTGGGCGAGATCGCGCGGGAGAGCGGCATGCGCATCGCCGGGCCCAACTGCCTCGGCGTCTTCAACGCCACGATCGGCCACTACTGCACCTTCACCGCGTCCTTCGACCATGGCGGCTTTCCGCACACGGGCGGCATCGCCATCGTCAGCCAGTCGGGCGCCTATGGCAGCCACATGGCGACGCTGGCGCGCGAGAAGGGCCTCGGCACCACCTACTGGATGACGACCGGCAACGAGTGCGACGTGCAGGTCGCCGACTGCATCGCCTTCCTGGCCGACCAGCCCGACGTCGACGTCATCGGCTGCTACATCGAGGGGGTGGCGGATGCGGCCCGGCTGGTGGCTGCGCTGGAATATGCCCAGGCGCGGCGCAAGCCGGTGGTGGTGATGAAGGTCGGCCGGTCGCCCGTGGGCGCGGAGGCGGCCCAGTCGCACACCGCCTCGCTGGCCGGCGCCGACCAGGTCTATGACAGCATCTTCCGCCGCTACGGCGCCCTGCGCATCGACACCACCGAGGAGATGCTGGACGTCGCCTATGCCTGCACCCGGCGGACCTTCCCGACCGGGCGCAAGCTCGGCATCGTCACCATCTCGGGCGGCGGTGGGGTGGTCCTGGCCGATGCCGCCATCGCGGCCGGGCTGGAGGTGCCGGCGATGCCGGCCGACGCCCAGCGCCGGCTGAAGGAGATGCTGCCCTTCGCGGCCGTGCGCAACCCGGTCGACATCACCGCCCAGGCCTTCAACGACATGAGCTTGGTGACGAAGAACGTCGAGACCATGCTGGCCGAGGGCGGCTACGACCTCATCGTCAACTTCTTCACCTCGATCCCGCGCTCCAAGGTGATGAACGCCCGCCTGCGCCCGGCGATGCAGGAGGCGGCCCGCCGCTTCCCCGGCCGCCTGCAGGTCATGTGCATGATCTCGACGCCCGAGATGACGCGCGAATACGAGTCCGACGGCTATCTGGTGTTCGAGGACCCGAGCCGCGCGGTGAAGGCGCTGGCCGCGCTCTGCTGGTACGGCGAGGCCTTCGCCCGGCCGCCGCGCCTGGCGCCGCCCGACCTGCCGGCGGGCGCCCTGCCCGCCCCCGCGGGCCCGGTCGACGAGCGCGAGGCCAAGCGCATCCTGGCCGCGGCCGGCATCCCGGTGGTCGAGGACCGGCTGGTGCGGACGGCCGAGGAGGCGGGAGCGGCCGCCGCCCAGTTCGGCGGGCCGGTGGTGCTGAAGGTCTCCTCGCCCGACATCCTGCACAAGACCGAGGTCGGCGGGGTCGTGGTCGGCCTGGCCAGCCCCGCGGATGCCGCCGCCGCCTTCACCGCCATGATGGACAGAGTGAAAGCCGCCCGGCCGGCCGCGCGCATCGAGGGGGCGCTGGTCAGCCCGATGATCGGCGACGGGGTCGAGTGCATCATGGGCATCAGCGTCGACCCGGCCTTCGGGCCCGTCGTTCTGTTCGGCCTGGGCGGCATCTTCGTCGAGGTGCTGAAGGACGTGACCCTGCGGGTCGCCCCCTTCGGGGTCGACGACGCCGCCCGGATGATCCGCGAGGTGAAGGGCTTCCCGCTGCTCGACGGCGCCCGCGGCAAGCCCAAGGCCGACGTCGACGCCCTGGCCGACGCCCTGGCGCGCCTGTCGGTCTTCGCCGCCGCCAATGCCGGGCGCATCGACAGCGTCGACGTCAACCCGATCCTGGTGCGGCCCGCCGGCCAGGGCGTGGTCGCGGTCGACGCCCTGTTCGTCCCCCGCACCTGACAGAGAAAAACCGGAGAACCGCCCCCATGATCCTCGTCGGCCGCTACCTCTCGCCCTTCGTCCGCCGCACCGCCATCACGCTCAACCTCTACGGCATGCCGTTCGAGCACAACCCGCTCTCGACCATGACCGACATGGAGGCGATCAAGGGGCTGAACCCGGTCGGCCGGGTGCCGGTCCTGATCCTCGACGATGGCGAGCGGCTGGTCGATTCGGCCGCGATCCTGGACTATCTCGACGAGCGGGCCGGCCCGGCCCGCGCCCTGACGCCGCCCGCCGGGCCGGAGCGGCGCCGGGTGCAGCAGCTGGTCGCGATCGCCGTCGGCACCATGGAGAAGGCGGTCGGCTTCTCCTACGAGACCAAGCGGCGGCCGGCCGAGCGCCAGCACCAGCCCTGGATCGACAACCTGAAGAGCCAGGTGGCGGGCGGGCTCGCCGGCCTCGAGGCGATCGAGCAGGAGCCCTGGCTGGCCGGCCCGTCGATGACCCAGGCCGATATCTCCGCCGCCGTCCTGGTGCAGTTCCTGGAAGCCATGACGCCCGACCTGCTGCCGGCCGGCGCCTATCCCCGGCTGGCGGCCCGCACCGCCCGCATGTCCGCCCTGCCGGCGTTCCAGGAGATCGCCGCACCCAGGCCCTGATGCGCAGGGTGCTCGGCGCGCTGGCGACCGGCTTCGCCCTCTTCTTCGCCCTGCCGATCGGCCTGTCGGCCTTGCTCTACTGGATCCAGGACGACGGCCAGGGCTGGCGGACGGCCGACCGGTCCAGCGCCGGGCTGCTGCCCCCGCCCACCGCCGATGCGCCGGCGGTGGTGCGGGTCTTCGCCGCGCGCACGGTGCGCTGGCGGGGCATCTTCGCGACCCATTCCTGGATCGTGATCAAGGAGGCGGGCGCCGCCCGCTACCGCCGCTGGGACTACACCGCCTGGGGCGAGCCGATCCGGGTCGACGGGTTCGAGGCGGACGGCCGCTGGTTCGGCCGGGTGCCGCAGACGGTGCTGGCGGTGGACGGCGCGGCGGCCGAGCGCGCCATCCCGGCCATCCAGGCCGCCATCGCAGCCTACGCCCACCGCGACCGCGGCGCCTACCAGGCCTGGCCCGGCCCCAACTCCAACACCTTCGTCGCCGCCGTCCTGGGCGCGGTCCCGGACATCGCGGTGGCGCTGCCGGCGACCGCCGTCGGCCGGGACTTTCCCCATGACGGGCGCTGGCTGGCGCCGACCGCGTCCGGCACCGGCTGGCGGATCAACCTCGCCGGCTATGGCGGACTGGCGATCGGCTGGATGGAGGGGATCGAGCTGAACCTGCTGGGGGCGGTGCTGGGGGTCGAGTGGCGCCGGCCGGCGATCAACCTGCCCGGGCTCGGCCGCTTCGGCGTCCCCGCCCTTCCGTGACCCCGGCTCAGGGCCTGAGTTCGAGCGCCGCCGGCTGGCCGGCCTCGACCGTCCGGGGAAGAGGCCGATAGGGCAGCGTCAGGTCGTTCTCGATCATCGCGAAGGCCAGCGCCGCCGCCGCGGTGACGACCGGGGTGACCCCGGACGGGCGCACCAGCCACGCCGCATGGCGGATGGCGATGTCGACCCGCTCCTCCTGCAGCGCGGCGAAGAGCGCCATCACCGCCTGCTCGTCCGGGGCGACCTGCTGCGCGCACACCGGGTGGTGCTGGATCTCGCGCCGGGCATGGCCGGCGATGGCGGCGACCGAACGTTCCAGCGCGCGAATCGCCGGGCCCGCCTCCTCGGCCGGGAACACCCGCCCGAACTCCCGCAGCACCATCGGCCGGTGCCCGGGCCCGGACACCCAGGCGCGGAACGACCACAGCAGCAGCCGCTCGCCCTGCGTCAGCCCCTCCACCGCCGCGGTCGGCATCGGTCTGGAACCACCCATCCATCACACTCCCTGTCGAACTGCACACGCCCCCGATTCCGACGGTATGCGATATTGAGAGTGAGTTGCAATATCGGGATTTGCGGTCAGGCTTCGGCCGCGGCGGGCAGCAGCGGCAGCAGGGCGGCGGCACAGGCATCGAGCGGGGCCGGGTCCTGCGCCGCCTTGGCCATGGTCATCGCCCCGGAATAGGCGGCGACCACCAGGGTCGCCAGCCGCTCGGCATCGGCCACCGCCAAGCCGTCATCGACCAGCCGCGTCGCGAGCGCGCCGCGCCATGCCGCATAGATCGGGGCCATCGCCTGGCGGAACTCCGGCGCGACCAGGGAGAGTTCGAGCGCCAGGTTGGCGAGCGGGCAGCCGAGGACGCCGCCCCGCCGGCGGAGCCCGTCCGCAATGGCCGCGAAGGCTGTCGCCACGCCCGCCCGGGCCGAGTCTGCCTGGCGCACCGGCGCGATCCAGGCCTGTTCCACCGCCTCCGCCACCCGCTCGCGGATCACCGCCAGGGCCAGCGCCTGCTTGGTCGGGAAATGATGGTAGAGCGCCCCGCCCGTCACCCCGGCCAGGCGCACCACGTCGTGCATGCTGGTGGCGCCATAGCCGGCGCGCTGGAACGCGTCGGCCGCGACGTCGAGCACCCGCGCCCGCATCCCGGCCGGGTCGTAGCGGCGGCGGCGGCCGGGCCTGTCCTCGTCCATCCACCCAGCCTAGCGAACTTGACAAAACCGGACAACCGGTCTGAATTTGCGACCGCACGATTGCCGAGGAAATCCATGACCCTGCGCCTCTACTCCGGCCCCCTCAGCATGTTCGGCGCCAAGGCGGAGATCGCGCTGCACGAGAAGGGCATCGCGTTCGAGCTGGTCATGGTGCCGTTCGACATGGATCGGCTCTACGAGCCCAAGCACCCGGAGGTCGCCCGGATCAACCCCAAACGGCAAGTGCCGGTGCTGGTCGGCGACGGGGTCGAGATCTTCGATTCGACCCAGATCTTCGAGTACCTGGAGGACCTCCAGCCGGTCCCGCCGCTATGGCCGGGCGAGGTCGCGGCCCGGGCCCGCGCGCGCCTGCTGGAGCATCTGTCCGACGAGGTCTATTTCTCGCCGGTGGTGCGCCTGATGGGTCTGCAGGCGACGCCGGACGACCCGGCCGCGGTCGCCGCGCGCGACGCCTGCACCGCCTTCTACCGGCGCATGGAGACGGAACTGGCGGGCCGCGACTTCCTCGCCGGCCCGTACGGCTACGCCGACATCGCCTTCTTCATGGCCCAGCTGTTCGGCGCCCGCATGGGCGCAGCCATGACCGACGAGACGCCGGCCCTGCTGGCGTGGCGGGCCCGGGTGGCGGCGCGACCCGCCGTCCGACGGGTGGCGGGCGCCATGGCCCGCTACCTGCTGGGGGTCGGCCGCCCGCTCCCGCCGTTCCTCGCCGAGCTGGAGCGGGCGGGGCGGGCCTGAAGTCCGGCCGGCCACTTGTTGGCCAAGCGCTGGTGCGTCCCTCGACTTCGCTCGGGATGAGGAAATTTTCCTTTCTCCACAAGCGCTTGTGCCCTGGAGAAATCCCCTCATCCCGAGCGTAGTCGAGGGACGCTATTGCCGGCGGGCAGCATGCAGATCGGCCGCAGGGCGGCGCGTCAGCCTTCGTCCTCCGCCAGCGACAGCAGCGAGGCGTTGCCGCCGGCGGCCGTGGTGTCGACGGACAGGGTGCGTTCGGTGGCGAAGCGCGGCAGGTAGTGGGGGCCGCCGGCCTTGGGGCCGGTGCCGCTCAGCCCCTCGCCGCCGAAGGGCTGCACGCCGACCACGGCACCCACCATGTTGCGGTTGACGTAGGTGTTGCCGACCCCCAGGCGCCGGGTGACCTGGCGCACCGTCTCGTCGATGCGGCTGTGGATGCCGAGCGTCAGGCCGTAGCCGGTGGCCCGGATCGCGTCGATCACCTGGTCGAGCCGGCCCGCCTGCCAGCGCACGACATGCAGGATCGGGCCGAACACCTCGCCCTCCAGGCGCGACAGGGAATCGATCTCGTACGCGGCGGGCGCGAAGTAGGTGCCGCGCTCGGTCCCGGGCGGCGCCTGCATCTCCAGCACGACGCGGCCCTCGCGGCGCATGCGCTCGGCATGGCGGCGCAGCATCGCCTCCGCCTCGCCGTCGATCACCGGGCCGATGTCGGTCGAGAGCAGCGACGGGTCGCCGATCCGGAGCTCCGCCATCGCCCCCTTCAGCATCGCGAGCGTGCGGTCGGCCGCGTCCGCCTGGACGAACAGCACGCGGAGCGCCGAGCAGCGCTGGCCGGCGCTGTTGAAGGCGGACAGCAGCACGTCCTGCACCACCTGCTCGGGCAGGGCCGAGGAATCGACGATCAGCGCGTTCTGCCCGCCGGTCTCGGCGATCAGGGGCGCGATCGGGCCCGGCCGCTCGGCCAGGACGCGGTTGATGGCGCGCGCGGTGTCGGTCGACCCGGTGAAGGCGAAGCCGGAGACGCGCGGGTCGGCAACCAGGCGCGCGCCGACGGTCGCCCCGTCGCCCGGCAGGAACTGCAGCACGTCGCCCGGGATGCCAGCCCGGTGCAGCAGGGCGACGGCGGCCGCTCCGATCAGCGGGGTCTGCTCGGCCGGCTTGGCCAGCACCGCATTGCCGGCGGCCAGCGCCGCCGCGATCTGGCCCGTGAAGATGGCCAGCGGGAAGTTCCAGGGGCTGATGCAGGCGAAGGTGCCGCGCGCCGCCAGCCGGAGCTCGTTGCGCTCCCCCGTCGGCCCCGGCAGGAGCCGCGGGGCGAAGTCGCCGCGGGCCCGGGCGGCGTAGTAGCGCAGGAAGTCGACCGCCTCGCGCAGCTCCGACAGGGCGTCGGACACGGTGCGCCCGCCCTCGCGCACCACCAGGGCCATCAGGCGCGGGCCCTCGGCCTCGTAGAGGTCGGCGGCGCGCTCCAGCACCGCGGCGCGCTCGCCCGCCGGCACCGCGTCCCAGTCGGGGCCGGCCCGGGTGGCGCGGGCGATCGCCGTGTCGACCGTCTCCGCCGTCGCCTCGACGACCTGGCCGACCACCACCGAGCGGTCGGCCGGGCTCACCACCGAGCGCGCCCGGCCCTCGGCCGGGCGGCCGCCGACCAGCGGGGCGGCGGAAGCGGTGGTCCGCGCCGCGGCCGCCATGGCCGCGGCCAGGGCCGCCGTCGCGACCGGGTCGGACAGGTCGATGCCGGCGCTGTTGCGCCGCTCCGGCTGGTAGAGGTCGGCCGGCTGCGGGATGCGCGGGTGCGGCTTGACCGGCAGGCGGGCCAGGCGCGCGACCGGGTCGGCGACGATCTCGTCGATCGGCGCCTTCTCGTCGACCAGGCGGTTGACGAAGGAGGTGTTGGCCCCGTTCTCCAGCAGGCGGCGGACGAGATAGGCGAGCAGGTCCTCGTGGCTGCCGACCGGGGCATAGACCCGGGCCGGCCGGTCGAGCTTGTCGCGGCCGACCACCTCGCCATAGAGCGCCTCGCCCATGCCGTGCAGGCGCTGGAACTCCCAGTCCGTGCGGTTGCCGGCCAGCTCCAGGATGGTCGCCACGGTGTGGGCGTTATGGGTCGCGAACTGCGGGAAGAAGGCCGCACCGTCGGCCAGCAGGCGGCGGGCGCAGGCGATGTAGGAGACGTCGGTCGCCACCTTGCGGGTGAAGACCGGGTAGCCCGGCAGGCCGCGCTCCTGCCCGCGCTTGATCTCGCTGTCCCAGTAGGCGCCCTTGACGAGGCGGACCATCAGGCGCCGGCGCGACCGCCGCGCCAGGTCGGCCAGCCAGTCGAGCAGCGGCAGGGCCCGCTTCTGGTAGGCCTGCACCGCCAGGCCGAGCCCGTCCCAGCCGGCCAGGGTCGGGTCGCACGCCACCGCCTCGATGACGTCGAGCGACAGGTCGAGCCGGTCGGCCTCCTCGGCGTCGATGGTGAAGCCGATGCCGGCCGCCTTGGCCTGCCGGCCGAGCTCGGCCACCCGCGGCGACAGCTCGGCGTGGACGCGGGCCGCCTGGGCGAACTCGAAGCGCGGGTGCAGGGCCGACAGCTTGATCGAGATCCCGGGCGACTCGACCGGGCCCCTGCCCCTGGCCTCGGCGCCGATCGCGGCGATGGCGGCCTGGTACGAGCGGAAATAGCGCTCGGCGTCGGCCGCCGTGCGCGCCGCCTCCCCCAGCATGTCGTAGGAATGGCGATAGCCCGCCTGTTCCGCCGGCCGCGCCCGGGCGAGCGCCTCGGCGATGGTCCGGCCCATGACGAACTGGCGGCCGAGGATGCGCATGGCCGCCGTCACCGCCTCGCGGATCACCGGCTCGCCCGCCCGGCCGACCAGGCGCCGCAGCACCCCGCCATAGCCCGGCCCGTCGCCCGGGCGGACCAGGCGGCCCGTCAGCATCAGGGCCCAGGTCGAGGCGTTGACGAAGGCCGAGTCGCTCGCCCCCAGGTGGCGCTGCCAGTCGGCCCCGCCGATCTTGTCGCGGATCAGCCGGTCGACCGTCTCCGAGTCCGGGATGCGCAGCAGCGCCTCGGCCAGGCACATCAGGACGATGCCCTCCTGGCTCGACAGCTCGTACTCGTGCAGGAAGGCGTCGAGCCCGCCCTTGCCGTGCCGCCCGCCGCGCACCGCCTCGACCAGCCGCCGTGCCGTCGCCGCCACCCGGTCGCGGGCGTCGGCCGGAAGGGTCGCCGCCGTCAGCAGCCCCTCGACCACGGCCGTCTCGTCGGCGCGGATGGCACCGCGAAGGGCGGCGCGCAGGGAATCGGCCTGGGGCGGCGGCGCGGCGAACAGCATGGGCTCGGGACTCCTGTCGGGTGGGCCGGCGGACGATCCTGCCGTCACCCCCAGATCGTCAAGCGAGCAAGGGAGCGCAACCTCCCCTTACCGGACGATCGTTGCACCGGCCGCCCCGGCGGGTCTAATTAGTCCCACGGAATGGACATGGACCCGATGGTTCCGACCCTGGACATCGTCATCGTCAACTGGAACTCCGGCGGCCAACTCCGGGCCTGCCTGGAGACGATCGCGCGCTCGACCGCGGGCAACTACCGGCTGGGCCGGGTGATCGTGTCCGACAACGGGTCGGTCGACGGCTCGCTCGACCGTCTGGACGACCTCGACCTGCCGCTCGCGATCCTGCGCAACGGCGCCAATCTCGGCTTCGGCGCGGCCTGCAACCGGGCGGTGGCGATGGGCGACGGCCGCTTCCTGCTGCTGCTGAACCCCGACACCCGGCTGGAGGCGGACACGCTGGCGCGCTCCGTCCGCTACCTCGACGACCATCCGGAGACGGGGATCGTCGGCGTCCGCCTGGTCGACGAGCAGGGCCACACCCATCGCAGCTGCGCCCGCTTCCCGCACGTCCGGCACTTCGTCCACAAGATTCTCGGCCTCGACCGCATGGTGCCGAAGCTCTGCCACGGCCACCTGATGCTGGAATGGGACCATCTCGACAGCCGGACCGTCGACCAGGTCATGGGTGCCTATTTCCTGATGCCGCGCGCCCTGTTCGAGCGGCTGGACGGGTTCGACGAGCGGTTCTTCCTCTATTTCGAGGATGTCGACTTCGCCTGGCGGGCCCAGGCGAGCGGCCTGCCCTGCCACTTCCTGGCCGACGCGGTCGCCTTCCACAAGGGCGGCGGCACCTCCGAGCAGGTGAAGCCCGAGCGCATCTTCTACTGCCTGCGCAGCCGCATCATCTATGCCCGCAAGCATTTCGGCTGGGGCCGCGCCGCGGCCCTGACCGCCGTCACCATCCTGGCCGAGCCGCTGTCGCGGCTGATGCTGGCGGTGCTGCGCGGCTCCCCGTCCGTGGTCATGGACACGATCAAGGCGTATCGGCTGCTCTATGCGGACCTGCCGCGAATCCTCAACACCCCCTCCGCCGGCGTCGTCGATGCGGGTCTTGCTCCTGGCTCGATACGGCCGGCTGGGCGCCACTAGCCGCCAGCGGCACCTGATCTTCCTCCCGGCGCTGGCCCGGGCCGGCATCTCCGTCACCGTCGACGCGCTGCTCGACGACGACTATGTCCGCGCGCTCCATTCCGGCGCACCCGCCCGGCCGGGACCGATCCTGGCCGCCTATGCCGCGCGCCTGCGCCGGATCCTTTCGGCCGGCGAATGGGACGCGGTCTGGGTCGAGAAGGAGATATTCCCCTGGCTGCCGGCCACGGCCGAGCGCTGGCTGGCGCGGCGCGGCGTGCCGCTGGTGGTCGACTACGACGACGCCTGGTTCCATCGCTACGACCGGCACCCGCGGCCGCTGGTCCGCCGCCTGCTCGGCGGCAAGATCGACCGGGTGATGCGGGCGGCCGCCACCGTCGTCGCCGGCAACGGCTACATCGCCGGGCACGCGCTCGGCGCCGGCGCCCAGCGGGTGGAGACCGTGCCGACCGTGGTCGACACCGACGCGATCGTCGATACGCCGCCCGAGCCGGGGCGCCCCTTCACCATCGGCTGGATCGGCACCCCGGCCAATGCCCGCTATCTCGACCCGATCCGTCCCGTCCTGGCCCGGCTGTGCCGCGACACCGGCGCCCGCATGCTGGTGGTGGGGGGCGGGCCGGACGCGCTCGCCGGGGATGGCGGCACGGCGCTGCCGGGGGAGATCCGGCCGTGGGACGAGGCCCGGGAGGCGGCCGACCTGGCCGGCATGGATGTCGGCCTGATGCCCCTGCCCGACACGCCCTTCGAGCGTGGCAAGTGCGGCTACAAGCTGATCCAGTACATGGCGGCCGGGCGGCCGGCGGTGGCCTCGCCGGTCGGCGTCAACGGCACCGTCGTCGCCGACGGCCGGACCGGCTTCCTCGCCGCCCGGCCGCAGGAATGGGCGGACGCCCTGGCCGCGCTGGCGCGCGACCCGGCCCTGTGCCGGCGCATGGGCCGGGCCGGCCGCGAGCGCGCGGTCATCCACTATTCCCTGGCGGCCTGGGCCCCGCACGTCGCCCGGATCCTGCGGGAGGCGAAGGAGCGCCCATGACCCGGCCGACCCTGCTCTACCTGGTGACGGAGGACTGGTTCTTCTGGTCGCACCGCACGCCGATCGCGCGCGCCGCCCGCGACGCCGGCTTCCGGGTCGTCGTCGCCACCCGCGAGGACGCCCATGGCGACCGCATCCGCGGCGAGGGATTCGAGCTGGTGCCGATCAAGCTCCGGCGCACCAGCATCGCCCCGCTGGCGGAGATGGCGGCGATCCGCGACCTGACGGAGATCTACCGGCGCGAGAAGCCGGCGATCGTCCACCAGGTGGCGATCAAGCCGGTGGTCTACGGCACCTGGGCGGCGGCCCGGGCGGGGGTGCCGGCGGTCATCAACGCGCTCGACGGGCTGGGCTTCGTCTATGCCTCGCAGCGGCTGTCGGCCAGGCTGCTGCGGCCGCCGGTCGGCCTGCTGCTGCGCTGGGCCCTGAACCGCCCGAACGTCCATGTCCACCTGCAGAACGAGGACGACCGCACGACCATGCGCCGCTCCGGCGCGCTGCGGCACGAGCGCGTCTCGATCATCCGCGGCGCCGGCATCGATCTCGACCATTTCGTCCCCCTGCCGGAGCCGGACGGGCCGTTCACCGTCGCCATGGCCGCGCGCATGATCCACGAGAAGGGGATCACCGACCTGGTCGAGGCGGCGCGGCGGGCGACCCGCGCCGGAACCCCGGTCAGGGTGGTGCTGGCCGGCGCCCCGGACAAAGGCAACCCGACCGCCATCACCGAGGCCGAGCTGAAGGGGTGGGTGGCGGAGGGGCTGGTCGACTGGTGGGGCTTCCAGACCGACGTGCGACCGGTGTGGGCCGCCGCCCACGTCGCCGCCCTGCCCTCGTCCGGCGAGGGCCTGCCCAAGGCGCTGCTGGAGGCGGCCGCCTGCCAGCGGCCGCTGCTGGCGAGCGACGTCGCCGGCAACCGCGAGGTGGTGCTGCCGGGCGAGACCGGGCTCAGCGTCGCCTACCAGGACGTGGCCGGGCTGGCCGACGCCCTGGTCCGCTTCGCCCGCGAGCCGGACCAGCGCCGGCGCATGGGGGCCGCCGCGCGCCGCATGGTCGAAACGCAGTTCAGCGAGGAGGTGGTGGTGCGCGAGACGCTGGCGCTCTATCGCCGGCTCACCCCCGCGCGCCAGTGGTCCGATGCAGACGGAAGGCCCCCTTCCGTCTGCTGAATCGCCCACCATAAGGAGGATCCGCTTGGTCACCATCGGCTCGTTCGCCGCCGCCGCCCGGCAGGCCGCCGGCATCGTCGTCGTCATCGACGTCTTCCGCGCCTTCACCACGGCGGCGGTGGCGCTCGGCAACGGCGCCCGGCGCATCGTCATGGTCGACGACCTCGACCAGGCATTGGCGCTGCGCGACCAGGGGCTGGGCAGCCGCTGCATGGGCGAGCGCGGCGGCATCCGCCCGGCGGGCTTCGACTTCGGCAACTCCCCGGCAGAGATCCGCGAGGTCCGCTTCGACGGGGAGACCCTGATCCAGACCACCTCCAACGGCACCCGCGGGGTGGTGCTGGCGAGCGGCGCCAGCCGCATCTATGCCGGCTCCTTCGTCTCGGCGGAGGCGACGGTGCAGGCGATCCGGGCATCGGGCGAGGGCCGGGTGTCGCTGGTCGCGATGGGCGACCACGACCGCACCCAGGCCGACGAGGACGAGGTCTGCGCCCTCTACCTGCGCAGCCGGCTGGCGGGACGGCAGCCGGACCGGGCGGCCGCCGCCGCCCTGGTCGCCACCATGGCGCTCCGCGCGGACACGGTCGCCCTCAGCCCGGCCGACGTCGCATGCTGCCTTGCCGTCGACAGCGTGCCGTTCGCCATCCGCGTCGAGCGGCAGGACGGCTACCTGATCGCGGTCGCGGAGACGGCAGCGGCCGGTTAGCCGGCGCCCGGCTGGAACTTGTCGTGGTGGCCGCGATAGATCGCCGGCCGCGGCCGCTCCAGCCCCGGCGGCACGTCGATCGGCTTCTTCCACACCACCACCACGTCCTGGTGATGGCCCCAGCCACGCTCGTGGTAGGCGAGCAGGGTCGCGTCGCGGCGGCGCTCCACCAGCCGCACGACCCAGGACGGCAGCGCGATGGAGATGCCGTATTCGGGCTGGGCCGGATAGTCGCGATAGCCGAAGCCCGTCGCCGCCACCTCGGCCGCGATCGCCTGGAAGCGATCCTCGTCGATGTAGGGATAGGTGCGGTGGTAGTCGAGCGACCAGCGCCCATGGTTGGTGAAGACCAGCAGGCCATCGGGCGCCAGGCGGTCGATGAACCAGTCGACGAAGGCCGTGTAGCGCGCGGCGTCGAGATGGGTCAGCAGCGACCCGCACCAGATCAGCTCGAAGGTCCCGGCGAGCGGGATGGCGGCGGGGTCGACGGCGGAATGCACCGCTTCCGCGCCGAAGGTGGCGGCGCAGAACTCCACCCCGCCGCGGTCGAGGTCACAGGCGGCGATGCGCGCGTCCGGGAAGGCGGCGCGCAGCATGCGCAGCACCCGCCCGTGGCCGCAGGGCAGGTCCAGGATCGAGCCGATGTCCGTCTTCTCGGCCAGCACCATGGCCCGCACGATGGTGCGCAGCGCCGCCTCGCCGACGCGGAAATACTGGTCCTGCCAGCTCTTCTCGCCGATCCGCGCCATGGTCGCGTCGTCAAAGCGCAGCACCATCTGGTCGTCGGGCGAAACCGTCGTCACCAGCCGCTTCTTGTAGTCGCGCAGGAGGTCGAGCGGGGTGGGGGCGCCGAACAGGGCCATGGGGTCTCCGGGATCGCTGTCGCCTATCGGGTGCCGGACCCTACAGGCGACCGCCCGGCATTTCACCCCTCCTTTGGCGACGAACGGCGGCCTGCGCAGTATGGCTGAAAATGACCACCTGCGGGCGGCTCGCTGGCCGCCGTCCCTGCGGCCGGGCAGGGATGCTAGCGCTTAATATTATTGTGCAGGAATGCCGGGTCGCCATGATCCTCGGGCCCGTCATAAGCCAAGGCCCGAGCCTTCTGCTCGGCCGTCAGGCCCGCGAAAAAGCTGGTCGCCGGGCGTGGAACGGCCGCAACCGCCTCCGGCTCTGCCGGCGGGCGGCTGGAAAGGCGGACTGCCGTCCGTACCCCCAGCCAAAACTGCTGCACGGCCTTCATCGCATACGTCATCATTAAGGAATGGCTTTACGGTAATATGGTGTCCCGCGTCGCGGCGTGACAAGTTCAAAACCGAAGATGCTCACGAACAGTTCCGTGACACGATCATTGACGGGTTGGGCATGCAACTCCGTCTTGCCGCGCAGTTGCGCATACGCCTGGGCGCATTCCATGACGATCAGTGCGCGGCGGCCCCTCAACGGACAGTCGGCTCTCGCATCACCCGACAAGAATCGCAACTCAAGCGCCGTGGCCTTCGTAAGGCCCAATCCAAGTGCGCTCAGGCGCTCTCCAGGCGACCACACGGCGAGATCGAGTCGATCCGGATCCCTGTGACGGCGAAAGATCTCGTCCCAGTCCCAGGCGAGATCCGGATGGCGATCGGCCGGAAGCCACTGATCTCTATATGCTTCGGCAGCCTTTCCGGTCCATCCGGAAACATGGAAGTCCACACCGAGAACCGGGCTCAGCGCGAGCCCGGCGTGTCTGTAGGCCGCATCCCGGAAGCTGGCGTATCGAGCCTTCGCTCGTTCTATCTCGGCGGACAACGCATCTCTCACGCGAGGAGCCCACCCGCCCCTAAGCGCCCCGCACCCGCGTCGCCCGTCGACGGGGTGCTCGCTTGCCGCGTGTTGGCAGAGTCGTGATACACCTACCCTGGGGCTGGGCGTCAAGGCTCGCGCGCGAGCTGCCCAACGCAGCACCAGCAATCGCCAACATCACCGTCGGTCGAAGCGCGCCAGGGCCAGGCTCGTGCCGGCGATGTGGCGGAGCCCGGCGAAGCGGCTGTCGCCCAGGCGCGCCTCCTCGAGCGCCAGGGTCACCCCCTCCCAGGCGCCGTAGTCGTGCACCAGGATCGTGCCGACGGGCCCGCCGGCCGCCCCCCTGCGCAGCAGGCGATGGGCGACGTCGAGGTCGCTGCGCACATAGTCGTAGGCGTGGCTGCCATCGACGAAGACGAGGTCGATGCGTCCCAGATGGGGGCCATAGTCGAAGCTCGCGCTGTCGCCCAGCAGCTGCACGATCCGCGGCCGCAGCGGGCTCGCCTGGAACCGCCGCCCGGGCTGCGGCTTGTCGACGAAGGCCCGGTCGCCCGGCGCAACCGGGAAGCGGGTCCGGCCGATGTCCGCCGCTGGCAGGTCGAGCGTGAAGATCCGGCCGCTCGAGTTGGCGGCGAGGTTGAGGGTGGTGCGCCCGTCGAAGGTGCCGATCTCGAAGCAGGCGCGCGGCCGGTGGCGGCGGGCGATCTGGGCGATCGCCAGCAGTTCCAGGACCGACACGTTGCCGCGTGCGAACTCCGGCTCCAGGATCACCACGGGCTCGGCCGGGTCGACGACCTGCCACAGCGGCACCTGCGGCAATGGTTCGCGGCCGACGGCGGATCGCGGGCGCTGGTCCCAGTAGCGATGCCAGAGCCGGGCGAGGTCGGGCCCCGGCGTATAGGCGACCTGCACCCGCCCCGCCGCCACCAGGATCGGCCCCGCATCGTCCGCGCCGGGATGCACGCTTTCGAGCGCGACATCGGCGGGGCCGGCGTCCGCCGGGGCCGAAGTGTCCGAAGCGACCCGCCCGCGCAGATCCGCGATGCGCAGGGCGCGGCGCAGCAGGATCGGCCGGTCGAGGTCGAGCGGCGCCACGGGCATGCCGACGAGGCCCTCCCCGTCGGCCAGCGTGAGCCCCACCAGAAGATGCACCATTATGGTGCGAAATTCGCGGTCGAGGACATGGCACGAAAACGATACTTGATCGCAATCGCGTCAGCCATGCGCCCCCTGAAATCCGATACCGGCCGATCAATCTACCCTGGCGTGTGATCGCCTGTCGAGACGATGAACCGCCAGTTCGGTGCTGCCGCGCCGGGGGAACCCGGCCGTCAGGATCCCGGCGCTGGCTCCGCCTGCTGCGGCAAGGTCGCCTGGGCCGCGTCGTACCACCGCGCCAGCTCGCGCAGCTGCCGCTCCAGCGCCAGCGCATGGCCGAGCAGCTGGAAGGCGTAGGCGCCGATCTGCTCCTGGGTCGGCGGGTCGTCAGCGGGGGGCAGCGGGCGTGCCGGCACCGCCAGCAGGCCCGACGGGCGGGCCGGCAGGGTCGGCACCAGCGCCGTCACGGTGGGCGGCGTCGAGTTCGCGCAGGCGAAGAGCGGCCCGGCGCAGAGCAGGACCGACAGGACGATAGGCATCCGGTTCACGCCGAACCTCCCTCGTTACGGTGACGACACGGGTGCGGATCTCGCCGCGCGCGGCCTCCAGCGCCGCCACCCGGTCCTGGGCGACGGAGGCGGCATCGCGCTGCCAGATCGCGGCGGCGGCGTTGGCGACGGCCGCCGCCCGCGCGGTGGAGGCCGCCTGCTCGGCCGCCGTCGCCCGCTCGCGCCAGGCGAGGGCGGCGTCGCGCTCGACCCAGCCCCAGGCGAGGGCGGCGGCCACCGCACCGGCGGCGAGGCCGAGCGCCGCCGGCATCAGGGATACAGGAACCATGGGCAGTCTCCTTCGGCGGATGCGCGCCTAACCGGCCGCGGCGTCGTGGTCGCGGCTGCGCTGGGCGGACGCGGTCATCCGCGTCGTCTCCCACGAGGCCCAGGTCTGGCGGCGGGAGCGGTCGTCGTAGGTGGCGCCGGCGATATAGGCCATGACGACCGAACCCAGCAGCAGGGCGAGCGAGCTGGCGATCGTCTCGTGCAGCCGGCTGTCGTGCCGGCCCCAGACCATCAGGTAGGCGAGGCCGGCCATGCAGAAGGCGACGGTGAGCCACACCGCACGGCGCCGCCAGGCCCAGCTCGTTTCCAGCCCGGCCAGGCGGGGATCGGCGCCGCCGCTCTCCCCCAGGGTCATCCGGCGCGCCGGATGCCGTCGTCGAGCACCGCGGCCTCGTACCAGTCGCCGTCCGGCAGCGGCCCCGGCCCGCATTCCTTGCGGACGATCGCCCGGATCAGGGTGCGCAGCGTCAGGCCGTCATCGATGTCGATCGGGTCGTCGGGCCCGATGCCGAGGCGGTCGCAGACGAAGGCGACATAGGCGTGGGTGGGGTTCTCGGCCGGCGGCGCCCAGCGGGCGATGATGCCCCGCACGGTGCCGAGGCCGTGCCGGTCGCGATAGGAGCGCAGCACCCGGACGATGGCGCGGATGCCCCATTCCGGGGCCTCGAAGACGATGAAGCGGGGGTCGCCCGACTGGTCGTCGGCCATCCCCTGCCAGCGATCGCGGCCGCGGTCGATGTTGCCCGGGTTGTGGTTGCGGATGCCGCGTGGCGGTCGGGTCATGTCAGCCTCCGATCAGGGTGCGGAACAGCGTCGGCAGGGCAGCCCCCGCCACCAGGCCGAGTGCCCCCGAGGCCGCCCCGATGACGCGCCAGGCGCCGCGGATCTGGGCCACCAGCAGCTTCAGTTCGGCCAGCTCGACCAGGATCCGGGCGCGCTCGGCGGCCCCCGCCTGGATCGCCTCGCGCAGGTGGATGATCTGCGTCTCCAGCACCGCGATGCGGGCCAGCAGGTCGCCATGGGTGACCTCCGGTTCGCGGACGGGCCGCG
This sequence comes from Allostella vacuolata, assembly GCA_006739055.1. Taxonomy (GTDB): domain Bacteria; phylum Pseudomonadota; class Alphaproteobacteria; order ATCC43930; family Allostellaceae; genus Allostella; species Allostella vacuolata. The sequence goes on from AP019702.1 coordinate 4,303,450, forward strand.
TTCGTTCCATCTGCATGCGCGTCAAACCTCCGTCAGGGCGAAGGGCCAGCCATAGGACCGGAACTGGGCGTGCTCCACCGGGGTCGGCTCGTCGAAATGGCCGACCAGGGTCAGCCGGCCGGCATGGTGGTCCATGCCGGTCCCGACCGAGAACAGCACCGGCCGGGTGCGGCCGGCCATGCGGCCCGCCTCGTACCATTGCGCCAGCGCCGGATCGCGGTCCTGCCCGCGCAGCGCGCCGGCGATGCGCCGCCGCTGCCATTGCCGGCGGCCGAGCAGCGTCCCCGCCCGGCTGCGGCGGACGGTCGCCTCCTCCTCCGCGACCAGGCGGAAGCCGTTGGCGAGGTTGATCCGCGGCCGTTCGGCCTTGGCCGCGAACAGGATCGCGGCCTCGACATGGCCGGCCGGGTTGGCCGCATCGTCGATTTCGACCGTCAGCGCCGACGCGGTCACCGCGGCGTCGAGCTGCAGCAGCCAGCCGATCCCGCGCGGGTCGGCCTCGTCCGCCGGCATGCGCCCGTCCGCACTCGGCCGGCCGAACGGCAGGTAGCCGCCGACCGGCACATGGGTGACCGGCCAGGCGTCGCGCCAGCCGCTGTCGTAGCCCTCGTCCGTGGTGACGCGGATGCGGGCCGCCGGGGACAGGCGGGCGTAGAACAGCCCGACCACGTCGAGCAGCCGCTGCGCCCCGAAATCGACCGTGAACCTTGTGTCGGCCGGATCGACGGAGGCCGAGCGGGCATGGTCGAACGGATCGGCCGTCGCCAGCCCGGCGAGCGGCCGGGTGGGCGCCCAGTCGCCGCCCGAGAAGGCGACGCCGTCCATCCAAACCCAGTTGATCGGCGCGAGCAGGCAGTTGGCCATCGGTCTATCCCAGCAGGGTCAGGGTCACGGTGTCGGCCTCGAGCCGCAGCTCGCGGGCGACGATCACCAGGTTCCGCGCGGCGGCGAGGCCGACCTCGGGCGCGGTCAGGCCGACGGTGCGGCCGAGGCGCCAGGGGAGTGCCACCATCGACGCCTCCACCTCGAAGGCGAGTGCCGCCGGCGACAGCAGGGCGAGCTGCCGCGCCGCCTCCGCCGTCGCGTCCGGGCGGCGGGCGAAGAGGCCCTCGACGAACGCCTCGTCGGCGCCGAGATCGTCCTGCTGCACGGCCGGCGCCTCGGCGAAGCCCTCGCGCCACTCGGCGAGCAGGAAGCGGCGCACGGCATCGGGTGCGGCCGCGGCGATCTCGGCTGCGCCATGCACCCGCCAGCAGCGCTCCGCGCCGATCCGCCGCCGCCACAGGGCCTGGCCGACCGGCAGCCGGCGCACGGCCGTGCAATGCCGCTCGTCGAGCCGGTGGTCCGCCTCCGCGGCCGGGCCGGCATAGCGCCCGAAGGTCACCAGGCCGGCCGGATCGGTATCGATCCAGGCGCCGACGGTGGCGTTGATGCGGTCGACCAGGTCGCGGCCGGTCGGGCTCTCCTCCCCCAGCCAGGCGCCGAGCGGCGCCGGGGCGGCCGCCGCCAGGGCCGCCAGGGCCGGCGCGTCGAGGTCGCCGGTCGACAGCGTGAAGCCGGTCTCGGCCGCCATGTCGGCGATCGGCTCGCGCACCTGCAGCGTCAGGGTGCCGACCGCGGCCACGGTAAAGTTGACCCCGGCATTGAGGCTGGTGCCGGCCAGGCTGACCTGGTCGCCCGGCTGGATGCCAAGCCCGGCGAAGCTGCCGCCGCCCGCGGTGAAGGTGCGGGTCGCCGCGTCAGCCGCGATCGACCCCAGCACCGCCGGCCCGGCCTCCACATGGCGGAAGCCGAGCCGGTCGCTGAGCACCGTGCGCAACAGGCCCGCCGCCGTCGCCCGGGTCGCGATACCGGCATCGACCGCCCAGCCCAGCACCACCCGCCCGTCGCCGCCGGCGGCCCCGTCGTCGCCGCCGACACCGACGCCCGGGGCATAGGCGGGATCGTCGTCGCCGCCGGCCAGGGTGCCGGTGCCGGCCTCGGTCGAACCGCCGCCCGCCAGCGCCGCCCCGCCGCCGCCGGCCCCGCCGGTCGACCCGGCCCCGCCGCCGCCGCCCGCGTAGCGCCCGCCGCCGCCACCGCCGCCGCCCGAGTTGTTGCCGCTGCCGCCATCGCCGCCCTGGCCGGCCAACCCGTCGCCGCCATCGGCCCCGCCCGCCTGGCCGGCCCCGCCGTCGCCGCCGGCCAGGCTGTCGCCGCCGTTGCCATGGCGTGACCCGCCGTCGCCGCCGTCGGTACCCGACGCACCGCCGCCTGGGCCGCCCGCCGCCTCGCCGGAACCGCCGCCGCCGCCCGGCGCCACCAGGACCGCGGTGAGGTCGCGCAGGATGCCGGCCGCACCGCCGCCGCCGCCGCCGGCATACACGGCACCCAGCCCGCCGTCGCCGCCCGGCGCCGGGCCGGGCGAGGCACCGCCCGCCCCGCCGGCGACGCTACCCTCGCCGGCCCCGCCACCGCCCGGCACCACCACCCGCAGCACCTCGCCCGGGTCGACCGCCAGCACGGCGTCGACGAAGCCGCCGCCCCACCGGGAAGCCGGTCGCCCCCGCCCCGCCATGGCCGCCGCCCGCACCCCACAGGCGCGCGCGCAGAGCCGTGATGCCGGGCGGCACCTGGAAGGTGTAGAGGCCGGGGACGGCGAACACCCGTTCGCCCGCCGCCGCCCCCAGGCCCGCCTCCATGGTCACGGTCAGCGGATATTGCGGGCGCGAGGCGACCCAGAGCGCGCCCTCGGCCCCATCGACGAACGCCTCGCCCGGGCCGGGCGGGAAGGATTCCGCCCGGTCGAGCGCCACCCCGCCATCGAACACGCCATGGCCGGCGGCGGGATCGACCCGGACCGGCGCATCGGCCAGGCGGTAGAGCCACAGGCCCTGCACCGAATCGAGCGCCGGCGGCGCCACATGGCGCACGCTGCCGAGTGCCACCGGCAGGTTCTTGGCCGCCAGCTCGGCCGGGCCGGCATAGGGGCGCAGCCAGATCGACCAGTCGGCATGGGTGCCGGCGCCGGCCGCCTCTGTCACGTCGACCACCAGCTCGCCCAGCGCCTCGGTCCAGCTCGTCACCCGGCCGGCCATCCAGGTGCCGGCCAGGTCGCCGGTGCGGGCGATGCGCACCGGGTCGTCGGCCACCGCGTCCGGCTCCTGGCGCAGGGTGACGCCGTCGACGGTGCCGACGAAGGCGGCATCGGCCAGGAAGCCGATCCGGCTGGTCGAGCCGGCCGCGACGAAGGTGGGGCGCAAGGTGGCCGAGGCGGCAACCGGCTCGCCCAGCGGCTCGCCGTCCAGCGTCACCTGCAGCGTGCCGGCCGAGCGGGTGACGACGGCGCGCAGGCGGTAGGCCTGGCCCGCCGCCGTCGCCACGTCCTGTTCGAGCGCCGATGCGCTGCCGGCAGCCTTGGCGGCCGCGCCGGACGCATGGGTCCAGCCGCTCCCCGCGAACCAGCCGGAAAGCGAGGCCGCGAAGGTTCCGTTGGTCGCCAGGTCCGGCAGGATGAAGCTGCGGCTGCCGGCGCCGACCGTGACGGAACTGGCCGAGGCGAGCAGCACCCGGTCGCCGCCGAACACCTGCTGCTGCACCGGCCGGTCGAGGCGGCGCAGCCGGTCGCGCAGCTGGAAGCTGGCCCGGCCGCCGTCGAAGGTCACGTCCTCGACCAGGCCGGTGAAAACCGGGCGGAAATCGTCCCAGCCCCAGGCCGGGTGGCCGACCAGCACCTGGGCGCGGCGCCAGCGGAAGTGCCAGCGCCGCGCGCCCGAGCCGGTCGCCGCGGTCGCCAGCGGGTCGAGCGCGCCGTCGGCATTCTCGACCACCGCCACGCCGCGGGCGGGCTCGGAGCGGCCGAACAGCTCGGTCCCGGCCCACAGCGCGCGGCGCAGCTGCAGGTCGGCCAGGCGCCCCGGCAGGCGGGTGCTGGGCAGGGAGTCGCCGGGCCGGGTGGTGTAGTCGCCGGCCGACCAGCGCAGCGGCACCACCGCGCCGGCCTCCGCGTCCCAGGCGTCGATCACCAGCGCCCATTCGATGGCGCCCGCCGCCGGCGCCAGCAGGGCGTCGAGATCGCCCGGCGGCGGCACCGGCCGGCGCAGGGCGGCACCCGCGACGATGGTTGCGGGGCGGCTGCGCACGGCCAGGCCGGACGGGGCCGCCTGGCCGTCGAAGCCCAGTTCCAGGTCGAGGCTGGCGGCGTGCCCCTGGGTCGCGAGCGCGGCCGGGGCGGCCTGCAAGGCTTGGCCGGTGATCAGGGCGGCCGGTGGCGCGGTTACCGCGACCACGGCAGGGTCCGCGGTCAGCAACGCCCAACTGCCGGCTGCCAGGGACGGCGTGCCGGATCGCAGCTCGATCCGCGCCGGGGCCGCCGTCAGGACGGCGCCGGTGCCGGCGACCAGCTGGGCCGGCGGGGTGGCGACGACGATGCCGGCCGCCGCCGCCGTCAGCAGGTGCCCGGCCGCCAGGGCCGCCGCGGCACCGGCGGCGACCATCCGCCCGACCCCGGCCACCAGGTCGACCCCACCCGCGATGGTCGCGGTGACGGGGTGGGCGTGGACGGCGATCCGCGCCGGGGCCGCGGTCAGGACCGCGCCGGTGCCGGCCGCGAGCGTGGCCGGGTGGCCGGTCGCCTCCAGCGCCGCCGCCTCGGCCGTCAGCTCCACCGGCACGGCCGAGGAGCCCCAGCCGCGGGTGAAGCCGGCCGGGCTGGTGCCGGCATAGTCGGCCAGCAGGCGCAGGGTGGCACTGCGGGTCGTGTTCGCGTTGCTGTTCCGCGAGCCCGCCAGGAAGAGAGCCGTGCCGGGGGTGAGGGAGTAGTGCTCGCCCGTGCCGGCGGCCGGATCCCCCGACCAGGGAGCGCCCGCGATCCCGTACCAGATCCGCCCGGCATCGAGGTCGACGAACAGGTCGACCGCATCGCCGTCGGCGTAGCTGTCGCCCAGGTCCGTGGCCCAGGTGCTGTCGTGGCGCGGGTTGGCGTTGGCGCCGATCGCCCAGCTCTGGTCGGTGTCCCCCAGGCTGAGGGCGATCGAATGGGCGGCGGTGGCAAACCCCATCCGGAACGACGTGGTGTTGCCCGGGCCGTGCAGGGTGAGCTGGACGTGCCACTTGCCGGACGAGAGGCCGAGGGTCGAGCGCACCGTGCCGGCGACCGTGTTCGGGCTCGACGGGAAGGCAAAGGTGCGGTCGCCGTTGGAGAGCGCGATGTCCGCGTCCTTGTCGGACGGGTTCCAGACGGGTTGCTCGGCCATCGGCGCGCCCTCCGGTCAGACAGGCAGTCGTGTCAGGCGAGAGTCGGGGTCAGGCGGCAGGAGCCAGGGTGAACCAGCCGTCCGACGGGTCGGGCGACAGGCGGAACGGCCCCGCGGTCGAGGCGGCCGGGCCGCCCGAGGTGTTGAGGTCGACATAGCCGAGCAGCAGGTCACCCGAGGCGTCGTCGTCGTAGAGGACGCAGTACTTGCCGCTGATGGTGACCTCGTCGCCGAAGTCGATCGCGTCGCTGGTGAACTTGACGGTGGTGCCGGAGCGGCTGACCGACACGCCCGTCAGGGTCGCGCGGGCATAGTCGCCGCCGCCCGCCAGCTCGTTGGTGACGTCGGCCACCGCGTCGTGGGCGGCCGTGTCGGGCGTGTAGCTGGCCGAGGTCAGCAGCGCCTTGAAGGTGTGGCCGTCGAGGTCGATCAGGCCCTTGGCGATGTTCTCGAGGGCCGCTCCGAAGAAGACGAGTGCGCCGGCTGCCATGGGTCGGGCTCCTGGGTTGCGGGTGGGGGAAGGTTCAGCGCCGGCCGGCCGCCGCGGCGGCGCCGATCGGCGGGCGCTCGGCTACGGCCACGCGCAGGTCCGCACGCAGGCCGGACAGTTCTCGGGTCATCAGGGCGATGCCGCGCTCCAGCGTGGCGACGCGGGCCTCGAGCCGCGCCGCCTCCTCGCGATCGCTCGCATCGGACCGGATGGCGGTCGCGCGCAGCGCCTCGATCGAGGCCGCGACCGCGCCGCCGTTCTGGTTGGCGGCCAGCCGCTCGACGAGGCGGGCCTGCTCCACCGACAGGACCCGCTCGCCGGGCATGGCCAGGATCGGCACGCTGTCCCGGCCGGCGATACCGCCGGCAACCAGCCCGCCTTCGGCATAGGGCACCCCGAAATGGCCGAACGGCACGTCCGCCTGGCGGCGCAGCCGGTCGATGAAGGCGACCCAGCGGTTCATGTCGGGATGGCCGGCCGGCGACAGGAAGGCCTCGTGTCCTCCGCCGCCGAAGGCGCCGGCATAGCCGGCCGCCGTCGCCGCGGCGAAATACTGCCGGCGGGTGAGGCCGAGGCCGGAGCCATGCGGCTGGTCCAGCCAGGCGAGTGCCGCGGCGTCCGTCGCCGCCCCGCCATAGTCCGGAAATCGCCGGGCCAGGAAGGCCGATGTCGACTCGTCCGCACCGCGGCCGAGATGGGCCACCCCGAAGGCAGGCGTCGCCGGCGAGGCGGCCGACCGGAGGTCGAGCCGCAGGCCCGCCACCTCCTCGGCGATGCGCGCCAGCTCGGCGTTGGCGGCGCGGGCGAGGCCGGACTGCTGGGCGGCGGCGGTCGCGGCGGCGGCCTCGCCGGCACCGAGCCGCGCCAGGCTGTCCGCGAAGATGGCGGCCGACTGGGCCGACGAGCCGTGGACGGTCCGGGCCAGTTCCTGCACCCGGCCGGCGGCCTGCTGCAGCAGGCGCGCCGCCTCCGGCGCATCCTCGCCGCCGGCCAGGAGACGGGCGAGCGCCGCCGCCTCCTCGCGCCGCGCCTCGGCCAGCTGCTCGCCGGGGGAGAGCGGCGACGACGCGCCGGTGACGAGGCCGCCGCGGAACCGCGCCAGATCGCCGGCCGCGCCGGAGAAGACGCCGGCCAGCCGCAGGGCGGCGCCGGCCGCCTGCCGCTGGCCGTCCTCGAGCCGCAAGAGGGCGTCGATGCCGCTCTCGATCGCCGCGCGGGAACCTCCATCGGCCGCCGCCAGACCCGCCGTCGCGCTGCCCGCGCCCGACCGGATCGCCGCGGCGACGTCGGCCGCGGCGTCGACGGCGGCCGCGATCGCCTCCAGGGCCTCGGGCGCGATCCGTCGCTGGTCGAACTGGTTGGCGAAACGGGGGGCCAGGGCCTCGGTATCGGCGCGGGTCAGCTGCCCGGTCACCCCGGCAGCGAGGGCCGAGCGGATCGCGGCGAAGAAATCCGGCGTTGCCGCCGGGTCGAGGCCCAGCGCACGGAACAGCGCGTCGCCCGTCGGCACGTAGGTCTGCCCGGCCAGCGCGGCGCCGGTGCGATCGAGGAAGCCGGCGCGCTCGGCCGCCAGGTCGGCCGTCAACCCTTCGATCGCCCGGGCGAGCCCGGCCTCGATCAGTTGCCCCGCCTCCGCGGCGCCATAGCCGAGCCGCTCCAGGATCGGGGCCATCGACTGCCATTCCGCCGTCAGGCGTCGCGTACCCTCCTCCAGCCGGGACAGGGGCTGTTCGGCGGTCGTGGCACCCAGGCCGGCCATCGCCTCGACCATCGCCCGCAGGCCCTGGGTCGCCGCGTCGAGCGGCAGGCCCAGTTCCTGGGTCTGGTCGAGGAAGCCGGCGATGCGGCTAGCCAGCGCCTGGGCATCCGCGCGACCCGCCGCCTCGGCGGCAGCGGCCATCGACTGGGCAAAGTCGCCGATCCCCGACCGCAGGCGCGCCACCGCGTCCTCGAAGCCGGCGATGAAGGTGACGTCGGCCATCAGCTCGTCGACGGTCGACGCGGTCGAGCCGGCCAGGTGCCGGGCGATCGTCTGCCCCAGCTCCGCGCCCCAGGCCGACCAGTCGGAATCCCGCAGGACGGCGACGGCGAACCCCTGCTTGGCCGCCTCGACCGCCGCCGCGTTGCCGGGGTCGGCATGAAACCAGGCGCGGTCGGCGGGATCCGGCCCGTCGCCGGCACCGGCGTCGTAGAAGAGCCGCAACCCTTCCTGCTCGTTCAGTGTCGCGCCGATCGCCGCCGCCGGGTCGGCCGAGCGCCGGACCCCGAAGCGCTGCTCGAGCGCGACCACGATCCGCGTCAGGTCGGTAGTGACATCGCCCGCGGCGTCGGTGACGGAGGGAAAGCGGGTGGAGGCGTACTGCGCCCGGTCCGGATCGGACAGCCAGACCGAGTATTCCCCCTGCGGCACCTTCGGTTCCTGCTTGAAGAGCGAGCCGAGGACACCGCCCAGCGCGCCGCCGGCGAGCGAGGCGACTGGCCCGAGGAAGCCGAGCCCGGCCGGCAGGATGGCCGAGAAGCCGGTCGCCGCCGCCCGGCCGAGATTGTTGAAGAGGCCGGAGAGGTCGAGCGCGCCGCCGGCGCCGAACATGCGCCCGACATCCCCCGCCAGCCGCCCGAAGAGGCCGAGCAGCCCCTCGGCGGCGCGGCTGCCGCCCGCCAGCAGCTCGTCGAAGAACCCGCCGGCACCCTGCCCCGGCAGTGCCGCCACGACCCGCTCCACCGACGACAGGCCACGCGCGGCGGCGTCGAGCGCGCGGCCGATCGCCTCGCCGCCATCGCCGAGACTGCGACCGAGCGCGTCCAGCCCGCCGCCGGTCGCAGCCGCACCGGCCCGGATATCGTCCAGCGCGCGCACCGCGCGCGCGGCCCCCGCCTCTGCCCCGGACGGGTCGATCAGGATCTCCAGGACGGCGTCGGTCATGACGGGTCACTCTCCTTGGCGGTCGCGTCGGCGGTCGTGACGTGGGCGATCCAGGCCTGGTCGAGCAGCCCGACGATCTCGCGGAACTCCGCGCGCAAGCCCGGATCGTCGATCCGCTCCTCGGCCAGCCATTCGCGGACGGCCGAGAGGGGAATGGGGCCGGGCGGCGGACCCGGCGGGCGCTCGCGCGCCAGGTCGAGGAAGGCCCGCCAGTAGGGTTCGGCCCAGGGGGCGATCTCCGGCCGGGCCGCGAGCGCCGCCGGCACCCGGCCGGTGCGGTCGCGGCGGGCCTCCAGAAGATCGGCCCGGGCGCCCCATTCCAGGACCCAGGCCAGGACCGCCGTCAGTTTTTTGCGACGTCCGCCACGAACTGCCGGCGGAAGCTCTCGGCCGTGTTCGCCGCCTCGAAGACGAGGTCGCGGAAGCGGCGGTGGGCGGGATCGAGGAAGATCGCCGCCGCCCGCTCGCGCGAGAAGGGGATCGGCCGGCCGTCCTCGTCCGTCAGGCCCTGCCAGCCCGCGACCACCTCCTCGGCCAGCAACCGGGCGGCGATCTCGTCCTGCTTTTCGGCCGGGATCGCCACCCCGGCGCCGACCAGCCGGGCGAGCGGGCGCAACAGGCGCGCCTGGGCGTTGCGGTAGGAGGGGGTGGCGGTCGACCGCACGGTGACGACGAGGCCCGGCAGGATCTCCACCGGCACGCCCGCCTGCTCGGCCACCGGGTCGGTGGCGAGATCGCTCAGCTTCATGGAACGCTCCTTCAGGCGGCAAATTCGGGCAGGCGATCGATCTGCAGCGACGTGCCGGTCACGGGACAGCGCAGGCCCATCAGCTCGAAGCGCAGGACGCAGTCGGCATTGCGGCTGCCGGCCTCGATCCGGCCGCCGGCCAGCTTCACCCGCGGCAGGGTGACGACGTAGGCCTGGCCGGCCGCGGCGGCGACGAAGGCGAGCGAGGTCTCGGTCCCGGCCAGGTACTTGTCGTAGAGGGCGCCGTCCTGGAAATAGGCCTCCAGCGAACCGCCGACCGCGGCGTCGCCGACCCCGATCGCGACGTTGCCGAGCGTGCCGACCGCCTTCACCTCGCGCAGGTTGTTGTCCAGCTCGACCGTCATCTGGCGGATGATCCCGGCCCCGCCGCCGCCCTCGCGCACCAGCACCACGTCGCCGACCGCGTTCATCACCGGGGCGGTGCCGGCCGGCAGCGGGTCGCCGGTGCCGAAGCTGGCCGTGCCGCGCAGCGCGTCGCGGCCGACCAGGTCGAAGCTCGCCTCCAGGATCCGGCCGGTGGCCAGGGTCAGGCGCAGGAGCCGCACCATCTGGCCGCGGAACAGCAGCACCTGGCCGATATCCCCATGCGCCCGCTCGATCGCGTGGGAGATCTCCTCCACCCCGCAGCGCAGCACGTCGCCGAAGAAGACGCGGATCGTCCGGCCGGTGCCGGTATCGGCCGTCCAGTCCTCCGGCAGGTGGTCCAGCGCCAGGGCATGGGCGCCGATCCCGGCGACCCGCGCCCAGCCGTTGTTGGCGGCGGCGGCGAACCGGGTGCCGGACGCGGCGCCGCCGATCGCCAGCCACTGCCCGACGACGAGGCCCAGCGCGGTGAAGTCGAGCTCGCTCGATTCGAGCCCGCCCGCGACAGCCCCGATGTCGCCATCCGCGCCCTCGAAGCCGACGGCGCGGATAGCCTGGGTCGGCGCCGAGCCCGCGGTCGTCAACGGCGTGCCGGCGACGGTGACCGCGGTTCCGGTCGCCGAGGCGACGCGATGGAGGCCGTTGTTGCCGGGCTCGGCAAAGCCGCTGCCGCGCAGCAGGTGGCCTTCGGCGAAGGCCGTCCCGCCGGCCGCGACGCCATAGGCCGAAGTCGTGGTGGCAGCGGCGGCGGTCAGGTGCGCCACCGCCTGGAAGCGGCCGAACATTCCTGCCTCGAACAGCGGGTCGGGCGCGCCGTAGCTCAGTTCCATGCCGATCGAGCCGGCCGCGCCGGCATCGACCCGGGCCACGTCGGCCACCTGGCGGTCGGCGCGGAACTCCTCCGAGGCCACATGGCGCAGCGTGAAGTCGAGGCTCTGGGACTTGGCGCGCAGGGCCCGCATGGGCAGGTCGGGCAGCTCGCCCCAGCTCGTCTCCTCGACGAGGCGGAGCGCGACCCGGCTGGTGTCGCCGATCGTCATGCTTGGTCTCCGGAATTGGCGGGTGGATCAGAAGAAGCTGTCGCGCACGAAGGGCACGGTGACGGTGGCGCGCGCCCAGCCCTCGCCGTCCTCGGCGAGGGCCAGGCGCGGCGCATGGCAGGCGAGACCTGGCGCGGACCAGCCGCGCAGCACGGCCGCCGCCCGGTCGGCCAGATCGAGCAGACGCGCGCGGCCCTGCCCGGGCGGAGCGAATATGTCGACGGTGACGAGGCCGGCATGGCGATGCAGCTGGCGGCCGTCCGCGGCGAAGCCGGCCGCGCGCGCATCGACCGGGACGACGGCGAAGCGCAGCCAGGGCGCGGCCGGCGGCGGCGGGGTCGGGTCGTCCGCCCAGCGCACCGGCACCCCCGGCTCGACCAGCGGCCATTCGCCGGCGAAGCGGGCCGACAGGACCAGCAGTTCCTGGCGCCAGCTCATGGCTCGCCCCCGACCAGGTCCGCGACCCGTGCGGAGACCTGGAGCACGGCCGGCCGCGCCATCGGCCGGGCGGGGCGGGCGCGGCTGCCGTACTCGACGGAAGCGGCATAGGGCACGTCGTTGACGACGCGGACGGAGTCATCACCGCCCGGCTCGATCCGCCAGCCGTCGCGCAGCCGGCCGGTCGCGACCGGCGTCCGCGCCACCGCCTCGTCCCGGATGGCGACGGCGGCGCGGCCGGCCAAGCCCGGGGCGAGCCGGCGGCAGCGGTCGGCGAAGCGGTCGAGCGCGGCCGGGAAGTCCGCGTTCATCGCCCGACCCGCAGGACATGCAGGGCCGGCTCCAGGCCGGCCGACAGCGTCTCGACCGCCAGCACGGGGTGCAGTGCGCCGTCGAGCGTCAGGCGATCGCCCGGCCGGGGTGGCGCCGGGAACCCGGCCGCGGCCAGGGCCGACCCGGCGATGTAGGCCTCGACCGTGGCGACCGCGCGGCCGTCGCCGCGGCCGGCGCGCCGGTGCAGGATGGCCGGCACCCGGCAGGCGATTTCGCCCGGCGCGACCGCCTGCGCCGCGGCATCGAACGCGCCCGCCGGCCGCGCCAGGGAGACGGGCGTGCCGAAGCGGGCGATGATATCGGCCGCACGCCCGCGCACCAGGTCGGCCAGCGAGTTCATCGGCCGCCCCCGTCATGCATGCCGGGCCGGAAGGGCGGCCGCCTGGCCGCCGGCACCGCCAGGCGCGGGACCACCGCGCGGACCGGGCGCAGCAGGGGCCCGAGCGGCAGGACGACCGCGGGCGGCAGACCGTCGCCCTCGCCCATCTCCACCGACAGGGGGCCCAGCGCGAAGCGGCGGACGGCGCGCGCCGTCTCCGCAAGCGCGCCCGGCTGCTCCAGCTCGATGCGCGCCGCCTCGGCCACCGCCACCTTGAGGGCGTGCGGAACGGCGTCCCCCGGCACGATCGCCCCCCCGTCGCCGTCGACCACGCCATGCCGCGGCCAGGCCAGGACGTTGACCAGCCAGGGCACCGCCTTGGTGCCCTTCCAGCGGCCGCCGAACAGGCCGTCGACGGCCGCCGTCGCCCGGCGCAGGGCCGCCTCCCGCGCCTGCACGGAAGCCGTCGCCCAGGCGGCGGCCCCCATGGCGGCGTGGTGGGCGTCGGCATCGGCCAGCGCGAGATAGCTCTCGGCGCCGGCGATGCCGGCACCGCTCTCGACCACGAGCGTCATGTCATGTCCTTGGTTTGAAGGCGCAGCCGCCCATGATGTTTCCGGGCGGCGCGGCATGTATGATGTCGGCGGAAGGCAGAGGCATGCCTGCACAGGATCGGGCGATCCGGAGGAGCGACATCGATGGACCAAGCCGCTTTCGAGGCGCAGCTGCGCCAGGATGGGTTCGAGGTCGAGGTCAAGCAGGTCCCGGGAGGGATCAGGAACGATCCCCACACGCACGACTTCGAGGTCCGGGCGCTCGTGCTCGACGGCGAGATCACGCTGACCTGCGGCGGGACCCGGACCACCTACCGCACAGGCGAGGTGTTCACGATGGCCGCGGGGATGCCGCACGCGGAGGAGATCCCGGCGCCCTACCGCTTCGTCGTCGGGCGCCGGCATCCCGCCGGGGCCTGATCGGCCCCGTCCGGGATCGCCCCCTCAGTTCGAGCTGTAGATGCGCACGGCGAGCGCCGGACGACGGACGACCGGCAGCGGGTTGCTCTCGGTCATCAGGTCGACGCCGCGCCCGTCCGGCCGCCCGACCTGGCGGGCATAGAGCGGCAGGCCGATGGTGTTGGCGGCCTCGATCAGGTTGGCCGGCGCGAAGTAGGTGACGAAGGCGTCGGTGGTGCCGAGCGGCACGGCGATGCCGTCATTGGCCGGCACCAGAGGCTCGGCGGCGTTGTTCGACAGGGTGACGGTGCCGCCATATTCCTCGAAGACGATCCCGGCGAAGGGGAAGCCGCGGCGCAGGTCGTCGCGCAGCGGCTGGCCGCCGCTGGTGGCCGCGAAATAGCGGTAGGCGTCCTTGACCGAGGCGTGGCCGACCAGCTTGTCCCAGAATTCCGGGCTGACCAGGGCATGCACCCCGGTCATGGTCTCGCCGCGCAGGTTGGTCTCCATATGGCGCAGCACTTCGCGGCACTTCTCCGCCACCTCGGTGCCGCCGGTGCCGAGCGCGAAGTCGACCGTCTTCTGGATGATGCCGAACTCCGCATGCCAGTCGTAGAGCACCGCCCCCGCCCCGTCGCGAAGCTGGCCGCGCAGCGCGTTGACCCGCATGAATTCCAGCGTCTGGGCGTGCTTCATGCGCATCCGCGCCAGGCGCCGCTCCATCAGCTGGGCGAGCGGGTCGGCGGCGTCGGTGGCGCCGAAGGCGCGAATGCCCTGCACGTCCTGGGGCAGGATGACGTCGTCGTGCGGGATGTGCGGCACGACGAAGCCGCGCTGGCGGCGCCGGCTGCGGTTGGCCAGCGTCGGCGGGCCGCCGGGCGGCACCGAGGGCAGCAGGTTGAGGGTGCCGTCGGCCTCCTCCAGCACGATCTGGCGCTGGGTCACGCCCTCCTCGCGGAAGATGCCGAGCTGCCCCACCCGCCCGTAGCGGTTGGGCAGCAGGTTGATCGCCTCGGTCAGCTCGGCCAGCGAGAAGCCGCCGGCATCGAACGGGTTGGTGATGACGGTCATGTCCAGGTCTCCGGTCGGGAACGGATGAGGAAGGGTCAGGCGCCGGGGCGGGCGACGATGTCGAGGCCGGCCAGGACCGCGAGCGCGGCCGCGACGTCGTCCGCCTCGTAGTCGCCGGGCCAGGCGAGCCCGTCGGCGCGGACCAGGGCCGGCCCGCGCACCAGGGCGAGGCCCGGCGCGTCGCCGGCGGCCGGCACGGTCACCGGGTCGAGCAGGATCGCGGCCGGCCGGGCGCTGCCGAGCGTCCCTTCGGGGTCGAGCTCGACCAGCTTGCCGGAGCCGCCAGCGACCGTGATCGTGAAGGCGTCGCCGACCGCGAAGTCGGTCCCGCCGTCGGCCAGGGTGAAGGCGAGGCCGCCGCCGGCGAAGGCGACGCCGACCCGGCCGACCCCGGCCAGCCGTCCGTCCGGCGCGGTGACGGCGAAGCTGCCGCCGTTGGCGGCCGCCGCGAAGATCTCCAGCCGGTAGGCTCCCGCCATCGCGCCGAGGCCGACGGCGACCGTACCCAGGGCGCCATTGCCGGTGTTGCCGCCGGCCGCCGCCGTCGTGGCCGGGGTCGCCACTGCGATCCGGCCAAGGACCGTGCCGGACGCGATGGTCCGCTCTGCGCCGGTCGAAAGCAGCACGACCCGCTCGCGGGTGAAGCGCGGATCGGACTCGTGCTTGAGCCAGTCGCCGGCCGCGGCCGGCAACGTCTTTGCCGTCATCGTCGATGTCCTTTCGGAAGGGGAAGAGGATCAGGCCGCGGGGTTGGAGCCGCGGGCGGCGCGGGCGCGGCGGACGATCGGCGCCTCGGCCTTGAGGACCGCGGCGCGGCCGCGTTCGCCATAGAGGTCGGCCTCGGCCAGCGCCGCCGCCGCCCGGTCGAAGATGCCGTCGAGCCAGGCGACGGCCGCCTCGGGCAGGCCGGAGATGCGGTCGGCATAGGCCACCGGCTCGACGCCGATCGCCGACCAGCGCCCGGCCTTGGCGAGGCGGTCGGCCCGGGCGCGTTCCGCGTGCAACGCCGCGATCTCCGCCTCCTTGTCGGCGACCGCCTTGGCGACGGCGGCGGCCACCGGGTCGGGCGGGGCGTCGCCGCCCTTGACCAGGAGGATCCGGGCGGCCGGGTTCATGGGATGGCGGCAGAGGCTGATCTCGGTCACCCGCAGGTCGACGAGGCGATGGGGCATGGCGGTCTCCTTCAGGCCGGCAGACGGCGGGCGACGCCGCCGATCGACAGGGCGGCCAGCTCGCCCGCCAGGACGGACGCCCAGGCCTGGTCGTCGTCGATGCGGATGCCGACGAACCACCCCTCCTGCCCGGCCGGGATGCCGAGCGCCTCCTGGATGGCGGGGGTGACGACCAGGCTCTCGACCACGGTGCCGACGGCGGGGATATCCTCCCCGCCGTCGGCATGTCCGGCCGCCCCGCGGCGGGATTGCGCCATGAAGGCGTGGGCAGCGCGGACAAGCTCTTCGGTGGCGATCACGTCGCCCTCGGCATCGACCAGCGGCGCGCCGTCGCGCACCGAGACGCTGGCCCAGCCCCAGACGGTGCGCAGGGCCGGATCGGCCTTGGCGATCGGCAGGGTCAGGGCGAAGGGATGCTCGGTCATTCGGGGTTCTCCGGGGTGGCGCCCTCGGGCAGCGGCAGGCCGGCCGCGGTCCTGAGGAAGCGGGCGAGGGAATCGTCGGGGAAGAGCGGCACGCCGGCCGCCGCCAGGCGCTCGACCAGGCCGGCCAGCGTCGCGGCATCGACCCGGCCGACGCGGCCCGGCACCAGGCGCGGCATGGTCGCGGGCGGCAGCGCGTTGATCCGCCACAGCCGCGGCACGAGATGCCGGTTGAGGACGGCGGCGATGGCCGCCAGCCAGGCCGTCAGCGCGGTCTCGAAGCGGTCGCCCTTGTCGCGGGCCAGCGCATAGGAGCCGTTGCCGTCGCGCCCCAGCAGGATGAAGTCCGCCAGCGCCGTCATCGCGATCTCGCGGCTGCGGTCGACGATCGCCTCGCGGATCGGCACCGACTGGCCCGACGGCGCGCCCAGCAGGCCGAACTCGAAATAGGGATGGCCGTGCTCGTCGCGGTCGGACGGGAGGACCAGGCCGGCGCGCTCGTCCACCTGGGTGTCGCGGACGATGCGCTGGAAGTCGGCGAAGAGGGCGCGCTCCTCGGCGCTGGCGCCGGCCGCCATGAAGCGGGCCGGGATGCGCGCGACCGGCAGCCCGCCCAGCGCCCGCCAGTAGCCGATCGCCTCCCCCTCCTCCAGCCGCTTCTTGAAGTACCAGGGGCGGTAGGCGTTGCGCAGGATCGAGCGACCCTCCGGGTTGCCCTTGGCCGCGGTGGTGCGGAACAGCAGCGACTTCTCGATCGGGATGAAGACCGGCTGCGGCGCGTCCGGTGCCGGCGCCTGCCACATCCCGCGGATGCCGCCCGCGGCATCGAACTCCCAGCGCAGCAGGGTCTCCTGGCCGCGCAGCGCCAGCTTGCGGATGCCGACGCGGCCGTCCGGGAAGCGGGATCGGGCGGCGGGGGCGGCCGGGTCGCCGAGCCGGCGCTTCCAGACGATCTCGAACCAGGCCCAGCCATGCACCAGCATGCCCAGCACCTCGACCAGGAAATCCTCGAAGCCGTGGCTCATGTCGTCGCGCACGCTCTCCAGGAAGCGTGCGCCCTCGCGCTGGGCGGCTTCGCGGCCGGCCGGCTCGACCGACCAGGGCACGCCGCGCAGCGTCATCTCGACCGCGAACAGGACGGCGCCGACCACCGGGTCGTTGGCCGCCATCTCGCGATAGGCGGCGACGCCGCGCGGGCCCTGCAGCTCCGGCAGGAACTCCTCGCGGACCAGTCCCGACCAGGCGCGCAGGCCGGACCGGCCGAGCTCGGCCAGCGACGGCTCAGCGGCGGCCATCGCCGCCCCCGAGGAAGAAGGGCGCGACCAGCGGGGCGGACGGGCCGTCGGCCAGCGCCGTCAGCGCCCAGACCAGCGCGTCGACGCGATCGGGCGACGGGCCGTCGCCGCCGGGAAGATAGGCGCACATCTGATCCTCCAATGCATCGAAGCGGCCGGCGTGATGGACCCGGCCCTGCTCGTAGAGGGCGGCCACCGGCTCGGCCCGGGCCTGCTTGCCGCGGCTGGCCGTCACCCGCCGGTAGGCGAGGTCGGGCGTCGGGCGGCGGCCTTCGGCCGCCATCGCCTCGGCCGCTCGGCGCAACACGGCTTCGACCATGTCGCCGCCATTGTTGGCCTCGCCGATCAGCCGGTCGGCGCCGAGCCGGTCATAGGCGGCGACGGCGCGCCGGGCCCAGCCGTCGGGCGACAGGCGGGCGCTGGCGTCGGCGAGGACGAAGAAGCGTCCGGCGCGGTCGCGGGCGGCAGCCACGATGCCGGTCTCGTCGCTGTCGGGCCCGGCGGTGGCGGCCGGGTCGACGGCGACCACCACCCGGGCCGGCGGGCCGTCCGGCGCAGCGCGGAACCCCTCCCGGTCGAACATCGCCCGCGCCCACAGGGCGCCCGGCAGGTCCTCCAGGAACTCGCCGCCCAGTTCCTGCCGGCCGAGGCGGGTGCCGCCGTAGCGCCGCGCCAGGTCGGCCAATGCCTCCGGCGCCAGGTTGGCGGCATTGTCGTCGGTGGTGCCGCGGGTGACGACCGTGGCGGGCGAGGCCAGCAGCTGCTTCAGCCAGGCCCGCGGCCGGGGAGTGGAGGTGGCGACGCAGCGCGCCATGCCGCGCCGCAGCCCCATCATCAGGTTGTGCCAGGCCTCCTCGTCCGGCCACTTGGCGACCTCGTCGGCCCAGGCGAGGTCGTGCTCCGGCCCGCGCAGCTGCTCGGGGTCGACGGCGGCGAAGGTAGTCGCCACGGCGCCGTTGGCCCAGCTGAGGCGGCGCAACGACGGCTGCCAGCGCGGCCGGGCCCAGGGTGGCGAGACGGCGAGGATGCCGGACGGCCCCTCGACCATCACGTCGCGCACGTCGGCCGCGGTCTCGCCGACGATGGCGATCCGCCGCGCCCGGCCGGCCGCCACCTCGGCGCGGATGAACTCGGCCGCCGCCCGCGTCTTGCCCGCGCCGCGACCGGCCTGGATGAACCAGACCCGCCAGGGCGGCGGCGGCGGCAGCTGCATCGGCCGGGCCCAGAAGCGCCATTCGTAGAGCAGGTGGGCGTGGGCCGCGGGCGACAGCGAGGCGAGGAAGGACCGGCTGAGCCCGGGCCGGACGGCCAGGCGGGCGGCGACGGAGTGGGTCATGCCCGGGCCTCCGCCACCGCCTCGTCCAGGCCGGTGCAGCGCGCGCAGGCGGCCGGCGCCGTGGCGGCCGGGGCCGCGCCATCCCGCGGCGCACGGCCGGACAGGAGATCGGCCAGCCGCTGCAGACGCCGCGCGACCTCGCTCGCCGCCGCCTGCGCCAGCGCCCCGTCATCGCCCGGCGCCGCCTCCGGCAGGTCGAGTGCCAGCAGGCGGGACCGGCGGGTCTCGATCGCCAGGATGCGGTCGATCGCCGGGCCGTCGCCGGCCTGCGCCTTGGCCCAGGCACCGGCCAGCGCCCGGTCGAGCCGCCGCGCCTGCAGCCGTCGCTCGGTCTCGGCATCGTCACCGGCCTCGCGCAGGGCGCGGGCGACGGCGCGGCGGGCGGCCGCGGCCGAGGGGAACAGGGCCCGGCCATCCTCCGGGTCCGGCGTGGCGGCAATCCGGCCGTAGTCCACCCCGTCGGTGCGCAGGGCCAGGGCCAGCGCCCGGCGCCGGGCGGCGACAAGGCGCTCGGCCGTGCGATCGGTCGGCTGCATGCGCCACCCCTCGAAAAGACTTCGGCGCGGTCCCTGTCTGTCCAGGGCACCGCGCCGATCTTGCATATTGGTACACGTCATATTGTTTTTGCGGTAGTCGGGTGACCGTATTTTTAGTTCGAACGCCCGATCCGGAAGTGAACGGCGAGGGCCGCCAGGCCGAGGCGCAGCGCTGCCAGCCGGGCCGGGTCGGCCGGCATCTCCAGGGCCACGACGGCGCCGTCGACCGCGCGCACGGCGGCCGGGCCGGCCGCCGCCAACGCCGAGCGGGCCGCCCGGTAGCGCTGGTGCAGCAGGGCCTCCCGCTCGGTCCGCGCCGCGTCGTCCACCGCGGATGGCGGGGCGGAGGATCGTGCCAGCCGTTCGGCCCAGAAGAGGGGCGGCAACGCGACCGGCGCGCGCGACAGCCGCCAGGCGAGGCGGGCGAACCGCCAGCCGGCCTGCACGGACGCCGCCGGCAGGCCGGCGACCGGGTCGCGGGCGTGGCGGGCGGCCAGCACGTCGAGCGGGAAGTCGATGGCGACCGCGGCATCGCCCGCGATCCGCCGGCGCTGGGCCAGCAGCTCCGGCGTCGGCCCGTCGGCATCGGCCAGCCGGGCCGCGCGGGTGGTGCGCCGCCGGCGCTTGGCGTCGGGGTCACGGGGGCGTCCGGGGCGACCCATGCCTGTCACACCGACAGGAGTGCCAGGGAACTGGCGCCTTCCACGATGGTGATGGGGCGCGGCAGGCGCCCGCCGGGGACCGGGCGAAGCGCCCGCTCGTCATCGGCGAAGCGGGCCGCCGCCGGCCAGCGGGCCGACGGGTCGAAGCCGAACTCGGCCGCGTCGACGAGCGGGCCGTCGCGGTCCTCCGCACAACCCTGGCGGTCGCGCAGGCGGCGGCGCCAGGCTCGATAGGTCGACGGATGGACCGCGAACAGCGCGGCCGCCCGGACATCGCCGATGCCCGCCTGCGCCAGTTCCGCCAGCGCCGCGTCGGTCGGCGGCCAGGCGCGCTCGCCCGCGGCCCGCGGCCGCGACCGCGCCGGCAGGCGCCCGGCTGCCCGTGCGGTCGCCAGCCCGTAGCGCGCCGCCAGCTGCGACACCGAGGCCGCGGAACGTCCATGGCGGCGACCGATCGCCGCCAGTGTCCGCCCGGCGGCGAACTCCGCCGCCAGCTCCTCGCGCGTCGGCGGCCATGACAGTCCGCCCCGCTGCCCCTCGACGATCCGACCCATCCAGCCCTCCTTGTGAACAAATCACGAACAAGGCTACGGATTATGCGTCTGCCGGACAAGGGAGGGGGTGTCGTTCAGCGTAATCTTGCGGTATGTTCGCGGCATGGCCGAGCCATCGCATGCCGCACGGGCGCTGAAGGCGCTGCGCGAGGAAGCCGGCCTGTCGATGCGACAGGCGGCGGACGCGCTCGGCATGTCGCTGACCGGCTACCAGCATTATGAGGACCGCTTCAAGAAGGCCTTCCTGCCGGTCGAGCTGATGCGGCGGATGGCCGCCGTGCTGGGCGGCCGCGGCATCGCCCCGGCCCGGGCCATGGCGCTGGCCGGCACCACGCCCGAGGCGGCCGCGATCGAGCCGGCCGCGCCTCCGGCCGCGCCCGTCCCGCCCGTGCCGGCACCCGCCACCGTGCGCTTCGACCGCGCCGACCGCCTGCCCGTCTATGGCAGCGCCCAGGCCGGGCCCGACGGGCAGCGCCTCGACTACGACCCGATCGAGTGGATCGACCGTCCGGAGTCGCTGCGTGACGTCGGCCGGGCCTTCGCCATGTACGTCATGAACGACAGCATGGAGCCCAAATACGAGCAGGGCGACATGCTGTACGTCCATCCGACCCGCGTGCCGCGGCGGATGAGCCATGTCGTCATCGTCAAGCGGGACGGCACCGCGCTGGTCAAGCGCCTGATCCGCGCCGAGGTGGATGCGGTCGTCGTCCGGCAGTACAACCCGCCCAGCGAGTACGCCATCGCCCGCGATGAGGTCGAGGCGATATACCTCGTCCTGGGATCCATGGATGGACGGTGACGGCGCCCGTGCCGGCTTGACCCCACGCCGGCCGCCTTCCTAGTTTCCCCCACTCCCGGAGCGCGCCCCGGGCCCCGCCCGGAGAAGCCATGCCGCCTGCCCCTGCCGAAGTGCCGATCCCGGCGATCCGCTATGCCTCGCGCGCGGTGCTGGCCGGGCGGCCGCTGATCGTCGGGCTGACGGTGGCCATGCAGACCTTCTTCGAGGCGTTCGTCCGCGCCA
Organism: Allostella vacuolata; assembly: GCA_006739055.1. GTDB lineage: Bacteria > Pseudomonadota > Alphaproteobacteria > ATCC43930 > Allostellaceae > Allostella > Allostella vacuolata. The sequence continues at coordinate 4,324,384 of AP019702.1, forward strand.
ACCGGACCCGGCCGATCGTCGGCTACCTGCGCGACGAGGCGGCCTTGGAGGACATGCGCGGGCTGGTCGGCGAACTGGGCGGCATCCCCGGCCTGGCGCGCGGCATCACCGCGCGCAACCGGGATGCCCTGGCCGAATGCGGTGCCCTGCTGATGCAGGATCCCGGGCTGCGCCAGGAAGCCCGGATGCGCCAGGACCCCCGGGCCTACAGCCTGGTCGGCACGACGCACAGCCTGTCGAGCCTGGAATCCTGGAACGAGATCAGCAACTACCTGATGGCCCCGCTGCAGCCCTGGGACGCCATCGTCTGCACCTCGCGCGCGGCGCGCGCGACGGTCGACGGGCTGCTCGACGCGGCCGAGGCGATCCTGGCGGAGGGCGGGGCCAAGGTGCCGCTGCCGCGCCCCGCCCGGCCGATCATCCCGCTCGGCGTCGATGCCGACGCCCTGGCGCCGGACCCGGCGCTGCGCCCCGCCTGGCGCGCGAGGCACGGCATCGCCGAGGGCGAGGTAGTGGTCCTCTATTTCGGCCGCCTCAGCATGCATGCCAAGGCCCATCCCTACGCGATGTTCGCGGCCGTGGGCGAAGCGGCCAGACGCCTGCCGACCCCGCCCCGCTTCGTGTTGGCGGGACAGTTCGCCACGCCCGGCATTCGCAATTCCTTCCAGGAGCTGGCGGCCGACCATGCACGCCTGTTCCCCACCACCTTCATAGAGGGCCCCGACAATGCGGAGCGGCACGGCGCGCTGAGCGGTGCTGACATCTTCGTGTCGCTGGCCGACAGTATCCAGGAAACCTTCGGGCTGGCTCCTGTCGAAGCGATGGCCGCCGGCCTGCCGGTGGTGGCCACCGACTGGGACGGATACCGCGACACCATCCGCAACGGCATCGACGGCTTCCGCATCGCCACCCTGATGGCATCGCCGCCGGCAGCCGACGGCATCCTGGCGAGCTATCTCGACAAAGGCCTCAACTACGACCGGTTCTGCGCGGTGATGGGACAGATGGTCGCCGTCAACATCCGCGCCGCGGCCGAGGCGATCCGCGTCCTGGCGAGCGAGCCGGAGCGGCGGCGGGAGATGGGCCGGTCCGGCATCGCACGCGTCCGCTCGACCTATGACTGGCCGGCGATCATGGAACGGTGGCGGATGATGTGGACCGGCCTTGCCCGCATCCGGGCCCATGCGCCGCTGACCGCCCCGCTGCCGCCGGTCGAAGGCGGCCTCCACCGACTGGTCCCCGACCCTCTCGCCCTCTTCCGCAGTTTCGCCAGCCGTAGCCTCGGCGAGGGCGACCGGCTTCACCTCACACACGGGAATACGGCCCAGATCGTCGCCGCCTGCCACACGCGGGGCGCGTTCCGCTATGCCTTCACCCACCTGCCGGACTTGGCGGGAATGGGCCGGCTGGTCGGCCGGCTCGGCGAACGGCCCGGGATGACGGTCCGCGAACTGCTGGCGGAAGTGCCGCCGGACCAGCACGGTCCCATCCTCCGGGCCCTGCTGTTCCTGGCGAAGTGCGGCCTGCTGCGGGTCGAGCAGGCAGCCTGAGCGAAGGGTCGCCCGGGCTAGGCGATCCTCTCCGCGGGGTGGCTCACGGCCTCGATGTCCTCGGACGGGACGGGCACGACCAGATGGCGCGTCTCCTCGCGGACCTTCGCCGCCGCGTCGTCGTAGAGGAACGGCAGGGTGGCGTAGCGCAGCCCCCGGGTCACCGGCAGGGCCTCGTGCACCAGCGAGCAGGAGAAGACGACGGCACCGCCGGTCGGCGCCCGGTAGGTCCGGCGCCCGAATTCCGGGAAGCGCAGGTCGCCGCCCTCGTACTCCTCGGCATTCAGGTTGATGGTGACGGCGAAACGGCGGTGCTTGGTCGCGGGCGAGGTGTTGTCGCGGTGGGGGAAGAAGAAGCCGCGATCGGCACCGTCGTAGCAGGCGACGATGTAGCGCTCGATGCGCGTCACCTGGAACTGGAAGGCACGCTGGATCATCGGCACCAGCCGGCGATGCAGCCGGATCATCATCGCGGTCTTGATGTCCTCGTCGTCGATGATGCAGTCGCTGCGCCGCTTGCGCGAGCGGTCGAGCACGCCGATCGAGCGCCCGGCCTTCGAGCTCATGTGGCCCGAAGCGGTGCCGCCGTTGGTCTCGTAATAGTCGATCAGGCGGCGGCAGAAGGCCGGCTCGAAGATCCGCGGCACCACCAGCGCCGGCGCGACGCCGGCCGACCAGCGGTCCTCGTCGATGCGCGGCAGGCGATCGATCGCGCCCGCCATCGCTTCCGCGTGGCGCGCCGGATCGGAGAGCGAGACCCACATGAGGACACGGAGCGCGGGATCGAGGACGAGCGTCTGCGGCCAGACATCCATCGGCCCGCCGCCTTGATCGGCGCGGAACAGCCGGGCGATCTCGCCGTCGCTGTCGCGGAACCAGCGGATCCCGGGAACGCGCTCGACCAGCCGGCCCTCGTCGAAGTCGGCCGGGTCGGCGGACACGCCGAAATGGACGAGGTTGGAATCGTCGAGGCGATCCGAGTGCCGGCGCACGAATTCGAGCGCCGCCTGTCCCGCGGGGCTGGTCGAGCTGCCGAACAGGCTGAGGATGACGAAGCGCCCGGCCGCGGTATCGAAGTGGAAATTCGCGTTCGAATGGGTCGGCGCCGCGAACCACGGCGCCGGGTCCCCCGGCAGCAGCCGACGGTTCGGAATAGCAGAGTGTGACATGGCGCCTTCCCCCGAAAGACGGACGACGCCCCCCCTACAGGCCGCGCAATGCGGGCCGCCCGCCCACACCAGCACGCGCGCTTCTTAGCGTTTTCGTGACAGGCGCGCAACTCGCACGGGGGGCCGGGAGCCGATGGCCGGCGACGGAAGCCGGTTGGCGGTAGGCCGGGTGCAGCCTATCATCGGGCCCAGAAAAGCGGCCGCCCTGGATCGCGGCCGACACCCTGCAATCGGATGAGGAGCGGCACCATGGGTCAGTTCGGCATGGGACAGGCGGTCCGGCGCGTCGAGGATGTGCGGCTGCTGATGGGCAATGGCCGCTATACCGACGACATCAGCCTGCCCCGCCAGACCGTCGCCCACATCCTGCGCAGCCCCCACGCCCACGCCGTCATCCGCTCGATCGATACTACGGCCGCCAAGGGCGCGGCCGGGGTGCTGGGGGTCTTCACCAGCGCCGACCTGCGCGCCGACGGGGTGGGCGACCTGCCCTGCCTCACGCCGCTGACGAACGTCGACGGCACGCCGTCGGTGTCGCCGCCGCGACCGGCGCTGGCCGACGGCAAGGTGCGCCATGTCGGCGACGCCGTGGTGCTGATCGTCGCCGAGACCATGGCCCAGGCGCGCGATGCCGCGGAACTGGTGGAGATCGACTACGATCCCCTGCCCGCCGCGACCGACACCGCGACCGCGGGCGACCCGGGCCAGCCCCAGGTGTGGGACCAGGCCCCCGGCAACCTCTGCTTCGACTGGGCGCAGGGCGATGCGGAGGGGGTGGCCCAGGCCTTCGCCAAGGCCCACAAGACCGTATCCGTGGAGCTGGTCAACAACCGGCTGGTGGTGAACTCCATGGAGCCGCGCGGCGCCATCGGCGACTTCCAGAAGGGCGACGGCCGGTTCGTCCTCTACACCTCCTCGCAGGGGCCGCATCTGATCCGCTCGCAGCTGGCCGGGCAGATCTTCAAGGTGCCGGAGCACCGCGTCCGGGTGGTGACCCAGGATGTCGGCGGCGGCTTCGGGATGAAGATCTTCCTCTACCCCGAGCACGTGCTGGTGACCTGGGCCGCCAGGAAGGTCGGCCGGCCGGTCAAGTGGATCAGCGAGCGGCAGGAGGCCTTCCTTTCCGATACCCAGGGCCGCGACAACGTCACCAAGGCCGACCTGGCGCTCGACGCCGACGGCCGGTTCCTCGGCCTGAAGGTGGAGACGCGGGCCAACCTGGGCGCCCACCTGTCGAACTTCGCCCCGTTCATCCCGACGCTGGCCGGCACCGGCATGCTGGCCGGGGTCTATACGACGCCGATCATCCATGTCCGGGTGAAGGGCGTGTTCACCCACACCACGCCGATCGACGCCTATCGCGGCGCCGGTCGCCCCGAGGCGGCCTATCTGGTGGAGCGGCTGGCCGACCTCGCCGCCGACGCGCTGGGGCTGAGCCCGGCCGAGATCCGCCGCCGCAACTTCATTCCGTCCAGCCTGATGCCGTTCAAGACCGCGCTCGGCATCACCTATGATTCGGGCGAGTTCCGCCAGAACCTGGAGGACGCGCTGAAGCTCGGCGACTGGGACGGGTTCGAGGCGCGCCGGGCGGAATCGGCCCGGGCCGGCAAGCTGCGCGGCATCGGCCTTTCGACCTATATCGAGCAGTGCGGCGGCGGCGAGGACGAGGCGGCCACCGTGCGCTTCGACCCCTCCGGGTCGGTCACGGTCCTGGTCGGCAACCAGTCGAACGGCCAGGGCCACGAGACCGCCTACGCCCAGCTGGTCGCCGACGCGCTGTCGGTGCCGTTCGAGAGCATCCGGGTGATGCAGGGCGATTCGGACGTGGTCTATTTCGGCCGCGGCACCGGCGGATCGCGCGCCCTGCCGGTCGGCGGCTCGGCGGTGCAGCGGGCGGTGGAGAAGATCATCGAGAAGGCCAAGAAGGTCGCCGCCCACATGATGGAGACGGCCGCCGCCGACATCGAGTTCAAGGACGGCGTGTTCCAGATCGCCGGCACCGATCGCAAGGTCGGCATCCAGGAGGTGGTCGAGACCGCGTTCAACCCGGATGCGCTGGGCGACGTCGAGCCGGGCCTGTCGGAGGTCGCCCATTTCGCGCCCGCCGGCGCCACCTTCCCCAATGGCTGCCATGTCTGCGAGCTGGAGATCGACCGGGATACCGGCGGCATCGAGATCGTGCGCTACACGGTGGTCGACGATTTCGGCCGGGTGGTGAACCCGATGATGCTGGCGGGCCAGGTGCATGGCGGCATCGCCCAGGGCGTCGGCCAGGCCCTCTACGAGTCGACCGTCTACGACGCCGGGTCGGGGCAGCTGGTCACCGGCTCCCTGATGGACTACGCCCTGCCGCGGGCCGACAACCTGCCGATGGTGCAGTTCGCCTGGAACGTGGTGCCGTGCCTCAACAACCCGCTCGGCGTGAAAGGGTCGGGCGAGGCGGGGGCGATCGGGGCGCCGCCCGCGGTCATCAATGCCATCGTCAACGCCCTGCGCCACCTGGGCGTGACGCATGTCGACATGCCGGCCACGCCGCAGCGGATCTGGTCGATCCTGCAGAACGCGAAGCAGGCGGCTTGAAGCCGGCCATCCCGGACGTCCAGCCGGGCACCAAGGCGGGCGGCGCGCTCGACGCCGCCCGCCTGCTGCCAGCCCTGCGGGCAATCGCGCGCCAGGCGGGCGACGCCATCCTCGAGGTCTATCGCGGCGAGCACGGGGTGCGCATCAAGGCGGATGCCTCGCCCCTCACCATCGCCGACGAACTGGCCGACCGGCTGATCGTCGGCGCCCTGCAGGCGCTGACACCGGACATTCCCGTCATCTCCGAAGAGACGGTGGAGACGAGCGGCCCGGCCGCCGCGGGGGCCAGGCGCTTCTGGCTGGTCGACCCGCTGGACGGGACCAAGGAGTTCATCAAGCGCAACGGCGAGTTCACCGTGAACATCGCCCTGGTCGAGGAAGGCCTGCCGATCGCCGGGATCATCCACATCCCGGTGCTGGACGAGCTGTTCGCCGGGGCCGCGGGGGCGGGCGCCACCCGGCAGCGCGGCGGGGCCGAGCCCGAGCCGATCCGCTGCCGCGCCACCCCGGCCGACGGAATCATCGTCGCGACCAGCCGCAGCCATGCCGATACCGTGGCGCTCGACCGGTTCCTCGACGGCTGGCGGGTCGCGGGCCGGCTGGTCGCCGGCAGCGCGCTCAAGTTCTGCCGCGTGGCCGAGGGTGCGGCCGACCTCTATCCCCGCTTCGGGCCGACCTCGGAATGGGACACGGCCGCCGGCCAGGCCCTGGTCGAGGCGGCGGGCGGACGGATGACGATGCTGGACGGCAGCCCGTTCCGCTACGGCAAGCCGGATTTCCTCAACCCGGGTTTCGTCGTCTACGGCGCCGGCTGACGCGGTGCGGTTCGTGCATCGCCCGGCTCTACTGGACCCGGCCCTATTGGACAAGGAGGTCGAGGCATGACCGGCATCATCGTCGCCGTCGCCCAGCAGAAGGGCGGGGCCGGCAAGACCACCTTCACCGCCCACCTCGCCGCCGCCTGGACCAAGGCCGGGCACAAGGTGGCCCTGGTCGACGTCGACCCGCAGGGCAGCCTGACCGCCTGGGGGGCGCTGCGCGCCAGCCAGGGCGACCGATGGCCGGCAATCCCGGTCGAGACCGCCAGCGGCTGGCGGGCGGATACGGTCGCCGGCAAGCTGGCCGCCCGCTACGACCTGATCCTGGTCGACACGCCCCCGCACGGCGAGATCGACACGAGGTCCGTGGTGCGCGCCGCCCGGCTGGTCGTGGTGCCGGTGCAGCCGACCCCACTCGACGTATGGGCGACCAAGCCGACGCTGGCGCTCGCCGCGGCGGAGAACCGGGCGGTGCTGGTGGTCCTGAACCGGGTGCCGCCGCGGGCGACCATGACCGAGGCGATGCGGGCACAGATCCTGGCCCAGGGGGCCGGCCTGGCCAAGGCCGCGCTCGGCAGCCGGGTCGCCTTCGCCAGCGCCTTCGGCGAAGGGGCGACCGCGATCGAGCTTTCGCCCGGCAGCCGCGCCGCGCTGGAAACGGCCGCGGTCGCCCGCGAGGTCCTGGCGGCCGCCCGCAAGGCATAGAGCGCGGCGGCGGCCGTCAGCACCGCCGCCAGGGCAGGATCCAGCCGGCGCCGTCATGGGTCCCGGCCAGCGCCTCGATCCGATAGACCCGGGCCAGCGCCGCCGCCGTCAGCACCGATGCCGGCGCCCCGGCCGCGACCATGCGCCCGGCATCCATCAGCGCGACCTGGTGGGCGAAGCGCGCCGCCAGCGCCAGGTCGTGCAGCACCGCCACCACCGCGCGGCCCGCATCGGCCTCGGCCCGCAGGACCTCCATCACCTGGATCTGATGGTAGGGGTCGAGCGCCGCGGTCGGCTCGTCGACGACCAGCAGGGCCGCATCCTGGGCGAGCGCCCGGGCGAGCAGCACCCGGGCCCGCTCGCCGCCCGACAGGCGATCGACCGGGCGGCCGGCGAGCGCGGCCACGTCGGCCGCCGCCATCGCCCGCCCGATGGCCGCGCGGTCGGCTGCGCTTTCCCCGCCGGCGAAGGTCCGGTGCGGCAGGCGGCCGAGCGCGACCACGTCGCGGGCCGCCAGGCCCCAGGCGACGTCGCGCTGCTGCGGCAGGTAGGCGACGGTGCGCGCCCGGACCTCGGCCGGCATCCGCCGCAGGTCCTGGCCGCCCACCCGGATCCCGCCCTGCCAGGCGGCGGTGCCTGCGATCGCCCGCAGGAGCGAGGTCTTGCCGGCGCCGTTGGGCCCGACCAGCGCCGTCAGGCAGCCGGCCGGGACCGCGAGGCTGGCGTCATGCACCACCGGCCGCCCACCGAGGACGACCGAGACGCGATCGACCGCGAGGAGGGGGGTCATCCGCGACCCAGCCGGAACAGGAGGGCCAGGAAGAACGGGGCCCCGACCAGCGCGGTGACGACGCCCAGATGGAGCTCGATCGCGGTCGGCACCAGGCGGACCAGGATGTCGGCCGCGACCACCAGGATGGCGCCGGCCAATGCGCTCGGCAGCAGCAGGGCGGACGGCCGGTGCCGGCAGAGCGGGCGCAGCAGGTGCGGCACCACCAGCCCGACGAAGCCGATCGACCCCGCGACCGATACCGCAGCACCCACCGCCAGCGCCGTGCCGGCGACCACCCGCGCCTGGAGCCGGCCAACTCGGACGCCGAGGCTGGCCGCCGTCTCCTCGCCGAGCGACAGGGCGTCCAGGCCGCGGCCGCCGGCCAGCAGCATGGCACCACCCAGGATCATCAGCGGAGCGGCGTACAGGACGTCGTCGCGGCTGCGGTCGCGCACCGATCCCAGCAGCCAGAACAGCATCTCGGACAGGGCATAGGGGTTGGGCGCGAGGTTGAGGGCGAGCGCGGTGAGCGCGACCGCGAAGCTGGAGACGGCGACGCCGGCCAGCACCAGCGACAGCATGCCGGCCGCCCGTCCGGCCAGCGCCAGCACCAGGATCGCGGCGAGCCCCGCCCCGGCCATGCCGGACAGGGGCAGGGCCGGCGGCCAGGCCGCGGCCATTCCGAAATAGAGCGCCAGCACCGATCCCAGCCCGGCACTGGCAGAGATGCCGACCACCCCCGGCTCGGCCAGCGGGTTGCGCAGCAGGCCCTGCAGGGCCGCCCCCGACAGCCCCAGCGTCGCCCCGACGCCGATCGCCAGCAGCGTGCGCGGCAGGCGGATCTCCTGCACCAGCGGCCCGGCCCGGCCCTGGCCGAAGAGGCCCGCCACCAGCTCCGGCCAGGGCAGCGGGACGTATCCGGTGGCGAGGCTGGCCAGCGCCGCCGCCAGCAGCGCCGCCGACAGGCCGGCCAGCAACGCTGACCTAGACGGCGACAAGGGGGCTGCCCTGCGGTCGCGACGCGGCTGCGGCCCCGGGATGCATGGCCGCAGACCGATCCGGCCGACGGCGACTCATCCCCGGCCCTCTGCGGCCAGATCCCGGAGCCGCCCCACGGCGCCGGCCATCCACGGCCCGGGACAGAGCCAATCGGCGGTCGGCACGGCCGCCACCCGCATCGGCGGGGAAAGCCGGGCGAGCGCCGGATGGACCAGGAGCGCCTGGGCGCGCGACGATTTCTCCGCCATGTAGTCCTCGAGCAGCAGCAGGTCGGGCGGCCGGGCCACCAGCCGCTCCAGCGGCATCGTCCCCCAGGCGCCGATGCCGGCCCGGGCGGCCGCGTTGTCGAGCCCGGCCGCCGCAAGCCCGGCATCGCTCAGCGTGCCGCGGCCGGAGACGAAGCCGTTCGGCCGCCAGACCAGCGCGCTGGCGGTCGGCGGCCCGGCCGGCACGCGGAAGGCAGCCCGCATCTCCGCCGCCAGGCGCCGGCCGCGCGGCCCGTGCCCCAGCGCCTCGGCGACGGCGACCGTCATTCGCGCGACGCCCTCCACATCGTCCGGCGACGGCAATGCCATGACCCGGAACCCCATTCGCTCCAGCAGCGCGTTCGTCTTGCGCTGCTGGTGCGCGCCCGAGAGCACGAGATCGGGCGCGAGGCGCAGCACCTCCTCCGCGGTGCCGCGCACCGTCGGCATGCCCGCGGCCTCGCCATGCATGGCCGACAGCGCGGGGTCGGCGGCGAGCGGCCCGATGGCCAGGATCTGGGCCCGGTCGGCCAGGGCGAGCGCCAGCTGGTCGGCGCACAAGTTGATGCTGACCACCGTCGGCAAGGCGATGGCGGGGCTTGCCGCCATCAGGACAGCACCCATGGCGGCGGGACCCGAGAGGCGGCGGCGGATGGATGATCGCATCGCGGAAATCGCCTCGATCCTGGACGGCGGCGCGGACTGGGGCAACGCCGCCCGTGTATGGCAGGCCCGTCTATAGCAGGCCGGTCTATAACAGGCCCGGGCGGCGGGCCCGAAGCCCCTTCGCGGGCCGGGATTGCCGCGGCCGGGCGCGGGCGCCATATTGCCGCCCGACGCTTGAGCCGGAGCGGCCCCATGGCGAAAGCCGCAGACACCCGAGATCGAGACCTCCGGCTGGACTTCTTCCGCGGCCTCGCCCTGTGGTTCATTTTTCTGAACCACATGCAATATAATGTGCTGACGTGGGCGACCAATCGGAACTACGGTTTCAGCGATGCTACGGAGATCTTCGTCTTCATCTCCGGTTACTCGGCGGCCATCGCCTATGGGGCGGCGATGGAGCGACAGGGATTCGTACTCGCCGCGGCCCGCATCTTGCGTAGGGTATGGCAGATCTATGTCGCCCACCTGATGCTCTTCCTCGCCTTCACGGCCGAAATCGCCTTCCTGGCGCTACGCTTCGACAACCAGATGTTTGTCGAAGAAATGAACGTTCTCACTTTTCTCGACGAGCCGCACGTCACCCTGATCCAGGCGCTTCTCTTGAAGTTCCGGCCGGTCAACATGGACGTGCTGCCGCTGTACATCGTGCTGCTGGCGGCGTTTCCGGCCGTGCTGTGGGCGGTGATGCGAAAGCCGCTGGCGGTCATGCTGGCCTCGCTCGTGCTCTATGTGGCCGCCCGCCGCTACGGCTGGAACCTGCCGAACTATCCGGGCGACGCCGGCTGGTTCTTCAACCCGTTCACCTGGCAGGTGCTATTCGTGATGGGCGCGGTGGCGACCCGCATGCCGGCCCTGCTCGCCTGGCTCGGCCGCCAGGAGCGCTGGCTCGCACCGCTGGCGGTGGTCTACCTGGCCTTCGCCCTGTGGGTCGCGCTCAGCTGGAACGTGACCGCGCTCGACGGCACCGTGCCCCCGTGGCTCGCGCGCCTGCTCTATCCGATCGACAAGACGCTGCTGGACCCGCTGCGCGCCCTCCACTTCCTCGCGCTGGCCTACCTGACCGCGCGATGGGTCGGTCCGCAGGCGGCATTCCTGTCGTCCCGCCTTGCCCGGCCATTGGTGATCTGCGGCCAGCACAGCCTCGCCGTCTTCTGCGTCGGCACCTTCCTGTCGTTCACCGGGGAGTTCGTGCTGCTGGAGCTGGACGGGTCGCTCGCCACCCAGATCGCGGTCGGGTGCGCGGGCTTCGTGCTGATGACGCTGCTGGCAGCCGTGCTCGGCTGGTACAAGGCCGCCGACAAGGCCAGCGCCCGGCAGCCCCGGCTGGCGGCGGCGGAATGAGACCCCCTCTCCTGCCGGTGATGGCCGCGCTCGCCCTGCTGCTGGCGTCGGCGACCCCGTCGGCCGCCGGCAAGCTCGAATGCCAGGCACCGGAGAGCGCGCTGGAAACCGCGGGCGAACTGCCGCGGGTCGCCGCCGCACGGCGGCAAGGCCAGGCGATCCGCGTGACCATCATCGGCTCCGCCTCGACCGGCGGCGCCGGGACCAGCGGGCCCGGCAAATCCTATTCCGCCAAGCTCTCGGCAGCGATGACCAAGCGGCTGGGCGTGCCGGTCACGGTCGACACCCACGGCCGGCGCGGCTGGACCACCGCGCAGATGGTGGAAGAGATGCCGGACCTCGTCGCCGCCGACCAGCCGCACCTGGTGATCTGGCAGACCGGCACCGTGGATGCGGTGCGCGAGGTGTCTCCGGAAGCGTTCGGCGCAGCCCTGCTCAAGGGCGCCGAGGCCTTGAAGCGGGCCCGGGTCGACGTCCTGCTGATGGACATGCAGTTCAGCCCGATCGGCGCCCGGCTGATCGATTTCACGCCCTATCTCGAGTACATGAACTGGGTTGCCGCCGGCACGGACAGCCCGATCTTCCATCGGCACGCGGTCATGCGCGCCTGGTTCGAGGAGGAGCGCTTCGGCGCCCCCGGCAGGGCCAAGGCCGAGCAGGAAAGCTTTGCCGACAATGTCCACGCCTGTCTTGCAGAGCTGCTCGCCCGTGTCATCCACACCGTCCAAGATGCCACCCCCCGCTAGACTCCGCGGCCCCCTGGCCGGCCGCCGGTTTGCCGCGTTCCTGATGGCCGCGTTCCTGATCGCCGCCGCCGCGCCCGCCGGCGCCTGGAGCACGGACGAATGCGACGTCCCCGAGGATCTGCTGCGGCTGGACGCGCCGCTGCCGCGGACGGCCGCCCGGCTGGTCCCGGGCGGCACCCTGACGATCGTCACGATCGGCTCGTCGTCGACCTTCGGGGCCGGGGCCAGCGACCCGAAGATGGCCTACCCCAGCCGGCTCAAGCGCATGCTCGCGGCCGAATTCCCGCAGACCCGGATCCGCGTGATGAACCGGGGCGTCAACGGCGAGGTGGTTGCGGACATGCTGGCGCGCTGGGAGCGCGACGTGACGGCACTGGCCCCGGACCTCGTCATCTGGCAGGTCGGCGCCAACTCCGCCCTGCGGGCCGCCAGGCTCGGCGACTATGCCGAGAAGCTGCGCGACGGCGTCGCCCGGACGCGCGCCATCGGCGCCGAGATGATCCTGATGGACCCGCAATACGCCCCCAAGGTCCTGGAAAGGCCGATCGCCGCTTCGGTGCTGATCGCGACCGACCAGGTGGCCCGCCAGACCGGGGTCGGCCTCTTCCGCCGCTTCGACATCATGCGGCACTGGGTGCAGGGCGGGGTGCTCACCTTTCCCGTCCTGCTCGATACCGACCTCCTGCACCTCAACGACCGCGGCTATGCCTGCGTCGCCGCCGCCCTGACGGACTCCATCATCCACGCCACCCGGCCGCTGACGGACTAGGAAGACCCCGCCGAGTATTGGCAGGCCAGGGATCCCGCGAGGTCCTATCGATTCCAGGGAACATGCATCGGCCCTGCGGAGTTCAAGGGATATACGGTCGGCGACTTCGCCGGCCTGCTCCAAGAGCAACTCCCTTTTCGAGGTGTCCGATGAAGATCCAGCTCGCTGCGGCGACGGCCGCGATCGCTTTGCTTGTCGGCGCGCCGGCAATCGCCGACCCGGCCTTTGATCCGGTGCTGGGTACCAACGCCAACGCCAACGATCCCGTGATGAGCCGGCCGGGCGCGCCGTCGTCGGGTGAGCGCTCGAACGATTCGGGCGAGGGCATGCCGCCGCACTCGCCGGGTGTCGCCTCCTCCAGCGGCACCTACTATGCGCCGGACACCCGGCCCACCTACTATACCCAGCCGACCTATTACGTGCCCGCGCAGCCGGTCTACTACAACCAGCCGGTGACGGTGGTCACGCCCGGCCCGGTGATGACGTCCACGGTCGTCACGTCCGGCGCCAGCATCAACGGGCTGGTCGGGTCCGAGGTGACCGACATGTACGGCAACCGCGTCGGGCAGCTGATGGACATCCAGATCATGCCCGATCGCCGCGCCATCGCCGTGATCGGGCTCGGCTCCTGGCCGGGCCAGGTCGATCGCACGATCGCGCTGCCGCTCGACCGGATGCACCATTCGACCCCGGGCCGCCTTGCCTACGCGGCGACGGCGGACCAGATCCGCGCGGTCCCGACCTACTCCCGCTAGGCCGGCCGGCGGTCCCGGACCCTGCGCAAGGGCCCGGCACGAAGGGGGAAGGCTTCATAGCCTTCCCCTTTTCCGTTCGCTCGCCGATGATGCAGGGAAATCCGACATCGGGAGGGATCGCAGGCATGGAAGTTCGACTGGACGGGCGGGTGGCGCTGATCACCGGCGGCAGCATGGGCCTGGGGCGCGCAATGGGCGAGATGTTTGCCGCCTCCGGGGCCGCCGTGGTGCTGGTCGCGCGCCGCGCGGAACCGCTGGAGGCGGCGCGTGCCGCGATCGCCGCCAAGGGCGGCGCGGTGCTGCCCGTGGCCGCCGACATCGCCACCGCGGACGGCTGCAAGGCCGCCTATGCCGCGGCGGTCGAGCAGTTCGGCCGGGTGGACATCCTGGTCAACAATGCCGGCAAGTCGGCGACCGCGCCGTTCGAGACGATCGATGACGCGGCCTGGCAGGACGACCTCGACCTCAAGCTGTTCGCGGCGATCCGGCTGGCGCGGCTGGCCTTCCCGGACATGAAGGCGCGCAGCTGGGGCCGGATCATCAACGTGCTCAACACCCATGCCAAGGCGCCCGGGCCGCGCAGCGCCCCGACCTCGGTTTCGCGCGCGGCGGGGCTCGCCCTGACGAAGGTCCTGGCCCACGAGGGCGCGCCCCACAACGTCCTGGTCAACGCGCTGCTGGTCGGACAGATCGACAGCGACCAGTGGATTCGCCAGCACGCCGCATCCGGTTCGAACCAGACCTACGCCGAGTTCCTGGCCGAGAAGGGCAAGGCCATCCCCATGGGCCGAGTCGGGCGTGCCGAGGAGTTCGCTTCCGTCGCCTGCCTGCTGGTCTCGGACGCGGGCGGCTATGTCACCGGCACCGCGATCAACGTCGATGGCGGCCGCTCGCCGATCACCTGAACCTCGCCGCCTCCGCCCGGGCAGCTGCATCTGCCCGGGCCATCTCATACTACAGGCGAGCTGTGCGAAGTCATCTCAATCGAATGGAGAAGCAAGGTGTCATCCGCAACCGAGGGTCGGCCGCTTATACAGTGACTTATTGACAGACGGCGAAATCACTTCCAAATTCAGTCAACAGTCACGCTAGAATCCCCTAACAATAAGCGAGCCATGCCGAGCCGCCGACCTCCTGCCGGAACGATCGCCGCTTCACCGCGTTCTGGGGGGATCGTGGCAAAATCCTCCCTCGACCCCACCGACCCGCTGTTCGGCGACCGCATCGCCGCTGCCCGGACCGGGCACAGGCCGCCGACGGTCGGCTCGCCGGCCGCCGGGACGGGCCAAGGCAGCCCGCTGCCGGCCGGCTCGCTGTCGGTCGGAAGCGGCGCGCACGACCATACGCTGGGCCGGCCGGGCGCCGGCGGGCTCGCCGTCCCCTTGTTCTGGCTGCTGGTCCTGGCGCCGGCCGGCCTGGCCGGGCTGGCGTTCGAGCCGTGGATCGGGCTGGCGCTGGTACCCCTGCAGATGCTGGCGGCGATCCTGGTCGGCTCGGCCGTCGCCCGCCATCGCCGCTGCGGGGCGATGACCCTGGCCTCCATGCCGCTGACCGCGCTGATCCTGCTCGGCGTCGCCGCGTCGGTCTGACGGCCGGCCGATCGCCACGCGGCCCCTGCGACCGTCCGCGGTCGTCGACAGCTCCGGGCCCGGGCCGCTACCATGGCGGCACCCAATCGGAGCATCCCCGCCCATGACCGAGCCCTGCGATCTCTCCGCCGTCGAACTGCGCCGCCTGATCGGCGCCAGGAAGCTGTCGCCGGTGGAATTGCTGCGCTCGTGCATCGCTCGCACCGAGCAGACCAATCCGGCGGTCAACGCCCTGGTCGCGACCGATTTCGAGCGCGGGCTCGATCAGGCGAAGGCGGCCGAGCAGGCGGTGATGCAGGGCGAGGCCATGGGCCCGCTGCACGGCCTGCCGATCGGCATCAAGGACCTGAACGACACCGCCGGCCTGCGCACCACCTATGGCTCGCCGCTGTTCCGTGACCATGTGCCGGACAAGGACGAGCGCCTGGTCGCCGCGATCCGGCGCGCGGGCGGCATCGTCGTCGCCAAGACCAACACCCCGGAGTTCGGGACCGGCGGCAACACCACCAACGATGTGTATGGCGCGACCGGCAACCCGTTCGACCCGGCCCTGTCCTGCGGCGGCTCGTCGGGCGGCTCGGGCGTGGCGCTGGCCCTGTCCATGCTGCCGCTCTGCCATGGCTCCGACACCGGCGGATCGCTGCGCAAGCCGGCCGCCTGGTGCGGCGTCGTCGGCTTCCGACCGACGCCGGGCCTGGTCGCGTCCGAACGGCGGCGGCTCGGCCTGTCGACGCTGGGCGTGCAGGGGCCGATGGCCCGCGACGTGGGCGATACCGCCCTCTTCCTGTCGGTGCTGGCGTCGAACGATCCCCGCGACCCGATGGCCAACCCGCTGCTCGACGATGCCGCGGCCGCGGGCCTGGCCCGGCCACCCGCGATCGACACCGCCCGCCTCAAGGTCGCCTGGTCGGTCGACCTCGGCTTCACGCCGATCGCGCCCTCGATCCGCCGCGTCTTCGAGGACCGGGTCCGGCGCCTGCAGGACGCCTTCGCCCGCTTCGTGCCCGAGGATCCGGATTTCGCCGGCATCGAGCAGTCCTACCGCGTCATCCGCTCGGTCAACTTCCTCGCCGCCTACAAGGCGATCCACGAGCGCGACCCGAACCAGCTCGGGCGCAACACGCGGACCAACTACGAGGAAGGGCTGAAATACTCGCTGGCCGACTTCGCCGAGGCGCATGCAGCCCAGACCCGCATCTACCGCGCCTTCCAGGAGTTCTTCAGCCGCCACGACCTGCTGATCGCGCCGACGCAGGCGATGTCCCCCTTCCCCAAGGACCAGCTCTACCCGACCGACATGGAGGGAATGTCGCTGTCGCACTATTTCGCGACGTCCGGCATCACCTATGCCATCTCGATGACCGGCCACCCGGCGATCTCGATCCCCTGCGGCGTCGACGAGAAGGGCCTGCCCTTCGGCCTGCAGATCGTGGGCCCGCGCGGCGGCGACGCCTTCACGCTGGGCGCCGCGCTCGCCCTGGAACGCCTGTTCGAGGCCGACCCCGCCACCCGCCGGCCGATCCCCGACCCGGCCAAGTGGCCGAAGGCGGGGTGAGCGCTCGAAAGCCGGCTGGGAGACGACGCCCGCCTTACGGGTGATCTTCCCGTTGCGCGGCGATGGCTTCCTGCACGATGGTTTCGAGCGCGGCGACCTCGCCATCCGTCAGCTCGGCGAACTGGGGCCGCTTGGCGGCGGACAGCCGACCTCCGCCCTGCATGCACAGCCGGACGAACAGCTGGGCCCTGCGGTCGGGCATGTCGATCCGTTCACGCACCCCCGCCAGCGCCCGGTCGAACACGGCGACGAAGCCCAGTTCTTCCTTCAGGTCTCGATGAACGGTGTCGGCAACCCGATCGTAGAGGTACTCGGCGAAAGCCGTCGCGTCGAAGTAGCGGTAAAGGTCGCCGGTATCGTTGGTGACTTCGATCTCACGATCGACCGTCCAGCGCCATTGGGCGAAATCGAGAAGCGGCCTGGAGAAGGACTCCAGCACCTCGTCGTACGCCCGGCGGTCGCGCAGAATGGCCGCCGATACCGGAAAGATGACGCCCCGGGGGCTATAGTTCCGCTTGGCCAGGACGTGGTGCATCAGGAATCGATGGATACGGCCGTTCCCGTCCTCGAACGGGTGAATGAACACGAAAGCAAACGCGACGACCGCAGCGGCGACGACGGGATCGACCTCGTCGCGCAGGATGCGATCGGCCAAGGTGGTCCAGGCGTCCATGAGGCTTGCGACGTCCTGCGGCCGAGGGCAGATGAAATGGACCTCTTCCCGATATCCGCCGACCGTCTCGCCGACGAAGTTCTGAAAATCGCGCCAGTCCGCGGCGGCATAGCGGGGATCGACGATACTGCCCTGGAGTTGGATCAAGGAGGGCTTGTCGGGGGTGAACTCGGGTGCGGCCTTCAACGCCGCCACGAAGCGATCGGTGCGGCTGGCGTTCGGCGTCTCGCCTTCGATGGCGAACGAAGAACGCGTCTCCTTCGTGAACAGATAGTTGACCGCACGCGCCAGGATCACCGGGTCGTAGCTCGCGATCAATGCCCGGGCTTCGTCATCGACATGAAGCCGCATCTGTGCCGCCAGGCGGGCCGTCCGGCGCACGGTCGGACAAAGGCCCGGACCGCCGAGCAGGTTGTCGATCACGCGATGGCGGGCGCTGTTGCGCCGGCGCCCGACGACATGCCGATCCGGATCGAGCGCCGGGACGTAGTTGCCCATCCGGGCATCGTCCAGGCCGAGCGTCCGGCCCGTAAAGCGCTCGTAGAAGAACCAGGCACGACGGCTGAATGCCCCGGTCGGCTCGGCGCGCACCCAGGCTTCGATTTCGGCCGGAGGTGTCGCCTTGAGGGCTGCGACGAGGACGCCCATGTCGATCGGCTCGTGGCGGAGCGCGAAACGCAGATGGGAGGCTACGGAGCCGTCCGTGGCATACTGGCGAGGGTAGAATTCGAGGGTCCGCGATCCTTGGATTTCCGTCCGCCGCGCGCCCTGTATCAGGTAGCTTTCGACGGCCGGCGGGGGAACGGCCAGGCATAGCGCCTGGCGGAGCCACGCCTGGCCGACCGGGACCGGTCCCTCGCTAGAATTGCCGTTCGACATTCCGGATCGATTATCGATCTCCTAAATCGATTACAATAGACAGCTCCGCTGCAAAAGCGATTACGGCGCTCCGTAGCGGCGGCCCGGCACTACCGCCGCGCCGGCCGCGCCCGCACCGCCGCCTCGTTCACCTCGACGCCCCAGCCCGGGCCGGTCGGCAGGTGCAGGTGGCCGTCGGTGATGGTCGGGGCCGGCGAGTAGAACTCGTCGCGCCAGCGGCAGTCGTCGACGTCGATCTCCATGATGCGGAAGTTGGGCACCGTCGCGGAGAAGTGGGCGCTGATCGCGGTCGACAGGTGGCCGTAGAAATTGTGCGGCGCCACGTTGATCTCGTAGGCGTCGGCCATGGCCGCGATCTTCAGGGATTCCGCCAGGCCGTTCCACACCACGTCGACGATCGCCACGTCCATCGCGCCCGCCGCCAGGTAGGGCAGGAAGCCGCGGCGGCCGAACAGGGATTCGCCGGACGCGACCGGCACCCGCACCTGGCGGCGGACATGGGCGAGCGCTTCCGGCTCGAACAGGTCGATCTCGACCCAGCTCGGGTCGTGCGCCTCGATCGCCCGGGCCATGCGGACATAGCCCTCGGTGCGGAAGTTGAAGTTGAGGTCGAGATGGAGGCCGGCATCGTCGCCGGCCCCGGCACGGAAGGCGCCCAGCAGCTGGTCCACCGCCCGGGTCAGGCCGCGGTCGACATTGATCTCCGGCCCCTCGCCGCCGCGCGCGAAGCCCGGCATGTGGAGCGCCGCCGGGCCGCCGTCGAAGCGCAGGATGTTGGTCTTGAGCGCGCCGTAGCCGCGGGCCCGCACCTCCCGCCCCAGCGCCTCGACGTCGGCCAGGCTCGCGACCGGCGGCACCCCGCACAGCCCGGGATAGGTGACGCGGTAGGTGCCGCAGTGCGACCAGTAGAGCGGCAGGCGCTCGCGCACCGGGCCGCCGAACAGCTCGCACACCCGCACCCCCAGCCCCTTGGCCTTGACGTCGAGCAGGGCGTTCTCGATCGCCGCGATCGCCTGGGCGTTGACCCCGCCCGGCGCCTGCCGGGTCTGGCCGTAGAGCATGGCGGTGATCTTCTCGACCGGCCGCGGATCGGCGCCGACCAGCTGCGCGGCCAAGGCCCGGATGACGCCGGTCAACCCGGCGCTGCCATAGTTCTCGGAATACTCCGACCAACCGACGATACCGTCGTCGGTGGTGACCTTCAGGAAGGAATAGGTCCGCCAGCCGGCATCGGCGTGCAGGTCCTCGATCGCGGCGATGCGCATCGCTCGTTTCCCCTCTCGTCCGCTTCTTGTCTAGATAGGAACTGGGCATTGCCCCCGGTCGTAGCGTCCCTCGACCGGGCTCGGGATGAGGAATTTTCCTTTTTGCCACAAGTGTTTGTGCAGAGGGAGATGCGCCTCATCCCGAGCCCGGTCGAGGGACGCTTTGACGGATGGCCAATCCGCCTCCTTGCGGCCCTAGCCAGTTTCATCCCCGGCGGGTCGGGCCAACCGGTCGGAACTCATCCGGCCGGGTTTCATCCGGCCAGCAGGCTCTTCGCCAGCATCGCATGGATGCCCTTGTTGCCGTCGACCGTCTGCGTCACCCGCAGGTCGACGGCCAGGCTGCACAGCATGTAGGCCTGCTCGCGGCTGATGTTGGTGCGCTCGACGATGAGGGCGATCATCTCGCGCAGCGCCTGCTTGGCGGCGTCGTCCAGGTCCTCGTTGAGGCCGAGCGTGATCAGGTGGGTCGGCGTCTCCGCCCGCGGGAAGCGGAACGACAGGTCCTTGCGGACGACGAAGCGGAAGGTGCCGGTCATCGCCGTCTCCAGCGCGGTCAGGCAGACCTCGCCGTCGCCCTGCACGCCGTGGCCGTCGCCGGTGGAGAAGTTCGCCCCCTCGATCCAGACCGGCAGATAGAGGGTGGCGCCGGCCTGCATCTCCTTGAGGTCGATGTTGCCGCCATGGTCGCGCGGCACGATCGTGTCGATCCGGCCCCAGGCCTTGGGTGGGGCCACGCCCATGACGCCGAAGAAGGGCGCCAGCGGGATGCTCATCCCCCACGGCATGCGCGTCACCCCGGCCGCCTTGTCGATCGGGTAGTGGGCCAGGGTCTGCTCGTGAAAATCCTCCGGCAGGGTGCCGCGCAGCGGGCGGATCGCCATCCAGCCCCAGTCCTGGCGCGGCTCGACCGCCAGGACCTGGATCTCCAGCACGTCGCCCGGCATCGCGCCCTCGACCCGCACCGGACCGGTCAGGATATGGCCGGGCCCGCGCGGGACCTTGGCATGCACCTCGCGCAGCTCCGGAAGCACTTCGTAGGGGGCGGGCGGCATCACGTCCGGCCCGCCCGAGATCGTCTCGATCGTCACCGTGTCGCCCGACTGCACGGTCAGGACCGGCGGCAGGGTGGCGTCGAAGATGCCCCAGTGGCAGGTCTCGGGGCTGGACTTCAGGTGGTGGTGGGTCATCGGGCGGCTCCTGCGCGAAGGGACGAGAGGCTGACGAGGACGGCGCCACCGATCACCAGCCCGGCGCCCAGCGCCAGCGACGCCGTGACCGGCTCCCCCAGCGCCACGGTCGACGCGATGACGCCGACCGCGGGGGCGGCCAGGAAGCCGAGCGAGGTGACGATGGTGGGCAGCGCCCGCGACACGGTGGTGGTGGCCCAGGTGCCGGTCGGGCCGACGATGATCGCGACATAGGCGAGCGGCACCAGGGCGGTCGCCGACAGGCCGACATGGCCGTCCGGCTCCGCCACCGCGGCCACCACCGACAGCAGCAGGGCCGCCCAGGCCATCTGCCAGGGCAGCACCTGGAGCGGCGACAGGCGCCAGCGATGGACCCGGGCATGGACGATGGCGAGCGACCAGGAGAGCGCGGCCGCCAGCAGGAACAGGTTGCCGAGCAGCACCCGCCCGTCCGACCAGTCGAGCGCGGCCGGGTTGAACAGCACCGCCACCCCGGCGATGCCGCTCACCAGGCCGGCGAGGCGCCAGGCCCCGAGCCGCTCGCCGAGGAAGAGGGTGCCGATCGGCACCAGCCAGATGGTGGTGGTGTAGGCCAGCACGACGGCGCGGCTGGCCGGGACGTAGCCGAGGCCGAGGTTGGCGAGCGTGAAGAAGCCGGCGAGCTGGCCGGTGCCGACCGACAGGATGATCGGCCAGTCCTGGCGCGCCGGCAGGGCGGCCCGCCCCGTCGCCATGACCAGCGTCAGGGCGGCCAGCGCGCTGACGCCGGCGCGCGCGGCCGCGTACCAGACGGGCGTGGCATCGGCGAGCCCGTTCTTCATCGCCGGCCAGGCGGTGCCGAACAGCAGCACCGCCAGGACCAGCAGCAGCACGGCCTCGGTGGTGCCGACGGCCCCCTTCGGGGCCGCCGTCGCCTTCGGCATCGGCGATCAGTAGCCGAGCGCGCAGCCGTCCTTGCGCTTCTCCGAACCGCCGATCAGCACGCCGCGCTCATGGTCGATCCAGATCGCCTGGGCGCCGCCGGTCGGCGTATCGAAGCGGCCGACGACATGGCCGCGGGCGGCCAGGTCCTGGGCGATGTCCTCGCCGATCGGGTCCTCGAGCTTGAGCTCGCCCTCGTAGGCGAAGCTGCGCGGGCGCTCGATCGCCTCCTGCGGGTCGTCGCCGCGGTCGAGGATGTTGGAGATCAGGTTGGCATGGCCGACCGACTGGTAGTGACCGCCCATGACGCCGAACGGCATCACCGCGCGGCCGTCCTTCATCAGCATGCCGGGGATGATGGTGTGGAACGGCCGCTTGCCGCCCTCGATCCGGCTCGGATGGCTGTCGTCGATGCGGAAGCCCATGCCGCGGTTCTGCAGGATGACGCCCGACTTGGGCGCGGTGATGCCGCTGCCGAACCCGGCGAACAGCGAGTTGATGAAGGAGACCGCATTGCGGTCCTTGTCCACGACGCACAGGTAGGTCGTGTCCTTGTGCTCGACGCCGTTGTAGTGGACGCCCGGGTGGGCCTCGTCCATGCGGATCCGCTTGCGGATCGAATCCGCCTCCTGGCTCGACAGCAGGCGCTCGATCGGCACCTCAGCGAAGCGCTGGTCGGCGAAGTAGGTGTCGCGGCGCCAGTAGGCGGCCTTGCCGGCCTCGGCCAGCAGGTGGATGCGGTCGGCCTCCGACATCGCGCCCTCGGACAGGTCGTAGCCCGCCAGCACGTTGAGGATGATCAGCGCCGTCAGCCCCTGGCCGTTCGGCGGGATCTCGCACACGTCATAGCCGCGATAGCGGGTCTGCACCGGGGTGACGTACTCGCACTCCTGGGCGGCGAAGTCGGACAGCTCGTGCAGGCCGCCCAGCGACTTCAGCTTGGCGACGATGTCCTCGGCCACCCGGCCCTCGTAGAAGCCGGCCCGGCCCTTCTCGCCGATCAGGCGGAGCGTCGCCCCCAGCTCCGGCGAGCGGTGCTTCTCGCCGACGCCGGGCGCGCGGCCGCCGGGCAGGTAGGAGCGCGCGGTGTCGGGATCGGACGACAGCTTGTCGACGCTGCCGGCCCAGTCCTGGGCAACCCGCGGGGTCAGGATGAAGCCCTCTTCCGCGGCCTTGACCGCCGGGGCCAGCAGCTCCGACAGGGGCATGGTGCCGTGGTCGGCGGCCAGGCGACACCAGGAATCGATCGCCCCCGGGATGGTCACGGCGTGGGGCGAGCGCATCTCGATCTTCGAGATGCCCTGGTCCTTGTACCAGCCGACGCTGGCCTTCTGCGGCGCCCGGCCCGACCCGTTGAGGCCGATCGGCGAACCCGACTTCGGGCAGTAGATGACGAAGCAGTCGCCGCCGATCCCGGTCGACTGCGGCTCGATCACCGACAGCATGGCGATCGCGGTGATGGCGGCGTCCATGGCGTTGCCGCCGCGACGCAGCACGTCCAGCCCGGCCAGCGTGGCGCGCGGATGGGCGGTCGCCACCATCCCGTCCTCGGCATAGGTGGCGGAGCGGCCGACATTGAAGTCGCGGATCGGCGATGCGCGCATGGATCGTGTTCCTTGTCTGCGGAGCGGCCATCGACGAGCCGCATGGATCGGCATGAGGTGCTGGTCCGGGATCATAGCCGCCCCCGGCGGCCGCGTGCTAGCCTCGGCTTCCCGCCTTCGACCATCGCCCGACAGGTTCCATGCCCGCCTTCGCCGGTTCCGTCCGCATCGCCGTCGACATCGGCGGCACCTTCACCGACCTGCAGATCCTGGACGAGGCGACCGGCCGGACCGCCGCCCACAAGACCCCGACCACGCCGTCCGACCCGTCCGAGGGGCTGATGCGCGGCATCGCCGAGGCCGCCGCCCGGCTCGGCTTCGCGCCGGGCCAGGTGTCGGGCCTGATGCACGGCACGACGATCGCCACCAACGCGGTGCTGCAGCGGCGCCTCGCCCGGGGCGCGCTGATCGCGACCGCCGGCTTCGAGGACGTGCTGGAGATCGGCCGCCATGTCCGCCGCGAGATCTATTCCAGGGTCGCCGAGCCGCGCACGCTGCTGATCCCGCGCCGCCATCGCTGGGGCGTGCGCGAGCGGCTGGATGCGCAGGGGGCGGCCATGGAACCGCTCGACGAGGACGATGCCCGGCGCATCGCCCAAGCGATCCGGGCGGCCGGCATCGACGTGGTGGTCGTCGCCCTGCTCCATTCCTACGCCAACGCCGACCACGAGCGCCGCCTGGCGGCGATCCTGCGCGAGGAGATCCCGGGCTGCCACGTCTCGCTTTCGAGCGCGATCAGCCCCGAGATCCGGGAGTTCGAGCGGACCTCGACCGCAGTGCTCAACGCGTTGCTGATGCCGGTTGTCGCGTCCTACATCACCAAGCTCCGCGACCGGGCGGCCGCGGTCGGCTTCAGGGCCCCGATCTATCTCGTGCAGTCGAACGGCGGCGTCACCACCCCCGCGGTGGCGGCCGAGGAGCCGGCGCGCCTCATCCTCTCCGGCCCGTCCGGCGGGGCGCTGGCGGCCGAGACGCTGGCGGCGGCACTCGACCGCCCGGACCTGGTCGCGGTCGACATGGGCGGCACCAGCTTCGACATCTCGATCGTCCATGACGGCCGCACCCGCCTCGTCACCCAGGGCGAGATCGACGGCTGCCCCGTGCGCCTGCCGATGATCGAGATCCGCACCATCGGCGCCGGCGGCGGCTCGATCGCCGCGGTGGACGCGGCCGGCCGCCTGACGGTCGGCCCGGCCAGCGCCGGCGCCGTGCCCGGCCCCGCCTGCTATGGCCGCGGCGGCGGCAGCGCCACCGTGACCGATGCCAACGTGGTGCTGGGACGGCTCGACCCCGCCTTCTTCCTGGGTGGCGCCATGGCGCTCGATGTCGACGCCGCCCGGACCGCGGTCGCGGACGGGGTGGCGGGCCCGCTCGGCCTGGGGCTGGAAGAGGCCGCGGCCGGCCTGCTCGCCGTCGGCGTCGCCGCCATGGCCAACGCCACCCGCCTGTCGCTGTTCGAGAAGGGGCTCGACCCCAAGGACTTCGCGGTCGTCTCGTTCGGCGGGGCGGCCGGCCTGCACGCGGCCGAGGTGGCCGAGGCGCTGGGGGCGGAGACAGTGATCTTCCCGCGCGACCCCGGCACGCTCAGCGCCTGGGGCATGCTGTTCGCCGACATCGTCCACGACCTGGCCCGCTCCCGCCTGGTGCCGGCCACGACCGATGCGGTGCCGGCGCTGGCCCCGCTGGTCGCCGCCCTGCGCCAGGACGGCGACCAGCTTCTCGCCCGCGATGGCGTGCCGCCGGCCGAGCGCGAATTCCGCTTCGCCCTCGACCTGCGCTACAAGGGCCAGGCCTACGAGATCACCGTGCCCCTGCCCGACGGCCCGCTGGACGGGGACCGGCTGGCCGCGGCGACAGCCGATTTCCATCGCCGCCACGCCGCGCAATATGCCCACAGCGACCCGGGTGCTACCCCCGACGTGGTGACGGTGCGCCTGGCCGCCGTCGGCCGGCTCGCCAAGCCGCGGCCGCGCCCCTTCGCGCCGGCCGCGGGGGCCACGCCCAAGGGAACGCGGCGCACCTGGATCGGGCAGGCCTGGACCGAAATCCCCGTCTATGACCGCGACGCCCTCGACGCGACGGTGCTGGCCGGCCCCGCCATCGTCGAGGAACCCCACTCCACCCTCTACCTGCCGCCCGGCTGGTCGATGACCCCGGCCGCCACCGGCGACCTGGTGGCGGTTCAGGGGACATTGAGCCGGCCGCCCGCTGCCCCTCGGTCATAGCGTCCCTCGACTACGCTCGGGATGAGGGACTTCCCTATCGACGGAAGTGTCTGTGGCACAAAGAAAATCTCCTCATCCCGAGCGCAGACGAGGGACGCTTTGGCGGATGGCCAACGCTCCCCTTCACCCCGGCAGCGCCCAGGGCCGCCGCGCGGCATAGCCGGCCTCGAACCGCTCGATCGCCGGCCGCGCGGTCAGGGTCGCGCCGATCTCGTCCAGCCCCTCCAGCAGGCAGCGGCGGCGCCACGGGTCGACCTCGAAGCGATGCGTGCCGCCGTCGGGCGCCGTCAGCAGCTGCGCCTCCAGGTCGACCGTGAAGACCGCGTTCGCCCCCTGCCCGGCCTGGTCCATCAGGCCCGCCACCACCTCGGCCGGCAGGCGCACCGGCAGGATGCCGTTGCGGAAGCAATTGCCGTAGAAGATGTCGGCGAAGCTGGGCGCGACGATCGTCCGGAAGCCGAAGTCGCGCAGCGCCCAGGGGGCGTGCTCGCGCGACGAGCCGCAGCCGAAATTGGCCCCGGCGACCAGGATCCTGGCCTGCCGCCAGGGGTCGCGGTTGAGGACGAAGTCTGGCCGCTCGGCACCGTCGGGGAAGCGCCGCAGGGCGTTGAACGCGTGGGGCCCGAGGCCGCCGCGTTCCATCGTCACCCCGAACTCGGCCGGGATGATGACGTCGGTGTCGACATTGTCGATCGGCAGGGGTGCGGCGACCGAGGTCACCCGGGCGAACGGTTCCATCTCTGCCCCCTCAGATCAGTTCGCGGACGTCGACGAAGCGGCCGGCGACGGCGGCGGCCGCCGCCGAGGCCGGGCTCATCAGGTGGGTGCGCGCACCCGGGCCCTGGCGCCCCTCGAAGTTGCGGTTGGAGGTGGAGGCGCAACGCTGCCCGGCCGGCACCCGGTCGCCGTTGATGGCAACGCACATGGAGCAGCCGGGCTCGTGCCACTGGAAGCCGGCCTCCTGGAAGATGCGGTCCAGCCCCTCGGCCTCGGCCGCCCGCTTCACCAGGCCCGAGCCGGGCACGACCTGGGCGATCACGCCGTCGGCCACGCGCCGGCCGCGGGCGATGGCGGCGGCGGCCCGCAGGTCGGACAGGCGGGCGTTGGTGCAGGAGCCGATGAAGACCCGGTCCGGCCGGATGTCGGCCATCGCCGTGCCCGGCGCCAGTTCCATGTAGGCCAGCGCGCGGATGGCCGCCTGCCGCTCGGCCGCCTCGGCGAACCCGGCCGGATCGGGCACCCGGCCGGTGACCGCCACCGTCTGGGCCGGGTTGGTGCCCCAGCTGACCTGCGGCGCCAGCCCCGACAGCTCGATCGCCACCTCGCGGTCGAAGACCGCATCGGCATCGCTGGCGAGCGTGCGCCAATAGGCGACCGCCGCCTGCCAATCGGCCCCGGCGGGCGCCATCGGCCGGCCCTCCAGGTAGGCGAAGGTCCGCTCGTCGGGCGCGATCATGCCGGTGCGGGCGCCGGCCTCGATCGCCATGTTGCAGAGGGTCATCCGCTCCTCCATCGACAGGGCCGCCGTCGCCGGCCCCGCGAACTCGATGGCATGGCCGGCGCCGCCCGAGGCGCCGACCGCGGCGATCACCGCCAGCGCCGCGTCCTTGGCCGCGACCTGGGGCCCGAGCGTGCCCGACAGGCGGATCCGCATCTGCCGCGGGCGCGACTGGACCAGGGTCTGGGTAGCGATGACATGCTCCACCTCCGAGGTGCCGATGCCAAACGCGAGCGCCCCCAGCGCGCCGTGGGTCGAGGTGTGGCTGTCGCCGCACACGACGGTCAGGCCGGGCAGCACGAAGCCCTGCTCCGGCCCGACGACATGGACGATGCCCTGGGTCGCGTCGCCGAGCGGCAGCAGGGGGATGCCGAACTCCCGCGCGTTCGCCTCGAGCGCGGCGACCTGGACGGCGAGGCGCGGGTCGGCGATCGGTCCGCCGCGGTCGGCGGTCGGCACCAGGTGGTCGGCCACCGCCAGGCCGGCCGCCGGCCGGCGCGCCGTGCGACCCGCCTGGCGCAGGGCCGAGAAGGCCTGCGGGCTGGTCGCGTCATGGATCAGGTGGCGGTCGATGAAGAGCAGGACCGAGCCGTCCGGCCGCTCCTCGACGACGTGATCGTCCCAGACCTTGGCGAAGAGCGTGCGTCCCATGGCTGCCATCAGAGCCCAACCTTATGCGCGATATTCGAGGGTGGACGGCATCGTGGCCGTTCGGCATCCTTGCCGCCGATCCTGGCCTGCAAGGCCCGCGCGCGACAAGCGGCGCAATCGAATCAATCGGATCGGAGGAGACGACCATGCTCGACAAGCGATTCGGACGCCGCAAGGTCCTGCAGTCCACCGCCGCCATCCTGGGTGCCGGCGCCGTCGGCGCCGCCTGGACCGGCCCGCTGCTCGCCCAGGGCAAGCTCGAGAAGACGAAGGTCACACTGGCCGTCGGCGGCAAGTCCGCCCTCTACTACCTGGCCCTGACCATCGCCGAGCAGAAGGGCTTCTTCAAGGACGAGGGCCTCAACCTCGAGATCAACGACTTCGCGGGCGGCAGCCGCTCGCTGCAGGCGCTGATCGGCGGCAGCGCCGACGTGGTCGCCGGCGCCTACGAGCACACCATCCGCATGCAGGCGCGCGGCCAGGAGATCCAGTCCTTCGTGCTGATCGGCCGCGGCATGCAGATCGCCATCGGCATCAAGAGCGACCGCGCCGACAAGGTGAAGTCCGCCGCCGACGTCAAGGGCATGAAGTTCGGCGTCAGCGCGCCCGGCTCCAGCACCCACATGCTGCTGAACTACTGGATCGCCAAGGCCGGGCTGAAGGCGTCCGACATCGCCGCCATCGGCACCGGCGCCGGCGCCTCGGTGGTGGCCGCGGTCGACAAGGGCGAGATCGACGGCATCTCGCAGACCGACCCGGCGGTGACCATGCTGCAGGAGCAGGGCGCCATCAAGGTCGTGGTCGACACCCGCACGATGAAGGGCAACATGGACGTGTTCGGCGGCCCGCTGCCGGCGGCGTCGCTCTATTCGACGGCGGAGTTCATCAAGGCCAACCCGAACACCGTCCAGGCGATGGCCAACGCCATCGTCCGCGCCAACCGCTGGCTGCAGACCGCGACCCCGGACCAGGTCGCCGACACCGTACCCCAGGGCTACCTGCTGGGCGATCGCGAGCTCTACAAGAAGGCCTTCGTCAACGTGAAGGACGTGATGTCGCCGGACGGCGTGATGCCGGCCACCGCGCCCGAGACGTGCCTGAAGTTCCTGACCACGTCGGACCCGAACATCAAGGGCGACAGCATCAAGCTCGGCCAGACCTGGACCAACGCCTTCGCCAGCAAGGCGGCCGAGAAGTACAAGGGCTGACGGCCGGGACCAGCGCCATGACCGCCGCACCGGCGCTCGCGCTCCGCGACATCACCTGCCGCTTCCCGTCGGTCGACGGGCAGGGCACTTACACCGCCGTCGCCGACACCACCCTGGTGATCGAGGCGGGGGAGTTCGTGTCGGTGGTGGGGCCGACCGGCTGCGGCAAGTCGACCCTGCTCAATGTCGCCGCCGGCCTGCTCGCCCCCTCGTCGGGCACCGTCGAGGTGTTCGGCGAGCCGATGGCCTTCGCCGGCGAGGTCAACCGGCGCGCCGGCTACATGTTCCAGACCGACGCGCTGATGCCGTGGCGCAACGCCATCGGCAACGTCACGGCCGGGCTGGAATTCCGCGGCGTGGGACGCGCCGAGGCGATGGAGCGGGGGCAGGAATGGCTGCGCCGGGTCGGCCTGTCCGGCTTCGGCGACCGCTACCCGCACCACCTGTCGGGCGGGATGCGCAAGCGCCTGGCGCTCGCCCAGACGCTGATCCTCGACCCCGACATCCTGCTGATGGACGAGCCCTTCAGCGCGCTCGACGTGCAGACCCGCCAGCTGATGGAGAACGAGCTGCTGGCCCTGTGGGCGGCCGACCGCAAGTCGGTGCTGTTCATCACCCACGACCTGGAGGAGGCGATCGCGCTGTCCGACCGGGTGGTGGCGCTGTCGGCCGGGCCCGGCACCCGGCCGATCGGCAATTTCGTCATCGACCTGCCGCGCCCGCGCGACGTGGCGGAGATCCGGATGGAACCGGGCTTCCTCGCCTTTCACAAGGAAATCTGGAACGTGATGAAGGAAGAAGTGCTGAAGGCCTATGCCCGGCAGCGGGCGGCCTGAGCGGCGATGGCGACCCGCCCGCGCATCGGCCAGCTCAGGCTGCGCTTCTACCAGGTCCTGCTCCTGGTCGCCGTCCTGGTCGCCTGGCACGTCCTGACGGCGCCGGGCCTGCTGCCCAACTTCTATTTCGAGCGAGCCAACCGCGCCGCCTTCTTCTTCGGCGAGCCGATCAAGATCGCCGGGCGCATCGTCGACTGGTTCGTCACCGGCGAGATCTACAGTCACCTGTGGATCACCCTGGTGGAGACCGCACTGGCCTTCGCCATCGGCTCGGTCGCGGGCCTGCTGATCGGCCTGTGGCTCGGCCTGTCGCCGATGGCGTCGGCCATCCTCGACCCCTACATCAAGGCCGCCAACTCGATGCCCCGCGTGGTGCTGGCGCCGATCTTCGCGGTCTGGTTCGGCCTCGGCATGTGGTCGAAGGTGGCGCTCGGCGTCACGCTGGTCTTCTTCATCGTCTTCTTCAACGTCTATCAGGGCGTGCGCGAGGTGAGCCCGACCATCCTCGCCAACGCCCGGATGCTGGGCGCCAACCGCCGCCAGCTGCTGAGCGCGATCTACCTGCCGAGCGCCATGAGTTGGGTGTTCGCCAGCCTGCACAACGCCGTCGGCCTGGCCTTCGTCGGCGCCGTGGTGGGCGAGTATCTGGGCTCCGCCCACGGCGTCGGCTACCTGATCCTCCAGGCCGAGACGACCTTCGATATCAACACCGTCTTCGCCGGCATCGCGGTGCTGACCGCCTTCGCCCTGCTGCTCGACGCCGCCGTCACCCTGGTGGAGCGGCGCCTGATGACCTGGCAGCCGCGCGCGGCGGAGACCGACCGGACATGACCCCCAATCCCGCCGCTCCCGACCCGATCCGACTCGAGATCATCCGCCACGCCCTGGTGGCGGCCGCCGAGGAGATGAGCATTACCGTCTGGCGAACCAGCCGCTCGTCGGTGGTGCGCGAGATCCTCGACTATTCGACCTGCGTCTTCGATGCCCAGGGCCGCAGCGTCGCCCAGGCGGCGCGCATGCCGGTCCACCTCAACTCCATGCCGAGCTGCCTCGGCGACATCCTGGCCGGCCCCTTCCCGATCGAGAGCTGGGACGAGGGCGACGTCATCGTCACCAACGATCCCTATGCCGGCGGCCAGCACCTGCCCGACATCCAGACCTTCAAGCCGGTGTTCGTCGACGGCCGGCTGGTCGCGATCGCCGGCATCCTGGTCCATCATCTCGACGTCGGCGGCGGGGCGCCCGGCAGCTACTACGCGCAGGCGACCGAGATCTTCCACGAGGGCTTCCGCATCCCGCCCCTGAAGCTGGTGGAGCGCGGCCGGCGCAACGAGCAGGTCATCCAGCTCCTGCTGCGCAACAGCCGCGAACCCGAGAATGTCGGCGGCGACTTCGCCTCGCAGCTGGCCGCGCTCGACGTCGGCGTCGCCAACCTGCAGGGCCTCGCCCGCCGCTACGGCCCGGACACGCTGCAGGCCGCGGCCGACGCGATCCAGGACCAGTCGGAGGCGGCCATGCGCCGGGCCATCACCGCCATCCCGGACGGCAGCTGGAGCTTCACCGACCATGTCGACGACGACGGCATCGAGGACCGGCCGCTCGCCGTCCGGGCGACGCTGACGGTCGCGGGCGACCGGATCCTGGTCGACCTGGCCGGGTCGAGCCCGCAGGCGGCGGGGCCCGTCAACTGCACCCTCAACATGACCAGCTCGGCCGTCATCTGCGGCGTGATGATGGCGATCGGCGCCGACATCCCGGCCAATGCCGGCTGCTACCGCCCGATCGTCATCGCCGCCCCGCCGGGCACGGTGGTCAACGCCCAGTCGCCGGCCCCGGTCGCCAACCGCATGGCAATCGGCCACCGGGTGGTGAACGCGGTGATGGGCGCCTTCGCCGCCGCCCTGCCCGGCCAGATCCCGGCCGCCTATTACGGCGTCAGCTACGCCTATGCGCTGGGGTCGCGCCGGGCGGACGGGCAGCGCCAGGTCTATTTCGACCTCGAATGCGGCGGCTGGGGCGGACACCCGGACGCCGACGGGGCGGCCGCCTTCTCCTGCGGCTTCCACAACATCTCGTCCTCGCCGGTGGAGATGATCGAGGCGACCTACCCGGTGCGCTTCCTGCGCTACGGGCTGGCGCCCGATACCGGCGGCGCCGGATATCGCCGGGGCGGCACGGGGCTGGAACGGTCGTTCGAGCTGACCGCGCCGGATGGTCGCTTCGCCGCCAACCTCGACCGCTTCAAGTTCGCCCCCTACGGGCTGGAGGGGGGTGACGCGGGCAGCACCGGCCGCCTGGAAGTGCGCCGCCGGGGCAAGGAAGGCTGGGAATCGCTGCCGTCCAAGGTGGCGGGGCTGCCGCTCGCCGAGGGCGACGCCATCCGGCTCGTCACCTCGGGCGGCGGCGGCTGGGGCGACCCGGCCCGGCGCGAGCCGGAGCGGGTGGCCGACGACATCGCCGACGGGTACGTCTCGGCGGCAACCGGCTGAGCGGGCTTGTTGCGGCGCAGCAATCGCCCTATCTCGGCCTCATGACCAAGCCCGAGCCGAGCCGGAACAGCCCCAAGCCGATCAACGTCGCCATCCAGGGGGGCGGCGCCCATGGCGCCTATACCTGGGGGGTGCTGGACCGCCTGCTGGAAGACGGGCGGCTGGAGGTGGAGGGCCTGTCCGGCACCAGCGCCGGGTCGATGAACGCGGTCGTCTATGCCTACGGCAAGATGACCGGCGGCGCCGAGGGCGCCCGCGCCCTGCTGGCGGAGTTCTGGCGCCAGGTCAGCATCGCCGGCAGCCTCTACAGCCCGGTCGGCACCAGCGCCTGGGGCCATTGGTGGACCGGCTCGTGGAACCTGGACGACGCGCCGAGCTACCGCGCCTTCTCCGCCCTGACCGGCATGATGTCGCCCTACGAGTTCAACCCGCTCGACATCGACCCACTGCGCGACATCGTCGGCCGGCTGGTGGATTTCTCGGTGCTGCAGAAGTGCGACGACACCCGCCTTTTCGTCAGCGCGACCAAGGTGCGCACCGGGCGGTGCCGCGTCTTCCATGCCCATGAGGTGACGCTGGACGTGGTGATGGCGTCGGCCTGCCTGCCCTTCCTCTACAAGGCGGTGGAGATCGAGGGCGAGGCCTACTGGGACGGCGGCTATGTCGGCAACCCGTCGCTCTGGCCCTTCTACTACTACACCCGCACGGACGACCTGCTGCTGCTGCACGTCAACCCGATCGAGCGCGACACGGTCCCGCGCACCGCGCCCGAGATCAACAACCGGCTCAACGAGATCACCTTCAACGCCTCGCTGATCGCCGAGCTGCGGGCGATCCGCTTCGCCCAGCGCCTGGTGCGCGAGGAGTGGCTGAAGGACGAGTACCGCCAGCGCATCCGCAACATCCGCATCCATTCGATCCGCGCCGACAAGGAGCTGCTCGACCTCAGCGTCGCCAGCAAGTTCAACCCCGACTGGCGCTTCCTCTGCGACCTGCGCGACCGCGGCCGGCGGGCGGCCGGCCAATGGCTGGAGACCCATTGGGAAGCGGTCGGCCAGCGCGACACGGTCGACGTCGGGCGGGAGTATCTCGACCGGCCCTGACCTCGGACGCGCCGACCGGCTATAAGACCCCCGCCCACCGCAGGAGAGCCCATGCCGCTGACCCTTGCCGATATCGAGCATGCCCGCGTCCGCATCGCCGGCGCCGTACGCCGCACCCCGGTGGTGGAGGCCGTGCCCGCCGGCGATCCCCTGCCCGGGCGGGTCGCCCTGAAGCTGGAATGCCTGCAGGTCACGGGCTCGTTCAAGCCGCGCGGGGCGACCAACGCGCTGCGCTCGCTCGACCCCGCAACGGCGGCCCGCGGGCTGGTCACGGCATCGGGCGGCAATCACGGGCTGGCCGTCGGCTATGTCGGCCAGCAGGCCGGCCTGCCGACGACGATCTTCCTGCCGGAATCGGTCACGCCCGCCAAGGTCGAGCGGCTGAAGGCGTTCGGTGCCACCGTCCGGGTGACGGGCCGGGTGTGGGACGACAGCAACGCCGCCGCGCTGGCCCACGCCGCCGAGAGCGGCCAGGCCTATATCCACCCGTTTGCCGACCCGGCCGTGATGGCCGGCCAAGGCACGCTCGGGCTGGAGATCCTGGACCAGGTGCCGGATGCCGACACCATCCTGGTCGCGATCGGCGGTGGCGGGCTGGCGGCCGGCCTCGCCACCGCGGCCAAGGCGCTGCGCCCGGACATCCGCATCGTCGGCATCGAGCCGACCGGCGCCCCCACCCTGCTGGAGAGCCGGCGCGCCGGCCGCCTCGTCACCCTGGGCGAGATCACCACCCGGGCCGGCACCCTGGCGCCGCGCACCTCCGCACCCGAGACGTTCCAGCTGATCGAGAGCCATGTCGACGACATCGTCCTGGTCGACGACGAGGCGATGCGGGAAGGCGCCCGCTGGCTGTGGCTGGAGCACAACGTGGCGGCCGAGCTGTCGGGTGCGGCCGCGGTCGCGGCCCTCCAGACCGGCGCCTACCGCCCGGCGGCGAAGGAGCGCGTCGTCGCGATCGTCTGCGGGGTGGGCACGGACGGGATCGGGTGAGCCACTTGAGGCTCGGGGCGATACCATTAGATAATAGTGCTCTTGCGGTCGGGAGGACGGCATGTCGCGCAATACGTCGGTCGTGCTCGGCGATCACCTTGCGGATTTTGTGGACCGACAGGTCGCCGACGGCCGGTTCGGATCCGCGAGCGAGGTCGTGCGCGCCGGCCTTCGCCTGCTCGAAGAGCACGAGGCCAGGCTGCGGGCGCTCCGTGCCGCTCTCATCGAGGGCGAGGAGAGCGGGCCGGCCGAGCCCTTCGACATGCACGCCTTCATCCAGCAAAAGCTGGGCGCGCCGGACCGTTGACGTCGCCGCGCCTCCTTCCGGCGGCGCGCCGGGACCTGGATGGCATCTGGTCCTATTCGGTCGAGCGTTGGGGCTGCTTGCACTTGCAGACGCCTGGCAGGCAATCGACGACGGCACGCGGCAGGGCCGCCTGATGGATGCGGCACGCCAGGGATATCGCGCGCTGGCATCCGGCTCGCACCTCATCTGCTACCGCCAGGCCAAGCATGGGACAATCGAAGTCCCGCGCCGCCTCGGCCTCGATCCGCGAAACAGGTGAGCCTACGCCGCCGCGAGGCTCACATGCACCCGGCTGCCGGTGGCTTCGGCGAACCGCAGCAAGGTCTTGGTGCTGGGCAGTGTCCGGCCGCTTTCCAGGCGGGCGATGACCGATTGGGTCGTGCCCATCCGGCTCGCCACCTCCGCCTGCGACAGGCCGGCGCGCGCCCGGGCCTTGACCAGTTCGGCGGCGATCTCGAACTCCGGCGCCAGGGCATCGTAGGCGTCCTTGAACGCCGGGTCCTTCATCCATTCCCGCTTAAGATGCTCGAAGGGAATTGTCACGGCTCGATCTCCTGCGCGCGGGCGATGGCAAGACGGATGGCGCCCGGCGGTGTTCGCTGCGTCTTCTTGATGAAGGCGTGCAGGATGACGATGCGCCGTCGATGCGCCAGCACATAGATCGCCCGGGCAATGCCGTCTCGGCCGGTCATGCGCATCTCCCATAGCTTGTCCTGCAGCGGCTTGACGTGAGGTTTGCGCATCTGCTGCGGGCCAAAGGTCACCATCTGCTCAAGGATGCGGGCCAGCTTGGCCCGGATATCCACCGGCAGCACGTCGAGTTCCGCCCGAACCCGGTCGTCCAGAACTTCGACGCTCCACTCCATCTAGGCATCATATCGCATTTTTACGATACCCCTCCAGCGAAAGAACATCGCAGCGCCGATGCGGACGCCCCCTTCTCTCACCGCCCCGCCAGCTGCACCAGCGCCTCCGCCAGCACCCGGGCGCCGGCGGCGAGGTCGGCGGGGGTGGCGTTCTCGGCCTCGGCGTGGCTGATGCCGTGCTCGCAGGGGACGAAGATCATGCCGCTCGGGGCCGCCACCTGCATCGGGCCGGCATCGTGGCCGGCGCCGGAATTGATCCGCATGTAGCCGAGGCCGAGGCCGGCCGCCGCCGCCTCGACGGCCGCCGGCACCGGATCGAGGAAGGTGACCGGCCGGCCGCGCGAGGTCTGGGTCACGGTGACGGCGCAGTTCTTGCGGTTGGCCTGGCAGATCGGCTCCACCTGGTCGCCGAGTGCGGTCAGGACCGCCTCGTCGGGGTGGCGGAAGTCGATGGTGAAGGCGACGTGGCCCGGGACCACCGCCGGCGCATTGGGGGTCACCACGAAGCGGCCGACGGTGAAGCGCACCGTGTCCGACGGGTCGTCGTGGAACAGCGCCTCCAGCGCCGCGACCATGGCCACGGCCGCCGACAGGGCGTCGCGGCGGCGGGCCCGCGGCGTGGTGCCGGCATGGGCGTCCGCCCCCTCGACCTCGACCCGGAAGCGGCGGGACCCCTGGATGCCGGTGACGACGCCGATCTGCAGCCCTTTCTCCTCCAGGATCGGGCCCTGCTCGATATGCGCCTCGACGAAGGCCGCAATCGGGAAGCCGAGCGCGCGCTCCGGCAGGTCGGACAGGGCCTGGCGGGCCGCGTCGACCGCGGTGCCGACCGTCACCCCGTCATAGTCGGCGACGGCCCGGGCATCGGCGAGCGGGGTGCGGCCGACGAAGACGCCGGACCCCATGGTGCCCATGGGGAAGCGCGCCCCGCCCTCCTCGCAGGTCCAGACCACGGTCTCGATCGGGCGGCGGGTGCGGATGCCGGCGGCCTCGATCGCCTCCATCGCCTCGAAGGCGGCGAGCACGCCGTAGATACCGTCGAAGCGCCCGCCCGACGGCTGGGTGTCGGTGTGCGAGCCGGACAGGACCGGGTCGGCGTCGTTGTCGGTGCCGGGGCGGCGGATGAAGAGGTTGCCGATCGCGTCCATCGACACGGCCCAGCCATAGGGCCGGGCCCAGTCGGCCAGCAGGCGCCGCGCCGCCACGTCGTTGGCGTCGAGCGCCAGGCGGCGGACGCCGCCCTTGGGCGTGCCGCCCAGCTCCGCCATGTCGACATGCCGCTGCCACAGCCGCGCCTCGTCGACCTTCGCCGCCACGTTCCCGAACCCGCCGTCCGCCATCGTCCCGTCTCCTGACCCAGAGTGTCGCGGGCAAGAATGCGGCCCCAGCCGCGCGCTGTCGAGGTTGCTCCCGCGCCATCCGCAGGGCAAAAGTCGGGCCGCATAGAGGGCATGAGCTATCGGATGAAACGCACGCTGTTCCTGCTGGGCGATATCAACTTCCTGGGCGTGGAGGACGCGACCGGCCTGTTCGACCGGGTGAAGCCGGCGCTGGCAGGCGCGGACATGGTGTTCGCCAACCTGGAATGCTGCCTGTTCGACGCGCCGGCCGACTATGCCGAGCGGCGCGGCTTCTACGCCCCGGCCCGCCTGGGCAGCGCCCTGGCCGATCTCGGGGTCGATGCGGTCGGCGTCGCCAACAACGTCAACATCGGGGCTGCCGCCATCACCGCCTCGCTCGCGACCCTGGACGGGCTCGGCATCGCCCACACCGGCGCCGGGCCGGACCAGGAAGCGGCGCGGCGCCCGGCCGTGGTGGAGCGGAACGGCCTGCGCTTCGGCGTGCTGCAGCGCACGGCGGTCTACTGGCAGAACGGCCATGTCGCCGGCCCGCGCGGGCCGGGGGTGGCGACCATCCCGGGCCACACCGCCTATCGCCCGGTGATCGAGCACGGCCACACGCTGACCCGCCCCGGCGTGCCGCCCGAGGTGGTGACCTGGGCCGACCGCGAGGGGCGGGAACGGCTCGCCGCCGACATCGCCCGGCTGCGCGAGGAGGCCGACGTCGTCGTCGCCTCCTGCCACTGGGGCCTGCGGCGCGAGGTCCTCGCCTACCAGCGCGAATATGCCCATGCCGCCGTCGATGCCGGGGCCGACATCGTCTTCGGCCATGGGCCGCACGCCCCGCTGGCGATCGAGCACTACAAGGGCCGGCCGATCTTCTACGGCTCCGGCGGCTTCAGCTTCCAGCAGGAGCACAACGGCCGCCAGTTGACCCACTGGACCGGCCTG
Source organism: Allostella vacuolata (assembly GCA_006739055.1). Lineage (GTDB taxonomy): Bacteria > Pseudomonadota > Alphaproteobacteria > ATCC43930 > Allostellaceae > Allostella > Allostella vacuolata. Next base: position 4,361,639 of record AP019702.1, read on the forward strand.
ATGGTGAAGGTGGAGCTGGACGGGCCGCGCATCGCCGGCATCAGCTTCGCCTTCGTCAAGCGCAACGACGCCAACCAGACCGTCCTGTCGCCCCCGGCCGGGCAGGCCGAGGAGCTGCGCCTGCTGGTCACGGCATCGGCCGCGCTCGGGACCCGCCTGACCGTCGCGGGCGACCGGGTGACGGTGGAGGCGGCATGACCGGCTGGCCCGGCATCGCCGCCCTGACGGCCGCACTCGCCGCCAGCGGCTGCGGCGCCCTGCCGGCCGCAGCGCCGGTGCCGGCCGACGAGCTGGCCCGGCTGGAGACCGAGGGCGAATGCCGCAACGCCACCCCCGGCAACCGCCTGCCCCATTTCCGCTGCCACGGGGACTACGACTCCTTCGACTGAGGGCTCTTGGCCGGCACTGCCCATCGGTCGTGGCGTCCCTCGACTTCGCTCGGGATGAGGGATGTCGCCATTGGCGGAAACACTTGTGGAATAACGATAATTTCCTCATCCCGAGCGCAGTCGAGGGACGCTTTGGCCGGTGGCCAGCGAAAGTGTCGCACCCCGCCGTTGATCTGCATCAAGTCGCCCGCGGCCGCATCGGCCGAACCTCCGGTCGTTCAAGACCGAAAGGCAAGGCAAGCGATGCGCGACGGAACGGCCGGCAAGTGGGCGGTTGCAGCCCTGGCGGGGCTGATGATGGCGGGGGCGGGCGCCGCGGCGGCGGCCGACTTCGATGCGAACAAGCCGGCCGGCCCGTGGATGGTACGCGGCCGGGTGCTGGGGGTGGTGCCGCAGGAATCCGGCAAGGTCCACCAGGTGCCGGGCTCCGACATCTCGATCGACAACTCGATCGTGCCGGAACTCGACATCAGCTACTTCTTCACGCCGAACGTGGCGGTCGAGCTGATCCTCGGCGTCACCCCGCACAACATCAAGGGGTCGGGCACGCTTGACGGGGTCGATGTCGGCAAGGCGTGGCTGCTGCCGCCGACCCTGACGCTGCAGTACCACTTCACCGACTTCGGCCGCTTCAAGCCCTATGTCGGCGCCGGCATCAACTACACCGTCTTCTTCGACCAGAAGGCCGCGGGCGGCACCGTCACCAAGCTCGATATCGAGAACAGCTTCGGCGCCGCCCTGCAGGTCGGCTTCGACTACATGCTGGACCAGAACTGGGGCGTGAACTTCGACGTCAAGAAGCTGTTCCTGCGTCCCGACGTGAAGCTGAACGGCGGCGCGCTCACCGGCAAGGTCGACATCGACCCGTGGCTGATCGGTGTCGGCCTCACCTATCGCTTCTGAGGCGCCGGAAGGCGCGGCCGGTCAGTCGATGCCCGGCCGCGCCTCCCCCGACAGAACCTTGTAGATCTCGCCGCCGCCGGCCAGGAACTCCGCCGACTTGCCGGCCATGCCGGCGGCCGCGTCGGCTTCGGCCTGGATGGCGGCGTCGCGAACCTCGTGGCTGATCTTCATCGAGCAGAATTTCGGCCCGCACATCGAGCAGAAATGGGCCAGCTTGGCGCCCTCGGCCGGCAGGGTCTGGTCGTGGAAGCGCTCGGCCGTCTCCGGGTCGAGCGACAGGTTGAACTGGTCGCGCCAGCGGAACTCGAAGCGGGCCCGGCTCAGGGCGTCGTCGCGCAGGCGGGCCGCCGGATGGCCCTTGGCCAGGTCGGCCGCGTGGGCGGCGATCCTGTAGGTGACGACGCCCGTCTTGACGTCGTCGCGGTCGGGCAGGCCCAGATGCTCCTTGGGGGTGACGTAGCAGAGCATGGCGGTGCCGAACCAGCCGATCATCGCCGCCCCGATACCGCTGGTGATGTGGTCGTAGCCGGGCGCGATGTCGGTGACGAGCGGCCCCAGCGTATAGAAGGGCGCCTCGCCGCAGACGGCGAGCTGCTTGTCCATGTTGGCCTTGATCTTGTGCATCGGCACATGGCCCGGCCCCTCGATCATCACCTGCACGTCGTGCCGCCAGGCGACCTGAGTCAGCTCGCCCAGCGTCTCCAGCTCGGCGAACTGGGCGGCGTCGTTGGCGTCGGCGTTCGATCCCGGCCGCAGCCCGTCGCCCAGCGAGAAGGAGACGTCGTAGGCCCGCATGATCTCGCAGATCTCTTCGAAGCGGGTGTAGAGGAAGCTCTCCCGGTGATGGGCCAGGCACCACTTGGCCATGATCGAGCCGCCGCGCGAGACGATGCCCGTCACCCGCCTGGCCGTCAGCGGGATGTGCGCCAGCCGCACCCCGGCATGGATGGTGAAGTAGTCGACCCCCTGCTCGCACTGCTCGACCAGCGTGTCGCGATAGATCTCCCAGGTCAGCTCCTCGGCCCGGCCGCCCACCTTCTCCAGCGCCTGGTAGATCGGCACGGTGCCGATCGGCACCGGGGCGTTGCGCAGGATCCATTCGCGGATGGTGTGGATGTTGCGCCCGGTCGACAGGTCCATGACCGTGTCGGCGCCCCAGCGGATCGCCCAGACCAGCTTGTCGACCTCCTCCGCCACCGACGAGGTGACGGCGGAGTTGCCGATGTTGGCATTGATCTTGACCAGGAAGTTGCGGCCGATCGCCATCGGCTCGGCCTCCGGGTGGTTGATGTTGGCGGGGATGATCGCCCGGCCGCGGGCGACCTCGTCGCGCACGAACTCCGGCGTCACGAAGTCGGGGATGGCGGCGCCGAAGCCCTCGCCGTCGCGCGCGGCCGCATCGAGCGCCCGCTCCCGGCCGAGATTCTCGCGGATCGCCACATACTCCATCTCGGGCGTGACGATGCCGGCGCGGGCATAGGCGAGCTGGGTCGGCCGGCAGCCGGGCCGGGCGACGAGCGGCCGCCGGTCGCCGCGATCGAACACCGGGACGGTACCGGCAGAACCCGGCTTCAGGCCGTTATCCTCGGGCCGGACGGACCGGCCGGGATAGGGCTCCACATCGCCGCGGGCCAGGATCCAGTCGCGCCGCAGGGCCGGCAGGCCGGCGGCGATGTCGATCGCCACGGCCGGGTCGGTATAGGGGCCGGAAGGGTCGTAGACCCGGACCGGCGGCTCGCCGCAGCCGGGGTCGAGGTCGATCTCGCGCATCGCCACGCGCAGGCTGCCGTCGCGGCCGCCCGCGACATGGACCTTGCGCGAGGCCGGCAAGGGCCCGGTGGTGACGCCGAAGTTCGCGGGGGAGAGGGTATCGGGCATGTCGAAAGATCTCCTGCTCGGTTCGAGAGACGGGAGATCCGGGGGAAGAATGGCTCGGTTGCGGAGCGGTGGTGAAGACGGACCGATGGCGGCCGTTGCTGCCTTCGCGCGTTCCCAGTCCCTACGCCGGTACGACCCGGATCAGGTTCGAAGGGTCTCCGCGCGCACCAGCGGTATCTCAGCCCCTTGCCGGGGCCCCCCTCGGAACGAGGCCGATGCTGGGATCCGGCCGGCCGGCTGTCAAGCGGGACGCATGGGGGCGATGCCGTCCCCGGGGCCATAAATGTCCGGGCCCTGCACGTCGAGGCCCTACACCGCGCCTTCGGTCGGGATGGCGAGGACCCGGCCGCAATGCTTGCAGTGGACGGCATCGGCGTCGTGGATCTGCAGGGCGCAGTCCGGGCATTCGAAGCGCACCTTGTTGGGCCGGAAGACCGCCTGGAGCAGGCGCAGGAACAGGGCGACGCCGATCACCATAATGAGGACCGCCAGCAGCCGCCCGCCCGGGCCGAGCAGGGTGATGTCGCCGAAGCCGGTCGTCGTCAGGGTGGTGATGGTGAAGTAGAGCGCATCGACATAGGTGGCGATGGCCGGGTTGATCCCGTGCTGGCTGACATAGACGAGCGAGGTGACGATGAAGATGAAGACGACGAGCGTCAGCGTCCGCTGGATCACGTCCTCGAAGCGGCGGAACCAGGGCGAGCCCGCCCGCAGGTCGCGCAGCAGGTGGTAGGAGCGCATGAGGCGCAGCGCGCGGAAGATGCGCAGGAAGCCCAGATTGTCGATCAAGGCCGGCAGGAACAGCGAGGCGATGACGGCCAGGTCCGCCAGGGTGCCGAGGCTGAGGAGCATCCGGCGGCGGTCGCGCTCGGCATAGAGGCGGGCCGCGAACTCCAGCGTCAGCAGGGCGCCGAGCGCGAAATCCACCGCCAGCAGCCAGGGCGGATCGGTGATCGAGGCGGCGGCGATGAAGACCAGGATCGTGACCAGGTCGAAGCCGACCAGCCCGAAGCGGAACCGGCGGGCGACCGGCCCCGAGCCGAAATAGAGGCTGCGCAGCCGGGCGTGCAGCCCGGGCCGCTCGAACCCGGCGAGCGGCCCCTTCCCCCCATCCGGCTCAACCATGGCCGGCCCATCGTCTGGCCATGCGGCGATCGGCTCCCTTGCCCGGTGCTGCCGCCGGCCAGCATAGCGGCCGGGCGGCGACGGCACCATGGCGGGCCGGGCCCGGCTGGGTCGGGTCGAGCTGGCCCGGCCCTGTCCGGGCAGGAACGGCTATCTCTTCTCGATGTTCCACATCGGCGGCATCGACGGGTTCGACAGCACGCCCGACAGCCGGTCGGAGCGATAGGCGACAGGCGAGACCCACTGGCCGAAGGGCACGAACGGCACCTCCTGGTAGAGGCGCTTCGACAGGTCGAGCGCGATCGCCTTGCGCTCGGCCAGCGTCTGGGCCATCCCCCAGGAGCGGCGCAGCTCCTCGAAGCCGGCGTTGCAGGGCCAGCCGAAATTGGCCTTGTCGCAGGCCATGCTGATCCAGTTGTTGGTGATCGGGTTGGACGAGCCCAGCACCGTGGTGCCGGTGACGAAGATGTTCCACCCGCCCTGCGCCGGCGGCTCCTTCTTGCCCCGCCGGGCGGCCGTCGACCCCCAGTCCATGGCCTGCACGTCGAGCTTCAGCCCCGCCCGGCGCATCTGCTGGATCAGCACCTGGGTCGCGGGGTTGATCATCCAGTGGTCGGTCGAGTGCAGGATGGTGATCGGCTCGCCATTGTACCCGGCCGCCTTGAGGAGTTCGGCCGCCCTGGCCGGGTCGCGCCTGGCCGCCTTGTAGGGCTCGGCCCCCGCGTCGGTCTCCATCGGCGTGCCGCAGCCGAAATAGGAGTAGCAGAGCCGCTGCAGCTTCGGGTCGGGGATGAAGGTGTTGAGGAAATCCGGCATGTGCAGGATGTGCAGCATCGCCTGGCGCGCCTCGACCTTGTCGAAGGGCGGATGCAGGTGGTTGAGCTGGATGACGCCGATGGCGCCCGCCGCCGGATGGGCGGTGATGGTGATGCCCGGCGTCGCCTCCAGGATCGGCAGGAAGTCGACCTGCGGGGCCTCGAGGAAGTCGATTTCGCCGGCGACCAGGGCCGCCTGCTGCGTCTGCGGGTCGGACAGGGAGATGAACTCGACCCGGTCGACCTTCGCCACCTTGCCGCCCGCCTGGCCGGAGGCCGGCTCCTTGCGCGGCACATAGTCCTGGAACTTGGTGTAGACGGTCTTCGACCCCGGCACCCACTCGGCCCGCTGGAAGACGAACGGGCCGGACCCGATCATCTCCTGCACCGCCTGGAACGGGTCGGTCCGGGCGTCCTTCTCGCGCATCACCGCGGGGAGCGCGCTGCTGTTCTTGGCGAGCGTGTCGATGACGAGGCCGAACGGCGCCTTCAGCTGCCACTCGAAGGTGCGGTCGTCCTTCGGCGTCAGCGCCTCGGTATAGCCGAACAGCACCTTGGCGCCGGCGTCGCGCGCGCCCCAGCGCTTCATCGACTGGATCACGTCGCGGGTGGTGACGGGGGTGCCGTCGTGGAACTTCAGCCCCTCGCGCAGCGTGAAGGTGTAGAGCTTGCGATCCTCGCTGACGGTCCAGGTCTCGACCATCTGCGGCTGCGGCTCCAGCTTCTCGTCGGTCGCGAACAGCCGGTCGAAGATCATGTTGCCGTGCATCGAGGTGATGACCTGGGTGCTCCAGATCGGATCGAGCGCGCGGACATCGGCATGCAGGGTGGCGCGCAGCGTCTTCGGCTGCTGGGCCGCGGCCGGGCCGGTCGCCAGCACGAGGGCGGCCGCAACGCATGCGAGCAGTGGTGCGCTCGCCGTTCGAGGTTTAAGCATCGGGGGCTCCTGGTCGGGGGCGGCTTGGCGATAATGGAAAGGGAGACGGGGATCGTGCTGGGGCCACTGAAAACTGTCAACAGTTTCACGGTAGAACCCGTCCGGTCGGCACGAACCGGGTGGCAGGAGCAGGCATGAGCAAGGTCGGGAGTTCCGCGATGTCCGCCAGCGAGGCGATCGCCCAGCGCCGGTCCGAGTCCCTGGCGTCGATCGTGCTGCGCGAGATGGAGCGCATGATCCTGTCGGGCGAGCTGAAGGCGGGCGAGCGCATCAGCGAGCAGAACCTGGCCCTGCGCCTGGGCGTGAGCCGCGGCCCGGTGCGCGAGGCGGCGAGCGCCTTGGAGCGCAGCGGTCTCCTGACCAGCGTCGCCAACCGCGGGGTCTTCGTCCGCCACGTCTCGACCGAGGAGCTGCTGGAGCTCTACGACATGCGGGCCTTGCTCACCGGCTTCGCCTGCGCCCGCCTGGCCGAGCGCGCGACGGCGGAGCAGAAGGCGGCGCTGCGCGCCATGGTCGAGGGGCTGGAGGCGGCCCATGCGGCCGGCGACGGCGCCGCCTACTACCAGGGCAACCTCGACTTCCACGAGGCGCTGATGACCTTCGCCGGCCACGACAAGGCCGCGCGCATCTACGAGACCCTGCTGAAGGAGGCCCACCTGTCCCGCCGCGGGGTCCTGGCCGCCGCGCCGATGATGCAGGAATCGAACACCGAGCACGCCGACATCGTCGCCGCGATCGCGGCTGGCGACGGGCCCCGCGCCCGCGAGGCCGGCGAGCGCCATGTGCTGAACGGCAAGCGCCGGCTGCTGGCCAAGGTGGGCGGCGGCGACTAGCCTCAGAACACCAGGGGCGCGTTGTCCACCACCTCCTTCATCACGAAGAAGGTGCGCGTCTGGCGCACGCCCGGCAGGGCGATCAGCTTGTCGGCGTGCAGCCGGTTGAAATCGGCCATGTCGCGGACGCGGATCTTCAGGAAATAGTCGAAGTCGCCGGCGACGATGTGGCAGTCGAGCACGACCGGCATCTCGCGGATCGCCGCCTCGAACGCGCCGAAGCTCTCCGGGGTCGAGCGGTCCAGCACCACGCCCACGAAAGCGAGCGTGCCGCGCTCCACATGCCCCGGCGAGATCTGCGCGCGCACGCCCGAGACATAGCCCTCGGCGAACAGCCGCTGGATGCGGCGATGGCAGGTGGCGGGGCTGGTGTTCACGCGCTTGGCAATCTCGGCATTGCCCATGCGGCCATCGGCCTGGAGCAACCGCAGGATCTTGAGGTCGATTCGGTCGAGCCCGGCGTCCATGAACGGATCTTTCATTTGTCGCGGCAAACCTGCGACTTCGTCTCGCGTTCCCGCCCTCCGACCGGCCATTCTCGCCGGAAACAGCCCCGACTTCGGGACAACATTCCAGATGGAACTGGCTAGCATTTTCCCGGCATTCAACGGGAGTTGGCAAGACCATGCTGGAGAAATTCGCGCGCTATCCCCTCACCTTCGGCCCGACCCCGATCGAGAAGCTGTCGCGCCTGTCCGCCCATCTGGGCGGCGCCGTCGAGCTCTATGCCAAGCGCGAGGACTGCAATTCCGGCCTCGCCTTCGGCGGCAACAAGCTGCGCAAGCTCGAATACATCGTCCCCGACGCGATCGCGTCCGGCGCCGACACGCTGGTCTCGATCGGCGGCGTCCAGTCGAACCACACGCGCATGGTGGCCGCGACCGCCGCCAAGATCGGCATGAAGTGCCGGCTGGTGCAGGAGAGCTGGGTCCCGCACGAGGACGCGGTCTATGACCGGGTCGGCAACATCCTGCTGTCGCGCGTCATGGGCGCGCATGTGGAGCTGGTCGACGAGGGCTTCGACATCGGCATCCGGGCCAGCTGGGAACGGGCGCTGGAGGATGTGAAGGCCAACGGCGGCAAGCCCTACGCGATCCCGGCCGGGGCATCCGTCCACAAGTATGGCGGCCTCGGCTATGTCGGCTTCGCCGAGGAGGTGCGGGCGCAGGAGGCCGCGCTCGGCTTCCGCTTCGACCATGTCGTCGTCTGCACCGTCACCGGCTCGACCCATGCCGGCATGATCGTCGGCTTCGCGCCGGACGGCCGCCAGCGCACCGTCATCGGCATCGACGCCTCGGCCACCCCGGCGCAGACGCGGGCCCAGGTCCTCGACATCGCCCGCAAGACCTCGGCGCTGGTCGGCGGGCCGGACATCGCCGAGGCGGATGTCGTCCTCAACGAGGACTATGCCTATCCGGTCTACGGCGTGCCCTCGCCGGAGACGATCGAGGCGATCCGCCTGTCGGCCCGGCTCGAAGGCATGATGACCGACCCGGTCTACGAGGGGAAATCCATGCAGGGCATGATCGACCTCGTCCGCAAGGGCTACTTCCCCGCCGGCTCCAGGGTGCTCTACGCCCACCTCGGCGGCGTCCCGGCGATCAACGGCTACGGCTACACCTTCCGCAACGGCTGACCGCCATGGACGCGGTCGTCCTGATCGAGTTCGACCCGGAGGACGAGGCCGCCGGCGAGCTGCTGCTCCAGCTCGCCGCGCTCGCCACCGACGACCGGCTCCGCCTCGCCTTCGTCGGGCGCGACAGCGGGCAGGAGGCCGGGACGGCGGGTCGCCGCCTCGTCGCGATCGAGATCGCCCGCCTGACGGCGGCCGAGGCGCTAGTGCGGCGATGGCGGCAGGACGGCACGCTGCCGGGCACGTCCCGGGTCCGCATCCTAGCGCTCGACCGCGAGCCCTTCCGGCATCTGCTGCCGCCGATCTTTCCGTGAAACTGTCTGAAGGATGGCTTGGGCGGCCACATCAGCGGCTTGCCCAAGGACCATCGGCAGCGAGTTTAGCTGCAGAGCAGGCACGGTATGCTGGGCGACAGCAGCGATTTCCGACGCCGGCACACCCTGACGTCCGACTGTGAGAGCAAGCATCTCCACACCTGTGCCTGCAACTGAAGAAGGGCTAGCGCCGACCGACACGGGTGAAACGGCCGCAGCCCAACGGCATCGTCGAGCGGCTCCATCGAACGCAGCTGGACGAGCACTTCCGGGTCAAGGGCCGGGGGACCTGGTCCGAAACCAAAGAGGAAACGCAGGCCGCCCTCGACCCCTTCCCTCAAAGGTGCAATCGCCAGCAGCCGTACGAGGGCTGCCGGACGCCCGGGCGATCCCCACACCGCTCCTTCCTCGACACCATATCTATCAACGACAACCAGCACCAACGACAACCAGCAGAAGGAGGAGGAGGCAAGGGCACGAGGCGACAAGGTCGCCTGACCTCGCTCGCCAAAGCGGCACCGTCAGCCGATTACCCTCTCTGCACAGATTTATTAATCTTCCTCGACATAAGAAGACTGATGGAGCAGTAAGCTAAATTCAGGACCAGATACTATAGTTCCCAACACAAATTCCGTAATGCCTGATTGTCGCGCGACTGCCCTAAATCGCCGATGAATCCTTCCTGACAGATTTTTTCGCGCAATATCCTTAGCTTCGTCATTGGAAATTACAATAATTAAACCAAATCCGCTTAGAAATCCTCGTCGCATTTCAGCTTCACCACGAAACAGGAGCATCTCCACTTCTTCTGATAAAATCCTATTGTATGCATCTTCGAGAAATAATATTTAATACCCATAAAGCCTACCCTCTTTTGTTGCTATAAAATCGGGAAAATCGGCCGCTGACACCTGGGAAACATCATGCAGCGCTCCCAACCAACGATATACGGAATCATACATAAGGTCGGAAAATGCTACTTCAGGATCCGGCCCTCTGGCTGAGAGCCCTGCGGCTCGACTATCAAACCTTACCCCCTGGAAGTCCCGACCTGAGTACTCCCGATCCGAAAAGCGCCGATCAGAATACTCACGCCCTTCATAGCCACGATCGATGCGTGATCTGCCAAAAGAACCATGGCTAGACAATGAGCTTTTCAGAGCTAAATATAAATTGTTATCGAGACTGTCAGATATCTTTTCAAGATCGGCTACAGTTTTCTCCGAAACTTCCGCAGATGCATACTGTTTTGCATGATCCATAAACTGCGACGAAGAATACATCCAAAACAATTCTACACTTGCCTCCGACGCAATCTCGTGTATTAATTCCGGCCTCGGGCCTATGGTCTTACCATGCTCTCGCCACCACCAATCCACCTTACTGTCCGCAGTGACAAATACGATATTCTTTATCTTATTGTCGCGAGCATAGTTAATAATCTGCCGCCACAATATTAGGTCGCCAAATTTGCGCTGATATCTTATACCTTTAAAATTGAATGTCGCGCTTTCCGGATTCTTTTCTTTCTCGGCGTCCGAGAATCCCGGAGGAATCTTCTCTGCATATCTAGACTCTCCATTCTCGATAAGTTCATTCATATTTTCTTGCGTAAATGGTCCCGCACCAACCTTATCAAAAAATAAAAGATCTAGACGGTCGCGGATTGGATCAGAAGATGTGATATCAAGCTTAGCTCCATGAACTGCCTCAATGGCTTCAATTAATTTTGAGTTTGCAGCCTCAAGATTGTCGAAGATTGACTTACTATCGACACCGATTCCGTATTTATCTATGTGAACATCGTCCACTTTCTTTTTAAGAGACTGCACCAAATCCTTGGCATGAGATAAAGCTCCTTCAATATCCTTCCTGCCCTTGGCAATAACGGTCAATCTGTCGCGTTGAAATTCTAAAGCGACTTGATGTGGAATCCAGAGCTTTTCTTTTAGCAACTCCAATACAGACAACAACTCTTCGCTTGCTGTCTTAGGTAGACGATACAAATCCAATACAACATTGGTATCAATTACTATAATTCCAGCATTCCATAAGATTTTACTGCTCTGGTGTGGGTCCGTAATACCCAAAGAATGCCTTCTTCATTGGCTGCGAATTCTCTTGGAGGGAATATCAACCACCATAGCGTTCGACATGCATATCGACAATCATAGACAGTCGGACTTGATTGTACATCCTACCCCAACACCCCCCGCACCCGCTCCGCGATCACCAGCTCGTCCCCCGGCTTCAGGGCCACCGGGCTGAACAGCACCAGCCCGTCATGCACCCGCGAGGGGTTGGCGTGGACCGACGGCTCGCCGTTCTGCAGGGTGCGGACGAGGTCCATCGCGGTCATGCCCGCCGCTTCCTCGTCCAGCGCCAGGTGGACGGTCGGGACCGAGGGGCGGCGGCGGTCGCGGACCAGCGTGACGGTGGCGTGGCGGACGCCGTCCAGGGCCGCCACCAGGTTTTCCATCAGCTGGGTCCAGCGGGCGATGCGGGCGTCGTCGCCCTCGGCCAGGAAATATTCGAGCGCGGTCAGCAGGCCGACGATCGCCTCCTTGCCGACCTTGGCCGGGCGGCCGATGCCGTGCTGCGGCAGGCCGGGGATGCGCGACTTGTCGAAGAGAGCCGCGGGCGGGTTCCACTGCTCCCAGTAGATGTCCTGGTCGAGGTGCTGGAGGGCGGCCGCCATCACCAGGTCGCGCTTGCCGCAGAGGATGCCGGACGCCTGCGGGCCGCCGATCGCCTTGCCGCCGGAATAGCAGACGAGGTCCGCACCCTCGGCGATGAAGCGCTTGAGGTTGGCGGCGGGCGGCAGCTGGGCCGCAGCATCGACCAGCACCGGCACGCCCCGGGAATGGGCGGCGGCGACCACGTCGGGCAGCGGCGGGCGGGCGTCGGTGCCGGCGACGTAGAGCACGGCCGCGGTGTTCTCAGTGATGGCGGCCGCGATCTCCCACGCCTCGGTGTCGCGCACGCCCGCACCCGAATAGCGGTCGGAGATGCCGACCTCCACCAGGGTCACGCCCGCCGCGCGCACCGCATGGTCGTAGAAGTTGCGGTGACTGCGGGCCACCACCACCTCGTTCTTCATGCCGCGCGTGTCGGGCAGGCGGTTCATCTTGGCCGGGTCGAGCCCGGTCACGCAGGCGGCCGTGCCGAGCAGCAGGGCGGCGGCCGCCCCCGCCGTCACATAGCCCGCCTCCGCCCCCGTATAGTCGGCGATCAGGTCGGAGGCGCGCGCCTCCAGGGTTGCCATGTCGACCGTCCACTGGGTCGCCTCGCGCATGGCGTCGGCCACCTCCGGCCGCATGATCCCGCCCGACAGGCGGGTGGCGGTGGTGTGGGCGTTGATGACCGTCGGCACGCCGAGCCGGTCATACACGGTACTGTTGGGGCGGGACGTCATCGGCGGGCCTCCGGCCTTCTCGTGCGCAAGGGGTCTCAGTTCCAGGGGTCGGCGTCGAACGGCCATTTCGGCCGCTGCAGCTTGGTATAGGGCAACGTCCGCAGGTCGCGCGGCAAGGGGCCGGGGGCGGCCGTGTACAGCACCTCCTCGGCGACCGGGCCGAAGGAGGCGAAGAAATGGTTGGTGGACTTCACCACCACGATCCGCCGGGCGGCGAGGTCGATGCCGAGGTTGGTGAAGAGGTCGGTGCCGAGCGCCTGGATGCGGGTGCTGACGAGGACGACGGCGATGCCGCCGACATCGATGGCGGCGGCATCGCCGACCGGCCGGCTCTCCCCCGCGAAACTCTGGGTGGCGTTGCGCACCAGCTTCGTCACCGTCACCTGGGCGTCGATCGGCTGGCCCGAGGTGACCGCGACCTTGCCGCCGAAGCGGAGCTGGAAGCGCGTTCCCTCGCCGGCGTTGAAGCACATGCGCACGGCGATCGGGTCCCACACCGGGCCGAGGGCGGCCTCGGTCAGGCCGCGCTCGATCATGCGGCGCAGGATGAAGGTGGAATCGCCGCCGGCCCCGCCGCCGGGGTTGTCGGCGCCGTCGGCGATGACGACGGTGCCCTGGTCGCGCGCCACGCCGCGGTCCAGCGCCTCGTCGATCGACAGGCCGGGCGGGCGCAGCTGGTCGCGCAGGTCCCACAGCTCCCGGCCCAGCTTCTCCGCCAGGGCGTCGCCGAACTCCTTGCGGTCGTCAGTCACGACCAGCATGCGCGCGCCCACCTCCGGCACGTCGCCAAAGCCGAAGCCGTGCGCGACCGAGATGGAGAGGATGCCGTCCTTGCCCTCCATGGCCATGATCCGGTCCACGAAGCCGCGCATCGGCTGGCGGGAGGTCGGGAAGCCGTTCAGCATGCGCATGTCGAAGACGGACATGACCGGCTTCACCTTCTTCAGCGCCATCGCCTCGACGATGTCGGCCAGCTCCTCGGCCCGGGCGATGGTGTCGGTGTGCGGGAACTCCTTGTAGCAGATGATGACGTCGGCCGCGGCCACCCGCTTCTTCGTCAGGTGGCAGTGCGGGTCGAGCTCCACGCCGACCGGCACGTCCGGCCCGACGATCTCGCGGATGCGGGCGAGGAAATCGCCCTCGCAGTCGTCATAGCCGTCGGCCACCATCGCCCCGTGCAGGCCCATCAGGACGATGTCGACCGGCAGCGCCGCCTTCAGCTCCGCCAGGATCTCGTCGCGCATGTCCTCGTAGTCGCGGCGCACCGTGTTGCCGGCGGGGTTGGCGGCGAAGCACGAGCCCTCGACCACGTCCCAGCCCTTGGTCTTCGCGCGCTGGCGCGCCACCCACAGGGGGGCGGCATAGAGCGAGGGCTGCTCGGGGTGCTGGCCGGGGCCGACATGCAGGCGCTCGCGATAGCCGTCGCGGCTGGTCAGCATGGGGGAGAAGGTATTCGTCTCGGCCCCGAAGGAGGCGGTGAAGCAGCGCATCGGTCGTCTCCGGTCAGGTGGCCCAGGGATCCTCGTCGAGCGGCCAGATCGGCCGCGGGATCCGCGTGTAGGGCAGGTTCCGCGGGTCGCGCGGCAGGGGGCCGGGCGCGTCGGCGTACAGCACCTCGGCCGCGATCGGGCCGAAGGCGGCGAAGAAATGGTTGGTCGACTTCACCACCACCATCCGCCGCGCACCCAGGTCGATGCCGAGGTTGGTGAAGAGGTCGGTGCCGAAGGCCTGCTGCCGGTTGGTGATCAGCACGACCGCGATGCCGCCGACGTCGATGGCGGCCGCGTCGCCCAGGTGGCGCGTCTCCTGCCCGAAGGTCTGGGTGGCGTCGCGCACCAGCCTGGTCACCGTCACCATCGCGTCGATCGGCTGGCCGGAGGTGACCGCGACCTTGCCGCCGAAGCGCAGCTGGAAGCGCGTTCCCTCGCCGGCGTTGAAGCACATGCGCACCGCGACCGGGTCCCACATCGGCCCGAGTGCGGCGTCGGTGATGCCGCGCTCCATCATCCGCTTCAGGACATAGGTCGAATCCCCGCCCGCCCCGCCGCCGGCATTGTCGGCCGGGTCGGCGATGACGACGAGGCCGTCGTTGCGGGCGACGGCGCGGTCCAGCACCGCGTCCATGTCGGGCGAGGGCGGGCGGATCTCGTGCCGCAGGTCCCACAGCTCGCGGCCCAGCTTCTCGGCCAGCTGGTCGCCGAACGCCTTGCGGTCGTCGGTCACGACCAGGACCTTGACCCCCATCTCGGGCACGTCGGCGAAGTAGAAGCAGTGGGCGATGGAGATCGACAGGACTCCGTCCCTGCCCTCCAGCGCCATGATGCGGTCGACGAAGCTGCGCATCGGCTCGCGCGAGGTCGGGAAGCTGTTGATCATGCGGCAGTCGAAGACCGACTGCACCGGCCTGACCTTCTTCAGCCACATCGCCTCGACGATGTCGGCCAGCTCTTCCGCCCGCTCCAGGGAATCCGTGTGCGGGTATTCCTTGTAGCAGATGGTGACGTCGGCGGCCTCCAGCCGCTGCCGCGTCAGGTGGCAGTGCGGGTCGAGCTCGCAGCCGATCGGCACGCCCGGGCCGACGATCGCCCGGATGCGCGACAGGATGTCCCCCTCGCAGTCGTCATAGCCGTCGGCGACCATCGCCCCGTGCAGGCCCATCAGCACGATGTCGACCGGCAGGGCCGCCCGCAGCTCCGCCAGGATCTCGTCGCGCATCGCCTCGTAGTCGCGGCGCACGGTGATGCCGGCCGGCTGGGCCGCGAAGCACGAGCCCTCGACCACGTCCCAGCCATGCGTCTTCGCCCGCTGGCGCGCGACCCAGAGCGGGGCCGCGTAGAGGGTGGGGTAGTCGGGGTGCTCGCCGGGGCCGGCATGCACCCGCTCGCGGAAGCCGTCCCGGCTGGTCAGCATCGGCGAGAAGGTGTTGGTCTCCGCCCCCAGCGAGGCCGTGAAGCAGCGCATGGCCTATGCCCCCCCGATCAGGACCAGGGATCGGCGTCCAGCGGCCATTTCGGCCGCTCGACGCGGGTGTAGGGCAGGCGCAGGAAGTCCCGCGGCAGGGGGCCCGGCGCGTCCATGTACAGCACCTCCTCCGCCACCTTGCTGAAGGAGGCGAAGAAGTGGTTGGTCGACTTCACGACCACGATGCGCCGGGCGCCCAGGTCGATGCCGAGGTTGGTGAAGAGGTCGCTGCCCAGCGCCTGGGTGCGGTTGTCGATCAGCACGACGGCGATCCCGTCGACGTCGATCGCGGCCGCGTCGCCGACGTTCGACAGGGCCTTGCCGAAGGTCTGGGTGGCGTTGCGCACCAGCTTCGTCACCGTCACCATGGCGTCGATCGGGTCGCCGGAGGTGGCGGCGATCTTGCCGCCGAAGCGCAGCTGGAAGCGGGTGCCCTCGCCCGCGTTGAAGCACATGCGCACCGCGATCGGGTCCCAGATCGGCCCCAGTGCCGCATCGGTGATGCCGCGCTCCATCATCCGCTTCAGGACGTAGGTCGAATCGCTGGCCGCCCCGCCGCCGGCATTGTCGGCCGGGTCGGCGATGACGACGGTGCCCTGGTTGCGGGCCACGCCGCGGTCGAGCGCCTCGTCGATCGACAGGAAGGGCGGGCGCACCTCGTTGCGCATATCCCACAGCTCGCGCCCCAGCTTCTCGGCCAGCTGGTCGCCGAATTCCTTGCGGTCGTCGGTGATGACCAGCACCCGCGTGCCCAGCTCCGGCACGTCGGCATAGGGGAAGCAGTGCGCGACGGAGATCGACAGGATGCCGTCCTTGCCCTCCATCGCCGACATGCGGTCGACGAAGCTGCGCATCGGCTCGCGCGAGGTCGGGAAGCTGTTGATCATGCGGCAGTCGAACACCGACATCACCGGCTTCACCTGCTTCAGCCACATCGCCTCGACGATGTCGGCCAGCTCCTCGCCGCGCTCGACGAAGTCGGTATGCGGGAACTCCTTGAAGCAGATGATGACGTCGGCGGCGGCCACCCGCTTCTTCGTCAGATGGCAATGCGGGTCGAGCTCGACCCCGATCGGCACGCCCGGGCCGACGATGTCGCGGATACGGGCCAGGATGTCGCCCTCGCAGTCGTCGTAGCCGTCGGCGACCATGGCGCCGTGCAGCCCCATCAGCACGATATCCACCGGCAGGGCCGCCTTCAGCTGCTCCAGGATCTCGTCGCGCAGCTCCTCGTAGTCGCGGCGGACCAGCATGCCGGCCGGCTGCGCGAAGGAGGACGAGCCCTCGACCACCGTCCAGCCCTTGGACTTGACCCGCTGGCGGGCGGCCCAGAGCGGGCCGGTGCACAAGGTCGGGCGGTCGGGGTGCTGGCCGGGGCCGGCGTAGAAATCCTCCAGGAAGTTCTGCTTGCTGGTCAGCATGGGGGAGAAGGTGTTCGTCTCCGTCCCGAAGGAGGCGGTGAAGCACTTCATGGGCAGGGATTCCTCTAGCGGCGCTCGGCCGCGGTCCAGGGATCGGCGTCGAGCGGCCAGACCGGCCGCTGGATGCGGGTGTAGGGGATGGTGCGGAAGTCGAGCGTCAGCGCGCCCGGCGCGTTCATGTAGAGCACCTCTTCCGCGACCTTGCTGAAGGAGGCGTAGAAGTGGTTGGTCGACTTGACCGCGACGATGCGCCGGTTCGCGAGGTCGACGTCGAGGTTGGTGAAGAGATCGGTGCCGAACGCCTGCTGGCGGTTGGTGGTCAGGACCACCGCGATGCCGTCCACCTCGATCGCCGCCGCATCGCCGAGGCGGGCCAGCGCGTTGCCGAAGGTCTGGGTGGCGTCGCGCACCAGCTTCGTCACCGTGACCATGGCGTCGATCGGGTCGCCGGAGGCTGCCGCCATCTTGCCGCCGAAACGCAGCTGGAAGCGGGTGCCCTCGCCCGCGTTGAAGCACATGCGCACCGCGACCGGGTCCCAGACCGGGCCGAAGGCGGCGTCGGTGATGCCGCGCTCCAGCATCCGGCGCAGGACGAAGGTCGAATCGCCGGCCGCCCCGCCGCCGGCATTGTCGGACGGGTCGGCGATGACGACCGTGCCCTGGTTGCGCGCAACCGCCCGGTCCAGCGCCTCGTCGATGGTCATGGAGGGGGCGCAGGCGTCGGCCCGGAAATCCCAGATCTCGCGACCCAGCTGCTCCGCCAGCCGGTCGCCGAACGCCTTGCGGTCGTCGGTGATGACCAGCACCCGGGTCCCGATCTCCGGCACGTCGGCATAGGGGAAGCCGTGCGCGACCGAGATGGAGAGGACCCCGTCCCGGCCCTCCATCGCCTGCATGCGGTCGACGAAGCCGCGCATCGGCTGGCGCGAGGTCGGGAAGAGGTTGATCATCCGGCAGTCGTAGACCGACATGACCGGCTTCACCCGCTTCAGCGCCATCGCCTCGATGATGTCGACCAGCTCCTCGCCGCGCTCGACGAAGTCGGTGTGCGGGAACTCCTTGAAGCAGATGATGACGTCGGCCGCCTCCAGCCGCTTGGCGGTCAGGTGGCAGTGCGGGTCGAGCTCGGCCCCGATCGGAACCCCCGGCCCGACGATCTCGCGGATGCGGGCCAGGATGTCGCCCTCGCAGTCGTCATAGCCGTCGGCGACCATGGCGCCGTGCAGGCCCATCAGCACCATGTCGACCGGCATGGCCGCGCGCAGCTGGTCCAGGATCTCGTCGCGCAGCTCCTCGTAGGCCTGGCGCACGGTGATGCCGGCCGGCTGGGCGAAGGAGCACGAGCCCTCGACCACCGTCCAGCCCTTGGTCGCCACGCGCTTGCGCGCGGCCCACAGGGGCCCCGCGAACAGGGTCGGCCGGTCGGGATGCTGGCCGGGGCCGACGTAGAAATCCTCGAGGAAGCTCTCCTTGCTGGTCAGCATCGGCGAGAAGGTGTTGGTCTCGGTGCCGAGCGAGGCGGTGAAGCACTTCATGGCCAGGAAATCCTCTAGCGGCGCCCGGCCGCGGTCCAGGGGTCGGCGTCGAGCGGCCAGATCGGCCGCTGGATGCGGGTATAGGGGATCTTCAGGTAGTTGCTGGGGATGGCGCCCGGCGCGTCGCAGTACAGCACCTCGCGCGCCAGCGGCCCGAACTCGGCATGGAAATGGTTGGTCGACTTGACCACCACGATGCGCTTCGTCGCGAGGTCGATGCCGAGGTTGGCGAACATGCCGACCCCCTTGCACTGCTGGCGGTGCGAGATCAGCACGGCCGCGATGCCGTCGATGTCGATGGCGGCGGCGTCGCCCAGCGGCAGGATCGTGCCGACATAGCCCATGGTGGCGTCGCGGACGAGCTTCGTCACCGTCACCCGGGCGTCGATCGGGTCGCCGGAGGTCGGCCCGACCTTGCCGCCGAAGCGCAGGTCGAAGCGCGCCCCCTCGCCGGCGTCGAAACACAGCCGGACCGCGACCGGGTCCCAGAAGCCGCCGACGGCCGCGCCCATGATGCCGCGCTCGATCATCCGCCGCAGCATGTAGGTGGAATCGCTGGCCGCCCCGCCGCCGGCATTGTCGGACGGGTCGGCGATGACGACGAGCCCGTCGTTGCGGGCGGACGCCCGGTCGAGCGCCTCGTCGATGGTGTGGAAGGGCGCCCGCACCTCGTGGCGCAGGTCCCACAGCTCGCGGCCCAGCCGCTCCGCCAGCCGGTCGCCGAATTCCTTGCGGTCGTCGGTCACCACCAGGACCTTCACCCCCACCTCCGGCACGTCGGCATAGGGGAAGGAATGGCACACGGAGATGGACAGGATTCCGTCCTTGCCTTCCATGGCGCTGATCCGGTCGACGAAGCCACGCATCGGCTGGCGCGAGGTCGGGAAGGCGTTGATCATGCGACAGTCGAACACCGACATGACCGGCTTGATGCGCCCGAGTGCCGCCGCCTCGGTCAGGTCGGCCAGCTCCTCCGCCCGCTCGACGAAGTCGGTGTGGGGGAACTCCTTGTAGCAGATGATGATGTCGGCGGCGGCGACCCGCTTCCCGGTCAGGTGGCAGTGCGGGTCGAGCTCCACGCCGACCGGCACGCCGGGCCCGACGATCTCGCGGATGCGGGCCAGGATGTCGCCCTCGCAGTCGTCGTAGCCGTCCGCCACCATCGCCCCGTGCAGGCCCATCAGCACCATGTCGAGCGGCAGGGCGGCCTTCAGCTGGTCCAGGATCTCGTCGCGGAACTCCTCGTAGGCGCGGCGCACGGTGGTGCCGGCCGGCATGGCGAAGGCGCAGCTGCCCTCGATCACCGTCCAGCCCCGGCTCTTCGCCCGCTGGCGCGCCACCCACAGCGGCGAGCTGCAGTTGGCCGGGCGGTCCGGATGCTCGCCCGGCCGCGCGTAGAAATTGTCGAGGAAGCTCTGCCGGCTGGTCGGCAGGGCGACGAAGGTGTTGGTCTCGGTCCCGAGGGACGCCGTGAAACAGCGCATGGCGGCCTCCGCGCGTCAGGCCCAGGGGTTCTCGTCGAGCGGCCAGATCGGCCGCTGGACGCGGCGGTAGGGCAGCTTGCGAACGTCGCGCGACAGGGAGCCGGGCGCGTCCATGTAGAGCACCTCGTCGGCGATCTGGCCGAACTCGGCGAAGAAGTGGTTGGTCGACTTCACCACCACGATGCGCTTGGCCGTCGGCTCGATGCCGACGCTGGTGAAGATGCCGCGGCTCTTGCCCTGCTGGCGGTTGGTGATCAGCGACACGGCAATGCCGTCGACGTCGATCGCCGCCGCATCGCCGATCGACGAGACGGTGCCGCAATAGTCCATGGTGGCGTCCCGGGTCAGCCGGGTGACCGTCACCAGCGCGTCGATCGGATCGCCGGAGGCCGGGCCGATCTTGCCGCCGAAGCGCAGGTGGAAGCGCGCCCCCTCGCCGGCATCGAAGCAGAGCCGGACCGCGACCGGGTCCCAGAAGCCACCGACGGCGGCGTCCGTGATGCCGCGCTCCAGCATCCGCCGCAGCACATGGGTCGAATCGCCGGCCGCCCCGCCGCCCGGGTTGTCGGCCGCGTCGGCGATCACGACCGTGCCCTGGTTGCGGGCGATCGCCCGGTCGAGCGCGTCGTCGATCGACAGGAAGGGCGGCATGACCTCGTGGCGCAGGTCCCACAGCTCGCGGCCGAGCGTCTCGGCGAGCGCGTCACCGAAGTCCTTGCGGTCGTCGGTGATGACCAGCACCCGCGTGCCGAGTTCCGGCACGTCGCCATAGGAGAAGCCGTGGGCGACGGAGATCGACAGGATGCCGTCCTTGCCCTCCATGGCGCTGATCCGGTCGACGAAGCCGCGCATCGGCTGGCGCGAGGTCGGGTAGGTGTTGATCATCCGGCAGTCGAAGACCGACTGCACCGGCTTCACCTTCTTCAGCCACATCGCCTCGACGATGTCGGCCAGCTCCTCGCCGCGCTCGACGAAGTCGGTATGCGGGAACTCCTTGAAGAGGATGGTGACGTCGGCCGCCGCCATGCGCTGCTTCGTCAGGTGGCAGTGCGGGTCGAGCTCGACGCCGATCGGCACGCCGGGGCCGACGATCCCGCGGATGCGGCTGAGGATGTCGCCCTCGCAGTCCTCGTAGCCGTCGGCGACCATGGCGCCATGCAGCCCCATCAGGACGATGTCGACCGGCAGGGCCGCCTTCAGCTGGTCCAGGATCTCGTCGCGCAGGCCCTCATAGACGGGCCGCACGGTGATGCCGGCCGGCTGGGCCGAGGTGCAGGTGCCCTCGATCACCGTCCAGCCCCTGGTCTTCGCCCGCTTGCGCGCCGCCCACAGCGGGCCGGTGCAGTTGTAGGGCGTGTCCGGGTAGGTGCCGGGTGGATAGTAGAAGCGCTCGCGGAAGCCCTTCATGCTGGTCGCCAGCGGCGAGAAGGTGTTGGTCTCGGTCGCCAGGGCGGCGGTGAAGCAGCGCATGGCTCAGCCCCACGGATTCTCGTCGAGCGGCCATTTCGGCCGCTGGATCCGGGTGTAGGGGATCTTGGTGAAGTCGCGCGGGATCGCCCCCGGCGCGTCGGTGTAGAGCACCTCCTCGGCGATCGGGCCGAACTCGGCGAAGAAATGGTTGGTCGACTTCACCACCACGATCCGCTTCTGCGTCGGGTCGATGCCGACGCTGGTGAACATGCCGCGGCTCTTCGCCTGCTGGCGGTTGCTGATCAGCACCACCGCGATGCCGTCGACGTCGATCGCCGCCGCATCGCCGATCGACGAGACGGTGCCGCAATAGTCCATGGTCGCGTCGCGGGTCAGCTTGGTGACCGTCACCAGGGCGTCGATCGGGTCGCCCGAGGTCGGGCCGATCTTGCCGCCGAAGCGCAGGTGGAAGCGCGCGCCCTCGCCCGCGTCGAAGCAGAGCCGGACCGCGACCGGGTCCCAGAAGCCGCCGATCGCCGCATCGGTGATGCCGCGCTCGATCATCCGGCGCAGGACGAAGGTCGAATCGCTGGGTGCGCCGCCGCCCGGATTGTCGGACGGGTCGGCGATGACGACGGTGCCCTGGTTGCGCGCGACCGCCTTGGTCAGGGCCGCGTCGATCGACAGGAAGGGCGGGCGCACCTCGTTGCGCATATCCCACAGCTCGCGCCCCAGCTTCTCGGCCAGCTGGTCCCCGAACGCCTTGCGGTCGTCGGTGACGACCAGGACGCGGGTGCCCATCTCGGGCACGTCGGCGTAGGGGAAGCAGTGGGCGACGGAGATCGACAGGATGCCGTCCTTCCCTTCCATGGCGCTGATCCGGTCGACGAAGCCGCGCATCGGCTGCCGCGAGGTCGGGAAGCTGTTGATCATGCGGCAGTCGAACACCGACATGACCGGTTTGACCCGGCCCAGCGCCATCGCCTCGACGATGTCGGCCAGCTCCTCGCCGCGCTCGACGAAGTCGGTGTGCGGGAACTCCTTGTAGGTGATGATGACGTCGGCGGCGGCGACCCGCTTCTCGGTCAGGTGGCAGTGCGGGTCGAGCTCGCAGCCGATCGGCACGCCCGGGCCGACGATCTCGCGGATGCGGGTGAGGATGTCGCCCTCGCAGTCGTCATAGCCGTCGGCGACCATGGCGCCATGCAGGCCCATCAGCACGATATCCACCGGCAGGGCCGCCTTCAGCTGCTCCAGGATTTCGTCCCGCAGCTCCTCGTAGGCCGCGCGCACCGTGGTCCCGGCCGGCTGGGCGAACGAGCAGGAGCCCTCGACCACGGTCCAGCCCCGGGACTTCGCCCGCTGCCGCGCCGCCCAGAGCGGGCCGGTGCAGCCGGTCGGCCGGTCGGGATGCTGGCCCGGCGGGGCGTAGAAATTGTCGCGGAAGCTGCGCCGGCTGGTCGGCATGGGCGAAAAGGTGTTCGTCTCCGTTCCCAGGGAGGCGGTGAAACACTTCATCGGCAGGGGTCCTTACGATCGGACGGATGCGGGCGCCCCGGGGGAGGGCAGCGCGCAGAAGGCAGGATGGGAACGCTACCACGCCATCGCGGCCGGACGCGACGGCGAAGCGGCCACCACCCGGCGGACCGGTTCCCTTGACGCTGGGGGGCTGCCGGGCAACATTCCTCCCGCTCGACAACGAATGGAAGCCGCGGGGACCAGGAAGCCTTGGCCATAGTGACGAATCGCCGCCTCGTCGTCGGAATCAGCGGCGCATCCGGGATCGTCTACGGGGTGCGGCTGCTGGAGGTGCTGCGCGATACGCCGATCGAGACGCATCTGGTGATGACGAAATCGGCCGAGGTGACGCTCGCCTACGAGATGGCGCGCAAGGTGGCCGACGTGCATGCGCTGGCCGACGTCGTGCATCGCGCCGACGACATGGGGGCGGCCATCTCGTCCGGCTCGTTCCGCACCGCGGGGATGATCGTCGCCCCCTGCTCGATGCGCAGCATGAGCGAGATCGCCACCGGCGTGACTTCCGGCCTCCTGTCCCGGGCGGCCGACGTCGTCCTCAAGGAGCGGCGCCGGCTGATCCTGCTGGTGCGCGAGACGCCGCTGCATGTCGGCCACCTGCGCACCATGACCCAACTGGCAGAGATGGGAGCGGTCATCATGCCACCCGTACCGGCCTTCTACGCCCGGCCCGCCAGCATCGAGGACCTGGTCGACCATACGGTCGGCCGCGCCCTCGACCTGCTCGACCTCGACCATGACCTCGTCCGCCGCTGGGGCGAGGACCCCGACGACGGCTCGACGCCGGTGCGCCGCTTCCGTCGCGCCGCCATCCAGGACGGCAGCTGATGCGATCCCCGTTCGCCACCGCCGTTCTGGCGTTCGCCCTGCTCGCCGCCACGCCCGCGGCGGCCCAGCAGGACCCGGCCTTCGACCAGGCGGTCGCCGCCTACGACAAGGGCGATTTCGCCGAGGCTGTCCGCTTGTGGACGCCGCTGGCGCGCAAGGGCGACGTCGCCGCCCAGTTCAACCTGGGCCTGCTCTACGAGAAGGGCCGCGGGGTCCCGGTCGACAATGTGCGGGCCGCGCAGTGGTACCTGATGGCCGCCGAATCCGGCCACGCCAAGTCCGCCTACAATCTCGGCATCCTGCATTCCCGCGGCGCGCTCGGCCCGACCCGCGACCTCGACGCCGCGGCCAAGTGGCTGGAACTGGCCGCCGAGAAGGGCATCCCGCAGGCCCAGTACCTGCTCGCCCTGCTGCTGGTCGACCGCGACTATCGCGGCATCAACCCCAACCTGTCCGACCAGTGGATGCGCCGGGCCGCCGCCGCCGGCCTTGCGGACCTCGGCGGAGACGCCGTCCGCGCCGCCGACCGCGATCACTGCCCCGGCGGCACCGGCCATGCCGGCAGCGGCATCGGCCCCGCCGCCACCGGTGGAACGCGCACCGCCGCCCGTCGTCGTCGCGCCGCCCCCGCCCCCTGCACCGGCAACCGTCGCAGCGCCGACCGAGCCGCGCTCGCCGCCGGAAACGGGCTGGCGCGCCCTGTTCAGCAGCCGCGACCCTGGCTTTCGGCCGCTGGAAGGCGAAATGATCGAGACCGCGGCGCGGCCCGCTCCGGCAGCCCGGCCGGCGACGGTCCCCGCCGCGCCGCCGACCGTATCACCGCCGTCACAGCAGCAGGCGACCGCGGCCCGGCCCCTGCCCGTCCCGGCGCCGGCCGCGCCGCCGGCCGGCCCGGCCCAGACGGCCGCGCTTGCGCCGCCGACGGCGATCAGCCCGCATGCGGCGGCGGCACCGACAGCGAGCGCGGCCTACCCGGCCCCCTCCTACGCGCCGGTGCCCGCTTCGCCAGCCTATCCGTCCCCGAGCTACCCGCCGACGGGCGGATACCAGGGGCCGGCCGCCGCCCCGACGCCCTCCTATCCGTCGCCGACATACCAGTCGGCGCAGCCCTACCCCGCGCCGTCCTACCGCCAGCCGCCGTCCTACGCGCCGGCCTACCAGCCCCCGGCCTACCCGGCACCCAGCTACCCGACGCAGACCTACCAGGCCCCCAACTATCAGGCGCCCGCCTACCAGGCGCGCACCTACCAGGCGCCGGAGCCGGCCTATCCGCCGGCCAGCCCGACCTACCGGCCGGGCGCGGACGGCCTGCCGCCGGGCTGGGTGCGGGCGGTGCCGCCCGGGATGGCGCCACCGCGCCCGCCGGCAGCACGGACCGACCTGGCCCTGGCGGCGCCCGTCATCCCGCCCCAGGCGCCATCGCGCAGCCGCTCCCGCTACACCAGCCTGCAGACGGAGATCGCCGAACCCGGCCGGCCGGCCAATGGGCCGCGCAACTACCGCGTCTGGCTGGGCACGGTGGAGAGCGAGGCCCAGGCCCGCTGGGAGTGGGAGCGGCTGGTGGACCACCACCCGCGGCGCCTCGCCCCGGCCAGCGCCGACGCGGAGCTGGTGGTGTCCGAGCGCGGCCAGTCGGGCTGGCGCATCTATGCCGGGCGCTTCGAGACGATGGCCGATGCCAGCGCCTTCTGCGCCGGCCTCCGGGCCGATGACCGGCTGGCCCGCTGCATGCCGTATCGCGAGCCGAACTAGGCTGGGACCCACCTAAGTATGGCGGCGCCCGGCCAGGAAGGCGGCGATCGCCAGCCCCTGGACCAGCGCCGCCACCGCGAAGACGGCGGCCGGGTCCAGCTCCCGGATCAGGCCGAAGGCGGCCGGGGCGAAGGCGTAGGCGCCCTGGGCCAGGGCGACGATGAGGGCGACGACGCGTGCGCCCTCGCCCGGCGGGAATTCCGCCTGGGCGATCAGCGGCGGCAGCGAGGTGGCATTGCCGATGCCGGCGCCGAACAGCAGGACCCCGGCCAGCAGGAGCGTCACCTCGCTGCCCGCGGCCAAGAGCAGCGCCAGCGAACCCGCGGCCTGCACCGCCAGGCTGGCGCAGGCGACCAGCCGGCGATCCGCCCCGGCCGGCATGGTCCAGCCGACCAGCGTCCGCCCGGCGATCGCCGCCGCCGTCGCCCCGCCCATCGCCAGACCGGCCGCCGGGGCGCCCAAGGCCGGCACCAGGAGCGAGAAGAGATGCGCGATCAGGCCGATCTGCGCGAACAGCCCCAAGGCCATGCCCGCCGCCAGGGTGACGAAGCGGACGTCACGCCGAAGCGACCCGGTGACGGGCGCGCGGGAAGCGACGGCGGGCGACGCGGCGGCGGGTGACGGATCGCCGTCCGCCGCCAGCCCCATGCCCTCGGGCGTCCGGGCGAGGATGCCGCCGGCCAGCCCCCAGACCACCGCGACCATGACCACCCCGACCGCCGCCGCCGCCGCGGGGAAGCCGATCGCGGCGATGCCGGCCACCCACAGGGGCGAGAACACCACCCCGCCGATGCTGGCGCCGTTGTAGGCCATCGCCAGGGCGGCCGGCCGGCCGCGCACGAACCAGGGGGCGACGATGGCATTGATCGCCGCCGCCCCCATG
Organism: Allostella vacuolata; assembly: GCA_006739055.1. Taxonomy (GTDB): domain Bacteria; phylum Pseudomonadota; class Alphaproteobacteria; order ATCC43930; family Allostellaceae; genus Allostella; species Allostella vacuolata. Next base: position 4,387,691 of record AP019702.1, read on the forward strand.
GCCACCCATCCGGCACCGCTCGCCAGCGTCGCGGCGAAGAGCTGCCACGGCTCCACCGCCGCCGCCCAGCCGGCGACCCCGAGCGCAAGCGCGACCGCCCCGGCGCGGGTGACGGCCGGCACCCCGAAACGGCGGTAGAGCCGCGGCAGGTTGGCCACCACCACCGCGCCCACCAGGAAGTGCACGGTGACGGCGGCCGAGATCATGGCGACCGGCCAGCCGCGTGCCTCGCGCACCGCATGGAGGAAGACGGGCGGGCCGTAGAAGCCGACACCCCAGCCGAACATGGCCAGCACGAAAGCCGCACCGACGACCCGCCAACCGTAGAAAGGAACCGAAACCGTCGTCGCTGCCATTGCCGTCCCCGATCGCGTGGAAGGCCGGCAATCTGCCGCGGCTGGCGGCATGGATGCTTCGATGATGCTCGAACCATGATGCCCGCGGCCATGCGCCGCGGGGCCGCCCACTCGCCCGGGCGGTGATGTCGCCGTGCAACGTCCCCATGTCCTTCCTCGTTAGGGTTGAAGGGAGGTCCGATGTCGCAGCCGGTTCCGAACGTGTCCGCCTTCTTCGACGAGGCGACGTTCTCCGTCACCTATCTCGTCGCCGACCCGGCCTCGCGGCGGGCGGCGATCATCGATCCCGTGCTGGACTTCGATCCGAAGGCCGCCCGGACCGCTACCCACCAGGCCGACCGCGTCCTGGCCGCGGTGGCGGACGCCGGCCTGACGGTCGAGTGGATCCTGGAGACCCATGTCCATGCCGACCACCTGACCGCATCGGCCCATGTCGCCGCCGCGACCGGGGCGCCGATCGGCATCGGGGCCGGGGTGGCGACGGTGCAGCGCACCTTCAAGCCGATCTTCGGCGCCGAGGACCTGGCCACCGACGGCTCCCAGTTCCAGCGCCTGTTCGCCGACGGGGAGCGTTTCCGCATCGGTGACATGCCGGTGGAGGTGATGCACACGCCCGGCCATACGCCGGCCTGCGTCACCTATGCGATCGGCGACGCGCTGTTCGTCGGCGACACCCTGTTCATGCCCGACTACGGCACCGCCCGCTGCGACTTCCCGGGCGGCGACGCGGCCACCCTCTATCGCTCGATCCGGCGGATCCTGGCGCGGCCGCCGGAAAGCCGGATCTTCGTCGCCCACGACTACAAGGCGCCCGGGCGGGACCTCTTCGCCTGGGAGACGACCGTCGCCGAGGAGAAGGCCCGCAACATCCACGTCCGCGACGGGATCGGCGAGGCCGAGTTCGTGCGGATGCGCACCGAGCGCGACGCCGGGCTGGACATGCCCAACCTGATCCTGCCCGCCCTGCAGGTGAACATCCGCGCCGGGGCCATGCCGCCGCCGGCGGCCGACGGCCAGGTCTACCTGCGCCTGCCGGTCAACCGGCTGTAGGCGCCCGCCTCTACGCGGCGATCGCCAGCGGGGCGTAGCCGCGGCGCCGGGTCAGCGGCAGGGTGCGGCCGAACTGCTCCTCGGCCAGCACCGTCCGCAGCGTGGTGCGATCGCCGGCACGGGCGGCGGCATCCGCCAGCATCTGGCGGAAGATGTCGCGCTGGGCGTGGCTGCCGCCCAGCCGCCACAACTCGTTGCGGATCGGCCAGAGCAGGTCGACCACGCGCGGCCAGTCGCCCGCGCGATGCGCCAGGACCGCGGCCGCCACCGCCCCGGTCACGCCGGCATGGACCGGGGCCAGGCTATCCGCGCCCCGGCCCGCCTCGGCGAGCGACGCCACCAGGCGCTGTGCCGCGTCCGTGCGGCCGGCGGCGGCCAGCGCCAGCATCCAGTGCGGCTGGGTGAAGGCCGACAGGGTGTCGCCCGCGCGCGCCTCGGCCTTGTCGGCCAGCTCGTCCCAGCGCGACCCGACCGCCACCCCCGCCCGCTCCAGCCGCCACAGCATGGCGGCGGCGTTCTGGACGTCGATATAGAGGTCTGGCATGGCCCGGGTCAGCGGCGATTCCGGGTTGCGGAAGCGCTCGTCGTAGAGGGCCAGGACCTGGTCGAACTCGCCCAGTTCCCAATGGTAGAGGCCACGGTGCCACCACAGGTGGTGGACGATCGCGGCGGCCCCCTCCCAATGGCCCTTCAGCCCGTCGAGCCAGTCGATGCCGTCGCGGTGCCGGCCCTCCATTTCGAGGACATGGGCGACGGCGTGCGTGCCCCACAGGTCGAGCGGGTCGCGCTCGACCGCGGCCCGGCCCGCCGCCTCCGCCGCGCGATACTCCCCGCATTCCTCGTGCCCGAACGCCTCGCAGGACAGCACGGTGCCGAAGCCGGGCAGGCCCTCGTCCCAGCCGGCCTTGGCGCGCAGCACCGACTGGCGCATCGCCGCCACCTCGCCCAGCCAGAAATAGTTGAAGTGCGACAGGCGCAACGCCAGCACGTCGGTCGGATCCTCGGCCAGGATCGCCTCCCAGGCGCCCAGCGTCCGCCACAGCTGGCCGTCGATCCAGGCGGCGAGCGCCTCGAGGTGGCGTCGCTCGCGGCGGGTCAGCCGCTCCGCGCCCGGCCGGGCCGCCGCCAGGGCGGCCGCTGCCGCCGGCACGTTGGCCCGGTTGAAGGACAGCATGGCGAAGTAGCCGCGCAGCAGATGGGCCATGGCGAAGCCGGGATCGGCCGCCAGCGCCGCCTCGATATGGCGGGCGGCATCGGTGCGGTAGCGCAGGTAGGATCCGATGGCCGCGTCGAAGGCGGCGGCCGCCGCCGGCGAATCGGTCGAGAGCGCGAGGCCGCGCGCGTCCGGCTGCATGGTGGGCATCTCCGATCCGAATGGTCCCCTTGCGGGGCAGTCTAGCCGGGCCGCCGGGAATTGACAGCAGCGCCCGGGCGCCCCTCTATGCGTCGTCGATGCACCCCATTCAGTTCTTCTTCCGCCGCGCCCTGGCGCAGCCCGATGCCGTGGCGCTCGAGGATGCCCGCGGCCAACTGACCTACCGGGCGCTGGCCGCCCGCGTCGCGGCGCTGGCCGCCGGCTTCCAGGCGATCGACCCGACGCCCGGCAGCCGCGTCGGCCTGTCTGCCTACAACAGCGCCGACCATGTGACGGCCCTGCTGGCGACCATGGCGGCGGGCAAGGTCTGGGTCCCGCTCTATCCCAAGAACGGGCGCCAGGAGCTCGACCGCATGGTCGGCTTCACCGAGCCCTCGATCGTCGTCGCCGATGCCGAGTGCCGCGACGGCTTCGATCCGCAGGGTGCGCGCCTGGTGACGATCGACCCGGCCAGCCGGGCGGCCGATTCGCTGGAGGGGCTGGCGGAGGCGAACGCCGGCCAGGCGGCCGCCCCGAACGACTTGCCGCTCGACGCGACCCAGGCGATCAAGTTCACCGGCGGCTCGACCGGGGCGCCCAAGGGGGTGATGCAGCCCTACCGTTCCTGGACCACCAACGCGCTGACCCAGATCCATCATTACGGGCTGGGGCCGGCCGACCGCTACCTGGCCGCCGCCCCGATCACCCACGGCACCTCGACCTACATCGTGCCGACGCTGGCGGCGGGCGGGCGGATCGCGGTGGTCGACCGGCAGCGCCCGGCCGAGGTGCTGGAGAGCTTCCGCCGCTTCGGCACCACGCTCACCTTCCTGCCGCCGACCGTCATCTATCTGCTGATGGAAGCCGCCGACGACGCCCCCTGCCCGACCCTGCGCAACCTCGTCTATGGCGGCGGGCCGATGCGGCCGGAGCGCATCCGGGCGGCGCAGGAGCGGTTCGGGCCGGTGCTCGCCACCTCCTACGGCCAGACCGAGGCGCCGCAGATCATCACCGTGGTGCCGCCCGACGAGCTGATGCGGGACGAGAACCGGCCGACCGTCGGCCGGCCGAGCCTGCTGACCGAGGTCGCGATCCTGGACAGCGACGGCCGCCGCCTGCCCCAGGGCGAGACGGGCGAAGTGTGCGCCCGCGGCGACCTGCTGATGAGCGGCTACTGGCGCAACCCCGAGAAGACGGCCGAGACCCTGGTCGACGGCTGGCTGCGCACCGGCGACCTGGGCGCGCTCGACGAACGCGGCTACCTGACCCTGAAGGGCCGCTCGCGCGAGGTGGTCATCTCGGGCGGGTTCAACGTCTACCCGGTCGATGTCGAGGCGGCGCTCGGCCGCCATCCCGACGTGCTCGACGTGGCCGTGTTCGGCATCGAGGACGCCAAGTGGGGTGAGGCGGTGCATGCCGCCGTCCAGCTCCGTCCCGGCGCGGCGGCGACCCCGGCCGACCTGATCGCGTTTGCTCGCGACGCGGTCGGCCCGGTCAAGACGCCCAAGGCCGTCCACCTCTATCCCGAGCTGCCGAAGAACGCCTTCGGCAAGATCCTGAAGCCGCAGCTGCAGCGCGAGGCGGCCGAGCGGGCGGCGGCGCCGTGAGAGCGGCCGCCGCCCTGCTGTCGCTGGCGCTGCTCGCGCACCCGGCGGCGGCCCAGCCGATCGCCAGCCCGGCGATCGGCACGGTCGTGACCTGGAACGCCCCGGGCGCGGTCTGGACCGTGACCGGCAGCGATGCCGCCGGCATCGAGATCGCCGCCGCCGCGCCGGGCGGCGCCCGCAACCCGCTGCGCATCGTGGGCGGCCTGTTCCCTTCGGCCGAGGGCGGACACGACACCCGCTTCGACGCCGCCCGCCTGGCCACCCTGCCGCCGCTGGAGCCCGGCCGGGTCGTCACCTTCGACGCCGAGGAGACCGGGCCGGACGGCACCGCCCGCTGGTTCGTCCACGTCGCCGTCACCGCGCGCCAGACGGTCGAGGTGCCGGCCGGGCGCTTCGACGTGGTGGTCATCGAGCATCATCGGCGCGGCACCGCCGCCGACGGGACCGCGGCCGAATCGCTGACCGAGTGGCAGGTGGCCCCGGCACTCGGCCTGCCGGTCGCGATGCGCTCCTGGCGCCTGGCGGACGGGCAGCAGCAGCCGACCCTCGACCTGCAGGCGGTCGAGATCCGCCTTCCCTGACACCCCTTCGCTCGGAGTTCTCCCGATGGCCCCGCCGCGGACGCCGACCACCCGCCTCTGCCAGCACTCGCTCACCTCGATCCATTACGGCGAGCGCGACCTGGTCCAGGAGATCCTGGGCCAGCGCACCTTCGTCGACGTGATGTTCGAGCAGGTGATGGGCCGCCCCTGCTCGGCCGTCGACCGCCAGGTGGTGGACGCGGTGCTGATCGTGCTGATGGAGCACGGGCTGACGCCGAGCGCCATCGCCACCCGGCTCGTCTACATGAGCGCGCCCGAGAACCTGCAAGGAGCGGTCGCCTCCGGGCTGATGGCGGTCGGCAGCCAGTTCGTGGGCACCATGGAGAACTGCGCCCGCCTGCTGGCCGAGATCATGGAGGCCGAGGAGGGCCTGGACGCCGCGGCCGACCGCGTCGCCCGCCGCCTCAAGGCCGAGCGGCAGGCCGTGCCCGGCTTCGGCCACCACCTGCACAAGCCGGACGACCCGCGCGCCCTCAAGCTGATCGAGATCGGCCACGCCCTCGACCTGCCGGGCCGGCACATCGCCGCACTCGAGGCGCTGGCCGGCGCCGTCGACCGGGCGGCCGGCCGGCACATCACGCTCAACGCCACCGGCGCGGTGGCCGCACTCCTGGGCGAGATCGGCGTGCCCTGGCAGCTGATGCGCGGCTTTGCCGTCGTCAGCCGCGCCGCCGGCCTCGTCGCCCACGTCGCCGAGGAACAGCGCGAACCCTCCGGCCGCTTCATCTGGGACCTGGTGGACAAGGCGATCCCGCACGCCTGAAAACCGGCGGCGCGCCACGACGGATTGGCTTGCCTCCCGGCCCCAGCCCGTGTATGTCTCGCCGCCTTCCGGAGCCGCCGTAGCTCAGTGGTAGAGCACACCCTTGGTAAGGGTGGGGTCGTGATTTCGATTATCACCGGCGGCACCATTCTTCTCATTGATATCATTGGTATATCCACCCGTCGCCGATCCTGGCGATGGGAACAGAAGAAGACGGAACCCCCCATGATCGAACAGGAGAGTGGGGGAAAAGTGGGGGAATTTGTTCACCCCGCGTTCCAGCGCGCGGCATAACCTCCGCCCCGAGCAGACTCGGGAGCACGCACGCTGACACCGCTTCGACCGGCCATCCTGGCCACCCTCCTCCTCATCAGCCCGGCCATGGCCGCCGACATCCGCGGCCGCGCCCGCGTCATCGATGGCGACGGGCTGGCGATCGCCGGCGAATCGGTCCGGCTGCTCGCGATCGACGCGCCGGAGCGGGGGGAGCCGCTGGGGCGGCGCGCCAGGCGGGAGCTGGAGGAGATCGTCGGGCGGGCGATCGTCGCCTGCCAGGCGCAGGGGCGCGACCGGTACGGCCGCGCGGTCGCCGTCTGCCATCGCGGCCCGATCGACGTCGGGCAGGAGATGGTGCGCCGGGGTTGGGCGCGCGCCTGGGCGCGGTACGGCCGCCAGTACCTGGACGACGAGGCGGCCGCGCGGGCGGCCCGGCGCGGCATGTGGGCGCCCGGCATGGAGCGCGCGCGGGCATCCCGCCGACACCCGGAATAGCGGCCGTGGCGCACAGGGGCGCGATCACCGTCCGGCACATCGAGCGGCGGTTCGCGATCCGGGTCCGGATCCGCATCCCGCCCGGCGGCCTGGGGACCAGGCTGGACGGGCTGGTGCGATGGCTCGACCGGCGCCTCGGCGTCACCGGCTACCAGATCTGGCCCGACCAGCATCATCCGATCGAGCCGCAGTCGACGTCGATCTATCTCGACGACGCGGATGCCGTGCCGCTCATGCTCAGAGAGTTCGGGCTGGAGCTGGTCGCCGACGCCGCCCTGGACGTCCATCCCGGCGGCGGCCGGCCGTCCGCGCCCAAGCCGCCGTGGGAAAATTAACCGTCGATCGCGACTTTCGGTTGACGCCATCGGCCGACGCCTGGGACGTCCGGGAGTATCGCCCCTCCGATCATGGCTTCCCGGTAGCCTTCGGCTGGGCCGCCGCGGCCGATGCGCTCGGGATCAGCGTCGGGTCGGTCGGGCGGCTGCGGTCACAGTTGCGGCCGGTGACCGCCGACATCTGTTCAAGATAGACCGCGCCTTCATTTTTGGCTTGCGCGATACGACACCATGTCGTATATCTATACGTGTGAACGGCGCTTGTGCCGCTCCGCATCGGGAGAGAAACGATGACCCGCATCCACTACAGCACCACTCGTCACGGCAGCGGCTATGCGATCCCGCGCGAGGACGAGCACCCGGCAGACGCAGCCGCACGCTCGATCGCGAGGCGGCACGGCTGGTCTGTCGCGGCTGTCCTCGCCGAGGGGCGCGGAACCGAGCAGCGGGGCCAGTACACAGCCACGTTCGTCCGCGGCGGCCACCGCCCGGGCGAGGCCCGGGCCGTCGCGGCCAGCGACGTCCTCATCATCATCGGGCGGTGATCCGGCCATGCCGACCCTGTCCGCCCATCGCGCGCGCGCCGACGAGGCGCGCCGCATCGTACGGCACGCGCTATCACGCTGGGCGGGCGAGCGCTCGGTGGCCGGCCTCACAGAGGAGCGCGCCCGCGCACGCCGGGGCGAGGCCGAGACGCTGCTCGCCCTCTGCCACGAAATGGACGCGCGCCCGTCTCCGCTGCATCTGTTCCTGTTTCAGGCTGCCGCCCGGCTCGCGCCCGGGAGCCGCGAGGAGCGCGTCCCACTATTCCAGATCTTCCTCTACGTCGACGCTGCCCAGCCCTCGAATGTCGACCACCGGCCCTGGACGGCCGCCGGCGATCTGCAGGCAATCGCGACGGCAGCCGAGGTCTCGCCCGAGGTGCTGCTGCGCACACGGCGACTCCTGTCCCGCATCGAGCACACCGTGGGGCGACGGGTCGACATGGAGCAACTCGCCACGTTCGCCGCCGCCCAGGTGTCCCTGGCCCAGGCACCCGCAACAGACGATGTCCGCGCGGAACTGACCCAGTTGCTGGATTGGACCCTGGGCCCCGCCGCCGAGGCGAGCCGCAGGCGGAGGGCTGAATGACCCCCGCCGAACTCCGGGAGCGCCGAAAGGCGCTCTCCCTCTCCCAGGGCGAATGCGCCCGCCGCGCCGGCACCGCGTCGCGCACCTGGCAGCGCTGGGAAGCCGGAGACCAGGACATCCCCGCCTGGACCGACCTGTTCCTGGCCGCCCTGGAGCATGAGGCCCGCGAGATCACGGAGACCACCATGAGCTACTACCTGTCCGCCTACAGCATCGACACCCCGGTCCTCGACCGCGTCGTGTTCGACAGCCTCGACGACTGCCTCGCCTGGGTCGAGCGGCACGTCGCCGCCCCGCGGGACCCAGCCCATGGCGGCAGCCTGCCCTGGGCGGCGGAGGTCGCCGGCGGCCGGGTGACCTGGCTGCGGCTGCAGATCCCCGACATCTCCGCCACCTGGCGCGACCTCAATCTCGACTGGCGCGCGCCGGCGATCACCACCCTGCAGATCGAGAGCCACGCGCGCGCCACCGGCGCTTTTGCCGAGGAAGTCATGGAGGGCAATCGGCCCCAGGCGCCGCGCACCCGCCCGGCCGAGGCCGCGACGATCCTGGACCGCCTGGCGCCCCTGCCGACGCTCGACGAGGCCGAACGCGCCCTCACCACGGCCCGCGACGACACGACCTGGTGCACCGCCTACAACCTGATCCTCGCCTTCGACCGCGACCGGGCGAAGCGGCTGGAAAACAACCATCCGCGCGCACTGGCGAGCCGCTGAACGCAAAAAAGCGGGCGCCGGAGCGCCCGCCTTATCTGGTGGGGACTGGCCCCTTGCCAACCGCCCCGCCGAAACGGAGCTGCGGCCAAGAGTGCTTGGGTGTCGGTGCCGCGATCATGGCGGCACCGGCGGCGCGCGGTCAAGGCCCGCGGCCATCGCGTCCCACAGTTCGCCCAGCTTGAGGATCTGCGCCTCGAGCATCAGCACATGGCCGAGGAGCGCGTAGGCGTAGCTGCCGATCGCCTCCTGCGTCGGGACATCCTCAGCGGGCGGCAGGGGCGCTCCGGGAGGGCCAGGAGGCCGCTCGGGCGGGCCGGCAGGGTCGGGACGAGCTGGGGGGCGGGTGGTGGGGTCGAGCTGGCGCAGGCGCTCAGCAGTGCGGCGCAGAGTAGCGCCGACGGGACTATACGCATCCGGCTCACGGCGGATCTCCCTGATGACGGTGACGGTGCGGACGCGGATCTCGCCGCGGATGGTCTCCAGCTCGGCGACGCGGGCTTGCGCTGCCTCGGCCACCTGGCGCTGCCAGACGGCGGCGGCGGCATTGGCGACGGCCGCCGCCCGCGCGTCGGAGGCCGCGTGCTCCGCCGCGACGGCCCGCTCCCGGAGCGCGGCCGCGGCCGAGCGCTCGACCCACAGCCAGCCGGCGAGGCCCGCCAGCACCAGGCCGACGGCGCCATAGACGTAGAGCCTCATGGGATCCTCCTGCCGGGTCAGCCGGCGGCCGCGTCGTGATCGGCCCGCCGCTGGGGCGAGACCTGCATCCGGGTCGTCTCGTAGCTCGACCAGGTCTGCCGCCGGCTGCGGTCGTCGTAGGCGGCGCCGGCGATGTAGGCCATCACGACCGAGCCCAGCAGCAGGGCGAGCGAGCTGGCGATCGTCTCGTGCAGGCGGCTGTCGTGCCGGCCCCAGCCCATCAGGAAGACGAGGCCCGCCATGCAGAAGGCGACCGTCAGCCACACCGCCCGGCGGCGCCAGACCCAGCTGGTCTCCAGCCCCGCCAGGCGGGGATCGTCGCCGATCACCCGGCCCGCCGGATGCCCTCGTCGAGCACCTCCGGCGGGTACCAGTCGCCGTCGAGCGGTCCCGCCCCGCACTCCTTGTAGATGATGGCCCGGATCAGGGTCCGCAGGACCTTCGGCTCGTCGATGTCGATTTCGACGTCCTGGCCGATGCCGAGCCGGTCGCAGACGAAGTCGATGTACGTCTGGGTCGGGTTCTCGTTGGGCGGCGCCCAGCGGGAGATGATGCCCTCGACCGTTCGCAGCCCGTGCTTGTCCCGATAGGAGCGCAGCACCCGGACGATGGCGCGGATGCCCCATTCCGGGGCCACGAAGACGACGAAGCGCGGGTCGCCCGACTGGTCGTCGGCCATGCCCTGCCAGCGGTCGCGGCCGCGGTCGATGTTGCCCGGATTGTGGTTGCGGATGCCGCGGATCGGACGTGCCATGTCACTCAGCTCCTCTCGGTCAGGATGGTTTCGACGGCCTGGCGCAGCTGCGGGCCGAACAGCGCAGTCCCGTCCTCGACCAGGCGCAGCCAGTCGACGATCGAGATCGGGGTGGCGCCCTGGCGGGTCACCAGCTCGACGGGAGCGCCCGGGTGCGCGCGGCGCAGCCAGGGCGACAGGGGTTGCTCGGGCGGGTCGCCGGCCATCAGTCGCCGGTGCCCCGGGCGGGGCTCGCCGCGGCCCGCCCGTCGACCAGCTTGTCGATCCGCTGGTGCAGGGTCGACATGCCGTCGTCGAAGCGGTCGGCGATGCGCACCAGGGTGGCGTTGATCGCCTGCAGCTCCTCGCGGCGGGCGCATTCGCCCCGGGTCGCCTCGACCCGGGCATCGAGCCGGGCGACCTCGCCCGCGTGCAGCGCACGACAGTCGGAGATCTGCTTGACCGCGTCGGCCCGGAACTCCGCCAGCTCCTGCCGCGCCTCGGCGCGGACGCCGGTGATCTTGCCCTCGACGTACTTCCAGACCGTGAAGGCGAAGCCGGCCAGGCCGGAGAACACGCTGGCGAGCGTCAGCAGCTCGCCCGTGGTGAGAGACACGGCCACCGTCAAACCTCCGTCACCGCGAAGGGCCAGCCGTAGTAGCGGAACCGGGCGTGCTCGACCGGGGTCGGCTCGTCGAGGTAGCCCAGCAGCGTCATCCGGTCCGCGTGGTGGCCCATGTCGGTGACGGCGGAGAAGAGGATCGGCCGGGTGCGCCCGGCCATGCGGGCGGCCTCGTACCATTGGGCCAGCGCCACGTCGCGGTGCTGCCACCGGAAGGCGCCGGCCAGGCGCTTGCGCTGCCACTGCCGGCGCCCGAGGAGGGTGCCGGCGCGGCTGCGGCGCACCGTCGCCTCCTCGACCGGCAGCAACGAGAACCCGTTGGCGATGTTGATGCGCGGCCGCTCGGCCTTGGCGACGAACAGCACCCCGGCCTGGACGTAGCCGGCCGGGTTGCCCTCGTCGTCGACCTCGAGCGTGACCGTCGTCGCGGTCACCGCGGCATCGAGCTGCAGCAGCCAGCCGACCCCGCGGGGATCGCGCTCATCCTCCGGCATGCGGCCGTCGGCACTCGGCCGGCCGAACGGCAGGTAGCCGCCGACCGGCGCGTGGGTCACCGGGTAGGCATCGCGCCAGCCGCTGTCATAGCCCTCGTCGGTCGTCACCCGGATGCGGGCCGCCGGCGACAGGTTGGCGTAGAGCAGCGCCACCACGTCGAGCAGCCGCTGCGCGCCCAGGTCGACCGTCAGCACGGTGTCCTCGGCATCGGCCGAGGTCGCGCGCGCCACCTCGTAGGGATCGGCCGTCGCCAGCCCGGCGAGCGGCAGGGTAGGCGCCCAGTCGCCGCCCGAGAAGGCGACGCCGTCCATCCAAACCCAGTTGATCGGCGCGAGCAGGCAGTTGGCCATCGGTCTATCCCAGCAGGGTCAGGGTCACGGTGTCGGCCTCGAGCCGCAGCTCGCGGGCGACGATCACCAGGCGGCGCGGGGCGGCGAGGCCGACCTCGGGCGCGGTCAGGGCGACGGTGCGGCCGAGGCGCCAGGTAAGGGCCACCATCGACGCCTCGACCTCGAAGGCGAGTGCCGCCGGCGACAGCAGGGCCAGTTGCCGCGCCGCCTCCGCCGTCGCGTCCGGGCGGCGGGCGAAGAGGCCCTCGACGAACGCCTCGTCGGCGCCGAGATCGTCCTGCTGCACGGCCGGCGCCTCGTCGAAGCCCTCGCGCCACTCGGAGAGCAGGAAGCGGCGCACGGCATCGGGCACGGCCGCGGCGATCTCGGCCGCGCCATGCACCCGCCAGCAGCGCTCCGCGCCGATCCGCCGCCGCCACAGCGCCGTGCCCACCGGCAGCCGGCGCACGGCCGTGCAGTGCCGCTCGTCGAGCCGGTGGTCGGCCTCCGCCGCCGGGCCGGCGTAGCGCCCGAAGGTCAGCAGGCCGGCCGGGTCGGTGTCGATCCAGGCGCCGACGGTGGCGTTGATGCGGTCGACCAGGTCGCGGCCGGTCGGGCTCTCCTCCCCCAGCCAGGCGCCGAGCGGCGCCGGGGCGGCGGCCGCCAGGGCCGCCAGGGCCGGGGCGTCGAGGTCGCCGGTCGACAGCACGAACCCGGTCTCGGCCGCCATGTCGGCGATCGGCTCGCGCACCTGCAAGGTCAGGGTGCCGACCGCGGCCACGGTGAAGTTGATCCCGGCATTGAGGCTGGTGCCGGCCAGGCTGACCTGGTCGCCCGGCTGGATGCCGAGCCCGGCGAAGCTGCCGCCGCCCGCGGTGAAGGTGCGGGTCGCCGCATCGGCCGCGATCGACACCAGCACCGCCGGCCCGGCCTCCACATGCCGGAAGCCGAGCCGGTCGGCGAGCAGCGTGCGCAGCAGGCCCGCCGCCGTCGCCCGGGTCGCGACCGCCGCATCGACCGCCCAGCCGAGCACCGCCCAGCCATGGCCGCCGGCAGCCGAGGCCCCCCAGCCGCGGGCGAACCCGGACGGGCTGGTGCCCTCGTACTCTGCCAGCAGGCGCAGGGTGGCGCTGCGGGTCGTGTTTGCGTTGCTGTTCCGCGAGCCGGCCACGAAGAGGGTGGTTCCGGGGGTGAAGGAATGGTGCTCCCCCGTGCCGGCCGCCGGGTCCCCCGACCAGGGCGCGCCCGCGATCCCGTACCAGATCCGCCCGGCATCGATGTCGACGAACAGGTCGACCGCGTCGCCGTCGGCGTAGCTGTCGCCCAGGTCCGTGTCCCAGCCCGCATCATGGCGCGGGTTGGCGTTGGCGCCGATCGCCCAGCTCTGGCCGATGGTGTCCCCCAGGCTGAGGGCGATGTCATGATCCACGGTGGCGAACCCCATCCGGAACGAGGTGGTGTTGCCCGGGCCGTGCAGGGTGAGCTGGACATGCCACTTGCCGGACGCGAGGCCCAGCGTCGAGCGCACCGTGCCGGCGAGCGTGTTGTTCCCCGACCCGGACGGGAACGCGAAGGTACGGTCGCCGTTGGAGAGCGTGATGTCCGCGTCCTTGTCGGACGGGTTCCAGGTCGGCTGCTCGCCCCCGCCGCCGCTCCCGCCCATGTCGCCGCCGACCCCGACGCCGGGGGCATAGGCGGGATCGTCGTCGCCGCCCGGCACCGTGCCGCTGCCGGCCTCGGTCGAGCCGCCGCCCGCCAGCGCCGCGCCGCCGCCGCCGGCCCCGCCGGTCGACCCGGCCCCGCCGCCGCCGCCCGCGTAGCGCCCGCCACCGCCACCGCCGCCGCCCGAGTTGTTGCCGCTGCCGCCGGCGCCGCCCTGGCCCGCCAGCCCGTCGCCGCCATCGGCCCCGCCCGACTGGCCGGCCCCGCCGTCGCCGCCGGCCAGGCTGTCGCCGCCGTCGCCATGGCGCGACCCGCCGTCGCCGCCGTCCGCACCCGCCGCGCCGCCGCCGGGGCCGCCCGCCGCCTCGCCGGAGCCGCCACCGCCGCCCGGCGCCACCAGGACCGGGTCCAGGTCGCGCAGGATGCCGGCCGCACCGCCGCCGCCGCCGCCGGCATACACGGCACCCAGCCCGCCGTCGCCGCCCGGCGACAGGCCAGGCGAGGCACCGCCCGCCCCGCCGGCGACGCCACCCTCGCCGGCCCCGCCAGCGCCCGGCACCACCACCCGCAGCACCTCGCCCGGGGTGACCGCCAGCACCGCGTCGACGAAGCCGCCACCCCCACCGGGAAGCCGGTCGCCCCCCCGCCCCGCCATGGCCGCCGCCCGCACCCCACAGGCGCGCGCGCAGAGCCGTGATGCCGGGCGGCACCTGGAAGGTGTAGAGGCCGGGGACGGCGAACACCCGTTCGCCCGCCGTCGCCCCCAGGCCCGCCTCCATGCTCACGGTCAGCGGATATTGCGGGCGCGAGGCGACCCACAGCGCGCCCTCGGCCCCATCGACGAACGCCTCGCCCGGGCCGGGCGGGAAGGATTCCGCCCGGTCGAGCGCCGCCCCGCCGTCGAACACGCCATGGCCGGCGGCAGGATCGACCCGGACCGGCGCATCGGACAGGCGGTAGAGCCACAGGCCCTGCACCGAATCGAGCGCCGGCGGCGCCACATGGCGCACGCTGCCGAGTGCCACCGGCAGGTTCTTGGCCGCCAGCTCGGCCGGGCCGGCATAGGGGCGCAGCCAGATCGACCAGTCGGCATGGGTGCCGGCGCCGGCGGCCTCGGCCACGTCGACCACGAGCTCGCCCAGCGCCTCGGTCCAGCTCGTCACCCGGCCGGCCATCCAGGTACCGGCCAGGTCGCCGGTGCGGGCGATGCGCACCGGGTCGTCGGCCACCGCGTCCGGCTCCTGGCGCAGGGTGACGCCGTCGACGGTGCCGACGAAGGCGGCATCGGCCAGGAAGCCGATCCGGCTGGTCGCGCCGGCCGCGACGAAGCCAGGGCGCAGGGTGGCCGAGGCGGCGACCGGCTCGCCCAGCGGCTCGCCGTCCAGCGTCACCTGCAGCGAGCCGGCCGAGCGGGTGACGACGGCGCGCAGGCGATAGGCCTGGCCCGCCGCCGTCGCCGCGTCCTGTTCGAGCGCGGACGCGGTGCCGGCGGCCTTGGCGGCAGCACCCGACGCGTGGGTCCAGCCGGCCCCGGCCGACCAGCCGGCGAGCGAGCCCGCGAAGCTGCCGTTGGTCGCCAGGTCCGGCAGGGTGAAGCTGCGGCTGCCGGCGCCGACGGTGACGGAACTGGCCGAGGCGAGCAGCACCCGGTCGCCGCCGAACACCTGCTGCTGCACCGGCCGGTCGAGGCGGCGCAGCCGGTCGCGCAGCTGGAAGCTGGCCCGGCCGCCGTCGAAGGTCGCGTCCTCGACCAGGCCGGTGAAGACCGGGCGGAAATCGTCCCAGCCCCAGGCCGGGTGGCCGACCAGCACCTGGGCGCGGCGCCAGCGGAAGTGCCAGCGCCGGGCGCCCGAGCCGGTCGCCGCCGTCGCCAGCGGGTCGAGCGCGCCGTCGGCATTCTCCACCACCGCCACGCCGCGGGCGGGCTCCGAGCGGCCGAACAGCTCGGTTGCGGCCCAGAGCGCGCGGCGCAGCTGCAGGTCGGCCAGGCGCCCCGGCAGGCGGGTGCTGGGCAGGGAGTCGCCGGGCCGGGTGGTGTAGTCGCCGGCCGACCAGCGCAGCGGCACCACTGCGCCGGCCTCCGCGTCCCAGGCGTCGATCACCAGCGCCCATTCGATGGCGCCCGCCGCCGGCGCCAGCAGGGCGTCGAGATCGCCCGGCGGCGGCACCGGCCGGCGCAGCGGCGCGCCGGCGACGATGGTGGCGGGGCTGCCCTCGAGCGTCACCTCGGCGCCGGTCGCCACGGTCAGGACGGCGCCATCGCCGACGGTCAACGTCACCTGGCCGCCCTCGAGCGCGACCTCGGCCGCGCTCGCCACCAGCGCCTCGGCGGTAGCGACGGTGGCGACGCCGCCCTCGAGCGCGACCTCGGCCGCCGCCGCGTCGACCACCACGCCGGCGCCGGTGCGGAGATCGGCGACGCCGCCGGCCGCCTCCGTCTCTGCGGCGGCGACCTCGGCCAGCATGCCGGCGCCGGCCGACACCGTCGGCGCCGCCCCCTCGGCGACGAGATCCGCGGCCGCTGCCGCCTCGATCAGGGCGCCGGTGCCGGCGACCAGATCCGCCGCGCCGCCCTCCGCCTCGACCGCCGCGCCCTCGGCCGCCAGCACGGCGCCGGTGCCGGCCAGGACCGCCGCGGCGGAGCCCGCGCTCTCGACGTCGGCGGCGGCGATCGTCGGCGTCACCCCCGCCAGGAGGGACGCCGCACCGCCCTCGGCCGCCGCATCGGCTGCCGCGGCCACCGTCAGCACCGCACCCGACCCGGCCAGCAGCGCGGCCTGGCCGCCCGCCGCCTCGATGTCGGCCGCCCCGGCCGCGACCAGCATCTGGCCCGCCAGCAGGACAGCGATCGCGCCCTCGATCAGGGTCTCGGCCGCCTCGGCGACCATCTCGGCCCCGCCGGCCAGCAGGTCGACCAGCCCGCCCCAAAGCTCGACCTCGGCCGGCCCCGCCACCTCCAGCACAACCCCGGAACCGACCACCAGATCGACGGCCCCGCCGGCCAGCTCCGCCGCGCCGTCGCCGGCCGTCAGGACGCTGCCGGTGCCGGCCAGGACCGCGGCAACGGCACCCTCGATCTCGACCTCGGCGGCCGCTGCCACGGCCGGGGCCACCCCGGCCATGACCGCCGCGGCCCCGCCCTCGGCCTCGACCGCCGCCGCGGCGGCGGCCGACAGCAGCTGCCCGGACCCGGCCAGCACGGCGGCCGCGCCGCCCGCCGCCTCGGCGGCACCCGCCTGCGCGGTCAGCAGGACCCCGGCCAGCAGGGCCGCCGCCGCCCCCTCCGCGTCGACATCCGCGGCGCCCGCGATCGTCTCCTCGTACGGGGTCGAGGGGTCCTCGTAGAGGATGACGAGGCGGCCCGGGTTGCCTGGCGCCGGACTGCTGCCGCTGCCGAGACCGCCGCGGCCCGCCAGATCCGCATAGTCTACGTCGTCGTTGTTGCCTGCCTCCCGGCCGGACCCACTCTCGGTCGAGCCTCCTGCCGGCACGAGGGCCGAGCCACCGCCTACGGTGGTAGCATTGCCGCCGGCCGTGACACTGCCTCCGACGCTACCGCCTGCGGATGGTGTCCCGCCCTTGCCATCCGCCGATCCGGTGCCGTTTCCGCCGGTTGTGCCACCGCCCACGCCCCCGCGGCCGGTGCCTGCATTCAGCGGGTCCGCCCCGGCACCGCCGCCGCCCGGGGCGACAATCAGCCGGGTCGAGCCGCGGCGCAGACCGGATGCGCCGCCGCCCCCCGACCCGAAGACCAGCCCGGACTGCGTGCCGCCATTTCCGCCCGGCGATATCTCCGACTCACCGCCGAGCCGGAGGCCAGAGCCGAACAGGTAGCCGCCCTGGCCACCTCCCCCGACGGTGCCGCGGAGCGTTTCACCTGGCGTGACCGAGAGTAGCGCCTCGACATAGCCCGCCCCGCCGCCATACACGGGGACGAGATATCCGTCGCTGCCGCCACCACCCGCGCCCCAGCACTTGACCAGGATCTCGGTCACGCCGGCTGGCACGACCCAGTCAAAGGAACCGGCGGCATCGAAGGCGACGGAGGCCATGGCGCGGACCTATCGCTGCATCACGACGGCGGCCGGTGGCGCCACCAGCCGTTGGTCGCATGCGGGCTGACCTTGAAGGGCCCCGCGGTCGAGGTCGCCGACCCGCCCGAGCTGTTGAGGTCGACATGGCCCATGATGTATTTCGGCGTCGTCGTGTTGTTGATGATCACGCCGTACTTTGCCGCGATATCGACCTCCGCCCCGAAATCCGCGGGGGCAGAGGTCCAGACCACCGTCTTGCCGGTCAGGGTCGCCGACACCGAGGTCAGCGTCTCCCGGGCATAGTCCCCGCCCGACAGCTCGTCGGTGACGTCGTCCAGGTCGATGTCGGCCTCGTCATCCGGCACATAGTCGGACGTGGTCAGCAGCATGAAGAACTCGTCGGCCTCGAGGTCGATTTTCTTGGTGGCCAGCGCCCCGAGGGCGGCGGCGTGGTAGACGAAGGCTCCGGCGGCCATGGTGGTGGTCTCCTGTCAGGTCTGAGGGTGGCGGCCGCGGCTCAGCGCCGCTCGATGCGGGCGAGCAGCCAGGCCGGCGCTGGCGCGAAGGGCAGCGCCTCGGACGGCGCCGGGTCCCATTCGTAGAGGCGGCCGGAGGGGTGGATGGAGCCGGGCGCCATCGCGTAGCGGCCATCGCCCAGGATGTCCGTGTCGGCCGGCCGATTGGCCTTGAGGATGCGCCGGCAGGCGAAGCCCGGATGCTGGAAGTACAGGTGCCAGCCGGTCAGCGTCCGCACGCGCGGCGTCTCCGGGATCTCCGTCCCGCTGGCGAGCGCGGACCGGAGCGCCGCCTCGGTCAGGTCGAGGACCAGCACCCCGCTCGGCGCTCCGGTGACGATGCCGGCATTGAGGTCGAGCCGGGCGCTCCACGCCTCCAGCTCCGGCGCGGTCGGCGCGCGCTCCGCATAGATGGTCCAGCCCGCGGTGCGCGGCGCCTTGGAGGCGGCGGGCAGCGCGAACGCCCGCAGCCCGAGGCCGGCGAGGCCGGCCCAGTCGATTGCCATGAGGATGCTCCTGTCGGGTTGAGAGGGTCAGCGGGAACGGGTGCCGCCGACGGTGCGGCCGTCGGCGATGACGATGCGGAGATCGGAGCGGATGCCGTTGAGGGCGGCGACGGCCAGGCTCAGCTGGGCCTCCAGCTGCGCCACCCGCGCCTCCAGCCGGGCCGCATCCTGCCGCGCGGCGGCGTCGGCGCGGGCGCGCTCGGCCCGCCAGGCATCGAGCGAGCGGACGGTGCCGCCGCCCGCGCCCTCGTCGTTGCCGGTGCGGGCGACCAGGCTGTCGAACCAGCGGGTCTGCTCGACCGTCAGGACCCGCTCGCCCGGGGTGAGCCAGGCGGGCAGGCTGTCGCGGCCCGGGGTGGTGAGGCCGGGGACGTGCGGCGCCAGGCCGCCGCCCGCGTAGGCGATGCCGAAATGGCCGTAGGGCACCTCGGCCCGCTCGCGCAGCTCGTCGATGAATTTGTACCAGCGCGGCAGGACCGGGGTGCCGCCCGGCGAGAGAAAGGCCGTGTGGCCGCCCTGGCTGAACACGCCGAGATAGCCCGCGTCGCGCGCCGCCGAGAAATAGGCGGCGTTGGTGAGGCCGAGGCCGGAGGCGTGGGCCGCCTGGGCCCAGTCGTAGCCCTCGCGCTCGGTGATGCTGCCGTCGGCCATCAGCGACGCGGCCTGCTGCGGGAACATCCGCAGCAGGAACTGCTGGGCCGTCTCGTTGGCGCCGCGGCCGAGACCGGTGAAACCGAACGCATACTGCCCGCCCGGCGCCGGGATCGGCGGCGCCCCGCCGCCGTCGCCGCCGGTGCCGGGCGTGCCGCCCCCGCCGGTGCCCGGTGTGC
Organism: Allostella vacuolata; assembly: GCA_006739055.1. Lineage (GTDB taxonomy): Bacteria > Pseudomonadota > Alphaproteobacteria > ATCC43930 > Allostellaceae > Allostella > Allostella vacuolata. Next base: position 4,406,798 of record AP019702.1, read on the forward strand.
CGCCGTCGCCGCCGGTGCCGGGCGTGCCGGCGCCGGGCGTGCCGCCGCCCTGGATCCGGCGCAGCTCGTCGGCCAGGCGCGCCAGGTCCTCGCGGACCCCGCCCAGCAGCGCGTTGGCGGCCTCGGCCGCGTCGAGCTGCTGCGATTCGATCGAGCGGGTCCGGGTCTCGCCGGCGGTCAGGCCCTCGATCGAGCGGGTGAAGATGGCGACCGACTGCGAGGAGGAGCCGAAGACGGTCCGGGCCAGCTCCTGCACCCGGGCCGCCGCCTGCTGCAGCTCGCGCGCCGCCTCCGGCGCGTCGTCGCCGGCGGCCAGCACCCGGGCGAGTGCGGCTGCCTCCTGCCGGCGGGCCTCGGCCAGCTGCGCCTCGGGCGACAGGGGCGAGGTCGACCCGGTCAGCAGCCCCTCGCGGAACTGGCGCAGGCCGCCGGCCGTCTGGCCCAGGGTCTGCGCCAGGCGCTCGGCCGCGGTGGCTGCGTCCTGGTGGCCGCGCTCCAGCAGCTGCAGCGAGGTGATCTCGGACTGCAGGGCGCGCGCCAGCTCGGTAACGGCAGCGGCGTCGGACGAGCCGTCGCCGGGCAGCGATTCCGGGCTGGGCTCGGCCGCCTGGCGGGTCTGCCAGCGGCTGAACAGCTCGGCGGCGAAGCTCTCGACTGCCAGGCGCTCGTCGGTCGAGAAGACCCCGCTGCGCTGGTTGGCCAGCGCCCGGGCGTAGACGTCATCCAGCGCCGACTTGCTGCCGCCGCGGGCGCCCTCGATCGCGTTGACCAGGCCGGAAAAAGCGCCGCCGCCGGACGGGATCTCGTAGCGCGAGCCGACCAGGCCGTAGAGGAACGAGTCGGCCGGGGGCTGGTAGCCGCTGCCGTAGATGGCCCGGTTGTAGCTGTCGGCCGACTGCATCTCGACGGCGATCGCCGCCTGGCGGGCGGACGCCGTGATCTTGGCCGAGGCCGCCGCCATCATCTGGGCGGCCTCCTCCGCGCTGCCGGCGACGGCCTCGATCGTCGGGCGGAAGGCTTCCATCGCCGCCTCGGCGGTGCGGGTCGCCTCGGCCACCGCGTCGACCGGCGCATCGACGCCGAGGATCGAGCGGACGAAACCACGCAACGCGTCGTCAGCCCGGGTGGTGCCGTCGGCCGCCTGCTCCGTGCCGAGGCCGAGGGCCGCCATCCGGTCCTGGAAATCGCGGACCTGGGCCGTCCAGCCCTCGCCCAGCTGGCGCCCGGCATCGGCGGCGGCGCGCATGCGGACGGCCACCGGGTCGGCCATGCGGCCCAGCTCGGCCAGGCCGTCGACGGCGGCGGCGAACGAGCGGTCGGCATCGAGCTGGGCGAAACTCTCGGCCTTGCTGCCGAGCATCGCGATGGCGACGTCCCGGGCCGACTGGCTGGCGTCCGGCGACGTCGCCGCGGCCGCGAATCCGCCCTTGATCGCCTCGACGACGACCCGCTCGGCCGCGGCCTGCATGCCGGCGGCATCCTCGCCGGCATCGACCCACAGGCGGTTTTCGATCCCCTGTCCGGGGTCATAAAAGAGGCGGCTGCCCTCCTTGTTGCCGACCGTCGAGCCGACGACGGCCGCCGGGTCGAAGCCGACCCCGTAGGCCCGGGAGGCGCGGGCGAGCGCGGTCTGCAGGTCGGCCGCGACCGCATCCATGGCGGCGATGCGGTCCGGGTGCTTGGTGCCCTCGAAAAAGTTGGTGAAGCCGTCGTCGAGGCGGAACGAGGATTCCGCGCCCTTGTTGGACGGCTTCTGATTGAACAGCCCGCCCAGCAGCAGCGGCAGGGCGATGCCGGCAATGGGCAGGGCGATCGAGCCGAGCGAGCCCAGCGTGCCGGCCGCGGCCGTCGCCGACTGGGCCGCGGTCAGCGGCCCGGTGAAGCCCGAGGCGAAGGCGCCCGACCCGGTCAGGTAGGAGAGCGCGTTGCCGATCGTCGGCAGGCCGAGCGCGCCGCCGGCCGAGCCCAGCAGCGAGCTGCCATTGCCGAGGATGCCGGACAGGAGCGAGCCGGCCTCGCCCACCAGCGGGCGGATCACCGCGGCCTGGATCGCCCCGCCGACCGCGTCGCCGGCCAGGCCCTTGAGCGCGCCGCCGAAATCGGCCTGGCCGAGGCCCTCGAACAGCGCGACCCGGAACACGTCGCCGAGCCGGTCGAAGGAGCGCTCGAAGAACCGCTCCAGGTCTTTCGAGCCGTCCTCGGCCGCCCGCCCCAGGTCGCGGCGGAAGTCGGCCGTGGCCGACGTGAGGCCGGTGCCGACGGCCGTGGCCAGGCGCTCGCCCGCGCCGCCGACGTCGCTGGTGCGGATGATGTCGAGCGCGTCGCCGGCCTCCTGCGCGGCCGTGGCCAGGTCGCGGGCCTGGACCTGGAGGTCGGGCAGCGCGCCCGAGCGGGAGACGCCGGCCAGCGCCTGGCTGGCCCGGGTGGCGGCGGTGCCCAGCTCCTCGACGCTCTCGGTCAGCTCCAGTACGTCGTCGCCGGCGTCGCCGCGGATCTCGCCCTGGCCCTGGTTGCTGCCGCCCGACAGCAGCTCGTCCAGCTTGACCCCCGCCTGCGCCGCCCGGTTGCGCAGCGCCTCGACCCGGACCTCGATCCCGCGCAGGGCGGACTCGAGGCGGCCGGTGTCCTCGCCCTTTTCCTTGGCCGCGTTGAGCTTTTCCAGGACGGTCGCCTGGGTTTCGAGGAGCCTGGTGTACTCGCCCGTCAGCTCGTTGCGGCGCTTGAGCTGGCCCTCGCTCTGCGCCTGGCCCGGCGCCTGGGCGGCGCGGCCCTCGAGCCAGCGGGCCGCCCGCTCGGCCGCGTCGGCGGCGGTGTTGAGGACGCCGGCCCAGGCCCGCGAGACGCCCAGGATCTTGTCGAGCGCGGCGCCCATCCGGGTCCAGCTGTTCTCGAGCCGGGCCTGGCCGCGTTCGATGCCGTCCGGCATCTCGGCAAACTTGGCGTTGATCTCGGTCGCGCCGGCGAGGATGCCCTTCAGCACCCGCTCGGAGACGAGCCTGCCCTCCTCCCCCAGCTTCTTCAGCTCGCCGGTGCCGACCCCGAATTCGGCGGCGATCGCCTTGGCCAGGACCCGGTTGTTTTCGAGGATCGAGCGCAGCTCGTCGCCGTTGAGGCGCCCGGCGGCCAGGCCCTGCGAGAGCTGGGTGACGATCGACTGCGATTCGCTGAGTGATGCGCCGGCGACGACGAACGACTTTTGAACAGTGTCGATAAACTTCAGGACATCGGCCTGCGTCGCACCGATCTTCCGCAGCTCCTCGTTGTTGCGGGAAAAGAGCGTAACCGCGTCGGCCATCTTGACGCCGGCCGACTGCGCCTGGTTGTAGACATCGCGCAGCAGGTCGCGGGCGGTCTGGATGCCGCCGGTCTCAATCTTGAACTTGGCCTCGTAGCGGGCCATCGTCTCGCCCGCCAGGCCGACCTCGCGGACGAAATCCTTGACCTTGTCGACGGCAAACGCCGCCGAGACGGCGATGCCGAGGGTGCCGAGCGCGCTCTTCGCCGTGTCGACCGCCCGGCCGATGCCGGACGTCTCGGTGCCGAATTGCTTCGCCGCCGACGCACCCTCAGTGTAGCGCTTGCGCGACAGATCCAGCAGCTCGTTGTGCCGCTCGAGGCTGATCTTGCCTTTATCGAGCAACTGGGCGAGCGCGTCGGTGTCCCGGCCGAATTGCTTGGCCCCACGGGCCGCCGCGTCGAGGCGGTTCTCGATCCGGTCGAGCTGGCGCGCGGAGGGGTCGGCCGCGCTGTCGATCTTGCGGAAGACCTCGGCGAAGTCCCCTTCGACGCCCTTGAGGGCGGCGCGGAGCTTGTCCGTCTCGTCGAGCGAGAGACGGATGGCGAGCGAGCGGGCGGCGGGCATCTATCCGCCGAGCTGCTGGGCGAGGTCGCGGTAGAGGCCGTCGATCGCGCGCTGGGCCGGGCCCTGCCAGTCGATCGACGAGGTGAGGCGGACCTGCTTGACCAGGAGGAACAGCGGCTCGACACCGCCGCCCTTGCGGCGCAGGCCGATCACGACGCGGTCCGGCCGGCCGCGGACCGGCAGGCGCACCATGCCGGGCTGGCCGATGATCCGCGTGAGCTGCGACCATTTCCGGGCGAGGCCGCCGCCCCAGCGGTCGCCCACGTCCAGGCCCCGGGCGCGGGCGCCGGGCAGCGGCAGGACGAGCCAGCGGCCGCGCGCCGAGGTGACGGTGCGCGGCTGCGAGTGCGCCTCGTGGACCCGGACCGCCTTGGAGAAGACCCAGCCCGTCGCCCCGGCCGACTTCCGCCGGCTCGGGTAGACGTTGACCTGGACCGCCCGTTCCAGCCGGTCGTTCTTCCGGGTCAACCCGGCCGCGCGGACCCCCTTGCGCAGGTCCTCGGTCAACCGCTGCGACGCCCGCTCGACGGCGCCATGGGCGATGCCGGCGATGTCCGTGGAGACACCGCGGACGACGGCCGCGATCTCGGCCGGGAGGGGCACGCGCACGCTGACTTTCATTCGTCCCCTCCCTTCCGTTCCTTGCGGATGGCCGCCTCGGCGGCCGACATGGCTTCCAGCGCGTCGAGCATGATCGCGGCCTGGTCCTGCACGCCGCCCGCGTCCGGCAGGTGCCCCGCGCCCTGGCCGAACGGCCCCGCCACCTGGCGCCAGAGGCGCCAGACGCTGAGCATTTCCCGGTGATCCTCGGTGATCCGGCGGCGCGGGTTGGTCCGGTAGACCTGGCCCAGCACCGTCCAGCTTTCGCCCTCGTCGCCCGCCTCGAAAGCGTCCTCGTCGAAATCGAGCGGGTGCAGCGCGACGGCGACGGCGAGCGTCAGTCCCGGTCGACGTCCGCCGGCAGCTGCATCAGCCGGTTGACGATCCACATGCCGAGCGGCTGCAGGTCGCCGCGGGCCTCGATCCGGTCGAGGATCGCATCGGCGACGCGGCCATCCTCGCCGCGCGGGTAGGTCTCCGCCGGGCGGCCCGGCCGGGTCTCGCCGCGGACGAAGGCGGCGGCGATCATGGCCGGCACCATGTCCAGATAGTATTCGCGGTCAGCCAGCAGGGTCGCGTAGCGCGGAAACGCGCGCCGCATCCGCGCGTGCAGCTCGCCATAGCTCTCGGCCGCATCGGCCGGGATCACCTCGCCGGCGACGAGCGCCGTCTCGACCGCGTCGATCGCGGCCAGCAGCCGATCCTGCAGCTCGCCCGGCTCGATCCCCTCCTCGACCCCGGCCCGCAGGGTCGCCCGCAGGGTGGTGTCGTCGGGGTAGGTGCAGCCGGCCGCGTTGACCTCGCGCCGGACCCGGGCGCGCTCGGCCCGGGTCGGGACGGCGACCGAGTAGACGACACGGTCGACCGTCCGCGCGACCTGGCCCTCGGCGGCCGCGACCGCCGCCTCGGACGCGGCCAGGAGGGCGGCGCGCGCCTGGTCCTCGGTCGAGCCCGGCTCGACCGGCGACAGGGCCGCCAGGCGCGCCTGCAGCGCCTCGCACTCGGTCCGCACCTGGCGCAGCACCTCCTCCGCCTCGAGGCGGGCGGACCATTGGACAGGGTGGCGGGGGGAGACGGGGACGGTCATCGGGCGATCCTCAGTAGATGCACATCCAGACTTCGCCATCCTCAGCGACCGACCGGAACGGGATCTGCTCGGTGGCGAACCCGCGGGTCTCGCCGGGGGTATTGCCGGTGTAGCGGAGGGCCGGAAAATAGAGAGACACCCGCTTGCCGGCCGCCGGCCCCCAGTTGAGCCACAGCGCGCGGGAGGTGGACCCCAGCCAGTCGGAAAACGCATCCCGCGCGCTGTTGAGGGTCAGGTTCGGGGTGATCGAGCCGGTCGAGACGCGGTTGAGGATGTCGGCCGGGCCGTAGCCGTAGGCGGCTTCGGGGTCGTCGAACTGCTGCACGTCGCCGGCCAGGTCGAACGAGAACTCGGCGAACTTGACCTTGGCACCGCCGAGATAGGCCTGGGCGGCCAGGAACGGCCCCGGCTCCGACGACTGGTAGGTGGGCGCCGAAGGCTTGGAGACGTCGTCCGGGGCGGCCGGCAGGTTGCCGGTCATCGTGAAATCGATCGTCGCCAGCCCGCGCGGCGGGATGCCGAGGCGGAAGGTGCCCATGCCGTCCATCAGGCGGCGGCGGCGGGAGGCGTTGCCGCCGACCGAGCTGTGCTGCCAGGTGGCGATCGACACCCGCTCCAGCCCGACCGAGACCGGGCGATAGGCCGCGTTGGCGTGGACCGAGAAGGTGGTCGTCTCATCCGGGGTGACCGTCCAGGCCGGGTAGACGGTCGCCACCTTGGTCGAGCCGACATAGCCGGCGATCACGCGCGTCTGGCCCGGGCCGGTGCCCCCGGTGGTCGAGATCAGCATGCCCTTGTATGCCTCGTCGACGGCCGAGGCGCCGGCATGCAGGGTGATGGTCGAGGCCGCACCCGCCTGGGCGGTGTCGCTGACCGCGGCCGCCGTCAGCGTCTCCGACAGGCCGCAGGCGCGAATGAGCTTGCCGAAATCCGGCGCGGTGCCGGCCGTTCCCGACCCCTTGAGGAAACAGGGCAGCGTGAAACCGACATTGCCGCCGCCGGTGATCGGCGCCGACTGGGTCAGCGACGCCTGCAGGTAGTCCGTGTCGATACTGTCGAAATTCGGGCTGTAGCCCATCGACGTGCGGACCTTGATCGCGTCGGCGGCCGCGTCGGGCGCCTCCTCGACGCCCGGGTCGGGCTGCATCTCGACCGCGAGCTGGCCGTTGCGGATGCGATAGTCGGACATCGGCGCTTACTCCTTCTCGGCCGCGGCCGCCGGGCGGCGGCGCGGCGGCTGTGCGGGGGCCGGCGGCGCCGGCGGCGTGACGGGCGGAGCCGCGGTGCCGGCCAGCGCCAGCGCCTCCAGCTCGGCCAGGGTGCGCGACCCGCCGACGGCGGGGATCACAGGGGCAGGCATCGGGCCTCCTAGACGTGGGTGGCGAAGGTGTAGGGGTCGCCCTCTTCGGTCGCGTAATCGACCTCCCAGGGGGTCGCGAACGCCTTGGCGGGGTCGGCGCAATCGATCAGGAGCGGGAACGCCTCGGCCTCGGCAGCGGGCCGGAGGTCGCGCGCCAGGCCGCCCAGCGTGACGTCGGCGCGGAGTGCGGCCTGCGCCCGGGCGCGCAGATCGTTGGCCGCGGCCGCGGCCGCCTTGGCCCGGGCGGCGTCGTTGGCGCCCGTGGCGCCGCGGACATAGCCGGCGACGGCGAGCGTCAGCGTCCAGCCATCCTCGCCGGTCAGGTCGCCCTGCAGGACCTCGCCCAGCTCGGTCACGACCAGCCGCGGCATGTCTTTGGTCTCAACCGGCTCCTCGCGGTCGCGCTCGACCGTGAGGCCGGGGACGGACGTGGCGATCGCCGCCAGGCGCGTCTCGATCGCCAGCAGGATGCGCTCGCGGCAGGCGACGGGCGGCGGCATCAGGGCACCGCCGCCGGCGCGCCCAGGCCCAGCAGCCAGATCTCGCCATCCTCGGCCAGCTGGGCGCGGCGGACCGGGTAGACCAGGTCATCCATCGTCAGCGTCCCGCCGCTCTCCGCCAGGGCCACCTGGTCGCGGAGGATCGAGACGACCCAGGCCAGCACCTGGGCGCCCGACGACAGCCGGGCGCCGGCGAACAGGTCCGCGTCGCCGGCGAGCGGCCGCCAGCCCATTTCCTCCGGCTTCCAGCGCAGCAGCTCGACCGGGGTCGCGGGGGTGCCGGCCGGCGGGGTGTAGCTGCCTTCGGCCCCGAATTCGGAGGGGTCGAAGAACGCCGCCCGGTCGGCCGCGGATTCGACCGGCATCAGGCGCCGGCCTGGCTGTCGGCGCCGGGGGGCTGGCCCTCGCCGGCCGGCTGGCCCTCGCCGCCGTCATCCGGGGGTGGCGGAGGTGGGGGCGGCGGCGGCGGTGGCGGGGCCGCCGCCTTCTTCCGCCGCTTCTTCGGGGCTTCCTCCTCCTCCGGCTCGGTCGGCTCGACGGCCTCGGCCAGGACCTTCGGGATCTCGCCCTCCAGGCCCAGGACTTCGCCCACTTTGAACTGCACCGGGCGGTTGAGGCGGAAGATGCCGGCGTCGAAGTCGACGTCGTCGAGTGCCGCGCGGAAGCGGTCGAGCTGCCGACGCTCGGTCAGCCCGACCAGGTGGCCGGCGGCGAGGGCCAGGCCCGTCGCCGCCACCACGCGATAGGCGCGCATCACGCCTGGAACCCGACCTGGCAGGCGTGCTGCCAGTAGCCATAGGCCGCATTGGCGATCTTCTTCACGCCGTAGAGATGCCTGTTGTTCTTGACCTCCTCTTCCGACCCTTCGGCCAGCGCCTGCAGCGTCACGTCCTCCTCGTACTGGCGGATGAACGGCTTGACGTCGCCGTCGGCGCGGAAGAGCGCGAACTTGTCGGTCCAGGCGGCCAGGCGCGGGTTGACCACCGGCGTGATCCGGAACTCCTTCTGGGCGACGATCACGTTGGTCTGGTTGCTGTCGATGACGGCGGAGCCGGTCGCCGCCAGGGCCGGCCCCATCATCGAGGGCGGCACCATGACGACGAAATCCTTCGCCATCTCGTTGAGCGGCTCGCCCACGTCATCCTTGAACGACAGCATCCGGGCGATGCCGGCGACGATCGCGTCCGCCATCGTCTTCGCCGTCGGCGCCGTCGCCGTGCCGCCGCCGCCGCCGTCCGAGATGTCCCAGGTGACGATGTTCGACTGGCTGCCGTTCGCCCCCTCGGCGTGGTCGGTGTCGAAGAAATACTGCCCGTCGTAGCAGAGGCCGGTGCCGCCATTGACGATCAGGGTCGAGATCAGGCCGGCATCGTGGCTGACCGTGCGCCCGGCCATCTCGCCGATGCGCAGCATCACCTGGCCGGTCTTGTCGCGGCGCAGGTCGTCGACCGAGACCACGGTCGTCGCCTCGAAGGTCTTGTTCGGGACCGTGAAGCCGTTCTCGCGGAAGCCCTTGGCCTCGCGCCCGCCGACCCATTCGCGCATCACCGGCGCCTGGCCCAGCCACTTGTACTCCTCCGAGCCCTGGTCGGACTGGAAGAGCATGGAAAGCGCGGTGATCCAGCTCATCCCCGTCGCCGCCTCGAGGCGGGCGTAGAACTCGCCGATGATCGCCCGCGAGGAAAGTCCTGCTGCACTCATGTCCTGGTCCCCCCGATCAGCTGCCGGCGGCGATCGCCGTGGTCAGCGCCGTCAGCGCCAGGCCCGCGTCGTATTCGACGACGCCGATCCCGGAGGAAACGAAGCGGACCACGGTGCCGATCGGCGAATTGGTGCTGGCCGTCATCGTGAAAGTGTCGTCGTCGGAGGCGTAGACGACCGCCCCGACGCTCGTGATCGCGATCCCCGCGACAGGCAGCACAGCGCGCCCGTGATGCCGCACGCGTACCGACCGGGCGCCTGCCAGGCCGGCGGCGTTGTCGGCCCGAGTGATCGCAAAGCCCCGAAACGGGTCGCCGGCGACCAGCGGACGGGCATAGCCCGAGCCATTGTCGCCGACGGCCGCCCCCTCGTAGATGATGTCCGCCGCGATCACGGGCAGGTCGTTCTGGTCGCCCAGCTCCTCGTCCCGCGGCTTGTCGACTGCAAGCGTGGTCATAAGTCGTCGCCTCCAAACGCAAAGGGCGGCCCGGAGGCCGCCCTTGCAGGGTCAGTGGTGGTGGATGGTCAGGCGGTGATGGACTTCACCGCCCACATGACCGCCTCTTCGACCTTCGTCTTCGCGAGCGACACTTCCCGCGAGGACCCGAGGGCGGCGATCCGGTCATGGAACGCGAGCCCCATGTCCTTGACCTCCTGCATCGCCGCCTTCTCGGCATCGGTCAGGACGCGATAGGCATGGCGCATCGTGTTGTTGACGGTGCGCGCGTCCGAATGGCTCTCGACGCTGCTCATGGGACGTCCTTTCAGCCGGCGCGGCCGACGGCGCGGACGCGGCCGCCTTCCGTGGCTTTCAGGTAGTTGTGGTACGCCGCGAAGGTCCGGAACTCGGCCTGGATGGCGGCCGAGGCCTCCCAGGCGGCCTTGGCCCGCGTCTCCAGCGGGACCGACGGGTCGGCGGCCGCCGGCACCGGCGGGGCGCCGGTCGAGGGCGGCGGGGCCGGCTGCTGGCCATCCTGCTGCAGGCCGGCCAGGATGCGCGCGCCGGACTGCTTCTCGGCCGCCAGGATGGCGACGGCCGCCTGTTCCGGCGTGGTCTTGCCGTCCGCCTTGAGCGTGGCGATCAGGGCCTCGTGCCCGGGCAGGGCCTGGGCCTCGATGCCGAGGATCCGGGTGCGCTCGGCCGCCGCGGCGGCGGTGCGGATCTCGGCCACCTGGGCCGGGAAGGTCCCGGCCAGGCTTTCCGCCGTAACGGGCTGGTCGTTCTCGATCGTCATGCGTCGGGTCTCCCTCGAGGATGCGGCACGCGCCGCGAGATGGGCCAGGACCTGGTCGAAGCTGCCGACGCGGTCGGCCATGCCGATGCGCACCGCGTCGCTGCCGACTTCGACCCCGCCCTGGCCGAAATGGGCGATGACATGCTCGGCCGAGACGCCGCGATTGCGGGCGACGGCGGCCACGAAGCGGGTTTCCAGCGCGTCGAGCGTGCGGCGGATCTCGGCCAGGCCGTCGTCCGTGGTCGGGTCCGGGCGCTTGTTGCGGGCGTTGGACGAGACGACCTCGATCCGCCGGCGGCCGTTGCCGTCCGGCTCCTCCTGCACCTCGACGCCGGTCACGACGCCGATCGAGCCGACATAGCCGGTCTCCGCCACCCACAGCTCGCCCTGCGGCACCGCCGAGGCGATCCAGTAGGCGGCCGAGGCGCCGGCGCCGCGGACATAGGCGGCGATCGGCTTCGCCCCGCGGGACCCGTAGAGGAGGTCGCCGAAGGCGGCGATGTCGGTCGCGACCCCGCCCGGGCTGTCGACGTCGAGCAGGATGGCGCGGGTCTCCGGGTCGGCGCGTGCCTCGCGCAGCTGGCGCTCGAGGAGGGACACCGACGTCGCCCCGGAATACTCGGTCATCATGTTCGCGCGCGGGAAGATCGGCCCCATCACGGGCACGATCGCAACCCCATTGCGCATCGCGTAGGAGCGCCGGCGCTCAGCCGGGCGCCCGTCGTCGTCGTAGGCCTGGGGCTGGCCCACCAGGTGGCCGCGCCGCTCCCGCAGCGCCGCCAGCTCGGGCGCGTCCTGGCGGGCGGCGAGCGCCGCCAGGGCCGGCAGCCAGTCCGCCTCGATCGCCCACTGGCCGGCCAGGATGGCGCGATAGGCCCGGGTGGTCATGATTCGTCCTCCTCTTCCGGACGATCCTCGTCCTGCTCCCGCTCGTCGTAGTCGCCGTCGCTCAGCGCCGGGCCGCCATTGTGGCCGATCAGGCCGTCGGCCTCGCGGCGGCGGCGTTCCTTGACCTGCTGGGGGTGGTTGACCTCCCAGTCGCCGCCGGTCAGCTCGGCCGTCTCGTCGTCCAGCGTCGTGAGGCCCGAATCCATGCGCAGGATCGCCGCGTCGACCTCCTTCTTCGGGTCGATCTGGCCCGGCGCCGGGCCGATCCAACGGGCGCCGCACCAGGCCAGCCGCATTTCCGGGCGATCGAAGAAGCCGGGCGCGCGCAGGTAGCCGCGGGCCACCGCCTCGGCCAGGACCCACTCGTAGACCGGCTGGTGCAGGGCCTGGGCGAGCCAGGCCCGCACGGTCCGGAAGAAGTGCCAGGCGTCCAGCAGAGCGGCCCGGGCTGCCGAATATGAGGCCGTAAAGGTCTTGAGCAGCACCTCGGAGGGCAGCTCCAACGCAATGCCGATCTGGCGGACAATCGCCATGAAGAACGGATCGAACTGGGAGTTGGGCCGGCCGGACTCGAAGGCGGCGACCTTTTCGTCGGGGCCCAGATCGATGATCAGGCCGCCCTCGTCGATATGGATCTTCTCCTTCTTCCCGGCGCCGGCGCCCGGGTTGACGGAGCGCAGCGGCGAGGCCGCCGGGCCCTGGGCCGAGCTGCTCTCGATCGCAAAGCAGCTGGTGACGACGGCCGCCATCAGCTCCGCGTTGCTGTAGCGGCCGAGCTGCTTGAGCGGCTCGATCACCGGCGCCAGGAACGGCTCGCCGCGGTGCTGGCCGATGTAGAGGCGGCGGAAGATGTGCAGCACATGCTGCTCGCCCGAGCCGGCGCCGAAGGCCGGGACATAGGTCGAGCCGGTGTCGAGCCGCCCGAGGTCGCCCGGATGACGGTTGCGGAAATGGTACCCCACCGGGGCGCCATCGGCGTCGATCTGCACCCCGGCGCGCAGCGTCTCGTCGTCGCGCCGGCCCTGCGGGTTGGCCAGGCGGGCGCCCTCGACCACCTGCAGCGCCAGGGCGAAGCGGCGGCCCGGCCGCTCCTTCCACCGCCGGATGACGGCGCAGTCGCCCTCCCCCAGCATCGCCCGCAGCACCAGGTCGTCGAGCCCGCCGGTCAACCGCTGGGTCCGGGTCACATCGATGTCGATCGAGGAGGTGCACTCGCGATAGAGCGCCTCGGCCTCGTGCTCCCAGGCGTCGGCCGCCTCCTCCCCGATCCCCAGCCGCTTGCGGTCGATCCGCGCCTTGAGCTTGAGGCCGGGGCCGACGACCTTGGTCACCGTGCCCGACAGGGCGCCGCGCGCGATCGGGTGGTTGCGCACCAGGGCGAGGCCGCGGTCGCGCAGGTCCGGCAGGTCGGGCAGCAGGGCCGCGTCGGCCGAGCTGCCGCGCGGCCGCCAGCGCTGGGTCGCGGCCCGGTCGCGCCGGGCGCCGTCATACCCGCCGTAGCTGCCGCCCCCGGTCAAGGCCGAATACTGGGCGATCTGGGCCCGGGCGACGATGCGGCGCGCGGCCGTGGCCGGCGCGAAATAGGCGATGGCGCGGTCGAGGCGGGACGGCGGCGGCAGCTTCACAGCGGCACCGCCTGGCGGACGCGGCCCTGGCCGGTCGCGGCCGCGGCCAGCGCCTGCACCCGGCCGTCCCAGTAGGTGACCTGGCGCAGGACCTCGCCCGCGTCGGCGCGGGTCAGCTGCCGCTCGCCGATGCGATAGGACTGGTTGCGGGCGACCGCCTCGGACGCGGCCAGCCAGGCGGCCAGCTGGGCCTCGGCCTGGGCGAGCGTGATGCCGGCCATCAGTGCGTCACCCGCCCGCGCACGCTGCGGCCGCGCGGCGCGGCCTCCACCGGCGTCTCGACCGGGGCGGCGGCGACCGTCCCCACCTGCCCTGCCGCCGCCCCCGCCGTCTCGCCGGGCTGAGACGCCTCCGCCACCGTCGCCGGCAGCGGCGGCGCCCACAGCGCGGCCAGATCCCGTTGCACATCCTCCGCCTGGGCACCGCGCCGGGCGGCGAGTGCCGCCCAATCCTCCGGCGTCAGGCTGTCGGTCAGGTGGTGGGCGAGCGCCCGGGCGTAGACCGCGCAGTCGAGCGCCTCGTTGCGCCGGGACGCCACGATCTTGACCCACTCGCGGGCGACCAGGCCGTTGCTGAGCGGGCGGGACTTGAGCATTTCCGCGGTCAGCTGCTGGGTGATTTCCTGGTCGACCAGCTCGTTGAGATGGAGGGCGCCCAGCGGCCAGGTGCCGTCGGCGTCCGGCCCCTCGATCGTCTTGCGCAGGCTGGCGTAATGCTCGGACTTGAGGTCGTAGGTGCCGACCGGCCAGGCCAGGACCGAGCCCAGCTTGCGGCCCTCGTAGTCGATGTCGCGCGGGCTGGCGGTGCCGAGCGGCGGGCGCTTCCAGCCGCCCAACGGGTCGAGGACGAAGACCTTGCCCGAGGCGGCGTGGCGCCGGCCCCAGCGGTAGACCTGCTGCGACAGGTAGCCGCTGTCGATGCCGATCGCGTCGAGCGTCCAGCGGCCGCCGCGCGCATCGCGCCAGGCGCGCTCGACCAGCGGGTCGAGGCCCTTCCAGGTCGCCGGGTCGGCCGGGTCACCGGCGACGACGCCGCGATCGACCAGCCAGCCGGACAGGCCGACCCCCCAGCCCCAGACGTACCATTCGAGCCGGTCGTCCTGGACGTCGGCACCGGCGGTCAGCAGCAGGACGCCGGTCGGGACCTGGCGCGGCGGCCAGGATTCGCGCCGCTCGAGGAGGCGCTCGGCATCGGGCGCGTCGCCCCGCTCCTCCCACGCCTCGCCCAGGGTCTGCTGGGAAAACGCCTTCTCCTTCAGCGGCTTGCCGCGGCTGTCGAGGAACTCCTTGGCGATGCGGTCCCAGGTGCCGAGCTTGCTGTAGGCCTGCCAGATGGCAAAGCCCGCGTCGCGGCCGGCGCTGTCCCGGGCGCGCCAGGCGGGCAGGGCCTCGGGCGCGATCACCGCCGGCGGGACGACGCCGTCGGCGTCCGGGTAGGTCTTGATCCAGACGCCGGCATCGAGCATCGCCTCCTTGTGGTGATGCTCGATGCGTTGCTCGCAGGCGGCGGCCTGGCAGACGAAGTGGGTGCCGAAGGGGGCCGCGTCGGCGAACCGCATGTTCCCGAACAGCAGCTGCTGGTACCGGCCGCAGTGCGGACACGGCAGGTAGCGGCGGCGCTGGTCGGAGGCGGCCTCGCCCTGGGTGATGCGGCAGGAGCCGAGGATGCCGGGGGTCGAGATGTAGAGGCGCTTCGGGCGGTACGTCTCCCACGCCTTGGCCCGGGCCAGCGCCTGGTCGACCGGGTCGCCGCGGTCACCGGCTTCCTGCGGATACTCGGACACCTCCTCCAGGATCATGGTGTGGGCCGAGACCATCTGCAGCCCGGCCGAGCTGTTCGCCCCGGTGAGGACGCAGAAGCCGTTGGGGAAACGCTTGTGCGAGCCGGTCGAGCTGTCGCTGTCGCGCGACTTCACGCCCTCGATCCGCCCGGCCAGCGCCGGGGTGGCGTCGATCGTCGGCTGCAGCTTGATCTTGTTGTACTTCTTCGCCTCGTCGATCGTCGGCAGGATGATCACGATGGGCCGCGGGCGGGTCGGCGAAGCGCCCTGCACGGTCGCCCCAAAGAGGTTGAGCCCGGCCTCGGTGCCGGAGATCTGGGCCGACTTCCGCACCCATGTGTCCGAGTAGGGCGCGCCGTCGGAGACGCACTCGTGGATCTCGACCAGGTGCGGCGCCAGCTCCGGATCCCACCGGCCGGGCCTGGGCGAGCCGGACTCCGGAGCGACGATCCGCTCGGCGACGGCCCAGGCGTCGACCGACAGGATCGGGGCCGGTACCAGGGCGGCGAAGAAGGCGGCGAACGCGACGGCGCGCGCGACCGGCATGGCCGGGAACCGCGGGTCGTCAGGCGAGCTGGCGTCGGTATTCATCGCGCATGGCCTCCAGGATCTTCCGGTCCTCGTCCTCGATCGCCGTCATGACCTCGGCCAGGTCACGCCGCCCCGTCACTCGCGCGCCCAGGCGGCGCGACCGCTCGGCCAGGCCGCGCTGGACGATGCCGGCCAGCTCGGCGAAGGCCCGGTCGGTCGCGGCCCGGCTCAGCAGCTCCTTCTCCCGCTCGGCGTTCTCGCGCTCGAGGCGGCGGATCTCCTGGTCGAGCTTCTGGTCGCGCTTACCGGCCGTCGTCTCGCGCCGCGGCGCCGGCGGGCGGATGTCCAGCTCGCCGGTGCGCGTGCCCTTCGCCTTGCCGTGGTCGAGCCGGTCCGCGCGGGCGGCCCGGGCCTCCTCGACGTCGACCAGCGGCTCGGCCGACGAGCCGCGGTTGGGGATGATGCCGGCGGCCAGCTGTCGCGACACCGTCGACGGCGCCAGGCCGAGCGCGGCCGCAGCAGCACGCACCCCGACGAGCGGTGCCTGTTGCATGTTCCAGCCTGTTGCAAAGGTGCGGCGTTGCATCAGAAACAACACCGGTGACTAGCGAAACCCCGGGGCTCCGCGACCCGTGTTGCGGGCTCGGGCCGGGAGGACCCGCGTCGCCCCGGCGCGGGGGGGTGCGGGGCGGTCGGGCGAGGGGTCGGGGCGGGGCCTAGGGCGCGCGTGGGAGGGCCTGGGACGACGAAGCCCCGCCGATGAGGGCGGGGCTTTGAGACGCTCACGCTGCGCCTGAGGGTGCGGAATGTGTCAAGGGCACATCGTAACGTCAAGCGGGGGCGAGCCACGGGCGACGCGGGGCGGCCGGGCCGGTCGCGTGCCAGCGCACCAGGCGGGGCGCGACCACTCGGCGGAGGGCGACGAGGTCGTGCCACCAGGCGAGGTAGGCGGTGCGCGCGGCGACGATGACCTCGACCGGGTCGCGGTAGACGATCGGACACCAGGGCGCGACCGGGTTGCGATGCCGATCCCACTCTCGCACGACCGTCGGGTAGCCGCGGCCGTCCAGCTCCGGCTCGTAGCGGGTGCGGGCGCGCAGCTTGCAGTCGGGCCGGGTGCCGCCACGGCCATGCTCGGCCAGATGCGCGAGCCCGAGCCGGCCGATCGCATCGTGCACCAGCTCGGCATCCGGATGCAGATCGAAGGCGCCCGCCCCGCCGCCCTGGACCATGGGCCGCGAGTAGTCGAGCGCACCGGCCCGGAGCCACCCGCGCTCCCGCCCGAGCCCGGACGCAGAGCGGTGCGCCTGCTGCTGCTGATAGGTCCAGGCGACGATATCCTCGATATCGCGCGCCTCCCGGATCTTGTTCCGGGTTTCGTTCCGCCGCCGTTCCGGCTTTCGTTCCGGGCTACTCCATTGATCTCTTTGGACAATCTCAAGGAAAGGAAGGGGTGGAACAGCGGAACACATGTTTTGGCCTCCTAACGAGAAAACAGCCATGGAGCGCGCTTGGCGCCGTTCCCCGTTCCGCCTGCGACCTAAGCCATTGATCGGGCGAGGAAACAGCCGGAACGGAAGGTGGAACAGCGGCGGAACCGGCCGTTCTGCCGTTCCGCCGCTCGCAGGAGTGGACGCGCCGATGCGCTACCCCGACTGGGCCGACAGCACGTCGTCGCCCGGGGTGGCAGGGGTGGGCAGCAGGCCGGCCGGGATGATGACGCCGCGGGCGCGATGGCCGTCGAAGCGCAGCGGCGGCGCCGGCTGGGCGCCGGGCAGGCGCAGCAGCGCCCGGGCCCAGCCGCCGCCCCGCCACGCCTTGTCGCGGAAGAAGCGGCTGAGCGCCTCGTGGCTGTTGGCGACGACCAGGATCGGGCCCGGCACCTCGACCTCGCGCTCGCCCTCGCGCCAGCGGAGCGCGTCGAGCTTGACGAGCAGCCCGTAGGTCTTGAGCGCCTCGCGGGCCTCGGTGCCCTCGGTCTTGAGCGCATCCATCAGGACGCGGCCGACGGTCGACTTGTTGCCGCCGCGCCAGTGGTCCAGCTGCGTCGTCATCAGGACGGCGAGGCAGCGGCGCGGGTCGCTGTCCTCTTCGTCCTCGGCGCGCAGGCGGAAGATCATCGGCTCGACCTTGTCGACGATCACGCTCGCGCTGTCGCTGTCGAGCGGCCGGTCGTTGTGCATCATGGCGCCGGCGGCGAGCAGGGTGCCGAGCTGGTCGGCCTGGCGGCCGTCGCAGCCCCGCTCGATCAGCATCGAGCGCAGCATGCCGAGGTTGTCGACGAAGCGCTGCCAGCCGGCGACCGCCCGGGCGCGGAGCGCGGCCGACCGCTCGCCCGCCCAGAGGGTCGCCTGCACGACCCGGTCGGCGGCGCCGACATCGGTGCCGGGCGGCTGCAGCTCGACCTCCGTGATCCGCGAGCGGTCCTGTGGCTCCAGCATCGGGGCGTTGATCGCGGACAGGTAGACCGCGCCCGACAGCGAGAACCGCTGCGCCCCGTGGCCGATGGTGCCGCGCAGGCCCTGGACCCCCTCGCCGCCCGACATCTGGCGCAGCAGCTCGATCAGCTTTTGCACCCGGTCGGTGTCGCCCTCGGCCTCGTCGAGGACCAGGCCGCGGCCCTCGTTGGTGAGCGCCTGGCGGATGCCGGCCTCGGTGTAGTTGTTGACCATGCGGGACTGCGGCCCGAGCGCGGCATCGACCAGGGTCGCGAGGCTGGATTTGCCGCAGCCGCGCTCGCCCGAGACCAGGAAATGCGGTCGCCAGCGCGGGGCCGCCCCGAGATAGCCGACGGCGATCCAGCCATAGAGCAGGGTGCGGCCGGCGCGTTGCTTGGTCGACCACAGGCGGAGATGGTCCGCCAGGGTGCGCGCCGTGGCCTCGTCGGCCGGCACCAGCGACGGCCGGGCGATCGACGGCGCGGAGGGGTAGAGCGCCGGGCCGATCCGACGGCCGGCCGGGTGCCAGTCGTCGCCGATGCGGACCGCGTCGCCGCAATGAACCAGGATCTGGTCGCCGTGCCGCCAGACGCCGAGGGAGCGGACGGGCGTGTCGTCGTCCCACAGGCCGGCGGCCGCGCACATGCGGATGATCTCGGCCGCCGCCAGCTTGACGTTCCAGTCGGCAATCCTCTGCCCCTCCTTGTTGAAGCGGGGGAAGCGGTCGATCAGCCACGCCGTGTCGCCGTTGCAGATCGACAGGATGCCGTTGGCCGACAGGTCGCGGACGCCGAGCCGCCGGACCTCGCCCGAGGCGGCGGTGACGACGTAGACCCCGTCGCGCTGGCCGAGCGGGGAGAACGGGCAGCGGGGGCCGTCATCGTCGCCGCCCCGCCCCCGGATCGGGTCTATTCTCTCACCTGTTTTGTTTTACCATCAACGCCGACCACGGTGATCTCCACTACCCTCTTCGTCGGCGGCGGCGGATGGGTATAAGGGACAGGCCGGGCGCGCGGCCGGGCGGGGTGGGCCTGGTCTAGGCTCGGGAGCGGTGCGCGGCTGGGCCGCGCCGGCCTTTAGCCCCGAACCAATGGTGGCCTGCGCCTCCTTGGTATCCAGGCCGATCAGGACGGCGATCGCCATCAGCGACCGCTCCACCTCAGCCTGGGCGAGCCCGCCGCCGGCGACGAGCTGTCCCAGGTTATAGGCAGCCGTGTTGAGCGCGATGTTGCGCTTGCCCTCGCCGGCGCGCCGCAGCTGCGCCAGCTCGCGATCGAGGGCCGCTTCGGCGTAGGCGTTCGGCTTCGGCGCCAGGTAGTGGCCATCCGGCGCCGGCGGCACCCAGGGGCCGGCGACGACCGTCGATTCGCGCGTCCCCCGTTCCCGCGGGCGGCCGTCATCGATCAGGGCGAGGAGCCACTCCGGCGGGTCGGCTAGCTCGGTCTCGAACGGCGCGTAGACCCACTGGTAGACATGGCCGGACGGGTGGACCGAGCCGGCGGCGACGACGTAGCCGCCGTCGCCGCGCAGGTCCATCCCCTCCTCCCGGCGGACGAAATTCGCCATCGGCCGGCCGAGATGGCGGAAATAGTAGTGGCAGCCCTTGGCCGTCCGGACGGTCGGCGTGACCGGGATCCCGCGCCGCTGCGCCTCCGCATCGGCCTCCGGGCTATCGGTGTCCAGCACGATGATGTTGGAGATCGCGCCGGTGACGACGGCGCCGTTATTGTCCGGCCGCCGGCTCCAATTGGCGATTTCCTCGTCGGTCGGCGGCGTGGTCTGGAACCGTTTCCACTCGCCGAACGGCTTTTTGTCCCGCGGCTTGAGCGGAAAGCACGAAAACCCCGCATCGGCGAGCGCGCGCCAGTCGACTGCCATCCACTTCCCCCTGAACCCGACCGCCGGCGTTCGCCGATCAGCCTTCGGCGCTGTCCCAAAGCGGGAGCGCCGGCGCGAAATTGGTATGTATCGTCTCGGTCTTGACGCTGTTGCGCATGCCGCGGACCCGGAGGGGGGATCGCCACCAGTCGGCCAGCACCTGGTCGTAGATCGTCCCCTGGCTCATCGTCAGGATGATCGACGCCTTGGCATCACGCACCGCGAGCGCCAGTGCCAGGTGCTCCTCGTCCGTCATCATCCAGCGATAGGGCGCCGAGTTGCTGTTGATCGACCGCAAGGGATACGGCGGGTCGACAAACAGCACTGCATCGGGGTTCTTGGCGAAACCAGCGACGACGTCGATGGCTGGGCGCGAAAGGATTATCGCGTCCCGCAGGCGCCATGCCGCGGCTGCGATCCGCTCCGGGAGCCGACCCCATGTGCGGGCGGACTGACTGTTGGCTGCACAGTGCGTCTTGAAGCCCGTCAACGTCGGCCTATCGCCCGAAACCGACTGCCATGAGCGCACCAGGTAGCGGCGCGCCCTCTCGACCGGGTCAGCTGCTGGCGGGGCGCCCACGATGGCCGCTGCTGCGCGGGCGCGTTCCCTCTCCGACCACGGTGTCCGGCCGACTTGCTGCGCGAGGCGCTCTGCCATGACATCGTCGCGCAGAACGTCGAATAGGTTGACGATATCGTCGTCCAGATCGTTGAGAATCTCCGACTGATGCCGCGCCTTCGCGAGCGTGAGTGCCGCCGAGCCGGCGAATACCTCTACCCACACAGATCGTCCGGCCGGCACCAGCGCCAGGATGCGATCAGCAACCCGTGCCTTTGACCCGAAGACGCGATTGACCGGGCGTGGCGTCATGCTGATCCGGCCCGATCGGACGGCAACGTGTAGCAGCGCTGCCGGTGCTGGGCGCACCAGTCGCAGCCGGGCTCCGCGGGCGCGTTGCAGTAGCTCCAGGCGCCGGTCGGCAGGTCGCCGTCGATCCAGCCGCAGCCGGTGCGCACCTGGTGCGCGGGCGCGTCGAGGATCGAGTGGCAGGCGTAGCGGACGGCGACGTCGGCCGCGCCGCGGCGGCGGCGATCGCCGCCGGCGGGCACCGGGGCGGGGGCGACGCGGCCGACCGGCGCCGGCCGGGGGGCGGACGCGGGCAGCACGGCGCCGGCGGTGCGGGCGCCGGTGGCGGCGATCGTCACCACCCGGCCGCGGCCGCTGGCGCCGTCGATCCAGATCGCCCCCGCCGCCTCGAGGCGCTGCAGCGTCACCTTGACCTGGGGCACGGTCGCGTCCAGCAGCTGGGCGAGCGCCGTGTTGGACGGGCACGGCCGGCCGGCGGCCGCGGCCTCGGCCAGCGCGGCCAGGAGGCGGGCGCGGGCATCGGCCCGGTAGCCGCGGCGCGGCCGGTCGTCGGTCGAGGGCCAGGCGGTCACGACGCCACCCATGTCCCGGCTTGGTCGCCCCAGCTGGTCCAGCCGGGGCGATCGGTGCGCGAGAACAGCTCGAGCCGGCGGCGACCCGGGGTCAGCGCCTCGACCATCGCGAAGACCGCGTCCGGCTTGCGCGAGTGCTCGCGGGCGAGGCCGTCCAGGCTGGCGTCGGTCAGCGTCTCGACCAGGTTGGCGACGCTGCTGCCACGGATACCGGCGCCGGGCGCCAGGCCGATCAGCCAGGGCTCGCACACGCTGCGCACGACGTAGCCCGGCCCCCAGCGCAGGCGGCCGGTCCGGGTCCGCTTGGCCCAGGCACCGCCCGTCACGGCCGGGAAGCCCCAGCCCCGCAGGATCTCGACATGGGCGCCGGTCGCGACGAGCGGCCAGGTGCACCACAGCAGCACCGCGCCGCCCGGCGCCACCAGCTCGCCGACCGGCAGGGCCGCGATCGCCGGCAGGGACAGCGGCAGGCCGCGGAAGGGCGAGGCGGTCATGGCGAGGCCTCGCCCGCCCCGGTCGGCCGGCAGCCGCGGGGGCGCAGGGGGACGCCCATGCGGAGGAGGAGGCGGGCGCCGGAATCGCTGATGCCCAGCGCGTCGCCGACCTGGAGCAGGGTGCGGCCGCGGCGGTAGAGGTCGGCCGCCAGCTGGCGGCGAGCCAGGTCGGGGCGGGGGCCGTTGCTGCGCAGGTCCGGGTAGAGGCGGCGGATTGCGCGTGCCTCCTCGCGGATCTCGGCCAGGCGCCGGCGGGCCTCGTCCCGGGTGAGAGACGGGGCGGTCATCGGCGGCGCCTCGGGGCGGGGGTGGCGAGGTCGGCGATGCCGGCCTGGGTCAGGGCCTGGGACGCCGTGCCGACCTTGCGCAGGGCGGCGCGGATGCGGGCGCGCTCGCGGGGCGAGATGCGGCGGTCGCGGGTGGCGGCCTCCCACTCCTCGGCGGCATCGCCGAGGGCGACGTTGACCCGCAGCATGGCCGTCTCGAAGCCGATCGCCGGCGCCGGGGCGCCGGCCGCGGCCCGGGCGAGGACGGCCAGGAACGGCGGCGCGCCGCCGATCGCCGCCACGGCCTGGTCGAGGGCCTGGGCGCGGTGGAAGGGCAGCCGCTCCGGCCGGTCCGGGTCGGAGCAGGCATAGAGGTGGGCGGCGCTGACCCCGGCGACCGCGGCCGCGCGCTCGCGCCCCAGCAGGTCGAGGCAGCGCAGCAGCGCCTCCTCCTCGCTCTCCGGCTCGCGCAGCTTGGTCATGGCCGGGCCTGCCCTAAACCGCCGGCGGCGATCAGGGGAGACGCGACGCCGGCGATCGACGAGGGTTGGCGCCGGCCGGCCTGGGGAGCGGCCCGGCCGGCGCCGCTGCCGGCGCCGGGGGTGCGGGAGCGCGGCAGGAGGGGGAGATCAGCCATCGTGGGACGCCTCGTCGCGCATGACGTCGGCCAGGGTGCGGCGCTGGACCGGGAACGGGCCGAAAGGCGCGGCCGCGGCCGGCGGGGCCGCGGCCAGCTCGACCAGGCGGCGGCCGAGGGCGGCGGCGACGTCGCGGCCGATCGGCACCAGCACCGAGAGGCTGGTCGCCTCGACCCGCAGGCAGACGCCGTCTGGATGCGGCTCCAGCGACAGGATGGTGGCGCCGAGCGTGGAGACGCCGAACACGTCGAGCGACATCACGCGGCCTCGCTGGCACGTTCCGGGTCGGCCATCCAGGCGCGGACCCGGTCGACCGTCCGCACCGAGCAGATCCGGCCGCGGCGCACGTCGAAGACGAAGCGCGGGTCGTTGAGGGCGCGGATGCCAAACTGCGTCGCGCCCATCCCCTCCCGGGTCAGGTACGCTTCGATCTCGGCTAGGAACTGGTCCTGGAGGGTCGTCATGGGCGGCGACCGTAATAGGATAAATCCTATATGGTCAAGAGGGTAAATCCTATTGGACGGCTCCTATTTCCCCCGCGACGGTGCGCGGATGGTGCCCCCGTCCCATCCCGACCCCGTCCGCGCCCTCATCCTGCAGCTCGCGCAGGAGCGCGAGACGACGCTGTCGGAAATGTCCCGCGCGATCGGGAAAAATCACGCCTACCTGCAGCAATTCGTCCACCGCAGCAGCCCACGGAACCTGCCGGAGGAATCACGCCTGGCGCTCGCCGCGCGCTACGGGCTCGACCCGGAGGTGTTTCGCGGGTCGGACACCAAGTCGGGGCAGGCCCGGCGTTATCCGCCGAAGTCGCTGCCGCCGATCCCGGGCGAGGTGCTGGAGATGGATGCCCGCGGCGGCGCCGGCCTCGGCGCCGGCGGGATGCTGGTCAACGCCGTCGACCACAACGGCCGCGACGTCGTCGCCCGGGACGTGGCCGTGGCCACCTGGCGGCTGCCGTCCCCGTATCTCAGCTACGTCCTGCGGGTGCGGGAAGAGGACGCGAAAATCGTCGAGGTCGTCGGCGACAGCATGGCGCCGACCCTGCTGCCCGGCGACCGGGTGATCATCAACACCGCCGACCAGGTGCCGTCGCCGCCCGGGGTGTTCGCCCTGTGGGACGGGCTCGGCCTGGTGATCAAGCGGGTCGACCACAACGACGACGGCAGCGACCCGCCGCAGCTCACCATCAGCTCGGACAACCCGCTGCACTCGTCCTACCGGCGCACCGCCGACGAGGTGCGCATCATCGGGCGGATCGTCTGCCTGCTGGCCCGGCGGATGTAGCTCAGCGCACCACGAAGCCGCCGCCGTCCGTGCACAGCACCGAGGGCACGCGGTAGACGACGCCGGCCCACCGGCACGGCACCAGGGGCGGGCCGTCCGACCTCGCCGGGGGCGCATCCTCGACGGCCCGCGCCCGGCTGATCTCCGCGTTCGGGCGGACCAGGCCCGCGCCGGAACCGCCCACCCGGCAGACCTTGTCGCGGGCGATGCAGGCACCGCCGCACGGCTTGCCCTTGCGGCAGTTCGCCGCCTCGGCCGGAGGCGCGGCCAGCGCCAGCAGCAACCCGGCCAGCACCAGGCGCACCATCACATCGCCCCTTCGCGGGCGGCACACTCCGCCCGCGTCGCCGGCGCCGGCGGGGAGCCTCCGACCTCGATCGTCTGGTGCTGCCCGGGGGCGAGGCCCGCCGTCGTGCGGTTGGCACCGCTCGTCACCGGCCGTGCGCCGGCGAAAAACGTGCACTCGACCCACACCGCGCGGAGCGGCTGCCCGCCGGCGTTGCGGACGGTGACCCACTGGGTCGGGATATCGCCGTAGCGATGATCGAGCGGGCCGAGCGTCAGCCGGATGTCCGCCGCGGCCGCGGGCATCACCGACGCGCCCGCGAGCAGCACGGCCAGGGCGAATCTGCGCACGGCGACCTCCGGTTGCGTTTCCAGCGGCTCCACGATCGCATGCATCCTCCTCACGACTGAATAGGATTTACCCTATTGTCACGATAGGAAAAATCCTATTACCCTCCGCCTCGTCAAAAAGGAGGGCACCTTGACCTATCCATCCGCGGCCACGGCCGCGATCGACCCGGCCGGGCTGGCACCGCGGCCGCACATCCGCCTCGCGCGGCACATCACCGAGATCGCGGCCGGCAATGGCGGCTGCGTCACCGAGCGGGACCTCGCCCGCCGGGGCTGGAGCCGGCGGAGCATCGACCGCCACCTGCCGGCCGCCCGCGCCCTGCTGCCGGCCGAGATCCTGGCGACCGAGCGGCCGGCCGGGCGGGTGGATGTGCCCGCCCGCCGCCGTCCCCTGCCACCCGCGAGCTGGCCCCAGCCGCGCACCGCCCGGAGGGCCGGCCGATGACCGCGCCGTCCGCGCTCCTGGGCGACATCCGCCCGACCCGGGCCGACCGCTCGATCCCGATCAAGAACCCCGCCCGCCGCCTGTTCCCGGCGTTCCGCCTGCCGGACACGGCGCCGAGCTTCCTGGCGGCGCTGGCCGGGGCGTTCGTGGGGGCGTTGCTCGGCCGCCGGGTGATGGCCGGCACCGTCGCCGCCGTGCGCTGGGGGTGGCTATGACCGGCCCGATCGCGATCTCGACCGAGGCGATCGAGGTCGAGCTGGTCTATCGCGCCGCCGGCCCCGCGCACGAGCTGCGCGTGGCCGGCGAGCGCGGCCAGATCGTCGCCGGCATCCCGCGCGATGTCACGCTGAGCCGCAGCGACTGCACCGTCCTGGTGCGCGCCTGGCTCGCCAAGGGCCAGGCGCTGGAGTGGCAGGAGACGGTCCGCGCGCTGACCGGGGGGCGGCCATGACGACCGTCGTCATCGAGCGTGTCCGCTCGCGCGTCTCCCCGGAGCGCGGCCGCCGCATCGCCGGCGCGATCGAGGAGGTGCTGGCCCACGTCTCGCCCGACGGGGCGTTCCTGGTCGGGGCGATCAACGAGCATGGCCGGACCATCTGCACCGCCAGCTCGTCCTCGATCCACGACCTGCTCTGCCTGGCCGACACCCTGCTCTCGATGGTCGAGGAGCGGGCCAGGGAACTCCCCCGCGATGCCCGCCGCCAGCTGCTGGAGCGCACCGGCCTATGCCGCGCGACCATCGGCCTGGGCGGACGTCCACCCAGCGAGGAGATGCACCATGCCTGACGCCCTCCCTCGTTTCGACGGCGCGGCCATCTGGGTCACGCTGTCGCCCGAGCACCAGGCGGCAATCGGCGCGGCGGTCCTGGAAATGGTCGCGGCTGAAAACGTCAACAACAACCTCCGCGCGGATCGCGGCGAACTCGGGCCGCGATACCGCACCGTGAGCCCCTATCTGGACAGCGCCATTGCCTGCCATTTGCGCGACGCGATCGACGCCGCCGTGCCCGACGAGGCATGGGAATCCGATGGCCTCCCGGCCGTCCCCAGCCTGGCAGGGCCACTCTGCCGTGAATGTGGGTGCGGCGAACGCAATGCCTGCGTGACCGAAGCCGGCCCCTGCCACTGGTTCGAGCCGGACCTGTGCTCTGCGTGCGTGCCGGAGGAGGCGCCCCATGCCTGACCGCCCGTTCGAGCCGGGCGAGCTGGTGTGCGTCGTCGACCGGCGCGGGGTGCCGATCGGCGCCACCACCGTCGCCCGCGCGCTCCGCAGCCGCATCGTCACCAGCTGCGGCCGCCGCTGGACACTGGACGGCCGCCACCTGGCGCTGCGCTGGACCCCACCCCACCGCCGGCCCCGCCTCGCGATCCGCCGGCCCTACGCTTCGGAGACACGCCCGTGAAGCTCACCATCGAGAGCACGCCGACCATCGTCGACCTCAACGGCGCCAGCGCCCGCCTGTGGCAGGGGCGGAGCGACACGGGCGTGCCCGTAACCGCCTACGTCACCGCGCTTGCCGTGCCCGAGGGCCGCCCGCCACAGGACTACGACGAGTTCGAGCGGGACTGCCTGCGCGTCATCGAGCGGCCGTCCTCCCCGCTGCAGGACGCGATCCTGGCCCACGCCGTCGCCATGGAGCTGACCGGCGAGCAGGTGGCCGACCAGCTCGCCCAGCTGCTGGCCGCAGTCATCGCCACCTTCGCCGAGGACCCGCCCGCGGCCCTCCGCTGGGCCGACGCCACCGGCGACAAGCTGCCCTGGCTGGTCGAAAGCAAGGTGGGGGAAGCGCAGAAGGATCGACTGCAATGAGCGTGATCGAGGACAACCCGGCGGAGCGGCGGGACGCTGACTGTCTCGCATTCGACCCGTTTGAGGGCGACCGCGACATCAACGTTCGTACGATGCGCGACGGCTTCGTTGTCGTGCGGAAGAGCCACCGATGCCACATCTGCGCCGGCCCTATTGATCGCGGCAGTCGCGCTCGATCGCTGACGCAGCTGTGCGACGGCGAAATCGGGACATGGCGCTTCTGCGCTCTCTGCTGTGACGCCATGGCCCAGTCGCGGATCGACCACGGCACAGCGATAGATGCCCGGTACAGGATCGGCGAGGAGGCGCGCGACCGCCTCGACCGCCTGGCCGATGGAGGCACCGATGGCCGGTAGCCTCAACAAGGTGATGCTGATCGGCAACCTCGGCCGCGACCCGGAGGTGCGGTCGACCCAGGCGGGCAAGAAGGTGGTGACGCTCAACATCGCCACCAGCGAGACCTGGAAGGATCGCACCTCCGGCGAGCGGCAGGAGCGGACCGAGTGGCACCGCGTCGTCATCTTCAACGAGCGCCTGGCGGAGACGGCCGAGCAGTACCTGCGCAAGGGCGCCAAGGTCTATGTCGAGGGCGCGATGCAGACCCGCAAATGGACCGACCAGGCCGGCGTCGAGAAATACTCGACCGAGGTCGTGCTGCAGCAGTTCCGCGGCGAGCTGGCGATGCTCGACGGCCGCCGCGACGGCAGCGGCCCGGCGCCCGACCCGGACGGCTACGGCCGCACCAGCACCCGCCCCGCCCAGCACGCCCCGCCGTCCGCCGATGGCGGCGGCCGCGGCGAATTCGACGACGAAATCCCGTTCTGAGGAGGCCGCCATGGGCGACAAATCCGGCATCGAGTGGACCGACGCCACCTGGAACCCGGTCGTCGGCTGCAGCATCGTCAGCCCCGGCTGCACCCACTGTTACGCCATGGCCCAGGCCGCCCGGATCGAGCGGATGACGCCGGCGACGCACTACGCCGGCACCACCCAGCCGAGCAAGGCCGGGCCGGTGTGGACCGGGCGCCTGGCGCTGGCGCCCGAGCACATCCTGACGGCGCCGCTGCGCTGGAAGCGGCCGCGGCGGATCTTCGTCAACAGCATGGGGGATCTGTTCCACGAGGCGTTTCAGGACGACTGGATCGACCGCGTGTTCGCGGTAATGGCGCTGGCGCCGCAGCACACCTTCCAGGTCCTCACGAAGCGGGCCAGCAGGATGCGGGACTATATCGGGGCGTGCGTCGAAACCTTCCACGCCAGTCCCGACGGTATGGAGGAGCGGTTTGCCGACCATTGCGGCGAGATCCTCAGCATGCCTACCAACGAAGCCGCCACCATCTTCGAGCGGGTGGATTGGCCCCTCAAGAACGTCTGGCTCGGCGTCTCGGCCGAGGACCAGGTGCGCGCCGATGAGCGGATTCCGCAGCTGCTGGCCACGCCGGCAGCCATCCGGTTCGTGAGCGCCGAGCCGCTGCTGGGGCCGATCGACTTCACTCGGATCCGACGGTTCCCGACGGTCGACCGAGAGTACCTGCACGCACTGGCCGGCCGCTGCTGGACGGACCAGACCGGGCTCGCCAACCCGGACCCCGACTGGGCATTCCCGGGCTGCCGCTTCTCGGATGGCAGCCGCGGCCTCGACTGGATCATCGTCGGCGGCGAGAGCGGACCGAAGGCCCGGCCGATGCACCCGGGCTGGGCCCGATCGATCCGCGACCAGTGCGCGGCTGCCGGGGTGCCGTTCTTCTTCAAGCAATGGGGGAGCTTCCGTCCCGCGATCGAGGGCGAGCAGGACTGGCTGATCGTCGATTCCAGTGGCGAGTGGGACCTGCCGGACCATGGCTGGCCGGAGGAGACTCAGGTCGCCATGGTCCAGCGCAACAAGCGCCGCGCCGACCGCCTCCTCGACGGCTGCACCCACGACGGCATGCCCGGGGGGCCGGCATGATCCGTGTACACGGTTGCCTGGAGTGCGGCCGTACAGGGCCGCTGGACTCGCGGGCGGAGTTCTGCCGGCCGGCCTGCCGCACCGCCTGGAACAACCGCCGGAGGGTCCGCGGCGCGGAGCTGTATGACCTCTACATGGCCCACCGGTTCGACCGGGCCGAGGCCCAGGCGCTGGGCGTGTTCCCCGCCGTCAACCGCCTGGCGTCGCTCTACCGGGAGGAGGATCAGGCGCGGCGCGAGGGCCGGCGATCGTGGCGGCAGCCGCGGGTGGTGCTGGCCGAGCAACCGCACCTGCGCGCCAGCCGCGGCCCGTCGCTGGCCGGAGGGCCGCGGCGATGAAGGCGCTCAGCATCATGCAGCCGTGGGCCTGGCTCATCATCCACCAGCACAAGCGGGTGGAGAACCGCACCTGGCACACCAGCCACCGCGGCCCGATCCTGATCCACGCCGGGAAGACCATCGACCGCGAAGCCTACGAGTGGATCGCCGACAACTTCCCGGCGATCGCCGTCCCCGGCCCGGCGACGATCGCCCGCGGCGGCATCGTCGGCCAGGCGACGATCATCGCCTGCGTCAACCGGCGGCCGGCCGACCCGTGGTTCTTCGGCCCCTGGGGGTTCGTCCTGACCGAGGCCCGGCCGCTGCCGTTCCGCCCGTACCGCGGCGCGCTCGGGATCTTCGACGTCGCGCTCGAGGGCGCGCCATGACGGCGGCGACCCTCACGCCCGACCAGGTCGCCGCCCATTTCCAGGTCTCGTGGCCGACCGTCCGCCGCGCGCTGGCCCGGGCCGGCATCGAGCCGATTCGCTTCGGCCGCGCGATCCGGTTTACTGTCGCCGACCTGCCCCAGATCGAGGAGGCGCTGCGATGCCCCTTAGCCTCATCCCGCCCGGCGAGCGCAAGGGCAACACCTGGTGGCTCGTCCGAGGGCAGGTCAACGGACGACGCGTTGAGGTCTCTACGCGCACACGAGACAAGGCGGCTGCTCAACGATTTGCGGTCGCCCTCGAGGCCAGGCTCCTCGCGCAAGGTGATCAGCCTGCCGCGGAGCCCGAGGTAAAGACCTGGGGCGAAGCAGCCGAGCGGTGGCTCAAGCGCAGCGTCTCGGCCGATGATCGGCGCTACGTCAATCGCATCGCGGAACATCGATTCGCCCGTCGCCAGCTGCGCCGGATCATCCAGGCCGATATCGACCTGGCCGCCCGCGAGCTGTACCCCCGCCACACCGCCGAGACGATCAACCGGCAGGCGTACACCCCGATCATCGCCGTCCTCAACTACGCCGCCGCCAACCACTGGTGCGAGCGCCGCGCCTGGAGCCGGCCGCGCATGCGCGAGCCGGAGACGCGGGCCGCCGCCCCCAACGCCGGCGAGCTGCTACTGGCCAAGGCCGAGGGCGCGCAGCGGCTGCTCATCCTGTGGCTGTGGCAGCACGGGACCCGGATCACCGACACGTTGCGCGTCGACTGGTCGCGGGTCGACCTCGCCCAGCGCAAGTACGAGATCTGGATCAACAAGACGCGGCGCTGGAAGACGCTGCCGATCGACGACCAGGTGTGGATCGAACTGGCGAACACGCCCGAGGGCAGCCACACCGGCCGCCTCTTCCCCTGGCGCGACCGGCACGAGGTCTATGACTGGCTCGGCCCGCTGTCACGCCAGGCCGGTGTGGTCTTCACGCCCCACATGGCCCGGCACCGGCTGGGCAAGGATCTCAACGACGGCGGCGCCGGCCTGCGCACCATCATGGGCGCGCTCGGCCACGAAAACCCGAAATCGTCCCTGCGCTACGTCGCCGAGGATATCGAGATCGTCCGCGAGGCCCAGGCCCGCCGCGCCCAGCGCACCCGCCCCCAGCCGGCCCCGGTGGGGGAGGAAGTGGGGGAAACGGCCCAAGCCGTTGATATTATTGAGGCGCCGCCAACATTGGTAAGGGTGGGGTCGTGATTTCGATTATCACCGGCGGCACCATTTTCTTCCCAGAAATGCTGGTGTTCTTGGCTCTCCGCCCGATCGGGCATGAGAGCGACTTCGGCACGAATGCACCGGACGGGTCGCAAACCCGGCGATTGCGGCCGGCGACATCAGGTCAGCGACCGCCCCCCTTCAGGGCACCAGATCGTCGATCCCGACCTGGAGCGCGACCGCGATCGCCTTCAGGCTCGACACGGAGCCTTCCTTCTTCCCGGTCTCGATCTGGGTGATGTAGGCGCGCGACAGGCCGGCCTTCTCGCCAAGCTGGGCAGCCGTCAATCCGCGGTGGTCGCGATAGACCCGCACCGGGCTTTCTCCATCCAGGATGCGCTTCAGCAGTTCGATGGGCAGGCCTTCGGCATCCTCGCCCGCGGCGATCTTCCGGCTCCGCTCCCGGAGCACGGCGGCATCGGCGGCATCCTCTGCAACCTCGACCAGCCGCTGGTATTCCGCTTCGGGCAGAACGGCCAGCCGCTCGCCGCCAGCGGTCACGATGATCTGGACGTGGGACATGGTGCAGGCCTCCCTACCGGTAGACTTCGCCCCGCGGGGCAACGTTGTGGACGATCAATGTCGCGCCGTTCGACATTCCATCCGAATCGGCAGCCGCGATAGCGTGTCGGCCCAGCGCCATGGAGGCCTTCATGAAGCGGCTGCTGATCGCATCGGCGATCCTTCTCGGCCAGGCGACGGCCGTTTCCGCCGGTTGCGGCTACCCGCCGCTGCCGCCGCTGCCCGGCATCGGGTGCTGGAAGATGGTCCCGGTGTGCGACTGCAGGCACAACGGGCAGTGCCAGTGGTTCTTCCAGTGCATGCGCCAGTGACGCGCGCACGCCCGATCGCGCTGGCCATCACTCTCGCCTTCACCGCCGCCTGGCCCGCCCTTGCCGACGCGACATCGGCCTGGATCGAGCAGGCGGTCGCCAGCGGCCCGCTGCATGGGACGCTGGCGCGGCCGGCGGCGGAATCA
Organism: Allostella vacuolata; assembly: GCA_006739055.1. Lineage (GTDB taxonomy): Bacteria > Pseudomonadota > Alphaproteobacteria > ATCC43930 > Allostellaceae > Allostella > Allostella vacuolata. The sequence continues at coordinate 4,438,190 of AP019702.1, forward strand.
TCCGGCATCGGCGTCCTCGTCCTCCCTGGCTCGGGCCCGGTCGATCGCGACGGCAACCTGCCGGGGGCGGCCAGCGACAACCTGAAGCTCCTGGCGCGCGAACTGGCGGCGCGCGGGATCGCCACGCTGCGGATCGACAAGCGCGGGGTGGGCGCCAGCCGGGCCGGCGCCGTGCCGGAAGAGGAACTGCGCTTCGACACCTACGCCGGCGACGCGGTCGAATGGCTGACGGTCTTGCGCGCCCAGTCCGGCATTGCGCGGGTCGCCCTGATCGGACACAGCGAGGGCGCGCTGGTGGCGACGATGGCCGCCCTGCGCACCGACGTCACGGCCCTGGTGCTGCTGGCCGGGGCCGGCGAGCCGCCGCCGCCGATCATCGCCCGCCAGCTCGCTGCCGCCGGCCTGCCCGTGCCCTTGCAGGAGGCGTCGCGCCGCATCGCCGACCACCTGGCGGCGGGGGAACTGGTGCCCGACGTGCCGGCCGAGCTGGCCGCCCTCTACCGGCCGAGCGTCCAGCCCTACCTGGTGTCCTGGTTCCGGCTCGACCCCGCCCGCGAGCTGGCGAAGGTCGCGGCCCCCGTCCTGATCGTGCAGGGCACCACCGACCTGCAGATTGCCGCCGCCGATGCCGAACGACTGGCCGCCGCCCGGCCGGACGCCCAACTGCTGCTGGTGGACGGCATGAACCATGTCCTCAAGGACGCCCCGGCCGACCGCGGCGCCAACCTCGCGGCCTATGCCGACCCGTCACGGCCGCTGTCGGCAGCGGTCGTGCCGGCCATCACCCGCTTCCTGAAGGCCCGGTAGCGGCCCCTTGCCCCGGCGCGCCCTTCTCGTCAGCCTCCGCCGGGTCATCCCCGGGAAGCGGTGGACGACGCATCCCGGGCGGACCCCTTCCGGCGCCATGCGGAACTGTCGGACTAAAGCGTCCGGCGGTCCGTTCTCGACGGGATGGCACCTTGGCGGATATCAGGTTAGCGCGCCGGTCACGATCGCCGGCCATCATCGCCGCCGCCACCCGCCCACCGCCGTTCCGAGGGACCGACGCCCGTGACCCAGGCACCCGCCAGCGACCTCTCGACCGCCTTCGCCGGCGCCCGCGTCATCATTACCGGCGGCCTCGGCTTCATCGGCTCCAACCTGGCGCGCCGGCTGGTCGGGCTGGGCGCGGAGGTCACGGCGATCGACAGCCTGATCCCCGAATATGGCGGCAACCTGTTCAACGTCGACGGGATGGAGGGGCGGATCCGCACCAACATCTCCGACGTGCGCGACATGCACGCGCTGCGCTACCTGGTCCAGGGCGGGGACTACCTGTTCAACCTGGCGGGCCAGACCAGCCACCTCGATTCCATGAACGACCCGCAGACCGACCTGGCGATCAACGGCACCGCCCAGCTGTCGCTGCTGGAGACCTGCCGCAAGCATGCGCCCGGCATCCGCATCGTCTTCGCCAGCACGCGCCAGATCTATGGCAAGCCGGACTACCTGCCGGTCGACGAGAAGCACCTGCTGCGCCCGGTCGATGTCAACGGCATCAACAAGATGGCCGGCGAGTGGTACCACATCCTCTACAACAACGTGTACGGCCTGAAGGCGGCGGCCTTGCGCCTGACCAATACCTACGGCCCGCGCATGCGCATCAAGGACGCCCGCCAGACCTTCCTCGGCATCTGGATCAAGATGGTCCTGGAGGGCACCCCGATCGAGGTCTGGGGCGGCGAGCAGCTGCGCGACTTCACCTATGTCGACGACTGCGTCGAGGCGATGCTGCTGGCGGCGGTGACCCCGGCCATGGAGGGCCAGGCGCTCAACATCGGCGGCGACGGCGTGATCAGCCTGAAGGACCTGGCGGAGATGCTGGTCCGGGTCGCCGGCACCGGCACGGCGGCGGTGAAGCCCTTCCCGGCGGAGCGCAAGCGCATCGACATCGGCGACTATTATGCCGACGACAGCCGGCTGCGGGCGGCGACCGGCTGGACGCCGACCGTGTCGATGGAGGAAGGTCTGCGGCGCACCGTCGCCTATTACCGCCAGCACCTCGCCCACTATCTCTGAGCCCCGTCCCCTCCCTGTTCCCCCCGCGAGATCCCCGATGGCAAGCCCCATTCCCCAGACCGACCCCAAGGCCGGCTACCTCGACCTCAAGGCCGAAATCGACGAGGCCGTGGCCCGCGTGCTGGCCGGCGGCTGGTACATCCTGGGCCAGGAGGTGGGCGCCTTCGAGAAGGAGTTCGCGGCCTGGTGCGGCAACATCCACGGCATCGGCGTCGCCAACGGCACCGACGCGCTGGTGCTGGCCCTGCGGGGGCTGGGCGCCGGGCCGGGCGATCTGGTGGCGACCGTCTCGCACACCGCGGTCGCGACCGTGGCCGCGATCGAGCTGACGGGCGCCACGCCGCTGCTGCTCGACATCGAGGCCGAGACCTTCTGCATGGACCCGGCCGCGCTGGAGGCCGCCTTCGCGCGCGAGGGCAGCCGGATCAAGGTGGTGATCCCGGTCCATCTCTACGGCCATCCGGCCGACCTCGGCCGCATCGTGGCGCTGGCCCGGGCGCAGGGCGCCAAGGTCATCGAGGACTGCTCGCAGGCGCATGGCGCGGCGATCGGCGGGCAGCGGGTCGGCACCTTCGGCGACGTCGCCGCCTTCAGCCTCTACCCGACCAAGAACCTGGGCGCGCTCGGCGACGGCGGGGTCATCACCACCGACGACGAGGGCCTGGCCCGGCGCATCCGCGAGCTGCGCGAATATGGCTGGCGCGACCGCTACATCAGCGCCACCGCCGGCATGAACAGCCGGCTCGACGAGCTGCAGGCGGCGATCCTGCGCGCCAAGCTGGTCCATCTCGACCGCGACAACGGCCGTCGCCGGGCGGTGGCCGCGCACTACGACGCGGCGCTGGCCAACTCAGGCCTGCGCCTGCCGGCGGTGCGGCCCGGGGCGACCCACGTCTATCACCAGTATGTCGTGCGCGCGGCCGACCGCGAGGGGCTGCGGCAGCGCCTGAAGGCCGCCGGCATCGCCACCAACGTGCATTACCCGGCGCCCGTGCACCTGCAGCCGGCCTACCAGGGCCGAGTCCCTCTGGGCCCGACCGGCATGGCCGCGACCGAGGCCGCCCAGGGCGAGATCCTGAGCCTGCCGATGTTCCCGCAGCTCTCGGCCGGGGACGCCGAGCGGGTCACGACCGAGATCCTGGCCGCGCTCGGCGGATAGGTCGGCGATGGAACAGCGTCTCAGCCTGGTCACGCTCGGCACCCGCGATCTCGACCGGTCGCGGGCCTTCTACGAGCGGCTCGGCTGGGTGCGCTCGGTCCGCGCGGCCGAGGGCGTGGCCTTCTTCCAGATGGGCGGCATGGTGCTGGCCCTGTGGACCCGCGCCGAACTGGCCGCCGACGCCGGCGTGCCGGCCGAGGGCAGCGGCTTCGCGGGCGTGGCCCTGTCCCACAATGTCCGCACTCCCGCCGAGGTCGAAACGGTCCTGGACCAGGCGGTGGCGGCCGGGGCCACCCTTCTCCGCCCCGCGGTCGACCGGGAATGGGGCGGCCGCTCCGGCCATTTCGCCGATCCCGACGGCTTCGTGTGGGAAGTCGCCTGGAACCCCGGCTTCCCGATCGCCGCGGACGGCTCGATCCGGCTGCCGGATTGAGGACGACGGCCGGGCCCTATCGCCCGCGCTTCCTGGCGGGCGGCGGCGCCTTGGCCTTGCCGAGCGGCATGGTCGCCGACAGGCAGCGGCCGAAATTCGGTCCCGGCTGGCGCACCCAGCGATGGCACACCATGGCCCCCGGCCCCTTGGGCGCGTAGGACATGCGCTCGACCACCGCGCTCCGCATGCGACCGCCGAAGAAGCCGCGGAAGCTCTCCCGGGTCAGACGGTCCGGCAGCCTGCCGCCGGCGGCGATGCGGTATTCCGGCCGGTACTCGAAATGGAACGTGTCGAACTGGTTCCAGCGCCCGCCCCAGACGAAGCCGTGCCGCTCGAACGCCTCGATCACCGGCATCGGGATTCGGTTCTTGCGGATCGGCTCCCCCCGCGTGTCGACCGGCGCGGTCTGCCAGTAGCCGTCCTCGGTCGGGTTCACGTCGATGGCGATGCCGAAGCCATGGAGCGACAGGCGGCTGGTCTTGGCGATGGTCCGGCAGTTGTAGGTGCCGCCCAGGGAGCGGTGCTGGGCGCCGCCGCCCGGCATCCGGTCGATCTCGTCGGAGACGCGCTGCATGGCCTCGGCGACGCCGTTGGCGGCGGCCGCGCGCACCTCGATGCCGCCCTCCGGCGACCCGCGGTTCCAGCGCACCGTCTTCAGGCCGGCCGCCACCGGGCCGGTGCGGCAGTCGCCATACATCTTGAGGAAGATCGGTTCGTAGTCGACGGCGGAGATCGCCTCGGTCGCCGCCTGGCGCGGATCGGGCGACGGCGCCTGGTTGCGGCCATGGATCGGCCGCCCCTCGCGATCGAGGCCGAGCCGGGCAAGCGGCATCCGGGTGCCGTCCTGCCAGACCAGCATGCCGTTCTCGACCCGGTCGAGGAAGGCGGGATAGGCCGCGACGAAGGCGTGCACGCCCTGGGGCGCCGGCCGGTTCTGGTGCGGGTCGGCCGACGCCGGCCATGCGGCAAGCGCGAGCGCCAGCAAGCCGGCGACGGTGGGACGGAGGACCATGGCGGCAAGGTACCCGAATCCGCCCACGGCCGCGCCCCGGCCGAACATTCTCACCGGCTCGCCCCTATCCGCGGTTGGCGACGCGGTTGGCGACGCGAGCGCCGGGATGGCACGGGGGGGCCTGCACCGGGGGCCAGGATACCAGGATTGGAATCTCAGGCAGCGCGCGACAGGTCCTGGGCGGCTTCGTAGCGGATCGAATGCCGGCGGATCGGCAACGGCGCCATCTGGGCGGCGCCGGGCCTCGTCTCGACGAGGATCCGGGGCGCGGCCGGCGCATCCGTCGGGCGGGCCATCTGCAGGATCGCGATGCCAGCTCCGGCGATGCCGCAGATCACGATCCCGTTGCCGCCCGCCAGCAGGCCGAGCGACGGCGACACCTGCGCGGGATCGCCCCCGACGACGACGGCGACCACGCCGACCACGATGATCATGCCGGCGCCGAAGCCCAGGGTGCCCGACAAGAGGACCAGCGCCACGCCTCGATCCGGTCGCGTATTCATGGAGCCTCCCTCCGGCCAGCCGCAGTTCCCATGCAACCTCAATCCCGGGGCCGGCCAACGGTTCCCGTCAGCCGGCCTCGAGATCGATCAGGGCGATGCCGAGGCCGGGCCGCTTGCGGCGCCGCAGATGGGCCGGGGCCTCGACGATGGTGACCTCCAGCGTCGGGCGGACCATGCCGTCCATCAGATGGCCGCCCCGGGTCGAGCCGTCCTCCAGGCCGAGCACGGCATGGACATGCAGGCTGGGCCGGCCGTCGTCGCCCCGGGCGATGTCGCCGATTGCGCTCAGGACCTCGCACTGCCGGTCGACGGCGATCCGCCGATAGGATTTCCGCTCGAAGTCGAACCAGCCGACGGTCGCCCGCTCGAACGCCCCGATGGCCGTCACCGTGGCCGCGTCCAGCTGCTCCGCCACGGCGAAGTCCGATATGGCCTGGAACGCCTCCTCGCCGCTGTCCAGGACCAGCACATAGGTGCGCTCGCCCGCACCGCCGCTCACCTGCTTCGCCTGCATCGCCGTCTCCCATGCGGTATGGGCCGGCGCGATGCCGGCCCCTCCATGGGTGAACCATCGAGAAGCAGCCGCGATCCCTGCCGCCGCCGATCCGACCGGGCGGACGGTCAGGCGCGGTCGCCGAGCTCGAAATCGCCCGGCTGGGCCGGGGCCAGCGGGGTGAAGAGGGCGCGATCGGGCTTCAGGTCGATCAGCGGGGTATCGTCCAGGCAGTCCAGGCCGCGCACCAGCAGGGTCGGCCCCTCGACCGCCAGCAGCCGGACGATCGCGGTGCCGATCGGGTTGGGGCGGACCGGGGTGCGCAGGGCGAAGGTGCCGCGCGTCGCCCCGTCGTTCCGCGGGCTCTGCCGCACCAGGTCGCGGCGCGACAGGTGCAGCCAGTAGAGCACTTCCAGGCGCTGGTAGGCCTCGATCCCGGCCAGCGCCGCGACCCAGGGCTCGTGGATCTCGATCCGGCAGGTCGGCCCGTCCTCCCGGCCCTGCCGCGGGCAGGCGAGGCGCTGGGTCCAGGGGGTGCGGATGCGACCGATGAAGACGAGACCGGCGTCGGTCGGCGGCGGCGGCTCGACCGCCACCTCGCCCGCGCGCACTTCGCTCTCCCGCACCATCGGCCGCCTCACATTCGATATATTCCGGCGATCATAACGCCATGACGGCCGGCCGGACAACCGGCCCCTACCGGCGGCCGATCCGGTCGATCTCGAACGGGGTGGTCTGGTAGAGGTGGTTGATCCAGTTGCCGAACAGCAGGTGCGCATGGCTGCGCCAGCGGTTCTCGGGCTGGCGGGTCGGGTCGTCGTCGGGGAAGTAGTTGCGCGGGATGGCGATCGGCCGCCCGGCCGACATGTCGCGGAAATACTCGTCGCCGAGCGAACTCGAATCGTACTCGATGTGGTTGAACATGTGCAGCGAGTGGTGCTTCGGATCGTCCAGCAGGCAGAGACCGGCCTCGTCGGAATCCATCAGCACGCTCATGCCGCTGTCGGGCGGGATGTCCTCGCGCCGCACCTCGGTCCAGCGCGACACCGGAATCGAGAAATCGTCCGAGAAGCCGCGCAGGTAGGGCGAGGCCGGGGCGAGGTTGCGGTGGCGATAGACGCCGAAGGCCTTCTCCGCCAGGGCGTGCTTCGGCATGCCGTGGAAGTGGTGGACGGCCGCCTGCGCCCCCCAGCAGATGTTGAAGCAGCTGTGCACGTTGGTCTGCGTCCAGTCGAAGGCGCGGCGCAACTCGTCCCAGTAGGTGACCTGCTCGAACGGCATGGTCTCGACCGGCGCGCCGGTGACGATGAAGCCATCGAACCGCTCCGAGCGGACATCCTCCCAGTCGCGATAGAACGAGATCATGTGCTCGATCGGCGTGTTGCGGGCGACGTGGCTGGTCATCTTGACCAGCGTCAGCTCGAGCTGCAGCGGCGTCGAGCCGAGCAGGCGGGCCACCTGCGTCTCCGTCTTGATCTTGTTGGGCATCAGGTTCAGCAGGCCGATGCGGAGCGGGCGGATGTCCTGACGGATCGCGTCCGTCTCGCGCATCACCATCACCCCCTCCGCATCGAGCGTGACGCGGGCGGGCAGATCGTCCGGGATTTTTATGGGCATCGGCTTGTTCTCGTTCTGGCTGGGCGGACGTATGGCCTGTTCGGACGCCCCATGGCAACCATGCGCCGCGGCATGGCAAGCATGCGCCGGGGTCGGGCGCCCTGGCGGAATCAGACCCGGGGGAGGATCAGAGCCGGGCGGAATCAGACCCGGGCGAAGGATTGTCCGAAGTCGCACGCGGCCATGAAGATGGCAGCGAGCTGCTCGACGCCGGCCTGGTCGTCGGCATCGAAGCGCGCGGGCAGCGGGCTGTCGAGATCGAGCACGCCCAGGATGGTGCCGCCGGCCGCGAGCGGCACGACCAGCTCCGACCGGGACGCCGCATCGCAGGCGATGTGGCCGGGAAAGGCATGGACGTCCTCGACCAGGATCGACTGCCGCCGCTCCACGGCGCTGCCGCAGACGCCGCGGCCGACCGGGATGCGCACGCAGGCCGGCTGTCCCTGGAACGGGCCGACCACCAACCCGGCCCCGCCCCCCGGCAGATCGGCCCGCAGGAAGTAGAATCCGGCCCAGTTGAGGTCCGGCATCGCGTGGAACATCAGCGCGGCCATGTTGGCGGCGTTCGCGACCGCATCGCGCTCGCCGTCCAGCAGGCCCGACAGCTGCCGCGACAGGTCGCGATAGAACGCCGGCTTGGCGACACCTTCGATCCGCTTCGCCTGGAACATGCCCTTGTCTCCCCCCCGCTCGCAGCCGGCCATTGTGCCCTGCCGAGGCGCCGACCGCAAAGGCGGTGGGAACCCGGGGCGGCAGGGCCGGTTGCTGGAAGACGGACATATCGATGGGAGTGCGCCATGCCCCGCGGCGACAAGTCGAAATACACCGACAAGCAGGAGCGCAAGGCCGACCACATCGCCGAAGGCTACGAGGAGCGCGGCGTGCCGGAAGACGAGGCCGAGCGGCGGGCCTGGGCCACCGTCAACAAGGACGATGGCGGCGGCAAGAAGGCCGGGTCCGGCCGCGGCAAGGACACCGGCCACCCGGCCGCGCACAAGGGCGGCCGCAAGGGCGGCGCCGCCTCCGCCTCGCGCTCGGCGGCCGATCGATCGGCATCGGCGAAGAAGGGCGCGGCCACCCGCAAGCGCAATGCCGAAGCCCGCGCGCACAAGTAGGTCGCATCCGATGGCCCTCACTGCCCTTGCTCTCAACTGCACCCTGAAGCGGGGCGATTCCGCCTCCTCGACCGACAAGCTCCTGGCCGAAGTGCTGGCCGAGCTGGCACAGCATGGCGTGTCCGGCGAGACGGTCCGGGTGGCCGATCTCGACATCAAGCCGGGCGTCACCTCCGACGAGGGCGAGGGCGATGCCTGGCCCGGCCTGCGCCGCCGCATCCTCGCCGCCGACATCCTGGTGCTGGGCACGCCGATCTGGCTGGGCCAGCCATCGAGCGTCGCCAAGCGCGTGCTGGAGCGCATGGACGCCTTCCTGGAGGAGACCGACCGGCGCGGCCGGATGCCCTCGTTCGGCAAGGTCGCGGTGGTGGCGGTGGTCGGCAACGAGGACGGGGCCCACCATTGCCACGCGGAGATCTTCCAGGCGCTGAACGATGTCGGCTTCACCCTGGCGGCCACGGCCGGCACCTACTGGGTCGGGCAGGCGATGGCCGCGACCGACTACAAGGACCTGCGCAAGCCCTACGAGCCGACCGTCCAGGCGACGCGGATGATGGCCGCCAACGCAGCCCATCTGGCCGGAGCCCTGTCCGGCAAGCCCTATCCGGGGCTGGCATGAAGCCGGCCCCGCAGCCCGGCTCGCCGCGGCCGGCCGACGACCGGGCGCCCCCGCCGGCCTCGCGGTCCGAGATCCTGCGCAAGCGGGGCGGCGCCCTGCCCGAATCCACGACGGCCGAGTCCGCGACGGCCGACCCCACCACCGCCGACACCCCCCACCTGCCGCGCGACCAAGGAGCATGAGCATGCCCGATACCCAGGAGATGGAAGCCAGGTTCTGGAAGGCGCTCGCCGCCGACCGGGTCGTGATGCTGGGGCTGGACGGGGTCGAGGACGGCCACGCCCGCCCCATGAGTGCCCAGGTCGAGGGCGACCGCGGCCCGATCTGGTTCTTCACCTCGACCGACAGCGCCATCGTCCGCCTGCTGCCCAAGGGCGACCGGGCGATCGCGACCTTCGCCTCGAAGGGACACGACCTGTTCGCGACCATCCACGGCACCCTGTCCCGCGACGACGACCGGGCGGTCGTCGACCGGCTGTGGAACCGCTACGTCGCCGCCTGGTACGAAGGCGGCAAGGACGACCCGAAGCTGGCGCTCCTGCGCCTGGACGCGGAGACGGCGGAGATCTGGCTCGACGCTTCCAGCCTGCTGGCCGGCATCAAGATGCTGTTCGGGGCCGATCCCAAGGTCGACTACACGGACAAGGTCGCGCGGGTGACGCTCGGCTGATCGGCCTGGACATTCCATTCCGGGCCGGGCCGGCCGCCGATGGAGTGTCGGCGGCCGGAAGCCGGCTCAGGCGGCGCGGGCCGCCGGTGCCAGCCGGGTGCCGGCGAAGGTCGGGGTCTCCGGGCTCGGGATGCCGCTCTTGCCATACTCGGCCAGCAGCTCGCGCTTGCGGGCGGCCATCTGCTCGCCCAGCGCGTCCATGTCGACGCCGGCCTTGCGCGCCTGCGAGAACATGCCTTCGACGCGCTTCTCCTCTTCCTGGACATGGTGCTTGATCATCTCGGACAGCACCTTGACCTTGGCGTCGAAGAACGCGTCGTCCGGGCTGCCGGCCTCGATCTCGGCCAGCAGCACCTTGGCGCCGTCATGCTCGACATGGGCCTCGTCGACCAGGTCATCCTCGATCCGGCCGCGGCAGGCCGGGTAGAAGACCTCTTCCTCGATCTTGGTATGGACGGCCAGCTCCAGGCAGATCTGGTCGGCCAGCTGGCGCTTGCGGCTGCCGGCCTTGGCCTTCTCGAACGCCTCGAACAGGTCTTCGACCTTGCGGTGGTCCCCCTTCAGCAGGGCGACCGCGTCGGGTGCTGCGGGCATGGACGGGCTCCTTCATGGACTGGTTTCGCCAGATTGAACCAGCCCCGGGGGATTCCGTTCCGGCCGCCACCGCGGCGCACCCTTCACCGCAGGTAGCGTTCCTCCTCCTGTTTCATCCGGGCCACGCCCTGGACGGTGAAGACCCGCTCGGTCGGGGCGATCGTGCCCTCCACCCCCAACGCGCCGCCGTCGGCGCGGATGCGGGCGAAAGTGTCGGTCAGCGCCTGGGTGATCGCCCGCACGCCGTGGTTGCCGTAGATGACGAGCTTGACCTTGCCCAGGTCGCGGATGCGCGCCTCGGTCAGGTCGGGATAGGCGGTCGGGACCAGGACCAGCGGGATGGCGCCGTCCCAGGCGCGGACGAAGGCGACGATCTCGTCCGGGGTCTTCTGCTTCGAGTGGATGAGGATCGCGTCCGCCCCGGCCTTCTCGTAGGCCCGGGCCCGGGCCAGCGCCTCGTCCTGGCCGAGGCCGGCGATCAGCGCCTCGGTGCGGGCGACCACCAGCAGGTCGGGGTCGCGCCGGGTCGCCGCCGCGGCCGCGATCTTGCCCTCGAACTCCGCCACCCGCACCAGCTCCTGCCGGCCCCCGGCCAGCAGGCTCGTATCCTTGGGGAAGGTCTTGTCCTCGATGACGATCGCCGCCATCCCCGCCGCCTCGTACTGACGGGTGGCGTGGATGACGTTGGTGGCGTTGCCGAAGCCGGTATCGATGTCGGCCACCACCGGGATGCCGATGCCGGCATCCATGGCGCGCGCCATCTCCAGGTGCTGGGTCATGGTGACGATGCTGGCGTCCGGCACGCCCATCGCCGCCGACAGCTCGAATCCGCTGGCCCAGATGCCGTCGAACCCGGCCTCCTCCGCCAGGCGGGCGCCGAGCGGGTTGTGGGCGCCGATGATCGCGGTGAGCGGCTTCTGCGCCAGCCTGGCGCGGAAGGTGGCACGCTTGGACATGGGGCGGCGGTTCCTCTTCAGATCTTGCGGGCGTGGCCCTGCCAGTAGTGGCTGCGGACGAGATGGCGCTGGATCTTGCCCGTCTCCATGCGCGGCAGCGAGGCGACGAAGTCGATCCGCCGCGGCACCTTGAAGTCGGCGATGCGGCCGCGGCAGAAGGCGCGGATGTCGTCGGCCAGCGCCGCCGACGGCGGGTGGCCGGGAACCAGCTGGACCGCCGCCACCACCTCCTCGCCCCATTCGTCGCTGGGGGCGCCGACCGTGGCCACGTCCTCGATCGCCGGGTGCTGGTGCAGGACCGCGTCGATCTCGGCCGGGTAGATGTTGACCCCGCCCGAGATGATCGTCTCCGCGCTGCGGCCGGAGAGGAAGAAATAGCCCTCGGCGTCAGTGTAGCCGACATCGCCCATGGTGAACCAGTCGCCGTCCCAGGCGGCGGCCGTCTTGGCCTCGTCCTTGAAGTAGACGAAGCGCTTCTCGGGTGCCGTATAGACGAAGATGCGGCCGGACTGGCCGGGCGGCAGCGGGTGGCCGGCCGCGTCGTGGACCTCGACCCGGCACCCTTCCGCCGGGCGGCCGATGCTGCCCGGCCGCTTCAGCCATTCGTGGGAATCGATGAAGGTCCCCCCGCCTTCGGTGCCGGCATAATATTCGTAGAGCACCGGCCCCAGCCAATCGATCATCGCCTGCTTGACCTGCGGCGGACAGGGGGCCGCCCCATGCAGCACCCAGCGCAGCGACGACAGGTCGTGGCGGCGCTTCACCGCTTCCGGCAGGGCCAGCAGCCGGTGGAACATGGTCGGCACGACGTGGGTGTGGGTGATGCGGTGGCGCTCGACCAGCGCCAGGGTCTCCTCCGGCGTCCACTTGTCCATCAGGTGCACGCCGACCCCGTTGTTGAGGGGCAGCTGCAGGTTCAGGCGCAAGGGGGCGGCGTGGTAGAGGGGCCCGGTGTTGAGCGCCAGGTCCTCGCCCGGCCGGATGGCGGCCGACTTCAGGATCGCCGCCAGCAGCTCCAGCGGGGAATGGACGCGGTGGACGCCCTTGGGCCGGCCGGTGGTGCCGGAGGTATAGAGCATCGACGAGCCCAGCACCGGGTCGGCGATGTCGCCGGACGCCTCGCCCGCCAGCGCCCGGTCGTAGGATTCGAAGCCGGGGATGCCCTCGCCCAGCGCCAGCCTGGTCGCGTCGGGCAGGATCGCCGCGAGCGCGCCCGCCACGGCGGCGAAGCGCGGGTCGGCGACCAGCACCTTGGCCTCGCAGTCGCGCACCACATAGGCCGCCTCGTCGGCGACCATGTGCCAGTTGAGCGGCGTCACCCGGAAGCCGGCCCGCAGGCCGGCATAGATGACCTCGACGAATTCCGGCCGGTTCGGGGCCAGCAGCGCGATCGCGTCGCCCGCCTTCAGCCCGCGCCCGCGCAGGAAGCGGACCAGCTGGTTGCAGGCCTGGTTCAGCTCGCCATAGGTCCGCCGCCCGAGCGGCCCGTCGATCGCCAGACGCCCCGGCGCCGCGGCCGCATGGACGGCGATCTGCATGCCGACGGCGGCGGCTGCGGCCGGTGTCCGGAGTATCGGATTATCGTTCATGGACCGCCCTCCCAGCGGCCCGGCCATTGTGCTCGGGCGGGCGGGCGGGAGGCAAGGGAGGTGGTGCGCGAGGATGCCCCGCAGGACGACTGCCAAAGCGTCCCCCGACTTCGCTCGGGATGAGTTCTCGCCGATGGTCCGACCCGCCGGGAATGAAACCGCCGGCGGCTGCCGAATGGAGCATTGGCCGACGGCCAAAGCGCCCTTCGACTGCGCTCAGGGTGAGGAAATTTCCATTATTCCACAAATACTTCCGCCAAATTGAGACGGCCCTCATCCCGAGCGTAGTCCCACAAGCCGTTGGGCCAATGGAGATGCCCCTCATCCTGAGCGCAGTCGAAGGACGCTTTGGCCTATCCGTCTCTCCCTCGCGCCAGCGCCTTGAGCCTGGGCCAATCACTCGCGATCAAGGCTTCCTTCTTGGCCCGGCTCCAGCCCTTGAGCCGACGCTCCGCCGCGACTGCGTCGACGATGCGCTGGAACGTCTCGTGGTAGACCAGAACAACCGGCCGCCGTCGCGCCGTATATCCGTCGAACGTCCCGACATTGTGCTCTGCCACGCGAACCTCGATCGACCCGCGGGTGCTCCAGACGTAGTAGCTGCCGTCCGCACAGCGCAGGATGTAGACCGTCGCCGCGTCCTCCACGGCGACGGTCCGTACGCAATGCTCACTTGGTCTTCGGCTGGGTCATCTTGATCGACTTGTCGAGGAACTCGTTGGTGTAGACCGTCTTCACGTCGAACGGCTTGTCGAGCTTGAAGTAGGTCGAGGCGAGTTCGTAGTCGGCCGCCATGCGGGCGTCGTCATGCCAGCCGAGCGCCACGTTGCGCGACGTCTCGTCGCTCATCAGCACCGTGACCAGCTCCCAGTTGGTGGTCTCGTTGTCGACCTTCAGCGCGCCGTTCGCCTCCACCAGGGCGGCGACGCAGGGCTTGGGGTCGGCGACGCAGTCGGCGAAGGCCCGCTGCGTCACGCCGACGAAGTCCGCCACCAGCTTCTTGTTGGCGGCCAGGTACTTGGCGTTGACCAGGATCGAGTTGCCGTAGGGATTCACGCCGACATCGCGCCAGGCCACGAAGCCCATGTCGTCGCCCAGCTCGCGCTGGAAGATGTGGTGGATGTTGTAGAACGAGGTGGTGGCGTCGATCGCCTTGGACTTCAGGGCCGCCAGCTTGCCGTTGGCGTCGATGTTGACCCAGGTGACGCTGGCCGGGTCGATGCCGGCCCCCTTGGCCAGCGCCGGGAAGACGACGCGGGCGGCGTCGCCCGGCGGGTTGCCGATCTTCTTGCCGGCCAGGTCCTTGGCCGACTTGATGCCGGAGCTCTTCAGCCAGTAGAGGCCCTGGGGCGAGTTGGCATAGACGTTCATCACCGCCACCGTCTCGGCCCCCTTGCCGCGGGCGATGAGGGCGGCCCCCATGTCGGCCAGCACCAGCGGGCTGGCGCCGGCGGCGCCGCGCTGGATGGCGACGGCCGAGCCCTTGCCGGGCTGGATGTCGAGGTCGATGCCGACCGCCTCGTACCGCTTCATCTTGCGGGCGAAATAGTAGGGCGCATGGTCGCCGCCCGGCACCCAGTTGAGGAAGAATTCCACCTTCTCCAGCTTCTGGGCCACGGCCGGGCCGGCAATGCCGGCAAGCGCGATGGCCATAGCCGTCGCGGTCGCGAGGGTCCGCATGTTCGATCCTCCCTGTTCACGCATGATCCGGTCCGGCCCGCGCCTCCCGTCCGCCCGGCCCCGCGGACCATCGGCCGCAGGGCCGAAGCTCGCCAAGGGGGCGCGTTTCCGGTAACGCTGTAACCGGTTGGTTACCGGACGGTATTCGCGCGTGTCGCCCCCTGTCAATCGAAGCGCCCCCGCCGCCGCCGTGCCGCCGCCTGCGGCCGGCGGCAGGCGCCCCCGCGACCCGGAGGAGACGCGCGCCCGCCTGCTGGAGGCGGCGTCGACCGAATTCTCCCTCAAGGGGCTGGGGGGCGCCCGGGTCGACGCCATCGCGCTCGGCGCCGGGGCCAACAAGCGGATGATCTACCATTACTTCGGCAGCAAGGCCGGCCTCTACCTGGCCGTGCTGGAGCAGGCCTACGACCGCATCCGCGGCCATGAGCGGGCGCTGGCGGTGGAGGACTGCCCGCCGGCCGAGGGCATTGCCCGGCTCGTCGCCTACAACTTCGCCTTCTGCCGCGACAACCCGGACTTCATGCACCTGCTGGCGAACGAGAACCTGCACCGCGCCCGCCACCTGGTGAAATCGGCCAAGGTGCGGCAGGTCAACCTGCCGGTCATCGACACCATCGGCCGGCTGCTGGCCCGCGGCGAGGCCGAGGGCGTCTTTCGCCCCGGCGTCGATCCGCTCGACCTCTACATCACCATCGCCGCGCTGGGGTATTTCTACTTCTCGAACATCCACACGCTCTCCGTGGTGTTCGGCCGCGACCTGGCCCAGCCGGCCACGGTCGCCGCGCGCTCCGACCTCCATGTCGATTTGGTGCTGCGCTACCTGCGCCCCTGAGGGCGCCTCAGACTTCCAGCTCCAGCCCGTCCTCGGCCAGCAGGACGCCGTCCGGCGGCGCCCGGCCCAGCATGTCCGGCGAGAAATGGGTCAGCACGACCCGGCGCGCGCCGATCGCCGGCAGGTGGGCGGCAAGCGTCGCCCAGTCCAGATGGTACTTGACCCGCCGGTCGTGGAAATAGGCCTCGGCGACGAACAGGTCGGCATCGCGGGCGGCCGGCACGATCGCATCGACCCACTCGGTGTCGCCCGTGTAGGTCACGATCTTGCCGTCGACGGCGACGCGCAGCGCGTAGGGCGGCGCGCCGCACCAGTGCAGCATCTCGAACGGAGTCACGGCGATCGCCCCGATCCCGGTCGGCCGGCCGGGCGGCAGTTCCACCACCTCGACCGGAAATGGCCGCTGCACGCTGGAGGAGCCGGGGAACAGCACCTCCATCGCCTCGGCCAGGCGGTTCTCCAGGCCGGGCGGGCCGGCGATCACCAGCGGCCGCGTCCGCCGGCTCACGAGCTGCGCGTCGAGCAGGAAGAAGGGCAGACCGCCGAAATGGTCGCCATGCAGATGGGTGACCAGCACCGCGTCGATCGTGTTGGGATCGACCCCGAAGCGCCGGATGGCGATCATCGACGAGGCGCCGCAGTCGATCAGGAACCGCGCCGACGGCGCGGTCACCAGGAAGCAGGTCTGGAAGCGCCCGCCGGAGCCGAAGGCGTCGCCGCAGCCGAGGAAGCGGAACCGCACCATGGCGGCGTCTCAGTCCACCCGGTCGAAGCGCAGATTGCGGATCCTGGGGCTCGATACCCGCAGGCCGGCGACCCGGCCCTGGCCGTCGCGCTCGACCTCGGCGACGAAGGTCGAGTTCATCCAGCGATTGGGCGCCGACACCTCGATGATGCCGGGGGCCACCGCCTCCACCGGCCAGGGGCCGGCAGCGGCCAGGGGCCCGCGGGTGCGCACCGCCAGCCCGTCCGCCGTCGGCGCCACCACCCAATCGGTGTCGAGTTCGCGGGCATGGTAGCGGCCGGCCAGCCCGTCGGGCAGCGGCGCCGGTACCACCCGCGACAGGCGCACGATGCGGCCTGCCCCGGTGTCGGCCAGGACCTGGTCGCCATCGGCCCGGACCGCCAGCTCGAAGGCGCCGCGATAGGCGCGCATCCAGCCGTCGGCAGCCGGCTGGAAGGCGTAGCCGACGCCGTTGGAGCGGCCCGCCAGGCCGCCGTCGGCCGGCGACAGCTCCAGCACCATCAGTCCCTCGGCGTCGAGCCAGCGGCCGGCAAGCCGGTCGAGCCCGGCCGGCGCCGCCGGCTCCGGCGGCAACCCCTCCTCCGCGAGCGTCGCGGCCGCGGCGGCGCGGGCGAGGCGATAGGGGTCGATCGCATCGACGTTGGCGATGACGACCACCGCCAGGTCGCGCTCGGGGATGCGCAGGAACTCGGTCCGGTAGCCGGGCCACAGGCCGCCATGGCCGACCGTGCGGGCGCCGCGCCAGGTGCCGACCTCCAGCCCGCGGGCATAGGGGTGCCAGCCGCCGCCGGTCAGCGGCAGCTCGGTCTGCATCGCCTGCACCAGGTGCGCCATGCCGGCCAGCGGCCGGTCATAGTGCCGGGCCCAGCGCAGCAGGTCGTCCAGCGTCGACACCATGCCGCCCTCGCCCACCGTCGGGTAGGCCTGGACGGCGCGGATGACGGTCCCGTCCGGCTGCCGCAGGTAGGGGGTGGCGAGCCGCGGCACCACCGTCATCGGGTCGCGCACCAGGCGGGTCGCGTTCATGCCGATGGGCGCGAAGAAGCGGCGCTCGAACACCTCTTCCAGCGGCCGCCCCTCGATCTTCTCGACGATCAGGCCGAGCAGCAGGAAGTTGGTGTTGCTGTAGAGGAAGCGGCTGCCGGGCGGGAAGTTGAGCCCGTCGGCGCGCGCGATCGCCGCGAGCAGGTCGGCCTCGGACGCCGGCCGGTCGAGGCCCATGCCGCCCCAGCGGGTCAGCTCCAGATAGTCGCGCAGGCCGCTGACATTGTGCATCAGGTGGCGCAGCGTCACCGGCGTGCCGTAGTCGGGCAGCCAGGGCAGGTGCGCCTGCACCGGGTCGTCGATGCCGAGCCGGCCCTCGAGCGCCAGGGCCAGCGTCGCCCCGGTGGTGAACTGCTTGGTGACCGAGGCGATGCGGAAGACGGTGCCGGGGTCGATCGCCACCCCGTGCTCGATGCTGGCCTGACCGTAGCCGCGGCGCAGCAGGATCTCGCCGCCGCGGACGATGCCGATGACGCAGCCGGGCGAGCCGGCCTTGGTCCAGGGCTGCACGAGGCGATCGATCCGCCCTTCCAGGGCGAGCGCTGCGGATGTCGGCATCGGGGGACTCTCGGGCTTCGGTGGGGTGGCCAAGGCTAGCCGCATCGCGGCCGAACGGATAGGCCATCCCCTCGATCATCGTCCGGAATGACGCTCCGCCATGTAGCGCGCGGGCGAGGTGCCGAGCGCCTTGCGGAACATGGTGACGAAGCTTGGCACGCTCTCATAGCCGAGGTCGGCGGCAACCTGCTGGATCGAGGCGCCCCCGGCCAGCCACTGCACCGCCCGCACGACGCAGAGCTGCTGGCGCCAGCGACCCAGGCTCATGCCGGTCTCCCGGCCGATCCGCCGTTCCAGCGTCCGCTCGCTCATGCCGGCGCGCTTCGCCCAGGCGGCCAGGGACGCCCGGTCGGCCGGCCGGGCCATCATCCGCTCGAGGAGGCCGCGCAGGCGCGGGTCGGCCGGCATCGGCAGATGCAGCCGCTCGACCGGCGCCACGGCAAGCTCGTCCAGCAGCACCGCCAGCAGGCGGCCGTTCGCCCCGCCTTCCTCGTAGAGGAGCGGCAGGCTCGCCGCGCGCGCCATCAGCTCGCGCAGCAGCGGCGTCACCGCGATCGCGCAGCAGCGTGCGGGCAGGCCGGCGGCCAGGCCCGGATCGACGAACGCGTCGTAGCCTTCCAGCGCACCGGCCGCCTTGATGGCGTGCGCCGCCCCGCCCGGGATCCAGATGGCGCTGCGCGGCGGCACGACCCAGAGGCCGCCCTCCACCTCGCAGCTGAGCGCGCCCTGCTGCACCAGCATCAGCTGGGCCTTCGCATGGCGGTGGAAGCCGAGCTCGATTGCCGCACTCTTCGTCGCGATGCCGTAGGCCACGACGGGCCGCGGCACCGCGTCGGGCTCGATCCAGTCGGTCGGGTCGGACAGGTCGTTCAGCAAGGGCATGGCGGTATTGAATAACACTCTGCCCCGGCTTCGCAATGACGCCAGGCCGGGCATCCCCTATCCCTGGTCGCCGTCGATGCCTGGAAAGGAAGAGGGATGAATTCGCTGCTGTCCGCGCCCGTCGCGCAAACGCTGGATCGGCTGCACCGGGACGCCGCGGCGGCGGACCAGGCCTATATTGCCGCGATCATGGCCAGCATGGCGGCGACCGGCACCACGCTGGAGCAGGAGGCGGCCCGGCTGATGCTCGAGGAACGCCGCGACTACCGGGCGACCTACAGCGACCTGGCGGACAATTTCCTCGCCGTCTCGCCGACCTTCGGCCGCTTCCTCTACATGCTCGCCCGCGCCCGCCGGGCGACGCGGATCGTCGAGTTCGGCACGTCGATGGGCGTCTCGACGATCTATCTCGCCGCCGCCCTGCGCGACAATGGCGGCGGCCGGCTGATCGGCTCCGAGCTGGAGCCGGCCAAGGCGGCGCGGGCCCGCGCCAACCTCCAGGCGGCGGGCCTGGGCGACCTGGTCGATGTCCGCGCGGGCGACGCGCTGCGGACGCTGGGCGATGTCGGCGGCCCGGTCGACCTGGTGCTGCTCGACGGCGCCTGGTCGCTCTACCTGCCGGTGCTGCGGCTGGTCGAGCCCCATCTCGCTCCGGGGGCGGCGATCCTCGGCGAGAACGCCTTCGACCAGGCCTATCTGGACCACGTCCGGAACCCGGCGAACGGCTACCTGTCGCAGCCGCTTCCGGTCGACGAAGGACGCGGCAACGAGTTCACCGTCCGGACCGGATAGAGGACGCAGGAACGAGGCCGGCGCGTCCAGCCCGCGCCGGCCCCGCTTGCTAGAAGGTCCCGCGCAGCCCCACGACGACGCTGCGCGGCGCGCCGTAGGTGTTCAGGCTCGTGGCGCCGCCGACCCGCTCGTAATACTTGGCGTCGAACAGGTTCTCGAAGTTGAGCGAAGCCTGGAGGTGGTCGTTGATGCGGTAGCCGAGCCGGAGCGAGGCGATGGCGTAGGCATCGGCCTGGCGCCGGATGGCGCCGGTCTGGTTGTAGAAGCCGCTGACGGCGCGTACCCCCGCCCCGACCTCCAGCCCCGGCACCAGGCTGTCCGGCAGCCGGTAGTGGGTCCACAGCTTGAAGTCGTGCCGGGGCGTGGTGGTCGAGAAGGGCTGGCCGGACTGGCTGACGTTGCCGGCCAGATGCCTGGTCTCGGTGTAGGCATAGCCCGACGTCACCCGCCAATGCTCGGTCAGGGCGCCGCCGATCTCCACCTCCGCGCCCTGCGCGCGCACCTTGCCGGCGGCGATCGAGAAGCCGTCATTGTCCGGATCGTCGACGGCGTTGTTGCGGTCGGTGATGCGATAGAGGGCGGCCGACGCGTTGAGCCGCCCGTCGAACCACTCGCCCTTGACCCCGACCTCGACCTGGCTGCCGATGCGCGGCGACAGCACGTCGCCCGCCACGTCGAGGACGCTCTGCGGCTCGAAGATCTCCGCATAGCTCGCATAGAGCGACAGCGAGGGGGTGACGTCGACGACGGCCGCGGCATAGGGGGTGAACTGGGCGGATTCCTTGCCGCCGGACCCGGCCTCGCCCGCCAGCCGGTCATAGGGCTTCGACTCGTACCAGCTGAGGCGCCCGCCCGCGATCAGGGTCAGGAAGTCGACCGGCTTGACCCGCAGCTGGCCATAGGTGCCGTAGGTCTCGGTCGTGGTGCGGCTGCTGGCGATCACGGGTGCTGCGGCGAAGTCGGGCTCCGCGATCGTCGCGGGATCGAACGAGAAGATGTTGACGGTCGCGACCTGGGCCGTCCGGCGGGTGGCGAACGCGGTCCTGCTTCGCCGGTAGTCCGCCCCCAGCAGGATGTTGTGGGTCATCCCGCCCAGTTCGAACGGCGTGCTGAAGAACATGTCGGCGCTGGTGGTCTTCTGGTCGAGGTCCTGGGCGAAGGCGCGCAGCGGCGTGGTCCCGTCGACGGCAGGCGCGCTGATGACGCTGAGGTACTTCACGTCGCGGGAGGCCTCGGCGTGCCGGGCGACCGCCTTGAACAGCCCGCCATTGTCGAAGCGGTGTTCGTACTCGGCGAAGACGTCGGAATTCCGGAGGATGCCCTCGTTCCAGTCGGCCACCAGCGAGGTGGAGCGCGCCACGTCGAGCAGGCGGCCGTCGGCGAAGGCCGGCAGCCCGGCGGAATAGGAGGCGTCGGCGCGCTGCCAGGCGCCGCCCACCGACAGGGTGCCGCGCTCGCCGATGTCGACCTCGACCGTATTGTAGAACAGCTTCTTGTCGTTGTCGGTGTTGTTCAGCCAGTCGCCGCGCTGCTCGACCGCGGTCACCAGCCGGGCGCGGACATTGCCGGATTCGGTCAGCGGGCCGGTGATGTCCGCCTCGCCGCGATAGCTGTCCCAGGAGCCGGCGCGCAGCTGGCCGATGATCTGCGGGATGCCGAGCGCGCGCTTGCGGACCAGGTTGCTGGTCACCCCGGCCGAGCCGGCGCCGGTGAAGAGGCCGGCCGGCCCGCGCAGCACCTCGACCCGGTCATAGACCGCCAGGTCGAGCTGGGCATTGCCGAAGTTCGCCTCCTGGTTCAGCCCGTCGAGCTGGATGCCGGTGTTGTAGCCGCGCGCCGAAGCGAGGTAGGCGGCATAGATGCCCGACTGCGAGGCGACGGTGACCCCGGTCGCCGCGCGCAGGGCGTCGCCCAGCTCGGTCATGTTCTGGTCGTCCATCCGCTGCCGGGTGACGACCGAGACCGAGTGCGGCGTCTGGCGCAGCGATGTCGGCGTCTTGCCGATGGTGACGGCGCTGGCGGTGTAGGCGCCGGTGCCCTCGGTCTGCTCGGGATGGAAGCCGCCCGCGACGCCCGCCACCCGCACCGCGTCGAGAGCAATGGTGGCGCCCTCCGACGCGCCCGGGGGCAGGCGCTGCAGCATCGCGGTGTTGTCGCCGGTCAGGCGATAGGTCATGCCCGTCCCCGCCAGCAGGCGGGCCAGCGCCTGTTCGGCGGTCATCGACCCGCTGGCGCCCGGCGAGGCGATGGCGCGGATCAACGCGGCATCCACCGAGACCTGCATGCCGGACTGGCGGCCGAACCGGGCGAGCGCGTCGGTCAGCGACTGCGGAGGTATGTCGAAGCTGTACCGGGCGGCCTGGGCCTGGGCCGGTTGCGCGCCCGGCCCCTGCTGCGCCATGGCCCCGCCCGGCCATGCCGCCGCGAGCGCCGTCGTCATCCACACCGCGCCGCACCAGGCCGATCGCCTGCTGCCCCCCGGTACGCGCACCACCGCCCCCATCCTCGCCCTCCCGTCGTCTTCCCAGGCCGGCGCGGGTAGAGACGCGAATGCGTCGCACTCCCACCGGCTCACACATCGTCAACGACAGGGGAAGCGGGTTTTTCAGGGGCGCCGGCCGATTTCCCGGAGCAGGATCAGCTGCCCGACACCACCAGCAGCCAGGGGGAGATCTGCCGCACCTGGCCGCCATGCGCCGCGGCCATCGCGCGGAGCGCCGCGGCCGGGTCGGCGACGTTGTAGACGCCCGAGAGGCGCTGCCGGCCGAGGTCGCCATCGAGGAGCAGGATGACGCCCGCGAAATAGGGGCGCAGCTGGTCGACCATCTCGGCCAGCGGCCGGTCGCGCGCCACCACCTGGCCGCGCAGCCAGGGTGCGATCTCGTCGGGGGCGATGGCTCCGCGGTCGGTCGGCCCGCCCCAGACGACGCGCACCCATTGCCCGGCCGTCAGGTCCTGGGGGCGTGCCGGCCCGGAGGAGCGCTCGACCCGGACCCGGCCGCGCTCGACCGCGACCGCCGCGCCGCCCGCATCCAGGCGAACGTCGAAGGCGGTCCCGAGCACGGTCGTCACCGTGTCGCCGGCGATCACCTGGAACGGCCGGTCGGGCTCGCGCTCGACCTCGAACAGCGCCTCGCCCTGGAGAAGCCGGATGCGGCGGCGGCGGCCGTCGAGCTCCACCGCGATCGCGCTCGCCGGCCCGAGGTGGACCGAGCTGCCGTCGTCCAGCCACACCGACCGCAGCTCGGCCGTCCCGGTGCGGTGGTCGGCCTGCAGCCGCAACAGGGCCGCCGGCGCGACCAGGAGGGCCAGGCACGCGGCCGTCACGGCGACCGCGACGGCCGGGCCCCAGCCGCGACCGGCCCGGCGCGGCCGGGGACGTCGCCCGGCGGCAGGCAAGCGCGCGCCCTCGTCGCGGCGCGCCGCGTGGGCCGCCCAATGCGCCTCGTGCGCCGGCCGGGTGTGGGCCATCCGCTCGTAGACATGGACGGCGTTGGCCCAGGCCCGGGCATTGGCCGGGCTGGCGGACCGCCACGCCTCGAACCGGGCGCGCAGGACAGCGTCCTCGGGGTCGTCGTCGAGCGCGACCAGCCAGCGGGCCGCTTCGCTGGCCGGGCCCTGGTCGTCCTGCCGCGGTGCCGTCATGCCGCTCCCCGGGACCGCGTCATTCCGGCGGCCGCACGCGGCGCACGCAGTGGGCGATCCCGTCGGCGATGATCGAGTGCACGAGGGTCACCGAGATGCCCAGGTGGGCCGCGATCTCCTTCAGCTTGCAGCCGCCGAACCGGCGCATCTCGAGCGCGATGCGGGTCCGCTCCGGCAACTCCGCCATGGCCTCGGCCAGGAGGCGCAGCTCGTCCCGGGCGACGGCGGCGGCCTCGGGGGACGGCGCGTCGTCGGCTGTGTCCTGGACGGCCGCCTCGGCGCCGGCATCGACCATGCGGGCCTCGCGGCTGCGGCTGCGGCGCCGGTCGACGGCGAGGTTGCGGACGATGCGGTAGAGATAGCCGACCGGCTCGTCGAGCGGCCGGTCGCCGGCTGCCGCGCCGAAGCGCAGCCACGCTTCCTGGACCAGGTCCTCGGCATGGCCGCGGTCGCCGACGATGCCGTCGGCATAGCTGACCAGCTCGCCGCGATGCGCCAGGTAGACGGCCAGCATGCTTCGGTCCTGTCGCACCTTGTCCGCTCTTCGACCTGCCGACGGAGAAATGAGAATGGCTCGCACCCTCGTCTATCAGGTCCGGCCGGCCGGGTTCAACGGCTCCGCCTGCGGCATTGACAAAGACGGGGCCGGCCCGGTCTAGTAACCAACTGGTTACTCCTGGGGAGGAGAGCATGGCCTTGACCGACGTCGAGCGGCGCTTCTACGCCGCCGCCGGCCACCTGACGGTTCCGATGGTATTCCGGCCCGACGAGATGGACGCCGCCATCGCCGATGCCGAGGCGTGGGGCGAGAGCTTCCTGGCCGACCTCGCCCCCGACCAGCGGCGCTGGTACGTCGACGGCGGGGTCAAGGCGCGCACGGTGCTGCGCAAGCTGGACAATCCCCATGCCGGGCGCCCGGCCTTCCTGAAGCTGGCGTCCGACCAGCGCCTGGTCGGCCTGGTCGAGGAGATCATCGGCCCCGGGGTCGCGGTCTATTTCAGCCAGATCTTCTTCAAGCCGCCGGAGGGCGGCGGGCCCAAGCCGATGCACCAGGACAATTTCTATTTCGGCCCGGCCGACCCGGAGCGGCTGGTGACGGCCTGGGTCGCGCTCGACACCGCCACCGTCGACAATGGCTGCCTGCATTTCGGCGACGGCAGCCACCGCCGGCCGCTGCTGCCCCACGCGGCCCCGGCCGACGAGCCCTACAACCTGCAGGTGCCGGCCGACATCGCCGAGGGCATCGAGATGACCCCGGCCCCCGTGCCCAAGGGCGGCGTCTCGTTCCACCATGGCGGGACCCTGCACCAGTCGGGCGTCAACCGCTCGACCCGGTGGCGCCGCGCCGTCGCCTTCCACTATGTTGGCGCCGGCAACGCGTTCACCCACCCCGCCCTTCCCTACGACGAGGCGGCGTTCGTGCGCGTGAGCTGACGACAACGCCGCCAGGAAGACGGGGCAGGACGGGGGACCAATGAGTTCGGGGGAGAGCGCGTGGCGGATCGGCGCCGCGATCGCGGCGCATATCGCGGTGGTTGTGGCCTGGCACCTGTTCGTGGTGTGGGGGGAGGTTCCGCGCTACGTCATGCCCACCCCGTGGGACACGCTGCAGGCGCTGATCGACCCCGACTACCGCTGGTGGCCCAACATCGTCGTGACGGCGACGGAGATCTATGGCGGCTATGCGCTGGCGGTGGTGACCGGGGTCCTGGCCGCGCTCCTGTTCACCTGGTCGCGGATGCTGGAAGCCGTGGTCATGCCGGTCCTCGTCACCTTCAACATGATCCCCAAGGTGGCGCTGGGCCCGCTCTTCATCGTCTGGTTCAGCTACGGCGTGGTGCCGAACGCGCTGATCGCCTTCTCGATCGCCTTCTTCCCGATCGTGCTGACCACCGCCCGCGGCCTGCGCGAGGTCGAGCCGGACCTGCTCGACCTGGTCCGTTCGCTGCGCGGGTCGCGCTGGCAGATCTTCGTCAAGATCCAGCTGCCGGGCGCGCTCCCCTACATCTTCTCGGGCATGAAGGTGGCGGCCATTCTGGCGGTGGCGGGCGCCATCGTCGGCGAGTTCCTCGGCTCCGACAAGGGCCTGGGCTACCTGATGCTGCAGGTGCAGGTGACGCTGGATACCGCGGCCATGTTCATGGCCGTCATCCTGATCAGCCTGCTGGGGGTGCTGCTCTACGGGCTGGTGGCGGTGCTGGAGCGGCTCTTCGTCGTCCGCGACGCGCGGGTGTCGTGAGCGCCATGACCGAGCCCTTCATCCGCCTGAGAGGCGTGCGCAAGGTCTACCGCTCGCGCGGGGCCGAGTTCCTGGCCGTGTCCGAGGTCACCTTCGACGTCGAGCCGGGCGAGCTGGTGACGATGGTCGGCCCGTCCGGCTGCGGCAAGTCGACCCTGCTGAAGATCCTGGCGGGCCTCCATCCCCATGACGGCGGCGAAGTGACGATCGGCAACGCCACCCACCCGTTCGACCCCGCGCGCGACATAGGCATGGTCTTCCAGCAGGCGCTGCTGCTGAAATGGCGGCGCATCATCGAGAACGTGCTGCTGCCGGCCGAGATTCTGGGCCTGCCCATGAAGGCCTCGCGGGAGCGCGCCCGCGACCTGCTGGCGATGGTCGGCCTGGCCGGCTTCGAGGACAAGTACCCCTACGAGCTGTCGGGCGGGATGCAGCAGCGCACCGCCATCGCCCGCGCGCTGATCCACGACCCCAAGCTGGTCCTGATGGACGAGCCGTTCGGCGCGCTCGACGCCCTGACCCGCGAGAAGATGAACCTCGAGCTTCTGCGCATCTGGCAGGCGAGCGGCAAGACCATCCTCTTCGTCACCCACGGCATCGCCGAGGCGGTCTTCCTCGGCACCCGCACGGTGGTGCTGACCGCGGGCCCGGCCAGGATGGCCGACCACGTCCGCATCGACCTTCCCTATCCCCGCACCCTCGACATGAAGACCAGCCCGGCCTTCGGCGAGTATTCGCGGCGACTCTACCGTCTCCTGGGCATGGAGTAGCGACATGGCGACCAAGCGGCTCGGCATCATCATGAACGGCGTCACTGGACGCATGGGCACCAACCAGCACCTGGTGCGATCGATCCTGGCCATCCGCGCCCAGGGCGGCGTCGCGCTCGCCGACGGCACCCGGGTGATGCCCGACCCGATCCTGGTCGGCCGCAGCGCCGCCAAGGTGGAGGCGCTGGCCAAGGCGCACGGGGTCGAGCGCTGGACCACCGACCTCGACGCCGCCATCGCCAACCGGGACGACACGCTGTTCTTCGACGCGGCCTCGACCAACATGCGCGCGGGCCTGATCCGCAAGGCGATCGCGGCCGGCAAGGACATCTATTGCGAGAAGCCGACCGCCGACAGCCTGGAGGACGCGCTCGACCTCTACACCCGCGCCGAGGCGGCGGGCGTGCGCCATGGCGTGGTCCAGGACAAGCTGTGGCTGCCCGGCCTGCGCAAGCTCAAGATGCTGATCGACAGCGGCTTCTTCGGCCGCATCCTGTCGGTGCGCGGCGAGTTCGGCTACTGGGTGTTCGAGGGCGACTGGCAGCCCGCCCAGCGCCCGTCCTGGAACTACCGCGCGGCCGACGGCGGCGGCATCATCCTCGACATGCTGTGCCACTGGCGCTACGTCGTCGACAATCTGTTCGGCGAGGTGAAGAGCGTCTCCTGCCTCGGCGCCACCCACATCCCGCGGCGCTGGGACGAGACCGGCCAGCCCTATGACTGCGACGTCGACGACGCCGCCTACGCCACCTTCGAGGCGGGCGACGGCGTGGTGGTGCAGATCAACAGCTCCTGGGCGACCCGGGTCAGGCGCGACGACCTCGTCACCTTCCATGTCGACGGCACGCTCGGCTCGGCCGTCGCCGGCCTCACCCGCTGCCACGCCCAGGCGCGGATCAACACGCCCAAGCCCGTCTGGAACCCGGACGTGCCCCAGGCGATCAAGTTCTTCGACACCTGGCAGGAAGTGCCGGACAACCAGTTCTACGACAACGCCTTCAAGGTGGAGTGGGAGCTGTTCATCCGCCACCTCTACGAGGGCACCCCCTTCCCGTGGAACCTGAAGGCCGGCGCCAAGGGCGTGCAGCTCGCCATGCTGGGCCTGCAGAGCTGGCGCGAGCGGCGCTGGCTCGACGTGCCCGCGCTCTGATTCCCGGGCTCTGATCCGAAGCAGGAGGTCACCCATGCCGACCCTCGACCTGCCGACCGCCGACGGCGCCGTCCAGCGCTACACGACCGGCGCCCCGCGCAACTTCCCCGACCGCAGCAACGTGCCCTTCAACCGGATCGCGCTGGCGGCCGCCCATGTCGTGGCCGACCCCCGGGCCGAGCACGACCCGTGGGTCGACACCGCGATCGACTGGGACCGCACCATCGCCTTCCGCTCGCGCCTGTGGGACCTCGGCCTCGGCGTCGCCGAGGCGATGGACACCGCCCAGCGCGGCATGGGGCTCGACTGGAAGACCTCGCTCGAGCTGATCCGGCGCTCGGTCGCGGTCCAGGCCGGGCGGCCGGGCGCGGTCATGTTCTGCGGCGCCGGCACCGACCACCTGCCCGCCGGGCCCTCGGTCACCGTCGACGACGTGATCGCCGCCTACGAGGAGCAGATCGGCCAGGTCGAGGCGGCCGGCGGGCGCATCATCCTGATGGCGAGCCGGGCCCTGGCGGCGGCCGCCCGCTCGCCCGACGACTACCACCGGGTCTACAGCCGGGTGCTGCGCCAGACCCGCGAGCCGGTCATCATCCACTGGCTGGGCGAGATGTTCGACCCGGCGCTGGCCGGCTACTGGGGCCATGCCGACCACTACCAGGGGATGGAGGTGTGCCTGGCCATCCTCCAGGACTGCGCGGCCAAGGTCGACGGCATCAAGATCTCGCTCCTCGACAAGGACAAGGAGATCTCCATGCGCCGCCGCCTGCCGGACGGCGTCCGCATGTACACCGGCGACGACTTCAACTACGCCGAGCTGATCGACGGCGACGAGGAGGGCTATTCGGATGCGCTGCTCGGCATCTTCGACGCGATCGCGCCGGCCGCCTCGGCGGCGCTGGCGGCGCTGGCCAACGACCGCAAGCAGGATTTCCACGACATCCTGGCCCCGACCGTGCCGCTGTCGCGCCACATCTTCAAGGCGCCGACCCGCTTCTACAAGACGGGCGTCGTCTTCATGGCCTACCTGAACGGCCTGCAGGACCACTTCACCATGGTCGGCGGGCAGCAGAGCGCGCGTTCCATCACCCATCTGGCGGAGCTGTTCCGGCTGGCCGACAAGGCCGGGCTGCTGCGCGACCCGGACCAGGCGGCCGATCGCATGCGCCGGGTCCTGGCCGTGCACGGGATCCAGTAGCGAGGAAATGGGGATGGCACTCGAATCCCGGCAGCTGTCGCTCAACACCGCGACCGTCCGCGAACGCTGGAACCTGGCCCAGGCGATCGAGGGCTGCGCCCGCCACGGCATCGGCGGCATCTCGCCCTGGCGCGACAAGGTGGCGGAGCTGGGCCTGGCGGAATCCGCCCGGCACATCCGCGACGCCGGGCTGACGGTCACCGGCCTGTGCCGCGGCGGGCTCTTCCCCGCCCCGGACGCAGCCGGCCGCCAGGCGGCGATCGACGACAACAGGCGCGCGATCGAGGAAGCGGCAGCACTCCGGGCCGCGTGCCTGGTGCTGGTGGTGGGCGGCCTGCCGGCCGGCTCCAGGGACATCGCCGGCGCCCGCCGGATGGTCCAGGACGGCATCGCCGCCATCCTGCCCGATGCCCGGGCGGCGGGGGTGCCGATCGCGATCGAGCCGCTGCACCCGATGTACGCGGCCGACCGCGCCTGCGTGAACACGATCGACCAGGCGCTCGACCTGTGCGACGCGCTGGGCGAGGGAGTCGGGGTCGCCGTCGACGTCTACCACACCTGGTGGGACCCGAACCTGGAGCGGGCGATCGACCGGGCGGGTGCCGCCCGCATCCTCGCCTTCCACATCTGCGACTGGCTGGTGCCGACCACCGACCTGCTGCTCGACCGCGGCATGCCGGGCGACGGGGTCATCGACATCCCGCGCATCCGCGGCATGGTGGAGCGCGCCGGCTTCACCGGCCTGCACGAGGTGGAGATCTTCTCGGCCGGCAACTGGTGGAAGCGCGACCCGGACGAGGTGCTGGCGATCTGCAAGGAGCGCCATCGCACCGTCTGCTGACCAAACGGGGAGCCTGCCCGCATGGCCAAGCTCGTCTTCGGAATGAACCAGTCCCTGGACGGCTACGTCGACCATGAGGGAATGCGGACGGGCCCCGCCCTCTTCCGTCACTGGACGGAGCATGTGCAGGGCCTGGCCGGCAGCGTCTACGGCCGCCGCATGTACGAGGTGATGCGCTACTGGGACGACGACCGCCCGGAGTGGAGCACGGACCAGCACGCCTTCGCGGCGGCGTGGCGACGGCAGCCGAAGTGGGTCGCATCGCGGACGCTGTGCTCGGTCGGCCCCAACGCCACGCTCGTCACCGGCGACATAGGGACGGTGGTGCGGGACCTGAAGGCCCGCCTTGCCGGGGAGATCGCCGTCTCCGGGCCGGACCTGGCGCGAAGCCTTACCGACCTCGGCCTCGTCGACGAGTATCGGCTCTACCTCCACCCCTTCGTGCTGGGCGGCGGCACGCCCTTCTTCGCCGCCCCCCGGCCGCCGCTCCGCCTCGTGGCGAGCGAGCGGATCGGCGAGGAGACGATCCGGCTGACCTACGTTCCGGCCTGATCGCGGGTGCCGGCGGTCAGCGGCCGGCGCCCTCCCGATCATCGGCCAGGGACACCAGCGTGCCCTCGCGCTCGGCCTTCATCCGCGTCGCCTCGGCCGCGAGCCTGGAATAGGAGCGGATGCTGAACGGGATGAAACCGACATAGACCAGCGCGATCGCCGCCAGCGTCAGCCACGGCTCGCTGACCGCGGCGGCGGCGACCACGCCCACGCCCAGGAGCAGGAGCGGCACCTGTGCTTGCGGCACCCTGGTCTTCTTGGCGGCGTAGGTCGGCACGCTGCTGATCATCAGCCCGGCGACGAACAGCAGCCAGATCGCGTTGAGCCACGCGTTGGCGAAGAACGCGTCCGGGAACTGCTGGGCCAGGATCATCGGCAGCAGCGCCAGCCCCGCCCCGGCCGGCGCCGGCACCCCGTTGAAGTAGTTGTAGGCCCAGGGCGGCATGTCCGGGTCGTTGAGCTTGGTGTTGAAGCGCGCGAGCCGCAGCGCGCAGCAGGTGATGTAGACCAGCGCCACGATCCAGCCGAACCCGGCGATGCCCTTCATCGCGAACTGGTGTACCAGCATGCCCGGCACCAGGCCGAAGGCGATCACGTCGGACAGGGAATCGAGCTGCGCGCCGAAGCCGGACGTGCCGCCGATCAGGCGCGCGATGCGCCCGTCCAGGGCATCGAACACGGCCGCCAGGATGATCATGCCGACGGCATGGCCCCAGCGGCCCTCCAGCCCGAAGCGCAGCGCCGTGACGCCGGCCGACAGCGCCAGCACGGTCAGCGCGTTGGGGATGAGCCGGTTGATCGGCAGCGCCCGGAGGCGCCCCGGGTTGCGGCGGCGGAGACGGCTGTGCAGCTTCATCGCAATACCCCTCGCCGCGGCGGCTCCACGGCGGTCAGATCGGCCAGGACGGTTTCGCCGGCGACGGCACGCTGGCCCTCGGCGGCGAGCGGCGCCACGCCGTCCGGCAGGTAGACGTCGACCCGGCTGCCGAAGCGGATCATGCCGAAGCGCTCGCCGGTCGGCAGGTATTCGCCCTGCCGGGCCCAGCACTTGATGCGCCGCGCGACCAGGCCCGCGATCTGCACCACCGCCATCTCGCGCCCGTCGGCCAGCACCAGCCGCAGGGCCATGCGCTCGTTCTCCAGGCTCGCCTTGTCGAGCGAGGCGTCGAAGAACTTGCCCTTGCGATAGGCGGTGCGGGCGATGGTGGCGGCGATCGGCATGCGGTTCACATGGACGTCCAGCACGTCCATGAAGATGCTGATGCGCGGCATCGGCAGCTCGCCCATGCCGAGTTCGGGCGGCGGCACCGCCGGCTCGACCAGCTGGACCATGCCGTCGGCCGGGCTGACCACCAGCCCCTCGCGGTCCGGCACGGTGCGGGCCGGGTCACGGAAGAAGTAGGCGCACCAGGCGGTCGCGATCAGGCCGAGCCAGCCGAGCGGCTGCCACAGCAGCGCCAGCCCCGCGGCGACGATGGCGAAGACCGCGACGAAGGGCCAGCCTTCGCGGTGGATCGGGGCGAGGTAGCGGGGGCGCATGGCAGGTTGGCCTGTCGGTCCTGGAGACGGTCTATTCCTGGAGAGCGGGCACGAGGGAGACCAGCATCGCCAACCCCCGATGTAGCGCGGGATTCCACTCGCATCAACGCCGGCGAGGGGTCGGGCGTTGCCGCGGCAGGCGGATGACCCACTTGCATGCCTCGGACGTCTGCCAGCCGGGGACAGGGAACCTGCGCGCTGGCCATCCGCCAAAGCGCCCCTCGACTACGCTGGGGGTGAGGAGCTTTCCTTTTTCCACGAGCGTTCGTGCAAAGGGGCCCCTCCCTCATTCCGAGCGAAGTCGAGGAACGCAAGAACCGTCGGGCCCGGATGTTTTTCTGTCCGGCCGTGTCGGCTCCCTCCCCGGCCCGACGTCCTGGGTGAGAACCGCCCCAACGCGAAAGGACACCTCATGGCCAAGAACACGATCTGCCTCTGGTTCGACAAGGATGCCGAGGCCGCCGCCCGCTTCTATGCCGAGCTGTTCCCCGACAGCGCGGTGCACGCCGTCCACCGCGCGCCCGGCGACTACCCGTCGGGCAGGAAGGGCGACGTGCTGACGGTCGACTTCACGGTCGCCGGCGTCGCCTGCATGGGCCTGAACGGCGGGCCGGCGTTCCGCCACAGCGAGGCCTTCTCGTTCCAGATCGCCACCGACGACCAGGCGGAGACCGACCGCTACTGGGGCGCCATCGTCGGCAATGGCGGCCAGGAGAGCGCGTGCGGCTGGTGCAAGGACAAGTGGGGCATCTCGTGGCAGATCACGCCGCGCGTGCTGACCGAGGCGATGGCGGCCGGCGGCGAGGAGGCGCAGCGGGCGTTCGCGGCGATGATGGAGATGAAGAAGATCGACGTCGCGAAGATCGAGGCGGCGCGGCGCGGCTGACGCGCTACGCCGCCAGATAGCGCGCGATCGCCTCTCGCATCATGGCCGCGATCCGCGCCTCGTCGCTGCGGAAGCGGTCGAGCAGGCCGGAAATGGCGACCGCCAGCGGGCGGTGGTGACGGTCGACCCGGCCCGGCAGCGGCATGGCGATCGACCCCGCCCCGGCGGTGACCAGCCCCTGCGAGAAGAAGTAGCCGGCCCGGCGCAGGCTCTCCAGGTTGCCGCGCACCGCCCGGACATCGATCGGCCCGTCCGGCCCCGGCACCTCGACATTGGTCCGGCGGACCAGCGCGGCCACCGCGTCGTCCGCCTCTTCGGCCAGCAGGGCGGTGCCCGTCGCCGACCACACCAGCAGGCGCCGCGCGCCCTGCGGGATGTGGAAGCGCAGGCTCGCCTGCGACTGGATGACGTGGATGTACTGCGCATAGATGCCGTTGCGCGCCGCCAGGATGACCGTGCCCTCGGTCCGCCCGGACAGGTCCTGGAGCATGCGCACGAGGCTGCCGTCGCGCACCGGCCCGGCATCGAGCCAGGTGCCGAGCAGGGCGACGCGCGTCGTCGGCAGGTAGGTGCGGCTGGCGGCGTCGTAGTCGAGATAGCCGAGCCGCGTCAGGCTCTGCAGCAGGACCGAGGTCGAGGATTGCGGATAGGCCAGCCGCTCGGCCACCTCCGACACGCGGGCCTCGCGCTGTACCTCGTCGAAGAATTCCAGGATCGCCAGGACTCGCGCGGCCGACTTCACCGTGGCGCCGTCGCCCTCGGCCACACGGGCGACGGGTCGAACCTCGTCGGATGGGTCACCCCGGGATGGTGGCGGGCGCGTCGGCATGGCGATTTCTATCATATATGTGATTTCTCGCATCGCATGCATGATTTCGGGTTGTTGGCCACCCTGCCCCGGGCGTGAACTGTCGGGAAATCGAAGCGGGCGCCGACCGAGCCCCGCCTGCCCGGAGGAAGCCGCCCGATGCCCGACGACGCCGCGGACCCGAAGCGCCGGCCGCGCGACACCAGCCTTGCCGACGGGCCGCTCGGCGGCATCCGCGTCGTCGACCTGACCAGCGTCATCATGGGGCCGTTCGCCACCCATATCCTGGCCGACCTGGGCGCCGACGTGATCAAGGTGGAGGCGCCGGAGGGCGATTCGCTGCGCCACTACCGGCCGCTGCGCAGCCCGGGGATGGCCGGCAACATCCTCAACCTGCACCGCAACAAGCGCAGCATCGTGCTCGACCTGAAGCGGCCGGCCGGGCGGACCGCGCTCGACCGGCTCATCCAGACGGCGGACGTCTTCGTCCACGCGCTCCGCCCCGGGACGATCGGCCGGCTCGGCTACGGCTACGAGCGGGTGCGGGAGCTGGCGCCCGACATCGTCTATTGCGGCGCCTACGGCTTCGGCGCGGACGGGCCCTACGCGGAGAAGGCCGCCTATGACGACCTGATCCAGGCCGCCTCCGGCCTGGCCGACCTGCAGGCCCGCGTCTCGGGCGAACCCGGCTACGCGCCCACCGTCGTCTGCGACAAGCTGGCGGGCCAGGCGATCGCGGCAGCGGTGATGGCGGGCCTGCTGCAGCGCGAGCGCGGCGGCGGCGGCCAGGCGATCGAGGTGCCGATGCTGGAGACGGCGATCGAGTTCAACCTGGTCGAGCACATGTTCGGCTTCGCCTTCGAGCCGCCGCTCGACCGGGCCGGGTTCCCGCGCGTCCTGAACGCCCAGCGCCGGCCCTACCGCACGGCCGACGGCTGGGCCTGCATCCTGCCCTATTCCGACCGCAACTGGACGGACTTCTACGTCTTCACCGGCCGCACGGAGTTCGCCGACGACGCGCGCTTCCGCACCCTGCCCGACCGGGTCGCCAACATCGGCGTCCTCTACGGCCTGATCATCGAGGAAGCGCCGAACCACACGACCGCCGAATGGGTCGCCTTCTGCGACCGGGTCAGCATCCCCTGCATGCCGGTCCTGGCGCTGGACGACCTGCCCGACGACCCGCACGTCAAGGCGGTCGGGCTGTTCCAGGCGGCCGAGCACCCGACCGAGGGCGCCTACCGGGCGCTGCGGCGACCGGTCAACTACAGCGCCGCGCCCTTCCGCATCCGCCGCCACGCCCCACGGCTCGGCCAGCATACGGCCGAGATCCTGGCCGAACTCGGCCTCGACCCGACCGAATCCCAACCCGACGCCGGACAACGGCGCAACGCACCCGAAACCGGAGGAACCCCATGAAGACCGTTCCGCTCGCCGCAGGGATCGCCGCCTGCCTCTACGCCGGCGCGGCCGCCGCCGACATCTCCGGCGGCGCCGTCCGCCTCGGCGTGCTCAACGACCAGTCCGGCATCTATGCCGATTTCGGCGGCCGCGGCTCGGTGGTCGCCGCCCAGATGGCGGTCGATGATTTCGGCGGCAAGGTGCTGGGCAAGCCGATCGAGATCCTGTCGGCCGACCACCAGAACAAGCCCGACATCGCCTCGGTGATCGCCCGCGACTGGATGGACACCAAGGGCGTCGACGCGATCCTGGAACTGACCACCTCGGCGGTGGCACTGGCGGTGCAGGAGGTGGCCAAGGCCAAGGACCGGGCGATGCTGGTGACCTCGGCGTCGAGCGCCGACCTGACCGGCAAGTCCTGCACCAGGATCACCGTGCACTGGGGCTTCGACAGCTACGGCATCTCCTCGGTCGCGACCAAGGCGACGGTGGCGGCGGGCGGCGACAGCTGGTTCTTCATCACCGGCGACAATGCCGGCAGCCACGCCCAGGAGGCCCAGGCGCGGTATTTCCTGAAGGAGGCCGACGCCAAGGTCCTGGGCGGGGTGCGCCACCCGCTCGGCACCGCCGACTTCGCGTCCTACCTGCTGCAGGCGCAGGCGTCGAAGGCCAAGGCGATCGCGCTCGCCAACGCCGGCGGCGACACCATCAATGCGCTGAAGCAGGCGGGCGAGTTCGGCATCACCCAGGGCGGCCAGGCCGTCGTGCCGATGCTGATGTACATCAGCGACATCCATTCCCTCGGCCTGGCGACCGCCCAGGGGCTGAAGTTCGCCACCCCCTTCTACTGGGACCGCACCGACGAGACCCGCGCCTGGAGCCGCCGCTTCATGGAGCGTCATGGCGGCCGGGCGCCGACCATGGTCCATGCCGGTGTCTACACGATGGTGACGCACTATCTGAAGGCGGTGGCCGCTGGCAACACGGATGCCGGCGAGGCGACGGTCGCCCGGATGAAGCAGATCCCGGTCGACGACCCGCTCTACAAGAACGTCCGCATCCGCGAGGACGGCCGCAGCCTCAACGAGATGCATCTGGTGGAGGTGAAGACCCCGGCGGAATCGAAGGGACCGTGGGACTACTACAAGGTCCTGGCGACCGTCCCCGGGGCCGATGCGTTCCGCCCGCTGAAGCAGGGCGGCTGCCCGTTCGTGAAGGCGGACTGACCCCGGGCCCAAGCCGGAACCCGAACCAGAACCGCAAGGAGGAACCGATGAAGCCCGAAGACGTGCGGAAGCACCCGCCCCTGGTGCTGACCGAGGCCCAGCGCGAATCCTATTTCGAGAACGGCTACCTGGTCGTGCCGGACTACGTGCCGGCGGCGTGGCTGGCGCGCCTCAACGCCGCCACCGCCGAGTTGCTCGACCGCAGCCGGTCCGTGTCGTGCTCGGACGACGTGTTCACGCTGGAGGAGGGCCACTCCGCCCTCGACCCGCGCCTGCACCGGGTGACCAGCCCGCAGGACCAGCACCCGGCCTTCTGGGAGTTCATGTGCGATCCCGTCATGACCGACCTCGCCGCCGACGTGGTCGGGCCGGACGTGCGCTTCCACCACGCCAAGCTGAACGTGAAGTCGGGCCAGGGCAGCCGCGGCTTCAAGTGGCACCAGGACATCCAGGCCTGGCCGCACACCGACTACAGCCCGGTCTCGATCGGCATCTACCTGGAGGGCTGCGGGCCCGACCAGGGGCCGCTGTCGTTCGCCCGCGGCACCCACAAGGGGCCACTCTACAGCATGTATGACGACAGCGGCGCCTTCGTCGTGCGCATCCGCGACGAGGACCTGGCCTGGATGACCGAGCGCGACATCGACGCGCCGACCGGCGGGCCCGGCACCACCATCCTGCTCAACTGCCGCACCGTGCACGGCTCGACGCCCAACCGCTCCGCCCGGCCGCGGCCGCTGCTGCTGCCGGTCTATTCCTCGGCCGATTCGCTGGCCTACACGCCGAGCCCGATCACCAGCCCGCACCAGGGCGACCTGGTGCGCGGCCAGCCGGCGAAGTTCGCCAGCTTCGACACGAGGCCGTGCGAGCTGCCGCCCGACTGGCGCGGCGGCTACCGCACCGCCTGGACCTACCAGAAGGAGGAGGAGGCGCGGCGGTCGATGTAAGCCCACCCCGCCGGGGCGGCGCGCTCAGCCGGTATCGAGCTCGCTGTCCCAGTAGAGGAAGTCGCGCCAGCTCTCATGCAGGTAGTTGGGCGGGAAGGACCGCCCATGCTCCTGCAGCAGGTGGGTGGTGGGCTGCCGGGCGCGGACCAGCGGCCACATCCCGCATTCCCGCGGCAGCCGGCTGCCCTTCAGCAGGTTGCAGCTGCCGCAGGCGGTGACGACGTTGTCCCACGTCGTCCGGCCGCCGCGGGAGCGCGGGATGACGTGGTCGAAGGTCAGCTCGTGGGTCGGGAACGGCTCGCCGCAATACTGGCAGTGGAAGCGGTCGCGCAGGAACACGTTGAACCGGGTGAAGGCCGGGCGGCGCTCGGTCGGCACGAACTCCTTGAGCGCGATCACGCTCGGCAGCCGCATCTCGAAATTGGGCGAGCGGATCGTCCGCTCGTACTGCGAGACGATGTTGACGCGGTCGAGGAACACCGCCTTCACCGCGTCCTGCCAGGACCACAGCGACAAGGGAAAATAGCTGAGCGGACGGAAATCCGCGTTCAGCACCAGAGCATGACACGCTTCTATCGACACGGGATCGGTTTCCCTCCCTGTCGGGCCGATGGGCGGCCGGCGGCCACCTCCTGGCGCCCCTTAGCATGCAGATCGTGACAGACTGATAACGGAACCTCGACCGCAGGACAACTCGCGCCGGTACGATGCCGGAATGGCCGGCCTCGATCGGCAGGCCAGCCCGGGGCTACCCGCCGAACCGCTCCACCAGGAAGTCGGTCGCCAGGCGGATGCCGGGCTCGTCGATCGAGTGACCGAGACCGGGTCGGCGCTCGACCTTGACCGGCAGGCCGGCCGCGGCCAGCCCGGCGGAGGCGACGCGCAGCGCCTCGAACGGCACCACCGGGTCGGCGTCGCCATGGACGAGCAGGATCGGCGGGCGCGAGCGCAGGTCGCCCGCCAGCCGGTCGCCGGCCAGCAGCGCGCCCGAGAAGCCGACCACGCCGGCCGCCTCGCGCTCGCGCCGCGGCGCCACATGCAGCGACATCATGGTCCCCTGCGAGAAGCCGACGAAGGCCAGGCGATCGTCGCCCAGCCCATGCTCCTCCAGCAGCGCGTCGATATAGGCGTCGAGCAGGGGGGCCGCCGCCTGGATGCCGGCCAGCATCATCGCCGGCGTGCGGTCCTGGAGGCTGAACCACTGGTAGCCGTAGGGCGCCATGTCGCAGGGGAAGGGTGCGTTGGGGGCGGCGAAGGCGGCGTGCGGCAGGTGCTGGGCGAAATAGGGGGCAAGGCCGATCAGGTCGTTGCCGTCGGCCCCCAGCCCGTGCAGCAGCAGCACGACCTCGCGCGCCGCGCCGCCCGAGGCCGGCGCCAGGGTCGGCCCGGAAAGCTGCATCATTCGCCCCATCCCCCTCTGCTAGACTGCCGTCCCTCCTAACGGAAAACCGCCGCCGCCGCCATGTCCGAGGGTGCCGCACCCGAGATCGTCACCCGATTCGCGCCGAGCCCGACCGGCCGGCTGCATCTCGGCCACGCCCATTCCGCCTGGTTCGGGTGGCGCGCGGCGCGGGCCGCCCGCGGGCGCTTCCTGCTGCGCATCGAGGATATCGATCCCGGCCGCTGCCGGCCGGAGTTCGTCGACGGCATCCTGGAGGACCTGCGCTGGCTCGGCCTCGACTGGGACGGGCCGGTGCGCATCCAGTCGCAGCACCTGGACGTGTATCGCCAGGCGCTGGAGCGCCTGCAGGCCGAGGGGCTGGTCTATCCCTGCTTCTGCACCCGCCGCGACATCCAGGCGGAAATCGCGCGGGCCGGTGCGGCCCCGCACGGGGCCGAGGGGCCGGTCTATCCCGGCACCTGCCGCCGGCTCGGGCCGGCCGAGCGGGCGGAGCGGATGGCTACCGGCGAGGGCCATGCGCTGCGCCTCGACGTGGCGGCGGCGGTGGCGCGGACGGGGCCGCTCGCCTGGCATGATCGGCGCCAGGGGCGGCAGGAGGCGCGGCCGGAGCGGCTGGGCGACGTGGTGCTGGCGCGCAAGGATGCGCCCGTCAGCTACCATCTGGCGGTCACCGTCGACGACGCGCTGCAGGGCGTCACGCTGGTCACCCGCGGGGTCGACCTGTTCGAGGCGACCCACATCCACCGGCTCCTGCAGGCGCTGCTCGGCCTGCCGGTGCCGGAGTGGGACCACCACCCGCTGCTGACCGACGCCGCGGGCCGGCGCTACGCCAAACGCGACCGGGCGCTGACGCTGGCCGCGATGCGCGAGGGCGGCATGACGGCGGCCGCGGTCCTGGCCCTGGCCGCCGGCGGCTGATCAGCGGCGCAGGCCGCGGCAGATCGCGAGGTAGTCCGGATCGTCCGGCCCGATCAGGCCGTGGCGGACGAAGAAATCGATCAGGGTCACGTTGACGTTGAACTTCACCTCGTCGGTGTCGCGCACCAGCGCCACCACCTCGGCCGCCGGCATCAGCGCGAAGCCAGCGATCTCGCCGTCGTTCGGCCGGGGCTCCAGCCCCTCCGGCATCTCCAGGTCGTAGAGGTAGAGGAGGTCGTCGCGCAGGCCCCCTTCGCGCTCCATCACGTAGCTGACGATGCCGGCCGGGTGGGCGCGGCGGACGCTGTCGGGCGGCAGCGACGCCTCCTCCTCGGCCTCCTTCACCAGGGTCGACCAGGGGCCGTGGCCGGCACCGATGCCGCCCGCGACCATGTTGTCGAGCTTGTCCGGGTCGAGCTTCTTGTCGGCCGCGCGCCGGGCGATCCACAGGTGCAGCCCGTCCGGCCGGCGGACGAACCCGTTCAGGTGGACGCCGGCGGCCCGCACGCCGAAGAACGGCAGGGCGCCGCGATCGATGCGGAGGAGCGCGCCCGGCGCGTCCCCCGCCATGACGTCGAACCATTCCCCCCGCCAGTAGGGGATCGCGCCGTCGGCGATCAGCCGGCGGACGACCTCGGCCACCGCCCGGGTCGCCGCCTCCCCCTCCCCGGTCTGCAGACGCACCGCGGCCTCGTCCATGGCGAACACGTCCGGAAAGGCCGAGAGCAGCGATAGCCGGTCGAGCCGCACCCGCCCGACCTGCCGCTCGCCCAGCAGCAGCGGGCGGAAGGCGGCCGGATCCCAGCGGTTGACCGAACGGA
Organism: Allostella vacuolata; assembly: GCA_006739055.1. GTDB lineage: Bacteria > Pseudomonadota > Alphaproteobacteria > ATCC43930 > Allostellaceae > Allostella > Allostella vacuolata. Next base: position 4,477,884 of record AP019702.1, read on the forward strand.
TGTGGCGAAGGAGGGACATGGGACCTTTCTAGACCGAGAAGTACTTGGCCTGCGGGTGGTGGACGACGATCGCCGACGTGCTCTGTTCCGGTTCCAGCTGGTCCTCGTCGCTGAGGGTGATGCCGATGCGGTCGGCACCCAAGAGGCGCAGCAGCGCCTCCTGGTCGTGCAGGTTGGGGCAGGCCGGGTAGCCGAAGGAATAGCGCGACCCGCGATAGCCCTGCTGCAGGAGCCGGTCGATCTCGCGCGAATCCTCGTGGCCGAAGCCGAGCTCGGCGCGGATGCGCTTGTGCACATACTCGGCCATCGCCTCGGCCATCTCGACCCCCAGGCCATGCAGGTAGAGATAGTCCTGGTAGCGGTTGTCGGCGAACCACTCGCGGGCGACGTCGGACGCCTTCTGGCCGACGGTCACCACCTGCAGCCCGATCACGTCGCGCGTCTCGGGCGTCGTCGCCTGACGGTCGCGGAAGAAGTCGGCGACGCACAGGCCGCCCTCGCGGTTCTGCCGCGGCAGGTCGAAGCGCGCCACCTCGCTCTCGCCGTCATCGCCGAACAGGACCACGGAATCTCCGTCGGCGGCGCAGCGCCAGTAGCCGTAGCAGGCCTGCGGCACCAGGATGTCCTGCTGCTGGACGATGTCGAGCATCCGCTTCAGGGTCGGCTTCAGCTCGCGCTGCGCCCACGCCATGAACTCCTCCAGGGTGCGGCCGTCCTTCCGGTAGCCCCAGTGGAATTGATAGAGCATGCGGTCGTTGAGGTAGGGCACCAGGGCCGCGACCGGCACCCGCGCGATGGTCCGCGGCCCCCAGAAGGGCGGGGCCGGCACCGGCACGTCGCGGTGCAGCTCGGCCCGGCGGGTGCGGATCTCGTCGGAATCGACCGGCCGCAGGGCCCTCGGCTCGGCCGCCTGCCCCAGCACCCGCTTGGTGTTGGTCGGCCGGCCCTTGCGCTTGCCGGCGACGGTGGCGAGATGGCCGTCGAAGGTGCCGGTCATCACCTTGTTCATCAGGTCGAGCCCGTCGAAGGCGTCGCGCGCATAGGCGACGCGCCCGCCCGTATAGACCTGGGTGCAATCCTCCTCGACATACTTGCGGGTCAGCGCGGCACCGCCCAGCAGGACCGGCACCGCCACCCCGTTGCGCTTCATCTCCTCCAGGTTCTCGCGCATCACCACGGTCGACTTGACCAGCAGGCCGGACATGCCGATGGCGTCGGCGCGATGCTGGTCGACCGCCGCCAGGATGTTGGCGATCGGCTGCTTGATGCCGAGGTTGACGACCTTGTAGCCGTTGTTGGTGAGGATGATGTCGACCAGGTTCTTGCCGATGTCGTGGACGTCGCCCTTCACCGTGGCCAGCACGATGGTGCCCTTCTCCTGGCCCTCGAGGCGCTCCATGTGCGGCTCCAGCCAGGCGACGGCGCGCTTCATCGTCTCGGCCGATTGCAGCACGAAGGGCAGCTGCATCTTGCCGGCGCCGAACAGCTCGCCCACCACCTTCATGCCGTCGAGCAGGAAGTTGTTGATGATGTCGAGCGGCTTGTGGCCCTGCATGGCCAGCGCCAGGTCGTCCTCCAGCCCGAGCCGCTCGCCGTCGACGATGCGCTGCGACAGGCGCTCCTCGACCTTCTCGGAGCGCACCTTCTTGACCGCCTGCGAGGCCTTGCGGTTCTCGAACAGCGCGATGAAGGCCTGCAGCGGGTCGTAGCCCTCGCGCCGCCGGTCGTAGATCAGGTCCTCGGCGACCTGGACCTCGTTCTCCGGGATCTTGTGCAGCGGCACGATCTTGCTGGCATGGACGATCGCCCCGGTCATGCCGCGCTTCAGCGCATGGTCGAGGAAGACCGAGTTCAGCACGTTGCGCGAGGCGGCGTTGAGCCCGAAGGAGATGTTGGAGAGGCCGAGGATGATCTGGCACTCGGGCAGCTCGCGGGCGATCCGCTCGATCCCCTCCAGCGTCCACAGGCCCAGCTTGCGGTCGTCCTCGTTGCCGGTGGCGATGGTGAAGGTCAGCGGGTCGAACAGCAGGTCCGACGACGGCAGGCCGAAGCTGCGGGCGAAGTCGTGCAGGCGATGGGCGATGCGGACCTTGGAGTCGACGTCCTTGGCCATCCCCACCTCGTCGATGGTGAGCGCGATGACCGAGGCGCCGAAGCGCTTCGCCAGCATCAGCCGCTCGGCGGCGTGCTTCTCTCCGTCCTCGAAGTTGATCGAGTTGATGATCGCCTTGCCGCCATAGAGCTTGAGGGCACTCTCCAGCACCGGCGTCTCGGTCGAATCGATGACCAGCGGGGCGTTGACCGCGCCGCGCATGCGGCTCACCACCTCGGTCATCTCGGCGATCTCGTCGCGGCCGACGAAGGCGGTGCAGATGTCGAGGGCGTGCGAGCCCTCGCGCGCCTGCTCGCGCCCCATCTCGACGCAGCCGTCCCAGTCGCCGGCCTCCTGCAGCTCGCGGAACTTCTTCGAGCCGTTGGCATTGCAGCGCTCGCCGATGGCGAGGAAGGCGTTCTCCTGGCGCAGCGTCGTCTGGCCGTAGAGCGAGGCCACCGCCGGAACCCAGTGGACCGTCCGCCTGGCCGGCGCCGGCCGGGCGCGGCCGGGACCGGCGCGGTCGCGCAGCATGGCGTCGAGGGCGGCGATATGCTCGTTGACGGTGCCGCAGCAGCCGCCGACCATGCCGATGCCGTCCTCCTCGATGAAGCGGGCCAGCCACTTGGCGAGGTCGTCGGGCTGCAGGGGATAATGGGTCCGGCCCTCGACCAGCTCGGGCAGGCCGGCATTGGGCTGGATCGAGATCGGGCCCGGCCAGTTCTGCGACAGCCAGCGCACATGCTCGGACATTTCCTGCGGGCCGGTCGCGCAGTTGAGGCCCATCACCGGCACGTCCAGCGCCCGGATGATGGTCGCCGCCGCCGCGATGTCGGTGCCGACCAGCAGCGTGCCGGTGGTCTCCACCGTCACCTGGACGATGAGCGGGATGTCCTCGCGGCCGGCCTCGGCGCGCGCCCGCTTGGCGCCGTTGACCGCGGCCTTGATCTGCAAGGGGTCCTGGCAGGTCTCGATCAGGAACGCGTCGACCCCGCCCGCGACCAGCCCGGCGCACTGGATCGCCAGCGCATCCTCCAGCGTCTGGTAGGGCGCGTGGCCGAGGCTCGGCAGGCGGGTGCCCGGGCCGATCGAGCCCAGCACGAAGCGCGGCCGCCCGTCGGCCCGCCACGGCTCGATCGCCTCGTGGGCCAGCTCGCCCGCCCGCTTGTTGAGCTCGAAGGCGCGCTCGGCGATGCCGAACTCGGCCAGCGTCACCGGCGAGCCGCCGAAGCTGTTGGTCAGGATGCAGTCGGCCCCGGCTGCCAGGTAGCCGTCATGGATCAGCCGCACCACGTCGGGCCGGCTGTCGTTCAGGATCTCGGTGCAGTTCTCGAGCCCGGCATAGTCGCGGTCGGTGTCGAGGTCGAGCGACTGCACGCGCGAGCCCATCGCCCCGTCGCACAGCAGGATCGATTCCGAAAGGGCCGACAGGAAATCGGTCATGGCGTTGCCCCCCGGTCGGCCGCCGCGGCGGCGGGCGGCCGGACTCCCAGGATGTGGCAGATGGCGAAGCTGAGGTCGGCGCGGTTCAGCGTGTAGAAATGGAACTCGCGCACCCCGCCCGCCTGGAGGGCGCGCACCTGCTCGGCGGCAACCGTGGCGGCGACCAGGCGGCGGGTCTCCGGATCGCGGTCGAGCCCCTCGAACTGGGCGCCGAGCCAGTCCGGCACGGCCGCCCCGCAGGCGGCGGCGAACTTGCAGACCTGGGCGAAGTTGGTGACCGGCAGGATGCCGGGCACGATCGGCAGCTGGATGCCGGCCGCGCGCGCCCGGTCGCGGAAGCGGAAGAAGACCGCCGGGTCGAAGAAGAACTGGGTGATCGCCCGCCCGGCCCCGGCATCGATCTTGCGCTTCAGGTTGTCGAGGTCGGCCTCGGCGCTGGACGCCTCGGGATGGGTCTCGGGATAGGCGGCGACCGTGATCTCGAAGTCGGCGACGCGCTTCAGCCCGCCCACCAGGTCGGCGGCGAAGTCATACCCGCCCGGATAGGGCACATAGGGCCCGCTGTCGGCCGGCGCGTCGCCGCGCAGCGCCACCACATGGCGGATCCCGGCCGCCCAGTACTGGCGGGCCACCTCGTCGATCTCGTCCCGGGTGGCGCCGATGCAGGTCAGGTGGGCGGCCGGCTCCAGCGTCGTCTCGCGCCGGATACGGGCCACGGTCGCATGGGTCCGCTCGCGGGTGGTGCCGCCGGCGCCGTAGGTGACGGACACGAAACGCGGCGCGAGCGGCGCCAGCCGCTCCACCGTCTCCCACAGGCGCGCCTCCATCTCCGCCGTCTTGGGCGGGAAGAACTCGAACGAGACGTCAACCGGATTGGGCGCCCGCAGCACTTCGGCGGGCCCGCGTCCGCCGGCGGGGGCGGCAGTTGGGTCGGTCAATGGGGCAGTCCTCGATTGGCGGCCGGGGCCGCGGGGGGCTTGGTCGTCTGGCCGGCGCCGGCCGGGCGGCGGGCCGGCCACAGCACCACGGTCAGGGGATCGCCCGGCAGGCTGAGCGGCGTCGCCGGCTCCAGGCCGGCCGCGCGCATCCAGTGGGCGACCTCGGCATCGGTGAAGCCGAGGCGGCGATGGGCATGCTCGCTGCGCAGCTGGTCCAGCTCGTGCGGGGCGAAGTCGACGACGATCATCCGCCCGCCCGGCCGCAGCACCCGGGCCGCCTCGGCGATCGCCTCGCCCGGGTCGTCCAGGTAGTGCAGCACCTGATGGACGGTGACGGCATCGAACGAGGCGCCCGGCATCGGCAGCTGGTAGGCGTCGGCGAACCGGACCTGGCACTGGTGCAGCTGCGCCCGCTCCAGGTTGGCGCGGGCGACGCCCAGCATGTCGCGGGAGCTGTCGACGCCGACCGCGCGGATGCCGCGCCGGCCCAGCAGCTCGACGATCCGCCCGGTGCCGGTGCCGACGTCCAGCACATCCTGGACCTCCCGCTCCGGCAACAGGCCGAGCAGGGCGGCCTCGACCTCCTGCTCGTCGACATAGAGCGAGCGGACGCGGTCCCACGACCCGGCATTGGCCCGGAAATAGGCCGCGGCCAGCTCGGCCCGGCCGGCCTTCACCGCCGCCAGGCGCTGCAGGTCGCGGCCCACCGTCTCGTCCTCGTCGGGAATGCGGTCGACCAGCAGGCGGCCCAGGTCGGCCGCCGGCCCGCCGGCCGCGAGGCGGAAGAAGGCCCAGGTGCCCTCCCGGAAGCGGTCGAGCAGCCCCGCCTCGCACAAGAGCTTGAGATGGCGCGAGACGCGCGGCTGGCTCTGCCCCAGGATCTGCGTCAGCTCGCTGACCGTCAGCTCGCCATGGGCACAGAGCGCCAGGATCCGAAGCCGGGTGGGCTCGGCGGCCGCGCGCAGTCCGTTCAGCAGTTGCTCCATCCATCACCTTTCTTGCAGAGACATATAAACATGACTTTATGTGTTGTTCAAGATTTCCCGCCGAGCCCGGCCTGCGGGCAGCGGCGCCACACATTTGCGGCATCGCACCCGGATGGCGCAGGGCTGCGCTGGCGAAACCGGGGCCCGTGTGTTAGCTCCCTTATGACGTGGGATGCGTCGGCAAGTGTGCGAGCACGGGGGCCGGCGCCGGCCGCGAGACATCCGACCAGCGAGCGTTCCTGAAGCATGACGGCCCTCAGCATCACGGCAACCCTACGGGCGACGAGCCGGGCCTGGCGCCGGATGGGTGCGATCGCCCTGGCCTGCGCCCTGCTGTTCGCCGCCGGCACGGCCATGCCCGCCCTGGCCCAGGATGCCGGCGACGAGGACCCGCTCGAGGACATCAATCGCGCGGTCTACGAGTTCAACCGGGTGCTGGACGGGCTGCTGCTGAAGCCGGCGGCCATGATCTATCGCGGCCTCCTGCCCGAGGAGGTGCGCGACGGCGTCCGCAACGTCCTGGACAACCTCCAGGCGCCGGTGATCGCCGCCAACGACCTGATGCAGGGCGAGACCAGGCGTGCCCAGGTGACGCTGGAGCGGTTCGCCATCAACACGACGGTCGGCGGCCTCGGCATCTTCGACGTGGCCAAGCAGCATGGCCGCTACAAGCATGCCGAGGATTTCGGGCAGACGCTGGCCGTGTGGGGCGTGGGCGGCGGGCCATACCTGTACCTGCCGGTCCTGGGGCCGTCCAATCCGCGCGACCTGGCGGGGCTGGTGGTCGACTCGTTCGTCATCGACCCCTGGACCCATATCGCCCGGGCGAACGATGCCGACTGGTTCACCTACACCCGATTCGGCCTCAACATCCTCGACACGCGCGCGCGCACCATCGAGATGCTGGACGACATCGAGCGGAACCAGATCGATCCCTACTCGTTCATTCGGACGACCTCGCGGCAACGCCGCGACAACGAGATCCTGAACGGACGCCCGGCCGCGGCCGGGCGATAGTTCCCGGACCGTCGATGATCCGCACACCCGAACACCCCCCGCGCCCGACGAAAGGAGCGCCCGCCATGCGCCCCCGCGCCATTTCCCGAGTACTGCTGATCCTGGCCACGGTGCTGATGCTGCCGATGATGCAGCCCGCCACCGCCCAGACGCCCAAGGCCCTGGTCGAGACGCTGGGCGACAAGGCCATCCGCCAGCTGACCGGCAACGTCGCCCGGCCCGAGCGCGAGGCCCGCTTCCGCAGCCTGTTGAACGACGGCTTCGACGTCCACGCGATCGGCCGCTTCACGCTCGGCCGCTACTGGCACCAGGCCAACCCGACGCAGCAGGCGGAATACCTGAAGCTGTTCGAGAAGTTCATCGTCCAGGCCTATGCCGCCCGCTTCGCCGAGTATTCGGGCGAGCAGTTCCGGGTGGTGGGCGAGCGCGCCGACGGCAACGTGGTCGTGGTCCAGAGCGAGGTCTTCAAGCCGGGCAACCCGCCCGCCAAGGTCGACTGGCGCGTCCAGGGCCACAAGATCGTCGACGTGATCGTCGAGGGCATCAGCATGGCCATCACCCAGCGCTCGGAGTTCGCGGCCGTCATCCAGCGCGGCGGCGGCAATATCGATGCGCTGCTGACCGCGCTGCGCCAGAAGACCGGCGGCGCCTGACGCCCCCTCCGGGACGGGCGGCACCCGCGCGGCCCGTCCCGCCATAAAATCCCCGGTTGCGTCGGCGGGCGGTTGCCCGCCGCGCCCTGCTGTGTCACGGTCCCCACCCTAACGCGCTAGGAATAGTGCAGACCTCGTCCGCACCGCCGTTGCGGTGCCAACCGGGATCAGGGAGAGACCGTATGAAGATCGGGGCATGGCTGGCTGCGGCCGCCACTCTTGCGCTCGCCGCGACCACCGCCGGCGCGCAGGAAATCAAGATTTCCCACCAATGGCGCCAGAATACCGACGGGCGCGACCAGGCGACCCGGTTGTTCGTGCGCGAGGTGAACGCGCGCGACCCCAGCATCAAGTTCCGCATCTATCCGAATCGCTCGCTGGTCAGCAACCCGACCAGCCAGATCGACGGGCTGCAGGACGGCACCCTGGAAATGGCCGTCTATCCGCTGGTCTACGCGACCGGCAAGGTGCCGGAGTTCTCCATCACCATCATGCCGGGCACGGTCGGCAACCTCGAGCAGGCGATGAAGGTGAAGAACACCCCCTTCTACGACAAGCTCCAGGAAGTCTGCGCCCAGAACGGCATCCGGATCATCACCTGGTGGTGGACGCCGGGCGGCTTCGCGACCAAGGACCGCGAGATCAAGGGGCCGGATACCGTGAAGGGCCTGCGCATGCGCGCGGCCGACCCCTACTTCGAGCTGATGCTGAAGGATCTCGGCGCCTCGGTGCAGTCGATGCCGTCGACCGAGATCTATCCCGCCCTGCAGTCGGGCGTGCTCGACGGGCTCCTGACCTCGTCGGAGAGCTTCGTCAGCATGAAGATCTTCGAGCAGACCAAGCACGCCACGGCCGGCGGCGACCACACCCTGTTCATGCTGCTGCAGCCGCTGGTCATGTCGAAGCAGCACTGGGACAAGCTGACCCCGGCGCAGAAGAAGGCGTTCGACGAGGCCGCGACGAAGAGCGAGGTGTTCTTCAACGGCCTGCAGAAGGAAGCCTCCGAGAAGATGGTCGAGACGTTCAAGAAGAACGGCAACGCCGTCCGCTCGATGACCAAGAGCGAGTATGACGCGTGGGTGGACGTCGCCCGCACCAAGGCCTGGCCGGCCTTTGCCCAGAACACCAAGCAGGGCAAGGAGCTGCTCGACCTGCTCCAGGCCGCCCTGAAGTAGTACCGCTGGGGCCGGCGGCGGGGGCTTCGCCGCTGCCGCCGGCCCCGCTGCCACCCCGACCCGATCTCCCCGGACTCCATGCAGAACTTCATTCGCTTCAGCGACCGGCTGGCGCTGATATGCGCGGTCGCCGCCGCCGTCCTGGTGGCGCTGGCGGTCATCATCGTAACCTGGATGATCGCGTGGCGAGGGGCGGGGAACTCCGCCTTCTGGGAGATCGAGGCCTCGGTCTTCCTGTCGATCGGCGCCATCTTCCTGGCCTCCCCTTACACGCTGCGCACCAAGGGACACGTCTCGGTCGACCTGCTGGAGGCGATCCTGCCGGATCGCGCCACCCGGCCGCTGCGCATCTTCGCCCTGCTGATGGTGGCCGCCGTATCCGCCTACCTGGTGTGGGAGGGCGGCAAGCTGGCCCTGACCGCGCTGCACGAGGGCGAGCGCACGCCCAGCCTGTGGGCGCCGCTCAAGTGGCCGATCTACGCCACCATGCCGATCGGCATGGCGCTCACCTTCCTCCAGGCGATCGCCGAGATCGCCCGCATCCGCCTCTCGCCTCCGGTCGCCCGATGAGCGAACTCGAAATCGGCTGGCTCCTGTTCGGGGTCACCACGCTGGTCCTGTTCTCGGGCGTGCCCATCGCCTTCGGGCTGCTGGCCGTGTCGATCGGCTTCCTGTGGATCTTCGAGGGGCCGGCCAGCCTGGCCGCGGTCGGCCGCACCTTCTTCGAGGAGATGGCGAGCTTCGTCCTGCTCACCATCCCCATGTTCATCCTGCTGGGGGCGGCGATCGGGGTGTCGCGCGCCGGGGCCGACATCTACGAATCCCTGCACCGCTGGCTGTCGCGGGTGCCGGGCGGGCTGGTGATCGCCAACATCCTGGCCTGCGGCATGTTCTCGGCCGTGTGCGGCTCCAGCCCGGCGACGGCCGCCGCGATCGGCAAGGTCGGCATCCCGGAGATGCTGCGCCGCGGCTACCCGCCGACGCTGGCGACCGGGTCGATCTGTGCCGGCGGCACGCTCGGCATCCTGATCCCGCCGTCGGTCACGCTCATCCTCTACGGCATCGCCACCGAGACCTCGATCGGCCGCCTCTTCCTGGCGGGCGTGGTGCCGGGATTCCTGCTGGTCCTGCTGTTCGCCGCCTACGCCTGGATCTTCAGCCTGATGTCGGCGCGGGGCAGCGCGCTGCGCGGCACCGAGCGCTTCTCCCTGCGGGAGAAGATGGACGGGCTCGGCCGGGTCATGCCCTTCCTCGTCATCATGGTGCTGATCGCGGTCGCCATGTATGGCGGCTGGGCGACCCCGTCGGAGATCGCCGCGCTGTCGGCCTTCCTCGCCCTGCTGCTGGTGTTCGTCATCTACCGCGCCACTTCGCCACGCGAGGTGTGGGCGATCTTCAGCGATACTGTCCGGGAATCGACGATGATCATCATGATCATCGGGGCGGCGGGCCTGTTCGGCTACATGATGTCGCTGCTCTACGTCACCCAGACGATGGCCGACGCCCTCGTCGCCTGGAACCTGGACCGGTGGACGCTCCTCCTCTTCTTCAACGTGCTGCTGCTGATCCTCGGCTGCTTCCTGCCGCCGGTCGCCATCATCCTGATGACCATGCCGATCCTGCAGCCGGTGCTGGAGGGCAACGACTTCAACCTGATCTGGTTCGGCATCCTGCTGACCATCAACATGGAGGTCGGCCTGATCACCCCGCCGGTCGGGCTCAACCTCTATGTCATCCGCGGGGTGGCGCCGCAGGTGCCGCTGCCGCAGGTGCTGTGGGGGTCGATGCCGTTCGTCGTCATCATGCTGCTGTTCATGGTCCTGCTGTGCATCTTCCCGGGCATCGCCCTGTGGCTGCCCGAGACGCTGATGGGGCCCGGCTCCTGATCCCCGGCGGCCGCGCGTGAGCGGCCGCGACCTGCTGCTCGTCCTTCTCATCGTCACGCTGTGGGGGATGAACTTCCCGGTGGCGAAGCTCGGCTTCACCGAGCTTCCCCCGATCCTGATGACCGCCCTCCGCTTCGCGCTGGTGGCGGTCCTGCTGGTACCCTTCGTGCCGCGGCCGCGCGGCCGCTACCGCCAGCTCCTGGTCCTGGCGACGGTGCTGGGCGGGGTGCATTTCAGCCTGATGTTCGTCGGGCTGTCGCGGCTCGATTCGGCCACGGTCGCCATCGCCAGCCAGCTGACGGTGCCGTTCGCGGCGCTCCTGGCCGCGGTCGTCTTCAAGGACTATCTTGGCTGGCGGCGGACGCTCGGCATGGCGGTCGCCTTCGCCGGGGTCGCCGTGATGGCGGGCGAGCCGCGCATCCTGGACGACCCCTGGCCGCTGCTGTGGGTCGTCACCGGCGCCTTCGCCTGGGCGGTCGCCAACATCCAGGTGAAGCGGATCGGCGAGATCGACGGGCTGGTGCTGAACGGCTGGATGGCCGCCTTCGCCGCCCCGCAGCTCTTCCTCGTCTCCTGGCTGGTCGAGGGCGACAGCTGGGGCCGCGTCCAGGAGGCCGGGGTGGTCGGCTTCGGCGCGGTCGCCTACATGTCGGTGATGGTGACGATCGTCGGCTACGGCCTGTGGTACCGCATCCTGCGCACCTACCCGGTCAACCTGGTGATGCCCTATACGCTGCTGGTCCCGGTGATCGGCGTCGTGGCCGGAATCGGCCTGCTGGGCGAGCCGCTGTCCTGGCCGATCGCGGTCGGCGGCGGCGCTACCCTGGTCGGCGTCGCCATCATCGTCTGGCGCCGGCCGCGTCTGACCGACCGGCAGCCGCAGCCGTGACCGGGATCGTTCCCAGCCCGTCGCCCAACCATGGGCCGCGCCCGGGCGACGGAAGGGTCGACATCCTGGTCGTCCACTATACCGGGATGCGGGACGCGGCCGCAGCACTCGACCGGCTGCGCGACCCGGCGTCCGAGGTGAGCGCGCACTACCTGATCGAACGCTCCGGGCTGATCCATCGGATGGTCGCCGAGGACCGCCGGGCCTGGCATGCGGGCCGCGGCTGGTGGCAGGGCGAGCGCGACGTGAACGGCCGCTCGATCGGCATCGAGCTGGAGAATCCCGGTCACGAGTGGGGCTACCTGCCCTTCCCCGACCAGCAGATGGAGGCCCTGGCCGGGCTCGCCCGCGCCATCCTGGCCCGGCACCCGATCCCGCCCGACCGGGTGGTCGGCCATTCCGACATCGCCCCCCGCCGCAAGGCCGACCCGGGCGAGCTGTTCGACTGGCGCCGGCTGGCCCGCGCCGGGATCGGCTTCTGGCCGGACGGGCTCGAGGCGCCGGTGCCCGATGCGGCCCCCTTCCCGGCCGGCGAGGGACTGGCCCGCCTGGGCGCGTTCGGCTACGAGCTGGACGACCCGGCCGCCACCGTGACCGCCTTCCAGCGCCGCTTCCGCCCGGCGCGGCCCGATGGCCATCTCGACGTCGAGACCCTGTGGCGCATCGCGCGGCTGCGCGGCTGAACCATCGCGCGCCTGCGCGGCCGAGCCATCGCGCGGCTGCGCGTTGGAAGTTTCATGAAGGATCATTGACGCCGCCGCGCCGGCGGGCCAGTTTGCCGCCCGCCAGACGGCTGGATGGTCGCTCTTCGCCCCGATCGGCTTCGGCCGGTCGCGACGGGGGGAGGAAAGTCCGGGCTCCACGGAAACACGGTGCCGGGTAACGCCCGGCGGGGGCGACCCTAGGGAAAGTGCCACAGAGAGCAGACCGCCGTTCCGCCGCGGCCGGGGGCGACCCCGGATGCGGCCGGACGGCAAGGGTGAAAGGGTGCGGTAAGAGCGCACCGCGCATGCCGGCAACGGCTGCGGCACGGTAAACCCCACCGGGAGCAAGACCAAATAGGGACGGCCGGTCGGCGCCGCCTTCGGGCGGCGTGCGGCGCGCCAGTTTCCGGGCTGCCGTCCGGGTCGGTCGCGCGAGGCGTTCGGTGACGAACGTCCCAGATGAATGACCATCCAGAGGGGGCAACCCCTTGGACAGAACCCGGCTTACAGGCCGTCTGGCACCTTCCCGCCCCTGCGGTCGAAGCGGCGGAAGAAGAGAACAAATAGAGAACAATGAACCATTTCCATCCAGAACCGCGAAGTCCTGAAGAATCCTTCTACCCATAAGTCTCCCTTCTCTAAAACAGAACAATCCCAAGGGATTAGACCGGCCGTTCCGTTGACTCCCAAATGGGCCCATGATATCCCATGAAATCCCAGTCAGGACCAATCGGGGGTCGGTACCAATCGGGGGTTCGGTCTGGGCGGATCGCGGCGGGAGGGGGTTCCCGCACGATCCCGGGGGGAGGCGATGAGCGTGTTCGTCTCGACATTCGTGAACCGGATCGACCGCAAGGGACGGGTTTCCGTGCCGGCGACGTTTCGCGCCGCCCTCCGGACGCAGGAATTCGAGGGGATCGTGGCCTTCCCGACCTTGGGCCAGCCAGCCTACGAAGGCTGCGGGATGGATTTCATGGAGCGTCTTTCGGCCAGCGTCGATGAGTTCGACATGTTCTCGCCCAAGCGCGACGAACTGGCCGCGATCGTGTTCGCCGAGGCCCATCAGCTGGCGTTCGACGGCGAAGGCCGGATCAGCCTTCCCTCCATGATGATCGAGCATTGCGGGATCGATGCCGAGGTGGCCTTCGTCGGCCGCGGCCGGTCCTTCCAGATCTGGGAACCAGTGGCCTTCCGGCAGCACGCCGCGGAGGTCCGCCGACGCGCCCTGAGTGAGGGCGCGACGCTCCCCGTCCGTCCGGTTGCGCCGGGGGGAAAAGCGCCGTGATCGGACGGGGAGCGACCCATTCCTACCCGGGCGACAGCCCGGGTGATTCCATGGCCGGCGGCCATGTGCCGGTGATGCTGCGCGAGGTGCTGGACGCGCTGGCGCCGCGCGCCGGGGCCATCTACGTCGACGGCACGTTCGGTGCCGGCGGCTATGCGGGCGCGATCCTCGATCGTGCCGACTGCCGCGTCTGGGGCATCGACCGCGATCCCGCCGCGATCGCCCGCGGCCGCGCGATGGCCGGCCGCTACGGCGACCGCCTGTCCCTGGTGGAGGGCTGCTTCGGCGACATGGACCGTCTGCTGGGCGAGCACGGCGTCGCCCGGGTCGACGGGGTGACGCTCGACCTTGGCGTGTCCTCGCCGCAGATCGACAGCCCCGAGCGCGGCTTCTCCTTCCGCCATGACGGGCCGCTCGACATGCGGATGGGCCAGGACGGCCCGACCGCCGCCGACCTCGTCGCCACCACCGAAGAGCGCGATATGGCGGACATCATCTTCCGCTATGGTGAGGAACGGCACGCCCGACGAGTCGCGCGCGCCATCGTCGATGCCCGGTCGCATGGCCCCATCTCCCGGACGTCGGCGCTGGCGGAAATCGTGCGCCGGGCGGTGCCGCGCTCGAACGATGGGATCGACCCTGCCACGAGAACGTTCCAGGCCCTGCGCATCGCCGTCAACGACGAGATGGGCGAACTTGCGCGCGGGCTCGACGCCGCCGAACGGCTGCTGGCCCCGGGCGGCCGCCTGGCTGTCGTCTCCTTCCATTCCCTTGAGGATCGGGCGGTCAAGGCATTCCTGCGCCAGCGCAGCAGCGGCCCCGACGGCTCGCGCCACCTGCCGCCGGTCGAGCGGCCGGCGCCCAGCTTCCGCCTGCTCGGCGGCAAGGCGATCCGACCGGCCGACGACGAGACCCGGGCCAATCCCCGGGCGCGCTCCGCGCGCCTGCGGGCGGCCGAGCGCACCGCGGCGGCGCCATGGCCGGTAGGCGGCCATACGGGTTACCCCACCGGATCGGCCGCGCGGCGCGGCGGGAGCGTCTGATGATCCGGATCACCCTCGCCTTCTGGATCGGGCTCGTGTCCGCGCTGGGCTATGGCGTCTTCCAGGTGAAGTACGAGGTGCAGGAAATGGAATCCCGCCTCGTCCAGCTCCATCGCGGCATCGTCGGCGACCAGCAGGCGATCCACGTGCTGCGGGCGGAGTGGAGCTACCTCAACCAGCCCTCGCGCCTGGCCCAGCTCAACAAGCGCCACCTGCCGCTCGGGCCGATCGCCACCAGCCAGATCGGGCGCATCGAGGACGTGCCGCTGCGCACGGCCGGCAACCCGCCGCCCCCCGCCCCGCCGATGGTCCGCCACAGCCCGCCGGCCGCGCCGCCGCGGGCGGTGGTCGGCGCCGCCTACACGACCCCGGCACCCCGTCGATGATCCGGCGCGACGGACCGCCGCCGGTCACCGACCTCGCCGCCTGCCGGCCGCAGGCGCGCGGCAACGCGTTTCGCGGCGGGACGCCCGGCGGGGCGCTGCATGCCGCGGTCGAGAAGGGCCAGAGCCGGCTGGTCTTCCTGGCCGCGATGTTCTCGCTCGCCTTCCTCGTCATCGCCGCCCGCCTGGTCGACGTGACGCTGCTGGCGCAGCCGGGCGAGCAGCGCACCGTGCACGCGGCGCCGCGCCCGACCGAGACCGAGCGGGCCGACATCGTCGACCGCAACGGCACCCTGCTCGCGACCAGCCTGCCGACGCCCTCGCTCTACGCCAACCCCAAGGTGGTGCCCGACGCGGCCGAGGCCGCCCGCCGCCTGGCGCCGATCCTGGTCGGCACCAGCGAGGCCGACCTCCGCGCCCGGCTGTCCGAGGACCGCAGTTTCGTCTGGCTGAAGCGCCAGCTGACGCCGCGCCAGCAGCACGACGTGATCCGGCTGGGCATCCCCGGGCTGGAGTTCCAGCGCGACGAGCGGCGGATCTATCCGCAGGGGCGCCTGGTCGCCCATGTCGTCGGCTTCTCCGGCATCGACCATGTCGGACTGCAGGGGGTCGAGAAGACGCTGGAGACCCGCATCCGCGGCCAGCAGGAGCCGGTCGAACTCGCGATCGACCTGCGCGTCCAGCATGTGCTGCGCGAGGAGCTGCAGCGCACCGTGACCGAGTTCAACGCGATCGGCGCCGCCGGCCTGGTCATGGACGCCCACACCGGCGAGGTGATCGCGCTCGTCTCCCTGCCCGACTACGACGCCAACTCCCCCGGCACCGCCAACCCGGAGACGCTCTTCAACCGGGTGACGCTGGGCGTCTACGAGATGGGCTCAGTCTTCAAGGTGCTGACCGCGGCGATGGCGCTCGACACCGGCAAGGTGACGATGGCCAGCGGCTACGACGCCTCCAAGCCCATTCACATCGCCCGCTTCTCGATCAGCGACTACAAGGGCAAGAACCGCTGGCTGTCGGTGCCCGAGATCATCAAGTACTCGTCCAACATCGGCGCCGCCAAGATGGCGCTGGATGCCGGCATCGGCACGCAGCGCGCCTTCTTCGAGAAGCTCGGCTTCCTGAAGGCGCCGCAGCTGGAGCTGCCCGAGCTGGGGGCGCCGCTCGTCCCCAACCCGTGGCGCGAGATCAGCGCCATGACCATCGCCTTCGGCCACGGCATCTCGGTGACGCCCTTGCATGTGGTGACGGCCGAGGCGGCGATGGTCAATGGCGGTATCCTGCGCAAGCCGACCCTGCTGAAGTACCCCTACGGGACCCATCCCGACGGCACCCGGGTGATCAAGTCGCGCACCTCCGACGATATCCGCCGGCTGATGCGCCTGGTCGTCACCGACGGGTCCGGCAAGAAGGCGAACGTCCCCGGCTACCTGATCGGCGGCAAGACCGGCAGCGCCGAGAAGGCGTCGGGCCACGGCTACCGCCGCAAGGCCCTGCTGTCGTCCTTCGTCGGTGCCTTCCCGATGAACGACCCGCAATACGTCATGCTGGTCATGGTCGACGAGCCGCAGGGCACGATCCAGTCGCAGGGCTATGCGACCGGCGGCTGGGTGGCCGCGCCGCTCTTCGGCCGCATCGTCGAGCGCATCGCCCCCATCGTCGGCGTCCAGCCGATCGACGAGGACAGCCCGCAGATCCGCCGCGACATGGTCGTCCAGGCGAGCGCCCCGGGGCGCAGCCCCAATGCGCCTCGCTGAGCTGATGGCCCGGACGCGCCCGCCGACGCCCGCCGCCCCGCTCCCCGCCGCCGACTGCGCCGGGCCCGAGATTCGCGGCCTGGCGCTCGATTCGCGGGCGGTCGCGCCCGGCTTCCTGTTCGCGGCCCTGCCGGGCCAGGCGACCGATGGCCGCCGCTTCATCGCCGATGCGGTCGCCCGCGGCGCCGTTGCCGTGCTGGCGCCCGAAGGCACCGAGCTGCCGCCCGGCAGCGACGGCGTGATCCTGCTGACCGACGCCAACCCGCGCCGCCTACTGGCGCTCCTGGCCGCCAGCTTCCACGGCCACCAGCCGGACCGGGTCGCCGCCGTCACCGGCACCAACGGCAAGACCTCGACCGCCGACTTCGCCCGCCAGCTGTGGCAGCAGCAGGGGCTGGCGTCGGCCAGCCTCGGCACGCTCGGCATCCGGGCGCCCGGCTTCGAGCGCAAGGGCACGCTCACCACCCCCGACCCGATCGCGCTGCATGCCGCGCTCGCCGACCTGGCCGACCGCGGGGTGGTGCGGGCGGCCCTGGAAGCGTCCAGCCACGGGCTCGACCAGTACCGGCTGGACGGCATCCGCATCGCCGCGGCCGCCTTCACCAACCTGAGCCGCGACCATCTCGACTACCATCCGGACATGGCCGCCTACCGCCGGGCCAAGTTCCGCCTGTTCGGCGAGGTCATGGCGCCGGGCGGTGCCGCCGTCCTCAACGCCGACGTGGACGAATTCGCGGCCCTGGCGGCACTGTGCCGCGACCGCGGCCACCGCGTGCTCGCCTATGGCACGCGCGGCGCCGACATCCGCCTCGTCCGCCAGGACCTGCATCCGGACGGCCAGCACCTGGCGCTCGAGGTCGGCGGGCGCGCCTGGGAGGTCGACCTGCCGCTCGCCGGCCCGTTCCAGGCGATGAACGCGCTGGCCGCACTCGGCATCGTCCTGGCCGACGGCATCCCCGCCGATCGCGCGGTGCCGGCGCTGGCGCGGCTCGAAGGCGTGCCCGGCCGGATGGAGCGGGTGGCCCGGCTCGCCCGCGGCGCCACCGTCTATGTCGACTTCGCCCATACCCCCGACGCGCTGACCACGGTCCTGGATGCGCTGCGCCGCCACACCGCGGGCCGCCTCGTCTGCGTCTTCGGCTGCGGCGGCGACCGCGACCCCGGCAAGCGGCCCGAGATGGGGGCGGCCGTCGGCCGCGCCGCCGACCGGGTGATCGTGACCGACGACAATCCGCGCGGCGAGGACCCGGCCCTGATCCGGGCGCCGGCCGTGGCCGCGGCCCGCCGCCATGCCGCCGACGTGACCGAGATCGGCGACCGCCGGCAGGCGATCTTCGCCGCCGTCGCCGGGCTCGCCGCCGGCGACGTGCTGGTGATCGCCGGCAAGGGGCACGAATCCGGCCAGACCGTGGGCGGCCACACCCTGCCGTTCGACGATGGCAAGGTGGCGCGCCAGGCAGTCGCCGCCGCGGAGGGCTGCCCATGACCGCCCGTCCGCTCTGGACCACGGCCGAGATCGCGGCCGCCACCGGATCGCCGCCGACCGGCGCATCCTGGACCGCCGACGGCGTCTCGATCGACAGCCGCACGGTCCGCCCGGGGGACCTGTTCGTCGCCCTGAAGGGCCCCAACTTCGACGGCCACGCCTTCGTCGGCGCCGTGCTGGCCGCGGGCGCGGCCGGCGCGCTGGTCGACCATGTGCCGGACGGCATGACCGGCAGCGACCGGCTGGTCCTGGTCGACGACACGCTGGCGGCGCTGACCCGGCTCGGCCGCGCCGGGCGCGACCGCACCCGGGCCAGGGTGGTCGCGGTCACCGGCAGCGTCGGCAAGACCGGCACCAAGGAACTGCTGCGGCTGGCGCTGGAGGCCCAGGGGCCGACCATCGCCAGCGCCGCCAGCCTCAACAACCACTGGGGCCTGCCGCTCAGCCTCGCCCGGGTGCCGCGCGACGTGGACTGGGTGGTGCAGGAGGTGGGCATGAACCATGCGGGCGAGATCGCGGCCCTGGCGCCGATCGCCCGCCCCCATGTCGGCGTCATCACCACGGTCGGCCCGGTGCATATCGAGTTCTTCCCCTCGGTGGAGGCGATCGCCGACGCCAAGGCCGAGCTCTTCCTCGGCATGACCGCCGAGGGGGCCGCGGTGCTGAACCGCGACAACCCGCATTTCGAGCGGCTGGCCGGCCATGCCCGCGCCCGCGGCATCCGCCGCATCCTCGATTTCGGCGCCGCGCCCGGGGTCCACGCGCATCTCGATGCGGCCGAGCTCGGCGAGACCGGCAGCACGGTGACGGCGACCGTGGGCGGACGCCGGCTGCGCTACACGCTGGGCGCCCCCGGCCGCCACTGGGTCCTGAACAGCCTGGCCGCCCTGGCCGCGGTCGATGCGCTCGGCGCCGATGTCGAAGTGGCGGCAGCCGCGCTCGCCGGCATCTCGGCGCCGGCCGGCCGCGGCGCCCGGCGCGAGGTGGCCCTGCCCGGCGGCGGTGCCTTCACGCTGCTCGACGAGAGCTACAACGCCAACCCCGCCTCCATGCGGGCTGCCTTCGAGGTGCTGGCGGCGACCCGGCCCGCGCCCGGCGGCCGGCGGATCGCCGTGCTGGGCGACATGCGCGAGCTGGGAGAGGCCGGACCGCGGCTACATGCCGCGCTTGCCGATCCCCTGATCGCTGCCGGAATCGATATCTTGTTCTGCTGCGGCCCGCTGATGGCGCATCTTGATGCCAGCCTCCCGGCCGCGTTGCGTGGCGCCCATGTCGCGACGTCCGACGATCTGGCACCGGTCGTCGCCAGCGCGGTGCGCTCGGGCGACGTCGTCACGGTCAAGGGATCGCTCGGAACGCGGATGGCACCGATCGTCAAGCGCCTGCAGGCCGGCCCGTGGGGCGGGTCGCCGCAGGCCGCGGCAAGCTGAGAGGCATCCCGGGCCGTGCTCTACAACCTGCTCTTTCCGCTGGCGGACGAATTCACGCCGCTGAACCTCTTCCGCTACCTGACCTTCCGCAGCGGCGGGGCGGTGGTGACGGCGCTGCTCGTCAGCTTCCTGCTCGGCCCTTCGCTGATCCGCTGGCTGAAGTCGCGCCAGCCGCACGGCCAGCCGATCCGCGCCGACGGGCCGGAAAGCCACCTGCTGACCAAGAAGGGCACGCCCACCATGGGCGGCTCGCTGATCCTGATCGCGCTGGCCAGTTCCACCCTGCTGTGGGCGGACCTGTCGAACGGCTATGTCTGGGTGGTCCTGTTCGTGACGCTGGGCTTCGGCCTGGTCGGCTTCGGCGACGACTACCTGAAGCTGACGCGGCGCAACCATCGCGGCCTGCCCGGCCGGCTCAAGCTGCTGGCCCAGTTCGGCATCAGCCTGGTCGGCACCTTCTGGATCCTGCAGCTGACCCGCGACCCGCTGTCGACGCAGCTGGCCGTGCCCTTCTTCAAGAACCTGATCATCGACCTCGGCTGGATGTTCCTGCCGTTCGGGGTGCTGGTGATGACCGGCGCGTCCAACGCGGTCAACCTGACCGACGGGCTGGACGGGCTGGCGATCGTGCCGGTGATGATCGCGGCCGGCTGCTTCGCCCTCATCACCTACCTGGTCGGCAACGCGATCTTCGCCAACTACCTGCAGATCCAGCATGTCCCAGGGTCGGGCGAGCTGACCGTGTTCTGCGGCGCGCTGGTCGGGGCCAGCCTCGGCTTCCTGTGGTTCAACGCCCCGCCCGCCATGGTCTTCATGGGCGACACCGGCTCGCTGTCGGTCGGCGGCGCGCTCGGCGCCATGAGCGTGATCACCAAGCACGAGATCGTGCTGATCATGATCGGCGGGCTGTTCGTGCTGGAGACGGTGTCGGTCATCGTCCAGGTCGTGTCGTTCCGGCTGACCGGCAAGCGGGTGTTCCGCATGGCGCCGCTCCACCACCATTTCGAGAAGAAGGGCTGGGCCGAGCCGACCATCGTCATCCGCTTCTGGATCATCGCCTCCATCCTGGCGCTCGCCGGGCTGTCGACCCTGAAGCTGCGGTGACGGGATGATCGTCGTCCGCGAATTCGCCGGCCGCCGCGTCCTGGTGCTGGGCCTTGCCCGCAGCGGGCTGGCGGCGGCGCGCGCGCTGGCCGCGGGCGGCGCGGAGGTGGTGGTGTGGGACGACCGGCCGGCCAACCGCGAGGCGGCGGCCAAGGCCGGCCTCGCCGTGGCCGACCCCGCGCACGAGGACTGGTCGCAGCTGGCGGCCCTGGTGATGAGCCCGGGCATACCCCTGACCCATCCGGCACCGCACCCGGCAGTGCTGGCCGCACGCGCGACCGGCGTGCCGGTGACGGGCGACATCGCGCTGCTGCGCCGGGCCCAGCCGGACGCCCGCATCTGCGCCATCACCGGCACCAACGGCAAGTCGACGACGACGGCGCTGATCGGCCATATCCTGAAGCAGGCCGGGGTCCCGGTCGCGGTCGGCGGCAACCTGGGCATCGCGGCCCTCGACCTGGCGCCGCTCGGCGCAGGCGGGGTCTATGTGCTGGAGCTGTCGTCCTTCCAGCTCGACCTGGTCGAGGACAGCCGGTTCGAGGTCGCGATCCTCCTCAACGTGGCGCCCGACCATCTCGACCGCCACGGCACGATGGCCGGCTACATCGCGGCCAAGCTGCGCATCTTCGCCGGCCAGCGGCCGGGCGACACCGCGATCGTCGGCATCGACGACGCGGTCGCCGCCGCCATCGCCGAGCAGCCGCGCCAGGCGGCACTCGTCCGCATCTCCGGCGGCGATCGCGCGGCCGATGTCCGGGTCGTGGGCGGCATGCTGACCGACGCCCAGGGCCCGGTCGCGGACCTGGACCTGGCCCCCACCCTGCCCGGCGGCCACAACGCCCAGAACGCGGCCGCCGCCTTTGCCGCCTGCCGGGCGCTCGGGGTCGGACGCGATGCGATCGCGGCCGCCCTGCCCCGCTATCCGGGCCTGCCCCACCGGCAGGAGCTGGTCGCGGTCATCGACGGCGTCGCCTACGTCAACGACAGCAAGGCGACCAATGCCGACGCCGCCGCCTGCGCGCTCGGCTGCTACGACGCGGTCTACTGGATCGCGGGCGGCGTCCCCAAGGAGGGCGGCATCGCCAGCCTCGCCCCGTATTTCCCGCGCGTCGCCCACGCCTTCCTGATCGGCGAGGCGGCGCCGGAATTCGCCCGCACGCTGGCCGGCCGGGTGCCGCACACGATGGCGGGCGACCTGCCCCAGGCGCTGCGCCTGGCCCAGGAGCGGGCGGCGGCCGAGCGCCGGTCGGGCGCCACCGTGCTGCTGTCGCCGGCCTGCGCCTCGTTCGACCAGTTCCGCGACTTCGAGGACCGCGGCGACCGGTTCCGCGCCCTCGTCACGTCCCTGCCGGGGCGGCGGGTGATCCTCGATCCGGCGGAGTCCGCGGCATGACCACCATCCCCCGCACCGATACCTCGCTCTTCGGCCAGTGGTGGTGGACGGTCGACCGCTGGACCGTGTTCGCGCTGGCGGCGATCATCGGCATCGGCGCCGTCATGCTGCTGGCCGCGAGCCCGCCGGTGGCTGAGCGGATCGGGCTGGAGCCCCTGCACTTCGTCAAGCGGCAGATGCTGGTGCTGCCGATGGCGATCGCCGTCATCTTCTTCGTCTCGCTGCAGCCGCCGCGGGTCATCCGCCGCCTGGCGCTCGCCGTCTTCTCGGTCTCGCTGATCATGCTGGCGATGACCTTCCTGATCGGGGCCGAGATCAAGGGCGCGCGGCGCTGGATCTCCCTGCCCGGCATGTCGATCCAGCCCTCGGAGTTCGTGAAGCCGACCTTCGCCGTGCTGACCGCCTGGCTGCTGGCCCAGGGCAAGGCCAGCTCGCGCTTCCCGGGCGGCCTCGTCGCCGTCGCCCTGTTCGCGGTCATCGTCGCCATGCTGCTGAAGCAGCCCGACCTTGGCATGGCCGTGGTGGTGGGGGCGGTGTGGTTCGTCCAGATCTTCCTGGCCGGCCTGCCGATCCTGCTGGTGGTGGTGCTGGGCGCGCTCGGCCTGACCGGGCTGTTCGGCGCCTACATCCTGCTGCCGCACGTCACCAGCCGCATCAACCGCTTCCTCGACCCCGCCGCCGGCGACAGCTACCAGATCGACCGCTCGATCGAGGCCTTCACCAATGGCGGGCTGTTCGGCCGCGGTCCCGGCGAGGGCACGATCAAGAACTGGTTGCCGGACGCCCATGCCGACTTCGTCTTCGCGGTCGCGGGCGAGGAGCTGGGGCTGATCGCCTGCCTCTTCATCGTCCTGCTGTTCGCGGTCGTCGTCGTCCGCAGCGTCCTGCGGGTGACCAGCGAGCAGAGCCTGTTCGTCATCCTGGCCGCGGCCGGGGTCGCGACCCAGCTCGGCCTGCAGGCGATCATCAACATGGCCTCGTCCCTGCACCTGATGCCGACCAAGGGCATGACGCTGCCCTTCATCAGCTATGGCGGCTCGTCGATGCTGGCGCTGGCGCTCGGCACCGGCATGCTGCTGGCGCTGACCCGGCGGCGCTTCGGCGGCATCGAGCCATGACCGTGCGCCCATGACCGTACGGATCGTCCTTGCCGCCGGCGGCACCGGCGGCCACCTGTTCCCGGCCGAGGCGCTGGCGCGGATCCTGGTTGCGCGCGGCGCCGAGCCGGTGCTGGTGACCGACCCGCGCACCAGCGGCTTCGCCACCGACCTGCCGGGCCTGGCCGTCCACCGCCTGCCGCTGCAGCCGATGCGCGGCGGCGTGGTCGGGCGCATCCGCGGCGGGCTCGGCCTGTGCGCCGGCACGCTGGCCGCACGCGGCCTGCTGCGCCGCCTGGCGCCCGACGCCATCGTCGGCTTCGGCGGCTACCCCTCGGTGCCGACCGTCTTCGCCGGCCGCAACCTCGGCCGGCCGATCCTGCTGCACGAGCAGAACGCGGTGCTGGGCAAGGCCAACCGCATGCTGGCGGGGCGCGCGACCCGCATCGCCACCTCCTTCCCCACCCTGCGCCTGCTCGATCCGGGGCTGGCGTCCAAGGTCGTCGAGACGGGCAACCCCGTCCGGCCGGCCATCGCCGCGCTCAACAGGCAGCCCTACGCGCCGCCCGCCGCGGGCGGCCCGATCGAGATCCTGGTGATGGGCGGCAGCCAGGGCGCCGCCGTCTTCGCGACCCGCCTGCCCGAGGCGCTGGCGCGCCTGCCCGACGCGCTCCGTGTCCGCCTGCGCCTGACGCAGCAGGCGCGCGCCGACGACGTGGAGCCGGTGCGCGCCGCCTATGCCCGGATGGGCATCCCGGCCGTGGTCGAGCGCTTCTTCGCCGACGTGCCGGACCGGCTGGCCCGCGCCCATCTGGTGGTGTCGCGCTCCGGCGCCTCGACCGTGGCCGAGATCGCGGCAGCCGGCCGGCCCTCCCTGCTGGTGCCCTACCCGCACGCGGCCGACGACCACCAGACCGACAATGCCGGCCATCTGGTCCGCGCCGGGGCCGCCTGGCTGGCGCCCGAAGGCACGGTCGACGCGGCCGGCCTGGCCGCCCTGCTGGCGGGCGTGCTGGACGACCCCGCCCGGCTGGCCGCCGCCGCGGCCGCCGCGCGCGGCCTTGGCCGTCCGGACGCGGCCGACCGGCTGGCCGATGCCGTCCTGGCGCTGGTCGCCATTCCCCCCGCGATGGAGCGCGCGGCATGAGGACCATCCCGCTTTCCATCGGCACGATCCATTTCGTCGGCATCGGCGGCATCGGCATGAGCGGCATCGCCGAGGTGCTGCACCAGCTGGGCTACGCCGTGCAGGGCAGCGACGTCGCCGACGGCGCCAACGTCCAGCGCCTGCGCCGGCAGGGCATCGCCGTGGCCATCGGCCACCGCGCCGAGAATCTGGGGCAGGCCCAGGTGGTCGTGGTGTCCTCGGCCATCAAGGCCGACAATCCCGAGGTGGCCGACGCCCGCGCCCGCCTGCTGCCGGTGGTCCGCCGGGCCGAGATGCTGGGCGAACTGATGCGGCTGCGCTGGTCGGTCGCCATCGCCGGCACCCACGGCAAGACCACCACCACCTCGATGGTGGCGGCGATGCTGGACGCGGCCGACATGGAGCCGACCGTCATCAATGGCGGCATCATCAACGCCTACGGCACCAACGCGCGCATCGGCCAGGGCGAGTGGATGGTGGTGGAGGCGGACGAGTCCGACGGCACCTTCATCAAGCTGCCGGCGACGATCGCGGTCGTCACCAACATCGACCCCGAGCATCTCGACTTCTACAAGACCTTCGAGGCCGAACAGCGCGCCTTCGTCCAGTTCGTCGAGAACCTGCCCTTCTACGGCTTCGCCGTGCTGTGCATCGACCATCCGGTGGTGCAGGCGATGATCCCGCTGGTATCCGACCGCCGGGTCATCACCTACGGGCTGACGCCGCAGGCCGACGTGCGCGCGGTCAATGTCCGCATCGCGGCCGGCGGCAGCCGCTTCGACGTGGTCGTGTCGGACCGCTTCCACGACACCCAGCGGACGATCGAGGGCATGAGCATGTCGATGCTGGGCGAGCACAACGTGCAGAACGCCCTGGCCGCGATCACCGTCGGCATCGAGATGGGCTTCGACGACGACGTCATCCGCCGCGGGCTCGCGAGCTTCGCCGGGGTGAAGCGGCGCTTCACCCGCACCGGCGAGGCCAACGGCATCACCGTGATCGACGACTACGGCCACCACCCGGTCGAGATCGCGGCCGTCCTGAAGGCCGCCCGCCAGGCCACCCGCCGCGGCGTGGTCGCGGTCGTCCAGCCGCACCGCTACAGCCGGCTCGCCAGCCTGTTCGAGGATTTCTGCACCTGCTTCAACGACGCCGACACGGTGATCGTGGCCGACGTCTACGCGGCCGGCGAGGCGCCCATGCCCGGCATCGACCGCGACGCGCTGGTCGAGGGGCTGCGCGCCCATGGCCATCGCCATGTCGTGGCGCTCGCCGGCCCGGACGCGCTGGCCCCGCTGGTGCGCGACACGGCGCGCGCCGGCGACCTGGTGATCTGCCTCGGCGCCGGCTCGATCACCCAGTGGGCGCACGCCCTGCCGGGACAGCTCGACCGCAGCCAGATCGACCGCAGCCAGGCCGACCGCCATCCGGGAGCGGCCCACGCATGATCGCCGCCCGCCTTCCGCAGCGCCTGGTCGACCGGCTGCCGTCGGTGCGCGGACGGCTGTCCGAAGGTGCGGCGCTGGCGCCGGTCACCTGGTTCCGCGTCGGCGGCGCGGCGGAGGTGATGTTCCGCCCGGCCGACGCCGACGACCTGGCCGAGTTCCTGGCCGCCTGCCCGGCCGACGTGCCGGTGACGCCGATCGGCGTCGCCTCCAACCTGCTGGTGCGCGACGGCGGTATCCCGGGCGTGGTGGTGCGGCTCGGCCGCGGCTTCGCCGGGATCGCCGCCGACGGGCTGCACCTGACCGCGGGCGCGGCCGCCCTCGACGTCAACGTGGCGATCGTCGCCCGCGACGCCGGGCTGGCCGGACTGGAATTCCTGGCCGGCGTGCCCGGCACGATCGGCGGCGGCCTGCGCATGAATGCCGGCTGCTACGGCCGCGAGATGGCCGACGCGCTGGTCGAGCTGGAGGCGATCGACCGGCAGGGCCGGCGCCACCGCGTGCCGGCGGCCGAGGCCGGCCTCGGCTACCGCCATTGCGGACTGCCGGACGACTGGATCTTCACCGCCGCCACCTTCGCCGGCACCCCCGACGAGCCGGACCGGATCGGCCAGCGCATGGCGCTGCTGGCCCGCCAGCGCGAGGAGACCCAGCCGATCCGGGCGCGGACCGGCGGCAGCACCTTCGCCAACCCGGCCGGCGAGAAGGCCTGGGCCCTGGTCGACCGCGCCGGCTGCCGCGGCCTGCGCCTGGGCGGCGCGGCGGTGTCGGAGAAGCACTGCAACTTCCTGATCAACCTCGGCACCGCGACCGCGGCCGACATCGAGGGGCTGGGCGAGGAGGTCCGGCGCCGGGTCGCCTCGACCAGCGGCATCGTCCTTGCCTGGGAGATCCGGCGGGTCGGCGTGGCCGGCACGCAGCGCGCGAATCCCGCTATAGAGGTTTCCCGATGAGCAAACGCGTCGCCGTGCTGATGGGTGGCTGGTCCGCCGAACGCGAAGTGTCGCTGGCCTCCGGCCGCGACTGCGCGGCGGCGCTGCGCGAGGCCGGGTACGAGGTCGAGACGATCGATGTCGGTCGCGACCTCTCTGCCCTCATCCGCCAGCTCACGCCGCGTCCCGACGTCGTCTTCAACGCCCTGCACGGCACTGGCGGCGAGGACGGGACGATCCAGGGCGTGCTCGACTTCATGGGCCTGCCCTACACCCATTCCGGCCTGCTCGCCTCGGCGCTGGCGATGGACAAGCCGGCCGCCAAGCGCATCTTCGCCGCCGCCGGACTGCGCTGCCCCGAGGGCCGGGTGCTGCCGCTCGACCGGCTGGGCGACGGCGAGCCCCTGCCCCGGCCCTATGTGCTGAAGCCGACGCACGAGGGCTCCAGCGTCGGCGTGGTGATCGTCCGCGAGGGGCAGAACGCCCCGCCGCCCAGCGTCGGCGACTGGCCGTTCGGCCGCGACGTGCTGGCCGAACGGTTCATCCCCGGCCGCGAGCTGACGGTGGCGGTGATGGGCGACCGGGCCCTGGGCGCGCTGGAGATCCGGCCCCGCGGCGAGTTCTACGACTACACGGCCAAGTACGCCGAGGGCGGGTCGCTCCATGTGGCGCCGACCGACCTGCCGCCGGACATCTATGCCGAGGCGCTCGACATGGCGCTGCGCGCCCATCGCGCGCTCGGCTGCCGCGGCGTCAGCCGCGCCGACCTGCGCTACGACGATACCGGCCAGGGCCGCGGCGACCTCTACCTGCTGGAGATCAACACCCAGCCCGGCATGACCCCGACCTCGCTGGTGCCGGAGATCGCGGCGGCGGCCGGATACTCGTTCCCGGCTCTGGTGTCGTGGATGGTGGAGGAGGCCCGATGCGGCTCCTGAATCTTCGCATCGCGCTCTTCGGCCAGCGCCGCGACAAGACCGGCCGCCGGGTCGCCCAGCGCCGGGTCTGGCCGCGCTGGGTCCGCCCGGCCGCGACCGCGACGGCGGCCCTGGGCGCGGTGCTGGTGGTGTTCGTCGGCTGGCTCGCCTGGAAGGACGGCTGGGCCGACCGGCAGGCGGCGGCCGCGCTCGACCAGTTCGTCTTCGCCACCGCCGATGCCGGCCTGGCGGTCGAGGAGATCCTGGTCGAGGGCCGGCTGCACACACCGCGCGAATCGATCCTGTCGGCGGTCGACGCCCATCGCGGCACGCCGCTGCTGTCGATCGACCCCGGCACCGTGAAGGAGCGGCTGGAGGGGCTGCCCTGGATCCGCTCGGCTGCGGTCGAGCGGCAGCTGCCGGGCACGCTCTTCATCCGCCTGGTGGAACGGCGCCCGATGGCCGTGTGGCAGCGCCGCGGCCAGCTGGTGCTGATCGACGAGCAGGGCCGCGAGCTGGGCGACGAGGGCATCGAGTATTTCCCCCGCCTGCCCTTCATCGTCGGCGAGGACGCGCACACGGTCGCGGCCGAGATGGTGGCGATGCTGGCAGCCGAGCCCAGCCTGCGCGGCCGGGTCGTCTCGGCGGTGCGGGTCGGCGGCCGGCGCTGGAACCTGCAGCTCGACAACGGCATCGAGGTGCGCCTGCCCGAGGAGCGCGCGCCGGAGGCCTGGGCCGAAGTCGCTTCGCTCGATCGCTCGCAGAAGCTGCTGTCGCGCCAGGTGACCGTGGTCGACCTGCGCGACCCCAGCCGCATCAGCCTGCGCCGGGCTCGGGACACCGGCACCGGCCAAGTCGGCAAGAAGGACCGCGACGCATGAGGGCGGTCCCATGAAAGCCCTGGAATCATGAAGGCTTTGGCCCGCCCCCGCGGCCCGATCGTCGCCGTCGACGTCGGCACGACCAAGACGTGCTGCTTCATCGCGCGCGCCGACGAGGGCCAGTTGCAGATCCTGGGCATCGGCCACCAGGCATCGCACGGCATGCGCGCGGGCACGATCCTCGACATGGAGACGGTGACCACGTCGCTGACCAACGCGGTCGATGCCGCCGAGAAGATGCTGGGCGACCGCATCCGCGACGTGTTCGTCAACGTCTCGGGCGGCCAGCCGACCTCGCGCATGGTCACGGTCGACATGGCGCTCTCGGGCCGGGAGATCGACGATGCCGACGTGCGCCGGCTGCACGAGCACGGCCGCGCGATGGTCGAGCCCGGCGACCGGCACCTGCTGCATTCCATCCCCACGACCTACGTCGTCGACGGCAACCGCGGCATCCGCGACCCGCGCGGCATGTATGGCGAGCGCCTGGGGGTGCAGGTCCACACCATCACCGCTGCGGCCAGCGCCGTCCGCAACCTGGCGCTCTGCGCGAGCCGCGCCCAGCTGGAGATCGAGGGCCTCGTCTCCTCGCCCTTCGCGGCGGGCCTCGCCTGCCTGGTCGAGGACGAGATGGACCTCGGCGTCACCATCATCGACATGGGCGGCGGCACGACCTCGATGGCGGTCTTCTTCGACGGCAAGGCGGTCTTCACCGACGTCGTGCCGATCGGCGGGGCCCACGTCACCAGCGACATCGCCCGCGGCCTGTCGACGCCGACCGTGCATGCCGAGCGCATGAAGACGCTCTACGGCAGCTGCATCGGCTCGCCGGCCGACGAACGCGAGACGTTCATGGTGCCCCAGGTCGGCGAGGACGACGACGGCCAGGGCAGCCAGATCCCCAAGTCCTTTCTCGTCGACATCATCCGCCCGCGCCTGGAGGAGACGCTCGAGCTCGTCCGCGCGCGGCTGGAGGCGAGCGGCCTCGACAAGGTGGCCGGTCGCCGCGTGGTGCTGACGGGCGGGGCCAGCCAGCTCCCTGGGATCCGGGACCTGGCCGGCCAGGTGCTCGACAAACAGGTGCGACTCGGGAGGCCGATCCGCATCTCCGGGCTGGCCGAAGCGGCGGGGGGGCCCGCCTTTTCGGTCTGTGCCGGGCTGCTGCACTACGCCCTGGTGCAGCGGGCCGAGGAGCCGGCCAACGGCCGTTCCGGCCGTTCCTCGGAAAAGGGTTACTTCGGCCGCTTCAGTAGTTGGTTGAAGGAGAACTTCTGATGCAAGTCGCTTTTCGTCCGACCACACGATCTGGGGTATCGACAATCCCGGTCTACCGCCCCTAGTCTGAATCACGACAGCTCCGAACCCGGAGGAAGCCCATGCCGATCAATCTTTCCGTCCCTTCCCACGACGACGTGATCAAGCCGCGCATCACGGTGATCGGCGTCGGCGGTGCTGGCGGTAATGCCGTGAACAACATGATCCGCGCCAATCTCGAAGGCGTGGAGTTCGTCGTCGCCAACACCGATTCCCAGGCGATCGCCCAGTCGCTGGCGACTCGCAAGCTGCAGCTCGGCGCCAGCGTCACCCGCGGCCTGGGTGCCGGCGCCCGCCCCGACGTCGGCCGCGCCGCCGCCGAGGAGGCGCTGGACGAGCTGCTCGACCAGATCGCCGGCTCCAACATGGTGTTCATCACCGCCGGCATGGGCGGTGGCACCGGCACCGGCGCCGGCCCGGTGATCGCCCGGGCGGCCCGCGAGCAGGGCATCCTGACGATCGGCGTGGTGACCAAGCCGTTCCTGTTCGAGGGCACGCACCGCATGCGCGCCGCCGAGAAGGGCATCGAGGAGCTGCAGCGCTTCGTCGACACGCTGATCATCATCCCGAACCAGAACCTGTTCCGCATCGCCAACGAGAAGACGACGTTCGCCGACGCCTTCAAGATGGCCGACGACGTGCTGCATTCGGGCGTGCGCGGCATCACCGACCTGATGGTCATGCCGGGCCTCATCAACCTCGACTTCGCCGACATCCGCACCGTGATGCAGGAGATGGGCAAGGCGATGATGGGCACCGGCGAGGCGACCGGCGACAAGCGCGCCATCGACGCCGCCGAGGCCGCCATCTCCAACCCACTGCTGGACGACGTGTCGATGAAGGGGGCCAAGGGCGTCCTCATCAACATCACCGGCGGCATGGACATGACCCTGTTCGAGGTCGACGAGGCAGCGAACCGGATCCGCGACGAGGTCGATCCGGACGCCAACATCATCTTCGGCTCGACCTTCGACGAGAAGCTCTCGGGCCGCATGCGGGTGTCCGTCGTCGCCACCGGCATGGACGTGGAAGCCGCCGAGAAGCCGCGCACCGTGATCCAGCTGGTCAGCGACCGTGCCGCCCAGGCGGCCGTCCAGGCCGCCGAGCCGGCGGCGCCGGAGCCGGTGCGCAGCGCCGAGCCCGCCCGG
The DNA here is from genome assembly GCA_006739055.1 of Allostella vacuolata. Taxonomy (GTDB): domain Bacteria; phylum Pseudomonadota; class Alphaproteobacteria; order ATCC43930; family Allostellaceae; genus Allostella; species Allostella vacuolata. The sequence goes on from AP019702.1 coordinate 4,508,429, forward strand.
GCCGCGACCGTCGCCGGCGGCGCCGGGCCCGCCATCTCCCTGCCGCTCGGCGGGCAGATGTCGGCCGACGTGCCGCCGACCCCGCCCGGGCGCCACAGCGAGGTGGCTCAGGCCACCTATGTCGAGCCGGCGGCGGCCGCGACCGTCCATGCCGATTCCCTGTCGATCGGCGAGGAGGTGCCGCTGCGCACCGCGGCCGGCGGCGGCGGCTTCGGCAGCCTGATCCGGCGCGTGACCGGCCTCGACCGCCCGCGGGCGGCCGGCATGCCGGCCGAGAAGATCGAGCCGTCCTCGATGGCGCCCGCCCCCGTCACCCGGCCGATGGCGCAGCCGCCGGGGCCGCAGGCCCCGGCCGCCCACAAGCCGGCCGCGGCCGCGGCACCCAGCCTGCGCGCCCGTCCGTCCGAGAGCGTGGAGCGCAACCAGGCCGCCGGCGCCGAAGAGGACATGCTGGACATCCCGGCCTTCCTGCGGCGCCAGGCGAACTAATCTAAGCGCCTGAAATGAAAGGCGTTTTGGTGTAACACCGCGCAATAATCTTTGAATTGTGGGCTCCCCTCCATCGGCCTAGATGGAGGGGAGCTTTTTTTGTGCCCGTTCCCTCCAGCGAACCCGTCGCCCCTGCCCGGCAGGTTCTGTTCCAGCGGAAGGTATCCGTGAACGCGATCAGACCCTCGGCCTGTCCGGCGCCGCGTCGTACCATCAAGTCGGCCATCCACTGCACGGGCGTCGGCCTGCATTCGGGACGGCGGACATTGCTGCGTCTGGTTCCGGCCGAGGCCGGCACGGGCATCGTCTTCCGCCGCATCGACCTGCCGGGCGGGCCCGAGGTCCGGGCCCTGTGGGACCGCGCCATCGAATCGCCGCTCTGCACCACCCTGGTTGAGGACGGCGTCACCGTGTCCACGACCGAGCACCTGATGGCGGCCCTGGCCGGCATGGAGATCGACGACGCCGTGGTCGAGATCGACGGGCCGGAAGTGCCGATCATGGACGGCAGCGCGGCCCCGTTCGTCTTCCTGATCGAGTGCGCGGGCGCGGTCGAACTGGCGGAGCCGCGGCGCGCGATCCGCATCCTGAAGGAAGTGCGCGTCGGCGACAGCCGCGCCTGGGCGGCCCTGCGCCCCGGCCCGGCCTCGGCCTTCTCGTTCGAGATCGACTTCCCCCATCCGGTGATCGCCCAGCAGAGCTTCGGCGTCACGCTGCACAACGGCACCTTCAAGAACCAGTTGAGCCGCGCCCGGACCTTCGGCTTCCTGCACGAGGTCGACAAGCTGCGCTCGCTGGGCCTGGCCCGCGGCGGCTCGCTGGACAATGCGATCGTGGTCGCCGACGACGGCATCCTCAACGAGGAAGGGCTGCGCTACGCCGACGAGTTCGTCCGCCACAAGATCGTCGACAGCATCGGCGACCTGTACCTGGCCGGCGGGCCGATCCTCGGCCGGTTCGAGGGTTTCCGGTCGAGCCACGCCCTGTCGGCCCGCCTGCTGCGGGCGGTGATGACCGACCCGTCGGCCTGGAGCGTCGACGACATGGTGGAGCCGATGATGACGCCGGCCTGGGAGACGGGCCCGCTGGCCGCCACCGCCTGAGCCCCGTCCGCCCCCCGTCCCCGGCCGGCGATATCGCGGCATTTCCCCTGCGGGCCCGGGCTTGGTATCTATGCGCCAGCCGAGCCCCTTCCGAGGGGCCGGCCGCCCTTATCGCCGAACCTAGTGGGACGAAGCGGATGCCGCGCTCGACGACCATCGCCCGCCACCTGATCGCCGCCGGCGCCCTGGCCCTGGGGCTGGCTGCCTGCAGCTCGACCAAGGAAGAGGCCTATGTCGAGCGCCCGGTGGAGGAGCTCTACAACGAAGGCATGGACAAGATCGCGGAGGGATCCTACCGCGATGCCGCCAAGAAGTTCGACGAGGTCGAGCGCCAGCACCCTTATTCGGTGTGGGCCACCAAGGCCCAGCTCATGGCCGCCTTCTCCCACTACGAGAACAGCCGCTACGACGACGCCATCGTCGCCCTCGACCGCTTCATCCAGCTGCACCCGGGCAACCGCGACGTCGCCTATGCCTACTACCTGAAGGGGCTCTGCTACTACGAGCAGATCACCGACGTGCAACGCGACCAGCGCAACACCGACCGCGCACTGGCCGCGCTCACGGAAGTGACCAAGCGCTTCCCGGACAGCCGCTACGCCCGCGACGCCAAGCTGAAGATCGACCTGACGCACGACCACCTGGCCGGCAAGGAGATGGCGATCGGCCGCTACTATCTGCGGCAGGGCAACCACCTGGCGGCGATCAACCGCTTCCGGGTCGTGGTCGAGAAGTACCAGACCACCAGCCAGGCGCCGGAGGCCCTGCACCGGCTGACGGAGGCCTACCTGGCGCTCGGCATCACCGCCGAGGCGCAGACTGCGGCCGCGGTGCTGGGTCACAATTTCCCGGGCAGCGACTGGTACACCGACAGCTACCGGATGCTGACCGGCAAGGACCTCGCCCCCAAGAAGGAAGAGGGCTCGTGGATCAGCCGGGCCTGGAATTCCGTCTTCTGAGCCGTCCGACCCGGCCGGACGGCGAAAAGGCCGGCGGGGTTGCCCCCGCCGGCCTTTTTGCCGTCCCCCGCGATCAGCGCAGGCGGTTGAGAAGCGTCGGGCTGACCACCCCGTCGACCGGCATGCCGTTGTCGCGCTGGAACGCCTCGATCGCGCGGCGCGTCCGCTCGCCCATGATCCCGTCGGCCACGCCCGGGGTGTAGCCCTTGCGCTGCAGGGCGGTCTGCACCCAGGCGACATCCGGGTCGCCGCGCAGCAGCGGCGCGGGCCGCGGCGCATAGAGCGGCTCCGGCCGGGTCGTGTAGGTCGGCTCGCTCGGCGCCGCCGTGACTGGCGGGACGTAGGACGGCGGCGGGGTATAGGCCGGCGGCGGCGTATAGGAGGGGGCTGGGTGTAGCTGGGCGTCGGGTAGGCAGGGGGCTGGTAGGCGGGGGGCTGGACCCGCGCATAGACCGGCGGCGAGTAGTAGCGCAGATGGTCGAGCAGCCCCTGCGTCGCCTCGCCGGTTATCGGCAAATGGGCATCGGACTGGTACTGCCGGATCGCTGCGATCGTCTGGGCGTCGAGCAGCCCGTCAATCGGGCCGGGCTCGTAGCCATGATCGTCCAGCTCGTCCTGGATGGCCGTGACCAGTTCGCGGAAATCCACCGCCGGGCCATAGGCCGGCGGACGATAGACCGGGGCCGGGTAGCCCGGCGCCCAGTAGGGCTGGTAGGGCCCGTAGTAATAGGGATACGGCTGGGCCGCGACTGGACCTGCCAGCACCCCGACACCCACCACCACGGCACCCAGGGCCACGATAGCCAGTTTCACCTGCATGATCATCCTCGTCCGGCGTTGGCAGTAGAATGGCTACATCCTACAACGGTTCCCGAATGGCACCCATTCCACCCTATCTGCAAAGACGCGCGCTCTGCCGCGCCGCCGGCCCCGGGCCGGCCTCCGGGATCGGCTGACGGATGCTGTCCACCCTCTCGATTCGCGACGTGGTCCTGATCGACCGCCTCGACCTGTCGCTGGAACCAGGCCTTTCGGCCCTGACCGGCGAGACCGGCGCCGGCAAGTCGATCCTGCTCGATGCCCTGGGCCTGGCGCTGGGCGCCCGCGGCGACAGCGGCCTGGTCCGCCAGGGGAGCGGCCAGGCCAGCGTCACCGCGGAGTTCGTGCCGGGCGACTCGGCCGCGATCCGACTCGTGCTGGACGAGCTGGGCGTGCCGGCGGAGGAAACGTTACGCCTGCGGCGCATGCTGTCGGCCGACGGGCGCAGCCGCGCGTTCGTAAACGACGTGCCGACCGGGGTCGGCAGCCTGCGCCGGCTGGCCGAGGCGCTGGTCGAGATCCATGGGCAGTTCGACCAGCAGAGCCTGCTCGACGCAGGCGCCCATCGCCGCCTGCTCGACGCCTTCGCCGGTCATCCCGGCCTGCTTGCGGCCGTCGCCGCCGCGCATGCGGCGAGGATCGAGGCCCGCGCCCGCCTGAAGGAGGCCCGCCGCGCGGTCGAGAAGGCCCGGGCCGACGAGGAGTATCTGCGCCTCGGCGTGGCCGAGCTGGGCGAGCTGTCGCCCGAGCCGGACGAGGAGGCGGGCCTGGCCGAGGAGCGCGCGGCGATGAGCCAGCGCAGCCGCCTGCTGGAGGCCGTGCAGGGCGCGCTCGCCGAGATCGAGGGCGACCGCGGGGCGGAAAGCCGCATCGCCGCCGGCGCGCGGCTGATCGAGCGCCAGAGCGACCGCGCCGGCGAGCGCTTCGAGCCGGTCATCGCGGCCCTCGACCGGGCGCTGGCCGAGCTGCGCGAGGCGGGCGCCCAGCTCGAGCTGCTGCGGCGGGAGTTCGCCGACGGCGGCCGCTCCCTGGAGGCGATCGAGGATCGCATCCACGCGCTGCGGGCGGCCTCGCGCAAGTACGGGGTGCCGGCATCGGCCCTGCCGGAGCTGGCGCGCGACTTCGCCCGCCGGCTGGAGGCCCTGGCCGACGGCGCCACCGCGCTGGCATTGGCCGAGCAGCAGGCGGACGCGGCCGAAGCGGCCTATCGCGGTGCCGCCGAGGATCTGGGCCGCTCGCGCCGCGCCGCCGCGATCCGCCTCGACGAGGCGGTGGCTCGCGAGCTGCCGCCGCTCAAGCTGGAGCGGGCCCGCTTCGTCACCGACCTCGCCACCGCGCCCGAGGCCGACTGGGCCCAGGAGGGCATGGAGCGGGTGTCCTTCACCGTCGCCACCAACGCCGGCACCGCCCCCGGCCCGCTCGGCCGGATCGCCTCCGGGGGCGAGCTGTCGCGCTTCATGCTCGCCCTGAAGGTGGTGCTGGCCGCCGCCGACCCGGTCGGTACGCTGGTCTTCGACGAGGTCGACTCCGGCATCGGCGGGGCGGTGGCGTCGGCCGTTGGCGAGCGCCTGGCCCGGCTGGCCGCCAGCGTCCAGGTCCTGGTCGTCACCCACTCGCCCCAGGTGGCGGCGCTGGCCGACTGCCACTGGCAGGTCCGCAAGCAGGAGCGGGACGGCACCACCACCACCCGCATCGCCCCGCTCGACCCGCCCGCCCGGCGGGAGGAGATCGCCCGCATGCTGTCCGGCTCGGAAGTGACCGATGCCGCCCGGGCAGCCGCCGACAGCCTGATCCGGCAGCCGGCATCGCCCGCGGCCCCGCGCGGACGGAGACCCCGATGAAGACCGACCCCACCTCCCCCGCCCCCATCGAAGCGCTGACCATCGAGGAGGCCGCGGCCGAACTCGAACGGCTGGCGGCCGAGATCGCCCACCACGACCGCCGCTACCACCAGGAGGACGCGCCGGAGATCAGCGACGCCGCCTACGACCAGCTACGCCGGCGCAACGACGCGATCGAGGCGCGCTTCCCCGAGCTGGTGCGCGAGGACAGCCCCAGCCGCCGGGTGGGTGCGGCCCCGGGCCAGGGCTTCCGCAAGGTGCGCCACAGCCGGCCGATGCTGTCGCTCGACAACGCCTTCTCCGATGCCGACGTCATCGCCTTCTTCACCTCGGTGCGGCAGTTCCTGCGCAAGGACGAGCCGTTCCGCTCGCAGCCGGACGCGCCGATCGCGGTGGTGGCCGAGCCCAAGATCGACGGGCTGTCGGCGACCCTGCGCTACGAGGGCGGCCGCTTCGTCCTGGGTGCCACCCGCGGCGACGGCGAAGTCGGCGAGGACGTGACGGCCAACCTCCGGACCCTGCGCGACGTGCCCCAGCAGCTGGCCGACCCCGCCCCCGCGGTGCTGGAGATCCGGGGCGAGGTCTACATGACCCGGGCGGACTTCTTCGCCCTCAACCAGCGTCGCATGGCCGCCGAGGAACCGATCTTCGCCAACCCGCGCAACGGCGCCGCCGGGTCGCTGCGCCAGCTCGACCCCACCATCACCGCGGAGCGCCCGCTGCGCTTCTTCGCCTATGCCTGGGGCGAGACCAGCGAGGAGATCGCCGACACCCATTCGGGCGCGCTGGAGCGGATGCGCGGCTGGGGCTTCCAGGTCAACCCGGAGACCCGGCGCTGCGCCTCGATCGAGGAGGCGCTGGAGCTGCACCGCTCGCTGGCCGGGCGGCGGGCCGACCTCGGCTACGACATCGACGGCGTCGTCTACAAGGTGGACAGCCTGGCCTTCCAGGCCCGCCTCGGCTTCGTCACCCGGGCGCCGCGCTGGGCGATCGCCCACAAGTTCCCGGCCGAGCAGGCCCAGACGCGGCTCAACGCCATCACCATCCAGGTCGGCCGCACCGGCGCGCTGACGCCGGTGGCCGAGCTGGAGCCGGTGACGGTCGGCGGCGTCGTGGTGTCCCGCGCCACCCTGCACAACGAGGACGAGATCCAGCGCAAGGACGTGCGGGTCGGCGACCAGGTGGTGCTGCAGCGGGCCGGCGACGTCATCCCGCAGATCGTCTCCGTCGTCCTCGACCGCCGGCCGCCCGACGCCGAGCCGTTCCGCTTCCCCGACATCTGCCCCGCCTGCGGCAGCCACGCGGTGCGCGAGCCGGGCGAGGTGGTGCGCCGCTGCACCGGCGGGCTGATCTGCCCGGCCCAGGCGGTGGAGCGGCTGCGCCATTTCGTGTCCCGCAACGCTTTCGACATCGACGGGCTGGGCGAGAAGCACATCGCCGCCTTCCGCGCCGACGGGCTGATCCACGGGCCGGCCGACATCTTCCGCCTGGCCGAGGACCCGGCCCCCCTGGTCGGCCGCGAGGGCTGGAAGGAGACCTCGATCGCCAACCTGCAGCGCGCGGTGCGCGCGCGCCGCCAGGTGCCGCTCGACCGCTTCATCTATGCGCTCGGCATCCGCCAGGTGGGCGAGGCGACGGCCCGCCTGCTGGCCCGCAACTACGAGACGCTGGACGCCTTCCGCAGCGCCATGGTCGCCGCCGCCGACGAGGCGGGCGAGGCCTTCCACGACCTGGATTCGATCAGCGGCATCGGCGCCAGCGTCGCCCGCGACATCGTCCAGTTCTTCGCCGAGCCGCACAACCAGCAGGTGGTCGACGACCTGCTCGCGGCCGGGGTGACCGTCACCGCGGTGGCGGCCCCCCGCCAGGTCGCCTCGCCCATCGCCGGCAAGACGGTGGTGATCACCGGCGAACTGGAGCGGATGACGCGGCGCGAGGCCAAGGCGCGGGCCGAGGCGCTGGGCGCCAAGGTCGCGGAGTCGGTGTCGAAGAAGACCGACCTGGTGGTGGTCGGCGCCAGTCCCGGCTCCAAGGCGACCAAGGCCCGGGAACTGGGCGTGCGCACGCTCGACGAGGCCGAGTGGCTGGCCTTGATCGGCGACGCGTGAGGGGGGGCTGGGCAGCGCCGGGCTTCGGCTACGGCGCCCGCCCTCAGCCCACCACCCCCAGGCGCTGCAGGCGCGGCAGATCGCCCGCCCGGAAGCGGGTAAACCCGGGGGCCAGGGCGGCTTCGAGCGCGGCCGGGTCGAGGACGGTGCGGCCGGCGACGGTGACGCCGCGGCCCTCGCTGGCCAGGCGCCGGGCCAGCGCCCGCGCGGCGCCCGCGGCGCTGGACGACGCCACCGCGGCCAGCATGTAGGCGGTGCCGCGATCGACCGCGACGCCGCCGCCGATCGCCGGGGCGGCCAGCACCCGGGCCTCCTCGCCGCCGATCGGCAGGGCCAGGGCGGCGCGGTTGAAGGGCGACAGGCGCGGCAGGCCGGTCGCCGCCGGCATGGCCGCCACCAGCGGCACGACCTGTCCGCCCAGCACCCGTTCCAGCAGCCAGTCCGCCGCCGCCCCGGCATCGATGCCGGGCAGGCCGGCCAGATCCTGCAGGGTCGCCGGATCCTCCTCCAGGCGCCGCGCCAACGCCGAGAAGGCACCCGCCTCGGCGGCGGGATCGCCGCGCCATAGCCAGCGCAGCCGGCCGAGGGGCGGCTGCGGCCCGTCGCCGTCGGCCGGCCGGCGATAGACGTCGCGGCGAAAGGGCCGGCCGGTCAGCAGGTCCTTCAGCGCCTCGCCGCCCGCGTCACGCCCGACCAGGGCCGCCTGTTCCGGCGGGAAGACGAGATCCGGCCGGTTCATGGCCAGGTCGGCATCGCCCAGATAGGCCAGGCCCGCCTCCGCCATCGCCGCGCGCACCGCGCCGTGCGGCTCCGCCCGCCAGTCGGGAGCGAGGAAGTCGTGCAGGGCGCTCGCCTCGTCCATCGCCGACAGGGCCTCGACGTAGCGCGCCAGCGTCGGGTCGCGCTCGCCCAGGTCCGGCAGCGCCGCCCGCAACCGGCCGAGCCGGTCCCGCACCCGCGCCAGCCGCTCCGGCCCCGGCCGGTCGTCGGCCAGCAGGCCGGCACCCTCCAGCGTCCGGCGCAGGGCCGCCACCCCGTCCATGCCGGGCCGCGCGGTGTAGCTGACATAGACGAGGCCGCCCGGCCGGACCTTGCGTGCCAGGAAATCCAGCACCCCGCGCCGCGCCGCATCCCCGACCCAGGTCCAGACGCCGTGCAGGGCGACGAAGTCGAACCCCGCCAGGTCCGAGGCGGCCGCGGCATCGAAGGCCAGGGCGTGGTGCCGGACATTGGGCAGCGCGCCGGCCTCCGCCAGTTCGCGCCCGGCCGCCACATGGGCCGGGTTGAAGTCGATCGCCTCGAACTCGGCGAACGGGTTGGCCGCCGCCAGCAGGTTGGCGGTGAAGCCGGTCCCGGCCCCCAGTTCGCAGAAGCGGTAGGGCCGGTCGATCGCCGGATGGCCGGTGCCCGCCAGCGCCGCCACGGTCGCCAGGTGGGCGGGCGCGATCCTGGGCTGGTGGGTGGCGGGGTAGGCGATCGCGGTCGGGTAGCCGGCCACGCGACCCGCCCGCCCCCGGCTCAGGCCGCCAGCGGCCGGGTGGCGCCGGCGAGCCAGGCCCGCGTCGCCTCGTCCACCAGCGGGCCCAGGTCCGACCGCACCCGGCTGTGATAGGCATCCAGCCAGGCGCGCTCGCCCGCCGTCAGCAGTTCCACGGCCACCAGGGTCCGGTCGATCGGCGCCAGCGTCAGGGTCTCGAAGCCGAGCATCGGCCGCTCCGCCCCCGGCAGGTCGACCGGCACCACCGTCACCAGGTTCTCGATCCGGATGCCGTAGGCGCCCGTCTTGTAGTAGCCGGGCTCGTTGGAGACGACCATGCCCGGCCGCAGCGCCACCCCGCTGCCGCCCTTGGAGATGCGGTGCGGCCCCTCATGCACCGACAGGTAGCTGCCGACGCCGTGCCCGGTGCCGTGGTCGAAGTCGAGCCCGGCCTGCCACAGGGCATGGCGGGCCAGCGCATCGAGCTGGCTGCCGGCAGTGCCGCGCGGGAAGATCGCCGTGGCGATGGCGATATGGCCCTTCAGCACCCGGGTGAAGCGGTCGCGCATCTCGGCGCTGGGCTCGCCCACCGCCACGGTCCGGGTCACGTCGGTGGTGGCGTCGGGATACTGGCCGCCGGAATCGACCAGATACAGCTCGCCCGGGCCGAGCTTGCGGTTGGTCCTGGGCGAGGAGCGGTAATGGACGATCGCCCCGTTCGGGCCCGAGCCGGAAATGGTCTCGAAGCTGCCGCCGCGATAGAGGTCGCTCGCCGCCCGGAACGCCCGCAACCGCTCCACCGCGTCCAGCTCGTCGATGCCGTGGCCGGCCTCGGCCGCGAGCCAGGCCAGGAAGCGGGCCAGGGCGACGCCGTCGCGCCGGTGGGCGGCGCGGAAGCCGGCGATCTCGATCGCGTTCTTGCAGGCCTTGGGCAGCATGCAGGGATCGTCGGCCTGGATCGCGGCCCCGCCGGCGGCCGCGATGCGGTCGAGGACCCAGGCCGGCGCGCTGCCGGGATCGGCCATCAGCCGGGCGCCGCCCCGGACCAGGGCGTCCAGGCGCTCGCCGAGGGCCGCCGGCGGCTCGACCCGCACCCCGTTGCCGAGATGCGCCGCCATGTCGGCGCCGAGCTTGGCCCGGTCGACGAACCAGTCGACCTGGCCGTCGCGGTGGAGCAGGGCGAAGGACAGCACGAAGGGGGTGCAGGGCACGTCGCCGCCGCGGACGTTGAGCAGCCAGGCGATCGAATCGGGCGCCGACAGGACCACCGCGTCCGCCCCGCCGCCCGCCACCAGGTCGGCGATGCGCAGCCGCTTGGCCGCGGCCGTCTCGCCCGCATAGACCAGCGGATGGGGCACGGCCGGCGCGCCGGGCGGCGGCGGCTGGTCGACCCACACCGCGTCGAGCGGGTTGCCGTCGACGGCCGCCAGCGTCCCGCCGGCGCCCTCCACCGCCGCCCTCAGGCGCGCGACCTGGGCCGGGGTGTGCAGCCAGGCGTCATAGCCGATGCGGTCGCCCGGTCGGAGCAGCCCGCGCAGCCAGTCGCCGACCGATTCGTCCGGGATCTGGTGCGGGGTCAGCAGGTCGACCGGCACCTCGTCGCGCACCTGCAGAGTGTAGCGCCCGTCGACGAAGATCGCCGCCGTCTCGGCCAGGATCACCGCCTGCCCGGCCGACCCGGTGAAGCCGGTCAGCCAGGACAGGCGCTGCGCCCGCGCCGGCAGGTATTCCCCCTGGTGCTCGTCGGCGAGCGGCACCACGAAGCCGGCCAGGCCCCGCCCCGCCAGTTCCGCCCGCAGCAACCCCAGCCGCCGGGAGACCTCGGCGCGAGAGCCGGCCGCCACCGGCGACGCGGGTGGCGCATCGCCCTGGTCACATATGGGGGTCGCCGCCGCCTGATCCTGCATCGCTCACTCCGAAAGCCGCGGGCCCGAGCCTAAGGGCCCGCCCGCGGCGAGACAAGGCTTGCACCAAGCGCATTGCTGCAATGCAGCATCTCTGTTGGTGAACGCGGCAGGACAGCTTACCTTTATCAGCGTCAGGCACGGGGGATCGCCCTCGTCCACAGGAGGTTCGAGATGAACAAGATGACGTCAATTCAGGAGATTGAGGCCCAGGCGCGGCAGATGCGCGCAGAGCAGTTCGGCCGGACCATGTCCGCGATCGCCCGGCTCGCCCTTGCTGCACCGCGGAAGATCGGCGCCGCCCTGCGCACCTGGTCGACCCAGCGACAGGCCTATGACGAGCTGATGGCCCTGGACGACCGGCAGCTTCGCGACATGGGCCTGGCCCGCAGCGAGATCCCGGCCGTGGTCGCCGGCACCTTCGCCCCCGACTCGTTCCGCGTCGAGGCGCTGCCCGCCGTCGATGGCGCCGCTGCCGGTGCCAACACCAACGAGCGCAAGCCGGCCGACCTGCGCCGCGTCGCCTGAGCCCGATCCAAGGCTTGGCCCGCATGCCCACCCGCTACGCGCCCCACGGCTATGCGCGAGCATGGCTGAAGGCCCTCGACCGGCTGTTCTGGCTGCCTTCGCGCCTGTTGGCGCGGGTCATCGGAACGGCCGGCCGGGCGGACGGACCCGTGCGCCCGTTGCGCGCCGCCAACGACAATATCGGCGTCCTGTCGGCCCGGCCCGCCAACTCCAACACCCCCCGCCGCCTCGCCTGACCGGCATCGCCGGTCCAGGCGGCGGCGGGGCTTTTCCTGCCTACCGACGCAGCACCCCCTACCGGCGCAGCACCAGCGTGTGCCAGCCGTCGATGGCGATCCGCCGCTCCAGCCGCAGCCCCTGCCGCCGATAGGCGCTCAGCACCTGGCGTTCCTGCCAGTGCAGCAGCCCGGACAGGATCACGACGCCGCCCGGCGCCAGCACCCGCCGGATCGGCCGCGCCATGCGCGCCAGCGGCCGCGCCAGGATGTTCGCGAAGACCAGGTCGTGCCCGCCGCGACCGCGCCAGCCGGACGGCGACAGCCCGTCGGCCACCTCCACCCGCACCCATTTCGCCACCCGGTTGAGCCGCGTGTTGACCCGCGCGACCCGCACCGATTCGCGGTCGAGGTCGGTCGCCGCCACCGGCACCCGCCAGACCTTGGCCGCCCCCATCGCCAGCACCCCGGTGCCGGTGCCGACATCGAGCGGCCGCCGCCGCCGTCCGCGGGCGGCCAGCCGGTCGAGCGCCAGCAGACAGCCGCGGGTCGTCGCATGCTCGCCCGAGCCGAAGGCGGTGGCGGCATCGACCATCAGCGACACCGTGCCGGGCGGCCCCGGCGGCAGGTGCGAGCCATGCAGGTGGAAGCGCCCGACCCGGATCGCGGGGAAGGATTCGCGTAGCCGCGACATCCAGTCGACATCGGCCTCGCGGGTGATCTCGGGCGCCGGGATCTCCACCCCGGACGCCATCCCGGCCAGTTCCAGCATCGCGTCGAGCGTGCCGCGGTCGGGCGCCTCCTCGGCATGGAGGACGATCCGCCAGTCGCCGCCCGGCGTCAGCTCGAACACCGACAGGGCTTCGCCCAGCGGCTCCAGTGCCTGCGCCACCGCCTGGGCGGCGGCGGCCGGCACCACCAGTTCAACCCGCCAGGCGGTCTGCGGCACGGACGGCTCCAATCGATTCGGCAAGAGTGGCAACGATGATCCCGGCCGCCCGGCACTGCGCCTCGGCAGCCAGTGCGCCGGCTTCCGGCGGCAGCGGCGGCAAGTGCACGAAGCCGGCCGGGATCGCGGCCCCGGTCCGCGCCAGGCGATGGCGCACCGCATAGAAGACGTGGTTGCACAGGAAGGCGCCGGCATGGTTCGAGAAGCGGACCGGCAGGCCGGCCGCTTCCAGGGCCCGGCCGATCGGCTCCAGCGGCAGGGTGGAGCGGTAGGCGTCGGGGCCGTCCGGGTCGATCGCGCTGCCGCGGCGATGCATGCCGGCATTGTCCGCGGTCGCGCTGTCGTCGACGTTGACGGCGAAGCGCTCGAGGTTGATGGCGTCGCGGCCGCGCGCCAGCCCGAAGGCCACCACCGCCGACGGGCGCACCCCATCGACCGCGGCCAGCAGGTCGCGGCCGGCATCGGCCCAGACCACGTCGATCAGCCGGGTCTCGACCGCGACGCCGGGCACGCCGGCCCTGGCCAGGTGCTCGACGACGATCGCCGAAGGGTTGTCGGCCAGGCCGGCGAAGGGCGTGAACCCGGTGACGAGGATCGGCCTCATGCCTGCCCGGCCTCCTCCGCCCGCTTGACGAAACTGTGGATCACGCTCTTGTCCCCCGCTGTCTCGAACCGGATCGACAGCTTGTCGCCCTCGACCGCGGTCACCTCGCCATAGCCGAACTTGGTGTGGAAGACCCGGTCGCCGCGCTGGAACGGCACCTTGGGCGCCGGGCGCGGCGGCACCGCCAGCGCCTTGCCCTCCAGCACCATGGGCGGCGGCCGGGCCGGGGCGAAGCTGGCCCGCGGCTCGCTCGCATTGTAGCTCCAGCGCGACCCGCCGCCACCGCCCCCCGACCCGCCGCCGAACCCGCCCGAGCCGTAGAGCCCCTGGTCGGCCGAGACCTCGACCACATCCTTCGGCAATTCGTCGATGAAGCGCGAGGGGATCGCCGCCGTCCACTGGTTGTAGACCCGGCGGTTGGCGGCGAAGGACAGGTAGGCGCGCTTGCGCGCCCGCGTCAGGCCGACATAGGCAAGCCGCCGCTCCTCCTCCAGCCCGGCCCCGCCCTTCTCGTCCAGGGCCCGCGGATGGGGAAACAGCCCCTCCTCCCAGCCCGGCAGGAAGACGGTGTCGAACTCCAGCCCCTTGGCGGCGTGCAGCGTCATCAGGGTGACCATCTCGCCGCCGGAGGCGTCGGCATTCTCCATCACCAGGGAGACATGCTCCAGGAACCCGGCCAGGTTCTCGAACTCGGCCATGGCGACGACCAGTTCCTTCAGGTTCTCGAGCCGGCCGGGCGCGTCGGGCGAGCGGTCGGCCTGCCACATGCGGGTGTAGCCGGATTCGTCCAGCACGGTGCGCGCGACGTCGGTGTGCGGCTGGTCGGCCGCCATCCGCCGCCAGCGGTCGAGGTCGTCCAGGAACTGGCCCAGCGCCTTGCGCGCGGCCGGCTTCAGGTCGCCGCCGCCGACGAGTGCGGCAGACGCCGCCGTCAGCGACATGCCGTCCGCCCGGGCGCGCATGTGGACGATGCGGAGCGCGGCATCCCCCAGGCCGCGGCGCGGCAGGTTGACGACGCGTTCGAAGGCCAGGTCGTCGTCCGGCTGGTGGACGAGACGGAGGTAGGCCAGCGCGTCGCGGATCTCCTGCCGCTCGTAGAAGCGCGGGCCGCCGAAGACGCGATAGGCCACCCCCAGGGTCAGCAGCCGCTCCTCGAACTCGCGGGTCTGGAAGCCGGCGCGGACCAGGATGGCGATCGACGACAGCCCGTCGCCCGCGCGCTGACGCGCCTCGATCTCCTCGCCGACCCAGCGCGCCTCCGCCTCGCCGTCCCACAGGCCGTGGATGCGCACCCGGTCGCCGCCGTCGGATTCGGTCCACAGGGTCTTGCCGAGCCGGCCGGAATTCCTGGCGATCAGGCCCGACGCGGCGGCCAGGATCGGCGCCGTCGAGCGATAGTTCTGCTCCAGCCGGATGATCCGGGCGCCGGGGAAGTCCGCCTCGAAGCGCAGGATGTTGCCGATCTCGGCGCCGCGCCAGCCATAGATGCTCTGGTCGTCGTCGCCGACGCAGCAGATGTTGCGATGGCCCTGGGCCAGGAGCCGCAGCCACAGGTACTGGGCGACGTTGGTGTCCTGGTACTCGTCGACCAGCAGGTAGTGGAAGCGGCGATGGTATTCCGCCAGCACCTCCGGCCGGGTCAGGAACAGGGTCAGGTTGTGCAGCAGCAGGTCGCCGAAATCGACCGCGTTCACGGTCCGGAGGCGCTCCTGGTACTGCTCGTAGATCCGCAGCAGCCGGCCGCCCGCCACCTCGCCGATATCCTCCGACGGCACCTTGTCGGGGGTCAGCCCGCGGTCCTTCCAGCGCTCGATCGCCCCCAGCACGACCCGGGGCGGCCAGCGCCGGTCGTCGATGCCCTCGGCCTGGAGAAGCTGCTTGATCAGGCGCAGCTGGTCGTCGGTGTCGAGGATGGTGAAGTTCGGCTTCAGCCCGACCAGCTCGGCGTGGCGGCGCAGGATGCGGGCCGCCACCGAATGGAAGGTGCCGAGCCACAGCCCCTCGACCGCGTCGCCGATCATGTGGCCGACGCGCTCGCGCATCTCGCGGGCGGCCTTGTTGGTGAAGGTGACGGCGAGGATCTGGCTCGGCCAGGCCCGGCGGGTCAGAAGGATGTAGGCGAGCCGGGCGGTCAGCACCCGCGTCTTGCCGGTGCCGGCGCCGGCCAGCACCAGCACCGGCCCGTCGACCGCCTCCACCGCCGCCTGCTGGGCGGGGTTGAGGCCGGCCAGCCAGGGCGGGCCGGAGACGGCGGCCGCGGCGGCGCTCGGGACGGAAGCGGGTGATTCGGCCATGGGTCCTCTAGGATATAGCATGGAGCGGGCCGGCCGGGCGGCGGCGGCCCCCCGCGCCTTCGGGGAGAGTGTGCTCAGGGCGCGGGCAGCGCGTCGGGCCCGAGCCATTCGGCCCGCACCCGATCGATCATCGCATCGGTGAAGAAGAGCCGGACGCGGCCCTGGATATGGGCGGCCAGCGCCGGGTCCAGGGCCGCCGCCGACCAGGCCGGGTCGTGCCGCGACAGCACCCACCAGCGGGCGAACCAGCTCATCGAGCGCAGCCAGGTCAACCGCCGCATCGGCCGGACCCACCCGCGGAGCGGGCCGGCCAGCGCGGACGGCAGGGCCGCCAGCCAGGCGCGCTCGAAGGCAAGCACCTGGTCGGCGGCGACCGGCTCGGCGTCGGGCGCGCTCCACAGGACCGAGGTCGGCAGGGTGACGTGGGCGACGTCGATCGCCGGCTGGCCGTAGAGCGCCTTCTCCGCATCGACGAACATGGCCCGGCCGGCCGCATCGACCACGAAGTTGCCCGGATGGGTGTCCGTGCCGACCAGGGTGCAGGGCGATGGCGGCTGCGGGGCCGCAGCAAAATCGGCCGCCCAGGCGCACTCCGCGGCCAGCGCCGCGCGCGCCGCTGCGCTGGCCGGCGCGCGGTCGAAATGGACCGCCTGGGCCGCGATCACCGCCCAGGTGCCGGCGACCGGGTCGGCATGGTCGGCGAGCGGCGCGCGCTCGGCCGGGACAGGCAGGCGGTGGATGGCGGCGAGTGCCTCGGCGATCGCCGGCAGGTCGCCCGGCACCCGCGCCGGCCGGCCCCGGATCTCCTCGACCAGCAACGCCCCCATCGGCAGGGCAGGGCCGGGCGGGACGACCGCCGCCAGGCGCGGGACATGGCCGCTTGGCGCCAGGCGGCGGAAGCATTCCGCCTGGTAGGCCAGGTTGTCGGCCGCGGCCAGCGACAGCTGGCTCACCCGCGGCACCCGCGCCAGCAGTCCGTGCCCGGCGATGCGGACATGGTCGTGGGCGACGCCCGCGCCCGCCAATGGCTGCAGGTCGCCCGGCGTCAGCTCGCCCATCCCCGGCCGGGACCGGAGGGCGCAGAGAAGGCGATCGAGGTCGACGAGCAGCGGCAAGGGGAAGAGGCCTCGGGACGAAACGGGAACGGCGCGGAAGCGGGCCCGCCCATGTATGGTCGGTGCGCCCAGGAGGCAACCGAATTCGCCCATGCCGATCGCCGTCGTCATCCCGACCCTCGACGCCGCCGCCGGCCTGGCCCGGACCCTGGCGGCGCTGGCGGCCGCCCGGGGCTCGGGCCTGGTCACCGAGGTCGTCGTCGCCGACGGCGGCTCGCGCGACGGCACCGCCGACGTGGCGCGGGCGTGGGGCGCCCGGGTCGTGGTGGGGCCGCCGGGCCGCGGGGCGCAGCTGGCGGCGGGCACGGTCGCGACGGATGCCGCCTTCCTGCTCTTCCTGCATGCCGACACGATCCTCGAGCCCGGCTGGGCCGAGGCCGCCGGCGCGTGGCTGGCGCGGCCCGGCAGCGCCGGGCGGGCCGCCTATTTCCGACTGCGCCTCGACGACGACCATCCCGCCGCCCGCCGTCTGGAACGCATCGTCGCCTGGCGCGCGCGCCGGCTCGGCCTGCCCTATGGCGACCAGGGGCTGCTGATCGGGCGGGACTTCCTGGCGGCACTCGGCGGCTGGCGGCCGCTGCCGCTGATGGAGGACGTGGACCTGGTGCGCCGGATCGGCCGCCGCCGGCTGGACGGGCTGCCGGCCGCCGCCGTCACCTCGGCCGTGCGCTACCGGCGGGACGGCTACCTGCTACGGCCGGCGCGCAACCTGGTCTGCCTCGGCCTCTATTTCGCCGGCCTGCCGCCGGCGGCAATCCGCCGCCTCTACGGCTGATCGGCCCCCATGCGACGGACCCTGCTGGTCTTCGCCCGGAAGCCGCAGCTGGGCCGCGTCAAGCGGCGGCTCGCCCGCGACGTCGGGCCGGTGGAGGCGTTGCGCTTCTATCGGACGGTGCTGGCGCGGCTGCTCCGCCGGGTCGGCCGCGATCCGCGCTGGGACACGATGATCGCGGCCACGCCGGACGGCTGGCGTCCCCGCGGATGGCAGGCGAGGCCCCAGGGCGCGGGCGACCTGGGGCAGCGCATGGCGCGCGCGCTGGCATCCTGTCCGCCCGGGCTGGCGGTGCTGGTCGGGGCCGACATCCCGGCCCTCGGCCGGCGGCATGTCGCCCATGCCTTCCAGGCGCTGCGGACGGCCGACCGGGTGTTCGGCCCGGCGGAGGATGGCGGCTTCTGGCTGGTCGGCATCCGCCGCGACAGCCGGCCGGCGCCGCGCGATTTCGGCGCCGTGCGCTGGTCGGGCCCGCACGCGCTCGCCGACGCCTTGGCCGGCTATGCCGGCGATCGCCCGGCAGCCCTCGTCGACCGCCTGGCCGACGTCGACGACGGCCCGGCGCTCTGCCGCAGCCGCCGGAAGGGCTGACCGTCAGGAAGCCTTTGCCGCCAGATGCTCCTGCAGGCGGGGCATCAGTTCCACCAGGTTGCAGGGGCGATGGCGGTTGTCGAGCTGCGAGCGCAGGATCCCCTCCCAGGCGTCGCGGCACGCCCCGGGCGACCCCGGGACCGCGAAGAGATAGGTGCCGCCCGCGACCCCGCCGGTCGCCCGCGACTGGATCGTCGAGGTGCCGATCTTGGCGTAGCTGAGCCAACGGAACAGCTCGCCGAAGCCGTCGATGCGCTTCTCGAACACCGACTCGAAGGCCTCCGGCGTGACGTCGCGGCCGGTGACGCCGGTGCCGCCGGTCGCCACCACCACGTCGATGGCCGGGTCGGCGATCCATTCGCGGAGCTGGGCCACGATCAGGTCCCACTCGTCGCGGACGATGCGCCGGACGGCGACGCGGTGGCCGTCGCCGGAAGCCAGCTCCGCCAGCACGCTGCCGGAGCGGTCGTCGGCCGCCGTCCGCGTGTCGGAAACGGTCAGGATCGCGATATTGACCGCCAGGAACGGCCGGCTCTCGTCGATCTTCGCCATCGTCAGCCCCTTCACGCCTGGGTCAGTCCGCGGATCTCGCCCCCTCGGTGCTGGCGACCGTCGGGCGCTCGACATCCTCGCCCGAGCCATACACGGGCCATTGGCCGGCGGCAACCGCATCCAGGGTCGCCGGCCGGTCGCCGAGCCGCCGCTGGTACACCCACATCGCCGCCACCACCCGCTCGACGAACTGGCGCGTCTCGGTGGTCGGGATCGCCTCCATGAAGAGGAGCGGGTCGTCGTTGTAGCGGATGTCCGACAGCCAGCGCGTCACCCGGCCGATCCCGCCATTGTAGGCGGCGACCGTGAAGATGATGTTGCCGCGGATCTGGTCCTGGTCCAGCAGGTAGCGGAGATAGCGCTGGCCGATCGCCAGGTTGACGCCGGGATCGTGCAGGTCGCGCCCGCGCAGGCTGTCCGGGCCGATATAGGCGGCGGTCTTCGGCATGATCTGCATCGGGCCGCGCGCCCCGGCCGGGCTCACCAGGTGGGCGCGGAAGTTCGATTCCTGCTTGATGATGGCGAACATCAGGGCCCGGTCGACGGTGAAACCGCCCTCCGGCGCCCAGCGCGGCATCGGGTACATGGCGTCGTCGAAGAGCGCACCTTCCGCCTCGCGGATCGCCGCCGTGATCCGCGACACCGACCGGCGCAGGCCGGCGGTGCGGGCGAAGGCGACGACCGAATCGGCGATCTCGGTCGGGGCCGCGCGGGCGACGCCGACCAACTCGTCGACGGCGAGCGCGCTCTCGCCCAACTCCAGCAGCGCGATCGCCCGGCGCATCGCCGGGATGACGATCAGCGCGTCGATCTCGATCTCCGGCCGGTCGGTGCCTTCGCCATAGGCCGCCAGGTCGCCCAGCTGGCGCCGGGCGAGCTGGCCATAGAAGGTGATCGGATGGTCGGCCGCCTGCTTGAGCGCGGCATGCGCGGCATCGCCCGCGCCGACGGCGCGATGGGACCGGGCAGCCCAGAAGGCGCCGGCCGCAGTCATCCAGCCGGACAGATCGGACGCCTTGGCCACCATGTCGAAGTGACGCCGGGCGACCTCGGGCCGGCCGAGCCGCCAGGCCGACAGGCCGGCGAACCAGTGCGCCACCGGCGGCGCCTCGCCATGCTCGGCCGAAACCAGCTCGACCGCCCGCTCGTCGCGGCCGGCGAAGAAGGCATGCCGCGCGAGATCCCCCTGCACCAGCAGGCGATCGGCATCGGACAGACCGCGCTTCGCGGCCGCCGACAGGGCCTTGTCGGCGCCGTCGAAATCCTCCTTGGCGAGGAGCTGGCGGACCCGCTGGCGCACCGCCGACATGCGACCGCGCACCTCGCGCGGCTTGTCGACCGTGCCGCCCGCCGCGGCCGGCCTGGGGTCGGCCGGATCGAGCAGGGCCGTGGAATCGAACAGGTCCAGCATGCCGTCCACCACCGGCGGCTGGATGCCGGGCGGCGCGGGGTTGCGCCCCTTGCGCCGCATCGCCAGGGCGTGGATGGCCTTGGCCGACGGCAGGTCGGCATAGAGCTTCATCCAGTCGAACAGCTCGCGATAGCTGGAGCGGTGGTCACGGTGCATCAGGCGCTCGGCCAGGACATGTCCCATGACGATTTCGTTGGCGATCGACGCAGCGGCCTTTTCCGCTTCCGCGAACGATCCTTCGCGCATCAGGGTGAAGGCCCGGCGATATCGCTGCACGTCCGCCGCCGCGAGGATGCGGGGAAGACCGTGCTCTCCCCGCCGCTCGGATGCGTGGGGCATCCATGCGGCGGACTGCGTATCATCCGGACGGGCGAGTACTGGCCCCGAGACGAGCATAACACCAGCGGACAGCGCAAGCGCCGCCATCGGCCGGTGCCAGCGGGCCGGGGGGGCCGCAGACAGGTAACCGGACATCGATCGCCCAATAAGCGGGCGGTTCCGCCCCGGCAAGCAGATTCAGCCCGCGAGGGCGGAGATTTCTGTGGACAACTTTCCTAAGCGATTGTTTTTCCAGTGCTTCAATCCGGGGTTACCAGACGCGACCGGATTGCCAGCAAATCACGCCACGCATCGCGCTTCTGGCCCGGCGAGCGCAACAGGAAGGCGGGATGGAATATACACATGGCATCAATCGTTTTACTGCCCGCCTCTGTCCGATACTGGTACCAGCGGCCGCGCAGCTTCATGATCCCTTCGGGGCGATCCAGCATTGCGGATGCCGCCGTGCCGCCGACGAAGATCAGCAGCCTGGGGTCGACCAGTTCGACGTGCCGGCGCACGAACGGCAGGCACATGGCGATCTCGGCCGCCGTCGGCTTGCGGTTGCCGGGCGGACGCCAGGGCAGGATATTCGTAATGTAGGCTTTTTTGCGATCGAGCCCGATCGTCGCCAGCATCCGGTCCAGCAGCTGCCCGCTCACGCCGACGAACGGCTTGCCGAGCCGGTCCTCCTCCGCGCCCGGCGCCTCGCCGATCAGCATCACCTCGGCCTGCGGGTTGCCGTCGGCGAAGACCAGGTTGGTGGCGGTCCCGCGCAGGGCACAGCCCTCGAAGGCGCCGACCGCCGCCTCCAGCTGGGCGATGTCCTGGGCCGCCGCCGCCAATTCCGCCGAGGAGACGCCCCCCGCAGCAGGCATCGCCGCCGGGGGCGCCCGCCGGACCGGGATCACCGTCGCCCCGCCATGGGCCACCGTGGCCGGCGCGCGGGACGTCGGCGCCGGCCGCGGGGGCGCGGGCGGCTCCTCGAATGCCGTGCGGTCGATCGCGACGTCGTCGATCGCCTCGTCGGCGCCGATCGCGACCTGCCAACGCAGCAGGGCCAGTGCTTCTTCCGGGCGCATGGTGCTAGCCTAGCATTTGCCGTATTTCTGTGACAGAAGCGCGGGCTCGCTCAACCGTCCGGAGTTCCCCTGCATGCAGCGCGAGGCGATGGAGTATGATGTCGTGATCGTCGGTGGCGGCCCGTCCGGCCTGACCGCGGCGATCCGGCTGAAGCAGCTCTCGGCCGAGCGCGGGCATGAGCTTTCGGTATGCGTCATCGAGAAGGGGTCCGAGATCGGCGCCCACATCCTGTCGGGCGCGGTGCTGGAGCCGCGGGCGCTGAACGAGCTGTTCCCCGACTGGCAGGAACTGGGCGCGCCCCTGAATACCCCGGCCGGCGAGGATCGCTTCCTCTACCTGACCCGGACGTCATCCTGGCGCCTGCCGACGCCGCCGCAGATGAACAACCACGGCAACTACATCGTCAGCCTGGGCAATGTCTGCCGCTGGCTGGCGACCCAGGCCGAGGCCCTGGGGGTGGAGATCTATCCCGGCTTCGCCGCCGCCGAGGTGCTGTACGACGAGCGCGGGGCCGTGGTCGGCGTCGCCACCGGCGACATGGGGATCGGCCGCGACGGCAAGCCGACCGATGCGCACGAGCCGGGCGTCGAGCTGCGCGGCCGCCAGACCATCTTCGCCGAGGGTGCCCGCGGATCGCTGACCAAGACGCTGTTCGCGCGCTACGCGCTGCGCGAGGGAGTCGACCCGCAGACCTTCGGCATCGGCATCAAGGAACTGTGGGAGGTCGACCCGGCCGTGCACCGCCAGGGGACGATCACCCACACGATCGGCTGGCCGCTCGACTACAAGACCTATGGCGGATCGTTCCTCTATCATCTGGAGAACAACCAGGTGGCGGTCGGCTTCGTCATCGGCCTCGACTACTGGAACCCGCATCTCAGCCCGTTCGACGAGATGCAGCGGTTCAAGACCCATCCGGCGATGCGGCCGGTGTTCGAGGGCGGCCGGCGCATCGCCTACGGGGCCCGCGCGATCAACGAGGGCGGGCTGCAGTCGATCCCGAAGCTGACCTTCCCGGGCGGGCTGCTGATCGGATGCGCCGCCGGCTTCCTCAACGTGCCCAAGATCAAGGGCACCCACACCGCCATGAAGTCGGCGATGCTGGCGGCCGAGGCGATCTACGAGGCGCTGTCGGTCGAGGACGGCCCGCGCGAGGTCACGACCTATCCCGAGCGGCTGCGCCAGAGCTGGGTGTGGGAAGAGCTGCACGGCGTGCGCAACATCCGCCCGTCCTTCCGCCGCGGCCTCTATGGCGGGCTGGTCTATTCGGCGCTCGATACCTATCTCCTTCGCGGCAAGGCCCCCTGGACCCTGCACCACCACGCGGACCATGAATCGCTGAAGAAGGCGAGCGAGGCACCGCGCATCGAATATCCCAGGCCCGACGGGAAGGTCGCGTTCGACAAGCTGTCCTCGGTGTTCATCTCGAACACCAACCACGAGGAAGACCAGCCGGTCCACCTGCAGCTGATGGACCCGTCGGTCGCCATCAGCCACAATCTGGCGCTCTACGACGCGCCGGAGCAGCGCTATTGTCCGGCCGGGGTCTACGAGATCGTCCGGGACGGCGAAGGCGGGGCGCCGCGCCTGCAGATCAACGCGCAGAACTGCGTCCACTGCAAGACGTGCGACATCAAGGATCCGACCCAGAACATCAACTGGGTGGTGCCACAGGGAGGCGGGGGCCCCAACTACCCGAACATGTGAGGATCGACCGCGATGCCTGTTGCCCCGACCTCTCCCGCCGGCCCGCCGAAGCCATCCGGCCTGCGCGCCATCGTCGGCGCGCGACGGCTCCGGCGTGCCCTTGCGGGCGGTGCGCTGCTGGCGGCGGCGCTCGCCGGCCCGGCCATCGCGGCGGGCGAACAGGCGGCGCTCGATCCCGAGATCGCGGCCGCCCTCGACGCAGCCCGGGGCAAGCCGGGCAAGACCGCCACCGGCTCCTACCTGGCCGGGCTGCACGCCCAGCGCCAGCATGAGTATGGCGAGGCGGCCGACTTCATCCTGGAGGCGCTGGCCGCCGACCCGGACGAGGCGGCGCTGCGCATGCGCGCCTTCCAGCTGCTGGTGAGCGAGGGCCGCCTGCCGGAGGCGCTGCGCCTCGCCCGCGGCATCGCCGTCGACAACCCCGGGACCGGCCTCGCCAACCTCGCCCTCTCGGTCGATGCCGTCGGCCGCTCCGATCCGGCCGCCGCCCAGGCCTTCCTGCAGCGCATGCCGGACGGCGGCATCAACCGGCTGGTGGTGCCGCTGGTCCGGGCCTGGATCCAGGCCGAGGCCGGCAACTTCGACGCGGCGCTGGCCGCGCTGGAGCCGCTGCGCCAGCAGGCGCCGCTGCAGGCCGTGACGGCGCTGCAAGGCGCGCTGCTGCTGGACCGCGCCGGGCGCACGGCGGACGCCGCCGACCGCTACAAGGCGGCGACGGCCGCCGCCGCCGGCAACCTCCGTCTGACCCGCCTGGCGGCAAACTTCCACATCCGCCAGGGCAATTTCAGCGCCGCCGAAGAGGTCGTGCGACGCTTCGCCGACGCCTCCGGCGAGCCCGAGATGCTGGCCGCGGAGCGCGCCCAGATCGCCGCCCGCAAGGCCGACGTGCCGGCCCTGGTCGGCGATTCCAAGGGCGGGCTGGCCGAGGCGCTGTTCGACATCGCCACGGCCGCCAACCAGCCCCAGTCGCGCGACCTCGCCCTCATCGTCATCCGCCTGACCCTGTCGCTGCGCCCCGACCACACGCTGGCCCGGATGCTGCTGGCCGACCTGCTGGAGGATTATGATCGGCCCGAGGCCGCGCGGAAGGTCTATCTGGAGATCCCGGCGGAATCGCCGCTGCAATGGTCGGCGCGCCTGCGCGCGGCGACCGTGCTCGACAAGATGGATCAGTCCGACGCCGCGGTGGCCGAGCTGCAGAAGCTGGTCGACGAGCGCACCGGGCGGCCGGAAGCGGCACTCCGGCTCGGCGACATCCTGCGCGCCCGCCAGCGCTTCCCCGAGGCGGTCACGGCCTACGACGCCGGCATCGGCCGCATCGGCCGCATCGAGCAGCGGCACTGGTCGGCGATCTATTCGCGCGGCATCGCGCTGGAGCGGGCCAAGATCTGGGACCGTGCCGAGAGCGACTTCCTCAAGGCGCTGGAGCTGCAGCCGGACCAGCCCTACGTCCTCAACTACCTCGCCTACAGCTGGGTCGACCGCGGCCTCCACCTCGACCGTTCGCTCGGCATGCTGCGCCGGGCCGTCGAGCTCCGGCCGGACGACGGCTACATCGTCGACAGCCTGGGATGGGTCATGTACCGCCTCGGCCGCTTCGAAGAGGCGACCCGGCAGCTGGAGCGCGCGGTCGAGCTGCGGCCGCTCGACCCGGTCATCAACGACCATCTGGGCGACGCCTACTGGCGCACCGGGCGGCGCCAGGAGGCCCGCGTGCAATGGCAGCGCGCGCTGACCCTGAAGCCGGAGCCCGACCAGGTGAAGCCGATCGAGGACAAGCTGTCGCGCGGCCTCGAGACCGCCGCGAAACCACCGAATGGCGGCTGAGCCGGCCGTTCCCGGTCAGGCGCCCCCGCGCCGCGTCCGGGAACATGCGCCGGCCAAGGTCAACCTCTTCCTCCATCTGGTCGGACGCCGGCCCGACGGCTACCACCTGCTGGACGGGCTGGTCGCCTTCACCCGCTTCGGCGACCGGGTGGAGGTAACGGCGGCCGACTCTCTGTCCCTCTCCGTCGAGGGGCCGTTCGCCGACCAGGTGCCGGCCGGGGACGGCAACCTGGCCCTGACGGCAGCGGCGGCCCTCCGGGCCGCCCTGGCGGAAGGCGGGGCCGGCGCCAGCCCCGGGGCTGCCATCCGCCTGGAAAAGCGGGTGCCCGTGGCGGCCGGCCTGGGCGGCGGCTCGGGCGATGCGGCCGCGGTGCTGCGGGCGCTGGCCCGGCTGTGGAACGTGCCCCCGGGCGTCGACCTGCATGGGCTTGCCGCCCGCCTCGGCGCCGACGTGCCGATGTGCCTGGCCGGCCGCCCCGCCCGCATCGCCGGCATCGGCGACCGGCTCGCCCCCTGCCCCGCCTTCCCGTCCCTGCCGATCCTGCTGGTCAACCCGCGCGTGCCGCTGGCGACGCCGGCGGTGTTCCGGGCCCGGGCGTCCCGCACCGGGCCCGGTGCCTGGCGCGAGACCGTCCCGCCCTTCCCGACCGGCGCTGCCGAGGGGCTGCTCGCCGCGCTGGCCGCGACCGGCAACGACCTGACCGACGCCGCGCGGTCCCTGGCGCCGGCGGTCGGCACCGTGCTCGATGCCCTGGCCGGGCTCGACGGCTGCCGGCTGGCGCGCATGTCGGGCAGCGGCGCCACCTGCTTCGCGCTCTTCGCCGACCCCCCCGCCGCCGCCCGCGCCGCCCGGCGCCTGCGCCGCGCCCGGCCGGACTGGTGGATCGCGGCCACCCGCCTGGCCGGGTGGCAACCCGGGGACGTCATCGCAGCGCCTGCGCAGGACAGATCGGGAAAGGGTGGTACAGTACCGGCGACAGAGTGCTAAAGCGGGCCGCGAGCCCGTCCTCGCGGCGGGCCCGACGCGGTACGACACCGGACTGGCACCGATTGCCCAAGAAGGAGAAGCCAACCATGTCCCTTCGAATCAACTCCGAGGCGCCCAACTTCACGGCCGAGACCACCCAGGGCCCGATCAATTTCCATGAATGGATCGGCGACGGCTGGGCGATCCTGTTCAGCCACCCCAAGGACTTCACCCCGGTCTGCACCACCGAGCTCGGCTACATGGCCGGCCTGGTCCCGGAATTCACCCGTCGCAACACCAAGATCATCGGCCTCAGCGTCGATCCGGTCGGCAATCACGATCGCTGGGCCAAGGACATCGAGGAGACCCAGGGCCACGCCGTCACCTACCCGATGATCGGCGACACCGACCTCAACGTCGCCAAGCTGTACGACATGCTGCCGGCCGAGACGGCGGGCGAAGCGGGCAGCCGCACCGCGGCCGACAACGCGACCGTCCGCGCCGTCTTCATCATCGGCCCGGACAAGAAGGTCAAGGCGATGCTCGTCTATCCGATGACGTCCGGCCGCAACTTCGACGAGGTGCTGCGCCTGCTGGATTCCTGCCAGCTGACCGCGAAGCACACGGTTGCCACCCCGGTCAACTGGCGCCCGGGCGACGACGTCATCATCCCGCCGGCGGTCTCGGACGAGGCCGCCCGGGCGAAGTACCCCGACGGCTGGAAGACGCTGAAGCCCTATCTGCGGGTGGTCGCGCAGCCGAAGTGATCGCAAGGCACGGCGCCCCGCCCATCCCCATGGACGGGGCGCCGCGCGCCCGCCGGACCCGACGATCTCGCGCTGGGGGAGCCGACGACGCCATGATCTTCCGCCAGATGTTCGAGCCCGTCTCCTGCACCTACTCGTACCTGCTGGCCAGCCGCCGCGGCGGCGAGGCCCTGATCATCGATCCGGTGCTGGAGAAGGTCGACCGCTACCGCCAGCTGCTGCAGGAACTCGACCTCAAGCTGGTGAAGGCGGTGGATACCCATCTCCACGCCGACCACATCACCGGCCTGGGGGCGCTGCGGGACCTGACCCACTGCGTCACCGTGATGGGAGAGCAGAGCAAGGTCGACGTGGTCTCGATCCGCGTCGCCGACGGCGACACGATCGGGATCGAAGGGATCAGCCTCGATGTGCTCTACACGCCCGGGCACACGGACGACTCGTACAGCTTCCGGTTCGGCGACCGGGTCTTCACCGGCGACACGCTGCTGATCCGCGGGACGGGCCGGACCGACTTCCAGAACGGCGACCCCCGCATGCAGTACGAGTCGCTGTTCGGGCGCCTGCTGAAGCTGCCCGACGAGACGCTCGTCTATCCCGCGCACGACTACAAGGGCGACACGGTCAGCACGATCGGCGAGGAGCGCGCCTTCAACCCGCGCCTGCAGGTCAGGTCGGTCGAAGAGTATGTCGACCTGATGAACGGCCTGAACCTCGGCAACCCGAAGATGATGGACGTGGCCGTGCCGGCCAACATGCGCCAGGGGCTGGCGCAGGCGGAGATCGCCCGGCGCGGCTGGGCGCTCGGCGCCGACCAGGCGAAGGCGCTGCTCGGCCGCCCCGACGTCGCCCTGATCGACCTGCGCGAGAAGCGGGAACGGGAGCGCCATGGCGAGATCCCGGGCGCCCTGCACCTGCCCTACCCCGACCTGCAGGCGAACGTGTCGCCGAGCGGGGTCCTGCATGTGCTCGGCACCGCGCCGGGCAAGATGCTGCTGTTCTACTGCGCCTTCGGCGAACGCTCGGCGATGGCCGTCCAGGCGGCCCAGGATGCCGGGCTCCGATCCGCCCGCCATATCGAAGGCGGCATCGACGCCTGGAAGGCCGCGGGCGGCCCGCTCGCCTGACCCTGGCCGCCTCTTCCGACGATAGGCCAGCGGCTTGACGAGTGGCGGATGCTGCCGGTGCATTGCCCGCCCTGGCAGACGGTCTACCGGTGGTTCCCGCGGTTCGTTCGCCAGCTTCTGTTCCGCACGATCCACGACGTGGCGCTGATGATCGACCGCGAACGGGTCGGTCCGGTGGTTCGACAGGCTCGCCACGAGGGCCAGCCCCAGTGCCGGGGTCGTCGACAGCCAGTCGGTCAAGGCGCCGTCGGCCGGCGAGCGCGGTTTCGATGCCGGCAAGAAGGTCGTCGGCCGCAAGCGGCACATCGCGGTCGATAGCGATGGCCGGCTGCTCATGGTCAACCTGACGACGGCCGATATCTCCAACAGTGCCGGCGCCCGGAAGATCCTCGACGCCATCCGCCAGCGGTGGCCCTGGATGAAGCACCTCTTCGCCGACGGCGCCTACGACCGAAGGCGGTTGCTCGACAAGGCGGCCTGTCGCGACTTCGCCATAGAGATCGTCCAACGCACCGACAGCGAACCGGGGTTCAAGGTGCTACCCCGGCGCTGGATCGTCGAGCGAACCTTCGGCTGGATGACCCGCTACCGGCGCCTAGTTCGGGACTACGAGGAGCAATTGGACGTCTCCGAGGCGAAGATCTTCGTCGCCATGGGCAGTCTTCTCGTCAGACGCCTCGCACACCCACAGGCGTTTCCAAACGGACTCCTGGAAGCCGTAGCTTGATCCAGGTCATTGCGCGTGCCGCGGCCAAGGCATAGCAAAGACAGCATGAGCCGCCCTCATCCTCGTCGCAGGGAACGTACATGCTTGAGGTTCCAAAGGCGATCATGAAGGAGACCCCTTCACTCGTCGGAAAGGCACAGGACCAAGCCATCGGCAAGACACGGCGACTATCCGCTCGTGTTTACGTGTTCGCTGTTCTGCTGGCCGTAGCCATTGGCGTAGGTTTCGGCGCATGGGCGATGTTCCTGCGGCCGATCGAGGTTCAGGTCGCGAGCACCGAGCAAGACGTGCCCGTGCGGGTCTTCGGCCTCGGGACGGTCGAGGCCAGGGTAACCTCGAGGATCGGGTTCAAGGTGTCCGGCGTAGTGGTCGACCTACGCGCCGATGTCGGCGATCGCGTTGCCAAGGGCGCGATTCTGGCCCGCCTCGATGACCGTGAGCAGAGTGCGCAGGTCGCCCGGGCAAACGCGATGGTCGAACAGGCCGAAGCCAATCTTCAAAGGGCGACGGCAAGCGTCGAAAAGGCTCAGGCGAATTACGCGAACGCCAAGAGCATCAACGAGCGTCGGCAGGCGCTACTACTGAGCAACAACACCTCGATCGAGGCGGCGCAGACGGCGCGAGCGGCTCAAGGCACAGCCCTCGCCGATGTGAGCCTGGCGCAAAGCGATGTCCTGGTGGCCAAGGCCAATATTGGCGATGCCAAAGCCCAGCAGCGACTGCAATCAACCATATTGGACTTTTACACCCTCGCAGCGCCCTACGATGCCACGGTGACCGCGCGCCTCAAGGAACTCGGTTCGGCGCTCGGCGCGAGCGATCCGGTGTTCACGCTGATCGACCCAAAGACCGTATGGGCGCTCGCGTACGTCGATGAGAGCAAAGCCGGTGAGATCACGGTCGGCGAGCCCGCTGAGATCGTGCTGCGATCCCAGCCTGGCAAGCGCATCGCCGGCCACGTCGCGCGCATCCAGCCGGAAAGCGACCGGGTCAACGAGGAGCGGCGGGTCGAGATCGCGTTCGACACGCTGCCGGCCGAGTTGTACCTCGGCGAACAGGCCGAGGCCCACATCACGACGGTCCGGCTGCCGCAGGCCCTGTTGGCACCCGAAGCCGCGATCACAGGGCTCGGCAACAATCAAGGGACCGTATGGACCGTCGAGGACGGGTACCTGAAGCAGCGCAGTGTAAGACTCGGGCACCGGCTGCTCGACGGGCGCTTTGAGATCACCGGCGGCGTACCGGAGCACGCCCTTGTCGTCACAACGTTGCGCAGCGGACTGCGCGTCGGCCGTGCGGCAAAGGTCGCCGAAGGGGCAAGTCGATGAACTTGGCCTACCGGGACATCAAGCACAATTTCCTGCGTTTCGTCCTGACCAACTTCGGATTGAGCCTGCTGCTCGGCATCGTCATCATGATGACCGGCGTCTATGGGGGGCTGATCGATGACGCGTTGCGTCAGGCCCGTGCGGCCAACGCGGATCTCTGGGTGGTCGAGGCCGGGACCAATGGGCCGTTCGCCGAATCGTCGCGTATTCCGGGAGACACCAGGGAACTGGTCAGCCGGGTCTACGGCGTGCAGCGCGCCGGGTCTGTCACATATCAATCGGTCCAGACTGAATTGAACGGTGCACCGCACCGCCTCTTTCTCATCGGCTTCGAGCCGGGCAGGCCCGGTGGGCCGCGCCAGATCTCGGCTGGCCGCAACATCTTGCGCAGCCACTATGAAATGATCGTCGACCGTTCCGCCGGTCTTGCGCTGGGCCAGGAGGTCTTGCTGGGGACCCGAGATCACAAGTTTTCGGTTGTCGGCCTGATGCGGAACGAAGTCACATCATCCGGCGATCCCGTCGCCTATATCACCTTGCGCGACGCACAAGCGCTCCAGTTCGAACTGGCACCCCCCGCTTCGCGGCGGGAGCAGGCGCGCGGAGGATCCCTGGAAACCAACGACCAGATCAATGCCGTCATCGCCAAGGTGTCGCCCCATGTTCCCGTCGCCGAGGCCGCGGCGGCACTCTCGCGGTGGAAACACCTCACGGCACTCACGCAGACCCAGCAGGAAACCCTGCTGAGCAAGTTCGTGATCGAAAAGGCCCGCAAGCAGCAGCTCCTGATCATGGTTCTGCTGGTCATCGTATCGGCCGTCATCATCGCGCTGATCATTTACACGATGACCATGGACAAGGTGCGCTCGATCGCCACGCTCAAATTTGTCGGAGCGCCGGATCGCACCATCATCGGCCTCATCGTTCAGCAATCCCTGTCGTTGGGGATCACCGGCTACGTCGCCGGGCTCGCGCTTGTCTTCACCTTCAGGCCCTTTTTCCCACGGCGGCTCGTGTTCGACCCAGAGAGCGTCGTGGCCGTATTCGCGATCACGATCGTGGTCTGCCTTGCCGCGAGCACGCTGGGCATTCGGCTCGCGCTGAGAGTGGACCCCGCGGAAGCGCTCTCGGCGGCAGGGTAGGTTCATGACCGAGCCGGGCAGACAAGCGGTCGTATGTGTCGAACGCCTCTCCAAGTATTTCGGCTCGGGAAATGCGCGGGTCGATGCGCTGATCGACATCAACATGGAGGTCTTTCCCGGCCAGGTCGTCGGTCTTATGGGGCCGAGCGGTTCGGGCAAGACCACGCTGCTCAACTGCATGGCATGCATCCTGGAGCCGAGCGGCGGCCGGCTCACACTCGATGGCGAAGCCGTTTATGACGACCATTGGCTCAAGGCTGATTTGCGTAGGTTGCGGCTCGACAAGATCGGCTTCATTTTCCAGTATCCCAATCTGCTGCCCTTCCTTGACGCTACCGACAACGTCGCCGTGGTGCTCCACCTTGCTGGATTGGGCGCCGCGGCAGCACATAAGCGCGCCGTTGAACTGCTCGATTATCTTGAGGTCGGCCACCGCAAGCGTGCTCTACCCAAGCAGCTCTCCGGCGGCGAGGCCCAACGCGTGGCGATCGCCCGCGCGCTCGCCAATCAGCCGCGAATTATTCTCGCCGACGAACCGACCGCGCCGCTCGATTCCGCGCGTGCGCGCATCGTGATGGATTTGTTGCGGCGGATCGCGATCGACCAGAGCGCGGCCATTATCGTCGTCACGCACGACGAGATGATCCTCGACCGCTTCGACCATATCTACCGATTGCGCGACGGCCGACTTGAAACCGACGAGGTTACGCGCGCCCCGGTGGGAGCTGACTACTGATTTTTCGTTTCGTCGCGGCCGTGATCCGTAAGGCCGCATGTCCGCTGGGGCATACGCCCTACAGGGCGGCGTTGAAGTGCTCGACCAGCACCATGACGTGGGCCGCGTCGTGGGCCGAGACCGCGCGCGCGGCCATCGTCTGGGCCTCGGCGGCATCGATCGCCCGCAGCCGCTCCTTGACCCGCGGCAGGCTGCCCGGCGACATCGACAGCTCGCGCAGGCCGAGGCCGAGCAGCAGGGCGGTGAAGCGCGGGTCGCCCGCGATCTCGCCGCAGACACTGACCGGGATGCCGCGCTCGCGCGCCGCCGTCACCGCGAAGACGATGAGGCGCAGCACCGCCGGGTGGAACGGGTTGTAGAGGCTCGCCACCTGCTCGTCGCTGCGGTCGATGGCCAGCGTGTACATGGTCAGGTCGTTGGTGCCGATGGCGAAGAAGTCCGAATACTCGGCCAGCGCATCGGCGCCCAGGGCGGCGGCCGGCGTCTCGATCATGGCGCCGATCGGCGGCAGCGGGTCGGCGATCGCCACCCCCTGGCGGCGCAGGCGCCGCGCGGTGCGCTGGATGATGGTGCGCGCCTGGCGCATCTCGCCGACCGAGGTCAGCATCGGCAGCAGGATGCGGATGGAGCCGTGCGCCCCCGCCCGCAGGATGGCCGCGATCTGCGTCTCGAACAGGCGCGGCACCTTCAGCGAATAGCGGATGGCGCGCAGGCCGAGCGCCGGGTTCGGCCCCTCCGGGAAATGGGCCGCCAGGGCCGGCGCCCGCTTGTCGCCGCCGATGTCGAGCGTGCGGATGGTGACGATGCGATCGTCCAGTCCCTCGACGACCGCGCGCAGCATCTCGTACTGCGCATCCTCGTCCGGCAGGTCCTCGCGGTTCATGAACTGGATCTCGGTGCGCAGCAGGCCGACCCCGTCGGCACCCAGCACGCGCGCCTCGTCGACCTCGGCCGGCAGGTCGATGTTGGCGTTGAGCGAGACCGCGACGCCATCGTCGGTGACCGCGGGCAGTCCGGCGATCGCCACCAGCCGGCGGCGCTGGCGGGCGAGTGCTGCGCGGCGCCGGCGATAGGCGGCCAGCGTATCGGGCGTGGGGTCGAGGATGACCTGCCCGCCGACGCCGTCGACGATCACGGTCGCCCCGGCCCCGGTGCCGGCGGCGGCATCGAGCAGCCCGCGCACGCCCAGCACGGCCGGCAGGTGCAGGGCGCGCGCCATGATCGCCGTGTGGCCCTCGACCCCGCCGGCGGCGGCGGCGAAGCCCAGGATCTTGGCCGGATCCATCAGCGCCGCGTCGGCCGGGGTCAGTTCCTCGGCCAGGATGATGGAGCCGTTCGGCACCCGGGCGAACGACTGGTAGGCGGTCTGGGTCAGGTGGCGCAGCACGCGGTGGCCGGCGCCGCGCACGTCGTCCACCCGCGAGCGGATGGTCGGGTCGGCGATCGCCAGGAAGCTGTCGACGATGGCTGCCAGCTCGGTCTCGAGCGCGGCCTCGGCATTGACCCGCTGCTCGGCGATGCGGCGGTCGACGCCGCGCACCAGGCGCGAGCCGGACAGCATCTGCCGGTGCACCTCCAGCAGGGCGACGGCCGCTTCCTGGGCCGATTCCGGCAGGAGCTCGGCACGCATGCGCAGCTTGTCGATCTGCTTCAGCGCGGCGTCGACCGAGCGGCGGAAGCGCGCCCGCTCGGCCTCGATGCCGTCGGCCGGGATGGGATAGGCGGAGACGGACACGACCCCCGGGTCGTGCAGGTGCAAGGGGCCGATGGCGATCCCGGCCGAAACCGGCAGGCCGGTCAGCACCCGCTCCGGCCGGTCAGTCCTCATCGAAGCCCGCCATCACCAGGCGAGCCAGGGCTTCGACCGCTTCGGTGGCGTCGGCGCCCCTACCGGCGATCATCAGGTCGGTGCCGGGCCCGGCGGCCAGCATCATCAGCCCCATGATCGAGCTGCCGCACACGGACGTGCCGCTGCGCTGGACGGCGATGTCCGCCTCGAAGGTGGCGGCCAGCTTGACGAACTTGGCCGCAGCCCGCGCATGCAGGCCGCGCTTGTTGACGACCATGACGCTACGGCGGACCGCCGAAGGGTCGAGATCGGCCGTCACCGCCCCTCCGACAGGAGCTGGGAGGCGACGTTTATGTATTTGCGCCCGGCCTCCTGGGCGGCAGAGACGGCCGGCAGCAGCTTGGCCGACGTCCGGACCGAGGCGAGCTTGATCAGCATCGGCAGGTTGACGCCGGCGATCACCTCCACCCGGTTGGGCTCCATCACGGAGATCGCCAGGTTGGACGGGGTGCCGCCGAACATGTCGGTCAGCAGGACCACGCCGCCCCCGGCGTCGACCGCCCGGATGGCGTCGATGATGTCCTGTCGCCGACGCTCCATGTCGTCCTCCGGCCCGATGCAGACGGAGGCGATGTTGGTCTGCCTCCCGACGACATGCTCCAGCGCGGCGACGAACTCGTCGGCCAGGCGGCCGTGGGTAACCAGAACCATTCCGATCATGAATTTCTCACCGTTCCGCGGGAGGTCGGTTCATTGGGGCCCGGCATGGCGCGACGCTCGGCATGTCAGGATGCACGATCGACGTCGCGATGATGGATGCGGGCGGGAAGGCCGGCGGCGGCGAGCCAGGCGGCGAGCCGTTCCGACACGTAGACCGAGCGGTGCTTGCCGCCGGTGCAGCCGATCGCGATGGTCAGGTAGCTCTTCCCCTCCTTGGCGTAGCGCGGCAGCAGCGGCGCCAGCCAGCCCGTCAGCCCGTCGAAGAAGGCCGGGAAGTCCGGATCGGCCGCCACCCTGGCGCCCACCGCCGGATCGCGCCCGGTCAGCGGCCGCAGCACCGGATCGTAGTGCGGGTTGTCGAGGAAGCGGACGTCGATGACGAGGTCGGCCTCCCGCGGCAGGCCCTGGCGATAGGAGAAGGACATGACCGAAATCGCCAGGCGCGGCGCGGCATCCAGCGCGTAATGCCCTTCCAGGATGCGCTTCAGCTCGGCCGGCGGCAGGGCGGTCGTGTCGATGACGAGGTCGGCGCGCCGCCGCAAGGGCCAGACGATCTCGCGCTCGCGGCGGATGCCGTCCAGCACCGGCCGGTCGGTCGCCAGCGGGTGGCGGCGCCGGGTCTCGGTGAAGCGGCGCCCCAGCACCTCGTCCTCGCAATCGAGGAACAGCAGGCTGGTGCGCCGGCCGCTCTCGCCGGCGATGCGGTCGAGGAGGGCGAGGGAGGTGGGGGCGGCGAAGTCGCGGGTGCGCACGTCGATGCCGATCGCCATCGGGCGCGGCGCCGGGGCGTCGGCGTGCAGAAGACCGGCCAGCAGCACCAGCGGGGGATTGTCGACCGCCTCGTAGCCGAGGTCCTCCAGCGCGCGCAGCGCGGTGGTCCGCCCTGCGCCCGACAGGCCGGTGACGATGACCACCGCCGGCCGGCCGCCGTCGGCCGGGCGCGGTTCCTCCCCGCGACGGACCTCGGAGGCGTCGTCATCCCGGGTCATGGAGAGGGCCGGCCCGCTCATGGCGGCGGCATTATGATCAGGCGAGGTTGGAGACGGCAAGACGCACCTTGGCTGCAGCCGAAACCGAAAGTAGATCGAGGCGGATCATCGGAACGCGCAGGCCGAGCAGGTCGCGCGACCCCGCCTCGGGCAGGCGCTCCACCTGGGCGGGCGGGGTGGCGGCCACGATCAATCGCAACGTCACCGCCTTCTCGTGCGGCAGTCGCACGATCCCGAGCCCGCGCACCTCCAGCAGCCCCGCGATCGCCGGCGGGGCGGACGCCGTCAGCGCGTCTCCCCCGCGCACCAGCCGCGTCTGGTCGTCGGCGACCAGACGCGCGCCGCCGTCGATCAGGCGCAGCGCCAGGTCCGACTTGCCGGACCCGCTCGCCCCCTCGATCG
The DNA here is from genome assembly GCA_006739055.1 of Allostella vacuolata. Lineage (GTDB taxonomy): Bacteria > Pseudomonadota > Alphaproteobacteria > ATCC43930 > Allostellaceae > Allostella > Allostella vacuolata. The sequence continues at coordinate 4,543,789 of AP019702.1, forward strand.
CGACACCCGCCCCGCCGATCGCGACCGTGGTCGCGTGCAGGAGCAGCCCCGGTCCGGATGGATCGTCCATGGCGCGGCACCTTAGTGGAGGGCGAAGGCCCAGTCTCGTGCATTGTCCGGTCCGCTGAGGCCGTCCGGCCAGAACGGCACCCGGCCCCGCCCGTCCATACCCTGGCCGGAACCTTCCGCGACGTGCATCGTTCCGGCGACTGCGTCGATGCCTCGGGAGTCTCGCCATGGTCCGAATGCGACTTGTCCTGGGCCTGCTGGCAACGGCCGGCGCCCCCCTGATCGCCGGCACCACCACCCGCGCGGCCGACCTGGTCGCCATCACCGACCACGGCGAATTCCTGCAATTTTCGTCCGGGAACCCGCGCGAGACGATCCGCCGGGACCTGCAGGGCATGGGTCTGCCGCTGGTCGGGATCGACGTGCGGACCGCCGATGGCCAGCTCTATGGCATCGACCGCGGCGGCGCGATCCATCGCATCGATGCCGGCACGGCGATCGCCATCTTCCAGGCGCGACTATCGGTCGCACTGGTGCCGGCGGAATCCTACCTGGTCGATTTCGATCCGGTCGCCGACCGGCTGCGGGTCATCGGCGCGGGCGGGCAGAACCTCCTGGTCGATGTCGACACCGGCATTGCCGCCGTCCACAGCCCGGTGCGCCACGCCGCCGGAGTCCCGGCGGCGCGCATCGCGGCCGGCGCCTACAGCCACACGGCCGGCGGCGCGGCCAGCCGCCGGCTGCACCTCTTCGACGGCGCCAGCGGCACCTACGGCCTGCTCGACCCGCCCGAGGACGGCATCGTGCGGCCGATCAGCCAGTCCCCCGGCCGGTCGGCCGACGCCGCCGACATCGCCAGCCATGGCGGGCGCGACCAGGGCTATGCCGCGATCAACAACATCCTGCACGTCTTCGACGTCGCCACCGGCCGGGCCAGCGCGATCCAGGCGATCGGCACCGGCGCCACCGGCCGCGCCGGCCGGATCATCGACATCGCGGTCCTGCCGCCGATCCGTTGAGGCCCGCCGCCGGCTGACAGCGGCGGCGGGTTTCGATATTGCTGGGCGTCCCGTCCCCGCCGCCCGCAGGAACCGCCATGACCAGCCCGACCGCCCTGCCCGACCGCTTCGCCGACGTCGAGGCGGTGGAGGAATTCATGACCCGCCCGACCGCCGCCCTGCAGGCCGACCTGGCCGCGGCGCCGGGCGACATCCTGGTCCTGGGCGTCGGCGGCAAGATGGGGCCGACGCTGGCGCGCCTCGCCAAGCGCGCGGTGCCCGACCGCCGCGTCGTCGGCGTCGCCCGCTTCAGCGAGCCCGGCCTGCGTGAGCGTCTCGAAGGTTGGGGCGTGGAGACGCTGGAATGCGACCTGCTCGACCGCGAGGCGGTGATGGCGCTGCCGCGCCTGCCCAACGTCATCTTCATGGCCGGGCGCAAGTTCGGCTCGTCGGGCGCGGAGGACCTGACCTGGGCCATGAACGTGCTGGTGCCGGCGACGGTCGCCGAGGCGTTCCAGCGGTCGCGGATCGTCGCCTTCTCGACGGGTTGCGTCTATCCCTATGTCGATGTGCGCTCGGGCGGCGCCACCGAGGACATGCCGGCGGTGCCGCCGCCCGGCGCCTATGCCGCCACCTGCGTCGGGCGCGAGCGCATGTTCGAGTATGGCAGCCGGCGCTGGGGCACCCCCGGCCGGCTCTTCCGCCTCAACTACGCGATCGATACCCGCTACGGCGTGCTGCACGATGTCGGCCGCAAGGTGCTGGCGGGTGAGCCGGTCGACGTCACCATGGGCCATGTCAACGTCATCTGGCAGGGCGACGCGAACAGCCAGGCGCTGCGCTGCCTGGCCCACGCCACCACGCCCACCCGGCCCATCAACATCACCGGGCCGGAGACGGTCAGCGTGCGCGCGCTGGCCCACGCCTTCGGCCGCCGCTTCGGCCGCGAGGCGATCGTCACCGGCACCGAGGCCGACAGCGCCTGGCTCAACAATGCCGGGATGGCGGCGCGGCTGTTCGGCTACCCCACCGTGCCGCTGGACGCGATGATCGGCTGGGTCGCCGACTGGCTGGTGGCCGGCGGCGCCTCGCTCGACAAGCCGACCCATTTCGAGACGCGGGATGGAAAGTACTGACGCCCGGCCGCTCCGGCCGGACGATGCCGCCGGCCTGACGCACCTGTCCGCCGAGGCCGGCTGGAACCAGACCGCGCTCGACTGGCGCCTGATCCTTGATCACGGCGCCGGCGAGGGCATCTTCGCGGCCGACGGGCAGCCGCTCGCCAGCGCCTGCCGGGTGCCCCTGACGCGGCACAGCGAGTGGGTCTGCATGGTGCTGGTGACGCCGGGCGCGCGGCGCCGCGGCTACGCCACCCGGCTGATGGCCCGCCAGATCGCGGCGATCGAGGCGGCGGGCCGGGTGCCCGGCCTGGACGCGACCGAACTGGGCCGGCCGGTCTACGAGAAGCTGGGCTTCCGGCCCCTCTTCGCGCTGTCCCGCTATCGCGCCACCCGGCCGCGCTGGCCGGTCGACTCCGCCCCGGGCATCCGCCCGCTCACAGCCGACGACCTGCCGGCGCTGGCCGCCTACGACGCGGCCGCCACCGGGGGCGACCGCGCCTTCCTGCTCGACCACCTGCTGCGCCGGCTGCCGCAGGCCGCCTGGGTCGCGAGCGAGGACGGGCAGATCCGCGGCTATGCGCTCGGCCGCGACGGGCTGAAGGCGAGCAGCATCGGGCCGCTGGTGGCAGACACCCCGGCGATCGCCATCGCGCTCGCCGCCGCGGCCGGGCTCGCGATCGCCGGCCCGACGGTGATCGACGTGCCGGACGCCGCGGCCGGGCTGGTGGCGATGCTCGAAGCCGCCGGCTTCGTGCGCGAGCGCGGCTTCACCCGGATGGTCAAGGGCACCGATGCGGCACTCGACCGCACCGGCGCGCTCTATGCCCTGGCCGGCCCGGAGTTCGGGTAGCCCCTGGTCAGGGCTGCGCGTCGGGCACCAGCGGATAGGTGGGGCGGTTCAGCTTGCGGAAGCGGAACAGCGAGTAGTCGGAGCTGGTGACGCCGACCCCGTCGCATTCGACGATCTGGCGGGCGATCGGCTTGAAGCCGGCGCGGTAGTGGATGCGGCTCTTCAGGACGAGGTAGCGCTTCTGGGTCGGCTCGATGCCGACCGAGCGGAAGCAGCCGAGGTCGAACGGCTCGTGGTGCTGCTCGATGACGACGATCTGCATCGGGCCGGTGTCGAGCACCGCCGAGCGGCCCATGTGGGCGCGGGTCCCGGTCGACATCGGACCGGTCACCGTGAACTGCCCGTCGGTGATGGCCCTGACCGTGCCGGTCACCTCCAGCGGCTCGCCGGCGCGGCCGATCGCCGGCATGTCGGTGCGCCCGCCGAGCGGCAACGTCACCCGGGCGCCGACCCCGGCCGCGACCATCGCCGCCACCGCGGCCGGGTCGACCACGCCAAACACGGCGACATCCTCCAGCCCCTGGCGCATCGCCTCGGCGATCACCGCCATGGTGTCCTGGGTCCCGCCCGAGGCGCAGTTGTCGGCATGGTCGATCAGCAGCACCGGACCATCGGTCATCGCCTTGGCGCGCGCGACCGAGGCGGCGAGCGGCTCGGAGTCGTAGACGAAGTCGGCCCGGTGTTCCCAGGCCTGGTCGAGCAGCTCCAGCGCGGCGCGGGCCGCCCGCTGCCCGTCGCCGTCGGCGACCGCGACCACGCTCAGGCCCGGCTGCGGGATGTCGGCCATCGGGAAGCCGCCGAAGACGCTGACCGCCAGCAGCCCCTCGGCCTCCTGGGCGATCGCGCGCTCGATCAGCGGGCCCATCGGCGCCTCGTCATGCCCCATGCGCAGCGTGTGCGGGATCATCGGCCGGCTGCCCCAGGCCATCGCCGGGACGATCTTGCCGGCCGCGGCATCCAGCACGATGCGCCCGGCATGGGCGCCGGCCGCCGCCATGTCGATGTGCGGATAGGTCTTGTAGCCGACGAGCGCGGTGCAGTTGCGCACCATGCGGTCGGTCATGTTGGCATGCAGGTCGAGGGCGACCGCGATCGGCAGATCGGGCCGCAGGCGCCGGATGCGCTCCAGCAGCGTCCCCTCGCCGTCGTCGGTGGTCTCGGCCACCATGGCGCCGTGCAGGTCGAGGAACAGCAGGTCGCAGCCGGCGTCGACCGCCTCCAGGATCGCGACCGACATGCGCTCGTAGGCGGCGGCCTCGACCGGCCCCGACGGGGCGGCGCTGGCCGCGATCGGCGTCGCAACCCGGCAGCCGGCCTTCTCCGCCAGGGCGAGGAAGGCCCCGAAACCGGTGTTCGTGCTCTGGAAGGCCTCCCGCGCCGCCGCCCCGAACCAGGGCTCGCCCGAGCCGCGCCCGAAGCGGGCAAGCGGCGTCGGGACCGGGGAGAAGGTGTTGGTCTCATGCTTCATCATCGCGACGACGGCGCGCATCGGCAGGGTTCCTCGGGGCGGGGCAGGCGGCGGATTGGCCTTCCATCGTCGGCCGTCCGGGGGCCCTTCGTCAACGCAACCGCAGGTCGCTTGCATGGCAAGGGCCGAGCCGGTACGTTCCGCATGGAGAAAGAGCCGGACTCAAGAATACCGGCCGCCAGGGAAGCGACATTTCAAAGAGACGGCCGGGGGCATGGCGGGCGAATACATCCTGGAGACCCGGGATCTCACCAAGGAATTCATCGGTTTCGTCGCCGTCCGCAAGGTCAACCTGCGGGTCAGGCGGCACTCGATCCATGCCCTGATCGGCCCGAACGGCGCCGGCAAGACCACCGTCTTCAACCTGCTGACCAAGTTCCTGCGGCCGACCGGCGGCCAGATCCTCTATAACGGGCAGGACATCACCCACACCAAGCCGGCGGCCATCGCCCGCAGCGGCATGGTGCGGTCGTTCCAGATCTCGGCGGTATTCCCGCACCTGTCGGTGCGCGAGAACGTCCGCATCGCCCTGCAGCGCCCGCTCGGCACCTCGTTCCATTTCTGGAAGCCGGAACGCTCGCTGGAGGCGCTGCACGCCCGCGCCGAGGAGCTGATCGAGGACGTCGGGCTGACCCAGTACCGCACCGCCGTCGCGGGCGAGCTGCCCTACGGCCGCAAGCGCGCGCTGGAGATCGCGACCACGCTGGCACTCGAGCCGGAGATGATGCTGCTCGACGAACCGATGGCCGGGATGGGGCAGGAGGATATCGGCCGCATCGCCGATCTGATCCGCCGGGTGGCGAAGAACCGCACGGTCCTGATGGTCGAGCACAACATGAGCGTCGTCGCCCAGCTGTCGGACACCATCACCGTGCTGCAGCGGGGCGAGATCCTGGCCGAGGGGCCCTACGCCGACGTCTCCCGCAACCCGGCCGTGGTCGAGGCCTACATGGGCACGGGTCATGGCTGAACCGCTGCTGGCGATCGCCGACCTGCACGCCTTCTATGGCGAGTCGCACGCGCTCCACGGCATGAACCTGGAGATCCGCGCGGGCGAGGTGGTGACGCTGCTCGGGCGCAACGGCGCCGGCAAGAGCACCACCATCAAGTCGATCATGGGGGTGATGGGCAGGCGCAGCGGCTCCATCCGCTACCAGGGCCAGGAGCTGATCCGCCTTCCGTCCAACGCCATCGCCCGGCTCGGCATCGCCTGGTGCCCGGAGGAGCGCGGCATCTTCTCCTCGCTCGACGTGCGCGAGAACCTGATGCTGCCGCCGCCGGTCAAGCCGGGCGGCATGGCCGTCGACGAGATCTTCACGCTCTTCCCCAACCTCAAGGAGCGCCTGCGCAGCCAGGGCACCAAGCTGTCCGGCGGCGAGCAGCAGATGCTGGCGATCGCCCGCATCCTGCGCACCGGCTCCACCCTGCTGCTGCTCGACGAGCCGACCGAGGGCCTGGCGCCGGTCATCATCCAGCAGATCGGCCAGGTGATCCGCACGCTGAAGCAGCGCGGCTTCACCATCCTGCTGGTCGAGCAGAATTTCCGCTTCGCGGCCACCGTCGCCGACCGCCACTACGTCGTCGAGCATGGCCGCGTCATCGACATGATCGAGAATTCCGAACTCGAACGGAACATGGAACGTCTGCACGAGTATCTCGGCGTCTAGAAGAAGACCGGGCCTCGGCATCACAGGGAAGGAACATGGCATGAAGCTGAAGCAGGCATTGCTCGCGGGTGCCGCGAGCGTTCTGTTCGCCGGCGGCGCATCGGCGCAGATCTCCGGGGACGTCGTGAAGCTCGGCATCCTCAACGACCAGTCGTCGCTCTATGCCGACATCACCGGCCAGGGCTCGGTCGCCGCCGCCCGCATGGCGGTCGAGGACTTCGGCGGAACGGTCAACGGCAAGAAGATCGAGATCGTCTTCGCCGACCACCAGAACAAGCCCGACGTCGGCTCCAACGTCGCCCGGCAGTGGTACGACCGCGACGGGGTCGATGCGATCGTCGACGTTCCCACCTCGTCGGTGGCGCTGGCCATCGCCGCGGTCAGCAAGGAGAAGAACAAGGCGTTCCTCAACTCCGGCGCCGCCTCCTCCGACCTGACCGGCAAGTCCTGCCAGACGACCACCGTCCACTGGACCTACGACACCATCGCGCTGTCCAAGGGCACGGGCGGGGCGGTGGTGAAGGCCGGCGGCGACAGCTGGTACTTCCTGACCGCCGACTATGCCTTCGGCCATGCGCTGGAGCGCGACACAGGCGACGTCGTGAAGGCGGCCGGCGGCAAGGTGCTGGGCCAGGTCCGCCATCCGCTCAACACGTCCGACTTCTCGTCGTTCCTGCTCCAGGCCCAGGCGTCGAAGGCCAAGGTCGTCGGGCTCGCCAATGCCGGCGGCGACACCATCAACTCGATCAAGCAGGCGTCGGAGTTCGGCATCGTCGCGGGCGGCCAGAAGCTCGCCGGCCTGCTCGTCTTCGTCAACGACATCCATGCGCTGGGCCTGCAGACGGCCCAGGGGCTGCAGCTGACCGAGGCCTTCTACTGGGACCAGAACGACGAGACGCGCGCCTTCTCGACCCGGTTCGAGGCGATCATGAAGAAGAAGCCCAGCATGATCCAGGCCGGCGTCTACGGCGTGGTGCTGCACTACCTGAAGGCCATCAAGGAGGTGAACTCCGACGAGGGCGAGAAGGTCGTGGCCCAGATGAAGAAGATGCCGGCCAATGACTTCATGACCAAGAACGCCGTCCTGCGCGAGGATGGCCGCCTCGTCCGCGACATGTACCTCTTCGAGGTGAAGAAGCCGAGCGAGTCCAAGGGCCCGTGGGACTACTACAAGCCGATCCGTACGATCCCCGGCAACGAGGCCTACCGTCCGCTGAAGGATGGTGGCTGCCCGTTCGTCAAGGGCTGACCGGAAGCCTGGAGCGAGGCCGAAGCGGATGTTCGAGCTCATCGGCATACCCCCGCAGGCGCTGTTCGGACAGCTCCTGATCGGGCTCATCAACGGCGCCTTCTATGCCATGCTGAGCCTGGGGCTCGCCGTCATCTTCGGCCTCCTCAACATCATCAACTTCACCCATGGCGCCCAGTACATGATGGGCGCCTTCGTGGCCTACCTGTGCCTGACCCACCTGGGACTGGGCTACTGGGGCGCCCTGATCGTCGCGCCGATCCTGGTCGGCGCCTTCGGCATCCTGCTCGAGCGCACGATGCTGCACCGGCTCTACAAGCTCGACCATCTCTACGGGCTCCTGCTGACCTTCGGCATCGCGCTGATCGTGGAGGGCTTCTTCCGCCACCTGTACGGCTCCTCCGGCCTGCCCTACGCCATCCCGGCGGAGCTGCGCGGCGGCTACAACCTCGGCTTCATGTTCCTGCCGACCTACCGCGCCTGGGTGGTCGTCGCGTCGGTCATCGTCTGCTTCGGCACCTGGTTCGTCATCGAGCGCACCCGGCTCGGCGCCTACCTGCGCGCCGCGACCGAGAACCCGACCCTGGTCCAGGCGTTCGGCATCAACGTGCCGCGCATGATCACGCTGACCTACGGCTTCGGGGTGGCGCTGGCCGCCTTCGCCGGGGTGATGGCGGCGCCGATCTACCAGGTGAGTCCGCTGATGGGCGCCAACCTGATCATCGTCGTCTTCGCCGTCGTCGTCATCGGCGGCATGGGCTCGATCATGGGCGCCATCGTCACCGGCTTCGCGCTCGGCGTCGTCGAGGGGCTGACCAAGGTCTTCTACCCCGAGGCGTCGAACACGGTGATCTTCGTCATCATGGCGATCGTGCTGACCATCAAGCCGGCCGGCCTGTTCGGCCGGACTGCATAAGGGACGACGATGGACCGCGCGACCCGCATCACCTTCCTCGCCATGCTCGTCGTGCTGGCGGTGGCGCCGTTCGTCCTCTACCCGATCTTCCTGATGAAGGTGCTGTGCTTCGCGCTGTTCGCGTGCGCCTTCAACCTGCTGGTCGGCTATGTCGGGCTGCTGTCGTTCGGCCATGCCGCCTTCTTCGGCTCGGCCGGCTACGTCACCGCCTACACGGTCAAGATGTGGGGGCTGCCGCCGGAGCTGGGCATCCTGCTGGGGGCGGCCACCGGGGCGGGCCTCGGCCTCGTCATCGGCTGGCTCGCCATCCGCCGCCAGGGCATCTATTTCGCGATGATCACGCTGGCCCTGTCGCAGATCGTCTTCTTCTATGCCCTGCAGGCGCCGTGGACCGGCGGCGAGGACGGCATCCAGTCGGTGCCGCGCGGCCACCTGTTCGGCCTGATCGACCTGCACGATCCGATGGCGATGTATTTCACGGTGGCGGCGATCTTCGTCCTCGGCTTCCTCTTCGTCTACCGGGTGATCCACTCGCCCTTCGGGCAGGTGCTGAAGGCGATCCGCGAGAACGAGCCACGCGCCATCTCGCTCGGCTACGAGACCGACCGCTACAAGCTGCTGGCCTTCGTCCTGTCGGCGACCCTGGCGGGCCTGGCCGGCGGCACCAAGTCGCTGGTCTTCCAGCTCGCCTCGCTGACCGACGTGCAATGGCAGATGTCGGGCGAGGTCGTGCTGATGACGCTCGTCGGCGGCCTCGGCACCATCTTCGGGCCGATCGTCGGCGCGGCCGTGATCGTCACCATGCAGAACTATCTGGCGGAGTTCGGCTCCTGGGTCACCATCATCCAGGGCTTCATCTTCGTCGTCTGCGTGCTCACCTTCCGCCGCGGCATCGTCGGTGAGATCATCGGGCGATTCGGCCCGAAGGGGGCCGCCCCGACCGGCGGCGGGCATTGAGCCGCCGCCCGGGCGATCCAGCCACCCTGGGCGATCCAGCCACAAGGAACCGGACATGAAGATCCAGTCGCTCGGCCATGTCGTGCTCAAGGTCCGCGACCAGAAGCGGGCCGAGCAGTTCTACAACGGCGTCCTGGGCATGCCGATCGTCGCCCGCTTCGACCGGCTGAACATGACGTTCTTCAGCCTCGGCAACCATCACGACTTCGCCATTGCCGCGATCGGCGACGACGCCCCCGCGCCGGTCAAGGACGGCGTCGGCCTGGCCCATGTCGCCTTCAAGATCGGTGACGAGCTGGCGGTGCTGAAGAGTGCCAAGACCGAGCTGGAGGCGGCCGGCATCGCCGCGGTCGCCGCCGACCACGGCGTCAGCAAGTCGCTCTATTTCAGCGACCCGGACGGCAACCAGGTCGAGCTCTACATCGACCAGTCCGATTCCTGGCGCCGCGACCCGCAGACCGTCGCCGCCTACACTCCGCTGGAGCTGTAGCGCCCGGCGTCCCGCGCGCCGGCTTCAGCGAAGGCGAGCGGGTGCGCACCCAGGTCGGGATCGTCGGCGCGGGGCCGGCCGGGCTCGTCCTGGCCCATCTGCTGCGGCGCGCCGGGATCGACAGCGTGGTGCTGGAGGCACGCTCGCGCGCCCATGTCGAGGGCCGCATTCGCGCCGGCGTGCTGGAACAGGGCACCGCCGACCTGCTCGACGGCCTCGGCCTCGGCGCCCGGATGCGTCGGGAAGGGCTGGTCCACCACGGCATCGAGCTGCGCTTCGCGGGCGAGCGCCACCGCATCGACCTGCACGCCCTGACCGAAGGGCGCTCGATCACCGTCTACGGCCAGCACGAGGTGGTGAAGGACCTGATCGCCGCCCGGCTGGATGCGGGCGACCCGATCCGGTTCGCGGTCGAGGGCGTGCGGCTGGAGGGGTTGGCATCGGAACGGCCTGCCATCCTCTATCGCCAGGACGGGCAGGAGCAGCGGCTGGAGTGCGACCTCGTCGCCGGCTGCGACGGCTTCCACGGCGTCTGCCGCGCCGCCGTCCCGCCCGGGGCGCTGACCGTCCACGAGCGCCTCTATCCCTTCGCCTGGCTCGGCATCCTGGCCGAGGCGCCGCCGGTGGCGGACGAGCTGATCTATTCCGCCCACGAACGCGGCTTTGCCCTGTCCAGCATGCGCTCCCCCACCCTGTCTCGCCTCTACCTGCAATGCGCACCGGACGCGGATGCCGGTGCCTGGCCGGCCGGGCGCATCTGGGACGAGCTCCGCATCCGGCTCGACTGCGACCTGCCCGAGGGCCCGATCGTGCAGAAGGGCGTCACCGGGATGCGCAGCTTCGTCGTCGAACCGCTGCAGTACGGACGGCTCTTCCTGGCCGGCGACGCGGCGCACATCGTCCCGCCGACCGGGGCCAAGGGGCTGAACCTCGCCGTCGCCGACGTGCGGGTGCTGGCGGCCGCCATCGCCGCCTTCGCCGCGACCGGGTCGACCGATGCCCTCGACGGCTATTCCGCCCGCTGCCTCGACCGGATCTGGCGGGTGCAGCGCTTCTCCTGGTGGATGACCGCCCTCCTCCACCGTTTCCCAGACGCCGACCCGTTCGACCGGCGACTCCGCGCGGCCGAGCTGTCGCAGCTCGTCCACCTGCCGTCGGCGGCGCGCACCCTCGCCGAAAACTACGTCGGCCTGCCGCTACTGTGACCGAACTGCCGCAGTAGGTTCGGTCTGCCATAAATAAATATGAGAATGAATTGCGTTAGCATGGATCGCCTGACTACCATCAGGCCGAGGGGAAGCCACACCAGCAGGCATGTGCAGGACATGAGCGGAAGGACCGCCGACGGGGACGAGCGCCCGGCGGCATTGCGACAGACCGAAGCCGCCACGGCCACCATGCCAGCCGCACGCATCCGCCGGCTCGACGTGGCGATGCTGCTGGGCGACGGCCGCGAATGCATCATCGTTCACCGCGACAGCGAATACCGGCTGCGCATCACGAGCCAAGGCAAGCTGATCCTCACCAAGTGATTTGCCGGCGCCCGCGCCCGCGCGACCCGCCCGGCCTTTGCGACCAAGCCAGCCAGCACGAGGCCCAACCTCGAACGAGCCAGCCAGGTCCCCATACCGACCAACGCTGCTTCGATCATCGAGGGGGTTATCCATGTCCAGTTCCAAGAAGGGGCCGTCCCGACGGCCGTCCCGACCGACCAACCACGTCTCCAGCACCATGCTCGCATGGGCGGCCGCCGGCGCCGCGATGGCGCCGGCGATCGGCTTCGCCCAGGCCCCCGTGCAGATGCCGGGGGTGAGCGTCACCGCACCGGCACCGGAGCCGTACAAGGCCGACGCGGTGCAGTCGCCGAAGTTCACCGCCCCCCTGCTGGACACGCCGCGCACCGTCACCGTCATCCCCAAGGAGCTGATCCAGGATCGCGGCTCCACCTCGCTGACCGACGTGCTGCGCACCACCCCGGGCATCACGCTCGGTGCCGGCGAAGGCGGCATCGCCTATGGCGACCGGCCGTTCGTGCGCGGTTTCGATTCCCAGAATGACATCTTCATCGACGGCTTCCGCGACCAGGGCTCGCAGTTCCGCGACCCCTTCAACATCGAGCAGGTCGAGATCATCAAGGGGCCGAGTTCCACCTTCACCGGCCGCGGCTCGACCGGCGGCTCGATCAACATCCAGACCAAGCGCCCGAACGAGCAGAACTCGATCGCCGGCGACCTGACGGTCGGCAGCGGCTGGACCAAGCGCGCCACCGCCGACATCAACCAGAAGGTCTATGACACCATCGCGGTGCGCCTCAACGCCATGGTCCATGACGGCGAGATCCCCGGCCGCGACGAGGTCGAGCAGAAGCGCTGGGGCTTCGCGCCGTCGGTCACCTTCGGCCTCGGCCGGCCGACCCAGCTCACCCTCAGCTACTACCATCTGCAAGGCGAGGGGGTGCCGGACTACGGCCACCCGTTCGACCCGCGCACCGGCAAGCCGGTCAAGGTCGACCGCGATAATTTCTACGGCATCAAGGCGCGCGACTTCCAGGACTACCAGGTCGACACCGCCGCGGCCGAGTTCACCCACGACTTCAGCGATACGCTGAAGTTGCGCAGCCGGGTGCAGTACAGCCGGTCGTCCAACGACTATGTCGTGACCGTTCCGGCCTTCCCGAACGGAACCGACTACAACACCGTCCGCCGCAACGTCCGGCAGCGCGACAGCCGCAACGAGATCATCTCCAACCAGACCGACATCACCACCCAGTTCCAGACCGGCTTCCTGCGCCACAGCCTGTCGACCGGCGTCGAGATCGTCCACGAGCGCAACCGCACCATGGGGCGCGAGTTCAACGACGCCTCGACTGGCGCCTACGGCCAGACCATCCAGCAGGCCTTCACCAACGCGCCGGCGGCCGACCTCAACAACCCCAACCCCGACGACCCCTGGACCGGCGCCTACCGCAGCACGACCGCCACCAAGACCCGGGCCACCACGCTGTCGGCCTTCGCTTTCGACTCGGTGAAGATCGGCGAGCAGTTCGAGGTCATGGGCGGCGTCCGCGTCGACCATTTCGAGGCCAAGAACGCGACCCTGAAGTCCGAGGACACCTCGTTCAACTGGCAGATCGGCGCGGTCTGGAAGCCGGTGCCCTTCGGCAGCGTCTACGCCTCCTACGGCACCTCGACCAACCCTTCGGCCGAGGGCCTGTCGGTCTCCACCGGCACCGCCAACCTCGACCCCGAGAAGAACGCGAACTGGGAGGTCGGCACCAAGTGGAACGTGCTGAACAACCGCCTGTCGCTGACCGCGGCCGCCTTCCGCACGGAAAAGACCAATGCCCGGGTGACCGACCTCAGCGAGGTGACCGTTCTGGACGGCGAACGCCGGGTGGACGGGTTCGAGATCGGCATCTCCGGCGCGATCACTCCGGCCTGGAAGGTGTTCGGCGGCTACACCTACATGAAGAGCAAGATCGTCGATGACGGGCCCGTCGCCTTCAACGACGGCAATGAGATGGCCAACGTCGCCCCGCACAGCTTCAGCATCTGGTCGACCTACCAGGTCCTTTCGGCCCTCACGGTCGGCGGCGGCGCCTTCTACAACAGCGAGCGCTGGGCCAACGACGCCAATACCCGGAAGCTGCCCGGCTACTGGCGCTTCGATGCCATGGCCTCCTACGAGGTGACGGAGAACGTGGCGCTGCGCCTCAACGTGCAGAACATCTTCGACAAGAAGTACTATGACGCCGCTCACACCAGCGGCGGCTTCGCCTATGTGGCGCCGGGCCGCACCATCCTGCTGACCACGGCGGTCAAGTTCTGATCGCGCGCCCCCTCCCGCCCGGCCGGGCGGGAGGGGGACCTGCTCCGCGGCCGCCCGCTCGGGGCGCGCGCCGCCCGGCCGCCCAAATTCGATGCATTTCCCGATCGGCCGTAATTTTCGGCGGAAAGAGTTGCGCGCGGCCCAACTGCGGGTAAGCTCGGCCGGGATAACGCATAAAATACGATATAAAATTCGGGGGAGATGGACGGAGCGGCGGCACGACGCCCGCCGACAGGCTCGACCGACATGCCTCCGCCCCGGCGGAGCTCATCCCCCGGACCGCCGCGCCGCCACGCCGGCCCCGCGGCCGCCAGCACGATCCTGCGAACCATGCGGAGAATGCCTTCCAGCACCTGGCCCGATCCACATCCAAGCACTGAACCCGAAAAACTGGGGAGGAAAGAACAATGAATATCCGGACACTGCTCGCCGCCGGCCTGGCGGTGCTGGCCGCCGCACCGGCCATGGCCCAGGAGCAGCCGCGTCGCGGCGGCACCCTGCAATTCTCGATTGCCGCCGAGCCGCCGACCTACGACTGCCACGCCTCGTCGACCTTCGCCGTCATCCAGCGCATGGCACCGCATTACTCGACGGTGCTGAAGTACGAGCCCCACAAGTATCCGGCGATCGTCGGCGACCTGGCCGACAGCTGGACCATCTCGCCCGACAACCTCAGCTACACGGTCAAGCTGCATCCGGGTGTCAAGTTCCACGACGGCAGCCCGCTCACCTCCGAAGACGTCAAGGCGAGCTACGAGCGTATCGCCAATCCGCCGAAGGGCGTCAATTCCGCGCGCCGCGATTCGATGGTCAAGCTGGCCTCGATCGAGACGCCCGACCCGCTGACCGTGGTCTTCAAGCTGAAGGAAGTCGACGTCGCCTTCCTCAACAACCTCGCCTCGCCCTGGAACTGCATCTTCAGCGCGGCGAAGCTGAAGCAGGACCCGAACTTCCCGGCCAAGAACGTGCTCGGCACCGGGCCCTTCAAGTTCGTCGAGCACGTCGCCGGCTCCTACTGGCGCGGCGAGCGGTTCGACGGCTACTTCCGCAAGGGCCACCCCTACCTCGACGGCTTCCGCGCCATCACCATGGCCAGCTCGGCCATGCTGAACGCGCTCGCCGGCGGCCAGGTCGATGCGGAGTTCCGCGGCGTCGCACCGCCGGAGCGCGACCGGCTCGTCCGCGACCTGGGCAAGGACGCCCAGGTGTTCGAGATGCCGTGGCTGCTCCACATGCTGGTCACCTTCAACAACGAGAAGCCGCCCTTCAACGACGCGCGCGTGCGCCGGGCCCTGTCGCTGGCCATCGACCGGTGGGGCGGCGGCGCCTCGCTCGGCCGCATCAGCCCGCTGCGCAATGTCGGCGGCATCCTGCCTCCCGGCAGCCCCTATGCCGCGACCGAGGAAGAGCTGGTCAAGCTGCCCGGCTTCGGCCGCGACATGGTCGCCGCCCGCGCCGAGGCCCGGCGCCTGCTCAAGGAGGCCGGCCAGGAGAACCTGACCTTCACCCTCTCCAACCGGACCATCGCGCCCTACGTCGCCAACGGCATCTTCCTGATCGACCAGTGGCGGCAGATCGGCGTCAAGGTCGAGCACCAGCAGCTCGAACTGGCGGCCTACTTCTCGTCGATGAGCAACGGCAACTACGACGTGATCATCGATTCCTTCACCGACTACAGCCCCGACCCGAACACCGGGGCGATCAAGTACATCTCCTCCGACCGCTCGCCGCAGGCCTTCTCGCGGCACACCGACCGCAAGCTGGACGAGCTGTTCGACCTGCAGGCCAAGACCACCGACAAGGCGGAGCGCCGCCGCCTGATCCGCGAGCTGGAGACCCGGGCGCTGGAGCAGGCCTATGCCGTGCCGTTCCTCTACTGGCATCGCATCGTGGTGATGAACCAGCGGGTGCGGAACTGGTCGATGTCGCCGTTCCACATGATCTACCAGGATCTGGGCGACGTCTGGCTGGCCAACTGACGAACCGACCGCGAGGCAGCGGGGCCATGGTCTGGCCCCGCTGTCGAAGCCGTCGTGCAGCGCGCCCTGCCCGGCCTCAGCCGCCCGTCTCGGGCATCCAGTCGGGCCGCGGGATCGCCCGGTGCGCCTCGCGCAGGGCCGCCGACCAGCGTTCGCGGATCATGCGGAAATAGGGGTCGTCCTCGCCGATCCGCAGGTTGATCTCCGCCCGCTCGGCATCGCGGCGAAACACCATCAGGTCGATCGGCAGCCCGACCGTCAGGTTGGAGCGCAAGGTCGAATCCATCGAGATCAGGGCGAGCTTGACCCCATCCGGGATGGCCGTGGTGAATTTCACCGCCCGGTCCAGGATCGGCTTGCCGTACTTGTGCTCGCCGATCTGCAGGAAGGGCGTGTCCTCGGTCGCCTCGATGAAGTTGCCGGCCGAATAGACCAGGAACAGGCGCAGCTGGCGGCCGCGGACCTGCCCGCCCAGCAGCAGCGTCACCTCGAAGCCGATGCTCTGCTGGCGCATCGCCTCGCCGTCCAGGTGCCACACCTTGCGCACCGCCTCGCCCGTCAGCTGCGCGGCGCGGAACATGCTGGGCACCGTGTAGAGGCTCTCGGTCGTGCCGCTGGCCTCGCTCTCGAAGCCTTCCGTCAGCAGGTTGATGACCGCCTGGGTGACGCCGAGATTGCCGGCGGATGCGATGCAGATCGTGCGCTCGCCCGGCACCTCGAAGAAATGCAGCTTGCGGAACACGGAGATGTTGTCGACGCCGGCGTTGGTCCGGGTGTCCGCCAGCATCACGAGCCCCTCGGAAAGGAGCAGTCCGACGCAATAGGTCATGGAGCGAATGTCAATCGGTGTTCGAGGGAAGCAGGGTCGGCGCCGACCGGCCGGATGGCGCCCCGTTCAGACAAGATACTGCTTCGAGACCTCCTGGCCGAGCCGAACGTTGCTTTCGATGAATTGGGTCAGGAATTCATGGAGGCCCATCTGGAAGATGTCGTCGATCCGGGTGAAGCGCAGCCGGGCATGGATCTGGCCGGCGAGCCGGTCGGCTTCGCCGGTTCGCCCGTACGCCGAGGACAGGAAATCCAGCGTCCGGGTGATCTCGATGAAGCAGGCCGCCAGCGAGCGCGGCATCTCCGGCTTCAGGATCAGCAGTTCGGCGACCAGCCACGGCTTCACCTCGCGGCGATAGATCCAGTGATAGGCCCGCGACGCCGAAACCGCGCGCAGCACCGCCGTCCATTGCACGTAGTCGAGCCCGCCGCCCACCGTCTCGTAGGTCGGCAGCAGCACGTTGTACTTCACGTCGAGGATGCGGGCGGTGCTGTCGGCGCGCTCGATGAAGGTGCCGAGGCGGGTGAACCAGTAGGCGTCGTTGCGCATCATGGTCGAGCCGACGCAGCCGGTGAACAGCAGCGAGCGCTCCTTCACCCAGTCGAGCACGCGGCGCACCGTGTCGGGCGCGAAGTCCTGGTCGCCGAAGCCGCGCGCCTGCAGCCACGAGCCGTTGACCGCGTCCCACATGTCGGCCGAGAGCGCCGTGCGCACCGCCCGCCCGTTCCGTCGCGCGGTCTGGATGCAGGAGAGGATCGAGGACGGGTTGTCCGGGTCGCGGGCCAGGTAGTCGATCGCCGCCTCGGCCGTGGCCTCGCGGTGCTTCTCGTAGAAGCCCGTCTCGCACCCCGCGGCCACGATCGTCGAGTGCCACTCGGTGTTGCCGCCCCCGGCGACGGTGCCCATCGCCGCCAGCCGGTAGCCGGCCTCCAGGATGCGGGCCATGTTCTCCGCCCGCTCCATGTAGCGGGCGAGCCAGAAGAGATTGTCGGCCGTCCGGCTCAGCATCGCCTCAACCCTCCAGCACCCAGGTGTCCTTGGTGCCGCCCCCCTGGCTGGAATTGACCACCAGCGAGCCGTCGCGCAGGGCCACCCGCGTCAGCCCGCCCGGCACGATCCGCACCTTGTCGGCCCCCACCAGCACGAACGGCCGCAGGTCGACATGGCGCGGCGCCACCCCGCCGTCGACGAAGGTCGGACAGGTGGAGAGCGCCAGGGTCGGCTGGGCGATGTAGCGGTCGGGCGCGGCCTTGACCTTGTCGGCGAAGGCGGCGCATTCGGCCCGGGTCGCGTGCGGCCCGACCAGCATGCCGTAGCCGCCGGAGCCGTGGACGTCCTTCACCACCAGTTCCCCCAGATGCTCCAGCACATAGGCGAGCTCGTCGGGCTTGGCGCAGGACCAGGTCGGCACGTTCTTCAGGATCGGCTCCTCGCCGAGATAGAAGCGCACCATCTCCGGCACATGGATGTAGACCGCCTTGTCGTCGGCGATCCCCGCGCCGACCGCGTTGGCCAGCGTGACGGTGCCTTTGCGATAGGCAGCGAGCAGGCCGGGCACGCCCAGCATCGAGTCCGGGTTGAAGGCGCGCGGGTCGATGTACGAGTCGTCGATGCGCCGGTAGATCACGTCGACCCGGCGCGGGCCCTGGGTCGTGCGCATGTAGACGACGTCGTCGTCGACGAACAGGTCCGGCCCCTCGACCAGCTCGACGCCCATCTCGTCGGCCAGGAAGGAATGCTCGTAGTAGGCGCTGTTGTAGGGCCCGGGGGTCAGCAGCACCGCCACCGGCTCGCCCTTGCAGGCGGGCGGGGCGACCGAGCGCAGCGTCTCCAGCAGGGCTTCCGGGTAGCGCGAGACCGGCTGCACGCGGTGGCGGGCGAAGAGGTCGGGGAAGAGGCGCATCATCACCTCGCGCCCTTCCAGCATGTAGGAGACCCCGGACGGGGTCCGGCAATTGTCCTCGAGCACGTAGAAATCGTTCTCGGCGACGCGGACCACGTCGATGCCGGCAATGTGGGTATAGACCCGGCCCGGCACCTCGAACCCCTCCATCTGGGCGAGGTAGCTCTCGTTCTGCAGCACCAGCGCCTCGGGCACCTTGCCGGCACGCAGGATGTCGCGCTCGTTGTAGACGTCGTGGATGAAGGCGTTGAGCGCCCGCGCCCGCTGCTCCAGCCCGCGCGCCAGATAGTCCCACTCCGACGCGCCCAGCACCCGGGGGACGATGTCGAAGGGGATCAGCCGCTCGGGGTCGCCGCCCTCGCCATAGACGGCAAAGGTGATGCCGATGCGCCGGAACAGCATCTCCGCCTCGCGGCGCTTGTGCGCGAAGACCTCGGGCGGGGTCGATTGAAGCCACTCGCTGACCGTGCGGTAGGCCGCGCGCAGGTTCCCCCCGGTTCCCATCTCGTCGAATGCTGCAGCCATTCGGTCCCCTCCGAAATCACGATGGCCGACAGGGAATTTGCGCGTCAAGAGAAAGACTTGCTTATTATTTGCCCATCTCGTGGGAACCTTTTGATCAGCCGGCGGTGGAGGGCGTCCGGGCCCGTGCCGCCCGCCGCGCGACACCCAGGCTGACGGCGCCCATGGCGGCCACCCCGGCCACCGCCAGGTAGGTGGTGGCGTAGCTGCCGGTGGCGACGCTGATCGCCCCGAAGGCGGCCGGGCCGAAGATGATGCTGGAAAAGGTCAGCATCATGCAGCCGCCGGTCGCCACGCCGATGCGGTCGGGCGGCGCCTGGCGCGCCACCTCGGCCATGAAGACCCCGTTCCAGCCGACCGCGGTCGACCCGAAGAGGGCACCCAGGCCATAGACCGCGATCGGCGGCCACGCGATCGTCAGGCTGGACGCGGCAAGGCAGGCGCCCATCGCCAGGCCGGTCACCACCAGCAGGGTGACGAACCCATCGCCGATCCGGTCGGCCACCAGGCCCCAGCCGACCCGGCCGAGGACGCCCGCCACCTGCATGATGGCGACGACGAAGCCCGCTTCGACCAGGCCGAAGCCGGCCTCCGCCACCAGCAGCGTCGTCATGAAGGCCAGCACGCACATCTGGGTCAGCGAGAGCGCCATCGAGGCGAACGACAGGTAGCGCAGGGCCGGCGTGCGCCAGACGAGCAAGACCGCCCCGAACGGGTTCTGCTGCAGCCGGTGGGCCGGATCGCGGTCGTCGTCCCAGCGCCGCCGGCCGAACGCCAGCGCCACCAGGAGCGCCAGCGACAGCACCGCCACCAGCCCGACCGCCCAGCGCCAGCCCAGCGTCAGCGCCACCGGCGGCAGCATCAGCCCGGCCAGCATCCCGCCCCACGGCACGCCCGTCTGCTTGATCGAGAAAATGAGGTTGAGGCGAGGGCCCCGGGCGAAGCGCATCAGCAGGTGCGAGGCGGCCGGGTTGGTCAGCCCGTAGCCCAGCCCCATCACGACCGAGCCCAGCGCGATCGTCCACAGCGACCCGCCCAGCACCAGCAGCACGGCCAGGATCGCCAGCGCCAGCGCCAGCTGGCTCGCCCGCCCCGCCCCCAGGCGGCGGACCACGGCGCCGCCGATGATCGAGGTGGTCATGGCGCCGGTGTAGATCAGGGTCGTCTGATAGCCGATCAGCGCGGGCGAGATGCCCAGCATCTCGGCCAGGCGTGGGGCGATCGTCGGCACCGACAGGGTCGTGGCCGACGCCAGGGCCTGCACCGCGGTGGTGGCGGCGACGACGGTCCAGGGATTGGTCGCGAAGTGGGAGCGCGCGGGATGGGTCACGGGAGGGACGAATGCCTTGGGAGGGTGAATGAGCGGGCTGGATGGGTAAATGGCCCTGTCCATCCTGGACCCCGCCGGCGGGCCGGGGCAATGCTTTGCCGAGGCTGCGGTTGCGCGAGTCACGCAGCGGGCGCAAAGCTGGAGCGGGGCCGATTTCGGAAGCGGACATGATCGGGGATGCGACGGAACGGCGGCGCCGCGCGCGCGCCGCCCTGGACCGGCGGGATTTCGCGGCCGCGCGCGCCGAGCTGGAGCCGCTGGTGGCGGCCGAGCCCGGCAATCCGGAAGGGCACGGGCTGCTGGGTGCGGTGCGGGCCGCGGCCGGCGACCATGCGGGGGCCGCTGCGGCCTATGCGACGGCGCTGCGGCTGCGCCCCGGGCATGGGCCGACCGCCCACCGGCTGGGCGCCACCCTGCTGCGACTGAATGCCGCCGAGCGTGCCCGGGCCGTCCTGGCGCCGGCGGCCGCGGCCGCCGTCGAGGACGGGGCCCTGCAGGCCACCTATGCCGCCGCCCTGCTGCGGACGGAGCGATGCGCTGAGGCGGCCGACGCCGCGACCCGGGCGACGGCCCACGACCCCGGCCTGGTCTCGGCCTGGATCACGCTGGCGGCCGCGCGGCGGCGGATGGGCGACCTCGCGGACGCGCTTGCCGCCGCGGACCAGGCCGTCCGCCAGGCGCCGCGATCGGCCCCCGCGCATCTCGCCCGCGCCGCCGCCCTGCTGGCGCTCGGCCGCTTCGAGGAAGGCTGGGCCGAGCAGGAATGGCAATGGCCGGCGATGGCCGGGACCGAGGCGGGCCCGGCGACGGGATGGTGGGACGGACGGCCGGTCGCCGGCCGGATCGCCATCCGCGGCGACCTGGACCCCGGCGAGCAGCTGTGGGCCAGCGCCTTCCTGCCCGGCCTGGTCCGGGCGGGGCATCGCCTGGTCCTGGAATGCGCCCCGCCGCTGCTCGCCCTGTTCCGCCGCAGCTTCCCGGACGTCGAGGTGGTGGCGGGCGGACGCCCGGATGGTCGCCTGGCCGCCGCCGGCATCGCCGCCGAGACGCCGCTCTCCCGGCTGCCGGCGATCGCCTGGCGGCGCCATCGCCGCGTCGGCCGCCCGGGCGAGCGGCTGGTCGCCGAGCCGGTCCTGAAGTCGCGCCTGCGCATCCATTATCGCGAGGCCGCGGCCGGACGGCGCATCGTCGGCCTCGCCCGCCACGGCCGCCCTCCCCATGGACAATCGGCCGACACCCCGCTCAGTCGTTGGGGTCGGCTGCTGGACCATCCCGACCTGTTCGTCGTCGAGCTGCCGGAGGCCGTGGGCGACTTCGACGCGCTCGCCGCCCAGGTGGCCGCCCTGGACGGCGTCGTCGCCGTCCCCGGGCCGGTCGTCGCGACGGCGCTGGCGGTCGGCACGCCGCTGGTCGTCGCGGTCGATCGCTTCCACCCCGACTGGCGCTACCCGATCGCCGGCGAGGACAGCCCCTGGCTGCCCGGCGCCCGGCTGCTGCGGTCGAACGCCGACGATGGCTGGGACGCCCTGCTCGAACGCATCGTCCGGGTCGCCGCCGAATGATCCCGCCCGGCCTGGGACCGGCGGTCGAGTCGCTGATGCGCGAGGCGGCCGCCCGCGCCATCCTGCCGCGCTTCCGCGCATTGGCGGCGGGCGACATCCTCGAGAAGCAGCCGGGCGAGCTGGTCACCGTCGCCGATCGCGAGGCGGAGGCGATCCTCGCCCGCGGCCTGGCCCTGCTCCTGCCCGGATCGACCGTGGTCGGCGAGGAGGCGGTGGCGCTCGACGACGGGTTGCGCCGGGCCGTCGCCGCCACCGACCGGCTGTGGCTGGTCGACCCGCTGGACGGCACCGCCAACTTCGTCGCCGGCGATACCCGCTTCGCGGTCATGGTGGCGCTGCTCCGGCATGGGCAGACCGTCGCGGCCTGGATGCTGCAGCCGGAGGGCGACATCATGGCCGCGGCCGAACGGGGCGCCGGGGCAACCCTGGACGGCGTGCGCATCGCGGTTCCAGCCGACAGCCCGGAGTCGGCGACGCCGACGGGCGCC
Source organism: Allostella vacuolata (assembly GCA_006739055.1). Taxonomy (GTDB): domain Bacteria; phylum Pseudomonadota; class Alphaproteobacteria; order ATCC43930; family Allostellaceae; genus Allostella; species Allostella vacuolata. The sequence goes on from AP019702.1 coordinate 4,565,955, forward strand.
ATCCTGACCCGGTTCCTGCCGCCGGAGGTGCGGGAGCGCATCGCGCTGGGCGTCGGCCGGCTCGGCCCGGTGCTGCCGGGCATGCGCTGCGCCGGCACCGAATACCCGGCGATCGCCGCCGGGCGGCAGGACTATGCCCTGTTCTGGCGCACCGAGCCCTGGGACCATGCCCCCGGCGCCCTGTTCCTGGCCGAGGCCGGCGGCCGGGCTGCCCGGCCGGACGGATCGCCCTACCGGCCGGGCGACGGGCGCAAGGGGCTGCTGGTCGCCCGCTCGCCCGCCGTCTGGGACCAGGTCGCGGACGCCCTGTTCGACTGACACCAAGCCCCGCCGAATGGCAATTTCCGCCGTGGAACTCGACGACCGGATCGGGATCTGACATCAGCCCAGAGGATAAACCGAGCTGAGGGTCACTCCGTTTCGGCCATTGCCGTCGAGTTCAAGTACACGTAAAGGATGCATTTGACCAAAGGGCGTCTCGACCGTGCCGATCGCGGCAAACTTCTCGATGAGATGCCGGGCCAGAGCCCGGCTCGAAGTCGTGATGACGAGATTCAGCGAGAGCCTATTCTCCAGAACAGTTGCGCGAAGGATATCGAGTAGACCAACTCGATTTAGATCGTCGAGGTGGATGACGGGCTCATCAAGGAAGAAGGTCCCGCCAAGGCTGCGAGCACGAGCAAGGAATAGTGCGAGTGCCAAATCCTGTCGCTGCCCCTGACTGAAATCCTTCCCCGGGTCTAGCTGCTGTCCGCCGGCATCCGCTAGCCAATGGAGGAAATCCCGATCCTCGCCCAGATTGATGCGATCGAAGACCCTATTGGCGTGCATCCGAGCAAACAGCGGGTTGACGACCCGGCTGAGCCCCTGAACCTGCCTACGGCTAGTCGTTGCATAAGCTTCCTGGAAGATTGCGCGCGCACGGTTCGCGGCCGCGACGCGGCCAGTCATGCGCGCGTGGCGCTCAAGAGATGGAGCGATCGCACGATGCAGCGTGTCGAGACGCTCACGCCGAGATTCTGAGGCCCAGGCGGCGCGCGCAGCCTCGATATGAGCCTCCGCAGACTGGAGGCGCTGGACGTCAGCGGCAAGCTCTGCCTTAAGCGCCGCGAGCGTTCCATCGGCCCATTCGGTATCCGGAGCCGCAGCTTGCCAAGCGGTACGCAACTCAGCAAGCTCGGCAGCCTTGGCCCGCAGTGCCGAGCGACATTCGCGCAGGCGCTGCTGCGCGCCGGCGCGGTCGGTGCGGAGCTCATCACGTGCACCGGTCGCAATTTCGATCGCCTTGGCGAGGTCGGCGAGCCGGAGCTGAACGATCTGCTCGCGTGTCCCAAAGGTCGTTTCGAGCTCGTTGAGTAGTCCCGTTACCGCCGTCTCCGTCGGGAGGAGTGGCGCGGGGCCACCCGCAAGTGTCGGCGTCAGGGCGTCGCGGGCGGCGATGAGGTCGGCGAGCGCATCAGCCACGTTGAGCCTAGCGACCGCTTGCGTGATCTCGTCGTGGGGTTGATCTGAGGAAAGACCGAGCCGTGCGAAATCGCGCATCTGTTGGTCAGATGCGGCAACGAGCGCGGCACGCTCCCTTTCCAGCCCCTCGATCGCGGTCTGCGCGGACACCGCGGCATCAAGACGGGCACGGGCCAGGCGGGCAGCCTCAACGGCTAAGCCCGCCGCCTCTCGCATCGCTTCGGCGATTGCTGGAGCTGCGATCAGCGCGGCACCAATCGCCGAACGCAGCGCCGCCGCGTCGCCCCAGTCATGCGCGCAGGCTGGACACTGGCTGCTGCCGCTGTGATCGTGCGCTAGCAGATCGCGCGCAGCAGTATGCAGGCGAGCAACCGGCTCGACCGTCGCGTCGAATGCCGAACGTGCCGAGCGGGCACGTGCGTCAGCATCCGCTGCATCACCGCGAAGGACTGCCAAGACATCTTCAGACACCCGTTCGTGTACTCGGCGGGCGATCTCGGCATCGACCAGCCGCAACCGCTCGCCGACGCTTGTGGACTGCTCAAGTAATACCTTGAGTGAGGCGAGTGCGCGGCGCCGCTCGCGACGCGCACTCGCCGTCCAACGCGCCTCAGCGAGATTGTCCGACAGTGTGGCAAGCGATTGTGGCGCCCCGATCAACAAGCCGGCGTCAAAGAGTGCTGCCAGGAGAGCCGCGCCGAAGTGGGTGAGCCGATCCTTGGCGGCGGCCAGCGCGCGCGACGCCTCGTCAGCGACCTCGCGTTCCGATACCCGCTGCGAGAGCGTAGCGGCAGCGGCGCGGGCCTGCTGCTCGATACGCTCAAGTTCCGCCGCCAGCCTTGTTTCGACTGAGTTGCCTTCTTGGACCGCCACTTCGAGTGACAGCCGTGCACTCCATTGTGCTTCGACACGTTGGACTGCGCGGCTGCGTTCGTCCAGCGCGTGCCGCTGGCGTCGCTGGATGGCGGTGAGGGCTTCCAGCCGATCATCGAGTGTCGGAACATCCTCGACATCCCGCTCCTGATCGCGTTCAAGCAGCTTCCCAGCCGCCGCAGCCTCGGACCGCGCCGAGACGACCCGGCCACTCGCCTCCTCGCCGGTGCGCACGAGCGCTGACTCCAGATCGCGTGCTTCAGACGATTGCTGCTCAATCAGCTGCGTCAACGTGCGTAGGCGTGCGCCGAGTTCGCTCGCATATTTGTCGCACTGCCGCTCAGCGTCGAGGAGGTGGCGGATGCCGAGCAAGTCGGCGAAGATCTGGGTGCGCCGCTCTATCGTCTCGTCGTCCGTATCTACGAGGGCCGCGAGAGCCTCAGCGCTGAGAAAGCGTGTGCCCTTGAGCCAGCGTTGGCGCAGGCTGATCGCGGTCAGGTGATGGGTCTCGTCGGCGGCGGCTGCCGGCGCAAGCAGCGCCAGGAGGTGGTGGGGACCTGCGCGCGTCATCCTGTCCCGCGCGTCACCGAAAAGCGCGAGAGATTGCGTGCTATCGGCATGACGTGCAAGAAATCGTGGCGCGCCTTTCAGGAAGAGGTCGGCCTCGACGGCGGGGGTCTGATTGTCCGCAGCGAACTTGGAGCGCAGGACGTGGGCGTCAAAGTCTCTGCCGTGCTTCAGACGCTCGACTTGACCGGTGAGCAGCCATTCGGCCGCCTCACACATTGTTGTCTTGCCAGTCCCGTTGGGTGCGAACACGAGGGTGAGCGGGGCGCTCAGGTCGAAGCGGACGGAATGGCTGATTCCGCGGAAGGCGGAGATGCTGAGCGATGACAGGCGGACGCCGCGCATCACGCTGTCTCGTCGCGGAGCAGGGCCGCGGACACGCCGATTGCGTTGATTTCCTCCCAGAGCACCCTGGCTTCGGTGTCGATATCGGGCCATTGTAGCTCGGTGCCGGCGGCGATCTCAGAACTTGGGAGCCCCAGGACGGTAACGTCGGCGACGCGCCGCCATGGAACCGTCTCGTGGTCGGGATCGTCAGCAGTCGATGGCCAGATTAGATGCTTGCGGCATACCTGGGCCGAAAGCTCCAGCCGACGTACATCATCGCGTGCTTCCTCGTCAGGGGGCTCCGGAAGTGCCAGCACGAGATAGCCGTCAATAGGATTGCCGCCCGCGTGCTGCTCGCCGGCGACGAGCACCTCATCGAACCAGCGCTGGCCGGCGTCCGCCGCCGCGTCGACCGCGGCCGCGTCGCTCGCCGGACACGGCCATAGCAACAGCTGAGCATAGGTCGAGGACCAAAGTGCGACGCCATCGGGCACCGCTGCGGCCTTCAGATCCGATAACTGGACGATGCGCGCGAGCCCTACCTTGATGCAAAGCGCATCGAGTGCAGCATAGGCTGTGGTCAGATCCGTGTGTGTGGCCTGCTCGATCATTGCCCGTCCTTGTCCTGAAAGAACGCGTCGATGCTGGCCAGGAGTGCCGCCACACGTGCATCATCTTCCGACCGCTCATGGTCAGCATACACCGACGCGACATGCGACAGCCCTAGTCCGGCGACCCGGCGAAGCGCCCGCGCGGCGGTGATGTCGGCGATCGAGGCGGCCAGAGAGCCCCCGGCCGCGAGCGCGGCTTCAGCGGGCGGCGCGAGGCTAATGTCGTCTCGGCGATCCTCGACGATCTCGCCATCTCCGAGCTCGCCGATCGGTGTAGCACCGAGCACGACGAGATCGGGATGCGTGCCAAAGTGCATGCGCCATTTCGCGAGCTCTCGCCGCATTGATCGGGGCGACCCGGTAGGCGAGCGCCAAATCAACAAGTGGCGACGCTTCGCCTCGATACGAAGCTGCCCAGTCAATCCAATTCGGGTCTGCCAAGATACGCCCTCGATAGACCGGACGGTCGCCAGCGCATGCAGACCTGCTTTGAGCGCACTCGTCACTTCGGCGTCAGCCAAGACATCCGGATCGCGCTGCCCCTTTGCCGCGACCCCGTCGAGCGTAGCTGCGAGCAGCGCGTCAGGCATAGGCGGATCCGCACTGCAGAGTTGATCGTTGATCATCGCCATGCCTTCGGTAAGCCTTGGGGCCGTGTCCGGCCCCGGCGGATAGCGCCGGAGGAAGCGGGCAATCTCGCACGCGGCAGTGGCGGGCGCGGGCGCGATCGGTACGGCAAGCCCTTCATCGGTAACTCGGCAGTACATGTTACCGCGCCAGACCAGCATGCCGTTTATGGGACCATAGGGCGGCCATGCGACGACGCCGGCCGTCGCACAGCCATGGCTATAGCGCACGACCGCGCCGGCAATGCCCTGAGCATTTAGCGCCCGCGCGGCGGGCAGATTGGCCTGTCCCTTAGGAATAACTCCAAACGGCGCGAAGACACCACTCAGGCTCCGCCATCTATCCTGTTCCTCCGCTGGTTGGGGTTTATCGTGCGCGATGTTGCAGAGCGCAATGGCGGCCGGCCGGCCGACAAGGGCTGTATTGAGCAGCGCGTCGACAGCAATCGCCCAATTTGGATTGAACCCCTCCTGAAAAAGCGATCCGACTACCATTGCTGGCCGCTCAGCGGGGACTCCGGCGAAAATCGTCTGGATGCGCGCTTGGGGTGATCCGGGATACTGTGCAGCAGGCTGGATAAGATCAGCACAGATTAGTGGAAACAGGTCCACGTCGCCGAATCGCAGATGCAGGATGATCTCTCCGCTCTGGAGATCGGGGAGTTGCACGGCCTCTACCGCCTGCTGGAGGACGTTCTTCAAGTAGACGAGGCAATGGGTGGAGCCCATCGGTTCGTGGATCCAACACCAACCACCGTTGACACGCATCACCTGACTCACCGGATTGACCTCCTGGCGCCAGCTGAGGTGACGTTCGGTACCGACGGTGTCTTGTGTGGCCTGCCAGTCGAGCACCGCCTGCGCGGATGTCGCGCCGAAGCCGGTGAGGAGGACCAGTCGCCGCGTGGCGCTTCGCACCAGCGCGTCGATCGCCTCCCAGTCGGGCGAACCGAAGGCATATTCAGGTGCAACGATGAGCACCGGCCCACCTCCTGGCACCAACTGCGGCAGTGCTGGGGCTGGATGAGCGGGCCCGCCGGCAAGGAGATCGCGCAACGCATTGATCGCCGCCGGGCGGCTCGCATCTCCATCAATGGCTTCCAGCGACGCTGGCAACTGGAGGAGGCAGAGATTCAGATGACCGCCGGAAAGAAGCGTGGAATCCACATCAACGCGGGTGTGGTTGTCAGCAAAGCGAAAGTGGAGATCAGGCACGCTATTATAGACATTCACTCATATTATGATCATAATCCAAAGATATTGCAGATCGCAAGCCCTGCTACCATCAGTCGCCGACCGCCACGCCCTCGCGCCGGGGATCGGCACCGCCGACCAGCCCGTCGGCCAGCACCCGGATCGCCTGCAGGCCGCTGGGTGCGGTCATCGGCTGCACCTCGTGGCCGCGCGCGCGCAGCGCCTCGGCCAGGGCGGCGGTGCCCGGCAGGTCCTCCAGCTCGGTCGGCCCGTTGCGGTTCAGGAGGTTGGGCAGGGACACCGCGCGCTGCGGATCGAGCCCCCAGTCCAGCATCGCCACCAGCGTCTTCAGCGTGTAGCCGATGATCCGGGCGCCGCCCGGCGAGCCCAGAACCGCCACCAGCCGGCCGTCGCGGTCGAAGACCATGGTCGGCGACATCGAGCTGCGCGGGCGCTTGCCGCCCTCGACCCGGTTCGCCACCGGCCGGCCGCCGGCCTCCGGCACGAACGAGAAGTCGGTCAGCTCGTTGTTCAGCAGGAAGCCGCGGACCATCAGCTTGGCGCCGAACGGCCCTTCGATGGTGGTCGTCATCGAGACCGCGTTCCCGTCGCGGTCGACGATCGCCATGTGCGAGGTGGACGGCACCTCCAGGCTGCGGTCCGGCGCGAGCGCGGCGCGCTGTCCGGGCGGTTCACCCGCCGGCACCCTGCCGCCGCTGCGGCCGGCATCGATCCGGCGGCCGCGCTCGGCCAGGTAGCCGCGATCGAGCAGGCCGGCGGGCAGCGGCACCCGGTCGGGGTCGGCGACGTAGAGGTCGCGGTCGGCGAAGGCGAGCCGGCTCGCCTCCAGCAGCAGGTGCCAGGCGGCCGGCGCGCCGGCACCGCCCGAGGCGATGTCGTGGCGCTCCACCATCCCCAGGACCTGGGCGATGGCGATGCCGCCCGAACTGGGCGCGCCCATGCCGCACACCCGCCAGACGCGATAGGGAACGCAGACCGGATCGCGTTCCCGGGCCCGGTAGCCGGCCAGATCGGCCGCGGTCATGCGCCCGGGCCGGGCGGCGCCGGCCACCGCGGCAACGATGTCCCGGGCGATCGGGCCGGCATGGAGCGCATCGGCGCCCTCCGCCGCGATCGTCCGCAGCGTTGCGGCCAGCGCCGGGTTCGACAGCATCGTTCCGGCCGGCTTCGGCGCGCCGTCGGGCTGGTAGAAGTAGGCGGCAGCCGCGGGATCGCCCCGCAGCGCCCGGTCGCCGGCCAGGGCGGCCGCCAGCCGCGGCGAGACCGGGAAGCCCTGCTCGGCCAGGCGGATGGCCGGCTCGAACAGGTCCGCCCAGGGCAGGCGGCCATGGGCGCGGTGGGCCATCTCCAGCATCCGGACCGCGCCCGGCACGCCGACCGACAGGCCGCCGACCACGGCATCCAGGAAGCGCAGGGGACGTCCGTCCGGGCCCAGGAACTGGTCCGGGGTGGCCGCCGCGGGTGCCGTCTCGCGCCCGTCATAGGTCCGCAGCTCGCGGGCGGCGGCCTGCCAGTGCAGCAGGAAGGCGCCGCCGCCGATGCCGGACGATTGCGGCTCGACCAGCGTCAGCACCATCTGCACGGCGATCGCGGCATCGATCGCGCTGCCGCCCGCGCGCAGGATGGCGCGACCCGCCTCCGCCGCAGGCGGGCTCGCGGCGGCCACCATGTGCGAGCGCGCGTAGCTCGCCATGCGTTCGGGTGCCAGACCCGGCGGCGATGCAGGCTCGGCCGCCGCCGGCAGCGCCAGCCCGAACAGCAAGGCCGCCAGCGGCCGGATCCGGATCTTCATGGAATGTCCCCTCGCGTGATCGCGAGCGGCAGGATGATCGCACGATCCGACGACCGCAACCGGCGGCTCCGGCGCCGCCCGGGGCCACGCCTTCAGGTCAGCGGCTTGCGAAAGACGAAGCCGCCCGCGCCATAGCCGGCCTGCTCGAACGTGGCGGCGAAGATCGCGTCGACGGGCAGGGAGCGGATGTCGGCACCGCGCTCGCAGCGCACGAAAGCGCTGATCTCGCCGCAGCCACCCGACCGCGCCACCTGCATCAACCCCTCCAGCAGCGCTGCCGCCACGCCGCGCCGGTCGACCAGCGACAGGGCCAGGAAGCAGTCGACCACGAGCGCGCGGCCGCCCACCGCCGTCCGCTCCGTCCGATACATCGCTATTCCGACCAGGTAGCCCTGTTCGCCTTCGACCACCAGCACGCCGCTCGGCAGGGACAGGACCCGCAGCCGCCGTGCAACCTCCGCCCGCCACGCGGACAGGGACAGTCCCGGAAAATGCCCTTGAACCAGGGGATAGGCCTGCGGCGCCCGCGCCTTGGTCAGGGGAACGACGCGATACCTGCTGCGCACCGGCTGCTACTCCCCATGCCATCGGCCCGCCCGATGGACCGGCGGCAGCTTCCGTTGGCCGCGGGGTAGCCGGCATTGACATGGGTCAATGTCGGTTGTGTCGCGATCATTTCTTCGGCAGTATGCAAAGCTTATAATCCAAATAGGCGGAGAATCGTCGTGTCCGGTGCGCACAAGCCATCGCTCGACCTCGGCCGAACGGCCCGGGAACTGAGGGTCGACCAGATTCATCCCTGCAGCGCCTGCGACGTGCGCCAGCTCAGCATCTGCGACGTGCTGGGGGCGCCGGAGCTGCGCCGGCTGGCCGATATCGTCGCGACCGTGTCCTTCGCCGCCCACCGCACCGTCCTCAGCGAAGGCGAGCCGGCGGAACTGCTCTACAATGTCACGTTGGGCACGGTGAAGCTGTACAAGCTGCTGGCCGATGGCCGGCGGCAGATCACCGGCTTCCTGTTCCCGGGGGATTTCCTCGGCATCGCGCTCGAACACCACTACGCCTACAGCGCCGAGGCGGTCACCGACGTCACCCTGTGCCGCTTCCCCCGCCGCCGCCTGGAGCGGCTGCTGGAGGACATGCCGAAGCTCGAGAAGCGGCTGCTGGCGAATGCCTCGAACGAGTTGGCGGCCGCCCAGGACCAGATGGTCCTGCTCGGGCGCAAGACCGCGCGGGAGAAGATCGCCAGCTTCCTCGCCAACCTCGCCGTCCGGGCGGAGCGCCGCGGCCAGCCGTCGAACCCGATCGCCCTGCCCATGGGCCGCAGCGACATCGCCGACTATCTGGGCCTGACCACCGAGACGGTCAGCCGGACCTTCACCCAGCTGAAGACGCAGCGCATCATCACCCTGGAGCCGGGCAACCTCGTCCGCCTGGCCGACCCGCTGGCAATCGAGGAACTGGCCGCCGGCGGCTGACCGGGCGGGCCTGCCCGCTCAGGCGCCGGGGCCCGTATCGGCCGCGCGCGCGGCCGCCTCGGCGGCAGCCTGGGTCTGGTCCGGGGTCTCGTCGGTCGGGGCGTCGAGCGCACGGTCGAGGGAGGCGCGGACGCGGCGGAGCACGGCCGCCCAGTCGCCCGCCTTGCGCTGGCGGAACAGCCACGCGGTCGGATACCAGGGGCTGTCGTCGCGCCCGATGGACCAGTACCAGGCGGGCGCCGGCGGCAGCACGACCCACACCGGATGGCCCAGCGCACCGGCCAGATGCACGGCCGGCCCGTCCACGCCGACCACGAGGTCCATGGCGGCGATGCCGGCCGCCAGCACGGTCGGATCCTCGATCCCCTCGAGCTCCTGCACCAGGGCCCCGGCACCGGCCGCCGCGATATCCGCCGAGGCGCCGGCCTGCAGCGCGAAGAGGTCGATATCCGGATGTTCGGCCAGGCGCAGGAACTGCGTCAGCATGCAGCCCGGCTTGTAGGCCTCGCCGTCGGCGGCGGCGGTCGCCCAGGCGATGCCGATGCGCACGCGGCCCGGCGCGGCCGGCGGCAGTTCCCGACGGGGCGTGCGCGGCACCCGCATGTAGGGTGTGGCGGCCGGCAGGGTGTCCAGCGTCACGCCCAGGATGCGCGGCAGGTCGGCCAGCGGCACCTCGGCCGCGACGTTGGCGAAGCGGCCGCCACGGCGCACCACCCGCGCCGCGCCCTCCACCGTCTCCAGCAGGGGGATCGCATCGTCCGGGCCCTCCAGGATCACCGGCACGCCACGGGTGGCGGCCAACGGCACGAAGCGGGCGAAGAGCGCGGTTTCCGCCAGGTCGTCGCCCGCCCGCACCAGCACGTGGCGGCCGTCGAGGGATGCGCCGGTCCAGCGCGCCCAGGACTTGCCGCGGACCGGCACCACGGGGGCCGGATGGCGCAGCAGCAGGTCGGCGAAGCCGGCCGGATAGTTGCCGGCCAGCAGGTGCGCCAGCCCGCGCTCGATCCGCACGTGATGGCGATCCGGGCGCAGCTCGATCGAATGGTCGAAGTAGCGGATCGCCTCGGCCAGCGCGCCCGCATCGCGCAGCGCCAGCGCCAGGTTGTAGGCGATCTCGGGCGAGGCGGGCTCGCCGGCCGCGGCCTGGCGCAGCAGCTCGACCGCGTCGTCGACCTCGCCCATCGAGCGCAGCGCGTTGCCCAGGTTGGACAGGGTGGCGGCATGCCCCGGCCGCAGGCGCAGCGACCGCCGGAAGCACGCGACCGATGCCGCCGTGCGCCCGGACCCGCGCAGGGCCACCCCCAGATTGTGGTACGCCTCGACCAGGTCGGGCCGGGCGGAGATGGCCCGGCCATAGGCCTCGATCGCCTCCTCCGCCCGTCCGGCCCGCTGCAGGTCGATGCCTGCGGCGAGCAGGATCTGCCCCTTGGTCAAGGCATCGACACCCCCCGGAGCCCCGCCCTGATCGACCGTTTCCGCCTCCACGGCCCGGCTACTCCCGACGGTTCAGGCGCCGACGGCGCGGCGCGGGCCGCCCGACGCGGGCTTCTTGAGGTAGCGGCCGGCCAGGATCTCGGCGATCTCCACCGCGTTCAGGGCCGCACCCTTGCGCAGGTTGTCGGATACGACCCAGAGATTGAGGCCGTTGGCGACGGTCGGGTCGCGGCGGATGCGGCTGACGAACACCGCATCCTCGCCCTGGCTGTCGAGCGGGGTCACGTAGCCGCCCGGCTCGCGGCTGTCCTGGACCAGGATCCCGGGCGAGCGGCGCAGCAGTTCGCGCGCCGCATCGGCATCGCACGGCCGCTCGAACTCGACGTTGATCGCCTCGGCATGGCCGATGAAGGTCGGCACCCGCACGCAGGTCGCCGTCACCAGGATGTCGGGATCGAGAATCTTGCGCGTCTCCACCACCATCTTCCACTCTTCCTTCGTGGACCCGTCGTCCATGAAGCTGTCGATCTGGGGGATGACGTTGAAGGCGATCTGCTTGGGGAACTGCTCCGGCGTCACCGGGTCGTTGACGTAGATGGCGCGGGTCTGGGTGAACAGCTCGTCCATCGCCTCCTTGCCGGCGCCCGACGTCGACTGGTAGGTCGAGACCACCACCCGGCGGATCTTCCATTCGTCGTGCAGCGGCTTCAGCGCCACCACCATCTGGATCGTCGAGCAGTTCGGGTTGGCGATGATGCCCCGGCGCGTATAGTCGGCGATGCGGTGCGGGTTCACCTCCGGCACCACCAGCGGCACGTCGTGGTCCATGCGGAACTGCGAGGTGTTGTCGATCACCACGCACCCGGCCTTGGCGGCGCGCGGCGCATGCACGGCCGACACCTTGGCCCCCGGCGAGAACAGGGCGATGTCGATGCCCTTGAAGTTGAACGAGTCCAGGTCCTGGACGTCGAGCACGTCGTCCTCGCCGAACGAGACCTGGCGGCCGACCGAACGCTCGGACGCCAGCGCGAACGCCTCCGACACGGGAAAGGCGCGTTCCGCCAGCGTTTTCAGCATTTCCTGTCCGACCGCACCCGTGGCGCCGACGACAGCGACCCTGTAGCCCATGATCGACCGACCGATATATAGCGAGGAGTAGCTGGTTCACTTACGATCGGGCCACCCTGAATGCAAGCGCGAGGGGGACTGGCGATGACAAACCTGCAACCGGCGGCACCCGGCGACGGGTATGCCGCCTTCTGGCCGGTGTACCTGGCCGCGCATAGCCGGCCGGCGACCCGCGCCTGGCACTTCACCGGCACCAGCCTCGGCCTCGCCTGCCTGGCCGCCGGCGTCGCGCTGGCCGACTGGCGCCTCGTCGTGGCCGCCCCGGTACTGGGCTACCTGCCGGCCTGGACGTCGCACTTCCTGGTGGAGGGCAACCGGCCGGCCACCTTCGGCCACCCGCTCTGGTCGCTGGTCAGCGACTTCCGCATGTACGGGCTGTGGCTGGCCGGCCGGCTCGGGCCCGAGTTGGCCCGGCACGGCATCGCCCCCAGGGAAGGCCGGTCCCCACGGCGGTGACCCCGCGGCGGTGACCCGGCAGGGGTGACTCGGCGGACGCGTCCGTCCCCGGGGGCACGGGGATGTGACACGGGCGTGATTTGTCGGCCGCCGGCACCCGGGCTATCTGGATAGGGGTGTCGAACATGGCCGCGGCCCCACCCCCGATCCGACCCGGTTGCCATCGCCCGCTCTGGCAACGGCTCTGGCCGGCCGCGCTGCTGGCGCTGGCCATGGCCGCGGTCCTGGGGTTCGGCCTGCACCGTCACCTCAGCTTCGATTCATTGCGGGCGAACCGCGCCTGGCTGCAGGCCTTCGTCGAGGCGGATGCCGCCTGGGCCGCACTGTCGGCCTTTGCCGTCTATGTCACGGCCGTTGCGCTGTCGATCCCGGGGGCGGTCATCCTGACGATCGCCATCGGCTTCCTGTTCGGCACCCTGGCCGGCGGCGCGATCGCCGCGGCCGGGGCCACCGTCGGTGCGACCGCCGTGTTCCTGCTCGCCCGCAGCACCCTGGGCGCAGCGCTGGCCGAGCGGGCGGGGCCGGCCGTGAAATGCATGGAGGACGGTTTCCGCCGCAACGCCTTCTCCTACCTGCTGGCCCTGCGGCTGGTGCCGGTCTTCCCCTTCTGCCTGGTCAACCTCGTCCCGGCCCTGCTCGGCGTCCCGGTCCGCACCTATGTGGCGGCGACCCTGGTCGGCATCCTGCCCGGCACCTTCGTCTTCGCCGCGGTCGGCGCCGGGCTCGGCAGCATGCTCGATTCGCCCGAGGGGCTGTCGGCGGCGGCGATGCTGAAGCCGGAGATCCTGCTGGCCCTGGGCGGGCTGGCGCTGCTGGCGCTGCTGCCGGTGGCCTATCGCCGCATCCGGTGCCGCTGAGCCTCGCCGCGCCGGCCCCCGACCTGTAGGATCGCGACCTGTAGGATCCCGGCCGCCTGCAGGATGATTCCATCCATGACCATCGAGCCCCTCGCCCCATCGCCCCATACCGCGGCCGACGCCGGCTTCCTGCGCGAGCTGTGGTACCTCGTGCTGCCGGGGCCGGCGCTGCGAGCGGGCCGGCTGGTGGCCAAGACCGTGCTGGGCGAGCCGCTGGTGCTGGGCCGCGGCCCGGACGGCCAGCCCTTCGCGCTGCGCGATATCTGCCCGCATCGCGGCATCCCCCTGTCCTGCGGCCGGCTCGAGGGCGGCGAGATCGAGTGCGCCTACCATGGCTGGCGCTTCGCCGCCGACGGCCGCTGCACCGCCATCCCGTCCCTGGTCGAGGACCAGGCCTTCGACCTTGGCCGGGTCAAGGTGCAGCGCTATCCCTGCCGCGAGGTCCAGGGCAACGTCTGGGTCTTCTTCGGCCGCGACCCGGAGACGGCGCCGCCGGTCCCGGAACTGTCGGACGTCGGCGCGGGCGACCTGAAGATCGCCGAGTCGATGCTGTTCCACGGCCCGCTCGACCACGCCGTGGTCGGGCTGATGGACCCGGCGCACGGCCCCTTCGTGCACCGCGCCTGGTGGTGGCGTTCCAAGGCCTCGATCCACGCCAAGAGCAAGCGCTTCGAGCCCTCGCCGCTCGGCTTCACCATGGTGCGCCACCGCGCCTCGTCCAACTCCCGCGCCTACAGGCTGCTGGGCGGGGTGCCGGAGACGGAGATCGTCTTCCGCCTGCCCTCGATCCGCATCGAGCATGTCCGCGCCGGCCGCCACGTCCTGTGCGGGCTGACGGCGGTGACGCCGCTCGGGCCCCAGGAGACCGAGCTGCACCACATCATCTACTGGACGATGCCGTGGCTGACCCCGCTCCGCCCCCTGCTGCGGCCGTTCGTGCGCACCTTCCTCGGCCAGGACCGCGACATCATGGCCAAGCAGCAGGCGGGCCTGGCCCACAACCCGACCCTGCTGCTGATCGACGACGCCGACCGGCCGGCCAAATGGTACTACCGGCTCAAGAATGAGTACGCCCGCGCCACCGCCGCCGGCCGTCCGTTCGAGAACCCGGTCAAGGGCCGCGTGCTGCGCTGGCGGAGCTGACCCGGCGGTTCAGTACGACTGCCCCGACTTCATGTAGCGGCGGCGGTCGCCGCTGGTGACGGTCAGGCTGCGGCCGCCGCCGGCGCCGTACAGTTCGAGGCCGACCGTGACCCCCGCCTCGCCCTTCGACCAGAGCTTGCGATAGAAGTCGGGGATGTCGCGGACCGGCTCGCCCGCCAGCCCGATGATGATGTCGCCCTGCTTCAGCCCGGCGCGCTCGGCCGGGCTCTCGGCCTGGACGCGCGTCACGATCACCCCGCGCGGCGCCTCCTGCACGTTGACGCCGAGCCACGGGCGGCTCGGGGTCGACATCCGGCCCAGCGCCAGCAGGTCGCCCAGGATCGGCCGCAGCAGGTCGATCGGGATCATCATGTTGCCGGGCACGGGCACCCCCGGGGCCACCTGCCCGACCAGCAGCGAGCCGATGGCGACCAGCCGGCCGTCGCCGGTGAAGAGGCCGGCCCCGGCCCAGCGGGCGTGCGGCGGCGAGACGAAGACCGCCTCGTCCAGCATGTATTCCCAGTACCCGGCGAACTCCCGCCGCTGCACCATCAGCGCCGGCTGGGCGCCGCCCTCGCCGGCCGCCACGATCGTCACCCGCTCGCCCGCCGCCAGTCGCCCGGCCCGGCCCATGGGGGCCGGCCGGACCGGCAGGGGCTCGGTCGCGCGCAGCAGGCCGAAGCCGGTGTCGGCATCATAGCCGACGATGTCGGCGCGGATCGTCCGGCCGCGATGGTCGGTGATCTCCACCCCCATCGCCTCCAGGATGACGTAGCCGATGGTGACGATGAGCCCGTCGGAATCGATCACCACGCCCGAGCCCTCGCGCTCGGTGCCGAGCGTGCGGGCGGAGCGGGCCTCGCCCGAGACGAAGGCGCGGACCTTGACCACCGCCTGCCGGGCCAGTTCCATCGCTTCCGGATCGCCGGCCTGGGCGGGCGGCGCCGCCTGGGCGCGGGCCTGGCCGCGCTCGAGCGGCCCGGGCGCGGCGAGGAGCGGGGCCACGAGGGCCGCCAGGATCAGGAAGGGCCGCAGCCCGGCACGTCCAACCATCGGAACCATCCCCAGTCGGCGCCGGGGACGTCCGGAAGCGGTCTTCCGGCATCCCCCCGGAAATCATGCGCGCGCCGGGACCGGCTGTCGACGCCGCTTTCGCGGGACGCGGCTCAAGGAGCGGTCGTCGCGGCCTCCGGGACCGGCACGATCAGCCCGCGGGTCTCGTCGCGGATCGCCGCGGCGGCATCGTCGTAGAGGAAGGGCAGGAAGGCGTAGCGCCGGCCCCGCGTCACCGGGGTCGCCTCGTGCATCATCGAGCACGAGAACACCACCGCCCCGCCGGTCGGCGCCCGATAGGTCCGCCGCCCGAACTCCGGGAAGCGCAGGTCGCCGCCTTCGTACTCCTCGGCGTTCAGGTTGATGGTCACGGCAAACTTGCGGTGGCGGGTGGCCGGGGTGGTGTTGTCGCGATGCGGGCTGAAGAAGCCCCGGCGCTCGGCCTCGTAGCAGGCGACGACATGACGCTCGATGCGGGTCGCGCGGAAGCTGGTGGCGCGCTCGATCATCGGCACCAGCCGGCGCGCCAGCAGCCGCGACAGCAGGGTCCGCAGGTCCGCATCCTCGATCATGTGGTCCGAGCGGCGCTTGCGCGAGGGGTCGTTGACGCCGACCGAGCGACCGTCGCGCGAGGTCATGAAGCCGGACTCGCTGCCGCCCCCGGTCTCGTAGAGATTGACCAGGCGCCGGCACAGGTCGGGGTCGAAGATGTTGGGCACGACCAGCACCGGGGCGGGGCCGGACGACCAGCCGTCGCTGTCGATCGCGGGCAGGCTCGCGACCAGCGAACCCAGGGCCGCGTTGTGGGCCGCGGGGTCGGCGAAGTGAAAGCGGGCCAGGACGCGCAGGGCCGGGTCGAGCACCAGGGTGTGCAGCGTGCCCGAAGACCCGTCGACGCCGAGCTGGGCGGCCAGGCCGCCCTGGAAGTCGTGAAACCAGCGCACCCCGGGCAGGCTGTCGACGGCACGGGCCGATTCGACGTCGGCCCGATCCCCGGCCACGCCGAAGAAGACCAGATTGCGGTCGTCGAAGCGGGCACGGGCCGGGCCGGAGAGAAGGTCCAGCATCGCCCGGCCGGGGGGCGCCGACAGGGACCCGGGCAGGCTGAGGACGACGAACCGCCCGGCCACCGTGTCGACCTGGTACGCGCGGTTGCTGGCGGTGGGCGCGACGAACCAGGGCAGCGGCTCGCCCGGGCTGAGAAGCGGGCCGAGCGTCGCCCCCGTGGCCTGGGCGGCCGGGTTGCCATCGGTCATGGCCATCGCTTACACCCGCGAAGCGGCCTTCCGCAACAGCCGCCCCATCCCGGAAAGGCGCCGATGACCGCACCCTTCGACCAGCAGGTGACCTTCATCTATACCCGCGACCTGGCCGGCACCGCCCGCTGGTATGCCGAGGTGCTGGGACTGCCCCAGGTGCTCGACCAGGGTGCCTGCCGGATCTTCCGGGTGACCGAGCGATCGTTCCTCGGCGTGTGCAGCCGCGCCAACCGCGTGGTCGAGCCGCGCGGGGTGGTCCTGACCCTGGTCACCGGCGATGTCGATGGCTGGCACCGCCGCCTGGCCGAGCGCGGCGCGGAGATCGAGTCGCCGCCCAGCCTCAGCGCAGAATTCAACGTCTACGCATTCTTCGTCCGGGATCCGAACGGATACGTTCTGGAGGTGCAGGAATTCCGCAGTCCGGCCTGGCCGCGAGCGTAGTTGTTGCGGGGCGCTGTGACGGCTATCATTGTCCATCGCACCGACCATCGCCATCTTCCCCACGCGGTCTCCTTGGGTTTTCTTGTGCCCGCGCCGGGCAAGTCCGAGAACAGGTCGACTTCGAGGGGGCCGCACCCACCCAATTCTTGGTCAGTTCGCCGAGGACCTGGACGCTGATGGTGCCTCCGATGTCGATGATGGCTTCTGCCCGGTTGCCCTTCACCGGATCGGCCATCGCAATGCAAATGAGGACATTGGTGTCGAGGAAGTCACCGGGCATTGGCCTCTTCCCGGTCGAACCGGAAGTCGGCGGGCAGCCGGCCTCGGAAGGCGCGCAGCCGCTTCAGAAGCTGGGCGCGATCGGGTTTGCGGGCGATCGTCCATTCCCGAGCGCCGGCGACACGGATTTCCACCTCGTCGCCCTCCCGGAGTTCGAGGGCCTCGACCACGGCGGCGGGAATCCGGATGGCGAGACTTTTCCCCCATCGTCCGACTTGCACGGCATCCTCCCGGTTCCTGGGTATACATCTTTGAGAGGATATATCCTGGATTCCTATACATCAAATACGGGCGGATGCTCGGACATGCTCCCGATGCGCCTTCACTCCAGCCGCACCGTCGCGGTCGCCCCGCGACCGTCGGCGTCCAGCACGGTCAGGCGGGCGAAGCCGCGGCCGTCGGGCAGCCATTCGGCCGGCCGGCGCGGGCCGGAATCGCGGGCGGCGAGCGGCCGGCCATCGACCAGCCAGCGCATCGGCGGGCGGCCGCCGACCGCCACCAGGGGCACCCCGCTGCCGGTCTGCCAGGGCAGGACCGCGCCGTCGGGCGGGAACGAGATGACCGGCCCCGCCGGCCCGGCGGCACCTGGGCGCTGCAGCACCTGGCCGCGCCGCGCCGGATCGGCGCCGCCCCCCAGGTCCCTGAGGCCCGCTTCGGCGACCGGCCGCGGCGGTGCCATCGGCGGCGGCGGCAGCAGGTCGAAGACCTTCAGCAGGATGGGGGCGGCCGTCACCAGCCCGTAGCGACCGGGCACCGGGGTGCCGTCGGGGCGGCCGGTCCAGACCCCGACGGTATGGCCCTGGTCCCAGCCGAAGGCCCAGGCGTCGCGATAGCCGTACGAGGTCCCGGTCTTCATCGCCACCAGCCGCCCCTGGCCGATCGCGGTCGGTGCCACACCGGAGGGCGGCGGCGCCTCCTCCAGGATCCGCGACACCGACCAGGCGGCGGCCGGGCCGACGAACGGCACCGCCGGCTGCCGCTCCCCCGGCCGGACATAGGGCGGCACGTAGCTGCCGTCGCCGGCCAGCGCCGCGTAGAGCCCGGCCAGCTCGGTCAGGGTGACGCCGACCCCGCCCAGCGCCAGCGGCAGCGAGGGCGGGGCATGCGGGTCGCGGGTACGCAGCCGCACCCCGAGGCCGGCCAGCCGCCCGGCGAACCGCTCGGCCCCCAGCCGGTGCAGCACGGCCACCGCCGGCACGTTGAGCGACAGCTGCAGCGCCTGGCGCGCCGTCACCCGGCCGCGGAAGCCATGGTCGAAGTTGCTGGGCGCATAGCCGTCGAAGTTGCTGGGCAGGTCGTCGATCAAGGTCTCGGGCGAGAGGCGGATCTCGTCGAAGGCGACCGCATAGATGAACGGCTTGAGCGTCGAGCCGGGCGAGCGCACCGCCCGGGTCATGTCGACCGCGCCCTCGCGGGCCGCGGCGAACAGGTCGGGCGAGCCGACATGGGCCAGGATCGCGCGGGTCCGGTTGTCGACGACGAGGGCGGCCAGCGACGCCTCGGGCTCGATCGAGGCCGCCTCGCGCCGCACCAGCGCCTCCAGCTCGCGCTGCAGGCGGGGATCGATGGTGGTGTCGATCACCCGCGGCGCGGAGGGCTCGGCGCGCAGGCCGGCCGCCAGGTGCGGGGCCTGGAAGGGCATGGCGAAGCGGCGGTCGGGGACCGGCTCGGCGATCGCCTCGTCGGCCGCCCGGCGGTCGAGCACGCCGCGCTCGACCATCCGCGCCAGGACCTTGTCGCGCGCGGCCCGGGCGGCCTCCGGGAAGCGGTCGGGGCGGAGTCGCGTCGGCGACTGCGGCAGGGCGACCAGCAGCGCGGCCTCGGCCGGGCGCAGCGCCGTCGGCTCCTTGCCGAAATAGATGCGCGACGCCGCCCGCACCCCTTCGACGTTGCCGCCATAGGGGGCAAGCGTCAGGTAGAGGCCGAGGATGGCGTCCTTGTCGAAGCGGCGCTCGAGCTGGATGGCGCGCGCCATCTCCACCGCCTTCGACCACAGGGTGCGCGGCCGCGGCTCCAGCAGGCGGGCCGCCTGCATGGTCAGGGTCGAAGCGCCGGAGACGACCTCGCCCGCCGCCAGCCATTGCCCGGCGGCGCGGACCACCGCCAGCGGGTCGACCCCCGGGTGGGAGCGGAAGCGCTGGTCCTCGTAGGCGAGCAGCATCGCCACCAGCAGCGGGTCGACATCAGCCGGCATAGCCGGCAGCCGCCAGCTGCCGTCGGCGGTGGTGAAGGCCCGCAGCACCTCGCCGTCGCGCGCCAGGACGACGGTCGAGAGGTCGCGGAAGCGGTCGAGCGCCGGCGGCGCCGCCCGATCGACCGCCACCGCCCCCAGCACCAGGACCAGCGCCAGGGCCGCCGCGGCGGCGGCCAGAATGCGCCGCCGGCGCATCGCGCGCCCCGCCCGGCCGCCTAGCGCCGGCCGATCACCGCGGTGCCGGCCGCCGTCCGCGCGAACCGTTCCGGCCGGTACATGTCCTCGACATAGCTGCCGGGCACGACGTAGCGGCCGGGGGTAACCGCGCGCATCAGGTAGGCCAGGGTGAAGGAGGCATCGCCCTTGCTCAGCGTCAGCCCGGCGACGAAGCGGTCGTCGCGCAGCTCGGTGTGGGTCGCCTCGGTCAGGTCCGGCATCCAGGCGAAGTCCTTGGTGCCGCGCCCGCCCGCCAGCCGGGCATTCTCCAGCTCGAAGCCGGACGGGATCAGGTCGACGAGGAGCGCGTTGGCGCCCTCGGCCTCGGTCTCCGCCCATTCGCCCGAGACGACGACCACCACCAGGTCGTTCTGGCGCACCTTCGACAGGTCGGCCGGCTTGCCGTCCGCCAGGTGGAACTTGCGCTCCAGCACGAAGCCGTGGTTCTCGGCCGGGCGCTGGTCGCGCGGCACCCCGCTGACCGAGATCGAGCGCCAGACCGGCTCGTCTCCGCGGTTGGCGACCGTCATCCGGCCGGCATCGCCCTCGATCCGCGGCCGCAGGCTCAGCGTCCGGTTGCTGACCCGGGCCGGACCGTCGTCGACGGCGACCGTCATCGGCCCGCCCGAGCGGGCGACCGCGTGCGCGGCCAGCAGCAGCCACGCCTTCTCCTGGGTCGAGGTGTAGCGCTTGCGCGCGAAGCGCTGGGCGATGTCCTCCGCCAGGGCCGAGGCGCGCTGGATCGGCACCCCGGCTTCGGCCGCCAGCGCCAGCACGCCCGCCCGGTCGCGCAGCTCGCTGCCATAGTTCCGGCTGCTCACCAGCGCCACCGGAGAGGGCGCGGCAGTGGCCGCGGCGAACGCCGTCGCGGCCCGCGGCCCGTCGCCGTAGAGGGCGAGCGCCGCCCCCACCTGGGCCATGGCGAGCGCGGTCGGCAGGCGGTTCAGCTGGGTGTCGTGGAAGTAGCGCACCCCGCCCAGGTCGCCCGCCCGGGCCCGCGCCAGTGCGTAATAGGCATAGGCATGGGTCGCCAGCTCCGACGGCTCGGCGGCGTTGCGGCGGACATAGGAGGCCAGGTACTCGACCGCGTTCTTCATCGCCACGTCCGGCACCAGGTGGCCCTGGTCGCGGGCGCGGGCGAAGAAATCGACGACATAGGCGGTGAGCCAGGCATCCGCCGTGTCGAAGGCGCCCCACAGCCCGTAGGCCCCATCCGACTGCTGCATGTCGGCCAGCCGGCGGAGCGCGGTGTCGATGCGCTCCTTGGCGTCGACGCGGCGCCCCGGCAGCTGCCATTCCCGGGCGACGTCGGCCAGGTAGAGCAGCGGCATGGCGACGCTCGTCGTCTGCTCGACGCAGCCATAGGGGTAGCGGTCGAGCTCGCGGATCAGCCCCGCCACGTCCCAGCTCGGCCGCGGGCTGAGGTTGAGGAAGACCTCGGCGGTGCCGGGCAGCAGGTCGGCGACCAGGTCGGCCCCCAGCGCCAGGCTCTGCCCGGGCTCGATCCGGCCGACGATCCGCTTGGCCTCGTAGGGCTGGGTCGGGCGGACCGACAGGTCCCATTCCCGGTCGACCGCGAAGCCCTGGGGCCCGGACAGCGACATCAGGACCCGCCCGTCGCCGATCCGGGTGCCGGACAAGGGATAGGCCTGCTCGAAGCGCTTGCCCGGCTCCAGCTGGACCTTGACCTCCGCCGGCGCCTCGATGCGCACCGCGCCCTCGCCGCGCAGGCGCAGGACGTACTCGCCCGCCGCCCCGTCGACATTGTCGAGCGAGACGGTCGTCTGCGCGGCGTCGCCCGGCGCCAGGAAGCGCGGCGTGGCGACCAGGCTGGCGACCGGGTCGCGGACCGTCATGGCGCCTTCCCCGGCCCCCACGGCCGTGGCGCTCCAGGCGACCGCCATCAGCCGGAGCCGGCCCTGGAAGTCGGGCACGGCGAGCGGAATGGTCGCCCGCCCCTGCGGGTCGAGGTCGACGATGCCCGAGAACAGCGCCGTCAGCTTGATGTTCTTCTTCGGCAGGCCGCCCAGGTTGCGCTCGGCCGAATCGTCGCCGCCCGAGCGCAGCCGGCCGACATCGCCGGTGCGGCCGTCGAGCAGCCGCCCATAGAGGTCGCGCAGGTCGACGCCCAGCTGGCGCCGGCCGAAGAAATGGCGCTCGGGCGACGGCGTCTGGAAATCGGTCAGGCGCAGCACGCCCTCGTCGACGGCGGCGAGCGTGACGTGCGCCTTGCCCTCGCGGGTCCCGCCCACGCGCACCTGGACCTCGGCCGACCGGCGCGGCCGTACCACCTCGGGCGCCTCCAGCTGCACGGTGAGCGCGCCTTCCGTCCGCTCGATCGGCATCCAGGCGACGCCGACGGCGCGGCCGGGGCCGAGCGGGTCAGCGGCAGCGGCCGGGCGCAGGCCGGTTGCCAGCACATAGACGCCCGCCCCCCAGTCGGCATCGACCGGCAGCTCCACGGTGTTGCCGACCCCGGGCAGGTGCACGGCGCGCACCAGGTGCACCCGGTTGGACACGACGGTCACGATCGCCTCGCCGGCGAACGGCCCCTTGAGGAACAGCTTGGCCGTCTCGCCCGGGCGGTAGCGCGGCTTGTCGAGCGTCACCTCGAGCCGGTCGGGCACCTCCGGCGCCTCGGCGCCGACCCACCAGCCGACCCGGAAGCGGAAGCTCGACGCAGCACCCGTCTTCTCGTCGAAGACGTCGAGGCGCCAGCGCCCGGCCGCCAGGCTGCGCTCCAGGGTCGCCGGCATCGTCGCGGCGACGGCCAGCGTGCCGGCATCCTGGCGGCGATCCTGGATGATGGCGCGGTACTTCCACTCGCCATACTGGTTGTACCACTGCCAGTGCCAGCGCTCGCTCACCAGCTCGAACTTGAGCCCGGGCGCGGCCACCGGCCGGCCCTGGCGATCGACCGCGATGACGTCGAAGTTGACCGGCTGTCCCTCGGCCACCGCCGATTCCCCCGAGCGCGAGCGGATGCCGATGTCGAACGGCCGGGCGGCGACCGGCAGGGTCAGCCGCCGGGTGACCGGCCGGCCGCCCGGCTCGAACATCGAGCCGCGGATGGTGACGTCGAGCGGCCGGGTCGTCTCCGGCAGGGAATCGAGCTTCACCTCGAATCGGGTCTTGCCCTCGGCGTCGGCCGCCTGGACCTCGACCTCGGTGCGCTGCGGCTCGACCTCGCCGTCGACCGGGCCGAAGCGATAGCCCTTATGCATCGGATAAGGGTCCGCCGCGGCAGCGACGATCACCTCGGCCTCGGCGCCGGCACCCACCGCGGGCGCGCCATAGAAGAACTTGCCGGTCATCGTCACCGGCAGGGCGACCCCCGGCTTGGCCTGATCGCCGGCCGCCTCGATCGCGACCTCGATGGTCGGCGGCGCAACGTCCTCGACCGAGAACTCGATCTGCCCGACCGGCTTGCCCTTGGGATCGACATAGGCCTGGGCCGACCACTTGCCGGTGCGCGCCCGGTCGGCGATCGGCACCACCAGATGGTAGCCGCCCTCGGCGGTCGACTGCAGGGTCGTCTTGACCACCTCGACCCCGTCGGGGCGCAGGACCCGGAAGGTCAGCGGCAGGCCGGTCTCGGCCGTGCCGCGGTCGTTGCGCAGGAGCGCCATCAGGTGCGCGGTCTCGCCCGGTCGATAGACCCCACGGTCGCTGTAGAGGAAGGCGTCGAGGGGGCCCGGCACCGGCCGGCCGGAGACGCCGCGGTCCGACAGGTCGAAGGCCGGCCGCACCAGGCTCAGGAAGTTGAAGTCGCCCTCGCGGCCATAGAGCATGACCACGGCCGGGCCGTCGCCGCCGCGCCCGCGCATGGCCGGCGCCGGGAAGCGCGCGATGCCCTCGGCATCGGTCGCGACCCGGCCCAGCTCGGAGTTGTTGCGCGCGAACAGGCGCACGTCGACATCGCCGACCGGAAGGGCCGTGCCGAGCGAGCGGACGATGACCGACAGCCCATCCTCGCCCGACAGGCTGGTGATGCCGAGGTCGGAGACGAGCACCCACTGCGTCGCCTTCTCGGCATACTCGCTGCGCGGCGTCTCCACCGGGTCGGCGACCATCAGGTAGAGGCCCGGCTTGCGTTCCTTGACGATCTCGCCGATCGGCACCAGCGCGGCGCGCGGGCGGTTGCGCTCGCCCGCCGGCAGGTCCATCTCGCCCGACCAGACGCGGCTGCCGCTCTGCTCGGCCACCTCGTCGACCTCCGCCTGGCTGAGGCCGGCCGAGAACCCGTCGCGCGCCACCTGCTCGACCAGGGCGCGATCGTTGACGCGCAGGAGCTGGAGGCGGACGCGGGCCGAGTTGACGGCCGTCAGCGGCACGCCGCGGCTGCCTTCCTGCGGCAGGACGTAGGCCGGCCCGCGGAACGCCACCGACGGCTGGCGGTCGCGCACGATGGCCCGGGTCTGCTGGCTCTCCTCCAGCCGGTCGCCATTCTCGGCCGGCAGGCCGGCGCGCACCGTCAGCGCGTAGACCTGCCCGTGCTGGACGCCGTCCACGCACAGGTTGTTGCCGCGGCCGGACACGTTGCCGCGGACCGCCGGCTCGCTGCGCAGATAGTCGCCGAAATTGAAGCCCTTGGCCTTGGTCAGTTCGTAGTTGAAGCGAAGGCAGATCTGCGGCTGCTCGGTTTCCGCGGTCACCGTCACGCCGACGACGCGGAAGGCCACGATGCGCCGCAGCTCGTCGCGGCGCTTCACCGCCGCCTCGGCCGGGGCGAGCGCGATCGCCGCGTCGAACACGGCCAGCGCGTCGCGCTGGCGGCTCGAGCGGTCGAGCTGCCGGGCCATCACATAGAGGGCGTTGGCGCGGTCGACCGGGCTGCGCGCCTTGCCCAGCGCCACATGGGCGGCGGCCGAAGCGCGGTCGTTGCGCGCCTGCTCCAACGCGCGCGCCAGTTCGAGCCAGGTCCGGTGGTCGTCGAGGCCGCGCACGATCGCGGTCTCGTACTCCGCCACCGCCTGGGCCCAGCGCTTCGCCCGGGCGTGGTCGTCGCCGCGCTGGCGCGCCGCCTGGGCTGCGGTCGCGTCCGGCTTGCCCGCCCCGGTGCGGGCCTGCAGCACCTTCCCATAGCGCTCGGCCGCCTGCGCCAACTCGGGCGACTCGACGGCGGCGGGAAGCGGCGAAGTCGGCGCCGTGCTCGCCTGGGCCAGTGCCGGAGAGGGCGGAATCGCGGTCGCGGAGAGCACGACCAGAGCGAGGGTGGCGAACAGGCGGCGCATAGCGACCATCGCGCGAACTCCCTTGACCCGGACGGGGCATCGTCCGGTTGAGGATTGATTATAGCCAAAGGATCGCCGTCCGGCGGTGGCGATTTCATGACCGGAATCCCTTTCCGCGTCGGCGAATGAACCGCCGGGATGCCACACGCGACCATATTTTGCGGTCGGGAGGTTGTCCCGACCTTATCGCTGGTTACCCTGCGTGCTAGGTCAGTTCCACACGCACCCCCGAACGCGAGACCGGTCATGACCCATCGAACCTGCCACGATGCGGGGTCCCCCTTTCCCCGCCGTCCGCGAATCCGCTCCCTCTGCGCCGCAGGCGCGCTGGCGGCCGCGTCCTTGATTCCGCTGTCCGCCTGGGCGGCCCAGCCCGGGGCGCCGCCGCCGTCGGCGGTGGAGAAGCCGGCGATGCCGACCTGGATCGCCGATTTCGTCGGCGACCAGTCGACCGCCCTGTCGTCCTGGCCGGGCCGGCAGGTGGGCCAGGTGCGCGAATTCTATGCCACCGCCGACTTCCAGCCGCGCTGGACCTCCGAATCCGGGCTGACCGAGCGGGGCCGGGCGCTGATCGAGGCGCTGGCCCTGGCCGAGGAGCATGGCATCTCGACCGAGGCGCTGGGGCTGCCGGCCTTGAAGGCGATGGTCGAGCGGGCGGATCCCGCCGCCCGGCCGCAGCTCGAGCTGGCCCTGACCGGAGCGCTTCTGCGCTATGCCGGCTGGCTGCTGGGGGTGGAGCGCGACGAGGGCGCGCCGCGGCACGCGGTGTTCGTGCTGCCGCCCGACCAGATCGACCCGCGCGAGCTGGCCCGCCTGGTGGAGACGGGCGACATGCGCCAGCTGGTGGCGACCCTGTCGCCGGCCAACAGCCAGTACCAGCGGCTGCTCGCCGCCCGGCGCATCTACAAGGAGCGCGCCGCGCAGCAGGCGGCAAGCGCGCGGATCCCGGACGGCCCGACCATCCGCGGCGGCTACCTCGATGGCCGCGTGCCGGCGATCCGCGCCCGCCTTGCGGCATGGGGCGAGACCGTCCAGGCGGCGGGCGAGCCGAACCGCTTCGACCAGACCCTGAAGCAGGCCGTGATGCGCTTCCAGGCGGCCAACCGCCTGCAGCCCGACGGCCATGTCGGCCGCGCCACGCTGGCGGCGCTGAATGCCGGGCCGGCCGACCGGCTGGTCCAGATCGACGCGACCCTGGAGCGCTGGCGGCGCATGCCGCGCGATCTCGGCGCCCGCCACGTGCTGGTCAACGTCCCCGCCTTCACCCTGGCGGTGATGGAAGGCGACCGCGCCACCATGCAGATGAAGGTGGTGGTCGGCACCCGCGCCCGGCAGACGCCCACCTTCTCCAGCCGGCTCGCCACGGTCGAGGTCAACCCGACCTGGTCGGTGCCCTCGCGCCTGGCCAACGAGGACATCCTGCCCGCCATCCGCCGCAACCCGAACTACCTGGAGGAGCACAATATCCGCGTGCTCGCCATGGTCGACGGGCGGATGCGCCAGATCGACCCGGCCCAGATCGTGTGGGAGGAATTCGCCGGCCGGGTGCCGTTCCGCTTCCGCCAGGATCCGGGGGCCGGCAACTCGCTCGGCAAGGTCAAGATGATGCTGCCGAACGACGAGGCCATCTACCTGCACGACACGCCGAAGCGCAGCCTCTTCCAGCGCACCGCCAGGGCCTACAGCTCGGGCTGCATCCGCCTGGAGAAGCCGGACCTGTTCGCCAACCTGCTGCTGACCGAAGGGGCGGGCTGGTCGCAGGAGCAGATCGACGCGACCTTCGCCCAGCGCGCCACCCGCGCCGTGCCGCTGCGCGACAGCCTGAACGTCCATATCGCCTACCTGACCGCATGGGTCGGCGACGACGGCAAGGTCGTCTTCCACGACGACATCTACGGGCTGGACGCCAAGGTCCTGCAGGCGGTGCAGGCCCGCAAGGCCCTGCCGGCGCCGCCGACGCCGGAGCGCATGCGCACCGCATCCGCCCGCGACTGATCCGCGACCGGGGTTGCGACCAGGGGCGGCGCCGGGGAAACCCGGCGCCGCCCGCTTCGTTTCAGGCCGCCCGCGGGCGGCCGCGGGCGCGCCAGCCGTCGCGCAGCTTGTGGCCCCAGTAGATGGTCTGCGCGGCTGGCCGGGCGAGAGGACCGCCGGTGAAGGCCAGGCCGAACGGCGCGAACAGGCGCCAGCGGTCGTCCCCGTCGGCGATGCCCGCGGCGACCACCGCCGCCCCCGCCGTGGTCGCCGACATGCCGTGGCCGCCGAAGCCCATGCAGTACCAGACGCCGGGCGACAGCTGGCCGATCAGCGGCATCTTGTGCATCGGGTAGCCCATGGTGCCGCCCCAGGCGACCTCCACCTTCACGTCGGCCAGCTGCGGATAGACCGCCAGCATGTCGCGGCGCAGCGCGGCCGCGATGCGGACGGCCGGCGGATGGAAGGTGCTGACCCGGCCGCCCCACAGGATGCGGGTGTCGGCCAAGGGCCGGTAGTAGTCGTTGCAGAAGCGGGTGTCGGAGACGCCGTGCGGCACCCCGATGACCCCGGCCAGCCGGTCGCCCAGCGGCTCGGTCAGCATGACGTAGGTCGCGACCGGCACCGTCGCCATCGACAGGCGGGTGTGCAGCATGCCGACATAGCCGCCGCAGGCGAACACCACCTCGCGCGCCCGCACCCGGCCGGCCGCCGTCCGCACCTCCTTGACCGGCCCGTCCAGCGCATGCCCGGTCGCGGCCGACCCTTCATGGATCGCCGCCCCCGCCGCACTGGCGGCCGCGGCGATGCCGCGGGCGTAGTTGAGCGAGTGGAGATGGACCGAGCCGTTCTGCAGGATGGCGTCGCTGTAGCGATCGGTCGCCAGCACCGACCGCACGCGCTCGGCCGGCCAGTGCTCCAGCGTTTCCACCCCGAACTGCCCGGCCATGAAGTCGATGTCGCGCTGCAGGCCGGGCCCCTCCTCGGCCAGGCCGGCCTTGAGGATGCCGCGCACCACCGGCCCGCAGGGAATGGCGAACTGCGCGATGCGGCGGTGGATGGTCGCCACCGCCTCGACCGTCAGGCCGTAGAGCCGGCGCGCGTCGTCGGGCCCGACCCGGTCCAGGATGCGCCGCGCGCCCAGCGAATAGCCGGGGCCGACGAAGCCGCCGTTGCGCCCCGACGCGCCCCAGCCGACCCGCTGCGCCTCCAGCAGCACGACCCGCCGGCCGCGCCCGGCCAGCTCCAGGGCGAGGTTGAGACCGGCCAGGCCGCCGCCGACGATGCAGGTATCGGCCTCGACGGTGCCGGAGAGGGCGGGCCAGCGGCGATCGTCGGCGCGGGTCCGGGCGTAGAAGCTGTCGACGTACGGGGATGGCTCCATGCCGCATTCCTGGCGCGGGCCGGGCCCGGACGCAAGCCCGGGCCCGTCGCCGCATCAGTGGGACATGAGCACGGGCAGCCGCAGATCCGCCAGGATGCCCCGCGTCGCCCCGCCCAGGACGAAGTCGCGCAGGCGCGAATGCCCGTAGCCGCCCATGACGAGCAGGCCGGCGCCGCGGTCGATCGCGCAGGCCTGCAGGGCGGCACCGATCGCCCGCCCGCCGCCGGCGATGGTCTCGGCCGCGGCCGGCACGCCGCGGCGCACCAGCCGGTCGGCCAGGCGGCGGGCGGCATCGGGCTCCGGCAGGGCCTTCTCGTCGGTCACGGAGACGACCGTCACCCGGGTCGCCCGGTCGAGGAACGGGGCCGCGTCGGCGACCGCGCGGGCGGCGACGCGGCTGCCGTCCCAGGCGATGACGACATGCGCCGGGTCGGCCCCGACATCCGGCACCAGCACGGCCGGCCGGCCCGACCCGAACACCACCGCCTCGGCCAGGCCGGCGATCGCGGCGTTGTCCGGCGCCCAGGCGACGAGCGACAGGTCGCAGTACCGTGCCGCCTCCGCCGCGACCTCGCCGAACATGGCGGGCAGGACCTCGGCATCGGCGCAATGCACCTCGACCCCGCGAAGCCCGGCCTCCTGCCGCAGGGCGTCCGCGACGTCGCGGGCCCGCTGCTGGCAGCGGACCCGGGTCTCGTGGGCGATCGCCGGCATGTCGATCAGCAGCGTGCCGAGCGGCGAGGACAGCTTCGGGATGTCCGGCTGGAAGACGAGCACCTCGAGGCCGGCCCCGACATGGCTCGCCAGATGGACGACATGGCGGGGCATCCGGTCCGGAACGGCGTCGGGATAGGTGATCATCGGAACGAATGCCTGCAACGTCATCGTGCTGCCCTCCTCGAAGCGACCGGACCGGCATGGTCGGCGGCCGGATGCGCGCCCCCCGTGCCTTCCTTGTGCATACGGAGCCGCACCGGACAAAAGTCCGGCGTGACAGTCTCGCCGGAACCGGGTTAGCCTGGATACCAAGCCGGGAAAAAAATCCGGCGCCGACTATCCCGGGAGAGGAACCCAAGATGACGAGCAGGAAGCAGACGGGTGTGCCCGTCGGTGCCGGTCGACGCCGCGTGCTCAAGGGGATGGCCCTGGCCGGCATCGCCGCCGGCGCCAGCATCGCCGCCCCCGCCGTGTCGCGCGCCCAGACGGTGAGCTGGAAGTTCCAGAGCACCTGGCCGACCAAGGACATCTTCCACGAATTCGCCCTCGACTACGCCCGGCGCGTCAACGAGATGGCGGGCGGGCGCCTCAAGCTCGAGGTGCTGGCGGCGGGTGCTGTCGTGCCCGCCTTCCAGATGCAGGACGCGGTCAATGCCGGCATCCTCGATGGCGGGCATGGCGTCTGCGCCTACTGGTACGGCAAGCACAAGGCCTTCTCGCTGTTCGGCACCCCGCCCTCGCTCGGCTGGAACGCCACCAACTTCCTCGGCTGGTTCCATTACGGCGGCGGCGAGAAGCTCTACAACGAGCTGGTCAACGACATCCTCAAGCTCAACGTCGTCGGCTTCCTGTCGGCGCCGATGCCGACCCAGCCGCTCGGCTGGTTCAAGAAGGAAATCAAGTCGCCCGACGACCTGAAGAACGTGAAGTACCGCACCGTCGGGCTGTCGGCCGACCTGTTCAAGGAGATGGGCGCGGCGGTTACCATCCTGGCGGGCGGCGAGATCGTGCCGGCCATGGACCGCGGCCTGCTGGACGCGGCGGAGTTCAACAACCCCTCCTCCGACATCCTGCTCGGCTTCGCCGACGTGTCGAAGTTCTACATGATGCAGAGCTACCATCAGGCCGCCGAGAGCTTCGAGATCATCTTCAACAAGCGCAAGTACGAGGCGCTGCCGGCCGAGCTGCGGGCGATCCTCAAGTACGGCGCCGAGGCCGCGTCGTCGGACATGATCTGGAAGGCGCTCGACCGCTACTCCAAGGACCTGGAGGAGCTGCGGAAAAAGGGCGTCAACATCATCAAGACGCCGGATTCGGTGCTCGAGGCCCAGCTCAAGGCCTGGGACAAGGTGCTGGAGGCCCAGTCCAAGGAGGCCTTCTTCGCCAAGGTCATCGCCTCGCAGAAGGAATGGGCCAAGCGGACGATCGCCTACGAGCGGGTCAACAACGTCTCGGGCGAGATGGCCTACAAGCACTTCTTCGGCTGATGCCCGCGGGCCCGCCGGCCTTGCCGGCGGGCCCGCCCCCTTCTGCCGTGCGACCAAGAGGGCGGTCTGTCCCGCATGAACCGGATCCTGCTCGCGATCGACGCCCTCAGCGCCTGGGTCGGCAAGGCGTTCGCCTGGTCGATCGTCGTCCTGACGCTGGCGATCACCTGGGAGGTCTTCTCCCGCTATGTCCTGAAGACCCCGACCGACTGGGCCTTCGACGTCAGCTACATGCTCTACGGCGCGCTGTTCATGATGGCCGGCGCCTACACCCTGTCGCGCAACGGCCATGTCCGGGGCGACTTCCTCTATCGTCAATGGTCGCCGCGCCAGCAGGCCGGGCTCGACCTGGTGCTCTACATCCTCTTCTTCTTTCCCGGCATCCTCGCGCTCATCTATGCCGGCTACGGCTTCGCCCGGATGTCGTGGATGTTCAACGAGCACAGCTCGAACAGCCCGAACGGGCCGCCGCTCTACCACTTCAAGACGCTGATCCCGATCACCGGCGTGCTGATGCTGCTCCAGGGCATGGCCGAGACGGCGCGCTGCGTGATCTGCCTGCGCACCGGCGCCTGGCCGCAGCGGCTGCACGACGTGGAGGAGCTGGAGAAGGTCATCCTCGAACAGAAGGCGCGCGAGCGCGGAGAGCCGGCATGACCGATCCCCAGCTCGGCGTCCTCATGCTGGCGCTGTTCGTCGTCGCCATCATGCTGGGCTTCCCCATCGCCTTCACCCTGATGGCGCTCGGCATCGGCTTCGGCTACATGGCGATGGGCGACACGGTGTTCCAGCTCGTGGTCCAGCGCACCTATTCGGTGATGGCCAACGACGTGCTGATCTCCGTCCCGCTGTTCGTCTTCATGGGCTACATCATCGAGCGGGCGAACATCCTCGACCGCCTGTTCAAGTCGCTGCTGCTGGCGGCGAGCGGCCTGCCGGGGGCGCTGGCGGTGGCAACGCTCGTCACCTGCGCGCTGTTCGCGACGGCGACCGGCATCGTCGGCGCGGTCGTCACCCTGATGGGCCTGCTCGCCTTCCCCGCCATGCTGCGCTACGGCTACGACGAGCGGCTGGCGGCGGGGGTGATCTGCGCCGGCGGCTGCCTCGGCATCCTCATTCCGCCCAGCATCATGCTGATCCTCTACGGCGCGACCGCGGGCGTCTCGGTCGTCAAGCTCTATGCCGGGGCGTTCTTTCCCGGCCTGATGCTGGCCGGGCTCTATATCGGCTACGTCATGATCCGCGCCTGGCTCAACCCGTCCCTGGCGCCGCCCCTGCCGAAGTCCGAGCGCAACGTGCCGCTGCTGGCCGTCCTCGGCAGCCTCGCCGGTTCCTTCGTGCCGCTCGCCGCCCTGATCGCCGCCGTCCTGGGCGCCATCCTGTTCGGGCTGGCGACCCCGTCCGAGGCGGCCGCCATCGGCGCGCTCGGCAGCGTCTTCCTGGCCGCGATCTACCGCTCCCTCGACTTCCGCAAGCTGAAGGAGTCGGTATTCCTCACCGCCCGCACCTCGGCCATGGTGTGCTGGCTGTTCGTCGGCTCGTTCATCTTCTCGTCGATCTTCGCCTATCTCGGCGGCCAGGCGGTGATCGAGAACTTCGTGCTCGGCCTCGACCTGACGCCGCTCACCTTCCTGCTGCTCACCCAGCTCATCATCTTCGTGCTCGGCTGGCCGCTGGAATGGACCGAGATCATCATCATCTTCGTGCCGATCTTCCTGCCGCTGCTGAAGCATTTCGACATCGACCCGCTGTTCTTCGGCCTCTTGATCGCCCTCAACATCCAGACCTCGTTCCTGTCGCCGCCGGTCGCGATGGCGCCCTTCTACCTGAAGGGGGTGGCGCCGGCGCATGTCTCCATCAACCAGATATTCCGCGGGGTCATGCCCTTCATGGGGCTGGTGCTGGTGGCGATGGTGCTGTTCTACACCTTCCCCGGCATCGGCCTGTGGCTGCCGGAGTACCTGTACCGCTAGGGTGCAGCCAGGCTGACGGGTGGAGAGCTGCGCCATGATCGACCATATCGGCTTTGCCGTGACCGACTTCCAACGATCCCGGGCCTTCTTCACGCAGGCGCTGGCCCCCCTTTCGGTCCGACCGGTGATGGAGGTGACCGCGGAGGAGACCGGGAACGCCGCGCATGCGGGGTTCGGGACGGACCAGAAGCCGTTCTTCTGGATCTCGTCCGGCGGCCGGGCGGGCCCGGGCGTGCATGTGGCTCTTCATGCCGGCTCGCGCGCGGCGGTCGATGCGTTCTTCGCCGCGGCGATCGCGGCGGGCGGGCGCGACAATGGCGGGCCCGGGCTACGGCCGCACTATCACCCGAACTACTATGCCGCCTTCGTCCTCGACCCCGACGGCAACAACATCGAAGCCGTCTGCCACAGCCCCGGCTGACGCCTACCCGGCCAGCCCCTTCTCGACCATCTCCAGCAACCGGTCGCCCACCCTGTCCGCGGCGGCCGGGTCGAGGCGGGACAGCGGCCCGGCGATCAGCAGGGTGGCGAGGCCGTGGACGGCCGACCAGGCGACGAACTCCGCCCCCGGCCGCCGATCGGCGGCCAGCAGGCCCGCCTCGACCATCCGGTCGAGGGCCGCACCCAGGAGCTGGCAGGGATGGCGGCCGTCCTCCGGCCGGGGCACGGCCACCGCCGGCCAGTCGTCGGGCGAGATCGTGAAGGCGGCACGGAACAGGCCCGGCTCGGCACGGGCGAAACGCAGATAGCCGATGCCGACCGCCCGGACCCGGCCCCGCGCGTCCGTGGCGGGGTCGGCATCGGCGGGCAGGGCCGCCAGCTCCGCCTCCATCGCCGCCGCCAGGCTCGCCAGGGCCGACGCCCGCACCGCCCGCAGCAGGTCGTGCCGGCTGGCGAAATGGCGATAGGCGGCATTGGGGACGACCCCCGCGCGCCGCGTCGCCTCGCGCAGCACCACCGCTTCCGGGCCACCCGCGCGGGCCAGCGCGATGCCCGCGTCGAGCAACGCCCGCTGCAGGTCGCCATGGCGGTAGGTGCCGCGTGCCGGCCGCTCGTCCATCGTCTCGCCTTTTGTCATTTCCCTCATGTGGACAGCGTCCACCGACTCTGCTAGCTATTGTGGACGTTGTACACAAGAGGATTGGCCATGCAAATCCAGCCCTACCTGTTCTTCGACGGCCGCTGCCAGGAGGCGATCGACTTCTACCGCCAGGCGCTCGGCGCCGAGCTGGTGATGATCATGCGCTTCAAGGAGAACCCGGACATGCCCGCCGACGCCATGCCGCCCGGGATGGCCGACAAGGTGATGCATGCCGCGCTGAAGATCGGCCAGTCGACGGTGCTGGTCTCCGACGGGCAGTGCACCGGCCAGCAGCCGAAGCCGCAGGGCTTCTCGCTGGCCCTGTCGCCGGCCACCGACGAGGAGGCCGAGCGCCTGTTCGCGGTGCTGGCCGAGGGCGGCGAGATCCAGATGCCGATGGCCGAGACCTTCTTCGCCTCGCGCTTCGGCGCGGTGGTCGACCGCTTCGGGATCTCGTGGATGATCCATGTCGACACCCGGGCGCCGGCCGCCGCGTAGGTTCCCCGGGCCCGGGGTCTGCAATCCGACCGGCGCGGCCGGCTGTCAGCGGCCTTCCGGCACGTAGACGAGCCGGCCATCCGGCAGGCGATAGGTGACGCCGGCCTTGATGCCCTTGCCCTCGCCGATCTCCCCCGTCGATTCGTAGCGCTTCAGTTCCTGGCCGTCCTTGACGGTAATGGCCATGTCCGCCTCGCCTGGACGCTCGACGACGATGACCTTCTCGGCCGAGAACGGGTTCAGGGGGTTCTGGACCACGATGATCATCAGGATGCCGGCGACGACCAGGAAGAGGTCGATGAGGTTGACGACCGACAGGATCGGGTCGTCGGCCTCGTCCTCGTCGAGGAAGCGCATCAGGCACCCTCCCGGCCGCGCTCAATCGTCCGCAGTTCCTGCAGCAGCCAGCGGCGGCGGATCGTCAGGACGAAGAAGGCGATGCTGGCCGCGACGAGCGCCAGGATGACCGCGGAGAAGGCGACCACCAGGTTCTCGCCGATGCCCTTGGCCTCGTTGCGGGTCAGCGCCAGCAGCGCCGGGCCCATCGGGATCATGGTCGCCACCAGCCCCAGCATGGGCGCGCTGCGGGCGACGATGCGCAGCCATTCCAGCCGCTTCATGATCCAGAGCTCCAGGTCGTCGCTGGCGCACCCCGTCCGCCGGGCATGGGCCGCCAGCTCCGAGGCGTGCCGGCCGCGCCGGCGCTGCAGGGCCTCCACCAGGAAGGCGCCGAGGGCAACGAAGGAATAGAGCAGCGCCAGGAGGATGAGGACGAGGACGGGGGTCAGGAACAGGCGGGCGAGATCATAGAGGGATGCCTCGAATACCGTCATGAACGCTCCACCCGGCTGGTCATCGCATTTCTCCGCCACTGCGCCGCCCCGCCCGCGAGCAGGCAGAGGGCGAGGCCGCCCAGCCCCATCCACAGGTGGTCGGCGACCGGCCCGGCCGTCGCCGCCACCGCCGAATCGCGCAGGACCTGGCCCTGCACCGTCTGCGACTCCGGCGCCGGGCCGGCCGGGGCATCGACCGGCGGCGCCGCCGGCCCGGCCGGCTGGGCAAGCCCGAACCCGGCGGCCTGCGCCTCCACGAAGGCCCGGGTGGCCGGGGCCCCCGCCTGGACCCCGTGCGCCGCGGCCAGCTGCTGCCAGCGCTCCACCAGCTGGCGCCGGGTCTCCTCGGACGCGCGCCAATAGTCCTTGCGGACCGCCTCCAGCATCCGCTCGATCACCTGGGCCTGGGCGGTCGGGTTGTGCACCTCGAACCAGGCGTCCAGGCCGAGCTGCCGGCTGTCGCGCACGAAGGTGTCGTGCACCGCCTGCCACTGGTCCGCGCGCACCGTCTCCGGCGCCGTCACCTGCCAGCCCCACAGGTTGTTGGCGAGGTTCACCATCTGCAGCGTGCCGGCATAGCCCTCGGCCTGCATGGACCGGATCCATTGCGGGTTCAGGTAGCGTCCGCGCAGCTCGTCGGCCAGGAAGCGCCCGGCCTCGGTGATGCGCAGGGCCGGGTCGCGCAGGTCGGCGACATAGAGCTTCGGGCTGGCCCCGTCGAGATGGCGCACGGCCAGCGCCAGCCCGCCCAGATACTCGAACGGATGGTCGGTCGACAGCACCCCGTGGAGCTTCGAGGTCCGCGACAGCACGGCGGCCTCGACCCCCTGGAGCTGGGCCGCGAACAGGTTGGCCTCCGCCGCCTCGACGCCCCATTCCCGGGCGCCGTAGGCGAACTGCAGGCGCGACAGGAACTGCTCCGCCAGCGGCGCTTCGGTCTCCCATTCGGCCGAGTGCAGGGTGGCCTCCGGCAACCCGCTGCCATAGTCGCCGGGCTGGTTGCTGAAGATCCGCATGGTCGACAGCGCCTCGGCGCGCGGGGCGGCCATTCCCTTCTCCGCCAGCCGTGCGGCCACCGCCCGGCTGTTGCGGGCGACCGGGTTGCCGGGTTCGTCGAGCCGGGCGAGGCGCTCGATGGCATCCGCCAGCAGTCGCATGAACCCGTCGAACTGGTCGCGATAGACGCTGGTCACCTGCACGACCACGTCGATGCGCGGACGGCCGAGCTCGGCGGCGGGGATGATGTCGAGGGCACGGACGCGCCCGCCCCTGTCCCATGCCGGGCGCAGGCCGAGCGCGTGCAGGACCTGGCCTTCCAGCATCCCGAGATGGCGCTGCGCCTCCGACGACCAGAGCGAGAACGCCAGCTTCTCCGGGGTTCGCCCCTGGGCCTGGGCCCGGTGCGCGGCCAGCAGCCGGGCCAGCGCGTCGCCGCCGGCGGCATAGGCGGCCGGCGTCGGGATCTTGTCCGGCTCGAAGGCGAACAGGTTGCGGCCGCCGCGGATGTCGGGGTTGCGCACCGGGTCGCCGCCCGCCCCCGGCGCGACGAAGCGACCGGCCAGGCCGGCCAGCAGCGCCTCCAGCTCCTGGGTGTCGGCCAGCTGCCGGTCCAGCTCGCCGGCCCGTGCCAGCAGGGCCCGAAGCTCGGGGGCGTCCGCTTCGTCGACCGGGACCGCCTCGCGCAGATGCCGATGCAGCCGGCGGTAGGGTTCGGACTGGCGGATCCGCTCCGGCTCGGCGGCGAACAGCTCGTGCGGATCGGGATCGAGCAGCCGGTAGTAGGGTTCGCCCAGTTGCTGCATGACCGTCAGGAGGCGGTCCGGCGCGGCGGCCGGCCGGCCGAACGTGTGCAGGCCGAGCGGCATCGCGGTCCGCGCCAGCTCGTGCAGATGGTCGTGGAGGAGGGCGAGGAAGCCGTCGAAGTCGGCCGCCATGCGGCCTTCGTCCCAGCCGAGATCGCGATCGAGCCCGGCCTTGGCCACGGCCTGCCGGATCCCGGCGCCGGCGCGGTCGCGCACCGCGCCCTCGGCCAGCTGGCCATGCTCGTGCACCAGCGCGTGCAGTTCGGTCAGCTCCGCATAGAGCCCGGCCGGGGCGAAGGCCGGGGTCTGGTGGCTGACGGTGACCGCCCGCCCGCGACGCCGCGCCTGGATCGCCTCGCCGACATTGTCCTGGATGTAGGGATAGAAGACCGGCAGGTCGCCGACCGCCAGGAACGGGATGTCCTGCGCCGAAAGCCCGCGATCCTTGCCGGGCGTCCATTCCTGGGTTCCGTGGGTGCCGAAATGGACCAGCGCGTGGGCGTCGAACGCCTGGCGCAGCATCAGGTAGGCGGCCAGATAGGCATGGTTCGGCGGCAGGCCGGCGTCATGGTAGGAATGTCCGGCCTCGGGCCCGCGCGGCGGCTGCGGCAGGAGCAGCAGGTTGCCCAGGCGGAGCGCCGGGATGATGAAATGCGGCGCCCCGTCGACCGGGCGCAGGGCGCCGTCGGCCTCCGGCTCCCCCCAGCGGTCGACGATGTCGGACTGCACGGCCTCCGGCAGCCCGTCGAACCATTGCCGGTAGGTCGACAGGGGCAGCGCCTCCGCCAGCCCGTCCGCGCGGAGGCCGGACAGCGTCTCCGGCCGGTAGTGGCCGGCGAGCATCGCCTGCCCGGCCGCGATCGCCCGCGCCTCGGACAGGGGCGGCACCGCATGGCCGGCGGCGGCCAGGGCGTCCGTCAGCGCCTCCAGGCTGCGCGGGATGTTGAGATGGGAGGCGGACAGGTTCTTCTCGCCGGCCGGGTAGTTCCAGAACATCACCGCCAGCCGCTTCTCCGCCGGCGCCGTGCGGCGCAGGCGGGCCAGCGCCCGGGCCTTGTCGAGGAGGGCCGCGACCTGCTCCTCGATCGGCACCGGCTCGCCGTCCTCGACCACGTCGATCACCAGCGGATCGCTCATGCCCCAGCTCTCGGGCAGGCTGAGGAAGGGCGCGACCAGATGCGCCTGCACCCCGCTGGAGGCCTGGCGCCAGGCGGCGCGGTCGCCGTCGCGGTAGCTCAGCGTCTGCAGCACCGGGATGTCGAGGGCCAGGAACTCCGCCTGCCGGGCCGGGCCGTTCTGCATGTGCTGGAGATTGACCAGCAGTTCGGCCTGCGCCGGGACCAGGATCGCCTGCAGCGCCTGCGGCTCGGCCGCCTCGTACCAGAAGACCAGCGGCACCATCCCCCTGGCCTCGCTGCCGGCAACCAGCGCATCGACCACCCGGGTCTGCATCCCGGCCACGGTCCCGGCGTGAACGGCAAAGGCGACCCGCGGCGCCCCCGCCGGCCAGCGGCCCGCCCCCCAGGCCAGATACGCGGCGACGTCACCGAAGACCGCGGGCGCATCCGGATGGTAGAGGCCGCTCCCGGGCAGGATAGCCGGCGCGGGGATGCCCGCCGTGGTGCCGCCGCGATGCCATTGCCGGATATAGTCGGCCATCGCCCGCAGGTTCGCCTCGCCGCCGTTGCCGTAATAGGCCGCCAGGCGCTGCGCAGGTCCGGGCTCGATATGCGCGAAGGCCGGCGGCCCGCCGCCGATGCGGACCCACGGGATGCGCGCCTCGGCGAGACCGGGCCCGACCCGGGCCTGGACCGCGGCCAGGTCATTGGGCCGCGGCGTGTCGAGCAGGACCAGATCCGCCCCTGCCAGCGCCGCGACCGGGTCCTCGCCCTCGACATAGACGCTCGCCAGGTCCACCCCGGCCTCCGCCGCCCAGTGCCGGATCTTCGCCAGCTTGCCGGGCAGCACGAAGTGGTTGGCGACGATGCGCACGACCGGCGGACGCTCGGCGCCGGTCCCTCCGGCCGGGGCGGCGGCGGACGGCACCGGCAACAGCGACGCCACGGACAGGGCGGCAACCCCCAGGATCAGCCAGGCGAGGCGCAGCATGGTCAGAAGCTGTAGTTCAGCCCGAGCCAGTAGAGCCGTCCGGCCTCGGCATAGGTGAAGCTGGAGGACTTCTCGGCGAGGCGGACATCGGCCAGGTTGCGGATCCCGCCCCGCAGGATGACGGAGTCGGTCAGCCGCTGGCTGAGGTCGATCGACCAGATCGTGTAGGCCGGCAGCCGCTCGACCGACGTAGCCGTGGGGTAGAGCACCTGGCGGCCGGTATATTCGGCGCGCACCCCGGCGGTGAAGCGATCGGTCGGCGACCAGCGCAGGCTGGCATTGGCGGCATGCCGCGGCCGCTCGGTCAGCTCCTGGCCGGTGGTCCGGTTCTCGGTGTCGAGGAAGGTGTAGTTGGCGTCGAAGCGCAGGTTCCACGGCAGGTCGATGCCGCCGCCGATCTCCACGCCACGGATGCGCGCCTCGTCGACGTTCTCGTAGGTCCGGCGCTCCGCGCCCGCCACGCCGCAGGACAGGATGCACCGGGTCTGGATCAGATCCTCGAGATCGTTCTGGAAGATGGTCGCCCGCACCGACCAGTTGCGCACGGCATACTCGGCCCCGATCTCGTAGGTCGTGTTGATCTCCGGCTTGAGGTCGGGGTTGCCGACGATGGTGAAGCGGCCGGCCGCGGCACTCGCCTCGTATTCCGGGGACAGCTGCTTCAGCGTGGGTGCCTTGAAGCCGAGCCCGACGCCGCCCTTGACGGTCAGCGCATCGGTCGGCTGGTAGACGAGATAGGCGCGCGGGCTGGTGTGCCAGCCGAACTCCTCGTGATGGTCGAGCCGGCCGCCCAGCAGCAGCGACCATTCCCGGCTGAAGGTGATCTCGTCCTGGAGGAACAGGGCCTGGTGGTGCGCCTCGTCGGTGCCGGAGCGGTTGACGGTGCCGTCCTCGAGCTGCTCGCGCCGCCATTCCCCGCCGGCCGTGATGCGGTTCCAGCCCAGGACCGGGATCGTCACATGTCCGTCGACGATATCGTCGGTCAGCTTCTGCGGT
The DNA here is from genome assembly GCA_006739055.1 of Allostella vacuolata. Lineage (GTDB taxonomy): Bacteria > Pseudomonadota > Alphaproteobacteria > ATCC43930 > Allostellaceae > Allostella > Allostella vacuolata. The sequence continues at coordinate 4,605,456 of AP019702.1, forward strand.
CCGGTGGGAACGCCGCGGGACCGGGCATTGTCGCGCTCCAGGGTCGAGCGGTAGGCGCGCAGGGTCGTGCTGCCCCACTCCCAGTCGCCGTGATGGGAGATGGCATAGTGCTGGCGGACGGTCTTGTCGGTCGTCTCGTAGACGTAGGGGGACGGCCCGCCGGCCCGCAGCTTGTAGGCGCGGTCGTCGCGGGCGTGGCCGTAGGTGACGTCGATGCGCTGGGCGTCGTCGGGCGTCCAGGTGAGGGTGGCACTGCCCGACTGCGACTTGCGCCGCTCCAGGTCGGTCAGCAGCGGGTCGGCGAAGGCCGGGGTCTGCTCGCGCCCGCGCGCCTCGCCATAGAGGCTGAGGCCGAGCCGGCCGGGGATCAGCGGTCCGCCGGCATAGAAGCCGCCCTGGTAGATGTCGCCGCCGGTCCCTTCCTGGAGGCCGCCGAGCGCGGTCAGGCTTCCCTTCCAGACGTCGGTCGCCCGCCGGGTAATGACGTTGACGACGCCGCCCAGCGCCTCGGAGCCGTAGAGCGCGGACATCGGGCCGCGCACCACCTCGATGCGCTCGATCGCCTCCGACGGCACCCAGCTCAGGTCGTAGTCCGCATGGGCGATGGCCGAACCGGCCGCGTTCACTCGCTTGCCGTCCATCAGGATCAGCGTGTGCTCGGCCGGCATGCCCCGGATGCTGATGCCGCGCCGGTTGAGGCCGATGCTGCCGACCTGCACCCCCGGCAGGCCGCGCAGCGCGTCCGACAGGTCCTCCACCGGCCGGCTCTCGAGATCGGCCCGGGTGACGACCGAGACCGTCGCCGGAACATCCCGCAGCGCCCGCTCGGTCGATGTCGCGCTGACCACGACCGGGGGCAGTTCCACCGCGGCGACCGGGACCGGCGGGACCTGCGCCATCGCCAGTCCCATTCCTCCAGCAATCAACGCCACGCCGCCGCCCGCCAGCGGCATGGCCACCCCCCTCGAAAACATAGCGGAATCCCCTCCACGACCGGGCCGCATCGCCCGAACACGGAAATGTTATATCATAACATCATCAATGCAAGTCAATCGCGCCTTCGGCCGCCGCGTGTTTCCCCTGGCTAGCGATCCAGGTCGATGCGGTACTGCACATAGTCGGTGCGGCGCGCCACCCGGTCGTAGAGGGCCCGCGCCGGGGCATTGTCGGCCTCCGTCACCCAGTAGACGCGGCGCCACCCGGCCGATCGCCCCAGCGATTCCAGTTCCCGGATCAGGGCGCGGCCGATGCCGGCGCCGCGCCAGGCGGGCTCGACCCACAGGTCCTCCAGATAGCACACCAGCTTCAAGGTGAAGGTGTGCGGGTGGAGGATGTACTGGGCGAGCCCGGCCGGGGCCCCGTCCATCCCGGCCATCAGGACATGCATCGGGTAGGCCGGATCGACGATCCGGCTCCACAGCCCGTCGACCGTGGCATCGTCCATGGCGCTGCCATAGTGGGCGCAGTTGGCGCGCCACAGCCCCTCCCACGCCGCGCGATCGCCGGCCGCCACCGGGCGGATCGCGGGCGCCGTCGTCTTCCCCGTCATCGCCGCCTCACGCCCGCGCCGGCGGCGGGCCGTCGGGACGGCCGGCCATGCACATCAGCGTCTGCTGGGCGATCGCCACCAGCGTCCGCGCCTCCCCGGTGACGCCGAAGACCTCGATCTGGCAGATCGTCAGGGTCCGGCCCGACCGCACCACCCGGCCGACCGCCTCCAGATGCTCGCCCTCGGCCGGGGCCAGCAGGTTGATCTTGAACTCCACCGTCAGCACCGAGCTGTCGGCGGGAAAGACCGAGAGCCCGGCATAGCCGCCGGCCGAATCGGCGATGGCACTGGTGCCGCCCGCATGGAAATAGCCGTGCTGCTGGGTCAGCTCCGCGCGGTAGGGCATGCGGATGCGCACCTGGCCGCGGCGGATCTCCTCGACGGTCGCGCCCAGGTGGCGCATCAGGCCCTGGCGGCCGAAGCTGTCGCGCACCCGCTGTTCCGTTGCCGGATCGATGGCGCCGGCCGCCTGCTCCCCGTCCTTCATGCTTCCCTCCTTCATGCCGTCCTCCTGCGCCGCTTCCGCGCTCCGCCCCGGGAGCCGCCGGCACCGCCGCGGCCATGGCGGCCGAGCCGGGCGACGCCCCACAGGATCGCCGCGCCGGCCGCCGATTTCAGCAGGCCGCCCGGCAGGAACGGCACCACCCCGCGCTGGAGCGCCGCTTCCGTCCCGATCGACCGGGCGAGCCAGCCGGCGCCGAGCAGCAGGCAGACGGCCGTGCCGGTCAGCATCGCCAGCAGGGCCCAGGCCGGGCGATCGCCGTTCCAGCCGCGCTCCGCCAGCCAGCCGGTGCAGGCGGCCGCGACCGGGAAGGCGAACAGGTAGCCGGCGGTCGGCCCGAGGAAGGGGCGCGTCCCCGAAGCGCCCCCGGCCAGCACCGGCAGGCCGAGCGCCCCCGCCGCCAGCCACAGCAGCACGGCCAGCGTGCCCCAGCGCCAGCCGAGCAGCGCGCCCGAAAGCGTGACCGCCAGCGTCTGCAGGGTGATCGGCACCGGCACCATCGGGATCGTCCCGTGGGACGAGAGGGCAAGCATCACGATGGCCAGGGGCACCGCCACGAGCGGCGGCACGCTGGCCAGGGGCGGTCTCATCGATCGGTCTCCGGCGGTGGGGGCGGCACCCTAGCGCAATCGGCCCCGGCGGGGGATCGCAGAAGCGTGCCGATCGCCGGCTCCGGCAGCCGGCCCGTCCGCAGCCAGGCGAGCGGCACGGGCCACAGCGTCTCGCGGAAACGGTCGTGGAAGAACGCGAAGTGGCCGATCGCCGGGGCGCCGACGGCGGCCGGCGCGATCCGCAGGTGGGTTCGCGCGCTGCCGGCATAGTAGGCGAGCAGGCGATCGACCGCGGCCACGGTGCCGAACGGGTCGTCGGCCAGCCCGATCGCCAGGATCGGCGCGGTGACGGACGCGAACCGGCCGGCCAGGGCCGGGCGATCGTCCGCGCCGATGCTGGTCTCGAACCGCGCCTTCATCCGGCTCCAGTCGCGCACCACGCCCGCCGGCACGTCCTCCAGCCAGCCGAGGCGACGGCCGGGGAAGTAGCCCGCCAGGGCGGTGACGGCCGGCATGACGAGATGCCATTTCGCCACCATCGGCCAGCGCGCCCGGGCCGCGTAGTCGCGCCAGTAGGCGAACTGCGCCCCGACCGTGACGATGCGCCGGATCCGGTCGCTCGACGGCGCAAGGCCGATCACGAAGCCGCCGATCGAATGCGCGACGACGTCGACCGGCCGGCCCGGAAAGGTGCGGGCGACATGGCCCAGCACCGCCTCGAAATCGAGCTGCCCCCAGTCCACCCATCCGGCACGGAAGCCGCGCAGGCTGGACGGGCGCGATTCGCCGATGCCCCGGTAGTCGTAGGTGACGACGTCGCAGCCCTGGCCGGCAAGGAAGCCGGCGAAGCGCGCATAGTAGCGGCTGCGCACGGCGGTGGCCGCGTTGACCACCACCACCGGCCGCCGCTCGTCCCCGGCCGCGGCACGCCAGGTATGGCCGCGGATCTCGAACCCGTCGGCGGCGCGGGTGGCGAACGGGGCCGGTGCGGGCGGCAGGTCGGTCATGGTCGCGACCATCGGCGACGGCGGCCGGCCTGTCGACTGAGCTTGTCTCAAGCCGGCATGAGCCGCGCTTCGACCGGCATCCGCGCCGCCTGCTCCAGCAGCCAGCCGCGCAGGTTGCGCAGGCGGCGGTCGCGACGCAGGGCCGGCGGATAGACCAGGTAGTAGCCGGCATCGGCCGGCACGCGATGGTCGAAGAGCGGCACCAGCCGGCCGGCGGCGACGTCGCCCGCCGTCACCTCGCACGCGGCCAGGGTCACCCCTGCGCCGTCGATCGCCGCCCGCAGCGCCAGGTCGGCGGAATCAACGATGGTCACCGCGACCGGGCGGACCGGCCCGCCGGGCAGGGTCGCGTTCCACGCGGCGAAGGCCGCCTCGCGATGGCGCGACAGGAACAGCTTGGCGGCGGCGAGGTCGGGACGGCCGGGCGCGCCGAACAGCGCCAGCGTCTCCTCGAACAGGCGGCAAGCCAGGAGGCCCGGCCACTCCCCGCGGCCGTGCCGGACGGCGGCGTCGGCCTCGCCCGCGGCCAGGTCGACCAGCGCCTGGGTGGTGGAGAGGAGGAGCGCGAAGCCGGGACGTTCGAACGGGTAGTCGCCGAGGCGCGGCGACAGCCAGTGCACGGCGAAGGTCGGCGCCAGCGACAGCCGCAGCGGGCCGGCCGAACGCTGGCCGCGCACCGCGGCGACCGCATCGACGATGCGGCCGAAGCCGGCCGACAGTTCCGGTGCCAGCGCCCGGCCCGGCTCGGTCAGCTCCAGCCGCTGGCCGACCCGGCGCAGCAGCTCCGAGCCGAGCGCCTCCTCGAGCAGGCGCAGCTGGTGGCTGACGGCCGACGGCGTGACGCCCAGCTCGCCCGCCGCCGCCTTGATCGACAGATGGCGCGCCGCCGCCTCGAAGGCGCGCAGCGCGTTCAACGGGACCGACAATGCAACCGCCTCCGGCTTCGGCGCGATCATAGGACGACCGGCACCGCTGGCGAAGACCGCAGCACCCGCGCGAGGTTCAACCGAATGCCAGGCGCAGGCCGAAGCCGAGCAGCACGGCGCCGGCTGAGCCGTCCAGCAGGCACGCCCGCGCCGCTCGGGCGTCGAGCCGTCCTCTCCCTGGCCCGTAACCTGACCGCGGTTGAGCGCACCCCGCAGCATCACCAGGCCGAGATAGACCAGATAGACCGCGCTGGCGATGCACAGGGCGGCATGGGCCGCGGTGGAAACCGCCAGCACGGCGCCCAGTCCGACCGCGGCGCCGAGCCCCCAGGCCAGCACGCCCCCCACCACCCCGCACCCGGCCGCCATCGCCGGGCGCGCGCCCTCCACGGCGGCCGTGCGCAGCACCAAAGCGGTATCGGGCCCGGGGGTGACCGTCAGCAGGGCCGCGGTGGCCGAGAAGGCGCCCAATGCGGCGAGCGGATCCATCGTCAGCCCCCCAGGCCCGCCCGGAAGGCGGCCAGGAGGGCTGCGCCCTGGGGCCAGTCGCCGAGGCCGGAAGCGGCGTTGACATGGCCGAGCCGGCCCGCGGCCACGAAGCCCGCCCGCCACTGGGATGCCCGGGCCCGGGCATGGGCGATCCCGCCATAGGGATCGTCGGCGCTGGCGACGACCAGGGCGGGAAAGGGCAATGGACCGGCCGGCGGGTCGCGGAAGCCGGCCGCGGCGTCGGGAAAGGCCGGCCCGTCCGGGTCGGGGACGCCCACCAGGAAGGCGCCCCGCACGGCCACCCGCGCCGGGGCGGCCGCGGCCCAGTGCGCGACCAGCAGACAGGCCAGGCTGTGCGCCACCAGGATCGGCGGCGCCGGGGCATCCGCGACCGCGCGGTCCAGGGCCGCCAGCCAGTCGGCGCGGTCGGGCCGCTCCCAGTTCGCCGGCGCGAAGCGGATCGCGGCCGGGTCGGCGGCCTGCCAGCGGCTCTGCCAGTGATCGGGGCCGGAGCCGCCGAGGCCGGGAAGGATGAGGATCGGGCACATGGGTCGCCTGCCGTTCCGGGATCTGGTCCGGCGATCCTGCCCTTGAACGGCCCGCCGCCCCATGGCAACTCATCGGCCAGTCTCGTATTCTACCGATGATTTCAAGGAGCATTCATGGATCTGCGCCCGAGGCCCGACCCGCTCGACATCGATATCCTCGAGGCGCTGCAGGAGAACGCGCGCGTGCCGCTGTCCGAGCTCGGCCGGCGCATCGGCCTGTCGCAGCCGGCGACCTCGGAGCGGGTCAAGCGGCTGGAGGAGCGCGGCATCATCGCCGGCTACGGCGCGCGCATCGACGCCGCCGCATTGGGGTTGGGGATGATGGCGATCGTCCGGCTGAAGACCACCCACGAGCATATCCGGCCCTGCCTCGCCCGCTTCGCCGAGATGCCCCACATCATCGAGGTGCACCGGGTGACGGGCGAGGACTGCTTCGTCCTCAAGGTGCTGGTGCCGACGCCGGGCCGGCTGGAGGCGATCGTCGATGCGATCGGCCGGTTCGGCGCGGTGACGACCTCGGTCGTGCTGCGCAGCGAGCCGGCCCGGCCGATCGGGCGGGACCTGCTGGCCCGCGCCGCCCCGCCCTGACCGGCCGCAGCCGGCTATTGGCGCGCTGCTGCCTCGCGCCGCTGCCGAAACAGCTCGCCCAGGGTCTGGGCCGCCTCGATCGCGCGCGGGAAGCCGGCACGGACGGTCGTCAGGTAGACGACCTCCTTCAGCTCGTCTTCGCTTACGCCCATGTTGAGGGCATAGCCCGCATGGACCGGCTACGCCGGCCCCGTAGACCCTTCCTCCGGGATCGTTGCCCGATCCTGCGCCGGGCCGGCCAGCTCGGCCCGGGTCGCGGCCAGGATCTCGTCCGACAGGGCCGGATCGTCGACCGCCCGGGCCAGGACCAGGGCCCCCACCATGGCCGAGAGGCTGGCCAGGGCCCGTTGCCGGCGCGCCGCGTCCGAATCGCCGGGCATGACCGCCGCCAGCCGGTCGACCTGGGGGCGCAGCCCCTCGGTCAGGACGTGGCGCAGCGCGGGGTCGTCCTGCCGGGCGACATCGGCGGCCAGGGCCGCGAACAGGCATCCCCGCCCCGGATGGCGGCGATGGCGATCGGACAGGTAGCGGTCGAGCAGGGCCTCGAGCGGCGCCTCGCCGCCCTCGGCCAGCCAGCGCTGCCACGCCTCGGCCGAACGGTCGAGCACCCGCCCGCAGGCCTCCGCCGCCAGGTCGTCCTTGGACCGGAAATGGCCGTAGAAGCCGCCATGGGTCAGCCCGGCCGCCTTCATCAGGTCGGCGACGCCGATGCCATCGAAGCCGCGCTCGCGGAACAGGCGCCCCGCCACCTCGACGATGCGGCGGCGATTCTCTGCCGCCTGCTCCCGGCTCACCTTCACGTTCCGCCCCCGTCCATCAATGCCCTTGACGATTTATATGATGATTGACATTTATTCTTCAACAAACATGACGATCATCATTTAATTCCCGCCGCCTGACCGGAGAGCTGCCCCATGACCACCCTCCAGCCCGATTCCGACCCGATCGTCATCGTCGCCGCGGCGCGCACCCCGCTCGGGCGCTTCCAGGGGGATCTGTCGGCGCTGTCCGCCCCCGACCTCGGCGGCCACGTCATCCGCGCCGCCCTGGCGCGAGCCGGCCTCGCCCCGGAGCGGGTGGACGAGGTGCTGATGGGCTGCGTGCTGCCGGCCGGCCAGGGCCAGGCGCCCGCCCGCCAGGCGATGCGCCGGGCCGGCCTGCCGGACGCGGTCGGCGCCACCACCGTCAACAAGGTCTGCGGGTCGGGGATGAAGGCCGCGATGATCGCCCACGACCTGCTGCGAGCGGGATCGGCCGGGATCGTCGTCGCGGGCGGCATGGAATCGATGAGCAATGCCCCCTACCTGCTGGCCAAGGCCCGCGGCGGCTACCGTGTCGGCCATGACCGCATCTTCGACCACATGATGCTGGACGGGTTGGAGGACGCCTACGAGCCCGGCCGGGCGATGGGCGACTTCGGCGAGGCCGCCGCCGAGGCCTACCAGTTCGGCCGGGCCGAGCAGGATGCCTATGCGATCGAGACCCTGACTCGCGCCCGCAAGGCGATCGAGGACGGCGCCTTCCGGGCCGAGATCGCCCCCGTCGCGGTCCCTGCCAAGGGCGGCGAACGCACCGTCGACACCGACGAGCACCCGCTCAAGGTCTCGCCCGAGCGCATCCCCACCCTGAAGCCGGCCTTCCGCCCGGACGGCACCATCACCGCGGCCAGCGCGTCCGCCAATGCCGACGGGGCAGCCGCCCTGGTCCTGACCCGGCAGTCCACGGCCGAGCGCGAGGGCCTGCCGGTCCTGGCCCGCATCCTGGCCCACGCCGCCCACAGCCAGGCGCCCGCCTGGTACACGACGGCGCCGATCCCGGCGATCGGCAAGCTGCTCGACCGGACCGGCTGGTCGGTCGGCGACGTCGACCTGTTCGAGATCAACGAGGCCTTCGCGGTCGTCCCCATGGCGGCGGCCAGGGACCTCGGCATCCGGCGCGAGCGGCTCAACATCCATGGCGGCGCCTGCGCGCTCGGCCATCCGATCGGCGCCACCGGCGCGCGCCTGATCGTCACCCTGCTGCATGCGCTGCAACGCCATGACCTGCGCCGCGGCGTGGCCGCGCTCTGCATCGGCGGCGGCGAGGCGACCGCGGTCGCCATCGAGCGCCCGCTATGAGCGCGATGGCCGGCGAGGTACCGGCCGCGTCATCCCCCCGCCAACGCCGGCTGACCGGGGGGCTGCTGCTGGTCCTGGGCGGGCTGGCGGCGATGGGGGCCCTGTCGACCAACATCATCCTGCCGTCGTTCCCCAGCATCGCGTCGTCGTTCGGGGTGCCGACCGCCGAGCTCGGCATCACCCTCAGCGTCTTCTTCCTGGTGTTCGCCCTGGCCCAGCTCTTCGTCGGCCCGCTGTCCGACCGCTTCGGGCGCCGGGTCGTGGTGCTCTGCGGGCTGGCCCTGTTCCTGGCCGGCAGCCTGCTGGGCGCGGCGGCGACCGGCCTCGGCACGCTGGTCGCCGCGCGCGGCATCCAGGCGCTGGGGGTGAGTGCCGCCTCGGTCCTGGCCCGCGCCATCGCCCGCGACCTGTTCGAGGGCGAGGCGCTGGCGCGCGCCCTGTCGCTGACCATGGTGGCGATGGCGGCCGCCCCCGGCTTCTCGCCGCTGCTCGGCAGCGCGCTCGACCACCTGTTCGGCTGGCGGTCGGCCTTCGTCGTGGTCGGGTTGCTGGGTATCCTGGTGGCCGGGCTCTATGCCCGCGGCATCGGCGAGACACATCCCGCCGCCCGCCGCCGGCCGATCGCCCCGCGCTCGATCCTGGCCGCCTATCGCGAGCTCGGCGCCGATCGCCGCTTCGTGCTGCCGGCGCTGGCGGTGTCCCTGGTCATGAGCGGGCTCTTCGGCATGTTCGCCGCGACCCCGGCCATCCTGATGGAGCGGCTCGGCTTCTCGACCGTCGAATTCGGGCTGTTCTTCGCCGCCACCGTCTTCCTGGTCTTCGCGGCCGGGCTGGCGGCACCCCGGCTGGCCCGCCGCTTCGGGCTGAAGGGCACGGCCCTGGCGGGCCTGGGCCTGGCCTTCGCGGGCGGGGCGCTGCTGCTCGGCTTCAGCCTCGCCGGAATGGAGGCGATCGGGCCGTTCGCGGTCGCCAACGCGGTCTTCCTCCTCGGCATGGGGCTGGCCAACCCGCTCGGCACTGCGCTCGCCCTGTCGCCGTTCGGCGCCCGGGCGGGGCTGGCGTCGGCGCTGCTGGGCTTCCTGCAGATGGCTGGGGCCGGGATCGGTGCCGCGCTTGCCACCTCGGCCGGGGCCGATCCTTTCCGGGCCCTGGGGCTGGTCCAGGCCGTGTTCGGCGGGGTGGCGATCCTCCTCCTGGCCCTACCCATCGGCCGCGCCGTCAGATAGTCATGAATATGCAGGGCAATTGTCGTATCGATGGGGCGGGGTCGCGATCCCGCCCCGGGGATGACAGGAAGCAAGACATGAATGCGAGCAGACGGGTCGTGGTCACCGGCATGGGGGTGGTGTCGCCGCTCGGCTGCGGCGTCGAGCGGACCTGGGAGCGGCTGGTCGGCGGCCGCTCCGGCATCCGCCGGCTGCCCGAGGCGCTGGTGCCCGACGTGCCGTGCAAGGTGGGCGGGGTGGTCCCCTCGGCCGAGGAGGATGCCGACGGCGGCTTCGACCCCGGCCGGCTGATCGCCGAGAAGGACCGCAAGAAGATGGACCGCTTCATCCAGATGGCGATCCAGGCGGCCGACGAGGCCCTGGCCCAGGCCGGCTGGCAGCCGGCCAGCGAGCACGACCAGGAGCGCACGGCGACCATCATCGCGTCGGGCATCGGCGGCTTCGTCGCCATGATGCAGGCGGCCGAGATCACCGCGACCAAGGGCGCGCGGCGCCTGTCGCCCTTCACCGTGCCGTCCTTCCTGGTCAACATGGCGGCGGGCCAGGTCTCCATCCGCTACGGCTTCAAGGGACCGCTCGGCGCGCCGGTGACGGCGTGCGCGGCCAGCGTGCAGGCGATCGGCGACGCCGTCCGCATCGTCCGCTCGGGCGAGGCGGACATCGCGCTCGCCGGCGGGGCGGAGGCCTGCATCGACCGGGTCAGCCTCGGCGCCTTCGCCGCCGCCCGCGCGCTCTCGACCGGCCGCAACGACACGCCCGAGCTGGCATCCCGGCCGTTCGACCGCGACCGCGACGGCTTCGTCATGGGCGAGGGTGCGGCCCTGCTGGTGGTCGAGACGCTGGAGCACGCCCAGGCGCGCGGCGCCCGGCCGATCGTCGAGGTGGTCGGCTACGGCACCACCGCCGACGCCCACCACATGACGGCGGCCCCGGAGGATGGGGCCGGCGCCCGGCGCGCCATGCAGATCGCGCTGGCCCAGGCCGGCCTGGCGCCCGAGGCGATCGGTTACCTCAACGCGCACGCCACCTCGACCCCGGTCGGCGATGCGGGCGAGCTGGCGGCGGTGCGCACGGTGTTCGGCCCGCACCCGGTCGCCATCTCGTCGACCAAGTCGGCGACCGGCCATCTGCTCGGGGCGGCCGGCGGGCTGGAGGCGGTGTTCACCGCGCTGGCGCTGCGCGACGGCATCCTGCCGCCGACCCTCAACCTGGCCCAGCCGGACGAAGCCTTCGCCGGGCTCGACCTGATCGGGCCGCAGGCCCGCGCGGCGCCGATCGAGTATGCGATGTCGAACGGCTTCGGCTTCGGCGGCGTCAACGCCTCGGTGATCCTGCGCCGCTGGGGATGACGTCGCCCATTGCCATCTGGCCGCATCGGTCCCATTTTCGGCCAAAGGGAGGCCGATGATGCGCCAGCTGCTGCCGGTCGACACCACCCCGCCCGCCTTCGTCGCGGGGCCGGTCACCGACACGGAGGCCGCCGCCCTGTTCCGGGCGGCGGTGAACCTCTTCGCCCGCTGGGGCCTGACCGACGAACAGGCCGCCACCCTGCTCGACCTGCCGGCGCGCACCTATCGCCGGTGGAAGGCGGGCGATCCGGGCCGCATCGACCGCGACGGCCGGGCAAGGCTGTCGAACCTGATGGGCATCCACAAGGGCCTGCGCCTGGTCTTTCGCGAGCCGCAGCGCGGCTACGACTGGATCCGGGCGCCCAACGCCGCCTTCGCCGGCCGGTCGGCGCTGGAGGTGATGCTGGGCGGGGAGCTGACCGACCTGATGCGCGTGCGCCGCCTGCTCGACGCGGAACGCGGCGCCTGGTGACCGACCCGCCGCTGGCGACGGTCGCCTGGCCGGCCGCGGTGCGCGTGATCCGCAGCCTCTACCCGCCGATCGACCTGTTCGAGGACATCGCCGACCCGGCCGACTGGCCCCTGCTGCTGTCGGCCGAGCAGAAGACCAACCCGCGGCTGGTGGAATCGATCGGCACGCTGGACCTGGTCCCGCCCGGCCGCCGGGTGGGCGGGCCCGGCGCCAGCTGGCTGATGGCGCCCTTCACCCATGTCAGCGCCGACCGCCGGAGCCGGTTCGGCGACGGCACCTACGGCGTGCTCTATGCCGGCGACCGCTTCGAGGTCGCCCTGCTGGAGACCGTGCACCACCATGAGCGCTTCATGGCCGCGACCCGGGAGGCACCCGGCTGGACGTCGCAGTTCCGCGAGATCGTGCTGCGGGTCGCGGGCCGGCTGCACGACCTGCGTGGCGCGCCGCCGCCGCTTGCCGAGGCGCTCGCCCCCGACGACCACGCGGCCGGCCAGCGGCTCGGCCGCCGGCTGCGGGCGGCGGGATCGGACGGCATCGTCTATCCGAGCCGGCGCTGCGACGGCGGCGCGTGCGTCGGCCTGTTCTATCCCGACCTCGCCTCCGCCCCGGTCCAGGGCCGGCATCTCGACTATCACTGGGACGGGGTGCGGGTGGATTTCTACCGCGATGCCGGCAGCGGGCAGGTGTTCCGGATCGTCTGAGCCGTCACCCGGCCGGCTCCGCGCCCTCGCGGAGTGCCGCCCATTTCAGCAGCGCGTCGAGCGCCGGGCACAGCGCCTGGCCCCATTCCGTCAGGCCATATTCCACCTTGGGCGGCACCTGGTGGTGGATGATCCGGCGCACCACGCCGTCGGCTTCCATCTGCCGCAGCTGCTGGATCAGCATCTTCTGCGAGATGGCCGGGATCGCGCGCTCGAGCTCGGAGAAGCGCAGCAGGCGGCCCCCGAACAGGTGGAAGAGGATCACCAGCTTCCACCGCCCTTCCAGGATGCGTAGCGCCGCCTCGACCCCGGCGGCGGCCGAGGCAGGCGTGTGCCCACCCTGCTCACCTTCGGGTAAGTACCTTACCTTTTCGTCGGTTCTTGTCATCCGGGAAGGCTAGCGACACCTCTCGCGTCGGGCAACGTGCCCACCAGCCGAACTGGAGAGGATCGACCATGGCCATCGCGCTGCCCGACCCGATCGCCCGCTACTTCGCCTCCGAGACCGCCCCCGACCGCCCGGCGGTGGAAGGATGCTTCGCCCCCGACGCCACGGTCCGCGACGAGGGCCGGTCGATCCGCGGCATCGACGCCATCCTGGAATGGCGGGCCGAGGCCATCCGCAAGTACGCCCATACCTCCCGGCCGGTCGGGCTAGTCGAGCGGGACGGCCGCACCGTCGTCGCGGCCGAGGTCGCCGGCAACTTTCCCGGCAGCCCGGTCACGCTCGACCATGTCTTCGAGCTGGCGGACGGGCGCATCCGGTCGCTGAAGATCGGCTGAGGCCGCCGGCCCACCCGTGAACCAAACCCGCGGTCGCGGGGTTGCCCCTGCATGACGGACCAACCCCGCAGCGGGAACCGGTTGCTGGATCGCCTGCCCGAGCAGGACTGGCAGCGGATGCGCCCGCATTTCGAGCCGGTCGAGCTGCCGCTCGCCAAGGTGCTGTTCGAGGGCGACGAGCCGTACCGGCGCCTCTATTTTCCGACCGACGGCATCGTCTCGGTCGTCGCGGTGTTCGAGAGCGGCGCCACGGCCGAGATGGCGACCGTCGGGCGCGAAGGAATGGTCGGGGCGGGGGCCATCCTGTCCAGCGACACCGCACTCGGTCGTCACCTGGTGCAGGTGCCGGGCGCCGGCCTGATGATCGGCTATGCGGACTTCCGCCGCCTCGAGCGCGAGTTCCCCGCCCTCCGCCGCGTGCTGCTCGCCTATGGCCAGGCGTTCCTCATCCAGGTGCTGCAGTCGGTCGCGTGCAACGGCGTGCATTCCGTGGAGGAGCGCGCCGCGCGCTGGCTGCTGATGTGCCACGACCGCAGCCACGGCGACACCTTCCTGCTGACGCAGGAGTTCCTGGCCGAGATGCTGGGCGTCAGCCGGCCGGCGGTCAGCACGGTGGCGAGGACGCTGCAGCGCGCCGGCCTGATCCGCTACAGCCGCGGCGTCATGACCGTCGAGGACCGGCCCGGGCTCGAGGAGGCATCCTGCGAATGCTATCGGATCATCAGCCGCGAGTACGGCTTGCGCATGGGTGCGCTGACGGACGATGCGACGCAGGCGCGGGGGGCCTCCTGATCGGGCGCGCTATGTAGTCCAGTTTACAGACGCGTCCCCTCGCTTGCCGCGATGGTCGAAGTCGCCGCGATGGCGGCGACCGGGGCGTACCCGCGCCCGCCGGCCAGAGAGGGCATCGCGATGCAGAACGGGCGACACTCGGAAACGGCCGCCGGCCGGCCCGCCGACGGAGCCATCCGGCAACCGACTCCGCAGCCGCCGCCGGCCGTTTCGCTGCCCGAGGACTCGCCGGACGGCCTGGAGCTTCTGGGCAGCGACGGCACCGTCCTCTACCGCAATGCCGCCGCCCGGGAGCGGGGGCAGGTCGAGGTCCCGGACCAGGCCCCCGGCGCGAAATGGAGCGCGTCCTGGCACGACGGCCATCTGGAAGCGGCGATCCTGGCGATCGCCGAGGCGGCGGCCGGCCGGCCCGGCCATTTCATCGGCTCCTCCCTCGACCGGCTGGGCCGGACGCGCTGGTGGGACGTGGTGGTGGCGCCCGTCCCGGCCTCCCCCGGGCAGCTGCTCGCCGTCTCGCGCGAGGTGACGCGCTACAAGCAGGCCGAGGAGGCGCTGGCCGTGGCGCTCGCCCATCGCGAGGTGCTGTTCCGCGAGATCAGCCACCGCGTGGTGAACGGCTTCCAGGTCGTCCAGGGCATGATCCGGCTGCAGCGCCGCCGGCTGGACGAGACCAACGCCCAGGACGTGCTGCAGTCCGCCGAGCAGCGGGTGCAGGCGATGGCCCTGGTCCACCGCCGGCTCTATGCGGCCGACGCCTCGGGATCGGTCACGGCGTCGGGCTACCTCGCCGGCCTGTGCGACGACCTGCGGGTCGCCCTGATCGAGGGGCACACGCAGCAGACCCTGCATTGCGACATCGGCTCGGGCTTCACCATGAGCGGGGACCGGGCGATCCTGCTCGGCCTGCTGGCGGCGGAGCTGGTGACCAATGCCAGCAAGCATGCCCATCCGCCGGACCGGCCCGGCACGATCACGCTGGCGCTGCAGCGCGCGGGGCGCGGCTACTGCCTGTCGGTCAGCGACGATGGCGACGGGCTTCCGCCCGCCTTCGAGCCGGCCGCCAGCACCGGCCTCGGCATGACCATCATCCGCGCCCAGGTGCAGCAGCTGGGCGGGGTCCTGGAAGTCTCCCGCCTGGACCCGGGCACCCGTTTCGCGGTGATGTTTCCCGCCTGAGCACCCCGCCTTGCCGGTGGCCGCCGGCGCCGGGTGTGCTATGGATATGTTCGCATTTCGTTCCCGAGGAGGATTCCGTCCATGGCCAGGCGCACGGGCGGGGCCGACCTGCCCCTGCATCACGGCCGGGTGCCGGCCTGGCTCGGCCAGCGCATGGCGCGGCTGGGCGCGGTGATGGCCGAGGCGATCATCCACCATTACGGCCGCGACGAGTTCCTGGCCCGGCTCGCCCACCCCTTCTGGTTCCAGTCCTTCGGCGCCGTGATGGGCATGGACTGGCATTCGTCCGGCATCACCACCAGCGTGATCGGCGCGCTGAAGCGCGGGCTGGCGCCGCTTGCGGGCGAGATCGGCCTGCATGTCTGCGGCGGGCGCGGCCGGCATTCGCGCGCGACGCCGGCCGAGCTGGTAGCGATCGGCGGGCGGGTGGGATTCGACGGCGAGGGCCTGGCCCGGGCGAGCCGCCTCGTCGCCAAGGTCGACAGTGCCGCGGTGCAGGACGGCTTCGACCTCTACCTGCATGGCTTCATCGTCGCCGACGACGGCCAGTGGGTGGTGGTGCAGCAGGGCATGAACGGCGACAGCCGGCTGGCGCGGCGCTACCACTGGCAGTCGGCCGGCCTCGCGAGCTTCGTCGAGGCGCCGCACGCGGCGATCGACGGGCGGAACCAGGGCCGGATCGTCAACCTGACCGACCGCCGGGCGGCCGCCGCGCGCGGCGGCCAGCTCGACCTGCTGCGCGACCTCGGCCCCGACCGCCTGGTGCGCGAGGTGGCGCGGCTGGAGGGCAAGCCCGAGGAGCCGGCCGCCCCGGCCCAGGCGACGCTGCCGCACCTGGTCCTGCCCGGCCATCACGAGGTCCGCCCGTCCGACGTCATGCTGCGCCGCCTGCACGGCGCGCTGGCCGCGGCCGCCGAGGCCGGCCCGGCCGACTTCCCCGAGCTGCTGCTGGTGCCGGGCGTGGGCGCCCGCACCGTGCGGGCGCTGGCCCTGGTGGCCGAGGTGCTGCACGGCGCCCCCTGCCGCTTCGCCGACCCGGCCCGCTTCTCGCTCGCCCATGGCGGCAAGGACCGCCACCCCTACCCGGTGCCGACGCTGGTCTACGACCGGACGATCGCGGTGCTGAAGGCGGCCGTCGCCCAGGCGAAGCTCGGCCAGGACGAGCGCCTCGACGCCATCCGCCGCCTCGACCGCCAGGCCCGCCGCCTCGAACGGACCGCGACCGGCCCGTCCCTGCCCGACTTCATCGCCGAGGAGGACCGCCGCTCGGCCGAATATGGCGGCCGCAGCGTGTTCGGATGGGAGGCGAGTGGCGACCGGCCGTCGGCGGCAGACACTGCCGAGTCAGAGCAGCCGCTGCGCAGGAAGCGAGAAAGCGGCCGGGCCATCGGCCGCCAGCGCGAACCGTCGACCTCGTGAGGAGAGGCGTTTGTCGAATTACATACGCATTTTCAAATATTTACATATAGGCCGGATTGATGTCGAATCCGGGACGAGGATGGCGCGTTCCAGATCGTCTATGTGGCGAAGTTCGCCGAGGCCGTTTTCGTGCTGCACTGTTTCCAGAAGAAGTCGCAGCGCACCGCCCGGGAAGACATCGCGTTGGCAATGCGGCGCTACAGGGAGTTGGTGAGGGAGCTGACGCCATGAGCGACGAGAAGTTCGCCAGCGTGTGGGACGCCTTGGGCGTTCGCGGCCGCGCGCGGCAATGGCCACTTCATCCGGGCCAAGCTGGCCGGGCGTCACTGTCCACGTCCTGTGGCACAGCTTCGCCGCGACAGCCGCCGAGATGGGGGTTCTCCGAGCTGACCATCGCCGGACTGCTCGGGCACACCGTGCCTGGCGTCACCGCCCGATATGCGCGCGTCCCGGATGGCGCCCTGGTGATCGCCGCCGATCGGGTTTCGGCCCGGATCGCGGCGGCGCTCGCCGGCGAGAAGGAAGCGGCAAAGGTCATCGAGCTGCCCCGCCGCGGGCGGGCGGAACCGTGATTTCGCGCACAGGATGACTCTTTTTGTGGAGAACAAGGGGAATAAGCCTGAAGTATCCCTGAAAGATCAATGGCTTAGTATGTTCTCCAGCTTGTTCCCAAGCTGCGGCCGATAAGGAAGGGAACAGGCTTGAGTCGCGGCATAATGGGGGACATGAGACACAACGTCCCTTGGCTTCAAGCGATGAGAGCCAATTGCCGTTGTCTGTCAGGCAGGGCAGTTTTCTATATACAAGCCGCTTTGGCTATCGTATGTGACACACAAGGGGATTTGAATATGGCTAAAGCCGATTTTTGAGAGGCAAAGCGACTATGGTTATCGCGCCCGCAGGCTTGGACCTATCTGAGGCCGTCCAGTACCACTACGGGCGGTTCCCGCCAGAACTCCCCGACTACCGCATCTTGATGAAGCCCCTCTCCAGCGCTGCAGCGGCACTGGCCCGATATGACCAGATGCTGAAGGGAATGCACAACAGCGACATACTGCTCGCGCCTCTCCGCAGCCAAGAAGCGGTGGTTTCGTCGCGGATGGAAGGAACGATCAGCACGCTAGACGAGGTGTTGCGCTACGAAGCCGAGAAGGAAGGGGATGGCGTCGATGAGCCAGAGTCCCATTTCCGAAGCGAGGCAATCGAGGTCCATCTCTACAGCAGAGCCATGCGATTTGCGCAGGAAGCCGTAAGGGATGGAGCCCCGCTATCCGACTGGCTTATACGATCCACCCATAAGCAGCTTCTCAGCTTCGGACGCGGCGCAAGTATGTCGCCAGGCATGTATAAGACGGAGCAAAATTATCTGGCTGATCGAGCAAGACGAAAGGTCTTATTCATTCCCATATCGCCGGATCAACTTCAATCTGGCATGGATCTGCTCATAGGATTTATGAAGAACGACGAATGGGAGGTTCTTCTAAGGGCGGCCTTGATGCACCTTGAGTTTGAGGCGCTGCATCCGTTCAAGGATGGGAACGGCCGTATTGGCCGGATGTTGATACCATTGATGCTGTGGACGGAAGGAGCCATCTCGCAGCCGTATTTCTACATGAGCGGATACTTGGAGCAGAGAAGGGATGACTACATAGATTTGATGCGAAATGTGTCACAGGCCGGCGATTGGACCGGATGGATAGTATTCTTCCTGCAAGCCATAGAGTCACAGGCCAATGAAAATTTAAGCAAGGCAGAAAGCATCAGGCAGCTGTACGAACAAATGAAAGAGGAATTTCGCATACGTCTGGCGTCGCAGTGGAGCGTGGCCGCGCTCGATTTTGTATTCAAGCGTCCAGTATTTAGAAACAACGTGTTTACATCTACCTCGGGAATACCAGCGCAGACAGCGCACAGATTTTCAAAGCTGCTGTCCGAGTGCGGGGTTCTCAGGACGATTGTCCCTGCCGCTGGCCGTAGGCCGGCGGTGTACTCATTCGAGCCGCTTCTGGCGATCGTTCGATCGTAGCCGCACGCCGCCGCCACCCCTGTCCTCCGCAATGAACTTGCTATCCGTCGCGGAGCGCTCAACGCTTCCGCTCGGTATATCCCTGGAGCCTGGCCAGCCCGATGGCCACCCGCATATGTGGCTGCTCCATCGCTGCAGCCTCATCAAATTCGACCGCGCGCCACTCCGCTCCCTTCGCGGCTTCGGGAAGGAGGGCACCATCCACGGCATATAGTTCCCGGGCGCCGGCCGTCCGGCCGAACTCAAGCGCCTCCACGAAATGCCGAACCGGCGGCAGTGCGACGCCTGCATCCGCGGAAAAGTATGGTGTCCTTGGTGCCCGGCCGAACTTCCAGTCCTGGAGCATCCGGCGGAGGCCTTCCGCCGACAGCATCTCGCGACCGTCCTGGAAAATGCCCCAGACATCGTAGCCAGGCCGCTGCTGCAGCGCGACAGCGTGCGCAAGCGCGTCCGGCCAAGGCTCGAAGCTGTCAACCAGACGATTGACCGGCTTGACCGCCTGAATGCTCCGGGGGTTCCGCGGGGATACGAGAGGCCCATCCAGATAGATGACGTCGAACGGCATCTTGACCCCCTCTGCCTCGACAACCTACCGCGCCGCCGGCAGATACCCCTTGTCCGCCAGCTACCCCCTTAGAGCCCGCTCGACCAGTCCGGACATTGGCGCCGCTGTCCAATCTCCCCCCCCCCGATTGGATCCGCCCTGGTTCCGTCGCGCACGCAACAAAGGCCCGCTTTCGCGAGCCTTCTTAAATCCCTGATCCGTCTGAAGAAACCTGGAGCGGGCGAGGCGATTCGAACGCCCGACCCCAACCTTGGCAAGGTTGTGCTCTACCCCTGAGCTACGCCCGCATCCCGGTTCGTCGCAGCGCCGTGGGCGCCGGACAGGGCGCGGATAATATCCAGGCGCGTTCGGTTTGCAAGCGTCTTTTGCGGGGGGTTCTCGATCCGCGTTGCTGCGGCCGGCGGGCACCCGTATATACGCGCTCGGATCATGACAGCACCGACCGAAACCGCCGCCCCGGCACTCGTCCCCGGGCCGCACCACGCCACGCCCGAGGCCCTGCTGGCCCGGCTGGAGGCCCTTGGCATCGCCACCCGCACGGTGAGCCATCCGCCGCTCTTCACGGTGGAGGAGAGCCGCCGGCTGCGCGGCGACCTGCCGGGCGGGCACTGCAAGAACCTGTTCCTCAAGGACCGCAAGGACCAGCTGTGGCTGGTCGTGACCCTGGAGGACCGGCCGATCGAGATGAAGGGCCTGTCCGACCGCATCGGCTCGGCCCGGCTGTCCTTCGGCCGGCCGGAGCTGCTGGTCGAGGTGCTGGGCGTCACCCCCGGCGCCGTGACGCCGTTCGCGCTCATCAACGACACCGGGCACCGGGTGCGGGTCGTGCTCGACCGCGAGATGCTGGAGCGCGACCCGCTCAACTATCACCCGCTCACCAACACCGCGACGACGGCGATCGCATCGAAGGACCTGCTGCGCTTCATCGAGGCCTGCGGCCACCGGCCTTCGATCGTCGACCTCGCCTGACGCCGGAGCCGCCATGGGAACCCCCGCCGAGGAGGGCGCGCGCCGTCGCACCTTCGCCATCATCGCCCACCCCGACGCCGGCAAGACGACGCTGACCGAGAAGCTGCTGCTGTTCGGCGGCGCCATCCAGGCGGCGGGCGCGGTCAAGGCGCGCGGCGACGCGCGGCGCGCGCGGTCCGACTGGATGAAGATCGAGCGCGACCGCGGCATCTCGGTCACCGCCTCGGTGATGACCTTCGAGCACGAGGGCAGCATCTTCAACCTGCTCGACACGCCGGGCCACGAGGATTTCAGCGAGGACACCTACCGCGTCCTGACCGCCGTCGACTCGGCGGTCATGGTGATCGACGGCGCGCGCGGCATCGAGGCGCAGACGCGCAAGCTGTTCGAGGTCTGCCGCCTGCGCGACGTGCCGATCATCACCTTCGTCAACAAGTACGACCGCGAGGCGCGCGACCCCTTCGACCTGCTGCAGGAGATCGAGGAGACGCTGGCGCTGGAGACCTCGCCCGCCAGCTGGCCGATCGGCATGGGCCGCGACTTCCGCGGCTGCTACGACCTGATGCACGACCGGCTGGTGCTGTTCGACCGCGGCGCCGGCGACCGCATCCTGCCGGCCCAGGAATGCGCCGGGCTGGACGACCCGAAGATCGACGCCGCCATCGACCCCACGCTGGCCGCCCGCCTGCGCGAGGAGGTGGAGATGGTGCGCGGCCTGTGCCAGCCGTTCGACCGCGAGGCCTACCTGGCCGGCCACCGCACCCCGGTCTTCTTCGGCAGCGCGCTCAAGAACTTCGGCATCGGCGAGCTGCTGGACGGGCTGCAGACCTTCGCGCCGCCGCCCAGGCCGCAGGTGGCCGACACCCGCACCGTCGACCCGGCGGAGAACAAGGTCGCGGGCTTCGTGTTCAAGATCCAGGCGAACATGGACCCGAACCACCGCGACCGCATCGCCTTCCTGCGCCTGTGCGCCGGGCACTTCCGCCGCGGCATGAAGCTGAAGCATGTGCGCAGCGGCAAGACGATGGCGATCCACGCTCCGGTCTTCTTCCTGGCGCGCGACCGGGAGCTGGCCGAGGAGGCCTTCCCGGGCGACATCATCGGCATCCCCAACCATGGCTCGCTGCGCATCGGCGACACCCTGACCGAGGGCGAGGACCTGCGCTTCCTGGGCGTGCCGAGCTTCGCCCCGGAAATGCTGCAGCGGGTGCGCCTGGAGGACCCGATGCGGGCCAAGCACCTGCAGCGCGCCCTGATCCAGCTGGCCGAGGAGGGGGCGTCCCAGGTGTTCCGGCCGCTGATCGGGTCGGACTGGATCGTGGGCGTGGTCGGGCCGCTGCAGTTCGACGTGCTGTCGCACCGCATCGCCGCCGAGTATGACATCCGCGCCCGCTTCGAGCCGGCCCCGGTCGATTCCGCGCGCTGGATCGAGTCCGACGACCCCAAGGCGATCGAGCGCTTCGTGGACGCCAACCGCTCGGCGCTCGCCGAGGATCATGACGGGGCGCTGGTCTTCCTCGCCCGCAACGCCTGGCACCTGCGCCAGACGACCGAGGACTGGAAGGAGATCCGCTTCAACGCCATCCGCGAGCACCGGGTCACCGCCTGAGCCGCCCCGGGGCCGGGCGCTCCGCCGCTCGGCACCCTTGCTTCCGCCGCCCCGACCCGCCATCTAATTGCGACGTTTCGCCGATTTGCCCGTCCTTCCCGCTGAGCGAGAGTCCCGCCGATGGAGCCCATCATCGCAGCTGCCCCCGCGGCCGCCGATCTGGTGAAGAACACCAGCACCGCCACCTTCATGGCGGACGTGGTCGATGCCTCGTTCGACCAGCCGGTGGTCGTCGACTTCTGGGCGCCCTGGTGCGGCCCCTGCCGCCAGCTCGGCCCCGCGCTCGAGAAGGCGGTGAAGGAGCAGCGCGGCGCGGTGCGGATGGTCAAGGTCAACATCGACGAGAACCAGGACCTGGCCGGGCAGATGCGCATCCAGTCGATCCCGGCCGTCTATGCCTTCAAGGACGGGCGCCCGGTCGACGGCTTCGTCGGCGCGCTGCCGGACAGCCAGGTGAAGCAGTTCGTGCAGAAGCTGGCCAAGCTGGCCGGCCCCAAGACCTCGCCGATCGACGACGCGCTGGCGATGGCCAAGGAGGCCCTGGCGGAGGGCGACATCGGCACCGCCGGCAACATCTACGCCCAGATCCTGGAAGCCGAGCCGACCAACCCGCTGGCGCTGGCCGGCATCGTCCGGGTGCAGCTCGAGAGCAAGGATCTGGAGGGCGCCGAGGAGGCGCTGGCCCAGGTCCCGGCCGAGCATGCCAGCCACGCCGAGATCGTGGCCGTGCGCAGCGCCCTGGAACTGGCGATCGAGGGCGAGAAGGCGGCCGGCGCCTTCGCCGAGCTGGAGGCGAAGCTGGCCGCCAACCCCAACGACCACCAGGCGCGCTACGACCTGTCGACCGCGCTCTATGCCGCGGGCGACCGGGAAGGCGCGGTCGAGCAGCTGCTCGACATCGTCCGGCGCGACCGCAAGTGGAACGAGGAGGCGGCCCGCAAGCAGCTGCTGAAGCTGTTCGAGGCGTTCGGCTTCAGCGACCCCCTGTCGATGGACGCCCGCAAGCGCCTGTCGTCGATCCTCTTCTCCTGACCCAAGCCCACCCCGTGCCGGGGCCGGCCGCACCATGAGCCGCCATCCGTTCGACCCGGAGTTCACGGCCCTGCCGCGGACGATCCCGGTCTTCCCGCTGACCGGCGTCCTGCTGCTGCCGGGCGGCCGGCTGCCGCTCAACGTGTTCGAGCCGCGCTACCTGCACATGGTGCAGGACGCGCTGGCCGCCGACCGGATGATCGGCATGATCCAGCCGCAGGCGGAGGAGCAGGAAGGCGCGCCGCCGGCCCTCTACCGCACCGGCTGCGCCGGCCGCATCGTCTCCTTCAGCGAGACCGACGACGGGCGCTACCTCATCACGCTGTCCGGCATCTGCCGCTTCGACGTGGGCGAGGAGATCGCCACCACCCGGGGCTATCGCCGGGTGGTGCCGTCCTGGCAGCCCTACGCCGCCGACCTGGCCGAGGAGCAGCCGCCCGCGCTCGACCGTGCCCGCCTGATGAAGGCGGTCGAGGGGTACTTCAAGGCGCAGGGCCTGTCGGCCGACTGGGACGCGATCAAGGGTACGCCCGACGGACGGCTGCTGGTGGCATTGTCCATGGTCTGCCCGTTCGGCCCGGCCGAGAAGCAGGCGCTGCTGGAGGCCGCCAGCCCGACCCGCCGCGCCGAGACGCTGATCGCCCTGATGGAGATGGCGGCGATCACCCCGCCGTCGGCCGAGGACCCGAGCAGCGCGCGCCACTGAGCCCCTGGATCCGCCGCCCCCGCCCTTCGTCCGGAGCCGCCCCATGACCGAGCCGCGTCCCAGCGTCGATCCCAAGCTGCTGGAGATCCTCGTCTGCCCGCTGACCAAGAACCAGCTCGAGTACGACCACGAGCGCCAGGAGCTGGTCAGCCGCCATGCCGGCCTCGCCTACCCGATCCGCGACGGCATCCCGATCATGCTGGTCGAGGAAGCCCGCCAGATCGACGATCCGGCCGGGGCGCGCGATGCCGGTCAGGAATAGCCCGCCGCCGCCCCGCGACGGGTTCCAGACCGCGCACTGGCCGCTGGAGATCCGCCTGCTGCGGGCCGAGCGGGCGCTGGAGATCGATTTCGACGACCACAGCACCTTCCGCTATCCGGCCGAGTTCCTGCGCGTCGAGAGCCCGTCGGCCGAGGTGCAGGGCCACGGTCCCGGGCAGAAGCAGCTCGTCGCCGGCCGGCAGGAGGTGGGCATCGTCGCCCTGGAGCCGGTCGGCAACTACGCCATCCGCATCCGCTTCGACGACCTCCACGACACCGGCATCTTCTCCTGGGCCTATCTCTACGAGATCGGCCGCGACCAGGCGCGCCTGTGGGGCAACTACCTGGCCGCCCTGAAGGCCGCCGGCAAGTCGCGCGACCCCCGCGCCTGACCGGATAGAATCGTTTACCAGCGGGACATGGCCGGATATCTTCCGGCCATGGACTCGATCGACCGGATTCTCCTCGACGCGGTGCAGGCCGACGGGCGCCGCCCGCTGAGCCAGCTGGCCGAACTGGCCGGCCTCTCCACCTCCGCCGTCAACGAGCGCCTGCGCCGGCTGGCCGGCGACGGCGTCCTGGCCGGCATTCACGGCCGGGTGGAGCCGCGGCGGGCCGGCTTCGACGTCTGCGCCTTCGTCGAGGTGCTGCTGGCGGCACCCGGCGACGATGCCGCCTTCATCGCCGGGTGCCGCGGCGAGCCGCAGGTCCAGGAATGCCACCATGTCACCGGCGACTGGTCCTACCTGCTGAAGGTGCGCGCCCGCAACACCGCCGACCTGGAGCACCTGATCGGCCGGCGCATCAAGAGCTGGCCCGGGGTGGTGCGCACCCGCAGCACCATCGCGCTGTCCTCGCCGAAGGAGACCGCCGCCCTGCCCTGCGTGGCGCCGGAGGCCGAGCCGTGCTGACGCTGTTCGGCAAGGGCTTCGCCTTGGGCCTCGCCATCGCCGCGCCGGTCGGGCCGATCGGGCTGCTGTGCATCCGCCGCGCCCTGTCGGACGGGCCCGCGCTGGCCTTCGCGACCGGGCTGGGGGCGGCGACCGCGGACGCCGCCTATGGTGCCGTCGCCGGCTTCGGCCTGGCCGCCGTGGCCGACCTGATGGTCGCGGGCCAGGGCTGGCTCGCGGCGGCCGGCGGGGTCGTGCTGCTGTGGCTCGGCTGGCGGACGGCGATGGCGCCGGCCCCGCAGGCGGCCGCCGCGGCGCCGGCCGGCCGGGCGGGCCTGCTGCTCGCCTGGAGCACCACCTTCCTGCTGACGCTCGCCAACCCCGCCACCATCCTGTCCTTCGTCGCGGCCTTCGCGGCACTCGGCCTCGCCGACTGGGCGGGCGACACGGCGGCCGCACTGGTCCTGGTGCTGGGGGTCTTCCTCGGCTCGGCCGCCTGGTGGCTCGGCCTGTCGACGCTGGTGGGCGGCCTGCGCGGGCGGATCCGGCCGTCGCTGCTGGCCTGGATCAACCGCGTCAGCGGGGCGGTGCTGGCCGCCTTCGGCCTGGCCGCGCTCTATTCCGCGCTCTGAGCGAAGCGGCCCCGCGCCGCGCGCGCCAGCCGCACCAGCTCGGCGCGGACCGCCGCGGCATCGGCGGCGGGCCCGGAGAAGCCGATCCGCAGCACCTGGCCGCCCAGGCGCAGGTCGACGCCCTCCACGTCGACCCCGGTCATGCGCCAGCCGAGCTCGCGGCTGCCGGCCGCGCGCGCATAGAGCTGGATGGCGGCCGAATGGTCCTCGTTCATGTGGGCGACGATGTCGCCTTCGGCCGCGGCCACCGCCCCGGGGTCGACCGGCGGGGCCAGCGCCTGGGCGTCGATCCAGCGGATCCGCCCGAAGCCCGCCACCAGGTGCCCCCGCTCCGGCACCACGCGATAGAAGCGGAAATCGCCGAAGCCGGCATAGAGGGCGGCATCCGGATGGCGCGCCAGGTAGCGGGCACGGGCCGCGGCATCCTCGGCCGCGACCACCCGGCCGAGCAGCGACAGCCGGGCACCGGCCAGCGGCCGGTCGAGCCCGGCGGTGCCGTCGAACAGCAGCGACACCCGGTCGTCCCGGGCCAGGTTCCTTGTATGGTCGGCCAGGTCCGACAGCAGCAGCAGCGGGCAGCCGGCGGCGTCGCGCGCGACCATCACCAGCGACGCGTAGGGCCATGCGCCGGCATCGCGCTGCCCACCGCCTTCGCGCTGCAAGGTCGCCAGTGTCGCCCGGTCCACCCCCTGCATCACCAGGCGCGCGGTCCGGGCCAGCGTCTCGATGTCTTCGACCATGCGCGGAATGTCCCAGAAGGGCCGGCGCTGGTCTACAGTCGGCGCAGACCATCTCCTGCGATGCGGGGCGCCCATGAGCACGTCCACTCCCCTTCCCCCCTCGCTGTGGGCGGCGACCGCCCCGCCCGGCCCGCGCACCCGACCGCTGGCGGGGAACGTGACCGCGGATGTCGTCGTGATCGGCGCCGGCTACACCGGCCTGTCGACGGCACTCCACCTGGCCGGGCGCGGCGCCTCGGTCGTGGTGGTGGAGGCGGCGGTCGCCGGCTGGGGTGCGTCGGGGCGCAACAACGGCCAGGTCATCCCGACCCACCCGCGCTTCGACCCCGAGCAGTTCGTCGCCATGCTGGGGCCGGAACAGGGCGAGGCCTACGCGGCGCTGGTGCGCGATTCGGCGGCCTATACCTTCGACCTGATCCGCCGCCACGCTATCGACTGCGAGGCGGAGCAGAACGGCTGGATCCAGCCGGCCCACCGCCCGGGGCGGGTGGCGCTGAGCCGGCGCCGGGCCGAGCAGTGGGGCCGGCGCGGCGCCCCCGTGGAGCTGCTCGACCGGCAGCAGACCGCGGCCATCACCGGGTCGAACTTCTGGCATGGCGGCTGGCTCAACCGCGATGGCGGCCACGTCAACCCGCTCGCCTATGCCCGCGGCCTGGCCCATGCCGCGATCGCGGCCGGCGCGCGGCTGTTCGAGGAAAGCCCGGCCACCGCGCTGGTGCGCGACGGCACCCGGTGGAAGGTCTCGACCCCGGGCGGCAGCGTCACGGCGGACCAGGTGGTGCTGGCGACCAACGCCTATTCCGAAGACCTGTGGCCGGGCTTCCGGCAGACGGTGATCCCCGTCCGCTCCTACCAGATGGCGACCCGGCCGGTCGGCGAGAATGTCCGGCGCAGCATCCTGGTCGGCAACGTCGCCCTGTCCGACACCCAGGGCGACCTGCATTTCTTCCGCTTCGACCGCTCCGGCCGCCTCGTCTCCGGCGGGGCGCTGGTCGTCCATGCCGGGCACGAGGCGCGCCTCAGGCGGCGCATCGGCGCGCGTCTGCACAAGGTCTTCCCGCAGCTCGGCCCGGACATCGCTTTCGACTACCTGTGGCACGGCTTCGTCGGCATCACCGCGGACCGCATGCCCCACCTGCACGAGCTGGCACCGGGCGTCGTCGCCTGGGTCGGCTGCCAGGGCCGCGGGGTGGCGCTCGCCTCGATCCTCGGGCGCGAGATCGCCCGCTGGCTTGACACGCGCTCGGCCGACGGGCTGCCCCTGCCGCTGTCGCCCCTGCAGCCGATCCCCGCCCACGGCTTCGCCCGCCGCATCGCCCGCGGCATGCTGCTGCTCTATCGCTGGCGCGACCGGCGCGGGTAGTCGTCATCCCGCCGTCACATAACTTGGCGGAATGTATCCGTCCGAACTTGCGATTTGACCGTCACCGCCTATCCAAGCAGGCTTGCAGCAAGGCTCTTGGAGCGCCGCAGAATTACCAAATGGTATGCGAGCGCATAAGTCGAACAGGCGGGACCATCGACATGACGAAACCCTTCTCCGGCAAGACGACCGCGACACTCACCCGGCGCCAGCTCTTGGGAACCGGCCTGGCGCTCGGCCTGGTCGGACCGGCGATGGCGGCGGAGCCGCCGAAGCCGAAGACGCTGGTGGTGAATTCTTCGGGCGGCGTGGTGAACCGGGCGCTGCGCAAGGCCTTCTTCACCGAATTCGAGCGCCGCTACGGCATCCGTGTCGTCGACACCAGCCCGGCCGACACGGCCAAGCTCAAGGCGATGGTCGCATCCGGCAATGTCGAGTGGGACGTGACCGAGATCGCCGGCCAGGACGGTGTGCTGGTCGAGCGCCTGGGACTGGTCGAGCCGCTCGACCATTCCATCATCGACCTGTCGCGCTATCCGGAATCGGTCAAGCACAACAAGTTCCTGTTCCCGCGCTCGGTCTATTCGACGGTGCTCGGCTACCGCAAGGAGGCCTTCAAGAAGGGCCATCCGGTCGGCTGGGCGCAGTTCTGGGACGTGAAGGCGTTCCCCGGCCGCCGCGCGCTGCGCAACCATCCGGTCGACAACCTGGAATTCGCGCTGCTGGCCGACGGCGTGCCGGCCGACAAGCTCTACCCGCTCGACCTGGACCGGGCGTTCCGCAAGCTGGACGAGATCAAGCCGCATATCGCGGTGTGGTGGCAGGCCGGCGCCCAGCCGGCCCAGCTGCTGATCGACGGCGAGGTCGACCTCGCTTCCGGCTGGAGCGGGCGCTTCTATGACCTGGTCATGAAGGACGCCCCGGTCGCCATCGAATGGCAGGGCGGCGCCATCAAGGAGAGCCACTTCGCGATCCCCAAGGGCGCCAGGAACCTCTACTGGAGCCAGAAGTACCTGGCCGTGATGGCCGAGGCCGAGCGCCAGGCGATCTACACCAACGAGCTCGGCTATCCCGGCCTCAACCTCGACGTGGTCAAATTCGTGGAGCCCAGGGTGGTGCCGCACCTGATCACCAGCCCCGAGAATCTGAGCAAGCAGTTCTTCCTCGACCTGGTCTGG
This sequence comes from Allostella vacuolata, assembly GCA_006739055.1. Taxonomy (GTDB): domain Bacteria; phylum Pseudomonadota; class Alphaproteobacteria; order ATCC43930; family Allostellaceae; genus Allostella; species Allostella vacuolata. Next base: position 4,633,622 of record AP019702.1, read on the forward strand.
TGGGCGGACAACCAGGCCGTGGCGATGGACCGCTGGAACAAGTGGATGCTGAAGGGCTGATCGGGCCCTTCCGCACCGCCTCTCCTTCCCGACCCAGCAGGACTGCCGACCCACCCATGATCATCGACTACCGCGTGCGCGTGCCGATCGAAGAGATCCGCCGCGTCATGATGCGAGGCCATCTCAAGGGCTACAAGCGGGTGTACGGCCCCTCGGCCGGCCAGTCCGACTTCGACGCCTGGTGCGAGCGGCCGCTCGAGGACTTCCTGGCCCATCTCGACGAGGCCGGCATCGACAAGGTGCTGTTCCAGGCCAAGGACGTGGAGACGACGTTCGGCGCCAAGCTGTCGAACGAGCTGGTGCACTCGGTCGTCCGCCGCGCGCCGGACCGCATCCTGTTCGGGGCGTCGGTCGACCCGCACAAGGGGCAGGCAGCGCTCGAGGAGATGGAGTACGCGGTCAAGGAGCTGGGCGCCGTCGAGGTCAACTTCCAGCTGTTCGAGCTGCAGCTGTTCGCCGACGACCCGAAGATGAAGCCGTTCTACACCAAGCTGTCGGAATGGGGGGTGCCGGCCGGCCTGCACACCGGCATGAACTTCTCCGACAGCATCCCGATGGAGTATGGCGACCCGATCCGCCTCGACCGGGTGGCGTGCGAGTTCCCGGACCTGAAGATCGTCGCCTGCCCGCCCGGCTTTCCCTGGGTCAACCAGCTGGTGGCGGTCGCCTGGCGGCACCCCAACGTGCACATCTGCTCCGCCCCCGTCCGGCCCAAGTATTTCGGCAAGCCCGGCACCGGCTGGGAGCCCCTGCTGACCTACGGCGACAGCGTCCTGCAGGACCGGCTGATCTTCGGCACCTCCTGGCCGCTCCTGCCCTTCAAGCGCTCGATCGAGGAGATCCGGGCCCTGCCGATCAAGCCCGAGACGATCGAGAAGTGGCTGGGCGGCAACCTGGCGAGGCTGCTGAATGTCGCCTGACGGCGGAAGCGGCAGCCGGGCGCCGATCCTGGCCGTCTCGCACGCCCGCAAGACCTACGGCCCGGTGGTGGCGCTGGAAGGCGTCAGCCTGACCGTCGGCGAGGGCGAGTTCGTGACCCTGCTGGGCCCGAGCGGGTCCGGCAAGACGACCCTGCTGAAGGCGATCGCCGGCTTCGAGGAGATCGACGACGGCCGCATCGAGCTGGCCGGCCAGGACATCACCGACATGCCGCCCGCCCGGCGCGGCATCGGCATGGTCTTCCAGAACTATGCGCTGTTCCCGCACCTGACGGTCGCCCGCAACATCGCCTTCCCGCTGGAGATGCGGGGCGTGGCGCGGGCCGAGATCGACCGGCGGGTCGAGGAGATCCTGCGCCTGGTGGAGCTGGAGGGCTATGGCGCGCGCCTGCCCCGGCAGCTCTCGGGCGGGCAGCAGCAGCGCGTGGCGCTGGCGCGGGCCACCGTCTTCAATCCCCGCCTGCTGCTGCTCGACGAGCCCTTCAGCGCGCTCGACCGCAAGCTGCGCGAGAGCATGCAGGTGGAGCTGCGCCACCTGCAGCAGCGGCTCGGCCTGACCACGGTCTTCGTCACCCACGACCAGGAGGAGGCCCTGCTGCTGTCGGACCGCATCGCGGTCATGAACCATGGCCGGATCGAGCAGCTGGGCCACCCGGCCGCCATCTACGACCACCCGGCGAGCCGCTTCGTCGCGGGCTTCGTCGGCGAGGCGAACATGCTGCGCGGCCATGTCGCCGGCAGCCGCGGCGGCCATGCCGAGGTCGCCCTGGACAGCGGCGACCGGCTGGCGGTCGACCTGCCGCCGGCGGCGCGGGGCGCGGGCGACCTGCAACTGGTACTGCGGCCCGAGCGCATCCGCTGGCTGGACGACGCGGCCCAGGCCGACAATGCCTTCCCGGCCGTCCTGGTCGAGCACCTGTACCTCGGCCAGAACAGCAAGTACCGGGTCCGCCTCGCCTCCGGCCTGGAGCTGACGCTGCGCACCCAGGGCGAGGGCGAGCCGCTGGCGGCCGGGACCGAGCGGCTGGTCGGCTGGGACGCGCGCGACATCCGGGGCGTGCCGTGCAGCTGACCGCGGCCACCGCGGCCCGCCCGGCCGGCCGGCGGGTGCGCCTGTCGCGCGCCGGCCGCTACCGGCTGCTCTATGCCGCGCTCGCGGCCCCGGGTGTGCTGCTGCTGGCCGTCGTCTTCGTCTATCCGCTGCTCGACCTGATGCGCCTCAGCTTCGAGAACGGCAGCCTCGCGCACTACGAGGAGGTGGTGTCGGGCGGGCTGTTCGGCACCGTCTTCTGGAACACGGTGCGCATCGCCCTGATCGTCACCATCGCCTGTGCGGTCCTCGGCTACCCGGTCGCCCACTTCCTGGCCACGGCCTCGCGCGGCTGGGCCCTGTTCGGCCTGCTCTGCGTCGTCCTGCCGTTCTGGACCAGCCTGCTGGTCCGCACCTACGCCTGGATGATCCTGCTCGGCAACAACGGCATCATCAACAAACTGCTGGTCGGCGCCGGGCTGGTCGAGCGGCCGCTGCCGCTGCTGCACAACGAGTTCGGCGTGCTGGTCGGCATGGTCCACGTGCTGCTGCCCTACTTCGTCTTTCCGGTCTACGCCGTGATGCTGCGGGTCGACCGCACCCTGATGGCCGCGGCCGAGGGCCTGGGCGCCCCCCTGTGGCAGGTGCTGCGCCGCATCTACCTGCCGCTGACCCTGCCCGGCATCGCCGCCGGCGGCACGCTGGTCTTCATCCTGTCGCTCGGCTTCTTCATCACCCCGGCCCTGCTCGGCGGCGGCAAGGTCATGATGATCGCGCTCCTGATCGAGCAGCAGGTGGGCCAGATGCTGAACTGGGGCATGGCGGCCGCCATGTGCATGACGCTGGTGGCGGCGATCCTGCTGGCCTATGCCGCCTTCAAGCGGCTCGGCCGGAGGAACGCGCCATGAGCGCCGCCACCATCCGTCGCCGGGGCAGCATGGGCCGCGGGCGCCGCGCCGCCCGCATCGCGCTCCACGCCTGGTGCGGCCTGGTCTTCTTCTTCCTGGTGCTGCCGCTGGTGGTGGTCTTCCCGATCTCCTTCAGCAGCTCCGCCTACCTGCAGTTCCCGCCGCCGGGCTATTCCCTGCGCTGGTACCGGGAGTTCCTGGCCGACCCGAACTGGGTCGACGCCGCCTGGCGCAGCGTCCTGATCGGGTCGGTCACCGCGGTCGCCGCCACCATCCTCGGCACGCTGCTGGCCATCAGCCTGGTCCGCGGCACCTACCCCGGCAAAGGCGCGGTCGAGCAGCTGGTGATGGCGCCGATCGCCCTGCCCAGCATCGTCTATTCGGTCGCGGCCTATCAGCTCTTCTCGACCCTGCACCTGGTGGGCTCGTGGCAGGGGGTGGCGGTCGCCCACACCGTCCATGCCCTGCCGCTGGTGGTCGTGGTGGTGGGGGCGTCGCTGCGCACCATCGACGTCTCGACCGAGATGGCGGCGCAGGGGCTGGGGGCCAGCTGGTTCACCGCGGTGCGGCGGATCACCCTGCCGCAGATCCGCCCGGCGCTGGTCTCGGCCGCCTTCATCGCCTTCATCAGCTCCTTCGACGAGCTGGTGATCGCGATGTTCCTGGGCGGCATCAACCTGACCCTGCCCAAGAAGATGTTCGACAGCATCCTCTACGAGATCGACCCGACCATCGCCGCCGTCTCGGTCCTGCAGATCGCGCTGGTCGTCCTGGTCCTGGTCGTCATCGGCCGCTTCGGCTCGGGCGTCCGCCCGACCTCCTGATCCCGCTCCCCCGCATCCTGCCGTTGGTGCCGCCCCGCGATGAAGACCCATGCCCGCCTCCAGGACCTGCCGCCCGTGGCCGAGCGCTTCCGCCGGATCGAGGCGGAGCCGCTGCCGCGCAACCTGGGCGCCCTGCTCGACCAGATCGCCGACGACGTGCCGGAGCGCGAGGCGTGGCGCTTCTTCGAGACCGGCCAGACCATCACCTATGGCGCGCTGCGCGGCCAGGTGAACCGGCTGGCGCACGGGCTGGCGGCGATCGGCATCGGCCACGGGACCCATGTCGGCATCATGCTGCCCAACGTGCCGGCGCTGCCGCTGACCTGGCTGGCGCTGGCCCGGCTGGGCGCGGTCATGGTGCCGGTCAACGTGCGCTACACCGCGCACGAGATCGACTACGTGATGGGCGACAGCGAGGCCACCTTCCTGGTCTTCGACCGGGAGTTCCTGCCGGCGGTCCGGGCGTTCGCCGACGGCCGGCCGGATGCCGCGGCCCTGGTCGCGGTCGGCGGGGCGGTCCCGGGCGCGCGGGCCTGGGAGAGCCTGGCCGACGGCCAGCCGGACACCTGGCATGGGCCGGAGGCGGATGCCGACGACCTGCTCAACATCCAGTACACATCGGGCACCACCGGCTTCCCCAAGGGCTGCATGCTGACCCAGCGCTACTGGCTGACGGTCGGCCGCGTCCACGCCCATTGCGACGCCCAGGACTTCCGCCGGATCCTGATCAGCCTACCCTTCTTCTACATGACCGGCCTGTGGCAGCTGATGATGGCGTTCAACCAGCGCGCCACCGTCTTCGTCGCCCAGCGCCAGAGCGGCAGCCGCTTCATGGACTGGGTGCGCGCGCACGAGATCGACTTCTGCATCTACCCGACCGTCGCCTACAAGCAGCCGCCCGCCGAGGACGACGCCCGCCACCTCGTCAAGCGCGCCAACATCTACGGCTTCCCGGCCGGCGACCACGCGGCCCTGGAAGCACGCTTCGACTTCCACGCCCGCGAGGGCTTCGGCATGACCGAGATCGGCTGCGGCACCATCGTGCCGATCGAGGCGACGGACATGGTCGGCACCGGCACTGTCGGCATCCCCGCCCCCTTCCGCGAATGCCGGGTCGCCGACGAGACCGGCGCCACCGTGCCGGTGGGCGAGGTGGGCGAACTGCTGGTCCGCGGGCCCGGCATCCTCCAGGGCTACTACCGCAAGCCGGAGGCGACGGCGGCCGCCTTCTGGGGCGACTGGTTCCGCACCGGCGACCTGTTCCGCCAGGACGAGCGCGGCTACCTCTACATCCTCGGCCGGACCAAGGACATGGTCCGCCGCGCCGGCGAGAACATCGCCGCCCGCGAGGTGGAATCGATCCTGCTGGAGCTGCCGGAGATCGCCGAGTGCGCCGTCGTGCCGGTACCCGACGACACCCGCGGCGAGGAGGTGAAGGCCTACCTCGTGCTGCAGCCGGGCCTGACCGCCGCCGACCTGCCCCCGGACCGGGTCATCGCCCACTGCCAGGGCAAGCTCGCCGTCTTCAAGGTACCGCGCTACCTCGAATACCGGACGGCGCCGCTGCCGCGGACGGAATCCGGCAAGATCTCCAAGCCGCCGCTGATCCGCGAGAAATCCGACCTGCGCAGCAACAGCTGGGACCGGCTGACCGGTCGCTGGCCCTGAGGGGCCGTCACTCGACGCTGCCGGCGCTGGGGGCCAGCGCCGCCCAGCGCCGGGCCGACGCCTTCAGCACCGGCACGAAGGCGTTGAGAAGCTTGCTGCGCTCGCGCGAGCGCGGGTAGAGCAGCTTGAAGTGGTAGCTGACGACCGGCCGGAACGGCCGGACGACGATGCCCCGGCCCAGGAAGTCCGCCGCCGAGAACGGGTCGACGATGGCGATCCCCAACCCCTGGGCGATCAGGCTGCAGGCCGTCGCGGAATTGAAGACGCGGCCGACGATCCGGCGCCGGATGCCGAGCGAATCGAAGACCTCGTCGACCACGCCCTGGATGCGCCCTTCCGAGCCGAAGGAGATGAAGCGCTCGCCCGCCAGGTCGTCGGCGGAGATCCACGGGCTATGGGCCAGCCGGTGGTCGGCCGGCAGGGCGCAGACCGCCTCGATCACGCACAGCGTCTCGGTCTCCACCGCGTCATGGTCGATCGAATGCATGGCGATGCCGAGGTCGATGCGGTTGGTCACCACCCATTGCAGGATCTTGTTGGAACTGCGGACCTGGTAGGACAGGTTGACGGCCGGCCGGTCGCGCAGGAACGGGCCCAGCACCTCCGGCACCAGCCGGTGGCCGAGCGCCAGCAGGCTGGCGATGGCGAGCGTGCCGGAATTGAGCGACCGCAGTTCCTCCGCCAGCCGCTCGACGTCGGTCAGCCCGACCAGCAGATGCTGCGATTCCGCATAGAGCCGATGCGCCTCCGGCGTCGCCACCAGCCGCCGGTGCTCGCGCCGGAACAGCACCAGCTGGATGTGCCGCTCCAGGGTCGCCAGGAGCTTGCTGACCGCCGGCTGCGACAGGTTGAGGCGGTGCGAGGCCCCGGTGACGGACCCGGTCTCGATGATGGCGCAGAAGACCTCGAGCTGGCGCAGGGTGATCATCGGCGGAACGGACCATGTTTCCGGGGGGCCGGCAATCGGCATCGCCGGCGAAGACCGGGGCATCAAGGCGGCCGTCGACAGGATCGCTGGCCACCGGTCAAAGCGTCCCTCGACCAAGGCTCGGGATGAGGAAATTTTCCTTTCTCCACAAGCGTTTGCGCCGATGGAGAAATTCCCTCATCCCGAGCCCCGTCGAGGGACGCTATGACCATGGGGCAATGCGGCCATGATGGCGCCCCTTATGGAAACGATGGAGCCGGCCCCATTTCCATTGGACAGAGGTCGAGCATGGAGGACCTGCAGCTGATCCGCACGGAGGCGGACCACGCGGCCGCGCTGGCCGAGATCGAGCGATTGTGGGGCGCCCCATCGGGCACGCCGGAAGGCGACCGGCTCGACAGGCTTGCTACCTTGATCGATGCCTATGAGGCAGAACACCACCCGATGGGCAGCTAAACCGCCCCCGCCATCACCGCGATGTTGCCGTGCAGGTGGAGCGGCTGGAAGGCCAGGCCCGCGGCGGCGAACCACGCCGCGTAGTCGGCGAGCGTCGCCGGGCGGTTGTCGGTGCCGAGGTCGTGCTCGTAGGCGGCGAAGTCGGCGGCCGTGCGCATGCCCTCGCCGTGGATGCGTTCCAGGCGGGCCCAGAGGCTCTGCTGCAGCGGGAACAGGGCCGGCTCGGTGAGGCGGATGCGGTCGTAGAGCAGGAACACCCCGCCCGGCGCCAGATGGCGCGCGGCCCAGCCGATCGTGCGGGCCTTGGCCTGGTCGTCCAGGTCGTGGAAGGTCAGCACGGTGACGATCGCGCGCCACGGCCCCTCCAGCCCCGCGATCGCCGCGATGGCGTCGAGATCGCCCTCCACCAGGCGCGCCGCATCGCCCCAGGGGGCGAGGTTGGCGGCGGCCGCCGCCAGGCTCTCGCCCTTGCGGTCGACGCCCACATACCGCAGGTCGCCGCGGCGCTGGCGCAGCAGGTGGCCGAGATAGCCGGTCCCGCAGCCGAGGTCGAGGACCCCGTCGCCCGGCCGGGCGAGGTCGGCGATGGCGGTCGCGACGATGTCGAGTTGCTCGGCCCGGGTCGGGTGGCGCCGGATGGGGTCTTCCATGGATGCTCCTCAATTGCTGCCGAAATCGTTGCGGAAGAGCTGCGGCGGGCTGGTGCCCCGGCCGCTCGGGGGCGGCGGGGGAGCGGCCGGGCGCGAGAAGAGCTCGCCCAGCCATCCGCCGCTGCCGCGCCCGTCCGCCGGCGGCGGAGGCGGCGGGGCGACGGCGGCCATCGGCGGCGGCGCATAGGTCGGGAACGGCTGCGGCCGGGTGCCCTTGACCGCCTCCTGCATGAAGCCGCGCCAGATGGTGGCCGGCACGGAGCCGCCGGTCACGCCGCGCATCGGCTGGCCATCGTCGTTGCCGACCCAGACGACGGCGACCAGCTCCGGCGTCCAGCCGACGAACCAGGCGTCGCGATGGTCCTGGGTCGTGCCGGTCTTGCCCGCGGCGGGGCGGCCGATGTTGGCGGCCCGCGCGGTGCCGCGCTCGATGGTGCCGGACAGCATCCGGTTCATCTCCCCCGCCAGGTCCGCCTGGACCACCCGGCCGGGGCCCGAGCCGGTGCGGCGATAGAGGATGCGGCCCGACCGGTCGCGGATCTCGCGGATCGCGTAGGGGATGGCGGCATTGCCGTCGTTGGCGAAGGGGGCGAGCGCGCCCGCCAGCTCGACCGGCGACACCTCGCTGGTGCCGAGCGCCAGGCTGGCGTCGCGCCCGAGCTCGCTGGTGATGCCGAGGCGGTGGGCGACGGCGATCACCCGGTCGACGCCGATGCGCTGCACCAGCGACACCGACACCGTGTTGATCGACTGGGCGAGCGCGTCCGCCAGGCTCATCTCGCCCAGATAGCGGCCGTTGAAGTTGCGCGGCTGCCAGTTCCTGATCCGGATCGGCTGGTCGACCACCAGGGTCTCGGCCCGCCAGCCGGATTCGAGCGCCGCCAGCCAGACGAACGGCTTGAAGGCGGAGCCCGGCTGGCGCATCGCCTGGCTGGCGCGGTTGAACTGGCTCTCGGCATAATCGCGGCCGCCGACCATCGCCTGCACGGCGCCGTCGGGCGCCATGGCGACCAGGGCCGCCTGGCCCACGCCCCCCTTGGCCCCCTCGGCCGCGAGGCCGCCCGCGACCGCCGCCTCGGCCAGCGCCTGGAGCCGCGGCTGGAAGGTGGTCGACACGACGAGGTCGCTGGTTGCCTGCCCGACATAGCCGGACAGCTGCTCCATCGCCCAGTCGGCGAAGTAGCGGTTGCCCTGGGACGGGCCGGACACGCGGGCAAGCTGGCTGCGGTTGGTCTTGGCCGCCTCGGCCTCGTTGCGGGCGAGGAAGCCCGCCTCGACCATGTTGTCGAGCACCTCGCCCGCGCGGGCGGCGGCAAGGTCGGGGTCGCGCAGCGGGTTGAGGCGCGAGGGCGCCTTGGGCAGGCCCGCCAGCACCGCCGATTCGTAGAGGCTGAGCCGGGTCGCCGGCTTGGCGAAGTAGCGCCGCGCGGCCGCATCGATGCCATAGGTGCCGGAACCGAAATAGACCCGGTTCAGGTAGATGGTCAGGATCTCGTCCTTGCTGAAGCGGCGCTCCAGCCACAACGCCAGCAGCGCCTCCTGCACCTTGCGCCGCGCGGTGCGGTCGGGCGTCAGGAACAGGTTCTTGGCCAGCTGCTGGGTGATGGTGCTGCCGCCCTCGACCAGGCGGCCGGCCCGCAGGTTCTGGTAGATGGCACGGATCACCCCCAGCACGTCGACGCCGAAATGCTGGTAGAAGCGCCGGTCCTCGGTGGCGAGCAGGGCCGCCGGCATGTAGGAGGGCAGGTCGTGCAGCTGCACCGCCTCGCCATGCACCTCGCCGAAGGTCGCCATGACGCTGCCGTCGGCGGCCAGGAAGGTGACGCTCGGCCGCCGCTCGACCCCGGCCAGGTTGCGGGTGTCCGGCAGGTCGTAGGCATACCAGCCGACGAGGCCGAGCACCGCCACCATCGCCCAGATGCCGAGGATGAGCGTCCAGCGTGCCAGAAAGCCCAGCACCGAGCGGCGGCGCCTGGCCGGCCGCGGCTTCCCCTCGGTTCCCCCCTGCTGCGTCACCCGTTGCCCACCCTTGATCCGCCATGCGCCCGCCCGACTCGCCTGCCCGGCGGCACGCGCGATAGTGCCGGTGCCGGGATGGCGATTTTCGGGCGGGACTCCGGTTTCAGGCCGAGAATCGGGCCGTCACCGCGGCTGCATGCGGATGGCGCCGTCGAGGCGGATGCATTCGCCGTTGATCATCGTGTTCTCGACGATGTGGCGGACCAGGCTCGCATACTCCTCCGGCGTGCCGAAACGGCTGGGAAAGGGCACGCTGGCGGCCAGGCTGTCCTGCACCGCCTGCGGCATGCCGAGCAGCATCGGCGTGGCGAACAGGCCGGGGGCGATGGCGTTGACCCGGATGCCGGAGCGGGCGAACTCGCGCGCGGCCGGCATGGTCAGCGCGACGATGCCGCCCTTGGAGGCCGAATAGGCCGCCTGGCCGATCTGGCCCTCGAAGGCGGCGACCGACGCGGTCGACACGATCACCCCCCGCTCGCCGTCGGCCAGCGCCTCCAGCCCCTGCATGTCGGCGGCCGCCAGCCGCATCATGTTGAAGCTGCCGATCAGGTTGACCTCGATCACCCGGCGGAAATCATCGAGCGGCACCGGCCCGTCGCGGCCGACGATGCGCTGGGCGGGCGCGATGCCGGCGCAGTTGACCAGGATGCGGGCCGCGCCGTGCCGGTCCCGGGCGGCGGCGACCGCCGCCGCACCGGCCTCCGCGCTGGTGACGTCGGCCGCCACCGCGAAGCCGCCGATCTCGGCCGCGACCTTCTCCGCCGGCTCGGGCTTGACGTCGACCACGGTCACCTTGGCCCCGGCCGCCGCCAGCATCCGCGCGGTCGCCGCCCCCAGGCCGGACCCGCCGCCGGTCACGATCGCCGCCACGCCATCAATACGCATCGCGCTCTCCTTGCTGCGCCTTTACCCTTGATCTGGGTATCAGCTTTTATGGGCTGATTGAACGGCCTTCGCCTGATAGCATCACGCGCCAATCGTGCTGGTCGATAGCGGAATCACGTTCGTGAGCGACCAAAATAGATAAAATGGGATATCGGCATTTCCAATAGACGGAGACTCACATGAATCCATCTGGCGACGACATGGAGAAACATATCCAAATTTTTTACAAAGATACCATCGACAATTTAGTCTTTCTGAAAAAACAACAATGGTTAGTTGCTAATTATTGCGTGCTATTTAGCGCGGCACTAGTAACAATTTTGGGGAGCGTCAAAAACATCAATCCCGTATGTTATATTGTATTTTCCGCTTTGGTGTTTTCCGTGTCTACAATTATATTTTATAAATTCATGGAAGATTCCGACAAGGGTATCTCTAAAAATAGAGAGCGTTTGTCCAAAATATACATGAAGTATTTTTCGCCAGAAGAGATCAATTCTTTGATCATCAAGCCAGAAAGCACGACGTCACAAATAGATACAACATCCATCATCTTGCGTTTATCTATAATTTTTATAGGAATATTTAGTTTCTTGTTTTTAATCATTCGATCAGACATCTTACTTAAATAATATAACGGAACCTCTTATAGACAGTCGACATGGCCAGATCGACCTTGCACGACGTTCCCCGCCCGGCGCTCATCCTCGGGTTCGCCGGCCTCATCCCCTTCGCGCTGGGCGCGGTCGGGGCGTGGACCCTGGACGCCGAGCGGGCCGGGTTCGCCATCCCGCTGCAGTTCTTCTACGCCTCGGCGGTCCTGTCCTTCCTGGGTGCGGTGCATTGGGGCCTCGCCATGGCCGATGCCGACCGCCGGGCGGGCTGGGCCCGCTACGGCTGGGGCGTGGTGCCGGCCCTGGCGGGCTGGCTGCTGACCGCGCTGGAGTTCGAGCCGGTGCACATGGGCCTGGCGCTCACGCTGGCCTTCCCGGTCACGCTGGCCGCCGACATCGTCGCCGCCCGCTGCGGGCTGGCGCCCCGCTGGTACCCGGCGTTGCGCATCCCGCTCACCCTGGTGGCGACGCTCTGCCTTGCCGCCTCCACCCTGCGCTTCGTCTTCCCGCCAACCTCCTGAGAGGCCGACCTCCTGAGAGGCCGCAACGCGGCTAGAGACGGTCACGCCCGCGCGGATCCGGCGCCCCCTGGTCGGCGGCGACCGCGGTCGCGGTGGTGGCGGCGCGGATGCGGCTCACCTTGGCCTCGCGGTGGGCGATGTAGAGGCCCGAGCAGCCGATGATGACGGCGCCCAGCACGGTATACTCGTCCGGCCATTCCGAGAAGAAGATGAGCCCGAGCCCGGCCGAGATCGGCAGTCGGGTATAGTCGAAGGTCATCACCACGGTGGCATCGGCCGCCGTGAAGGCGCGCGTCATCGCCATGTGGCCGAGCGAGCCCAGCACCCCCATCATGACGATCCACGGCCACAGGTCCCAGGCCGGCCATTCCCAGACGAACAGCGCCGGGATCAGCAGGAACGGCGTGTAGTAGAGCGCCATCCAGGTGACGATGGCGTTGGCGGGCTCGGTGCGCGCCAGCTGCTTGATGACGATGGTGTTGAGCGCGCTCGACGCGGCCGAGATGAGGGCCGCGATCATGCCGGCGTCGAGCGGCGTCCAGCCCGGCCGCAGGATCACCACCGCGCCGAGGAAGCCCATGATGATCGCCGACCAGCGCCGCAGCCGCACCACCTCGCCCAGCAGGAACACGGCCAGCACGGTCGTGAACATCGGCGCGGTGAAGCTGAGCGCGGTCGAGGTGGCGAGCGGCAGGTGGGCGATGCCGTAGAACGAGGCCAGCATGCCGATCACGCCGACCACCGCGCGGCGGATGTAGAGCGGGTTGTGGCGGCCGAGCCCGGCCTTCCCGGCCCGCACCATCAGCGGCACCATGAAGAGCAGGCCGAAGAAGATGCGGAAGAAGGCCGCCTGGAACGGGTGCAGTCCATGCTCGGCCGTCAGCCAGCGGATCAGGGTGTTGAGGCAGGAGAAGACGAGGGCCGCGATCAGCATCCAGATCGCGCCCTGGATCGGGGGCGACAGATCCTTCATCCAGCGGTCGAAACGGAGCTTCATCGGCATTGGGGCGGGAGCCTGGGGAAGGCCTGGAAAGGCGCGAGGCGGGGGTCGGGGAAGTGCGGCCGGGAAGGGGGCGCCCTGCGGGCGACAACAAGGCTAAGTGGTGGCGGCCGGCCATGCCAGCCCGGATCGTGCCGGCCGTGGCGGCTTCAGGCCACGATCCGGCGGAACATCGACCGATAGTCGTCGAGAGCGAGGTCGGCCAGCGCGCAGGCCTCCTCGATCCGGAACCAGCCGAGCTCGGTATGCTCGCGGTTGGCCATCCTCGGCCCCTCGCCCGCCCAGGATCGCACGAGATGCATGTGATAGGTCGCCCTGCCGCGTGCCTGCGGGCCGCGGTCGAGGACGGTGCAGAGGCGCTCCCATGCCACGGGCGTGACGGCGATCTCTTCCGCGAGTTCCCGGCACAGGGCCTGGTCGATCGTCTCGCCGTCTTCGACGTGGCCGCCGATGACGTCCCATTTGCCGGCATATGCCCGTCGGTGCGGCGATCGTCGGCCGAGCAGGATGCGTCCGCCCCCGAACAGGATGGCACAAGCATAGTGACGCATCGCCCTTCTCCGGCAGATCGCAGCGGGGCGGAACCGCCGACGGGGCCGCCTCCGGCCGGCCCATCCGGAAGGGAGAGACGGCCCGGTAGCCGCCCCCGCCCGTTGCGCGGGGCCGCGGCGGAAGTCTATACCCGGACGGACCCGAACGCTTGGAGGAACTGGCCTTGTCGGCACCGCTCTGGCAGCCCTCGGCGGAGCGCATCGCCGCCGCGACCATCACCCGCTTCATGGACTGGCTGGACCGTTCGGCCGGCGTCTCCCTTCCCGGCCGCACCTATGCCGACCTCTATGGCTGGTCGCTGGCCGAGCCGGCCAGGTTCTGGAGTGCGGTGTGGGATTTCTGCGGGGTGGTCGGCGACAAGGGCGCGGAACCGTGGCTGGTCGACGGCGACCGCATGCCCGGCGCGCAATGGTTTCCCGGCGCGCGCCTGAACTTCGCCGAGAACCTGCTGCGCCGGCGCGACCAGGCCGACGCCATGGTCTTCTGGGGCGAGGCGGAGGTGCGCCGGCGGATGTCGTTCGCCGAGCTGCACGACGCCGTGTCGCAGGCAGCCCAGGCCCTGCGCCAGGCCGGGGTCGGCACCGGCGACCGGGTCGCCGGCTACATGCCCAACATGCCGGAGACGGTGATCGCCATGCTGGCCGCCGCCAGCATCGGCGCCATCTGGTCGTCCTCCTCGCCCGATTTCGGGGTGCAGGGGGTGCTCGACCGCTTCGGCCAGATCGAGCCCAAGGTGCTGGTCGCGGCCGAGGGCTACTATTATGGCGGCAAGACCTTCGACCAGACCGGCAAGCTGGCGCAGATCCTGGACCGGCTGCCGACCGTCGAGCGGCTGGTGGTCGTCGCCTACACCCGCGAGCGGGCCCCGCTGGACGCGCTCGGCCCGCGGGCGGTCCACTGGGCGGACTTCCTGGCGCCGCACGCCCCCGGCCCGATCGCGTTCGCCCGCCTGCCCTTCGACCACCCGCTCTTCATCATGTATTCGTCGGGGACGACGGGCGTGCCGAAATGCATCGTCCACGGCGCCGGCGGCACCCTGCTGCAGCACCTGAAGGAGCACCGGCTGCACACCGACGTCGGCCGCGACGACCGCGCCTTCTACTTCACCACCTGCGGCTGGATGATGTGGAACTGGCTGGTGTCGGCACTGGCGGCCGAGGCGACGCTGCTGCTCTATGACGGCTCGCCCTTCCATCCCGACGGCAACGTGCTGTGGGACCTGGCCGACACCGAGCGGATGACGCTCTTCGGCACCTCGGCCAAGTATATCGACGCGCTGGCCAAGGCCGGGCTGGAGCCGATGGCGACGCACGACCTGGCCACCGTCCGCACCATCACCTCCACCGGCTCGCCGCTGGCGCCGGAGGGCTTCGAGTACGTCTATCGCGCGATCAAGCGGGACGTCTGCCTGTCCTCGATCTCGGGCGGCACCGACATCGTCTCCTGCTTCGCGCTCGGCAACCCGATCGGGCCGGTGTGGGCGGGCGAGCTGCAGGTGCGCGGGCTCGGCATGCGGGTCGAGGTGTTCGACGACGACGGGCAGCCGGTGCGGGAGCAGAAGGGCGAACTGGTCTGCACCGCCCCCTTCCCCTGCATGCCGATCCATTTCTGGAACGACCCCGACGGCGCCAAGTACCACGCCGCCTATTTCGACCGCTTCCCCGGCATCTGGTGCCACGGCGACTATGTCGAGCTGACCGCCCATGACGGGCTCGTCATCTATGGCCGCTCCGACGCGGTGCTGAACCCGGGCGGGGTGCGCATCGGCACGGCCGAGATCTACCGCCAGGTGGAGCAGCTGCCCGAGGTGGTCGAGAGCCTGGTGGTCGGCCAGGACTGGGACCATGACGTGCGGGTCGTGCTGTTCGTGCGCCTGCGCGAGGGGCTGACGCTCGACCAGGCGCTCGCCGACCGCATCCGCCGGCAGATCCGCGCCAACGCCACGCCGCGGCATGTGCCGGCCAGGATCCTCCAGGTGACCGACATTCCCCGCACCAAGAGCGGCAAGATCGTCGAGCTGGCGGTGCGCAACGTCGTGCACGGCCGCCCGGTGAAGAACGTCGAGGCGCTGGCCAATCCGGAGGCCCTGGCGCAGTTCCGCGATCGTCCGGAACTCACCGCCTGAGAGACATTCCGCCGCTGCCACGAAAATTCCACTGTGCAACCCGGACGATGCCGGGCAATTGTCTTTCCGACGCGACGGACGTTCGCGGACGCATCAACAGGGGGTTCGGCATGGCCTTGGCGTTCCGGAAGCTTTCCGCCGGGGTGGCGGCCGCAGCATTGCTGGTCTTTTCCGCGCCCGTCGAGGCGGCCGATCCGGCAGCCATCAAGAAGGACCTGGATCAGATCGTCTCGGCCATCCGCCGGGCCGCCGGCCCGGGTCCCGGTCTGCAGATCGACGGCCAGGCGACCGTGCGCGAGCAGGGCGGCGAGGTCATCGCGACCTTCCCGACCCTCACCTCCAAGAGCCCCGAAGGCGGGGTGGTGCTGCGGCCGATCACGCTGCGGGTCAAGGACATCGACGCCGACCAGCAGCAGATCCTGATCCAGTTGCCGCCGCGCATCGAGGCGACCGGGCCGGACGGCAAGCCGATGTTCGCGCTGGCGATCGGCAGCCAGAACCTGACCGGGGTCTGGCGCAAGTCGATCCAGAACTTCGAATCCCTGCAGATGACGCTCGACCGGGTGACGCTGCAGGACCCGGCGCAGAAGTCGCTGGTCGAGATCCAGCGCATCTCGGCGACGGGCGGCCTGAAGGAGGGTGCGCCCGGCCTGTGGAGCGGTGCCATCAAGTTCGCCGTTGACGGCACCAAGGTCTCCGGCCCGGACGGCACCGCGGTCTCGGTCGGCAGCACTTTCTACGAATACACCCTGAAGGACGCGCGGCTGGTGGAATTCGCCCGCCTGACGGACGCGGCCGGCGTCTCCTTCTCGAACCCGCAGCTGCTGCTGTCGGGCGGCGGCATCTCGCTGCAGCAGTGGCAGCAGGTCGTCGACCTGCTGGCCCAGGTGCCGGCGCTGATCGGCGGCATGTCCATCCTCTATGGCGTCAACGACATCACCGTCGCCCATCCGATGATGGGCCCGCAGCCGATGTTCCGGGCGGAGAGCCTGGCCTTCGGCTTCGGCGTCGCCAATGACGGGGCGGGCGGCGCATCCCTGTCGGTCGGCATCGACCTGCAGCGCATGCTGGGGCCGACCGAGCTGCCGATCGAGGTGCCGGCCGCCGCCGTCCCGCATTCGTTCGACCTGCGGATCGAGATCGACCAGCTGCCGACCGGGGCGGTGTGGGACGCGTTCTTCGGCACGCTGCGGCAGCAGCTCGCCCGTGCGCCCCAGGCCCGGCCGGGCCAGCGCCCGCCGCCCGCCGAGCAGATGCTGGAAGCCGCCGCCGGTGCCGCCTTCGGCATGAGCCTGCCGACGGCGATGGAGAGCTTCGCCAAGGCGCGCCCGCAGCTGCATATCCGCAGCCTGTCGCTGGCCTTCCCCGATGCGCGCGTCGACGGCATCGGCACGGTGCGCTTCGCGCCGGAAGCGCCGCAGATGGCGAGCGGCTCCTTCGACGTGAAGCTGGCCGGGCTCGACGACGTGATCGAGA
Organism: Allostella vacuolata; assembly: GCA_006739055.1. Classification (GTDB taxonomy): domain Bacteria; phylum Pseudomonadota; class Alphaproteobacteria; order ATCC43930; family Allostellaceae; genus Allostella; species Allostella vacuolata. Next base: position 4,650,276 of record AP019702.1, read on the forward strand.
AGCTGGGCCGCGCGCCCAAGAACGACGAGGAGGCGACCGCGGTCGTCGCCCTCACCTTCCTGCGCGGCCTGGGCAAGCCGACGCCCGGCCCGGGCGGCAAGCCGATCTACGTCATCCAGGTCCAGGTGGGCGAGGACGGCAAGGTCATGGCCAACGGCATCGACGCCATGAAGGTGATCGAACTGCTCGACAAGTCCCGCTGACCGGAGCGCGGCGTCCGGCGGGCCTGGCCCGCCGGACGGGGCCGGGACAAGGCGCCCAGGAACGACAGGATTGGCTTCCGATACCGGCGCGGAAGCGCCGATTGGCCGCATGCATCAGGGCTGACGTCCTGGCTGCCGCCTCTTTCGGGGCTCCGGAAAAAGATCCGTTCAGCCGGGAACAGCCCCCGAAGGGACTGGTTGACGAAGGATAGGGAGCGGCGGGGCGTGCGTAGGCCCACGCCGGGCGGCGTCGCAGCCACGAGCGAGACGGTGCCACTCCCACGGTCGACAACCGGACAGGAGACAAGCCATGCGGCGTCTTTCCGCAGGCCTAGCCCTTTGCTGCCTGGTGACGGTTTCCGCCTCGGCGGCGTCGCCGGAAGGCATGCAGGCGACGTTCGTCGATGCCAACGGAAAGAACGTGGGGGACGCCACGCTGGCGCAGACCCCGCACGGGGTCCTGATCACGGCCAGGATCAGCGGGCTTCCGCCTGGGGAGCACGGCTTTCATCTGCACGAAACCGGTCGCTGCGACGCAGCCGGCGGCTTCGAATCCGCCGGTGGCCACTATGCGCCGCGGGGCAAGGCGCACGGCTTCAAGGCCGAGGACGGGCCGCACGCCGGTGACATGCCCAACCAGTTCGTCGGCAGCGATGGCTGGCTGCGTGCCCACGTGCTCAACGCACGCGTGTCGATCGGCGGCGGAGCGGCGGCGTTGCTGGATGCGGACGGGTCGGCGCTCGTCGTCCATGCAGGCGCCGACGACTATGGCAGCCAGCCATCGGGCAAGGCCGGCAAGCGGCTGGCGTGCGCGGTGATCCGGCGCTCCTGACAGCTCGCCCGGGATCTCTACGGCGGATCTCCAGCGCCCATCGCGGCGGCCGCAGCTCCGGCCGCGCCGCCACTTCATCAGAACCGACCAACCGCGGCGGCCGGAACAACCGGCTGCCGGGAGGTCCTTCCGCATCCATGATCGGACCGGGACAGGGAGACCTTCGTCGGCTACCGGGCCGGCGGCGACGGTTGCGCCGCCCGCTCGAGGGCGATCGCCGCGGGCGATCGCTCTTCCAGAAACCCCCACCAGGGAGATGCAGAGAATGACTGCAAGAGCACTGTTGCACGCAAGCGTCGCCACCCTCGCCCTCTCGGCCGGCTTTCACTCGGCCGCGGCCCAGCAGCAGCCGGCACGGAACACCAACGCCGAGGCGGCGAACACCGCGCAGGGTTCGAATGCCGCGCAGAACTCGCGGACCATGGCTCGCGAATGCCTGAATGGCCTGCGGGCTTTCAATGATCGGATGGACCAGGACGGCTTCTGGCTCGCCGGCTGGGGCAGCGGCTCCTACGGGACCGGCGCCACGGAGGGCCGACGGACCGGCACGGCAAGCCAGCCCGCCAACACCGCGACCCGCGCCGCGCGGGACAGGGCGGTGACCGACGCCCGGGCGCCCTGGACCCAGGCCGGCGGCTGGGGCATCGCCTCCCCGCCCTACCAGATCCGCACCCTGCATGCCGCGGTCAACGTGCTCGGCCATCGCGGCGACGAGCCCGCCTGCCAGCAGGTCCTCGCCGAGCTTCGCGATGCCTATGGCACCTATGTCGGCCAGCTGAAGCAGGCCGGCGTGGAACCGGGGCAGGTGACCTCGTGGCGCCGGGAGCGCATCGTCTCGTCCCGGCCGGTCACCGACCTGAACCCGGGCCTCGTCAACCTGGGCAGGGTGACGGGCACCGAGGTCCGGAACCTGCAGGATGAGGAACTGGGTACGATCGAGGACGTGGTCCTCAACCCGCAGTCGGGCGATATCCACTACGTGATCGTCTCCAGCGGCGGGATCCTCGGCCTGGGTGAGGACATGGTGCCGGTGCCGTGGAGCGCGTTGCGGGCCACGCCGGGAATGAATACCTTCGTCCTCGACGCCTCCGAGCAGGTGGTCGAAGACGCCCCGGCGGTCGACGCCAGCCGTTTCACCGACCCCAACCAGTCCGCTGACGATCGCAAGAAGGTCGATCAGTACTGGCAGCAGCGCACTCGCGGCTGATGCTGCGAAGGGAGGGGGAGCTTCCGGGCTCCTCCTCCCTTTCCGCCGGCTCGGCCCCCGCCCCTACCCCTTCGGCCTGGCCTTGGCGCGCGGCGGCACCACCCCCTGGCCCAGGAACCAGGCCGGGACCATGGCGCAGACGAAGATGACCGACACGGTCAGGAAGGCGTCCTGGAAGGCCATGGTGTTGGCCTGGGCGTAGATCACCCGGCCGAGGAAGTTGTAGGCCATGCCGGTGCGCTCGATGCCGGCCAGCCCCGCCTCCGCCACCACCCGCTCCACCTGGTCGATGTAGGCGCGGGTCGCGGCGTTGCCGGCGGTCTGGGTCGCGGTCAGGATCTCCGCGTGGAAGGCGGTGCGGTATTCGATGATGAAGGCGAGGCCGTTGACGCCGAAGGCCGCCCCCATCATGCGGATGAAGTTGATCGCCCCCGACCCCTGCCCGATCAGGTTGGCCGGCAGGGCGCGCAGCGCGCTCGAATTCACGTTGGAGACGACGAAGGCCAGCCCCGCCCGCCCGAAGGTGACGAGGAACACCATCATCCACCAGCCGGTGTTCACGTCGCAGCCCGCCAGGAAGTAGCCGGCGACGGCGAAGGTGAAGAGGCCGGTCAGGATCGGCCCGTGCGGCCGGACATAGTCGGACAGGCGGCCGGCGATCGGGAACAGGAAGACCAGCACGATCCCGGCCGGCATCAGCATCATCCCGGCGCCGGTCGGCGTCAGCTGCTGGATCTGCTGGGCGAACAGCGGGATCAGGTACATCGAGCCGAACATGCCCGCCCCGAAGATCAGGGCCACCACCGAGGCGCAGGCGAAGCGCGGCACCCGGTAGAGCGCCATGTTCAGCATCGGGTTGGGGATGTAGAGCTCCCACAGGATGAGGGCGACGGCAGCCGCCAGCGCGACCGCCACCAGCACCGCCAGCTCGACCGATTCCCAGCCCCAGCGCTGGCCGTTCGACAGGGCGTTCAGCAGGCAGGTGACGGCGATCGCGATCAGCGCCAGCCCGACCCAGTCGAAGCGGGTGCGGGGGGCCGCCCCGTCGCGGCCCGGCAGGAAGACGAACGCCATCATGATGCCGAGCGCGCACATCGGCAGACTGCCGAGGAAGACGTAGCGCCAGCCGAACTCGTCGACGATCAGCCCCCCGAAGGTGGGGCCGAGCGCCGGGCCCAGGATCACCCCCATGCCGAAGATGCCGCTGGCCAGCCCGCGGTCGTTGGGCGGGAAGAGCTGGAAGATGGTCATCAGCGCCAGCGGCTGGGAAATGCCGGCGCACGCCCCTTGCACCACCCGCGCCAGGATCACCACCTCGATCACGTCGGCCGACTCGCCGACCAGCGCGGCCATGGAGAAGATGCCCATCGCGGCGATGAAGATGGCGCGGGCCCCGAAGCGGTCGCGCAGCCAGGCCACCGTCGGCATCGCCGCGGTGCTGGCGGCGAGGAAGCCGGTCGACAGCCAGTGCGCCTTGTCCTGGCCGACGCCGAAGGCGCCCATCACGTCCGGGATGGCGACGTTGGTCATGGTCGAGGACAGGATGCTGGCCAGCATCCCGCACAGGACGGTGGCCGTCGCCAGCCACTTGTAGGCCGGCCCGAGTTCCCGCGGGGCCGCGTCAGCGACCGCCGACATCGACGATCACTTCCACCATCATGCCGGGCGAGAGGTGCTGGTCCTTGTTCTCGAGATCGATGCGCACCGGCAGGCGCTGCGTCACCTTGGTGAAGTTGCCGCTCGGATTGGGGGTCGGCAGCAGGGCGAAGTTGCTGGTGGCGGTGCTGCCGATCCGCGTCACCCGGCCGCGGAAACTCTGTCCCGGATAGGCATCGACCTTGACGTCGACCGGCTGTCCCGGCGCCAGGCGGCCGATCTGGGTCTCGCGGATGTTCGCCTCGATGCGGATGTCCCTCGGATCGTGGATCATGACGATGCGCTGACCGGCATCGACGAATTCGCCGGGCCGCACGAAGCGCCGGTCGACCACGCCCTCGATCGGGCTGCGGATGGTCCGGTCCTCGACATTGGTGCGGGCGCGGGCCAGGCGGGCCGCGGCCTCGGCCTCGCGATGGTGCAGGCGCTCGATCTCCTGGCGCAGCATGCCGATCTGCAGGCGCTCGGTCTCCACCTCGGCCAGCTTGGCGCGGGCGCCGGCGACATCGGCCTGGGCCCGGGCATGGCCGTGCTGGGCCTGGAAGAAGGCGGTGCGGACGCGGTCCCAGTCACGCTGCGCCATGACGCGGGCGGCCAGCAGCTGCTCGCCACGCTGGAACTCGTCGCGCGCCAGGGTCAGCTCGGAGCCGCGGGCAGCGAGCACCGCCTGCAGGGCGGCCACCTGGGCGCGCTCGCTGTCGGCGCGCGACTGGGTGCGCTCCTCGATCAGGCGGATCTCGGCCTCGGCCCGGGCGCGCTCGGCGGCGAAGCCGGCCTTCTCCGCCGCGATCTGCTCGACCTGGAGGCTGGCGTCGCGGGCATCGACCCGGGCCAGGACCTGGCCCGCCGTCAGCCGGTCGCCCTCGTCGACCGCCAGCTCGGTCAGCAGGCCGGCCACCCGGCTGGAGATGACCGTCATGTCGGCGACGATGCGCGCGTCCGTCTCGTACACATGGGTGGTGCGGTCATGGACCCAGTTCGCCGCATAGGCGGCGAGTGCTGCGGCCGCCACCACGACGATGCCGATCAGCAGGCGCTTGCGGCGCCGCCGGGGATCGGCGACGCGGGTCGCGGTTCCAAGTTTCAGATCTGGGGCGATGTCGTTCATCGACGTCGCCCGGCCGCAAGGAGGCGGCGGCCGCTGCGCCTGGAGGGGATGTTCATCAGACCGAAGTTGTCCGCCGGCCCCCGTCGGGGTCCGTGCGCCTTCCGTCATTGCAGGTCAAAAAAGCGACACACCATCGCGCGATTCCCCGGCGGTTTCCACTTGTTTCAATCGGGATCGCCCGGCCGACAGGGTGTTGCGGCACGCTGTTGACAGGGCGGGCCCGGCTCTGGATCGTGGCCCGCCACCCCACCAGCCGGACGCACACCGCGATGGACCTGTCCTTCACCCCCGAGCAGGAGGCGATCCGCGCCCAGGTCGAGCGGATCTGCGCCCGCTTCGGCCTCGATTACTGGCGCGCGCGCGACGAGGACGGGCGCTTTCCCGACGCGTTCGTGGCCGCGATCGCCGAGGGCGGGTGGCTCGGCATCGCCATGCCGCCCGACTATGGCGGGGCCGGGCTCGGCATCACCGAGGCCGCCCTGATGCTGCAGACGATCGCCGAATCCGGCGCCGCCATGGCCGGGGTCTCGGCCGTGCACATGAACATCTTCGGCCCCAACCCGATCGCGGTGTTCGGCACGCCCGAGCAGAAGGCGCGGTTCCTGCCGCCCTTGATCGCCGGCCGCGAGCGCGCCTGCTTCGGCGTGACGGAGCCGGACGCGGGGCTCGACACCAGCCGGCTCGGCACCCGGGCGGTGCTGGACGGCGACCGCTACATCGTCAACGGCCGCAAGATCTGGACCTCGACCGCCCAGACCGCCCACAAGATCCTGCTGCTCGCCCGGACCACGCCGATCGACCGGTCGGCCCGGCCGATGGACGGGCTGTCGCTCTTCTACACCGACCTCGACCGGCGCCGCGTCGAGGTGCGGGAGATCGCCAAGATGGGCCGCCATGCGGTCGATTCGAACGCGCTCTTCATCGACGGGCTGGAGATCCCGGTCGCCGACCGCATCGGCGAGGAGGGCCAGGGCTTCCGCTACCTGCTGCACGGGCTGAACCCCGAGCGCATCATGGTCGGCGCGGAGGCGATCGGCATCGGCCGCGCCGCACTCGCAAGGGCCGTCCAGTATGCCAAGGACCGCGTCGTCTTCGGCCGGCCGATCGGCCAGAACCAGGCGATCCAGCACCCGCTGGCCGAGAACTGGATGGAGCTGGAAGCCGCCAACCTGATGATCTTCAAGGCGGCCGGCCTCTACGATCGGGGCCTGCCCTGCGGGGCCGAGGCCAATGCCGGCAAGTACCTGGGCGCGGAAGCGGCGTTCCGCGCCTGCACCCAGGCGGTCATGACCCATGGCGGCTACGGCTACGCGGCCGAGTTCCACGTCGAGCGCTTCCTGCGCGAGGTGATGATCTGCCGGATTGCCCCGGTCAGCCCGGAGCTCATCAAGTGCTACGTCGCCGAGCGTGTGCTGGGGCTGCCGAAGAGCTATTGAGGATCGATCCCGGTCGTCGCGCGAAATGCCATGAGCCGTTCACGCCAGCACGAACTTCGGCAAGGTCACCGTCTCGGTCACCTTCTCGAAGACCACCGACACCGGCCGGCCGACCCGCCCCTCGCCGGCATCGGCGCCGACCAGGTTGCTGTAGAGGAGCGGCCCCTCCTCGAGCTGCACCAGGCAGACACGATAGGGCAGGTCCGCCTTGAAGCCGTCCCAGTAGGCGCGGTGGAACTCCACCCACGAGACGAGCGTGCCGCGCCCGCTCACCACCTGCCATTCCTGATCGGTGGACAGGCATTCGGGACAGACGGGCGAGGCCGGGAAATGACGGTCGCCGCAGCTGCGGCAGGCCTGTACCGCCAGCCGCCCCTCGCGCGCCAGGTCCCAGAAGGGCTGGGTCAGCGGCGTCGGCTTCGGCAGGGGCTTGGCGTAGGGCGATGCGGTGGTCGAGCTATCCGAAGGCATCCGACGTCTCCTCAGCCGCGGGTGTAGATGATGGAGCGAGTGCAGACCGTGGCTGCGATGTACTGGGCGACCTCGCACCCCGGCACCTGGCGGTCGCCGCATTCGCCGCGCACCTGGCGCACCGCCTCGACGTTGAGCGCCCAGCCCTGCATGTAGGAGTTCGACAGGTGGCCGCCGTCGGTGTTGGTCGGCAGGCGGCCGCCCACCTTCAATGTGCCGCCCTCGACGAAGCGACCGGATTCGCCACGCGGACAGAAGCCCAGCCCTTCCAGGCTGAACAGCACGGTCGGGCTGAAATTGTCGTAGGACATCAGCACGTCGACATCGTCCCGCGCGACCCCGGCCATGCGGTAGGATTCCTCGCCCGACTCGCGGATCGGCCCGTGCCAGAAATCGAGATCGAAGGTGCCGAGCGCGGACTGCCGGAAGCGGTCGCGCCCGCCGACGCCGGAGACCAGGACGGGCGGCTTCTTCAGGTCCCGGGCGCGCTCGGCGGTGGTCAGGATCAGGCACACCGCCCCGTCGGTGATGAGGCAGTAGTCGAGCAGGCCGAGCGGGGCCGCGATGCGCCGTGCCTCCTCATGGTCGTCGATGGTGATCGGCTTGCGCATCACCGCGTCGGGATTGAGTCCGGCATTGTGGCGAATGGCGACCGAGACCTCGGCCAGCTGCCGGGTGGTGGTGCCGTACATCGCCATGTGGCGCTGGAACATCATCGCGTGGGCGGCCCCGGGCGAGGTCATACCCCACGGGTCCCAGATGTTCGGGCTCTCGTCGCCGCCATAGTTGACCCGGCGCGAGCGGCCGATGTTGGCGTAGATCAATGCCGCGTACTTCGCCCGGCCGGTCGCCAGCGCGGCCGTCGCCTCGATGATCGCCATGCCGGACATCCGGCCGTGCGCGGGCAGGGTGATGGTCCAGCGCGGGTCGATGCCCAGCACCTCGCCCATGCGCGCATAGGACGGGATGCGGTTCACCAGCAGGCCGTCGATCTGCGACTTGTCGAGCCCGCAATCGGCGATCGCCTTGCCGAACGCCTCCGCCCCCAGCCCGTATTCGTCGGTCTCGGGAAAGCTGCCGTAGCGGGTCGTGCCGACGCCGACCACGGCGACCATGTTCTTCAGGTCCTGGAAATCGGACATCATGCAGCCCCCGTGCGGCCGTGGAAGGCGAAGGTCGGCTCGAGGATGCCGCGCACCCCGGGCCTGCAGCGGAAGACCGAGCCGGCCAGCGGCTCCCGCGCCCGGGCCGCGGCATCGGCGTAGTGCGAGCTGGAGGTCGTGAGGTAGAGCGTGTCGAGGTCGGCGCCGCCGAACGCCACCATGGTCGGGATCATGGTCGGCGCCTGGAGCTCGCGGTCGAGCGTGCCGTCGGGCCGGTAGCGCAGGATGCGGCCGCCGCGGATCATCGCCACCCAGTAGCCGCCCTCGGCATCGACCGTGGCACCGTCCGGCGAGCCGCCGTCCAGGTCGACACGGAAGAAGACCCGCCGGTTGCTGGGGGTGCCGGTCTCGATGTCGTAATCGAAGGCCAGTACCTGGCGGTTCGGGCCGTCGGCGATATACATGGTGCGGTTGTCGGGGCTCCAGGCCAGGCCGTTGGCGATCGACACGCCCGGGATCACCGCCTGGAACCCGCGCTGGTCGAGCCGATAGAAATGCGCGTTGCCATGGGGCAGGGGCGAAGTGTGCAGCCGCATGCTGCCGACCCAGAACCGGCCCTGCCGATCGCAGCGCCCGTCGTTCAGACGGTAATGCGCCGGGTCGTAGGGGGCGGCGTGCAGCAGCGTCAGGGCGCCGGTCGCGAAATCGAGATCATGGACCCCGCTCTGCAGCGCCACCACCGCGCCGCCGCCCTCGCGCCACAGCGCGAAGGAGCCGATCGGCGACGGCAAGGTCCAGGACCGTTCCGCCCCGCCGGCCAGATCGGTGCGGTAGAGCCTGGGCGCGCGGATGTCGATCCAGTAGAGGACGTCGCCCTCCATCCCGGCCCAGACCGGGATCTCGCCGATCTCGGCCTGGCGCTCGACGACGCATTCCCACTCCGGCGTTTCCCGCGTCACGCGCCGCTCCGTCTTCGCTTGCATCAGATGACCCCATCTTCGGCGAGCCTGGCGATGGCGGCGGTCGAGTAGCCGAGCAACTCGCCCAGCACATACTCGTTGTCCTCGCCATAGCAGGGCGCGCCGCGATCGATCGGCCCGCCCGCATGGGTCGGGGTCCGGCTCAGCTTCATCGGCAGTTCCGGCACCGGCCAGGTGCCGATCTTGGTGCCGGTGATCTCCGTCATCCAGTCGAGCGCCGCCAGCTGCGGATCGTTGTCGCAGCGGTCGGCCGCCGTCTGGCAGACCCCCGCCGGGACGCCGGCCGCCTGGAGCGCATACATGCACGCATAGGGCTCCTGGGTCCGGGTCCACGATCCGACCGCCTGCTCCAGCGCATCCTGGTTGGCAAGCCGCGCCGCCAGGGTGACGAAGCGGTCGTCAGCCAGCCATTCCGGACGCCCGGCCACCTGCGCCAGCCCCGCCCATTCGGCGTCGGTGAAGCAGGCGATGGCGATCCAGCGATCCTCGCCCGCGCAGCGGAAGGCGCCATGCGGGGCGGCCGGCTTGTAGGGCGAGCGGTTGCCGTAGCGGGTCCAGGGGCGGCCGTTGGCCGACCAGTCGAGCGTCGCCGCACCCGCCAGGAAGATCCCGGATTCGCATTGCGATGAGTCGATCCACTGCCCCTCGCCGGTCCGCGCGCGATGGTAGACGGCGCCGATGATCGCCATGGCGAAGCCGTAGGCGCCCACCCAGTCGAGGTAGGAATAGCCCCAGCCGACCGGCATCGCCGGCTCCGGCAGGCCCGACATGTCGGAGGTGCCGGCAAAGGCGGCCGCCACCGGGCCGATGGTGCGGAAGCGGCCATACTGGCCGATGCTGCCCATGCCCGACTGCTGGACGTAGATGATGTCCGGCTTGATCGATTTCATGACATCGTAGCCGAGCCCCAGCCGGTCGAGCACGCCCGGCGAGAAGCCTTCGGCGACGACGTCGGAGATAGCGACCATGCGCCGGGCGATCTCCAGTCCCTCGGGGTGGCGGATGTTGAGCGACAGGCCGCGCTTGCCGGCGTTCTTGTTGTTGAACTGGCCGCCCATGTCCGGGTCCTTAACCCCCGGCAGGGGCGCGGTCGCCGCCTGCCGCGCGGCGCGGCCGCCGATCGGCGCCATGGCTGCCAGGCGCGTGTCGGGGTTCTCCTTCCACTCGACCTTGATCGATTCGGCGCCGAGACCGGCCAGCAGGCGGGTGCCGCCGGCCGATGCCAGGAACCAGGAGAAATCGAAGATGCGGATATTCTGCAGCGCGAACGGCGTGCCGTGGCGCGACAGCGTCGGCGCGTCGGCAGGCGCCGTCGTGCGCGGCCGGGGCTCGACCTTCGGCCGTTTCGCCGCCGCCAGGACCGCCTCGCCGTCCTCGTCCAGCCGCGGTGCCCGGCGGCCGACCTGCCAGCTGGTGGCGTCGCTCAGCCACTTGCTGCTGGCGTAGCGGAACGCGCGGCCCTCTTCGGGGTGGTCGACGTCGGCGAAGGTCTGCCGCATCAGCCAATGCGGATCGAGCGCGTTCTCGTGCGGCTTGCGCAGGGGCGCCCACAGCAGGCCGGCGTCCTGCGCCGCGCGCCACGGCAGGTTCTCGTAGGTGTGCGCGCGGACGAAGCGGTGGGCCACCTCCAGCGCGTGGGCCGTCTTCTCGTCGGTCGGCGACGACCCGGGGATGTTGCGCGCCCGGAGGTCGGCCTCTCCGCTCGGCGCCTGCAGGTCGGCCGCCATGCCGTAGCCGGCCAGGAAGGGCGTCGCCTTGGCCTGGTCGCGCGGGGTGACGCCGGCGGTGATGCACCAGCGGCCGTCCTTGGTGATGCCGATATAGGGCACCCGGTTCGGGTTCTCCGAGGCGTGGCGGCAGGTCTGGCGATAGACCGGCGCCCGCCGCATGACCCAGGACATGACGTCGATCTCGGTGTTCTTCGACACCGCCTCGTGGATGGCGCAGGACACGTCCTGACCCTCGCCGGTCGCCTCGCGGTGGATCAGGGCCGCGATGATGGCGATGGTCAGCTGCTCGCCCGCGATGTGGTAGGCGTGCCAGGCCTGCGGGGCGATCGGCGGCAGGTCGTAGCGCCCTTGCGGATCCGAATCGTAGCCGCAGTTCATCATGATCCCGCCCAGCGCCAGGTGGATCAGGTCGGACGCCTTGAAGTCCCGCCACGGGCCGGTGTCGCCGAACGGCGTGATTCGCGCGGTCAGGAGGCGGGGAAAGCGCGCCCGCAGGCCTGCGGCGTCATGGCCGACCTTGCGGTCGAGCTCGCCGCAGGTGCCGTCCAGCAGGATGTCGGCACCGTCCAGCAGTTCCAGGAACGCCGTCTCGCCCGCGTCGCCATCGAGGTCGAGCACGGCCGACTTCTTGGCCCGGTTGTAGTACCAGAAATAGATCGAGCGCTCGGGATCGGGCGTATCGCCGAGGAACGGCCCGATCCGGCGCGTGCTGTTGCCGCCCGGCGGCTCGACCTTGACCACCTCGGCACCCAGCCCGGCCAGGAGCAGGCCCACATAGTCGCTGCGCTCGTCCCCGAGCTCGATCACGCGCAAGCCCGCGAGGATGCCCGGCTTGGCCGCCGCGCCGCTGGGCGCGTCCTCCGGCAGTTCGTCTTGGGCGCGGTTCTCCGTCCGTGTCATCGACGGTTCCTCTCTTCCATCTTCTGGCTGTGACGGGACCCCGGGGTCCCCTCGCCGGCACGGGCGAGCCGGACCCCGGCCGGACCCCGGATCGTGGGCTATTGCGCCGGCATCGCTTCATCCGGGAGCAGGATGACCTTGTCGGGCGGCATCTGGACCCAGAGCGACTTGCCGGGCGCCCAGGTCTCGGGCGGGCTCAGCTGGCCGCGCAGCTGGACGTCGCCGACGCTCAGATAGACGTCGGCGATGTTGCCGAGGAAGTAGCTGAGGTCGAGCCGCGCCTGCCAGGCGTTGGGGCCCTCCGGCCGGTCGATCGACACGCGCAGGTTCTCCGGCCGGCAGATCGCGGTGACCCGCTGCCCCGCCCGGAACCCGGTGTCGGCGCTGTGCAGCGCCAGCGCGCCGGCCGAGACGGTGGTGCCGCCGTCCGAGCTGCTCGCCACCGTGCCCGGCAGGATGTTGGCGAGGCCGATGAACTCCGCCGCGAACAAGGATTTCGGGCGCTGGTAAAGCTCGATCGGCCCGCCCATCTGCTCGATGCGGCCGCCGTTCATGAGCACGACGCGGTCGGCGATCACCATCGCCTCCTGCTGGTCGTGGGTGACGTAGATCGAGGTGATGCCGAGGCGCTGCTGCAGCTGGCGCAGCTCGAAGCGCATTTTTTCCCGAAGCTTGGCGTCGAGGTTGCTGAGCGGCTCGTCGAACAGCAGCACGCCCGGCTCCAGCACGACGGCGCGCGCCAGCGCCACGCGCTGCTGCTGGCCGCCGGACAGCTGGCTGGCTCCACGGTCGCCATACCGCCCGAGCCCGACCAGATCGAGGGCGCGGGCGACGCGGTCGCGGATCTCGGCGGCGGGCAGCTTCTTCAGTTTCAGGCCGAAGGCGACGTTCTCGGCCACCGAGAGATGCGGCCAGATCGCATAGGACTGGAAGACCATCCCCATCTCGCGCCGCTCGGGCGGCAGGGCATAGCCGGGGCGCGAGACGACCTGGTCGCCAATGCGGATCTCGCCTTCGGCCAGCCCCTCGAGGCCGGCGATGCAGCGCAGCGTCGTCGTCTTGCCGCAGCCGCTCGGGCCCAGAAGGACGACGAACTCGCCGTCCGCGATCTCCAGGTCGATGCCGGCCACGGCGACTGCCGGGCCAAAGCGCTTCACCAACCCGCGAATGCTTACTCGCGACATCTCGCGTCAACCTTGTCTTCTTATGGAAGGGGCCGCCTTCGTTTCCATCCCGCGCCCGCCGGCCAGCGCCGGGGATGCGGACAGGATGCTAGGCGTCGGCCGACCGCAGGGCAAAGACAGAGAAAGTATCCTGCTTATGCTGTGGCGGCATGAATGGTGAGTTTGGGCTAGAGTGCCGGGCCCAGAACGGCGCGGACAGGACACGAGCCCCGATGGAGATCAAGGAACTCCGCTATTTCAAGGCGATCGCCGAGCTGAGCAGCTTCTCCAAGGCGGCCGTCCAGCTGCGCATCGCCCAGCCGGCGCTGAGCCGGCAGATGCAGAAGCTGGAGCGCGACCTGGGCACCGACATCTTCCTGCGCCAGGGGCGCACGATCAGCCTGACCGCGGCCGGAAGGGTCCTGCTCGGCGAGGTCGACCAGATCCTGCGCCAGCTCGAGCTGACGCGGCTGGCCGTCGTCGGCACGACCAGCCAGGCGACCGGGCACCTGTCGCTCGGCGTCACCCCGGCCACCGGCCGGCTGCTGGTGCCGCGGCTGCTGGAGCGCTATCGCGAGCGCTGTCCGGCAGTGACCATCCACGTCGTCGAGGGCTTCAGCGGCTATCTGCATGAATGGCTGGTCAACGGCCGCGCCGACCTTGCCATCCTGCACAATCCCAGCCATTCGCCCGAGCTGGTCATCAAGCCGCTGATCATCGAGGAGATGCACCTGATCAGCACCGCCGACCGGGCGGAGGCGATGCAGGACAACTACCGGCTCTACGACGCGGCGATGCTGCCGCTGATCCTGCCGCGGCGGCCGCACAGCCTGCGCAGCCTGATCGAATCCACCTTCGCCGGGCAGCGGCTGCCGACCAGGCCGATCATCGAGGTGGACGGCTACTCGACCCTGAAGGGGCTGGTGCGCAAGGGACTGGGCTACACCATCATGACCTATGGCAGCGTCGCCGAGGACATCGCCCGCGGCGAGCTGTGCGCCGCCCCGATCCGCCTGCCGACCGTGGTCTGGACGCTGTCGACGGCCGTGCGCAACGAATTGCGCGGCAATCAGGCGGTGAAGGAGATGCTGGAGCTGATCCAGGAGGAAACCGAGGCCCTGGTCGAGAAGGGCCTGTGGCGCGGCGAGATCTTCCGCGCCTGAGCGGACGATCCCGCCGCCCCTCCTACTTCACCAGCGCCTTCTCGATCTGCACCCGGAAGATTGCCCGGGTGACCAGGACCAGGCCCATCATCATCAGGCTCTGGATGACGCCGACGGCGGCGGCGAACTGGTAGTTGCCGGCATCCATGTAGTGCCAGGTCAGCACCGACAGCACCTGGCTTCGCTGGCTGTAGAGCAGCACCGATGCCGACAGCTCCTTGATGCTCATCAGCATGACGAAGAAGAGGATGGCGATCAGGGTCGGCTTCAGAAGCGGCATGACGACCTTCTGCACGCTCTGCAGCCCGGTCGCGCCGGACATGCGCGCGCCCTCCGCCAGCTCGGGGTGGATCTGCAGGATGGCCGAACGGCTGACGATCACGCCATAGGGCAGGAACTTCGCGACGTAGGCCAGCAGCAGCACCCAGGGCGTGCCGTAGAGCGGCGTCTGGATGTAGATCCACAACAGGCCGATGCCGTAGACGAGGCCGGGCACGGCGACCGGCAGCACCCCCATGAAGGCCAGCGACTTGGTGGCGAGGCTCGGCCGGCGCACCTCCATGAAGCTGATGAGGAAGCCGGCCAGCACGCAGATGACCGCGCTCGCGACGGCCAGCCAGCTCGTGTTCCACAGGGCCTGGCGCATGCTGGGCAGCGCGAAGATCTCCCGGTAGTGGTTGAGGGTGAAGAGATCGGCGGTCAGGGCGGGCGCGGTGTACTTCATCACCGAGGACAGCAGGAGCGCCCCGAACGGCAGCACGACCGCCGACAGCACATAGACGGCGATCCACAGGATCGCGATCCATTTCCAGCCGCCCAGCGGCAGCGGGTTGCCGCGGAAGCCCTTGCCGGTGATCGTCACGAACCGCTCGGCGCGCCGCGTGATCCGGCGCTGCAGCCAGATGCCGAAGATGGTGATCCACAGCAGCAGCGTGCCGGAGGCGGCAGCATGGGCGCGGTGCACCGGAAAGACCGTCGAATCCTCGTAGATCTTCCATGGCAGGGTGGTGAAGCCGGCGTTGGAGCCGATGATGCCGGGGATGGTGTACATCTCGGCCGCCAGGATGAAGATCAGCAGGCCGGACGCCACGATCGCCGGCAGGGCGAGCGGCAACGTCACCCGCACCAGGGCCTGGACGGCGGTCGCCCCGTTCATTCGCGCCGCCTCCTCCAGCGAGGAGTCCATCGCCCGCAGGTTGCCGACCGTGAACAGGTAGGCGAACGGGCAGAAGAAGATCACCATGATCCAGGCGACGCCGCCGAAGGACCAGATGTTCATGAGCGGCCCGGGATCGAGCCCGACCGTGTTGAGGACGGCCGAGATCGCGCCGTTGATGAAGCCCGTCTTCTCCGACCCCAGCATGATCCAGGCGATCAGGCCGGTGAAGGGCGACAGAAACAGCGGCGTGATGATCAACAGGTCGATCACCCGCTTGGCGGGCAGGTCGGTGCGCCCGACCAGCAGCGCCATGGTGACCCCGATCGCCACCGACAGCATGGTGACCAGCACCGCCAGCAGCATGGCGAGCGCCAGGTAGCCCAGATATTCCGAACCCGTATAGACGTTGAGCACCGCCTGCAGGCTGCGCTGGGCGCTGAGGCCGACGCGCGTCTCGCGATAGAAGGCGGCATCGACCGTGTAGAGCAGCGGCACGATCGCCACGATGAAGACGGCGCCGGCCAGGAACAGCCAGAGGATACGCTCGCCGGTCCAGCGCCACAGGAACCCGGGCACCGGGCCGGGCCGCGCCGAAGGCGCGAGGCCGATGTCGGAAGAAACGGTCATCGCTCGCCCCTCGACCGGAAGAGCCCTACTGGGCCCGGATCAGGTTGATCCAGAAGCCCATGTCCTTGTCGTACTGGGCTGCCCAGCGGTCGTAGTCGGGCTCGTAGACCTTGGTGATCGGCTTGTACCAGGGCTCCTTGCGCACGTCGCGCAGGTCTTCCGAGCCGGCCAGCAGCGGTGCCGAACCGTAGCGCGCCTGGAAGGCGGCGAGGCCGGCCTCGCTGGTGATCCAGTTCTGGAACAGGCGGGCGGCGTTGGGGTGCGGGGCGTGGCTGGAGACCCCCTGGAAGACCAGGGCGGCGACCGGCGTCGGCTCCGGCCGGACCCAGCGGATCGGCGCGCCCTGGCGCCACCGCGCCATCGCCCCGTTCTCGAAGCTCCAGTAGGCGAAGTCGACCTCGCCCGCGATCACCCGGTCGAGGACGACCAGCACGTCGGAATAGACGACGGGCTTCTGGGCGGCCAGCTTGCGCACGAAGTCCGGCCCGTAGGTGCCCTTCAGCTTGGGGTCCATGAACATGTGCAGTGCCAGGTAGCAGGTGCCGCACTTCTGGGTGGTGACGGCGAAGCGCCCCTTGAAGCGCGGATCGAGGATCGCCTTCCAGTCGCTGGCCAGCAGCGCCACCTCTTCCGGGGTCACCTTGTTGGCGTTGTAGACGATGGAACTGTCGCTGACATATTGGGCATAGGCTGCGGTGCCGAGCCGGGCCTGCGCCGGCAGCCGGTCATGGGACGGCACCTTCCATGATGCCAGGTGCTTCTCCTCGGCAAGCGATTCCATCAACGGCCGGTCGGAGATGCTGACCAGGTCGGCCGTGTGCTGCCCGGCCTGCGTCTCCTGCATGAATCGCTGGTACTGCTGCGGGCCGACGATGCGGAGCACCTCGACCTTGACGCCGGGATAGGCCTTCTCGAACTCCGTGGCGACCGCCTTCATCGGCTCCAGCGGCGCGCTGATGTACCAGACCAGCTTGCCTTCCTGTTTGGCGAGCTCCAGCAGCTTCGCCTCGTCGGACGGGTCCGGGAAGGTCTGGGCGGCGGCCGGGGCCGCCAGGAGCGCGACGGCGGCGGCGGACACTGCGAATGCCTTGAGGCCGGTGGTGAACCGGCGGATGCATGTCATGGCGTATTCTCCCGACTTCTTTTGCACTCGAACGCGAATTGGCCAGCACGGTATGTCAGCCCCCGCCGCGAGACAAAGACAGTCGAGGCATCCGATTTATGCCGATCCGGCATCAATACTGCGGCGAGGGCGGGGCGGACGACCGACGCCGGCCCGTCCGGTCACCGATAGACGAAAACCGGGTCGTCGAGGTCGATCGCCGGGAACGCGTCCTTCTCGGCCCAGTAGTCCTGGGTGTGCTGCCATTCGGGCTTGTCGCCGCGGCGCGGCAGCAGGTGCATCCCCCGCATCAGATAGCCGGGGTTGAAGTTCTCCGGGTCGATCCAGGGCAGGATCGGCATGTCGCGGTCCTCCGGCCGCAGCGCCGGCTCGACGCTGGCGGCGCCCTTGGCCGTCATGTGCTTCAGCAGGCGGCAGACGAAGTCGCCCACCAGGTCGGCCCGGAGCGTCCAGCTGGCGCGGAAATAGCCGAACACCCAGGCGAGGTTGGGCACGCCCGTGAACATCATGCCGCGATAGGTGACCGTGCCGGAGAAGTCGAGCCGCCGGCCGTCGATCGAGAAAGCGATGTCGCCCAGCACGTTGAGATGGAAGCCGGTCGCGGTCACGACGATGTCCGCCTCCAGCTCCCGGCCCGAGCCAAGGCGGATGCCCGATGCGGTGAAGCGGTCGATCTCGTCGGTGATGACCGAGGCGGTGCCGGCGCGGACCGCCTGGAACAGGTCGCCGTCGGGGATGAAGGCGATGCGCTGCTGCCACGGCCGGTAGCCGGGGGTGAAGTCCGTCGCCACGTCGTAGTCGGGCCCGAGATAGGCGCGGACGCCGGACAGCAGCTCCTGCCGCACCGTCTCCGGCTCCTCGAAGCAGCGCCGGGTGAACACCGACTGGTCGTAGAGGATCTTCTGGCGCACGATCTCGTGGATCCAGTCCTCGCGGATCTGCAGCTGGCGCAGTTCGTCGGCGAGCTGGATGGCGTTGCGCCCGGTGCGGAAGAAGGTCGGCGTGCGCTGCAGCATGGTGACGTGGGAGCAACGGCCGGCGATTGCCGGCACCAGCGTCGCCGCGGTGGCGCCGGAGCCGATCACCACCACCCGCCGGCCGGCGAGGTCGAGGTCGTCGGGCCAGGTCTGCGGATGCACGACCCGGCCGCGGAAGTCGGCGAGCCCCGGCCATTCGGGCGTGTAACCCTCGGCGTGGCGGTAGTAGCCCTGGCACATCCACAGGAAGCGCGCGGTGAAGCGCCGGGGCCGGCCCGTGTCGGTGCGGCCCGTGTCGGTGCGGACCACCTCGACCGTCCACAGGTTGGTCTCGCTCGACCAGCTGGCGGCGGCGATGGCGTGGCCGTAGCGGATGTGGCGGGCGAGGTCGTTCTCGTCGATCACCTCGCCCATGTAGCGCAGGATCTCCTCGGAGGTGGCGATCGGGGCCCCGGTCCAGGGCTTGAAGCGGTAGCCGAAGGTGTAGAGGTCGCTGTCCGAGCGGATGCCGGGGTAACGGTGGGTGCGCCAGGTGCCGCCGAAGCCGCTCTGGGCCTCCAGCACCGCGAAGCTCGTGCCGGGGCACTGCGTCGTCAGGTGATAGGCGGCGCCGACCCCGGATATCCCCGCGCCCACGACCAGGACGTCGAAATGCTCCGCGGTCCGGGATGCGCCGGCGGTTGCGGTCTCGGTGCTGTCCATCATTGCCTCCGGCGGCTGGAGCCTAGCTCTGGGGCGTATGAGCCGCGAAGAAGTCCAGGACGCGCGCCCGTGCGGCCTCCAGCGCCGGGCCCGTCTTCCACGCCTCGATCAACTCGCAGTCCGGGATGAGGTGGGCCAGCTCCTCGGAGATCGCCCGCGGGTGGACGTCGTCGGCGCCGGCCAGCACCAGGCAAGGCGCCTGGATGGCCCGCACGACGGCGCGGTCGGCGCAGTAGACGAAGCCGGCCGTGTAGAGGTTGCGGTAGAAGGCGCCCAGGACCTCGGGCGTCGCCTCCGGATGGTCGACCAGCGCCGCCGCCCACGCCCCGAACCGGGCCGGCGGCGGCGGCAGCTCGGGGGCGATGCGGCCGATCGGCTGCGCCAGCACCGCCGAGGCGACGCGGCCCGGCGCCAGCTTCAGCATGTTGATGATGAACGATCCGCCGATGCATTGGCCGTAGAGGTGGCACCGCTCGACGCCCAGATGGTCGAGCAGGGCCACATGGTCGGCCGTATAGGTGTCCCAGCCGTCGCCGACCGTGATCGGCCCGTGCGAGCCGCCACCCGCGTTGCGCTGGTCCATCACGATCACCCGGTAGCGGCCGGCGAATTCCGCGATCGGGTTGATCGCCGCCATGGGCTGGTGCCACACCGCGATCACCGAGGCGAGCCCGGCCGGGGCGAAGGCGAGGACGGGAAACCCCTCGCCATGGACCTCGTAGTGGAGGGTGGCCCCGTCGCGCTCGAAGCTCGGCATGTCGACATCCTTTCGCCTGCCGCCCATGGTGGCGGCAAGCTGCCGATCTTGTCGAGACGGGCGGAGGCGGGAAACCCCGCATCGGCCGCCGGCCGTCCTTGGCAATGCCTTAGTTGCGGGGCAGGCTCCCTCGGGCCGGCGGCCCGGGGGGATTCCGGGATGGCCGCGGGCGACCGATCCTGGCCAGGAGGAATTTGGCAAACATGGCTTCCGCTGCGTCCGAGACCGCCCCGCGGCCACCCAGGACCTCGCTGCTCTCCCCGCTGCAAAGCCCGATCTTCCGTGCCGTCTGGATCGCCAGCTTCGCGTCGAACTTCGGCGGCCTGATCCAGTCGGTCGGCGCCTCATGGATGATGACGCATATCGGCACCATCGAGATGGTGGCACTGGTCCAGGCGTCGGTCACCCTGCCGATCATGCTGCTGTCGCTGCCGGCCGGCGCGCTGGCCGACAATTTCGACCGCCGCATCCTGATGCTGGCCGCCCAGTTCTTCATGCTGGCGGTGTCGGTCGCGCTCAGCCTGTGCGCCTGGGCCGGGCTGATGACGCCCTGGGTCCTGCTGCTCTTCACCTTCCTGATCGGCTGCGGCACCGCCCTCAACGGCCCCGCCTGGCAGGCGTCGGTCGCCGAGATGGTGCCCCGGCGCGATCTTGCCGGCGCGGTCGCGCTCAACTCGATGGGGTTCAACCTGGCACGCAGCGTCGGCCCGGCGCTGGGCGGATCGATCGTGGCCGCGTTCGGGGCAGCCGCCGCCTTCACCGTCAACGCCTTCAGCTATCTCGGCCTGATCTTCGTCCTGGCGCGCTGGAAGCCCGAGCGGGTCGCCCGCACCCTGCCGCGCGAGGGGCTGCACGTCGCGATGGGGGCCGGGCTGCGCTATGCCGCCATGTCCGGCCGCATCGGCTCGGTGCTGCTGCGGGCGGTGCTGTTCGGCTTCGCCGCCAGCGCGGTGCAGGCATTGATGCCGCTGGTCGCCCGCGATTCCGTGGGCGGCGGGCCGCTGACCTACGGCCTGCTGCTGGGGGCGTTCGGGGCGGGCGCGGTCGGCGGCGCGATCGCCAGCGGGCGCCTGCGCGGCCTGCTGTCCAACGAGATGCTCGTCCGCTGGTCCTGCCTCGGCTTCGGCCTGGCCACCCTGGCGCTCGCGTTCAGCCCCTGGCTGTGGGCCAGCATGGCCGCGCTGGCGGTCGCCGGCGGCGGATGGGTGCTGACGCTGTCGACCTTCAACGTCACCGTGCAGATGTCGGCGCCGCGCTGGGTGGCCGCCCGGGCGCTCGCCCTCTACCAGGTGGCGGCCTTCGGCGGCATGGCGCTGGGCAGCTGGGCCTGGGGCGAATCGGCGGCCGCGGAGGGGCTGCTGGTCACGCTGTGCCTGGCGGGCGGGCTGCAGTTCGTGTGCGTGCTGATCGGCCTGCGTCTGCCCCTGCCCTCGACCTCGGGCCTCAACCTCGAGCTCGTCAATCGCTGGACCGAGCCCAACCTGGCCGTGGAGATCCAGCCGCGCAGCGGCCCGATCGTCGTCACCATCGAGTACGTCATCGACGAGGCCGACGTGGACGAGTTCCTGGCCGCCATGGCCGACCGCCGCCGCATCCGGCGCCGCGACGGGGCCCGCCACTGGACCCTGATGCGCGACCTGGCCGACCCGCGCCTGTGGATCGAGCGCTACCACACCCCGACCTGGCTCGACTATGTCCGCCACAACCAGCGCATGACGCTGTCCGACATCGCCGTCACCGACCATGTGCGCGGCCTGCATCGCGGGCCGGAGGCGCCGCGCGTCCACCGCATGATCGAGCGCCCGACCCGGCTCACCCATCCCCACGCCCTGCACCCGCAGGAGATGCCGGAGCCGCTGACCGACCCGACCCGCGCGTCCTGAGCCCAAGGGGGAACCGCAGCGACCCGGCCGGGCTTACCCTGCCGGATGAAGATCGCGACCTACAACGTCAACGGCGTCAACGGCCGCCTGCCGGTGCTGCTGCGGTGGCTGGCGGAGGCCCGGCCGGATGTCGCCTGCCTGCAGGAGCTGAAGGCGCCGCAGGCGCGGTTCCCTGAAGCAGCCATCCGCCAGGCCGGCTACGGCGCGGTCTGGCATGGCCAGAAGAGCAGGAACGGCGTCGCCATCCTGGCCCGCGGCAGCGATCCGGTCGAGACCCGCCGCGGCCTGCCCGGCGACGCCGACGACAGCCAAAGCCGCTATCTCGAGGCGGTGGTCGACGGCCTGATCGTCGGTTGCCTCTACCTGCCGAACGGCAATCCCGCGCCCGGGCCGAAATTCGCATACAAGCTGCGCTGGCTCGACCGGCTCGCCGCCTACGCCGCCGAGCTGGTGGCGCTCGACCTGCCGGTGGTGCTGGCCGGCGACTACAACGTCATCCCCGACGACCTCGACGTCTATCGCCCCGAACGCTGGCGCGACGACGCCCTGTTCCGGCCGGAGGTGCGCGCGGCCTTCCACGGCCTGCTCGCCCAGGGCTGGACCGACGCCTTGCGCGCGCGCCACCCGGGCGAGCGGCTCTATACGTTCTGGGATTACCTGCGGGATGCGTGGGGCCGCGATGCGGGCCTGCGCCTCGACCATCTGCTGCTGAGCCCGGCGATGACAGGCCAGCTCCGCGAGGCCGGCGTCGACCGCCCGGTGCGGGGATGGGAGAAGGCCAGCGACCACGCGCCGGCCTGGATCACGCTTGGCCCGCCGCCATGACGGCCGGCCGGGCCGACGGCACTGCCGCCGGCCCTCCGATGCAGCCTGCTCTAGTAGTCCATCCCGCCCATGCCGCCCATGCCGCCGCCGCCGGAAGGCGCCGCGCCCGACGGGTCCGGGCGCTCGCCGACCATCGCCTCGGTGGTGATGACGAGACCGGCGATCGAGGCGGCGTTCTGCAACGCCACCCGGACCACCTTGGCCGGGTCGAGGATGCCGGCCTTGATCATGGCCGTATACTCGCCCTTCTGGGCGTCGTAGCCCCAGTTGTGGTCCTTGCCGTCGAGCAGCTTGCCGACCACCACCGCGCCGTCGGTGCCGGAGTTCTCCGCGATCTGGCGGACCGGCGCCTGCAGGGCGCGGCGGACGATGTCGGTGCCGACCTTCTGGTCGGAATTGTCCGTCTTCAGCTTCTCGATGACCCGGCCGGCATAGAGCAGGGTGACGCCGCCGCCGGCGACGATGCCCTCCTCGACCGCGGCCCGGGTCGCGTGCAGCGCGTCGTCGACGCGGTCCTTGCGCTCCTTCACCTCGACCTCGCTGGAGCCGCCGACACGGATGATGGCGACGCCGCCGGCCAGCTTGGCCAGGCGCTCCTGCAGCTTCTCTCGGTCATAGTCCGAGGTGGTCTCCTCGATCTGCGCGCGCAACTGGTTGGTGCGGGCCAGGATCGCGGCCTTGGTGCCGAAGCCGCCGACCACCGTCGTCGCCTCCTTGGTGATCAGCACCCGCTTGGCCCGGCCCAGCATGGCGAGCGTCACCGTCTCCAGCTTGACGCCCAGCTCCTCGCTGATGAGCTGGCCGCCGGTCAGGACGGCCAGGTCCTCCAGCATCGCCTTGCGGCGGTCGCCGAAGCCGGGCGCCTTCACGGCCGCGACCTTGAGGCCGCCGCGCAGCTTGTTGACGACCAGCGTCGCCAGCGACTCGCCGTCCACGTCCTCGGCCACGATCAGCAGCGGCTGGCCCGCCTGCAGCACCGCCTCCAGCAGCGGCAGGAAGGCCTGCAGCGCCGGCAGCTTCTTCTCGTAGAGCAGGATGTAGGGGCTCTCCAGCTCGACCGTCATCTTCTCGGCGTTGGTGACGAAGTAGGGCGAGATGTAGCCGCGGTCGAACTGCATGCCGTCGACGATCTCGAGTTCGGTCTCGATGCTCTTGGCTTCCTCGACCGTGATCACGCCCTCGTTGCCGACCTTCTTCATCGCCTTGGCGATCATCTGGCCGATCGCCGCGTCGCCGTTGGCCGAGATGGTGCCGACCTGGGCGATCTCGTCGTTGGTGGAGATCTTCTGGGCGCGCTTGCCGATCTCCTCGACCACGGCGGCGACCGCCAGGTCGATGCCGCGCTTCACGTCCATCGGGTTGAGGCCGGCGCTGATCGCCTTGGCGCCCTCGCGGACGATGGCGTGGGCCAGGACGATCGCAGTCGTGGTGCCGTCGCCGGCCACGTCGTTGGTCTTGGTCGCGACCTCGCGCACGAGCTGCACGCCCATGTTCTCGAACTTGTCGGAGAGTTCGACCTCCTTGGCGACGGTGACGCCGTCCTTGGTGATCCGTGGTGCGCCCCACGCCTTGTCGAGGACGACGTTGCGGCCCTTGGGCCCTAGCGTGACGCGGACGGAACGGGCGAGGATATCGACGCCGCGCAGGATCTTGTCCCGCGCGTCACTGCCGAATTTTACGTCTTTGGCCGACATGGTCCGGATTCCTTGTTGTTCTGGTTGCTGGCTCGCCAGGGCCGGATCAGGCGCAGACGCCGATGACGTCGCTTTCCTTCATGACGAGATAGTCGACCCCGTCGAGGCGGACCTCGGAGCCTGACCACTTGCCGAACAGGACGCGGTCGCCGATCGCGATGTCGAGGGCCTGGATCGTCCCCTGGGCATCCCGGGCACCGCCGCCGACGGCGATCACTTCACCTTCCTGCGGCTTCTCCTGGGCGGTGTCGGGGATGATGATCCCGCCGGCCGTGGTGGTTTCCGGATCGATCCGTTTGATGACGACGCGGTCGTGCAGCGGGCGAAATTTCACAGGGCGCAATCCTTCGAAGAATACCGTTTGGCCATGAGTTTCACGGCCGCATCCTTTCAAAAAATGCGCATTGCCCCATCGGGGAACAAGGGTATCCGCTCCGTGGACGAAAATAAAAGTGCGCCGAAGAATTCGTGATTTCGGGGATTTACTTAAATTCCAGAAAATGCTCGACGACCGTCTTCTAAGACGATATTTCCGGACCAGTGCCTACCGCGGGGCGAACGGCGCTCGTGGCCGGACCTCGGGCCAGACCAGCGCCACCGCGGCCAGGGCCGCCAGCGCCGCCGCACTCGTCACCAGGACCGCCGCCGGGCCGCCCAGCCAGTGGGCGAGCAGGCTCAGATGCACGAAGCCCAGCACCGCCGTGCCGATACACACCGACAGGACGCCCATCACCCGGGACCGGACCGCCGGCGGCGCGGACAGGAAGACGATCGTCGCCTGCATGGTGGCGAAGCAGGCGCTGCCCGCCCCGGCCGCCACCTGCGCCGCGCCGGACAGGACCGGCCAGGGGCTGAGGGCGAAGACGAGCGACGCGCAGGCGAAGAGCGCCACGCCCGCCAGGTACAGGCCGCGGAACATCGGCGGCCGCGCGCCCTGGGCGACCAGCACCGCGCCGATCAGCGCGCCCATGCCGTCGGCGCTCATCAGGAGGCCGATCGGGAAGGCCGTCAGGTGCAGCTGCTGCTCGCCGATCACCGGCACCATGGCCGTCGCGGGCCAGGCGAAGACGTTGAAGACGACGGTGATCGCCAGCGTGCCGGTCAGCGCCCGGTCGTCGGCGACGGCGCGCACCCCCTCGGCGATCCGGGCGAAGATGCGCGCGCCGCCGGCTTCGGGCAGCGCCTCCTCGCGCGGCAGCCGGTACAGCAGGACGAGCCCGACGCCGTAGAGGCCGGCCCCCAGCAGGAAGGCGCCATGGATGCCCGCCATCTCCAGCAGCAGCCCGCCGGCGCCCGGCCCCAGCATCCGGGTGGCGTTGTTGGTGGCGGCATCGAGCCCCATCGCGCCCGCCGTGCGTCCCGGCCCGGCCAGCTCGCCCAGCATGGTGCGGCGCACCGGCATGTCGATCGCCCAGATCGCGCCGTTGACGAGCACACCCGCCGCCACGTGCCACAGTTCCAGGCTGCCCGCCCAGGCGAGCCATGCCTGCAGCAAGGAGACCAGCATCCCGGTCGCCAGGATCGCCAGCAGCAGGCGGCGGCGGCTGAACCGCTCGGCGATCGCCCCGGCGAAGGCGCTGAGCAGCGGCATGGGTAGCATGCGCAGCATCGTCAGCAGCGCCACCTGGACCGGCGACCCGGTCAGGTCCAGCACATAGACGCCGACGACCAGGAACTCGATCCAGCGGACCGTGCCGACCAGGCTGCCGACCAGCCAGACGCGCCGGAAGGCCGCCTCCCCGAGGAGGGACAGCGTCGGTCGGCGGCGGTGGTCGCCCGCGTGCGGCGAAGGGGTGGAAGAGGAGATGGGGGCCAGGGCTGTTCTTTTCCGTAGGCTTGCGCGCCCGTTCCCCACACGTTGCCGGCGATCGGTCCCGCACGCAAGGCGGCCGCGAAGTGCGTGCGAACGGACGGCGGCTTCCGCTAGGTTCGGATCGGCCCGCAGTCGGGCGGCTGACGATCCGAGGAGCGACATGAACCAGGCCGACTATCTCGCCTGCACCGCCACCCAGCTGGCCGACCTGGTGCGCACCGGCCAGGCCGGGGCCGGCGAGTTGCTGGCGGCCGCCCGGCTGCGCTCCGAGCAGGTCAACCCGCAGATCAACGCCGTCATCCACACCTGGTTCGAGGAGGCCGGGCGCCGGCTTCTGGACCGGCCCTCCGGACGCTTCGGCGGCGTGCCGTTCCTCTACAAGGACCTCAGCATCACTTATGCCGGGCAACCCTTCTCGTCCGGCAGCCGGTTCTGGGCGGGCGCGGTCGGGGCCGGGCATTCCACCATCTCCCGGCGCTATCTCGACGCGGGCCTGGTGCCGTTCGGCACCACCAACAGCTCGGAGCTGGGCCTTGCCTGCGAGACGGCGCCCACCGCCCACGGGCCGACCCGCAACCCCTGGAACCCGGCGCGCAGCAGCGGCGGCTCCTCGGGCGGGGCCGCGGCTGCGGTCGCCGCGGGGATCGTGCCGGTCGCCCACGCCACCGACGGGGGCGGCTCGATCCGCATCCCCTCGCACTGCTGCGGGGTGTTCGGCCTGAAGCCGAGCCGCGGCCGGACCCCGTTCGGCCCGCTGCTGGGCGAGGGATGGAACGGGCTGTCGGCCCACCACGTCATCTCCCGCGACGTCGGCGACAGCGCCCGCTTCCTCGACGCGACCCACGGCGCGGAGCCGGGCGACCCCTATGCCGCCCCGGCCGTGCCGGAGGGTTTCGCCAGTGCCGTGGGACGGCCCGACCGGCCCTTCCGCATCGCCGTGCTGACCGAGACCTATGACGGCCGCCCGGTCCATCCCGACTGCCGCGCCGCGGTCGAGCAGGCGGCCCGCTGGGCGGAATCGGCCGGCCACCAGGTCGACCTTGCCCGCCCCGCGATCGACATGGAGGCGCTGAAGCGGGCGACACGGGTGCTGGTCGGCGCCAACGCCCGCGGCGCCCTGCTGCGCCGGTCGCGGGAGCTGGGCCGGCCGTGGACGGCCGAGGACGTGGAGCCCTCGACGCTCGCCTGGGCCGAGGAGGCCGGACGGTTGTCGGCCGACGACTATGTCGCCGCGGTGCTGACGATCCACGGGATCGGCCGCACCTTCGGCGCCTTCTTCGAGGGCTGGGACCTGATCCTGACGCCGACCTTCGCCGCACCCGCGCCGCCGATCGACACCGTCGACGTGCGCGAGCCCGACCTCGACACCTACTATGCCCGGCTGCGCGGCCTCAGCGCGTTCACCTCGATCCACAACGCCACCGGCTGCCCCGCCTGCTCGCTGCCCGTGCACTGGAACGCCGAGGGCCTGCCGGTCGGCGTCCAGCTCGCCACCCGCCTCGGCGGGGAGCGCACCCTGTTCGCCGTTGCCGGGCAGTTGCAGGAGATCAGCCGCTGGACGGACCGGCAGCGGCGACTGCTCCAGCCCGGCCCGCTGGCGCCCTCGCCCTGACGCCGCGGCGTCAGGCGCTGCCTCGCGTTCAGTCGAAGAGGTCGGGCTCCTCGGCGGTGACGACGTCCCAGTAGGGCTGGAACGAGAAGAAGTTGCCGATCTCGCTGCCGACCTGGCCCGCGGTGTGGCGGGCGACGGCGTCCGGCATCGGCCGGGTCGGTCCGGCTGCCTGGGCGAGGAGCTGGACCTGGCAGGCGTTCTCCATCGCCAGGTAGCGCCAGACCGCCGCCTCGACCGAGTGGCCGACCGTCAGGATGCCGTGGTTCTGCAGGATCACCGCCTTGCGGGGGCCGAGCGCCAGGGCGATCTTCTCGCCCTCGCTGGTGTCCAGCACCACGCCCGAGAACTCCTCGAACACCGAGTGGTCCTCGAAGAAGGCGGCCGAATCCTGGGTCAGCGGCTCCAGCGGACGGCCGAGCGCCGACCACGCCTTGCCGTAGAGCGAGTGGGAATGCGCCGCCGCCACCACGTCGGGCCGGGCCTTGTGGAGCTCGGAATGGATGGCGAAGGCCGCCTGGTTGAGGCGCGCCTTGGCCCGGGCCGGCGGGATGACGATCTGCCCCTCGTGGCTGACCAGCATCAGGTCGGAGACGGTGATGCGGCTGAAATGGATGCCGAACGGGTTGACCCAGAAATGGTCGGTCCATTCCGGGTCGCGCGCCGTGATGTGGCCGGCGCCGCCCATCTCGAAACCGTAGCGGGCGAACAGCCGGTAGCCGGCGGCCAGGCGCTGCTTGCGGTAGAGCCGCTCCAGCTCGACGGTCGGCTGCACCGGCAGCTCCCGGGAGCCCGGTGCGGGAAACACGGTTTCGATCTTGCCCGCGAAAGGCTGGGCGGGCGGTTCGGTGCGGAGCGCGACGGCCATGGGAACGTCCTTTGGAGACCGGGGGGCAGCGGCGGCGGGGAGCACCCGCGATCGGCTCACGAAGCCGGAGCCGTCGCGGGTGATCCCGGGCCGCCTTGCGTGGCTGCTCGCACGTTCCAGGCCAGCTTCCGGCGAACCGTCGTGCGGCAACCCGCCCCTAGGTCTGGCCGCCGCCGTTCACCTGGAGCATCTGGCCGGTGATGTAGGCACCGCCGTCCGACACCAGCATGCGCACCGCGGCCGCCACCTCGTCCGGGGTGCCGAGGCGGCCGAGCGGGATGCGCGCGACCGCGTCCCGTCGGGCGGTCGCCAGGTCGTCGTCGTCGGCCGCGATCGGGCCGGGCGAGACGGCGTTGATGGTGATCCCGCTGGGGCCGAACTCCTTGGCGAGCGCCTTGGTCAGGCCCCAGACGCCGTGCTTGGCGACCGACACCGGCGAATGGCCGGCATAGCCATGCATGGCGTTCATGCCCGTGAAGTTGACGATGCGGCCCCAGCCGCGCTCGACCATGCCGGGCAGGCAGGCGCGGGCGAGCCAGACCGCGGCATCGAGGTCGACCGCGATCACCCGGCGCCACTCTTCCTCGCCCATTTCCAGGAAGCCCTTGGCCGGCCGCAGCGCGGCGTTGTTGACCAGGACGTCGACGGCGCCGAACCGGCCGGTCGCCTCGGCGAAGATCCGGGCGCAGTCCTCCGGCCGGCCGACATCGCCCATGGCGACCAGCGCCCCGGCGCCGGCTGCCTCGACCGCGCGCGCCACCGCCTCGCAGGCGGCGCGGTCGCTCGACCCGTTGACCACCACGTCGAAGCCGTCCTGCGCCAGCCCCAGGGCGACCGCCCGGCCGATGTTGCGCCCGGCCCCGGTGACCAGGGCGGCCTTGCGTCGTTGGCTCATTCTCGTGCTCCTCCGTCGGTAGTGTCAGTCCGCCGCGCCGCGCCGGCGGCGGCGGCCGGCGAACAGGACCAGCAGGATCGCCGCAGCCGACACCGCCATATACATGCCGAAGGCGTTGACGTGGCCGATCATCACGGCCTGGCGCTCGATCTCGCGCGACAGGCGGGCCAAACCCTGCAGCGAATCGACGCTCCAGCCGCCCATCACCTCCGGCATCGCCAGGGCCCGGTTGTAGGGCGAGACGTTCTCCGACATCCGGCTGTAGTTGGTCGACGTCGAGCGCACGATCTCGGTCACGCTGAGCGAGATGAAGAAGCTGGAGCCGATGTTGCGCAACAGGTGGAAGACCGACATCGCCTCGGGCGTGTCGCGGCTGCTGAGGCTCGAGAAGGTCGTCACCGTCAGCGGCACCCAGATGATGCCGACCGCGAAGCCCTGCAGCATGGAGTTCATCAGCAGCAGGTCGACCCCGACATTGAGGTCGAGGCTCATCAGCCACAGGCCGGAGACGACGAGCAGGCAGAAGCCGATGATCATGCCGACCCGGGGGTCGAGCCGGCCGATCAGCAGGGTGCAGCCGAAGCCCAGCGTGCCGCCCAGCCCGCGATAGCCGACGATCTGCCCGATGATGCTGTCCGGGTATCCGGCATGCTGCTGCAGCAGGGACGGCAGCAGCACGATCGGGGTGAAGTTCACCATGCCGTAGATGAAGACCAGCGCCAGCCCGATGGCGTAGTTGCGGTCGAGCAGCAGGCGCAGGTTGAGGAACGGCCGGGCGGTGGTCAGGCTGTGGGTGACGAAGACGTAGAGCGCCAGCACCGCCACGCACGCCTCGATGACGATCTCGGGCGATTCGAACCAGTCGAGCCGCTGCCCGCGGGACAGGACCAGCTGCATGCAGGCGATCGCGGTCGACAGCGCCAGGAAGCCGATCCAGTCGAGCTGCGCCTTGGCCCCCGGCCGGTCGGGCGGCAGGGTCAGGTGCAGGGCGATGGCGGCCAGCGCGCCTGCCGGCACGATCATGTAGAAGGCCCAGCGCCAGTTGTAGGTCTCGGCCAGCATGCCGCCCAGGAGCGGGCCGAACACCGGCCCCAGCACCACCGTCATGCCGTAGATCGAGCTGACCAGCCCCGCCTGCCGGCGCGGGAAGGTGTCGAGCACGATGGCGTTGGACAGCGGCACCACGGGCGCGCCGATGCCGCCCTGCAGGATGCGCCACAGGACGATGGTTTCGAGCGAATCCGCCTGGCCGCACAGCCAGGTCGCGACGCTGAAGCCGGTGACGCAGAAGATCATCACCTGGCGGCGGCCGAAGCGGGCGACAAGGAAGCCCGTCATCGGGGTGACGATCGCCGTCGCCAGGATGTTGAAGGTGGTGGTCCAGGCGATCTCGTCCGGCGTCGCGGCGAAGCTGCCCTGCATCTGCGGCAGCAGGGTGGAGGCGACCAGCAGCGTGGTCGCATAGAGGGTGGAGCCGAGCACCACGGCCGCCAGGATCAGAATCCGGCGCAGCGTGCTCAGTCTCTGGCTGTCGGGCGGCTCGGGATCGGCCATGGGGTGCGGCTCGGGGCGGGAGCCCAGCATACCGCCTTGCCGCCGGGGCGATAGTCGTAACCCTGGCAATAGTCGCATGGGTAATGATAACCTGGACAACAAACGACCGGCGGGCCCACCATCGCCGCCATTGCCCCCTCGGAGCCGCCCCCTGCCCTCCTCCGACGACCGCCGGCACATCGGCTTCCTGATCTCCGACGTGGCGCGGCTGATGCGCGCCGCGTTCGACCGGCGCGTGCGCCGGCTCGGCCTCACCCGCTCGCAGTGGCTGGTGCTGAGCCGCCTGCATCGCCACCCCGGGATCAGCCAGTCGGAGCTGGCCGAGATGCTGGAGGTGGAGCGCGCCACCGCCGGGCGGATGGTCGACCGGCTGGAACGGAGCAACTGGCTGGTCCGCCAGCCGGACCCGGCCGACCGCCGCATCAACCGCCTCTACCTGACCGCCGAGGCCGAGGCGGTGCAGGCCGAGATGGGCACGATCGCCGAGGGACTGATCGACGAGGCGATGGCGCTCCTCGACGCGGGCGAGCGCGCCGCGCTGACGGCCATGATGGAGCGGGTGAAGACGCAGCTGCAGGCCATGGCCCAGCCGGGGGCGGCACCTTGAGCGAGGAGCGCCCGCGCCGCCGGCGCGCCTTGCGGTTCGTGCTGCTGGTCGGCGTGCCGGCCCTGTGCGTCGTCGCGGGCCTGGCGGTCTGGCAGCGGGGCGGCCGCTTCATCACCACCGAGAACGCCTATGTGAAGGCCGACATCGTCCAGATCGCACCGGAGGTGGCCGGGCGGGTGCTGGAGGTGGCGGTGCGCGACCATTCCCGGGTCGCGGCTGGCGAGCTGCTGCTGCGCCTCGACCCGCGGCCGTTCCAGCTGGCCCTGGACAAGGCCGAGGCCGAGCTGGACACCGCGCGGACCGAGGTCGAGATCGCCCGCGCCACCTACCGGGAGACGCAGGGCGAGCTGGCCGAGCTGCAGAGCCGGGCCGACTACCTGCTGCGCCAGGCGCGCCGGCAGCAGGAACTGGCCGCCCGCGGCGTCGCCCCGGCGGCGCGGCTGGAGGAGACCCAGAGCGAGGCGGAGGTCGCCCAGGCCCGCATCCACGTCCTGCGCCAGCGGCTGGTCCGCATGCTGACCACCCTGAAGGGCGATCCCGACCTGCCGGCCGCCGACCACCCGACGGTGCGCGAGCGCATGGTCGAGCGCGACCGCGCCGCCCTCGACCTGTCCCACACGCGGATCGCGGCCCCGGTCGGCGGCATCGTGGTCAACCTGCGGGTCCAGCCGGGCGAGCAACTCCGGGCGGCGACCCCGCTCTTCGCGCTGGTCTCCGACCGGCGGCCCTGGGTCGACGCCAACCTCAAGGAGACGACGCTGGCCCACGTCACCGTCGGCCAGCGGGTCGAGGTGTCGCTCGACCTCTATCCCGGCCTGACCTGGGAGGGCGAGGTCGAGAGCATCAGCCCGGCGACCGGGGCGGAATTCGCCATCCTGCCGCCGCAGAACGCGTCCGGGAACTGGGTCAAGGTGGTGCAGCGCCTGCCCGTGCGCATCCGCCTGCTGCCGCGCGACGGCGAGCCGCCGCTGCGCACCGGGGCCACGGCGACGGTATCCATCGACACCCGCCGCCAGCGCAGCCTGCGCGACGCGCTGGGGAGCATCGGCGACCTGCTCGGCGGCAACGCCAATGCGTCGGGCGGCCCGCCTCCGTCGCCCGGGCGATAGCCAGCAGCCAAGCAGGCACCGATCCGCTTCCAAGCTACGGCCGATGCCGCCGCTACGCCTCAGCGCCATGCACATCAACCGGCAATTGAACTTGTGGCACACATGGCCCTTAACTTATTGTGGCATTAATCGCAGGTCCGGCAACCGCGATGCGCGAAGGATGATGCACGAGGGTCGAACCATGGATGCAAACCGACAAGGCTGGGTCGAGCTCGTCTTGTTCGTGGCCAACGGTCGTCCGCCGCCGATGCCTGCGTCCGTCAATGTACCGGCGACCGATCCGCCCGGGATCGTTACTCCTCAATGATGCACCGACTGCTCCGATGGCTCGGGCTTGGCAGGAACCTTGATCCGGGTGCCACCAAGATCGGAGCGGCCAGTCTCAAGCAGGACGAACCTGCCGTCTCGAAACCAGGTCCAGAGTTGCCGGTAGTCGGACCGCTCGCCCCCGTACCTCAGAGCGCGCCAAGCGTGCCGCCGGCATCCGTACCTGTCGCTCCAGCAATTAGCCCGCTGGAGCGGGCCGAACGGCTGAGCGCCGCCCGGGCACGGGTGGAAGCGCGCATCGCCGTCCTGGCGCAGCGCGACGCCGAGGCGATCCAGGCGCGGCGCTCACCGCAACGAGCGCCGGCCGCCGCCCGGCCGCCTGTGAACGCCAGTACCACCACGCTCGGCTTGTCCGAGCGCCCGGAGTTTCACGAATCCAGTGTCCCGAGGCTTGCGGCCGACTCTCCGCCGCCTGAAGCCAGAACATCGGCAATCCAAGGCAAGCCAGTCGAGCGACAAGACGCGAAGCCTTCCCTGGCCACGCCGGCCGAACGGGCAGAACGTCTGCGCGCCGTCCGCGAGCGGATTGATTCCAGGCTGGCGGTACTGGCCCAGCGCGAAGCCGAAATGCTGGAAGCAGAGCGTGCCAAACTGCCGGCCCCGGCCCCGCCTCGCCTGCAGACGAACACTGCGCCCGAGCTTCGGCAAATCGAGGCGGCCGTCCCGGCTGCAGGGAGCGCTTCCGCCCCCGGGCACCTGGCGACGATCGTCTTCCTCGACGTGGAGACCACCGGCTTGGAGAGTTATGCCCGGATCGTGACACTGGGAATGGTCTGGATCGGCCTCGACGGCAACCTGCACAAGGTTCACCTGGTCTTCGATCCGCGAAAGGACTCCCATCCCGATGCGGCCCGCATCCACGGTTGGGACGACTGGACGCTGAGATACCAGGATCTGTTCGTCGACCATGCCCAGCAGATCCACGACATCCTCGGCAGCGCCTCGCTGGTGGTTGCCCACAATGCCGGTTTCGACCTTTCGTTCCTGGCGCGCGAATTTCGCAAAGTTGGCCTTGCCTGGCCGGATGTCGAAGCGAAATGCACGATGGAGATGGCTCGCCAGCGCTGGCCTCGAGAGCGCGTCGGGCTCGACGCCTGCCTGGCGCGCATCGGTATCGCCAGAAGGGGACGCCGGCATGGTGCGCTGGAAGACGCGCTTCTCGCGATGCAACTCTTCTGTGCGCTTGGTGGGACGAAGCCCCTTGCCGTCGCCGGTTCGCTGATCCCGCCTACCAATTTTCGAGAAGTGCCGCCGCGACCGGATGGCCCGCTGCCGCGACGCACGCCCAAGAAGCGACGCATGATCACCCCGACGCCCCAGTCTTGAAGGGGACCAGACGTCAGAGCGCGGGAAGCATCGGCGACCTTCTCGGCGGCGACGCCGATGCGTCAGCCGGGGCGCAGACGGCGCGATAGCCGGTCGGGGGCGCGCGGGCTACCGCAGCGCCCGGGCGACGGCGGCGAAGAAGGCGTCGTCGTTGATTTCCAGCCGCATGCGCATGCTGGGCTTGGACCGCGCGCTCAGCACCACGACGACCAGCTCCTCGCGCGGGTTGACGTGGATGAACTGGCCATAGATGCCCTCGGCCTGGAAGCTGCCGGCGAGGTCCGGGTCGTCCAGCACCGGGATCCACCACATGTAGCCGTAGGGGACGCGCGTGCCACAGGCGAGGTAGGGCGCGCCGGCCTCGGCGAACCAACCCTCGGGCAGGATCGGGCGGCCGTCGACCATGCCGCCCTCCAGCACGAACCGGCCGAAGCGGGCATAGTCGCGCAGGGTCGCCGTCATGCCGCTGCCCGACACCGTCATCCCGCCCGGGCTCTCCAGCCACCAGGTGGCGTCCTCCTCCATGCCGATGCGCGACCAGATCCGGGCCGACAGGTAGTCGGCCAGGTTCATCCCCGTCGCGCCCTCCATCAGCGCCCCGACGAGGTAGGACTCGCCGGTGCTGTAGTTCCAGGCCGCCCCCGGCGGCACCTGCCGCGGCAGGCGGCCCATGTGCGCGACGATGGCGCCCGGCTGCCAGGCGAACTGCTTCTCCAGGAGCTGGCGGCGGTCCGACCGCGGGTCGACATAGTCCTCGCTCCAGCGCACGCCGGACGCCATGCGCAGGAGCTGGCGGACCGAGACGTCGGCATAGGCCCCGCCGACCGCGACATAGTCGGTGACCGGATCGTCGAGGCTGCGGATATGCCCCTCGGCCAAGGCGACGCCGACCAGGGTGGAGGCGAACGACTTGGCGAGCGAGCAGGACCACCATTGCGTCTGCGGGCCGATGCCGAGGTCGTACACCTCCGCCGCCACCCGGCCCCGCTTCAGCACCAGCAGGCCGGCCACCCGGTTGACCGACAGGTAGTCGTAGAGGTCCCAGGTCCGCCCGCCATGGCGGATGGCGAGCGGCGGCAGGCCCCCGTCCGCTGGCGGCAGCGGCCGGGTCCCGACGCCGCGGGCGATCGTGCGGCATGGGAAGACGCGGCCGGGGCCGCTCATCCGCTCGACCACCGCGGCCGGCACCATCTGGCCGCCATACCAGCGCCGCAGCTCGTCCCGCTCGGCCGGATCCATGCCGCCGGCCCCCATCCCGTCCACCGCATTCGTCCTCGTCACCCGCCCCGCCCCCCCGCTATGGCCGGCAGCGCTCATGCCACGGCCGCCCTGCGGAAGTCGAGCGACCCGGCGCATGGCATGGCGGGCCCGGACCTGGACCCGGCGGACGATCCGTGACATCGACACCGGACCGCCGCCACAGACGGCCGCGAGGACCATGACGATGGACGCCCGCCCGATGCCCAGCCCCGACCCCGCCCCCGACCCGCTGGCGCCAGACGACGCGGCCGCCCATCCGGCCCCCCGGCCCGAAGCCGTGCCACGCACGGCCGATGTCGTGATCATCGGCGGGGGCATCGTCGGCGCGGCCTCGGCCTGGTACCTCGCCCGGCGCGGCGCGCGGGTGGTGCTGGTGGAGAAGGACCGGGTCGCCGGGCAGCAGTCCGGGCGCAACTGGGGCTTCGTGCGCACCCAGTACCGCGACCCGGCCGAGCTGCCGCTCGCGGTCGAGGCGCTGTCGATCTGGCCAGGGCTCGCGGCCGAGCTGGAACAGGACATCGGCTGGCGCCGCACCGGCTGCGTCTTCCTGGCCGGGGACGAGGCCGAGCGCGCCCGCTTCCAGGCCTGGCAACAGGCCAACCGCCAGGCCGCGCGGGACGCCCGCCTGCTGTCGCCGGCCGAGGTGGCCGGGCTGCTGCCGGCGCTGGCGGGCCGGGCGGACGGGGCGCTCTACACCCCGTCCGACGGGCAGGCCGAGCCCATGCTGGCGACGAGGGCCTTCGCCCGCGCCGCCGAACGCGCCGGGGCCCGGGTGCTGGAGGGATGCGGCGCGCTGGCGATCGAGACCGAGGGCGGCCGCGTCGCCGGGGTCCGCACCGAGCATGGCCCGATCCGCTGCCGGACGGTCGTCTGCGCGGCGGGCGCCCAGAGCCACCGCTTCCTGGCGCCGCTCGGCCTGCCGCTGCCGCAGCAGGTGGTGCGCAGCACGGTGTCGCTGACGACGCCGGTCACGGACCTGCCCCGGGCCTGCTTCTGCGGCTTCGGCCTCGGCCTGCGGCAGCGTGCCGACGGCGCCTGCATCATCGCCGACGATGCGCGGACCGACGTCGACCTGACGCTCGATTCCTTCCGTGCCGCCCGCTTCTTCGTGCCGGAACTGCTGCGCCAGCGGCGGAGCTTCGCGCTGCACCTGGGCCGGGGCTTCGTCGACGAGCTGCGCCACCGGCTGACGACGCCGCGGGAGGATCGCCCGCTGCTGCCTCGCCGGCCGCGGATACCGGCGAACGCAGTCCGGGCGGCGCGCACGCTGGAACGGCTCCGCGCGCGCTTTCCGGGCGCGGGCGCGGTCGGGATCGCCCGGTCCTGGGCCGGCCTGATCGACGTCCTGCCGGACGCGCTGCCGGTCATCGACCGGCCCGGCGCCGTTCCCGGCCTGGTGGTGGCCACCGGCTTCTCCGGCCATGGATTCGGCCTCGGACCGGCGGTCGGCCGCCATGTCGCGTCACTCGCCCTGGGCGAGGCCGCGGCCGAGGCGATCCGGCCCTTCGCCCTCGACCGCTTCGCGCGGGGCACCTTTGGCCGGCCGCACGCCTCGCTGTGACGCGCGGCGGCCGCCGGTCAGCCGGCGTAGGTCGATTCCTGCAGTTTCACCATCACCAGCAGGGCGCGGTTGACCGGGGTCGGGATGCCGAGCTCGCGGCCCCGGCGGACGACATAGCCGTTCAGGTGCTCGATCTCGGTCGGCTTGCGGCGGGCCATGTCCTGGGCGGTGGAGGAATATTGCCCCGGCATGCTTCGTGCGACCCCCAGGACCATGTCCTTGACGCCGTCGGGCAGGGCGATGCCCAGGCCGCGGGCCACCGCCAGGCACTCGTCGACGACGTCCGCCATCACGTCGGTGACGCCGGGCACCGCCACCATGTGGCCGTAGGAGACCTGGGCCACCGCGGACAGCGCGTTGTGGGCACAGTTCGTGACGAGCTTGCCCCACAGCGCCGCCGCGACCTGGGCCGACACGGTGGTCGGGATGCCCGCCGCCTCGAACGCGGCCCGGATCGCCTCGCCGGCGGGCGACGGGCCGACCACGATGTCGCCGCGGCCGTGATGCTTCACATGGCCCGGCCCGGCCATGCCGGCCGCGACATAGACCACCGCCGGCACCACCGGCCGCCCCAGCACGGCTGCCAGGCGCTCGGCATTGTCGACCCCGTTCTGGAACGAGAAGATGGTGGCGTCCGGCTTCAGGTGGGGCCGGATCGCCGCTCCGGCGCTCTCGGTGTCCGTCGACTTGACGCAGAACAGCACCACGTCCGCATCGGCCAGGGCGGCGGGCGAAGTGTCGGCGCGGACCGCCACCGCATCGTCGAACCCGGCCATCTCCAGCCGCAGGCCGCCCGCTTCGACCCGGTCGACCAGCGCCTGCCGGCCGATCAGGGTGACGGCATGTCCGGCGCGCGCCAGCGTCGCCCCGTAGTAGCAGCCGACCGCCCCCGCACCCATGACAGCAATGTTCATCTTCGCTCTCTCTCCGCGATCGTCCCGGCGTTCCGGCGTTCCGGACACCATACCGGCCAGATGAATGGTTCGGGAACGCTGGTGCGGCGCGGAGCATAAAAGATGGCAGGCGCGGCGTTGCTCTGGCCTGCTGCTCCTGTTCGGCCTCACTTGTCCGGGTCACGGAGCGCCGCCTCTATCGCGGCAGAGCGCAAGGTCCGTAAAGGGTCGCCGCGCCAGATCGCATCCTCAATATCGTCACCGATGGCCTCCCAGTGATCGGCTTGATACCGGTCGCTGTCGATGTAGGTCCGAAAGGCCTCATAGAAGCCGCGCACCACGCCCTGGCGAGTGACGGGGCAACTGTGCAGGCTGAAGATCTCGCCGTCCTTATTGCACCGCAACAGGACGAGCTGCGCCGCCACCTCGTCAATATACAGGCGCGAATGGGCGAGGAAGACGAACTGCGCGACCGAGCCCTCTTCGCCGACCAGCCATCGCGCCACATCTGCCCCGCCGACGATCTGCTCCAACCACTCGATCATCCCAGGAAACGGATCATCCAGATGCGTGCCGCAGACCTTCCAGCCGACCGTAAGCGGCGGAACAGAAAAATCGAGGCAGCCCAGCTCCGGCGGATCAAACACGATCTCGAACTGGTCGAGCTTCCTGGCGGCGTAGGGGTCGATGTCGCTCATGCATCCATGTCCAAGCGATCGAGCGGTGGGATTTCTCAGCCACCCAATTGACCCATCCCCGGAGGTTCGAGAGTGTTGCGGGCCTGGCTGACGAAGGAAAGCGATTCCATGCACAAGGTGGACGCGGCGCGCATCGATCTGGCGGAGGAGTACCGGGCCAACCCGGTGGGGCCGCATAGCCCCGAGTTGCAGAAGCTGCTGAAGATCCTGCGCTGGGACCCGATCTACGACCGCTTCCTCGCCGTCCAGCCGGAGCGCGGCGGCCCCTTCCAGCTGGCGCGGACCACGGGGCCCAAGGGCAACCCGATGGCGATCCACGGGGGCCCCGGCTACGCGACCACGGTCGAGGCGCAGTGGGCGATCTTCCGCGCGCGGTGGGAAGAGCATACGGGCGTCGCCCTGGACCTGCCGGGCGACACCACCCCGCGGGGCACGCCGGCGCCGCCGGCCCCGGGCGCCGGGCGCCGCTCCGTGCTGGCCTATTCCGACCGCTTCAGCGTCGAGAATGGCGGCCGGATCGAATTCAAGGTCAGCGCCGAGAGCCCCTACCGCGCCAGCTTCGAGCGGGTGCGCTCGGCCGACCATGTCGGCATCGGGTTGAAGACCACGCCGATCGAGACGGCGGTCGACGGCGAGTATCCCGGCCGCCGCCAGGTGATCGCCTGCGGCTCCCATGCCGAGGTGGATTGCGGCGCGGCGCTGGCGCTGGAGAGCTTCACCCTGCTGGCCCGGGTCTGGCCGACCCGCCCGGCGCTGGGCCGGTGGCAGGCGATCCTCGGCAACTGGACCGAGGGCCAGGGCGGCTATGCGCTGGGCCTGGACGAGGCCGGCGTCCTCTCCCTGCGCATCGGCGACGGCACCCGGCAGGCGATCGCCGGCACCGGCAAGGCGCTGCTGGAGCGGCACTGGTACCTGGTCGCCGTCAGCTACGATGCCGCGACCGGCGATGCCTGGATCGGCCAGCGGCCGCTGCACCGCTACGCGGCACACGGGGACACGACCGCGGAAGGATCGGCCGGGCTCGGGCTGCGGCCGGCGCGGCCGGACGGGTTCCGGATCGCCGCCTGGCGCGAGGCCGGAGGGGCCGGCGCCCTCTACAATGGCAAGATCGACGGCCCGGCGGTGGCCGGCCGGGCGCTGACGGCGGCCGAGCGGTCGGCGCTGCTGCGCGATGCCGCCGTGCCGGACCTGGGCGACGCCCTGGCGGCCGCCTGGGACTTCGGCCGGGAGATCCCCACGACCCGGATCGTCGACACCTCGCCGCACGGCCGTCACGGCCGCACCGTCAACCTGCCGACCCGGGCGATGAAGGGCTGGAACTGGGACGGCAGCGAATACAACTGGACGCACAAGCCGGAGCATTACGGCGCCATCCATTTCCACGACGACGACCTCTACGACTGCGGCTGGGACACCGACTTCGCCTTCGAGGTGCCGGACGACCTGCCGAGCGGGCTCTACTGCGCGCGCCTGTCGCGCGGCGCCGAGGACGACTATGTCCCGTTCGTCGTCCGCCCGCCCCGCGGCACCGCCCGGGCGCCGCTGGCGCTGCTCCTGCCCACGGCCAGCTACTGGGCCTATGGCAACACCCACCACCACCTCGAATGGCAGGATGGCGAGAACGTCCGCGGCGTCTTCACCACCCTCGATGCCACCACCCTCTTCCTGCACGAGCATCCCGAATATGGCTGCTCGCTCTACGACCACCACAGCGACGGCAGCGGGGTCTGCTACGCCTCGCGCCTGCGTCCGGTCCTCAATATGCGGCCGCGGGAACGGCTGTGGCAGCTGCCGGCCGACACCCACATCATCGACTGGCTGGAGGAGAAGGGCATCGCCTTCGACATCCTGACCGAGGACGACCTGGACGCCGAGGGCGTCGACATGCTGGCGCCCTACAAGTGCGTCCTGACCGGGACCCACCCGGAATACCCGTCGAAACCCATGATGGACGCCTTCGCCGCTTTCCAGGAGCAGGGCGGCCGCTTCGTCTACCTGGGCGGCAACGGCTTCTACTGGCGCACCTCCTACCACCCGGAGTTGCCCGGCGTGATCGAGATGCGGCGCGCCGAGGACGGCATCCGCAGCTGGCTGGCCGAAGGCGGCGAGTACCATCACAGCTTCACCGGCGAGCTGGGCGGCATGTGGCGGCGCATGGGCCGGGCGCCGCAGACGGTAGCGGGCGTGGGCATGACCGCCCAGGGCTTCGACGTCTCGACCTATTTCGAGCGCACGCCGGCCAGCTTCGACCCGCGCGTCGCGTTTGCCTTCGAGGGCGTCGGCGCGGACGAGCGCATCGGCCAGTTCGGGCTGATCGGCGGCGGCGCGGCCGGCTGGGAGATCGATCGCGCCGACACCGCGCTCGGGACCCCGCCCCACGCGCTGGTGGTCGCCACCGCCACCGACTTCACCTCCGCCTATCACTGGATGAAGGAGGAGCTGACCCACACCCACTCCGCCATCACCGGGGAGACCTGCCCCTACGTGCGCTGCGACATGGTGTTCTACGAGACGCCGAACGGGGGGGCTGCCTTCTCCACCAGCTCGATCGCCTGGGCGGGCGCCCTCTCCCACAACGGCTACGACAACAACGTCTCGCGCATCACCGAGAACGTCATCCGCCGCTTCATCGACCCGGCCCCGCTCTGAGGGCGGGAGGGCCGCCCGGCGCGGGCGGCCCTCCCCCCGGGCACATCCCCGCCGCCCGCTCGCCCGCGGGCTGGCGCCGGCATGTGCGACTTCCATGTTGCAGTGAGACTATTATCTCATTATACGCCTCCCATATCAGCCGCCTGGCGGTGCGATGGAGGATGACGATGACCCGGGAAGAGATGGATCGGAGGATCGACGAGCATTTCGGGTTCGAGGCGCGGGACGACGTGGACGGTGTCCTGGCCACCCTGGCGCCCGATGTCGAGCACGACATCGTCGGCTGGCCCGGCGGCCCGACCCGCGGCCGCGCGGCCGCGCGGCCCTTCTACGAAAGCCTCTTCGCCGACCTGTCCGATGGCGCCGTCACCGGCGTGAAGCGTCTCTACGGCGACCGGTTCCTGGTCGATGAATCGGTCTGGAGCGGCACGGCGACGGGCCGCCCGTTCGGGCTGGACGGGAACGGGCGGCCGCTGCAGTTCCGGCTGCTGCATGTCGTCGAGTTCACCGACGGCGGCGAGATCGGCCGGGAGAACGTGTGGATCGATCTGGCCGCGGTTCTCCGCCAGCTGCCGCAGGCCTGAGCCGATGCGCGGAGCCACCGGTCGCCCGAACCAGAAGAGCCGCACGCGGAAGGATCTTCTCGAAGCCGCCGCGCGCCTCGGCAAGCTCGGCCGCAGGCCGAGCCTGGAGGAGATCGCCGAGGAGGCCCTGGTGTCGCGGGCGACCGCCTACCGCTACTTCCCCAACGTCGAGGCGCTGCTGGTCGAAGCCTCGTTCCACATCGCGATCCCGCAGGCGGAGGACCTGTTCGGCGACGAGGCCGGCGGCGACCCGGTCGCGCGCATGCAGCGGGTCGACACCGTCCTGCACGACGTGGTCCTGGCCAACGAACCCCAGCTCCGCATGATGCTGGTGCATGCGCTGCAGCAGGCGATGCGGGAGCATCCACGGGGCGAGGCGCCCGTCCGCCAGAACCGCCGCATGCCCCTGATCGAGGCCGCGCTGGAGCCCGCCCGCGAGCGGCTCGACGCCCGGACCCTGGCGACGCTGAGCCGGGCGCTTGCCCTCATCGTCGGCCCGGAAGGGTTCGTCGTCGGCAAGGACGTGCTGCAGCTGGACGATGCGGAGGCCCGCCAGGTGAAGCACTGGGCGATCCGCGCCCTGATCGAGGCTGCCATGGCCGAAGCGCACGCGCCGCCCGCCCCACGCAAGAGCTCCCGGAGCGCCAGGCCGGCACGGCCTCCCGGATGAATGCGATCCCTGCCGGATGCGATTGCAGGAGGACCCCATGGACACCCGTATCGACGAGATCGCCGACGGCATCTATCGCCTCTCGACCTTCGTGCCGGACATCGCGCCGCCGGCCGGGTTCACCTTCAACCAGTTCCTTGTCCTGGGCGACGAGCCGCTGATCTTCCACGCCGGCCTGCGCCGGATGTTCCCGCTCAGCCGGGCCGCCGTCGCCCGCGTCGTGCCGCCGGAAACGCTGCGCTGGATCGCCTTCGGCCACTACGAGGCCGACGAGTGCGGCGCCATGAACGACTGGCTCGCCACGGCGCCGGGTGCCGAGGTGGCGCACGGGCAGACCGGCTGCATGGTCTCGCTCGCCGACATGGCGGACCGGGCGCCGCGCATGCTGGCGGACGGCGAGGTGATCGAGCTCGGCCGCGGCAAGCGGGTGCGCTACATCGACACCCCGCATACGCCGCACGGCTGGGACGCCGGGGTGATGTTCGAGGAATCGACCGGCACGCTGCTCTGCGGCGACCTGTTCACCCAGCTGGGCGACGGGCCGGCCCTCATCCACGGCGACGTGGTCGGCCCGGCGATCGCGGCCGAGGACATGTTCGGCTATTCCGCGCTCAACCCGGGCATGGGCGCGATCATCCGCCGGCTGGCCGGGCTTGCCCCGCGCACGCTGGCCCTGATGCACGGCCCCTCCTTCGCGGGCGATTGCGACGGGGCGCTGCGCGCGCTTGCCGACGACTACGACCGGCGCGCGGCCGCCGGCAGCCAGGCGGCCTGACCGCAACGGGCGGCCCGCCCAGGAGACCGGACGATGACCCAGCTTCAGACGATCGGGGACGCTTCCCCGCTGACCGCCCGGCAGCTCGACGCGTATCTGGCGCGCATCGGGCTGCCGCGACCCGCGAGGGCCGATTTCGCGGCGCTGGCCGCCATCCATCGCGCCCACCTGCTGGCCTTCACCTGGGAGGCGCTGGACGCCTTCATGGGGTGGCCGTCCACCCTCGCGGCCAAGGACGCCCACGCCAAGATGGTGGACGGCCGGCGCGGCGGCTGGTGCTACGAGATGAACGGCCTGCTGGGCGCCGCACTGGCCGGGCTCGGCTTCCGGGTCACGCGCCTGTGCGCCGCCGTCGACCGCGACAAGCTGGGCGAGGCTGCGATCGGCAACCATCTGACGCTGCAGGTCGATCTCGACCGGCCCTACCTGGCCGAGGTCGGGCTGGCCGATGCGATCATCGAGCCGGTGCCGATGACGGTCGGGCCGATCCGCCAGCGCGGGTTCGCGTTCTCGGTCGCGGCGACCGACGACGGCTGGCTGCGCTTCGGCAACCATGCGCTGGGCCTGGCGCGCAGCTTCGACTTCCGGCCGGGCATCGCGGACGAGGCATCCATCGCGGCGGCGCATCGCTGGCTGTCCCGGGACCCGGCCTCGCCCTTCACCGGCTCGCTGGGCCTGTTCCGCCATACGCCCGAGGGCTATGTCTCCCTGCACGGCGACCGGCTGCGCCGGACCACGTCCGACCGCGTCGCCGAGCAGCGCATCGGCGGCGCCGACCAGTTCGCCGCCACGCTGCGGACGGTGTTCGAGATCGAGGTTCCCCAGCCGCGCCAGGTCTGGGACCGGGTCACCGCCACCCTCGAGCCGGGCGAGGCCGGCCGCTGGGTCGCGGTCTGAGGCCAGCCGGCGCGGTCGAGGGCAAGCGCATCCGGGAGTGAGAGCAGGAAACCGGCGAGGCTGACGGGAAAGGCGCGCTGGACATCGGCAAAAGCGTCCCTCGACCAGGCTCGGGATGAGGCATTTTTGCCTTTCTCCACAAGCACTTGTGCCGATCGAGATGCCCCTCGTCCCGAGCCTGGTCGAGGGACGCGATAACCGATGGGCAATGCACAGTCTCTATCCGGGGCGCCTGGTCGGATGCCCGATGCTCTGCATCCGACCCAAATGCGATCACCCCAGGACCGGTCGCGGCGGCGTTGTGTTCCGCCGGGCGGGGTGGGAGGATCGGCCGGACTTCGACCCTGCCCTCCATGCCTTCCCGGACCGCAGACAGGGCGGCATCCGCCCGGCGCGCATCCCGCGCCGCCTTCGAGAACCAAGGAACACCCCTCAATGGCCACCATCCTCAAGCGCGGCAAGGACGTCGAGGCGATCGCCGAGATCGACGCCCAGGTCCGCAGCGTCGTCGAGACCGCGCTCGACGACATCGCGCGGCGCGGCGACGACGCGGTTCGCGAGATGTCGCGCAAGTTCGACGGCTGGGAGCGCGACGACTACCGGCTCGGCCCGGACGAGATCGAGGCGGCGCTGGCCGAGCTTCGCCCGCGCGACATCGCCGACATCCGGTTCGCCCAGGAACAGGTGCGCAACTTCGCCGAGATCCAGATGAGCGCGCTCCAGCCGGTCGAGCGCGAGACGCTGCCGGGGGTGATCCTCGGCCACAAGAACATCCCGGTCCGCTCGGTCGGCTGCTACGTGCCGGGCGGCAAGTACCCCCTGCTGGCGTCGGCCCACATGTCGGTCGTCACCGCGAAGGTGGCCGGCGTGAAGCGCATCGTCACCTGCGCGCCGCCCTTCGCCGGCCGGCCGGCGCCGGCGATCGTCGCCGCCCAGCATCTGGCCGGGGCCGACGAGATCTACTGCCTGGGCGGCATCCAGGCGGTGGGCGCCATGGCCCTCGGCACCGCCTCGATCGCGCCCGTCGACATGCTGGTCGGCCCCGGCAACGCCTATGTCGCAGAGGCCAAGCGGCAGCTCTATGGCCGGGTCGGCATCGACCTGTTCGCCGGCCCGACCGAGACCATGATCAT
This sequence comes from Allostella vacuolata, assembly GCA_006739055.1. GTDB lineage: Bacteria > Pseudomonadota > Alphaproteobacteria > ATCC43930 > Allostellaceae > Allostella > Allostella vacuolata. The sequence goes on from AP019702.1 coordinate 4,695,203, forward strand.
CGCCGACGAGACCGTCGACGGCGAGATCTGCGCGGTCGACCTGCTGGGCCAGGCCGAGCACGGGCCGAACTCTCCCGCGGTCCTGCTCACCACCTCGGAGCGGCTGGCGCGCGAGACGATGCGCGAGGTCGAGCGCCTGCTGGAGATCATGCCGACCGGGGCGGTCGCCGGCCAGGCCTGGCGGGACTATGGCCAGGTCATCGTCGCGGCCGACCATGACGAGATGATCCGGATCGCCGACGAGATCGCCTCCGAGCATGTCCAGGTGATGACCGACCGCGACGACTGGTACCTGGAGAACATGGTCAACTACGGCGCGCTGTTCCTGGGTCCGCGCACCAATGTCAGCTTCGGCGACAAGGTCATCGGCACCAACCACACCCTGCCGACGCGCCGGGCCGCGCGCTACACGGGCGGGCTGTGGGTCGGCAAGTTCCTGAAGACCTGCACCTACCAGAAGGTGCTCACCGACGAGGCGTCGGCGATGATCGGCGAATACTGCTCGCGCCTGTGTGCGCTCGAAGGGTTCGCCGGCCATGGCGAGCAGGCGAACATCCGCGTCCGCCGCTATGGCGGCCGCAACGTCGAGCCCTATACGGCGGTGGAGCCCCTATGATCCTTCCCGCCACCCCGAGCTTCCGGCTCGACGGCCGCACCGCCCTCGTCACCGGGGCGAGCCGCGGGCTCGGCCTCGCCATGGCGACGGCCCTCGCCGAGGCGGGTGCGGCCGTGACCCTGGCGGCGCGCAGCGCCGACCAGCTCGCCGCCGTCGCCGAGGCGATGCGCGCCCGCGGATGGACGGCGACCGCCCTGCCGCTCGACGTCCTCGACCACGCCGCCGCCGAGCGGGCCGCCGCCGCGGCCGGCCCGTTCGACGTGCTGGTCAACAATGCCGGGCTGAACCGCCCGCTGCTGCTGCCGGACATCACCGAGGCCGACTACGACGTGGTCTTCGACCTCAACGTCAAGGCGACCCTCTTCCTGACCAAGGCGGTGGCGCGCGGCATGGTGGCGAAGGGCCGCGGCGGCTCCATCATCAACATCTCGTCCCAGATGGGCCATGTCGGCGGGCCGAGGCGCACCCTCTATTGCGGCGCCAAGCACGCGGTGGAGGGCATGACGAAGGCGCTGGCGTGGGAGTTCGGGCCGGCCAACATCCGCGTCAACACGCTCTGCCCCACCTTCATCGAGACCGAGATGTCGCGGCCGATGCTGGCCGACCCGGCGTTCCACGACTTCGTCACCAGCCGGATCGCCTTCGGCCGCATCGGCCGGGTCGAGGAGGTGATGGGGGCGGCGGTGTTCCTCGCCTCCGACGCCTCCTCGCTCGTCACCGGTTCGGCGCTGATGGTCGACGGGGGCTGGACCGCGGTATAGCCGGCCCGCGGCCCGCGACGCCCCCCAGCCCCCCGGATCCACAGAAGGACCAACCGCATGACCAGCGAACAGAACCAGCGCATTCTCCTGGCCAGCCGGCCGGAGGGGCGGCCGACCCTGGACAATTTCCGGATCGAGACCGTGCCGGTGGCCGAGCCCGGCGAGGGCGAGGTCCTGCTCCAGATCCTCTACCTGTCGCTCGACCCGTACATGCGGGGGCGGATGAGCAACGCGCGGTCCTATGCCCAGCCGGTCGCGATCGGCGACGTGATGGACGGCGGCACCGTCGGGCGCGTCGTCCGCTCGCGCCATCCGGGCTTCGCCGAGGGCGATGTCGTCCTGTCCCATTCCGGGTGGCAGAGCTATGCCGTCGCTTCCGGGAAGGCGCTGCGCAAGCTCGATCCCGCGGCCGCCCCGATCTCCACCGCGCTCGGCGTGCTCGGCATGCCGGGCTTCACGGCCTATTCCGGGCTGCTGACCATCGGCAAGCCGAAGCCCGGCGAAACCGTCGTGGTCGCGGCCGCCAGCGGCGCGGTCGGCTCGGCGGTCGGCCAGATCGCCCGGATCAAGGGCGCGCGGGCCGTCGGCATCGCGGGCGGGCCCGAGAAGTGCGCGTTCGTGCGCGACGAGCTCGGCTTCGACGCGGTGGTCGACCATCGCTCGCCGAACCTGGCCGCCGAGCTGGCCGAAGCCTGCCCGAAGGGCATCGACGTCTATTTCGAGAATGTCGGCGGCCCGATCTGGGGGGCGGTGTTCCCGCTCCTCAACATGTTCGCGCGGGTCCCGGTCTGCGGCCTGATCGCGCAGTACAACGACACCGGCCCCCGGCCCGAGCCCGACCGCCTGCCCGGCTTCATGCGCGAGGTGCTGAGCCGGAGCCTGCTGATCCGCGGCTTCATCCAGCGCGAGTTCGCCGACCAGCGCCCCGCCTTCTACGAGGAGATGGCGGGCTGGATCCAGTCCGGCCGGATCCGCTACCGCGAGGACATCGTGGACGGGCTGGAGTCCGCGCCCGAGGCGTTCTTCGGGCTGCTCGAAGGCCGGAACTTCGGCAAGCTCGTGGTGCGCGTGGCCACGTGACCGGATCGGCCGGGCGCGCACCAGGCGCTCGGCCGGTCCGAACCGGCCTCTTCGAGGCTAGGCCTTCCCCCGCACTTCCGCCTCCTCGAACTCGGCCGCGGCGATCGCCCGGTCGAGCGCGGCGCGCAGCTGGCGGGCCGTCTCCAGGGTCAGCTCGATGCCGGCCCGGGCCCCGGGATCGAGCGCGGCGTTGATGAAGTCGAGCGTGATGACGTCGCCGAGCTGCGCGTGGCGGGCATGGTCGTAGGCGACCACCGCGTGCGACAGCGCGAACCACTCGTCGCCGCGCTTGGCCATGCCCTCGGCCGGGGCGATCTCGACGATGGACGTGCACATGGCCGGGCCCGCCTACTTCGCCAGGTGCCGGCCGAAGAAGGCGAGCAGCTTGCTCCAGCCGTCGGCCGCCTGCTCGGGCCGGTAGAGCGGCCGGTGCCAGTAGAAGAAGCCGTGGCCGGCGCCGTCGTAGCGATGGAACTCGTAGCTCTTGCCGTGCGCCTTCAGCTCCGCCTCGTGCCGGTTCACCTGTTCGGGGCTGGGCGCGCGGTCGTCGTTGCCGAAGAGGCCGAGCAGCGGGCAGGACAGGTCCGGCGTCAGGTCGATCGGCGCCACCGGCGTCCTGGCGTTGAGCTCGTCCGGGCCCATCACCACCCGGCCGCCCCAGAGGTCGGCGCAGGCGTCGACGTCGCTGCGCCGGCTGGCATAGAGGACGGCGTGGCGGCCGCCGGAGCAGGACCCGAAGATGCCGACCTTGCCGTTGTGGCCGGCCTGGGCGCGCACCCATGCCACGGCGGCCGCGGTGTCCCCGACCACCTGGTCGTCGGGGACGCCGCCGTCCGCCCGCACCTTGGCGGCGACATCGTCCGGATGGCCGTCGCCCGCGCGCTCGTAGAGGTTGGCACAGATGGCCAGGTAGCCGTGGTGGGCGAAGCGCCGCGTCGTCTCGATGTAGAACTCGCTCCAGCCGGGAAGATGGTGGACCAGGACCACCGCCGGGAACGGCCCCTCGCCTTCCGGCCGGGCCACATAGGCGGTGATCGGGGTGCCCCCGTCGCCTTCGAGCGTCACGTTCGTGCAGGTCATGCCACGGTAGAACGACATCCCGTGTTCCTCCTGGGGTGTGGGCGGCAACAGCCTGGTGCCATTTCTCCGCCGGCTCCGGGGGCGGGTCAATACTGGCCGAGCGCCCTCACACCACGCCGTTGCGCAGCGTCGCCTCCCCGCGCCACAGCCGGTCCAGGTTCTCCAGCAGGATGTCGATGACCCGGTCCTCGCATTGCTGCGTCTCGCCGCCGGTATGGGGGGTGATCAGGACGTTGGGCATGTCCCAGAGCGGGGATGCGGGCGGCAGCGGCTCCTCGGCCACGCAGTCGAGCGCGGCGCCGGCGATGGTGCCGCGGCGCAGTGCTTCGATGAGGGCCGGCTCGTCCACCACCCGGCCGCGGGCCAGATTCACCAGCCGGGCGGTCGGCTTCATCCGCGACAGGGCCGCGCCGTCGATCAGCCCTTCCGTCTCGGGCGTCAGCGGGCAGGTGAGCGCCACGAAGTCGGCCTGCGGCAGCACGGCGTGGAGATCGGCGATGGGGCGCACGCTGTCGGCCTCGCCGCCGGCCGCCGGGTCGCGGCGCAGGCCGATCACCGTCATGCCGAAGGCCCGGGCGAGCCGCGCCAGCCGGTTGCCGATCGCGCCGAGGCCGACCACGAGCAGCGTCTTGCCCTCGAGCTCCTCCTCGCGGTCGGGGATGTGCCCGATCATGCCGCGCCAGTGGCGGCGCGCCTGGTTCGCCGCGGCCTGCGGGATGTGGCGGGTCATCGCCAGGATCAGGGCCATGCCATGGTCCGAGACGGCGTTGGAGTTGGTGCCCTGGGCGCTGGCCAGCCGCACGCCCGCGCGCCGGAAGGCGGCCAGGTCGTAGCGGTCCACGCCCGCGCTGATGGACTGCACGAAGCGGAGGCGCGGCGTCTGCCCGAGCAGGGCATTGTCCCAGAGCCCGGACGCGACGATGACGTCGGCCTCCCCCGCCTCGGCCAGCAGCGCCGCGCGGCTGGTTGCCTGGCGGCTGGCCAGGCCGATACCGCGCGCATCGAAACGCGCCTGCAGCGGATAGACCATGTGGGCGAAGAGAATGACGGGGTTGCGCGTCAGGGCGGGCATGAAGGCGTCCTTCTCGAGATGGTCGACCCAGGTTGGCCGGCAGGTGGCGCTACGCCTCGGTTGCCAGCGCCTGGAACCGCTCCAGGAAGCGCCGGCGAGCCTCCTCGGCCGGCCACGGCGCCAGGCTGCCGGGGCGGCGCGGCCGGCGGAAGCGGAAGATGCGGCGGGCGTCGGCCTCGGTGAAGCCGGCGAGCTCGACCGCCTCGAAGAAGGCCGCGTCGGTGTCGGCGCGCTTGATCGCCCGGGTCCATTCCGGCCGGAGCCGGGCCGGCAGGCCGAAGCGCAGGTGCACTGCCGCCTGGATGCGCGTCTCCACCCCCTTGTAGGCATCGCCGATGACGCGCTTGAAGGGGGTGATGAGGTCGGCGGTGACGAACTCGCTGGCGTCGTGCAGCAGGGCGGCGCGGCGCAGCTCCCGACCCGGCCGGTCGACCGCCATCTCGACGATGTCGAGGACCAGCAGCGAATGCTGCGCGACCGAGAGCCCGTGCGTGCCGGTCGTCTGGCCGTTCCAGCGCGCCAGCCGCGACAGGCCGAGCGCGATGTCCTCGATCTCGATGTCGAGCGGCGACGGGTCGAGCAGGTCGAGCCGCCGCCCGGACAGCATGCGCTGCCAGGCCCGGCCGGGCGGGGTCGTCGCGGTCATGCCGGCTTTCTATCCCGCGGCGCGCCGCGCGGCCAGGGGCCGCGGCCCTCTACACAAGCCCCGCACCGGTGCCGCATGATAGGCGGCCAAGCGAGGGAAGAGGCCGCATGAAACGACTGGTTGCAATCCTGGCGCTCGCCGCCAGCCCGTTCGCCGCGCCGGCGGCCAGCGCCTACAAGCTCTGCATCCATACCAGCACGATCAACATCATGGACCGGAACACCATCGTGCGGGTGGGAAGCACGGACCACACGCTGAACTACATGAGCCGGCCGTGCGACGACAACGCCGTCGCCGCGGGAGCGGTGTCGGCCGGCTTCAACCTGAGCCGCCTGGCCGATTGCCAGGTCACCATCGAGCCGGGGCGGACGGAGCAGATCACCATCTACGTCAACCAGAACACCGGGCTCGGGAGCACCGTTACCTATTGCGGCACGGGATTGTGAGGGGAGAGTTCTTCCATCCGCGTCCACCAGCACGGTGCGAGCGGCAAAATGGGAGGCCGCCTGCGGGAACCTTCCTGACCGCCGATGCATGGGGCGCTCGCGAGGCGGTCTGACGACGAAGACCCACGCCTTGGTGGATGCCGAGGGCCGGCCCGTCGCCGTGAAGCCGGCGCCGGGACAGGCGCATGACGGCCGCAGTGCGGCCGACATGCCGGGCGGGATGATGGAAGGACGGCGAGCCGCCCGGAGAGGTGCATCCGGCTTGGTCCATGAGGAGCAGGGCGTGGGCGTCGGGAGCCATCGCCCGCCTGATCTCGGCGAGATGGAGCTGCATGGCCGGCACGTTGCAGCGGGCAGTACGACGCCTGCACCCTGCCCTCGGCCGGGCAGATCGCTCCGAAGATGCGGGCCGACCTGGTGCGCTGGCCATGCACCGCGCGCGTCCGCCCGTGGGCTCGAACCTACCCCTGTGGCCGGCGGCGCGATCGAGTGGGGGATGCCTCGGTCACGGCCGAAGGGCCGTCCCGGTCGGCCGGCGCATCGGTCCCGTTCCAGGACGCGGCGAGCGCCAGGCGCGCCAGGGCCGGCAGCGATTTCGCCCCGGTCGTCCGCATGATGGCCGCACGGTGGTTCTCCACCGTCCGCTGGCTGATGCCGAGGTCGGCTGCGATGTTCTTGCTGGGGTGGCCGGCCAGGACCAGACCCATGATCTGGTGCTGGCGCTCGGTCAGGCCGGCGACCCGGCCGATGGCGGCCGCCCGCCATGCCGGCGGCCGGCTCCGGTCGCGCGACCGCTCCTGCGCCCGCGCCACGCTGGCCAGCAGTTCGGCTGCCGCGACCGGCTTCTCGATGAAGTCTGCCGCGCCCGCCTTCATCGCCTCGACCGCGATCCGCACGTCGCTGTCGCCGGTCATCATGATCGCGGGCAGGCGACGGCCGGCATCGCCCAGTTGCCGCAGCAGCTCGAGGCCGCCCATTCCCGGCAAGCGGGCGTCGACCAGGACGCAACCCTCGCGCTCCGGTGCGACGGCCTCGAGAAACGCCTCGCAGGACGCGTAGTCTTCGACGACCTGCCCGTCCTCCTCGAAGACGCTGCGGATCGTCCGGCGGACCTGGTCGTCGTCGTCGATCACGAAGATGGCAGGCGTACCGGGAGTGTCGGACGAAAGCCGCCCTGCCGCGGCCGGCGGCATCAGGCGCCCGACGAGCGCGGTCAACTCGGCGACCTTCACCGGCTTGTTGATGTGCACGAAATTCTGCTGGGCGATGCTGCGGAGCGTCGTCGTCGAGATGTCCCCCGTGAGGATGACGACCGGAGTGGGGTGGCCGAACGCCTCGCGCAGCCGGCCGCTCAGCGCCAGCCCGTCCATCCCGCCGGGCAGGTTGTAGTCCGCCAGCAGCAGGTCGGGCCGGACAGCTGCCTGCGCCGCCAGCGCCAGCGCCGACGGGCCGTCCACCGCCGTCACCACGCGGTGGCCCTCGCCTTCGAGCAGCAGGGCCAGCAACTCGCACAGGGCCGGGTCATCCTCGATGATCAGGATGGTTCCCGTCCCTGTCGTCGAGGTCGCAGCGCCGTCGGGAACCCGGCCCGGCTGGCCGGCGCCAGCGGGCGGGTCGGTCGTCAGCCCGACCTCGATCGAGAAGACGGAACCCCGTCCCGGCCAGGACCGCACGGCCACCGGATGCTCGAGCAGATGCCCCAGCCGCTGGACGATCGACAGGCCGAGCCCGAGGCCACGGCTGTGCCCGCGCGCCGGATTGTCGACCTGATAATACTCCTCGAAGATGGCATGGAGCTGGTCTTCGGGGATGCCGAGGCCGCTGTCCCAGACCTCGATGGCGAGGCGGTTGCCATGACGGCGGCAGCCGAGCAGGATCTTGCCGCGCTTGGTGTACTTCAGCGCGTTCGACAGCAGGTTGCGGAGCATCTGCTCCATCAGCCGCGCGTCGCTGCATACCCGCAGGCTGCAGCGCACGACGTGCAGGACCAGGCCATGCGCCTCGGCGAGGTACGCGAATTCGTCGCGCATCCGGTCCAGCAGGTCGTCGATCGGGAAGTCGGCCACCTCGACCCGGATCGTGCCGGACTCGATCTGGTTGATGTCGAGCAGCGTATCGAGCATCCCGGTCATCGCACCCAGCGTCTCGTCGAGCCGCGCCAGCAGCCGCTTGCCGGCATCGCCCTGGGTCGTCTTGGCGAGAAGACCGTGGAGCAGGGTCAGGGCCTGGAGGGGTTGCCGCAGGTCGTGGCTGGCGGCCGCCAGGAAGCGCGACTTCGCGGCGTTCGCGGCATCGGCCTGGCGTTTGGCCGCATCCAGGGCCTTGGCCGCGTTCTTGCGGTCGGTGATGTCGGTGAAGGTGATGACCACGCCCTGCACGTCGTTGTCGTGCGTGCGGTACGGCAGGATGCGGCGATTGAAGCAGGTGCCGGCTTCCGTCTCGATCTCCCGGTCCAGCGCCGACAGGTTCTGCAGGACCGTGCGCACGTCCGCCGGCAGCCCGACATCGGACGCCAGCGAGTGCAGGTCGGCCAGCGGCCGGCCGATATCGGCCGGAAGCACGTTGAACAGGGCCTTCGTCGCCGGCGTGAAGAACCGGATGTTCAGACCGATATCGAGGAACAGCGTCGCGACGTCGGTGCTGTAGAGGACGTTCCGCAGGTCGTCGGACGTAGTCCGCTGGCGCTCCAGCGTCTCCTGGAGCTGGCTGTTGAGCGCGGTCAGCTCCTCGTTCAGTGACTGCAACTCCTCCTTCGAAGTCAGCAGTTCCTCGTTGGTCGACTGGTACTCCTCGCTGACCGACAGCGCCTCCTCGTTGATGGCACGCTGCTCCTCGCTCGATAGCTCGAGATTGTGGATGGCACCCTGGAGCTCCGTGCGGGTGGCTTCGAGTTCCAGTTCCAGTTCGCCGACGCGCGTCCGCTCGGCCAGGGACAGGCCGCGAACGCGGCGCAGGTCGGGGGTGGGCTCGTCGACGAAGGCGACCAGGACCAGTTCCTCGCCGTCGCCCTGCACCAGCCGGACGTCGATCCTGAACCGGATCGCCGCCGTCCCCGCCCCGACCCGCCCGCCTGCCATCGTGACCTGCGGATGGTCCAGCCCGACCTGCTGGATGGCCGAGCGGAGCTTGGTGCGCAGGCCCGGCGGCGCCATCGCCAGCAGGTCATGGGAAGGGTGGCCGGATGCCACCCGAAGGTAGCGGTCGGTGGCGCCCAGCAGGTAGAGGCACTGGTACCTTCGCGTAACCAGCACCGCCGCCGGGGCGTAGCTGTCCAGCACGATCCGCCGGCAGAGGTCGGACAGCATGGTCTCGCGCGACGCAGCCGCCGTCTGCCCCGGCCGCGCAAGGGGCCGGATTCCGTCGCCGCCGCCCATCAGTAGGCCGATCTCACCCGGACGGCTGCGGCCGACATGGCGATAGATGCGCTCGGACTTGGCGAGCACCGCAAAGCGGCCTTCGAGATTGCCCGGCGTCTCGGCGCTGCCGAGCAGCAGGATCCCCCCTGGGCGAAGGGCGAAATGGAACAGCGCGATCACCTTGGCCTGCGCTTCGGGGCCGAGATAGATCAACAGGTTGCGACACGACACCAAGTCGATCCGCGAGAAGGGCGGATCCGACAGCACGTCCTGGACGGAGAACACGACGGCCGCCCGGACGTCCGGCGCCACCCGGTAGCCCTGCTTCTCCTTGGTAAAGAAGCGAGCGAGCCGGGGCGCCGACACCTCGGCCTCGATGGTGTGCGGATAGACGCCCTCGCGGGCGACCGCGATGGCATCCGCATCGACGTCGGAGGCGAAGACCTGCAGCTTGACCGCAACGCCCGCCGCCGCGATGGCTTCGCGGAAGAGCATGGTGATCGAATAGGTCTCCTCGCCGGTGCTACACCCGGCGATCCAGATCCGCAGCGGCAGATCCGGCGCGCGCTCGCGGACGAGGTCGGGGATGACGGTCTGGGCCAGTCGGTCGAACACCCGGGGATCGCGAAAGAAGCTGGTGACGTGAATGAGGAGATCCTTGGCGAGCAGATCGCGTTCCTGACGGTCGTCGCGCAGAATTGCCAGGTACCGATCCATGTCGCTGGGTTCGATCGCTGCCATCGCCATTCGCCGCTCGATCCGCCGCTGCAGCGTGCCGGGCTTGTAGAGCCGGAAATCGTGGGAGGTCTTCTGCCGCAGCAGGTCGACGACTTCGCCGAGGCGGAACCCCGGGGCGGCTGCCGCCGCCGATGCCACCCCGTCGGTGCCGCGGCCGCGGGCGACAAGCGCCTCCGGGATCTTGTCCACCGGCAGGACCAGGTCGACCATGCCCGTCGCGATCGCGCTGCGGGGCATGCCGTCATAGCCGGCCTCGCCCGGATCCTGGACGATGGCGAGGCCGCCCTGCTGCTTGATGGCCTGGAGCCCCAGGCTGCCGTCGCTGCCGGTGCCGGACAGCACGATGCAGACCGATCGGCCGGCACAGGCAGCGGCCATGGAGTTCAGCAGGAAATCGAACGGCAGCCGGGTGCCGTGGCGCGCGGCCGGCTGCGACAGGTGAAGGGCACCGTCGACCAGGGCGAGGTAGCGGCCGGGCGGAATGACATAGAGGTGGTCCGGCTCCAGCAGGGCGCCGTCCACCACCTGCTGCACCGGCATCGTCGTGTGGCCGGCCAGCAGATCCACCATCATGCTTTCATGGGTCGGATCGAGATGCTGGACGAGGATGAAGGCCATGCCGATCCCGGGCGGCAGGCCGGCCACCAGCTTGCGGCAGGCGTCCAGGCCGCCCGCCGAAGCCCCGATGGCGACGACCGGGAAACCCGGGGGCGCCGACGACAGTGCGGCCGGGCCGGACAGCGGGGTCTCAACTGATCTTCTGGACCGTCTTCCCACGAGCCACCTCCGATGCAGGGAAGATCAATCTGGCATAGCCGTGAATTGTCCATCCATTCTGGGTGATTTGGCTACGACTTGGTCACAGTACACCAAGATTTTGGTCCCACCCAGCCGTCGGCGGCCATATTGATAGGTATTATCCGTCTCTTTGATCGACGCCGCATGCTGAATATCCTCGCGCGATGCAGGGCGCCGCCATCGCTCACCCCTGCACGGGAAGAGCCCGCTCGTCTTTTGGCCGCTCCCTTACGTTCCCCGATTCCGTCCAATTTTCCCGCGCGAGGTGTCGATCATGGAGAGGCTCCGCAACACGGCCGCCGGCGACACTGCCGTGCCCGCGCCGGCGTCGTTGCGCATCCTGGTGGTGGAGGACGAGGCCATCATCGCGGTCCTGCTCGCCGAGCTGCTGGAGTCCATGGGGCACGATGTCTGCGCCGTCGAGAACAGCGAGGCGGCCGCCGTGACCGCCGCCGAGCGCTGCCGGCCGGACCTGATGATCGTCGATGTCGGCCTGCGGTCGGGCAGCGGCATTTCCGCCGTCTCGCAGATCCTTCTCCATCGCTTCGTACCGCATGTGTTCGTTACCGGCCGGCGCTTGTCGACCGAGGGCCTCGACCCGAGTGCCGTGGTGCTGCAGAAGCCCTTCGACGAAGGCGACATCGAGCAGGCGATCCGGCGTGCGATCCGTCAGGGGATCGGGCGCGGCAGTTCGGAGCCGGTTGACGATCCCGCACCATGACCGGCGCCGCCGGGCCCGCCGGCTTCGGACCGGACTCTACCACGCCATCATTTTCGATGCCTCGACCACTATTCAGGCGAGATCTTGCGGGCGTAGTTCGTGTCCAGTCGGGCCGCGAAATAGTCGATGAACCGAACCCGCTCATAGATGACAGGCCGATCGGCACAGAAGCGCGGGAGGCAGTCGATGACCGTTTCCAGGTTGGGATCGAAGAAATAGGCGATCGAATACCGCTCCCGCTCGGGCGAGGCGTTCACCACGCGATGCGGGGTCGAGTTGAAGATGTCGTTGGTCCAGCGCGCCATCGCGTCGCCGATGTTGCAGATGAAGGTGCCCGGGATGCAGGGTGCCGCCTGCCAGCCGCCGCCCGGCATCTGCACCTCCAGCCCGCCGACGTCGTCCTGGGCCAGGATGGTGAGGAAGCCATAGTCGGTGTGGGGGTGGCTGCCATAGAGGTCGTCCGGCCGGTCGACCGGTGCCGGCGGATAGTGGTTGAGGCGCAGGGCGGTGGCCGGCGGCGCGAAGCGCCGGCCGAAGAAGCCGGCATCCTCGCCCACCGCCAGCGACAGAGCCGGCAGCAGGCTCGCGCCCAGCCGCGCCACCGCCCCGTCATAGCGCCGGACGTCGGCGCGAAAGGCCGGGTCGTCCGGCCACTGGTTGGGGCCTTGCAGGGGCAGCCCGGCCGGTCGTCCCGGATCGTCCTCGGCCACCTCGTGGCGGACGAAGAAGGATTCCATCTGGTTGGGCCGCCGCGCCGGGGCGAAGCGCGCCGACGCCGTCAGCTTCGCCGCGCCGAAGCCCATGTAGCCGCGATGCCAGCGGTTGGTCGCCAGCGCCTCCTTCTCGGCCATCGGCCGGGCGTGGAAACGGCGGTTGGCGGCGAACGCGTCGGCGATCCAGGCGTCGGGGACGCCATGGTCCGCGATGTAGAAGAAGCCGGTGGCATCGCAGGCGCGGCGGATCGCGTCCGCCACCGCCGCCGCGTCGGCCAGCGCCGAGCGATCGTCCGCCCGGCCGAGGCGGATGACCGGGAACCCCGGCGTCTCGTCCATGGCCACGGCCCTCCGCTCAACCATAGCGCTGGCCGCCCGCGAACCAGTCGTCGAAGGCGGGCGCGGTGCGAACGACGATGCTGCGCTTGCGCAGGTAGCTGCGCAGGGCGTCCCAGCCGTTCTCCTTGCCGTAGCCGCTTTCGCCGAAGCCGCCCCAGACCGAGCGCGGGTCGTTCTTGTGGTGGTCGTTGATCCACACCACGCCGGCCCGCACCTCCGCCGCCAGGCGATGGGCGCGGCCGACGTCGCGGGTCCAGATCGCCGCCCCCAGCGCGAAGTCGCTGTCGTTGGCGAGCGCCAGCGCCTCGGCCTCGTCGCGGAAGGGGGTGACGGCGACGACCGGACCGAACACCTCCTCGCGGAAGAGACGCATGCCGGGCGTGACGTCGGCGAAGACCGTCGGCGCGACGTAGAAGCCGTCGGCCAGGGCCGGGGCCAGGTCGGGGGGCGCCCCGCCCTGCACCAGGCGCGCGCCGGCGGCGCGGGCGGCGGCGATATGGTCGAGGCAGCGGTCGCGCGAGGCGGCCGAGATGACCGGGCCGATGTCGGTCGCCGGATCGTCCGGGGCGCCGACGCGCAATGCCGCAACCCTGGCCCGCAGCGCCTCGACGAAGGCGCCGTAGACCGGTTCGGCGACGATGAAGCGGGTGGCGGATACGCAGGTCTGGCCGGCGGCGACGAAGGCCGCGAACACCGCGCCGGCCGCCGCCTCGGCGACCGGCACGTCGTCGCAGACGATGATGGGGGCCTTGCCGCCCAACTCCAGCGTGCAGGGGACGAGGCGTTCGCCCGCCGCCGCCGCCACCCGGCGGCCGGTGACGGTGCCGCCCGTGAGGTCGATCTTGCGCACCGCGGGCGCCGCGCAGAGTGCCGCCCCCGTGCCCCCTGCCCCCGTCACCACGTTGACCGTGCCGGCGGGCAGGCCCGCCTCCCGGCACCAGTCGGCGAACAGCAGGGCCGAGACCGGCGCCAGCTCGGACGGCTTGACGACGCAGGTGTTGCCGGCGGCGAGTGCCGCCGCCAGCTTCTTCACCAGGATCAGGATCGGGTGGTTCCAGGGCGTCAGCAGGGCGCAGACGCCGAGTGGCTCGTACTGGGTCAGCGTCACCAGGCCGCCGCGCACGCGGTTGGACTCGCCCTCCAGGCCGGCGGCGATGCCGCCGAAATACTCCAGCCATTCCGGGATGCGGCCCATCTGGGCCCGCATCTCCCGGATCGGCCGGCCGGTCACCGCCGATTCCAGCTCGGCCAGCGTCCCGATGCGCGCGCGCACCAGGTCGGCCAGCGCCCGCAGGTGACGGCCGCGATCCAGCGCGTCGGTGCGGCGCCAGTCGGCGAAGGCACGGTCCGCGGCATCCACGGCGGCCGCGACGTCGTCGGCGTCGGCGACCGGCACATGGCCCAGCGGCACCCGCGTCGCCGGGCTGCGGACGGCAATCTCCTCGCTGCCGTGCGCCGGGCGCCACTGGCCGCCATAGTGGAGCATGCCGCGCGGGATGGGCTGGTCCTGGCTCATTGTCGCGTCCTCGTCAGGCGGCGTCAGAAGGCCGCGGCATCCAGTTCCATGAGCCCGTCGGCGCCGCACGCGACGCGCCGGGCCAACAGGGCGGTTTCCGGCAAGGTCCGCTCCATGTAGAAGCGGCCGACCGCCAGCTTGCGGCGGTGGAAGCCGGGATCGCCCTTGCCGGTGCCGAGCGCACGGGCCGATACCGTCGCCATCCGCGCCCACATCCAGCCGACCGCCACCAGGCCGAACAGGCGCAGATAGTCGGTCGCCGCGCCGGCGGCCTCGACCGGCGCGGCGTCGACCTGCCGGCCCATCCACGCGGTCGCCTGCCGGAGGTCGGCGAGTGCCGCCTCCAGGGCGATGCCGAAGGGGGCCGCCGCCGGCACGGCGCGGCTGCATGCGGCCGCATCGGCGATCTCGTCCAGCAGCGCCCGCAGCGTCCGGCCCTCGTCGAGCGCCAGCTTGCGGCGGGCGAGGTCGAGCGCCTGGATGCCGTTGGTGCCCTCGTAGAGCTGGGTCACGCGGACATCCCGCACGAACTGCTCGATGCCGTATTCGCGGATGTAGCCGTGCCCGCCGTGGCATTGCAGGGCGAGGTTGGCCGCCTCGGAGCCGCGGTCGGTGAAGTGCGCCTTGATGACCGGCGTCAGCAATGCCGCCCGCGCGTCGGCGCGGCGGCGCTCGTCGGGGTCGGGGTGCAGGCGCGCGAGGTCGATCTGCATGGCAACCCAGAGCCCCAGGGCCCGGGCGCCGTCGATGAAGGAGCGCTGCGTCAGCAGCATGAGGCGCACGTCCGGATGGTCGATGATCGGCTGCGCCTCGCCGCCGGCATCGGCGCCGGGGGCCCGGCCCTGGCGGCGCTCGCGGGCGTAGCGGGCGGCGTTCTGGCAGGCTGCCTCGGCGATCCCCAGCCCCTGGAGGGCGACGCCGAGCCGGGCGTCGTTGACCATGGTGAACATCGCCTGCAGCCCGCGATGCGGCTGTCCGACCAGTTCCCCGACCGCGCCCTCATAGACGATCACGCCCGTGGGTGCCGCGCGCAGGCCCATCTTGTGTTCGAGCGAGGCGCAATGGACGGCATTGCGGACGCCCGGATTGCCGTCGCCGTCGGGGAGGTGCTTCGGCACCAGGAACAGGCTGAGGCCGCGGGCGCCCGGCGGCCCATCGGGCAGGCGGGCCAGCACCAGATGGACGATGTTGTCCGCCAGGTCGTGCTCGGCGTTGGTGATGAAGATCTTGGAGCCATGCAAGCGCCAGGTGCCGTCGGCCGCCGGCTCGGCCCGCGTCCGCACCCGCCCCAGGTCGCTGCCGGCATGGGCCTCGGTCAGGTGCATGGCGCCGGTCCATTCGCCCGACGCCAGCTTGGGGAGATGGAGGCGCTTCTGCGCCTCGGTCCCATGGGCGGCGATGGCGGTGAAGACCGCCTCGCTCAGCTCGATATAGCCGCTGAAGGCGAGGTTGGCGCCGGCCAGCATCTCGTAGAAGGATTCGGCCAGGACCCCCGGCAGCCCCTTGCCGCCATGCTCCGGATCGAAGGCGAGGCCGATCCAGCCGCCGTCGGCAAACGCCCGGTAGGCCTCCCGGAAGCCCTTGGGCGTGAAGACCGATCCCTGCTCCCAGCGGCAGCCTTCGGCGTCGCCGGACTGGTTCAGCGGCTGGGCCACGCCCTCGCAGATGTCGGCCGCGCCGCGCAGGAAATCGCGGATGAAGTCGGGCGACAGGTCGGCATAGGCCGGCAGGTTGTCCAGGCGCTGCACCTCCAGCACCTCGGCCAGGACATAGGCGAGATCGTCGACGGGGGCGGCGTAGGTCGGCATGGGACGCGGGATCCGTCAGGGGCGGTCGGCGAGCTGCGCCAGCAGCTCCGCCAGCACGCGGGCGCCCGCCGCCAGGTCGCCCGGCAGCGTCGCCTCGGCCTCGTTGTGGCTGATGCCGCCGGCACAGGGCACGAAGATCATGGCCGAGGGGCAGACCATGTGCAGGTTGCGGGCGTCGTGCCCGGCCGCCGAGGCCAGGGCCATCGGCGCCAGGCCGAGGCGCTCCGCCGTCTGGCGCGTGGCATCCTGCATCGCCGCCGGAAAGGTCAGCGGGGCGGCGTCGACCAGCGGGGTGACGGTGACGGCGCAAGGGCCGGCATTGGCCTGGCAGATGCTTTCGACCGCGGCCGCGAAGCCATCCAGCGTGGCGCCGTCCGGATGGCGCAGGTCGATCGAGAAATCGGCCCTGGCCGGCACCACGGATGGGGCGTTCGGCTCCACCTGGATGCGGCCGACGGTGAAGCGCACCACGTCGTCGGCGTCGACGATCGCCCGATGCAGCGCGGCGATCATCGCCGCCGCCGCCGCCAGCGCATCGCGGCGGCGGCGGCGCGGCGTCGTCCCGGCGTGGGCCTCCTCGCCACGAACAGACACCTTCCAGGTCTTCTTGCCCTGGATGCCGGTGACGACGCCGACCTGACGCCCGGCTGCTTCCAGCTCCGGGCCTTGTTCGATATGGGCTTCGACATAGGCCGCGACCGGGAAGCCGAGCGGCCGGCGCGGCATCTCCGGAAAGGCGGCCTCCAGGCGCGCCAGCTCGGCGTCGACGCGGATGCCGGCGGCGTCCGCCACCGGCAGGATCGCCTCCAGGGCGCGGACCCCGGCGAAGGCTTCCGATCCCATCATGCCGGGGGCGAAGCGCGAACCCTCCTCGTTGGTCCAGGCGACGATGTCGATGGCGCGGCGCGGCCGGTGGCCGGCGGCGCGCATCGCCTCCACCGCCTCCAGCCCGGCCAGCACGCCGTAGACCCCGTCATACTTGCCGCCGGTCGGCTGGCTGTCGATGTGCGAGCCGGTCAGCACCGGCGCCAGCGCCGGGTCGCGGCCCGGCAGGCGCAGGAACAGGTTGCCGATGGCGTCGGTCGAGGGCTCCAGCGCCAGCGCCGCGGCCCAGCCGAGGAGGACGCGCTTGGCCGCGATCTCCTCGTCCGACAGGGCCTGGCGATCGACGCCGCCGCGGGCCGTCGCCCCCACCTGGGCCAGCGCCTCGTGGCGGTCCCACAGGCGCTGCTCGTCGATCGCCGCCGCGATGCGGCCGAACCCGGTCACGAGCCGGCCGTGCGCATGATCTGGTCGGGCCGGGCCCGGGGGTCGCGCGGCGTCCAGCGCCCGGCCTCGACCGCGTCCAGGAAGTCGCCCAGCACGGCGTTGAACAGCTCCGGCTCCTCCTGGTTGGCGGCATGCCCGGTCTTGGGCAGGATCAGGAGGCCGCAGGCGGGAATGGTCTTCTTCAGGAAGACGCCCGGCTGGATGCAATGATCGTCCTCGTCGCCGACCACGACCAGGGTGGGCGCGGCCATCCGGGCGAAGCGGTCGGCCAGGTCGTAGAGCGACGGCCGCCGCACCTGGACGCCGCGCATGGTGGCCGCCGCGCCCGCGGCCGAATGCTGGGCCAGCCGCTCGACGAATTCGCGCCAGCCGCGCGGGTCCTTGTTCTGGAACTGCACGCGCGAGGCGCCCGAGCCGTAGGTCTCGGCGAAGCGCGCGGCGCCGATCTCCTCGAAGTTGCGCGCGACCGTCAGCGAGATGTCGCGGAAATACGCCTCGTGCTGCTTCTCCGCGCCGTAGCCGGCGCCCGCGGCCACGATCGACAGCGCCCGGTCGGCATGGTCGAGGCCGAAATGCAGCGCCGCGAACCCGCCCATCGAGCAGCCGACGACGTGGGCGCGATCGACGCCGGCCGCATCCAGCACCGCCGCGATGTCCGACGCCGCGATCGCCTGCGAATAGGCTTCCGGGTCGCTCGGCACGTCGGACGGCGGATAGCCGCGGGCGGCGAACGCGATGCAGCGGCGGGTGCGGGCGAAGCGCCGCACCTGCGGCTCCCACGAGCGGTAGTTGTCGCCGAACTCGTGCACGAAGATCACCGGCGTGCCGGTGCCCGTCTCCTCGAAATAGAGGCGCACGCCGTCGGCTGCGGTAGCGAAGCCCATCGCCCGTCTCCCTCAGAACATTTCCGGCGGGGCGTTGAGGCTGCGCGCCTCCTCCACCATGGCCGGCAGCAGGTCGCAGAACTCGCGCACCCATTCGGCCGGGACCGAGGTGCTGACCTTGACGAAGCGGTCGCCGAAGCGGGCCGTGTGGTAGGCGCCGTGGCGGATCATGATCCGCCGGCGGCGATAGACCTCGGCCAGGGATTCCGGGCGGATCCCGGCGGCGTGGGTCTCGATCACCAGGAAGTTCCCATGCGAGGGATAGACCGGAATGCTGAGCCCCGGCGTCTCCTGGACGCGCGCATGGATGGCGGCCTTGTTGCCGTCGTCCAGCGCCCGCACCTTGGCCATCCATTCCGGCTTCACGGCCAGCCCCGCCATGGCGCCGCGCTGGGCGACGACGCTGGCGCCAAGCGCCGCGTGGGACAGGCCGGCCAGGTCGGCGATCAGGGCCGGTGCCGCCACCAGCGCGCCGATGCGCATGCCGGCCAGGCCGAGCCACTTGGAGAAGCTGAGCGTCATCACCGCGCCCTCGGGCATCGCCGCCAGCACGGGATAGGGTTCGGCCGCGAAGTCGCGATAGGTCGCGTCCTGGATCAGCAGCGCGCCGACGCTGCGCGCGATCGCCGCGAATGCCTCGATCTCGTCCCGGCGGTAGGACACGCCCAGCGGGTTGTTGGGGTCGACCAGGTAGATGACGCTGGTCCGCTCGTCGACCTCGGCCGCCAGGCGCCCGGCGGTCAGCCGGTAGCCCACGGCCGGGTCGAAGATCGGGATCTCCACCACTTCGGCGCCGGCCTGGCGGGCGAAGATGCACGGCCATTTCCAGGTCGGATCGGTGGTGACGAAGCGGCTGCCCGGCCGGCAATGGGCCTTGACCAGCAGGGCGAGCGCCGATACCCCGCCCTCGGTCACCAGCGCTTCCGCACTGCCGGGGGCCAGGCCCAGGTCGTCGACGATCGCGCGCCGCAGCGCCTCGAAGCCGAGCGGCGGGGCGTAGGCGTGGAACTCCTCCCCCTCGATCGAGCCGACCATCGCCCGCAGCACCTCGGGATGGGCCGGCACATGGTTGGTGTTCTGCCCGAGCCAGCGCAGCTCCGGGGTGGCGAACAGGTCGTCGAAATGCCGGTTGCGCACGGCGGCGGTGGACATCGGTCGGGTCCCCGGGCGGTTCAGATGATCGAGCCGCGCGACGCGATGCCGCCGTCGATGGTGACGATCGTGCCGGTGATGTAGCCCGCGCGCGGCGAGGCCAGGAACACCATCAGGTCGGCCACCTCCTCCGCGCTCGCCGGACGGCCGCCCGGATAGAGCTGGAACAGCTCCTGCCAGCGGCCCTCGTCGCCCCAGGTGTCGACGGCGCGGCGCTTCATCAGCTTGACCATGCGGTCGGTCGCGACCGGGCCCGGATTGACGCCGACGACGCGCACGCCATGGTCCAGGCTGACGCCGCCCAGCGCCCGGGTGAAGGACATGAGCGCGGCATTGCCGGTGCTGCCGGCGATGTAGTTGGCGTCCCAGTTCTCGCCGGAATTGCCGATGTCGTTGACGATGACGCCGCTGCGCCGGGCGACCATGCCGCGATAGATCTCGCGCGTCAGGTCGATGTAGCCGAACACCTTGAGGTCGAAGCCGCGCCGCCAGGCGGCGGCGCCAACCGCATCGATCGGCCCGGCCGGGATGTCGCCGGCATTGTTGATCAGGATGTCGACCGCGCCGCAGCGCCCGGCCAGCTCGACCATGCTCTCCGGCGTCGACAGATCCATCGGGTGGATCTCGACCGCGACGCCGTGCGCCGCGCCGATCGCGTCCCTGGCCTTGGCCAGCGCGGCGCCGTCGCGCGCCGCCAGGTGCAGGGCGCAGCCTTCCCGCGCGAAGGATTCGGCGGTCGCCAGGCCGATCCCCTTCGACGCGCCGGTGATGAGGACGGTCTTTCCTTCGAGGTCCAGCTTCAAGAACGCTCTCCCAATGCTTCTTCGGTGGCGGGGGTTTCTTCGGTGGCGGCGCGCGCGCGGCGCTCGGCGGGCTGGGGGCGGCTGATCGCAAGCGAGGCGATGAAGTCCGACAGGTTGTCGCCCAGCAGGTTGACGTGGTCGCGCAGGCTGCGCCGCGCGGCCTCGCCGTCATGACGGCAGATGGCGTCGATGACCGCGGCGTGCTCGCGGATGGTCGAGGCGACGCGGCCCGGCAGGTAGGTCACCTGGCGGCGATAGGCGCCGACCCGGGTGCGCAGCGCGCGCGTCTGCTCGGCCAGGAAATCGCTGCGCGCGGCGTCGTAGATCGCCTCGTGGAACTCGCGGTTGATCTCATAGAACTCCAGCGGCGAGACGCGGTCGCCGGCGGCGATCAGGCGCTCGTGCAGGGCGACCAGGTTGGCCTTTTCCTCGTGGGTGATCCGCCGGGCGGCCAGCTCGCCGCACAGCCCCTCGAGTTCGGCCATCACCTGGAACATCTCGATCAGGCGCGGAATGTCGATCGCGCCCACCGTCGCCCCCTGGCGCTGGCGGACATCGACCAGGCCGCTGGCGGCCAGGGCCCGGATCGCCTCGCGCACCGGGGTGCGCGACACGCCGAAGCGGTCGGCGATCTCCTGCTCGTCGAGCCGCTCGCCCGGCCGCATTGCGCCGGTGACGATCGCCCGCTCGAGCTGCGAGCGGATGGTTTCCGCGATGGTGGAGCCGGTCGGTTGGTCGCTCATGTATGCAACAATCTCATTCCTGCATTTCCGACCTCAGACGTCGGCTCATGACCGCCATCCGGCCCAAACTGGAATTTTCCTGGGATTTTTGTGATCCCGATGCGGATGAAGTTGCGTCATCGCGCCGGCCCGTGTCAATGTTCGTGACGCATCGTGTATTCAGATTATGATTTCGTGCATACAACAAGCGCAAAACAGGAGGGTGGCATGGCTGGACGGTTGGGCAGGTTCGTGGCGGCGGCACTGGTAGCCGGGATCGGTGCGGCGGCGACCGACGCAATGGCGGCCGAGGCGGTCTCGGTTCGCCTGAAATGGGTGGCGCAGGCGCAGTTCGCCGGCTTCTACGTCGCCAAGGCGAAGGGCTTCTACGCGGCCGAGGGGCTGGACGTGACGGTCAATCCCGGCGGGCCCAACCTGAACGGCGAGACGCTGGTAGCCTCGGGCGCCGACCATTTCGCGCTGGCCGGCGGCATCGAGAACCTGCTGGCGAGCCGGGCCAAGAACCTGCCGATCACCGGCATCGCGATGATGCTGCAGCGGACGCCGTCCGCCTATGTCGCCTTCAACGATTCGGGCATCAAGTCGCCCAAGGACTTCAAGGGCAAGAAGGTCTCCACCTTCTTCACCGGCGCGCACAACACGCTCTATGCTGTGCTGTCGAAGTTCGACGTCGGCGCCAACGACCTCAGCGTCGTGCCCCAGGCGGTTTCCATGGCGCCCTTCATCGACCGGCAGATCGACGTCGCCACCGTCATGCTGTTCAATGAGCTGAACGTGCTGAAGGCACGCGGGGTGAAGGATTTCACCGTGTTCCGCGCCGAGGACTATGGCGTCAGCTTCCCCAGCGACACGCTGATCGTGAACGAGAAGCTGATCGCCGAGCGGCCGAAGACGGTGCAGGCCTTCCTCAACGGCTCGATGCGCGGCTGGAAGTACGCCGCCGCCAACCAGGCGGAGGCGGTGGACATCGTGATGAAGGCCGCATCCGGCCTCGACCGCGCCCACCAGCTCGCGATGCTCGCCGAGTACTCCAAGCTGATGGTGGCCGACCTCGGCACCAGCCAGGGCATCGGCGCCATGGACCTCGCCAAGCTGGAGGCGGTCCGCCAGTCGCTGGTCGAGCGCAAGGTGCTGGACGCCGGCGTCCGGATCGACAGCGCGCTGGAGCCGAAGTTCTGGAACGCGGTCCCGGCCGAATACAAGAAGCCCTGAGCCCGCAAGCCCTGAGTCCGCAGGCCAGAACCCCGGGGAGCAGCAGAGCGTGCAGCGAATGACCGATCCGGCGAGCGACGCCATCATCGAGCTGGCCGGCATCTCCAGGACTTTCGGCGGCGGTGCCGGCCGGGTCGTGGCGATCGATGGCGTCGACCTCCGGGTCGGCCGGGGGGAGTTCGTCACCCTGGTCGGCCCCAGCGGCTGCGGCAAGAGCACGCTGTTCAACATCGCGGCCGGGCTGGCCGACGCCGACCCGGGTGGCGAGATCCGCTTCGGCGGGCAGCGCCATGCCGGGCGCGACCTGCTGGGCCGGGTCTCCTTCATGCCCCAGCGCGACCTGCTGCTGCCCTGGCGCCGGGTCATCGACAACGCCATCCTGGCCCTGGAGGTCGAGGGCATGCGCCGGGCCGATGCCCGCGCCCGGGCCCTGGCGATGATGCCGGAATTCGGCCTGGCCGGCTTCGAGCGGCACTACCCGCACCAGCTGTCGGGCGGCATGCGCCAGCGCGTGGCGCTGATCCGCACCTTCCTCTTCGAGCGCGACCTGATGCTGCTCGACGAGCCGTTCGGAGCACTCGACGCCCTGACGCGGACGATGATGCAGCGCTGGCTGCTGGACGTCTGGCAGCGCCATCGCCGCTCCATCCTGTTCATCACCCACGACGTCGACGAGGCGATCTTCCTGGGCGACCGGGTCGTGGTGATGACCGCCCGGCCCGGGCGCATCAAGCTCGACGTGGCGGTCGACCTGCCGCGGCCGCGGCCGGCGCACGTCGCCACCTCGGCCGGGTTCCTGCGCATCAAGAGCGCCCTCCTCGACGCGATCGAGGAGGAGAGCATGAAGTCCTTCACCATGGCCGGCCACTGACGCCATGACGCCCGGCCGCATCCTGGCGCTCCAGACCGCGACCATCCTCGCCTGCCTGGCATTGTGGGAAGGGGCCGCGCGCATCTGGGGCGGGCCCTACTCGGTCATGCCGTCCGTCTCGGCGGTGCTCGCCGACATGGTCGCCAACCATGCCGCGCTGGCGCGCGGCATCCTGCGCACCCTGACCGAGACGGTGCTGGGCTTTGCCGCGGGGGCCGCCTTCGGCTTCCTGGCCGGCGCCGCCTTCGCCCAGTTCCGCCTGCTGGAGCGCCTGCTGCTGCCGCTCCTGGTGGTGTCGCAGACGGTGCCGGTGATCGCCTTCGGGGCGCTGGTCGTCATCTGGTTCGGCAACGGCATCCTGTCGAAGGTGGTGATCGCCTTCTACCTGACCTTCTTCCCGGTGACGGTGAACACGCTGCGCGGCCTGATGTCGGTCGACCCGCAGCGGGTCGACCTGATGCGCAGCTTCGGCGCCTCGGCGTGGACGCTGTTCTGGCGCCTGCGGCTGCCCTTCGCGCTGCCGGCGATCATGGCCTCGCTGCTGCTGGGGGTCAGCCTCAGCCTGGTCGGCGCCATCGTCGGCGAATGGTTCGGCGACACGGTCGGGCTCGGCATCATGCTGGTCCAGGCGATGTACGCCGAGAACATGCCCCGGCTGTGGTCGGTCGTGGTCGCCTGCGGCGTGCTCGGTGCCGGGCTCTACGGCATCCTGGCCGCCATCGAGCGGCGCTTCGTCTGGTGGGGGCGCGAGCTGTGAGCGCACTGTCCCGCATCGCCTATCCCGTGGCCGGGCTGCTGGTCATCGCCGTCGTGTGGGAAGCCGCGATCCTCCTCTTCCGCATCCCGACCTTCGTGCTGCCCAGCATCCCCAGCATCGCGGGCGCGCTGTGGGGCGACCTGCCGGCCCTGCTGGCCGGCCTGCGCGTCACCCTCTACGAGGCCGGCACCGGCTACGTCCTGGGCGCCGTCGCGGCGATCCTGCTGGCGCTCGTCTTCGTGCTGATGCCGCTGGTCGAGCGCGCGGCGATGCCGATCGTGGTCGCGGTCAACTCCGTGCCGGTGGTGGCCTACGCGCCCGTCGCCCTGGTGGCGCTCGGCATGGGCTCGGCCTCCAAGATCGCCATGGTGACGCTGGCGGCGGGCTTCGCCGTCTTCGTCAATGCCATGAACGGGCTGAAGGCGGTCGACCCGGCGGCGGTGAACCTGCTGCGCAGCTTCGGCGCCGGGCCGCTCCGCACCATCTGGACGCTCCGCCTGCCAGCCGCGCTGCCCGCCATCGCCAGCGGCCTGCGCGTGGCCATCGTGCGCAGCATCATCATCGCCATCGTCGCGGAGATGCTGGGCGCCTACGCGGGTCTCGGCCAGATCATCTATCTCGCGACCCAGCAGGTCGACTTCCTGCGGGTCTGGGCGGCGATCGTGCTGGCATCGGCTGCCAGCATGGCGATCTATGGCCTCGTCGCCTGGATCGAGCGCCGCCTCGTCTGGTGGAAGTGACCCACCGCCCCCATCCGGCAACCAGGAAGACAGCACAATGAGCGAGCCCCAGCGGAAATACGTCAAGGTCATCAAGCAGGACGGCATCGCCTGGACCTATCTGAACCGTCCAGAGAAGCGCAACGCCATGAGCCCGGCGCTCCATCGCGAGATGGCGGCCACCCTGGACGAGCTGGAAGAGGACCCCGACACCAAGGTCGTGGTCATCGCCGGCGCCGGCGGCAACTTCTCCGCCGGGCAGGACCTGAAGGAGTATTTCCGGGCCAACGAGGGCAAGCCCGCCCAGGCCAAGAAGGCGCGCCTGGTCTCCAACGGCTGGCAGTGGGACCGGCTCTACATGTTCGACAAGCCGACCATCGCCATGGTCGAGGGCTATTGCGTCGGCGGCGCCTTCTCGCACTTCCTGGCGACCGACTTCGCCATCGTCGCCGAGGACGCCACCTTCTCCCTGTCCGAGGTGAACTGGGGCATCCTGCCGGGCGGCATGGTCAGCAAGGCGTTCGCCGACGCCGTCCTGCTGCGCCATGCGCTCTATTATGCCTGCCTGGGCGAGGCGTTCGACGGCAAGGAAGCCGTGCGCATCGGCATCGCCAACTTCGCCGTGCCGAAGGAGACGCTGGAGGACGAGGTCACCAAGCTGGCCAAGAAGCTGATGACCAAGAGCCCGGCCGCGCTGCGGGGCACCAAGCAGGCGATCCGCATGGTGCGCCAGATGGGCTTCGCGGAGGCGGCCGACTACATGCAGGAGAAGAAGCAGGCGCTGCGCGTCGACGACGCCGAGCACTCCTACCAGACCGGCCTGCAGCAGTTCCTCGACAAGAAGAGCTACAAGCCGGTCTACGAGCCCTTCAAGATGGGCACGCAGATCACCGACCAGCGCGACAAGTAGCCCCGACCACCGGTAGTCCCGACGAGGGGCGGCGCGCCTGGCCGCGCCGCCCGCTCGCCGTCCCGTTCCCCTGCCATTCGCCCAAGAGGACCGCCCCATGCCCGGACCGCTCGACGGCATCGCCGTCGTGGAGCTGACCACGATGATCACCGGCCCCCTCACCGGCATGATGCTGGCCGACATGGGCGCCCAGGTGGTGAAGATCGAGAACCCGGAGGGCGGCGACCCGTTCCGCAGCTATGGCGGCGGCGCCTACAGCGCCCAGTTCTGCGCCTACAACCGCAACAAGCGCAGCCTGGCGATTTCCCTTCGCTCCGACCTCGGCCGCCAGGCGCTCGAGCGTCTGGTGCAGCGCAGCGACGTGCTGCTGGAGAATTTCCGGCCCGGCGTCCTCGACCGGCTGGGCTTTCCGGACGCGCGCCTGGTGGAGCTGAACCCGCGCCTGGTCCGCTGTTCGATCACCGGCTTCGGTGCCGACGGCCCCTACTCCGACCGCCCCTGCTACGACGCGATCGCCCAGGCGCTGAGCGGCATGTCGAGCCAGTTCCTGGATCCGGCCGCCCCGCGCCTGTCGGGCACCACCATCTCGGACAATGTGACGGGGCAATATGCCTGCTACGGCATCCTGTCGGCCCTGCTGGAGCGCGAGCGCAAGGGGGTCGCTCGCCGGGTCGAGGTGAACATGCTGGAGGCGACGGTCGCCTTCATGCCCGAGCCCTTCGGCTACTGGACGCAGAACGGCGAGGTGGCCGACGCCTACCTGCGCATCCGCAATTCCCAGGCCTATGCCTTTCGCTGCGCCGACGGCCGGATGGTGGCGATCCACCTCTCCTCGCAGCCCAAGTTCTGGGCCGGCCTGCTGGGCGCGATCGAGCGGCCCGACCTCGGCGCGGACGCGCGCTTCGCCACGCTGGAGGGCCGGATCGCCAACTACGAGGCCCTGCTGGCGGAGGCCGGGACCGACTTCGCCCGCCAGCCGGCGTCCCACTGGTTCCAGCGCCTGGCGGAGTTCGACGTGCCCTTTGCCTCGGTCAACACCGTGACGGAGGTCTTCTCCGATCCACAGGTCGGGCATCTCGATTCGTTCTACGGACTGACCCACCCGGTGAAGGGCGACCTCGTCTCGGTCCGCCGGCCGGTCCGGCTGGACGGCAGCCGGGCCGACCAGCGCGCCGACGCGCCGCCGATGCTGGGGGAGCACACCGAGGAGATCCTGCGCGAGCTGGGGCTCTAGCCTTGCCGGTCGGTCGGCCGGGGATTGCGGGGCGCCGAAGCCGCGGACAGCTCCGGCACCCCGATCCTGCGACAGGCCAACCTTGCGATCACCCGGCCGTCAGCGCGCCAGCCGCGCCCGCGCCTCGCGCCGTGCGATCTCCGCCTGGATCGCCTCGGTCTCCGCGGCGGCCAGTGCGGTTTCGGCCTTGAAGTCGGCCAGGCGCCGAGCCGTCTCATCGGGGGCGACCGGCACCGTCGGCGCCAGTTCGCGCAGCAGGTCGCGCCGCGTCTTCTGCGCCTCCAGCAGTTCGTTCTCGCGCTGGATACGGTCGAGGCGGGCGTCGCGCCGCCCCTGGCGGGCGGCACCGATGCCGCCGACCAGGTCGGCCAGCGTGCCAGTGGCGGTGGCGGCCGCCGCCGCCTTGTCGGCGTAGCGCGCCATGGTCAGGATGCCGGCGGCGTCCATCTCCACGGCCAGCTCGTTACTTTGGAACAGGACGTTGCGCAGCGGCAGGTGGAACAGAGTGCCGAACTGGTGGACGCCCGCCTCCCTGCTCGCCAGTTCCCGGCCCTGCTGCGTCGCCGTCAGGCGCGACGGCACCGGGTCGCGGAAGCGGATGCCCAGCGTCGGGTCCGGCCGGCGGTCGCCTTCGGGCACGGCGTGGGAGGGCCCGCCGATCGGCCCCAGGGCGAGGACGACCTCGGCGTTGGCGTTGAGGGTCTCGGCCGCTTTGGCATCGTCGCCCAGTACCACCCACTTGGCCAGTTGCCCCGGCGGGAACGGCACCTTCTCCCTCAGGATGTCGTCCTTCGCGGGGCGGCTGCCGCTCTCCGGCCAGCGCAGATGAACGCGGGCGGTGATCGGCTCGAGTGCCACCGACAGCCTTCCCTCGGCCGCGCTCTGCTCGGTTACGCGGTCATCGAGCTGCTGCAGTGCCCGCCGCAGCTTGGCCAGAGCCGCGGCATCGGGCTGCGGGCCCATCTCAGCGAGTTGGCGGTTGATCTCGGCCACCCGCTCGCGCGCCTCGCCGACCCGGGCCGTGGCCGCCCGCAGTGCCGTGGCGGCCGCATCGGCCGCCTCGACCGCCATGGCTGCAGCGGCCTGACAGTCCCCGGTTCGGCGCGCCGCCACCCCAGCGACGGCCAGCGTCCCGACCGGAGCGCCGCCCGCAGCCAAGGTGGCGATCCCGACCGCGCTCTTCACCAGATTGCCGATGACCTGGGCGCTCTGATCCTGGGCGTCGGCATTGACTGACTTCAGCATCCCGTTCTCATGCCGGTCGATCTGCAGCGACGAGGTCTTGAACCAGCTCGACAGGCTGTTGGTGTCGATGACGTAGCGATGGGCCGGATCGGGCAGGATTCGCACGGTTGCGTCCATGTCGGCAGCAATCCGGGCCGCCGGGCTGCAGGCCACCAGCCGCCAGGTCACGACGGTGTCGAAGCTGGTGTAGGGCAGCGAGTAGGGCACGCCGCGGAAGTTCTTGGCCTGACCGAGTTCCGATACTTCGAGTTCGACGCAGCCGCCCAGGCTGAGCAGCACGCCCAGCGCCAGCAAGCTGCCAAGGCCGGATCGGCCCGTTCGATGTTGGCCGGTTCGATACATGGACGGTGCCTCCCCTGCGCAGCCCCCTCCGGCCGGCCATCGGTCGGAACGGGCGTGAGACCTCGATCCTCCGCCGATGGCGTCAACCCACCGTCAGTCGCGCGTCAGCCACCTCTGGACGACCACACTCAGTAGTGGTTCTATCCCGTGGTATTGCGTGCGATGGAGATCCGGCCGTCGGAGGGAGCGGGCCATGCGCGACGTCCTGACAGACGCGGCCGATCTCCTGGCCGGAGGCGAGCCACCCGCGCCGGCGCACGGCGAGGCCGCCGGGCTGCTGCGGGCCCTCGACTATGCCGGCGACGGGCCGGAGGATGCTGCCGCGCGCGGCAACCGGGTTCTGCTGCTGCGCATGGCGGCGCGGCTGCGGCGCCTCTTCGCCCTGCCGACACCGCAGGCGCCCGGGCTGGTCTTCCTCGGCGGCGAGGCCGATCCGGCGATCCTGGGCCCGGCCTTTGCCGATTGCCCGGCCGGCAGCCTCGCCGGCTCCGGTGCCCGGCTGCGCCAGGCCTTCGAAGCTTGCGTCGGCGAGGCGGTCGAGTACCTGTCTCAGTTCGCGCAGGCGGACGATCTCGTGGCCGCAGGGTCCGAACTGCCTCGCATCGCCCCATTCCCCGGGGCCGACGCGCCCGGTTGGAACGACGGCGGGGTCGCAGATGGCTGGGTGGCGGCGCGGCGGCTGAACGGCGACGCACAAGTCCTGCTGCCGGCCGGTCGCTGCCTGCGGCGCGCCGATCCGGGCGGCGGGGTCCCGCCCTTCGCCCTCTCCACCGGCTGCGCCGCCGGAGCGACCCTGGCCGATGCGGCACTGCACGGGCTGCTGGAGCTGATCGAGCGCGACGCCGCCAGCCTGTGGTGGCACGGCGGCCGCCGCGGGCGGGCCCTGACCGGCGCCGCGGGCGATGTCGCGGCCCGGTTCCTGGCAGAGCTGCGCGGCGGGGCCGGCGGCCGGCGCAGCTGGGTGGTCGACATCACCACCGACCTCGGCATTCCGGCCGTCGCCGCCATCTCGGTCGATTCCGGTGGCAGCGATCCGGGCAACGACGGCTTCGCCTGCGGCCTGGCGGCAGGCATGACGATGGCCGAGGCGGTCCGCCGCGCCCTCCAGGAGATGTGCCACATCGAGATCGCCTATGCGGTGATCGCGGCCAAGCGGGCCGAGCGCGGCGACGACGCCCTCAACCCCGCCGACCAGCGTCACCTGCAGCGCGCGCGCAGTATCCGGGCGGACTGCCCGCTGCTCCATCCGGCGACACATGAGGAGGCAACCGGGCCTGCCGCTTGCGCCGGCGACGAGGCGCCGCCCGAAGGACCGGCGGCATG
Source organism: Allostella vacuolata (assembly GCA_006739055.1). Taxonomy (GTDB): domain Bacteria; phylum Pseudomonadota; class Alphaproteobacteria; order ATCC43930; family Allostellaceae; genus Allostella; species Allostella vacuolata. The sequence goes on from AP019702.1 coordinate 4,724,357, forward strand.
GCAGCTCGACTGGCTGGTGCGGCGGCTCGATGCGGCGGGCGTCCCCACCTATCTGGTCGACCTGACCCGGCCGCAGTTCGGTATTCCCGCCTGCCGCGTGGTTGCGCCCGACCTGCAGCTTGAGCCGTGCTCCCTGCCCGGAAAGCGGCTTCTACGGGCAATTCGCGAAACCGGAGGTGGCATAATCCATAGCAATGGAATTCCATTGCTGTAACATCGGACGGGTCTTCGGGCAGGTGGCCTTCCACGTCAGCCACAAGGACAGTCCCGCATGCTTGCTGCCGGCGCCTCCTCCGTAATCGACGCGCGAACCGCGCCGCAACCTGCCGGTCCTGGCGAACGGCGCGACTTGGCGGTGTCGCTGCTGGGCGGCTTCTCCGCCGGCGCCGGCGATCGGCCGATTGATCTCCGCGGCCGCAAGTCCTGCGCCTTGCTCGGCTATCTGGCCCTGAGCGAGACCGGCAGCGAGACGCGCGAGCGGCTGGTCGGACTGCTATGGAGCGAGTCCGATGACCAGCGCGCCCGCGGATCGTTGCGCCAGGTCCTGAGCGAGCTGCGCCAAGCCTGCGATCGCGCGGGCTATGCCGGCCTGCGTGCCGACAAGCTGGCGATCGGCATCGAACGACCGGGCCTTGCCGTCGACATCTGGTCGGTCGTCACCCTGGCGGAGCAGCAGCAGGTACACGCTCTGCTGCTCAACGGCCGCCGCCTGACCGAGACCATGCTGGAGGGCTTCGAGGACGTCGATCCGGCCTTCCGGGTCTGGCTGCTGGCACGGCGGCAGACCTTGCACGACCGGCTGGTGCGGGCGCTGGAGGGCGGGCTGGCGGCAGACGGGGTCGAGGCGCGGCGCAAGGCGCAGATGGCCGAGGCCCTGCTCAACCTCGACCCGACACACGAGCAGGCCTGCCGCCACCTGATGGCCAGCCGCGCCGCGGCCGGGGACATCGCGACTGCCCTGCGCCTCTACAAGTCGCTGTGGGACCTGCTCGACGACGAGTACGGCATGGAACCGTCGGCCCCGACTCAGGAGCTGGTGGCGGACATCAAGAGCGGCGCCTTCGAGGCCCGGCGCGCAGCGCCGGCGCCGGCCGATGCCGAACCGCTGTTTGCGCCGGGGCTGATAACAACCGGGGACCCGGGAGGCGCCCCCGCCCGCGTCGCCCCGCGCCTGGCACTCGCCATCGTGCCGTTCGCCATCGAGGGCGTCGATCCCGACAATATCGGCTTCCTGCAGCGCTTCCGGCATCACCTCATCGCCTGCCTGGCGCGGTTCCGGGAATGGCGGGTGACCGAGCGGGCGGAGGCCGGCGGGGACGGCGCGCGCTACGCCATCCTGGTCAGCGTCTACCAGAGCGATACGGCCCTGACCCTCATCCTCAGCGTCAAGGACATTGCCAGCGAGCAGCACATCTGGAGCGACCGGGTGCAGCTGCGCCCCGACAACGTCTTCGAGGTGCAGCAGCGCATCGTCCAGCGCCTCACCGTCGCCCTCAACGTGCAGCTGTCGGCCGAGCGGCTGATCCGACTCGCCGGCCATCCCAACCTGCCGATCGAGTTCCACGACCGCTGGCTGCTGGGCCAGGAGCTGCTGGCGAAGCGACGACCGGCCGACTGGGAGCGCGCGACCGCGATCTTCAACGACATGATCCGCGAGGCGCCCGGCTTCGGCCCGGCCTACAGCAGCCTCGTCCAGCTGCGCAACACCGCCCACATCGTCCATCCCGGCTGCCACCGCACCGCCGCCCAGCAGCGCGAGACGCTGATCCTGGCAAAGGCGGCCGCGCGCATCGACGCAATCGATTCCCGGGCACAGCTCTGCCTTGGCTGGGCCTATCTCTTCGATGGGCAATTCGAGCCGGGGCTGCTGCATTTCGGGCTCGCCTGCGACCTCAACGACGCCGATCCGTGGACGCTCGCCTCCGCCGCCCATGCCCACGCCTTCGCCGGCGAGACGGCGCGGTCGCGCGAACTGGCAGACCGGGCGATCGAGCTGGCGCAGGTGCCGAGCGCCCTGCACTGGACCTATCGTGCGGTCATGCACTTCATGTGGGACGACCCGGCCGGCTGCATCGCGGCGGCCGACCGCTCGGGCGACGCCGCCGCCCTGGCACCGATGTGGCGGGCCGCGGCCCTGGCCCAGCTCGGCCGGGTCGGCGAGGCACGGCTGGAGGGACGGCGCTTCCTCGACAGCATGCGACGGCAATGGCGCGGGACCGGGCCGGCGACCGACGCTGAGGTCGGGCGCTGGATCATGCAGCTCTTTCCGATCCGCCATGGGCGCGACCAGGCGCGCCTGGCCGGCGCCATCACGCTCGCCGGCATTCCGGCGGCGGCCGCCTCCCCCTAGCGTCCGGATCCGCGGCTCCGGGGGGCGCGAGAGAGGCGGCGTGCCCCGTCTCAGCTGCAATGCGCGACGGTGTAGTCGCCCATGCGCATGTTGTGGAAGCGGTCGTTGTCGGTGATCTCGTGCGGCTTGTGGAAGGCATGGATCTCGTAATAGTCGGGCAGCGGATAGCTCTTGCGACCGATCTCGTTCTCCGAATGGGCAATGATCTCCGGCGCCGGCACCAGCAGATGCAGCGTGCCGACGACGCACTGCTCGACATGGATCGTGTGGATCTCGAACTCGCCGCTCGGCCAGGTGGCGATGATGCCCTCGGCCGCGAGCTGGGATTCGAACTGCTGCTTGTCGGTGGGACGCGGCACCTGGCCGCGCGCCCACTTCTTCACCAGCTCCCCGAACTTCTCGAAATTGCTCACCGTGAAACGATTCAAGGCCATGGCTTCTCCTCCTCCGGGCTGGGTGGAATGACGGGGCGACGACGCCCCGTCACAGAAAGGACGGCTGGGCCCGCTGGAGTTCGGGCCTGGCCGCCGCGACGAAACGGATGAGCGCTGGCATCGACCTGATCTGCGACAGCGTGTCCACCAGCGGGTGGAGCAAGGATGCCGACGGGCCGTAGATCATGCAGGCCAGCTTGCAGAGCTTCCCGTCGCCGGCTTCGGCCAGGGCGCCGAAGATCACCTCGGCCGCGATCACCGAGGCCAGCGGGCCGAGATGCCGGCCGTCCGATGGCGGCTGGGCCGCCTCGAACAGGGTGAAGAAGGCGAGCGGCGGGTCGGCTGCGACGGCATCAATGTCGTCCCGGTCGAGCAGGTCGCCGCCGACGGCGTCGAGGAAGTCGCGGATGCCCTGTTGGCTTTGCGGCCAGTTGGCGAGCAGGGGCGCCAGGCCGGTGGTGCCGGGCGCGCGCGATTCGACGTTGCGACGCAGTGCGGTGACCGACCAGATGCCGGCGTCGCCGCCGCGCGCCAGGTCGCGATGGGCCAGGCCGTCGGTTGCCCCCGGCGAGATCACGTCGAAGGCGCTCGTCTGCGGCCCGATCCGTCGGCTGAGGTTGGGCCGCACATCATCGACCACATCGAAGAAGTGCCGCCACTGGATGACCTGTTCCCGGCGCAGCGGCAGGCGCCATGGTACCCGCGACGAGGTGGTCCACAGGATGTTATCGAGCGAGCCCGGCTGGTCGTTGGCGACCAGCGGCTCGACCGGCAGGTCGTTCAGCCGATAGACCGGCCGGACCATGGCGTGGCCGAAGCGGCCGACCGCGTGGGAGAATTCCAGCGGCAGTCCACCCTCCGACGCCTTGGCGAGTCGGCTGTTCACGACGTCCCGATCGATGAAGATCGGCGTGCCGCTGTATCGCCGGTAGATCGCCGGATGCAGGATCCGCGGCAACAGGTCGTGGCGGATGCAGCTGCGGAAGACCGCCCCCACGGCCTCCATGGCGAAGGCAAAGGGGACCTCCATCCCGGACCCGCAGGCCGCCGGCGCCAGCGCCGCGGCCCGCTCCAGCACCGTATTGTGCAGGAGATGGAAAACGGCGGTCAGCTGCGCCAGGATCAGGTTGTCGTCGTTGCGCGGGTCGGCGACCAGCGCTTCCGTCAGGTTGCCGGAGCCGGGTCGGCCCTCGCCGACGGGCGTGGGCGCGCGGCCGAGATCGCGGCCAACCGTCGGGTCGTCGGCCGCCGGTCCGACCCGCAGCCGGCAGCGCTGGCCGGCGTCGAAGCGGTAGGCGTGCGGGCAGCCGGCCGGGCCGGTGCCGTAGAGCGTCTCCAGCCGCAAGCGGACGGCACGGTCGTTGCGGAAGGCGCCCGCGCCGGTCGCCATCGCCAGCGGCGACGGCACCGTCAGGACCAGGTCATGCAGGACCAGTTGGGCGAAATAGGTGTAGCCCGAGGGGATGTCGGGGTTCTCCCACGGCTCCAGCCCGGCATCGAGCGGCCCGCCCGGCCAGATGTCAGCTCCGCGGGCGAGGCACCGTCCGAGGCGGGCGAGCAGGTCCCGCCCCCCTTGGTCTCGCGTGCTCTGCTGCCGGGAGCGGCCGAGTGTGCATCGCTCGGCGGGTGCCGGCGTGCCCAGGAAATGGCGGAACCCCGCCGCCGGGCCCTGCCCGTCCGGCGGCAGCGGCGGCGCCGCGCCGTTGACGCTGCGGACCGCCGGCGGCGCGACCGCGGCGGGGGGCGGTATCGGGCAGTTGGTCCCGTGTGACGGCATGGGTCTCGCTCGGCTGGGATGATCGACGGGAAGTGGACCATGGCCGGCGTCAATCGAACGTTAGTCGGGCGGACGATCGCGGACCGGGCCCGACGAAGTGCCGGCCTCGGGCGCTGACGGTCGGCTGACGTTCGCCTGACAGCCGGGCTGCTTGCATGCCACCAGCCGCGGGCGAGGGAGCGGGGGCGCCCCGCCCCGTCACCGGCAGGGGAGATTGCCCGACATGTCCAGCCCGAATCGCTTCCGCACCATCGCGCTCGCCGCCGGCATGCTTGCGGCCAGCGTCCAGGCCCAGGCCCAGGCCCAGGTCCCGGGGCCATCAGCAGATCCGGCCTGCTTCCCCGAAGCGGCGGCCATCCCTGGCTGGGGCCCCGCCATGAGGCGGACGGTTGTCGTCCACGACCCGGAGGTGTTCCGGCAAGCCGACTTCTCGCTGGCGCGGACGCTGGGCGCCATCGTCCGCTCGAACGGGCTGGAGGACAGCGGCGGCGAGCGGGTGGCCCTGCTGCAGAGCATGGTCCGCAGCTTCGCCCGCGATACCTTCGTGAACGGCGAGGGTGGGCTGGTGACCGTCGCAGACCCGCGCCCCAACGAGGCGGCGCTAGACCCGGCGGCAATGCTCCAGAGCACGGGCAAGGACGGTTTCCGCCCGGTCGCCGTCTTCAACCGCCTCGACCTGGCGCCCGACGACTGGTCGAACTGCGGCGAGCACCGCATCGTCTACGCCAAGGGCGACGGGTCGGATCGCTCCGACCGGATGACCCTGATCTTCGAGGCGAAGCTGCGCAATCCGGGCGGCCGCAAGCATGCCTGCCGCCCGATCGCGCAGTTCTGGGACGGGCTGTCGGCGCCGGGTCTGACCTCGTCCGATCTGGCCCGCAGGCTGGCTGCGTTCTTCTATGCCGGCGACCTCGACGGCGACGGCAGCTCCGACTTGCCGGGCGGTGGGGCGGTGATCCAGGCCCTGCATCTGGGCCAGGAGGTGGGCCAGGTTCGTGGCAACCTGTTCATGGCCAACCCCGGCGACCATCCCTGGCAGTTGCGCGAATGGCGCGTCGCGTCCGGCGCCGACAATGCCCCGGTCTTCGTCGCCACGACGGTGAAGGAGAACCCGCATCCGGCGCTGTACGAACCGGACGGGCCGGCGACGCCGGCCGAGCAGGTGCGGCAGCGGCAGGATTTCCTGGGCGCCCTGATCGGCCAGGCGGCCGCCAATCTCACCGAGCTCGACCGCGCCGCCGCCCCGGTCGACCGCGGTCGGCTGCTGGCAGAGCTGGGTGCCGGCTTTCCCGGTCGCTTCGACAGCTTCGTCAGCATCTCGCATGACATCCCGGCCGCGGTCGACGACCCGGTGCGGCGCGGCACCGGCAACAGCATGCTGCTGCGGTCGCTGGAGGCGCGCCTGGCCGGCCTCTCCCGGCCCGATCGCTGCCACATCACGCCGGAGCAGTTGCTGAACCGTGCGGGGGCGATGAGCTGCGGCGGCTGCCACCAGTTCTCGGTCGGCAAGGAGATCGCCCCGCAGGTGCGGTGGCCGGCGGCATTGGGGCGCTTCGTCCATGTCGATGAGAAGGGCGACCTGTCGCCGGCGCTGGAGGACCATTTCCTGCCGGAGCGGCGACGCGGCCTGACCCGCTACCTCGCGGAAACCGCCATCCCCCTGGCCTCGACCGCGCCCGTCGCCACCGCCGCGGGCTCGTCCCCGGTATCGCTGCTGCTGCGCCGCCTGCCGGAGGCTACGACCCGCCGCGACCGGCTGGAGCTGCTGCGCGGCGCCGAGGAGGCGGCCGCCGCCGAACGCCGACGCGAAGCCGCCCGGCCAGGTGCCTTCACCCCCTTCCGGCGCTCGCACTGAGCCGGCCGCCACCCCCTTGGCCATCTCCACTAGCCCGAACGGAACGGAGAAACGACATGCGACCCCATCTGCTCGCGATCCTGGCCACGGCGCTGCTGCTGGCGCCGAGCCTGGCATCTGCCCGGAAAGCCAAACCGGACGCATACCCTTCTCCGCCGGACCGTCTCTCCCTGCGATCAGTCGAGGCCCTGCAGCAGAGCACGCTCGAGCCGCGCCTGGGCAATGGCAGCGTCGCCGAGGCCCGGGACTGGCCGGCCAGCTTCTTTGCCCGCGAGGCCGGCTGCACCGCCACCTTGATCGCGCCACGGGTGCTGCTGACCGCCGGCCACTGCATCGCAGACGGCGGCCGGGTCGAGATCGCCAGCCGCGGGCTCCTCTACGAAGGCACCTGCGAAGCCCCGAGGCCGGGCTACCCGACGGTGCAGAGCGCCGACTGGATGCTGTGCCTGATGGATAAGGGCGTGCCCGACCTGCAGTACGAACGTGTCAGCCTCGATGCGAAGCTACTGGTGCGCAACCGCCAGCTCCTGCTCGCCGGCTACGGCTGCACCGCCATCGGCGGCGGACGCGACGAGCAGTTCCGCACCGGGCCGACCTTCGTCGAATTCCTGCCGGGCGAGATCGCGGACCAGCCGCACTGGGCCGCTACCTTCTCCGGCCGGCGGCGTGGCGACGCCTTCGTCTGCGAAGGAGATAGCGGCGGCGCGGTCTTCGTCGAGCAGCCGCTGGCCGCCCGCCGTCTGGTCGTCGCGGTCAATTCGCATCGCGACGGGGGCGGCGAGGGCATTTCCTTCCTCTCCGTCCTCAGCACCGCCGCCGCCCGGACTTACGTCACGCGCTGGGCCGATCGCCATGGTCAGCGTCTTTGCGGAGTGCACGCCGATGCATCGCGCTGCCGCTAGCCTCTGGCTCGCCGCTGTCCTGGCGGGGGCCGCCGCCGTCCCGGCCGACGCCGGGACAGGCCGTATCCAGATCCGCGCCACCTCGGTCTTGCCCGACGATGTGCAGAGGACGCTGCACGAACTGGCCGAACCGACGATGGTGACGCTGGGCGCACGGCAGGCGGTGGAGCCGCGTCTGCGCGCCTTCTGCCGCGGCTCCGTCTCGGACATCTACATTGCCCAATTCGTCGAGCTGAATGCCAGGCCGGGCGAACCGTCCCCCCTGCGCGTCTCGTCCCGCGCCCGGCGCATCCTCCTGCCGGCCTGCGCCGGGGTCCAGCGCGAGGGTGCCTCGGCGATTGTCCAGCCAGGCGACGGCAGCCTCGACAACATCCTGCTGCGCCGCCTCGGCACCACCGGGGCGACGTTGATTCGGGTCTGCCAGCCGGGCCCCGCCGCTGGTTCCTGCCGGACTATGAAGCTGGAGGATCGGGTGAAGGAACTGGCGCCGGGGCTAGTGGCGTCGCCGCTCAGCATGCCGGTGGGCCAGTCCATCCCCCTGCCCGCGGTGTCCTACTGGACCGCCATCACGCTCCGGCCTGGAATCGACACGACGCAGGCCCGCCGGCGACTGGCCGAGGCAGTCGCCGCCACGCCATTCGACGCGACCCTGCTGGCGACGGAGGTGGCTCCGGAGTTCGAGCTGATCACGCCGCTGCGGGTCGACGACCAGTCGCTTGACGGGGACTGCGCCCCCGCCAGGGGTGTGCCGTCCGAATGGCCCTACGATCGCAAGGCCGTGCGCGCGGCGATCGAAGACGCGATGGCCATGCTGAAACGCCAGGATCGGGAACCCACTCGCTTCGTCGTCCGGGTCGCGGACACCGGCGCCATCGGCGTGGGCGACCCCGCCTATTTCCCCCTCTCCGTCATCGAGGCGAACCAGGGTGCCGTGGAGGGCGATCGCAACGGCAAGCTGGGCAAGAACGGATTCCGGGGCGACCGCTTCGGCATCGATGCGGAGCGCGGCGGTGATGTCGCACCCCGGCCAGGGCACGACCTTGGCGCCCATGGCACGCATGTCGCCGACCTTGCCCTGGGCGGCCGGCCGTTCCGAGAGGAGTTCCGGGACATCGGCCGCCTGGTGCGGCTCAATTTCGCCCGCATCTTCACCGATGGCAGCGGCGGCCGCGCCTGGGTGAAACCCGACATGCTGGGTGCCAGCATGATCGCGACGCCGCCGACCATCCATATCGTCAACTTCAGCGTCGACGGCGAGGAGCCGATCACGGCGCTGGAAGTCGCCCTGAAGAGCGCGGTCGATCGCCGGCAGCTCATCGTGATGGCCGCCGGCAACGGCGGCATCCGGCTGGACGAGGGCAAGCGGCGCTACCCGTCCGGCCATGTCCCGGGGGACGCCCGGCCGGCTGCGCTGGTTGTCGGCGCCCACAGCCCGCCCGAGGTCATCGACGGCGTCGTCCGGATCCGCCGTGCCAGCTTCTCCAACCATGGCAGGAACGACGTCGACCTACTGGCACCCGGATGCCGAATCCCCGCCTCCTACCGCAGCGACGGCTATGACATGCTGGCTGGGACATCCATCGCCGCGCCCCTGGTCAGCTTCACCGCGGCCATCATCGGCAGCGTCTTGCAGGACTGGCAGCCGGCCATGATCCGCCAGCGCCTGCACATGACCGCGCGCTGGGCATCGGTGGAGATCGAGCGCGAGACCATCTTCGGCGGCGTCCTCGACATCCCGGCTGCCTTGCGCGTGTTCGATGACGTGGTGCGCCGGCCGGACGGCTCGCTCCTGCATGGCCGCTGGCTGGATACCGAGGAGGTGGCCGGGGTCTGCGCCGAGAACGCGGGTCCGGTGGTCACCCACCAGTTGGCCCAGGTCCGAGTCGAGTTGGGCCGCCGTGGCGAGGGGCCGAAGCTGTGGGTGACCCGGCTCGACAACAAGGCCCAACTCCTCAAGGCGGCCCGCCCCTGCCGCCCCGCCAACGAGGCCGGACCGCTGTTGCTGCTGGACAGCGGCAAGTCCATCCGGGTGCCGTGGCGGGAGATGGCGGCCCTGATCCCGGCGGTCGATCCGCAGCAGCGCCGGATCCTGCCGCCCGGCGCCCCGGCCGCGGCAGCCGCCCACGCCGTGCCGGCACCGCGCGCCGTGGAGGTCGTCCCGGTGCAGCGGGCGCTGGCGGAAAGGAACCTGCTGCGGACGGCGCCCGATGGTCGCCTGGGACCGGAGACGCGGGAGGCGATCCGCGCCTTCCAGCGTCAGCGCGACGAGCAACCGTCGGGGATCCTGAACGGGACCCAGTTCCGCGCCCTGATGCGCCGCTAAAGGACCGAGGGCCAGCGGGGTACCCGCAAACGTACCCGCATCCGTCCCGGATGACCGCGGAAAGCCGCGGACCCATGCGGCAGACAACAGCAGCTAAAGGGCTGAAAAACAAGCGGGGGCGTCCCATTGCGGACGCCCCCGGACTGTGTTCTGGCGGAGAGGGTGGGATTCGAACCCACGGTACGCTCGCGCGCACAACGGTTTTCGAGACCGCCCCGATCGACCGCTCCGGCACCTCTCCTCGCATTCCCGAACGGCCGGAGGTCATTAAGGGGTCGGGCGGCGGAATGCAAGCCTGTCCCGCAGGCAAGGCCGTCACGGCAGGCGGACGGTGAAACCCTCTTCGGCCAGGAGGTTGCCGTCGCGGTCGAAGAGCTGGACGAATCCCGGCCCCAGGATCGCCGGCATCAGGTCCCAGGTGCGCCAGTTGGGGCTGACCCCGGCATAGAGGTCGCGGGTCCGCACCACCCGGCCGTTGGCGATCCAGCGCAGGGTGAAGGCCGGCTGGTCGGGGTCCGCGCGGCTGCAATCGAGCCGCAGGAAGGCGTGGACCCGGTCATACTCGACGATGAATTCCGTGGTCGGCTCGACCGGCTCGCGCTGGTAAACGCCCTTGGCGGTGCGGAACTCGCGGATGATGCAGTCGGTGTCCGCCCAAGCCGGCGTCACGGCGAGCGTCGCCGCCGCCGTCGCAGCCCACAGGAGGATTCGACCGCCGTTCATTGGTGACACAGCGTTACCGCAACGGCGCGCAGCGACCAAGGCCGCCGACGCGCCGCTCCACCTGATCCTCGGCCCTGCGGCATTCCGGCCACGGGGGGGAACGCTACCAGAGGGCCGGCGGCCGCCGCCCGGCCCAGGGCCGGGCGCCTTCCAGCAACGCCGCCAGCCGCAGGACGGCATAGTCGCTCCACCAGGGGCCGATGATCTGCAAGCCGGTCGGCAGCCCGTCCGCGGCGAAGCCGCTCGGGATCGACATGGCGGGGTTGCCGGTCAGATTGAAGGGGTACTGGTAGGCGGTCCAGCTCTGGCGGGTAATGCCGCATTCCCGGCCCGCCACGGTGACCGGCCTGGTCGCGTCGAAATCGGCCGCCAGGGCGGTGCGCGCGGTGGTCGGCGAGACCAGGAACTGGTAGCGGCCGAACAGCGCCTGCACGGTCTGGTAGAGCCGGCTCCGGGCGCCCTCGGCGCGGATCCGGTCGAGGAGGCCGTACTGCAGGCCCCAGTCGGCAAACGCGATCATGGTCGGGTCGAGCCGGTTGCCCCAGCGCTCGCGCAACGGCGCCACCGCGGCGGCGATCCCGGTCTGGTAGAGGATGCGCCCCTCGGGCTCGATCCAGTCGATCGCGTCGGTCACCTCCTCCACCTCTGCGCCCAGGTCGGTCAGCGCGGCCAGCATGTCGAGCGTCCGCCGCTCGACCTCGGGGTCGACGACCGGGTTGGCCATGCGCGCGACGTAGCCGATCCGGACCCCGTCGAGCCGGTCCCCCTGGAGATGCGGCGGCAAGGGTGCCGGGGTTGCCCGCTGGCTCCACGGGTCGCGCGGGTCGGGCCCCGCCATGGCGGCGAACATGGCCGTCGCATCGGCCACCGTGCGCGTCATCGGCCCGGCGAAGGACTGGTTGAGGAAGACGTCGCGCGCCGCCTCGTGCGGGATGGCGCCGCGCGTCGGCTTCAGCCCGACGATGCCGGCGCTGGCCGCCGGCCCGCGGATCGAGCCCGCCCCGTCGGTGCCGAGCGCGAGCGGCGCCAGCCCGGCCGCCACCGCCGCCGAGGCGCCGCCGCTCGACCCGCCCGGGGTGTGGGCGAGGTTCCAGGGGTTGCGGGTGATGCCGGTGAGCGGGCTGGTGGTGATCCCCTTGTGGCCGAACTCCGGCGTGGTCGTCTTGCCGACGATGATGGCGCCCGCCGCACGCAGGCGCCCGACCGCGATCGAATCGGCCCGGGCGACGTTCTCCGCATGGACGTGCGAGCCGTGCGTGGTGCGCTGGCCCGCCACGTCGATCAGGTCCTTGATCGACACCGGCACGCCGTGCAGGGGGCCGAGCGGCCCGCCCGCCGCCACTGCCGCCTCGGCCGCCGCCGCCGCTGCCATCGCCTCCTCGCGGCACACGCCGACGAAGGCGTTGATCGCCGGCTGCGCCCGGTCGATGGCGTCGAGCACGGTGCGGACATAGGCGACCGGCGACAGGGCGCCACGGCGGATCATCGCCGCCGCGCGTGTCGCGGGCAGGAACAGCAGGTCGTCGGACATCGTTCGGGGGACTCCTGGAAGCGATCGCCGACGATGGCACGGGTCCGCCGCGGCGGCCAAGGGCGGATCGGGCTGGACGATGCGGCCGGGCGCCCGCACATTCGCGGGTGGACAGGCTGATCGGCACGAATTCGAGGGAGCGGCAGGATGCGCATCGTCGTGATGGGCGCGGGCGGGGTGGGCGGATATTTCGGCGGCATGCTGGCCCGGGCCGGGCAGGACGTGACCTTCCTCGCCCGCGGCCCCCATCTGGCGGCCATGCAGGCGAACGGGCTGACCGTCGAGAGCCCGGCCACGCCGTTCCAGGTCCGGCCGGTGCAGGCCACCGCCGATCCCGCGGCCGCCGGCCCGGCCGACATCGTCCTCTTCGCGGTCAAGCTCTACGACATGGAGGCGGCCGCCGCGACGCTGGCGCCGCTGGTCGGGCCCGGCACGGTGGTCATCCCGCTGCAGAACGGCATCGACGCCGCCGGCGTGGTCGGCCGCGCGATCGGCCCGCGGCACGTGGCGCCGGGCGCCGCCTACATCGTCGCGGTGATCGAGCGCCCGGGCGTCGTGCGCCACAACGGCATGCAGGCGCGCCTCGTCTTCGGCCCGGCCGACCCCGCGCAGCAGGCCGCCCTGGCCGGGTTCAAGGACGCCTGCGACGTGGCCGGCCTGCCGGCCACCCTGGCCGAGGACCCGCGCCGCGCGGTGTGGGAGAAGTTCCTCTTCCTCGCCTCCATGAGCGGCCTGACGGCGCTCACCCGGCACGCCATCGGCCCGGTGCGCACCAACCCCGCGACCCGCGCCCTGCTGGCGGAATCCCTGGCCGAGACGGCGGCGGTCGCCGCCGCCGTCGGGGTGCGGCTGCCGGCCGACCTGCCGGAGCGCACGCTGGCCTTCGTCGACGGGCTGCCCGAGGGCGCCCGGTCGTCGATGCTGGAGGACCTCGACCGCGGCCGGCGCCTGGAGCTGCCCTGGCTGTCGGGCGCGGTCGTGCGCCTCGGCAACGCCAACGGCGTGGCGACCCCGGTCCACCGGGCGATCGCAGCCGCACTCGCCCTCCAGGCCGACGGCATGCCGGCAAAGGGGTGACGACCGCCCCGGTCCCGGGGCAAATTCACCCCCTGCCGCCTTACCCCTGCAACGAAACGGACCCCCCGCCCATGGACCAGTTCGGCATCGGCCAGCCTGTGCGCCGCAAGGAGGATTTCCGCTTCCTGACCGGCCAGGGCCGCTACACCGACGACATCAGCCTGCCGGGCCAGGCCTACGGGCACGTGCTGCGCTCGCCCCATGCGCATGCGCGGATCACCCGGCTCGACACCGGCGCTGCGGCGGCGGCCCCGGGGGTGCTCGCCGTCCTCACCCATGCCGACGTGGTCGCCGACGGGCTGCCCGGCCTGCCCTGCCATGTCGACGTGCCGGGCCGCGCCGGCTCGAAGATGTTCGCGCCGCTGCGCCCGATCCTGGCGGACGGCATCGTGCGCTATGTCGGCGACCCGGTCGCCTTCGTGGTGGCGGAGACGGCGACCCAGGCCCGCGATGCGGCGGAGCTGATCGAGGTCGAGTACGAGGCGCTGCCGGCCGTCGTCGACGCGGTGGCGGCCATGGCGCCGGACGCGCCGCTGCTGTGGCCCGACCATGGCAGCAACCTGTGCGTCCATTGGGAAAGCCATGACGGCACGGCGATGCGCGCGGCCTTCGCCGGGGCCGCCCGGGTGGTGCGCTGCGAGCTGGTCAACAACCGGCTGGTCGGCAACCCGATGGAGCCGCGCGTCGCCATCGGCTCCTACGACCCCGAGACCGGCATCCGCACGCTGCATTCCCCGACCCAGGGCGTCGTCAAGCTGTGGCAAGGGCTGGCCGGCATCGTCTTCAACGTGCCGCAGGACAAGATCCGCGTCGTCTCGCCCGATGTCGGCGGCGGCTTCGGGCTGCGCGGCAAGCTGTTCCCGGAATCGGTGATGGTGGTGTGGGCGGCGACCCGCCTCGAGCGCCCGGTGAAGTGGACGTCCGACCGCAGCGAGACCTTCCTGTCCGACCCGCACGGCCGCGACCATGTCACGACCTGCGAGATGGCCTTCGACGCCGATGCCCGCATCCTCGCCATGCGGGCGGAGACCGCGGCCAATGTCGGCGCCTACCTGCTGGATTTCGGCCCCCGCATCCCGACCATCGCCGGCGCGCGCATCGCGGGCTCGGTCTACGACGTGCCGGCCATGCAGCATTCGGTGAAGGTGATGTTCACCAACACGGTCCCGACCGACGCCTATCGCGGCGCCGGCCGGCCGGAGATCTGCTACCAGATGGAGCGCCTGCTCGACCTGGGGGCGGCCGCCTTCGGTATCGGCCGCGAGGAGATCCGCCGGCGCAACTTCATCCGGCCGGAGCAGCTGCCCTATCGCAACCAGGTCGGGATGATGATCGATTCCGGCCTGTTCGCCGAGACCATGGACCAGGCGCTGGCAATGGCCGACTGGTCCGGCTTCGGCGGGCGGCGGGCGGCGAAGGCCGACGGCCGGCTGCGCGGCATCGGGCTCGGCTACTATGTCGAGGCGTCCGGCGGGCAGCCGCTCGAGGAGGCCCGCGTGCGCTTCGAGGAAGACGGCCGCGTCTCCCTGATCGTCGGCACCTTCAGCCACGGCCAGGGGCACGAGACCGCGTTCGCCCAGATCCTGGCCGAACGCCTGGGGGTGCCGTTCGACCAGGTCGACCTGCGCCAGGGCGATTCGGACTTCGTGAAGTTCGGCAACGGCACCGGCGGCTCGCGCTCCTCGCAGATGGGCGGGGTGGCGACGGCGCGCGCCGCCCAGCAGGTGGTGGACAAGGCGCGCCGCATCGCCGCCCACGCGCTGGAGACGGCCGAGGCCGACCTGGAGTTCCGCGACGGCGCGTTCCAGGTGCCGGGCACCGACCTTGGCATCGCCATCGCCGAGGTGGCGAAGCTGGCCCGCGACCCGGCCCGCCTGCCCGAGGGGATGGAGCCCGGCCTGGACGAGACCTGCCGCTACCAGCGCCCGACCGAATGCAACTTCCCCAACGGCGCCCATGTCGCCGAGGTGGAGATCGACCCGGACACCGGCGTCGTGCGCATCGCCCGCTATGTCTGCGTCGACGATTGCGGGGTCATCATCAACCCCTTGCTGATCCGCGGCCAGGTGCACGGCGCCGTCGCCCAGGGGCTGGGCCAGGCGCTGCTGGAGCGCACCGCCTACGACCCGGATTCGGGCCAGCTCGTCTCCGGCTCGTTCATGGACTACGCCATGCCGCGGGCGAGCGACATGCCCGACCTGGAGGTCGGCTTCCACGTCGTGCCCAACCCCAGCAACGACCTGGGGGTCAAGGGGGCCGGCGAGGGCGGGTCCTGCGGGGCCCCGCCCGCCATCGTCAGCGCCGTGTGCGACGCGCTCGGCATCGACCATATCGACATGCCGCTGACGCCCGAGGTGGTGTGGCGGGCGATCCGCCGAGGGCCCCAGGCGGCATAGCCCCGGCGGGGGGAACCCCGGCGCGCCGTCGGCCGTTCCGGTCCTTGGACCCGGATCAGGAGACGAAGCCGATGGCGACGACCATCCGTACCGAGCGCCGGCTGCTGGCCGCCGAGGGGTTCGAGCAGGTCCGGCGCACCCATCACCCCGAACTGGGCAAGCTGGGGGCGAGCGAGGTGACCGAACTGCGGCGGCGGATCCGCGAGATGCGCGACAAGGCGCAGGACACCGCCCGCCGGCAGCGGCGGGAGATGCGCGGCAAGGAAGACCCGCGCGGCGCCCGCCCGGCCGGCGACCATACCGGCACCTCCATCAAGGCGGCCCTCCTGGCGGCCGCGCTGAAACGCCTCAACCGCGCGAACGCCCGCCAGCAGCCTGGCCGCCAGCCCCCCGAGAGCCGCCAGGACTGAACCCGACCGGTCCCGCCGGCATCAGGCCGCCAGCTTCCCCTCCTCCGCCGTCGCGTAGACGCGGCCGAAGCGGTTGGCGAGGAACCGGTCGAGCGGGATGTCCTCCTGCCGGATGAAGCCGCGGGTCGGCAGCGCGCCCTCGGCCAGCAGGTCGAGCACCGCGCAGATGCCGGCTGCGGTCGTGATCTGGATGGCGCTCCGCGGCCGGCCGGCGACCGTGCCGCCATAGATCTTGTTGGCGTAGGTGGTCTGGACCAGACGGTCGTCCTGCCAGCCGGACACCGCGACCAGGATCACCACCACGTCCTGCATCGTCGTCGGCAGGGCGTTCTCCAGGATGTCCTTCAGCACGGGGCGGCGGTCGCGCAGGCGCAGGTCGATCAGCAGGGCCTTCATCAGCGCGCAATGGCCGGGATAGCGGATGGTGCGGTAGTTGAGGTTGCGCACCCGGCCCTCCAGCGTCTCGCACAGCGAGCCCAGCCCGCCCGAGGTGTTGAAGGCCTCGTAGCGCACGCCGTCGAGCGAGAACTCCTCCAGCTCCTCCATCGCCGGCACCTCGCGGCGGCGCCCGTCGACGATCGCCTCGCAGGGCTCGCAATACTCGTTGATGACCCCGTCGGTGCTCCAGGTCAGGTTGTAGTTGAGCACGTTGGAGGGGAACTGCGGCAGGGCGCCGACGCGCAGCTTGACGGTGTCGAGCCGGTCGAAGCGCTGGGCCAGCGCGTGCGCGACGATCGAGATGAAGCCCGGCGCCAGGCCGCATTGCGGGATGAGCGCGGCCTTGGCCGTGCCGGCCAGCGACTTGACGAGCCGGGTGGTCGCCACGTCCTCGGTCAGGTCGAGATAGTGGACGCCGGCGGCGTGGGCGGCGCGCGCCACCCCGGCCGTCAGATGATAGGGGGCCGCACTCAGCACCGCGAAACGGCCGGCGAGCGCGGCCGCGACGGCAGCCTCGTCGGCGAGGTCGAGCAGCAGCGTCTCCACCCCCGGCTGGGCCACCTGGGCCAGCGCCTCGACCGAATGGTCGGCGACGGCGACGCGATA
Source organism: Allostella vacuolata (assembly GCA_006739055.1). GTDB lineage: Bacteria > Pseudomonadota > Alphaproteobacteria > ATCC43930 > Allostellaceae > Allostella > Allostella vacuolata. The sequence goes on from AP019702.1 coordinate 4,741,179, forward strand.
GTCGCCCGAGGCGGCCAGCATGTCGGCGATGGTGGCGCCGATCTTGCCGGCCCCGATGACGATGACGTTGCGCATGGATGGCTCCTGTCCGCCCGGATGAGTCGTGAGCGCCGACCCTATCCGCGGCCGTCGTCGGATGGCAGCCGAGATCCGTCGAAATGCCGGAAGGTTTCCGGCATTATGACGACATGACCGACGAAACGCCGACGGACGCCACCGACGCGGCGCTGCTGCGCCTGCTGCAGGAGAATGCCCGGCTGCCGACCGCCGAGCTGGGCCGCCGGCTCGGCCTGTCGCGCACCACGGTGCAGAGCCGGCTGGAGCGGCTGGAGCGCCGCGGCATCGTCGCCGGCTACACCGTCCGCCTCGGCCGGGATGTGGCCCGGGCGCGGGTTCGCGCCCATATCCTGCTGACGGTCGCGCCCAAGCTGGCGCGCCGGGTCGAGGCGGCGCTCGCCCGCATCCCCGAGATCGCCACCCTGCACTCGGTCAGCGGGGTGCACGACCTGATCGCCATCGTCGAGGCCCGCTCGGTGGAGGAGATGGACCGGCTGATCGACCAGATCGGCGCGCTCGAGGGGGTGGAGCGCACGGTGACCTCGATCATCCTGTCGACCCGCATCGACCGCGGGTGACCGCCCCCCTGCCCTGCTACGCCGCCCGCTTGGCCGTCCCCGACCAGATGGCGCTGAGGCCGGCGGCGAAGATCAGGGCGAAGCCCGCGAAGTCGGCACCGCTCGGCCGCTCGCCCATCAGGGCGATCGAGGCGCCGACGCCCACCACCGGCACCAGCAGCGTCCCCAGCCCGGCCGTGCCCGCCGGCAGCCGCACGACCAGCTGGAACCACAGGAGATAGGCGAGCGCCGTCCCGATGACCGTGCTGTAGAGGAACCCCAGCATGGGCAGGGCATGCACGCCGGCGCCGGGGTCGACGCCGTGCACCGCCATCCCGACCGCGAACATGGCGGTTCCGGCGACCAGCTGCCAGGCGGCGATGGCGATCGGGTGGCCGGTGACGCCGGCCCACTTCAGGTAGATCGTCCCCGCCGCCCAGCTGACGGCAGAGCCGATGGCATAGAGCACGCCGGCGGGCACGCCCTCTGCCACCAGGGGCCAGAGCAGGATGCCGAGGCCGAGCGATCCCAGGACGAGGGCCGCGATCCGCCAGCCGGTCAGCCGCTCCTTCAGGACGAGCCTGGCCAGGAAGGTCGCCCAGATCGGCATGGTGTAGGCGCAGATCGCCGTGCGGCTGGTCGACGTGCCCAGCATCGCGAAGGCCGCCAGCAGGCCGTACCCGCCGGTGCTGAGCAGGCCGGCGATAGCCAGGTGGAGGCGGGGCAGCCCCCTTTCGACATGGAGGCTGGCCCCCGTCCAGCGCGCCACCGCCATCAGGATTGCTGCGCCAAGGCCGAAGGAAACGGCCCGGAAGGTCCATGGCGACAGGTCGTGGAGGGCAAAGCGCCCGGCCGGCCAGTTGAAGCCCCAGATGACCGCGACCAGCAGCAGCAGGGCGCGGGCGGCGAGGTCTGGCCGGGCAGGCGCGGTCCCGGGGGTGGCGATCGACATCGGAAGAGGCGCCCTTTCCGCCGTCGGGCGGTATCGTCCGTTGCATGGCCCGCACGCCGATGCGGGGTGCTGACACTGGCCCATCGAGAGGCATGCCGTAAACGGCCACAATCCGCGGAATGCCTGTACCACTTGCCGCGGGCGGAGGCCCTTACCCGCCGCGGATCGCGTCCAGGCGCAGGCGGATCGCGGCGCGGGTGACCGGGCCCGCGACCCCGTCGGCCGACAGCCCGGCCAGGGCCTGGAAGCGGCGGACCGCGGCCTCGGTCGCGGGCCCGGCCTTGCCGTCGACCACCAGGGCCGGCGCCGCCCCCAGGTCGTTCAGGGCCTGCTGCAGCCAGCGCGTGTCGGTGCTGTCGCCGCCGGCCTGCCACGGCTCGACCGCGGCGGTGCCGCCGTTGGCGAGCGGCCAGGCGCGCGCGAACCAGGCGCGCCGGTCCGCCAGCCCGTTGAAGCCGCCATTGATCCGCCGGGTGATGCGTTCGATGTCGTTGAGGTCGGCGGCGAGGTTGAGGTTGCCCTCCGCCCACTCCTGCAACGCCGGCTTCAGCGCGTGTTCCGGCGCCACGATCAGGCCGGGGTCGGCTTCCAGTTCGACCCCGCAGCCCTGGCCCATGCGGCGGTAGTTGCCGCGGCCGGTGGTCTGCAGCAGGCCCCCGCCGCGATAGCGGAAGCCGTCGCCCGGCTCGAGGTTGCCGAGCTCGCGCGCCTTGCGCGGGTTGCCCAGGCCGTAGACCCGCTCGGCCAGCGCCTCCGGCCGGCCGAGCAGCGCCGGGATCTCGTCTGCCCGGATCGCGGCGGAGTGGTTGCCGAGCCCGAAGATCTGGGCGAGGCGCGCGGGCGTCGTATAGCGCAGGTTCTCGAACAGGACCGCGCCGCCGCCCGATTCGTGCAGCACCTGGGCCAGGAAGTGGGCGACGCGCAGGGGCGTGGTGATCTCGAACTGTTCGAACAGCTCGCCGCCCCGGTCGAAGGCGGCGCGATAGGCGCCCTGGGCGTTGGGGGCCAGCGCGCGAAAGATTTCGGCTGCCAGGGACATCGGACGACCCTCCTCCGGCGGAGCGGAAAACTGAGCCTATCACGAAGCGGGGCCGCCTACGCCTCCCCCTCGCCCTGGCGGCCGGGGACCGAGGACAGCAGCAGCTGGGTGTATTCGTGGCGCGGCCGGAACAGCACGTCGGCGGTCGGTCCCGTCTCGACGATGACGCCGCGGCGCATGACGGCGATGCGGTCGCAGACCTGGGAGGCGACGCGCAGGTCGTGGGTGATGAACAGCACCGCCAGCCGCAGCTTGCGCTGAATGTCGGCCAGCAGTTCCAGCACCTGGGCCTGGACCGAGACATCGAGCGCCGAGACCGGCTCGTCGGCCACCAGCAGCTCCGGCTCCAGGGCCAGCGCCCGGGCCAGGCCGATGCGCTGCCGCTGCCCGCCCGAGAACTCGTTGGGGAAGCGCTCCGCCGCCGACGGGTCGAGGGCGACCAGCGCCAGCAGCGCGTCGACCCGGGCGCGCGCCGCGCGGCGATCGACGCCGTGGGCGAGCAGCCCCTGGGCCACGATCTCGTGCACCCGGCGGCGCGGGTTGAGCGACCCCCACGGGTCCTGGAACACCATCTGCACCCGGCGACGCACCGGCGCCAGCCGGCGGCGGCCGAGCGCCAGCAGGTTGCCGTCGACCCCGGCCAGATGCAGCGTGCCGCCGTCCGCCTGGATCAGACGGACCACGAGGCGGGCCAGCGTCGACTTGCCCGACCCGCTCTCGCCGACGATGCCGAGCGCCTCGCCGCGGCGCAGGGTGAGGTCGACCCCGGCCACCGCCGCCACCCGCCGCTGCGGGCGGAACAGGCCGCCGCGGGTGGCGAAGGTCTTGGCGATGCCGGTACCCTCCAGCACCGTCTCGCCCAATTCGGCCGAGCGGTCGGGCCGCGGGGCGAGGCGCGGCACCGCCGCCAGCAGGCGCTGAGTGTAGGGATGCTGCGGCTGCCCCAGCACGGCGGCGGCGGTGCCGGCTTCGACCACCCGCCCCTCCTGCATCACCGCCACCCGGTCGGCCATCTCGCGGACGACGCCGATGTCGTGGGTGATCAGCATGACCGCCATCGCCCGCGCGGCCTGGATCGAGCGCAGCAGGGCCAGGATCTGCGCCTGGGTCGTCACGTCGAGCGCGGTGGTTGGCTCGTCGGCGATCAGCAGGACCGGGTCGAGCGCCAGGGCCATGGCGATCATCGCCCGCTGGCGCTGCCCGCCCGAAAGCTGGAACGGCCGGGCGTGGCGGATCAGCGCCGGGTCGGGCAGGCCGACCGCCTCCAGCAGCGCCAGGGTGCGGCTGCCGTCGCGGTCGCGCCGGCCATGGAAGCGGAAGACCTCGCCAATTTGGTCGCCGATGCGCATGACCGGGTTGAGGGCGGCCATCGGCTCCTGGAAGATCATCGCCATGCGGCTGCCGCGCAGCCGGCGGCGCTCCGCGTCGGCCATGCCGACCAGCTCCTGCCCCTCGAAGCGGATCGAGCCCGCGACCGCCAGCCCCTTGGGCACCAGCCCCATCACCGCATGGGCCGTCAGCGACTTGCCGGAGCCGGATTCGCCGACGACGCACAGCACCTCGTGCGGCGCCACCTCCAGCGAGATGCCGTCGACCGCCCGCGCCCGGTCGGCCCCCTGCGGCAGGGCGACCGAGAGGCCGCGGATGGCGAGCAGCGGCTCGGTCATGGGCTTCGATTCACGGGCCGGTCCGCCGGCGCAGATGCGGGTTGAGGGCGTCGTTCAGCCCCTCGCCCACCAGGTTGATGGCGAGCACGGTGACGAAGATGGCCAGGCCCGGGAAGACCGACAGCCACCAGGCCTGGCGGAAGACCGCGCGGGCGGCGCCGATCATGTAGCCCCAGCTGATCCGGTTGGGGTCGCCCAGGCCGAGGAAGCTGAGGGCGGACTCGGTCAGGATCGCGGTCGCCACCATCAACGAGCCCATGATGACCAGCGGGGTGAGCGCGTTGGGCAGGATCTCGCCGAAGATGATGCGGACGTGGGAGACGCCGGACAAGACGGCGGCCTCGACGAACTCGCGGTGGCGCAGCGCCAGGAACTCGCTGCGCGCCAGGCGCGCCACCGGCGGCCAGGTGACGACCGAGATGGCGATCACCACCGAGGCCAGGCCCGGGGTCAGGATCGCCACCAGCAGCACCGCCAGGACGAAGCTGGGGATGGTCTGGAAGAACTCCGTGAAGCGCATGGCGAGCTCGTCGACCAGGCCGCCGAAATAGCCGGCGAGAGCCCCCACCACCACGCCGATGGCGACCGCGATCACCGTCGACAGCACGCCGATGAAGAGCGAGACCCGGGCGCCGTGGAAGACGCCCGCCAGCACGTCGCGGCCCAGCATGTCGCTGCCGAGCGCGAAGGCGCCGCCCGGCGCCTGCAACGGCGCCCCGCGGGTGTCCCAGGGATCGAACGGGAAGAGGAAGGGTGCCGTCACCGCCAGCAGGACGACCAGGACCAGCACCGCCAGCCCGACGACGCCGCCACGGTTGCGGGCGAAGCTCTGCCAGAAGCTCATGCCGAGAAACTCATGCCCGGAAGCTCATCGCGACATGGCGCCGATGCGCGGGTCGGCCAGGCGCAGCAGCAGGTCGGTGGCGAAGTTGAACAGCACCACTGCCACCGCCGAGGCGAGGAAGACGGCGAGCAGCAGGTTGTAGTCGCGCTGCAGCAGCGCATCGAAGGCGAGCCGGCCGATCCCCGGCCAGGCGAACACGGTCTCGGCGACGATCGCCCCGCCCACCAGGTGGCCGGCCTGCAGCCCGGCGAAGGTGATGATCGGCAGCATGGCGTTGCGCAGGATGTGGGCGGTCACCACCCGCCATTCCGGCAGGCCCTTGGCGCGCGCGGTCTTGACGAAGTCGAGGCTGGCCGTCTCCAGCATCGCGCCGCGGGTCAGCCGGGCATAGATGGCGACGTAGAAGAGGCCGAGCGTCAGCGCCGGCAGCACCAGGTGCCGGGCGATGTCGAGCACCCGCGCCAGGTCGCCCGAGGGCGGGAACATGCTGCGCATGCCGAACGGCGGCAACCAGCCGAGGGTGACCGAGAAGAACAGGATGAAGAGCAGCCCGACCCAGAAGATCGGCATGGCATAGAAGACCAGCGCGGCCACCGTGATCAGCGTGTCGGCCGGTCTTCGCGCGCGGATCGACGCCAGCACGCCGAGCGCCGGGCCGACCAGCAGGGCGAAGACGAAGGCGGCCCCGGTCAACAGCAGGGTCGCCGGCATCCGTTCCAGCACCATCTCGGCGACCGGCCGGCGGGTGCGGTAGCTGACGCCGAGGTCGAGCGACAGGACATTGCCGACATAGGTCAGGAGTTGCGCCGGCAGGGGCCGGTCGAGCCCGAAGTCGGCCCGGGTGCGGGCCAGGAAGTCCGGGTCGGCCGCGCCCGATTCCCCGGCCAGCACAGTGGCGACGTCGCCCGGCGCCAGCCGCACCAGGCAGAAGTTGAGGACGACGATCGCCAGCAGGACGACCGCCGCCTTCACCCCCCAGCCGAGCAGGAACAGCAGGAGCCGCATGCGCGACTATCCCCCCGCCCCGCGGTCGGCCGTCACTTCTCCAGCCACGCGTCGGCGAAGCTGTCGTTCGGCCCGAAGCCGTTGATGGTCACGTTGTGCAGCTTGGCGGACGTGATCGTCGGCCACTCGATTTCCACCGTCCAGGCGACCGGGACGTCGGTGGCGATGATCTTCTGCACCCGCGAATAGAGCTGCTTGCGCACCGCGTCGTCGGTCGAGCCGGCGGCCTTGGCGAACAGCTCGTCGACCTCGGGGTTGCTGTAGCCCGACGTGTTGGTGAAGAGCACGCCCTTGCGGATGTTCGGGGTGACGTAGGTGCGCGACACGCCGAGCGCCGGATCCGCCAGCATCGACAGGAAGGTCACCACCATGTCGTAGTCCCAGTTGGCGAACTTCTGGCCCCAGCCGGCGACGTCGGACGCCTCCAGCGTCACCTGGATGCCGACCTTGCCGAGCGCCTGGCGGACATATTCCGAGACACGGTTCCACAGCTCGCCATAGGGCAGGCCCAGCAGCTTGACCCGGGCCCGGACCCCGTTGGCATCCGGCTTCAGCCCCATCTCGTCCAGGAGTGCGGCCGACTTCGCGAGGTCGAGCGAATATTTCGCCACGTCCGGCTCGTAGAAGGGCGAGCTCGCCTGGACCGGGCCGGTCGCCACCTTGGCCAGGCCGAAGAAGATGTTGGTGCGCATGAATTCGCGGTCGAGCGCGAACATCACCGCCTGGCGGAAGCGCCGGTCGTCGAACGGCTTGCGACGGTGGTTGAACTCGATCCAGGAGATGGTCGAGTTCCACTCCCAGCCCTTGCCGGTGCTGACCTTGAGGTTCGGCAGCTTGGCGAGGCGCGCCACGTCGACGAACTCGATGTCGGTCTGCGCGGCCAGATGCACCTGCCCTGTCTCCAGCGCCAGCGCGCGCGACGCGCTGTCGGGGATGAAGCGGTAATAGATGCCGTCGAGATAGGGCTTGCCCGCCTGCCAGTAGGCGTCGTTGCGGACGAGGTGGATGTACTCGCCCTTGCGCCATTCCTTGAACTTGAAGGGCCCGGTGCCGATCGGCGCCTGGTTGACCGGGTTGGCCCGGAAATCGGAGCCCTTGTAGATGTGGGCCGGCACGATCGCGGCGCTGAGCGCGTCGAAGCTGCGGATCAGCGGCGCGTAGGGCTCCTTCAGGCGCAGTTCGACCGTGTGCGGGTCGACCGCGATGGTCTTGACCCGCTCGAAGGTGGTCTTCGAGCGGGCATGCACCGCCGGCAGGAACTCGTTGAAGGTGAAGGCCACGTCCTCGGCGGTGAAGGGCTTGCCGTCGTGCCACTTCACGTTCTGGCGCAGCTTGAAGGTGTAGAGCAGGCCGTCGGGGGCGATCGTCCAGGATTCCGCCAGGACCGGGATCGGCTGCAGGTTGAAGTCGTAGGTCATCAGACCTTCGAACATCTTGCTGCTGGGCAGCAAGGTGGGGGCATTGAGCGTGATCCCCAGCACGATGCCGGGCGGCTCCGGCCACAGGGTGGAGTTGATCGTTCCACCCTTCTGCGGCGTCTGCGCCGCCCCCGGTGTGGTCGCCAGCAGGAGTGCGGCGACGGCGAAAGCGAACGGTTTCCAGACGCGAGACATGCCCGACCCCCGACCCTGTTCCGCGGGAGTGGTCCTCCCGTCCCTCGAATGGTGCCGTGCAAGTCCCGCGCCCCGCAAGGGGGCGCGGGCTTGCTGATCAAGATTTCAACGTCAGAAGGCGGGCGCGACGGCGCGGCCGGTGGCGTGCGCCTCCTCGGCGGCGAGGCACAGCACGACCGACGCCTTGGCCTCCTCCGGCGGCAGGGGCGAGCGGCCCTCGCGGAAGGCGGCGAAGGCCTGCCGCAGGTTCTCCTCCAGCTCGTAGACCTCGCCCGAGCGCGGCACCTCGACCGTCTCGGCGGCGGCCTGGCCGCGGCGGCGGACCTTCAGCTCGAAGGCCGAGACCGTCTCGCGCGCGGTCGCAGCCGACCACCAGGTGCGCACCGCGCCCTCGGTTCCGGCCAGCTCCAGCATCGTGTGGTGCTCGAAGCCCTGCAGGGTCTGGGTCAGGAAGGCGGTCGAGCCGTCCTGCCATTCCAGCAGGGTGCCGAAGTTGCGCACCATGCCGCGCGCCGCCGGCTCGCCGAAGCCGCGCACCGACGCGGGCAAGCCGTTCTCGCGGGCGTACCAGAGGACGAGGTCGTAGAAATGCACCATCTCCTCCAGGAGCCACGACCCGACGCGCGCCGGGTCCTGGCGCCAGCCGCCCGAGCCCTGGCTGAACGGGTAGCGGAAGAGCGTGAAGTTCTGGTAGCGGACCTTTCCCACCTCGCCGGCCGCGACGAAGTCGCGGACCCGGCCCCACTGCTTCGACACGCGCAGCTCATGGTCGAGCGTCACCTGCCGGCCGTTGCGTTTCGCCGCCGCGATCACCGCGTCGCACTGGTCGATGGTCAGCCCCATGGGCTTCTCCAGCACGACGTGCGCGCCGGCATCGAGCGCCTCGACCGCGTAGCGGGAATGCTCGTGGTTCGGCACCGTCACCGAGACCACGTCGAACCCGCCCGCCGCCAGCATCGCCCCATAGTCGCGGAAGCGCGGCACGTCCGGGAACAGTTCGGCCGCCACCTTCTCCGAGCGCTCGCCGTGGCAGAAGATGGCGGTCACCTCCGCCCCCTCGATGGCGCCGACCGCGCGCGCGTGCATCTGCCCCCAGGCGCCGAAGCCGCCGAGTGCGACCCGTGTCCGATCCGTCATGTAAACCCTCCTACAAAGGAACCGGGCGCTGCCCGCTGGTCGTAGCGTCCCTCGACTTCGCTCGGGATGAGGCACCTCTCCATTGGCACAAATGCTTGTGGAGAAAAGAAAATCTCCTCATCCCGAGCGAAGTCGAGGGACGCGTCGACGGGTAACCAGTACTCCCCTCACCAGGGCAGCGGCTGGCCCGCATAGGTGTAGAAACCGCCGGTCTGGTGGTTGCCCAGCCGGCGCACGAAATCGCGCATCGCGCCCACGCTTTCGGCCGCGGTGATCGGCGCGTCCTCGCTGCCGCCGGCCGTGCGCACCCAGCCCGGGTGGAGCATGACCACGGTGATGCCGCGCGGGAAGAGGTCGAGCGCCAGGCTGCGGCCGATGGCGTTGAGCCCGGCCTTGCTGGCGCGGTAGCCGTAGTGGCCGCCGGTCAGGTTCATCCCGATGGCACCCATGCTGCTGGAGACGATCAGCAGGCGCCGCTCGCGCCCCACCGCCAGGTTGGCGGCGAAGGTGTCGACCAGCTTGAGCGGCCCGACCGTGTTCACCGCCAGCATGCGGTGGACATAGGCGAAGTCGAGGTCGCCCAGCTTGCGCACGTCGAGGCCGATGCCGGCATTGGAGACCAGGATGTCGATCGGCTCGCCCGCCAGCTCCGCCGCCAGCGCGCCGAACTGGGCGAAATCCGTGACGTCTAGGGCACGATGGCGCATCCGCGCGTCGTCGAGCCGGTTGGCAAGGTCGCGGTAGGTGGCGACCACGGCATAGCCGGCGTCGGCATACTGCGTCGCGAACTCTCGCCCGATGCCGCTGTCGCAGCCGGTGACGAGCACGGTTCCCATCGGCGAAAGCTCCGGTGCGGGTGGCGGTCGAAGGGTTGGGGGCAGGTCAGCCCGCGAACAAGGGTTCCGGCAGGCCGCGGGCGCCGACGCCGTCGATGCGGACCAGCTTGCCGGCGTCGGGCCAGGCCGGCCGCTCGTCGGGTTCCAGCATCTTCGTCGCCGAGGTCACGAACATCACGTCGAGGTCGGGGCCGCCGAAGGTGACCATGGTCGGTTGCTTGGCCGGCACGGGGATGCGCTCGATCATCCGGCCGGCCGGCGAGAAGCAGGCGATGGCCGCGCCATGGATCAGGGCGCACCAGTAGTTGCCCTCGCGGTCGACGGTGGCGCCGTCGACCCGCCCCTCGATGTCGGCGGTGGAGATGAACTGCCGCCGGTTCGAGATCGCCCCGGTCTCGATGTCGAGGTCATAGACCCAGACCACCTCGCTGCGGGTGTCGGAGAAGTACATCCGCCGGTCGTCCGGCGAGAAGGCGATGCCGTTGCCGACCGTGAAGTCGCCGTCCATGCGCTGGAAGGTGAGGTCCGGGTCGAGGCGGAACAGCTCCGCCTGGCGGCCGATGAAGTCGGAATGGACGCTGCCGCACCAGTAGCGGCCGCGCCGGTCGCACTTGCCGTCGTTCAGCATCAGCCGCGGGTCGCGGGCGACCGGGTCGGCGACCGGCTCGACCGTGCCGCGGCGGAGGTCGATGCGGTTGAAGCCGGTGCGCATGCCGCCGACCAGGGTGCCGTGGCGGTCGAAGACGAAGGAGCCGATGTCGGCCGGCATCGGGAAGGACTTGACCTGGCCCGTCGCCGGATCGAGACGCCGGATGGCGGGCGCGAAGGCATCGACCCAGTAGAGCCGCTGCTCGGCCACGTTCCACATCGGCCCTTCGCCGAGGATGTCGACCAGCTCGCACGCGATGGAGACGGCAGTCAGGGGACGCTCCTGTCTTCCCAGCACCAGGAGAGGCGATGATGCACCGCCCGGCCCGCGGCGAGAAGCCGCATCGAGGGCCGTTCGGCAAGTTCCCCGGCGAACCCCTCGGGGTCGCCATGGCCGGTCCAGCTCTCGACCGACAGGAAGGGGGCGCCGGGGCGGCTCCACAATGCCAGGTGCGGGAAGTCCTCGGCCGCGACGGTGATCGCCTGGCCGCGACCGTTCTCGAACTGGACCCGGCGGCTGGCCGCATCCAGGAAACAGAGCGCGTCGGCCGCGAACAGGGCATCGTCGAGCGGCAGCGACCGGCCGTCCTGCAGCGGCACCGGCCGCTCGCGGGCGGAGAACAGGCCGCCCGGCGCGATCACCGGCACCCGCCCCCGCTCCGGCCGCTCGAACAGGATGCGGTGGCCCTCGCGCGGCGCACCGGCGAGCGGCCAGGCGAAGCCCGGATGCAGGCCGACCGCATAGGGCATGGGCGCGTCGCCGGCATTCTCGACGCGGATGTCGGCCGACAGGCGGTCGGGCCCGAGGCGCCACTCCACCGACAGGCGGAAGGCGAAGGGATAGTGGCGGCGCGTCGCCGGGCCGTCGCCGAGCTCCAGCCGAACGCGGTCCACCGCCTGCTCGACAACCGCGAAGTCGGCAGCGGACGCAAAGCCGTGCACCGGCATCGGATATGTCGCGCCCGCGACCCGGACCCGGCCCTCGCGCGACCAGCCGACGACGGGGAAGAGCAGCGGGCTGGTCCGCGCCCAGATGGCCGGGTCGGCAGCCCAGAGCAGCGGCACGTCGCCGACGCTCCAGGCGACCGGCTCGGCCCCGCGCGGGGCGATCGTCGCCCGGGCGTCGCCGCTGGCGAGCGCGATGGTGTCCTGGGAAGGCATCGGCGACAGCATTGCCCGGCGCCGGCCCGCTTCGCTACCCTCGCTGGAATGGGACGACCGGATTTGCGGTCGCAGCGGAGGAGCGCGCGCGTGGCGGACTGGGACTACATCATCGTCGGTGCCGGCTCGGCCGGCTGCGTGCTGGCCAACCGGCTGAGCCAGGATCCGTCCTGCCGGGTGCTGCTGCTGGAGGCGGGCCGCAAGGACGACAGCTTCTGGATCCCGATCCCGGTCGGCTTCATGAAGCTGATCAGCGACAAGACCTACAACTGGTGCTTCTCGACCGAGCCCGAGGACAATGTCGCCGGCCGCTCGATCGCCATCCCGCGCGGCAAGACCCTGGGCGGGTCGAGCTCGATCAACGGCATGATCTATGTCCGCGGCCAGCCGCTCGACTACGACACCTGGTCGCAGCTCGGCTGCCGCGGCTGGTCCTACGAGTCGGTGCTGCCCTATTTCCGGCGGTCGGAGAATTTCGCCGGGCCCAAGGACGAGGTCCGCGGCGATGCCGGCCCGCTGCATGTCCACGAGGTGCCGGACCGGCACGAGATCCTGGACGCCTTCATCGACGCCGCGGTTGAGGCGGGCTACCCGCGCAACCCCGACTACAACAGCGGCGACCAGGAGGGGGTCGCCTATTTCCAGGTGACGATGCGCAACGGCCGCCGCTGGTCGACCGCGCGCGCCTTCCTCGACCCCGCCCGCGGCCGCCCGAACCTCAAGGTGGAGACCGGGGCGCACACCACCCGGGTGCTGCTGGAGGGCCGTCGGGCGGTCGGCATCGAATACCTGCAGGGCGGCCGGAAGAAGACCGCACGGGCGGCGGGCGAGGTCATCCTGTCGGCGGGCGCGGTGCAGTCGCCGCAGATCCTGGAGCTGTCCGGCATCGGCCGGCCCGAGCTGCTGCAGTCGTTCGGGGTCGAGGTGCGGCACGCCCTGATGGGGGTGGGCGAGAACTACCGCGACCATTTCGCCCCGCGCATGAACTGGCGCGTCAAGCTGCCGGTCACCCTCAACGAACAGACCCGCGGCCTGCCCTTCCTGCGCGAGCTCGTCCGCTACGCCCTCCAGGGCAAGGGCATCCTGACCCTGCCGGCCGGGATCGTCGCCGGCTTCGTCAAGACCCGGCCGGAGCTGGCGGGGCCGGACGTGCAGTATCATTTCGCCCATGCGAGCTACGCCTCGGCCGCCGTCCGCAAGCTCGACAGCGAGCCCGGCATGACCATCGTCATCTGCCAGCTGCGCCCGGAATCGCGCGGCTCGATCCACATGAAGTCGGCCGATCCGCTGGCCGCGCCCGCCATCCGGCCGAACTTCCTGGCCGAGGCGGTCGACCGGCAATGCGTCGTCGACGGCATGAAGATCGCGCGCCGCATCGTCGAGCAGCCGGCGATGGACCGTTTCCGCGCCTTCGAGATGACCCCCGGCCCGTCGGTGCAGACCGACGAGGAGTGGCTGCACTTCGCCCGCCACAACGGCCAGACCGTCTATCACCCGATCGGCACCTGCAAGATGGGCCACGACCCGATGGCGGTGGTCGACGACCGGCTGCGGGTGCACGGCGTGGCCGGCCTGCGCGTGATCGACGCCTCGATCATGCCGACGCTGGTGTCCGGCAACACCAACGCCCCCACCATCATGATCGCCGAGAAGGGCGCCGACATGATCCGCGAGGACGCCAAGGGCCGGGTGGCGGCGTGAAGGCAATCCGCCTTGATAACAGTTGATAACGGGCGATATATGCTCTCGACCTGGAGGCTAAACATGATCAGCGCTGATCTCGGACACCAGCTCGAGAGCTTCGTCGCCAAGCTCGTCGCATCGGGGCGCTACAACTCGAAGAGCGAAGTGCTGCGCGAAGGCGTGCGTTTGGTCCAGGAACGCGAGGCGCGCCTGGCCGCACTCGACGCATCAATAGCGCGCGGCCTGGCCGACGCCGAGGCCGGCCGGACTGAGCTGGCCGGGGACGTCTTCGACCAGCTTGAGGACCGGTATCGCGCCCTGCCGCGCGCCGGGGAGTGATCGTTCACATATCGGCCGAGGCGAAGCACGATTTGCGAGCCATCGGCGACTACATCGCCCGCGACAACCCCGACCGGGCGATCGGCTTCATGCAGGAACTGCGCGCCCAGTGCCTGGAGCTTGCCGACCAGCCGGAAATCTTTCCTCTCGTCCCGCGCTATGAACGTCACGGCATCCGTCGAAAGACGCACGGGAACTACCTCATCTTCTACCGCATCGAGAAGAAGCGGGTGGTGGTGATCCATGTCCTGCACGGCGCGAGAGACTATCTGCCGATCCTCGGCCCCGAGCCCGGTTAAGGACGATGGCCGGCCGGTAACAAGGCCGGTCTAGGGATGGCCCGCGTCGATGAACGACGTCCATCCACCAGGAGGCATTCCATGACGGCAATGCGCAGCGTCAGGCAGATCATGTTCGGGTTGGCGATCGGAATGGGCGGCATCGCCGCCGCCGCCGCCCAGGGGGCGATCGACAACAGCGCCATCGGGCAGCCCGGGTTCCGCGAGCACAAGGCGACCTACGGCCTCGTCTACCGCCTGCCGCCCGACGTGACCCAGGTGCTGGACGCGAAGATCAACGGGCCGCTCAAGGATCATCTGGTCCGCCTCGGCCTGCTGGACGAGGCCCGCACCTCCAACATCCCGCACGTCACCGTCGTCCACATCCACAGCGCCGACCCGACGACCCCGGCCAGGATGCTGAAGGCCCTGCCCAAGGTGCCCCCGGTGATCGAACTGACCCTGAAGGGCTTCTACACCACCGAGGCGGCCAAGGACGCGGGCCATCCCTGGTGGCTCGACCTCGGCATCGTCAAGTCGGGAGCGGGGTTCCAGGGCATGATGTCCTACAACACCGTCGCCACCGCCGCCCTGACCCCGCTGCGCGACGGGCCGCTGCCGCGCTGCACCGGGCCGGTCTATGCCCGGATGGGCGACGCCGCGAAGGAGCTGGTGCAGACGGTCGGCGTCAGCGGCGTCAACGTGATGAAGGACGGCAAGGAAACCGCCTCCCACAACCCGCACAACACGCTGGTCTACAGCATGACGAAGTTCGACCCGCCCGTGCAGGCGGCGATGAAGGAGGTGGCCGAGCAGTTCAACGCCGTCCTGCCGGACGGCATCGCCACCCGCTTCAAGGACGTCTCGATCGTCGAGATCGGCTTCTCGGGCAATGTGCTGCGCGAATTCTACCGCATCAGCCTGGAGGACGGCGCGGCCGTCGACGTCGCCACCGGCAAGGTGGTGGCGACCATCGCCAAGTAGGCTCCGGGTCGGCGGGGCCCGGCCCCGCCGACCACCCCCCGGAACGGGCAGGTGCCGGGCCCCCGTGCAACAAAGTACCGGACGCAGGGATTGTTCAGTAACTTCATGTCGTATAGGAATAGATCTAATAGTATATATTCAGGGTCGGAGAGATACCATCATGGTCGGAACCTTGACCCCTGTCGTTGATGTGCCGGCGCACGGCCAGCTCGTCGCATTGCCTGGCGGCGGCTTTGCCGGAGCCGGTCGGTCCGACGACGGCGATGCCATCGTCATCCAGATCTACGGCGGCAACGGCACGGCGATCGGCGACCCCATCATCGCGGCGGCCGATCGGCCGGAAGACTGGGGTTTTGGCAGCTTCGCGGTGTCGCTCGATGGTGAACGGTTCATCGTGACCTGGACCGACTTCGAGGCCGGGCGGTACCAGGCGCAAGTTCTCGACGCCAACGGCCAGCAGATCGGCGAGCCGATCCCGCTCGACCTGCCGGAACCGGAAATAATCGTTGGTGTCGGGCGGTCCATCCTGGCGCTGTCCGACGGGAACTTCGCGGCCTTCTCGGACCAGGGAATGGGTTCGGGCTTTCAACCCTTCCTTCACATCGTGTCGTCCGAAGGAGGCTCCGCCACCGGCCCGATCGAAATTCCGACACGCGCGTTCCAGGCGGCGGACGGGCAGTTGCTGGCCGTCGTCGATGACCAGCTTCTGACGTTCGACGAGGCGGGCCAGCAGGTCGGCGACCCGATCCCATTGCAGGAACCGGATGGCGTCGAAGAGGATTGGAGGGCCAGCCTCGTCGAGCGGCTGGCCAATGGCGACTGGCTGGTCGGGTGGTCGCCGCCGCCCTATGCCGGCTCACCGCTTGGCTGGTATCCGGAACCCGGAACCGAGCCGTTCACGGTCCAGCGGATCGACGCCCAAGGCAACATCGTCGGCCCTCCGGAGGGCATCGATTTCACCGGTGGAGGCCGGTTCGTCGCGCTTCAGGACGGCGGCTATGCGGTGGTGCGAGACGGCTGGTATCAAGTCTACGATCGCCACGACGCGGCCGTCACAGGCTGGATCCGTTCCGAGCTGGACGTCGATGTCCTTACCAGTGCCGTCCCGCTGGACGACGGCCGCTTCGTCGTCTCGGGCTATACGGGCGTCGGAAACGCGATGGAAGGCGCCGCTGCCATCTTCGACTACGCCCCCTCGCACACCGCCGAGTGGGGCGGCAGGCAGGCCTACATCGAGACCTGGCAGGAGCAGGAGCTGCTGAGCCGGGACGACGGCATCGAGATGCTGCGGTCGAATGCCGGGGTCGCGATGAAGTCGTGGATCGTCAACTTCGAGGCGGCGAGCGACGACGACGGCATCAACGCCACCGCCAACGCCATGGCCAACCACCTGCTGGGCGGCAACGGCGCCAACGTCTTCATCGCCGGTGCCGGCAACGACAAGCTCTACGGGCTGGGCGGCAACGACTGGCTGCTGGGCGAGGACGGCAACGACCTGCTGGACGGCGGCGACGGCCACGACGTGCTGATCGGCGGGCTCGGCAACGACAGCATCGCGGCTGGCGCCGGAGCCGACACGGTGGCGGGCGACGACGGCGACGACGCCATCGGCGGCGGCGCCGGCCACGACATCGTGCAGGGCGGCACCGGCCGGGACTTCGTCAGCGGCGACGCCGGCAACGACACGCTCGCGGGCGGTGCCGGCCGCGACTGGGTGAATGGCGGCAGCGGCGACGACTTCGTCTCGGGCGACCGCGGCGCCGACACGCTGGAAGGCGGCAGCGGCGCCGACCAGTTCCGCTTCGGCGCCAGTTCGGGCAACGACATCGTGCTGGACTTCGAGTACGGCGCGGCCGGCGACCGCATCGTCATCGACCTGCCGGCGGACGGCACCATCAACGGGCTGACCATCGATGCCGCGGCCGCCCTGTTCGATGCGGCCGAGGACACCGACGACGGTGTGCTGATCGGCCTGGGCGAGGGCCACTCGATCCTGCTGGCCGGCCTCGCGAAGGCCGACCTCGGCGCCGACCTGTTCCTGCTGGTGTAGGCGGCGGCCGGCCGGGCGGGGGCTACCCCGCCGCCCGCTGCCCGGCGCTGGTCCCGGCCAGCTTGCCGAAGACCGAGCCCGACATCAGGCCGGTGCCGCCCGGATAGTTGAAGTAGAAGATGCCGCCGACCAGTTCGCCCGCCGCATAGAGGCCCGGGATCGGCGCGCCCTCGGTGTCCATCACCCGCCCCTCGCCGTCGACCCGCAGGCCGCCGAAGGTGAAGGTGATGCCGCAGGTGACGGCGTAGGCCTCGAACGGGCCCTCGTCGATCGTGTTGGCCCAGTTCGACTTGGGGATCGCCAGCCCCTCGGTGCCGCGCCCGTCCTTGACGTTGGGATTGAACGGGATGTCGGTGCGCACCGCGGCGTTGTAGGCATGGATGGTGGCCAGCGCCCGCACCGGGTCGACGTCGTCCAGCTTGCGCACCAGGTCTTCCAGGGTGTCGGCCTGGACCTTGGTCACCTGGCGGATGCGGTACTCGTCGCGCAGCAGGTGGGCGGTCTTGCGGTCGAAGATCTGCCAGGCGAACTGGTTCGGCTGGTTCAGGATCACCCGGCCATACTTGGCATAGGTGTAGTTGCGGAAGTCCGCCCCCTCGTCGACGAAGCGCTCGCCGTTGGCATTGAGCATGATCGAGAAGGGGTAGCTGTGCTTCTGGAAGCCGTCGCCGACCGCGAGGTCGCCGAACTCCGGCGCGTTGCGGTCCCAGCCGACGGCGTGGCAGCCCGACCAGTTGCCGTAGGGCATGGCGCCGATGTCGAGCGCCATCTTGATGCCGTCGCCGGTGTTGAAGCGGGTGCCGCGCACCTTGGCCAGGTCCCAGCCGGGCCCGAGATAGCGGGTGCGCATCTCGGAGTTCGATTCGAAGCCGCCGGCCGCGATCACCACCGACTTCGCCCGCACCTCGCGGGTGCGGCCGGCCTGGCGCACCCGCACGCCGGTCACCCCGTCGTCGCCGGCGACCAGCGACACCGCGCGGGCCTCGTAGGCGACCTCGATCCCCTCGCGCGCGGCGGCCGAGAACAGCGCCTCCACCAGCCCCGGCCCGCCGCCCCAGGCCTCCACCGTCAGCCCGCCCCAGAACTTGAAGCGGCCATCGACCTTGAAGGCCTGGCGGCCCCAGATCGGCGCGAAGCGCACCCCCTTGGTGCGCATCCAGCGCAGGGTCGGCCGCGAGCGCTCGACCAGCAGCTCCACCAGGTCGGGGTTGGCGCGGTATTCCGTCACCCGGCCCATGTCGTCGTAGAACTTCTCGGCGGTGTAGGTGCCGAAGTCGGTGGTGGCGATCTCCTCGTTGGTGAGGTCGGGCATCAGCGCCTTGAGGTCGTCGACGCCGTCATAGACGCAGCGGATGGCGCCCGCGGTGAAGCGGGTGTTGCCGCCGCGCTCGGCCTCCGGCGCGCGCTCCAGCACCAGGACCGACGCCCCCTGCTCGCGCGCGGCCAGCGCCGCGCACATCGCCGCGTTGCCGGCGCCGATCACCACCACGTCCATGGACTCGGGCAGCATTCCTTCTCCCTTCGGATCTTCGTCGCGTTGCCGTCTGCCGACGGGCTTACCCTGCCTCCTCGCCCGACGCCAGATGCAGCAGCGCCACCCCGATCGGCAGGAGGAAGATCGCCGCCTTCTGCTGGCCGTTCCAGATCTGCGACTGCCACATGGCGAACCATTCCCCGCCGACCGCGATGAAGCCCGCGCCATAGAGCAGGAACCCCGCCGTCAGGCCGAGGATGGCCGGCCCGCGGGCGGCCAGGAAGGCCGCGCGCGGCGCCGCCCGGTGCCGCCACAGGCGCGCCACCCCCAGCCACAGCAGCAGGGCGGTGGCGATCTGCCAGGCGATGATCGCCAGGTAGGCCGCATGGTGCAGCCTGGGGTCGTCGATCGCCCGCCACATCAGGGCCGGCGACTTGAAGGTCGTATCCATCGACAGGACGTGCTGCACGAAGGCGAAGTTGCTGCCGTAGTCGGTGACGTTGCCGATCGCCACCAGGGTGAAGAACAGCGCCACGGTGGCGACGAGCGCGATGCGCGAGCAGCGGATGGCGGTCATGGTCGGCCGGCCCCCTCGTCCGGCGGCATCAGAATGATCGCCAAGGGGTGGATTTGCCAATCGCCCGCGATGTGCTCTGCTCGCATTCCGCAGACAGGAGGAGTGCCCGGAGATGGGGAGCAGGCTCGATCCCGACCGCCCTCGGCCGGTGCCGGACATGGCATCGGACGCCGAACGGCGCCGGCAGCTGACCATCCGCCGCATCGACGCCGCGCTGGCGCGGATCGAGGCCGGCGAGTACGGCTACTGCGCGATCTGCGGCGAGCAGATCGCCGCCGGACGCCTCGACCGCGAGCCGACGACGTCCGTCTGCGCCGACTGCGCCCGGCCCGGCGGACCGACATGAGCGATCCCTTCTCGCTGGCCGGCCGCCGCGCGATCGTCACCGGCGCGGCGCGCGGCATCGGCCGGGCGATCGCCACCGCGCTGCATCGCGCCGGGGCGGCGGTCTGGATCAGCGACATCGACGGGCCGGCCGCCGTCGCGGCCGCCGCGGCGCTGGGCGGACGGGCCGGCGGCGGCGCGCTCGACGTCACCAATGCCGCGGCCGTCGCGGCCGCCTTCGATGCCGCGGAGGCCGCCCTCGGCCCGCTCGACCTCGTCGTCGCCAATGCCGGCATCTCGACCATGAACCGGGTCGTCGACCTGACCGAGGCGGAGTGGGACGCCAACATGGCGGTCAACGCCAAGGGCGTCTTCCTGGTCGACCAGTGCGCCGTCCGCCGCTTCCTGGCGCGCGGCACCCGCGGGGTCATCGTCAACACCGCCTCGCTCGCGGCCAAGGTCGGCGCCCCCCTGCTGGCCCACTATTCCGCCAGCAAGTTCGCGGTCGTCGGCTTCACCCAGGCGCTGGCGCGCGAGGTGGCGGCCGACGGCATCCGCGTCAACGCGGTCTGCCCCGGCTTCGTGCGCACCGGCATGCAGGAGCGCGAGATCGCCTGGGAGTCGCGCCTGCGCGGCCTGTCGCCGGACGAGGTGGTGGCCGACTATGTCCGCCAGACCCCGCTCGGCCGGCTGGAGGAGCCCGAGGACGTGGCCGACGTGGTCGTCTTCCTGGCGAGCGACGCCGCCCGCTTCATGACCGGCCAGGCGATCAACGTGACGGGCGGCGTCTACACCACCTGAACCGGGGAAGGGTCGAGCGGCAGCGGCGCGCCGTCCATGCCCTCGGCCGCATGGCCCAGATGGCGCAGCACCGTGGGGGCGATGTCCACCAGCGAGGCCGGGTGGGCCGTCGCCCGCCGGGTCGCGAAGCCGCCGCCGCGGATGACCAGGAACGGGTTCTGCTCGTTGGCGCCGATGCCGCCATGCTGGCCGAAGCCGTCATAGCTGCGGCTGCTCTCGGGGTCGGCGACGATGTCGGCGTGGCCCGCCACGCCATGGGCGTTGACGCGGTCGTCGGCGGCCGTGGTCAGGGCCATCAGCACGTCGCCGCCGACCGGCAGGCCGAGCGCGGCCAGCTCCGGCCCGGCGAACACGGCACCGACCCAGTCCTCGCCCTCCAGGAAGCGGCGCAGGTCGTCCGCCCGGCCGCGGGCGTGGGGGGCGGCATAGATGACCGCGCCGGTGCCGTTCGGGGCCAGCACGATGTCGGTGCTGTCGGCCGCTTCCTTGAGACCCGAGTCCACCAGCCGGGCGGTGGCGTCGACGGTGCGCCGGGTCGTCTCCATGCCGTGGTCGGAGCAGACGACCAGCAGGACCTCGTCGCCGGCCCGCTCCAGCGCGTCGACCGCGGCGATCACGTCGGCCACGCGGTCGTCGGCGGCGCGGATCGCCGCGCGGTGGGCGGGGGAACCGAGCGGCTCGCCATGGCCGGTATGGTCCGGCTCCGACAGCCACAGCACACCCACCGCCGGTCGTCGCTCCCGCAGGACCTCGCCGCAGAAGCGGTCGGTCATCGTCCGGTCGCCGTCGGCGCCGATGCGGATCGCCAGGTGGCGGTCGCCCGTCTCCGGCACCAGCCCCGGCCCGAACGAGCCGGCGCGGTGATAGACATGGCCCCAGCCGTCCGGGTCGTGGAAATAGGCCGCCCCCGGCGACACGTTGGACATCACCACCACCCCGCCATGGGGGGCCAGCCGCTCGGCCAGGGTCGGCACCTTCAGGGTGCGGCCGGTGGCGCGGCGCATGCGGGTGCGGAAGTCGGGGTCGCCGACCGAGCGGCAGACCAGCCCCTCGCCCTCGTCGAGCGCCATGGTGTTGCCGAGGAGCCCGTGCGTTGCCGGCCGGCAGCCGGTCGCGATCGAGGCCGAGCTGGTCCGGGTGGTGGACGGGAAGACGCTGCGGAACGACCGGAAAGCGCAGGCGCCCTCGACCAGGCCGGATAGCACGGGGGCCACATCCGGGCGGATCAGGTCCTGCCGCAGGCTGTCGCAGACGACGATGACGGCGCGCCGGGCCATGCCGATGCCTTTCGCTGGAAGAGGCGGCCCCAGGGTCGGCTCAGGCCTGGAGCCAGTAGCGCAGCACGGCGGTCACCGCCTGCGGCCGCTCGAGCGGCGTCATGTGGCCCGAATCCTCGATCACCACGAGGCGCGCGCCGGGGATGCCGGCCGCCATCTCCTCGTGCACGGCCAGCGGGGTCAGCGCATCCTGCCGGCCGCACAGGACCAGGGTCGGCACCGCGACGGCGGCCAGCCCGCCGCGCGAGTCGGGCCTTCCCCCCATCGCCTTCTGCTGGTTGAGGAAGCCGTCGCGGCCGACCCGCCGCGCCATCGCCATCAGCCCGCCGACCAGGGCCTCGTCCGCCAGCCGGTCGGGGTGGACGAAGATCGGCATGTAGGCCTGCATGACCTGGTCGAGCTCGCCGCGCTCGCCCATGGCGATGAAGCGCTGGCGGCGCTCGGCCTGCTCCGGCGTGTCGGCCCGGGCCGAGGTGTCGAGCAGGGCCAGCCTGGTCACGCGACCGGGGGCCTGGCGCAGGATCTCGAAGGCGAGGTAGCCGCCCATGGAGAAGCCGGCCAGCGCGAAGCGGGGCGGTGCCGCCGCCAGCACCGCCTCGGCCATGCCGGCCAGGCTGTCGGGGCGCGAAAGGTCCGGCACCGTCATCCGGGCGAGGTCGCCCAGGTGACGGAGCGGATGGTCCCACAGCCCCCCGTCGGCCATGTGGCCGGGCAGGAGGACGAGGGGCGGGACCGCGGTCATTTCTTGCTCTTGCGGACTTCGGCGACCGAACGCTCGCCGAGATACCAGTCCTCGGCCGCCACCTCCTCGAACACCACCCAGACGGAGTCCTTGGCACTGCCGTTGACGGTGTGGATGGCGTCGGCGATCTTGCGGGCCATCTCGTCCTTCTTGGACTGGTCGGGGCCGGCGACGAGACGGACGGTGACGAACGGCATGGGTGATTCCCTCGAGCGGTCGAATGCGGAACGACTGGTGTATTCCAGGTCGGGGCGACTGCGGAAGGGGTTACCCGGCCGCCGCGGTGCTGTAGCCTCGGCCGGCACAGGACCATGAGCCCGCCCGCCCCCGACAGACCCGCGCCCAAGGGCGTGACCCGCCTCGCCCGCAAGCCCGGCCGCGGCCACGACGAGGCGCGCCTGACCATCCGGGTCGATTTCGGCCAGCACGGGGCGCTGGGGCCGGGCAAGATCCGCCTGCTGGAGCTGATCGGCGCCCAGGGCTCGATCTCCGCCGCCGGCCGGGCGATGGGCATGTCCTATCGCCGCGCCTGGCTCTTGGTCGACAGCCTCAACCAGGCGTTCCGGGACCCGGTGGTGGCGACCCAGCACGGCGGGTCGGGTGGCGGCGGGGCGGCGCTGACCCCGGCCGGCCAGGCGATGGTCGACCGCTACCGGACCATGGAGGCAGCGGTCGAGGGCGCCGCGGCGGCCCACCTCGCCGCCTTCGCCCAGTCCCTCTCCGACCGCCCGCCGGACTTCGCGGGCCCGGATATCGACGGGCCCGACATCGACGACGACGCGTAGCCGCACCTCAGCCCGCGTCGAACGCGACCGACTTGACGATGGCGAAGACCGGCCGGCCCGGCCGCAGGCCGAGCTGCTCGACCGAGCGGCGGGTGATTCGGGCGACGAGTGCCGTGCCGGCGCAGTCGAGCTGCACGTCGACGGCCGCGCCGTGGGGCTGGCCGATCGCGGCCACCCGTGCCTCCAGGACATTGAGGGCGCTGATGCCGTCCGGCCGCCGGGTCGCCAGCATCACGTCGCGGGCGCGGATGCGCAGCCGGAGGCGCACCCCAGGCGCCAGCCCGGCGGACGGCGCCAGCAACGGCCCGGCTGCCGTCCGCAGCACGGCCAGCCCGAAGCCGTCGTCGGCGACCTCCACCGTGGCGTCGAGCACCGCGCCCGCCTCCTCCGTGCCGGCCAGCGGCTCCAGGTCGACCCGGGCCAGGATGGAGGCCGCCGGCCCGGCGGCCAGCACCCGGCCGGCCGCCATCAGAACCAGCGTGCCGGCCAGGCGCGCCACCTCGTCGATCGAATGGCTGACATAGATGATGGGGATGCCGGCCTCGTCGCGCAGGCGCTCGATGTAGGGCAGGATCTCGGCCTTGCGGGCAAGGTCGAGGGACGCCAGCGGCTCGTCCATCAGCAGGATCTGCGGGCTGGCGAGCAGCGCGCGCCCGATCGCGACCCGCTGGCGCTCGCCGCCCGACAGGGCCGAAGGACGGCGGTCGAGCAGGGCGCCCACCCCCAGCATGTCGACCACCCGATCGAACCCTTCCCGGCGCTCGGCGGCGCGGGTGAACCAGCGCCCATAGAGCAGGTTGCCGCGCACGCTGAGGTGCGGGAAGAGGCGCGCTTCCTGGAAGACGTAGCCGATGCGCCGGCGGTGCGGCGGCACGAACACCCCGGCCGCCGTATCCACCAGCACCCGGCCGTCGATGCTGATCCGGCCCTGGTCGGGTCGGACCAGGCCGGCGATCAGGTTGACGACCGAGGTCTTGCCCGAGCCCGAGCGGCCGAACAGCGCGGTCAGCCCGGCATCGCCGGAAAACCGTGCATCCAGCTCGAAGGCGCCGAAGCGATGGCGGACGTCGACCGCGAGGCGCATCACGAGAGGCCCAGGCGGCGGCCGGCGCGGCGCGCCATCCATTCCGAGGCGAGCAGGGCCGCCATCGAGATCGCGACGGAAACGGCGGTCAGGCGCAGCGCGCCGGCATCGCCCCCCGGCACCTGGGTGAAGGCGTAGATCGCCGACGGCAGGGTCTGGGTCTCGCCCGGGATGCTGGAGACGAAGGTGATGGTGGCGCCGAACTCGCCCATCGCCTTGGCGAAGCAGAGGATGGTGCCGGCGATCAGCCCCGGCAGCATCAGCGGCAGGGTGACGGTCAGGAACACCCAGGCGGGCGAGGCGCCGAGCGTCCCGGCCGCCGCCTCCAGCCGCCGGTCGACCGCCTCCAGCGACAGGCGGATCGCCCGCACCATCAGGGGGAAGCCCATGACCGCGGCGGCCAGCGCCGCGCCCGTCCAGCGGAACGCCAGGACGATGCCGAACTGGTCCGCCAGGAAGGCGCCCACCACCCCGCGGCGCCCGAACAGCAGCAGCAGCAGGTATCCCGTCACCACCGGCGGCAGGATGAGCGGCAGGTGCACCAGCCCGTTGAGGAGCGCCATGCCCGGCAGCCGGCTGCGCACCAGCGCCAGCGCGACCAGGATCGCCACCGGCAGGCTGCCCGCGGTCGCCCAGCCGGCGACCACGAGGCTGAGCCGGATGGCCGTCATCTCCTCGTCGGTCAGGCCGAACATGGCGTCGCGGTGCGGGTGGGCAGGCGCATGGTCGATATATCCACGAAAATATGTCGCTCGCCAATCCGGCGTTTCAACGCCGGCAATAGCCCCGACCCTGGTGCAGCATCATCGTGACGGCGCCGGGGCCGGCGCGCTATGAAAAGCGCGAACGGGACGGGACCGGCAGGCAGCGGGCGTCTTCCGCACGGCCCCGCAGGGAGTTGAGGTCGGGATGCGAGCGCTGGTTGTCGACGACGTGCCCGAGATCCGGGAGCTGATCACCGTGCTGCTGCATGGCGGCGGCTTCCGGGTGGACGATGTCGCCGAATCCGCCGAGGAGGCGTTCCTGCGGCTGCATCTGGACGATCCTTCCGCGGCCCCGACCGCCGACGTCATCCTGCTCGACGTGATGCTGCCCGGAATCGACGGGATCGCCGCCTGCAGCCGGATCAAGAGCGACCCGCGCTATCGCAACGTGCCCGTCCTGATGGTGACCGCGCGGCAGGAAACGGCATCGCTGCAGGAGGCATTCGCGGCCGGGGCGGCGGACTATATCCGCAAGCCGGTCCAGAAGTCGGAATTGCTGGCGCGCGTGCGTTCGGCCCTGCGGCTGCGGCCCGAACCGGACCGGCGCCTCGAACCGGCCCCGGTGCGGGCCGATGGAGCGCTGACCCGGACCATCCACCCGGACTTCCTGCTGCCGCACCGCGACCTGATCGAAGCCATCCTCGAGGCCGCGGCCGCCGGGGAGCGCTCTTCGCCGATGGCCCTGGCGATCTTCGCTATCGATGGCCAGGCCGGCATCCGCGAGCGGTCGGGGGCAGATGCCGCCGACCGGTTGACGGGGGCGCTGGCCGACCGGCTGGGCCGCGAGGCGGGCACGATCGGCGATCTGCTGGCCCATGACGGCGAGGGCCGGCTGCTGACCCTGCTGCGCCGCATCCAGGCGCCGGAGGCGGAAGAGCGCGTCCGGCGGGCCCTGGCGGCAGCCGCCGCCCCCGGACTGGGCGAGCCCGCCGGGATCGCCGCCGCGACCGTCAGCGCCGGCCTGGCCTGGTGTCCCGCCGACCTGCCGGGCGGGTTGCGCGAACTGCCCGGCCGGGCGCTGGCCGCCCTCCACGCGGCCGCCAACGCCGGCGGAGGCCGGCTGGAAGTGGGCTGATCCGTTTCGCAGCCGAGTCGCAGCAAAGCCGAGCCGTTCCGGAGCGACCGCTTCGGAATCCCGACCGGAAAGGAACCCCCCATGCCGTCGAGCCGCCCCCGCCTGCACCCGGTGATCCTCTCCGGCGGGTCCGGGACGCGTCTCTGGCCCCTGTCGCGGGCCGATCTGCCGAAGCAGCTCCTGCCGCTGCTGGGCCCGTCGTCCCTGCTGCAGGAGACGGCGACCCGGGTGGCGGACACCGCGTCCTTCGCCCCCCCGCTGGTGGTCTGCAACGAGGAGCACCGCTTCCTGGTGGCCGAGCAGCTACGCGCCCTCGGCATCGTGCCGGCGGCCATCGTGCTGGAGCCGATCGGCCGCAATACCGCCCCCGCGGTGGCCGTGGCCGCCGCCATCATCGCCCGCGAGGACCCGGCCGGGGTCATGCTGGTGCTGCCGTCGGACCATCACATCGCCGACCTGGCCGCCTTCCTGGCCGCGGTCGAGCGCGCCGCCGCGGCGGCGGCGGCCGGCCGCTTCGCGCTCTTCGGCATCCGGCCGACCGGGCCCGACAGCGGCTATGGCTACATCGTCCAGGGGCAGGAGGCCGGCACCGACGGGGTCTTCGTCGTCGACCGCTTCGTCGAGAAGCCGCCCCGGGCCGATGCCGAGGCGCTGCTGGCCGGCGGCCACGCCTGGTGGAACAGCGGCATCTTCGTGCTGCGCGCCGATCGCTACCTGGCGGAGCTCGAGCGGCTGCAGCCGGCGATCGCGGCCGCGGCACGGGCGGCGGTCGCAGCCGGCGGCGGCGACCTCGACTTCCTGCGGCTCGGCCGCGAGGCCTTCGCCGCCTCGCCCTCGATTTCCATCGACCACGCGGTGATGGAGCACACCGCCGACGCCGTGGTCGTGCCGGTCGACATGGCATGGAGCGACCTCGGCTCCTGGCAAGCCCTGTGGGAGATCACCGAAAAGGACGCCGACGGCAACGCGCTGACCGGCGACGTGCTCGCCCTCGATTCGCGCGACTGCTATGTGCGCGCCGACAAGCGCCTGGTGGCCCTGCTGGGGGTGGAAGGCATCAGCGTCGTCGACACCGACGACGCGATCATCGTCATGGCCCGCGACCGGTCGCAGGACGTGCGCCAGGTGGTCGACGTGCTGGCCCTGCGCAAGCGGCCGGAGGTCAAGAGCCACAAGCGCATCTATCGGCCATGGGGCTACTACGAGACCATCGACCTCGGCACCCGCCACCAGGTGAAGCACATCCAGGTCAAGGAGGGGGGCAAGCTGTCCCTGCAGATGCACCACCACCGGGCCGAGCACTGGATCGTCGTCAACGGAACCGCCCGCGTCGTGTGCGGGACGGAAAATCGCCTGCTCCGCGAGAACGAATCCATCTACATCCCGCTCGGCGAGCAGCATAGACTGGAAAATCCGGGCCGCATCCCGCTCGACCTGATCGAGGTGCAGA
The DNA here is from genome assembly GCA_006739055.1 of Allostella vacuolata. Classification (GTDB taxonomy): domain Bacteria; phylum Pseudomonadota; class Alphaproteobacteria; order ATCC43930; family Allostellaceae; genus Allostella; species Allostella vacuolata. The sequence goes on from AP019702.1 coordinate 4,768,382, forward strand.
CCGGCAGCTATCTGGGGGAGGACGATATCGTGCGCTTCGAGGACACCTACGGCAGGACCTGATGGCCGGCCCGACCTGATGCCTGGCCCGACCTGATGGCCGAGGGCGCACCGCCCGGGCGGTGCGGGAAATCCTGGAATGCCGTAGTAGCGCTCGTCGCCACGGGCTACGTCGTCCTGGTGGTGGTGGCGATCGCCGGCAATTGGGTGACGGCGGTGCAGGATCGCCGCACGACCCAGCGCCAGGCCGAGCGGGCCGCGACCGCGACGGCGCTGCTCCTGGCCGAGCACGCGGAGCGGACGATCCAGGCGATCGACCTGCACATGCGCAACGTGGCCGAGAGCTTCCACATCCAGGAAGAGAGCTACGACACGTTCCTCGAGCGCACGGCTCCGCTGGTCCGCGCCGGCATGCGGCAGCTCCCCCAGGCATGGGGCTTCGCCATCACCGACCAGGCCGGCATCGTCCGTCTCGGTACCGACCCCGGCTCCATCGGCATGGATTTCGGCGAGCATCCGATGTTCAAGGCGCTGGCGGGCGATCCGAGCCGCCACTTCGTCCATACCCGCCCCCTGCTGATGGCGCGCATCCGGCAGCGCGCGCCGATCTTCGCCTGGCCGCTGCGCGACCGGACCGGCACCTTCCGGGGCGCCGTGGGCACGACCATGAGCCAGGACTATTTCGCGGTGGTCATGGGGCGGCTCGCCGCCAACGGTTCGGCCCATGCCGCCGCGATCACCTATCCGGACGGGGTCATCGCCGCCGGCTACGGGCTGGGCGAACCGGACGCGGACGGCAGCTGGGTGCTGCCGGTCGCGATCGACCGGCCGAACGGGCACGAGGGCGGGGTCCACCTGTCGCGGTTCGCGGGCCGGCTCGGCGAGCGGGACAGCGACTGGCTGCTGGCGGTGGCCGGGATGCCGACCTTCGGGCAGCGCGCGGTGGTCGCGGTCGACCTGGACGAGGTGCAGGAGCCCGGCCGACAGCGCTCCCGCCTGCTGGCCGCCTTCTCGGTGGTCGGCCTGCTGATCCTGGGGCTGCTGTCCTGGCTGGTCGCGCGCTTCTCGCGGGCGCAGATCGCCGCCCTTCAGGCTGCCGAAACCGCGAACAGCGCCAAGTCGGAGTTCCTGGCCGTCCTCAGCCACGAGATCCGCACTCCCGTGAACGCGATCCTCGGCATGAATCAGCTGCTGCGGACCGCGCCCGACCTGCCGCCGCGGCTGGGTCACCACACCTCTGTCATCCGCTCGGCCGGCGAGAACCTGCTGGCCGTCCTCAACGACATGCTGGACGTATCGAAGATCGAGGCCGGCCTGCTGGAGCTGGAGGCCGTCGACTTCGACCTGGGTGCGCTGGTCGACGAGGTGGTATCGCTCCATCGCCCGGCCGCGATCGAGAAGGGGTTGATCCTGGCCACGGATCCGGCAGCGCCGATTCCGTTCCTGCGCGGCGATCCGGTGCGGATCCAGCAGATCCTGAGCAACCTGATCGGCAACGCGATCAAGTTCACCCATGCCGGCCGGGTCGATGTTGCCGCGGCCGTCGACGGTGCCGGCCCCGACACGCCGGCCGGACAGCCGGTGATGCTGCGCATCGAGGTCCGCGATACCGGCGTCGGCATCCGGGACGACCAGAAGGCCCGGCTGTTCAAGCCCTTCGTCCAGGCGGACAGCTCCACCACCCGCCATTTCGGCGGCACCGGCCTCGGCCTCGTCATCTGCCGCCGGCTGAGCGAGATGATGGGCGGCGAGATCGATTTCGACAGCCGCGAGGGCGTCGGCAGCCGCTTCCTTGTGCGCCTGCCCCTGACCACCGCCGACGACCACCGGCCGGGCAAGGTCCGGCAGAGCCCGCCCCCGGCCCTGCCTCCCCTTTCCGTCCTGGTGGTCGAGGATTCCCCGCTGAACCAGGACCTGATGCGCGAGGCGCTGCGGGCGGCCGGGCATCGGGTGACCATGGCCCGGAACGGTGCCGACGCGGTGACCGCGGCCGATGCCGGCCGCTTCGACCTGATCCTGATGGATGTCCGCATGCCCGGCATGGACGGTGTGGAGGCGACGCGCCGCATCCGCGCCGGACGCGGCGCGACCGCCCGGGTGCCGATCATCGGTCTCACGGCCGACGCCACCGAGGCGCAGCGCAACCAGTGCCTGGCGTCGGGCATGGATGCGGTCCTGGTGAAGCCGGTCGATTTCGCCCGCCTGTGGGAGACCGTGGGGACCCTGGTGCGGCAGCGCGGGCCGGCCGCGATCGCCGCCGCGCCGGCAGAGCCCGGTCCGCCGGCCGCGAGCGATGCTCCCGCGCCGTCGACCGAACCACCGCTCGTCGACATCCAGCGCCGATCGCGGACGGCAGACGTGATCGGTGCCGCGCAGGAGGCCCGGCTGTTCGCGGCCATGCTCGACAACGTCGCGGCGACCGTGGCCGCCCTGTCGACGCCCGGCCTGCCGCCGGAGGAGGTGCGGGCCGCCGCCCACCGCAGCAAGGGGGCCGCGGCCAACCTCGGCAGCCCCCGCCTGGCGCAGCTGCTGGGCGAGATCGAGGCCACGGCCCGGACCGGCGAGTCGCTGTCCCCCGGCGCGCTCGCGCGCCTCCGGCAGGCCCTCGACGCCACCGCGGCCGCATCGTCCCCGCCCGCCCCGCGCCTGGAAGCCGCCGGCGATCCGCCATAGGATGCCGGCCCCGCCACCATCCGGATCGGCATGCACCATGGCACCGCTCGACGGCATCACCGTCATCGACTTCTCGACCCTGCTGCCGGGGCCGCTCGCCACTCTGATCCTGGCGGAGGCCGGCGCCACCGTCCTCAAGGTCGAGCGCCCCGGGACCGGCGAGGACATGCGCGCCTACCCGCCCGCCTTCGGGCAGGACAGCGTCAACTTCGCTCTGCTGAACCGCGCCAAGCGCTCGATCGCCATCGACCTGAAGGCGCCCGGCGCCGTCGACCGGCTGCTGCCGCTGATCGACCGGGCCGACGTGCTGGTGGAGCAGTTCCGCCCCGGCGTCATGGACCGGCTCGGCCTCGGCTGGGAGCGGCTGTCGGCCCGCAACCCGAAGCTGGTCTATTGCGCCATCACGGGCTACGGCCAGTCCGGCCCCAAGGCCCAGGTCGCCGGCCACGACATGAACTACATGGCCGAGACCGGGCTGCTGGCCCTGGCCGCCGGCCCGGACGGCGCGCCGGTGGTGCCGCCGGCCCTGGTCGCGGACATTGCCGGCGGCACCTATCCGGCGGTGATCAACATCCTGCTGGCGCTGGCCGAGCGCCAGCGCAGCGGCACCGGCCGGCGCCTCGACATCGCCATGACCGACAACCTCTTCACCTTCATGTACTGGGCGATGGGCGACGGGATGGCCGGCGGCGCCTGGCCCCGGCCCGGCGGGGCGCGGGTCACCGGCGGCTCGGCGCGCTACCGGATCTATCGCACCCGGGACGGCGCCTACATGGCGGCGGCACCGCTCGAGGACCGCTTCTGGAGCATCTTCTGCGCGGTCATCGACCTGCCCGAGGCGGCGCGCGACGACCGTGCCGACCCCGAGGCATCCGCGCGCGCCGTCGCCGCGTGCATCGCCACGCGCACCGCGGCGGAATGGCAGGCGGCCTTCGCCGGCCGGGACTGCTGCTGCAACGTGGTCGGCTCCCTGCAGGACGCCATGGCCGACCCGCATTTCGTCGGCCGCGGCCTCTTCGCGCGCGGCCTGCTCGACGGCATGGGCAACCGCATGCCGGCCCTGAAGACCCCGGTGGTGCCGGAGATGACGGCAACCCCCGCCGAGGCGGGCTATCCGGCGCTGGGAGAGGCCAACGGCCTGCTCGGCGACTGACCCGCGGGCCGGGCGGCATCCCGGCCGGCCCGGCGCGGCCGGTGGATCGCGCCGACGAAGGCACGGACATGGTCGTCGGCCGGCCGCTCCAGGATGTCGGCCGGCGTGCCCTCCTGCACCACCACCCCGTCGCGCAGGATGGCGATGCGGTCGCCGAGGCGCGTCGCCTCGTCGAGGTCGTGGGTGACGAAGACGATGGTCCGGCCATGGTCGCGCTGCAGGTCCGCCAGCAGGTCCTGCAGCTCGGCCCGGGTCAGCGGGTCGAGCGCCGAGAAGGGCTCGTCCATCAGCAGGATCGGGGTTTCCACGGCCAGCGCCCGGGCGAGGCCGACCCGCTGCTGCATCCCGCCCGAGAGCGCCGCCGGGTAGTGGCGTTCATAGCCGGCCAGGCCGACGCGGGCGATCCACTCCGCCGCCTTGGCCTCGCGGGCGGCCCGCCGCTCGCCGCGGATCGCCAGGCCGTAGGCCACGTTCTCGATCACCGGCCGGTGCGGCAGCAGGCCGAAATGCTGGAACACCATGGCGACCATGCGCCGGCGGAACGCCCCCAGCCCGGCCCGGTCGAGCGCCAGGACATCGACCCCGTCGACCCGGACATGGCCGGCGGTCGGCTCGACCAGCCGGTTGACGTGCCGGACCAGCGTCGACTTGCCGGACCCGGACAGGCCCATCAGGACGAAGACCTGGCCCGCCTCGATCGCGAGCGACACCTCGTCGAGCGCCAGCGTATGGCCCCACTCCGCCAGCAGCGCCGCCTTCCCGGCACCGCCGCGCACGGCGTCCAGCGCGCGCCGCGGCCGCCGGCCGAAGATGGTGGTGACGCCGTCGAGTTCGATCAGGGCCATGGGCTACCCCGACAGGCCGCGGCGCGCCTGGAGACGCTGCCCATAGGCCTGGGTGATGCGGTCGAACGCGATCGCCAGAAGCACGATCGCCAGGCCGCCGACGAACCCCTCGCCGGGGTCGCCGCGCTGCAGGCCGAGCAGCACCGTCTCCCCCACCCCGCGGGCGCCGATCATCGAGGCGATGACCACCATGGAGAGCGCCATCATCGTGGTCTGGTTCAGGCCCTGCATGATCGACGGCAGGGCGAGCGGCAGCTCGACGCCGCGCAGCACCTGGCCGCGGGTGGCCCCGAAGGCGCGCGCGGCCTCGGCCACGGCCCCGTCCACCTGGCGGATCCCGAGATCGGTCAGGCGCACCAGCGGCGGCGTGGCATAGACGACGGTCGCCAGGATCGCCGGCACCTTGCCGAGCCCGAACAGCATCGCCGCCGGGATCAGGTAGACGAAGCTGGGGATCGTCTGCATCAGGTCGAGGAACGGCACCACGACCGCCCGGACCGGCCGGTAGCGGGCCGACAGCACGCCCAGCGGCAGGCCGGTCACGACCGCGATGCCGACCGATACCAGGATGATGGCGATGGTCTGCATCGCCTGGTCCCACAGGCCGAGCGCACCGACCAGCCAGGCCACCGCCGCCATCGCCGCGGCCAGGCGCAGGCTGCGCCCGGCCAGCAGCGCCAGCAGGGCCACCGCCAGCAGCACCACGGCCGGCGGGGCACCGCGCAGCCCGCGCTCGATCCAGACCAGCACCACCAGCAGCGAATCGGCGAAGGCCTGGAAGGCATCGCCATGCGACACCACCAGGTAATCGACCGCCGCGTTCACCGCGCGCTTGATCGGCCCCGCCAGGTCCGGGAATGCGGGCAGATCGGGGAACAGGCCCGCCTCCTGGCAGCCGATGCCGGTTCAGCGCCGGCTCAGAGGCCGGCCTTGACCCGGGCGGCGACATCCGCCGGCACCCAGGCCGACCAGACGTCCTCGCGCGTCTTCAGGAAGTTGCGGGCGCCGTCCGCGGCCTTGCCGCCGGTGTCCTGCATGTAGGCCAGCGCCTCGGAGACGATGTCGCCGCTGGTCTGGTAGGCCTCCAGGAAGCGGGCGATGCCCGGCGATTTGTCGGCGAAGGCGGAATTGACCCCGACCACCACCTTGACCACCGGATAGGCGGTGGCCGTCCTGACCTTCGCCGGGTCCTTCTCGGCCGTCATCGCGTCCCACGACGCCTGGTCGAACGGCGGCTCCTCCAGCATCACCAGGTCGCGGCCGATCTTGCCCAGCAGCCAGGTCGGCCCCCAGTAGTAGAACAGCACGGGCTGGCGGCGGCGCACCGCGCTCTCGGCCGCCGCGGCCAGGGCGGCACCGGTACCCGGCTTGAAGTTGGTGAAGTGGTCGAGCAGCCCGTAGGCGTGCAGCTTCTTCTCGTTCACCACCTCGCACTGCCAGCCGGCGACGCAGTTGTAGAAGCGGCCCTTGCCGGGTTCCTCGGGATCGCGGAACACGGCCTTGTGCCGCGGCAGGTCCGAGACCGACTTCAACCCCCTGGCCGGCGCCTGGTCGCCCTCGACTGCATAGCGCGGCACGAACCAGCCCTGGATGGCGTCGGGGAAGTTGGTCCCGTTCTCCCGCACGGTGCCGGCGGCGGCCGCCTTGGTCCAGGCCTCGGGCTGGTTGTTGGCCCAGATCTCCATCAGCACCTGGACGTCGCCGCGGGCCAGCCCGTTGATCAGCGGGATGGTCGACCCCGGCACGGTATCGACCTTGCAGCCATAGCCCTTGGTCAGGATCGCCTGGGCGACCGCGGTGTGGAAGGCGGCCGAGTCCCAGTCGAGGCCGCCGAAGACGATCGGCTGGTCCGTCTCGCATTTCGGGTCGGCGGCCCAGGCGGGCGGCGCGCACAGGAATGCGGCGGCGGCGAGCGCAGCGCGGAAGCGGGTCATGGCGTATTCTCCCCCGGGCAGGCGCCGGACGACGGCGCTAGAGCGTTTTCGGCCCAGCCGCAACGTCGCCGAGCCCCGATCGTTCCGGAATTCGGTGCCTGTTGGCTGGGCAGAGCGGGCCAGCATGCGGTAAGGGAGCGCAAAGTGCCAGCCGGGCACGCCACGGATCGGCAGATTTGGATGCATGAGCAGGACTCCGCACCGGCGCCGGACGCGCTGCGGCTCGAACGGTTCGTTCCCTTGCAGGGCGCCAACTGGGTCGTGCCGCGATCGGCGCTGATCGCCACCGTCCGGGGCGACTTCCCGTCGGCGGCCTGGCCGGCCGTCGCCCCGCTCCTGGACCGCCTGTTCCCGGCCGGACTGCCCGACCTGCCCTTTCCGCCGCCGCCGGCCGACGCGGCCGAGGCGGTCGAGGCGCTGGCGGGCTTCCTGCTGGCCTGGGTCGATCATCCGCCCCCGGCGGCCGCCCGCACCGGCGCCGGCAGCGGCGCACGCCATCTGGCCGCGATCCCGACCGGCAGCTTCGAGCTGACCCGGTCGGCCATGGAGCTGGCGGCCGACCTGCTCAACCGGGCGGCTTCGCCGGACGCCCCCGCCGCCGGCTGGAGCGAAGGCGCCGTCGCGCGGATCCTGCAGCTCCGCAAGGACGGCGATTCCTGGCTGCCGCGCAGCCGGCGTTCGCTGGTCCGCGCCGCGCAGGCCCGGAACATTCCCTGGCGGATGCTCGAGCCGGCCCCCTACATCTTCCAGTTCGGGGAAGGACGGTTCGGCCGGCGCTTCAATGCCTCCGGCACCTGGCGCACCGGGGCCATTGCCAGTTCGCTGGCGGGCAACAAGCGCACCGGCAACACCATGCTGCGCCGCAGCGGCCTGCCGGCCGCGCGGCAGGAGCCGGTCGCCAGCGCCGACGAGATCCGGGACTTCGCCCGCCGCGCCGGCCTGCCGGTGGTGGTGAAGCCGGTCGCCATGTCCCTGAGCCGGGGCGTGAGCCTCGTCTTCGCCGACGACGAGATCGATCCGGCCTGGGCGGCGGCGGCGGCCGCGGCGGCCGAACAGCCCGTGGTCGCCGAGACCTATATCGCCGGCAACGAGTACCGGGTCCTGGTCATCCGCGGCGAGGTGGCCGCGGCGCTGATGCGTCCCTACCCCTCCGTCACCGGCGACGGGCGGCACAGCATCGGCGAGCTGATCGGGATCGCCAACGCCGACCCCCGGCGCGGGCCGGAAGAGCACGGCTTCCCGCTCTACCCGATCGCGATCGACGAGAACAGCCGGCGCTACCTGGCCCGCAAGGGCCTGACCTACGACAGCATCCCGGCCGCCGGGGAAGAGGTCCAGGTGCATGTCCGGCCGGGGATGCGGATGGGCGGCCCGTGGCGCATCGACGTCACCCGCCGGATGCATCCGGACAATCGCGCCATGACGGTCCGGGCGGCCGGGCTGGTCGGCCTGGACGTCGCCGGCATCGACCTGCGCATGCCGGACATAACCCGGTCCTGGCGCGAGGTCGGCGGCGGGATCTGCGAGGTAAACCCGCACCCGAACCTGAGGATCCACTACGACATGGAAACCGACCTGGACGTCGCCGGCATCCTGCTCGACCGCTGCTATCCGCCGGCCGAGCGCGGGCTGATGCGCCATGTCCTGCTGGTTTCGGACGACGACCTGTCCCAGCATCTGGCCGCCGTCGCCGCGGCCCTGCGCGGGCGGTTCGGATGGCGGGTCGGCACGGTCAGCCGGAACGGGGTCGACCTGGACGGCTGGCGCCCCGGCATCGCCGTCCGCGCCCTGCCCGAGGCCTATGGCCTGATCGCGGAGGACCCGACGCTGGACGCCGCGGTCTACGCGGCGCCGGCGGAGGCCCTGGTGGCGACCGGCCTCGGCGCCCAGCGGCTGGATGCCGCCTTCGCCGGCCGCGGGCCGGAGCGGGCGACGGCGATGGTCGCGGCCCTGACGGAGGGGCTGGGCGTGCCCTTGCGCCGCCTGCCCGGATCCCCCGAGACGACGGCCGAAGCGGTCGTGAAGGACATCGAGCGCGCCCTCGCGCCGACCTGATTAGCCCCCGCGCCATCTGGGCAAGATCCGCGCGAATTGTTACAGATTCGTGAAGCAGGCCGGCCGATGCCGCCGGCCGGCCGCGAACGCATCCGGGGAAACGCCGACATGAACCGCAATCGGGCCGCCGTCGCCCTCGCCCTGCCGCTGCTGGCCGGCGCCGCCGCCAGCCCGGCCGCGGCCCAGGGCCAGCTCAACCTCTACTGCTCCGTCCAGGTCGAATGGTGCCAGGCGATCGCCACCAACTTCGAGCGGGACACCAAGGTCAAGGTGGCGATGACCCAGAAGGGGTCCGGCGAGACCTTTGCCCAGATCCGCGCCGAGGCGCAGAACCCCAAGGCCGACGTCTGGTTCGGCGGCACCGGCGACCCGCACATGGCCGCCGCCGAGGAGAAGCTGACCGTCGCCTACGAGAGCGCCAACCTGAAGGAGCTGCATCCCTGGGCGCGCCTGCAATGGACGCAGTCGAACAAGCGCGCGGTCGGGGTCTATGCGGGCGCGCTCGGCTTCGGCTTCAACCGCGAGCTCCTGGCCAAGAAGGGGCAGGCCGCGCCCGCCTGCTGGGCCGACCTGACCAGGCCCGGCCTCAAGGGCGAGATCCAGATGGCCAACCCGAATTCCTCGGGCACCGCCTACGTCATGATCGCGACCATCGTGCAGCTGATGGGCGAGGACCAGGCGTTCCAGTACATGAAGGCGCTGCACCCCAACGTGAACGCCTACACAAGGTCCGGCACCGCGCCGATCAAGGCGGTGGCGCGCGGCGAGACCGGCGTCTCCATCAGCTTCGTGCATGACGCGGTGGTGGAGGCCAACGCCGGCTTCCCGGCCGACTATGCGACGCCGTGCGAGGGCACCGGCTTCGAGATCGGCTCGATGTCGATCATCGCCGGCGCGCGCAACCTGGCCAACGCGAAGAAGTTCTACGACTGGGCCCTGACGGCGCCGGCCCAGCGGCTCGGCTACGACGCCGGCCGGCAGCTGCAGACCCCTGCCAACATGGCGGCGCCGCTGCCGCCCAAGGCCCCCGACCTGTCGAAGATGAAGCTGATCGAGTACGACTTCGCGAAGTACGGCAAGGCGGCCGAGCGCAAGCGGCTGATCGAGCGCTGGGACCGGGAGGTCGGCGGCCTGCCGCGCGGCTGATGCGCCGCCTCGCCGCCATAGCCCTCGCCGTCGCGACCCTGTCGGCCGGGCCCGCGGCCGGACAGGGCGCGCTCAACCTCTACTGCTCCGGCCCGGTCGAATGGTGCCAGGAGATGGCGACCGGCTTCCAGGCGGCGACCGGGACCCAGGTCGCGATGACCCAGAAGAGCACCGGCGAGGTGCTGGCCCAGATCCGGGCCGAGGCCGCCAACCCGCGCGGCGACGTGTGGTGGACGGGCCAGGCCGACGCCCACCTGGTGGCGGCCGAGCAGGGGCTGACGGAGCCGTTCCGGCCGGCGGCGCTCGACGACCTGGAGCCATGGGCGCGCGACCTGTGGACGGCATCGGGCGGCCGCACGGTCGGCATGGCCGGGCTCGTCGTCGGCATCGGCTACAACACCGAGCTCCTGGCCAAGAAGAAGCTGCCGCCGCCGGCCTGCTGGGACGACCTGCTGCGGCCCGCCTATCGCGGCGAGATCCAGATGTCGAACCCGCATTCCTCGGGCACGGCCTATACGATCCTCACCATCCTGGTGCAGATCAAGGGCGAGGACGCGGCGTTCCGCTTCCTCCAGGGCATGCACGCCAACGTCAACAGCTACCCCCGCTCCGGCATCGCCCCCACCCGCGCCGTCGCCCGCGGCGAGACGGCGATCTCGCTCGGCTTCGTGCAAGGCTTCGCGGCCGAGACCAAGGCCGGCTTCCCGGTCGCGACGGCCGCCCCGTGCGAGGGCACGACGCTGGCGGTCGACGCCATGTCGATCGTCAAGGGCGCCCGCAACCGCGCCCAGGCCCGGCGCTTCTACGACTGGGCGCTGACCCCGGAGGCCCAGGCCCTGACGGCCAAGGCGGGCCAGCTGCACCTGCCCGCCAACCGCAAGGCCCCGCCCCCGCCGGGCACGCCCGACCTGTCGCAGGCCCGCCTGGTGCCGCAGGACCTGGCCCGCTTCGGCCGGTCGGCCGAGCGCAACCGCCTGCTGGCCCGCTGGGACGAGGAGATCGGGCGGCTGCCGCGATGATGCGGCCGGGCCGGCCACCGCGGTGAGGAAGCCGGGCGTGCAGCTGTGGTGGTGGGTGGCGCTGGCCGGCGCCGTCCTGCTGCCCTGGCACATGCAGCAGGACGGGCTCCGCGCCGGCAGCCTGCTGGCGCTGTTCCAGGACGACCCGGAGGCGGCTTCGGCCGCGGCCCAGGCGGTCCGCCACGGCCGGTTCTGGTTCTGGCCGGTGCTGGCGGCCCTGGCGATCGGCGCGCCCGCCGCCCTGCTGCCCGGCCTGGGTCGCGAGCGGCGCGGCGGGATCCTGGTCGCGGCCGGGACCATCGGCATCCTGGCGGTCGTCGCCCAGGGCTTCGCCATCGGCATCCGCGGCTGGACCGCACCGTGGCTGGAGGCGCTGTTCGGCCCGATCGAGGACCGCCAGTTCGGCATCGGCATCGGCGGCGCGGTGGCGCTGGTCGGCTTCCTGTTCCAGGTGACCGACGGGCTGGCGCGGCAGGGCGCCTTCAAGGGCGACCGCTTCACCGCGGGCGCGGTCGGGCTGCTCGCCGGCTCTATCCTGGTCTTCACCTTCTGGCCGATGGCGACCATCCTGTCCCAGGCGTTCGGCCCGACCGCCGAGCACGGGCCGCTCCTCGCCTTCGCCGAGCGCGTCGCCGACCGCAAGGTCTGGGGGCTGGCCTGCGTCACCTCCGCCCGGTCCTGTGGCGTCGCCTGGAACACGCTGGTGCTGGCGGTGTCGACGGCGACCGTCGCCACCGCACTCGGGCTGGCCTTCGCGCTGATCGCGACCCGCACCAGCTTCCCGGCGCGCCGCGCCATGCGGCTGTTGACGGTGCTGCCGATCATCACCCCGCCCTTCGTCATCGGGCTCGGCCTGATCCTGATCTTCGGGCGCTCGGGCGTGGTCAACCAGATGGTCGAGGCGCTGACCGGCGCCCAGCTCGGCCGCTGGATCTACGGCGCGCAGGGGGTGTGGCTGGCCCAGGTCTTCTCCTTCACCCCCACCGCCTTCCTGGTGCTGATCGGCGTCGTCGAGGGCATCTCGCCGACCATGGAGGAGGCGTCGCGGACGCTGCGCGCCAGCCCGATGCGCACCTTCCGCACGGTGTCCCTGCCCCTGATGCGGCCGGGGCTGGCCAACGCCTGGCTGGTGGTGTTCGTCGAGAGCCTGGCCGACTTCGGCAACCCGATCGTGCTGGGCGGCTCGTTCGGCGTGCTGTCGACCGAGATCTTCTTCGCCGTGGTCGGCGCCCAGGCGGATTTCGGCCGGGCGGCGATGCTGGCGCTGGTCCTGCTCGGCTTCGCGCTCGCCGCCTTCTTCCTGCAGCGCGCGGTGCTGGGCCGGCGCTCCTACGTCTCGATGTCGGGCAAGGGCGACGGCGGCCTGCCGGCGACCTTGCCGCGGCCGGTCGCGATCGCCGCCTTCTCCATCGCCGTGCCCTGGGCGATCCTGACCGCCATCGTCTATGCGATGGCCCTGGCGGGCGCGTTCGTGAAGGTGTGGGGCCGCGACTGGACGCCGACGCTCGACCATTTCGCGCGCGCCTTCGCCATCACCACCGCGCCCGACGGCGGGCTGATCCTGTCGGGGCTGGCCTGGAACTCGCTCGGCACCACGGTGACGCTGGCGGCGATCGCCGCGCCGATCACGGCCGCACTCGGCATGCTCGCCTCGTGGGTGCTGTCGCGCCAGCGCTTCGCCGGCCGCTTCGCGCTCGAATTCGCGCTGATGCTGACCTTCGCGGTGCCGGGCACGGTGATCGGCGTCGCCTACATCCTCACCTACAACATCCCGCCGCTGGAGATCACCGGGACCGGGATCATCCTGGTGGCCTGCTTCGTCTTCCGCAACATGCCGGTCGGCGTGCGGTCGGGCATGGCCGCCATGAGCCAGCTCGACCGCAGCCTGGACGAGGCGTCGGCGACCCTGCGCGCCTCCACCTTCCGCACCCTGCGGCGGGTGGTGATGCCGCTGTTGAAGCCGGCCATCCTGACCGCGCTGGTCTATTCCTTCGTGCGGGCGATGACGACGGTGAGCGCGGTCATCTTCCTCGTCTCCGCCCGGCACGAGATGGCCACCGTCTTCATCATCAACCGCGTCATCAACGGCGACTACGGCATCTCGATCGCCTACAGCGCCGCCCTGATCGTGCTGATGGTGGCGGCGATCGGCCTCATCCAGCTCCTGGTCGGCAGCCGGCGGCTGGGGCGGCGGGCGGCGGCCCCCGTCGCCATTCCGGCAGGAGGGCGCGTGTGATGCCGCAAGGCAAGGGCGGGGCGGAGGTCCGGCTGGAGGGGATCGGCAAGCGCTACGGCAAGGTCGCCGCGGTGAAGCCGCTCGACCTGGTCATTGCCGGCGGCACGCTGGTCACCCTGCTGGGCCCGTCCGGCTGCGGCAAGACCACCCTGCTGCGCATGATCGCCGGGCTGGAGGTGCCGAGCGAGGGCCGCATCTCGATCGGCGGGCGCGACGTCACCCGGGCGTCGGCCGGCGAGCGCGACGTCAGCCTGGTGTTCCAGTCCTACGCCCTCTTCCCGCACATGACGGTGGCCGAGAACGTCGCCTACGGCCTCGTCTCGTCCGGCATGGGGGCCCGCGCGGCGCGCGAGCGCGCCATGGCGGCGCTGGCCTCGGTCGGGCTGGAGGGGCTGGGAGAGCGCCTGCCGTCCGAGCTGTCGGGCGGGCAGCAGCAGCGGGTCGCGGTCGCCCGCGCGCTGGTGCTGGAGCCGGCGGTGCTGCTGTTCGACGAGCCCCTGTCCAACCTCGACGCCCGCCTGCGCCGGCGCATGCGCGACGAGATTCGCGAGTTGCAGCAGCGCCTCGGCGTCACCGTCGTCTACGTCACCCACGACCAGAGCGAGGCGCTGGCGGTGTCCGACCGCATCGTCGTCATGCGCAACGCCGAGATCGCGCAGGCCGGCACCCCGGCCGAGCTCTACGAGTTCCCGGCCGACGTCTTCGTCGCCGGCTTCATGGGCGAGGCGAACATCCTGCCGGCCCGCATCGCGGCGATCGACGGCGCCTTCGCCACGGTCGAGATCGGGCCGACCACCATCCGCCTGCCCCACCGCGGCCTGCCCCAGGGCGCGGCCTCGCTCGCCATCCGCCCCGAGGCGGTCCGGATCGGGGCCGCCGGCCACGGCCTGCCCGGGCAGGTGCGCCGCGCCGCCTACATGGGCGCGGTCATGGAATACACCATCGACACCGCGATCGGCCCGGTCTTCGCCGTCAGCCCCGACGTCGGCCACCCGCTCGCCGCGGGCGCGGAAGTCGGGCTGGCGCTGGCCGACCGCGGGGTGGTGCTGGTGCGGCCGTAGGCCCGCGGCAGTCGCGCGCGGCCTGCGCGAATCAAGGCTCGACGACACAACTTCCAGAACGCAGGATGCCGGTCCCCCGGCCCGGCCATTGCCGTGCCGGACCCAGCCAAGCGGGGCGGAGACGTTGACCAGCTTCTATGACCGGCCGATCCTGAATTCGCCCTATCGCGCGCCGGAGCTGCACCATCCGCTCGACCCGAACGGCCAGCCGCTGGAGGGCGAGCCGCGGCAGGGCCGCCGCCCGTCGCGCTTCATCGTGCCCGTCCCCGCATCGCGCAAGCGGCCGTCGAGCGGTCAGGCGTCGCTCGACCTGGAGACCTATACCGAGAACGCGCTGATCAACGAGATCCGCGGCTACCTGGACCGCTGGCGGGGGCTGCGCAACCCGGCCGACTGGGGCGTGACCGCGACGACGCAGCGGCTGCTGGAGCATTGGCGCCACCACGCGTTCGTCGGGCCGCGCCCGTTCTTCTGCCAGGTCGAGGCGGTGGAGACGATCATCTGGCTGACCGAGGTCGCCCCGCGCCGCGCCGCCTCCCGGGGGCTGCTCGACCAGATCGCCCGCGCCAACGCGGAGGCCAACCCCGAACTTTCGCGCGTCGCCATGAAGATGGCGACCGGCAGCGGCAAGACCACCGTCATGGCGATGCTGATCGCCTGGCAGGCGGTGAACGCGGCGCGCCGGGATTCCAAGGACTTCTCCCGCGCGTTCCTGATCGTCACCCCCGGCATCACCATCCGCGACCGGCTGCGCGTGCTGCTGCCGAGCGAGCCCGACAACTACTACCAGACGCGCGAGATCGTCCCGCCCGAGATGCTGCCGGAGATCCGCCGGGCCGAGATCGTCATCACCAACTACCACGCCTTCCAGCACCGCGAGACATCCGGCCTGTCCAAGGTCGGGCGCAGCTTCCTGCAAGGCAATGCGCCCGAACCGGTGTCGACGGTGGAGACCGACGCCGAGATGCTGGCCCGGGCCTGCGGCAAGCTGCTGAACTTCGACCGCGTCAACGTCATCAACGACGAGGCGCACCATTGCTACCGGCACAAGACGGGCAGCGGCGACGAAGAGAAGCTGACCGGCGACGACCGCAAGGAGGCGGCCGAGAACGCGGAAGCCGCGCGCCTGTGGATCAACGGCATCGAGGCGCTGGGCCGCAGGCTGTCGCGGGGCGTGCGCGCGGTCTACGACCTGTCCGCCACCCCCTTCTTCCTGCGCGGGTCGGGCTATCCCGAAGGGTTCCTCTTCCCCTGGGTCGTGTCCGACTTCAGCCTGATGGACGCGATCGAGAGTGGCATCGTCAAGCTGCCGCGGGTGCCGGTCAGCGACAACCTGGCGCAGACGGATTCGGTCGTCTATCGCAACCTGTGGAAGCATGTCGGCCGCGACCTGCCGAAGACGGCCGCGGGCGCCAACAAGCTCAGCCCGTTCGACCTTCCCAACATGCTGCGGACGGCGCTCCACGCCCTCTACAGCCATTATGAGGGCGAGTTCGAGCGCTGGTCGCGGGCCGGCATCGCGGTGCCGCCGGTCTTCATCGTCGTCTGCCAGAACACCGCCATCTCGAAGCTGGTGTTCGAATGGATCGCCGGGTTCGAGAATGCCGAGGCGGCCGCGGGGGAGCGCGCGGCCTTCCATCCCGGCCACCTGGAGCTGTTCCGGAACTATGACGACCAGGGCGGTCGCCTGCCGCGGCCGCGGACGCTGCTGATCGATTCGCGCCAGATCGAATCCGGCGACGCCCTGGACCGGGGCTTCCGCGACGCCGCCGGGCCGGAGATCGAGCAGTTCCGCCGCGAACTGGCCGCCCGCGAGGGGGCCGGCGGCGCCGAGGGCGAGGTCGGCGACGGCGACCTGCTGCGCGAGGTGATGAACACCGTCGGCCGGCCCGGCCGGCTCGGCGAGCAGATCCGCTGCGTCGTCTCGGTATCGATGCTGACCGAGGGCTGGGACACCAACACCGTCACCCACATCCTGGGGGTGCGCGCCTTCGGGACCCAGCTTCTGTGCGAGCAGGTGGTGGGCCGCGCCCTGCGCCGGCAGTCCTACGACCTGAACCCGGCGACCCAGCTGTTCGACGTCGAATATGCCGACATCATGGGCATCCCGTTCGACTTCGCCTCCTCCCCCCAGGTGGCGAAGCCGGCCGCGCCCAGGCCGGTGACCCGGGTGCACGCGATCAAGGAGCGGGCTGCGCTGGAGATCGCCTTCCCCCGCGTCAGCGGCTATCGCCGCGAGCTGCCGTCGGACCGGCTGGAAGCGGTCTTCACCGAGGACAGCCGGCTGGAGATCACGCCCGAGGACATCGGCCCGGTTGCCGTGGTGATGGAGGGCATCGTCGGCGCCGGCGTCACCATCACGCCCGAGGTGCTGGAGCGGCTGCGCCCGTCGGAGATCAGCTTCAACCTCGCCAAGCACCTGCTCTATGCCCGCTTCCGCGACCAGGACGGCGTGCCCCGGCAGCACCTGTTCCCGCAGATCCAGCGGCTGGCCCGGCGCTGGCTCGACGAGGGCTACCTCGTTACCCGGGGCGTGCCGATCGGCGCGATCCTCTATCAGGACCAGCTGGCCCGCGCGGCGGAGAAGATCGACATCGCCTGCACCCGCGGCAGCGACGGCCGGCTGGTCGCCGTGCTCGACCCGTACAACCCGCGCGGGTCGACCCGCCACGTCAACTTCATCACCTCCAAGCCCTGCTGGGCGACGGGCGCGCGGCCGCCCAAGAGCCAGATCAGCCATGTCGTGCTCGACAGCGGCTGGGAGGAACGGCTGGCGCTCGCCCTGGAGGGCCACCCGCGCGTGCTGGCCTATGCCAGGAACCAGGCGCTGGGGTTCGAGATCCCCTATCTCGACGGCGGCACGATGCGGCGCTACCTGCCGGACTTCCTGGTCCGGCTCGACGATGGCGGGGCCGAGCCGCTGCACCTGGTGCTGGAGGTGAAGGGCCAGCGCGACGAGAGCGACCGGGCCAAGGCCGAGACGACCCGCGCCATGTGGGTGCCCGGCGTCAACGCGCTCGGCGGCTTCGGCCGCTGGGACTTTGCCGAGTTCCGCGACGGGGCGACCATGGGGGACGACTTCGCCGCCCTGGTCGCCCGCCTGATAGACGAGAAGGTTTCCGCCTGATGGCCCGTTCCCCCAAATCCCCGGGCAGCCCAAATCCCCAGGCAGCCCAAACCCCCAGGCAGGTCGACGCCCTGAAGCACGACGCGGCCCAGCGGCGCAACATCCCGACGGCGGAGATGGAGAGCTTCTTCCGGCGCGAGGAGGATGCCGCGCCGATGGCGCCCGCCCGCTATCCCCGCGCCCGCCCGCTGCCGGAGGGACAGCGCCGCACCGACGAGGAGCCGCGGGCGCCCGAGCTGGTCTGGGACGGCACCCGCATCACCCTGACCGAGGAACAGATGGCCGAGCTGGCGGCGACCGGCCGGGTGACCCTGTCCGACGCGCAGCTGGTGTGGCGCGGCAAGGACCGGCAGGACTGGTCCGACCTCGTCGTCAACGTGCCGCCGCTCTACATCCAGGAGAAGATCCACCCCAAGGCGATCATCGACGACCTGAAGCGCCGCACCGCCGAGCGGCGCGAGGCGGCGACCGATGCGCCCGACCTGTTCGCGGATTTCAACGGCATCACGCCCGAGCAGCGGGCCGAGTTCTACCGCCACGACCAGCACTGGTCGAACCGCATGATCCTGGGCGACAGCCTGCAGGTGATGGCGAGCCTGGCCGAGCGCGAGGCCCTGCGCGGCCGGGTGCAATGCATCTATTTCGACCCGCCCTACGGCATCAAGTTCAATTCCAACTGGCAGGTCTCGACCCAGAGCCGCGACGTCAAGGACGGCAAGCAGACGGACATCAGCCGCGAGCCCGAGCAGGTGAAGGCCTTCCGCGACACCTGGAAGGACGGCATCCACAGCTATCTCACCTATCTGCGCGACCGCCTGACCGTGATGCGCGACCTGCTGACGGAAAGCGGGTCGATCTTCGTGCAGATCGGCGACGAGAACGTGCACCGGGTGCGGGCAGTGATGGATGAGGTGTTCGGGGCGGAGAATTTTATCTCCCAAATAGCGATTAAAAAAACCAGCGGAGCCACAAGTGAATATCTTCCGGGCACGGTAGATTATGTGCTCCTCTTCTCCAAAAACAAGATCAACCTAAAATTTAGACAATCTTATATTGAACGACAGCTTGGAGAAGACGGAGATTCTACATATACATTTTTTGACGACAAGAATGGATCACGCAGCAGGGTAAAAATCCGCAATATACCACGACACGATCATGAGAAATCCCAAAACATCTATAGACTTCAAACATTGACCAGCCAATCGGTTGGACGCGATAAAGGCGAGGGGGCATCAAGTTGGTTTGCTGTCCACATTTCAGGAAAAACCATCTACCCTCCGCGAACCGCCAGATGGAAGACTAATGAAAATGGCATGCGTAGACTAAAATCGGCAGATCGAATTGAGCAGACTGGCGCGTCCATATCTTATGTTCGATTTCATGGGGACTTCCCAGTCTTCCCGATTACAGATCTATGGGGTGATACGCAATCAGGCAGCGCGATGGACAAAACCTACGTCGTCCAGACATCCCAGAAAATTGTCGAACGCTGCATCCTGATGGCCACCGACCCCGGCGACCTCGTGCTCGATCCCACCTGCGGGTCCGGCACCACCGCCTATGTCGCCGAGCAGTGGGGCCGGCGCTGGATCACCATCGACACCAGCCGCGTCGCCCTGGCGCTGGCGCGCACCCGGCTGATGGCCGCGCGCTATCCCTGGTACCTGCTGGCCGACAGCCGCGAGGGACGGGCCCGGGAGGCCGCGCTTACGCAGCGCCCGCCCGCCGACACGCCGGTGCATGACGATATCCGCCAGGGCTTCGTCTACGAGCGGGTGCCGCACATCACGCTCAAGTCGATCGCCAACAACCCGCTCATCGACGACATCTGGGAGAAGTGGCAGGCGGTGCTGGAGCCGCTGCGCGCGGCGCTGAACGAAGCGGCCGGCCAGGCCTGGGAGGAATGGCAGATCCCGCGCGAACTGCCGCCCGGGGCACCCGCCGCGGCCGCGGCGCCGCATGGGAAGTGGTGGGAGGCGCGCATCGCCCGCCAGCGCGAGATCGATGCCAGCATCGCCGCGCGCGCCGACGTCGAATACCTCTACGACAAGCCCTATGTCGACGGGGCCCGCGTGCGCGTGGCCGGGCCCTTCACGGTCGAGAGCCTGTCGCCGCACCGGGTCGCCCCGGCCAGCGCCGAGGAGGTGATCGGCGAGCTGGACGCGGCCGCGGGCAAGCGCCGGCCCGCCGACGCCGACCTGGCCGGGCAGGATTTCGCCGCCATCGTCATCGACTACCTGAAGGCCGAGGGGGTGCGGCAGCACGACAAGGGCGACCGCATCGCCTTCGAGAGCCTGACACCGTGGCCGGGCGACTTCATCGGCGCCGCCGGCACCTTCATCGAGGGCGAGGGCGGGCCGGAGCGGCGCGCCGCCATCCTGATCGGCCCGGAATACGGCACCGTCGGCCGCCAGGACATCGTCGCCGCCGCGCGCGAGGCGGTCGATGCGCGCTTCGACGTGCTGATCGCCTGCGCCTTCAACTTCGACGCCCATTCGTCCGAGCTGGGCCGGCTCGGCGGGCTGCGCATCCTGAAGGCACGCATCAACCCCGACATGCACATGTCGGCCGAGCTGAAGAACACCGGGCGCGGCAACATGTTCGTCGTGTTCGGCGAGCCCGACGTGGAGATCCTCGACACGGGCGGGCCGGAGATCCGGGTGAAGGTGAACGGGGTCGACGTGTTCGACCCCAACACCGGCGACATCCGCTCCGACGACACCAGGGGCATCGCCGCCTGGTTCATCGACACGGATTACAACGAGGAGAGCTTCTTCGTCCGCCACGCCTATTTCCTCGGCGCCAACGACCCCTATCGCAGCCTCAAGACCGCGCTCCAGGCGGAGATCGACGAGGATGCCTGGGCGACACTCTATTCCGACACCTCGCGCCCCTTCCCGCGGCCGGCCGGCGGCCGCATCGCGGTCAAGGTCATCAACCATTACGGCGACGAGGTGATGAAGGTGTTCGGGGTGTGAGACCGTGCATTTCCTGATCGCCGACACCTTCACCGCCGCGTTCGGCCGCCTGTCCGGGGTGGACCAGAAGGCGGTGAAGGCCAGCGTCTTCGACCTGCAGATGGACCCGGCCGGCAACGGGCTGCAGCTGCACCGCATCGAGCGCAGCCGGGACCCGCACTTCTGGTCGGCGCGGGTCAACCGCGACGTCCGGCTGATCGTCCACCGGACCGAGGCGAGCCTGCTGGTCGCCTATGTCGACCGCCACGACGACGCCTATGCCTGGGCCGAGCGGCGGCGCATCGAGGCGCATCCGCGCACCGGCGCGATCCAGATCGTCGAGGTGCGCGAGCGGGTGGAAGAGATGGCCCCGCCGGCCGCGCTCGACCTGGTCGCACCGCAACCGGCCCGCGCAGGACTGGCCGAGGCGCCGGCCCCGTTCCTGTTCGCCGGCCTGGACGACGACCGGCTGCTGTCGGTCGGCGTGCCGGCGGACTGGATGGCCGACATCCGCGCGGCCGACGAGGACGGCTTCCTGGCGCTGGCCCCGCACCTGCCGGCCGAGGCCGCCGAGGCGCTGCTGGAATATGCCGCGACCGGCCGCCTGGCGGCCCCCGCCCCGGTCCCGGCCGCCGCCGCGGCCGACCCGTTCGCCCACCCCGACGCGCTGCGCCGCATCCGCCCGATCGCCGACCAGGAGGAGCTGGAACGGGCGCTCGCCTTCCCGTGGGAGAAGTGGGGCGTCTTCCTGCACCCCTCGCAGCGGGCCCTGGTCGAGCGCCGCTTCGCCGGCCCGGCCCGGGTGGCAGGCTCCGCCGGGACCGGCAAGACCATCGTCGCCATCCATCGCGCCGTGCGCCTGGCGCGCGAGAACGACCGCGCCCGGGTCCTGCTGGCAAGCTTCTCCGAGCCGCTCGCCGATGCCATGGCGCGCAAGCTCCAGGTCCTGGCGCCCGAGACGGGCGGCATCGTCGCCCGGATTACCACCGCATCCTTCCGCGGCATCGCCGGGGAGCTGCACCAGCTGGAACATGGGGTGCGGCCGCGCATCGCCCCGGACGCGGTGCTGCGCGACCGGCTGCGCGCCGCCGCCGCGGCAGCCGGCCTGAAGGGCTTCTCCGAGCGCTTCCTGCTGTCCGAATGGACCCACGTCGTCGATGCCTGGGGGCTGGCGTCGGCCGAGGCCTATGCGACCGTGCCGCGGATGGGCCGCAAGAGCCGGCTTGGCCCCAACCAGCGCGCCCGGCTGTGGCCCGTCTTCGCGGCCGTGCGCGAGGCGCTGGCGGCCGAGCGGCGCACCAGCTGGGCCGCGGTCTTCACCGGCCTGGCGGATCGGCTGGCACCGCGCGCCGACAAGCCGTTCGACCATGTCGTGATCGACGAGGCGCAGGACCTGGCGCCGGCCGAGCTGCGCTTCTTCGCCGCCCTGGCGCCGGGCCGGGCCGATGGCCTGTTCCTGGCCGGCGACATCGGCCAGCGGATCTTCCAGCACCCCTATTCCTGGGCCGGCCTGGGGGTCGACGTGCGTGGCCGCTCGCACACGCTGCGCGTTTGCTACCGCACCTCGCAGCAGATCCGCCGGGCGGCCGACCGGCTGCTGCCGACCGTCCTCAGCGATGCCGACGGGCTGGAGGATGAGCGGCGCGGCATCGTCTCCGTCTTCGACGGGCCGCCGCCCGAGGTCCGCGCCGTCGCCAGCGTCGCGGCCGAGGCGGACTGCGTGCGCGCCGCCGTCGCCGGCTGGCTCGGCGAGGGCATCGCGCCGCACGAGATCGGCCTGTTCGTGCGCACCGAGCAGCTGGTGCCCCGCGC
Source organism: Allostella vacuolata (assembly GCA_006739055.1). Taxonomy (GTDB): domain Bacteria; phylum Pseudomonadota; class Alphaproteobacteria; order ATCC43930; family Allostellaceae; genus Allostella; species Allostella vacuolata. The sequence continues at coordinate 4,790,402 of AP019702.1, forward strand.
CCGGGCCGCGATCGCCGGGCTGGCCGGTGCCGAGGCGATGACCACCGCGCCCATGCATCTGGCTAAGGGGCTGGAATTCCGCGCCGTCGCCGTGATGGCCTGCGACGAGGGCACCCTGCCGCTCGACGAGCGGGTCGCCGATGCCGCCGACGAGGCCGAGCTCGACGACATCTACGAGACCGAGCGGCGGCTGCTCTACGTCGCCTGCACCCGGGCGCGCGAGCACCTGCTGCTGACGGGGGTCGAGCCGGCCTCGGAATACCTGGCGGACTTCACCCGGTAGGCGCTACGCCGCCAGGTCCGACCCCAGGTGGAACAGGCAGTCGCCCCGTTCCGTCCGGCCCGGCACGCGCTTGCACAGCACCAGCCCGTCGGCGGCGAAGCGGGCCATGGTCGGCTCGCGCCAGGGGGTGTCCTGGAAATGGATCAGGCCGGCTGGGTCGCCCGCCTTCACCTCGCTGCCGAGCTCGACCAGCGGCTCGAACAGGCCGGCATCGGGCGCATAGACGAAATGGATGCCGCCCTTCACCTCCAGCAGGCGGGTCGGCGGGTCGGCCGGCGGCGGCGCGGTGCCGGTCAGCGAGCCGATATGGTGCAGGACGCGGCGCAGCCCCTCCTCCGCCACCTTGAGCGCGGCCGGCGTCACCTGGCCGCCGCCGGCCAGCTCGGAGCTCAGATGCATCACCCCCTGGCGCGCCGCCGCCGCGGTGAGGGTGCGATCCTCGGTCCCCCTGGCCGCGCCCAGATACGAGCATGGCGCGCCGAACACCTTGAGCAGCTCGATGGTGCGCCGGGTCCGCTCCGCGTCCTCGCTGAAGCGGGCAAGGCCGCTCGGCACGTACATGAGCGAGCTGCCGCCCGAATGCAGGTCGATGACGTAGTCGCACTGCGGCAGCATCACATGCTCGATCCAGTGGGCGATCTGCTGCGTCACGGTGCCGTCGGCGTCGCCCGGGAACAGGCGGTTGAGGTTGCCGTCGTCGATCGGCGAGGTGCGCGAGCCGGCGAAGGCGGCCGGGAAGTTGGCCGCGGTCAGGAAGACGATGCGGCCCCGCACCTGGCCGGGCTCGATCGCCCGCAAGAGCTTCATCAGGGCCACCTGGCCCTCGTACTCGTCGCCATGGTTGCCGGCCATCAGCAGCACCCGCGGCCCCTCGCCGTTCTTCACGCAGGCGATCGGGATCGGCAGCCAGCCATAGGCCGAGCGGTGGACGGAATGGGGCAGGCGCAGGAAGCCGGTATGCTTGCCGTCGCGGTCGAAATCGACTTCGGACGACAGGCGGCTCGGGCGGGACATGGCAGATATCCTCTGGGTGGCGCGTATGGGGATCAGACGGCGAGGTGGCAGGCGGCGCGATGGCCGGGCGCCAGCTCGCGCAGCGCCGGCACCTCGGTCCGGCAGCGCTCGACCGCGAACGGGCAGCGCGTGTGGAAGTGGCAGCCGGGCGGGGGGCTGGCCGGGCTCGGGATCTCCCCCGCCAGCACCGCCGGCTCCCGGCGCGCGAACGGGTTCGGCACCGGCACGGCGGCCAGCAGCGCCTGGGTGTAGGGGTGGCGCGGGGCGGCATAGAGGCTGGCCTTCGACGCCGTCTCGACGATGCGGCCGAGATACATGACCGCCACCCGGTCGGCGACGTGCTTCACCACCCCCAGGTCGTGGGCGATGAAGAGATAGGCCAGCCCGAACTCGCGCTGCAGGTCCTCCAGCAGGTTGATGATCTGGGCCTGGATCGAGACGTCGAGCGCCGACACCGGCTCGTCGCAGACGATGAGGCGCGGCCGGAGCGCCAGCGCCCGGGCGATGCCGAGCCGCTGGCGCTGCCCGCCCGAGAACTCGTGCGCGTAGCGCGCGGCATGGGCCTGCGGCAGGCCGACCAGGGACAAGAGCTCCGCCACCCGGGCGCGACGCGAGCGGCGGTCGCCGACGCCGTGGATCGCCAGCGGCTCCTCCAGCAGCTGGGCCACCGTCATGCGCGGGTCGAGCGAGCCGTAGGGGTCCTGGAAGATGATCTGCATCTCGCGCCGGTGCGGGCGCAGGGCTTCCGCCCCGAGGCCGGTCAGCTCCTGCCCGGCGAAGCGGACCGAGCCGGCGGTGGGGTCGATCAGGCGCAGCACCATGCGGCCGGTGGTGGTCTTGCCGCAGCCGGATTCGCCGACCAGCGCCAGCGTCTCGCCCTCGGCCACGGTGAAGTCGACCCCGTCCACCGCGCGCACCGCCCCCACCTGGCGGCGGCGGACGATGCCGCGGCTGATCGGGAAATGCTTCTTGAGGCCGCTTACCTCCAGCAAGGGGGCGGTCGTCATGCGCCAGCTCCGGATTGGGCTTCGACCGGATGGATCTGAGGCAGGGCGAAGCAGGCGGCGCGGTGGCCGGGCTCGACCGTCACGGCGTCCGGCGCCCGCTCGCGGCAGACCGCCATCGCCTGCGGGCAACGCGGGTGGAAGCGGCAGCCGGGCGGCAGCTCGGCCAGGGTCGGCACCATGCCGGGGATGGTCGGCAGCCGGTCGCGGTCATGGTCGAGCGAGGGGATGCTCTCCAGCAGCAGGCGGGTGTAGGGGTGGCTCGGCCGGCCGAAGACCTGCTCGACCGTGCCCTCCTCGGCGACCCGGCCGCCATACATCACCACCACCCGGTCGACCATCTGCGCGACCACGCCGAGATCGTGGGTGATCAGCACCACCGCCATCCCCATCTCGCGCTGCAGCTCGCGCAGGAGCGCCAGGATCTGCGCCTGGATGGTGACGTCGAGTGCGGTGGTCGGCTCGTCGGCGATCAGCAGGCTGGGGCGGCAGGCGAGTGCGGCGGCGATCATCACCCGCTGGCGCATGCCGCCCGACAGCTCGTGCGGGTACTGCTTCATCCGCCGCGGCGCGTCGGCGATGCCGACCCGCTGCAGCAGGGCGAGCGCCCGGGCCGAGGCCTCCCGGCGGCCCAGCCCCTCATGCACGCGGAGCGCCTCGGCCACCTGCTCGCCCACCGTGAAGACGGGGTTCAAGGCGCTCATCGGCTCCTGGAAGATCATGCCGATGCGCGCGCCGCGCACCCGCTCCATCTCGCGCTCGGAGATGCCGGCCAGGTCGCGCCCCTCGAAGCGGACCCGGCCGCCGGCGATGCGGCCGGGCGGGCTCGGCACCAGGCGCAGCACCGCCAGCGCCGTCAGGCTCTTGCCCGAGCCGGATTCGCCGACGATGCCGAGCGTCTCGCCGGCCGCCACCTGGAAGCTGACGCCGTCGACCGCCACCTGCTCGCGCGCGCCCTGCCCGAAGACGACGCGCAGCCCCTCCACCGACAGCAGCGGCTCAGTCATGCTGCACCCGAAGCCTGGGGTCGAGCACGTCGCGCAGCCCGTCACCCAGGATGTTGAGGCCGAGCGCGGTCAGCATCACCGCCAGCCCCGGAAAGAGCGCCAGCAGCGGCGCCTCGCGCAGGTAGTCCTTGCCCTCGGCGATCATGTTGCCCCAGGTCGGCGTCGGCGGCGGCGGGCCGACGCCGAGGAAGCTCAGGATCGATTCGGCCAGCACCGCATAGGCGAAGATGAAGGTCAGCTGGACGATCAGGGGCGCCAGGCTGTTGGGCAGGACATGGCGGAAGATGATCCAGCGGTGGCGTGCCCCGAAGGCCAGGGCCGCCTGGATGTATTCCATCTCGCGCACGACCAGCACCGTCGAGCGGACGATGCGCGCGGTGCGCGGGGTGTAGACGACGGCGAGCGCGATCACCGCGTTGATGGCGGACGGGCCGAGCGCGGCGGCGATGGCGATCGCCAGCAGGATGGCGGGGAAGGCCATCAGCGCGTCCATCACCCGCATCAGCGGCTCGTCGAGGCGGCGGAAATAGCCGGACAGGAGGCCGATCGCGGTGCCGGCCACGCCCGTCATCACCACCACCGCGAAGCCGATGCCGAGCGACAGGCGCGCCCCGTGCACCAGCCGGCTCCACAGGTCGCGGCCGAAATTGTCGGTGCCGAGCGGGAACTGCCAGCTCGGGTTCTGGAAGCGGAAGCGGTAGTGCATGCGCTCGGGCGCGGCGACCTGGATCAGGTCGGCGAAGACCGCCATCACCAGCATCAGCCCGAACAGGATCGAGCCGGTGAGGAACAGCCGGTGGCGCAGCAGCCGGCGCAGCAGGCTGCGGCCAGCCGGGACAGCCGGCGGCTGGGCGGCGTCAGCGGCGGTCATAGGTCACCCGCGGGTCGAGTGCGGCATAGAGCAGGTCGACGACGAGGTTGAGCAGGACCAGGGTCGCCGCCGTCACCAGCAGGCCGCCCTGGATCACCGGGTAGTCGCGGCTGAAGATCGCAGTCGCCAGCAGCCGCCCCATGCCGGGGATGGAATAGACGGTCTCGATCACCACCGAGCCCGACAGCAGCAGGCCGAAGGAGATGCCGATCACGGTTACGACCGGGATCATCACGTTCTTCAGGGCATGCTTGGCCACCACCATGCGCCGCGGCAGGCCCTTGGCGCGCGCGGTGCGGACATAGTCGTTGCGCAGCACCTCCAGCATGGTGGCGCGGGTGATGCGGGCGAGCAGGCCGATCTGCAGCAGGGCGAGCGAGATCGACGGCAGGACCAGGCTGCGGGCCCATTCCACCGGGTCCTCGGCGAAGGGCACGTAGCCGCCGGTCGGCAGCCAGTCGACGATGACCCCGAACAGCACGATCAGCATCAGGCTGAGCCAGAAGTTCGGCACCGAGACGCCGATCAGGGCCATGGTCAGCACCAGCTGGTCGACCCAGCTGTTGGGCCGCAGCGCCGCCAGCACTCCGGCCGGCACGCCGATCAGCACCGTCAGCAGCAGGGCGACCCCGGACAGGGCCAGCGTCACCGGCACCCGCTCCAGGATCGCCTGGCCGACGCTGCGGTTCAGCATCAGCGAGTGGCCGAGGTCGCCGCGCGCCAGCCCGACATACCATTCGCCCAGCCGCACCACGAACGACCGGTCGAGACCGAGCTGGGCACGGACCTGGGCCACCTCGGCATCGGACGCGCCCTGCCCGGCGATCACCGCCGCCGGGTCGCCGGGCACGAGCTGCATGATCGAGGCCGCGATCAGCGTGACGATCAGCAGGACCGGGATCGCCGCCAGCAGGCGGCGAAGAATGAACTCACCCATTCGACGACGGCATGGCCCCGGGCGTCAGCCGGGGCCATGCCTTCCTTTCCTTGATGGCAGGGCGCGCGCTCAGTTCTCGAGCGACACGTTCCAGAAGCGCGGGATGCGATAGGGCGTGTAGCCCTTGACGTTGGCGCGGGTCGCCTGCTTGCGCTGGAAGTCGCCGAACTTCAGGAAATGCACCTGGTCGTAGATGCGCGCCTGGAACTGGCCGAAGGACGCCTTGCGCGCCTCCATCGTCTCGCCGGAGATCATGTCGGCGAACAGCTTGTCCAGGGTCGGGTCGGCCACGAACTGGTTGAGCTGCGGCGTGACCACGTCCTTCATGGCGGTGAAGGGGCCGACCGAGGGGCCGGTGCCCTGGCCGGTGAACCACAGGTTCCAGCCGTCCTGGTTCTTGCGGCGGGCCATCGCGGTCGCCCAGTCGAAGACGTCGATGCGGACCTTGAAGCCGACCGCCTTCAGCTGCTCGGCCACCACCTGGGCCGCCTTGTACATGCTCTGGTAGCTGGAGTTCGTGATGATGACGAACTCCTCGCCCTTGTAGCCGGCCTCCTTCAGCAGGGCCTGGGCCTTCTTCGGGTCGTTGACGTTGTAGAGCTCCTTGCCGTCCGTCACGTAGTAGGGGTTGCCCGGATACTGGATCCCCGGCTGCAGCGTGTAGGCGCCGTCGCTGGAGATATCCATGATCGCCTCCATGTCGAGGGCGATCTGCATGGCGCGGCGGACCTTGAGGTTGTCGGTCGGCTTGCGCGCATGGTTGACCCAGGCGCCGTGCAGCCACCAGTTCTTGAGGTCGTAGAGGACGATGTCCTTGCGGCCGGCCAGCCGCTTGGCGGATTCGGTCGGGACGTCCTCGACGATGTGGAGCTGGCCGGACTCCAGGCCGGCGACGCGGGTGCCCGGCTCCTTGACGAGGCGGATGTCGACCATGTCGACCAGCACCTCCTTGCGGCCGGCGAAGCCGTCGGTGCCCTTGTAGCGGTCGTCCGGCTTGTAGCCGTCGAACTTCTTCAGCTTGAGATGGCTGTCGGCGACCCACTCGACGAACTCGAACGGCCCGGTGCCGATGATGTCGATCTTGCCGCCGTCGCGGTCGGCCTGCTCGGCCGGCAGGATGGCGATCGGCGAGACGAAGGCGCTGATCTCTTCCAGGAAGACCGGCACCTTCTGCTTCAGCCGGATGACGAAGGTGTAGGGGTCGGGCGCCTCGAAGGCGTCGACCGGGGCCAGCGTCACCTTGGGCAGCGCCATCCGCTTGTAGCGCTCGTAGGACGCCTTGACGTCGGCCGAGGTCATTTCCTTGCCGTTGTGGAACTTGACCCCGCGGCGCAGGGCGAAGGTGTAGGTCAGCCCGTCGGCGCTGACGCTGTAGTCCTGGGCCAGCTCCTTGATCAGGCCGTTGTTCTCGTCCCGGGTGACCAGCGTCTCGAAGATGTTCATGGCGACGTTGCGCGTCGACACGGACGTGGAGAAGTAGGGATCGAGCGTGGGCGGCGGCGCCTCCTGGGCGAAGACGATCGTACCGCCGCGCTTCTGGGCGGCGGCCGGTGCCGCCGCCATGGCCAGCACCGCGAGCGCGGTTGCGGCCGTGGCCGCGATGCGGCGCATTCCTCGGTTCATCGGTGACCCTCCCCCGGGATCGTTTCTGGCAGGAAAGGGGAGGTTGCGGGACCGCGTCGGACCTTGTCAACTTGGCGGCGAAGAAAAGGACCCATCCCGATGATCCGCACGCTTGCCCTTGCCCTGCCGCTCGCCCTGCTGACGCTGCTGTCGCCGGCGGAGGCCGCCGGGCCGTTCCAGCCGGTCGGCCTGTGGCGCTTCTTCCACACCGACGGCTCGCCCTTCCTCGCCCGGCTGCAGGCCGACCAGTCCGCCACCACCACCTTCGACACGGGCGAGGTCGGCATCTGGCGCTGGGAGGGCGAGCGCGTCCGCCTCTACTACACCAGCGGCTGGGACGACGTGCTCTATGCACGCGACGGGACCTTCCGCAAGGCCGGCTGGGGCCCCGGCGCCGACCGCTGCGCGCCGCCGTCGAACGACACCGCGGCCGAGCGCCTGTCGGACGACCCGAACGCGACGCCGTGAGCCGGGGGAGTGCCGGCCACCGCCAATGCGCCCCTCGACTTCGCTCGGGGTGAGGGCCTAGCTTTTGTCCACATACTGTTGTGCCAGCACGGTCAGCCCTCATTCCGAGCGAAGTCGAGGAACGCCAATGACAACGAGACCCTGGAGGCCGCCGTCCGCCGCGACAAGAAGCGCGCCGGGTCGTCGTCGCCTTGACGTCACGAAGGCCTTTCTCTAAGTACCGGCCGGTTCCCACGCCATCGCACGACCGCGCCTGACCGCGGAACCAGATCGCCCGGGCGCCTCGGACCTGCATCCGAGGGGCCCTATTCGCGCGCCCGCAAGACCGAAGGAGCCTGCCCGATGCCGCCGACGGCCCCCCGTCCCCAGCACCCAGCCCCCGCCCGGCGCCACCGCCGTCCTGGTCCTGGCCGACGGGAGCGTCTTCTGGGGCCGAGGATTGGGCGCCGCGCGCCGAACGGTGGGCGAGGTGTGCTTCAACACCTCGATGACCGGCTACCAGGAGATCCTGACCGATCCGTCCTATGCCGGGCAGATCATCACCTTCACCTTCCCGCACATCGGCAATGTCGGCACCAACCTCGAGGACATCGAGACGATGGTGCCGGCGGCCCGCGGTCTGGTGCTGCGCGCCGACGTGACCGAGCCGTCCAACTGGCGCTCCACCCGGCATCTCGACGCCTGGCTGAAGTCCTACGACCTGCCCGGCATCAGCGGCGTCGACACCCGCCGCGTCACCCGGCGGATCCGCGACCAGGGCCCGCCGACCGGCGTGCTCGCCCATGACCCGGACGGCCGCTTCGACATCCAGGCCATGATCGCCGAGGCCCGCGCCTGGCCGGGGCTGGAAGGGATGGACCTGGCGCTCGACGTCACCTGCCGCCAGACCTACGACTGGGACGAGACGCGCTATGTCTTCGGCCAGGGCTACGGCCGGCAGGAGGCGCCGCTGCGCCACGTCGTCGCCATCGACTACGGCGCCAAGCGCAACATCCTGCGCTCGCTGGCGAGCGAGGGCTGCAGCGTGACCGTCGTCCCGGCGACCGCGACCGCCGAGGAGGTGCTGCGCCACAAGCCGGACGGCGTCTTCCTGTCCAACGGGCCGGGCGACCCGGCCGCGACCGGCGTCTATGCCGTGCCGACCCTGAAGACCCTGATCGACACCGGCCTGCCGATCTTCGGCATCTGCCTCGGCCACCAGATGCTGGCCCTGGCGCTGGGCGGGGAGACGCGCAAGATGGCGATCGGCCATCGCGGCGCCAACCACCCGGTCAAGGCGCTGGATACGGGCCGGGTCGAGATCACCAGCCAGAACCATGGCTTCTGCGTCGTCTCCGAGACCCTGCCGGACGGCGTCGAGGAGAGCCATGTCTCGCTCTTCGACGGGACCAACCAGGGCATCCGGGTCAAGGACCGGCCGATCTTCTCGGTCCAGTACCACCCCGAGGCCTCGCCCGGCCCCCAGGACAGCCATTACCTCTTCCAGCGGTTCGTCCGCATGATGGACGAGAAGCGCGGATAAATCAGATGCCGAAGCGCACCGACATCCACTCCATCCTCATCATCGGCGCCGGCCCGATCGTCATCGGCCAGGCGTGCGAGTTCGACTATTCCGGGGCGCAGGCGTGCAAGGCGCTGCGCCAGGAGGGGTACCGGATCATCCTGGTCAACTCCAACCCGGCGACGATCATGACCGATCCCGGGCTGGCCGACGCGACCTACATCGAGCCGATCACGCCCGCGATGGTCGCCAAGATCATCGAGCGCGAGCGGCCCGACGCCCTGCTGCCGACCATGGGCGGCCAGACGGCGCTGAACACCGCGCTCGCCCTGGCCGAGGACGGCACGCTGGAGAAGTTCGGCGTCGAGCTGATCGGCGCCAGGCGCGAGGCGATCGCCAAGGCCGAGGACCGGCTGCTGTTCCGCCGGGCGATGGACAAGATCGGCCTGGAATCGCCCAAGAGCCAGCTCGCCCGCTCGCTGGACGAGGCGCTGGCGGCGCTCGACGTGGTCGGCCTGCCGGCGATCATCCGCCCGTCCTTCACGCTGGGCGGCACCGGCGGCGGCATCGCCTACAACCGCGAGGAATTCGCCGACATCGTCCGCGGCGGCCTGCGCGCCTCGCCGGTCGGCGAGCTGCTGATCGAGGAATCGGTCCTCGGCTGGAAAGAGTTCGAGATGGAGGTCGTGCGCGACAGCGCCGACAACTGCATCATCATCTGCTCCATCGAGAACATCGACCCGATGGGCATCCATACCGGCGACAGCATCACGGTCGCGCCCGCGCTGACGCTGACCGACAAGGAATACCAGCGGATGCGCGACGCCTCGATCGCGGTCCTGCGCGAGATCGGCGTCGATACCGGCGGCTCCAACGTCCAGTTCGCGGTCAACCCGGCCGACGGGCGGCTGGTCATCATCGAGATGAACCCGCGCGTCTCGCGCTCCTCGGCGCTGGCGTCGAAGGCGACCGGCTTCCCGATCGCCAAGATCGCCGCCAAGCTGGCGGTCGGCTACACGCTGGACGAGCTCGACAACGACATCACCCGGGTGACCCCGGCCTCGTTCGAGCCGACCATCGACTATGTCGTCACCAAGATTCCGCGCTTCACCTTCGAGAAGTTCCCCGGCACCGAGGCCCTGCTGACCACCTCGATGAAGTCGGTCGGCGAGGCGATGGCCATCGGCCGCTCGTTCGAGGAATCGATGCAGAAGGCGCTGCGGTCGCTGGAGACCGGGCTGTCCGGCTTCGACCCGGTGGTCATCCCGGGCCTGACCGGCGGCGCCGGCGACCGCGACGTGCTGCGCGCGGCACTCGCCCGTCCGACCCCGGACCGCATCCTGGTGGTGGGCGAGGCGCTGCGCCGCGGCATGTCGGTGGCCGACGTCCACGCCGCCTGCAAGATCGACCCGTGGTTCCTGGCCCGCATCCAGGCGATCGTCCAGGCCGAGCAGCGGGTCCAGGCCGACGGCCTGCCCGAGGATGCCGGCGGCATGGCGACGCTGAAGCGGATGGGCTTCTCGGACGCCCGGCTGGCGGCGGTCGCCGGCACCGACGAGGCCGCGGTGGCCGAGCGGCGGCGCCGGCTCGGCATCCTGCCGGTCTTCAAGCGCATCGACACCTGCGCGGCCGAGTTCGCCTCCAGCACCCCCTACATGTACTCCACCTACGAGTCGGACGGGTTCTCGGCGGCGGAGTGCGAATCCGACCCGACCGACCGGCGCAAGGTGGTGATCCTGGGCGGCGGGCCGAACCGCATCGGCCAGGGCATCGAGTTCGACTATTGCTGCGTCCATGCCGCCTACGCGCTGCGCGAGGCCGGCATCGAGACCATCATGGTCAACTGCAACCCGGAGACGGTGTCGACCGACTACGACACCTCCGACCGGCTCTATTTCGAGCCGCTGACGGCCGAGGACGTGACCGAGCTGGTCCGGGTCGAGCAGTCCAGGGGCGAGGTGATGGGCCTGATCGTCCAGTTCGGCGGCCAGACCCCGCTCAAGCTGGCAGCCGCCCTGGAGGCCGCCCGCATCCCGATCCTCGGCACCTCGCCCGACGCGATCGACCTGGCCGAGGACCGCAAGCGCTTCCAGGTGCTGCTGCAGGATCTGGGCCTGCGCCAGCCGGAGAACGGCACCGCCACCTCCGAGGAGGAGGCAATCGCGGTCGCCGAGCGCATCGGCTATCCGGTCGTGATCCGCCCGTCCTACGTCCTGGGCGGCCGGGCGATGGAGATCGTCCACGACGTCACCCAGCTGCAGCGCTACATGACGACGGCGGTCCGCGTCTCCGGCACCAGCCCGGTCCTGATCGACTCCTACCTGAACGACGCGATCGAGGTGGATGTCGATGCGGTCGCCGACGGCAAGACCGTCTTCGTCGCCGGGATCATGGAGCATATCGAGGAGGCGGGCATCCATTCGGGCGATTCCGCCTGCTCGCTGCCGCCCTACTCCCTGCAGGCCGACGTCATCGCCGACATCGGCGTGCAGACCCAGGCGCTGGCCCGGGCGCTCGGCGTGGTCGGGCTGATGAACGTGCAGTTCGCGATCCAGGGCCGCGACGTCTTCGTGCTGGAGGTCAACCCGCGCGCCAGCCGCACCGTCCCCTTCGTCGCCAAGGCGACCGGCGTCGCCATCGCCAAGATCGCCGCCCGCGTCATGGCCGGGGAAAGCCTGGCCTCGCTCATTCCCGCGACCCCGATCGTCCATGCCCATGTCGCGGTCAAGGAGGCGGTGTTCCCCTTCGCCCGCTTCCCCGGCGTCGACACGCTGCTCGGGCCGGAGATGAAGTCGACCGGCGAGGTGATGGGCATCGACATGGATTTCGGCCGCGCCTTCGCCAAGTCGCAGCTCGGCAGCGGCACCAACCTGCCGCTGTCGGGCACCGTCTTCGTCTCGGTGCGCGACCGCGACAAGCCGGCGGTGGTGGAGCCGGTGCGCCGGCTGGCGGCGCTGGGCTTCCGCGTCATCGCCACCCGCGGCACGGCCGAATTGCTGGCCAGCCACGGCATCGCCGTCGACGTCGTCAACAAGGTGCTGGAGGGCCGGCCGCACATCGTCGACGCGATGCTGTCGGGCGAGGTGCAGCTCGTCTTCAACACGACGGAGGGGGCGCAGGCGATTTCCGACAGCTTCAGCCTGCGGCGGACCGCGGTCACCACGGGGGTGCCCTACTACACCACCATGGCGGGTGCGCGGGCGGCGGTGGAGGCGATCGGCGCCCTGGAAGCCGGCGCTCTTGAAGTCCTGCCGCTTCAGACTTACCTTCAAGGTTCTTTCTAGGGCGCCCGGCCGGGAACGGCCGGGCGGCCGTGTTTCTTGTGTCCCCCTTCCCCAGGGGGAACACTCGTGGTCCGTGAAATTTCCTACGGAACGGCACGCATGAGCAAAGTCCCGATGACGGCCAGCGGTTACGAGAGTCTGGTCGAGGAGATGAAGCGTCTGAAGTCGGTCGACCGGCCGGAAGTGATTCGCGCCATCGCCGAGGCGCGCGAACACGGCGATCTGTCCGAGAACGCCGAGTACCATGCCGCGCGCGAGCGCCAGAGCTTCATCGAGGGACGATTGGGCGAGCTGGAGGACAAGATCGCCCGCGCCGAGGTGATCGACGTCTCCAAGCTGTCCGGCGACGTCGTCAAGTTCGGCGCCACGGTGACGCTGGCGGACGAGGACACCGACGAGACCACCAGCTACCAGATCGTCGGCGAGGACGAGGCCGACATCAAGTCGCGCCTGCTCTCCATCACCTCGCCCCTGGCGCGTGCCCTGATCGGCAAGCAGAAGGGCGAGTCGGTCGAGGTGACGACCCCGCGCGGCGCCAAGTCCTACGAGATCATCAAGGTGGAGTTCCGCTGAGGCGCCCGCCGCTGACCGGAACGGGCATCGTCTCCTGCGAGCCGATGCCCCGGGTCGGTCGGCTCGCCGGCCGCTAGTAGCCCTCGCGCTCCAGGCGCTTGCGCAGCAGCTTGCGATAGCGGCGGACGGCCTCCGCCTGTTCGCGGGCGCGGCGCTCGGACGGCTTCTCGAAGTTGCGGCGCATCTTCATTTCCCGGAAAACGCCCTCGCGCTGCATCTTCTTCTTGAGGGCGCGCAGCGCCTGATCGACGTTGTTGTCTCGTACGAGGACTTGCACGGCGAAGGGCTCTCCTTTCATCGGCGAGCAAACCGGTCGGGCCAGAAGTATTCCGGCCCGGATTTCGGCTCGATATCACAATGGCCGTATGCCGTAAATCGGCATTTATCACCCGAAAACGCGGCCGTTCCGCGCCTCCTGGCGCCCTTTGCGGGGATCACGGTCCTTGGCAAGTCCCCTTCCCGGGCCATACAGTTTTCCCCGCGCGGAAGACGCGGACGAGCAGGCGCCGGGCCCATGGGCACCAGCACCGGGGAGGAGGACGAGATGACGATGCGCAAGGGCCTGTTCGGCCTGGCCGTTCTGGTGATCGCCACCCTGGCCGCGCCGCCCGCGCGGGCCGACCTGGCGGCCCTGCACGAATCGGCCAGGAAGGATGGCGAGCTGACCTGGTACGTCGCCCACTACACCACCCAGCAGGCCGAGGAGACCGGCCGCGCCTTCGAGAAGAAGTATCCCGGCATCAAGGTCAACGTGGTGCGGACCACCGCCCAGGTCGCCTACCAGCGCCTCAACCAGGACATCGGCGCCGGCGTCGCCAAGTGCGACGTCTTCAGCTCGACCGACATCGGCCACTACATCGAGCTGAAGAAGAAGGGCCTGCTGATGCCCTACAAGCCCGAGAACGCGGCCAAGCTGGCCGAGCCCTTCCAGAACTTCGACCCGGACGGCGTCTATTTCCCGACCGCGGCCGGGCTGATCGTCATCGGCTACCGCACCGACAAGCTGAAGCCCGAGGAACTGCCGAAGAACTGGACCGACCTGCTGGCGCCGAAATGGCGCAACCGGATCGCCACCGGGCATCCCGGCTTCTCGGGCTATGTCGGGGTGTGGGCGGTGCAGATGCAGAAGCTGTACGGCTGGGAATTCTTCGAGAAGCTGGAGAAGAACCGCCCGCAGATCGGCCGCTCCATCAACGACACCGTGACCATGCTGAACGCCGGCGAGCGCCTCGTCTCGTTCGGGCCGACGGCCACGACCCTGGAGAGCGCCGACCGCGGCAACCCGGTCGGCGTCATCTACCCGACGGACGGCTCGCTCCTGATGATCTCGCCGTCGGCGATCATGAAGAACACGTCCAAGCCGGCGGCGGCCAAGCTGTTCCTGGAGTTCCTGATGGACGTGGAGCATGCCCAGGTCGCGGTGAAGAACCGGCAGGAGAGCCTGCGCCCGGAGGTGAAGCCGCTGGCCGGGGCCAAGCCCTTCACCGAGTTCAAGGTGATCCGCCCGACCGACGCCGAGGTGTCCGACGGGGTGCCGAAGCTGATCGAGAAGTGGCGCGACCTGTTCGGCGGCTGACGGCGCCCGGCCGGGGCACGGTCCCATGGCCGACCAGGTGGCGGCGGGCCAGGCGGCAGAGGGCCAGGCGGCAGCCGGGGCCCGGCCCGGCTGGGCGGCGCGCCGGCGCAACTTCGACCCGACCGTCCTGGTCTGGCTGCTGCTCGCCGCCATCCTGGTCTTCCTGGTCGTAAACCCGCTGCTTCGGCTGGTGCTCACCAGCTTCCTGGAAAAGGACACCGGGGCCTTCACCCTCGCCAACTACGCCGCGGCCTACGGGCGGTCGCGCTATGTGCTGGCGCTGTGGAACTCGGTCGTGCTGGGGGCCGCCGTCTCGGCACTCTGCCTGGTGCTGGCGGTGCCGCTCGCCTGGGGGGTGTCGCGCACCGACATGCCGGGCAAGGGGCTGGTGCGGCTGCTGGTGCTCGGCACCTTCATCACCCCGCCCTATCTGGGTGCCATCGGCTGGATCCTGCTGGCCGGGCCCAACGCGGGCTGGGTCAACCGCATCTGGCGCGGACTGACCGGGGCCGAGGACCCGCTGTTCGACATCTACAGCTTCCCCGGCCTGACCTTCATCATCGCGCTCTACTCGTTCCCCTACCTCTTCATCTTCGTCAGCGCCGCGCTCGACCTCGTCTCGTCGGAGATGGAGGACGCGGCCAGCATCCTCGGCGCCGGCAAGTGGCGGACGACCTTCCGCATCACCCTGCCGATGGTCCTGCCGGCGATCCTGGGCGGCCTCATCATCACCTTCCTGGAGGCGATCGCGCTGTTCGGGTCGCCGGCGCTGATCGCGCTGCCGGCCCGCTTCAACGTCGTCACCACCCAGCTCTGGCAGTTCTTCTCGCACCCCGCCCGGGTCGAGGTGGCGGCCGCCTTCGCCATGCCGCTGCTGCTCGTCACCATCGGCCTCTTCTGGGTGCAGCAGCGCATCATCCGCCGGCGCGGCTTCGTGGCGCTGACCGGCAAGGGCGGCGAGCGCCGGCCGATGCAGCTCGGCCCGTGGCGCTGGGTGCTCTTCGCCTACGCCCTGCTGGTGCTGACGCTGGCAGTGCTGCTGCCCTACCTGATCCTGGGCCAGGCGGCCTTCGCCAAGGCCTGGGGCCGCGGCTTCGGGTTCGACAACCTGACCCTGGACAACTTCCATTTCCTGCTGTTCCAGCACGCCACCGCGCGCCAGTCGGTGGTCAACAGCTTCCTCTACGCGTCCGCCACCGCCTGCATCGCAATCGGCCTGGCGCTGGCCATCGCCTATATCGTGCAGCGCCGGCTGGTGCCGTTCGGCGGCATCCTGTCGTTCCTGTGCATGGCGCCGTTCGTCATCCCCGGGATCGTGCTGGCGATCGGCTTCTATGCCGCCTATGCGCCGCCGCCGCTGTCCCTTTATGGCACCGCCTGGATCCTCATCCTCGCCTTCACCACCCGCTTCCTGCCGATCGCCTTCGCCAACGCCTCGGCCTCGATCCGCTCGATCAACCCCGAGATGGAGGATGCGGTGCGCATCCTGGGCGGCAGCCGGCTCACCGCCGTGGTCCGGGTGGTGGTGCCGCTCCTGAAGAGCGGGCTGGTCGGCGCCTGGCTGCTGGTCTTCATCCCCGCCACCCGCGAGCTGTCGGCCGCCATCTTCCTCTACGGCCCCGACACGCGGACCATGGCGGTGATGCTGTTCGACCTGTCGGAGGAGGGCAATTTCGAGCGGCTGGCGGCACTCGGCTGGATGCTGCTCGGCGCCACCATCGTCATCGTCGCCATCGGCTACCGCATCGTCGGCCGGGACTTCATGTTGCGCCGGGGCGGCAGCGATTAGCCCTCCCGCCGCGGGAGGGCGGTCGGCTAGTCTGTCGCCCCAGCGATTTCCATCCCGATCCCAAGAGGCATCATGACCGCCCACGACGCCATGCCGCTCGCCCGCTTCAAGGTTCTCGATCTGACCCGGGTGCGTGCCGGCCCGACCTGCGTGCGCCAGCTGGCGGACTGGGGCGCGCAGGTGATCAAGATCGAATCTCCGCCGGCGATCGAGCAGGGCGAGGCGCTGGGCGGCGCCCGGCACGGCTTCGACTTCCAGAACCTGCACCGCAACAAGCGGTCCATGACCTTGAACCTGAAGTCGCCCGAGGGCCTGGCGATCTTCAAGAAGCTGGTCGAGGACGCCGACGTGGTGGTCGAGAACTACCGCCCCGACGTGAAGTTCCGGCTCGGCGTCGACTACGAGACGCTGAAGGCGATCAACCCGCGCATCGTCCTCGGCTCGATCTCGGGCTTCGGCCAGGACGGCCCCTATCGCGGCCGGCCCGGCTTCGACCAGATCGCCCAGGGCATGGGCGGGCTGATGTCGATCACCGGCCTGCCCGGCCAGGGCCCTGTGCGCGTCGGCATCCCGATCGCCGACCTGACCGCCGGCATCTTCTGCGCCATGGGCATCCTGGTGGCGCTGCTGGAACGCGAGGTGTCCGGCCAGGGACAGTGGGTGCAGTCGTCCCTGCTCCAGGCGCAGATCGCCATGCTCGATTTCCAGGCCGCGCGCTGGCTGATGGCGGGCGAGGTGCCCGGGCAGGCCGGCAACGACCACCCGACCTCGATCCCGACCGGCGTCTTCAAGACGGCCGACGGCCATATCAACATCGCCGCCACCGGCGGCGGCATCTACAAGCGCTTCTGCGAGGCGATCGGCGCCCCGCACCTGGCGACCGACCCCGACTACGCGACCGGGCCCGCCCGCTCGGCCAACCGCAAGGCGCTCAACGCCATCATCGAGGCGATCACCCTGACCCGGCCGAGCGCCCACTGGATCGACCTGCTGAACGAGGCCGGGGTGCCGAGCGGCCCGATCTACTCGATCGACCAGGTGTTCTCCGACCCGCAGGTCGAGCATCTCGGCATCGCGCAGGGGGTCGAGCATCCGGTGCTGGGCCCGCAGAAGCTGGTCGGCCAGGCGGTCGAGCTGTCGCGCACCCCGAGCGTCCTCCACTCGGCCACCCCGGAGCAGGGCGTCGACACCGACGCCATCCTGAAGGGCATCGGCTACGACGACGCGGCGATTGCCGCGCTGCGCGAGAAGAACGCGATCTGAGGCACCTACGGATGCAGCCGGAGGCCGTCGATCACCTTGTCGACGGCCTTGCGGTCGCCGTGGAGCGCCAGGCCGACCAGATCGAGCGCGTCGGTCGGGACGGCCGCCACGGCACCGCGATTGGCGGCATCGTGGCTGGTCGAGAACAGTTCCCGGGTGTAGATCGACGGCACCAGCCCGCGGCCGCGGCTGCGGCGCAGGGTCCGGGCGAGTTCCGCACCGGTGGCGGCGAAGACCAGGATCGGCTGCCGGACCAGCGGTCCGTAGCGCTGGCCATCGGCATCGACATAGGGCTCGCCCGGCAGTTCGGGATGGAGCCCGACCAGCCCGCCCGACAGGAAGGCGGCGACGTTCAGCTTCTGCCAGACGTCGAGTTCGTCGCGGATCACGACGGCAATCTTGGTTTCGAATCGCATGGCGGGCATCCTGGCGCCATGAACCGCGGGCGTATTGAATGATCGTGCAGGCCGCCGCGGCCGACTGGATCCGTGCCGCGCCGGCAACGGCGGAGATCGAGCGCATCGAGGCCTTCTTCCTCGGCCATGCCTACGAACCCCACCGGCACGACACCTATGCCCTCGGCCTGACGCTGCAGGGGCTGCAGACCTTCCGCTATCGCGGCGTGCGGGCCTGCAGCCGGCCGGGCAACGCCATCCTCCTCCACCCCGACGAGCTGCATGACGGCCGGGCCGGCGCGCCGGGGGGCTTCCGCTACCGCATGCTGTACGTCGAGCCGCGCCTGATCCAGGCGGCCGGCGGGCATCCGGCCGGTGCGCTGCCCTTCGTGCGCGAGGCGATCTCGACCGACCCGCGGGTGATCGCCATCCTGGCGGCCGCCTTCGCCGACCTGGACCGCGCCCCGGACGGCATCGAGACTGCCGGGATTGCCGTCGGCCTGGCCGACGCGCTGGCCGCGCTCGACCCATCCCTGCCCCGCCGCTGGTCCCCGCCCGTC
The DNA here is from genome assembly GCA_006739055.1 of Allostella vacuolata. Classification (GTDB taxonomy): domain Bacteria; phylum Pseudomonadota; class Alphaproteobacteria; order ATCC43930; family Allostellaceae; genus Allostella; species Allostella vacuolata. The sequence continues at coordinate 4,808,550 of AP019702.1, forward strand.
TGCGCGGCCGCGGTCGAGCGGGCGCGCGCGATGCTGCACGAGCAGTTCGACCAGCCGGTCCCGGCCGAAGCCCTCGAAGCCGCGAGCGGCCTCGACCGCTACACCCTGGCCCGGCAGTTCCGCCGCCGCCTCGGCACCAGCCCCCATCGCTACCTGACGATGCGCCGGCTCGACGCGGTGCGGCAGGCGATCGCGCGGGGCGCGTCCCTGGCCGATGCGGCCGCCGCCGGCGGCTTCGCCGACCAGAGCCACATGACCCGGCACTTCAAGCGAGCCTACGGCCTGTCGCCCGGCCGCTGGCGGCGGCTGCGCGACGGCGCTCCCGGCAGTGCACGGGCCACCCGGGGCGAGGCTCGCGAGGGATAGGGCCCGGCACCGGCCGGGCGATGCGCCGGCCGGGCGCATCATGCTATACGGGCTGCCGCAACCCCGCCAGAAGCCGGATCGAGAGGTTTCCCATGCCCGACGACGTCGTCCGCCTGCCCGAACTCACCAAGCACATGATCGCCGAGATCGACGGCGCGATCGGCTGGATCACCTTCAACAAGCCGGAGCGGCGCAACGCCGTGTCGACCGACATGTGGGAGGCGCTGCCCAAGATCCTCGACGAGTTCGAGGCCAATCCCCAGGTCCGGGTCATCGTCCTGAAGGGCGCGGGCGACAAGGCCTTCGTGTCGGGCGCCGACATCTCGCAGTTCGAGCAGGCCCGCAACACGCCCGAGCAGGTCGCGGCCTACGAGCGCTTCGTGGAGAATTCCAGCGACCGGCTGCGCCATGTGGGCAAGCCGACCATCGCCATGATCCGCGGCTGGTGCGTCGGCGGCGGCGTCGCCATCACCCTCAACACCGACATCCGCATCTGTTCCGACGACAGCCGCTTCGCCATCCCGGCCGCCAAGCTCGGCCTCGGCTATCGCGCGACCGGCATCAACAAGCTGGTGTCGATCGTCGGCCCTGCCTTCGCCAAGGAGATCTTCTTCACCGCGCGCGCCTTCTCGGCGGCCGAGGCGGAGAAGATGGGGCTGGTGAACCGGGTCGTCCCGGCGGCCGAGCTGGAAAGCTACGTCCGCGAATATTGCGAGACGATCGCCGCCAACGCCCCGCTCACCATCCTCGCCGTCAAGCGCGAGGTGGAGGAGATCGCCGGCAAGCTGCCGGGCCATGTCGATGCCGAGCTGTGCGACCGTCTGGTCAAGGCCTGCTTCGCCAGCGCCGACTACAAGGAAGGGCGCAGCGCCTTCATGGAAAAGCGCAAGCCGGTCTTCAAGGGCGCCTAGATCCCCGCGGGATCCCGGGCCGGATGGGGGCGGGGCGGGCCGGGGGGCCCGCCCCGCCCTCAACGCTTGCGCAGTTCCGCCAGGCCGCGGGTCAGGCCGCGCAGCGACACCGGCACGCGGATGATCTCGTCCGTCTCCTTGCGCGAATAGGCGATCACCACTTCCTTGCCGCCGCGCATCTCGGCCAGCAGGTCGTCGTCGACCGCGGCCATGACCGAGCAGTTGTCGGGGCCGCAGGTGCGGATGCCGACCTCTCGGATCGGGCGCTGGTCGACCTGCATGATGACGCCCGCATCCTGGATCGCAACCGGCGGCAGCTTGATGATCATCGCCGGCTTGGATTCCGGTGCGAAATAGCCGATCGCCATCGCCAGGGCCAGGCGTTCGGGCGAATCCTTGTGGCTCAGCCGCTGTTCGATGAAGCAGGTCGCCTTGGGCGCGTTGGCCGGGCGCTCGCAGCCGAGCCGCCAGTCGTCGAAACGCTCGCCGCCGGCGGCGCCGGCAGCGCCGGCCGCAGCCGCAGCGCCGGCGGCCCCCGCGGCCACGGCCGGCGCCTTGGGAACGCTCGCCTGCCGCGAAGCCGGCGCGGGCTTGGCCTTCTGCCGGGCCGCGGCGGGCCTGGGCTTGTCCTGGGCCGCCGCCGGGCCGGGTCCGGCGACGAGCAGCCCGGCCGCGACCAGCAGCAGGGCGTTCTTGACGATGCGCATGGCCGCTAGGTGGCGCGCGCGGGCACGCCGCGCAAGCCCGAATCGCACGCGGCCGCCGGTCGCTTGACGGGCAGGCGTCCCTCCTCCTTAGCTCTGGGCGCGACGCATCGGCACAGGAGACGCGAGTGGCTGGGGACGCTGGGATCTTCGTCGGACGGGGCACGGTCCCGCTGGAACTGCTGCCGCGGCTCGCCAACCGCCATGGACTGATCGCCGGGGCGACCGGGACCGGCAAGACCGTCACCCTGCAGGTTCTGGCCGAGGGCTTCTCGCGCATCGGCGTGCCCGTGTTCATGGCCGACGTGAAGGGCGACCTGGCCGGCATCGCCTGCCCGGGCGAGCTGAAGCCCAAGCTGGCCGAGCGCGCGGCCCAGCTCGGCATCCGCCTCGAGCATCGCGGCTTCCCGGTGGTGTTCTGGGATGTCGAGGGCCGCAGCGGCCATCCGGTGCGGGCCACCATCTCCGACCTGGGCCCGCTGCTGCTCGCCCGCCTGCTCGGCCTCAACGCGATCCAGACCGGCGTCCTCAACCTCGCCTTCAAGCTGGCCGACGACGAGGGGCTGCTGCTGCTCGACATCAAGGACCTGCGGGCGATGCTGGTCCATGTGGCCGAGAACGCCCGGGCGCTGACGCTGCGCTACGGCTCGGTGTCCGGCGCCTCGGTCGGGGCCATCCAGCGCGCCCTGCTGGCGCTGGAGACGCAGGGTGCCGACCGCTTCTTCGGCGAGCCCATGCTCGACATCGCCGACCTGCTGCAGGTGGATGCCCAGGGCGCGGGGCAGGTCAGCATCCTGGCGGCCGACCGGCTGATGCAGCAGCCGCAGCTCTACGGCACCTTCCTGCTGTGGCTCCTGTCGGAGCTGTTCGAGCAGCTGCCGGAGGTGGGCGATCCGGACCGGCCGCGGCTCGTCTTCTTCTTCGACGAGGCGCACCTGCTGTTCGACGATGCCCCCAAGGCCCTGGTCGACAAGGTCGAGCAGGTGGTGCGGCTGATCCGGTCCAAGGGGGTCGGCGTCTATTTCGTGACCCAGAACCCGCTCGACATCCCGGAATCGGTGCTGGCCCAGCTCGGCAACCGGGTGCAGCACGCGCTCCGCGCCTTCAGCCCCCGCGACCAGCGGGCGGTGCGCGCGGCGGCGGAGACGTTCCGCAGCAATCCCCGCCTGGACACCGCCGCCGCCATCACCGAGCTCGGCGTCGGCGAGGCGCTGGTGTCGATGCTGGACGAGAAGGGGCGGCCACACATCGTAGAGCGGGCGCTGATCCGGCCGCCCGACTCGCGCCTGGGGCCGATCAGCGACGCCGAGCGCCTGGCGGTGATGGCGGCCGGCCCCGTCGGTGCGCGCTACGACGCCGTCATCGATCGCGAGTCGGCCTTCGAACGCCTCGCCCACCGCCATGAACCGGCAGCGGAACCGGCGCCGCGGCCAACCCCGGCACGGCGCGGGCCGTGGAGCGAACCCGCCCCGCGATCCGGCCCCTACGGTCGGCCGGACGGCGCGGGCCGGCCTTCGCAGCCGCGGCGCCAGGAGGCTCCGAGGAGCCGGGAATCGCCGGAAGAAGCCTTTTTCAAGAGCATGGCGCGCAGCGTCGGCAGCTCGCTCGGCCGCCAGATCGCCCGCGGGGTGCTGGGTTCGATCCTGCGGCGTTGACCATGCCCCTGCTGCAAAACGCCGCAGCGCCGTGACGCAATCGCAACAGAGGCGGCACTTCCGACACCGGCCCTTGCCGAAACTGGTGACAGGCTGCGGCTTTCGCTAAGTTCCCGCCAGACGAGCGACCGGTTCCTGCCCCGGCCGGATCTCGTCCTGATCGACCGTCCAAGGAGTTTTTCTTATGTTCATCAATGCACGCCGCCTCGGCAAGCTCGCGGTCGTCCTCGCACCGGTTGTGCTGCTCGGCGCCTGCGAAAGCATGGGTTCCGACGACAAGGCGCTGCTGCAGAAGACCGCCAGCAACTCCGAAGCCGCCCTGATCGAGTCCCGCAAGGCCTCGGACAATTCGGCCCAGGCGCTGGCCGCCGCCCGTCAGGCGCAGGCGACCTCGCAGCAGGCGCTCCAGGCCGCCCAGGCCGCCCAGGCCGATGCGCGCGCCGCGAACGAGAAGTTCGACCGCGCCTTCCGCCGCGGCATGCGCAAGTAGTCGTCACCCGGCCGGAGCATCGCCCGGCCGGACCATCGCCGGCCCGGGCGACCGGCTAGAGCGACGAGCGCGTTACCCGCTCGATCGGCAGCGCCCCCATCGGGGTGTCGATCGAGCGGGTGATCCGCACCGGAATCCCGTCCCGACGGCGCTCGGCCTCGTCCAGCGTCGCCCAGTCGATGCGCGCCGCCGCCGTGCCGGCGAACTTCGCCACCCGATCGCGCAACCCGGGGATCGGCTTGGGATCGAACCGCCCCTCGTCCTCCAGCCGGTCGACATCGGCGCGGGACGGATGCAGGTCGACGAACAGGTCGTCGCCGATCCATCCCATCTTCGCCTCCTGATCGACCACGGTCACCTTGGTGCCGACCGGTGCCAGCCGGTAGAGGTGCTCGATGCCCTCGGGATAGAGGCGGATGCAGCCGCGCGTCACCCGGCGGCCGATCGCGTCCGGCTCGTTGGTGCCGTGGATGGCGTAGAGCGGCCAGCCCAGATAGAGCGCGTGCTCGCCCATCGGATTGTCCGGCCCGGGCGGCACCACGGTCGGCAGGGTGGGATCCTCGCGCCGCTTCTCGGGCGTGGGGGTCCAGGTCGGGCGCTCCTTCTTGCGCACGATGGTGGTGGTGCCGTTCGGCGTGCCCAGCCCCTCCTGCCCGATGCCGACCGCAAACGTCAGGGTCGGGCCGCCGCCGGCCGGGAACCAGTAGATGCGCTGGTCGGACAGGTTGACGACGATGCCCTGGCGGGGCGCGTCCGGCAGGACGTGGGCGGTCGGCAGCAGGATGCGGGTGCCGAGCCCCGGCAGCCACGGATCGACGCCGGGATTGGCCGCGACCAGCTCGGCATAGCCAAGATTGTAGGTGCGGGCGACGTCCATCAGCGTGTCTTCGTAGCGCGCGGAATAAACCAGCAGCTCGCCGACCATGTCGTTGCGCGGCGGGGCCGCCGCCCGCCGGGCCGCCGGCGCCGGGACCTGGGCTGCCAGCGGCCATGGAACCAGGGCACCGAGGGCCGTGGCGGCCACCCCGGTCAGGAGTGCTCTGCGGGTCAGGGACGGGGACAGATGTCGCAACGGGGGCTCCGGGGACCGAGTACGGTATTTTCCGATATATAGGCGAGTCGGCAACGCAGTCAGCCGGGCTACCGTGCCGCAGCGATGCGATGACCAGCATCGCGATGCAACAGGGCAACAGTGTGGCGGGCCGAATTGCAACAGCAAGTCCGTGAGTTAGCTGTTGTTTTCCGATTTTCGATGGGTCACATTCCGTGACGCTTCATGAACGAAGCGCTTCGTTGCGCCCTTGGACCGGCTTCGGCCGGTCACCGGTGGGGACCGGGTAGCACAGCGAGAGCCTGAGTTTCGGGGTCGTGGGTATTGGGGATCGAGGGGGACATGGACGACCGTACCGAGGTCGAGCAGGACGGACATTCCGTCAGCCGTCGCGGGTTTCTCGGCGCCTTCGCCGCGTTCGCCGCAGTTGCCACGCTGGTGCCGGGGGCCCTGGCGGTGCCGGTGCCGGGCCGCAAGCCAGGTGCGGTCGAAGGCCTGGTGCCCGGCCGCAAGCCGGCCGAGCTGGAGGGCAGCCTGGTGCCCGGTCGCAAGCCGGAGGTCATCAACGCCGCGACCCGGGCCCCGTCGCTCGGGCGGCGCGCCAGGCAGCTGCATCTCTACAACGTCCACACGGGGGAGCGGATCCGCGCCCCGTTCTTCCAGGACGGCCGGTACGTCCCGGAAACGATGCGCGCCATTACCCGGATGATGCGCGACCACCGCGCCAACCAGACCCACAGCATCGATCCCAAGCTGATCGAGCTGATGCACGCGATCCAGATGCGGATCGGCGGGCAGAAGCCGCTGGAGATCGTCTCCGCCTACCGCTCGCCGCATACCAACGAGATGCTGCGCGAGGCCGGCTATGGCGTCGCCGAGAACAGCTACCACCTGCTCGGCAAGGCGGTGGACATCCGGGTTCCGGGCTACCGGGTATCGCAGCTGAGCCGCATGGCCAAGTCGATGCGCCGCGGCGGCGTCGGCACCTATGGCAGCGGCAACTTCCTGCACATCGACACCGGCCCGGTCCGGTACTGGTAGCCGGCCGGCATTGGTGAGCGGGAGGGCAACCGCCCTCCCCTCCTCCTCCAGCCCTAGCGGGCGAAGATCCGGGCGAGCCGGCGGTAATCCGCCGGCTCGTTGTATATCTGGGCCGACACGCGCACGTGGCAGCGGCCGCCGAAGGCCATGACCGGCACCTCCACCCGATGCTCGTGCCAGATCCGCGTGCGCACCGCCCGGGCCGCCTCGCGGGTCGCGTCCACGTCAAAGGGCAGCGTCACCAGGGCCATCGAACCGGCCATCCCGGGCGGGGTCAGCACCTCCGTGCCCCAGGCCGAGGCGACGATCCGCGCCCCCTCCGCGGCGAGGGCGATGTTGCGCGCGCGCAGGCGCGCCGGCCCCAGACTGCGATAGAAGTCCAGCGCGGCATCGACCGCCAGGTAGGGCGAGCAGTCGCGGGTGCCTGTCCAGTCGAACTCCGCCAGGTAGCCGCCGCCATAGCCGTGCGACACGACGGTCGGGTGCAGGTCGCCCCGGGCATCGGGCGACGCCCACAGGACGGCGCAGCCACGGGCCGCGAACAGCCACTTGTGCGGGTTGCCGACATACCAGTCGGCGCCGACCGCGGCGATGTCCAGGTCGAGCATGCCGGGCGCGTGGGCGCCATCGACCAGCAGCGGCACGCCGCGCCGCCGGCACAGGGCCGCGATCTCGGCCACAGGCAGCACCAGGGCGGTGGGCGAGGTCACATGGTCGACGACCACCAGCCGGGTGCGGCCGTCGATCGCCGCGTCGATCGCCCGGACGACCGCATCGGGCGTCGTGCCGGGGAACGGCAGCTTCGCCTCGACCAGGGCAGCACCGGCGGCGGCGGCGACATGCCGCGCCGCATTGCGCACCGCCCCATAGCCATGATCGGTGCCGACGATCGTGTCGCCCGGGCCAAGGCGCAGGGAGCGCAGGACGGCGTTGGCGCCGCTGGTCGCGTTCTCGACAAAGACCATGTCGTCCGCGGCGATGCCGAGGAACGGGGCCAGGGCGGCGGCAGCGTCGCGCAGCGCCCCCGGCAGGGTCTCCTGGAAGAACAACACCGGCTGCCGCTCCATGCGCATGCGCCAGGCGTCCGCGGCCGTGCTGACCCGTCGCGGAACCGCACCGTAGGAGCCGTGGTTGAGATAGGCGATGTCGTCATCCAACCAGAAGGCGTCGCGGATGGCATTACCTTCGCGTTGCTCCAACCCGGACTCAATAACGTTGTCGATACCGTTGTCAGACATGGCATTTCCCCTCGGTTGCCATCACTTTGCCATGGTTCGGCGGCTTTCTGAATGCGGCATGAGCGGGCGGACGGGAAACCGAAGGGTGGAAAGTCGGCCATGATACTACCGGATCTTGTGGTGACGGCGGCACCGACCACTAATTGTTTGACGACCAGCCTGCCAGCGATCAAGATGTGTGCGGCCGCGAGGTCGTGGCCCACCAGATGTGGGGGATTCCATGGATTGGACCGAGGAGCGCATCGCTGAACTGAAGCGGCTCTGGTCCGAAGGGTTTTCGGCCAGCCAGATCGCAGAGCGCCTGGGCGGCATTACGCGCAATGCGGTGATCGGCAAGGCCCATCGCCTGCATCTGCCGAGCCGCCCGTCGCCGATCCAGCGCCAGATGGGCGAGCGGCGCCAGCGCACCCGGACTGCAGTTCGGCCCGCCGCCATGCGCGCGGCGCCGGTCGAGGCGGTGCGCGCTGCGCCGCCACCGCCCGCGGTGGTGGCCAAGGCGGCGGCGCCGTCGCCGGCACCGAAGAGCTTTCGTTCCGGACCGATCGACTACAGTTCGGCGCTGACGTTGAGCGACCGGCACTGCCACTGGCCGATCGGCCATCCCAACGAGCCGGGGTTTCATTTCTGCGGCGCGCCGGCGGCGCCGGGCCGGCCCTACTGCTCGGCCCACTGCCAGCTGGCCTATCGCAAGACGGACGACGCCGCCGCCTGACCCTTTCGGCCGGACGCGGATACGAACACGGCGCGGGGAAACCCGCGCCGTGTTTGTTTCATGCCGGAAACGATCGGAAAGGAAATGGTGGAGCGGAGGAGGATCGAACTCCCGACCTTCGCATTGCGAACGCGACGCTCTCCCAGCTGAGCTACCGCCCCACGTCGCCAGCGGGCCACCCGCGAGGGGCCCGAAGCGGCGCGGATAATGGGAATCTGCGCCGGCGAAGTCAAGGCGAACCGGAGGCCGCGCGATGAATTGCCGGGATCGGCCGCTCGGCTTGCCGCGGCCCCATACGGACGCTAGTGTCCGGCAGCCCCCGACCGGAACGCGACGCCGCCCATGAATGCCCTCGTCAACCTGATCTCCTCGGCCATCAGCCTCTACATCTGGGTCCTGATCGCCTCGGCGATCATGAGCTGGCTGATCGCCTTCAATGTCGTGAACACCTACAACCGGGTCGTGGCCGGGATTGCCGAGGTGCTCTATCGCCTGACGGAGCCGGCGCTGCGGCCGATCCGGCGCGTGCTGCCCAACCTGGGCGGCGTCGACATCTCGCCGATCGTCCTGATCCTGCTGCTGTTCTTCATCCGCGACCTGGTCATTGAGTACTTCCCGCGCTGACGCGCCCTCGCCACTGACGGCGGGTAACGGCTGGGTGCGGATCGCCGTGCGGCTGACGCCGCGCGCCGCCAGCGACCGCCTGCTCGGCGTGGCGCTCGACGAGACGGGGGCGGCGGTGCTGCGGGCCCAGGTGAGGGCGGTGCCCGAGAACGGCAAGGCCAACCAGGCCCTGGTCGCCCTGCTGGCCCGGCGCTGGCGCCTGCCGAAGTCGACCCTCGCGGTGGTCCAGGGGACGACCGCGCGCCGCAAGCTGGTGCAGGTGGATGGTCCGCCCGAAACCCTCGGGCCGCGCATCATGGAGGCGTTGGAACAGGATGGCTGAGGCTCTGCGCATCGACGGCAAGGCGGCCGCCGAACGGCTGCGTCATCGCGTCGCGGCCGAGGCCGCGCGCTGGATGGCGCTGCATGGCGAAGCCCCCGGCCTGGCCGTGGTCCTGGTCGGCGAAGACCCGGCGAGCCATGTCTATGTCCGCAACAAGGGCGCCGCCACCCGGGCGGCCGGGCTGGTCTCGGTCGAGCACCGCCTGCCCGCCACCGCCGCGCAGGACGAGGTGCTGGCACTGGTGCGGGCCCTGAACGTGGACCCGGCGATCGACGGCATCCTGGTGCAGCTGCCCCTGCCGCCGCAGATCTCCGCCCAGGCGGTGACCGACGCCATCGACCCGGCCAAGGACGTGGACGGCTTCCATCAGGTCAATGCCGGGCGCCTGTGGACCGACGGCGGCGGGCTGGTGCCCTGCACGCCCCAGGGCTGCATGATCCTGCTGGGCGAGGTGCATGACCGCCTGGCCGGCCTGGAGGCACTGGTGCTCGGCCGTTCGGCCATCGTCGGCAAGCCGATGGCGGCGCTGCTGCTCGCCGCCGACTGCACCGTGACGATCGCCCATTCCCGCAGCCGCGACCTGCCGGCCCTGTGCCGCCGGGCCGACATCCTGGTGGCCGCGGTCGGACGGGCGCAGATGGTGCGCGGCGACTGGATCCGCCCGGGCGCCACCGTGATCGATGTCGGCATCAACCGCATCGATGCCGGCGAGGGGCGCAGCCGGCTGGTCGGCGACGTCGCCTATGGCGAGGCGGCCGCGGTCGCCGGCGCGATCACCCCGGTGCCGGGCGGGGTCGGGCCGATGACCATCGCCTGCCTGCTGCGCAACACCATGATCGCCGCCGGCCGCCGCCGCGGCTGGGGGATGCCGGAGCTGTAGCGTTCAGGAGCGCGACCGGCCGCAGCGCTCCTCGACCACGCCGAAGGAAGAGTCCCTGGACAGAAACCGGCCATTGCCCGTCGGTCGCAGCGTCCCTCGACGGGGCTCGGGATGAGGAGCCCTCTCCACCGGCGCAAACGCTTGTGGGAAAGGAAAAATCTCCTCATCCCGAGCGTAGTCGAGGGACGCTTTGACCGGTGGCCAGCGCTCCTGTCGACGGCCGCGGCGGTTTCATCCCCGGCGGGCCGGGCCAACCGGTGGAAGCTCGTCCTGAGCGCAGCCGAAGGACGCTTTGTCCGTCGGGCAGCCTCCCCGATCAGGCCGCCATGTCGTGCAGGTGGCACGCCACCTGCCGGCCGGGCGCCACGGCCCGCAGCTTCGGGTACTCGACCCGGCAGCGGTCCATGGCGTGGGGGCAGCGCGGATGGAAGTGGCAGCCGCTCGGCGGGTTGATGGCCGACGCCACCTCCCCCTCCAGGCGGGCCATCGTCACCTTGGCGCGCGGGTCCGGCACCGGCGAGGCGTCGCGCAGGGCCTGGGTGTAGGGGTGCAGCGGGCCGTCGAAGATCTCCTCGGTCGGCCCCTCCTCGACGATCCGGCCGAGATACATGACCGCGACCCGCTTGCAGAAGTGCCGGACCACGCCGAGGTCGTGGGAGATGAAGAGGAAGCTGAGGCCGCGACGCACCTTCAGTCCGTCCAGCAGCAGCAGGATCTGCGCCTGGATGGAGACGTCGAGGGCGGAGACCGGCTCGTCGGCGACGATCAGTTCCGGCTCAAGCACGAGCGCGCGGGCGATGCCGATGCGCTGGCGCTGCCCGCCGGAGAACTCGTGCGGATACTTCTCGACCGCGGCGCGCGGCAGCCCGACCTCGTCGAGGACCGACTCCACCCGGGCCTGGATCTCCTCGCGGTTGCCCAGGCGGTGGACGTACATCGGCTCGGCCAGGGTCTGGCCGACGGTGCGGCGCGGGTTGAGCGAGGCGAAGGGATCCTGGAAGACGATCTGCAGCTTCTGGCGCAGCTGGCGCAGGCGATGGCCCGGCGCGGTCAGGAAGTTCTCGCCGCGATACAGCACCTGGCCGCCGTCCGGCTCGATCAGGCGCAGCAGGGCCCGGCCCGCGGTCGACTTGCCGCAGCCCGATTCGCCGACCAGCCCGAACGCCTCGCCCTCGGCGATCCGGAAGGAGATGCCGGACAAGGCCTTGACGTGCACGGTCTCGGTCCGGGGAAAGCCGCGGCGGACGGTGAAGGTCTTCTGGAGGTCGTTCACCTCCAGCAGCGTGGCGGTCATTGCAGGGCCTCCACCGACGTCTCGCCGCCGCGCACCCAGCAGCGCACATGGTGCCGGGGGTCGTCGGGCAGCATGGTGAGCGGTGGCGACTGCACGCGGCAGCGCGGCTCGACCAGGGCGCAACGGTCGGCGAAGCGGCAACCGGCCGGCATGTTGCTGATCGCCGGCACCTGGCCGCCGATCGCCTGCAGCTCGGTGGTGTTGCGGTCGACGCGCGGGATGGAGCGCAGCAGCGCCTCGGTATAGGGATGGGTCGGGCGGGCGAAGACCGCGTCGATGGGCGCGGTCTCGACCACCTCGCCCGCATACATCACCATCACCCGGTCGGCGATCGAGGCGACCACCCCCAGATTGTGGGTGATGAAGACCATGGCCATGCCATAGGCTTCGCGCACCTCCGCCAGCAGGGCCAGCACCTGGGCCTGGATGGTGACGTCGAGCGCCGTCGTCGGCTCGTCCGCCAGCAGCACCGCCGGGTTGCAGGCGAGCGCCATGGCGATCATCACCCGCTGCCGCATCCCGCCCGAGAACTGGTGCGGATAGTCGTCGAAGCGGCGCGCGGCCGAAGGGATCTTTACCTGGTCGAAGAGCGCCAGCGCGGTCCGCCGCGCCTCCGCCCGGCCGAGGCCGCGATGGTAGTGCAGGCTCTCCGCCACCTGGAAGCCGACCGTCAGCACCGGGTTCAGCGAAGTCATCGGCTCCTGGAAGATCATCGACACGCGGTTGCCGCGGACCTTCTCCATCTCCGGCTCGGAGAGCGGCACCAGGTCGCGCCCCTCGAGCAGGACGCGGCCGCTGGCGATGCGGCCCGCCCCCTGCGGCACCAGCCGCATGACGGAGAGCGCGGTGATGCTCTTGCCGCAGCCGGATTCGCCGACGATCGCCAGCGTCTCGCCGCGGGCCAGCTGGAAGGAGACGCCGCGGACGGCCGCGTGCCACTCGCCATGGACCCGGAACTCGGTCGTCAGGCCCTGGACGTCCAGGACGGGGGCCTGCTCACTCATGGCGCAGCCTGGGGTCGGTCGCGTCACGCAGGCCGTCGCCCAGCAGGTTGAGGCCGAGCATGACGATCAGGATCGCGATCGACGGGAAGATCGACAGCCACGGCGCGTCCAGGATGTTCTCGAACCCCTCGCGGATCATGCTGCCCCAGGTCGGGGTCGGCGGCCTGACGCCGAGGCCGATGAAGCTGAGCGAGGCCTCGGTACGGATGGCGGTCGCCAGCCACAGCGAGGCCATCACCATGACCTCCGAGGCGACGTTGGGCAGGATGTGGATGCCCATGATGCGCCCGTGCGAGAAGCCCATGGCCCGGCCGGCCTCGACGAACTCCCGCTCCTTGATCACCAGGGTGGGCGCCCGGGCGATGCGCGCGAAGGGGGCGACCGCGGTCAGGCCGATGGCGAGGATCAGGTTGACGATGCTGGGGCCCAGCATCGCCACCACCAGCAGTCCCATGATGAGGCTGGGGAACGACAGGAGGACGTCCATGCAGGCCATCGTCACCCGGTCGAACTTGCCGCCGATGTAGCCGGCCAGGATGCCGATGGCGCTGCCGACCACCATGGCGATCAGCACCGCCGAGGTGCTGACGAACAGCGACACCCGGCCGCCCCACAGGATGCGGGACAGGATGTCGCGGCCATAGGGGTCGGTGCCGAGGAGGTAGGTGTCCGACGGCGGCTCCAGGCGGGCGATGATGTCCTGCTCGAGCGGGTCGTGCGGGGCGATCCACGGCGCCAGGATGGCGCTCGCCACCATCACCAGGACCAGGACCAGACCGATGGCGGTGCCCTTGTTGCGCCGGGCACGCGACCAGAACAGCGCCAGCGCGCCCGGCTGGCGCGTGGAGAGGTGGACCGTGCTCATTGCCGTTTCACCCGAGGATCGATGAGCCCGTAGGTCATGTCCGTCAGCAGGTTGCAGAGCACGATGATGAAGGCATAGATGACCATGAGCCCCTGCAGCATCGTGTAGTCGCGCTGGTTGAGCGCGCCCACGATCAGTTTGCCCAGGCCAGGGCGGTTGAAGACGATCTCCGTCAGCACCGAGTTGCCGATCAGCACCCCGAGATAGAGGCCGACCACGGTGACGACGGGGATGAGGGCGTTGCGCAGCGCGTGGCGCCAGACGACCATCCGGCCCGGCACCCCCTTGGCGCGGGCCGTGCGGATGTAGTCCTCCGACATGACGCCCAGCATGCTGGAGCGGGTCACCCGGGTGACGTAGGCCAGCATGATGAGTCCGAGGTTGAAGGCCGGCAGCGCCAGGGCGCGCAGGCGGGCCTCGGGATCGTCGAGCGCGGCGGAACTGATGACCGGGAACCAGCGCAGCTCGATCGCGAAGATCAGCAGCATCAGCACCGCCGAGACGAAGGCGGGAAAGCTGAGGCCGACCAGCGAGATGACGCGGGCGAAGTAGTCGAACCAGCCGTTGCGCTGCTTGGCCGAGACGATGCCGAGCGGCACGCCGACGACCACCCCGATCGTCAGCGAGGCGACCGTCAGCTCGACCGTGTAGGGCAGAACCTCCGCCACTTCCTGCAGGATCGGCCGGCTGGTCAGCATCGACTTGCCGAGGTCGCCGGACAGCACCATCAGCATGAAGTCGACATACTGCGCCCACAGCGGCTTGTTCAGGCCGAGCTGCTGGCGCAGGGCCTCCAGCGCCTCCTGCGAGGCGCTGTCGCCCAGGATGACCATCGCCGGGTCGCCAGGGGCGACCCGGACGAACAGGAAGACGATGGTCAGCACGGCCAGCAGCGTCGGCAACGCGACCAGAAGGCGCTTCAGGATGAAGCCGATCATGCGATCCTTCCGGCCGCGGCCGACGCCGGACCGCTCTCGTTCGCGGTCGATGCCACCTGCTTACTTGCCACGCTCTTACTTGAACGTGGAGTTTTCGGTCAGCATCGGCCCCAGGCTGAGCGAGCCCTTCAGCTCGTAGCCGAGGTCGAAGTTGTCGCGATGCGCCCAGACCTGGGTGTTGGCGACGAGCGGCACGGCGCAGCTCGCCTCGATCACCTTGCGCTGCGCGGTCTTCCACAGCTCGATCTGCTTGGCAGGGTCGGTCTCGACCCGCGCCGCGTCGATCTCGGCGTCGGCCACCGCGCAATGGGAGAAGTTGGTGACCGCCGTCGGCGTGCCGACGATGCTGCGCGAGTGGAAGTACTGCGTCAGGTGCTGGTCGGCGATCGGGAAGCGCGCCGAGGAGTAGTAGACGACGTCGCTCAGGTCCTTGCGGATCTGGGCATGGAAGGTCGGGTGGTCGACCACTTCGAACACCAGGTTGATGCCGGCCTTCTTGAGCTGGGCCTGCACCACCTCCATCACCGTCAGCATGCTGGGCTGCGAGGTCTGGATCGCCTTGACGGTGATCCCGTCCTTGTGGCCCGCCTCGGCCAGCAGCGCCTTGGCCTTGGCCAGGTCGTGCTTCAGGATGGGGGCCTTCTCGTCGGTGCCGAGATAGCCTTCCGGCACCACCGAGACCGCGGCCCGGAACACCGACGCGCCGCGGAACTTCACCAGCTGGTCGCGGTCGATGGCGTGGGCGATGGCCTGGCGCACGCGCAGATCGTCGAGCGGCTTCTTGGTGATGTTGAGATGGAGATGGCCGAGCTCGCCCGGGCCGAACACCTGCATCACGGTCTTGGGCTGGCTCTTCATGCGCTCGACCCAGCGCTGGTCGGCGCGGCCATAGATCATGTCGACCTCGCCCGAGGTGTAGGCGAGGTCGCGGCTCGCGTCGGACGGGATGTAGCGGTAGACGACCTTGTCGAGCTTGGGCGTGCCGCGGAAATAGCCCTTGTGCGCGACCAGCGTGACCGCCTGGTTGCGCTGGTAGTCGGAATAGGCGAAGGGGCCCGTGCCGACCGCCTTGGCGCGGAACTCGTCGCCCAGCGCCTCGACCGCCTTCTTGCTGACGATGTTGCCGCCCTGGAAGTTGCTGAAGATGCCGAGCACGCTCGGCACGTTCGTCTTGAATTTCACCTCGACGGTCAGCGGGTCGAGCGCCGTCACGGACTCGATCGCCTGGAAGTCCGACGAGAAGGCCGAGCTCTTCGGGTTGGCGGCGCGCTTGATCGAGAAGACCACGTCATCGGCGGTCAGCTCGCCATAGTCGCCGTGGAACTTCACGCCCTTGCGCAGGAAGAACTTCCAGGTGAGCTTGTCGGCCGAGCTTTCCCACCGCTCGGCCAGGTCCGGCTCGAGGTCGGCGGGGTTGAGGCTGCCCGGCTTGAAACGCACCAGGCCGTTGAACATCCAGCCGATGATCGCCTTGTCCTGGGTGGACGCGGTGCGATGCGGATCGAGCGAGCCGAGATCGGCTGCGCCCATGGCGACATTGAGGGTCTTCTGGGCAGCGGCCGGGGCCATTGCCGCCAGCGCCACGCCGAGGCCAAGGACCGCGGCCCGCGCTGCGGTTCTGATCGTCGTCATCGTTCCTGATTCTCCCTGTTCTTGTTGGTCCGTGCGGGCTCTCGGCCAGCAATGGGGGGATGGGCGCGACTGCCGCCGCTCAGGCGGCGGCCACCAGCTTGCGCCCCTCCCGCAGATATTGTGCCATATCCTCCAGGTAGGCCGTCGGAAATTCCATCCGGGCGCGCCGCTGGCGCCGCCACAGCAGCCGGTCGCCCCGGGTGTGCAGCACCTGGGCGGCGGGCATGTCGGGCCAGCTCGGCATCTGCAGCCACAGGCGCAGCATGTGCCGGCGGCGGGAAACCTCCGGGTGGTCCTCGTAGTCGCTGCGGCTGTGCAGCATGATCCGGTTGTTGAGGAACTGGATGTCCCCCTCCTCGATGCTCATGTCGAGGTAGAATTCCTCGGAGTTGGCCAGCCGCTGGATTTCCTCCAGCGCTTCCAGGTCGAAGTCCGACAGGGTCGAGAAGCCGTGCTGGGCCGCCATCTTGGCATAGTTCAGCATGTAGTAGGAGGACAGCTCGCCGTCGCGGTTGACGTAGATCGGCACCGGCTCGGGGCTGACCTGCACGCCCTCGCCGAACTTGGCATCCAGTTCCATGCGGCGGTAGCGGAAGCCCTGGTAGAGCCGGCGGGCGATGTCCGGCCGGCGCTCGACGATGGCGTCATGGATCCCGACCGAGCTGGCGATCCGGCTCTTGCCGCCGGCCTTGGCCGCCCGCAGGCAGAGCAGCGCCACCACGTCGGCGGAATCGGTGTGGAAGTTCTGCCGGCCGCCCTTGTGGTAGCCGCGCGGGTCGGCCTCGATGTCGCTGACGTCGATCACGTTGCCGAGCAGCTCGCCCTGCCAGGACTGCGGGCCGGGCGCGCCGATATGGACGCCGAAGCCGAAATAGATCCGCGCCATGTCGTCGGCCGAGTAGCGCTCCCGCGGCAGGCCGCGCAGCAGCACGAAGCCCCGGCCGTGGCGCAGCTCGTCGCGCAGCTGCTCGAAATAGCGGCCGACGGTGGGCAGCGGGAAGGTCCCGGTGGTGATCTCGGGCAAGTCGAGATCGCCCAGGCCCTTCAGGTGGCGGAGGGCGGCGTCGATCTCCTCCACCTCGGCCGGCTGGAACACGTGCAGCGCGTCGGCGCGCCAGTCGAGGGTGGAGCCCTTCCAGGAGGCGCGGGAGGCAATCGGCGACGGGGTCGCGGTCATCGGGTGGTCTCCAGCTTCGACGGCAGCCGGTCGGCGAGGCGGCCCGTCCTCAAAGGCGGTCGAAGCATGCGGCGAGGGCCGGATGGTACGAAAGCCAAAGTTGGCACGCAGGCGGAAAAACTGTCAATGAAATGTAAGCGCTCTCAATTCGAGAACGGCGATGGCGCGGCGGCCGGCAGGTCCAGCGTCGCGCGCAGGCCGCCCGCCGGCGCGCGGTCGAGGGACAGGCGGCCGCCATAGAGGCCGGCCAGGTCGGCGGCGATGGCGAGCCCGAAACCGTCCCCCGGGACCGCCTCGTCGAGGCGGGTGCCGGGCCGGGTCGCCCGGGCCATGTCGTCCCCGGACAGGCCCGGACCGTCGTCGCCGATGGCGATCCGCAGGCCGCCCGTCTCGCCGGCAGGGCCATCCAGCCGCACCTCGACGGCGATCCGGCCCGCCGCCCACTTGAAGGCATTGTCGAGCAGGTTGCCCAGCATCTCCTCCAGGTCCTGCCGCTCGCCGGCGAAGGCCGCACCCGCGTCCGCCTCGACCGCCACGCGGACGTGACGGTCGACATGGATGCGCTCCAGCACCGCCAGCAGGTCGTCCAGGACCGGCGCCAGCTCGGCCCGGGCGCCGAGCACGCCGTGGGATGCCGCCGCCCGCGCCCGGCGCAGATGGTGGCGGATCATGCGGTCCATCTGGGCGACGGCAGCGGCGGCCTCGGCCGAGCCCGTGCGCTCGGCTTCCAGGGCCAGGACGGACAGCGGCGTCTTCAGGGCATGCGCCAGGTTGCTGGCGTGGGTGCGGGCGCGGGCCACCACCTCCTGGTCGTGGCGCAGCAGCGCGTTCACCTCGCGCACCAGCGGCGCCACCTCCGCGAAGGTGCGGTCGTCGAGCCGCTCGCGGCGGCCGCGGCGGACCTCGGCCAGCTGCCGGCCGAGGCGGCGGAAGGGCGCCAGCCCGATCGTCGTCTGCAGGATGACGGCGGCCGCCAGCCCCGCCCCCAGCACGGCGAGCGCGATCGCCATGGTCCGGCCGATGCCGGCCGCCTCGGCGTCGATCGCGTCCTGGGGCCCGGCCACGACGAAGGTCAGCGGCTGCGCCGATCCCGGCACCGTCACCGTCCGCGACAGCACGCGCAACCGCCGGCCGTCGGGGCCCACGGCCTCGGACTGGACCTGGCCGCCGGTCGCCGCGACCGGCGGCACGGCCAGGGCGTCGGTCCACAGCGACCGCGAGCGCAGCCGCACCGTGGCCCCGTCCGCGACCTGCCAGTACCAGCCCGAAAGCGCGCGCGCGAACGCCGGGTCGGCCAGCGGGCGATCGAGGGCGATGGCGCCGTCGGCCGCCACCTCCACCCCGGCCAGCAGGGACAGCACGACCGCCTCCAGCCGGGCGTCGAAGGCCCGCTCCAGCGTGCCGCGCAGCAGGGCGCCGACCGCGAACCAGGCCACCAGCAGGGCGATGCCGATCCACAGCGCCGCCCCGAGCAGCAGCCGGAGCCTAAGCGATGCCGCCGCCCGCACCCGGCTCCTCGCGATCGCCGGCCGTCTCGGCCTCCGCGGTCAGGCGGTAGCCCTGGCCGCGCACGGTGACGATGCGGTCGCGCCCGACCTTGCGCCGCAGGCGGCCGATCATCACCTCGAGCGAGTTGTAGTCGCGCTCGACATGGTCCTCGTAGACATGCTCGCTCAGCTCGGCGCGCGACACCGTGCGCTCCTTGCGATGCATCAGGTAGGCGAGGATGCGCCACTCGAAGGCGGTCAGCGACAGCGCGACGCCCTCCAGCGTGAACACGCCGAGCAGCGTGTCGAGCGCCAGCGGGCCCGAGCGCACCACCGTGTCGGCATGGCCGTTGGCGCGGCGGATCAGCGCCCGCAGGCGCAGCACCACTTCCTCCAGGCGGAACGGCTTGGTCAGGTAGTCGTCCGCCCCCGCCCGGAAGCCCTCGACCTTGTCGGCCCAGGCATCGCGCGCGGTCAGGATCAGCACCGGCATGGTCCGGCCGGCGCGCCGCCAGCCGGTCAGGACGGCAATGCCGTCGCGCCTGGGCAGGCCCAGGTCCAGCACCGCGGCGTCGTAGGGCTCGGTCTCGCCGATGGCGGCGGCTTCCTCGCCGTCGGCGGCGTGGTCGACGGCATAGCCCGCCTGGCGCAGCGTGTCGGCCAGCGCCGTCGCCAGGCGCGCATCGTCCTCGGCCAGGAGAACCCGCATCGGGCGCTACCGGCCGCCGGGGCGAAGGGCGTCGATGAAGCCGTGCCCGTCCACCTCCAGGAAGGCGCCCGAGGCGGCATCGAGACGGATCTGCAGCAGGTTGCCGCGGCGGCTGAGCAGGCGCACCTCATAGACCAGCCGCCCCTCCTTGCCGGGACGGATGTCGGCATCGAGCACGGTGCCGTCGTAGCGCGCCTCGACCCGCGCCAGGATCGCCGGCAGCGGCAGCACCGCGCGCCGCGGCGGCTCGTCGGCGATCGACAGGGGGGCCATCAGCAGCGGGGCGCTGCCGATGCCGAGCGCGAGAAGGGAAAGGATTGTCCGCCGGGCGATCATGGTGGGGCCAGTCTGGCCGAATGCGCTTGAACCGAACCTGAACGGATGGTTTGGAACAGGTTCAGGGGCGATTGGCTATCCCTGCTCCCGTCGCCACGACGCGGGCCCGGCAACCGCCGGCCCCGTCCAGATAAGGAGAAACCGACATGGCCCCGTCCTACAAGCCCCTTCTGGCCCACAAGCCCCTTCTGGCCCGGAAGTCCCTGCTGGCGCTGGTCGCCGCCGCCGGCATCGGTGCCGCCGCCACCGCCGCCCTGGCCCAGACCCCGATCCGCGACGTGCTGTCCCCGGCCGGGATCAGCATCGCCGGCACGGTGACCGACGTCTTCGGCAACAAGTTCGTCCTGGAGGACGCCAGCGGCAAGGTGCTGGTCGAGAACGGCCCGGAATGGCACCGCAAGCTCGACATCCAGCCGGGCGAGAAGCTGACCGTCAACGGCCGCCCGGAGGGCGGCAGCTTCGAGGCCTTCGCCATCACCCGGGCCGACGGCACCCGGATCGAGATCCGGCCCGCGGGCGGCCCGCCGCCCTGGGCCGGCCGCAAGGGCGACGACCGCGCCGAGCGCGGCCCCGGCCCGCGCGCCGGCGGTCCGGACGAGCGCGGCCCGCGCCGGGTCGCGGCCGGCGAGGAGAAGAGCCAGGAGCAGCTGCTGGAGATCCTCCGCCAGGCGGGCTACCGCGACCTCGACGATGTCGACCGCAAGCGCCACCACTACGAGGTCGAGGCCCGCAACCGCTTCGGCGAGAAGGTCGAGGTGCACATCGACTTCGCCGGCAACATCTACAAGGAGAAGCGCGACTGACGCGCCCGCCCCTCCGTTACCCCGAAACGAGAACGGCCCGCCGAAAGGCGGGCCGCTTCACGTCCGGGACCGGAAAACGATCAGGCGGCGGCGGGAGCCGCGGCCGAACGCTTCTCCTGGCACTTCTCGATCCGGCGCTTCAGGCGGACGGCTTCCGCCGGCAGCTTGGAGTCGTTGGTGCCGAGCAGGAAGGCGTCGATCCCGCCATTGTGCTCGATCGTGCGCAGGCCATGGGTCGTCACGCGCATGCGAACCGTCGTGCCGAGCACGTCCGACATCAGCGAGGTCACCTGCATGTTGGGCAGGAACCGCCGCTTCGTCTTGTTGTTCGCGTGGCTGACATGGTGACCGGACTGCACGGCCTTGCCGGTCATGGGGCAGCGACGGGCCATCGAACTCGCATCCTTCGGGGCATAAAACGGAAGCAGGCGACCCTGGGGTCTGCCCGCGGAAGTCGGGGCTTCTACGCGACCGGCGCCGGTTCGTCAAGTTTGGCGGTGCGTGGAGCGAAACAATGCCCCGCCCATTGGTCGTAGCGTCCCTCGACTTCGCTTGTGTGATTAGATTGGTGTGCCGGGTGGGGGTGGCCACCCCCACCCGGCACGGACGTGAGGCCGATCGACGAGTTGGCAGGTTGATGCCGGTCCCGAGCAGGGCCGCGTCCGTTGTCCCAAACCCCGAACAGTTGCGTGGGGCGATAACCCCGAACTGCAAGCTTGGGAGATGGACTATGACCGATCCGAACATCGTTGTCGGCATCGATGTCGACAAGGCCGCCCTGCATGTCTACCGCCTCTCTTCCGCTCCGGCGGGCAAGGAGAGCGGAGCCCGGGCCCCCAACGACGAGAAGGGGATCACCCGGGTGGTCGGCCGCCTGCTCAAGCTGATGGCAGAAGGCCGCACGGTGGTGGTCGGGTTCGAGGCCTCCGGCGGCTACGAACGGCCCCTCGGCCAAGCCCTGGTCGAAGCGGGTGTGCCCTGCTTCCTCCTCGACCCGGCCCGCGTCCGGGCCTTCGCCAAAGCCGAGGGCCAACTGGCCAAGACCGACCCGCTCGACGCCGGTCTCATCGCCCGTTTCCTCAAGGCATTCCACCACGAGCTGCGGCCCTACGCCCCGGACCTCGCCGCCCAGGACCTGGCCGAACATGTCCGGGCCCGCAAACTGGCTGTCGACGAGGCCGTCCGGCTCAAGGTCCAGATCGAGACGCTGCGCAATCCAGCCCTGCGGCAACAGGCAGAGCGCCGGCTTGCCTACATCATGGCCGACATCCGAGCCACCGACCGCGCCATCAAGGCCCTCCTCACCGAGGAGGGGCCGACCGAGCAACGCTTCAGGCAGCTCATGACCGCGCCCGGCGTCGGCCGGGTCGTCGCCACCACTCTGATCAGCTCGCTGCCGGAACTGGGCCAACTCAACAGCCGACAGATTGCCGCCCTCGTCGGCGTGGCCCCCTACGACCGCCAGAGCGGCAAGACCGACCGCAAGCGATCCTGCCAGGGCGGACGGCCCAACGTCCGCACCACCCTCTACATGGCCTACGTCTCGATCGTCCGTATGCGCCGCGGCCCCCTCAAGGCCTTCTACCAGCGCCTCAGGGACAACGGGAAACCGGCAAAGATCGCCATCATCGCAACCATGCGAAAGCTCGTCGTCGCCCTCAACGCCATGCTCGCAGCCGGTGAAAACTGGTCCGACCCACAGCCCAAACAAACCGCTTGAAACACAGTTGCTCGGGATGAGGCACCCCTCCCTTTGCACAAGCATCGTGGAAAAAGGAAAGCCCCTCACCCCGAGCGACGTCGAGGGGCGCTTTGGCCGGTGGCCCTGCGTCAGAGCGACCGGCGGCCGAGGAAGCGGTCGACCAGGCGGCGCGCGGCGGCGGCCGGCGGGTCGCGCCCGGCCGCCACCCGGCGCTCGATCTCGCCGATCCGGGCGCCGACATCGGGGTCGTCGCGGAAGGCCGCGCGCAGCCCCTCCTCGATCTCGGTCCACATGGCCGCGCGGGCCTGGGCGGCGCGGCGGCGGGCCAGCGCGCCCGCCCCTTCCATCAGCGCGCGGTAGCGCTCGACCGTGTCCCAGGCGGCCGCCAGCCCCTCGCCGGTGGCAGCCGACACCGCCTGCACCTCCGGCTTCCAGGGCGGGTTGGAGGGGCGCAGCATGCGGATGGCACCGCGATAGTCGGCCGCCGTGCGCCGGGCCGCCGGGGCCAGGTCGCCGTCGGCCTTGTTGACCAGCAGCAGGTCGGCGATCTCGACGATGCCCTTCTTCAGCCCCTGCAGCTCGTCGCCGCCGCCCGGCAGCAGCAGCAGCAGGAACAAGTCGACCATCTCGGCCACCGCCGTCTCCGACTGGCCGACGCCGACCGTCTCGACGAAGACGACGTCGAAGCCGGCCGCCTCGGCCAGCAGCATCGCCTCGCGGGTGCGGCGCGCCACCCCGCCCAGGGTGCGGCCGGCGGGCGACGGGCGGATGAAGGCGTCCGGATGGCGCGACAGCATCTCCATCCGGGTCTTGTCGCCCAGGATCGAGCCGCCGCTGACCTTGGACGAGGGGTCGACCGCCAGCACCGCCACCCGGTGGCCGCGGCCGATGACGTGCAGGCCGAACGCCTCGATGAAAGTCGACTTGCCGACCCCGGGCACGCCCGAGATGCCGAGGCGGATCGACCGGCCCGCCGCCGGCAGGATCGCCGCCAGCAGCGCCTCGGCCGCCGGCCGGTCGGAGTCGCGGGCCGACTCGACGAGGGTGATCGCGCGCGCCAGCGACCGCCGGTCGCCGGCGCGCACGCGCTCGGCCAGGGCCGCGATCCGTTCGTCGTCCATCGCTCCCCCTTCCCGGCTCAAGCGACCGGGTCCGGCCGGGCGACCTTGGCCAGCTCGTCGGCAAGGCGGGCCGCCTCCGACTGGCGGCGCCACATCTCGGCATAGAGCCCGTCCATCGCCACCAGCTCGCCATGGCGGCCGCGCTCGACGATGCGGCCCGCCTCCAGCACCAGGATCTCGTCGGCGTCGATCACCGTCGACAGGCGGTGGGCGATGACGATGGTCGTGTGCCCGGCCGCCACCTGGTCGAGTGCCGCCTGGATCTCCTGCTCGGTGTTGCTGTCGAGCGCGGAGGTCGCCTCGTCGAACAGCAGGATGCGCGGCCGCTTGAGGATGACGCGGGCGATCGCGACGCGCTGCTTCTCGCCGCCCGACAGCTTCAGGCCGCGCTCGCCGACCGCGGTGTCGTAGCCGTCCGGCAGGCCGGCGATGAAATCGTGCAGGCGGGCGAGGCGGGCGGCGGCCTCCACCTCCTCCCGCGTCGCGTCGGGCCGACCATAGGCAATATTGTAGTAGATGCTGTCGTTGAACAGCACGGTGTCCTGCGGCACCACGCCGATCGCGGCGCGCACGCTGGCCTGGGTCAGGTCGCGCACGTCCTGCCCCTCGATCTCGATCCGGCCCCCGGTCGTGTCGTAGAAGCGGAACAGCAGGCGCGCCACCGTCGACTTGCCGGCGCCGCTCGGGCCGACGATGGCGACCCGGCTGCCCGGTGCCGCCTCGAACGACACATCGCGCAGGATCGGCCGGCGCGGGTCGTAGGCGAAGGAGACGCCGGCGAAGCGGACCCGGCCGGGGCCCGGCGGCAGGTCGGGCGCACCCGGCGGGTCGCGCACGTCCTGCGGCACGTCGAGGAGCGCGAACATCTGCTCCAGGTCGATCAGCGACTGGCGCAGGTTGCGATAGACGAAGCCGAGCGCGTTGAGCGGCACGTAGAGCTGCAGCAGGTAGGTGTTGACCAGGACGAAGTCGCCGATGGTCATGGAGCCGCCCGCCACCCGCTGGCCCGCCATCAGCATCATCACGGTCAGGCCGGCGGCGATGATCACCCCCTGCCCGACATTGAGCAGCGACAGCGAGACCTGGGTACGCAGCGAGGCGCGCTCGTAGAGCGCCAGCGCCTGGTCGTAGCGCCGGGCCTCCATCGCCTCGTTGCCGAAATACTTCACCGTCTCGTAGTTGAGCAGGCTGTCGACGGCGCGGCCGTTGGCATCCGTGTCGCGCTCGTTCATCTCGCGCCGAAACTTCACCCGCCACTCGCTGACGATGGTGGTGAAGAGGACGTAGACGACGATCGTCGCCAGCGTCACCAGCGCGAACTCGACGCTGTAGAGCCCCCACAGGATGGCGATGACGAGGCCGATCTCGAGCAGGGTCGGCACGATGCTGAAGAGCAGCAGGTGGAGGAGGAAGTTGGTCCCCGCCATGCCGCGCTCGATCGCCCGGCTGAGGCCGCCGGTGCGGCGCTGCAGGTGGAAGCGCAGGCTGAGCCGGTGCAGGTGGCTGAAGGTCTCGGTCGCGATGCGGCGCACGGCGCGCACCGCCACCTTGGCGAAGACCGCGTCGCGCAGCTCGCCGAAGCCCTGGGCCAGGATGCGGACCAGCCCGTAGCCGACGATGAGCGCGACCGGCACGGCGACCAGCGCGCCGGGTCCGGCGGGGGTGAGCGCGTCGACCGCGCCCTTGTAGAAGATCGGCACGGTGACGTTGACGAGCTTGGCCAGGACCAGGCAGGCCAGCGCCGCCACCACCCGCACCCGCAGCTCCGTCTCGCCCCGCGGCCACAGGTAGGGCAGGAGGCCCGAGACCGTGGCCCAGGCGCTGCGCCGGGGCCCGGGCGGCGGGTCGGTGAGCGGCCGGCGCTCCCTCATCGCCGCGGCTCCACGGCGGCCGGGCGGACAGCCATGCGCACGACGATGACGGCGACCGGCAGGAGCACGGCTGCCCCCACGAGGAAGGGTGCGGACTTGCCGAGATGGGCGAAGGCGACGCCGGCCAGCAGCGGGCCCACCACCCGCGACAGGCTGCTGGCGGACTGGAAGACGCCCAGCACCATGCCCTGGTCGGCCGGGTCGGCACTGCGCGAGACGAGGCTGGCGAGGCTGGGGTTGGCGAGCCCGAAGCCGATGCCGAGCAGGGCCGAGGTCGCGAACAGCATCGCGACGCTGTCGGCCATGCCCAGGCCGAAGAGCCCGACGGACAGCAGGAACAGGCCGGCCGCCAGCAGCCGCAGCTCGCCGAAGCGCCGGGTCAGGCGGCCGATCGCCAGCCCCTGCAGGACGGCGCCCAGGATACCGACGAACGCGAACAGGTAGCCGTTCTGCGCCGGGCCCCAGCCGAAGGTGCGCGAGGACCAGAGTGCGAAGGTCGTCTCCATCCCGGCGAAGACCGAGACGGTGGCGAAGCCGATCAGGATGTAGGGGGCGATGCCGGGCCGGCCCAGCACCTGGCGGGCAGCCGCCAGCCGGGCGACCCGCGGCCGCGGCGGCCGCGAGCGGTCCAGGCTTTCGCGCAGCACCAGGACCGTCCCCACCAGGGCCAGGGCCGACAGACCGGCCGCCGTCAGCGCCGGCAGGACGAAATCGACGTTGGCCGGGTCGTGCCCGGCCAGCACGCCGCCGATCGCCGGGCCCAGGATGAAGCCGAGCCCGAAAGCGGCGCCGATCATCCCCATGCCCTGGGCGCGGCGCTCGGGCGGGGTCACGTCGGCGATGTAGGCCTGGGCG
The DNA here is from genome assembly GCA_006739055.1 of Allostella vacuolata. GTDB lineage: Bacteria > Pseudomonadota > Alphaproteobacteria > ATCC43930 > Allostellaceae > Allostella > Allostella vacuolata. The sequence goes on from AP019702.1 coordinate 4,834,338, forward strand.
GCGGCGATGTTGCCGGCCATCGCGCCGGCCGCGATCCGGGCCAGGAACAGGACCAGCAGCGAGGGTGCCACCGCGAGCGCAAGATAGGCCAGGACCGAGCCCGCCAGGCTCGCCAGCAGCACCGGCCGCCGGCCGATGCGGTCGCTGAGGCGCCCCCACAGCGGCGCGGTGAAGAGCTGCGCCAGCGAATAGCTCGCCATCACCATCGTCACCACCTCGGGCCCGGCGCCGAAATGCTCGGCGTAGAAGGGCAGCAGGGGGATGACGATGCCGAAGCCGACCAGGTCGACAAAGACGATCAGGAAGAGGACGGGCATGGGGGCGGATTGGCCATGAATCGGCCTAGATAGCCTGCTTTCCCCCCGCGCCGACAGGGGTATGGCGCCGCAGCCGGGCGCATTTCCCGGCGACCGGGCGCAAGGGGGCTTCCTGGAGGGGGGCCGGAACCGCTAGATTTGGGCCGATGTCCATACACCGGATTCGGGCAAAGTGATGGCGCGACGCATCGTGGCGATCTTTCTGCTTGTCGTCTGGCTGCCGACGACGGTGCTGGCGCAGGCGCCGGCCCTGGTCGCCCCGGCCCCGCCACCACCGCGCCGGTGCCCCCGCGCCGGCCCCGGCCGCGGCCCCGGATTCCTACCTGCCGCTCGTCGCCGGGCTCGGCGCCATCGCCGGCGTGGTCGGCTTCAACCTGCTGGCGCTGGGGGCCCAGGCGCTGCCGGGCGGCTTTGCCTATGGCGCGGGCGCGGTGGTGGCGGCCGAGATGTCGGTGGCGATGAGCCGGGTCTATGCCACCGCCACCGCCGTCGCGGGCGGCCTCACCGCCTACTACCTCTATGGCGAATGGCGCGCGTCCGAACCCGTGGTGCCGGCAGACCCGGCCGCGCCGCCTCCGGTCGCGGCCAAGGCCGACTGGTGGGCGGTCGACCCGGCGCTGATCGTGACCGGCATCGGCGCCATCGCCGGCGTCGCCGTGTTCAACATCCTGGCGGCGCCGTTCGCGACCGTGCCCTGGGCGGGCGGCATGCTGGCCGCCGTGCCGACCGAGATCGCGCTCGGCAGCCGGCTCATCGCCGGCATGTCGGCGATCGCCGGGGCGATGGGTGCCACCGCCGCCTATGACTGGGTGACCGGGCACGCCAGCGACTATGGCCGGGCGGCCATGCTGGCGGCGGGCGCGCTGGGCGGCATCGCCGCCGGCAACATGCTGGCCGGCACCATCGGCCGCCTGCCCTACTATCCCGGGGTCGGCCAGGCGGCATCCGCGGCGACCGGCTTCGCCTCGGCATCGGCCCAGGCGGCGAGCCGGGTCTATGTGGTGACGTGGGGCGTGATCGGAGCCTGGGCCGCCGACTGGACGTGGCGGGCCACCACCCTGCCGAAGATGCCGCCCGGCCCGCGCTGAGGCCGAGTGCGGCCCATCACGATCGCGCGAGGCCGGATTGACCGGCCGGCCCCATCTCGCGCAGCCTGGGCGGATCGTCACCCATGCAACGGAGCATGCGTCATGCGTACCCTCTTCGCCCTCGTGGCCGCGGCCGGCATGGTTGCCGCGACCGCCGCCGGTGCCTGCGAATACACCAAGGCCAAGACGGCAGCCGCATCGATGTCGGCCAAGCCGGTCGCCTCGGCGCCGATGACGCCGCAACCGGGCGGCTGACCCGCCCACGCCAACCGGCAGGACCGCTTCGCGCCGCCGCCCTCCCCCGGACGGCGGCGCGTTTCGTTGAACGTCAGTCCCGCACGAGCGGCAGGGCCGGGTCCCGCGCCCATTCCTGGAGCGAGCGGGCATAGACCGCGGCCTCGCGCCCGATCAGGCGCAGGGCCAGCGCATCGCTGGAGGCCGCCACCCCGCCCCCGCAATAGGCGATGACCCGCGAGCCGTCGGCGATGCCGGCCGCGTCGGCCAGCGCCCGCAGCCGCTCCGGCGGCAGGTAGGCATGGGTCTCGGGGTCGGTGAGCGTGCGGGCCGGCAGGTTGACGCTGCCCGGGATGCGCCCGGCCCGGCCGTAATGGACCCCGCCCCGGCCGGCATGCTGCTCGGGCGACAGGGCGTTGACCAGCACCGCGCCCGGGTCGCCGATCGCCGCCGCCACCTCGTCCCGCCCGACGAAGATTCCAGGCCGCGGCCGCGGCTCGAAACGGGCCGGCGGATGGGCATGGGGGGTGGTATCCGCCGGCCGCCCCTCCGCCGTCCACTTGGCCCAGCCGCCGTCCAGCACCAGGGCGTCCTCGAAGCCGTAGTGGCGCAGGGTCATCCAGATCCGCGCCGCCCAGAGCTGGTGGTTGCGGCAATAGAGGACCGGCCGCACCCCCTCGCCGATCCCGGCCGCGCCCGCGGCCGCGGCGAAGCGGTCCGGCGATGGCAGGGCGTAGCGGAAGGGCTGGCCCGGGTCCGACAGGGCCTGGATGTCGAGATGGGCGGCGCCCGGAACGTGCCCGGCCGCATAGGCCGGCGCCCCGCTTTCGGAGATCAGGTCCGACCCGTCGGGCGCGGGCCGGGTGACGAGCGTGCAGTCGAACACGCGCACCCCCGGGTCACCCAGATGCTGGGCCAGCCATTCGGTAGTGACGAGCGGGCCGGCCCGGGAAGAGGATCGCACCATCGTCGCGGCGCCCCTCTTCCGCTCAGGCCGCTTTCCGCTGCCGGGCGACCAGGCCCAGGATCTCGCTGGCGGCGCGCGGGATGTTGGTGCCGGGGCCGTAGATGGCCGAGACGCCGGCCTGGCGCAGGGTGTCGTAGTCCTGCGGCGGGATCACGCCGCCGCACACCACCAGGATGTCGTCGCCGCCCATGGCGCGGATGGCGTCGATGATCTGCGGCACCAGCGTCAGGTGCCCGGCCGCCTGGGTGGAGACGCCGACGATATGGACGTCGTTCTCGATCGCCTGGCGGGCGGCCTCTTCCGGGGTCTGGAACAGGGGGCCGATGTCGACGTCGAAGCCGATGTCGGCGAAGGCCGTCGCGATCACCTTGGCGCCGCGGTCATGGCCGTCCTGGCCCATCTTGACCACCAGCATGCGCGGGCGGCGGCCCTCGTCGCGGGCGAACGCCTCGACCTCGGCCTGGATGCGGCGGAAGTCGGAATCCTCGCCGAAGGCCCCGCCATAGACCCCGGTCACGCTCTGCACGGTGGCGCGGTGGCGGGTGAAGACGCCTTCGAGCGCGTCCGAGATCTCGCCGACGGTGGCGCGCGCGCGCGCCGCCTCGATCGCCAGCGTCAGCAGGTTGCCCTCGCGCCGCTCGGCCGCCCGGGACAGGGCAGCGAGCGCGGCCGCGCAGGCATCGGCGTCGCGCCGGTTCTTGACGGTGTTGAGGCGGGCGATCTGCGACAGGCGGACCTTGGTGTTGTCGATCGACAGCACGTCGACCGTCTCGACGGTGTCCGGCCGGTACTTGTTGACGCCGACGATCACCTCGGTGCCCTGGTCGATCGCCGCCTGGCGGCGGGCGGCGGCCTCCTCGATGCGCAGCTTGGGCATGCCGCTCTCGACCGCGCGGGTCATCCCGCCCAGTTCCTCGACCTCGCCGATCAGCTTGCGGGCCTCGGCCGCCAGGGTCGCGGTCAGGCTCTCGACGTAATAGCTGCCGGCGAGCGGGTCGATGACGTGGGGGATGCCGGTTTCCTCGGCGATGATGAGCTGGGTGTTGCGGGCGATGCGGGCCGAGAACGGCGTCGGCAGGGCCAGCGCCTCGTCGAAGGAGTTGGTGTGCAGCGACTGGGTGCCGCCCAGGACGGCCGCCATCGCCTCGACCGCGGTGCGCACGACGTTGTTGTAGGGGTCCTGCTCGGTCAGGCTGACGCCCGAGGTCTGGCAGTGGGTGCGCAGGGCCAGCGAGGTCGGGTTCTTCGGCCCGAAGGGCTGCACCAGCTCGGCCCACAGCAGGCGGGCGGCGCGCAGCTTGGCGATCTCCATGAAGAAGTTCATGCCGATGCCGAAGAAGAACGACAGGCGCGGCGCGAAGTCGTCGATGCCGAGCCCCTTCGACAGGGCGGCCCGGACATATTCCAGCCCGTCGGCGAGCGTGAAGGCCAGCTCCTGCACCGCGGTGCCGCCCGCCTCCTGCATGTGGTAGCCGGAGATGGAGATGGAATTGAACTTGGGCATGAAGTGCGCGGTGTGCTCGATGATGTCGGCGACGATCCGCATGCTGGGCTCGGGCGGGTAGATGTAGGTGTTGCGGACCATGAACTCCTTGAGGATGTCGTTCTGGATGGTCCCCGAGAGCTGGTCCTGCCGCACCCCCTGCTCCTCGGCGGCGACGATGTACATGGCCAGCACCGGCAGCACGGCGCCGTTCATGGTCATCGACACGCTCATCCGGTCGAGCGGGATCTGGTCGAAGAGGATGCGCATGTCCTCGACGCTGTCGATCGCCACCCCGGCCTTGCCGACGTCGCCCTCGACCCGCGGATGGTCGCTGTCGTAGCCGCGATGGGTGGCGAGGTCGAAGGCGACCGACAGGCCCATCTGCCCGCTCTTCAGCGCCGCCTTGTAGAAGGCGTTGGACTCCTCGGCGGTCGAGAAGCCGGCATATTGCCGGATGGTCCAGGGCCGGCCGGCATACATGGTGGCGCGCGGCCCCCGCAGGTAGGGCGGGAAGCCCGGCATCGAGCCCAGCCCGGCGATGCCCTCCAGGTCGGCCGCCGTATAGAGCGGCTTCACCGCGATGCCCTCGGGCGTCATCCGCACGAGATCCTCGAGCGGCCGGTCGCGCAGCTCCTTGCGGGCCAGCTTCTCCCAGTCGGCGTAGGTCTTGGACGGAAAGTCGGTCATGGCTGTCGGCACCGATCGCAGGGCTTTGTTCGGTACAATATCGCCCCGCGGGCGGGGATGGTCAAACCGGGCAGGCGGCACTAGGTTACATGTAACCTTCGGGAGCGCTTCATGACCTCAGCCCCACGACCCGGCCCTTCGCGGCAAAAGGTTCGGGAACATCGCGAACGGCTGCGCCGGCAGGGCCTTCGGCCGATCCAGATCTGGGTGCCGGACGTGCGGACCCCCGCCTTCCGGGCCGAGGCGCACCGCCAGTCGCTGAAGGTTGCCGCCAGCGCCCATGCCCAGGCGGACCAGGCCTTCGTCGATGCGATATCCGGATCCGCCTGGGACGAGGAATGAAACGGGGGCAGATCTGGACGGTAGCCGGCGGCCAGGGCTATGCGGGCAAGCCACGTCCGGTCGTGATCGTGCAGGATGACAGCTTCGATGGCACCGCTTCCGTCACCGTCTGCGCCTTCACCACCGATCCCACGGAAGCGCCCCTGTTCCGCTTGCCGATCGCGCCCGGTGAGCGCAACGGGTTGCGGAAAGCTTGCAGCCTGATGGTCGACAAGGTCACGACGGTGCCGAGATCCAAGGTCGGTACCCATGTCGGGCAGCTCGACGATGCGGACATGGTGCGGCTCAACCAGGCGATGCTCGTCTTCCTCGGGCTGGCCGTCTCGCCGCACGCTGCGCGCATGGAATAGGACCCGGAGTCGGGTTTCGACATCATCGTCTCACCGCGCCTGCCACCAGGAATCCAGGTCCACCCCCGTGGCCGGCGAGCGGGGCGGGCGGGCGAGGCGGGTCCACCAGGCGACGCGGTCGACCGGCTCGTACCACAGCGGCACGACGTGGCGGCCGGCGCGCAGCAGGCGGTCGAGGGTGCGGGCGGCCACCGTCAGCTCGTCGCGGGTGCGGCTCTCGACCAGGGCGGCGATGGCGGCATCGACGGCCGGCGAGGCGACGCCCGGATAGTTGCGGCTGCCCTCCTGTGCTGCGGCCTCCTGTCCCCAGTAGAAGGACTGCTCGTTGCCGGGCGACAGGGAGTTGGCCCACAGGTTGACGACGACGTCGAAGTCGAACGTCTCCAGCCGGCCCTGGTACTGGGCACTGTCGACGGTGCGCACCGACGCCTCGATGCCGAGGCGCTTCAGCGTGCGCACCCAGTGCAGGGCGAAGCGCTCCTGCTCCGGCTGGACCAGCAGGATCTCGAAGGCGAGCGGCAGGCCGGTCGCGTCCTGCTGCATGCGCCCGTCGCGGATGTGCCAGCCGGCCGCCGCCAGCCGCTCGAACACGGCGCGCAGCTGTGCCCGGTCCTGCCCGGTGCCGTCGCCCGACAGGGGCACCGGCGGCGCCTCCAGGATGGCCGGCGGCAGCCGGTCGAGGAAGGGGGCGAGCAGGGCGCGCTCGGCCGGCGATGCGGGCCCGGCGGCGGCCAGCGGCGAGTTGTCGAAATAGCCGGTCGTGCGGCGATAGGCGCCGTGGAACAGCACCCGGTTGGCCCATTCGAAGTCGAAGGAATCGACCAGTGCGGCGCGCACCGCCGGGTCGGCCAGCGCCGGCCGCCTGGCGTTCAGCACGAAGCCCAGCATCCCGGACGGGCGGCCATGCGCGACCTCGGCCCGCTCGACCCGGCCGTCGAGGATGGCGGGGAAGTCGTAGCCGGTCGCCCAGCGCGCCGGGCTGGTCTCGACCCGCGCGTCGAGCAGGCCGGCCTTGAACGCTTCGAAGGCGACGTTGGCCTCGCGGAAATAGTCGTAGCGGATCTCGTCGAAATTGAAGCGGCCGCGGTTGATCGGCCGGTCGCGCCCCCACCAGTCCGGGTCGCGGCGATAGGTGACCTGGCGGCCGGGGTCGGCCCGCTCCACCCGGTAGGGGCCGGACCCGACCGGCAGATCGAGCGTGCCCTGCTCGAAGTCGCGCCCGCCATAGACCGAACGCGGCAGGACCGGCATCAGCCCCAGGATCAGCGGCAGCTCGCGGTCGCCCGAGCCGTCGAAAGTGAGGCGCACGCCGCGCTCCCCCACCCGCTCGGCCGCCGTCACCTTGGAATAGTAGAAGCGGTGGTTGGGCCGGCCGCGGCGGCGCAGCAGGTCGAGCGAGAACAGCACGTCGTCGACCGTCACCGCCTCGCCGTTCTGGAAGCGGGCGGCGGGATCGAGCGTGAAGGTGACTGAGGCGCGGTCGTCCGGCACCTCGACGTCGGCCGCCAGCAGGCCGTAGAGGGTGAAGGGCTCGTCCTCGTTGCGGGCGAGCAGGCTCTCGAACACGTACTGGCGCACGCCGCGCGCCGGCACGCCCTTGATGATGAAGGGGTTGAGGCTGTCGAAGCTGCCGAGTGCCGCCACCGCCAGCCGCCCGCCCTTGGGCGCTGCGGGGTCGGCATAGGGCAGGTGGGCGAAGCCGGGCGGCAGGGCCGGCGCGCCATGCATGGCGATGCCGGGATCGGCCGCGGCCGGCCCGGCAAGCGCCGAGAGGCCCAGGATTGCGGCGACCAGGAACGCCGCGAGGCGCGGCCGGAGGTTCGCCACGGCGCCCTCCCGACCGCGCCGGACCGGGGTCAGCGCAGCCCGACCAGGGCCGCGGTCGGGCGGATGCCCTCGCGCAGGATGGCGGCCTCGACCAGGGCCGGGTCGGGCCGCACGCCGACGGCGGCGCCGAACTCCTCGGCATGCACCCCGCCCGTCACCAGGAAGGAATGGATGCCGACCAGGTTGGCGCCGGCGATATCGGTGCGCAGCGTGTCGCCGATGGCGCAGATGCGGTCGCGCGGCAGGTCCTCGAACATGTGCATGATGCGGTCATAGACGCCGCGATGGGGCTTGCCGTGGTAGCGCACCTGCCCGCCCAGCTCCTCGTAGTGGCGGGCGAGCGTGCCGGCGCAGATGACGATGCGGGTGCCGATCATCACCACCAGGTCGGGGTTGGCGCAGACCATCGGCAGGCCGCGGGCGACGCCCAGCGCCAGGCGGTCCGCATGATGGGCCAGCGTCTCCTCATGGCCCCAGGGGCCGGAATTGAGGATGAAGTCGGCCTCCTCCATCGTCTCCACCCGCTCCACGTCGACCCCCTCGAACAGGTTGACGTCGCGGGCCGGGCCGATGTGGAAGCAGCGCCGCCCGAGCCCCTGGTAGAAGGCGTCCGGCCGGTCGCGCAGATGCACCCAGGTGTCCTCGCCCGACGTCATGACGAAGTCGTACTTGTCCTTGGGCACGCCGAGTTCGACCATCCGCGCCTCCGCATGCACCGCCCGGCGCGGCGCGTTGGACAGGAGCGCGATCTTCTTCCCCGCCGCATGCAGCCGCGTCAGCGCCTCCGGCACCCCCGGATAGGCCCTGGTCCCGTCATGGAGGACGCCCCACAGGTCGAGGATGAAGCCGTCATACTGCTCGGCAATGGCCGAGATGTCGTCGTGGATGTGGATCATGGGGATGGGGGCTGTTGAATGCAGGCCAGCGTTGTGCCACGGCGGGGATGCCGGGGCAACGCCGGGAGACTTGGTCTTCACTCGACAGATGCGGGCAGCATCCCAAGATGTGTAGGCTGGGATGGGGCCATCATCGGCGCAGCTGCGGGAGGCAGGCGTGGCAAAGAACGGACATCATGTCGTGCCAGGACTGCGCGGCGGCTGATCCCGCCACGGCGCTGACGGAAGTGCGGCGCCGGCTGGCCTAAGAGGCAGGCATCAAGACGCCAGGCCCCTCCGTGCTTTGACGCCGTTTCCCGGATTTCATGGCCGACAACGACGACGCGCTGACGGCGCGAGACATCGAGAACCTGCCAATACGCGAGTTGCTGCCCTGCATCCGAGATTGGATAACGGCCCACCCCGCGGCCTGCCCCAGGGCTATCGCATGACGATGAACGGCACCCCCGCCCCATGCGCCTCGATCGCCGCCATGATCTTCGGCCGCGTGTCCCGGTCGAAGTTCCAGATGTAGCGCAGGAACGCCCAGTCCAGCCGCTCGGGGCAGCCCGGCGCCAGGTCCGGGCGGGTCCGGCCGTAGTATTTCCACACCCGCAGGAGCGCGCGGCGGATCGAGACCATCCGCGGCACCTCGACCCAGAGGATCAGGTCGGCGCGCGGCAGGCGGATGTCGAAGGTGTTGCTGAAGTTGCCGTCGGTGATCCAGCGGTCGCCGGCGAGCGCCTCGGCCAGGCGAGCGCGGAAGCTGTCGTTGTCCGGCGCGACCCAGCCGGGCTGCCAGAAGAGGGCGTCGATATGGACGATCGGCAGGTCGTACGTCTCGCCCAGCTTGCGGGCGAGGGTCGACTTGCCGCTGCCGGAGCGGCCGAGGATGACGATGCGCTGCGGCAGCGGGTCGAGCCCGGCGAGCGGGTCGGTCTCCATGGTGGCACCCCGTTCAACGGTGGTCGGCGCCGACGGCGTCGGCGACCCGGGCGAAGCCGTCGCGGGCGAGCAATGCCGCCAGCTCGGCCTTGATGCGGCGCACCAGCCCCGGCCCCTCATAGACCAGCGCGGTGTAGAGCTGCACCAGCGTGGCGCCGGCGCGGATCTTGGCATAGGCGTCGGCGCCGCTCGCGACGCCGCCCGCGCCGACCAGCGGCACCCGGCCGCCGGTGCGCCGGTAGAGGTCGCCCAGCACCTCGGTCGACAAGGCGAAGAGCGGCCGGCCGCTGAGGCCGCCCGCCTGCGCCTGGTGCAGGCCGGCCAGGCCCGGCGGCCGCGACACCGTGGTGTTGCCGATGATGAGCCCGTCCACCCCGCTCTCCTCCGCCACGAAGGCGATGTCGGCGCGGTCGTCGGGCGACAGGTCGGGCGCCACCTTGAGGAGGAGCGGCGGCGGGCGGACCACGCCGTCGGCCGGCACCGCGCGGGCCCGGGCGGCGAGCACGGCGCGCGCCAGCTCCAGCAGGGGCCCGCGCCGCTGCAGGTCGCGCAGGCCGGGCGTGTTGGGGGACGAGACGTTGACGACGAGGTAGTCGGCCAGGGGCGCCACCCGCTCGATGCCGGCGACATAGTCGGCCACGGCATCGGCCTGGTCCTTGTTCTTGCCGACATTGGCGCCGACGATCCCGGCCGCACCCGCCCGCCGCCGCGCCTTGAGGCGCGCGGCATAGGCGTCGAGCCCGCGATTGTTGAAGCCGAAGCGGTTGACCACCGCCCGGTCCTCCACCAGGCGGAAGAGCCGCGGCTTGGGGTTGCCGGCCTGGGGCAGGGGCGTCACCGTGCCCGCCTCGACGAAGCCGAAGCCGAAGCGCAGCATGGCGTCCGGCACCCGCGCATCCTTGTCGAAGCCGGCCGCCAGCCCGACCGGGTTGGGGAAGTGCCGCCCCCACAGATCGACGGCGAGCGAGCCCGGGTCGACCTCCGGGCGCGGGGCCGGGGCGAGGCCGCTTTCGAGCAGCCGCAGGGTCAGGTCGTGCGCCGGCTCGGCCGGGAGCGCGCGGATCAGCGGCAGGGCCGCACGATAGAGGTCCATGGCGGGCAAGCGCATAGGCCGAACGGCGGGCGACCGCAAGCGGGGGTTGCGGGGAGACGGCCGATGGAGGCGGGCAGGCGCCTCCGGCCGGTCTCAGTCCTCCATCGCCTTCTCGCTGGCGTCGGCCTGGCCGCGCTTCCAGTAGCCGGCGGCCTTGGTCCATTCGCGCGGGTGGCCGCGCTCCTCGACGATGTGGCGGCGCAGCGCCCGGGCGACGCCCGCCTCGGCGGCAATGAAGACATGGCCCTCGCCGGGCGGCAGGGGGATGCCGGCCAGCGCCGCCAGCACCGGGGCCGGGTCGTCGGCGGCCGCGGCCGGGCGGTGCAGCCAGCGGGCGTCGAGCCGGGCGCGGGGGCCGAGCGCCTGCTCCTCGGCCGGGCCGGTGACGGCGACCAGCGTGGTGACCGGCACCCCCGGCCGCAGCTCCTCCACCCGCCGGGCGATCGCCGGCAGGGCGGTCTCGTCGCCGACCAGCAGGTACCAGTCGAAATCGTCGGGAATGACCGACGAGCCGCGCGGGCCGGCCACCTCCAGCGTCTGGCCGGGCGCGGCGCGGGCCGCCCAGTCGGTGGCGGGGCCGGCCTCGTGCAGGGCGAAATCGACCACCAGCAGGCCGCGGGCGGTGTCGAAGCGGCGCGGGGTGTAGTCGCGCATCTCCGAGGCCGGCGCCCCGTCGGGGCCGGCCACCGGGAAGAACAGCTTCACATGGTCGTCGAAGGCGGCGCTGGCGAAGTCGGCCAGGCTGTCGCCGGCCAGCGTGACGCGGACCATGGCCGGGGTCAGCCGCTCGACCCCGGCTACGGACAGCGTCCGCCGCTTCAGCTCGTGGCGGACCCGGATGGTCGCGTGGCGGCCGGGGGGCATCGCGTTCGGGGGCATCGCGTTCACAGCCGCTCGATCCGGCCGGCGGCCTCGTCGATGATGGCGGCGACGTCGAACAGGGTCTGCTTGTCGACCCCTTCGGCCGCCAGGCGCTGGTGCAGGACCTCCCGCAGATTGTGGATGGCCCGGCGCACCGGCCCGCCATCGACCCGCTCGCGTTCGGCCCCCAGCGCGGACAGGCGGGCGGTCGCCGCCTCCGCCTCGGCCCGGTGCTGCTCGAGATGGGCCCGGCCCTCGTCGGTGATGGTGAAGAGCCGCCTGGTGCCCTCGGCCCGCGCCTCGGCAATGTGGCCCAGGTCGTCGAGCAGGGTCAGGGTCGGGTAGATGACGCCGGGGCTGGGGGCATAGGCGCCGCCCGTGCGCGTCTCGATCTCGCGGATGAAGTCGTAGCCGTGGCGCGGCTGGTCCTCCAGCAGGCGCAGCAGGACGAGCCGCAGCTGGCCCGATTCGAACATGCGCCGGCCACCGCCGCCGCGGAAATCCTCCCCGCGCCCGAGATCGCCGCGCCCGAACTCGGCGCTGCCGCGGCCGCCGCGGGCGGAATGGAAGCGGCAGTGGCGGCCATGGTCATGATGGGAATGCATCGTCTTTGTCCATCTGTCTTAGATGGCACTAAGATATATCTAAGAAAGTCGTATGCAAGAGGGCGGCAGCGGGTGCGCCGCGAAAATTTTCCCGATATGGTGCGGCCCATCCCATCCATCGCCTCACCTGCCTGGAGTGTCGCCCCCATGAGCGAAGCGTCGCGCAACGAGCCCGTCATCAGCGCCGAGGAGATCTTCGAGGGCATCCGCCAATGGGTCTCGATCGAGAGCCCGTCCAACGATGCCGCCGCCGTCAACCGCATGGCCGACCATGTGCAGGCGAGCCTGGCGCGTCTCGGCGCCACCATCGAGCGCACGCCGGGCCGCGACGGCTGGGGCGACGTCCTGAAGGCGCGCACGCAGTGGGGCGGCGACGGGCCCGGCATCCTGGTGCTGTCGCACATCGACACCGTCCACCCGATCGGCATGATCGAGAAGCTGAAGTTCGAGCGCCAGGGGGACCAGGTGTTCGGCCCCGGCATCTACGACATGAAGGGCGGGGCCTATCTCGCCTACTACGCCTACCAGCACCTGGTGCGGGCCGGGCGGCAGACGCCGCTGCCGGTCACCTTCATGTTCGTGCCGGAGGAGGAGGTCGGCAGCCCGACCTCGCGCGAGATGATCGAGGCCGAGGCGCGCAAGAACAAGTACGTGCTGGTGACCGAGCCCGCACGCGACGGCGGCAAGATCGTCACCTCGCGCAAGGGGGTCGGCCGCTTCGTCGTCCAGGTCGAGGGGCGCCCGGCCCATGCCGGCGCGCGCCACGAGGACGGGCGCAGCGCGGTACGCGCCATGGCCAGGCTGATCCTGGCGGTGGAGGGGATGACCGACTACGACCGCGGCATCACCACCAATGTCGGGCTGATCAGCGGCGGCACCGGGGTCAACGTGGTGCCGCAGTTCTGCACCGCCGAGGTCGACCTGCGGGTGCCGGACGCGGCGACCGGCGAGGAGATGGTGGCCCGCATCCTGGGCCTTTCCAGCGACGAGCCGGACGTGAAGGTGACGGTGACGGGCGGCATGAACCGCCCGCCCTACGTCAAGGACGCCGGCATCGCCCGGCTCTTCGACCACGCGAAGATGCTGGCGGCCGAGATCGGCTTCGAGCTGGAGGATTGCGTCGTCACCGGCGGCGGCAGCGACGGCAACTTCACCGCCGCGATCGGCGTGCCGACCTTGGACGGGCTGGGCGTAGACGGCAAGGGCGCCCACACCGACTACGAGCAGGCCTACTACTCGTCGTTCGAGCCGCGGGCAAAGCTGATGCTGCGGATGCTGGAAACCCTGACCTGAGCATCGAGGGCGCGCCGGCCGGCGGCCGGTGCGCCCCGTCCAGGCCGTCTACCCCCGAGCGTAGCGGGCACGCGCGCCGCGCTCGACGGCGGCGGCCGTGAGGCGGTCGATGTCGAGGCGGTGGCGCAGCATCTCCAGCAGGCGCAGCTCTTCCTGGCTCGCCTTGGCGTCCGATGCCACGACGTCGCAGGCCAGCGCGTAGGCGGTCTCGCGCAGGCGGGCCGGAAGGGCCTCGCGGATCTGGTCGATGGCCACGTCGAGCCCGTCATCCTGCTGCATCAGCTCCGCGCAGGCGGCGGCCGTCTGCGGCAGGCGGCCATGCTCGAAGTCCTGGAAGATCGGCAGGTGGCCGACGATCTCGCCGATGGTGGAAACCTCGGCGTCGGTCATGTCGCGGTCGGCTGCCGACACCATCACCATGGTGTAGATCAGAGCATCCTGGGGGCTGAGCATCGTGGCGTCCGTTTCGTGGAGTGGCCCGCGGTGTGCGAGATAGCCATCCCCTTGTCAAGCCGACCCTCCGGGGGAAAGGTGGTCGCGCGCACCATGGAAGCGGTCGTCAACGTCGTCCTGCCGGTCTTCGCGATCATGGCGTCCGGCTATGCGGCCGGGCGCCTCGGCATCCTGCGCGAGGCGGCGAGCGAGGCGCTCAACGCCTTCATCTACTGGTTCGCCCTGCCGGCGATGCTGTTCCACGCCATGGCCCGCGCCCCGGTGGCGGAGATTTTCCACCTGCCCTTCCTGGCCGCCTTCGGCGGCGCCTTCCTCGCCACCTACGTCCTGGGCATGGTAGTGGGCCGGCTGTTCGCGCCGCGCAACCTCGCCTACCAGGGGCTGCAGGGGCTGGCGGCGAGCTTCGCCAACACCGGCTACATGGGCCTGCCGCTCTACGCCACCGCCTATGGCGCCGCCAACGCCCTGCCGTCGATGGTCGCCACCGTCTTCAACGCCGCGGTGTCGGTGGCGCTCGCCATCATCGTGACGGAGGTCGGGCGGGCCGAGGGCTCCGGCCGGCGCGTGCTGCGCGACACCGCCCGGGCGCTCGCCTGCAACCCGATCCTGATCGCGCCCGCGGCCGGCATCCTGGTCTCGGCGCTCGGCCTCTCCATCCCGCGGCCGGTCGCCACCTATCTCGACCTGATGGGGGCGACGGCGGGGCCGGGCGCCCTCTTCGCCATCGGCCTCTTCATGGTCGGCAAGCCGCTCGCCGGCAAGATGCCGGAACTGGCCTGGATCAGCCTGTGCAAGCTGGTGCTGCAGCCGCTGCTGGCGGCCTGGCTCGCCTATTCGGTCTTCACCATGGACGACCGCTGGGCGGCCGCCGCCGTCATCATGTCGGCCCTGCCGACGGGCGCGCTCGCCTTCGTGGTGGCGCTGCGCTACGGCATCTATGTCGCCGGCACTTCGGGGGCGATCCTCGCCACCACCACCCTGTCCTTCGTCACCCTGTCGGTGACGCTGGCGCTCGTCGGATAGCGAGGAACGCGCGGGTCGCCTGGACCGCGTCGGCGAGGCCGATCCGCTCCACCGCCACCCCCGGCGGGAAGGCGCCGTGCAGGCGCGACGGGAAGGCGCGGTCGAGCAGCACGAAGACGCCGGTGTCGTCGGCGCGGCGCACCAGCCGGCCGAACGCCTGGCGCAGGCGGAAGCGGGTCAGGCGCTCGTCATAGGCCGCCCCGCCGAAGGCCTGGCGCCGCGCCTTGTGCAGGATGTCGGGCCGGGGCCACGGCACCCGGTCGAAGACGATGAGGCGCAGGGACCGGCCCGGCACGTCGACCCCGTCGCGCACCGCGTCGGTGCCGAGCAGGCAGCTCTCCTCCTCCGCCCGGAAGATGTCGACCAGGGTGGTGGTGTCGAGCCCGTCGACATGCTGGGCATAGAGCGGCAGCCCGGCCGCATCCAGCGCCGGGGCGATGCGATGATGCACCTGGCGCAGCCGGCTGACCGCGGTGAAGAGGCCGAGCGCGCCGCCGCCCGAGGCCAGGAACAAGGCCCGGTAGGCGCCCGACACCTGGTCGATATCGTCCTTGCGCAGGTCGGTCACCACCAGCACCCGGGTCTGCCGGGCATAGTCGAAGGGCGACGGCACCCGGGCATGGACGGCCGGGCGGGCCAAGTGGCGGGCGCCGGTGCGCTCCTCGGCCGCCGACCAGTCGGCATCCGGGTCGCCGCTCCCGTCCGTCAGGGTGGCCGAGGTGACGACCACGCCGTGGGCGGGCTTCACCACTGCCTCCATGAAGGGCCGGGTCGGGTCGATCCAGTGGCGATACATGCCGACGTCGAGGTCGTGGCCCTCGAACCGCTCGACCGCCAGCCAGTCGACGAACTCCGCCGGCGTGTCGTGGGCCAGGTCGCGCAGCATCTTGCGCCAGCTCGCCACCTCGCCTTCCGCGCGCCGGGCGATGCCGCGGATCACCGCCTCGATGCGCATCCGGGTCGCGGTGTCGACCTCCTCCGCCTCGTCGTCGCGCATCGCCTTCAGCCGGTCGACCAGGGCCAGCATCGGCCGGCCGAGGCGGCCGAGCGCGGCCTCCAGCTCGGCCGCCGCCTCCAGCAGCCCGTCGACCGGCGGCCACACCGCCGCCTCCTTGCCGTAGTTCGAGGCATCGCGCTCGGGCGAGCGGGCATGGACCTGCTGGCGTACCAGGGTCAGGAACGCCTCCGCCGGGCCGTCCGGCTGGCCGCCCGCCAGGCGCGGCAGCCAGCCCTCGCCCGGCAGGGCGGCAGCCGCGATCAGGATGTCCTCCAGCGCGCGCTCGGCCTGGGCGTCGCCGGTCACCAGGTCCTCGACCCGGCGGCGCAGGCCGCGGGCGCGGCTGCGCCGCCCGGCCTCCGCCCCGCGCAACCAGCGCCGCAGGTCGGCCGTCTCCTGCCCGGACAGGTGGGCGGCGAACGCCCCGTCGGCGGCGTCGAAGACGTGGTGGCCCTCGTCGAACACCATGCGGGTCGGCAGCAGCGTGTCGTCCATGCCGCCGAGCGCCGCCTGGACCATCACCAGCGCGTGGTTGGCGATCACGATCTCCGCCCGCCGGGCGCGGCGCACGCTGCGCTCGATGAAGCACTTGTGGTAGTGCGGGCAGGCGGAATAGACGCACTCGCCCCGCCGGTCGGTCAGCCCCAGCGTCCGGCCGCGGCCGACCAGCTGGGCCAGCCAGGCCGGGAAGTCGCCGCCGACCATGTCGCCGTCGCGGGACGCCGCCGCCCAGCGCGCCATCAGGCCGAGCGGGATGGCGTCGGCCGGGCGGCCGCGGGTAGCCGCCACCGCCTCCTCGAAATTGAGCAGGCACAGGTAGTTCTCGCGGCCCTTGCGCACCACGACGCGGCGCGCCTTCAAGACCGGGTCGGGGTGAAGCCGGTCCAGCTCGTCGTCGATCTGCCGCTGCAGGTTGCGGGTGTAGGTCGAGACCCAGACCGCGCCGCCATTGCGCTCCGCCCAGAGCGTGGCCGGCGCCAGGTAGCCCAGCGTCTTGCCCACGCCCGTGCCGGCCTCGGCCAGGACGACGTGCGGCTCGCCCGCGCGTTCCCGCGGGACGAAGGCGGCCGACGCGGCGGCGGCGTACTCCGCCTGCTGCGGCCGGCGCTCCGATCCGGCGCCCAGCAGTTCGGCCAGGCGCGCCTCGGCCTCCTCCGGCTCGACCGGCAGCGAGCCCGACGGCGGCTCCGGCGCCTGCTCGGACCATTCGCCGAGGCCGCGCCAGACCTCCAGCCCGCCGACCGCCGCGTGCGAGGGGTCGATCCGGTCGCCCAGCGCCGCCAGCACCGACGGCGCCCAGATCCAGCCGCCGCGGCCCATGACGCGGGCGATGGCGCGGGCATCCGCGTCGCCCTCCTCGGCCAGGTCGCCGAGCAGGATCTCGGCCATGCGCGGCAGCAGCAGTGCCGCCTGCACCCGCTCCTCCGGCGGCTCCAGCCCCAGCGCCTGGGCGAGGCCGCGCGGCGTCGGCACGCAGAAGGTCGCCGGCCGCACGAAGGCATAGAGCTCCAGCAGGTCGAAGCAGGGGAAGGATTCGAGCCCGAGGCGCCGCGCCGCCGCCCGGCCATGGACGACCAGCGGGGCCGCCGCCTCGACCCGGTCGCGCGCCGCGGCCAGGCCGAGCAGCTCCACGGGCCCGCCGCCCGGCGGCAGCCAGGCCGCCTCGCGCAGGCCGACGACGAGGGAGGGCGCCGCCTGGGCGGCCACGGGCGATTCAGTCATCTGCCCTATATAAGGTGTGGGCTGGAAATGGGTCGGCGTTGACGATGCCGGGCGTCGGGCATAGGGTCCGCGGTCCTTTTTTCCAGCAGCAGGAGACGAGCGGTGGCGGACCCGGAGCAACGCGGCCTCGCGCAGACGGCGAAGGCGTGGCCTTTCGAGGAGGCACGGCGGCTCCAGGAACGTTTCGCCGCGAAAGCCCCCGACAAGGGCTACGTCCTGTTCGAGACCGGCTACGGCCCGTCCGGCCTGCCGCATATCGGCACCTTCGGCGAGGTGGTGCGCACGACCATGGTGCGCCGCGCCTTCGCGCTGCTGTCCGACCTGCCGACCCGGCTGTTCGCCTTCTCGGACGACATGGACGGGCTGCGCAAGGTGCCCGACAACGTCCCCAACCCGGACCTGCTGCGCCCGCACCTGGGCAAGCCGCTCACCGCCGTGCCGGACCCGTTCGGGACGCATGAGAGCTTCGGCGCCCACAACAATGCCCGCCTGCGCGCCTTCCTGGACGCGTTCGGGTTCGAGTACGAGTTCCAGAGCGCCACCGACTGCTACCGCTCCGGCCGTTTCGACCGGACCCTGATGACCGTGCTGCAGCGCTACGACGAGGTCATGGCGGTGATGCTGCCGAGCCTGGGGGCGGAGCGCCAGGCGACCTACAGCCCGTTCCTGCCGGTCAGCCCGGCGACCGGCCGGGTGCTGCAGGTGCCGATCCTCCACCGCGACGTCGATGCCGGCACCATCGCCTTCCAGGACGAGGACGGCCGGACGGTCGAGCTGCCGGTCACCGGCGGCCACTGCAAGCTGCAATGGAAGTGCGACTGGGCGATGCGCTGGGTGGCGCTCGGCGTCGACTACGAGATGGCGGGCAAGGACCTGATCGACAGCGTGCGGCTGTCCGGGCAGATCGCCCGCATTCTCGGCGCCCCGCCGCCGGAGGGGTTCAACTACGAGCTCTTCCTCGACGATGCCGGGCAGAAAATCTCCAAGTCCAAGGGCAACGGCCTGTCGGTCGAGGACTGGCTCGCCTATGCGCCGCCGGAATCCCTGTCGCTGTTCATGTACCAGCAGCCGCGCCGCGCCAAGCGCCTCTATTTCGACGTCATCCCGCGCGCGGTCGACGAGTACCTGACCTTCATCGAGAAGTATGCGGCGGAAGGCCCGGCGCAGCGGCTGGAGAACCCGGCCTGGCACATCCATGGCGGCAACCCGCCGGCCGCCGAGGTGCCGCTCACCTTCGGCGTGCTGCTCAACCTGGTCGGCGTCGCCCACGCCGAGACCAAGGACGTGCTGTGGGGCTTCATCAGCCGCTATGCCCCCGGCACGACGCCGGAGAACGCGCCGACGCTCGACCGCCTGGCCGGCTACGCGATCCGCTACTACCAGGACTTCGTGAAGCCGACCCAGCGCCCGCGGCCGCCGAGCGACCTGGAGCGGGCGGCGCTGGAGGACATGGCGGCGATGCTGGACGCGCTGCCCGCCGATGCGGACGCCGCCCAGATCCAGAATGCGATCTACGAGATCGGCAAGCGCCATCCCTTCGCCCAGCTCCGCGACTGGTTCAAGGCGCTCTACGAGGTGCTGTTCGGCCAGAGCGAGGGCCCGCGCATGGGCTCCTTCGTGCTGCTCTACGGGGTGCCGGAGACCGCCGCCCTGGTGCGGGCCGCGCTGGCCCGCGAGTGATTCGCAAGCCCGCTGCGGCGCGGGTGCGGCCGGCACCGCGGCCGCACCCGTCCTTTTTTATAACGCCCGCAGCCCCTTCCGGTTCCCGGAAACCGTCGACTTTGTCGACTTTCGCGCACGTCAAGGCACCCGATTGTCGCAGTTTCCCCGCCCTGCTCGTTTGACAGGCAGGGGAACGCTCCGTAACAATCGTTAACACAGGCGGGTGGGGGCCCGCCGGTCGGGTGAAACGGAACTTGGAGGGGGGCATGGGTCGAGCAGCGCCGCGCGCGGTCTTTGCGTCATTTTGGGGTAAGACATCCGCATTCGTCCTGGCCGCCGCCATAGCCGCGGTCATCCCCTCGACCCCTTCCGCGCTCGCTGCCCCGGCCCAGCAGGCCGCCGCCCAGAAGAAGCCCTCCGCCCCGGCCAAGGCCCTTCCGGCCGCCAAGCCCACCCCCTCAAGCTCGCGTCCGCCAAGCCGGCCCCGGCCGGCCGGCCCGCCGCGGCACCGGCCGTCCGGCCCGGGGCCAAGCCGGTGGCGGCGAAGGCGCCCGCGCCCAAGTCTCTTGCAGCCCGGGTACCGGCCGCCAAGCCGCAGGGCGGCAAGCTGCCCGCCAAGGCGGCCGTCAAGGGCAAGGGCCCCCGTGATACGCGCGCCGTCCCCGCCCGGTCCAAGGGCTACCTGACGCTGCCGGCCAGCGCCACCAAGAGCCTCTACCGCACGGCATCGGTGACCGCGCCCTCGCCGGAACGCCGCATCTTCAGCCTGGTCGAGGACGACGAGAACCTGATCGACGTTCTGGTGCGCGAGAACGTCAACCCCGACGACCTGATCGCCGCCATCGACGCCTTCGAGGACATCGAGGAACGCCAGCGGCTGGTGCGCGGCGACCGGATCGAACTGGTCATCGACGGCTCCAACAGCTCGGGCGAGCGCAACCTGACGGCGCTCCGCGTCATCCGCGCCCAGGGCGGCGACGTGACGCTGGCCCGCTCCGGCGACGGCTTCACCGCCTCCGAGGGCAAGGACACCCGGTCCGCCACCCTGCTCACCATGACCGGCACCGTCTCGGCCGACTGGCGCGCCTCGCTCGCCCGCGCCGACGTCCCGCCCGACCTGGCGGATGCGGTCGACCGGCTGCTGGCACTCGACCTCGACCTGCCGCGCCCGGTGCCGGCGGGATCGACGTTCGAGATCCTGGCCGAGCGCCGCGACGGGCAGGGGCGCTCGGCCGCCCACGTCACCCGCTACATCGGCATCAACGTCGCCGGCTACGACCACCGCATCTACCGCTACATGCCGCAGGACGGCGCCGCCGGCTATTTCGACGAGCGTGGCCGCAGCGTCGCCCCGCTGTCGCTGACCATGCCGGTCGCCGACGCCCGCCTGACCTCCGAGTTCGGCTGGCGCCAGCACCCCAAGCTGAAGCGCCGCATGTTCCACCGCGGGATCGACCTTGCCGCCCCGATCGGCACGCCGATCGTCGCCTCGGCCGACGGGGTCGTCGAATGGGCCGGATGGCGCGGCGCCTATGGCCGCTACGTCCGCCTGACCCATGGCAGCGGCATGTCCACCGGCTACGGCCATCTCAGCGACTATGCGCCGGGCCTGACCGAAGGCAGCGTCGTCCGCCAGGGCGAGCTGATCGGCTATGTCGGCTCGTCCGGGCGATCGACCGGGCCCCATGTGGACTTCTCGGTGCTGGTGGACGGGCGCCCCGTCAACCCGATGCACGCCCTGATGCCCGCCCCCCGCGACCTGCGCGGGCCCGAGCTGCTGGCCTTCCGCGAGCATGTCGCGCAACTGCACGGGGTCGCCCAGGCGACACCGTAGGCGTCGCGCGGGACGGCCGGAGACTGCGGCTGTTCGGGCGATTGATGGTCCATTCTGGGAGGAATAAGGTTCGGATCGACGCGTTATCCGCCTAGCGGGTGCCGCAGGCATTCGGACTTTCAACCCTTTGGCGTACGGCGGCCCCGTCATGACGACCTTCGATCCCGGCGAGCTGACCCGCGACAGTTCCGCCGGCCGCGCCATCCCCGCCCCCCGCTGGCGCGACCTGATCCTGGCCGGCGATCTGGCGGGCCGCCTCGCCTTCGCCGCCGCCGTCCTGGTCGGGCTGGCGGTGCCGCTGGTCTGGGTGGCCGCGCAGTTCTATGCGCCGATCGACCATGACACCGGCGCCATCCTCTACTTCTCCGACCGCTGGAGGGCGGGCGAGCGGCTCTATGTCGACCTGATCGACGTCAACCCGCCGCTCGTCTTCATCCTCGGCCTGGTGCCGGTCCTGATCCGGCAATGGACCGGCCTGCCGGAACCGGCCGCCCTCATCGCCTGCGTCGCCGCCTCCTCGATCGCCTCGGCCTTCGTCTCCTGGCGGTTGCTCGCCTGGCGCGCCACCCAGATGGGCCGCGGCGAGCCCGGCACGCTGACCGCGACCCTGGTGCCGCTGGCCCTCCTCTTCGCCCTGCTGACCCCGGGCGAACTCGGCCAGCGCGAGCACCTGATGGTGGTGCTGACCGTGCCCTACGTCGTGCTGACCGCGCTGCGCCTGGAAGGACGGCGGCTGCCGCTGGCGGTCGGCATCCTGATCGCCGCGTCGGCCGCCGCGGGCTTCGCGCTCAAGCCCTTCTTCCTGCTGGTACCGGCGCTCATCGAGCTGTTCGTCCTCTGGGTCCGCCGCGGCCAGGCCTTCCGCGACGCGGTGCCGTGGACGATGGGCGCGTTGTGGGCCGGCTATGTCGCGCTCACCTTCCTCGCCTTCCCGGAATATGGCGACACCATCCTGCCGATGACGCTCGAGCTCTACTCGCGCCTCGGCGATTCGAGCCCGATGGTCGCCTTCAACCGGGGCTTCCTGCCGATCGAGGCGGGAATCCTGGTGCTGGGCGTGGTCACCATCCTGATGGTCCGCTCGCGCCTCTGCCAGACCCTGGCGCTGTTCGCGATCGGCACCGCCGTCACCACCATCGTCCAGGGCAAGGGCTGGTCGCACCAGTGGCTGCATGCCGACCTGGCCTTCATCCTGCTGGGGGCCGCGGTGCTGGCGGCCGCGGCCGAGCGCTACGGCCCGACCGACATCCTGCGCCAGCGCCGCCTCGGCGCGACGCTGGTGGTCAGCGTGCTGGCCTTCTCCTACGTCGCGGCCAACAACGACGCGCCGCCCTGGTTCCGGGTCGACCGGATGGGCTTCGACGGGCGCCTCGGCCGGCAGATCGCGCTGGTCGACGCCGAGCCGAACAAGGAATCGTTCCTGGCGCTGTCGCCCGGGATCTATCCCTTCTTCCCGATGATCAACTACACCGGGACCCGGATGGCGATCCCCTACATGAGCATGTGGGTGCTCCAGGGGGTCTACAAATACTGCCCGGCCAGCGGCCCGCAGCGCTTCAACCCCGTCGATGCCATGGCGCCGGCGGAGCGGCGGGTGTTCGAGTCCGTGGCCGACGGGCTGGTGAACAACAAGCCGACCCTGGTGGTCATCGACCGCATCCCCGGCATGCCGACCTGCGACGGCAAGGTGTTCGACTACCTGGCCTATTTCATGCAAAACTCGAAGTTCGCGGCCGAGTTCATGAACTACGACATGCACCGGGTGTTCGACCGCTACATCGTCTATCGTCGGCGCTGACCCGGCCCTCTTTCCACCCCGGCTTCCCTTCTCTCCCGACCCAGAGCGGACCGACGCCCTTGCTGCGCCTGCTAGCCCTTGCCGTCGGCGCACTCGCCGTGATCGGCGCGAACTGGTTGTTCTGGAGCCTGCCGAACCGCCCCTACGACCTGGAGGCACGGCCGCTCGGCATGATCCGCAGCGTCTCCTTCGCGCCCTTCCGGGACGGGCAGAGCCCCCTGGTGAAGCGCTACCCGAGCGCGGCCGAGATCGAGGAGGACCTGACCCTGCTCAAGGGCCGCGTCGCCGGCGTGCGCACCTACACCAGCCGCGAAGGGCTGGAGGTGGTGCCGGAGATCGCCCGCCGCCTCGGCATCGAGGTGACGATGTCGGCCTGGATCGGCAGCGAGAGCGCGATCAACGACCAGGAGGTCGACGCGCTGATCCGCCTCGCCAATGCCTATCCCGACGTCATCAAGCGGGTGATCGTCGGCAACGAGGTGCTGCTGCGCAAGGAGCAGAAGCCCGACGCGCTGGCGGGATACATCCGCCGGGTGCGGGCCGCCGTGCAGCAGCCGGTCAGCTACGCCGACGTCTGGGAGTTCTGGAAGCGCAACCCGGCGCTGGCCGACGAGGTCGACTTCATCACCATCCATATCCTGCCCTACTGGGAGAACCACCCGTCGGGGGTGGAGGACCTGCAGGTCCATGTGATGGCCGCCTACCGCGAGATCGAGGAGGCCTTCCCCGGCAAGAAGCTGCTGATCGGCGAGGCCGGCTGGCCCAGCGTCGGCCGCTCGCGCGGCCCGGCCGTGCCGTCCCTGATCAACAAGGCCCGCTTCATCAACGGCTTCCGCATCCTGGCCGCCGAGCACGGGGTCGACTACAACCTGATCGAGGCGTTCGACCAGGGCTGGAAGGCGAAGCTCGAAGGCACCGTCGGCGCGAACTGGGGGCTGTTTTCCACCGCCCGGGTCGCCAAGTGGGGCGCCGACGGCAAGGTGGTGGAGAACCCGCACTGGCACATCCACTTCGCCATCACCAGCCTGGGCGCGCTCCTCCTCCTCGGCTGGATGGCGGCGACCCGGCGGGAACTCGGGGGCCATGCGCTGCTGTGGGCGGCGGCCGGCGCGCAGATCCTGGCGACGGCCGCCCTGGTGGCCATCCTGATGGAATGGCAGGTCGCCTACTCGACCTACCGCCTGCTGTGGACCGCGTTTGCCGCCGGCATCACCGGCGCCAGCGTCGTGCTCTATGCCCTGGCCTTCCGCGGGCTGGCGGCGCCGCGGAAAGCGGGCCCGCCCGGCTGGGCGCGCTCGGCCGGGCGGCTCTATACCCTGTGGGCGGTGATGGCGGTCGTCCACACCCTGCTGCTCGCCTTCGATGGCCGCTACCGGGACTTCCCGAACCTGCTGTTCGCGCTGCCGGTGCTGGCGACCCTGGTGCTGGTCGCGGCCCGCTTCGCCCTGGGGCAGGCCCGCGGCCGGGGTGCGCTGGCGATCGACGGCCTGTTCGGCGCGGGCACCGGTCCGGCCGTCTCCGGCGACCGGCGCGCCATCCTCTTCGGCGCCGCCCTGATGGGGTCGATGGGCCTCGTGATCGGCGAGACGCTGGCCAATCGCGAGGCGCTGGTGTGGGCGGCGATGTCGCTGTTGCTGGCGGTCCCCTTCGCCTTCGGCATGCGGCTGCGGGCGCGACCGCCGATGCCGGCCTGAAGCCGCCCCCCTGGAAGCGAAAAAGCCCGGCCATGGGCCGGGCTCCTGTCGGGAGCGAAGCGGAGCCGGGTGGCCTCAGATGCCGCCGCCCTCACCCACCTTGGTTGCGATGTCCCGGATGACTGTCTTGTCGGACTTGCCGAAGACCGCGATGGTCCGCCCCTCGCGCCGCCAGTAGGCGACGTTCAGGTCCTTGCGCTGGTCCAGCGTCAACTGGGCGTCGCGCTTGTTGGTCGTGCCGACATAGATCGCGATCGGCCGCTTGTCGGCCGGGTTCTCGTAGAGGATCTGGCCCGCCGGCCGGCCCTCCGACATGACGATCCGGCCGCCGCGCAGCGTGTAGCCGAAGGTCGACAGGTCGGGCACCTTGGTCTCGCGGTCGAGGCGGCTGGTAAGCCAGCTCTGCAGCCCGTCCCGCTCGGCCGTGCGCATGTCGGCGAAAGCGACCTGCTCGGGCTCGACCCCGGTCATGGTGTAGAGGTCGTAGTAGCCGGCCAGGTTGTCGACCAGCCCGGCGCTCGAGGCGACGTCGGTCGGCGGCGGCGCCACCGGCGAGCGCCCGGCCCAGTAGCCGGCACCCGCGCCGATCATCAGGGCCGCGACCGAGGCCGCCAGCGGCAGGGCGATCCAGCGCCCGATGGTGCTGCCGGCGCGGCGCCGGAACGGCACCACCGTCGAGACCGCGGCCGCACCGCGCGCGGCCAGCAACAGCCGGTCCGGCACCGTTTCCTTGATCACATCATCGAAGGCGGCGCGCACGACCAGCGCCGAATCCGAGAACATCCGTACGCGCGCGGCCAGTTCGGCGTCGGATTCGACGGCGCGGGCGACCTCGTCGGCCATCGCATCGTCCAATTCACCGTCGACGAACGCCACCAGCGTCTCGTCGTCAAACCGTCGCATCTCCACCTCCATGGCCACCGGCACCCATGCCGGTCATGCTCTGTACGGCGGCTCGGGCCCGGGCCAGCCGGCTCATGATCGTCCCGATGGGGACCTCGAGAGTCTCGGCTGCTTCCTTGTAGCTCAACCCTTCCACCGTCACCAACATCAACACCGCCCGCTGCTCTCCCGGCAGGCGGTTGACCGCCCGCTGGACCGCCTCGAGCGACATCCGTGCCTCGGCCCGGCGGACCGACTCGTCCGTCGGCTGTGCCTCCGGATCGATCGCGTCCGCCTCCCCCCGAACCGCGCGCGAACGCATCTGGTCGATCCAGATGGTCTGGACGATGCGGAACATCCAGCTGTCGAACCGGGTCCCCGGCTGCCACTGATGTGCCCGCGCCAATGCCCGTTCGCACGCCGCCTGAACCAGATCGTCGGAGTCGGACACGCTCTTGGCCAACCCTCGCGCGAACCGGCGCAGCCGCGGCAGCAGCGCGATCAGCTGGTCGCCGATGGGCGCGGTCACGCCTGAACCATTGCGTTGCCGCCCATCGCACTACTGCCCGCCGCGCTACTGTTCGAGGAACGGAAGGCGACCGGGATTATTCCGTCCACGGGCGCCCGGCCGAAAGGACTGTGGCAATAATGCGACAAGGAGCGTGGCACGGGGGCGGTCGGTCCATGAACGGAGGCGGCGGAAGGCCGGCGGATCGTCGCTGTCGCGGCTCTTGCAGTCAAGAACGGTGCGGAATGGCCGCTGGCGGTGCGGCCTCGGGCAGTGTCCAGGCCGGTTGGCGCGGGCGGGCTTCACAAACCCTGGTCGAGCCGGCATTCTGCGCCTCCCGCGGTCCCGAGAGCGGAGTACAATGAAGCTCGCCATAGTGAAAGAGCGTCGTCCGGGAGAAGCCCGGGTCGCCGCCTCGCCGGATTCGGTCAAGCGCCTCCTTGCCCTGGGTTTCACGGTAACGGTCGAAGCCGGCGCGGGCAGCGGCTCCGCCATGCCCGACGAGGCATACGCCGCGGCCGGTGCCGCCATCGCCCCCGACCCGCAATCGCTGCTCGCCGATGCCGACGTCGTGCTGAAGGTCCAGCGGCCGACCCGGGGAGGCGAGGGCGGCCTCGACGAGCTGGGCCTGATGAAGCGGGGCGCCGTGCTGGTGGGCGTGCTCGCCCCGCACGCCGACCCCGGCCTGCTCCAGGCCTATGCCGACGGCGGGATCACCGCATTCGCCATGGAACTGCTGCCGCGCATCACCCGCGCCCAGACCATGGACGTGCTGTCCTCGCAGGCCAACCTGGCCGGCTACCGCGCCGTGCTGGAGGCGGCCCATTCCTACGGCCGGGCCTTTCCGATGATGATGACGGCCGCCGGCACCGTCGCCGCCGCCCGGGTGTTCGTCATGGGCGCCGGGGTCGCCGGGCTGCAGGCGATCGCGACGGCGCGCCGCCTGGGGGCCGTGGTCACCGCGACCGACGTCCGGCCCGCCGCCAAGGAGCAGGTAGAGAGCCTGGGGGCCAAGTTCGTCGCCGTCGAGGACGAGGAGTTCAAGCAGGCCGAGACGGCGGGCGGCTACGCCAAGGAGATGTCGGCCGCCTATCGCGAGAAGCAGGCGGCCCTGGTGGCCGCCCACATCGCCAAGCAGGACATCGTCATCACGACGGCGCTGATCCCGGGCCGGCCGGCGCCGAAGCTGATCTCGGCCGAGATGGTCGCGGCGATGAAGCCGGGCGCGGTGGTGGTCGATCTGGCGGTCGAGCAGGGCGGCAACTGCGCCGGCAGCCGCCCCGACGAGATCGTCCTGACCGGGAACGGGGTGCGCATCGTCGGCTGGTCGAACATGCCGAGCCGGATCGCGGTCGACGCCAGCCAGCTCTACGCCCGCAACCTGGTCGCCTTCCTGACGCCGCTGGTCGACAAGGGTGCGGCCGGGTTGAAGATCGACGTCGCCGACGAGATCGTCAGGGCGACCTTGCTGACGAAAGACGGGGCAATCGTTCATCCGGCCTTCGCCGGGCAAGGGGGGTGACCGGCATGGATGCGACCCAGATCTCAACCCGCGCCGGCTCGCTCGCCGCCGATGCGGACACGCTCGCCCAGAACCTGCGGGTCCTGGCGGCCGATGCGGGCCAGATCGCCCATCGCTCGGCCGAGGCCGCCGGCCTCAGCCCGACGGTCGGCGCGCTGGCGGTCTTCGTGCTCGCCTGCTTCGTCGGCTACTACGTCGTCTGGCGGGTGACGCCGGCCCTGCACTCGCCGCTGATGGCGGTGACCAACGCGGTGTCCAGCGTCATCATCGTCGGCGCGCTGATCGCGGCCGGGCCGGCCGGGCTCGGCTTCGCCAAGGTGATGGGCTTCCTCGCGGTCGTCCTGGCATCGGTCAACATCTTCGGCGGGTTCATCGTCACCCACCGGATGCTGCAGATGTTCAAGAAGAAGACGCGCTGAGGGGGCCCGACCG
Source organism: Allostella vacuolata (assembly GCA_006739055.1). GTDB lineage: Bacteria > Pseudomonadota > Alphaproteobacteria > ATCC43930 > Allostellaceae > Allostella > Allostella vacuolata. The sequence goes on from AP019702.1 coordinate 4,861,835, forward strand.
ATGAGCGCCAATCTTTCCGCGATCCTCTACCTCGTCTCGTCCATCTGCTTCATCATGGCCCTGCGCGGGTTGTCCTCGCCCGAGACCTCGCGCGCCGGCAACCTCTACGGCATCATCGGCATGACGGTGGCGGTGGCGACGACGCTCGCCTCGCCCGAAGTCGTCAGCTACTGGATGATCATCCTCGGCATCCTGATCGGCGGCGCCATCGGCAGCCTGATCGCGCTGCGCATCGAGATGACGGCCCTGCCGCAGCTGGTCGCGGCCTTCCACAGCCTGGTCGGGCTGGCCGCGGTGTTCGTGGCGGGTGCCGCCTTCTACGCGCCGGAATCCTACGGGCTCGGCGCGCGCGGCTCGATCCACGCCGCCAGCCTGATCGAGATGAGCCTGGGCCTGGCGATCGGCGCCATCACCTTCACCGGCTCCGTCGTCGCCTTCGCCAAGCTGCAGGGCCTGGTGTCGGGCAAGCCGCTGGTCTTCCCCGGGCAGCATGTCTTCAACGCCGCGCTCGGTATCGCCATCCTGCTGCTCTGCGCCTGGCTGGTGGCATCCGAATCGAGCGTCGCCTTCTGGCTCCTGTGCCTGGTGGCGCTGGCGCTGGGCTTCCTGCTCATCCTGCCGATCGGCGGCGCCGACATGCCGGTCGTGATCTCGATGCTGAACTCCTATTCCGGCTGGGCCGCGGCCGGGATCGGCTTCACCCTGCAGAACAACCTGCTGATCGTCACCGGGGCGCTGGTCGGCGCCTCGGGCGCCATCCTCAGCTACATCATGTGCAAGGGGATGAACCGCTCGATCTTCAACGTCATCCTGGGCGGCTTCGGCACCGACGGCGGCGTGGCCGGCCCGGCCGGCAGCTCGGGCGACAAGGCGGTGAAGTCCGGCAGCGCCGAGGACGCGGCCTTCATCATGAAGAACGCGCGCTCGGTCATCGTCGTGCCGGGCTACGGCATGGCGGTGGCCCAGGCCCAGCACGCGCTGCGCGAGATGGCCGACCTCCTGAAGAAGGAGGGGGTGGAGGTGCGCTACGCCATCCATCCCGTCGCCGGCCGCATGCCCGGGCACATGAACGTGCTGCTGGCGGAGGCCAACGTGCCCTACGAGGACGTGGTCGAGCTGGAGGAGATCAACCGCGACTTCGCCACCGCCGACGTCGCCTTCGTCATCGGCGCCAACGACGTCACCAACCCGGCCGCCAAGACCGATCCGCAGAGCCCGATCTACGGCATGCCGATCCTCGACGTCGAGCGGGCCCAGACGGTCTTGTTCGTGAAGCGGTCGATGAGCTCGGGCTATGCCGGGGTGGAGAACGAGCTGTTCTTCCGCGACAACACCATGATGCTGTTCGGCGACGCCAAGAAGATGTGCGAGGAGATCGTCAAGGCGCTGGGCGCGTAGCGGCCCGCGCCCGCGCCGGTCACGCCGGCTCGCGCTCGTCCTCGTCGATCGGCACCCCGGGCAGTTCCTTCGAGGTGCGGATCGCCAGCGCCGACTTGACGTGGCTGACGTTGGGGGCGGCGGTCAGCCGCGTGGTCAGGAAGCGCTGGTAGGAATCCCAGTCGCGCGCCACGATGCGCAGCAGGAAGTCGTTCTCGCCGGCCAGCATGTGGCACTCGCGCACCTCGGGCCAGCCATGGACCAGGCGCTCGAAGGCCCGGAGGTCGACCTCCGCCTGGCTCGACAGCCCGACCGAGGCGAACACGGTGACGCCGAAGCCGAGCAGCGCCGGATCGACGTCGGCATGGAAGCCGCGAATGAAGCCCGCCTCCTCCAGGGCCCGCACCCGGCGCAGGCAGGGCGGTGCCGAAATCTCCGCCCGGCGGGCCAGTTCGACATTGGTCATCCGCCCGTCCGCCTGGAGATCGTGGAGAATGCGCCGATCGATCCTGTCCAGCTTGATCCTGCGCATCGTTCCGTCTGCTCTCCCGCTCGTATGAGCAACTATATTACCCGCAATTCGCAGCCGAGCAAGAATCGAACCCTGTGCTGATGACCTCCGCCCCCCCGAGCGCCTGGCTGCTGCACGACGGCAAGGCCGGCAACCTCAGCCAGCTGGCCGGGCTCGCCGCCGCGCTGGGCGGCCCGTCGGAGGCGCTGCGGGCGACCGTCGGGCTGCCCTGGTCGCTGCTGCCGGGGCGCCTGTGGCGGCGCGGTCTGGCGCCGCCCCCGGCCGGCCTGCCGGCCGCGGGACCCTGGCCCGACCTGGCGATCGGTGCCGGCTGGCGAACCGGGCGCGCCGCGCTCTGGGTGCGCGGGCGGGCGGGCGGGCGCACGCTCGCGGTCCAGATCCAGGATTGCGGGCTCGACCCCGCCCTGTTCGACCTGGTCACGGTGCCGCGCCACGATCGCCTGCGCGGGCCCAACGTCGTGGTGACCGACGGCGCCATCCACAAGGTGACCCCGGCGGCGCTGGCCGAAGCCGCCCGCCTCTGGGCCCCGCGCCTCGCCCAGCTGCCGCGGCCGCTGGTCGCCGTGCTGGTCGGCGGGTCGAGCCGCGCCTACCGCATGACCGAGGACGCGGCCCGCGACCTGGCGGCGCGGCTCCGGGCCCTGCAGGCCGACCATGGCGCCGGGCTGCTGGTGACGGCGTCGCGCCGCACCGGGCCCGCCGCGGGCGCCATCCTGCGCCAGGCGCTGGCCGGCCCCGGGATCGCGTTCTGGGACGGCCAGGGCGACAATCCCTATCTCGGCTATCTGGCGCTGGCCGACGCCATCGTCGTCACCTCGGATTCCGTGTCGATGCCGTCGGAGGCGGCGTCGACCGGCAAGCCCATCCACATCTTCGAGCTGCCTGGCGGGTCGGCGAAGTTCACCCGCTTCCACGACCATTTCCGGGCGCTCGGCATCACCCGCCCCTTCGACGGCCGGCTCGACCCGTGGAGCTACCGGCCGCCCGACGATGCCGGGCGCGTCGCCGACGCCATCCGCCAGCGCCTGGCGGATCGGGGCCCGCCGGATCAGCGGTAGCCGCGGAAGCCCTCCGCCAGGAAGGCATGGTATCGCCGGTCCCGGTCCGGGCCGATCGGCGTTACGATCTCCCCCAGGGGCTGCCAGCGCTCGAACCGCGACAGGATGTCCGCCGGGTCGGGTCGGGCGGTGACCAGCACGAAGCCCCGCCCCGTCCCCGGCTCCAGGCGGGTGGTCAGCTCGAAATGGTCGCTGGCGACCCCGTCCGGGTTCCACTTCACCACGTCGAAGGCGAACGGCCGCACATAGTAGACGAGCGAGGCGAGCGTCAGCCGGCTCTCGACCAGCAGGCCGGCCTGCGGGTGCTGCCGGCGCAGTTCCGTCACCGCGCGCCCGAGGTCCGACCAGCCGCGCACGCGCCGCCACGGGTCGAAGCGCGACGGCAGTTCGTAGCCGGCATGGCGCAGCAGGGGCGGTGCTGCCATGACGGTCGCGGCCAGCAGCAGGTGGGCGGCCACGGTCCAGCCGAGCAGCCGGCGCCAGCCCCGCTCCACCGCCCAGGCCGCCACCAGCACGGTCGCGCCGACATAGGCGGGTGCCGCCCAGTTGGCATGGGCACGCGACAGGAAGGCGATGGCGAGCGCGATCGCCAGGGTCGGCCAGACGAAGGCCGCGACCAGGCGGCGGCCGGCATCCGCCCCGCGGCCCCGGGATGCCGCCAGGGCCAGCAGGAGCAGGACCATCGGCACCGGCCCGAAGACCGCGAACTGGGCGGCCGCGAACTCCAGCAGCTCGCCGGGGTTGAACAGGCGGCCGCCGAGGTTGGCGTTGTCGCCGGTATGACGGAAGGTCGCGAAGCCGTTGGCCAGGTTCCACAGGACGTTCGGCAGCAGCAGCAGCAGGGCGATCCCGGCCGTCACCGGCAGCCGGCGCCAGAGCAGCGGGCGGAAGGCCGGCGCGAGGGCCAGGCCGATCGCCGCGGACAGCAGGAAATAGCCCATCGCGTACTTGGACAGGAGGCCGAGCCCGGCCCACAGCCCGGCCGCCGCCCACCAGCCCAGGCCGCCGCCCGGCCGCACGCCGCGCAGGATCGCATGCAGGGCCAGCGCCCAGAACAGCAGCAGGGGCGGGTCGGTCGAGATGATCAGGGCGGACAGCGAGACCGCCGGCATCGTCGCCCACAGCGCCGCCGCCCAGAAGCCGATCGCCGCCCCGCGGGCCGGACTGCCGTCCGGGTCGAGGTCGCGGCCGATCCTGTAGAGGACGAGCGCGGTGCCGGCATGGAAGAGCGCGCTCGGCAGCTTGACCGCGAACTCGCCATCGCCGAAGAGCGCGGTCGACAGCGCGATCGCCCAGGCAACCAGGGGCGGCTTGGAATAGTAGCCGAATGCCGGCTCCCGGGCCCAGATCCAGTACTGGGCCTCGTCGCCGTAGAGGTCGAGGGGGACGGCCGCCAGCCAGGCAAGCCGCAGCGCGGTCAACACCCCGACCGTGGCCAGCACGGCCACCCAGCCACATGCTGGCCGGCCGAACGCACCTTCGTGATCGGGCGACGCAGGTGGTTCTTTCGTCATCCGGGTCAACTATCTTAATGTTTCATGTTCTGACTTGGAGTCGGCGGGCAATGGCCCAGCGCCATCACAGCAAGGTTCTCATCATCGGCGGCGGTCCGGCCGGCTATACGGCCGCCATCTATGCCGCCCGCGCCAACCTGCAACCGATGCTGGTCGAGGGCATGCAGCCCGGCGGCCAGCTCATGATCACCACCGACGTGGAGAACTACCCCGGTTTCGCGGATGTGATCCAGGGGCCGTGGCTGATGGAGCAGATGCGCCGCCAGGCCGAGCATGTCGGCACCCGCCTGATCGGCGACCTGATCGTGTCGTGCGACCTGCAGCAGCGGCCGTTCCGCGCGGTCGGCGACAGCGGCGACGAATACACCGCCGACAGCGTGGTGATCGCCACCGGCGCGCAGGCGCGCTGGCTCGGCCTGCCCAGCGAGGAGCGCTACCGCGGCGCCGGCGTGTCGGCCTGCGCCACCTGCGACGGGTTCTTCTTCCGCGGCCGCCGGGTGGCGGTGATCGGCGGCGGCAATACCGCGGTCGAGGAGGCGCTCTACCTCACCAACCATGCGAGCGAGGTGATCCTCGTCCATCGCCGCGACCGGCTGCGGGCCGAGAAGATCCTGCAGGACCGGCTGTTCCGTCATCCCAAGGTGCGGGTGGTGTGGGACCAGGTGGTCGACGAGATCCTGGGCGAAGGCACGCCGCCCGGCGTGACCGCCATCCGGCTGCGCGACGTCCACACGGGCGCGGAGTCGAGCCTGGAGGTGGACGGGGTGTTCGTCGCCATCGGCCATACGCCGGTCACCGAACTCTTCCAGGGGCAGCTTGCGCTGGATGCGGACGGATACATCCAAACCCGTCCCGATTCGACGGCAACCGACATCGCCGGGGTCTTCGCGGCTGGGGACGTGCGTGACAAGATCTATCGGCAGGCGGTAACGGCCGCCGGGCTCGGCTGCATGGCGGCACTGGAAGCGGAACGCTGGCTGGCCGGGCTGGAAGACGGACAGGGGCAGACGGCCGACATCCGGGAAGACGGCATCCGGCAGGATGGGCTGAACCAGCACGCCGCCGATTGAGCGGCCAACGACAGGGGGGCGTGGCGCCGGCCCGCGATGGGCCTGCCGCCGCGAACGAACATGGCAATGGACTGGGACAAGCTGCGGATTTTCCACGCCGTCGCCGAGGCCGGCAGCTTCACGCATGCGGGCGAGAACCTGAATCTCAGCCAGTCGGCGGTGAGCCGGCAGATCAGCGCGCTCGAGGACAGCCTCGGCACCCCCCTCTTCCACCGGCACGCCCGCGGGCTGATCCTGACCGAGCAGGGCGAACTCCTCTACCGCACCGCCCATGAGGTGTTCGCCAAGCTGGCGATGACCGAGGCCGCGCTCAGCGAGGCCAAGGACCGGCCGAAGGGCCCGCTCAAGGTGACCGCACCGGTCGCCTTCGGCTCGATGTGGCTGACCCCGCGGATGCGTGACTTCGTCGACCGCTACCCGGACATCCAGGTCAGCCTGCTGCTCGACGAGACCGAGCTCGACCTCGGCATGCGCGAGGCGGACGTCGCCATCCGCATGGCGCCGCCGCGCCAGCCCGATCTGGTGCAGCGCCACCTGGTCACCGTCTCGCTCCACCTCTACGCCTCGCAGCAGTACCTGCAGGAGCATGGGACGCCGGCCAGCACCGCCGACCTGGAGAAGCACCGGCTGGTGGTCTTCGGCGAGTACGGCCATGCGCCGACGCCGTCGGTCAACTGGCTGATGGAGATCGGCGGCCAGGCCGGCCGGCACCGGCCCAACCTGTTCACGGTCAACAGCGTCTACGGCATCCTGCGCGCGGTGCAGAGCGGCGTCGGCATCGGTGCCCTGCCCGACTACATGGTGGGCGAGGCCGCCAACCTCGACCGCGTTCTGCCCGAGCTGGCCGGGCCACCGGTCGACACCTATTTCGTTTATCCCGAGGAACTGCGCCACTCGAAGCGGATTGCCGTGTTCCGCGATTATCTCGTCGCCAGGGTCGCGGAGACGCGATTTTAGGCAGTGCAGCATGAAGTTGGGCGGCCGCGAAAGGTTATGACGGCCTGCCAATTTTGTCTGCTATGTGGCCGAAGCCATGCGCTTTTCGCATATCCGCCAAGAGACAATCACTATGGTGCGCAAGCACCCCATGCCTATTTAATCATCCACGGACGCTGCATTGCAGCACCACGGAATTCGGCCGGTCCGCCCGCCAGGGACGGCGCACCGGCCAGAGATTTCGGGCTCCCCGCCCGAAATGGGGTCCTTCGGGATCCTACGTCTCCCAGACGTGAAGCCTCCCTGTTCAACTGGCCCCGGTGGCAACACCGGGGCCTTTTTTTCGCTTCCGTTCAGCCCTGGGCTGGTCCAGCCCTCGATGCGGTGTAGCCGACGTGCCCATGCTACCCGGCTTTCGCCCGGAGTACCGGGCCGCCCTCGCGCTGATTGCGATCGCCGTGCGGAAACTGGGCGACGCCGGGCAAGTGAGGACACGAGTGGGGATATTGACCTCGGGTGGCTGGAGGAGGTTGCTTCTCGTGACATTGCGTCGAACGACCCTTGAGGAACAGGCCCGGCGGATCGCCGCTCGCATGGCCGAACTCGGGATCGATTTCCTGGTCGTGCCGCCGAACGCCGGCAGTCGCCGCACGCCCGAGAAGCGGGCGCTGCTCCAGGTGATCGCGGACAATGCCCGGGCGCAGGGCCGCGAGCCGGCCTTCGCCGCGAAGTTCCAGCCTCCGGATTGACGCGGCGGGCGCGCGTCCCGACATTAGGGGCATGCGCGCGGCACATCCCGTCATTCGCCAGGCCGGCATTCGCCAGGCAACCCGGGCAGGTTCTCTGCTGACGGGCCATTCCGCCCCGGGACCGGACGCGTAGAGACTGCGCCCCGGGACTACCGGGGCCGCATCCATTTCCGCCATTGCGATCCGATCCGTTCCCAGCCGGCGCTGCCGACAGCGCCGGGAAGCGAGGCTTGCCCGATGACGACCACGCCCAAGAGCGCCGCCGCCGCCCTGCCGCCGATCACCGTGCGGCAGGAGGACTTCGAGACCCTGACGCAGCTGGCCGACGGCTACGCCGAATCGATGCCGGAGGTGGCCGAGTACCTGGCCCGCGAGCTCGACCGCGCCCGGGTGGTCGCCGCCTCCGCATTGTCCGGCGACGTCGTCGCCATGGATTCGACGGTCCGCTTCCGCGACGACGTCACCCGGCAGGAGCGGACGGTGACGCTGGTCTATCCGGGCGCGCAGGACATCGAGCAGGGCCGGGTTTCGGTCATGACCCCGATCGGGGTGGCGCTGATCGGCCTCGCCCGCGGGCAGTCGATCGCCTGGGAGACCCGGCGCGGCGAGAGCCGGGCGCTGACGGTCCTGGCCGTCCAGCCGGCCGCCGCCTGACCGCCGCACCTTCTGGCGTGGCCGGGCCGCTGCCTGTATTCTGCCCGCCATACCCCTGCCGCCGTCGGACCGATCACGCCAGGAAGGCCTTGCCCATGGACAGCCTCGATATCCCCGCCACGCTCGACGACCAGGAATCGCTGCGCCGCCATTACGGCCCGATCTCCGGGTTGGCCGAGAAGAAGGTGCTGAACCATATCGACCCCCATGCCCGGCACTTCATCGGCCTGTCGCCGTTCCACGTGCTGGCGACGGCCGGCGGCGACGGCACCGCCGACGCCTCGCCGCGCGGCGACGCGCCGGGCTTCGTCCTGATCGTGGACGAGAAGACGCTGCTGATCCCCGACCGGGTCGGCAACAACCGGGTCGACAGCTTCCGCAACCTGATCGCCCATCCGGGCGTCGGCCTGCTCTTCTTCGTGCCCGGCGTCGACGAGACCCTGCGGGTCAACGGCCGCGCCCGGCTGACCACCGACCCGGCCGTCCTGGAGCCGCACGCGGTGCAGGGCCGGGTGCCGAAGGCCGGCATGCTGGTGGAGGTCGACGAGGTCTTCTTCCATTGCGGCAAGGCGCTGAAGCGCAGCCACCTGTGGGACCCGTCGACCCAGATCGAGCGCTCCAGCTTCCCGACGCTCGGCCGCATCATCGCCGACCAGACCAAGGTCGGCACGGCCGAGGAATCCGACAAGCGCCTGGAGGACAGCTACCGCAACCGCCTCTACTGAGGCGGCCGGCAGCGACCGAGGGGCGGCTCAGGCGTAGAGCCGCTCCTTCTCCAGCCCCTTGTAGAGGCCGGCCACGAAGTCCGCGTACCCGTTGAAGAGCTGCGTCGGCACCCGCTCGTCGGAGCCGAGCACCCGCTCGGTCGCCTGGCTCCAGCGCGGGTGCGACACCTGCGGGTTGACGTTGGCCCAGAACCCGTACTCGGAGGACTGCAGCTTCTCCCAGTAGCCGACCGGGCGCTTGTCGGTGAACTCCACCCGGACGATCGACTTGACCTGCTTGAAGCCGTACTTCCACGGCGTCACGAAGCGCAGCGGCGCCCCGTTCTGCTTGGGCAGCGGCTTGCCGTAGATCCCCGTTGCCATGAAGGCGAGCTCGTTGGTCGCCTCCTCGATGGTCAGCCCGTCGGTATAGGGCCAGGGATACCAGCTCTGGCGCTGGCCGGGTGCCACCTTCGGGTCCATGAAGGTCTGCATCACCACATACTTGGCGGACGAGAGCGGCCGGGCGAACTCGATCATCGCCTTCATCGGGAAGCCCGACCACGGCACCGCCATCGACCAGGCCTCGACGCAGCGGAAGCGATAGAGGCGCTCCTCCATCGGCATCTGCTTCACCAGCTCGTCGAAACCGACCGTCATCGGCGTCTCGACCATGCCCTCGAAGCGCACCGTCCAGGGCCGCAGCTTCAGCGCCTGGGCAGCGGGGGCGATGCCCTTGTGGGTGCCGAACTCGTAGAAGTTGTTGTAGGTGGTCGCGTCCTTCTCCGGCGTCAGCGGCCGGTCGAGGCGATAGCGCATGTTCTGCTTGAAGGGATAGAGCGAGGCGGTCGGGTCGACCTCCGGCCCCTGCGCGAACGCCCCCGGCGCGCCGATGGCGCCGCCCGCGACCGCGATCGCGCCAAGGCCGGCCGCCTTCAGCAGGTCGCGGCGGTTGAGATAGGTCGCCTCCGGAGTGGCGGCGGATTCCGGCAGTTCCCAGCCGCGGCGGCGCTTGATCAGCATCGGACTTCTCCCTGAACGCTCTCCAGGCCATGAGACTAGACCGGACGGCGCCCCCCGCGACAATCAACTGCGCTTGATCGAAGGAGGGGGTCCGCGTGAAGGACCCCCTCCTCCGGCGTCAGCGGAACGTGACGGCGACCTCGCCCAGCCCGGCGAAGGTCGCGGTCGCCTTCGCGTCCGGCCCCACCTTCTGCGGGGCGATGGCGCTGCCGGTGGTGACGATCTCCCCCGCCTTCAGGCCGCCCACGGATGCGGTCTCATTGGCGAGCCAGGCCAGCGAGGCGAGCGGGTTGCCCAGCACGTTGGCCCCCTTGCCCTCGACCGCCACACCGCCTTCCACCGCGAAGGTCACCCGGCCATCGACCAGGTCGAGCCCGCGCCAGTCTTCCACCGCCGGCCCGATGATGAAGGCGCCGTGGCCGCCATTGTCGGCGATCAGGCTCTCGATCCCGACCGCCAGCCAGTCGACGAAGGCGGTATCGACCACCTCGATCGCCGGATGGACCGCGGCCACCGCGTCCGCCACCGTCTGGGCGGTGTAGGGCTGGCCGGACGGCGGCAGGTCGCGGCCGAGGCGGAAGGCGTATTCCGCCTCCAGCACCCGGGCGACGAAGTCGCCGCCGGCCAGCGTCACCGGGCTCCGGTGGAACAGCCCCTCGACCAGCCGGCCATAGAAGGGCCGGTCGTAGCCGAGCAGCTTCTCGGCCCCCGGGCTGGTGCAGCCGACCTTCCAGCCGAGCGTCGCGGCGCCGCGCGCGGCGATGCCGGCCCGCTGGACGGCGAGTGCCGCCGCCAGGTCCGCCGGCCGCTCGTCCGGCGGCAGGGCCGCGATCCGGCTGCCGGCCCTGGCCGCCAGCAGGCGGGCCGCCGCCCGCGCCTCGATACCACTCATCCCGTTTCCCCCTATTGCGCCGCGGCAGCCCGGCCCTCGACCACCTTGTCGGCCAGCCGCCCGGTCAGTTCCTGCAAATGGTCGAAGCGGGCGGTATAGCTGCCGACCCCGTGCGACAGCGAGCGCAATTCGACGATCAGGTCGTGGATCTCCGACGCCGGCATGTAGGCGGTCACCACGTCCCAGCCGGGCCAGCCCTCGCGGCCGTCATATCCCAGCAGCTGCCCGCGCCGCCCGCTGACCAGCCGCTGGACGCGCGCGGTGTAGGCGTTGGGCGCGGTGATCGCGACCTCCTGGATCGGCTCCAGCAGCACCGGCTCACAATGGGGCATGCCCTCGACCATCGCCTGGCGGCCCGCCGTCTTGAAGGCCATGTCGGAGCTGTCGACGGCGTGGAACTGGCCGCTGGTCAGGGTCACCGCCACGTCGACCACGGGAAAGCCGAGCGGCCCCTGCTTCAGGTACTCCCGCACCCCCTCCTCGACCGAGGGGATGTACTGCTTCGGCACCACCCCGCCGACGATCGAATCGCCGAAGGCGAAGCCCGCGCCGCGCGGCAGCGGCTTGATGTCGATATGGATGTCGGCGAACTGCCCGTGCCCGCCCGACTGCCGCTTGAACCGGGTGTGGAGCGAGTGCCCGCGGCGGATCGTCTCCTTGAAGGCGACCTGCGGCGCCCGGGTGGTGACGGGCACGTTGTAACGGTTGCGCAGCCGCTCGATGGCGATCTGCAGGTGGATGTCACCCTGGCCGGACAGCACCAGCTCATGCGTCTCCTCGCGGAAGGCGGACGACAGCGAGGGATCCTCCTCGGCCAGGCGGGCGAGCGCGCCCGTCAGCTTCACCTCGTCCGCCCGCTTCTCCGCATGGACCGCCAGGGCATAGACCGGCGGCGGCGGCGCCGGCCAGTCCAGCGCCGGATCGCCGCGGCCGGACGGCGTCAGCACGGTGCCGGTCTGGATGCCCTCCATCCGGGCGAGGCCGACCAGGTCCCCCGCCTGGGCCTGGGCCACCTTCTGCTGCTGCTGGCCGAGCAGCCGGACGACGCCACCCACCCGCACGTCGTTCAGCACCATCCCCTCGGCCAGCTGGCCGCGCCAGACCCGCACCAGCGACAGCTTGCCGGTGTGGGCGGCGTGCACCGTCTTGAACACTTGCGCCAGCGCCTCGCCCTCGGCCGCGATGCCCTTGTGCTCGGCCGTGCGCCAGGGCGGCGGCACCTCGTGGCGCAGCGCCTTCAGCAGGCGGCGGACGCCATGGTCGCGCTCGGCCGCGCCCAGGAAGACCGGCACGATCAGGTCGCGCTCCAGGTCCTGGCTCAGCTGGGCGTAGATCTCCTCCTTGGGCGGGATTGCGTCGGACAGCAGCTGCTCCAGCAGCTCGTCGTCGAAGTCGGCCAGGCGCTCCAGCAGCTTCTGCCGCTCGTCCGCCTCGCGCTCGCGCACCGCCTCGGGCATGGCGATCAGCTCGGAGGGCTGCCCCGGCTTGTAGGCGTAGGCCCGCTCGCTCACCAGGTCGACATAGCCGGTCACCGCCGACTCGGCCTCGCTGCCGCGGATCGGCACCTGGCGCAGCACCAGCGGCCGGGGCGACACCTCCTGCAGCGCCTGCAGGAGGTCGCGCACGCGCACGGCCGCGGCATCCATCTTGTTGATGAACAGCATGTGCGGGATGCGGTGCTCGTCCAGGAACCGGAACAGCGGCCCCAGCATCACTGCCTTGTCGATATCCGGCTCGCAGACCACCACGGCGGCATCGGCCGCCAGCAGGGCCGCGTTGGCCTCGGCCGCCAGCTCGACCGAGCCGGGGCAGTCGATGAAGATCCAGGGATCGCCCAGGAAGCTGGTGTGCGCGACGGTCATTTCCGTCGACATCTGCCGGGCCCGGGCCTCGGGCGAGCCGTCGCCGACGGTGGTCCCGTCCTTGACGGTGCCGCGGCGCTGGGTCGCCTCGGTCGCGTGCAGCAGGGATTCGAGCAGGCTCGTCTTGCCCGACAGGTAGGGTCCGACCAGGGCCGCGCAGCGGGGCGCGGCCGGTTTCCTTTCACCCGCAGTCTTGCCTTCAGCCATCGTCAGCCTCCTTCAGGAGGTCTCCGAGCCGCCGGGCGGGATAGCCCTCGCGGCTCCTCCCGACGGAAAGGATGGGCGCGCCGCGAAGGCCGGCGCAACAGGAAATTTCCCCGGCGGAACCGGCGTCCGCTTCGCGGGTTGCCCATCGCAGGCGGCGTTCCCGCCGCGGTCACCATGGCAGGGCCGGGCGCGCGGATGGCGAAATCGGGCGATGTGCGGATCGGGCTCAGCGGCTGGACCTATCCGCCCTGGCGCGGGCACTTCTATCCCGAGGGGCTGGTGCAGAAGCGCGAACTGGCATACGCCGCCTCGGTCTTCCGCAGCCTGGAGGTCAACGGCACCTTCTACGGGCTGCAGAAACCGGAGAGCTTCGCGCGCTGGGCGGACGAGACGCCGGACGGCTTCGTCTTCGCGGTCAAGGCGCCGCGCTATATCACCCATGTCCGCCGCTTGCAGGATCCGGCCGGGCCGCTCGCCAACTTCCTGGCCTCGGGCGTGCTGCGGCTGGGGGCCCGGCTGGGGCCGGTCCTGTGGCAGCTGCCGCCCAACTTCCGCTTCGACCGGGACCGGCTGGAGCCGTTCCTGGCGATGCTGCCGCACGATACCGAGGCCGCGGCCGCGCTCGCCGCCCGGCACGAGGGGCGGATGGAAGGGCGTGCCTGGACCCGCACCGACGCCAGGCGCCCGCTGCGCCACGCGCTGGAGATCCGCCACGAGAGCTTCCGCGACCCGGCCTTCGTCGCCCTGCTGCGCCGCCACCGGGTGGCGCTCGTCTGCGCCGACACGGTCGAATGGCCGCGCCTGATGGACCTGACCGCCGACTTCGTCTACTGCCGCCTGCACGGCTCGACGGAACTCTATCGCAGCGCCTACGGCCCCGCGGACCTGCGCCGCTGGCACGACCGCATCCGCGCCTGGTCCGCGGGCCGGCCGATGGCGGACGGCGACTTCGCCGGCCGCGGCCACGGCGAGCGCCGCCCGCGCGACGTCCACGTCTATTTCGACAATACGGACAAGCGGCACGCGCCGGACGACGCCCGGGCGCTGGAAAGACTGGTGACGGGCGCCGCGCCGGGCGCCCGCCCCTTCAGGCGATAGTCAGCGCAGCCCCTGGCAGAAGCGGACGATGCGCTCGCAGGCGTCGCGCAGGGTCTCGGTTGCCGTCGCATAGGAGATGCGGAAGTGCGGCGACAGGCCGAAGGCGTCGCCCTGGACCACCGCCACGCCTTCCTCTTCCAGCAGCGCGGTGGTGAAGTCGGTGTCGTTCTCGATCTTCTTGCCCGACTTGGTCGTCTTGCCGATCGTCCCGGCGCAGGACGGGTAGACGTAGAAGGCCCCCTCGGGCTTCGGGCAGAAGATGCCGGGCGCGGTGTTGAGCATCTGCACGACCAGGTCGCGGCGCTCCTGGAAGACGGCGTTGTTGCGCGGGATGAAATCCTGCGGGCCGTTCAGCGCCTCGACGGCGGCGGCCTGGCTGATCGAGGACGGGTTGGAGGTGCTCTGCGACTGGATCACGGCCATTGCCTTGATCAGCTTCTCGGGCCCCGCCGCGTAGCCGATGCGCCAGCCGGTCATGCAGTAGGCCTTGGAGACGCCGTTCATGGTCAGCGTGCGGTCGTAGAGGCCGGGCTCCACCTGGGCCGGGGTCACGAACTCGAACCCGTCATACATCAGGTGCTCGTACATGTCGTCGGTCAGGACATGGACATGCGGGTGGCGCATCAGGACGTCGGTCAGCGCCTTCATGTCGGCCAGGCTGTAGGCGGCGCCGGTCGGGTTGGAGGGCGAGTTGAGGATCACCCACTTGGTCCTGGGCGTGATCGCCGCCTCCAGGTCCTCGGCCCGCATGCGGAAGCCGTTGTTCTGCGGGCAGGGCACGAAGACCGGCTTGCCCTCGGCCAGCAGCACCATGTCGGGATAGGAGACCCAGTAGGGGGCCGGGATGATGACCTCGTCGCCCGGGTCGAGCGTCGCCATCAGGGCGTTGTAGATGACCTGCTTGCCGCCGCTGCTGACCGTCACCTGGGACGGCTTGTAGTCGAGGCCGTTCTCGCGCTTCAGCTTGGCGCAGATCGCCTTCTTCAGCGCGGGCGTGCCGTCCACCGCGGTGTAGCGGGTGTCGCCCGTCTCGATTGCCTTGATGCCGGCGGCGGCGATGTTGGGCGGGGTATCGAAATCCGGCTCGCCGGCGCCGAGGCCGATCACGTCCCGGCCCGCGGCCTTCAGCTCCTGCGCCTTGGTGGTGACGGCAATGGTGGGCGAGGGCTTGATTCGGGAAAGGCGTTCGGCGATGAGGCCCATGGCTCGGCACGGCTCCGGGGGTTGGAAAAGCGGGCCAAACTAGGACCGAAGCCCGGCCGACGCAACCGGCGTCGGCAGGGCCCAAGCCAGTCACTGGGGAAAGTAGCCGACGCCGAAGGGGTCGGGGGCGCCGTCCGGCCGCTCCAGCAGGTCGTCCAGGCCGACGCCGCCCAGCGTCACCCGGTTGCCGCCGCCGAGGTCGATGACGACGTTGCCGTCCGCATCCTCCGACAGGCGGCCGCGCAGGTCGTCCGCATCGTCGATGCCGGTGTCGTTGACGCCCGGCTCGACGATGATGCGGTCATGGTCCGGGTCGAAGTCGGTGATGAGATCGGACCCCGACCCGTCGCCGAAGACGAACGTGTCGTCGGAATCGCCGCCGGCCAACTGGTCGTCGCCCGTCCCGCCGACGAGCGTGTCGGCCCCGGCCCCGCCGTCGAGGGTGTCGTCGTCCGCGCCGCCGTCGACGAGGTCGCGCCCCTCGCCGCCGCCCAGCAGGTCGCGACCGCCCTCGCCCAGGACCGTATCGTCGTCTCGGTCGCCCACGGCGGTGTCGTCGCCCGGCCCGGCATGGATCAGGTCGTTGCCGCGACCGCCGAACAGCAGGTCGCCGTCGTTGCCGGGGCCGCCGGCCGCGAACGGGTGGTCGCCCCAGATCTCGTCGTCGCCCTTGCCGCCGCCGACGGTATCCGCGCCGAGATCGCCATAGAGCAGGTCGGCGTCGTCGCCGCCGGCCAGGGAATCGTCGCTGGCGCCGCCATGCAGGGTGTCCCGGCCCTCTTCGCCGAACAGCGTGTCGGCGCCGCCATTGCCGTTGCCGAAATCGTGGCCGGGGCCGCCGAAGATGAGGTCGTCGCCGCCCTGGCCGAATGCCCGGTCGTCGCCCGGGCCGGCCGTGATGGTGTCGGGACCGGCGCCGCTGGCGATGGTGTCGTCGCCCTCGTCGGCGTCGATCTCGTGCCCGTCCAGTCCGCCGCCGAGTTCGCTCGAGCCGATGGAATCCCCGCCGGCCGTCCCTGTGAACTTTGCCATGGTGGAAGCCTTTCCGAGTTGGCCCGCTCTTTCCGGAGCGTTGACCCTCGGACGCATGTCGCGGCCCTCTGGTTCAACCGATAAGACACGCTTCTGAAGACCGCACCGATCCGGGCCGGTCTCCGGCCTCGGCGCAACGGGATGGATGGCCCGCAACCATCGGTGCTACTTCACAAATTCACCGACGCGCCCCATTTCTGCCGCTATGGCAGGGCATGGTGATCGGCATGGAACAGCATCGAGACACCACCATCGGCCGGGCGCCATCCGAACTGTGGCTGCGCGGCGAGCCGAAGCTCGAGGAGCTGCTGCAGGATCCGATGCTGCTCCTGGTGCTTCGCCGCTGGAACACGAGCGTCGAGGAGATCCGCCGGCTGGCGAATCGCGTCGAAAACTCGCCGTTTCACTGACGGCGCTCCCGCCGCGTCCGGAGGGAGCGCACCGCCAGTCTGCGTGCCGTGCAGTCGCGTGCGCGACGGTCAGGCCGCCGCGGGCAGCGTCTCCGTGCGGCGCGCCTCTTCGAGCGCCACGGCCACGCCATGGACCACGGCCGCGATGCGCACCACCGCCTGCACCGCCTCCTTGCTGCCACCCTTGTCGGTGACCGCGCGGGCGTGCGCCGCCATGCACATGCCGCAGCCGTTGATCGCCGACACCCCCAGCGACCACAGCTCGAAATCGAGGTGCGGCACGCCCGGATTGCCGATCACCGTCATCCGCAGCCGGGCCGGCATCCGGCCGTAGTCCGGATCCTCCACCAGATGGGTGAAGCGGTAGTAGATGTTGTTCATGGCCATGATGGAGGCGGCCGCCCGCGCCGCGTCCCGGCCGGCAGCGTCCAGGTGCGCCGCGGCATCCGCCTCGATGGCCGCCACCAGTTCGGGATTGCGCGCCGCGACCGCGGCCGACAGGGCGGCACCCCAGCGCTGCGCCGGGGTCAGCTCGTTGGCGGCCAGCACCGTCGACAGGTTGAGCTTGAGGTCGCGCGCGAAGGCCGGCAGCGCGTCGCGGATCGATTCGATCGACATGTTCCAGACTTTCGGTCAGGTTTCGGACAAGGGCGGCCGGCCATCCGGCCGGCCGCCCCTTCGTCAGCCCTGGATTGTCGCCGGGACCCCATGGCCCCGGCGTCCGGGCTCGTGGCGTCCGGGCTCAGGCGACCTTGAGGACCGCCTCGCCCTGCTGCCAGTTGCAGGGGCACAGCTCGTCGGTCTGCAGCGCATCGAGGACGCGCAGGACCTCCTCCGGGTTGCGGCCGACGCTGAGGTCGTTGACCGACGCGAAGCGGATCACGCCCTCGGGGTCGACGATGAAGGTCGCGCGCAGGGCCACGCCCGCACCCTTGTCGAGGATGCCCAGCTCCTGGCACAGCTCGCGCTTGATGTCCGAGAGCCAGGGGAAGGTCAGCTTGCCGAGGTCGTCGCGGCTCTGGCGCCACGCCGCGTGCACGAACTCGCTGTCCGTGCTGCCGCCGACCAGCACCGTGTCGCGCTCGGCGAACGCCTTCTCGAGCGCACCGAAGGCCACGATCTCGGTCGGGCACACGAAGGTGAAGTCCTTCGGCCAGAAGAAGAAGACCTTCCACTTGCCGGCGTCGCTGGCATTGGTCATCTGCGTGAAGCCGGTCTTGATGTCACCGGACACGACGGCCTGGAGGTCGAAGGAGGGAAACTTGTCGCCAACAGTCAGCACGGCTAAAACTCCACGGGTTCGGGGGTTGGTGAATGCACCTTAGAGGCATTCTAGATAGCCATCCCAAGATGGTATTCTGATTGGTGCCCGTCAAGGATACTTCGCCACTGCAGCATGGCGAATCATCCCTCCTGGAGCAGCCTGCGGCGATCCGCCGCCCGCCCCCCTTCGTCGTCCCCCCTTTCGTCGTAGTGACCGGTGGGCCCGGCGCCGGCAAGAGCACCCTGGTGGCGGCGCTCGCCGCGGCCGGCGTCGCCACCCAGGCGGAAGCCGGGCGCGCCGTCATCCGCGCGCAGTCGGCGGCGGGCGGCACCGCCCTGCCCTGGATCGACCCGGCGGCGTTCGCCGCACGGATGCTGGACCATGACCGCCGTTCCTACCGGGATGCCTGGCGCCGGGGTGTCCCTTGCGTCTTCGACCGCGGGATTCCCGATTCGGCCGGCTACCTCGACCTGGTCGGCCTGCCCGTGCCGGCCGTCCTGGCACGGGCCGCGCGCCGGCTGCGCTACGCCGCCATCCTGGTCGCCCCGCACTGGCCCGGGATCTATCACAACGACGCCGAGCGCCGGCAGACGCCGGAGGAGGCCCGCCGCACCGAAGAGCGGGTCTGCCAGGCCTACCGCGCCTGTGGCTACGAGCCGGTGCCCCTGCCGCGCGCGAGCGTGGCCGAGCGGGTCGGCTTCGTCCTGGACATCCTGCGCCGGCTGGGCTGACGGCCGGCATCGGCCCTTTACCGCGCCGCCCCGGTCCGCCGATGATGGCAGCCGCGGCAAGGCGATCATCGGGGGCAGGGACGATGGAGTATCGGCCGGAGGTTCTGGCGGATCTGGAGCGGCGGGTGCAGGCGGCCCTGCCGCAATGGGGCCTGCCGGCCGGGACGGCGATCACCCTGCTCAACCTGTCGGAGAACGCCACCTACCTGCTGGACGATGCCGCGGCCGGCCGCCGGCTGGTGCTGCGCGTGCACCGCATCGGCTACAGCAGCCGGGCCGAGATCGAATCCGAGCTGGCCTGGATCGGCGCGCTGCGGGCGGGCGGCGCGGTGGAGACGCCGGCGCCGTTTGCCGGGCGCGACGGCGCCCTGGTCCAGGTGCTGCCCGCCTCCGCCGAGGGGCCGGCGCGCCATGCCGTCGCCTTCGAGTTCGCCCCCGGCAAGGAGCCCGACCGGGGCGACGACCTGGTCGAATGGTTCCGCACCCTGGGCACCGTCACCGCGCGGATGCACGCCCATGTCCGCGCCTGGCCCCTGCCCGACGGCTTCCGGCGCCGGAACTGGGACTTCGAGGCGATGTTCGGGCCGGAGCCGGCCTGGGGCGACTGGCGCGCGGCCGTCGGCCTCGACCCGGCCGGCGAGGCGCTGATCGAGCGCGCCCTCGAGCTGATCCGGCACCGGACCGAGCGGTTCGGCCGCGGGCCCGCGCGCTTTGGGCTGGTCCATGCCGACCTGCGCCTGGCCAACCTGCTGGTCGGCGACGGCCGCCTGACGGTCATCGACTTCGACGATTGCGGCTTCTCGTGGCTGGTCTACGACTTCGCCGCGGCGGTCAGCTTCATGGAGGACGACCCGCTGGTGCCGGCCCTGGCCGATGCCTGGGTCGCCGGCTATCGCGCCGTCCTGCCCCTGTCCGAGGAGGACGCGGCCGAGATCCCGGTGTTCCTGATGATGCGCCGGATCCTGCTGATGGGCTGGCTCGCCTCCCATGCCGAGGTGCCGATCGCGGCCGAGCTCGGCCCCTGCTACACCCAGGGCGCGCTGGCCATGGCCCGACGGCTGCTCGCCCGCTACCCCTGAGACCCATCCGCGGAGCGTTTCCCATGTTCGCATCCCTCGCCGGACGAAGCGTCGTCGTCACCGGTGGCAGCCGCGGCATCGGCCGCGGCATGGCCGTGCGCTTCGCCGAAGCCGGCTGCCGCGTGCTCCTGGCCGCCCGCAACGCCGCCGAGGCGGACCAGACCGCGGCGGAGATCACCGCTGCCGGCGGCACCGCCTTCGGCTTCGCGGCCGACATCGCCGACCCGGACGGCGCGACGGCGCTGGCGGCCGAGGCCGAGCGCCGCTTCGGCGGCATCGACATCCTGCTGGCGAATGCCGGCATCTTCCCCTCCGCCAGGCTCGGCGAGATGACCCCGGCGGACTTCGACCAGGTGATCGCCACCAACCTGCGCGGCACCTTCCTGTCGGTCACCGCCTGCCTGCCGGCGATGCGCCGGGCCGGGCGCGGGCGCATCATCGTCACCTCGTCGATCACCGGCCCGGTCACCGGCTATCCCGGCTGGGCCCATTACGGGGCCAGCAAGGCGGGGCAGCTCGGCTTCGTGCGCACCGCCGCGATCGAGCTCGCGGCCGACGCCATCACCATCAACGCGGTGATGCCGGGCAACATCATGACCGAGGGGCTGGCCGGCATCGGCCCGGACTACCTGCGCCGGATGGAGGCGTCGATCCCCATGCGCCGGCTCGGCAGCGTCGCCGACGTCGCCAACGCCGCGCTCTTCTTCGCCTCCGACGAGGCCGGCTGGATCACCGGCCAGACGCTGGTCATCGACGGCGGCCAGATCCTGCCGGAGGCCGCGCCGGATGCATAGATGGAAGCACGGCGCTGCCCATCGGTCGTAGCGTCCCTCGACTGCGCTCGGGATGAGGCATCTCTCCATTGGCGGAAGCGCTTGTGGAACAAAGGAGGTTTCCTCATCCCGAGCGCAGTCGAGGGACGCTTTGGCCGTCGGCCAACGCTCCCCCGGTGGGAACTGATCCCCGACACGCCGGGCCGGCACATTTCATCCCCGCCTAGCCATCGCCGGGGTGCCGCCGCATATAGTACCCCATGCTGATCGACCATCTCGACCGCCCGGTCGCCGACGCCGCGGTGCCCTTCCGCATCCAGTCGGAGTTCCAGCCCGCCGGCGACCAGCCGGCCGCGATCGACGCCCTGCTGCAGGGCATCGCCCAGAAGGAACGCGACCAGGTGCTGCTCGGCGTCACCGGGTCGGGCAAGACCTTCACCATGGCCCACGTCATCCAGCAGATCCAGCGGCCGGCCCTGGTGCTGGCGCCGAACAAGACGCTCGCCGCCCAGCTCTACGGCGAGATGAAGTCGTTCTTCCCGGACAATGCGGTGGAGTACTTCGTCTCCTACTACGACTACTACCAGCCGGAAGCCTACGTCCCGCGCACCGACACCTATGTCGAGAAGGAATCGTCGATCAACGAGCAGATCGACCGCATGCGCCATTCGGCGACCCGGGCCCTGTTCGAGCGCCGCGACGTCATCATCGTCGCCTCGGTCTCGTGCATCTACGGCATCGGCTCGCCCGAGACCTACCAGACGATGACGCTGACCCTGAAGGCGGGCCAGACCATCAACCGCACCCAGCTCCTCGCCCGGCTGGTCGAGCTGCAGTACCGGCGCAACGACCTGGGCTTCATGCGCGGCGCCTTCCGGGTGCGCGGCGACACCGTCGAGCTGTTCCCCGCCCATTACGAGGATCGCGCCTGGCGGGTGACGATGTTCGGCGACGAGATCGAATCGATCCACGAGATCGACCCGCTGACCGGGGAGAAGGTGGCGGCCCTGCAGCAGATCAAGGTCTACGCCAACAGCCACTACGTCACGCCGAAGCCGACGCTGATGCAGGCCGTCGAGCAGATCAAGCGCGAGCTCAAGGTCCGGCTCGACGAGCTCTATGCCGCCGGCAAGCTGCTGGAGGCGCAGCGGCTGGAGCAGCGCACCACCTTCGACATGGAGATGATGGCGGCGACCGGCAGCTGCGCCGGCATCGAGAATTATTCCCGCTACCTGACCGGGCGCGCCCCGGGCGAGCCGCCGCCGACCCTGTTCGAGTACCTGCCCGAGGACGCCCTGCTGATCCTCGACGAGAGCCACGTCACGGTGCCGCAGATCGGCGGCATGTACCGGGGCGACTATGCGCGCAAGTCGGTCCTGTCCGACTACGGCTTCCGCCTGCCGTCCTGCATCGACAACCGGCCGCTCAAGTTCGAGGAGTGGGAGGCGATGCGCCCGCAGAGCGTGTTCGTGTCGGCCACGCCCGGCCCGTGGGAGCTGGAGCGGACCGGCGGCGTCTTCGTCGAGCAGGTGGTGCGGCCGACCGGGCTGATCGACCCCGAGACGATCATCCGCCCGACCGAGCACCAGGTCGACGACCTGCTGGCGGAATGCCGCAGCTGCGCCGCCAAGGGGCAGCGCGTCCTGGTCACCACCCTGACCAAGAAGATGGCCGAGGCCCTGACCGAGTACATGCACGAGGCCGGCATCCGCTGCCGCTACCTGCATTCCGACGTCGAGACCCTGGAGCGCATCGAGATCATCCGCGACCTGCGGCTCGGCGCCTTCGACGTGCTGATCGGCATCAACCTGCTGCGCGAGGGCCTCGACATCCCGGAATGCGCGCTGGTCGCGATCCTCGACGCCGACAAGGAGGGCTACCTGCGGTCCCGCACCTCGCTGGTGCAGACGATCGGCCGCGCCGCCCGCCACGTCGAGGGCCGGGCGATCCTCTATGCCGACCGCATGACGGCCTCGCTCGAATACGCGATCGAGGAGACCCGGCGGCGGCGCGAGAAGCAGCGCGCCTACAACCTGGAGCACGGCATCACCCCGGAGAGCGTGCGCCGCGGCATCTCCAACATCATGGAGAGCGTCTACGAGCGCGACCATGTGACGGTGTCGACGGGCCTGGCCGAGGACAAGCCGCTGGTCGGGCACAACCTGCAGATGGTCGTGGCCGACCTGGAGAAGCAGATGCGCGAGGCCGCCGCCGACCTCGACTTCGAGCAGGCGGCGCGCCTGCGCGACGAGATCCGCCGGCTGGAGGCGATCGACCTCGGCGTCGCGCCGGCACCCCATGTCAGCGGCGGCGGGGACCGGCCGGCCCGCCCGGCCGCCCCCAAGCCGCAGGGCCGCCCCCGCGGACGCGGGCGGCGCGCCAAGTGATGCCGGGCATGGAGCCGATCCCGCGGGTGGCCCTGGTCACCGGCGGGGCGCGACGCATCGGCCGGGCGCTGGCGCTCGACCTCGCCGCCCAGGGCTGGGCCGTGGCGGTCCATCACCATGCCTCGGCGGACGAGGCGCGAGCGCTGGTGGAGGCGATCCGGGCCGACGGCGGCGGGGCGGTGGCGCTGGCCGCCGACCTGTCCCGGGAGGACGAGGTCGAGACCCTGCTGGCGCGGGCCGCCGACGCGCTGGGGCCGGTCGGCTGTCTCGTCAACAATGCCTCCCTCTTCGAGCGCGACGAGGCCCTGACGGCCACCCGGGCGTCCTGGGACGCCCATATGGAGACCAACCTGCGCGCGCCCTTCCGGCTGACCCAGCAGCTGGCCGCGGCGCTGCCCGACGGCGCCGCGGGCGCGGTCATCAACCTGCTCGACGAACGGGTCTGGAGCCTGACGCCGCACTTCGTCTCCTACACCGTCAGCAAGAGCGCGCTGTGGACCCTGACGCGGACGCTGGCGCTGGCACTGGCGCCGCGCATCCGGGTCAACGGCATCGGCCCGGGGCCGACCCTGCCCAGCCCGCGCCAGTCGCGCGCGCAGTTCGAGCGGCAGTGCGCCAGCGTGCCGCTCGGCCGCGGCACCACTCCGGCGGAGATCTGTGCCGCGGCCCGGTTCATCCTGGCCGCGCCCTCGATGACCGGCCAGATGATCGCGCTCGACGGCGGCCAGCACCTGCAATGGTCCCCCGCCGGCCGCGCCGAGATCGATGAATGACGGCCGCCTGTCCGCCGTATCTCCAACAAAACCGCTACTTCGTCCTGCAACATGGCGGAACCGTTGGGGTTTTGTGCACAGCCCCCGGAAATCCGCGGGGCCGCGGGCGAGTCAAGTACTCTTTGGGGCCGATTGTCGCCGCCCCTCCGGTTGTGCGATTGGCCCAGTTTTATTCATTCAGGAAAATCAATAACTTAGAATTTTTGCACAGAAATTGTGCAGGGCGCCCGAAGGTATCGGAGAATCAGGGGTCGGTACCACTCGCCAAGCGATTCCCCACATGCTTATCCACAGGTTCGGTGGAAAAGGGAACTATGTGCGCTGACGGCCGGGTTTGCGCGGTGGAGCGGCCATGAGCGGCGACAGCGACGAGCTCCTGCAGGTTGAGGAGCCCCCCGCCGGATCGCCGCCGGGGCGGATCGCGAGCGGGGCGGAGGTGATCCGCGGCGCGCTCAGGACCATGCCGCTCG
The DNA here is from genome assembly GCA_006739055.1 of Allostella vacuolata. Classification (GTDB taxonomy): domain Bacteria; phylum Pseudomonadota; class Alphaproteobacteria; order ATCC43930; family Allostellaceae; genus Allostella; species Allostella vacuolata. The sequence goes on from AP019702.1 coordinate 4,885,633, forward strand.
GGCCCGGCGTCTACCGCATGCTCGATGCCAAGGGCGACGTCCTCTATGTCGGCAAGGCGCGAAGCCTGAAGCGGCGGGTCGTGTCCTACACCCATGTCGACCAGCTCTCGACCCGGCTGCGCCGGATGGTCGCCGACACGGTCACGGTCGAGATCGTCACGACCCACACCGAGGTCGAGGCGCTGCTGCTCGAAAGCAACCTCATCAAGCGCCTGCGGCCGCGCTACAACGTGCTGCTGCGGGACGACAAGTCGTTCCCGGACATCCTGCTGACCGGCGACCATCCCTTCCCGCAGATCACCAAGCATCGCGGCAGCCGCAACCGGCCCGGACGCTATTTCGGGCCCTTCGCGTCGGCCGGCTCGGTCAACCGGACCATCGTCGCCCTGCAGCGCGCGTTCCTGGTGCGCAACTGCGCCGACACCGTCTTCGCCCAGCGCACCCGGCCGTGCCTGCAGCACCAGATCAAGCGCTGCACCGCGCCCTGCGTCGGCCGGGTGACGGCGGCCGACTACGCGGCCCAGGTGGCCGACGCCGAGGCCTTCCTGTCCGGGCGCAGCCGGGCGGTCCAGGCAGCCCTGGTCGAGCGGATGCAGGCGGCGAGCGAGGCGCTGGACTTCGAGAGTGCCGCCCTCTACCGCGACCGCATCCGCGCCCTCACCCAGATCCAGGCGCACCAGGACATCAACGTCGCCGGCCTGGACGACGCCGACGTGATCGCCGCCCACCAGGCCGGCGGCCACACCTGCATCCAGGTGTTCTTCTTCCGCGGCGGCCAGAACCTCGGCAACCATCCCTATTTCCCGAGCCACGACCGGCAGCTGCCGGTCGAGGAGGTGCTGGCCGCCTTCGTCGGGCAGTTCTACGACAACAAGATGCCGCCGCCCCTGATCCTGCTGAGCCACGCCCTGGCCGAGCAGGACCTGCTGGCCGAGGCCCTGGCGATCCGCGCCGAGCGCAAGGTGGAGCTGGTGGCCCCGCAGCGCGGCGACCGCCGCAAGCTGGTCGACCACGCCCTGACCAATGCCCGCGAGGCCCATGGCCGGCGCCTGGCCGAAAGCGCCACCCAGCGCCAGCTGCTGGAGGGGGTGGCCCGGGTCTTCGGCCTGCCCGCGACGCCGGAGCGCATCGAGATCTACGACAACAGCCACATCCAGGGCACCCATGCGGTGGGCGCCATGGTGGTCGCCGGCGCCGAGGGCTTCGTCAAGGGCGCCTACCGCAAGTTCACGATCCGCGCCCCGGGCGCGGCCGGCGACGACTTCGCGATGATGCGCGAGGTCTTCACCCGGCGCTTTGCCCGGGCGCTGGAGGAGCGGGGGGCGGAGCTCGACGCCGCCGACCCGGACGGCCAGGGCGGCGAGCGCGCCAGGGTCGCCTGGCCCGACCTGGTGCTGATCGACGGCGGGGCCGGGCAGCTGAGCGCGGCCCAGGCCGTCCTGGCCGACCTCGGGGTCAGCGACGTGCCGCTGGTGGCGATCGCCAAGGGGCCCGATCGCGACGCCGGGCGCGAGCGGTTCTTCACCGCCGACCGGCCGCCGATCAGCCTGGAACCGCGCGACCCGGTCCTGTACTTTCTCCAGCGGCTGCGCGACGAGGCCCACCGCTTCGCCATCGGCACCCACCGGGCGAAGCGGACCAAGGCCCTGGGCCAGTCGCCGCTCGACGAGGTTCCGGGCATCGGTCCGCGGCGCAAGCGGGCGTTGCTGCACCATTTCGGTTCCGCCCGGGCGGTTGCGCGGGCGGGCTTGGCCGATCTCGAGGCGGTGGCGGGGATCAACAAAACCGTCGCAAAGATGATATACGATTTTTTCCACGGAAACGGCCCCTGAGGCGCACGACCGGATGTGGACCAATCTTCCCAATCTGCTGACCCTGTCCCGGATCGCGGTCATCCCGATCCTGGTGGCCACCTTCTATTTCGAGGGGCCCTGGGCCAGCTATGCCGCCTGCCTGCTGTTCACGGCGGCCGCCCTGACCGACTGGCTGGACGGCCATGTCGCCCGGCGGCAGAACCAGCAGTCGGAGCTGGGGCGCTGCCTCGACCCGATCGCCGACAAGCTGCTGGTGGCGGCCGCCCTGTTCATGCTGGTCGCCTTCCAGCGGGTCGACGGGGCGACGGTGCTGGCCGCCGTGGTCATCCTGTGCCGCGAGATCCTCGTCTCCGGCCTGCGGGAATACCTGGCCGGCCTGCGCGTCGGCGTGCCGGTCAGCAAGCTGGCCAAGTGGAAGACCGGCATCCAGATGACCGCGATCGGCTTCCTGCTGGTCGGCGAGGCGGGCCCCGCCTACCTGCCGGTCGTCGCCATCGGCACCGTCGGCCTGTGGTGCGCGGCGGCCCTGACGCTCGTCACCGGCTACGACTACCTGCATGCCGGGCTGCGCCACCTGCAGCCGGGCGCGGTGCCGCCGGAGAAGCCGCACGACCAGCCGGCCACCCCCGGGCGCGCCCGTTGAGCCACCGCGCGCGCTGAGCCGCCGCACCCGGCGGCCATTGCCGCGGCAGCGCCCCGTCCCAATCTGGGAAGGGCCATGCGGCGGAGATCGGAACACCCTGCGGACCCCATGAAGACCTTTGGCCTGGCCGGCTGGAGCGGCAGCGGCAAGACCTCGCTGCTGCGGCGGCTCATCCCCGAACTGCGTGCCCGCGGCCTCTCGGTGTCGACGGTGAAGCACGCCCACCACGCCTTCGACCTGGACCAGCCGGGCAAGGACAGCCACAGCCACCGCCAGGCCGGGGCGACCGAGGTGCTGGTCACCTCGTCGGCCCGCTGGGCCCTGATGCACGAGCTGCGCGGGGCCGACGAGCCATCGCTGGAGGCGCTGCTGGCCCGCATGAGCCCGGTCGACCTGGTGCTGGTGGAGGGCTTCAAGCACACCGCCCTGCCCAAGCTGGAGGTGCATCGCCCATCGGTCGGCAAGCCCCTGCTGGCAGGGGAGGATCCCTGGATCGTCGCGGTCGCCACCGACGCCGCCGGCCTGGCGGTCGACCGGCCGGTGCTGGCGCTCGACGACACGGCCGCGATCGCCCGCTTCGTCCTGGATCACCTGGCGCTGGGCCGCCCTGCGAGCGCCGCCGGATGAGCCAGCTTTCCGACGACTGCTTCGCGGCCGGCGAGGGCCTGCTGACGGCGGCCGAGGCCGCCCGGATCATCGCCGACCGGGTGCGGCCGATCGCCGGGACCGAGACCGTGCCCCTGACCGCGGCCCTGGGCCGGGTGCTGGCGGAAGACCTGCGCGCGGACCGCGCCGTGCCGCCGCACGACAGTTCCGCCGTCGATGGCTATGCGATCCACCATGCCGACCTTCTCGCGGAGGCGGAGACGGTGCTGCCGGTCGGGGGCCGGGTGACGGCCGGCCATCCGCTCGGCCGCGCCCAACGCCGCGGCGAGGCCATCCGCATCTTCACCGGCGCCATGCTGCCGCCCGGCCCGGACACGGTGATGATGCAGGAAGACTGCATCGCCGACGGCGACCGGGTGCGCCTGCGCCCCGGCATCCGGGCCGGCGCCAACCGCCGCCTGGCGGGCGAGGACGTGCCGGCGGGTGCGGTCGCGCTCCACGGCGGGCGCCGGATGCGGGCCCAGGAGGTCGGCATGGCGGCCGCGGTCGGTAGCCCGGCGGTGACGGTGCGCCGCCGCCTGTCGGCTGCCCTCTTCTCCACCGGCGACGAGATCCGCCTGCCCGGCGAGCCGCTGCCGCCGGGTGCGGTCTACGACAGCAACCGCTACACGGTAGCAGCCCTGCTGTCCGGGCTCGGCGTGGCGGTCGACGACCTCGGCATCCTGCCCGACGACATCGACTGCATCCGCCCCGCCCTCGCCGCCGCCGCCGCCGCCCACGACCTGATCGTCACCACCGGCGGCATGTCGGTCGGCGACGAGGACCATGTCCGGGCCGCCGTCATGGCGGCCGGGCGGCTGGATTTCTGGCGCCTGGCCATCCGTCCCGGGCGGCCGGTGGCGCTCGGCCGCATCGACGAGGCGATCTTCATCGGCCTGCCCGGCAACCCGGTGTCGGTGATGGTCGCCTTCATGACCGTGGCCCGCCCCGTCCTGCTGGCCCGCATGGGCGCCCGGCCGGAGCCGCCGCGCGCCTTTCCGGTCCGTCTCGGCTTCGACTACCGCAAGAAGGCCGGCCGCCGCGAATACCTGCGGGCGCGCCTGGAGGACGGGCCGGACGGCCTGCCGCTGGTGCGCAAGTTCCCCCGCGACGGCGTCGGCATCCTGTCGGCGATGGTCGAATCCGACGGGCTGGTCGCCCTGGCCGAGGACACCACCGACTTGACGGCGGGAACGCTGGTCGATTTCCTGCCCTTCAGCGAGATGATGCGATGAAGCTCCTCTACTTCGCCTGGCTCAAGCAGCGCACCGGCATCTCCGAAGAGACCGTCTCGCCGCCCGACGACGTGCGCACCGTGGCCGCCCTGGTCGACTGGCTGCGGCTGCGCGGCCCCGGATACGCCGACGCCTTCGCCGACCTGCGGCCGATCCGGGTCGCGGTCAACCAGGAGTTCGCCGCCTTCGACAGCGCCATCGGCCCGGACGACGAGATCGCCCTGTTCCCCCCGGTGACCGGCGGATGAGCCCGTCCGGCACCGTCATCCGCGTGCAGGAGGCCGACTTCGACGTCGGCGCCGAGATCGCGGCCGTTTCGGACGGGCAGCCGTCGGTCGGCGGGGTCGCCGCCTTCGTCGGCCTGGTCCGCGACATCGCCGGCGGCGCCGCCGTCGCGGCGATGACGCTGGAGCATTATCCGGGCATGACCGAGAAGGCCCTGGCGGCGATCGCCGCGGAGGCCCGGTCGCGCTGGCCGCTCGACGGCGTCTGCATCGTCCACCGTTTCGGCCGTCTGCTGCCGGGCGACCGCATCGTCCTGGTCGTCACCGCCTCGGCCCACCGCGACGCCGCCTTCGACGGCTGCCGCTTCCTGATGGACTGGCTGAAGACCAAGGCGCCGTTCTGGAAGCGCGAGGAGACGCCGGACGGCGACCGCTGGGTCGCCGCGCGCAGCGACGACGACCGTGCCGCCGAGCGCTGGCTCGCCACCCCCGCCCCCCTCTCCGAAAAGGCCCCATGACCCCCGTCGACCACGAGACCGGATCCATCACACGGCTCCACCGCATCGAGCTGGCCCTGGAGGGCTGGATCTTCCACAGCCGCTGGCTGCTGGCGCCGCTCTATCTCGGCCTGATCGTCGGGCTGGTGATCCTGCTCATCAAGTTCCTGCAGGAGCTGATCGTCTTCCTGCCGCAGACGCTGGTCGCCAGCCAGAGCGACGTCATCCTGGCGCTGCTGACCCTGGTCGACCTGGTGCTGGTGGCGAACCTGGTGCTGATGGTGGTCTTCAGCGGCTACGAGAACTTCGTCTCCAAGATCGACGTCCACCTGCACCCGGACCGGCCGGAATGGATGGGCAAGCTCGACTCGGGCGGCCTCAAGCTGAAGCTGATCGCGTCCATCGTTGCCATCTCGTCGATCTCGCTGCTCAAGAGCTTCATGAACGTCGACAAGACCAGCGACCGCGAGATGGCCTGGATGGTCGGGCTGCACGCGCTGTTCGTCGTCTCGGGCCTGGTCCTGGCCCTGACCGACAAGCTGTCGGCCAAGAAGTAGTCCCGCCGTGGACGCCCCCGCGCCGATCGACGCCGAGGCCCTGCGGGCGGCGCTCGCCGGCGGCGGGACGATCGCCGGGCGGATGTTCGCCGGCGCCGAGTGGCCGGCCGTGGCCGGCGAGGAGGCCCGCTTCGTCGACTGCCGCTTCGCCGGCATCCGCTTCGTCGATGGCCGGCTGGCCGGCGCCCGGTTCGAGGATTGCCGCTTCCTGCGCTGCCGCTTCGCCCATGCCGACCTGCAGGATGCGCGCTTCGAGCGCTGCACCTTCGTCGACCCCGACGCCCCGGCCGAGGGATGCAGCTTCGCCTTCAGCGACCTGCGGGCGGCGGCCTTCGCCGCCTGCGACCTGTCCTTCGCCCGCTTCGACCGCTGCGATCTCTTCTCGATCGACATGGAGGGCTGCAACCTGCGCGGCGCCACCTTCACCCAGGTCGAGTTCGCACGGGCCTTCGGCCGCAAGGTGACCGTGACCCGGGCCCGCTTCGCACGCTGCAACCTGGAGCTGGCCATGATGGCCGGCGCCCGGCTGCCGGACTGCGAGCTGGCCGGCAGCCGGCTGCGCGAGGCCGACCTGCGCGAGGCGGACCTCCGCCGGGCCGACCTGCGCGACTGCGACCTGGTCCAGGCGCTGCTCGGCGATACCCGGCTGGACGGCGCCGACCTGCGCGGGGCGGACCTCGGCGGCCTCGTCCTGACCGACCTCGCCGGCTTCGCCGGGATCCGGATCCGCGCCGGGCAGCAATACCCGCTCCTGTCCGCGCTCGGGGTCGACATCCATCCAGACCCGGCATGAGCAGCCGGACCGACGAGGAAGAGCCCATGGACCGGATCAAGCTGCGACCGCTGGAGCGCGAGGACCTGCTCTTCGTCCACCAGCTCAACAACAACGACAGCATCATGCGCTACTGGTTCGAGGAGGCATACGAGTCCTTCGCCGAGCTGTCGCAGCTGTTCGACCGCAACATCCACAACCAGACCGAACGGCGCTTCATCATCGCGACCGAGGCCGAGGAGCGGATCGGGCTGGTGGAGCTGGTGGAGATCAACCACCTGCACCGGCGCTGCGAGTTCCAGATCGCCATCCATCCGACCGGCCAGGGCCGTGGCCACGCCAAGCGGGCGACCCGGATCGCCATCGACTATGCCTTCAAGGTGCTGAACATCCACAAGCTCTACCTGCATGTGGACAAGGACAACCTGCGCGCCATCGCCATCTACGAGAGCTGCGGCTTCCGCCCGGAGGGCATCCTCAAGGACGAGTTCTTCGTCAACGGGCGCTACCGCGACGCGGTGCGCATGTGCCTGTTCCAGCAGGACCACCTCAACCGGGGCGGGGTCGGCGACGCAGCCGAGCCGGTGCTCAATCCCTGAGCGCCCGGCCCCTGAGCGCCCGGCCCCTGAGCGCCGGGCCCCTGAGCGGCCAGCCACGGCGGCAGTGGCCGGGCAGGCCGCGCGGCTGCTAAAGAGCGGGCCGGCTTTCCAGACCGCAAACGAGGTGCCGCCTTGCTCTCCCCCTCCGACGCCCGGACCGTTCCGACGGCCGGCCTCCGCTTCGTCCTCGCCACCCTCGCCGGCGCCGCCCTGCTGACGCTCAGCGCCAAGACCCAGGTGCCGTTCTGGCCCGTGCCGATGACGCTGCAGACCATGGCGGTGCTGGGCTTCGCGGTGCTGCTCGGCCCGCGCCTGGCGGTGTCGATCGTCGCCGCCTACCTGGCGGCGGGGCTGGCGGGGCTGCCGGTCCTGGCCGGCTCGCCCGAGCGCGGCATCGGCCTCGCCTACATGATGGGCCCGACCGGCGGCTTCCTGGCCGGGTGCCTGGTCGCGGCCTGGCTTACCGGCCGGCTCGCCGCCGGTCGCGGAACGGCGGGGCGGATCGGCGCCATGCTGGCCGGGCTGGTGCCGATCTACGGGCTGGGGCTCGCCTGGCTGGCGCTGTTCGTCCCGGCCGGCCGCCTGCTGGCGACGGGGGCAACGCCGTTCCTGGCCGGGGAGGCGGTGAAGATCGCGCTGGTCGCGGCGGTCGCCGCCCTCGCCGGCCGCCTGCAACGGCGATAGACGCGATGGAAAGAGGCCGGCGGCCGTTCGACCGCCGGCCCGTTCCGATCTTCCTATGCCAACGCCGGCTCCTTTGTCGGCACCAGGCTGGGCTGGCGCCGCACCAGGGCCATATAGTCCGCGTAGAGCAGTTGGCTCATGCGACCAGGGGTGAAGGTGAGGTCATCGATCTGCCCGACCGGCGTCAGCTCGGCGGCACTGCCCGTCAGGAACACCTCCGACGCCGTCTTGAGTTCGGCCGGCCCGATATGACGCTCGACCACCTCGATCTGGCGTTCCCGGGCCAGCCGGATCACCGTCTGGCGGGTCAGCCCGTCGAGGAAGCAGTCGGGCCTGGGCGTGTGCAGCTTGCCGTCGATCGCCAGGAACAGGTTGGCGCCGGTCGCCTCGGCCAGGAAGCCGCGATAGTCCAGCATCAGGGCGTCGTCGCAGCCCTGCTCCTCCGCGGCATGCTTGCTCATGGTGCAGATCATGTAGAGGCCGGCCGCCTTGCTCTCCACCGGCGCACATTCCGGCGAGGGCCGGCGCCACGGCGCCATCGTCATGCGGACGCCGCGCGCCCGCGCCTCGGGCGGGAAGTAGGAGGGCCAGACCCAGGCCGCGATCGCCAGGTGGATCCGGGTCGCCCGCGCCGCCACGCCCATCATCTCGCTGCCGCGCCAGGCGACCGGGCGGACATAGCCGTCGTCCAGCCCGTGCGCCGCCACCACCTGGCGCTTGGCCTGGTCGATCTCGGCCGCCGAATAGGGGATCTCGAAGCCCAGGATCTCGGCCGAGCGGCGCAGGCGGCGCGAATGCGCCTCGCACTCGAAGATGTGGCCGCCATAGACGCGCTCGCCTTCGAACACCGCGCTGGCATAATGCAGCCCATGGGTCAGCACATGCACCTGGGCGTCCCGCCACGGGATCATCCGCCCGTCCATCCACAGGGCGCCGTCGCGGTCGTCGAAGGGAATCATCGCCATCGGGGGGGCTCCTCTTGCTCAGATCGTGTCGTCTCGACCCCCCAGTCCGTAACATTCTGCCCAAAATGAGTCAACATGGCTGACATAAAAGCGCCGACCCGGCTGCTGTTCCTGCGCGAGGAGGAGCTGCGCCAGGGCATCGAGCTGCTCTATTTCGCATACCGCGACTTCACCGCCGGCCCGGACGAGATCCTGGCCGGCTACGGCTTCGGGCGGGCCCATCACCGGGTGATCTATTTCGTCGGCCGCCATCCGGGCATGACCGTCTCCGACCTGCTCGGCATCCTGCGCATCACCAAGCAGAGCCTGTCGCGGGTGCTGGGGCAGCTGGTCGAGGAGGGCTTCATCGAGCAGCGCGCCGGCGAGCGGGACCGGCGGCAGCGGCTGCTGACCCTGACCGAGAAGGGCGTCGAGCTGGAGCGGCAGCTGTCGCAGAACCAGCGCGACCGCATCGCGCGCGCCTTCCGCGGCGCCGGCGCGGATGCAGTCGAAGGGTTCCGGCGGGTCATGCTGGGCATCGTCAACGAGGATGACCGGGCCCGCTTCGACCGCCCGCGGGAGGGGCGCGCGTGAGCCAGCCCGAGCCCCTGGCCGGCCCCGGGCCTGGCCCCGGACCCGGCGCGGACGACGCCCCCCATGTCCTGGTGGTCGACGACGACCAGCGCCTGCGCGACCTGCTGCGGCGCTACCTGTCGGAGAACGGGTTCCGCGTCACCGCCGCGGGCGACGCGGCCGAGGCCCGCCACCACCTGTCGGCGATCCATTTCGACCTGCTGGTGCTGGACGTGATGATGCCGGGCGAGAACGGGCTCGAGCTGACCCGCTCGCTGCGCGCGACGGGCGAGATGCCGATCCTGCTGCTGACGGCCATGGGCGAGGCCGCCAATCGCATCGCCGGACTGGAGAGCGGGGCCGACGACTACCTGGCCAAGCCGTTCGAGCCGCGCGAGCTGCTGCTGCGCATGCAGACCATCCTGCGCCGCCGGTCCGGCGCGGCCTCGGCTGCCGTCCTGATCCAGTTCGGCCCGTTCCGCTTCGAGCCGCGCCGCGGCGAGCTGCGCCGCGGCGCCACCGCCATCCGCCTGACCCAGGCCGAGACCGGCCTGCTCCGGGTGCTGGCCGAAAGCCCCGGCACCGCCGTGTCGCGCGAGGGGCTGGCGGAGGCGATCGGCATCCAGGGCAGCGTGCGTACGGTGGACGTGCAGATGACCCGCCTGCGCCGCAAGATCGAGGCCGACCCGCGCTACCCCCGCTATCTGCAGACGGTGCGCGGCACCGGCTACGTCCTGATCCCGGACTAGGGCGATGGACACGGCCGGCTGGCGGCACCGGGTCCTGCCGCGATCGCTCTTCGGGCGGTCGCTGCTGATCATCATCATGCCGCTGCTGATCGTGCAGATCGTCTCCACCTGGTATTTCTACGATCGCCACTGGGACATCGTCGCCCGCCGCCTGGCCCAGGCGATCGCCGGCGACGTGGCGGCCATCGTCGACCTGCACGAACAGGCCAAGACCCCGGCCGAGCGGGCGGAGATCGTGGCGCTGGCACTGCGCCACATGGACCTGCGCGTCGACTGGCGGCCGGGCGAGCGCCTGCCGCCGATCGACCGCGAGCCGGACGACTTCTTCATCGCCGGCCAGCTCTTCTCGGCCCTGCGCGAGCGGGTCGACCGGCCGGTCGCGATCGACCCCGAATCGCGGCCGCGCCAAGTGGAGATCCTGGTCCAGCTGGAGGACGGGGTGATCGAGCTGATGGCGCCGCAGAAGCGGCTCTTCAGCTTCACCGCCTATGCCATCATCGCCTGGACGATCGGCTCGTCCCTGCTGCTGTTCGGCGTCGCCTCGCTCTTCATGCGCAACCAGGTGAAGCCGATCCGCCGCCTGGCCGCCGCGGCCGAGAGCTTCGGCAAGGGCCGCGACGTGCCCGGCTTCAAGCCCGAGGGGGCGACCGAGGTGCGCCAGGCCGCCGCCGCCTTCCTGGTCATGCGCAGCCGCATCCAGCGCCAGATCGCCCAGCGCACCACCATGCTGGCCGGCGTCTCCCACGACCTGCGCACCCCGCTCACCCGCATGCGCCTCGGCCTGGCGCTGCTGCCGCAGAGCGCCGACACCGCCGACCTGCAGGGCGACGTGATCGAGATGGAGCGGATGATCCAGGCCTATCTCGACTTCACCCGCGGCGACGGGGACGAGGCGCCGGTCCATGCCGACCTGCGCCAGCTGCTGGACGAGATCGCCGTCGGCGCCCGGCGCGACGGGGTCGACATCGCGGTCGCGGTGCCGGCCGGCCTGCACCTGACGGTGCGCCCGCAGGCGATCAAGCGCTGCATCGCCAACCTGGTCGGCAACGCCGCGCGCCATGCCCGGCGGGTCTGGATCGGGGCGGTGAGCCGGTCGGCGACCGTCGACATCCTGGTCGACGACGACGGGCCGGGCATCCCGGCGGGGGAGCGCGAGAACGCCTTCCGCCCGTTCCACCGCCTCGACCCGTCGCGCAACGTGGCGACCGGCGGGGTCGGGCTCGGCCTCACCATCGCCCGCGACATCGCCCGCGGCCATGGCGGCGACATCGTGCTGGAGGAATCGCCCCAGGGGGGCCTGCGCGCCCGGGTGGTTCTGCCGGTGTAGGCCCGCCCTACCCAGCCCGGCTGCCGCGGACGTAGGCCAGCGGCAGGGCGGTCGTGTACTTGATCTCCTCCATCGCGAAGCTCGAACTGACGTCGTAGAGGTCGATCGCGCCGATCAGGCGCTTGTAGACCCCGTCATAGGCGGCGATGTCGGGCACGACGATGCGCAGCAGGTAATCCACGTCGCCCGCCATGCGATAGAACTCGACCACCTCCGGAATGGTCTCGACCGCGGCGGCGAAGCGGGCCAGCCAGTCCGGGGTGTGCTGGTTGGTGCGGATGTTGACGAACACCGTCACCCCGACATTGAGCCGGTCCCGGTCGAGGAGCGCGACCCGGCGGCGGATCACCCCGGTCTCCTCCAGGTGGCGGATGCGGCGCCAGCACGGCGTGGCCGACAGGCCGACCCGGTCCGCGATCTCGGCATTGGACAACCCCGCATCCTCCTGGAGCAGGGCAAGGATCTTCAGATCGATCGCATCCATGGGCAGGATATTCTCATCGAACCGCGGTCTCGGAAATGAATTATCCTGGCCCGGCCGAAATCGGCCCGACTTCGCAACCCGATTTCCCGTCAAAGCCCCTACCCTTCGGGAAAACACGGCTCCAGGGGGCTTCCGTCGATGTCGTTGATCCGTTCCTTCACCCACCATCCCGCCACCGTGGGCGAGACCTATGGCCAGCATCTGGGCTTCGCGACCGGCGTCGGCGGCCGCATGGTGCTGGCCGGCCTCGCCTGCATGGTGCACGGGCTCTTCCCGTTCCTGTTCGAGCGGACCGGCAGCCGGACCATCCTGGCGCTGCATGCCCGGGTCACCACCGGGGCGCGCGGCGCCCACCCGGCACCGCCGGCGGGCGCGCCCGAGCGCGCCTGACGCCTATTTCCGGTCGGGCCGGTCGAGATAGGGGGCGACCACCGCCCGCGTCTCGTCGCTGGTCACGACCGGCACGATCTCGACCGTCATGTCGAAGCCGCGCCACTCCAGCACCCATTGCTGGAGCAGGCGCAGGTCATCGCATTCCATCACCTGGAAGCAGCGGCTGAAGTTCGGCTCGATCCAGCTCGCGATGTACTTCAAGCCGTCGGGGAGGTGCCGCGAGCCGTCGCGCAGCTCGCGATAGATCGGGACCATGTCGTTGCGCGGCCCGAACCGCTCGATGACCATGAACAGCATGCGGCAACCCTCCCACCCGGCCGTTCGCGCCCGTGTCAGGCCGCGAACTCGCGCAGCACCCGGCCGGGCCGGCGATCGGGATCGACCACCCGGTTGCCGGCGACGATGCGGGTGCCGTTGACCCATACCCCGTGGATGCCGATCCCTTCGGTCACCAGCCGGGGCGCGCCCGCCGGCAGGTCGTGGACCTTGCGCTTCTGGCCGCGGCCGACCGTCAGCGGGTCGAGCAGCAGCAGGTCGGCCGCCTGGCCGACCTGGAGCCGCCCGCGGTCGGCGATGCCGAACAGGTCGGCCGGCTGCGCGGTCAGGCGGCGTGCCGCCTCCTCGAAGGACATGACGCCGCGGCCCCGTACCCAGTGGCCGAGCAGGTGCAGCCCGTAGCCGGCATCGCACAGGAAGGTCAGGTGGGCGCCCGCGTCCGACAGCGAGATGTGCGTGTCGGGATCGGTCAGCAACGGCGCCACCCCCGCCTCCTCGGCGTTCAGCAGCACTGCCGTGAACTCCGTGTCCAGGTCCTCGCCCAGGGCGATGTCGAGCATGCAGTCGAGCGGATCCTGGCCGCGCTCCCGGGCCAGATCCTCGAGCGAGCGGCCTTCCAGGCCAGCATTCGCCGGCCGCCCGGCATTGACGAGGTTGAGGCGGTCCCACTGGCTGTTGAAGAGACGGCGGCCGCGGAAGTCGCGCAGCTCGGTCTTCACCCCCTCGCGGAAGGCGGGGTCGGCATAGACCCGCTTCACCGCCTCGCCATGGGCCTCCATCGCCGGCTTCCAGGCCGTCAGCCCCTCGAAGACGTAGGGGTTGCGCAGGGTGAAATCCATCGTCAGCGGACAGCAGGAGACCTGGGCGTAGACGCGGTTGCCGCGCTCGCGCGCCGCCCGGGTCTGGGCGAGCGTGGTGGCCGCCCCGGCCGGGTTGGTGCTGCTGTAGAAGGTGGCGGCGACGATCACCGGCCGGCCGCTTTCGGCCGCGACCGACTCCAGGAAGTCGATCGAGGTCGTCTGGCCGCGGGTCAGCATGTAGACGCCGCGCCCGCCCGCCCCCATGGCGTTGACCAGCGCCCGCACCTCGCGCTCGTCGGCCAGGCGGGACGGCATCGGGATGCCGTTCTCGCCATTGTGCGGCTCGGCGGTGGAGGTCGCGAAGCCGACCGCGCCCGCCGCCATCGCGCCGCGCACCAGATCGGCCATCTGCCCGATCTCCGCGTCGGTCGCGACCCGGCTGGCCGCGTCCTCGCCCAGGACATAGGTGCGCACCGAGGAGTGGCCGACGAAGGCGGCGACGTTGGGCGCCACCCCCTGCCGCTCCAGCATCGCCAGGTATTCCGGGAACTGCTCGAAGTCCCAGCGCACGCCGGTGCGGAGCGCATCCAGCGACATGCCCTCGACATGGGTCAGGTTGCGCATGGTCAGGTCGCGGTCGGCGGGCCGGCAGGGCGCGATGGTGAAGCCGCAATTGCCGATGACGACGCTGGTCACCCCCAGGAGCGGCGAAGGGTCGGCATAGGCGTCCCAGGTCAGCTGCGCGTCGTAGTGGGTGTGGCCGTCGATGATCCCCGGCATGAGCGTCAGCCCGTCGGCATCGACCGTCTCGCGGGCCGGCCCCAGGTCCCGGCCGATGGCGGCGATCCGCCCGTCGGTCACCGCCAGGTCGGCGGCGTAGGCGGGCCGGCCGGTGCCGTCGACGATGCTCGCCCCGCGAAAGATCGTATCGAACATGGCGTTCACTCCCGTCTGTTGTTCTCCCGCCCCGCCGCCAGCCAGCCGGCGGCGAGCAGGTTGAGCGCGGCCAGGGTCAGGAAGGCGGCCGGGTAGGACCCGGTCGCCGCCACGATCCCGGTCACCAGCGGCGGCCCGAAGACGACCCCGCCGAAGGTCATGAACATGGCCCCGCCGGTCGCCTCGCCGGCCCGGCCGGGCGGGGCCAGGCGCGCCACCTCCGCCAGGTAGAGGCCGGTCCAGCCGATCGCGGTCGACCCCAGCAATGCTGCGATCGCCGCCACCATCCAGAACGGCCAGGTGGCGTCCGCCTGGACGAGTGCGGCCATGCTGAGGGCGGTCGCCACCCCCACCAGGATGACCAGGGTGCGGGTGCGCAGGACCGTCTCGGCCAGCGCCCCCCAGATGATCCGGCCGACCACCCCGCCGCCCTGGGCGATCGCGTAGGCGATGCCGGCCTGGGTCAGGCCGAGGCCGATCACCTCGACGAAGAAGACCACCAGGAAGGCGCTGACCGAGAGCTGCATGGCCGAGAAGACGAAGGACGCCAGGGCCAGCCGGCGCAGCGCCGGGTCGGAGAGGATGAGGGCGAGCGGCCCGCGGATGCGGATGCGCGCCCGCGGCCCGTCCGGCCGGCGATCGGCATCGAGCCAGCCGCGCAGCGGCTGGAGCAGGAGCGCGCAGGCGATGCCGCCCGCCGCCAGCGCCAGCGCCGCCCCCTGCCAGTCGAGCAGCAGGACCAGCGGCGGCGCCAGCAGCCCGGCCAGCGCGCCGCCGATCGGGACCCCGGTCTGCTTGATCGAGAAGGCCATCGGCTGCAGGGCGGGCGGTGTCTGCCGGGCCAGGATGTGCGAGCTGGCGGGCGTCGCCGGGCCGACCCCGCAGCCGATCGCCAGCGCGCTCAGGATCGCGGCCAGCGGGTGGCCGAGGGCGAACAGCACCAGCCCCAGCGACGCCACGACGAGAGCCGCCTGCTGGATGCGCAGGCCCCCGTAGCGCGCCAGCAGGCCGCCCGCGATCGGGCTGGTGATGGTCGCCGCGGCATAGACCACGGCCGTGTAGGCGCCGACATTGCTGGGGTCGATGCCGATGGTGGCGGCCGCCCGCGGCGCCAGCACCGGCACGCTGAGGCCGCTCATGGTGACGAGCGACTGGCCGACCACCGTCGCCAGCACCGGCACGCCCACGGCGACGGTGAACAGTCCGCGCATGATGGTGGCCGGCCTTCGCCCCTCCCCGCCCCTCAGACGATCGCCAGGCGGCGCAGCTCGGCGATCGCGGCCGGGTCGTAGCCGATCTCGGCCAGCACCTGGTCGGTGTCCGCCCCCAGCGCCGGGGCGGCCGACAGGGGCGCCCGCCGGCCGTCGACCTTGACCGGGCCGGCGATCGCGCGGAAGCCGCCCTCGCCGGTCGCCACCCTCTGCAGCCGGTCGGTCGCCGCGACGAACGGGTTGTCGAGCGCCTGGGCGATGTCGTGGACCGGGGCGGCCGGCACCTTGCCGGCGAAGGCCGCCATCCATTCCGCGGTGGTCCGCGCCGACAGGGCCTGGTCCAGCATCTCCTCGATGACCTCCCGGTTGCGGCGGCGGTCGGGGAAGCGCCGGAAGCGCTCGTCCTCGATCCATTCCGGGCGGCCGATCGCCCGGCACAGGGCGCCCCAGAACTTCTCCTTGTTGCACATCAGGTAGATCCAGCCGTCGCCGGTCCGGTAGAGCTGGCAGGGGACCAGCGCGGCATGGGCCGAGCGGCGCTCGCGGCCCTGGACATGGCCGTGGGTCAGGCGCCACTGGCCGATGTAGCTGAGGTGGAAGAGCGCGGTGTCGAACAGGCTGACGTCGATCTCCGCCCCCTCGCCGCTGGTGCGCGCCGCCATGACCGCGGAGACGAGGCCGAGGGCCGCCGACAGGCCGGCCGCATAGTCGATCATCGGCAGGCCGAAGCGCGACGGCGCGCCGTCGGGCTCGCCCGTCAGCGCGAAGTGCCCGGCCTCGGCCTGCATCAGGAAGTCGTAGCCGGGCCAGTTGGCGCGCTCCGGCTCGCGCCCATAGCCGGTCAGGTGAACCACCACGAGGCGCGGGTTGACGGGGGCGAGGTCGGCCCGAGTCAGGCCGAGCCGGGCCGGCACGTCGCCGCGCAGGTTGTGGATCAGCGCGTCCGCGCCGGCCGCCAGCCGCTCCAGCACCGAGCGGCCTTCCGGCCGGGACAGGTCTAGGGTCAGGCTGCGCTTGTTGAGGTTGAGGGCCTGGAACAGGCCGCTCGCCGCGGTCGGGTCGAGCCCGTCGATGAAGTGCGGGCCGACCGACCGGCTGACGTCGCCGCCGTCCCTGGGGTTCTCGATCTTGATCACCTCGGCCCCCAGCTGGGCCAGGTGCAGGGTGCCGAAGGGGGCCGCCCCGTACTGCTCGACGGCGATGACCTTGAGGCCGGCGAGCGGCCGGGGGGCCGGGGTCATGCGCTCTTCCGGGCGGGATCCGGGCTGTTGGGGGCGGCGGCGTCGAAGATCGCGGCGACGGTGCCGCGGTCCATGCCCATCACGGCATGGAACAGGCGCGCCTCCTGGGCCTGGCCGATCACCGGCAGGACCAGGGCGGCGTACTTGGCGCGCAGTTCGTCGGCGGTCTGGAAATTCTCGGGCTCGCCCTTGGGGATCGGCACGAACAGGCGGTCGACCGTCCCGTCGACCGTCTCGACCTCGACCGAGGCCGAGAACTGCCGTGGATACTCGGCCTCCGCGGCCGCGTCGTGGCCGACCTCGACCCGGCCCAGCAGGGCCGCGGTGCGGGCGTCGCCGATGTGGGTGGCATAGTCGTCCCAGCCGAAGCGGCCCTCCTGCAGCGCCACGCCGACGCCGAAATGGCACGAGAACTGGCCGTCGACCACGTTCTGCGGCACCCGCTTCTGCTCCTGCGGGGTGCCGACCAGGCGCAGCGCCGTCTCCGACAGGCCGACGCGCACGGATTTGATCCGCTCCTCGACCAGGTTGTGGCGGGCGCGCAGCGCGATCACCCCGTCGACCGCCGCATGCATGGCGCGGCAGGCGGGGTAGGGCTTGACCGCGATCGCCGAGGTCTCCCAGACCGAACCCAGCCCCGCCACCGCCAGCTCCGGCCGGGCGTTGCGGGCATAGGCATGGAAGAAGCCGTAGCGCCCCTCGAGCGCGGCGCTGGCGCCGCGGTAGCCCCGGGCGGCGAAGACCGCGGCCATCAGCCCGGCCATGGCCGAATGGCCGACCTGGAAGCGCTTGGTCCAGGCGCCGTTGGCCAGGAACTGCAGCGAGCCGCCCGCCTCGGACAGCGCGATGCCGAAGGCGTCCTCCATCTGCGCGGCGTCGAGCCCGAGCACCCGGCCGGCCGCGGCCGCCGCGGCGAAGGTGCCGCAGGTGGCGGTGGGGTGGAAGCCGAGGTCGTAGTGCTCCGACGGGATCAGGGCCCGGCTGACGCGGCAGATCACCTCGTAGCCGGCGACGATGCCGGCCAGCGCCGCCTGCCCGTCCCGGCCCGCGATCTCGGCCGCGGCGAGTGCGGCCGGGATCACCGGCGCGCTCGGATGCAGCGAGGCCGGGGCGTGGGTGTCGTCGAAGTCGAGGCTGTGCATCAGCGCCCCGTTGACCAGCGCAGCACCGGCCGGCGACCAGCCGTCGCGCTCGCCGAAGACCCGCGCGGTGCCGTGGTCGAGCCCCAGCATGCGCGCCGCCTCCAGCATCGGCGGGGTCGAGTCGGTGTCGTGCCGGGCCCGGACTGCAATCCCAACGGTGTCCAGGATCAGGAGCTTGGCGCGCTCGCGCACCTCGGCCGGGATGGCGTCGTGGCGCAGTCCGGCGGCGAAGCGGGCGAGCGTCTTCGTCTCTTCGGTCATCTCGGGCGGGCTCCCTCGGGTGGCGGACTGGCGTCCGTTCGTGGCGGGCGGCCTGTCGTTGCTGCAGGCGCCGTGGATTCGCGAATGCTCAGGCCGCCTGGGCGAACCCCTTGGGCGGCCCCGCCTTGGCGATCTGGCCGTAGAGGGCCTCGCCCGGCAGGTTGTCGGCGACGATGCGGCGCACCTCGACCAGGCGGCCGAGGTCGATGCCGGTCGCGATCCCCATCGATTCCAGCAGGAACACCAGGTCCTCGGTGACGATGTTGCCGCTGGCACCGGGCGCGTAGGGGCAACCGCCCAGCCCGGCCAGCGAGGCATCGAACAGGCGGATGCCGGCCTCGACGGCGGCATAGACGTTGGCGAGGCCGAGGCCGCGGGTGTCGTGGAAATGGGCCGCGATCGGCAGGCGGTGGCCCAGCTCGCGCTGGGCGCGATCGAAGAGGGCGCGCACCTGGGCCGGGTTGGCGTAGCCGACCGTGTCGGCCAGCGACAGCTCGTCGGCGCCGGCATCGACCACGACATGGGCCAGCTCGATCACCCGGCCGGGATCGACCGGCCCGGCGATGGTGCAGCCGAGCGCCGTCGCCAGCGCGGCGCTGACCCGGACCCGGCCCGGCTGGGCGCGGGCCAGCTCGACCACGGCGCGGAACTCGTCGACCGACTGCTGCACCGTGCGCTGGACGTTGCGCAGGTTATGCTCCTCGGACACCGACAGCACGAAGTGCAGCTCGGGCATGCCGGCCGCGACCGCGCGCTGCGCACCCTTGAGGTTGGGGACCAGCGCGGACGGGCGCAGGCCCGGCATGGCGACCGACGCCTCGGCCACCTCGAGCGCGTCGGCGAACTGCGGGATGTTCTTGGGCGGCACGAACGAGCACACCTCGATGTCGCGCACGCCGGCCGCCAGCTCGGCCTTGATCCAGGCGAGCTTGGCGGCGGTCGGGAAGAAGGTCGGGATGATCTGGAGCCCGTCGCGGAGCCCCACCTCGCGGACGATCGCGCTGTCGGTGGCCATCGGATTCTCCTGTCGCGTCAGCGCCCGGTATATTGGGGCTTCCGCTTCTCGTTGAAGGCGCGGATGCCCTCCAGCCGGTCGGCGGTGGGCACCATGCGATTGTAGGCCTCGATCTCGAAGGCCAGCCCGTTCTTCAGGTCGACCTGGGTCGCCACGTCCATCGAGCGCTTGGCCTGGCGGATCGAGACCGGGGCGTTCTGGGCGATGCGCCGGGCGGTCGCCATCACCTCGTCCATCAGCCGGTCGTCGTCGCAGACCTTGTTGACGATGCCCCAGTCGAGCGCCTCCTGGGCGCCGAAGGGCAGGCCGGTCAGGATGATCTCCTTGGCGCGGCGGATGCCGACGGCGCGCGGCAGGGTCTGGGTCCCGCCCGCCCCCGGCATGATGCCGAGGGTGACCTCGGTCAGGGCAAAGCGGGCGGAGCGCGCGGCATAGGCGAAGTCGCAGGCGAGCGTGAACTCGCAGCCGCCGGCATAGGCCGCCCCGTTGACCGCGCCGATCACCGGCACCGGGCAGTCCATCATGCGGTAGACGGCCTGCTCGAAGATGGCATGCTGCTTCTGCCACGCATCGTCCGTCATGCCGTTGCGTTCCTTGAGGTCGCCGCCGGCGCAGAAGGCCTTGGTCCCGGCCCCCGTCACGACGATGCAGCGCAGGTCGCGATGGTCGAGCACCAGCGACAGCCACAGGTCGAGCAGGTCGCGGCCCATCTGGGTGTTGAGGGCGTTGGCCGCCTGCGGGCGGTTCAGCGTCACCTTCAGGATATGCGGCTCGACCGTCTCGACGAGCAGGGTTTCGTACTGGTCGCGCATGTCGGATCAGGCCTTCCCGGTGGGGAGCAGGGCTTCGGTGTCGGCGCCCAGCGCCGGGGCCGCGTTGCGGAGCGGCGGCCGCTCGCCGTCGAAGGACATCGGCAGGCCGAAGATGTCCATCCGCCCGTCCGGCGTCTTCTGCAGCATGCCGAGCGCCACCGTCTGCGGGTGGACCACGACCTCGTCGATGGTCTGGGTGGGGGTGGTCGGGATGCCCGCCGCCTCCAGCACCGCCTGCCATTCGCCGCGCGAGCGGGTGACCAGGATCGCCTCGATCAGGGCGTTGAGCGCGGCCAGGTTCTGCACCCGGCTCGGGTTGTCGGCGAAGCGCGGGTCGCCCGCCCATTCCTCGTGCCCCAGCGCCGCCGCCAGCTTGCGGAACAGCCGGTCGTTGGGCGCGGCCACCATCAGGTAGCCGTCGGCGCAATGATAGGCCTGGTAGGGGGCGATGCCGCGGGTGGCCGACCCGTTGCGCCGGCCGGGCACGCCGGTCGAGAGGAAGTCGGCCGAATGGTAGGTCATCCAGGCGAGTGCCGTCTCGTAGAGCGAGGTGTCGATGCGCGCCCCCTTCCCGCCCTTCTCGCGCTGCAGCAGGGCCGAGACGATGCCGAGCGCGCACCACATGCCGGTGCCCATGTCGATCAGCGAGGTGCCGACCCGCACCGGCGGCCGCCCCTCCTCGCCCGTCATCATCATCAGGCCGCCGAAGGCCTGCATCAGCGGGTCGTAGCCGGGCTTGTCCTTGAGCGGCCCGGTCGCCCCGAAGGCGCCGATGTTGCAGTAGACGAGCTCGGGCTTGGCGGCCTGCAGGCTGGCGGCGTCGAGCCCGTACTTCTCCACCTGGCCCGGGCGCATGTTCTGCAGCACGGCGTCGCCGGTCTCGACGATCAGCGCCTTCAGGCGGGCCAGCTCGGCCGGGTCCTTGAGGTCGACCACGACCGAGCGCTTGTTGGTGTTGAAGACCTGGAAGATCGACGAGGCGCCGTGCCAGAAGGGCGGGCCCCAGTGGCGGGCGTCGTCGCCCTCCGGGCGCTCCACCTTCACCAGCTCGGCGCCGAGCGACGCCAGGATCAACCCGGCATAGGGCGCGGCGACGCTGGTCCCGATCTCGAATACACGAATGCCGGCAAGCGGCAGCGACTGCGGAACGGCCTCGGAATCTGACACGGGCTTGGCGTTTCCCTGGGTGGTGTTTCCCGAAACGGTAGGCGCCACCCGGCGGGAGCGTCAATGCAGAACCGGGCCCGGCCGGCCAGGGATGGCGCCGGACCGGACCCGGTTGCGGGCGGGCCTCACGCCCGGCCCGACTTCTCCCGGTTGCGGTCGTGCAGCTCGGCCGTCTCCGGCGTCAGGAGCTCGGCGAAATCCTCCATCTCGTAGAGCGGGCGGATCTCGATCTCGCTCGGGCCCAGCATCGGGTTGGGGCAGCGCTTCACCCAGGCGACCGCCTCGTCCATGTCCTTCACCTCCCACAGCCAGAAGCCGGCGACCAGTTCCTCGGTCGCCTGGAAGGGGCCGTCGACCACCGTGCGGCCGGCCCCGTCGAAGCGCACCCGCTTGCCGTCGGAGGAGGGGCGCAAGCCGTCGCCGGACTTCATGATCCCGGCCTCGATGAGCTGCTCGTTGAACCGGCCCATCGCCTCCAGCAGGTCGTTGCCGGGCAGCACGCCCGCCTCGCTGTCCTTCGTCGCCTTGACCAGCACCATGACGCGCATCGTCCCGTCTCCTCTGCATGCGGGGGCTCCGATCGGCCCCTCCTTCCCGAACGACGAACGGCGCCGGCCCGGGGCGACATCGTGCCCCAGCTTTTTTTGTGCGGCCGGCGGCGCGGGCGCGGCATCCTGTCGGAAGGCCCCCACGAAGAAGGTACGTCCCATGTCCGTCGTGCTGACCGAGGTCGATGACCGCGGCGTCGCCACCGTCCGGCTTAACCGGCCACAGGTCCACAACGCCTATGACGGCGCCGTCATCGACGGGCTGCTGGACGGGCTCGACCGGCTGGCCGACGACCGGGCGGTGCGGGTGCTGGTGCTGCGCGGCAACGGCCGGCACTTCCAGGCCGGCGCCGACCTCGCCTGGCTGCAGCAGGTGGCGGCGATGCTGCCGGAAGCCAACCGCGACTTCTCGGTCCGCACCACCCGCGCGATGCGGGCACTCCACCTGTTTCCGCACCCGACCATCGCGCTCGTGCACGGCGCCTGCTTCGGCGGCGGCGTCGGCCTGGCCGCCGCCTGCGACGTGGTGGTCGCCAGCGCGGAGGCCCGCTTCGCCCTGACCGAGGTCAAGTTCGGCGTGGTCCCGGCGCCGATCATCCCGCAGCTGCTGAAGGCGATCGGCCTGCCGCAGCTGCGCCGCTGGGGCATCTCCGGCGAGCCGTTCGGCGCCGACCGGGCCGAGCGCATGGGCCTCGTCCACGAGGTCTGCCCGACCGGCGGGCTGGACGAGGCGGCAGCGCCCATCATCGACGCCTTCCTGCGCGCCGGCCCGGAGGCGACGGCGGCGACGAAGCGCCTGACCCTGGAAGCGGCCGGCGCGCTCATCCCCGACGCGCTGGTGGAGCGCCTGGTCGACGTCGCCGCCCACCACCGCGCCTCGCCCGAGGCGGCAGAGGGCCTGGCCAGCTTCCTGGAGAAGCGCAACCCGGCCTGGTATCGCGGCTGAGCCGCCGCGAGGGCGCTCTTTAGGCCGATGCTCCCATAAACGACCCGAGGGAATGTCATCCCAGGGCGATGCCGGGTCTATCCCGGGGCCTCCTCAGCCACGCCGGCGGCGGGCGAGGAGGGCCGCCATGGCGCGCTGCGGCTCGCCGGCCGCGTAGGCCTCGCGCTGGGCTTCGAGGCCGGCGCGATAGGCGGCGTCGAAGCCGGGCTGCGTCATCTCGCGCAGGCGGCGCTTGGTCAGGCGGTAGGCGGTGGCGGGCATCGCCGCCAGGCGGGCCGCCTCGGCCAGCGCAGAATCGAGGACATCGGCCTGCGGCACCAGCCGGGTGAGGAGGCCCAGCGCGTGGGCGCGCTCGCCCGGGATGAGTTCGCCCGACAGGGACAGCTCGGCATTGACGCCGGCGCCGACATACTGGGCCAGGAACCACGAGCCGACGATGCTGGCGAGGCCGGCGCGCACCTCCGGCTGGCCGAAGCGCATCTCCGGGTAGCCGACGCGCAGGTCACAGGCGAGCCCGATCTGCATGCCCGCCCCCGCGGCAAGCCCGTTGAAGGCCGCGACCGTCGGCTTGTCCATGTCGCGCACCGACTGGTAGAGGTCGCGCATCCCGGTCAGCCAGGCGGCCACCGCCGGCGCGGTCGCCAGGCCGGCCGCCTCGTCGATGTCCTGCCCGGCGCAGAAGGCGCGGTCGCCGGTGCCGGTGACGACGACCGCGGCCACCGCCGGATCGTGCCGGGCGGCGTCCATGGCGGCGACGAAGGCCCGGCGCAGCGGCGCGTTGACCGCGTTGAGCGCCTCTGGCCGGTTGAGGCGGATGATCCGGGCCGGCCCCCGGTCCTCGACGACGATCGGATCGACCATCTACTGCCCCCTACTCCGGGCCGCCCCTACTCCGGTCCGAACGGCCGGTCCGGGTCCGCGGGGCGGCGCTTCACCATGCGCAGCGGCGTATAGACGATCGCCGTCTCGCCGCGCTGGTTGCGGATCTCGTTGCGGGTGCGCACCAGGCCGCGCGCCCCCCGGGCGGCCGGGCGGGCCTCCACCACCTCGCATTCGACATGGACGGTGTCGCCGGCGAAGGTCGGCGCCTTCACGTCGAAATCCATGTGCAGGAAGGCCATGCCGGTGCCCTGCACGACCGACTGCATCAGCAGCCCCTCGGCCAGGCAGTAGACCAGCGCGCCCGGCGCCAGGCGGCCCGGGATGGCCGAGACCTTGGTCGCATACTCGATGTTGGTGAACAGCACCTCGGTCATGCCGGTGCAGTTCACGAAGTTGACGATGTCGGTTTCCGTCACCGTCCGGCCGATGGTCCGGAACCGGTCGCCGACCGCATAATCCTCGAAATACAGGC
Source organism: Allostella vacuolata (assembly GCA_006739055.1). Lineage (GTDB taxonomy): Bacteria > Pseudomonadota > Alphaproteobacteria > ATCC43930 > Allostellaceae > Allostella > Allostella vacuolata. The sequence continues at coordinate 4,909,482 of AP019702.1, forward strand.
CGAGCCCGACGGTGCGCATGGGCGGGTCCTCCTTCAGGCGTCCGGCTCGAACTGCTTGGCGGTGATCTGCCAGCGGCCGTCGAGCCTGGCGAAGGTCAGGTAGTCGACGAACACCGCCTGGCCCATGCGCACGCGCACCTTGGCGACGGCCGAGCGGTCGGAGGCCAGGTCGACCGACAGGATCGCCTCCTCGCGCGGGGCGCCCGACGCCTTGGCCGAGACCCGGCCCGCGGTCAGGGCGCGGTATTCGGCGATCGGCCAGCACACCGGCTTGCCCTCGCGCCAGCCATGGAGCTGCGCGGTCGGGTGGAACACCTGGTCGAAGGTCGCCAGGTCGCCGTCATACATCGTGTCGAGGTAGAGCTGGATGGCGGCTTCGAGGTCGCTGAGCCGGGACATGCGATGGGGTCTCCTGGGAAGGGTCGGCCGGCGAGGATGCCGCCTGCGGCCCGAAGGTGGCAAGGAACTGCGCCCGGCCGGAGGCCGAGAACGCCACCAGGCGGCTGTCGGGCACGCGCCGGGCCCAGCCGAGATGGAAGAGCTGGCTCAGCAGGGCCGCCCCCAGCGCGCCCGCCAGGTGGCTGCGGCGCACGCTCCAGTCGAGGCAGGCGCGGCACACCGGCCGGCGCGAGCGCGACAGCGACGGCATGTCGATGCCGAAGCCGGCGAGGAAGGCAGCGCCGGCCGCGGTCAGCCGGATCGCGTCCTCGCTGCGGGTGACCGCGCCGCGGGCCACCAGCCCGTCGAGCAGGGCGACGCCCAGGTCGCCCGCCAGGTGGTCGTAGCAGACCCGCGCCTCGCGCAGCGCCGGCTCGGCCGGGCCGGTCCGGGTGCGGCGATGGCCGGTGCGGGCGGCCAGGCCCATCAGCCCCTCCAGCACCCGGGCGACGTCGTCGCCCGACAGGGAATAGTAGGAATGGCGGCCCTGGCGGCGGACCTCGACCAGGCCGCCGGCGGCGAGCTTGGCCAGGTGCGAGCTGGCGGTCTGCGCGGTGACGCCCGCCTCCCGCGCCAGCTCGCCCGCGGTCAGCGCCACCCCGCCGATCAGCGCCGTCACCATGTTGGCGCGCGCCGGGTCGCCCAGCAGGGCGGCCACCACGGCGATGTCGGGTCCGGTCTTCATGGTTCGACCATAGTCGAAGCATCGCCGTCATTCCACCGGCTAGTGTCCGGCACCGCCCCCGACCGGAGCACGCCCACATGGCCGTCACCTGCTGCATCCGCTACGTCATCGACCCGTTCCAGCGCGACGCCTTCGCCGACTATGCCCGCAACTGGCTGGCCATCATCCCGGCCTGCGGCGGCGACCTGCTGGGCTACTTCCTGCCCCACGAGGGCACCAACAATGTCGCGCTTGCCCTCATCTCGTTCGACAGCCTGGCCGCCTACGAGGCCTATCGCACCCGCCTCCGGCAGGACGAGGCCGGCGCGGCCAACTTCGCCACGGCGCAGCGCCTGCGCTTCATCCTGTCGGAGGAGCGAACCTTCCTGGAGCCGGTGGAGGCGCGCCCATGATCGCCGTCCTGTTCGAGGTCGTGCCGAAGCCGGGGCTGCGGCAGGCCTATCTCGACATCGCCCAGCAGTTGCGGCCGCTGCTGGACGGCATCGACGGGTTCGTCTCGATCGAGCGCTTCCAGAGCCTGTCGCAGCCGGACAAGATCCTGTCCCTGTCCTTCTTCCGCGACGAGGCGGCGGTCGCCGAATGGCGGCGGCTCGACGCCCACCGCACCGCCCAGGCGGCCGGCCGCGGCCATGTCTTCGCCGACTACCGCCTGCGGGTGGCGGCCGTCCTGCGCGACTACGGGATGACGCAACGCGAGGAGGCTCCGGCCGACGCCCGGGCACAGCACGGCTAGGACTGTTTCCTACGGAGATCCAATCTGTCGACAAAGGGACGGATTATCCCGCGACGGGGTGCGCGGTATCTCTTGGCCATCGAACGGGGCGCACCGCCCCACCAGCCAAGGAGAGCCATCATGACCAGCCTGCGCACCCTGACCGCCGCCGCCCTCGTCGCCGTCGCCACCCTCGCCGCGCCGCTGGCCGCGGCCGGCCTCGACGACGGCAAGTTCGGCCGCAACCTCGACGACGGCAAGTACGGGCAGAGCCTCGACGAGGGCAAGCTCGGCCGCAACGCCGACGAAGGGAAGCTCGGCGCCAACAGCGACGATGGCAAGTACGGCCGCAACATCGACGAGGGCAAGCTCGGCGCCAATGCCGACGAAGGCCGCCTCGGCCGCTGACCGCTCCGTAGCGAACCCCCTACGCGTTGGAGGCTCCGATGACTGACAACCGCTCCGCCGATCTTGCCGCCACCCTGCTCCGCGTCAGCCTGGGCGCGCTCCTGCTCGCCCATGCCGGCCTCAAGGTCTTCGTCTTCTCGGTCCCCGGGACCGTGCAGTTCTTCCAGTCGATCGGGTATCCGGGCCAGCTCGCCTACCTGGTGATCCTGGCCGAGGCCGCGGGCGGGCTCGCCCTGGTGCTCGGCCTGTGGAGCCGCTGGGTCTCGCTCGCCCTGGTGCCGGTCCTGGTGGGTGCCACGCTGCAGCATGCCGGCAACGGCTGGCTCTTCTCCGCCCCCGGCGGCGGGTGGGAGTTCCCGGCCTTCTGGACGGTGGCGCTGCTGGTCCAGTCGCTGCTCGGCGACGGCGCCTATTCCGTCCGCTCCGTCCTGGCCGGCAGCCCGGCCCGTCCGCTGACGGCCTGACATCGGCCCGCGCGCAGGAAGGCGGCCGCCCCTCGGGTCGGCCGCCTTCGCCTGTTCAAGCCTCGGAAAAGTCGAACAGCGCCGCCCCGCCGCCGTCGCCGCCCGCGAGAAGCTGGTCGCCCGACGGCGACCAGGCGAGTGCGGCCAGGGGGCCGGTGCCGACCGGCTCCAGCACCGTCGTCCGCACATGGCCCGGCCGGCCCAGGCGCACGGTGCCGTCCTCGTAGCCGGCGGCGACGATCGGCACCTTGGGGTGGAAGGCGACCGCCGTCACCAGCGCCCCGTCGCCCGGGCAGATCTCCGACGGCGGCCGGCCCATCGGCCCCTTGCCGGAGAAGTCCCAGCAGGTCACCACCTCGGCGCCGCTGTTGGCGAGCCAGCGCGAATCCTGCGACCAGGTGAGCGACTTGGCCTTGGTCGCCAGCCCGGCCATGCGCATCTCGGCCGAATCGGCGACCCGCCAGCCATGCAGCTCGTTCTCCTGCATCGCGGTCATCAGGTACTTGCCGTTGGGTGACCAGGAGAGCGCGACGTGCGAGCCCTTCCAGGTCAGCCGGGTCGGGCTCTGCTGCTTGGAGGCGAGCCACCACAGGCTGACCCCGTTGTAGTGGGCGACGGCGAGCCGCTTGCCGGCCGGGTTGAGGGCGAGCCCGGCGACGGTCGAGGGGTGGCCTTCCCAGCGCCCCTGGACGATGCCGGCCGGATCGAGGCCGATCGCCGCCTTGCCGGCCGCGGCCATGATCGTCCGGGACGGGGCATGGACCGCCAGGTGGCTGATCCAGCGCCGCGGCTCATGGAAGATCTGGCGCGCGGCACCGGCCGCCGTCAGCACCACCCGCCCGTCGTCGCCGCCCGAGACGAAGCCGCCGCCCGGTGCGGCGGCCAGCGCCAGCACCGCGCCCTGGTGGGCCTCGACGATTTCCGGCGGGGCGTCGTCGGCGAACACGACCTGGCGCACGGTGCCGTCGCCCAGTGCGAAGGCGCCGCTGCGACCGTCCAGCGCCGCCGCCACCGCGGTCACCGCGGCCGGCAGCGTCCAGCGGCGGACGCGGCGGCGGATCTGCCCGGCGGCTGCCGCCTCAGGTGCGGCAGGCATCGAACCCGGCTTCCAGCTGCGCCACGTCCAGCTCCTTGCCGATGAAGACGAGCCGGCTCCAGCGCCGCTCGCCGTCCTTCCATGGCCGCTGGAAGGCGCCTTCCTTGATCATGTGCACGGCCTGCAGGACGAAGCGCCGGTCATGGCCCTTCAGGTCGATGATGCCCTTGGCGCGCAGGATGCTGGGCCCCTGCTCGGCCAGGACCTTGGAGATCCACTGGTCGAAGCGGCGCTCGTCGAGCGGCCGGTCGGACTGCAGGCAGAGGCTGCCCATGTCCTCGTCGTGGTAGTGCTTGCGATGGCCGTGGCCATGCCCGTGCCCGTGGTCATGGCCGTGCCCGTGATGGTCATGGTCATGATCGTGGCCATGGTGGTCGTGGCCATGGTCCTGGTCTTCCGGGTCCAGGAAGTGCGGCTCGATCGACAGGATGCGCTCGAGGTCGAACGCGCCGCGGTCGAGCACCCGGTCGAGCGGGATCTCGCAGCGCTCGGTGTGGTGGATGGTGCCGAGCGGGTTGATCTGCCGGATCCGCGCCTCCACCGCCACCAGCTCGTCGGCGGAGACGAGGTCGGTCTTGTTGAGCAGGATGACGTCGGCGAAGGCGATCTGGTCCTCCGCCTCCTCGGTGTCCTCCAGCCGCTGCAGCACGTGGCGGGCGTCGACCACCGTCACCACCGCATCGAGCCGGGTCTTGCGGCGCACGTCCTCGTCGACGAAGAAGGTCTGGGCGACCGGGGCGGGGGCGGCCAGGCCGGTCGTCTCGATGATGATGGCGTCGAACTTGTCGCTGCGCTTCATCAGCCCGTCGATGATGCGGATCAGGTCGCCGCGCACGGTGCAGCAGATGCAGCCGTTGTTCATCTCGAACACTTCCTCGTCGGCATCCACCACGAGGTCGTTGTCGATGCCGATCTCGCCGAACTCGTTGACGATGACGGCGTACTTCTTGCCGTGCTGCTCGGTCAGGATGCGGTTCAGCAGCGTGGTCTTGCCGGCGCCGAGATAGCCGGTCAGGACGGTGACGGGAGTCGCCGACATGGAATGCTCCGTTCGGGTGGGCGATGGCGGATCGCCAGAGAATTGGGGTGGCGTTACAGATAGGCAGCCGGACCCGTCAAGATAATGCCGCGCGGGCCGCGAATGCCGCCTCCAGATGGTCGGCCAGCAGGACCGCCGCCCGGTCGTCCGCCTCGCCGCCCGGCCGCGGCGGCGCGCGGTGCAGCCGCACGTCGGCATCCGGGAGGGCGGGCAGGCCTTCGGCCGCGGCCGGGCGGCGCAGGCGCGTCGGGAAGGTGCCGGCCTTGACCACGGTCACCGCCAGCCCTTCGGCCGCGATCGCCTCGACCGCGGCCTGCCCGTGGGCGACATACGCAAGCCGCCACGGCCGCCCCGCGCCGTCGAGCGCCGCCGTCGCCCATCGACGGAAAAGACAGCCGGTCGGGTAGAGGGCGAGCGGCAGCGGCTGGCCCACCGGCGCACGCCAGCCGGGTGCCGCCGCCCACAGGATCCGCTCGCGGGCGACGAGCGTGCCGCCGCCCTCGCCGGCCGGATGCATGGCGATCACCAGGTCGAAGTCGCGGCCGAGCCGGTCCGGCATGCGCGCCGTCAGGCCCGTCTCCATCTCGACCGCGACGCGCGGATAGGCCCGGGCGAAGCCGGCCAGCATCGCCGGCAGCAGCAGGCTGCCATAGTCGTCCATGACGCCGAGCCGGACGCGGCCCGCCGCGCCATGGTCCCGGACCCGGCCGATCGCCTCCGCCTCCAGCCGCAGCATCCGCCGGGCATGGCCGACCAGTGCCTCGCCGGCCGGGGTCGGCGTCACCGCCGCTCCGCCGCGGTCGAGCAGCGTCGTGCCGAGCCGGGCTTCCAGCCGGGCGATCTGCATGCTGACCGCCGACTGGGTGCGGTGCAGGGCCGCCGCGGCGCGGGTGAAGGAGCCATGGTCGGCGACCGCCACCAGGGCGCGCAGCAGGTCCAGTTCCAGCCCGACGCTCATGCGCATCACCATACGTGATTCCGGGGATAATGCTTATGCGTTTCCCTGATGCCTTTCCCTCCGCTACGCCAGGCCGGCATCAAGGAGTACGGGAATGGGCAAGGGGCTGGGCGTTGCGGCGGCACTTCTGTCGAGCGCCCTGGGCGGCACCGCGGTCGGCGCGACGCGGCAGCTGGCGGGCAGCGTCGATCCGCTGACGCTCGGCTGCCTGCGCTTTGCCATCGGCGCGGCGATCCTGCTGCCGATGGCCCTGCGGTCCGGCCAGGCGTGGCCGGCAGGCCGCGACCGCTGGCCGGTGATCACGCTCGGCATGCTGTTCTTCGGCCTGTTCCCGGTCCTCTTCAACGCGGCCCTGGCCCTGACCAGTGCCGCCCGCGGCGCGCTCGCGCTGTCGACCCTGCCGCTGCTGACGATGGCGGCGGCGGCCCTGCTGGGGGTCGAGCGGCTGGCCGCCCGCAAGTGCTTCGGGGTCGGGATCGCGATGGCGGGCGTCGCCGCGGCGCTGGCGGCCGACCTGTCGGCGGCCCCCGCCGGCGCCTGGCGGGGCGACCTCCTGATGGCGGCGGCCGCGCTGTGCATGGCGCTCTACAATGTCTGGTCGCGTCCCTTCATCCGGCGCAGCGCGGTCCTGCCCTATGCCGCCACCGGCATGGCGGCGGGGGCGCTGCTGCTCCTGCCGCTCTCGGTCCTGGGCGGGGCGCCGGCTCGCCTGGCCGCGCTGTCGGCGACCGACGGGCTGGCCGTGGCCTATCTCGGCGTCGTCTGCGGCGCCCTGGTCTTCTGGCTGTGGGCCGAGGCGCTGGCCCGCACGACGCCGACCCGGGTTGCGGTCACCGTCTGCGTCAACCCGGTGAGCGCCGCCCTGTTCGGGCTGGTGCTGCTGGACGAGCCGGTCGGCCCGGCGCTCGCGGCCGGCCTGGCCGCGGTCGCAGCCGGCATCGCGCTCGCCGGGACCGGCGGCGACCGGGCCCGATAGCGCTCTCCCGCCGTCACGCTTGCCGCGGGCCGGCCGGGCGCCTAGCTTCGGCCGGCCCCATGCCATTCCCCGCCCTCGCCGCCCGCTGGTCGGGCCTTGCCCCGACCTCGCGCGGGCTCGCCTGGTTCCTGCTCGACCAGGTCCTGCTCGTCTCCACCTTCGTGCTCATCAAGTGGCTGGGGGCGCACTATTCCGTCTTCCAGATCGTCTTCCTGCGCCTGGCCGTCGGCCTGGTGGTGCTGGCGCCGAAGATCGCCGCGCTCGGCCCGGCCGGCCTGCGCACCCGGCGCTTCGGCGAGCACATGTGGCGCAACGTCTGCTCGATCGTCGGCATGACCTGCAGCTACCTGGCGCTGACCCGCCTGCCGCTCGCCGAGGCGACCATCGTCAGCTTCACCGGGCCGATGATCATGACCGTGCTGGCGGTCCTGCTGCTGGGCGAGAAGGTGCGCTGGCGGCGCTGGTCGGCGGTGCTGGTCGGCTTCTCGGGCGTGCTGCTGATCGCCCAGCCCGGCGCCGGCACCCCGCTCGACGCGCTCGCCATCGCGCTGTTCGGCACCTTCGTCACCTGCCTCAGCGTAGCCACCGCCAAGAACCTGCTGCGCCACGAGCCGGCCATGCAGGTCACCATCTGGTACACGATGCTGTCGCTGCTGCTGGCGGCGCCGCTCGGCATCTGGTCCTGGCAATGGCCGACGGCGGCGGAATGGCCGCTCTTCGTCGGCATCGGCCTGCTGGCGACGGCCGGGCACTACTGCTTCCTGCGCGCCTATGCCGAGGCCGAGGCCGGCTACCTGGCCGGCTTCGGCTATGTCCGGCTGCTGTTCGCCATCGCCATCGGCTACTTCGTCTTCGGCGAGGTGCCGACGCAATGGGCGCTGGCGGGGGCCGCCGTCATCCTGTCGAGCGCCGTCTATATCGGCTGGCGCGAGGCCCAGCTGCACCGCAAGGCCGGGCCGTCGCGCGGCGGCGCGCCGCGCTAGATGTTTAGTCCGGGGAACTGATGGTGCATCCTTTTCGCCAGAATGGAAGGGTGCGCTATGGGCCAGATTCTTCTCGCGGGCGCCCGCACGACCCATCAGTTACTGGGACTAAACATCTGATCCTCCTGCTCGCCGCGCCGTGGATTGGCCCAGGCCTGCTCGAAGCGGGTAAGGGCAGTGCGGGTGGTTTCATCAACCGTCGACGCCTGGATTTCGCCGACCCGCTGGAGGAAGTGGCCTGCGTCGACCAACTCGCGGACCGCCCCCCGGCTCACATAGTCGAACCGCTGTGAGACTCTGTCGCCCATGCTGGCCATCCAGCCATGCGTCACGAAGGAACTGGCAAGCGCAATGATCGCGCGATCGTCCGCGAGGCGTAGTGCCAGCCACTCACGAACCCGAGCCTCACCGCCATCGCCAATGAGGTCCCGCCAGCGAAGTAGCTTCTCGACTGGGTCCCGCCACGTCAGCAACGAACCATCATCGGCAGCGCTCTCAAGCCGAAGCAGCGCCAACTGCCGGAGGCCTTCGGCGTCTGCGGCGGTCACCAGAGGCTCTGCCTCGCGCTTCGAATCAGCACTCGGCCGGTGCTGGCCGATACATCGCACTGCGAACTCAACCAGCCAACCCGAGGACGCGCGCTCACAGGCCTCCAAGAGGACCACGCCGCGGACTGGCGGCGGAAGACGGTCGCGCACGAGCCGGTTCACGAGCCAGTGCAGGCGACGCATGTTGTCGGCAAAGCCGCGGCCCTTGTCCTCGGGCAGGTCAAGTTCGTCTGCTATTGCGAAGATGGCGCCCAAAAGCGGCCCGATGTCCTCTTCTGCCACCGTCTCCGCAGCTTCGGTAAGCTCGTCGAGCAGGATGGCCGCCTTTGTGCCGCCGCGGCGCAGCCGCGTACCGCTCGCCGTTCGGAAGATCGCCTGGATCTCCTGCGATTCGGCCGCGTTGGCCACCACCGACCGCAACTCCTGCGCCGAAACCGTCGCCTCGGACATGGCGAAGCGGAAATAGGTGTCGAAGTGGGCGGCAACACAGACCCTGCGCTCCACCCGCGCCCGCGCCTCGTCGGCGTCGTGGTGATGACTGTCCCAATACGGCGCCAGCTGTGGGAAGAGGCGCAAGAGTGCCCGGCGCGCCATCGGGCGCTCGTCCGGCGGAACCGCTGCCAGCAACCGCCGGTCGCATTCCTCAGCGCTCCGCGCGACATCAAGCAACGGCCCTTCGGTCCCGCACACCATGGCCTTGTTGTCATGGACCGCTCCATGCACCGCCGGCAGAAAAAGGCGCATCGCCTCCATCGCCAGGAAATCGGCGCGGTCGACCTCTTGGCCAACGGCGGGCCAGGTCAGCTTCAGACCGCTGGTCAGCCGCACCACGTCCCGCGGCCGCGCGATAAGTGGAGCCACGGCGTCCTGGAAGACGTTGACGAAGCGTGCGATCTGGCTTTCGGCGAGGTCGCCCATGATCTGCTGCGCCTTCTCAAGGAGGAAGTCGCGTAGGTCTTCGCTCGCGGGCGGCGGCAGATCGAAGGCAACCTGGACTATCTTCTCCAGGAAATGCGGCCCTTCTGACGGGAAGCGTTGCGCCACCGCCGCCTCCGCCAGTTGGCGGTCGAAGATGAGTAGGTAGGTGACGTTCGGCAGCCGGCCGACCGATTTAACAAGCTTGAACGTCATTAGTGCTTCGTCGGGATCGAGGCGGTCGAGATCGTCGATGACCACGAGGAAGCGCTGCCTAGAGCGGCGCAGCCCCGCTGCCAGGATCTCGTGCTCTCGCACCACCGAGCGGGCCGGACTGAGGAGGTTGCCGAGATAGGCGGCCGCGTCCTTGGTGCCCTTGACCCCGGTCGCCAGTTCGACTGCCGTCCCGACGACGGGTGCCGCGGAGCCGAGCCGCGCGCCCAGGCTGCGCAGGGCGGCCCGGGCCTCGTCCGTCAGGGATCTCTCCATAGCGGCGCCGAGCTCGCCGAAGAAGGCCATCGCCAGCGCATCTGGACCGGTGAACCACCAGGGAGTGAAGTCGACGACCGTGAGGTCGCTCCCCGCCGGCAAGCTCTTCAGATGGTGCTTCACCAGGTTGATGGCACTGCTCTTGCCCGATCCCCATCGACCATGCACACCTATGACGAACCCCTCCTGCGACCCCATCGAAGCAATCGCCGTCGCGAGGTTCCGCGCGAAAGGGTCGAGGCCGAAGAAATCTTGGGTGGGCGCCGTGATTGGCTGGTCGGCGCTGGGCTGGGCATCGGCGCTATCGGCTGCCGCCGGGCTAGCCGGCGTCTGGGCGCAACCGTCCCGGCGTTCACGCGCCTTCTTTCTCCAGAAGGCAAGTCGCATCGTCTCCCCTCGCTTTCTCGCCACGCCCGGTCGCCATCGGCGACATCCGCAAGTTAAGCCATGGTGGCAGTCGGACATAAGTGGTCTGGGCGCCCCGGGGCGGGGGTGTGCTCGCTCGACCGTTCGAAGGGCGAGGTGCTCGGGCCGGTCAAGTGACCCAGCGGGCGGGCTTTCGGGCGGCGATGCTGTGTGCGCGAGGCTCAAGAGGAAGAGGGTCGGCGCGGCGGCCAAGCACGCAGTGGGACACGACCAGCAAGGGCCGTGTCAGGTGCGGAATAGTTGGCTGCAGGGCATAGAGGCAGTCGTCGAGCGGCAGCAGCGTGTAGCGTCGAAAGGCAACGATGACCGCTTCTTCCTCCGCTGACAGGACGGTCGATCGCGGCTCCTTGGGCCCGGCCTTGGCATCGGCAACGGTGCTCCGCGCGTTCCACTTCGGAACGGTCTCTGGGTTAATGCCGTGGCGTCGCACCAGAGACCTCAGGCTCTCTTGACTATGCTTTATCGCTCGACGGAGCGCCTCTGTCGTGCGGGAGACCCCGTGAAGCATTTGGCCCATAGCGCATCCTTCCATTCCTGCGAAAAGGATCCATCATCAGTTCCCGGGACTAAACATCTAGGCGGCGCGGCCCCAAGCGGGCGGGGCGAAAGCGAACGCGTCCATGCCGATCACCCCGTACTCGACGCTGGCATGCAGGCGGTAGCCGACCGCGCCCTCGCCGGCAGCGCCCAGCGCCACGAAGAACGGCAGGAAGTGCTCCGGGCTCGGGTGGTTGACCTCGGCCGCGGGCGCCTCGTCGCGATAGGCCAGGAGCCGCTCCACCTCGCCCGCCGCGACCCGCGCCGCGACCCACTCCCGGAAGGCATCGACCCAGGCGGGCGCGGCGGCGCCGACCGCCTGGCCGCGCGCCGCGTGGAGGTTGTGGGTGACCGCGCCCGAGCCGACGACGAGGACGCCGTCCCGCGCCAGCGGCGCCAGGGCCCGGCCCAGCGCCAGGTGATGGCGCGCGTCGCGGTCGGGCTGCACGGACAGCGGCACGATCGGGATCTCGGCCCCCGGCAGGGCGATGCCGAACGGGACCCAGACGCCGTGGTCGAAGCCGCGCCGCGGGTCGATCGCGGCCGGGATACCGGCCGCGGCCAGGGCCGAGGCGACCGCCGCGGCCACCGCGGGGTCGCCCGGCGCCGGATACCGAGCGCGGTGCAGCGGCTCCGGAAAGCCGCCGAAGTCGTGGATGGTGGCCGGCCGTGCCGCTGCGCCGACCATGGGCTGGGACGTCTCCCAATGGGCGGAGGCGACGACGATTGCCCGCGGCGGGGCCAGGCCCGCCCCCAGCGCCGCCAGGAAGCGATGCGCCGGGGTGTCGGTCAGGTAGAGCATGGGCGAGCCATGGGAGAGGAAGAGCGGGGTCACGACACGGCCTCCAGGCTGGCGGCGCGCTGCGGGCGGGACCGGGCGGCCGGCGCGAAGGCATAGGCGTCCATCGCCAGCGCCCCGTGGGTGACGCTGGCATGCAGCCGCTCGACGGCGACGCCGTCGCCGGCGGCCCCCAGGGCCACGAACAGGGGCAGCAGGTGCTCCGGGGTCGGGTGGTTCTCGCGCCGCGCCGGGGCCCGCTCCAGCCCGGCCGTCAGGGCCAACAGGTCGCCGTCAAGCAGGCGGATGTCGAGCAGACGGGCCGCCAGCCAGTCCTGGAACTGCGTGACCCAGGCCGGGACCGGCGCGTCCTCGGCCCGGCCGTGGCTCGCGTGGATGTTGCTGGTGACGCCGCCCGAGCCCAGGACCAGCACGCCGTCGGCCGCGAGCGGCGCCAGGGCACGGCCCATCGCCAGGTGGTGCAGCGGCCCCTGCCCCGGCTGGATCGACAGCGGCACGACGGGGATGTCGGCGCCCGGAAACATCAGACGCAGCGGCACCCAGGCGCCATGGTCGAGGCCGCGCTCGGGATCGATCGACGCCGGGATGCCGGCCGCCTGCAGCAGCCCCGCCACCCGGGCGGCGAGCGCCCGGTCGCCCGGCGCCGGGTACTGCATCCGACAGGTGCCCTGGGCCCCGGCGCACAGGTCGTGCAGCGTCGCCGGCCGGTCGGCGCCGCCGACCAGCGGCCGCCCGCTCGCCCAATGGGCGCTGGCGACCACGACCGCCCGCGGGCGCGCCAGGCCGCGGCCGAGATCCTCCAGGAAGCGGCGGGCGGGCGAGCCGCCCAGGATCAGGTCGGGGGCGCCGTGGGAGACGAACAGCGAGGGAATGGCGGTCATGGGCGGCCTCTCGAATGCGGCTCGGCCTGCCTGTCGGGTGCCGATGCAAGGAACAGATAGAACCGGCGATCGAGATTGATAATCGGCACCCTCTTCAACATATTCGTTCGGCAATCGAAACAATCGGCGGGATCCATGGACCGGCTGCAGAGCATGGAAGCGTTCGTGAAGGTGGTGGAGCAGGGCAGCTTCGCCGGGGCCGCCGAGGCCCTCAACCTGTCCCGGGCCATGGTGTCGAAGCATGTGGCGGCCCTGGAAGACCGGCTCGGCGTGCGCCTCCTGCAGCGCACCACCCGGCGCCTCAGCCTGACCGAGGTCGGCCGCGCCTATTTCGACCGCTCGCGCGACATCATCCACCAGCTGGCGGAAGCGGAGGAGGCGGCCTCCGCCCTGCAGTCGATGCCGCGCGGCACGCTGCGCATCAACTGCTCGACCGGCTTCGGGGTGCGCCACCTGGCCCCGGCGCTGGCCGCGTTCCAGGCGCAATATCCCGAGCTGGAGGTGGATTTCACCCTCTCCGACCGGCTGGTCGACATCGTCGAGGACGGCTTCGACCTCGTCATCCGCATCGGCCAGCTGCAGGATTCCTCGCTGATCGCCCGGCGCCTGGCGCCGTCGCGGCTGGCGCTGTGCGCGGCCCCCGCCTACCTCGCCGCCCGCGGCGAGCCCGATCATCCGAGCCGGCTGGCCGGGCACAACTTCCTGCGCTACGCCTACGCCTCCACCCAGGAAGTGCCGCTGACCGGGCCCGGCGGCGAGGTCGTGGAGGTGACGTTCTCCGGCAACCTCGTCTCCAACAACGGCGACGCGCTGCTGGCCGCCGCCCTGACCGGACAGGGCATCGTCCTGCTGCCGACCTTCTATGTCGGCGCGCACCTGGCCGAGGGCGCCCTGCGCACGGTCCTGCCGGGATGGAAGCTGCCGCAGCTCACCATCCACGCCGTCTATCCGGTCAACCGGCACCTGGCGGCCAAGGTGCGGCTGTTCGTCGACTTCCTGGTCGACCGCTTCCGCGGCGACCCGCCCTGGGATGCCTGCTGGCTGCCGGGCGGCCCGCTCGCGGGGTAGCGGCCCCTAAGTCACGGGCCCTCCTACGTCACCGGCTCGACGTCGAGCCGGACGACGATGCCCTCCAGGTCCGGGCTCGGCGCCGGATAGCGGCGCATGACGTCCGGGTCGTGGCCGGGGATGACATGGTCGGCCGAGCTCGCCAGGCGGCGCAGCTTCTTGTGGCCCTCCAGCATCTCGCCGACATGGAAGACGATCGGGAAGGGCCGCGACAGCTCCATGTTCGGGTAGAGGTGGCTGGCGTCGGACGCCAGCACGACCCAGCCGCGCCGGGTCCACACCCGGACCGACTGCAGCCCCATGGTGTGGCCGCCGATGAAGTGGACCGACAGGCCGGGGGCCAGCTCCTGGTCGCCGTCATGGAAGACGGTGCGGTCGGCATAGACGGCCCGCACCATCTCCAGCACATGGTCCAGCTCATAGGCGTGGCGGAAGGCTGGATACTGCATGTAGCGGCCGGTCGCGTACTGCATCTCCCGGTCCTGGACATGGATGCGGGCCCGGGGGAACAGGCCGACATTGCCGACATGGTCCCAGTGCAGGTGGGTGATGATGACGTCCTCGACCGTGGCGGCGTCGACCCCCATCAGCTTCAGCCCGTCGACCGGGTTGCGGATGATGGTGCGGCCGCGCTTGTCGGCGACCGCCTTGTCGTAGCCGATGTCGACGACCCAGGTACGCCCGCCGCCCTGGATCAGCCAGACGTAGAAATCGAGGCCGAGCGGCCCGTCATGCTCGTCGATGCCGATGAAGTTGGTCCAGGGCTGCCGGTCCGGCATCGCCGCGTACTTGATCGCGAAGACCTCGTAGACATGGGGTTCGGTCATGGGTGTCCCTCCGCCGGGGACGGGATGCGCTGCCCCGTCCCCTTGATTCTCGCCTAGGCCGCCTCGTCGCCCGGGGTGCCGAGCCCTTCGAGGTAGCGCACGATCTCCGTATGGTCGGAGCCCGGGCCGACCTTGGCCTCGGCCGCAGCCCAGATCTCGGTGCACAGCCGGGCGAAGTCGGCCGGCTCCCCGGTCGCCTCGGCCAGTTCGAGTGCGGTGCGCAGGTCCTTCACCATCAGCCCGGTGGCGAAGCCGGCGGCCCAGGTGCGGGGGATGATGAAGGGCTTGAACTTGACCTCGGTCGCGTTGTTGCGGCCGGTCGAGGCGTTCCACACGTCGACCATGGTTTCGGCCTGCAGGCCGAACTTCTGGCCCATCAGCATCGCCTCGCCCGCCGCCAGCAGGCCCGCCGCCGACAGGTAGTTGTTGAGCGCCTTCATGGCGTGGCCGGTGCCGACCGGGCCGGTGTGGAACACCTGCCGCCCCATGGCGCCCAGGACCGGGCGCAGCCGCTCGACGTCGGCCGCGTCGCCGCCCGCCATGATGGCGAGCGAGCCGTCGACCGCCCGCTTGACCCCGCCCGAGACCGGGGCGTCGACCAGCTTGATGCCGCGCTCGGCCAGGCGCGCCGCCAGCGCGCGGGTGCCGACCGGCGAGGACGAGCTCATGTCGACGATGACCGAGCCCGCCTTCAGGCCGGCGGCCAGCCCGTCGTTGGCGCCGTCGCGGCCGAACACCACGTCCTCGACGATCTTGCCGTTGGGCAGCATGGTGATGACGACCTCGGACCCCGCCCCCAGCTCGGCCAGCGTCGCCGGGCGGCTCGCGCCTTCCCGGCCGGCATAGGGCTCCAGCGCGGCGGGGTTGGCATCGGCCAGCGCCACCCGGTGGCCGGTCGCCAGCAGGCGGTTGACCATCGGCACGCCCATCATGCCGATGCCGACGAACCCGATCGGTCCCTGTTCGCTTGCAGCCATCAGATGCCCCGTTCCTTGAAGACTTCGCGGGCGATGCGGAAGCTGTCGATCGACGCCGGCACCCCGCAATAGACCGCGGTCTGGAGGAAGACCTCCATGATCTCGTCCTTGGTCACGCCGTTGTTGAGCGCGCCGTTGATATGCAGCTTGATCTCGTGAGGGCGGTTCAACGCCGTCAGCATGGCGAGGTTGAGCAGCGAGCGCGTCTTGCGCGGCAGGCCGGGCCGGGTCCAGATCGCCCCCCAGGCCGCCTCGGTCACATACTCCTGCAGGGGCCGGGTGAAGTCGTCCGCCCCCTGGATCGCCTTGTCGACATAGTCCGAGCCCAGCACTTCCCGCCGGACGGCGAGCCCGCGGTCATAGCGATCCTGGTCCATGCGCTTCCTTCCCGATGATCGGCCCGATTGTCGGATTGTCCGACGAGCGCCGATTGGGCGACGCCGCCATGCCCGCCGTCAAGCGGGCATGGCGGGGATGCCGTCTAGAAATGGCTCGCGCGGGCGTACTGGTCCGGCCACTTCACGTCCGCACCCAGCGTCCTGGCCGCCTTCAGCGGCCAGTGCGGGTCCGCCAGCAGGGTACGGCCGAGGAAGACGAGGTCGGCGCGGCCGTTGGCCAGCACCTCTTCCGCCTGGTGGGGCGACTGGATCATGCCGACCGCGCCGGTGGCGATACCGGCCTGGTTGCGGATCGCGTCGGCGAACGGCACCTGGTAGCCGGGATAGAAGGCGATCTGCTGGCGCGGGTCGGCGCCGCCCGAGGAGCAGTCGATCAGGTCGACGTCGCCGCGTTGGGCGAGCTGCCGGCACAGATCAACCGTGTCGTCGATGGTGAGGCCGCCCGGCACCCAGTCGGCGCAGGACAGGCGGAGGAACAGCGGCAGGTCGGCCGGCCATTCGCTGCGCACGGCATCGATCGCCTCCATCAGGAAGCGGCGGCGCTTCTCCGCGTCGCCGCCATAGGCGTCGGTGCGGGTGTTGACGAGCGGCGAGAGGAACTCGTGGATCAGGTAGCCGTGGGCGCCATGGATCTCGAAGACCTTGAAGCCGGCGCGGCGCGCCCGGCGCGCGGCGTCGGCGAACGCCGCCTGGACCGTGGCGATGGTGGCGAGGTCCATCGCCGTCGGCACCGGGTAGCCCGGCGCCCAGGCATCGCCGGTCGGGCCGATCAGGTCAAAGCCGCCGTCGGCGACCGAGAGCGGCTTCGAGCCCTCCCACGGCTTGCCGGTCGAGCCCTTGCGGCCGGCATGGCCGACCTGGATCGCCGGCACCGCGCCCTGGGATTCGAGGAAGCGGGCGATGCGGGCGAGCTGCGCCTCCTGCGCGTCGTTCCACAGGCCGACGCACCAGGGAGTGATGCGCCCGCGCGCCTCCAGGTGGGCGACCTCGGTGAAGACGATGCCGGCGCCGCCGACCGCGCGGGCGGCGAGGTTGGCCAGGTGCCAGTCCTGCGGCACCCCGTCGATCGCGCTGTACTGGCACATCGGCGAGACGACGATGCGGTTGCGCGCGGTGACGGACCGCAGGGTGATCGGGCGGAACAGCATGGGATCGGGCACGGGGCGATACCTCCGGGACGGAAAGGTCAGAACGTGGTGGCGCGCAGGTACTGGTCGGCCCAGCGCACCGGGGCGCCCAGCGTGCGGGCGGCGCGCAGGGGCCAGTGCGGGTCCGCCAGCAGGGTGCGGCCGAGGAAGATGAGGTCGGCGCGGCCGTTGGCCAGCACTTCTTCCGCCTGGTAGGGCGACTGGATCATGCCGACCGCGCCGGTGGCGATGCCGGCCTTGTTGCGGATCGCGTCGGCGAACGGCACCTGGTAGCCCGGGTAGAAGGCGATCTTCTGCCGCGGGTCGACCCCGCCCGACGAGCAGTCGATCAGGTCGATGTCGCCGCGGGCGGCGATCCGCCGGCACAGCTCGACCGTGTCGTCGATGGTGATGCCGCCCGGCACCCAGTCGCTGCACGACAGGCGGATGAAGAGCGGCAGGTCGGCCGGCCATTCGCCGCGGACCGCGTCGATCACCTCCATCAGGAAGCGGGCGCGGCGGTCGGCGTCGCCGCCATACTGGTCGGTGCGGGTGTTGACCAAGGGCGACAGGAACTCGTTGATCAGGTAGCCGTGGGCGGCGTGGATCTCGAAGATCCGGAAGCCGGCGCGGCGCGCCCGGGCGGCACTGGCCGCGAAGGCGGCCGCCGCGGCCGCGATGTCCGCCCGGTCCATCGCCCGCGGCACGGTGCTGGCGGGCGACCAGGGCTGGTCGGTCGGGGCCATCAGCGGCCAGCCGCCATCGCCGACCGCGACCGGCCGGCCACCCTCCCACGCCTTGGTGGTGGAGCCCTTGCGGCCGGCATGGCCGACCTGGATCGCCGGCACCGCGCCCTGGGCCTCGATGAAGCGGGTGATGCCGGCGAACGCCGCCTCCTGCGCGTCGTTCCACAGGCCGAGGCAGCCGGTCGAGATGCGCGCATCGGGCGCGACATAGGCGACCTCGGTGAAGACGATGCCGGCGCCGCCGACGGCGCGGGCGGCGAGATTGGCCAGGTGCCAGTCCTGGGGCACGCCCTCCACGCCGGAATATTGCGCCATCGGGGCCAGCACGATGCGGTTGCGCGCGGTGACGGAGCGCAGCGGCAGCGGACGGAACAGGATCGGGTCGGCCAAGGCGGGCTTCCTCTCGGGCGGGAGGGGACGGATCAGGGGTCGGGGCGGAAGAAGGCTCCGGCCGCGAAGCGGCGCAGGGTGCCGGCCAGGACGGCCGCGACCACGACCGATGCCAGCATCAGCAGGCCGATCGCCACCACCATGGTGGTGCCGTCGCGCGTCGCCTGGTGGTAGCGGAGCGCGGCCGCCGCCAGCGCCGCCAGCGGGAAGGTATAGGCCAGCGAGATCAGCGACCAGGGCACGCGGACGAAGCGCCCGGCCATCGTCGCCAGGCACAGCGCGATGAACAGCGCCAGGTAGAAGAGGAAGCGCCCGGCCGCGTCCAGCTCGCCGCCGTTCAGCTCCATCCAGGACAGGAACCCGACCGAGGGCGGGGCCAGGAAGATGAACAGCATCGGCATCAGGCCGGGCGGCAGCGGGTCGCCGGTGAAGAGCCGGCCCATGGTCAGCGGGAACAGCACCAGCCAGAAGCCGAGCCCGCCCGCGAAGCAGAACCAGGCGAGCTCGGCATGGCCGAACTGGATGCCGGCCAGCGGCGGCACGACGTTGCCGACCACCGGGATGAACCAGGCCGGCGTCACCTGCATCGGCTCGAACCGCTCCAGGATCCAGCGGCGGATGACCAGCATCGCGCAGGCCACGTTGGCGGCGACGCCGGCGAGCCAGATCGCCTCGGCGGCGCGCGGCGCATGCGGCGCCAGGCCGGTGCCGATCAGCATGACCGCGATCGAGATGGCGGTGACGAAGTTGGCCCGCGCCGGGTGGCGCACCTCCGCCAGCACCGCCGGCCAGCGGGTGACGGCCTTGGCGGCATAGAGGCCGGCCACCACCAGGAACCAGGCGATGGCCGCGACCAGGATACCCTCGCCGATCATGGCCGGCAGGTCGGGAAAGACGAGCGCCGCCCGCCGCCAGGCGAGCGACAGGCCCATCAGCCCCATGACGGAGGCGAAGAGCGGCAGGGGGAAGTGGCGGAGATCCGGCGGCGCGAGCGCCGCCGGACCGGGAGAAGCGTTCATGCCGCCGGCAAGGGCGGCAGGATCAGATCTCGCCCTCCTTGCGCAGCATGCGGATCGTCTCGCGGTAGGCCTCGGCCGTGGCGTCCATGTCCTCGGCCGTGTGCATGCACGAGATGTTGCCGCCCGGCCAGCCGTTGAGGTCGACACCGTTCACCAGCATCGCCACGCGGATGCGGTGGGACAGGCCCTTGGGCTTGCCCTTCAGCTCCTCGTAGCCGATCGCCAGCGGGTCGAAGGCGAGCGGATCGATGTCGCGGCCCTGCGGGTTGAGGAAGGTGTGGAAGCTGGAGAAGGTGCCGTAGCAGGCCCACTTCACCCCTTCCTCGGCGAAGACCTGGTTGATCTTCTGGCGCACCAGGTCGCCCATGGCATTGGCGACCGCGCAGGCGTCGCTGGTGCGGATGTGGTCGAGTGCCGCGATGCCGGCCGCGGCCGAGACCGGGTTGGCGTTGTAGGTGCCGGGGTGCTGGATCTTCTCCTTGCCCGAGGCGGCGGTCGCCGCGTAGTCGAGCGAATCGAACAGGTCCTTGCGCCCGACGATGGCCCCGCCCGGCAGGCCGCCGGCCAGGATCTTGGCGAGCGAGGTCAGGTCGGGCTTGATGCCGTAGTGCTGCTGGGCGCCGCCGGGGGCGACGCGGAAGCCGGTCACCACCTCGTCGAAGATCAGGATGGTGCCGTGCTTCAGGGTCTCCTCGCGCAGGAACTCCAGGAAGCCCGGCGCGGTCGGCACCATGCCGGTCGAGGAGCCGGTCGGCTCCAGGATGACGGCGGCGATGTCGCCGCCCGCCAGGGCCGCGCTGACGCCCTCGCGGTCGTTCGGCGCCACCAGCACGACGGCGTCGCTGATCCCCTCCAGCACGCCCACGGCGGGGGTGCCGTCGAAGTGGTTGGCATAGCCGGACGCCATGTGGTCGTGCCAGCCGTGGAAGTGCGTCTTGAAGCGCAGGAGCTTGGTGCGGCCGGTGTAGGTGCGCGCCAGCCGGAGGCCGATCAGCGTCGCCTCGGTGCCGGACGAGGTGAAGCGCACCCGTTCGGCCGTGGGCAGCAGCGCCTGGATCGCCTGGGCCCACTGCACCTCGAGCGCGTGGTTGGCCCCGAAGTGGGTGCCCTTGGCCAGCGCCGGCCCGACCGCCGCCATCACCACGGGATGGTTGTGGCCCAGCAGAAGAGCCCCATGACCGCCGAAGAAATCGATATACTTGTTGCCGTCGACGTCCCATTTGTACGCACCTTCGGCCCGGTCGACATAGATGCCGTAGGGGTCGAGGTGGCGGCCGTCATGGGTGACGCCGCTCGGGAAGATCGCCTTGGCCTGGGCGAAGAGCGCCTCGGATTTCGGCGTCTTTTCGCGATAGCGGGAGACGATCTCGGAATTCGTGCGGGACTGGTCGTCGGGCATTGCGGGCTCCGGTACGGGGGAATGGACGGGAGGTGGGAGAAGGCCGCATGATCCTTCCTTCGGACGTTCCCGACAAGCGATACAAGCGCGCATCCGCAATGCGCTCGGCACACCAGATATAGAAGAGCTTGCGACTGTGACCACAAGATGTAAGATTTGCCATGTCAACCGGGCCGCATAGGGTGGCATCTTTGGCCGCAGGCACGAATCAACCCGCCGCTACCGAGCTGAAGAGCGCGCCGTTCCAGCTGCGCGGCGGCAGTGCCATGGTCATGGTCCTGCGCCTGATCGACCCGGCGCGCGCCGACTTCGGCCAGCAGCTTGCCCAGAAGGTGTCGCAGGCCCCCGACTTCTACCGCGACGCCCCGGTCATCCTCGACCTCGAGACCCTGGCGCGCTGGCCGGCCCCGCCCAATGTCGACTTCGCCGCGCTCGGCGCCGCCATCGCGTCGGCCGGGCTGATCTGCGTCGGCGTCCAGAACGGCACCCCGCATCTGACCCAGGCGGCCCGCCGCGCCGGCCTGGCGGCCTTTCCCAGCGCCCGCCCGGCCGGGCGGGCCAACGCCGCCCGCGAGCCCGATCCGGAGCCGGCCGCGGCGCCGCCCCCGCCGCGGGCCGCCGCCCCTCCGCCACCCCCCCGCGGCCGCTGCCCCCGCCCCCGCACCGCCCCCGTCGTCCAGCGGGTGGTCAAGGGCAAGACCCGGGTGGTGAGCGAGCCGGTGCGGTCCGGCCAGCAGATCTATGCCCGCGACGGCGACCTGATCGTGCTCGGCACGGTCAATGCCGGCGGCGAGGTGCTGGCGGACGGCAACGTCCATGTCTATGGCGCCCTGCGCGGCAAGGCGATCGCGGGCGCGTCGGGCGACCGCGAGGCCCGGCTCTTCTGCCAGCGGTTCGACCCCGAGCTGGTGTCGATCGCCGGACTCTTCCGCATCGCGGACCAGATCGAGACCGATCTGATCGGCCAGCGCGTCGGCATCCGCATCGCCGACGATGCCCTGGTCTTCGATCGGCTGTCATAGCCTCCAAGAGAAAGGAGACCTCCCCCATGGCAAAAGTCATCGTCATGACGTCCGGCAAGGGCGGCGTCGGCAAGACCACGTCGACCGCCGCCATCGGTACCGGCCTCGCCATGCGCGGCGAGAAGACGGTCGTCGTCGACTTCGACGTCGGCCTGCGCAACCTCGACCTCATCATGGGCTGCGAGCGGCGGGTCGTGTACGACTTCGTCAACGTGGTCAACGGCGAGGCGAAGCTGGGCCAGGCGCTGATCCGCGACAAGCGCTTCGAGAACCTGTACGTGCTCGCCGCCTCCCAGACCCGCGACAAGGACGCCCTCACCAAGGAGGGGGTGGTCGGCGTCATCGAGATGCTGCGCGACCAGTTCGACTACATCATCTGCGACAGCCCGGCCGGCATCGAGAAGGGTGCCCAGCTGGCGATGTACTGCGCCGACGAGGCGATCATCGTCACCAACCCGGAAGTGTCGAGCGTGCGCGACAGCGACCGCATCCTGGGCCTGCTCGGCAGCAAGACGCTGCGCGCCGAGAAGGACATGGAGCCGGTCAAGCAGCACCTGCTGCTGACCCGCTACGACGTCGGCCGGGTCGCCCGCGGCGAGATGCTGAAGGTCGAGGACATCCTGGAGATCCTGTCGATCCCGCTGCTCGGCATCATCCCGGAGAACGAGGCGGTGCTGCGCGCCTCCAACACCGGCAACCCGGTCATCCTCGACAAGGAAAGCGCGGCCGGCAAGGCCTATGCGGACGCCGTGTCGCGCCTGCTGGGCGAGCAGCTCGAGCATCGCTTCCCGGCCGAGCCCAGGCCGCGCGGCTTCTTCGCCCGGCTGTTCGGGGGGGCCGCGTGATGCGCCTGTTCGATCTTTTCCGATCCCGGCGCCCGGCCCCGCCCCCGGCGGCCCCGGCCGCACCGGCTGCCGCCTCCGTCGCCAAGGAGCGGCTGCAGATCCTGCTGTCGCACGAGCGCGCCGACCGCGGCGAGCGGGCCGAGTTCCTGCCGGCCCTGCAGCGGGAGATCCTGGAAGTGGTCGCGAAGTACCTCGTGATCGACCAGGAAAAGGTCATGGTCAAGCTGGAGCGCGGCAAGGACATCTCGTTCCTCGAGGTCAATGTCGAGCTGCCCGGACCCGACGTGCCGCTGATCCGGCCAGCCAGGCCGGCCGCGGACGCGCCGGCCGCCGGCGACGGCGAGAAGCCCGCCAAGGACGCCGCGGCCGAGAAGACCGCGGAGAAGGCGGCCGACAAACCGGCGGAGAAGGCCGCGGACAAGCCCGCTGCCGACAAGCCGGTCGCGGGCGGCACCGGTCTCGCCCACAGCCCCGCCTGACCGACGGATCGCCGGATCGGGTCGCAACTCGGGGCGGGCGCGAACCCTCGGGGCCGGATCGAACCGTTCGGGGGCGTCGCGCGACTGTTGAACGTCGTCCGCGACGCCGGCCCGGCCGACCCGCGGGCATGAACCCGGCAGGAGCATCCCATGGCCGTCAAGGCGCTACTCGTCCTCTCCCTCTTCTCCGCCGCGGGCGACCCGATGTTCCCCGCGACGATGAGCGAGCATCCCGGCATGGCCCAGTGCCAGGCCCAGGCCAAGGCCGCCGTCGAGGCGCTGGCCGCGATCCTTGGGGAGAAGGCGATGCCGACCCCGCTCAAGGGCGGCGGGTTCGCCGCCGTCCAGGACGAGCGCGGCGTCTGGATCATCCGATATGACCGGCAGCAGCGCACCGACCCGGAGCGCGGCGAGGCCGTCACCAGCCGCATGATCCGCGCCGCCTGCCGCCCGATCGAGGGCTGAGGCGACGAAGCGGGACAGGCAAGGAACGGCCGCCCTGCCGAGCGGCCATGGCGGCCGTCGATGGGAGCATTGGCCACCGGCCGATGCGCCCCTCGACTACGCTCGGGGTGAGGAGATCTTCTCTATCCCACAAACCCTCGGCCAATCGAGACGTCCCTCATCCCGAGCGTAGTCGAGGGACGCTTTGTCCGGCGGGCAGCGCCAGTTTCTTTCCGAACCAGACATCTCTTTATTGGCGCAAGCGCTTGTGGGGCAGACAAAGCTTCCTCGCTCGAGCGAGGTCCAGAAGCGGATTGGCCAGAAGCCCACAATCCTGTTGCCCGCCTCACGCCTCGATGCGGTCGACCAGCGCGCCCATCGGGTCGAAGCAGGCGGCCACCACCGTGCCGCCCTGCCCGGCGCCGCCGTCCAGGACGGCGGCGTGCCGGCCGATGCGGACGCCGCGGCCGCGGCGGTCGTAGCCGGCGACGACGAGGCGGCAGCCGGAGAAGGAATCGTCCAGGGAATCGATGCCCGCCCCCGTGCCCCACCACAGCACGTCCCCCTGGGCGTGCAGCGGGCGTTCCGGGGCGATGTCGGCGCTGACGAACAGCAGGTTGCCATCGTCGGTCACGGCGGCATGCTTCAGGCTGCTGGCCAGCGCGGAGTGCCCCTCGGCGGCCTGGATCTGCGAACGCAGGGCGGCCGTCCAGCGCATCAGGGCGCGGACCCCGTCGCGCGCCGCCGCCATGCCCTGCTCCTCATGGCTGCCATAGGCCTCGATGGTGGCTGCCGCCCCCTGGCGCAGCATCCAGGACAGGACCTCGCGCGGGTTGAGCGAGAACTGGATCTGCAGCAGCTTCTGCCACATCTCCTCCTGCGCGCCGCGCAGGTGCACCACGTCGCAGACATGGTCCGACAGGATGAAGTCCGGCCGCGCGATCACTTCGCGGCGAAAGCGGATGAGTTCGTCCACCGCCCGGCGAACGTTGGGCCCGCGGCCGAGATGGTTGCCGAGATAGACGATGCGGTCGCCCGGCCGCAGGCGCGACCATAGCTGGTCGTGCAGCCGCTCCAGCCGGTCGGCCTCGCCGTGGATGGCCCCCACGGCCCACACCCGCCGGCTGGCCCGAAGCACCACGATGCTCGTTCCGTCCCGCATGGGTTCACCCGTCCTTACCTGCGCCCACCGGCCTGGCCGGGCCACCGCGGCCCGGCTCCACACCCCGGCCACCCTCGGGTGGCCGGGTACCGCGCGTCAAGCGGCGGTTTGGAGCAGCTTCTCCAGGCGCTGGGTCGCGGCTTCCTCGTCGATGCGCTCGACCGCGGCCAGTTCGCGGGCCAGCCGGTCGAGGGCGGCCTGATAGATCTGCCGCTCGCTGTAGGACTGGTCGGGCTGGCCGGCATTGCGATGCAGGTCGCGCACCACCTCGGCGATCGAGGCCGGGTCGCCGGAGTTGATCTTGGCCTCGTATTCCTGGGCGCGGCGGCTCCACATGGTGCGCTTGACCCGCGAGCGCCCGCGCAGCTTGGCCAGGGCCGCATCCATCTCCTTGCGGGTGCTGAGGCGGCGCAGGCCGGCCGCACGGACCTTGCCGACCGGCACGCGCAGCGTCATCCGGTCCTTCTCGAACTGGACCACGAAGACCTTCAGGATATGGCCGGCGATCTCCTGCGTCTCGATCGCGGTGATCTTGCCGACCCCGTGCGTCGGGTAGACGACATGGTCGTTCACCTCGAACCCCGGGCCTTCCGCCGACCCGTCGACCACCTTCAGCGGCAGCGGCTTGGGGGCCGGCTTGAGCAGCGGCGGCACGGCGATCGCCTTGGGTTGCGCCGGCACCGGCGCCGCGGCGCTCTCGACCACGGTCAGGGCCGGGGGCGAGGAGACCGCCGGGCGCGCCTTGGCCGCCTCCGGCACGGGTGCCGTCTTGGGACCTGCCTTCACTTTCGTATCCGCCTTTGCCGTCATTCCGCCCTTCGATTCCGCAATGGGTTTTGCCTGGCCGGTCGAGTGCGCATGGCCGCCTGGCTTCATGGTCCCCCCGGACTCCGCCGGACCGCCGGGCTGTACCGGGCCGCCGGGCTGCACCCCGGATGGAGATCCGGCCGCCCTCGTCCTGGCCTTGGCATCCGCCGAGACGGCCGTCGTCACCTTGGGTTTTGTCATCGACCTGGGTCGCTGCTCTCTCTTCGCCGGTGGCGCCTTGGCCGGTGCCGTCTCGGTCGTTGAATGGAAGACCTTCGCCTTCTTCGCGCCGCCGCTGCGGCCATCCGCCGCGCCATCGGCCTTCCCGGTGCCGACGGACTTCGCCCCGTTCGCGTTCGCCCCGATCGCATTGGGGAGCGGCGCCCCGGCCCGGTTCTTGCGTACCAGACCTTGCCGCATCTGGGCCTTCGTCCGGACGGCCGGGAGCGGCTGCGCCTCCGGCGTCCCGGGCATATGGGCGGATTTCTTCATCTTGCCTTCGGACCCGACAAAGATCAGGCGGCCGCTTCAGGCGCGACGGTATGTCCCCGCACACGCGCCGCCCTGGCCGAAGGGCACAAGCAAGGCCCCGCGGTCGACCTATCCGGAAGCCGCCGAACCTGTTGCATCCTCCGGTAGTCCGGTCTCCCGTGCTACGCAGACAGTCCGGCGCGGATCCATGACCGCCCCTAGAACCCGGAGGGACAATATCAGAAAACCGTCACGAAATATAGGGGCGAATCCGGGCGCCCCGTCCCACCCTCAGCGTTTGCCCGGGGCGTCGCTGAAGAACTTGGCGAACTTATCGGGAACGTCCTTGAAGGAATCGGCGTCGGCCGGCGCCTCGCCCTTGCGGGTGATGTTCGGCCACTGGGCCGCATAGTCTCGATTGAGACGAAGCCACTTCTCCGCCGCCCCGTCACTGTCCGGGATGATCGCTTCGGCCGGGCACTCCGGCTCGCACACGCCACAGTCGATGCACTCGTCGGGGTGGATGACGAGCATGTTGTCGCCTTCGTAGAAGCAGTCGACCGGGCACACCTCGACGCAGTCCATGTATTTGCACCGGATGCAGGCTTCGGTGACGACGTAGGTCATTTGAGGTGGTCTCCGGAATGGCGCGGTCGGGGGTCGGAAGCGCCGCAGGCGGGGCAGGGGCGGCTGCGGCGGTTGCCTAACACGCCCCCCGGAACAGCTTCAACCCCGCGCGAATTCGGGCTTTCCTATACTTTATTTAGGGCCTGCCCATAAGCCGCCTCAAGGTCAGCGCTTCGGCAAGTCGTCGCCGCCCAGCCACATGCGGTTCCATGTCGGTGCCATCAGGATCTCGTGGACGCAGGCATGGGCCGGCATCTCGGCCACGAAGCGGATGGTCCGGCCCAGGTCCTCGGGCGACAGCATCCGCGCCATCTCCTCGGCGCTGGGTGGCACCGGGCGCTTCTCCATGATCGGCGTCGCCACTTCGCCCGGGCAGATGACGGTGCCGCGGATGCCGTTCACGCACTCCTCGATGTTGAGCGACATGGTCATGGATACAAGGCCATGCTTGGTGGCGTTGTAGGCGGGGCCCGTCAGCAGCGTGTCGAACTTGCCGGCCCAGGACGCGATGTTGATGACCAGCCCGTCGCGCCTTGCCCGCATCCCCGGCAGGACGGCCGCCGTGCAGTAGAGCGGCCCGTTCAGGTTGACGCCGACGACGAGGTTCCAGTCGGCCGGCGTCATGTTCTTCCAGTACCGGTTGGGCGCGTTGCTGCCGGCATTGTTGACCAGGATGTCGACCCGGCCATGGCGGTCCAGGATGCCGGCCGCCGCCGCCTCGACCGCGTCGGACCGGGTGACGTCGAGCGCCAGCGCCTCGGCCCGCCCGCCTGCCGCCGCGATCGCCGCCACCGCCTCCTCCAGCGGCTCCGGCCGCCGGCCGGACAGGATGACGGTGGCACCGCCATCGGCCAGCGCCCTGGCGCCGGCAAGCCCGATTCCCGACCCCGCCCCGGTGATCCAGGCGACCTTCCCGTCCAACGTTTCCATCGCTGTCCCCTTCTCCGATCCCCGGTTCAACCCCAGTCGTCCACCACCGGCACGCGGCCCAGTTCCTCGTACAAGGCCCGCGCCTCCGGCGCCGGACCGCGGCGCAGGCCGAGCGCGCGGACCCGCACCCGATGCACCTGGCGACCGAGCGTGACCTCGATCGTGCTGCCCGGCCGGACGGCGTGGGCAGGGCGGATCGCCACCACCCCGTCGACCTTGACGAGCCCATCCTCGCACAGGTGGGCGGCGAGCGAGCGGCTCTTGCACAGGCGGGCGAAGAAGAGCCAGCGATCGACGCGGCCCGCCTCGACGGACGATTCCGGCCCGGCCATCGCCCCGGCCCGCCCCTCAGCCGCCCACCCGGCGCAGCGCGCCCAGGGCCGCGAAACGGCCGTCCGGATCAGGCGCCGGGCGCGGCGCCTCGCCGCCGGGCGGACGCCGACGGCGCGGCTGCGGCACGAAGGTGGTCGCCGCCCCCCCGGCCGGGTCGTGGATCACCACGGCGCGGTAGCCGAGGGCTGCCAGCATGCCGGGCAGGTCGGCCAGACGCGCGTCGGCCATGCTGGCCAACTGCGGGGTGGCCGCGAACGGCCCGGCACGGGCCAGCCGGCGGGCCATGGCCGCCAGCGCCTCCAGCCGGTCCACCCGCAACGCCCGGGGGCCGAGCAGCGGATAGCCGATGGCGCGGTAATAGTCCGCCGGCACCCCGTCGCGGCGCGGGATGCCGAGCCGGCCCGGATGCGGCACGGGAACCGCGTCGCCACCCCCCTGCCCGGCCGCCACCGCCCACAGCAGTGCCCGCAGCGCGACCGCCGCCGGGCGCAACATCGGCGCCAGATAGATCCATTCCGCGCCGAAGCGCACCCCGGCCCGGGTCAGCACCGCGCGGTCCCCCGGCGCGAGCGCGGCCAGCTGCGGCTCGGCACCGGCCCGGGGCAGGCAGCCGTCCGCCTCGGCCAGCTGGAAGGCGAGGCCGCGCCCGGCCCCCTCCAGCGGCAGGCGCTCCAACCGCAGCAGAGGCCCGAGCGTGGCCGCGATCTCGGCCTCGACCCGGGCCGCGAGGCGGCGGCGCAGCGTCTCGCGCAGGGGCGCGGTCAGGAACTCGCTGTCCTGCACCACAATCGCGGGCGCCCTGGGCGAGGCGCCGGGCGCGAGCCGGGCGATGGCCGCCCCCTCCCAGCGGATGGTGCCGTCCTGGGCCAGCGCGAAGGCGCTATCGTCCTCGGCGACTGAGCGCCGCACCCGGAGCGCGATGTCGGCGGGCAGCACCCGGCGCGCGGCCGCCAGGAGCGGGCGCGCCTCCTCCTCCCCCAGGGCGTCCGGGCTGAAGCAAAAGCCGTCGATCCGGCCGACCGGGTGGCCCTCGACGACCACCGTGCCGTCGCGGGTGACGGCCGCCAGCAGGTCGTCGTCGCCCGCCAGGCGCCGCACCAGCATGGCCGCCCGGCGATCGACGAAGCGCTGCGTCAGCCGGTCGTGGAGGGCGTCCGACAGCTTGTCCTCGATGGTCCGCGCGCGGTCCTGCCAGTGGGCCGCGTCCGCCATCCAGTCGCCGCGATGGGTGATATAGGTCCAGGTGCGGACATGCGCGATGCGCGCGACCAGCGTGTCGATGTCCCCGTCGCTGCGGTCCATCCGCGCCAGGTGGTTGGCCACCCAGTCGGCCGGCAGGTGCCCGCCGCCCGCGGAAAGATGGCGATAGATCTGGGCCAGCAGGCGGATGTGGGCATCGCTCATGGTCTTGCGGAAGTCCGGCACCTGGCAGACCTCCCACAGGCGGCGCACCCCGTCGGGGGTGCGGGCGCGCTGGGCCACGTCCGGCATCCGGCGCAGCGCCGCCAGCGCGCGCTCGTCGTCGGCCTCGCGGGCGCGGACCAGGACGCCCGAGGTCGGCCGCTGCTCGAGGCTGGCCACCAGCCGGTCGAGCGAGCGCAGGTCGAGGCGGGAGTTGCGCCAGAAGATGCCGTTGACCGGGTCGAAGCGATGGTTCTCGACCGCCTCGACGATCTCCGGCTCCATCGGGCCGAGGTCGGCGGTGGTGCCGAAGGTGCCGTCGCTCATGTGCCGGCCGGCGCGGCCGGCGATCTGGCCGATCTCGGCCGCGCTCAGGCGGCGCGGGCTGCGCCCGTCGAACTTGGCGAGCCGGGCGAAGGCGACATGGTCGACATCCATGTTGAGGCCCATGCCGATGGCGTCGGTGGCGACCAGGTAGTCGACCTCGCCCGCCTGGTACATGCCGACCTGGGCGTTGCGCGCCCGCGGGCTGAGGGCCCCCAGCACGACCGCGGTGCCGCCGCGCTGGCGGCGCACCAGCTCGGCGATCTCGAACACGTCCGAGACCGAGAAGGCGACCACGGCGCTGCGCGGCGGCAGGCGCGTCACCTTGCGCTCGCCGACATAGGTGAGGGTGGAGAAGCGCGGCCGCTCGACGAACTCCGCCTCCGGCACCAGGCGGCGGACCAGCGGGCGCATGGTGTCCGAGCCAAGCAGCATCGTCTCCGACAGGCCGCGCGCGTGCAGCAGCCGGGCGGTGAAGATGTGGCCGCGGTCGGCGTCGGCGGCGAGCTGGATCTCGTCGATCGCCAGGAACTCCACCGGGCGGTCGAGCGGCATCGATTCGGCGGTGCAGACGAAATAGCGCGGGTTGGCCGGGATGATCTTCTCTTCGCCGGTCACCAGGGCGACGGCGCCCGCACCCCGCAGGCGGACGATGCGGTCGTAGTTCTCCCGCGCCAGCAGGCGCAGGGGGAAGCCGATCATGCCGGTCGCATGACCCAGCATCCGCTCGATGGCGAGATGCGTCTTGCCCGTATTGGTCGGTCCGAGGACGGCGACGACGCGGGAATGCGCGCTGGGCAACATGCTGCCAAAGGTCGCCCGTCGCAGGCCGTCTGACAAGGGGCCGCCCCCAGGAAACCCTTCGGGAAGCTGCCGGCAACCTGCCCGGAGCCCGGGCCCGTCCGACAACGCCCTTGCGTCCTCCGCCCGGCCGGCCCATATCGCGGCCCGGGTTACCGCAGCAGCAGACGGCCGGACGCATGAGCGAGGAACAGCTTTCTTTCCAGGCGGAAGTGAGCCGCCTGCTCGATATCGTCGCCCACTCCCTCTATTCCAATCGCGACGTCTTCCTGCGCGAGCTGGTCTCGAACGCATCGGACGCCTGCGACAAGTTGCGCTACCGGGCGCTGACCGACCCGGCGCTGGCGGGCGACACCCCCTACGAGGTGACGATCGCCCCGGACAAGGCGGCCGGCACCCTGACCATCGCCGATACCGGTATCGGCATGGACCGGACCGAGCTGGTCGAGAACCTGGGCACCATCGCGCGCTCGGGCACCGCCGCCTTCCTGACCGAGGTCGAGCGCCAGGTGGAGGCCGGCAAGGCCGGCGGCACCAGCCTGATCGGCCAGTTCGGCGTCGGCTTCTATTCCGCCTTCATGGTCGCCGACCGGGTCGAGGTGCGCTCGCGCAAGGCGGGCGAGACCCAGGGCTGGTCGTGGACGTCGGACGGCAAGGGCCGCTTCACGGTGGCCGCGGCCGAGGATGCGCCCGCCCGCGGCACCGTCATCGTGCTGCACATGAAGGAGGATGCGCGCGAATACCTGGATGGCGAGCGCATCCGGGACATCGTCCGCACCCATTCCGACCATATCGCCCTGCCGATCCGCCTGGTGGATGGCGGGGAGGCGGAACAGATCAACGCCGCCTCGGCCCTGTGGACCCGGCCGAAGAGCGAGGTCACGGCCGAGCAGTACAAGGAATTCTACCACCATGTCGGCCGCAGCTTCGACGAGCCGTGGCTGACCCTGCACGGCCGGGCCGAGGGCATGCTGGAATATTCCAGCCTGCTCTTCATCCCCTCCACCCGGCCGTTCGACCTGTTCCACCCGGAACGGCAGGTGCAGCTGAAGCTCTATGTCCGCCGGGTGTTCGTGACCGATTCCTGCGCCGAGCTGCTGCCGTCCTGGCTGCGCTTCGTGCGCGGCGTGGTCGACAGCGAGGACCTGCCGCTCAACATCAGCCGCGAGATGCTGCAGACCAACCCGGTCCTGCGCCGCATCCGCCAGGGACTGGTGAAGCGCATCCTGGCCGAGCTGGCCCGCAAGGCGGCCGATTCTCCGGACAGCGGGGGCGCACCCGAGGAGTACGCGACTTTCTGGGGCAATTTCGGCGCGGTGCTGAAGGAAGGGCTCTACGAGGACGCCGAGCATCGCGAGGCCCTGCTGGGCCTGGCCCGCTTCCGCTCCACCGGCGCCGACGGGCTGGTGTCGCTCGCCGACTATGTCGGGCGGATGCGCCCCGGCCAGGAGGCGATCTACACCATCCATGGCGAGGACCCGGCCCAGCTGGCGAAGAGCCCGCAGATCGAGGGCTTCCGCGCCAAGGGGGTCGAGGTGTTGCTGCTGACCGACCCGATCGACGAGTTCTGGACCTCCAGCGTCGGCCGGCATGACGGCAAGCCGTTCCGCTCCGTCACCCGGGGCGGCGCCGACCTGGCGAAGATCGAGGCGCCGGAGGGCACGCCCGCGCCGGAGGCCGACACCGGCCGGCCGGTCGACGGGCTGCTGACCCTGTTCCGCCTGGCGCTCGGCGACGCGGTCAAGGACGTGCGCGCCTCCGAGCGGCTGACCGACAGCCCGGTCTGCCTGGTGGCCGACGACGGCGACCTGGACATGCACCTGGAACGGATGCTGCGGGCGGCCCGCCAGCTCGACTCCGCGTCCCGGCGCATCCTGGAGATCAACCCCCGCCACCCGCTGATCCAGGGCCTGGCGGTGCGCGCGACCGAACCCGGCGCCTCGGACGAGCTGGGCGAGGTCGCCCATCTGCTGCTCGACCAGGCGCGCATCCTGGAGGGCGAGCCGCCGGCCGACCCCGCCGCCTTCTCCCGCCGCCTGGCGGGCGCCCTGTCGCGCAACCTGGCCGCCTGAGGATCGCCACCGCCCCGCGTCATCCGCCTGCGGCGGAGTGACGCGGGGTGGCGCGGTAACGGCGGCCCGGGCGGGATCCGGCCGACGACGGCCAGCCGGTCGCCGTCAGGACGCACCACCACCACCTCTCCCGACCGGGCGGAAACGCCGCTCAGCGCCCGGATGTTGACGTCGTGCGTCACCAGCACCAGGGCAGAACCGGGCGCGCGCGCGGCGATGAGCGCGCGCACCGCGGCCGTCTGGCGGTCGGCGCCGGAGCGGTCGGCGAAAAAGGAATCGAGCGCCGGCTCGGCCACGACCAGTTCGCCGAAGGCGCCGCGCGCGGTCTCCAGGCTGCGGCACCAGCGGCTGGAGAGCACGCGCCCGACCATGATGGCGCGGCGCCGGAAGCCCTCCCCCAGGCGGCGCGCCTCGTCGCGGCCGGAATCCGACAGGTTGCGCTGGGTGGCGCAATCATCGACGCGGAAGCCGGGCGGGTCGCCGGTGCCGGGCGCGGTGGCGTGGCGGACGAGGGCGACGCCCTCGCCGGTGGCGAGCGCCTGCCAGGCGGCGTCCGGCGAGGCGAGGGCGACAGGGCCCGACAGCAGGGCGGCGGCCCAGAGGAGGATGCGGGTCATGGCGTGGGAACTGGCCCGCCGGCGGCCGGGGTCAAGCGCCCGGTCATGGTTGCGCGCTCCGGATGCCCCCCCTATGTTCCGGCGAAATGACCGACCTACGCCATATCCGGAATTTCTCGATCATCGCCCATATCGACCATGGGAAGTCCACCCTGGCCGACCGGCTGATCCAACTGTGCGGCGGCCTCGAAGCGCGGGAGATGCGCGAGCAGATCCTCGACTCGATGGACATCGAGCGCGAGCGCGGCATCACCATCAAGGCGCAGACGGTGCGGCTGACCTACACGGCCGCCGACGGCGAGACCTATCAGCTGAACCTGATGGACACGCCGGGCCATGTCGACTTCGCCTACGAGGTGTCGCGGTCGCTGGCCGCCTGCGAGGGCTCGCTGCTGGTGGTCGACGCGACCCAGGGGGTGGAGGCGCAGACGCTCGCCAACGTCTACCAGGCGATCGACGCCCACCACGAGATCGTGCCGGTCCTCAACAAGATCGACCTGCCGGCGGCCGAGGTCGACCGGGTGAAGCAGCAGATCGAGGACGTGATCGGCCTCGACGCCTCGGACGCGGTGCCCATCTCGGCCAAGACCGGGCTCGGCATCGGCGACGTGCTGGAGGCGCTGGTGCACCGCCTGCCGCCACCGACGGGCGATGCCGAGGCGCCGCTGAAGGCGCTCCTGGTCGACAGCTGGTACGACCCGTATCTCGGCGTCGTCACCCTGGTCCGGGTCAAGGACGGGGTGCTGAAGCATGGACTCAAGATCCGCATGATGGCGACCGGGGCCACCCACCAGGTGGAACGGGTCGGCGTGTTCACGCCCAAGCCGCAGAACGTGGCGCAGCTCGGGCCCGGCGAGATCGGCTTCATCATCGCCAACGTCAAGGCGGTGGCCGACACCAATGTCGGCGACACCATCACCGAGGAGCGCCGGCCGGCGGCCGAGCCCCTGCCCGGCTTCAAGCCGAGCGTGCCGGTGGTCTTCTGCGGCCTTTTCCCGATCGATGCCGCCGACTACGAGCGGCTGCGCGAGAGCCTGTCGAAGCTGCGCCTCAACGACGCCAGCTTCCATTTCGAGGCGGAGACGTCGGCCGCACTCGGCTTCGGCTTCCGCTGCGGCTTCCTCGGCCTCCTCCACCTGGAGATCATCCAGGAGCGGCTGGAGCGGGAATTCGACCTCGACCTGATCACCACCGCGCCGTCGGTGGTCTATCGCGTCCACCTGACCAACGGCGAGATCAAGGAGCTGCACAACCCGGCCGACATGCCGGACGTGATGCGGATCAAGCTGATCGAGGAGCCGTGGATCAAGGCGACGATCTTCGTCCCCGACGAGTATCTGGGCCCCATCCTGAAGCTGTGCCAGGACCGGCGCGGCATCCAGCAGGAGCTGACCTATGCCGGACAGCGGGCGATGATGGTCTATCGCCTGCCGCTCAACGAGGTGGTGTTCGACTTCTACGACCGGCTGAAGTCGGTGAGCCGCGGCTATGCCAGCTTCGACTACCAGATCGACGGGTACGAGGAGGGCGACCTCGTCAAGATGAGCATCCTCGTCAACGCCGAGCCGGTCGACGCGCTGTCGATCATCGTCCACCGCGCGCAGTCCGAGTCGCGCGGCCGGGCCTTGTGCGAGCGGCTGAAGGAGCTGATCCCGCGCCAGCTGTTCAAGATCGCCATCCAGGCGGCGATCGGCGGCAAGGTGATCGCGCGCGAGACCGTGTCGGCCCTGCGCAAGGACGTGACCGCCAAGTGCTATGGCGGCGACATCAGCCGCAAGCGCAAGCTGCTCGACAAGCAGAAGGAGGGCAAGAAGCGGATGCGCCAGTTCGGCGAGGTGGAGATCCCGCAGTCCGCCTTCCTGGCCGCCCTCAAGATGGGCGACGGCTGAGGCAAGCGCGCCACACCTGTCAGTGCAGGAAGCTGCGGCGCGGGCGGCGGCGGCGGAACAGCAGGACCAGCACGAGGCCGAGCCCGGCCAGCAGGGCCGCGGCCGGCAGGCCGAGGACGGGGACGAAGGCGCGGTCCCAGATCTCGGGATAGAAGGCGAAGACCTGCCGCTGCACTGCCGGTTGTAGCGCCTGGACGCTTTCAGGGTGAATCTGGGTCCACAGCTCGCCCGCCGAGACGAACGTCCAGGCGCCGCGGTACCAGTAGTTCAGGAGGTCGCGCCCGGTCACGACGATGGCCGCCGCCAGCATCAGCCAGCCGAGAAGACGTCCGAGGATCATCGGCCAACCCCATGAAATGGCGGATGCCGCGCCGACGCGGCGACGAGCGAACTTTACCGCCGGGGCGTTTTGGACTAAAGAAACAATTGGCGCTTCGTCCTGGGGATGGGTGGCGGTGCACGACCGGCGCGCTTTTCCGGCGTGCCGTGTGCCCGGGCAAGGCGAAGCAGGGACCAATTAGGAGGTTTACGAGACCATGAAGGCTCCGATGTTCGCCGCCGCCCTCGCAGCGGCCGTTGCCCTGCCGATGGCTGCCAATGCGGTTGTCGTGGTGAACGAGACGACCGCCGCCGGTACGATCCAGATCTTCTATCCGGCCAACCAGGCCTTCCAGAAGGCCTACAACATCGGCGCCCGGTCCTACATGGACATCACCGGCGCCGCCTGCTCCGAAGGCCGCACCTGCCGCATCTGGATCATGGCCCCGGCCGGCATGCGCCAGTGCGTGGTCGACGTGACCAACAACGCCGCGACCGTGACCGTGAAGGGTCAGGGTCTCTGCGAAGTCCGCTAGTCGGCGTCTCGCCCGCAGCCGGCCCCAGGCCGGCCGGGCGACCCGATGGGAAGGAAGCGGCGGCCCCGGCCTGGGGCCGCCGTTTTTTTTGGCCGCGTACTTTGGGCGGTGTGGCGGAATCGTTGCACCCGGCCGCCGCACGGGGTAGAAACCCGCCCTCCGGAGGGGTGGCCGAGCGGTTGAAGGCGCACGCCTGGAAAGTGTGTATACGGGAAACCGTATCGCGGGTTCGAATCCCGCTCCCTCCGCCATCCTGCCTATTCCAGGCAGCCCCAGCCGGCTTGATTTTCAACGGGTCAGCTTCAGTTCTCGTCCCGGCTGGTTCGTTGCTTGGGCGCCCGCACGAGGCAGAAGCAAGCGTCGAACGGGAAGGTCAAGGAGCAGCAGGGCGCATGGCACGCGATCTGTCGGTCGATCGGGAGGCACTGGCCGCCATCTGCCGCCACCGGCACATCCGCCGGCTGTCCCTGTTCGGATCGATGGCGAAGGGTACGGACCGGCCCGACAGCGACGTCGACCTGCTGGTCGAGTTCGAGCCGGGGCAGGAGCCGGGCCTCATGGCGCTGGCGGCGATCGAGGCAGAGCTTTCCGCCCTGCTGGGGGGACGCAGGGTCGACCTGCGCACCGCCCAGGATCTGAGCCGCCACTTCCGCAATGCGGTCGTCGAGACGGCACGGGTTCTGTATGCCGCCTGGGGACGCGATCCGGATCCGCCCCATCCTGTCGAAGACGGCGACCGAGGAGATTCCCGCCTTCAGCTGCTGACATTCCTGCCGAGGACTGGCCGATGGCGATCCCCAACCAGGGACCCGTCGGCAAGGCGCTGGATCTGAAGGCGGGCCTCGGCGACGCGCGCGGATCACCGTCGACGCAGGCGTCCCTCGATCGGCACCGCCGCGCCCAGGGTGTTGGAGATGGTGCCGTACTTCAGGACGTTGCGATGCAGCAGCTCCAGCCGGCGATCGCTTTCCTCGCTGTCCACCACGATCTCGTAACGGATGCGCGCGAGCCGCGGCGGCGCGTCCTCGCGCACCGCCTCCAGCGCGACGTCGGCGCCGGTGAACCGGAACTGCAGCATCGGGCCGGCCCGCTCGATCCCCTTCAGCATGCAGGCGGCCAGTGCCGACAGCAGCAGTTCGACGGGGTTCATCGCGTCCTGCCGGCCGGCCGGGTCGGTGTCCAGGACCAGCTCGGCCTGCTTGGCCATGGCGAGGCCGCCATGGCCGTCGACCCGGCGGGCGGTGACGCGGTACTCCCTCACAGCAGCTTCCCGATCTCCTCGGCGTTCAGCACCCGGCCCGACGCGACCAGCTTCTCGTCGATGACCAGACCGGGCGTCGACATGACCCCGTAGGCGGCGATCTGGGCGAAGTCCGTCACCTTGACGATCTCCGCCGGCTTGCCCGCCGCCGCGGCCGCGGCCCGGGCATTGTCGGCCAGCGCCACGCATTTCCGGCAGCCCGAGCCGAGGATCTTGATGATCATGGAAGGCACTCCTTTCAGATGAACCAGTGGGTGATCGCGTTGAAGAGGACGCCGATCGCCAGGATGCCCGCGGTGACGACGGCCAGGAACAGCGCCAGCAGCGGCGTCCTGACCACCCGCTTCAGCATGATGATCGAGGGCAGCGAGAGGGCGGTGACCGCCATCATGAAGGCCAGGACCGTGCCGAGGCCAACGCCCTTGCCGACCAGCGCCTCGGCGATCGGCAGGGTCCCGAAGATGTCGGCGTACATGGGAATGCCGATCAGCGTCGCTGCCGGCACCGACCACCACTTGTCCTGCCCGAGCAGCGCCGAGACGATGCCGGCCGGCACCCAGTTGTGGATCGCGGCGCCGATCCCGACCCCGACCAGCACATAGGGCCAGACCCGCCGGACGATCTCGCCCACCTGGGCCCGGGCGAAGGCGAGCCGTTCGGCCGGCGCCATGGCATGGTCGCCGTCCTGCACCGGCACGCCGCGCACGAACCCGGCCACCTGGTCCTCCATGCCGGCGCGGCCGATCAGGGTGCCGCCGGCGACCGCCACCACCAGCCCGACCGCCACATAGGCGAGCGCGATCGGCCAGCTGAAGATCGAGGCGAGCAGGATGACGGAGGCCAGGTCGACCAGCGGCGAGGAGATGAGGAAGGAGAAGGTGATCGCGAGCGGCAGACCGGCCGCCGTGAAGCCGATGAAGATCGGGATCGACGAGCACGAGCAGAACGGCGTGATCGTCCCGAGCAGGGCGGCCAGCATGTTCGCCCCGATGCCCGAGCGCCCGCCCAGGATGCGACGGGTGCGCTCGGGCGGGAAGAAGCTCTGCACGTAGGAAATGCAGAAGATCAGCACCGACAGCAGAATGAAGATCTTGACCACGTCGTAGACGAAGAATTGCACCGACCCGCCCAGACGCGAGCCCGGGTCGAGCCCGACCGCCAGGACCCCGGCCGTGACCAGGTCGGACAGCCATTCCATCCGGAGCAGCTGGTCGTTGAGCCACCCGAAGATGCTCATGCTTGGGACGCCTCGGTCACGGCAAGGAACATGGAACCCCCGATCGGGCGCATCTGCGCACGGGTCGGAGAGGCCGCCCATGATCTGGATCAGATGAGCGAGGGGACCCAGGGGAAATCGGCCGGCGCGGGCGCCTGGGCCCGATCCGCCGCCTTGCCGCCGGCCGGCGCGCCGCCTATCGTCACGGGACCGACAGAACCCTCGAGGAAGCCCCCCGAATGACCGCCCCGGACCGCCTGCGCGCCCTGCTGGCCGCGCCCGAATTCGTCGTCATGCCGGCCGTCTGGGACGGGCTCAGTGCCAAGCTCGCGGCCGGTGCCGGGTTCCAGACCGCGTTCCTGTCCGGGTCGTGCGTGGCGGCGAGCCGCCTGGGCGGCCCCGACCTCGACCTGATCTCGTTCGGCGAGATGTTCGATTCCTTCAACATGGTGCACGCGGCCGCCCCGCAGACGCTGGTGCTGGCCGACGGCGACCATGGCTACGGCAACGCCATGAACGTGCAGCGCACCGTGCGCGCCTATGGCCGGGCCGGTGCGGCCGCCGTGCTGATCGAGGACAAGCTGACGCCGCGCGCGCTGACCGCCGCCGGCAAGCCCTGCCTGCCGCGCGAGGAGGCGCGGATGAAGATCCGCGCCGCCGTCGAGGCGGCCCGGGAATCCGGCATCCTGGTCCTGGCCCGCACCGACTGCCGGCCGACCCAGGGCATCGACGAGGCGGTGGCCCGCATCGAGATGTATGTCGAGGAAGGTGCCGACATCCTGTTCCTCGACTCGCCCGAGAACGAGGACGAGATCCGCCGCGCCGTCGCCGCGGCCGCCGGCCGCCCCTCCTTCTCGGTCCTGTCGCCGGGCGCGCCGCGCGCGACGCCGTCGATTGCCGAGGCAGCCGCACTCGGCTTCAAGATCGGCACCTTCCCGACCGGCATGCTGTCGCCGGCGATCGCCGGTATGAAGGCCGGGCTGGCGGCCCTGGCGGCCGGGGAATCCGCCGCCGCCGGCGCCCTGCCCGCGGCCGAGCTGCGCTCGACCCTGGGCTATGGCGACTATGACGCGGAGGCCAGGCGCTTCATCGCAGCCGGCTGAGCCGCGGAACGCGGCGGCCGCAGCCGGGGTTTCAAGGACGATGCGCCCCTTCGACCGCCATCGCGCCGCCGGCCGCGGCCTGTGCATCCTGGCCGCCATGCTGTCCGTCCTGCTGGCGGCGGCAGCGGCGGCACAGCCGGTCGGGTATCGCGCAGCGGTGATTCCGGGCCTGCCCCCGCTGCCGGCGGCGATCTGGTATCCGGCGGCGGCCGATGCCCCCGTGGCCGAGGTCGCGCTCGGCCCCTACCGGGCGATGCTGGCGGCGGACGCCCCCCTTGCCGCCGGGCAGGGCCGGCGCCCGGTCGTCGCCATCTCCCACGGCACCGGCGGCGGCCGGCTGTCGCACCACGACACCGCCGCCGCCCTGGCCCGGGCCGGCATGGTGGCGCTGGCGATCACCCATGCCGGCGACAATGTGGAGGATGCCAGCGCCCAGGGCACGGTCCGGCTGATGGCGACCCGCGCCGCCAACGTCAGCCGCGCGCTCGACTGGCTGTTCGCCCAGGCGCCCGAGGCGCCGCAGCTCGACCCGCGCCGGGTCGGCGTGTTCGGCTATTCGGCCGGCGGCGCCACCGCCCTCATCCTCGCGGGCGGCGTTCCGGAACCGGGCGCCCTGCCCCGCTTCTGCCGGGCGCATGCGGGCGATCCGCTATGCGCCCTGCTGCCTCGGTTCCGCGACCAGGACCAGCCCGCGCCCCGCTTCGCCCCCGACCCTCGGGTCCGCGCCGCGGTGATCGCGGCCCCGGGCCCCGGCATCCTCTTCGCCGGCACCGACGCCCTGGCCATGGTCAGCATTCCGATCCAGCTGTGGCGGCCGGAGGCCGACCGGCTGCTGCGCCATCCGCACCATGCCGAGGCGATCCGCGGCGCGCTGCCGGTCCCGCCGGAGGTGGAGGTGGTGCCGGGCGCCGGCCACTACGCCTTCCTCGCGCCCTGCCCGCCGCCGCTGCGGGCCGCGGCACCGGAGGTCTGCGCCGACCAGCCGGGCTTCGACCGCGCGGCCTTCCACGAACGCTTCAACGCCAAGGTGGCGGGGTTCTTCCAGCAGGCGTTCGCGCGGCTGCAATAGGCCGGCCGGATCAGCCGCGCGGCATCCCCACCGCGGCGGGGATGCCGAAGTCGGCCCGGCAGTTGGGCGTCTCCCACACGGTGACGAGCGTCAGCTCGGCATGGCCGTTGCTGCGCGCGGCGATCGCCGGCGCCAGGCGCTCGAACCAGTGGCGGGCCAGGCATTCCGCCGTGGGCGGGGCGGCGATGGCATAGAGCTTCTGGCCGAGGCGGGCCTGGGTCCGCTCGGCGTAGCCATGGGCCGCCACGTCGCGGGCCAGCTCGTCCATCCAGGCCTGGGCGTCCTGCCCCGGCGGGGCGAACATGGAGACGAGGTCGCGGTCGTCGATGGCCACGATCAGCCCATGGTCGCACGGGCCGTCGATCAGCCGCACCATCTCGTCCTTGAGGAAGCCGAAATCGAGAATCATCCCGGCCTGCTCGCCGTCCTGCACCAGCTCCCCGGAGGCCGCCCGGCAGGTCGCCTCCACCACATAGCGGTGTCCGTGCAGGTGGCGGCACTTCGAACCGTGGCTGGCGATGCGATGACCGGCGTCGATTTCGATCTTCCGGGTAATGGCGAAGTCCATGTCGCTATCCGATTGTTGCGTTCGGCTGTTCGTTATCGTTGCCAGGACTTCCGGTCCCCGGCAGGGCCGGTTCCACCGGCGCAGCCCAAGGATCGACGCCGAGGTCTCCCGAGGAGAGTTTCCAGGACGCGCGGAGCGAAAACAACGTCTGTTTCGGACAGCTTGCCAAGGGCGGCACCGTGACCCGCGTTCCGGACCCAGCCTCTAGCAGATTGCGCCCGCCGGAGACAGCGGTACTCGCCGAGGGGGCGGCCGGCCGACGCCCGCCGCCCCGCCGACGCTCAGGTCATTGCCGATTCCCGCGCCTCGATCCAGCCGCGGGCGCTGGGAATGCGCCCCGGGGGAACGTCGGGGCGCAGCACCGTCTGCTCGCGCAGGCGCCGCTCCTGCACCGCCGTCATCTCGGCCAGGTAGTTCGACGGCAGTTCCATGAAGGGCCGGCGGTTCTTGTCCTGCCAGTGCTGGCAGTCGACCTTGTTCATGAAGATCTGGTTGGATTCGCGGGCCGGCCATTCCGGCACCTGGAGCCACAGCCGCAGCATGTGGCGGCGCCGGGCGACCTCCGGATGGTCCTCGTACTCGGTGCGCGCGTGCATGACGTTGCGGTTGTTGAGGAACTGGATGTCCCCCTCCTCGAAGTTCATGTCGAGGTAGAACTCGTCCGACTGCGCCATGCGCTGCCATTCGTCATAGGCCTCGATCTCGATCGGGGTCATGTCGACGCCGCCATACTGCACGGCATAGCGGATGCACCCCGACGCCAGGCAGGTGACCCGCCCGTCGCGCTGGCTGAGGAAGGGCAGCCGATGGTCGCTCTGCACGGGGAACAGCGAGTGCTTGGCGTCCATCTCGTGGTTGCGGTGGTAGAAGCCGCGATAGAGCACCTCGACCAGGTCCGGGCGCCGCTCCAGCAGCGCGTTGTGCAACGCCGCCACGCTGACGATGCGGCTCGCCCCGCCCGACTTGGCGGCGCGCAGGCACATCAGCGCGACGATGTCGCAGGCCGAGCCGTCGATGTGGAAGTTCATGCCGCCGCCGGCATTGTAGCCGCGCACCTTCTCGACCACGTCGCTGATGTCGATGACGCTGCCGAGCAGCTGCCCCTGCCAGGATTGCGACACCGGCTGGCCGAAATGCGCGCCCAGCCCGACATAGATGCGGGCCATCTGATCGGCCGTGTAGCGCTCGCGCGGGAAGCCGCGCATCAGCACCACGCCGCGCCCGTCCAGCAACTGGTCCCGCAGCACGGCCATCTTCGCGCCGAAGGTCGGCAGGGGGAACGTCTCCCGGGTGATTTCGGGAATGTCGCGCTCGCCGCAGGTCCGCAGCGCCGCATCGATCTCGGCGACCTCCTGGTCGGAGAAGCGGTGCATCATCTCCGCGCGGTAGTCGACCTCCGGCCCCTTCCAGACCGACTTGCCCGTGATCTTCGGCGGAATCATCGACCTTGCTCCCAAGTCCTGCCCAACACGGCACGTTAGTCCCGGAAGCCGTTGCGTTTCCATGATTTTCGTGGGGGAATCGGCACCGATCCGGCGGCTACGGCACTGTGTCGCAGTGGCATTGGACCAGACTGTTCCGTAATTTCAGGAATATCTGAAACTCAAGGAATCCGCAGCGGGACATCGATGGACCTTCCTCCGCTCGTTCAGACCTTCGTCCTGCACTTCGGCGAGATGGGCAGCCGCTGGGGCATCAGCCGCACCGTCGGCCAGATCTATGCAGTGCTGTTCCTGTCGGCCGAGCCGCTCAACGCCGACCAGATCGTCGAGCGGCTCGGCTTCTCGCGCTCCAACGTCAGCATGGGGCTGAAGGAGCTGCAGTCCTGGAACCTGGTCCGCCTGCGTCACCTGCCGGGCGACCGGCGCGACTATTTCGCGACGCCCGAGGACCTGTGGGAGATCGTCCGGACGCTGGTCGAGGAACGCAAGAAGCGCGAGATCGACCCCACCCTGACCATGCTGCGCGAGACCCTGATGCTGACCCCTTCCGGCGAGGCGGAGCGGCACGCCCAGGCCCGGGTCGCCGAGACGCTGGAGTTGATCGAGCTCCTGACCCGCTGGTACGACGATGTCCGCCGGCTGGAAACCGACCGCCTGGTGCAGCTTCTGGCGCTCGGTGCCAAGGTGCAGAAGGCGCTGGAACTGAAGGACCGCATCCTGCCGTTCGGCCGCCGCCGAACCCCATCGGGGCCGGCCGTGCCGGAAGAGGAGCACTGAGCGATGGACCCGCTGATCCTGGCGCGCATCCAGTTCGCCGCCAACATCTCCTTCCACATCCTGTTCCCGACCGTGACGATCGCGCTCGGCTGGGTGCTGGTCTATTTCAAGCTGCGCTACAGCCGCTCGCGCGACCTGAAATGGATGGACGCCTACCAGTTCTGGGTGAAGGTGTTCGCGCTCAGCTTCGCGCTCGGCGTCGTCTCCGGCATCACCATGAGCTTCCAGTTCGGCACCAACTGGCCGGGCTACATGGAGCGCGTGGGCAACATCGCCGGCCCCCTGCTCGCCTACGAGGTGCTGACCGCCTTCTTCCTGGAGGCGGTGTTCCTCGGCATCATGCTGTTCGGCTTCCGCCGGGTGCCGGGGGCCGTGCACACGGCCGCGACCCTGCTGGTGACCTTCGGCACCACGCTGTCGGCCTTCTGGATCCTGGCCCTCAATTCCTGGATGCAGACCCCGGCCGGCTTCGAGATGCGCGACGGCGTGGCCCACGCGACCGACTGGGCGGCGATCATCTTCAACCCCTCCTTCCCCTACCGCCTGGCCCACATGCTGCTGGCGTCGGGGCTGACGGTCGCCTTCCTGGTCGCCGGCATCTCCGCCTATCGCTGGCTGCGCGGCGACCGGGAACCGGCGGTGATGGCCGCGCTGCGCACGGGCGTGGCGATGGCCGCCATCCTGATCCCGGTGCAGATCTATGCGGGCGACCTGCACGGCCTCAACACGCTGGAACACCAGCCGCAGAAGGTGGCGGCGATGGAGGGCAACTGGCAGACCGGCCCGGCCCGGCCCCTGCTGCTGTTCGCCTGGCCGGACGAGGCCGCGCGCACCAACCGCTTCGAGATCGGCATCCCGTCCGGTGCCAGCCTGATCCTGACCCACCGTGCCGACGGGATGGTTCCCGGCCTCGACGACTACGTCGGCAACCATCCGCCCGTCGCCCCGGTCTTCTTCGCCTTCCGGATCATGGTCGGCATCGGCCTGCTGATGCTGGCGGTATCCTGGGCCGCGGCCTTCCTGCTGTGGCGGCGGGGCGACCTGCCCCGGCCGATGGTACGGCTGCTGGTGGCGATGACCTTCTCCGGCTGGGCGGCGACGCTGGCCGGTTGGTATGTGACCGAGATCGGGCGCCAGCCCTGGCTGGTGAGCGGGGTGCTGCAGACGCACGAGGCGGTATCGGCCACGCCGGCCGGGATGGTCGGCGCCACGCTCGCCCTCTACCTGACGGTCTACGCCCTGCTGCTGACGGCCTACATGGCCACGCTCTTCCTCCTCGCCCGCAAGGGTGCCAAGCCCAAGGAGATCGATACCGGACCGACCACCCACCCCAATGCCTTCGTGGCCGCGGAGTAGCGCCATGTTCGAAGATCCCGCCCAGTGGCTGCCGCTC
The DNA here is from genome assembly GCA_006739055.1 of Allostella vacuolata. Lineage (GTDB taxonomy): Bacteria > Pseudomonadota > Alphaproteobacteria > ATCC43930 > Allostellaceae > Allostella > Allostella vacuolata. Next base: position 4,953,694 of record AP019702.1, read on the forward strand.
GTCTTCGCCGGGCTGATGGGCCTGTCGATCCTGATCTACGTCGTGCTCGACGGCTACGACCTCGGCGTCGGCATCCTCTTCCCCGGCACCAGCGAGGCCGAGAAGGACCGCATGGTCGCCTCCATCGGCCCCTTCTGGGACGCCAACGAGACCTGGCTGGTGCTGTCGGTCGGCCTGCTGCTGGTCGCCTTCCCGGTGGCCCACGGGGCGATCCTGGGCCAGCTCTACCTGCCGGTCGCGATCATGCTGGTCGGCCTCATCCTGCGCGGCGTCGCGTTCGAGTTCCGTGCCAAGGCGGAGCCCGGCTGGAAGGAGACGTGGGACCGCGCCTTCTTCGCCGGCTCGCTGATGACCGCGCTCTCCCAGGGGTTCATGCTGGGGCTGTATGTGATGGGGCTGGAGCACGGCCCGGCGACGATCGCCTTCGCCCTGCTGACGGCGATCTGCGTCGCCGCCGGCTATGCCTTCGTCGGCGCCGGCTGGCTCATCATCAAGACCGACGGCGAGCTGCAGCTGCGGGCGGTGCGGCTGGCCCGCCTCGCCCTGCTGCTGACCGCGGTCGGCTTCCTCGCCATCTCGGCCGCGACGCCGTTCGTCTCGCCGCGCATCTTCGACAAGTGGTTCTCGATGCCGGCCACCTTGTACCTGGCCCCGCTGCCGCTCGCAGCTGGCACCCTGTTCGCGACGGTGTGGCTGGTGCTGGGCCGCCTCCCCGCCGCGGACGACCGCTTCCGCTGGGTTCCGTTCGCCGGCGCGGCCGGCATCTTCGTGCTCGCCTTCGCCGGGCTCGCCTATTCCTTCTTCCCCTTCATCGTGCCCGACCGGCTGACCATCGTCGACGCCGCCGCCGCGCCCGAGAGCCTGCGCATCATCCTCTACGGCACGCTCTTCGTGCTGCCGGTGATCCTGGCCTATTCGGCCTTCAGCTACTGGGTGTTCCGGGGCAAGGCGACCCGGCTGGAGTACTGATAGCGGCGGGCCGGCGACCGGCCGTTCAACGGCCGTCCAGGGCGGCCCGCACCTTGGTCGCCAGGTCGCGCAGCCGGTAGGGCTTGCCGAGCAGGCGCGCGTCCGGATCCAGCTGCCCGCCATGGACGACCGCGGTCTCGGTGTAGCCGGACATGAAGAGGACCGGCAGTCCCGGCCGCGTCCGGAGCACCGCCTCGGCCAGGTCGCGGCCCGTCATCCCGCCCGGCATCACCATGTCGGTCAGCAGCAGGTCGATCGCACCCGGCCGGTCGAGCAGGGCCAGGGCGGCCGGGCCGTTCTCCGCCGCCACCACCTGGTAGCCCAGGGCCTCCAGCTGGCGGATGACGTGCCCGCGCACCAGGTCGTCGTCCTCCGCCACCAGGATGCGTTCGCCCGCGCCTATGGGTATGGGCCCATCCTCCGCCAGCTCGGTTGCCGGCGCGCCATCGGCCGCCCGCGGCAGGTACATGCGCACGGTCGTGCCCCGGCCCGGCTCGCTGTAGATCTTCACCTGCCCGCCCGACTGGCGGACGAAGCCATAGACCATGCTGAGGCCGAGGCCGGTGCCCTTGCCGACCTCCTTGGTCGTGAAGAACGGCTCGAAGGCCCGCTGCATCGTCTCCGCCGCCATGCCGACGCCCGTGTCGGATATGGTCACCGCGACGAACTCTCCCGGCCGGGCGTCCCCGTCGGCCGCGACCTGGGCCGCGTCCAGCACGACGTTCGCGGTCTCTATGGTCAGATGGCCGCCGCCCGGCATCGCGTCGCGCGCGTTGAGGACCAGGTTCAGCAGCGCCGTCTCCAGCTGCGAGGGGTCGATCAGCACGTCCCAGCTGTCGTCCGGCAGGGCGAGGCGGATGTCGAACTGCGCCCCCAGCGTGCGCCGCAGCAGCAGCTCGATCCGGGCGATGAACCCGTTCACCTGGACGCGCTGCGGCTGCAGGGGCGTGCGCCGGGCGAAGGCGAGCAGGCGGCTGGTCAGCTCGGCCGCGGCATCGCCCGCCCGCAGGACCAGGTCGACGGCGGTCCGGACCTCGGGCGGCAGGTCCCGGCGTTCCGCGATCAGCTCCGCGTTGCCGATGATCACCGTCAGCATGTTGTTGAAGTCATGGGCGATGCCGCCGGTCAGCCGGCCGATCGCATCCATCTTCTGCGCCTGGCGCAGCTGCTCCTCGAACCGCTTCTGCGCGGTGATGTCGAGCCGGATGCTGACCCGTCCGCCTTCCGACGTCGGCCGTTCCAGCAGGTGGAACCAGCGGCCGTCGCCCCACTGGACCTCGGCGTCGGTGTGGCCCCTGCGGAACTGCGCCACCCGTTCCAGCGTCCATTCCTCGCCGCGCCCCGCGGCGGCGGCGGCCAGTTCCAGCTCGCCCGCCCGGGCCGCGATCTCCGGAAAGGAGACGCCGATCCATTTGTCGACCGCCATGCCGGGATCGCTCAGCCACTGGACGCCGTTCGACAGGATCAGCCGCTCGTCCGCATCGAACAGCCGGAAGCTGCCGGGAAACGCCGTGACGGCGTCGAGCAGGCGGGTGCGCGCGGCGTTCGCTTCCTGCTCGGCCCGGCTGCGCTCGACGATCTCGCCGTGCAGTACGGCGTTCGCCGCCGCCAGTCGCGCCTCCCCCTCCAGGCGCCGCCGCCATTCGCGGCCGAGCCACAGGGCGAGGGTTCCGAGCAGGACGGTGGATGCCAGCCACCCGGCCAGCGCCAGATAGACCGTCTGCCACCACGCCGCCGTCACCTGGTCCGCCGTCTCGGTCGCGACGACCAGCAGGCCCGGATAGGCGCCGAGCCTGCGATACCCCAGCAGGCGCATCTGGCCGTCGATCGGGCTCCGCTCCAGCAGCGTGCCGCTGGCACGGGCGGGCAGGTGCTCGCGAAAGAGTGCCACCCCATCCAGGCGCTTCCCGACCACGTGCTCGGCGAACGGGGATCGCATCAGCAGGATCGCGTCGGCACGGAACAGGGTTATGGACCGGCCGCCGCCCGCCCCCTCGACGCTCCAGGCCCGCTCGAAGCGGGTGACCGGTAGGAAGCCGACGACAGCGCCGGCAACCGCGCCGGCCGGGCCCCGCCAGGGAACGCCGACCGGTATCAGCCACGTGCCGTCGGCCGCACTGCGCGTCGGCACGCCGACCTGCAGGGCCTGCTCCGGTTGGGCCCGCAAGGCACGCAGGACCTCGCCAGCGGCGTGCGAGGGCTCGGGCTCGCTGCCGGGGCCCGCCTCGGGGAGGGGCCGGCCGTCGGAGTCCAGCACCTGGATGGAATGGAACAGCGCGCGCGCCGCGTCGGTCGCAACCGAGACGCTCTGGCTGCCGGGTGCCGGGAGAAGACGCCCGGTCGAGCGCAGCAGTTCGGCGGCGGCATCGAGCGTGCCGGTCGTCTGCTCCTCGGCGATCTGCGCAAAGGACCGGACCAGCCGCTCGCCCGCCGCGAATGCCTGGTCGCGCAACTGGACCAGAACCGGCGCCAGCACGATCGCCGAGATCGCGATCCAGCCGCCAGCCAGGGCCAGGGCGAACCGGCGCGGGGCATGGCGGGCGTCTGCGGTCGCTGGGCGCATTGCGGTCCGGGGATTGGCGTGTTTCCGGCCGGACGGTAGCAGCGATCGGCAGCCGGCGCGAACCCCCTTCCCTTTCCGCCACCGGACCGCGACTGTAGGGCCAGACTTTCGGAGCTGTCCCCCGCATGACCTCCACAGACCCCGCCCGACCGCTCGCCGGCAAGGTGGCCCTCGTAACCGGCGCGGGCCGCGGCCTCGGCCGTGCGTTCGCGGAGCGCCTGGCGGCCATGGGCGCCGCCGTCGCCGTGCACGGGATGCGCGAGAACGGCCCGGCCGAGTATGGCGAGGGCACCACCCTGACCGCGGTCGCCGAAGAGATCGCCGGCCGCTACGGCGTGCCGACGGTTCGCCTGCTGGGTGACCTGACCCAGGCCGCGGACATCGCCCGCGTGGTCGAGTCCGCCGCCGGCAGCCTCGGGCCGCTCGACATCCTGGTGCACAATGCCGGCGGCGACATCGCCGCCCGCGGCGGCAAGCCCGATCCCAACGACGCCGTCTTCATCGCCGAGGCGGATGTCCGCGCGGTGCTCGACCGCAACCTCCTCAGCACCATCCTGACCTGCCAGGCCGTCGCCCCCGGAATGATGGAGCGGCGCCAGGGCCGCATCGTGACGATCGGCTCGACGGCCGGCTCGCGCGGGCGCACCAACGGCGCGATCTATGCCGTGGCCAAGGCGGGCGTCACCCACTTCACCCGCTGCCTCGCCGACCAGCTGCGTCCGTACGACGTCACGGTCAACTGCATCGCCCCCGGCGAGACCCGGACGGGGCGCTTCCTCGGCACCCGGCCGGTCGACGAGCGCCGGATGGTCGAGGCCGGCACGCTCGACCGGGTCGCGACCGTGGACGAGGTGGCGCGCCTGGTAGACGTCTTCGCCGGCCCCCTCGGCGCGTTCGTCTCGGGCCAGCTCCTGCGCGTCGACGGCGGCGGCCAGGGCTGGCCCGCGTGACGACGATCGCCCGTTCGCTGCGGCGGGTCGGCATCGCCGCGGCGGCCCTGGCCTGCCCGCTGGAGGCGAGCGGCGGCGGGCTGGGGGCGGGCCTGGCGTTCGAGGCCGAGCTGGAGATGGAGGCCGCCGCCACCGTCCGCGGCGGGGTCCGGCGCGGGCCGGCCGGCATGGTGCGCGGCGGCTTTGCCCTGACCTTCGACGGCTCCGACGCCGAGGCGCCGGCATGGGCATCGCCGTGGCAGGCGCGGGCCAGCCTCTATGCCATTGCCGGGCGGCAGCTGACCCCGACGCTGAGCGGCAGCCTGGCCCCGGTCAGCGGCATCGAGGCGCTGCCGGCGGTCCGCCTGTTCGAGCTGTGGGCGGAGCGCGACATCGGGATCGGGTCGCTGCGGCTGGGCCAGCTCGCCGCCGACTCCGAATTCGCCACCAGCTGGGCCGGCGGCCAGATGGTCAGCGGCACCTTCGGCTGGTTCAGCGGCCTGGCGGGCGCCCTGCCGTCCGGTGGGCCGGCCTTTCCCCTGGCCGCGCCCGGCCTGCGCCTCGCCCTGGGCGATCCGGACGGGACCGGCGGCGGCACCGAGCCAGGTCCCGCGCTGGGCCTGCGCCTGGCCCTCTTCGCGGGCGACCCCGGCGGACGGGCCGGGGCCGGCACCGACCCGCAGCGCCACAACCGCCATGGCCTGCTCTTCCCGACCGCGGGCGGCCGGCTGTTGCTGGCCGAAGCCGTCACGGGCGCCCGCACCGACGATGGTGACGCGCCGCGCGACTGGGCGTTGAAGCTGGGCGCGTTCATCCACTCCGCCCGCTTCGACGACCAGCGCTTCGACGGCGACGGCCTGTCGCTCGGCGACCCGGCTTCGTCCGGCGAGGCGCGCCGACGGCGCGGCAACCACGGTGCCTACGCCATCGCCGAGGGGGTGCTGTGGCGCGGCGCCGACCGCTCGCCGAGGCTGGTCGGCGCCGCGCGCGGCGCGCTCTTCCCGGACGATCGCAACGCCATCGCCGCCTATGCCGACGCCACCCTGGTGCTGCTGGCGCCGCTGTCCGACCGGCCGGGCGACCGGCTGACGCTGGGCGCCGCCTGGTCGCGGATCGGCGGCGCCGCACGCGGTCGCGACGCCGATGCCGCCCGGCTCGGCGGGACGGGCGAACCCGGCCGGTCGCGGGAGATCCTGGTCGAACTCGGCTACGGCGCCCGATTCGATGTCGCCGGCCGCGCCGTGCTCGTGCAGCCGTTCCTGCAATGGATCGGCCGCCCGGCGGCGGGTGCCGGCCAGGACGCGCTCGACGGCCGTCCCGCGCGGGACGCCGTGGTGACGGGCATCCGGCTCGCGGCGACGCTGTTCTAGATGGCGCCGGTCTAAGATGGCGACGGCGCACACGGTTCCCGCCGGGCGGCAGCCCGGCCCGTGGCTGGTCGCGGCAGGCGGCCTGGCGGCCACCCTGATCGGCAACGGCATCGGCCGCTTCGCCTATACCCCGCTTATCCCGGCGCTGATCGCCGCCGCCTGGTTCTCGCCCGCGGATGCGGTCTATCTGGCCGCCGCCAACCTGGCGGGCTACCTGGCGGGCGCGCTGGGCGCCGCGCGCCTGGCCCAGACGATCGGCAGCACCACCGCCATCCGGGTCGCCGCGCTCGCCACGATGGCCAGCCTGGCCGCCTGCGCATGGCCGCTCGGCTTTGCCTGGTTCGCCGCCTGGCGCTTCCTGGCCGGCGCCACCGGGGGGGTGCTGATGGTGCTGGCGGTCCCGGCCGTCCTGGCCCTGACACCGGCCAGCCGCCGCGGCCGCGCGGCCGGGGTGGTCATCACCGGGGTCGGGCTCGGGATCGCGGTTGCCGGCGCGGCGGTGCCGGCCGCGGCCCAGATCGGCCTGACCTTCACCTGGCTCGTCCTTTCCGCCACCACGCTCCTGCTGTCGGTGCTGGTCTGGATCGCCATCCCCGGCGACCGCGCCGGGCCGGCGACCGTGACCCGCCGCGCCGGGCCCCTGCCCGTGCCCATCCGCCTGCTGCTCGCGGCCTATGCCTGCGACGCGCTGGGCTTCATCCCCCATACGGTGTTCTGGGTCGACTACATCGCGCGCGGGCTCGGCCAGGGGTTGGCGACCGGCGGCGCCTTCTGGTTCATCTTCGGCATCGGCGCGGCGTTCGGCCCCTTCCTGGCGGGCACCGTGGCCGACCGGGCGGGGCTGGGCCGGACCTTCGCCGCGGCCATGGCCCTGAAGGCCCTGGGCGTGGCCCTGCCGCTGGTCTGGTCCGGCCCGGCCGGCCTGTTCCTGTCCTCGGTGGTGGTGGGCGCCCTGATCAGCGGCACCACCACGCTCTGCTCCGCCTGGGTCGCCGAGCAGACCGGGGCGGCCGGCCACCGTCGCGTCTGGGGCTGGATGACGAGCGCCTTCGCGGTCGTCCAGGCCGGCGGCGCCTGGGCCCTGTCGCACCTCTTCGCCGTCACCGGCATCCACGCGCCCCTGTTCGCCATCGGCGCCCTGTCGCTCGCCGCGGGGGCCGGGCTGGCCGTGGTCGCCACCCGGCAGCAATCCATCCGTCCCGGAGAATCCAGCCGATGAGTTCGCCGCTGCAACCCACCCCATCCCCCCGCCGGCTGTTCGAGCTGGTCGGCGCCGACCCGGAGCGCCCCTTCAGCCCCTATTGCTGGCGCAGCCGCATGGCGCTGGCGCACAAGGGACTTGCCTTCGAGAGCGTCCCCTGGCGTTTCGGAGAGACGGAGAGGCTGGCCTTCGCCCAATGGGACAAGGTCCCGGTGCTGGTCGACGGCGAGCGCACCGTCGTCGACTCCTGGGCGATCGCCCGGTACCTGGAAGCGACCTACCCCGACGCTCCCCCGCTGTTCGCCGGTCCGGCCGCCACGATCCGCTTCGTCGCGGCCTGGGCCGACACGATCAACGCCGCCCTGGTGCGCCTCATCGTCAGCGACATCCCCGCCGTGCTGGGGGCGGAGGAGCAGGCCTATTTCCGGACCAGCCGGGAGCAACGGTTCGGCATGGAGCTGGAGGCGGTGACCGCCGACCGCGAGGCACGCCTGCCGGCGTTCCGCGCGCTGCTGCAGCCGCTGCGCACCGCGCTCGCCGATCATCCCCATCTCGGCGGCGCCGAGCCGGACTATGGCGACTATGCGGCCTTCAGCTGCTTCCAGTGGGCGCGCTGCGTCAGCCCCCTGGTGCTGCTGGCGGACGACGACCCTGTCCATGCCTGGCGCGAGCGGCTGCTGGACCGGTTCGGCGGGTTGGCGCGGCAGGTGCCCGCCTTCCCGCATTGACGGCGGACCGCCCGTGACCGAATAGAGCGGCCGGGCCGTTCAGGCACCACGCAGAGAGGCCCATGGCAGGCACATCGACGACCGATCCGGAACGCCGGGTCCTGATCTTGCACTGGGACGCCAGCGACTACGACTCGCTGCGCGGCTTCCTGCGTCTGGCAGGCGACGAGCTACGAGCGATGGGCTTTGCCGTCGACGAGTTCCTGCTGTTCCAGGATGAAACTCTCAGGCGGCTCCGCGACCTGCTGCGCAGCACGCGGTACGCCTTCGCGCTGGGCATGTCCGGTGTGGGCAGCGACATCAGCGTCCGCCAGGAAACGGGCCGGGTGTCGCTGTGGGAGGCCGCCCGGATCCCCTTCTTCAACTGGTCGTGCGACCACGTCAGCTATCTTCTGGCGAGTCACGTCCAGCGCAGCCGCTACCTGCTGCAGGGCTACGTCTTCCCGGACCATGCCCGCTTCGCCCTGGCCCACGCCAATGCCAAGGGCATGGCCTTTGCCGCCCATCTCGGCATCCCCGACCGCCACCTGACCGGCCTCGCGCCGAAAGCCGCCGCGGCGCGCAACGGGCGGCTGCTGTTCACCAAGAGCTGCGGCGACCCCGGCACCCTGGAGGCCGAATGGCGGGCCTTGCCGTCGCCGAAGCGCGAGATCCTGTTTGCGGCAGCCGAGCAGCTGCTGCATGCCAACACCCGGGACTTCCTGCCTGTCCTCCAGCGGGCCGCCGAGGCGCAGGACGTCTTCCTCGACGGCAGCAGCCGGCAGACGATCGCCTTCCTCAACCGCCTCGACCGCTACGTCCGCATCCGCCGGACCAACCTCGTCGCCGATGCCCTCCGCCGCTATCCGGTAGACATCCATGGCAAGGGCTGGGAGCATTTCCGGATGCCGGCTGGCGGGGCCGTCATCCATCCACCGATTCCCTGGCCCGAGATGATGGCGAGGCTGCCGTCATACCTGGGGTCGGTCTCGACCCATCCGCTGGTCGACGAATCGGTCCATGACCGCGTCTTCACCGCGCTTGCCGCCGGCGTCGTGCCGGTGAGCGAAAGCAACGAATTTTCCCGCGCGCACATGCCGGGGCTGGAGACCTATGCCTTCGCCTGCAGCCGCGAGCGGGTCCAGGCGGCGGTGGAGGCGCTGCTGGCCGACCCCCAGGCGGCCATCGACCGCACCGAGCAGGCCTGGCGCGACCTGATGCCGCGATTCTCCCTGCGCCGATCCATGCAACAGATCGTATCCTTCACCAGCATGACGGGCGGCAACGAGCGGCTTGCCTGAGCCGCCGCCCGACTGAACAGAGCGAGGCCCCATGACCGAGATTGGCCTGATGACCGGCTTTCCGCCCGACCCGGCCGGCCAGGTGACGCTGGCCAACTGGCGCACCCCGCCGTTCCATCGCTGGGCCTTCCAGCATGTCCGCGAGATCGTGCCGACGGCCGACATCGCCTGCGATCCCGGTCGCGTCCGTCCCCTGCCGGCGGCCCCGGCGGACCTGGCCGCCCTGTCGGTCGCGGGAATGACCTTTGCAGCGTTCCTGGAGGCGACCGATACCGATGCGCTGGTCGTCCTGCATCGCGGCCAGGTGGCGTGGGAGAGCTACGCCCATGGCATGACGGCGGACACGCCGCACATCCTGATGTCGGTATCGAAGTCGATCCTCGGCATCGTCGCCGGCATCCTGGCCGGCGCAGGCCGGCTCGACCCGGCCGATCCGGTGACCCGGTGGATCCCCGAACTGGCCGGCACCGCCTATGCGGGGGCGAGCCTCCGCCACCTGCTCGACATGCGGGCCGGCATCGGCTTCGAGGAGAACTACCTCGCCACGTCGGGGCCGATCATCGCCTATCGCAAGGCGCAGAACTGGAACCCGCTCGAGCCGGGCGACCGGCCGTCCGACCTGCGCAGCTTCTTCCGCACCCTGACCGAGGCCGACGGCCCCCATGGCGGCCGCTTCCACTATGTCTCGCCCAACACCGACCTGCTCGCCTGGGTGATCGAGCGCGCCGCCGGCGAGCGCTATGCCGATGTCGTCGGCGGCTTGCTGTGGCAGCCCATGGGGGCCGCCCGCAGCGCCTACATCACCGTCGACCGGCTGGGGGCGCCGCGCGGCGCGGGCGGCTTCTGCGCGACGGCCGGCGACCTGGCCCGGGTCGGCCAGCTGCTGGTCGATGGCGGGCGCAGCCGCGACGGGACCGCCATCATCCCCGAGGCCTGGATCGACGACCTGACGGCCCCGGATCGCGCCGCACCGGATCGCGCGGCCTGGGACGCGGGCGACTTCGCCGCCTATTTCCCCGGCCGGCCGATGCGCTACCGCAGCAAGTGGTACGTGCTGGACGGCGCTTCGCCGCTGGTCTTCTGCCTGGGCGTGAACGGACAGAACCTCTTCGTCGACCGCGCCCGCCAGCTGGTCATCGCCAAGTTCTCGTCCCACGACCAGGCGATGGACGCCGATCGCATCACCCTCACCATGCAGGGCGTCGAGGCCATCCGCGCGCACTTCGCCGCCGGCTGACCCACGACCCCGGAACCGCGCCACGGGAGCCATGCCATGAACGAACCGAACTGGGCAGCGCCGCTCGCCGCCGCCGCCAAGGCGCACGAAGAAGGTCGCCTGCCGGAAGCCGAGGAGCGCCTGCGCACCCTGCTGCGTGACCTCGGCGCGCGGGAGCCGGTGCGCCCGGTACCGGTGCTGCTGCGCCTGGCTGGCGTGCTGGTCGCCCGCGGCGAGTTCGAACGCGCCTACGCGATCGCCGACGAGGCGGCGGCCATCGCCCCCGCCGATCCGCTGGCCCTCAACCTGCGCGCCTCGGCCCTGGGCCTGCTCGGCCGCCGCGCCGAGGCGGAGGCGGCCTTCCGCGCCGCCCTGGCCCGCGACCCCGAACTGGTCGAGGCCCATTTCAATCTCGGCCGGCTGCTTGCCGGACAGGGTCGCAACGCGGAAGCGGCGATCGCCTTCCGCGCCGCGCTCGACCTGGCGCCGGACGCCGCCCCGCCGCGTCGCGCGCTGGCCGCAGCGCTCCGCGACGAGGGCCGCTTCGACGAAGCGCTGGCCGAGCTCGATCGTGCCGCCGGGGCCGGCGAACCCGGGCCGGACCTGCGCAACGAGCGCGGCATCCTGCAGGTCATGGCCGGCCGGCTGGACGCGGCGATCGCCGATTTCGACGCCGCGCTCGCCGCCCGGCCGGACTTCGTCGCGCCACGCTTCAACCGCTCGCTGGCGCTGCTGCGCCAGGGCGACTTCCGGCGCGGATGGACGGAGTACGAGCATCGCTTCCGGACCGACATGGTGCGCCCGATGCCCTTCACCCAGCCGCGCTGGCGGGGCGAACCGATCGCCGGCCGCACCATCGTGCTGTGGGGCGAGCAGGGCCACGGCGACAGCCTGCAGTTCGTACGCTACGCCAGCCTGGTGGCCGACCGCGGCGCCCGGGTGGTGGTGATCGCGCAAACCGCGCTGCAACGCCTGCTGCGCTCCGTCGCGGGCGTCGACCGGGTGGTGGAGCCGGGCCAGCCGGTCGGCCCGCACGATCTGCACGCCCCGCTGATGGGCCTGCCGGAGCTGTTCGGCACCACCGTCGAGACGATCCCCGCCACCGTTCCCTACCTGGCGCCCGACGCCGAGGCGCGGGCACGCTGGGCCGGCCGGATTCCCGATCGCGGGCGGCTGCGCGTCGGGCTGGTGTGGGCGGGGGATGCACGGCCGCACCTGGCGATGAGCAACGCCACCGACCGCCGCCGCAGCGTCCGGCTGGAACGGCTCGCCCCGCTGTTCGGCGTGACCGAGGTCGACTTCGTCTCGCTCCAGTTCGGGGCGCGGGGGCGCGACCGCCAGGGCCAGCCCTTCGCCGACCGCATGCTGGACCCGATGGGCGAGGTGCGCGACTTCGCCGACACCGCCGCCATCGTCGAACAGCTCGACCTGGTCGTCACCGTCGATACGGCGATGGCCCACCTGGCCGGGGCGCTCGGCCGGCCGGTCTGGGTCCTGTCGCGCTTCGACGGCTGCTTCCGCTGGCTGACCGACCGCGAGGACAGCCCCTGGTATCCGACCATGCGCCTCTTCCGCCAGACAACCTCCCTGGACTGGGAGAGGCCGATCCGGCAGGTCGCGGCGGCCCTGGCCGACCTGGCCGGCCGGGGACGGCCGGGCCGAAACGACGGCCGGGCGACCGCCGCCGCGTAACCGGCTGGGGCCGGTCAGGCGGAGCGGCGGGCGGCCAGTGCCGCCGCTTCGACCCGGATGCGGTGCCGTAGCAGGGCGGCGTTCAGGATCGACCACAGGACCGCGACGGGCCAGTTGGCGAAGGCGAGCGGCAGCACGGCGATCTCGGCCGCGACCACCCAGTAGTTGGGGTGGCGGAGGAAGCGGTATGGCCCGCCCCGCACCAGCGGTGCCCCGTCGACGGTGATGATCCGGGTCGTCCAGTAGCGGCCGAGCGTGGCCATCACCCACAGGCGCAGCAGCTGCAGGACGGCATAGAGGCCGAGCAGCCACGCGTCCGGGATCCGGTCGGCGGGCGTCGTCGCCAGGATCGCCGCGAGCCAGCTCGCATGCAGGACGACGAACAGGGGATAGTGGGCCCGGCCGATCTCGCGGCCGCCCCCGGCCATGAGCCGGGCCGTGTTGCGACGGGCGACCGCCATCTCGGCGAGGCGCTGCAGGGCGACCAGCGCCACCACCCAGGCGACCGGCGCCTGCAGGAGCAGCTCGGCCATGGTCAGCCGGCGTCCACCAGCAGCATCGCGGCGGTGAATCCCGGCCCCAGCGCGGTCATCAGGTGCCGGCCCCGCACCGCCGCGTCGAGGGCCGCGCGCAGCACGAACAGCACGGTGACCGAGGACATGTTGCCATGGTCGCGCAGCGTCGCCCGGGCGTGGCTGAGCCGGCCCGGAGCGAGGCCGAAGGCATCCTCCATCGCCTCCAGGACCCGGGCCCCGCCCGGATGGCACAGGAACCCGTCGAGATCGCTCCACGCCACGCCATGACGGGCGAGGAAGCCGTCCACCACCGGTCGCAGCCGGTCGCGGACGAGCACCGGAATGTCGCGCGAGAAGACCACCCGCAGCCCGTCGTCGGCCACGTCCCAGCCCATCACGTCCAGGGTCTCGGGCCAGGTGTGCTCGCCCGACGGGCCGAGCCGGGGGCAGGCATCCCCGATCGCGGGATCGTCGCCGCAGCGGACGATCGCCGCCGCCGCGCCGTCGCCGAACAGCGCCGTCGCGACGATGTTGGTCGGCGACTGGTCCTGGGGACGGAAGGTCAGGCTGCACAGCTCGACCGCCAGCAGCATCACCCGCGATCCGGGGTCGGCGCGGGCCAGGGTCGCGGCACGGGCCAGGCCCAGGACGCCGCCGGCGCAACCGAGGCCGAACAGCGGCAGGCGCTGCACGTCGGGCCGGAACGGCAGCCGGGCCATCACCCGGGTATCCAGCCCCGGCGTCGCGATCCCGGACGAGCAGACCGTCACCAGCGTGTCGATATCCGACGCCGCCAGTCCCGCCCGGTCGAGCGCGGCTGCCGCCGCTTCCGCCAGCAGCGCCACGGCATGGTCCAGGAACAGGCGGTTGCGCTCGGCCGGTCCGTGCGCACGCCGGAACCAGTCGAGCGGCACGCAGGCATGGCGGCGATCGATCTTGGCGTGGCGGTAGACCGGCCTCAGACGCGCGAAGCCGCCCCCGGCCCCGGAGAAGATCGCCGCGGCGGCGTCGGCCACCGCGTCCTGGGCCAGGTCATGCGGCGGAACCGCGGTGGCGAGCGCCAGCAGTCGCGGCGGCGGCGAGGTGTCTTGCGTGGGCATGCATGTCCCGATCCCCTGGCATTGCTGGTACAGCAGGTCGTGCGGTGCGGCCGATCCGTCAATCGTCCGCGACCCCATGCCCCTTCCCAGCGCCGGTATGCCCCATGGTGCTGTCCCGATCGACCGGCCTCCGCGCGCGGCGCTTTGCCGGCGCCGCCCGGCCAGACGGCGCCGGAAGCGGCGGCTATGCCGCCCTCGCCCCGGCCAGGATCATGTCCGCCCCCTTCTCGGCGATCATGATCGCGGTGGCGTTGGTGTTGCCGGAGACCACGGTCGGCATGATCGAGGCATCGACCACCCGCAGGCCCTCCATGCCCTTGACCCGCAGGGTCGTGTCGACGACGGCCGTCGCCTGCGGCCCCATCATGCAGGTGCTGGTCTGGTGGAAGGTCGTGCCGGCGGTGGCGCGGACATGGTTCAGCAGGTCGTCGTCGCTGACCGCGCCCGGGCCCGGCAGGAACTCCCCGGTGACGACGCGGCGCATGGCCGGGGCCTCGAACACCCGGCGCGCGGCGCGCAGGGCGCCGACCATCGTGTCGCGGTCGCCCTGGGTCGAAAGGTAGTTGGCGATCATCCGCGGCGGGACCGCGGGATCCGGCGACTGGATGCGCAGCCAGCCCCGGCTCTCCGGCCGGCAGGGGATGGCGACGATGGTGCAGCCGGGGAAGTCGTGCATCGGGTCGCCGGCCTTGGGCGAGCTGCCGGCCAGGAACTGGTACTGCACGTCGGGCGAGGCCAGTTCCGGCCGGGTCTTGAGGAACAGGCCGATCGGCGCGGCCCCGGTCATCAGGGCGCCGCGCTGGGCCAGGATGTACTCCATCCCGGTCAGCGCCTTGCGCCACCAGCTGCGCGAGATCTCATTGAAGGTGTTGGCGTTGCGCACCCGGTAGATGAGCCGCCCACCCAGATGGTCCTGCAGGTTCATGCCGACCCCGGGGAGGTCGTGGACGACCGGGATGCCGAGCGCCTGCGACAGCTCGCCCGGCCCGATGCCCGAGAGCTGGAGGATCTGCGGCGAATTGATGGTGCCGCCGCACAGCAGCACCTCGCGCCGGGCGCGGGCGCGGCGGACGACGCCGTTCTGCCCGTACTCCACGCCGACCGCCCGCCGCCCCTCGGTCAGGACGCGGTGGGTCAGCGCCCGGATCTCGACCTTCAGGTTGGGCCGGCGCATCGCCGGCCGCAGGTAGCCGACGGCCGCGCTGCACCGCCGCCGGCCGCGGACGGTCACCTGCAGCGGCCCGACCCCTTCCTGCGAGGCGCCGTTGAAATCCGGGTTGAAGGGGTAGCCCGCCTCCTGGGCGGCGGCGATGAAGGCGTCGTGCAGTTCGTGCGGGGTGCGCAGGTCGGAGACGGCGAGCGGCCCGTCGCCGCCATGGTGGGCGTCGGCGCCGCGCTCCTGGCACTCCGACTTGCGGAAATAGGGCAGGACGTCGTCATAGGACCAGCCGGCATTGCCCATCTGACGCCAGAGGTCGAAATCCTCCTTCTGGCCGCGGATGTAGATCAGGCCGTTGATCGAGCTCGACCCGCCCAGCACCTTGCCGCGCGGCCAGGGGATGCGCCGGCCCATCATCTCCGGCTCCGGCTCGGTCTCGAACTTCCAGGCCACCTTGGGGTTGTAGATGTTGCGGTAGAAGCCGGCCGGGATGTGGATCCAGGGGTCGGTATCCTTGCCGCCGGCCTCCAGCAGCAGGACCGTGGACTTGCCGTCGGCCGTCAGCCGGTTGGCGAGCACGCAGCCCGCCGACCCCGCCCCGACGACGATGAAATCGAACTCCGAAACCGCATCCATGCTTGGCCGCTCCCCTCCCGCCCGCGGCGCCATCCCGAGTCGGGCGCCGTCCGGCAGGGGCGAGTATGCCGCGGGCGGACGGCACCGGCCACGGATGCCATGGGGCGGGCCGCGGGAACATCGGCATGGAACCCTTGGGGTGCCCCACGCGCTTCCAAGGCAGCGCCCGCCGGTTCCAGCGGGCCTTCGCCATGCCCACGACCCGGCCGGAGGAAGACGACATGCCGCAGGCGGCAGATACCCGCGAGGCAGGCACCCGCGAGACCGTGATCGTCACCGGCAGCAGCGGCTTCCTCGGCCGTGCCATCGCCCGCCGGCTCGCCCGGAGCTACCGCGTGTTCGGCTTCGACTTCACCGTTCCCGAGGACAAGCTACCGGGTGTCGAGCCCGTCCAGCTCGACCTGACCAAGGACGACAGCGTCGCCGATGCCGTCCGGACGGTCGTGGACCGGGCCGGGCCCGCCATCGCCTCGGTCGTCCACCTGGCCGCCTACTACGACCTGTCGGGCGACGAGAACCCGAAATACGACGCGGTGACGGTGGAGGGCAGCCGGCGCCTGATGCGCTGCCTGCAGGACCTCGCGGTCGGCCAGTTCATCCTCGCCAGCACCCTGCTGGTCCATCGCCCCACCCTGCCGGGCCGGCCGATCGACGAGGACTGGCCGATCGATCCCAAGTCCGCCTATCCCGCCTCCAAGGCGCGGACCGAGGCGGCGCTGTCGGCCGAGCATGGCGACATCCCGCTGGTCCTGCTGCGGCCGGCCGGCGTCTATGACGAGATGTGCCGGGCGGCGTTCCTGGCGCAGCAGATCGCCAACATCCACGAGCGCCAGGTCATCAGCCACCTCTACCCGGGCGAGCTCGACCATGGCCAGCCCTACCTGCACCTGGACGACCTGGTCGACGCCATCGCCCGCATCGTCGACCGCCGAGACCGCCTGCCCGGCGAGACCGCCCTGCTGCTGGGCGAACGGGAGACGCTGAGCTACGACCAGCTGCAGCGGCTGTTCGGCCGGCTGATCCACGACGAGGAATGGGAGACCCGGACGGTCCCCAAGGCGATGGCCAAGGCCGGCCAGTGGCTGCAGGAGGACGTGCTCGACATCGACCCCTTCGTCCAGCCCTGGATGATCGATCGCGCCGACGACCATTACGAGGTCGACACCACCCGCGCCGAGCAGCTGCTCGACTGGCGGCCGCGCCACCGGCTGGAGGCGACCATCCCGGCGATGATCGCCGCCTTGAAGAAGGACCCTGCCGCCTGGTACGCGGCCAACAAGCTGAACGCCGAGGCGGTGGCCGCGGCCAAGGTCGAGGAGGCGCCGCCCGAACGGCTGGCCCCCGGAGAGCGGCGCGACGTGGAGGCCCGGCGGCGCGAGGACCATCGCGCGACCCGCTGGGCCCCGTTCCTGGTGGCGATGCTGGGACTGTGGCTGCTGGCCAGCCCCTTCACGCTCGGCCTGTTCGACCCGGGCGACGTCACCCCCGTGCCACCGGCGGCCGGGCGGGTCCTGGCCGAACCCGACGTCCGGGACGGCTGGCTGGCCTGGAGCGACCTCGCCTGCGGCCTCCTGCTGGTGCTGTTCGGAGCGCTCGCTCTCCGTCTCCGGCACGGCTGGGCGCGCTGGGCGACGGCCGCGGTCGGGACCTGGCTGCTGTTCGCGCCGCTGGTCTTCTGGACCGGCAGTGCCGCCGCCTATGCCAACGACACCATCATAGGCGCGCTTTCGATCCTGCTGGCCACCTGCTGGTCGAACCCGCCCGGCATCGCCTCGGTCGCGCTCAAGAGCGACGCCGACGTGCCGCTGGGCTGGAGCTACTCGCCGTCCAGCTACTCGCAGCGGGTGCCGATCGTGGTCCTGGCGTTCGTCGGCTTCCTGCTGTCGCGCTACATGGCGGCGTTCCAGCTGGGCCATGTCGACGCCGCCTGGGACCCGGTCTTCGGCGACGGGACGGAGACGGTCGTCACCTCCGAGCTGTCCCGCGCCTGGCCGATCGCCGACGCCGGCATGGGCGCCGCCGTCTACCTGATCGAGGCCCTGACCGGCCTGATCGGCGACCGCCGCCGCTGGCGCACCATGCCGTGGCTGGTCCTGGGATTCGGCCTGCTGATCGTGCCGCTGGGCGCGGTCAGCATCGGCTTCATCATCATCCAGCCGGTGCTGATCGGCACCTGGTGCGGCATCTGCCTGGCCACGGCGGTCGTCAGCGTACTGATGATTCCCTATGCGCTCGACGAGCTCCTGGCGACGACGCAGTTCCTGTTGCGGGCCCGGCGTGCCGGCCGGCCGCTCTGGCGCACCTTCTGGAAGGGCGGCGACAGCCTGCCCGGCGGCAAGCGGGAAGCGAGGCCGGACATCGACGCCCCGGTGGGCGAGATGCTGCGGGCCTTCCTCCTGGGTGGGGTCAGCTTCCCCTGGACGCTTGCGGCCTCGATCGCGGTCGGCGTGGTGCTGATGGCCACGCGCCTCCTGGCCGGGACCGAGGGGGCGCTCGCCGACAGCGACCATGTCGCCGGCTGCCTCGTCATCACCGTCGCCGTCACCGCACTGGCCGAGATCGCCCGGCCGGTGCGCTTCCTCAACCTGCCGATCGGCGCCTGGCTGGTCGCCGCACCCTTCGTGCTGGACGGCGGGGGCGTCGCCTCGGCCGCCGTCGGCATCGTCGCCGGGCTGCTGCTGATCCTGTTGTCGCTGCCCCGCGGCCGGCTGAGCGGCGAGCATTACGGCGGCTGGGACAAGGCGATCGTCTGATCCCGCCGCGCGCCAGGGAGCCGAGGAGCCGGTCACGGCGTTAACACCCGCTGCGGGCCATCCGATGCCCGTGGAGCGGGAACCGTCGACGCGTCGAGGAGGACGAAGGGGGCAGCGGATGGGCGAGACGATACCCTATTGCGGGACGGGTCCCGTGCCGGCGGAGATCTGGGCCCGCTGGAACATGGATCCGGTGCTGCTGGCCCTGCTCGGCCTGGCCGCGCTGACCCTGGTGCTCCGCCGCCCCGATGGCCACCGCGCGGCCTGCGCCGGCGGCGCCTGGGCCCTGCTCGCGGTAGCCTTCGTGTCGCCGCTCTGCGCGCTCTCGTCCGCCCTCTTCTCCGCCCGCGCCATCCATCACCTGGTCCTGCTGGTCGGCGCGGCGCCGCTCATCGCCGCGGCCCTGCCCCGGTCGGCCCTGCCGCGCCGGGGAGGCGGCGGCCTGCTGCTGGCGACCCTGGCGCAGACGATCGCGCTCTGGCTGTGGCACATGCCCGGCCCCTATGCCGCGGCCCTGGCCAGCGACCCGCTCTACTGGCTGATGCAGGCGACGCTCCTCGGCAGCGCAGTGCTGTTCTGGAGCACGCTGCGCGCCGGCCGGCACGACGGCGTGGCCAGCCTGTCGGCACTGCTGGCGACGGTGATGCAGATGGGCCTGCTGGGCGCCCTCCTCACCTTCGTGCCGGCGCCGCTCTACGCCCCGCACTTCGCGACGACGCTCGCCTGGGGCCTGACGCCGCTGGAGGACCAGCAGCTGGCCGGCCTCGTCATGTGGGTGCCGGCCGCTCTGCCCTACCTGGCGGCGGCACTCGTTCCCGTCGCCGGCTGGCTCGCGGCCGGACGGCCAAGCCCGGACCCGCGCGCGTGACCGCGGCGTGGCTGAAGATCCTGCACATCGCCGCCCTGTCGACCTGGTGCGCGGGCCTGCTGGTCCTGCCCGGGGTGATCGCCCCGCTGGGACGGATGGTCCGGCGCGACGAGTGGGAGGCGCCGGCGGCCCGGCAGCTGCGCAGCTTCGCCCGGGCCTGCTACCTGGCCGTGGCCTCGCCGGCGGCGGTGCTGACGATCGGCAGCGGCATGGCCCTGATCTTCCAGCGCGAGGCCTTCGCGCCCTGGCTCTTCGCCAAGCTGCTGCTGGTGGGCGGAATGGCCCTGGTCCACATGCAATGCGGGCGCGTCATCGTCGGGCTGGCGAAGCCCGACGGGCGGGCCCCGCGCCTCCTGCCGCCCGTGCTGCTGACGGTCGCGGGCGTCCTGATCCTGGGCGTGCTGTGGCTCGTGCTGGCCAAGCCCGTCATCGACTCGACGCTCTTCCCCGACTGGCTGCGCCGGCCACGGCCGGCGCAGTCCGGCGACGGTCAGTCCTCGTTCTCCAGCATCATGCCGATCTGATGCTCGAACACCAGCTTGCCGCCGTGCCACCCGGCCAGTCCGACGAAGACCGCCGCCAGCCCCGACAGCAGGATGCCCCAGGGCAGCGGCGAGGCGAGGGGATCGGCCAGCCGCATCCCCCAGTTCGCGCCCGCGACCGAGAGCAGCATCATCGCGGCCACGAAATGCGTCCAGCTGGCGGGCCGGCGGCGAATGCCAGGGGCGAGCAGGATCTCCACCGTCCCGACCAGGCCCGCCAGCACACCCAGGCCGAAGGCGAAGCCGCTCGCCCACAGGGCGGCGCGGACCCAGAAGGGGTCGGCCGTCCACCAGAAGAACACGTCGCAGCCGAGCGTGGACATGACCAGGGCGATCGGGAAGGTGACCATCATTGCGTGGATCGGGTGGCCGGCGAGCGCCACCCGCGAGCTGATGTCGTGGTAGCGGGGGTCGCGCAGGTGGGGCTCGGTCATGCCATCGGCTTCCGTTGGCTCGGGTGGGGTCCAGGTGGCGCGGCCGGCCACCCCCGTGCAACGCGGCGCGGCCGCCGGGGTTTCCTGCTGCCGGCCGCGGCCGGCGTCCTCGCCGGGTGCGAAGGCCCCCTGTCGGCCCTCGATCCGGCCGGCCCCGGGGCGGCCGGCATCGCCATGCTCTGGTGGTGGATGCTGGGCGGGGCGACCGTGATCCTGGCCGCCGTGATGGGCCTTCTGTTCTATGCCTTGCGGACCGACACGCCGCGGCGGGCCCCGTCGACGCTGATGCTGCTCGGCGGGGCGGGGATGGCCCTCCCCCTGCTGGTGCTGACCCTGCTGCTGGTCTTTTCCCTGCGCACCGGCGAGGCGCTGCTGCCCCGCGCCAACGGCGAGACGCCGTTCCGGGTCGAGGCCCATGCCCGGCAATGGTGGTGGGAATTCATCTACCCGGACGTCGAAGGCCGGCCGCTGCACACGGCGGGCGAGCTGCACATCCCGGCCGGGCGGGCGGTCGAGGTGCGGGTCGTCGCCCATGACGTGATCCACAGCTTCTGGGTGCCGCGCCTCGGCGGCAAGATGGACGCCATTCCCGGCCACCCCAACCGCATCCGCCTGCAGGCGGATGCGCCCGGCACCTATCGCGGCCAATGCGCGGAGTTCTGCGGCGTGCAGCACACCTTCATGGGCTTCCTGGTCATCGCCCATGCCGAGGACCGCTTCGGCGAGCGGATGCAGGCCCTGGCCCGCCCGCCCGCCGCCGACCACCCCGGGGCGGCCGACTTCGCGGCATCCTGCGGCGCCTGCCACAGCGCCGACGCGCGCCGCCCGCACGGCGCCGGGCCGAACCTGGCCGGCGTCGCCAGCCGGCGCTGGCTGGGCGGCGGGGCGCTGGCGGACGACGCGCCGGACCGGTTCATCCGCTGGATCGCCCGGCACCCGGAGCTGAAGCCCGGCAGCCGCGAGCCCGACCACGCGCTGCTGCCGGCCGACGCGGCCGGGCGGATCGCCCGCTTCCTGGAGGACCTGCGTTGAGCGGCACCCCGCAACGGTCGGAGCCCGGCGCCTCCACGGCCAACCCTCCCCCACCCGGACTCGACGGCGCGCTGGAGGCCCTCTGGGGCACGCCGCGGGGCTGGGGCCGGCTGTCGGCCGTCAACCATACGATCGTCGGCCGGCGCTTCATCGTCACCGCCTTCGTCTTCTTCGCGATCGGCGGGCTACTGGCGATGCTGATCCGCGCGCAGCTGGCGACCCCGGCCAACGCCTTCCTGGGTGCCGCCGTCTACAACCAGATCTTCACCATGCATGGCACGGTGATGATGTTCCTGTTCGCCATCCCGATGTTCGAGGGGCTGGCGGTCTACCTGCTGCCGAAGATGCTGGGGGCGCGCGACCTCGCCTTCCCGCGCCTCAGCGCCTACGGCTACTGGTGCTATCTCTTCGGCGGGGCGCTGGTGGTGGGATCGCTGGTCCTGGGCGTCGCCCCCGACAGCGGCTGGTTCATGTACACGCCCCTGTCGTCGCGACCCTATTCGCCCGGGATCCATGCCGACGTCTGGCTGATCGGCATCACCTTCGTCGAGGTGTCGGCCGTCGCGGCCGCGGTCGAGATCGTGGTGTCGGTGCTGAAGGTCCGCGCCGCGGGCATGGCGCTCAATCGCATGCCGATCTTCGCCTGGTACCTGCTGGTGACGGCGGGGATGATGCTGGTCGGCTTCCCGCCGCTGATCCTGGGCTCGATCCTGCTGGAGCTGGAGCGGGCCTTCGGCTGGCCCTTCTTCGACCCGCTCCGCGGCGGCGACCCGCTCTTGTGGCAGCACCTGTTCTGGCTGTTCGGCCATCCCGAGGTCTACATCATCTTCCTGCCGGCGGCGGGCGTGGTCTCGACCGTGCTGCCGGTCTTTGCCCGCCGCCCGCTGGTCGGCTACAGCTGGATCGTCGTCAGCATCATCGCCATGGCCTTCCTCAGCTTCGGGCTGTGGGTGCACCACATGTTCGCCGTCGGCATCCCGCACCTGGCGCTGGGCTTCTTCTCGGCCGCCAGCATGATGGTGGCGATCCCGACCGCCGTGCAGATCTTCGCCTGGATCGGCACCCTGCTGCGCGGCCGGCCGGTCTTCCAGCTGCCGATGCTGTTCATCTGCGGCTTCTTCTTCATCTTCGTGGCGGGCGGGCTGACCGGCGTGATGCTGGCGGTGGTGCCGTTCGACTGGCAGGTGCACGACACCCACTTCGTGGTCGCCCACCTGCACTATGTCCTGATCGGCGGCTTCCTGTTCCCGATGATGGCCGGCGCCTACTATTGGCTGCCGCATTTCACCGGCCGGATGCCCGTGCACCATCTCGGCACCGCGTCCTTCTGGCTGGTGTTCGTCGGCTTCAACCTGACCTTCCTGCCGATGCACCTGACGGGGCTGCTCGGCATGCCGCGGCGGGTCTACACCTATGCGCCCGGCCTCGGCTGGGACGCCCTCAACCTGCTGTCCTCGGTCGCCTCGTTCGTGATGGCGATCGGCTTCGCGCTGTTCGTCGTCGACATCGCCCTGCAGCGGCGCTTCGGCCGGCCGGCGCCGGCCGACCCCTGGGGGGCGGGGACGCTGGAATGGGCGATGCCCCTGCCCCCGCCCAGCTACAACTTCGCCAGCCAGCCGGCGGTGGACGGCCCCCTGGAGCCGACGCGGCTGGCGACGGCGATCATGACCGGCGAGCAGCATCTGGGCGTCACCCGCAACGGCTGGCGGGAGACGCTGGGGGTGGACGCCGCGACCGGCCGGCCCGACCAGGTCCTGCTGCTGCCCGGCCCGACCTTCCTGCCGCTGTGGATGGCGCTGGCGACCGGCACCTTCTTCGTCTCCGCACTCTTCAAGCTCTACCTGCTGTCGCTCGCCGGTGCCGCAGCCGTGCTGGTCCTCGCGATCCTGTGGCTGTGGAGCATGGGCGAGCGGCGCGATCCGCCACTGGTGCCGATCGGCCTCGGTCAGTCGGCGCTGGCGGGGCCGGCCGACCGGCGCTCGCCGCTCCATGCCGCGCTCGCCTGCACGCTGGTCGCCGACGCCTCGTTCTTCGCCTCGCTCGCCTTCGGCTATGCCTTCCTGTGGGTGATCGCGCCCAACTGGCCGCCGCCCGCGCTCCCGGCGCCGAGCCCGGCCCTGGCCGCCATGGCGGCGGCGGGGCTGGTCGCGACGACGCTGGGCGCCTGGCGGGCCGGCCGCGCCCGCTCGCCGGTCGCACCGCTCGCCCTGTCGGCGCTGGGCGCCGCGGTCGCGATGGGCGCCCTGGCCGCGACGATCGACCGGCTGCCGTCGGTGTCGGCCCATGCCTACGGCGCCGCCTCGGCCGCGCTCGGCGCCTATGCGCTGTTCCACTGCGGGCTGGCGCTGGTGGCCGCGCTCTACACCATCGCCCGGGTCCGGGCCGGGTTCGTCTCGCCCGTGCGCCATCTGGCCTTGTGCAACACGCGCCTTCTGGCCGGATATGCGGCGGTCACCGGCCTGATCGTGGTGGCGCTGCTGCACGCGGTGCCCGCCATGGTCGCGCCGTGACCGCGGATCGCCGGGCCGCGCACGGGCTGGCGACGGCGCTCGCCGCCTTCACCCTGTGGGCGGTCGCCTTCACCGCGCTCTATGTCGTCCAGGCCTTGGGCTGCCGCTACGCCTGGAGCCCGCTGCTGCACCAGGCGATGCTGTTCGGGGTGTGGCTGGTGCCGTCCGTGGCGCTGGCCCTGATGCTGGGCTTCGCCTGGACGGCGCGGCGCGGCCGCATGGCCCGGGTCGGGCTGGCCGCCACCGCGGCCGCGCTCGTCTCGACCCTGTGGACCGGCCTGCCGCTGCTCCTGGCGTCGACTTGCGTCTGACGCTACAGGACGCTGCCGACGAACTGCTGGAACTCGATGGTCTGCGGCCGGGCGAACAGCTCCGCCGTCGGGCCCGATTCCCATACCCGGCCGCGATGCATGAAGATGACCGAGTGGGCGACCCGCCTGGCGAAGCCCATCTCGTGGGTGACGAGGATCATCGTCATGCCACCCCGCGACAGGTCCTCCATCACCTTCAGCACCTCGACCGTCAGCTCGGGGTCGAGCGCCGAGGTCACCTCGTCGAACAGCATCACCTGGGGCGAGAGGGCCAGCGACCGGGCGATGGCGACGCGCTGCTGCTGCCCGCCGGACAGCTGCTCGGGATAGGCCTGCGCCTTCTCCGCCAGGCCGACCTGCTCCAGCACGGCGAGCGCGATCCGCCGCGCGTCCGCCTTCGGCTTCTTCTGCACCAGCGTCAGGGCGAGCGTGATGTTCCGCTCCACCGTCAGGTGGGGGAACAGGTTGTAGCTCTGGAACACCATGCCGACGTCGCTGCGCAGCTGCGCCTTGTTCCAGCTGCCGGGCCGGCCGACCTGGTGCCCGCAGATCTCGATCGTGCCGCCCTGGATGTCCTCCAGCCCGTTCAGGCAGCGCAGCATGGTGCTCTTGCCCGACCCGCTGCGCCCGACCACCGCCACCATCTGTCCCGGCTGGACCGCGAAGGACACCCCGTCCAGCACCTTGAGCGGCCCGAAGGACTTCTCCAGCCCGGTCACGCGGACGATGGGCACCTGGTCGATCGGCTGGCCCTCGGCCGGCAGGACCGCTTCAGCGCGCGACATGCAGCTTCCTCTCGAGATAGCGGCTGGTGACCGACAGGGGGTAGCAGAGCGCGAAATAGATCGCGCCCACGCAGACGAAGACCAGGAAGGGCTGGAAGGTCGAGTTGTTGACGATCTGCCCGGCCCGGGCCAGCTCGATGAAGCCGATGATCGAGGCGAGCGAGGTGTTCTTCACCACCTGGACCATGAAGCCGACGGTGGGCGGGATGGCGATCCGGGTCGCCTGGGGCAGGATCACCCAGACATATTGCTGCAGCCGGTCGAGGCCGAGACAGTCGGACGCCTCCCACTGCGTCCTCGGCACCGACTGGATGCAGCCGCGCCAGATCTCGCCCAGGAAGGCGCCGGTGTAGAGGGTGAGCGCCAGCCCGGCCGCCACCACCGGCTCCAGCTTGGCGCCCAGGATGCCGAGGCCGAAATAGGCCAGGAACAAGAGGATCAGCAGCGGCGTGCCCTGGACGATCTGGATGTAGCCGATCGCCAGCCAGCGCAGGGCCCGCCACTGCGACAGGCGCGAGAGCGCGAGCGCCATGCCGAGCACCGCCCCGCCGGCGAACGCGATCAGCGACAGCAGGATCGTCCACTTGGCGGCGTCGACCAGGTAGAGGAGGTGGAAGCTGTTGAACTGCGTCATGGCCCCTCCCCCCTACAGGGCCGTGCCGAGCCGGCGGCGGCGCACGAACAGCAGGCCGCCGATCAGCCAGAAGGCGATGCGATAGAGGAACGACAGCGCGAGGTAGACGATCGCCACCACGATGTAGACCTCGAAGCTGCGGTAGGTGTCCGACTGGATGAGGTTGGCGACCGCGGTCAGCTCCTCGGCCGAGATCTGCGAGGTGATGCTGGATGCCAGCATGAGCAGCACGAACTGGCTGCTGAGCGCGGGATAGACCCGTTCCATCGCCGGCAGCAGGACGATGTGCAGGATCACCTGCAGGCGCTTCAGCCCCAGGCAGTCGGCCGCCTCGATCTGGGTGCGGGGGATGGATTCGATGCCGGCCCGCATGATCTCGGTCGTATAGGCGCCGACATTGATGACGAGCGCGATGATCGCCGAGGTCTCGGCGCTCAGCTTCAGGCCCAGCGTGGCGATGCCGAAATAGACGATGAAGATCTGCACCAGCAGCGGCGTGTTGCGGATGATCTCGACGTATCCGCCGACCAGGCGCCGCAGCAGGGGATGGCCATAGACGCGCAGCACCGCGCACAGCGTGCCGAGCGCGAAGCCGAGCACGATCGCCACCACCGTCAGCTGGATCGTCAGCCAGGCCCCGGCCAGGAAATCCGGCCAGCGGTCGGCCAGGAACTCGAAGTCGAAATCGTAGTTCATGCCGCAGCGCCGCCCGGCAGCGGGACCAGGTCGTAGATGCGGCAGGCATTGTCGCAGAACAGCCGGGCGCGGTCGGCGGCCGGGAAGCCGGCGGTGATGGCGTCGAAGCCGCCATAGATCTCGCCATAGGTGGCGCAGAGCCCGTCGACCGGGAAGTTGCTGGCGAACATGGCCCGCTCGACCCCGAACAGGTCGATCGTGGTCAGCACGATCTCGCGGTTGGCGTCGACCGTCCAGGGTTGCCCGCGCACGCCGATTCCGGAAATCTTCACCTGCACGTTGGGACAGGCGGCGAGCCCGGCCATGGCCTCCCGCCAGGCCCGGATGCCCTCGGCGCTGCGGTCGGACGGCAGGCCGGTATGGTTGAGGATGATGGTGGTGCCGGGGAAGGCGCGGGCCAGGTCGACCGCCTCGTGCAGGTGCCACCACGGCGTCTGCAGGTCGAAGCGCAGGCCGTTGCGGGCGAGCGCCGCGAAGCCCGCCCGCCAGCGCGGGTCGGCCATGCCGCCCGGCCGGCTGTCGCCGGGCGCAGGGTTGGCGCGCGGCTTGTGGCGCACGCTGCGCACGAAGTCGAAGCCGGCCAGCCGCTCCAGCAGGGCCGGCGCGTCCTCCCGGTCGAGCCAGGCCTGGGCGACGGCGACCGAGGGCAGGTCGCCCTGGCGGCGCAGCTCCGCCACGTACTCCATCTCGCCGACCGGGTCGCGCGGGTCCCATTCCGTCTCGACATAGACGGTGCCGGCCACCTCGTAGCCGGCGGCGTCGGCCAGCAGGTCGGGCGCCAGGTAGACCCGGCGCAACCCGCTATAGTCCCCGTAGCGGAACGGGATCGGCGGCTGGTCGCGCAGCCAGGGATGGTAGTTGCGCCCGGCATCCCAGAAATGGTGGTGGGCGTCGACGATCCTCAGCTTGGCGGTCTTGGGCTCGGCCATGGCGCAGGCGGCTCTCCGGTCGGCGGCAGGAAAAGGCGGGCGGGCGCTGGTCTCGCCCGCCCGCCGCTCATGGACGACCGATCAGCCGCCGGCCTGGATGATCTCCGCCGGCAGGTCGTTGCCGTGGTGCTTCTTGTAGATGGCGTTGAGGGTGCCGTTCTTGAGGTTGGCCCGGATCCAGGCGTTGACCTCTTCGAGCAGCTTGGTCTCGCCCTTCTTGACGCCGACGGCGAGGTTGAACGCCTGCAGCACGAACTTCATCTCGAGGTTGCGGGCGGGGTTCTTGGCCGAGATCGGAGCCAGCAACAGCTCGGCCGTGCTGAACAGGTCGACCTGGCCGCTGACGAAGGCCTGGGCCGCCGTCGCGTCATCCTCGTAGCGGACGATCTTGGCGCCCTTGGCGTTCTGCTGGAGGTAGGTGTCGTGGGTGGTCCCGCGCGTCGTGCCGACGGTCTTGCCGTTGAGGTCGGCCAGGGACTTCACGTTCTCGGCCTTGGTGCCGGCGACCACGGTGCGCAGGGTGGCGTAGGGCACCGAGAAGTCGATCACCTTGGCTCGCTCGGGCGTGACCGACAGGGTCGAGATGACGAGGTCGGCCTTGCCGGTCTGGAGCGAGGGGATGCGCGAGGCGCCGGTCGTCGGCACGATCTCCAGCTCGACGCCCCAGTCCTTGGCGAGGGCCCGGGCGGTGTCGACGTCCGATCCGGCCGGCTGCATCTTGTCGTCGGTCATGCCGTAGGGCGGCACGCCGAAGTCGATGGCGATGCGGATCTTCTTGGCCTTGCGGAGATCGTCCAGCACGTCGGCGTGGACGGCCGGGGCGACGGCGAGAAGCGCAAGGGCGGCGATGGCGACGCCGCGCAGCATGTTCGGCAGCTTCATGGGTTCCCTCCCGAGGGGCTATGGGGTTGGTGTCATTTCTTGTTCTCGTAGAGACGGATGATCGAAGCCGGGTCGATCATCGCGTTTTCCGGGGTGACATGGGCCTCGTGGCGCCGCACGGCCGCGGCCACCAGCGGCAGGTCGAGCCCGAGGCCGGCGACGAAATCCTCGACCGCGTGCACGTCCTTCAGCAACTGCCGGGCATAGGCGCGCGGCGGGTCGAAGTCGCGCGCCTGCATGCGCGGATAGAGCTGCTGCAGCAGGGTGCCGTCGGCATGGCCGCCCTTCAGGCACTGCGGCAGGCGGGCGGCGTCGATGCCGGACGCCTCGGCCAGCGCCAGCACCTCGGCCATCAGCACATAGCCGGTGCCGACGATCGCCTGGTTGATGAGCTTGGCGGTCTGCCCGGCGCCGCACGGGCCCATATGGGTGAAGTTCGCGGCAAGGTCGGCCATCACCGGGCGCGCCGTCTCGATGTCCGCGGCCTCGCCGCCGGCCATCACCGTCATCGAGCCCTCGCGCGCCGCGACCGTGCCGCCGGAGACGGGCGCATCGACCCAGCCCATCCCCGTCTCGTCCCGCAGGCGCCGGGCCAGTTCGGCGGTGCGCCTGGGATCGGCGGTCGAATGGTCGACCAGCACCTGGCCCGGGCGGGCGCCCTCGGCGATGCCGCCCGGCCCGAACACGCAGGCCTCCACCGCCGCGGTGTGCAGCACGCACATCAGCACGATGTCGCTCGCCCGGGCGACCTCGGCCGGCGAGGCGGCGGCCACCGCGCCGGCCGCGACCAGCGGCGGCACCCGCTCCGGCTCCAGGTTCCAGACGGTGACCTGCCAGCCGCAGTCCAGCAGCCGCCGCACCATCTCCGTGCCCATCAGCCCGAGCCCGACATAGCCGAGGCGCGGCCGGGCCACGGTCATTCCCCCTGGTTGCTCATCCGGTCGTAGACCCGGAAGAGCGCCTGGTTACCGAGGCCGCCCTCGCCATGGGCGCGGGCATCGAGATACTGGCTGGTGACGAGTGCGGTGCCCGGCAGCGGCAGGCCGACCGAGAAGGCCAGCTCGCCCACCAGGCGCAGGTCCTTCAGCATCAGGTCGATGCGGAACCCGGCCTTGTCGTCCTTGGCGATCATCGCCGGGCCCATCTTGTCCAGCATCCAGGACGCCGCCGACCCGCCCAGCATCACCTGGCGCAGCACCTCGAGGTCGACCCCGGCCGCGCGGCCGAGCGCCAGCGCCTCGCACACCGCCTGGAGGTTGAGGCCGACCATGATCTGGTTGCACAGCTTGGCGGTCTGCCCCGCCCCGGTCGGCCCGACATGGACGATGGTCTTGCCCATCGCCTCCAGCGCCGGCCGAGCCTTCTCGAAGGCCGCCTGGTCGCCGCCGATCATGATCGACAGGGTGCCGTTCTTCGCGCCGATCGGCCCGCCCGAGACGGGGCCGTCCAGCAGCGAGACGCCGACCCGGGCCAGTGCGGCATGCATCCGCCGCGTCGCCTCGGGCGAGATGGTGCTCATGTCGACGACCACCCCGCCCGCGGGCGGATGTTCCGCCAGGCCGCCCGGGCCCAGCAGCACCTCTTCGACCTGCGGGGTATCCGGCAGCATGGTGACGACCAGGTCGGCGCCGGCGGCGGCATCCGCGATGCTGTCCGCGACCGCGGCCCCGTGGTCGGCCAGCGACCGCGCGGCGGCGGCGACCACGTCATGGACCTGCACGCGGTGGCCGGCCGCGATCAGGTTGAGCGCCATGTCGCGCCCCATGGTGCCGATACCGATGAATCCGACTGTAAGCACGATGCTGCGCCCCTCCCAGAGTCGCTTTTGTCCCACTTAATCACTCAAAGCCCCCGGCATCAAGAATGCTGCATACAGCGTGCAGGCTTTGCCTTCACCGGCCCGGGCGCTACTATGGTCGGCATGGCGAGGGGCACGGAGCAACCGGACATAGCAGCCGAACCGCCGCCGGACGGCGAGGCGCGCGGCGCGACGCTGCCGATCGTCCGCCAGAGCCTGCACGAGGCGGTGGTCGGCCGGGTGCGGGACATGATCACCGAGGGCGAGCTGGCGCCCGGCAGCCGGATCCATGAGGGCAATCTCGGCCGCGCGCTCGGCGTGTCGCGGACGCCGCTGCGCGAGGCGCTGAAGTTCCTGGCCAGCGAGGGGCTGATCGAGCTGGTGCCGACGCGCGGCGCCGTGGTGCGCCGCCTCACCGCGCAGGACGTGCAGGACGCGCTGGCCGTACTGGGCGGGCTGGAGGCCCAGGCCGGGCGACTGGTGTGCGCGCGGGCGAGCGATGCGGAGCTGGCGGAGATCCGCTGCCTGCACGAGCGGATGATGGAGCGCTA
Organism: Allostella vacuolata; assembly: GCA_006739055.1. Taxonomy (GTDB): domain Bacteria; phylum Pseudomonadota; class Alphaproteobacteria; order ATCC43930; family Allostellaceae; genus Allostella; species Allostella vacuolata. The sequence goes on from AP019702.1 coordinate 4,983,777, forward strand.
CGCCGCCCGCGACCGCCTGCCCTACTTCAAGCTGAACCAGGAGATCCACAGCCGCATCCTGGCGGCCTCCGGCAATGCGGTGCTCGCCTATGTGCACGGCATCCTGCAGGCGCGCCTGAAGCGCATCCGCTACATCGGCAACGAGGCGCCCGACCGCTGGGCGGGTGCCGTCGCCGACCACGAGGCGATCATGGCCGCACTCGACCGCCGCGACGGCGAGGCCGCCGCCGCCGCACTCGCCGCCCACATGGAGGCGAGCTGGGAGCGGGTGCGCGACGTGGTGGCCGAGGAGCCGGCCGAGGCCGCAGCCCCCGCCGACACCCCGTAGTCCCCTTCGCGCCAGCGGCGCGAAGGCTCGCGATCAGTTCTCTTCGTCGTCGCCGCCGAACAGGCCGCCGAAGAACCCGCCGCCCTCGTTCTCAGCCTCGTCGGCTGCCGGCTCCGACGGGGCGGGTTCGGCCGCCTTGGCCTCGCCGCCGCCGCCGAACAGGCCGCCCAGCATGTTGCCGAGCAGGACGCCGCCGGCGACCCCGGCCGCAGTCTGGGCCGCGCCGGCCAGGAAGCCGCCGCCACGCCCCTGCTGCGGCGGCACGGCGCCGGCGCCGGGCATGCCGGCGCGGTCCGGCACGGCACCCGGCATGGGCGCCCGCCCCGCCGCGGGGACGGATCCCGGACGGCGACCGCCGCCGAAGAAGCCGCCGAAGCGGCGCTCCTCGGCCGGGGGGCGTTCGGCCTGCTGGCGCTCCAGCTCCTCGATGCGGCGCTGCGCCTCCTCGAGGGCGTAGTCCTGCATCACGATCGTCTGGGCCATGAAGTAGGGGGCGCCCGGCTGCTGGGCGATGCGGTCGCGGATGAAGGCCTCCGCGCCGGCATCCCGCGGGCCCGCCTGGCGTTCGACGTCGCCCAGCCGGGCGAACAGCCCCTCGATGGCCTGGCGATCCTGGTTGTCCATCACGATGCTCCGATGTTGTGGAAACGGGGTGCTCCCGGCGGCGTCGGCCTACTCTTCGCGCTGGCCGGTCAGCTGGAGCAGCAGCTGGAAGATGTTGATGAAGTTGAGGTAGAGCGACATCGCGCCGGACACCGCCAGCTTCTGCAGCGATTCCGAATCATGGCCCTCGGCGTACTGCTCCTTGATCGACTGGGTGTCCCAGGCGGTCAGGCCGACGAAGACCAGGACGCCGATCACCGACACCGCGAACTGCAGCGCGGTCGACCCCAGGAAGATGTTGACGATGCTGGCGATGACGACGCCGATCAGCCCCATGATCAGGAACGAGCCGAACTGCGACAGGTCGCGCTTGGTCGTGTAGCCGTAGAGGCTGGTCGCGCCGAACATGGCGGCGGCGATGAAGAAGGTGCGGGCGATGCTGGTCCCGGTGAAGACCAGGAAGACCGACGCCAGCGACAGGCCCATGACCGCGCAGAAGGTCCAGAACAGCGCCTGGGCGCCCGCCGCAGACATCGAGTGCAGCCGGAACGAGAAGAACAGCACGAAGCCGATCGGCGCCAGCATCACCACCCACTTCAGGGGCGTGGAGAAGATCGGCACGTAGAGGGCCGGCGTCGTGCCGACGATGAAGGCGACCAGCCCGGTCATCACCAGGCCGAGGCCCATGTAGTTGTAGACTCGCAGCATGTGCCGGCGCAGGCCTTCGTCGTAGAGGGCCCGGTCCATCTGGCCGGCGCCCGCCTGCCAGCGGCTGCCGAATTGCGGTGCGTTCATCGGTGGAACCTCCTGAAGGGGTAGAGCGGTCAGTAGAGGGATCGGGCCAGGCGACCGGCGGCCTGGTCGAGTTCGCGGGCGTCGCCGCGGCCGACCAGCGCGTAGGCGACCTCGCCCATCTGCCAGTAGGCGGCGGCGAGGTCGCCCTCCCGCGCCAGCGTCGCGGGGATGACGTCGAAGGCACCCGGCCGCACCGCGAAGAGCGAGATCTTGCCGAGGCCCGGGGTGGCCATGGCGAGCTCGACGCAGGGGCCGAAGGTGGAGGGGAAGATCTGCACGTCGGTGACGTGCCAGCCTTCCGGCAGCTCGGGCATGGCGATCGCGGTGGCCGCCCGGATGTCGGCCGGGTCGTAGTCGCGCACCTCCGGCTGGGAGCGCATCCCGGCGCGGACCAGGGTGGTGCGGTGGGCCATCACGGCATCGGCGACGAAGGACGGGGGCACGGCCGAGGCCGCCACCTGGCGGACCGCGAGATGGCCGAACTGGCCGTTGGCGAACCAGCCGCAGCCGAGCAGCAGGACGACCGCCGCCACCCGGCGCAGGCGGCGGAAGACGCGGTCGCGGCCGAGCCCCCGCTCGACCCGCCGGGCCGCCTCGGTCGTGGCCGGGCGGGCCGCGGCCGGCCGGTCGCCCAGCGCCAGGCGCAGCTCGTCCCGGGTCCGCAGGTCGGCCATGACCCGGAGCGCCTCGGCAGGCCGGTGACACAGATAGGCCTCGACGGCGACGCGGCGGGCCACGGGCAGTTCGTCGTCGACATAGGCCTGGAGGTCGGCCTCGACGATCGGGTCAACGGGCTGGCTCATCCGACCCTCCTACCACTCTGAGATGCCGGCCCCGCGGCGGCGTGTCGGCGGGGGGGCCGTCGGCGCCGGGGATCGCGCCCGCCGGATCGTCCTCGATCGCGCGCAGGGTCGCCCGGGCCCGGGCCAGCCGCGACATCAGGGTGCCGACCGGGATGTCCAGGGCGGCCGCGGCCTCGGCATAGGACAGCCCCTCGATGACGATCAGGTGCAGGCAGGCGCGCTGCTCCTCCGGCAGGTCCATGAAGGCACGGCGGACCTGCCCCAGGCGGACGTGGTGATCCTGCGCCGGCTCGACGTAGGGCGCGGCCAGTTCGCCCGCGCGCTGCATCCGCAGCCCCTCGGCGCGCCGCGACCGGGTGCCGTCGACGAAGACGTTGTGCAGGATGGCCAGCAGCCAGGCCTGGAGGCTGCGGCCGGGCTGGAAGCCGCCGCGCCGCTCATAGGCGCGGACCAGCGCGTCGTGGACCAGGTCCTCGGCATCGCCGTCGTCGCGGGTCAGCGAGCGCGCGTAGCGGCGCAACGCGGCCAGCTGGCCGACGACATCGAAGCGGGACTTCAGGGCGCTCATGTTCCCGTGTACGAAGCCCACCCCGGGTCTAGTCCGCAGCCCGTCGGGAAAATTTCGCGACGGGCTGGGCAGGCGATCCTAGATGCGGCCGCGCGAGGCCTCCGCCGCGGCCGGCCGGCGCTCGACGATGCGGGCGCGGAACCAGTCGTCGAGCATCGCGCGCTCGTAGGGCAGCGGGTCGGCCGAGCGCACGAACGGCGAACGCGACAGGTAGTTGAGGTCGCGCAGCGTCTCCTCGGCCTCGGCCACCACCACCCCGTCCTCTTCCAGGACCCAGCTGAGCGCGATGCGCGGCCAGGTGATGTCGCGCATGACCCGCACCTCCCGGGTGTCGATCCGCCACGGCTCGTAGCGGCCCGCCAGGTCAATGTCGCGGATTTCGATGCGCAGCGCCTGGCGGGGGCCGAGATGGCGGGCGCCGAGCCTGGTCAAATGTTCGTGAATGGCCTGCAGCGTCGGCTCCGCGGCCTTGGCGCCGCGCTCGCGATAGAGGCCGGCGTCGGTGAACCGCGCCGGATCGCCGAACGAAACCTCCACCGGCGCCGCCTGCGCGGCGGCAGCGGCGAAGAGGAAAAGCGCACCAGACAGGGCGATCTGCCGAACGGCGTTCATGGTGTCCTCCCGGGATTGACGGGCAGCAGGGATATGGGTCGCCGGCGCCGCCGCGCCACCGGGGTCTGCGCCGATCCGGCGCCGATCACGGCGGCGGCCGGCGGCGATAGAAGACCGATAGGGTGGCGATCTCGAGGCCGAACCGCCGCACCGAGGCCCGGGCGATCAGCACCCCGCCCGGCTGCAGCCAGAACCAGTCGTCGAAGGAAAGCCGCGTGCCCCCGGTGGAGGGCGCCTGCCGCCGGTAGGTCCAGCGGAAGGCGTTGCCCGCCTGGACGCCGCGGGCGGGGCCGATCAGGCTCGGCTCGTGCCCCTCGTAGCTGCGCGGCCCGGTGCGCCGGATGGTCCAGTCGAGGACGTCCTCCTCGCCGTCATCAAAGCGCCAGGTCTCCGTCAGGCGCAGCGTCCGGGTGCCGGCGTCCCACTCGCCCTCGGCGTCGATCCGGAACTGCCGCCGCAGGGTCCCGAAGCGGGACTGCAGGATGCCCCAGCCCTCGACCCGCCCGGCGAAGAACTCTTCCAGCACCAGGGGCGGCGAGCGCCCGGCGAAATCGTCGATCTCCATGTCCCCGCACCCGGCCAGCATGGCGACCGCGACGAGCAGGCCCAGCAGCCGGCCGAACCTGCGCATCCAGCCTGCCATGATCGTCTCCGGGTCCTCCCGCATGCGTCCGGCCAAGCCAACTCCGGGCCGGGCGCCGGGTTCCCTGCGCCCCGGCCGGGAATGGCCGGCATGCACGGTTGGGGATGGCGCGCGGCCGCAGCCACAGCGACAATCCCGCCTGCAAGAGCCGCACACCCAAGGAAAGAAGACATGGAATACAGACTGCTCGGAGGATCCGGCTTCAGCGTTCCCGCCCTCAGCTTCGGCACGGCCACCTTCGGCGGCGGGACCGACTTCTTCCGCGCCTGGGGTGCGACCGACGTCGCCGAGGCGCGCCGCATGATCGACCTGTGCCTCGATTCGGGGCTCAATATGTTCGACAGCGCCGACGCCTATTCGGTCGGCCTGGCGGAGGAGATCCTGGGCGAGGCGATCCGCGGCCGGCGCGACCAACTGCTGATCTCGACCAAGGCCGCCTTCCGCGTCGGCCAGGGGCCGAACGACGTCGGCACCTCGCGCCACCACCTCGTCGCCGCCTGCGAGGCGAGCCTGAAGCGGCTCGGCACCGACTACATCGACCTGTGGCAGATGCACGGCTTCGATGCCCTGACGCCGATCGAGGACACGATGCGCGCGCTGGACGACCTCGTGCGGGCGGGCAAGGTGCGCTACATCGGCTGCTCCAACTTCTCCGGCTGGCACCTGATGAAGGCCCAGGCGATCGCCGATCGCTATGGCTGGACGCGCTACGTCGCCCACCAGGCCTACTACTCGCTGATCAGCCGCGAGTACGAGTGGGAGCTGATGCCGGTCGGCATCGACCAGAAGGTGGGCGCGGTGGTGTGGAGCCCGCTCGCCGGCGGCCGCCTGTCCGGCAAGCTCGGCCGCAACCGGGTGGTGCCGGCCGGCAGCCGCCATGCCCAGCTGGGCGGCATGGGGCCGGAATACCCGCAGGAGCAGCTCTACGACATCGTCGACGTGCTGCGGAGCCTGGCCGAGGAGACCGGGCGCACGGTGCCGCAGGTCGCCCTCAACTGGGTGCTGCGCCGCCCGACGGTCTCGACCGTCATCGTCGGTGCCCGCAACGAGGAGCAGCTGCGCGAGAACCTGGGCGCGGTCGAGTTCGCCCTGACGCCCGAGCAGGTGCAGCGGCTGGACGAGGTCAGCCACCGCCCGCCGGTCTATCCCTACTGGCACCAGCGGCGCACCAGCAGCGACCGCAACCCGCCGCTGTTCGTGAAGTAGCCGCGGGCCGGCGGGTCAGGGCTTCGGCGGGCGGAGCAGCAGCAGCGCGACGAAGGCGAGGCTGGTCAGGGTGCCGGACAGAACCAGCGCCCAGACCGGCCCCGCCCGGTCGAGGACCAGCCCGAACAGGAGCGGCGAGCCGCCCTGGAGGATGCGCGCCGGGGCGGCGATCAGGCCGGTGCGCAGCCCGTACCCGGCCGGGCCGAACAGGGCGAGCGGCAGGGTGCCGCGGGCAATGGTCAGGAGGCCGTTGCCCGCCCCGTGCAGCACGGCGAAGACCGCCGCCGCCGGCCCGCCGACCAGCATCAGGATCCCGGCCGCGATGGGATGCAGCCCGGCGGCGAGGCGCGCCGAGGCCAGCGGCGGGAAGCGCTGCAGGAAGCCGTACTCCATCAGCCGGGCCGCGACCTGGGCCGGGCCGATCAGGGCGGCGGCCGCGATCGCCAGCGTGGGCGTGGTGCCGAGCGCCTGCAGGAGCCGCGGCAGGTGGGCGGCCATCGCCGTCGAGACGAACCAGCACGCCGCGAACACCCCGGCCAGGACGTACATGGCCCAGGGTGCGGCGGCCGGCCCGGCCGCCTGGCCGGCCGCCGCCGGGGCGGGTGGCGGCGTGGGCGGCACCAGCAGCAGGTTGGCAGGCAGGGCCAGCAGCAGGTGCAGGCCGGCCCAGGCGAGGCAGGCGCCGCGCCAGCCATAGACCTCGGCGAGGAAGGCGGTTGCCGGCCAGCCGACCGTGCTGGCGAAGCCCGCGATCAGGGTGATGCCGGTGATGGCGTTGCGCGCGCTGCGGCCATAGAGGCCGGCCACGGTGGCGAAGGCCGCCTCGTAGAGGCCGAAGCCCATGGCGGCCCCGATCACCGCCCAGGCCAGCACCAGCCCGGCCAGGTCGGATGCCGCCGCCAGCAGCGCCAGGCCCGCGGCGAAGACGACGTTGGTGGCGGCCAGGATGCTGCGCCCGCCGCGCCGGTCGATGGCATGGCCGGCGATCGGCCCCATCAGCCCCGACAGCAGCAGGGCGGCCGAGAAGACGCCGAAGAACCAGTCGCGCGACAGGCCCAGGCTTTCCGAGATCGGGTCCGCCAGGACCGCCGGAAGATAGTAGCTCGACGCCCAGCTCAACGTCTGGGTGATGCCGAGGGCGGTGACGACCGTCGCCCGCGATCGCCCCGCCATCAGCCGCGCTCGTACCAGCCGCGCGAGCGGCGGACGATATGCACAACCGACAGCATCACCGGCACCTCGATCAGCACGCCGACCACCGTCGCCAGGGCTGCCCCCGACTGGAAGCCGAACAGCGCGATCGCGGTCGCCACCGCGAGCTCGAAGAAGTTGGACGCTCCGATCAGCGCCGAGGGACCGGCGACGCACCAGGCGACCCCCAGGCGGCGGTTCAGCCAGTAGGCGAGGCCGGCGTTGAAATAGACCTGGATCAGGATCGGCACCGCCAGCAGGGCGATCACCGCCGGCTGGCGCACGATCTGCTCGCCCTGCAGGCCGAACAGGAGCACCAGCGTCGCCAGCAGGGCCGACAGGGACCAGGGGCCGAGCCGGCGCAGGGTGCGGTCGAGCGCCGCCGGCCCGCCCCGGGCCAGGACCGAGCGCCGCCACAGCTGCGCCACCACCACCGGCACGACGATGTAGAGCACGACCGACAGCAGCAGGGTCGCCCACGGCACGGTGATCGCCGACAGGCCGAGCAGCAGGCCGACCACCGGCGCGAAGGCGAAGATCATGATCAGGTCGTTGAGCGCCACCTGCCCCAGCGTGAAGTGCGGCTCGCCGTCGACCAGGTTGGACCAGACGAAGACCATCGCCGTGCAGGGGGCGGCCGCCAGCAGGATCAGCCCGGCCATGTAGCTGTCGATCTGGTCGGCCGGCAGCCAGGGCCGGAACAGCACGCCGATGAAGAGCCAGCCCAGCAGGGCCATGGAGAAGGGCTTGACCAGCCAGTTGATGCCGACCGTGGTCGCGATCCCGCGCCAGTGGGCACCGACCTGGCCGAGCGCGGCCAGGTCGATCTTCAGCAGCATCGGCACGATCATCAGCCAGACCAGCAGGGCGACCGGCAGGTTGACCTCGGCCACGGTGGCCGCCCCCAGCGCGTGGAAGGCGGCCGGCGCGGCCTGGCCGAGGGCGATGCCGACGACGATGCAGAGGGCGACCCACAGGGTGAGGTAGCGCTCGAACAGGTTCATCGCCGGCGGCCGGGCCGGCGAGACGGTGCTCTCGGTCATCGGCGGGTCACCGGGACCTGGCGGAATCGTGGCCGGCTCATGCCGCCTCCACCCGGCTGCCGCAGCAGCCCTGGACCGCGGGCTGGGGCACCGCCACGGCCGGGGCGCAGCAGGATGCCGCCGGCTCCAGCGCCGTCTCGACCTCCGGCACCGGCTCGGCCCGCGCGGGCCCGCAGCAGGGACTGGCCGCCGCCTGCACCGGCGCCCGGGTGGACGGCCGCGTGTTGCAGACGCCGGTCTCGGGAAGCACCAGTTCCACCCGGGCGGCGGCCGCATCGTCGCCGGCCAGGGCAGCCGCGATGGACCGCACCTGCTCGTGGCCGGTCGCCAGGAGGAAGGTCGGCGCGCGGCCGTAGCTCTTCATGCCGGCGATGAAGAAATCGGGCTCGGCATGGGCCAGCTCGCGGGCGCCGTGCGGCCGGACGGTGCCGCAGCTGTGCAGGTTGGGGTCGATCAGCGGGCCGATCCCGGCCGCGCATTCGAGCCAGGGATCGAGCGACAGGCGGATCTCCCGCAGCATGGACAGGTCGGGCCGGAACCCGGTCGCGACGATCACCTCGTCGACCGCGACGGAGGCGGGCCGGCCGTCATGGTCGCCGACGATGCGCAGCGCCGTCTCGTCGCCCGGGCGGATCGAGGCGATGCGGAAAGGCGACAGGACCTCGACCGCGCCGTCCTCGACCAGCGCCCGGGCCTGGCTGCCCAGCGCGCCCCGCGCCGGCAGCCCGTCCAGGTCCTCGCCGCCGAACGCCGCTTCGATCCGTTCCTTGCGCATGATCCAGTGGATCCGCGTGCCGGGCACCGCCTCGCGCAGCTGGGCCAGGTCGATCAGGGCGTTGAGGGCGGAATGGCCCCCGCCGACGACGGCCGTCGCCCGGCCGGCATAGCGCGCGCGGTCGCTTCCCAGGACATCGGGGATGCCGGTCGCGATGTGCGGGGCGGCGGCCTCTTCGCCCAGGGCCGGCAGTCCGTCGGCGCCGGCCGGGTTGGGCGCCGTCCAGGTGCCGGACGCATCGATCACCGCCCGCGCCTCGACCGACCGCACCGTCCCGTCGGCTGCGGCCACGCGCAACACGAACGGCAGGTCGGCGCGGCCCGCCGTGCGCACCTTGTCGGCACCGCGCCGGGTCACCGCGACGACGCGGGCACCGAGACGGATGTGCGGGGCCAGCGCCGGCAGGGCCGCCAGCGGCTCCAGATACTCCGCCACCAGCTCGGCGCCGGTCGGCGTCCGGTCGGCGGGCGGGTGCTGCCATCCGGCCGCCTGCAGCAGGGCCCCCGCCTCCCGGTCGACGCAATATTCCCAGGGCGTGAACATGCGCACGTGGCCCCATTCGCGGACGCTGGACGCGACCTGCGGCCCGGCCTCGAAGACGATGGGGATCTCGCCGTGGGCCAGCAGATGAACCGCGGCCGCGAGGCCGACCGGCCCTGCACCGATGACGGCGACGGGAAGACGAGAAGTGGTCATGTCGAAGCCTTTCGAGAAAGGGGGTCCGGGTCGCGATCGGCCAGGGTCGGGAGACACGCATCCCGCCCGCGACCGCAACAGTTCTCGGTCAGGAATCCGATCAGCCCGTCCATGGCCCGGTACTCGGCGGCATAGATCAGGGACCGCCCTTCGCGCCGGAACGTCACCAGCTCCGCCTGGCGAAGCTGCGTCAGGTGGAAGGAGAGCGTCGCCGAGGGCAGGCCGAGCTGTTCGCCGATCTGCCCGGCCGCCATGCCATCGGCCCCCGCCTGGACGAGGAGCCGGAAGATATCCAGTCGCGTCTCCTGGGCGAGGGCGCCGAGCGCGGCGATGACGGATCGTTTTTCCATATCTCCAATAATATGGAAATGATTTCGGCCGTCAAGACCTCGGCCAACCATTTGCGAAGGATCATCGCCCGGGCGTCAGGGGCAGCCGGAACGTCGTGGCCCAGACCGCCGCCAGCAGGACGGCCGACCCGGCCAGGCACGCGGCCAGCCCGCCGGCCTGGTACAGCAGGCCGGACAGGAGCGTGCCGCCGAGCCGGCCGGCCGCATTCGCGGCGTAGTAGAAGCCGATGTCCTCGGCCGCCTTCTTCGACCCGGCATAGGCGAGGATCAGGTACGAGTGCAGCGACGAATTGACCGCGAACGGGACGGCGAAGATGGCAAGGCCGGCGGCGACCACGAGATCGGCGCGCGGCGCGAAGGGAACCGCGAGGAACAGCGTCAGGACGACCGGGACGGCGACCAGCAGCCCCGCCCACAGGCGGGCGGCCGGCACCTCCCGGCTCAGGCCGTCGGCGCTGCGCTGCACCAGCGACGGCGCGGCGGCCTGGATCGCCCCGTAGCCGATGGTCCAGGCAGCCAGGAACCCGCCCACCTCAGGGAAGCTCCAGCCCTGCGCATAGAGGAACACCGGCAGGCCGACGACGAACCACACATCGCGGGCGCCGAAGAGGGCAATCCGGGCGGCCGCGAGCAGGTTGACGCCCGGGTTCTTGGCGAACAGCTCGCGCATGCTGCGCGACGCCCCGGCCCGGCCGAGCTCCGCCGGCAGGGCGAGGAGGATGGCGAGCGGGATGGTTGCCAGCAGGCCGGCCATCAGCCACAGGGCGCCCCGGAACCCGGCCCACTCCAGCAAGAGGCCGCCCAGGAAGAAGCCCACCCCCTTCATCGCGTTCTTCGACCCGGTGAACCAGGCGACCCAGCGGAAGAGCTGCCCCGCGGCCGCGCCGGCCGTCGCCTTGATCGCCGACTTCGAGGCGGTCTTGGTCAGGTCCTTGGCGACACCCGCGATCCCCTGGGCGGCCACCACCCAGGCGACCGATGCCGCCGCGCCCCAGCCCGGATCGAGCGCCGACAGCATCAGGAGACCGGCGACCTGCAGCGACAGCCCGGTCGCCAGCATGCGCGGGATCCCGAAGCGGGTCGCGAGCCACCCGCCGCCCAGGTTGGCGACGATGCCGGCCGCCTCGTAGAGCAGGAACAGGAACGCCAGGGTGAAGGGGCTGTAGCCGAGGCGGAAGAAGTGCAGCAGGACCAGCATGCGCAGCGCGCCGTCGGTCAGCGTGAACCCCCAGTAGGCGGCGGTGACGACCGCATAGTTGCGGGCCGCGGCCGTCACGCGCCCGCCGCCAGCACGATGTTGGCGAGGTCGACCATCCGGCAGGCATAGCCCATCTCGTTATCGTACCAGGCATAGACCTTGAGCATGGTGCCGTCGGTCACGAGCGTGCTGAGCGCATCGACGATGGCGCTGCGGCTGTCGTTGGCATAGTCGACCGAGACCAGCGGCCGGTGCTCGATGCCGAGGATGCCGGCGAGCGGGCCGGCCGCGGCCGCCGCGAACAGGTCGTTGACCGCAGCCGCCGTGGTTGCCGATTCGAGCTCGAAGACGCAGTCCGTCAGGCTGGCGTTCAGGACCGGCGCGCGCACCGCATGCCCGTCCAGCCGGCCCTTCAGTTCGGGATATATCAGGCCGATCGCCGTGGCGCTGCCGGTCGTGGTCGGCTGCAGCGAGTTCAGGACCGAGCGCGCCCGGCGCAGGTCCTTGTGCGGGGCATCGACCACGCGGTTGGTGTTGGTCGGGTCGTGGATCGTGGTGATCTGGCCGTGCCGGATGCCGATCTGCTCGTGGATCACCTTGACCACCGGCGCCAGGCAGTTGGTGGTGCAGGAGGCCGCCGTCAGCAGCCGGTGGCGCGCCGGGTCGTAGCGGTCGTCGTTGACGCCGACGACGACGTTGAGGGCGGCCGCATCCTTGACCGGCGCGGCGACGATGACCCGCCGCACCCCGCGGTCGAAATAGCCCTGGAGCTGGGCCGGCGTCAGGAACCGGCCGGTGCATTCCAGCACCACGTCGCAGCCGAGGTCGCCCCACGGCACGTCGCCCGGCGCCTCCGCCGCGCTGAACCCGATGCGGCGGCCGGCTGCGACGATCGTCTCGTCGCCGTCCGCGGCGATGCCGGCGCGCCAGCGGCCGTGGGTGCTGTCGAATTCCAGCAGGTGGGCCGCCGCCGCCGCCCCGCCCTTGAGCTCGTTGACGTGGAGGATGTCGAGCCGCCCGTCGCCCCGCGGGTCGCCGTCGGCGCGCGCGACGCCGCCCAGGCCGGCGCGCAGTGCCAGCCGTCCGATCCGGCCCAAGCCGTTGATGCCGACGCCCATGCCCATGTCTCCCCGCAGTTCTTCAGGCGATCGAGGTCCACGCCGCGTCCGGCCGCGCCTCGCCGATCGCGGCGAGCCGGGACCGGATCGCCATGCGATCCAGGGTGGCGAACGGCAGCTGGCAGAACGCCAGGAGCCGCCGCCGGATGCTGCCGTAGAGTTCGTTGAGGAGCGCCCGACGCTCGACCGCCGTGCCGTCGAAGCGGGCCGGGTCGGGCAGCGGCCACGCGGCGCGCACCGCGTCCCCCGCGAACGGCGGCGCCGCCATGTCGTCCGGCAGGTCGCACAGCGTCAGGACGAAATCGACCGGCGGGCCGCCGCGGGCCTCAGCAAACTCGTCCCACGACTTCGATCGCAGGCAGGCGACGTCGTGGCCGAGCGTCGCCAGCAGGTCGACGACCTGGGGCAAGGGCCGCGAGGCCGGATGCGGGCCGGCCGAATAGGCGCGGAACCGCCCCGCCCCGACCTGGCGCAGGATCGCCTCCGCCAGGATCGATCGGGCGGAGTTGTGGTGGCAGAGGAAGAGCACGTCGCGGATCGCAGCCGGCGGCGGGGCGCCGAACGCCTCGGCCGGCAGCTGGGCGATCTGCTCGCCGATCGCATGGCCGTCGGTCAGGCAGGCCTGCGCGGCGAAGGCCAGCAGGGCGCGCAGGCCGGCCGGCCGCGGCGCGTAGATCATCTGCCGGCCGCGCCGCCGCCCCTCGATCAGGCCCGCCTGCTCCAGACTGGCCAGGTGGAAGGACAGGGTCGAGGCCGGCAGGCCGAGGGCGGCGGCCAGTTCGCCGGCCGACGATCCCTCGGCCCCCGCCGAGGACAGATGGCGGACGAGCTGGATCCGGATTTCCTGGGACAGGGCCGCGAAAGCCCTGGCGGCATCACGCATGGTCATGCGCGACACCTACATCTTTCGATAATTCCGGAATAGTCGTCCGATCGTGAAATTCTCGTGACGGTTCAGCGGCTATCCCCGCCGCGCGCCGCGGCCCGCGGGCAGATAGGGAAGCGTGAAGACGATGGCGAGGCCGGCCGGCGTGGCCAGGACGAACCAGGCCGCCGGGCCGACCGCCCACCCCCAGGCGGCGATGCAGCAGGCGACCGATCCCGCCAGCGCCACCCAGCCCAGGCCCCGCAGGAGATGTCGCCGTCCGGCGCCGGGCAGCCGGCCGAAGAGATCCCGGTGATGGCGATCCATGGCCAGGCAGAGCGCCGCCAGGCCGCCCAGGCCGAGCAGGAAGGACAGGATGGTCATGCGGCTACCACCCCCCGGCCCCTACTTCTGCTCCCAGGGGATGCCGCGGTCGGTGGTGAAGCTCAGGGTCGAGACGTGGCGGGTGCGCGCCGGGCCCGACGTCGCCCCCTCGTGCGTCTCGACATGGGCCACCTCGATCACGTACTGCCCGGCCCACGGGGTCGAGACGGTGACCTTCCCGGCCTGGTCGGTGCTGAGCGCCTGGCTCCAGCGCGGCGGCCCGAAGACTTCGACCTTGGCCTTGGCCAAGGGCTTGCCGCGGAACATCAGGGTGAAGACGTTGCCGCCCGCCTCGGCCGGGACCAGCTCGAGGTCGAGGCTGCCGGTGGTCTCGCTGCGGCCGGCGCGCGCGTAGAAGACGACCTTCGCGGTGGCCTGGGCCGGCATCGGGTAGCCGGCCTCGACCATCCGGACGTCGCCGTTGCCGGTCGCCGCCACCTCGATGTGGTCCGCCTTGCGGGCGACCGGCAGGGGCGCCTTCGGATCGGCCGCGTAGGCGACGGGGCCGACGACGCGGTCCAGGAGGCCGCCGGTCTTCTCCTTCAGCTCGTCCTGCCACTCGCCGAAGAAGATCCGGGCCGGGCCGGTGCCGTCCCGTTCCATCCAGATGTAGTGGGCCTGCGCCGGCAGGGCGACCAGGAGGCTGAGAGCGATCACGGTCTTCTTCAGCATGGGACTACTCCGATGGCGACGGATGCGGCGCCGGGCCGGGCAAAGCAGGGGTGACGGAGCGCCGAGATATCGATACTGAGTGTCAATTGCAACATCGTCGTTGCCCCGCTCCTCTCCGCACCCGTTCTATGACCAACCGCAAAGACCCACTGTTCGCCAGTTTCTCGGCCCACCGCGACCGCCTGCTGCGCTTCCTGAAGCGCCGGATCGGCTGCGCGGAGACGGCCGAGGACCTGACCCAGGAGACCTGGATCCGCATCGCCCGCGCCGGCCCGGCGGCGGCGGTGGAGGATGCCGAGCGCTACCTGTTCCGGGTCGCGGCCAACCTGGCGACCGACCATCAGCGCGCCCTGCGCCGCCGCCCCCTGACGGCGGCCGAGGCCGATGCGCTGCTGGCGGTGCCCGACGACGCCCCCGATCCGGCCGAGACGGTCCAGGGCCGGCAGGAGATCGAGATGCTGCGCCAGGCACTGGCGGAGATGCCGGCCCGGCGGCGCGAGATCTTCCTGGCCGCGCGCATCGCCGGCGAGCCGCACCGCACGATCGCCGCGCGCTTCGGCGTGTCCCAGCGTACCATCGAGATGGAGCTGCGGCGCGCGCTGGCGCATTGCGGCGAACGGGTCGGGCGGACGCCTGTCCGGCGCTTCGGTCCCAGGGAATGAGAATCGTCCAGTCCAATGACGGGACCGGCCAATGACGGGACCGGCCAATGGCGGGACCGGAAGGACCGCGATGAACGACGCCGAGGGCGACACGCCCCAGGGAGGCTCGCTGCTCGACGAGGCGTTCGCCCACGTCGTCCGCCTGTCGTCCGGCGAGGCGACGCGGGACGATGCCGAGCGCCTGGCGCGGTGGCGCGCGCAGGGGCCCGCGCACGAGGCCGCCTGGCGCGACGCAACGCGCATCTGGCGCCTGTCCCGGGCCGCGGCCGTGGCCCCCGCCGGCCGGGCCCCCGCGCGCCACTCGCGACGGCGCCTGCTCGCCGGTGCGGCGCTCGCCGCCGGCGCGGCCGGGGTCTCGGTCGTCGGCACCCGGCTCGGCTACTGGCCCGGCCCGCGGGAATGGCTGGCCGACCATCGCACCGCCACCGGCGAGCGGCGCAGCGTCCGGCTCGCCGACGGCAGCATGGTGGAGCTGAACACCCGCACCAGCCTGGCCGTGCGCTTCACCGGCGACCGGCGCCATGTCCGGCTGATCGGCGGCGAGGCCGTCTTCTCCACCCGCCCGGTGCCGGGGCGCCCGTTCGAGGTCGAGGCCGCGGACGGCATCACGACCGCGGACGGCCAGGCGGTCTTCGCCATCCGCCGCGCCGGGGACGACCGGGTCGCCGTCACCGGGCTGGACGGGACCGTCGGCGTGTGGCGGACGGAGACGGCCCGCCTCGGCCCCGGACAGCGCGTGCGCTACGGCCCGGACGGGCTGGAGCGACCAGAACCGGTCGACGCCGAGGGGATCGTGGCGTGGCGCCGGGGCCTGCTCGTCTTCCGCGACGAGCCGCTGGCCCGGGTGGTGGCGGAACTGAACCGCTACCGCGCCGGCTACATCCACCTGTCCGACCCACGCCTTCTCGACCGCCGGGTCAGCGGGGTGTTCCACGTCGCCCGGCCGCAGGAGATCCTCGACCACCTGGCCGGCACCCTGGCCCTGCAGGTGCGACGGCTGCCGGCCGGCATCGTCCTGCTGAGCTGACCTGCGCCGGAAAAAAGCGCCGCCGCCGCTTCGGTCCGGCCCTCCGCCATCGCCTGAAGATATTGATAGCCGTTCGCAGTTGCCGGCGGCGATGCAAGCATCCGGGGGACGACAGCATGACGAAGGCATGGCGGGCGACGGGCGGGAGGCGGCTGGCGGCCGTGCTGCTCGGCTCGACCGCACTGATCACACCGAGCCTGGCACAGGCCGCCGAGCCGCGCGCGACGGCCGCCGTCACCCAGACGGCCCAGGCGGTGACCTTCGCCATCCCCCCGCAGGCACTCGACGCGGCGCTCGCGGCGTTCGGCGCGGCGAGCGGGGTCCAGGTGCTCTACGACGCGCCGATGACCCAGCGCCTGCGCTCGCCGGGCGTCGCCGGAACGCTGCCGGCCGAGGAGGCGCTGCGCCGGCTGCTGGCCGGCACCGGGCTGGTCGCCCGCTTCACCGGCCCCCGCATGGTGACGCTGGTGCCGGCCCCGGCGGCGGCCGGCGCCGTGACGCTCGACCCGGTGCAGGTGCAGGGCACGATCCGGGCCGAGACCGCCTGGGGCCCGGTCGACGGCATCGTCGCCCGGCGCAGCGCGGCCGCGACCAAGACCGACACCCCGATCCTGGAGACGCCGCAGGCCGTCTCCGTCGTCACCCGGCAGCAGATGGACACCCGCGGCGTGCAGCGCGTGGGCGACATCCTGCGCTACACCGCCGGCGTCTTCGTCGAGCCCTACGGCGCCGAGACGCGCTACGATGCGATGCAGATCCGCGGCTTCGACCAGAGCACCGGCCGCTATCGCGACGGGCTGCGCGACATCGCCGGTGTATGGACGCATTTCCGGGCCGAGCCCTACGGGCTGGAGCGGATGGACGTGATGAAGGGCCCGTCCTCGGTGCTCTACGGGCAGAACCAGCCGGGCGGCGTGACGAACGCCATCACCAAGGCGCCGCCGGCCACCCCGCTGCACGAGGTGGAGGTCCAGGCCGGCTCCTACGACCGCTACCAGGGCGCCTTCGATTTCGGCGGGCCGCTCGACGCCCGGGGATCGGTGCTCTACCGCGTCACCGCGCTCGCCCGGGACAGCGGCACCCAGTTCCGCTACGGCAATGGCGACCGGGTGCCCGACGACCGCGTCTACGTCGCCCCGGCGGTGACCTGGCGGCCCGGCGACGACACCTCCCTGACCGTCCGGGCCAGCCACCTCTACAACAAGACCCAGAGCGCCTTCACCTACACCCGGCCGGGCGGCGAGCCGACGCACGTGCTGATCGGCGAGCCGGACTTCAACCGCTACCAGTACGACCAGAACGACATCGGCTATCAGCTGGAGCACCACCTGAACGACGCCGTCACGCTGCGCCAGAACCTGCGCTACGGCGAGATGGACTTCTCGTACCGCAACATGGGGGCGAGCCTGCAGGCCGACGGTCGGACGCTGTCCCGCTCCGCGTCCTCGCTGGACGAGCAGCTGCGCGGCGTGACCGTCGACAACCAGGCCCAGGCGCGCTTCGCCACCGGGCCGCTCGAGCATACGGTGCTGGTCGGGCTCGACTACCAGTGGCAGAGCTATACCCAGCGGTCCTGGAGCGGCACCGGCCCCACGCTCGACCTGCTCAACCCGGTCTATGGCCAGCCCGTCACCACCCCGACGCGCGGCGCCGACACCCGCCAGACCAAGAGCCAGATCGGGGTCTACGCCCAGGACCAGATCCGCTTCGACCGGGACTGGATCGTGACGCTCGGCGTGCGGCAGGACTGGGCCGAATCCGATACCCGCAACCGCGCCAACCCCGCCCTCAGCGCCAAGACCGAGGACGACGCGTTCACCTGGCGGGCCGGCCTGACCCGCCTGATCGGGCCGGAACTCGCGGTCTATGGCAGCTACTCCGAATCCTTCATGCCCTCGGCCGGGACCGACTTCTTCGGCCGGCCCTTCGTGCCGACGACGGGCCGCCAGTACGAAGCCGGCGTCAAGTACCAGCCGACCGGCTTCAACGGCCTGTTCACCGCCGCCGTCTTCGACCTGGTGCAGCAGAACGTGCTGACCGCGGACACCGAGCGTCCGGGCACGGGCTTCCGCGTCCAGACCGGTGAGATCCGCTCCCGCGGGGTCGAGCTGGAGGCGACGGTGGGGCTGGCCCGCGGCCTCAACCTGGTCGCCTCCTTCACCTGGAACGATCTGGAGGTGACGAAGAGCAACGGCGCCGACCTCGGCAAGAAGCCGGCCTGGCAGGCCGAGCAGATGGCCGCGCTGTGGGCTGACTATTCCTTTCTGGACGGGGATCTGGCCGGGCTCGGCTTCGGGGCCGGAGTGCGCTATGTCGGGCCGACCTGGGCGGACGCCGCCAACACGCTGCGCAACGACGGCTTCACCGTGGCCGACGCCGAGATCCACTACGACATCGAGGGCTGGCGCATCGGCCTCAACGCCGGCAACCTGTTCGACAAGCAGTACGTCAAGTGCACGGGCACCACCTCCTGCACCTGGGGCACCGGCCGCACGATCATCGGCAGCCTGAAATACCGCTGGTAGCCCGCCGGCAGGCGTCGTCCGCCGAGGGCGCCTGCATGCTTGCGAACAAAACGGGAATCATGCTTCCTCGCGGGCGATGATTCCCGCCGCCGGCCCTGCCGCCCTCGACGCGCTGTTCGCCACCCTCAACCCGCAGCAGCGGGCGGCCGTCGAGCATGGCGACGGGCCGCTGCTGGTCATCGCCGGGGCGGGCTCCGGCAAGACCGCGACCCTGGCCCACCGCGTCGCCCGGCTGGTCGCGGACGGCACCGACCCGGGCCGCCTGCTGCTGCTCACCTTCTCGCGCCGGGCGGCGGCCGAGATGGGGCGGCGGGTCGAGCGCATCCTGGCCCGCCTGCCTGGCCGGCACCGCCCGTCCCTGCCCTGGTCCGGCACCTTCCACGGCATCGGCGCCCGGCTGCTGCGGGAACAGGCGGAGCGGATCGGGCTGGCACCCGGCTTCACCATCCTCGACCGCGAGGATGCCGCCGACCTGATGGGGCTGGTGCGGCACGAGCTGGGCCTGTCCGGCCGCGACAGCCGCTTCCCCCTGAAGGCGACCTGCCTTGCCGTCTATTCCCGCGCGGTCAACGCCGAGGCGGCGCTGGAGCAGGTGCTCGACCAGGCCTTCCCCTGGTGCCGGACCTGGGAGGCCGAGCTGCGCGCCCTGTTCGGCGCCTATGTCGAGGCCAAGCAGCGCCAGCAGGTGCTGGATTACGACGACCTGCTGCTCTACTGGGCGCAGATGATGCTGGAGCCGGAGATCGCGGAGGAGATCGGCCGGCGCTTCGACCATGTGCTGGTCGACGAGTACCAGGACACCAACCGCCTGCAGGCCGCCATCCTGGCCGGCCTCAAGCCGGACGGCCGGGGGGTGACGGTGGTCGGCGACGATGCCCAGGCGATCTATTCCTTCCGCGCCGCGACCAACCGCAACATCCTGGACTTCCCCGGCCTCTACCGGCCGCCGGCCCGGGTGCTGACGCTGGAGCGCAACTACCGCTCGACCGGGCCGATCCTGGCCGCGTCCAACGCCGTGATCGGGCTGGCGGCCGAGCGCTACGCCAAGGAACTGTGGTCGGATCGGGCGTCGGCCGAGCGGCCGCAGCTCGTCACCGTGCGCGACGATGCCGACCAGGCACGCTCGATCGTCGAGCGCATCCTGGCCCACCGCGAGGCCGGGGTGCCCTTGAAGGAGCAGGCGGTGCTGTTCCGCACCGCCCATCACAGCGGCATGCTGGAGGTGGAGCTGGTCCGCCGCAACATCCCCTTCGTCAAGTTCGGCGGGCTGAAGTTCCTCGATTCCCGCCATGTGAAGGACCTGCTGGCGCTGCTGCGCTGGATCGAGAACCCGCGCGACCGGGTGGCCGGGTTCCGCGTCCTGCAGATCCTGCCCGGGATCGGGCCCGGCATCGCCGGGCGCATGCTGGACCGCGTCGCCGAGGCCTTCGACCCGGCGATGGCCCTGGCCGCCGCCGCCCCGCCGCCGCGCACCGCCGGCCTGTGGGCGCCCTTCGTCGAGATGGTCGGCCGGCTGCACCGCCGCGCCGCCGGCTGGCCGGCCGAGATGGCCGACATCCGCGCCTGGTACGAACCCCACCTGGCCGAGCAGCACGAGGACGCCGCCGCGCGCGCCGCCGACCTGGTGCAGCTCGAGCAGATCGCCGCGGCCTATCCCAGCCGCGAGCGCTTCCTGACCGAGCTGACGCTCGACCCGCCGGGCGCCACCAGCGACGAGGCCGGGGTGCCGCTGCTCGACGAGGACTACCTGATCCTGTCGACCATCCATTCGGCCAAGGGCCAGGAATGGACCGCCGTCTTCGTCCTGAACGTGGTCGACGGCTGCATCCCCTCGGACATGGCGACGGGCAGCGCGGCGGAGATCGAGGAGGAGCGGCGCCTGCTCTACGTCGCCATGACGCGCGCCCGCGACCACCTGGCGCTGATGCTGCCGCACCGCTTCTATACCCACCAGCAGGCTGCGGCCGGCGACCGCTACGTCCATGCCGCGCGGACCCGCTTCATCCCGCCGGGGCTGCTGCCGCTGTTCGAGGAGACGGCATGGCCGCCGCCGCCCGCCCGGCCGGCGCTCGGCGCATCCAACCAGCGCGCCGTCGACATCGCCGCCCGGCTGCGGGCGATCTGGCGATAGGCGCCGGCTACGGCACCGGCCGGTCGAGCGCGAAGTCGGAGAACCAGTCCTCGCGCGCGCCCTCGATCAGGCGAGCGATCATGCGCGAGGCGAGGAAGCTGAAGGTGATCCCGTTGCCGCCATAGCCGTAGGCGGCGTGGACGCGCGGCCGGTCCGGCACCTGGCCGATCAGCGGCAGCCCGTCGACGGTGCTGCCGAAGACGCCGGACCAGACATAATCGGCCCGGGCCTCGGCCGCCGGCCATAGCCCCGCCAGCCGGCGCAGCAGGATCTCGGCCTTGGCCGGCATCGCCCGGTCGCGCTCGTCGGGCTCCACCAGCCCCGCGTCGTCCTCGCCGCCGATGACGATGCGGTCGTCGTCGGTGGTCCGGGCATAGAGGTAGCGCTGGCTCGCTTCCCAGACCAGCGCGCGTTCCGGCCACAGCCCGCCCGGCCGCTGCGGCGGGGTCGCCAGCGCCCAGCTCGACGCCAGCCGGTGCAGGCCGGCCGGAACGCAGTCCGGGATGACGTAGCCGGTCGCCAGCACGACGTGCGCGGCCTCGATCGAGCGTCCGTCGGCCATGCCGACCAGCACCGAGCCCGGCCCCGCATCGTAGGAGACGGCATCGGCCGAGAAGAGCCGCACGCCCCGGCCGATCGCCCGCTCCAGCAGCAGCAGCGACAGGCGGAGCGGGTCGGCGTCGGCCGAGCCGGGGGCGACGATCGCCGCCTCGCGGTCGAAGCCGAAAGCCTGCCGCAGCGTGCGGTAGTCGAGGAAGTCCCCCGGCAGCCCGGCGCGGGCGCGCAGCTGCTGCTCCGCCAGCAATTCGCGCCCGCCCACGTCTCCCGCCGCCAGGTAGACCGAGCGGCGCTGGCGCAGCCGGCAGCCGAGGCCCAGCTCGTCGATCAGCCCGCACAGGCCGGTCGCCGCGGCGTAGCTGCGCTGGTAGATGCGGGCCGCGCGCTCGAAGCCGTAGAGGTCGGCCAGCCGGCGCATGGGCACGTCGATCTCCCATTGCAGCATGGCCGTGCTGGCCGCCGTGCTGCCGAAGCCCGGGCGCTCGCGGTCGATGATGCAGACATCGAGGCCGCGCCCGGCCAGGTGCTCGGCCATCAGCGACCCGGTGATGCCGGCGCCGACCACCAGCACGCCGCAGCGCAGATCGCCCGCCAGCGGCCCCAGGCCAGGGGGCGTGACGCCGCTGCGCCATGGCGCGGTGCCGCCGCGCAGGTCGGGTTGCTCGGTCGTCTCGGGCGCGAACATCTGGGGCAGGTTCCTCGGGGCATGAACCGATGGCGTTCGCGATCAACGCCGTGCCCCCGGCCGGCGTGGCGGCCGTCCTCGCAATTCGTCGCGCCGGCACCGGAACCCTCGTCCCACCGCCCGGTTGTCCCTTCATCCCCGGCATTGAACGAGGGTCGGGGTCCAAACCATTCGAGGAGCCAACCTCATGGCCAATCAGCAGAACCCGAACCAGAATCCGAACGTCCAGCGCGACGACCACAACCAGGCCCAGCAGGGCGAGCCGCAGCGTCGCCCGGGCGGACAGTCGCAGAACCCGCAGCAGGCCCAGGACCCGGGCCAGCGCGCCGGCCAGCAGCAGCAGGGCGACCGCCAGCCGGCGCAGAAGAAATAGCGTCGACCGACGGAACACGGACTTCGGTTCCGGCAGCGGGGAGGCCATCCGGCCTCCCCGTTTCCATGTCGGCCAGGAGCCCCCGGCAGCGGCTTCGCCTTCGAGGCCGATCAGGCCCGCCCCCACGGCCTCGACATCCCCCGCCGAGGCGACACCCTCCTGCACCCGGGCGGAATGCCGCGCGGCGCCTGCCCGGTCTTCATCAGCCCGTCACCGGACCGGTCGATACTCTCGGCGGCGAAGGGATGGCCCACCGCCGCCGGAGGCGCTGCCGATGGGCACCGGCCGGGCCAGGTCGATCCCGCTCTGCCTGACGGACCAGAGGGCCATGCGTAGCCACGTTCCCTCGCGTGGCCTGATCAGGACGACGGACATGAACTTCAACGACCCGAGCAACCTGGACCGGATCAAGGCCGAGATCGCCGACAGCTTCGACGAGGAGCTGGAGATGCAGCTCGAGGAGGACCGGCTCGACGAGCTGCTCGCCGAAGAGATGTCGGGGGCAGCGGCGCCGACGCTCGATCGCAGGATCTATTTCCGCGAGCTGTTCCGCCTCCAGCATGAGCTGGTGCGGTTGCAGGACTGGGTGCAGCACCGGAAGCTCAAGGTCGTCGTCCTCTTCGAGGGCCGCGATTCCGCGGGCAAGGGCGGGGCGATCAAGCGGGTCATGCAGCGCCTCAATCCGCGGGTCTGCCGCGTCGTCGCCCTGCCCGCGCCGACCGAGCGGGAACAGAGCCAGTGGTACTTCCAGCGCTATGTCCCGCACCTGCCGACCGGGGGCGAGATCGTCCTCTTCGACCGCAGCTGGTACAACCGCGCAGGCGTCGAGCGGGTGATGGGCTTCTGCACGCCGGACGAGCTCGAGGAGTTCTTCCGCTCGGTCCCCGAGTTCGAGCACATGCTCGTGCGATCGGGCATCGTGCTGGTCAAGTACTGGTTCTCGATCACCGACGAAGAGCAGGAATTCCGCTTCCGGATGCGCATCCACGATCCGCTCAAGCAGTGGAAGCTGTCCCCGATGGACATGGAGAGCCGGGTGCACTGGGAAGAATACACCAAGGCCAAGGAGGAGATGCTGGCCCGCACCCACACGGCGCATGCGCCATGGTCCGTGGTGCAGGCCGTCGACAAGAAGAAGGCCCGCCTGAACTGCATCGCGCACCTGCTGACCCGGATCCCCTATGGCGATGTGCCGAGGCCGGAGATCGAGCTGCCGGGCCGCGTCCGCCACGCCGACTATGTGCGCCAGCCGGTGCCCGCCGAGCTGTACGTGCCCGAGGTCTACTGAGTTTGCGTCGCAAGCGGCCGCGCGGGCGTCAGGCGCCGCGGGGGCCCGGCCGGAGCCGGCGCCAGACCGGGGCGATCAGGTAGCTGGTGGCCGGTATGGCGGCGAGCCCGATCGCGAGCCCGGCCAGCCCCGCCCCGGCGGCCCCGACCAGCCATTCGACCGCGCCGCCCGCGGCCGGAAGCGCACGCGCCGCCAGCCGGGCGGTGTCGTGGATGAAATGGCTGGGGCCGCCGAAGCCATAGGTCTCCAGCCCGTGCAGGACGATGCCCCCGCCGACCCAGACCATCGCCGCGGTGCCGACGACGCCGAGCGCCTTCAGGAAATAGGGCATGCCGAGAACGAGCATCCGGCCGATGCCGCGCACGAGGCCGCCCAGCGGCGACGCCGATTCCGCCTGGGCCATGGCCAGACCGAGGTCGTCGGCTTTGACGATGAGGGCGACCACGCCGTAGACCGCGCCCGTGATGCCGGCGCCCACCGCCGCCAGAACCACGGCCTGGGTCGGCAGACCGCTGTCGGACACCGAGGCCAGGGTGATGGCCATGATCTCGGCCGACAGGATGAAGTCGGTCTTGATCGCGCTGGCGACCTTCTGGTCCTCGAAGGACCGGGCGCCCGGGTCGATCGAGCCGAGCCCCGCTTCGTGCGCGTGCGCGGCATGCGGCACGACGAACTCGTAGATCTTCTCGGCGCCTTCGTAGCAGAGGTAGGCGCCCCCCATCATCAGCAGCGGCGTGATGGCCTGGGGCAGGAGCAGGCTGAGGGCGAGCGCCACCGGCAGCAGGATCAGCAGCTTGTTCCGGAAGGACCCGACGGCGATCTTGCCGATGATCGGCAGCTCGCGCGCCGCCGTGAAGCCGGTGACGTAGCGCGGCGTCACGGCCGCGTCGTCGATGACCACGCCGGCCGCCTTGGCGCCGGCCTTGGCCGCCTGGCCGGCGATATCGTCGAGCGATGCCGCAGCGACCTTGGCCAGGGCCGCGATGTCGTCGAGAAGCGCAATCAGACCGACGCTCATCTGCACCGTCCCTCGGCTATTCCGATCGCCGCCGCTGCCGAAGCGGCCTGATCGGCCGGCCTCGCGCCATGGCGACCCGCCACGGCCCACGGAGGCGCGGCCGGCCGGTCCCCCTGCCTGGCGCGTCGCTCAGTCGGCCAGCATCGACAGCGCGGCCTGCCGGTCGCCCGGCTTCAGCTTGACGAACTGCGCCCGCGCCTTGCGGATATCGCCCTCGGTGCCGGTCTCCGCAGCCGTCTGCAGTGCCAGCGTCGCCGGATGCTCCTTGCCGCAGATGAACGCCAGCGCCTTGGCCAGCCGCCCGATCAGCTGCTGGTCCATCACCATTTCTACCATCCGAAGGCCTTCTGTTCGGGGACGGGCTCTGCGGCCCTGGGTCCGTTGACGGAACGATCGGTTATGATCGGTTGCGCGAGACCAGCAATGCACAGAGCAGGGGGCAGGAAGCAATGACGGAACCACGCAAGACGGTCGGCTATATCGGAATCGGGCTGATGGGCCGGCCGATGGCCCTGCGCCTGCTGCAGGCGGGCTTCCCGCTCTCGGTCTGGGGCCGCAGCCCGGAGAAGCTGCTGGACGTGGTGGCGGCCGGCGCGGTGGCGGCGACCAGCCCGGCCGAAGTGGCGCGGCAAAGCGAGATCGTCTTCACCTGCGTCTCCGACACCGCGGCGGTCGAGCAGGTCGTCTTCGGGCCAGGCGGCATCGCCGAAGGGGCGGCCCCCGGCAAGGTGCTGGTGGACATGTCGACCATCCATCCGGGCCGGAGCCGCGAGATGGCCCGGCGCCTGCGCGAGGCGACCGGCATGGGCTGGATCGACGCGCCGGTGTCGGGCGGGCCGCCCGGGGCGGCGGCCGGCACCCTGGCGGTGATGGCGGGCGGCGAGCCGGCCGACTTCGCGCTGGCCCAGCCGGTGGTCGCACACCTGGCCGGCGCCTTCACCCTGATGGGCCCGGCCGGGGCCGGGCAGACCACCAAGATGGTCAACCAGGTGATCGTCGGCGGCTGCAAGTCGGTGATCGCCGAGGCGATCCAGCTGGCGATGAACGCCGGCATCGACGCCAGCCGGCTGCCGGAGGCGTTCGCCGGCGGCCGCGCCGATTCCTCGCTGCTGCGCCAGTCGATCCCCAAGATGGTGTCGGGCGACTTCACCCCGACCGGCCACCTCAGGACCATGATGAAGGACCTCGACATCGTCATGGAGCTGGCGCGCGAGACGCGCACGCCGATGCCGATGACCGGGCTCGCCACCGAGATCCACCGCATGATGATGGCTCATGGCCATGGCGATACCGACACCACCTCGGTGATCGCGCTCCTGCGCGACAAGCCGGTGCTGTAGCACCGGCCGCACCGGGTCGGCAGCGGGCGATCAGGCCGCCTGCCGCAGCCCCTCGGCGGCAAACGCCGCCGACAGCGACCGCACCAGGTGGTCGATGTCGGCCGCGGTGTGCAGCGGCGAGGGGGTGATGCGCAGTCGCTCGGTGCCGACCGGCACGGTCGGGTAGTTGATCGGCTGGACGTAGACGCCGTGACGGTCGAGCAGCCGGTCGGCGATCGCCTTGCAGCGCACCGCGCAGCCGACCATGACCGGGACGATGTGGCTCGGATTGTCGAGGTGCGGGATACCGGCGGCATCGAGGCGGCGCCGGACCTCCGCCACCACCTGCTGCTGGCGCCGGCGCTCGGCCGAGCTGGCCTTCAGGTGGCGGATGCTGGCCGCGGCCCCGGCGGCCACCGCCGGCGGCAGGGCGCTGGTGAAGATGAAGCCCGAGGAGAAGCTGCGGACGAAGTCGCACAGCGCGGCCGAGGCGGCGATGTAGCCGCCGACCACCCCGAAGGCCTTGGCCAGCGTGCCCTCGATCACCGTCAGCCGGTCGGCGATGCCCTCGCGCTCGGCGATGCCGCCGCCGCGCGGGCCGTAGAGGCCGACGCCGTGCACCTCGTCGAGATAGGTCATGGCGCCATGCCGCTCGGCCACGTCGCACAGCTCGGCTATGGGCGCGATGTCGCCATCCATCGAATAGACCGATTCGAAGGCGACCAGCTTCGGCCGCGCCGGGTCGAGCGCGGCCAGCCGGCGGTCGAGGTCGGCCGGGTCGTTGTGGGCGAAGACCTGGCGCTCGGCCCGGCTGTGCCGGATGCCCTCGATCATCGAGGCGTGGTTGAGGGCGTCCGACAGGATGATGCAGCCCGGGATGCGCGATCCCAGCGTCGAGAGCGTCGCCCAGTTGGAGACGTAGCCCGAGGTGAAGAGGAGCGCCGCCTCCTTGCCGTGCAGGTCGGCGATCTCGCGCTCCAGCAGGACGTGGTGGTGGCTGGTGCCGGAGATGTTGCGGGTGCCGCCCGCCCCGGCGCCGCAGCGGTCGAGCGCCTCGTGCATCGCCGCCAGCACCGACGGGTGCTGGCCCATGCCGAGATAGTCGTTGGAGCACCACACCGTCACCGGGCGGCGGTCGCGGTCGCCATGGTGGGTCGCCCGCGGGAAATCGCCGGCATGGCGCTCGATGTCGGCGAACACCCGGTAGCGACCGTCGCGGTGCAGGCCGTCCAGTTCCTTCCGGAAGAAGGCGTCATGGTCCATCGTCACCTCCTGATGCGGGGTGCTGTCATGTTCGGCCCGATCAAGTCGCAAGGCTTGCCGGAAGGCCACGCGCGAATGGTCGCGCCCGGACAAGACGGCCGGGCAGGACGCTGGGAGTGCGAGCGTCCTGGTGCGCTGGCCATCGGACAATGCGCCCCTCGACAAGCTCGGGGTGAGGAGAGCTTCTTTCCTCCATCGGCTCTTGTGCCAATCGAAAAATCCCTCATCCCGAGCCCGGTCGAGGGACGCTATGGCCGAGGAGCAGCGCCGTTGTCCGATTGATCCGAACCGCCGCCCGCGCAGGCGCGGGCCCTGATACTATGGCCTGTCCTGCACGGCCCATTTCCTTTCCAACCGGATCGCATGCCGCCCCGCAGCCTCGCCGCCCATCCCCGCCGCACCCGATGACGGCCCGGCCCGCGCCTCCGCCGCTCAGCTGGCTGGGGATCGTCCGCCTGGGGCTGGTGCAGGCCGCGCTCGGGGCGATCCTCGTCCTCACCACCTCCACCCTCAACCGGGTCATGGTGGTGGAGCTGGCGCTGCCGGCGATCCTGCCGGGCGCCCTGGTCGGCTTCCACCACGCGATCCAGGCGGTCCGGCCGCGCCTCGGCCATGGCTCGGACGTGGGCGGGCGCCGCACGCCCTGGATCGTCGGCGGCATGGCCGTGCTGGCGACGGGCGGCGTGCTGGCGGCCATCGCCACCGCCTGGATGGCGACCGACCGGCTGGCCGGCATCGCCCTGGCGGTCCTCGCCTTCGCCCTGATCGGCCTCGGCGTCGGGTCGGCGGCGACAACGCTGATGGTGCTGCTCGCCAAGCGGGTCGAGGATGGGCGCCGGGCGGCCGCGGCCGGCATCACCTGGTTCCTGATGATCGCCGGCTTCGCCGGAACGGCGGGGCTGGCCGGGCAGTTCCTGGACCCCTTCACCCCGGCGCGCCTGGTCCTGGTCACGGCTGCCGTGGCGGCCGCCGCGTTCCTCGTGTCGCTGGCCGCGGTCTGGAAGATCGAGGGACCGTCCACGGCCGGTCCGGGCGCGGCCCCGACCGGACATCCCGGGTTCCGCCGCGCCCTGGCTGAGGTCTGGACGGAGCCGCCCGCGCGGCGTTTCGCGATCTTCGTCGCGGTCTCGATGCTGGCCTACAGCGCCCAGGACCTGATCCTGGAGCCGTTCGCCGGGATCGTCTTCGGGCTGCCGCCGGGGCAGACCACGACCCTGTCCGGCCTGCAGCATGCCGGCGTCCTGGCAGGGGTCGCCCTGGTCGCCGCCGCCGACAGCGCCTTCCGCGGCACGCCGCTGGCCTCGCTGCGCGGCTGGACGATCGGCGGCTGCATCGCCTCGGCGCTGGCGCTGGCCGGCCTGGCGGCGGGCGGCCTGGCGGGACCCGGCTGGCCGCTCCATGCCAACGTGATCGCGCTCGGCATCGCCAACGGCGCCTTCGCCATTGCCGCCATCGGCCGGATGATGGGGCTGGCCCATGTCGGCGCGGAACGGCGCGAGGGGGTGCGGATGGGGCTGTGGGGCGGGGCCCAGGCGATCGCCTTCGGCGCCGGCGGCTTCCTCGGCACGGTCGCGGCCGACCTCGCCCGTCTCTTCCTCGCCGACCCGGGGACCGCCTACGGCCTGGTCTTCGCCGCCGAGGCGCTGCTGTTCCTGGCATCCGCCCGGCTCGCGGCGCGGATCGACGGCTCCCCGCCCGCCGGCCGCAGCCCTTGATCCTTGGGGTCCTGCGGCGGCGGGCAACTTCTCGTCACGGATCGGACAGGCCGGACAGCGGGTAGATTCCTGTCCCGTGCAAAATCCGGCAAGGATGTCAGCGTAACGGTCAAGGCGACCTAGCCGTAGCCGACCGCACCGCTTCGGACACCGCGATGTTCAGCCGGAACGCCGCCAGCGCCTCGTCGACCACGGCGCCGGGATCGGCCATCGCCCGGCCGGCCCGGTCGAGCGCGGCGCGATAGGCCGCCTTGAACGTCTCCGGATCGGGAATGTCCGGGAAGTCGTGGAAGGCCAGTTCGACGCCGGCCATCCCCGGGTTGCGGCCGACGAGCCGGCCCAGGATCCGGCCGCCGCTGAGGTCTCCCAGGTAGCGGGTATAGGCATGGGCGACCAGCCGCACCCCGTCGCCCCCGGCCGCCGCCTGCACCCGCTGCCCGTAGGCCACGCCCGCGGGCAGCAGCGGCAAGTCGCCGTCCCAGCCGGGCCCGGCCAGGGCCGCCAGGTCATCGGCGATCGGTCCGGCGCGATAGAGCTGGGGCAGCACCAGCTCGCGCACGCCGGGCGTGCCGCGGTGTCCCTCCAGCCCGCGCTCCAGGGCGCGATAGGCCGGCAGCAGGTTGCGCAGGTAGAGGGCATAGCCATGCCGGTCGATCCGGCCGTCCAGGATATCCCGGACGATGCCGCTGCGCTCGGCCTCGCGATGCA
Organism: Allostella vacuolata; assembly: GCA_006739055.1. Classification (GTDB taxonomy): domain Bacteria; phylum Pseudomonadota; class Alphaproteobacteria; order ATCC43930; family Allostellaceae; genus Allostella; species Allostella vacuolata. The sequence continues at coordinate 5,012,899 of AP019702.1, forward strand.
CCGCGGCCGTCGCCCGGCGCAGGGCCGCCGCCAGACCGGCCGGCTCAGGGGATGGGCGCATCGCAACCTTCGCGGCACGGCATGGGGTGGCGGGTCGGGCGGATCGGCTTGCCTTCGCGCAAGGGGAGCGACGGACAACGTTCCGACGGCCGTCGCGACACTGTCAAGCCGGCCAACGGCAGGATTGTATTATGGTAAGACGATGTGGTCAGATAGCGGCCCTCCCCCGGCCGAGCCCCCACCGATGACCGCATCCGCACCCGAGCCGTTCGAACTGTTCGCGATCCGCTATGCCAACCATCCCGGCCGCCGGGCGTCGGACAATGCGATCGGCGGCGACCTGCATGAATCCGCCTCCGACCTCGACTATTTCGTCTGGGTCGCGCGGCGCTCCGACCGCACCTTCGTCATCGACACCGGCTTCGATTCCGGCCAGGCGGCGGCGCGCGGGCGCGACCTGATCCGCACCCCGCGCCAGGGCCTGGCGCTGCTCGGCATCGACGCCGCACAGGTCGACGAGGTGGTCCTGACCCATCTGCACTACGACCATGCCGGCACCCTGTCGGACTTTCCGCGGGCCTGCTTCCACGTGCAGGATTCCGAGGTCGCCTACGCGACCGGTCGCTGCATGTGCCACGGCTTCCTGCGCCACCCCTATCATGTGGAGGATGTGGTCTCGTTCGTCCGCCACGTCTATGCCGGGCGGGTGGCGTTCCACGACGGCACGGTGGAGCTGGCCGACGGGCTGACCCTGCACCGGGTCGGCGGCCATACCGGCGGGCTGCAGGTGGTGCGGGTGTGGACGAAGCGCGGCTGGGTCGTGGTCGCCTCCGACGCCTCGCACCTCTACATGAACAAGGGCCGGCAGGCGCCCTTCCCGGCCGTGCATCATGTGGGCGAGATGCTGGAGGCGTTCCGCACCATCGACCGCCTGGCCGCCTCCCCCCGGCACGTCGTGCCGGGCCACGACCCCCTGGTGATGCAGCTCTATCCCCCCGTCTCGGCCGAGCTGGCCGGCATCGCCGTCCGCCTCGACGAGATGCCGCGCGACCTGCCGGGGGGCAGCCGATGACGGCCGGCCGGATGCTGGAGGGACGGATGCTGGAGGGGCGCACCGCGCTGGTGACCGGCTCGGTCGCCGGCCTCGGCCACGCCATGGCGCGCGGCCTGGCCGCCCAGGGTGCCGCCGTCCTCCTCAACGGTCTGTGCCGGCCGGGCGAGGGCGAGGCGGCGGCGGCGGCGCTGGCGGCGGAGACCGGGGCCGAGGTCGCCTTCGACGGTGCCGACCTGGCCGATGTCCCCCAGATCGAGGCGATGATGGCCCGCGCCCTCGGGCGCTTCGGGCGCGTCGACATCGTCGTCAACAACGCGGTCATCCGCCACTTCCAGCCGGTCGAGGCGTTCGCCACGGCCGAATGGGACCGCTCGATCGCCGTCAACCTGTCGGCGGCGTTCCACCTGGTGCGCCTCGCCCTGCCGGGGATGAAGGCGGGCGGCTGGGGGCGCATCGTCAACCTGTCGTCGATCTATGGGTCGCGCGGGGCTGAGAACCGGATCGACTACGTCACCACCAAGACCGCGCTGATCGGCATGACCCGGGCGATCGCGGTCGAGACCGCCCGGACCGGGATCACCTGCAACGCGGTCTGCCCGGGCACCGTGCCCTCGCCCGCGATCGTCGAGCGCATCGCCGCCATCGCCGCGGCCGAGGGCGTGCCGCAGGAAGAGGCCGAGCGCGACTACCTGGCGCCGCGCCACCCGACCGGCCGCTTCGTCGCGCTGGAGAGCGTGGCGGCGCTGGTGGTGTTCCTGTGCAGCCCCGCCGGGGCCGACATGACCGGCAGCGTGGTGCCGATCGACGGCGGCTGGCTGGCGCGCTGAGGCGGCGGCCCGCCTGTCAAACCGCCGCCCGTCATACCGTCAGCCCGTCACCCGTGGGCGGCGAGGCGGATCACCTGGGCCGCATCCGCCGCCCCCTCGATCGCCCAGAGCGCGGCGATCAGCGGCTCCGGGTCGAAGCCGGGGCAGCCATGGGCGGCCAGCGCCCGGAACTTCGCCTCCAGCTCGGCGTCGCTCAGCGGACGGGCGGCGCTGCCGCGGGCGGCGGCAACTTCCTGGACGATCGTCTCGCCGGATGCCAGCACGACCTCCAGGCGGGCGCCCTCGACCGGGATGCCCGGCGCGTCGCGCACCTCGACCTTGGCCCGCAGCGCCAGCACGTCGGTGGCGCCGACCCGGGCGTCGGAGAATTCCGCCACCCCGGCCCGGCCGTCGAGGAGCGCCACCGCGACCGCGTGCTGGGCACTCACCTGCGCCTCGCGCCCGGTCGCGACCGCCGGACGGTCGGCGCGCTCGCGCAGCAGCGGGTGGCCGCTGACCGTGATCGACCGGATCGCGTCGGGCGCCAGCGGGCGGACGGCCCGCAGGTCGAGGCAGGCATCGATCACCGAGTTGAGGACGACGCCGCAGGGATAGGGCTTGCAGTTGTTCTTGGGCATCTCCCAGTCCGTGCCCAGCCCGTCGGTGACGCGGGCCAGGTCCGGGTCGCGGCCCGTCACCGTCAGGAAGCCGCGCGGGCCCTCCAGCGGCCGCTCCGGCCCCTCGACGCCGTCCCGGGCCAGGAGCGCCGCCAGCAGCCCGCCGCGGGCCGACTGGCCGACGCCGATGCTCTTGGCCATGGTCCCCAGCGTCTCGACCAGGCCCGAGGACTGGGCCGAGGCGTTGCCGAGCGCCCACAGCATGCGCTCCTCGTCCAGCCCCAGCACGTGGCCCACGGCCGCCGCCGCGCCGAACACGCCGCAGGTGGACGTGATGTGCCAGCCGCGCTGGTAGTGGTAGGGCGAGAGGGCGTTGCCCAGCCGGCATTCGACCTCCACCCCCAGGACGAAGGCATGGAGCAGGCGGGCGCCGGTCATCGGCACCCGCTCGGCCCAGGCGAACAGGGCCGGGGCGACCGGGGCCGAGGGGTGGATGATCGTCTCCGGGTGGGTGTCGTCGAAATCGAAGACGTTGCCGGCGAGCGCGTTGAGGAAGGCGGCGGTCAGGCAGTCGACCCGCTCGCGCCGGCCGATCACGGTCGCCTCGGCCGGGCCCGAGAACGGCGCCAGCGTCGCCGCCGCCCGCCGGCTGGCCGCATCGCCGGATCCCCCCAGCGCGGTGCCGACGACGTTGAGCAGCGACCGGCGGGCCTCGTGGCGGGCCGCCTCCGGCACCTCCTCCCAACGGGACTGGACGACGAACTGGGCGAGACGGCGGGAGGTCATGGGCGAGGCTCTTTCGGTCCGGCGGCGGGACGATCGTAATATTGTATGACAAGAAGAAGGGCACGCTCAATCTTCCGGGGCGGCCGCCCACCATTTGACGGCCGCGCCGCCGGCCAATAGGGTCGCCCGGCGGGCAGGGCAACGAAAGCGGAAGACATTCATGCGATTGGCCGCCACCTTCGCCGCTGCGCTCGTCCTGGCCCTGCTGGCGGTGCCGTCGGCCGATGCCCGTTCCCGCTACGTCCTGGCCTCGGCCCTGCCCAACAGCGGCCTCACCCGGATCTTCCTCGACACCTTCCTGGCCGAGATGCGCCAGCGCGCGCCGGCCGTCACCATCGACCTCGCCCTGGACGGCCGGCTCGGCGGCGAGGCGGAACTGGTCGACCAGCTGAAGGCGGGCGAGCACGAGCTGCATCTGGGCGTGCTGCACAGCGCCATCCACTACCCCGAGCTGGACGCGACCCTCGTCCCCTACCTCTTCCCGGACTATCCGTCGGTCGAGCGCTTCCTGGCGGGGCCGGTCGGCCGGCGCATGGGCGACGCCCTGGCGCGCCGGGGCCATGCGGTGGCGCTCGGCACCTGGGACATGGGCCAGCGCTGGACCACGTCGGCCAAGCGGTTCGAGACGGTGGAGGAGCTGCACGACATCAAGATCCGCATGCCGGAGATCCCGCTCTGGATCAAGGTGTGGGGCGGGATGGGCGCGGCCGTGGCGCCGATCGCAGCGCCCGAAGTGCCGGCGGCGTTGCGCGCGGGCACGGTCGATGCCCAGGAGAACGTGCTGTCGAACATCCTCGGCCGCCGCATGTACGAGACGCAGGCCTTCCTGATCGAGACCGCGCACCAGCAGGCCTACGTCTCGGTGCTGGCCCACAAGGGCTTCTGGCAGAAGCTGCCGCCGGACCTGCGGCGGCAGATGCAGGAGGCCGTCGACCGGGCGACCGATGCCGCCACCGACGGCGTGCGCGCGGAGAACGCGGCCATCCTGGAGCGGCTGTCGGCCGCCGGGATGACCCGGGTGCAGCCCGCCCCCGGCTTTCGCCGCAAGGCCCAGCTGGTGATCGAAAAGGCCGCCCGGGATACGCTGGCGCCTGGCATCTACGAGGCCGCCCTGGCGGCGATCGAAGGCCGTTGAGAAACGAGAGGAAGCGCCCATGAACGAACCCGTCACCGCCGCCCGCAAGCGGGCGGCCCTGGCCCGGCAGATCCGCGACGGCCGCTTCGTCGTCGCCCCCGGCATCTTCGACATGATCTCGGCCCGGATGGCCGACCGGATGGGCTTCGACTGCCTCTACATGACCGGCTTCGGCACCGTCGCCTCGATGCTGGGCCTGCCCGATGCCGGCATCGCCACCTACAGCCAGATGGTGGAGCGCGTCGCCCGCTTCGCCGACGGCACCCGGACGCCGATCGTGGCCGACGCCGACACCGGCTATGGCGGGCTGCTGAACGTCGCCCACGCCGTGCGCGGCTACGAGGCGGCGGGGGCGGCCGGCATCCAGATCGAGGACCAGGAGTTCCCCAAGAAGTGCGGCCACACGCCGGGACGCCGGGTGATCCCGATGGCCGACATGGTGCGCAAGATCCAGGTCGCAGCGGATGCCCGCAGCGACGCCGACTTCCTGATCGTCGCCCGCACCGACGCGCGCACCACGCTCGGCCTCGACGAGGCGCTGCGCCGGGCCGAGGCGTATCGCGCGGCCGGGGCCGACATCCTGTTCGTCGAATCGCCCGAGAGCGAGGCCGAGATGGAGGCGATCGGCACCCGCATCGACGCACCCCTGCTGGCCAACCTGGTCGAGGGCGGGCGCACGCCCATGCTGACGCCCGAGCGGCTGGACCAGATCGGCTACGGCATGGCGATCTATCCGGGCTCGGGCTTCCTTGCCATGGCGGCCGCGCTGGACGGGGTCTACGGCGCGATCAAGGCGACCGGGACCACCAATGGAACCAGCGTCCCGATCTATCCCTTCGCCGAGATGACCCGCCTGATGGGGTTCGAGGAGGTCTGGGCCTTCGAGCGCAAGTGGGCGGAGTAGCCGCAGGCGATCGCGCGACATTTGCTTGAAGCGATGCCGGTGGGCGCTTACCTAACCGGCTTCGAACCATTCTAAAGCGCGAGACCACGAGGACATGGCGACCCTACCTATCCTCGTCGCCCCCGACCCACGCCTCAAGCTCAAGGCGAAGCCGGTCGAGCAGGTCGACGAGACCATTCGCAGCCTGCTCGACGACATGCTCGAGACGATGTACGCCGCCCCCGGGATCGGCCTTGCCGCCCCGCAGGTCGGCGTGTCGCAGCGCATGCTGGTGCTCGACCTCGCCCGCGAGGGCGAGCCGCGCACGCCGATGAAGGTGATCAACCCCGAGATCGTCTGGGCGTCCGACGAGGATGCCGAGCACAATGAGGGCTGCCTGTCGGTGCCGGAGCACTATGCCGACGTCGTCCGCCCGGCCGAGGTCAAGGTGCGCTACCTGGACGAGACCGGGGCCCGGCAGGAGGTGCACGCCAGCGGCCTGCTCTCCACCTGCCTGCAGCACGAGATGGACCATCTGGACGGCATCCTCTTCCTCGATCATATCTCGGCACTGCGCCGGAACATGATCCTGCGCAAGCTGACCAAGGCCCGCCGCAGCACCGACTGACCGGCGGGCCGCCCGAGGAACCGGCCGAGGAAGCACCATGACGGGGGACCCAGCGGCGGGCGCGGCCCGGCTGCGCCTGATATTCATGGGATCGCCCGTCTTCTCGGTGGCGATCCTGGACGCGCTGGTGGCCGCCGGCCACGAGATGGTCGCGTGCTATGCGCAGCCGCCCAAGCCGTCCGGCCGCGGCCACCGGGTCCAGCCATGCCCGGTCCATGCCCATGCGGAGGCGCTCGGCATCCCGGTGCGGACGCCGCGCAGCCTGCGCACCGCCGAAGCCCAGGCCGAATTCGCCGCCTTCGGTGCCGACGCGGCGGTCGTCGCGGCCTACGGGCTGATCCTGCCCCGCCCCGTGCTGGCCGCCCCGCGGCTCGGCTGCATCAACGTCCATGCCTCCCTGCTGCCGCGCTGGCGGGGGGCGGCCCCCATCCAGCGCGCCATCCTGGCCGGCGACGCGGAGACCGGCGTCACCATCATGCAGATGGACGAGGGGCTGGATACCGGGGGGATGCTGCTGGCCGGCCGGGTGGCGATCGATCCCGCCATGACCGCCGCCCGCCTGCATGACCGGCTGGCCGAACTGGGCGCCCGGCTGGTCGTCGAGGCGCTGGACGGGGTCGCCCGCGGCGGCCTTCGCCCGGTGCCGCAGCCGGCCGAAGGGGTCACCTACGCCGCCAAGCTCGACCGGGCCGAGGCCAGGATCGACTGGCGCCAGGATGCCGTCGCCGTCGACCGGCAGGTCCGCGCCCTCAACCCCTGGCCCGGCACCTGGTTCGCGATCGGCGCGGAGCGCATCCGGGTCCTGGCCGGGGAGATCGCGGACGGCCATGGCGAACCCGGCACCGTGCTGGACGACCGCCTCACGGTGGCCTGTGGCCGGGGCGCCTATCGGCCGACCCGGGTCCAGCGGGCCGGTCGCGCCGCCGCCGACGCCCAGGCGCTGCTGCGCGGCTTCGCCATCCCGCCCGGGACGCGACTGTGCCCGGTCGCGGATCCCGCCGCCTGACATGCCGCGCTTCCGGTTGCTGATCGAGTATGACGGCGGGGGCTTCGTCGGCTGGCAGCGCCAGCTGAACGGGCTGTCGGTCCAGGAAGCGGTCGAGACGGCGCTGGAGCGGCTCTGCGGCCATCCGGTGCGCCTGCACGCCGCCGGCCGCACCGACGCCGGGGTCCATGCGCTGGGCCAGGTCGCCCATGTCGACCTGGAGCGCGACTGGCCGCCCGACACCGTGCGCAACGCGGTCAACCATTTCCTGCGCCCCCACCGTGCCTGCCTGCTCGATGTCGCCGTCGCGGGGGAGGATTTCCACGCGCGCCTCGGCGCCCGCCGGCGCGCCTACCTCTACCGGATCCTCGATCGCCGGGCGCCGCCGGCGATCGACCTCGGCCGGGTCTGGCATGTCGGGCGCCGGCTCGACGCGGCAGCCATGCACGAGGCCGCCCAGCGCCTCGTCGGGCACCATGATTTCACCACTTTCCGGGCGTCAGAATGCCAGGCGCTCTCTCCGGTCAAGACGCTGGATCGCCTCGCCGTCTCCCGCGCCGGCGACGAGATCCGGATCGAGGCCGAGGCTCGGTCGTTCCTGCATCACCAGGTGCGCAACATGGTCGGGACACTGAAGCTGGTCGGGGACGGAAAATGGTCGGCGGACGATGTCTCTGTCGCGCTGCAGCGACGTTCGCGGGCGGCCGGCGGACCGACGGCTCCGCCCGACGGCCTCTATTTCGTCGCGGTCTGGTACGATGCGACGAATCCGGTGAACCCGGAATAGATGCGCGCCGACGAACGTTCGATAGTCGTGCAATTGAGGAGACCCTCGATGATCAACCGCCTTCTCAAGATCGTCGCCCCGGCCGCCGCCGTGCTCGGCATGCTGGCCGTGTCGGCCCCGGCCGAAGCCCGCTGCTGGTACGACGGCTACGGCAACCGCGTCTGCAGCCCGCCGCCGCGCTACTACGCGCCGCCCCCGCCGCCGGTCTACTATGCCCCGCCGCCGCCGCGCCGCTACTACGCGCCGCCGCCGCGGGTCTACTATCCGCCGCCGCCGCCGCCGCGCTACTACGCGCCGCGCCCGGTCATCAACTTCGGCCTGGCGTTCTGATCGGCTGGTCTGCTGATCCGGACGGGCGACCGTCGCAAGGTCGTCGGGCAAGGTCATCGGGTACGTGGAACGGGCGCCCTCGGGCGCCCGTTCTGCGTCAGCTGTAGATGGATTGGGCGATGCCGTTGAGCACGATCCCGACCGCGAGATCGAGCACCACCACGGCGGACGCCAGCAGCCCGCCCACGGCGAGCCCGACACGCACCACGTACCATTCATACGCCAGCACCAGCATCGTCACCCCGAAGGCGATGCCCTGGACGATCGCGGCCGGCAGCAGGTCGATCGCCGAGAGCGCGCTCGCCGCCAGGAACAGCGTCACCTGGATCACCGCCGACCAGTTGAAGGCGGCGATGAAGGCGAGATAGCGCTCGCGCCGGCCGATCAGCTTCGTCAGGTGGAAGACGACCAGCGGAAAGGCGGCCCAGCTTGCCACGTAGGCGATCGCCTCGACGATCGCCACCACCGCCATCCCGCCCCGGGGCTCCACCGGCAGGTCGCGGAGTGCGATCAGCAGCACGAAGAAGGGCAGCGCCAGGACCGCGGCGAAGAACGACTTCCAGAAGGAATCGAGGCTGCCGTCGAAGCGCGCCATGCCGGCGGGGTCGCGGCAGGCGAGCCGCCAGGCGCCGTCCAGCGCATGGACGATCTCGGTCGTGGAGGGGATGCGCACCGGCTAGTCCGGCCGCGGGAAATAGTTCTGCAGCACCCGGAGGTAGATGTCGGCCAGGCCGCGGATGTCGTCGCTGCGCTGGCGCTCGTTGATCTGGTGCATGGTCTCCCCGACGCCGCCGAATTCGACGACCGGACAATAGGCCTGGATGAAGCGCGCGTCCGAGGTGCCGCCGGTGGTGCTGAGTTCCGGCCGGCGCCCGACCACCTGCTCGCAGGCGTCCTGGACGAGGCCGCTCAGCAGCCCCGGCTCGAAGACGAAGGACTCGCCGCTGACCTTCACGTCCAGCTCGTAGCGGCCGCCGGCCGCGTCCAGCCGTTCGCGGATGCGGCGGATCAGGGTCTGGCTGGTGTGGGCGTCGTTGAAGCGGATGTTGAAGACCGCGCGCGCCTCGGCCGGGATGACGTTGGTGGCGGGGTTGCCGACGTCGACGGTGGCCACCTGCAGGGTCGAGGGCTCGAAATGCGCGGTGCCGTCGTCGAGCGGCTCGGCGGTCAGCGCCGCCAGCATCCGGACGATGTGGTGCACCGGGTTGTCGGCCAGGTGCGGGTAGGCGACATGGCCCTGGACGCCGTGCACGGTCAGGTAGGCGTTGAGGCTGCCGCGGCGACCGATCTTGATCATGTCGCCGAGCGCCCTGGGGTTGGTCGGCTCGCCGACGATGCAGGCGTCCGGCACCTCGCTCGCCTCGGCCAGCGCGGCCAGCATCTTCCGGGTGCCGTTGATCGAGGGCCCCTCCTCGTCGCCGGTGATCAGCAGGCTGATCGAGCCGCCGAAATCGGACCCGCGCTCGGCCAGGAAGCGCGCGGTGGCCGCGGTGAAGGCGGCGATCGCGCATTTCATGTCCGAGGCGCCGCGGCCCCACACCCAGCCGTCGCGCTCGTCGCCGGCGAACGGGTCGAAGCGCCAGGCGTCGCGCTTGCCGACCGGCACCACGTCGGTGTGGCCGGCAAAGCAGAAATGCGGCCGGCCGTCGCCGATGCGGGCGAAGAGGTTGTCGACGTCCGGCGTGCCGGCCTCGGAGAAGGGCATCCGCCGGCAGCGGAAGCCCAGCCCGTCCAGCTGGCCCGAGAGCGTGTCGAGCACGCCCGCCTCGACCGGGGTCACGCTGGGGCAGCGGATCAGGGCCTGGGTCAGCGCCACCGGGTCGAGGGTAAGGTTCATCGCTGGCCGCCGGTCAATCGCGCAGCAGGTCGTTGATCGAGGTCTTGGAGCGCGTGCGCTCGTCGACCCGCTTCACGATGACGACGCAGTAGAGGCTGGGGCCGGGGCTGCCGTCGGCCAGGGGACGGCCGGGCATGGAGCCGGGGACGACCACCGAATAGGCCGGGACCCGGCCATACATGACCTCGCCCGTGTTGCGGTCGACGATCTTGGTGGTGGCGCTGATGAAGCAGCCCATCGACAGGACCGAGCCGCGCTCGACGATCACGCCCTCGACCACCTCGCTGCGCGCGCCGATGAAGCAGTCGTCCTCGATGATGACCGGGTCGGCCTGGAGCGGCTCCAGCACGCCGCCGATGCCGACGCCGCCCGACAGGTGGCAGTTCTTTCCGATCTGGGCGCAGGAGCCGACCGTGGCCCAGGTGTCGACCATGGTGTTCTGGCCGACATGGGCGCCGACATTGACGAAGCTCGGCATCAGCACGACGCCCGGCGCGATGTAGGCGGAACGGCGGACGACGCAGTTCGGCACCGCGCGGAAGCCGGCGTCGCGGAAGCGGTTCTCGCCCCAGCCGGCGAACTTCGACGACACCTTGTCGAACCACGGCGAGGGGCCGCGCTCGGGGTCGGTCGGCCCGCCCGGCACCGGCACCATGTCGTTGAGCCGGAACGACAGCAGCACCGCCTTCTTCAGCCACTGGTGCACCCGCCACTTGCCGTCCTGCTGGTCGGCGACGCGGGCCTGGCCGCTGTCGAGCGCATCGAGTGCCGCCTCGACGGCGTCGCGGACATCGCCCTGGGTCGTGGTCGAGAGCTCGGCGCGACGCTCCCAGGCGTCGTCGATGACGGGTTGCAGGCGATCGAGGGACATCGCGGGGAAGCCTTCCCAGGTGGGTTCGGGGGAATGACGGGGTGGCCGAACATTGGCCGCGCGGCGGCGACCCTGTCAACACGGGCCGGCGAGCCCGGCCAAGTGCGCGAAGGAATGCAATATAAAGGGAGCCGGAGGCAATGCTACACTACCACTAGTCAATCAACGGCGCCGGCCGGATCCAGCCGGCGCCCGGCCAAGGGGAAATGCTATGGCGGTGCTCGTGCTCACCCAAGGAAACGACACCCAGAACGGGACCGAGGAAGCCGACCTCATCCAGGCGCTGGGCGGCGACGACAGCATCAACGGCCTGGGCGGCAACGACACCCTGGAAGGCGGGCCGGGCAACGACATCCTGATCGGGTTGACCGGCAACGACGTGCTGTTCGGCGGCCAGGGCAGCGACATGCTCTACGGCTCGGCCGGCGCCGACCAGGTCTTCGCCGGCCTGGGCGACGACCAGGCCTATGGCGGCAACGGCGCCGACCAGATCTACGGCAATGACGGTAACGATTCGCTGCGCGGCGATGCCGGCGACGACCTGATCAACGGCAATCGCGGCCAGGACACGGTCGAGGGCAGCGACGGCGACGACACGCTGAACGGCGGCGGCGAGAACGACCTGCTGCTCGGCCAGTCCGGCGCCGACGTGCTGTTCGGCGACGTCGGCAACGACACCGCCGATGGCGGGGCCGGCAACGACATCGTCTTCGGCAACACCGGCAACGACCTGCTGGTCGGCGGCAGCGGCGACGATACGATCAATGGCGGCAAGGACGACGACATCCTGCTGGGCAATGCCGGCGACGACATCCTCTCGGGGGAGATCGGCGACGACACCCTGACCGGCGGGTCGGGCGAGGACGAGTTCGTCTTCTCCCCCGGCGACGACCGGGACCTGATCACCGACTTCGTCGCCGGCGAGGACCTGGTCGACCTGTCCGAGTTCGGCTTCGCCAGCTTCAACGCGCTCCTGTCGGCGACGACGCTGACCAGCACGGCGGGCTCGATCACCATCGATTTCGGCAGCGACGACGTCCTGACCGTGTCCGGCATCAACCAGCTGTCGGAGGACTATTTCGTCCTGTAGGGGGTGTTGGGGGCCCCTGCCCGTCGGCCGCAGCGTTCCCGCCGGGGATGAAGCCGGCGGGACGCTGACGAGAAAGGCGCGCTGGCCATCCGCCAAAGCGTCCCTCGACTGGGCTCGGGATGAGGAATTTCTCTTTTTGCTACAAGCATTTGTGCAGAACGAGATTCCCCTCATCCCGAGCCCTGGTCGAGGGACGCTATGACCGACGGGCAATGCCTGGTTTCTATGTCGGGGCCGCTCGATTGCCGACAGCCTTTAGGGAATAACGGACACCTCCTCACTCCCCGAGGTGCGCATTGGCCGTTGGCAAGTACGCCCCGGCGCTATCGGGCGAAGCGCGCGTCCCGCCAGGCCAGCGCCGCCTTCAGCCCCTCCTCGCGCCGGATGCGGTTGAACTCGGCGCGCTCCTCCCCGCCGGTCGATTCGATGAGGATGTCGGTCTCCAGCGCCGCCAGCAGGGCGGCCCGCATGCCCATCGCCTCGTAGGTGCGGTTGATCGCCCGCTTGGTAAGCCGCACCGCCTCGGGCGCGGCCGCCGCCATGTCGCGGGCGATCTCCAGCGCGCGCTCCCGCTCGGTGCCGTCCGGCACCACGTGGTTGACGATGCCGAGCGCCTGGGCGCGCTCGGCCGACAGCCGGTCGTCGCCGGTCAGCAGCAGCTCCTTGGCCGCCTTGGGGCCGGCGATCCAGGGCAGCAGCAGGGCGACCGCACCCGATCCGAAGCGCACCTCCGGCGCGCCGAAACGGGTGCCGGCGGCCGCGACCGTGACGTCGCAGGCGAGCGACAGCTCGAAGGCGCCGCCGATGCAATAGCCGTGGACGGCCGCGATCGTCGGCTTCGGGCAGTCCCAGAAGCCCATGATGAAGTCGAAATCCGTCTCCAGGACCCGCCGCCAGTCGTCCGGCCCGCGCGCCGGCGCGGCGGCGGACGCCTTCATGTCGAACCCGGCCGAGAACGCCCGGCCGGCGCCGTGGACGACGATCGCCAGCACGTCGGGATCCTCGGCCAGCCCGTCCAGCGCGGCCATCGTCTCGGCCACCAGCACCGGGTCGAAGGCATTCAGCACCCGCGGGCGGTCGAAGGTCAGGATCGCGACCCGCCCGTCCCGCTCGACCCGGATCGTCTGCCACCCGGTCATCGCCCCCTCCGCCCTCGTCTCGACCATCAGAAGCTGGGCGGGGTGATCGCCCAGATCACCTCCGCCTCCTCGGTGCCCGGGTTGCTGTAGCGGTGCGGCAGGGTGCTGGGAAAGCCGAAGCTGTCCCCCGCCTCCAGGCTGAACACCCGGCCGTCGACCCACAGTTCCAGCCGGCCGCGGATCACCACGCCCGCCTCCTCGCCCACATGGGTGTAGGGCGCATCGCCCGACGAGGCCCCGGGCGGGAAGCGGCTCGACAGCAGCTCGAGCGTGCCGGCGAGCGTCGGGCTCAGCAGCTCGTCGACGATCCCGGCCGAATAGTCGAGGCGGCGCCGGCGCACCCGGCGGACCACGAAGTCGCGCTCCCCCTCCGGCGCGCCGCCGGCGGCGAAGAACCAGCTCACCGTCACGCCGAGCGCGCGGCTGATGGCGTAGAGCGCATTGATCGACGGCGTCGCCAGGTCGCGCTCCAGCAAACTCAGATAGCCGACCGACAGGCCGCTCTCGCGGGCCAGCACCGCCAGCGTGTAGCCGCGCGCCTTGCGCAGGCCGCGGACCTCGCGGCCGAGGTGCCGGATGCCGTCGACCGGCTCGGCGCCGGCCGCCGGATCCGCCGCCGCGGGCCGCATGCGACGGCGCGGCGCGGTCTCGGCCGGATCGGGGGGAGAGGAATCATCGTTTTTCATTGACAAAAAATATGGGCGAATTTTTTACTTATGTAAAAGAAGAAGCGATCGACGCGAAGGGGGCGGCAGCTGGAACGGTACGACGCGATCATCATCGGGGCCGGTCACAACGGGCTGACCTGCGGCGCCTATCTCGCCCGGGCCGGGCTGAAGACGCTGGTGCTCGAGCGCCGCGACGTGATCGGCGGCGCGGCGGTCACCGAGGAGGTCATCCCGGGATTCAAGTTCTCCGTCTTCAGCTACCTGATGAGCCTGCTCCACCCCAAGGTCATCGCCGACCTGGAGCTGCGCCGCCATGGGTTCGAGGTGCTGCCGGCATCCGACATGTTCGGGCCGCTGCCGGGCGGCGACCACATCCTGTTCAGCGATTCCATCGAGAAGACGCAGGCGAGCTTCGCGCGCTTCTCGAAGAAGGACGCCGAGATCTACCCCGAGTTCGACCGCTACCTGATGGAGTCCGCCCGGATCGTCCGGCAGCTGCTGCTGGAGACCCCGCCCGACCCGTCCTGCCGCGACTGGCGCGCCTTCCGCGAGACCTCCAAGCTGCTGTGGAAGTATCGCCGGGTGGGCGGCAAGCTGTTCCGCCTCATCGACCTGATGACGATGAGCGCCGACGCCTACCTCTCCGAATGGTTCGAGAGCACGCATGTGAAGGCGGTGCTCGCCTATTACTGCGGGATCGGCACCTTCGCCGGCCCGCGCAGCCCGGGCTCCGCCTACGTCATCATGCACCATGTGATGGGCGAGCATGCCGGCGCCGGCGGCTGGGGCTTCATCCGCGGCGGCATGGGCACCATCACCCAGGCGATCGCCGCATCCGGCCGGACCCACGGGATGGAGGTGCGGACCAACGCCGCGGTCGCCGCGATCGACACCAGCGGCGGCCGGGCGACCGGGGTGACGCTGACCGACGGCACCCGCATCGCCGCGCCGATCGTCGCCAGCAACGTCAGCGCCAAGCTGACCTTCCTGCAGTTCCTGCCGCGCGACCAGCTGCCGGCCGACTTCGTGCGCGAGATCGAGTCGTACCGGACCTATTCGACGGCCTTCAAGATCAACATCGCCTGCGAGCGGCTGCCGGCCTACACCGCCTTCGACCCGCATGCCTGCGGCTTCGCCTATCCGACCTACACCCATATCGGCCCGACCATCGACTATCTCGACCGCGCCTACGACGACGCGAAGTACGGCGACTGGTCGCGCGAGCCGTTCGTGACACCGGTCGCGCCCAGCTTCGTCGACGACACCATTGCGCCGCCCGGCAAGCATGTCGTCCACCTGTTCGGCGGGCACGCCCCGTACACGCTGCGCGAGGGCGACTGGGAGACCCGCAAGCCGGACTTCGTCAAGTCCGTGCTGGCGGTGATGGACAGCCATGCGCCCGGCTTCTCCGACGGCATCATCGGCATGCAGGTGCTGACCCCGCCCGACATCGAGGCCAGGATCGGCTCCCCGCACGGCCACATCTTCCATGGCGAGCTGCAGGCCGACCAGCTGTTCTTCGCCCGGCCGGCGCCGCATTACGCCGACTACCGCAGCCCGATCCGCGGCCTCTACCAGTGCGGCTCGTCCGCCCATCCGGGCGGCGGCGTCGGCGGCGTGCCGGGCCACAATGCCGCCCGCGAGATCCTGCGGGACCGCCGCCGATGAGCGCGGCCCAGAATGCGCCCGGCAAGCCCGCCTCCGGCACGCCGGCCGCGGCGGCGTTCGCGACCCTGTTCCTGCTGCTGCCGGCCGGCCTGGTGCTGGGCGCCGCCTTCCTGCTGCCGCTCGCGCGCCTGTTCGGCCTGAGCGGGTCGATGCCGGCCGGCGTGCTCGCCCCCTACCTCGAACTGCTGGGCGACGACGTCTATCGCAAGGTCTTCTTCAACACCGTCTTCTTCGCGATCGTGGTGACCGCGGTCACCCTCGTGCTCGGCTATCCGCTGGCCCTGGCGCTGGCCAGGATGCGGGCCGGCTGGCGGGCCCTGTTCCTGCTGGCGGTGCTGATGCCGCTGTGGATCAGCGTGCTGGTGCGCACCTTCTCCTGGATGCTGCTGCTGGAGCGCAACGGCCCGATCAACCGCGCCCTGATCGCGTCGGGCCTCACCGACACGCCGATGTCGCTCCTGTTCAACAAGACCGGGGTCCTGATCGGCATGGTGCATGTCCTGCTGCCCTATGCCGTCCTGCCGATCTTCGGCGCGATCCTGCGCATCGACCCCGCCCTGCTGCGGGCGAGCGAGGGGCTGGGCGCGCCCCGCCACGTCACCTTCCGCCGGGTGCTGCTGCCGCTCTCGATGCGCGGCGTCGCCACCGCGGCCACCTTCGTCTTCCTGCTGTCGCTCGGCTTCTTCATCACCCCGGCGCTGCTCGGCGGCGCGTCGGAGATCACGCTGTCGATGCTGGTCGAGAACCTGGTGAACGAGCGCCTCGCCTGGCCGCTGGCCGCCGCCGCGTCGGTCATCCTGCTGGCGCTGACCCTGGCGCTGCTGGCGGTCGCCGGGCGGTTCCTGTCCCCGGCGGCCGTGGCGGGGGTCGGCCGATGACCGGGCGCGGGGGGATCGGCCTCAACCTGTTCGCGGCGGCGATGGCGGCCTTCCTGGTGCTGCCGATCGCAGCCGTGGTGCCGGCGGCCTTCAGCCAGTCGAGCTTCATCCGCCTGCCGCCCGAGGCCTGGTCGCTGCGCTGGTGGCACGTGTTCCTGGCCGATCCGTCCTGGCGGCGGGCCCTGGTCAAGAGCATCGAGGTCGCGACCTGGGCGGCCGCCCTGTCCGTCGTGGCCGGGACCGCCGCGGCGCTCGGCATCGCGCGGCTGCGCGGCACCGCCCGCCGGCTCGCACTGGCCCTGTTCGTCGGGCCGGTGGTCGTGCCGGTGATCGTGCTGGCGGTGGCGCTCTACGCGCTGGCGCGCAGCACCGGAATGGTCGGCACCACGGCGGGCCTGGTCATCGCGCATACCATGCTGGCGCTGCCCTATGTCGCGCTCAATGTCGGGGTGTCGCTCGGCATGCTCGACCCGCGCCTGGGCCTGGCGGCAGCCGGGCTCGGCGCCTCGCCCTGGCGGGTCTTCCGCACGGTGACGCTGCCGCTCATCCGGCCGGGCGTCCTCGGCGGCGCCGTCTTCGCCTTCGTCACCTCGTTCGACGAGGTGGTGCTGTCGATCTTCCTCGCCGGGCCCACCGTCAAGACGCTGCCGGTGCGCATCTGGGAGGAGATCCGGATCGAGTACACGCCCGTGGTCGCGGTCGCCGCCACGGTGATGATCGCGCTGGCCCTCGCCGCGGCCGGCGCGAGCCGCCTCTTCCGGCGGCGGGCGGCATGAGCACGGTCCGCTTCGCCGGCGTCTCGCGGCGCTTCCTCGAGATCACGGCGCTGCACCCGACCGACCTCGAGGTCCGGGACGGCGAGTTCCTGACCCTGCTCGGGCCGTCCGGGTCCGGCAAGACGACCCTGCTGACGATCTGCGCCGGCTACCTGCCGCCGTCGGGCGGGCGGCTCTTCGTCGGCGGCCGGGACGTGACCGACCTGGCGCCGCGCCACCGCAACATCGGCATGGTGTTCCAGAACTACGCCCTCTTCCCGCACATGACCGTGTTCGAGAACGTCGCCTACGGGCTGCGCGTGCGCCGGGTCGCGGCCCAGGAGCTGGCGCGCCGGGTCGGCGAGGCGCTGCGCATGGTCCAGCTCGACGGCTTCGCCGACCGGCCGGTGCCGATGCTGTCCGGCGGCCAGCAGCAGCGCGTCGCGCTCGCCCGCGCCATGGTCATCGAGCCGGACATCCTCTTGATGGATGAGCCGCTCGGCGCCCTCGACCGCCAGCTGCGCAAGGAGGTGCAGCTCGAGATCCGGCGCATGCACGTCGCCCGCCCGCGCACCACCATCTACGTCACCCACGACCAGGAAGAGGCGCTGGTCATGTCCGACCGCATCGCGGTGATGCGGGCCGGGCGGATCGTCCAGGCCGGCAGCGGCCGCGACCTCTACGAGCGGCCGGCGGACGCCTTCGTCGCCCGCTTCCTCGGCGAATCGAACCTGGTCGCCGGCACGGTGCAGAGCCTGGGCGACGGCCGAGCGGTGCTGGCCGCCCCCGGCATCGCCCGGCCGATCGCCGGCCGCGCCGCGCCCGGCCTGGCCGCCGGCGCCCGCGCCGCCGCCCTCATCCGCCCGGAAGCGCTGCGACCGGAAGCGGGCGGCCTGTCGGCGCGCATCGTCGAGCGGGTCTATCTGGGCGAGCTGGCCGCCCTCCGCCTCGTCCTCGAGGGCGGGCACGAACTGTGGTGCCGGTGCTTCTCCGCCGCCGCACCCGGGGAAGACAAGGTGGAGATCGGCTGGGATGCGACCGCCGTGTCGATCCTGCCGGAGGTCAACGAACCTTGAACAGGGGGACATCATGCTGACGAGACGCGGATTCCTGGCGGCGAGCGCCGCCGGTGCGGCCCTGGGCACGCAAGTCCTGGGCGGGTTGTCGCGGGCGGCCCTCGCCCAGGGGCGGCCGCTCACCTTCTGCTCCTGGGGCGGCGCCCTCAGCGAGCTGGAGAAGACGGCGATGCTGGAGCCGTTCGCCAGGTCCAAGGGCATCGAGATCGTCCACACCTCGCCCACCGCCTACGCCAAGATCAAGGCGATGGTCGAGGGCGGCACGCCGGAATGGGACCTGGTCGATGTCGGCGGCCGCTACATCTTCCAGGGCGCGGACTTCCTGGAGCCGCTCGACCTGTCGCTGATCCCGAACGCGAAGAAGCTGGATGCCGGATGGGTGACGCCCAAGGGCATCTTCACCTCGACCGGGGCCACGGTCATCGCCTGGAACACCAAGGCCCTTCCCGCCGACAAGGGGCCGGCCTCGTGGAAGGACTTCTGGGACGTGAAGACGTTCCCCGGCCCGCGCGGGCTCTACAAGCCCTTCTACTACAACTACGAGGCGGCCCTGCTGGCGGCCGGGGTGCCGCGGGCGGACGTCTACCCGGTGACGGACGACAAGGTGAAGATGGCGCTCGACAAGCTGCGCGAGCTGAAGCCGCACGTGAAGGTGTGGTGGAGCGCGGGCGCCCAGCCGCCGCAGCTGCTGGCGTCGGGCGAGCTGGCGATGTCCTCGGCCTGGTCGGGCCGCATCTTCGCCGGCATCAAGGAGAAGGCGCCGGTCGCGATGACCTACAAGGACGGCATCGCCTGGGGCAACGCCTGGGTGGTGGTGAAAGGCTCGCCGCACAAGGCGATGGCGATGCAGGCGATCAACTACGCCATCTCGGAGGAGGCGCAGACGCGGCTCCTCGACGTCGGAACCTACGGCCCCGTGCTGGGTGCGGCGGCCGCCAAGGGCACCGCCGACCAGAAGACCTGGATGGTCTCCGCACCCGAGAACGCGCGCGACATGCTGATCATCAACGAGGAGCAGGCGGCGCTCTATTCGGCCAAGTACGAGGCCGAGTGGAACCGCTTCCAGCTCAGCTGATGCAGGCGCGGCGCCAGCCGGTCCGGACCACCTGCCCATGACCACGGACCATGCCCTGGCGCCGCTGCTGGCGCCGCGCTCCATCGCCTTCGTCGGCGCCAGCGCCCGGCCGGACACGCCGGGCCACGACATGATGCGGATGATCCGCCGCGGCGGCTTCGGCGGCGGCGTCCACGCCGTCAACCCGAACTACCGGGAGATCGAGGGCTATCCCTGCGTGCCGAGCCTGGCCGACCTCGACGCCCCGCCCGACCTGGCGGTGCTGGCGGTCAAGAACGAGCGGCTGGAGGCGGCGATGGCCGAGGCCGCCGCCGCCGGCGCCCGCTCGGCGGTGATCTTCGCCTCGGCCCATCTCGACGGCGACCGCGACCCGCCGCTCGCCGCCCGGCTGGCGGCGATGGCGCGCGCGGCCGGCATGCCGGTATGCGGGGCCAACTGCATGGGCTTCTACAACGACCTGGACGGGGTGTGGATCTGCGGCTTTCCCAGCCCGCGCACCCGCCGCCCCGGCGCGATCGCCCTGGTCGCCCATTCCGGCAGCGTGTTCGGCGCGCTCGCCCACAACGATCCGCGCCTGCGCTTCGCGCTGGCGGTCTCGCCCGGGCAGGAGCTGACCGCGACGATCGCCGACTACCTGGACTATGCCGTGGCGCGGCCCGAGGTGAAGGTCGTCGGCCTCTTCGTCGAGACCGCGCGCGACCCGGCCGGCCTCTGCCGCGCGCTCGACCATGCCGCCCGCCGGCAGATCCCGGTGGTCGCGCTCAAGGTCGGCCGCACCCCGGCCGCCGCCGCCGCCGCCCTGTCGCACACCGGGGCGCTGGCCGGCAGCGACGGCGCCTGGCAGGCGCTCTTCGACCGCTACGGCGTGATCCGGGTCGAGACGCTGGACGAGCTGTCGGCGACCTTGATGCTGCTGTCGACCGGGCGGCGGCCGGCCGCGGGCGGGCTCGTCTCGATCCATGATTCGGGCGGCGAGCGCGAGATGACGATCGACCTGGCCGAGCGCGCGGGCGTGCGCTTCGCGCGGATCGGCGATGCGACGCGGACGGCCCTCGCGGGCCGCCTCGACCCCGGCCTGGCGGCGGAGAACCCGCTCGACGCCTGGGGCACCGGGCATGGGTTCGCGGCCCAGTTCGAGGGCTGCCTGCGCGACCTGCTGGCCGACCCCGACGCCGCGATCGGCCTCGTCTCGGCCGACATTCGCGACCAGTACTATGTCAGCGACGGCTTCGCCGCCGCCGCCCGGGCCACGGCGGCCGGCACCGCCAAGCCGGTCGCGGTCGCGACCAACTACACCCAGGTTCGCCATGACGGCATCGCGCTGGCGCTCGCCGAGGCCGGCGTGCCGGTGCTGGACGGCACCGTCCACGCCCTGGCCGCCGTGCGCGGCGCGCTCGCCTGGCGCGACTTCCTCGACCAGCCGCCCGACCCGCCGCCCGCGCCGCCCGCCGCTTCGGCCGAGGCGCGGCAGGGCTGGCGCCGGCGGCTGGCCGCCGGTGCGCCGCTCGGCGAGGCGGACGCGCTCGACCTGCTCGCTGCCTGGGGCGTGCCCGCCGTTGCCCATGCCGCGGTGGATGGCGAGGCGGCAGCCGTCGCCGCAGCCGCGGCGATCGGCTACCCGGTGGCAATCAAGACGGCGGTACCCGGCATCCACCACAAGTCCGACGTGGGGGGCGTGCGCCTCGGCCTCGCAGACGCGGGCGCGGTGGCCGGCGCCTGGCGGGACCTCGCCCAACGGCTGGGACCGCAAGCCACCGTCGCCGCCATGGTGCCGCGCGGCGTCGAGATCGCCATCGGCATGGTCCGCGACCCGCAGTTCGGGCCGGTCGTCCTGGTCGGTGCCGGCGGCGTGCTGGTGGAGCTGCTGGCCGACCGCGCCACGGCGCTTGCCCCCTTCGGCCCGGCGACGGCGCGCCGCCTGCTCGACCGGCTGTCGATCCGTCCGCTGCTCGACGGCCATCGCGGCGCGCCCGCCGTCGACATCGATGCCCTGGCGGCGGCGATCGCCGCCTTCTCCACGCTCGCCGCCGACCTCGCCGATCTGGTCGCCGAGATCGACGTCAACCCCCTCGTCTGCGGCCGCTCCATGCTGGCGGTCGACGCGCTCGTGCTTCCGGGAGTGCCCTGATGGATCTGACCCTGCCCGCTGCCGACCTCGACTGGCAGCGCCGCGCCAAGGTCTTCGCCGAGACCGTGCTGTTCCCGCAGGAGGAGGAGCTGGAGCTGAAGGGCGCCCTGCCGCGGGCGACCAAGGACGCGATGCGCGCCGCCGTGGTCCAGCACGGCCTGGCCGGCATCAACCACGCGGTCGAGGTGGGCGGCCAGGGCTGCACCCAGATGCAGCAGATGCTGATCAGCGAGGAGCTGGGCAAGGCGACGGGGGCGCTGTGGGCGGTCGTCTGGCACCCGGCAGTCGCCCTCAAGCACGGCACGGCGGAGCAGATCCGCACCTACCTTACGCCGAGCTGCCGCGGCGAGCGCCGGGCCTGCGTCGCGGTGACGGAGCCCGAGGCCGGGTCGGACCCGCGCCGGGTGCGCACCCGCGCCGACCGCAAGGGCGACCGCTGGGTGATCAACGGCGAGAAATGGTTCGTCACCAGCGGCGACGAGGCCGACTACATCATCGTCCACGCCAATGCCGGCGGCGACCCGGACCAGCCGACGCTCTTCCTGGTCGACAAGGCGACCCCCGGCGTGCGCATCGCGCGCGAGCCGAAATTCACCCACACCTACGTCTTCGGCCACCCGGAGTTCGTCTTCGAGGATGTCGAGGTGGGCGACGACCGGGTGCTGGGCGGCGTCGGCCAGGGCCTGGAGCTGACCAAGGACTGGTTCGTCGAGGCGCGCCTGCAGATCGCCGCCAACTGCCTGGGGGCCGCCATCCGGGCCTTGGAGCTGGCCAACGACTGGGCGACCCGGCGGGTGCAGTTCGGCCGCTCGATCCGCGACTTCCAGTCGATCGAGTTCATGCTGGCCGACATGGCGGTCGAGATCATGGCGGCCAAGAGCATGGTCTACCGCGTCGCCTGGGAGATCGACCGCGGCGTCGACCGCAAGGTCGTCCACGCCCACGCCAGCGCGATCAAGCTGTACGCCTCCGAGATGGCCGGGCGGGTGACCGACAAGGCCGTGCAGATCTTCGGCGGCCGCGGCTACATGCGCGAGAACCCGGTCGAGCGGCTGAACCGCGACGTGCGCGTCGACCGCATCTGGGAGGGAACGTCGGAGATCCAGCGCGTCATCGTCGGCGGCCAGCTGCGCCGGCGCGGGCCCGGCCTGTTCACCGGCTGGACCGCGCTGCCGGGTTAGCCGGCCAGCCGGTCGATCGCCGCCGCCAGCCCGGCCACGTCGTCCACGTCCGCGTCCGGCACTTCGCGCCAGCTGCGCGGGCGCTGCCCGGCATGGCGGCCGGTGCTGAGGCGGATCGCCGCCATGCCGAGTGCCCGGGCGGGGGCGATGTCGTTGTCGATGCGGTCGCCGACCATGATGCAGCCGGCGGGCTCGACCGCCAGCGCCGTGCAGGCGGCCAGGAAGGCCCGGGCGTCCGGCTTGCGGAACCCGTTGGTGCCGCTGACCGCGAAATGCCCGAAGCAGGCGCCGAGCCCGGCCGCGGCCAGCCGCTCCAGGGCGGCGGCCGGCTGGTTGGCGACGAGGCCGAGCCGCACCCCGCGGCCGTGCAGGCGATGGATCAGGTCGGCGATGCCGGGGCGCAGCTCAAGCGGCAAGGCCGCCTCCGCCATGCGCCCGGCCACCCGGCGTCCGGCGCGCTCACAGCGCTCGCGGTTGCCGTCCAGCGCCTGCCAGATCACCGCCTCGTAGAGGTTGGGGGCGAAGCGCTCGACGGCCCGGGCGCAGAGTTCGGCGTAGGCGACCGGATCGAGCGAGACCCCTTCGGCGGCGAGCGCCGCCAGGATCTCGGCGTCGATCCGGCGCTCGAACGCCTCTTCCCGGTCGATCGGGCCGCCGACGTCGAACAGCACGGCGCGGCGGGAGGGCACCGCCGATGCCCGCCGGGCGCGCCGCCGTCAGGCCCGGTCGCGGCGGATCAGCGTGCCGACGCCGTGCTCGGTGAAGATCTCCAGCAGCACCGAGTGGGGCACCCGCCCATCGAGGATGACCGCCGCCTCGACCCCGCCGTCGACCGCCTCCAGGCAGGTCTCGACCTTGGGAATCATGCCGCCGGTGATGGTGCCGTCGCCGATCAGCCGGCGTACGTCGGCGTCGGTCAGCTCGGCCAGCAGCTCGCCCTGCTTGTCCTTCACGCCGGAGACGTCGGTCAGGAGCAGGAGGCGGGTCGCCTTCAGCGCCGCGGCGACCGCGCCTGCCACCGTGTCGGCGTTGATGTTGAAGGTCTCGCCGTTGGGGCCGAGGCCGATCGGCGCGATGATCGGGATGATGCCCGACTTCTCCAGCGCGCGGATGATCGAGACGTCGATCGCCTTCGGCTCGCCGACGAAGCCGAGGTCCAGGACCTTCTCGATGTTGCTGTCCGGATCACGCCTGGTGCGGGTCAGCTTCTCGGCCCGGATCAGGCCGCCATCCTTGCCCGACAGGCCGACCGCCACCCCGCCGGCCGCGTTGACCATCGCCGCCAGCTGCTTGTTGATGGTACCGGACAGGACCATCTCGACGATCTCGACCGTCTCGCGGTCGGTCACCCGCAGCCCGTCGATGAACTCGCTCTTGATCTTGAGCCGGGCCAGCATGGCGCCGATCTGCGGGCCGCCGCCATGCACCACCACCGGGTTGATCCCGACCTGGCGCAACAGGACGATGTCGCGGGCGAAGCGCTCGGCCACCGTCTCGTCGCCCATGGCGTGGCCGCCATACTTCACGACGAAGGTCTTGCCGGCGTAGCGGCGCATGTAGGGAAGCGCCTCGGACAGGGTCGAGGCCTTGGCGAGCCACTCGGCGCGGGACGGATCGGCAGGGTTCATCGGTGGGGTTCCCGGGGACGGTCGGCGGCAGGAAAAAGGGCCGGGACTGTATCCGATCGGCCGGTCGCCGCCAACGTGGGCGACGCCGCGCGCGAAAATGTCATCAGGCCGTCTTGGAGCAGACCGTCTTGGAGAGCGTCAGGCGAGCGCGGCCAGCATGGCTCGCAGCTCCGGGATGCCGGCGCCGTCGCGCGCGCTCGTCTCCAGGATCACCGGGTGGGCGGCGACATGGGTCGCGGCCTCGCGCGCCACCTTGGCCCGGGTCGCCGCCAGTTCGGCGCGGGTCGGCTCGTCGGCCTTGGTCAGGACCAGCTGGTAGGAGACGGCGGCCGCGTCCAGCATCTTCATCCAGCTGCGGTCGCTGTCCTTCAGGCCGTGGCGGGCATCGACCAGCAGGCAGAGCCGCTGCAGGGTCGGCCGGCCGCGCAGGTAGGAATCGATCATCCGCACCCAGGCAGAAACCTCGGTCCGCGACACCTTGGCGTAGCCGTAGCCCGGCATGTCGACCAGCGTCAGCCGGGTGCCGAGCCGGAAGAAATTGAGCTGGCGGGTGCGGCCCGGCGTGTTCGAGGTGCGGGCGAGCGCGTTGCGCCCGGTCAGCGCGTTGATCAGGCTCGACTTGCCGACGTTGGACCGGCCGAGGAAGGCGATCTCCGGCAGGTCGAACGGCGGCAGGTCGGCGGCACTGGCCGAGGCCCAGAAGAACCCGCATTCCTGGGCGAAGAGCAGCCGCCCCGCCTCGATCGCCTCGGCGTCGAGGTCGGGGGTCTGGCGGATCTCCGGGCGCTCGTTTTCCACGGTCTGGGACTGCTCCCGCGTCACGCCGCGCCGGCGCGGCGCATGATGATCCACTGCTGCAGGATCGACAGCAGGTTGTTCCACGCCCAGTAGATCACCAGGCCGGCCGGGAAGGCCGCCAGCAGGTAGGTGAACAGGAACGGCAGGATCATGAACACTTTGGCCTGGATCGGGTCCGGCGGCTGCGGGTTCAGCTTCTGCTGCAGGAACATGGTGACGCCCATGATGATCGGCCAGGCGCCGATCATCAGGATGTGCGGCGGGGTCCAGGGGATCAGGCCGAACAGGTTGAACAGCGTCGTCGGGTCGGGCGCGGACAGGTCGCGGATCCAGCCGTAGAACGGCGCGTGCCGCATCTCGATGGTGACGAACAGCACCTTGTAGAGCGCGAAGAAGACCGGGATCTGGATCAGGATCGGCAGGCAGCCGGACGCCGGGTTGGCGCCCTCCTTGCGGTAGAGCTGCATCATCTCCTGGTTCAGGCGCTGCTTGTCCTCGCCGTACTTCTCGCGCAGCTCCACCATCTTGGGCTGGAGCAGCTTGAGTTTGCTCATGGAGCGGTAGGACTTGTTGGCCAGCGGGAAGAAGGCGGCCTTGATCAGCACCGTCAGCAGCAGGATGGCGAGGCCGAAATTGCCGAGCCAGCGGTAGAAATAGTCGATGACGTAGAAGATCGGCTTGGTCAGGAAATAGAACCAGCCGAAGTCGATCGCCCGGTCGAAGCGCGCGATGCCGAGCCGGTCGCGATAGTCGTCGAGGAGATGGACCTCCTTGGCGCCGGCGAACACGCGGTGCGTCATCTCCGACGCGGCGCCGGGGGCGACCGTGCGGGTCTGGCCCAGATAGTCCGCCTGGTAGGCGTCGTCGGTGCCGCGGCGCTCCCAGGTGAAGCGGCTGTTCACCGTCTCGCCCTGGTCGGGAATGAGCGACACCAGCCAGTACTTGTCGGTGAAGCCGAGCCAGCCGCCGGTGGTCTGCTGCTCGACCAGCTTGGAGTCCTTGATCGAGGAGTAGCTGATCTCGCGCAGGACCCCGTCGGTGACGCCGATCAGGCCCTCATGCAGGATGTAGAAACCCGCGGTGTGGGGGGTCGGCCAGCGCTTGGTCAGCGCATAGGGCAGCAGCGTGACCGGCGTCGTGCCGGTGTTCTCGACCCGGTCGGTCACCGTCATCAGAAAGTTGGCGTCGAGCGCCAGCCGGCGCCGGAAGACCAGCCCCTGGCCATTGTCCCAGACCAGCGTGAGCGGCCGGTCGCCGGTCAGCGCGGCGCCCTCGGCCTGCCACAGCGTGTCGTCCTTGGGCATCGGCACGTCGCGGCTGTCGGGGCCGGCGACCCAGCCGAACTGCACGAAATAGGGCCGCGCGGTCTCCGACGGCGACAGCAGGTCGATCAGCGGGCTGCCGGGCGCCACGGTCTCGCGGTAGTCCTTCATGGTCAGGTCGTCGACCCGGCCGCCGCGCAGCGAGACCGAGCCCTTCAGGCGCGCCGAGTCGATCGGCACCCGAGGCACACGCGCCAGCGCGGCATCCCGCGACAGCTCCGCGCCGACGGCGGGCGTCGCTGCCGGAACCCCGGGGGCGGCGGGCGGGCGGGCATCGACCGGCGCCCGGGGGTCGCCCGATGGATTGGCGGCCGGATTCGACTGCTGCTGCGCCTGGCGCGCGGCCTCCTGCTGGGGCTTCTGCACGAAGAACTGGAAGCCGAGCAGGATGGCGATCGAAATCGCGATCGCGATGATCAGGTTCTTTTGATCGGTCATCGATGGATCCGCACGGGGGAAATGGCTACCGCCGATGGCCGGCGCAGCAGGAAGGGCTTCGTGTCGACTGCGGGTCGACCGGCGGCACGGGATCGTATCCCGCACGCCCCCAGGGATTGCAACGGGCCAGTCGCCGCAGGGTCAGGAGCCCGCCGCGCCAGGCGCCGTGACGCCGCAATGCCTCCACCGCATAGGTCGAGCAGGTCGGCTCGAACCGGCAGCTCGGCGGAAACAGCGGGGCCAGCACCCACTGGTACACCCGGACCCCGACAATGAGGAAGCGGGCGGCGATGGTCATGGCGCCGGGGCGGGCTGGCTTGATGGATCTGCCGGCACCGCGGCGCGTTCGGCCGGGCGTTGCCGGGCAACGCGGGCCAGCGCCGTCTCGAGATCCCCCAGCAGGGCCGGAAACGGCCGATCGACGGTCCCGTCGCGGGCGATCAGGACATAGTCCCAGCCCGGCAGGCCCCGCGCCGGCAGGATGGCGGCCGCCACGGCGCGCAGGCGACGCCGGGCGCGGTTGCGCACCACGGCACCGCCGACCTTGCGGGTTGCGGTGAAGCCGACGCGCGGCGGCCCTTCGGTCGGCGCGTCGATTCGTTCACAGGCTTGAAGGACCAGCCCTGGAGCGGCCCACTTCCGCCGTGCGGCGGCGACGCGAAGGAACTCTGACCGTTGCGTCAGCCGTCCGACGGCCGGCGCCATCAGGCGGAGAGGCGCTTACGCCCCTGGGCGCGGCGGTTCTGGATGACCTTCTTGCCGCCGACGGTCGCCATGCGGGCCCGGAAACCGTGGCGGCGCTTGCGAACGAGGCGGCTCGGCTGATAGGTGCGCTTCACGGCACGAGCTCCGAGGAAAGATAGACGTTTTTCGAGAGTGCGGGCTTATACGGGACGACCCGGGGCAAGTCAACGCGGAGTTCCCCTGGTCGGCCGGGCGATCGCATCCGAATGCCCGCCCCTGCCCGGTGCCGGGCCCATGACGGGAAGGTGAATGGCACCGATGCGGCCGCGAATGCTACCGCCATGTCGCGTACCCGCGACAGGATCGGAGAGGGGGATTCGGCCATGGCCAACATCGACGCCGACCTGTGCGTGATCGGCGGCGGCGCGGGCGGCCTCAGCGTGGCGGCCGGGGCGGCGCAGATGGGCGCCCGCACCATCCTGGTGCAGGCCGGACCGATGGGCGGCGACTGCCTCCATTTCGGCTGCGTGCCGTCCAAGGCGCTGCTGGCCGCCGCCCGCGCGGCCGCCGCCGTGCGCGATGCCGGCCGCTTCGGGATCGAGGCCGCGCCGCCGCGGGTCGACTTCGCCCGCGTCCAGGCCCATGTCCGCGGGGTGATCGCGGCGATCGCCCCGCATGATTCCGTCGAGCGCTTCACCGGCCTGGGGGTGACCGTGATCCGCGCCACGGCGCGCTTCACGGCCGCGGACCGGATCGAGGCCGGGGGCGACTCCATCCGGGCGCGGCGCTTCGTCATCGCCACCGGGTCCATTCCCGCCGTGCCGGCGATACCGGGGCTGGACGGCGTTCCCTACCTGACCAACGAGACCATTTTTTCCGTTCCTGACCTGCCGGCCCACCTGCTGGTGATCGGCGGCGGCCCGGTGGGCGCCGAGCTCGCCCTGGCGCACCGCCGCCTCGGCAGCCGGGTCACCCTGCTGGAAGCGGCCCGGATCCTGCCGCGGGACGATCCCGAACTGGTGGAGGTCGTCCGGCAACGATTGCTGGGCGAAGGCATCGCGATCCGCGAGGGTGTCGCCGTTGCGGGCGCGGGACGGGAAGGCGACGGCATCCTGGTCACGCTCCAGGGCGGCGATCGGGTGGCGGGCAGCCACCTGCTGGTGGCGGCGGGCCGGCGGGCCGTGGTGGACGGGCTCGACCTGGCGAAGGCCGGAGTCGACTTCTCGGCCGGCGGCATCGTCGTCGACCGCCGCCTGCGCACCACCAACCGGCGAATCTTCGCGCTGGGCGACGTCGTCGGCGGCTGGCAGTTTACCCACATGGCGGGCTATCAGGCGGGCATCGTGCTGCGCAACGCCCTGTTCCGCTGGCCGGCCCGGGTCGACGACCGGGCCGTACCGCGGGTGACCTATACCGATCCCGAACTGGCCCAGGTGGGTCTGAGCGAGGCGGCGGCGCGTCAGGCATACGGCGAGGTGCGGGTGCTGCGGTCGGCCTTTGCCGAGAACGACCGCGCCCGGGCCGAAAGGGAGACCGAGGGGATGGTGAAGATCGTGACCGGCCGGCGCGGCCGCATCCTGGGGGCGGGCATCGTCGGCGCCCAGGCGGGCGAGCTGATCCAGCCCTGGATCCTGGCCGTGGGGCGCGGGCTCGGCATCGGCGCCATGGCCGGCATGATCGCCCCCTACCCGACGCTGGGCGAGGCCGGGCGGCGGGCGGCGGGCGATTTCTACGCCCCCACCCTGTTCGGGCCGCGGGTGCGCCGCCTCGTCCGCCTGCTCCAGCGGCTCGGCTGAGGGCGACCGCCGCCCATGGCCAAGGGACTTCGCATGCGGCCGGTCACCGGCCTGTCGGGGCGGCTGCTGATCATGACGGTCTTCTTCGTCATGCTGGTCGAGGTGTTCGTCTATGCGCCCTCGGTGGCGCGCTTCCGGGTCGACTGGCTGGAGCAGCGGGTGAATGCCGCCCAGCTGACCGTGATCGCGCTGGAGGCGACGCCCGACCAGTCGGTCACGGTGGAGCTCGCCAACCGCCTGCTCGACCAGGTCGGCGCCCATGCCGTCGTGGTGCCGCCGACGGCGACCGGCGTGCGGCGCGGCATCTTCCGCGACATGCCGCCCGCCATGGACGTGTCGCTCGACCTGCGCGACCCGGGCTTCGTCACCCTCATTTCCGACGCCTTCGGCACCCTGGCGCATGGCGGCGACCGGGTCCTGTGGATCAAGGCGAATGCCCCCGGCCTGGCCGGCGGGCGGGTCGACCTGCTGATCGACGAGGCCCCCCTGCGCCAGGCGATGATCGCCTATTCCTGGCGCATTCTGGCGCTCTCGCTGCTCATCTCGTTCATGACCGCGGCCCTGATCTTCGTCACCCTGCGCTGGATGATCGTGCGGCCGCTGCGCGAGATCACCCGCAGCATGATCCGCTTCAAGGAGAACCCCGAGGATGCGAGCCGCGACGACACGCCGTCGGCGCGCAGCGACGAGATCGGCCTGGTCCGGCGCGAATTGGCCTCCATGGAGGCGACGGTGCGCCAGGCCCTGCGCCAGCGCGCCCGGCTGGCCGCGCTGGGCGAGGCGGTGACGCGGATCAACCACGACCTGCGCAACATCCTGACCACCGTCAGCCTGCTGTCGGACCGCCTCAGCCAGAGCGACGACCCCGAAGTCCGCCGCGTCTCCCCCACCCTGATGGCGGCGATCGACCGCGCCGTGCAGCTGTGCCAGCGCACGCTCGACTTCGCGCGCGAGGGCGGCCCGCTGCTGAAGCGCAGCCGCTTCCCCTTGTGCGGGCTGGTCGACGAGCTGCAGCCGGTGCTGGCCGCCCCCAACGGCCGGGAGTTCGTGCTGGAGAACGCGGTCCCGCCCCAGATCGAGGCCAACGCGGACCGCGACCTGATCTTCCGGGTCCTCTCCAACCTCGGCCACAACGCCGCCGCGGCCGGCGCCTGCCGCCTGTCGATCACGGCCGAGGCCGATCAGGGCGACCTCGTCATCACCGTCACCGACGACGGGCCGGGCCTGCCGCCCAAGGCGCTGGCGAACCTGTTCCAGCCCTTCGCCGGCGCCGGCCGCACCGGCGGGACGGGGCTGGGACTGGCGATCGCCCGCGAGCTGATGCGCGCCCATGGCGGCGACGTCATGCTGGTGCGCAGCGACGCCTCGGGCACCGTCTTCCGCCTGCGCCTGCCGCCGCCCGAAGGCGACGTCCGGCGAGCGGCATAGCGGCCGCCGCCGGCGATTCGCGCTATCCTTGCGGCCTGGGTCACCGAAAGGGAGCGCGCGATGGTGGGGCAGTGGGTCTTGGGCGGGCTGGTCGGGATCGCCGGCATCGTCGGGCTGCAGATGGCGGCGACGATCCACCAGCCCGGGTTCTACACCCTGGGGCTGGGGATCGCCGGCGGCGCCGTCGTCTACATCGCCTTCCTGATCAAGCGCGCCTGCGACCGGGCGGAGCGCGGCGACCGGTAGCCGCTACACCGACAGGACCGAGCCGCCGGTCGAGGGGTCGGCGCCGCCGGTGACCCGGCCGCCATCGACCTGGATGGCATGGACCCGGGCACAGATGTAGGGCAGCACGCTGCGGATGGTCTGGTAGCCCATCGCCCCCAGGGCCTCGCAGGTGAGGACCGGGATGCGCGACGCGATGTCGATGGCATCGCCCGTCGCCGAGAAGCGCGGCGCGTTCACCGCCTCCACCACCGACATGCCGTGGTCGACGACGTTGAGGATCACCTGCAGGATGCCCATCGGGATGTTGGAGCCGCCGGGCGCGCCCAGGATGAGGAACGGGTCGTCGCCCTTGAAGAGGATGGAGGGGGCGAGCGAGCTGACGCGGCGCTTGCCGGGGGCGAGCGACTGGGCCCGGCCCGGCCGCGGGTCGAACATCGCCATGGCGCCGTTGTACATGAAGCCCAGGCCCGGCGTGATCACGCCCGACTGCATGCCGAGCGTGTGGGTCATGGTGACGGTGTTGCCGTCGGCGTCCAGCGTGCAGAGATGGGTGGTGTCGGCCCCCTCCCCGGGGCCGGTCGCCCGCGGCACCCGGGCGATCTCGCCGCGGCGGATCGCCTCGGCATCGGCCCGGGCGGCGGCCGGATCGAAGATGCTGTCCGCCGGCACGTCGACGAAGCGCGGGTCGCCGATGTCGCGGTCCTTGATCACCTGGGCCCGCTTCATCGCCTCGGCGACGACCCGGATGTATTCGGGCGTGTTGAGGCCGAGCGCCTTCAGGTCGAAATGCTCCAGAATGTGCAGCATCCGCAGCAGCATGGCACCGCAGCCGGGCGGCGGGTTGGCGGCGACGCGCAGACCCCGGTAGCTGCCCCAGACCGGCGGGGTCCACTCCGCCTCGTAGCTTTCCAGGTCGGCCGCGGCCAGCAGCCCGCCGCGGGCCGCGAAGTCCTTGGCGATGGCCGCCCCCAGGGCCCCCTTGTAGAAGGCGTCGGGCCCCTCGCCGGCCAGGGCCCGGAGGCTGCGGCCATAGTCCGGGTTCTTCACCGTCGTCCCGACCCGCAGCGGCTGGCCCTCGCCGTCGAAGAACAGCGAGGCGTATTCGGGCGTGAAGCGCAGGCGGTCGATGACCTCGACCCGGCCCATGTTCTCGATCTTGGTCCAGTATTCGTAGACCGCCTGGGTGATCCGATAGCCCTCCTCGGCCATGCGCGCGGCGGGCAGGACCACGTCGGCCCAGGGCAGGCGGCCGTAGAGCTTGTGCATGCCATGCAGGCCGGCGACGGTGCCGGGTACCGCCACCGACTGGTATCCCAGGTCGTTGACCCGCCCCTTCAGCACGAAGCCGAAGCCGTCGCGCGTCTCGTACTCCAGCAGCTCGCGCCACATGTCCGGCCGGACCGCGAGCGGCGCCTTGGCGAAGAAGTTGATGACCGCGTGGACCCCCAGCTTGGGCAGGTAGACATGGCCCGCCCCGAAGCCGGCGATGCCGCAGTTCATCTGGTCGATCACCCCCTGGGCGAAGGCGGTCGCGACCGCCGCGTCGACCGCGTTGCCGCCGGCCAGGAAGATGCGCGCCCCCACTTCGGCCGCATCGTTCTGCGGCGCGACGACCATGCCTCGTTCCATCGGGACCCCTCCGGGTATCGTGCGAAAATCAGCGGCGGATGCGCCGCTGCAGGAAGACCGTGGACAGGATAGTGAGGGTCAGCGTCGTCGTCATCAGGACGAAGGCCAGCGCCGCGCCGAAGGGCCAGTTGGTCGAGCGCGCGATCTGGTCGTAGAGGGCGGGCGCCATCATCTTGAACTGCGGGCCGCCCAGCAGGACCGGGGTCGCATAGGCGTTCATGCACAGGATGAAGACCAGCACCGTGCCGGCCAGCACGCCCGGCATGGCGAGCGGGAAGACGATGCGGAAGAAGGTCTTCGACGGGCTGGCGCCGAGGTTGAGCGCCGCCTCCTCGACCGAGTAGTCGATCCCCTCCAGCACGCTCTGCAGGGTCAGGATCATGTAGGGCAGAACGACCGCGATGATGCCGATGACGACCGCGGTCGGCGTGTAGAGCAGCTTGATCGGCTCGGCGGTCAGCCCGATCCCACGCAGGATGGAATTGACCACCCCGTCATTGCCGAGGACGACCATCCAGCCCGCCGCGCGGACGACGTTGCCCACCATCAGCGGGAACACCGCCAGGATGACGAGCAGGCTCTTGTAGCGGCTGGTGGTGCGGGCCAGCACGTAGGCGACGGGGAAGGCCAGCGTCAGGCTGATCACCGTGCAGGCGACGGCCACCTGGACCGTCGTCCACAGGACGTTGAGGTAGTAGGAGTCGGTGAAGAACTTGACATAGTTCTCCACCGTCACCGCCTCGACCATGAACTGGCCGGGAATGAACTGGTTGAGGCTGTAGCGGAAGAGGATCGCCATCGGCACGACGAGGACGAGGACGACCAGGATCGTCGCCGGGCCGACCAGCATGGGCGCCACCGAACGGCGCCGGCCGCCGGCCGCTTCTTCCATGACGACGCTCATGCCCTGTCCCCGCCCCCGGAATGCGCGATTCGACCGATCAGCCCTGCCCGATCAGGCCTTGAAGCTCTTGTTCCACCATTCGAGCAGCTGCGAGTTGTTCTTGGCGATGTATTCGTAGTTCGGGATGTTGAACTTCTCCTGCTCGGCCTCGGTGAAGCCGATCTCCTTGGCAATGTCGTCCGGCAGCTTGGCGTTGGTGACCGTCGGCACGTAGCCCATGCGGTCGGCGAACAGCACCTGGCCGCCCGGGTCCAGCATGGCGTCCAGGTAGGCCCAGCCGTTCGCCTTGTTCTGGGCGTTCTTCGGCACCGCCGCATCGAAGATGATCGGCGTCGTCCCCTCCTTGGGGGCGATGGTCGCGAGCGGGATGCCGGCCTTCTTCCACATGAAGCCGCGCGCGCGCCACATCACCGTCGCCCACACCTCCTCGCTCTTGAGGGCGGCCGCCAGCGTCTCGTTCGACGGGTAGACGCGGGGGTCGAACTTCTTCAGCTCCGTCAGCGTCGCCTTGCCCGGCTCGTAGTTGGACATGCTGCCGCCATTGACGAGCGCGGCCGATTCGATGATCTGCATGTAGAGCCCGTCGGCGAAGCCGATCCGGCCCTTGAACTTCGGGTCGACCAGGTCGGCGAACGAGGTCGGGCTCATCTTCGACGGATTGTAGACGATGACCTTGCCGCTATAGATGTGCGGGATGGCGTAGGTCTTCTGCAGCTGCTTGATGACGTTCTTGGCGTTCGGCACCTGGGCCGGGTCGACGTCGTCGAACAGCTTCTGCTGCGACATCTCGAACATGTCGATGTCGGACAGGCAGGCGACGTCGAGGGTGCCGCGGCGGCTCGCCCGCTCCGCCAGGAGCTTGGTCTTGCGCGGCGGCGCGTTGCCGACGTCGTGGATGACCTCGATCCCCTTCTTCTCCAGGACCGGCTTCTCGAAATTGGCGGTCAGCAGCGCCTGGTAGTCGCCACCCCAGGTGCCGACCACGACCGGCCCCTTGGCCAGGGCCGGCATCGGGAAGCCGGCGGCCAGCGCGGCCGCGCCCGATCCGGCGATGAACCCGCGGCGCGTCAGCCGCATCTTCGCCACCCGTTCGATTGCGCTCATCTCGCTCTCCCGTTCTTGCCTGTTTCTCGGTCGGTGGTGCGGTTCAGCCGGGCTGGGCCAGCAGCAGCGCGGCGGCCGGCGGCCAGGCCACCGTCACCGGCTGGCCGACGACCGGCATGCCGAGCGCACCGCCCGGATCGCCGGCGAAATCGCCGACCGGCTGCGCGTTGGGCCGCGTCACCGTCAGTTCGTCGCCCGAATCGAGCTGGACGCGGATCTCGGTCGAAGCGCCGAGATAGGTGACGAAGGCGACCCGGCCCGGAAAGCGGTTGGGCCCTTCGCCGCCGGTGCCGGCCGGCATCACCGTCGCCTTTTCCGGGCGGATCGCCAGCACGCCCTGGCCGCGCGGGCCCGCGCCGGAATCGGCGAAGGCGACGTCCAGGCCGCGCTGGGTGCGGAAATGGCCGGGCGCCGACACGGTGCCTTCGAGGAAGTTCGAGCGGCCGATGAAGTCGGCGACGAAATGGTTGGCCGGGCGCTCGTACAGCTCGGTCGGAGTGCCGATCTGCTGCACCTTGCCCTGGCTCATGACGACGAGCCGGTCGGCCAGGGTCAGCGCCTCCTCCTGATCGTGGGTGACGAACACCGTCGTCAGGCCCAGCGCCTGCTGCAGCTGGCGGATCTCGATGCGCACGCTGAGGCGCAGCTTGGCATCCAGGTTCGACAGCGGCTCGTCGAGCAGGAACACCTCCGGCCGGATGACGAGCGCGCGGGCGAGTGCCACCCGCTGCTGCTGCCCGCCCGACAGCTGCTTGGGCATCCGCTCGCCCAGGTGACCGAGCTGGACGAGGCGCAGCGCCTCGGCCACCCGGGGCGCGATGTCGGCCCGGGGCACCTTGCGCATCTCCAGCCCGAAGGCGACGTTCTGAAACACCGTCATGTGCGGGAAGAGCGCATAGCCCTGGAACACCATGCCGGTGTTGCGGCGATAGGGCGGCAGGTTGGTCACGTCCTGGTCGCCGATCAGGATCTGGCCGCTGCTGGCGGCGATGAAGCCCGCGATCATGCGCAAGGTGGTGGTCTTGCCGCAGCCCGAGGGCCCGAGCAGCGCCACCAGCTCGCCCTCGCGCACGTCGAGCGTGACGTCGTCGACGGCGGCGACGGAGCCGAAGCGCTTGGCGAGGTTGCGGAGCGATACCTGCGACATGGCCCTACACCACCCGGCTCAGCTTGACGAAACGATCGGTGATCAGCATCAGCGCACCGATGAGGACGATCTGGATGAAGGACACCGCGGCGATCGTCGGGTCGACCTTGAATTCCAGGTACTGGAGGATGGCGATCGGCAGGGTGGTGCGGCCCGGCCCGACCAGCAGCAGGGTCAGCTCCAGGTTCTCGAACGAGGTGATGAAGCTGAAGAGGGCGGCCGCCACCAGGCCCGCCCGCATCATCGGGAAGGTGACGCGGCGGAAGGTGGTCCAGCGGTTGGCGCCGAGGTTCATCGCCGCATCCTCGATCGAGCGGTCGATGCCGACCAGGCTGGCGGTCACCAGGCGCACCGTCCACGGGATCGTCAGCATGACATGGGCCATCACCAGCCCTTCGAGCGTCGCCTGCAGGCGCCACTCCATGTAGTTGTCGATCTCGATGAAGAAGATGTAGAGCGCCGTTCCCGCCACGATGCCGGGCACGATCAGCGGCGACAGCAGCAGCATGTTGATCGTCTCGCGCCCCGGGAAGCGGTAGCGGACGAGGGCGATCGACGCCAGCGTCCCCAGCGTCACCCCGATCAGCATGGCCAGGAACGCGACCTGCAGGCTCATGGCGAAGCCGCGGGCGAAGACCCGCTGCTCCCATACGTTGCCGAACCAGCGCAGCGTGTAGCCGTCGGGCGGGAAGGAGATGATCTCGTTGCTGAAGAAGCTGATCCAGCCGATGAAGATCACCGGCGTCAGGATGAACAGGTAGACCAGCAGGACGACGGCGCGCAGCGTCCAGCGCCGCCAGTGGCGGGCGAGGTAAACGTTCATCGGCCGGCAGCCGATCCCGGCTGCCGTTCCCCCGTCGTGCGCATCCGTCTCCCCGTCCGCTGCGGCACCTGTTTGTTGGCGCCGATCCTAGGAACCCCCACCCTGTACCGTCAAGGCGTGCCTTCCCGGCGGAGGAAGACGAGCCGCACCACCACCAGCCCGGCCCCCGCCGCCCCCATCGCCGTCGCCATCGGGATCGAGGTGCCGTCGAAGGCATGGCCGACGGCGATGCCGACCCCGGCTGCGATCGCCATCTGCAAGAATCCGACCATGGCCGCCGCCGCCCCGGCCTTGGTCGGGAACGGCCCCATGGCGCCGGCCTGGGCGTTCGGGAACACCATGCCGACCCCCACCATGTAGACGACCGACGGCCCGACGATCGCCGCCACCGTCTCCACCCCCATCCAGGCGAACGCCGCCATGGCGAGGCCGCCCACGCAGGCGATGGCCGCCCCCAGCGCGATCATCCGGTCGATGCCGAGCCGCAGCGTCAGCCGGCCGGCGAGCGTGGTGCCGATCGCATAGCCGACGACGAAGGCCGCGAAGCAGAAGCCGTAGCGGTCGGGCGACAGGCCCACGACCTCGATCAGCACGTGCGCGGAGCCCGAGATGAAGGCGAAGAGGCCGCAATAGCCGAGCGCGACCGTGCCCGCATAGCCGAGATAGCGCCGGTTGCCGAGGAAACCCAGATAGTTGGCGGCCAGCTGGCGCGGGGCGAGCGCGCTCGGGTCCGGATGGCGGTTGCTCTCTTCCAGGGTCGCCGCCACGGCAGCCAGGATCACCGCCGCATAGAGGCCGAGCAGCACGAAGTTGCCGCGCCAGCCGACCCAGACCTCGACGAAGCCGCCGAGGATCGGCCCGATCGCCGGGGCCAGCGCCATCGCCGCCCCGACATAGGCCAGCACCCGCGCCGCGCCCTCGCGGCCGTAGAGGTCGCGGACGATCGCCCGGCCCAGCACCGGCCCGGCGCATGCCCCCACCGCCTGGAAGAAGCGCGCAGCCACCAGCCACTCCATGGTCGGCGCCAGGGTGCAGGCGATGGTGGCCAGCAGGTAGACGACGGTGCCGCCCAGGATCACCGGACGCCGCCCGAAGCGGTCGGAAAGCGGGCCATAGACCAGCTGGCAGCAGGCGAACGCGACCAGGAACAGGCTGAGCGTCAGCTGCGCGGAGGCGACGTCGCTGCCCAGGTCCCGGGTCAGCGCCGGCAGCGACGGCAGGTAGAGGTCCGTCGACAAGGGCCCCAGCGCCACCAGCCCGGTGATGAGGACCACCCGCCCGCGGCGCGGCGCGGGCGGCAGCGGCCCGGCGTCAGGAGCGTGCATCGGGCACCCGGACGAGCAGGAACGCCGCGGCGAGCGCGCCGCCGCCGGTGCACACCACGACCATCGCCAGCCCGGCCACCCCCCAGCCGGCGGCCATCGCCGAGCCGGCGCTGGCGACCGAGCCCGAGACCATCTGGCCGGCGCCGATCAGGGCCGAGGCCGCGCCGGCCATGCGCGGGAAGGGCCCGATGCCGCCCGCCATGGACAGCGGCAGGGCCATGCCCATGCCGATCATGTAGAGGGTCATGCCGCCGACCACGGTCACCACGGTGATCACCTGGGAGAGCGCGACCGCGACCATGACCAGGGCGGCTGCGGCGCAGATCGCCGCACCCAGCCGCAGCGCGCGCTCCAGCCCGATGCGCCGCGACAGGCGCGGGGCGAGCCAGGTGCCGATGACGTAGCCGAGCGTGGTCGAGAACATCAGGAACGCGAATATGTCCGGTCGCACGCCGAGGCGGCCGATCAGGATGAACGGCGAGGCGACCGTATAGGCGAAGGCGCCGGACAGCGCGAGCCCGCCTGCGAGCATATGCCCGAGAAAGACCCGATTGCCGAGCAGCATGCCGTAGTTGGCGGCCAGGCGTCGCGGCGCGAGAGCCGTGGGGTCGCGGTGCTGGTTCGTCTCCGGCAGCATGACGATCGCCAGGACCAGCAGCAGCACGGCGAAGCCGGCCAGGAAATAGAAGTCCGCCCGCCAGCCGAAGGCGAGGTAGATCTGGCTGCCGATGATGGGCGCCAGCGTGGGCGAGATCGCGACCGCCCCGGTCACCGTCGACAGCGCCCCCGCCATGCGTTCGCGCGGATAGGTGTCGCGGACGATGGCCCGGACCAGCGCCATGCCGGCGCAGGCCCCGGCCGCCTGCAGGGCGCGGCCGGCCAGCAGCACGCCGATGGTCGGCGCCAGCGCGCAGGCGACCGAGCCCAGGCCGTACACGACCAGGCCGAACAGCAGCGCCGGGCGTCGCCCGAAGCGGTCCGAGGCCGGGCCGTAGACGAGCTGCCCGAGGCCGACCCCCACCAGGAAGACCGAGACGGTGAGCTGCACCATCTCCATCGACGCGCCGAGGTCCGCCGCCAGGGTCGGCATCGCCGGCAGGTAGATGGCGATCGATATGGAGGTGAGCGTCGCCAGCGCGACGAGCAGGACCAGGGCGGACGGCGAGCCGGCGCGCAGCATGCAAGAACCGATCGTAGGGACGGGAGAGGCGAGGGTCGGGACGGCGGGACGCAAGGATGGTGCCGGGGCCGGCCTATCCCGCTCCGCGCCGGGGCCGCATCCGGTCCGCCGCCAGCCCGGCGGACGGGTCAGCCATAGCGGAGCAGCCCGCCGCCATGGTCGCGCAGCCAGGCGCGCGGCCGGTCGCTGTCCGCGACCAGGCGATCGACCACCGCCCAGAAGCGGCGGCCGTGGTTCATCTCGGTCAGGTGGGCGACCTCGTGCGCCACCACATAGTCGGTGACGAAGCGCGGCGCGTGGATCAGCCGCCACGAGAAGGACAGCGTGCCGTCGGCGGCACAGCTGCCCCAGCGGCTCTTGGTGTCGCGGACGACGACCCGCCGCACCACCCGCCCCGTCTCGCCCGCCAGCAGCCGGGCGCGCCGGGCGAAATCCTCGCGCGCATGCAGCTTCAGCCAGTCGGCGATGCGGCGGGCCACATGCGCGTCCTCGCCCACGACGTGCAGCTCGCCCGGCTCGGTCCAGACCACGCCGGCCGCCGCCGCGCAGCGCAGCCCGCGATGGCGGATCACCCGGTCCTGGCCGAGGACGGGGATGGTGCTGCCGTCGGCGAACGGCACCCGCGGCGGCAGGGCGGCGATCCGGCGGCGGATCCAGTCGCCCTTGCTGCGGGCGAACTCGACCGCCTCCGACATGCGTACGCCGCGCGGCACGACCAAGTCTATGGAAGCGTCCTGGGGGTCCACGCGAAGTACGATGCGGCAGGCTCTCGGATGGACCTTGAGCCGGATGGGCAGTTCCATTCCGTCGAAACGGATGCTTCGCATGGCGGAGTCGGACAAGCCTTATGATACCAGCCCCCTGTCCCGCCCGCCAGGGCGGCGATACGGGACTGGCGCCCACACCGGATTGTCATTAAAGCTTCATGAAACTAGCATAAGCCCGATAGTGCAGGGCGACTAGCAAGGCCGCGAAGACGCGCCGTCGCAACGACTTACGGAAGGGAAGGACCGAAATGCTGTCCCGCAGAAACCTCCTCGCGGCCACCGCCGCCGTGGCCTTGAGCGCCAGCGCCGCCACCGCGCAGCAGCCGGTGGAGATCCAGTTCTGGCACGCCATGGGCGGCGCCCTCAACGAATGGGTCGACGAGCTGGCCAAGGGCTACAACGACAGCCAGACGAAGTACAAGGTGGTTGCCGTCAACAAGGGCAACTACACCGAGGTGATGACCGGGGCGATCGCCGCCTACCGCGCCAACCGCGCGCCGCACATCATCCAGGTGTTCGAGGTCGGCACGGCGACGATGATGGCCGCCAAGGGCGCGGTCAAGCCGGTCTACGAAGTGATGGAGCAGGCCGGGATCGGCTGGGACCCCAAGGTCTACCTGCCGGCCGTCGCCGGCTACTACACCACGACCGACGGCCGCATGCTGTCGATGCCGCTGAACAGCTCGTCGCCGATCTTCTACTACAACAAGGACGCCTTCAAGAAGGCGGGCCTGGACCCGGCCGTCGCGCCCAAGACCTGGGTCGAAGTGCGGGATGCGGCCAAGAAGCTGCAGGCGTCGGGCATGCCCTGCGGCCTGTCGACCGCCTGGCCGTCCTGGGTGCTGATCGAGAATTTCGGCGCCATGCACAACCTGCCGATGGGCACGCTCGAGAACGGCTTCGGCGGCCTCGGCACCGAGTTCCAGTTCAACAGCCCGGCCCATGTGACGCACATGGAGCGCATCGCCGAGATGCAGAAGGCCAAGGAATTCGACTATGGCGGCCGGCGCGGCGACAGCCAGGTCAAGTTCACCAACGCCGAATGCGGCATGTACATCCAGTCCTCGGCCGGCCTGTCGAGCATCCTGAAGACCGCCAAGTTCGACGTCGGCTTCGGCATGATGCCCTACTGGCCCGACCTGACGAAGGGCCCGAACGGCGGCCCGCAGAACTCCATCCTGGGCGGCGCCACCTTGTGGGTGCTGGGCGGCAAGTCGGCCGACGAGTACAAGGGCGTGGCCGGCTTCTTCGCCCACATCTCCAAGCCGGAGGTCCAGGCGGCCTCGCACCAGCGCACCGGCTACCTGCCGATCACCATGGCGGCCTATGAGCTGACCCAGAAGCAGGGCTTCTACGAGAAGAACCCCGGCTTCGAGATCGCCAACAAGCAGATGACGCTGAACCCGCCGACGCCCAATTCCAAGGGCATCCGCTTCGGCAACCTGGTGCAGATCCGCGACATCATCGAAGAGGAGATGGAAGCGGTCTTCGCCGGCAAGAAGCAGGCCAAGGCGGCCCTCGACTCCGCCGTGCAGCGGGGCAACGCCCTGCTGCGGCAGTTCGAACGCGACAACAAGTAAGCGGAGAACGGCCCTGCCCGCCCCCTCGACCGGGGGCGGGCGGAGCCAGCCCCCATGCGCGTGCGCGTCGGATACAGCAACAAGGTGCTGCCATACATCCTGGTGGCGCCCCAGGTCATCATCACGCTCGTGTTCTTCATCTGGCCGGCAAGCCAGGCCCTCTACCAGTCGGTGCAGCGCCAGGACCCGTTCGGGCTGCGCACCCGCTTCGTCGGCCTGGACAATTTCGCCGCCATCCTGGAAGACCCGGGCTACCTCAATTCCCTCTACGTCACCGCGATCTTCAGCATCTCGGTCGCCGCCCTGGCGCTGGGCCTGGCGCTCCTGCTGGCGGTATCGGCCGACCGGGTGATCCGCGGCGCCACCGCCTACAAGACCCTGCTGATCTGGCCCTATGCGGTCGCCCCCGCCGTCGCCGGCGTGCTGTGGATGTTCCTGTTCAACCCGACCATCGGCAGCGTCGCCTTCGCGCTGAAGGCACTCGGCTACGACTGGAACCACCTGCTGGACGGGAACCAGGCCATGCTCCTGGTCGTGCTGGCCGCCACCTGGAAGCAGATCAGCTACAACTTCATCTTCTTCCTGGCTGGCCTGCAGGCGATCCCCAAGTCGCTGATCGAGGCCGCCGCCATCGACGGGGCCGGGCGCAACCGCCGTTTCTGGACGATCATCCTGCCGCTCCTGTCGCCGACCGCCTTCTTCCTGCTGGTGGTCAACGTCGTCTACGCCTTCTTCGACACTTTCGGCATCATCCACTCGGTGACCTCGGGCGGGCCGGCGCGGGCGACCGAGATCCTGGTCTACAAGGTCTATTACGACGCGTTCGAGGCGCTCGACCTCGGCGGCTCGGCCGCGCAGTCGGTGATCCTGATGGCGATCGTCATCTCGCTGACCGTGGTCCAGTTCCGCTACGTCGAACGTCGCGTCCACTACTGACGGCGGGCAGCGGACCATGATCGAAAAGAAGGGCATGGGGACCTGGCTGACGCACGCCGTCCTGATCCTGGGCGTGCTGACGGTCGCCTTCCCCATCTACGTCACCTTCGTCGCCTCCAGCCTGACGCTGCGCGAGGTGCTGGACGCGCCGATGACGCTGATACCCGGGTCGCACCTGGTCGAGAACTACCGCACCGCCCTCTTCTCGGGCACCCGGATGAACGCGACGCCGGTTGCGGGGATGCTGCTCAACAGCCTGATCATGGCGCTGGTGATCGCCAGCGGGAAGATCGTCATCTCGCTGCTGTCGGCCTTCGCGGTGGTCTATTTCCGCTTCCCGCTGCGGATGGTCTTCTTCTGGATGATCTTCATCACCCTGATGCTGCCGGTGGAAGTGCGCATCCTGCCGACCTTCAAGGTGGTGTCGGACCTGGAGATGCTGAACAGCTTCCCCGGCCTGACCATCCCGCTGATCGCGTCGGCGACCGCCACCTTCCTGTTCCGGCAGTTCTTCATGACCATCCCGGACGAACTGGTGGAAGCCAGCAAGATCGACGGGGCGGGGCCGATGCGCTTCTTCCGCGACGTGCTGCTGCCCTTGTCGCGCACCAACATCGCCGCCCTGTTCGTCATTCTGTTCATCTATGGCTGGAACCAGTATCTCTGGCCCCTGCTGATCACCACCGACCACCGCATGGACACGATCGTCATCGGCATCCGACGGATGCTGGCGGCGGGCGACGACCAGATCGAATGGCCGGTGGTCATGGCGACCACGATGCTGGCGATGATTCCGCCGGTGCTGGTCGTCGTCGTCATGCAGCGCTGGTTCGTCAAGGGGCTGGTCGACAGCGAGAAGTGAACCGCTCGCGCCGGCATGGACGGCGCTGGGGAAATCAGGAGATCCGATGGCCGAGGTCAGCCTTCGTGGCGTGAAGAAGCAGTTCGGCGCGACCCAGGTGATCCACGGGGTGGACTGCGAGATCGAGGACGGCGAGTTCGTCGTCATCGTCGGGCCGTCCGGCTGCGGCAAGTCCACCCTGCTGCGGATGATCGCCGGGCTGGAGGAGGTCAGCTCCGGCGACATCGCGATCGCCGGCAAGGTGGTCAACACGGTCGAGCCGAAGGACCGGAACATCGCCATGGTGTTCCAGAACTACGCGCTCTATCCGCACATGTCGGTCTACGAGAACATGGCCTACGGGCTGAAGATCCGCGGGCTGCCCAAGACCGAGATCCGCGAGCGGGTCGACCGCGCGGCCGGCATCCTGCAGATCGAGGCGCTGCTGGAGCGGCGGCCGCGGCAGCTGTCGGGCGGCCAGCGCCAGCGCGTCGCCATGGGCCGGGCGATCGTCCGCGACCCGGCCGTGTTCCTGTTCGACGAGCCGCTCTCCAACCTCGACGCCAAGCTGCGCGTGCAGATGCGGGTCGAGATCCGCAAGCTGCACCAGACGCTGCGCACGACGTCGGTCTACGTCACCCACGACCAGGTGGAGGCGATGACGCTGGCCGACCGGCTGATCGTCATGAACGCCGGCCGGGTCGAGCAGATCGGCACGCCGATCACCCTCTACGAGGATCCGGCCACGCTGTTCGTGGCGGGCTTCCTCGGCTCGCCCGCGATGAACTTCCTGTCGGGATCGGTCTCCGCCGACGGCCGGTCGGTCGCCCTGCCGGGCGGGGTGACGGCGCCGCTGGCCGCCACCCATGGCGCGGCGGCCGGGCGCCCCGTCACCGTCGGCATCCGGCCCGAGCATCTCGACCTGGCCGGGGACGCCCCGCCCACGGCCACGATCAAGGTCGACCTGGTCGAACTGCTCGGCGCCGACACCATCGTCCATGGCCGCATCGGCG
Source organism: Allostella vacuolata (assembly GCA_006739055.1). Classification (GTDB taxonomy): domain Bacteria; phylum Pseudomonadota; class Alphaproteobacteria; order ATCC43930; family Allostellaceae; genus Allostella; species Allostella vacuolata. The sequence continues at coordinate 5,056,847 of AP019702.1, forward strand.
ACGGCGGCCTCCTGCTCGCCCGCATCGACGGCGCGGTGCCGATCCGCACTGGCGAGAGCCTTCCGGTGGTGCTGGCCCCGAACGCCGTCCACCTGTTCGACCCCGGCACCGGCGCCCGGATCTGACCGCCTCGCTCTAGGAACCGAGCGCCGGGTGCAGCCGGCGCGCCACGCGGCGCTCGGCCTCGACCACCAGCAGCAGGACCACCCCCACGGCGACGATCGCGATCCCGTCCAGCAGGGTGACCGGGCGGCTGCCGAAGATCGCCTGCATCGGCGGCAGGTAGGTGAAGGCGAGCTGTGCCGCCACCACCATGCCGACGCCGGCCAGGACGGCGGGCGTGCCCAGCACGCCCTGCCAGGTCAGCGCGCTGCCATGCACGTACCGCACGCTGAAGAGATAGAAGATCTCCATCACCACCAGGGTGTTGACGGCCATGGTCCGCGCCGTCTCCAGCGGCAGGCCGCGGCCGATCGCCCAGGCATAGATGCCGAAGGTGCCGGCGACCATCAGCGCCGACAGGAACAGGATCCGCCACAGCAGCCGGCCGGACAGCAGGCGCCCGCCCGCGCGGCGCGGCGGACGGCGCATCGTCCCGGGTTCGGTCGGCTCGAACGCCAGGGTCAGGCCGAGCGCCACCGCCGTCACCATGTTGACCCACAGGATCTGCACCGGGGTGACCGGCAGGGTCAGGCCGAACAGGATGGCGAGGATGATGGTGAAGGCCTCGCCGATGTTGGTCGGCACCGCCCAGGCGATCACCTTGGTCAGGTTGTCGTAGACTGTGCGCCCCTCGCGCACCGCCGCGACGATGGAGGCGAAATTGTCGTCGGCCAGCACCATCTGGCTCGCCTCCTTGGCGGCCTCGGTGCCCTTGGCGCCCATCGCCACCCCGACATCGGCGCGCTTCAGGGCCGGCGCGTCGTTCACGCCGTCGCCGGTCATGGCGATCACCGAGCCGTCCGCCTGCAGGCTTTCGACCAGGCGCAGCTTGTGTTCCGGGCTGGTGCGCGCGAACACCACCGCGTCGCGCGCCGTCCGGTCGAAGGCCGCGGCATCGAGCCCGTCGAGCTCCTGCCCGGTGACCGTGCGCGGGTCGCGGGCGAGGCCGAGCTGGGATGCGATGGCCCGCGCCGTGGCGGCGTGGTCGCCGGTGATCATCTTGACCCGGATGCCGGCCTGCCGGCACTCCGCCACCGCGGCGATGGCCTCCGGCCGCGGCGGGTCGATCAGCCCGACGATGCCGAGCAGGACCAGCCCCTGCTCCACATCGGCCGGCGCCAGGCCGCGGCTGCCGGCGGGCGGGGTGCACCGCGCCAGGGCGATGACCCGCTGGCCCGCCGATGCCAGCGCATCGACCTGCCGCTGCCAGGCCGCCTCGTCGATCGGGCGCGGCCCGTCGGCGGTCGACACCGCCGCGCACATGGCCAGCACGCGCTCCGGCGCGCCCTTGACGTAGCCCACCGGCCGGCCGTCGTCGCGTTCGTGCAGGGTCGCCATGTAGCGGTGGCGGGCATCGAAGGGGATCTCGTCGACCCTGGGGAAGCGGGCCCGCGCCGCCTCCATCGCGTGCCCCGCCTTGACGGCGAGCGAGGCCAGCGCACCCTCCATCGGGTCGCCGTCGACGATCCAGCGCCCGCCCGACTGCCGCAGGCTGGCGTCGTTGCACAGCAGGGCCGCCAGCGCCAGTTCCTCCAGGACCGGGTCGGCTGCCGGATCGATCGCCCGGCCGTCGACGGAGAAGCCGCCCTCCGGCGCGTAGCCGGCGCCCTTGACCGCGATCCGCCCGGCCGCGGTGACCACCGCGGACACGGTCATCTCGTTGCGGGTCAGGGTGCCGGTCTTGTCGGAACAGATGACCGACACCGCCCCCAGCGTCTCGACCGCCGGCAGGTGCCGGATGACGGCGTGGCGGCGGGCCATGCGCTGCACGCCGACGGCGAGCGTGATCGTCATCACCGCCGGCAGCCCTTCCGGAATGGCCGCCACCGCCAGGCCGACCACCGCCATGAAGGCATCCGGGAGGGCATAGGCCTGGACCAGCACGGCGTAGGCGAACATCAGCACCGAGGTCGCCAGGACGGCGACGGTCGCCTGGCGGGCGAACTGGTCCATCTGCCGCACGAGCGGCGTCGCCAGCCGCTCGACCCCGCCCAGGAGCACGCCGATGCGCCCCAGCTCGGTGCGCGTGCCCGTCTCCACCGCCACGCCGGTGCCTTGCCCGGCGGTGACGAAGGTGCCGGAAAAGGCCATCGAGAGACGGTCCCCCAGGGCGGCATCGGGTGCGGCCGCCGCCGTGCCCTTCTCCACCGGCACCGATTCCCCGGTCAGGATCGCCTCGTCGAGGCGGAGGTTGCGCGCCTTCAGCAGGCGCAGGTCGGCCGGCACCCGGTCGCCCGCCTCCAGCAGGACGATATCGCCCGGGACGACGGCATCGGCGCCGACGGTGATGCGGCGGCCGTCGCGGACCACCGCCGCGTGCGGGTCGATCATGCTGCGGATCGCATCCAGGGCCCGCTCCGCCCGCCCCTCCTGGACCAGGCCGATCAGGGCGTTGACCAGCACCACGGCCAGGATGACCAGGGCGTCGGTCAGGTGCCCGATCGCGGCCGCCAGGATGCCCGCGCCGAGCAGCACATGGATCAGCGCATTGTTGAACTGGGCCAGGAGCCGGGCCAGGACGGTACGGCCCGGCGGCTGCGGCAGCCGGTTCGGGCCGCAGGCGGCGAGGCGGCGGGCCGCCTCGTCCTCCGCCAGGCCGGCGGAATCGGCGGCCAGCCGCTCAAGCGCGGCCTCCGCCGACAGGGTGTGCCATGCGGGTGTCTCGCCGGCCGGCGGCGCGCCTTCCTTGGTCGCTGCCTGCGCCGTCATCAGGGCGTGATCGCCACCTTGAGCACGCCGTCGCGCTGGTTGGCGAACAGCGCGTAGGCCTCCTCGATCTGGTCGAGGCGGAAGCGGTGGGTCACCAGCGGCCGCGTGTCGAGCCGGCCGGCGGCGATCACCTCCATAAGCCGGCGCATGCGCTCCTTGCCGCCGGGGCACAGCGTGGTGACGATCGTGTAGTCGCCGAGGCCGGCCAGGAAGGCGTCGAGCGGGATCTTCAGGTCTGCCGAATAGACCCCAAGCGAGGACAGGGTTCCGCCCGGACGCAGCACGCGCAGCGCCGCCTCGAACGTCGCCTGGCGGCCCAGCGCCTCGATCGCGACATCGACCCCGCGCCCGTCGGTCAGGCGCAGGATCTCCTCCACCGGGTCGACGCGGGAGAAATCGACGACGTGGTCGGCCCCCATGCGGCGCGAGATGTCCATGCGCGCCGGTACGGAATCGACGGAGATGATGGTGGTGGCCCCCATCAGCCGGGCACCGGCCGTGGCGCAGAGGCCGATCGGACCCTGGGCGAAGACCGCTACCGTGTCGCCGAGCCGGACCTGGCCGCGCTCGGCGCCGGAGAAGCCGGTCGACATGATGTCGGGGCACATCAGCACCTGCTCGTCGTCGAGCCCGTCCGGGATCGGCGTCAGGTTGACCATGGCGTCCGGCACCAGCAGGTATTCCGCCTGAGCCCCGTCGATGGTGTTGCCGAAGCGCCAGCCGCCCAGCGGCTTGAAGCCGTGCCTGGTGCCGGCCCCGTCCTGCGAGGCGCAACCGCACAGGCAGGCCGCGCTGTGGCCGCTGGGGGTGATCGCGCCGGCGATGACCCGCTGGCCCTCGCGGTAGCCGGCGACCGACGACCCCAGCTTCTCGATCACGCCGACCGGCTCGTGGCCGATCGTCAGGCCGCGCGCCACCGGATACTCGCCCTTCAGGATATGGACGTCGGTGCCGCAGATGGTCGTCGTCGTGATCCGCACCAGCGCGTCGAGCGGGCCCACGTCGGGGATCGGCTTGTCGTCGAGAACGATCCGGTTCGGCTCGACGAAGATCGCTGCCTTCATCATCTGTGCCATGGCCTGCTCCTGTCGGATGGGGATGCCGAGCAGGCTAAACTTGGATGCCCGGTCGATCCTTGATCCAGGTCAAGGCTGGCCGTCGAACGGCTTTGATCAGCCCCCGGCTGGCGGGTCCTGGCAGACATCGACCCATTGCGCGTCGACCAGCTCGGCCATCCGGGCGGGCGCGATGCGCAGCGCGCTGCGGATCGAGCCCGCGGCCGGCACCACCTCGTCGAAGGCCAGCAGCGAGCGGTCGCAATAGACCGGCAGCGGCGTCGCCAGCCCGAACGGACAGACACCGCCCACCGGGTGGCCGGTCAGCCGCTCCACCTCCTCGGCATCCAGCATGCGCGGCTTGCCGCCGAGTTCGGCCTTGGCCTTCCGGTTGTCGAGGCGGGCGTCGCCGCGGGTCACCAGCAGCATCACCCGATCGCCGACCCGCAGCGACAGGGTCTTGGCGATGCGCTCGGGCGAAACGCCGTGGGCGGCCGCCGCCAGGGCCACGGTGGCGCTGCTTTCCGCCGTTTCCAGCACGGCGATGTCGGGCGCCCGCGCCGCCAGGAAGGCGCGGACGGATTCGAGGCTCATGGGTCGTGCAATCCGATCCGGTGGGAGGGGCGACACCATGGACGGGGCGGCTGCGGCCGGTCAATCGGCCGCAGCCCGGCGAATTCGCTCCCGCCTGCCACGGCCGGCTGCCTATGGTGCGCCGACCGGCGGCGCACGGCCGAACCCAAGGGGACAGCGATGGCGGATACCAAGGACAGCAACGGCAACCTGCTCAAGGACGGGGATTCCGTCACCCTGACCAAGGACCTCAAGGTGAAGGGTACGTCGGTCACCCTGAAGCGCGGCACCATGGTCCGCAACATCCGGCTGACCGACGATCCGGCGGAGATCGAGTGCAACGCGGACAAGGTGAAGGGCCTGGTCCTGCGCACCGAGTTCCTGAAGAAGGCCTGACCGTGAAGCATACCTGACGAGGCGGAAGGTCCGACATGCGGCAGATCCTGGCGGAGCTGGACCATCGCGACGACGGCACCTTCACCGTCGCCCGGCTGACCGACGAGAACACCAACGACATCACCTACCTGGTCGAGCCCGGCCAGCGCTTCGCCGCGACGGCCGAACTGGAGGCCCTGCTGGCAGGCGAACTGGGCGGCCCGGTCACGGTCGAGGAGGACTGACGCAACCCGCCCCGCGATGCCGCGTTGGAGCCTCTGAAGGAGTTCCGACGATGATTCTGACCGGCGGCTGCGCCTGCGGGGCGGTACGATTCCAAGCCGATGGCGACCTGCACCGGGCCGGCATCTGCCATTGCATGACCTGCCGCAAGGTGAGCGGCAGCGCCTTCAACGCCTTCGTCGTCTACCCCCGCTCGGCGGTGCGGATCGGCGGCGAGACGACGGCCTTCCATTCCTCGGAGACCGGGCGGCGGCATTTCTGCCCACGCTGCGGCGCGCATGTCTTCGCCCTCTACGACGGCGAGGAGGAGATCGAGCTGCATGTCGGCAGCTTCGACGAACCCAACCGGTTCCGGCCGACCTACGAGGCCCATGTCGGCCGGCGGGAGGATTGGCTGCCGGCGCTCGAGGGATTGCCGCAGTTCGACGGCAACCGCGAGGAAGGCGGACAGGCGGGGTGACGGGAACCGCCCGCTCCTGTTAAGCGGGAAGCGCAGCCCGCCCCAACCCGAAGGCCGTCCCATGCATCTCGCCTGCGTCGATTGCGCCGCCCGCCACCCGGCGGAGATGCTCTACGCCTGCAGCCGCTGCGGCGGCATCCTGGAGGTGGCCGATCCGGCCCGCCTGCCACGGCCGATCGCCGGCGCCGGCATGTGGGCCGCCGACGCGGCGCTGGGCGTCGCCGATCCGGCCATGGTCGCGACCCTGGGCGAGGGTGCCACGCCCCTGCACCGCGTGCCGCGGCTGGCCGCGGCCATCGGCGCCGCGGGCGACCTGCGGATCAAGGACGAGACGGTCAACCCGACCGGCTCCTTCAAGGACCGGGCGGTCGCGGCCGCCGTGGCGCGGGCGCGCGAGCTCGGCCTGCCCGGGATCGTCTGTGCCTCCAGCGGCAATGCCGGGGCGTCGGCCGCGGCCTATGCCGCGCGCGCCGGCCTGCCTGCCATCATCGTCGTGCCGGCCCGCACCCCGGCCGAGAAGCTGACCCAGATCGCCGCCTACGGCGCCCGGCTGGTCCAGGTCGAGGGCCACTACAGCAAGGCCTACGACGTCGGGCTGGAGATCGCGCGCCGGCACGGCTTCGCCAACGTCACCACCACCTACCTCAACCCCTACGGGGTCGATGCCCTGAAGACCGTCGGGCACGAGGTCTTCGACCAGATGGAGGGCACGGTGCCCGACTGGATCCTGGTGCCGACCGGGGCCGGGCCGCTGGTGAAGGGCGTCGTCCAGGGCTTCCGCGAGCGCTCGCCCGGACGCCGGCCACGCCTGGTCGCGGTCCAGGCGGAGGGATGCGCCCCCATCGCGCGGGCGTTCGCCTCAGGCGAGCGCGAGGTGCGGGCCTGGGGCCCGCCCACCACCTTCGCGTCCGGAATCTCCGACCCGCTGGTCGGCTACGAGCGCGACGGCACCCACACGCTCGACCTGGTGATCGCCAGCGGCGGCCTGGCGGTCGCGGTCGAGGATGCGGCCATCCGCCAGGCGATGGCGCTGCTGGCCCGCTCGGAGGGCATCCTGGCGGAGCCGACCGGGGCGAGCTCGGTGGCGGCGCTTGCCGTGCTGCTGGCCGACGGCCGCATCGCCCGGGACGCGACCGTCGTCTGCCTCGTCACCGGGCACGGCTTCAAGGACCTGAAGGTGTGGCGGGACATGCCGGCCGACATCCGCCACCTGGCCGACCCCGCCGACGCCGACCGCCTGGTCGAGACGACCCTGGCCGGCGGGACGGCGGCCAGCGGAGCAACCGGCGGTCAGCCCTTGCGCGACGCCTCGTAGCGCGCCTTGTTCTCCGCGTTGGGCGGATAGAGGCCGGGCAGCGCCGCGCCCTTCTCGACCTCGGCCATGATCCAGCTCTCCAGCGCCTCCTGCTCGACGGCGCCCTTGACCACGTCGTCCAGGAAGGCGGCCGGGATCAGCACCGCGCCGTCCTGGTCCACGACCACGACATCGTCGGGGAACACCGCGACCCCGCCGCAGCCGATCGGCTCCTGCCAGTTGACGAAGGTGAGGCCGGCGACCGACGGCGGCGCCGCCGCCCCCTGGCACCACACCGGCAGGCCGGTGCCGAGCACCCCGGCCACGTCGCGGACCACCCCGTCCGTCACCAGGGCGGCGACGCCGCGCTTCTGCATGCGCGCGCACAGGATGTCGCCGAAGATGCCGGCGTCGGTGATGCCCATGGCGTCGACGACGGTGATGCAGCCCTCCGGCATCGCCTCGATCGCGGCCCGGGTCGACTTCGGGTTGGACCAGGACTCGGGCGTCGCCAGATCCTCGCGCGCCGGCACGAAGCGCAGGGTGAAGGCGCGCCCGACCAGCCGCGGCTGCCCCTCGCGGAGCGGCTTCGTGCCGCGCATCCACACGTTGCGCAGGCCCTTCTTCAGCAGATAGGTGGTGAGGGTGGCGGTGGACACGCCCGACAGCGTCTCCACGATCTTGGGGTCGAGCGACATGCCTGGACTTCTCCCGTGTGCAGCCATGAAAGGGGGCCGACAGTTCCGCCCCAAGGTATAGGACGCGGCGCGGCGGAAGCATACCCGGGGCCCGTCCCGGCTTGCCCCTGTCCGGGGCCCACCCCTATAACCCGGCCATCGGAACCCGGGACGCCCAGCATGATTCGCGTGACCGCATGATTCTCGTGACCGGTGGGGCCGGGTTCATCGGATCCAACCTGGTCGCCGGGCTGGAGGCGCGCGGGGCCGGCGACATCGCCGTCGTCGACCGGCTCGGCACCGGCGACAAGTGGCGCAACGTCGCCAAACGCGAGCTGGCGGCGATCGTCCCGCCCGAGGCCCTGACCGGCTGGCTGGCCGAGCATGGCGACGCGGTTTCCATGGTCTTTCACCTGGGGGCGATCTCGGCCACGACCGAGCGCGATGCCGACCTGATCGTCGCCAGCAACTTCAGCCTGTCCCTGCAGCTCTGGGAATGGTGCGCGGCGCACGGCGTGCGCTTCGTCTACGCGTCCTCGGCCGCGACCTACGGCGACGGCACCGCCGGCTTCGACGACGACGGCAGCCCGGCGGCGCTGGCCCGCCTGCGGCCGCTCAACGCCTATGGCTGGAGCAAGCACCTGTTCGACCGGCGAGTCGCCCGACTGACCGCCGAGGGCCGGCTCGCCCCGCCGCAATGGGCCGGCCTCAAGTTCTTCAACGTCTATGGACCGAACGAGGCGCACAAGGGCGACATGCGCAGCGTCGTCGCCCAGATCCTGCAGCAGGTGACGGCCGGCCAGCCGGCGCACCTGTTCCGTTCGCACCGGCCGGACTATCCCGACGGCGGGCAGCTGCGCGACTTCGTCCATGTCGACGACTGCGTCCAGGTCATGCTGTGGCTCTACGACCATGCCGGCGTGTCGGGCCTCTTCAACCTCGGCACCGGGCGCGCCCGCAGCTTCGCCGACCTGGCGACGGCCGTGTTCCACGCCGCCGGCGCCGAGCCGCGCCTCGCCTTCGTCGACACGCCCGAGGCGATCCGGGCCAGGTACCAGTATTTCACCGAGGCGCGGATGGACCGGCTCCGGGCGGCCGGCTACCCGGGCCAGTTCACCCCCCTCGAGGAGGGCGTGCGCCGCTACGTCCAGGACTTCCTGCTGACCGACGATCCCTATCGCTGAAGAGGCGCCCCATGATGTTCGCCATCCCCTTCCCGGCGATCGATCCGGTCCTGGTCCAGATCGGGCCGTTCGCCATCCGCTGGTACGCCCTGGCCTACATCGCCGGCATCATCATCGGCTGGCGCTATACGCTGATGCTGGTGCGGCGCGGCCCCAACCCGCCGGCCGGCCCCGCCATCGCGGCCAAGGACATGGACGACTTCATCGTCTGGGCCACGCTCGGCATCGTGCTGGGCGGACGGCTCGGCTACGTCCTGTTCTACAAGCCCGGCTATTATCTCTACCATCCGCTGGAGGCGCTCCAGGTCTGGCATGGCGGCATGTCGTTCCATGGCGGGCTGGTCGGCGTAATCCTGGCGATGCTGATATTCGCCCGCCGCAACGGCTTCGAGTTCTGGCGCCTGGCCGACATCGTCGCCGCGGCGACGCCGATCGGCCTCTTCTTCGGCCGGCTCGCCAACTTCGTGAACGGCGAGCTCTATGGCCGGGTCTCGGACGTGCCCTGGGCCATGGTCTTCCCCCATGGCGGCCCGCTGCCGCGCCACCCGAGCCAGCTCTACCAGGCCTTCTTCGAGGGCATCTGCGTCTTCGCCGTGCTGGCGGTGCTGGAATGGGTGTTCCGGGTGCGGTCGCGACCGGGCACGCTGGCCGGCGCCTTCCTCATCTCCTACGGCTGCGCGCGCATCGTGGGCGAGCTGTTCCGCGAGCCGGACGCGCATCTGGGCTTCCTGCTGTTCGGCACCACCATGGGCCAGCTCCTGTCCCTGCCGATGGTGCTGATCGGCGGGTGGCTGATCCTGCGGGCGCGCCGGGCGGCGTGACCACGCTGGCCGGGCGCATCGCGGGCCGCATCCGCGAGGAGGGGCCGATCACCGTCGCCGCCTACATGGCGGCGGCGCTGCAGGATCCCGAGGACGGCTATTATCGCCGCGGCGACCCGCTCGGCCGCGGCGGCGACTTCGTCACCGCGCCCGAGATCAGCCAGATGTTCGGCGAGATGATCGGGCTGTGGTGCGTCGACGGCTGGCTGGCCGACGGCGCCCCCGACCCGTTCCAGCTGGTCGAACTCGGGCCCGGCCGCGGCACGCTGATGGCCGACGCCCTGCGCGCGGCCGCCATCCGGCCGGCGTTCCGCGCGGCACTCCGCCTGCACCTGGTCGAGTCGAGCCCCGGCCTGCGCGCCCGCCAGGCGGCCCTGCTGGCCGACGCCCGGCCGACCTGGCACGAGTCCGTCGCCGGCCTGCCGCCCGGGCCGCGCTGCACCGTCGCCAACGAGTTCCTGGACGCGCTACCCATCCACCAGTTCGTCCACACCGCCCACGGCTGGCGGGAACGGGGCGTCGGCCTGGACGGTGACGGGAACCTCGCCTTCGTCGATTCCCTGCCCGCCCCGCCCGACCTGCCGCCCGACCTGCCGATCGGCAGCATGGTCGAGCGGCGGCCGGCCGCCGAGGCGATCGTCCGCGACCTGGCCCGTGCGATCGCCGCCTGCGGCGGGCGGGCGGTCCTGATCGACTACGGCCATGGCGCCGGCCACGGCGACACCCTGCAGGCGGTGCGCGGCCACGAACGGGTGCCGGTCCTGGAAGCGCCAGGCGAGGCGGACCTCAGCGCCCATGTCGCCTTTGCCGACCTGGCGGCAGCGGCCCGCGCCGGGGGTGCGGCACCGTGGGGGCCGGTGCCCCAGGGCCGGTTCCTGCAGTCGCTCGGCATCCTGGCCCGGGCGGAACGGCTGGCGGCGGCACGGCCGGCGGCGCGCGCGACACTCGCCGCCGCCCTGCACCGCTTGATCGGCGCCGGCGCCATGGGCACCTTGTTCAAGGTCTTCGCCATCACCCGCCACGGTGCGCCGCCGCCGGCCGGGTTCACCGACGCCGACCGAGGAGCCGCCGCGTGATCACCGCCCCCGCACTCGCCGCCCTGCCCGGCATCCGCCACGCCTTCTTCACCCGCGAAGGCGGTGTCAGCGGGGGTATCTATGCCGGCCTCAATTGCGGCTTCGGCTCCGGCGACGAGGCCTCGAGCGTCGCCGAGAACCGGGCCCGGGCCATGCGCCGGCTCGACCTGCCGGCGGAGGCGCTCGCCACCCTGCACCAGGTCCACAGTCCGACCGCGGTCGCCGCCGAGGCCGCCTGGCCGCGCGGCACCGCCCCCAGGGCCGATGCCGTCGTCACGGCGACGCCGGGGCTTGCCGCCGGCATCCTGACCGCCGACTGCACGCCCGTTCTGTTCGCCGATGCCGATGCGCGCATCGTCGGCGCCGCCCATGCCGGCTGGCGCGGCGCGCTCTACGGCGTGCTCGATTCGACCATCGCGGCGATGGAGGAGCGCGGTGCGGCCCGCGGCCGGATCGTGGCCGCCGTCGGCCCCTGCATCGGCCCGGCATCCTATGAGGTCGGCGCGGAGTTCCGCGACCGCTTCCTTGCCGTCGAGGCCGGCTTCGACGCCTTCTTCACGCCCGGAGCGCGGCCGGGAAAGTTCCAGTTCGACCTGCCGGGCTTCGTCGCCATGCGCCTCGATCGAGCCGGCCTCGGCCGGGTGGACCGGTGCGACGCCGACACCGCGGCCGACCCCGACCGCTTCTTCAGCTATCGCCGGGCGACGCTCCGGGGCGAGCCGGACTATGGCCGCGCGCTGTCGGCGATCGCGCTGGTCGATTGAGCGTCGGGCCGCGCGCGCCGGCCGCCGTCATGCCGCATCTCATCCTCTTCCTCGGCTTCTGCCTGCTCGGCCTGGTGGTCAGCTGTGTCATCATCTGAGCGGTCGGCCGCGTTCGCCCTGCTCGTCCTGGCCGTAGCCGCCTGCCAGCCCCTGCCCCGGCCGCTGGCCGACCTGGCGGTTCCCGGGCCCGATCTGCTGGCCGTGCCCGGCAGCGGCGGCATCGCGGTCCTGGAGGTCGACGGGCTGGACGGCCCGCGCGGCGAGGCCTTCGCCGCCGCCCTCGCCGAAGCCCTCCAGAACCGCGAGGTGCCGGCCACCGCCGGCAGCAAGATGCGCCGGAGCCTGTACCTGCTGGGCCGGGTCGAGACCCGGGACATCGGTGGCGACGGGCTGGAGATCGACTGGGACTGGGAGCTGGTGGACGATCGCGGCGGCACCGTCGACCGCCGGCAGGACCGCGACGTGATGACGCGCCAGGACTGGCAGCGGGCCGGGCCGAAGGCGCTGGCCAACCGTGCGGCCCCGGCGATCGTCGCCCTCTACAACGCCCAGATGCCGTCGGCCGTCGCCGAGGAGATCCGGCCGACGGTGTTCCTGGCCGGGCTGAAGGGCGCCCCCGGCGATGGCGGCCGCACCCTGCCGCGCGCGCTGGCGACCGCGATCGAGGGCCGCAAGGTCGCCTCGACCACCGATCGCGCCGCGGCCAGCGCCATCATCGACGGCACCATGTCGGTCACCCCCGCCGGGCCCGGCAAGGAGAAGGCCGAGATCCGCTGGCGCGTGAGCCGCCCGAACGGCGAGGAGGTCGGCGTCGTCACCCAGGCGAACGAGATCCCCGCCGGCAGCCTGAAGGGGGCGTGGGGCGAGATCGCGGGCTATGTGGCGCTCGGTGCCGCCGACGGCATCGCCGACCTGGTGGAGCGCATCCCCCGGCAGGCCGCGCCCCGCCGTTGAGCCCTGCCGCTGAGCCCCGGGCCCGGCTACGACGACAATTGCCATGGGCACATTTACATGGGCCAGGGTCGCTGATATGTTCCGCGGCCGTTTCCGCCCGGCGTCATCCAGGGGGTGTTTCCCCGTGAGCGCCGGGTCCGTTTTTTGCGGCGACCCCGAACGGAACCGATGAAGATCCTTACCGGCAACAGCAACCGGCCGCTCGCCGAGGCGCTCGCCGCCTATCTCAACATCCCCCTGACGAAGGCGAGCGTGCGCCGCTTCTCGGACATGGAGGTGTTCGTCGAGATCCAGGAGAACGTACGCGGCGAGGATGTGTTCATCATCCAGTCGACGTCGTATCCGACGAACGACAACCTGATGGAGCTCCTGGTGACGCTGGACGCGCTGAAGCGCGGCTCCGTGCGCCGCTCCACGGCGGTCATTCCCTATTACGGCTATGCCCGCCAGGACCGGAAGTCCGGCCCGCGGACGCCGATCTCGGCCAAGCTGGTCGCCAACCTGATCACCGTGGCGGGCGCCGACCGGGTGCTGACGGTCGACCTGCATGCCGGGCAGATCCAGGGATTCTTCGACATCCCGACCGACAACCTGTTCGCGGCACCGGTCTTCGTCGACGACATCAAGCGCAAGTACGGCACCGAGAGCCTGGTGATCGTGTCGCCCGACGTGGGCGGCGTGGTCCGCGCCCGGCTGATCGCCCGGCGCCTGGGCGCCGACCTCGCCATCGTCGACAAGCGACGCGAGCGCGCCGGGGTGTCGGAGGTGATGAACATCATCGGCGACGTGTCCGGGCAGCGCTGCATCCTGGTCGACGACATCGTCGATTCCGCCGGCACGCTGTGCAACGCCGCCGAGGCGCTGATGGAAGCGGGCGCCAAGGCGGTGTCGGCCTATGTCACCCACGGCGTGCTGTCCGGCGGCGCGGTCGCCCGCGTCACCGCCTCGCCCCTGCAGGAGCTGGTCATGACGGACAGCATCCAGGCGACCGAGGCCGTGCGCGTCGCCCACAACATCCGCCAGCTGTCGATCGCGCCCTTAATGGCCGAGGCAGTGCGGCGGATCAGCGAGGAACGTTCGGTTTCGAGCCTGTTCGACTGACGGCATCGCCCCCGTAAGCGGGGGATGCCGGCGGACCGGTTCGGATATGGCGCTTTGGGCACCCCTGGAGGCCGGCGCCTTGATCCATGGAAAGGAGCATTCGATGCAGGAACTCACCACGATCGCTGCCCAGCGTCGGGAGCGGGCCGGAAAGGGGGCCGCCCGCGCCACCCGTCGCGATGGCAGCATCCCCGGTGTCGTCTATGGCGACAAGCGGGAACCGTCGATCATCTCGCTCGACCCGCGCCTGATCGAGCGCGAGATGGGCCGCGCCGGCTTCTTCGCCCGCATCTACCAGCTGGATGTCGGCGGCGAGACCCAGCGCGTGCTGGCCCGCGACGTCCAGCTGCACCCGGTCACCGACCGGCCGCTGCATGTCGATTTCCTGCGCGTGGGGGCCACCACCCGCATCCGCGTCTTCGTGCCGGTGCAGTTCGTCGGCCAGGACCGCTCGCCGGGCCTGAAGAAGGGCGGCGTGCTGAACGTCGTGCGGCACGAGATCGAGCTGTACTGCGCGGCCGACAACATCCCGGACACGCTGACGGCCGACCTGTCGGGCTCGGACATCCACGATTCGATCCACATCAGCCACATCGCCCTGCCGGAGGGTGCGCGGCCGGTGATCGGCGGCCGGGACTTCACGGTCGCCAGCGTCGCCGCGCCGACGGTCGCCGTCACCGACGAGGCGGCCCCGGCCGCCGCAGCGGCGGCAGCCCCGGCGGCCAAGGGTGGCAAGGCCGCACCCGCCAAGGCTCCCGCGGCCCCGGCCAAGGCGCCCGCGGCCAAGGCGCCCGCGGCCAAGGGCAAGAAGTAGCACCTGCTGGGTTCCGCAGGCGGCGGACCGGGACAACGGACCATGCGCATCGTCGCCGGGCTCGGCAATCCCGGTTCCCGCTATGCGGGCAACCGGCACAATATCGGCTTCATGGCGCTGGAGGCGCTCGCCCGCCGCTGGCGCTTCGGCCCGTGGCGCGAGAAGTTCCACGCCAAGGTGGCCGACGGCCTGATCGGCGACGAGCGCGTCCTGGCGCTCGCCCCGCTCACCTACATGAACGAGTCGGGGCAGGCGATCGCGGCGGCCATGCGCTTCTACAAGCTGACCCCCGCCGACGTGATCGTCATCCACGACGAGCTGGAGCTGCCGCCTGGCAAGCTGCGGGTCAAGACCGGCGGCGGTGCGGCCGGCCATAACGGGCTGAAGAGCATCGATGCCCATATCGGACCGGACTATCACCGCGTCCGCCTCGGCATCGGTCATCCGGGCGTCAAGCATCTCGTGCATGACTATGTGCTGCAGGATTTTCCCAAGGCGGACGAGCCCTGGGTCGAGAAGCTGGCGGCGGCCGTGGCGGAGGCCATGCCGGCGCTGGTCGGCGGAGACGCCAACGGTTTCATGAACAAGGTCACGCTGACGCTCCACCCGCCGCCGCCCCGGCGCGCGCCGGAGACCGCGGCGCCGGAGAAGTGAATTGGGTTTCAAGTGCGGCATCGTCGGGCTGCCGAACGTCGGCAAGTCGACCCTCTTCAATGCGCTGACCGCGACCGCGGCGGCCGAAGCGGCCAATTATCCGTTCTGCACCATCGAGCCGAACGTCGGCCGGGTGGCCGTGCCGGACGCCCGCCTGGAGCGCTGCGCGGTCCTGGCCAAGTCGGCCAAGCTGGTGCCGACCCAGCTGGAGTTCGTGGACATCGCCGGCCTGGTGCGCGGCGCCAGCCGCGGCGAGGGCCTGGGCAACCAGTTCCTCGGCCATATCCGCGAGGTGGACGCGATCGTCCATGTGCTGCGCTGCTTCGAGGACAGCAACATCACCCATGTCGAGGGCCGGATCGACCCGGTCGGCGACGCCGAGACGGTGGAGACCGAGCTGCTGCTGGCCGACCTGGAGTCGGTCGAGCGCCGCATCGCCAACCTGCAGAAGAAGGCCAAGGGCGGCGACAAGGAGTCCAAGGCGGCGCTCGCCGTTCTGGAGCCGGTGCTGGAGGGGCTACGCGAGGGCAAGGCCGCGCGCACCATCGACCTCGGCCCCGGCACCCCGGCGCTGCTGCGGCCGCACCAGCTCCTGTCCGCCAAGCCGATCCTCTATGTCTGCAACGTCGAGGAGGCGTCGGCGGCCACCGGCAACGCCTTCTCCGAAAAGGTCGCGGCCAAGGCCGCCGCCGAGGGCGCCCGGATGGTCATCATCTCCGCCGCCATCGAGGCGGAAGTGGCCCAGCTCGAGAACCCCGCGGACAAGAAGGAGTTCCTCGATTCGCTGGGGCTGGAGGAAACCGGCCTCGCCCGGATCATCCGCACCGGCCACGAGCTGCTCGGCCTCGTCACCTACTTCACCATCGGGCCCAAGGAGGCCCACGCCTGGACCATCCCGGCCGGCACCAAGGCGCCCCAGGCGGCGGGCGCCATCCACAGCGATTTCGAGCGCGGCTTCATCGCCGCCGAGACGATCGCCTGCGCCGACTTCATCGCCTATGGCGGCGAATCGGCCGCCAAGGAAGCCGGCAAGGTGCGACTGGAAGGCCGGGAGTACGTCGTCCAGGACGGCGACATCCTGAACTTCCGCTTCAACGTCTGAGTCCCCATCTGTTGGTCCAACCCGCCCGGCATGAGCCGGCGGAGGCTGAAGAGAAGGGCGCACTGGACGTCGGCAAACGCGCCCCTCGACCAGGCTCGGGATGAGGACTCTTCCTTTTTGCCACAAGCGTTTGTGCAGAGGGAGATGCCCCTCATCCCGAGCCTGGTCGAGGGACGCTACGACCGACGGGCAAGGGCGACTTCCATCCAGGATCCCGGACAGGGAAGCGGGCGGTCGCCGTCAGGCGGCCGCTTTCTCCAGCTTGCGCACCCGGTTCTGCAGCATCATCCACACGCCGCGGGTCGCCGCCCGGTTGAGCCAGCCGTTCGGCTTCAGCCCGACCGCCTTGAAGATCATGGCCGTCGCCCGCTCGACATGGGGCGGGCGATAGGAGCGATAGGCGCGCGCGGTATAGGCGTCGATGCAGCGGCGGCGGTCGTAGGGGCCGACGCCGTCATTGGCCGACCAGTAGGCATAGGCCAGCTCGTCGTCGCCCTCGGTCTCGCGCACCCGCATGAACGCCACCGCGAAGCGGCGGAAGGTCGACACCCGCTCGCGCTCCAGGTAGCGCTTCATGTGGGTGTAGAACATGCGGTAGTGGCGGAACTCGTCGGCGGCGATGCGCCGGCAGACGTCCTTCAGCACCGGCTCCTCGCACGCCTCGCCGAGCGCGCTGTAGAAGGAGCTCGTCCCGGTCTCGACGATGCAGCGCGCGACCAGCTCGCCCGAGCGGGTCCCGCGCACCGATTCGGTGGCGCCGATCGGCAGCTTGTAGCCGTCGGTGAAGCGCTTCACCGCCGCGTCGAAATCCCACTCCGGATCGGCCAGGCGGGCCCAGCGCCCGAGCGCCAGGCCGTGCTGCTCCTCTTCCAGCCCCCAGGCGCGCGCGACCTCCTGGAATTCCGGATCGTCATGGAACACGCTGCACAGATAGGCCGTGTAGTCGCGCCCGTTATACTCGACCAGGGCGGCGGCCTTGGCCGCCTTCACCAGGTCGGGGTCCACCCGCGCGGGGTCGAAGCGATCCCAGGCGATGTCGTCGAGGGTCCAGTGCTTCATGGATTTTCCCTGCGATGGAGAGGGCTCCGGCGCGGCCAGCATGAAATATGTCCGACCGGCGCCGCCTCTTCAATACCCGGGCAGGGAGGCGGGCTGCGGCGGGGCGGCACGACCGGCCGCCCCGGGATGCATGTCAGTGATAGCTCGGATGGTCGATCGCGGCCAGCATCGCCTCGCCGACCTCGACCTCGGCCGCATCCGCGGCCTCGCGGTCTTCCTTCAGCTTGCGCTCCACCGCCGCGCGATCGATGTCGGCCACCGGCACGGCCCGCTCGGCCAGGACGGTGCAGCGCTCGCCCGTCACCTCGGCGAAACCGCCGGCGACGAAGATGCGCTCGCTGACCTTGCCGCCCTCGAAGATGGCGATGACGCCGGGACGCACGGTGGCGATCATCGGCGCATGCCGGGGCATCACGCCGAAGTCGCCTTCGGTGCCCGGCACCACGACCATCTCGACCGGCTTGGCGACCAGCAGCCGCTCCGGCGAGACGAGCTCGAACCCGATCGTCTCGGCCATCGGATCAGGCCGCCTCGGCCGCCATGCGGCGGGCCTTCTCGACCGCCTCGTCGATCGAGCCGACCATGTAGAAGGCCGCCTCGGGCAGGTCGTCATAGTCGCCGGAGACGATGCCCTTGAAGCCCTTGATGGTGTCCTCGAGGCCGACCAGCTTGCCGGGGGTGCCGGTGAAGACCTCTGCCACGAAGAAGGGCTGCGACATGAAGCGCTGGATCTTGCGCGCGCGGGCGACGGTCAGGCGGTCCTCTTCGGACAGCTCGTCCATGCCCAGGATCGCGATGATGTCCTGCAGCGCCTTGTAGGTCTGCAGCACGCGCTGCACGTCGCGGGCGACCTTGTAGTGCTCCTCGCCGACGATTCGCGGGTCGAGCATGCGCGAGGTCGAGTCGAGCGGGTCGACGGCGGGATAGATGCCGAGTTCGGCGATCTGCCGCGACAGCACCGTCGTGGCGTCGAGATGCGCGAACGAAGTGGCGGGCGCCGGGTCGGTCAGGTCGTCGGCGGGCACGTAGATCGCCTGGACCGAGGTGATCGAGCCCTTGGTGGTCGAGGTGATGCGCTCCTGCAGGGCGCCCATGTCCGTCGACAGGGTCGGCTGGTAGCCGACCGCCGAGGGAATGCGGCCGAGCAGCGCCGACACTTCCGAGCCCGCCTGGGTGAAGCGGAAGATGTTGTCGACGAAGAACAGCACGTCCTGGCCTTCCACGTCGCGGAAGTATTCCGCCAGGGTCAGGCCGGTGAGGCCGACGCGGGCGCGGGCGCCCGGCGGCTCGTTCATCTGGCCATAGACCAGTGCGGCCTTGGAGCCGGGGCCGTCGACCTTGATGACGCCCGATTCCATCATCTCGTGATAGAGATCGTTGCCTTCGCGGGTGCGCTCGCCGACGCCGGCGAACACCGAGTAGCCGCCATGCGCCTTGGCGACGTTGTTGATCAGCTCCATGATCAGCACCGTCTTGCCGACGCCGGCGCCGCCGAACAGGCCGATCTTGCCGCCCTTGGCATAGGGCGCGAGCAGGTCGACGACCTTGATGCCCGTGACCAGGATCTGCGCTTCGGTCGACTGCTCGATGAAGGCCGGCGCGTCGCGGTGGATCGGCGAGGACATCGCCGCGTTGACCGGGCCGCGCTCGTCGATCGGCTCGCCGACGACGTTGATGATGCGGCCCAGCGTCTCCGGCCCGACCGGGACCGTGATCGGCGCGCCGGTGGACAGCGCCTGCTGGCCGCGGACGAGACCGTCCGTGGTGTCCATGGCGACGGTCCGCACCGTGTGTTCACCCAGATGCTGCGCCACCTCGAGCACGAGGCGCTTGCCCGCGTGCTCGACGTGCAGCGCGCTCAGGATCGCCGGCAGCTCGCCGTCGAACTTCACGTCCACGACGGCACCGATCACCTGCGTGATGGTGCCGATGTTGTTTCCGATTTCAGCCTGCGCAGCGGCCATAATTTGCTCCCGTGACGTGCGGACCGGCGGGCTAGAGAGCCTCGGCGCCGGAGATGATCTCGATCAGTTCCTTGGTGATGGATGCCTGCCGCGAGCGGTTGTAGACCAGCGTCAGCTTGCCGATCATGTCGCTGGCGTTGCGCGTGGCGTTGTCCATCGCGGTCATCCGCGCGCCGTGCTCGCTCGCGTTGTTCTCCAGCAGCGCCCGGTAGACCTGCACCGCGAGGTTGCGCGGCAGCAGGGCCGAGAGGATCTGCTCCTCGTCCGGCTCGTACTCGTAGAGCGCGGGCGCGCCGCCACCGGTGGCCACGGCCGCCGCATTGCCCCCGGCCGCCGGGGCGGGCGGCGTGAAGGGAATGAGCTGCTGCACCGTGACGATCTGGGCGATCGCCGACCGGAAGCGGTTGTAGATGATCTTCGCGACGTCGAACTCGCCGGCCTCGTACAGCTCGGCCACCCGGGCGGCGATCCGGGCCGCCCCCTCGAAGCTGAGGCGCGGGCGCTGGAAGTCCGTGACCGTGTCGACGATCAGCGACTCGTACTCGCGCCGCAGCTGGTCGCGCCCCTTGCGGCCGACGCAGAAGATCTTGACCTTCTTGCCGTCGGCCAGGAGCGCGCGGATCTGCCGCCGCGCCTCGCGGACGATGGACGAGTTGAAGGCACCGCACAGGCCGCGGTCGGCGGTGGCGACGATCAGGAGGTGGACCTGGTCGCGCCCGGTGCCGGCGAGCATGGCGGGCGCGCCGGCGCCCGAATCCACGCCGGCCGCGAGCGAGCCCAGCATCCGTTCCATCCGCTCGGCGAACGGCCGGGCGGCCTCGGCCTGCTCCTGGGCGCGGCGCAGCTTCGCGGCCGCGACCATCTTCATGGCCGAGGTGATCTTGCGCGTCGACTTGACGCTGTTGATGCGGACCCGGAGATCCTTGAGGCTGGGCATGCGCGCCTTCGGGTAAGCGGTTGGCCGGCCGGCTTCAGACCACGAAGGTCTTGGCGTAGGCCTGGATGAAGGCCGCCAGCTTCGCCTCGGTCGCCTTGGAAATTTCCCGCTCGGTGCGAATCGTCCGCAGCAGGTCGGCCCCCTGTCCGCGCATGTCGGCCAGCAGGCCATGCTCGAAGCGACCCACCGCCGACACCGGGATGCCGTCGAGATAACCGCGGACGCCGGTGAACAGCGACACGACCTGCTCCTCGATCGGCAGCGGCTGGTACTGCGGCTGCTTCAGCAGCTCGGTCAGGCGCGAGCCGCGCGCCAGCAGGCGCTGGGTCGAGGCATCGAGGTCGGATGCGAACTGCGAGAACGCTTCCATCTCGCGGAACTGCGCCAGTTCCAGCTTGATTGAGCCCGCGACCTGCTTCATCGCCTTGATCTGGGCGGCGGAGCCGACGCGGCTGACCGAGATGCCGACGTTGATCGCCGGGCGGATGCCTCGATAGAAGAGGCTCGTCTCCAGGAAGATCTGGCCGTCGGTGATGGAGATGACGTTGGTCGGGATGTAGGCGGAAACGTCGCCCGCCTGGGTCTCGATGACCGGCAGCGCCGTCAGCGACCCCTTGCCCATCGCGTCCGACATCTTCGCCGCGCGCTCGAGCAGGCGGGAGTGCAGGTAGAAGACGTCACCCGGATAGGCCTCGCGGCCCGGCGGGCGGCGCAGCAGCAGCGACATCTGGCGATAGGCGACCGCCTGCTTCGACAGGTCATCGTAGAAGATGACCGCATGCATGCCGTTGTCGCGGAAGAACTCACCCATGGCGCAGCCCGTGTAGGGCGCCAGGAACTGCAGCGGCGCCGGCTCCGAGGCCGTCGCGGCGACGACGATCGTGTATTCGAGCGCGCCCGTGTCCTGCAGCGTCTTGACGATCTGGGCGACCGTGGAGCGCTTCTGGCCGATGGCGACGTAGATGCAGAACAGCTTCTGCGAATCGTCGGTCGCGGCCTCGTTGATCTTCTTCTGGTTGATGATCGTGTCGATGATCACCGCGGTCTTGCCGGTCTGGCGATCGCCGATGATCAGCTCACGCTGGCCGCGGCCGACCGGAACCAGCGAATCGATCGCCTTCAGGCCGGTCTGCATCGGCTCGTGCACCGACTTGCGCGCGATGATGCCGGGCGCCTTGACCTCGACCCGGGTGCGGACCGTGTCGACCAGGGGACCCTTGCCGTCGATCGGGTTGCCGAGGCCGTCCACGACGCGGCCGAGCAGGCCCTTGCCGATCGGCGCGTCGACGATCGAGCCGGTCCGCTTGACGAGGTCGCCTTCCTTGATCGAGCGGTCGTCGCCGAAGATGACCACGCCGACATTGTCGCTCTCGAGGTTGAGCGCCATGCCGCGGATGCCGCCGGGGAACTCCACCAGCTCGCCCGCCTGCACCTTGTCGAGCCCGTGGACGCGGGCGATGCCGTCGCCGACCGACAGGACCTGGCCCACTTCCGCAACGTCGGCTTCCGCACCGAAGTTGGCGATCTGTTCCTTGAGAATGGCGGAGATTTCCGCCGCGCGGATTTCCATCACGCGACCCCTTTCATCGCGAGCTCGAGACGTTGCAGCTTCGTGCGGAGCGAGGAATCGACCATCCGCGAGCCCACGCGGACGACCAGCCCACCCAGAAGCGAGGGATCGACCGAAAGGTCGACCGAGACTTTGCCGCCGACCGAGCGGCGGAGCGAGTCCGTCACCTTGGCCAGCTGGGATTCGGAAAGCGGCGCGGCCGAGGTGACCTGCGCCGTGACCTCGCCGCGGCGGCGCGCGAGCTCGGCCAGGAACGCCTTGATCATCGCCGAGACGGCGAAGAGGCGCCGGTTGCGCGCCAGCAGGCCGAGGAAGTTGCGCGTCAGCGCATCGAAACCCGCCTGCTCGGCGACGGCTGCGACGGCCTTGGCCTGCTGCTCGCGGCTCAGCACGGGGCTGCGGACCAGCCGCTCGAGGTCACTGCTGTCGGCCAGCATCGCGCGCAGGCCGCGCAGATCCTCAGCCACGGAATCGATCGCCCGACGCTCGTCGGCGAGGTCGAAGAGCGCACTCGCGTAGCGCTCGGCCAGCCCGGCGGATTCTGACGCTTTGGCAGCCACGAAACCTTCCCTTCAGCGCCTGGGGGATGCGCGCCTCGAATGCCCCCGCATAGACAATGGACACCCGTCGGGCAGGATGGCCCGCCCGAGCGCGGCGGTTCACTAACATGGGGCCAGCGGCGCTGCAACAATCGCCCGCCGGAAAATGGCCGCAACCGCGAAAAAGGGCCCGCGGCGCAGCGCCGCGGGCCCTTGGGCGAGCTTGCCTTTTCGAGTGCCGGAATCAGCAGCGAAGCTCGGCCCGCTGCCCTTCCCGGCCGCCGGCCTGGCGACGATCGCCGCGGCCGCAGCTGTACGTCACGTCCAGCACCTTCGGTTCGCCGAAGGCCGGGTCGCCGCACAGGGCGTTGTCGACCCGGACACCGCACCGGTCGCGCCCGTTGCACTGCTGGGCGACGGCCGGCGCCGCGTTGCAGGCCCGCGAGCGGCTGCCGTAGCGCGCATCCAGGACGCGGATGTCCCGATCCCCGCCGGGGCGGCCGGCGCCGGGACCGGGCCCGCCGAAGCCGGGGCCGGGCGCAGGCCGGCCGAAGACCTGCGCCTGGGCCTGGCCGCGTTCGCATTCCAGGCGGACGCGCTGGCCCTCGCGGGCCCGGGTCGAATCCTGGTCGGACCCGCGACGCCCCTCGCAGCCGAACGAGAGGCGCAGTTCCTTCACCTGGTTGGGTGCCGGGTCGCCGCAGAGGTGGTTGCCGACCTCGAACTCGCAGCCGCGGCGCCCGTTGCACTCCCGCGCGATGCTGCGCTCGGCGTTGCAGAAGCGCCCGCGCTCGCCATAGTCGGCGTTGTAGATTTCCAGGCCGCGACCCTGGGCCAGCTGGATCCGCGCCTCACCGGCATCGGCCGTCTGGATGTACCCCGGCTGGCCATAGGCCGGCTGGACGTAGGCTGGCTGCGCGTAGGCGACCGACGGCCCGCCCTGTCGCGCCTGATCATCGACGCAGCCCATGAGCAACAGCGCCCCCGCCATCGCCGCAACAAATATCCGCATGTGTGCCTCCTCCCGATGCCCCTGGGGGCATGCCGGACAACGTCCGGGCCGGCGACGTTAGTCCGGCCCGGGCCGGCGGGCAACGCGGCCCGCCGATCGATGGCTCAACGCTAGAGGAAGCCGTAGGGATCCACGTCGATCTGGCAGCGCACGCTGGCCGGCAGGCGGACCTGGTCGAGCCAGTCGCGCAGGATCGCCTGCAGGGGCGCCCGGCGGGGGGCGTTGACCAGGAAGCGGCGGCGGTGGCGGCCGCGCAGCACCGCGAGCGGGGCGGGCGCCGGCCCCAGCACCGACAGGTCGGGTGCGGCGGGCGCGGTCCGCGCCAGCATCGTCGCCGCACGGTCGACGTCGGGGGCGGAGGGGCTGGACAGGATCAGGGCCGCGAGCCGGGCGAAGGGCGGCATGTGGGCCTGCCGCCGCCCCTCCGCCTCGGCGGCCAGGAAGCCGTCGCGGTCGCCGCGGGCCAGCGCCTGCATGACCGGATGGGCCGGGTCGAGGGTCTGGAGATAGACGATGCCCGGCCGCTCCGCGCGGCCCGCACGCCCGGCCACCTGGCTCAGCAGCTGGAAGGTGCGCTCGCCCGCCCGCAGGTCGCCGCCATGCAGGCCGAGATCGGCATCGACCACGCCCACCAGCGTCAGCATCGGGAAGTGATGGCCCTTCGCCACCACCTGGGTCCCGATCAGGATGTCCACCTCGTGCCGGCCGACCCGATCGACCAGCGCCTCGATCGCCCGCGGCCCGGTCAGGGTGTCGCTCGCCACCAGCTCCACCCGGGCATCCGGGAAGCGCTGGGCTACCTCTTCGGCCAGACGCTCCACGCCAGGGCCGCAGGCGGCCAGCGTGTCCTCCTCGCCGCAGGCCGGGCATTGCCGCGGCAGGGCGGTCGAGTAGCCGCAATGGTGGCACTGCAGCCGCCCCGCCAGGCGATGCTCGACCAGCCAGGCGGTACAGGAGGGGCATTCCAGGCGATGGCCGCAGGCCCGGCACAGGGTCAGCGGCGCATAGCCGCGGCGGTTCAGGAACAGGAGTGCCTGCTCGCCCGCCGCCAGCGTCTCGGTCATCGCCCGGACCAGGGTCGGGGCCAGCCAGCGCTGCCGTTCCGGCCGGTCGCGGCGCAGGTCGATCATGCGGATCTCGGGCAGCTGCGCCCCGCCATGGCGATCCGGCAGGCGCAGCATGCGGTATCGGCCGGTTTCGACATTGATGACCGATTCGAGCGACGGCGTGGCCGAGGCCAGGACGACCGGAATGCCGCCGATATGGCCGCGCAGCACGGCCATGTCGCGGCCGTGATAGATGACCCCGTCCTCCTGCTTGAAGGCGCCGTCATGCTCCTCGTCGACGACGATCAGCCCGAGGTCGGCATAGGGCAGGAACAGCGCCGACCGCGCGCCGACGACGACCCGCGCGGCGCCGGTCGCCGCCGCCCGCCAGTTGCGCCGCCGGTCGCGGGACGAGACCTCCGAATGCCACTCCGCCGGCGGCTGGCCGAAGCGGCGCTCGAACCGGTCCAGCCACTGGCCGGTCAGCGCGATCTCCGGCACCAGGACCAGGGCCTGCCGCCCCTCGGCCAGGCAGGCGCCGATCGCCTCGAAATAGACCTCGGTCTTGCCCGAGCCGGTGACGCCGTCGAGCAGCACCGTGCCGGCCCGATGCTCGCGCACCTGCGCCACCAGGTCGGCGGCGGCCGCCGCCTGCTCGGCCGACAGCTCCGGGCCGGGCAGGCGCCAGTCCGGCACCGGCAGCGGCCGGTCGCCCGGCACCGGCACCGCCTCCAGGAGCCCCTGGTCGACCAGCCCGCGCACGACACCGGTGCCGACGCCGGCCAGCCGGGCGATTTCGCCGAGCGGCCGGGCCGCCTCGTCGCCCAGGGCTTCCAGCACCTTGCGGCGGGCGGGCGTCAGGCGCGTGTCGGGTCCGGCCGGCCGCCCCGACCGGCGATAGAGGATCGCCGGCGCGGCCGGCGCCAGGGCCGCCGTGGCGCCGAGCGACAGGCGCAGCACCGCCCCCGGCGGCGACACGGTGTAGGCCGCGACCCGGTCGAGAAAATGGCGATGGGCCTCCGGCATGGGCGGCACGTCGTAGCGCAGGAGCACGGGCTTGAGGCGGGCCGCATCGACCTCGCCGGTGGCCGGCCCCCAGACCACGCCGACATGCCGGGTGCCGCCGAGCGGCACCGCCACATAGTCCCCGGGGCCGAGTTCCATGCCCGGCGGAACCGCATAGTCATAGGCCCCCTTCAGGGGCAAGGGCAGCAGCACGGCGACCCGCGCCGGGCCGGGGCCGGGCGCGCGGGCGGGTGCGGCACGCGGCGAACTGGCGTGGTCGGGCGGCATCGGATACATTCTAATCCTGGATTCGACGGGCGGGAACGCGCCTGTCGCGCGCAGATATCGCTGCCGAGGGACCGAAACCGTTGAAATTCTTCATCGACACCGCCGACATTGCAGAGATTCGCGAGCTGGCGGCGACCGGGCTGGTGGACGGCGTGACGACCAACCCGTCGCTCGTCGCCAAGACCGGTCGCGACTTCCTGGAGACGGTGGCGGAGATCTGCGCCCTCGTGCCCGGCCCGGTCAGCGCCGAGGTGACGGCGACCGACCATGACGGCATGCTGGCCGAAGGCCGCCGGCTGGCCAAGATCGCCGCCAACGTCACCGTCAAGGTGCCGCTGACCCCGGCCGGCCTGCGCACCTGCAAGGCGCTGACCGACGAAGGCACCATGGTCAACGTCACGCTGTGCTTTTCCGCCGCCCAGGCGATCCTGGCGGCCAAGGCCGGTGCCACGTTCGTCTCTCCCTTCGTCGGCCGGCTCGACGACATCGGCACCGACGGGATGATGCTGATCGAGGAGATCTGCACCATCTACGACCTCTATCCGGCGCTGCAGACCGAGGTCCTGGTGGCCTCCGTGCGCAACCCGGGGCATGTCGTCGCCGCGGCCAAGCTGGGCGCCCACGTGGCCACCCTGCCGCCGGCCGTCCTGCGCCAGATGTACCATCATCCGCTGACCGACAAGGGGCTGGCGGCGTTCCTCGCCGACTGGGCCAAGACCGGCCAGTCGATCCTGGGCGGCCCCAAGGCCGCGGCGGAATAGGCCGGGGGCGTCGATACCATGGTTGACCGGCGCAGCGAGACGGCGGGGGAGACGGCGACCACGCCCCCCGGCCCGGCCCCGACCCCGCCGCCGATCAATGCCGGCCGCGTCGCCGCCTACCTGCGCGCCCATCCCGACTTCCTGGTCCGCCACCCGGATCTGGTCGCCGTCCTGACGCCGCCCGCGCCCGACCGCGGCGACGGGGTGGTCGACATGCAGCAGTTCATGCTGAAGCGGCTGCAGGACGAGATGCAGCGCATCAAGGAGGAGCAACGCGACCTCCTCAAGGCGACCCGCGCCAACATCCAGAGCCAGGCCCGCATCCATGACGCCGCCCTGGCGCTGCTCGGCGCCCGCACCTTCGAGCATCTGGTGCAGACCTTCACCACCGACCTGTCGCTGCTGCTCGACGTGGACGTGGTGACGCTGTGCGTGGAGACCTTCGACGGCCGCCTGCCGCGCGTCGACGTGCAGGGTCTGGCCGGCCTGCCGGTCGGCTCGGTCGGCGACCTGATCGGCGTCGACCGCGACGTGCTGCTGCGGGACGACGTGGTCGGGGACCCGCTCCTGTTCGGCGCCGGCGCCGGCCTCGTCCGCTCCGACGCGCTGATCCGCCTGGCCCTGTCGGGCTCGGCCCCGCCCTGCCTGCTGGCGATGGGCTCGCGCGACCCGCAGCGCTTCCATCCCGGGCAGGGCACCGAGCTGCTGGGCTTCCTCGGCAAGGTGGGATCGCTGTCGATCCGCTCCTGGCTCGACCTGCCCCCGGCGTGACCGCGCCGGACGGCCGGGACCGGTTGGCCGAGGCCCGCCGCGCCTGGGCCGCCTGGCTCGAATCGGAACGGCGTCTGTCCCCGCACACCCTGGCTGCCTATCGCGACGACCTGGCGGCCTTCATCGGCTTCCTGGCCGATCATCTGGGCGGCCCCCCCACCCTCGACGACCTGATCGGGCTGCGCCCGGCGGACTATCGCGCGTGGCTGGCGCGCCGCGCGCGCGACGACTATGCGCGTACCTCCACCGCCCGCGCCCTGTCGGTGGTGCGCGGCTTCGTGCGCTTCCTCGATCGCCGCGGCTTCGGACACGCCCCGGCCGTCGCCGCGGTGCGGGCGCCGAAGCTGCCCCGATCCATTCCCAAGGCGCTGACGGCGGAAGGGGCGGCCGCGATCCTGGAGGATGTGGGCGAGGATGCCCTGCCCTGGATCGCCGCCCGGGACACGGCGCTGCTGTCGCTGCTCTATGGCTGCGGGCTGCGCATCGGCGAGGCGCTGGGCCTGCCGCGCCGCGCCGCGCCCCTGGGCGAGGCGCTGTCGGTCGTCGGCAAGGGCCGCAAGGAGCGGCGGGTGCCGGTCCTGCCGGCGGTGCGGGAGGCCATGGCCGCCTATCTCGCCCTCTGTCCCTGGCGGGTGGCGCCCGACGGCGCCCTGTTCCTCGGCGCCCGCGGCGGACCGCTGCAGCCGGCGGTGGCCCAGCGCCGCATGCGCGATGCCCGCCGGCGCCTCGGCCTGCCCGAATCGGCCACCCCGCACGCGCTGCGCCACAGCTTCGCCACCCACCTGCTGGCGGCCGGCGGCGACCTGCGGGCGATCCAGGAGCTGCTCGGCCACGCCTCGCTGTCGACGACGCAGCGCTACACCGCCGTCGACACCGCCCAGCTGGTCGAGACCTACAACCGCGCCCATCCCCGCGCCCGCGCCGGCGACTGACCCTATCGGAGGCCCGCCGCACCCATGTTCGACCCCGTCGCCCTGGCGATCTTCGTGCTGGCCGCCCTCGTGATCGCGGCCACGCCCGGCCCCGGCATCCTCTACGTCGCGGCACGGGCGCTGGCCGGCGGGCGGGCCGAAGGGATCGCCTCCAGCGTCGGCACGGGCGTCGGCGGCCTCGTCCATGTCCTGGGCGGCGCACTCGGCCTGTCCGCGCTGCTGCTCGCCAGCGCCGAGCTCTTCGCGGTCTTCAAGCTGCTGGGGGCAGCCTATCTCGTCCACCTCGGCATCCAGGCGATCCGGACCGCCGGCGCCCCCATCGACGTCGTGCCGGCAGCGGCGGCCGGCGCCGCCCGGGCCCTGCGCCAGGGCATCCTGGTCGAGGCGCTCAACCCCAAGACCGCCGCCTTCTTCCTGGCCTTCCTGCCGCAGTTCGTCGACCCCGCGCGCGGCGACCCGGCCGTGCAGTTCGCCGTGCTCGGCGCCCTGTCGGTCACCCTCAACACGGCGGTCGACCTCGTGGTGGCGCTGGCGGCCGCGCGCATCCGCCGGCGCATCGCCGCGAACCCGCACCTCGTGCGGCGCATCCGCCAGGGGAGCGGCGGGCTGTTCTGCGGCCTGGGGCTGCTCCTCGCCTTCGCCCGGCGTCCGGCCGCGGCATAGATCGGGAACCATATCGATGGATCGCGACGTCATCATCCTGGGCGGTGGCATGGCCGGCCTCTCGGCGGCCTATTTCCTGTCGCAGCACGCCTCGGTGCTCCTGCTCGAGCGCGAGACGGCGCTCGGCTACCACAGTTCCGGCCGCAGCGCGGCGCAGTTCACGGTCGGCATCTCGGCTCCGACCATGCGGCGGCTGGCCCAGGCCAGCCGGTCGTTCCTGGAAGCGCCGCCGGACGGCTTCGCCGCCGCCCCGATCCTGTCGCCGCGCGGCAGCATGACGGTGGCGCCGGCCGGGCAGGAGGCGAAGCTGCACCGGCAGCACGCCATGCTGGCGGAGGCCGGGGCCGGGGCCCGCCTGCTGGACGCGACGGAGGCGCTCGCCCTGTTTCCCGCGCTCGACCCGGCCCAGGTGGCGGCCGGGGTGTTCGAGGCGAGCGCCATGGACATCGACGTCGACCTGCTGCTGCAGGGCTTCGCCCGCGGCGCCCGGGCCCAGGGGGCCATGATCGCGACCGACAGCCGGATCGAGGCGATCGAGCGCCGGTCCGGCCGCTGGACCGTGCGCACCGACGCGGCCACGTTCTCCGCCCCCCTGCTGCTCAATGCGGCCGGCGCCTGGGTCGACCAGGTGGCGGACATGGCCGGGCGGGCGCCGATCGGCATCACCCCCTGCCGGCGCACCGCCTTCACCTTCGCCCCGCCGCCCGGCATGGACACCGACCGCTGGCCGCACGTGAATTCGGTCGCCCACGACTGGTACGTGAAGCCGGAGACCGGGCGCCTGATGGGCAGCCTTTCCGACCAGACCCCGACCGAGCCGTGCGACGCGCAGCCGGACGACCTCGACGTCGCCCAGGGCATCTACAACATCGAGCAGGCGACCCGCTTCACCATCGCCCGGCCGCTCAGCCGCTGGGCGGGCCTGCGCAGCTTCGTCGCCGACCGCAGCCCGGTCGCGGGGGCGGGCGGGCGGGTGACGAGGGCTTCTTCTGGCTGGCCGGCCAGGGCGGCTGCGGCATCCTGACCGCGCCGGCGCTGGGCCAGGCGATCGCGGCGCTCATGCTGGGCCGGGACCTGCCGGCCGCCCAGCGCGAGATCGGGCTGGCGGCCGCCGATCTGGCACCCGATCGCCCCACCCTCGGCTAGGCCAGCAGGCCCTTGGCCACCAGCACGCCGCCGCCGACCAGGATCGCGGCCTCCAGGATGTGGGTATGGAGGGTGGCCGAGAAGCGGCGGACCATCCAGCGGGCGATGAAGGCGCCGGGGGTCGTCACCGCCCCGATCATCAGGGCCATCGCCCAGTTGGACGGCGACAGCGAGCCCGCCGCCTGGAACACGCCGGTCTTGACGACCGAGGTCACCAGCGTGACCGCGCAGTCGGTCGCCAGCACCGCGGGGCCCGCCAGGCCGGCCGCCATGAAGATCGAGAGCAGCAGGATGCCGGACCCGGCGGTGCTGCCGACCAGCACGCCGTAGCCGGCGCCGGCCACCGCCATGCCCGGCTCGGACAGGCGGTACTGCAGGCGCCGCGCCAGGCGCCGGACCGGCACCATGACGATCAGGAAGGCGCCGATCAGGGCGCCGGCACCGGGCCCGGTCAGCAGGGAATAGCCGTAGGCGCCAACGATGCAGCCCGGCACCGCGGCGGCCGCGACGATCAGGAAGGCGCGCCGGTCGAGATGCTCGCGAAAGACCCAGAAGCGGCTGGCGTTGGTGAAGAAGGCCGACGCCCCGATCACCGGCACCGTCGCCTCCGCGCCGATGGTCGGGACCAGGACCAGCGGCAGCAGCAGGCCCGGCCCGTACCCCGCGAGCCCCCCGATGACGGAGGCGGCCATGGCGACCGCCAGCACCATCAGGTACTCGATAAGCGAGATCTCCGCGAACAGGAGCTGCCAGAGGTCGCCCGAGGCGGACTCCCCCATCAATCGGCCGGGGACATCGGCGTGGCCGGGCCCGTCAGATGTGCAGGGCGCGTCCGTCCACGGCGAGCGCGGCTTCCTTGACCGCCTCGTTCAGGGTCGGGTGGGCGTGGCAGGTGCGCGCGATGTCCTCGGCCGAGCCGCCATACTCCATCGCCAGCACGCATTCCGCGATCAGCGTGCCGGCATCCGGCCCGATGATGTGGACGCCCAGCACCTTCTCGGTCCGCGGGTCGGCCAGGATCTTGACGAACCCGTCCATCTCGCCGATGCAGCGCGCCCGGCTGTTGGCGGTGAAGGGGAACTTGCCGACCTTGTAGGCGACGCCCGCGGCCTTGAGGTCTTCCTCGCTGCGCCCGACGGTGGCCACTTCCGGCCATGTGTAGACCACGCCCGGGATCGCGTCGTAGTCGATGTGGCCCGACTGCCCGGCGATGATCTCGGCCGCGACCGAGCCCTCGTCCTCGGCCTTGTGGGCCAGCATCTGGCCGCGCACCACGTCGCCGATGGCATAGATGCCGGGCAGCGAAGTCTGGAAATGATCGTCGATCGGGATGCGGCCGCGCGGATCGAGCGCGATGCCGACCGCGTCCAGCCCGAGCCCCCGGGTATAGGGCCGGCGGCCGATCGCCACCAGGACCACGTCGCACTCCAGCTGCTCGGCGGTGCCGCCCGCCGACGGCTCGACGGTCAGCGCGATGCCGGCATCGGTCGCGGCAGCCGCCGTGACCTTGGTGCCGAGGCGGAACTTCATCCCCTGCTTGCCCAGCGTGCGCTGCAGGGTCTTGGCGACCTCCAGGTCGATGCCGGGGGTGATGCGGTCGAGGAACTCGATCACCGTCACCTGGGCGCCGAGGCGGCGCCAGACGGAGCCCAGCTCCAGCCCGATGATGCCGCCGCCGACCACCACCAGATGCTTCGGCACGGCCGACAGGGACAGGGCCCCGGTCGAGGAAACGATCCGCTTCTCGTCGATCTCGACCCCCGGCAGCGGCGTCACTTCCGAGCCGGTGGCGATCAGGATGGTGCGGGTGGCGAGCACGCGCTCGGTGCCGTCCTCGGCGGTCGACACCACCTGGCCCGGCGCCGCGATCCGGCCGAAGCCGCGCACCCGCTCGATCTTGTTCTTCTTGAACAGGAAGTCGATGCCGCGCGTGTTCTCGGACACGACCTTGTCCTTCCACGCCATCATCGCCGGCAGATCGAGCGTGACCTTGTCGACGACGACGCCCTGCCGGGCCATGTGCCCGACCTCCTGGAACTTCTCGGACGAATCGAGCAGCGCCTTGGAGGGGATGCAGCCGACATTGAGGCAGGTGCCGCCGAGCGTCGGGTCCTTCTCGACGCAGGCGACACGCATGCCCAGTTGGGCGGCGCGGATGGCGGCGACGTAGCCGCCCGGCCCGCCGCCGATGACGACGAGATCGAAGCTGTCCTCGGCCATGGCGCGGCTCCTCAGAGGTCGAACAGAAGCCGTTCCGGATCCTCGATCGCATCCTTGATGCGGACCAGGAAGGTGACCGCCTCGCGGCCGTCGATGATGCGATGGTCGTAGGAGACCGCCAGGTACATCATCGGACGGGCCTCGATCCGGTCGCCGACGACCATCGGCCGCTGCATCGTCTTGTGCATGCCGAGGATGGCGGACTGCGGCGGGTTGAGGATCGGCGTCGACATCAGCGAGCCGTAGACGCCGCCGTTGGAGATGGTGAAGGTGCCGCCGGTCAGGTCTTCCATCGACAGCTTGCCGTCACGCGCCTTCTTGCCCAGGGCTGCGATGGTCTTCTCGATCTCGGCGAAGGACATGGCGTCGGCATCGCGCACGACCGGGACCACCAGGCCCTGCTCGGTGCCGACCGCGACGCCGATGTCGTAGTGGTTCTTGTAGATCAGCTCGTCGCCGTCGATCTCGGCATTGACGGCCGGGATCTCCTTCAGCGCGGCGATCGCCGCCTTCACGAAGAAGGACATGAAGCCGAGCTTGACGCCGTGCTTCTTCTCGAAGGCGTCGCGATGGCGCTCGCGTACGGCGATCACCCGCGTCATGTCGACCTCGTTGAAGGTCGTCAGGATGGCGGCGGTGTTCTGCGCCTCCTTCAGCCGCTCGGCGATGCGCTTGCGCAGGCGCGACATGCGCACCCGCTCCTCGCGGGCACCCGGCTCGCGCGGCGGGGCGGCCGGGGCGGGCTTCGGCGCCGCCTGGGGCGCTGCGGCGGGGGCCGGCTTCGCCTCGACGAAATTGACCACGTCCTCCTTGGTGACGCGCCCGCCCTTGCCGGTGGCGGGGATCGAATCGCCCGGCAGGCCCTGGTCGGCGATCATCTTGCGGGCCGCGGGCGACGCTGCGGCGGCCGACGCCGCCTCGGCCGGCTTGGCGGCGGCAGGCTTGGGAGCTTCCGCCTTGGGAGCCTCGGCCTTCGGGGCCTCGGCCGGCTTGGCGGCGGCACCCGCGGCGTCGATCGTGCCGAGCAGCGCCCCCACCTCGACGGTGCCGCCCTCGGGCTGCAGGATCTCGGCCAGCACGCCGGCGGCGGCCGCATTCACCTCGAGCGTGACCTTGTCGGTTTCCAGCTCGACCAGCGGCTCGTCCTGCTTCACGGCCTCGCCGGCCTTCTTCAGCCAGCGCGCGACGGTCGCTTCGGTCACCGATTCGCCCAGCGCGGGGACTCTGATTTCGGTCGCCATGGTCGTCCTTTGTTCCGAACGGTTCCGGGGAGCCCCCGGGGTCAGTCTCTGCGGCCCCGCGAGGGGCGGATGGTCAATTCAGCGGATCAGCCGGCGAGAGCCGTGGCGACCAGCGCCTCCTGCTCCTCGTTGTGCCGGCGCAGCAGGCCGGTCGCGGTCGAGGCCGAATCCGGCCGGCCGACATAGGTCGGGCGCTTCGCCTTGCCGTCGAGGCCGGCCAGGACCTCCTCGATGCGGCGGTCGACGAAGTACCAGGCACCCATGTTGCGCGGCTCCTCCTGGCACCAGACCACGTCGGCGTTGGGGAAGCGCTTCAGCTCGAGCGCCAGCTTCTCGGCCGGGAACGGATAGAGCTGCTCGACGCGCATCAGGTAGACGTCGTCGACGCCCCTGGCCTCGCGGCCCTCCAGCAGGTCGTAATAGACCTTGCCGCTGCACAGCACGACCCGGCGGATCTTCTCGTCCGCGACCAGCGGCTTGGCCGCGCCGAGGTCGGCATCGTCCCACAGCACGCGATGGAAGGAACTGCCGGGGCCGAACTCGGCCAGCTTCGACACCGCGCGCTTGTGGCGCAGCAGCGACTTCGGCGTCATGACGATGAGCGGCTTGCGGAACGAGCGCCGCATCTGCCGGCGCAGCGCATGGAAATAGTTGGCCGGGGTCGTCAGGTTGACGACCTGCATGTTGTCCTCGGCCGAGAGCTGGAGGAACCGCTCCAGCCGGGCCGACGAATGCTCCGGTCCCTGCCCCTCGTAGCCGTGCGGCAGCAGCATGACCAGGCCGGACATGCGCAGCCACTTGCTCTCGCCCGAGCAGATGAACTGGTCGATGATGACCTGGGCGCCGTTGGCGAAGTCGCCGAACTGCGCCTCCCACAGGACCAGCCCCTGGGGGTCGGCCAGGGTGAAGCCGTACTCGAAGCCGAGCACCGCCTCTTCCGACAGGGGGCTGTCCCAGACCTCGAACGGGGCCTGGTTCTTGCGGATGCCGTTCAGCGGCACGTGCCGGTTCTCGGTCTGCTGGTCGACCAGCACCGCGTGGCGCTGCGAGAAGGTGCCGCGGCCGACATCCTGGCCGGACAGGCGCACCGGGGTGCCCTCGGTGCACAGCGTGCCGAAGGCCAGCGCCTCGCCGGTCGCCCAGTCTATGCCCTCGCCGGTCTCGAACATCTTCTTCTTGGCTTCGAGCTGGCGGGCGATCTTGCGGTTGAGGTTGAAATCCCCCGGCACCGTGGTCAGGGCCGCCCCGACCTCGCGCAGATGGTCCTCGGGAACCGCCGTCTCGCCGCGGCGATCATCGGCGGTCGCCGTGCCGAGACCGGCCCAGGCACCCTCGAGCCAGTCGGCCTTGTTCGGCTTGTAGCTCTTGGCCGCGTTGAACTCCGCGTCCAGCATCTGGGTGAAGCGGTCGACCATGCCGTCGGCGTCGCCCGCCTGGATCACCCCGGCCCGCGCCAGCCGCTCGGCATAGATCTGCCGGGTCGTCGTCAGGCTTTCGATGTGGCGGTACATCTCCGGCTGGGTGAAGGCCGGCTCGTCGCCCTCGTTGTGGCCGTGGCGGCGATAGCAGACCATGTCGATGACGACATCGCGCTTGAAGCGCTGGCGGAACTCGGTCGCGACCCGCGCGACATGCACCACCGCCTCGGGGTCGTCGCCGTTGACGTGGAAGATCGGCGCCTGGACCATCTTCGCCACGTCGGTGCAGTAGGGGCCCGAGCGGGCATAGGCCGGCGCGGTGGTGAAGCCGATCTGGTTGTTCACCACCACGTTGATGGTGCCGCCGGTGCGGTAGCCGCGCAGCTCGGACAGCATCAGCGTCTCGGCCACCACGCCCTGGCCGGCGAAGGCGGCGTCGCCATGCATCAGCAGGCCGACCACCTGGTTCTTCTCGACGTCACCGCGCTGGCGCTGCTTGGCGCGCACCTTGCCGAGCGTGACCGGGTTGACCGCCTCGAGGTGGGACGGGTTCGCCGACAGCGACAGGTGGACGACGTTGCCGTCGAACTCCCGGTCGGCCGACGTGCCCATGTGGTACTTGACGTCGCCGGAGCCCTGGACGTCGTCGGGCTTGGCCGAATTGCCCTGGAATTCCGAGAAGATGGCCGAGAACGGCTTGCCCATGAAGTTGGCGAGCACGTTGAGGCGGCCGCGATGCGGCATGCCCAGCACCAGCTCGCGCACGCCGAGCTGGCCGCCGCGCTTCACGATCTGCTCCAGCGCCGGGATCAGGCTCTCGCCGCCCTCCAGCCCGAAGCGCTTGGTGCCGGTATAGCGCCGGTCGGCGAAGCGCTCGAAGGTCTCGGCCGCGGTCAGCCGC
Source organism: Allostella vacuolata (assembly GCA_006739055.1). GTDB lineage: Bacteria > Pseudomonadota > Alphaproteobacteria > ATCC43930 > Allostellaceae > Allostella > Allostella vacuolata. The sequence continues at coordinate 5,092,338 of AP019702.1, forward strand.
TCCAGGATGGCGCGCTTGCCCTCCGGCGTGAAATCCGTCTGGTTGCGCTCGCCCTCGACGCGCTCCTGGATCCAGATGCGCTGCTCCGGGTCCATGATGTGCATGAACTCGACGCCGATGCTCTGGCAGTAGGTGTCGGTCAGGATCTGCACGATCTCGCGCAGGCTCGCCGTCTCGCGGCCGAGCACCCGGTCGATATAGATCGGCTGGTCCCAGTCGTCCTCGTCGAAGCCGTAGCTGGCCGGGTCGAGGTCGGCATGGACCGGGCGCTTCTCGATCCCGAGCGGGTCGAGTGCGGCGATCATGTGGCCGCGCACCCGGTAGGCGCGGATCAGCATGAGCGCCCGGATGGACGCCTGGATCGCCTTGCGCGCCGCATCCTGGCCGGTCGCCAGCGGCGGGCGGATCTGGCCCGCGGCGGCGGCCGCCGAGGTGGCGGCGGCGACGCCATTCACATGGGCGATGATCCCGCCCGACCGCGGCGCCCAGGAAGCCCCCCGCAATTCCTGGGCGACGGCCGCGCCGTCCTCTTCCAGACCACGGAAGAACTGGGCCCAGCTGGGCTCGACGGACGCTGGATTCTCCAGGAACCGCTCGTACAGCTCGGCGATGAACGGCGCGTTGGCGCCGGAAAGGAAGGTGCTTTGATGGACGCTCACAGGTCGAAATCTCCAGGCCGGCCGGGGGGTACCGGCGGCACTCAGCCCTTAAGGACCTTCAACATGGTGGTTCCGAGGGCCGCCGGGGAGTCCGCGACGGCAATACCGGCCGAACGCATGGCTTCCATCTTGTCGCCGGCCCCGCCCTTGCCACCGGAAATGATCGCCCCGGCATGGCCCATGCGGCGCCCGGGCGGCGCCGTGACGCCGGCGATGAAGCCGACCACCGGCTTCTTGATGCGCGAGGACTTGAGCAGGGCTGCCCCGTCCTCCTCGGCCGATCCGCCGATCTCGCCGATCATGATGATCGCCTGGGTCTCGTCGTCGGCCAGGAACATCTCCAGCACCTCGACGAAGTTGGTGCCGTTGACCGGGTCGCCGCCGATGCCGACGCAGGTCGACTGGCCGAGCCCGGCCGCGGTCGTCTGGGCCACCGCCTCGTAGGTGAGGGTGCCCGAGCGCGAGACGATGCCGACCTTGCCGCGCAGGTGGATGTGGCCCGGCATGATGCCGATCTTGCACTCGTCGGGGGTGATGACGCCCGGGCAGTTCGGGCCGATCAGGCGCGACTTGGTGCCGCTCATGCCGCGCTTCACCCGCACCATGTCGATCACCGGGATACCCTCGGTGATGCAGATGACGAGCGGGATCTCGGCGTCGACCGCCTCCAGGATGGCGTCGGCGGCGAACGGCGGCGGGACGTAGATGACCGAGGCGGTAGCGCCGGTCGCCTCGACCGCCTCGCCGACGGTGTCGAACACCGGCAGGTCGAGATGGCGCGAGCCGCCCTTACCCGGGGTGACGCCGCCCACCATCTTGGTGCCGTAGGCGATCGCCTGCTCGGAATGGAAGGTGCCCTGGGCCCCGGTGAAGCCCTGGCAGATGACCTTGGTGGCGGAATTGACGAGGATCGACATCAGGCCGCTTCCTTCACCGCTTTGACGATCTTTTCCGCGGCATCGGCGAGATTGTCCGCCGAGGTGATCGCGAGACCGGACTGCTTCAGGATCTTCTTGCCGAGATCGACGTTGGTGCCCTCCAGCCGCACCACCAGGGGCACGTGCAGGCTGACCTCCTTGGCCGCGGCGACCACGCCCTCGGCGATCACGTCGCAGCGCATGATCCCGCCGAAGATGTTGACCAGGATGCCTTCGACGTTGGCATCGGACAGGATCAGCTTGAAGGCGGTGGTGACCCGCTCGCGGGTGGCGCCGCCGCCGACGTCGAGGAAGTTGGCCGGCTCGCCGCCATAGAGCTTGATGATGTCCATGGTCGCCATGGCCAGGCCCGCGCCGTTGACCATGCAGCCGATGTTGCCGTCGAGCTTGACGTAGTTGAGGCCGTGCTTGCCGGCTTCCAGCTCGCTCGCGTCCTCCTCGTCCTCGTCGCGCAGCTCCTCGACCGCCTTCTGGCGATAGAGCGCGTTGTCGTCGAAGTTCATCTTGGCATCGAGCGCGATCAGCTCGCCGGCCCCGGTCACGACCAGCGGGTTGATCTCGACGATGCTGGCATCGAGCGCCACGAAGGCGTCGTAGAGCGCGGTCATGAACTTGACCGCCGAGGAAACCTGCTTGCCCGACAGGCCCAGGCCGAAGGCCAGCTTGCGGGCGTGGAAGGCCTGGAAGCCGGTGGCCGGGTCGACCGCGACCTTGAGGATCTTCTCGGGCGTGGCGGCCGCCACCTCCTCGATCTCCACCCCGCCCTCGGTCGAGGCCATGACCGTGATGCGCTGGGTGGCGCGGTCGATCAGCAGGCCCAGATAGAGCTCGCGGGCGATGTCGCAGCCGTCCTCGATGTAGACCCGCTTCACCTCGCGGCCCTCGGGGCCGGTCTGGTGGGTGACCAGCGTCATGCCGATCATCCGCTTGGCCTCGGCGCGCACGGCCTCCAGCGACTTCACGACCTTGACGCCGCCGCCCTTGCCGCGGCCGCCCGCATGGATCTGCGCCTTGACCACCCAGACCGGGCCGCCCAGAGCCTGGGCGGCGCTCTCCGCCTCGTCCTCGGTGTAGGCGACCTGGCCCTTCGGCACGGGCACGCCGTACTTCTTCAGAAGCGTTTTCGCCTGATACTCGTGGATATTCATCGCGGGACCGTTCCGTTGGCCGAGTCTCGGAGACGCTGCGGGACCGCGCCCCGGAAGGCGGCCGGCCGCAAGGGCATCGCCCCGCGCACGGGGGCGGGGCGATGCGGGACAGCTAATCTAACAAGTTTCTATTGCACCGCAACGACGGCGCATTGCGTGCATCGGCCATCAGCCCTGCATCAGGCCGCGGGTGACGTCGATCAGGCCCTTCACCGCGCCGACCGACTTGTCGAACATGGCCTTCTCCTCGGCCGTCAGCGCGATCTCGACGATCTTCTCGACGCCGTTGCCGCCGATGATGACCGGCACGCCGACATAGAGGCCGTCGACGCCGTACTCGCCCGACAGCCACGCCGCGCAGGGCAGCAGGCGGCGCTTGTCGCGCAGGTAGCTCTCGGCCATCTGGATCGCCGACGAGGCCGGCGCGTAGAAGGCCGAGCCGGTCTTCAGCAGGCCGACTATCTCGGCCCCGCCGTCGCGGGTGCGCTGCACGATCTGGTCGATCTTCTCCTGCGTCGACCAGCCCATGCGGATCAGGTCGGGCACCGGGATGCCGGCCACGGTCGAGTAGCGGACCAGCGGCACCATGGTGTCGCCGTGGCCGCCCAGCACGAAGGCCGTCACGTCCTCGACCGACACCTTGAACTCCTCGGCCAGGAAATGCCGGAAGCGCGCGGAGTCGAGCACGCCCGCCATGCCGACGACCCGGTTGTGCGGCAGGCCGCAGGCCTCGCGCATCACCCAGACCATGGCGTCGAGCGGGTTGGTGATGACGATGACGAAGGCGTCCGGGCAGTGCTCCTTGATGCCGGCGCCGACCTGGTTCATCACCTTGGTGTTGATGCCGATCAGGTCGTCGCGGCTCATGCCCGGCTTGCGGGCGACGCCGGCCGTGACGATCACCACGTCGGCGCCGGCGATGGCCGAATAGTCACTGCCGCCGGCGAGCGTGGCGTCGAAGCCCTCGACCGGGGCCGCCTGGGCGATGTCGAGCGCCTTGCCCTGGGGGATGCCGTCGACGACGTCGAACAGCACGACGTCGCCCAGTTCCTTGAGCCCCGCCAACAGGGCGAGCGTGCCGCCGATGTTGCCGGCGCCCACCAGCGCGATCTTGTTGCGAACGATCTTTCCGCGAGCCATGAGGGTTCCTCACCAGCGGCTGGAGGGCCCGGCAGGGGCGGGCCGATTGATGATGAAAGGCGACGCCGGGACCGGCCCGGCGTCGTGACGGCCGGCTTGTTAGCGCGAATGGCCATCGCTAGCAAGCGCACGGCTGCGCATGGCACCCCCGCCCGTTCAGCCGGGCCGGGGTCCCTCGCCCACGGGCCGCAGAGTCGCCTCGGCCGGCCCCTCGACATAGTCGGCCGACTGCATCTCCTCCAGCCGCGACGCGGTGCGGCGGAACTCGAAGGCCCCGTCGCCGGCGGGATAGAGCTGGATCGGCTCGCCCTCGGCCGAGCACAACAGGCGCACCCGGCGGTCGTAGAGGGCGTCGACCAGGGTGACGAAGCGCTTGGCGACGTCGCGCCGGTCACGCCCCATGCGCGGGATGCCGGAGACGATGACGGCATCGAAACGGTCGGCGAGCGCCAGGTAGTCGGCCGGGCCGAGCGGGCGGCCGCACAGCTCCTCGAACCCGAACCAGGCGACCCGCCGGGCCGCCTTCGGCACCCGGAGCCGGCGGCCCAGCACCTCGACCGTGGTGGGTGCCGGCGGCGCCCCGCCGGTCAGGTCGCCGAAGGCCGCGGCCAGCGCCGCTTCGGCCTCGGGTCCCGGCGGAACGTGGTAGAGGCGATGGTCCTTGATGCGGTCGAGGCGGTAGTCGACGCCGCCGTCCAGCTCCAGCAGGTCCAGCTTCTCCTCGATCAGCGCGATGAACGGCAGGAACCGCTCGCGCTGCAGCCCGTCCTTGTAGAGGTCGCGCGGCGGGCGGTTGGAGGTGGCGACCACCACCACGCCCGCCTCGAACAGCCCCTGGAAGAGCCGGCCCAGGATCATCGCGTCGGCGATGTCGGTGACCTGGAACTCGTCGAAGCACAGGAGCCAGGACTGCCGGGCCAGTTCCTGCGCCAGCGGCTGCAACGGGTCGCCGGCGTTGGTCTTGCGCCATTCGTGCAGCCGGCGATGGACGTCCTGCATGAAGGCGTGGAAATGGATCCGCCGCTTGGCCTCGACCGGGGCGAAGTCGAAGAAGAGGTCCATCAGCATCGACTTGCCGCGCCCGACCTCGCCATAGATGTAGAGGCCCTGGGGGGCGGGATCGGGGCGCCGGGCGAGGCCGAGGCGCTGGCGCCAGCCGCCGCTGCCGGTCGACGGGCGGTAGCCCGCCAGCGCGTGCGACAGGCTTTCCAGCTTCTCGGCGGCCAGCGCCTGGACGGGGTCGGGGCGCAGCTCGCCCCGGCGCACCAGGGCGCGATAGGCGGCGAGCGGCGAAGCCGGGGGCGGGGATTCGGTCGTATCGGGCATCGGGACCGGCGATAGATAACCGCCGCCCGGTGGAATGCAACCCGCATGCGGCCGGTATCGGCCACCGGCCGCACGGAACTTGCATGGCATCTTGCCAGGGCGGATGGCCGGCAGGCACAATCCTGGGGTTGAGCCCGCCCGTTCAAACCGTCGGCGGCGTGCTCCCGCTCCAGCCAAGATCCCCCGCGGTCCGAACGAGAAGGCGTCCATGGTCAGGCTCGTCCATATCGCGCTGACGCGACCCTACACGTTCGTCGTGATGGCGCTGCTGATCCTGATCGTCGGGCCGCTGGCGGCGCTGCGGACGCCGACCGACATCTTTCCCGACATCCGAATCCCGGTCATCAGCGTGGTGTGGCAGTACACGGGCCTGCAGCCCGACCAGATGGCCGGGCGCATCGCCACCCCGTTCCAGCGCGCGCTGACCACCACCGTCAACGACATCGAGCATATCGAGGCCAATTCCTACACCGGCATCGGCATCATCAAGATCTTCTTCCAGCCAAGCGTCGACATCCGCACCGCCAACGCCCAGGTCACGGCGATCGCCCAGACGCTGATCCGGCAGATGCCGCCGGGCGCCACCCCGCCGCTGATCCTGAACTACAACGCCTCGACGGTGCCGATCCTGCTGCTGGCCCTGTCGGGCGAGGGCCTGAGCGAGCAGAACCTGTTCGACATCGCCACCACCCAGGTGCGCATCCCCCTGGTCAACGTGCAGGGCGCGGCCGTCCCCTTCCCGTTCGGCGGCCGGACCCGCCAGGTGCAGATCGACCTCAACCCCTACGCGCTGCAGGCCCTGTCCCTGTCCGGCCAGGACGTGGCCAACGCGCTGGCGGCCCAGAACCTGATCACGCCCGTCGGCACGCAGAAGATCGGCGCCTTCGAGTACACGATCCAGCTCAACAACGCCCCCGCCAACCTGGCCGCGCTGGGCGACATGCCGATCAAGGTGGTCAACGGCGCCACCATCCACATCCGCGACGTCGCCCATGTCCGCGACGGCAACCCGCCGCAGCAGAGCATCGTCCATGTCGACGGCAACCGCTCGGTGCTGCTGCAGATCCTGAAGAACGGGTCCGCCTCGACGCTCGCCATCATCGCCGGCATCAAGGACCGGCTGGAGCAGATGCGGCCGGCCCTGCCCGACAACCTGCGCATCGCGCTGCTCGGCGACCAGTCGGTGTTCGTCGCGGGCGCGCTGGCTGGCGTCCTGCACGAGGGCATCATCGCCGCCGCCCTGACCAGCCTGATGATCCTGCTGTTCCTGGGCAGCTGGCGGTCGACCGTGATCATCGCCGTCTCGATCCCGCTGGCGGTGCTGGGCGCCATCATCGCGCTGGCCGCCATCGGCGAGACCCTGAACATCATGACGCTGGGCGGCCTGGCGCTCGCCGTCGGCATCCTGGTCGACGACGCCACCGTCACCATCGAGAACATCAACTGGCACCTGGAGCACGGCAAGGACGTGCGGACGTCGATCGTCGACGGCGCGCAGCAGATCGTGACGCCGGCCTTCGTCTCGCTCTTGTGCATCTGCATCGTCTTCGTGCCGATGTTCTTCCTGGAGGGGGTCGCCCGCTTCCTGTTCGTGCCGATGGCCGAGGCGGTCATGCTGGCCATGATCTGCTCGTTCATCCTGTCGCGCACGCTGGTGCCGACCATGGCCATGTACCTGCTGCGGCCGCACCGGGCTCACGACCCGCACGCCGCGGCACCGCGGCCCGGTAACCCGCTGGTGCGCTTCCAGCGCGGCTTCGAGGCGCGCTTCGAGCGCTTCCGGGCCGGCTATCGCGGCACGCTGGCGCTGGCGCTCGGCCATCGCGGGGTGTTCGTGACCGGCTTCCTGGTCGTGGTCGGGGCGTCGTTCCTGCTGGTCCCGTTCCTCGGCCGCAACTTCTTCCCCGCCGTCGATTCCGGCCAGATCCTGCTGCATGCGCGCGCCCAGGTGGGCACCCGGGTCGAGGAGACGGCCAACATCTTCGCCGAGATCCAGAAGCGCATCCGCCAGGTCATCCCCGACCAAGAGATCCAGACCATGGTCGACAATGTCGGCATGCCGGTCAGCGGCATCAACATGGCCTACAACAACACCGGCGTGATCGGCCCCCAGGACGGCGACATCCAGATCAAGCTGCGCGAGGGGCACCGCCCGACCGCGGACCATGTCCGGGCCCTGCGCGAGGACCTGCCGCAGAGCTTCCCGGGGGTTACCTTCTCGTTCCTGCCGGCCGACATCGTCAGCCAGATCCTCAATTTCGGCGCCCCCGCGCCGATCGACGTGCAGGTGCGCGGCGCCAACCTGGCCGCCAACTTCGCCTATGCCAACCAGCTGCTCGGCCGCCTGCGGCAGATCCCGGGCCTGGCAGACGCGCGCATCCAGCAGTCGGCCGGGGGCCCCGCCTTCAACGTCGAGGTCGACCGCACCCGGGCGCAGTACCTCGGCCTGACCGAGCGCGACGTGACCAACAGCATGGTCGTCAACCTGGCCGGCAGCGCCCAGGTGGCGCCCACCTACTGGCTCAACCCGGCCAACGGCGTGACCTACTCGATCGTCATGCAGACGCCGCAGTACCAGATGGATTCCCTGGCCGCCCTGCAGACCCTGCCGATCACCGCCCCCGGCATGACCACCCTGCCGATGCTGGGCGCGATCGCCGAGCTGACCCGGACCAGCACCAACGCGGTGGTGTCGCAGTACAACATCCAGCCGATGGTGCAGGTCTACGCCGCCACCCAAGACCGCGACCTGGGGGCGGTGGCGGCCGAGGTGCAGCGGGCGATCGCCGAGACCGCCCACCTGGTGCCGCGCGGCAGCACCGTCGTGCTGCTGGGGCAGGTCCGGACCATGAACAGCGCCTATTCCGGCCTCGTCTTCGGGCTGATCGGCGCGATCGTGCTGATCTACCTGCTGATCGTCGTCAACTTCCAGTCCTGGTCGGATCCGTTCGTGATCATCACCGCGCTGCCCGCGGCGCTGGCCGGGATCGTCTGGATGCTGTTCGTGACCGAGACCACCCTGTCGGTGCCGGCCCTGACCGGCGCCATCATGTGCATGGGTGTCGCCACCGCCAACAGCGTGCTGGTGATCAGTTTCGCGCGCGAGCGCCTGGAGGCGCTGGGCGACCCGGTGGCGGCCGCACTCGATGCCGGCTTCGTGCGCTTCCGCCCGGTGCTGATGACCGCGCTCGCCATGATCATCGGCATGACGCCGATGGCGCTCGGCATCGGCGAGGGCGGCGAGCAGAACGCGCCGCTCGGCCGCGCCGTGATCGGCGGCCTGATCTTCGCGACCTTTGCCACCGTGATGTTCGTGCCGGTCGTCTTCAGCCTCGTCCACCGGCATCGGCCGGAACCGTCCCTGCCCCTGCCGGAGGCCACCCATGCCGCCTGATCCCGCCGCCGCCCCGCCGTCCCGGGCGAGGCTCTGGCTGTTCGGCCTGGTGGTCGCGGTCGGGGCCGGCTTCGTCGTCACCACCGGCATCCTGTCGCGCGAGCGCAACGACCAGCGCGTGCGGGAATGGACCGAGGCCCAGGCGATCCCGGTCGTCGCCGTGGCCCCGCCCGGGACCCGCAAGCTCACCCCCTTCATCAACCTGCCGGGCCGGCTCGAGGCCTATTCGCGGGCGCCGATCCTGGCCCGGGTCAGCGGCTACGTGAAGGCGTGGCACGTCGACATCGGCGCGCCGGTGAAGGCCGGGCAGCTGCTGGCCGAGATCGAGGCGCCGGAGCTGGACCAGCAGATCCTGCAGGCCCGCGCCGACCTGTTGAGCGCCCAGGCGAGCGCCCGCCTGGCGGAGACGACCCTGCGCCGGCGCCAGGTGCTGGCCGACACCAACGTCATCTCGCAGCAGAACCTGGATGAGCGCAGCGCCGACCTCGGCTCCAAGCAGGCCGCGGTCAAGGCCAGCCAGGCCAATGTCGACCGGCTGCTGGCGCTGGCCGCCTTCAAGCGGGTGACCGCGCCCTTCGACGGCACCGTCACCGCGCGCGACACCGACATCGGCGCCCTCATCGCCGCCGGCGGCAGCGGCGGCGCGCCGATGTTCGTCGTCTCCGACCTGCGCCGGCTCAGGGTCTACGTCAACATCCCGCAATCCTTCGTGCCGCTGGTCGGGATCGGCACGAAGACCGCGATCTCGGTCCCGGAATACCCGAACCGCACCTTCCCCGCCCTGGTCGAGGCCTCCTCGCGCGTGGTCGACGCCGCGTCCGGCACCACGCGCATGCAGCTCCTGGTCGACAATGCCGACGGCGCCCTGCTGGCCGGCGCCTACGCCAACATCCGCATCGACCTCACCCGCGAGAACCAGCCGCTGCACGTCCCGGCAAGCGCCCTGATCGTCGGCCAGGGCGGGCTCCGGGTCGCGACGATCGATGCCGAGGCCCGCGTCCGCTTCCAGAAGATCACCATCGCCCGCGACCTCGGCCAGGAGATCGAGATCGCGTCCGGCCTGAAGGCCGACGACCAGGTCATCATCACCCCGCCCGACGGGCTCAGCGAGGGCGACCAGGTGCGCGTCGCCGGCCGGGCCACGGCCCAGGCGAAGCCCGCGGACGGCAAGGCCGCGCGTTAGATGTTTAGTCCCGGGAATTGATGGTGCAACCTTTTCGCAGGAACGGAAGGATGCGCTATGGGCCAGGTTCTGCATGGGAGCGCCCGCACGGCGGGTTTCGGGAAGGGGCGGCCAGGAATCCCGGCTGATCACGGGAGATCCCTTTCATGCGCCGCGAGAGCCCGATCGACCTCCTCCGTCAGCACCACCAACCTTGGTGCTATGGTAACGGGAAACACGGCCGTGGCGTCGAGACGGCGCAGCGACTCCGGCAACAGCGCGAGCCCGCGAGCGGCGCGCTCACGGATCTCGGCCAATGCAGGCGGTGGGACGAGCCGCCGGCCGTTGCGCATGGCAGGCTGAAGCAGCGGCTCGCCCGGCTGTCGATCATCCTCCGTCGACAGCACATCACCCGTCATGCGTCCATCGGGGCCGAAACTTCGCCAGACCTGCTTGCGGCCAGGCCAGGTCGCCTTTCCGACCGATCGCTTCCGTCTCGCAACCCCGGCATATTCCTGAAGCTTGTAGGCGCAGTCGAGCCCCGGCACGTCGAACGAGGTGGTCAGGCTGGTGCCGATGCCGAAGCCGTCGATGGGTGCGCCGCCATCGACGATCTTCCGCAAGGCGTCTTCATCAAGACCCCCGCTGGCGAAGATCGTCACGTCGCGAAGGCCGCCATTGTCGAGGATGCGCCGCACGCTGTGCGACAGGGCGACCAGGTCCCCGCTGTCCAGGCGCACACCGTGTACGCGGATCCCGTCGGCCCGCAGCCGGGGCGCCAGCGCCACCACCTTCCGCGCGGCAGCTTCCGTGTCGTACGTGTCGATCAGCAGTACGAGATGGTCTGGTCGCGCGTGCGCGAACGCCAGGAAGGCTGCCGTCTCGTTCTCGTGCACCTGTACGAAGGAATGCGCCATGGTGCCAAAGATCGGGATCCCGAACTCCTTCCGCGCGAGCATCGTCGCCGTACCGGCAAAACCAGCGAGGTAGCTCGCCCGTGCGGCCCAGAGCCCAGCCTCGGCTCCATGCGCGCGCCGCAGCCCGAAATCCACCAGCTGCGCGCCCGGCGCGGCGAGCACCATGCGCGCCGCCTTGGAGGCGATCAGCGACTGGAAGTGGAGAATGTTGACCAAGCGCGTCTCGACGAGCTGCGCCTGCGGAAGCGGGGCCGTCACCCGGAGCACCGGCTCATTGGCGAAGAACACCGTTCCTTCCGGCATGGCATCGACGTTACCGGTGAAGCGCAGCGCAGCGAGCCGATCCAGGAAGTCGTCGGTGAAACCGCCCTCCTGGCGCAGCCAGTCGATGTCTTCCGCCGTGAAGTGCAGCGCCTCGAGATAGTCGAGGGCCTGCTCGAGACCTGCGGCGAGGAGGAAGTGTCGGCGCGCCGGAAGCCGGCGCACGAAAAACTCAAAGACGGCGGTTCCGGTCTGCCCATGGCCCAGGTAGGCCTGAAGCATATTAAGCTGGTAGAGGTCGGTCAGCAGAGGGCTTGCGGCGGGATGCATGCGGGCAACCTCCAGTTCCGGCGACACGGCAGGCGAATGCCATCGGGTGCATCCGATACCGATCTTCGGTTCTCGTCATTGCGAAAGGACAACGCCGCAAAATTGCGATGATGTCGGCGACGCACACGCGAGACCAGCTTTCTTCGGGACTTGATCTTGCGCAATCGGCCATGCGCCCGAAGCGGCTATCATCCGTCTTGGAGATTATCTGCCGTGCGATCGCCTGGCGCCCCCATACGCACGGCCATTGGGAGGTATGTGATGCCTGATCTGTCGATCTCGCCCGAGAAGGTGTGCTTCATTGTCATCAAGGCGCGTCAATTCGATGCCAAGGACGCGGTGACGGAACCCGACCCAGGCTCCAACGCCAGCGATGACGGTCAGCGCGCCGTACTCGAGGATCATCCTGACGATCCGGTCCGGGCGGAACTCGCCAGTGCAATCTGGGCATTGAACGAGGATGAGCAGATCGACCTCGTGGCTCTCGCATGGCTGGGGCGCGGAGATGGCGACATTCACGACTGGAGCAACCTGCGTGCCGAGGCGGCAGCCGCTCATAACCGACGGACCGGCGCCTACCTGCTCGGCATGCCGTTGCTCGCGGACTATCTGGAGGAGGCGCTTTCCCTGTTCGGCTTGTCCTGCGAGTCATTCGAGATGGGCCATCTTTGAGGGACGGCTGCGCGCCGATCGCCCGCGGGGAATCCAATGCCGTACCATGCCAACGCCGACCTGCCCCCGTCCGTTCGCGCGCACCTGCCGGCGCACGCCCAGGATATCTTCCGCGCCGCCTTCAACCATGCGTTTGCCGCGCACGCCGGGGATCCGCGCCAGGAGGAAATCGCCCAGCGGATCGCCTGGGCCGCAGTGAAGCGGTCCTACGTCAAGGATGGCGACCGCTGGGTTGCGATCAACGGGTGATCGGAGAGGAAGAGGCCGATTTCCCCATCGGAAAGCGGGCGAGGGTGGCAATCACCTCTTCGTCGCTCACCTGTCGAAAATCGTCGTAGAAGCAGCCGATCGCGGCGAACGGATCCGGTGTCTCCAGGCATACCACCGCATCCACTTCCCCCTGCAGTTCTTCGATCGATGTCAGCGAAGCGACTGGGACGGCCAGCACCAGCTCCTGGGGATTGCGCTTGCGGGTTGCACGCAAGGCCGCTCGCATCGTTGCGCCGGTGGCGATGCCATCATCGATGACGATCGCCACCCGGCCTGCAACGCCCGCCCGCCCGCGCGCGCCGAGATACCGTTGGCGCCGGCGCTCGATTTCAGCCAGCTCCTTGTCGCGCGCGGCGCGGAACTCTTCATCCGTGATGCCGGCCAGCCGAATTACGTCTTCGTTGCGAACCACGATCGGTTCGGCGCCATCGACCACGGCACCCATGGCCAGTTCCGGTTGGAAGGGCACCCCGATCTTGCGGACAAGAACGAGGTCCAGGGGAGCGTCCAGGGTCGCCGCGACTTCCGCGGCAACGGGAACGCCGCCGCGGGGCAAGGCAAGTACCACCGCGCTGCGGCCCTTGTATCCTGAGAGGGCCTTTGCCAGCCGCCGCCCAGCATCCGATCGGTTTCGAAACGAGATCATGGTTCTCATCCCCTTCCGGTGACGAGGTGACGTTCGAACCATCGCTGAGCCAGGTCGATGACGGTTTCGAGTGCGCCGGGCTCGGGAAAGAGGTGGGTAGCGCCCGGCACGATCTCCATCGCCCTTTCTCCGCCGAGACGGTCGAGCGCCCATTGGTTGAGCGCGATGACATCGGTGTCGTCGCCCCCCACGATCAGGAGCGTCGGCGCCTTCACTTGAGGAAGCACCTCCCCAGCGAGATCAGGTCTGCCGCCGCGGGATACGACTGCGCCGACATGCCCGTCGAGCGTCGCTGCCGCGACGAGCGCAGCGGCTGCTCCCGTGCTGGCCCCGAACAGCCCGATCGGCAGGGCGCCGGCACCGGGCTCCCTTTCGACCCAACGCACGGCGTCGATCAGCCGCCGCCCGAGAAGGTGAATATCGAAAACATGCGCCCGATCCTCGGCTTCGTCGGGCAGCAGGAGATCGAACAGCAACGTTGCTACATGCCGACGGTTCAGCGCTTCAGCGACCTGAACATTGCGTGGGCTGAGGCGGCTCGAACCGCTGCCGTGCGCGAACAGCACCAATGCCCGGGCGCCGGCCGGGATGCTCAGGGTGCCGACCAGGCCAAGCGGCGAGATCTCCACATCCCGCGTGCCGGCGGCAGCGCGGTCGATTGCCCTTGAAACCCCGCCGGAGGCGCGTTTGAACGGCATGGCCCTACCTTTTCCGGGAACTACGGTGTCATTGTCGTCGAGGCCGGGACCGTTTCATTGATCGATGTCAACGGTCGTGGCACCAGGTCGTCTACCCTGCAGCGATATCGGAACGTCAGCGCCGAGGAATCGATCGTTCATGACCGGGGAAGCTGCGACGCTTGAGGACAAGGTGCGGTTTCTCCGCAGGCCGGGCAGCTATCCATTCGATGCACGGGAAGTGATTGCACGAGAAACCCATATGTCCTGGCTCTTCCTGGTCGGAAATCGTGTCTACAAGCTGAAGAAGCCGGTCCGCTTTCCCTATCTCGATTTCTCCACGCTGCAGCGGCGCGAGGCCGCGTGCCGTGCGGAATGGCGGCTGAACCGCCGGCTCGCACCGGACGTCTATCTCGACGTCGTCCCGCTCTCGAGTTCGCAGTCGGGCCTGGCGATCGGCGGGGAGGGGGTGGTGACGGACTGGCTGGTGGTCATGCGCCGGCTTCAGGAAGAAGCCACCCTCGAAGCGGCGTTGCGCGCCCACCGACTGGAACTGGCCGATGCCGACCGGATTGCAGCAACGCTCGGCGCTTTCTATGCGCGTGCGCGTCGGGTTCCGGTTCAACCCGCCCGCCACGTCGCGGCGTGGCGGGCAGCGTTGGCCTACAACAGGCGTGTATTGCTCGACCCCCGGTTCGATCTGCCGCGCGGTTGCGTGGAGCGGATCGCCCGGACGCAACGGCGATTTCTCGTGGAACGGTCCCGACTGCTGCGCGCGCGCGTACATGGCGGGCGTATCGTCGATGCCCATGGTGATCTTCGCCCGGAGCATATCTGGCTGTGCGATCGGGTGACCATCATCGACTGTCTGGAGTTCGATCCGCAGCTAAGGGCCCTCGATGCCCTCGACGAAATCGCCTTTCTTCATCTGGAGTGCGATCGTCTTGGCGCGAGATGGGTCGGCGAGCGGATCCGACGGCGCCTCGCGCGGCGGCTGGGAGAGGAACCGGCGAGTGGGCTGTTCGTGTTCTATCGCAGCCATCGCGCGATGCTGCGCGCCCGTCTGTCGATCGCCCATCTCCTTGATGCCCAGCCGTCCATGCCGGAAAAATGGCAGCGCGCGGCCCGCGCTTATCTGCACCTCGCGGCGGCGGATGCCGCGCGATTGGATCGTCTTCTCAGAACACGAGCAGGTCGCTGAGTGACTCGTCCTGGTGGAGCCGCCGGATCGCGTCGGCCAACAGGGGGGCGGCCGACACGATTTCCACCTTGCTGCGAGCGGCGCTGGCGGAAAGCCGGAAGGGGGGTACCGTATCGGTCACCAGGAAGCGGTCGATGGCGGGGTCGGCCAGAACGGCTTCTGCGCCCGACGTGAAGAGGCCATGTGCGACGCAGGCCAGAATGCGGCTCGCGCCGCCCTCGCGGGCCGCGCGAGCCGCCCGCAGCAGCGTCCCGCCAGTGCTGATGAGGTCGTCGACGATGATGCAGGTGGCGTCCGCCACGTCACCGACAAACAGATCTCCCGAAACGATGCCGGTGCTGCGGTGCTTCTCGGCAAAGGCGCTGCCCACGGGCCGGCCCGTAGAGGCCTCCAGCGCCTTGCGGAAGAGGTCGGCCCGCTTGCCTCCCCCGAGGTCGGGGGAGACGATGCAGAGACGCTCGTCACCGACGGCTGCCTTGATCGTGTCGACAAACAGTGGTGCCGCGGCCATTGCCACCGTCCGACGACGGAACGCGTTCTCGAAGGCCGCTTCGTTATGCACTTCCAGCGCCACGACGGTGTCGGTGCCCATGGCCTCGAACAGGGCGGCGACATAACGGGTCGTCACCGGATCGTTCGGCTTGGTACGCCGGTCCTTTCGCGCATAGCAGAGATAGGGCACGACTGCGGTCACGCGCGCTGCCCCGGCATCCTTCAGGGTTCCGATAAGGAAGAGTAGCCGGCACAGCTTGTCGTTGGCGCTTTGATCCGGACCACCATGCAGGCTGTGCAGGACATAGACATCGGCGCCCGCCACCGCGGCGAGCGGCCTTGCCTTATGTTCCCCATCCTCGAATTCGCGCTCCTCCAGCATGGTCAGCGGCTGGCCCAGCAGGCTGGCGATCGCCCGGCCAAGCGCATCGGTCCCGGCCAGGGCGAACAGGCGAATTCGCCCATCGGACAGCGGCTGAACGGTGGAAGGCGACCAGAGCGGACGATCGGTCATCGAGCGGCATCCTTTCGGGCGGCACTATTCGTGTTCCGGCGGGGCTCCGCCCGACCTCGTCCCGCACGCAGCCGCGGACCGGCCTGAAGGCCTTCAGGGCTAGAGCCCCTTCATTCCTCAAAAACGGGAGGTGTCGACGGCAGGGCTGGCTCGATGCCCTCGATCGATGGATTGTCCTCGGGGTCAAGAGGCAGGTTGTGCTCCACGTCGACCGGCTCCTCTTCGGTCATCTTCGGCGCTTCGTTGACGTCCTCGGCGTAGCTCCGCTTCCTTCGCGGAGGCGGCTGCTTCGGATTGGTGGTGCGCGTCGAACGCTCCATCGTGACCCCCTACCGGTAGACAAGTACGGGCAACTTGGAATGCGTGAGCACTTTCGTGGTTTCGCTTCCGAGGACGAGTGCGGCAACGCCGCCGCGGCCATGGGAGGCCATGGCGATCAGGTCGCAGTGCTTCTGAGCCGCGGTGTCGATGATCGCTCGATACGGTCGATCACTCTTGACCTGCACGACCTCGCAGAGGACACCGAGCGCCTTCGCCTTGAGTTCGGCTTCCGCAAGGTGGCGCGCCGCCTGCTCACTAGCCCGACGTTCGTATTCCGTGCGCATGGCGTTCGAAGGGTCGGCCTCGGTGGGGAAGATAGCAATCGGCTCGACTACGGCAAGAACCGTCACTTTCGCATTCAAATCTCGAGCGAGCGCCATGCTCCGCTCGACGGCGGTTCCCGACAGCGGAGAGCCGTCGGTCGGGACCAGAATATGCGTGTACATGCCTTGCCCTCCTTCTTCTTCCAGTAACTCACCTCCAGTAGCCGGAGGCACCCGGACGTACCTTGACCAAGATCAATCGACCATTGGAATGGTCGATCGTTGTCAGGACGCGCTCTGCAATCGTGGTTGTCGAGGCCGGGTGTCGACGCGGTCATAGTCCCGAGCCTTGATCGATCGGAAGGGCAGCAAATCTGCTTACGCCAAGCCGATTGATCAGCAGCAGGACAGCCCCGGCCTTTCGCGCGACGGCAGCCTCCAGTTGCGCTGCCACGTCCTCGGGAGTTGCAACCGACTGCTGGTTGATGGCGACGATGACGTCGCCGCGCGCGATGCCGAGATCGGCGAACGGGCTGTCCTCGGCGACGGACAGCACCAGCAGGCCCTTGATCTTCTCGGGGATGCCGAACCGATGGCCCAGTTCCGGTGTGAGCGGTCTGAGGGTCAATCCGAGAACGCTGGCCGTCTGCGCTGCCAGCCGGTCCCGCTCCGTGTCGCGCTCGTCGGCAGGGCTCGAAGAGTCGTCGGGCATCTCCTCGACGACGGACTTCAGGGTGATCTCCCGGCCTTTTCGCCACGCGGTGATCCTGACCTTTTGGCCAGGCGGGCTCTTGGCGACCAGCAGCGGCAGCTCGCGCATCTGTCGGATGGCATGCCCGTCGAACGAAAGAACGACGTCACCCTGGCGGAAACCCGCCCTGGCGCCCGGGCTGCCCTCCGCGATGTCGGTGACGAGCGCGCCCTCGGGCCTCGGAAGGGCGAGGCCCGTAGCGAGTTCCCGCGTCACTTCCTGGAGCTGCAGGCCGAGCCAGCCGCGCCTTATCCTGCCCCGGGCTCGGAGTTCGTCGATGATCGGCTTGGCGAGATTCGCGGGAACGGCGAAGGCGATGCCTACGGACCCCCCGGTCGGCGTGTAGATCGCGGTTGTAACGCCGACCACATCGCCATTGAGGTCGAAGGTCGGCCCGCCGGAGTTGCCGCGATTGATGGCGGCGTCGATCTGGAGAAAGTCATCGTACGGCCCGGATTGGATGTCGCGGCTGCGCGCGGAGACGATGCCGGAACTGACCGTCCCGCCGAGACCGAAGGGATTGCCGACCGCAAGCACCCAGTCGCCGATCCGGGCGGTGTCGCTGTCCCCCCAGGCGACATGAGGCACAGGACGATCCATCTCGACCTTGAGCAACGCCAGATCCGTTACGGCGTCATGGCCGACGATCCTGGCTACTTGCTGGGTATTGTCGTAAAAGATGACGGTGATCTGCGCGGCTTTCGCCACCACATGGTGGCTGGTCACAATATAGCCCGTCGGATCGATGAAGAACCCCGAGCCCAAGGTGACTCGCCTGGAGGTGGCGGGCGGGCTCCGCTGCTGTTCCAGGAAGCGACGCAGCAGCTGGCTCAGAGGCGAGGCGGCGAAATCATCGTCAGGATCGCCCCCTTCCTCGTCATCCCGGTCGACGGTCGTTCCGGCCTTCCGGAGGACGGACACGTTGACCACCGCGGGCAGCACCTTCTGCACGAGCGGTGCAAAGCTTGGCACCGGCGCGAGTGGCACCGGCGCGCGGGATTGTGCCTTTGCCCATGCGCCACCATCACCGGCGATTTGCGCGCATGCCATCGGCACCGCCGAGAGACCAAGGGCGATGCCGGTGGCAAGGATCGCGCGCAAGAGACGGCCGCGGGGATGCGCCGGGCCGATGGGGAAGGTGAGTGCGACATCGCCGCTTCGCCGGTGGCGCATGGAAACTCTCCGATCTTCACACAAAGGAGTATCGAAGCGTTGCCTGCGGCGGGTTGATGCAGATCAAGAACACCTGTGTGCTGAACCCGAAATGGCGGGGTGCGGGCATGGCCCTGGCTGGCGAGCTTGACTCGGATCAATGTTGCCGCCGGCTTCTTCCGGCAT
This sequence comes from Allostella vacuolata, assembly GCA_006739055.1. Lineage (GTDB taxonomy): Bacteria > Pseudomonadota > Alphaproteobacteria > ATCC43930 > Allostellaceae > Allostella > Allostella vacuolata. Next base: position 5,110,758 of record AP019702.1, read on the forward strand.
TGATGACCGACGTCCTTCGGCGGGCGAGAGTTGCAAGGGCGAGGTGTGATGGGCCGAACGAACGAGCCGGCGGCGAACAGGGAGTTGGACTTGCCCCGAGGTCACGGGCAATCGGATCCGGAGGCCGACGGCGTGAGCCTGGATCGTCTAGCCCGCGAGCGCGGCGAGCTGCATGCGCCACCAGTCGCCCATCATGCGGAACAAGGCCATGTCGGCCAGGCCGTGCCGGGCGGGATGCCGGGGCGCAGCCGATCCCATCCGGTATGCCGGACGACGACGCGTGTGCCGCCTTCCGTGGCCGTGAAGCGGATCTCGACCTCGGTCACCTCGTCCGGGGCGAAGTTCCTCGAAATGGCTGCCGTCGTCATACTCCTCCACCAGCCGCCCGCCGGGGCCGGGATCGAAGCGTATCCGGCCGCCGCCCGGCCGGAAGCGATAGACCGGGCCGCGCCGCCACCAGCGGTCGACCTCCTCGGTGAAGAGGGCGAAGGCACGGTCCGGCGGGCCCGCGACGGTGACCGCGACCAGGACGGCGGGCCCGCTCACCCCTCCTCTCCCATCCGGCACTCGACAGGCGCCTGGAAGGCATCGAGCTGGTCGGCCCACAGGGCCTGCACCTCTTCCAGCCAGGCGCCCAGCTCCTGGAACGGCTCCGGCCGCAGGCGATAGAGCTTCACCCGGGCATCGGCCTCGACGCGGATTTCCTCGATCAGGCGGCCGCGGCGCAGGGCGCGCAGGTGCTTGCTCATCGCCGGCGGCGCCAGGGCGAGCGCGCGGGCCAGGGCGAGCGCGCGGGCCAGGTCGCCCGCCCGCTCCGGCCCGTGGCGCAGCCGGTCCACCACCCGGCGGCGGACCGGGTCGGCGAGCGCGGCCAGGGCTGCGTCGATCCCGGCCGCCCCCTGCTGCGCCATCGTCAGGACCGGTATTCGACCTTGAGGCCGGTCGCCTGCTGCATCTCCTCGGCCGACGGCTCGCGGACATGCTGGGCGAAGATCCAGTGGTGTCCCTCGCAGTCGGCCGCGCGGTAGGTGCGGTCGCCGTAGAACTGGTCCGACGGCTCCATGACGATCCGCGCCCCGGCCGCCCGGGCCCGGGCGCAATGGGCATCCACATCGGCCACCTCGACATGCACGGACTGGGTATTGGCGCCGCCGACCGCCCGCGGGCTCTTCGCCCATTCGGCCCAGCCGGCCGGCCCCAGCATCACCAGCGCGCCGTCATAGGTGACCTCGCCATGCTGCAGCTTCCCGTCGGCGTCGGTCACCCGCATGTGCGTCTCGAACCCAAACGCCTTCTCCAGGAAGGCGATGGCGGCATCGGGGTCCTCATAGCTGAGGGCGGAGATGACGGTCTGGCGGGGCGGCATCGGGCGTCTCCAATTATGTTGGCCACCCGGCAGGCGGGCCAGCCTACAGCCCGCCCGTCGCCCGCAACGTGCCGCCATGGCAGTAGGCGGCGGCGTCCGAGAGCAGGAACAGGACCTGGCCCGCCACCTCGTCCGGGCTGGCGGCGCGGCCGAGCGGGACCATGGAGACCATGCGGGCGACCCGGCCCGGCTCGCCGGCAGCGGCGTGAATGTCGGTGTCGGTCAGGCCCGGCGCGAGGCCGACGACGCGGATGCCCTCGCCCGCCACCTCCTTGGCCAGGCCGATCGTCAGGCTGTCGATCGCCCCCTTGGAGGCGGCGTACCAGACGAACTCGCCGGCACTGCCGCGGCTGGCCGCGCCCGACGAGATATTGACGATCACCCCGCCCGGGCCGCCGCGGGCCGTCGACAGGCGGCGCACCGCCTCGCGGGCACAGAGGAAGGCGCCCAGGACGTTGACCCGGAAGACCGCCTCCAGCGTCTCGGCCGAGACGTCGGCGACGCGGCCGATCGGGCCGCAGATGCCGGCATTGTTGACGAGGCCCGCCAGCGGGCCGAGGGCGGCGGCGGCCTCGAAGACGCGGAGCACGTCCGCCTCCACCGCCACGTCGCCCTGCACGGCCACCGCGCGACCGCCCGCCTGCTCGATGGCGGCGACCACGCCCGCGGCCGCGGCGGCGTCCCGGGCATAGTTGACGCAGACGGCATAGCCGGCGGCGGCCGCCGCCTTGGCCGTCGCCGCCCCGATGCCGCGCCCGGCGCCGGTGACCAGCAGGACCCCGCGATCGACGCTCATTGCGCGGCCTCCCTGGCCGGGATTGCGGCCGGGACAGGCGCGAACATCGCCTCCATCTCCCGGCGGATGCGCACCGCCTCCACCGTCCCGTCGATGGCGACATCGGCCCAGCCGACCGGCTCGCCCGCGGCGATGGCACGCTTGAGACGCACCCCGTGGGCCAGGCCGAGCGGCAGGCCGCCCATGGCGAGCGAAGCGGCCGCCGGCATCAACCGGCCATAGACGGTGTAGCCGCCTTCGCCGTCCAGGGTCTCGCCCCGGGCGAGGTCGCGCTTGGCGGTCGCCACCACGTCGCCGAGGAAGCCCTGGGCCGCCCCGGTCGCCTCGCCGCGCAGGCCGGCCATGGCGACGGTGACGCCGAGCTCCAGGCCGATCAGGTGGTAGGGCTTGTACATGGCGGCATAGCGCCCGCTTGGGTCCGTGACGAGGCCGTACTCGCGGAAGCAGCGCGCGACATAGTCGTCGGAGGCCTCGAACACCGCATAGACGCCCCAGCGCAGGTCGCGGAAGACCGGCCGGCCGTCGCGCTCCAGGCTCGACACCACCTCGACCGTGCCCGGGCCGTCGGCCGCCGCATCGGGCAGGATGCCGCCGGTGCGGGTCGGGCGCAGGGTGCGCGGCAGATCGTCGACGCCGCAGGGCGGGAAGGACAGTCCGTGCGCCTGCGGCACCAGCCCGGTCGCATTGGCGACGGCCGCCATCTCGATCGCCGACTTGGTGCCGTCGAGGAACGAGTTGAACATCTGCGGGTTCATGGCGCCCGCCGCCGCATCCTCCGGCGACAGGCCGTAATGGCCCCACACCGTGTCCGGGGTGGAGGCGTGGTAGGCCGGCAGGTACTTGGTGCCCTTGCCCGCGCAGACGACGCGCAGCCCGACGGTGCGGGCCCATTCGACCATCTCGGCGATCAGCGCCGGCTGGTCGCCATAGGCCAGCGAATAGGCGACGCCGGCGGCGGCCGCCTTGCGGGCGAGCAGCGGCCCGGCCAGCACGTCCGCCTCCACGTTCACCATGGCGACATGCCGGCCATGGGCGAAGGCGGCCAGCGCATGGCGGATGCCGGCGGCGGGGTGGCCCGTCGCCTCCACCACCACGTCCAGCCCGTCGGCGGCGATCATCGCCGCGGCGTCGTCGGTCAGGAAGGTGGTGCCGCCGGCCCGCGCCTCGTCGTAGCCGCGGGCGGCATATTGCGCCGCCGGCCAGCCGCAGCGGGCGAGTGCCGCCCGCGCGCGGTCCGGCGACAGGTCCGCCACCGCCAGCACATGCAGGCCGGGCGTGCGCCGGGCCTGGGCCAGGAACATGGTGCCGAACTTGCCGGCGCCGATGACGCCGACGCGGATCGGCCGGCCGGCCGCCGCACGCTCCGCCAGCAGGCGATGGAGGAACATGGCTCAGGCGGCCTTTTCGAGGGTGAGCAGGCAATCGTCCGGCAGCACCTCGATCGGCCGGAAGTCGCGGTGGGCGATCCATTCCGGCCGCTTGAAGCGGCGGATCGCATTGTCGACCCGGTTGAGGCTGACATAGACGATGGTGCGGTCGAAGGGCGACAGGTTGCCCGGGCTGGCATGGACCAGATTGCCGTGGAACATCAGCACCGACCCGGCCTTGCCCTTGGGCGCCACCAGCCCGCCCTCGGCGACCAGGCGGCGGATGGTGGCATTGTCGATGGTCCACAGCGGATAGCTGGTGGTCTGCAGGTCGTGCCCCGCCTCCAGCACGCCCAGCTTGTGCGAGCGCGGGATGAACATCAGCGCCCCGTTGAACTCCGTCACGTCGTCTAGGAAGACGGCGACGTTCATGGCGTGCGGGCCCGGCATGTCGTCGTCGTTGCTCCAGGTGCCGTAGTCCTGGTGCCACTGCCACTGGTCGCCGTCGAAGGCGGCCTTGGCGTTGATCTTGAACTGGTGGATGTAGGCGGGGCCGCCCAGGAGCTGCATCACCGGCTCGACCATGCGCGGGTGGCGGGCGAGTGCCGCGAAGGTCGGGTCGTAGGTGTGGGTGGCGAACGCGGTGCGGACCACGTCGCCGGTGCGCTCGCGCACGTTCTCCGGCCGGCGCTGGGCGAAGATGCGCGGCACCTCGCCGCGCATCACGGCCACCTCTTCGGCGGTGAAGATCTCGGGCAGGAAGAGGTAGCCCTCCTCCTCGAAGCGGCGGGTCTCGTCGAGGGTCAGCTTCATGGGTGCCCTCCCGGGGCGATCGGTTCTTGTACGGGAGAGGCTAGGATGCAACCGCCGGGTCGGGCAAGCCGCGTCCCGCGGTCGCCGGCATGCCGGCCGCCTCCTCGAAGACGAATCGCCGGAACTGGGCGACCGGGCGGCGGGCCATCGCCTCCGGCCGGGCGACGAAGTAGTAGGCGAAGAACGTCGGGCACGGCAGGTCGATGACCGGCACCAGCCGGCCGGCGGCGATGTCCTCGGCGGCGTGGAAGTCGCTGACCAGCGCCAGCCCCTGGCCCGCGACGGCCGCGCGGACCAGCAGCGCCTCCTCCTGCAGGGAGGGGCCGCGCCGGGCCCGCGGATCGTCGGGGACGCCGTGGGCGCGGAACCACAGGCGCCAGTCGCCGCGGTCGGCATCCTGCAGCAGGGGATAGGCGAGGCAGTCCGCCGGCACCCCGATCGCGGGCCCGCCCCGCAGCAGCGCCGGCGCCGCGACCGGCACCATCTGCGGCTTCAGGAAGGGGGCGGCCTCCAGCCCGTCATAGCCGCCGAGCCCGTGGCGCAGCGCCACGTCGACCCGGGTCTGCCGCCTGAGGTCGACCAGCCGCGGCGAGGTCTCGATGCGCAGCTCGACCTCCGGGTGCCGGGCGGAGAAGCGGCCGAGCCGCGGCACCAGCCACGATGCCGCCAGCACGGCCGTGGTCGTCACGGTCAGCACCCGCGGCCCGGCGCGGCCCGCCGCCTCGGCCCGGCCCGCATGGAAAGCGTCATCGATCTGCTGGAACGCCCCCGATATCTGGCCGAGCAGGCGGTCGCCGGCCGGCGTCGGCCGGATGGCGCGGTGGCGGCGCTCCAGCAGCGCCACGCCCATCCGCTCCTCCAGCCGCTTCACCTGCTGGCTGACCGCGCCTGGCGTCACGCCGAGCTCGCCCGCGGCGTCCTGCACGCTGCCGAGGCGGCCGACGGCAACGAATGCGCGCAGCGCCAGCAAGGGGATGGGTCCGGCCATGGCCGTCAGTTTAGATGCACTAAATCCGGACGCAAGGAATGTCGTTTGTCGGCGCGGCCCCGGCGGGCCGATGGTCGGCGCCGCCAGACGGGGACAGCGGATGACGGACGACAGCGCAGGGCAGGCACGATGGTCGAACGCGGGCGTGGTCGGACTGGGCTTCCTGGCGCTGGCGCTGGCCTTCTCCGCCCGCGGCGCCCTGTCGCTGGCCATGCCGGCCTGGCAGGCGGAATTCGGCTGGAGCCGCGAGTTCGTCTCCGGCATCGCGGCCGTGACCATGCTGGTGATGGCGGCGGTGGCGCCGGTCGCCGGCAATGCCGTCGACCGGCACGGACCCCGGCCGCTGCTGCTGTTCGGCCTGGCCGCGATCGGCGCCGGCATCGCGATGGTGGCCGGTGCCGGGGAGGATGGCTGGCTGTTGCCGCTGGGCTTCGCGGTCGTGGCCGGGGTCGGCTTCGGGGCGGTCGCCCAGCACGTGGTGGCCGCCGCCATCGCCCTGCGCTTCGAGACGCGGCGCGGCCTGGCGACCGGCATCGGCACCTCCGGCTCGACCGGCGGGCAATTGCTGATGATGCCGCTGCTTGCCCTGCTGCTGCAGGACGGCGGCTGGCGCAGCGGCTTCGCCGGCCTCGCCGCGGGCGCGCTGGTGCTGCTGCTGGCGACGCTCGTCGTGCTGCGCCCGGCCGCGGCCGGCGCGGCGGGCAAGCGTGCCCGGCCGGCATCCGACCCACGCGGCACGGGCGAGCGGCTGCGCTTCCTCGCCGCCAGCCCCGTGTTCCACGCGCTCTTCTGGAGCTTCCTCTTGTGCGGCTTCACCACCAGCGGGGTGATCGAGACGCACCTCCTGCCCTACGCCGCGATCTGCGGCTTTCCCCCGGTGCTGGGGGCGACCGCCTATGGCGTGCTGTCGGGGGTCAACCTGTGCGGCATGATCCTGGCCGGCTGGTTGTCCGACCGCATGCACCGGCCGCTGCTCCTGGCCGTCATCTATGGCGGGCGGGCGCTGTGCTTCGTGCTGCTGCCGTTCATAGCCGGCGACTATCCGCTGCTGCTGGTGTTCGCGGTCCTGTTCGGGCTCTTCGACTATGCGACGGTGCCGGTGACGGCGAGCCTGGTCGCCAGCCGCCTCGGCCTGCCGATCATGGGCATGGCGATGGGCATCCTGTCGGCCGGGCACGCGGTGGGCGGCGCGGCGGGGGCCTTCGCCGGCGGCCGGGTCTTCGACCTGGCTGGCGGCTACGACGCGCTGTGGTTCGGCTCGATCGCGCTGGCCGGGCTGGCCGCGACCCTGGTCGCCGGCCTTGCTGATCCGCGCTCCTCTGGCCCGCGCACCTCCGGTCGGCTGCCCGCGCGGGCCTAGCCGAGCGCGGTCAGCAGCACCAGGGCCGAGGCCACCCCCAGCACGCCCCAGGTCGCCAGGATCCCGACCGCGCGGCCGGGGCTCGGCCCCTCGGAACCGGCCAGGCCGATGGCGTGGGCCACCCGCCCGACGAACAGCACGCCGCCCAGGATGTGCAGGTGGAGCGATCCCCAGCCCGCCAGCGCCAGCAGCAGCAGCAGGACCAGGGTGATCGGCACATACTCGGCGAAGTTGGCGTGGACGCGGACGGCGCGCGCGAGCGCCGGGTCGCCGCCGTCGCCGATGCCGGTCTTCGTGCGATAGCGGTGGCGCACGACCCAGGCGGCGAGCGCCAGGTAGAGCAGGCCGAGCAGGCCCGCCCACACCATCACCGCGGCGATGGCCGGCCTCACGAGCCGGCCCCCTCGGGCGGCACGACCACGCCCGCGCGCTCGGTGATCAGCCCGTAGGCTTCCGGCCGGCGGTGCGCGGCAAAGTTGAAGATCGTCGTCTTGTACGAGACGGAATGGTCGAGGTCGCAGCGGGCGACCACCAGCTCGTCGTCGCGGCCGAGCGCCTTGGCGACGATCTCGCCCGACGGCGCGATGATGGCGGTGCCGCCGATCAGCATGCAGCCCTCCTCGACCCCGGCCTTGGCGACGCCGACCACCCAGGTGCTGTTCTGGTAGGCGCCGGCCTGCATCGACAGGTGGTTGTGGAACTCCGCCAGATGGTCCTGCTCGGGCGCCGGCGGGTGGTGCTCGGGCGTGTTGTAGCCGAGCAGCACCATCTCGACCCCCTGCATGCCCATGACGCGATAGGTCTCGGGCCAGCGGCGGTCGTTGCAGATGCACATGCCCATGATGCCGTCGAAGGCCCGCCACACCGGCCAGCCCAGGTTGCCGACCTCGAAATAGCGCTTCTCCAGGTGCTGGAAGGCGCGCCAGGGCTCGTGCTCCGCGTGGCCCGGCAGGTGGATCTTGCGGTACTTGCCGACGACGCGGCCGGCCTTGTCGACCAGGATCGAGGTGTTGAAGTGGCGGGTGCGACCGTCCTCCACCACCAGCTCGGCATAGCCGATCGAGAAGCCGATGCCGAGCCGGGCCGCCTCCTCGAACAGGGGCCGCGTCTCCGGCCCCGGCATCTCGCGCTCGAAGAAGGCATCGACCTCGGCCTGGTCCTCCATCCACCAGCGGGGGAAGAAGGTGGTCAGCCCCAGTTCCGGATAGGCGACCAGGTCGCAGCCCATGGCGTGCGCCTGGCGCATCAGGTCGATCAGCCGGCGCACCACATCTGTACGCGAATGGGCGCGCTGGATCGGGCCCAGCTGGGCGGCGCCGACGGTGACGATTCGGCTCATGGGGTAATCAGGCCTCCGCCAGTTCGATGAGGGTATGCAGCAGGACGTCGGCGCCGGCCTTCAGGTCCTCGGGCCGCGTGAACTCCTTCACGTTGTGGCTGAGGCCGCCGACGGAAGGGGTGAAGATCATGGCGGCGGGGCAGATGCGCGCCATCATCTGCGCGTCGTGCCCGGCGCCGGACGTCATTCGCCGGATCGAGTGGCCGAGTCGCCCCGCCACCCGCTCGATCCGCCCGGCGATGTCGGCATCGAAGATCACCGGCTCCAGCCGGGCCAGCGTCCGGGCGGTGACGGTCACCCCTTCGGCCTGGGCAAGGTCGGCGGTGAAGGCGGCGAGCCGCCGCTCGGCCTCGCGCAGCTGGGGCTCGTCGGTGTTGCGCAGGTCGACCGTCATCGTCGCCCGCGCCGGGATGACGTTGATGATGTTCGGCACCAGGTCGAGCTTGCCGACGGTGGCCAGCTGGTTGCCGCCCATCTTCCGGGCCAGCTCGCGCAGGAACATGGTGATGGCGCCGGCGACGAAGCCCGCGTCGTGGCGCAGGCGCAAGGGCGTGGTGCCGGCATGGTTGGACTGGCCGGCGATCGTCAGCTCCTGCCAGGAGATGCCCTGCAGCCGGTCGACCGCACCCAGCGTCACCCCCTCCTGGTCGAGCACCGGCCCCTGCTCGATATGCAGCTCGACGAAGGCGTGCGGCTGGATGGTGCCGACCGGCATGTCGCCGACATAGCCGATCCGCGCCAGCTCCTCGCCCAGAGCCGCGCCGTCGATGCCGCGCTGGGCGAGCGCCTCGGCCAGCGACAGCCCGCCCGCATGGACCAGGCTGCCCATCATGTCGGGCGCGAAGCGCGCGCCTTCCTCGTTGGTGAAGACGGCGACGCAGAGCGGGCGGCGGGTCAGGATCTCGGCCGCGTTCAGCGTCCGCACCACCTCCAGCCCCGCCAGCACGCCGTAGTTGCCGTCGTAGCGGCCGCCGGTGCGCACCGTGTCGATGTGCGACCCGGTCATCACCGGCCGCCCGTCCTCGCGCCCCGCCCGCACCCCGAAGATGTTGCCGATGGCGTCGATGCGCACGAAGAGGCCGAGCTGGCGCATCCATTCGACGACCAAGTCGCGGCCCGCCCGGTCCTCGTCGGTCAGCGCCAGGCGGCAGCCGCCGCCGCCCTCGATCGCGCCGACCTCTGCCAGCGCGTCGAGCCGCGCCATCAGCGCCTGGCCGTCGATGCGAAGGTCGCGCGGGGAGCGCATCAGGCGGCGTCCCGCACGGCCGACGCCGGGCGGCCGACCAGATCGGCATAGAGGGCCGGGTCGGTGTCGCCCTCGCTGCCGAACAGGAGCACGCGAGAATTGGCGTCGAGGCCGAGCCGGCGCCGCGCCTCGGGGTCGGCGGCCGCCGCCATCAGCCCGGCCAGCCCGCCCACGCCCGATTCGCCGGCGACCACCGGCGGCGTGCCCGCGGCCAGCGCCCGCATCGCCGCCACCGCGCCGTCGTCGGGGATGGTCATGAAGGCATCCGCGCCCGGGTCCAGCACCTGCCAGGCGATCAGCGAGACCTCGCCGCAGGCCAGGCCCGCCATGATGGTATCGAGCGCACCCGGGAAGACGGTGGGCCGCCCGGCCTCGGCGCTGGCGAAGAGACAGGCCGCCTTCTCCGGCTCGACCACCACGAAGCTGGGCCGCGCGGCGCCCCAGCGTTCCCAGAAATGGCCGCAGATGGCCGCCGCCAGCCCGCCGACCCCGGCCTGGACGAAGCAGTGGGTCGGCCGCTCGCCGCCCGGCAGCTGGGCCATCGCCTCGTCGGCCATCAGCGCATAGCCCTGCATGACGTCGCGCGGCACGTCGAGATAGCCCTCGTAGGAGGTGTCGGAGACGACGAACCAGCCGTTGGCGGCCGCATCCCCGGCCGCACGGCGGACGGAATCGTCGTAGTTGCCGGGGGTGCGCACCACCTCGGCTCCGAAGGCCTCGATCGCCGCGCGCCGCCCCTCGCTCACCGTCTCGTGGATGTAGATGACGCAGCGGCAGCCGAAGGTGCGCGCGCCCCAGGCGACCGAGCGGCCGTGGTTGCCGTCGGTGGCGCAGGTGACGGTCAGCCCGGCGACCAGCTCGCGATGGCGCCCGGCGACGAGGTCGGCCGAGGTCACCCGATCGCCGGTCCGGGCCGCGATCTCGCGCGCCAGCAGCCGGAACACGGCGTAGGCGCCGCCCAGCGCCTTGAAGCTGCCGAGGCCGAAGCGCCCGCTCTCGTCCTTGTACCAGACGGCGGCGACGCCGAGGTCGCGGGCCAACCCCGGCAGGGCGACCAGCGGCGTCGGCGTATAGCCCGGCCAGCGGGTAATCTCGTCGCGCGCCTCGGCGAAGGCGGTCCGGTTGAGGACGGCGCGCTGGGCGGCGCCATATTCGGCATCCCGGCCCGCGGCGCGCGGGTTGGGGAGCAGGCGGTGGGGAATGGCGGTCGGCATGACCGGGGCAGAGTAGCCCGAGCCCGGGCGTCGCGGCGAGAGCCGAGCATGGGGACGCTTGACCGGTCGGCCTCCGACCCCTACGGGACGACCTCGGACGAGGCCGCATTCCCCCCAGCCTCCTGAGGCGAAGCAAGGCGCAGGAGGCACCCCCGATGATCTACCTGGTCTGGACGCTGCCGGCGCTGGCGGTGATCGCCGGGATCGCGAGCGGGCGGCTCGGGACGCTGGCGGCCTCGCTGCTCGGCCTCGGGATCGCCATGGTCGTGGCGCTCGCCGCTGCGCCGATCCCGTTCCAGCTCTCCGACGCGGCCGTCGCCCTCGCCCGCGGGGCGTGGATCGGCTGGATCGTGGTGCCGTACATCCTGGGCGGGCTCCTGTTCTGGAACATCGCCATGCGGCCGGGTAGTGCGGCGATGCCCGCCGAAGCGGCACCGGCCGACGCGCGGGCCCGGCGCCGGCTGCTGTTCGCCGCCTGCTTCCTGATCGGCCCGTTCGCGGAATCCGCCACCGGCTTCGGGGTCGGGATCATCGGCACGATGATGCTGGTCCGGCGGCTCGACGTGGCGCCGATCCATCTCCTGGCCTTCGGCCTGCTCAGCCAGACCCTGATCCTGTGGGGCGGGATGGGCAGCGGCGCCATCATCGGCGCGGCCCTCGCCCGCACCGACCCGACCACGCTTGCCGTCCACGCCAGCTTCGTCGTCACCCTCTTCAACGCGCTCTGGCTGATGCTCTACTGGCGGCTGGCGGAGCAGGCCGGCATCGGCGCCGGCTGGCGCGAGCGGACGGGCGAGGCCGCCTGGCTCGGCGCCAGCCTGGCCCTGGTGATCGGCGCCACCGCCCTGCTCGGGCCGGAGACGGCCATGCTCGCTGCCTACGGGCCGGTGATCGTCCTGCGCTGGCTGGTCGATGCGCGTCCGGACCGGCCCGCGTTGGTCCGCGCCATGCGGCGGATGGCGCCCTTCGCGCTGCTGATCGGCTGGCTCGTGCTGACGCGGCTCCTGCCGCCGCTGACCCATTTCCTCGAAGCGGCCGGGCGCCTGCACCCCTTCGCCGGCGCGCCCCCATGGTCGCCGCTGTTCCATGCCGGCACCTGGCTGGTGGCGGGGGCCCTCCTGACCGGCCTTGCGCGCGGGCGCGCGCCGGCCTTCCCCGCGGAGATCCGGGCCGCCTGGAAGACGGGCCGCCTGGCGGTCCTGACCATCGTCACCTTCGCCATGATGGCCGAGCTCCTGGCCGGCTCCGGCATCGCGGAGGGCCTGGCGCGCGGCATGTTCACCGCGCTCGACCGCTGGGCGATCCTCGCCACGCCGCTCGTCTCCGCGGTGATCGGGGCGCTCGCCAACAGCGGCAACGGCGCGAACGGGCTCTTCATGGCCTCGCAGGTCAGCCTGGCGACCGAGGCCGGCCTCAACGTCGCCGCCGTGATCGCCCTGCAGCATGCCGCGGCCCTGTCGCTCAACCTCGTCTCGCCGGTGCGCATGGCGATCGTCTGCAGCCTGGCCGGCACGCCGGGACGGGAGCGCGACGCCTATCGGATCATGATGCCCTTCGCGGTCGCCGTGGTGGCCGTGCTGCTCGCATGCTCCGTCGTCGTCGCGACGCGCGCGGTGTAGGCGGGCGGGCGACGCGATTGCCCCCTTGTCGGCGGTCGGCCGCGCGCGGTACGGGAATCGTCCCTCCCGATCCGCGCCCTTTCCCTTCCGCCCGGAGCCTCCCCCATGATTGATCATTCGTTCAGCCACAACTGGCAGGTGAGCAAGGCCGTCGTCCGCTCCAAGGGCGGCGTCGTCGCCTCGCAGAGCCGGCGCGCGGCCGATGCCGGTGCGGCCATCCTGCGCGCCGGCGGCAATGCGGTCGACGCCGCCATCGCCGCCTCCTTCACGGTGGGCGTGCTCGAGAACTGGATGAACGGCATCGGCGGCGGCGGCTGCATGCTGGTCTATGTCGCCCGCGAGAAGAAGGTCTACGCGGTCGACTTCACCATGGTGGCGCCGCTCGGCATCGACCCGGCCGACTACCCGCTGACCGGGACCAGCGGCGCGGCCGACCTGTTCGGCTGGCCGGGCGTGCTGGGCGACCGCAACGTCCACGGGCCGCTGTCGATCGCGGTGCCCGGCTACATGGCCGGCATCGGCCTGGCGCTGAAGACCTTCGGCACCAAGCCGCTGGCGGAGCTGATGGCGCCCGCCATCGCCCATGCCGAGCAGGGCCTGCTGGTCGACTGGTACGCCACCCTGATGATCGCGACCGGCGCCAAGGACCTGCTGAAGTACCCCGGCAGCGCCGGCATCTGGCTCGACGGCGGGGTGCCGCCGGTCGGCAACTGGTCGGGCCCGCCCAAGATGCTGCCCTTCCCCAAGCTGGCGGCGACCCTGCGCCACATCGCCGAGAACGGCGCCGACAGCTTCTACAAGGGCGCGCTCGCCCGGCAGATCGTGGCCGACATGCAGGCGGTCGGCGCCAAGCTGTCGCTCGAGGACCTGGCCCGCTACGAGGCGCGCATCGTCGAGCCGATCGAGCTCGCCTATCGCGGCTACGAGGTCCACGCCATGTCCGGGCTGACCGCCGGCCCGACCGTCGCCCAGTGCTTCGACCGGCTGGCGGCCAGGCCGGCCAGCGGCGACGGCGCGCCCGACACCGACCAGTACCTCGCCTATGCCCGCACCCTCCACAACGCCTATGCCGAGCGGCTGGAGACGATGGGCGAGGCGGAGGGGACGAAGGAGCCCGTCTCCACCACCCACCTGGCGGCGATCGACGCCGAGGGCAACATGGTGACGATCACCCAGACGCTGCTGTCGCTGTTCGGCAGCAAGGTGACGCTGCCCTCGACCGGCATCCTGATGAACAACGGCATCATGTGGTTCGACCCGCGGCCGGGCCGGCCCAACGCGATCGCCCCCGGACGGCGGCCGCTCAACAACATGTGCCCGGTCATCGTCACCAAGGACGGCCAGCCGCGCTTCGCCATGGGCGCCTCGGGCGGGCGGCGGATCATGCCCGCCGTGATGCAGATCGCCGCCTTCCAGATGGATTTCGGCATGGGCTTCGGCGAGGCCTTCGCCCAGCCCCGCCTCGACGTCAGCGGCACCGAGGGGATCACGGCCGACCCCGGCCTGCCGCAGGACACGCTCGACGCGCTGGCGGCGGAGTTCCCGACCTCGGTGCAGCCGCGCATGGTCTACCCCAAGAACTACGCCTGCCCGGTGGCGGTCGCGGTCGACCCGGCGACGGGCGAGCGCCTGGGCACGGCCGAGCCGTCGCAGCCCTGGGGCGACGGCGCGGCGGAAATCTGAGGCGACCGGTCGCCGCCGGCTTCCCCGCGGCGGCGACCGGACCCGCTGTTTCGCCGGCCCGAACCACGCTTCGCCAGGCGAAAAAGGCACGCGACTTGCTTACCGCAGGGATGAGGCTTCACCGATCGCCCGGATGGGGTACCCGGTTTCGCCATGCCCGCGCTTGTAAGAGCGGGCGGTCTGGCTATTCTACCAGACGACAAGAAGGCGAACGGGGCCCCGCAGGGGCGGCAACCGTACGAATTGTCCCCCCGCCGGGGGGATGACTGGGGAAGGGGAACAATGATGAAGCAATGGGCAACCGCTGCATCGGCAGCGGCGCTGGCACTGGCGATCGCCGCACCCGATGCCGCCGCGCAGAAGTCCAAGGACACGCTGCGCATCGCCTGGGAGCAGACGGTCGAGAACGTCGACAATTATTACAACACCAACCGCGAAGGCATCCTCTTCTCGCGCATGGTGTGGGACACGCTGGTCGACCGCGATCCCAAGACCTTCAAGACGATCCCGAACCTGGCCACCGCCTGGAAATGGGTCGACGACCGCACGCTGGAGATGGAGCTGCGCCAGGGCGTGAAGTTCCACAACGGCGAGGAGTTCGACGCCGACGACGTGGTCTTCACCCTCAACTACATCTCGAACCCCGAGAACAAGGTCATCAACCAGTCCAACGTCAGCTGGATCGAGAAGGCCGAGAAGCTCGACAAGTTCAAGGTCCGGATCATCACCAAGAAGCCGTTCCCGGCGGCGCTGGAGTTCCTGACGATCCCGATCGTCATGTACCCGAACGAGTACTATGCCAAGGTCGGCCCGAAGGAGATGGGCCTGAAGCCGGTCGGCACCGGCCCCTACAAGGCGACCAAGATCGTCCCGACCAAGGAATACACGCTGGAGCGCTGGGAAGGGCACTTCGAGGGCGGGTCGAAGCCGCACGCCAAGATCAAGAACATCGTCATCCGCACCATCCCCGAAATGTCGACCCAGATCGCCGAGCTGCTGGCGGGCGGGCTCGACTGGATCTGGTACGTCCCGGTCGACCAGGCCGACCGGCTGGAGACGGTGCCGAGCCTCCAGGTGGTTCGTGCCGAGACGATGCGCGTCGGCTATATCGGCATGGACGCCGCTGGCCGCACGCCCGTGAAGGCGCTGCAGGACGTACGCGTCCGCCAGGCGATCGCGCACGCCATCGACCGGCCGGCGATCGTCAAGAACCTGATCGGCGGCAAGTCGCGCGTGCTGGATGCGCCCTGCTTCCCGACCCAGTTCGGCTGCGACAACTCGGTCGCCGCCAAGTATCCCTACAACCCCGCCAAGGCCAAGGAACTGCTCGCCGCCGCCGGCTACAAGGACGGCTTCGAGATGGAGTTCTTCGCCTACCGCCCGCGCGACTGGTCCGAGGCGATCCTCGGCTACCTGAACGCCGTCGGCATCAAGCCGAAGCTGACGCAGATGACCTACTTCGCGGTGCGCGACAAGAACCACGCCAACGCCACCCCGACCTACTTCATGGACTGGGGCTCCTACTCGATCAACGACGTCTCGGCCATCCTGCCCAACTTCTTCGCCGGCAGCGGCGACGACTATGCCCGCGACCCCGAGGTCAAGGCGTGGCTGGAAGCCGGCGGCAGCACGGTCGACGAGGCGGTGCGCAAGGAGAACTACTCCAAGGCGATCAAGAAGATCACCGAGCAGGCCTACTGGCTGCCGATGTTCACCTTCGTCACCAACTACGGCATGACCAAGGACCTCAACTTCGAGGCCTTCGCCGACGAGCTGCCGCGCTACTACCTCTACGGCTGGAAGTAGCGGGAGCCGGCGCGGGCGGCCCCTGCCGGCCGCCCGCGCCGACCCGTCCACGGCCCGAGAGCACGCCCGATGCTCGCCTATTCCCTGAAGCGCCTGCTGCTGGCGGCCCTGGTGGTGCTGACGGTATCCGGCATCACCTTCATCATGACCAACGCGGCAATCGACCCGGCCAAGGCCATCGCCGGCGCCAACGCCACCATCGAGGACATCGAGGCGCTGCGCCGCAGCTTCGGCTTCGATCGGCCGCTGGTGATCCAGTATCTCGACTGGCTGGGCAACGCGCTGACCGGCAATTTCGGCGAATCCTACCGCCTGCGCACCCCCGTCGCCGAGCTGCTGCTGGACCGGCTGCCGGTGACCATGACGCTGGGCGGCTGCGCGCTCCTGTTCGCGCTTTCGCTCTCGATCCCGCTCGGCGTCGTCGCCGCCTTGAAGCCGAACTCGCCGGTCGACCGGCTGGCCCTGTCGCTGTCCGTGCTGGGGCAGGCGCTGCCGACCTTCTGGTTCGCGCTGATGATGATCATCCTGTTCGGCATCGTGCTGCGCTGGCTGCCGATCTCCGGCTCGGGGTCCTGGGCGCATTTCGTGATGCCGTCGATCGCGCTCGGCTACTACGCCACCCCCGCCTTCATGCGCCTGACCCGGGCCGGCATGATCGAGGTGCTGGCGTCGGACTATATCCGCACCGCCCGCGCCAAGGGCCTGCGCCCGGCGACGGTCCTGTTCAAGCACGCCTTGCGCAACGCGGTGATCCCCGTGGTCTCGCTGGCGGCCGTGCAGTTCGGCTTCATGCTGGGCGGGTCGGTGGTGATCGAGACCATCTTCGCCCTGCACGGGGTCGGCTTCCTCGCCTGGGAATCGATCAGCCGCTCGGACATCCCGGTGGTGCAGGCGATCGTCCTGCTGATCTCGCTCTTCTACATCTTCCTGACGCTCCTGGCGGATCTCCTGAACGCCTATCTCGATCCGCGAATCCGGGTGGGCTGAGCCATGGCAACCTCCACGGTTTTCGGGGCCGCCCGCCTCTCGCCCGAGCAGATGCTGGCACCCAGCCCGATGGCGCTGCTGCGGCGGCGCGTCTTCGGCCATCGCAGCCTCATGTTCGGGATCATCGTCCTCGGGCTGATGGTGGCGATGGCGGTCGGCGCCTGGTTCGTCGCCCCGCACGACCCCTATGCCCAGAGCCTCGCCAGCCGCCGCATCCCGCCCATCTGGCACGCCTGGTTCTGGGACAATCCCAAGGCCGGCTGGGAGCACATCCTCGGCACGGACAAGGTCGGCCGCGACTATCTCTCGCGCCTCATCTACGGCGCCCGCATCTCGCTGGTGATCGGCATCGCGACCATGCTCATCTCCGGCATCATCGGCACGACGCTGGGGGTGATGGCAGGCTATTTCGGCGGCCGCGTCGACATGGTCGTCACCTTCCTCATCACCACCCGCCTGTCGATGCCGGTCGTCATGGTGGCGCTGGCGGTGGTCGCCCTCTACGGCAGCTCGCTGGAGGTGGTGATCCTGGTGCTGGGCTTCCTGCTGTGGGACCGCTTCGCCGTCGTCATGCGCAGCGTCACCATGCAGGCCCGCTCGCTCGACTACGTCACCGCGGCCCAGGCGATCGGCTGCTCCACCCCGCACATCCTGCTGCGCGAGATCCTGCCCAACATCCTGAACTCGCTGGTGGTGGTGGCGACGGTCGAGATGGCCAACGCCATCCTGCTGGAGGCCGCACTCTCCTTCCTCGGCCTCGGCGTGCAGCCGCCCCTGCCGTCCTGGGGCCTGATGCTGTCGGAGGCCAAGGAGGACATGTTCTTCAGCCCGTGGATGATCACGCTGCCCGGCATCTGCCTGTTCCTGCTGGTCCTGTCGATCAACCTGCTGGGCGACGGCGTGCGCGACGTGACCGCGCCCGAGAACCGCAACTGACCCGAACCGAAACTGACCGGAAGGCGATGACCCTGCGATGAGCGCCATCCTCGAAGTCGAGAACCTGCGGGTCGAGATCCCGCTCGCCACCGGCACCCTGGTGCCGGTGCGCGGCATCAGCTTCAGCGTCCAGCGCGGCGAGACCCTGTGCATCGTCGGCGAGTCCGGCTGCGGCAAGTCGCTGACCTCGCTGTCGATCATGAACCTGCTGCCGAAGCGGGCCAAGCGCACCGCCAACCGCCTGCTGCTGGGCGGAGCCGACCTGCAGGGCATGGACGAACGCGCCATGTCGGACGTGCGCGGCAACCGGATGGCGATGATCTTCCAGGAGCCGATGACCAGCCTCAACCCGGCCTACACCATCGGCAACCAGCTGGAGGAGGCATTCCTGCGCCACCGCAAGGCGTCGCGGCGGGAGGCGCGGGAGCGGGCGGTGTTCCTGCTGGAGAAGGTCGGCATCAGCGCCGCCGCCAGCCGGCTCGGCCAGTACCCGCACCAGCTCTCGGGCGGCCTGCGGCAGCGGGTGATGATCGCCATGGCGCTGATGTGCGGGCCGGAGCTGATCATCGCCGACGAGCCGACCACCGCCCTCGACGTCACCATCCAGGCGCAGATCCTGCACCTGCTGGCGACCCTGCAGCGCGAGTTGCAGATGGGCGTCATGCTGATCACCCACGACCTCGGCATCGTCGCCCGGGTCGCCGACCGGGTCGCCGTCATGTATGCGGGCGAGATCGTCGAGAGCGGCACCGTGCACGAGGTCTTCTCGCGCCCGCTCCACCCCTACACCCAGGGCCTGCTGCGCTGCATCCCGGTGCCGGGCAAGACCAGGCGCGGCAGCCACCTGGGCTCGATCCCCGGCGTCGTGCCGGCGCTGTTCGGCGAGCCGACCCAGTGCAACTTCGCCAACCGCTGCGAATACGCGACCCCCGCCTGCACGGCCGCGCCCGTGCCGCTGACGCCGCTCTCGGAGGGCCGGGCCTACCGCTGCATCCTGCCGGTCGAGACCTGCATCGCCAACCAGGCCCGGGCGGTCGCGGCATGACCCCGATCCTCGAGACCGCCAACGTCTTCCGCACCTTCCAGGTCAGCACCGGCTTCCTCAAGCCCAAGCGCCCGCTGCACGCGGTCAACGGCGTCTCGCTGCGGCTCGCCAAGGGCGAGGTGCTGGGGCTGGTCGGCGAATCCGGCTGCGGCAAGTCCACGCTGGCCAAGATGCTGCTCGGCCTGCTGCCGCCCACCTCCGGCGACATCCTGGTCTCCGGCCAGGCGATCACCGGGCTCGACCGCCGGGCGACGGCCCGGCGCATCCAGCCGATCTTCCAGGACCCCTATTCCAGCCTCAACCCGCGCAAGACGATCGGCGACATCATCGGGCTGCCGCTCCGGGTCCACCGCGTCGGCTCGGCCGCCGAGCGGCCGGCCAAGGTGCGCGAGATGATGGACATGGTGGGCCTGCCGCATCGCTATGTCGGCAACTATCCGAGCCAGCTGTCGGGCGGCCAGCGGCAGCGCGTGGCGATCGCGCGCGCACTCATCATGCGGCCGGAGCTGGTCATCTGCGACGAGCCGACCTCGGCGCTCGACGTGTCGGTGCAGTCGCAGATCCTCAACCTGCTGCTCGACCTGCAGCGCGAGCTGGGGCTGACCTACCTCCTGATCAGCCACAACCTGGCGGTGGTCGAGCACATGGCCCACCGGGTAGCGGTCATGTATCTCGGCCGCATCGTCGAGGAGGCGGAGACCGACCAGCTGTTCCGCGACCCGCAGCACCCCTATACCCGGGCCCTGCTCGATTCGGTGCTGACCCCGGAGCCCGGCCTGGGCGTGCCCGACGCCAACCTCGGCACCACCTTCCCCAACCCGATCGACCCGCCGTCCGGCTGCACCTTCCACCCGCGCTGCCCGCACGTCATGCCGGTGTGCCGGACGATCGTGCCGAAGCCGCTCGCCACCCAGACCGGCCATGTCGAATGCCACCTCTACGACACGGCGCTGAAGCAGGCGTCGTGAAGCGGCCCGCGGATAGTGCGCGAAAGATCCAAAACGGATCCGGCTGACACAATCCCGCACCCGAGGGCGCGGATAGGATGGGCCGGCAAGGGGCGGTGATCGCCCCCTTCCGCAGGAGACCCGGCCCATGAGCACGATCACGACCAAGGACGGCACGACGATCTACTACAAGGACTGGGGCGTGGGCCCGACGGTGGTCCTGAGCCACGGCTGGCCGCTCAACGCCGACAGCTGGGAAGCGCAGATGCTGTTCCTGGCCTCCAACGGCTACCGGGTCATCGCCCATGACCGGCGCGGCCACGGCCGGTCGAGCCAGCCCTGGCACGGCAACGAGATGGACACCTATGCCGACGACCTGGCGCAGCTGCTGGACGCCCTCGACGTCCAGGATGCCGCCATCTTCGGCTTCTCGACCGGCGGTGGGGAAATCTCGCGCTACATCGGCCGCCACGGCACCGGGCGCGTGGCCAAGGCCGGACTGATCTCGGCGGTGCCGCCCCTGATGCTGAAGACCGAGGCGAACCCCGGGGGCCTGCCGGTCGAGGTGTTCGACGGCATCCGCGCCGGCAGCCTCGCCGACCGCTCCAAGCTCTACAAGGACCTGGCCGCCGGCCCGTTCTTCGGCTTCAACCGGCCGGGCGCCACCCCCTCCCAGGGGATGATCGATGCCTTCTGGCTGCAGGGCATGATGGCCGGGCACAAGAACGCCTACGACTGCATCAAGGCCTTCTCGGAGACCGACTTCACCCAGGACCTGAAGCGGTTCGACGTGCCGACGCTGGTCCTGCACGGCGACGACGACCAGATCGTGCCGATCGACGCCGCCGCGCGCTCGTCGGCGAAGCTGATCGCCGGCGCCACCCTCAAGGTCTATCCCGGCGCCCCGCACGGCATCACCGACACCCACAAGGAGCAGCTCAACGCCGACCTGCTCGCCTTCCTGAAGAGCTGACGGCCCGCCGGGCTGCGCGGCCGGCGGCTCAGACCCGCCGGTTGCGCAGCCGGTCCTCGGGCCGGTCCCACATCAGGAAGTCCGGCCCCAGCCGGTCGATGCTGGGGCAGCCCATCTGGGCCATGGCGAGGTCGATCTCGCGCCGCATGATGGCGATCGCCTTTTCGGCGCCGGGCTTGCCGGCCGCGGCCACGCCGTAGAGGGTGGAACGGCCCATGAAGACGAACTTCGCCCCCAGGCACTGGGCGATCAGCGCGTCGGAGCCGCGCCGCACGCCGCCGTCCAGCATCAGGGTCATGCGGTCGCCGACCGCCTCGTCGATCGCCGGCAGCACCTCCAGCGGGGCGGGCGAGCGGTCGAGCTGCCGGGCGCCGTGGTTGGAGACCATGATGCCGTCGACGCCCAGCTCGGCCGCCCGGCGCGCATCGTCGGGATGCATGATGCCCTTCAGCACCAGGTTGCGCGGCCACAGCCGGCGCAGCTTCTCGACCTCGCCCCAGGTCAGGGCCGGGTAGGACTGGGCAACGACGAAGTCGGCCACCTCGTCGGCGGTTCCGCCGATCGGGCCGTAGGGCGCCCAGTTGTGGAACATCGGCGTGCCGGTGCGGAAATACTCCCGCATCCAGCCCGGGTGCAGCAGGGCCTCGAGCCGGGTGCGCAGGCTCATCTTGAGCGGGCGCGAGAAGCCGTTGCGCACGTTGCGCTCGCGGTTGGACCCGCACGGCACGTCGACCGTCAGGACCAGGGTCGACAGACCGGCGTCGCGCGCGCGCTCCACCATCCCCTGCGAGATCTTCCAGTCCTTGGCCAGGTAGATCTGGTACCAGCCATGCTCGGGGGCCAGCCGGCCCAGCTCCTCGATCGAGCCGGTGCCCGTGCCCGACATGATGAAGGGGATGTTGGCGTCGCGCGCCGCCTCCGCCAGCATCATGTCGGCACCGGGGCGGAACAGCCCGGCGATGCCGGTCGGCGCGATGCCGAAGGGGCTGTCATACTCGCGCCCGAACAGCGTCGTCTTCTGCTGCCGGTTGGTGACGTCGACCAGGAAGCGGGGCACGATCCGCCACTTGCGGAAGGCGTCGGTCGCCCGCTCCAGCCCTTCCTCGTCATCCGCCCCGCCCTCGATGAAATCATAGGCGATCTTCGGCAGCCGGCGCTTGGCCATGCGGCGCAGATCGTCGAGGTTGATGGCGCGGTCGAGCTGCATCGTTTCCCCCTCGGGCTGTTCTTGTTCCGCGGCACGGGATCGGCGCGGGATTCCGGGCTTGGCCGGCTGGCGACTCGCCTGCCATTCTGGGTCGCTCCCGCCGCCCTTCCAAGGGGTTCGCGCTGGCCGCAAGCCGCGGAGTTGTCGTAGGGTGCCGATCCTTCCCGGGCGCGCCCCAGGCCGCCCATCCGCACCCTCCATCCGACATCGAACCGGCGAGGCCCCTGCCATGTCCCGCACCGCCGTCATCCAGGAAATCGAGCGGCACTTCGATTCCGGCACCTTCCACGCCGACCTCGCCCGCCGCGTCGCCATCCCGACGGAAAGCCAGAATCCCGACCGCCGGCCGGTGCTCTACCAGTACCTGACCGAGGAGATCGGCCCGGCCCTGACCCAGCTCGGCTATGCCTGGGACGTGGTCGAGAACCCGGTCGCCGGCGGCCCGCCCTTCCTGATCGCCGAGCGGCGCGAGGGCGAGGCCCTGCCGACGGTCCTGACCTACGGCCATGGCGATGTCGTGCGCGGCCAGGAGGAGCAGTGGCGCCAGGGCAAGGGCCCGTGGGAACTGGCCATCGACGGCGAGCGCATCTATGGCCGCGGCACCGCCGACAACAAGGGCCAGCACACGATCAACATCGCCGCCATCGCCGCGGTGCTGAAGCTGCGCGGCCGGCTCGGCTTCAACTCCCGCATCCTGATCGACATGGGCGAGGAGGTCGGGTCGCCCGGCCTCAACGAGGTCTGCGCCCAGTATCGCGGCCGGCTGGCCGCCGACGTGCTGATCGGCTCCGACGGGCCGCGCCTGCAGCCGGGACAGCCGACGCTCTACATGGGCACCCGGGGCGCCTTCAACTTCGACCTGTCGATCGACCTGCGCGAGGGCGGCCACCATTCCGGCAACTGGGGCGGGCTGCTCGCCAACCCCGGCATCCTGATGGCCCATGCGCTGGCCAGCCTGACCTCGGCCTCGGGCGCCATCCGGGTCCCGGAATGGCGGCCCGCGCCGATGACCAACTCGGTCCGCGAGGCGCTCGCCGGCCTGTCGGTCGACGGCGGCCCGGACGGGCCGGCGATCGACGCCGAATGGGGCGAGCCCGGCTTCTCGCCGGCCGAGCGGGTCTTCGGCTGGAACAGCTTCGAGGTGCTGGCGATGCGCACCGGCAACCCGGACAAGCCGGTCAACGCGATCCCGCCGCGGGCGACCGCCCATTGCCAGATCCGCTACGTGGTCGGCTCCGACCCGGAGGAGTTCGTGCCGGCGCTGCGCCGCTGGTTCGACACCCACGGCTTCCCGATGGTGAAGATCTCCCGCTCGCGCGGCGAGGCCGCCCCCGCCACCCGTCTCGACCCCGAGCACCCGTGGGTGGTGTGGACCAAGGATTCGGTGACCCGGACCGTGGGGGCGCCGCCGGCCCTGCTGCCCAACCTGGGCGGCACCCTGCCCAACCACGCCTTCGCCATCACCCTCGACACGCCGACCGTGTGGGTGCCGCATTCCTACGCGTCCTGCTCGCAGCATGCGCCGGACGAGCACATGCTGGCGCCGATCGCCCGCGAGGGGCTGCGGATGATGGCCGGCATCTTCTGGGACCTGGGCGAACCGGGCACGCCCGCCCGCGCCGTCTGACCTTTCCCCTCCCGCCTCGAAAAGGGATCCGACCATGACCCAACTCGTCGACCAGCCCGCGGTCGAGCTGCGCCGCCTGATCGGCACCCGCCAGCTCTCGCCGGTGGAGCTGCTGGAAGCCTGCCTCGTCCGCATCTCCGAGGTGAACCCGACGCTGAACGCCGTCACCGCGATGTGCGTCGACCGCGCCCGCGACGAGGCCAAGGCGGCCGAGGAGGCGGTGATGCGCGGCGACGCGCTGGGCCCGCTGCACGGCCTGCCGGTCGGCATCAAGGACCTGAACGAGACGGGCGGCCTGCGCACCACCTGGGGCTCGCCGCTCTTCGCCGACCATGTCCCGGAGAAGGACGAGCGCATGGTGGCCGGCGTGCGCCAGGCGGGCGCCATCGTCGTCGGCAAGACCAACGTCCCGGAATGGGGGGCCGGCGCCAACACCAACAACCCGGTCTGGGGCCCGACCGGCAATGCCTGGGACCCCGCGCGGATCTGCGGCGGCTCGTCCGGCGGCTCGGGCGTGGCGCTCGCCACCTCGATGCTGCCGATCTGCACCGGGTCGGACACCGGCGGCAGCCTGCGCATCCCGGCCGCCTTCTCCGGCATCGTCGGCTACCGGCCGTCGCCGGGCCTGGTGCCGTCCGAGCGCCGCGCCCTCGGCTGGACCGCGCTCTCGGTCGTGGGGCCGATGGGGCGCACCGTCGCCGACACCTGCCTCTTGATGGAGGGCATGGTCTCCGACGACAGCCGTGACCCCTTCGCCGGCCCGGTCGACGCCGCCAGCTTCGGCCGGCCCGGCCGCTGCGACCTGTCCTCGATGCGCGTCGCCTTCTCCGAGGATCTCGGCTTCGCGCCGGTCGACAACACGATCCGCGCCACCTTCCGCGAGCGGGTCGATCTCTTCAAGCACGTGTTCAAGAAGGCCGAATGGCGCGACCCCGACATGGCCGGGGCCGACTTCGCCTTCGACACCATGCGGGCGCAGAACTTCCTCGCCTCGCACAAGGACCGCTACGAGAAGCACCGCGACAAGCTCGGCCCCAACATCGTCGCCAACTACGAGCAGGGGCTGCAGTTCACCGCGCTCGACATCGCCGAGGGCCACAAGGCGCAGACGCGCATCTACCGCAGCTTCCAGGACTTCTTCCGCGACTTCGACATCCTGATCTCGCCGACGGTGCCGGTGGCGCCGTTCCCGGTCGAGCAGCTCTATGTCAGCCATGTCAACGGCGAGCCGCTGCGCCACTATTTCCACTGGCTGGCGCTGACCTACGGCATCACGCTGACGGGCCACCCCTCGCTCAGCATGCCGTGCGGGCTGGAGCCGACCGGCACGCCGTTCGGGCTGCAGGTGATCGGCCCGCACCGCGGCGACCTGAAGGTGCTGGCCTTCGCCCATGCGCTGGAGCAGGTGCTGGAGCGTGACCCGCGCACCGCCCGGCCGATCCCGGACCTGACGAAGCTCGGGAAGTGAGGTCGACGATGCCGCGCCTGCTGCTGATCCACGTCGCGCACGAGACCAACACCTTCTCGAGGCTGAAGACCGACCTGCCGGCCTTCGCCCGCCGCTACCTGCATGTCGGCGACGAGGCGGTGGCCAAGGCGATGCAGGGGACCCGCTCCGAGATGGGCGGGTTCCTCGACGCCGCGGCCGAGTATGGCTGGCAGGTGCGGCATCCCATCTCGGCGGCCGCCACCCCGTCCGGCACCGTCACGGCGGAGGCCTGGGCCGCCCTGACCCGGCCGGTGATGGAGACGCTCGACGAGCCGTTCGACGGCATCCTGATCGCCTTCCACGGCGCGATGGTGGCCGAGGGGGCGGACGACGCCGAGGGCGAGCTGCTGGGCCGGATCCGGGCCAAGGTCGGCACCCGGCTGCCGATCGCCATCACCCTCGACCTGCACGCCAACGTCACGGACGCGATGTGCCGGCACGCCGACATCGTCGTCGCCTATCGCACCTATCCGCACATCGACCAGTACGAGCGCGCCCAGCAGGCGGCCCGGCTGATGAAGCGCACCCTGGACGGCGAGATCCGGCCCCAGGCGGTGGTCGCCCGGCGGCCGACCCTGCTCGGCTTCGACGGCGGCAAGACGACCGTCGAAGGGGTGATGACCGAGGCCCTGCGCCGCGCCGACGCCTACGAGCGGGAGCCGGGCATCCTCGTCGTCAGCGTCCATGCCGGCTTCACCCGCTCCAACATCCAGGATGCCGGCCCGTCGGTCGCCGTCACCCATGATGGCCAGCCGGAGCGCGCCCGGGCCATCGCCGAAGCGCTGATGGACTATTGCTGGGACAACCGCTTCACCAGCTCGACCCAGCGCACCACGGTCGGCGAGGCGGTCTCGATCGCCCGCCGGACGGACGGGTCCGGCCGGCCGCTGGTCCTGGCGGACTACACCGACAATCCGGGTGGCGGCGGCTATGGCGACGCCACCAACCTGCTGCGCGGCCTGCTCGCGGCCGGGATCGAGGACGTCGCCGTATGCCCCGTCACCGATCCCGAGGCGGTCGAAGCGTGCCGGGCCGCGGGGGTGGGGGCGACCGTCGAGCTGCTGGTCGGCGGCAAGATCGATCCCGAGTTCGGCGGCGCGCCGCTGAAGGTGACCGGGGTCGTCCGGCACCTCGGCACCGGCGCCTTCACCTTCGACGGACCGATGTGGAAGGGGCTGCGCTCCACCATGGGCGACACCGCCGTCCTGCAGGTGGGCGGGATGGAGATCGTCCTGGCGGCCAGCCGCTTCCAGACCATCGACCGGCAGCACTTCCTGTCGGTCGGCATCGACCCGACCAGGAAGAACGTGCTGGTGGTGAAGTCCGCCCAGCACTTCCGCGCCACCTTCGGGCCGATGGCCCGGCGGGTACTGACGGTCGATACCGGCGCCCTGACCACGCCGGAGTTGAACCGGTTCGACTTCAGCCGGATCCGCCGGCCGATCTGGCCGCTCGACCCGTCCGCGTGACGGTCAGCCGGGTGCGGTGACGGTCCGCTCCGGCGGAAATTCGAGGATCGCGGTCGTGCCCTCCCCCAGCCGGCTGGTGATGACCAGCCGTCCCTGGTGGAGGGCGATCAGCTCCTTGACGACGCCCAGGCCGAGCCCGGTGCCGGCCGGCCGGTCGGGCGAGGCCGGACCGCGATAGAAGGGCTCGCCGAGCCGGGCCAGGACATCGGGCGCGATGCCGACGCCGTGATCGGTCACGGCGATGGCGATGCCACCATCCGCGCGATGCCGCACGGACATGCTGACCGTGCCCTGCCGGCCGAAGCGGACGCCGTTCGAAAGCAGGTTGAGCACCATCTGGCGCACCATCCTGGCGTCGCCGCGCAGATGCGCGGGCGTGTCGGCCAGGTTGAGCGCCAGCTGGATGCCGGCCGCCTGGGCCATCGGCGCCACCACCGTCATCTCGCGGCCGAGCAACCGCGCCAGATCGATCGCCTCGTCGCGCAGCGGCGCCGACGGCTCCTCCACGCCGCGCGCCAGGTCCGCCACGAGGTCGAGCAGGTGCTGGCCGGAATGGTGGATGAGCGCGGCATAGTCGCGGTATTTCGGCGTTTCCAGCGCGCCCAGCACCTCGTCGCTGATCATCTCGGCGTAGCCCAGCACCGCAGACAGGGGCGTGCGGAACTCGTGGCCCAGGCGGCGCACGAAGCTGTTGCGCACCGCCATTTCGGCCTCCAGCCGCTCCTTGGTGCGACGCAACTCCTCGTAGACCCGCTTGACCTCCGTAATCCGGGTGCGCACCGACAGCCGCACCCCGGACGGGGTGCGGATGACGCGGACCTTCTCCCAGTTGCCCGATGCCGTCATCCATTCCGACATCGCCGGCTGGTTTGCCCGGAACTCCGCGACCCGCCGCGCGACATAGGCTTCCGGGTCGTGCTTCGCCTGGGCGTCGGCGAAGCTGCCCGCCGCGATGGTCTGCCGCAGCATCTCCTCGAACGTGCGGCCGATCAGCTGCTCGTCGGGCGGCAGGTGCGGGTAGCGGCGGTGATAGGCCGCGTTGCCGAACAGGTAGCGGTCATCGGCGTCGTAGGCGACGATGGTGGTATCCAGGCAATCGAGCACGCTGCGCAGGAAGTCCACGTCGGTCTGCGGGGCCGGCACCAGGATGGCCCAGGCCCCGGCATCGAGCGGAATCCGACGGGCGACGACCGTGCGCCCGTCGGGCAGCAACAGCGTGCCGTCGGGATCCGGCACCGCCGCCACCTCGGGATCGCGCCCGGCGAGGAAGCGCCGCAGGCTGGCATTGGCATGACGCAGCCGGCCGGACGCATCGAAGATCGCGACCCCGGTCGCCCGGCGGTCGAGCTGGTCCGCCAGCGCCGCCAGTCGCGGGGCCGGGTTTTCAGGGCGCGGTTCTTCCGGACGCGGTCCCGCCGCGCCGGAATGCTCGGCGCCAGGAACGGCCGGCGCGTCTTTGTTCATGGCCCACACCAGACTGGAGCCGCCCCCACGCCGTCAAGAGGCACCTAGGACGCATGGCCGGCCGACATGGTCCGTTCCGGCGGAAACGACAGGGTCGCCACCGTGCGCCCGGGTTCGCTGGCGATGAACAGCTGGCCCTGGTGCAGCCCGGCCAGCTCTTTCACCAGCGCCAGCCCCAGCCCCGCGCTGCCCTCACCGGACGGGGGGGCGGGAGCGGTGCGGAGATAGGGATCGCCGGCCCGTGCCAGCAGCTCCGACGTCATCCCGGCGCCATCGTCGGCGACACGGAGGTCTATGCCCCCATCGGGGCGCCGGCCGAGGGAAACCGACACCGTCCCGCGCTGGGTGAGGCGCACCGCATTCGACAAGAGGGTGAGGATCATCTGCCGGACCAGCCGGGGATCGCCCCGGAGAGCCGGAAAGCCGCTCGGCAGCTGGAGCGCCAGGATAGTCCGGTTGTCCCGCGCCGCCGGCTCGACCACCGTGATCTCGCGCCGCAGGGTATCGACCAGGTCGATGGCGGTCTCGGCCATGTCCATCCGCCCGGCTTCCAGACGGCTGAGGTGCAGGATCTGGTCGATGAAGTCGAGCAGGCGCTGCCCTGCCTGGACGATCGATGCCGCGTATTCCCGGTAGCGCTGCGGGCCGAGCGGCCCGATCACCTCGCCCTCGATCATGCCCGCGTAGCCGAGGATGGCGGTCAGCGGCGTGCGCAACTCGTGGCTCAGCTTGGCGATGAAGGCGGCCCGCTGG
The DNA here is from genome assembly GCA_006739055.1 of Allostella vacuolata. Taxonomy (GTDB): domain Bacteria; phylum Pseudomonadota; class Alphaproteobacteria; order ATCC43930; family Allostellaceae; genus Allostella; species Allostella vacuolata. The sequence continues at coordinate 5,139,252 of AP019702.1, forward strand.
GTGCCTTCCGACTCCAGCCGCTCCAGAGCCGCCCGCAGATCCTCCTGGGCGCGCTTCTGCTCGGTGATGTCGGTACGGATCGACAGGCGGCAGCCATCCGGGGTCATGCGGATGCGCATCAGGTCCCAGTTGCCGGAGGCCGTCAGGCGCTCCGCCCCCGCTCCATCCGGCTGGTGCAGCTGGGCGACGCGGCGCGCCAGGTAGGCGGCGGGGTCCTCGGCCGCCTGCTTCTCGATGATGGAGCCGGCTTCCAGGGCGTATTGCAGGATCTGGGTGAAGGTCTGGCCGGCCAGTTCGCTGTCCGGGGGAAGATGGGGATAGCGCCGACGATAGGCGCTGTTGCCGAGCAGGAAGCGATCGTCGCCGCTGAAGGCGACGACCGAGTCGTCGAGCTGGTCGAGCACCTCGCGATAGAGCCGCGCGCCGGCCGGCGTGGGCGACAGCCCCTCGACCGCGACGGCCGGGTCCGCCCGCGCCTCCTCGTCCGCGACCAGATCGAGGATGCTGGAAAGCCAGCCGGCCAGTTCGGCATCCGCCGCCGCGGGCGTCATGGTGCGATCGTCCGGGTGGCGGGAAAGCTCAGCGTGGCGATCGTGCCGATGCCGAGCGTGCTGGCGATCGTCAGGCTGCCCTGGTGCAGCCGCAGCAGGTCCTTGACGATGGCGAGGCCGAGCCCGGCGCCCGCCTCCGGCGCGGCGCCGGGCCGGGCGCCCTGGAAATACGGCTCCCCGAGCCGGGTGACCACCTCCGCCGTCATGCCGACGCCATCGTCGCGGACCTCGATGTCGATCGCTCCGTCGTCCGCCTGGCGAAGGGAGGCGGTGACCACGCCGTCGACGGTGTGGCGGACGGCGTTCGACATCAGCGCCTGCACCATCTGGCGCACCATGCGCGGATCGCCGCGCAGGGCCGGGAACCCGCCCGGCAGGATCAACGCGACCTGGGTGTGATTGGCCCGGGCCTGTCCCTGGATCGCCACCCCCTCGGCGCGCAGCAGCGCCGGCAGGTCGACCGCCTGTTCCTGCATCTCGCCGCGGCGGGCCTCGGTGCGGCTCATCTCCAGCAGCCCCTCGACGAGATCGAGCAGCCGGCGGCCGGACTGGCGGATGAGCGCGGCATATTCCTGGTACTTGGGCGATCCCAGCGGCCCCATCACCTCGGCCTCGATCAGCTCGGCATAGCCGAGCACGGCCGAGAGCGGCGTCCGCAGATCCTGGCTGAGGCGGCCAACGAACCGGGCCCTGGCGGCCCCCTCGACCTCCAGCCGGTCCTTGGCGTGGCGCAGCTCTTCCTGGATCCGCTTCTGCTCGGTGATCTCGGTGCGCATCGACATGCGCAGGCCGGACGGGGTGAAGCGCGTGCGCAGCAGGTCCCAGCGGCCGGACGGCGACAGTCGCTCGGAATCGCCCGCCCGGCGGTCGCGGAACTCCGCCAGGCGGCGCGCGATATAGGCCTGGGGGTCGCTCGCCGCCTGCGGCTCGGGCGCCTCGCCCGCCTCGATCGTCGCGCGAAGCAGTTCCTCGAAGGTGCGGCCGAGCAGATCGGCATCGCTGCCATGGTGGAAATAGAGCCGGTGGAAAGCGGCATTGCCGAAGCGGAACCGCTCGTTCTCGTCATAGACCGCGAGCGTGCTGTCGAGATTGTCGAGCAGCTCGCGGAACAGCCCCTGCTCATCCTGGCGGACCAGGACCAGCGATGCCCCATCGGGCAACGGATAGCGCCGGACCAGGAAATGCGGAGACCCGCCGACCCGCTCCAGCGTGGCCTGGGGCGCCTCGTCGGGCACGTCCGCCAGGCGCCGCCAGACATCGTTGGCGAACAGCAGCGCGCCGCAGGGCCCGAGCACGGCAACCGCCTCGATCACCCGGTCGAGCACGGCGTCGAGCGGCACGGGATCGGTCCGGGACTTATCGTTTGATCGTTCGCCGCTGGTCATGGCGCATTGTGACGCTGGCCGCCCGGCCCGTCGACCGCCTTGGCGGCCGGCGGGACGGGGGGCGGGCCGCGTCAGGCGGCGGCCTGCAGATCCTGGCGGCGCAGCAGGCGCCCGGGCCGATTGCCGGTCGAGGCCCCTTCGGTCCACACGGCCCGGCCGTTGACGAAGACGTGCTCGATACCGCGCGCCGGGGTGGCCGGATGCTCGAACGACGCCGAGTCGATCACCGTCGCCGGGTCGAAGACCGTGATGTCGGCATGGGCGCCGATCGCGATCTGGCCGCGCCCGGTCAGCCGGAAGCGTTCCGCCGGCAGGCCGGTCATGCGCCGCACCGCCTCTTCCAGCGGAAACAGGCCGACATCGCGGGAGTAGTGCCCCAGCACCCGGGGGAAGGTGCCCCACAGGCGCGGATGGGGATGGGAATCATGCGGCAGCCCGTCCGAGGCGACGATCGTGTGGGGGTAGGAGAGGATGCGCCGCACGTCGGCCTCGTCCATCATGAAGTAGATGGCCCCGGCCGGGTTCAGCCGGTCGACGGCTTCGAGCTGGCTTACCCCCCATTCGGCGGCGATGTCGGCCAGGTCGCGGCCGCTCACCTCCGGGTGCCTGGTCGACCAGGTGACCATGACCCGGCTGCAGCGCTCGAGCCGGCTCGAATCGAGCACGGTGGAGGCGGCGACGTAGGGGTAGCAGTCGAGCCCGATGTCCTGGCCGACGCGGGTCCGTTCGATCAGGGCCAGCGTCTCTTCCGAGCGGCCGAAATTGGGCGTGCCGATCACCTTGTGGTGGCTGACGATGGCCCGCACCCCGGCCTCGCGGCCGATGCGGAAGGTCTCGTGCAGGGATTCCATCACCTGCTCGCCCTCGTCGCGCATGTGGCTGGTGTAGATGGCGCCCACCGGCTCCAGCAGCTCGGCCAGCGCGATCACCTCTTCGGTCGGCGCGGCATTGGCCGGGCGATAGAAAAGCCCGGTCGACATGCCGATGGCGCCCGCGGCCAGCCCTTCGGCCAGCCGCTCCTTCATACGGTCGATCTCGGCCGGGGTCGCCGGGCGCAGCAGGTCGTCCATGGCGCCGACGCGCAGCGTGCCGTGGCCGACCAGGCAGGCGGCGTTGACCGCGGCCGGTGCCGCATCGACCGCCGCCATGTAGTCGGCCATGCGGGGGAAGCGGTACCAGTCCTGCTCGCCCAGGAGGTCGAGCGGCGGCGGCGGGCGATGGTCGATCGCCAAGGGCGACAGGCTGACGCCGCAGTTGCCGACCACCACCGTCGTCACCCCCTGGCTCGTCTTCATCGCCATGTCGGGGTTGGACAGCAGCGCCCGGTCGTCATGGGTGTGCACGTCGATGAAGCCGGGGGCGACCGCCTTGCCGGACGCGTCCACCACCCGGTCGGCGGTCGCGCCGGCGAGGTCGCCGACGGCGGCGATGCGGTCGCCGATGACGCCGACATCGGCCAGCCGGCCGGGGGCGCCCGTCCCGTCGAACAGCGTGCCGCCGCGGACGAGGAGGTCGAAATGCTGGGTCATGGGATCACAAGCTCCGCAGAAGGATGTCTGGCAAGTGAGGTCGGCGGCCGGACGGGTCAGGCCATGTATTCCGCCACGGCGTCGCGCCCGGCGGGCGTCAGGTGCAGCCCCTCCTTGGTGCGGCGCCACAGCACGTCGTCGGCCGCCTCGGCCCATTCGGCCCGGCGCAGCCGGTCGATCTCGCGGGCATAGAGGCCGGCGCCGAAATGGCGGCCGAGGTCGGCCGGGACCCGGGCGTCGCCCAGCACGTCCGCGCAGAGCGCGCCGTGCCGGCGCGCCAGTCGCCGCAGCCAGGCCGGGTCGAGGCCGGGATGGCGCCGGGCGAGGTCGGCGCAGAAGGCGCCGAAGCCCGCCCCGCCGATCGCCCCGCCCGGCAGCGGCGCGCCCGCGGTCCAGGCCGGCGCCAGGCCGGGCAGCACGGTGCCGAGCTTCTCCATCGCGTGCTCGGCCAGCTTGCGGTAGGTGGTGATCTTGCCGCCGAAGACATGCAGTGCCGGCGCCTCGCCGCCGTCCGCCTCCAGCTTCAGGACATAGTCGCGCGTCACCGCCGAGGGGTTGGCCGAGCCGTCGTCATAGAGCGGCCGGACGCCGGCATAGCTCCACACCACGTCCGCCGGCACCACCGGGCGCACCAGGTAGCGCGAGACGGCGGCGCACAGATAGGCGACCTCCTCCGCGCTGGCCGCGATCCCGCCCGGGTCTTCGGTGACGGTGACGTCGGTGGTGCCGATCAGCGAGAAGTGCTGCTCGTAGGGAATGACGAAGACGACCCGGCGGTCGTCGTTCTGCAGGATCAGGGCATGGTCGCCGTCATGGACCCGCGGCACGACGATGTGGCTGCCCTTGATGTGGCGCAGCGGCGGCGTGCGGTTGCCGCCCATCACGCCCGATGCCACGCGGTCGGCCCAGGGCCCGGCGGCATTGACCAGCGCTCGGGCGGCGACCGTCGTCTCGCTCCCATCGGACCGGCGGCACAGGCGCAGCTCCCAGCGGCCGTCGACGCGCCGGGCGGAGACGCATTCGGTGCGGGTGCGGATGTCGGCGCCGCGGTCGGCGGCATCGCGCGCGTTCAGCACCACCAGGCGGGCGTCGTCGACCCAGCAGTCGGAGTAGACGAAGCCCTTCACGAGATCGGGCCGCAGCCCGGCCCCGTAGCCGGTGCGCCGCAGGTCGACGCCCTTCGACCCCGGCAGGGTCCGCCGGCCGCCCAGATGGTCATAGAGGAAGAGCCCGGCGCGGATCATCCAGGCCGGGCGCAGCGTGGGCGCGTGCGGCAGGGTGAAGGCGAGCGGCCAGATGATGTGCGGCGCCATCGCCAGCAGCACCTCGCGCTCCGCCAGCGCCTCGCGCACCAGGCGGAACTCGTAGAGCTCCAGGTAGCGCAGCCCGCCATGGATCAGCTTGCTGGACGCCGACGACGTCGCCCGGGCGAGGTCGTCGGCTTCCACCATCAGCACCTTCAGGCCACGGCCGGCGGCATCGCGGGCGATGCCCGCGCCGTTGATGCCGCCGCCGATCACGGCCAGATCGAAAAGCCCCGTCCCGGACATCCGGTTTCGCCATTCCCCGTTCGAAGGACGGGTCGCACACTCCGCCGAAACGGGGCAAATCTCAAGCGGCGGGCCGGCCGTCAGGCAGCGGGCTTGTCGAAGGCGGCGATCCGGGACAGGAAACGGCGCTCCGCCGGACCCGGCCGCAGCCCGACCGAACCGAAGAGGCGGGCCAGGTCGAGCGCCAGCCAGCTTTCGAAGTAGGGCTCGTGGAACATCGCCGGGAAGCGCTCCAGCAGCCCGTCATAGGGCGGGTGGTCGCCCCGCTGCAGCGAATCGACCAAGACCAGCCGGCCGCCGGGACGCAGGACCCGGGCGATCTCGGCCGCCACCGCCGAGCGGACCCGCGGCGGCAGCTCGTGGAAGAGGTAGATGCAGGTGACGGCGTCGAGGCTGGCGTCGGCGAGCGGCAGGCGCTCGGCCGGGGCCTGGACCAGCGCCACGTTGCGGCGCGACCGCAGCCGGCCCGCCGCCTCCGCCAGGTAGGCCTGGCTGAGGTCGATGCCCAGCACCGGCAGGCGCGGCCAGTTGTCCTTGACCGCAGCCAGGAAACGGCCGGTGCCGCAGGCGAGGTCAGCCATGCGGGCGCCCGGCCCGGCGGCCCGCAGCGTCTCGGCCAGCGGCACCAGCGCGCCGCGGCGCATCGCGTCGGCCGCGCCGCCGAACAGCACCTCGACCTGGAAGTCGTAGAGGCGGGCGGATTCGCGGCTGAGCCAGCCGTCGGTCTGGAAATGGAAGTTCTGGCGATAGTAGCGCGGCAGCCCGTCGGCCGCGGCCGCGGCCGCCACCTCCTGGTGTCCGCCCGCGCGGCGCCGGCGGGCGACCCGCGGCACGTCCAGCAGGAAGGCCCGGCTGGCGGCGAGCACCCGGCCCGGCCGCCCCCGGAGCGCGTCGGGCGGCAAGTAGCGGCCGGCTTCGATCGCGGCCCAGTCGGCGGCGACCAGGGCGTCCAGGTCCGCGTCGAGGTCGCGGCGGCTGGGCCCCGGGCTGCCGCCGGCCGGCGGGCGCCGGCCGCGGTCGATGGCCGCGGCGGCAAGCCAATGGCCGCGAAACCAGGACCGGCGCAGGCGCTGCGCCGCCCGGAACGCAAGGCGGTCGATGGCGTTCGGCATGGCAAGCGATCTGGGCATTTGCCCCCGCGGGTCAAGGCCGCGGCTGGACTTGGCCGCCGTGCCGCGGATAAGACGATACGCCCTTCCCCTCCAACCGGCGGAGCCCGCCCGAGCATGACCGCGCCCTTCCGCACCCTCGACGACCTGGACGTCGCCGGCCGCACCGTCCTGGTCCGCGCCGACCTCAACGTGCCCATGGCCGACGGCCGGGTCACCGATGCGACCCGCATCGAGCGGCTCGCGCCGACGCTGGTCGAACTGGCCGACAAGGGCGCCCGGGTGGTGGTGCTGTCGCATTTCGGCCGGCCGAAGGGCAAGGACCCGGCCCTGTCGCTGGCGCCCCTGGTCGCACCCCTGTCGGCGGCACTCGGCGGCCGGAGCGTCGGCTTCGCCGTCGACTGCATCGGCTTGCCGGCCGCGGCCGTGATCGACCAGCTGGCGCCGGGTGGCATCGCGCTGCTGGAGAACCTGCGCTTCCACAAGGGCGAGGAGCAGAACGACCCGGACTTCGCGCGCGCGCTGGCCGAACTGGGCGACCTCTACGTCAACGACGCCTTCTCGGCCGCGCACCGCGCCCATGCCTCGACCGAGGGGCTGGCGCACCTGCTGCCGGCCGCCGCCGGCCGGCTGATGCAGGCCGAGTGCGAGGCGCTGGCGCGTGCCCTGGACACGCCCGAGAAGCCGGTCGTCGCCATCGTCGGCGGCGCCAAGGTCTCGACCAAGCTCGACCTGCTGCGCAACCTGGTGGCCAAGGTCGACCGGCTGGTGATCGGCGGGGCCATGGCCAACACCCTGCTGTTCGCCCGGGGCGTGGACGTGGGCGCGTCGCTGTGCGAGCGCGACATGGCCGACACCTGCCGCGAGATCGAGGCCGCGGCCAAGGCCGCCGGCTGCACCCTGATCCTGCCGCTGGACGCGGTAGTGGCGGCGAAGCTGGCGCCCGGCGTCGAGACGGCGACGGTGGCGATCGGCGCCGTGCCGTCGGACCGCATGATCCTCGATGTCGGCCCGGCAACGGTGGCGGCGGTCAACGCCGAACTCGCCCAGGCCCGCACGCTGGTCTGGAACGGGCCGCTCGGCGCCTTCGAGACCCCGCCCTTCGACGCCGCCACCGTCGCGGTCGCCCGCGAGGCGGCCCGGCTGACGGCGGAAGGCGGGCTGGTCAGCGTCGCCGGCGGGGGCGACACGGTGGCAGCCCTGGCCGCCGCCGGGGTCGAGGACCGGCTCACCTATGTCTCCACCGCGGGCGGCGCCTTCCTGGAATGGCTGGAGGGCCGCGCGCTGCCGGGGGTCGAGGCGCTGCGCCGCCGCTGACCCTACAAGAGGCTCAACTGGTCGCCCGCCCGCGGCGGCGGGCGGAACCGGCTCGTGTCCAACCGCCAGTCGCGGCGCGTCAGGCCGAGCCGGCGCGCGGCCAGCTGGTAGCGCTTGGCCAGCAGGTCGGCATGGACGCCGGTGCCGCGCATGCGCTGTCCCCAGCGGCTGTCGTAGGTCTTGCCGCCGCGCATCTCGCGCACGATCGCCAGGACATGGGCGGCGCGGCCGGGCGCATGCTCGTGCAGCCATTCGGTGAAGAGCTGGTCCAGCTCCAGCGGCAGCCGCAGCAGGACGTAGCCGGCGGTGGTGGCGCCGGCCGCGGCCGATGCCTCCAGGATGCGCTCCAGCTCCCAGTCGTTGAGGGCCGGGATCATCGGCGCCGCCATCACCCCCGCCGGCACCCCCGCCGCCGCCAGGGCACGGATCGTCTCCAGCCGGCGCTCGGGCGTGGCGGCGCGCGGCTCCATCCGCCGGGCGAGGTCGCGGTCCAGCGTCGTCACGCTGACGGCGACCGCCGCCAGCCCCCGGGCCGCCATCGGCGCCAGCAGGTCGAGGTCGCGCAGGACCAGCGCCGACTTGGTGACGATGGTGACCGGGTGCTCGAAGGCCGACAGCACCTCCAGGATGCGCCGGGTCACCTGCATGCCGCGCTCGACCGGCTGGTAGGGGTCGGTGTTGGTGCCCATGGCGATCGGCCGGCAGCGGTAGCGCGGGTGGCGCAGCTCCTTCTCCAGCAGTGCCGCCGCCTCGGGCTTGGCGAACAGCTTGCTCTCGAAGTCGAGGCCGGGCGACAGGCCGAGCCAGGCATGGGTCGGCCGGGCGAAGCAGTAGACGCAGCCATGCTCGCAGCCGCGGTAGGGGTTGATCGACTGGTCGAAGGGGATGTCGGGCGAATCGTTGGTGGTGATGATGCGCCGGGTCGCGTCGATGCCGACGGTGGTCCGCAGCGGCGGCGGATCGGCGTCGGCGCTGCCCCATCCGTCATCGACCGCGACCCGCTGGCCGGCTTCGTACCGGCCGGTGGGGTTGGAGACGGCCCCCCGGCCCTTGCGTGCGCGATCCGCGACCTCGTCCATGGCGCGCCGAGCATCGCGTGATCGTGAGAACATTTCAAGAACATTCGCAAGATTGGCCAAATGAGTGGCACAACGCCCTGGAAACGGCAGCGCCGCTCGGCAATGATACGGGTCAGCCTTGTTTCCCTGTTCCCGTCGACGAAAGACATGCCGATGGACGGCCACGACAGCATCCGCTTCGACCTTCAGCCCCATCCCGCGCCGACGGCGGCGGACGCGCGGGCGGCCCTGGTGGCCAACCCCGGCTTCGGGCGGGTGTTCACCGACCATATGGTGGTGATCGACTATACCGAGGGGCAGGGCTGGCATGACGCCCGCGTCACCGCGCGGGCCCCGCTGACGCTCGACCCGGCCTGCGCCGTCCTGCACTACGCGCAGGAAATCTTCGAGGGGCTCAAGGCCTACCGCACGCCGACCGGCGGGGCGGCGATGTTCCGGCCGGACGCCAACGCCCGGCGCTTCTACAAGTCGGCCGAGCGGATGGCGATGGCCCCGCTGCCGGAGGCCCTGTTCCTGGAGTCGGTGCGGCGGCTGGTGCAGGTCGACCGCGACTGGATCCCGAGCGCGGAGGGCGGCAGCCTCTACCTGCGCCCCTTCATGATCGCCAACGAGACCTTCCTCGGCGTCAAGCCGTCGGCCCAGTACCTCTACATGGTCATCGCGTCGTCGGTCGGCTCCTACTTCAAGGGCGGGGCGGACGGGGTGACGGTGTGGGTGTCGCAGAACGACACGCGCGCGGCCAGCGGCGGCACCGGCGCGGCCAAGTGCGGCGGCAACTATGCCGCCAGCCTGCGCGCCCAGGCCGAGGCGGTGCGCAACGGCTGCGACCAGGTGGTGTTCCTGGACGCGGTCGAGCGCCGCCGGGTCGAGGAGCTGGGCGGCATGAACGTCTTCTTCGTCTTCCAGGACGGCTCGCTGCTGACCCCGCCGCTCGACGGCACCATCCTGCCCGGCATCACCCGGGATTCGATCATCACGCTCGCGCGCGACGCCGGGCTCGCGGTGCGCGAGGCCCACTACACGCTGGACGAATGGCGGGCCGACGCCGCCAGCGGCAAGCTGCAGGAGGTCTTCGCCTGCGGCACGGCCGCCGTCATCACGCCGATCGGCCGCATCCGCAATCCTGAGGGCGAGTTCGTCGCCGGCGCCGCCGGCACGGCCGGCGGCCCGGTCACCCAGCGCCTGCGCAAGACGCTGGTCGACATCCAGCGCGGCACCGCGCCCGACCCGCACGGCTGGGTGCATACGGTGTTCTGATCGGCCGGGACCGGCAGGCAATGGCCGGCCGGTCCCAGGCGACCAGTCGACAGTTCCCCTCCCGAAGCGGGATCTTCCCATCGCCATCGTGAAGAGTATCGAGACGCAAGCCCGGATCCGGCCGAGGCCCGCACGATGACGAGCCATATCGCCATCCTCCACAAAGAGACCGCCAGCGATTTCGGTGCTTCGTTCCCGGACTTTCCCGGCTGTGTAGCAGCGGGCTCGGCCCTCGAGGAAGCGCGAGCGATGGCGGGCGAAGCCCTGGCCTTGCACATGGACGGCATGATCGAGGACGGGGCCGCCCCCCCGCCCCTTCGACGCTGGACGCGGTGATGGCCAACCCGGACTTCCGCGATGGCATCGCCTTCCTGGTCGACGCCCCGGCGTCGGACCGCGTGGTGGCAGGGCCCTCTCGCGCACGCGCGTGCGTCGATGTATCCTCGACGGTTCAATCGCACGGCGGGATACGGACGACATGAAGATCGGGATGCTAGGGCTTCTTCCGCGGAGCAGGGGCCGCGGCCTGTTGCTCGCGGCGGCTGCAGCATCGGCCGCGGTCTTCGCCGCCCCGGCCCATGCCGGGACGTGTCTCGGCGTCGCCCGGGTTGCCGTCACCTATGTCGGCACCAACCCGAGAATGGCCAGCTTCCGGGTGTACAATGACAGCACCGGCGTGCTGACCGTGAAGGTCACGATCGGCAAGGTGGAAGCGCCGCTGATCCCGATGAATCCGCTCCTGGAGCATGAAATCCGGGCGGGCCGCAGCGTCGCATACACGTTCGCCCAGACCTCGGACCTGCTCTCGCCGCTTCCGGCCTATGAGCCCGTGTACGACGTACCGGCAAGCCCGACGGCCCTGGAGGTCGGCATCGAGGACTGCACGGTCCGCTGAAGCCCGTCCGCGGTCACCCGCGCGTGTCGACGATGACCTTGCCATCGTCGGCGATGCGGGGCTGCAGCGCCACCTCGCCGCGAAGCTTGGTCACCGACTGCAGCGTCTCGCCGATCCGGGCGGCGAGGCCGGGGTCGGCCGAGGCCGTCTCGCATTCCAGCGTCATCCGGTCCCGCCCGTCCTCGCCCGACACGACGAGGCGCGCCCTGGCGATCTCCGGATGGCGGCGGACCACCTCGGCCACCTGGGCCGGGTGGACGAACATGCCGCGGACCTTGGTGGTCTGGTCGGCGCGGCCCATCCAGCCCTTGATGCGGGCGTTGGTGCGCCCGCACGGGCTGGCGCCGGCCAGGATCGCCGAGACGTCGCCGGTGGCGAAACGGATCAGCGGATAGTCGCGGTTGAAGCTGGTGACGACGACCTCGCCCGGCTCGCCGTCCGGCACCGGGTCGCCGGTGCCGGGACGCACGATCTCCACGATCACGCCCTCGTCGACGATCATGCCCTCGCGGGCCGGGCTCTCGTAGGCGATCAGGCCGAGGTCGGCGGTGCCATAGCATTGCAGGACGGCCACGCCGCGGTCGGCCAGGTCCTGGCGCAGCGCCGGCGGCAGGGCCTCGCCCGAGACCAGGGCCTTGCCCATGGAGGAGACGTCGGCGTCGAGCTCGGCCGCCTTCTCCAGGATGATCTTCAGGAAGGAGGGCGTGCCGGAATAGCCGTGCGGGCGGAGGTCGGCGATCGCCCGCACCTGCTGCTCGGTCTGGCCGACGCCGCCCGGGATGACGGCGCAGCCGAGCGCGTGGGCGGCCGATTCCAGCATCGCGCCGGCCGGGGTCAGGTGATAGCTGAAGCAGTTGTGCAGGATCTCGCCCCGCCGGAAGCCGGCGGCGTGGAGCGCGCGGGCGAAGCGCCACCAGTCCCGCCCGTGCCCCTCCGGGTCATAGATCGGCCCGGGCGAGGCGAAGAGGCGGGCCAGGGCCGACGGCGGGGTGGCGTTGAGGCCGCCGAAGGGCGGCACCCGGCGCTGCTGCGCGATCAGGTCGCTCTTGCGGGTGACCGGCAGGGCGGCCAGCGCCGCCCGCGTCGTCACCGCCGCCGGGTCGATGCCGGCCAGGCTGGCCGCATAGTAGGGCGCATGGGCGCGGGCATGCGCCACCTGGGCCGGCAGGGCCGCCATCAGGGCCGCCTCGCGGGCCTCGGGCGGCCGCGTCTCGAGTTCGTCGAAGTGGGGTCCGGTCATCACAGCCAGCGCTTGCGCCGCTTGTAGGATTTCAGGTTCTTGAAGGACTTGCGGTCCTCGCCGCCGCCCCCGCCGAGGTAGAATTCCTTCACGTCCTCGTTCTGGGCGAGTGCCGCCGCGGTGCCGTCCAGCACCACCTTGCCGCGCTCCATGATGTAGCCGTAGCTCGCCACCTGGAGGGCCATGCGGGCGTTCTGCTCCACCAGCAGGATGGTCACGCCGAGGTCGGAGACGAGCTGGCGGATGATGTGGAAGACCTCCTGCACCAGGAAGGGCGACAGGCCCATGGAGGGCTCGTCCATCAGGATCAGCTTGGGCTTGGCCATCAGCGCCCGGCCGATCGCCAGCATCTGCTGCTCGCCGCCCGACAGGTAGCCGGCCAGGCCGGTGCGCTCCTTGAGGCGCGGGAAGTACTGGTAGACCATGTCGATGTCGGCCGGGACCTGGCCGCGGTCGCGCCGGGTGAAGGCACCGAGCCGCAGGTTCTCCAGGCAGGTCATGTCGGCGATGATCCGGCGGCCCTCCATCACCTGGAAGATGCCGCGCCGGACGATCGCCTCCGGCTCCAGCCCATGGACCGGCTGGCCGTCGAACAGCACTTCGCCGCGGGTGATCGCCCCGTCCTCGGTCTTCAGCAGGCCGGAGATCGCCTTCAGCGTCGTCGACTTGCCGGCCCCGTTGGCCCCCAGCAGCGCCACGATCTGCCCCTGGGGCACGGCCAGCGACAGGCCGCGCAGCACCAGGATGACGTCGGCATAGACGACCTCGATGTTGTTCACCGCCAGCAGCGGCCGCGCCGATGGCGCGGCCGCTGCGGACGGCGACAGGGCGGGTTCGGCCGCGGCGGTCATGCCCGCCTGCCCGCCCGGACCCCGCCTACCAGCCCAGCCATTCCGGCTTGCGCGGCAGGTTGACGGTGGTGACCTTCTCCATCTTCACGGCACCCGACTTGATGAGGTCGTTGAGGGGCGCGTCGGTGGCGGCCGTCACCCGGGCGCGATAGAGCTGCACCTCGGTCGTCGGGCGATGGTCGGTCTTGGTCCAGGTGGAGGGAACGCACACCCCTTCCATGCCCTTCGGCACCCAGTCCTTGCGGGCATACATGCCGTCGCGGATCTTGAGCGCGGTGATGCCGCCATTGGCGTTTGCCCACTCCATCGCTTCCTTGATGTAGAAGGCGGTGCAGATGCCGGCGATGTAGTGCAGCGGGCGGTAGTTGTCGCCGCCGCCGATCTCGCGCACGACCTTCATGCCGGGCGCGTCGTCGGTCCACAGCGTGCGGGTGCGAACCGGGATGACGACGCCGTCGGCGGCGTTGCCGGCCGCCTTGGCCGCGTTCTCGTCCATGCCCCAGACGTTGCCCATGAACTGCACGTCCACGCCGGCGTTCTTGCACGCCTTCAGGACCGAGACGTTGGAGCCGGCGGTGTTGCCGAGATAGGCGTAGTTGGCGCCGGACTGCTTCAGGGTCAGGCACTGGGCGGTGTAGTCGCCGGGGGTGAGCGCGAACTGGATCGCCGGCAGCACGTCGAAGCCGAGCTCCTTGGCCAGGTCCTCGGCCGCAGCCTTGGGTGCGTTCGGGTAGGGGTGGTTGGCGCCCATGTGCACATACTTCGGCTTGCCCTGGCCGCCCTTCTTCTTCCAGTCCTCGGCCGCCCAGGTGACCAGCGCGCGCGCCGCATCCGAATAGGACGGGCCGTAGAAGAAGTTGAAGGGCGCCGCCGCCGTCGACCGCTCGGCCTGGCCGGTCGGGTCGGTCAGCGAGCCGGCATAGGAGCCGGAGATGTAGGGGATCTGGTCCTTGGAGACGAAGGTGATCAGCGCCTCGGTGTCGGCCGTGCCCCAGCCGAAGATGGCGACGACCTTGTCGCGGCCGGTCCATTTCTTGTAGGTCGCGATCGAGCGCGGCACCTGGTAGCCGTAGTCGACCGTGTCGAGGTTGACCTGGCGCTTGGCGACACCGCCATGCTTGTTGATCCAGGCCATGGCGTCGGCGACGCCTTCGCCGAACGGCTTGCCGACGTCGGAGGTGGGGCCGCTGTAGTCGGCCAGGTGTCCGACATTGATCTTCTGCTGGGCGGCGGCGGGGGCGGCAATCAGGGCCGCCGCGGCGGCGGTCAGCACCATCGGCTTCATGCGCATCATCGTTCCTCCCGAAGAATTCTCGTTTGAGGCGAGCCTAGTATGAAAAGGGATAGAGCTTCCAGTAGGCCTTGATCTGCTGCCAGCGATGGGCGAGCCCGTCCGGCTCGAACACCAGGAACAGGATGATGGTGACGCCGATCGCCACCTCGCGCAGATAGGCGAGGTTGTCCTTGAGGCCGAGCGCGATATCGACCGGCGTGCCGGCCAGCGCCCCGGTCAGCCCGTCCATCACCTCGGGCAGCAGGACCATGAAGGCGGTGCCCATCAGCGACCCCATGATCGAGCCGAGGCCGCCGATGATGATCATGCCGAGGAACTGGATCGAGAACAGGATGGTGAAGCCCTCGACCGAGACGAAGCCCAGATAGTGGCCGTAGAGGGCGCCGCCGATGCCGGCATAGAAGGACGAGATGCCGAACGACATGGTCCGGTACTTCGTCAGGTTGATGCCCATCATCTCGGCCGAGAGGTAGTGGTCGCGCACCGCCACCAGGGCCCGGCCGTCGCGCGTGCGCATCAGGTTGGCGGCCGCCAGGTAGAGCGCCACGACATAGACCAGCACGACGTAGAAGTAGCTGGCGTCGCTGTCGAAGGCGAAGCCGAAGATGGTGAAGGGCCCGGCCGGCGCGCCGTGCGTGCCGCCGGAGAACCAGTCGGCGCGGCCGAAGAAGTCCTGCAGGATGAACTGGGCGGCCAGCGTCGCGATGGCGAGGTAGAGCCCCTTGAGGCGCGCCGCCGGGATGCCGAACAGCATGCCGACCGCGGTCGACATCAGGCCCGCCAGCGGGATCGCGAAGAAGACGGGAATCCCGAAATTGTTGTTGAGGAAGGGCGAGGCGAAGGCGCCGAAGCCGAAGAAGGCGGCGTGGCCGATGGAGATCTGCCCGGTGAAGCCGACCAGGATGTTGAGGCCGAGTGCCGCCACGCCGAGGTAGCCGATCTGGATCAGCAGCGAGAGCTCGTACTTGAGATCGAAGACCGTCTCCGAGACGACCGGCAGCAGGCACAGCAGCAGCACCCCGCCCACGCACCACCAGCGGCTGGCCGCGGTGTCGAAGATCCGGGTGTCGGACGCGTAGTCGGACTTGAAGTCGCCACAGGGGCGGAAGCCGGCGGTGGCCATTCCCTACACCCTCTCGATGTCGCGGGTGCCGAAGAGGCCGTAGGGCTTGATCATCAGGATGACGATCAGCACCCAGAACGGCACCACCTCGATCAGGTTGCCCCAGTGCAGCCACTGGCTGTCGACGAAGTGCGCCAGGTTCTCGACCAGGCCGATGATGATCCCGCCCAGCACCCCGCCGACGATCGAATCGAGGCCGCCCAGGATGACCGCCGGGAACACCTTGATGCCGATGAAGGAGAGCGCCGAGGAGACCCCGTTGACCACCCCGACGACCACCCCGGCCACCGCCGACACCGCGGCCGAGATCGCCCAGGCCATGGCGAAGACGCTGCGGATCGAGATGCCGAGCGACTGCGCCACCTGCTGGTCGAAGGCGGTCGCCCGCATCGCCAGGCCCATCCGGGTCGCCTTGAAGAAGTAGGCGAAGCCGGCCATGATCCCGACCGAGACGAGGAGGCTGACCAGGTAGACGGTCCGGACCTCCAGCCCGAAGACCGCCACCGATTCCCGCTCGAAGATCGGCGGGAAGGGCTGGGCGAAAACGCCGAAGGCCCATTTCATCAGCGCCTGGAAGACGATCGACAGGCCGATCGTCACCATGATCACCGAGATCACCGGCTCGCCGATCATCGGCCGCAGCACCACGACCTGGATCAGGATGCCGAAGATGACCATGAAGACCAGGGTCAGCAGGAAGCCCCAGACGAACGGGATCTGGTACTTGGTCAGGAAGAACCAGCACACCCAGGCGCCGATCAGGACGAACTCGCCCTGGGCGAAGTTGACGACCTGGCTCGCCTTGTAGATCAGCACGAAGCACATCGCGACGACGCCGTAGAGCGCGCCGACGATCAGCCCGTTGATCATGAGCTGCAGGAAGAGGGTCCAGTCCATCGGCGTCCTTCCTAGGCCGCGCGGGCGGCACGGGGGCCGCGGAGGTCGATCACCCTCAGCGTCGTGCGGATGCGCTGGCGGGTCCCGTCCTGGAAGACGATCGTGGTGTCGACCGGCACGGCGGCGGCCCCGGCATAGACGGCGTCGATGATGTCGCCGTACTTCTCGTTGATGACGCCGCGGCGCACCTTGCGGGTGCGGGTCAGCTCGCCGTCGTCGGCATCGAGCTCCTTGTAGAGGAGCAGGAACTTGCCGACCCGCTGCGCCTCCGGCAGCCTGGCGTTGACCGCCGCCACCTCCGCCTCCAGCAGGGCATAGACCTCGTCCTTGGCGGCGAGGTCGCTGTAGGTGGTGAAGGAGATGCGCCGCTTCTCGGCCCATTTCGAGACGGTCGGGAAGCGGATGCAGATGATCGCCGCCAGATGGTCGCGCCCGTCGCCCAGGATCACCGCCTCGGCGACATAGGGCGAGAATTTCAGCTTGTTCTCGATGTATTGCGGCGAGAAGCGGTGGCCGTGGGCGGTGGTCGCCATGTCGCGGATGCGGTCGATGACGACCAGGTGGCCCTTGCGGTCGAAGTAACCGGCATCGCCCGTGTGCATCCAGCCGCAGCGCAGGTCGGCCAGCGTGGCCTCTTCGTTGCGGTAGTAGCCGGCGAAGAGGTTGGGGTGGCGGGTCACGATCTCGCCCACCCCCTGGCCGTCCGGCTGGTCGATGCGGATCTCGACGCCCTGGTCGAAGGCGACCCCGACCGTGTCGAAGTCGACGTCGCCCGCCTTGTGGATGGTGTAGGCGCCGAGCAGCTCGGTCTGGCCGTAGAGCTGGCGCAGCGGCACGCCCAGCGCCTGGAAGAAGCGGAACGTCTCCGGCCCGAGCGCCGCCCCGCCGGTCGCGGCCGACTTCAGGCGCGAGAAGCCGAGACGGTCGCGCAGCGCCCGGAACAGCAGCTGCTCGGCCAGCCAGGACCGGCCGCCGCTGTCGATCGCACGCGCCCCCAGGCGCATGCCGGCCTCGAACAGCCACTGCTTCAGGGGCGAGGCGTCCATCATCCGCGCCCGCACGTCGGCGGCCATCGCCTCCCAGACCCGGGGCGCGAACAGGACGAAGGTGGCCCCGACCTCGCGGAAGTCGGCCATCATCGTCTCCGGCTCCTCGACGAAGTTGACCCGCATGCCGCAGACCAGCGATTTCCCGACCGCGTAGATCTGCTCCATGATCCAGGGCAGCGGGAGGACCGAGACATACTCGTCCTCGTGCCCCTTCGGATCGATGCCGAGGTAGGACCGGCAGTGGCGGATGATCGCCCCGCCGCTCAGCATGGCGAGCTTGGGGTGGGCGGTGGTGCCGGACGTGGTGCACAGCACCGCCACGTCCTCGGCGCGGCCCGCCGCGACCAAGTCCCCGAAGCGCGCCGGGTCGGCCGCCGCCCGCCGCTCGCCGTCCGCCAGCAGGTCGGCGAGCGGCAGCAGGCGCGGGTCCTCGTACTTCCGCATGCCGCGCGGGTCGGCATAGACGATGTGGCGCACGGTCGGGATGCGGTCCTCGAGGCCGAGCAGCTTATCGACCTGCTCCTCGTCCTCGGCCAGGATCACCGCGATGCCGGCATAGGTGATGAGGTAGGCGACCTCCTCCTCAAGCGCGTCGCGGTAGATGCCGAGGCTCATGGCGCCGAGCGCGTGGGTCGCCAGTTCCCCCATCACCCAGTCGGGGCGGTTGTCGCCGATGATGCCGACGACCTGGCCGCGGCCGACGCCCAGCCCCTCCAGCCCCAGCGCCATCGCCCGGGTGCGGGCCAGCACGTCGCCCCAGGTGAGCGCGCGCCAGATGCCGAACTCCTTCTCGCGCATGGCGACGGCGGCGGCGTTGGCGGTGCCGTTGTGCAGCAGCAGGCGGGGCAGCGTGTCGCAGCGCGCGAAGTCGGCCGCGGTCCAGCTCATCGCCCGGCCCCCGCTTCCGCCCCGTCCTCGGCCACCTCCTCGTCTGCCACCTCCTCGTCGTCCGCCACGCCCAGGTAGGCGCGGCGCACCTGCGGGTGGGCCATCACCTCGGCCGGCAGGCCCTCGGCGATGCGGCGCCCGAAATCCAGCACCATGACCCGGTGCGAGATGTCCATGACGACGCCCATGTCGTGCTCGATCATCACCACCGTCATCCCCCACTCCTCGTTGAGGTCGACGATGTAGCGGGCCATGTCCTCCTTCTCCTCGAGGTTCATGCCGGCCATCGGCTCGTCGAGCAGGATCAGCTCCGGCTTCAGCGCGATCGCCCGGGCCAGCTCGACCCGCTTGCGCAGGCCGTAGGACAGGGTCCCGGCCGTCGCCTTGCGGACATGCTGGATCTCGAGGAAGTCGATGATCTCCTCGACCTCGCGGCGGTGGGCCAGCTCCTCCTTCTGGGCACCGCCCAGCCAGTAGAGGGCGCCCGACAGGACGTTGCTGCGCAGGAGGTGGTGGCGGCCGACCATGATGTTGTCGAGCACGCTCATGTGGCCGAACAGCGCGAGGTTCTGGAAGGTGCGGCCGATGCCGATGGTCGCCCGGTGGTTGGGCGACAGGTGGGTGACGTCGCTGCCCTGGAAGCGGATCGTCCCCTTCTGCGGCCGGTAGCGGCCGGAGATGCAGTTCAGCATCGAGGTCTTGCCGGCCCCATTGGGGCCGATGATGGCGAACAGCTCGCCCTTGGCCACGGCGAAGCCGACGTCGGTCAGCGCGCGCACGCCGCCGAAGGCGAGGCTGACATCCTCGACCTCGAGAATCCGGTCGGATGGTCTGGTGATCCCGTCGCCCACGCGCCCTCCCCCGACGGCGAGCGCTCTCCTTGGTCGAGTCCCGGGCGCCCTTCCGCTGCGAATAGAGCTAGCCGGCCCCGACGGCCAACGCAAGCGGATGCCGGGGCCGCCCCGGACACGGGAGGTCCGGGGCGGCTGCGGGTCAGTAGCGGTAGTGTTCCGGCTTGTAGGGGCCGGCGTCCTTGACGCCGATATAGTCGGCCTGGGCGGCGGACAGCCTGGTCAGGCGGGCGCCCAGCTTGTCGAGGTGCAGGGCCGCCACCTTCTCATCCAGGTGCTTGGGCAGGACATAGACCTGCCGCTCGTACTTGCCCGCGTTGTTCCACAGCTCGATCTGCGCCAGCACCTGGTTGGTGAAGGACGCGCTCATGACGAAGCTGGGGTGGCCGGTGGCGCAGCCGAGATTGACCAGGCGGCCCTTGGCCAGGACGATCAGGCGCTTGCCGTCCGGGAACACGACCTCGTCGACCTGCGGCTTCACCTCGTCCCAGGTGTAGTTGGACAGGGACGCGATCTGGATCTCGCTGTCGAAGTGGCCGATGTTGCAGACGATCGCCCGGTCCTTCATCTGCCGCATGTGGTCGAGCGTGATGACGTCGATGTTGCCGGTCGCGGTGACGAAGATGTCGCCGATCGCGGCGGCATCGTCCATCGTCACCACCTGGTAGCCTTCCATCGCCGCCTGCAGCGCGCAGATCGGGTCGATCTCGGTCACCATGACGCGCGCGCCCTGGCTGCGCAGCGAGGCGGCCGAGCCCTTGCCGACATCGCCGTAACCGGCGACGACCGCGACCTTGCCGGCCAGCATGACGTCGGTCGCCCGCTTGATGCCGTCGACCAGGCTCTCGCGCACGCCGTACAGATTGTCGAACTTCGACTTGGTGACGCTGTCGTTGACGTTGATCGCCGGGATCTTGAGGGTGCCCTTGCGCGCCATCTCGTAGAGGCGGTGGACGCCGGTCGTCGTCTCTTCCGACACGCCCTTGACGTCGGCCAGCAGTTCCGGGAAGCGCTCATGCATGACGATCGTCATGTCGCCGCCATCGTCGAGCAGCATGTTCGGGCGCCAGCCCGGCTTGCCGTCGACGTCCGGCCCGAGGATCGTGCGCTCGATGCACCAGTCGTATTCCTCCTCGGTCTCGCCCTTCCAGGCGAAGACCGGGACGCCGGAGGCGGCGATGGCCGCCGCCGCCTGGTCCTGGGTCGAGAAGATGTTGCAGGAGCTCCAGCGCACCGAGGCGCCGAGATGGACCAAGGTCTCGATCAGCACCGCGGTCTGGATCGTCATGTGCAGGCAGCCGGCGATGCGCGCGCCCTTCAGCGGCTGCGTCGGGCCGAACTCGGCGCGCAGCGCCATCAGGCCCGGCATCTCGGTCTCGGCGATGGCGATTTCCTTGCGGCCCCAGTCGGCGAGGCCGATGTCCTTGACCTTGTAGTCGGGCGAAGCGGCAGCGGCCATGGGTGTGGCTCCCTCGGGATTGGATCGGAACCCGGGGAATACCAACCCACGCCCGCTGGCGCAACAAGAAATAAAGATATCTTTATGTAACGGAGCTATTGGTTGGCGGCGATCGACTCCAGCCGGCGCAGCAGGTCGGCCGTCGCCAGCCCGTCCGCGGCCAGCCCCTGGTCGCGCTGGAAGCGGCGGATGGCATCGGCCGTGCGCTCGCCGAAGCTGCCGTCAGCCGGGCCGGGGCGATAGCCGCGCGCGGCCAGCAGGCGCTGGATGTCGGCCACCAGGCCCGGGTCGACGCTGCCGGTCGGCCGGGCGCGGGCCTGGTTCAGGTCCTGGGGCGGCAGGCGGCGGGCGATCTGCTCCATCCGCTCCTTGGCGTCGCCGTCGCCCGCTTCCAGCGCGCGCGCGTACCAGCGATAGGCCTCGACATCGTCGACGGCGCCGGTCAGCCCGCGCTCGTGCAGGACCCCCAGATTGTAGGCCGCCTTGGCGAAACCCTGGTCGGCGGCCCGCCGGAACCATGCCGCGGCCTCGGTATAGTCCTGGGCAACGCCGCGCCCCTCGGCCAGCACGATGCCGAGATTGTACTGCGCCCCGGCGTGGCCCTGTTCGGCCGCGGCGCGGTAGAGCCGGGCCGCCTCGGCCATGTCGGCCGCGACCCCCAGGCCGCGCTCGGTCAGGACCGCCAGGTTGAACTGGGCGTTGGCCATGCCGCTCGCCGCGGCGCGGCGGAACCAGCGGGCGGCCACAGCATAGTCGCGCGCCACCCCGCGGCCGTCGGCATAGAGCACGCCCAGATCGTGCTGCGCGGTGGCGTCGCCCTTCTCCGCCCGCTCGCGGAAGGTGGCCGCGGCCAGCGCCGCCGCGGAATCCGGGACCCCGCCCACCGCGGCCGGCCCCGGCGTGGTCGCCTGCAGCGTCCCCGGCTGGCGCGCCGGAGCATTGGCATTGCCCGGCGACGCCCCGGGCGGAGTGGACAGCCGGACCGTGGTCCCGGCCGCATTGTCCGTCTCGGCCGGCTGCATCACCCAGATGCCGAACGCGATCACCAGCGCCACGACGACCGCCCCCGCCAGGACGGTACGCTGGCCCAGGACCCGGTGGTGGACCAGGGGATGGGCGGAAATCGTCCGCCGGACCTCGGCCATCCGGGGCGCGAAGCGGATGGCGGCGACGCGCACGCGGCCCGCGGTCTCGCCGGTGCGGGCACGCAAGCCGTCCAGCACGGCGCCGACGCCGCGGCCCGGCGGCGGGCGCAGGGGACCTCGGACGGCACGCACCGGCTGCGCGCCGGCGAGGGGTTCGGGCGGCAGATCGGCCTCGACCGGCAGCGGCTCGGGCGAGCCATGCAGGACGCGCAGGTCGAGCCAGCTGGCCGGGGACAGCCGCATGGTGCCGGCGGCGGCCTCGACCAGCGCGCGGGTGGCCGGATCGAGGCGCAGGAGCAGCTCGGCGGCCGGACCGGCGGCGGCGCGACCCTCGTTCACCGCGGACACCCGTTCAAAGGCGCGAATCGGCGCGCAAGTCGTGCTACATGCTGGGGAAGCGCGGAAGGCATCCTGGGATTCCATGGGCGACAAGGTTGCATTGATCACGGGCGTCACGGGCCAGGACGGCGCGTATCTGGCCGAGCTGCTGCTCGCCAAGGGCTACGTCGTTCATGGCGTCAAGCGACGGTCCTCATCCTTCAATAGCGGGCGAATCGATCATCTCTACCGTGACCCGCACGAGTCGGGGGTGCGCTTCTTCCTGCATTACGGCGACCTTACGGACGCCACCAACATCATTCGCCTGGTGCAGGAGACCCGCCCGGACGAAATCTACAATCTCGCGGCCCAGAGCCATGTCCAGGTCAGCTTCGAGACGCCGGAATATACCGCGAATGCCGACGGATTGGGCACCCTTCGTCTGCTGGAGGCGATGCGCATCCTGGGCCGCGTCGGCGATTGCCGCTTCTATCAGGCTTCCACCTCCGAGCTCTACGGCGACGTGCCGGTGTGGCCGCAGAACGAGGAAACCCCGTTCCGCCCGCGCAGCCCGTATGGGGTCGCCAAGCTCTATGCCTACTGGATCACCGTGAACTACCGCGAGGCCTGGGGCCTGCACGCGTCCAACGGCATCCTCTTCAACCATGAGAGCCCGATCCGCGGCGAGACCTTCGTCACCCGCAAGATCACCCGCGGCGTGGCGGCCATCGCCACCGGCCGCGAGGAAGCGCTCTACCTCGGCAACCTCGACGCCATCCGCGACTGGGGGCATGCGCGCGACTATGTCGAGGGGATGTGGCGGATGCTGCAGCAGCCGACCCCGGACGACTATGTGCTGGCGACCGGCGAGGCGCAGAGCGTGCGCGGGTTCGTCGAGGCGGCCTTCGCCGAGGTCGGGGTGCGCATCGCATGGCAGGGTAGCGGTGTCGCGGAGACCGGGCTCGACGCCGCCAGCGGCCGGGTGCGGGTACGGATCGACCCGCGCTACTTCCGGCCGACCGAGGTGCCGCGGCTGATCGGCGACGCGCGCAAGGCACGCGAACGGCTCGGCTGGGAACCGACGGTCCGCTTCGCGGAGCTGGTCCGGGAAATGGTGCGGGCCGACCTGGCGGCCATCGACGGAGGCGCCGGGGGCAACGGAACGGGCGATGGCTGAACGGCCCTTCCGCCTGGACGGCCGGCGGATCTGGGTGGCCGGCCACCGCGGCATGGTCGGCAGCGCGCTGCTCCGCCGCCTGGCCGATACCGATTGCACGGTGCTGACGGTGGACCGGGCGGAACTCGACCTGCGCCGCCAGGCGCCGGTCGAGGACTGGATGCGCGGGGCGCGTCCCGATGCGGTGATCCTGGCCGCCGCCACCGTCGGCGGCATCCTCGCCAACGACCGGCGGCCGGCCGACTTCCTCTACGACAACCTGGCGATCGCCCAGAACGTGATCGACGGCGCCTGGCGGGCGGGGGTCGGCAAGCTCCTGTTCCTCGGCTCGACCTGCATCTACCCGCGCGACGCAGCGGTGCCGACGCCGGCCGACGCCCTGCTGACCGGACCGCTGGAGCCGACCAACGAATGGTACGCGATCGCCAAGATCGCCGGAATCAAGCTCTGCCAGGCCTACCGCCGTCAGCACGGCTGCGACTTCATCTCGGCCATGCCGACCAACCTCTACGGCCCCGGCGACAATTTCGACCTGGCCGGCAGCCACGTCGTGCCGGCGCTCCTGCGCAAATGCTCCGAGGCGGCGGAACGGGGCGGGCCGGTCGAGATCTGGGGCACCGGGCGCCCGCGGCGCGAGTTCCTGCATGTCGACGACTGCGCCGACGCCTGCATCCACCTGCTGCGCCACTACTCGGACGAGGCGCACGTCAATGTCGGCTCCGGCAGCGACATCTCGATCGCCGAACTGGCGGCGATCATCGCCGACGTGGTCGGATTCCGCGGCGAGATGCGGTTCGACCCGGCCAAGCCGGACGGGGCCCCGCACCGCCGGCTCGACAGCAGCGTCCTGGAAGGGCTCGGCTGGCGGCCGCGGATCGACCTGCGCGACGGGCTGGAATCGACCTGGCGCTGGTTCCGCGAGACGGCCGGCCGGCACCGCGGCGGCTGACCGCGGCCGATCACGGAGCGGTCCTCGTCCGGTCACCGCGGAGTGAGCGGGCGTGATTCGCCGGAGCGGGGGGCGAGGATTACCTTCTGGTCATCAGGAGCGGCCGCGGGGATGGACCGGGCCGCCCACGAGACAGAGCCAGACTTCAGGAGGTCACCATGATCAAGATCCTCGCTTCCGCCACCGTCGCCAGCCTGCTCGCCTTCGGTGCCGTCGCCGCCCCCCTGTCGCTCGACGAGGGCAAGTTCGGGATGAACCAGGACCAGGGCAAGTACGGCGCGCTGGTCGACGAAGGGAAGTTCGGTGCCAATGCCGACGAGGGCAAGTACGGCCGCAACACCGACGAGGGCAAGTACGGCGCCAACGTCGACGAGGGCAAGTTCGGCCGGCTGGCCGACGACGGACTTCTCGGCCGCTGAACCACCCCGAGACCCCGCGGCCGGTCCACCGGGCTTCCCCGAGCCCAGGCCTCCCCCGGCCTGACGTCGGTTCCCCCGACCGACCGGGCCGGTCGCACCCCCTTCCCCCGAACGGGCCGCGGAGCAATCCGCGGCCCGTTTCGCGTCCGGCAGTCAGCGCCCTTCGCCGCCCTGGGCCTGGTTCGCGGCCATCCGCTCCAGCACCTGGTCGGCGACGAGCCGGTAGCCGATCTCGGCGAAGTGGGCGCCGTCGTCGGCGCGCAGGCGGCGCGGTCCGCGGCCGGTGTCGGGCAGGTAGGCCATGTAGCCCCCGTCCGGCCCCTCGACCAGCGGGGCGATCGGGATCCAGTGCTCGCTGCGCGCCACCACCCGCTCCTGCTGGAGCTGGTTGATCGCCTGCATGCCGCGGTTGTTGGTCGAGTCGCGCAGGACCGGCAGCGCCACCCAGTAGAGCGGGATGCGGGCGGCCTTGACCACGTCGATGAGCTCGTCGATCCGCTCCGCATAGACCCGGACCCAGTCGGGGGACCCGAAATCGTGGCGCCGGCGCGTCTCCGGGTCGACGATCGCGCGGAAATCATTCAGCCCCATCCACAGGACGACCGCGTCGAGGCGGCGGTCCGCCACCATGCCTTCGAGCTTGGTCTTCCAGTTCAGGTCGTGGTAGCGGGTGAAGCCCGTCGAGTGCGCCCCGGCCGGCAGGACCGTCAGCGCGCCCGTCTGCTTGGCCCGGACGGACAGGGACGAACCCAGCCCCTGGGCCAGCGAATCGCCGATCACCGCCACCCGCAGGAGCGAGCGGGGCGGCGGGTCGCCCTCCGCGGCGAACGCCGGAACGGCAAGGGAGGCCAGGGCGACGGCGGCGGGCAGCGCCAACAGCCGTCGGCGGCTGACGATCATCGATCCTCTCCGGTTCAACTGGACCCTCACGATACGGCTGGACACCAGAATGCTCGCGACCGACAGAATACCATCCTGCATGCCCGGATCGAAGGCCATCGCCCGTTGCGCCAGGTCGGCCGCGTCGGCGCTGGCGGTCCTGCTGGCGCTGGGCGGCTGCAGCACGGGGGCGTCGGCGCCGGTCACCCAGGCGGCGATGACCCCGCCCGCCGTCCGCAGTCCTGGTCCCTGCGGCACCGACCGCGTCGACCCGGTCCGGCTGGAGGCGATCGCCGCTCCGCGGACTTTGCCGCCGCGCCGCGCGGCCAGCCGCGAGCAGCCGCTGGCGCCGTTCTACGACGCCCTCGCCCAGCTGGAGCGGCGGCAGGCGGGCGAGCCGGTCTCGATCGTCATCCTCGGCGACAGCCACATGGCGGGCCACGTCTTCGCCGGCCGCCTGCGCGAGCGGCTGCAGGCCCGCTTCGGCTCGGGCGGGCCGGGGGCGATGCCGGGACGCGCCCAGCACCGCGCCTACCGCAACCCGCTGGCCGAGGTGCAGCAGACCGGCACCTGGAACGGCGTCAACAGCCTGCGGCCGGCCACCCCCGGCCCGTTCGGCCTCAGCCTCTACCGCCTGCGGGCGGAAGAGAGCGGGGCCGCCCTGCTCGCCACCGCCACCGAGCCGTCGGGGCTGGAGCGGCTGGCCGCGTCGGTCGTCCGCCTGCCGGACGGCGGCCACCTGCGCGTGTCCGCCAATGGCTGCACGCTCGGCACGGTCGCCACCGCCGGGCCGGGCGGGGCGGTCGGGCTGGTCGCCGACCTGCCGCGCGGCACGACCGAGGTGACGGTCGAAGCGGTCGACGGGCCGGTCGAACTGATCGGCTGGCGGCTCACCCGCGGCCGCGGCCTGGTGGTGGAGAACCACGGGGTGAACGGCGCCCAGCTCGCCATGCTGGCCCATCTCGACCCGGAGATCTTCGCGGCCGAGCTGCGCCAGCGCGACCCGGCGCTGGTTGTGCTGGCGTTCGGCACCAACGAGGCCTTCACCACCGACCTGGCCGAAGGGCGCTACCGCGCGCTGATCGCCGAGCGGGTGGCAGCGTTGCGCCAGGCGGTGCCGCGCGCTGCCATCCTGATCGTCGGCCCGCCCGATTCGGCGGTCGCCAGCCGCCCGGCTCCGGCCCGCGGGCGGCGGCCGCCGCCCGGCTGCCGCTGGAAGGAGCCGCCCAGCCTGGCGGCGGCGAAGGCTGCCCTGCGGCAGTCGGCCGCCGACCTGGGCGTCGCTTACTGGGACTGGTCGCGCCTGACCCGGGGGCCCTGCGGCGTCGACGCCATGACCCGGCGCGACCCGCCGCTCGCCCAGGCCGACCATGTCCATTTCACCGCCGAGGGCTATGCCCAGGCGGCCGAGCAGTTCGCCCGCTTCCTGATCGACGGCTACGCCCGGCGCCGCAAGACCTCCTGACCCCGAAACCGAACCGCCCGCCGCCCCCGTGCTCTTCCCGACGACGCAATTCCTGGTCTTCTTCTGCATCGTCTTCCTGCTGCACTGGCGGCTGGTGGAATGGCCGCGGCTCGACAAGGCCATGCTGCTGCTGGCGAGCTGGTTCTTCTATGCCTGCTGGGACGCCTGGTTCCTGCTGCTGCTGATCGGCAGCGCCGCCAACTCCTGGGCGGCCGGCTGCCTGCTCGACCGGCTGCCGCCGGGCCTGGGCCGGCGGGCGGTGACCGCGCTGTCGGTCGGGATACACCTCGCGACGCTCGGCCTCTTCAAGTACTACGCCTTCTTCGTGCCGGAGCTGCTGGCGCTGGCCGGGTCCGCCGGCATCGCCCTGCCGCTGCCGCTGGTGGAGATCGTGCTGCCGGTCGGCATCTCCTTCTTCACCTTCCAGGGCATCTCCTACGTCGTCGACGTGGCCCGCGGCGACGCGCGGGCGGCGCGCGACCCGCTCGACGTCTTCCTCTACATCTCCTTCTTCCCGCACCTGGTGGCCGGGCCGATCGTCCGCGCGGCGCATTTCCTGCCGCAGCTGGCGGAGCGGCTGCGGCCCGCCCGGGTGCCGCTGGCCATGGCGGCGCTCCTCATCCTGGGCGGCCTCTTCAAGAAGATGATCGTCGCCAACGGCCTGGCGACCGACCTGGTCGACCCGGTGTTCGCCGACCCCTCGGCGCACGGCGCGCTCGACCTGTGGCTCGCCACCTACGGCTATGCGGTGCAGATCTACTGCGACTTCTCGGCCTATTCCGACATCGCGATCGGCGTCGCCGCCCTGCTCGGCTTCCATTTCCCGCGCAACTTCGACCAGCCCTACCGGGCCCGCTCGCTGGCGGAGTTCTGGCGGCGCTGGCACATCTCGCTGTCGAGCTTCCTGCGCGACTATCTCTACCGGCCGCTCGGCGGCAACCGCCGGGGGCCGCGCCGCACCATGGCCAACCTGCTGGTGGTGATGCTGCTGGGCGGGCTGTGGCACGGGGCCGCCTGGACCTTCATCCTGTGGGGCCTGCTGCACGGGCTGGTGCTGGCGGCCGAGCGGCTGGCCGGGTGGAAGGGTATCGTCACCGGCTGGCGCGGCGTCCTGGCCGCGATCGTCGCCTTCCATGTCGTCTGCGCCGGCTGGATCCTGTTCCGCAGCCCGACCGTCGCCGGCGCGGCCGAGATCTTCCTGGGCCTGTTCGCCGCCGGCCCCGCGGCGCAGCGCGCCACGCCGTACGCCGTCGGGCTGATCCTGCTCGGCCTCGCCCTGCACTGGCTGCCGCCCGGCTGGCTCGGCCGGCTGGAGCGGCGGGTCGGCGCCTGGCCCGCCTGGGCGCTCGGCCTCGCCGCCGGTGTCCTGCTGGTCGCGATCGATGCCGCCGGCCCGGACGGCGTCGCCCCCTTCATCTATTTCCAGTTCTGAGAGGCGAGCGATGCGCCAGCCCTGGCTCGAGACCGGCGACCCGCCGCCCGGCGCGCCGCCCGACCTCTTCACCCGGGCGAGCCCGGTCACCAGCGCCCGCCGGACCGGCCTCGCCATCGCGCTCGCCGTCCTGGTCCTCGTCCTCGGCACGACGGCGGAGCAGGCCAAGGCGGTCTGGGACCTGCCGACCTGGCCCGGCACCGACCACCTGATCGCCGCCGTCGAGCATCTCGACGCCGCCGCCCGCGCGATCGGCCTCGACCAGCCGCACGAAGCCCTGCGCGCGCTGGCGCGCCGGCTGCAGGGGGCGCCGGGGGATTAGGTCGCGGCCGCCTCGCGATAGGCGACCCAGCCGGCGCGGCGCAACTCGCAGGCCGGGCAGGCGCCGCAGCCATAGCCCCAGGGGTGGCGCCGGCTGCGGTCGCCGCGATAGCAGCTGACCGTGTCCTCGACGATCGCGTCGACGAGCGCCGGGCCGCCCAGCCGCTCGGCCAGGCGCCAGGTCGCCGCCTTGTCGCGCCACATGAGCGGGGTGTGGATGGTGACCCGCCGGTCCATGCCGAGCGTCAGCGCCGCCTGGAGGGCCTTCAGCGTGTCGTCGCGGCAGTCGGGATAGCCCGAATAGTCGGTCTCGCACATGCCGCCCACCAGGTGGCGGATGCCGCGACGATAGGCGAGTGCCGCCGCATAGGTGAAGAACAGCAGGTTGCGTCCCGGCACGAAGGTGCTGGGCAGGCCGGCCTCGGTCATGGTGATCTCGGCGTCGCGGGTGAGCGCCGTCTCGCTGATCCGGCCCAGCGTCGACAGGTCGAGCAGGTGGTCCTCGCCCAGCCGCCGGTCCCAGGCCGGGTCGAGGGCGGCCAGCGCCGCGCGCAGCCGCGGCCGGCAGTCGAGCTCGACGCGGTGGCGCTGGCCATAGTCGAAGCCGATCGTCTCCACCCGCCCGAAGCGGTCGAGGGCCCAGGCGAGGCAGGTGGCGGAATCCTGCCCCCCGGACAGGAGGACGAGGGCCGGTTCGGCGGCGAGCGACATCGGAGGCACCTGGAGGGCGAAAGCGACAGCCCCAGCCATAGCACAGGACGGGCCGCTCTTGCCCCGGCCGCGCCGGCCGACTAGTTTCCCCGCCGTCCGCCTGCAGCCCCCAGGGCCGCACGGCTGCGGATGGGGCGTAGCCAAGTGGTAAGGCAGCGGATTTTGATTCCGCCATTCCCAGGTTCGAATCCTGGCGCCCCAGCCAGTTTCCGCCGCGGATGGGCGGCTGCAGCGTCACTCGCCGCGTGATGTAGGTCGACCCGCCGCGGCTACCATGTCCTCGATAGCCGGGCGAAGATCATTGTTCTCCTCGATCCGCAGCATCCGGATGTCATTCACGGCGGCCGCGAACCACGGATACCGCCGCGTCAGATCCTGCACCGCAAGCACGCACCGGACCGGATCCACCTTTTCGGCATCGCCGAAGTAGACGCTTCCCTGCTGACGATCAAAGGCGTGCTCCGCCAGCACGCGCCGGATATCCTCGTAGGCATTGCGCCATGAAGCATTGTGGTACGTCCGCTCCAGCGTGTCCGTATCCAGATCGAAGGCGATCGCGTACATGCGGCGAGGCCACCCCTTCTCGTTGGGTAGATAGCGGGGCGCGTCAGACTCGACGGCACGTGTCGAGATCGGCTTCAGCGCGAGCGCGTGCCGTATCGAACTGCCCGAAGCCAACTTCCGATGTTTCACCGTTTGGCTCCCAGCGTCGTTGAAGCGCTGTCGGCATCTAATCACTTGGCCGCCGCGAATCAACGAGCATGTCTGCCGCTGGCCCCAGCCAGACTTTCGATGAACCGAACCCCGCCCCCGCACGACCAAGACAGCGAACATCGCCGGCCGTACCATCGGCCGGCCAATGGGGAGCTGTCCGCGATGGAATGGGTCGTTCTGGGCGTCGTCGTCCTCGTCATCCTCTATCTGGTCATGGCCTACAACCGGCTGGTCGCCCTGCGCCAGACCACCCACCAGGCCTGGGCCGATGTCGACGTGCAGCTGAAGCAGCGCCACGACCTGGTCCCCAACCTGGTGGAGACGGTGAAGGGCTATGCCGGCCATGAGCGGCAGACGCTGGAGCAGGTGGTGGCCGCCCGCAACGCCGCCGTCGCCGCCAACGGGCCGGCCGAGGCCGGGGCGGCGGAGGCGGCCCTGTCGGGCGCGCTCGGCCGCATCTTCGCGCTGGCCGAATCCTATCCGGACCTGAAGGCCGCGACCAACTTCCTGGAGCTGCAGCGCGACCTGTCCGACCTGGAGAACAAGATCGCCGCCGCCCGGCGCTTCTTCAACAACGCAGTATCGGAGTTCAACGCGGCCATCGAGCAGGTGCCGGCCGTGTTCTTCGCGGGTGCGCTCGGCTTCCGCGCGCGGCCCTTCTTCGAGGTCGGGGCCGAGGAGCGCAAGGCGGTCGAGGCCGCCCCCAAGGTTTCCTTCTGATCCGACGCCGATCCAGCCGGAGGACGGAGCCATGATCCAGTCGGTCGGCCTCAAGACCCATCTCTGGAACAACGCGGCCCGGTCGGTGCTGCTGCTGGCGGGCTTTCCGCTGCTGCTCCTGCTGGTCCTCTATGCGATCGCGATCCTGATAGAGGCCGGCAGCAGCCCGTCCGTCTGGGCCGGGCTCGCCGCCGCCACCCGCCGTCTGCCCGGCCTGATTCCCTATGCGATCCTGGCCGCGCTCGCCTGGTTCGCGGTCGCCTGGTTCGCCAACACCCGCCTGATCGGCGCCATGACCGGCGCCCGGCCGGTGACGCGGCGGGAGGAGCCGCGCCTGCACGACATGCTGGAGACGCTCTGCATCTCCCGCGGGCTGCCCATGCCGAAGCTGGCGATCATCGAGACCGGTGCGCTCAACGCCTATGCGGCAGGCATGGTGCCGAGCCAGCATGTCGTCGTCGTCACCCGCGGCCTGGTCGACGCGCTGGAGCCGGCGGAGGTCGAGGCGGTGCTGGCCCACGAGCTGAGCCACATCCGCCACGGTGACGTGCGGCTGCTGGTGGTGGCGACGGTCTTCGTCGGCATCATCTCGATCGCAGCCGACCTGATCGCCCGCGGCGGGCGGCACATCCGGCTCGGCTCCGGCAGCCGGTCCAGCGGCAGCCGCAAGGGCAGCGGCGGC
Organism: Allostella vacuolata; assembly: GCA_006739055.1. Taxonomy (GTDB): domain Bacteria; phylum Pseudomonadota; class Alphaproteobacteria; order ATCC43930; family Allostellaceae; genus Allostella; species Allostella vacuolata. The sequence continues at coordinate 5,170,508 of AP019702.1, forward strand.
GCGGCCATCGTCCTGGTGCTGATCGCGATCGCCTGCATCCTCGCCGCCCGCCTGCTGGCGGTCGCCATCCGCTTCGCCCTGTCGCGGCGGCGCGAGTTCATGGCCGATGCCGGCGCCGTAGAGCTGACCCGCAACCCCGACGCCATGATCTCGGCCCTGCGCAGGATCGAGGGCCGGTCGGAGGTGGCGGGCGTGCCGGCCGACATCCGGGCCATGTTCATCGACGATGCCGCCGAGCCCGGCTTCCTCTCCCGCCTGTCGGCCACCCATCCGACGATCGCCGACCGGGTCGGCGCGCTGGTCGCCTTCGCCGGCGGCCGCGACCCCGGCCCGCGGGTCGAGGCGCCGCCGGCCGCCGATGCCGCACCGGCCGGCGACGGGACGGCCCCGACCGCCCGACCGATGCGCGGGCCGTGGGCCCCCCTGCCCCTGCCGACCACGAACCTGAAATAGCCCGCGGCGTAGGATAAGAAGACCGGAGCCGCGCGCGCCCGCGATTCGCGGCGCCGGATCAGCCGACAGGGAGACCGCATTCCGCCGTGAGCCAGCCGAGAGCCGCCAGACACGACCGGGTGACGGTGGAGCTGAGCGCGGCCATCGTCGCCGCGTCCCCCGCCGGACCCTCGGTCCTGACGGTGCGGCGGCGGCACGAGGGACCCTCCGGCCTCCCGTCCGGCCCGCTGGAGGCCGAGCACCGCACGCTGGAGGCCGGGCTGCGCCGCCGGGTCGAGGACCAGACCGGCCAGCAGCTGGGCCATGTGGAACAACTCTACACCTTCGGCGACCGCGACCGCGCCGCCGACCCGGGCGGCGAAGCCGGCTGCCGGGCGCTGTCGATCGGCTATCTGGCGCTGGTGCGCGAGGCCCGGCCGGCCGGCAGCGCCGAGGGTGAATGGCACGGCTGGTACGGGCACTTCCCCTGGGAGGACCGGCGCGAGGGCCGCCCGCCCCTGCTCGACCGGCTGGAGCGCCGGCTGCTCGACTGGGCCGAGGCGGCAGCGGGCGCGGCCGAGCGGCGCCTGCGGCGCGAGCGGCTGGCCGCCACCTTCGCCGTCGGCGGCGAAGGCTGGATCGAAGACCGCGTACTCGAGCGCTACGAGCTGCTCTACGAGGCCGGGATGGTCCCGGAGGCGCGCCGTGACGAAAGCGACACGCCGCCGGACCCGGGGGCGGAGGGGCTGCCGATGATGGCCGACCATCGCCGCATCCTGGCGACCGCCATCGGCCGGCTGCGCGGCAAGATCAAGTACCGGCCGATCGTCTTCGAGCTGATGCCGCCCGCCTTCACCTTCCTGCAGCTGCAGCAGACGGTGGAGGGGCTGGCCGGCATCCGCCTGCACAAGCCGAACTTCCGCCGCCTGGTGGAGCAGCAGGGGCTGGTGGAGGAGACGGGCGCGATGAGCCCGGAGACCGGCGGCCGCCCGGCCCGGCTGCTGCGCTTCCGCCCCGAAGTGCTGCTGGAGCGCCCCGCCCCGGGCTTGCGCCTGCCGCGGCCCCGCCCACCCGCCTGACCGTCCCGCCGCCGCCCGGCGAAATCCCCTGTTGACACCCTTATACTCAGATATAGAATAAGCCGCATAAATACTCATTTCGAGTATAAGGAGGTTGCGATGGCAGCTCTTGCCGAGGCGGTTTCGGCGTCGGACGGAACCAGGCTCGAGGCCGCCCGCCGGCGTCTCGCCGGCATCATTCCCGATACGGAATGGGGCGAGGTCGGCCAGGACATCGACGCGATCCTGCGCCTGAAGCGGGCGCGCAACGCCGTCATCCTGGCCCACAACTACCAGACGCCGGACATCTATCACGGCGTCGCCGACATCGTCGGCGACTCGCTGGCGCTGGCCCGCGAGGCGGCCCGCACCGATGCCGACGTGATCGTGCTGTGCGGCGTCCACTTCATGGCCGAGACGGCGAAGATCCTCAATCCCGGCAAGACGGTGCTGATCCCCGACCTGGCGGCGGGCTGCTCGCTGGCCGATTCGATCACGGCGGCCGACGTGCGGCTGATGCGGGCGCGCCATCCGGGCGTGCCGGTCGCGGTCTACGTCAACACCTCGGCCGAGGTGAAGGCGGAGGCGGACATCTGCTGCACCTCCGGCAACGCCGAGAAGGTGGTGGAGTCGCTGCCGGGCGAGGCGGTCATCTTCCTGCCCGACGAGTACCTGGCGAACTGGGTCGCCGGGCGCACGCGCAAGCGCATCATCGCCTGGCACGGCCACTGCGAGGTGCATGAGCGCTTCACCGCCGCCGACATCGCGCGCGTCCGCCTGGAGCATGGCCGGCTCGACGTGATCGCCCATCCGGAGTGCCCGCCCGACGTGCTGGCGGCGGCGGACTTCGTCGGCTCGACTGCCCAGATGACCGATTGGGTCAAGACCCGACGCCCGCCCAAGGTGCTGCTGCTGACCGAATGCTCGATGAGCGACAACGTCGCCGCCGAGGCGCCGGACGTGGAGCTGGTCCGCGCCTGCAACCTGTGCCCGCACATGAAGCGCATCGACCTCGCCAACATCCGCGCCAGCCTGGAGACGATGACCCACGCCGTCGAGGTCGACCCCGAAATCGCCGCCCGCGCCCGCCGCTCGGTCGAGCGCATGCTGGAGATCCGCTGATGACCCGGTCCTTCGGCATCGAGCCGCTGCCGGCCCTGCTGGTCGAGCCGATCGTCCGCGCCGCGCTCCTGGAGGATCTGGGCCGGGCCGGCGACATCACCACCATGGCGGTGATCCCGCCCGACGCCCGCTTCCGGGGCGCGGTCGTCGCCCGCCAGCCGGGCGTGGTGGCCGGCATCGAGACCGCCGCCATCGCCTTCCGCCTGGTCGATCCGGCGCTCAGGGTGGTGGTGGAGCGGCCGGACGGCACGGCGGTGGCGCCGGGCGACGCGGTGCTGCGCATCGAGGGGCCGGCCCGGGCCGCGATCACCGCCGAGCGGGTCGCCCTCAACTTCCTCTGCCACCTGTCCGGCATCGCGACGGCCACCGCCGGGCTGGTGGCGGCGGCCGGACCGCACCCGGCCCGCGTCACCTGCACCCGCAAGACGACGCCCGGCCTGCGCGCGCTGGAGAAGCATGCGGTCAGGGCGGGCGGCGGCGTCAGCCACCGCTTCGGCCTCGACGACGGGGTGCTGATCAAGGACAACCACATCGCGGTGGCCGGCAGCGTCGCCGAGGCGGTGCGCCGGGCGCGCCGCGCCGTCGGCCACATGGTGAAGGTGGAGGTCGAGGTCGACGACCTGGAACAGCTGGCCGAAGCCCTGGCGGAGGGGCCGGACGCGGTGCTGCTCGACAACATGGGCCCGGACATGCTGCGCCAGGCCGTCGCCCGGATCGCCGGCCGGGCGGTGTCCGAGGCATCGGGCCGCATCACCGCGGCCACCATCGGCGCCATCGCCGCCACCGGGGTCGACATCATCTCCGCCGGCTGGATCACCCACAGCGCGCCGGCGCTGGACCTCGGGCTGGATGAAGGCTAGGTCACCGACTCATAATGACGTAGCCAAATTCTGGTGGCTGCGAGCTTGACGAGGGCGAGGTAGTTTTCGGGGTGCTTCTCGAAGCGGGTGGCTACGGCGCGGAAGTGCTTGAGCTTGCTGAAGAAGCGCTCGACGAGGTTGCGGTAGCGGTAGAGGAAGGGACTGAAGGCGACAGTGGCCTTGCGGTTGCGCTTGGGCTTGACGCAGGCCCAGGCGCCTCGATCGGCCAGCGCCTGGCGCAGGGCATTGGAATCGTAGGCGCGGTCGGCCAGCAGGATCTGCCCCTCTTTCATTCCGTCCAGCATGTCGGCCGCACTGCGGCCGTCATGCGCCTGCCCCGGCGTCAGCTTCACGGCGACGGGCCGCCCCTCGGCATCGACCAAGGCATGGATCTTCGTCGTCAGCCCACCTCGCGAGCGCCCCATGCATCGGGGGTCAGGAACGTCCCCGCAGGTGGCTTCCGGCCCCCCTTTTTACCGTTCGCACCGTGCTGGTGGACGCGGATCGAAGAGCTGTCGATCATCTGGAGGTCCCCGTCGTAGGCCGCCGAAACCGCCGCGAAGATGCGATCCCAGACCCCCAGCTTGCGCCACCGGACGAAGCGGTTGTAGCAGGTCGTCGCCGGCCCGTAGCGCTCCGGGATGTCCGCCCACGGCGAACCCGTCCGCAGCCGCCAGTAGATGCCGTTCAGCACCCGGCGGTCGTCCACGCGCGGCACTCCGCGCGGCTTGTTCGGCAACAGCAGCTCAATGATCGACCACTCGAAGTCCGTGATCTCGTACCGGCGAGGCTTCATCCATACTCTCCCTCGCCAGAGGGAATCACGACAGCCCTCAAACCGCTACCCGTTTATGAGTGCGTGACCTAGGCCGCGAAGAGCCCCCGTGCCGAACCCAGGATCGCGGCCCGCCGCACCGGGTTGCGGCTGGCCTCGATCGCGCGCCGGGTCAGCAGGTCCACCTGGCGGCCCGCCAGGCCGGAGAGCTCGTCCTCCATGCGGATGAGATCCCAGAGGCTCCATTCGGCGTCGGGGCGAAAGGTCACCAGGACGTCCAGGTCGCTGTCCGGTCCGAAATCGGCGCGCAGGACGGAGCCGAAGACCGCCAGTTCCGTGACCGCCCAGCGCCGGCAGAAGGCGGCCAGCGCATCCTTCGGCAACAGGCTTGCCGCGACATCCGTCATAGCGGTTATCCTGGAGTTCCCCCTGGGTCCCGAGGCGCATGATATCTCCTGCGCCCCCGTCCTGTCTCTTCGTCCACGCACCCGCTTCCGAGGCCGCCTGCCATGCCCCCTGCCCATCCCGCCCGGCGCAATGCCGACAACCCGCGCATCGCCATCCTCGGCATCCATCACGAGGGCAGCCGCTTCGCCCCGCCCTTGACCGAGGCCGACACGCGGGAATGGGGACGGCTCGACGGCGAGGCGATGTGGGCCGACGCCATGTCCGGCAAGCCGCGGTCGATGGGCGGCCTGTGGGGCTTCGTGCGGGCGATGAACGTGACCGGCCCGTGGACGCCGGTGCCCATCACCTATCTCGACTGCGGGGCGGCGGGCGCCATCGAGCATGGCTGGTACGTCCGGGTACGCGAGGAGATGCGCCGCGCCCTGGAGGCGGCCATGCCGGTCGACGGCGTCTATTTCCCGCAGCACGGCGCCTCGATCACCACCGAGGAGCTGGACCCGGACGGCGAGCTGTTCCAGATGGCCCGCGACATCGTCGGGCCGGACGTGCCGATCGTCGCCACGCTCGACCTGCACGCCAACGTCTCCGACCGCATGGTGTCGGCGACCGACCTGCTGGTCGCCTATCGCACCAACCCGCACACCGACCAGTCGGCCCGCGGCCGCGAGGCGGCGATGGGCATGCGCGAGCTGCTGGCGGGCCTGCACACCGAGCACCACTTCATCCGCCTGCCGCTGATGGCCCCGCAGGTCTCGCAGCTGACCGCCGCCGGCCCCTATGCCGAGATCATCGCCTATGGCCAGACCAAGGTCGACGAGACGGTGATGAACGTCTCGATCCTGGGCGGCTTCACCTATGGCGACACGCCCGACCAGGGCATGGCCTTCATCGTCACCACCCGCGGCGATGCCGGCCGGGCGCGCGACGTCTGCAAGGAGCTGGCCGGCCGCGTCTGGCGCTATCGCGAGCGCTTCCTGCCGAAGCTGACCTCGCTCGACGACTGCGTCCGCCTGGCGGTCGAGGTCGGCCGCGACCGGACCCGCAAGCCGATCTGCATCGCCGACGTGGCCGACAATCCGGGCGGCGGCGCGCGCGGCAACACCACCTGGCTGCTGGAGGCGCTGCACGCCTCGGGCGCGGAGGGGGTGGTGCTCGGCGTCTTCACCGACCCGCCGCTCACCGCCGAGGCCCATCGCCTGGGCATGGGGGCCAGCTTCGACGCCTTCTTCAACCGCGAGGAGACCGAGCCGCGCTCGCGCCCCTTCACCGGCCGCGCCACCGTGGTCGGGCTGTCCGACGGGGTCTTCGCGGGGGCGGTCGACGGCAGCGCCGCCGGCACCATGGTCGATCTGGGGCCGACCGCGGCCCTGCAGGTTGGCAACGTCACCGTGGTCGTCATCAGCCGCCGGCAGCAATGCATCGACCCCGGCTACCTGGAGCATGTGGGCGTGCCGGTCGCGGCCGCCCGCACGGTCGTGGTGAAGTCTCGCGGGCATTTCCGGGCGGGCTTCCTGCGCCTCTTCCAGCCCGACCAGGTGATCGAGGCCGACGTGCCCGGCCTGACCTCGCCCAATCTCGACAGCTTCGACTTCCGCAGCGTCCGCCGGCCGATCTATCCGCTCGACCGCGACGCCGAGTGGACCCCGCCCAACTGAGCCGCCATCCGTGCTGCGCCTGTCCCCTGCCATCCCCGCGAAGGAACCGTCCATGTCCGCCCCCCGCATCGCCGTCCTCGGCCTGCACCATGAAGGCAATCGCTGGGCGCCCGTCGTCCATCGCGAAGACCTGCGCATCACCAGCGGCGAGGCGCTGATCAGCGACGCCCGCGCGCCGCACCCGCGGGTGACCGGCGGCACCGTCGGCTTCGTGCGCGAGATGGACGCGACCGGGCCCTGGACGCCGGTGCCGATCGTGCTGGCCGACGCCGGCGCCGCCGGGCCGCTCGACCACGGCCTGTTCCTGGAGCTGAAGGAGGAGATGCGCCGCGGGCTGGAGGCGGCGATGCCGCTCGACGGGGTCTATTTCGCCGAGCATGGCGCGTCGATCTCGACCGGCAGCCACGATCCCGACGGCGAGCTCTACGCCATGGCGCGCGCCGTCGTCGGCCCGCAGGTGCCGATCGTCTCGATCCTCGACCTGCACGCCATGGTCTCGGACGAGATGGTGGAGACGACCGACTACATCGCCGGCTACCTGACCAACCCCCATGTCGACCAGGCGGAGCGCGGCCAGGAATGCGCGCGCGCCATGCGCGACCTGCTGGCGGGGATGAAGACCACGACCGCCTTCATCCGCCTGCCGCTGATGGCCCCGCAGGTGACCCAGCTGACAGCGTCGGGCCCCTATGGCGAGATCATCGACTACGGCCAGACCCGGCTGGACGACACCGTCCTCAACGTCTCCATCCTGGGCGGCTTCACCTATGGCGACACGCCCTACAACGGCATGGCCTTCATCGTCACCACCCGCGACGACTTGGCCCGCGCCCGCAGCCTGTGCCGGGAGCTGGCGGAGCGGGTCTGGGCCGACCGGCACCGCTTCGTGCCGCGCCTGACCTCGCTCGACGACTGCGTGGCGCGCGCGCTGGCGCGAGCGGCCGACCCGTCCCTGCCGGCCGCGATCATCGCCGACGTGGCCGACAATCCGGGCGGCGGCGGCCGCGGCAACACCGTGTGGCTGTTGCGCGCGCTCTACGAGGCCAAGGCCGAAGGGGTCGTGCTGGGCCACCTGTTCGACGCGCCCCTGGCGGCCGAGGCGCACCGCCTGGGCATCGGCGCCCGCTTCGACGCCCATTTCAACCGCGCCGAGGACGACGAGCGCTCGGAGCCCTTCTCCGCGCCGGCCACCGTGCTGGAACTGTCGGATGGGGTCTTCATCGGCCAGGAGGGCGGATCGCGGGCCGGCATGACGGTCGACCTCGGCCCGTCGGCGGTGCTGCAGGTCGGCACGATCACGGTCGCCGTCATCAGCCGGCGGCAGCAGACGATCGATCCCGGCTACTTCGAGAATCTCGGGGTTTCGGTGGCCGATGCGCGGACCGTCGTCGTCAAGTCCCGCGGGCATTTCCGCGCGGGCTTCCTCAAGTACTTCCAGCCGAGCCAGGTGATCGAGGCGGACGTGCCCGGACTGACCTCGCCCAACCTCGGCAACTTCGAGTTCCGCAACGTCGTGCGGCCGCTCTTCCCGCTCGACGCCGAGGTGCCGTGGACGCCGCCCGCCTGGTAGGCCGGGCGGCGCAGGAAGCCCGTCCCTAGAAGCCCCGGCGCATGGTGGTGCCGGGGAGCGGGCCGAGCGGGTCGTTGAAGCCGCCGGTCTCGTTGCCGAGGCCCAGGCCCATGCGGCGCTGCTGGGGCAAGGGCTCGGTCGGCAGCGGCGGCGGGCCGCGCGGGGCGTCGCGGGTGGCGGCCGGATCGGGCAGTTCCACCGGCTCCGGCGCGGCCTCCCATTCCAGCAGCGCGGTCGTGGGCGCGAGCGCGGTGCCGGTCGTCGGATACATCTCTTTGCCCGAGGGCGCGGCGCAGGCGGCGAGCGCCAGCGGCAGGACGAGCGGGAGAAGGCGTCGGATCATCGGTGCGGGACCCGGATTCGGGGACGGGAAAGAGGGTCCTCCTTACCACGTCGCGCCGGATGCGGCGACCCCCCGCGATCGCCGGTCGGCGTTCCGGCGCGGGGCAATGCCTGATATCCTGCGGGTCCTGGCCCCTCCGGAGGCATTGCCCGATGCGCGCCCCTCGCCTTTTCGTCGCGTTCGCCCTCGCCGCTCTCGCCCTCCTGGCGACTTCGCCCGGCTTCGCCCAGCAGAAGGACCGGCTGACCATCGGCATGGGGCTGGAGCCGCCGCATCTCGACCCGACCGCCGGCGCCGCCGCCGCGATCGACGAGGTGACCTATGCCAACCTGTTCGAGGGGCTGGTGCGCATCGACCGCACCGGCAAGGTGCAGCCGCAGCTGGCCAAGAGTTGGACCGTGTCGGCCGACGGGCTGACCTACAGCTTCGAGCTGCAGCCGGGCGTCACCTTCCATGACGGGTCGCCCTTCTCCTCCGCCGATGTCCGCTTCTCGTGGGACCGCGCGCGCGGCGCCGACTCGGTGAACGCGCAGAAGCGCTACTTCGCCGCCATCGACCGCATCGAGACGCCCGACCCGCTGAAGGTGGTGGTGACGCTCGCCCGGCGCGACGGCTATTTCCTCTTCAACATGGGATCCGGCGACGCCACCATCGTCCAGGCGAAGTCGGCCGAGGCCAACAAGGCGACGCCGGTCGGCACCGGGCCATTCAAGTTCGAGCGCTGGGCCAAGGGCGACCGCATCGTCCTGGCGCGCTACGACGCCCACCGCGCCGCGGCCCAGGTGAAGCTGAAGCAGGTCACCTTCCGCTTCATCGGCGATCCCTCGGCCCAGGTCGCCTCCCTGCTGGCCGGCGACGTCGACCTGTGGCCCAACATCGGCGCCGCCGAGGCGCTGGGGCGGCTGCGGGCGGACGGGCGCTTCACCATCCAGCCCGGCCAGACCGAGGGCGAGACGCTGCTGGCGATCAACAACCGCAAGAAGCCGTTCGACGACGTCCGGGTGCGCCGGGCGATCAGCCACGCCATCGACCGCAAGACCATCATCGACGGGGCGATGCAGGGCCAGGGCACGCCGATCGGCAGCCATTTCTCGCCGGCCAACCCGGCCTATGTCGACCTGACCGGCATGTACCCGCACGACGTGGCCAAGGCCAAGGCCCTCCTGGCCGAGGCCGGGCTGCCGAACGGCTTCGATGCGACCCTGAAGCTGCCGCCGCCCGCCTATGCAAGGCGCGGCGGCGAGGTGGTGGCGGCCCAGCTGGCCCAGGCCGGCATCCGGGTGAAGATCGAGCCGATCGAGTGGGCGCCGTGGCTGTCGGCGGTGTTCCGCGGCCGCGACTACGACCTCACCATCGTCGCCCATACCGAGCCGATGGACATCGATATCTATGCCCGCGACGACTACTATTTCGGCTATGCGAGCGAGCGCTTCAAAGGGGTGATGGCGGCGATCGACGCGGCCACCGACGATGCCGCCCGCAACGCCCTGTTCGGCGACGCCCAGCGCATCCTGGCCGAGGACGCGGTCAACGGCTTCCTGTTCCAGCTGCCCAAGCTCGGCGTGTGGAACCGCAACCTGACGGGCGTGTGGGAGAACAGCCCGGTGCAGGCCAACGACGTCACCGGGGTCGCCTGGAAGTAGTCAGCCCCGAAGTCGTCAGCCCGAAGCAGTCAGCCCCGCGCGCCCACGATGGGCGGGTGCTGGTCCCAGGGGAAGACGATCCAGGTGTCCTGGCCGATCTCGGCCACGAAGGTGTCGACCAGGGGACGGCCCTCCGGCTTGGCGAAGACGGTGGCGAAGTGGGCCTTCGGCAGCAGCCCGCGCATCACCCGGGCGGTGACGCCGGTGTCGACCAGGTCGTCGACCACCAGCACCCCCTCGCCGTCGCCGGCCCCGGCGGCCTTCAGCACCTGCGGCTGGCCGCGGGAGCGCTCGTCGTAGCTGGCGATGCACAGCGTGTCGACGACCCGGAGGTTCAGTTCGCGGGCGACGATCGCCGCCGGCACCAGCCCGCCGCGGGTCACCGCCACCAGAAGCCGCCAGGGCGGCCCGCCCGGCGGCCGGACGGCCAGCAGCCGCTCCGACAGGACGCGCGACAGCCGGTGGAACTCTTCCCACGAGACGGAGAGGTTGTGGCGGTAGGGATCGGTCATGGCGTCCTGGTCAGCCGGGGCGTCCTGATTAGCCTGGGCGCGCCATGCTCCGCAATCCGGCGAGCCAGCCCTGTCATCGCCCATCTCCCGCAAGGCGGGGGTTCGTTGTAGCGTTGCCGGCCGGCCCGCCCGCCACCAGTCGAAAGCCCCGCCGATGCTGCAGACCGCCTATGCCCAGCGCGGCATGATCACCGCCCCGCACCACCTGGCCGCGCAGGCCGGGCTCGCCGTCCTGCGCGACGGCGGCAACGCGGTGGAGGCGATGGTGGCCGCGGCCGCCGCGATTGCCGTCGTCTACCCGCACATGAACGCGGTCGGCGGCGACGGCTTCTGGCTGGTGTCCGCCCCCGGCGCCGAGCCGGTGGCGATCCAGGCCTGCGGCGCCGCCGCGGCCGCGGCCACGCCCGACCTCTACCGCCGGGCCGGGCGCGGGGCGATCCCGCCGCGCGGCCCCCTGGCGGCCCTGACCGTTCCCGGCACCGTCTCGGGCTGGGCGGCCGCGCTCGACCTGGCCGCGGCCTGGGGCGGCCGGCCGCTGCCGCTGGAACGGCTGCTCGAGGAGGCGGTCCACCACGCCTCGGCAGGCGTGCCGGTCACCGCCAGCCAGGCCTTCTACACCGCCCAGAAGGCGGCCGAGATCGGCGACGCGCCCGGCTTCCGGGCCGCCTTCCTGCCCGATGGCCGGCCGCCCGCGCCGGGGCAGGTGCTGGCCAACCCGGCCCTGGCCGGGACGCTGCGGCGGCTGGCGCGGGACGGGCTCGACGGCTTCTATCGCGGCCCGCTGGCGCGCGCCGTCGCGGCCGACCTGGCCCGGGCCGGCTCGCCGCTGACGGGGGACGACCTCGACCGGCACCGGGCCCTGACCCTGGCGCCGCTGTCGGCCCGGATCGGCGCCGGCCGGGTCTTCAACCTGCCGCCGCCGACCCAGGGCCTGGCGTCGCTGATGATCCTCGGCATCTGGGATCGCCTGGGCGCGCCCGCGGCCGAGGGCTTTGCCCATCTGCACGGGCTGGTGGAGGCGACCAAGCGCGCCTTCCGGATACGCGACGCCCATCTGGGCGACCCCGCGGCCATGGCCCGGCCGGCGGAAGGGTTCCTGGCGGATGCCCTGCTGGCGGGCGAGGCCGCCGCCATCGACCCGGCCCGGGCCGCACCCTGGCCGCCGCGCGCGCCCTCCAAGGGCGACACCATCTGGATGGGCGCGGTCGACGGCGCCGGCCGGGCGGTCAGCTTCATCCAGAGCATCTATTGGGAGTTCGGGTCCGGCATCGTGCTGCGCGACACCGGCCTGCTGATGCAGAACCGCGGCGCCAGCTTCCTGCTGGAGCCGGGGCAGCTGCGCACGCTGGCCCCGGGCCGGCTGCCCTTCCATACCCTGAACCCGGCCCTGGCGCGGCTCGACGACGGGCGGACGGTCACCTACGGCACCATGGGCGGCGAGGGCCAGCCGCAGACCCAGGCCGCGATCCTGACCCGGCTGCTGTCCGGCCAGGCGCCGCAGCAGGCGGTGACCGCCCCGCGCTGGCTGCTCGGCCGCACCTGGGGGGCGGAGGCGACGAACCTGAAGATCGAGGACCGCATCGACCCCGGCCTGATGGCCGACCTGGCCGCCGCCGGCCACGACATCGAGCGGGTGCCGCCCTTCAGCGACCTGATGGGCCATGCCGGGATGATCGTGCGCGGCCCCGACGGCGTGCTGGCCGGCGCGGCCGACCCCCGCGCCGACGGCCTCGTCGCCGCCTTCTGAAAAGTCGAATTCCGCGCTTGCCAGCCGGGCCCGCTTTGCGTAGTGTCCCGGCCTCCCGCGGCGAGTATCGCCCCGGCCAGTGCTGCGCCCGTAGCTCAACTGGATAGAGCACCAGACTACGAATCTGGGGGTTAGGAGTTCGAATCTCTTCGGGCGCGCCATTTCTGTTCCACCACCTAAAGCACCGGCTAACATATTGAACGGCAAGCTCATATTTGCCGTTCTAAATCCTTCGTTGCGCAGGTAGCGCAAGCGATCGACGAACGTCAGTTTCAGGACCGTCCGGCGATCCTCCAGCCGTCCCGAGCGCCAGAGATTCCAAGGGTTCGCGAGGAACTCCAAGGCTGTTCTAAGTGCATCGTCGAAGTAGCTGACCGGACGCCCGGCACCGGCCAGCTGTTCCTGGATAACGAGCTTGTCCTCCTCCAGCTTGCGGATGCGATCCTCATAGGCCGCGATCACGCTGGGCACGCTGGCATCGAGGATGCGCTCCAGCAGTTGCGAGACCTGCCGCTCGATCTTCGCCAGTTCCGCCTTGAGCGTCTTCGCGCGGGTTTCGCCCTGCGCCGAGCGGCGATCCCACAATTCCCGGAACATGCCCGTCGCGACCTTGAACAGCGTCTCGGTCGGCTGGACGCTGGCGAGCAACGCCTCGAACTCGCCCTCGATCGTGTCCCGGCGGATCGACTTGCCGTAGCTGGGGCAGCCGCGCTTGGGGCAGAGATAATAGGGATGCCGCGCGTTGGCGCCCTTCGACCAGCAGGCCGTCAGGGGCGCGCCGCACTCGGCGCACACGACGAACCCGCGCAGCGGGAAGTCCTCGTTAAGGTTCTTGCGCATCGGCGCGCGATTGATGCCGTCGAGCCGGTCCTGGACGCGCTGGAAGGTCTGGTAGCTGACCAGCGGCTCATGCTGTCCCAGGCGGCGCGGGACGCCCCAATCGGGCGCCTCCACATATCCCGCATAGACGCACTGCCGCAGCAGCAGCGAGACGCGGTAGTTGCGGACGATGCCGCTGCCATCCCGCGGGAACAGCGGGTTGTCATTCAAGAAGCGCGTGACGTCAGCCTGGGTCTCGAAATGCCCGGAGGCATAGCCTTCCAACGCTTCCTGAACGATCGAGGCCGCCGGCTCGTCACGCTTCAGCATCTTCCCGCGGCCGGAGACGCGGACATACTTGTATCCGACCGGCGCCTGGAACACCCAGTAGCCGTTCTGGATGCGCGAGCGCATGCGGTTGCGAGTCTGCTCCCCGTTCTTCTGGCGCTGATGCTGCGAGACGCTGGCCAGCAGGTTCTCGACCAGGATCGAGTCCGGATCCTCGCCGAACTCGATGGAGGGGGATTCCAGATTGCCCCCGGCACTGGCGATCATCCCGCGCAGTTCCAGATGGGCCTGGAGGCCACGCGCCAGACGCGAGACGTCGTCGATGATGACGACGGTGCCCTTGGTGCGGCGCTTGCGGATGAAGGCGAGCATCGCCTTCATGCCGGGCCGCTCGGTCAGGCTGCCCGAAACGTCGTCCTGGAACACGCCGGCAACCTCGTAGCGCTTCATCCGTGCGAACTCGCGGCAGCGTGTCTCCTGCGACTTGAGGCCATCCCCTGCGACCGTTTGCTTGATGCTCGACACGCGGCAATAGATCACTGCCTGCTTGTGCTCCGTCATGGCGTTTCCCGACCCTCCCCGTCCGACTGCGTCTCCGCGGCAGTTGTTGTGGCAATGGCCGATTCTACCGCACCCGGCTCGTTGGCGGCCTCGTCGCCGAACACTTGTCCACAGACATCGACGGTGAAGCCGAACTCGACGAAGCTGCGCATGATCGACCAGAGGGTCTCCAGCAACTCGCGCTGCTGGTCCGGCGTCAGGTCGAAGCCGGCCAGGTCGCCGCGGTAGCGCTCGACGTCCAGCTCCAGGGCCGGCGGCACGGCCGCCCCGGCATCGGAGAACTCCCGGTCGAGACCGGTCAGAGTATTGTTGTTCATGACCGGTCTCCTTTCTTGCTCACCGTCACGGAAAGCAAATCATCATACAGAACAAACGTAGAACACGCAAGGAAAACTTTCCTATTGTCGATAATATTGCTCCTATTCATTGTGTTCTCCCTCCATCGCACGAACGAGTTCTTGATCCTGGCGTCCGGACTCCATCCGCGCCTGGCGCAGGGCGCGGTAGATGGCCCGGACCTTCCAGCTCGACGCGACGATGAGCGCGCCGCGGTGGCCGACGGCATCGACATGGAGGATCGCCGTGCCCAGGCCGATGAGCAGGCCGGCACCGGCGATGCCCCAGAGGACGAGGAGCTCGCCGGGGAAGAGCAGGTCGCCGTAGACCAGCGTCGTCAGCGTGGCGAGCACCGTCATGCCGAGGGCGAGCCACAACGGATCACGGCGGATGCGGGCGGTGACGTTGGCGATCGGGTAACCCCGCAGCAGACCGGCCGGGATGGCCTCGGACACCGACGGCGAGGGGCTCTGCTTCGTTTCAATTACCCAACATGCAGCGAAAGAGCGCGAGCCGCGCGGATGCGCGCGGGGTGCAAATTCTCGTTGTGATAAACCTTGGGGTATGCATAGAATCACAATAATTAACCAGAAACTGTATTCGAAAGAGAAGATATGGCCCTTGAGCACGAGTACGCCCTTTTGGGAGGGTTTAACCGCTCACACGTCGGTCGGGGTCTGGCGGGCCTTGCCGCGGCTCTTTCAGCGGGGGTCGTATTCCTAGTTCTATCCGCCGTTGATCTAGCAACTACTCTCGGCTTGAACGTTAATCTGCCGCCGACCTTCCTGTCACTAGCAGGAGCAGGAGCGGTTTATGGATTCTTATACTGGGTGTTTGATCAGCACGCGTGGAAGATTGCGGCCGTCGGCGATCTACTGAAAGTTCCGAACCTCTCCGGCGATTGGGTTTGTGTAGGCACGCCGCTTGAACCGCCGCACGGTCCGCCCTGGAATGGACGCGTGACGATCATCCAGTCGTGGGATCGCATCCGAGTGCATTTGAGTACCGGCCAGTCTCAGTCCAACAGCATCGCGGCGGCGCTACTCCACGATCGGGCGATCGGCTACCGCCTAATGTACCACTATAGAAATGAGCCGCGGCCAGGCGAACGCGATCTTGCGCCACATCATGGCTTCGCGGAGCTCACGTTTGCGCGCGATCAGCGAAGTGCCACAGGGGACTATTTCAACGGTCGCGGTCGAAACACATTTGGCACCATGACGTTGACGCGGGAGGTTCGCTGATGGCCCGTACCATCGATGATCGCCTAGAGAATCTGCGTGTACGCCGAAGCGGCACAGATGCTGAAAGCTTTCGGCGCGTCAATGAGGCAGCCCAAATCGATCTGCTTATGAAGAGCGCCACTCAAGAGGCGTGGCAGAAGCGAGCCCGCTCGCAGCCGTATACACGCTACGCGCTTGGCGCGATGCAGGCGGTCGGCGTCGACTACACGCGGATCGGAATTGAAACGGCAGAACGGATCGGCAAACAGCTCGTCTCGGGTCTCTCTGTCGGAGTTGAGTTCCGGCTGCAGGGTTCTGTCCCGCTCGACGTGCACATCCGCGGGGTTAGCGATGTTGATCTGCTGGCTCTCCTTGCCGACTTTCATACTTATGCGACCAATGGTGTGCGGAGCCGTGCCGGGCTGTATAGGTCTCCGGCAACGGTGACGTCGCTCGATGCATTACGTGGCCTACGTGCAGAGGCGGAGAGTGTTCTGAAAGCTGCATACCCCGCCGCCACGGTAGATTGCACCGGCGGTAAGTGCATTGAGCTTTCGGGCGGATCGCTAGCCCGACCCGTCGACGTTGTGCCATCGCACTGGCTGGATACGGTGGAGTATCAGAGTTCGTACCTTGAGCATGATCGTGGTGTGACTATTCTTAATAAGAAGGTTCCTGAAACGATCGACAATCTTCCGTTCCTCCACATCAGCAGGGTCCACGAGCGCGACGCCTATTTACTCGGCGGACTCAAGAAAGCTATCAGGCTTACAAAAAACGTGAAGAACGACGCCGAGAACGTCGCATCGGCGATGCAGTTGCCGAGTTTTGATATAGCGGCTTTGATGTATCACGCGAACCAGGATGCATTACGTTCAGGTTCGATCTACGAGCTTGCAATCCTGCGGGAAACCCAGAGGTTCCTCGATTGGTGCTACCGCAATCCGGAGGCGGCTAGGCAACTGCGAACACCCGATGGATCGCGGATCATTCTTGATTCCGAGGCGAAAGCCGCTGGGTTGTTAACTATCTCTAACGAGATGGATGCGCTCGCTATGGAAGTTGCAAAGGAGCAGGTGAGCGCCTTGAGGACAGTCAATCCGCTCTGGTCGCAGATAGATGAAGCGCTGAGAAATTCCTATGTTCCCCCAGCTGCCTGATTAGGAGAGTGCTCGGAAGTATGGTTTGTGATCTATAGAGTTCCTTGGGGGTGGGAGTATGAAGCGATCAGTATTCTACTCGTGGCAATCGGATTTGCCTTCGAAAGGTAACAGAAATTTTATTGAGGCAGCGCTAAACAAGGCGCTTGGTGCGATATCTCGTGATAAAGATGTCAATATCGAGCCGGTGTTGGATCGGGATACCGCCGACACGTCGGGCGCCGCAGACATAGCTGGAAGTATATTTGCCAAGATTGCGGCCGCCGACGTATTCGTAGCGGACGTGAGCCTTATTGGGACAGCGGGAAGTAGAGATACGCCCAACCCGAATGTGCTTGTCGAGTTAGGGTACGCAGTTGCTGAGCTCGGCTGGGAGAATATTATACTGGTGTTGAATGGAGAGTTTGGCGGACCCGAGCGTCTTCCATTTGATCTTCGGGGCCGCTTAACTGTGGTGTATCGACTCAATGAAAGCACGGACCGCAGCAACGAGCGAGGTATCCTGCAAGGACGGCTCGAAGCGGCCTTGAGAGCGGCCTTGCTTGCGTCCCCCAACAATCTTCCGACAGGTCGAGATGCCAATCTCTGGTGGGGCGAGTGGCATCGCGACGCGGCGGGGAGCGGAACGCTATCTATCTTCGATGTGGGCACTAATGGGTTTACGTTTAATCTTGATGTTTATCACGGATCGCATCAAGGATCGATCACGGGGTTCGCACGACTAGTCTCGCGAGATCTTGCATACATACAAGTCGCGAATGGCGATGGAGAGCGAGCCGGAGAGATCGCGTTCCGCCGCAGTATGGTCGGCGGACTGCGGCATATCGATGTCGACGAGATATCTCCGTGCGATTACTGGAGAGGGGCCCGAGCATATTTCTCGGGGTGCTTTCGGCGCGGGCCGGAGCCGTGGTTTGACGCCGGCCTTATGAACGAGATTGAGTTGGCGCGCTTTTATCGCACTGTAGGAGAGCACATTGTCAAGTTTCGTCAGTTCACGAGTGATATCGGGGAGAAGGACAATGTTGACGAAGACAAACAGGCGCGGGTGATTTGGGGAGCGGTTCCCGGTTTATATACGATATCAGAAACCATCGTCGTGCTCAGCGCGGAAGGCGGTGTATGGGCCGCCTATATTGATGAAGAAAAGGTACGATATTTTACAAACATCCCTTCAGATCGAGGCGCGTGTCCGAAGACGATTGACGACTGGCGGGCGGAATTCGCCAGTCTGGAGGTTGTATATACGGAACCGGATGCCGTAGTCCGCCATCGGGAAACGTAAGAATGGATTGTGGTGGGTTCGCTATGCGTTGCCCGTTCGAATCAAGAGAGGGTGGAAGCTCTTGTGGGCGTCGCCAGAGGCTAGCTTAGCCGGGCCGTCTGGCTCTTGATTGAGAATATCCCCCCGACCATGTTGGTTCGGGCTGGTAGTAGATAGGGCTGGGTAGACGCTACGCGCAAGATGTGCGCTGTAATACAGCGCATCTTGCCAAGGGAGGCCCGCTGCGCGCCTCCCGTTGGATCCCTCCCGGCCGTTGGCGCTCCGCCGGCATCGAGCCGGCTCCGCACCAATGCACCGGTCTGGTCCGCTGCACCACCAATCAGGGGCGCCTTCGTGCTCCCCCGATACCCCCATGACGCAGGGAGACTTCGCTCTCCCTGGACCCATCGAGCAGGAGGAGATGTTGCTCTTCTCCCATCGACAAGCCGCTGAGCGGCAGCCAACGACCGTTCTTGGTAACGGTCTTGTTGCTATCGGTTCATTTTCAGAATCAGTAGCCACGGGATGTACGCCATGATACGTGGGCTACCCGCGGCGCCGCGGACGCTCGCAACTCACAGATCCTGGCGCATCTCGATCACCGTCTCTGCGATGAGTACCTCACCGGCGGGGCAACCGAACGTCTGCAGTTCACTTGGGGGTCCAGCGTCGGATTGGGCTCACTACATTGCCGCCCCTGGCGGCCATCCGGCTTCTGCATTTGGGGCAGGGGTCGGTGAGAAATGGGCTGAGGGCGCTCCTAAACTCGTACCGGCACCCCCAACAGGACGTCAACAGCCGCGCTAACTGGAGTATAAAGGTCTACGTCGATATTGTGGGCCTTCAACGAAACAATAAGTGAATAACGTCGTGTCGCATTACAGACCTCCCGCGCAGCACGACTACGACACCAACCTACGACGGGCTTAATACAGAGCGTATCCCGACCAGCCAGTTCGATGGCGGGGCCCGTCCAGACATCACAATGAAGCGAACCGGAAGCAACACTCTGTGGACCAAGGAGCCATCGAGTGTCGTCAGCTTCGCCTTGAGGGCCGACGCGTGGGTTATCTCGCTCTGATGCATTCACCCGCTGTTTGAAGACATTTAGGTCTTCATTCTTGCGGCGCAGGTCAAATCGCAGCCCGTGCGACTGATATCGCTGAGGATCGACGCTGGCGGACAAGCCAGGGTTTGGGTCGATGAAGTACGAGAGTGTGACCTTGAGTTCGACGATCTCGTTTTCTAAATCTTCCAACATACGCCGCGGCATCGGCAGCGTGTAGTAGTGGCAATCTCCAAACTTTCGACCTCCATCCATTCGAAACGGCTGTATTTCTGACTGCGCAAAAAGAGCCAAATGGTTGCTTGCGGACGCCGTGGCGCGCTCAAAGTCCGGGACCCCGTAGCCGAAGCGTCGTATAAGTTCGTAGCGCTCGCGCTTCGACGGTCTGGCTCCAAGTTTGGCGAGCATTGGGCCTGTCCACTCCGCACTGTGAATCATGAGTGCGCGAATCGTTTCTGCCCAATAGTCTGGGTGATCTGCCCGGAGCCTGGCGGCTAGGCGAGCCGCCTGCGCTGCCGCAGCGCTAGTGGCCTCAAAAGGCACGAGTGGCGCACCTGCGTCTCTTCCGGTCGATAGCAGTGAGAGAGAAGCCATTGTGAGAGCTTCAGTCCGGGTCGGATTGATCGCACGGTTACCGGCTTCCATTACGATTTCGGGCTTGAACGGGGCGTTCTGTCGCCAAGAGGCGCTTGTGCGACTATGGGGACTAACATCGCCAGTATCCGCCATTGCAGACCAATTCTCATAGCCTTGCTCTTGAATCGTGTTGTGATCCGTATAGCCTCCGACTGTGAGAGCGTTCCAAGCTTGAGCAGGGTCCTCAATGGGGTACTCGTCCTGCGGCCGAATTCGAGCCATCTCGATGTGCGGAGGAACATTTCCGCCCGATACAACGATCAGTCGCTTTGGTGCGCCGGCCTCATCTCCAATCATGGAACCGTTTGCGGCCTGATCGATAGCAGCGCTCCATGCCGATGGTGTCGCACCCGAGACATCCTCATTCGTGACCGCCATGCAATAAACGCGAGCACGGTCCGGCGCGGCGATCTCAGGCAGTGCAATTGCGGCCTGTGTGACGATGCCGTAGCTATGTGGCTGCGTCGGATCGAACCCTTGTGGCGGCAGAAACGTCACTGACTCTAGCCGGTGAGTCAGGCGCCTATCAGATCTGTCAACAAGGGCGGCAGTTAGATCGCCATGCAGCGCCAACCCCGCCATAGCGGTTCCGTGACCGCCATCGTCGTGATCATCGCTACCCCAAGCGCGATCAAGCGCATGCATATCGTTGGCAGCAAGCGCCGGCTCAATGAGTGAATGGCCTCGATTGACCCCTGTATCTAGAAGACAGACCGCAGGCGCATCGTTAGGTGGCCATCGAGTGCGCTCAGCTAGATCCTCGACCCACGGGCGCTGTTCCCCTCGAACCTCATCTGTGAAGAAGTATGGGGAGTCACTAGCACGCCGCAGTTCCGCGATCGCCCCAGTCGCGAAGAGCATAAGTTCGATTGTGGCTCGCGATGCAAATACAGGAACGACAACTATCTCGGGAAAATATAGGCGACGATCGCGTCCCGCCGCCGGTACTCTGAGACGGCTACATACGTCGTCAATCGTGGCCTCGCTGCCGGCCCAACACCATAGCGCCCACCACATCTGGTGCTGCGGATCGTCCGGAAGTGCGCGCGGGTCGTCGGTCCAGAATGTTTCGAGCTTTGCCGCGCGGAATGCCTCAATTGCTTCGACTTTTGCCTGGTGAGGTGGATTACGACCTTTCTCGGTTAATGGCCCGTTCAGGTAGTCATCAAGGATCTGCTGGAATACCGCGCGTGAGGCGTCCGGAATAAAGAGTGCGATGGTCCGGTCGTTCCGATCGTCGGCTTTTGCCGCACCACTCCGGATGCCCTGCGTCTTCTGATCGAGCGCGTCTGGCTTCGTGCCGGCTCTTAGGTCTACCTCAATAAATGCTCCGGTTGGCGGGTCCAAACGGTCATCAATAGGCCGGTATTGATCTGCAAGCGCCAGCGCCGCAGCGAGTTCGTTCTGAACGCGCCGCCCGTGCTCCTGCCTTCCGCGCGGATTGCCGCCCGAACCACCGGACGCGCCCAGATAAGCGTGGGACGTCGAAAGGCGCGCAATGTCAATGTGCGGGAGAACAAAGCGCGATGCCATACATTAGGTGCTTTCAACATCGAGGAACGCCGTTCGCATCGAATGTCGCTCGCGCAGGCGATCGACAATCTCCTCAGTGGTTAGACGGGCTTTCTCGTCAAGAATTGCAGTTTTTACTGCATCGTCAACCGCGCGAACAACCTCAGCCTGACTTAAACCTTCCGCTACGGCAAAGATCTTTCCCCAAGCTAGGCGGGGAGCCGATAGAGGATTTATATTGGATGTAATCAGTTTTTGAACTTGTGTCGACGTAGGTGTATCAAACTCAAGAACTTGATCGTAGCGCCGAAGTAGCGCCCGATCTAGTAATGATGGATGATTAGTCGAGCAGATAATTATGCTATCAGTAGAATTTCCTTCCTCCATAAATTGGAGAAAGGAATTCAACACTCGACGCATCTCGGCCACATCGTTCGTGGCTTGTCTCTGTCCGCCTACAGCATCAAATTCGTCAAATAGATAAACGCCTCGGCGCTTCGCTGTTTCGTCGAATATCGCGCGTAGCTTTGCTGCCGTGTCGCCCATATAGCGGGTGATTAAACCTTCAAGCCGAATAACATATAAGGGTAGGTTAAGCTCGCCCGCTATAGCTTCGGCTGTCATGGTTTTCCCAGAACCGGGCGGGCCAACGAACAAGATGCGCCGGGTGGGAACTTTGCCGTGCTCGCGTAACCAATCGCGCTTGCGCTGTTGGCGCAGAATATCACTAAAGCGACTCAGCAGCCGGTCACCTAGCACCACATCCTTGAGCTTGAAGCGCGGTTGGCGCATTTCAAGGAGCCCCTCGACGCTTCCTCGGGGGTGCGCAAATGGAATAGGTATAGAGGCACCGCGAGAACCCTGAGCCCGCGCTTTGTCCACTACTGCACGCAATTCTTCGGCAGCTCGCTTGTGGCCTTGACGGGCTTCAGACGCAGCAATCTGCAATGCGATGGAGAAGAATGCTTCATCATCTCCTTCGGCGCGACTTTTAAGCATTGCCAATATTTGTTTCGTGTTCGACACGGTGACCCTTCCTATCTTGAATCTTACACTATGACCCTCCCCCGGACACGCATTTTTTCCGCCCACGTCCGTGGTAAGGGGGTACTGACTGACGAGCGCGTGCCATCGGAGTCATTTTGCATTGGCAAGAGGGCTTTCCTCGACACGCCGCGGGTCTACGGTTCAGGAAAGAACGGGCCGCGCCGACGCCGTATGCGGACTTGCTCCGGCTGGCTAGGCGCCGTGGGTTCGGTCGCCCTCAGAGCCAGGTAGGTGCCGATCTCCCGATTGAGACGCCCGGTTTCGACGATATGGATGCGCCGGACCTGGCGGACTTCGTGCTGTAGCCGGCGGCGCTCAGCGAGCTGATGCTCAATCAGCGCCTGCTTCTCTGCCCGGTCTCGCAGCCGGCCGAGGGCTACTTCTTCTTCATTCTCAGCATGAACCCGGGCATTGCGGCCGGTAAGCCAGTCCCATAATGCGGGCAGCCCTTTGCGAAGGCGTTTGGTTCGCCCGCGGCCTTCGAGCGCCCAACGTGTTGCCTGGATCGCCCGCAGCTCGCGTCTGGCAGCACGGTGGCGTTGGACCAGCTGGCGACGTTTGGCTTCCATCGCAGCTTTCGCTCGGCGAACTCAGCATCGGCAGCCGCGATATGCGATCGCAGCTTCTTCGTCATGCGCGACGCCAGGTCCGCCTTGGTCTGCTGCACCGTCGGCAGAGCCTGCGGATCACCGAGCCGGGCGGCGATATCCTTCCGCTTGATGCCGAGCCAGCGGGAGAGGGAATAGACCTCGCCGCGATGGTCCACCGCCACGAAGCCGCGCCGGTTGCCTTGAGCGAGATAATGTCCATGCGCCGCCAGCGCATTCGCGAACGCGGCACGCGAATCCGAGGCCGACCAGCATTCCTGGAACATCGCCTTTACGGCTTGGGTATCGACCTTGGCGCGGCGCGCCTGCTGCCATTCCTGCCGGGTGAAGTTGAGCGGGTCGCGATTGCGGCTATCGGCCAAGCCCGCCGGCATCCGCCAGCCATGCTCCAGGTAGAGCTGCCGGGACAAGTCGTGCAGCTTCCGCTTGAAGTGCGGCAGGTGGACCGCGCGCATGGTCTGCGCATCGATTCGGGACCAGACGCAGTGGGCATGGCGGCGGCCTTCCTTCTCGTGGAAGACGATCGCCCGCGGCTGGCCCTTCAGCCCGAGCCGCTCCTCGATCGTGTCGATGGCGGCTTCGAATGCCTCGACCGGCACATTCTCCGTCTCAGGCGGGTTGAGGCTGAGGGAGAAGAGGAACTGGCGGCACTTCGTCCCGCGGCTGACGGCGTAGGCTTCGTGGAAGGCGCCGTTCAGGTCGTCGGCGACGAAACCGCGCAGTTCGTGGACTTCGACATGGTCGTTCTCGTCCACGCGAAGCAGGTGGACGGCAAGTTGCTTGCCGCCCGCGCGCTGGCTGGCCTTGAGGATCATGGGCCGGTGGCCTCCCGGAGACCCAGCGCGCGCATCAGGGCATCGCGCATCTGCCGCACGTGCGCGCAGGCGTCGACCAGCTCCTTCTCGGTATCGGGGGTGACGGGCAGGGCGCCGATGTTCGCCGCCTTGGCCAGCTGGTTCAGGTTGCTGGCGAGCCGCGACTGGCCCAGTTCGGCCAAGAGCCCGGCGATTGCCACCAGATCGCGGACGACGACACGGCTGCGCGTCGGACGGCGCTGCTGGCTCTCGCCCAGCAGGCGCTGCCGGACGTAGGCGCCGATCGGCACGCTGCCCGCAGCCGCTTCCAGGTGGCGGCGCTCGTCTTCAGTCAGGCGGATGCTGAAGGGACGGGTCTTCTTGCGTCCGTTCCGTGCCTCGTGCTTGTTATGGGACGGTGGCTTGGCGTTGCGGTTGAAGCCGTCGGTCAGGGGCATGGCGGCACCAGGAAATCCGAGGATTTCCGGCGCTCAAGGTAGGTGTTCCAGTCGCCAAGAACCTCGAATAGTTCGTTCGAGGTAGCGCCATCCAGGCGCGCCATTCTTGCTTTCAAGCGCTTAGCCGCTTTTTTCGGTCCCCTGAGTCGCCCTCCTTTGCCGGCTTGCTTGGCGCTTTGCCCGGCGGGCGCGACAGGTCGAGGGCGGCGATCGGGCTGGCTTCCGGAACGACATCGATCCTGGCCACGAATCGGTCACCGGCTGGATGACCGGGACGGTTGCCGTTCCAGCCTCATACTTCGCCAATCGACAAAGTATCTTGACGGCCGACGGCCGGCGACGGGATACTTCGCCATATGGCAAACCAACAACCCCAGCTCGATCGCGCGTTCGCCGCCCTCTCCGATCCGACCCGTCGGGCGGTCGTGGCGCGGCTGTGCCTGGGGGAGGCATCGGTGAGCGAACTGGCCGCGCCGTTCCGCATCGGCCTGCCGACGTTCCTGAAGCACATCCGCGTCCTCGAGGACAGCGGGCTGCTCGAGACCCGCAAGGCCGGGCGGGTTCGCGTGTGCGCCCTCAGGCCCGAGGCGCTGCGCCAGACGGACCGCTGGCTCAGCGAGCACCTTCGCATCTGGGCCGCGCGGCTGGACCGGATGGAGGCCTACATCGAGCGCCGCAAGCAGGAGACCCGCCATGACGAGTGATCCGACCGGCACCCGCCGGTCGCCCTGGGCCGAATGGCCGCTCGACCGAGAGGTCGTCATCGCCCGCGTCGTCGACGCGCCGCGCCCCCTCGTCTTCGAAGCCTGGACCGACCCGGCGCAGCTGCCGGCATGGTTCGGGCCGGAGGGGTTCGCGATCGAGACGAAGGCGATCGACATCCGCGCCGGCGGGCAATGGCGCTTCGACATGGTCGCGCCGGACGGAACCCGCTACGGCAACCGCATGTCCTTCCTGCGGCTGGAGGCGCCGAGCCTGATCGAGGTCGACCACGGCTCCGACCGGGACGAGGACCCGTCGGCGTTCCGCATGCTGGTGACCTTCGACGAGCAGGCCGACGGCAAGACCGTCATCACCTTGCGCCAGATGCATCCGACCTGGGCGCGGCGCGACGCGGTGATCGGCTTCGGGGCCGTCGAGTATGGCGGCCAGACGCTCGACAAGCTCGCGCGGCACATGCAGGCACGGGGGCAGCAAGGCATGGCGTGAAGAAGGCCGATCGGCCCTGCCGGTCCCCTCCCGGCGCACCGACGAACACCCGCTGGACGCGGCCGAGAATGATCCGCGCTCCCCCGCGCAGAAGCGCGCCATCCTCGGTTCCTGGGCGTCCGATGCCGGCGGCCCGGCGACGCGGCGACGGAGGGTTCTGCAACCCGGCGGCTGGCGCGGAGTTCGCCATTGCCCGGCCGGCGGCGGGGTGATGTAGTCGCCGCGGGGATCGCGATCCCGCGGTCGACGACGCCGAGGTGACCATGCGCAAGATCATCGCCATCCTGCTGTTCTGCCTGATGCCGGGCCTTGCCCTGGCGCAGACCGCCCCGCCCTCCGTCACCATCACCCCGCCGAAGATCGAGACGTCGGGCATCACCTTGAAGCACGTCGCGATCGTCGTCGGCACGGTGATCGTCGGCGCCGTGCTGGGCGAGGCGATCATCGGCGACGCCGTCGGCACTCTGGTCGGCATGGCCGCCGGCTACCTGGTCGGCAGCCACGTCGCCGAGGAATACGACGAGGACATGCTGTAGCCATGCGGGGGGCGGTCGGCTCTCACGGGCAGCTGTGGGAGATCCAGACTTCGACCGATCCTGCCGGCGCCTGCATACGGATCTGCCGTACCCGCAAGGGCTGCGGCAGCGGGCATCGGCGATCCGCGAAGAACAGGGTGACCGCGTCGGCGATCCGGGATGCCCGCCCCTCGTCGACCTCGCGGAAGAATCGCACCTCCGAGGCATAGGCACCGGCAACGCGCTCTACCCCCGGGGCGCGAAATCCCTGCTCGGCCAGCTTGGACCGGAGGTCGTTGACGAGGTCGCGTTCGATCGCGCCGCGGAACTGTATGTAGACCGGCGCCTCGGACTGTTCGATCTGCCGCGCGATGGCGGCGAACCCGTCGACCACCCCCGCCACCTGCTGGGCAATGGCGGGCGATGCGTTCGCCTCCAGCTCCGCCAGCTTGGCCTGCTCGGCCTGGATGGCCGAGCGGACGCCCTGCAGCTCGGCCTGTCGCTGCACGATCTCGTCGCGCAGCTGACGCTGTGTGCCGCTGAGCTCGTCGTTGCGCACCTTGAGAGCGTCGATCTCCCTTTCTGCCTTCAGTTGCTTCTGCTGTGCGGCGAGAGCGTTCTTCTCTTGCTCCAGCAAGGACACGTTGTACTGGACCACCGTCGTGGCGATGGCCCCGGCCGCGACGAGCAGCGGCACCCAGCCCGAGGGGGCGGTCCACACCGGTCGCAGCAGAGCCTTCGTCTCCGCCCGAAGCTTGGCGACCTCCGCGGCGATCTTTTCCGCCGCCAGCACCTCATCCGGATCGGCCACCGCAATACCTCTGTAATAACAATATCATGTATAATGTACCTCCATAGATCTCACGCACAAGCGACAGGTCCGGACCGTTCACGCGGCGCGGCCGGCATTCCGCCCATAGCGGCCGGCCGCCCGGCTGCGCGACAGGCCAGGGCGCAGGCGCAGGCGGGCATCGACCAGGGCCTGCCAATCCGCGAATTCCGGCAGGGACGGGATGGTCACCCGCTCGCCCAGGTCGAGGCCGGCCAGGGCGGCATCGACCATCTCGTCCACCTCCATCACCATCGCCGCCGGAAAGGCCGCGATGTCGTGCCCGGCGTTGGCCCAGATGGCGGTGCGGGTGATGCCGGGCAGCACCGCCTGGACTTGCACGCCATGCGGCCGCAGCTCGTGGTCCAGCCCCTCGCTCAGGCTCAGCACATAGGCCTTGGTCGCCGGATAGACCGGCTCGAAGGCATCGGGCATCAGCGCCGTCACCGAGGCGATATTGACGATGGTGCCGCGCCCCTGCCGGGCCAGTCGCGGGGCGATCGCCGCCGCGAGCCGGGTGACGGCGACGACGTTGAGCCGGATCATCGCCTCGAGCCGGTCCGGGTCGGCTGCCATGATCGGGCCGCCACCGGCGATGCCGGCATTGTTGACCAGGAACGACGGCCCATCCTCGGCCGCCAGCCGGCGCTCCACGCGGGCGAGGTCGTCCGCCGCGCCGAGGTCGGCCGGCAGCACCTCGACCGCGACCCCGGTTTCGCCGGCGAGCCGGCCGGCCAGTTCGCCGAGCCGCACGCGGTCGCGCGCGACCAGGATCAGGTCGAAGCCGCGCCGCGCGAGGCGATCGGCGTAGGCGGCACCGATGCCGGACGAGGCTCCGGTGACGAGGGCGGTTTCGCGGATAGTCATGGCAGGACTGCCTTCCAATGGGTGCGAGGGGACCAGGATAGGCTGCGGCTTCCACCGGCCGATTTCCGGATCCGGGCGCCGTTTGCCGGTTCGCGGCACCGCGCGCGGCGCTGATCGCCGGACGCGAAACGGGCCGCGGGTTGCTCCGCGGCCCGTTCGGGGGGGGGGGTGCGACCGGCCCGGTCGGTCGGGGGAACCGACGTCAGGCCGGGGGAGGCCTGGGCTCGGGGAAGCCCGGTGGACCGGCCGCGGGGGTCTCGGGGCGGTTCAGCGACCGAGGCGGCCGTCGTCCATCAGCTGGCCGAACTTGCCCTCGTCGACGTTGGCGCCGTACTTGCCCTCGTCGGTGTTGCGGCCGTACTTGCCTTCGTCGGTGTTGGCACCCAGCTTGCCCTCGTCGGCATTGGCACCGAACTTCCCTTCGTCGACCAGCGCGCCGTACTTGCCCTGGTCCTGGTTCATCCCGAACTTGCCCTCGTCGAGCGACAGCGGGGCAGCGACGGCACCGAAGGCGAGCAGGCTGGCGACGGTGGCGGAAGCGAGGATCTTGATCATGGTGACCTCCTGAAGTCTGGAGCGACCCGGTCCATCCCCGTGCCGCTCTTGATGACCAGAAGGTAATCCTCGCCCCCCGCCCCGGCGAATCACGCCCGGTCACTCCACGGTGACCGGACGATGACCGCTCCGTGATCAGCCGCGCCGGCCTATTTCTTCTTGTGGATCGGGTCGATCCACAGCACCTGCTCGGGCTTCTCCACCGGCTCGATGTCGAGGTTGACCACGACCGCCTCGTTGTCGCTGCGCACCAGGACGCATTCCAGCGTCTCGTCCGAGGACGCGTTGATCTCCTGGTGGGGGACGTAGGGCGGCACGAAGATGAAGTCGCCCGGGCCGGCCTCGGCCACATACTCCAGCCGCGAGCCCCAGCGCATGCGCGCCCGGCCCTTGACGATGTAGATGACGCTCTCGAGCGCGCCGTGATGGTGCACGCCGGTCTTTGCGTCGGGGAAGATCTTGACGGTGCCGGCCCAGATCTTCTGGGCGCCGACGCGCGCCAGGTTGATCGCCGCCTCGCGGTGCATGCCGGGCGTCTGGGCCGTGTTCGGGTCGAGCTGGTCGCCGGGGATGACCTTCACCCCGTGCTCCTTCCAGTCGACATACTCCCCGTCGGGCGAATGGTCATGGTCGTGGGAATGGTCGTGACTGTGGCTATGGCCCATGGCGGACGCCCCTCTTGATGTGATTCCCTATGTGCGCCAGCCGTCGCGGCGGTTCAACCCGCCCGGCGCCGCCCCGCCTTACCCGACCCGCCAGGAAACCGCCATGCCGGCCATCGCCATCCGCACCGCCACCGCCGCCGACGCCGGCACGCTCCTGCGCCTCGTGCGGGCGCTGGCGGCCTACGAGAACCTGTCCGACGCCGTCACCGCCACCGAGGAGGACCTGCGGCGGGACGGGTTCGGACCGCACCCCGCCTTCGAGGCGCGCATCGTCTCGCTGGACGGCGCCGACGTCGGCTTCACCCTCTTCTATCCCAACTATTCCACCTTCGCCGGGCGGGCGGGCCTCTTCCTGGAGGACCTGTTCGTCGAGCCGGCCGCGCGCGGCCACGGGCTGGGGCGGCTCCTGCTGGCGGACCTCGCCCGCATCGCCGCCGGGCGCGGCTGGCGCGCGCTCGTCCTGCATGTGCTGGACTGGAACCCGACCCGGCAGTTCTACGAGCATCTGGGTTTCCGCCGGCATGGGGAGTGGCTGCTGCACTCCCTGAGCGGCGAGGCCCTGGCGCGCCTGGCCGATCGCCGGGACGACGCCTAGGAACGCATCCTCAATTGCACTGGCCGATCGAACCCTCCGCGCAGACCCGCTTGCCGTCCGTCCAGGTGGCGCCCGACAGGTCGGCGCGGGTGAAGTCGGTGCCGCGGACGGTGGCGCCGGACAGGTTCGCCTCGCGCAGCACCGCGCGGAAGAACCGGGCCCGCGACAGATCGGCCGCGACGAGGCTGGCTGCAGCCAGGTCGGCGCCGGTGAAGTCCGCCTCGGTCAGGCGGGCTTCGTCGAAGCGCACCCGCGGCAGCTTCGCCGACAGGAACTTCGCCCGCGAGGCGTCGGCCCGGCGCAGGTCGGCCCCGGACAGGTCGGCGCGCGAGAAGGTGGCGTCGCGCAGCGCCGCCCCCGACAGGTCATGACCGGCCAGTTCCGCCCCGTCCTGGTAGCAGCGCCGCCAGTCGACCCCGGGGCCGGCCGGATCGTTGCAGCCGGCAAGCGCCGCCGGCGCGGCGGCCGTCATGGCGAGGGCGCCCAGGATCGACAGCCACAGGGCCGTCCGGCCGCGCCGGTCATGCGCCACGTCGGCGCTCCATGCCGATCGAACGGCCGGCCTGGAGCGGACGGGGAACCGCCCGGTGCGCCTCGGCCATGCGGGTCAGCGATGCCATGGCCGAGGCCGGCCACGCCGCGGAGCGCCGCACGGCCAGGTCGACATGCACCGCCATGATCTCGTTGGTGGCGGCGAGGAAGCCCTTCTCGGCATGGTACATGGCGTGAAAATAGTGCAGCCGCTTGGCATCCAGCCCCAGGATGTGGGTGTGGATGCGGAACGGCTCGTCCTCCAGCAGCTCGCGCTCGTAGGTCAGGTGGGTCTCCAGTACGAAGAACCCGCAATTGCTGCTGCGGGTATAGGTGGAGCCGATCCCGTGATGGTGGAGCAGCGTGTCCGTTCCCTGGTCGAAGGCGAGCAGGTAGTAGGCAAGGTTCATGTGGCCGTTGACGTCGATCCATTCCGGCCGCACCCGGTCCGAATGCTCGGCGAAAAGGCGTTCATCGTTGAGCGTGTCCGACATGGCGGGGGAGGATAGTCGATCGGCCGCGATCCTCAAATCATCCCTGCCCATCCTCTAAATTCACGGTCCCCCCGATGCTGCTCGCCGCCCTCACCTTCCTCGGCCGTCACGGAACCCGGGTGCTGGCGCTCGGCATCCTGGTCGGCCTCGCCCTGCCCGAGCTCGCGCGGGCGCTGAAGCCGTGGCTGCCGGTCGCCGTGGCCGCGACCATGGTCGGCGCGATGCTGCGCCTGGAATGGCCGGAGATCGCCCGCCAGCTGCGCGCCTGGCCGCGCGTCGTGCTGGTGACCGCCTGGCTCCTGCTGGCGGCCCCGGTGCTGGTGTGGGCGGCGGCGTCCGCCGTGCCGCTGCCGCCCGGGCTGGTGACGGCCATGGTGCTGTCGGCGGCCGCGCCCTGCATCATGTCGGCGCCGGCCATCTGCCTGCTGCTGGGGCTGGACGGGGCGCTGGCGCTGGTGGTGATGGTCACGGTGCACCTGCTGGCGCCCCTGTCGGTGCCGCCGCTGGCGCTGGGACTGGTGGGGGTGACGCTCGACATCGGCATGGCGGAGCTGACCCTGCGGCTCGCCGGCTTCGTGCTGGGGGCGGCGGCCGCCGCGGAGCTCATCCGCCGCCTCGTCGGGCGGCAGCGCATGCGCGACCATGCCCACGCCATCAACGGCTTCAACATGCTGGTCCTGGTGGTCTTCGCCATCGCCATCATGGACGGGGTGACCGAGGCCGCGATCGCCGATCCGGGGCTGGTCCTGGTCTATCTGGCGGCCGCCCTGGTCTTCAATGCCGCCCTCCAGGCGCTGGGCGCGCTCGCCTTCCGCAACGCCCGCGCCCCCGCGGCGCTGGCCGCCGGCTTCATGACCGGCAACCGCAACATGGGCCTGATGTGGGCGGCGCTCGGCGCGGACACCGCGATCGGCATCACCCTCTATTTCGCCGTGGCCCAACTGCCGATGTACATCTTCCCCGCCCTGCAGGCGGCGCTCTATCGCCGCTGGCTGGGGGGGACCGGCAGGGCGCGGCCGTAGCCGCCGCGCCCCGGTTTTCCCCGTTACCCCGCCAATCTGGGGATAAGTTTGCGGATAAGCCACCTCGCCTGTGGATAAAGCGGGTGAACAACCATGCTCAAGCCGTTACGGCGAAACGCTTCTCGGACACGAGGACAACTTCCACACCGACGATCTGGCGCATGCAGCGGGCGACGTAGTCGGCGAGTTCGCGGTCCATGTCCTCCATCTGCACGTCAATCGACATCTCGCCGCCGTCGGCGCCCTGGGCGCGCGCGATGAAGGCGGAGGGGACGAGGTCGCGCTTGGCGAACAGCTCCAGCACACGCGGCATCAGCCCCGGCGTGGCGCGGGCGTTCAGCGAGAAGCAGGCGGTGGGACGATAGGAGCCCGTGTGCGCACGGGCGTCGGCCGAGGCGTGGTCAGGCCGGGGCGTAAGAACGGAATCGGGATAAAAAGCGGATTCGGGGCGTTGCATGACACGGCAACCTTGTCGGAGGCGAATAGACGAACGACGATGCCCGGCTCTCCAAGAGAACCGGGTCCGTAATTCGCCCGCCAATCCGACGCTGCGCGTGGAACACCATGCCTGGAACTTAAGGTCGCGCGCGGCGCAGGTCAATGCGCAGCGCCGAACGCGCCTCGTCTCCTCCGCCGAGATGGATTGGTGCCCCTGGTCGGACTCGAACCAACACGCCCTTGCGGACAACAGATTTTGAGTCTGCCGCGTCTACCATTCCGCCACAGGGGCACTCGGCGCGGAACATAGCGGCGCGACCGGCGGAAGGGAATGGCCCTGAGAGCGGCTTTTCACACCCATCCGGCCGCGCCGAGGACGCCACCCAGCACCAGCACCCAGAGCGGGTTGAGGCGGCCCCAGAGCGACACGGCGACGGTGCCGAGCGTCAGCAGCACCGCCACCGGGGACTTGTCGACGGTCGCGGCGACGATGAAGGCCCCGGCGCCGACGATGCCGACGGTGACGGGGGCGAGACCGAGCTGGACGACGCGGCGCCACGGCCGGTCGCGGAAGCGGTCCCACAGATGGGCCACGATGTAGGTCAGCGTGCAGGCCGGGGCGCAGATGGCGGCGGTGGCCACCAGCGCGCCCACCAGCCCCGCCACCTGCCAGCCGATCAGGGTGACGATCAGGATGTTGGGCCCGGGGGCGGCCTGGGCGATGGCGAAGAGGTCGGCGAACTGCTGGTCGGTCAGCCAGCCCGAAACGTCCACCGCCTGGCGATGCATCTCCGGCAGGACGGTGTTGCCGCCGCCGAAGGCCAGCAGGGACAGCAGGGCGAAGTGCCGCGCCAGGACGAACAGGACCCCTGCTTCCATCACCGGCTCCGCCTGGACATCATCGGCTCCGCCACCAGGCGATCACCATCCCCGCCGCCAGCAAGGGCGGCAGCACCCAGGCGAGCGGCCAGCGCAGGAGGCCGACGGTGACGAAGCCGACCAGGGCGACGGGCACCGCCTCCAGCGGCCGTTCGCGGAAGAGCGGCCATGCCATCTTGATCGCCATCGCCACCACCAGCCCGGCGGCGGCGGCGGCGACGCCCGCGAAGATCGACCGGACCATCGGCTGGGCGCCGAACCGGGCATAGAGGGCGCCCGCCGCGCACATCAGCGCCACCGGCCCGCCGATCAGCCCGGAGATCGCCGCCAGCGCCCCGCGCAGGCCGTGGAAGCGGCTGCCGACGGCGATCGACACGTTGATGATGTTGGGCCCCGGCAGGAACTGGCAGAGGCCGAGGATGTCGGTGAATTCCGGCCCGGTCAGCCAGCCGCGCCGCTCCACCAGCATCCGCCGTGCCCAGGGCAGCACCCCGCCGAACCCCGACATGGCGATGCCGAGGAAGGCCAGGAACAGGTCGGAGAGGGCGGGGACGGGCCGCGGCGCGGCGGCCCCGTCCGGCAGGTGCGACATTGCGTCCTGGTTAGTCGGCCGCGGGCGTTTCCGGCAACAGGTTTCTGTGCGCCCGCCGCGGTCGCGCTATATCTCTGGCCGGACGAGGGGGTATGGGACAAGCCATGGAATCGACGAAGGGCCTGGCGGCGACCATCCTGCTGGCGGCGATCGGCGTGCTCGGCGGGGCGCTGCTGTTCGAGCATGTCGGCGGGCTGGCGCCCTGCGTGCTGTGCCTGTGGGAGCGGTGGCCGTGGTGGATCGCGGCCGCCATCACGATCCCGGTGCTGCTGCTGGCGCCGGTGCGCCGCGCGCTGGGGCCGGCCCTGCCCGCCCTGTTCGCCCTCATCTTCGCCGGCAGCTTCGCGCTCGCCGCCTACCATGTCGCGGTCGAGCAGCACTGGATCGCCGGGCCCGCCACCTGCAGCGCCCCCCTGTCCGGCGCGCGCTCCTTCGCCGACTTCCAGAACATGGTGGTCAACCGGCCGGTGGTCCGCTGCGACGAGGTGCCCTGGGCCCTGTTCGGCGTTTCGCTCGCCGGGTTCAACGCCCTGTTCTCCGCCCTGATCGCGATCCTGGCGCTGCGGACGATGCGGCGCTTTCGCCCGGAGGCCGCCCGATGACCGCACGCCGCGCGCCCACCACCGCCCCTTCGCTCGCCTGGCGGCTGCCGGGCGATCCGCCGCCCGACGAGCAGGTCCGGCGCATGATCCGGGTCGACCATGCGGGGGAGTACGGCGCCAAGCGGATCTATGCCGGCCAGCTGGCCGTGCTCGGCCGCGGGCCGGCCGGGCCGGCCATCCGCCACATGGCCGAGCAGGAGGACCGCCACCTGGCCGCCTTCGAGCGGCACATCGTCCAGCGCCGGGTGCGGCCGACCGCGCTGCTGCCGCTCTGGCACGCCGCCGGCTATGCCCTGGGGGCGGCGACCGCCATGATGGGCGTCAAGGCCGCCATGGCCTGCACCGCCGCGGTCGAGGAGGTGATCGACGAGCATTACCGCGCGCAGTCGGCCGCCCTCGGCGACCGGGAAGGCGCGCTCAAGGCCGAGATCGAGGAGTTCCGGGCCGAGGAGCTGGAGCACCGCGACACCGCCCTGCAGGCCGGCGCCACCGAGGCGCCCGCCTATCCGCTGCTGTCGGCCGCCATCAAGGCCGCGTCGCGCCTGGCCATCCGCATCGCCGAGCGAGTCTGAATCAGAAGAGCCGGCCGCCGTTCGGCACCGGCTTGTCGACCGCGGCCAGCACCACCGCGCCGTCGGCGTCGGGGAAGCCCAGCACCAGCACCTCCGAGCGCACCGGGCCGATCTGGCGCGGCGGGAAGTTGACGACGCCCGCCACCTGGCGGCCGACCAGCTCCTCCGGCCGGTAGTGGACGGTCAGCTGGGCGGAGCTCTTCCTGACGCCGATCTCCGGCCCGAAATCGACCTGCAGGCGATAGGCCGGGCGGCGCGCCTCGGGGAACGGCTCGGCGGCGACGATGGTCCCGACCCGGATGTCCACCCGGGCGAAGTCGTCATAGGTGATGGGGGGTGCGGCTTCGGTCATGGCGGCGGCACCCTATCGCCCCGCCGGCCGGCGGAAAAGCCCCTCACCAGCGGACCAGGTCGAGCACCCCCCAGCTCAGCACCGGGAAGGCCACCAGCAGGGCCACGCGCACCAGGTCCGAGGCGAGGAACGGCAGCACGCCGCGGAACGTCTCGGCCATCGGCACGTCGCCCGCCAGCTTGTTGATGACGAAGACGTTCATGCCGACGGGCGGGGTGATGAGGCCGACCTCGATGACGACCAGGACCAGGATGCCGAACCAGATCGCCGTCTGCTCCGCGGTCATGCCGAAATCGAGCGCCATCACCGCCGGCAGGAAGATCGGCAGCGTCAGGATGATCATGCTGATCGAATCCATCAGGCAGCCGAGCAGGACATAGATCAGCAGGATCGCCACCAGGATCGCCAGCGGCGCCATGCCGCTGGCGCCGATCCAATCCGCCAGCCCCTGGGGCAGGCCGCTCAGCGCCATGAAGGCGTTGAAGACGTCCGCGCCGATCAGGATCAGGAAGATCATGGCGCTCGAGACCGCGGTGTCGAGCAGGCCGGTCACGACCTGGTCCCAGGCGATGCGGTAGACCGCGAACGCCAGGACCAGCGCCCCCAGCACGCCGAACGACGCCGCCTCGGTCGGGGTGAAGACGCCGGCGTAGATGCCGCCCAGCACCAGCACGAAGAGCGACGCGGGCGGGCCCATGGCGCCGAGCGCCCGCAGCCGCTCGGCCGGCGCCGCCCGGCGGCCGGGCGGGCCGTCGCCCGGGCAGAGCCGCACCTGGATGGCGATCGCGGCCATGTAGCCGAGTGCGGCGAGGATGCCGGGCACGAAGGCCGCCAGGAACAGCTTGGCGATGTTCTGTTCCGCCAGGATGCCGTAGACGATGAGGCCGATCGAAGGCGGGATCAGGATGCCGAGCGTGCCGCCGGCCGCCAGCGTGCCGGTCGCCAGGCGCCCCGAATAGCCGTGGCGGCGCATCTCCGGCAGGGCCACCTGCCCCATGGTGGCGGCGGTCGCCAGGGACGAGCCGCAGATCGCCCCGAACAGGGCGCAGCCGCCGACCGCGGCCAGGGCCAGCCCGCCGCGGACATGGCCGAACAGGGCGTAGGCGCCGCCGAACAGGGCCCGGCTGATGCCGGCCCGGGCCGCCAGGTGGCCCATCAGCAGGAAGAGCGGGATGACCTGGAAGCTGTCGGAGGCGAGCAG
Source organism: Allostella vacuolata (assembly GCA_006739055.1). Classification (GTDB taxonomy): domain Bacteria; phylum Pseudomonadota; class Alphaproteobacteria; order ATCC43930; family Allostellaceae; genus Allostella; species Allostella vacuolata. Next base: position 5,206,323 of record AP019702.1, read on the forward strand.
CAGGTAGGGGCCGGTCTTCAGATGGGCCAGGAACGGCGTCCATCCCGCCAGCGCGACATAGCCGCCGGCCCCCGCCGCCAGCATGGCGACCGCGATCGGCACCCGGGCGAACATCAGCGCCAGCATGGCCGAGATGCCGACCAGGCCGACCACGTGGCCGCTCATGCCCCGGGTTCCCGGCCCGCGGCACCGCCGGGTGCGGCCAGGGCTGCGACGGCGGTGAGCGCGAAGCACGGCACGGCGACCGTGAAGCCGATCCAGGTCGGCAGGCGCAGGACCATCGATTCGTCGCCGAACGCCCGCATCTCGACCCCGCCCACCCCCATGCGCCAGGCAAGCAGGGCGGCGGCGGCCGCCAGCAGCAGCGTGCCGGCGCGGTCGAGCGCCGCCCGGCCGCCGGGCGGCAGGCCGCCGGTGGCGACATCCACCACCACGTGGCCGCGCTGCCAGGCGCACCAGGGCATGGACAGGCTGATGGCAACCGCCAGCGCCAGCCCGGCGACCTCGCCGTCGCCGGGGATCGGCCGGTCCAGGAAATAGCGCCCCAGCACGCTGACCCCGGTCACCGCCGAGGCCGCGACCAGGACGATGCCGCCCAGGATCGCCAGCCCGCGGCACAGCGCGGCCAGCAGCCGCCCGCCCGTCACCGGCCGTGCTTGACGATCAGCGCCTCGGCGGCTGCCAGCAGGGCCGCACCGTCCTTGCCCGAACGGCCGACCTCCTCCACCCAGGCGGCATTGACGGCGCGGGCGAGCTCGCGCAGCCGGGCCGTCTCCGCCTCGGGCAGGGTGACGATCGCGTTGCCGCGGGCAGCCGCGGCATCGCGCCCCGGCTTCTCCACCGCCTCCCAGATCGCGCCGGCGCGCGCCGCCAGGCCGGCGCCGGAGTTGGCGTCGATCACCCGGCGCAGGTCGGGCGGCAGGCCCTCGTAGCGCTGCTTGTTCATCGCGTAGAGAAAGACGGAGGTGTAGAGGCCGCGCGGGCCCGCGATCTCGGCGTGATGGTCGGTCAGCTCGTTGAGCCGCAGCGGCAGCGTCACTTCCCACGGCACCACGGCACCGTCGATGACGCGCTTCGACAGCGCCTCGGGCACCTGCGGCACCGGCATGAAGACCGCGGCCGCACCATAGCGGGCCAGCGCGTCGCCGACCGGCCGCGAGGGCGCGCGCAGCTTCAGCCCCTTGAGACCGTCGACGGACCGCACCGCCTTGCCCCTGGTGTGGATGACGCCGCGGGCATGGACGTGGAACATCAGCGGGTGGATGTCGGCGAATTCGGCCCGGGCGTGGGTCTCGTAGAATTCCTGGGCGGCCTTGCTGGTGGCGACCGCGTCGCTGACCATGAAGGGCAGCTCGAACACGGACATCAGCGGGAAGCGGCCGGGGGTGTAGCTGGGCAGGGTCCAGACCACGTCGGCGATGCCGTCGCGCACCTGGTCGATCAGCTGCGGCGGCCGGCCGCCCAGCTGCATGGCCGGGAAGATCCGCACCTTGATGCGGCCGGCCGACTGCTCCTCGACCGCCCTGGCCCAGGGCTCGATCAGCTCACGCTGCGCCGGGGCGCCGGCCGGCAGGAAATGCTGCACCTTCAGCTCGACCGTCTGCGCCAGGGCCGGCCCCGCCAGGGCCGCCGTCAGCCAGCCGGCGGCGATCGCGATCGTCCGCATGCCATCCTCCCCCGTCGTCTTCGTTGTCAGATATCGAGGAAGACCGTCTCTCCCTCGCCCTGCATGACGATATCCCAGCTGTAGGCACCGTCCCCGGCGACCCGCGCGACCAGGGTGGCGCGCCGCGGCTCCTCCACCAGGCACAGGATCGGGTCGACGGCGTTGGCGGCCTCGTCGGCGAAATAGATGCGGGTGTAGAGATGCCGCAGCAGGCCGCGCATGAACAGGCAGACCAGGATGTGCGGCGCCTGCTCGCGCCCGCCCGGGCCCGGCACGGGCCCCGGCTTCACGGTGCGGAAGCGGTAGCCCCCGTCGCGGTCGGTCGGCACCCGGAGGAAGCCGCGGAAGCCGGGATCGGCCGGCACGTTGCGGCGGTCGGCCGGATGGTCGTAGCGGCCGGCGGCATTGGCCTGCCACAGCTCCAGCACCGCGTCCGGGATCGGCTGGCCCTGCCCGTCGAGGACGCGGCCGGAAACGGCGATCGCCCGGCCGGCCGCGCCGGTCGCGGCGTCGGTCACCGTCATCGGGTCGAACCCAAGATGGACGAAGGGCCCGACCGTCTGCGAAGGGGTGGTCACCAGCGTCATCGGCCGCCTGCCTTGTCGATCGCCGTGGCCTCGTCCATCGGCGTCGCCTCGGGCCCGCGCAGCACCATGTCGAAGCGATAGCCCAGCGCGAACTCCGGCACCGTCGCCGCCAGGTCGAAGGCGGCCACCATGCGGTCGCGCGCGCGGGGGTCGGCGACGCAGTTGAAGATCGGGTCGAGCGGCAGCAGGGGATCGGCCGGGAAGTACATCTGGGTCACGAGCCGGGTCAGGAAGCTCGGCCCGAACAGCGAGAAATGGATGTGCGCCGGCCGCCAGGCGTTGGCATGGTTGCGCCAGGGATAGGCGCCGGGCCGGATGGTGACGAAGCGGTAGAAACCGTCGGCACCGGTCACCGCGCGGCCGAAACCGCGAAAGTTCGGGTCGAGCGGCGCGTCGTGCTGGTCGAGCGGGTGATGGTAGCGCCCGGCCGCGTTGCACTGCCACAGCTCCACCAGGGCGTCCGGCACCGGGCGGCCATCCTGGTCGAGGACCCGGCCCTCGACGATGATCCGCTCGCCGATCGGCGGCTGGGCACCGCCACGGGTCAGGTCCGCCTCGGCCGCCGCGATGGCCAGATGGTCGAACCGGGGGCCGGTCAACTCGCTCAGCGTGTGCGGCACCGCGACCGGCGGCCGGGCCGGCGCGCGACCGACCGACGACTTGTAGGGCGGATGCAGGTATTCCGGCTGGCTTCCGGCATCCGGCCGGCGATAGCCGACGATGTCGCTCATGGCGGTTCCTCCCGAGCGCGGCCATGGGGACCGGGCCTGGGCCCGGCCACCCGCCTTCTCGCTCAGGAGGGACGTTCGGCGCGAAGGGGTGGGTCCGTCAACCGGCTTCGGCGGACGGACCCCGCATCGGCCGCATCACGCCTTGGGATCGGCCGCCTTGGCCATCAGCGCCCGCACCTCGTCCATGCTCTCGGCCACGCGCTTGTTGATGACCGCGAAGGTGTCCTGGTTGGCGCGGCTCACCAGGTCCGCGATCTCCTTCATGTTGGCGATCGCCGTCTCGAAGGCCGTCTTGGCGATCTCCGCCTGCTTGACCGCCTGCTTCTCCGGGCCGCCGGCCTGGGCCAGCGTCCCCATCATGCGGGACGCCTCTTCCATGGTCTGGCGCAGGATCTCGGCCTGGCGCCTGGCCACCGCCTGCATGCCCTCGGCCGCCAACTGGTTGGCCTTGGTCAGCGCCTCGATGTTGCGGCGCTGGGCCGCCATCAGGGCCTCGGTGTCGAGGCCGGGGACGCGGAACTCGCCCATCAGGCGGGTGACGTCGAAATCGAGGAAGGGGTTCGGATTGCTGGCCATGATCGGTCTCCGGCTGGGGGGCGAAGCGGGCGATGGATAGCAGAATATGCTGCATCGCAACAGGGTTTATTGCGATGCAGCATCGGCCTGTGGTTGCGACGAATCGCCACCGAACAGCGAGGTCCAGCCGTCGATCCGGCGGAGCGCACGGTCCAGGCGCGCCATGGTCGCGGTAAGGTCGGGCGAATCGTCCTTGAGCCAGGCGGCGACGGTGGCGACATAGACGGCGGCGAACGCCTTGCGCCGCGCGGCGCCCGCGATGCCGGCGGTGTCGAGCCCGGCCGCCTCCAGCATCCAGTCGAGCGAGCGGCGGAACGCGGGCAGCGCCGCCAGTCCGGCCAGCGGGTCGCCGCGCAGGTCGCGGGTGACCGCCGCCAGCCCCTGCCGCCATGGCCGCAGGTGGTCGAGACGCCGCATCACCACGTCGAACAGCCGGTCGCGCGGCCGCTCGGCCGCGTCCTCGGAGGGGTCGCCGGCCGCGGCGGCCAGGTCGGCACGGCGCGACATCGCGCCCAGGATCGCCGCCTTGGACGGAAAACGATCGTAGAGTTCGGGCAAGGGCAGGTTCGCGTGGGCCGCGATGTCCGCCAGGGCGACTCGCCGCCAGCCGCGCTCGACCGCAAGTTGCATGGCGGCCTCGATGACCGCGAATTCGACATCCGCCGATGCCGCCGTTTTGCGTGCAGTCTTCGCCATATCGCCGATCTCCCGAATCGCCATACAAGACATGGGGCTTGTTTGCCACCGGCGCCAGCATGATCGGCCGCATCGCGCCATCATCCTTGCAAGAGCCTGTGCCGGTGCTATAAGACTCAAGCGCAACTACCTGAATCATTGGGGGGTCAGGTCGATCGTGAGGGACGATCCGCGCAATTTCGGGCCGCGGCTGGACCGCCGTTCCCTGCTGACGGGAATGGCCGCCCTGGCCTTCTCGGCTGCCGCTCTGCCGGTGCCGGCATCTGCGATGCCGCGCGGGCCGCGCAAGCCGACCGTGGTGATCGATGCCGGCCATGGCGGGCACGATCCCGGAACCATCGGATTCAGCGGCAGCCTGGAGAAGGATGTGACGCTGATGGCGGCCCGGGAGCTGTACGGACAGCTGCAGGCGACCGGCCGCTACCGGACGATTCTCACCCGCCGGGACGACACCTATCTGGGCCTGGCCCAGCGGGTCGATCTCGCGCGCGATGTGAACGGGGATCTCTTCATCTCGATGCACGCCGACTCGATCGGGCGCCCGGATATCCGCGGCGCATCGGTCTACACCCTGTCGGAGGTGGCGTCGGACGCACAGGCCGCGGCGCTGGCGCAGAAGGAGAACCGTTCGGACCTGCTGGCCGGGGTCAACCTGGCGCACCAGTCGCGCGAGGTCAGCCGGATCCTGATCGACCTGATGCAGCGCGAGACCAAGAACCGCTCGGCCGTGTTCGCCTCGGGCCTGCTGCCGGAACTGGCGCGCCACACCGCGCTGATCTCGAGCAGCCACCGCTTCGCCGGCTTCACGGTGCTGACCGCGCCCGACATCCCGTCGGTGCTGATGGAGATGGGCTACCTGTCGAACCGCCAGGACGAGCAGCTGCTGGCCAGCGCCGCGCATCGCTCGCGGATCGCCCAGGCGACCGTGCGCGCGGTCGGCCGGTACTTCTCGCAGAAGGAATTCCTGCGGCCGCTCTAGGGCGGCCGCGAGCCGGGCCGGCCAGCTCAGCCGGCCAGTTCGCGGGAACGGCGGGTCGCGGCCGCGATGGCACGGGTCATCAGCGACTGCAGGCCGCCCTCTTCCGCCATCAGCACGGCCAGGGCCTCCTGGGTGGTGCCGTTGGGCGAGGTCACGTTGCGCCGCAAGGTCGCCGCCGGCTCCTCGGACTGGCGCACCAATGCCCCGGAGCCGGCCACCGTGGTCCGCGCCAGGCGCATGGACAGGTCCGCCGGCAGGCCGGCCGCGCGGCCGGCTTCCGCCAGGCACTCGATCAGCAGGAAGACATAGGCCGGGCCGCCGCCCGACACGGCGGTGACCGCGTCGATCAACCCTTCGTCCTCGACCCAGGCGACATCGCCGACCGCGGCCAGCAGCGCGTCGCACGCCTGACGCTGGGCGGGGGCGACGGCCGGGTTGGCGACGGCCACCGTCATCCCCTGGCCGACCGCGGCCGGCGTGTTCGGCATGGCCCGCACGATCGCCGCCTCCCCGCCGAGCGCGCGCTCGAAGTAGGCGATGGTCTTGCCCGCCGCGATCGACAGGAAGACGGTGTCCGGACCGGCGAAGCGGCGATAGTGCGGCAACACCGCATCCATGCTCTGCGGCTTCACCGCGAGCACCACGACGCCCGGGTTGAAGTCGTCCGGGATGGACTCCGCGCCGGCATGCACCGCGACCCCGTCCATCGCCGCGAAGCGCGGATCGGCCGCCGGCTCGACGATCGCCACGCCTGCCCCGGTCAGTCCGCGGGCACGCCAGCCATCCAGCATGGCACCGCCCATCTTGCCGCACCCGACCAGCAGCAGGGGTCCCATCGCCTGTCTCCTCGCCTCTTGGTTCACGCTGACTCTTGGTTCACGCTTCGCCGACGGGGTCGATCATCGCCGCGGTCAGCGCCTCGGCCGGGGCCTTGCCGCCCCAGACCACGAACTGGAAGGCCGGGTAGAAGCGCTCGCATTCGGTGAGCGCGGCATCCACCAGGTCCTCGACCTGCTCCACGCTGGCGCCGAGCGAGCCGCGCAGCAGCAGGGCATGGCGGAAGCTGGGCTGGTTCGAATCGCCGGCCAGGTCGAAATGGCCGAGCCAGAGCTTCTCGTTGACCAGCGACAGGAGCTCGAACACCGCCGCGCGCCGGTTGCGCGGCACCTTCATCTCGAAGCCGCAGGAAAAGAGCAGCGCGTTCATGTCCGGCTGCCAGACGAAGAACAGCCGGTAGTCGCACCAGCGTCCGCCGATCTCGACGAACATCTCGTCGTCGCTGGCGCGCTCGTGCGCCCACTCGTTGGCGGCGACGATCTCCTCGACCAGATCGATGGGATTGGCCGCGGGCGCGGACATTTCGGATGCAGATGTGATGCTCATCGGCAGAAACCCTCCCGCGTGGGGCCGAACATGGACCAACCGGCCAGATCGTGACCAGGGTGTGGGACAATGGCGACGCCGTCCGGTGACGACGCGGGGGAAGTCGACATCTTGTGTAGCAACGCGCCTGTGCACACCACGTCCTGTAGGGTGCCAAAAGCGAGTTGAGCGCGCAAGCCAAGCTTGGCCATCGTCACCGTACCGTCATGCACAGGCCCGCATCACCGACCGCGGAATGATCCTGTCGCCGACGTCCGATTGCGAGTGTTGGGGATTCTGGTCGGAACCCTTTGAGCCGCCTGGGGTTGCCCTGTCAAGAGAATTGAATGTCCCGGCCGTCGCGGCAACGGCGGTACGTCTCGGGCAAACTTGGCGGCGGATTCGCGTCATTTGTCGCGGAAGCGCCCGACTGCTGTACCGACGCCCCGAGCCCGGTTCCAGGACTGGCCGGCGCGGCGGGCGGGACGTTCGTTCTCGGACACCGGCGGCAACGCCGCCGGTGCGGCGCGGGGCCGGCTGCGCGGCTCTGGACCCACCACGCAGCCGGTGCTCCGTTTCCGCTGGGGCTATTCGCCCCCGGTCTGCTGCTGCGGCAGGCGCGCCTCCAGCGCCGCCAGGCGGGCTTCCAGTTCCGCCACCCGCGCGGCCAGATCCTCGCTCGACGTACGGGCATGCTGGGCCATGGTCCGCGCCACCTCGAACTCCTCGCGGGTCGGCACGTCCATGCGCGAGAGCATGGATTCGACCTGGCCCTTGGCCCGGGATTCGACCTCCTGCCGGACCGCCCCGAGCGCGTCGACGGCACCGCCGGCCAGCCGCGCCAGATCGTCGAATATCCGCTTGTCGGACGACATCGCCAACTCCCCTTGTGCCAGGCTCAATCTAGGGACGCGTCGGCCCGGGCGCAACGCGGGCGGCCGGCTCACGGGCATTTCCCCCTGACGACGTTTCCTGTCGACGCTGGCCCGCGCTTCGACGATCCTTGGGCCGTCAGCGGATACCATCACAGGACAAGAAGCGGGAGGAGCGCAGGATCATGGCAGCCTCGGAGAAGATCGCCCTGGTGACGGGTGCGGGTACGGGCGTCGGCCGCAGCGCGGCACTGGCGCTGGCCAAGGACGGCTTCGCCGTGGTCCTGGCCGGCCGCCGCAAGGAGCCGCTGGAGCAGACCGCCGCGCTGGCGGGCGGCGCGCGGACGCTGGTCGTCCCGACCGACGTCGCCGATCCGGCATCCATCGACGCCCTCTTCGCCCGCGTGAAGGAGACGTTCGGCCGCCTCGACGTGCTCTTCAACAATGCCGGCATGGGCGCCCCGGCGATCCCGCTGGAAGACCTGACCGTCGCCCAGTGGAAGGCGGTGGTCGACGTCAACCTGACCGGCATGTTCCTGTGCACCCAGCACGCGTTCCGGATCATGAAGGCGCAGGACCCGCGCGGCGGCCGCATCATCAACAACGGCTCGATCTCCGCCCACGCGCCGCGGCCGAACTCGTCCCCCTACACGGCGACCAAGCACGCCGTCACCGGCCTGACCAAGGCGACCAGCCTGGACGGGCGCAAGTACGACATCGCCTGCGGCCAGGTCGACATCGGCAACGCCGCGACCGAGATGACCGAGCGGATGACCCGCGGCGTGCTGCAGGCCAACGGCGAGATGATGGTCGAACCGCGCATGGACGCAGCCCATGTCGGCAGTTCGGTCGCCTACATGGCCAGCCTGCCGCTCGACGCCAACGTGCAGTTCCTGACCGTGATGGCGACCAAGATGCCGTTCGTGGGCCGCGGCTGAGCGGACGGATTCCAGGAGGGCAGGGCATGGAGTCGAGATCGGGTGCGGCCTATCGCGGGCCGGCCGTCCACCGCTTCCACTACACCGCCAACACGGCGCTGGTGGACACGGGCAACATCCATCTCGTCTCCGGCCTGCCGCTCGCGGACGCGATCCGGTCGACCAACCGCATCGGCGACTTCGACGCCGAGCTGGGCCGGCTGGTCGAGACCGACTGGCCATCGGTCTATGCCTGGAATGCGGAGCAGCGCACCCTGCGCCAGACCGTGCGCGGCTACGAGCGCACGCTGCGCCACTATGGCGGGCTCGGCTGCATCCTGCTGCCGGCCGGCTTCGACGATGTCTTCTTCGACACCGCACCCTACCTGGCGCCGAAGCCGGACCATGCGCCATCCGACTTCGACGTCGATGCCGGGGCGATGGAGGATGCCGCGCTGTCGGCGGCGGTCGACCTCGCCTTCGCGCCCGAGGCGCAGACGGCATCCTTGCTGGTGATCCGCGGCGGGCGGGTGATCGCCGAGCGCTACGGCGCCGGGGCCGACGTCGACACCATGCTGGCCAGCTGGTCGATGGGCAAGAGCATCGCGGCCCTGGTGATCGGGCGGATGGTCCAGGACGGGCGCCTGGAGATGGAGGCCGAGGCGCCGATCGAGGAATGGCGCGCCACGCCGGAGGATTCCCGCCGCCGCATCCGGCCCGCCGACCTGGCGCGCATGAGCAGCGGCCTGCGCTTCTCGGGCGCGCGCGAGCCCGAGCACCTGTGGGGCCGGGGCGTCGCCGACCACCAGCTGGTCTATGCCGAGGCGATCGACAGCTACGCCTTCTCGATCGCCCAGCCCGCCCAGCATGCGCCGGAGACCGTCGGCCGCTACCGCAACTGCGACATCGCCACCCTGGGCGCCATCGCCGCCCGCGCCGAGCGCGCCGCCGGCCGCGACCCGCTGACGGTCGTCGAGCGGCTGCTGTTCGCCCCGCTCGGCATCCGGCGGATCACGCTGTCGGCCGACGCCTACGGCAACATCGTCTATACCGGGATGAACTACGGCACGGCCCGGGACTGGGCGCGCCTCGGCCAGCTCTGCCTTGCCCGCGGCGAATGGGCCGGGCAGCGGCTGGTCCCGGCCAGCTACATCGACTTCATGGCGACGCCGGCCCCCGCCTGGCTCTCGTACGGCGAGCCGCTCAGCGAGTACCACCACCTCTATGGCGGCGGGGTGTGGCTCAACCGCGCGACCCAGCGCGTCGCCCCGCCCTGGGCCCTGCCGGAGGATTCCTACAACTTCGCCGGCGCCGGCGGGCAGCGCGTCTTCGTCGTGCCGTCCATGGACATGGTCATCGTGCGCCACGGCCACATGCGCGGGGTGACGCCCGATGCCCACACCAACCGCTTCCTCCAGGCGCTGATGCGCGTGCTGGGGTAGGGCCGCCGCTCAGTAGCCCCGGTCGCGGTCGACCGTACCCACCAGCGGCTCGCCGCGCTGGTGGCGGCGGACATTGTCGAGGAAGACCAGGGCCGCCGTCTGGGGCTGGGTCATGCTGGCGACGTGCGGCGTCAGGATGATCTTCGGATGGTCCCAGAAGGGATGGTCGGCGGGCGGCGGCTCGGTCGAGACGACGTCGATGACGGCGCCGCCGAGATGGCCCGAATCGAGGGCGGCCACCAGGTCGGCATCGACCAGATGGCCGCCGCGCCCGACATTGACGATGCCGGCGCCGGCCGGCATCGCCGCGAACGCCTTCCGGTCGAGGATGCCGCGGGTCTCGGGCGTCAGCGGGATGAGGCAGACCAGGATGTCGACGCTTGCCAGGAAGGTCTCCAGGCCCTCCGGCCCGGCGTGGCATTCCACGCCGTCGATCCGCTTGGGCGAACGGCTCCATCCCGACAGCGGGAAGCCGAACGGCCGCAGGCGCTCGATCGCGGCCAGGCCGAGCGACCCCAGCCCCATGATCCCGACGCGGCGCCGCGGCGCCGGCACCACGCGCATCTCGCTCCAGCGCCGGGCCCGCTGGGACCCGATATAGGCGATCAGGTCGCGATGCAGGGCCAGCACGCTCATTACGACGTACTCGGCCATGCTGGCGATCAGGTTCGGATCGACCATGCGGGCCACCGGCAGGTGGGCCGGCACCGTCGACAGGTCGAGCTGGTCGACCCCGGCCGCGACCGAGAACAGCACCTCCAGGTTCGGGAACAGCGTCCCCAGATCCTCGGACGGCAGCCGCCAGGCGACGAGGTAGCGCACCGCCGCGGGGTCGCCGATGTCGGGCCACATGCGGAATTCGAGCTCGGGGGCATGCTCGGCCAGGAGGGCCGCCCATTCGCGCCCGCGCACCGGGTCGGACTTGAAGACGATGGTCATGGCAGGCGGACCTCGATGGCCGGGGGAAGGGAAGGAATGACGCGGCGCGAGGCAAGCGCCGTGCCGTCCGGCGCGCCCGCCGTCAACACGCCCACTGGAAGCCGTCGACGACGAAGGCCTGGCCGGTGATGAAGTTCGGCTCGGACGTGGCCAGGAAGACCGCCAGCTGGGCCACGTCCTCGGGCGTGCCGACCCGGCCGAGCGCGATGCCGCGGGTGAACTCCGCCTCGCGGGCGGCGATCATGCCGCTGACCAGCTCGGTCTTGATGACCCCCGGACAGATGGCGTTGACCGCGATGGTCGGCCCCAGCTCCTTGGCCAGCGCCCGAGTCATGCCGAGGATGCCGGCCTTGGCGGCGGCATAGGCGAACCGGCTGACCGCGCTGGTGACCCCGCCGCTCAGCGCGTTGACCGAGGACATGCTGGCGATCCGCCCGCCGCCCTGGGCCAGCATGACGGGCGCCACCGCCTGCACATAGTTGAAGCAGCTCTTGAGGTTGACCTGGATCGTCCGGTCGAACTCGTCCTCCGAAGCCTCCAGGATGCCCTTGGGCATCGAGCGGCCGGCATTGTTGAGCAGGAAGTCGACCCGGCCCCAGGCGTCCACGACCGTGGCGACTACCGCCCGGGCCCGGGCATGGTCGGCCACGTCCGCCTCCAGCGCGATCGCCCGGCGGCCGAGCGCGCGGATCTCGCCCGCGGTCCGCTCCATCTCCGCGGGCAGCAGGTCGACCAGGGCCACGTCGAAGCCCTTGCCCGCCAGGGCCAGCGCGCAGGCGCGGCCGATGCCGCGGGCGCCCCCGGTGACGATCGCCGTCTTCTGCATCGCTGCGCGCTCCCCCTTGCCGGATCGCCCCATTCCCAGGGGCACAAGGCCTGCTAGCATGATCGGCGGCCGACCATCCAGCCGGGGGATCCTGCGTGGACATCCATTTCGAGAATCGCCGCGTCATCGTGACCGGGGCCGCGCGCGGCATCGGTCAGGCGATCGCCCGGGCCTTTGCCGGGCGCGGCGCGATCGTCTTCGCCTGCGACCGGCTGGAGGCGGAACTGGCCCGCCTGGCGGAATCGGCCGCCCCGGCCCGCGGCGGGCGGATCGAAACCCGCACCGTCGACCTGACGGACGGCGCCGCGGTCGCCGCCTTCGTCGCCGAGGCCGACGGCGACGGCGCGATCGACGTGCTCGTCACGGTGGCGGGCGGCGTGCGCGGCCAGGCGCCGCGGCCGATCGAGGAGGTCGACGAGGCGAGCTGGCGGCAGATCTACGACGCCAACGTCATCACCGCCTTCCACGCCGCGCAGGCCGTCGTGCCGGGCATGAAGGCGGCCGGCCGCGGCCGCATCGTCACCATTTCCAGCGGCGCCGGCCTGCGGCCGAGCCTGACCGGCATCCAGTCCTACTGCTCGTCCAAGCATGCGGTGGTCGGCCTGACCCGGCAGCTGGCCCACGAGCTGGGGCCGTTCGGCATCACCGTCAACTCGGTGGCGCCCGGCTTCCTGCGCACCAGCCCCGACTATGAGCGCCAGTGGCAGGGCTATGGCGAGGCGGGGCAGAAGGCCCTGGTCGAGCGCATCGCCATGCGCCGCCTGGGCGAGGCCGACGACATCGCCCACGCCACCCTGTTCCTGGCGTCCGACTACGCATCCTGGATCACCGGCCAGGTGCTGCCGGTATCCGGCCACCCCTTTCCCTGACCCTTGTCCTGCCGGGAGACCACCCATGGCCGTGCGTTCCGTTCCTGCCGCCCCGCCCGCCGAGCTGGAGCCGTGGCAATGGCCCGAGGCGCACTGGCGCGCGGTCGTCGGCCAGGTGCGCGCCGGCCGGCCGCTGCGCCCGGCGGCCTGGCCCGAGGGCGCGCGCTGCGCCGTCGCCCTGTCCTTCGACTCCGACCATGAGACCAACGAGCTGCGCGACGGCGGCAAGTCGATCGGCCGCATGAGCCAGGGCCAGTACGGCGCCCGCCAGGGCGTGCCGCGCATCCTGGCGATCCTGGAGCGGTACGGGGTGCCGGCCAGCTTCTACGTCCCGGCGGTGGTCGCCACGCTCTATCCCGAAGAGCAGCGCCGGGTCGTCCGGGAAGGCCACGAGGTGGCGATCCATGGCTGGATCCATGAGCGCAACTCGATCCTGCCGGCGGCCGCCGAGCGCGACCTGCAGATGCGCGCGGCCGACGCGCTGGAGGCGATCACCGGCCGCCGCCCGGTCGGCATCCGCACGCCCTCCTGGGACTTCAGCCCGCACACGCTGGCGATCACCCGCGAGATGGGCCTGCTCTACGACAGCTCGCTGATGGCCGACGTCGACTGCTACGAGCTGGAGATGGACGGCCAGCCGACCGGGGTGGTCGAGCTGCCGGTCGAATGGATCCGCGACGACGCGGTCTATTTCGCGATGAATCGCTTCAGCGCGCTGCGCCCCTATACGCCGCCCGAGGGGGTGTTCGACATCTTCCGGCGCGAGTTCGATGCGGCCTATGCCGAGGGCGGCCTGTTCCAGCTGACCATGCACCCGCACATGATCGGCTATCGCTCGCGCATCTGGATCCTGGAAGAGATCATCCGCCACGCCCGCGCCCATGCCGGCGTCTGGTTCGCCACCCACGCCGACGTCGCCCGCTACGTCAAGGAAACCTGCTGACGGGCGACGGACGGGTGCGCCTGCCATTGACAGGGCACGGGGCCCGGACCGACGCTCCGGGGTGCATCGACGCGACCGATCCGGCGATCAACCGCCCGGGCCGGCAACCAGAACCATCCGGAGGATCCATGCCCATGACCGACGCCGCTCTCGCGCGTCCGCCTGCCGTGTCCGCAGCGGCCGCCGCCTGCCTGACGCTGGCCGCCTGCCTCGCCGCCGCCGCCCCGGCGGCGGCCCAGACCTGGAAGGGCTACACCTTCATCCCCTCCGTCACCCATGTCGCCTACAAGAACCTGGAAGCGATGGGGGCGGAGTTCGCGAAGGTGTCCGGCGGCAAGATCCAGGTGCGCAACAGCGCCGGCGGGCAGCTGCCGGTCAACGCCACCTCGATCACCCAGGCCGTCGGCGAGGGCATCATCACCTTCGCCCAGGACGGGTTCTATACCGGCAACATCCAGGTCGGCGCCCTGCCCTTCCTGCCGATGCTGGCCGGCAGCTACGAGGATTTCCAGAAGATCGTCGGCCTGCTCGAGCCCTATCTGGCCAGCGAGCTCGACAAGCGCGGGGTCAAGCTGCTCGCCACCTACAACTTTCCGCAGCAGACCATCTGGACGACCTTCGAGATGACGGCCATCGACCAGCTGCAGGGCAAGAAGCTGCGCGTCGCCAACAACCCGCAGGCCCAGTTCTTCCAGCAGCTGGGCGCGATCCCGGTGACGCTCGGCACGCCCGAGGTGGCGTCGGCCCTGCAGCGCAGCGTGGTGGACGGGGTCGTCACCGCCAGCGCCGGCGGCGGGCTGCTGTGGGGCGACATGTTCAAGGCGAACTACCGGGTCACCATCTGCTGGGACAATTTCCTGATCATCGTGAACAAGGAGGCGTTCCAGAAGCTGCCCGCCGACGTGCAGCCCAAGATCGTCGCCGCCGCCCGCCAGCACGCCGCCGCCCTGACCCGCGACCTCGCCCAGTCGGAGATCACCAGCACCGAGATGCTGAAAGGCAAGGGCATCCGCATGTCCGAGCCCTCGGCGGACGTGGTCAAGGCGATGACGGCCCGGGCCGAGCCGGTCTGGAACGAATGGGCCAAGGGGGTCGGCCCCCAGGCCGTCGAGGCGCTCGCCAAGGCCCGTCAGGCGATCGGCCGGTAGCCGCGGATGCATCCCCGGGGCGGCGTGCGCCGCCCCGGGGATGGTCTCAGCGGTCGAACATCTGCCCGGGCAGCCACAGGGCGATGTCCGGCACCAGGGTCAGCAGGACGGCGAAGCCGATGACCAGGAACCAGTAGGGCACGCAGCCGAGATTGACCTCGCGCAGCGGCCATTTCGAGATGCCCTGGACGACGAAGAGGTTGATCCCGAAGGGCGGGGTGATCTGGCCCAGCTCGACCATGATCACCAGGATGACCCCGAACCAGATCCCGTCGAAGCCGAAGCCGATGACGGCCGGATAGAGCAGCGGCACGGTCAGCACGATCATGCCGATGCTGTCGACCACGCAGCCCAGCACGACATACATGATCACCACCGCGATCAGGAACTGGTAGCGGTCGAGCCCGCTTTCGACCAGCAAGCGGGCGATGTTCTGCGAGACGCCGACATTCTCGACCGCATAGGCGAAGATGAAGGCGGCCAGGATGATGAACAGCAGCGAGCAGCTGATCTTGACCGTGTTGGTCAACGCCGCCCGGAAGCGCGCCAGCGTGAGGTCGCCCCAGACCACGCTGACGACGATCGCCAGCGTGGCGCCGATCGCGCCGGCCTCGGTCGGGGTGGCGAAGCCGAAATAGATCCCGCCCAGCACCGTCGCCATCAGCAGGATGAAGGGCACCAGGTCGACCAGCGCGCGGCCCTTTTCGGCCAGCGACACGTGGGAGCGGTCGAGCGGCGCCACGCCCGGGCGCAGCTTGGCGACGATGCCGACATAGACCATGAACAGGAAGGCCAGCAGGAAGCCCGGCACGACCCCGGCCATGAAGAGGCGGGCGATCGAGGTCTCGGTGAAGGTGCCGTAGATGATGAGCGGGATCGAGGGCGGGATCAGGATGCCAAGCGTGCCGCCGGCGCACAGGCTGCCGGCCGCCATGCGCCGGTCGTAGCCGCGCTGGTCGAGCTGGGGCAGCGCCACCGTGCCGATCGCAGCCGCCGTGGCGACGCTGGAGCCGCTGATCGCCGCGAACATGGCGCAGCCGGCGATGTTGGTCTGCAGCAGCCCGCCCGGCAGGCCGCGCACCAGCTTGGTCAGGCCGATGTAGAAGCGATGGCTGACGCCGCTCTGCAGCAGGATGTCGGCCATCAGGATGAAGAGCGGGATGGCGGTCAGGGTGAAGCTGTTGACGCTGCCCCAGGTGACCAGGCCGAGCGCCCGGAAACCCATCAGCCCGTCCGCGAAATAGAGCGAGACCAGACCGGCGATGCCGATCGCGAAGGGGATCCACATGCCGCCCAGCAGCAGGGCGAGCAGCACCCCCAGCGCCAGGACGAAATCGGCGACCCAGCCGCTCATGCCCGGCCCCCGTCCACTGACCGGCCCCCGGCGATCGAGCGCCCCCCTGCGATCGACCGCAAGTCGCGGGCGATCTCGGCGGCGAGGCCCAGCGCCAGCAGCAGCGCGCCCACCGGCATCACGATCTGCGGGATGTAGATCGGGGTCTCCATCAGGGTCGGGGCGACCATGCCGCGCTCCCACGAGCTGATGGCGAGCCGGCCCATCTGGTAGAGCACCACCAGCGTGAAGCCGAGCGCGGCCACGTCGAACAGCAGCTCGACCCAGCTCCGCAGGCCGGAGGGAAGCGCGTTGATGATGAACTCGACGCGCAGCAGCGCCTGCTCGCGCAGGCTGTAGCCCATGCCGAGGAAGAGGAGCGCCACCACCAGGTAGCCGCAGGTCTCGTCGACGATGGTCAGCGAGAAGCCGAGGAAGGAGCGGCAGATCACTTCCAGAGAGATCAGCGCCATCATCGCCACCAGGCTCAGCTCGGCGCCGGCGCGGCCGATCCCGATCAATCGATCGACAGCGCGCTCCCAGGGCGCCATGCGCCCGTCCTCCAGGCCATCGGCCATACCCGCTTCCCCCACCCTAACCAAGTCTGTTCTTGTCGCCGTTGGCGGACCGTAGGCCCGCCGCCGGCAGGGCGCAAGGCGGCCGGCGGCGGCTTGTCGGTAACACGTCATCTGTCTGGAGTTTGTAGCAAGTGATCTGTCCGGTTTTGGAATCGCTCCAGGGAGGGGCGGTGCATGAGCCGGACGGAGGTGCTGCAAGGACTACGGGAGATGAGGTTTTCGGAGATCCACGATCGCTTCCGACGGGGACGTTTGAGCGCGTTGGAGGCTGCGGAATGGCTTGGGGTGTCGGAGCGGACCTTCCGGCGGCTGCGCGGCCGGTACGAGGTTGAGGGGGCGGCGGGATTGCTGGACCGTCGGCTTGGGAAGACGAGCCCGCACCGGATCGCGGCGGACGAGGTGGAGCGGGTGACCGGGCTGTACCGCGATCGGTATTCGGGATGGACGGTGAAGCACTTCCACGAGCGGGCGCGCGAGCGCCATGGGGTGACGGCGAGCTACGGCTGGACCAAGAGCGTGCTGCACGCCTCGGGCCTGGTGCGACCGGCACCGCGGCGCTCGGTCCACCGCAAGCGGCGTCCGCGCAAGCCGCTGCCGGGAATGATGCTGCACCAGGACGGCTCGCGGCACCTGTGGCTGCCGGCCCTGGGGAGGCAAGTCGACCTGATCGCGACCATGGACGATGCGACGAGCGAGCTGTACTCGGCCTTCCTGGTCGAGGAGGAAGGCACGGCCTCGACGTTCCGGGCGCTGGGCGAGGTGATCGGCCGGCACGGGCTGTTCTGCCAGCTCTATACCGATCGCGGCAGCCACTACTTCCACACGCCCAGGGCCGGCGAGCGGGTGTCGCGGACGATGTTGACCCAAGTCGGCCGCGCCCTGGCGCAGCTCGGCATCCGGCACATCGGCGCCTACTCGCCCGAGGCGCGCGGCCGATCGGAGCGGCTGTTCGCGACCCTGCAGGACCGGCTGGTCAAGGAGCTGGCCGACGCCGGCATCGCCACCATCGAGGCGGCGAACCGGTTCATCGCCGAGACCTACCTCCCGGCCCACAACCGGCGCTTCGCGGTGGAGGCGACCGAGCCCGGAACGGCGCTGTTGCCCTGGACGGGCGGCGATCTCGCCGAGATCCTCTGTCACCAGGAGGATCGCGTCGTCGGCAACGACAATACCGTCACCCTAGGCCGGCTGCGCCTGCAGATCGAGCCGAGCCCGCTGCGTCCGCACTTCGTCCGGGCGACCGTCCAGGTCCGGCGCTATGGCGACAGCACCATCGGCCTCTTCTACGGCCATCGATGCATCGGGCGCTACCAGCCCGACGGAGCGCCGCTGCGCCATGACCGACGGGCCGCGTGACACGCTTCCACGCAGCCCGCTTTGGCCCCGGGGGCATGCCCCCGGGGCCAAAGCGTGAACGAAGCGGACAACTCACCTGTTACAAGCACCGGCCAACTTGACTTGTCACCGACAGGCGGCCGGCGGCGGCTATTTCCCCCGGGGCCGCAGCAGGACCACGGCGGCGCCGGCCACCTGCATCGCCATGCACGCGACCAGCGCCGGCCCGTAGCCGCCCGCCCACTCGCGCATCAGCCCCAGCAGCCCCGGGCCGAAGGCGAACGCGAACTGGTTGACGGCGACGACCAGGCCGACGATGCGGGCGAAGTGGGCGGCCGGGAACTCCCGCTGCACGATCAGCGCGGGAAAGGTGATGAGGTTGCCGACGCCGAGCCCGAACAGGACGCAGCCGGCATAGAGCCCGGCGGACGACCCTTCGAGCAGCAGCCCGGTGCCGGCGACCTGCACCAGGAAGTTGACCGCCGCGGCGCGCCTGGGGTCGAGGCGATCGACGAAGAAGCCGGCCCCGACCCGGCCGACCACGGCCGCGGCCGTGGTGATGCTGACCGCCCAGCCGGCGGCGCTGACCCCGAGCGCCGGCGACAGCAGGGAAACCTGGTGGGTCAGCAGGCCGACCTGCGCGACCAGGCCCAGCGCAAAGGGCAGGCTGACGGTCAGGAAGCCGCGGCTGCGCAGCGTCGCCCCCATGTTCCAGGCCGGAGCGGGGAAGGCCGCGTGCGCCATCGCCGGCGGCGCCCGGCCGTCCTCGCGTTCGTCGGGCCGGCGGGGGCGCAGGAGGGCGGCGACCAGGGGCACCAGCAGGAGCAGCATGGAGCCGGCCACGACCCGCACGGCGGCCGGAAAGCCGATCGCGTCCACCAGCGCCACCAGCAGCGGCGCCATCACCACCCCGCCGCAGCTGGCCCCGTTGAGGGCCAGGCTGACCGCCAGGCCGCGGCGGCGCTCGAACCAGGGCGCGATCATCGCGTTGACCGCCGCCGTGCCCATCGCGGCCCAGCCCGCCGCCATCACCAGGAACGCGGCGTAGACGTGCCAGAGGCTCCCGGCCAGCGACAGGGCCGCCACCCCCGCCGCCATGGCCAGGCTGCCGGCGATGATCGTCGGCCGCTGGCCGAAGCGGTCGAAGACCGCACCGATGCCGGCGATCAGGAAGGCGCCCGCGACGTAGTAGGCGGTGATCGCGGCGGAGATCGCCGCCGTGGGCCAGCCATGCCGCTCGCGCAGCGCCACCAGGTAGATGCCGGGGCCGTAGAAGCCGAGGCCCCAGCCGAAGAAGGCGACGGCGAATGCGCAGAAGACCACCCGCCAGCCGTGATACGTGCCCTGGCCCATTCCCACCCGATCCGATCCCGCCCGGTCCAACCCCGCCCGGCTAGCTTCGCTCGGGGAGCGCAGCCGCTTCTTCCCGATTCCTGCGCGGGCGGTCCACAATGGCCCCATGCGCCTCTATCGCGACCGCGTCCCCACCCCGATCGGTGCCATGCTGCTGCTGGCCGACGACGACCATCTGCGGGTCCTGGAGTTCGAGGACCAGATCGACCGGCTCGACGACTGGGTCGGCCACCGCTTCGGCCGCCCGGAGCTGATCGACGCGGCCGATCCGCTCGGCCTCTCGACGGTGCTTGCCGCCTATTTCGCCGGCCGGCTCGATGCGATCGACGCCATCGCCGCCCATGCCGGCGGCACCCCGTTCCAGGAGGGGGTATGGGCTGCGCTGCGCCGCATCCCGGCCGGGCAGACGCGGACCTATGGCGCGCTGGCGGCGGAACTGGGCCGGCCGGCGGCGCAGCGCGCGGTCGGTGCGGCCAACGGGCGCAACCCGCTCGCCGTGGTCGTGCCCTGCCACCGGCTGGTGGGCGCCGACGGCAGCCTGACCGGCTATGGCGGCGGCATCCAGCGCAAGCGCTGGCTGCTGGCGCACGAGGGCGCGCGCATCACTCCTCGGGCTTCGCCCGCCGACCCCGCTTGATCGAGGCGCGCCGGTCCTTGGCCTCCAGCCGGCGCTCCTTGGAAGCGTGGGTCGGCTTGGTGGCTCGGCGCACGACCGGCGGGACCGCGGCCTGGCGGATCAGCTCCACCAGCCGGCCCAGCGCCTCCTCGCGGTTGCGCAGCTGGCTGCGCTGGCTGCGGGCGACGATGACCACCACCCCGTCCTGCGTCAGGCGGCTGCCGGCCAGCTTCATCAGGCGCACGGCGACGTCGTTGGGTAGGTTCGGCGAACGGCGCACGTCGAAGCGCAGCTCGACCGCGGTCGACACCTTGTTGACGTTCTGTCCGCCCGGGCCGGAGGCGAGCACGAAGCTCTCCTCGATCTCGCGCTCGTCGATGGAGATCCGGTCGGTGACGCGGATGAGGCCCATGGTCGTCCTTCGCCTTTCTATACCACCGTCGCTTGTATCGGTTCCGCCCGCGTGGGCGATCCGCTAAGCTCGGCCCCAACGGCCGGGCGACCCCGTCGCGGGGCAAGAAGTCTGCGCCATCATCGGGGAGGATTCTTCATGCGCGGTTCCAGCGCCATCCGTCTGTTCGCCGCCGCGGCCTGTATCACGCTGATGGCCGGCCAGGCCGTCCGGGCCGCCGATTTCTCGGGCAAGACCATCGAATGGGTCATCCCCTTCTCGGTCGGCGGCGGCTCCGACGTCTGGGCCCGCTTCTTCGCTCCGCTGCTGGGCGAGCAGCTGCCCGGCCGGCCCACGGTGGTCGTCAAGAACGTGCCGGGCGGCGGCTCCATCACCGGCGCCAACCAGTTCCAGAGCCGGGCCCGGCCCGACGGGCTGACCATCCTCGGCACCTCCGGCTCCACCCAGTTTCCCTACCTGCTGGACGATTCCCGCGTCAAATACCAGTACAAGGACTGGTCGACGGTGCTGGCCTCGCCGACCGGCGGCGTCGTCTATGTCAGCCCCGAACTCGGGGTGAAGAGCGCGGCCGAACTGCCCCGGCTCAAGGGCAAGGGCATGAAGTACGGCAGCCAGGGCGCCACCTCCCTCGACCTGGTGCCGCTGCTCGCCTTCGAGCTGCTGGAACTCGACGTCAAGCCGGTGTTCGGCATGAAGGGGCGCGGCGACGGCCGCCTGGCCTTCGAGCGCGGCGAGGCGGCGATCGACTACCAGACCTCGTCGGCCTATCTGCGCAACGTCGTCCCGCTGGTCAAGGCCGGCAAGGCAGTGCCCCTCTTCTCCTGGGGCGTCCTCGACGACAAGGGCGAATTCGTGCGCGACCCGACCTTCCCGGACCTGCCGCACTTCATCGAGGCCTACGAGATGGCCTACGGCCGGAAGCCGTCCGGAATCGCCTTCGAGGCGTTCAAGGCCTTCAACACCGCCGGCTTCGCCGTGCAGAAGGGCGTCTTCCTGCCCAAGGGCACCGCGCCCGACATCGTCGATGCCTATGCGAAGGCCTTCGCGGCCGTCGTCACTGCCCCCGGCTTCAAGGAGAAGGCCGGCGACGAGATCGGCGAGTACCACCAGGCGACCGGAGCCGCCGCGCAGAAGATGCTGGACGTGGCGCTGGCCATCGACGGCGAGGCGAAGGGCTGGGTCAAGAAGTGGCTGACGGAGAAGCACGGCGTGAAGTTCGAGTAGGCGACGCGCGCCCGTGCTCGAAACCATAGCGAGCGCCCTGGTCGGCCTGCTGGCCGGGTGGCATCTCGCCTACATGATGGTCGGCGTCCTCGTCGGCCTCGTCATCGGCATCCTGCCGGGCCTGGGCGGCATCGCCGGGATGGCGATCCTGCTGCCCTTCATCTACGGCATGGACCCGGTGTCGGCGCTGGGGATGCTGATCGGCATGGTGGCGGTGGTGCCGACCGGGGACACCTTCACCTCGATCCTGATGGGCATCCCCGGGTCGACCGCCTCCCAGGCCACCATCCTCGACGGCTTCCCGATGGCCAAGCGCGGCGAGGCGGCCCGGGCGCTGTCGGCGGCGTTCCTGTCGTCGATGATCGGCGGGGTGATCGGCGCCCTGGTGCTGACCGTCTTCGTGGTCGTCGCCCGGCCGGTCATCCTCGCCTTCTCCTCGGCCGAGCTCTTCATGCTGACCGTGCTCGGCCTCAGCATGGTGGGCGTGCTGTCGGGGTCGAGCCTGCTCAAGGGCCTGCTGTCCTGCGCGCTGGGGCTGCTGCTGGGGGTGATCGGCGCCGCACCCGCCACCGGCGAGTGGCGGTTGACGCTCGGCCTCGACTACCTGTCCGACGGGCTGCCGATCGTGGTCGTCGGCCTCGGCATCTTCGCCCTGCCGGAGATCATCGACCTGCTGCGGCAGAACCGGGCCATCGCCGCCGCCATGGCGCTCGGCCGCGGCTGGCGCGAGGGCGTGCGCGACACCTGGCGCAACATCGGGCTGGTGCTGCGCTGCTCGGGCATCGGCTGCCTGATCGGGGCCCTGCCCGGCCTCGGCGGGTCGGTGGTCGACTGGGTCGCCTATGGCCATGTCGTGCAGACCAGCCGCGACCGCTCCCAGTTCGGCAAGGGCGACGTGCGCGGCGTGATCGCGCCCGAATCCGCCAACAACGCGGTCCAGGGCGGGGCCCTGATCCCGACCCTGCTGTTCGGCATCCCCGGGTCGGGCAGCATGGCCATCTTCCTGGGCGGCATGGTGCTGCTGGGCCTGCAGCCCGGCATCACCATGATCGAGACCCGGCTCGACCTGACCTATACGATCATCTGGTCGCTGGCGATCGCCAACATCCTGGGGGCCGGCCTGTGCGTGCTGGTGTCGCGCCACGTCGCGCGGCTGACCACCATCCCCTACGTCTACCTCGCCCCGTTCATGGTCATGATCGTGCTGTTCGCCGCCTATCAGGCGACGCGCGACTGGGGCGACATCCTGGCGCTGATGGCACTGGGCGTGCTCGGCATCTACATGCGCCGCTTCGGCTGGCCGCGCCCCCCGCTGCTGATCGGCTTCGTCCTGGCCCCCGGGGCGGAAACCTATCTCTACCAGGCGATCCAGTTCTACGAGTGGACGTGGCTGTGGCGGCCGGGCGTGCTCATCATCGCCGCCTGCACCGTGCTGTCGGTGTGGGCCGGAATGCGCATGGGCCGGAGCGGCATCGACGAGGGCGGGGAGTCCGCCGACATCGTGCATCGCCGCTGGCCGCAGGTCGCCTTCGCCGCCCTGCTGGCCGGCGTCTTCGCCTATGCGCTCTTCCGCGCGCTCGGCTGGTCCTTCCTCGGCCAGGTCTTCCCGCTCGGCATCGCCCTGCCGGCGCTGGCCGGGACGCTGGGCGTGCTGGCCCTGCTCCTCTCTTCCCGCGACCACGCCGTCGTCTTCGACACCGAGCGGATGATCCATGTCGGCCAGAAGACGATGGAGTACTACCTCGCCTGGCTGGTCGCCCTGCTCGCGGCCTCCGCCCTGGTCGGCTTCGTCCTGGGCCTGGCCCTGTTCTTCGTCGCCTTCCTGGCCGTGGAGGCCCGCACCGGGACGCGGCGGATCGCGACCCTGACGCTGTCGGCGGTGGCCTTCCTCGCCCTGATGTCCTGGGTCTTCGTGCTGGATTTCCCCCGCGGCGTGCTCCAGGAGATGGTGCGGATGCCCTGGCCGATGAACTGACCCTTGTCAACCAAGGCGCGGATACACATTGTGTATGCAGCCTTGGACCAAGGAGCCCGCATGCCCCCCAAACCCGCCCCCGAAACCGCATCTCGCGCGGTGAACCTGCGCATGCGCGAGGAGGTCCGCGCTGTCATCGATCGGGCAGCACGGCTGCGCGGCAAGACCCGATCGGACTTCATGATCGAAGCCGCCCTCTCGGCGGCCGAGGACGCCATTCTCGACCAGACGCTGGTCATGGTCGATCCGGCCACGTTCCGGCACTACCTGGAAGTGCTCGACAGGCCGCCCGCTTCCGCCGGCTTCGCGCGCCTGATGAGTGCGCCCCGGCCCTGGACTGCGTAGATGCTGCGGGCGCCGACGCTCCTGGCGGCCAGCCACGATCTGGGCGAATTCGCCTGCGGCAGGCCGGTGCTCGACGAGTGGCTGCGCAAGCGTGCCCGGGCCAATCAGGCAAGCGGCGCATCGCGCACCTATGTCATCGCCGAGGGTAGCCGCGTCGTCGGCTGCTATTGCCTCGCCGCCGGCGGGCTGGCGTCGACCGAAGCGACCGGCGCCCTCCGGCGCAACATGCCCGACCCGATTCCGATGGCGGTCCTTGGCCGCCTTGCGGTCGATCGGTCGATGCAGGGCCGCGGGTTCGGCGTCGCCCTGCTGCAGGACTGCGCCCTGCGGGCAAGCCAGGCTGCCGCAATCATGGGTATCCGGGGCATCCTCGTCCATGCGCTCGACGAGGATGCCAAGGCATTCTACGAGCGGTACGGTTTCACCGCGTCGCCAGCCAGCCCACTATTGCTGGTCCTTTCCCTGAAGCAGCCGGCCCAATAGGCCCGCACGTCGGCCGAAGTCGAGCGACCGATCTCACGGCACCGCCGCGATCACCCGGGCCACCTCCTCGAACAGGGAATTGCGGCGCTCGGGCGGCGCGGTCGCCTCCGCGCAATAGACGGCGACGACGAGCGGGGTGCGTTCCGGCCGCCAGACCACGGCGATGTCGGCGGCGGAGCCATGGCCGCCGGTGCCGGTCTTGTCGCCCACCCGCCAGCCCTCGGGGAAGCCCGCGCGCAGGCGCCGGTCGCCGGTGCGGTTGCCGACCATCCAGGTGATCAGCTGGGCGCGCGACGGCTCGGACAGGGCCGGGCCGAGCGCCAGCTGGGCCAGGTTGTCGACCATCGCGGCCGGGGTGGTGGTGTCGCGCGGGTCGCCGGGCGCCGCCTCGTTGAGGGCGGTCTCCATCCGGTCGAGCCGGGTGACCGGGTCTCCCAGGGAGCGGGCATAGGCGGTGAGCGCGGCCGGGCCGCCGAAACTCTGCAGCATCAGGTTGCCGGCGGTGTTGTCGCTCTGCGTCATCGCCGCCTCGCAGACCTCGCCCATCGTCATCCCGGGGCCGCCGGCCCGCGGGCCGGTGACCGGCGAATAGTCGACGACGTCCGCGGCCGTGAAGCGGATCCGGCGGTCGAGCCGCTCCTCGGCGCGGTCGACCCGGGACAGCACCATCGATGCCGCCAGCAGCTTGAAGGTGCTGCACATCGCGAAGCGTTCGTTCGCCCGATGCTCGATCCGCTGGCCGCTGCCGGTATCGAGGACGGAGACGCCGAGCCGGCCGCCATGGCGGGCCTCCAGGTCGGCCAGGCGCGCCTGGGTGGCGTCACCCACCGCAGCCTTCGGGCGGGCGGCCGGCAGCAGCATGCCGGCACCCAGCAACCCGGCACCCAGCAGCATCGGGCCGACGATCGCCCGGCGGCGCGTCAACAAGACAGACATTCCCCAATTCTCCGCGGAACCCCGCCCCCGTCACGGAGGCGGCGACGACGCTCTATTCAACCGATTCCGCGGCGACTTTATGGCAGAGCCGCGCCGCCGCCGCGGCGCGGCTACGCCGCCCGGAAACGCGCCCGATAGGCCCGCGGGCCGGTGCCGAGTCGGCCGCGGAAATGGTGGCGCAGAGTGGCGGCCGTGCCGAAGCCGCATTCGGTCGCGACGCGCTCGATCGACAGCTCGGTCTCCTCCAGCAGCGACCGGGCATGGGCCAGTCGCTCGGCCACCAGCCAGTCGCCCGGGGTCGTCCCGGTCGCCTCGGCGAAGCGGCGCAGGAACGTCCGCTCGCTCATCCGTGCCTCGCCGGCCAGCTGCGCGACCGACAGGGGCTCGGCCAGGCGCCGCCGCAGCCGGTCCAGCAGCCCCGCCAGGCGGGAGCCGTCGTGCAAGGGAACCGGCCGCTCGACATACTGCGCCTGCCCGCCCTCGCGGTGCGGCGGCAGGACCAGGCGCCGCGCCACCTGGTTGGCGATCCGGGGGCCATGGTCGCGGCGCACGATGTGAACGCAGAGGTCGATCCCGGCAGCGCTGCCGGCCGCCGTCAGCAGGTCGCCCTCGTCGACATAGAGCACGTCGGGTTCGATGCGGATCGCGGGATGGAGCTCGGCCAGGGTCGGCAGGTAGCGCCAGTGGGTGGTCGCGCGCCGCCCGTCCAGCAGCCCGGTCGCGGCCAGGACGAAGACGCCGGAGCACAGCGAGACCAGCCGGGCACCGCGGCCGTGAGCATCGCGCAGCGCCCGGACCACGGCCGCCGGCGGCGGCTCCCGGGCACCGCGCCAGCCGGGCACGATGATGGTGCCGGCCAGCATCAGCGCCTCCAGGCCGGCATCGGTCTCCACCCGGATGCCGCCGACGGCGCGAAGCGGCCCGGGCTCGGCGGCGCACACCCGGAAGCGGTACCAGCCGGGGCCCATCTCCGGCCGCGGCAGGCCGAAGACCTCGACGGCGATGCCGAACTCGAAGGTGCAGAGCCCGTCATAGGCGAGAACCGCGACGTCCGGGTTGAGCGGCGGGGAGAAGGTTGGCGGCATGTTTGCGATAATCGGCGATCCCGCCAGTTTCCGGCAAGCGCCGATCCCGGCAGGTTGCGGGGCGTGGCCGACGGTCGGCCACCATCCGGGAGAGGACAGAGCGATGAGCGTCGTTTCCGAAGTCGCAGCCGCAGGCCCTGCCGACGCATCGGCCCATTTCGCCGCCAAGCTGGCGTTCGAGACCGACTGCTGGGACGTGCATGCCGCGACCCGCGACGGCCAGGTCGACTTCGTGCTGCTCGACGTGCGCACCGCGGCCCTCTACGCGGCCGGGCATGTGCCGGGCGCTGTCAGCCTGCCGCACCGCGAGATCGGCGAGGCCAGGATGGCCGCCTGGCCGGCGGACACGCTGTTCGTCGTCTACTGCGCCGGCCCCCACTGCAATGGCGCCGACAAGGCGGCGCTACGCCTGGCCGGGCTCGGCCGGCGGGTCAAGGTGATGATCGGCGGGGTGACCGGCTGGCTCGACGAGGGGCTGGCGCTGGCGAAGGGGTCATGACCCCATGCCGCGCCGCCGCGCCAGCACCAGTGCGCCGATGGCGGTCGCCGGCAGCACGGCAAAGATGAGGAAGACCACGTCGTAGCGCCCGGTCGTCTCGACCAGGAACGAGAAGACGGCCGGGCCGGCGGCATAGCCGATGAAGGTGAAGAAGCTGGAGGCCGAGGTGGTCTCGCCGACCTTCCCGGCCGGGGCGATGCGGGCGACCTCCGCCAGGTAGACCCCGTTCCAGCTGACGGCCGAGATGCCGGTCAGGGCGGCGGCCGCCAGGATCATCCACCAGGCGAGCGTGGGCGACAGGGACGCGGTCAGCACCAGCGCGCCGCAGGCGGTCGCCCCCAGCAGCATCAGGGTGGCCAGCGCAGAGGTGCGGTCGGCGAGCCAGCCGGCCGAGATGCGGCCGACCGCGCCCGCCATCTGGAGGAAGGCATAGGCGGTGCCGGCCGCGGTCACGGCAAAGCCGAGGTCGGCGGTGAAATAGGGCACGTAGAACGAGAACAAGCTGCCCTGGGCGCAGGCGAAACAGAAGCCGGCATAGGTCAGCAGCGCCATGCTCCGCACCTGCCGCACCATCCGATAGGGCTGGGCGAAGTTGGCCGGAGCCAGAATGCGGGCGAGCGGCAGCTGGCGCATGCCCGTGCCGGATCGCCCCGCATCGAGCGCGCCGCGCAGCGGCTGGGTCGCGAGCACGATCGCCAGCGCGATCGCCGCCGACAGGGCCAGCGCCCAGCGCCAGTCGAGCGCCACCGCCACCGCCGGGATGGCGAGCCCGCCGATCGCCTGGCCGACCGGCACCCCCGACTGCTTGACCGAGAAGGCGAGCCCGCGCCGGGCGGACGGCGTATGGCGGGCCAGGATGTCGCTGCTGGCGGGCGGCACCGGCCCATAGCCGAGCCCGAAGAGGAAGGCCGCCACCATCACCGCGGCCCAGGCGCCCATCGTGACCAGCAGCAGCGAGAGGGCCGCCAGGGACAGCCCGACCTGGAGCAGCCGCAGCGGCCCGAACTGCGCCAGCAGCGGACCGCAGCTCATCAGGTACCACATGCTGGCAACCGTCGAGAGGGCCGAGAAATAGCCGATGCGCTCGATCGGGACACCGGCCGCGGCCGTGATCATCGGCGCGCAGACGGCGACCACGCTCGACAGGAACGAGATCGCGACCTGGATCGAGAAGGTGACGCCAAGGGCGCCGACCCAACTGTTCTGGGGCATGGGGAACCTGGCCGGCCCGCGACGGGAGCCGGCCCAAATGGAGGGTTCCTACTCCCTACCCCAACGACTGGCGGATGGCCACCGCGCGATCGGGCCGGTCGGTGGTGAAGACGTCGACCCCCATCTCGAACATGCGGCGGATGTCGGCATCCTCGTTGGCGGCGAAGCCGCCGATGCCGATGCCGGCATCGCGCACCGCCTTGACCACGTCCGGCGTCAGCATCGTGCGATGGACGGACAGGGCCGGCACGCCGTGCAGCTTGGCCGTCGCGATGGCGCCGGCGATGCCGACGTCGGTCATCACATAGTTGGACAGGATCCAGATCGTGCCCTTGGGCCGGCAGTGGCGGCTGAGCGCCACCAGCGTCTCCACCTGGAAGCTGGTCACCGTCGTTCGGTCGAGCGCGCCCTCGGCCTCCAGCACCGCCGCGACCATGGCCGGGGTCTGGGGATAGGGCCGGCGGTCATGGTCGGGCTTGATTTCCAGCCGGAGCGTGATCGCAGTCGGGCGGAAGATCCCGACCACGTCCTCGAGCGCCAGCATCCGCTCGCCGTCGGTGCCCTTCAGGGTCAGCTGCTGCAGCTCGGCCCAGCTCTTCGCGCCGATCGGGCCGGTGCCGTCGGAGGTGCGCTCCAGCACCGGGTCGTGGAACACCGCCAACCGCCCGTCGGTGGTCGGATGCACGTCGAACTCGACCTGCTCGACCGGCAGCAGGGCCGTGTTGCGGAAGGCGGTGGGGCTGTTCTCGGGCCACACCAGGGCGCCGCCGCGGTGGGAAGCGATCTCGGTCCGGATGGTCATGGTCGACGTTTACCTGCGTGTGGGGCCTGCCTGAGGGTGGGCCTACCTGAGTGTGGGATCGAGGCGGTCGCGCAGCCAGTCGCCGACGATGCTGATCGACAGCGTGGTCAGGATGATGACGACGCTGGGGGCCAGCATGATCCACGGCGCGCGCGTGATGTATTCGCGGCCATAGCCGACCATGTTGCCGAGCGAGGTGAGCGGCGGCTGCACGCCGAGGCCGAGGAAGGACAGACCGGATTCCAGCAGGATCGTCTCGGGGAAGGCCAGCGTCATGCTGACGATCAGGGTGGAGGCGATGTTGGGCAGGATGTGGCGGCCGTAGATGCGCCAGGCGGGCGCGCCCAGTTGGCGCACCGCGCCGGCATAGCCCTGCTCGTTGGCCGAGATGGCGAGCCCGCGCGAGATGCGGGCGTAGCGCTCCCAGCCGTGGAAGCCCATCAGGCAGATGAACAGGATCAGCGAGTTGCCGAAGAAGGCCAGCACCGCCAGCGCGATGATGAGGAACGGCATCGACGCCTGGAAGTCGATCATCATCAGCACGATGTCCTCGACCCAGCCGCGGAAATGGGCGGCCAGGATGCCGAGGAAGGTGCCGAGCGCGGCGGCGATGAGCGTGCCGAAGAACGCGATCAGCAGGCTCATGCGGATCGAGTAGAGCAGCCGCGACAGCACGTCCCGGCCGAGCTCGTCGGTGCCGAGCAGGTGGCGGATGTCCCCGCCCCAGCCGACCGGCGGCGACAGGCGCGCGCGCAGGTCCATGGCGGTGTAGGCGTAGCCGGCCAGCACCTCGACGAAGGTGGCGATGAACAGCATGCCGACGATCCAGGCGAGCGCCAGCAGGACCGAGGGCGGCCAGGCCTCGAAGAAGCGCGCGAGGCGGCCGCGCGGCGCCCGCTTGGCCGAAACCTCGGCCGGGGCCTGGTTGCGCTCGCGCGTCACGGCATCGCCGTCGGGGGCACGTTTGTCGGGCGCGCGGTTGTCGGTCACGATCGCCATGGCTCAGCCCGCCCCGGCGACGCGGCGCGTGCGCAGCCGCGGATCGATCCAGCCATAGAGCATGTCCACCGTCAGGTTGGCGCAGACCATGGTCGCGGCGACGAACAGGAGGATCGTCTGCACCACGGCCAGGTCGCGGTTGGCGACCGCGATCACCAGCAGCCGGCCGACGCCGGGCCAGCTGAAGACGCTTTCCACCACCACCGCGCCCGCCACCAGGCTGCCGACCATGAAGCCGACGATGGTGACGGTCGGGATGGCGGCATTGGGCAGGGCATGGTCGATGATCACCCGGCGCCAGGGCAGCCCCTTGGCCGAGGCGGTGCGGATGTAGGGCTGGCCCAGCACCTCCAGCATGGCGCTGCGGGTGAAGCGGGCGAGCACCGCCGCCCCCGCCGTGCCGAGCGTGATCACCGGCAGGATGCCGTGCACCCAGCTGTCCTGGCCACCCGACGGCAGCCAGCCGAGATTGACCGAGAAGACCAGCACCAGGAGCAGGCCCAGCACGAAGCTCGGCACCGTGAAGCCGGCGACCGAGAACAGCATGGTCAGCCGGTCGGCCAGCTTGTTGCGGTGGAGCGCGGCATAGATGCCGGCCGGGATGCCGATGCCGATCTTCAGGATCAGCGCCGGGATGGTGAGCGCCAGCGTCGCCGGCACCCGTTCCAGCACCAGCTCCAGCGCCGGCCGGCCGTCGCGCATCGAGCGGCCGAGGTTGCCCTCCGCGATCGCCGCGAAATAGTGGAAGTACTGCTCCCACACCGGCCGGTCGAGACCCCAGGACTTGCGGAACGCCTCGATCGCCTCGGGCGGGGCGTCCGGCGACAGGATCAGCAGCGCCGGGTCGCCCGACAGGCGCAGGATGATGAAGGCGAAGGTGACGACGAAGCAGATGGTGAGGAGCGCCCGCACCAGCCGGGTCGAGAGATAGCGGAGCATGGGCCCCCTCCTAGGCCGCAAGCCGAGGCGAATCCGCCTCGCCATGGGCAACGTGGCAGGCGACGATCCGGCCATCCGGCATCGGCTTCAGGACCGGCGTGTCGACGACGCAGCGCGCCGTCGCCGCCGGGCAGCGGGGGTGGAAGGCGCAACCGGCCGGCCGGTCGACCGGGTTGGGCGGATCGCCCTTCAGGATCAGCCGCGGGCGGCGCCGCGCGGCGGCCGCGACGGGGATCGCCGAGACCAGCGCCTGTGTGTACGGGTGGGCCGGGTCGATCAGCAGCTGGTCCGGGTCGCCCTGCTCGACGACGCGGCCGAGATACATGACCGCCACCTCGTGGCAGATCTGGCGCACCACCTTGAGGTCGTGGCTGATGAAGAGGAAGGCGAGGTCGAACTTCGCCTGCAGGTCGAGCAGCAGGTTGATGACCTGCGCCTGGATCGACACGTCCAGGGCCGAGATCGGCTCGTCGCAGACCAGCAGCGAGGGATCAAGGATCAGGGCCCGGGCCAGCACGATGCGCTGGCGCTGGCCGCCCGACAGCTCGTGCGGGTAGCGGGCGAAGAAGGAGGGGCCGAGCCCGACCGCGTCGAGCAGTTCCATGGCCCGCGCGTGCCGTTCGGCGCGGGCGCCGATGCCGTGGATCGCCAGCGGCTCCATGACCTGGATGCCGACCGGGATGCGCCGGTCGAGGGCGCCGAGCGGGTCCTGGTAGACCATCTGCATGCGCCGGCGCATCGCCCGCCAGGCGGCGGTGCCGGGTGCGGGGACCGGCTCGCCTTCGAAGCGCACCTCGCCGCCGGTCGGCGACAGGACGCCCAGGACCAGGCGCGCGGTGGTCGTCTTGCCGCAGCCGGATTCGCCGACCAGCCCCAGCGTGCGGCCGGGCCGCAGGTCGAAGGACACGCCGTCGACGGCGTGCAGGGTGGCGGCCTTGCCGAACCAGCCGCCGGCGCGACGCACCTGGAAGCTGCGCGCGAGATCACGCACCTCCAGCAGGGGGCGGTCGGAGACGGGACGCCGGAGGGTCTCGGTCATGCTGCCATCGCAGTCTGGACGCGGATGCAGGCCGCGCGGTGATCGGTGGCGACATGCACCAGCGGCGGCACCCCCGTGGTGCAGGCGGCGATCGCCTGCGGGCAGCGGGGGGCGAAGGCGCAGCCGGGCGGCAGGCGCGCCGGCTCCGGCACGGTGCCGGGAATGGCGACCAGGCGCCGGCGCGGCCCGTCGAGGTCCGGCAGGGCGGCCAGCAGACCCGTCGTATAGGGATGGCGCGGCGCCGCGAACAGCTCGGCCGTCGGCGCCTCCTCCACGATGCGGCCGGCATACATGACGGCGATGCGGTCGCTGTTCTCGGCGACGACGCCGAGGTCGTGGCTGATCAGCACCATCGACATGCCGCCGTCGCGCCGCAGCTCGCGCAGCAGGTCGAGGATCTGCGCCTGGATGGTGGCGTCGAGCGCGGTGGTCGGCTCGTCGGCGACCAGCATGTCGGGCTCGCCCGCCAGCGCCATCGCGATCATGACGCGCTGGTTGGTGCCGCCGGAAAGCTGGTGGGGATAGTCGTCAAGCCGGCGCCGGGCGTCGGCGATGCCGACCCGTTCCAGCAACCGCTTCGCCTCGGCCCTGGCCGCCGCGCCGTCGAGGCCGCGATGCAGGCGCAGCGCCTCGCCGATCTGGCGGCCGATGCGGTGCACCGGGTTGAGCGCGCTGGCGGGATCCTGGAAGATCATCGCCACCCGCCGCCCGCGCACCGCCTCCAGCCTCGCGGCCGGCACGCCGAGCAGCGGCTCGCCCGATAGCTGGACCGAGCCGCCGACATGGGCGCGGGGGCCGAGCAGGCCGAGTGCGGCCAGCCAGGTGACACTCTTGCCCGACCCCGATTCCCCGACCAGGCCGATTGCCTGGCCCTTGCCGATGGTGAGGTCGACCCCGTGCAGGACGCGGACGACCCGGTGGCCGAGGTCGAAATCGACCGTCAGCCCCCGGATCGAGACCAGCGTTTCCATGAAGCGCTCAGCCCCGCGTCATCTTGAAGTTGCGGGCCCGGAAATCCATCGCGAAGGACGGCGCCGGCTTCCAGGAGATATCCTTGCGCTTGCCGGTGAAGACGGCGGTCTGGTGCAGCACGGTGTAGGCCGGATCCTCCCGCTCGCAGATCTCCAGCATGCGGTGGAACATCGCCCGGCGCTTGGCCCGGTCGGTCGACGTCTCCAGCTCGACCGACAGCTTGTTCATCTCCGCATTGGTCCACTCGCCGATCTGCTGCTGCTGGCCCTTCGGTCCATGCTGGTTGACGATCGAGGAGACCGGGTCGTTGAAGGGCGCGCTGTTGGACCAGTCGCGGACTCCGCGCGGGCTGTTGCGGTCGAAGATCTGGCCCCAGTTCTCCTTCATCTGGATCTCGACGTTGATGCCGACCGCGCGCCACATCTCGACCAGCACCTGGGCCGTCGAGTTCTGGTTCGTGTAGTAGTTGTTGAGCACGCGATAGGGGATGACGCCGCCCTTGTAGCCCGCCTCGCGCAGGAGCTTCTTGGCCAGGTTCGGATCATAGGCCGGCACCGACCAGTCGGCATGGAACATCTGGTCGTAGAATTCCCACTGCAGGCCCTTCGGCACCCGGGTGCGCCCGGCCCACAGGGCGTCGACGATCAGCTGCCGGTCGATGGCATGGCACATGGCCTGGCGGACCCGCGGATCCTTCAGCTCCGGGTGCGCCTTGTCGAAGCAGACCAGCCGGTGGTTGCCGATCAGGCCGCCCGACACCTCGTAGCGGGCATGCTTCTCGATCTCGGGCACCTGGTCGGGCGGAATGTCGCAGGCGAAGTCGTACTGGCCGGAGACGAGACCGTTGATGCGGCTCGCCACCTCGGGCACCACGACCAGGCGGATCTGCTTCACCGGCGGGCGGCCGCCCCAGTAGTCGTCGAAGGCGGCCAGCGTCAGCGAGGTGTCGGGACGGAACTCCACCACCCGGTAGGGGCCGGTGCCGACCGGGCTGCGCGCCCATTCGAGCCAGCTCTTCGCCTCGTTGAAGGCGCGGCGCGAGATGATCTGCGAGCCGCCGCGGGCGATGCGGCCCTCGAGGGTGACGTCCGGCTGCTTGTTGACGAAGCGGACCGTGTACTTGTCCACGGCCTCGATCCGCTCGAGCGCGGGCCACAGCCGCTTGGCGACGGCGGGCACCTCGGGCGGCAGGTCCTTGGTGTCGCCCGGCACGACGCTGGTGAACAGCTTCTGTTCCGGCGCCCCGGCCTTGCCGAACATGCGCTCCGGCCCGAAGCTGAAGACGACGTCGTCGGCCGTCACCTCGTCGCCGTTGTGGAACTTCACGCCGCGGCGCAGCGACAGCTCCACCGTGCGGTCGTCGAGCCGCTTCCATTCCGTGGCGAGGCCCGGAATCTGCTGCAGCTCGCGCTGCAGGTCCTGCTCGATCAGGCACTCGAACAGGCTGGTCATGATGCGGGTGCCGACGTTCGACTGCTCGCGCAGCGGCTCCAGGGTGTTCGCGTTGACCACCTGCTGGACCGCCACGGTGATCGACGGGCGGTCGTCGGCCTGGGCCAGGGCGAAGCGCGGCAGGGCGCCCACGGCGCCGGCGGCGGCACCGGCCTTGAGCACGGCGCGTCGGGTAAATCGGGTCATGTCACGGTCCTCCGTTAACCCCGGTTCATCTTGAAATTGTGTGCGCGGAAATCCATCGCGAAGGAGGGTGCTGCCTTCCAGGCGATGTCCTTGCGCTTGGCGGTGAAGATCGCAGTCTGGTGCAGCACCGTGTAGGCCGGATCCTCGCGCTCGCAGATCTCCAGCATGCGGCGGAACATCGCCCGGCGCTTGGCCCGGTCGGTGGAGGTTTCCAGCTCGACCGACAGCGTGTTCATCTCCGCGTTGGTCCACTCGCCGATCTGCTGCTGCTGGCCCTTCGGCCCATGCTGGTTCACCAGCGAGGCCAGCGGATCGTTGTAGAGGGCGCTGTTCGACCAGTCGCGCACGCCGCGCGGCGAGCCGCGGTCGAAGACCTGGGAGAAGTTCTCTTTCATCTGGATTTCGACGTTGAGGCCGACGGCGCGCCACATCTCGGTCAGGATCTGGCCGGTCGCGGTCTGGTTCGGGTAGTAGTTGTTGAGCAGGCGATAGGGGATGGCCCCGCCCTTGTAGCCGGCCTCGCGCAGCAGCCGCTTGGCCTCCGCCGGGTCGTAGGCCGGCACGGCCCAGTCCTCGTGGAACATCTGGCCGTAGAATTCCCACTGCAGGCCCTTGGGCACGCGGGTCCGGCCGCCCCACAGGGAATCGACGATCAGCTGGCGGTCGATCGCGTGGGTGAAGGCCCGGCGCACCCGCGGGTCGCGCAGCTCCGGGTGGTTCTTGTCGAAGCAGGTCAGGCGATGGTTGGTGACGAGGCCGCCCGAGACCTCGAAGCGCGGGTTCTTCGTCACCTCGTCGACCTGGTCGGGCGGGATGTCGCAGGCGAAGTCGTACTGGCCGGAGAGCAGGCCGTTGATGCGGCTCGCCGCCTCCGGCACGACCACGAAGCGCAGCTGCTTGATCGGCGGCCGGCCGCCCCAGTAGTCGTCGAAGGCGACCAGCGTCAGCGACACGTCCGGTCGGAACTCGGCGATCCGGTAGGGGCCGGTGCCGACCGGCTTGCGCGCCCATTCCAGCCAGTTCTTCGCTTCCGTGAAGGCCCGGCGCGAGATGATCTGCGAGGCCAGCCGGCCGATGCGGCCCTCCAGCGTCACGTCCGGCCGCTTGTTGACGAAGCGGACCGTGTACTTGTCGACGATCTCCACCCGGTCGAGCGACGGCCAGAAGCGCCGTGCCACCGCGATCACCTCGGGCGGC
The DNA here is from genome assembly GCA_006739055.1 of Allostella vacuolata. Taxonomy (GTDB): domain Bacteria; phylum Pseudomonadota; class Alphaproteobacteria; order ATCC43930; family Allostellaceae; genus Allostella; species Allostella vacuolata. The sequence goes on from AP019702.1 coordinate 5,241,848, forward strand.
AGGTCCTTGGTGTCGCCGGCGACGACGCCGGTGAAGAGCTTCTGGTCGCCGCCGCCGCCGCCGGCCGGGCCGAACATGCGCTCCGGCCCGAAGCTGAAGGCCACGTCCTCGGCCGTCATCTCGTCGCCATTGTGGAACTTGACGCCGCGGCGCAGCACCAGCTCGACGGTGCGCTCGTCGATGCGCTTCCACTCCGTCGCCAGCCCCGGGATGTCCTCGAGGTTGCGCTGCAGGTCCTGCTCGATCAGCGCCTCGAGGAAGCACGGCATGATGCGGTAGCCGACGTTCGACTGCTCGCGCAGCGGCTCCAGTGTGTTGGAGTTGACCACCTGCTGGACGGCGACGGTGATCGACGGACGGTTGTCGGCCTGGGCGAACGCCGGCCGGCCGAACGCGGCCACCGCGCCCCCGGCGGCACCGGCCTTCAGGAGGTCGCGGCGCGTTAGGCCGATCATGCCATCTCTCCCGTCTCGGCGTAGGCGCGTTCCTCCAGCCCCTTGGGGGTGGAGCGATAGTGGGTCAGCGTGCGCTCGGCATAGCGCATCCGCCAGTTCAGCATCTTCTGGGCGTAGTCGCGGACCAGCGTCGCGTAGGCCGGGTCGTCGGCCCGGTTCTCGAACTGCCCCGGATCGCGCTTCAGGTCGAAGAGCAGCGGCGGCAGGGCCGCGAAGTGGACATACTTGAAGTCATGGTCCTGGACGACCGCGAGCGAGCACTCGTCCATGTGCAGGCCGAGCGCGGTCTCCGGCTGCGAGTAGAAGATGTCGCGGAAATCGAACTCGTAGTGCACCTCGGTCCGCCAGTCGGCGGGCCGGCCGCTGCGGGCGAAGGGCAGCAGGCTGCGCCCGTCGCACTGCCGCGGGCGCGGGGCGCCGAGCCATTCCATGATCGTGGGGAAGGTGTCGATCGTCTCGCTGAAGTCGTCGACGATCGTGCCGCGCGTCGCGTCCGCCTCGGGAGAGGGGTCGCGCAGGATCATCGGAATGCGGAAGCTCTCGTCGAAATAGCCGATCTTGCCGAGCATGTGATGGTCGCCCAGCTGCTCGCCATGATCGCAGGTGAAGATGATCAGCGTGTCGTCCCACTGCCCGGTCTCATCCAGGAAGGCGAAGACCCGGCCGAGCTGGTCATCGATCTCGCTCATCAGCCCGCGATAGGTGGCGCGCATCTGGCGCACCTCGGCATCGCCCAGATCCTTGGCAAAGCCCTTGGCGTTCTGGAAGAAGCCGCTCTTGCCGATGTGGTTGACGTAGAAATCGAGCAGCGGGTGCTGGGCCGCTTCCGCCGCGGGCGAGGCGGCGCGCACCGGCGAGGGCATGTCGGCCGCGTCGTACATCGCATTGTAGGGGGCGGGCGCGATGAACTGCGGATGCGGCCGGTAGTAGCCGAGATGGAGGAACCAGTTCCCGTCGCGGCGCCCCTTCAGGTAGGTCAGCCCGCGGTCGGTGAAATAGGCGGTGTCGCTGAGCTCGGCCGGGATGCGCGACGGGCGCGCCGTCGGGCCGGGCACGGCATCGTCGCCCTGCGGCATCCAGATGTCGGCGCGGTTCGGCGGCAACTCGAAACCGTGGGCCGCGACCCAGCCGAAATACCCGTCCATCGCCGGCTCGAACGGCCCGACCGAGCGGAACCCGTCCATCAGGTCGCCCAGGATCTTGAAGCGCGGGTCGTCGGCGCTGGTGGTGCGCGGGTCGGGGGTGGTGGTGGTGTAGCCGACCAGCGCCGGATCGTAGCCGGCGCGGCGCAGCGCCCGGCCCAGCGTGTCGTGGCGGTGATCCAGCGGGATGGTGTTCTGCACCGCCCGGTGGTTCATCTGATAGAGGCCGGTCAGCAGCGAGGCACGGGCCGGGCCGCAGGGGGCGGTCTGGGTGAAGTGGTTGCGGAAGGTCACGCCCTCGCGGCACAGCCGGTCGAGGTTGGGCGTGTGGAGGTTCTCCATCCCCAGACATGCGAGATGATCGCCGCGCCACTGATCGACGACGATCAGCAGCACGTTCTTCGGTCGGCCCATGGGTACGTCGCCTCTTCCCAGCTACGGCGGTAGCCCGCCTCTTATCAGGGGGAGCCTACAGATTCTTGACGGATTTATGACAGTGAAATTTCGTTCGGGCGCCTGCATCTTTTTTCAACAGACCCGAGACACAATCGTCTCGGGTCCGTCCCGAACGAACCAGCCATTTGCGCGTGCAATCGCCGCCTACGGGGCGCAGACCCGGTCGGATTCCAGGTCCGAGATCAGCCCCTTGGACGGCGCGGAGGTGATCATCAGCTCGATCCCCGACACCTCCGCCACGGCCTGCGGGGTCATGCTGCATGCCCAGAAAACAGGCACCACATCCTTGGGAATCTCCGGCACCGGGTCGCCCATCATCGGATGCTCCAGGTCGCAGCCGAGCGCCGCCGGATCGCCGATGTGGATCGGCGCGCCGTGGTTGAAGGGGAAGCGGCCGGTGAGCTGGGTCGCGATCAAGGCCTCCCTGGGCGTCAGCCAGCGCATGGTGACGACCAGCGGCCCGTGGAACGGCCCCGCCGCCTCGGTCTCGACCTTGGTGCGCAGCACCCAGCGGTTGCGCTCGGTCTGCACCCCGGCGCGACGCAGCGCCAGGTCGCAGGAGGTGTTGGAGCCGATGCAGAAAGCCACGGAATCGTCGCGCCACAGGTCGACGATGTCGGTCCGGTAGCCCTCCAGCACGCCGTGGCGATAGACCGAATAGCCGGGGCTGTCGGTGCGCAGGTCGGCCCCGGGCGCGATCCGCCGCGGCTCGGGGTCGCCCGGGTCGGTCACGTCCAGCACCGGGCAGGGCCGCTGGTTGCGCTGGCAGAACAGCAGGAAGTCGAACGCCAGCGCCTTGGGCAGGACGACCAGCGCGCACTGCACATGGCCGAGTGCGACGTTGCGGGTGGTGCGCAGCGTGAAGCGGCCCTCGCGCATCACCTGGCGCACCTCGCGCGGGGTCATCCGGCCATATTCCTCCAGCGTCGGCTCCCGCGGCTGGACCCGGTCCTCGACCATGCTCGTGGACATGACGGCGTTTCCTTCCGTTCCGGCGCGGTCAGTTGTCGATCTTCAGGCCCTGGGCGCGGATGATGCCGCCCCAGGTGTCGTACTCGGCCTTGACGAAGGCGGCGAGCTCGGCCGGGCTGGAGCCGACGCTCTCGGTGCTGAGGTCGGCCAGCCGGCGCTGGGTGTCCTCGTTCTTCAGCGCCACCAGCGCGCTGGCATGCAGCCGGTCGATGATCGGCTTCGGCGTTGCCGCCGGCACGAAGAAGGCCGTCCAGGAGGACACGGTCACCGCGAAGCCCTGCTCGGCCATGGTCGGCACGTCGGGCAGCTTCGACGAGCGCTTGTCGGCCGCCACCCCCAGCACCTTGAGCTTGCCGGCCTGGGCCGGCGACAGCACCGTCTGGATGTTCTCGAACATGACCGGCGGCTCGCCCGCCAGGACGGCGTTGCGCGCCGGGCCGGAGCCGTTGAAGGGGACATGGACCATGTCGAGCCCGGCCAGGGTGCGGAAGCGCTCCATGCCGAGATGGCCGCCGGTGCCGTTGCCGGGCGAGGCGTAGTTGAACTTGCCCGGGTTCGCCTTGACCAGCGCCGCCAGTTCCCGGGCGTCGGCCGCCTTCAGGCTTGGGTGCGCGATCAGCACCCCGGCCGAGGTGGTCATCAGGGAGACCGGCGCGAACGCGGTCAGCGTGTCGTAGGAGAGGTTCTTGTAGAGGTTGGGGGCCAGCGCGTGGGTCGAGACGTTGCTGATGAAGAGGGTGTAGCCGTCGGGCGCAGAGCGCGCGACGAAGGCCGCGGCCGAGGTGCCGCCGGCAGTGCCCCGGTTGTCGACGACGACGCGCTGGCCGAGGTCGGCGCTCATGCGCTCGGCGAAGATCCGGGCCAGCACGTCGGTGGTGCCGCCGGCCGGGAAGGGCACGATCAGGGTGATCGGCTTGGTCGGGTAGGCCTGGGCGTGGACCGGCGAAGCCGACAGGCCGGCGAGCGCCAGGAGGGCTGCGGCGGCACGGCAGAGTTGAGAAACCAGCGGCATGGTCGAGTCCTCCTCCAGTCGGGTCAGCGGAAATCAGTCCTCCCGGAACGCGGTCTGGCGCAGGCCGCGGACCGCCGGCAGGATGGTGACGACGAGCAGCAGCGCGGCGACCGCCAGGATGGCGGCGCTGAGCGGCCGGGTGACGAAGACCGTGGGATCGCCGCGCCCGATCAGCAGCGCCCGGCGCAGGCTCTCCTCCATCATCGGGCCGAGCACGAAGGCGAGCAGCAGGGGGGCCGGCTCGCAGCGCAGCTTCAGCAGGACGTAGCCCATCAGCCCGAAGACCATCGTCAGGACGACGTCGAAGACGCTGTGGGCATAGCTGTAGGCGCCGATGGCGCAGAACAGCAGCACGGCCGGGAACAGGATGCGGTAGGGCACCCGCGTCAGCCGCGCCCAGACGCCGACCAGCGGCAGGTTGATGACCACCAGGATGAGGTTGGCCACCCACATGCTGGCGATGATCCCCCAGAACAGCTCCGGTTGCTGGTCGATCACGGTGGGACCGGGGGTGATGCCGTGGATCATCATCGCCCCCACCATCAGCGCCATCACGCCGTTCGACGGGATACCCAGCGTCAGCAGCGGGATGAACGAGGTCTGGGCGGCCGCGTTGTTGGCCGATTCGGGCGCGGCCACCCCTTCGATGGCGCCCTGCCCGAAGCGGCTGGGGTCGCGCGCCAGGCGCTTCTCCAGCGTATAGGCGGCGAACGAGCCGAGGATGGCGCCGCCGCCGGGCAGGATGCCGAGCAGCGATCCCACCCCGGTGCCGCGCAGCACCGCCGGCCAGGCCTGGCGGAAATCCTGCCGGGTCGGCCACAGCCGGGTGATGGCGGCGGCGGGCGCGGCACCGCCCTGCATCCGTTCCAGGTGGACCGCGATCTCGGCGATGCCGAACACGCCCATGGCCAGCGGGATGAAGCCGATGCCGTCCGCCAGCCCCTCCAGCCCGAAGGTCAGGCGGTGGGCGCCGCTGTTCACATCGGTGCCGACGAAGCCCAGCATCAGGCCGAGCAGGATCATCAAGAGCGCCTTCAGCACCGACCCCTGGGCCAGCACGATGGCGGCGACCAGCCCCAGCGCCATCAGCGCGAAATACTCGGCCGCGCCGAACAGCTGCACCAGGTCGGTGAGCGGCGGGGCGAACAGCGCCACCAGCAGGGTGGCGACGCAGCCGGCGAAGAAGGAGCCGAGCGCGGCCGTCGCCAGCGCCGCGCCGGATCGCCCCTGGCGGGTCATCGCGTGGCCGTCGAGGCAGGTGATGACCGAGGAGGATTCGCCCGGGATGTTCACCAGGATCGAGGTGATCGAGCCGCCATACTGGGCACCGTAATAGATGCCGGCCAGCATGATCAGCCCGCCGATCGGCGACAGGTGGAAGGTGACCGGCAGCAGCATCGCGATCGTGGTGGCCGGGCCCAGGCCCGGCAGGACGCCGATCAGGGTGCCGAGCAGCGCGCCCAGGAAACAGTAGAGGACATTGCCGGGCGTGAGCGCGACCGAGAGGCCGAGCCCGAGATGGCCCGCGATCTCCTCTAGGCCGGCCATAGGGCGATCGGCAGCTGCAGCAGGTGGACGAAGACCAGCGCGCTGAAGGCCGCACCGGCCAGCATCAGGACCAGCGTCTCGCCCGGACGCAGCGGCCGGTCGGCGAACCGGGCGGCCGCGATCAGCGCCATGGTCGCGCCGACCAGGCCGATCGGGTCGATCAGCAGCGCGAAGGCGCCGAGCGCCGCCAGGATCGCCGCGATCGGACCGAGCCTCCAGTCCACCCGATCCTCGTCCGTGGGGCGGGCCAGTGCGGCGCGCAGGCCCAGCACCGCCGCCAGCGCCAGGACAAGGATGCCGACCGTCGTCGGCAGGTATCCCGGCCCCATGCGCATCAGCGTCCCCGGCTCCAGCCCGCGGGACCCTGCGACGACGATCCCGCCGATCGTCGCGAAGAGGCCGGCGGCCAGGATGTCGGGACGGGTGGACTGCATGCACCTGCCTTTCGCCCAGGGATCGTATACCAACGCCGCCTGCCCGCCAGCGGAATCGCAAGAAACGTGCAATATTTTGGGAGCTTCTGGAGCTATGGCCCGCCGCTAGGATTCTCGGGGGATTGTATACAGCGCATCGTTCGCCAGCTGCCCCGCGCTCCAGGCCCGGCCCGGAACCGCATCCAGCAGCTCGCGCGTGTAGGCGTGCTGCGGCGCGCCGAAGATTTCCGCCGTCGGTCCGGTCTCGACGATCTCGCCCCGGCGCATCACGGCGATGCGGTCGCAGACCTGAGCCGCGACCCGCAGGTCGTGGGTGATGAACAGCATCGCCAGGTCGAAGCGCCGCCGCACGTCGTTCAGCAGTTCCAGCACCTGCGCCTGGACGGAGACGTCGAGCGCGGACACCGGCTCGTCGGCGATCAGCAGCTTCGGCTCCACCGCCAGCGCGCGGGCGATGCCGATGCGCTGCCGCTGCCCGCCCGAGAACTCATGCGGATAGCGGTCGACGCCCGCCGGGTCGAGCCCGACCAGCCCCATCAGCTCCCGCGCCCGGGCAAACGCCTCCGCCCGCGGCCGCCCCTGGGCGAGCAGCCCGTCGGCGACGATGGCGCCGACCCGGCGGCGCGGGTTGAGCGAGGCGTACGGGTCCTGGAAGACCATCTGCACGTCGCGCCGCAGGGCCCGCAGCCGGCCGGGCGCCGCCGCCAGCAGGTCGGTGCCCTGGAAGGACACGCTGCCGCCGTCGGCCGGCAGCAGGCGGATCAGCAAGCGGCCCAGCGTCGACTTGCCGGAGCCGGATTCGCCGACGACGCCCAGCGTCTCGCCCTGGCGGATCGTCAGGTCGACGGACTTCACCGCCTCGACCACGCGGCGGCGCACGAAGATGCCGCCGGCCGAGCGATAAGTCTTGGTGAGGCCCCGGGCGACCAGGGCCGGCAGGCCCGCGGCGGCGGCCGACGGTGCCCGCGGCTCCAGCCGCGGCACCGCGGCGATCAGGGAGCGGGTGTAGGCATGCACCGGCCGGTTCAGCACCTGGTCGACCGGGCCGACCTCGACGATGCGGCCGTGCTGCATGACGGCGACGCGGTCGGCGATCTCGGCGACCACGCCGAAGTCGTGGGTGATGAAGAGGACCCCCATGCCGCGGGCGGACTGGATCGCCTTCACCAGGGCCAGGATCTGCTTCTGGGTGGTCACGTCGAGCGCCGTCGTCGGCTCGTCGGCGATCAGCAGCGAGGGCCCGAGCGCCAGCGCCATCGCGATCATCACCCGCTGCCGCTGGCCGCCCGACAGGCGGAACGGGAAGGCGAGCCGCAGCTGGTCCGGATCCGGCAGGTTGACCTGCGCCATCAGCTCGACGACGCGCGCCCGGCGGCCGGCCTCGTCCAGGCCGGTGTGGACGCGCAGCACCTCGTCGATCTGGTCGCCCACCCGCATCAGCGGGTTGAGGGCCGTCATCGGCTCCTGGAAGATCATGCCGACGTCGCGGCCGCGGCGGCGGCGCATCTCGTCCTCCGGCAGGCGCAGCAGGTCGACGCCGCCCAGCGCGATCGACCCGCCCGTCGCCCGCACGCCGCGCGGCAGCAGGCCCATGATGGCGGCCGCGGTCAGCGACTTGCCGGAGCCGGATTCGCCGACGATGCACAGGATCTCGCCCGCATGCACCTCGAAGCCGATGCCGTCGACGGCATCGACCCGGTCGCCGCCCGCGGGCAGGGCGACCCGCAGGTCGCGAACAGCGAGCAGCGGAGGCGTTTCCATCACCGTCCCTCGCGCGACAGGCGCGGGTTGAGGGCGTCGCTCAGCCCCTCGCCCACCAGGTTGAGGGCGAGCACGGTCAGGACGATGGCCAAGCCGGGGAAGAAGCTGGTCCACCAGGCGAGCCGCACGACCGAGCGCGAGGCGCCGATCATGTAGCCCCAGCTCATCATGTTGGGGTCGCCCAGGCCGAGGAAGCTGAGGGAGGATTCGACCAGGATCGCGGTCGCCACCATCAGCGAGGCGGAGACGATGATGGGCGAGATGGCGTTGGGCAGGATCTCGACGAAGATGATGTGGCGGGCCGAGCGGCCGAGCACGACCGAGGCCTGCACGAACTCGCGCGTGCGCAAGGTCAGGAACTCGCCGCGCACCAGGCGGGCGACGGCGGGCCAGCTGACGACGGCGATGGCGGTGACGATCGAGCCGATGCCGGGGGTGAAGATCGCCACCAGCACGACCGCGAAGACGAAGCTCGGGATCGTCTGGAAGAACTCCGTCAATCGCATGATCAGGTCGTCGACGCGGCCGCCGAAGTAGCCGGCGACGGCGCCGACACAGATCCCGACCCCGACCGCGGCGAGCGTTGCGACGAAGCCAATCAGCAGCGACACCCGGGCGCCGTGGACGATGCCGGTCGCCACGTCGCGGCCCAGCGTGTCGGTGCCGAGCGGGTTCTCGGCGCCGAACGGCGACTGGAACGGCGCGCCCGCCATGTCCCACGGGTTGCCCGGATAGATGACCGGGCCGAAGGCGGCGACGAGCAGGATCGACGCCAGGACGACGAGGCCGACCACGGCGCCCTTGTTGCGGCGATAGCGCCGCCAGAAGTCGCGAAGAGCCGCCATCGCCTAGGCCCCCAGCTCAATGCGGGGGTCGACCAGCGAATAGATCACGTCGGTCGCCAGGTTGACCGCGATGACGAGCGCGGAGGTGACCAGGAACACGCCCAGCAGCACGTTGTAGTCACGCTGCAGGACGGCCTCGTAGGCAAGCCGGCCGATGCCGGGCCAGGCGAACACCGTCTCGACCACGATCGAGCCGCCGAGCAGGTAGCCGGCCTTCATGCCCGCGATGGTGACGACCGGCAGGATGGCGTTGCGCAGGACGTGGCGGCGCAGGATCTCGCCCTCGCCCACCCCCTTGGCCCGGGCGGTGCGGACGAAGTCCTGATCGCGCACCTCCAGCATCGAGGCCCGCGTCATGCGAGCATAGACCGCCATGTGGAAGAGCGTCAGCGTCAGGGCCGGCAGGACGAGGTGGCGGCCGACGTCGATCACCCGCTCGACCCCGCCCAGCTTGACCCCGACCGAGCCCATGCCGAAGGCCGGCAGCCAGCCGAGCGTGACCGAGAACAGCAGCACGCCCATCAGCCCGACCCAGAAGAGCGGCGTGGCGTAGAAGAAGAGCGCCACCACGGTGATCGCGGAATCCGACCAGCGGCCGGCGCGGCGGGCCGCCATCACCCCCAGCGTGACGCCGGCTGCCAGCGACAGGACGAAGGCGGTGCCGGTCAGCAGCAGGGTCGGCGGCAGGCGCTCGGCCAGCAGGTCGACCACCGGCCGCTGCTGGCGGTAGGAGAAGCCGAAGTCGAACGACAGGATGTTGGCGACATAGGCCCAGAGCTGCTCCAGCAGCGGCCGGTCGAGCCCGAACTGCTGGCGCAGCTGCTGCAGGAACAGTTCGTCCGACGCGCCGGCCTCGCCCGCCATCACCGCCGCCGGGTCGCCCGGCGCCAGGCGGATCAGCAGGAAGTTGAGGACGACGATCCCGAGCAGGACGACGATGCCCTTCAGCGTCCGTTGCGCGATGAATTCCAGACGCTCCACGGCGCCGTCCCCTGCCTTCGCCGGCCCGTCCCCGTCAGCGCTGCATGTAGGCGTCGGCGAAGCCGTCGCGGACGCCGATCGCCGAGGTCACGACGTTGCGGAAGCGCTTGTCGATGAAGGTCGGGAACTCGAGCTCCAGCAGCCAGGCGACCGGCACGTCCTCCACCAGGATCTTCTGGATCTCGGTGTACATCTTCTGCGCCTCGCCCGCGTCGGCCGAAACCGCCGCCTTGTCGAACAGCGCGTCGATGCGCGGGTTGGAGTAGCCGTTGACGTTGCTGAACAGCACCCCCTTGCGGATGTTGCTGGAGACGTAGAGGCGCGACACGCCGAGCGCCGGGTGGCCCAGCTGGCTCAGCACCTGCAGCGTCATCTCGTAGTCCCAGTTGCGCACCCGGTCGCCCCAGGTGGCGACGTCGGCGCTGCGCAGGGTGACCTGGATGCCGACGCGGCCCAGCGCCTGGCGGATATACTCGCCGGCCCGGACATAGACGTCGCCATAAGGCAGCTGGTCCATGGTGATGCGGGCGCGCACCCCGTCGGCGCCGCGCTTCAGCCCCATCTCGTCGAGCAGCGCCTCGGCCTTCTTGGGGTCGAAGGCGTATTTCGGCACGTTGGCGTCATAGTGCGGGATGCTGGAATGGATCGGCCCGGTCGCCGGCTTGCCGAGCCCGAACCAGACCCGGTCGCGCAGGAAGTTGCGGTCGATCGCATGATAGACGGCCTGGCGGAAGCGGCGGTCGTCGAGCGGCTTGGCCCGCAGGTTGAAGTCCAGCCAGACGATCTGGGCCAGGTACTCGTAGCCCTTGGTGGTCATCTCCAGGTGCGGCATCGCCTTCAGCCGCGGCACCTCGAAGGTCTCGATGTCGGCGAAGGCCGACAGGTGGGTCTGGCCCGTCTCCATGGCGACCGTGCGCGCGCTCGCGTCCGGCAGCACGCGGTAATAGATCTCGTCGAGGTAGGGCTTGCCCTTCTGCCAGTAGTCGTCGTTGCGCACCAGATGGATGTGCGAGCCGCGGACCCATTCCTTGAGCTTGAAAGGCCCGGTGCCGATCGGCTTGGCGTTGGCGGGGTTGGTGCGGAAGTCGGTGCCCTCGTAGATGTGCCTGGGCACGATCGGCGCGGTACTCGGCTCCCAGGCCATCAGGAAGGGCGCGAACGGGCCCTTCAGCTTGAACACCACCGTCAGCGGGTCGGGTGCGGTGATCGTCTCCGCGCGCTGGAAGATCGGGCGCGAGCGCGGGTGGACCGCCGTCAGATAGGTCTTGGCGCTGAAGACCACGTCGTCTGCCGTGAACGGCGTGCCGTCATGCCACTTCACGCCCTCCTGCAGCTTGAAGGTGTAGGTCAGCCCGTCGGGCGAGACCGACCACGACTTGGCCAGCCCCGGCATCGGCTTCAGGTCGAAGTCGTAGCGCAGCAGGCTCTCGTAGATCTTGCCGCCGACGATGGCCGCCGGGGTGGTCTGGTTGATGCCGAGCATGAGCGTCGGCGGCTCGGGCGAGATGATGATGTTCATCGTGCCGCCGCGCGCCGGCGCGGGGGCCGGCGCCTGCGCCAGGGCCGGCCAAAGGGCCGCGGATGCGGCCAGGAGGATGCCGGCCGCGACGGCCCGCAGGGGGTGGATGGAAGGCATGGAACATCCTCCGGAAGGGGTGCCGACGCTTTCCGCCGGCCGGGCGAAACGGCAGCGTAGATTGTATACTGCACGGAATGCAATATGCCTCGATCAAGCGATCCACGCCTCAAGCCCGGTGGGAGAAACCGATGCCGCGTACCCTGGCCGTCGCCCGGATCTGGTTGGAAGTGAACTCGTTCTCGCCGGTGCCGAGCGTGCTGGCCGACTTCGAAGGCAGTGAATGGGCGCGGGGTCCGGCCGTGCTCGACCGCTTCCGCGGCACGCCCACGGAACTGGGCGCGGTCGCCGCCTTCGCCGACGCCAATCCCGACTGGCATGTGGAGGTACTGCGCTGCGCCGCCGCCCAGCCGGGCGGCCCGATGGATGACGGGCTGTTCGACCAGTTCCTGGAGGAGGTGCGCTCGGGCCTGGCGGCCGGCCGCTGGGACGCGGTCTACCTGTCCCTGCACGGCGCGCTGGCGACCGAGCGGCGGCGTACCCCGGACCTCGACCTGCTGCGCCTGGTGCGGGAGACCGTGGGAGAGACGCCGATCGGCGCCAGCTTCGACATGCACGCCAACATGGCGCCGGAGATCGCCCGCATCGCCGACGTCGCCGCCGGCTACAAGACGCTGCCGCACATCGACATGTTCGAGGTGGGCGAGAAGGTGCTGGGCATGCTGGTCGCGACGGTGGAGCGCCGCATCCGCCCGGTCGGCATCCTGCTGCGGGCGGGCCGCATCATCCACAGCCACAACATGCGCACCGCCGACGGCCCGATGAAGGACCTGGAGGAGATCGCCCGCGACCTGACCCGGCCGCCGATCCTCGACGTCACCCCGTTCGGCGGCTTCCCCTGGGCGGACACGCCCAACACCGGGGCGTCGGTGATGGTCTATGCCGACGGCGACGCGAATGCCGCCGCGGCTGCGGCCGGGATCATGGCCGAGGCCATCCGCCGCAAGGCGCCCGAGTTCGCGGTGGTCCGCCCGGGGCCGGCCGAGGGCCTGCGGCAGGCGCTTGAGCTGGGCGTCGGGCCGGTCGCGGTCGTCGAATCCTCGGACAACATCTATTCGGGCGGCATCGCCGACACGCCCGGCCTGCTGCAGGCCCTGCTCGACCTGGCGCCGGGCGATCCTTGCGTATTCGCCTTCTTCTTCGACCCGCCGATGGTGGCCCGCGCCCATGCCGCCGGCCTGGGCGGCCGGGTCGCCGGCACCCTGGGCGGACGGATCAGCGGGGATTTCGGGCCGCCCGTGGCGATCGACGCCGAGGTGGTCCGCCTGACGGACGGCGTGTTCGTCAACCGGGGACCGATGCTGCGCGGCGTCGAGACCAACCTCGGCCGCACCGCGGTCTTGCGCATCGGGCAGGTGGACGTGATCGTCACCGAGCGCCGCGAGCCGGTCAACGACCTCGCCTACATGGAGCTGCACGGCATCGACCTGGCCCAGGTGCGGCTCTTCTGCATCAAGGCCAAGAACCATTTCCGCGCCGCCTACGGCCCGGTCTGCCGCGCCTTCGTCGAGGTCGACACGCCGGGCCCGGCCGGGGTCGACCTCGCCCGCCTGCCGTTCCGCTTCGCCCCGGTCGAGGAGTACGTCTGACGGCAGGGGGCGGGCCGGACCCGCCCCCTGCCCTTCAGCTGCCGACGTGCAGCGGCCCGACCATGGAGCGCAGGGCGGCGAGCACGCTGGGGGCGATGATCCGGCTGGTCTTGGGGTTCGATTCGGACGGCCGGTTGCGGCTCGTCAGCGACAGGACGACCTCGTCCGCCTCCAGCTCCACCGTGTGGATTGCGCCCGGGATGGTGGGGTCGGCCCAGATCTCGACCGTGGTGCGGTCGAACCCGACCCCGGCCAGGCTGAGGGAGATGGCGACGTTGAAGTGGCGCGGGAAGGCGGCCGCCGCCTCGCCGGCCGAGCCGGAGAAGACCTTGACGGCCTCCGCCAGCGGCTGGCGGAAGTCGAAGCCGCGCGCTTCCAGGTACTCCTCGCCGACGAAGGAGGCCGGCTTGATCCGCGAGAAGAGCCGCACCGAGCGAATCGTCCCCTCCGCCGCCGAGCGGATCGAATCCAGCCCCGGCAGGGCGCCGCTGGCGATGCGCACCCGCCCGCCATGCTTCTCGGCGAAGGCGACCATGTCGGGGAAGGCCGGGACGCCGCCGGCGCTGAGCGCCAGCAGGGTGCGGCCAGCCTCCAGCACCGTGCGCGCCACCAGCGGGAAGGCGTCCGCGGTCGCGCACTCGACGATCACGTCGGCATGGTCCGGCAGCTCGGCCAGCGGCACCACCTTGGCCGAAGCCGACAGGCCGGCCAGGTTGCGGCGGGCCTGGTCCAGGTCGCGCGCGGTGACCGCCGTCAGCTCGGCCTGGGGCAGCGCGCCCTCGGCGAAGCGCCGGGCTAGGAACTGCCCGACGCTGCCGAATCCCGCCAGCCCGACCCGCATCCGGGGCGCCATCACGCGTTGTCCGGCGTGGCACCCATGAGGGCTGCGTAGCGGCCGACATCGGGGGCCGACCACAGCCCGTCGATCGCCGCCGCCAGGTCCGCGATGCGCTGGGGCGAGGCGACAGCGCCGGTCAGCCGCGCGAACTTCTCGCGCACCTCGGCATCCGACAAGGGCGCCTCGGGGTAGCCGCGGGCGATGCCGTTCTTGTCCGAGAAGGTCTGCCCGGCCTTGGTCGTCACCTCGACCACCGTCTCGTAGAGGTTGGGGAAGCCCTTATCCAGGTCGTCGTCCTTCACCACCGTGACGCGGGCCGACAGGCGGGCCACCTCCGGCTCGGACAGGCGGCGGTCGGTGAAGAGGTCGGCCACGCGCAGGCCGGTCTTCGACAGCGCGACCGGCAGGATGTACTGCGCGCAATGGCTCTTCAGCGGGTTGTCGTCGATGCAGTGCGTCCCGGACGAGGGGAAGCGCAGCACGATCGAATCGACGTCCTCGATCGCCAGGTTGTTGGCGCGCTGGATGCCGAGCAGGCTGTCGAGGCCGGGATGCAGGAAGGAGACGCTGGAATAGGGCTTGATCGCCAGTTCCATGATCCCGTCCCAGCGGGTGCCGAGCTCGTCGGTCAGGTGGTGCTGGGCGGGCTTGCGGCTGAAGGCGCCGAACACGGTATGGCCATGGTCGAAGATGCCGATCGGCCCGCCGAAACCCTGGGACGCCAGCATCGCCGCCGTGACGCCGTTGCGCGCCGCCATGCCCATCTGGAACGGCCGCGAATTCTCGGTCTCGTCCGACTCCCAGGCCATCAGGCCGGACGCCTGGCACCCGGCCAGCCCCAGCGCCTTGGTCACCTGCTGCTCGTCGAGGCCGAGCAGGAAGGCCGCCGCCGCGGTGGCGCCGAAGCAGCCGCACACGGCCGAGGGGTGGAAGCCGAGATTGTACTGCTCGACCGGGCCGAGCGCCATCGACAGCCGGTACTCCAGTTCGCAGCCGATCACGACGGCGGCGACCAGGTCCTTGCCCGACTTGCCCAGGTGCTCGGCCAGCGCCAGCGCGGTCGGAACCATGATCGCGATCGGGTGCAGCACGCCCTCGGGATGGTGCGGCTCGACATCGCAGGCGTAGCCCATGGTGCCGTTGGCGAGCGCGGCATGGACGACGCTGGTGCGGAAGCCGTGGCCGACGATGGTCGCCTGCGGGGCGCCGCCCTGGCCCTCGACGAAGCCGGCGATGCGCCGGCCGGTGGAGATTTTGGGGTCGGAGGCGGCGAGGAGCGCGCCACTGCCGTCCAGGATCATCTGCAGGGCGCGGGCCCTGACCGGCTCCGGCACGGAGTCGGCGGAGAAGCCCGCCACCAGTTTCGCCCATGCCTCGGTCAGCGGACCGGTACCGCGCGTCGCCATCTGCTGCTCTCCGCTCTAGAAATTCAGGGGGTGTTTCGGGAAGAGATCTTCAGCCCGGCCGCGACCGGGCTGCGTCGGCGCCCATGTAGATGCGGGCATAGCCCTCGCGGATGACGTCGACGATCTGGTCGAGACGCCGGGTGATATGGCCGTTCATGGCGGCCGCGCAGCGGTCCGCGTCGCGCGCCATCAGGGCCTCGAGCATTTCGGCATGTTCGGTCTGGGTCGCCTGGCGACGCCCGTTCTCCATGTCGATCCAGCGGCAGAAGCGGATGCGGGCGTTGATGTTGCGCAGGATGTGCAGGAGCTCGCCATTCCGCGACAGGGTGGCGATGCGCTCGTGGAACGCCTCGTCGAGCCCGACCAGGTCGACCACCGAGGCGCCCTCGGGCGCGGCGCGGCTGGTCTTGAGGAAGGCGCCCAGCTCCTCCAGCTCGGCGTCGGAGGCGCGCTCCACCGCCAGGCGGGCCGCCGCCACCTCCAGCGACCGGCGCACCTCGTAGAGGTCGAAGATCTCCTTGGCGTCGAGCGGCCGGCACTGGAAGCCGCGATTGGGCGTGAAGACGAGGAAGCCTTCGGTGACGAGGCGGTTGAGCGCCTCGCGGATCGGCGTGCGGCTGACCTTGAGCCGCTTGACGAGGTCGGCCTCCGCCAGCCGCTCCAGCGGGCGGAACTGGTAGGTGATGGCCATCGTCCGCAGCTGCTCGTAGGCGCGCTCGGCCAGGTTCACCTGGGTGCGCGGTCGGCGGCGGACTCGGCCGAGAGGTTCTCTTTCCATTGCCGGCCGCATTGTATACAGAGACGTATTACGAGCAAGCCGCTCTCTTGCGGCACCATGGCCGACCTTGCACCACCATCGCATTGCCCGCGGGGGATTCATGAGCAACCAGCTTTCCGGCGCCGAGGCCTTCGTCCGGCTGCTCCAGGGCCACGACGTGAAGCACGTCTTCGGCCTGTGCGGCGACACCAGCCTGCCGCTCTACGACGCGCTGTTCCGCCTCGACCACGGCATGACCCATATCCTGACCCGCGACGAGCGTTCGGCCAGCTACATGGCCGACGGCTATGCCCGGGTCACCGGCAAGGTCGGCATCTGCGAGGGCCCGTCGGGCGGCGGCGCCACCTACATCCTGCCGGGCGTGGTCGAGGCCAACGAGTCGTCGATCCCGATCCTGGCGGTGACCACCGACATCTCGGTCAGCGGCCGCGACCGCTACACCCTGACCGAGCTCGACCAGGAAAGCCTGTTCCGGCCGCTGTCGAAGTGGAACCGGGTGCTGAACCGCGCCGCCGACATCCCCAAGGTGGTGCGCGGGGCCTTCACCCACATGACCAGCGCCAAGCCGGGTGCGGCCCATATCGGCCTGCCCTTCGACGTGCAGAAGGACCCGGTCGACGAGTCCGACGTCTGGGCCGATCCCGCGCTGGGCCACTACCCCTCGCGCCGCTTCGGGCCCGACCCAGAGATGGTGGCGCGCGCGGCCGAGGCGCTGCTGTCGGCCAAGAATCCGCTCTTCATCTGCGGCGGCGGCATCGTCATCGCCGGCGGCGAGGCGGCGCTCGTGCAGCTCGCCGAATGGCTGGGGGCGGCGGTCGCCACCACCATCTCCGGCCAGGGCTCGATCCCGGAGGACCACCCGCTGGCGGTCGGCGTGGTCGGCTCGAACGGCGGCACGCCGATGACCCGGGCGCTCGTCGACATGGCCGACCTGGTCGTCTTCGTCGGCTGCCGCGCCGGCTCGGTCACCACCGAGCGCTGGCGGCACCCGCTGCCGGGCCGGGTCCCGGTCGTCCACATCGACGCCGACCCGGGCGTCTTCGGCGCCACCTACAAGACCCAGGTAGCGATGCTGTCCGACGCCCGGCTGGCGCTGGAGGCGATCCTGGCCGAGGTGAAGACGGCCCCCCGGCCGGCGATCGGCCGCCTGCTCGACGCGGCCGCCATCGCCAAGGCCAAGCGCG
The DNA here is from genome assembly GCA_006739055.1 of Allostella vacuolata. Lineage (GTDB taxonomy): Bacteria > Pseudomonadota > Alphaproteobacteria > ATCC43930 > Allostellaceae > Allostella > Allostella vacuolata. Next base: position 5,258,885 of record AP019702.1, read on the forward strand.
AGAAGTTCGGCGCCTTCGCCGCCCTCGCCCAGTCCGACGAGACGCCGATCCGGCCCGAGCGGGTGGTGGCGACGCTGCAGAAGCTGCTGCCCAACGACGCCGTCCTGGTCTGCGACCCGGGCACGCCCTGCCCCTACTTCTCGGGCTACTACGAGTTCAAGGCGAGCGGCCGGCACTTCATCTCCAACCGGGCGCACGGCGCGCTCGGCTACTCCATGTCGGCGGCGGTCGGGGCCTGGTACGGGCGGCCGCAGTCCAAGGTGCTGTCGATCATGGGCGACGGCTCGTTCGGCTTCACGGTCGGCGAGATGGAGACGATCGTGCGCCAGAAGGTGCCGCTGACGATGATCGTCTTCTCGAACAGCGTCTATGGCTGGATCAAGGCGGGCCAGAAGACCGGCTTCGACGCCCGCTACTTCTCGGTCGACTTCTCGCGCACCGACCACGCCAAGGTCGCCGAGGCGTTCGGGGTGAAGGCCTGGACGGTCCGCGACCCGGCCGACCTGGAAGGCACCCTGCGCAAGGCGCTGGAGACCGACGGGCCGACCCTGGTCGACATCCACGCTCAGCCGCTGCAGGACGCCAAGGCCCCCGTCTCGGAGTGGGTGGCCTGACGAACGGCTGACCTGACGACCGGCTGACCTGACGACCGGCCGGGGCCGGACGGGGCTCATCCCCCGCCTGGCCCCGGCGCATCGTCCCCCGGCGGGCTATCCCCGCAGGGACAGGAGATGGTTGTCCCAGCGTCCCCGGGCGGCGAGCGCCCCGGCCAGAGGCACGCCCTCGCCCGTGCCGGCATCGAAACGGCCGGCGCCGCCGAGGCCGCTGGCGACGATGAAGCCGCCGTCCGGCCCCGCGGCCGCGATGCCGCAGCCGTCCGGCACGGCGGCGGCGGACAGCACCCGGCCGGTCTCGACGTCCCAGAAGGTGGCGAGATTGCCCCGCGGCGACGACACCCCCAGCACCCGCCCGGCCGCATCCATGGCCGCGCTGCCGCAATACTGGCGCATCGCCCGCAGCGTCGGGGGGGCGGCCTCGAAGAGGCGCAGCTCCGGCTCGCCCGGGCGATGGGTCCCGACCAGCGGGACCAGGTCCACCATCGGTCCCTCATACTGCGCGGCGAAGGCGACCTGGCCGTCGCCGGCGATCGCCAGGTGGCGGATGCCGAGCGGCCCCAGCCCGGCCGGCGGGCGCAGGACGGCGCGCAGCCGCCCGTCGCCGGCATCGAGATAGGCGAGCGTCGAATCCATCCCGCCGGTGTTGAGCTTCATCCGCGGCGCATCGAGGTGGGTGACGATGCCGCCATTGGCGACGACCAGCGTGCGCCCGTCGGGCAGCAGGCGGACATCGTGCGGGTCGAGCCCGCCCGAGTCCCAGGCGGCGACCGGGGCGTAGCCGCGGTCGGCCGCATAGACGCCGATCACCCCGCGCTCGCCCGCATAGTCGGATTCCGACGCGTAGAAGAGGCTGCCGTCGGCCGAGAAGATGCCATGGCCGTTGAAGCGCCGGCCGGGCGCATTGGCCACCAGGCCGCGGACCGTGCCGGTCGCCAGGTCGAGGATCGCCAGGTAGGTCCCGGGGCGCCGGGCGCAGGCGACCGCCTCCGCCCGGCCCGGCCGCTGCGCGAAGCCATGCCCACGCGCCGGCAGGGCAAGGTCGAAGGCGGCGTTGCCGTCGCCGTCGAAGGCGCTGGCGAAGAAGCGCTTGCCGGCATCGACCCGGGCGCCGAGCCAGTGCGGCCGGACGGACGCCCGCACTGGTGGGGCCACGGCCAGCAGCGCGCCGGCGAGGCCGCCGGCCAGGACGTCGCGACGATGCAGCATCATGGCGGTCACTCCCTCAATCCCCGTCGAGCGCGTTGAAGCCGAGCGGGATGCCCAGCGCCTCGGTCAGCCGCTGGGCGATCAGCGCCTTCAGCGCCGCGGTCTCGCGCACCAGCCGCTCGGCCGCCGGTCGGCGCTTCGCATCCTCGACCGCGGATTCGAGCGGCGGCCGGATCGCCTCGGCGGTCGCCCGGACCTGGGCGAAGGCGCGGCGCAGCAGATCGTCCAGCGCCGCGTCGCCGGCAGGGCCGCGGACCACCGCGGAGAAGCCGTCCTTCCCCTCGTAGAGGGCTGCGCCCGCGGCCAGGTCGAGGCGGATGTTCTCGAGCGAGCGGCCGCTGCGCCAGGCCTCCGCCAGGCGCGGCCGGGCCGCCTGGATCGCACTGCCCAGCGGACGCGCCAGCTTGTGGTCCGACACCAGCTCGACCGACAGGTGCAGCGCCTTGACGAAGTCGAGCGTCGCCTCGCGCGGGTGCTGGTAGGGGGAATCGGCGGCGCCGGCCGCGGCCATCACCTTCAGGAAGGGGCGATCGCCGCCGACCCACTCGTGATGCACGTCGGCCGCCATCCGGGCGAGGTTGCCGGTCACCGAACGCAGCACCAGGCAGCGCCGCTTCGCGCCGTCGTCGCCGGCCAGAAGCAACGTTTCCGCCCCGTCCGCGAACATCAGCCGCTCCAGCGCGGGAAAGCCCTGGGCGGCCACGTTGCCGCGGCCGAACGCATCCGGCTCCAGCGCCGCCGGGTCGGCCTTGGCCAGCAGCTCCTCCAGGGCGCGGCCGACGCTGTTGCGCGGGTCCGGCCAGAAGGCGATGCGCGCCGAGCGGGAAAAATACTCGACCGGGCCGAAGCGGACGTGCTGGATGCGCTGCCAGGCATCGGAGGCATCCGCATAGCGCCGCCGGAGCTCGACCAGCGGCGTCCGGCCGGGCTGGTCGCAGAAGGCGCGGGCCCCCGCATCGAGCGCCGCCGTCGCCTTGGCCAGCGCCTCGTAGCGCGGCACGACATAGCCGGTCGCCAGCGCCTCGTTGAGGCGGCGATAGACCGCCTCGTCCAGTTCCGCGGCCCGCCCGCCGGCGGTCGTCATCGCCAGGACCGCGAGGGCGGCCAGGGATCGCATCACCAGGGCCCGCATGGCTTGGCTCCTTAAAGCGACTTGAGGAAGGCGAGCAGGGCCTCGCGCTCGTGCCGGCTCATCGCCACCACCTTGCGCTGCGCCGCCTCGGCCTCGCCGCCGTGCCACAGGATGGCCTCCAGCGGCGAGCGGGCCCGCCCGTCATGCAGAAAGAAATTGTTGCCGTTGACCGTGTCGGTCAGCCCGATGCCCCAGAGTGGCGGGGTGCGCCACTCGCGCCCGTCGGCCAGCCCCTCGGGCCGCTGGTCGGCCAGGCCCTCGCCCATGTCGTGCAGCAGCAGGTCGGTGTAGGGCCAGATGAGCTGGCCGGACAGTTCCGGCCGGGCCGGATGGGACCCGGTCACGAATTTCGGCCGATGGCAGGCCGTGCAGCCGCTCGCATAGAAGAGCCGCTTGCCCTCCAGCACCTGGGGGTCGTCGACGTTGCGCCGGGCCGGCACCGCCAGGTGGCGTGAATAGAAGGCAACCAGATCGAACATGGCCGGCACCACCTCGACCGCGCCCTGGCCGTGGGCGCCGTGCGGGGCGGACCGGCACGCCGCCTGGGCCGGGGTGCAGTCGCCCCAGGGGTCGCGCGACAGCGGGGTGGACAGGCCGATGTCGCCCGAAAAGGCATCGGCCACCTGCTGGGCGACGGTCGGCTGCCCCGCCTTCCAGCCGAACCGGCCGAGCATGACGCGCTCCTGCTCCCGGCTCCACACCCGGTTCGCCCGGCCCGAGATGCCGTCGCCGTCCTGGTCCTCCGGGTCGGCCAGGGCCAGGATGTCGGCCTCCGGGACCAGCTCCAGCAGGCCGAGGCCGATCATCGGCGGCGTCAGGCGCGGCGACATCATGGCCCGGGGGTGGAGCGGCCCGTAGTGGAGGCCGGCGATCGAATAGCTCGGACGGCGCAGATGGGCCACCGTGCCGTCGGCCAGCCGGACCGGCTCCTCCTTGTAGGCGATCTCCATCGTCCCCTCGGCCAGATGGCCCTGGACCGAGAAGTTCTGCAGCTGCCCGCCATAGGTCGGCTCGGGAATGACCGCGGCCTTGAGGGTGGAGAGCCGCTCCATCTGCTCGGGCGTCTCCGGCGGGACCGACAGGCGAAGGAACAGCGACACCGCCGCCTCGCCCGGCGTCGGCACCCGCCCGCGGCCGTCCTTCAGGTGGCAGGACTGGCAGGACCGGGCGTTCCACAAGGGACCGAGCCCGTCCGACGAGCGGGTCGAGCTCGGCGCCGACACCCAGAGCTTGCGGAAGATGCCGTCCCCGACCTTGAAGTCGAGCTGGCGCTCGAACGACAGGTTGGCGGACGGGTGCGAGAACACGCTGGTGTTGATCGGGTGCCGCCCGGTGGCGGCCCCGCCCGGATTGTCCTCGTACGCCTCCGGCCGCGAGAAATCGGCGGTCGGGCGGACGACTTCCGGCAGTCCGGCGATCTCGGGCAGTGCCGGGCCGGCCGCCGCCGGTCCGGTCAGCAACAGCGACAATGCGGCGGCGGCCCCTGCTCGTATGCCCATGATCGTCCGGCTATCGTTTCGGTTACTTCGCGAAGATCTTGGCCGGGTCGTCGAGGCTGTCGGACCCCTCGAACTTGATCGGCTTCAGCTTGAGGTCGGCCACCACGCGTTCCAGCGTGCGGGTCTGGTCGGTGAGCGCGTCGATCGCGGCCTGCACCACGGCATTGCCCTCGGCATTGTCCGGCCCGATCATCTGGTCGTAGGCCTCCTTGGTCTCGGCCCGCTCCTTCATCCGGCGCATCGCCGCCTCGGAGGCTTCCAGCTTGGTGCGCATCTCGGCCGCCAGGCCCGCGTTGGTCGCCTGGACCAGGTCGGCCGGCGACGGGCCCTTCACCTCGCTGCCGTCGGTGCGCCTGTAGCTGCCGAACCACACCGAGCGGATGCCGACCACGTTGTAGTAGTGGCTGTTGTGGGTGTTGTCCGAGAAGCAGTCATGCTCTTCCTCGGGGTCGTGCAGCATCAGGCCGAGCTTCATCCGCTCGCCGGCCAGCTCGCCGTAGGACAGGCTGCCGACGCCCGTCAGGATGGCAGTGATGCCGCCGTCGGGCCCGCCCTTGGCCAGCGCCTTGCGGGCCTTGCCGTTCTTCGCCCACTGCTTCGTCATCCAGCCGAGGTCGTCGACCAGCAGGTCGGTCGCCACCTGGAGATACTGCGCCCGGCGGTCGCAATGGCCGTTGGTGCAGGCGCTGCCCTTGGCATAGTCGGTCCAGGGCCGGTTGCCGGCGCCGGGACCGTTGCCGTTCAGGTCCTGGCCCCACAGCAGGAACTCGATCGCGTGCCAGCCGACGGCGACGTTCGCCTCGACCCCGCCCAGCTCGTGCAGCCGCTCCGAGATCAGCTTCTTGGTGATCTTCCTCGCGTCGATCGTCTTGCCGCCGAACTTGATCTTGGGGTTGGCGATGACGTTGGCGGTGTAGAGCGGGTTCTCGTCGCTCTCGGAGCCGTAGGAGCTGTCGACATAGTCGATCAGGCCCTCGTCCAGCGGCCAGCCGTTCACCTTGCCTTCCCAGCCGTCGACGATGGCGTTGCCGAAGCGGAACACTTCCGTCTGCTGGTAGGGGACGCGGGCCGCGAGCCAGGCCGTCCGGGCCGCCTTCAGCGTCGCCTCGCCGGGCTGCTCCACCAGCGCGCCGACCGTCTTCTTCAAGGCCTCGGCGCCCGTGAGCGCGTCCTGGTACATCGCCTGGGCGATGTCGCCATAGGTCGAGACGATCTGGCGCTTGTCGGCGGCCTCGGCAGCCAGTGCCGGCACGAGGGCCGCGACGAATCCGAGGGCGAACAGATGCTTGGCGACGGACACGGTCTTCACCTCCTCCAGGGTTCGTTGCGGCCAGACCATAGTGCAACTGATAATGACTGTCATGCTTGCCGGACTATGCGGCAATGCGACGCTGCCGTCCGGCGGCCCGCTCCGCGGTGGACCCGGGGCGCGCTCCGCGGCGGCATTGCAAGGGCCCGCGGGTCCGATTAGCGTGTCGGCGCACCCATACGGCGATCGGACACCGTCCGCAGATGACGCGATATTCGGCTTTCGGCCTCCTGACCAAGGCATTCGGCGGCCATGCCGGCTGGGGCCGCGCCTGGCGCGACCCGGCGCCGAAGGCCTCCTACGATGTCGTCATCATCGGCGGCGGCGGCCATGGGCTCGCCAGCGCCTATTACCTCGCCAAGGAGCACGGCATCACCAACGTGGCGGTGCTGGAGAAGGGGCCGATCGGCCTCGGCAACACCGGCCGCAACACCACGATCGTGCGCTCCAACTACCTCCTGCCCGAGAACAACCATTTCTACGAATGGTCGCTCAAGCTGTGGGAAGGGCTGGAGCAGGACATCAACTACAACGTGATGATGAGCCAGCGCGGCGTCCTCAACCTGTTCCATTCGGACGCGCAGAAGGCCGCCGCCGCCCGGCGCGGCAACGCCATGCGCCTGATCGGCGTCGATGCCGAGCTGCTCGACCGCGAGCAGGTGCGCGCGATGGTCCCCCTGCTCGACTTCGACAATGCCCGCTTCCCGGTGATGGGCGGCCTGCTGCAGCCGCGCGGCGGCACCGCCCGGCACGATGCCGTGGCCTGGGGCTTCGCGCGCGCCGCCGACGCCCGCGGGGTCGACATCATCCAGCATTGCGAGGTGACCGGCATCCGCCGCGAGGGCGACCGCGTCGTCGGCGTCGAGACGACGCGCGGCTTCATCGGCGCCGGCAAGGTGGGCATGGCGGTCGCCGGCAACACCTCGCGGGTCGCGGCCATGGCCGGCCTCAGGCTCCCGATCGAGAGCCACGTGCTCCAGGCCTTCGTCACCGAGGGGCTGAAGCCCCTGGTCGACACGGTCGTCACCTTCGGCGCCGGGCACTTCTACATCAGCCAGTCGGACAAGGGTGGCCTCGTCTTCGGCGGCGACCTGGACGGCTACAACTCCTATGCCCAGCGCGGCACCCTGCAGATGGTGGAGCACGTCTTCGCCGCCGGGGTCGCCATGATGCCGTGCCTGTCGCGCCTGCGCGTGCTGCGGCAGTGGGGCGGGGTCATGGACATGACGATGGACGGCTCGCCGCTCATCTGCCGGACCCCGGTCGAGGGGCTCTACCTCAACGGCGGCTGGTGCTATGGCGGCTTCAAGGCGACACCCGGCTCGGGCTGGTGCTTCGCCCACACCATCGCCAACGACGCCCCGCACCGGCTGAACGCGGCGATGACGATCGAGCGCTTCCGCGACGGGCGGCTCATGGACGAACGCGGCACCGGCCCCTGGCCGTGGGCGCAATAGCAGGACCGGGAACCGGGATATGCATCTCATCACCTGCCCCTGGTGCGGCCCGCGCGACGAGGCGGAATTCGCCTATCGCGGCGATGCGACCGTCGCACGGCCGGCTGCCGACGCCGGCATCGATGCCTTCTACGACTACGTCTACACCCGCGCCAACCCGCGCGGCTGGCACACCGAATGGTGGCACCACGCCGCCGGCTGCCACCAGTTCGTGAAGGTGGTGCGCCACACCCTGACCCACGCCATCGCCGCGACCGGCAAGCCCACCGACACCCTGCCGGTGCCGGCCGAATGACCCGGATGCACCGCCGTCCCGCGATGCGCGCCCGCACGGGCGGCCATATCGACCGCGACACGACGCTCACCTTCCGCTTCGACGGGCGCGAGCTGACCGGCCACCCCGGCGACACGCTGGCCTCGGCGCTGCTGGCCCATGGCGTGCGCATCGTCGGGCGCAGCTTCAAGTACCACCGGCCGCGCGGCATCTACACCGCGGGGCCGGAGGAGCCGAACGCGCTGGCCGGCATCGGCACCGGCGCCAGGCGCACCCCCAACACCAAGATGACCGCGGCCGAGCTCTACCAGGGCATGGTCGCGGAGAGCCAGAACCGCTGGCCGTCGCTGCGCTTCGATGCGCTGGCGGTCAATTCCGCGCTCGCCCGCTTCCTGCCGGCCGGCTTCTACTACAAGACCTTCATGTGGCCGGCCTCCTTCTGGGAGAAGGTCTACGAGCCGGCGATCCGCCGGGCGGCCGGTCTGGGCCGGGCGGCGACCGAGCCGGACCCCGACCATTACGAGGCGGCCCACGCCCATTGCGACGTGCTGGTGGTGGGGGCGGGTGCCGCCGGCCTGGCCGCGGCGCGGGCGGCCGGCGAAAGCGGGGCCCGGGTGATCCTGGCCGAACAGGACTTCCTGCTGGGCGGCGGGCTGCTGGCGGACCCCGTGCACGAGGGCTGGCGCCGCGAGATGACGGCGGCGCTGGAGGCGCTCGGCAACGTCGTGCGCATGCCGCGGACGACGGTGTTCGGCTATTACGAGCAGAACATGCTGGGCGCGATCGAGCGGGTGGCCGACCACCTGCCCGAGCCGCCGCCGCACACCGCCCGCCAGCGCTACTGGACGATCCGCGCCCGTGAGGTGGTGCTGGCGACCGGGGCCGACGAGCGGCTGATCGCCTTTCCCGGCAACGACCGGCCGGGGGTGATGCTGGCCGGCGCGGCGCGGGCCTATGCCAACCGCTTCGGCGTGCTGGCCGGCCGCCGCGCCGTGCTGTTCACCAACAACGATGCCGCCTACGCCACGGTGGAGGCGCTGGCCGCCGCCGGCGCCGACCGCGTCACCGTCGTCGACACCCGTCCGCTCGGGCCCGCCGCCGCGGCCGCCCGCACCCGCGGGGTCGAGGTGCTGCCGGGACACGAGGTGGTGGGCGCCCATGGCGGCCGCGGCCTCTACAGCGTCGAGGCGCGCGCCCGCGGCGGCGACGGCGGCTTCCAGATCGACGCCGACCTGCTGTGCGTGTCGGGCGGCTACAACCCGGCCATCCACCTCGCCAGCCAGTCGCGCACCCCGCTTGCCTGGGACTCTGGCATCGCCGCCTTCGTGCCGGGCACCGCCGCCGGCCAGCGCTCGGCCGGTGCCGCGCGCGGCCGCTTCGGCATCGCGGCGGCCGCCCGGGACGGAATGGAGGCGGGCGGCGCGGCCGCGGCCGCCGCCGGCTTCGCCCGTCGCCCGGCATTCGAGCTGCCGGCCGGTGGGGCCGACCCGGACCTGACCGTCGCCCCCTTCTGGGAGGTCACCGCCCGCGGCAAGTCCTTCGTCGACCTGCAGCACGACGTGACCACGGCCGACATCCGCCTCGCCCATCGCGAAGGCTACGAGCATATCGAGCACGCCAAGCGCTACACCACGCACGGCATGGCGACCGACCAGGGCAAGACCGGCGGGCTGGTCGGCGCCGCCGTCCTGGCCGAGGCCCGCGGCCTGCCGGTCGAGGCCGTCGGCATGCCGACCTTCCGGCCCTATGTGACGCCGATCACCTGGGGCGCGGTCGCCGGCCACCACATCCGGCGGGAGTTCGCGCCGATCCGCCGCACGCAGCTGCATGACTGGCACGTCCGGCGCGGGGCGGAGTTCCTGGAAGCCGGGCTCTGGCTGCGCCCCGCCTTCTACCCGCGGCCAGGCGAGGCGCCGTGGGACGCGATCCTGCGCGAGGGGGCTGCCGTCCGCCGCTCGGTCGGCATCTGCGACGTCTCGACGCTCGGCAAGATCGACCTGCAGGGGGCCGACGCCGCCTTCTTCCTCGACCGGCTCTACATGAACACCTTCTCGACGCTGGCCGTCGGCCGGGCCCGCTACGGGCTGATGCTGCGCGAGGACGGCATGGTGTTCGACGACGGCACCACCACCCGACTGGCCGACGACCACTTCTTCATCACCACCACCACGGCCAATGCCGGCCGGGTGATGGAGCACATGGAGTTCCACGCCCAGACGGTATGGCCCGAGCTCGACGTCCAGTTCACCTCGGTCACCGACCAGTGGGCGGCGATGTCGGTGGCGGGCCCGAACGCCCGGCGCACCCTGGCCAAGGTGGTGGCCGGGCTCGACCTGGACAACGCCGCCTTTCCCTTCATGGGCGTCGCCGACGCCACCCTGGCCGGCTGCCCGGTGCGCGTCTTCCGCATCAGCTTCTCGGGCGAACTGGCCTTTGAGGTGGCGACGCCGGCCGGCTATGCCGCGATCGTCTGGGAGGCGATCCTGGAGGCCGGCCGGGAGTTCGCGATCGAGCCCTACGGGGTCGAGGCGCTGGGCCTGCTGCGCATCGAGAAGGGCCATGTCGCCGGCGCCGAGCTGAACGGCCAGACCACCGCCGCCGACGTCGGGCTGGAGCGCATGGCCAAGAAGAAGGGCGACTTCGTCGGCAAGGCCCTGGCTGGCCGGCCGGGCCTGACCGACCCCGCCCGGCCGCGCCTGGTGGGCGTGCGCGCGGTCGCGCCGGACCAGCAGATCCGGCCGGGCGCGCACCTGCTGGAAGCCGGCTCCGACCGCAGCCTCGGCTGGCTCGCCAGCGTGACGAAGTCGGTCGAGCCCGGCGGCTGGATCGGCCTTGCCCTGCTGTCGGGAGGCGCCGCCCGGCACGGGCAGCGGCTGCAGGCGAGCTTCCCGCTCCACGGCGAGTCGGTCGAGGTCGAGATCTGCAGCCCGCACTTCGTCGATCCGGAGAATGCCCGTGTCCGCGCCTGAGAGCCGCCCCGCCCCCGAGCCGCGGTCGCCGCTGGCGGGCCATCTGAAGCCCGGTCGCCACGGCGCGGCGGGCAGCCGGCCGCTGGTCCTGCGCGAGGTGCCGGCCACCATTGTCGAGCTCGCCGCCCGGCGCGGGCGTGCCGCCGAACTGGCGGCGGCCGTGCGCGGCGCGCTCGCCCTCGACCTGCCGCCACCCGGCCGCGGCGCCGCCGCGGCCGGGGCGACGGCCCTGTGGATCCAGCCGGACACCTGGCTCGTCGTCGCCCCGCGGGGGACCGAGGGGGCCCTGGCCGCGCACCTGAAGGGGGTGGCCGGCGCGGCCGGCTCCGTCGTCGACCAGTCCCACGGCAAGACGCTGCTCCACCTCGCGGGCGCGGACGCCCGGGCCGCCCTCGGCAAGGGATGCCGGATCGACCTCGACCCGGCGGCGTTCGGCCCCGGCCGGGCCGCCGTCACCCAGATGGCCCAGGTCGGCTGCGTCCTCTACCAGCACGACGACGTCCCGAGCTTCTCGCTGATCGTCCCGTCGAGCTATGCCATCCCCTTCTTCGACTGGCTCTGCCATTCGGCCGCCGAGTTCGGCTACGAGGTCCCGTAGTCTCCTTATCCTCCCTCCCGGCCGGGCTCCCCCGGCCCACGCCGGACAACCCGCCCCCCCATGCCCCAGCGCACGCCTGCCGCCGGCCGGTCCCTCGGCGTCCTCCGCCATCGCGGTTTCGCCGTCTACTGGGGCGCCCGCTTCCTCACCACCTTCGCCGCCCAGTTCGTCAGCGTCGCCGTCGGCTGGCACGTCTACAGCCTGACCCGCGACCCGCTCGACCTCGGCCTGGTCGGGCTTTTCCAGTTCCTGCCCTTCCCGGCGCTGATCTTCCTGACCGGCACGGTCGCCGACCGCTTCGACCGCCGCTGGATCATGGGCATCTGCATCGCGGCCCAGATCCTGTGCGTCGGCGCCCTGCTGGCCCTGGTCCTGGCCGGCGACGAGCGGACCTGGCCGATCTTCGCCCTGCTGGTGCTGTTCGGCACGGCGCGCGCCTTCCTCGGCCCCGCCTCGCAGTCGATCACCCCCAACCTGGTGCCGGGGGCGGAGCTCGCCACCGCCATCGCCTGGACGACCTCGTCCTCGCAGGTCGCCACCATCCTGGGGCCGGTCGCGGGCGGGCTGCTCTACGGCCTGGGCGGCGCCCTGCCCTTCGCGGCGGCCGCGACCCTGATGCTGGCGGCCGTCGCCATGACGGCGATGATCCCGGCGATGCCGCGGGCCAGCCTGCCGGGTGCGGTCGACTGGGCGGCGCTCAGCGCCGGCTTCCGCTACATCTGGCGCGAGAAGGTGGTGCTGGGCGCCATCTCGCTCGACCTGTTCGCGGTGCTGCTGGGGGGTGCCATCGCCCTGCTGCCCGCCTATGCCAGCGACATCCTGGCGGTCGGGCCGACCGGGCTCGGCCTCTTGCGCGCCGCCCCCGGCATCGGCGCGCTCGCCATGGCGCTGTGGCTGACGCGCTGGCCGATCGGGGACCATGCCGGGATCGTCATGTTCGCGGGCGTCGCCGGCTTCGGGCTGTTCACCGCGGTGTTCGGCCTGTCGGTCTGGCCGTGGCTGTCGATCCTGGCCCTGTTCCTGGTGGGTGCCCTCGACATGATCAGCGTCTATGTGCGCGAGACGCTGATCCAGCTGTGGACGCCGGACCAGCTGCGCGGCCGGGTCAACGCCGTCAACATGGTCTTCATCGGCGCCTCCAACGAGCTGGGGGCGTTCCGTGCCGGGGTGTCCGCCGCGCTGATCGGCGTGGTGCCGGCGGTCGTCGCCGGCGGGGTCGGGACGATGGTGGTGGCGGCGCTCTGGGCGCGCTGGTTCCCGCGCCTGCGGCGGATTCGCCGTGTCGATCGCGTCGAGAGTTCGGCGTAGAGTGGGACCCTGTTCGGCACCTGGGGAGGAGACCGCATGGGCATCACGGCAATGAACCACTTCACCGTCCTGACCGACGACCTGGACGCGACGGTCAAATTCTACGGCATGTTCGGGCTCAACCCCGGCTGGCGCCCGCCCTTCGGCTTTCCCGGCGCCTGGCTCTATTCGGGCGACACCGCCATCCTGCACGTCATCAAGCGAGACGCGGTCAACCGCATCGACGGGCTGCTCGACCACATGGCCTTCTCGGCGGTCGACCTGCCGGGCGTGGTCGACCGGCTGAAGTCGGCCGGCCACGAGTACGACCTGCGGCGGCTGGCGGGCGGCGGCATCTGGCAGCTCTTCACCCGCGACCCGGCCGGCGCCAAGGTCGAGTTCGACTTCGCCGAGAACGAGCCGGCGCCGGAGGGCTACGCGGCCTGAACCGAGGAGGCTACCGAAGCGAGGCGTTCAGCTTGTCGAGCGCCTTCGCCCCGGGAACCAGGGCCGCGTCGTCGAGCGCGTTCAACGGTGTCGCCACCGTCGACAGCGCGTCGTGCAGGTCGGCCGCCTCGGGGTCGACGAACAGCAGGCCGGTCACCACCTCGCCCTTGGCCGACTGCTGCTGCAGGTAGGCCATGGCCGCACCGCGGTCGCGCGGGTCGTAGGTGGCGTCGAGCTTGCGCAGGCGCAGCACGGTGCCGTCATGCTGCGTCACCTCGACCAGTTCGCCCGGCGCGTACTCGGTCTCGATCGGCGCCCGCTCGACCATGACGTCCAGCCGGTTGACGGCATCGTTGTGCTCGCGCACGAAGTCGAAGCTCTTGGTCGAGCCCGGGTGGTTGTTGAAGGCGACGCAGGGGCTGATGCAGTCGATGAAGGCGGCCCCCTTGTGGCGCAGCGCGGCCTTGATCAGCGGGACGAGTTGCTCCTTGTCGCCGGAGAAGCTGCGGGCGACGAAGCTCGCCCCCAGCAGCAGGGCCATGGAGGCGAGGTCGATCGGCTCGTCATGGTTGGCCACGCCGCGCTTGCTGAGCGAGCCCTTGTCGGCGGTGGCCGAGAACTGCCCCTTGGTCAGGCCGTACACGCCGTTGTTCTCGACGATGTAGAGCATGTTCACCGCCCGGCGGATCGAATGGGCGAACTGGCCGAGGCCGATGGAGGCGCTGTCGCCGTCGCCCGACACGCCGAGATAGACCAGGTCGCGGTTGGCCAGGTTGGCGCCGGTCAGGACCGAGGGCATCCGGCCATGGACGCTGTTGAAGCCGTGGCTGGCGCCGAGGAAGTAGGTCGGCGTCTTCGACGAGCAGCCGATGCCGGACAGCTTGGCGATGCGGTGCGGCGGCAGGTCGAGCTCGAAGCAGGCCTGGATGATGGCGGCACTGATCGAATCATGGCCGCAACCCGCGCACAGGGTCGAGACCGCGCCCTCATAGTCGCGCCGCGTGTAGCCGAGCGCGTTGGTCGGCAGCTTCGGATGATGGAAGCGCGGCTTGGCGAGATAGGTCATGGGACCGCCTTTCGCAGCGGAACGACATTGAAGTCCGGCAGGGCCGCCAGCACCGCTTCGACGATGAAGCGCGCGGTGATCGGCGTGCCGTCATAGTGGCGCAGGCCCACCAGCTTCGCCGGGTCGACGCCGCATTCGGCGACGATCAGCGTGCGCATCTGCCCGTCGCGGTTCTGCTCGACCACGAACACCACCTCGTGGCGGTGGATGAAGTCGGCGACCGCGTCCGGAAACGGGAAGGCGCGCAGGCGCAGCGTGTCGAGATGGATGCCGCGGCCGGCCAACCCGTCCAGCGCCTCCTCCATAGCCGCGTTGGTCGAGCCGTAGTGGATCACGCCCACCCGGGTCGGCTCGGCCGCCCGGCGCTCGACCGGTGCGGGGACGAGGGTCTTGGCGGTCTCGAACTTGGCGAGCAGGCGCTCCATGTTGTCGAGATAGACCGGCCCCTCCTCGCTGTAGCGGGCGTAGCGGTCGCGCGTCGTGCCGCGGGTGAAGTAGGAGCCGCGGGTCGGGTGGGTGCCGGGATAGGTGCGATAGGGGATGCCGTCGCCGTCGACATCGAGATAGCGGCCGAAGTCGCGGCCGGCATCGAGCATCTCGCGCGTCATCACCTTGCCGCGGTCGAGGCGGCGGGCATCGTCCCAGGCAAACGGGCGGCACAGCCACTCGTTCATGCCGACATCGAGGTCGAGCATGACGAAGACCGGGGTCTGCAGCCGGTCGGCCAGGTCGAACGCGGTCGAGCCCATCTCGAACGCCTCGTGCGGGTCCTCCGGCAGCAGCAGGACATGCTTGGTGTCGCCGTGCGAGGCGTAGGCGCAGGCGAGGATGTCGGATTGCTGGGTGCGGGTCGGCATGCCGGTCGACGGCCCGCCGCGCTGCACGTCGAAGACGACGGCCGGGATCTCGGCGAAATAGGCGAGGCCCAGGAATTCCTGCATCAGCGAGATGCCGGGGCCCGATGTCGAGGTGAACGCACGCGCGCCGTTCCAGCCGGCGCCGATCACCATGCCGATCGAGGCCAGCTCGTCCTCGGCCTGGACGATGGCGTACTTGTTCTGCTCGCCCTCGCCGCGGAAGCGCCGGCAATGGCGCTGGAACGCCTCGGCCAGGGACGAGGAGGGGGTGATCGGGTACCAGGCGCAGACCGTCGCCCCGCCATAGACCGCGCCCAGGGCGGCCGCCGCATTGCCGTCGACGAAGATGCGGTCGCCGACCGCGTCGGCCTTGCGCACCGTGAGCGGCAGCGGGCAGGGAAACTCCTGCAGGGCATAGTCGCGGCCCATGTGCAGGGCCGCGATGTTGGGGCGGATCAGCTTGTCCTTGCCCTTGAACTGCTCGGCGATCAGGGCCTCGATGACGGCCGGGTCGATGTCGAGCAGGGCCGACAGAGCGCCGACATAGATGATGTTCTTGAAGAGCTGCCGCTGCCGGGAATCCGTGTAGGCCCGGTTGCACATCGCCGTCAGGGGCACGCCCAGCACCGTGATGTCGGGCCGGAACTTCGACGGCGGGATCGGCTTGGTCGAGTCGTAGAACAGGTACCCGCCGGGGTCGATGCCCTGGACGTCCTTGTCCCAGGTCTGCGGGTTCATCGCCACCATCAGGTCGACGCCGCCGCGCGCCGCGCGCCAGCCGCGCTCGGTCACCCGCACCTCGTACCAGGTGGGCAGGCCCTGGATGTTCGAGGGGAAGATGTTGCGCGCCACCACCGGCACGCCCATGCGGATGATGGAGCGGGCGAAGAGGAGGTTGGCGCTGGCCGATCCCGAGCCGTTGACGTTGGCGAACTTGACGACGAAGTCGTTGGTCCTGTCCCCGACAGGAGCCTGGGTCAGTGGCTGCGGCATGCGTGCCCCGCGTGGGTCATTTCGAGAAGGAACTTCTGCATGTCCCAGGCGCCGGTCGGGCAGCGCTCGGCGCAGAGGCCGCAATGGAGGCAGACGTCCTCGTCCTTCACCATCACCCGCCCGGTCTTGAGGTCCTCCGAGAGATAGAGGGCCTGGGTCAGGTTGACCGACGGCGCGTTGAGCCGGCCGCGCAGCTCCGCCTCCGGCCCGTTGGCGGTGAAGGTGATGCAGTCGACCGGGCAGATGTCGGCGCAGGCATCGCACTCGATGCAGAGCTGGGCGGTGAAGACCGTCTGGACGTCGCAGTTGAGGCAGCGCTGCGCCTCGGCGAAGGCGGTCCGGGCGTCGAAGCCGAGCTCGACCTCGACCGAGATGCTGCGCAGCGTCTTCTCGGGCTCGGCCCAGGGCACGCGGAAGCGCAGGTCGGCGGAGATGTCGTTGTCGTAGCTCCACTCGTGGATGCCCATCTTCTGGCTCGACGTCTCGACGCCGGGCGGCGGGCGCTCCGCCACGTCCTCGCCGCGGCAGAAGCGGTCGATCGAGATGGCGGCCTCGTGCCCGTGGGCAACCGCCCAGATGATGTTCTTCGGCCCGAAGGCACTGTCGCCGCCGAAGAAGACGCGCGGGTTGGTCGCCTGGAACGTGACGGGGTCGAGCTTGGGCAGGCCCCAGCGGTCGAATTCCACCCCGGTCTCGCGCTCGATCCAGGGAAAGGCGTTCTCCTGCCCGACGGCGACCAGCACGTCGTCGCAGTCGATCCGCTCGTCCGGCTCGCCGGTCGGCACCAGCGAGCGCCGGCCGCGCTCGTCATATTCGGCACGCACCCTCTCGAACAGCATGCCGGTGAGGCGCCCGCCCTCGTGCAGGAACTCCTTGGGCACCATGAAGTTGAGGATCGGGATGCCCTCGTGCGTGGCGTCCTCCTTCTCCCACGGCGAGGCCTTCATCTCGTCGTAGCCGGACCGGACCACGACCTTGACCTCGTCGCCGCCCAGCCGCCGGGCGGAGCGACAGCAATCCATCGCCGTGTTGCCGCCGCCCAGCACGATCACCCGTCGGCCGATGCGCTCGACATGGCCGAAGGAGACGCTGGACAGCCAGTCGATCCCGACATGGATGTTGGCCGCGGCCTCGCGCCGGCCCGGCAGGTCCAGGTCCTTGCCGCGCGGCGCGCCGGTGCCAACGAAGACGGCGTCGAAGCCCTCGTCCAGGATCGCCTGGAGACTGCGGACCTCCTGTCCCAGGCGCAGTTCCACGCCCATCCCGGTGATGTAGCCGACCTCCTCGTCGATCACCTCCTCGGGCAGGCGGAAGCGCGGGATCTGGCTGCGGATCATGCCGCCGGCCCGCTGGTCGCGGTCGAAGACCGTGCAGTGGTAGCCGAGCGGCATCAGGTCCCGCGCCACGGTCAGCGCGGCGGGCCCCGCCCCGACCAGCGCCACCCGCTTGCCGTTCTTGACCGCCGGGATCGCCGGCAGGCGGTGGCGGATATCGTCCTTGTTGTCGGCGGCGACGCGCTTCAGGCGGCAGATCGCCACCGGCTCGTCCTCGACCCGGCCGCGCCGGCAGGCGGGCTCACACGGCCGGTCGCAGGTCCGCCCGAGGATGCCCGGGAAGACGTTCGACTTCCAGTTGACCATGTAGGCGTCGGAATAGCGGCCGGCCGCGATCAGGCGGATATACTCCGGGACCGGCGTATGGGCCGGGCAGGCCCACTGGCAATCGACGACCTTGTGGAAATAGTCGGGATTTCGAATGTCGGTGGGCGGAACTCCGCCGACGCCGCCCGGACCGCGTCCATCCATGAAAAGCGCCCTTCCCTAGACCTCTCGACAGGCCCGCTTCGGGGTCCTTTTGCGGCGGATGCTTGCACGAAGCCTCGCCCAGCCGCAACAATCTTTCCTCGGCCGCCGGGGTGCCCGGGCGGGGCTGGCCGCGCCTGCCGATCGGCCCATATCCCTCGGTTCCGGACCCCATTGTCGAAGGAAATCCGACCATGCGTGCCCTCCCCGCGCTCGCCCTGGGCGCCACCCTGCTGATCGCAGCCCCTCTCGCCGCCCACCATGGCTGGGGCGCCTACGACGCGGCCCGGACGCTGGAGCTGCAGGGCACGGTCAGGGAGATCGACTACGGCAACCCCCACGGCACCATGCGGCTGGAGGTGCCGGGCAAGACCTGGTTCGTCATCCTGGCCCCGCCGTCGCGCATGCGCAGCCGCGGCCTGACGCCCGAGATGGTGGCCGTGGGCAGGCAGGTGACGGTGGTGGGCTACCCCCACCGCACCGACGAACAGGAACTGCGGGCCGAACGCGTGATCGCCGGGGGCAAGACGGTGGAGCTGCGGTAGGCGGCCCCCGGCGTGGAGGGGGCCGGCCATGTCGTCGCCTGGGCGCGGGCCGTCGAGCGGTCGGCGCTCGGCGACCTCATCCGGGAATCGGCCTGGCTCTATCCCTGGTCGAACGTGGTCCATGTCCTGGGCGTGGCCCTGATGGTCGGCGCGATCGCCGTGTTCGACCTGCGGCTGCTGGGGTTGCTGCGCGGCGGCCGGCCCGTCGACGCGGCGGCGCTGGCCCTGCCCGTCGCCAAGGCCGGCTTCGCGCTGACGGTGCCGACCGGGGCCATCCTCTTCATCGCGGAGGCCAACGGCGTCGTCACCAACTGGGTGTTCCTGGTCAAGTTCGCCGTCATCGCCGCCGGGCTTGCCAACATCGTCCTCTTCCATCGCGGCCGCTTCCGCGACATCCAGTCCTGGACCACGGTGCCGGCCGCGGCCCGCGGCGCGGCCGCGGTTTCGCTCGCCGCCTGGACGACCGCCGCCGTCTGCGGGCGCTATGCGGCCTACATCTAGGCCGTGCTACGGTCGATGCCGAATCCGACGCCGGAGCGAGGCCCGTCCCCGATGAGCGAAGATCTCTCCTTCAGCATCCCCTACACCAATCTCTACTTCGCCTCGCTGGCGCCCCCGGTCCTCCGCTTCATCCCGCTGCTGCATCGCTTCCAGGCAGGACCCGCCGCCGGCAGCGACCGCTTCACCTATGCCGAGTTCGGCTGCGGCCAGGGGCTGAGCCTGCTGGTCATGGCGGCCGCCAACCCGAACGCCACCTTCTACGGCATCGATTTCAGCCCCGGGCACATCGCGCGCGCCCGGCGCATGGCGGACGAGGCCGGCCTGGGCAACGTCGTGCTGCTGGAGCGCGCGTTCGAGGACATGCAGCCGGACGACCTGCCGCCGCTCGACTTCGCCGTGATGCACGGCGTCTACAGCTGGATCGGGCCGGAGACACGGGCCGCGCTCGTCGGCGTGCTCGACCGCCATGTGAAGCCGGGCGGCATCGTCCATGTCAGCTACAACACGCTGACCACCTGGACCAATCTGCTGCCGATCCAGAAGCTGCTGTCGGAATATGCCGCCCAGGCGTCCGGCACCCCCGAGGAGCGCGCGAACAAGGCGCTCGACTTCCTGGAGACGCTGCTTGCATCCAATGCCGGTCATTTCCGCGAGGCCAAGGCGCTCGCCGGCTGGCTGAAGCACACGCGGTCGGGCGACATCCGCTACGTCCTGCACGAGTATTTCGTGCGCCACTGGGAGCCGACCCCGCACAGCACGGTGGCCGCGCACATGGAGGGCGCGAAGCTGTCCTTCGTCGGCACCTGCGACGTGATCGACTCGATCGACCGCTACGTGATGGCGCCCGAGGTGGCCAAGATCGTCGCCGAGATTCCGGCCGGGCCGATCCGCGAGACGGCGAGCGACCTGGTGCGCAACAACAGCTTCCGCCGCGACGTCTATGTGCGCGGGCCGGTGCCGATGACGGCAGCGGAGCACCAGGCCCAGATGGCGGGGACGCGCTTCGCGCTGGTGCGCCGGCGCGACCAGTGCAAGCTCACGCTCAAGTTCCCGGTCGGCCAGGTGGAGTTGAACGCCCAGGCGTTCGATCCGCTGCTCGACCACCTGGTCCAGGGGCCGGCGACGGTGGCGGACCTCGCCCGGACGGTGGGCGAGAAGCTGGATGCCGGCATGATCCGGCGCATCGTGACGCTGCACGCCGCCGGATACATCTTTCCCTGCCCGACGGCCGATGCCGACCCGGCCCCGTCCGAGCGCTTCAACCGGGTGCTCGGCCGGGAGATCGCGGCCGGGCACGGCCATGCCGTGCTCGCCTCGCCGGTGCTGGGCGGCGGGGTGCGCCTGCCGGCGCCGCGCATCGCGGCCCTGGCCGGCGCCGCGCCGCCGCCCGCGGCCGGCACGCCGGAGCGCGCCGGCTTCGAGGGCGACCGCGAAGCGATGGCCCGGCTCGGCGTGGCGACCCGCGCCGCCTGAGACGCCCCGGGGCTCAATCGCTGCGCGCCCGCGGCGGCGCCCCGGACGCGGCCTTCTCGATCTCCAGCCCGTGCTCCAGCACCGGGCGGCCGACCAGGTTCCAGGCGGTGATGCCGTTGCACATCATCACCTGGACCAGCCCCTCCACCAGCTCGGGGATGGTGAGGCCGAGCTTCATCGACTGGGTGAGGTGGCTCTTGGCCCCGGTCAGGTTGCCGGCGGCGACATCGAGCAGGACGAAGATGAACTCCTTCGTCTTCAGGTCCAGCGCCGCACCCTCGGCGCGGTCGCGCATCACGAAGCCGCGCATGGCGGTATAGCCCGCGAAGGCGTCGGGGGCATGTTCCAGCATCACCTGGAACGTCTCGGGCACCCGCCCGAAGGTCTTCATCAGGTTGTCGATGCCGCGCTGGATCGCTTCGTCGGTCATGGGTGCCCCATGGGGTTTCTACCGAAGCCGACTATCGCATAGTGTCCCGCCCAATAGTGTCCCCTCGGATCGGGAGAGAACGAAGCCATGCCCCACCCCAACACCCAGTTGCGCGTCCTCATCACCGGGGCCGCCGGTCGCATCGGCATGACGTTGCGCGACGGCCTGGCCGAACGCTATGCCCTGCTGCGCCTGGCCGACATCGCCCCCCAGGACGAGGCGGGTATGGGCGAGGAGGTGGTGACCTGCGACGTGGCCGACATGGCCGCGGTCGAGCGGGCGGTGGCCGGCATCGACGTCATCGTCCACCTGGCGGCGGTGCCCGACGAGGACGCCTGGGACAAGCTGCTGCCGGCCAACATCTCCGGCACCTACAACATCTTCGAGGCGGCGCGGAAGGCCGGGGTGCGGCGGGTGATCTTCGCCAGCTCCAACCACGCGGTCGGCTTCCACCGCCGCGCCCGCCCGCTCGACGAGCACGACGTGCCGCGGCCGGACAGCCGCTACGGCGTGACCAAGGTGTTCGGCGAGGCGATCGGCCGGCTCTATGCCGACAAGCACGCGATGCAGGTGGCGTCCCTGCGCATCGGCTCGTTCCAGGAGCGGCCGCGCGACCGCCGCCAGTTGATGACCTGGATCTCGCCCAACGACATGGTGCGGCTGGTCGGCGCGGCGATCGAGGCGCCCGACTATCACTACATCACCCTCTACGGCGTGTCGGCCAACACGCGCGCCACCTGGTGGACGCATGCCGCCGACCTGATCGGCTACCGTCCCGAGGACGACGCCGAGGCGTGGGCCGACGACCTGATGACCAATGCCCCGCCGGAGCACCCGGTCGCCGTGCAGTTCCATGGCGGGCCGACCTGCGTCGTGGAGTTCGACGGCGAGCCGGGGCGGATCGACTGACCCGGCCCGGATGCGCCGCCGCCCATGAATTATCGCCACGCCTACCATGCCGGGAACCACACCGAGGTCTTCAAGCACGCGGCCCTGGTCCTGCTGCTGGAGCATCTGCGGCAGAAGCCGAAGCCGTTCGTGGTGCTCGACACCCATGCCGGCCTCGGCCTCTATGACCTGAAGTCGGTCGAGGCCGGGAAGACGGGCGAGGCCGCGGACGGGGTCGGCGCCGTCCTCGCCCGGCCCCCGGAGGGTCTGGCGGCCTATGTCGCGGCGGTGCAGCCCTATGTCGAGCGCGGGCTCTATCCGGGCTCGCCCGCGATCGTGGCCGACCGACTGCGCGACGGCGACCGGCTGGCGGCGTGCGAGCTGCACCCCGAGGATGCCCTGGTGCTGCGCGCCAATTTCCGCCGCGACCGGCGGGTGGCCGTCCACCACCGCGACGGCTACGAGGCGCTGCCGGCACTGATCCCACCGCCGGAGCGGCGCGGGCTGGTGTTCCTCGACCCGCCCTACGAGGCGCGCGACGAGGCCGAGCGCCTCGGCCGGGCGCTGGTGGCGGCGGTCGGCAAATGGCCGACCGGGATCTATGCCGCCTGGTACCCGATCAAGGACGAGACGATCGGCCGGACCATCGCCGCCGCACTGGGGGCGGCCGGCATCGCCGGCTGCCTGCGGGCGGAGTTCCTGCGCCATCCGATCGACGGGGAGAGGCTGGCCGGCAGCGGCATGCTGTTCGTCAACCCGCCCTGGCGGCTGGACGAGGGGCTGGGCCAGGTGATGGACGGGCTGGCCCGCGCCTTCCCCTCGCCCGCCGCGCGCGGCCGGGTGGGGTGGCTGACCACGCGGGAGTAGGCGGCGGGTCGCGAATCCGTGAACGGGCGGCTCTTGCTGCAATGCAACCGCGCCCCCAGGTCAGATGCTCTTCCTTCCCTCCGCGACAGGTTCCCGACCCATGCCGACGCTCCTCGACCCGATCGCCATCGGCGACCTCCGGCTGCCCAACCGCATCGTCATGGCGCCGCTGACGCGCAATCGCTCCAGCGGGCCGGGCCGGGTACCCAACCCGCTGATGCGCGACTACTACGCCCAGCGCGCCGGCGCCGGGATCATCCTGTCCGAGGCGACCTCGGTCACGCCGATGGGCGTCGGCTATCCGCACACGCCCGGCATCTGGTCGGACGAGCAGGTGGCGGGCTGGCGCCAGGTGACCGACGGCGTCCATGCGGCCGGCGGGCGGATCCTGCTGCAGCTCTGGCATGTCGGCCGCATCTCCGACCCCAGCTTCCATGACGGCGCCCCGCCGGTGGCGCCGAGTGCCATCGCCGCCCGCGGCCATGTCAGCCTGCTGCGGCCGCAGCGCCCCTATCCGGTGCCGCGCGCGCTCGACCGCGACGAGCTGCCGGGGGTGGTCGAGGCCTTCCGCAAGGGGGCGCAGAACGCCGAGGCCGCCGGATTCGACGGGGTGGAGATCCACGGCGCCAACGGCTACCTGCTCGACCAGTTCCTCCAGGACGGCAGCAACCATCGCACCGACGACTATGGCGGCTCGATCGAGAACCGGGCCCGCCTGATGCTGGAGGTGACGGACGCGGTGGTCGGCGTCTGGGGCGCCGGCCGGGTCGGCATGCACCTGGCACCGCGCGGCGATTCCCACGACATGGGCGACAGCGACCTCGCCGCCACCTTCGGCCATGTCGCGACCGAGCTCGGCCGCCGCCGGCTGGCCTTCCTGTGCGCCCGCGAATCCGTGAAGGAGCCGCGCCTCGGCCCGGCCCTGAAGGCCGCCTTCGGCGGCGTCTACATCGCCAACGAGGGCTTCACCCAGGAGAGCGCCGAGGCGGCGCTGGCCGCGGGCGAGGCCGACGCGGTCGCCTTCGGCAAGCTCTTCATCGCCAACCCCGACCTGCCGCGCCGCTTCGCCACCGGCGCCCCACTCAACGCCTGGGACGCTTCGACCTTCTACTCGCAGGGCCCCGAGGGCTACACGGACTATCCGGCGCTGGCGGAGGCCGCAGCAGCCGAATGAGCGGGCGGCAGCCGGATCACCGCGCCGTCGGCGTACCGGGGTACTCGAGCTGCATGGCGACGAGATCGGCGGTTCGCCGGCCGTAGCGGTCGGCGATCGCCGCCAGGGTCTCGTCCAGTGCCGCGGCCGGCGGCTGGCCATCCGGGCTGGCGAGCCGCTGCGCCGCCGGCCAGCCGGCCGCGACCCGGTCGGGCCGGATGCGGAGGCCGTTGCGGCTCTGCCGCGCCTCGGACGAGGCGGCGAAGGTCAGCGCGCGGGACCGGTAGGTGCGCGACCAGGCGTCGGCGACCAGGGCCAGCGCCACCTCGTCCATGCCGGGCTTGAGCGCGATGCCGAGCTGCTCCCGATTCCAGAAGGCCGCCATGTTGCCGATCGCCGCCAGGGCGAAGGGGCGGGTGAAGCGGAAGGCATCGCTGTCGTGGCGCGCATCCCATTGCGCCACGCCGAGCTCGCGCGCCACCGCCTCGGCCTTGCCGCGCCCGGCGATCGCCTCGACCAGGGTCAGCATCATCGGCATCGAGGCACTGATCCCCGTGGTCGTCGCGACGCCCCGGTCGACCACCAGCCGCCGGTCCGCGACCAGCTCCACCATGGAATGGCGCTCGCGCAGTTCCGGCACATAGTACCAGTGCGTCGTCGCCCGCCGGCCATCGAGCAACCCGGCCGCGGCCACGACCTTGGCCCCGGCGCAGATGCCGATGATGATCGCCCCCTTCGCCGCCTGGCCGCGCAGCCATTCCAGCACCACCGGGTCGTCGTCGCGGTGCATGGCGGGCACGATGACGTGGTCCGCACCCTCCGGGTGGCGCGCATCGAACTCGGCCACCGTCGCCTCGGCCTCGACCGTGAGCGCGGGATAGAGCGTGACCGGCCCCGGCCCGGTCGCCAGCGCCACGACGTCGGCCACGGCGGCGCGCTTGAGGATGCCGTAGGGCATCAGGTAGTCGGTGGTCTCGGTGCCGGCGTTGACGCCGACGACCGCGACCAGCGGGCGCCGCCGCTTCGGCGGCCGCAGGGCGTCCAGCGTGGCCGCCGCCTCGTCCCGGGCGATGGGCGGCATGGCCCGCGCCGGCACAGCAGGCGGCAGCGTCAGGATCCAGGCGGCCCCCGCCGCCGCCAGGACTGCGGCGACGGCCAGGCCGCCCCGCAGGAGCAGGCGCATCTGCACGGGCGGTCCTCCGTTCCGTTCGGCTTGACGCCCGTCCTACCGCCGCTAGCTTCTGGCTGGAATGTCAAAGATCCGGTGATTCCTGCCATGCGCCGCAGCACCGCGTTGGTGATCTTGCCCGGTTTCCAGCTGCTGGACGCGGCCGGACCGACCTCGGCGTTCGAGATCGCGGAGCGGTTTCGTCCCGGCAGCTACGAACTGGCATTGATGGCGCCGGACGGCGGCCAGGTCGAAAGCTCGTCCGGCCTCCGCCTGTCGGCGGGGCCGCTCGGCGACGGGCCCTTCGACACGGTGCTGGTGTCCGGCGGCGACATCGTCCGCTCCCGGCCGGCGATGGAGGCGACCGTCGCGTGGCTCCGTCGCGTCGAGGCGCGCCGCACCGCCAGCGTCTGCTCCGGCGCCTACCTGCTGGCCATGGCGGGGCTGCTGGACGGCCGCCGCGCCACCACCCACTGGGAGCGCACGGACGACTTCGCCCGCCGTTATCCCCGGGTGAAGCTCGATGCCGAGCGCATCTTCATCCGCGACGGCGACGTCTGGACCTCGGCCGGCATCTCCGCCGGCATCGACCTGGCGCTGGCCCTGGTGGAGGACGACCTCGGCCCCGCGGTCGCCCGCCGCACCGCCCAGCAGCTCGTCGTCCACCAGCGCCGCCCCGGCGGCCAGTCGCAGTTCTCGGGGCTGGTCGAGCTGGGCGGCCGCACCGGCCGCTTCGTCGAGCTGGTCGAATGGATGCGCGCCCACCTGGCCCAGCCCCTGACCGTCGACCGCCTCGCCGACCGCGCCGCCATGAGCCCGCGCAACTTCGCCCGCGCCTTCACCGCGGAGACCGGGACGACGCCCGCGAAGGCGGTGGAGCGGCTGCGGCTCGAAGCGGCCAGGCTGGCCGTCGAGACAACCCATGCGCCGCTCGACCGCATCGCCGAGGCCAGCGGCTTCGGCGACCCCGGCCGCATGCGCCACGCGTTCCTGCGCAGCTTCGGCCACCCGCCGCAGGCGCTGCGGCGAGCGGGGCGGAAGTGACATCGCAGGCCCCCGGGCTGCGCCGTCGCCCCTCTGCGTCGCGGCGGCGCAGCCCGGGCCGGTCCTACCCGGTGACCGCCCCCTCGCTCGCCGGCCGTGCCAGCTGGGCGAACTTCGCCAGCACGCCGCGGGTATAGCGCGGGGCCGGCTGCACCCAGGCCGCCCGGCGCCGGGCCAGCTCCGCCTCGTCCACGTTCAGCTCCAGCAGCTGGCGGTGGGCGTCGATGGTGATCGGGTCGCCTTCCTGGACCAGCGCGATCAGGCCGCCCTCGTAGGCCTCCGGGGTGACGTGGCCGACGACCATGCCCCAGGTGCCGCCGGAGAAGCGGCCGTCGGTGATGAAGCCGACGGATTCGCCGAGGCCCTTGCCGATGATGGCCGAGGTGGGGGCCAGCATCTCGGGCATGCCGGGGCCGCCCTTGGGGCCGAGGTAGCGCAGGACCAGGATGTCGCCGGGGTTGATGCGGTCGGCCAGGATGGCGTCCATGGCCGACGCCTCGTCCTCGAACACCCGGGCCGGGCCGGTGATGACGGGGTTCTTCAGGCCGCTGATCTTGGCGACGGCGCCACCGGTGGCGAGGTTGCCCTTGAGGATGGCGAGGTGGCCCTCGGCATAGAGCGCCCGGTCGACGCTGCGGATCACCGTCTGCCCGGCGGGCGGGGCCGGCGCCACGGCCGACAGTTCCTCGCCCAGCGTGCGGCCGGTGATGGTGAGGCAGTCGCCGTCGATCATCCCGGCATCGAGCAGGATGCGCATCACCTGCGGGATGCCGCCCACCTGGTGCAGGTCGGTCGCCATGTACTGGCCGGACGGGCGCAGGTCGCAGATCACCGGCACGCGGCGCCGGACCCGCTCGAAATCGTCGATCGACCACTCGACCTCGGCGGCGTGGGCGATCGCGAGATAGTGCAGCACGCCGTTGGTGGAGCCGCCGGTCGCCATCATCAGCGCCACCGCGTTCTCGATCGAGCGGCGGGTGATGATGTCGCGCGGCCGCAGGTTGCGGCGCACGGCCGCCACCAGCACGCCGGCCGACATGGCCGCGCTCTCCACCTTCTCCTCGTCCGGGTTGGCCATGGTGGAGGAGCCGAGCAGCGACATGCCGAGCGCCTCGAAGGACGAGCTCATGGTGTTGGCGGTGTACATGCCGCCGCACGAGCCGGTGGTCGGGCAGGCATGGCGCTCGATCCCGTCGAAATCCTCCTTCGACATGCCGCCGGAGCCGAAGGCGCCCACCGCCTCGAAGGCCGACACGATCGACAGGTCCTGGCCCTTCCAGCGCCCGGGCTTGATGGTGCCGCCATAGACGTAGATGCCGGGCACGTTGCAGCGGGCGAGCGCCATCATCCCGCCCGGCATGTTCTTGTCGCAGCCGCCGATGACCAGGATGCCGTCCAGCCACTGGCCCTGGACGCAGGTCTCGATGCAGTCGGAGATGACCTCGCGGGAGACGAGCGAATACTTCATCCCCTCCGTCCCCATCGCCATCCCGTCGGAGATGGTGGGGGTGCCGAACACCTGCGGGTTGGCGCCCGCCGCGCGGACCGCGGCGATCGCCGCGTCGGCCAGCTTCTGCAGGCCGGCGTTGCAGGGGGTGATGGTGGAATGGCCGTTGGCGATGCCGACCATCGGCTTGTCGAAGTCCGCCGCCTCGTACCCCATGGCATAGTACATGGAGCGGTTGGGGGAGCGGGCCACGCCCTGGGTGATGTGTCGGGACCGATCGTTCGCCGCCATCGTGGGGCCTCCCTGAAGATTGTGTGCGCGACCGAGCGGGCCGGCGGTTGCGGCCGACTATCGCCCCCGGGCCGGCAGCGGGGAAGAGGCATTCGCCGGCGGCAGCCGCATCCGCGGCAGGCGGCGGCCCGGGTCGCCCGGCCAGGGCGAGGGCCGCCAGCCGACCAGGCGCGCCCCGTGGCGGCGATAGAACCCGGTCGCGTAGGGGTCGGCATCGAGCGTGAGGCAGCGATGCCCGGCCGCCAGCCCGCCCCGCCGCGCCAGCGCCAGCAGCCGGCCGCCCAGACCCCGCCCCATCGCCTCGGGCGCCACGAACAGGTCGTCGAGCCGGCCGCGGCGGCGGGCGACGAAGCCGAGCAGGCAGCGTCCGCGGGCCGCCACCCAGCAGTCGCCGCGGGCCAGCGTGCGGGGGCCGACCACCATGCCCGGCGCGAAATGCGCCAGGAAGCTGCCCGGATATCCCCAATGTGCCTTGGACCGCAGCACCAGCCGCGTCACCGCCCGCCATTCGGCCGGCCGGGGCCGGCGGATGCGGCAGAAGCCTTGCCTCGATGCCATGCCTCGTGTCCAAATCGCGCAGAGAGACTTCGTACCGGGGGTTCGCTTCATGCGTCTGATCGCTTCCATCGCCGCCGCGGCGGCCGCCTTCACCATCGGCGCCGGGACGCCGGCCATGGCCCAGAATACCGTGAAGATCGGCGCCATCGGGCCGCTGTCGGGGCCGGCCGCCGCGTCGGGCGTCGCCATGCGCAAATCCTGGGAGTTCGCGGCCAAGGAGGTCAACGACGCCGGCGGCCTGATGGTCGACGGCAAGCAGAAGAAGATCGAGCTGATCTTCGAGGATTCGCAGTCCCGGCCCGAGATCGGCGTCAGCGCGGCCCAGAAGCTGCTGACCCGCGACAATGTCGACATCCTGGTGGGCGAGCTGTTCCACAGCCACGTCACCCTGGCGATCATGGAGCTGGCGCCGGCCTTCCCGAAGATCTTCTTCACCGGGCAGCCCGTCAGCCAGGAGATCGCCCGCAAGATCGCCTCCGACAAGAAGAAGTACGGGAACTACTGGAAGTTCTCGTTCAACAGCGACGCCTATGCCGCCACCACCTTCGAGACGACCGAGTGGCTGATCAAGGAAGGCAAGGTCAAGGCGCCGAACAAGACCTTCGGCTTCATCGCCGAGGAGACCGACTATTCCAAGTCGAACATCGAGTTCATGCGCAAGCTGTTCGAGCCGGCAGGCTGGAAGATGACCGGCCAGGAGCTGGTGCCGATCGGCAACGCCGACTTCTTCCCGCAGCTGTCCAAGCTGCGCGCGGCGCCGCCCGACGTGCTGATCAGCATCTTCACCTCGCCCAACGCCGGCGCGGCGCTGGCCAAGCAGATGAAGGAACAGGGCGTGAAGCCCTTCCACTTCGCCATCTTCTACCCGACGCTGCGCGAGTTCATCGCCGGCGCCGGCCCGGCCGGCGAGAACATCGTCTATTCGCCCCTGCTGTTCGACCCCGAGAACAACAAGGAGCACAAGGTCCTGTCGGACAAGATGAAGCCCTTCCTCGGCGTCGAGCCGTCGGGCGACCACGCCTTCGGCTACTGCAACGGCGTCATCCTGTTCGACGTCATCAAGCGGGCGGGGTCGGTCGAGGTGAAGAAGATGAACGAGGCCTTCGCCAAGACCGACACCAAGTGCACGCTGGGCCGCTGGGTGTTCGACCTCGAGACCCATTCGCCCAAGGTCGGCCCGGACTATTTCGCGGTCCCCGCCGCCCAGATCCAGAACGGCACGCAGCGCGCCATCTGGCCGTCCTCGGTCGCGACCAGCACCTACAAGCCCCAGTAGGGGCGGGCGACGCTAGCGCACCCACCCCGGGCCGTCGCGCCCGGGGTGGCCCTCTTCCTGCTGTCCCTGGCCGGCACCATCGAACGCAAAGCATCATGACGACGAGCGAAGACATCCTGGCCGTCGAGGGGATCGGCATCCGCTTCGGCGGGCTGGTCGCCGTCAACGACGTCAGCTTCACGGTGCGCCGGGGCGAGGTGTTCGGCCTGCTCGGCCCGAACGGGGCCGGCAAGACGACCCTGTTCCACCTGATCGCCGGAGCCTTGCGGCCGACCACCGGGCGCATCCGCTTCGAGGGGCGCGACGTCACCGGGATGCGGCCCGACCAGCGCTCGCGCCTCGGCATCGCCCGCACCTTCCAGATCACCCAGCCCTTCGCCGAGCTGACGGTGGAAGAGAACGTGATGGCCGCCGCCCTGGTCCGCCACCGCTCGCTGGCCGAGATGCGCCACGCCGCCGGGCCCTATGTCGACATGGTGGGCCTGGCCCACAAGCGCCACGAACTGGCCAAGTCGCTGTCGACCGGGCAGCGTAAGCGGCTGGAGCTGGCCCGCGCCATGGCGACCGGCCCGCGCCTTCTGCTGCTCGACGAGGTGACGGGCGGCGTCGACCAGGCCAGCATCCCCGGCCTGATCGACCTGGTGGACCGGCTGCGCGAGACCGGCGTCACCCTGATCCTGGTCGAGCACAACATGCGGGTGATCATGCGCCTGTCGAACCGGATGATGTTCCTGAACCGCGGCGAGAAGCTGGCCGAGGGCACGCCCGAGGCAATCTCCAGCCACCCCGACGTGGTCAACCTCTATCTCGGCCAGCCCCATGCCTGAGGCCGCGGCCATCGAGGCGCCCATGCTCGAGGTGAAGGACCTCGACGTGAAGTACGGCGACGTCCAGGTGCTGTGGGACGTGTCGCTGACGGTCGGCCGCGGCGAGGTGGTGGCGGTGATGGGCCCGAATGGGTCCGGCAAGAGCACCATCCTGAAGGCGATCATCGGCCTGGTGCGGCCGTCGGGCGGCACCATCACGCTCGACGGCAAGACCATTTCCGGCCTGCCGGCGCACCAGATGGCCGGGCTCGGCGTGTCGCTGGTGCTGGAGCGCCGCCGCCTCTTCCCGCAGATGACCGTGCTGGAGAACGTGCGCATGGGCGCCTTCCACCCCGCCGTCCGCGCGCGGGAGAAGGAACGGCTGGAATGGGTCGAATACCTGTTCCCGATCATCCGCGAGCGCCGCGGGCAGCTGGCCGGGCGCATGAGCGGCGGCGAGCAGCAGATGGTGGCGATCGCCCGCGGCCTGATGTCGGGCCCGCGCCTGCTGATGATGGACGAGCCGTTCCTCGGCCTGGCGCCGCGCATCGTCGACCAGATCGTCGACATCATCCGCAAGATCAACGCCGAGGGCATCGCGGTGCTGTTCAACGAACAGAACGTCCACCTCTCCTTCTCCAACTCCCATCGCGGCTACCTGCTGGAAAGCGGCCGCATCGTGCTGGAGGGCTCCGGGCTCGCCATGCTGGAGCACGAGATGGTGAAGCGCGTCTATCTCGGCACCTGAGGACCGGCCCATGACCCTCACCCTCTTCCTGGAACAGCTGGTCAACGGGATCATCCTGGGGTCGATGTACGCGATCATGGGGGCGGGCCTCGCCCTCATCTACGGCACCATGCGCATCCTCAACTTCGCCCATGGCGAGTTCTACATGCTGGGCGGCTTCTTCGTGTTCTTCCTGTTCGCCCAGCACCACATCCACCCGGTGCCGGCCGTGATCATCGCGGTCGCCGCCGTCGCCCTGATCGCGGCCCTGGTGCAGCGCCTGACCATCAACGTGCTGCTGAAGCGCGAGGGCTGGGCCTTCAGCACCATCGCCGCCACGCTGGGCGTCTCCATCTTCCTGCAGAACCTGGCGCTGGCCCTGTGGGGCGAGCGGTTCCAGTCCGTGCCCTACTTCGTCGAAGGGCTGCTGCAGGTGGGCGAGTTCCGCCTGCCCTGGCAGCGGGTGCTGATCTTCGGGGTCGCCGTAGGGGTGATGGCGACGATGGCGGTGGTGCTGCGCTGGACGCGCTTCGGCTGGGCGGTGCGGGCGACGGCCCAGGACGCGGAGGCGGCCGCCGTGGTCGGCGTGCCGGCCGCGCGCATCCACACCATCACCTTCGCGCTGGGGGCAGCACTGGCCGCGGTCGCCGCCGCCCTGCTGGCGCCGGTCTTCGCGGTCAACCCGTGGATGGGCCTGCCGCTCATCATCAAGGCGTTCGTCGTGGTGGTGCTGGGCGGGCTCGGCAGCTTCCCCGGGGCCATCGTCGGCGGCTTCCTGCTCGGCATCGTCGAGGCGATCGGCATCACCCTGACCTCGTCCGAATGGCGCGACGTGATCGCCTTCGGGATGATGATCCTCTTCCTCTGGGTCCGGCCCTGGGGCCTCTTCGGCGTGAAGGAGCGCTGACGCGATGTTCGCCCCGCTCGCCCTCCAGGGACGGCTCGCCGTGGCGGCGCTCGTCGCCGTCCTCCTGGTCCTGCCGCTGGTCTGGCACGACACCTACGTCCTGCACCTGATCATCCTGTCGATGGTCTTCGGCGCCTTCGCCGTCGCCTGGAACTTCACCACCGGCTATGCCGGGCTGAAGACCTTCGGCCACCATGCCTTCTTCGGCATCGGCGCCTATTTCTCGGCCTTGATCTCGAAGAACTTCGAGATCACGCCGTGGCTGACGACGCCGGCGGCAGGGCTGGTCGCCGCCGCGGCCGGGCTGGTGGTGGCGCTGCCGGTGCTGCGCATCCGCTCGGTGCCGCACGTCGCCATGGTGACGCTCGGCTTCGCGGAGATCGTGCGCGTGCTGCTGACCGTCTTCCGCGAGACGACGCGGGGCGAGATGGGGCTGTGGGGCATCCCGGCCTATGACGGCTTCACCATCCCCGGCCTGGGCGAGGTGGTGTTCAACGCCGCCGAGAAGGTGCCCTACTACTACCTGGCGGCGTTCCTCTTCCTGGGATCGGTCTATGCGGTCGTGCGCATGGTCAAGTCGCCGGTCGGGCTGGCGCTGGTCGCGATCCGCGATTCCCAGGATGCGGCCGAGAGCCTGGGCATCAACCTGACCCGCTACAAGCTGCTGGCGTTCGCCACCAGCGCCTTCCTGGTCGGGCTGCTCGGCGCCTTCTACGCCCACTACATCCTGCTATTGACGCCGAGCTCGGTGCTGGGGCTGGACCTGATGATCCTGGTCATCGGCATGACCCTGATCGGCGGCGTCGGCACCCTGTTCGGGCCCATCCTCGGCGCCTTCGTGATGACCATCGGGGTCGAGGCGATGCGCGGCATCGGCGAATACCGGATGCTGATCTATGGCGCGCTGATCGTCGCCGTCGTCATGTTCATGCCGCGCGGCCTGGTGGCGCTGCTGGACGGACTGGGGCCCCGCTTCGGCTTCGGCCGCGGCGTGCGCATGGCGACCGCCGACGACGCCAAGACCGG
The DNA here is from genome assembly GCA_006739055.1 of Allostella vacuolata. Taxonomy (GTDB): domain Bacteria; phylum Pseudomonadota; class Alphaproteobacteria; order ATCC43930; family Allostellaceae; genus Allostella; species Allostella vacuolata. Next base: position 5,291,505 of record AP019702.1, read on the forward strand.
CTGAGTGCCGGCCTACCGCCGCAACAGCCGGCGCGCCTGGTCGGCCACCTCGCGCGGGGTGTCGCGCACGAGGCGCACCGGCTGGAAGCCCGCCACCCGCGTCGCGGCCACGACCAGCAGGGCCAGCGTCGTCGCCTGCATCCCGGCATAGGCGACGGCCGCCCCGACCACGCCCACCTGCGGCAGGAGCAGGAGCAGCAGCGCCACGTTGACGGCGAGGCCCGCCAGCTCGGCCCGCATCGCCCGGCCGGGATAGCCAGACGCCTTGACCGCCTGGGCCAGCACCGCGCGCGCCGCGAGCGCCACCGCGCCCGCCGCATACCAGGCGAGGATCGGCACCGCCGGCGCGAAGGCGGGGCCATAGAGCAGCATCACCAGCCGGTCGGCGGCCAGCAGGAGGGCGACGGCGATCGCCCCCGCCAGCGCCACCGACAGACGGACATAGCGCTCCACCACCGGCCCGCGGTCCGCCGCCTCGACCACCCCGGCGATGCGCGGATAGGCGACGTTGGCGAGCGTGACGGCAGGGATGGACGGGATGGCCGCGACCGCCATGGCCGCCACGTAGAGGCCGAGGTCGGTCGGAGTCAGCAGGCGGGCGATCAGCAGCTGGTCGAGGCGTTCGTTGACCAGCTGCACCACGACCCCGACCTGCAGGGGGGCCGCGAACCGCACGAGCTGGCCGAGCTCCCGCCGGTCGGGGGCCGCCTGCAGCCAGCCGCGGCGCCACGCCAGCAATCCCGCCAGGCCGGCCGACAGGCAGAAGCCGCCGAGATAGGCGACCGTCACGCTCGCCACTTCGGCCATGCCCAGCAGCGCCAGGGCACCCACCGCCGAGACCGTGGCGACGGTGGTCGAGGCGCGGATGGCATTCCAGACGCCATACTCCAGCCGCCCCTGGAACACCGATCCAAGGTAGAGCCCGACGAGGCCGGCCGGCACCATCAGGAAATAGACGAAGCCCGAATGCACCACGTCCGCCGCATGGCCGGACAGCAGCGTCGGGACCAGCGCCCAGCCGGCGGCGAGCGCGATGCCGCCGGCCAGCAGCGCCAGCACCAGCACCGAGGGGGCGAGGCGGCCGGGGGGTGCGGCCTTGGCCGCGCGATAGACGATGGCGTCGTTGACGGCGAGCCCGATCAGCCCCAGCGCCAGCATCGGATAGAGCAGCACCAGGGCGAGCTCGCCCCGCCCCTCGGGGCCCAGCAGCCGGGCCAGCATCACCGCGTTGGCCAACCCCAGGAGCTGGATCAGCGCGGTGGTCGCAAAGGACTGGAGCACGTGCAGCACGGCGTCGGACCCGGCCCGGGCTACCAGACGCCGAAGAAGATGCCGTGCTCCTTGTGCCGTGCCGTGCGCTGGCGCACCTCGGCGTCGGACAGGGTGGTCCGCAGCTTGCGCGCCCGCGCCCATTCCCACAGCCGGTCGCGCATCTCCGCCCGGACCGGGCGATGGCCGGGCGACTGCCCCAGGTCGACCCGCTCCTGCGGGTCCTCCTCGAGGTCGAAGAGCTGCGGCCGGAAGCCCAGCCAGTCGACATATTTCCAGCGCTCGGTCCGGACCATCCAGGCGCGGCATTCCGCCGGCTCGCGGCCGAGCGTCAGCCGCGCCTGGCGGAAGGCGTAGTCGAGTTCCGAGAAGGCCGCCTCCCGCCAGGTGACGGGGCCGGGGCCGCGCGTCAGCGGCAGCAGCGAGCGGCCCTCCAGCAGGTGCGGGGCGCCCGGCGTACCGGTCGCCTCCAGGAAGGTCGGCAGCAGGTCGATCGCCTCCACCAGCCGGCGCTCCACCCGGCCGCGGGTGGCGTCGGCCCGCGGGTCGGGGTCGACGACGATCAGCGGCACCCGGATCGCCTCCTCGTGGAAGATCTCCTTCTCCCCCAGCCAATGGTCGCCCAGGAAGTCGCCATGGTCGGCGGTGAAGACGATCAGCGTGTCGTCGAGCCGGCCGAGGCGGCCCAGCGTCTCCACCAGCCGGCCCATATGGTGGTCGATCTGGGCGACCAGGCCCATGTAGGCCGGCCGCACCCGGCGCACGACCTCCTCGCGGGCAAAGTTCCGGGATTCCTCGTGCCCGCGATAGGCCGCGATCACCGGATGCGGCTCGACCAGCTCGGCCGGGTCGCGGTTGAGCGGCAGGCAGTCCTCCGGCCCGTAGAGCGCGTGGTAGGGAGCGGGCGCCATGTAGGGCCAGTGCGGCTTGACGTAGCTGAGATGCAGGCACCAGGGCGCGTCGCCCTGGTGCTCGACGAAGCGGATCGCCTGGTCGGTCATGTAGGCGGTCTCGGAATGCTCCTCGCGCACCCGGGCGGCCAGGTGGGCGTGGCGCATGTGCCAGCCGCTGACCACGCGGCCGTCCGGCGCCTCAGCCGAGATCACCCAGTCGTTCCAGGGATCGTCGCCGCCATAGCCGTGGGCCGCCAGGAAGGCCGGGTAGCCGCTCTCCCGCCCCGGGCGGCTGTGGCCGTCGTAGCGGTCGAGGGATTCGAACCCGCCCTCGCGCAGCAGGGCGGCCAGGGCCGAGCCGCCCTCGATGCCGAACCGGGCGAGGCCGTCGGCATCGGGCAGGACATGGGTCTTGCCGGCGAGCGCCACCCGCATGCCGGCCGGCCGCAGGTAGTCGCCGATCGTGCGTTCGCGCACCGACAGCGGCACCCGGTTCCAGGTGGCGCCGTGGCTGAACATGTAGCGCCCGGTGTAGAACGACATGCGCGACGGGCCGCACACGCCCGACTGCACATAGGCGCGATCGAAGCGCACGCCGCGCCGCGCCAGACGGTCGAGGTGGGGGGTCTTCAGGTGCGGGTGGCCGGCGGCACCCAGATGATCCGCGCGCAACTGGTCGCACATGACGAACAGGATGTTCCGAACGCTGCCCATGCCGCCCCTCCCCAAGGTGGGGCAGCTTTCGCCCTCCGCCCCCTCCGCGTCAAGGCGCGCGGCGTCGATTGACCCAGGTCAAGGGCGGGCGCGGTGGTCCCGGCGCATGGTGGCGATCCGCTTCGAGCACCCCCCGATCACCCGAACAGGCCCCCGGCGATGCACCACCCCGGCCCCGACTTCCTCGACGCGCTCGCCTCGGGCGATACCGGGCGGATCGCGCTCGCCATGCTGGTCGCGGGCCTGGTGGGCGGGCTCGGCCATTGCGCGGGGATGTGCGGGCCCTTCGTCCTGGCGCAGGTGGCGGCGGCCCTGCCGGGGGAAGGCCGCCGGTACGGCACTCTGCAGCGCCTGGCCGGCGCGGCGCTGGTCCCCTACCATCTCGGCCGGGCGACCACCTATGTCGCGCTGGGGGCGCTCGGCGGCGCGCTGGCCGGCCGCGCAGCGCTGGCCGTGGAGACGCGCTGGCTGACCGCGGGGTTCCTGTTGCTGGCCGCAGCGGCCCTGCTGCTGTGGGGCCTGGACGGGCTGGCCCGGCTGCGCCCGGCAGCCCTGCCCGGGCGGGACCTCGCCCAACGGCTGGCCGGCCGGCTGGGGCCGCTCCTGGGCGATCCACGCGGCATGCGCGGCTATGCCCTGGGGGTGGCGCTGGGCTTCCTGCCCTGCGGCCTGCTCTATGGCGCGCTGGCGGCCGCGGCCGCGACCGGCAGCGCCGGCGGCGGGGCGATGGCGATGGCCGCCTTCGTCGCCGGCACGACGGTGCCGCTCGCCGGCGTCGCCTGGCTCGGCGCCTTCTTCGGCCGCCGCTGGTCCGGAACGCTCAGCCGGGCCGCCCCCGTCCTGCTGGTCGCCAATGCCCTGTTCCTGCTGTGGGTGGCGGCAGGGCAGTTCGCCGCCTGACCCCTATTCCACCAGGTCGCGATAGGCGTGCCAGCTGGCATGGCCCAGGATCGGCAGGACGACCGCCAGCCCCAGGGTCAGGGTCGCCAGCCCGAACGCGGTGCAGGCGGCGATGATCGCCGCCCACAGGGCCATGGTCCAGGGGTTGGCGCGCACGGCCGCGACGCTGGTCGCGATCGCGGTGAAGACGTTGACGTCGCGGTCGAGCAGCATCGGGATCGAGACCGCCGAGAAGACGAAGGTCACGACCGCCAGCACGCCGCCGATCGCCGAGCCCACCACCAGCAGCGGCAGGCCGCGCGACGACAGCAGCACGTCCCCCACCAGCCGGTTCCAGTCGCCCCCTGAATCACCGACGAAAAGGGTGAAGAGCAGGATCGCGATCCGCACCCAGGCCAGGTGGATGAGCAGCAGCACCAGCCCCATCAGGCCGATCTGCGAGGCATTGGCCCGGAAGGCGCCCGCCGCCGCGCGCAGGGTCGGCGGCTGCCCGGCCGCCACCCGCCGGCTGGTCTCGTAGAGCCCGGCGGCCAGGACCGGGGCCACCAGCAGGAAGCCCGCGGCGAGCGGCAGGGCCAGGGCGAAGTGCCCCGCCGCCAGGAGCCCCAGCAGCAGGATGGCGCTGGCCGCCACCACCGCCCCGCCATAGGCGAGGCTGACGGTGCCCGCCGCCCGGAGATCGTGCCAGCCCGCGGCCAGCCACGCCCAGGGCCGGTCGACCGGCACCCGCCTCACGCGGGGCGATGGTGTGGTGAAGACCGGAATGGCTTCGGTCATGGTCTGCGTCCCCTTCCCCAGGCGCCGATCGGCCGCGACCTTCCGCCGCGCCGCCATAGACCGTTGCCGCACCGGGCCGCCGCCGTCGTTGACGTACATCAATGCCGCGCCGGCCGCACCGCCCACAATGCCCCCTGTCTCGGCCCGAGACGGAGGGGAGTTCCAGGTATGAGCGCGATCGCGGCAGTGGATGGTCCGGGGGTGCCGGCCCTGACCGAGGTTCGGGTACGCCCGGCATTCGAGCCGGTGGAGGATGTCGTCCGCGCGTTCGTCGTGGCGACCATGTTCTGGGGGATCGCCGCCTTCATGGTGGGCGTCGTCATCGCCCTGCAGCTCGCCTTCCCGATCCTCAACCTCGACCTGGAATGGACCACGTTCGGCCGGCTCCGGCCACTGCACACGTCGGCCGCCATCTTCGCCTTCGGCGGCAGCGCGCTATTGGGTACCTCGATCCACGTCGTGCAGCGCACCTGCCGGGCGCGCCTCTTCGGCGGCGACCTGATGGGCTGGTTCATCTTCTGGGGCTACCAGCTGTTCATCGTGCTGGCGGCGACCGGCTACCTGATGGGGATCACCCAGTCCAAGGAATATGCCGAGCCGGAATGGTACGTCGACCTGTGGCTGACCATCGTCTGGGTCGTCTACCTGGTCGCCTTCCTCGGCACGATCATGCGTCGCGAGGAGCCGCACATCTACGTGGCGAACTGGTTCTACCTCGCCTTCATCGTCACCATCGCCATGCTGCACATCGTCAACAACCTGGCGATGCCGGTCTCGCTGTTCGGCTCGAAGAGCTACATCCTCTTCGCCGGCGTCCAGGACGCGATGATCCAGTGGTGGTACGGCCACAATGCCGTCGGCTTCTTCCTGACCGCGGGCTTCCTCGGGATGATGTACTACTTCATCCCGAAGCAGGCGGACCGCCCGGTCTATTCCTACCGGCTGTCGATCGTCCACTTCTGGTCGCTGATCTTCCTCTACATCTGGGCCGGCCCCCACCACCTGCACTACACGGCCCTGCCCGACTGGACGCAGACGCTCGGCATGACCTTCTCCGTCATGCTGTGGATGCCGTCCTGGGGCGGCATGATCAACGGGCTGATGACCCTGTCCGGCGCCTGGGACAAGCTGCGGACCGACCCCGCGCTGCGCTTCTCGGTGACCGCCGTCGCCTTCTACGGGATGAGCACGTTCGAGGGCCCGGTCATGTCGATCAAGCCCGTCAACGCCCTCAGCCACTACACCGACTGGACCATCGGGCACGTCCATTCCGGCGCGCTCGGCTGGGTCGCCTTCATCGTCTTCGGCGCCGTCTACTACCTGGTGCCGGTCCTGTGGAAGCGCCCCGCCCTGTGGTCGACCAGGCTGGTGTCCTGGCACTTCTGGATCGCGACCATCGGCATCGTCCTCTACATCACCGCGATGTGGGTGTCGGGCATCATGCAGGGCCTGATGTGGCGGGCCTACGACGAGCTGGGCTTCCTGCAGTACGCCTTCGTCGAGACCGTCGCCGCCATGCACCCCTTCTACCTGATCCGGGCGCTGGGCGGGGTCTGCTTCCTGCTGGGCGGCCTGATCATGGTCTACAACCTATGGATGACGACGCGCATGCCCGTGGAGGCCGGCGTGCCGGCCGGCCAGCCGGCGCGCTGAGGGGAGCCCAGCCATGACCTTCCGTCACGCGACGATCGAGCGAAACGTCCTGCTGCTGATGGTGCTGACGCTGATCACGGTGTCGATCGGCGGCCTGGTCCAGATCGTGCCGCTGTTCGCCGTCGAATCGACCATCGAGCGGGTGGACGGGGTCCGCCCCTACTCCCCGCTCGAGCTGGCCGGACGCAACATCTACATCCGCGAGGGCTGCTACACCTGCCATAGCCAGCAGATCCGCTCCTTCCGCGACGAGGCGGAGCGCTACGGCCACTACAGCCTGGCGGCCGAGAGCATGTACGACCACCCGTTCCAGTGGGGGTCGAAGCGGACCGGGCCCGACCTCGCCCGGGTCGGCGGCAAGTATTCCAACGAGTGGCACGTCGCCCATCTGATGGACCCGCGCGGGGTGGTGCCGGAATCGATCATGCCGCCCTACTCCTTCCTGCAGGACCGGCCGCTGCGCGGCCGCGACATCGCCCAGCACCTGAAGGCCAACCGGGCCGTCGGGGTGCCCTACACCGACGAGATGATCGCCAGCGCGCTCGTCGACCTGGGCGCCCAGGCCAACCCCGATGCCGATGCCAGCGGCCTGCTCGCCCGCTACCCCAAGGCGGTCGTCGGCGACTTCGACGGCAACCCGCGCCTCCTGTCGGAGATGGATGCCCTGGTCGCCTACCTGCAGATGCTGGGGACCCTGGTGAAGTTCAGCGACTACTCGCTGAAAGACCTGCAGCAGTAAAGGCGGCCCGAGATGGACTTCCCCGAACTCATCGCCTTCCTGCGCTCGCTCTGGGTCGTGTGGTTCATGGCGCTCTTCATCGGCATCGTCGCCTGGGCCATGTGGCCCAGCCGCCGCCGCCGTCTGGAAGAGCACGGCCAGATCCCGCTGCGCGACGACCGCTGATCCGCTCCACCTGAATTCGCCTGCCCGAAAGGCTGCCCCGAGCCATGCCGACCAAGATCGAAAAGGATGCCGTCACCGGCACCATGACGACCGGCCACGAATGGGACGGTATCCGCGAGTTGAACACGCCCCTGCCCAAGTGGTGGCTGTGGGTCTTCTACGCCTGCATCGCCTGGTCGCTTGGATACTTCGTCCTCTACCCGACCCTGCCCGGCGTGGGCGGCTGGCTCGGCTGGTCGCAGCGCGCCGAGTTGGCCGACCGGATGGCGGCCGAGCGGGCCCGCGTGCAGCCGATGCTGGATCGCATCCGGACGACAGCGGTGGCCGACATCCCGCGCTCGGGCGACCTGCATGGCTTCGCGATCGCCGGCGGGCGTGCCGCCTTTGCCGACAATTGCGCGCCCTGCCACGGCGCCGGCGCCGCCGGGGCCAAGGGCGGCTTCCCGTCGCTGGTCGACGACGAATGGATCTGGGGCGGCGACCTCGACGCCATCGGCCGCACGATCGCCTTCGGGGTGCGCAGCGCCCACGCCGATACCCGCCAGTCGCAGATGCCCCGGTTCGGCCTGGACGGCATGCTGACCCCGGCGCAGATCAGCGACACGGCCGAGTATGTCCTGACCCTGTCGGGCCGCGCCGCGGTGCCGGCGGCGGCCGAGCGCGGCCGTACCATCTTCGCCGACCAGTGCGTGGCGTGCCACGGCGAGGCCGGGCGCGGCAATCTGGAACTGGGCGCCCCCAGCCTGGCCGACCGCATCTGGCTCTATGGCGGCGACAAGGCCTCCATCGAGCGCAGCATCGCCTCGGCCCGCGGCGGCGTCATGCCGGCATGGTCCGGCCGGCTCGACGAGGCGACCATCCGCATGCTGACCCTCTACGTCCATTCCCTGGGCGGCGGTCGCTGAGCGGGATGCCTGGCCATGTCCCCCGCGCTGCATACGCCCCGGCCCGCGCCTCCCGCTGAACCGGGTGCCGGGCGGGGCGACGCCGTTGTCTCGGTGGCGGCGCAACGCGCCGAAGAGCCGCTCTACGCCCATCGCATCAAGGTCTACCCCAAGTCCGTCTCCGGCCGCTTCCGGCAGATCAAGTGGGCGCTGCTGGGGCTCTTCCTGGCGATCTACTATCTCGTGCCGTGGCTGCGCTGGGACCGCGGGCCGGGTGCGCCCGACCAGGCGGTCCTGATCGACCTGCCGGGCCGGCGCGCCTATTTCCTGTGGATCGAGATCTGGCCGCAGGAGGTCTACTACCTGACCGGCCTGCTGGTGCTGGCGGCACTGGCACTGTTCCTGGCGACCAGCCTGCTCGGCCGGGTGTGGTGCGGCTATGCCTGCCCGCAGACCGTCTGGACCGACCTCTACATGCTGGTCGAACGCCTGGTGGAGGGGGATCGCAACGCCCGGATGCGTCTCGACAAGATGCCCTGGAGCGTGGCCAAGCTCGCCCGCAAGGCCGCCAAGCATGCGATCTGGCTCGGGATCGCGCTGGCGACCGGCGGCGCCTGGATCCTCTACTTCGTCGATGCACCGCGCACCATCGGCCCGATCCTTCAGGGCGCGGCCGATCCGGGCATCTACTTCTTCATCGGCCTGTTCACGGTGACGACCTACCTGCTGGCGGGCTGGGCCCGCGAGCAGGTCTGCACCTACATGTGCCCCTGGCCGCGCTTCCAGAGCGCGATGCTGGACGAGCACAGCGTCATCGTCACCTACCAGGCCTGGCGCGGCGAGCCGCGCGGCAAGCACAAGCAGGGCACCGGCTGGGAGGGGCGGGGCGACTGCATCGACTGCACCCAGTGCGTGGCCGTGTGCCCGACCGGCATCGACATCCGCGACGGCCAGCAGCTCGAATGCATCGGCTGCGGCCTGTGCGTCGATGCCTGCGACGGCGTGATGGACAAGGTCGGCCGGCCGCCGCGACTCATCACCTGGGACACGCTGGCGAACCAGGAGGCGAAGGCCGCCGGCAGGACCCAGCCGATCCGCTGGCTCCGGCCGCGCATCCTCATCTACCTCGTCATGATCGGGCTGGTCGGCGCCGTGATGGTGGCGGCGCTGGCCATGCGGCCGACGGTCGAACTGTCGATCCTGCGCGACCGGAGCCCGCTGTGGATTCCGCTGGCCGACGGCGGCCTGCGCAACGCCTACACGATCAAGATCCTCAACAAGACCTGGAACCGGCAGGATTATCGCCTGGCGATCGAGGGCCTGCCGGCCGCGCGCCTGGCGGTCTCCGGCGCCGACGACGAGCAGCTGGTGGTTTCCGCCCAGCCGGATGCGGTCGCGACCTACCGCGTCTTCGTCACCGTCCCGGCCGGCGCGACCCTGCCGGAATCGACCCCGATCACGCTGGCCGCCACCCATCTCGCCTCCGGCGAGGTGGCGCGGCACGGCTCCGTCTTCCTCGCGCCCAGGCCCTGACCCATGTCCTTCGTTCCAACCGCCGCCCACCGGCCCGGCGCCCCCGGCGCCGGTTCCCCGCGCCGCAGCGCCTGGATCCCCTGGATCTTCGTCGGGGGAATGCTTCTGGTCGTGGCCGTCAACGCGGTCATGGTCCGGCTGGCGATCGGCACCTTCAGCGGCGTCACGGTCGAGCGGCCCTATGAGCGCGGCATCGCCTACAACGCCGTGCTGGCCGCGCAGGAGCGGCAGGATCGCCTCGGCTGGACGGCAAAGGCGGAGTTGCGGACGGTCGACGGTCGCCGGGAAATCGTCCTGCTGCTGGCCGACCGCGAAGGCCGGGCGCTGTCGCCCGCGTCCCTGGCCGCCCATCTCGAGCGCCCGCTCGAGCCGGGGTCGCGCCGCGACCTGTCCATCGACCCGACGGGTGACGGACGCTATGCCGCCCCCATCGACGGGCTGCAGCCGGGGCAATGGGACGTGACCATCGACGCCCGCGGCCCCGACGGCCGGCTGCATGTGCGCCAGAGGCTGATCGCACCGTGATCGCCCCTCCCGCCGCCTCGCCGCGTCCCCACCCCGGCGCCGCCGCCGACCGCCGATCCCTGCCGCCACTGCGGCGCCCCGCTGCCCTCGGGTGCGGTCGGCGGTTTCTGCTGCGCCGGCTGTGCTGCCGCGCGTGCCGCCATCGAAGGGCTGGGGCTGGACCGGTTCTATGACCGCTTCGTCCAGGATGCAGCCCTGCGGCCGCTCCGGCCGGACCCGTCCGCCCGGGTCGACGCCGCGGCCTATGCAGTGGCCGACGGCGATCGCGCCCATGTGCATCTGATGGTCGACGGGCTGCACTGCGCGGCCTGCGTCTGGTTGATCGAGAGCACGCTCGCGCGCGACCCGCGGGTGGTGCGGGCGCGGGTCAACATGACGACCCGCCGCCTGGTGGTGGAATGGCAGGGCGGGCCGGCCCTGGCGGACGAGATCCTGCAGCCGCTGGTGCGCCTCGGCTTCGGGCTCGCCCCGTTCGATCCGGCCCGCCTGCAGGATGCCGCGGCGGCGGCCGAGCGCCGGCTCCTGCAATGCCTGGCCGTCGCCGGCTTCGCCGCCGGCAATGTCATGCTGATCTCGGTCTCGGTCTGGTCCGGCCTGATCGGAACGGATGCCGGGGGCGGGATGGGGGTTGCCACCCGCGACCTGCTGCACTGGCTGTCGGCCGCGATCGCCCTGCCGGCGATCGCCTATGCCGGCCGGCCCTTCTACGAGGGGGCATGGCGGGCGCTCCGCGCCGGGCGGTCCTCGATGGACGTGCCGATCGCGGTCGGGGTGACGCTGGCCGCCGCCGCCAGCCTCTACGAGACGATCCATTCCGGCCGCCACGCCTATTTCGACTCCGCCGTCACCCTGCTCTTCTTCCTGCTCGTCGGCCGCTACCTCGACCACCGCGCCCGCGGCCGGGCCCGGTCGACGGCCGAGCACCTGCTGGGCCTGCGGGCGCGCAGCGTCACCGTCATCGACCCGTCCGGCAGCGTCGAGCGCCGGACGCCGGAACAGGTCCGGCCGGGCGAACGGGTGCTGGTCGCCGCGGGCGAGCGGATCGGCGTCGACGGCCGGGTGGTGCTCGGCCTTTCGGACGTCGACGCGAGCCTGGTCAGCGGCGAATCGACCCCGGCCGCGGTGCGGCCCGGCAGCGCGGTGTTCGCCGGCACGGTCAACCTGACGGCGCCGCTTACCCTCATCACCGGGGCATCGGGCGAAGGCACCCTGCTGGCGGAGATCGTGCGCCTGATGGAGGTGGCCGAGCAGGGCCGGGCGCGGCTGGTGGCGCTGGCCGACCGCGTTGCCCGCCTCTATGCGCCGGTCGTCCATCTCGCGGCGCTGGCGACCTTCCTCGGCTGGTGGCTGGCCGGCGGCATCGGCTGGCAGCCGGCGATGATGCACGCCGTGGCCGTGCTCATCATCACCTGCCCCTGCGCGCTGGGGCTGGCCGTTCCGGTCGTGCAGGTCATCGCGAGCGGGCGGCTGATGCGGCGCGGCGTGCTGCTGAAGTCGGCGACGGCGCTGGAGCGGCTGACGCTGGCGGACACCGTCATCTTCGACAAGACCGGCACCCTGACGCTCGGCCGCCCGGCCCTGCTGCCCGGCCCGGACCATGGCCCGGCCGACCTCGAGGCGGCGGCCGGGCTGGCCGCCTGGAGCCGGCACCCGCTGGCGCAGGCCCTGGTCGCGGCCCTGGGCCGGCCGGTGGCGGCCGCCGAGGGGGTGGTCGAGCATCCGGGCCTCGGCCTGTCGCGGGCCGTCCCCGGCGGCGAGTGGCGCCTCGGCAGCCGGCGCTTCTGCGGCATCGCCGAATCGGGCACGGCGGTCGACCCGGAGCTCTTCCTGGTGCGGCCGGACCGGGCACCGGTCCGCTTCGCCTTTCGCGACACGCTGCGCGCGGACGCCGCCGACACCGTCCGGCGCCTGCGGGCGGCCGGCCTGCGGGTCCTGGTCCTGTCCGGCGACCGCCCGGCGGCGGTGGCCCAGGCGGCCGGTGCGGCCGGGATCGCGGAGTGGCAGGGCGGCCTCGACCCGGCGGCCAAGACGGCGGCGATCGCCCGCCTGGCGGCCGAGGGCCGGCGCGTGCTGATGGTCGGCGACGGGCTCAACGACGCGCCGGCGCTGGCCGCCGCGTTCGTCTCGATGTCGCCGGCCACGGCGGCCGACATCAGCCAGACGGCGGCAGACCTCGTCTTCCAGGGAGCGAGCCTCGGTGCGGTCGCGGACGCGCTGGATGCCGCCCGCACGGCCGCGCGCCGCGTGCGGCAGAACCTCGTGCTCGCCATCGCCTACAACCTGGGCGCGGTGCCCCTGGCGATGGCCGGCCATGTGACACCGCTGGTCGCGGCGATCGCCATGTCCTCGTCGTCGATCCTCGTCATCGCCAACGCGCTGCGCCGGACCGGCGACCGTGCCGCGACCCGCCCGACCCGGAGCCCGCCATGAACAGCCTGCTCCTGCTCGTACCGATCGCGCTCGGGCTCGGCGCGGCGGGCCTCGCCGCCTTCCTCTGGGCGCTGCGCAGCGGCCAGTTCGACGACCTCGACGGCGCCGGCAGCCGCATCCTGTTCGACGACGATCGGACTCCTGCCGTCATCCACCCTCCAGTCACCCCGGGAGAACCGCCATGTCCGCCACCGCATCCTTCGTCATCGGCACGCTGATCGGCCTGCTCGGCCTGCTCGGCCTGCTCGTCGCCGCCCGCGCCGAAGACCCGCAGATGTACGCCGTCGGCCTGGTCTTCGCGGTCTTCGCCGTCGCCTTCGACAGCTGGCTGCTGAAGCGCTGGTTCGACCAGGCGGAGCGGCACGGGGCCTGACCTGGCGCCCGGGCGGCGCCCGGGCGGCAGCGAGCGCGTCGAGCCGGGTTGCCGCGGCGGGGCCGGCGCCCTATCGTCCGGGCCGACCCCGTCCCCCGCATCCCGGAGCGACCGCCGATGACGACGCAGCCCGTCGACTTTCGCAGCGACAACACCGCATCCGTGGCGCAGCCGATCATGGAGGCGATCGTCGCCGCCAACCGCGGCACGGCGCCCTCCTATGGCAACGACGAGATGTCGAAGGCCGTCGACCGCCGCCTGTCCGACCTGTTCGAGACCGAGGTGCGGGTGTTTCCGGTCGCGACCGGCACCGCCGCCAACGCGATCGCCCTGTCGGCGATGACGCGGCCCTGGGGCGGCATCTACTGCCACGAGACGGCGCACATCCAGACCTCCGAGTGCGGCGCGTTCGAGGCCCAGTCGGGCGGCGCCAAGCTGCAGCTGCTGCCGGGCGCGCAGTACCGCATCACCGCCGACCAGCTGGCCAAGGCGATCTCGGAGGCGGGCGTCGGCCAGCCGCACAAGCCGCAGCCGGCCGGCGTCTCGGTCACCCAGGCGACCGACTTCGGCACCGTCTACCGGCTCGACGAGCTGGCGGCGATCGGCGAGGTGGCGCGCGCCAACCGCCTCAAGATGCACATGGACGGGGCGCGCTTCGCCAACGCGCTCGACACGCTGGGCTGCACCCCGGCCGAGATGACCTGGAAGATCGGCGTCGACGTGCTGTCGTTCGGCGCCACCAAGAACGGCTGCATGTCGTGCGACGCGATCGTCGCCTTCGACCCGGCGATCGCCCACGAACTGGTCTTCCGCCTGCGCCGCGCCGGCCATGTCTGGTCGAAGATGCGCTTCGCCTCGGCCCAGCTGCTGGCCTATGTCGAGGACGGGCTCTACCTGCAGCTGGCCGCGCGCGCCAACGCGCTCGCCAAGCGGATGGCCGACGGCCTGTCGGCCCTGCCCGGCGTCAAGATGCATGTCCCGGTGGAGGCGAACGAACTGTTCGTCGAGATGCCGGAGGCGGTCATCACCCGCCTGGAGGCCGAGCGCTTCCTCTTCGCCCGGCGCGGCCCGAAGCTGATCCGCCTGGTCTGCCGCCACGACGGCACCGACGGCGAGGTCGACCAGCTGATCGCCGCCACCCGCCGCCTGCTGCCGCTCGCCGCCAACGTCACCGCCCTGCCCTGACGGGCAGAGCCGGCGCTGGTGCCGGGTGCAGGATTCGAACCCGCGACCTTCGGTTTACAAAACCGCTGCACTACCCCTGTGCTAACCCGGCTGGCCGGCGTTCCGTCCCGTTTTCTACGCGACGGAGGGCGAGCATGTCCAACGCCGTTGGCGGGCCGGCGCCCGAAGCAATGATCCTTGCTGCGACGGATGGCGCTTCGCCCGCCCGTGCTCAGAAAAGCTCCCGCATGCCGCCCGGCGTCTCGATCTGCGCCCGATACCGAAGGTCCGGGCCGGGCATGATCGCCGGAGGCCGGTCGATATCCAGGTCGCGGTAAAGGCTCGCGATCCTGGCCGCGTCCGGGTGTTCGAGCGAGAATGACCGCAGGCGCGCCCCCCGGTCCGCCATCGTCGCCATCGACCTCGGCTTGCCGCGCCGGTCGATGATCGAGGGGGCCGCGCCGTCGAGGGGAAGCGCGCCGTCGTCTGGAATGGCGAACTCGAAGGAAGGGGTATCCCAGGGCAGGGATACCTTCCTGCCGAAGACGGCCTCCCGGCCCGAGAGAACGCGGTCGATGCCGTCGGTCCGTGCGACCCAGCCGCGCAGGCGGCGGCCGGCATCCCAGTCGGCGCGGACGGCCTTCTGGTCGTCGAGACCGAACCAGCGGGCGCGACGCGGCGGCGCGACGCCGGGGTCCAGGGCCACGATCTCCAGGTAGACCGCGTGGCCCAGCTGCAGCAGGCGGTTGTGGGTGCCCATGTAGCCGTGGCGCTGCCCGAACGGCACGTCGATGCGGATGCAGGCACGGACATGGGCAACGCCCTCCTCAAGCGACGGGGCGATGACGGTGAGATGGTCGAGCTTCAGCATGGCCGATCCCGATCGTCGCATGGATTCGCCAGCCGGGCGATCCCGCGACAAGATCGCCGTTGACGCCACCCTTCCGCCCCTGTAGCCACCGCGGCGGGACACGCCCCCCCACCGGGGCGCTGCCATTCTGAAAGGGATAGGCGAGATGACGATGCCCGCAGTGCGCCCTGCGAACCCGTGCTTTTCTTCCGGCCCCTGCGCCAAGCGCCCCGGCTGGACCCCTGACGACCTCCGCGACGCATTCCTCGGCCGCTCGCACCGGGCCCGGACCGGCAAGGCCAAGCTCAAGGAAGTGATCGACCGCAGCCGCGCCGTGCTGCGCCTGCCGGCCGACTGGCGGCTCGGCATCGTGCCCGCGTCCGACACCGGCGCGGTCGAGATGGCGCTGTGGTCGCTGCTCGGCCCCCGCGGCGTCGACGTCGTCGTCTGGGAGAATTTCGGCGAGACCTGGGAAGCCGACATCGTCAAGCAGCTGCGGCTGACCGATGTCCGCGCCTTCCGCGCGCCCTACGGCGCCCTGCCCGACCTGACCCAGGTCGACACCGACCGCGACGTGATCCTGACCTGGAACGGCACCAGCTCGGGCGTGTGCCTGCCCGACGCCGACTGGATCAAGGCCGACCGCGCCGGCCTGGTGATCTGCGACGCGACCTCGGCCGCCTATGCCATGGACCTGCCCTGGGACAAGCTCGACGTCGTCACCTGGTCCTGGCAGAAGGCGCTGGGCGGGGAGGCCGCGCACGGCATGCTGGCGCTGTCGCCGCGCGCGGTCGAACGGCTGGAGCAGCACAAGCCCGCCTGGCCGATGCCCAAGGTCTTCCGCCTCACCTCCGGCGGGAAGATCAACGAGGGCATCTTCCAGGGCGAGACCATCAACACGCCGTCGATGCTGTGCGTCGAGGACGCCATCGACTCGCTGAAATGGGCCGAGGCGGTGGGCGGCCTGGACGCGCTGGTCGGCCGCTCGAAGGCGAACTTCGCGGCCCTCGCGGCCTGGGTCGAGCGCACGCCGTGGGTCGATTTCCTGGCGACCGACCCGGCGTCGCGCTCCTGGACGTCGGTGTGCCTCGCCATCGTCGACCCCTGGTTCGCGGCCCAACCGGCCGCGGCCCAGCAGGCGACGGTCAAGGACCTGGCCCGGCGACTGGAGCAGGCCGGCGTCGCCTATGACATCGCCGGCCACCGCGCCGCCCCCCCGGGCCTGCGCATCTGGTGCGGCGCGACGGTCGAGACCGCCGACATCCGGGCGCTCTGCCCGTGGCTCGACTGGGCCTGGGCCGACCTGACCCGCGCCGCGGCGGCCTGAACCCTTCCTGCTCCGACCTGCCGCCGGCCTTCGAAAGGTCGGCGGCCCCTCGGCATTTCCCATACGAAAGACGGACGACCACCATGCCCAAGGTGCTGATCGCCGATTCCCTGTCGCCGCGCGCCATCGAGATCTTCCGCGCCCGCGGCATCGAGGTCGACGTGCATACCGGTCTGAAGCCGGCCGAGCTGCGCGCCATCGTCGGCGCCTATGACGGCATCGCCGTCCGCTCGGCGACCAAGGTGACGAAGGAGGTCCTGGCCGTCGCCGACCGCCTGAAGATCGTCGGCCGGGCCGGCATCGGCGTCGACAACATCGATGTCGGCGCCGCCACCGCCCGCGGCGTGGTGGTGATGAACACGCCCTTCGGCAACTCCATCACCACGGCCGAGCACGCCATCGCCCTGCTGCTGTCGCTCGCCCGCCAGATCCCCGCCGCCGACCGCTCCACCCAGGCCGGACGGTGGGAGAAGAACCGGTTCATGGGCGTCGAGGTCACGGCCAAGACGCTGGGCGTCATCGGCTGCGGCAACATCGGCTCGATCGTCGCCGACCGCGCGCTCGGCCTGAAGATGAAGGTCATCGCCTACGACCCGTTCCTGTCCGAGGACCGTGCCCGCACGCTCGGCGTGGAGAAGGTCGACCTCAAGACCCTGTTCGCCCGGGCCGACTTCATCACCCTGCATACGCCCCTGACCGAGGCCACCCGCAACATCATCGACGCCACCTCGATCGCCCGCATGCGGCGCGGGGTGCGGATCGTCAACTGCGCGCGGGGCGGGCTGATCGACGAGGCGGCCCTGCTGGCCGGCCTGGAATCGGGCCATGTGGCGGGCGCGGCGATCGACGTGTTCGCGGTCGAGCCGGCGACCACGAGCCCGCTCTTCGGCCGCGACGACGTCATCGTCACCCCGCATCTCGGCGCCTCCACCGGCGAAGCGCAGGAGAACGTGGCCCTGCAGGTGGCCGAGCAGATGTCGGACTTCCTGCTGACCGGCGCGGTCGTCAACGCCATCAACATGCCCTCGGTCTCGGCCGAGGAGGCGGCGACCCTGCGCCCCTACATGGTGCTCGGGACCCAGCTCGGCAGCTTCGCCGGGCAGCTCACCGAGGAGGCGATCGACGCCGTCGAGATCGACTTCGAGGGCGAGGCCGCCGGCATCAACACCAAGCCGGTGACGGCGGCGATGCTGACCGGCCTGCTGGCGCCGCTGCTGGAAAGCGTCAACATGGTGTCGGCCCCGGTCATCGCGCGCGAGCGCAACATGCAGGTGACCGAGGTTACGGGCGCCCAGACGCCCGACTACCAGACGCTGGTCCGGGTGTCGGTCACCTGCGCCGGGCGCACGCGGACCGTGGCCGGGTCCCTGTTCGGCGGCGCCAAGCCGCGCATCGTCGAGGTCCAGGGCATGACCTTCGAGGCGGAGCTGGACGGGCCGATGCTGTTCGTGCGCAACCGCGACAAGCCCGGCTTCATCGGCGCCCTGGGCCGCACGCTGGGCGACGTCGGGGTCAACATCGCCAGCTTCCATCTCGGCCGCACCGCGCCCGGCGAGGACGCCATCTGCCTGGTCCAGGTCGATCAGCCGATCGACGAGCCGCTGCTGGCCCAGGTCCGCGCCCTGCCGCAGGTGGTCCAGGCGAAGACCATGCGGTTCTAGTGATCGGCCGCCGCCGGCCATACCCGTCAGCGAAAATCCTATGCACACAGGGAAGCGGCGCAGAAGCGCTCCTCGATTGCCGCTATAAGGGCATAATCGACCGCGGATTTCCCGCCGCGGCGACAGCACGGGGGAGCAGGCGCTGAATGGTGCAGATCAAGGTCGCGGTTCGGGAGGCCCACGGCCCCAGCCTGGAGGACGAAGCGACGGTCATCGTCCTCCATCTGACCGGCCTCGGCCACGCCGGCCAGCGGATGGATCCGGCCTGGCGTGGCCGCTGGCGCACGGCAGCGGCCAAGCTCGGCGTTGCGCTGGAGCCTTCCGACGAGGCCCTTCATCCGGCCGCGGCCGCCGCCATGACGACCGAGGCGCTGGCCGCCTGGGCATCGAACCGCCCCCGCCGGCCGATCCGTGCCGGCGCGATGCCGGACGACTACGTCCTGCCGGACATGCCCCGCCAGCTGGCGCTGGAGGCATCCCGGCTCGCGATCGCCACGGTAGACCTGACCGAACGGAATCTCCTGACGGCGGCGGCGGCCGACCGGATGCGGGCCGCCGCACGGCAGTTGCGCATGATCGCCGAGGAGGCGGCCCGCCGTCAGCTGGAGCACCCGGTCGCCGACATTCTCCGGCAGGCGGCCGTGCGGCTGGGGGTGCCCTGGCGCTGGTCCACGCTCTATCCGGGCATGACCATGATCGGCGAAGGCCGCCGACGCACCCTGTTCGACACGTCCATGCCGCTGGACGCCCCCCGGATGGGGGCCTCGCTGGCGACCAACAAGATCACGGCCAAACGATACCTGGCGGCGTTCGGCCTGCCGGTGCTGCCCGACCGCGTGATCCGGCACGCCGCCGATGCGCTGCCGGCCGCGCAGGCGATCGGCTATCCGGTCGCGGTGAAGCCTGTCGACGCGAGCGGCGGGCACGGCGTCACGCTCGATATTCGCGCCCCCGACCGGATACGCGCCGCATTCGAGCGTGCGGTCGCCGAGGGCACGGCAGTCATGATCGAACCCTACCTGCCGGTGCCCGACTTCCGGGCGATCCTGGTCGGCAATTCGCTCGAAGCGGTACTGCAGCGCTGCCCGGCCCATGTGACGGGCAACGGGCGATCCAGCGTGGCGGAGCTGCTGGCGGACCACAATGCCGCCGTGGCCGAGGGGCGCGCCGCCATTCCATCCGCCAACCCGGTCGTCGTCGATGCCGATGTCGAACTGACGCTGGCGAATGCCGGCCTGTCCCTCGGGAGCGTGCCGGAGACCGGACGGATGGTCGCGGTCCGGTCGATCCCGATGCGCTCCCATGGCGGATATGTGCGCGACCTGACGGACCAGGTGCACCCCGCGAACGCGGCCATGTTCCGCCGATTGATGGACGTGGTCGGCGTACCGCTGGCGGCCATCGACTTCCGGGCCGAGGCGGTCGAGCGGCCCTGGCACGAGCAGCGCTTCGCCATACTCGAATACAATGTCCGGCCGAACCTGAGTAGCTTCGCCGGCCACCCGCTCATCGATGCGCTCGTCCGGCACGCGGCCCCCGACCCGGACGCGGCACGGCTGCCGACCGTCCTCGTCGTCGACCCGTTGCCCGCCGACGGCCCGGCGGAGTTGCGCCGACGGATGGCGCAACATCGGATCGCCGGGGCCGTCTTCGCGCCGGATGGGCTGCAACTGGGCGGCATGCCAATCCCCGACGTGCCGACCCTCGGCGAGGCGCATGCCCGGATGGTGCAGGACCCGACCCTGGCGCTGGGCGTGCATTGGCTCCCGCCTGACCGGCTGGTCCAGTTCGGGCTCGGCGTCCGGACCATCGATATCGCGGTCCTTCCCGCCGACATCGGCGGATCGCTCGACGCCAGAGCGGTCGATCTGGTCCGCCGGCATGCCCGCCGGACCATCCCGCTGCCCGGCGGCGATGCCGCGACGCGGGCCCGCGTCATCCTGGACGAGATCGCGCCGCTCGCCCGGTGATCAGCCCCCCGGACCGTCATCCGGTCCGGGGGGCGACGCTTCTCGCCTACGACCGCAGCACGCCGCCGGTCGCCTTCGCCACCTGGGCGACGATGCGGCCGGCGATGGCGTCGATCTGCTCTTCCGTCAGGGTCGCCGTGGCCGGCTGCAGGGTCACCTCGATCGCGATCGACTTGCGCCCCTCGGCCACGCCCGGCCCGCGATAGACGTCGAACACCCGGACCCCGGCCAGCAGCTTGCGCTCCGCCGCCTTGACCGCGCGGGTCACCGCTTCCGCCGCCACCGCCTCGTCCACCAGGAAGGCGAAGTCGCGCGTGACCGGCTGGAACGGCGACAGGACGAGCGCCGGGCGGGCATGCCCGCCCTTGCCGCGGGGCAGCGGCACGGCGTCGACCAGCACCTCGAACCCGACCATCGGCCCCTTGACCGCCATCGCCTGGAGGACGGCCGGATGCAGCTCGCCGAACCGGGCCAGCGCCACGGTGCCGAGCCGCAGCACGCCGGAGCGGCCGGGATGGTACCAGGCCGGCGCATCGACCGTCGTCTGCAGGTTGTCGACCGGCCCGCCCAGGCCGGCCAGCGCCGCCAGGGCATCGGCCTTGGCGTCGAAGGCATCGACCGGCCGGGCCGGGCCCGCCCAGCTGCGCGGCCCCGCCTGGCCGCTGCGGATGCCGGCCGCCACCAGCGACTGCCCTTCCGGGGTGTCGTCGGCATATTGCGGCCCGATCTCGAACAGTGCGCCGTCCGGGAAGCCGCGGGCGGCATTGCGCCCGGCGGCCGCGATCAGGTTGGGCAGCACCGACGGGCGCATCACGTCGAGGTCGGAGCTGATCGGGTTGACCAGCCGCAGCGCATCCTGGACGGCGCCGAAATGTACGGCGTCGGTCCCCGGCATGAAGGAAAAGGTCACCGCCTCGACCAGGCCGCGGGCAGCGAGCGCCCGCCTGGCATGGCCGACGCGGCGCTGGGACGGCGACAGGGCGGGCCTGGTCACCGCATGCTCGCGCGGCAGCGGCACCACCGGGATCGCGTCGTAGCCATGGACGCGCAGCACCTCTTCCACCAGATCCGCCTCGCCCTCGATGTCCGCCCGCCAGGAGGGGATCTCCACCTCCATCGCGTCGGCCGCCCGGTGCACGGTCGCGCCCAGGGCCTCCAGGATGCCGCGCGCCTCCTCGGGCGGGACGGGCAGGCCGCCCAGCGTCGCCACGCGGCTGTCGCTCAGCCGGATGGACCGGCGATGGGCCGGCTCGGCGCCCGCCACCACCACCGCGCTCGCCTCGCCGCCGCAGAGCTCGATGATCATCCGCGTCGCCGCCTCGATGCCGGCGACGGCCGATGCCGGGTCGACGCCGCGCTCGAAGCGGTAGCGGGCATCGGTCTGGAGCGAGAGCTTGCGGCCGGTGGAGGCCGTGCGCACCGGATCGAACAGCGCCGACTCGACGAACACGTTGACGGTATCGGCGGTGCAGCCGGTGCTTTCCCCGCCGATGACGCCGCCCAGGCCGACCACGCCGTCGGCATCGGCGATCGCCGTCATCTCGCCGTCCAGCTCGTAGACCTTGCCGTTCAGCGCCTGCAGGGACTCGCCCGGCTGGCACAGCCGCACGACGATGTCGCCGGCCACCGCGTCCGCGTCGAAGACATGCAGCGGCCGGGCGACGTCGAGGGTGAAGAAGTTGGTGATGTCGACCAGGGCCGAGATCGGCCGCAGCCCGACCGCGAGCAGCCGGCGCTGCAGCCATTCGGGGCTGGGCCCGTTGCGCACGCCGCGGATGTAGCGCCCGGCATAGAGCGGACAGGCGGCGGCAGCGTCGGCCGGCAGTTCGAGCCCGACGCCGATCGGGCTGTCGAAGACGGCCGGCACAGTGACCGGGTCGCGCGGCTTGAGCCGGCCGACCCCGGCCGCCGCCAGGTCGCGCGCCAGCCCGCGGATGCCGAGGCAGTCGGCCCGGTTGGGGGTGATCTTCACGTCGAGGACCGGATCGTCCAACCCCATCACCCGGGCGAACGGCTCGCCGACCGGCGCATCGGCGGGCAGGTCGATGATGCCCTCGTGGTCGTCCGACAGCCCCATCTCGTAGGCCGAGCAGAGCATGCCGTTGGAGGCCTCGCCGCGGATCTGGCCGGCCTTGAGCAGCAGTCCGGTGCGCGGGATCACGGTGCCGGCACGGGCGAAGACGCCCTTCATCCCGGCCCGGGCGTTGGGCGCGCC
The DNA here is from genome assembly GCA_006739055.1 of Allostella vacuolata. Taxonomy (GTDB): domain Bacteria; phylum Pseudomonadota; class Alphaproteobacteria; order ATCC43930; family Allostellaceae; genus Allostella; species Allostella vacuolata. The sequence goes on from AP019702.1 coordinate 5,313,547, forward strand.
GCACACCACCTGGACCCGCTCGGCCCCGGTGTCGACGACGCACACGCGCAGCCGGTCGGCGTTCGGGTGCTGCACCGCCGACACGACATGGGCGACCGTGAAGGGCGCCAGGCGCGCGGCCGGATCGTCGATCCCGTCCACCTCGTGGCCCAGCATGGTGAGGCGGGCGACGATGGTGGGAAGGTCGGCTTCGGTCTCGAGATGGTCCCGCAGCCAGGACAGGGTGATCTTCATCGGGACAGGCCCCCGGAGAGCGTCGGCACGTCGAGCGGCACGAAGCCGTAATGGCGCAGCCAGCGCAGGTCGGATTCATAGAAGGTGCGCAGGTCGGGGATGCCGTATTTCAGCATCGCGATGCGCTCGATCCCCATGCCGAAGGCGAAGCCCTGGTACTCGGTCGGGTCGACCCCGGCATTGGCCAGCACCTTGGGATGGACCATGCCGCAGCCCAGGATCTCCAGCCAGTCGGCGCCATGGCCGATCTTCAGCTGGCCGCCTTCGCGCGAGCAGCCGATATCGACCTCCGCAGACGGCTCCGTGAAGGGGAAGTAGCTCGGCCGGAAGCGCACCGGCAGGTCGTCGATGTCGAAGAAGGCGCGGCAGAACTCGATCAGGCAGCCCTTGAGGTGCCCCATGTGGCTCGTGCGGTCGACCACCAGCCCCTCGACCTGGTGGAACATCGGCGAGTGGGTGGCGTCGTCGTCGCAGCGGAAGGTCCGCCCCGGCACGATGATGCGGATCGGCGGCTTGTCGCGCATCATGGTGCGGATCTGCACCGGCGAGGTGTGGGTGCGCAGCACCAGCCGCGTACCGTCGGCGCGCGGCGGCAGGTAGAAGGTGTCGTGCTCCTGGCGCGCCGGATGCTCGGGCGGGATGTTGAGGGCCGTGAAGTTGTAGAAATCCTCCTCGATATGCGGCCCCTCGGCGACCGTGAAGCCCATGTCGGCGAAGATCGCGGTCAGCTCGTCGATGGTCTGGCTGATCGGGTGGACCCGGCCCTCGCCTTCCGGCCGCGGCGGCAGGGTGACGTCGATCCGGTCGGCCGCCAGGCGGCGTTGCAGCGCATCGGTCTGCAGCTGGCCGCGTCGTGCCTCCAGCGCGGCCGAGACCTCGTCCTTCAGCGCGTTGAACTGCTGCCCGGCGAGCCGGCGGGCATCCGGGGCGAGGCTGCCCAGGGTCTTCATGCGCTCGGTGATCTCGCCCTTGCGGCCGAGTGCGGCCAGGCGGACCGCCTCCAGGGCATCGAGGTCTCCCGCATCGGCGACCGCCAGCATCAGGCGGTCGCGCAGCGGCTCCAGCTCGGTCATCGGTGGCTTTCCCCAATCTGTCCCGGGCGCGAGGGCCATGGGACGAAGCCAAAGAAAAAGGGGCCGTTTCCGGCCCCTTGGTGCTGGCTGGCCCGACCACGGAAGATCCGTGCCCGGGCCCGCGAGGTCGACCGCGGGGCTTACGAGACGCCCGTAAATCGACCCTGGTACAGCATGGTTCCCCGTCCCGACCGCCGGTCAGGCGGCCTGGGCCGGCGCTTCCTGGGCAAGCGCGGCCTGCGCCTGCTCGGCCAGCGCCTTGAAGGCTTCCGGCTCGCGGGCGGCGAGATCGGCCAGCACCTTGCGGTCGACCTCGATCCCGGCCTTCTTGATGCCGTTCATGAACTGCGAATAGGTCAGGCCCAGCTCGCGGGCGCCGGCATTGATGCGCTGGATCCACAGGCCGCGGAAATCGCGCTTCTTGCGGCGCCGGTCGCGATAGGCGTACTGGAGCCCCTTCTCGACCTTCTCGATGGCGATCCGGAAGCTGGACTTGGCCCGGCCACGGTAACCCGTGGCCATGTCGAGGACCTTCTTGTGCCGGGCGTGCGCCGTGACGCCCCTCTTGACGCGTGCCATGGTCTGTTACCCCCGAGCGTACGGCATGTACTTCAGCACCTGACGCGCATCGCCCTCGGCGAGGATCATGGTGCCGCGCGCCTTGCGCTTCATCTTCTGGGGCTTGCTCACCAGGCGGTGCCGCTTGTGGGCGACGTTGGCCACCACCTTGCCGGTGCCGGTTACGCGGAAGCGCTTCTTCGCCCCGCTCTTCGTCTTCATCTTGGGCATTTCGGTCCTTCTCGATTGGTCACGCGCCGCAGCGAAGGCATGCCCGTTTGCACGCACGGATGCGCACCAGCCCGGCCGCCGGCGGGAGCCGGGCTTATAGCGACGCATCCGGCGGATGGCAAGGGCAGCCTTGGGGACGAACCCCGGAGGGGACCAATCCAGGCGCCCTTCGCGCCATCATCCCGACGCCGTCACTTGGGCGACATCACCATGACCATCTGCCGGCCTTCCAGGCGCGGCATCTGCTCGACCTTGGCGACCTCTTCCAGGTCGTCGCGCACCCGGATCAGCACCTGGAGGCCAAGGTCCTGGTGCGCCATCTCGCGCCCGCGGAATCGCAAGGTGACCTTCACCTTGTCGCCTTCCTCGATGAATTTCTGCATGCTGCGCATCTTGACGTCGTAGTCGTGGTCGTCGATGCCCGGGCGCAGCTTGATCTCCTTGACCTCGATGATCTTCTGCTTCTTGCGGGCTTCGTTCTTTTTCTTCTGTTCCTCGTACTTGAACTTGCCGAAGTCGAGGATCTTGCAAACGGGTGGATCGGCGTTCGGCGCCACTTCCACGAGGTCGAGCCCTGCCTCTTCCGCCATGGTAATCGCTTCGGCGGTCGTCACCACGCCGACCATCTCTCCACGTTCGTCCACGAGGCGAACGCGCGGCACGCGGATCTCGGCGTTGACGCGCGGCCCATCGCGGGACGGCGTCGGCTCGAATGGGGGTCTGGCTATGAATCGTCTCCTATGGTCATGACAATGCGGACGGGCCCTGAGCGCCCGCCGCATACGTCAATCTAACGATGACGGTCAGCCTTGCAAGAGGGTCGATGCGCGCGCCGCGCCGAGAGCGGCCGCAACCGGCGCGATTCCCAGCCGTGACAGGTCGGATTCGCGCAGCACGCGCACCCGGGCACCGCGAGGCGCGCAGAGGTCCGGGTCGGACGCGCGCGAAAAGAGCACCACCGTCGGCGCCCCGGCCACGGCCAGCAGGTGCACCGGCCCGGTGTCGTTGCCGACGACGCCGGCCGACGCCCGACCCAGGCGCACAAGGTCGGAAAGGGAGGTGGCACCAGTCAGGTCGACCGCTTCGGGCACCGAGGCCCGGACCAGGTCGGCCAGGGGACGCTCCCCCCGGCTGCCGAGGATGACGGGCCGCAACCCGTCGGCGACGAGCCGCCCCGCCAGTTCTGTAAAGCGGGCGACGGGCCAGCGTTTCTCCGGCCGGTGGGCGGACCCGCCCGGCACCAGCAGGACGAAGGGCCGGGGCGGCGTCCCCGGCGGCAGCGCCCCGTCCGGCACCCAGTCCAGGCTGGGCGGGGGAACATCCGCGATGCCGGCCATGGCCAGCTGCTCGCTCTGGCGATCGAGCGTGTGCATCCGGTCGCGGCCGGGATTGGCGTGGGGATGGGAGGCACCGGGAGCGATGCCCGACCATTGCGGCCGGCGGCGCCCGAACAGCCGCAGGTAGGCCCCCGACCGGCGCGAGGTCTGCAGGTCGTAGACGCGGGCGAACCCCGCCCGCCGCAGGCGGCAGGCCAGCCGCAGGATCCCCGGCATGTTCCACAGGGGCGGCCGGCGATCGATCCAGGTCTCGTCGATCCAGGGGCAGCCCGCGAGGAAGTCCGCGAACGGCGCGGTCGTCAGCAGCGTGATCGCCGCCCCGGGGTGGTGCCGGCGGATCGCCTGCAGCGGGCCCGTCGCCTGGATCACGTCGCCCAGGGCGCCATGCTTGATGACGAGAACCCGCTCCGGGCCCCGGAGCGGGGCGATCAAGCCGCGATGCTGCGCTCGCCGGCAGCCCCGATGCCCAGCACCTCGGAATAGACGGCCAGCGTCTCCGCGCACATCTGCGACAGGTCGAAGTTGGCCCGGACATGGGCGATCGCCCGCTCGCCCAGGTACTTGCGCTCCGCCATGGTGAGGTCGAGGGCGTCGGCGATCGCGGCCGCGAGCGCCGGCGCGTCGCCCGGCGGCACCAGCAGGCCGGTCTCGCCGGTTATCACGGTCTCGCGCGCGCCGCCATGGTCGGTGGCGATGACCGGGCGGCCCATCGCCTGGGCCTCGACCGGCACCCGCCCGAAGGCCTCGGGCTCGGTCGAGGGGGCGACGACCACGTCGGCCAGCATGTAGGCGGCCGGCATGTCGCGGCAGTTGGGCACCATCTGCACCCGGCCGCCCAGCCCCTTCTCCAGGATCCGCGCCTCCAGTTCCGCCCGGTACGCATCGCGTTCCTCGGTCGCCCCGACCAGCACGCAGACCAGTTCGCGGTCGCCGAGGAGCGCGATGGCATCGATCAGCACCTCGTGCCCCTTCCAGCGGCTGAAGCGGCCGGGCAGCATGACGATCGGAACGCCGTCGGGCAGGCGCCACTGGCTCGCCACCTGGATCATCCGCTCGCCGGTCACGGCGTAGGGATCGAAGCGGCGGAAGTCGATGCCGCGCGGAATGATCCGGATGCGCTCCGGCGGCACGCCGTAGATGCCATAGGCATGCTCGGCGATGAAGTGCGAGATGGCGATCACCCGCTCGCCGCGCGCCATGATCGCGTTGTAGCGCCGCTTGGCCCAGTTGCCGTTGCTGTGGGTGCCGTGGAAGGTGGTCATGAAGTGCCGGCCGGTCGACCGCGACGCCAGCCACCCGGCCCAGGCCGGGGCGCGGCTGCGGGCATGGACGATATCGACGTCGTAGCGGTCGATCACCTCGGCCAGGCGCTTGGCGTTCCCATGGATGGTCAGCGGATTCTTGCGATCGAGCGGCAGCGTGACGTGCACCGCGCCCGCCCGCTCCAGCTCCGCCACCATCGGCCCGCCGGCCGACGCCACCACCGCCTTCCAGCCGGCCGCCTGCAGGGCGACGGCGACGTCGATCGTGCCGCGCTCGACGCCACCCACATGCAAGGCCGGCAGCAACTGCAGGACCGTGCGTCGTTCGGGACCGGAGGCGACGCCGAGGGCGGCGGTCAGCCTGGGCTCCATGCTATCTTGGGATAAGGAATTCACGACTCGCGAGATTACCCCAGAGGATGGACGAAGGCTTCATCGAACACGCGGGCGAGCGGCTTGCCTATGTCCGCACGCCTGCCCGCGCCCCGGGCCCGGGCGTGGTGTTCCTCGGCGGCTTCATGTCGGACATGACCGGGACCAAGGCGCTGGCACTCGAGGCCGCCTGCCGCGCGGCGGGGCGGGCCTTCCTGCGGTTCGACTATCGCGGTCATGGCGCATCCTCCGGCCGGTTCGTCGACGGCACCATCGGCGCCTGGGCCGCGGATGCCGTCTGCGCCCTCGACCGCCTGACCGAGGGCCCGCAGATCCTGATCGGATCGAGCATGGGCGGCTGGCTGATGCTGCTCGCGGCATTGGCCCGGCCCGATCGGGTGGCCGGCCTGGTCGGCCTGGCCGCGGCGCCCGACTTCACCGAGGACCTGATGTGGGACGAGTTCCCCGAGCCGGTGCGCCGCGCCCTGCTGACGGACGGCGTGTGGCACGAGCCCTCGGAGTATGGCGACGCGCCCTACCCGATCACCCTGCGGCTGATCGAGGAGGGGCGCCTGCGGCTGGTCCTGCGCCGGCCCTTGCCGATCGCCTGCCCGGTGCGGCTGATCCACGGCATGCGCGACCGCGACGTGCCCTGGACGGTGTCGCAGCGCCTGCTGGAGCATGTCGCGTGCGACGATGCCGCGCTGACCCTGGTCAAGGATGGCGACCACCGCCTGTCGCGGCCGCAGGACCTGGGCCGGCTGATCGCGACCCTCGACGCGCTGGCAGTTCAGTTGGCCGCCGCCCCGGCACCGGAGGCGATCGCCGCCAGCCCTTCGCGATAGGTCGGGTAGGCGAGGCGCACGCCGAGTTCACGCTTGATGCGGCCGTTGGCGATGCGCCGGTTGTCGGCATAGAAGCTGCGCGCCATCGGGGAAAGGGACGCTTCGGCCCGCGCATAGGACTCGGCCGGCGGCGCGGGCAGGCCGAGCAGGGCGGCCGCGTGCTCCACCACCTCGTCCGGCGGCGCGGGCCGGTCGTCGGCGACGTTGTAGACCGCGCCCGGCTCGGGGCGCTCCATCGATGCCGCCAGCACCTGGACGATGTCGTCCAGGTGGACGCGGGAGAAGAACTGGCCCGGCTTGACGATCCGCCGGGCCGTCCCTGCGTGCAGCTGGTCGATGGCGCTGCGCCCCGGACCATAGATGCCGGCGACCCGGAAGACATGGACCGGCGCGCCGCGATGGCGCCACAGGTCGCGCCAGGCCTCTTCCGCCAGGAGGCGATGGCGCCCGCGCGCACCCGACGGATCGGCCGGTGAATCCTCGTCGACCCAGCCGCCGTCGCGATTGCCATAGACCCCGGTGGACGAGACGTACCCGACCCAGCGCAGGTCCGGCAGGGCGAGGATCGCGCCGGCGAGGGCGGCCAGCACCGGGTCGCGGGCGCCTTCCGGGGCGATCGTCGTCAGCAGGTGGGTGGTGCCGTCGAGCACGGCCGGATCGAGAGGGCGGTCGGCGGAGAAGCGGTGCACGGCCATGCCGGCCGGCAGGTCGCGCTCGATCGTGCGCGTGGTCCCGGCGGCCGGCCAGCCGGCCGCATGCATGGCCCGCGCGACAGCCGCGCCGACATAGCCGAGGCCGAAGCAGAAGAGGCGGGGGGAGGATCGGATCATGCCGCATCCTGCGGCGCGATTGCGGCGGGGATTTGGCTGTCGCCGGGTTAACTTGCGTTCCTGCCGCGGCCGGCAGACTCTGCCCGCCATGGTGATTCCCCCCCTGTCCGCGGCGCTGCTCGCGGCGGCGTTGCTCCCGGCCTTGGTCGCGCCCGCGTCGGCCCAGCGTCCGGCTTCCCGTCCTGCCCCAGCCGCCCAGGATCGCAACGAGGAGTACGCCCGCTGCATGCGCCAGGCGCGCACCCAGGCGACCGAGGCCTTCGAGACCGCGACCGCCTGGGAAGGCCGGGGCGGCGGGCTGCAGGCTCGGCATTGCGCGGCGGTGGCGTTGCTGACCCTGGGCCAGCCGGCGGAAGCCGCGAGCCGGCTCGAGAAGCTCGGCACCACCGGCCATGGCGACGCCATCCGCGTCCGCGTCGAGCTGCTGTCGCAGGCGGCCCAGGCATGGCTGGCCGCGCGGATGCCGGAGCGCGCCCATGCGGTGCTGACCCACGCGGTCAAGATAGCCCCCGACGACGCCGACCTGTGGATCGACCGCAGCATCGTCCTGGCTTCGGTCAAGAATTACTGGGAGGCGATCGACGACCTCAACCGCGCGATCGACCTGGCGCCGCGCCGCGCCGACCCGCTGGTGCTGCGCGGCAGCGCCTATCGCTGGGTCGGCAGCCTGGAACTGGCCCAGGAGGATCTGGCGCGCGCGCTCTCGATCGACCCGCGCTCGACCGACGCCCTGCTGGAACGCGGCATCGTGCGCCGCCTGCGCAACGATCCGGACGGCGCCCGCACCGACTGGATGGCGGTGCTGCGGCTGGCGCCGGACGGTGCCGCCGCCGATGCCGCCCGCGCCAATCTCGAGAAGCTCGACGTCAAGGTCGAACCGGGGATCGGCCAGCCGCCGCGGCGATAGCGGCCGGGCGCCGCCTCAGAAGTCGAGGTCGGCGTAGTGGGCGGGCGGCGGCGCCCCCGGCACATGGTCGGCCAGGATCGGCCGGAAGCTGGGGCGGGACTTGATCCGCGCATACCAGTCCTTGGCCGGCTCGCACTCGCCCCAGGGCACGTCGCCCAGATAGTCGACGGTGGACAGGTGGGCGGCGGCCGTGATGTCGGCGAGCGAGAAATCGTCCCCGCCCAGCCAGCGCCGGCGTTCCGCCAGTTCGCCGATATAGTCGAGATGATGTCGGATCGACCCCAGCCCGAGTCGGATCAGGGCGGAGTTGGGCGTGTCGCGCCGGGTCATCCGCTTGATCATCTTCTCGCCGACCAGGGTGTCGGTCACTTCGCGCGAGAACTTGCCGTCGAACCAGCCGACCAGCCGCCGCACCTCCGCCCGCCCGCGCACGTCGCGCGGCATCAGCGGGCGCTGGGCGTAGGCCTCGTCCAGGAACTCGCAGATCGCCTGCCCGTCGCACAGCACCAGGCCATTGCTCTCCACCAGCACCGGCACCTCGCCGGCGGGATTGAGCGCCATCAGCTCCGGCCGCCGCTCCCACGGCTTCTCGAGCACGAGGTCGAACGGAAGGTCCTTCTCGCGCAGTGCGATCCGCACCTTGCGCGAGGCAGCCGAGAGCCAGAAATGGTGAAGAGTCCACATCGTGGGCGCGATCCTAGTCAAAGCCGGCGGCGCAATCAAAGTCGGCCTCGTCCCGGGCCCATGCTAGCCTCGCCGGCCGGACCATGAGCGACGAGGGAGAGGGCGGGCGATGGCATTCAAGGAATACGACCAGTACGACGCGCTGGGCCTGGCGGCCCTGGTCCGCGACCGCAAGGTGTCGGCCGCCGAGGTGCTGGAAGCGGCGATCGCCCGGATCGAGGCCCTCGACGGCAAGCTGAACGCCGTCGTCCATCGCCAGTTCGACCGCGCCCGGCGCGAGGTCTCGCTCGGCCTGCCGCAGGGGCCGTTCCATGGCGTGCCGTTCCTGCTGAAGGACCTCTACGCGCTGGACGCCGGCGAGCCGAGCGGCAACGGCAGCCGGCTCTATGACGGTTTCCTGGCCGACCACAATTCCGAGATCGTCACCCGCTTCCGCAATTCCGGGCTGGCCGTGCTGGGTCGCAGCAACTCACCCGAATTCGGCCTGGTGCCGACCACCGAGCCCCGCCGCTTCGGCCCGACCCGCAACCCATGGAACCTGGATCGCTCCGCCGGAGGGTCGAGCGGCGGCGGGGCCGCCGCCGTTGCCGCGCGGATGGTGCCGATCGCGCACGCGACCGATGGCGGCGGATCGATCCGCATTCCGGCATCGGCCTGCGGCCTAGTCGGGCTGAAGCCGACCCGGGCGCGTTGCCCGATGGGCCCGGACGTCGGCGAGGGGTGGAACGGGCTGTCGGCCGGGCTGGTGGTCAGCCGCAGCGTCCGCGACACCGCCGCCGCCCTCGACGCGGTCGAGGGGCCGGCGGTGGGCGACCCCTATGCCTGCCCGCCCAAGGCCCGACCCTTCCTGGCCGAGGTCGGCGCCGCCCCCGGCCGCCTGCGCATCGCGCTGTCGACCGCGGCACCGGCCGGGGTGACCGTCGATCCCGACTGCCTCGCCGCCGTGCACGACCAGGCGCGGCTCTGCGCCGAGCTGGGCCACGTGGTGGAGGAAGCCGAGCCGCCGATCGACCATGAGGCGCTGTGGGAGGCGTTCGCCGTCATCGTCGCCTCCAACGTCGCCAGCACCGTCAACTTCCGCGAGGCGGCGCTCGGCCGCCGCGCCCGGCCGGACGAGCTGGAGCAGGCGACCTGGGCCTTCTGCGAAATGGGGCGGAGCAAGGTGAGCGGAGCCGACTATGCCCGCGCCGTCCTCATCATCCATTCCCTGGGCCGGCGCCTCGGCAGCTTCCTGGAGCGGTACGACGTGATGCTGACCCCCACGCTCGGCAAGCCGCCCGTCCGGCTGGGGGAGATCGACATGATGGACATGGACCAGGAGCGCTACCGCGATCATCTGCGCGCCTATATCCCCTTCACCCCGGTCGAGAACGCGGCCGGGCTGCCGGCCATCTCGCTGCCGCTCGCCTGGAACGCCGAAGGGCTGCCGATCGGCGTCCATTTCGTCGGCCGCTATGGCGACGAGGCGACCCTGCTGCGCCTGGCGGGCCAGCTGGAGCAGGCCCGGCCCTGGGAAGGCCGGCGGCCGCCGATCTCCTGACCGGCGGCCGCGGCCGGCTGCGGCAGCAGCCGTTCGGCGATCTGGACGGCGTTCAGCGCCGCCCCCTTCAGCAGCTGGTCGCCCGCCACGAACAGCATGAGCGAGCGGCCCGACGGGTCGCTCGCGTCGTGGCGGATGCGGCCCACCAGCACGTCGCCCTGGCCCGACGCCTCGCGCGGCATCGGGAAGCGGTTGCCCGCGACATCATCGACCAGCCTGACGCCGGGCGCCGCCGCCAGGGCCGCCCGGGCCTCGTCCAGGCCGACGGGCCGCTCGAACTCCACGGTCATCGCGATCGAATGGGCGCGCAGCACCGGCACCCGGACGCAGGTGATGCCGATCCGCAGGTCCGGCTCGCCCAGGATCTTGCGCAGTTCCTGCATCACCTTCGCCTCCTCGCCGTTGCTGCCGGTCGCGGGGTCGACGGCGGTGTCGTGGCTGAAGAGGTTGAACGCGTAGGGATGGGCCAGGACGGTGTTGGCATAGTGCCGGCCCTCCAGGTAGGCGGCCGTCGAGGCGCGCAGCTCCTCCATCGCCGCCGCACCCGCCCCGGAGGCGGCCTGGTAGGTGGATGCCATCACCCGTCGGACCGGGCTCAGCCGGTGCAGCGGCCATAGCGGCACGGCGGCAATGATGGCCACGCAGTTCGGGTTGGCGATGATGCCGCGATGGCCCTCGGACGCGCCGGCATTCACCTCCGGCACCACCAGCGGCACGCCCGCATCCATGCGGAAGGCCGAGGAGTTGTCCACCACCACGGCACCCGCCGCCGCCGCGATCGGCGCGAAGTGCCGGGAGATGCCGCTGCCGGCCGAGAACAGGGCGAGATCGATCCCGGCGAAGCTGCCTTCGTCCAGCGGCTCGACCGCCAGGGTCTGGTCGCGGAAGAGCACCGTCCGGCCGGCCGAGCGGGGCGAGGCCAGCAGGCGCAGGCGGGACAGCGGGAAGCCGCGATCCTCCAGGCAGGCGATCAGCTCGACGCCGACGGCGCCGGTGGCGCCGACGATGGCGACGGCAGGGCTGGCGGGAAGGCGCCGGTGGCTCGACCCTTCGGCCGCCGCGGCGAAATGCTGGTCCGGACTCATGCTCCTCATCCTCTCGTTCGGGCATGGAGCCGGCGGAGGGAGGGCCCGGAAACACCGAAGGGCCCCACCATTCCGGCGGGGCCCTTCGGTTTCCTGCTATGTCGCCTTACGTCAGCGCACGCGCAACCGAAGCCGCCCCGCGGAGGGCTTCATGGTGGTGGCGGTGCGCTTGAGCGTCTGGGCGAACATGCGGGCCGGAAGATAGGAACCCGCTCGGCCCGCTGTCAATGCGCAAAGGGCTGCGATGCGCAGAGGGCGGGCTTGCACGCGGCCGGCAAGGCGCGCCTATGATGACGGGCCAATGACAATCGGAGGAACCCCATGACCTACCGAATCCATGCAGCCGACGCGACGGGGGCCGTCGGCCTCGAACGCGCCAACGCCGTCGCCGCCCTGAAGAAGGCCCGCGAGCTCGAGGCCGCCAGCTACCGCAACGTGCGGGTCATCGACCCCGAGGGCCACGAGCACGACGTCGAGGAGTTCGCCCAGTCGGTAGCCAAGCCGTCCTAGGGCCACTGCCCCGCGGCATGGTCAAGGGACCGACTCGACGCGCCCTGCTGGCGGCGGCGATCGGCCTGGGTCTCGCGGCGGGCCAGCCGTTGCAGGCGGCCGGGCGCCTCCGGGCGCTCGGCGCCGATGAGCCGGCCGGCGCGGCCCTGATCGAGCGGCTGCGCCAGGGCGGGCTCGTCCTCTTCTTCCGCCATGCCGATACAAGAGGGATGCCCTGCGACCGGACCTTCCGGCTCGGCGACCGGGACGGCCAGCGCAACCTGTCGGAGGCCGGGCGGGAGCAGGCGCGCCGGATCGGCCAGGCCATGCGGCAGATGCGGATACCCTTTGCCCGGCCAGTTCTGGCCGGGCCGGTGTTCCGGGCGCGCGACACGGCCGAAATCGCATTCGGCGTCGACCGGGTGGCGGTGACCGACGCGCTGCTGGCCGACGATTATGCGGGCGGCCGCCTGGAGGAGGTGCTGGACGGGCATCGGCGGCTGTTCGCCGAGGCGCCGCCGCCCGGCACCAACCGGGTCCTGGTCGGCCACCGCACGCCGGCGATCATGGTCCTGGGCCCCGCCGTCGGCGGCGATGCCCTGCCGGAAGGGGCCGCGATCGTCCTGGAGCCGGCCGGCGACCGGCCGGGGATACTGGGCATCCTGGCGGCCGCCCCCGTCGCCGGGGGCGGCTTCCATGGGTGTTGAGCAGCCGGGGGTGTTGAACAGCCGGGGGCGTTGAGCAGCCGGCAGCCGATCAGTCGCCGACGGCCAGGGCCTCCGGGCGCTGGAACGGATGCGGCAGCATGGCCACCACCTCCTTCGGCACGACCTGCCAGAAGTGGCCGACCTCGGCCTCCCAGTCGTTCAGGAGCTGGGCCGCGAAGCGGGACTGCGTCTCGCGGACATGCTCGGCCACCAGGTCGCGCAGCGCTTCGTCCCAGTAGGGCATCTCGACCCGTCCCCATAGCAGGGTGTCGGGGTTGACGGTGACGGGGAAGCGGCCGGCCCGATCGTAGACGAAGGCCATGCCCCCGGTCATGCCGGCCCCGAAATTGTCGCCGACCGGGCCCAGCACGACGCAGGTGCCGGCCGTCATGTACTCGCAGCCGTTCGACCCGCAGCCCTCGACCACCGCCACCGCGCCGGAGTTGCGCACCGCGAAGCGCTCGCCCGCCTGCCCCGCCGCGAACAGCCGCCCGGCGGTGGCGCCGTAGAGCACCGTGTTGCCGATGATGGTGTTCTCGTTGGTGACGAGCGGGCTCGCCGTCATCGGCCGCAGCACGATCGTGCCGCCCGACAGCCCCTTGCCGACATAGTCGTTGGCGTCGCCGAACACCTCCAGCTTCAGCCCCTGCACCGCGAAGGCGCCGAGCGACTGCCCGGCCGAGCCGCGCAGGCGCACGGTGATGTGCCCCGGCTGCAGCCCGGTCATGCCGAAGCGCCGCGTCACCATCGACGACAGGCGGGTACCGACCGCGCGCTGCGTGTTGCGGGTGTTGTAGGTGAGCTGCATCTTCTCGCCGGCATCGAACAGCGCCTGCGCGTCGCGCAGCATCTGGGCGTCGAGCGTGTCCGGCACCTCGTTGCGGCCCTCCAGCGTGCAGTAGCGCGCGTTGCCGCCCGGATCGGGCTCGACCAGGATCGGGTTGAGGTCGAGGTCGTCGAGGTCGGCGCTGCCGCGGCTGACCTGGGCCAGCAGTTCGGTGCGGCCGATCACCTCTTCCAGCGAGCGGGCACCGAGGCTGGCCAGGATCTCGCGCACTTCCTCGGCGACGAAGCTGAACAGGTTGACGACCTTCTCGGGCGTGCCCTCGAACTTGGCGCGCAGCGCCTCGTCCTGCGAGCAGATCCCGACCGGGCAGGTGTTGGAATGGCACTGCCGCACCAGGATGCAGCCCATCGCCACCAGCGAGGCGGTGCCGAGGCCATACTCTTCCGCCCCCAGGATCGCCGCCATGACCACGTCGCGGCCGGTCTTGATGCCGCCGTCGACGCGCAGCCGCACCCGGTGGCGCAGCCGGTTCAGGACCAGGACCTGATGGGCCTCGGTCAGGCCCATCTCCCACGGCATGCCCGCATACTTGATGCTGGATTGCGGGCTGGCGCCGGTGCCGCCGGAATGGCCGGAGATGAGGATCACGTCGGCCTTGGCCTTGGCGACGCCGGCCGCGATGGTGCCGATGCCGGAGCGCGAGACCAGCTTCACGCAGACCTTGGCGTCGGGGTTGATCTGCTTCAGGTCGTAGATGAGCTGCGCCAGGTCCTCGATCGAATAGATGTCGTGGTGCGGCGGCGGCGAGATCAGGCTGACGCCGGCCGTCGAATGCCGCAGCCGGGCGATCATCGACGACACCTTGAAGCCGGGCAGCTGGCCGCCCTCGCCGGGCTTGGCGCCTTGCGCGACCTTGATCTCGATCTCGCGGCAATTGTTGAGATACTCGGCGGTGACGCCGAAGCGGCCGGACGCGATCTGCTTGATCGCCGAGGAGGCGTTGTCGCCGTTGGCGCGCGGCTTGTAGCGCGCCGGGTCCTCGCCGCCCTCGCCCGAATCGGACTTGGCGCCGATCCGGTTCATGGCGATCGACAGCGTCTCGTGCGCCTCGGGGCTGAGGGCGCCGAGGGAGATGCCCGGCGCGACCAGCCGCTTGCGGATCTCGGTGATCGAGGCGACCTCGTCGACCGAGACCGCCGGCCGCCGGGACCGGAAGTCCAGCAGGTCGCGCAGCGTCACCGGCGCCATCCGCCGCACGCCCTCGGTGTAGCGCCGGTAGGTGGCGTAGGAATCGTTGGCGCAGGCCTGCTGCAGGGTGTGGATCAGCGTGCCGTCGAAGGCGTGGGCGTCGCCATTGCCGCGCACCCGGTAGAAGCCGCCGACCGGCAGGGCGACGAAGTCCTCGTCGAACGCCCGGGCGTGGATCCGCAGCGCCCGGTGCTGCAGGCCGGTCAGGCCGATGCCGGAGATGCGCGAGGTCATGCCCGGGAAGTACTCGCCGACCAGGGTGCGCGACAGGCCGACCGCCTCGAAGTTGTAGCCGCCACGGTAGGAGCTGATGACCGAGATGCCCATCTTGGACATGATCTTCAGCAGGCCCTGGTCGACCGCCTCCTTGTAGCGGCGCAGGCACGCCTCCAGCGGCGCGTCGCCGAGCAGGCCGCGGCGATGGCGCTCGGCGATCGTCTCCTGCGCCAGATAGGCGTTGACGGTGGTGGCGCCGACGCCGATCAGCACCGCAAAGTAGTGCACGTCCAGGCACTCGGCCGAGCGGACGTTGATCGAGGTAAAGGTGCGCAGCTGCTGGCGCACGAGGTAGGAATGCACGGCACCCGCGGCCAGGATCATCGGCACCGGCGCCCGGCCGACCCCGACTGCCTTGTCCGACAGCACGACGTGGCTGCAGCCGCCCCGCACCGCATCCTCCGCCTCCTGGCGGATGCGGCCGATGGCGTCGCGCAGGGCGTGCTCGCCCGCGACGTCGAAGGTGCAGTCGATCTCGACTGCCGTGTCGCCCATGTGGGCGCGCATGGCGTCGAACTCCGCGTTCAGCAGCACCGGCGAATCGAGCTGCAGCAGGCGCAGCTGGGTCTCGTCCTGGTCCAGGACGTTGCCGAGGTTGCCGAGCCGGGTGGTCAGCGTCATCACCCGCCGCTCGCGCAGCGAATCGATCGGCGGGTTGGTGACCTGGCTGAAGTTCTGCCGGAAGAAATGGTGCAGGCCGCGATAGCGCTCGGACAGGACGGCCAGCGCGGCGTCGTCGCCCATCGAGCCGACCGCCTCCTTGCCCTCCTCGGCCATCGGCTGGAGCAGCAGCTCGACATCCTCCAGCGACCACCCGACCGCGACCTGACGGCGGCGCAGCTCCTCGCGGTCGAACTCCACCGTCTCGACCGTGCCCTTGCGGATCAGCTGGTCGATGACCGTGATGTTCTTGACCCAGGAGGAGAAGGGCAGCGAGGCCGCCAGCGTCTCCTTGATCTCGCGGTCGCGGTAGAGCCGGCCTTCCTGCAGGTCGACGGCGATCATCTGGCCGGGGCCGACCCGGCCCTTGGCGACGACGGTGGCCTCGTCCACCCGGACCATGCCGGTCTCCGAGCCGACGACCAGCAGCCCGTCGCCGGTGACCGTGTAGCGCATCGGGCGCAGGCCGTTGCGGTCCATCCCGCCGATCACCCAGCGCCCGTCGGTGGCGGCGAGCGCGGCCGGCCCGTCCCACGGCTCCATCACCGAGTTGCAGTAGCTGTACATGTCCTGGAGCGCGGTCGGCATGCCCTTGTGGCCGACCCAGGCCTCCGGCACCAGGAGCGTCTTCACCATGGGCGCGCTGCGCCCGCCGCGCACCAGCACCTCGAAGACGTTGTCGAGCGCGGCCGAGTCCGAGCCGCCCGACTGGATGACCGGCTTCACGTCGTGCATGAAATCGCCGAAGGCCTCGGCGCTCATGCGCGTCTCGTGGCTCTTCATCCAGTTGATGTTGCCGCGCAGGGTGTTGATCTCGCCATTGTGGGCCAGCATCCGGAAGGGCTGGGCCAGTGGCCAGGTCGGGAAGGTATTGGTCGAGTAGCGCTGGTGGTAGATGGCGAAGCTCGACACGAAGCGCTCGTCGAGCAGGTCCGGGTAGAAGGACGTCAGCTGCTCGGCCAGGAACATGCCCTTGTAGATGATCGACCGGCCGCTCAGCGAGCAGATGTAGAAGTCCTTGATCTGGTCGGCGATCACCCGCTTCTCGATGCGCCGGCGGATGACGTAGAGATCGCGCTCGAACTGGTCGGGGGCCGACCGGCAGGCGTTGGCGATCATGATCTGCTCGATCTCGGGCCGGGTCGCGTTCGCCTTGTCGCCGATGATGTCGATGTTCACCGGCACCTGGCGCCAGCCATAGATCGAGTAGCCGAAGTTCAGGATCTCGGTCTCGACGATCGACCGGCAGCGCTCCTGCCCGTCGAGGTCGGTGCGCGGCAGGAACACCATGCCGACGGCGAGCCCGCCCGCGCCCGGCTCGTGGCCGGTGCGGCGGATATGCTCCAGGAAGAAATCGTGCGGGATCTGCACGTGGATACCGGCGCCGTCGCCGGTCTTGCCGTCGGCATCGACCGCGCCGCGGTGCCAGATCGACTTCAGGGCGCCGATCGCCGCCTCGACGACCGAGCGCCGCGGCTTGCCGTCGATGGCGCAGATCAGGCCGACGCCGCAGGCGTCATGCTCCTCGGCCGGGTCGTACATGCCGTCGCGCGCGAGGCGCACGGCCTCGCGGCGATAGTACTGGACGAACTCGGCGCCGGATTGCTGGTCGAAGCTGGTCATGCCCGGTCCTCCGGAAGATAGTCGTCGTCGAGCAACTGCGGGATCGTGTAGGGACACTGTGCCGGAAAGTCGGTGGCCGACCGGCCCGTCTGCACAGTGGCCAGTCGCTTGGCCCGCTCAAACTCTTCTTGGATCATTTCCGGGATTTCTCGGGCCATGCTCGGGCTTTCCTGAATGAGATCCTTGATTTCCTCGCGTGCGTTGATGATCGAAGAGAGCCAGCTGCGAGTTCGGCGTTCGGGTTGGATCTGGTACTTCAGCAGATGGACCAGAAGATTCCGGAGGTGGCTTGCCACCGCCCGCCGATCGCGTCTGCCCATGCTTTCGATCTCTTCGGCGAGATTGTGGAAATCCAATGCATTGGTGCGGTTCTCGCGCAGGGCTCGCGCCTGCGCCCTGCACCAGGCCGAAAAATCGATCAGGTAGTCTTCCGACAGGTCGACAACCTCCGGCATCGAGCCAAGAAGGTCGATGGTGAGCTCCTCGCCAAGGATCAGGTGAATTGCCGAGAAGCCAGATTCTCGACCAGCAAGACGATGCCGGAGAAGTCGTCGGACCGCATCGTGCTCACGATCGATAAAGATCCCGCCCTCAGAGGTTTCGTAGATCAACAAATCGCAGGTCGGAACGATCGCGCGATAGCGCTCGAACTTGCCTGACTTCCGATCAATCGCCGCGATGATGTCGTCAACGACCATCCGAAGGGGCTGATCGTCCACGTACCCGTCCTCGGACGGGTAGAGGTCTACGTCATTACCGGTCGCGGCTGACCAGCTGTTCCAGGCATGCCAATCGCGAGAACCCGCGGAAGTCACTTCCACACCATGCGATCGCGCGCCCTCCAGCCGCCATATGAAATCGGGCCCAACGGCCGACGTGCCCGCGCCCAGCACGGTCATCGGCATGGGCAGGCGACCACTGCGCGCCAACCCGACCAGCAGCCGGCGCAAGCAGAAATCCTCCCTGGCCTGCTGCGGTCGGCCAGTGGCCGGCACGAACTGGCCAAGCACGCCGATCGCGTCCTCGATGCGATCCGACTTACGAAATCGCAGACGCTCCTGATACCCTTCGACCGTCGCGGGCGAAGCGAGGGCCATCGGTACCTCCTGTCAGGATGCCTGGGCCAGGGCCAGCCCGGCCTTGGCCCGCAGGTAGCGGTGCATCTGGTCGGCCGCGTCGCGGCCGTCGCGGATCGCCCAGACGACGAGGGAGGCGCCGCGGACGATGTCGCCGGCGGCGAATACCCCGTCCAGGCTGGTCATCATCGTGCGGTGGTCGACCTTGACCGTGCCCCAGCGGGTCACCGCCAGCTCGGGCGCGCCGAACATGGCCGGCATGTCCTCGGGGTCGAAGCCGAGCGCCTTGATGACGAGGTCGGCCTTGAGCGTGAAGGACGAGCCGTCGATCGCCTGGGGGGTCTGGCGGCCGGTCGAATCCGGCATGCCGAGATGGATGCGGTGGGCCCGCACGCCCTTGACCGCGGCAGCGCCGGTGAAGGCGTCGGGAGCCGCCTGCCAGACGAACTCCACGCCCTCCTCTTCGGCATGGTTCACCTCGCGCTGCGAGCCCGGCATGTTGCGCCGGTCGCGGCGGTAGAGGCACTTGACCGACTTCGCGCCCTGGCGCACGGCCGTGCGCACGCAGTCCATCGCCGTGTCGCCGCCGCCGACGACGACGACATGCTTGCCGGCCGCATCCAGCGATCCGTCGTCGAAGGCCGGCACGGCATCCCCGAAGCCCTTGCGGTTGCTGGCGGTCAGGTAGTCGAGCGCCGCCACCACGCCGGGCAGGCCGACGCCCGGCATCTGCATGTCGCGCGCCCTGTAGACGCCGGTCGCGATCAGCACCGCATCGTGGCGGGCGCGAAGGTCGGACATGGCCAGGTCGCGCCCGATCTCGACCCCCAGGTGGAAGCGCACGCCCGCCGCCTCCAGCAGCGCCGCGCGCCGGGTGACGATGTGCTTCTCGAGCTTGAAGCCGGGAATGCCGTAGACGAGCAGGCCGCCCGCGCGATCGTAGCGGTCATAGACATGCACCTGGTAGCCGCGCCGCCGCAGCAGGTCGGCCGCGGCCAGCCCGCCCGGGCCGGCGCCGACGATGGCGACCGACTGCGCCAGCTCGCGCCGCGGTGCGCCCGGGCGCACCCAGCCGCGCTCGAAAGCGGTGTCCGTGATGTACTTCTCGACCGAGCCGATGGTGACGGACTCGAACCCCTTCTCGATGACGCAGTTGCCCTCGCACAGGCGATCCTGGGGGCAGATGCGGCCGCAGATCTCGGGAAAGGTGTTGGTCGCGCTGGAGACCTCGTAGGCCTCCTCCAGCCGGCCTTCGGCGGTCAGCTTCAGCCAGTCCGGGATGTTGTTCTGCAGCGGGCAGTGGATCTGGCAATAGGGGATGCCGCACTGCGAGCAGCGGCTCGCCTGCACCTGCGCGCGATCGGCCGCATACTGCGCATAGATCTCGTCGAAATCCCGGCGGCGCCCGTCGGCCGGACGCTTGGCCGGCATTTCCTTGGCAACCGACACGAACCGCAGCAGCTTTTCCGCCATAGGCCCCTCCCCAGATCGAGGCACAGCTGCCCGACAGGGGCAGGACGCCCTCTCTTACGGCAAGCTTTGGAGGAGCGCGAGCGAAAAAAGCGCACCATGGTCAATGAACGTGACCTTTATTGCCTAGATATTCAGCAAATGGCCCTGCCGCGCCCTACAGTCTCAAGCACAAACCCCATATTGGTACCATATCGGTACAATTTGCCAAAATCCGTCAGCGATAGTTGCGCTGCGGGAAGAGGTTCCCCTTGCGGTAGCGGTCCAGGTAGGTGGGCAGCACCACCTCGGCCGAGGTCGGCTGCACCCCCAGCTCCTCCAGCCCCGGCCCGTCGCCCACGACGTTGTCGCGCTCCAGCATCCGCACCTGATCGCGGGTGAGCGGCGGCACGGGCAGCTTCTCCAGGAACCAGGCCTTGGCGCGGGCCAGGCCGAACGGCACCGGCACCAGGCAGCGACGGCGGCCGATCTGCCGCAGCATCAGCCGCATCAGGTCGGCGAAGCTGTAGACCGTGGGGCCGCCCAACTCGTAGGTGCGGCCGGCGGTGGCGGGATCGGCCAGGGCGTGGGCGACCGCCTCGGCCACGTCGCCGACATAGACCGGCTGGAACTTCGTCTGCCCGCCGCCGATCAGCGGCAGGGCCGGCAGCAGCTTCGCCATCGCCGCGAAGCGGTTGAAGAAATCGTCCTCGGGCCCGAACACGATGCTGGGGCGCAGGATCGTCGCCTCTGGGAATGCCGCGCGCACGGCCTCCTCCGCCTGCCCCTTGGTCCGGCCATAGTCCGACGGCGAGGCCGGATCGGCACCGATCGCGGACACGTGCACGAAGCGCCGGACCCCCGCCGCCTTGGCGAGGCGGGCGATCCGCTCGGCCCCGCCGCGATGCACGGCATCGAAGCTCTGCCGGCCATGCTCGTAGAGGATCCCGACCAGGTTCACGACCACGTCGCTGCCGGCGACCGCCGCCGCGACCGCTGCCTCGTCGGTGACCGGCGCCCGCACCGGGGTCACCTGGCCGACATTGCCCATCGGCTTCAGGAACAGGGCCGCGTCCGGATGCCGCACCGCGGCCACCACCTGCACGCCATCCGCTGCCAAGCGACGCACGACATAGCGCCCGATGAAGCCCGACGCGCCGAAGACTGTGGCTCGCATCTACCGTCCCTTTCGACCCTCGCGTCCCGCAGGACGCCCCATTTCCCCGCTTATATATCCCACGGGGCGGCCCGCACCACCCGATCGGGCGGCCGGTGGCTGCAGGGACCGCGCCGGATCGCCGCATGGGTCGCCGGGCCCGTGGAGCCGGGCCCGTGGAGGACGACGGCCGAAAGAGGATGATTGACACCACCCCGTCATCGGCGGTAACCACTCCGCCGCCCCGAGCCCAGGTGGCGGAATTGGTAGACGCGCAGGTTTCAGGTACCTGTGACCGAAAGGTCGTGGAAGTTCGAGTCTTCTCCTGGGCACCATTCCCCCGCAACTCCGTGCGGGGGCGCCGCGGCTTCCTCCATTCATCGACAGGAGCAGGCCGGTGACGATCACCCTTCATCGCGGCGACCTGCCCTCCGGTATCGACTTCGGCACCTGCGTCGCCATCGACACCGAGACGATGGGCCTCAACCCGCATCGCGACCGGCTCTGCCTCGTGCAGCTCTCGGCCGGCGACGGGTCCGCCCATCTGGTCCAGCTGCCCAAGGGCGAGTACGCCGCCCCGAACCTGAAGGCGCTGCTGGGCGACCGCGGCGTCACCAAGCTGTTCCATTTCGCCCGGTTCGACGTGGCGGCCCTGCACCGCTACCTGGGCGTGGTCGCGGCCCCCGTCTACTGCACCAAGATCGCCTCGCGCCTGACCCGGACCTTCACCGACCGGCACGGGCTGAAGGATCTCTGCCGCGAGATGCTGGGCGTCGACCTGTCCAAGCAGCAGCAGTCTTCGGACTGGGGGGCGGCGCGGCTGACCGACGAGCAGCAGCGCTACGCCGCCTCGGACGTGCTGCATCTGCACGCGCTGAAGGCGCGCTTCGACGAGATGCTGGCGCGCGAGGGGCGGACCGAACTCGCGGCCGCCTGCTTCCGTTTCCTGCCCACGCGCGCACTGCTCGACCTGGCCGGCTGGAGCGAGGAAGACATCTTCGCCCACTGACGGTTGCGGGTCGACCGCGCTCCTGCCGCGAGCGGTCGCGTTGACCTTTGCGGGGGTGGAGCGCATATTTCGCAAAGCAGCATGACAGACGCTACTTTGCTGAATTTCGGCCGCTTTCCGGCGGCCCCCACGCTGGCAATCGGACGATCGTGACCGCTCTCGCCGAGAAACACGCCCCTTCTGCCGACCTGCAATCGGCCAGGCGAACCTTGCGCCTGGAGATTGCCGGGATCGAGGCGCTGTCGGCCGGGCTGGGCGATGCGTTCGTGGCTGCGCTCGACGTGTTCGCGGCCGTGCGGGGCCGGACGGTCGTGACCGGCATGGGCAAGAGCGGCCACGTCGCCCGCAAGATCGCCGCCACGCTGGCGTCCACCGGCACGCCGGCCCTGTTCATCCACCCGGCCGAGGCGAGCCACGGCGACCTCGGCATGATCGCCCAGGGCGATGCGGTGCTGGCCCTCTCCAATTCCGGCGAGACCGCGGAGCTCGCGGACATCGTCGCCTATGCCCGCCGCTTCGCGATCCCGCTGGTGGCGATGACCCGTCGGCGCCGCAGCACCCTGGCCGACGCCGCCGACGTGGCGCTGATCCTGCCCGACGTCGAGGAGGCCTGCCCGCTCGGCCTCGCGCCCACCACCTCCACGACCCAGATGCTGGCGCTGGGCGACGCCATCGCCGTCGCCCTGCTGGAACGGCAGGGCTTCTCCGATGCAGACTTCCGGGTTCTCCATCCGGGCGGCAAGCTGGGCCGGCGCCTGATGCGCGTCGGCGACCTGATGCATCGCGACGAGGCGGTCCCGCTTTGCGGGCCGGACATGGTGATGGCCGACGCGGTGCTGGAGATGACGGCCAAGACCTTCGGCGTGGTGGGCGTGGTCGATGCCGGCGGACGGCTCGTGGGCGTGATCACCGACGGCGA
The DNA here is from genome assembly GCA_006739055.1 of Allostella vacuolata. Taxonomy (GTDB): domain Bacteria; phylum Pseudomonadota; class Alphaproteobacteria; order ATCC43930; family Allostellaceae; genus Allostella; species Allostella vacuolata. Next base: position 5,335,904 of record AP019702.1, read on the forward strand.
CCTGCGCCGCAACATGGGACCCGACTTCCTGACCCGGCCGGCCGGCCAGGTCATGACCCGCACGCCGCGCACGACCGGCGCCGAGACGCTGGCCGCCGAAGCGCTGGGCGTCATGAACACCAGCAAGATCCACTGCCTGTTCGTGGTCGATGGCGACCGCCGGCCGGTCGGCATCCTGCGCATCCACGACATCCTGCGGGCCGGGGTGGCCTGACCTCCATGGACCCCGTCGCCTCGACGCCGCGCCCGGCCGCCGCCGCCCATGTCCCGCCCCCCAGGGCGGCGCCGGCGGCGCGCAACCTCGCCTGGTCGCCGGCCCAGCCGCGGCGCCATGACCTGCGCTACAGCCGCCTCGTCTCGCTGCTGCGCTACCTGCTGCCGATCCTGGCGGTGGCCCTGCTGGCCCTGGTGGCCATCTGGCCGCAGATCCATCGCGGCGTGGAAGGCTTCCGGCTGCAGAGCATGCGGCTCGATCCCGACGAGGTGTCGACGCTGCGCATGACCAACGCCCGCTACCAGGGCGTGGACGAGCGCAACCGCCCCTATGTGCTGACCGCGGAAGGGGCGGTGCAGAATCCTCGGGACAAGAACTTCGTCGCCCTGGAGGCGCCGCGCGCCGACCTCAAGCTCGAGAACGGAACCGGCGTGTCGATAGCGGCGGAATCCGGCGTATACAATGGGGCGGCCAAGATGCTCGACCTGATGGGCGCGGTGCGCGTCCGGCGCGATGACGGCTATGTCTTCGAGACCGAGGTGGCGCGCATCGACCTCAAGACCGGGCAGGTCGAGGGGCACGACCCGGTGCGCGGCCATGGCCCCGGCGGCACCATCGAGGCGGAGGGTTTCCGCGTTCTGCAGAAGGGCGAGGTGGTGGAATTCCAAGGCAAGTCGCGTCTGCTGCTGCCCCGGAACGCGGTGGTACCCAAGCCATGAGCCGTCGGACCCCGTCCCTCGCGGCAGCCGCGCTCGTCGCGACCCTGGCGCTCCTGGCCCCGCCCGCGGTCGCGCAGATGGGCATGTTCGGCGGCGACGGCGGCGACAAGCCGGTCGAGATCCTCGCCGACGAGGGCATCGAGTGGCAGCAGAACACCAAGGCCTACATCGCCCGCGGCAACGCGAAGGCGATCCGTGGCGATACCACGGTCGCGGCCGACACGCTGACCGCCTATTACCGCGAGAACGCCACCGGCGGGACCGAGATCTTCCGCGTCGTCGCCGACGGGAAGGTGCGGATCACGTCCGCCCAGGGCGCGGTGCAGGGCGACCGCGGCGTCTATGAGGTCGACCGTGCGGTCTTCGTCATGACCGGTGGCGACATCCGCCTGACCTCCGGCACCGATGTGGTCACGGCGCGCGACAGCCTGGAATTCTGGGAGCAGCGCCAGCTCGCGGTCGCCCGCGGCGCGGCCTCGGCGGCGCGCGCCGACAAGCGCATCCAGGCCGACACCCTGACCGCGACCCTGGGCGATGGCCCGAAGGGCGGCCGCGAGGTGCGCCGGGTCGATGCGTTCGGCAACGTCAACGTCGCCACGGCGTCGGAGAATGCCCGCGCCGAAACCGGCGTCTACAACCTGGAGCGCGGCATCGCCACGCTGCGCGGCAAGGTGCGCATCACCCGCGGCCAGAACCAGCTGAACGGCGAGTATGCCGTGGTCGACCTCAACAGCGGCGTCAGCCGGATGCTGCCGGCACCATCCCAGGATGGGCAGCCCAGCCGCGTGACCGGGCTTTTCGTGCCGAACCGCGAAGGCGCGGCCGCGCCGGCCGGAGCGCCCGCCAGCGGGGCCGCCCCGGCAGCCGGCACGCCGGCGCCGGGCGCTGCGGCCGCGCCGATCCTGCCCGCGCGCAAGCCGAACGCGCCCGCCGCCAACGCCCCGCCGGCAAAGGCCCGGCCATGACCCCCGCCCGCGCGCCCGCCGAGCGCGAGAACCTGCGGCTGGTCGCCGACAACCCGGGCCTGCTCGCCCGCAATCTCGGCAAGCAGTTCAAGAAGCGCCCCGTCCTGCGCGACGTCAGCATCGCGGTCCGGCGCGGCGAGGCGGTGGGGCTGCTGGGGCCGAACGGCGCCGGCAAGACCACCTGCTTCTACATCATCACCGGCCTGATCGCGCCCGACGTCGGCACCATCACGCTGGACGGGCAGGACATCACCGACCTGCCCATGTACCGCCGCGCCCGGCTCGGCATCGGCTACCTGCCCCAGGAAGCGTCGATCTTCCGCGGCCTGACGGTCGAGCAGAACATCCGCGCCGTGCTGGAAGTGGCCGAACCCGTGCGCGACGCGCGCGAGGCGATGCTGGACGAGCTGCTGGCCGAGTTCTCCATCACCCACCTGCGGCGCGCGCCGGCCCTGGCACTGTCCGGCGGCGAGCGCCGGCGCGTCGAGATCGCCCGGGCGCTGGCGACCCGGCCGCACTTCATCCTGCTCGACGAACCGCTGGCCGGCATCGATCCGATCGCGCTGGGCGACATCCGCGCCCTGGTATCGCACCTGAAGGATCGCGGCATCGGCGTGCTCATCACCGACCACAATGTGCGCGAGACGCTGGAGATCGTCGATCGCGCCTACATTCTCCATGAGGGCCGCGTCCTCATGGAAGGGCCACCCTCCGCCATCGTCGCCCATGCCGATGTCCGACGGGTGTACCTCGGAGAACGGTTCAGCCTCTAGTGGCCCGGTCGATGCTGCTCGCCCCGCGACTGGAGCTGCGCCAGACCCAGTCCCTGGTCATGACGCCGCAGCTGCAGCAGGCGATCAAGCTGCTGCAGATGTCGAACATGGAGCTGGCGGCCTTCGTCGAGGACGAGCTGGAGCGTAACCCGCTGCTGGAACGCGAGGAGTCGGCGCCGCCGGTCGGCGAAGCGCCGGAGCGTCCCGAACCCGCCGCGGAGGCCGAAGGCCCGTTCGGCGAGGAGTTCGACGAGTACTGGCACCCCGACGAATCGACCAACGGGCCGGCCGACGGCGGCGATGGCGCGATGGGTGCGGGCGGCGACGGAGCGGACAGCCTGCGCTGGAACAAGGTCTCAGGCGGCAGCTTCGAGGACGGCTCCGGCGATCCGCTCGACCAGCTGCACCGCGCCGAGACCCTGCGCGAACACCTGCTGACCCAGCTGATGATCGAGGTCGCCGACCCGGCCGACCGGCTGATCGGCCTGCATCTCGTCGACGGGGTCGCCCCGACCGGCTACCTGGAGGCCGAACCGGAGGCGATCGCCATCCTGCTCGGCTGCCCGGTCGACCGGGTGCTGGACGTCCTGCACCGGGTGCAGCGCTTCGATCCGCCGGGCGTGTTCGCCCGCTCGCTGGCGGAATGCCTGGCCCTGCAGCTGGAGGATCGCGGGCGCCTGACGGCGGCCATGCGCACGATGCTGGATCACCTGGACATGCTGGCCCGGCGCGACCGGATCGCACTCTGCCGGCTCTGCCTGGTGGATGGCGACACGCTGGTCGCCATGATGGCCGAGGTCCGCTCGCTGGATCCCAAACCTGGCCTCGTCTTCGACGCGGAGCCGGCGCAGCCGATCGTGCCCGACATCATGATGCGCGCGCAGAGCGACGGCAGCTGGGCAGTCGAGCTCAATCCCGACACCCTGCCCCAGGTGCTGGTCAACCACCGCTACTTCACCTCGGTCAGCCGCAGCAGCCGCGACAAGGGCGACCGGGGCTATCTGGCCGAGCGGCTGCAGTCGGCCAACTGGCTGGTCCGCTCGATGCACCAGCGGGCGACCACCATCCTGCGCGTCGCGGCCGAGATCGTCCGCCAGCAGCATGGGTTCTTCATGCATGGGGTGTCGCAGCTGCGGCCGCTGGTCCTGCGCGACATCGCCGCGGCCGTCTCGCTGCACGAAAGCACGATCAGCCGGGTGACCAGCAACAAGTACATCGCCACCCCGCGCGGGATCTTCGAGCTGAAGTACTTCTTCACGGCGTCGATCCAGTCGGTGGACGGCGGCGCCGCCCACTCCGCCGAGGCGGTCCGCCACCGCATCCGCAGCCTGATCGACGGCGAGGCCGCCGACCGCGTGCTGTCCGACGACCAGATCGTCAGCGAACTGCAGCGCGACGGCGTCGACATCGCCCGCCGGACGGTCGCCAAGTATCGCGAGGCGATGCGGATTCCGTCTTCCGTGGAGCGCCGGCGCGCGAAGTGGGCGCCCACCTAGCCGGCGGTCGCGACGGCACCGATGCACGCCACCTTGACTTGTAGGGGAGCGGACTCGTAGGTTCCCGGCCTCGTCGGGGTTGCCATCGTGCACCCGGCATGCGGCCAGAGGGGAACGCGCGTGGCCGCGGCGGAACAGAGATCAATCGACGGAAACGAATTCAATCGGTGCTTCGCGGGCCGATACCCGCACATCCGAAACTTCGCACCCACCGGCCGAGGCACGGGCGCCTCTCCGGGCATCCCGACGGCATCTTTCCGCCCGCCGACGACGGGTCCCTATGACCCGCGGCGCGAAAGTTGCCCCGGTATCGTCCCGTGTGGGCACGGCGTGGTGCGAACCCTCCCGAGGACATCCATGGATATCGACCACCTACTGACCCCTGACGCGGTGATCGCCCGGTTGAAGGTCGGCAGCAAGAAGCAGGCGCTTCAGGAACTGGCCAAGAAGGCGTCGCAGATCACCGGCCTGGCCGAACGGCCGATCTTCGAGGTGCTGCTGGAGCGCGAGCGGCTGGGTACGACCGGGGTCGGGAACGGGATCGCCATCCCGCATGGCAAGCTGCCGGAGCTGGACCGCATCGTCGGGGTCTTCGCGCGCCTGGACCGGCCGATCGACTTCGATGCGATCGACGAGCACCCCGTCGACCTGCTGTTCCTGCTGCTGGCGCCCGAGAGCGCGGGCGCCGACCACCTGAAGGCGCTGGCGCGCGTCTCGCGCCTGTTCCGTGACCGGGCGATCTGCGAGAAGCTGCGCGGCACCGACCGCGCCGACGCGCTGTTCGCCATCCTCACCAGCCAGGCGGTCGCCCCCCCGCCGGCCTGATCTCCAGGCCGGCGTCCGGACGCCGGCGCACGCCCGGCCGGCGGCTCAGTGGACGCTCATCGGCTCCATGTCGTGCTGGCGCACGGCGGCGAAGGCCACGTCGATGTCCGGTGCCAGGCCCATGCTCGAGCCGTCGGCGGCATGGATCGCGAACCGGACCTCGTCATTGACCACCACCCGCCGGACATAGGCGAGGCTGGGCAGGCCGAGCTGCGCGAAATCCTGCACCGAAAGCTGCTTCAACTTCTCCGTCGCGTTCATCTTTCAATCTCCCTCTGCCGTGCCGCCTCGTCCCGGGGTGCCCTCAGGCCCGCCGGGAAATGTCGACGGCGGCTTCCGTCCGTTCACTTCCTGCACCATTCGCGCCATGCCCGCGGCCGTCGATCCGGATCGTCCGCACCCGGCTCTCGACCGGCGGACGCTGCAGGTCGACATGCAGCAGGCCATTGTCGAGATGGGCGCCGGTCACCTCGATCCCGTCCGCCAGGACAAAGCTGCGCTGGAACTGGCGCGCCGCAATGCCCCTGTGAAGGAATACGCGCCCGGGCTCTTCCCGTTGCCTGCCCCGCACCAGGAGCTGGCTGTCCTCGATCTGCACGGACAGCTCCTCGGTGGTGAAGCCGGCGACGGCCAGCGAAATCCGCAGCGCGTCCTCGCCGACCTGTTCGATATTATACGGCGGGTAGCCGTCGCTGGATGCCTTCGACACTCGGTCGAGAACGCGCTCCACATGCTCGAAGCCGAGCAGCAACGGGCTGTTCAGAAGCGATAGACGGGTCATGTGCCTCCCCCTCTAGGTACGAGCGAGCAGGTGGATGGGCCCTTGCGGCACCCCGATCGGACCCGCCCCTGAGGCCGCGTCCGTGCAGGTAGAATTGGGATGGAAGGCGGCCGACATCAAGCGGCAAACGCCGCCCTGGTCGTTTCGAAGGCGGAAGGGGCCGGCTGCAGGGTCTCGCCGGACATAAAGAGGGCCCGGCGAGCGATCGCCGGGCCCTCTGGCGGATGGTGGAGCTGAGGGGAATCGAACCCCTGACCTCGTGAATGCCATTCACGCGCTCTCCCAACTGAGCTACAGCCCCGCACCTCGTATATCGCGTCTCGCATCGGAGCCGGGCTTGGGAACCCAGCTCTCCGGGGCGCCTCTCATAGGGGGTCGAACCGACGCCACGCAAGCGGAAAATCGCGCGGCACCGAAGATCCTAGCGCTCGTCGTCCTCGTCGACGTTCTCGATCACCTCGGCGACGTCGTCGTCGTCCTCGCCCAGCTCGGAGGTGTCCTCGATCAGTTCCTCCTCCTCGTCCGCCTTTTCGGCGTCGTCGGCCAGGACCTCGTCGTCGACCACGGCCACGTCCGCCGCCGCCGCGCCGCCCGCGATCACCGCCGTGCGGCCGCGCCGGCTTTTCAGCAGCGCCTCCGGATCGAACTCCGTGCCGCACTTCGGGCACACGATCGACGGTCGACGCATGTCGTAGTAGCGCGTGCCGCAGCTATGGCAGATGCGCTTCAGACCCCATTCCGGTTTCGCCACGTCGATCGCTCCAGAAAATACTGCCGTTATTGCTGTTTGCCCGGCCGAAGGGGCGCCGATTGCCACGGAGGCGGCCGCCTGTCAAAGACTTTAAGCCGCCTCGGCCCCTGCCGCCACGCGCCCGGTACCGGGCGCCGGCTCGGGTGTTGCCCGGCGCCGCTATATGGTAATGACCCGGCGGCCGACAAGGATTTCCTTCCCCATCCCCTTGCCCGACAGGTTCACCCCGCCCGTGACCGCCCTCCGATCCGCCGCTGCCGCCGGCCCGCTCGCCGGCGACCTCGCCGTCCCCGGCGACAAGTCCATCTCGCACCGCGCCCTCATGCTGGGCAGCCTCGCCGTCGGCGAGACCGTCATCGAGGGCCTGCTCGAGGGCGAGGACGTGCTGCGCACGGCCGCCGCCATGCGGGCGCTGGGCGCCCGGGTGATGCAGCACGCCTGCGGCCGGTGGCAGGTGCAGGGCGTGGGCGTCGGCGCGCTGGTCGAGCCGGACCAGGTGCTGGACATGGGCAATGCCGGCACCGGCGCCCGGCTGCTGATGGGGGTGGTGGCGGCCCATCCCATCACCGCCTTCTTCACGGGCGACGCCTCGCTGGTGCGGCGGCCGATGGCCCGCGTGATGAACCCGCTGCGCCAGATGGGCGCGCGCTTCATGGCCCGGTCGGGCGACCGTCTGCCGCTCGGCCTGGCCGGGGCGCCGACGCCACTGCCGATCACCTACCGCCTGCCGGTCGCCTCGGCCCAGGTCAAGTCGGCCATCCTGCTGGCCGGGCTCAACACCGCCGGCCGGACCACCGTGGTCGAGCCCGAGCCGACCCGCGACCATACGGAGCTGATGCTGCGCCACTTCGGGGCCGAGGTCGCCGTCGAGGACGGGCCGGACGGCCGCGTCGTGTCGCTGACCGGCCGGCCGGAACTGACCGGCCGGCCGGTCCTGGTTCCGGGCGACCCCTCGTCGGCGGCCTTCCCGATCGTGGCGGCGCTGCTGGTCGAGGGGTCGGACGTCCTGGTCCGCAACGTCGGCCTCAATCCGCTGCGCACCGGGCTGCTCACGACCTTGCACGAGATGGGCGCGGCGATTTCCGTCGAGAACGCGCGGACCGAGGCGGGCGAGCCCGTGGGCGACCTCAGGGTGCGCGGCACCGGCCCGCTTGCCGGCATCACCGTGCCCGCCGCCCGCGCCCCCAGCATGATCGACGAATATCCCGTCCTGGCCTGCCTGGCTGCCGCCGCCCGCGGCCGCACGGTCATGCACGGGCTGGGCGAGTTGCGGGTGAAGGAGAGCGACCGGCTGACCGCGGTCGCCGAAGGCCTGGCGTCGTGCGGTGCCCGGGTGTCGGTGGACGGCGACACCCTGACCGTCGAGGGCGACGGCCGTCCCCCGCGGGGCGGCGGCCATATCCTGACCCGCCTCGATCATCGCATCGCCATGGCCTTCCTGGTCCTGGGCCTGGCGACCCGCGACGCGGTGACCATCGATGACGACGAGGCGATCGGCACCAGCTTCCCCGGCTTCGTCGACCTGCTGAACGGCATCGGCGCGCGCATCGGCACGGTCGATGGAGAGGGATCGGCCGGGCACGGCGGGACCGAGGGGGCGATCACCGCTTGATCATCGCCATCGACGGGCCGGCGGCCGCCGGCAAGGGCACGCTGGCGCGCCGGCTCGCCGCCCATTTCGGCTATCCGCACCTGGACACGGGCGCGCTCTACCGTGCCGTCGCCCGCCGCCTGCTCGACGCCGGCCAGGAGCCGACCGACGAAGCCGCCGCCGTCGCCGCGGCCCACTCGGTCGGCGCGGCGGAACTGGGCGACCCCCGGCTGCGCGACGAGGCCGTCGGCCGGGCGACCTCGGTCGTGTCGGCGCTGCCGGCGGTCCGCGCCACCCTGCTCGACTTTCAGCGCCGCTTCGCCCACACCCCGCCCGGCGCCGTGCTCGACGGGCGGGACATCGGAACCGTCGTCTGCCCCGACGCCGAGGCCAAGCTGTTCGTGACCGCGGGCGCCGAGGAACGGGCCCGGCGGCGCGCGAAGGAGTTGCGGGAACGGGGGGTGCCCGCTATAGATGCGCGCGTCCTGCAGGACATCAAGGAACGCGACGCGAGGGACAGCAGCCGGGACACGGCCCCGCTGACCCAGGCCGCCGATGCGTATGTGCTGGACACGACGCAGCTCGACCCCGATGCCGCCTTCGAGGCGGCGTTGGCGTATATCGCCACCCGCGACACCTGATCGCCGGCCGCGGCCCCGACCATCGGGCGCAGATGCCGACGAAGCCCGCAGGAACGGGTCCACGCCGCCGCACCCGTAGACCGACGGCGGCACCGGCCATCCATCCCCTCTCCCGGACGATGGCCGATCATCCTATCGGGAGAGATGAGGACACACATGGCGGAAGCGGCATTCAAGGAGAGCTTTGCCGATCTCCTGGACGAAAGCCTGGGCCGTAGCGGCGGGCTCGAAGGCTCGGTCATCAAGGGGACCGTGATCTCCGTCGATGGCGATTTTGCGCTGATCGACGTCGGTCTGAAATCCGAAGGCCGGGTGCCCCTGAAGGAGTTCTCGGTCGCGGGCCAGCCGCCCGACATCAAGGCCGGCGACCTGGTCGAGGTCTTCCTCGAACGGATGGAAGACAAGAACGGCGAAGCCGTCCTGAGCCGCGAGAAGGCCCGCCGCGAGGAAGCCTGGTCGCAGCTCGAGAAGTCGTTCCAGGACAATGCCCGCGTCACCGGCGTCATCTTCGGCCGGGTCAAGGGCGGCTTCACGGTCGACCTGTCGGGCGCCGTGGCCTTCCTGCCGGGCAGCCAGGTCGACATCCGCCCGATGCGCGACGTGACCCCGCTGATGGGCACCCCGCAGCCCTTCCAGATCCTGAAGATGGATCGTTCGCGCGGGAACATCGTCGTTTCCCGCCGCGCCGTGCTCGAGGAATCGCGCGCGGAGGCCCGTTCGGAGCTGGTCGCCAGCCTGAAGGAAGGCCAGATCCTGACCGGCGTGGTGAAGAACATCACCGACTACGGCGCCTTCGTCGACCTGGGTGGCGTGGACGGCCTGCTGCACGTCACCGACATCGCCTGGCGGCGCATCAACCACCCGTCCGAGGCGCTGACGATCGGCCAGTCGGTCAAGGTGCAGGTGATCCGCTTCAACCCGGAGACCCAGCGCATCTCGCTCGGCATGAAGCAGCTGGAGGCCGACCCGTGGGAAGGCGTCGAGCTGAAGTACCCGGCCGGCGCCAAGTTCCGCGGACGCGTCACCAACATCACCGACTACGGCGCCTTCGTGGAGCTGGAGCCGGGGGTCGAGGGCCTGGTCCACGTCTCCGAGATGAGCTGGACCAAGAAGAACGTCCACCCGGGCAAGATCGTCTCGACCAGCCAGGAAGTCGAGGTCATGGTCCTCGACGTCGATCCGCAGAAGCGGCGGATCAGCCTCGGCCTGAAGCAGTGCCTGGAGAACCCCTGGGAGGCCTTCGTCGAGAAGTACCCGTCGGGTACCGAGCTCGAGGGCGAGGTCCGCAACATCACCGAGTTCGGCCTGTTCGTGGGCCTGCCCGGCGACATCGACGGCATGGTCCATCTCTCGGACCTCGACTGGAGCCGTCCGGGCGAGACCGCGATCCAGGACTTCCGCAAGGGCGACCAGGTCAAGGTCAAGGTGCTCGACGTCGACATCGACAAGGAGCGCATCAGCCTCGGCATCAAGCAGCTCGAGAGCGATCCGTTCGAGTCCGCGCTCGGCAAGATGACCAAGGGCCAGGTCGTGACCTGCACCGTCACGGGCATCCAGGAAGGCGGTCTCGACGTCACCATGTCGGACGGCGTTCCGGGCTTCGTCCGCAAGTCGGAGCTGTCGCGTGATCGCAGCGAGCAGCGCCCCGACCGCTTCGCCATCGGCGAGAAGGTCGATGCGAAGGTGACCAACATCGACCGTGCCACCCGCAAGGTGACGCTGTCGATCAAGGCTCGCGAACTCGACGAGGAGAAGCGCGCGATGGCCGAGTTCGGCTCGTCCGACTCGGGCGCCAGCCTCGGCGACATCCTGGGTGCGGCCATGAACCGGGCCCGCCAGGACCGCGAGAAGACCGACGACTGACCGGGATGCGGGCGGCGTTCCCCTCGTGGCGACACGGGGAAGGAGCGCCGCCCGCTCCCTCTACTTCCTCCTTGCAGAATTTGGCCGGATGCCCGGAACCAGCCCAGATGGCCTGATCGACCGTCGCCGCCTCAAGCGCCGGCTCGGCCTCTGGCGGGCACTCGCCGTCGTGGCGGTCCTTGCCGCCGGCCTGCTGGCCGTCGATTCCGAGGGCGACCTGCTGGGCCGCCCCTACGTCGCCCGCGTCTGGGTGACCGGTTTCATATCCGACGATTCCGACCGCAACGAAGCCATCCGCAAGCTGGCCGAGGATGACCAGGTCCGCGCCGTCATCGTCCGCATCGACAGCCCGGGTGGCGCCGTCGGCGGCGGCGAGGGCCTGTACCGGGCCCTGGGCGCGCTGGCCGAGAAGAAGCCGACCGTCGCCGTCATCGATTCGCTCGGCACGTCCGCCGCCTACATGGCGGCGCTGGCCGGCGAGCGCATCTTCGTCCGCGATTCGAGCGTCACCGGCTCGATCGGCGTCATCATGCAGTCGGCCGACATCACCGGGCTGCTGGAGCGGCTGGGCGTGAAGCCGGAGGCGATCAAGAGCGCCCCCCTGAAGGGCACGCCGAGCCCGCTGGAGCCGCTGACCCCGGCCGCCCGCGACGCCGCCGAAGCCGTCGTCCGCGACCTCTACGAGCAGTTCGTCGACATGGTGGCGCTGCGCCGGCAGATGGACCGGTCGCGCGCGCTGGAGCTGGCGGATGGCCGCGTCTTCACCGGCCGCCAGGCCCGCGACCTCGGCCTGGTCGACGAAAGCGGCGGCGAGCCTGCCGCCCGCGCCTGGCTGGAGAAGGTCAAGAACGTCTCGAAAAAGGTGCGGGCCATCGACGTCCACCCGGGCGATTCCTCGTCATGGGCCGGTTCGGCGCTCGGCATGCTCGGAAAAGCCCTTTTCTCTGAGAGACTTAGGGTTGACGCTCCGATGTCGGTTTGGCACCCTGGGCGCGGCGCGGGCGACTGAGGCGGCCGATCGCCAACCCATCCCGCGAGGCGGGTCGGAAGCCCCCAGGAGGTGCTACGATGACCAAATCCGAACTTATCCTGCGGTTGGCGGAACTCAACCCGCACCTCTACCAGCGCGACGTCGAGCGGATCGTCACCACCATCTTCGAAGAGGTGACCGAGGCGCTGGCCCGCGGCGACCGGGTGGAACTGCGGGGCTTCGGGGCGTTTTCCGTCAAAGACCGCGACCCCCGGGTCGGCCGCAACCCGCGCACCGGCGAGGCGGTCAAGGTCGAGCGCAAGCGCACGCCCTTCTTCAAGACCGGCAAGCAGCTGCGCGAACGCCTCAACACCAGCGAATAGCAGGTCCCCGTGCGCTTCCTCTTCTGGCTCCTGACCCTGCCGCTCCTGGCGGCGATCGCGGCCTTCGCGGTGACCAACCGCGGCCCGGTGTCGCTGGAGCTGTGGCCGTTGCCGTTCGTCGTCACGGTCCCAGCCTTCCTGGTCATCCTGGTCGCGGTGTCGGTCGGCCTGGCCATCGGCGCGGCGGCGACCTGGATGTCGGCCGGCATCCAGCGGCGCGAGATGCGCCGGCGCGGCCGCCGCATCGACGCGCTCGAGACCGAGGTCCAGACGCTGCGCCGCCGCATCGCCGAGGGCGATGCGCTGCGGCCGGCCGCCCCGCTGGGGGCGGCCCGGCACCGCGACCTCGTCGCGTCACCCCACGACCGGTGAGCCCCATGTCCGCCGAACCGGGAGACCGCCGCCCCTCACCGCCTCGCATGGTCGACGCGACGACGGTCGAGCGCACGCTCGACTTCCCGTCCCTGGTCCAGGCCCTGGACGAGGCGTTCCGCACCGGCCGAGAAGTGCCGCTGCGCCACCACCATCCGATTCCGCAACCGGCCGGGCGCGACGCCATCCTGCTGCTGATGCCGGCCTGGAGCCGGGGCGGCGCGGTCGGCATCAAGATCGTCACCGTCTATCCCGACAATGGCCGGCGCGGCCTGCCCGCCGTGATCGGTACCTACCTGCTGCTCGACGGCGCGACCGGGGCGCCGCGCGCGGTGATCGACGGCAGCATGCTGACCGTGCGCCGGACCGCGGCGGCCTCGGCGCTCGCGGCCTCGCGGCTGGCGCGGGCGGACGCGCACCGGCTGGTCATGGTCGGCACCGGCGCGCTTGCCCCGCACCTGGTGCGCGCCCACGCCGCCGTCCGCCCGATCCGCGAGGTCCTGGTCTGGGGCCGGCGCCGGGAGGCGGCAGCCGCGCTCGCCGCCACGCTGGCCGCCGAAGGCTTCGATGCCCGGCCGGCCGGGGGCCTGGCCGAGGCGGTGCGCGGCGCCGACATCGTCAGCTGCGCCACGCTGGCGAACGAACCGCTGGTGCAGGGCGAATGGCTGTCGCCCGGCTGCCACCTTGATCTGGTCGGCGGCTTCACCCCGACCATGCGCGAGGCCGACGACGAGGCCGTGCGCCGCGCCCGCATCTTCGTCGACACGCGCGAGGGCGCCCTGCACGAGGCGGGCGACCTCGTCCAGCCGATCGCCGCCGGCATCCTGTCCGCCGAGGACGTCGTGGGCGACCTGTTCGACCTCGCCCGCGGCACGGTGCCCGGACGCGAGCACCCCGACGAGATCACCTATTTCAAGTCGGTCGGCACCGCGCTGGAGGACCTGGCCGCGGCCGAACTCGTCGTCCAGCGCCTCTGAGGCCGCTATGCCCGTCGCCGTGAAGATCTGTGGACTGAACCGCCCGGAAGTGGTGGCTGCCGCCGTCGACGGTGGTGCCGCCTTCATCGGGTTCGTCTTCTATCCGCGGTCGCCGCGCGCCGTGACGCCGGCCGAGGCCAGGCGCCTGGCCGTCGGCGTGCCGGCCCACGTCGTCAAGACCGGCCTGCTGGTCGATTTCGACGACGAGGCGATCGCGGCCATCCTGGCGGAGGCGCCGCTCGACCTGCTGCAGCTGCATGGCGCCGAATCGCCGGAGCGGGTCGCCGCGGTCCGGGCCCGATTCGGATTGCCGGTGATGAAGGTGCTGGCGGTCGCCGAGCCGGGCGACGTGGCGGCCGCCCAGGCCTATGTCCCGGTCGTCGACCGGCTGATGTTCGACGCCAAGCCGCCGCGGCGGCCCGACGCGCTGCCCGGCGGCAATGGCCTGCCCTTCGACTGGCGGCTGCTGGCCGGGCGCCGCTGGGATGTGCCGTGGATGCTGTCTGGCGGGCTTACGACGGAAAACCTCGGCGAAGCCGTCCGAATGACCGGCGCCACCGCGGTCGACGTGTCGTCGGGCGTCGAGGACGCCCCCGGCGTCAAGAGCGTCGCCAAGATCGCGGCCTTCCTCGCGGCCGCCCGGGACTTGTAGCGCCGCCCGCTATGCGGCTGCGGCCCCCGGCACGCCCTGGGTTGTCGAATACTCGAAGTGCAGCACCTCGCCCGGGAACACCCGGCCGCGGATGGCATGGGCCGCCGCCGCCGCCTCGGCGAAGCCCGACAGGATCAGCTTCAGCTTGCCCGGGTAGCTGGCGATGTCGCCGATGGCGTGCACCCCGGGCAGGCTGGTGGCGCAGGTCGAAGGCTCGACCGTGATGTGGGCGCGGTCGAGCTCGAGCCCCCATTCGGCGATCGGCCCCAGATTCATCGCCAGGCCGAAGAACGGCAGCAGCACGTCGGCATCGAGCCGGCGCAGGGCGCCGTCCAGGGTCGAGACGGTGACGCCGGCCAGCTTTCCGTCCGCGCCGTCGAGGCCGGCCAGCTGGTAGGGCACCACCAGCTCGATCACCCCCTCCGCCGCCAGCCGGTCGAGGCGGGCGGCGCTTTCCGGCGCCGCGCGGAACTTGGGCCGGCGATGGACGACCATGATCCGGGCCGCGATCCCGGCCAGCGCCAGCGCCCAGTCGACCGCGGAGTCGCCGCCGCCGGCGATCACCACCCGCTTGCCGCGCAGGTCCTCGCGCCGCTTGACCATGTAGAAGACGCTGCGGCCCTCATAGGCCTCGATGCCGTCGAGCGGCGGCCGGTTCGGGCCGAAGGCGCCGACCCCGGCCGCGACGATCACCGCGCGCGCGGTGATGCGCGTGCCGGCCGAGGTCTCCACATGGAAGCGCTCGCCGTCCGGGACCAGCGCCGTCACCCGCTGGCCCAGGTGATAGACCGGGTCGAAGGGCGCCGCCTGTTCCGTCAGGCGGTCCACCAGGTCGGCTGCATCGATCCTCGGATGGCCCGGGATGTCGTAGATCGGCTTCTCCGGGTAGAGCGCGGCGCACTGCCCGCCGGTCATGTCGAGCGCATCCACGACATGGCAGCGCATGCGCAGCATCCCGCACTCGAAGATGGCGAACAAACCGACGGGGCCGGCGCCGATGATGACGACGTCGGTCTCGTGTGCGGCGCTTGACATGGCGACTCCCGGCCTGGGATCTACGGAGGGTGCGGTGCTTCGGCAGCGAATTCGCCGTAACATGATGGCGCCGTTCGCGCTCCGCAACCCTTGCCTTTCGCCGGTTCCGCTGCCTTCTTTGCCATCCATGGCCGAGTCCGTCCCCCCCCAGGCGATCCCGCTGCCGGACCTCTCCGCGACGCGGCGGCTGGCCGGCGCGCTGGCGCGCCTGGCACGGCCCGGGGATACCATCGCGCTGTCCGGCGACCTCGGCGCCGGCAAGACGGAACTGGCGCGCGCCTTCATCCGGGCCCGGCTCGGCCGCGCCGACGAAGAGGTGCCGAGCCCGACCTTCACCCTGGTGCAGACCTATGGCGACGGCGAGGAGGAGATCTGGCACGCCGATCTCTACCGCCTCACCCGCCCCGAAGAAGCGCTGGAACTGGGGCTGGAGGATGCGTTCGGCCATGCCCTGGTCGTGCTGGAGTGGCCGGACCGGATCGCCCGCCTGCTGCCCCGCGACCGGCTCGACCTCGCCATCGGCTTCACCGGCGCGGACGGCGGGCGCACCGCCACCCTCACCCCCCACGCAAGCTGGATCGACCGCATGCCCGGGCTAACCCAAGCCGGATCCGAACCATGACCGCCGCCGCTCCCATGAGCGAATCCCGGACGACCCGGATCGATGCGTTCCTGGCGCGGGCCGGATGGGCCGCGGCCGAGCGCCGGCCGCTCGCCGGCGATGCCTCGTTCCGCCACTATCTGCGCCTCGCGCGCGGCGGCGAGAGCGCCGTGTTGATGGACGCGCCGCCGCCGATGGAGGATGTCCGCCCATTCCTGCACGTCGCGGGCCTGCTGGCCCGGCTCGGCCTCAGCGTGCCGCGCATCCTGGCCCATGACGTCGAGCATGGGCTCGTCCTGGAGGAGGATCTCGGCGACGGCACCTATGCCTGCCTGCTGGACGCCGGCCAGGATGCGGAACGGCTCTACGCCGCGGCGGTCGACGTGCTGGTGGCGCTGCAGGCGCGGGTCACGGCGGCCGACCGGGCCAGCGTGCCCGCCTACGACACCCCCCGGATGCTCGACGAGGCGACGGTCGTGCCCGACTGGTTCCTGCCCGCCTGGACCGGCCGACCGACCGCACCCGCCGAGCGCGCCGACTACCTGGCGCGCTGGGCCGCGGTGCTGGACGCGGCCCCGCTCGGGCCGCCGACCCTGGTGTTGCGCGACCATCATGTGGGCAACCTGATGTGGCTGCCGGACCGGCCGGGCCTCGCCCGCTGCGGCCTGCTCGATTTCCAGGACGCGGTGGCCGGCCCTGCCGCCTACGATCTCGTCTCGCTGCTGGAGGACGCGCGCCGCGACGTCCCGGCCGATCTTGGAGCACTGATGTACGAACGCTATCTCGCCCGCGCCGGCATCGCCGACCGCGACGGCTTCGCCCACGCCTATGCGGTCCTGGGGGCGCAGCGCAACCTGCGCATCGCGGGCGTCTTCACCCGGCTCGACCGGCGCGATGGCAAGCCCCACTACCTGCCGCACATGGCCCGCGTGTGGGGGCTGGTCGAGCGCGACGTCCGGCACCCGGCCCTGGCGCCGATCGCCGAATGGCTCGACCGCCACGTGCCGCCCGCCTGGCGGACGGCGCCGCCGGCCCGCGGCATGGGCCAGATCTCGGCCGGAGGCACGGCATGAGCACCATCCGACGCGGCATGGTCCTGGCGGCCGGCCTCGGCACGCGCATGCGACCGCTGACCGACAGCCTGCCGAAGGCCCTGGTCGCCGTCGCCGGGGAGACCCTGATCGACCGCATCCTCGACCGCATGGCCGAGGCCGGAATCGAGGAGGTGGCGGTCAACCTGCACCACAAGGGCGACCAGCTGGCCGGCCACCTGGCCGGCCGCACCCGGCCGCGCATCATCGAATCGCGCGAGGAAACGCTGCTGGAGACGGGCGGCGGCGTGCGGCAGGCCCTGCCGCTCCTGGGCGACGGGCCGTTCTTCGTCATCAACGGCGACATCCTGTGGCGCAACGGCAAGCGCTCGGCGCTGGAACGCCTGGCGGCGGCCTGGGACGGCGACCGCATGGACGGCCTCCTGCTGCTGCAGCGCACCGTCTCGGCCTTCGGCTATGACGGCCGCGGCGACTTCATGCTGACCCAGGACGGTCTCATCCGCCGGCCGGAGCCGGGCGAGATCCCGCCCTATCTCTTCGCCGGACTGCAGATCCTGCACCCGCGCCTGTTCCACGGCGCGCCGGACGGCGCCTTCTCGCTCAACCGCCTCTATGCCCGGGCGGCCGAGGCGGGCCGGCTGGGCGGCATCGTCCATGACGGTGAATGGTACCATGTCGGCACCCCGCAGGCGCTGGCGGAGGCGGAGGAGGCGCTCGCCACCCAGCGCATCTGGCTCTAGCGACCCGGCCCCGTGGCGGACCAGCCCACCATCTACTCGATCCCGGCCGGCGTGCCCTTCGTGGACGCGCTGGCCGAGGGGATGATGGCCCGGGCAGGCGGCGACCCGCTGCGGCTGGCCCGGATGACCGTGCTGCTGCCGACCCGGCGGGCCGGACGGGCGCTGCGCGAGGCGTTCCTGCGGCTGGGCGACGGGCGGCCGCTGCTGCTGCCGCGCATGACCCCGCTGGGCGACGTCGATGCCGACGAGCTGGTCCTGGCCCCCGCCGACGAAGGCGGTCCGGACGGCGGGCTCGACGGCCCGCTGGCGCTGTCCGGACTGAACCGCCAGCTCCTGCTGGCCCGCCTGGTGCTGGCCTGGGGCGCCAACCAGCCCGACGGTGCGGCCGGGCCCAGCGGCGCGCCGTCGCCGGCGCAGGCCGCGGCGCTGGCGGGCGAGCTCGGCCGCCTGCTCGACCAGCTGCAGACCGAGGGCATCGACCCCGCCCGCCTGGCCGAGCTCGGCGGCGATTTCGCCCGCCACTGGGAACGCACCCTGTCGTTCCTCGGCATCCTGACCGGCGCCTGGCCGGCCCTGCTGGCGGACCGGCAGCTGGTCGACCCGGCCGACCGCCGCGACCGGCTGCTGCGCCTCCAGGCCGAGCGGTGGCGGCGCCATCCGCCGGACGGCCCGGTGATCGCGGCCGGCTCCACCGGCTCGATCCCTGCAACCGCCCTGCTGCTGTCGGTGGTCGCCCGGCTGCCGGACGGCGCGCTGGTCCTGCCGGGGCTCGACAATGCCGGCGATCCGATCCTGTGGCCCGCCATCGCCGCCGACCCGACCCATCCGCAGCATGGCATGGCCCGCCTGCTGGACGGGCTCGGCGTCGCGCCGCACACGGTGCCGGACTGGCCATGGCCGGCCGGTGCGCGCACCGGCCCGCGCGCGCGCCTGATCGCCGAGGCGCTGCGGCCGGCGGAGGCGACCGAGGTCTGGACCCGGCCCGACTGGCGCACCGCGGCCCGCCTGGAGCCGGCCGGCGTCGACGCGGCCCTGGCCGGAATCGCCCGCATCGACTGCCCCGGCCCGCACGAGGAAGCCGGGACCATCGCGCTGCTGCTGCGCGAGGTGCTGGAGACCCCGGGCCGCACCGCCGCGCTGGTCACCCCCGACCGCACGCTGGCCCGGCGGGTGGCGGCCGAGCTCGCCCGCTGGGACATCGTCATTGACGATTCGGCGGGAACCCCGCTCGATACCACGGCCCCCGGCGCGTTCCTGCGCCTGCTGGCGGAAGCATTCGCCGACCAGGCCGCCCCCGTCCCCCTGCTCGCCCTGCTGAAGCACCCGCTGGCGGCCGGTGGCATGGCCCCCGCCCGCTTCCGTCGGCGCGTGCGGCGGCTGGAGCGCGCCGTGCTGCGCGGCGCCCGCCCCGCCCCCGGAATCGCCGGCATCGCCGCCGCGCTGGGCGACGGCTCCGACGCGCTGCGCCGGTTCGTGGACGCGCTCGACCGCGACGTCCGGCCGTTCGCCGCGGCGATCGCCGCCCCGGCCGTCGACCTGAAGACGCTGGTCCGCAGTCACGTCGCCGCGGCCGAGGCACTGGCCGCGACCGACCGCGAGGCCGGATCCGACCGCCTGTGGCGCGGCGAGGCGGGGGAAGCCGCCGCCCGGTTCGTGGCCGAACTGCTGGACGCGGTCGACGACTTCCCGCCCGTTCCGGGCGCCACCTATACCGGGCTGTTCGATGCCCTGTCGGGGGCGGTCGCGGTGCGCCCCGCCTATGGCAGCCATCCCCGCCTGCACATCTGGGGGCCGCTGGAGGCCCGTCTGCAGCAGACGGACCGCCTGATCCTGGGGGGTCTCAACGAGGGCACCTGGCCCGGCATCGCCCGCTCCGACCCGTGGCTGAACCGGCCGATGCGCGCGCGCCTCGGCCTGCCGCCGCCCGAGCGGCGGGTCGGCCTGGCCGCCCACGACTTCGTCCAGGCAGCGTCGGCGAGCGAGGTCTTCCTGACCCGTGCGGTCAAGGTCGAGGGCACGCCGACCGTCGCCAGCCGCTGGCTGCTGCGCCTGGACACGGTCCTGGAGGCGCTGGGCCGCGCCATGCCCACGGCCGGCGCGCCGCGGGTCTGGCAGCAGCGGCTCGACGACCGCGACGCCGGACCGGACGGGGTGCCGGTCCCGCGGCCGCCGCGCCCGATCGCCCCGCCGCGGCCGAAGCCGCCCGTGGCCCTGCGTCCGCGCCACCTGCGGGTGACGGAGATCGAGACCTGGCTGGCCGATCCCTATGCCATCTATGCCCGCCACCTGCTGCGGCTACGCCCGCTCGACCCGCTCGACATGGACCCCGGCGCCGCCGAGCGCGGGACGATGATCCATCGCGCCCTCGACCGGTTCATTCACGACCATCCGCCACCGGGCCCCCTGCCGCCCGACGCCCTGCCCCGGCTCCTCGACCATGGCCGCGCGGCGCTGGCCGAGCTGCTGCAGCGGCCGATCGTCCGCGCCTTCTGGTGGCCGCGCTTCGTGCGCATCGCCGAATGGTTCCTGGCCGAGGAAGCGGCGCGGCGCGGCGCAATCACCGCTTCGCGGACCGAATGCGACGGGCTGTGGGTGCTGGACGCGCCCGCCGGCCCGTTCCGGCTGTCCGGGCGCGCCGACCGCATCGACCTGCTGGCGACCGGTGAGGCGGCGATCATCGACTACAAGACCGGGGTGGTGCCGAGCGCCCGGGCGGTGATGAGCGGCCGCTCGCCGCAATTGCCGCTGGAGGCCGCAATGGCGGCGGCCGGCGCCTTCCCCGGGATCCCCCAGGGTCCCGTCGCCTCGCTCGCCTACTGGCGGCTGTCGGGCGCCGCACCGGCCGGCGAGGTGAGCGAGATCGCCCGCTCGCGCGAGCAGGTGGAAGCGCTGGTCGCCGACGCCCGCGACGGGCTGGCGGCGCTGATCGCGCGCTTCGACCAGGCCGAGACCCCGTACCTGGCCCAGCCCCGGCCCGAATGGGCGCCGCGCTTCAGCGACTATGCCCACCTGGCCCGGGTCGGCGAATGGGCCGACGGAGCGGCCGAGGACGGGGAATGACCAGGCCGGATCCCATCCTGGCCGCCTCCATCCTGGCCGCCTCCATCCTGGCCGACCCCGTCCTGGCCGAGGCGGCGGCCGCCCAGCGCGCCGCCGCCGACCCCGCCGTCTCGGCCTGGGTCGGCGCGTCCGCCGGCACCGGCAAGACCACCGTGCTCACCAACCGCATCCTGCGCCTACTGCTGGCGGGGGCGGCACCCGAGCGCCTGCTGTGCCTGACCTTCACCAAGGCGGCAGCGGCCGAGATGGCGATCCGCCTGCACCGGGTGCTCGGCCGCTGGGCCACCACCGACGACGACGCCCTCGGCCGCAGCCTGTTCGAGCTCGAGGGGCGGGTCGCCGACGAGACGCGGCGGGATGCGGCACGGCGCCTGTTCGCCCGGGTCCTGGACACCCCGGGCGGGATGCGCATCCAGACCATCCACGCCTTCTGCCAGTCGCTGCTGGCGCGCTTCCCCATCGAGGCCGGGGTCCCGCCGCATTTCGACGTGGCGGACGAGGCCACCTCGGGCGAGCTGCTGGCCGCCGCGCTGAAGGAGACGCTGGCCGCGTCCGCCCGCGAGCCGCAGCTGGCCGATGCGGTGGCGGAGGTCGCCCGCCATGTCCGCGAGGACGCCTTTCTCGACCTGCTGGCCCAGCTCCTCGGCCGGCGCGGCCGCATCGCCCGCATGCAGGAGCAGGCCGGCGGGCTGGAGCCGCTGCTGGCCCGGATCGCCGCCGCGCTCGGCGTGCCGGAGGACGCGACCGAGGCGTCGGTCCTGGCGGAGGGCTGCCGCCAGGGGGCATGCGACGAGGGCGCGCTGCGCATGGCCGCCCGCGCGCTCGCCGCCGGATCCGACAAGGAGGCCGAGCGCGCCCAGTCGATCCAGGCGTGGCTGGACGCCATCGACGACCGACCGGGCGGCCTGCCCGCCTACGGAACGGCATTCCTGACCAAGGCCGGCGCCATCCTGGCCCGGCTGGTGAACAAGGGCACGGCCGCGGCATACCCGCAGGCCGAAACGGCGCTGCGCGTGGAGGCCCTGCGCCTGCTGGCCTTGCAGGAACGCGCGCGGGCAGCCGCGGTGCGGACGGCGACGTCGGCCCTGCTGCGGCTCGGCCATGCCATCCTGCTGCGCTACGAGCGGGCCAAGGCGGCGCGCGCGCTGCTCGACTACGAGGACCTGATCCTGCACACGCGCGCGCTGTTCGACCTGCCCGGGATCGCGCCCTGGGTGCTCTACAAGCTGGACGGGGGCATCGACCACGTGCTGGTCGACGAGGCGCAGGACACCAGCCCCGACCAGTGGGCGGTGGTGGCCGCGCTGGCCGAGGAGTTCTTCGTCGGCCGGTCGGCCCGGGATGCCGGACGCACGCTGTTCGCCGTCGGCGACGTGAAGCAGTCGATCTACAGTTTCCAGGGCGCCGACCCGGATGCTTTCCGGCGGATGCGCCTGCATTTCCAGGAGCGGGCGGAGGCGGCCGAGGCGACGTGGCGCGCGGTCGAGCTCAAGGTGTCCTTTCGCTCGACCGAGGCGGTGCTGACCGCCGTCGACACCGTCTTCGCCGGCGAGGCCGCCCGCGACGGGCTGGCCGACGTGGCGCGCGGCGACCCGCCGGTGATAGAGCACCTGGTGTTCCGCCGCCGCAAGGCCGGGCGGGTCGAGGTCTGGCCGTTGCTGGCCCCGGCGGAGGCCGGCGACGAGGCCGCCTGGAGCCCGCCGGTCGACCAGCGCTTCGCCGTGTCGCCGGCCGCCCGCCTGGCGCGGCGCATCGCCCGCCTGGTCCGCGGCTGGCTCGATGCCCGGGCGCCGCTGGAGTCGGAGGGACGGCCGATCCGGCCGGGCGACATCATGGTGCTGCTGCGCCGGCGCACGGCGTTCGCGGCCCAGATGGTCCGCGCCTTCAAGGATGCGGGCGTGCCGGTGGCCGGCATCGACCGCATGGTGCTGCCGCAGCAGATCGCGGTCATGGACCTGGCGGCGCTGGGCCGCTTCGCCCTGCTGCCGGACGACGACCTCAACCTGGCGTCCCTGCTGAAAAGCCCGCTGCTCGGCCTGGACGAGGACGCGCTCTTCCAGCTCGCATCCGGGCGCGGCCGCCGCTCCCTGTGGTCGACGCTGACCCGCCGCCGCGCGGAGCGGGCGGACTTCGCCGCCGCCCATGCCTACCTCGCCGGGCGCCTGGCGCGGGCCGACTACGTCACCCCCTTCGCCTTCTTCGCCGAGACGCTGGGGCCGGAACAGGGCCGCCGCCGGCTGCTCGACCGGCTGGGGCCCGATGCCGCCGACCCGATCGACGAGTTTCTGTCCCTGACGCTGGCCTACGAGCGCGCCCACGCGCCCAGCCTGCAGGGCTTCCTGCAATGGCTCGACATCCAGGCGACCGAGGTGCGGCGCGAGGTCGAGGCCGGGACCGACGCCGTCCGGGTGATGACCGTGCACGGTGCCAAGGGGCTGGAGGCGCCGATCGTCTTCCTGCCCGACACCGCCCAGATCCCGCGCGACGGCGCCCCCCTGCTGTGGGACGAGGAGCCCGGCCGCGAACTGATGCTGTGGCCGACCCGGCGCGCCAACGAGGAACGCCTGTGCCGGGCCCTGCGCGAGGCCGGCGAGCGCCGCCGCCTCCAGGAATATCGCCGGCTGCTCTATGTCGCGATGACCCGGGCGCGCGACCGCCTCTATGTCTGCGGGTGGCGCGGGACCCAGGAGCCGCCGGCCGGCAACTGGCACGGTCTGGTCGACGAGGCGATGCGCGCCGGCCTGCTGGGCGAGGAGACGGCCGAGCCGGCGTTCGCCGCCACGGACGAGGACGACACCGTCTGGCGGTTCGACGTGGAGGGCGACCCCGTCGTGGCGAAAGAGCGGTCGGGCGCTGCGGTGCCGGCGGCGGCGGACGCGCCCTGGCTGTTCCGGCCGCCGCCGCCCGAGCCGAGCCCGACCCGGCCGCTCGCGCCATCCCGCCCGCTCGAGGCCGAGCCGGCCCCACGGTCGCCGGTCGGCAGCGACGACGGCATGCGCTTCCGCCGCGGCCTGCTGCTGCACCGCCTGCTGCAGACCCTGCCCGACCTGCCGGCGGCCGAGCGCGAAGCGGCGGCGGCCCGCTTCCTCGCCCTGCCGGTCCATCGCCTCGATCCCGCGACACAGGCGGAGTGGACGCGCGAGGTGCTGGCGGTGCTCGACCATCCGGACGCCGCCCGGCTGTTCTCCGCGCCCGGCCAGGCCGAGGTGCCGATCGTCGGCCGGGTCGGCGCCGTCGCCATCTCCGGCACCATCGACCGGCTGGTCGTCACCGACGGCTGGGTTGCGATCCTCGACTACAAGACCAACCGGCCGCCGCCCCTGATCGAGGCCGACACGCCGCCGCTCTACCTGCGCCAGATGGTCGCGTACCGCGACGCCGTCGCCGCCATCTATCCCGACCGCCCGGTGCGCTGCGCCATCCTGTGGACGGATGGGCCGCGGCTGATGTGGCTGTCGGACGCGACGCTGGCGGGTGCGACCGGCCGCCGCGCCACGCCTTGACCCCCCTCGTCGCCGTCCCCTAATTTCCGGACCAGAGATTCACCCTCGTTCGAACGGCGCGCCCGCGCCGGGAGTATCCCAGATGGCAACGACGAGCGTCAGCGACGACACGTTCGAGAGCAGCGTCCTCAAGGCGACCGGCCCGGTGCTGGTCGACTTCTGGGCCGAATGGTGCGGCCCCTGCAAGGCGATCGGCCCGTTCCTGGAAGACCTCGCCACCGAGATGAAGGGGCGCGTGACGGTCGCCAAGATCAACATCGACGAGAACCCGGCAACCCCGCGCAAGTACGGCGTGCGCGGCATCCCGACCCTGATCGTCTTCAAGGACGGCCAGGTCGCCGCCCAGAAGATCGGCGCCCTGCCGAAGCAGAAGCTCTACGAGTGGGTCGAATCGGTCATCTGACGAGCGCGCTCGGCCGCGAGTTCCCACCGGTTGGCCCAACCCGCCGGAAATGAAACCGCCGGCGGCCGTCGACCGGAGCGCTGGCCACCGGTCAAAGCGTCCCTCGACCAGGCTCGGGATGAGGAAATTTTCCTTTCTCCACAAGCGTTTGCGCCAATGGAGAAGGCCCCTCATCCCGAGCGAAGTCGAGGGACGCTACGACCGGCGGGCAATGCCCAATTTCTGTCTAGAGATTGCGGTCACGCGTTGGCCGCCAGCACCACCCCCGCCAGGTAGAGCGACCCGCAGATCAGCACCCGGACCGGGCGTCCGCCCGCCCGGGTGACGATCGCGGCAATGGCCGCCCCCAGATCGGGACTCGGATCGGCCGGAATGCCGACCGCCACGGCCGCCGCCGCCGCATCGCCGGCGCTCCAGCTCTTGTGCTCCCCCGGGATCGCCACGGCCGACAGGCCCGCGGCCTGCGGCGCCAGCACCCGCAGGAAGGCGCGCGGGTCGCGGTTGTCCAGCATCGCGAAGACGAGATGCAGGGGCATCTCCGGCCAGCGGGCGAGTTCGGTCGCCACCGCCTCGGCGCAGGCGACGTTGTGGCCGCCGTCGAGCCACAGCTCCGAACCGGGCGGCAGCGCTTCGGCCAGCGGCCCGCGGGTCAGCCGCTGCAGGCGCGCCGGCCATTCCACCCCGGCGATGCCGGCGGCCAGCGCCGCTGGCGCCAGGCCGGGATCGAACGCCTCCAGCGCCGCCAGCGCACCCCCGGCATTGTCGTACTGGTGGCGCCCGAGCAGGCCGGGCGCCGGCAGGTCGAGCGACCACAGCGGCCCTTCGTACCGCAGGCCCGATGCCGTGGGGGCCACCCGCCATTCCTGTCCATGCCGCCGCAGGGGGGCGCCGACCGAGCGGGCATGGCGTTCGATGACCGCGGCCGCCTCGTCCGTCTGCGGGCCGATGATGCCGGGGGCGCCCGGCTTCAGGATGCCCGCCTTCTCCCGCGCGATCGCCGCGACCGTATCGCCCAGATAGGACATGTGGTCGAGCGAGACCGGGGTGATGATGGTGGCCGCCGGACGGGCCACGACATTGGTCGCATCGAGCCGCCCGCCCATGCCGACCTCCAGCACCAGCGCATCGGCCGGTACCCGCGCGAAGGCCAGGAAGGCGGCCGCGCCGACGATCTCGAAGAAGGTGATCGGCTCACCGGCATTGGCCACCTCCACCTCCTCCAGCAGGGCGACCAGGGCGTCGTCGGCGATCAGCTCGCCGGCCAGGCGGATGCGCTCGTTGAAGCGCACGAGGTGGGGCGAGGTGAAGACGTGGACCCGGCGCCCCGACGCCTCCAGCACGGCGCGCAGATAGGCGCAGGTCGAGCCCTTGCCGTTGGTCCCGGTGACATGGAACACCGGCGGCAGGCTCTCGTGCGGCCGGCCGAGCTGGTCGAGCAGGCGGCGGATGCGGCCGAGCGACAGGTCGATGACCCGCGGATGCAGGGCCAGCAGGCGGGCGAGGACGGCATCGACGCTCAAGGCGGCGCCCTCCGGAAACAAGGGGGGTGGCAGGGTCCGGCGGTCAGCGATCCGCCGGTCAACGGTCCGGCGGGCGGTCCTCGATGGCGGCCGGCGCCTGCTGACCGACCAGCACCGGCTGGGGCGGCAGCACCTCGGCCGGGGGCTGCCGGCGGTGCAGCAGGTCGAGCAGGCGGATCAGCGTCTGGCGCAGGTCGCGCCGCGGCACGACCATGTCGACCATGCCGTGCTCGAGCAGGTACTCGGCCCGCTGGAAGCCCTCCGGCAGCTTCTCGCGGATCGTCTCCTCGATCACCCGCGCCCCGGCGAAGCCGATCACCGCGCCCGGCTCGGCGACGGTGATGTCGCCCAGCATGGCGAAGGAGGCGGTGACCCCGCCCGTGGTCGGGTCCGCCAGGACGACGATGTAGGGCAGCCGGGCCGACTTTACCTCGTCGATGGCGATGGTGGTGCGGGCCATCTGCATCAGGGACAGGATGCCCTCCTGCATCCGGGCGCCGCCCGAGGCCGGGACGACGACCAGCGGCGCCTGCTGCAGCACCGCCAGGCGGGCCGCCGCCACCAGCCCCTCGCCGACCGCCACTCCCATGGAGCCGCCCATGAAGTCGAACTCGAAGCAGGCGACGACCACGTTGGCGCCGCCCATGCGGCCGTGCGCCACCTTGATCGCGTCGTCGGCCTGGTGGCGCCCCTGCGCCTCGCGCAGGCGGTCGTTGTAGCGCTTGACGTCGCGGAACTTCAGCGGATCGGCCGGCGTCTTCGGCAGCTCGATCTCGTGGAAGATGCCCTCGTCGAACAGGATCGCGAAGCGCCGCCGGGCACCGATGCGGAGATGATGGCCGCAATGGTGGCAGACATGCAGGTTCGCCTCCAGCTCGCGGTGGAAGATCATCTGGCCGCAGGCCGGGCACTTGTGCCAGAGATTGTCCGGCACGTCCGCCTTGCGGACCAGCGCCCGGATCTTCGGGCGCACGAAGTTGGTCAGCCAGTTCATGACGCCGCGGCCCGCAGGGGCGCCGGGCGATCGGCCGAGCGCACGCCCGCCGCCAGTTCCGCCACGAATCCGGCGACGGCATCGGCCGCGGCCGGGCCCTCTCCGGCGACCGCCCGCTCGACCTGGCGGACGATGGCCGAGCCGACCACGACGGCGTCGGCGACGACGGCGGTGACCGCGGCCTGGGCCGGGGTGTTGATGCCGAAGCCGACGGCAACCGGCAGGTCGGTATGGCGGCGGATGCGCGCGACCAGTTCCGCGACCGCTTCCTGGGCCGCCGACGCGGTGCCGGTGACGCCGGTGATGGAGACGGCATAGATGAAGCCGCTGGCGCCGTTCACCACCTTCGGCATGCGGGCGTCGGGGGTGGTCGGCGCCACCAGCCGGATCAGGTCGATGCCCTGGGCGGCGGCCGGCACCGCCAGCGGCTCGGCCTCCTCGGGCGGCAGGTCGACGATGATCAGCCCGTCGACCCCGGCGGCGGCGGCATCGACGCAGAAGCGCTCCGGCCCGTACTGCAGGACCGGGTTGTAGTAGCCCATCAGGACGATCGGGGTGTCCTGCTCGGTGGACCGGAAATCGCGGACCAGGGCGAGCGTCTTGATCATGGTCTGGCCCGCGGCGAGCGCGCGCAGGCCGGCGGCCTGCACGGCCGGCCCGTCGGCCATCGGGTCCGAGAACGGCATGCCGAGCTCGATGATGTCGGCGCCGGCCGCCGGCAGGCGGGCCAGGATGGCCGCCCCCGTGGACGCGTCTGGATCGCCCGCGGTGACGAAGGTGACGAGACCGGCCCGCCCCTCACGGGCCAGCGCGGCGAAGCGACGGGCGATGCGACCTTGGCTCAACTCTCCGCCCTCCGTCAGATGTCCATGCCGAGCGCGCCGGCGACGGTGAACACGTCCTTGTCGCCGCGGCCGCACATGTTCATGACCAGCAGATGGTCCTTCGGCAGGCCGGGGGCCATCTTGCGCACCTGCGCCAGCGCGTGCGACGGCTCCAGCGCCGGCAGGATCCCCTCCAGCTTCGCGCAGAGCTGGAACGCCTCCAGCGCCTCGGCATCGGTGGCCGAGACATAGGTCACGCGCTTCATGTCGTGCAGCCAGGAATGTTCCGGCCCGATCCCCGGATAGTCGAGCCCGGCCGAGATCGAGTGCGCCTCCTGGATCTGCCCGTCCGCGTCCTGCAGCAGGTAGGTCGCGTTGCCGTGCAGCACGCCCAGGCGCCCGCCGGTCAGCGAGGCCGCATGCTGGCCGGTCTCGATCCCATGGCCGGCCGCCTCGACCGCGGTCATGGCGACCGACGGGTCGTCGAGGAAGGGGTAGAAGAGGCCCATCGCGTTGGACCCGCCGCCGATGCACGCGACCAGCGTGTCGGGCAGCCGGCCCTCGGCCGCCTGCATCTGCTGGCGCACCTCGTCGCCGATCACCGACTGGAAATCGCGCACCATGGCCGGATAGGGGTGCGGGCCGGCCACTGTGCCGATGCAGTAGAAGGTGTCGTCGACCCGCGCGACCCAGGCCCGCAGCGCGTCGTTCATCGCGTCCTTGAGGGTGCCGGCGCCGGAGGTGACCGGCACCACTTCGGCCCCCAGCAGGCGCATGCGGAAGACGTTGGGCTTCTGCCGCTCGATGTCGGTGGCGCCCATGTAGACCGAGCACGACATGCCGAAGAGCGCGGCGATGGTCGCCGTGGCGACGCCATGCTGGCCGGCCCCGGTCTCGGCGATGATGCGCTTCTTGCCCATGCGCCGGGCCAGCATCACCTGGCCCAGGCAGTTGTTGATCTTGTGCGCGCCGGTATGGTTCAGCTCGTCGCGCTTGAAGTAGACCTTGGCCCCGCCGAGGTGGTCGGTCAGGCGCTCGGCGAAGTAGAGCGGGCTCGGCCGGCCGACATAGTGGGCCAGGTAATGGTCCATCTCCGCCCGGAAGGCCGGGTCGGCCTTGGCCGCGTTGTAGGCCTGCTCGACCTCGAGGATCAGCGGCATCAGCGTTTCGGCGACATAGCGGCCGCCATAGGGGCCGAAGTGCCCACGCTCGTCGGGCCCGGCCCGAAAGGTGTTGACGTTGGTCATCCTGATGCCTGTCCGGAAAGGCCGCGGATCATGCTTGCACCGGCCCGCCGATGCAAGCGTGGCGGATTCGCGCGGGTCCTCGGCCGGCCGTGGTGGACCGGCTCCAACCTTCCAGGTAGTCTGGCGGCCACTCCATGGCGACCGCCATCCAGATCGACCCGCCGACCGAGGCGGTGCGGGTCGACGATCATCGCCTCGAATATCGCTGGTTCGGTGCGCGGGCTCTCAAGGCTCCGGTGCTGGTGTTCCTGCACGAGGCGCTGGGTTCGGCCGGCCTGTGGCGGGACTTTCCGGCGGCCCTCGCCGATGCGACCGGCCTGCCGGCCATGGCGTACAGCCGCCGCGGCTTCGGCGGCTCCGACCCGCGCCACCTGCCGTTGCCGACCGACTATCTCGACGCCGAGGCGGACCGGGCGCTGCCCGGCATCCTGGCGGCGCTCGGCATCCGCCGGCCGATCCTGGTCGGGCACAGCGACGGCGCCACCATCGCCCTGATGCATGCCGGCAGCGCGCGCGGCCAAGAGGTCGCGGGCGTGGTCGTCGAGGCCCCGCACGTCTTCGTCGAGGAGGAGACGCTGGCCGGCATCCGCGAGGCCCTGCCGGCCTATCGCGGCGGCCTGCGCGACCGGCTGCTGCGGCACCATGGCGAGCAGACCGACGCGGTCTTCCACGGCTGGCACGACACCTGGCAGACCGCGGAATTCCGGAACTGGAACTGCCTCGACCGGCTGCCCCGCATCACCTGCCCGACGCTGGTCATCCAGGGCGAGGGCGACCAGTACGGAACCCGGAAGCAGCTCGACGCCATCGCCGGAGCCGTAGCCGGCCGCGTCGAGACGATCATGTTGCCCGACTGCGGGCACAGCCCCCACCGCGACCGGCGCGACGCGGTGCTGCCGATGATGGCCCGCTTCGTCCGCGACCTGCCCGTTCCTTCCGAAATATCCCGAGGCTGATCCCGATGGCGCCCGATTCCGGCCCCCTGATGTTCCCCCACGATGCCGCGCCCGACGGGGGGACGACGATCGAGGTCGCCCCCGGCATCCACTGGCTGCGCATGCCCCTGCCCTTCGCGCTCGACCATATCAATCTGTGGCTGCTGGAGGATGGGGACGGCTGGACGATCGTCGACTGCGGCATCGCGCGCGACGAGACCAAGGAACTATGGGGCCGGCATTTCGACGCCAAGGCGCTGAAAGGGCCGCGCGGCGCGAAGCGCGTCATCGTCACCCATTTCCACCCCGACCATGTCGGCCTGGCCGGCTGGCTGTGCCAGGAACTGGGCGCCGAACTGTGGATGACGCAGACCGAGTGGCTGATGGCCCAGGCGCTGTCGATCGACGAGCGCAACCATGTTCACGGCAGCCGGGTCGACTTCTATCGCAGCCACGGCATGACCGAGGAATGGCTGTCGCAGTTCGCCGACCGGGGGGAGCCCTACCGCACCCGAGTCGCCCCGGTTCCGTCCGTCTTCCGGCGCCTGCAGGCCGGCGAGCGGATCGACATCGGCGGCCGCGAATGGGAGGTCCTGATCGGCCGCGGCCACGCGCCCGAGCATGCGTGCCTGTATTCCGCCGAGGCGGGGGTGCTCATCTCCGGCGACATCGTGCTGCCCAAGATCACCCCCAACGTCAGCGTGTGGCCGTCCCAGCCGGAGGCCGATCCGCTGGGCGAGTATCTGGGCTGCCTCGACCAGTTCTTCGACCTGCCGGCGGACACCCTGGTCCTGCCGTCGCACCGGCTGCCGTTCCGCGGGCTGCATGCCCGCGTGCAGGCGCTGAAGGACCATCACGACGACCGCCTGGCCGATGTCGTCGGCGCGCTCGACCGGCCGCGGCCGGCGGCCGAGATCCTGCCGGTCTTGTTCCGGCGCAAGCTCGACCTGCACCAGCTGGGCTTCGCGATCGGCGAGGCGATCGCCCACCTGGCCTATCTCCACCATCGCGGCCGCATCCGGCGCGAGCGACGGGCGGATGGGGTCTTCGTGTATTCCGCGTGACGTGCGTCCTGCAGACAGCCGGAAGCCTGGGACCGTCTCGACGTGCGGAACGCGATGGTCCGGTTGCCGCCTCTGATCCGGCCGGACTGAACTCCACTCGCGCGGATTGAATGCACGATGACAGAGTCAATCAGCTGGAAAATCGCCTATCCTGCAGCCGGACGAATCAACGAGCGGCGGCGGTTGTGACGACAGTGATGATGCAGACGAACGGCGAGGTCACCTCCCAGATTGCCTCGCCCGGCGACGCGATCGAACGGGCGCGCGTGCATCACGACGCGGGCGAGTTCGCGATCGCCGCGCGCCTCTACCAGGATATTCTGCGGTCCAATCCGCGCGACGTGCTCGTGCGGCGGCTGTTGGCGGATCTGGCCCATCGAGCCGGCCAGACCGAGCAAGCCGTCAAGCTGCTCGGACAGGCGCTGGAGCTGGCGCCGGCGGACGCCGAATGCCATGCCGCGCTGGCCGAGGTCTTGCTCCAGGCCGGCCGTCGCCGGCAGGCTGAGGTGCATGCCCGCACCGCGGCCGTCCTCGATCCGACCCATTCCGGCGCCCAGATCACCCTGGCGACCGCGCTCGCGCAGGGTGGTGCTGCCGAAGAAGCCATCCTGCACTGGCGCCGCGCGCTGGAACTTGCCCCGACCTCGCCCGCGGCTCGCCAGGGCTTCGTCGAGGCCAAGCTCGCCAAGGACGCGGTCGATCAGACCGAGCGCGCTGCGGCGCTCTTCAACAGCGCCCACGCCCTGACCCGGGTCGGCCGCCGCGCCCAGGCGCTGCCGCTTCTCGCCCGGGCGGCGAGCCTGGCCCCGAACGACCCCAACATCCATTTGGCATTGGGCATCCTGTCGCTGGAGCTGGAAGACCTGGAAGGCGCGGACCGCGCCCTGCGCCGGGCCGGCGTGCTGGCGCCGAACGTCGCTGCCATCGTCGGCAATCTCGGCGTCGCGCTGCAGGAACAGGGACGCATGGAAGAGGCCCTGAAGGCGTTCACTGCCGCCAGCCGCCTCGCGCCCAAGGATGTCCTCGCACACTGGAACCGCTCGCTGGTGCTGCTCCGGATGGGACGCTGGTCGGAAGGCCTGCCGGAGTTCGAGTGGCGATCGCGCCTGCCGAAGAGCCGATCGATGCCCGGTACGCCATGGAATGGCGCGCCGCTGAACGGGCGCACCCTGCTGCTCTACGGCGAGCAGGGCCTCGGCGACACCATCATGTGCCTGCGCTGGCTGCCCGAGCTGCAGGCGCGCGGCGGGCGGATCGTCCTGGCGGTCCAGTCGACGCTGCATCGGCTGGTGCGCGCGACCTGGCCCGAGATCGAACTGGTGGAAGAGGGCAAATCGGTCCCGGCATTCGACGTCCAGGCCTCCCTGCTCGGCATGCTCCGCCTGATGGCAGTGCGGCCGGATACCTTGCCTCCGCCCGCCAATCTCGCCATTCCGCCGAATGCCGACATAGCGCGCGTCATTGGCGCCGCCGGCTCGGGCCGCCGCATCGGCCTGGTGTGGGCCGGCCGGCCGACTCACACCAACGACCACCGTCGATCGTGCCCGCCGGGCTTCCTGGCGCCGCTTGCCGACGTGGCCGATTGCCAGTGGTTCTCGTTGCAGGTGCCGGGCCTGCCGAACGCCCCGACCGCGAAGGCGGCCGACCTGCCGCCGCCCCTGCTTCGCCGGACGGTAGACCTCGCGCCCCATCTCTCCGACATGGGGGATACGGCGGCGGCGCTGTCCATGCTCGATCTCGTCATCACGATCGACAGCGTCGGCGCCCATCTGGCCGGAAGCCTGGGCGTACCGACCTGGCTGATGCTGCCGCATGTCGCCGACTGGCGCTGGCTGGAAGGGCGCAGCGAC
Organism: Allostella vacuolata; assembly: GCA_006739055.1. Taxonomy (GTDB): domain Bacteria; phylum Pseudomonadota; class Alphaproteobacteria; order ATCC43930; family Allostellaceae; genus Allostella; species Allostella vacuolata. Next base: position 5,368,705 of record AP019702.1, read on the forward strand.
ACGCCGTGGTATCCATCGGTCCGGCTGTTCCGTCAGCCGCGCAACCATGACTGGCCGGCTGTGATCGAAGCCGTCGCAAGAGAGCTGAACGCGAGCGGCTAGATCTTGCGGACACTCCGCCGCAGCCACAGGACCTAGTCGAGATAGTTCAACCACTCGCGGTTGTTGAGGTGCTCGGCCTCCAGGAAGCCGGCATTGTCGAGCACCGGCTTGTAGATGCGGAAGGTGCGCATGATGCCGAGGCAGGCCGCACTTTCCAGCGGGCCGGCGAAGAGCGGCTGGCGCGAGCCGAAATGATCCTGCGCCCGCCACCGGGCGAACTGCCGGGCGCTGAGGAAGAAGCAGCCGGCATGCGGATTGGACGGCCGCGCCAGCACCACGGCATCGGAGAGGAGCCGAATGGCGACGCTGCGATGTTCGCCCAGATTCTGCCACCGCGTGGTGGCATGGGGCGAGATCGGCCCGTCGACATACAGTTTCACGAAACGCGAAGCCGGCGTCACCTCGAAGCGGTTGGGCAGCAGCACGGCGTCGCCGTTCAGCTCCTTCTCGACGAACGCGATCTTGCGCAGGAAGAACGGGTCGGCGACGACCGTGTCGTCCTCCAGATAGCCGAGCCAGTCATAGTCGGCGGCCCGCGCCGCCAGCACGTCGTGACAGGCGAAGCCGAGGAGGCGCGGATCTCCGCCAAGCCGCCCGATGGACACCCGTTCGACTTCGAACAGCGACGGCGGCAGACCGACCGCCGGCAGGGCATGACGATCGCCGACGACGACCACGACGATGTCGAGCCGTGTTGCCCGATTCGGCACGTTGGCCTGCTGGAACGCCAGGAGCGACTTGTCCTTCGGCAAGTCGGTCGGCAGCGAATACACGGTCGGCGCCGCCCAGCCGGCCCGCGCCTGGCGGTCGCCGAGATGCACCCGCAGCCCCAGGATCGTCCGGCGCAGCGCTTCCGCCCGCGCCGGCCGGGCATCCGGCAGGGACGAGCCGTAGACCGGGCCACCCTGGGCGGGTGGCCCGACATAGTGCGGGATTGCGACCAGCACGCGCATCGGCCTGCCCCCCGGCTCGTTGCCGTCAGCTCGCCAGGAACTCGCGATAGGTGGTGGTGAGGTCCGCCACCGAGGCCTCGATCAGGCGGTGGCCGTCCTCGATCCTGGCAAGGTTGGGGTTGGAGCCGATGCGGCCATCGGGGAAGCGGCGGCGATAGTCGGCCGCGTCGGTGAAGCGGCCGGTGGGCGCGATCGCCGGCTCCATCTCCAGGTACTTCACCCGGTCGGGATAGGCGGCCCAGGTGACCGCCACCTCGCTCGGCGTGGCGTGCGAGCCGTGGCCCTCGGGATAGAGGTCGGCGCACAGCTTGCGGGTTGCCGGGCCCTCCCACCAGTTGGCGAGCAGGCACTTGACCGGCTGGTTGCCCTTGCCCGGGTCGGACTGGCGGTGGCTGTAGATCTCGTAGAAGGCGGCGTTGGTGGTGGCGATGTTGCCGCCATGGCCGTTGACGAACATCATCCGGGTGAAGCCATGCCGGGCCAGCGACTGGACATAGTCGAAGATGACCGAGATCAGGGTGGACGGCCGGTAGGTCATGCTGCCGGTGAAGTCCATGTGGTGGACCGCCATGCCGACCGAGATGGTCGGCGCGACCAGGCAGCCGATCTTCTCGCCGAGCGCGCGGCCGATGATCTCCGCGGTCAGGGCATCGGTGCCGACGAGGCCGTTCGGCCCATGCTGCTCGGTCGAACCGATCGGGATCACGACGCCGCTGGAGGTCTTCAGGTACTCCTGAACTTCCTGCCACGTGCTGAGCTGTAGCTGCATCGACGCCGTCTCCTTGGTGCGGGGGTGCAGCGACGCTAACGGCCGCCCCGGGCGGCTTCAAGACCTTGTTTCGAGCCGCGAACCCGCCCATCATCCGGCCAACCAGCGAGCCCCCCAGGGAGAGAAACGGATGTCGAGCCCAAGCGTCATTCCCGTGCCGCCGGCGGTTGCCGCCCATGCCCGGATCGACGAGGCACGCTACAAGGCGATGTACCAGCGCTCGGTCAGCGACCCCGAGGGCTTCTGGGCCGAGCAGGGCCGGCGGCTCAACTGGATTCGCCCCTACACCCAGGTCAAGGATGTCGACTACACGGGTGACGTGCATATCCGCTGGTTCTACGACGGCACCCTCAACGCCTGCTGGAACTGCGTCGACCGCCACCTGCCGGCGCGCGCCGACCAGACCGCGATCCTGTGGGAGGGCGACGACCCGGCCGATCACAAGCACGTCACCTACGCCGAGATGCACGAGGCGATCTGCCGTCTCGCCAACGTGCTGAAGGCGCGCGGCGTCAAGAAGGGCGACCGGGTCACCATCTACATGCCGATGATCCCGGAGGCGGCCTACGCCATGCTCGCCTGCGCGCGCATCGGTGCCGTCCATTCGGTGGTCTTCGGCGGCTTCTCGCCGGAATCGCTGATCGGCCGCATCCAGGACTGCGAGTCGACCGTGGTCATCACCGCCGACGAGGGCCTGCGCGGCGGCCGCAAGGTGCCGCTCAAGGCCAACTGCGACGAGGCGCTGGAGCATTGCCCCGGCGTGCACAGCGTCGTCGTCGTCCGGCGCACCGGCGCGCCGGTGGGCTGGGTCGAAGGACGCGACATCTGGTACCACGAGGCGGCCGCGGTCGCCGGGCGCGACTGCCCGGTCGAGGAGATGTCGGCCGAGGACCCGCTCTTCATCCTCTACACCTCCGGCTCCACGGGCAAGCCGAAGGGGGTGCTGCACACGACGGGCGGCTACCTCGTCTTCGCCGCCATGACCCACGAGTGCGTCTTCGACTATCGCGAGGGCGAGATCTACTGGTGCACGGCGGACGTCGGCTGGGTCACCGGCCACAGCTACATCGTCTACGGGCCGCTCGCCAACGGCGCCACGACGCTGATGTTCGAGGGCGTGCCGAACTATCCCGACGCCTCGCGCTTCTGGCAGGTGGTCGACAAGCACAAGGTGAACATCTTCTACACCGCACCCACCGCCATCCGCGCCCTGATGCGCGAGGGCGAGGGGCCGGTGAAGGCGTCCAGCCGCCAGTCCCTGCGACTGCTGGGATCGGTCGGCGAGCCGATCAATCCCGAGGCCTGGCTGTGGTACTGGAACGTGGTCGGCGAGGGCCGCTGCCCGATCGTCGACACCTGGTGGCAGACCGAGACCGGGGGCATCCTGATCACCCCCCTGCCGGGCGCCACCGCCCTCAAGCCCGGCTCGGCGACCCTGCCCTTCTTCGGCGTGCAGCCGGTCATCGTCGACAATGACGGCAAGCTGCTGGAGGGGGCGACCGAGGGCAACCTGTGCATCGCCGACAGCTGGCCCGGCCAGATGCGCACGGTCTATGGCGACCACAAGCGCTTCGTCGAGACCTACTTCTCGACCTTCCCCGGCCGCTACTTCACCGGCGACGGGGCGAGGCGTGACGAGGACGGCTACTACTGGATCACCGGCCGGGTCGACGACGTCATCAACGTCGCCGGCCATCGCCTGGGCACCGCCGAGATCGAGAGCGCGCTGGTCGCCCATCCCAAGGTGGCCGAGGCCGCCGTGGTGGGCTACCCGCACGACATCAAGGGCCAGGGCATCTATGCCTACGTCACCCTGGTCGCGGGCGAGGCGACGACCGAGGCATTGCGCAAGGAGCTGGTCCAATGGGTGCGCAAGGAGATCGGGCCGATCGCCACCCCCGACCTGATCCAGTGGGCGCCCGGCCTGCCCAAGACCCGGTCCGGCAAGATCATGCGCCGCATCCTGCGCAAGATCGCCGCCAACGAGCAGGGCCAGCTTGGCGACACCTCGACCCTGGCCGACCCGTCCGTCGTCGACGACCTGGTCGGGAACCGGATGAACCGCGGCTAGTTGCTTAAACTCCAGGCAGGCTGTTTGTTACAATAGCAAGCGGCCTGCCGAAATTTCTTGTCGCGCAAGATGGAGCGGATACACTCCGCCGCTCCTTCGCGTACTGGCGGGTAGGTTGATCCCCGCACGGGCGCCCTGGTCGCTGCAACCGAAGGCCGCCTTCCCCCCGACGGCCCGATCCTCGGTCGAGGCCGCATATCGATGCTGTATCACGCCTACGAGACCGCCCACATGATGGCCCTGCCCTTCCGCATGGCTGCGGATGCGATGCAGGCGACGCTCGAATATCCCTGGGCACCCCATTCCGGCACCAAGCTGGCGCGCACCTTCGCCGCGCAGTGCGAGCTGTTCAGCCGCCTGACGCGCCGCTACGACAAGCCGGCCTTCGGCATCAGCGCGGTCAAGACGGCGGCCGGCGAAGCGGTGGTGACCGAGCGGGTGGCGGACCTGAAGCCGTTCTGCCGCCTGCTGCATTTCGAGAAGTCGACCGGCCCGATGGGCCCGCGGGTCCTGGTGGTGGCGCCGGTGTCGGGCCACCATGCGACGCTGCTGCGCGGCACCGTGCGCGACCTGCTGCCCGACCATGACGTCTACGTCACCGACTGGATCGATGCGCGCGGCGTGCCGTTCGCCGAGGGCCCCTTCGGCTTCGAGGACTACGTCACCTACATCCTGCAGATGCTGCGCTTCCTGGGCGGGGAGACGCACATCGTCGCGGTGTGCCAGCCGACGGTGCCGGTGCTGGCCGCGGTCTCGATGCTGGCGCTGGCCGACGACCGCGACCAGCCGCGCTCCATGGTGCTGATGGGCGGCCCGATCGACACCCGGGAGAACCCGACCGGGGTCAACCAGCTGGCCAAGACCCGCCCGCTGTCCTGGTTCGAGAACAACGTCATCACCACCGTGCCGCCGCCCTACGGCGGCATGGGCCGGCGCGTCTATCCGGGCTTCCTGCAGCTCACCGGCTTCATGTCGATGAACCTGGACCGCCATGTCGGCGCGCACCTGGAGCTGTTCCGCAACATGGTCAAGGGCGACGGCGACAGCGCCGAGGCGCACCGCCGCTTCTATGACGAGTATTTCGCGGTCATGGACCTGGCGGCGGAGTTCTACCTGGAAACCATCGAGCTGGTGTTCCAGGAGCATGCCCTGCCGCGCGGCCGGATGTTCTGGCGCGGCCACCAGGTGGAGCCGGCCGCCATCAGCCGCACCGCCATGATGACCGTCGAGGGCGAGCAGGACGACATCTCGGCCCCCGGTCAGACGTTCGCCGCCCACCGCCTCGCCACCTCGCTGGCGGCGGACAAGCGCGCCCATCACCTGCAACCCCATGTCGGGCATTATGGCGTGTTCAACGGCCGCCGCTGGCGGACCGAGACGCTGCCCAAGGTGCGCGAGTTCATCCGGACGCACGATCGCTGAAGGGCTGGCCGCTTAGGGGCTGGCCACTGAAGCGCCGGCGCAGGCGGGGCACCGCATGGTCGATGAACGCGCGCACCTTGGCCGGCAGGAGCCGGCCTTCGGGATAGACGAGACTGACGGGAACGGGCGGCGGCTCGTAGTCCCGCAGGACGCGGCACAGCCGGCCTGACTCCAGCGCCGCTTCTGCCTGGTAGGAGAGAACCCGGGTAAGGCCGAGACCGGCGGCGGCGGCATCGATCGCCGCCTCCGCCGTCGACACGAGCAGCCGCGTGCGCACCGGCGCCGCCGCGTCGCCCCCGCCCGGCCGTGGGAAGATCCAGGTCTCGACCGCCTGCGCCGAAGAGAAGGCGATGCAGTCGTGGCCCACCAGATCGTCGGGCCCGGCGGGCGTGCCGCGGGCGGCGAGATAGCCCGGGCTGCCGCAGACGACACGACCGACGGCCCCGACCCGGACCGCGACCATCGCAGCGTCGGGCAGGTCCCCGATCCGCACGGCCATGTCCAACCCCTCGTCGAGCAGGTCGACGACCCGGTCGGTCAGCATCAGCCGCACATCGACCGCCGGATGCTCGGCCAGGAAATCGGTCACCAGCGGCAGGACGTGCAGCCGGCCGAAGACGATCGGCGCGCTCATGCCGAGGCGGCCGCGCGGGACGCCGTGGGCGCCCGCGACCGCGCGCTCGGCCTCTTCCATGTCCAGCAGCACGCGCCGGCCGGCGTCGAGATAGCGGCGGCCGGCCTCGGTCAGCGCGATGCGCCGGGTGGTGCGCGCCAGGAGCCGGGCATCCAGGTGGCTCTCCAGCGCCGCCAGCTTGCGGCTGACCGTGGCGAGCGGCAGGCCCAGACGCCTGGCCCCGGCCGACAGGCTGCCGGCATCGGCGACGGCGACGAAGATGCGGGTGGCCTCGAGGCGATCCATGATTTCTTCCGATTTCCGGGAGGATCCAATCCAATATCGGCCACTATGATCCCGAACTGAAAATATCAGATGCTGGGACCCTCTTCGCAACGGAGCCGTCCCGATGTACCGCCTCTATTACTCGCCCGGTGCCTGCTCGCTCGCCGCCCGCATCGTCCTGGAAGAGACCGGGGCGCCCTACGAGGCCGAGCTGGTCTCTGCCGTGGACAGCCGGATGACGGAGACGCCGGCCTACCGCCAGGTCAATCCGAAGGCGCGGGTGCCCGCCCTGTGGCCGGTGCCCGGCACGATCGGCGCCCGTGATGCGGTCCTGACGGAGGTGGGCGCGATCATGGTCTATCTCGCCCGGACCTACCCAGAAGCCGGGCTGCTGCCGGCCGATCCCGCCGGCGAGGCGCGCTGCCTGGAATGGCTGAGCTGGCTGACCGGCAGCGTGCACGGGCAGTCCTACGGCCAGATCTGGCGGGCGCACCGCTTCACCGACGAGGCCGAGGGCATGACGGCCGTGAAGGCGAAGGGCATGGCCAACCTCGCCGATCAGCATCGCCTGATCGAATCGGTGCTGGCGGATGGCCGCGGCTGGGCGGTGCCCGGCGGCTACAGCATCGCCGACCCGTACCTGCACGTCTTCTACCGATGGGGCGGACGCATCGGCCTGCCCATGGCGGCCGACTACCCGGCCTGGACCCGGCTCGATGCCGCGACGACCGCCCGGCCGGCCGTGCGCCGCGCGCTGGCGGCCGAGGGGCTGACGCCATGACCCGCGCCTCCGACGTCGCCTTCTCGCCCGCGGTCAAGGCGGCCCAGGCGCGGCTCGGGTCGCGGGCGCATTTCGAACGCCGCGACTGGCCGACCGAGATGACCCCCGACCTGGCGGCCTTCCTGGCCGAGGCGACCACCGCCTACCTGGCGACCGCCAGCGCCGACGGGCAGCCCTATGTCCAGCATCGCGGCGGCCCGAAGGGCTTCCTCAAGGTGCTCGACCCGCACACGATCGCCTTCGCGGACTATGCCGGAAACCGCCAGTACGTGACGCTCGGCAACCTGGCCGAGAACCCCCGGGCGATGCTGTTCGTGATGGACTACGAGACGCGCCGCCGCATCAAGCTCTGGGGCACCGCCCGGCTGGTCGAGGACGACCCCGCCCTGGTGGAAGGGCTGTTCCCGGCCGGCTACAGGGCACGCGGCGAGCGCGCCCTGCTGTTCCGCGTGTCGGCCTGGGACGTCAACTGCTCGCAGCACATCCCGCAGCTCTATCCGGCCGGGCTGGTGACGGAAGCCGTGGCCGCGCTGGAGGGCCGCATCCACAGCCTGGAGGCGGAGAATGCGGCGCTGCGCGCGCGGATCGATGGGGTCGGTCAGCCGGGACGGTGACAGACGATGCAGAGCTTGTTGCCGTCCAGATCCCGGACATAGGCGCCGTAATAGTCGGGGTGATAGTGAGGGCGCAGGCCGGGCGCGCCCTCGTCCCGGCCGCCGGCCGCGATCGCCGCGGCATGGAAGGCATCGACCTCGGCCCGTGCCTTCGCCTCGAAGGCCACCGTCACGCCGTTGCCGACCGTCGCCGCCCGGCCATCGAGCGGCCGCATCAGCCAGAAGTGCGGCGCCCGATCGGGATCGACCGCCCAGCCGGCCGCCCCCTCCTCGTCGCTGGCATGGATGCAGGTCAGGCCGAGCGCAGGCAGGATCGCGTCGTAGAAGGCCTTGGCGGCGGCGTAGTCGTTGGTTCCGACGGTGACGTGGCTGAACATGGTTCGGGGTCTCCGCTTTCGATTGCGGGCGGATCCTAGCGCAGACGTCTTTGCCCGGCTTGCGATTGGGTGGACGCCGACCGGGCGGCGGTGCATACGCCTTGGGATCGGGCAGCCGGACAGGGAGGGTGATACGGCGATGGCGGACGGGATCGGCAACATGGCGGACCTGCCGGGCGGCGAACTGGTGGCCCGGGCCCATGCGGCGGTCGGCGCGGCGCGCGCCTTCTCGGCCGCGGCCAAGGCGGCGACCGAGGCCCGGGTGATGCACGACGGCCGGGTGGATGCGGGCGCGGCCGACCGCGACCAGCGCATGGTCCACGGCTTCGCCTGGATCGTCACCACGGTCGAGGCGATGGCCGCCGCCGCGGCCTGGGCGGACGGCCTGCGGCACCGCGGAACGCTTGCCGCCGGCGAGGCGGCGGTGCTGGCGATCGGGTTCGGCGAATACCTGCACCAGCTGCTGGGCGGCATCCCGATGAGCCAGAACGAGATGGTCCGCCCGGCCGAGCTGGGACTCGGCGCGGCCGCCGCGACGCTGGCCCGCGACCCGGCGGTGGAGTGGTTCCTGGAGCACGGCAATACGGCCGAGCGCCGCGCCGACCTGGTCCGGCACCTGCGCGACGGCGGCGAGATCGACGAGGCGCTGGGCGACGAGACGCTGGACATGATCCGCGACCAGTTCCGCCGCTTCGCCGACGAGCGGGTCCTGCCCGGTGCCCATGGCTGGCACCTGGCCGACCAGTTGATCCCGGACGCGGTGGTGGGCGAGATGGCCGAGATGGGCGTCTTCGGCATCTGCATCGCGCCGGAGCATGGCGGGCTCGGCCTCGGCAAGCTCGCCATGTGCGTGGTGTCGGAGGAACTGAGCCGGGCCTGGATCGCCGCCGGATCGCTCGGCACCCGCTCGGAGATCGCGGGCGAGCTGATCTCCGAATCGGGAACGCCCGAGCAGAAGGCCACGTGGCTGCCGCGCATCGCGTCGGGCGAGGTGCTGCCGACCGCGGTCTTCACCGAGCCCGACACCGGCTCCGACCTGGGCCGGCTGCGCACCCGTGCCGTGCGCGAGGCCGACGGCGGCTGGCGGGTGACGGGCAACAAGACCTGGATCACCCACGCCGCGCGCAGCGACCTGATGACCCTGCTGGTGCGCACCGAGCCCGATACCGACGGCTATGAGGGGCTCAGCATGCTGCTGGCGGCCAAGCTGCGCGGCAGCGACGCCGACCCGTTCCCGGCCGACGGCATGAAGGGCGGCGAGATCCCGGTCCTCGGCTATCGCGGCATGAAGGAGTACGAGATCTCCTTCGAGGGCTTCGCGGTCGCCCCCGGCAGCCTGCTGGGCGAGGCGCCGGGCCGCGGCTTCAAGCAGCTGATGCGCACCTTCGAGGGTGCGCGCATCCAGACCGCGGCCCGGGCGCTGGGCGTCGCCCGCCGCGCCTACGAACTGGGGCTGCGCTATGCCCTGGACCGCCGGCAGTTCGCCCGCCCGATCGTCGAGTTCCCGCGCGTCGCCGACAAGCTGGCGATGATGATGACGGAGTTCGTGTTCGCCCGCGAGCTGACCTATGCCTCTGCCCGGCAGAAGGACAGCGGCAAGCGCTGCGATATCGAGGCCGGCATGGCCAAGCTCCTGGCCGCCCGCGTCGCCTGGAGCAATGCCGACACCAGCCTGCAGATCCATGGCGGCAACGGCTATGCGCTGGAGTACGAGATCAGCCGCGTGCTGTGCGACGCCCGCATCCTCAACATCTTCGAGGGCGCGGCCGAAATCCAGGCCCAGGTGATCGGCCGCGGGATGCTGGCGCAGCGCAACTGAAAAGACCGGGGCGGCCCGGCGGGCCGCCCCGCTCGGGTTCAGACCGTCCCGGCCATCGCCCGGTCGTAGAGGCCGCGCAGTTCCGGCACGCCGACCTTGACCGGGTTGCCGCCCGCGGTCGGATCCTCGGCCGCCATCGCCGACAGGAGGTCGAGCTTGTCCGCGCCGATCCCGAGATCGCCGGCGCGGTGCGGGATCTTCAGCTGCCGGCGCAGCTCCAGCACCCATTCCAGGAAGCCGTCGAAGCCGCCCGCGATGCCGAGATAGGCCGCGGCGCGGGCGAGCTTCGTCTCCACCGCCGGCCGGTTGAAGGCCAGCACGTAGGGCATGAAGACCGCGTTGGTCAGGCCGTGATGGGTGTCGTAGACGGCGCCGACCGGATGACTCAGGGCGTGGATCGCACCCAGCCCCTTCTGGAAGGCGATGGCCCCCATGCTGGCGGCGGCCAGCATGTGCGCGCGTGCCTCCAGGTCGCTGCCGTCGGCGACCGCGCGCGGCAGCCATTCCTTGACCAGCCGCATCCCCTCGACCGCGATGCCGTCGCCGAGCGGATGGTGGTAGGTCGACGAATAGGCCTCCAGGTTGTGGGCGAGCGCGTCCATCCCGGTCCAGGCGGTGATGTTGGCCGGCAGGCCGGCCGTGACCGCCGGGTCGGAGATGACGATCGACGGCAGCATCTTCGGATGGAAGATGATCTTCTTGGTCCGGGTCGGCTCGTGGGTGACGACCGAGGCGCGCCCGACCTCCGACCCGGTGCCGGCGGTGGTCGGCACGGCGACGATGGGCGCGATGGCCGAGGCGTCGGCCCGGGTCCACCAGTCGCCGATGTCCTCGAAGTCCCAGAGCGGCCGGGTCTGGCCGGCCTGGAAGGCGATCGCCTTGCCGGCGTCGAGCGCGCTGCCGCCGCCGATGGCGACCACGCCGTCATGGCGCCCGTCGCGATAGACGGCGACGCCGTCGTCGATGTTGCGGCCCTCGGGATTGGGCTTGATGGCCGAGAAGAGCGCGGCCTCGAGCCCGCCCGCCTTCAGCAGATCCATCGCCTGGCCCAGCAGCGGCAGCCGGGCGAGGCCGGGGTCGGTGACGACGAGCGGCCGGGCCATGCCGACGGTGCGGCAGGCATCGGCCAGCTCGGCCAGGCGGCCGACGCCGAAGCGCACGGCGGTCGGATAGCTCCAGTTGGCGCGCAGGTGGCGATAGGCGGCATCGGGCGTGGCAAGGGTGGGCATGGCAGGATCGGCCTTCAGATGATCTCGAAGTAGCGGGCGAGCTGCCAGTCGGTGATGGCGCGACGGGCCTCGCGCTCCTCCCACTCGCGGGTGGCGGCGAAATGGTCGACGAAGGCATCGCCGAACAGGCTGCGCGCGGCAGCCGAGCCTTTCAGGTTCCGCGCCGCCTCGCCCAGCGTCGTCGGCAGGGCCAGATGCGCCGGCGGCTCCTGGGCGTAGGCATTGCCCTTGACCACCGGCGTCGGCTCCAGCTGCTGCTCGATGCCCCACAGCCCGCTGCCGATCGCCGCCGCCAGGGCCAGGTACGGGTTCCCGTCGGCGGCCGCGATCCGGTACTCGACCCGCTGCGACTTGGCGCTGCCGGGGATGACGCGCAGGGCCGTGGTCCGGTTCTCGATGCCCCAGGTGGCGCTGGTCGGCGCCCAGAAGCCCGGTATGAGGCGCGTGTAGGAGTTGACCGTCGGCGCCACCATGCCCAGCACCTGCGGCAGCAACGCCTGCTGGCCACCGACGAAATGGCGCATGGCGGTCGACATCGACCCTTCGGCGGACGGGTCGTGGAAGACCGACTTGCCGTCGCTATCGATCAGCGAGACGTGGATGTGACCGGACTGGCCCGGATAGTCGGGCGACCACTTGGCCATGAAGGTCGCCATCAGCTTGCGGCGCTGCGCCACCGCCTTGGCGAAGGTCTTGAAGAGGGCGGCCTTGTCGGCCGCGGCCAGGGCGTCGTCGACGGTCAGCGCCGCCTCCAGCACGCCCGGCCCGGTCTCGGTGTGCAGGCCCTCGATCGGCATGTCCATGCGCTCGCAGGTGTCGAGCAGCTCGTTGTAGAAGTCCGACCAGACGGTGTTGCGCAGGACCGAATAGCCGAAATTGCCGGGGGTGATCGGCTTCAGGTTGCGATAGCCCTTCTCGCGCACCGAATCCGGCGTCTCGTCGAACACGAAGAACTCGTACTCGACGGCCGCCTTGACCCGGTAGCCCATGGCCGCGGCGCGGTCGAGGACCCGGCGCAGGGTGCCGCGCGGGCAGACCGTGTCGGCCGGTGCTGCGAACTCCGCCAGGAACAGCAGGCCCGGCGCCTCGAACGGGATCTCGCGGCAGCTGTCCGGGATGATCCGCACCGGCGCATCTGGATAGGCGGTGTGCCAGCCGGTGTAGGTGGTGTTGTCGTAGAGCTGGTCGTTGGAATCCCAGCCCAGCACCACGTCGCAGAAGCCGAAGCCGCCTTCCAGCGCCGACAGGAACTTGGCCCGCGACATGTACTTGCCGCGCATCACGCCGTCGGCGTCGAACACGCCGACCTTGACGTGGGTCAGCCCCCGCGCCTCCACGATCGCCTTGGCATCGGCGGCGGTGCGAACGTCCCTAGGCTGCATCGGTCATCCCCTCACGTCCCCCAGAACCGGCTTTCCCGACGAAAATCGGCCGGCAACCCTAGGGCCGCCGACCGGTTGTCACAATACGCGACCGGCGGCCGGAAATCAGTCGGCATCGCCCTTCTTGTAGAGGAACTGGCCGACCTTCTCGGTGCCGCCGCCATGGACGAGGCGCTGCATCCGGTAGAGGTGCTTGGTCGAGGCCAGCGCGTCCAGCTTCGTCTGATCGATCGACCGGTAGTAGGCCTCCATCTCGATGCGCACGGCGAGCGGCGGGTGGCGGACGATGCGCGCCGCCATCGCCTCCGCCTCGGCCATCACCTGGTCGCCGGGCACCACCCGGTTGACGAGGTTGAACTTGAGGGCGTCGGCCGCCGACAGCGGGTCGCCGGTCAGCAGCATCTCCATCGCCACCGTGTGCGGCAGGTGGCGCGACAGGCGCGACGACCCGCCCGCCCCGCCCATGCCGTAGGCGATCTCGGGGAAGCCGAACTGGGCGTCCTCCGAGGCGATGCGGATGTCGGTCAGGTGCAGGAGGTAGATCATCCCCTGGCCGAGGCAGTAGCCGCGGGCGGCCGCGATGATCGGCTTGAACCGCTCCAGCGCCAGCACGTCGCGCGACCAGGCGAAGGTCTGCGGGTCCTCCTGGTCGACGCGGTGCTTGGGCCACAGATGCGCCGCCATCTCCTCGGCCGGGGTGTCGAACTTCCTGTACTGCGTCTTGATGTCGTCGCCGGCGGAGAAGGCGCGATCGCCCGCCCCGGTCATGATCCCGACCCGGACATCCTCGTCGGCGAGGAACTCCAGCATCGTCGAATACATCTGCTTGTGGATCGACGGGGTCATCGGGTTCACCGATCCGTTGCGGATGGTGAAATAGGCGATGTGGCCCTTCTTCTCGTACTCGAGCGGCATGGTCCGTCTCCTTAGAGGGGGTTCAGCGCCAGATCGCGTCGACGCGGTCGTAGCTGTCGGCGCGCAGATCGGGCTTCTCGTCGACCAGGCGCTGCTTGGCGATCTTCTCCGACGGGGTCTTGGGCAGGCTCTCGCGATATTCGAGGTAGCGAGGCACCTTGAACCTGGCCAGGCGCTCGTCGCAGTGGGCGAAGAAGCGCTCCGGCGGCACCTGGGCGCGGTCGACCCCCGGCTTCAGGACGATGTAGGCCTTCACCTCCTGGCCGCGGCGGGAGTCCGGCACGCCGACGGCGGCGGCTTCCGCGATCTCGTCGATCTCGCGGATCACGACCTCGACCTCGCGGGCGGCGATGTTCTCGCCCGAGCGGCGGATCATGTCCTTCACCCGGCCGACGATGTAGTGGAAGCCCTCGGCATCCTTGCGGAAGAGGTCGCCGGTGCGGAACCAGCCGTCCCGGAAGCTGTTCGCGTTCGCCTCCGGCTTGCGGTAGTAGCCGAGCAGGATGCCGGGGCCGCGGATGCACAGCTCGCCGATCTCGCCGACCGGGACTTCGTTACCGGCCTCGTCGCAGATTCTGGCCTCGCGGTAGGGCGACGGCACGCCGCACGCGCCCGAGCCCACCATGTGCGTCGCCTCGCGCGGCATGAAGAGCGCCGATCCGACCTCGGTCATGCCGAAGGATTCCCGCGCGATCATGCCGAAGCGCTGCTCCAGCGCCTCGTGCGCCTGCTTGGCCAGGCCGAAGACCGACACGCGCTTCAGCTTGTTCTGGCGGTCGAGGGGGCTGGGCGGCTCCTTGTCGATGACGCCGGGGAAGAGGCAGTACTCGATGTCGTAGGCGCGCACCCAGTTCATGAAGCGTGAGGAGCTGGCGCGCCGGGCGACGAACACCTGCCCGTCGCTGTACATCGCCATCAGCAGCAGCCACTGCGGGTCCATGTAGTAGTAGGGCTGGGCGATCAGGATGCGCCGGCACTCGTCCTCGCCGCGCATCGCCGCCACCTTGCCCAGCGTCAGCCAGTAGCGGTGGGTCAGCATGCAGCCCTTGGGGAAGCCGGTGGTGCCCGAGGTGTACTGGATGTTCATCAGGTCATCGAGCCGCGGCTGCGGCCAGGGCAGGGTCCGCCGCGGCGCATCCGCCAGCAGGGCCGCGACCGGCCGGCCGCGCGACCCATCGCCGCCCAGGACCAGGACATGGTCGCCATCGAGCACCGGCGTCTCGGCGTTCATGGCATCGAGGGTGGCGATGCAGGACTGGTCGATGACGAGGAAGCGCGCCTCCGAATCGGTCAGGACATAGTGCAGCTCGCGCGCGGTGTAGCCGATGTTGATCGGCACCATGACCGCGCCGAGCCGGGCCAGCGCCAGCCAGGTGGTGGGGAATTCCGGCACGTTCGGCAGCATGACGCCGACATGGTCGCCCTGGCGGACGCCGGCATGGTCGAGCGCCTCGGCCATGCGGTCGATCGCGGCCTTGGCCTCGGCATAGGTCGCCGTGCGATCGTCGTCGAAGAAGGTCCACAGCGTCTGGTCGCCGTTGCGCGCCACCGCCTCGTCGATGAAGGTGCCGAGGTTGGGCGCGAACGGCGTCGCCTCGATGCGCGCCCTGAGGGCCGCGACATGGTCGAGCAGGGACTGGCTCAAGACAGGCTCTCCTGAAGGTGCCGGGCGGGCAGGCTGGTGCGGACGATCAGCTTCCGTAGCGGCGGACGTTGCGTTGGCGGAAATACTCGGCGACCGCCATCCCGACGACGCTGACCACGATCAGCATGCAGGCGGCGGCCGCCACCGTCGGGTCGAGCCGCAGCACCAGGTCGGTCCAGATGCGCACCGGCAGGGTCTGCAGGCCGCCCGACACGAAGAGGGTGATGATCAGCTCGTCGAAGGAGGCGAAGAAGGCGAGCAGCGAGGAGGCGAACATGGACGGGCCGAGATAGGGCAGCGTCACGCTGAAGAAGGCGCGCACCGGCCCCGCGCCCAGCACCCGGGCCGCACGCTCCAGCGTCGTGTCGAAGCTGCGCAGTGCCGAGGACACGATCAGCACGACATAGGGCAGCGCCACCACGGCATGGGCGAAGATCAGCGCCGGGACGCTGTCGACCCACTTCCAGCGCAGGAAGACGATGAACAGGGCGAGCGCCAGGATCACCGTCGGGATGATGAGCGGCGCCACCAGGATCGCGTGCAGCAGACGGCGGCCGGGAAAGCTGCCGCGCACGATCGCGACCGAGGCGAGCGTGCCGACGACCAGCGCCACCAGGGTCGCGCCGACGCCGACCTTGAAGCTGAGCAGCGTCGCGTTGACCCAGCTCGCATCGACGAAGAACTCGCGGTACCAGCGCAGCGAGAGTTCCTTGGGCGGGAACTCGAGGAACTGGCTGCTGGTGAGCGAGATCGGCACCAGCAGGACCAGCGGCAGCACCAGGAAGGCGACCGCGATCGCGAAGTAGACGCCGAGCAGGAAGCGCGTCATCGGGTCGGTTCCTTCCGGCTCAGCCGTGCAGCCGGCGCTCGGGCGCCACCAGGCGGAACAGCCCGAGCAGGACGAGCGTCGCCGCGAGCAGCACCAGCGCCAGCGCCGAGGCGAAGCTCCAGTTCAGGGTCTGGTGGACCTCGAAGTCGATCAGGTTGGCCAGCATGATGTTGCGCCGGCCGCCCAGCAGCGCCGGGGTGACGTAGAAGCCGAGCGACAGGATGAAGCAGATGATGGCGCCGGCCGCCGCCCCGCCGATGCTCATCGGGAAGAAGACCCGGGCGAAGGCCTTGAAGGGCGTGGCGCCCAATGTGCGGGCGGCCCGGACGAGTTGCGGGTCGATCTCCACCATCGACGCGAAGCAGGTGAGGATCACGATCGGCAGCAGGATCTGCACCATCGCCAGGTGCACGGCGAAGCCGGTGAACAGCATCTGCACCGGCCCGTCGGTGATGCCGAGGCCCATCAGGGCATTGTTGACCAGCCCCTCGCGGCCCAGCAGCACCATCCAGGTGTAGGTGCGGATCAGCACGCTGATCCAGAAGGGCAGCAGGATCAGGTAGAGGAAGAAGGCCCGCCAGCGCTTGGACATGGTCGCCAGGAAATAGGCGAGCGGATAGCCCAGCACGCAGCACAGCGCCGTCACCGTCAGCGCCAGCACGAAGGTGCGGCGCATGACGATGGCGGCGACTGGCGAGTTCACCAGCTTGGCGAAGGATTCCAGCGTGAAGCCCGGGCTGAACAGGCTCTGCTTCATCACCCCGAACAGCGGGAACAGGAAGAGCAGCCCGACGAGCGCCACCGCCGGCCCGAGCAGGAGGGCGAGCTGGAACGAACGGCGACGGCTCATGGCTGGGCGTGCCCTCGGTCGGGGGTCGTGGCGGCTACTGCAGCAGCCAGGCGTTCCAGCGCTCGGTCAGCGGCGCGCGCTGGCTCGCCCACCATTCCGGGTCGAAGCGGAACTGCATCGCGACGTTGTCGGGATGGATCGGCAGGTCGCGGGCGACCTCGGGCTTCAGGCGCTCGATCAGGCCGGGGACGAAGCCCGGATAGGGCACCTCGGACACGAAGCGCTCGCCCTTCTCGGGGTCGAGGCGGGTGCGCATGTACAGCATCGCCTCCTTCGGGTGCTTGGCGCCCTTGGGGATCCCCCAGTAGGACAGCTGCAGCGACCCGCCGCCATAGGTGATGGCGACCGGCCGGCCCTCGCGGCGCAACGGCGTGATGCGGCCGTTCCACACCGAGGTCATCACCACCTCGCCATCGACCAGCAGCTGGACGTGCTGGGCGCCGGTCGTCCACCAGACGGTGACCTTGTCCTTGATCTGGTCGAGCTTCTTGAAGGCGCGCTCGACATCGAGCGGATAGAGCTTGTCGGGGGCGACGCCGTCGGCCAGCAGCGCGAACTCCAGGTTGCCGACCGGCGAGTTCTGCAGGGCGCGCGGGCCCGGGAACGCCTTGACGTTCCAGAAGTCGGCCCAGTTCTTCGGCCCCTTGCCGGCCGGGAACTTGTCGGTGCGGTAGGCCAGCACGGTCGAGAAGCTCGACGTCACCATCGCGTTCGGCCGCTTGGCGATGTCCGGCAGCTTGCCGTCCGGGTCGACCACCTTCCAGTCGACCGGCTGCAGCCAGCCGTGCTTGGTCGCCTCGATCACGTCGGAGCCGCCCAGCTCGGTCATGTCCCATTCGACATTGCCCGATTCCACCATCGCCTTCAGCTTCGGCAGGCTGACCGGGGCGGTCGCCCGCACCTTGATCCCGGTCTCCTTGGTGAAGGGCTCCTCGTAGATCCTGGTGATGGTCTGGGCGAGGCCGCCGCCCGAGCCGTTGACGGTGATCGTCACCTGGGCCGCGGCCGGGCCGGCGAAGAGGGCGCTGGCGAGAAGGGCGACCGGGCCGGCCGCGGCGATGCCGACGGCGAACCGGCGGCGGGAGATGCTGGTCATGGTCGGGTGCTCCTCGTCTCGAGTGGATGGGACAGGACGGCGGGCGCTCATTCCGGCAGGAAGACGATGTCGGCCGGATCGATGTCGAAGGCGACGCGGTCGCCGATCGGGTGGGCCCCGCCCCCCGGCTCGCGCCGCTGCGCGAAGAGCAGGCTGCCGCCCGCATCGCAGCGCGCCGCGTAGCGCACGACGTCGCCCAGGAAGATCACGTCGGTGATGGTGCCCATGACGGCCCCGGTGCCGCCGGGCACGGCGCGCAGGATCTCCGGCCGCAGGGCCGCGTAGCGCGATTCGGCCGGCACCGCGGCGGCCACCGGCCCTACCCCGTCCAGCACCCATCCGCCGTCCGCGCCGCGAGCGACCGGGACGACGTTGTTGACGCCGATGAACTCGGCGACGAAGCGGGTGCGCGGGGCGTCGTAGATCTCCTTCGGCGTGCCGACCTGGAGCACCCGGCCCTTGTCCATGACCACGATGCGGTCGGAGAGCGTCAGCGCCTCGCCCTGGTCGTGGGTGACGTAGATGACGGTGCAGCCGATCTGGCGCTGGAACTGCTTGATCTCGAGCTGCATCGCCTCGCGCAGCTTGAGGTCGAGGGCGCCCAGCGGCTCGTCCATCAGCAGCACCCGCGGCTCGAAGACGATGGCGCGCGCGAAGGCGACGCGCTGCTTCTGCCCGCCCGAGAGCTGGTGCGGCATGCGCCGCCCGTATTCCGCGAGCCGGACCAGGTCGAGCGCCGTCTGGGCCCGCTCGCGCGCCGGACGCCGGGCAAGCCCGCGCATGCGCAGCGGGAAGGCGATGTTGTCGAGCACGTCGAGATGGGGGAACAGCGAGTAGTTCTGGAACACCATGCCGATGTTCCGCTTCTCGGTCGGCAGGTCGGAGATCGGCACGCCGTCGATGGCGATGTGCCCCGAGGTCGCGTCGATGAAGCCGGCCAGCGCGTTCAGCGCCGTGGTCTTGCCGGAGCCCGATGGCCCGAGCAGCGTCAGGAACTCCCCGGCCGCGACCTCCAGGCTGAATTCCTCCAGCGCGACCGTCGATCCGTAGACCTGCCGCAGGCCACGGAAGACGACCGATGCACCCTTCGCCAGACCATTGCCGGCCAGTTCCATCGCGCCTTCGACCCTTCCGTCATGCAGCAGACGCGGAAAAGTGACGCCAGTGTCATTTCTTGTCAACGGGCCATTCGTCGTGCATTGGAGGGATTGCGAAGCATGGAGGGCCGATGGCCGTCGTCGACTATGCCCGGCACCTGGACCGGCAGCTGGCAGAGCTGCGCAGCGCGCGCAAGGTCGAGCGCACCCGCCTGCGCCTGGAGATCGCGACGGCCGAGCTGCTGGCGCGCACGACCTATGCCCGCCTGACGGTGGACGAGATCACCGAGGCGGCGGGCCTGGCGCACGGCACCTTCTATCGCTACTACGCCGGCAAGCACGAGATCGTGCTGGCGGTGCTGCGCGGCTTCCTCGGCTCGATCCGCGGCATGCGGGAATCGCTGTCGAAGGTGGCCGACCCCTACGAGGCGATCCATGCCGCCAACCGCCACTATGTCGAAGTGTACCGCCACAATGTCGGCCTGATGCGCTGCCTGCTGACGCTGCGCACCGACGACCCGCTGGTGGCGGAGGCCGGCAGCCAGGCCGACGCGGGCCTGGTCGCGCGGGTGATCCGCAGCATCGCCCGCTTCGGGGCCCCCGCCTCGCGCCTGCCGCTGCGCCAGCAGGAGCTGCTGATCCACGCCGTGATTGGCACCGTGGATGCCCTGCTGCGCAAGGTCTACGGCGCCTCGGAGCCGCCTCTCGCCCGCTTCGCCGACGACCCGGAGGCGATCACCCGGGCGCTGACCGACATCTGGTTCCGGGCGCTCTATGCCCCCGGCCCGGCGGCCGCGGCCCCTATCGCGCCCGCCACCGCTGGGTCCGCCGCAGGAGCACGCCGGAAACGAGCGTCTCGGCCAGCTTGACCGTCGCCGAGGTGGCGGTGACCACCACCGCCATGGCCGCAGCGGCGGCGATCGCCCCGCTGTCGTTCATGTTGACGATGGCGACCGAGGCCAGCTTGGTCTGGGCGGTGTAGATGAAGATCACCGCCGACACGGTGGTCATGGCGTTCACGAACAGGTAGATCGCGATGTTGATGATCGCCGGCAGGCAGACCGGCACCGTCACCTTGAGGAAGGTGCGCCAGAAGGGCACCTGGAGCGAGGCCGACACCGCCTCGAACTCCGGGTCGAGCTGCTTCAGCGCGGTCGTCGCGGTCAGGTGCGCCACCGTGTAGAAATGCGCGATGGTGCAGATGACGAGCAGCGCCATGGTGCCGTAGAGGAAGCCCAGCGGGTTGCCCGGCGCGTTGAAGAAGAAGACATAGGCCAGCCCCAGCACCAGCCCCGGCACCGCGAGCGGGACCATCGCCATCAGGTGGACGACCTGCCGGCCGGCCCCCTTGCCCTTCTCGACCAGGTAGGCGCCGGTGAAGACCACGGCGGTCCCGATGATCGCGGTGGCCGCGGCCATCTTCAGGCTGTTCCAGTAGGACCGCCAGCCGTCGGCATCGTAGTCGTCGAAGATGTAGTTGGCGAAGCCGAGCGACAGGTTGTAGGGCCACAGCTTGACCAGGGACGCGAAGATCGCCGTCCCGAGAATGCCCAGGATCACGAAGCCGACCGCGGCGCAGAAGGCCAGCATGGCGCGGTCGCGGCCCGCCTGGGGCTGCGGGATCAGCGGCACCGACCGGGCGCCGAGCAGGGCCACCTGCCGGCGCTGCACCAGCCGGTCGACCACGAACGACGCCAGCGCCGGGATCACCAGGATGACCGCCACCACGGCGCCCATCTGGAAGTTCTGCTGCCCCATTACCTGCTTGTAGACGTCGGTGGCCAGGACGTTGAAGCGGCCGCCGATGACCACGGGGATGCCGAAATCGGTCATCACCAGGGTGAAGACGACGAAGCTGGCGCTGGCCAGCCCGTACTTGGCGCTGGGCAGGGTGACGGTGAAGAAGACCCGGCGGCGGTTGGTGCCGAGCGACTGCGCCGCCTCGTAGAGCCGGGCGTCGGCCAGGGAGAGGGCCGTGGTCAGGATCAGGACCGCGTGGGGAAAGCAGTAGAAGACCTGGCCCATGACGATGCCGATCGGGCCGTAGATCGTCTCGCCCAGCAGCAGGCCGCGGATCATGCCCTGGTTGCCGAAGAGATAGACCAGCGCGATCGCCGGCAGCATCGACGGCGACAGGATCGGCACCAGCGCGATCCCCGCCAGCAGCTTCTTGCCCGGCACGCAGGTACGCGTCAGCGCATAGGCGTAGACGAAGGCGAGCGGCACCACGAGCAGCGTCGTCATGCCGGCGACGAAGAGGCTGTTCAGGATCGAATCGGCCAGGCTCGGCGTGGCGAAGAAGCGGACATAGTTGGCAAGGCCGACGAATGCGCCCGAGCGGTCCTCGAAGCTCTTCGACAGGATCGACCACAGCGGCAGCAGGATGGCGAGGAACAGGGCGAGCGCGATCCCGGCGACGCCGGCCCGCATCACCCACGCGTCGCGGTCGATGCCCGGCCGGCGGCCGCCCTCCGCCAGGACGGTCAAGCGGGCGCCCCGGGGAAGAGCCGCAGCCGGTCCGGCGGCAGGGCCACGGTGATGGCGCGGCCGCTGGCCAGCCCGAGGTCGGTCACCGCGTTGAGCGAGAAGTCCGCCACCACCGGCATCGCCGGCAGGGTCGGAATGTGCAGCCTGGCCCGCACCACGGGCCCGAGGAACTCCGTCGCCGCGATGGTCGCCTCGAAGGCGTTGGGCGTGTCGCGGCCGACGTTGCGGATGATGAAGTCCTCGGGCCGGGCGCAGATGGTGCAGGCGGCGCCCCGCTCCAGCGCATCCTCGGCCACGCGGAAGTCGAGCGCCCCCAGCCGCACCCGGCCCGGGTCAGACTTGGTGCCGGTCAGGAAGTTCATCGTGCCGACGAAGCCGGCGACGAACAGGCTGGCCGGGGTGCGGTAGATCGCGTCGGGGGTGTCGACCTGCTCGATGTGCCCGTGATTCATCACCACGATCCGGTCGGCTACGGAGATCGCCTCCTCCTGATCGTGGGTGACCATGATCGTGGTGACGCCCAGACGCCGTTGCAGCTCCTTGATCTCGCCGCGCAGCCGGAGGCGGACCCGGGCGTCCAGCGCCGACAGGGGCTCGTCGAGCAGCAGCAGGCCGGGCGAGGTGGCGAGCGCGCGGGCGAGCGCCACCCGCTGCTGCTGGCCGCCCGAAAGCTGCGCCGGGTATTTGGGCCCGCTGTCCGGCAGGCCGATCATCGCCAGCAGCTCCTGCACCCGGGCCGCGATCGCCGGGCGCTTCATGCGCCGGTTGACGAGGCCATAGCCGACATTCTCCGCGACCGTGAGGTTCGGGAAGAGGGCATAGGACTGGAAGACGATGCCGTAGTCGCGCTGCGCGGGCGGGAGGCGCGAGATGTCGCGCCCCGCCTGGATGATCTGGCCGCCGGTCTGCGGGTCGAGACCCGCGATCGCCCGCAACAGCGTGGTCTTGCCGCAGCCCGACGGGCCCAGGAAGCAGACGAACTCCCCCTCCTGGATGGTCAGGTCGATGCCGGACAGCGCGGTGAAGCTGCCGAAGCGCTTCTCCAGCCCGGCGACGCGAAGATAGGGCCGGCGCCCTTCGGCGCCGGCCTGGGTGGCGATCGCCACGGGAACGATACCTTCCTACTTGGCCTTCGGCGCCGACTTGCCGTCGTAGCGCTTCGTCCATTCCGCCAGGATCGCCTCGCGATTCTTGGCAGAGAAGGCGAAGTCGTTCTTGATCATCTTCGCCTCGGCATCCTTCGGGTAGTTCGGCACTTCCTTGCTCACGCCGGGATAGGCGACGACGCCGAAATAGTTGTTGAAGAGGGTGTTGGCCTCCTTGGTGGCGGTCCAGTCCAGCAGCTTCTTCGCCGCCTCGAGGTTCTTCGTGCCCTTGTGGATGGCCGATGCCTCGAGGTCCCAGCCCACGCCTTCCGACGGCAGGATCACCTCGATCGGCGCGCCCTTGGTCTTCTCCTGGGATGCCCGATACTCGAACGAGATGCCGACGACGTATTCGCCGCGGGCCGCCTGGACGCACGGGGCGGAGCCGGAATGGGTATAGACGGCGATGTTCTGGTGCAGGCCGTCCATGTACTTCCAGCCCTCGGCCTCGCCCTTCGACTGCAGCCAGCCGCTGACCGACAGGAAGCCCGTGCCCGACGAGGCCGGGTTCGGCATCACCACCTGGCCGCGATATACCGGCTTCAACAGGTCGGCCCAGCTGGTCGGCTGGGGGATGTTCTTCTTCTGGCCTTCGACCGTGTTGTAGCAGACCGCCGACATGTAGGCGTCCATGCCGATCCAGGCCGGCGGGTTCTTGGCGTCGCGGAAGGCCGGGCGCAGCGCATCAGCGCCCTTGACCGCGTAGGGCTCGATCATCCCCTCGTTCTCGAACAGGATGAGGCTGGTGACAGCCACGCCCATGATCACGTCGGCCTTGGGGTTGGACTTCTCGGCGAGCAGGCGGGCGGTGATGACGCCGGTCGAATCCCGGACCCAGACGATCTCGACGTCCGGGTTGGCCTTCTCGAAGGCCACCTTGTAGGGGCGGAGCTGCTCGTTCTCGAGCGCCGTGTAGACCGTCAGCTGGGTCTTCGCCGCCGCCGCCGATAGCCCGGCGCCGAGCAGCACCGACAGCGCGACGCCGGTCGCCACCAATCCCTTGCCTGTGTTCTTCATTGTGGGGTCCCTGCCTTCAGCTGATTTCGTGGCCCGATCGAGGCACGCTCCATGCCAATCCGAACCGACTGGCTCTGGGCGGCGATCATGCCCCGGGATCATGAAGCTTTTTCGGGCATGAATCATCGCCTGTTTTGGACCGGCGATAGATCTGCCGGCTGGATACCCGCCTTCGACGGGACCTATCGCGGGTTCGGCGCAACCGCTTGACGCCACGAAGCTCCGCCCGCTAGCGTCGAAACCGACGAATGGACAAGACCGACCGATGCGCCCGGATAGGGTGCAGCCGAGCCGGCAGCCATAGCTGGGAGGGAAACGATCATGCGCAGCGGTCTGCTCGCGACGGCGGGGCTTGCCGTCAGCCTTGGGTTTGGTGGCCTGTCCGGGGCCGTGGCCCAGGATATCCGCATCGGGGTGCTCTACGACCTGTCGGGGCCGCTGGCCGCCGCCGGCTCGGTCGCGTCGGCAGTCGGCGCCAACATCGCCATCGAGATGGTGAACGAGAAGGGCGGCGTCCTGGGCAAGCACAAGATCGTGCCGATCGCGGCCGACGCCCAGAGCAAGGCCGACGTCGCCATCAACGAGGCCGAACGGCTGCTGAGCCAGGAGAAGGCCGACGTCCTGCTGGGCGTCTTCTCGTCCGCCCACGCGGTGCCGATCGCCCAGCGGGTCGACAACCAGAAGAAGATCTTCTGGATCACCACCGCCATCGCCACCGCGGTCGTGAAGGACCGCAACCTGCAGTACACGTTCCGCGCCCAGGTCCATTCCGACCAGTTCGGGGCCGCCTCGACCGCCTTCATCGCCGAGGTCGCCAAGTCCAAGCTCGGCATGGACGCCAAGGACGTGAAGGTCGCGATCATCTACGAGGACGGACCCTATGGCGTGGGCGTGGCCAGCGCCAACGAATCCGGCGCCAAGCAGCAGGGCATGCAGATCGTCCTCAAGGAGGGCTATGCCGCCACCTCGCCCGACCTGTCGTCGCTGGTGACCAAGCTGCGCCGCGCCCGGCCGGACGTGATCCTGCATACCGGCTACAACCCCGACATCACCCTGCTGCTGCGCCAGTCGCGCGAGCAGGGGCTGCGCTTCAAGGCCCTGATCGGCCATGGCGCCGGCTACGGCCAGATCGACAAGCTGGTGGAGACCTTCGGCAAGGATGTCGACCACATCTTCAACGTCGACCCGGTCGCGGCCCAGCTGCTCGACCCCAAGTCCCTCAAGCCCGGGATCGGCGACCTGACCGCCGAGATGGTCCGGCGGTACAAGGAGAAGACGGGGGCCAAGGAGGTTCCGCCGCACGCCAGCATGGGCTTCAACCAGACCTGGGTCCTGCTCGACACCGTGCTGCCAGCGGCGATCCAGAAGCATGGCGGCTTCGGCGCCGACGCGATCCGCAAGGCCGCGCTCGAGGTGGACATTCCCGAGGGCGGCACCGTCCAGGGCTATGGCGTGAAGTTCTTCCCGCCCGGCACCCCGCTCGCCGGCCAGAACGAGCGCTCCAGCCCGGTCGTCATGCAGTATGTGGGCGGCGTGACGAAGATCGCCTGGCCGACCGCGTTGCGCACGATCGACCCGGTCATCCCGCTGCCCGCCTCCTCGCCCTACGCGGCCCGCTAGGGGAGGCGGCGCACGACCAGGACTGCCCCATGCTCGAGGTGGAAGGGCTCACACGGACCTTCGGCGGGTTCGTGGCCGTCAACCAGGTGTCCTTCTCGGTCGCCCAGGGAGAGATCCTTGGGCTGATCGGGCCCAACGGGTCGGGCAAGAGCACGACCTTCAACCTGATCTCGGGCGCGCTTGCGCCGACCCGGGGATCCATCCGCTTCGAGGGGACGGAGCTGGGCGGGCGGACCGCGAGCGACATCGTCCATCGCGGGCTGGCCCGGACCTTCCAGATCCCGCGCCCGTTCCGCCGCCTGTCGATCCTGGAGAACGCGGTCGTCGCAGCCCATTTCGGCCGGGCCGGCCGCATCGACCGCGCCACCGCCGAGGAGCGGGCGCGGGCGGCGCTGGCCCTGGTCGGGCTGCCGACCGATCCGGACGCCGCCGTCGACGGGCTGGGCGCGGCCGGGCTGAAAAAGCTGGAGCTGGCGCGCGCGCTCGCCACCCAGCCCCGGCTGCTGCTGGCCGACGAGAGCCTGGGCGGACTCGACTATTCGGAAATGCAGCAGGCGGCCGACATGCTGCGCCGGGTGCGCGGCGAGATGGGGATCACCATCGTCTGGGTCGAGCACATCATGGGCGTGCTGATGAAGGTGGTCGACCGGGTGATGGTCCTGCACCACGGCGAGAAGGTGGCCGACGGCCTGCCGGCCGAGGTGGTGCGCGATCCCCGGGTGATCGAGGTCTATCTCGGCCGCGACCATGCTGCTCACTAAGACAAGCGGGCATTGAGATGGCGATGCTGGAGGTCGCGGGGCTGGAAGCGGGTTATGGCGGCTTCCGGGCACTGCACGATATCGCGCTCACGGTCGAGGCCGGCGAGGCCGTCGCCGTGGTCGGGCCGAACGGGGCCGGCAAGACGACGCTGATGCGGGCCATTTCCGGCCTGCTGGCGCCGCGCGCCGGTCGGGTCGTCTTCGAGGGAACCGACCTGGCGGCGGTGCCGCCGCACCGCATCGTCGAGCGCGGGATCGCCCATGTGCCGGAAAACCGGCGCCTCTTTCCCCGCCTGACGGTGGAGGAGAACCTGAAGATGGGTGCCTTCTCCCCCGCCGCCCGGCCGCACTTCGCCGAGCGGCTGGAGTGGGTCTACTCGCTGTTCCCGCGCATGCGCGAGCGGCGCGCCCAGGTGGCCGGCACCATGTCGGGCGGCGAGCAGCAGATGTGCGCGATCGGCCGCGCCCTGATGTCGAAGCCCAAGCTCCTGCTCATGGACGAGCCGTCGGCCGGCCTGGCGCCGGTCATCGTCGACCAGGTCTTCGACCTGGTGCGCCGCATCCGTCAGGAAGGGTTCACCGTGCTGATCGTGGAGCAGAATGTGCGCCAGGTGCTGGAGCTGGTCGACCGTGCCTACGTGCTGGAGGTGGGCACCATCCGCAAGTCGGGCACCGCGGCCGCGCTCAAGTCCGACCCGGCCATCCGCGAAGCCTATCTCGGCATCTGAGGAGGGCCGCCCCATGGACATCTTCCTGGTCGAGGCGATCGTCAACGGCATCCTGCTGGGCGGCATCCTCGCCCTGCTGGCGCTCGGCCTCAACCTCATCTTCGGCGTCATCGACGTCGTCTGGATCGCCTACGCCGAGCTGGTGATGTGCGGCATGTACGCGATCTACTGGCTCTATGCCGTGCACGGCGTGCCGCTGCCGATCGCGGCCCCCATCGCCATCGTCTTCGTGGCGATCCTGGGGGTGCTGGTCCACAAGCTGATCATCTCCCCGATCCTGGGCTCGGCGCCGATCAACCAGCTGCTGGCGACGGGCGGCCTGCTGTTCTTCCTGCAGAGTTTCGCCACGCTGCTGTTCGGGGCGGACTTCCGCAACATCGGCCTGCGCCTGCCGATCGTCGAGGTGGGCGAGCTGTTCGTCAGCTTCGCCCGGCTGCTCGCCTTCGGGGTGGCGCTGCTCGGCATGCTCGGGCTGTGGCTGTTCCTGAAGCGCACCTATGTCGGCACCGCGATCCGCGCCATCGCCCAGGACCGGGAGATCATGGTGCTGATGGGGGTCGACCCGTCCCGCGTGTACCTGATCACGTCGGCCCTGGGTGGCGGGCTGGCCGGGCTGGCGTCGGCCCTGCTGGTGCTGCAGTACGACGTCCACCCCTTCATCGGCCTGTCCTTCGGCCCGATCACCTTCATGATCTGCGTCCTGGGCGGGCTCGGCAGCATGGTCGGCGGCTTCATCGCCGCCTTCATCATGAGCCAGATCATATCGGTCGGCGGCTTCTACACCTCGATCGAGCTGTCCTACGTGCTGGCCTTCCTGCTCTTCATCGTCATGATCTTCGTGCGGCCGCAGGGCCTGTTCGGGGTGAAGTCGTGAAGCCCGGCTGGATCCTGCTCGGCCTGGCGCTGCTGCTGCCGCCGTTCCTGCCGATCTCCGACTACACGCTGCATATCATCATCCTCGTCCTGCTCTGGGCCTTCGTCTACACGAGCTGGACGGTGATGGGCCGGTTCGGCCTGGTCTCGCTCGGCCACGGTGCCTTCCTCGGCCTCGGCACCTACACCACGGCGCTGCTGTGGAACCATTACGGCCTGTCGCCCTGGCTCGGCCTGCCGCTCGGCGTCATCGTCGCGGTCGCGGTCGCGCTGGTGATCGGCTACCCCTGCTCGCGCCTCAAGGTGGTCGGGCACTATTTCGCCCTGGTGACCCTGGCGCTGACCGAGGTCGTGCGGCTGTCGATCGTCGCCTGGCGCGACGTGACCGGCGGGTCGCTCGGCATGACCCCGAACACGGTGCCGCCCAACAGCTTCGAGGCGATGCAGTTCACCCGCTTCACCTGGTACTGGGTGGCGCTCGCGGCCTGGGCGATCGGCCTCTATGTCTGGCACCGGGTCGACCGCAGCATGACCCGGGCGGCGATGGACGCCATCTCCGACGACGAGACGGCGGCGGCCGCGGTCGGCATCGACGTTACCCGGCAGAAGCTGGCGGTGACGACCATCAGCGCCGCGATGACGGCAGTCGGCGGCGCGCTGATCGGCCAGTACCAGATGTACCTCAACCCCGAGACGATGGCCGGCGTCGGCGTCTCACTGCAGATCGTCTTCGCCGCCATTTCCGGCGGGATGTACGTCATCCTCGGGCCGACCGTCGGGGCTGTCCTGACGATCGTCCTGCAGGAATTCCTGCGGATCCTGTTCGGCACCCGCTTCATCGGCGCCGCCGCCACCATCTACGGGATCATGCTGATCCTCTTCATCATCTTCATGCCGACCGGTATCTGCGGGGTGATCGTGGACAAGCTGCGGAAGCGTCGCGCGTGAGCCTCGTTGGGAACGAACGGACCAAGCTGCTCGCCAACGCGCTCAACTCGGCGGGCGCCCTGCATGGGGCGACGCGCATTCTCGGAGGGCTTCACGAGTGACCGGCGCACAGGCATTCGCGTTCGTCGTACTGCCAATCGTCGTGGCGGCTCTCGGGTGGGGCATCGTCCTGCTCAACGAGCGGTTTGGTCAGCGGAATTGACGCCCTATCGCATCGGCCTGATCGGCCTGGGCGCCATCGGCCGCGACCTGCTGGCGCGCATCCGCGGCGGCACGCTGGGGCCGATCGCCTGCACGGGCGTGCTGGTGCGCCGGCCGCGGGACGACCGGGAAATACCCGGCCTGACCCATGATCCCGACCGCTTCTTCGCCCAGCCCTACGACGCGGTCATCGAAGGTGCCGGGCACCAGGCGGTGCGCGACCATGGCGAGCGCGCCCTGCGCCAGGGCTCCGACCTGATGGTCACCTCCGTCGGGGCACTGACCGACGATGCCCTGTTCGACCGGCTGGTGGCAGCCGCGACCGCAGGCGGCCGGCGGCTGATCCTGCCGTCGGCCGGGATCGGCGCGCTCGACATCCTGGCCGCGGGCGCGGTCGGCGGGCTCGAGCGGGTGACGGTCACGGTGCGCAAGGACCCCCTGTCCTGGAAAGGGACGGTAGCCGAGCAGCAGGTCGATCTCGACCGGTTGACGGCGCCCCACGTGCTGCATGACGGGCCGGTGCGCGAGGGCGCCCGCGCCTATCCGCAGAACGTGAACATCTCGGCCGCGGCCGCGCTTGCCGGGATCGGGCTCGACCGCACCCGCCTCGTCATCGTCGCCGATCCCGGCATCGACATGCACGTCGTCGAGATCGAGGCGGAGGGCACCTTCGGCCGCTTCCAGTTCCGCGAGGAGATCATCCCGACCACGGACAACCCCAAGACCGGGCGGCTCGTCGCCATGGCGGTCGCCAAGACCGTGCGCCAGCTCGCCAGCCCCCTCGTCATCGGCGCCTGACCACCCCTCCTGCGATCGGGTCACCTTGCGATCAGACAGGCGCCGGAAAAGGGCGTAGCATCACTGTCGGCGCCGCGCCGTCCCGGTCGTCCGACCGGGCCGCTCGCGACCACGCCCACCCCGGAGAGTCCCATGGCCAAGGGTCAGCAACGCGGCAATCGCGAGACCAAGAAACCGAAGCAGGAGAACAAGGCGAAGCCGTCGACCGCGCCGTCCCCCTTCTCCACCTTGCCGCCCGGCAAGGGCGCCCCGGCCGGCGGCAAGAAGAAGTAGGCGGCGGCCGGCGCCTGCGCCGGCCTATCGCGGTGCCGTCCGCAGGCGATCGGCCATCCTTTCGCCGATCATCACCGTCGTCAGGTGGGTGTTGGCGCGGCAGTCGGACGGCATGACGGCCGCATCGACGACCCAGAGCCCATCCACCCCGCGAACCCGGCACTCCGGATCCACCACGCCGCGCGGGTCCTCGTGGGCGGTCATCCGGCAGGTCGAAACGGGGTGCTGGGCGTCACCGCACTCGGCCAGCATCGCCTGGTCCAGCTCGTCGTCGGGCAGGGCGGCGACCTCGCCGAAAGGCCGGTCGGCAAAGCCGAACGAAATACGCTCGGCCATCCCGGTCACGGCCGGATGGGCCGCAATCGCCCCCAGACGGCGGACGCCGGCGCGCAGCCGCACGCGGTCGCGCTCGTCGTCCAGCATGTTGGCATCGACCAGCGGATCGACCGCCGGATCGCGCGAGCGCAGCACGATCTCCCCCTCGGAGAAGGACTGGAAGAGCGCGGTCGCGATGCCGCCCTCGTTGGCCCGCGCCGGGTCGTCGGCCTCGAAGCCGCGATGGTTGAAGGCCATGAAGATCATGTCGTTGTGCCCGCCCCCGGCCAGGCCCGACGACCAGGTCACGCAGCAGTTGGTGTGGCGGAAGTCGACATCGGCCGGGCGCAGATCCGGCCGGACGCGGATCAGGGCGCGGATCGTCGGGTGCTCCAGCATGTGGCGGCCGACATGCGGGTTGGCATGCACGACCGGGATGCCGAAGCGCCCCAGCACCGCCGGGTCGCCGACGCCCGAGCGCATCAGGATCGCCGGGGAATGGACCGCACCGGCGGACAGAACGATGCGCCGCCCGGCGAAGGAGCGCATCTCGCCGTCGATCCTGGCCTCGACCGCCGTCGCCCGCTTGCCGTCGAACAGGATGCGGTCGACCAGCGCCCCGCCCTGGATCCGCAGGTTGGCCCGGCCGCGTGCCGGCTCGACATAGGCATCGTTGGTCGAGACCCGGCGTCCGTCGCGGCTGTTGATCGGGTAGCACGCCACGCCGCTGGCATCGGGCGCGTTGAGGTCGTCGTTCCACGGGTGGCCCAGGGCGAGCGCCGCCTCCGCCAGCGCCCGGTCGACCGGTCCCCACGTCTCCCGCGGGGCGCGATAGATCGGGATCGGCCCGGCCGCCCCGTGCCACCGCTCCCCGCCATGGTCGCCGTCGCTCTCCAGGCGGTTGAAGTAGGGCAGCACCTCGTCCCAGCCCCAGCCCTCGCAGCCGCGCTCGGCCCAGTCCTCGAAGGCGTCGGGCACGCCGCGGATGGCGATCTGGGCGTTGACGGCGGACGACCCGCCCATGCCCCGGCCGCGCCAGTAGAGCTTCGGCTCCTGCGCCCGGGTGCGGCGGGCCATCAGGCCCGGCCACTGCCATTGCGCCTGCATGGCCGGCGGCAGGATGATACGCAGGGGGTTGGCGCTGGCCATCGCCGGCGGCACGTCCGCCGATCGATAGTCGTTGCCGGCCTCGAGCAGCAGGACGCGATGGCCCGGATCCTCGGACAGGCGGGCGGCCAGCACCGCCCCGGCCGAACCGGCGCCGACCACGATCGTATCCCAGACCATCAGAGCCCCCCGAGCTTTCCGTCGAACATCGTCACTGGCGGATAGGCCTCCGGGTCGGTCACGACATCGATCACCGTCGGCCGGTCGGCGGCCAGCGCCGCCTCCAGGGCCGGGCCGTATTCTTCCGGGTCCTCGATGCGCACGCCGATGCAGCCGCAGGCCCGCGCGATCGCCGCATGGTCGACCGGGGCGAAGGCGATGGCGTCGGTATGGGCGCCATGGGTCGCCGTCTCGGCATGCTTCTGATAGCCCAGGATCTGGTTGTTCAGCACGGTGAGGGCGATGGGCGTACCCATGCGCCGGGCGGTTTCCAGCTCGGCCCAGACATGGGCGAACCCGCCGTCGCCGGCGACGCAGATGACCGGGCTGGCGGGTGCGGCGACCTTGGCGCCGATCGCCATCGGCAAGCCCCAGCCGAGCCCGGCGATGCCGCGCGGGGTCAGGAAGCGCTGCCCAGGGCGCCGTGCCCGCAGGTAGTTGTTGATCCAGATCGACGCATAGCTGGCGTCCGCGACGACGATCGTGTCCGGCGTCAGGAGGCGGTCGATCTCGGCCATGATGCGCTCCGGCCGCATCGGCCGGGTCGCGGCGCCGGTGGCCGGCGCCGCCTCCTCGGCGTGCGCCCGCCGGCCCTCGCGGATCGCGGCCTCGACCGCCGGGCGGGCAGCCGCCCGGGCGCCGAGGTCGCGGGCGGCCAGTGCCTCGGCCAGTGCGGTCAGGGTGCTGCGCGCATCCCCCTGCAGCCGCATGGCCTCGTAGTTCCGGCCGATCTCCTGCCCGTCGATGTCGAGATGGATGAAGCGCGTCGACCGCGAGAACAGCTTCCAGGAATCGGTGCCGTTCTGGTTGGTGCGGTTGCCGACCAGCAGCACCACGTCCGCCCGGTCGACCAGCGGGCGCATGAACTTGCCCATGCCGCGCCGGCCCATGAAGTAGCCGATGACGCCGACCGAGAGCGGGTGGCCCTCGTCGACCGCCCCCTTGCCCATGGAAGTGGTGCCGACCGGCAGGTGGGCGGATTCCTGCAGGGCCGCCAGCGCCGCCGCCGCACCCGAGGAATGGATGCCGCCGCCGGCCACGACCAGCGGATGGGCGGCGCCGGCCAGCAGGTCGGCTGCGGCGGCGATCGCCGCCGGGTCGGCCTGCGGCCGGTCCAGCGGATAGGCGCCGAGGCTGGCGACCCGGCCCGACTCGCGCGGTGCCGCATCCTGGAACAGGTCGATCGGCACGATCAGGACCGCCGGGCCGGGCCGGCCGCCGGCCGCCGCGGTGAAGGCCATGTCGACATAGTCGTCGATGCGGTCGGCCTGGGCGACGCGGCGCACCCACTTGGCGACGCCGCGGAAGAGGTCGAGATGGTCCAGTTCCTGGAAGGCGTTGCGGTCGGTCGTGCCGCGGGCCACGTCCTGGACCAGGGCCACGATCGGGATCGAGGCCTTCAGCGCCTCCGCCAGGCCCGGCACCAGCAGGGTCGCGGCCGGCCCGTTCTGCGCCGTCACCACCGCCACCCGGCCGGAGATGCGGGCATAGCCGTCGGCCATCGCCGCCCCGGCATTCTCGGTCCGGTAGGCGAACTGGCGGATGCCGTAGCCGGGGGCGATCAGGTGGAAGGCGGTCGGGATGCTCTGGCCGAAGGCGACCTCCACCCCGTGGCGGCGGAAGGCCCGGACGACGGTATGGGCGGCGTTCTCGTTGGCGATCATGCGGGGGCCCCGGATCAGAAGTCAGGTCATCGACAGGCCGCCCGCGACGTCCAGCGTGACGCCGGTGACGAAGCTGGCCGCATCGGAGGTGAGGTAGGCGACGGCATCGGCGCACTCGTCGGCGGTGCCGAGGCGCCCGAGCGGCGTGGCCGCCAGCGCGGCCTGGTTCACCGCCGCACCGACCGTATGGATCATCGGGCTTTCGATGCGGCCGGGCGCGATGGCGTTGACCCGGATGCCATGGGGCCCGAGCTCGCCCGCCAGGTGCCGGGTCAGGCCGATCACGGCCGCCTTGGTCGCCGCGTAATGGACGCCGACGATACTGGAATAGTGCTTTCCGGCCACCGACGACAGGCTGACGATGGCCCCGCGGCGGCGCTCGATCATCGCCGGCGCCACCAGACGCACCCCGTGGAAGCAGCCGGTCAGGTTGATGTCGACCACCCGGCGCCATTCGTCGGGGTCCATCTCCGCCGCCGGCACCCGCGCGCCGTCGCGCTTGGGCGAGATGCCGGCATTGTTGACCAGGATGTCGAAGGGCCCGACCCGGTCGACCGCCGCGGCATGGGCCGCCCGGAACGAATCCCAGTCGCCGACGTCGCCCGCCACCGCGACAGCGCCGCCGCCGATCGCGGCTGCCGCCGCCTCGGCCGCTGCCGGCTCTATGTCCATCACCACCACCCGCGCCCCGCGGCGCGCCAGCCCCGCGGCGATGGCGCGGCCGATTCCCCGCGCGGCGCCGGTGACCAGCGCCGTTCGACCCCGGTGCGTCTCGTCCATCGGTGATCCTCGCGGGATTGGGCGGTGAGCGGGCCGCGAGTTTGGGCTATCCCTTAGGCGCAATCAACGCCGGCCGGAGCCCCGGGGGAGGAAAACAGCCATGCCGCACGCGACGATGAGCGACGGAGTGAAGCTCTATTTCGAGGAGACCGGGGCCGGCTTCCCCGTGCTCTTCATCCACGAGTTCGCCGGCGACCACACCAGCTGGGAGCCACAGGTGCGGGCGATGTCCCGGCAGTATCGCTGCATCACCTACAACGCGCGCGGCTACCCGCCCTCCGACGTGCCGGAGGATGCCCGCATGTATTCCCAGGACCGTGCCGTCGCCGACGCCCACGACCTGCTGCGGTCGCTCGGCATCGCCCACGCCCACATCGTCGGCCTGTCGATGGGCGGCTTCTGCACCGTGCATTTCGGCATGCGCCACCCCGACCTGGCGCGCTCGCTGGTCGTCGCCGGCTGCGGCCACGGCGCCGAGTTGGAGCGCCAGCCGCAGTTCCGCGCCGACGCCAACGCCATGGCCGATAAGCTGCTGGCGATCGGCATGGCGGAAGGGGCCAGGGGCTACGCCGTCGCCCCCACCCGGGTGCAGTACCAGAACAAGGACGTGCGCGGCTGGCAGCAGTTCGCCCGCAACCTGGCCGGCCATTCCGCCATCGGCTCGGCCAACACGCTGAAGGGCGTCCAGGCCGGGCGGCCGTCGATCTACGAGTTCGAGGCGGATCTGCGCCGGATGACGGTGCCGACGCTGATCGCGACCGGCGACGAGGACGAGCCGACCCTGCTGCCCGGCGTGTTCCTGAAGCGCTGCATCCCGACCTCCGGCCTGTGGATCTGCCCGAAGACCGGACACGCCATCAACCTGGAGGAGCCGGACCTCTTCAACCAGGCGGTCCTGCGCTTCTTCCATCAAGTGGAAGCCGGCATCTGGGGCGCCCGCGACCCGCGTTCGCTCGCGACCGGCATGGCGGGCGAGAGCCGGTAGCCATCGCTGCCGGCACATCGATTTCCCCGACGATCGATGCCATCTTCCAATCTGGACTTCGGAGTATCCGGATGAGGACCACGCTCACCATCGACGACGATCTTCTTGCGAGAGCGCAGGAGCTCAGTGGAATCGGCGAGCGGACCGCGCTGGTGCGGGAGGGGTTGAAGGCGCTGATCGAGCGCGAGAGCGCACGCCGACTCGCCCGGCTCGGCGGCAGCGACCCGACTCTTGCCGACTTGCCGAGGCGGAGGGCCGCTGCGACGTGATCCTGGTCAACACCTCGGTCTGGGTCGATCATCTCCGACGCGGCGACCTGTTGCTTTCGCAGCAGCTCGAAGCCAGCAACGTCCTGGTCCATCATTTCGTTATAGGCGAGCTGGCCTGCGGAAATCTTCGGGACCGTCCGATGGTGCTGAGGCTTCTTCGCAGCCTGCCGCATGTCGCCGACGTGAATGCCGAGGACGCGCTCCGGTTCATCGATGCACATCGGCTCATGGGACGAGGTCTGGGCTATGTCGATGTTCATCTGCTGGCGACCGCCAGTTCGACCCCGACCGTGTTTCTGTGGACGAGAGACCGGCGACTTGCGGAAGCGGCGGACACCCTGGGCGTAGGATACGCGCCATAGCACCGGCGATTCCTGTCAGAGAGATAATCGCCGGCCCAGTCGACGACCCCGTTCATAGACGCTAGGTTCTTCGCCCAAGATGCTGGCCTACCTGATCCGACGGTTGCTGCTGGTGATCCCGACCTTGTTCGGGATCATGGTGGTGAACTTCATCATCATCCAGGCCGCACCCGGCGGGCCGGTCGAGCAGATGATCGCCCGCATCAAGGGCACGGCCGTGGATGCGACCGCGCGGATCGGCGGCACCGGCGGCGGCGATGCCGCGACGCCGCAGCCGGGCGAGCGGTCGGTCCCCGGCTCCTCGGGCGAGGCCTCGAAATACCGCGGCGCCCGCGGGCTCGACCCCAGCCTGATCAAGGAGATCGAGAAGCTCTACGGCTTCGACAAGCCGCCGCTCGAGCGCTTCGTCCTGATGATGAAGAGCTACGTCACGTTCGACTTCGGCAACAGCTTCTTCCGCGATCGAAGAGTGGTCGACCTGGTGCTGGACAAGATGCCGGTGTCCATCTCGCTCGGCCTGTGGACGACGCTGCTCGTCTACCTGATATCGATCCCGCTCGGGATATCGAAGGCGGTGCGCGACGGCAGCAGCTTCGACGTCTGGACGTCCGCCGTGATCATCGTCGGCTACGCGATCCCGAGCTTCCTCTTCGCCGTGCTGCTGGTGGTCCTGTTCGCCGGCGGCAGCTTCCTCGACTGGTTCCCGCTGCGCGGCCTGACGTCCGAGAACTGGGCCTATATGTCCTGGCCGGCGCGCATCCTCGATTATCTGTGGCACATCGCGCTGCCGGTCACGGCGATGGTGATCGGCGGCTTCGCCAGCCTGACCATGCTGACCAAGAATTCCTTCCTGGAAGAGATCAACAAGCAGTACGTGCTGACCTGCCGCGCCAAGGGGCTGGCCGAACGGCGCATCCTCTACGGCCACGTCTTCCGCAACGCGATGCTGATCGTGGTCGCCGGCTTCCCGGCCGCCTTCGTCGGCGTGCTCTTCACCGGCTCGCTGCTGATCGAGGTGATCTTCTCGCTCGACGGGCTGGGCCTGCTCGGCTTCGAGGCGGCGATCAACCGCGACTATCCGGTGATGTTCGGCACCCTCTTCTTCTTCACCCTGATCGGGCTGCTGCTCGGCATCGTCGGCGACCTGATGTACGTCGCGATCGACCCCCGGATCGACTTCGAGGCGCGTCGCGCGTGACCGCAGCCCCCCCTGCCGCCGGTGCCGCCGCCCCGACCCACCCGACCTTCCTCGGCCGGCGCATCTCGCCGCTCACCGGCCGCCGGCTGGCGAGCTTCCGCGCCAACCGCCGCGGCTTCTGGTCGCTATGGATTTTCCTGGCGCTCTTCCTGGTGTCGCTGTTCGCCGAGTTCGTCGCCAACGACCGGCCCTTCCTGGTCAAGTATGACGGCGGCTACTACTGGCCGGTCTTCGTCGACTATCCGGAAGAGACCTTCGGCGGCTTCCTGCCCCATACCGACTACCGCGATCCCAACATCGCGGAGGAGATCCGGGCCAAGGGCTGGATGATCTGGCCGCTGATTCCCTACAGCTACGACACGATCAACTTCGACCTGACCGTGCCCGCCCCGGCCCCGCCGTCGGCCGGCAACTGGCTCGGCACGGACGACCAGGGGCGCGACGTGGTCGCCCGGCTGATCTACGGCTTCCGCATCAGCGTCCTGTTCGGGCTGACGCTGACGCTCGCCAGCTCGGTCATCGGCATCGCCGCCGGCGCCGTCCAGGGCTATTTCGGCGGCCTGGTCGACCTCCTGTTCCAGCGCTTCATCGAGATCTGGTCCGGCCTGCCGGTGCTCTACCTGCTGATCATCCTGGCGTCGGTGGTCGAGCCGAACTTCTGGTGGCTGCTGTCGCTGATGCTGCTGTTCAGCTGGATGGCGCTGGTCGGCGTCGTCCGGGCGGAGTTCCTGCGCGCCCGCAACTTCGACTATGTCCGCGCCGCCCGCGCGCTCGGCGTCGGCGACACGGTGATCATGATCCGCCACGTCCTGCCCAACGCGATGGTGGCGACCCTGACCTTCATGCCGTTCATCCTCAACGGCTCCATCACCACCCTGACCAGCCTCGACTTCCTGGGCTTCGGGCTGCCGCCGGGGTCGGCGTCCCTGGGCGAGCTGCTGTCGCAGGGCAAGGCGAACCTGCAGGCGCCATGGCTGGGGCTGACCGCCTTTGCCACCCTGGCCCTGATGCTGAGCCTGCTGATCTTCGTCGGCGAGGCCGTGCGCGACGCCTTCGACCCGCGCAAGACCGTGCGCTGACATGGCGCTGCTGGAAGTCCGCGACCTGACGGTCACCTTCGGCGACGGGCCGCGGGCAGTCGAGGCGGTGCGGGGCGTGTCGTTCGACCTGGAACGGGGGGAGACGCTGGCGATCGTCGGCGAATCCGGCTCCGGCAAGTCGGTGACCGCCCTCTCGATCCTGCAGTTGCTGCCCTACCCCCATGCGCGCCACGGCGCGGCGACCCGGATCCGCTTCGACGGGACCGAGCTGGTGGGGGCGCCGCCCGAGATCCTGCGCCAGGTCCGCGGCGGGCGCATCGGCATGGTCTTCCAGGAGCCGATGACCTCGCTCAACCCGCTGCATACGGTGGCCCGCCAGATCGGCGAGACGCTGCTGCTGCACAAGGGCCTGACGGGGGAGCCGGCCCGCGCCCGCACGCTGGAACTGCTGTCCATGGTCGGCCTTGCCAACGCCGCCGACCGGCTCGACGCCTATCCCCACCAACTCTCGGGCGGCCAGCGGCAGCGGGTGATGATCGCCATGGCCCTGGCGACCGAGCCCGACATCCTGATCGCCGACGAGCCCACGACCGCTGTCGACGTCACCATCCAGGCGCAGCTCCTGAAGCTGCTGAAGGAACTGCAGGCCCGCTTCGGCATGGCCATGCTGCTGATCACCCACGATCTCGGCATCGTCCGCAACATGGCGAGCCGGGTGCTGGTGATGACCCAGGGCGAGGTGGTCGAGGAAGGGCCGACCGCCGACATCTTCTCGTCGCCCCAGCACCCCTACACGCGCCGGCTGCTGGCGGCCGAGCCCAAGGGGCAGCCGCTGGTGCCGCCGGCGGATGCGGCCGAGATCATGCGCGGCGACGACATCAAGGTGTGGTTCCCGATCCGCCGCGGCGTGCTGCGGCGTACGGTCGGGCACATCAAGGCGGTCGACGGGGTGTCGGTCAGCGTGCGCGAGGGGCACACCGTGGGCGTGGTCGGCGAATCCGGGTCCGGCAAGACCACGCTCGGGCTGGCGCTCCTGCGCCTGCAGCGCAGCGAGGGCCGCATCGCCTTCCTCGGCCAGCCGATCGACCAGCTCGGCTGGCGGGCGCTGCGCCCGCTGCGCCGCCAGATGCAGGTCGTCTTCCAGGATCCCTACGGCTCGCTCAGCCCGCGCCTGTCGGTGATGGACATCGTCGCCGAAGGCATCGGCGTCCACCGCCTCGCCCGCGATTCGGCCGAGAAGCGGGCCATGGTCGAGGCGGCGCTAGCGGAGGTCGGGCTCGATCCGGCGACGGCGGACCGCTACCCGCACGAATTCTCGGGCGGGCAGCGCCAGCGCATCGCGATCGCCCGCGCGCTGGTCCTGAAGCCGCGCTTCGTGGTGCTGGACGAACCCACCTCGGCGCTCGACATGAGCGTGCAGGCGCAGATCGTCGACCTGCTGCGCGACCTTCAGTCGCGCCACCGGCTCGCCTACCTCTTCATCAGCCACGACCTGAAGGTGGTAA
Source organism: Allostella vacuolata (assembly GCA_006739055.1). Lineage (GTDB taxonomy): Bacteria > Pseudomonadota > Alphaproteobacteria > ATCC43930 > Allostellaceae > Allostella > Allostella vacuolata. The sequence continues at coordinate 5,407,849 of AP019702.1, forward strand.
GAGCGCTGGCCGACACGGTGATCGTCATGCGCGACGGCAAGGTCGTCGAGGCGGGGCCATCGGACGAGATCTTCGACCGGCCGCGGATGGACTATACCAAGGCGCTGATGGCGGCGGCGCTCCGCCTGGAAGCGGTCGAGACGGGAGCGGTGAGGACCTGACATGGCATTGGTGATCGTGAGCCGGGTGCATCCTTCGAGCGACGTGTGGGCCCCGGAGATGCGCCGGCTGATGCCGGAGATCGACATCCGCTACTGGCCCGACGTCGGCAATGCGGCCGAGGTGGAGGCGGTCCTGATGTGGCAGGCGCCGGACGGGCTGTTCGAGCGGCTGCCGAACCTGAAGGCGATCTTCGCGACCGGCGCCGGGGTCGACGCCATCCTGGGCGACGCGCGCGTGCCCAAGCACCTGCCGCTCGCCCGCCTGGTCGACCCGTCGATGACGGCCGAGATGAGCGAATACGTCGTGCTCCAGACGCTGCGCTTCCATCGCCAGGAGCCGACCTACGCCGCCCAGCAGCGCGACCGGGTGTGGACCGTCCATCCCCAGCCGCATCCGGAAGAGCGGCGCATCGGCATGATGGGGCTGGGCGAGCTGGGCCAGGATGCCCTGCGGATGCTGAAGCCGTTCGGCTTCGCGCTCGGCGGCTGGAGCCGCACCCCGAAGACGATCGACGGGGTCGAGACCTTCTCCGGGGCGGACGGGCTGCAGCGCTTCCTGGCCCGCACCGACATCCTGATCAACCTGCTGCCGCTGACGGCGGAGACCGAGAACATCATCGATACCAAGCTGCTTTCGGCCCTGCCGAAGGGGGCGTTCCTGGTGAACTGCGCCCGCGGCCGCCACGTCGTCGACGCCGACCTGCTGGCGGCGCTCGATTCGGGCCAGCTGGCCGGTGCGGCCCTCGACGTGTTCCACCAGGAGCCGCTGCCGGGCGAACATCCCTACTGGTCGCATCCCAGGGTGATCCTGACCCCGCACGCGGCCGCCCTGACCAATCCGCTGACCGCGACCCCGCAGATCGTCGACAACCTGCGACGGGTCGAGGCCGGCCAGCCGCTGGTCAACCTGGTCGACCGCAGCCGCGGCTACTGACCGCAGCCCGCTGGCGGCCGGGCCCGATCCGGTCCATATAGCCGCCATGATCGCGACCCACCGGCCCTGCAGATGAGCGCGCCCGCCCGGCGCGCCATCCTCATCCTCCTCGTCGGCCTGGCGATGCTGGCAGCGACGCTGGGGGCGCTCTATCTGCTGCGTCCCGGCGCGCCGCGCCTCGTCGAGCAGGTCGGGCCGCAGATCGGCGGCCCCTTCGCGCTTACCGACCATGAGGGACGGCGGGTGACCCAGGCCTCCTATCCGGGCCGGCACCTGCTGGTGTTCTTCGGCTTCACCCACTGCCCGGATGTCTGCCCGCTGGCCCTGGGCGAGGTGTCGGTCGCGCTCGACGCGCTGGGGCCGGCGGCGGCCAAGGTGCAGCCGCTGTTCGTCACGGTCGATCCCGAGCGGGACACGCCGGCCGCCCTCAAGGACTTCGTCACCGCCTTCGACGACCGCATCGTCGGCCTGACCGGCTCCGCCGAGGAGGTGGAAGCCGCGGCCCGGGCGTATCGCGTCTACTTCAAGAAGGTGCCGGTGCAGGGCGCGCTCGGCTACACCATGGACCACAGCGCCTTCGTCTACCTGATCGGGCCGGGCGGAAAGCTGGAAGCCTTCTTCACCCACGAGACCAAGGGCGACGCCATGGCCCAGAAGATCCGCGGCTTCGTCGGGAGTTAGCTCCCGGGGAGCCTAGCCCTCGCGCACCACACGGGCCAGCGTCACCACGTCGACCGAGACGGCGCCGGCCGCCCGCAGGGCCCGCGTACAGGCCTCGACCGTGGCCCCGGTCGTCAATACGTCGTCGACCAGAAGCACGCGGCGCCCGGTGATCCGTGACCGGCGGCGGGGATGGACTTCGAACGCCCCGGCGACGTTGCGGAACCGGCCCAACCGCCGCAGCAGCCCCTGGGACGGCGTGCGCCGCCGCCGGACCAGCGCGTCGGGCACGGCCGTCCGCCCGCCGATCCGGGCCAGCGCCACCGCCAGCAGGGCCGCCTGATTGTAGCGGCGATAGACGAGACGGGTCCAATGCAGAGGCACGGGCACGATCACCTCGGCCTCGGTCAGCAGCGGCCCCGCCGCGCGCGCCATCCACGCCGCGTAGGCCGCCGCGGCATGGGTGCGGTCGGCATGCTTGAAGCCCAGGATCAGCGGCCGGCTGGCATCGTCGTAGCGCAGCGCGGAGCGGGCGCGGTCGAACCCCGGCGGCTGCCGGGCGCATTCGCCGCACTCCACCCCAGCGCCCGGGTCGAACGCGAACGGCACCCCGCAGCGCCGGCAGCAGGGCGGGGCGATGAAGCCGACCTCGGCCCAGCATTCCGGACACAAGGCACCGTCCGCGGCGACGATGGTGCCGCAGGCGAGGCAGCGCGGCGGCAACAGCACGTCGACCACCCGCCGGCCGGCCGCCGTCGCCGCCCGCATGGCCTGGGCCGCAATTGCCGTCCGTGGTCGTGGCGCTTGCATGATGCGGCGCCCATATTAGCCGCCATGTCGTCCCTTGCCGATACCACGCTTCCGGCCGACCCGCCGGAGGGCATGCGCGTCTTCGATCGCCGCGCCGTCCGCCACCACCGCGAGCGGGCCGCCGCCGCCTTCGCCGCCCACGCCTTTCTGTTCGAGGAGGTCGCCCAGCGCCTGGCCGACCGGCTGGACGACGTGCGCCGGCAGTTCGCCACGATCCTCGACCTGGGTGCCCGCGGCGGGGTCATGGCCCGGGCGCTCGCGGCGCGCGGCGGCGATCCCTTCGTCGTCCATGCCGACCTCTCCCCGCGGCTGGTGGCGGGCCTGCCCCACCCGGTCGTGGCCGACGCCGAGGCGCTGCCGTTCGCCGGCGGCTTCGACCTGGTGGTCAGCTGCCTCGACCTGCACTGGATCAACGACCTGCCGGGCGCGCTGGTGCAGGTCCGCCGGGCGTTGCGACCGGACGGCCTGTTCCTCGCCACCTTCTTCGGCGGCGACACCCTGAACGAGCTGCGCGAGGCCTGGCTCGCCGCCGAGATCGAGGTCGAGGGCGGCGCCGGCCCGCGGGTCTCGCCGATGGCCGACGGCCGCGATGCCGGCGCCCTGCTGCAGCGCGCCGGCTTCGCCCTGCCGGTGGTCGACAGCGACCGCATCACCGTCACCTATGCCGACCCGGTCACGCTGATGCGCGACCTGCGCGGCATGGGCGAGACGAATGCGGTCGACCTGCGCCGCCGCGGCGGCACCCGGCGCGACACCCTTTTCCGGGCCGCCGAAATCTATGCCGAGCGCTTCGGCGACGGGGACGGCCGCGTGCGGGCGACGTTCGAGATCATCACCATGACCGGCTGGGCGCCGCACGCCAGCCAGCCCAAGGCGCTCAAGCCCGGCAGCGCCGCCTTCCGCCTGGCCGAGGCGCTGAACGGGCCCGGCCTTAGTCCGAGGTGACCGCAAGCCGTTCGAGCGTGCGCCGGTCCGGCTCGCCGCCGAAGTACTTCGCGGTCGCCGCGGCGAAGTCCGTGTCCTCGGGCGCGGCGCGGCCGAAGAGGGTCATGCTCGACCGGAACTTGAGATCGTCCGGCTTGCCCAGAATCTCTGCAATGGAGCGCCCCTCGACGCGGTTGACTAGCCGCGTGCACTCCCGCAGCCGGGCACCCAGGACGGGATGGGCCAGGTAGGCCCGCGCCTCGTCGATCGAGACGATCGCGAAGCGTTGCGCCATCGGGCTCGTGCCCAGGCCGCGCAGCTGCGGGAAGACGAACCACATCCAGTGACTCGTCTTCCGGCCGTCCGCCAGCTCGCCCAGGACCCGGCCATAGACCGGGTCCTGGGCCGCGACGAAACGCTCGAGGCCGTGCGGGTCGGTCATTGCGCCTCCTCCCATCCTTCCACCTCCTTCATCCGGCCACCCTCGATCCGCAGCCAGCGGGTGCCGATGGCGCGGGCGAAGCTTCGGTCGTGGGACACCAGGACGCAGGTTGCCTCCTGGGCCAGGATCTCCGCTTCCAGCTGCTCCTGGCCGGCGATGTCGACATGGTTGGTCGGCTCGTCCATCAGGTAGAAGTTGGGTTCCGCCAGCCGGATCGCCAGCAGGCCGAGGCGCGCCTTCTGGCCGGGCGACAGCCGGTCGATGGTCTGGGCCTGCTTCTCGATCGGGAAGCCGGCGCCGGCCAGCAGGCTGCGGGTGCGCTGGTCGCCCAGGCGGAAGGTGCCGCCGATCAGCTCGGCCGGCGTCTGCCGCGGCGGCAGCTGGGACATCTGCTGGTCGAGATAGCCCATTACCGCCGAGGGACTGACCCGGATACCGGGCACGCCGTCGGCTTCCAGCACCGCGCGGCGCAACAGGCCGACCAGCTGCGACTTGCCGACGCCGTTGCGGCCGACCAGGACGATGCGGTCCTGCTGGCGCACGTCGAGCTTGCCGGTGCGGAACAAGGCCCGCCCGTCCGGCGTGCGCACGGTGACGTCGTCGAGCGAGGCCAGCACCCGCGCATGGGTGCCCCGGCTGGCGAGGCGGATGTCCGCCGCGCGGGTGGTCCTGGCCGGCCGCAGCGTCTCCTCCAGGGCTTCGGCGCGCTGCGCCATCTGCATGGATTTCTTCTGCGCGGCGTCGCTGCGGCTGTTGATGCCGATGTTGCGCAGCTGGCCGGCGCTCTGCCGCAGCCGGGCCGCCTCCTTGGCGTCGCGGGCAAGGCGCGCGGCATCGGCCGCGTCATCCTCCGCCAGCGCCTGGCGGGCGGCGAAGTAGGGCCGGGCATAGAGCCGCGACACCTCCGGCCGCAGGAAGAGCGTGCGGTTGGTGGTCGCCTCCAGGAACTGCCGGTCGTGGCTGGCGATGACCATCGGCACCTGCCGCAGCGGGCTGGTGATCCAGCCTTCCAGCAGGCGGATCTTCTCCAGGTCCAGGTGGTTGGTCGGCTCGTCCAGCAGCAGTGCGTCGGGGTCGGCGATCCAGGCCCGCGCAATCAGCGCCAGCCGCTGCCAGCCGCCGCTCAGCGCGCGGACCGGCCGGGTGCGCAGGTCGCCCGGGGCTTCCAGCTCGTCCAGCACCAGGTCGACCCGCCAGCCCTGGCTCTCCCGGTCGGCCGGCGGGATCGAGCGGCGCACCGCCTCGGCCAGGGTCAGGTCGAGCAGGCCGGCCGGCAGGTCCTGCTCGACATGGCCGACCTTCAGCCCGCGGGAGCGGACGATGCTGCCGGCGGTCGGCTCGGCCAGGCCGGCCAGGCAGCGGAGCAGGGTGGACTTGCCACCGCCATTGCCGGCGACGAGGCCGATGCGGTCGCCCTCGGCGACGACGAGGTTGAGGTTCCGGAAGAGCGGTTCGGCGACGGTGATGCCGACGTTGCGCAGGCTGATCGAGCCCATGGTGCATCTCTCGCGACGGGTGCCGGCCATGCGCCCTCGGGCAGCGGCCGGATCACGGATCGAAAATCAGGAGAAGCAGCTGGCCCAGCATCGCTGGGCGGACAGCGCGAGAGCGCCGTTCCGGGCAGGCCCGACAGGATGGGACGCGACGGGTCGCGTCAGTTCCGAGCGGAGGCCAGCCCCGCAACGGAACGCTGCGGGGCACGCACAGGGCCACGGGAATGGTGCTGGATGTACGCGATCATGCAGCCCTCCCTTCCATGGCCGGGCGTTGAAGCTGCGGGGGTGTTAGCGGGACGGAAACGGCCGCGCAAGCACCATCGTCACAGCAGATCCCGCAGCATCGCCACCAGGGGCTCGTCGGCCGGCGGCATGGGGTAGTCGCGCAGACGGTTGGGCCACACCCAGGCGAGGCGCTGGCCCTCCTGCGGGGTGGGGGTGCCGCGCCAGTTGCGGCAGGCGAAGAGCGGCATCAGCAGGTGGAACGCCTCGTAGCGGTGCGAGGCGAAGGTGAGCGGCGCCAGGCAGCGCTCGGCGGTGTCGATGCCCAGTTCCTCGGCCAGTTCGCGGACCAGCGCCTGCTCCGGCGTCTCGCCCGCCTGCACTTTGCCGCCCGGGAACTCCCAGAGGCCGGCCATCGGTTTGCCGGCCGGCCGTTCGGCGATCAGCACCCGGCCGTCGGCATCGATCAGGGCGACCGCGGCCACCAGCAGGGTCGGCAGCACCACCGGCCGCCGGATCTCGTAGCGCACCGTCTCCACCGGCTGGCCGCGCAGCCGGCCCTGGACGCGCCCGGCCTCCTGCATCCCGGCCTTCTCGAGCACGCGGCGCGACGGGACGTTGTCGGGATGGACCTCGCCGAACACCATCTCGACCCCGTCGAAGGAGAAGGCGTAGCGCAGGGCCGCCTTCAGGGCTTCCGCCCCGTAGCCCTGCCCCCAGTAGGGGATGCCCAGCCAGTAGCCGACCTCGATCTCGCCCGGCCGCTCGGTCTGCTCCAGGCCGATATTGCCGAGGAAGCTGCCGTCGCCGCGCCGGGTGATGGCCAGCACCTCGGCGTGCCCGGCCTCCCGGTCGGCGGCCACCTGGGCGATGAACGCCTCGGCGGCCCCGTCCGGGTAGGGATGGGGCAGGCGCTGGGTAAAGCGTGCGACCTCCCACGGCGCAGCCAGGGCCGCCACCGCCGGCGCGTCGGCCGGCGCCAGCGGCCGCAGGACGAGGCGCGCCGTGGTCAGCGCATCAGCTGCGGTAGCTGCCATTGATGTCGATGTAGGCGTGGGTGAGATCGCAGGTCCAGACGGTGGCCGATGCCTTGCCCACCCCGACATCGACGTCGATGTCGATCGCCCGGCCGGCCATGTGGGCGGCGACCGGCGCCTCGTCGAAGCCTTCGACGCGCTGGCCGTTGCGGGCGACCGCGACCCCGCCCATGGAGATCGACAGGCGGTCGCGGTCGGCCTTCTCGCCCGACTTGCCGACCGCCATGACGATCCGGCCCCAGTTGGCGTCGCCGGCCGCGATCGCGGTCTTGACCAGGGGCGAGTTGGCGATGGCAAGCCCGATGCGCCGTGCCGCCTTGGCCGTGGCGGCGCCGCCGACGCGGATCGCGATCAGCTTCTCCGCCCCCTCGCCGTCCTTCACCACCAGGTGCGCCAGCTCCATCAGCACGCCGTCCAGCACCCGGCGGAACTCCGCCAGCTTCGGGTCGGACGCCTGGGTGACGGCCGGGTTGCCGGCCTGGCCGGTGGCGAACAGCAGGACCGTGTCGCTGGTCGAGGTGTCGCTGTCGACGGTGATGCAGTTGAAGCTGCGGTCGGAGCCGCGGGCGAGCAGCGTCTGCAGCACGTCCGCCGGCAGGGCCGCATCGGTGAAGACGAAGCCCAGCATCGTCGCCATGTCGGGCGCGATCATGCCCGAGCCCTTGATGATGCCGTTGATGGTGACCGGAACCCCGCCGATCTTCGCGGTCGCCGTCACCCCCTTGGCGTAGGTGTCGGTGGTCATGATCGCCTGCGCGGCCTCGGCCCAGAAGTCGGGCTTCAGGTCGCCGGCCAGCTGGTCCAGCACGGCGGTGATCCGCTCCGCCGGCAGCGGCTCGCCGATGACGCCGGTCGAGGCGACGAAGACCTGGTCGGCGCGGCAGCCGAGGCGTTGGGCCACGCCCTCGGCCGTCACCTCGACCGCCTTGAAGCCGGCGGCACCGGTGAAGGCGTTGGCGTTGCCGGCATTGACGATGACGGCCCGCGCCGAGCCGCCCGGCAGCGCCTTGCGGCACCAGTCGACCGGGGCGGACGCGGTCTTGGAGCGGGTGAAGACGCCGGCCACGGTGGTCTCCGCCGCCAGCTCGGCCAGCATCACGTCGACCCGCCCGGTGGTGTATCGCACCCCGGCGGCGATGGTGCCGAGGCGGACGCCGGCGATGGGCGGCAGGTCGGGAAAGCGGTCCGGAGCGAGCGGGGAAACCTTGTGCGCCATGGCGGCCTCTGGTCTGGGCGTTGGCTGAGGAAGAATGGGGGCGGCCCGCTCAGCGGGCCGGGGTCAGGCCCTGCGGTGCGGCCGGGGCCAGCGCGGAGCCGTCGGCGTTGAACAGCTCGACCTTGGCGCCCTCGCGCAGCGCCTTCACGTGGGCGTCGACCGCCTCGCGGGTCAGCTCGTCGCTCAGCTCCTCGCGCGCCGCCTCGAAGGTCGGGGCCGCCATCTGCCGGCGATCGGTCACCCGGATGACGTGCCAGCCGAACTGGCTCTTCACCGGCGCCTTGCTGGTCTCGCCCTTCTTCATGGCGAAGGCGGCGGCCGAGAATTCCGGCACCATCTGCTCCTTCTGGAAGAAGCCGAGGTCGCCGCCATTCTCGCGGCCGGAGGGATCGATCGACTTCTCGCGGGCGATGCGGGCGAAGTCGCCGCCCTTCTCGAGGTCGGCGACGATGCGCTTGGCGTCCTCTTCCTTCTCCAGGAGGATGTGGCTCGCCTTCACCTCCTCGCCGGCCGGCTGCTTCTTGACGAAGTCGGCATAGCGCGCGCGCAGCTTGTCCTCGCTCACCGCCTTCTCGACGATGCGGGTCAGGTAGGTGCGCTCGATCAGGCGGTCCTCCAGGCGGGCCAGCTGGGTCTTGACCTCCGGGTCGTTCTGCAGGTTCTGGCTGCGGCCGGCCTCGCTCAGCAGGCGCGAGCTGACCACCTGGTCGACGATCAGCGGAAAGATCATGTCGATCGGCATCTGCTGGACCTGGGCCGGCAGCTGGCGGTGGGCCATCAGCACGTCGCTGCGCAGGATCGGCTTGCCGTTGACCCGGGCGACGACGGGATCGCCCGCGGCCGGCTGCGCGGCGGCGGCCGGTGGCGGCGTCTGGGCCGAAACAGGGTGGGCGAGCAGGAGCGGTGCCGCGACGGCGGCAAGGGCAACGAGGGCGGATCGGCTCATCGGGGGGTCATCCTTTCGCCAGCGCGGGATGGCGGCCAGCTTGGCCGCGGACCATACACGAAGGCTCTTAGCGGCGGAATGCGGCGAGAAATGGTCGCTGGGTGCCTGCGTTGACAGGGGTAGAGCTTACTCCTATGTGTTGGGTGGTCGTGCCCGTGCGGCCCCCGTCCCATCCCCGCTCCGCCCGAGGTCCTGATGATCGGCGCTCTCGCCCGCCGCTTCTTTGGCTCAGCCAACGATCGCTATATCAAGAGCCTCGGCACCGTAGTCCGGGACGTCAACGCACTGGAGCCGGAGCTGACGAAGCTCTCGGACGAGGAGTTGCGGGCGCGCACGCCGATGCTGCGCGAGCGGCTGGAAAAGGGCGCCACGCTCGACGAGATCCTGCCGGACGCCTTCGCCACGGTACGCGAGGCGGCCAAGCGCACGCTGGGCCAGCGGCACTTCGACGTCCAGCTGATGGGCGGCACCGTGCTCCATCGCGGCATGGTCGCGGAGATGAAGACCGGCGAAGGCAAGACGCTGGTCGGCACGCTGCCGGTCTATCTGAACGCGCTGTCGGGCAAGGGCGTCCACGTCGTCACCGTCAACGACTACCTGGCCCAGCGCGATTCCCAGTGGATGTCCGCCGTCTACGGCTTCCTCGGCCTGGAGGTGGGCTGCATCGTGCACGGGCTGGACGACGCGGAGCGCCGCGCCGCCTACGCCGCCGACGTGACCTACGGCACCAACAACGAGTTCGGCTTCGACTATCTGCGCGACAACATGAAGTACCGGCTGGAGGACATGGTCCAGCGGCCGTTCAACTTCGCGATCGTCGACGAGGTCGACAGCATCCTGATCGACGAGGCGCGCACCCCTCTCATCATCTCCGGCCCGGCCGAGGATTCCTCGACCCTCTACGCCCAGGTCGACGCGCTGATGCCGATGCTGGCGGCGAGCGACTTCGAGAAGGACGAGAAGCAGCGCACCGTCACCCTGACCGAGACCGGGCTGGAGACGATCGAGCGCCTCCTGATCGAGGCCGGGCTGCAGAAGGAGGGCGGGCTCTACGACGTCCACAACGTCTCGCTCGTCCACCACGTCAACCAGGCGCTGCGCGCCCACAAGCTGTTCGCCCGCGACACCGACTACATCGTCAAGGATGACAAGGTCATCATCATCGACGAGTTCACCGGCCGCATGATGGAGGGACGGCGCTACTCCGAGGGCCTGCACCAGGCCCTGGAGGCCAAGGAGCGCGTCACCATCCAGGTCGAGAACCAGACGCTGGCCTCGATCACCTTCCAGAACTACTTCCGCCTCTATCCGAAGCTCGCCGGCATGACCGGCACGGCGATGACCGAGGCGCAGGAGCTGTCGGACATCTACAAGCTCGACGTCGTCGAGATGCCGACCAACGTGCCCTGCATCCGCAAGGACAATGACGACGAGGTCTATCGTACGGCGCGCGAGAAGCTGAACGCGATCGTCCTGCAGATCGAGGAATGCCGGAAGAAGAACCAGCCGGTCCTGGTCGGCACCGTCAGCATCGAGAAGTCCGAGCAGCTGGCCGCCTTCCTGGAGGAGCGCAAGGTTCCCCACCAGGTGCTGAATGCCCGCCACCACGAGCAGGAAGCCTACATCATCGCCCAGGCCGGGCGCCCCGGCGCAGTCACCATCGCCACCAACATGGCCGGCCGCGGCACCGACATCCAGCTGGGCGGCAACGTCGAGCTCAGGGTGCGGCGCGAGCTGGCCGGGCTGACCGATCCCGACGAGCGCGCCCATCTGGAGGCGCAGATCCGCACCGAGGTGTCCGAGGCCAAGAAGGACGTCCTGGCGGCGGGCGGCCTCTACGTCATCGGCAGCGAGCGGCACGAGAGCCGGCGCATCGACAACCAGCTGCGCGGCCGGTCCGGCCGCCAGGGCGATCCGGGCGGCTCGAAGTTCTTCGTCTCGCTCGAAGACGACCTGATGCGCATCTTCGGCTCCGAGCGCATGGACACCATGCTGCGCCGCCTGGGGATCAAGGAGGGCGAGGCGATCGTCCATTCCTGGATCAACAAGGCGCTGGAGAAGGCCCAGCAGAAGGTCGAGGCGCGCAACTACGAGGTCCGCAAGCAGCTGCTGCGCTACGACGACGTGATGAACGACCAGCGCAAGGTCGTCTACGAGCAGCGGCGCGAGATCATGCAGGCCGACGACATCGAGACGATGATCGCCGACATGCGGGCGGGCGTGATCGAGGCCCAGGTCACCCGCTGCATCCCGCCCAATGCCTATGCCGAGCAGTGGGACGCGGCCGGCCTGCACGAATCCTGCCTGCGGCTGTTCGGGCTGGACCTGCCGATCGCCGACTGGGTCCGCGAGGAAGGCATCGCCGACAACGAGATCCGCGAGCGCATCACCCGCGCGATCGACGAGAAGATGGCCGCCAAGACCGACGCCTACGGTCCCGACCTGATCCGCATGGCCGAGCGCAGCATCCTGCTGCAGGTGCTCGACCAGGTGTGGAAGGACCATCTGCTGTCGCTCGACCACCTGCGCCAGGGCATCAGCCTGCGCGCCTATGCCCAGCGCGACCCGCTGAACGAGTACAAGCGCGAAGCGTTCGAGCTGTTCGAGGAGATGCTGGTCAACCTCCGCGAGGCGGTCATCCAGCTGCTCAGCCACATCGAGGTCCGGGTGCAGGAGCCCGAGCCGCCGCCCCCGCCGCCGCCCGGCATGTTCGAGACCCGCTACGACCCCGCGCTGGCGGAGGTCGGGCCGGACGGCCAGGTCGAGCCGCGGCCGATGCCGCGCCACACGGCGGTCGCCGCCATCGCCAGCATCGACCCCGAAGATCCCGCCACCTGGGGCAAGGTCAACCGCAACGGCGCCTGCCCGTGCGGCAGCGGCAAGAAGTACAAGCACTGCCACGGCCGGCTCTAGGAGCCGGCCCGGCGGCCCGGAACCGGGCCGCCGCACAAGGCAGGACGGCATTCCCGGAGGAGACAATCCCTTGATCATCGCCCATGCGCCGCTGGTGCGGCTGGTCGCCGACATTTTCGCCGCCGCCGGCTGTGACCCGGCGGAGGCCGGCCGCATCGCCACGATGCTGGCCGGCGCCAACCTGGCCGGCCACGACAGCCACGGCGTCATCCGCGTGCCCCGCTATGTCGAGACGTTGCAGGGCGGCCGCGTCCATGCCGGCCGGTCGCTGACCCCGGTGGTCGACGGCGGGGCCTTCACGGTCGTCGACGGCAACTACGGCTTCGGCCAGACGGTCGGCCCGCTGGCGGTCGAGCTCGGCATCGAGCGGGCCAAGGCGCATGGCGTCTCCATCGTCGGCCTGCGCCATGCCGGGCATCTCGGCCGCATCGGCGACTATCCCGAGATGGCCGCCGCCGCCGGCCAGGTTTCGATCCATTTCGTCAACGTCGCCGGCAGCGAGTTGGTGGCGCCGTTCGGCGGTGTCGACCGCCGCTTTTCCACCGCCCCCATCGCCATCGGCCTGCCGGTTGCCGGGGGCGAGCCGATCATCCTCGACTTCGCCACCTCGCTGGTCGCCGAAGGCAAGGCGCTGGTCGCCCATTCGGGCGGCAAGGCGCTGCCGGAAGGCGCCCTGATCGAGCCGGACGGTACCCTGTCCAGCAACCCCCGGACCTTGTATGGCGACGTCGCCCCGGGGGCCGTGCCCGACCCGCGCCTGGGCGCGGGCGCGCTGCGGGCATTCGGCGAGCACAAGGGTTCGGGTCTGGCCCTGATGTGCGAGCTGCTGGCGGGCGCCTTCACCGGCTCCGGCTGTTCCGGCCCGGGGCCGCGCCAGATCGCCAACGGCATGCTGTCGATCTACATGTCGGTCGGCCGCTTCCATTCCGACGACGGCTTCGCCCGCGAGCTGGCCCAGTATGTCGACTACGTGAAGGCATCGCGGCCGGCCGCGCCGGGCGGCGAGGTGCTGGTGCCGGGCGAGCCGGAACGCCGGACGCGGGCCAAGCGGCTGGCCGGAGGCATTCCGCTGGCCGACCGTGCCTGGGCCGACATCCTGGCGACCGCCCGCAAGGTCGGGCTGGACGAGGAGCGCCTGCGCGCCGTTTCCAACTGATCCGCCGCGCGCGGGCGGGGTTCGCCCCGCCTAGCCGCGCAGCCGGCCGGACCAGGCATCGCGCAGCAGGCTGAGCCGATCGGCCACCGCCTCCTCGCGCATGCCGAGGCCGGCCATGACCCGGCCGGCCAGCTGCAGGCTCGGCTCCAGCGTCTCGGGGATCACTTCGGTGGCCCCCAGTTCCATGAGCCGCCGGGCATGGACGGCATCCCGCGCACGGGCATAGATCGCCAGCCCGGGCCAGCGCCGGCGCGCGGTGCGCACCGTGCGCTCGACCGAACGGGGATCGTCGAGCGTCACCACCAGGGCCTGGCAGGTATCGGCGCCGGCATGGCGCAGCACCTCGCCGCGGGCCGCGTCGCCGAAATGCACGGCCCGCCCCAGCTTGCGCGCGGCGTCCGCCACCGTCGGATCGAGGTCGATCGCGACGAAGGCGATCTTTTCCGCTTCGAATGCCGCTGCCAGCGTCCGGCCCACGCGGCCGAACCCGGCCAGGATGACATGCCCGTCCGCCGGCAGCGCGATGGCGTCCGTCGCCTCCCGCCGCACCGCGTCCCATCCCGCAAGCTGCCGCGCCAACCGGCCGGCGACGACCGCGACCAGCGGCGTCGCCATCAGGGACAGGCCGACCACCAGCAGCACATGGTGGCTGCCGACCCGGTCGAGGATGCCGGCCCCGGCCGCCAGGCCGACCGCCACCAGGGCGAACTCCCCCGCCTGCCCGAGCAGCAACCCGGCCTCGACCGCGACCCGCCAGGGCTGCCCGAACAGCCGGATCAGGCCGGCGATCAACAGCCCCTTCAGGAGAAACAGGCCGAGCACCGCCGCCAGGATCTGGAACGGATGGTTCAGGAAGGCGGCGCCGTTGATGCCCATGCCGACGCCGATGAAGAAGAGCCCGAGGAACAGGCCCTTGAACGGCTCGATGTCGACCTCGACCTCGTGGCGGAACTCGCTTTCGGCGATCAGGAGCCCTGCCAGGAAGGCGCCCAGGGCCATCGACAGGCCGACGGCCGCCGTCGCCATCGCCGTGCCGAGCACCACCAGCAGCACGACCGCCATGAACAACTCGGGGCTGCCGGCCCGGGCCGCCGACCGCAGGGCCGGGCGCAGCGCGTAGCGGCCGAGCAGGCCGATGGCGACGATGAGAAGGGCCGCCTCGCCCAGCGAACGCAGCACCTCGAGTGCCGACGGCTCCACCTCGTTGCCGCCGAGGACGGAGATCAGGACCAGGATCGGCACCACCGCCAGGTCCTGGAACAGCAGGATGGCGAAGGCGGTGCGCCCGAGGACGCTGGAGGTGGCGCGGTGCTCGGCCAGCAGCGGCATCACCATGGCGGTCGACGACAGGGCGAGCGCCAGCCCCAGCACCGATGCCGCCGCGATGCCGAACCCCGCCAGCCAGGCGGCCGCGCCGAGCGCCAGCGCGCAGGCGACCACGGCTGCCCCGCCCAGCCCGAAGACTGCCATGCGCATGGACAGCAGGCGCCGCGGCGACAGCTCTAGGCCGATCGTGAAGAGCAGGAAGACGACCCCCAGCTCGGCGATCGAGCGCACCCCGTCCAACTCGACGATCACCAGGTTGCGGACCCAGGGCACCTCGCCCACCAGCCCGCCCAGGCCGTGCGGTCCGATCGCCACGCCGACCAGCAGGAACCCCAGGACCGGGCTGATCCGCAGGCGATGGAACACGGGCACGACGATCCCGGCCGCGGCCAGGAAGACCAGCACCTCGCGCAGGTAGGGGATGCCGTGCCCGTCTTCGGTCATCGCCGCAGCCGACTCGGCCGGGGCCTGCGGCGAAGCGACGCGCCCGGACCGGGCGGCATCGCCTCAGATCCCGCTCTGCCCGATCGCCAGGAACTTCTCGCGCCGCCGCAGGCGCAACGCGGCGGCATCGAGCCCGCCGAGGCTGCCGAAGGCCGCTTCGACCGCGTCGCCCACCGCCAGCACGATCGCCGCCCGGTCGCGATGGGCACCGCCCAGCGGCTCGGGAATGATCTGGTCCGCGACGCCGAGCCGCAGCAGGTCCTGGGCCGTCAGCTTCAGCGCCTCGGCCGCCTGCTGGGCGTGCTCGCCGCTGCGCCAGAGGATCGAGGCGCAGCCTTCGGGCGAGATCACCGAATAGACCGCGTGCTCCAGCATCAGCACCGTGTTGGCCGTGGCGAGCGCGATCGCGCCGCCCGAGCCGCCCTCGCCGATGATGACCGAGACGAAGGGCACGCCGACGCCGAGACCGCATTCGATCGCCCGCGCGATCGCCTCGGCCTGGCCGCGCTCCTCCGCGCCGATGCCGGGGTAGGCGCCGGCCGTATCGACCATGGTCAGGATCGGCAGGCCGAACCGGTCCGCCAGCTCCATCAGCCGCCGGGCCTTGCGATAGCCCTCGGGCCGGGCCATGCCGAAATTGTGCCGCACGCGGCTTTCGGTGTCCGCCCCCTTCTCCTGGCCGATCACCACCAGCGGCATGCCCCGGAAGCGCCCGAGGCCGCCGATGATCGCGCGGTCCTCCGCAAAAGTCCGGTCGCCGGCGAGCGGGGTGAAGTCACTGACCAGGGCCGCGACATAGTCCGACAGGTGCGGCCGGTCCGGATGCCGGGCGACCTGCACCTTCTGCCATGGCGTCAGGCGCGAATAGGTCTGCCGGAGAAGGCGCTCGGCCTTGCCCTGCAGCTTCGCCACCTCGTCGGCAATATTGATGTCGGCAGCGCCGGGCAGGTGCCGGAGCTCTTCGATCTTGCTTTCCAGCTCGGCGATCGGCTGCTCGAAATCGAGGAAACTGCGCATGATGGGGCGGGGTACTAGCACAGGCAGGGCACGGCTGGAAACCGACCGCCCTCAGGCTTCCTTGCGGCGGCCCGGGCGGCGCGCGAGCGGATGGTGCGACTGCACCAGGCGGGTCAGGCGTTCGTCGGCGACGTGGGTGTAGATCTGGGTCGTGGCGATGTCGGCGTGGCCCAGCATCCGCTGCACGCTGCGCAGGTCGGCGCCGCCGTCCACCAGGTGGGTGGCGAAGGCGTGGCGCAGGACATGCGGCGACAGCCGGTCCGGGTCGAGGCCCGCCGCCAGGGCCAGTTCCTTCAGCAGCTGGCCGACGCGCCGGCGGGTGAGGCGCGCATCGGCGCCGCGGGACGGGAAGAGCCAGCGCTCCGCCGTCGCCCGCAAGGCGCCCTTCGGCAGGAAGGCCGGGCGCACCGCCATGTATGCCCCGACCGCATCGACAGCCGAACGGGCCAGGGGCACCACCCGCTCGCGATCGCCCTTGCCGCGCACGACCAGCGTCGTCGATCCCCGCGCGACCGCGTTGACCGGCAGGTCGACGAGCTCCGACACCCGGAGGCCGCCGGCATAGAGCAGCTCGACGATCGCCACCAGGCGCGTCCCGTCGGGCACCGGCCGCAGCCGGGCCGCCGCCAGCAGGGCGTCGCATTCGCCGGCTTCGAGGATCTTGGGCAGCGGGCGGCCGAGTCGCGGCGAATCGATCCGGCTGGTCGGATCGTCCGGCCGCAGGCCCTCGGCGAAGAGGAACTGATGGAACTGGCGGATGGCCGAGAGGCGCCGGGCCGCCGTCCTTGCCGCCATGCCGGCGGCCCCCATGCGCGCCAGGTAGGCACGGATGCCGTCCTCGCTCGCCGAGTCGAGCCCCTCGCCGCGGGCCGCGAGAAATCCCGCCAGATCCTCCAGGTCCCGGCGGTAGGCGTCGTGGGTATTGCGGGCGGCCCCGCGCTCGGCCGCCATCATCTCCAGGAAGGTTTCGAGATGGCGACGCGCGAGGCTGGGGCCGGCCATGGCGGCTAGAGGCCGGCCTGCAGGGCGATCTCGACCGCGATGCGCCGGGCTGCCGCCGTCTCCTCGCCCAGGCGCAGGCCGTTGAGGGCGGAGAATGCGGCGAGCGGATGGGGCACCGACTCGCGCCCGAGTGCGATCAGGGCGAGCGCCACCTGCTCGCCCTGCCGGCTTTCGCGTGCCGCCGCCTCCTGGGCGAACCAGATGGCGGTGACGGAGGCCCGCACCGCGGCAGTCGGGCCGGCCGGATCCTGCGACAGCGCGATCCACTGATCGCTGGCGGCCAGATCGCCGAGCGAGGCCAGCAGCGCCAGGCCGATCGCGGTGGATGGGGCGGCCGGACCGCCCATGCCGGCCGACCATCGCGCCACCGCCTCCGCGTTCCAGGCCGGGCCGTCCTCACCCAGGGCCAGACGGAGCAGCGGCGCAGCGGCGGCTTGGGCCGCCATCGCCCGCTCGTCGCCCGGACGCCGGCCGATCAGGGTCAGCCACCGCATCGCGGTCCGGCTGTCGCCCACGGCCAGCGCGATGCGGATCGCGGCCGGCGCATGCTCGGCCAGGTCGAGCGAGGGCGCGATCTCCCGCACCAGGGGTGCAGCGGCGGCACCATAGGCCAGGGCCGCCCCGCCGTGGCGGGCGTGCTGCCAGCCGGCCGCCAGGCGTTCCAGCCGTCGCGCCGGCACGAGTTCCAGCCGGGCCGCCTGGAACAGGACCGCCCGCCCGTCCGCTCCCGGATGCCGGCCGGCATCGGTCACGGCGTCGGACAGCCGCTCGGGGGTGACGGGCAGCCCGGCATAGAGGCCGGCCAGCTGCGCGCCGTCGATCAGCCCAAGCATGGCCGCCCGCTCGCCGGCGGCCAGCCGCATCTCGATCGGCAAGCGGTCCGCGCGAGCAACCACGGCCAGCGTCGCGGGCGATGCCCGTGCGACGGCCGCCGCGTCGATGGGGACGCCGGCATGAAGGGCGAGGAACGTTGTCACCGGATCCAGGTCGGCCAGGGACGCCGGCTTGTCGCCGAGGCCGACCGCGCCCTCGACCAGGGCCGTGAACGCACGCCCCGGATCGATCCCCTGGTCGCGCAGCAGGTCGAGGCCGACGCGGACGCGCTCGGCGTGGCCGTCGACGGCATCGCACGCCAGGAGGAGCCGCCGCCAGAAGAGGTCGGTCAGGTCGATCTCGGCCCGGCGGGCCAGCTTGCAGCTGTCCGCAGCGGCGCCGCCCGCCAGGCCGGCCTCCGCGGCGGGACGCGCCCGCGGTCCATCGAGGCGCGCCTCCGGCACCGCACGGACGAGCGCCATTGCCGCCGCCCCGTCGCCCAGGGCCAGCAGCCCGGCCAGCCGGCGTTCCAGGAATGCACCGGCGGGGGCGCCATCGGGGCGCGCGACGGCCGACATCAGCAGGCGCCTGGCGAGGGCATGGCGTGCCGGCGTGCCGGCCGGGGCCGGCAACCGTTCGAGCAGCCGCCCGGCATTGGCCCAGCCGCTGCCCTGCCACAGGGTTGGGGGAAATCCGCCTTCGGCACGATTCCAGCCGGCCGATTCATGGTCGAGCGCCGGCAGGGGCCGCGAGGTGACCGTCGGTGGACGGGGGCGCGCCGTGCGCTCCTGCGGCAACGGGGTCGGCAGGGCGCCGGCGGGGGGATCGATCCGGATGGCCGGTCCCGCCGGCCGCGCGCCGGGCGGGCCCGGCTGCGGAACCGGCGAAGGGCCGGGCTGCGGCCCGAGCAGCGGCGTCGGCGGCGACTGGGCCCAGGCCGCAGTCGCCGCGCCGATCGCCAGTGTCAGACCCAGGCTAACGCGCCAGCTTGCCATCCGGGATCACCTTTTCGATGCGTTTCGTCGGTGCCGGCATGTCGACGAGCAGCAAGGCGCCGACGGCGGCTGCGGACAGGACCAGGACCACGGACGCGGCGATCCAGATGAACTTGCGGGCCATGAGGCAACTCCGGCCGCCGGGTGCTTGACGACTTCCGACGGCGTCTGTGTTAACTACGCGCTATGGCGGCCGGAGGGCAGAATATCGGCGCCTCGGAGGCGATACAACGCCACGAGGCGGATGACCAGCAGTCGGACCCGCCCGGGGACGCGGTGCAGTACGGGGACGGGGGGACGACGGGTTTGGTCGACAGGATGGCACTGCCGCGGACGCTGGTGCTGGTGGGCCTGATGGGAGCCGGCAAGACGAGCGTCGGCCGGCGGATCGCGCAGCGCCTGGGCCTGTCCTTCATCGATGCCGATGCGGAGATCGAAGCGGCGGCGGGCTGCACCATCGCCGAGATCTTCGCGCGCCATGGCGAGGCCGCCTTCCGCGACGGCGAGCGGCGGGTCATCGCCCGGCTCCTGGAGGAACCGGTCCATATCCTGGCGACCGGCGGCGGCGCATTCATGGACCCGGCCACCCGGGCCAGCATCCGCGCCCGCGGCATCTCGCTGTGGCTGCGCGCCGAACTGGACGTGCTGGTGCGCCGGGTCGCCCGCCGCACGCATCGCCCGCTCCTCAACCAGGGCGACCCCAAAGAGATCCTGACCCGCCTCATGACCATCCGATACCCTGTCTATGCCGAGGCCGACATCATCGTCGACAGCCTCGACGCGCCGACCGAGACCACGGTGGAGCGCTGCATGGCAGCGCTCTCCGCCTATGTCGCCCATCCGCCCGCCGAGGCGATGGCGGCCGGCGTCGAGCCCCAGCCATGAGCCCGGTGTCCACAAGCGCACCGGCGGCGGTCGACACCGTCCGGGTCGGGCTGGGCGAGCGCAGCTACGACATCCTGGTCGGGCCCGGGCTGATCGCCGATGCGGGGCCTCGCCTGCGGCCGATCCTGCCATCGCCGCGCGTCATCGTGGTGACCGACGAGACGGTCGCCGGCCTGCATCTGGCGCCCCTGCAGCGCGCGCTCGACGCCGGCGGGATCCGTCACGACACCATCGTCCTGCCGCCCGGCGAGGCGACCAAGGACTTCGCCCACCTGCAGCAGCTCTGCGAGCAGGCGTTGACGATGGGCATCGACCGCGGCGCCTCGCTGGTGGCGCTGGGCGGCGGCGTCATCGGCGACCTGACCGGCTTTGCCGCCAGCATCCTGCTGCGCGGCATCGGCTTCGTGCAGGTGCCGACCACCCTGCTGTCCCAGGTCGACAGCGCCGTCGGCGGCAAGACCGCGATCGACATGCCGAGCGGCAAGAACCTGGTCGGCAGCTTCCACCAGCCGCGGATGGTGCTGGCCGACACCGGGACGCTGGCGACCCTGCCGCGGCGCGAGCGGCTGGCCGGCTATGCCGAGGTGGTCAAGTACGGGCTGCTGGGCGACCCCGCCTTCTTCGACTGGTGCGAGGCGCACGGCGCCGCGGTGGTGGCGGGCGAGGCCGAGGCCGCGCGGCACGCGGTGGTCGCGAGCTGCCAGGCCAAGGCCGCCATCGTCGCGCGGGACGAGCGCGAGACGGGCGACCGCGCGCTCCTCAACCTCGGCCACACCTTCGGCCATGCGCTGGAGGTCGAGAGCGGCTTCGCCGGCGGCCTGCTGCATGGCGAGGCGGTGGCGATCGGCACCATCCTGGCCTTCGACCTGTCGGTCCGCCTCGGCCTGTGCCCGGGCCAGGATGCGACCCGGGTCCGCCGGCACTTCGCCGCCGTCGGCCTGCCGACCGACATCCGTGGCATTCGCGCCGGCCACTGGACGGCCGAACGGCTGATCGCGCACATGGCCCGGGACAAGAAGGCCAAGGACGGCCGCATCACCTTCATCCTCGTCCGCGGCATCGGCCAGGCGTTCGTCGCGCGCGAAACTGCGATCGGCGAGGTCGCGACGCTGCTGGCCGACGCCATCGCCGCCTGAAGGCGGGAGAGCCCGATCATGGAGACGCTGTGGCTGTCCGGGCTGGCCATCCTGGCCCTGCTCGTCCTGTCGGCGTTCTTCTCCGCCTCCGAGACGGCGCTGACGGCCGCCTCGCGGCCGCGCATGCACACGCTGGCCAAGGAGGGCAACCGCCGGGCGCGGATGGTGGAGGGGCTGCATGCCGAGAAGGAGCGCTTCATCGGCGCCATCCTGCTCGGCAACAACGTCGTCAACATCACGGCCTCGTCGCTGGCGACCGGGGTGCTGGTCGGCCTGTTCGGCGAACGCGGCGTGGCCTACGCCGCCTTCGCGATGACGATGCTGGTCCTGGTCTTCGGCGAGATCCTGCCGAAGACCTATGCGATCCATCACCCGGACAAGGCCGCCATGGCCGTGGCGCCGCTGATCCGCCGGACCGTGCGCCTCTTCTCGCCGGTGACCCAGACGGTCCAGTTCGTGGTGAACGCCGCCCTCGGCCTGTTCGGGATCCATGTTCCCAAGGGATCGGGCGTCGGCGTCTCCGTCGAGGAGCTGCGCGGCGCCATCGAGCTGCACGGGCGCGACGACGACGGGCCGAAGGAGGCCAAGCGCGAACGCGCCATGCTCCGCTCGATCCTGGAGCTGGACGACGTGGCGGTGTCCGAGATCATGATCCACCGGCGCAGCGTGACGACGCTCGACGCCGACCTGCCGGCGGAACGGCTGGTGGACGCGATCCTGGCCAGCCCGTTCACCCGGATCCCGCTTTGGCGCAGCACGGCCGACAACATCATCGGCGTCCTGCACGCGAAGGCCCTGCTGCGGGCGCTCAAGGCCCAGGAGGGAAAGGTCGACCGCGTCGACATCTCCGGCATCGCGGCGCAGCCATGGTTCATTCCCGAGACGACGACCCTGCTGGCGCAACTGGAGGCGTTCCGCCGGCGGCGCGAGCATTTCGCCATCGTCATCGACGAATACGGCTCGCTGCGCGGGATCGTCACGCTGGAGGACATCCTGGAAGAGATCGTCGGCAACATCGACGACGAGCACGACGTGGTCCTGCAGGGGGTGCGGCCGCAGCCGGACGGATCCTACATCGTCGCCGGCACCGTCACCCTGCGCGACCTGGCCCGCGAGCTCGACTGGTACCTGCCGGACGAGAACGCCTCCACCATCGCCGGCCTGGTCCTCAACGAGGCCCGGATGATCCCGCACCCGGGGCAGGTCTTCGCGTTCCACGGCTTTCGCTTCGAGGTCCTGCGCCGCCAGCGCAACCAGATCACCACCCTGCGGGTGACCCCGCCCGCGCCCGGACCATTGACGGCCGACGACGCTTCGTCTTAGGTCGGTCCTTCGCTGCGCCGCAACATGGGCGATCCCATATGCATGCGGCCGCCCCGCTTCCGGACCCTGCCCCATGCCGCTTTCCACGCCCGAACCCCGTGACCACCTTCACACCCGCACCGTCGAATGCCGCGGCTACCATCGCACCGACGGCCTGTGGGACATCGAGGGGCACCTGGTCGACACCAAGAGCTACCCCTTCGACAGCAATGCCCGCGGGCCGATGCCGCCCGGCACGCCGGTGCACGACATGTGGATCCGGCTGACCGTGGACGACGAGCTGGTCGTGTGCGCGGTCGAGGCGGTCACGGATTCCAGCCCCTTCCCGGTCTGCCCGGCGATCACCCCGAACTTCCAGCGCCTGGTCGGCCTGTCGATCAAGACCGGCTGGACCCAGCAGGTGCGCAGCCTGCTGGGCGGGGTGGAGGGCTGCACCCACCTGGTGGAGCTGCTGGGGCCGGTGGCGACCACCGCGTTCCAGACGATCTTCCCGTGGCGGGAACGCCAGCGCCGCGCCCAGGCGGCGGCCGGCGCCGCCGGCGGGCCGCAGCGGCGGCCCGCGCATCTCGACACCTGCCACGCGCTGGCCCTCGACGGGCCGGTGGTGGCCCAGATCTGGCCCGCCTTCTACACCGGTCCCCGCACCGAAAGCGCCTGACCACCAGCCTGCAGGACTGTGCGACTGCGGCGCGCCAGGCTTGACGCGGCCGGAAGGCGGGGTCCACGGTGGCCGCCTTCGTTTTCAATCCGGACTGGACGCGGCATGTCGACGACGCATGTCCTCGTCACCCTTGCGGGTGCCATTGCCCTGCTCCTGTGGGGCATCCACATGGTCCACAGCGGCGTGCTGCGGGCCTTCGGAGCGAACCTCCGCCACCTGCTGGGCATCGGCCTCCGCACCCGCGTCCGGGCCTTCGCCGCGGGCGTCGCGGTGACCGCCATCCTCCAGAGCAGCACCGCGACCGCGATGATGGCGACCTCGTTCACGGCCGGGGGCATGGTCGAGCTGGCGCCGGCACTGGCCGTCATGCTGGGGGCCAATGTCGGCACGACGTTGATCCCCCAGGTTCTGGCCTTCGACATCGCGATGGTCTTTCCGGTGCTGCTGGTGGCCGGCGTGGCCGCTTTCCGGCTCGGCCGCCGCAGCCGGACCCGGGATCTGGGCCGGGTGGCGATCGGACTGGGACTGATGCTGCTTGCCCTGCATCTCCTGATCGGCACCGTCGAGCCGCTGGAAGCGCTGCCGGGGTTGCGCGCCGTCCTGGCGTCGCTGACCCGGGACCCGCTGATGGCCCTGCTGCTGGCGGCGGTGCTGACCTGGGCCGCCCATTCCAGCGTCGCCACCATGCTGCTGATCATGTCCTTGGCGGGCGCCCAGTTGCTGGCCCCGACGGCCGTCCTGGCCATGGTCCTGGGGGCCAACCTCGGCAGCGCGATCAACCCGCTGCTCGCGGGCGGACGCGGTGGACGGGCGGGCTTGCGCCTGCCGGTCGGCAATCTCGCCAACCGCCTGCTGGGCTGCATCCTCCTGCTGCCGGTCCTGGGCCCGGCGGCGGACTGGCTGGCCCGCATCTCGCCCGGTCCGGCACGCGTGGCGGCCAACTTCCACACCGGACTCAATCTCGCGCTGGCCGCCCTCTTCATCCTGCCCCTGCCCTGGATCGCCGCCAGACTGAAGCGTCTGCTGCCGGACCAGCCGCAAGCGGGCGACCCGGCGCGCGCCCGGCATCTCGATCCCGCCGACATCGCCATGCCGGCCCTGGCCCTGGCCAACGCGACCCGCGAGCTGCTGCGCATGGCCGACGTGCTGGAGGCCATGCTGCGCGGCTCGCGGGAGGCATTCCGCACCGCCGACCGCAGGCAGGTGGCGGAGATCCGGCGCATGGACGACACGCTGGATGCCCTCCACGCCCAGGTCCACCGCTATCTGGCGACGATCGGCCATGACGGGCTGGACGATACCGAAGGACGCCGCCTGACCGAGCTGCTCGCATTCTCGATCAACCTGGAACATGCCGGCGACATCGTCGAAAAGAACCTGATGGAGCTGGCCGCCAAGCGGATCCGGCAGCAGATCGTCCTGGCCGGCGACGCGGCGGCCGAGATCGACGAGATGCACCGCCGGGTGATCGGCCATGTACGGCTTGCCGTGGCGGTCCTGATGACCGGCGACGCCGGGGCGGCGCGCCGCCTCGTCCAGGAGAAGGACCGTTTCCGCAACCTGGAACGGGCCGCCACGCGTCGGCTGATCGGCCATCGGCGGCCGGACGGCGCTGTCCGGCCCGAGAAGGCCGGGGGCGACGCCGGCTGGGTGGAGACGATCGGCCTGCGCCTCGACATCGCCCGCGACCTGAAGCGGGTCGAGGCGCACCTCGCCGCGGCCGCCTATCCGCTGCTCGAGGAAGCGGGCGCCCTGCGCCCGACCCGGCTGGCCACCTAGAGCCCGCGCGGAGCCTGCTCCCCCTCGCCGGGGGCGAGCGTGCGCAGTTGCAGGGCGTGGACGCTGTCGGCGAGCTCGGCCGCCAGCGCGGCGTAGACCATCCTCTGGCGCTCGACCCGGGAGCGGCCGGCGAAGGCGGCCGCCACGATCTCGACCCGGAAATGGGTCTCGCCGCCCGGGCGCGCCCCGGCATGGCCGGCATGGCGGTGCGAATCGTCCTCGATGGCCAGGCGGATTGGCACGAATGCCTGCGTCAGCTTGTCGCGGATCGTGTCCTGCATCGTCATCTTGTCACCCTGTCCTTCAACTTCCTGGATTCTCTACCGCGTGAGGACACCCAGACCGGAGCGGCCCGCATCGCGTCGGCGCGGGCACCGGTGAGCCGATCGCCGGCCCGCCTTGTCTGGCCGTTCCCGCCCGACCATACTTCGCTCAATGAAACGACGGTTCGAGCGCGTCGCCCTTGCCCCCGATCCCGAGGAGGCCAGGCACAGACGATCCTGCGAGTGGCCCGGCTGCACCGGCGAGGGGGATTTCCGCGCCCCCCAGTCGCGCGAGCAGCTGAACCAATATCGCTGGTTCTGCCTCGAACATGTCCGCCAATACAACAGGAGCTGGGACTATTACCGCGGCATGTCGCAGGACCAGATCGAGGCCGATCTGCGGCGCGACACGGTATGGCAGCGCCCGACCTGGCCGCTCGGCGGGCCGGCGGGCCGGGGCCGGCGCTGGCAGGTCCATGACGGGTTCGGCATCTTCGAGGAGGAGCCCCAGCGCAAGGCGGGCGAGACCCGCCGCCCGCCGGTGGAGGCAGCCCACGTCCGGGCTCTGGCGGTGTTCGAACTGGAACCCCCCGTGACCTTCGAGCGGCTGCGGTCGCGGTACCTGACGCTGGTCAAGCTGCACCACCCGGATGCGAATGGGGGCGACAAGGCCGCGGAAGAGCGGCTAAAATCCATCAACGAAGCATATGCCACCCTGAAGAACGGCTATTTCGCATAGCCCTGTTCTTTCCTGTTGTCTCCAAACGACGAGATGCGATCCTGATGGCTACCGCCACGTCACCCCGCGCCGCAGAGGCGGCGCCGAACGGCCTGCCCGACATCAAGGTTTCGGTTCGCGACACCTTCGGCATCGACTCCGACATGGCGGTGCCGGCCTTCTCCAGCCCGACCGAGCATGTGCCGGACAAGGACGTGGCCTATCGCTTCGACCACGACACCACCCTCGCCATCCTGGCAGGCTTCGCCTACAACCGGCGGGTCATGATCCAGGGCTATCATGGCACCGGCAAGTCGACCCATATCGAGCAGGTCGCGGCACGCCTCAACTGGCCCTGCATCCGCGTCAACCTCGACAGCCACATCAGCCGCATCGATCTCGTCGGCAAGGACGCGATCGTGCTGCGCGACGGCAAGCAGGTGACGGAGTATCGCGAGGGCCTGCTGCCCTGGGCGCTGCAGCACCCGACCGCGATCGTCTTCGACGAGTACGATGCCGGCCGGCCGGACGTCATGTTCGTCATCCAGCGCGTGCTGGAGATCGAGGGCAAGCTGACCCTGCTGGACCAGAACAAGGTCATCCGCCCCCACCCGTCGTTCCGCCTGTTCGCGACCGCGAACACGGTCGGCCTCGGCGACACGACCGGCCTCTACCACGGCACCCAGCAGATCAATCAGGGGCAGATGGATCGCTGGAACATCGTCGCCACCCTGAATTACCTGCCGCACGCCGACGAGGTCGAGATCGTCCTGGCCAAGATGCCGAGCTACCAGACCGACGAGGGCAAGAAGACCATCAGCCAGATGGTCGCCTGCGCCGACCTGACGCGCGCCGGCTTCATCAACGGCGACATCTCCACCGTCATGTCGCCGCGCACGGTCATCACCTGGGCCGAGAACACGCGCATCTTCGGCGACATCGGCTTCGCCTTCCGCCTGACCTTCCTCAACAAGTGCGACGAGGTCGAGCGCGCGTCCGTGGCAGAGTACTACCAGCGCTGCTTCGGGACCGAGCTCAGGGAAACCGGGGTTCGCGCGAAGCTGGTGTGAGGCGATGACCCAGGGCAAGGCCGAGACGCCGCTCGAGGCGTTCAAGCGCTCCACGACGGCGGCGTTGCGGGCGATCGCGGAGCGGGACGACCTCAACGTCGTCTTCAGCTCCGATCCGCCCGGCGCATCCGGGACGCGGGCACGGGTCCCGCTGCCGTCGCGCGACCTGCCGCCGGAGGAGGCGGCCCAGGTGCGCGGCGCCGCCGACGCGATCGCGCTGCGCTATCGCCACCACGACGCGCGCCTGCACGCCAAGCGCGCGCCGCCCAGCGAGCTCGCCCGCACCATCTTCGACGCGGTCGAGCAGGCCCGGGTGGAGGCGATCGGCGCCCGCCAGATGGCGGGGGTGGCCCACAACCTGGCGGCAGCGCTCGACGAGCGCTATCGCCGGCAGGGCTTCGACCGGATCACCGAGCGCACCGACGTGACCATGGCCGATGCCGTGCGCCTGCTGGCGCGCGAGCAGCTGACCGGCGAACCGCCGCCGGAGTCGGCGCGCCGCGTCGTCGACCTGTGGCGCCCCTGGGTCCAGGAGAAGGGCGGCGCCGACCTGGCCGACCTCGGCCGGCACATCGGTGACCAGGAAGGCTTCGGCCAGGCCGTCCGCAAGCTGATCGCCGACCTCGACCTCGACCTTGGCGACACCGAGACCGAGGGGTCCGAGGGCGACGGCGAGAACGACCAGAGCGATGCGGCCGACGCCGAAGGGGAGAGCGAGCAGGGCGAAGGCTCCGCGAGCGGCACCCAGTCGACCATGGAATCCGCCCCCGGCGACCCGCGCGAGGACGATTCGGGCGAGGCCGCCGAGGAGCAGGACGGCGAGATGATGCCGGGGACCGGCGACGACGACCCCAATCGTCCGGGCCGGCCGGGACAGGTGCCGCGCCCGATGTGGGGCGACGGGCCGGAGGCGACCTATCGCGCCTACACCACTCGCTTCGACGAGACCGTCCAGGCCGATGCGCTGTGCGACGCCGACGAGCTGAGCCGGCTGCGCGGCCTGCTCGACCAGCAGCTGGCCCACCTGCAGGGCGTGATCGGCAAGCTGGCCAACCGGCTGCAGCGGCGGCTGATGGCCAAGCAGACCCGCTCCTGGGAGTTCGACCTGGAAGAGGGCATTCTCGACGCCGCCCGGCTGTCGCGCGTCATCACCAACCCGACCGTGCCCCTGTCCTTCAAGCAGGAGCTGGACACCGACTTCCGCGACACCGTCGTCACCCTGCTGATCGACAATTCCGGGTCCATGCGCGGCCGGCCGATCACCGTGGCGGCGATGAGCGCGGACATCCTGGCCCGCACGCTGGAGCGCTGCGCGGTCAAGGTCGAGATCCTGGGCTTCACGACCCGGGCCTGGAAGGGCGGCCAGGCCCGCGAACGCTGGATCGCCGAGGGCAAGCCCGCCAATCCGGGCCGCCTCAACGACCTGCGACACATCATCTACAAGCCGGCCGACGCCCCCTGGCGCCGGGCGCGCAAGAATCTCGGCCTGATGCTGCGCGAGGGCATCCTCAAGGAGAACATCGACGGCGAGGCGCTGATGTGGGCGCACAACCGGCTGATCGCCCGGCCGGAGCAGCGGCGCGTGCTGATGGTGATTTCCGACGGCGCCCCGGTCGACGATTCCACCCTGTCGGTCAATCCCGGGAACTACCTGGAAAAGCACCTGCGGGAGGCGATCGAGTACATCGAGACCCGCTCGCCGGTGGAACTGATCGCCGTCGGCATCGGCCATGACGTCACCCGGTACTACAAGCGGGCCGTCACCATCGTCGATGCCGAGCAGCTCGGCGGCACGATGACCGACAAGCTGGCGGAACTGTTCGACGAGGACGGTCCGACGCGCCGTCCGGGACGGGCGCGGCGCGCCGCCTGACACCCCTGCCCGGGGATGCCCGAATGCCGCTGAGCCGGCATTTCGGGCCTCCCCGGGGAACGATTGCCCACCCCCGATCGTTGTGCGGTCGCACCGACCGAGGAATCCGCGCGTGCGGGCCCCGGGTTTCCGCCGTTGGCGGAGTTGGTCCCCCGAACGAGAGAGCATCGTTTTCATCGTGCGAACACCGCCTGGCCGCCCCCCACCCGGCTGCTCCGACGATCGACGGCTGGTCGGTGCCGCTCCGGTTCTCGGCCTTCTCCTCGCCGCCCTCGCCTCGCTGCCGGCCTCGGCCCAGGTTCCCTATGCGGCGAGCCTGGTCGTTTCCACGGGCGAAGACGCGATCGCCGACCAGCTTCGGTCCATCTCCGAGACCCTGAAGCGCAAGGACGAGGCCCCGGCCAGCCGTGCCGCCCTGGCCCGCCGCGTCGCCGACGATCGCCGCGGGCTGACGGACACCCTGCGCGCCCTGGGCCACTTCGATTCCAAGGTCGAGACGAGCATCGACCGCAATGCCACGCCGATCGCGGTCACCATCACCGTCGATCCGGGCCCGCTCTACCTCATCTCCGACCTGGCCATCGCGCTGCCGGCCGGCGCGGCCGCCCTGCCCGCCGATTTTCCGTCGGCCGATGGGTTCGGGCTCGCGCTCGGCGACCCTGCGGCCAGCGCGGAGATTCTCGCAGCGGAGCGCCACATCCTCGCCCGCCTCGGCGCGAATGGCCGGCCGCTCGCCCGCCAGGTCGATCGCCGCATCCTGGTCGACCACGGCCTGCGCGCCGCATCGGTGACCTGGACCATCGATCCGGGCGCACCCGCCCAGTTCGGCGACACTCTGGTGGAGGGGCTGGCGGATGCCCGCGAGCCCATGGTCCGGCGGCGCATCACCTGGAAGCCGGGCCAGCCCTATGACACGCGCGAAGTCGAGAAGACCAGAAAGGCCCTCGCGGCGACCGGCCTCTTCAGCTCGGTCCGGGTGACCGGGGCCGAGCAGGTCGCGCCCGACGGTTCGCTGCCGATGACCCTGACGCTGGTCGAGGGGGAGCGCCGCAGCATCGGCGGCGGCGCGAACTACTCGACCTCCACCGGCTTCGGCCTGGAGGTCTTCTGGGAGCATCGCGACCTGCTCGGCAACAACGACCGGCTGCGCCTGTCGGGCACCTTCGCCGAGCAGGAGTTCGGTGCCGACGCCACCTTCCGCCAGCCCTACTTCCTGGCCGACGAGCAGGACCTGGTGGCCACCATCGCGCTTGCCGACGAGAAGCCGCCTGCGTACGAGAACAAGTACTTCCGGGCGTTCACCGGCCTGGAGCGGCGCTTCCTCCCGCACTGGACGGTCGGCGCCGGGCTGCAGTACGAGCGCGAGATCGTCACCGCCCAGGACCAGACCAACCGCTACCATCTGGTCAGCGTCCCGACCTTCATCCGCCGCGACACCTCCGACGACCTGCTGAACCCGACCCGCGGCTATCGCACGTCGATCACCGCCACCCCGTATCTCGGGGTCCAGGACAGCGCGCTCGGCTTCTTCAAGCTGCGCATCGACCAGACCGGCTACTGGCGCCTGGACGAGGCCGGCAGCTGGGTGCTGGCGGCCAACGCCAGCCTGGGCAGCCTGCTGGGCGCGGGCCGCGGCGAGGTGCCGGCGCCGCAGCGCTTCTATGCCGGCGGCGGGGGCAGCATCCGCGGCTTCGGCTACCAGATGGCCGGGCCGGTGGACAAGGACGACGACCCGATCGGCGGCAAGTCGCTGATCACGGCGGGCGCCGAGCTGCGCATCAAGATCACCGACACGATCGGCATCGTCCCCTTCCTGGAGGCGGGCACGGTGGCCGATTCGTCGATCCCCGGCTTCGGCGACCGGCTGCTGGTCGGGGCCGGTCTCGGCCTGCGCTACTACACCGGCTTCGGGCCGGTGCGCCTCGACGTCGGCACCCCGCTCAACCGGCGCAAGGGGGTCGATGACCTGGTCCAGGTCTATATCAGCCTGGGGCAGGCGTTCTAGGAGAGCAGGCTTTCCCGATGTGGTGGTTGCGACGGATATTCGGCGCCTCGGCGGCCCTGGTGGTGCTGGCCATGGTCCTGGTCGGCGGCGTGTTCGGCATGGCACAGTCCCAGATCGGCCGCGACTGGATCGCCCGGACCCTGGCCGGCGCCGCATCGCAGCCGGGCAGCGTCGTCACCATCGGCGGCATCGACGGCCTGGTCCCCTTCGACATGGAGATCCGCGACCTCTGGGTCAGCGACGACGCCGGGCCCTGGCTCGCCATCGACCGCATGCAGATCGACTGGCTGGCGTCCGACATCCTGTCCCGCCGGCTGCGCCTGGGCCTGATGGAGGCCGACCGGGTCCGCCTCGACCGCCTGCCGGCGAGCCAGCCGGTCACGGAGCCGGCGGGGCCGGCCGGTCCCCCCGGCCTGCCGCAGCTGCCGGTCGCGCTCTCGCTCGACCGGCTGGAGATCGGCCGGCTGGAGATCGGGCCGGCCGTCGCCGGCGAACCCGTCGCGCTGTCGGTCAAGGGGGCCGCATCGCTCGAATCGAACCGGGCAGAGGCCACGCTGTCGGTCGCGCGGATCGACGGCGAGCAGGGTTCGGTCGACCTTCGCCTCATCTTCGCGCCGGACGAGAACCGGCTGGAAGCGAAGCTCGCGGCGAGCGAGCCGTCCGGGCGCCTCAGCGACCGGATCCTCGGCCGGAGTGACGCCCGGCCGTTACGGCTGACGCTGGACGGCGCCGGCCCGCTTGACCAGTGGGCCGGTCGTCTGGTCGGCACCGCCGGCGACGGCGTCGGGCTCGACATCGGGCTGACCGTGGCCGGGCTCGATCCGTACCGGCTGCGCGCAGAGGGCGTCGTCCGCATGGCACCGCTGCTGCCGCCGGAATGGCAATCGCTGGCCGCCGACGGCGTGCGCCTGTCGGCGGACGTCGCGGCCGAGGACGGCGCCACCGTCATCCGGTCGCTGCACGCGGCCATGGGCGACCTTGCCCTCTCGGCCCGCGGCCACGTCGGCGCGGATGGCGCGCTCGCCGCCCGGGTCGATGCGACCGTCATCGACCTGGCGCCGATCGGCGCCGCAGCCGGCCAGGCGGTCGGCGGTGCCATCACCCTGGCAGCCGAGATCGCCGGCACGACCGGCTCGCCGACCGTGGTGCTGTCCGTCGACGCGGCCGACGCCGGCGCCGCCAACGCGGCGGCGGAGTTCCTGTCGCTGCGCGCCAACGTCCGTCCCGATGGCGACCGCTTCGCCGTGGCCGCGGAAGGCCGGATCGCCGGTGCGACGCTCGACGGCGCACCGGCCCCGATCGCCACCGCCGGCTGGAGCTTCGCCGGGACCGTCGCCCGCGACGGTCGCACCAGCATCGACCGCGCATCGGTAGCCACCGACGACGGGACCCTGACCGCAGCCGGCACCGTCGACCCGGCCGGCCCGGTCGACCTGCGCCTGTCCGGCACCGTCGCCGCCGGCCCGCTGCAGCGCCTGGGCGCACCGATCCACGGTCCGGTCACACTGGCTGGCCAGGTTCGCGGGAACCTGGCCGCCGCCACGGTGGGCGGCGAGCTGACGGCGGAAATGGCCGACCCCCAGGGCGAGGCCGCCCTGGTCGCCCTGCTGGGGGACCGCCTGCGCCTGTCGGTGACGGCGAGCCGGGCCGCGGATGGGACGGTGGAGGCGAGCACCCTTCAGATCCAGGGCAGCCACGTGCGGCTCGACGGGCAGGGCAGCCTGGCGGCGGATGGCAACGTGACCGCGACCGCGACCCTTGCCCTGCCGCAGCTCGACGTGCTCTCCCGCCCGCTGGGCAACCCGCTGGGTGGCTCGCTCGCCATCCAGGCCGAGGCGACCGGCCCCCTGGCGCAGCCCACCGCCACCATCCGGCTGACCTCGCCCGAGCTCCTCGCTGGCGGCCGGCGCTGGCGCCGGCTGGCAGTCTCGGCCGACGGCGGGCGCGACGGCGAAGGCATCGCGGGCCGGGTGGAAGGCAGCCTCGAGATGGAAGGCGTGCCGGTCACGCTTGCAGCCCGGATCGCCCATGACGGCGCCCGGCGCATCGCGGTCGACGACCTGCTGGTGACCGCCGCGGGCCAGCGCGTCTCCGGCAGCGCGGTGCTGCTCGACGGTCAGCCGGCAACCGCGACGGCCAGGGTGGAGGCGCCCGACCTGGGTCGGCTCTCGCCGCTGCTCGGGGTCGCCGCAACCGGCGCGCTGTCGCTGAACGCCCGGCTGGAGCAGGCGGGCCGGACGACCCGGCTGACCGCGGAGGGATCGGCCCGCAACCTGGGCGTCGCCGGGAACCGGGTCCGCACGGCCAGCCTGAAGGCGGCGGTGGACGATCCGATGGGCAACCCCAGGGGCTCGCTCTCGGTGCAGGCGCGCGGCATCTCGGCGGGCGGCCAGGTGATCGACGTCGCCAGCCTGGAAGCCGATGGCGACCTCACCCGCCAGATCCGCGCCAGCCTGACGGCGCGGGCGGCACGGCCAAAGCCGGTCGCGGTCGACCTGGCCGCAACCATCGCCCGCGAGGGCCGCGCGATCGCGGCGACGATCGCGCGCGGCAAGGCCACCATCGACCGGCAGGACATCACCATTGCAGCGCCCCTGCGGCTCAGGCTCGACCAGGGAGCGGTGCAGGTCGAGGGGATCGACATCCGCCTGGATCAGGGACGGGTCACCGGCAATGCCCACTATGCCCCCGACGGCATGACCGGGGATCTGGCCGTGCAGCAGCTTTCCATCGGCGCCCTTGGCCGGCTGGCGGACACGCCCGGCATGCAGGGGCAGATCGACGGCCGGGTGCGGATCGACACGCAGAGCCGGCAGCCGTCGGGAACCGTGGAGCTGCGCGCCACGGGCATCCGCTGGCGCGGCACCCCGCGCAACCTGCCGCCGCTGGCCATCACCGCCGACGGCCGCTGGCAGGACGGCCGGGCCACCCTGTCGGCTGCCCTGCGCGACGTGCCCGACGCGACCCTGGCGGTCGAAGCGTCGGTGCCACTGGTCCTCGCGGCACGGCCGTTCGGCTTCTCGGTGCCGCCGGACGGCACGATCTCCGGCCGGGCGGACGGCAATGCCGACCTCGCCCGGATCCGCACCTACCTGCCGACCGAGACGCTGACCATGACCGGCCGCCTCGAGGCCGCCCTGACGCTGGATGGCACCGTGGCGGCGCCGCGCCCCGGCGGCCGCGCCAGCCTGTCGGGAGCCCGCATCGAGGACGGCACCAGCGGGGTGGTGCTGGCCGACCTGCGCGCGGCCATCGTCGGCGACGGCACCCGCTTCCGGCTGGAAAGCCTGGCCGCCACCGACGGAGCGGGCGGGCGGATCGACGGCAACGGCGTGGCCGAGCGCGGCGCGGCGGGCTGGGGTGGCTCCGCCACCATCGCCGTCGAGCGCTTCCGGGTGCTGGCGAACGATCTGGGCCGGGCGACCGCCACCGGCCGGATCGAGGCCCGCAGCGGAGCCGATGGCGCGCGCGTGTCCGGCACCGTCCGGGTCGACCAGGGCGACATCGCCCTGCCCCAATCCTCCCCGTCGGCGCTCACCCCCCTGGCGGTGGTGGAGGTCAACAAGGCGGGCGCGGAACCCGACAGGCCGGCCGCCCCGGCTGCCTCGCCGCTCGTCGTCGCGCTTGCCGTCGACGTGTCGATCCCGGGAAGGCTCTTCGTCCGCGGCCGCGGGCTCGATTCGGAGTGGCGCGGGGACCTGAAGATCGGCGGCACTCTGGACGCGCCGCAGGTCACCGGGTCGATCCAGACGGTCCGCGGCCGCTTCGACGTGCTCGGCCGGCGCTTCACCGTGGAACGCGGAGTCATCACCTTCGACGGCAACCCGACCGACGCACGCCTGGACCTGCTGGCATCCGCCGTCTCCAACCAGCTGCGCGCGACGGTGACGGTTGCCGGCAGCGCCACCCAGCCGACCCTGACGCTGGGGTCCGACCCGCCCCTGCCCCAGGACGAGGTGCTGGCGCAGGTGCTGTTCGGACGCAGCACCAGCCAGATCACCCCGGGACAGGCGGTTCAGCTGGCCCAGGCCGCGGCCGAGCTGGCCGGGATCGGCAGCGGGTCCGGCATCGTCGACAAGGTCCGCCAGTCGCTGGGGCTGGATGCGCTCGATATCGGCGGCGACACCGGCACGTCGGTGACGCTCGGCCGCTACGTCACCGACGACGTCTTCGTGAAGGTCAATCCCAACCCGGGCGACGGCGGGTCGGTGGTCGGGGTCGAGATCCAGGTCATTCCCAA
This sequence comes from Allostella vacuolata, assembly GCA_006739055.1. Taxonomy (GTDB): domain Bacteria; phylum Pseudomonadota; class Alphaproteobacteria; order ATCC43930; family Allostellaceae; genus Allostella; species Allostella vacuolata. The sequence continues at coordinate 5,442,316 of AP019702.1, forward strand.
TGTCACCGTCGATGCCGGAGTGGGCGGCGACGGCACCAGCATCGGGCTCAAATACCGCTTCGACTATTGATCGCGATCACGAGCGCGTGACCGGGCGGGGCCTCCTGCGGTCCTGGAAGCCCATGTATCCTGCGCCCCTCGAACAGGGAGGAGAGCATCCATGCCCGATGATTTTGCCCAGGACGCCAAGAGCCTGGTGGCGCGGGTCGACCTCAGCCGGCGCGGCTTCGTCGTCGCCGGCACGCTTGCGACGGGCTTCGCGCTCGCCGCCCGGCCGGTCGTGGCCCAGAGCGTGATTACCACCGACACGACCGGCCTGACCGCAGGCGAGGTGCAGATCCCGGTCGCCGGCGGGCAGATCCCGGCCTACCACGCGATGCCCGCGACCGGGGGTGCCTTTCCCACCGTCGTCGTCATTCAGGAGATCTTCGGCGTCCACGAGCACATCAAGGATGTCTGCCGCCGCTTCGCCAAGCTCGGCTACCTGGCCGTTGCGCCCGAGATGTATGCCCGCCAGGGGGACGTGTCGAAGCTGACCGACATCCCGACCATCTTCAAGGAAGTGGTCTCGAAGGTGCCGGACGCGCAGGTGATGAGCGACATCGATGCGGCCGTCGCCTGGGCCCAGGGCACCGGCAAGGCCAACACCGACAAGCTCGGCATCACCGGCTTCTGCTGGGGCGGCCGGGTGGTGTGGCTCTACGCCGCCCATCAGCCGAAGCTGAAGGCGGGCGTCGCCTGGTACGGGCGGCTGGTCGGCCAGGCGAGCGAGCTGACCCCGAAGCATCCGATCGATGTCGTCGCGGACCTCAAGGCCCCGGTTCTCGGTCTCTATGGCGGTGCCGACAGCGGCATTCCCAACGACACGGTCGAGAAGATGCAGGCGGCGCTCAAGGCCGCTGGCAAGCCGTCGGAGATCGTGCTCTACCCGGACACCCCGCATGCCTTCCACGCGGACTACCGGCCGAGCTTCCGCAAGACCCAGGCGGAGGATGGCTGGGCCCGCCTGCAGGCATGGTTCAAGAAGAACGGAGTGGCCTGAGCCATGATCCTCGACGAGCGCACCTACACCCTGCATGTCGGCCGGCTGCCCGAATTCCTGGCGGCCTACGAAGCCGAGGGCTACCCGGTGCAGACCAAGCATCTCGGCAAGCCGTTCGGCTACTTCGTCACCGAGGTCGGGACGATCAACCAGATCGTCCACATGTGGGCCTATGAGAGCATGGCCGACCGCGAGCAGCGGCGCGCCGCCATGCAGGCCGACCCGGCCTGGCAGGCCTGGGTCAAGAAGGCGGCCCCCTTCTTCTCGCACCAGGAGAACCGCATCCTGAAGAACGTCCCGTTCTTCCCGGGACGCTGAGACGATTGGCACTCTGGCGGCCCCCTGGCCGCCAGAGCGTCAGTCCGATCCAACCGGTGTGACCCGTATCCCGTTTGCAATAGCAAGCTTCGCCAGGTCGCGATCCGCCGTCACGATCGGTACGGACGACCGTTCGGCCAGCGCCAGGTAGAGGCAATCTGCAACGGGATGGCGATGATACAGCGAAAGCTGTAGCGCGCGCTCGATCAGCAGTTCGTCGTCGGCGAGCGTGATGGCTCCACTGCCAATGATGGCGATCAGCGTGGCCAAGCCGTCGAGGGCAGAGGCGGCCGAAATATCCGCGGCCACCGCCTTACGCCTCAAGGCAGAGCTGACCTCGGTCACCAGCAGGCGTGGCGCAACCCACGGTCCCCCCTCTGCCAGGAGGGCGAGTGCGGCTTCACTCCCCCGCTCCCGCGCGATCCACCTTACAGCGACGGACGCATCCAGGACACCGATGGAGCTATAGGCCACCATATGGCCGCTAACCCATCGCCTCGCGCTCTTCGCGGATGATGCGCACGCTGTCGTTCTCTGGAGCACCCGGCTTCTGTAGCGCAAGAATGGCCCGGCAGCGGTCGACCAGCGCATCGCGGCGAACCGCCACCGAGGCCGTCAGGATTTCGCGCACTTCCTGCTCCAGCGATACCCCATGGCTCCTTGCCCGCGCGCGCAGGGAATCTGCGATCGCATCGTCCAAGTTGCGGACCTTGATCTCGGCCATGGCCAACTCCTTTGGCATGCTCATGCAGAGCATAGCGTTGCCCCCATATGGGGGCAACGCTGCCGAATGTCAGGTCCGACCGTACGCGATCAGCCCCGCACCTGGCCCACATGGGCGAGCGCCTTGGCGTGGACGGCCAGCACGCGCAGGAAGCCCTCGGAGTCCTTGTGGTCGAACGAGCCCTCGGCCTCCATCGAGCCGTCCATGGTGAAGAGGGAGTGGGGAACGGCCTCGCTCTTCACGTAGGAGATCGAGCCCTTGTAGACCTCGACCGAGATCGTGCCGGTCATCAGCTGGCTGACCTGGGCCACCGCGGTGCGGATCATGTGCGAGCAGAGGTCGTTGTAGTAGCCCTGGTAGACCTGCTTGGCGAACAGGTCGGACAGGCTGTCGAACAGCTCGCGGCTGCGCCGGTCGAGCACGAGCTGCAGCAGGAAGCCGTAGCAGGTGCCCAGCAGCTCGATGCCCGGCTGTTCGTAGACGCCGCGCGACTTCACGCCGACGAAACGGTTCTCGACCATGTGCAGGCCGATGCCGATGCCGTGGCGGCCGCCGATGGCGTTGGCCTGCAGGAAGGCGCCCAGCGTGTCGACCGGCAGGCCGTTCACCTCGACCGGGCGGCCCTGCTCGAAGCGGACGGTGAAGATCTCGCCCTGGTCGGGGGCGTCCTTGGCCCAGACGCCCATTTCCGGCGTGACGCGATGGGCCGGCGTCTCCAGCGATTCGAGCTGGCCGCCCTCGTGGGTCAGGCCGAGCAGGTTGGCGTCGGTCGAATAGGGCTTGTCGCGCGAGGCCTTGATCGGCAGCCCGTGCTGCTCGCAATAGTCGATCATCTGCGCCCGGCCGCCGAAGCGGTTGAGGAACGCCTCATCCCGCCAGGGGGCATAGACCTCGATCGAGGGCTCCAGCATGTTGGAGATGAGCTGGAAGCGCACCTGGTCGTTGCCGCGGCCGGTCGCGCCGTGGGCCAGGATGGTCAGCCCCTTCTTCTTGACCTCGGGCAGAATGCCGGCGGTGGTGGCCTGGCGGCCGAGGCCGGTCACGTTCCAGTAGCGGCTCTCGTAGCAGGACTGGGCCTGGATGCCCTCCAGGCCGAGGGCCGCGACGTGGCGCTGCAGGTCGACGCCCACGAAGTCGACCGCGCCGCAGGCGCGCATCCGCGTCTCGATGGCGCCGAAATCGGTTTCGTCCGGCTGGCCCAGGTCGGCGGTGAAGCAGACGACGCCGACATCGTTCTCCTTCAGCCAGTGGGCCACCGTGCAGGTATCGAGCCCGCCCGAGGCGAGCAGGCCGATCGTCTTGCCCTTGAGGTCGGCAACGTTCATGACAGACTCCAGATATCGGATGGGATCGCCGGACGAAATGGACGTTCCCCGCATGCGATTTCGCCGACTCTCGCCCCGGGCGAGTTCGACGGGCGCCATACTAGCCATGCCGACCCGGCCCGCAAGGACGCGGATGTCACGGGACAATCGGCGGCAGCGGAGAATCAGCGTGGGGCCGTCCGGCAGCGGCGATGGCCGCCCTGGAGATCCCGTCTCGCGGTCGGGTGGTAGCGAACCAGGATCCGTGGCCGGGTCGGCATGCCGCGATACTCTTCCCGCGGGACGTAGAAGGGCCGCTCGATCTCCCGGGACGGGTTCACCCGCAAGGCATCCGCCGAATAGCCGAAGAGCTGGGCATGGACGGTCGTGACCGGTCCATCCCAGACCAGCGACCCGCCGCGTGGATCGCCGGCGTCGAAGCATTGCCGGGTGGGCGGTCCGAGCTGCCCGACCAGGCCGTTCACCACGTCGGCGAAGAGCTGCCCGTCGACGACGCCCGTCCGGCGTTCCACCAGCACCTGTTGCAGGCGTCCGTCAAGGCCGAGCACGAACGACGCGACGAACGGCCGGCCGCCCAGCCGGATGTCGGCAAGCGCCGCCTCGACGCGCGCCTCGTGATAGCGGATCGGCCGCTCCGGCCGGCGCAGCCGCCGGCCGTAGATGCGGTCTATATCCGACTGGGTCATGCCCCAGCGGACCTTGTCCCAGCCGGACAGCGCTTCGTCGGCCCGCATGGCGGGCGACCATGCAAGCGCCAGGAGAAGGATGATCGTGCGAAGGCGGCTCACGCCGCCGCGACGGCCTCGTCGGAGGCGCTGCGGCCCTCGTCGGCCCTGCGGCGGCGCACGCTGTCCGACTTCAGCTGGCCGCAGGCGGCCAGGATGTCGCGGCCGCGCGGGGCCCGCACCGGCGAGGCGTAGCCGGCCGCGTTGACGATGTCGCTGAAGATCCGGATGACGTTGTTCGACGAACATTCGAACGGCGAATTGGGCCAGGGGTTGAAGGGGATCAGGTTGACCTTGGCCGGAATCCCCTCCAGCAGGCGCACCAGGGCCCGGGCATCGGCCGGGCTGTCGTTGATGCCCTTCAGCATCACGTACTCGAAGGTGATGCGCCGGGCGTTGGACAGGCCGGGGTAGCCGCGGCAGGCCTCCATCAGCTGGGCGATCGGGTACTTCTTGTTGAGCGGCACCAGCTGGTCGCGCAGCTCGTCGGTGACGGCGTGGAGCGAGATGGCAAGCTGGACCCCGAGCTCGTCGCCGCAACGCTTGATCATCGGGACCACGCCGGCGGTCGACAGGGTGATCTTGCGCCGCGACACCGACAGCCCCTCGCCGTCCATGGCGATGCGCATCGCCTTGGCGACATTGTCCCAGTTGTACAGCGGCTCGCCCATGCCCATCAGGACGATGTTGGTGAGCTGGCGGTCCTCCTTGGGCGACGGCCATTCGCCGAGCGCGTCGCGGGCCGCCATGACCTGGCCGACGATTTCCGCAGGCCCGAGGTTGCGGACCCAGGGCTGGGTCCCGGTGTGGCAGAACTTGCAGGCGAGCGTGCAGCCAACCTGGGAGGAGACGCAGAGCGTCCCCCGATCCTCTTCCGGAATGTGCACCGTCTCGGCTTCCTGCCCGTCGATGAAGCGCAGGAGCCATTTCTGGGTGCCATCGACCGACTTCTCGGCCCGCGCGACGATCGGCCGGCGCACCGCGAACCGCGCCGCGAGCCGCTCCCGCACGGGCTTCGCCAGGGTGGTCATCAGGGCGAAGTCGGCAACGCCGCGATGGTAGATCCAGTGCCACAGCTGGCGCGCGCGAAAAGGCTCCAGCCCCTCCTCGGCGAGCACCGCGGTCAGTTCGGCCCGGTCCAGGCCGATGAGGTTGAGACGCCCGTCGGCAATATCGACGGGCGGGGCAAAGATCTGTGGGACGGGCTTCATGTCGGTCATGGCGGCGGCACTATAGTCTATTTGGTCGACTGCTTCAGGAAGTCGATGAGGGCGCGACGATCTTCCGCACGCCGCACGCCGGGGAACGCCATGCGATTGCCCGGCACGGCCCGTCGCGGGTCGGCCAGGAAGCGGTCGAGGACGGCCTCGTCCCAGACGATGCCGGAGTGGCGGAGCGCGGGAGAGAACGCGAAGCCGGCGAGCGTGCCGGCGGGACGGCCGAGAAGCCCGTGCAGGCTGGGCCCGGCCATCGGCCCGGCCGCGCGCTCGAGCGCATGGCACGCCTTGCACAGGCTGTAGACCCGCTCGCCCGCAGCGGCCGAGGCGGTCGTCGCGAGCGGCAGCCAGATGGCTGCGGCTGCGACTCGGACGGCCAGAAGATGTGAAGGCGGACCCAGGCGGTCAGCGCTTGACGTTGCAGGCCTTGCTGATCGCCGCATAGGCAGCGGAGAAGCCGATCAGGGAATAGCTGTCGGTGGTGTTCGTCCCACGCGCGGAAACCCCCTTCACCGTGGCCCGCTGGCCCTTCGCGAACGCCTCGGACATGGCCGTGTCGGTGCGCGAATCGGGCGCCCAGGCCGTCTCCTTGTCGATGAAGAGGCGGAACTTCTGTCCGTCCACATCGACGTCGACGTCGCTTCCGGGACGCAGCGGATAGCCCATCAGCACGCTGACCACGTCCGTCGCGTTCTCGGCCGGGCGATGGGTCACCAGGACATGGATCGGCCCCCGCCGCACATTCTTGGGCTCCGAGGCCGAAGGTTTGGTCTGAACGAAGCACACCCGCTGGCCACGTTCGGAAAAGGCAAAGGCGCTCCAGTCCTGGAACGTTCCGAGGGTCTCGACTGCCGGGTTGGCGGCAGCAGGACCCTGGCCGACGCCCGCGAGGAGGGCGAAGGCGATGAGGCTCGTTCGCGTCATCGGCCATACATACCGCCTTGCCGCCGATCATCCAAGCCAACGATGCACTTTCGCCGTGATCCAGGCCGGATTGCCGCGCGTAGAGGGCCGCGATGAGCCGCATTGCCATGACCCTGCCCGGGCGATCGATGCCTGCCGCGACGGCGCGGGCGGGCCTGGGCATGATCGAAGCCGGCTGGGCGCGATCGCTTGTCCTGGCCCGCGCGACCCGCCTAGATACCGCCATGCAGCGGGATTCGGCGCCAGATGTTCGCGCGGTGGAGACGACGGCGGACGGCAGGAGCCTTGCGGCTCTCGTCGATGCGGTGGCGAGGAACCGCGACCGGCAGGCGTTCGGCGCCCTGTTCGACCATCTGATGCCGCGGGTGAAGGCCTACGCCATGCGACTCGGCGCCAGCGGGCCGGCGGCCGAGGAGGTGGCGCAGGAGGTCATGCTGCTGATCTGGCGCAAGGCCGACAGCTTCGACCCGGCCCGCGCCACCGTGTCGACCTGGGTCTTCACGATCGCGCGGAACAAGCGAATCGACCTGCTGCGGCGGGAGAACCGGCCGGCCCTGGATCCCGGCGACCCGATGCTGGTGCCCGATTCACCCCGGCCGGCGGACGAGACGATCGAACGCGACGCCGCCGAGATCCGGCTACGCGCCGCGATCCGCACCCTGCCGCCCGAGCAGGCGGAACTGTTGTCGATGGCCTATTTCGAGGACCGCTCGCACAGCGCCATCGCGGCCGCGACCAACCTGCCGCTCGGCACCGTCAAGTCGCGCATCCGCCTGGCGCTGGACCGGCTGCGGCGCAGCTTCAAGGACGAATGACGATGTCGACCCGGCACCCGGACGACGAAATCCTTCTCGCCTATGCGGCAGGCACGGCTTCCCACGGTACCGCGCTGCTGGTCGCTACGCACATCACCTACTGCCCGCTCTGCCGCGGCAAGCTGCAGGCGATGGAGCAGGTCGGCGGGGCGCTGATGGAGGCGCTGGAACCCGCCGCCGTTTCGGCCGGAGCCAGGGACCGTGTCATGGCCTTGCTCGACGGCGACCCGCGACTCGGCACGAGCGATTCGCGCCCGCCTGTGACGGCCGTCACAGGACGGACCGTCCTGCCGCGCGCCCTGCGCGAGGCGGCCGGCTCGGACGCCGACGGGCTGGCCTGGCAACCGGTGCTGAGCGGCGTCGACCAGGTGTTGATCGGCAAGGCCGTGCCCGGCGGCGAACGGACCCGGCTGATGCGCATCCGGGCCGGCCGCGCGGTCCCGCGCCATACCCATCGCGGGTCCGAGATGGTGTGCGTGATCGCGGGCGGATTCCGGGATGTTCTCGGCCATTACGGCCCGGGAGACGTCGCGGTCGCGGACGACGCGGTCGATCACCAGCCGGTCGCCGACGATGACCGCGACTGTATATGCCTTGCGGTAACCGAGGCCCCGGTGCGGCTGACCGGCCGCTTCTGGCGCTGGCTGAACCCGTTCGTCCAGTTCTAGACATGAACTTTCGCGTTTAGTGATCCTTGGGTAGACTACCGCTGGATTTGCGTCAGGACCGATCTGTTCTACGTTCGTTCTTGACACCCATCGACCCGCAAACCTAGCCTTCGTATTGCCATGCCGATCCAGCAAGCCAACCGCACCGCCCGGCTCGCCTCGCCAACGCTGCGGCAGGTTGCCCGGACAGTGGCCGAGGTCACCGCCCCGGCCAGGCCCTATGCGGACCGGGCCGTATCCTCCGCCAGCTTCTTCGGCATCGGCTTCCTGGTCGGTACCGCCTGCTGGCTGATGCTGCGGGAATACATCGCCGGCCCCGACGGGTTCGCGGGCAGCTGGACCATGGTCATGCTGATGGGTCTGGCGACCGGCACCCTCTGCGGCTTCGCCGCGATGGCGGTGGCGGCGACCATGCAGGCGGCGCGGGCACGCCCCCCGGCATCGCTCGCCCACCTCCCCGACCCGAGCCCCCTTGCCACGGTGGGCCCGCTGGTGGCGCCGCTGATCGCCGCGGTCCGCAAGGCATCGGCGGACCTGTGGCGGCGCTTCTCCCTGCGCCGTCAGGCGAGCCTGGCCAGCATCCGGTCCAGGGCCGCCGGATCCTCCCACTCGACCCCGACGCGCAGCACCGCCACCCGTGCCCGCCAGGATGGCGGCAAGCGCACGGCATCCTTGTCGGTCGTGACCAGCCGGGCATCGAGCCCGGCGGCCAAGCCTTCCAGGCGCAAGAGTTCATCGACCCGAAAGCGGTGATGGTCGGGGAAGCCCTGCTCAGCCACCGGATCGGCGCCCAGTCGACGCAAGGTCGCGAAGAACTTCTCCGGGCGGCCGATCCCGGCGAATGCCACCAGCGGCGCCAGCGGCGCGAACGCGAGCGGCATCCTCGGCACCAGCCGGGCGGATAGCACGGGAACGGGCGAGACCCGGGCGATGCCGTGGCGATCCTCGCCCATGAGGACCAGCGCGTCGGCGCGCGCCAGGCCGCGTGCCACGGGCTCCCGCAGGGGCCCGGCCGGAAAGACGCGGCCATTGCCGAAGCCGGCCTCGCCATCGACGACGACCAGCGACAGGTCCTTGGCCAGGCCGGGGTTCTGGAAGCCGTCGTCGAGCAGCAGCAGCCCTGCCCCCGCCCGGACCGCGGCCCGGGCCCCGGCGGCGCGGTCGCGGGCGACCCATGTCGGAGTGCGCCGCGCCAGGAGCAGGGGCTCGTCCCCGACATCCTCGGCGGAGTGGCGCGCGGGATCGACCCGTTCCGGCCCGGCCAGCCGTCCGCCGTACCCGCGCGTCACGACATGCGGCCGGCGCGCGGCGAGGCGGCGGGCGAGATCGAGGACGACCGGCGTCTTGCCGGTCCCTCCCAGGGTCAGGTTGCCGATGCAGACGACCGGCACCGGTGCCCGCCAGGGGTGGGCGGTGCGTTGGCGGACCAGTCCGGCCAGGGCGTAGAGCACGCCCAGGGGGCCGAGGAGCGTCGCAAGCGGGCCGGATCTCCGCCAGAAGTCAGGTTCTCGCATTGCAGGTCGCCTCCCGCGCCGCGATCCGGTCGAGCATCGGCGACAGCGCCGACAGGGTCCGGTCGAGGGCGCCTGCCTCCTCCTCGGCGATGCGGCGGGCGGCATCACCGCGCCGCGCGCGCTCGCCCGGATCCGCCAGCAGCTGCCCGACCGCGCGCGCCAGCGACGGCGCGTCGGCGACCGCCTCGGCCGCCCCGGCGGCCGCCATGCGCCGCGCCACTCCGGCGAAATTGGCCATGTCGGGACCGTGCAGGATGGCCGCCCCCAGCAGGGCGGGCTCGAGCGGGTTGTGCCCGCCGCGACCGACCGAGAAGGAACCGGCCACCAGCACGATGGCGGCCAGACGCAGATAGAGCCCCATCTCTCCCAGGGTATCGCCCAGATAGACCGCCGTCGTCGGCAGGATCCTGTCGCCGCTGGTCCGGCGCACGGCCGCCAGTCCCGACCGGCCGGCCAGGTCCATGATCCCGCCGGCCCGGTCGGGATGGCGCGGCACCAGCACCAGCAGCAGGTCGGGCCAGCTCTCCGCCCGCAGTCGCGCATGGGCGGCGAGCGCCACCGCGTCCTCGCCCGGATGGGTGCTGACGGCGAGCCAGCAGGGACGCCCGCCGATCGCTGCCTGCAAGGCGGCCAGCGCGTCCGGTTCGGCATCGGCGAGCATGGCCGCCGCCTTCAGGTTGCCGACGACGCGGACATCGCCGGCACCGAGACTGCGAAAGCGCTGCGCCTGGACCTCGTCCGGCACCAGGACCATCGCAAAGCGGCCGATCACGGCCCGGGCCCAGCCGGGAAAGCGCCGCCAGTTGCCGTGCGAGCGGGCCGACAGCCGGCCGTTCAGCAGGGCCATCGGCACCCGGCGACGGGCGGTTTCGGCGATCAGGTTCGGCCACAGCTCCGATTCCATCCAGATCGCCGCGTCCGGCCGCCAGTGATCGAGGAACCGCCCGACCCAGGCCGGCCGGTCGACGGGAACATAGGCATGGATGGCGCCGGGCGGCAGGCGCCCGGCCAGCATCGCCGCCGCGGTCATCGTGCCGGAGGTGACCAGCAGGCCGAGGCCGGGCCGCTCGCGCGCGATTCGCTGCAGCAGGGGCAACGCCGCCATGGTCTCCCCGACGCTGGCGCCGTGGCACCAGAGCAGCGGCCCCGGCGGCCGCAGCCTGGCAGGAAGGCCGAGCCGTTCCGGGAAGCGCTGCGGATCTTCCTTGCCGCGCTCGAGGCGTCGCTGCAGGTACCAGCGGATCGCCGGGCCGCCCAGGATGGTCAGGCTGCGATAGAGGCCGCCGATCAAGGCTGGCCCTTGCGCGGCCGGGCGACCGCCCCGAGCGGGCCCGGCTCGAGCGGTTCCTGGCCGCACAGCCGGTCGGCCGTCGCCGCGAGCGTGTTCATCGCCTCTTCGACCCGCAGGCGATGGGCTTCCATGTCGCCCGTGCGCGGCACATGGATCGCCTCGCCCCACAGGAAGACGCCACGGCTGAACGGCAGCGCCAGCACGAACCGGTCCCAGCTGGAGAGGACGCGGCGCCGGCTGACCGCATAGGTCACCGGAATGATCGGCACCCCCGACAGCCGGGCGGCGGCGACAATGCCGGGCGTCGCGCGCATGCGCGGCCCGCGCGGCCCGTCCGGGGTGAACCCGATGGAGTTGCCTTCGCCCAGGGTGCGCAGCATGACGCGCAGCGCCTCTGCCCCACCGCGCTTGGTGGAGCCGGCCCGGGTGCCGATCCCGAAATGCCGCATCGCCTCGGCGATCAGGCGGCCGTCGCGATGCGCGGAGATCAGCATCTGGATCGACATGCCCTTGCGCCAGGCGAGCGGGATCATCAGCAGCCGGCCGTGCCAGAAGGCCAGGATGAAGGGCCGGCCCGCATCCCATGCGGCCTCGTGGTCGCTCGCCCCATGGACGGTCCAGCGCCCCGTCCACCAGATCACGCGGATATAGAGGGCGATCAGCCATCCGAGGATGGCCCGGAACCATGCCTGGGCAGCGAGGGTCTTGAATATCCGCATCGTCCAGCGTTCGCGAGGCGCGACCTCCCGGGGTCGCCGAAACGAGCCGGACCATACACGGCTCAGGCGCCGGACGGAAAACCCTCAGCGCACCGGGGCGAGATTGGTGAGGAACTGCTCGGCGCACCGGTCCCAGGAGAATATCTCGGCGTAGGCCCGGCAGCGGTCCGCGGGGATGGCGAGTGCCGAGCGCGCGGCATGGCCCAGATCCTCGTCCAGCACCCCGACGGGATTGCCGTCGATGACATCGAGCGGTCCCGGAACCGGGAAGGCCGCCACCGGCACGCCGGCCGCCAGCGCCTCCAACAGCACCAGGCCGAACGTGTCCGTCCGGCTGGGAAAGACGAAGACGTCGGCGGCTGCGAAATGACGCGCCAGGTCCGCGCCCTTCTTGGTACCGAGGAAGACGGTTCGCGGGTAGCGGCGCTCGAGCTGGGCGCGCTGCGGCCCGTCACCGACGACGACCTTGGTTCCGGGCAGGTCGAGATCGAGGAATGCCTCGATGTTCTTTTCGACCGCGACCCGCCCGACATTGAGGAAGATCGGGCGCGGCAGGTCGTAGAGATCCTTGGGGCCGGGGTGGAAGAGCTCGGTATCGACGCCCCTCGACCATCGGCGCAGGTTGCGGAAGCCGTACCCTGCCAGCTCGCGCATCAGGCTGTCGGTCGCGACCATGACGCCGGCGGCCGGGGCGTGGAAGCGCCGCATCCAGGCATAGAGCCACGCGCGCGGCAGGCCGGTGCGCGCCTCGACATACTCCGGAAACCGGGTGTGGAACGACGTCGTGAAGGCCAGGCGCCGCCGCCGGCAATAGGCGCGCGCGGCCATGCCGAGCGGCCCTTCCGTGGCGACATGGATCGCATCCGGGGCCATTGCATCCAGGCGTCGCCGAACGCCGCGGCCCGGCAGGATTGCCAGCCGGATCTCGGGATAGGTGGGGCAGGGGATCGTCCGGAACTGGTCGGGCGCAATCACCTCCACGACGTGGCCGCGCTTCTCCAGCTCGCCTTTGACGGTGGCGAGGGTCCGCACGACCCCGTTTACCTGGGGGGACCAGGCGTCGGTCACGATGGCGATGTGCATCAGGGATCAGGCTGCGTTTTCGAGCGCGTCCACGGGCGTCGAGGCCCGCATCGGATCGAGGGCGCGGGCCCGCATCCAATCGATGATTTCCAGCCGGCCGTCGAAATGCTCGACGAGCGCGGTACAGCTTTCCACCCAGTCGCCGTCGTTGCAGTAGAGGATGCCGCCGATGCTGCGCATCTCGGCCTTGTGGATGTGGCCGCAGACGACGCCGTCCACCATCCGCCGCCGCGCCTCGTCCGCCACCGCCTGCTCGAAACGGCCGACATACTCGACCGCGTTCTTCACCCGCTGCTTCACATAGGCCGACAGCGACCAGTAGGTGAAGCCGAGCCGGCGCCGCACGACGTTGAAGCCGTGGTTGGCGGCCATCAGCAGGTTGTAGCCGGCATCACCGACCAGTGCGAGCCATCGGGCGTGTTTCACCACCGCATCGAACCGATCGCCGTGCAGGACCAGGAGGCGCCGCCCGTCCGCCGTGACATGGATCGCCTCGTCGACGACCAGGATCCCGCCGAACTGGATGTCGAGGAAGTGGCGGAACATCTCGTCGTGATTGCCCGGTACGTAGACGACATGGGTGCCCTTGCGCGCCTTTCGGAGGATCTTCTGGACGACGTCGTTGTGCGTCTGGTGCCAATACCAGGACCGCTTCAGCCGCCATCCGTCGACGATGTCGCCGACGAGATAGAGATGCTCCGATTCGGTGTGGCGCAGGAAATCGAGAAGAAATTCCGACTTGCACCCGCGTGTTCCCAGGTGAATGTCGGAGATCCAGATCGTTCGATACTGCAAAACGGTCGGCATGTGCGTCATGCCGGCTACCCCGACAAATAGACAGGCATCACTTGCCGCACAGCATACGAAATTCGCTCCTTGCGTCAATCGAATTGCAAGACTAATTGATTGATATCTATGGTCATTCGGTATTCTTAATTCTTTAATTATTTTGTCATCACGCCAACACTTGGAAAGTCGCAGATGAGCCACTCGACGCGGCCGTCGCCGGATGGCGGCCACTGGATCCTGATCCACAACCCGACCGCCGGCTGGCGGCGGGCAAGGCGGGTGGCACGGCTGCTGGATGACCTGGCCGCCGCCGGCCGCGGGGTGACGGTGATGCGGACCGCCAGGCGCGGCGACGCCGAATCATTCGCCCGGGCAGCGGCGGCCGATCACCGCACCGAGGCCCTGATCGTCGCGGGTGGCGACGGCACCATCAACGAGGCGGTCAACGGCATGGGGGACGCCGGGATGGCGCTCGGCCTCGTGCCCATCGGCACCGCCAACGTGCTGGCGAACGAACTCGGGATCGGCTCCTCCATGCGCGCGGCCGCCCTGACGCTGGCGGCCGGCAACGCGCGCGCCATTCGCCTCGGGATGGTGAACGGGCGCCGCTTCGCGATGATGGCCGGCGTCGGCTTCGACGCCCAGGTCGTGGCCGGCATCGACCCGGCCCTGAAGCGCCGGCTCGGCAAGGGTGCCTACCTCGTGTCGGGCCTGCGCGCCTTCTGGTCCTATCGGCCGCGGCGCTACCGGGTCGAGGTCGACGGCGCCGAGTACGAGGCGGCCTCGGCCGTGTGCTGCAATGGCCGCTTCTACGGCGGCCGCTTCGTCCTGGCCGAGGCGGCCCGCCTGGACGACGACCAGCTGCATGTCGTGCTATTCGAACGGTGCGGCCGGCTGGCGATCCTGCGCTATGTCATCGCCATGGCGTTGGGCATGATCGGGCGTCTCGGCGACGTGCGGGTCGTTCCGGGCCGGCGCATCTCGATCGCGGCGGTCGACGGGTCGGCCGAGCCGGTGCAGGCCGACGGCGACATCGTGGCATACCTGCCGGCCCAGGTGACGATGGCGGAGGCGGATACGCGCGTCTTCGCCCCGTGAGGAAACCCGTCTTCCGGACGGGCCCGCGGGCGGAAGCGGGCCCCGCGGGAGAAAAGGGATGGGTCATTTCCTGGCGGCGATCCGGCGCCGCGACGACACCGAGCGATCGGCCGCCTTTCCATGGACGCTGCCGTTCGCGGCCGCGCTGGACGAGATCCGCTTCGAGACGCCGGTCACCTTCCTGGTGGGCGAGAATGGCTGCGGCAAGTCGACCCTGCTGGAAGGGCTTGCCGCCGGAATGCGGGCGGTTGCCGCCGGCAGCCGCGACATCGAGCGCGACCCCTCGCTGGGGCCGGCGCGGGCCTTCGCGGCCGGCTTCCGCTTCGTGCGCCGCCGTCACGCCCGGACCCGCCTCTTCCTGCGCGCCGAGGACGTGCTGGGCTACACCCGCCGGGTCACCGACGATGCGACCGAACTGGACGCCATCGCCGACGAGCTGGCCCGCACCCTGCCCGAAGGCGTCGGACGAACCCGGGCGGTCGGCATGGCACGGGCCCAGCGTGCCGCCCTCGTCCGGCGCTATGGCGAAGACCCGGACGGCCGCTCGCACGGCGAAACCTTCCTGGCGCTGCTGCAGACCCGGCTGGTGCCGAACGGGCTCTACCTGCTGGACGAGCCGGAGACGCCGCTGTCGCCCGGCCGGATCCTGGCCCTGATGGCGATCCTGAAGGACCGCGTCGCCGCGGGTTGCCAGTTCGTCATCGCCACCCACTCGCCGATCCTGATGGCCCAGCCGGACGCGACGATCCTGCACATCGCGGACGACCGCATCGGCCCCGTCGCCTATGACGAGGTCGAGCATGTTCGCCTGACGCGCGCCTTCCTGGCCCAGCCGGAGCGCTTCCTGCGCGGCCTTTAGGTCGGTGGCGTCCGGTCAGCGGCCGGCGATGGTCATCTCGGGAATCAGCACCGTCGGCGCGTTGGTGCCGTAGCGGAACTCCAGATCGTCGGCCGGCACCAGCGACCGCAGCATGTCCTTGAGGTTGCCGGCGATCGTCACCTCGCTGACGGGGTAGGCGATCTCCCCGTCCTCGATCCAGAAGCCGGACGCACCACGGCTGTAGTCGCCGGTCACGCCGTTGACGCCGAAGCCCATCAGGCTGGTGACATAGAGGCCCCGCCCGGCCTGCCGCAGCAACTCGGCCGGCGTGGCGCCGCCCGGGGCGAGGTAGAGGTTGGTGGTGGTCGGCGACGGGGGCCCGCTGGTGCCGCGCGACGCGTGCCCGGTCGAGCGCAGGCCGAGCTGTCGGGCAGTGCGCAGATCCAGCACCCACGTCCGCAGCACGCCGTCCTCGACCAGGGCCTGACGGGTGGTGGCGATCCCTTCGCCGTCGAAGGGGCGGGAGCGCAGCCCACGCGCCCGCAGGGGGTCGTCGATCACCGACACCCCGGGGGCGAACACCGGGCTGTCCATCCGGTCCTTGAGGAAGCTGGTGCCGCGGGCGATCGACTGGCCGTTGATCGCGCCGGCGAAATGGCCGAGCAGCCCGCCCGAGACGCGCGGGTCGAACACGACGGGGGCCTTGGCCGTGGCCGCCTTGCGCGGCTGCAGCCGCCGCACCGCCCGCTCGCCGGCGCTGCGGCCCACGGCCTCGGGACTGCGCAGGTCGGTGCCATAGACCGCGGCCGTGAAATCGTAGTCGCGCTCCATGCCCGTGCCCTCGCCCGCCAGGACGGAGACGCTGAGCGACCAGCCCGAGCCTTCATAGCTGCCGGCAAAGCCGTTGGATGCCACCAGCGCCACCCGGCTGCGCGACCAGCCGGCCTCCGCCCCTTCGGAGTTGGTGACGCCCGGGACGGCGCGCGCCGCCTCCTCGGTGCGCCGGGCCCAGTCGATCAGCTGCTCCGCGGTCGGCTCGGCCGGGTCGGACAGGTCCATGTCGGCCCAATGCCGGGCGATCGCGTCCGGATCGGCCAGCCCGCAATGCGGGTCCTCCGGCACCACCCGGGCCATCGCCACCGCCCGCTCCACCAGCTCCTCCAGCGCCTTCGGGGTGTGGTCCGACGACGACACCACGGCCTGTCGCCGGCCGACCAGCACGCGGAGGCCGAGATCCTGGCCCTCGGCGCGCTCCAGCTTCTCGGTCTCGCCCAGGCGCTGGGCGTGGGAGATGGAGGTTCCCTCGACATGCACGGCATCGGCCGCGTCCGCACCGGCCCGGCGGGCGCGCGCGATGAGGTCGGACAGCAGATCGAGCGTTGCCTGGGAATCCATCGTCATCGGCGGGGACCTCATGGGGCAATGGGGCGGGGGTCGCGGAGGGTGGATGGGCGACCGGTCGCTTCGATGTGGCCGCTCGGCGCGATGGCGTCAACCGCGCATGAACCGAACCGGCTCGACCGGCGACCGAAGGCGGTAGAGTCGGGGGCAGCACCGCCCCTGCCGCGAAGGAGTGCCATGGCCATCACCCTCTATGCCTTGAAGCCGCGCTTCCAGGCATTGCTGCGCCCGGTGGTCCGCGGCATGGCGGGCTCCGGCGTCACCGCCAACCAGGTGACGGTTGCCGCCGCCGCCGGCTCGGTTGCGCTGGGCACCGTGCTCGCCGTCTGGGGTGCCGGTCGGCCGGTCCTGTTCGCCATGCTGCCCCTGTGGCTGATGCTGCGCATGGGGCTCAACGCCATCGACGGCATGCTGGCGCGCGAGTTCGGCCAGAAGAGCCGGCTCGGCGCCCTCCTCAACGAACTGGGGGACGTGGTGTCCGACGCCGCCCTCTACCTGCCCTTCGCCCTGCTCGCCCCGTTCGGCGCCGGATGGGTCGCGGTCGTCGTCGTCCTGGCGGTGACCGGGGAGCTGGCGGGCGTCCTCGGCCAGACGATCGGCGCCGACCGCCGCTACGATGGGCCGCTCGGCAAGAGCGACCGGGCGCTGGCCTTCGGGGCGCTCGGCCTGTGGGCGGCAGTGGCACCGATGCCGGCCGCGCTGGTCTGGACGATGCCGGCATTGGCGGCGCTCGCCGCATGGACCATCGTCAACCGGGTGCGGCGGGCCCTTGCCGCCGCGGGAGAAGGGTCATGACCGGTATCGTCGAACGCCTGGCGGCCGCGCTGGTCACCGGGTTTGCCAGGGCCGTCACCGGGGTGCGCGGCGACTGGCGGGACGCGCCGCCCGGGCCCGGCCCGCATATCTACTTCGCGAACCATGCCAGCCATGGCGATTTCGTCCTGGTCTGGACGGTGCTGCCGCGGGTCCTGCGGCGGACGACGCGCCCGGTGGCGGGTGCGGACTACTGGGACACGGGCGCCATCCGGCGCTTCTTCGGCCGGCGCGTCTTCCGCGCCGTGCTGATCGACCGGCGGCCCGAGATGCGCACCGGCGACCCGTTGGAGCCGCTGGCGGCCGCGATCGATTCCGGCCAGTCGCTGATCCTCTTCCCCGAAGGCACCCGCAACCTGACGGAGGCAAAGCTGCTGCCGTTCAAGAGCGGGCTCTACCATCTGGCGCGCCTGCGGCCGGATGCCGTGCCGGTCCCGGTATGGATCGAGAACCTGAACCGGGTCATGCCGAAGGGGGAGCTGGTGCCGATCCCGCTGCTGTGTACCGTCACTTTCGGCGCGCCCCTGCCGGTGGCCGCGGGCGAGACCAAGGACGCCTACCTGGCGCGGGCGAGGACCGCCCTGCTGGCCCTGGCGCCCCGGCCGGAGGCGGTGTCGTGACCGCAGGCTCGGAGGCCCCGATCCTCTTCGCCGGGATCGCGGTCGTCCTGCTGGTGGCGACGCTCGCCGGCTGGCTGCTGCGCCGGCGCTTCGGCCGCACGCCGACGATCGAGAATCTGGAGACCCGCGTCCGCGCCTGGTGGGTGATGGTCGGCCTGATTGCCGGTGCCTTCCTGCTCGGCCATGGCGGGGTCATCGTCCTGTTCGCGCTCGCCTCGTTCGCCGCGCTGCGAGAGTTCGTGACCCTCACGCCGACCCGGCGCGGCGACCACTGGGCGCTCGCCATCGCCTTCTTCGTCGTGCTGCCGCTGCAATACTGGCTGGTCGGGATCGAATGGTACGGACTCTACGCCATCTTCATCCCGGTCTATGTCTTCCTGCTGCTGCCGATCGTGGCCGCGCTCCGCGGCGACACCACCCGCTTCATGGCCCGGGTGGCGGAGCTGCAGTGGGGCCTGATGATCTGCGTCTTCTGCGTCTCGCACGTCCCGGCCCTGCTGACCCTACCGATCCCGGGCTTCGAGGGGCGGCACCTGCTGCTGGTCGCCTTCCTGGTCGTGGTCGTGCAGGCGAGCGACGTGCTGCAGTATGTCTGGGGCAAGCTGCTGGGTCGCCGCAAGATCGCCCCCGCCCTGTCCCCGTCCAAGACCGTGGAAGGGTTCGCGGGCGGCGTCGCCAGCGCCACGGCGCTGGGTGCGGCCTTGTGGTGGATCACCCCCTTCGCCCCCTGGCAGGCCGCCCTGATGGCGCTGGTGGTGACGCTGATGGGCTTCTTCGGCGGCCTGGTCATGTCGGCGATCAAGCGCGATCGCGGGGTCAAGGACTGGGGCCGGATGATCGAGGGCCATGGCGGCATGCTGGACCGCCTCGACTCGGTCATCTTCGCCGCCCCGGTGTTCTTCCACCTGACCCGCTACTGGTGGTCGATCTGAGGCCGGGCGTCACCGCCAGATCGGCTTGCCGCTGCCGGGCAGGCCGTACTGCGCCCATTTCCGGGTGACCGTGTCCACCATCTCGGCGTCCATACGGATCTGCTGGCCCCATTCGCGATGGGTCTCGGGCGGCCACTTGTTGGTGGCGTCGAGCCCGATCTTGGAGCCGAGGCCACTTTCGGGGGAGGCGAAGTCGAGATAGTCGATCGGCGTACGCTCGACGATGGTGACGTCCCGGGCCGGGTCCATGCGGGTCGACAAGGCCCACATCACGTCCTTCCAGTCGCGGGCGTCGATGTCGTCGTCCACGACGATCACCCATTTCGTGTACATGAACTGCCGCAGGAACGACCACACCCCCATCATCACCCGCTTGGCATGGCCGGGATAGGCCTTGCGCATCGACACCACCGCGATGCGGTAGGAGCAGCCCTCGGGCGGCAGCCAGAAATCGACGATCTCCGGGAACTGCTGGCGCAGCAGGGGGATGAAGACCTCGTTCAGCGCCTGGCCCAGCACCGACGGCTCGTCCGGCGGGCGGCCGGTGAAGGTCGAGAGGTAGATCGGGTCGCGGCGCATGGTGATGGCGGAGATGGTGAAGACCGGGAACTGCTCGACCGAGTTGTAGTAGCCCGTGTGGTCCCCATAGGGGCCCTCGTCGCCGAACTCCTCCAGCGAGACATGGCCTTCGAGCACGATCTCGGCCTCCGCCGGGACCTTGAGCGGGACGGTCCGGCAGTCGACCAGGTCGACCTTGCGGCCGCGCAGCAGGCCGGCGAACTGGTATTCCGACAGGGTGTCCGGCACCGGTGTCACGGCGGCCAGGATGGTCCCCGGGTCGGCGCCGATCACGGCCGCGGCTGGCAGCGGGTCGCGCTTCTCGCGCCCCCAGCGGGCATGGTGCTGGGCACCGCCGCGATGGCGCAGCCAGCGCATCAGGGTCGTGTTGCGGCCGGTCACCTGCATCCGGTAGATGCCGAGGTTGAAGCCGTCCTCCCGTGCCGACGAGGGCCCGCGGGTCACCACCAGCGGCCAGGTGATGAGCGGGGCCGGCTCGCCCGGCCAGCAGGTCTGGATCGGCAGCCGGGCGAGATCGATGTCGTCGCCGGTCAGGACCACCTCCTGGCACGGCGCGCGCGTGGTGGTGCGCGGCTTCATCGCCATCACGGTCTTGAGCAGCGGCAGCATCTCCAGGGCCTCGCGCCATCCGCCCGGCGGCTCCGGCTGCTTCAGGAAGGCCAGCGTCTCGCCCACCTGGCGCAGCCGGTCCGGGGTGCGGTCCATGCCCCAGGCGACCCGCTCCACCGTGCCGAACAGGTTGACCAGCACCGGCATCGGATAGGGGCGCCCGTCCGGAGCGACCACGTTCTCGAACAGCACCGCGGGGCCCTGTTCGGCCAGCAGGCGGGTCTGGATCTCCGTCATCTCCAGCACCGGCGAGACGGGGGCGGAGACGCGGACGAGCCGGCCTTCCTGCTCCAGCCGGGTCATGAAGTCGCGCAGCGAGGCATAGGGCATGGGGCGTATCCGTCGGGCGGGGCTCGGGCGGCAACTTAGGGCGCCCGGTCGTGCCGTGCGAGGGCCGATGCCGAGCGGCATGAGCGGCGGCGGGTCGCATTGACTTCGGCGCCCCGCTACCGACATCCAGCATATCCCCACGGAAGGAGATCACGAGGATGGCGTTCTGGGTCATCGGCGGCGAGTACGCGGACACCGAATTCGAGAAGCTGGCCAAGGGCCGGGCCGAGGAACGGCTGGGGCCGTTCGCGACCTGGGAAGCCGCCCGCAATGCCTGGGCGAGCCGGGCCTTCGCCACCGTCGACGACTGCCACAGCCGCTATCGCATCGTCGAGGAAGCCGAGGAGCCGGCGCGCACCGCGTGACCCTCTACCCGGTGGCGCCCAGCCGATAGACGATGGTATCGCGGAGGAGCCGATCCTCCAGTTCCAGGTCGACCGGGACCGCGTAGCGCGCAAGTTCCGTGATGCCCGAAGTCGGAACGTAGGCGCGGCCCGGGTCGGCCAGCAGCACGTCCGCCCCCCTGGCCGCCAGGGCGCGCAGCCAGGGAACGAGGCGATCCGCCAGCGGCCGCTCGTAGCAGAGGTCGCCGACGAGTACCGTGCCCCACCCGTCGTCGCGGCCGATCAGGTCCTCCTCGCGCACGTCGAGCGTCAGGCCGTTGGCCGCCGCGTTGAGGGCGATCGCAGCAGCCGCGAAGGGATCGATGTCGGCGGCCTCGACCCGCGCCGCGCCCGCGAGGCCGGCCGCCAGGGCCACCAGCCCGGAGCCGGAGCCGATGTCGAGCACCCATCGGCCCGCCACCAGCGACGGGCGGTCGATCAGCAGCCGGGCCAGGGCCTGGCCGCCCGCCCAGGCGAAGGCCCAGTAGGGCGGCGGCACGCCGACCTCGGCCAGCGTCGCCTCGGTCGCCTCCCACAGGGGCGTGACGGCGACGGCCAGGTGCAGGCGGAGCTCCGGCACGAAGGGCGGCCGCACCAGCGCGGTCTGAGCCCGGACGAAGGCGGCTTGGTTCATGCCGGCCATGGTGCGGCCGCGGCGTGCGCCGCGCCAGCCGCGAAGCGCCGGTGTTCAGCATCCGGATGAATTTAGAGTGACAGCCCCAACATCGCGTGGCCGAATCGCCTGACGCAGCGCTACTGTTGCAGTGCGATATGGTAACTTGTCGAACAAGGACCATCCCTCCCTGCCGCCGCTCCCCCCGGCGGCCGAGCCTGGAATTGCCCCGACTTCGGGGCGATGGGCGACGCCGCAGTCGGCAGCCCTTTCCCCGCGACGGCCTTGCACGCCGCCCCCTCGCCCAGCCGGCGATCGGGCGGCGTGTCGCGTTTCGGGGTGCAGCTTCTTCCCTTCCGCCCGAGAGGAGCCCGGCATGGCCAAGCGCATGCGCGCCGACACCCCCGTGAAGACGTTGGACCCCAAGCCCCAAAGCCTGTTCGGGGAGCTGGTCGCCCGCTGGGACCCGCTCGGCGCTGCTCCCGGCGACGACGCGGAGGAGCGTCGCGACCAGAGCTACGTCCGCAAGGTGCGACCCCAGGGGCCGGGGCAGCGGCGCCTGGTCGACGCGATCGCGGCCCACAGCCTGACCATGGCGCTGGGGCCGGCCGGAACCGGCAAGACCTACCTGGCCGTGGCTGCCGCCGTGGAGGCGCTGGAGGATGGAAGCGTCGGCCGCATCGTGCTGTCGCGGCCGGCGGTCGAGGCGGGGGAGAATCTGGGCTACCTGCCGGGCGACATGCACGAGAAGCTGGCCCCGTACCTGCGGCCGCTCTACGACGCGCTGAATGACCGGCTGGGGGCCAAGCGGGTGCGCCAGCTGGTGGCCGACGGCACGATCGAGATCGCCCCCATCGCCTACATGCGCGGCCGGACCCTCAACAACTGCTTCGTCGTCATCGACGAGGCGCAGAACTGCACCTATGGCCAGATCAAGATGCTGCTGACCCGGCTCGGCTGGCACTCAACGATGGTCCTGACCGGCGATCCCGACCAGAGCGACCTGCTGGAAGGCATCTCCGGGCTGGCCGATGTCGCCCGTCGACTGCGCTCGGTGGCCGGGATCGCGGTCGTGCAGCTGGACGAGCACGACATCGTCCGCCACCCCCTGGTGGCGGAAATGCTGACCGTGCTCTGACCGGCCCTACGTCTGACGGGACCGACGAAAGACGGCCGCCCCGTGAGGGGCGGCCGCCATTCCCGGTCCGGTCGGGTCGCTCAGAGCTGCTTCAGCACCGCCTCGGCGCTGGAGACCTCGAACTTGCCCGGCTCCTCGACGCTGATGGCGGAGACGGTGCCGTCATCGACGATCATCGCGTAGCGCTTGGAACGCTTGCCCATGCCGTTCGGCGTCAGGTCGAGCGTCAGGCCCAGCGACTCGGTGAAGTCGCCGCTGCCGTCGGCCAGCATCAGCACCTTGTCGCCGACGCTCTGATCCTTGCCCCAGGCGCCCATGACGAAGGCGTCGTTGACGGACAGGCAGGCGATGGTGTCCACGCCCTTGCCCTTCAGCGCCGCGGAGTGCTGCACGAAGCCCGGCAGGTGCTTGGCCGAGCAGGTCGGCGTGAAGGCGCCCGGCAGGGCGAACACGACGACCTTCTTGCCGCCGAACAGCTCGTCCGTGGTGATGTCCTTCGGGCCCTCGGCGGTCATGGTCTTCAACTTGCCAGACGGGATCTTCTGGCCGACAGCGATGGTCATGGCGTGCCTCCTGCAGGGTATCGACGAAATGCCTGGATGGCCGTCGGCAGGAACCGCCGCGGCATCCGCCTCAAATAAGGGTTGTCCCCGCCTCTGTCATCCCCCGTCGCCTCGCGCAAGTGCGCGCGCGGGCCCGGTCGCGCGCGTCAACGCCTCCATCACCGTGCTTTCCGTCAGCAGTTCCGGCAGGGCAACGCCATCGGGCGCGCCGGGCCCGTAGACGATATTGAACGGGATGCCGTACCGCCCATGGTCGGCCAGGAAGCGGGCGATCCCGGCATCGGGACGGGTCCAGTCGGCGCGCATCGCCACCAGCTGCGGCCGGGCCAGGCGGTCGGCCACCTCGCCACGGTTGAGGACCAGCTTCTTGTTCACCTGGCAGGTGATGCACCAGTCGGCGGTCACGTCGACGAAGACCGTCCGCCCCTCGGCGACCAGGGTCGCGATCCGCGCACGGTCGAAGGGCTGCCACTGCGCCCCGGCCTCGACCGCGTCCGACACCTGCGGCGGGGCCGACAGGCGCGGCACCACGGCCACGGCGAAGAGGACCAGCGTGGCGGCCGCGACGCTGGTGCGCCAGGCGGCCGGGAGGCGCGCCAGCGGACCGATCAGCAGCGCCGCCAGCACCAGGACGAGGCCCAGCCCCGCCGCGGTCCAGACGCCCTGCTGGGCGGCGAGCACGCTCAGCAGCCAGATGCAGGTCAAGAGCATCACGACAGCCAGGACGCGGCGCACCTTGACCATCCACAGGCCGGGCCGCGGCAGGCGGGTGGCGATGCCGGGGAATGCCGCCACCGCCAGGTAGGGCGACGCCAGGCCGACGCCGAGTGCCGCGAAGATGGCGAAAATCTCGATCGGGCCGCGCGACAGGGCGAAGCCGATGGCCGTGCCGAGAAACGGCGCCGAGCAGGGGGTGGCCAGCAGGGCGGCGAAGGCCCCGGTCAGGAAATGTCCGATCAGGCCACGGTGCGGCGCATTGGCCGCGGCCTGGGCGAAGCCCGGCAGCGGAATCTCGAACCAGCCCCACAGGTTGGCGGCGAAGAGGGCCAGCACCGCCGCCATGCCGGCCAGGAACCAGGGTTCCTGGAACTGGATGCCCCAGCCGGCGGCCATGCCGGCCGTCTTGAGGGCGACTGCGCCCGCCGCCAGGAGCAGGAACGAGAAGAGGATCCCGGCCGACGAGGCGATGAAGCCCCGCCGCACCTCCGACCGCTCGCGCCCGCCCGCCTCGACCACGCCCAAGAGCTTCAGCGACAGGACGGGCAGCACGCAGGGCATGAGGTTCAGGATGAGCCCGCCCAGCAGGGCCGTGGCCAGAATCGCGAGCCATGCGGACGCCGGCACGGCCGGCAGCGGGGCGGCCGACCCGACGCGCAACTGCGTCTCCAGCGACCGGTCGCCGTCGACCAGCGTCACCGTGACATCGCGCCCGGCCAGCCGCGCGACAGTCGCCGGATCCCCGGCGATGGGCGTCTCGAGACGCGCGCCACCGGCAATCGGCGTGACCGTCGGTGCGCCGAAATCGGCCGGTATGGCGGTTTCGACGAACAGGTCGGGCTTCGCCAGCGGCCGATCCGTCTCGACCAGCGCGACCAGCGTACGGGCCTCGGCCGTGCCGCCCAGACCGACCGACGCGACGCGCAGGCCCGCGGCGACCCCGTCGCCCGGGACGCGGGCCAGGAAGCGCGAAACCAGTTCCGCCTCGGCCGAAGGGCCCGCCGGACCGGAAGGCAGCTCGAGCCGCAGGTCGGCCTGGTAGGGGATGCAGATTTCCCGGCAGGTCAGGTACTCGACCGCGGCCGCCAGGCGGGCAGGCTCGCCTGGCCGTTCCAGCCGCATCTCGACCGGAAACACCACCTCGTCGGAATAGCCGAAGCTCTCTATGCCGAGCGCATCGAAGCGCTTGGGCGCCGGCCAGACGATGCGCGCCTCGCCGGCATTCTCGGACCCCTGCCAGTCGATGACGGGCGGCAGGCCGCCGGAGCCGGGCGAGCGCCAATAGACCTTCCAGCCCGGCTCCAGCCGGAAATGCAGGCCGAGCGTAACCGTCTGGCCGCTGCCGACGCCGGACACGGCCGATACCAGGCGCACCGCCGACTGCTCGGTCCGGGCCCATCCCGACGCGGTGTCGGCCCGGGCCGAACCGCCCGCCGGCAATGCCGCCACCAGCAAGGCCAGCACGGCCCCTTGCAGCCAGGTGGCCAACGAGATTCGGACGGTACGCTCGATCGCTTTCCGCATCGTCGACAAATATGGGCGAGTTGCGGCCGAGGGGGAGTCACAAAGCCGTGCCCGGCACCATGCGGCGCCTGCGGCACGGCGGCGCAGGCCGCGACGCCTGCCGACTTGCTCGCCCCGGCCGGGCACCATATCTCTCCATGGATGAGGATGGACCTGGCATGACGACGAAGGATTCCGCATCCGGCTACATGACGGGGCGATTGCTGGTGGCAATGCCGACGATCGGCGACCCGCGCTTCGAAAAGACCGTCATCTACATGTGTGCGCACAACGAGGACGGCGCGATGGGGCTCGTCGTCAACAAGCTCCTCGGCGCCCTGACGGTGTCGGAGCTGATGGGGCAGCTGTCGCTCGAAGGCTCGGCCGCGACCGAGCGGATGCCCGTCCATTTCGGCGGCCCGGTCGAGACCGGCCGGGGCTTCGTGCTGCATTCGGCGGACCACGTCTACGAGGGCACGCTGCAGATCGACGAGCGCGTGGCACTGACCGCGACCATGGACGTGCTGAAGGCGATCGCCGCCGGCCAGGGGCCGCGCCGCGCGATGATGGCGCTCGGCTATGCCGGCTGGGGGCCGGGGCAGCTGGACCAGGAGATCCAGGCCAACGGCTGGCTCCAGGTGCCGGCGGACGACGAACTGGTGTTCGGAACCGCGCTGGAGGCGATGTGGAGCCGCGCGCTCCAGCGCCTGGGCGTCGATCTCGGCATGCTGTCGAGCGAGGCCGGCCACGCCTGACGGCCGGCCGCGGCCCCGGCATGGATGCCGGACATCAGCGGCTCTGCCGCCACTCCTCCGCCAGCTGGCCGAACAGGACGTGATCCTGCCAGACGCCGTTGATGCAGAGGTACTTGCGCGCGTAGCCCTCTTCCCGGAACCCGCACTTGGCCAGCAGGCGCCGGCTCGCCATGTTCGACGGCAGGCAGGCCGCCTCCAGCCGGTGCAGGTGCAGCCGGTCGTAGGAGAAGGCGAGGACCGCCGACAACCCCTCGGTCATGTAGCCCTGGCCGGCATGGGCGGCCCCCATCCAGTAGCCGAGGCTGGCGCTCTGCACCACGCCGCGCCGGACGTTGGCGAGGCCGATGCCCCCCAGCAGGGCATCGTCGCCACGGCCGAACAGGAAGAAATTGTACCCGGCATCCTTGCGCCAATCGACGCCATAGGCGGCCAGCCGCCGGCGATAGGCACCGCGCGACAGAGCATCGTCGGGCCAGGTGGGCTCCCAGGGAGCCAGGAACGCGCGCGAGCCCGCCCGGACGCGCGCCCAGCCCTCGAAATCCATCTGGCGGGGCGGGCGCAGATAGACCCGCTCCCCGGACAGGATCGCCGTATGCGCCTCGCCCAGGAACGGGCCGAGCCACCGTTCCAGCCGGCCGGGCGCGGGACGCGGCCTGGTCGCCGACGAGGCGAAGGATGAACCGCCGCCAGATGAACTGCCGCCGGGCGATCCGCCGCCAGCCTTCGCGGTCATCGCGAGGGCGTCAGGCGGCGAGCCGGCCGACGATCCGGTCGAACGGCTCGACGCCGCCGATCGGGCCCATCGCGGTCACGGTCGGCCGGCCGCCATGCAGGCGCTGGGCGACCCGCGCGACGGCGGCCGCGTCCACCGCCTCCAGCCGGGCCAGCGTCTCCTCGGTCGGGATATGGCCGCCATGGACCAGCATCTGGTGGGCCAGGTGCTCGGCCCGGGCCGACGTGCTCTCGCGCGACATCAGCAGGCTGGCCCGCAGCTGCGCCTTGGCGCGCGCCAGTTCGCCCGGCTCCAGCCGGCTGCCGATCGCCAGCACCTCGTCGCACAGGACCGGCAGCAGTTCCTGGACCTCGCGCTCGCCGGTGCCGGCATAGACGCCGAAGACCCCGCCGTCATGGAACGACGAGCTGAAGGCATAGATCGAATAGACCAGGCCCCGCTTCTCGCGGATCTCCTGGAAGAGGCGGGACGACATGCCGCCGCCCAGGATGGTCGCCAGGACCTGGAAGGCGTGGTGGTCCGGATCGGTGTGCGACACGCCCGGAAAGCCGACGACGAGGTGGATCTGCTCGAGATCGCGCTCCTCGCGGAAGTCCCCGCCGGCATAGCGCCCGGCCTCGGCCTTGGGCGCCGGCGCGGCGGGCACGTCGGCGAAGGCGGCCGCCGCCAGATCGACGATCTGCCGATGGTCGACCGCCCCGGCGGCAGAGATCACCATGTCCGGGGCGTGGTAGTGGGTGCCCATATAGTCGACCAGTGCCCAGCGGGGCAGCGCCGACACGGTCTCGACGGTGCCGAGGACCGGTCGCCCCATCGCCTGGCCGGGATAGGCCGTCGCCTGGAAATGGTCGAAGACGATGTCGTCGGGGGTGTCCTCGGCCTGGCCGATCTCCTGCAGGATGACCGACCGCTCGCGATCGAATTCCGCCTGGTCGAAGGTCGAATGCAGGAGGATGTCGCCCAGGATGTCGATGGCGAGCGGCACGTCGCCCTTCAGGATCTTGGCGTAGTAGGCGGTCTGCTCGCGTGCGGTATAGGCGTTGAGATGGCCGCCGACCGCCTCGATCTCCTCCGCGATTGCCCGCGCCGTCCGCCGCTCGGTTCCCTTGAAGGCCATGTGCTCGAGGAAATGGGCGACACCGTTGATGGCCGCGGGCTCGTTGCGCGCGCCTGCATCGACATAGACGCCGACCGACACGGTGGCGACGCCGTCCATGCGGTCGGTTGCGACCCGCAGGCCGCTGGGAAGCGTGGTGATCTCGACGGTCATGCCGGCAACTCCTGCCGCGTGGTACGGGCGGCGACGAAATCCTCGACCACGGCGAGGTCGTTTGGAAGGACGACCACCCGCTCCGGCCGCGACAGCAGGTCGGACAGGCGGCCGGGCAAGGCTGGCCGGATGCCGGTCGCGCGCTCGACCGCATCCGGGAACTTGGCCGGATGGGCGCAGGCGAGCGCCACCATCGGCACCGCGGGATCGTCGCGGCAGGCATCGGCCGTGGCGACGCCGATCGCGCTGTGCGGATCCAGGATCTCCCCGGTCGACTGCCAGACCGAACGGATGGTCGCCAGCGTCCCGGCATCGTCCAGCCGGTGGCCGACGAAACCGTCCCTGGCCCGCTGCCAGCGCTCCGGGCTGATGGCCAGGACGCCGTCGCGCCGGAAATCGGCCATCGCCCGGCTGAGCGCCGCGCCATCACGGTCGAACAGCTCGAACAGCAGCCGCTCGAAATTGCTCGACACCTGGATATCCATGCTCGGGCTGAGGCTGGGTTCGACCGTGCCGATGGAGAGGCTGCCCGTTTCCAGGAAGCGGGTCAGGATATCGTTACGGTTGGTGCCGATCGCAAGGCTGTGGATCGGCAGGCCCATGTGACGGGCGGCGTGGGCGGCGAAGACGTTGCCGAAGTTGCCGGTCGGGACGGCGAACGATATCGAGCGCGCGGGCGCCCCCAGCGCGACGGCCGCCCAGACGTAATAGGCCACCTGGGCAGCGATTCGCGCCCAGTTGATCGAGTTCACCGCGGACAGGTTGTGACGGTCGCGGAAGGCGGTGTCGTTGAACATCGCCTTCACCATGTCCTGGCAATCGTCGAACGTGCCCTTGATGGCGATCGCATGGACGTTGCCGGCCTCGACCGTGGTCATCTGGCGGCGTTGCACCTCCGACACCCGGCCCTCGGGGTAGAGGATGAAGATGTCGATCGCAGCGCGGTCGCGGCAGGCCTCGATCGCGGCCGACCCGGTGTCGCCGGAGGTCGCGCCGACGATGGTGACCCGCTGGCCGCGGCGGGCCAGCACATGGTCGAACAGCCGGCCGACCACCTGCAGGGCCAGGTCCTTGAAGGCCAGCGTCGGGCCGTGGAACAGCTCCATCAGCCACTGGTTGGCGCCCAGCTGCTTCAGCGGCACCACGGCGGCGTGGGCGAAGCCGCGATAGGCGTCGGTCACCAGCTCCGCCAAATCGTCCTCGGCGATGGTGCCGTCGACGAAGGGGGCCATGACCCGGGTCACGGTTTCGGCATAGTCGGCGCGGGCGAGCGAACGCAGGTCGCCGGCGGTCAGCACCGGCCACGTCTCGGGCACGTACAGGCCGCCGTCGCGCGCGAGGCCGGCAAGGAGGACATCGTCGAAGGCGAGCGCCGGCGCGGCGCCGCGGGTGCTGACGTAGCGCAAAGGGGAAAGCTCCGTTCGTCGCAAGCAGGACAGCCTAGCGGCCGCCCCCCACCATCGCAAGTCGGGGGTCCCGGAGGACATGCCCCATGCGGGCCCGCTGGCGCCGAAGCCGGGTTTGCCGAGGGTGGCCGGCCGCCCCATGTTCCTGCCGGCGCCGATGGCGCGCCGCCACGCTGGGAGACCGCCGATGCCAATCGACCGACCGCTCGTCCCGCGGGCCGCCCCGCCCGCGATCACGCGCCGCCGCGTGCTGGGAGCGGCCTCGGCCCTGGCCGTCGCCGCCACGGCGGCCCCATGGCCGGCTCTGGCGGCCGCCCCGGCCACGCCACGGCAGACCGAAGGGCCGTTCTATCCGGTCCGCCTGCCGCTCGACATCGACAACGACCTGGTCCGGGTCACGGGTGCCGCGGCCCGGGCCCAAGGCACGGTCACGCACATTGCCGGCCGCGTCCTGGACCTGGAGGGTCGCCCCCTGGCCGGCGCCCGGGTCGAGATCTGGCAGTGCGACGCGAGCGGCCTCTACCTGCATCCCGGGTCCGGCAATCCGGGCCGCCGCGATGCCGGGTTCCAGGGCTTCGGGGCAACGGTCGCCGCCGCGGACGGCAGCTACCGCTTCCGGACGATCCGCCCGGTACCCTATTCGGGACGGACGCCGCACATCCATTTCGCGGTGACGGCGCCCGGTCGGCCGCGCCTGGTGACGCAGATGTACGTGGCCGGCGAGCCCGGCAACGACCGGGACATGGTCCTGCGGCGGATCGAGCCTGCGGCCCGCGCGGCCGTTCTCGTCACCCTGGTGCCGGCGCCCGACATCGAGTCGGCCGCACTGGCGGGCCGGTTCGACATCGTTCTGGCGTAGAGATGCCAGCCTTGGACGCGGCCGCCAGGGTTCAGCGATCGAGGTAGCGCTGCTCGAGATGGCGGCGGAACAGGTCGACGTCGAGCGGCCGCCCGGTCGCGCGGCACAGGATCTCGTTCCACGGCAGGGTGGCACCGTGGGCATGGACGTGGCTGCCGAGCCAGCCGAGCAGGGGCGAGAAATCCCCGGCCGCCAGCCCCTGACCGAGCCCCGGCACGGCGTCCCGGGCCGCGGCGAACAGCTGGGCGGCCATCAGGGCGCCGAAGGTATAGGTCGGGAAGTAGCCGAAGGCGCCGTCATACCAATGGATGTCCTGGAGACACCCGTCGCGGTCGCCGTCGGGGCGGATGCCCACCAGTTCGACCATCCCCTCGTTCCAGGCGCCGGGCAGGTCCGGCAGCGGCAGGTCGCCGGACAGCAGCGCCTGCTCCAGCCGGAAGCGCAGGATGATGTGCAGCGGGTAGGCGATCTCGTTGGCATCCACCCGGATCAGCCCGCGCGACACCCGGGTCACCAGCCGGTGGATGTTCTCCGACGACCAGGCCGGCCCGGTGCCGCCGAAGGCGGCGCGCGCCCGGGGCGCCATCCAGCCCGTGAACTCCCGGCCGCGGCACGCCTGCATCTCGATGATCAACGACTGGCTCTCGTGCACCGCCATGCCGCGGGCCTCGCCGGCCGGCTGGTGCCGCAGGTCCCTGGGCAGGCCGCGCTCGTAGAGCGCGTGCCCGGTCTCGTGCAGGACGCCCAGCAGGCCCGTCAGGAAATCACCCTCGTCGTATCGCGTGGTGATGCGCACGTCGTCCGGGGTGCCGCCGCAGAAGGGATGGGCCGAGACATCGAGCCGGCCGTGGCGGAAGTCGAAACCGAGGGCGGCCATCATGGTGCGCGCGAAGTCGGCCTGGCGCGGCACCGGAAAGGGACCGGCAAGCGGCATGGGCGGCGGCGCCAACGCCTGATGATCGATCGCCTGCCCGAGCAGGTCCGGCAGGAAGGATTGCAGCCGATCGAACACCGCCGCGCAGTCCTGAGCCGTCAGCCCCGGCTCGTAGCCGTCGATCAGCGCATCGTAGGGCGGAAGGTCGAGCGCCTGGCCCAGGGCGGCCGCCTCGTCGCGCGTACGGGCAAGGACCTCGGTGAAGAACGGCACCACCGCCGCGTAGTCGCCCCCCGCGCGGGCCGC
Organism: Allostella vacuolata; assembly: GCA_006739055.1. Taxonomy (GTDB): domain Bacteria; phylum Pseudomonadota; class Alphaproteobacteria; order ATCC43930; family Allostellaceae; genus Allostella; species Allostella vacuolata. The sequence continues at coordinate 5,473,792 of AP019702.1, forward strand.
GCGCCACGCCGCCTCGCACCGGGAGGCGGCGCGCGACAGCGCCGCCACCAGGTCGCCGGGGACGGCCGTCGCCCGCCGCCAGCGCCGCCGCATCAGGGCGATCCGGCAGCGCCGATCCGGATCGGATCCGGCCGCCTCGGCATCCGCCACCAGATCCCCGGTCTCCGGCGCCACCAGAAGGGCATGCGCCATCTCGCGCAGGGTCGCCAGTTGCTCGGCGCGGGCTTCGCCGCCGCCGTCCGGCATCACGGCGGCGGCATCCCAGTGCAGCATCCCGGTCGCCTCGCCCAGGATGGCGATGCGGCGGAAGCGCTCAAGCAGGCGGTCGTAGGCTTGCATCGAAGCGGTTCCCCCCATCAGCCGTTCGGCGTGGCGGGCTTCGGACGGTGGTAGACGACGTAGATGACGGCCAGCGCGATCGCCAGCATGAACCAGGTCGCCGCATACTGCAGATGGTCGTTCGGCAGGCTGACCCGGGTCTGCCCGCCCAAGGGATAGATGCCGGGATTGGGCGACGGCCCGGCCTCGACATAGACCGGCGCCACTTCGGGCAGCCCGAGGGCGGCGGCCATGGCCGGCAGATCCATGGTGAACCACAGGTTGCGATCGGGCAGGTTGTCCGGGATGAGCCCGCGGCGCACCTGGCGCAGGCGCGCGATGCCGTCGATCGAAACCACGCCGGGGATCTGGCCGGCCGCGCGGGTCGCGGCGTCCTTGCGTTCCTTGGGCACCCAGCCGCGGTTGACCAGGACCGGCGGCCCTTCGGCGCGAACGAGCGGGGTGACGATCTGGTAGCCGTCATTGCCCCGGCGCGAGACGGCGGCCACGAACAGTTCCTGTTCGTGACGGAACGTCCCGGTTACCCGGACGTGGCGGAAGGAGAGCGGCTCCGGGTCGTCGATCCGGGCCGGCAGTTCGATGGGCGGCGCGGCCATGCCGGCCTCGCGCTCCGCGATCAGCCCCGCCTTCCACTCGTGGCGCTGGAGCTGCCAGACCGACAGCGCGACCAGGATCAGCAGCGCGGGAATGACGATCAGCGTCGGCCCGCGCTGGGGCGTGAAGCGCCAGGGCCAGCGATCAGTCATTCTCGCCCATCCGGTGTTGGTAGTGCATTGCGACCATCACGCCCTTGAGGGGGCGCAGCATCGCCAGGGCCGCCCCCAGGGTGAAGGGTGTCCACAGGGCGGCATGGACCCAGAGCGGCGGCTCCCATCGCAGCTCGACCCAGAGCGCGAGGGCGACCACGACCGCCCCCAGGATCAGGATCACGAACACCGCCGGCCCATCGCCCGAATCATGCCGGGACAGGTCCAGTCCGCAGACCGGGCAACGCTCGCGGACGGCGAGGAAGCCCTGGAAGAGCGCCCCCTTGCCGCAGCGCGGACAGCGTGCGGCAAGGCCGGCGGAGAAGGGCGAGATGGCCGTGCTCAGGCCCCCCACCAGTAGATGCAGACGAAGAGGAACAGCCACACCACGTCGACGAAGTGCCAGTACCAGGCCGCCGCCTCGAACCCGAAATGATGGTCCGGCTTGAAGTGGCCGAGCCACACCCGGTACCAGCACACGGCAAGGAAGATGGTCCCGACGATCACATGGAAGCCGTGGAACCCGGTCGCCATGTAGAAGGTCGACGAGTAGATGTTCTGGCTGAAGCCGAAGGCCGCGTGGCTGTACTCGTAGGCCTGCAGCGAGGTGAAGAACAGCCCGAGCAGCACGGTGATACCGAGCGCCTGGAGGACCTTCGACCGATTGCCCTCGATCAGCTCGTGGTGGGCCCAGGTGACGGTGCAGCCGGACAGCAGCAGGATCAGCGTGTTCAGCAGCGGCAGGTCGAACGCGTCGAAGGTCTGGATGTCCGCCGGCGGCCACACCCCGCCGATCCCCGCCTTGGGGAAGAGGCTGGCGTCGAAGAAGGCCCAGAAGAAGGCGACGAAGAACATCACCTCCGAGGCGATGAAGAGCGCCATGCCGTAGCGCAGGCCGATCTGCACGACCGGCGTGTGGTGACCGCCATACTCGCCCTCGCGGACGACGTCGCGCCACCACAGGGCCATGACGAGCAGAACCGGGATGAAGCCGGCCACCAGCTTCCAGGCTCCGATCGACTGCACGCCCGGCGCCGCCCCGGCACCCAGCATTTCCGGATGCATGTAGAGCAGCGCCATCGCGGCCAGCCAGAGGGCGGACATGGAACCCCAGAACGGCCAGGGGCTCGGGTCGACCAGGTGGTACGGGTGGTTCTTGGCGTGGGCGTCGTGGGCCATGGGATCTTCCCGCTCGCGAATGTCGTCGGTTGCCGCTTGTCTGGACGAGAGTCGAATCTGCAGCTCAGTTCGAGACCGGCGCGGCGGTCGGCGCCAGCGCGGCGCGCTGCCCGTTGCCACCGGCGGCCCGGAAGAAGGTGTAGGAAAGCGTGATGTTGTGGATGTCCCGTGTACCCGGATCCGTAAGGATGGCCGGGTCGACGTAGAATGCCACCGGCATGTCGACCGACTGCCCCGGCTCCAGCCGCTGCTCGGTGAAGCAGAAGCACTCCGTCTTGGCAAAATAGGGCGCCGCCTTCTCGGGCGTCACATTGAAGGTCGCCGTGCCGACCAGGGGCTGCGACGACAGGTTGGTCGCACGAAACGCCATCAGCCCGTTCTCGCCGAGTTGCAAGGTCATCGTCGGCACTTCGGGCGCGAACCGCCAGGGAAGCTGGCTCTGGACCGTGCCGGAGAAGCGCACGGTGACCGTCCCCGCCGCGGTCTGCCGGCTCGGCGCATCGACGCGCATCGGAGTGCCGGCAAACCCGGTCGCCCGGCAGAACATCTCGTACAGCGGCACGGCCGCGAACGAGGCCCCGATCATCGTGACCACGATGCCCGACAGCAGCAACGCCGTGCGTCCATGCCTGGTCATTATTGCTGCCCCATCCGCACAAGCGTGACCGCGTAGAACAGCACCACCAGCCCGACCAGGACGGCGAGCATGGCCAAGTTCTTGTTGCGCTGGCGCCGGCGCTGTTCCGGGGTCATCGCCGGGCTCAGATCGCGGCCCACGCCCGGTCGACCAGGACCATGGCGAACAGCGCGAACAGATAGAGGATCGAGAAGCCGAACAGGCGCATCGCGCTGCGGTCCGTCGATTCGCGCATCACGCGGATCGCGCCCAGCACGAAGAGGCCGTTCAGGACGATCGCGGCCGCGCCGTAGAGCGCGCCCAGGAAGCCCAGGAACCAGGGCGCGAGCGTGACCGGGACGAGGACCAGCGTGTAGAGCAGGATCTGCCGCTGGGTCTCGCGCGGGCCGGCGACGTTGGGCATCATCGGCACGCCGGCGCGGCCGTAGTCGCCCGACCGGTAGAGCGCCAGGGCCCAGAAATGCGGTGGGGTCCAGAAGAAGATGATGGCGAACAGCAGGACGGGGAAGAGCGAGATGTCGCCGGTCACCGCTGCCCACCCGATCATCGGCGGGAAGGCGCCGGAGGCCCCGCCGATGACGATGTTCTGCGGCGTCCGCCGCTTCAGCCAGATCGTGTAGACGAAGACGTAGAAGCCGATCGTGAGGGCCAGCAGGGCGGCGGCGGCATAGTTGACCGCGAGTCCCATGATCACGACCGAGCCCGCGGCGAGCGCGACCCCGAAGGCGAGGGCCTCTTCCGCCGGCAGCCGGCCGGCCACGATCGGGCGATTCTGCGTGCGCCGCATGACCGCGTCGATGTCGCGGTCGTACCACATGTTGATGGCACCCGACGCGCCGGCGCCGACCGCGATGCACAGCAGCGCCACGCCCGCAAGCAGGGGGTGGAGATGCCCCGGCGCCACCAGCATTCCGACGAGCCCGGTGAAGACGACAAGCGACATCACCCGCGGCTTCATGAGCTGGATGAAATCGCCGACCCCCGCCACCTGGGTGGCGGGGGCGCCGGCTGCCGCTTCGGTCGACAGGTCGGTCACGTCAGATACCGATGGCCAGGGTCATCGCGACGCCTCAGTGGCCCGCCGACGCGGTGATGTGCGGCGGATCCTCGAAGGTGTGGAAGGGCGGCGGCGAGGGCACGGTCCATTCGAGCGAGGTGGCTCCGGGTCCCCAGGGATTGGCGCCGACGCGCTCGCCCGAGGTGAGCGTCTTCCAGACGATGTAGAGGAACAGCACCGAGCTGAGGCCGGCGATGTAGGCGCCGATCGAAGCCACCAGATTCCAGCCCGCGAAAGCGTCCGGATAGTCCGGGATGCGGCGCGGCATGCCCTGCAGGCCGAGGAAGTGCATCGGGAAGAAGGTCAGGTTGACGCCGACGAACGTCATCCAGAAATGGATCTTGCCCAGCGTCTCCGGGTACTGGCGGCCGCTCATCTTGCCGATCCAGTAGTAGAATCCCGCGAAGATCGCGAACACCGCGCCCAGCGACAGCACATAGTGGAAGTGGGCGATGACGTAGTAGGTGTTGTGCAGGGCGACGTCCATGCCGGCATTGGCCAGCACGACGCCCGTCACGCCCCCCACCGTGAAGAGGAAGATGAAACCGACCGCCCAGAGCATGGGCACCCGGAATTCGATCGACCCGCCCCACATCGTGGCGATCCACGAGAAGATCTTCACGCCCGTCGGCACCGCGATCACCATGGTCGCCGCCGTGAAGTAGGCCCGCGTGTCGACGTCGAGGCCGACCGTATACATGTGGTGCGCCCAGACGACGAAGCCGACCACGCCGATCGAGACCATGGCGTAGGCCATGCCGAGATAGCCGAAGACCGGCTTGCGCGAGAAGGTCGCGACGATGTGGCTGATGATGCCGAAGGCCGGCAGGATCAGGATGTAGACCTCGGGGTGACCGAAGAACCAGAACAGGTGCAGGAACAGCACCGGGTCCCCGCCGCCGGCCGGATCGAAGAAGTGGGTGCCGAAGTTGCGGTCGGTCAGCAGCATGGTGATGGCGCCGGCCAGGACGGGCAGCGACAGCAGCAGCAGGAAGGCGGTGATCAGCACCGACCAGACGAACAGCGGCATGCGGTGCAGCGTCATGCCCGGCGCGCGCATGTTGAAGATCGTGGTGATGAAGTTGATCGCGCCCAGGATCGACGATGCGCCGGCGATGTGCAGCGACAGGATCGCCATGTCGATGGCCGGGCCCGAATGGTAGGGCACGCTCGACAAGGGGGGATAGACGGTCCAGCCGACCCCCGCCCCGCCGCCGAAATGCGCCGAGCCGAGCAACAGCAGGAACGCCGGGACCAGCAGCCAGAAGCTGATGTTGTTCATGCGCGGGAAGGCCATGTCCGGCGCGCCGCACATCAGCGGCACGAACCAGTTGCCGAACCCGCCGATCAGCGCCGGCATGACGAAGAAGAACACCATGATCAGGCCATGGGCCGTGATCAGCACGTTGTAGAGCTGATGGTCGCCGCCCAGGACCTGGTCGCCCGGCGCCTGCAGCTCCATGCGGATGACGATCGACATCAGCATGCCGAGCAGGCCGGCCACCACCGCGAAGATCAGGTAGAGGGTGCCGATGTCCTTGTGGTTCGTCGAATAGACGTAGCGCCGCCAGCCATGCGGATGGTCGTGCGCGTGGTCGTCGGTATGGGCGGGAGCGGAATGGGTCGCCATGGCGCGGTTCCTCGCGGGGAAGGCAGGGCTGCGGGGCGGGCTATTCGGCGTTCCGGGCGAGCTGCACCGGGACCGGTGCCGGCTGGCCGGCGAACTTGGTCTTCGCCTCGGTCACCCAGCGCTGGAACGCCTCCTTCGACACGCCCTCGACGGCGATCGGCATGAAGCCGTGATTGACGCCGCAGATCTGATTGCACTGGCCGTAGAAGATCCCCTCCCGCTCCAGCCGGATCCAGGTCTCGTTGGTGCGGCCGGGGAAGGCGTAGTTCTGGACCCCGAGCGAGGGAATGAACCAGCTGTGCATGACGTCGTTGCCGGTGACCAGCACGCGGATCGTCGTCCCGACCGGCAGCACCAGGCGGTTGTCGACCTCGAGCAGGCGCTTCTGGCCCGGCTTCAGGTCGGCCTCCTGGATCATGTAGCTGTCGAACTTGATCCCGTCATTGTCGGGATACTCGTACGCCCAGTACCACTGATGCCCGACGACCTTGATCGTCATCTCGGCATCGGGGTTGCGATCGAGGAAGTAGAGCAGCCGGAAGGACGGGATGGCGATGATCACCAGGATCAGGACCGGCACCACCGTCCACACCACCTCTACCAGGGTATTGTGCGTGGTCTTGGACGGGTTCGGGTTGCGGTTCGCGCGAAAGCGCATCACCACCCATGTGAGCAGCGCCAGGACGAAGATCGTGATCAGCGTGATGACCACGAGCAGCATGCCATGGAACTGCGACATCGCCGCCTTGACCGGCGTGGCGGCATTCTGAAAGCCCAAGCCCCACGGCGCAGGCTCGTTGGCCCAGGCCCCGGTTGCGGCCATCGCGCCGAACGCTGCCGCAGCAGCCGCCCACTTGCCCCTCAACATCATGTCGTGCGCCTCGTTCCGCATGCCCGCGCGGCCCCATTGGCGCGGGGCGGACCGGCAGCCGGAAGGCCACCCGTCCGTCGTCCGCGCGGACCGTACACCCAACCCCGACCCGTCTCAACCCTGGCGCCAGAGGTGCCCTTGGTTGGCTGTGGGAATTTCATGTTTTCCCCATGAAATCAATGCGATGCGGCCGAATGTCGCATCGCGCGGAGGGGTAGGGGTTCGCCGGGTCGTTCGCCCATCCGCACCGGTGGCGATTGACCCGGCGGCAACGGGGTCCGATATCTCGTGCCTGCCTCGAGCCCAGCCGGGCCCCTTCGCGGAGACCGCCATGACCGATCGCACCCTCGTCGACGACATCTTCTTCGCCCGCACCGGGATGGATCGCGGCCGCGTGGAACGGGCCGTGGCCGACGCCCTGCAGGGGATGGACGATGGCGAGCTGTTCCTGGAACATCGCCAGTCCGAGGGGCTGACCTTCGACGACGGCAAGCTGAAGAGCGCCAGCTTCGATACCAGCCAGGGCTTCGGGCTGCGCGCGGTAACCGGCGAGGCGACCGGCTACGCCCATGCCGCGGAGCTGTCGGAAGCGGCGATCCGCCGCGCCGGCGACACCGTGCGCGCCGTCCGGTCCGGCCGTTCCGGCATCCTCGCCGCGCCGCCGCCCGGCACCAATCGCGCCCTCTACGGCGACTTCAACCCGCTGTCGCAGGTCGAGTTCTCCGAGAAGGTCCGGCTCCTGTCCGACGTCGACGCCTATGCACGGGGTCGCGATCCGCGGGTCCGGCAGGTGATGGTGTCCCTGACCGGGTCCTGGCAGGCGGTCTCGATCGTGCGCCCCGACGGCAGCAGCATCGCCGACGTGCGGCCCCTGGTGCGGCTGAACGTCTCGGTCGTGGTCGGCGACGGCGACCGCATGGAGACCGGGAGCCACGGCGTCGGCGGCCGCCTGCCCTATGCCCGCTACATCGACCCGACGGCCTGGCGGGCCCAGGTCGACGAGGCGCTGCGGCAGGCACTCGTCAACCTGGACGCGGTGGACGCGCCGGCCGGGGAAATGACCGTCGTCCTGGGTCCGGGCTGGCCCGGGGTCCTGCTGCACGAGGCGGTCGGACACGGGCTGGAGGGGGACTTCAACCGCAAGAAGACATCCGTCTTCTCCGGCATGATGGGACAACGCGTCGCATCCCCGGGCGTGACCGTGGTCGACGACGGCACCATGCCCGACCGCCGCGGCTCGATCACCGTCGACGACGAGGGCACGCCCAGCGGCCGGACGGTGCTGATCGAGGATGGGATCCTGGTGGGCTTCATGCAGGACCGGATGAATGCCCGCCTGATGGGGGTGAAGCCGACCGGGAACGGGCGGCGCGAAAGCCATGCCCACGTCATCATGCCGCGGATGACCAACACCGTCATGCTTTCGGGGGACAAGGACCCCGCGGAAATCCTGGCCAGCGTGCCGAACGGCCTCTACGCGGTCAATTTCGGCGGCGGACAGGTCGACATCACGTCGGGCAAGTTCGTCTTCTCCTGCACCGAGGCCTACCGGATCGAGAACGGGCGGCTCGGGGCGGCGGTGAAAGGCGCGACGCTGATCGGCAACGGACCGGAGGCGATGACCCGGATCGGCATGATCGGCAACGACATGCGCCTCGACGACGGCGTCGGCACCTGCGGCAAGGACGGCCAGTCGGTGCCCGTCGGCGTGGGCCAGCCGACGCTGCGGATCGACGGATTGACGGTGGGAGGAACCGCCGCGTAATACTCGATACTGGTCGAGTCAGGCGCCGAGGAACAGGTTTCCGGCGTCCGCGCCGACCATTACAAGGTGAACCCGATGCTGCTTCCCAAGAGCCTGCGCGCCGCGGCCGTTGCCGTCGCCGGCGCTTTCCTGCTGTCCGCCCTCCCCGCCGCTGCCGCACCGGTGCTACCGACCCAGAAGCCGGCCGGCATGGAGCGGTCCTCGGCCTTCGAACTGGCCGCGACCACCCCCTCCAAGGCCACCCAGGCCAAGAAGAAGAAGACCAGGAAGGTCACCAAGAAGAAGGCCCCGGTGAAGAAGCAGACCACCTGAGCTGACGTCGTCATCCGGCCCCCGCCGCGGTGCAGCCGCCGGCGGGGGCCGGGTGCCATTGATGGAAAAGCCGCTGGCCGCCCGCAAGCCCCTGGACATCGATTTCCGGATACGCGCCGCGACGCCGGGTGACGCCGCTGGCATCGCCACGCTGCACGCGCGCAGCTGGCGCGCCGCCTATCGTGGCATCCTGCCCGACGACTACCTGGACGGGCGCGCGACGGCGGAACTGGCGGCGCACTGGGCCGACATCTTCGAGCGGCCTCGCGACACCGACATCGTCCTGGTGCTGCAGACGGACGGCGACATCGCCGGCTTCGCCGCAGCCAGGCTCGCCGGCGAAGCCCCCTTCGACGCGGTCATCGACAACCTCCATCTCGCCCCCGACCAGCGGGGATCCGGGCTGGGCCGTCCGCTGCTCGGGTCGATGGCCCAGGTCCTGGCCGCTCGCGGCGCCGCGAACGCCTGTCTGTGGCTCTTCGACGGAAACACGGCGGCCGGCCGATTCTACGCCCGGCTCGGCGGCGTTCCGGATGTGGGTGGCTTCGACGAGGTGGACGGCAGGCCGGTGCCGCACACGCGCATCGTGTTCCAGCCCCTGGCGCGGCTCATCGCGCTTTGCCGCGCGCCGCAAGGGAACCCGGGGGGCATCGACGCGGTTTGACTTTGCGTTGATCCGCAAAGGAGAGTTGCAATGCGTAGTCTGCGTATGATGGCGCTGCTGGCCCCGCTGGCCCTGGCCGCATGCGGCGGCGGCGAGGACAGGACGGTGGTGGTCAACCCCGCGCCGGCGGCGGCGCCGTCCTCATCGACCATGGTGCAGCCGGGCTCGACGGTCGTGGTCCCGCCATCCGCGACGGTCACGCGGGTGTGCCCGCCGGGCGCGATCACCTGCTAGGGCCAGACGGTCGGGATGCCCGGGCGATACTCGCCCAGGCATCCCGATCCGGTCGTCGGCACCCGCCGGTCAGTAGGCCTCTTCGACATAGACCGGGTCGACGGACCCTTTCCAGCGCGTGTGGTACGATTCGAGCAGGTCGTCCGCCGGCGTCCGGCCGCGCTCGGCGATCGACATCAACGCCTGCAGGTGGACCGATTCGTCCTCGCCCCCGCGACTGAGCCGGCCACGCCGCCGGAGCCCGTCCTCGGCGATCGCGACGACCCGCCTTGCCAGTTCGCGTACGGTCTCGCCGCGGAAAGGCGTCGCCAGCGCGTGGCGCGGCACGCCCAGCCGCAAGGCGTCATGCTCCTCGGCGGTCCAGTCCCGGCACAGGTCCCAGGCGGCGTCGAGGGCCTCGGTGTCGTAGAGCAGGCCGACCCAGAGCGCGGGAAGGGCGCACAGCCGGCCCCAGGGGCCGGCGTCGGCGCCGCGCATCTCCAGGAACTTCTTCAGCCGCACCTCGGGGAACGCGGTCGTCATGTGGTCGACCCAGTCGCTCATCAGCGGGACCTCGCCGGGGCGGGCCGGCAGGCGTCCTGCGATGAAGTCGCGGAACGACTGTCCGCTCGCATCCAGATAGCGTCCGTCGCGATAGACGAAGTACATCGGCACGTCGAGCATCCAGTCGACATAGCGCTCGAAGCAGAAGCCCTCCTCGAACACGAACGGCAGGATGCCGCAGCGGTCCGGGTCGGTGTCGGTCCAGATGTGGCTGCGGAAGCTGCGGAAGCCGTTCGGCTTGCCTTCCGTGAAGGGCGAATTGGCGAAGAGCGCGGTCGCGATCGGCTGCAGCGCCAGCGACACCCGGAACTTCTTCACCATGTCCGCTTCGGACGCGTAGTCCAGGTTCACCTGCACCGTACAGGTGCGCAGCATCATGTCGAGGCCGAGGCTGCCCTTCTTGGGCATGTACTCGCCCATGATCTTGTAGCGGCCCTTGGGCATCCACGAGATGTCCGACCGGGCCCATTTGGGGTTGAAGCCCAGGCCGAGCATGCCGGTGCCGAGCCGCTCGCCGACGGCGCGGCATTCGGCCAGATGGGCGTGCACCTCGTCGCAGGTCTGGTGGATCGTCTCAAGCGGTGCGCCGGACAGTTCGACCTGCCCGCCGGGCTCCAGGCTGACCGATGCCCCGTCCTTGACCAGCGCGATGACCTTGCCCTCCTCCTCGATCCGCTGCCAGCCGAAGCCGGCCAGCCCATCGAGCAGGGCGCCGATTCCCCGCGGGCCGTCATAGGGTAGCGGCCGCAGGTCATCGAGCGAGAAGGCGAACTTCTCGTGCTCCGTCCCGATCCGCCAGGCCGCAGCCGGCTTTGACCCGCTGGCGACGTATTCGACGAGTTGGCGTGTGTCCGTGATCGGTGCGCCGCTCGCGGCAGGAGGTGCAGCCATCGGTCTTCCCAGGGGGTCGTTGGTTGATGGTCGGAGGCAGGATCGAGATCGCAAGCCGGCTAGCCGGATGGCCGCAATCCCGGGCGGCCGTGGCGCCAGTCACCGCGAAGCGCCTGCAGGACGGCGAGCGCGGCGATGGCCGCGGTATCGGCGCGAAGCACGCGGGGCCCGAGACTGGCGGGGCTAACAAACGGCAGTTCGCGCAACCGGTCAAGCTCCGCCCGAGTGAAGCCGCCCTCGGGGCCGGTCAGTACCGCCCACGGTCCTGCATGGGTCTCCGCCCCCAGCACGTCCGCCACGGGTGGAGCGCTGCCCGATTCGTCGCCAAGGAGGATGCGACGCCCGGCCGGCCAAGCCGAAAGCGCGGCCTCCAGGTCCGTCACCGCATGCACGACCGGCACGCTGAGGCGGCCCGTCTGCTCCGCCGCTTCCCGGGCATTGGCCCGCAGGCGATCCTCGTTGACCCGCTCGACCGCGGTGTGGCGGGTGAATACGGGCCACAGGGCCGACACGCCGAGTTCCGTCGCCTTCTCCGCCAGGAAGTCGAGGCGGGCGCGCTTGATCGGCGCGAACACCAGCCACAGGTCGGGCTCCGCGACCTGCGGGCGGATCCGGGCGACCAGGGCCGCCGACGCCCAGCCCTTGCCGATCCCGTCGATCCGGGCCAGCCATTCCCCGTCGCGGCCGTTGAACAGGGCGACGGGCGCGCCCCGTTCCAGGCGCAGCACCGAGCGGACGAGATGCGCCTGACCCTCGTCCAGCCCGACCACCGCGTCCGGACCGAGGTCGGCTGCAACATGAAGGCGGGTCTGGGGGCGCGGAAGCTCGGTCATGGCAGCTGGACAAATCCTGGGGGCTCGGGCGGCGGATACTGCCGCCCAGCCGCGGGCGCCACAAGCCTGGGCGCTTGCCGCGGGCGCGCCATCCGATCACATTCTCGCCATGATCGAGACCGCACGCGACCGGGCCGGCCCGGCCACCGACATACGCCACGACGGCTGGGTCGGCCGTTGGCTGCCCCCTGCGTTCCAGCCCTATGCCCGCCTCGCCCGGCTCGACCGGCCGATCGGCACCTGGCTGCTGCTGTTCCCGGGCTGGTGGGCGATCCTGCTCGCGACCCTGCCGGCGACCGATGGGCCGCGGCCGCCCGTCTGGTGGCTGACCCTCTTGTTCGCCATCGGCGCGCTCGTCATGCGGGGCGCCGGCTGCACGCTCAACGACATCGTCGACCGGGATTTCGACGGCCGCGTCGCCCGCACCCGCACCCGGCCGATTCCGGCGGGCGAGGTGTCGGTGCGCCAGGCCGTCGCCTTCCTCGGCCTGCAATGCCTGGTCGGGCTCCTGATCCTGGTCCAGCTGCCGCGGACCGCGATCCTGCTTGGGGTCGGCGTCCTGGCGCTGATCGCGATCTACCCGTTCATGAAGCGGGTGACCTGGTGGCCGCAGCTCTTCCTCGGCCTGACCTTCAACTGGGGGGCGCTGCTCGGCTGGGCCGCGGCGACCGACACCGCGCCCCCGGCCGCCATCCTGCTCTATGCCGGCGGGATCGCCTGGACGCTCGGCTACGACACCATCTATGCCCACCAGGACAAGGAAGACGATGTCCGGATCGGCGTGAAGTCGTCGGCCCTGGCCCTGGGCGCCGCGACCCGGCCCTGGCTCTTCGTGTTCTATGCCGCGGCGATCGGCCTGTTCGCGGCGGCCGGCTGGATGGCCGGCGCAGGCTGGGGCTGGGCCGGCGGCCTGATCGTGGCGGCGCTGCTGCTTTGCCACCAAGCGGCAACCGTCGATATAGACAACCCGGCGGACTGCCTGCGGCACATGCACGCCAACCGCTGGGTCGGCTGGGCCCTGTTCCTGGGCGCACTGCTCGACCATCTGGCCGGATGAAGCTGCCGCAGAGAATCCACATGGGGGCCATGAACCGGATCGGGGAGCCGTGCGACCTAGGGGCATCACGTTCCTGCCCCGATGGGATTCGCCATGACCCGCTGGTTCCTCGCCATCCTCGTTCTGGTCGTCACCACCGCCCCGGTCGTCGGCGACCGTAGCGCGGCGGATCGGGCACTGCGCCAGGGCAACCGGGCCGAGGCGGTTCGGATCTGGACCGCACAGGCGGCCCAGGGCGATCGCGACGCACAGCATCGCCTGGCCTATGCGTTCGAGGAAGGCATCGGCGCTGCGGCCGATGCGGTGAAGGCCGCGACGTACTACCGGGCCGCCGCCGAGCAGGGCCATGGCGGTGCGCAGACCGCGCTGGCCGCCATGCTGCACGAGGGCCGCGGCGTCGACCGGGATGATGCCGAGGCGTTCGTCTGGGCCCTCGCCGCCGCCCGCCAGGGCAGTGCCGCCGCCGCCCATCTGCTGGGCCGGCTCTATGTCTCCGGCGAGGGCGTCGCCGCCGACCCGGCCGAGGGCTTCCGCTGGTTCCTGGTTGCCGAACGGCACGGCCATGTCTCGGCCGCCCACGACCGGCGCCGCTATGGCCGGCTCGTCCCGATCGAACTCCGCCGGGAGATCCGCACCGCGGTCATCCAGCAGATCGCCTACTGACCCGAAGCGTCTTCCATCACGCCGGCCCGGCTGCGCGGGCCGGCGTTTCGTCGTCTTCCGTCCAGAGGTGGAGCGTACCTGGGCAGCGCGCGGCTGCGCCGGAGGGTACGGGCCCGAGTGCAGGAAGAGCGCCGCTGAAGACAGACCCAGGCGGCCCGGGACCCTGCGTGCGAGCGCGGCCGGCAGACCGTTGCGCCGCAGTCGGCCGTAACGGCCCAGCGGACGGATGCCGGAGCGGGGCGGCCGCCATGCCCCTGGCACACGGCGGCTGCCTTTCCGGACGGGGGCCGGTCGTCGCGGGGACGCTGGCGGCATGGATCCGGAGCATGAACACGGATGGTCCAGCCCCACTGGGCCGACAGCGGCGCCATCGCAACGCCTGGGGCACCCGCTACAGGGCTCGCAAACGAGAAGGGCGGGCCAAAGGCCCGCCCTGCGCGCATCCGTCAGAGAGTTCGGCGGATCAGTGCAGCCGCTGCGGAAGTTCCGCCGCCGCCTGGTCGATCAGCGCATCAGCCTTGGACCGGTCCATGTTCTCGACGATCAGCCGGCGGGTCGCGGCCATCGCGGCATCGACGGTCGCGGCGCGAACCTCGGCCACCGCCTGCGCCTCGCTCTGGGCGATGCGATCGAGCGCCAGCTGGCGGCGCCGGGCGAGCTGGTGCACCAGATCGGCCTCGGCTTCCGTCTTCATCCGCTCCGCCTCGGCCCTGGCATGGGCGACGATCGCGGCGGCCTCGGACAGGGCCTCCGCCTGCTTGCGCTGATACTCCGCCAGCATCCGCTGCGCCTCTTCGCGCAGCCGGCGGGCTTCCTCCAGCTGGCTGCGGACCTTGACCGCGTGGCCGTCCAGTGCGGCACCGATCGCCTTGCCGGCCGGCTTCCAGACCAGCGCGACGAAGATCACGAAGGCGACGAGAACCCAGAAATCGGGAGAGGAGAACATCAGGCGCGGCCTCCCATGGCCGCGGCAACCGCCGCGGCACCGCGTTCGGCATCGACGTCGAAGCCGCCGATGCGCTTGGTCGCGGCGATGGCGACCTCGGCCGCGACCGAGCGGACATTGCCCATCGCCGCGGCCTTGGCCTCGGCGATGCGGCCCTCCGCCGCGACGGCCTCTTCCTGCAGGGTCCGACCGGCCTCGCGCTGGCGTTCTTCCGAGATCGCCTTGGCGGCTTCGGACGCCTCGAGGGCAGCCGCACGGGCCTTCGAGCGCGCATCGACGAGCGCCTTCTCGTAGGCCTGCATGACCGCTTCGGCCTCGCCCCGCGATTCTTCGGCCCGACGCAGGTCATCGTTGATGTGGTCGGCTCGCGTTTCCAGCACCTCGGCCACGCGCGGCAGAGCCACCCGGGACATGAGGAGATAGAGCGCCCCGAAGGTGATGGCGAGCCAGATCAGCTGCGGCGCGAACCTCGTCGCGTCGAGCTGCGGCAGGCCGGCGCCCGACTGTCCCTCGGCCGCCGTCGCCGCCGCGGCGGCGAAGACGGACCCAAGGGCGAGACCGGCGGCGAGAAACCGACCGCGCATCAGCGAGATCCCCGTTCGACCGTTCGGCCTAGGTGAAGAGGATGAGGAAGGCGATGAGCAGGGCGAACAGCGCCACGGCTTCCGTCAGGGCGAAGCCGAGAATGCCGATCGGGAACACCGCATCACGGGCGGCCGGGTTGCGGGCCACGGCGGTGATCAGGTTCGAGAAGATGTTGCCCAGGCCGAGGCCGACACCGAGCAGGGCGATAACGGCAATACCGGCGCCGATGGCCTTGGCGGCTGCGACTTCCATGGATCTGTTCCTTTTGGCTGGATTGAACGGTTGGGGATCTGGCTCCGCCGGGGCCGACCTGGTCCCGGCGGGTGCGCCTCAGTGGAGATGGATGGCGTCGTGAAGGTAGAGGCAGGTGAGGATCGTGAAGACATATGCCTGCAGGACCGCCACCAGGATCTCGAAGCCGATCAGCGCGACGTTGACCGCGAGCGGGGCGAAGCCGAAGACGCCCATGGCCACGGTGAAGATCGCGAACACCTTCAGCATCGTGTGACCGGCCATCATGTTGGCGAAGAGCCGGATCGACAGGCTGACGGGACGCGACAGGTAGGACAGGATCTCGATCGGGATGATCAGCGGCGCGGTCGCCAGGGGAGCGCCCTGCGGGAAGAAATAGGTGAAGAAGTGCAGGCCATGCTTGGCCAGCGCAACCAGCGTCACCACCACGAAGATGAACGCGGCCAGCGCGAACGTGACGATGATGTGGCTGGTGAAGGTGAAGCTGTAGGGGATCATGCCCAGCAGGTTGCCGAACAGGATGAACATGAACAGCGAGAAGATCAGGGGAAAGTATTGCCGCCCCTTGCTGCCCACGTTGTCTCGCACCATTCCGGCGATGAATTCGTACGACAGCTCCGCCATGGACTGCCAGCGGCCCGGCACCAGGGCCCGGCCGCGCATCCCGCCGACGATGAAGACGGTGATCGCCGCGACGGCAATGGCCATGAACAGCGACGCGTTGGTGAACGACGCGTCGGTGGTGCCGACGGTGATCGGCACCAACGTCTTGATCTCGAACTGCTCCAGCGGACCTGCCAACTTTCGTCCCCCTTCAGTCGCGGCCCGCTGAGCCGCGATCGTCGCCGGGCCCCGGAACCGCTTTCGTCTCCGACGGGTCGGAGGGCGGCGTGCCCGAAACCATCCCCATCCTCTCAACCAGCCGCCAGACGTTCAATGCCCCGGCAGCCGAGCCAAGAAAGAAAAACAGCACCAGGAACAGCGGCGAGGTCTCGAACGTGCGGTCGAGGAACCAGCCGATGCCCACTCCGACGACCAGCGCCGATACGAGATCGACCCCGATGCGAAAAGCCCAACCGAGGGAGGATCGCGACTGTCCCACGGCCGGTTCCGCGTTCCCGTTCAGCCCCTGTCGGGTGCGAGCCTTTGCCAGGCGATCGCCCAACTCCTTCAGCGGCTGGGAACGTCGGGGTTCGGTCATGGAAGACGGCGCAACCACCCCTCTCTCCGGCAAGGGAAAATCCCCCGCCGAGGCGCGCGGACACTAGGGACGGGGGTTTTTCCTGTCAAGCGCCAAAACCAGGCCGGCAAGCGCTTGAAAGGATGGAGACAAGAGCCCTTTCAGGCACTTGATCCGGTGGCGCGGCAGCAGGTCGCAGCGGCCTCGGCGCGCTTCAGCCGGTCTGCCGGATGCGCTCGGCCGCCTGGAGGTCGACGGAAACCAGCTGCGAGACCCCGCGCTCGACCATGGTCACGCCGAACAGCCGATCCATCCGCGCCATGGTGATGCGGTGGTGGGTAATGATGAGGAAACGCGTTCCCGTCAGCCCGGCGACCCGGGCGACCAGCGCGCAGAAGCGGTCGACATTGGCATCGTCCAGCGGCGCGTCGACCTCGTCCAGCACGCAGATCGGCGACGGGTTGGTCTGGAAGACCGCGAACAGGAGCGCCAGCGCGGTCAGGGCCTGCTCGCCGCCCGACAGCAGCGACATGACCTGGAGCTTCTTGCCGGGCGGGCTCGCCATGATCTCGAGCCCGGCTTCCAGCGGGTCCTCCGCGTCGGTCATGGCGAGGTGCGCCCGGCCGCCGCCGAACAGGCCGACGAACAGTTCCTGGAAATGGGCGTTGACCTTGTCGAACGATCCCAGCAGGCGCTCCCGGCCTTCCTTGTTGAGGGCCGAGATCCCCTGGCGCAGGCGCTGGATCGCGCCGGTCAGGTCAGCGCGCTCGTGGATCAGGCCCTGGATCCGCGTCTCCAGCTCGGATGCCTCCTGCTCGGCCATCAGGTTGACCGGGCCGATCGATTCCCGTTCGCGCAGCAGCCGCTCCAGGCGGCGCTCGATCTCGCCGGCCTCGGACCCGGGGGCATCGGACTTCGCCGGTTCGGGCGACAGCTCGGCCAGCGCCGGCAGGTCTTCCGGCGCGGCTTCGACCCGCTCCTTGATGCGGGCGAGCAGGGTCAGCCGGGCGTGGACGGCCTGCTCCGATGCCGCCTCCGCCCGGACCCGCTCCTCTCGGGCCGTGGCGAGCGCGCCATCGGCGGACTTCTGGTGGCGCTGCGCGTCGGCATGCTCCGCCTCGGCGGAGGCCAGGGCCTGGGCCGCATCCGTCCGCGCCGCATCCGCCTCCGCCGTGCGTGCCAGCAGGGCGGACCGGTCGCGGGCGATTTCCGCCGGTCGCGCCGCCAGAGCCGTCTCTTCGGCCATGGCCGCTTCGGTGCGTTCGGCCAGGACCTGCAACTGGCCCGCCGCGCCCTCGCTGCGGCCGGCCCACGTGCCGCGCTCGGATTCGATCCGAGCCAGCCTCTCCCGCCGGGCGGCGGCCTCCCGCAGTAGCCGGTCATGGGTGCTCTGCCGCTCCGCCTGGAGGAGCCGGAGCTCCGACAGGCGGGTCCTCAGGCGCTCGGTCTCCTCGCGGCCCGCCCGGGAGTCCGGCAGGGCCGATCGCTCTCCGGCAAGCGCGTCGACGGCAGCCTGGGCCTCGGCCGTTTCGACGGTGATCCGCTCCAGGCGTGCCGCCACCGCCGACAGGCGGCTGGCCATCTGGGCGGCTTCGCGCTCCAGCGTCGCCAGCCGGTCGCGGGTGCGGGCGAACGCCGACAGGGCAGCCGACTGCGCATCGCGGGCGGCGCGCTCCACCTTCTGCGCCTCGGCGCGGGCGGCATCGGCAGCGGCGGATTCCCGGCGCAGCCGCTGGGCGGTCGCATCGGCATCCTGGAAGAGCCGCGAGACCTCGGCCAGCCGGTTGCGCTGGCTGAGGCGCTGGGCAGCGGCCGAGGGCGCGCCGGCCGAGATCGCGACCCCGTCCCAGCGCCACAGGTCGCCCGCCCGGGTGACCAGCCGCTGCCCCGGCCACAGCCGCGGCGCCAGGCGGGCGCCGGCCGCCCGGTCGGCGACGACGCCGATCTGGTCCAGGCGGCGGGCGAGCGCGGGCGGGCCCGATACATGGTCGGACAGCGCCTCCACCTCCGTCGGCAGCGGTGCCGGGACGGGGTAGGGCGGATAGGCGGTCCAGCGAGCGGCGCCGATGCCCTCCGCAGGGATCTCCAGATCGTCGCCCAGCGCGGCGCCGAGGGCGGTCTCGTAGCCGGCATCGACGGTCATGGAATCGACGATCGGCGGCCCGCCCGGCGTCACCCGGGTCAGCATGCGCTCGAGTGCAGTGCGCTCGGCATTGAACTCCGTCCGCTTGCCTTCCGCGGCCCGCAACGCGGCGGCAGCGGCCGACTGCGCGGCCTCGGTCGCGCCGCGCGCCGCCTCGGCCTGCGCGGCCTTGTCGCGGGACTGGGCCACCAGGGCTTCCGCCTCTGCGACCGCGTGCCGGGCGGCGGCCATGTCGGCTTCGGCGACGGCCGAGGCCGCCCACTGCGAACGCTCCCGCGCCGCCGCCTCGCCTTCCCGTCGCAATCGGGCCAGGCGGTCGGTGGCGGTCGCGACCTGGCGGTCGAGGGCGATGCGCCTTGCATCCTCGGCGGCCGTCCGCTGCGTCGCCTCGGTCACAAGGCGATCCTGCTCGGCCACCGCCTCCTTGGTTTCGCGCAGCGCCGCCAGGGCCGCCTCGGCCAGTTCGGCCTCGCCCGAGCGGGCGGCCTGGAGGTCGGCCGTCTCGGCGTCGAGCCGGCCGATCGCCGCCATCGCGTCGGCCGCGAAGCCGCGCTCGCGGCGCTCGTCGGCCGCCAGCTGGGTCAGGCGCTCGGCCAGTTGTGCGCGGGTCGCGGCGACCCGTGCCTCCTCGGCGTCAAGTGCCTGGCGGGCCAGCGCCAGCTGCTGCAAGGCGGCCGTCGTCTCGGCAGCCCGTTCGCGCAGCGCCGGCAGGGCCTCGCCGGCCGCCTCTTCGCGACGGGCCGCGAGGCCCGCGGTCTCGACGCGCTCCGCCACGATGCGGGTCGCCGCGTCCAGGGCCGCGGCGGCAGCCGTCTCGGCGGCCGTCGCCGCCTGCCATTGGAGATGCAGCAGCAGGGCCTCGGTACGGCGGATCTGCTCGCCCACCTTGCGGTAGCGGGTCGCCTGGCGCGCCTGCCGGCGCAGCTGCTCCAGCTGGCCCTCCAGCGTGACGATGACGTCGTCGAGCCGGGTCAGGTTCTGCTCGGCGGCGCGCAGGCGCAACTCCGCCTCATGCTTGCGGGCGTGCAGGCCGGCAATGCCGGCCGCCTCTTCCAGCAGGCCGCGCCGCTCCTCGGGCTTGGCGTTGATGATCGCGCCGACCCGCCCCTGGCTGACCAGGCTCGCTGACTGCGGACCCGTGCCGAGGTCGGCGAACAGGGTCTGGACGTCGCGCTGGCGCGTCTCGCGGCCGTTGAGCCGGTAGAGCGAGCCGCCGCCGCGCTCGATCCGGCGGGTCACCTCGATCTCCGGCACTTCGGCCAGCATCCCCGGCCCGGCGCGGGCCGAGTTGTCGAGCAGCACCGTCACCTCGGCGAGGTTGCGGGCGGGCTTGGTGGTGGTGCCGCCGAAGATGAGGTCGTCCATCTCGCCGCCGCGCATGCGACGGGCCGAGTTCTCGCCCATCACCCAGCGCAGCGCCTCGACCAGGTTCGATTTGCCGCAGCCGTTGGGGCCGACGATGCCGGTCATCCCCGGCTCGATCCACAGCTCGGTCGGGTCGACGAAGGACTTGAACCCCGCCAGCCGCAGCTTCGCGAACTGGACCGCCGCGCGCACGCCGTCGGGAGCGGCCGGGTTTCCGGGCGCTTCCTCTGGCCCGCCGCCGGCGATGCCGCCGTCCGCCATGGAGGACCAGGCCCCCGAGATCAGCCTCCCCCGATCAGCCGCCGGGCGAGACCTTCTTGAGGACCCGGTCGAGCTCCTCGTACGAGGCCGCGCCGCGGAACAGCTCGCCCTGGATCACGAAGCTCGGCGTCGCCTCGATCCGGTATTGCTGCTGCCCCTCGAAGGCGCGCGCGAGCACGCCCTTCTGCAGCTCCTCGTTCTTCATGCAGGCGTCGAACGCGTCCTGCGGCAGGCCGGAAAGGCGGCCGACGCCGGCCAGCGCCGCCAGCGGGTCGCGGGCCCGCGACCACCCGTCCTGGTTCTTGAACAGGACGTCGACGACCGGGAAGTAGCGCTCCTGGGGCAGGCAGCGCGCCATCATCGCGGCGCGCAGCGCCAGCCCGTCCAATGGGAAGTCACGGAACACCAGCTTCGCCTTGCCGGTATCCAGCCAGTTCTCCTTGAGCTTGGGCAGCGTGTCCTTGTGGAAGGCCGCACAATGCACGCAGGTGAGGGAGGCGTACTCGACGATGGTGATCGGCGCATCGGCCCGGCCGATCGTCCGGTCGGCCAGCATCGCCTCCGTCCCGGTGCCCTGGGCGCGTGCGACGGCGGCCGGCAAGGCCAGGGCGACAACCAGCACGCAGAACCGCACCACCACTGCAAATCGCGGCAAAGCTTCCTCCGATCCACGACATATAGCGGCGGAATATAGGGCCGGCCCCAGGGCGAGGCAACCGACGGCGGCTTAACGCCGCTGGTCGGCGGCACGGCGCAGCATGGCGGCACCCAGGTCCGCCAAGGCGACGTTGAGCTCGGCGCTGGTTCCGCCCTGGATGTCCGGCCGGGCGATGTCGGTCCGCTCGGGCGGCGGCCGCGCCGGCCTGGGCGGCATCGGCCCCTGGCGCAGCGTCATCCGCGCCACCGCCCGGAAGCCGAAATGCGCGTTGATCCGCTCGACGATGCGGTGGGAGAGATGCTGGACCTCCAGCGCCCAGGCGGACTCGACCCGCAGGTGAAGCGTGCCGTCGCGGCGCTGTCCGGCGGGGAAGGCCAGGCGCTCGGGCAGGGTATGGTCGGCCAGCGGCTGGCCGACGATGGTGCGCCAGTCGGTCAGGATCGCCGCCACCGCGAAGCCGTAGCGGGTGAAGACCGGCCGGGCCAGCACGGGCACCATGCGCCCGAGCGGCGCCAAGCCGGCCGACGCCCTGGTGTCGCGGGGCGCCCTCGCATCAGTGGAAGCCTTGGCCGCCCGAGCGGCTTCCGCATCCCGAGGCGGCTTGGCGTCATTGATGGGTCGCGCGTCCTTCATCCGCTCATCCTTCGCCGGGCGCGAATCCCTGCCGGACCGAGTCCACGCACACTATATTCCGCCGCCATGCCGACCGGACCAGCACCATCGACCGAAATCTCTCCGCTGCTGCTGGACTGGTACGACCGGCACCGGCGGGTCCTGCCCTGGCGCGCCCTGCCGGGAGGCGTCAGCGACCCCTACCGCGTGTGGGTCAGCGAAGTGATGCTGCAACAGACGACCGCAGCCTCCGTCGCCAACGCCTTCGAGGGCTTCCTCGCCCGGTTCCCGACCGTAGAGGCCCTGGCAGCGGCCCCGGTGGAGCGGGTCCTCCATGCCTGGCAGGGCTTCGGCTACTATGCCCGGGCACGCAACCTGCATCGCGCGGCCCAGGCGGTCGTCGCCGCGGGCGGCAGATTCCCGGATACCGAAGACGGATTGCGAGCGCTGCCTGGCGTGGGCGCCTATATCGCGGCCGCGGTCGCGGCCATCGCCTTCGACCGCCCGGCCGTCGTGGTGGATGCGAACGTCGAGCGGGTGGTGGCCCGGCTCTTCGCCATCCGTACCCCGCTGCCGGCCGCCAAGGCGGAGATCCGCGCCGCCGCCGCCCTCCTGACTCCGACCACGCGCGGCGGCGACCACGCCCAGGCGATGATGGACCTGGGGGCAGCGGTCTGCGTCCCGCGGGCGCCGCGCTGCATGATGTGTCCGCTGGCGATCCACTGTCGCGGCCGGCAGGAGGGGGTTGCTGCCGACCTGCCGGCGAAGGCGCCCAAGCCCGCCAAACCGGTCCGCCACGGGGTCGGCTTCTGGGTGGTGGCCCCCGACGGCTCGATCCTGCTGCGGCAGCGCCCCGAGCGGGGCCTGCTCGGCGGGATGACCGGGGTGCCGACGACGGATTTCCGCGACGCGCCCTGGACCACGACCGAAGCGAATCATGCCGCCCCCGTGCCCGCGGCCTGGCAGCCGATCGCGGGAAAGGTCGTCCATGTCTTCACCCACTTCGCCCTGGAGCTGACGCTGGTCAGCGCCAGGGTCCGCCGCGCCGACCCGGCGGCCGGCACCTGGTCGACGATCGAGGGGCTGGGCGACCATGCCCTGCCGACGCTGATGAAGAAGGTGGTCCGGCACGCCCTTGCCGGACGCCGCGACTAAGGCGGCCCGAGCGCGGCCTGCAGGCCCGCCGGCAGCGAGCCGTCGCGCCAGCGCAGCTCCACCGCCTGGAGCGTGGCGACGCTGAGGGCGTCCCGGATCTGGCCCGCGCGTACCATGGCGAACGCCTCGACCAGCGGCAGGCGACGGAGCTGCAACTGCTCGGTCGGCTCCGGCGTCGCCATGCCCTGGGTCAGGTTCCACGCCAGATACGCATAGGAGCGTTCGTCCGAGACGGAATTGGACAGCTCCATCTCCTGGACCAGCGCCCAGTCGGCGGCGACCAGCCCGGTCTCTTCCGCCAGTTCGCGCATCGCCGACTCGAGCGGCGGCGCGCCATGGGGTCCGCCGCCCTCCGGGATTTCCCAGCAATAGGCGCCGAGCGGGAAACGGAACTGGCCGACCAGCCAGGTGCATCCCTCGCCGTCCACCGGGACCACGCCGATCGCCAGGTTCTTGTAGTGGACGGTGCCGTAGATGCCGGGCGTGCCGGCGGGCGTCAGCACCTCGTGGTGCGTCACCCGGATCCAGCGATTGTCGTATCGGACTTCGGTCTGCCGGACGGTCCAGGGATTCGCTTCGCTCACGACGACGCCGGGGCCTGGCGCCCCGGTCATTTCTTGCGGAAAGCGTCGAGCGTCACGACCTCGCCGCTCTTGGCGGCGGGCTTCTCCGCCTGGCCGTCCTCGGCCGGCGTATCGCCAGCCGGGGCCGGCACGGGAAGGGCATGCATCTTCGCGCTGGTCGGGGCCTCGCCCTTCGGCTTGGCTTCGATCCGCGGCTTGGCCGCGCCGTCGGCCGCGGCCGGGCGGGCCTCGAACTGCAGGCCGAAGCTGACCGAGGGGTCGGCGAAGCCGGTCAGCGCCGGCCACGGCACCACCAGGCGTTCATGGATGTCGCGGAAGCTGAGGGTGACCGCCAGCCGGTCGTCATCCACCTCCAGCCCCCAGTACTGGTGCTGGAGGACGATGGTGATCTCCTCGGGATACTGCTCCCGGAGATAGTCCGGAATCTCGACCCCGGGAAAGTCGGTGCGGAAGCTGATGTAGAAATGGTGAGAGCCGGGGATCCCGCGCTCGGCGGTGCGTTCCAGGACCTTGCGCACGATGCCGCGAAGGGCGGCGTCCATCAGCGCCGGATAGTTGAAATGGTCTTTCGCCATGCGCTCCGGCTGTCCCTGGCTGCTTCACCACGGGCGATCCCGCGCGGAACGCCCGAATTCAGTGGGGGGCTTCTGTTGCCCGGTGCCCCCCGAACCGCGCTTACCGGTTAGGCAGCGAGTGCGACCTTGTTGTCATTCGCACTTAGGAATTGACCCGATAACGGCGGTATCATGCCGGGCAAAAGCAAACGCCTTTACTACGCGCGTCGATCCTGGTTCGCCCCCATCGGCCGGGGCCCGGAGGCCCTGGAAATTTGGTGGAGGCGCCGGGCACTGCCCCCGGGTCCGCTACGCCTATTCCGCGCACCATTTATCGCCATAGTCGGTTTCCCGACAGGCCCAATATAGGCTGCCGCGTGGTCCGGCACCAGGGGTCAGTCGCAGCGAAAACCTACCGTCGCGCCTTGAGGGCCGCGGCCAGCGTGCCTTCGTCCAGATAGTCGAGCTCGCCGCCGACCGGCACCCCGTGGGCGAGGCGCGAGACGCGGACGCCCGAATCCGCCAGCCGGTCCGCGACATAGTGGGCGGTCGTCTGGCCGTCGACCGTGGCGTTCAGCGCCAGGACCACTTCCTCCACCCCCTCGGCCGGGACCCGGGCCGCCAGCCGGCCGATCGACAGGTCTTCCGGGCGGATGCCGTCCAGCGCCGACAGGAGGCCGCCCAGCACATGGTATTGGCCGCGAAAGGCGCCGGATCGCTCCATCGCCCAGAGATCGGCGACGTCGGCCACGACGCAGAGGATGGACCCGTCCCGGCGCGGGTCGCGGCACAGCGAGCAGGGGTCGACCGTGTCGAGGTTGCCGCACCGGCTGCAGGGGCGCACCTTCTGGGCCGCGTCCGCCATCGCCGCGGCCAGCGGCTCCATCACCAGCGCGCGCCGCTTCAGAAGGAAGAGCGCGGCACGGCGCGCCGACCGGGGGCCCAGGCCCGGCAGCTTCGAGAGCAGCAGGATGAGCCGCTCGATCTCCGGTCCGCCGGCCATCGCCCGTGCTGTCCGCCCTGCCTGCCCGGCTTCAGAACGGCAGCTTGATGCCGGGCGGCAGCTTCAGGCCGCCGGTCACCTTGGCCATCTCCTCGGCGGCGTGGGCGTCGACCTTGGTCTTGGCGTCGTTGATCGCGGCGACGATCAGGTCTTCCAGCACCTCGGTCTCCTTCGGCTCCAGCAGGGCCGGGTCGATGCGGACGCGGCGGGCGGCGCCCTTGCCGTTCAGGGTGACCTCGACCATGCCGGCGCCGGAACTGCCGGTCGCCTCGATGTCCGCCAGACGATCCTGCATCTCCTGCATGCGCTGCTGCATCTGCTGCGCCTGGCGCATCATCTCGCCGATGTTCTTCATGGAAACTCGTCTCCGTCGTAGGGATCGACGTCATCGTCGGGGTAGTCGGCCGGCACGTAGTCGCCGGGCGGGTAGGGATCGGGGGCGAAGGAACCGGCGGGCCGGCCGCTGATCGGTGTCGGCGGCGGCGGCGTGGGGGCAGCGGCCGGGACGGCACCGTCGGGCGAGCGGACCCGCTCGATCTCCGCGCCGGGGAAGGCGTCCAGGACGGCACGCACCAGCGGATGCTGGGAGAGCTGGTGGCGCAGGGCGGCCTCGGCCGCATCGGCCCGTTCGCGCAGGGTCTGCTCGCCCGCCGCGTCCGAGATGATGATCAGCCAGCGCCGGCCCGTCCATTCCGACAGCAGCGACCCCATGCGGTTCGGGATGTCGCGCGACGCCTGGGGACGCAGGCGCAACTCGATGCGGCCCGCCTCGAAGCGCACCAGATGCACGTCCTGGAGCAGCTGGGCATGCAGGATCGCCTCGCGACGCTCGGCGAACAGGGCGACCGCCGCCTCGAAACTGTCGGGCTGGGGCAGGGCCGCAACCGCCGCGGCGGGCGCGGGATCGGGTTGGGGCGGCGCCGCCGCGGCTGGAGCTGGCCGGGGCCGTCCCCCCGCCTCGGCCCGCATGCCGCCGTTGGCCGCCGGACCCGACGGGGCCGGCGCCGGGCCCGGGGCAGCACCGCCGCGGGCATCGTCCAGCAGGCGCACGAGCTGGGCCGGATCGGGCAGGTTGGCGACGTGGGCGAGACGGATCAGCACCATCTCGGCCGCCTGGCGCGGCACCGGCGCGGTCTGGGTCTCGCCCAGGCCCTTCAGCAGGATCTGCCAGGCGCGGGTCAGCACCGGGACGGACAGCGAGCCCGCCAGCGCGCCGCCCTCGACCCGCTCGATCTCCGGCAGGCTGGTCGCCTCCACCGATTCGGGTGCGGTCTTCAGGCGGGTCACCATGTGGACGACCGCCAGCAGGTCCTGCAGCAGCGCCACCGGATCGGCGCCGGACCGGTAGGCCGCGTCGAAGCGGTCCAGCGCGTCGGGAACGGCCCCCTTCATCGCCGAGCCGAACAGGGCGAAGATCTGGCCGCGGTCGGCCAGGCCCAGCATGTCGCGGACCCGCTCGCCCTCGACCGGGCCCTCGCCCAGCGCGATGGCCTGGTCGAGCAGCGACAGGCCATCGCGGACCGAGCCGTCGGCGGCGCGCGCGATCAGGCGCAGCGCCTCGTCCTCCACCACCACGTCCTCGTCCACCGCGATCCGGCGGAAATGCTCGACCAGACGGTCGGCCTCGATCCGGCGCAGGTCGAAGCGCTGGCAGCGCGACAGGATGGTGATCGGGACCTTGCG
Source organism: Allostella vacuolata (assembly GCA_006739055.1). Taxonomy (GTDB): domain Bacteria; phylum Pseudomonadota; class Alphaproteobacteria; order ATCC43930; family Allostellaceae; genus Allostella; species Allostella vacuolata. The sequence continues at coordinate 5,500,194 of AP019702.1, forward strand.
GATCTCGGTGGTCGCGAAGACGAACTTCACGTGCGCCGGCGGCTCCTCCAGCGTCTTCAGGAGCGCGTTGAAGGCCGCCATCGACAGCATGTGCACTTCGTCGATGATGTAGATCTTGTAGCGCGCCTGGACCGGCAGGTAGCGCACCCCGTCGATCAGCTCGCGCATGTCGCCGACCCCGGTGCGCGAGGCGGCGTCCATCTCCAGCACGTCGACATGGCGGTCTTCGGCGATCGCCTGGCAGTTGGCGCAGACCCCGCACGGGTCGATGGTCGGCCCGCCGCTGCCGTCGACGCCGATGCAGTTGAGGGCGCGCGCGATGATCCGGGCGGTGCTCGTCTTGCCCACGCCGCGCACGCCGGTCAGCATATAGGCGTGGGCGATCCGCCCGGTGCGCAATGCGTTGCCGAGCGTCCGGACCATCGCCTCCTGGCCGATCAGGTCGGCAAAGCGGGCGGGACGGTACTTCCGGGCGAGGACGCGGTAGGGCTGCGCGGGGGCGGTCGGATCGGTCATGGCGCCGGCGGCCGGTTCCTGCCCCTGGTTGGCGAAGCGCTTGTCGGGTGGGAGGCTGGACGAACGACCCGGATCGAAACTCGTTACGGCTGCTTCCTTCCGGATCTGACCGGGTTGGCGAGGGATCCGTCCGCCGCCAACCTCCCGACCGCACTATATCAGGTGCAATGGCTTCCGCGACAAGGGAAGTCGATAAATCACCCATGGGAAACAATTAGTCTCCCAGGCGACGGATTATCAATTCCACTCCCGCGGCCTACGTTTCGGTCATAGCAACGGGGACAAGCCCCAAGCCACTGAAACGAAAGACCAGGAGAGCCGCCATGACCAATCTTCGCACGCTGACCGCCGCCGCGCTGCTCGCCATCGCCGCTGCCGCTTCCCCGCTCGCCGCCGCCGGTCTGGACGACGGCAAGTTCGGGCAGAACCTCGACGAGGGGAAGTACGGCCAGAGCCTGGACGAGGGCAAGTACGGCCGGAATCAGGACGAGGGCAAGCTGGGCCGCAACGCCGACGAGGGCAAGTACGGCCGCAACCTCGACGACGGCAAGTTCGGCGCGAACGGATCCGACGGTCGATAGCCGCCGCCGGACCTCCTCGGCGCAAGAACAAGGGCGGGGTGCCGGGGCACGCCGTCCTTGTTCGTTTCAGGAGGGGGATTCCTCGGTCGCCATTTCCCGCCGGCGACCCAGCGCCGCGACGAGACGCTCGGCCGTGCCTTCCACATGCCGGCGGCACAGGCGGGCGACCTCGGCCGCGTCGCCCGCCTGGTAGGCAGCCAGGATCTGCCAATGTTCCGGCTGGGCCTGTCCCAGGGACCCCGCGACCGCCGTGGTCAGCCGGGCATAGCGGTCGACCGCACCGCGCAGGGTCGCCATCAGGCGAATCAGGCGCGGCCGGCCGCAGGGCGCGAACAGCCGTTCGTGGAAGGCCAGGTTGCGTTCGGCGAAGGCCGCCAGCCCGATGCCGCCCGCCGCGTCCAGCGCGTCGATCTCCTGCAGGATCGCCCCCAGGGCCGCCACGTCCTCCCCGGTCCGCCGCTCGGTCGCGAGGAAGCCCGCCCGCTCTTCGAGCAACGCCCGGATATCGCAGAGGTCGGCGATCTCGTCCGGGTCGAGGTCGGTGACGATGTAGCCGCGCCTCGGCCGCAATACGGCAAGGCCATCGGTCTCCAGGCGCGCCAGCGCCTCGCGGACCGGCAGCCGGCTGATCGCCAGGCGCGCGGCGATCTCCTCCTGCCGCAGCGGCGCCCCCGGCGCCAGGGTGCCGGACAGGATTTCCGCCTGCAGATGGGCATAGGCGAGATCGGACAGGCTCTGCACCGCGGCGCCCGGGGCCACGGCACGTTCGGAATGCGCTGCCATTTTTCCTCCCTTGAATATTGTATCCAATCCTATAGGGTTTTCCCGGTGCGAATTCCAGAGGGAGCGAAGCCGTGGCGCGGGACGCAGAAGCAGCAACGGGATCGGGGCGCCGCAAGCGAGGGCTGCGGGCCGCGCTTGCCACCTTCGGGATGATCGCCGCCTTGGCCGGTTCGGTTGGCGCCGAGGCCAAGACGCTGCGCTGGGCGCACAGCAACGACGCGACCACGATGGATCCCTACGGGGCCTACATCCCGGTGAACGCCTCCCTCCTCAACAACATCTATGAGCCGCTGGTGCGCTATGACCGGCAGTACCGGTTCGAGGCGTCGCTGGCGACCGAGTGGACGATGCTGGCGCCGGACCGCTGGCGCTTCGCGCTCCGCCGCGGCGTCACCTTCCATGACGGCAACCCGTTCACGGCGGACGATGTGGTCGCGTCGCTGAAGCGGGCGAGCGACCCGAACTCGCCCTACCGCCCGGCCACCCAGATGATCAAGGACGTGGTTGCGATCGACGACCATACGGTCGAGATCGTGCTGCAGGGGCCCTATCCGATCCTCCTCAACGACCTGGCCGGCGTCTACATCATGGACCGGCAGTGGATGGAGAAGAACGACGCGCTACGGTCGATCAACCCGGCCAAGGGCGAGGAATCGTTCGCGACCCGCAACACCAACGGCACCGGCCCGTTCCGCCTCGTCTCCCGCCGCCCGGACGTGGAGACGGTGATGGAGGCCAACCCCGACTGGTGGGACAAGCCCGAGCATAATATCTCGCGGATCGTCTACCGGCCGCTCGCGGCCGACGCGACCCGCGTCGCCGCCCTGCTGTCGGGCGAGGTCGACCTGGTGACGCCGATCGCGGTTCAGGACGTCGACCGCATCCGCCGCACCCCGGAGCTCAAGGTCATCGAGGTGCCCGACCTCAAGGTGGCGCTGTTCGGCCTCAACATCGGCGGCGCCGAGTTGAACGACAGCGACGTCAAGGGCAAGAACCCCCTGGCCGACGTCCGCGTGCGCCAGGCCCTCTACCAGGCGCTGGACCGCGAGGCCATCACCCGGCGCCTGCTGCGCGGGCTGACCCAGCCGACCCACGCCCTGGTCGCGGCCGAAATCCAGGGCTACGACCCGGCGATCGCCGCCGAGCCGGCCCCCTTCGACCCGGATGCGGCCAAGCGCCTGCTGGCCGAGGCCGGATATCCGGACGGGTTCCGGGTCGGGTTCGACTGCCCGACGGAGCGATTCGTGAACGGCGAGCAGGTCTGCCAGGCGGTCGTCGGCATGTGGGCCCGGATCGGGGTCAAGGCCGCCTTCCAGACCCATCCCTACGCCCCCTACCTGAAGAAGGTGCTGAACGGCCAGGCCGACATCTACATCCTGGGCTGGGCCAACACCCCGCAGCTCGACGCCTTCTCGATCCTCAACAACGTCTTCCACACCAAGGCGCCGCGCAGCGGCACCTGGAATCCCGGCAAGTACGGCAACGCCGAGGTCGACGCCCTGGTCGACCGGATCGGCGTGGAGGTCGACCGCTCCCGCCGCCTCGGCCTGATGAAGGACGCCTTCCTCAAGATCAAGGCCGACTACGCCGCCCTGCCGCTCTATCGCGAGCCGCTGGTGCTGGGGGCGCGGCAGAACGTCGACATCTGGGCCGCGCCCGACGCCAAGGTTCGCGTCTGGCTGGCCCGGATCCGCTGAGGCCCGGCCGATGACCCGCTGGATCGTCGCCTGCATCAGCCACGAGACCAACAGCTTCTCGCCGGTCCCGACCACACTCGACAAGTTCGGCATCGGGGCGGGGCCCTTCTACGGCCGGGACGCCTACGACAATTTCCGCAAGGCGCGGATCCCGTTCGGCGCCTTCCTCGACCGGGCGGAGGCGCGCGGCGTCGAGGTGGTGACGCCGATCGTCGCCCGCTGCAGCCCGAGCGGGCCGGTCGACGATGCCGCCTTCGAGGCGATCGTGGCGCCGCTGGTGGAGGCGGCGAAGGCCGGTGCCGACGCCCTGTTCCTCGACCTGCACGGGGCGATGATCACCGACCGCTACGACGATGGCGACGGCGAGCTGCTGGCCCGCGTGCGGGCGGCCGCACCCGGCATGCCGATCTGTCTGGCGCTCGACCTGCACGCCAACATCAGCCCGGCGATGATGGCGGCCGTCGATGTCGCCGTCGGCTACCAGACCTTCCCGCATATCGACATGTACGAGACCGGGGAGCGGGCGGCCGACATCATGCTGGCCCGGATGGACGGGCGGCAGCGGCCGGAGATCGTCTGGGGCAGCGCCCCCATCCTGCCGCTCGGCATCCGCACCAACACCGCCCAGGAACCCCTGCGCACCCTGGTCGCCATGGCCAGGGAGGCAGAGAAGGAGCCGGGCATCCTTGCCGTCAGCGTCTTCAGCGGCTTCTGGCTCGGCGATTCGCCGGACACCGCCCTGTCGGTGGTGGTGATGACCGACGGCGACCGGCCCCGGGCCGAGGCGGTGCGCGACCGCATCCTCGCCGCCGGCTGGGCGCAGCGCACCGACTTCGACTTCCGGTCCGAACCGCTGGCCGACTCGGTGGCGCTGGCGAAGAGCCTGGCGGACGGTCCCGGCGACGGCCCGGTGGTCCTGGTCGACCATGCCGACAACTGCAATTCGGGCGGCATCTGCGATTCGATGACGGTGATCGGCGAGGCCCTGCGGCAGGGCCTGACCGGCGTCGCGGCGGCACCGCTCTGCGACCCCGAGGCTGCCGCCATCCTGGCCGCAGCCGGGGTCGGCGCCACCGCCACGGTGGATCTGGGCGAGAAGATGCCGGCCGCCGCCCTGGTGCAGCGGAGCGACCCGATGCGCCTGACGGGGGTCGTCCGCGCCGTCTCCGACGGGCAGTTCACCGTGACCGGGCCGGTCTATACCGGGACACGCATCAATCTCGGCCCGACCGTGGCCTTCGATGTCGGGCCGATGACGATCGTCGTGTCCTCGCGCCGGACCGAGCCCTACGACCACGGCGTGTTCCAGGTGGTCGGCATCGACCCCGCCGCCCAGCGCTTCCTGATCGTCAAGTCGAAGACCCAGTTCCGGCCGACCTACGAGCCGATCGCCAAGGGCATCGTCTATTGCGCCGGCATCGGGGTCGCCACATCCGACCTTGCGCTGTTCCGCTTCCAGCGCCTGCGCCGGCCGATCTACCCGGTCGACCTCGACGCGACCTGGGACCGCGCCTGACCCCTTCCCCGCCCAACCCAAGAATCGACAGGAGGATACCGGCCATGGCCGAGACCGTGCACGTGGACGAAGCGCTGATGCAGGAGATCCACGACGCCTTCAACGCGCGCGACGTCCAGCGCATCTGCGACCTGTTCACCGAGGACGGGGTGTTCGCCACCGCGCGCGGCCCGCACGCCTATGGCGAGCAGTATGTCGGCAAGGCGGCGATCGGCCGGTTCCTGACCGAGCGTTTCGCCAACATCCCCGACATGTCCTGGAAGCACCTGTACCGCTGGTTCCACGGCAACCGCGCCGTCTCCTACTGGGTGGTGACCGGCAAGGATGCCCGCGGCGAGACGCTGGAGCTGAACGGCTGCGACCTCTACGAGTTCGAGAACCGCAAGATCAAGTACAAGGACACGCTCTGGAAGCAGCGCACCTGAGTAGGCCGCGGGGCGCGCCGGCCTATTCGGCGGGCGCGGTCCGCGACAGCTCCACCTGCTGGCGGAAGCGGAACAACTCGATCCTGGGCTGGAAGCGGTCGGAGCGGACGTAGAGGTCGGAATAGTAGATCGGCTGGCCGTCGACGTCGAAATAGATCCGCTGCAGGAGAAGCAAGGGGAAGCCCGGCTCGACCCCCAGCCGCCCGGCCATCGCCGGGTCGGCGGCGACCGCCGATGAGACCTGGCGGACGCGGAAGGCCTGCACCCCGCAGTATTTCTCGATGATCGGGATGGTGCGCGAGGTTTCGAGCCGGACCCCCAGGTCGGGCGGCAGGTGCGCTGCCAGCGCACCCGGCAGGTGGGCCGCGCAATAAGCGATCGGCCCGGACGGCCGCACCCGGCTCCAATCGATGCGCAGGACCCGTTCACCGGGCGGCAGGCGGAGCATGATGGCCGCGTGCCGGGCAGCCGCGGGGTCGAGATAGTCGATGCCGTGCAGGACGAAGCGCGCCTCCGGGTCGACGATCTGGAGATCCTCGAGTGCGCGCGCGCTCCAGTCGGGATTGGCCGGATCGCTCTCCTGGATGAAGGTGCCGCGGCCGGGAAAGCGGCTGACGAGATGGCGCGACACCAGCTCCTCCACCGCCGAGCGCGCCGTATGCCGGCTGACCGAGAATTCCGCCATGATCTCGTGGTCGGTCGGCAGCTTGGTGCCGACCGGGTAGACGCCGGCGTCGATCCGCTCGCGCAGGGTCTGGTAGATCCGGTAGTAGGCAGGCACCGGGTCGCGACGCATGAACATCCTTTCGTGGGGCGGGCGTGCACCGGCGGCCCGCCCGGGCGCGGCGGAACCTAGCCTCGGCCGGCAGGCCCGTCGAGCTAAGGGCCCGTCGAGCTAAGGGCCGTCGAGCGTCGCCGATGCCCGGGTCAGCTGCGGTCGGCGCGCTTGGGATCGAGCGTTTCGCGCAGCCCGTTGCCGAGCAGGTTGACGCCCAGCACCAGCAGGATGATGGCGCCGCCGGCGAGGTTGGCGATCCAGGGCGCCACCAGCAGCCGGTCCCGGCCCTCGGCCAGGATGTTGCCCCAGGTCGCGGTCGGCGGCGGCAGGCCAAGGCCGAGGAAGCTCAGGGCCGTCTCCTGGAGAATGAGCTGGGCCACCTGAAGGGTCGCGATCACCGTCAGGATCGGCACCATCTGCGGCAGGATGTGGCGCGCCATGATGTAGCGGCCGCCGGCACCCGACGCGATCGCCGCTTCGACGAAAGGCCGCTCGCGCAGCGACCGGGTGAGGTTGAAGACGACCCGCGTATAGGTCTCCCACCCGGCGAATCCCAGGACCAGGATCAACACGGTGATGCCGCCGCCGAAGACGGCGACGATGACGATCGCCAGCAGGATCTCCGGGATCGCCTGGTAGGCGTCGGCGAAGCGCATGATGACCTGCTCGACCCGGCCGCCGAGATAGCCCGCGAGCAGGCCGAGCGCGGTGCCGATGGTGAGCGCGACCGCCATCGCCAGCATCCCGACCGCGATCGACAGGCGCGAGCCGTGGATCAGGCGCGACAGCAGGTCACGGCCGAAATTGTCGGTGCCGAGCGGGTAGGCCCAGCTGCCGCGGTCGGCCCACACCGGCGGGCGCAGGCGCAGCATCAGGTTCTGCGCGTAGGGATCGTGCGGCGCCAGCCAGTCGGCGAAGAGCGCGACGAAGGCCATGCCGGCCACGAGCGCGACGCCGATGGCGATCTTGAGGTGAGGACCGAACCAGCGCATCCCGGGTCACCGCATCCGGATGCGCGGGTCGATCGCCGCCTGCAGCAGGTCGACCAGCAGGTTGGCGACGACGATGGTGACGGCGACGATGAAGACCGAGGCGATGACGATCGGCACGTCGCGCTGGAAGATGGCACTGACCATCAGCCGGCCGACGCCGGGCCAGGCGAAGATCGTCTCGGTCACCACCGCGCCCCCCATCAGTCGGCCGAGCTGCAGGCCGACCAGGCTGACCACCGGGTTGATCGCGTTCGGCAGGACATGCAGCCAGAGCGCCCGCCCGGCCCCGGCCCCGCGCGCCCGCGCCGTCGTCACGAACTGCTCGCGCGTCGTTTCCAGGACGCTGATGCGGGTGACGAGCACGAAGTTGGGCACCAGGAAGGTAGCCAGGGTGACGGTCGGCAGGACCAGGTGCTCCCACCCGCCGCGGCCCGACGTCGGCAACCAGCCGAGCTCGAGCGCGAAGAACTGGATCAGCAGGATGCCGAGCCAGAAGCTCGGCATCGATTGCCCGGCCACGGCCAGGATCGAGATCGCGAAATCCGGCAGCCGGTCCTTCCACACCGCGCACGCGATGCCGGCGAGCACGCCCAGCACGATGGCGAGCGTGAGGCCGAGCGACAGCAGCACCAGCGTCGCCTGCAGCCGCTCGAAGACGATGTCCATCGCCGCGGTCTTGAACTGGATGCTGGTGCCGAAGTCGCCCTGCAGCAGATCCCACAGGAAGTAGCCGAACTGCACCGGGATTGGCTCGTCCAGGTGCAGCTCGGCGCGCAGCAGCGCCTCCTGCTCCGGGGTGGCGTCGAGGCCGAGATAGATCGCGACCGGGTCGCCCGTCAGCCGCAGGACGACGAAGACGAACGCCACCACCAGGAGGAGCGGGATCGGCACCAGCAGGAGCCGGCGCAGCAGATAGCGCATCGGGTTCGGCCCCTGCCCGGCTCTCGCGGTCCTACTTCACCTTCACCTTGTGCAGGCGCAGCAGGGAATCGCGGGACGGCTGCCAGCCCTCGACGTTGGCGAGACGGGCAGAGATGCGCGGCAGGCCGAAGAGGAAGATCGAGGGCAGTTCCTCGTGCATGATCTCCATCATGCGGTTGTAGATGCGCAGCCGCTCGCCCTCGTCGAGCGTCGAGCGCCCTGCCTTCCAGAGCCGGTCGAACTCGGCGTTGGTCCAGTAGTTGCGCTTGCTGGCTTCGGTGTACCAGACGGTGTTGAAGTCGGCGTCGCCGACGCTGAACCAGCCGATCTGGTACATCGGCCCCTGTTCCTTGTTGCGGTCGAGCTGCGACCAGACCCCGCCCTCGACCACGTTCACCGTGGTGCGGATGCCGGCGGCCGTCATCATGCCGGCGGCGGCGTTGGCGATGTCGACGTCCGACAGGTAGCGGCCGGAGAGGGTGTTGATTCGCGTGTCGAAGCCCTTCGGGTGGCCGGCTTCCGCCAGCAGCGCCTTGGCCCGGGCCGGGTCGAACGGTCGGTCGGCCAGCTTCGGATTGTGGCCGAAGGTCGCCTTGGTGACGAGCTGGCCGTCCAGCACCGAGCCGTAGCCGCCCAGCATCTGCTGCAGGAGCGTCTTCTTGTCGATCGCGTGGTCGACCGCGCGGCGCACCCGGACATCGTCGAAGGGCGGCTTGCGGGTGTCGAAGGTCAGCACGAGGCTGACCGAGGATTCGATCGAATCGACCTTGAGGTTGCGGCGGCGCTGGACCGACGGCAGCAGGTCGACCGGCACCTCCTCGATGATGTGCGTTTCGCCCGCGATCAGCGAGGCGACCCGGGTCGCGCCTTCGGAGATGGTGCGGATGCGCAGCTTCTTCATCGCCGGCGGCCCACCCCAGTAGTCCGGGTTGGCGACCAGGTCATAGTGGTCGCCCGCGACCCACTCGGCATATTTCCAGGGGCCGGTGCCGACCGGCTTGCGGTGCGCCTCCTTGAAGCCCAGCCGCTCCGTCACCGCCTTCTGCTCGACCGCGATGTCGGCCAGGCCACGCAGCAGCAAGGGTGCCGGCGCGGTGGTGCGGATGTCGACCGTGTTCTCGTCGACGACCTCGGTCGCGGCGATCCCGGCGATCCGGCCCTTGCGGACATAGATGGTCTTCGGGTCGGTCACATAGTCGATGGTGAACTTGACGTCGGCGGCGGTGAAGGGCGTGCCGTCGTGCCACTTCACGCCGCGGCGCAGGTGGAAGCGCCAGTGGGTCGGGCTCAGCGTCTCCCACCGCTCGGCCAGCGCCGGGACGAGCTTGTCGCCGGCGTCGCGGGCGACCAGCGGCTCCCAGGTCTGGAAGACCAGGCTGAGGGTGATGTAGCCCCCCGCCGCCGGGCTGATGGAATCGGTGAAGACCGCCGCCCCCACCACCAGCGTGTCGTCCTTGGCCTGCGCCAGGCAGGGGTTGGCCAGCATCGAGGCGGCGACCGCCGCCAGCCCGATCGTGCCGAGGAAACGTCGCATCCGGATTCTCCCGACCTTGAAGGGTTTATGAACTCACGCCTCGCCCTGCTGCGCGCGCCAGCGGTCGTCCCGCGGCAGGCGCGGGTTGTAGGGCCGCTCGGCGTAGTAGGGCAGCAGCGGACGGAACCATTCGAAGATGCGGCGCAGCTCGCCGATCGGCTCGTGGTGCACGTCGACCCGGAGGTCGATGTAGGCGAAGGGCTCGTCGCCATAGACCAGGATCGAGGACGAGAAGTGGCCGTCGGCCTGGCCGCCGGCCGCGCCCCCGGCCTCGACCGAGCGGACCAGGCGCTCCTCCAGCAGCTCGTCGCCGGTCGTCTCCATCGACTTCGCCATGCCTTCCAGCACCTGCGGGCCGATCACGCCGTTGCCCATCACCAGCCAGCCCTTGCCCAGGATGTGGCCGGCATGGGCGCCGTTCTCGGAGCCGGTCATGGCGGCGGCGTTGCCCCAGGCGTCGACCACGCCGACCTGGCGCAGCGGCGCGTTGGGATCGCTCGCCTCCAGCTCCTGGATGATCTTTCCGGCGTGGTAGCCGAGGCCCATCAGCCGGGTGCAGAGCAGGGTCAGGCGCGGGTCGGCGATCGCCTGGACCGAGGCGGCGGCCATCCGCGGGATGACGACCGGGCAGCGGTTGCCGACGGCCGGCGCATGGGTGGCCATGGCCACGCCCAGCATTTTCGTCCGCGGGCAGCGGGCGACGACGGTGAAGGTCATGCTACTTGCTCCCGTCGCGGGCGGCGGCGCGCGCGGCCACCCAGTCCTCGACCACGCCCAGCGCCCAGGGCTGCCAGGGACGCGTCTCGTAATATTCGATCTGCGGGCGATAGATGTCGAACATCCGGCGCAGCTCGCCGATCGGCTCGGCGTGTTCGTCGACCCGCAGGTCGACCAGCGGGTAGTCCTGGGCGCGGTAGACGAGGAGGGCGGCCGAATGCTGCCCGCCATGCTGCCCGCCGGCGTCTCGGCCCGCTTCCAGCGCCGCCATGAGGCGCGCTTCCAGGTCGTCCCCGGCCATCGCCCGGAAGGTCTCGGCCATCGCCGAGGCGGTGCGCTCGGAGATCAGGCCGTTGCCCATCGCCACCATGTTCGGCTCGCAGGAATGCCCGGACCAGTCCTTGTTGTCGGAGCCGGTGCGCGCGACCGCGTTGCCGTCGCGGTCGATGACCGAGATCTGGCGGTATTCGATATGCGGGTCGCTGGCGGCGATCTCGTCCAGCACGCGCTGGGCCGAGTAGCCGAGATCGAGCAGCTTCAGGCCGAGCGGGCCGAGGCGCGGGTCGGTCACGGCCATGGTGACGACGACACCGAGGCCGGGCCGGATGAAGGGACAGCGGGCGCCGACGCACATCGGCCGGGTCGAGATCGCGACACCGTACTTGCCGGTGTCCGGGCAGCGCGCCGAGATGGCGAACGTGGAAAACTCCTCGCCGAATGGCCCCATCATTGCTTGGCTCCTGATTGCCTCGGCCGGACGATAGCGGACGCGGTTGCGGCAGACAATGACCGAATGTATGGTCGTCCGGACATTTGATCCGGCACCTCGCCGGCGGAGGAGACGCCATGACTTTCACCGTCGCGGCCCGCTGCCCCACCACGGGCTCGATCGGCATCTGCATCGCCACCAGCTCGCCCATGGTCGGGTCCCGCTGCGTCCACGTCATGCATAATGTCGGGGTCATCGCCCATCAGGCGACGCCCGAGCCGCGGCAGGCCCGCTACGGCATGCGCCTGCTGGGCGAGGGCGCGCGCGCGCCGAAGGTGCTGCGGGAGCTGGAGGAGAACGATGCCGACATCGAGTTCCGCCAGATCGCGATCATCGACATCCACGGCAAGGCCGTCGCCCGCACCGGCCAGGAGAACCGGAACTGGGCCGGCCATCTCGTCGGCGACGGCTTCGTGGCCCTCGGCAACCTGCTGGAAGGCGCCCATGTCGTCCAGGCGATCCATGACGGCTACCTGGTCCATGCCGACCAGCCGTTCGACGAGCGCCTGATGCGGGCGATCGAGGCCGGCCGCGACGCGGGCGGCCAGGTGGAGGGCCAGACCTCGGCTGCGATCCTGGTCTACGACCAGCAGGCGGTAGCGCGGGTCGACATCCGCGTCGACCTGTCGCTGGAGCCGATCGCCGAGCTGCGCCGCCAGTTCGACTGGTTCCAGCCGCTGGTGCCCTTCTATGCCGAGCGCTGCAACAACCCGCGGGTCGGCCGCCACAAGGACTGGCTGAAGGCGCGCGGCATCGAGCGGCAGTTCGGCGTGCCGCCGGCCCATGTCGCCGCCGCGCGCGCCGCCGGCAAGCGGCCCGCCTGACCGTCGCCGCCGCAGCCGCACCGCGCCCCCGCCTCCGATGACCCTGCTCGACATCGACGACCTGACGGTCGCCTTCGGCCCGGCGCGCAAGCCAGTGACGGTGGTCGACCGCGTCGGCTTTTCCGTCGATGCCCGGGAGACGGTGGCCCTGGTGGGGGAAAGCGGCAGCGGCAAGAGCGTGACCGCGATGGCCATCCTGCGCCTTCTCCAGGAGCCGGGGCGGGTCTCGGGCGGCGCCGTCCGCTTCCAGGGACGGAACCTGGCCGAGCTGTCCGAGCGCGAGATGGCCAGGATCCGCGGCGACCGCATCGCCATGATCTTCCAGGAGCCGATGTCGTCGCTGAACCCGCTGCTGTCGGTGGGCGGCCATGTGACGGAGCCCCTGCGCCTGCATCGCGGCCTGTCGCGGCGCGACGCCCGGGCCCGGGCGATCGCCCTGCTCGACCGCGTCGGCATTCCCTCGGCCGCGCAGCGCATCGACGACTACCCGCACCGGCTGTCGGGCGGGATGCGGCAGCGGGTGATGATCGCGGCCGCACTCGCCTGCGAGCCGGCGCTGCTGATCGCCGACGAGCCGACGACGGCGCTCGACGTCACCATCCAGGCGCAGATCATGGACCTGCTGTCCGACCTGCAGGCGGAGTTCGGCATGGGCATCCTCTTCATCACCCACGACCTGGGGGTGGTGGCCGAACATGCTCACCGCGTCGTCGTCATGTATGCCGGGCGGGTGGTCGAGCGCGCGACCACCGCCACGCTCTTCGACCGGGCGGCACACCCCTATACCGCGGCACTGCTGCGCTGCATCCCCGACGACGGGACGGCCGACCGGCTGGAGGTGATCGAAGGCTCGGTGCCGGCGCCGGGCGCGCTTCCATCCGGGTGCCGGTTCGCGCCGCGCTGCCCGCGGGCGGTCGAGGCCTGCCGCGCCGACGACCCGGCACTGGCCATGATCGGTCCCCAGCACTTCGCCGCCTGCATCCGGCCGGTAGGGGGCGACGCATGACCGCGCCGCCGCAGCTACCCCTCCTCCGGGCAACCGGGCTCGCGAAGCATTTCCCGGTCCTGGGCGGGCCGCTCGGCATCGCCCAGGTGGGCACGGTGCGGGCGGTCGACGGGGTCGACCTGACGGTCGCCCGCGGCGAGGTGCTGGGGCTGGTGGGCGAGAGCGGGTGCGGCAAGTCCACCCTCGGCCGGCTGCTGATCCGCCTGCTCGATGCCACGGCCGGCACGGTGGAGTTCGACGGGACCGACCTGACGGCCGCCCGCGGCGCCGACCTGCAGGCGCTCCGCCGGCGGTTCCAGATGATCTTCCAGGACCCGTACGGCTCGCTGAACCCGCGCATGAGGGTGGACGAGATCGTGACCGAGCCGCTGCGCCTGGCGGGCCACGCCCGGGCCGAGCGCAGGGCGCGGGCGCCGGAGCTGCTGCGCATGGTCGGGCTGGCGGCGGAGCATGGCCGGCGCTATGCGCACCAGTTCTCGGGCGGGCAGCGGCAGCGGATCGGCATCGCCCGGGCGCTGGCCCTCGACCCGGCGCTGGTCGTCTGCGACGAGCCGGTGTCGGCGCTGGACGTGTCGGTGCAGGCGCAGATCGTCAACCTGCTGCGCGACCTGCAGCGCGAGCGCGGCCTCAGCTACGTCTTCGTCTCCCACGACCTGCGCGTGGTGCGCCACATCGCCGACCGGGTCGCGGTCATGTATCTCGGCCGCATCGTCGAGATCGGCGACAAGGAAACCGTCTATGCGCGGCCGCTGCACCCCTACACCGAGGCCCTGCTGGCCGCCGCCCCCCTGCCCCGGCCGGGCCGCCCGCGCGTCCGCGCCGCCGTCCGCGGCGAGATCCCGAGCGCGATGAACCCGCCGCCGGGCTGCCCATTCCATCCGCGCTGCCCGCTGGCAGTGGAGCGCTGCCGGGTCGAACGCCCATCGCTGCGCATGATCGGCGGCCGCGCGGTCGCCTGCCATCTGGCGGACGACCGAGACTAGACCGCGCCGGCGCCAGGAACGCCGGAGACGCCGGGCTTCGCGAGGGCTGTGGTATAAATGCGACCTGTTCGCGTTCCTTGACACGACCGCGGGCTAACTTCTTGAAAAAAATTTCTTGCGGCGTCAGAAAGGCTGAACTCCTTACTGGCCTTGTGGAAATAGCGCAGCCGCGCGCTGCATGGGGGACGGGACGATGGCATTCTTGGCAATCGCAGGCGGCGGGACGGGGGCTTCAGTCGGCAAGGCTGTCGCAGTGGATTCCGAGGGGTCGGCATTCATAGCGGGAGAGATCTCGGGCAGTGGAAGCGTGGATTTCGACCCGGGTGTTGGCACCGCGGTCGCCATGCTGGGCACCGGAGCAAAGGACGCATTCCTTGCCAAGTATTCATCGACCGGAGCGCTGGAATGGGTCTGGGTAAATACCAACGGTAATTCAGACAATGACGTTGCTTCAGGCGTAGCCGTTGGCCCGGATGACAGTGTCTATGTGGTCGGGCAGTTCGAAGGCACTCTCGATTTCGACAAGAACGCCGGAACAACCGATCTCGTCGTAACCGGCTCCCCCAGCGCTGACTACAACCATTTCATTGCCCGCTATGACTCCGACGGTGACTTGCTCTGGGCACGCACCTCGGAAACCTCGACATGGGAGGAAGCGGCCTTCGGCGTTGCCGTAGACGATGCCGGCGCGGCCGTCGTGGTGGGCTCGTTCAAGGGTACCGTCGATTTCGACTGGGATACGGGCACCGCCAATCTCATAACGCCCACTAACGACGCCAACCACTTTCTGGCCAAGTACGACATCAACGGCAACCTGGTCTGGGCGCGTACGTCCGATACTTCGTTAGCAGGAGAAGAGTACGCTACCGCGGTCGCTCTGGACGATGCGGGCAACGCCCATGTCGTCGGCTACTTCAGCGGCACGGTCGATTTCGATGACAGCGGCGCGACGGCGCTGCTGACAGCGGACTCGCCTGGATACTATTACCCCTTTGTTGCGAAGTACGACACCAATGGCGATCTTCTCTGGGCTCGCGCGCCAGAGACGTCTTCAACTTTTGTGACACAAGCCACCAGTGTCGGAGTCGACGGCAGCGGCAACGTTTTCGTTGCCGGGTATTTCGACGGCACCATGAATCTGGATGGAACCACATCCCTCATAGCGACCGTTGATGGCAGCACGAACTATTTCGTGGCCAAGTACAGTTCCACTGGCGATCTATTGTGGGGACGCACTACCGGCGATTCGACAAGCAGTGAGTTCGCGAATGCCCTGTCGATCGATGCGGAGGGCAGTGTTTACGTCTCCGGATCCTTTGACGGAACGGTCGATTTTGATTCGACCGCCGCGATAAGCGTGCTGGAAACTGTCGATGATGCCAACACATCCGCCAATAACTTTACGGCGAAGTACGACTCGGCAGGGAACTTTCTCTGGGTCAAATCGTCCCAGCTTCCACCAAACTCAGAGTTCGACGCTCAAACCATCTTTTCGACCGCGATCCACGAGGGCATGCTCTATAGCACCGGTGGGTTCAATGGTACGGTGGACTTCGATCCTGGGCCGGATCAGGCCATCGTCGACAGCGGTGAGAACCAGGGCAAACACTTCCTCACCATCCAGACCCTGCCCTACGAGTCGCCCCTCCCCGGCGAGCCCGAGGAGCCGACGGACGACACGATCCCGCCCGCCATGCCGGCGATCGGCGGCTTCGGGTCGAACACCGGCAACCCCAACGACCGCTCGACCACCGACCAGACCCTGGTCTTCTACGGCAGGGCCGAGGCGGGCAGCACGATCACGCTGTTCCGCAACATCCCCGGCCAGGGCTGGGTCGCCATCGGCACCGCCACGGCCGACGCCGAGGGCAACTGGATCTTCGACTATACGGGCACGAAGCTTCCCCACGCCGAGCACGCCTTCCACGCGACGGCGACCGACCCTGCCGGCAACACCTCGCCGATGTCGGACGACTTCGTCGTCACCATCAAGTATGTCGAGGGCGTCGACGGGTTCGGCGGCCCGGGCAGCATCATCTATGGCCACAGCTTCGGCAACGACTGGGTGGTCGGCAGCGAGAATGCCGACTCGATCCGCGGCGGGGCCGGCGACGATACGATGATGGGCATGGACGGGTCGGACCGGCTGTTCGGCGACAACGGCAACGACGTCATCAACGGCAACCGCGGCGACGACGAGGTGCATGGCGGCAACGGCGACGACACCGTCATGGGCGGCCAGGGCAACGACTGGGTGTTCGGCGACGACGGCAACGACTGGCTGAACGGCAACCTCGGCAACGACGTCGTCGAGGGGGCCGCCGGCAACGACACGCTGCATGGCGGCCAGGGCATGGACCAGCTGCTGGGCGGCGCCGGCAACGACGTGCTGGCGGGCGACCTGGGCAACGACACGCTGACCGGCGGCGGCGGGTCCGACCAGTTCTACTTCGGGGCCGGCAGCGGCCAGGACGAGATCACCGACTTCACCGTCGGCGCCGACCAGGTCTCCATTGACCTGACCGGCGGCATGATCAACGGGGTTGCCATCGCCTCGCTCGCCGACCTGCTCGCCCGGATCGCGGACACCCCGGACGGGGCCTATCTCGACCTGGGCGACGGACAGGGCATACTCCTGGCCGGCGTCGCCAAGGCACAGCTGTCGGCCGACCAGTTCCTGCTGGTCTGACCCCTTCGCTGCCCCCGCCGCCGGCGATTGCGCCGGCGGCGGGGGCCGTGCCACTGTCGGCCCCATGCAGCGACCCAATTTCTACGCCTCCAGCGGCCTCGACCGCGTCAGCCACCTGCGGCGCGATGCCGCCTGGCTGGCCGAGCGGCTGGCCGATCCGCAGAGCCGGGTGCAGCCGGTCTGGCGTTCGCAGAACTTCATCCTGCGCGCCGACCAGCCGGCAGCCGGCTGGGTGCCGGCCGCCGCCCTGCGCGACCAGGTCGCAGCCGGCGCGACCGTGGCCCTGCTCGGCCTGCATGGCGGCGTCGCCCACTTCGCCGTCGATCTGTCGGCGATCGAGGACCCGCTGGAGCTGCCGGGCGTGGCCGACCTCGGCGACTTCTTCGACCTGCGACGGGTCGGCCCGGCGCTGGGCCATGCCGAAGGCGGCATGCTGGCCTATGCCCGTGGCATCCTGCACTGGCACACCCGCCACCGCTTCTGCGGCGTCTGCGGCAGCCCGACCGTGTCGAGCGAGGCCGGGCACCAGCGCCGCTGCACCAACCCGGACTGCAAGACCAGCCACTTTCCCCGCACCGACCCGGCGGTGATCATGCTGGTCCATCGCGGCAACCGCTGCCTGCTCGGCCGGCAGCCGCAGTTCCCGCCCGGCATGCATTCGACCCTGGCCGGCTTCGTCGAGCCGGGCGAGAGCCTGGAGGATGCCGTCGCCCGCGAGGTGAAGGAGGAGACCGGCATCATCGTCGACGATGTCCTCTACCATTCCTCGCAGCCCTGGCCCTTCCCGTCCTCGGTGATGCTGGGCTTCCACGCCCGCGCCGTCACCGACGAGGTGGTGGTCGACCGCAACGAGCTGGAGCATGCCGCCTGGTTCGACCGCGACTGGATCCTGAACCATGCCGGCGACGACACCTTCCGCCTGCCGCGTGCCGATTCGATCGCGCGACGCCTGGTGGAGGACTGGCTGAAGGGCGACGTCCCCGGCTGACGCGCGGGGGGACCGGCGATCCAGCGGCGGGCCGTCGCCGTACAAGGCGCATGCCTTCGGTTCTCGCCCGCCTCGCCCGCCCCCTCCTCGCCGTCCTGGCCCTGGCCGGCTGCGCGCCGCTCGACCTGCTGGATGCCGTGGTGCGGACCACGCCCGGCGAGCGGCGGCTGGGGCTGGCCTACGGCCCCGATCCGCGCCAGCGGCTGGACGTCTACCTGCCGGCTGCCGCCGCGCGGCCGCGCCGGTCATGGTCTTCGTCCATGGCGGCTCCTGGACCGACGGCGAGCGTGGCCAGTACCGGTTCGTCGGCCA
Organism: Allostella vacuolata; assembly: GCA_006739055.1. Taxonomy (GTDB): domain Bacteria; phylum Pseudomonadota; class Alphaproteobacteria; order ATCC43930; family Allostellaceae; genus Allostella; species Allostella vacuolata. The sequence goes on from AP019702.1 coordinate 5,518,225, forward strand.
GGAACTGGCCGCCCTCGGCCATGTCGCCGTGGTGCCGGACTATCGCCTGCACCCCGACGGGCGCTGGCCGGGCTTCGTCGAGGATACCGCGGCGGCGATCGCCTGGACGATCAAGCACGCCCGCGACCTGAGCGGCGACGGCCAGCGCATCTTCGCCATGGGGCATTCCGCCGGCGCCTACAACGTCGCCATGGTGGCCGCCCAGCCGAAGTGGCTCGCCGTCCACGGGCTGGACCGGCGGGCGATTGCCGGCGCAGTCGGCCTGGCCGGCCCCTACGACTTCCTGCCACTCGACGGGGAAGTGACCCGAACGGTGTTCGGGCATGTCGCGGACCTGCGATCGACCCAGCCGGCCCTGGTCGCCGACGGTGGGACGCCGCCGATGCTGCTGCTCCACGGCACCGGCGACCGGACGGTCCGGCCGCGCAATTCGGCGCGGCTGGCCGAGCGCCTCCGCGCCGTGGGGGTTCCGGCCGAACTGGCGCTCTATCCCGGCGTGACCCATGCCGGGATCCTGCTGGCCCTGTCGCCCCTGTCGCGCGGCGATCCGCCGGTCGCGGACGACCTCGCCCGCTTCGTCGAGCGCGTGCGGCCTCAGTCCGCCTCGGCGCCGAGATTGTCCGCGCGGTAGGGGTGGGCCGGATAGACGCCCAGGATGCGCAGGTCGCGGCAGAAGAACTGCAGCTCCTCCAGCGCCAGACGCAGCGGCCGCTCCTCCGGGTGCCCTTCCACGTCGGCATAGAACTGCGTCGCCTCGAACCGGCCCTGGAGCATGTAGCTCTCCAGCTTGGTCATGTTGACGCCGTTGGTGGCGAAGCCGCCCATCGCCTTGTAGAGCGCGGCCGGCACGCTGCGGACGCGGAAGACGAAACTGGTGATGACCGCGCCGGCATTGGGCGGGGGCACCACCGGCTCGCGCGCCAGGATCACGAAGCGGGTGGTGTTGTTGGCCGCGTCCTCGATGTTGGCCGCGAGCGAGACCAGGCCATAGATCTCGCCCGCCAGGGACGAGGCGATGGCGCCCACCGTCGGATCGCCGCGGACGGCCACGTCGCGCGCGGCCCCCGCCGTGTCGGCGGCGACCACCGCCTGCAGCCCATGGCGGCGCAGGAAGCCGCGGCACTGCGGCAAGGCGTGGATATGGCTCTGCACCTGGCGCAGCCCGCCCAGCGTCGCCCCGGGGACCGCCAGCAGGTGGTGATGCACCGGCTGGAAATGCTCGCCCACGATATGCAGGCCCGAATGGGGGAGCAGGTGATGGATGTCGGCCACCCGGCCCGCCACCGAATTGTCGATCGGGATCATGCCCAGGTCGGCCGCGCCGCCCGCCACCGCGGCGAACGCTTCTTCGAAGTCGGCGCAGGGCAGGGGCTCGAACTCGGGCCGGGCATTGCGGCAGGCGAGGTGCGAATAGGCGCCGAGCTGTCCCTGGAAGGCGATCCGCCCGGCGGGCTTGGCATTGGCGGGCATGGTCTGGCCTCCTAGGGGGTCTGGCGGGCGCGGCCCGGCGCCAGCATCGCACGGGCACGGTCCAGGTCTTCCGGGGTATCGACGCCGAGCGGCACGGTATCGACCAGGGCCACGTCGATCCGCATCCCGGCCTCCAGCGCGCGGAGCTGTTCCAGGCTTTCCCGGCGCTCCAGGACCCCTTGCGGCAGGGCGACGAAGCGCTCCAGCGCCGCGCGGCGGAAGGCGTAGAGGCCGATATGGTGATAGAGCGGCCCGTCCCCTGAAGGGGCGGTGGCCCGGGTGAAATAGAGGGCGCGCGCCACCCGGATCCCGTCGGCGAACGGCGCCACCGCCTTCACGACGTTGGGATTGGTGCGCTCTTCGGGCCGGATGATCACGGCGGCCAGGGTGGCGATGTCGACCGCCGGCTCGGCCAGCGGCTCCAGGGCGCGGCGGATCAGGGCCGCCTCGATGGTCGGCAGGTCGCCCTGGACGTTGACGACCGCATCGTGGCGCCCGTCGGGATCGAACGCCCGCAAGGCAGCCCAGACCCGGTCGCTGCCGCGCGGCAGATCCGGGTCGGTCAGCACCGCCATGCCGCCGGCGCGTTCCACGGCCGCCACGATCGGCGGGTCGCCGGCGGCGACCAGAACGGGCCCGATCCCGGCCTCCATCGCGCGGCGCCAGACATGCACGATCATCGGCTCGCCATGGATGTCGGCGAGCGGCTTGTCCGGCAGGCGGGTGGCGGCGAGGCGGGCCGGAATCACCACGATGGGGCGGGCGGAGAGGGTCACGTCAACTCGTCGTGCGTCGTTATGCCGCAGCGGAAAAGCCGGCCATTCCAGAGGCTTGGCGTCCGCACCGCGACCCGATGAAGCACATTTTCCTGATGCTGTCAGCGGCTTTCGCATGTATCTCATGGCCGACCGTCAGCCATCCCGACCGACGGCATTCGTCCGGGCGGGTCGGCTGGTCCGACAGAACCCAGCCTTCTGTTAAAGCCTAGCGGGAGTACGAGGTCGCGGCCATGAACCTGGAGACCAACAAGATCGCCGCTGCGGTGCTGCTGGCGGGCGTGATCGCGATGACGTCGGGCTTCATCGCCAACGTGCTCGTCCATCCGCACAAGCTGAAGGAGAGCGTCTACAAGGTGGAAGGCGTGCAGCAGGCCGCCACGGCGACCGCGCCCGCGCCGGCCGCCCTTCAGCCGGTCAGCCCCCTCCTCGCCGCCGCGAACGTGGCCGCTGGCGAGGCCCAGTCGAAGAAGTGCGCCGCCTGCCACACCTTCACCCAGGGCGGGCCCAACCGGGTCGGCCCGAACCTGTACGACATCGTCGGCGCCAAGCATGCCCACGCGGCGGGCTTCGCCTATTCCGATGCGATCAAGAGCAAGCCCGGCGAGTGGAACTACGAGGAGCTGAGCACCTTCCTGGCCAATCCGCGCGCCTATGCGCCGGGCACCAAGATGGCGTTCGCGGGCCTGCCGAAGGTCGAGGACCGCGCCGCCCTCATCGCCTATCTGCGCACGCTGAGCGCGAGCCCGAAGCCGCTGCCTTGAGCGGACCCTCCTTCCCGGCCGAGGCGTTCAGCCTGGCCGAGCGCCTGGCCGATGCGGCCGGAACGGTGATCCGGCCGCATTTCCGCTCCGGCATCGCGATCGACGACAAGGCCGACGAGAGCCCGGTCACCGTCGCCGACCGCGACGCGGAGACGGCCATGCGCCGCCTGATCGAAGCCGCGTTCCCCGATCACGGCATTCTGGGCGAGGAGCATGGCGCCGTTCGCCTCGACGCCGAGTTCGTGTGGGTGCTCGATCCGATCGACGGGACCAAGGCATTCATTTCCGGCGTGCCGGTGTTCGGCACCCTGATCGCCCTGCTGCAGGGCGGACGGCCGGTGCTGGGCGTCATCGACCAGCCCATCGCGCGCGAGCGCTGGATCGGGGCCGTCGGCCGCGGCACCACCCTCAACGGCCGGCCGGCCCGCGCCCGGGCCTGCGCGGATCTCGGCCGCGCCACCCTCTTCGCCACCGCGCCCGACATGTTCAAGGGGGAAGAGGTGGCCGCCTTCGAGCGCCTGCGCCGGTCGGTCAAGCTGATGCGCTGGGGGGCCGACTGCTACGCCACCGGCATGGTCGCCTCCGGTCATGCCGACCTCGTCGTCGAGTCGTCGCTGCAGACCTATGATTTCTGCGCCCTGGTGCCGGTGATCGAGGGGGCGGGCGGCATCGCCACCGACTGGGAAGGCCGCCCGCTCGGCCTGCATTCGGGCAGCCGGTCGGCGATCGCCGGCGATGCGCGCGCCCATGCGGCGGCGCTGGAGCGCCTGGCCGGCTGAAGCCTGGAGCAACCTGAACGGGTTTTCATCGGCCGTGGCCGTGCTTGCCGCCTTGCCCTTCGCCGTCCGGCGCCACAGGTTACATCGGACGCGAACGGGCTGAAGAAAGGCCACCGATGAGCATGATCGCCCGCATCCTTGCCGCGCCGTTCCTGATCGCGATCCCGCTCCTGGCGGTCGCCGCGGCGCCGGCCCTGGCCGACGAGACGCCCCGGCACGGCATGTCGATGTATGGCGACCTCAAATACCCGCCGGACTTCAAGCATTTCGACTACGTCAACCCGGACGCGCCCAAGGGCGGCACGGTGCGGATGGCCGCCATCGGCACCTACGATACGCTCAATCCCTTCACCCTCAAGGGGGTGCCGGCGGCGGGCTCCGGCCTGCTGTTCCAGACGCTGACCGCCAATTCCGGCGACGAGCCCTTCTCGGAGTACGGGATCGTCGCGGAGAGCTTCATCGTCCCGCAGGACCGGAGCTGGGTCGCCTTCAACCTGCGCCCCGAGGCGAAGTTCAACGACGGCAGCCCCATCACGCCCGACGACATCGTGTTCTCTTTCGAGATCCTGAAGACCAAGGGCGCGCCCTTCTACCGGACCTATTACGGCGACGTCGTGAAGGCGGAGGCGACCGGCCCGCGCCAGGTGCGCTTCACCTTCCGCGCCGCCGACAATCCGGAGCTGCCGCTGATCGTGGGCCAGATGCCGGTGCTGTCGCGCGCCTACTGGGCCGGCCGGGAGTTCGACCGCACCACGCTGGACGCGCCGCTCGGCAGCGGGCCCTACGTCGTCGAGTCGGCCGACGCCGGCCGCTCCATCACCTTCAAGCGGGTGGAGAACCATTGGTCCGACAATATTCCGGCATTGAAGGGCCAGTATAATTTCGGCCGCATCCGCTACGACTATTATCGCGATTCCACGGTCGCGCTGGAGGCGTTCAAGGGCGGCGAATACGACTTCAAGCAGGAGAACGTCGCCAAGGACTGGGCGACCGGCTACGACGCGCCGGCGGTCACCGAGGGGCTGATCAAGCGCGAGGAGATCGTCAACGAGCAGCCGACCGGCATGCAGGGCTTCGTCTTCAACGTCCGCCGCCCGATCTTCGCCGATCCCAGGGTGCGCGAGGCGATCGGCCATGCCTTCGACTTCGAGTGGACCAACCGGACGCTGTTCTACGGCGCCTACAAGCGGACCAGGAGCTACTTCTCCAACTCCGAGCTGGCCTCGTCGGGGCTGCCGAGCCCGGCCGAGCTGGCCATCCTGGAGCCGTTCCGCGGGCAGGTTCCCGACGAGGTGTTCACCAAGGCGTATGTTCCGCCCAGCACCGACGGCAGCGGCAACCTGCGGGACAACCTGCGCATTGCCTTCGACCTGCTGAAAGGCGCCGGCTGGGTCATCAAGGATCGCCGCCTCGTCCACGAGAAGACCGGCGAGCCGATGAGCTTCGAGATCCTGCTGTCGCAGCCGACCTGGGAGCGGATTGCCCTGCCGTTCGCCAAGAACCTGGAGCGGCTCGGCATCCAGGCGCGGGTGCGCACGGTGGACAGCGCCCAGTACCAGAAGCGCATGGAGACCTTCGACTACGACATGACGGTCGAGGTCTTCGCCCAGTCCCTGTCGCCTGGCAACGAGCAGCGCGACATGTGGTCGTCCGCCGCCGCCCGCGAGGAGGGCAGCCGCAACACCATCGGCATCGCAAGCCCGGCGATCGACAAGCTGGTGGAGCTGGTGATCAACGCCCCCAGCCGGCAGGCCCTGATCGACCGCACCCGGGCGCTGGACCGCGTGCTGCTGTGGGGCCACTACGCCATCCCCAACTGGCATATCCAGACCTGGCGCATCGCCTACTGGGACCGGTTCGCGCGCCCCGCCGTCACCGCCAGGTACAGCCTGGGCTTCCTCGCCACCTGGTGGGTCGACCCCGCCAAGGACGCCGCCTTGCGCGCGCGGCGGCCGAACCGCCCCAACTAGGGGTACGACCGACCGTGACGAAGCGACCCGAGGACGGCAGGACCGTCGGCGCGGCACCGCTGCCCGACGGCTACCACGTCTTCCCGCGCGGGAAGATCCTGAACGTCGTCACCTGGCTGGAACGGCGGACGCGGCCGGCCGCGCCGAGCGCCCCGCCCATGACCCTGCGCCGGATCGAGAAGCCCGGTCTCGACTGGTATCGCGCCCTGTTCCGCCGGGTCGGCACCCCCTGGCTATGGTCCATGCACCTCGAACTGGACGATGCGGGGCTGGCCGCCCAGATCCATGATCCCGCCTTCGAGGTCTTCGTCGCGCTGGAGGACGGCGCGCCGGAGGAGGATGCGGAAGTGGGGCTGGTCGTGCTCGACCGCAGCGACCCGGCGTCGGTCGAGATCGTCGATTTCGGCCTGGTCCCGGAGGCGGTCGGCCGCGGGCTCGGACGGCGCATGATGGCGGCCGCCCTGGAGCGGGCCTTCGCGGGCGACCCCGGGCGGGTGTGGCTGCATACCTGCACCCACGACCACCCGGCCGCCGTTCCCTTCTACATGGCCTGCGGCTTCGTTCCGTACGCGACCGGCGTCGAGGTGCTGGACGACCCGCGCCTGGCCGGGATCCTGCCGCGGGACGCCGCCCCCCAGGTGGCACTGCTGGAGCCACTGGCGCCGGCCGGCTGAGCCCCTCAGCCGATCGCGCCGCGACGCAGCTCGCCGTCGAAGAAGGCGATCGTCTTGCCCAGCCCGATCTCGAGCGCGATCGAGGGGTTCCAGCCGAGCAGCTCGCGCGCCTTGTCGATCACCGGGCAGCGCTGCAGCGGATCGTCGACCGGCAGGGGCTTGTGCTCGATGGTCGAGCGCGAACCGGTCATGGCGATGACGCGCCGGGCCAGTTCGATCACCGGGATCTCGACCGGGTTGCCGATGTTGATCGGCCCGGTCACCCCGTCGGGCGCGTTCATCAGGCGCCACAGCCCGTCGATGAGGTCGTCGACATAGCAGAAGGCGCGGGTCTGCATGCCGTCGCCATAGACGCTGATCGGCGCGTTCCTCAGCGCCTGGACGATGAAGTTCGACACCACCCGCCCGTCGTTCGGGTGCATCCGCGGCCCGTAGGTGTTGAAGATGCGGGCGACGCGGATGCGGACATTGTGCTGGCGGTGATAGTCGAAGAACAGCGTCTCCGCGCAGCGCTTGCCCTCGTCGTAGCAGGCGCGCGGACCGATCGTGTTGACGTTGCCGCGATACTCCTCGGTCTGCGGATGGACGAGCGGGTCGCCATAGACCTCCGACGTCGACGACAGCAGGATCTTCGCCTTCAGCCGCTTGGCCAGCCCCAGCATGTTGATCGAGCCCAGCACGCTGGTCTTGGTCGTCTGCACCGGGTCGAACTGGTAGTGGATGGGCGAGGCCGGGCAGGCGAGGTTGTAGATCTCGTCGACCTCGACATAGAGCGGGAAGGTGATGTCGTGGCGCAGCGCCTCGAGCCGCTTGTTGTCGAACAGGTGGGCCAGGTTGGCGCGTCGGCCGGTGAAATAGTTGTCCACCGACAGCACCTCGTGACCTTCGGCGAGCAGCCGCTCCACGAGATGGGAGCCGAGGAAGCCCGCCCCGCCGGTCACCAGGATACGCTTGGTCATGATCGGATACGCCTGCTCGGATGGGAGGATCGCCCCTCGATAGCCGATCCGCCTGCGATCGTCACGCGCCGAGCGGCCGTGGGCATGACCGCGCGGCCCGTCAGGTGTTCAGGAAGCGCCGATCCGTTCCTTGCAGCGCCAGGCAGGTGAGGCGGCCGCTACGGTAGGCGCCCGTGTCGATGGCGATGCGGTTGGTGCGGACCTCGGGCGCCCGGACGATGGTATGGCCATGCACGACGATCGGGCCGAACGGCTTCGTCCAGGTCAGGAACGGCTCGCGGATCCATACCAGGTCCGCTTCCACCTGGCGGTCCAGTGCCGCCCACGGGCGGATGCCCGCATGAACGAACAGATAGTCGCCCTCCTGGTGCATCAGGCGCAACCCGGCCAGGAAGCGGCCATGGGCCGCCGGCAGGGCACGGGCGAGGTCGGCGCGGGCGCGGGCCACGTCCTCCTCGTCATACGGATCAGGCGACAGCACCCCGTAGCTGGCGAGGGTGGCATCGCCGCCATTCACCAGCCAGATCTCGGCCGGGTCCGAACGCCGCAGGAAGGCGAGCAGGAAGGCCTCGTGGTTGCCCTTGAGCGACACCCACTCGAATCCGGGCAGGTCCGCGTTGGCCAGACGGTCGACGACCTGGCGGGACGACGGTCCGCGGTCCACATAGTCGCCCAGGTGGACGAGCACTCGGCGCCCGGCGCCGCACGCCGCTGCGTCGGCCGCGATGCGGCGATGCAGGTCGGCCAGCAGGTCGTCGCGGCCGTGGATGTCGCCCACCGCATAGACGACCGTGCCGTCCGGAACGCGGGGTTCAGCCGGCACGGGCGGAATGCCGGCCCGTCAGTCGCGCGGGGCGTGCTTGTTGAGGATGCGCTGCAGCGTCCGGCGGTGCATGCGCAGCCGCCGCGCCGTCTCCGACACGTTGCGGTCACACTGTTCGAAGACCCGCTGGATATGCTCCCAGCGGACCCGGTCGGCCGACATCGGCTGCTCCGGCGGCTGGGGCAGCTTGTCGCCCTGGGCCTTCAGGGCCGATTCGATGGCATCCGCATCGGTCGGCTTGGCGAGGTAGTCGACCGCGCCCGCCTTCACGGCGGCCACCGCGGTGGCGATGTTGCCATATCCGGTCAGCACGACGACGCGGGCATCGGGGCGCGCCGCGCGGACCGCCTGCACCACTTCCAGGCCATTGCCGTCGCCGAGCTTCAGGTCGCATACCGCATAGAGCGGGCGGACCGCGCGGGCGGCGGCAACGCCGGCGGCGACGCTCTCGGCCGTCGTCACCTGGTAGCCGCGCCTCTCCATCGCCGTGGCAAGCCGGGTGCGCAGGGGGCCATCGTCGTCGACGACGAGCAGGGTGGGTCCGGTGGGTGGCTCGATCGGTTCGGTCATGATGGTTGCGGCTCTAGCCCCTCCAGTCTGTCGCGGTGCCAGCGGATGACGACCTCCGCCCCGCCGTCGGCCGCATTCTCCACCGTCATGTCCGCCCCGGTGCGCGCCAGCAGCGTTTCGGCGATGAAGATGCCGAGGCCCATGGAGCCCCCGGGGCGATCCCGGCCGGACACGTAGGGCTCGCCGATCCGGGCCAGGACATCCGGCCGGAAGCCCGGACCGTCGTCGCGCACCACGATCCGCGCCTCCGTCGCATCCCAGGCGACCGTAGCACGCACTTCGGCGTCGGCGAACTGGAAGGCGTTCTGCAGCAGGTTGCCCAGCGCATGACGCAGCTCCGGCCGCTCCGCCACGACGGGCTCCGGCGGGTCGTCGGGCCCCTCGCGGACGATCTCGAAGGCGATATGCGGCTGGCGGTGCGGGGCAGCCGCCAGATCGACGAAGACCGACAGGGGGATGCCGTCGAACGGCGAGTTGCGCTCCGGCCGCTGCGCCAGTTCGGCCAGGATGTCACGGCAGCGCGCCACCTGGCTTTCCAGCAAGGCCAGATCCTCGCGCCAGGGGCCGTCCACCGGCAGGTCGTGCGACAGCTCGCGGGCAACGACCGCGATGGTGCCGAGCGGCGAGCCCAGTTCATGGGCAGCGGCCGCCGCCAGCGCGCCCACCGCCGAAAGCTGCTGCTCGCGCGCCAGGGCCAGCTGGGTGGCGGCGAGCGCGTCGGTCAGGCGCCGCGCCTCCGCGGTCACCTGCCACGTGTAGGCGGCGATGAAGACGGTGGCCAGCGCCAGGGCCGCGGCGACGCCGAAGCGATAGGTGGGCGGCAGCGCCAGGCCGGGCGGCGGCCAGGGCAGGGGCCAGCGGAAGAAGACCAGCACCCCGATGGCGAGCAGCGTGAAGAGGCAGAGGCCGATCGTCGTCGGCCGCGACAGGATGGTGGCCGACACCGTGACCGGCGCCAGGATGAGAACCGCGAACGGGTTCTCCAGCCCGCCCGTCAGGTAGAGCAGGCCCGACAGCTGGAACACGTCGAAGGCGAGGTAGGCTGCGGCGTCCCGGTCGGCCAGGCGGGTCTGCACCGGCCGCTGCAAGGTGGCGACGATGTTGACCGCGGCGGAGGCGCCGACCACCAGCAGGGCCGTCGCCAGGGGCAGCGGGTAGGCAAGCGAGATATGGACGAAGAGCAGCGTCGCCGCCTGGCCGATCACCGCCAGCCAGCGGATCGCGACCAGCGTGCGCAGGTTGACCCAGCCGCGCCCATCGGCCCGCGCCCGCTCCCCCCCGATCAGCGACGACAGCAGCATCCCGCTTCCTTGCCCGAACCTGCGGCCGCCGTCGAGTCCGCTCGGCGTTCGGACCGGATCGAAGGCGACACGGGTCAGGTGGCGGCCGGCCCGCTGACCCGCGCCTGGGCGAAGGTCGCCATGCCGGCATGGCATGCCGCCGCCGCCTTGACGATGCCGATCGCCAGCGTTGCCCCCGATCCCTCGCCGAGCCGCATGCCGAGGTCGAGCAGCGGCGCCTGGCCGATGCGGGCCAGCAGCCGGCGATGGCCCGGCTCGGCCGAGCAATGGCCGACCAGGCAATGGTCGAGCGCGTGCGGATCGGCGGCAAACAGCACCGCCGCCGCGGCCGTCGCCGCATAGCCGTCGAGCAGGACCGGCACCCGGGCCAGCCGGGCGGCCATCACCGCCCCGGCGATCGCCGCCAGCTCGTAGCCGCCGACGCAGCGCAGGATCTCGAACGGATCGGTCATCGCCGTCCGGTTGATCGCCACCGCCGCCGCCACGGCATCCGTCTTGGCGGCGAGGGCCGGGCCGGCAACGCCTGTCCCGGGGCCGACCCAGTCGGCGGCCGTCCCGCCGAAGAGGGCGCAGGCCAGCGCCGCCGCCGCGGTCGTATTGGCGATGCCCATCTCGCCCAGGGCCACCAGGTCGACCCCCGGCTCGATCGCCATCATGCCGTAGGCGAGCGCGCGCGCGCAGGCTTCCTCGGTCATGGCCGGCCCCTCGGTGAAGTCGGCCGTCGGACGCTCCAGGTCAAGCTCGTAGACGCGCAGGTCGGCGTCCATCGCGGTGCAGAGCTGGTTGACGGCCGCCCCGCCCGCCGCGAAGTTGGCCATCATCTGTTGCGTCACGGACGCCGGAAAGGCCGACACCCCGCGCCGGGCGACGCCGTGGTTGGCGGCGAACACGATGGTCCGCGGCCGCCGTACGTCGGGCGGATGCCGGCCCTGCCAGGTGGCCAGCCACTCCGCGATCGCCTCCAGCCGGCCCAGCGCGCCGGCCGGCTTGGTCAGCTGGCCCTCGCGCTCGACCGCGGCCGTGCGGGCAGCAAGGTCGGGGCCGGGCAGCATCGCGAGGATGCGCCGCATCTCGTCGAGGGTCGCGATCGGGTCGGGCATGGGCACCTGAGGGGAATGGTGCCCCCGCATAGGGCCGATGGGCACGGCGGGTCAACCTTGCGGACCGGACGCGCTATAAGCCTGGGCGGTGAACGCCATGCCCCCCGACGATTTCCGCCCCGCCGCCTGGATCGCCGACCTGCGCCGGGCCGGCCAGCTGCTGACGCGGGTGCCGCTGCCCGACGACGCCGGGCCGCCCGAGCCGGGGGCCCTTGCCCGCGCGCTGCGCGTGTTCCCGCTGGTGGGGGCCCTGCTCGGCTTCGCCGGGGCGCTGGTGCTGGCAGCGGCACATCTCCTCGGCCTGCCGCAGCCGGCCGGTCCGTTGCTCGCCCTGGCGGCGGTCATGATGCTGACGGGCGCGCTGCACGAGGATGGGCTGGCCGACACCGCCGACGGCTTCGGCGTCCGGCGATCGCCGGCCGAGCGGCTGGCGATCATGCGCGACAGCCGCATCGGCACCTTCGGGGTGCTGGCGCTGGGCATGGTGCTGGCGGTCAAGGTGGCCGCGCTGGCGGCCATGCCGCCCTGGCTGGCCGGCGCTGCGCTGGCCGCAACTGCCGCCGCCTCGCGCTCGGTGTTCCCGGTGCTGGCGATCGCCCTGCCGCCCGCCCGCCGCGACGGGCTGGGCGCCGGCATGGGCCGGCCGTCGGGCACGACGACGGCGATCGCGATTGGTCTGGGCGTGATCGCCCTGCTGCTGGCCATCGGCCCGGCGCGGGCCGCGGCCGCCGTCGCCGCGGCGACGGCGGCCGTCCTGGTCCTGGGCTGGCTTGCACGGCGGCAGGTCGGCGGGTACACCGGCGACGTTCTCGGCGCGACCCAGCAGACGACGGAGACGGTGATGCTTCTGGCCATTGCAGCGCAACCCTGGGCATCCCCTGCGTGGGCGGGCCAGCCATGAATACCACGACGCGCTGGTGGTGGGTGCGGCATGCGCCCGTGCGGGTGAACGACGGCCGGATCTATGGCCAGGCCGACCATCCCTGCGACTGCACCGACGAGGCCCTGTTCAAGGCGCTGGCAACGCAGCTGCCCCAGGACGCGGTGTGGGTGACGAGCACGTTGCTGCGCACCATCCAGACCGCGGACGCGCTGCGGGCGGCAGGCGCCACCGGGCCCGAGCCGACCCGGGAGAGCGGCTTCGCCGAGCAGTCCTTCGGCGACTGGCAGGGACTCAAGTACGCCGAACTGCAGGAAACGCGGGGTGAATCCTGGCACCGCTTCTGGCTGGCGCCGGCCCACGAAGCGCCGCCCGGGGGCGAGAGCTTCGTCGACCTGATGGACCGCGTGGCGCCGGTGATCGACCGGCTGACGGTCGAGCATCGCGGCCGCGACATCGTCGCGGTCACCCATGGCGGCACCATCCGCGCCGCCATCGCCCACGCCTTGCAGCTGCCGCCCGAGACCGCGCTCGCCTTCTCCATCGACAATGTCTCGCTGACACGGCTCGAGCATGTCGATGGCCCGGGGCTGGGCCATGGCTGGCGGGTCGCCACCGTCAACTACATGGCGGCATAGCCCGGGAGGTCCCGCCAATGGCCCGTCGCCCCCCGCCCGCCATCCTCGGCTTCGTGCCGCTGCCGCGCGTGACCCTGGTCATGGGCGGCGCCCGGTCCGGGAAGAGCCAGCATGCGGAGACCCTTGTCGAGGACGCGGCGGCGAGCGGCCTCTACATCGCCACCGCGACGGCGGGTGACCGGGAGATGGCGGACCGGATCCGCCACCATCGCGACCGGCGCGGACCGTTCTGGACCACGGTCGAGGAGCCGCTGCACCTGGCCCATGCGATCGAGGCCCATGCCCTGCCGGGACGGCCGATCCTGGTCGATTGCCTGACCATCTGGATCTCCAACCTGATGCTCGAAGGGCGTTCGGTCGATGCCGAGACCGAACGGCTGGTGGCAACGCTCGAGGACACCGCCGTGCCGGTCGTCCTGGTCGCCAACGAGGTGGGCCAGGGCATCGTGCCGGACAATGCGCTGGCCCGGGCCTTCCGCGATCATGCAGGGCGCCTCAACCAGCGGGTGGCGGCCGCGGCGGAACGCGTGGTGATGATGGTGGCCGGCCTGCCGATGGTCCTGAAGGGCGAGGATCCCGGGCGGCCCAGCTGAGCCGCCCGCTCCGCCCCCTACGGGTTCGGGGCGTCGGCCGTCGGGGCCGCGGCCGGCTCCTCGGCCGGGCGTGGAAGGAGCGGCGATCGCGCCGGCGCCTGCCAGCGCAGGCCATCGACCCCGCCACAGGCCGGGCAGACGATGCTCCAGGCCGGAGCGACGCTGCCGCAGGACGTGCACGTCCATGCTTCGGACGCCGGCGCCTCGGCCGCGAGCCGCAGCCATCGCTGCGCCGCGGCGGGATCGGCGTTCTCGCCCTCCTCCACCTCGGCCAGCAGGCCATAGGCGCGCGCGGTCGGCCGCTCGGCGACGACCGCCTCCAGCTTCTGGCGCGCCTCGCCCCACAGGCCGGCCCGCAACGCCGCCGTCGCCTGGACCATCCGGCTCTCGATATGCCCGGGCAGGGCCCCGGCCAGGCGCTCCATCCGCTGGGCGGCGCCCACCGGGTCGCCCTCGGGCGCCAATGCGGCGTAGGCGGCGGCGAGGTCCGGGTGAGGCGCCAGCGACCAGGCCTTCTCCGCCACCCGTTCGGCCTTGCGCGTGCGGCCGGCAGCGCCCAGCAGGCGGACATAGGCGACGGTCGCCGGCACGAAGGCACGGTCCTCGTCATGGGCCCGCGCGGCCAGATCCGACGCGTCGCGCGACCGCCCGTCGACCTCCGCGGCCCGGGCCTGCTCCAGCAGCACGGCGGCCCGGCGGTGGCGGGCCTCGGCGACCGGCAGGATGCTGCGCCGCTGCGCCTCGGCCAATGTCGCCTCGGCCTCGCGCCAGTGCCCGGCCCGCGCCTCCAGCTCGAACAGGGTGGTCAGGACCCACGGCGTGTCCGGCCGCAGGCGACGCGCCCGGCGCGCCAGTTCCAGGGCGGCGGCACTGTCGCCGGTGCGAGTCGCCTGCATCAGCAATCCGCGCAGCCCCAGGAACTCGGTCTCGCGGCGATCGAGCATCGCCGTGAAGTACCGCCGGGCGGCCGCCTCGTCCCCATTGAGCTGGGCCGCCTGGGCGGACAGCAGCATCGTCAGCGGCGGCTCGTCCAGCAGCACGTCGGCGCGGCGCGCCTGGCGCCGGGCCTCCTCCGGATCGCCGGCGGCAACCGCCACCATGCCCACGGTCAGCGCCTGGTAGCCACGGCGGCGACGGCGTTCCCGGGCCCAGCGCCGCCAGCGGCGCGGGATCCGCACCAGCCAGCCGAGAAAGCGCAGTCCCAGCGCGAACAGCAGCGCCAGGGCCGCGGTCAGGATCAGGAGGATGGCGACCGAGGTATCGAGGCGCCAGCCCTGCCAGACGATGGAGATCTGGCCGGGGCGATCGGCTACCCAGACGGCGCCGGCGACCACCAGCGCGGCCAGCGCGACGAACAGAAGAAGGCGTCGCATCGGCTCAGCGGTCCTGGCCGAGGATGGCCGCGACCCGCCGCGTTACGCGCATCGTCGCGGCGTCGACCGCGCGCCGGGCTTCGGCTGCGGCGAGCCACTCCGGCGCCGCCCGGGCGACGGCGTCGCGGATCGGTGCCAGCGCCTCCAGGGCGGCGGCGACGTCGCGTGCCGCCAGCGCCTTCTCGGCCGTCGCGACATGGGCATCGGGCGAGCCCGCGACCGGATTCTCGACCCGGCGCACGGTCACGACCGACGCCATCCGCTCCACCGTGCGATCCATCCAGTCCCCTTCCGGGGCGCGTCGGGCCGCCTGGACGACCGCCGCCGACACGGCATCGAATCGCCGGGCGATGGCACCTGCGTCCGGCACCCCCTTCTCGGCAAAGGGAGCGAGCGCCTCGACCGCCTCCTTGGCCGCCGCATCCTCCGCCAGGGCAGCCCGTGCCGCCTCGAGCTCCGCCACGAACGGACCCGGGCGTTCCGCCGCCCCGCGCAGCGCGGTCGCCGCGACCAGGGCACGCTCGCCAATGCGGTCGCGCAGGCGACTGTCCCGCATCGCCGTCTCGGCCTCGGCCAGGCGACGGGTCAGCCCGTCCACCATGCCCTGCAGGCGCTTGATCTCCGAGCCGAGCGCCGGGTCGGCCGCGGGACGCTCCGCCAGGCGGGCTATGTCCGCCTGAAGGCGACGGATGGCGTCCGACAAGGGGGCGGTGTCGGGCGGCGGCCGCCTTTCCAGCGCCCCCACCCGGGCTTCGAGGGGGCCGAGATCGGTTGGCGTCGCGGCGGGTCGCCAGTCGACCCCGATCCAGGCTCGCCAGAGCGGGGCCGACAGCCCGATCAGCACGGCGACCACGGCCGCGACGATGACGGTCGGCAACAGGCCGATTCCTCCGCGCGTCGCGGTCGGCTCGGCGTGGACAGCGGTCGGTCCGGGCACAACCGCCGGCGACTCGGCCTCCCGGCTCTCCCGCGCGGGATTGTCGCCGGGGGCCGTCGTGGCGTCCGGCTCCGGCTTCGCCGACTGCGGCTCCTTCATGGTCGGCTCCTCGCTGCTGCGTGCGCTGTCTTCGACCGGGCCATCTTCCTCGACCAGGTGGATGAGGGAACGGGCGTTCGGCTCCGCCGCGATCCGGACGGCTCGCCACGGGATGCTGGCTGCCGCGGCGGCCACGGCCGGGCTGAGGCAATAGGCGATCGGCCGGCGGGCGACAATCGCCGGACCGGCCGGATCGGTGAGGCCTGCTGCCGCAGCCAGCTGCGCGAACTGCGTGGCCGTGCGGGGCGAGAACAACAGAACCCCGTCCAGCGTTCCCGCCTTCAGGGCATCCCGCGCGGCCGCCGGCAGCACATCCACCGCCTCGGCCTTGTACAGGACCGTTCGCCGGACGACGAATCCCAGCGCCGACAACTCCCCGGACAGGTCCTGGGCGATGTCCGCGCCGGATGGGTGCAGCAGGGGCGCCGGCCCGGGCTCGAGCCGGCTCCCTACCAGCCGGACCAGCGCCGCGCCGTCGCCGTCGGCACCTTCGACAGCAGCGAACCCGGCCGCGCGTGCCGATGCCTCGGTCCGCGGGCCGACGGCGAAGACCGGCAGGTCCCGCCGGGCCGAAAGGGCGGCAAACGCCTCGACCGCATTCGCACTGGTGAACAGCAGCGCGCGTGCCCCGGCGATGTCCCGGGCAAGTGCCGCCTCGGCATCGGCAACCGGCACGATGCGCAGGAGCGGCGCCACGACCGAGAGGATTCCGGCAGCGGCGAGTTCGGCGGCAAGCGCCCGCGATTCGGGCTCGGGCCGGGTGAGCAGGACCCGCATCAGGCGTCGAGAAAGGACGCGCGGGCGCGGAGTTCCGCACCAGCCATCGCGCCGATGCGTTCGGCCTCGGATACCGGGCCGCGCCAAGCGCCGGAGACGAGCCGGGAGCCGTCCGGCGCCGCGACCAAGCCGCGGAGGGCCAGGCCGCCATCGCCGTCGAGTTCGGCCAGCGCGGCGATCGGGGTGCGGCAGGAACCGTCGAGGACCGCCAGGAAGGCGCGCTCGGCCGCGACCGCGATTGCCGTCGCCTGGTCGTTGATGCGGGCCACTCGTGCCGCCGCCAGGCCATCGCCTGCACGGCGCTCGATGCCGATGGCGCCCTGGGCCACCGCCGGCAGCATCGTCTCAGGCTCCAGGATGGCCGTTGCGACGCCGGCTTTGCCGAGTCGCGCCAGCCCGGCCAGCGCCAGCACCGTGGCGGCGGCGTTGCCGGCCGCGAGCTTGGCCAGGCGGGTGTCGACATTGCCGCGAAAGGGGACGACCCGCAGATCCGGTCGGAGGTGCAGGAGCTGGGCCTGGCGACGCAGCGATGCCGTGCCGACCACCGCCCCCCGGGGCAGTGCCTCGATCCCCCCCGGAACCAGCGCAACCAGCGCATCCCGCGGGTCGGCGCGGGGCAGCATCGCGTCGATCACCAGACCTTCGGGCAGGATCGTCGGGACGTCCTTCATGGAATGGACGGCCAGGTCGATGGATCCGTCGGCCAGCTGCTCCTCGATCTCCTTGGTGAACAGTCCCTTGCCGCCGATCTCGGACAGCGTGCGGTCCTGCACCCGGTCGCCGGTCGTCCGGATGACGACGATCTCGATTGCCGCGGGCCCGGCCAGATCGGGATCGGCTGCCGCCAGCGCGGCCTTCACGGCATGGGCCTGGTAGAGGGCGAGCGGGCTGCCGCGGGTGCCGATGCGAAGCACAGTCATGGGGCAGGGGTTTAAGCGCCGGAGCCGGGGTTGAAAAGCCGTCTCTGCTGCCGCATGTCGTGACGGCCTGCCGGAGACACCCTTCCGGCGCCGGCTCCGATGCGAAAGGCGACCCGATGATCGAGCTCTACACCTGGCCGACGCCCAACGGCCAGAAGGTCCACCTGATGCTGGAAGAGACGGGCCTGCCCTACACCGTCCACCCCATCGACATCGGGACCGGCGAGCAGTTCCAGTCCGATTTCCTGAAGATCAGCCCGAACAACAAGATGCCGGCGATCGTCGACACCGACGGGCCGGACGGGCAGCCGATCTCGATCTTCGAATCGGGTGCCATCCTGATGTATCTCGGCGAGAAGACCGGCCGGTTCTACCCGCAGGCTGGGCGTGCCCGCTGGGCCGTCAACCAGTGGCTGATGTTCCAGATGGCCAGCGTCGGCCCGATGTTCGGCCAGCGCGGGCACTTCCGCAACTATGCGCCGGAGAAGATCCCCTACGCCGTCGACCGCTACTCCAACGAGGCCAGGCGCATCTGCGGCGTGATGGACCGTCGCCTGGGCGACAGCCCGTATCTGGCCGGCGACGAGTACACGATCGCCGACATGGCCTGCTATCCGTGGCTTGCGTCGTACAAGGCGGGCGAGGGGCCGGTTGGCGACTTTCCGCACCTCGTCCGCTGGATGGACGCGATCGCGGCCCGTCCGGCCACCGAGCGCGGCATGAAGATCCTGACCGAGCGGCGCCGCCAGGGGCCGATCGACGAGAAGCAGCGGGCGATCCTGTTCGGCCAGGACCAGTATGCGCGACGGTGACGCGTCGGGGGGGGGGGGGAGGCGTCAGCCGGCCTGCGACACCCGATACCAGTAGCGGTGGCTCTCGCGGAAACCGAGGCCAGCATAGAGCGTGCGGGCCGGGGTGTTCGTGGCGACCACCTGCAGGTAGGCGCTCGCCGCGCCCTGCGCCCGGCCCCAGGCGAGGAGGGATCGGGTCATCGCCAGGCCGAGGCCCGCGCGGCGCCGGGTAGCGTCGACCGCGATCTCGAACAGGCCGACCATGCCGTCTTCCACCACCGCCAGCCCGCAGGCCACCGGCACGCCGTCGCGCAACAGCAGGCCGAAGCAGGCACGGGGAACGATCCGCTCCAGCATCGCGCGCAGGATGGGCCGGGATTGCGGCGGCTCCTGCTGCAGGATGCTGGCGGGCTCGGCCCAGTCGGCAGCCGAGCCGGCGACATGGAAATCCGGATCGCCCTCCAGGTCCAGGCACGCAATGTCGGCGGTCTCGACCACCGTCTCATCGATCCGCCGGTAGCCGCGCCGGTCGAGCAGCCCGTCCAGTGCCTCCGGCGCCAGCGCGGTCAGGCGAAAGATCGAGCGTTGCCCGGCGCCGGCATAGAGGTCCTCCACCCGGTTCACCCGGGCCTCGAGATCGCCCTCGCCGCCATAGAGGGGGTTGGCGGAATTCGCCCGCTTGGTGAAGCCGTCGGCGAAGCGCAGCACCCAGCCGTCGAGCAGCGCGACGCGCAGTGCCGGCCAGGCGTTGAGCCCGGCCTCCTCCAGCCGGCGGACGGCCGACGCATCCATCAATAGGTCATGCAGGCGGCGTTGAGGATGCCGGCCGTGATCGCGATACCGGCCAGCACGGTGCCATGGGCCGTATCGCCCGCCTCGATCCGGGCGCTCAGGCCCGGCTTCAGCACCCGCGTCACCAGATAGGCGCCGATCTGGACGACCAGGACGACGATGGCCCAGATCGCCATGTCGATCAGGCTCTGGCTCTGCATGATGACGCTGGCGAAGGGGATGGCGAAGCCCACCGCCGCACCCGACAGGCTGATCGCGGCGGCGTTGTTGCCGGTGCGGATCAGCGCCCATTCGCGGTGCGGCGTCACCAGCGTGTAGAGGAAGAGGAAGAGCGCCGTCAGCGCCACGGCCGAGCCGAAATAGGCGAGGAAGTTCGGCAGTGTCTCCAGGTAGTTCGACTTCATAACCAGCATCGTCCGCCCCCCTTGGCGATCGCTCAGGTGAAGTAGTGCGGCACGAAGCGGCTGGTGTCGCGGGTGATCGGCCCCTCGTCCTCGCGGATGCCGATGCCGGCCGACTGCGAGGCGATGACCCAGGAGCCGATCACGGGATACCCGCCGTCGGTCTTCGGCAGGCGGTGCAGCGCCTGGTAGACGAAGTCTCCCTCGCCATAGGGGCCATCGGCCGACTGCTCGCCGACGATCTCCACATTGGCGCCCTCGCGGCCGAGGATCGGCTTGCGCACCCGGGGACCCTCGACACCCGACGCCTCGAACGCGGCGGGCAGCAGATAGGGATGGCCGGGCGCCATCTCCCACAGCAGCGGCAGCATCGCCTTGTTCGACAGCACCATCTTCCAGGCGGGCTCGATCATCTGCACCCGGGACGGGCCGATATTGCGACCGAACGCCTCCTCCAGCAGCCACTCCCAGGGATAGAGCTTGAAGAGTGTGCGGATCGGCTGCTCGTCGAGGTCGGTGAAGCCGAGGCCGTTCCAGCCGATCTCGTCGACATGCAGGAAGCTGGTCGCCAGCCCGGCCTGGGTGGCGGTGTCGCGCAGATACTCGACCGTGCCGAAATCCTCCGCATGGTCGCGCACGCAGGTGAAGTGTACCGCGTTGCGGATGCCGAACTTGCCCCAGGCCTCGATCAGCCGGTCATGGATGGAGTTGAACTGGTCGCTGCCCTTCTTGACGGTCTCCAGCCATTCCCACTGCACGACCGCCGCCTCGAACAGCGAGGTCGGCGTGTCGGCGTTGTATTCCAGCATCTTGGGCGGGCCCTCGCCGTCCCAGGAGAGGTCGAAGCGGCCGACCAGGTTGCGGTCGCCGCGCTTCCAACTCGCCTCCACCAGCCCGGCCGCCTCGTCCGACAGGCGCAGGCGCGCGTAGTCGCCGGCCGAGACGACCCGATCGACCAGGGCAAGGCACATCTGCTCGAGCTCGTTGGTCGCTTCCTCGAGCCCGTCGACCGCCTCTGCGGTCAGCGCGTAGCAGGCGGTCTCGTCCCAGTAGGGGACGCCGCCCATGGTGTGGAAGGAGAAGCCGATCTCCTCCGCCCGGCGGCGCCAGTCGACCCGCGGAACCAGCCGTTCCCGGCGCAATCCGGTCATGGCGGGTTCAGGAACCGGAGCCGGACGACATCCGCGTGGCGGTCGACCCGAACCCGCTGCGCTGCGACGACGAGCTCGCCCCGGCCGGGGTGGCCACGGAGCGGCCCGCGGGGTTCCAACTGCCGATGCTGCGCCGTCCGGCGGAGCCGCCGGAATAGGCGTTGTTCTGGGCGTCGCGATAGACCGGCTGCGGCTGCTGCCCCATCCGGCTCATCATCTGCCCGCCAAGGTAGCCCAGCATCAGCGGCATGAAGAAGCTGCCGCCGCCGCTGGACTGGGCGGTCTGCTGGGCCGGGGCCGGGGCCGGGGCCGCGGGCGTGGCACCGGCCGCCGGGGTGGCGGCGCCCGTCGCCGGAGCCTGGGCGACCTGCTCCGGCGTGCCGCAATTGCCGGCGCCGAACTGCGCCTCGCACTGCTCCTTGCTGGCGAAGCGGGGGGCGGACTTGATGTGTTCCTGCCGGGCGGCGGCGAACTGGCTTTCGCAGCTGGCCGCGTCCAGCACCTTGCGGCACTCCGAGGCGTCGCGGAAGAACTGGCCCTCGCTCGCGACCGGGGTGTCGTCGCAACCGGCCAGACCGACGAGCCCGACGGTGCCGAGCAGAGCCAGCCGGATGGATCGTGAGCGCTTCATGACCAAGTTCTCCCCTGTTCCCCAGGCCGTTGTCTCGCGCCTCAGCGCAGGCCCTTGAATGACTCCGTGGCGGCGACGAGCTGCGTGCGGATGCCGGGCTCCATCGCCGAATGCCCGGCATCGGGAACCACCACATAGCGCGCCTGCGGCCACGCGCGGGCCAACTCGTCGGCGGTGACGATCGGGCACACCATGTCGTAGCGCCCCTGCACGATGACGGCCGGCAGGTGGCGGATCCGGTCGATGCGGCCGATCAGGTCGTCTTCCGCAGTGTATACATGGTGCGTGAAGTAGTGCGCTTCTATACGCGCCAGGCCCAGCGCCTTGCGATCCTCGCCGAACGAGGCGACGGTCTCGGGGCTCGGCAGCAGCGTCGAGCAGGCGCCCTCGTAGAGGCTCCAGTTGCGCGCCGCCGGCATGTGCACGGCCGGGTCGGGATCGGTCAGCCGGCGGTAGTAGGCGTCCAGCAGATCGCCCCGCTCGGCCGCCGGCACACCTTCGACGAAGCGCCGCCAGGCCTCGGGATAGACGGTGCGCATGCCGTAGAGGAACCAGTCGATCTCGCTGCGCCGGCACAGGAAGATGCCGCGCAGGACCAGCCCCAGCACCCGGTCGGGATGGGCGGTCGCATAGGCCAGCGCCAGGGTCGATCCCCAGGAGCCGCCGAAGACCACCCACTTCTCGATCCCGCGATGGATGCGCAGCCGCTCCATGTCGGCGACCAGCGCGTCGGTCGAGTTGCCATCGAGCGCGGCCAGCGGCGTCGACCGCCCGGAGCCGCGCTGGTCGAACACGACGATCCGGTAGTGCCCCGGATCGAAGAACCGTCGATGGGTGGGCGTGGCGCCCGCCCCCGGCCCGCCATGGACGAAGACCGCCGGAACGCCGTCGGCGCGCCCGCTCTCCTCCCAGTACATCGTATGCGGGGCCTCGAGGGCGAGCATCCCCGTGGCGTAGGGCGCGATCTCCGGGAAGAGATCGGCGCGGGCGGTTCCGGTGTCGGCGTTGGACATGGTCAACCTATTAGCGCAAGGGATGGCTTTCTGTCCAAGTGTCCGGCGGCCTATTTGGAGGCCTGCTCGTGCACGGCCAGGATTCGGGCAAGACTGCGCAGCACCGGCTTCTCGATCAGTTTCCCCTCGAACACCAGCAGGCCGCCGTCGCTTTGCGCGAACGCGTCCAGGACCCGCCTGGCCTGCGCGACCGTCGCGGCATCCGGCGTGAAGGCCGCGTTGATGTCGGCGATCTGCTTGGGATGGATCGCGCCCTTGCCCGTGAAGCCGAGCTCGGCGGACAGGTTCGCCTCCCGCAGCATGCCTTCCGGGTCCTGCAGGTCGAGATAGGGGACATCGATCACGTCGAGGCCGGCGGCGGCGGCGGCGTGGACGATGCGCGAACGGGCGTAGAGCAGGGCCATCCAGGTCGATTTGCAGCGCAGGTCGGCCGCCATGTCGACCCCGCCGAAGAAGAGTGCCTCGATGCGGTGGCTGGCGCGGGCGACCTGGTAGGCCGCCTCCAACCCCTCGTTCGTCTCGATGATGACGTGCAGGCGGGTCGGCAGCCGGTATTCGTCCAGGAGGTCGGACAGGTTGCGCACCTCCTCCGGCCCCTTGACCTTGGGCAGCATCACCGCCTCGACGGCGATCGGCGACGCCAGCATCGCCTGCACGTCGGCCATGCCGTCGGTCGTCCGCAGACAGTTCAGCCGGATGATGCGCTCCACCCGGGCCGGGCCCTCGGCGGATGGCAGGTGGGCGAACGCCAGTGCCCGCGCCGTCGCCTTGTCCTGCGGGGCGATCGCGTCCTCCAGGTCGACGCAGACGATGTCGGCACCGCTGCGCAGGGCCTTGGGAAACATGTCCGGGCGGGTGCCCGGGGCGAAGATGAAGCTGCGACGGGTACGGATCGCGCGCTCGACGACGTCCACGAGGAATCTCTCCAGTCAGCCGGATTCGACCCACCATAGGGCAGGAGACTTCATCCTAGACAGGATGGCGCCATCCAATGCTGCCGAATCGTCCCCGACCCGCTCGAACCTCGCCGCGCGCGGGAACCGGATCCCGCCGACAAGGCAATTGCCGCCGGACGCAGGCGTCAGGCCTCGACGAACAGCTCGTCGGGGGTGGCGACCCGCGCGCGCATCGCGCTGCGCAGCTTGAGCAGGGCGCGGTTCTCCAGCTGTCGCACCCGCTCCTTCGACACGCCGAGCGACCGGCCGAGGTCTTCCAGGGTCGCCCCTTCGTCGACCAGCCGCCGTTCCCGGATGATCCGGCGCTCGCGCGGCGACAGGGCCTCCAGCGCGTCCGACAGCCAGCGCGAACGGGACGCGGCGTCGCGCATGCCGATCACCACATGCTCGGGGTCGGGCCGGGGATCGGACAGGAAGTCCTGCCAGGATTCGTCGCCCTTCTCGCCGACCGGGCTGCTGAGCGACTGGTCGGCCGCCGACAGGCGCATCTCCATCGACTGCACGTCGGCGATCGACACCTTCAGCGTCTCGGCGATCCGCCGGCTGGTGTCGCCCGACATGCCGTCGAGCTCGCTGTCGGCGATCTGGGCGCGCAGGCGGCGCAGGTTGAAGAAGAGGGATTTCTGGGCGGCCGTGGTGCCGGTGCGCACGATCGACCAGTTGCGCAGCACGAAATCCTGCATGGCGGAGCGGATCCACCAGGCCGCATAGGTGGAGAAGCGGACGTCGCGGGCGCAGTCGAAGCGCTCGGCCGCCTGCATCAGGCCGACATTGCCCTCCTGGATGAGGTCGCCCATCGGCAGGCCGTAGTGGCGGAAGCGGCCGGCCATGCTGACCACCAGCCGGGTATAGGCCGTGACGAGCTCGTGGAGCGCACGGTCGTTGCGGTCGTCGCGCCACCGGCGGGCCAGATCGGCCTCATGGTCCCGGCTCAGGATCGGCGCGCGCATCGCCGCGCGGATGAATGATGCGTTGGCGCGCTGCGTATCGGCGTCGTCGAGATGGGCCATCGATCGTCCTCCGCAAGCTCTACGCGGAAGGCGGGCCGCCGGATCAACAGCGGGTTCGGGACATTGGCCGGGTCCGGACCCTGTCGGCTGAGGCGGCCCGCCCACCACGATTCCCGTGGGCGAAACCGCCATCATCCTCGGACGAACCGTCCGATTCTCGTGATCAATCCCCCATCACGTTCCCGTGACGCAGCGCAGCATCGGCTACTCGGCCGCCGCCGCCACCGGCGACTGCACACCGTCCGGCGCCGCCGCATCGGCGACCAGGGCGGCGATGGCATCGGCCAACGCCATCGTTTCCTGGTCCGGCCGGCCGAGGCGGCGGATCGATACGGTCCGCTCCTCGGCCTCGCGCTTGCCGACCACGAGCATGACCGGGACTTTGGCCAGGCTGTGCTCGCGGACCTTGTAGTTGATCTTCTCGTTGCGCCGGTCGAGCTCGACCTGCAGGCCGCTGGCGCGCAGCAGGGTCGCCACCTCCTGCGCATAGCCATCGGCGTCGGAGACGATGGTCGCCACCGCCACCTGGGTCGGCGCCAGCCACATCGGCAGGCGGCCCGCATAATGCTCGATCAGGATGCCGATGAAGCGCTCGAACGAGCCGAAGATCGCCCGGTGCAGCATCACCGGATGGTGCTTGGCGCCATCCTCGCCGACATAGAAGGCGCCCAGGCGCTCCGGCAGGACGAAATCGACCTGCAGCGTGCCGCACTGCCATTCCCGCCCGATCGCGTCGCGCAGGGTGAACTCGAGCTTCGGCCCGTAGAAGGCGCCTTCGCCCGGGTTCAGGACATAGGGCAGGCCGGAGACGTCGCAGGCGGCCGCCAGCGCCTGTTCTGCCTTGTCCCAGACCGCATCGCTGCCGTGGCGCTTGGCCGGCCGGTCGGCCAGCTTCACGAACACGTCGGTGAAGCCGAGGTCGCGATAGACGCCGAGGAGCAGGGCACAGAACGCCTTGCTCTCGGAGATGATCTGGTCCTCGGTGCAGAAGATGTGGGCGTCGTCCTGGACGAAGTTGCGCACCCGCATGATGCCGTGCAGCGCGCCGCCCGGCTCGAAGCGGTGGCACGAGCCGAACTCGGCCATGCGCATCGGCAGGTCGCGGTAGCTCTTCAGGCCCTGGTTGAAGATCTGCACGTGGCAGGGGCAGTTCATCGGCTTCAGCGCGAAGATCCGCTCCTTCGGATTCTCGACATAGGCCCGGAGCCCCTCCTCGTTCTCGGCGATGTACATGCTGTCGTGGAACTTCTCCCAGTGGCCGGAGGCCTCCCACAGCTTGCGGTCGACGAGCTGGGGCGTCTTCACCTCGACATAGGATTCCCGTTCCAGCCGCTCGCGCAGCCAGGCTTCCAGGCGGCGATAGAGCCGCCAGCCCTTGGGGTGCCAGAAGACCATGCCCGCGGCCTCTTCCTGCTGGTGGAAGAGGCCCATCTCGCGGCCGAGGCGGCGATGGTCGCGCTTCTCCGCCTCCTCCAGCTGGGTCAGGTAGGCCTTCAGGTCCTTGTCGCTGGCCCATGCCGTGCCGTAGACGCGCTGCAGCTGGGCGTTGCGATGGTCGCCGCGCCAGTAGGCGCCGGCCAGCTTCATCAGCTTGAAGGCCTTGCCGAGCCGCCCCGTCGACGGCAGGTGGGGGCCGCGGCACAGGTCGATGAAGTCGCCCTGGCGGTAGAGGGTGATGACCTCGTCCTGCGGCAGGTCCGAGATGATCTCGGCCTTGTACTGCTCGCCGATCGACTGGAAGTAGGCGATGGCGTCGTCGCGGTTCCATACCTCGCGCTGGATCGGCTCGTCGCGGTCGACGATCTCGCGCATGCGCTCCTCCATCCGCGCCAGGTCGTCCGGCGTGAAGGGCGTCGCGCGGTGGAAGTCGTAGTAGAAGCCGTTGTCGATCGCCGGGCCGATCGTCACCTGGACGTCGGGGTAGAGCTCCTTGGCGGCTTCGGCCAGCGCATGGGCGGCGTCGTGGCGCAGCAGTTCCAGCCCTTCCGGCTGGTCGCGCGTGACGATGGCCACGGTGGCGTCGGTGTCGATGGTGCGAGTGAGGTCCATGAGCACGCCATCGACGCGCATGGCCACGGCGGCCTTGGCGAGGCCCCGGCCGATGCTCTCCGCGAGCGCCAGCCCAGTCGGGGCGGCGTCGAACGCACGCACCGATCCATCGGGAAGCGAAATCTGCACCATCACTCTCACTCACTCCTGCACCGGCCCTTCCGAAGGGTTCCGGCGGCGGGGCGGCCCTACACGCGCATCGTGTCGGGCAGGCCCTTGGCCGGGGCGTCTTCGGGCCGGTGGCCTTGGATGTCGTCGAGCGCCGCGACCACCGCATCGAAGGCGAGAAGGATCGATCCGTGGCGCGACTTGAACCGCTGCGCGGGGGCGAGGACCGCCAGTTCGGCCCATTCGCCCGCGGGCGGCGATGCCCCATCCTTTAGCATCGCCCTGAGCGTCTTGGCCACCGCCCGCATTTCCCCCGCCCGCTGCCCCACGACATGGCGCGCCAGGATCGAGGCCGAGGCCTGCCCCAGAGTGCACGCCCGGACCGTCTGGCCGAAATCCGCGATGCGGTCGCCGTCGAGCGACAGGTCCACCGTGACCCGGCTGCCGCAGAGCGGGCTGGTCATGGTCACCGTGGCGTTGGCGGCCGCCAGGCGCTCCGTGCGCGGTATGTCGGCCGCCAGGGCCTTGACCCGGTCGCTGTAGAGGGATTCGACGCCTGGTGCCGTCATCGGAAGTTGGCCTGCAAGGGATGTTGCACCCCTAAGTGGCGTGCCCGGTGGGCGAGGTCAATTCGTCCGCCGGAACCGGCCCGGGCGGGCGGGCGTTTGCCGGTGATGACGACGAAACCCCGACCCGACCCCGCCAAGGCTGGCGACAAGCCGGCCCATCCCCCCAAGCCCGCGGAGGATGTCCGCCGGCACGATCCGTCGGCGCCCGACGAGGAAGACCATCGCACGATCAGCCGCCACGACCTGGAGAAGGGCCGGCCCAAGAATACCGGCCGCGAAGGCGCCTGACCTAATCCCGGCCGACAGGCGGATGGCGCGCAGCCCAGTGCCGGGCGATGTCGGCCCGGCCGCAGACCCAGACACCCGCCTGCCGGCCAACATGGTCGAGGAAGCGCATCAATCCCGCCGCCCGGGCCGGATGCCCGACCAGCCGCATATGCAGCCCGACCGACATCATCTTCGGGCTGGTGGCCCCTTCCGCATACAGCACGTCGAAGGCATCGCGCAGGTAGGTGAAGAAGTCCTCGCCAGTGCCGAACACCCCGCGGCCGAACTTGGCGTCGTTGTTCGACAGTGAATAGGGGACGATCAGGTGGGGTTTGCCCTCGACCGTCGTCCAATAGGGCAGGTCGTCGTTGTAGGCGTCCGAATCGTAGAGGAACCCGCCTTCCTCCACCAGCAGCCGCCGGGTGTTGACGCTGGGCGAGTAGCGGCAATACCAGCCGATCGGCCGCTCGCCGACCGTGGTCCGCAAGGATGCGACCGCGCGGCGGATATGCTCGCGCTCCTCGTCCTCCGACAGCTCGAAATGCTTGATCCAGCGCCAGCCGTGGCAGCAGACGTCCCAGCCGGCGTCGCGGATCGCCGCCGCCGCCGGCGGGTTGCGCTCCAGTGCCAGGGCGCAGCCGAAGATGGTCATCGGCAGGGCGCGCTCCTGGAAGATGCGGCGCACCCGCCAGAAGCCGACCCGGCTGCCATACTCGAACATGCTTTCGCCGGCGAGGTCGCGGCCCTTGAGCGGCGCGGTCTGGCTGGCGCCTTCGGTCAGCGCCGTTTCCGTGTAGCCGTCGCCGTCGTCGATCGAATACTCGGACCCTTCCTCGAAGTTCAGGACGAAGTTGAGCGCCAGCCGGGCCCCGCCCGGCCATTGCGGATCCGGCGGGTGGGCGCCATAGCCGATGAGGTCGCGCGTTGCCGGTTCAGCCATGAGCAGGATTCCTCGTCATTTCCACGGAAGATAGCCCAGTCCGGCCAGCCACAGCAGGGCCAGGACCATGGAAGCTATGGTCATCGGCACGCCGCAGACGGCATGGGCGCGGAAGGACAGGCGGACGCCGACGGCAGCTGCCCGCTCGGCGACGATGATGTTGGCGAGGCTGCCGACCAGCAACAGGTTGCCTGCCAGCGTCGACAGCAGGGCCAGGGCATAGAGCACCCCCGCGCCGCCATCGGGCACCACCTTCAGGAACAGCATGACGGCGGGCACGTTGCCGACCGTGTTGCTGCCGGCGACGGCGAGGCCGGCCAGGACCAGCGGGTCGGTGACCGGCAGGCCATGCCCTGCCAGCCAGGCGATGGCCTCGGCCGGCAGGCCGGTCTCGCTGAACGCCGCCGTGACGACGAAGAGACCGGCGAACAGCACCAGCAGCGACCAGTCGACGAGGCCGAGGATCGTGCGGGTCGCCAGGTTGCGCGACAGCAGCATCAGCCCGCCGATGATGAGGACCGATTCCGCCTGGGGCAGCGGGCTCGCGAAGAGCGCGAGCAGGGCGAGCGTCGCGATCCCCGCCCAGGCCAGTTCGAGCCGGTCGATCCGCGGGGCGACCGGCGCGCCGCCGGCCGGCACCGACCAGCGGCCGCGCCAGACGAAAGCGACGGTCAGGTGGACCACGACCAGCGACAGCAGCGCGGGAGGGCCGCAGGCGAGCAGGAAATCGAAGAAGTCGAGCCGTCCCGACTGGCCGATCAGGATGTTCTGCGGATTGCCGATCATGGTCGCCCCCGACCCTGCGTTGGCCGCCCCCGCGAGCGCGATCAGGAACGGGCGCGGATCGAGCCCCCGCGCGCGCAGGCCGAGGCAGAGCAGGGGCGTCATGGCGAAGACCACGACATCGTTCGACAGGATCGCCGACAGGAGGCCGGTCACCCCGACGGTCAGCGCCAGCAGCGCCACCGGCCCGGCATGCGCGGTCGCGATGCGGGTGACGCACCAGCCGTAGAAGCCGCTCTCCGCGAAGCGGGCGGACAGGATCATCAGCCCGAACAGGATGAAGAGCGTGGGGAAGTCGATCGCCCGCAGCGCCGCGTCCGGTGTTACCGCACCGGCCAGCCCGAGGCCGATGCCGCCGATCAGCGCGATGCCGGTGCGGTCGAGCCCGAGCCCCGGCCAACGCCCGAGCGCCATGCCGACATAGACCGCGACGAAGACGAGGACGACGAAGGAGGTCAAGGACCGCGGCCGATGCGAAGGGACGACGCAATTACCCTATCATCGGCCCGATGGTCGATTCGCCTGCCTCGTTTCTGCTGGCCAACGAACCGTGGATACGCCTGGGCGTCTTCGCGGCCGTCCTGGCGGCGGTGGCGGGGGCGGAGGCCGTCTGGCCGCGGCGACGGCGGCAACTGCCGCGCGCCGGCCGCTGGCCCGGCAACCTCGGCGTCGTCGTCGTCGACACCATCCTGCTGCGGCTGGCCGTTCCCCTGGCCGCCGTCGGGATGGCCGCCTGGGCGGAGGCCGAAGGCATCGGCCTGCTGAACCGGCTGGCGCTGCCCGGCTGGCTGGCGGTCCTGGTGGCGGTGGCCGCCCTCGACCTGGCGATCTGGGCCCAGCACCGGCTCTTCCACGCGATACCGCCCCTGTGGCGCCTGCACCGCATGCACCATGCCGACCGGGATCTCGACGTGACGACGGGCATTCGGTTCCATCCGCTGGAGATCCTGCTGTCGATGGCGATCAAGCTCGCGGTGGTGCTGCTCCTGGGCGCGCCGGCGGTGGCCGTGCTGGTCTTCGAGGTGCTGCTCAACGCGACCGCCATGTTCAGCCATGCGAACCTGCGCCTGTCGCCGCGGCTCGACCGAGGCCTGCGGCTGTTCGTGGTCACCCCCGACATGCACCGCGTGCACCATTCGGTCCATCGGGACGAGACCGACAGCAACTTCGGCTTCAACCTGCCCTGGTGGGACCGGCTGTTCGGCACCTATCGCGCCCAGCCGCGCGACGGACACCTGGGCATGACGATCGGCATCGCCGGCTTCCACGACCCCACCGAACAGCGCCTCGACCGCATGCTGACCCAGCCGTTCCGTCCACCGGGCAGCGGGTGAGGCACCGGTTTCGGTTGCGGGCGACCCGGCATTCCATTAGCGAAGCCCGATATCCTACCCCGGGGAGCCGCATGGCCGCGTTCGATGCATCGTCCTATGTCACGGCGGAGTTTGCCGAGCACGACGCCGTGCAGTGCGCCACCCCGGCTGCCGTCCACGCAGACCTGCTGCGGCTGATCGAGGTCTGCGTGGCGTCGGTCGAGGCCGGCGGCAAGATCCTGTTCTTCGGCAATGGCGGCAGCGCCGGCGACGCCCAGCACTTGGCGACCGAGCTGGCCGTGCGCTACCAGCGCGACCGGGCCCCGATCGCCGCCCTGGCGCTGACGACCGACAGCTCGGCCTTGACCGCGATCGGCAACGACATGGGCTTCGACCAGCTCTTCGCCCGCCAGGTGCAGGCGATCGGCCGGGCGGGCGACGTCGCCATCGGCATCACCACCTCGGGCCGCAGCGCCAACGTCGCCAACGCGCTCCGCGCCGCACGCGCGATGGGCCTGCATGCGGCAGCCCTGTCCGGGGGCACGGGGGGCGAGCTGCCGGGCCTGGCCGACCCGCTGATCCTGGTGCCGTCGACCACCACCGCGCGCATCCAGGAAATGCACATCACCATCGGCCAGATCCTGTGCGGGGCGCTGGAGCGGCGCCTCGGCCTGGTCTGACCGGCAAGGGCGGAACCGCCATGGCCCAGGCCCCCAACGCCGACCTCGCCGACCGTATCGACCAGCTGTCCCGGGTCCGGGTGCTGTGCGTCGGCGACGTCATGCTCGATCGCTATATCTATGGCTCGGTGGAGCGCATCTCGCCCGAGGCCCCCATCCCGGTGCTGCGCATAGAGCGGGAATCGGACACGCTGGGCGGGGCCGGCAACGTGCTACGCAACCTGCTGGCTCTGGGTGCCGAGGTCTGCTTTCTCTCGGTCGTCGGCGAGGATCCGGCGGGGCGCGAGATCCAGGCGATCATCGCCGCCGAGGAGCGGGTCGAGCCGCACCTGCTGTCGGAGCGGTCCCGCACGACCCCGATCAAGACCCGCTACGTGGCCGGGACCCAGCAGCTCCTGCGCGCCGACCGCGAGACGGTGGGCCCGGTCGGCGATGCGTTGCGCGAGGACCTGATCCACCTGGCGCGTTCGGCCGCGGCCGAGCAGTCGGTCGTCGTCCTGTCCGACTACGACAAGGGCGTGCTGCGCCAGGGCGTGGCGGCCGGGGTGATCGCGGCCGCCCGCGCCGCGGGCAAGACCGTCGTCGTCGACCCCAAGGGCAGCGACTATTCGCGCTATCGCGGCGCCAACGTGCTGACCCCCAACCGGCGCGAACTGGCGGAAGCGACCGACATGCCGGTCGGCACCGCCGAGGAGATCGTGGCCGCCGCCCGGCGCCTGATCGGGCGCCTCGACCTCGATGCCCTGCTGGTCACCCGCAGCCAGGACGGCATGACGCTGGTCGAGCGTGACGGCGCCATCCATCACCTGGCCGCCGAGGCGCGCGAAGTGTTCGACGTGTCGGGCGCGGGCGACACCGTGCTGGCCACCTTCGGCGCGGCGATCGGCGCCGGCTTCTCGCTGCGCGACGCGGCCCGGCTCGGCAACGTCGCGGCGGGACTGGTGGTCGGCAAGATCGGCACCGCCGTCGCCCATTCGGTCGAGCTGACGCGGGCATTGAGAGCGGGCGACATCGGCCGGGGCAACGTCAAGGCCCTGCCCTTCGCGGCCGCGCTCGACCGGGTCCGCGGCTGGCGCCAGGAAGGGCTGAAGGTCGGCTTCACCAACGGGTGCTTCGACCTGCTGCATCCCGGCCACATCGCCATGCTGAAGGCCGCCCGCGCCACCTGCGACCGGCTGGTGGTCGGACTCAATGCCGACGAGTCGGTCAGCCGGCTGAAAGGCCCGAGTCGGCCGGTGCAGAACGAGGGTGCGCGGGCGACCGTGCTGGCCTCGCTCGCCGACGTCGATCTGGTCGTGATCTTCACCGAGGACACGCCGCAGAACCTGATCGAGGCGCTACGGCCGGACGTTCTGGTGAAGGGTGCCGACTATACGCTGGACCAGGTGGTGGGGGCCGAGTTCGTGCAGGCCTATGGCGGCCGGGTCGCCCTGGTGGAGCTGGTCCCCGGCTACAGCACGACCGCCACGGTCGCCAAGCTGACCGGCTGATGCCACCGGCGCGCTACGAGGAGCGCGCCCGCGACGACCAGATGGCGGCGATGAACAGGGCCTTCGCCCGCGGCAGGGTCAGCAGGCACAGCACGAGCGCGGTGCCGGCCAGCAGCAGCGACATCGCCCAGTCCGGCAGGTCGCTGTGCCGGACCATGGCCAGCACCAGCGGCGCCATGACGTGGCCGACGATCAGGATGGTGAGCCAGGGCGGCGCGTCGTCGGCCCGGATCTCGCCCCAGGCCTCTCCGCACACGGCACAGACTTCGACCTGCCGCAGGTAGGTGGCGAAGAGCCGGCCCTGGCCGCAGTTGGGGCATCGGCCGCGCAATGCGCGCCGGATCGACAGGCCGATACCGGGCCGGTCCCCCTGCTTCATGTCCCCTTCTCGCATTCCACCTTGTCCGCCGATGGCCCGCGCGGCGTCCATGCGGCATCGGCCCGCGGGGTAGGCCCCGAGGGGCCGGCTCCGGTTACGACAGCAGCGCCGGCTCCAGGTCCTGTCGGCCCGGGTCTTCGAGCCGCCCGAGCCGCAGGCTGGCGGTGAGCGCCAGGCGCAGCGTCACCGCCCGGCGCCGGGCGGCCACCATCGGATGGCGCGGTGCCTCGCGGATCAGCGCCGCACCGAACCCGTCGGCAATCAGCAGGCCGGTGTCCACGGGCAGGGCCGGCAGCGGAAAGTCCGCCGGCACCGCGAAGAACAGGGCATCGCAGAACGCCCGGTACTCCGGCCATTTCTGGTCGGCGCGCAGATCGGCCAGCGACGTCTTGACCTCGACGATCACCACTTCGCCGCGACGGTCGACGCCGGCCACGTCGGCCCGCCGGCCGGATGCCAGCACCAGCTCGGTCACGGTGGCATAGCCGAGGTCGCCCAACGCCCGGCGTACGCCACGGGCCACCAGGCGCGCGAGTGCGGGTTCGACCAGCGGTTCCGGCATTCGGGATCCGTCGCCGTTCAGCCGCCGTGCCCGACCGCAACGCCCGGGCGGCGGGTGTAGCGCCAGACCGCGGCCGGCGGCACGTTGCGCCAGACGCGACAGACGCGCCGCGCCTCGAGGCGGAAATGACGCAGCGGGATCGGGGAGACCACGCCGTAGGTGAACTGGATGAACCGCCCGTCGGGATGCAGGATATCGAACGCGCCCTCGATCACCCGGCGCACCAGCGTGCGCGGCAGCGAGACCAGCGGCAGGCACGAAACGACGGCCGCCAGCTGCTCCACCCCCTCGGCCCGCATCAGCGCCGGCAGCTCGCCCGCATCGCCCTCCAGCACGCGGATCGACGGAAAGCGCTGGCGCAGGACCGCCGCCAGGGCCGGGTCCCGTTCGACCGCGTAGAAGCGCTCGGCCGGCACCCCCGATTGCAGCAGCGTCGCGGTGACGGGGCCGGTCCCGGCGCCCAGCTCCACGATGGCCCCCGGCACCGACAGGTCGAGCTCGGCCGCCATGGCCCGGCCGAGGCTGCGGCCGCTGGGCCAGACCGAGCCGATCCGGGTCGGCGCCTGGATCCACTTCCACAGGAAGAGCGCGGCATCCCGCCGGGCATGGGCGGATGGGACGGGATCGGGGGATTGCGTACGGTCGGACATCGGGCGCAGTGGGCTTTCTTGCGGGGCATCCCGCGCAACCTACCCGCCGGATTGTGACGGAACAACGACACCCGCCGCCGCGTCCTTCACACACCGGTCACGCGGAGCTGTCGCCACCCCGACGCAATTTTGCCGTAGGCTGGCGCCACAAGGCACGAGACCGGAACCGGGGAACGCCCATGCCGCAGCAGACGGAACGTCTGAAGGACGAACGGATCGAACAGGCCGCCGCCCTGGCGAGCCGCCGCCTGGCCGGGCCGCAGGCCGAGGCCGCCGCCCGGTTCGTGCGCCTGTTCGCCCAGAACGTCGCGCCCGAGGACGTCGCCGCCTTCGCGCCCGAGGATCTCTACGGCGCCGCCCTCAGCCTCTTCGCCTTCGCCGGGCAGCGCATGCCGGGCGTGCCCAAGGTCCGCGTGACCAGCCCGCGCGCCGACGCCGAGGGCTGGTCCTGCCGCCATACGGTGGTGGAGATCGTCAACGACGACATGCCGTTCCTGGTCGACTCGATCGCAGCCGAGCTCCAGCGCCAGGAACTGGCGGTGTATCTGGTCGTCCACCCGATCGCTGCCGTGGAGCGTGACGGCGACCGGCTGGTTGCGGTCGGCTCGGGCGAGGCCCGCGAGTCGATGATGCATATCGAGATCGCCGCCCTGGCCGACCCCGAGGCCCGGGAGCGCGTCCGACTCGGCCTGCTGGAGGTGCTGGGCGACGTTCGCCGCGCGGTCGCCGACTGGCCGGCCATGCGCGAGCGGATGGTGGCGGCGCGCAAGGCGCTGGCGAGCGAAAGCGAGGGCCTGCCCGCCGACGAGCGGGCGGAGGCGGACGCGTTCATCGAGTGGCTGGTGGCCAACCACTTCACCTTCCTCGGCTGCCGCGACTACGTCTTCGGGGCGTTGGCCGAGAGCGGGGCCGACGCGACGGCCGGCATCGCCATCGTGCCCGGATCCGGCCTGGGCGTCCTCGCCGAGGAGGCCGCCCCCCTGTTCGACGGCCTGCGCCACTTCACCGCGCTGCCGGCCGACGTGCAGGAATTCCTGCGCCGGCCAACGGCCCTGGTCGTGACCAAGGCCAGCCATCGATCCCGCGTCCATCGGCCGATTCCGATGGACGTCATTGCCGTGAAGCGGTTCGACGCCGAGGGCGTACCGACCGGCCTCAACATCTTCACCGGCCTCTACACCTCGTCCGCCTACAGCGGCGGCGTGCGGAGCATCCCAATCCTGCGCCGCAAGGTCGCCCGCGTCATGGATCGCGCAGGGTTCGATCCCCAGAGCCACGACGGCAAGGCGCTGCTGCACATCCTCGACACCTATCCGCGCGACGAGCTGTTCCAGATCGACGAGGATCTGCTGTTCACCACCGCCCGCGGCATCCTGCACCTGGAGGAACGGCCGCGCGTCGCGCTCTTCGTGCGCCAGGACCCGTTCGAGCGCTTCATCTCGTGCCTCGTCTATGTTCCACGCGACCGCTACGACACCGAGCTTCGCCAGCGGTTCCAGGCGATCCTGGCCGAGGCGTTCGCAGGCGAGGTCGTATCCTTCAACACCCATCTCGGCGATTCGCCCCTGGCCCGCGTCCATTTCGTGGTCCGCACCACGCCGGGCGCGATCCCCGCCTTCGCCCCCGCCGACGTGGAGACGCTGCTGGTCGAGGCGGGCCGGTCCTGGCGCGACCGGCTGAAGGAGGCGCTCGACACCCGGATGGGCGAGCCCGACGCGCAGGCGGCCCTCGCCCGCTGGGGTGGCGCCTTTCCGGCCGGCTTCCGCGAGCGCTTCTCGGCCGCGGTCGCCGTGCTGGAGATCGACCGCGTTCTGGAGGCGCGGGCGGGCGGCCTTGCCCTGCACCTGTTCCGGCCGGTCGAGACGCCGGCGCGCGAAGTGCGGCTCAAGGTCTATCATCCCGGCGCGGCGATGCCGCTGTCGGACGTCATCCCGGTGCTGGAGAATCTCGGCTTCCGGGTGCTGAACGAGATTCCCGACACGATCCGCCCGGCCGACGGCGGCCCCGCCGTCTGGATCCACGACTTCGGCCTGGCGGCGCCGGACGGATCCGACCTCGACCTCGAAGCGCTGCGGCCCCTGATCGAGGACGGGTTCCGCGCCATCTGGACCGGGCTTGCCTCCAACGACGGCTTCAACCGGTTGATCCGGGTGGCGCGCCTCGCCTGGCCGGAGGCACGCATTCTTCGCCTCTATGCCCGCTATCTGCGGCAGGTGGGCTTTCCGCTCAGCCAGGCGCTGATCGAGGACACGCTGGTCGACCACCCGCGCATCGCCCGGTTGCTGGTCGACCTGTTCGTCGCACGCTTCGACCCCGCCCGGGCGACCGACCGGCTGAGCCGTGCCGCCGGCGTGGTCGAGGCGATCGAGCATGCGCTGGATGCCGTGCAGAGCCTGGAGGAGGACCGCGCGCTGCGGGCCTTCCTGACCCTGCTGCGCGCCACCCTGCGCACCAACCACTACCAGCGCGGGCCCGACGGGCGGCCGAAGCCTTATCTCTCGATCAAGCTCGACAGCCAGGCGATCGACTTCCTGCCGCTGCCCAAGCCGATGGTGGAGGTGTTCGTCCATTCGCCGCGCACCGAGGCGATTCATCTGCGCGGCGGCAAGGTGGCACGCGGCGGCATCCGCTGGTCGGACCGGCGGGAAGATTTCCGGACCGAGATCCTGGGCCTGATGAAGGCCCAGATGGTCAAGAACGCCGTCATCGTCCCGGTCGGCTCCAAGGGCGGGTTCGTCGTCAAGCAGCCGCCGGTCGCCGGCGGCCGCGAAGCCCTGCAGGCGGAGGTGATCCACTGCTACCGTACGCTGATGCAGGGGCTGCTCGACATCACCGACAACCTGGTTGAGGGCACGGTGGTGCCGCCGGCCGATGTCGTCCGCCATGACGAGGACGACCCCTACCTGGTGGTCGCCGCCGACAAGGGTACCGCCACCTTCTCCGACATCGCCAACGGCGTCGCCGGGCAGTACGGCTTCTGGCTGGGCGACGCCTTCGCGTCGGGCGGCTCCAAGGGGTACGACCACAAGACCATGGGCATCACGGCCCGCGGCGCCTGGGAGGCGGTCAAGCGGCACTTCCGGGAACTCGGCACCGACATCCAGAAAGCGCCGTTCACCGTCGTCGGCGTCGGCGACATGTCCGGCGACGTCTTCGGCAACGGCATGCTGCAATCGCGGGCGACCCGCCTGCTGGCGGCCTTCGACCATCGGCACATCTTCGTCGACCCCGCCCCGGACATGGCGCTCAGCCATGCGGAGCGCGAGCGCCTCTTCCGCCTGCCGCGGTCGAGCTGGGCCGACTATGACCCCGCGCTGATCTCCGCCGGTGGCGGGGTGTTCGAGCGCGGTGCCAAGTCAGTGCCGGTGAGTGCCGAGATCGGCCGGCTGCTGGGGATCGCTCGCGAGCGGGTCACCCCGGCCGAGCTGATGACCGCGATCCTGAAGGCCGAAGTCGACCTGCTGTGGTTCGGGGGCATCGGTACCTTCGTCAAGGCATCCGACGAAAGCAACGCGGACGCGGGCGACAAGGCCAACGATGCGATCCGGATCGACGGGGCCGAGGTGCGCGCCCGGGTGATCGGCGAAGGGGCCAACCTGGGTGTCACCCAGCGCGGCCGCATTGAGTATGCGCGCCGCGGCGCCGGCGGCGGAGGGGGGGCGATCAACACCGACGCGATCGACAATTCGGCCGGCGTCGACACGTCCGACCACGAGGTCAACATCAAGATCCTGCTCGACGCCGTGGTCACGGCCGGCGACATGACCGGCAAGCAGCGCGACCGGCTGCTGGGGGAAATGACCGACGAGGTGGCTGCCCTGGTGCTGCGCCACAACTACCTCCAGACCCAGGCCCTGTCGGTGGAGCAGGCGATTGCCGTCACCCTGCTGCCAGCCCACGGGCGGGCGATGCAGGCGTTCGAGCAGCGGGCCCGGCTCGATCGGTCGGTCGAGCTGCTGCCCGACGATGCAGCGATCGCCCGACG
Source organism: Allostella vacuolata (assembly GCA_006739055.1). Lineage (GTDB taxonomy): Bacteria > Pseudomonadota > Alphaproteobacteria > ATCC43930 > Allostellaceae > Allostella > Allostella vacuolata. The sequence continues at coordinate 5,556,148 of AP019702.1, forward strand.
CGTCCAGGAGGGCGGCGGCCTGACCCGACCGGAGCTGTCGGTGCTGCTGGCCTACTCGAAAATGGCGCTGTTCAACGCCATCGTGCCCTCGACCCTGCCCGACGACCCGGCGCTCGACGACGACCTGCTCTCCTACTTCCCCGCGCCGATCCGGGAGCGGCTGCCCGAGGCGTGCCGCAGCCACCGCCTGCGCCGGGAGATCGTGGCGACCGTCGTGACCAATGCGCTGGTCAATCGCGCCGGTATCGCCTTCGCCTCGTCGGTCGAGGACGCGACCGGGGCCGGCTGGGATGCCATCGCCCGTGCCTGGCTCGCCGCCCGTGACATCTTCCGGCTCGATGCCTTCTGGAACGCGGTCGATGCCCTCGACGGCGAGGTTCCGGCCACCGACCAGACGGCACTGCTCCTGACCGCACGCGAACTGGTGGAAGCGGCCATGCCGCATCTGCTGACCGCGGCCGCCAAGGCCCGCGACCTCGGATCCGTCGTCGCGCAATACCAGCCAGGGGCCGAGGCGGTCGAGGCCGGGCTGGCCGAGCTGCTTCCGGTCGAACAGGCATCGGCCTTCGTCACGAGGGTCGCCGCCCTTGCGGCCACCGGCGTGCCGGAGGATCTGGCCCGCCGGGCGGCGGCGTTCGAGCGGCTGGCCGCCGCCCTGCCGATCACCGACCGGGCCCAGTCGGCCGGGCGGCCGCTGGACCAGGTGGCGCGGCTTCATTTCGCCATCGACGCTCGCTTCCGGCTCGGCCGACTGGCGATCGCCGCCGACGCGATCGCCGACGGCGATTCGTGGGCGCGTCGCGCCGCCTCGGCCGCCCGCGACGACCTCGCGCATGCCCAGGACGAGCTGCTGTCGGGCATCCTGGCGTTGGCCGGACCGGACAGCGATCCGGGCGACGCGCTCGCCGCCTGGACCACCGCGCACGCCACGGCCGTGCGGCGCATCGACGAACTGCTGGACGAACTGGATGGCCAGGCGCGCATCAACCTCGCCATGCTGACGGTCGCCACGCGGTCGTTGCGCACCGCGGTCGACGCCTGACCCGCCCGGCGGCTGGCCAGTCTTGGAGCGCCGGCCGGCCGCCGCCTTCCTCGACCATGTGGCGGTCGATCGCGCGGACGGCGTGGCGATTCCGGTGCAGATCGCCCGGCGGCTGCGCGATCTGGTCCTGTCGGGCGGTCTGGCCCGGGGCGCCCGGCTGCCGTCGACGCGCAGCCTGTCGCTGATGCTGGGTGTTTCCCGGACGACGGCGACCGCAGCCATCGACATCCTGGCCGCGGAGGGCTTCCTGGAGGCCCGGCACGGTTCCGGCACCTATGTCGCCGGCCTGCTGCCGGCCGACCGCCTGGCCCGTGCCGCGGCACCTGCAGCCGGGATCGCGGCAGGCCCGCCCCTCTCGCGCCGCGGCCGGGCCCTGGCGCGCGGCAGCGGCACCGCATCGGCGGGCCGGCTCTTCACGCCCGGGCTTCCCGCTATCGATGCCTTCCCGCTCGACGACTGGCGCCAAGCCCTGGCCCGCGCCCAGCGACGGCACGGGCGCGCCTTGCTGCACCAGGGCGACCCGCGCGGCTGGGGCCCGCTGCGCCAGGCGATCGCCACCTATATCGGCCCCGCCCGCGGCGTGGTCTGCAGTCCCGATCAGGTGATCATCCTGGCCAGTGCCCGGCAGGCGGTCTCGCTGGCCGCCAACCTCCTGGCCGACCGGGGCGACGCCGCCTGGGTCGAAGATCCGGGCTATCCCGATGCGCGGTCCGCCCTGCGCCTGGCCGGGCTCGTGCCGGTGCCGGTGCCGGTCGATACGGCCGGCATCGACGTTGCCGCCGGCCAGCAGCTCGCCCCGCACGCGCGGCTCGCCACCGTTACCCCCTCGCACCAGTACCCGCTGGGCGCGATCATGAGCCTGGAGCGCCGGGTCGCCCTGCTCGACTGGGCGCGCACGGCGGGCGCGGTCGTGCTGGAGGACGATTATGATGGCGAGTTCCGCTATGGCGGACGGCCGATCACCGCCCTCTACGGCCTCGATGGCGGCGACCGGGTGCTCTATGTCGGCAGCTTCAGCAAGGTGATGTTCCCGGCCCTGCGGCTCGCCTATCTGGTCGCGCCGCGACCGCTGGCCGACGCCATGGCCGAGGCGCGCCGCGCCGCCCATGCGGAGCCGCCCGCCCTTACCCAGGCCGCCCTGGCGGAGTTCGTCGCCGGCGATGCCTTCACCGCCCATATCCGCCGGATGCGCCTGCTGTACCGGGCGCGGCAGGCCGCGCTCGTCGACGCCGTCGGCCGGCATCTGGGCGACGTCCTGTCGGTGGCACCCTCGGATTCCGGCATGCATCTGGCCGGCCGCCTCGACCCGGCGCTCGACGACGGCGCCATCGCCGATGCGGCCGGACGGGACGGGATGGGCCTGACGGCCCTGTCGCGCTATGCCGCCGGCGAGCAAGGCCGGAACGGCCTCGTCCTCGGCTATGCCGCGCACGACGCCGCGGCCCTGGACGAAGGCGTCCGCCGCCTCGCACGGATCATCGGGGACAGCAGGAAGTGGCCCACCCTATTCTGAGAAAGTGGCCGCAGATGGCCGGCCACTCGGCGGATAGGATCCGGCCGTTGCAGCCAGCCGGAACGACCCTGCCCCATGAGCGCCAGCAAGACCGACAGCTACCAGCCCACCCCGCGGACGCGGCTCAAGCGCCTGCCCAAGCGCGCCCACTATGACCGCCAGACCGTCCACGCCATCCTCGATGCCGGCTTCGTCTGCCATGTCGGATACACGATCGAGGGCCAGCCCTACGTCACCCCGACCACGTACTGGCGGCACGGGGACCGGGTCTACTGGCATGGCTCCTCGGCCAGCCGGATGCTGCGCAACATCGCCGCCGGCGTGCCGGTCTGTCTCACCGTCACCCACATCGACGGCTTCGTCATGGCCCGCTCGGGCTTCCATCATTCGGTCAACTACCGTTCAGTGATGGCGCTGGGCATCGCCCATGCGGTGACCGACGCAGCCGAGAAGGAACAGGCGCTCGACGCCTTCGTCGAACGCCTGTTCCCGGGCCGGGTGCGCGAACTGCGCCCGCCGACCCGGCAGGAGCTGAAAGGCACGATGGTGGTCGGGATGGATCTGGCCGAGGTCTCTGCCAAGGTGCGCACCGGGCCGCCGGTCGATGACGAGCCGGACTACGCCTTGCCGGTCTGGGCCGGCGTGCTGCCGATCGCGACCGCCTTCGGCCCGGCGGAAGCCGATCCGAAGCTGACGCCCGGCATCGCGCTGCCGGAGTACCTTCGGGACTTCCGCCTCGAGCCGAAGTAGCCAGGCCATGAAAGCGACGGGGCCATGAAGAAGCGCACCGGGGACCCCTGGATGTCCGCGGCCGAGTATGGGCGCAGCCTGACCGGCCTCGGCATCAACCTGCTGGTGGCGGACGTGGGACGCGCGGTCGCGTTCCAGCGCACCGTCCTGGCGGCCGAGCCGGTCTATGCCGACCCGGACTTCGCGGTCATGCGCGGCAACGGGTCCGAGTGGATGCTCCACGCCGACCATACCTATGACCGGCATCCGCTGCGGCGCCGGGCGATGGAGAATGGCGAGCGCGGCTCCGGCATGGAGTTGCGCCTGCACGGCCGCGACCCCGACCATGCCGAAGCCGCCGCGCTCGCGGCCGGCTACGAAGTGCTGGCCAGCGCGGCCGACAAGCCGCACGGCCTGCGCGAGGCCTATATCGTCGACCCGGACGGCTATGTCTGGGTGCCCGACATCCCCCTGAAGCGCTGAGTTCCCGAGGAACAGATGGCCGACCTCCTGATCGTTCGACCAGTGCGCCCCGCCGACTACGACCGGTGGCTGCCGCTCTGGGAAGGCTACAACCACTTCTATGAGCGCACGGCCGCCCCCGAAGTCACCGCCATGACCTGGTCGCGCTTCTTCGACGGCTACGAGCCGGTCCATGCCCTGGTGGCGGAGAAGGACGGCGAGGTGCTCGGCATCGTCCACTACCTCTTCCACCGCAACACCTCGATGATCGGCCCGACCTGCTACCTGCAGGATCTCTTCACCGCCCAGTCATCGCGAGGGCAGGGGGTCGGGCGGGCGCTGATCGAGGCAGTCTACGAGCGCGCCCGCGCGGCCGGCGCGGCCCGTGTCTACTGGATGACGCACGAGACGAACCGGACCGCGATGCGGCTCTACGACCAGGTGGCCGAGCGGTCCGGCTTCATCCAGTACCGCAAGACGCTTTGAGGGCCGCCGCCTACGCCATCCGGCTTTCGGCCAGGCGGCGGGCCATCTCCGGCATCGCCTCGCCGTCGACGTTGGCGAAGGCGAAGCGGATGAAATCCTCCTGTCCCGGGCCGAACGCGCTGCCCGGGACGGTGAGGATGCCAAGGTCCTGGGCAAGGTGGCGCGACACGTCCTTCGCGCCGCGGCCGCGATGGGGGTGTCGGACATAGGCGAAGTAGGCGCCGCAGCTGACGAGCTCGTAGCCGGACGCATTGGCACGGAACGCGCCTTCCAGCATCGCCACCCGCTCGCGCATCGTCTGCCGGTTGGCGGCCACCCAGGGGGCCAGGTGACCCAGCCCGTAGAGCGCTGCCTCCTGGCCGATCCGGGGCGCGGAGATGGCGACGCAGTCCATCGCCTTGGTCAGCTGCTCGATCATCGCCGGCCCGGCCGTGACCGCGCCGACCCGGTGGCCGGCCATCGCGAAGGCCTTGGAGAAGCTGTAGAGCTGGACCAGGGTTTCCGCCCAGTCCGGCTGCCGGAACAGGTCGTGGGCCGCGCCCTCTCCCGGCAGGAAATCCTTGTAGGTCTCGTCCAGCACCAGGGCGATGCCGTGGCGCCGCGCCAGCGCCAGGAACCGGGCCAGCACCTCCGGCGGGTAGATGGCGCCGGTCGGGTTGTTGGGAGAGACCAGCACGATGGCGCGGGTGCGGGGGCCGATCTTCGCTTCCGCCTCGGCCAGGTCGGGCACCCCGCCGCGATCCGGCCGGAAGGCAAGATGGACCGCGCGGATGCCCTGCATGTCCAACCACATCTGATGGTTGAAGTAGTAGGGCAGCGGCAGGATCACCTCGTCGCCGGCCTCCGCCAGCGTCATCATGGCAAGGCAGAAGGCCTGGTTGCAGCCGGCGGTGATGGCGACGTTCTCCGCCGAGACCGGCCCGCCATAGAGCCGGCCGACATGGTCGGCGAAGGCCTCCCGCAGCGGCGCCAGGCCGATGATCGGCGCGTAGCGCACGATCTCGGGATCGCCCAGCCGGGCCTGCAGGTGACGGGTGGCGTCGGCCGGCGGGGCGTAGCGGGGAACTGCCTGGGCCATGTCGATCAGGGGGCGGCCCGGCGCGCGGCCGGCGACCCAGCCATGCACTTCGGCGATCGGCGGCTCGACCACCTGGCCGAGCAGGGAATTCAAGCGATAGGCCATGATCCGGTGAACAGGGTGGAAGCCGGCCCACCATGCGCCGCGCCGCGCCGCCTTGTCGAGGTGGCCGGTGGTCCCGACGAAGGCGGATTGACGGGAGCCGGCACGGCTGCTGGACTGCGCCCCCCACCTGCCAGCCGGAGCCCCCGATGTCGCTGTCCGAACTGACCCGCATGACCGCCGTGGAAGCGGTCCGGCGCCTCAAGGCGCGCGAGGTTGCGCCGGCGGAACTGATCGACGCGGCATTGGCGCGCATTGCCGAGGTAGAGCCGGCGGTCAACGCCCTGCCGACGCTCTGCCCGGACCGGGCCCGCGCGGCCGCCATCGACCTGCCGCGCGCGGGCGGCGACCCCGATGCGCCGGGCTGGCTGGCCGGCCTGCCGATCGCGATCAAGGACCTGCTGAACGTCAGGGGCGTGCGCTCGACCCAGGGCTCGCCGATCTTCGCCGACCATATCCCCGAGCGCTCCGACATCGTGGTCGAGACGCTGGAGCGCAGCGGCGGCGTGGTCCTGGCCAAGTCGAACACCCCGGAGTTCGGCGCCGGGGCCAACACCTTCAACCCGGTCTTCGGCAAGACCCGCAACCCATGGAACACCAGCCTGACCTGCGGCGGTTCGTCGGGCGGGTCGGCGGTGGCGCTGGCGACCGGCGAGATCTGGCTCGCCAGCGGCTCCGACCTGGGTGGCAGCCTGCGCATTCCGGCCAGCTTCTGCGGCATCGTCGGCATGCGGCCCTCGCCCGGCCGCGTCGCGCGCGGCCCCAACTACAACATGCCGGACGACCTGGCGATCGAGGGGCCGATGGCCCGCAACGTCGCCGACGTCGCCCTGATGCTCGATGCCATGGCCGGCCAGGCGGCCGAGGATGCCCTGTCCCTGCCGCGGCCGGAGCGGCCGTTCCAGGACGCGGTGCGCAATCCCGTGCGGCCCGTGCGCGTCGCCTACTCGCCCAACCTCGGCTTCCTGCCGGTGCACCCCGAGGTGGCCGCGGTCGCCGAGCGCGCCGCCCGCCGCTTCGAGGCGATGGGCATTCCGGTCGACCTTGCCACGCCCGACTTCTCCGACGCGCAGGAGATCTTCCAGGCGCTGCGCGCCCTCTTCTTCGTCACCGACAAGGCGGAGCTGCTGCGCACCAGGCGCGACCAGCTCAAGCCCGACGTGATCTGGAACATCGAGAAGGGGATGACGCTCGATGCCGATTCGATCGGCCGGGCGATCCGCGCCCGCTCGGCCCTGCAGGGCCGCGTCGGGCGATTCTTCCAGACCTACGACGTGCTGCTGACGCCGGCCGTGATCGTCCCGCCGTTCGACGTCGACATGGTCTCGGTTCGCAAGGTCGGCGACGTCGAGTTCGACAACTATATCGACTGGCTGTCGATCACCTACGCGATCAGCATGACGCGCTGCGCCTCCCTGTCGCTGCCGGCCGGGTTCCTGGCCGACGGGCGGCCGGTCGGGCTGCAGATGGTGACGCGGCCCCATGGCGACGCAGCCCTCCTGTCCGCCGCCCGGTTGCTGGAGGACGCGCTGGATTTGCGCGACCTGGTGCCGATCGATCCGCGGACGGGCCCGGCCCTGCCGCCGTCCTGAGCTTCAGCCGTCCTGAGCTTCAGCCGGGCGGGCGGCAGTCACGGTCGAGCCAGCACCGGCCCCGCGCCGTGACAACCACCATGCCGCCGCCCGGTGCCGGCTGCCGCGCCACGAGGCCGCGGTCGATCGCCTCCTCCCAGACCGTGAGCCGGGGGCAGGAGGTACGCCACGCCTCGATCACCTCGCCGTAGGGGCGAGGCCGGCGCGCGACCCATGCGACGAGGTCGAGGACCAGCGGATCGATCGGATCGGCCATCAGCGGGACCTCCCTAGGTCGGGGCCGTGAGCAGAAGCCACGAGCCGTGCAGCAGGAAATAGCTGGCGATGGTGGTGATGATATGGCCGGCCCAGCGCCGGAACTGCTGGTCCGTCATCGCCTCCAGGAACTGCCGGGCGAGCGTCGTTCCCAGCATCGAGGCGAGGATCGCCAGCACCGCCATCACCGGATCGATCGAGCCCGAATCCTGGATGACCCCGCCGAAATAGGCGAGCTTCAGGCCGTGCCCGAGCACCTGGCAGGTGGCCTTGGTCGCCACGATCTGCCGCCGGTCGAGCCGGCCGCCCAGGAAGAAGCTGTCGAGGAGCGGCCCGGATACCCCCGTCAGCAGCATCAGCGTCATGCAGGCGGCGCCGTAGCCGGCCCCCTGCACGGCGCTCTCGGGATCGGGCGCCAGCCGGGCGGGGGCGAGGCGCACCATGAACGGCGTCAGCCCGAGGAAGATGAAGGCGACCGGCTTGTCCGGGACGTAGCGCCAGAAGGACCAGACGACCAGGGCCAGCAGGCCGCCCGCGGCATAGGCCGCCACCGTGCGCCAGCGTACGTTCCGGCGCCATAGCCAGGCCCGCCAGCCGTTCGAGGCCATCTGCGTCACCGCGTGCAGGACCATCGCGGCCGGCACCGGCAGGACGACCAGCAACACGCCGATCAGGACCATTCCACCCGCCATGCCGAACAGGCCCGACAGGAAGGCGGTCGCCACCATCAGGAGGCAGAGGAACAGCATCAGCAGGGGTGTCACCAAGTCGCGCGCTCCGAAGGTGCTGCCCCATTTCATCGGCGCTTTGGACGCGTCGCGCAAACCGCGTTATGTTGGCCTCACCCTCAGTTTTACTGATCCTTGATGATGCGCCGGCTGCCCTCCCTCAATGGCGTGAAGGCGTTCGAGGCGGCCGCCCGGACCGCCGGCTTCGCCGCGGCCGCGGCGGAACTCAACGTCTCGTCCGCCGCCGTGAGCCGGATGGTGCGGTTGCTGGAGGATCGGCTCGGCGTGGCGCTCTTCGAGCGCAAGGCGAACCGCCTGGTCCTGACCCAGGCCGGCCGCGCCTACCAGGCCGGGTTGACGCCACTGCTGGATGCCCTGGCGGCACTGACCCTGCAGGTGGCAGCCGCGCCCCAGGCGGCCCGCATCCTGACCATCGGCGTCGGCCCCACCTTCGCGATCCGCTGGCTCATCCCCCGGCTTGCCGACTTTCGCCGGCAGGCGCCCGAGGTCGAGGTACGCTTCGCGACCGGAGGGGCGGCGGGATCGTTCGCCGACGACTGGACCTGCGGCATCGCGCTGGGGGACGGGCGCTGGCCCGGGCTGGTGGCCGAGCGCCTGTTCGCCGGCGACCTGCTGCCGGTATGCAGCCCCGCCCTGGCAGCGCGGCTCGCCCGGCCGGCCGATCTGGCGGGGCCGGCGCTGATCCGTGTCGCCCACGCGCCGGAAGACTGGCCGCTGTGGCTGGATGCGGCCGGCGTCGCCGACGTTTCGGCCCGGGGTCCCGAGTTCCAGTACTATGGCCAGTCCCTGCAGGCGGCGGTGGACGGAATCGGGATCGCGATGGGGATCCGCCCCTATATCGACGACGACCTTGCCGCCGGCCGGCTGGTGGCGCCGTTCGCCCTGAGCGTGCCCAAGGACAAGTGCTGGTATCTCCTCTACCGCACGGCGGAGCGGGAACAGCGCGGCTTCGAGCTGTTCCGCGGCTGGCTGACGCAGTGCGCCCGGAGCCGCCCGGCCGGAGCCGCCAGCTTGCCGTCCTGAGCCAGCCCCTTTATAACCGCGCTCGTTTTGCGCCGCACAATGACGGTTGCCGCCTTGCGCCCGCGGCCCCTCGGAAAACGGAACCGCGAGCCATGGATCAGGTCCCCGCCCGCCTCGACAATCTGGTGGGCTTCTTCCTCGAGGATCTCCACGTCGGCATGTCGGCGCGCATCGCCCGCACGGTGACCGAGGCCGACATCCTGATGTTCGCCGGCGTCTCGGGCGATACCAACCCCCTGCACCTGAACGAGGTCTACGCCCAGGGGACGATGTTCCGGGGGCGCATCGCGCACGGCATCCTGACCGCCAGCCTGATCTCGGCCGTGTTCGGCACGTTGCTGCCGGGCCCGGGCGCGGTCTATGTCACGCAGAACCTGCGCTTCAAGGCGCCGGTCCGGGCGGGCGACACGGTCGACACCCGGGTGACGGTGGCGGAGATCATCGCCGACAAGAACCGGGTCATCATGCGCGCGGTCTGCAAGGTGGGCGAGCGCGTGGTGGTGGATGGCGACGCGATCCTGATGGTGCCTTCGCGTCCGGCTTGAAGCCGGGTCCGGCGGCAGTCTCGGGCCATCTGAACTTGCGGTCCGGCCCCCGCCTGCGGCAGGAAGCGGACCTTGGGAACGCACGAGCGGCGGTAGAAGCGAGCGACATGCGGATCATCCGGCATTGGGACGAGACGGCAGCCCGGCTGGGCGCGGTGCTGGCGCTCGGCAATTTCGACGGCGTCCATCTGGGGCACCGGGCGGTCATCGCCGCCGCCCGGGCACAGGCCGCGCGCCTTGGCGCGCCGGCCGGCGTGCTGACGTTCGAACCCCATCCGCGCCAGCTGTTCCGGCCGGAAGACCCGCCCTTCCGGCTCACCCCGTTCCGCATCAAGGCGCGCCTGATGGGCGAGATGGGGCTGGACGTCCTCTATGCCCTGCCGTTCGACCGCGCCTTCAGCGAGCGCTCGGCCGGATCCTTCGTCGACGAGGTGCTGGTCGGCGGCTTCGGGGTACGCCATGTCGTGGCGGGCGAGGATTTCGTCTTCGGCCATGGCCGGGGCGGATCGATGGACCTGCTCGCCGCCCGCGGGGCGGAACTCGGCTTCGGCGTCACCGCCACCGGCCCGGTGATGCAGGACGGGGCTGTGATCTCGTCCAGCCGGATCCGGCGCCTGCTGGCCGAAGGCGCGCCGGCCGCCGCTGCCCGACTGCTCGGCCGGCCCTGGGAGATCGAGGGACGGGTCGAGCACGGGCACCGGCGCGGCCGGACCATCGGCTTCCCCACCGCCAACATCGCGCTCGGCGACTGCCTGCGGCCGGCGGTCGGCGTCTATGCGGTAGAGGCGAGGCTCGACGCGCCCGATGCCCCCGCCTGGAAAGGCGTCGCCAATTTCGGCCGGCGCCCGACGGTCGACGGCACTTCGTTGTGGCTGGAAGTGCATCTGTTCGACTATGCGGGCGACCTCTATGGCCGGCATCTTCGGGTGGGATTGCGCGAATACTTGCGCGGCGAGCGTAAATTTGATGGTTTGGCGGCGCTCACGGCACAGATCGCCGAAGATGCGGCGCAGGCCAGGGCCCTTCTCGAAGCGCCCGCCGCCACCGTTTGACCGGCCCCAGATTAGGGCCACCCGATAGAGGACATGATGGCCAAGGACTACAAGGCGACCGTCTTCCTGCCGCAGACCGGCTTTCCCATGCGGGCCGGACTGCCGGCGATGGAGCCGAAACTGCTGGCCCGATGGACGGAGAACGATCTCTTCGGCCAGTTGCGCCGGACGGCAGCCGGGCGGGAGAAGTTCATCCTGCATGACGGGCCGCCCTACGCCAACGGCAACCTGCATATCGGCCATGCCCTCAACAAGATCCTGAAGGACGTCATCAACCGTTCGCAGCAGATGCTGGGCCGGGATGCCAACTACGTCCCCGGCTGGGACTGCCACGGACTGCCGATCGAATGGAAGATCGAGGAGAAGTACCGCGCCGCCGGCCAGGACAAGGACGCGGTGCCGATCGACGAGTTCCGCCGCGAGTGCCGCGAGTTCGCCGACCACTGGATCGGCGTGCAGAAGGCCGAGTTCCGCCGCCTCGGCGTCGAGGGCGACTGGGACCGGCCCTACACCACCATGGCCTACCCGGCCGAGGCGCAGATCGTCCGTGAAATCGGGAAATTCCTGATGAATGGCGGGCTGTTCCGCGGCTCGAAGCCGGTCATGTGGTCGGTGGTGGAGAAGACAGCGCTCGCCGAGGCGGAGATCGAGTATCACGACCACACGTCGAACACCGTCCATATCCGCTTCCCGGTCGCCCGGGCCAGCCTGCCGGAGCTGGAAGGGGCCGCGGTCGTCATCTGGACCACCACACCCTGGACCATGCCCGGCAACCGCGCCGTGGCCTACGGCGCCGACATCACCTATGCCCTGGTCGAGGTGACCGGAACGGCCGACGGCAGCCTGGCCCGGGTGGGCGAACGGCTGCTGCTGGCCGAGGCGCTGGTGCCGGCGGTGGCCGAGGCTGCCGGGATCACCGGCCACCGGGTGGTCGCGACGCTGGCCGGGCATGCGCTGGCCGGAACCGTCTGCCGCCATCCCCTGGCCGGCCAGGGCTACGAGTTCGACGTGCCGATGCTGCCGGGCGGGTTCGTCACCACCGACCAGGGGACCGGGCTCGTCCATATCGCGCCCGGCCACGGCGCCGACGACTACGAGCTCGGGCTGGCCCACGGCATCCTGGCGCCGCAGACGGTGGCCGAGGATGGGACCTACTTCCCGCATGTGCCGCTGTTCGCCGGGCGCCGGGTGCTGACGCCCTATGGCAAGAAGGGTGATGCGGACCAGACCGTGATCCAGGTGATGACGGAGGCCGGCGCCCTGCTGGCGCAGGGCACGCTGGTCCATTCCTATCCCCATTCCTGGCGCTCCAAGGCGCCGCTGATCTTCCGCAACACTCCGCAGTGGTTCATCTCGATGACGACCAACGGCCTGCGCGACACCGCGCTCGCCGCCATCGACGAGACCCGCTTCGTGCCGCCGCAGGGGCAGAACCGGTTGCGCAGCATGATCGAGACCCGCCCCGACTGGTGCATCTCGCGCCAGCGCGCCTGGGGCGTGCCGATCGCCATCTTCGTCGAGAAGAAGACGGGCGAGCTGCTGCGCGACCAGGCGGTGGTCGACCGGATCGCCGCGGCCTTCGAGGAGGAAGGGGCGGACGTCTGGTACACCAGCCCCCCCGAGCGGTTCCTCGGTCCCGGGCGCGACCCGGCGAACTACGAGCAGGTGAAGGACGTGGTCGACGTCTGGTTCGATTCGGGATCGACCCATGCCTTCGTGCTGGAGCAGCGCCCGGAACTGGCCTGGCCGGCCTCGCTCTACCTCGAGGGCTCGGACCAGCATCGCGGCTGGTTCCATTCCTCGCTGCTGGAATCCTGCGGTACCCGCGGGCGGGCGCCCTACGACGCGGTCCTGACCCATGGCTTCGTCATGGACGAGCAGGGCCGCAAGATGTCGAAGTCGCTCGGCAACGTGACCGCGCCGCAGACGGTGATCGACGAGTACGGGGCCGACATCCTGCGGCTGTGGGTCGTCAGCGCCGACTATTCCGAGGACCTGCGGATCGGCAAGGAGATCCTGAAGCACCAGTCGGAGATGTACCGCCGGCTGCGCAACACGTTGCGCTACCTGCTGGGCGCGCTCGACGGCTTCGCCGCCGCCGAGAAGGTCGAAGCGGCCGACATGCCGGAGCTGGAGCGCTGGGTGCTGCACCGGCTGGCCGAGACGGACCGGACGGTACGCCAGGCCTGCGCCGACTTCGAGTTCCACGCGATCTTCACCGCGCTGCATAATTTCTGCGCGGTCGACCTGTCCGCCTTCTACTTCGACATCCGCAAGGACGCGCTCTATTGCGACCGCCCGGATTCGCTGCGCCGGCGCGCCTGCCGCACCGTCATGGACCAGCTCTTCGACTGCCTGACCGCGTGGCTCGCCCCGATCCTCTGCTTCACCGCCGAGGAGGCCTGGCTTGCCCGCCACGGCGAGGGGCCGGACACCAGCGTCCACCTGCGGCTCTTCCCCGAGATCCCGGCGGACTGGCTGGACGAGGCTCTGGCGACCAAGTGGCAGACGGTGCGCGAGGTGCGGCGCGTGGTTACCGGCGCGCTGGAGCTGGAGCGCGCGCAGCGCCGCATCGGTGCCAGCCTGCAGGCCTCGCCCCTGGTCCAGGTGTCGGCGGCGCAGGCGGCCGCCTTCGACGGCCTCTCGCTGGCCGAGATCGCCATCACCAGCTCGGCCGAGCTGGTCGTGGCGGGCGAGCCGCTGGAGGGCGCATTCCAGCTCGACGAGGTGCCGGGCGTCAGCGTCGTGTCGCGACTGGCCGAGGGTGGCAAGTGCCAGCGCTGCTGGCGCGTGCTGCCCGAGGTCGGCCAGGTGCCGGGACATGATGACCTGTGTGCCCGCTGCGCCCACGCGGTCGTCGAGGAAGAAAGCCAGGCGGCATGAGCCGGCCAGGGATGGGCCTGGCGGCCGTGGTCGCGATCTTCGTCGCCGACCAGGCGAGCAAGGCGTGGATGCTCGACTACCTGGCGGTCGACGGGGGGCTGGGGCGCGGTCGCTTCGTTCCGGTGACCGACTTCTTCAACCTGGTCGTCGTATGGAACCGGGGCGTCAGCTTCGGGATGTTCGCCGGCCATGACGACACCATGCGCTGGGCGCTTGCCGCGCTCGCGGTCGTCGTCTCGCTGGTCCTGGCCGTGTGGCTGTTCCGCACGCAGGATCGGCTGGTGGCACTCGGCCTCGGCTGTGTCATCGGCGGGGCGCTGGGCAATGTCGTGGACCGCGTCCGGTTCGGCGCGGTCTTCGATTTCCTCGATTTTCACGCGCTGGGTTATCACTGGCCGGCCTTCAACGTCGCCGACTCCGGCATTTTCATCGGGGTCGCCGCGTTGTTGGCGGACGGGTTGTTCAGCCGGCGGGAAGGGCATACATAGGTCGGCCATGAGCGAGCAAGCAAAGCGCAACGGGTACACCAACGCGGCCATGCTGGCCGCCCTCACCGCGGTGGCGCTGGGCGTGGGTGCCTGCGGCAACCTCCGCCAGCAGATGGGCCTGGACAAGCAGCCGCCGGACGAGTTCCGCATCGTCGCGCGGCCGCCGCTCAGCATGCCGCCCAACTATGCGCTGCGTCCGCCGCAGCCGGGTGCCGCGCGGCCCCAGGAGGCGTCCGTCGTCGACCAGGCACGCCAGACCGTGTTCCGGGTCGAACCGTCGGCCACGGCGCCGACGCGCGACCTGCCCGCCGGCGCGAGCGGAAGCGAAGCGGTGCTGCTGCGTCAGGCTGGCGCAGACCGGGCCGACCCCAACATCCGCGAAGTCCTGACCCGTGAAGGGATCGGCGCCGAGCAGCCTGAACGCGGCGTGGTCGACCGGCTCGCCTTCTGGCGCAGCGCGCCCCAGCCGGGGATTGTCGTCGACCCGCAGAAGGAAGCGCAGCGCCTTCGCGAGAACCAGGCGCTCGGACGCCCGATCAACGAGGGCGAGACGGCCGTCATCCGCCGCCGCCGCCGCGGCCTCTTCGAAGGGATCCTCTGACGGAAGGGTCCGGGATCCGTCTCGCCCTGCCCGCGACGTTGGACCATCGACTGGATCGTGCGCCGGCCGGCGCGGAGGGAAGCAGGATGCAGCATCGGATCCGATCGACCATCGCCCGTTCCGGGCGGGGTCTTGCCCGCTTCGTGGCGGCGTGGCTGATGCTGGTGGCGGTTGCCCTGCCGGCGCTCGCCGACGATGCCGGCCGCCTGTCTCCGGAAGCGGTCGTGCTGGAGAACGGGCTGACCCTGGTGGTCGTCGCCAACCCGGCGATGCCCGCCGTCGCCCACTACGTCTTCTACAAGGTGGGGTCGATCGACGAGCCCTGGGGCAAGTCCGGCATCGCCCACTTCCTCGAGCACCTGATGTTCAAGGGCACGCCGTCGGTACCGGATGCCGCGTTCTCGCGGGTCATCGCGCGCAATGGCGGGCGGGACAACGCCTTCACCAGCTACGACTTCACCGGCTACTACCAGACGGTACCGGCCGACAAGCTGCCGCTGGTGATGGAGATGGAGGCGGACCGGATGGCCAACCTCAGCTTCACCGAGGGGCAGCTCGAGTCGGAGCGCCGGGTGGTGCTCGAGGAGCGCTTCTCGCGCACGGACAACAACCCGTCCGCCCAGTTGCGCGAGCAGACCCGGGCCGCCCTCTACCTCAACCATCCCTATCGCCTGCCGGTGATCGGCTGGGAGCATGAAATCCGCCAGCTCAGCCATGCGGACGCGCGGGCGTTCTACGAGCACTGGTATGCGCCCAACAATGCGATCGTCGTGGTCGGTGGCCGGGTGACGATGGCCGAGGCCAGGCCGCTCGCCGAGCGCACCTACGGACGGGTCGCGGCCCGCCCGCTGCCGCCGCGCACCGTGGTCCAGGAACCCTCCCGGGTGGCCGAGACCCGGATCGAGATGGCCAGCGACCGGGTTCGCCAGCCCTATGTCAACCGCGCCTATATCGCCCCCAGCCTCTTGAACGGCGACACCAGGCATGCCTACCCGCTGGAGGTCCTGGCGACCATCATGGGCAGCGGCGTGTCGAGCCGCCTCAACCGCGCGCTGGTGCTCGAGGGCAGCCTCGCGGTGTCCGCCAGTACCAGCTACGACAGCAGCCAGCGCGGC
This sequence comes from Allostella vacuolata, assembly GCA_006739055.1. Classification (GTDB taxonomy): domain Bacteria; phylum Pseudomonadota; class Alphaproteobacteria; order ATCC43930; family Allostellaceae; genus Allostella; species Allostella vacuolata. The sequence goes on from AP019702.1 coordinate 5,571,863, forward strand.
CCCGCCACCTTCAACATCTTCGCCACCCCCCGCCAGGACGTGCCGGTCGCCGCCGTCGAAGCCGCGATCGGCGCCGAGGTGGACCGGGTGCTGGCCGACGGCGTGACCGACGCCGAGGTCGCCCGCGCCGTTCGCCGCATCCAGGATTCGGCGGTCTATGCCCGCGACAGCCTGTCCGGCCCGGCCCGCATCGTCGGCAGCGCGCTCGCCATCGGCCTGCCGCTGGAAGAAGTCGACGCCTGGCCCGATCGCATCGGCGCGGTCACCGCCGCAGCCGTCGCCGAGGCCGCGCGCTTCGTCTTCCGGCCGGAGAATCTGGCGACCAGCATCCTGGTGCCGAAGCGGCCGCAGGGTTCGTGAAGCACATGGGGTTCGTGAAGCAAGTGGGGCTCGTGAAGGAAATCGCCGCCATGACCTCGTTCCTGCGCCCGGCCCTGACTGCCATCCTCCTCCTGGTTTCGCCCCTCGCCTTCGCGCAGACCCAGGCCGATGCACCGGCCCCGCTTCCCGCCTCGCCGCCGGCCAAGGCCGCGGCCGTGCAGCGCGTGGTGAGCCCGGGCGGGATCGAGGCCTGGCTGTTGACCGACCGCTCGCTGCCGATCCTCGCCGTCTCCATGTCGTTCCCCGGCGGGACGGCCCAGGACGAGCCGGCCCGGGAGGGTGCCACCGACCTGATGGCGGAGCTCCTGACGGAGGGGGCTGGCGACTTCGACGCGGAGGCGTTCCGTGCCCGCCTCGAGGACCTCGCCTCCGGCATCTCGGTGTCCGCCGGGCGGGATTCCATCAACGTCTCCTTTCGCACCCTGACCCGGTATCGCGAGGACGCGCTCGCCCTGCTGCGCCTGGCGCTGGTCCGGCCGCGGTTCGACGAGGACGCGCTGAAGCGGGCCAAGGAGCGGCAGCTGTCCGCGCTGGCCCGCGCCGCCACGTCGCCCGGCGAGATCGCCCGCGACCTGTGGTGGAAGGTGGCCTTCGCGGGGCACCCCTACGGCCGCAGCGGCGATGGCACCGAAGCGTCGATCGCGGCCACATCGCGCGACGACCTGCGTGAGGCATGGCGTCGGCAGATCGCCCGGGGCGGCGTCAAGATCGGCGTCGTCGGCGATATCGACGGCGCGGCACTGGCCCCGCTGCTGGACGCCCTGCTGGGCGAGTTGCCGGCCACGGCCGAGCTCACGCCCGTGCCGCCGGTGGTTGCCGCCGGCGCAGGAGAGGTTCTGGTGGTGGAGCGGCGCCAGAACCAGAGCGTCGTCGTCTTCGGCTCGCCCGGAATCAAGCGCAGCGACCCCGATTTCGAGGCCGCCCATCTCGTCAACTACATCGTCGGCGGCGGCGGCTTCAGCGCGCGCCTGATGCGCGAGGTCCGCGAGAAGGCGGGGCTCGCCTACTCCGTCAGCACCGGGCTCGGCACGCTGGACGCGACCGGCGTGCTGCAGGGCAATGTCGGCACCGCCAACGGCGCCGTGGCCCGCTCCATCGACCTGATCCGCCGGGAAATGGGCCGTGTCGCGGAGGAAGGTCCGACCGAGGCCGAACTCGAGGATGCCAAGGGCTCGGTGATCGATTCCTTTGCCCTCAACCTCGACTCGACCGGCCGCATCGCCAGCTTCCTGGTCAGCCTGCAGCGCGACGGTCTCGGCATCGACTACATGGAGACCCGTGCCGAGCGGTTCCGGAAGGTCACGCTGGCGGACGCCAGGCGCGCGGCGGCGCGTTTGTACGATCCGGCCAAACTGCTCTTCGTCGTCGTCGGCCAACCGGAAAATCTCCAGGCCACGAGACCGAACCCTGGGGCGTTGTAGCCGGATGAACGACGCCAACCCCCCGAGTATCCGCCGATGATCCCCTTCGAGATCGACGATTCCGCGCTGTTCGCCGACCGGGTCGGCAAGGCCGGCCTCGACGCCGCGGCCTTTGGCCGAGGGCTAGCGGCCCATGGCGCCTCGCTCGACCGTGTCCGTGCGCTGCGCGACGAAGGCACCCTGCCGCTCCTGGCCCTGCCCGGCCGGCGCGACGACCTGCCGGCACTGGAAGCCCTGGCCGCCCGCATGCGGCGCAAGACCCGCGACGTGCTGGTGCTGGGGACGGGCGGATCGAGCCTCGGCGGGCAGACGCTCTATGCCCTGGCCGACCAGGGCTTCGGCCCCCCCAAGGGCATTCCGCGCATCCATTTCCTCGACAACATCGACCCGGCCACCTTCGCGGCCCTGGCCGACCGGATCGACTTCGCCAAGGCGCGCATCCTCGCCATCTCCAAGTCGGGCGGCACCGCCGAGACGCTGATGCAGCTGCTGACGCTGCTGCCGCGGCTCGGCAAGGCCGTGGACGCGATGGGCGTGGCCGAGCGGCTGGTGGTGATCACCGAGCCCGCCGACAATCCGCTGCGCCGGCTCGGTACCCGGCTCGGCGCCACCATCCTGGACCACGATCCGCGCGTCGGCGGCCGCTTCTCGGTCCTGTCGCTGGTCGGGCTGCTGCCGGCCTTCATTGCCGGCCTCGACGGGGCCAGGGTCCGGGCCGGCGCCAGGAGCGTGCTCGATGCCGCCCTGGGCGCCGAGCGGCCGGAGGATTGCGCCCCCCTGCGCGGGGCGGCCCTCAACCTCGCCCATGCCGAGGGCGGGCGCGGCACCACCGTGCTGATGCCCTATGCCGACCGGCTGGCCCATTTCGGCCTGTGGTTCCGCCAGCTCTGGGCCGAGAGCCTGGGCAAGGACGGCAAGGGCACCACCCCGATCCGCGCGATGGGCACGGTCGACCAGCACAGCCAGCTGCAGCTCTATCTCGCCGGCCCGGCCGACAAGATATTCACCCTCGTGACGCTCGCGGCGGCCGGCAAGGGGGACCGCGCGCCGGCGACCTTCGCCCGCGATCCGGCGCTCGCCTATCTCAAGGGCCGGCGCATGGGCGACCTGCTCGACGCCGAGCAGCGCGCGACCGGCGAAACCCTGGTGCGCAACGGTCGGCCGACCCGGATCTTCCATCTCGAGCGCCTCGACGAGCGCGCGATGGGGGCCCTCTTCATGCATTTCATGCTGGAGACGATCTTCGCCGCCGACCTGCTGGGCATCGACGCCTTCGACCAGCCGGCGGTGGAGGAGGGCAAGAAGCTCGCCCGGACCTACCTCGCCGATGGCTGACCCGCGCAGGCCTGATCCCGCATGACCATCCGCCTGCTGCCGTCGGTCGTGGTCAACCGCATCGCCGCGGGCGAGGTGGTCGAGCGGCCCGCGGCAGCGGTCAAGGAACTGGTCGAGAACGCGCTCGACGCCGGGGCCCGGCAGGTCACCGTGACCTTGGCGGACGGCGGCCAGTCGCTGATCGTCGTCGCCGACGATGGCTGCGGAATGGGCCCGGCCGACCTGGAGCTGGCGGTCGAGCGCCATGCCACCTCCAAGCTGCCGGACGACGACCTGGAACGGGTGTCGACGCTGGGCTTCCGCGGCGAGGCGCTGCCGTCGATCGGCGCGGTGGCTCGGCTGTCGATCACCAGCCGCCCGCCCGGGACCGACGCCGCCTGGACCATCCTGGTCGAGGGCGGCCGCAAGGAGCCGCCGCGACCGGCGGCCCATCCGCCCGGCACCCGGGTCGAAGTGCGCGACCTTTTCTACGCCACCCCTGCCCGCCTGAAGTTCCTGAAGTCCGCGCGCACCGAGCGCGACCACGCGGTCGACGCGGTGCGCCGCCTGGCCATGGCCCATCCCGGTGTCGCCTTCTCCATGATGGAGGAGGGCCGCACCCTGCTGCGCTATGCGGTCGAATCCGAAGGGCTGGGGGGCCCCGGCCGCCTCGCCCGCCTCGGACAGGTATTGGGGCAGTCGTTCCGGGACAATGCGCTTGCCGTGTCGGCCGAGCGGGAGGGGTTGCTGCTGTCGGGGTTCGCCGGCCTGCCGACCTATCACCGCGCGACGGCGGCCGAGCAGTACCTGTTCGTCAACGGCCGCCCGGTGCGAGACCGGCTGCTGTTCGGCGCCGTCCGCGGCGCCTACGCCGACGTCCTGGCGCGCGACCGGCACCCGGCCGTGGCCCTGTTCCTCGACGTGCCGCCCGACCTGGTGGACGTCAACGTGCACCCGGCCAAGACCGAGGTGCGGTTCCGCGATACCGGCCTCGTCCGTGGCCTGGTGGTGGGGGCCTTGCGCCATGCGCTGGCGGCGGCCGGCCACCGGGCGAGCAGCAGCGTCAGCGAGGCGGCACTCGGTGCCTTCCGGCCGATGCACGGGGTCGGGGGAGCCTCCTGGAAGGGACAAGCCAGTCTCGATCCCGGGCTTGCGGAGACGATCTCCGCCTTCCAGGCGCCGTCACGCCTCGCCCTCGACCTGCCGCCTTCGGCGCCGGTCCCGGACGCCCCGTCGGCACCGATGGACGGCGCCAGCCAGCCGCTCGGCGCCGCCCGTGGCCAGCTGTTCAACACCTACATCGTCGCGGAGACGCCGGACGGGTTGATCCTGGTGGATCAGCACGCCGCCCACGAGCGACTGGTCCATGAGCGGATGAAGGCCGCCCTTGCCGCCAGCGGCGTGAAGCGGCAATCGCTGCTCCTGCCGGTCGTGGTCGAGCTCGACCCCGCGGTCGCGGACCGGCTGGTGGGGAGGGCAGCGGAACTGGCCGAACTCGGCCTGGTCCTGGAAGGGTTCGGGGCCGGGGCCGTGGTGGTGCGGGAGATCCCGGCGATGCTGGGCGACACCGACGTGCCCGGGCTGGTGCGCGACCTCGGCGACGAGCTGGCGGAACTGGGGCAGGCCTTCTCGCTGAAGGAGCGGCTGGATGCGGTGTCCGGCACGCTCGCCTGCCACGGCAGCGTCCGTGCCGGCCGCCGGCTGTCGGCCGACGAGATGAACGCCCTGCTGCGACAGATGGAAGTCACGCCCAACAGCGGCCAGTGCAACCACGGCCGGCCGACCTATGTCGAGCTGAAGCGGGCCGATATCGAGCGGCTGTTCGGCCGGCGCTGACGGGCGGAAGGGCTTTGCCCCTCCGCCCGTCGGCGGATCAGGGCGCGATGCCGACGCGGAAGAAGGACTGCGGCGGGGCATAGGCGCCCGGCCCGGCCAGCCCGAGGCGCGAGGCCAGCCCGGCACAGTCCGGATCGCCGGCGGTCGACTGGCAGCCGGCCGGGGTACCCGGCGTGTTGTAGTCGACGTTGGACGATGCCAGCAGCTCCCGCAGGTCGGCGATGACCACGTTGCTCGACGTGTCGAAGTCCGGGAAGGTCACCCGGACCCGGGTCGGGAAGCCGCAGCCGGGCGGGCTGTACGGGCCCGGCCCGTAGGCGCCGCAATCGGCGCCACCGATATGCACCGGGAAGCCGTAGGCCAACGGCGGGGCATAGGCCGGAGCGACGGGGTAGGTCGGATATGGTGTCGCCGGGTAGACGACCTGACCCGGATAAGGCACCAGCGCGGGCGGCAGCCCGCCGGCCACCGGCATGCGATAGCCGCCGAGCGGCTGGCCGGTGGTCGCCATGTCGACCTTCAGGAAGCGGAAGCCGCCCGGGGCCGGCCATGCCAGGTCCGGGTTGTTGAGCGGCGACGCGGCCAGGGCAGGCGATCCGATATTGAGCTGTGACGGCACGCCGAGGGTGAAGGCCAGGCCCCGATAGCGCCCCGGCGGCACGGAACCGGTGACCGTCTGACGCATCTCGATGGTGCCGCCGGCGCAGGGGCCGGCACCATCCTCGAAGTCCAGCAGCGCCACGTTCTGGTACTGCCAGCGCCCGTCCTGGCCGAGGTTCATCAGCACCTGGCGGCCCGACTCGTCGATCAGCGCCACTTCGGAGACATAGAAGCGGAAGTCGGTCGGCAGGATCGTCGAGCCGGTAACCCCGATGCCGCCATAGGAGGTGCCGCACTGGAAGCCGGCATCGCCGACCGTGCCGACGAAACGGACCGAATAGATGCCGTCGCTCGGGACGCCGGACGAGGCGGGCACGTTCCCCGGGGTCCGCCAGCGGGCCCGCTGCGTTTCCGGGTCGAGCCGTACCGAGGCCTCGCCGGTCAGGTCGCCGGTGGGCGGCGGGGTCTGGCACGCTGCGAGAAGAGCCAAGCCGCTGATCGCAAGAAGGGGTAGGGAGCGGGCCATTTTCTTCTCCAACATTGCCGACGGCGACCGGCAACCCCGTCCTCCAAGCCCGAAGACGTCTTCAGGTTGCGACGGCGAAATACCGGACGCGCGAGCAAGAACGAAGATATGCGGCCGGGGTTCCCTCCGGCCGCATCCATCTTCCTGCCGACGCCCGAGCCGTCTGCGACAGCCCTACTGCGCCCGGCGCTCCTGGCCCACGCGCTTGTTGGCGATCGGATCGCCGGTCGCTTCCTCGCCGACCATGTCGAAGCGCGGGGTGCAGGCGGCAGCGCCAAGCCCGATCAGCGACACGGCGATCAGCAGCCCGGCGCGGAAGGTCCGGATCACCGCATTGCGTCCCGGATGGCGTCGACCAGATCGAGCCGCTCCCAGGAGAAGCCACCATCGGGGTCGGGCGAGCGTCCGAAGTGCCCATAGGCGGCCGTGCGCGCATAGATCGGACGGCTGAGGCCGAGGCGCTCGCGGATGCCGCGCGGCGAGAGGTCGACGATGGACGGCAGGATCGCCGCCAGCTTCTCCTCGTTCTCCATCCCGGTGCCGTAGGTGTCGACATAGACCGACAGCGGCTTGGAGACGCCGATGGCGTAGGAGACCTGGATTGCGCAGCGGTCGGCCAGACCGGCGGCGACGACATTCTTGGCGAGGTAGCGAGCCGCATAGGCCGCCGAACGGTCGACCTTGGTCGGGTCCTTGCCCGAGAAGGCGCCGCCACCATGCGGGGCCGCGCCGCCATAGGTGTCGACGATGATCTTGCGGCCGGTCAGGCCGCAGTCGCCATCGGGGCCGCCGATGACGAAGCGCCCGGTCGGATTGACGTAGAAATCGTCCTCGCCGCACATCCAGTCCTTGGGCAGGCAATTGAGGACGTGCGGGCGGACGATCTCCCGCACCTCGGCCTGCTCCAGGTCCGCGGCGTGCTGGGTCGAGACGACGATGGAGGTCGCCCGCACCGGCTTGCCGTGCTCGTAGAGCAGCGTCACCTGGCTCTTGGCATCCGGGCCAAGCCCGGGTGCGGCCCCGGAATGCCGGGCCTCGGCCAGGGAGCGCAGGATGGCGTGGGCGTAGTGGATCGGCGCCGGCATCAGGCTTTCCGTCTCGCGACAGGCATAGCCGAACATGATGCCCTGGTCGCCGGCACCCTCGTCCTTGTTGCCCGCCGCATCGACGCCGACCGCGATGTCGGCCGACTGCGCGTGGACCAGGACGTCCACCTTGGCGTGCTGCCAGTGGAAGCCTTCCTGCTCGTAGCCGATGTCCTTGACCGCGTGGCGAGCGGTCTCTTCGAGCATGGCCGGGGTGATCGAGGCCGGGCCCCGCACCTCGCCGGCGAGGACGATGTGGTTGGTCGTCGCCAGGGTCTCCACCGCTACCCGCGAATGCGGGTCGTGGCCGAGAAAGAGATCGACGATGGCGTCGGAGATCCGGTCGCAAACCTTGTCGGGATGGCCTTCGGCGACGGATTCGCTCGTGAACAGATAGGAACCGCGGGGCACGGGACGACGCCTCGTCTTGGGAAAGGGCTATGAGACTTCGTGCCGGCCGCCGCCGGTTCCGTCAAGGGGTTTCGGTCAGATCGACGGAGTCTGATCGGCGACCGCCAGCGACTTGGTCAGTTCGAACAGACGCTTGCGCACGCCATTGTCCGGGATGCGGTAATAGGCACGAACCAGATCCATCGTCTCCCGCTTGGCGAGCGGGTCCGGTTCGTAGGCCGTGGCGGTCGAAGCGGAGAGCCCTCGGCGCGCCCGGGAGGTCGGCCCGAGGGCGTCGTCCGGCATGTCCTCGAAGAAGAACGCGATCGGCACCTCCAGCACGCGCGACAGGTCGAACAGGCGGCTGGCGCCGATCCGGTTCGCGCCGCGCTCGTACTTCTGCACCTGCTGGAAGGTCAGGCCCAGCGCGCCGCCGAGCTTCTCCTGGCTCATGCCGAGCTCGACCCGGCGCTTGCGCACGCGCTGGCCCACATGGACGTCGATCGGGTCGGGCGCATCCGCCTTGATGCGCGTGGAGCCCTTGCGCGGGCCGCGGGTGGTTTCTGCCATGGGGATGCCTGATACCAGTGAAGAATGGGGACAACTTACTGGTGTAGCTATTTAAGCAGTGGTGCAGCCGCGTCAACGGGCGCTTGATGTCAACTGCGTAATGTTCGCGCCCTTCGCGACCGCCATGCGGCCCCCCAGCACAGCAACACCAGCAAGCCCGGCGCCATCAGGCCGAGGCGGGCATAGGGCGGTGCGGCTATCGGCCGCGGCAGGTCCACGTCGAGCACGCCCACCGCATCGAGGTCAAGGCGGCCCCGTTCGCGGCCATGGGCATCGAACAGCGCCGAAATCCCGTTATTGGCCGAGCGCACGAGTGGCAGGCCTTCTTCCACGGCGCGGGCGCGGGCGATCTCCAGATGCTGATAGGGACCCGCGGTGCGGCCGTACCAGCCATCGTTGGTGAGGTTGAGCAGCCAGTCGGGGCGGCGCGCCGGGTCGATCACGTGACCCGGGAAGATGACCTCGTAGCAGATGAGCGGGCCGACCGGCGGCAGGCCCGGCAGGTCGAGGGTCCGCGGACCGGGGCCGGCGGAGAAATCGATGCTGCCGGCCGTCACCTTGGACAAGCCGAGTCGGCCGAGGACGGCGCGCAGCGGCAGATACTCCCCGAACGGCACCAGGTGGGCCTTGTCGTAGCTGCCGACGATCCGGCCTGCGGGATCGAGTGCCTGCAGGGCGTTCCAGACCATCGGCGGGTCCGTCGGCTGCGGCGTCGTGCGGTTGGTGCCGGTCAGCACCAGCCCGCCGGGGGGCGCTGCGGCGCCCAGTGCCGCCCGTCGCGCGGGGTCGCGGTCGAGGAACGAGGGTCCGGCGGTCTCGGCCCACACGACATGGGTCACGCGGTCGAAGCCCGGCCCGCGCGAAAGCTCCAGATGGCGCTGGAAGATCGCTTCGCGCGCTGCCGGATTCCATTTCAGCACCTGGGGGATCGAGGCCTGCACCAGGCGCAGCCGCACACCGGGAACCGTCCCGGTCGCGGCGTCCTGCAGGCGCACCATGCCGTAGGCCGAGGCGAGGACGACGAGGCCGAGCGCGGCCAGCGTCGGGGCCCAGCGCCGCACGCCGGTCCTGCCGTCCGCGAGCGTCGCCGGCGCGGCCGCGACCAGCACCGCCAGCAGGCCGAGGCCGAGGATCCCGACCAGCGACGCACCCTGCAGGGTTGCGTCGGTCACACCCCACACCTGACCGACCAGGTTCCACGGGAAGCCCGAGAAGATCCAGGTCCGGATCCACTCGCCCACAGCCCACGCCGCGGCCAGGGCGAGGATCCGCCCGGACCCCGACGCCCGGGTTGCCCAGGCGGCGAGCGCCGCGAGACCGCTTGCGCCGGCGAGCAGGGCCGGCAGGCCGGTGACCGTGAAGGGGAGCAGCCACCAGAAGCGGGCGATGTCGATGAAGAGCGCCGCCGCGATCCAGTAGAATCCGACCGTCAGGTAGCCGAATCCGAACCACCAGCCGATCCAGAAGGCGGTGCGTCCGCGCCCGGCGCCGTCGAGCAGCCAGACGAGGCCGGAGAAGCCCGCGATCATGGCGGGCAGCAGGTAGAGCGGCGGCAGCGCCAGCGCGGCCGATGCACCCAGCCCGAAGGCCAGGCCCATGCGCCGCCAGCCGGACAAGGCCGACACCGCCGCGGCGAAGCGCGCCACGGCGGTCGGGCGGGGGGCGGCGGTCACTTCGCCGTCGGCTCCTGGGGCGCGGCGCGGCGCACCCGCAGCCGCCGGATCCGTCTCGGGTCCGCGTCCAGAATCTCGAACTCCGTCCCGGAGGCGTGGTGCACGATTTCGCCCCGCACCGGGACCCGACCGGCAAAGCTGGCGACGAGGCCGCCGATCGTGTCCACGTCCTCCTCCTCGGCCGCCTCCCCGAGCGGCACGCCGGTGCGCTCCTCCACGTCGAACGGCGAAGCACGACCGTCGACCAGGAAGCTGCCGTCCGGGCGCTCGACGATCTCGGGCGGGGTCGTCACCACATCATGCTCATCGTCGATCTCGCCGACGATCTCTTCCACCAGGTCCTCGATGGTGACGAGGCCGTCGATGCCGCCGAACTCGTCGACCACCAGCGCCATGTGGATGCGCGACAGCCGCATCTGCTGCAGCAGGTCGAGCACCCGGGTCGACGGCGCGACGAACAGCACGCGACGGACGAAGTTCTCGATCCTGGGCGACTTGCCGGCATCGAGGAAGCCCAGCACGTCCTTGACATGGACCATGCCGATAACTTCGTCGAGCGTGCCGCGATAGACCGGCAGGCGCGAGTGCTGCTCCTCGGCAAATCGGCGGACCAGGGCAGCGAAGCTGGTGCCGGCCTCGACCGCGACGATGTCGGCCCGCGGTACGGCGACATCGCGGGTCGTCTCGTCGCGCATACGCAGCACGTTGGCGATCAGCGTGCGCTCATGCGCATCGACCGGGCCGTCCTCCTGGGACCGCTCCTCGATCATTTCGGCGATCGAGGGGCCGAGGCCGTTGTCGGCGGCAGGCCCGCGCTTGCCGCGCCACCAATCCCGCAACCGCCGCAGTCGGGGGCGTTGCGCACCGAGCGCGAAACTAGGTCGACTGTCTCCGTCACTCATGGTCATGCCGCCTCCCGGTAGGGATCGGCGATGCCGAGGGCCGCGAGGGCCTGTACTTCCAGCGGCTCCATCTCTGCCGCATCCTCCGTCGTTTCGTGGTCAAATCCCAACAGATGCAAGGTGCCGTGCACGACCAGGTGGGACAGATGGTCGGCCAGCGGCTTGCCCGCCGCTGCGGCCTCGGCCGCCGTCGTTTCGTAGGCGATGGCGACATCCCCGAGCAGCAGCGGGTCGCCCGCGGCGAAGGACAGCACGTTGGTCGGCTTGTCCTGGCCGCGATAGTCGCGATTGAGCTGATGCAGCAGGGCGTCGTCGCCCAGCAGGATCGCCATCTCCGGATCGCCGGCCGGCATTCTCGGCGCCACCTTCAGCGCGGCACGCACCGCCCGGCGCACCAGGGGGCGGGGATCGCCCAGTGCCGTTCGCCACGGGCGATGGTCGATGCGAATGCCGATCCGCACGCTCATCACGGATTCCAGTCCAACCCTAGCGCGGGGGACGCCCGAAGCCGGCCGGCCGGGGCGGGCGGGCTTCCGGCGGGCGCGCGTCGTAGGCCCGGACGATCCGGGCCACCAGCGGGTGGCGAACGACGTCGACATCGGTGAAGCGGGCAAAGCCGATCCCCTCGACCTCCGAGAGCGTCTCGATCGCATCGGTCAGGCCGGAGAGCGTGCCGGCCGGCAGGTCGATCTGCGACAGGTCGCCGGTGACCGCCATCCGCGCATTGGCGCCGAGCCGGGTCAGGAACATCTTCATCTGGCTGGGTGTCGTGTTCTGGGCCTCGTCGAGGATGACGAAGGCATCCGCCAGTGTCCGGCCGCGCATGAAGGCGAGCGGCGCCACCTCGATCTCGCCCGACGCCATGCGCTTGGCGATCTGGTCGGCCGGCAGCATGTCGTGCAGCGCATCATAGAGCGGCCGCAGGCAGGGATCGACCTTCTCGCGCAGGTCGCCCGGCAGGAAGCCCAGACGCTCCCCGGCCTCGACGGCTGGACGGGAGAGGATGATCCGGTCGACCTCGCCCGCGATCAGTCGGTCGACGGCGCAGGCCACCGCCAGATAGGTCTTGCCGGTACCCGCGGGGCCCAGGCCGAAGACCAGGGAATGGGTGCGCAGCGCCCGGATGTAGGCCGCCTGGGTGGGCGAGCGCGGCGTGATCGGCCGCTTCCGGGTCCGGATGGTGAGTTCGTCCGACCACAGGGACTGGCCGCTGCCGGGGGCCGCCTCGATGCCGAGCCGGATCGCGGCATCCACCTCTCCCGCCTCGACCGCCATGCCCTTCTCCAGTCGCTGATAGAGGGCCTCGATGGCGGTGCGCGCAGCACCGGTGGCCGAGGGTTCGCCGGTGATCACGAGGTGGTTGCCCCGGGAGACGATGCTGACGCCAAGCGACTGCTCGACCCGGCGCAGATGCGCGTCGCGCTCGCCATAGAGCAGCGGGAGGAGGGCGTTGTTGGGAAACTCCAGATGGATCGGCGGGTCGACCTGGACGACGGTCATGCCGCGGCACCCATTCCGGCGGGCTCGATCGTGACGATCCGGCCGGCAAGGCTGTTTGGTCCCGACCCGGCGATGTCCACCTCCACCTCCTGGCCGATCAGCCGCTCCGCCCCCTCGGCATGCACCGACTGCAGCCAGGGCGTGCGACCGATCAGCTGGCCCGGATGGCGGCCGCGCTTCTCGAACAGCACGGGCACGCGCCGGCCCACCGTCGCCTGGTTGAAGGCGTCCTGTTGCCGGCGCAGGAGTTCCTGCACAGCCGCCAGCCGCACGCTCTTCACGTCTTCGTCCAGCTGGCCCGGCTCGGCGGCGGCCGGTGTCCCCGGACGCGGACTGTACTTGAAGGAGAAGGCCTGGGCGAAGCCGATCTCGGCGATGAGATCCAGGGTCTGCGCGAAATCCCCGTCGGTCTCGCCCGGGTAGCCGACGATGAAGTCCGACGACAGGGCGATGTCGGGCCGCGCGGTACGCAGGCGGTCGACGATTCGCCGGTACTCGTCCGCGCCGTGACGCCGGTTCATGCGGGCCAGGACCCGGTCGGATCCGGACTGGACCGGAAGGTGAAGGAAGGGCATCAGGGCCGGCACGTCCGCATGGGCCGCGATCAGGTCGTCGTCCATGTCCCGCGGATGCGATGTCGTGTAGCGGATCCGGCGCAGGCCCGGCACCCCGTCGGCCAGGGCCCGAATCAGCCGGCCCAGCCCCCATTCGCCGCCCGCCGGCGCACTGCCGTGCCAGGCGTTCACGTTCTGGCCGAGCAGGGTGATCTCACGCGCGCCCAGCTGCACGAGATTCTGCGCCTCCGCCAGGATGTCGCCGGCCGGCCGGGAATACTCGGCCCCGCGCGTGTAGGGAACGACGCAGAAGGTGCAGAACTTGTCGCAACCCTCCTGCACCGCCAGGAAGACCGAGACGGCCTGCGGGTCGACCTGACGCGGCAGGGAATCGAACTTCGGATCGGTCGGGAAATCGGTGGCGACGATCCCACGCCCGGGCGCCGGGACACCGGAAGCGGCCGCGCGGGTCGCACGGGCGATCAGTTCCGGCAGCTGGTGGTAGGATTGCGGGCCGACCACGATGTCCACGTGCGGCGCACGACGCACCACCTCGGCCCCTTCCGCCTGGGCGACGCAACCGGCGACGGCCAGCAGCAGATCCCCACCTTCGGCCCGCCGCTGCGCCTTCAGGGGCCGCAGCCGGCCCAGCTCGGAGTAGACCTTCTCGCCGGCCTTCTCGCGGATATGGCACGTGTTGAGGATGACGAGGTCGGCCTCGTCGGCAATGTCGGTGACCGAGTAGCCAAGGGGCGCCAGGACATCCGCCATGCGGGCGGAGTCATAGACGTTCATCTGGCAGCCGTAGGTCTTGAGATGCAGTTTCTTCGTCAATGCCGTATCGCCCCGTTCGCGGGTCATGCGCCGCCATGCGGGCGGATCCTCTTGGAACCGGGGTCGAGTGGACCCTAGCATCGGCCGGAACGCTGTCAAGTGACGCCTTGGTGACCGGTTGACAAGGGCCGGCGGACCTTTGGGCGCGCCCGAGGCTCAGGCAGCGGCCGCGTGGTCGGCATCGCCCGGCGATTCCGGCTTGGGGACGTCGCCGGCCTTTGCGGGCCAGCGCCCCGCCAGCGTCCGGTCCATGCCCTCGACGATCATCTGGCGGCAATGGGCAGCCAGCGCCTTGCGCGATCCGAAATCGTCGATCGTGACCGGCGCGTGGAACTCGACCGACACCGTGCAGTCGCCCAGGCCCGCCAGCTGCCACAGATGCCGGCCCAGATCCATGTCGCCGTACCACGCATAGAACGGCCGCAGCCCATGGCCGAGCGGGATGCCGTCCAGGCGCACATAGGCGATGGTGACGGGCTGGATCGTCAGCGGCTCGCCCGCCACCCGGCGTTCGGCCACGCTGAACAGCGCGGTCTTGAACGGCAGGACGCGGTTGCCGTCGCTGCTCGTCCCTTCCGGGAAGAGGATCAGGTTGTCGCCCTCCTCCAGGCGCCGGGCAATCTCGTCGCGCTGGCCGGTCGTGTCCGTGCGCCGCTGGCGGTTGACGAAGACGGTGCGCTGCAGCCGCGCAAGCCAGCCGAAGAGGGGCCAGGCCGCCACCTCCGCCTTGGCGATGAAGCTGCCGCCGATCAGCGAGCCCAGCACCGCAATGTCGAGGTACGAGCAGTGGTTTATGACGAAGAGGGTCGGGTGCGCCGCCGACCGCTCGCCGTGCCGCTCCACCCGCATGCCGAGGATGACGAGGCAGACCCGGTGGTAGAAGAGGGGAATCGCCGTGGCCAAGCGCCGGCTGAAACGCACCGCCAGCCACTGCGCCGGCATCAGCGCCAGCGTGAACAGCAGGTAGAGCGACAGGCGGACGGTGGCGAGCAGGGGGGATCCCATCCCCCTCACCCTTCCCGCGACCGACGCTCGTAGTGCCTGGAGTACTTCTCGGTCACCAGCTCGGTCTTGACGACGATGCAGATGTCCGTCGTGTTGAACTGCTCGTCGACCACCGCGCCGTCGCCGACAAAGCCCCCGAGGCGCAGATAGCCCTTTACCAGCGGCGGCAGGTCGGCCAGGGCGCGCAACGGCTCGATCGTTTCCGCCGGCAGCAGGCGCATGTCGACATAGCGGCTCTCGACGGCCCGCGGCCGCAGTTCGATCGGCGCCAGATGATAGTGATAGAGGTAGGAGAGCGGCAGGGCGAGCGCCGCGGGATCGGTGCCGTGCAGGCTGGCGCAGCCGAACATCAGGCCGATGCGGTGCCGGAAGACATACTCGGCGATGCCGCGCCACAGCAGCTGCATGGTCGGCCGGGTCCGGTAGCCGACATCGACGCAGGATCGCCCGAGCTCCAGGATCTCTCCCGGCAGGGCCTCCAGCTTGGCGATGTCGTATTCTGCGGCCGTGTAGAATCCGCCATGCCGGGCGGCCGCGGCGCGGCGGATCAGCCGGTAGGTGCCGACCACGGACGAGGCGCCCTCGCCGCGGGAATGGTCGATGACCAGAAGATGGTCGCACAATGGGTCGAAATCGTCGAAATCCCGGCCGCGCGCGGCCATCTCCGGCGTCGGCCGGGCCGCCATCTCGTCATAGAACACGCGGTAGCGCAGGGCCTGGGAAGCGTCGATATCGGCTTCCGAGCGCGCCAGCCGCACCTCCATCGTGCCGGAACGGATCGACAGCCCGTCCGCTCCCCATTGCGGCCCCGATGCGGAACCGTCCGGCGGACCGTCGGGCATGGGCGGGGTAGGCTTGGTGTCGGCGGACATCGATCTCGGGTCAGCGCTTCTTGGCGCGGTCCAGCGGAACGCCGTAGAGTTCGAGGCGGTGGCCGACCAGCTTGAAACCCAGGCCGGCCGCGATGCGCTCCTGCAGCGCCTCGATTTCCTCGTTGTGGAATTCGATCACGCGCCCGCTTTCCATGTCGATCAGATGGTCATGGTGCTCGTCGGGCGTCTCTTCGTAGCGGGCACGGCCGTCGCCGAAGTCGTGCCGATTGAGAATATTCGCCTCTTCGAACAGTCTTACCGTGCGATAGACGGTGGCAATCGAAATGCGCGGATCGATTCCGGTCGCACGCTGGTGCACCGATTCGACGTCCGGATGGTCACTCGAATCCGACAGCACCTGCGCAATGACGCGCCGCTGTTCGGTCATCTTCAGGCCCTTGTCGATGCAAAGGCGTTCGATCCGCGAGGGCACCGGGCTCTCCGTCTTCCTTCGATCCGAGATCATACCCGCTTACGGGTCTTACGGCCATGGTGCCCGAAGAGGCGCTGGCACTTCCCCTGTTCTGGACGAACCATTAGCCCGGACGAAGCACAACAGCAAGGCGTCGACGGCGACCCCCCCGGCGCGGCGATAGTAGCCTCGCCGGGTGCCGGCCCGCCGGAAGCCCGCGTTCGCGTAGAGGGCCTGCGCCGGCACGTTGTCCGCCGCCACCTCCAGGAAGACCGTCGACACCTGCCCCGGCAGGCTGGCCAGAAGATGGTCGAGAAGCGCCCGTCCGGCGCCGATGCGGCGCTGGCCCGGCGCCACCCCGATGGTCAGCACTTCCGCCTCGTCGGCGACGTGGCGCCCCAGCGCCAGGCCGACCGGCTCGCCCGCCCGCAACAGGGCCGCCCCTGCGACCCCGGGCTGGCCCAGCAGGGCGGCCCAGGCGTCGGCCGGCCACGGGTCCTCTGGAAAGCAGGCACCGTGCAGAAGCGCCAGCCATCCGGCGTCGGCCGGCCCGATCTCGACGATCGTCACGCAGGCACCGCCGGGCCCGGCAGGGTTACGTCGGGTGGGCGCAGATAGACGGGCCGCGGCGGCAGCAGCCGCTCTCCGCCGGCCAGCGCCGCGGCTGCGGTCGAAGCGACCGTCGCGGCATCGGCCGGCCCGGCACGGAGCACCCGAGCCTCCCGCCCCCGCGCCGCGAGGGCGGCGGCGAGAGCCGGCGCGGCGTCGCCCGCGAGCGGGATCACATCCGGGACAGCTATCTCTACCAGGCGCCTGACGGCCTCTGCCGGTGTCGCCATGAACGGCCCGGGCCCGTCCGGCAGGCCCAGCACCGCGACGAACAGCTCCTCGCGCCGGCTGTCGAGCGCGACCACCAGCGGGGTTGCCATGCCCGCGGCGTGAACGCGGAAGCTGCAGACCCCCCAGGCCGGAATGCCCGCCGCCAGCGCCACGCCCTGGGCCAGCGCGAGCCCGACCCGCAGGCCGGTGAAGCTGCCGGGCCCGACGCTCGCCACCACCATGTCCAGATCGTCCGCATCCAGGCATGCGTCCGCGAATGCCCCCGCAACCAGCGGCGCCAGATGCGCGGCATGGCCGCGCTCGGTCGCAAGCCGGCGAACGGCGCGCACCTGCCCGTCGCTCCAGATCGCGGCCGAGCAGGCGGCGCCAGCGGAATCGATCGCAAGCAGGGTCAGCCCCATGGTGCACCCGGTCGTTCGATGCTAGCCAGATCGACCCTCTTGCATGCCAGCGGATCTCCCATGCTCGTACCCGTGGATGCCGAGCTGAACGGCATCATCGTCTCCCTCGCCTACGGCACGCCCGACAACCTCTCGGGGCGCCCGATCTATCGAAACCCGATCTGCCTGCTCCAGACGGACGCGGCGGAGAAGCTGCTGCGCGCGACCGGACTGGCCCGCGCGATCGGGCTTCGCCTGAAGGTCTTCGACGCCTATCGCCCGCCCGAGGCGCAGTGGCGCCTGTGGGAGGCCTGTCCCGACCCGACCTTCGTCGCCGACCCCCGCCGCGGCTCGCCCCACTCCCGCGGGGTCGCCGTCGACCTGACCCTGGTCGACGGCAGCGGCCGGCCGCTCGATATGGGAACCGGCTTCGATGCCACGGTCGACCAGTCGCACCATGGACGCACCGACATCCCGCCCGAGGCGCAACGCAACCGCTTCACCCTGCTCGGGATCATGACCGCGGCGGGGTGGGACAACTACAGCAAGGAGTGGTGGCACTATCAGCTGTTCGACGCCCGGCGCTACCCGCTGGTCGCCGACGGGGCGATGGCGCCTCCGCTCCTGTAGCCTACATGATCGCGCGGACCTCCTGCACCTCCGGCACATAGTGGCGGAGCATGTTCTCGATCCCGCTCTTCAAGGTCGCGGTCGAGCTCGGGCAGCCGGCACAGGACCCCTGCATGTGGAGATAGACGACACCGTCCTCGAAGCCGTGGAACACGATGTCGCCGCCGTCCTGGGCCACGGCCGGGCGCACCCGCGTCTCCAGCAGCTCCTTGATCTGGACGACGATCTCGCTGTCCTCCGCGCTGTCGCTGGCCCTCTCGCCGGTTTCCGGCAGGAGGATCGGTCGTCCGGACGTGAAATGCTCCATGACCATGCCGAGGATGGCGGGCTTCAGGACATACCAGTCCTTCTCGCCGGTCTTGGTCACGGTCACGAAGTCGCTGCCGAGGAACACGCCGGTTACGCCGTCGATGTCGAACAGCCGCTCCGCCAGCGGCGACCGGGCCGCGGCTTCGCGATTGGCGAAGTCGGCGGTGCCGCTGGCCATCACCTCGCGGCCGGGCAGGAACTTCAAGGTGGCGGGATTGGGCGTGGTCTCTGTCTGGATGAACATGGGGCGTCTCCCGGGCGGCAGGAACGGATATCCCCAATCTGGGCGGTCGGTGCCGTCCGATCAACCATGCAGCGAAGGTGGTCTTGTCCGGCTGCCCGGAAGACGGGTCAGGCGAGGGCGGCGATCTGGGCGTCCGTCAGCGAGCCCGGAACGATGGTGACGGGCACTTTCAGCCGGTGGGAGTACTTGCCGGCGAGGTAGCTGATGAGCGGGCCCGGCCCATCGGGGGAGGTCGAGGTGGCAAGCACCAGGATCGAGATCGAGGGATCCTCGTCGATCAGTTCGAGCAGGGCATCCCGCCGCCGGCCTTCGCGGATATAGACGACCGGCAGGGAGCCCGCCAGCGGCTCGACCTCGGCCGCCACCTTGGTCAGCAACGCCTCCGCCTCGGCGCGCCGCTCCTCGCGCATCAGTTCCTTCACGCCCATCCACTGGCCGTCATCGTCGGTATCGATGACATAGAGCAGCGCGACCCGCCCACCGGTGCGCCGGGCGCGGCGGCAGGCGTAGCGCAGGGCGACCTTCAGCTCCTCGCTCTCGTCGACGACGACCAGGAAGATGCGCGGCATGGCGGATGAGCCTCGGGTCAACGCGTCAGTTGCGGCGGAAGATGATACCCGCGAGCCATCCTGCCATTCCGGCAACCAGTACGGCAATGATGCCGTAGACCGCCGAGTAGCGATGGGCGATGTCCGCCATGTCGGCACCGACGCCGATCTTGCTGACCACCAGCGGCGTGGCCTGGGCCGCGACGACCTCGCCCTCCCGCACCAGGAAGACATCGACCGTGTAGGTGCCGGTCGGGACATTGGCCGGAAAGCGGATGTTCGCCCGGAACAGCCGGTCGCCCAGGAAGCGGACCTGGCCTACCTCGTCGGCATACAGCCCCTCGTCGGTCTTGCTGCGGATGAGCGCCTCGCGGAACCGGTCCGCCGTCTCCTGCGAGGGCTCCCGGCGGGCATCGAAGCGCAGGAACTGGGTCCCGAACTGTTCGCGCTGGCGTACCGCCGGGCTGGTGAACGCGTTCAGGTCGCGGGTCGTGGCCACGGCGAAATAGGCCGGCACCCGATCGAAGCGCACGCTCTGAACGTTCATCCAGAAGCCCGCGACCCGACCCTTCCGGCGGACGGTCGCCTGTCCTTCCGGGCCGCGGACCAGCACGACGACGTCGCCCGGCCCGTCGGTCGCGCCGAACAGCACGACGTCGCTGCCGGTGAAGCCGGTCGTGATGGCGATCAGGTGGCTGGACACGTCGGCGGTCAGGGGCTCAGCCGCCGCCGGGCGGGCCGCCATGCCCCACGACAGGAAGCCCCAGGAAAGCGCCAGGAGCAGGAAGGGAAGGATGCCGACGCCCGCCATCGCCGGTCTAGCGCCGCTGGGTGACGACGGTGAACATATCCCCCGGCGTCAGCGTGAGATCGACCAGGAGCTTCCCGGCGACACAGAGCAGCAGCAGAGCCAGCAGGCCGCGCAGCTGCTCGCCGCGCAGGCGCTGGCTCATGATCGAGCCGAAATGCGAGCCGACGACTCCGCCGATCAACAGGATGAAGGCCAGCAGCGCGTCCACCGTCTGGTGCTGGACGGCCTGCAGCAGGGTGGCGCTGGATGCGACGAAGACAATCTGCACCTGGGCCGTGCCGGGCACTACCTGGGTCGGCATGCCGAGCAGGTAGATCATGGCCGGCACCATGATGAAGCCGCCACCCACGCCCATCACGCCCGACAGCACGCCGATCGCGAAGCTGAGCGTCAGCGGCATCAGCACGCTGATGTAGAGCCGCGAGCGCGGGAAGCGGACCTTGAAGGGCAGCCCGTGCATCCAGTAGTGCTCGTGCAGCCGGCGACGGCCCGCGGTGGAATGGCGCCGGCGCAACAGGGTGCGCGTCGCCTCGATCGCCATCAGGGTACCGACGGTGCCGAGCAGGATCACGTAGCTGAGCGAGATGAACAGGTCGATCTGCCCGAAGCGGCGCAGCAGGCCGAACAGCAGCACGCCGACGACCGAGCCGACGAAGCCGCCGGCGACCACGACCCAG
This sequence comes from Allostella vacuolata, assembly GCA_006739055.1. GTDB lineage: Bacteria > Pseudomonadota > Alphaproteobacteria > ATCC43930 > Allostellaceae > Allostella > Allostella vacuolata. The sequence continues at coordinate 5,592,177 of AP019702.1, forward strand.
GCCATCCGCATGTCGATGGTGCGCCGCCGCCAGTGGGCATAGGCGCTGGTGACGCCGCCCGCGATGACCTGGTTGGCCGTGGATGCCACCGCGACCGCCGGCGGCACGCCGATGAAGATCAGGAACGGCGTCATCAGGAAGCCGCCGCCGACGCCGAAGACGCCGCCCAGGAACCCCACCCCCGCACCTAGCCCGATCAGCAGGAAGATGCTGACGGACATTTCGGCGATGGGCAGGTAGACGGTCATCGTCCCGGACGCGGGTAGCCGAAAAAAGAAGCGGGCCCGGCCAGTGCCGGACCCGATTCGCAGGCTAACGCCTTGCCCCCATCGGCGGAAGGGGTTCCGCCCGATCGGGCCGCGTTCTTCTCATCCGTGTTGCGGACGCAACATCCCGACCGTCTCGTAGATTTCCGCCAGGTGGGGGGCGGCCACCGCATTCGCTCGGTCGGCCCCCCGCGCCAGGATGGCATCGACGTGGTCCGGAGCCGCGACGAGGCGCTTCATCTCCGCCCCGATCGGGCCCAGCACCGCCACCGCCAGGTCCGCGAGCTTCTCCTTGAAGCCCGAGAACTGGGCACCGGCGAACTCCGCGATCACGGCCTCGCGCGACCGGTCGGCCAGGGCGGCATAGATGTCGAGCAGGTTCTCGGCCTCCGGGCGGTCGGCCAGCCCTTCGGCGCTGTCCGGCAGCGGCAGCGGGTCGGTCTTGGCCCGGCGGATCTTCAGGGCCACCGTCTCGGCGTCGTCGGTCATGTTGATGCGCGAATAGTCGGACGGATCCGACTTGCTCATCTTCTTGGTGCCGTCGCGAAGGCTCATGACCCGGGTGGCGGTGCCGAGGATCTGCGGTTCGGGCAGGGGGAAATAGTCCACCCCGTAGGCGCGGTTGAAAGCGCCCGCGATGTCGCGCGCCAGCTCGAGATGCTGCTTCTGGTCTTCGCCGACCGGCACATGGGTGGCCTTGTAGAGCAGGATGTCGGCCGCCATCAGCACGGGATAGGAATAGAGGCCGAGCCCGGCCATGTCGCGCTGCTTGCCCGCCTTCTCCTTGAACTGGGTCATCCGGTTGAGCCAGCCGAGTGGCGTCATGCAGCCCAGCAGCCAGGCGAGCTGGGTGTGGCCGGGGACGGTGCTCTGGTTGAAGATCGTGCAGCGATCGGGATCGACGCCCGCGGCCACGTACGCGGCGGCCACCTCGCGGGTGCTGTTGCGCAAGGCCGCCGGATCCTGCGGCTGGGTGATCGCGTGCAGGTCGACGATGCAGAAGATGCAGTCGTAGTCGGCCTGCAGGGCGACCCAGTTCCGGATCGCACCCAGGTAGTTGCCGAGGTGCAGGTTGCCGGTCGGCTGGATGCCGGAAAAGATTCGGTTCATCAGGATAATCCCCGGGGGAGGCCGGCGGTTATCGCCGTGGCGGACGATCCGGTCAAGCGCGCCGCCGACGCAGCAGCGCCCGCAGTTCCGTCCCACGCACCGCCCCCAGCCCCATGACGGCCGCGCCATAGGCCAGCACCCCGGCCAGGACCAGGACGCCCAGACCGACGAAGCGGCCGAGCGGAGCGGCCGCAGCGAGCCAGGGTTCCAGCGCGCGATCCATCGCCCACAGCAGGCCGGCCATGATCGCGGCCGCCGCCAGGATGCGCGGAAGGCGCAGCAGCAGGCCGCGGTCGGGGTGGAAATGCCCACGGCGACCGAGTACCGCCAGCATCACGGCGAGCGACAGCCAGCCGGCCGCCGTGGTGGCGAGCGCGACGCCGACATGGCCGAGCGGCCCCATCAGCACCAGGGTCAGCCCGGCATTGACGAGAAACGACAAGGCCGCGATCCGCACCGGGGTGACCGTGTCTTCGCGGGCGAAGAAGCCCACCACGGCGACGCGGCCCAGCACGAAGGCCGGCAGGCCCGCCGCATAGGCGACGAGGGCGGCCGCCGTGGCTGCGGTATCGCCCGGCCCGAAGGCGCCCCGCTCGTAGAGCGTGCGCACGATCGGATAGGCGAGCGCGGCGAGCGCCATGGCTGCCGGCAAGGTGATCGCGAGCGCCAGCGCCATCCCGTGGCCGTGGGTCTGGTGTGCCGTCTCCGGGTTGGCCGAGCGCAACTCGCGGGCCAGCTGCGGCAGGATGGTGGTGGCGACCGCGATGCCGACGATGCCGAGCGGCAGCTGGTTCAGGCGGTCGGCATAGTAGAGATGCGCGATGGCGCCGGCCGGCAGCAGCGACGCCAGCATGGTCGAGACCAGCAGGTTGATCTGGGTGATGCCGGCGCCAATCACGCCCGGTCCCATCAGGCGGAGCAGGCGGCGGGTGCCGGGGGTCAGCCGGGGCCGCGGCAGGCCGAGCGGCATGCCCGCCCTGGCCGCCGCCATCGCGAGCCAGAGGAACTGCAGGACCCCGGCCACGGCGACCCCCCAGGCCAGCGCATGGCCCGGGGTGGGAAACCGGTCGGCGAACAGGAGCAGCGCCACGATCAGGGAGAGATTGAGGAGGATCGGCGCCGACGCCTGGGCCGCGAACCGGTCGAGCGCGTTCAGCACGCCGCCATAGAGGGCCACCAGGGAAATGAACGCCAGGTAGGGAAAGGTGATCCGGGTCAGCTCGACCGCAAGCGCGAAGCGCTGGGGCTCGTCGGCGAAACCGGGCGCGATCGTGCGCACGACCCAGGGCATGGCCAGTTCGGCGGCGACCACGAGGACCAGCAGCCCGGCCAGAAGGAACGACAGCGCGTCCTCGGCGAAGATCCGCGCCTCGGCCCGGCCGTCGCGCGCCGCGCGGGCGGCGAACAGCGGCACGAAGGCCGCGCTGAATGCGCCCTCGGCGAACAGGGATCGGAACAGGTTCGGCAGCCGCAGTGCGACGACGAAGGCGTCCGCGACCGGCCCGGCGCCCAGGAAGGCCGCGGTCAGCACCTCGCGCGCGAAACCGAGAAGGCGGCTGATGGCGGTGTAGCCGCCGACCGTCGCCACCCGGTGCAGCAGCCCCATTGGGGAGCCCTCCGCCCGCCCTATTCCGTGGCCGGCGGCGGCAGCATGCGCCCGAGGTCGCGACCACCCACGAGGTGGAGATGGAAGTGCGGTACTTCCTGCCGCCCGTCGGCGCCGTGATTGGCCAGGATGCGGTGGCCGGTGGCATCGATGCCGCGCTCGCGGGCGATGCGCCCGACCGCCCGGACGAAGGCCACGACCTCGGCCTCGCTGGCGGTCTCGGAGAAGTCCTGGATGGAGACGTAGCGGCCCTTCGGGATCACCAGCACGTGGGTGGGGGCGAGCGGGCGGATATCCTCGAACGCCAGCACGTGCTCGTCCTCGAACAGCTTCCGGCACGGGATCTCGCCGCGCAGGATGCGGGCGAAGATGTTGGAATCGTCGTAGGCCATCGCTCCACCTTCCACCGACAAATGGATCCGCGGCCGCCTGCCTGCCCAGCCCTAGACGGCCGGGCGGGCGGCCTTCTCGGCAATTCCGGAGACGCCCTCGCGCCGCCCCAGCGCCGCCCACACCTCTTCCGGCCGGACGCCGCAAGCGGCCCAGACGACCAGGAGATGGTAGAGCAGGTCCGCGCTCTCTTCGGCCAGACGGCCGGGATTGTCCTGGACCGCCTCCAACACCGTCTCGATCGCCTCCTCGCCCAGCTTCTTGGCCGCGGCGGCCGGGCCCTTGGCCAGCAGCTTCGCCGTATAGGAGGTGGCCGGATCGGTGCCGCGGCGGCGCTCGATGGTCGCCGACAGCCGGTCGAGGACGGTCGCGTCGATGCTCATGGGCGAACCGGGATGCCGGCCTGGGCCAGGCGGGCCTTGGCCTCGGCGATGGTGTAGGTGCCGAAGTGGAAGATCGAGGCCGCCAGCACCGCCGAGGCGTGGCCGTCGCGGATGCCTTCGACCAGGTGATCGAGGGTGCCGACCCCGCCCGAGGCGATCACCGGGACGGTGACGGCGTCGGAGACGGCGCGCGTCAGCCCGATATCGAAGCCCTGGCCGGTCCCGTCGCGGTCCATCGAGGTCAGCAGCAGCTCGCCCGCCCCGAGGTCGACCATGCGTCGGGCCCACTCGACGACGTCGATACCGGTCCGCCGCCGCCCGCCATGGGTGAACACTTCCCATCGGCCGGGCTCGGTCGCCTTGGCGTCGATCGCGACCACGATGCATTGCACGCCGAACTTCTCGGCCGCCTCGGCCACGAACTCCGGACGCTGCACCGCGGCCGTGTTGATGGACACCTTGTCGGCCCCGGCCAGCAGCAGCTCGCGGATGTCCGCCAGCGTGCGTACCCCGCCACCGACCGTCAGCGGCATGAAGCACTGCTCGGCGGTGCGGGAGACCACGTCGAAGATCGTGCGCCGGTCCTCGTGGCTGGCGGTGATGTCGAGAAAGCAGAGTTCGTCGGCGCCGGCCTGGTCATAGACGCGCGCCTGCTCGACCGGGTCGCCGGCATCGACCAGGTCGACGAACTGGACTCCCTTGACGACCCGGCCGTCCTTGACGTCGAGGCAGGGAATGATGCGGGCCTTCAGCATGGCTCAGACCTCGGTCATGGCTGGGCTGCCAGCGCCCGCAGCGCCTCGGCCGGATCGAGCCGGCCATCATAGAGCGCTCGCCCGACCACCACGCCCGCAACGACGCCGGTCGCCCGCAAGGCATGGATGTCCGCGATGCCGGCGACCCCGCCCGAGGCGATGATCGGGATCGACACCGCGCGGGCCAGCTCGGCCGTCGCCTCGACATTGACGCCGACCAGCGCCCCGTCCCGATCGATGTCGGTGTAGATGATGGCGGTGACGCCGGCATCCTCGAACTGCCGGGCCAGGTCGAGCGCCAGCGTCTCGGCCGTCTCGACCCACCCCTCGACCGCGACCCGGCCGCCGCGCGCATCGATGCCGACGGCGATCCGGCCGGGAAAGCGGCGCCCGGCTGCCCGCACGAGATCGGGGTTCCGCAGCGCCACCGTGCCGAGGATGACCCGGCGCACGCCGGCTTCGAGCCAGCGCTCGATCCCGGCCATGTCCCGGATGCCGCCGCCCAGCTGCACCGGGCGGTCGGTTGCGGCCAGGATGGCGCGCACGGCCGCCTCGTTGACGGCGCGGCCGTGGATGGCGCCGTCGAGATCGACCAGGTGCAACCAGGCAAAGCCGGCCGCGGCGAAGCTCGCCGCCTGGGCGCCCGGATCCTCGTTGTAGACGGTCGCCTGGTCCATGGCGCCGCGCAGCAGCCGGACGCAGCGGCCCTGCTGCAGGTCGATGGCGGGGTAGAGGATCACCGGTCCAGCCTCTTGTAATAGTAGCGACCGGCCACCGGCTCGCCATCGACCATCGCGTAGAGCGGATGGCTGCCCCAATGGACGAAGCCCAGCGTCTCGTAGTGGGCGATCGCCGCCGTCTGCGTCTCCCGCACGTCGAGATTGACCAGCTTGTAGCCTTCCTCGCGGGCGGCGTCGCACACGGCCACCACGAGCTGGCGGGCCAGGCCATGGCCGCGTGCCCAGGGGGCGACGAAATGGGTCGTCATGGTCGCCGCGTGGGCCTGGACCTCGTTGTGGCGGGACGGGCGCAGCATCTGGGCGGACGCCGCGATCACGCCGTCCAGGCGGCCCACGAAGAGCCGCCGCTCCGGCACCAGCAGGACCCCCTTCCAGTAGGTCTCCATCACCTGGCGCGGCGGCGGATTGATCCAGCCGAAGCCGCCGCCGGCCCGGATCGCCGCCTCGGCCGCGTCGCAAAGGTCCGCCAGATCGCCCTTGGCGAACCGCGTCATCTCCTCGATCCCGATGGTCGCGGCGAAGCTGTTCATGGTCATGGCCGCCATGCCAGGAAATCGGCCAGCAGGCGCAGCCCGGCGGCCTGGCTCTTCTCCGGGTGGAACTGCGTGCCGATCAGGTTGTCGCGGCCGACGACCGCGGCGACCGGCCCGCCATAATCCGTCTCGACCAGCAGGTCGGCCGGCCGGTCGGGGCGGATGGCATAGCTGTGGACGAAGTACATGTGGTCGCCCTGGCGCACGCTGCGCAGGACCGGATGGCAAGGAACCGGGCCGAGGTCGTTCCAGCCCATGTGGGGGATCTTCAGGGCGGGATCGGCCGGGGTGATCACCCGGACCTCGCCCGCGATCCAGCCGAGCCCCGGATGCACCCCGTACTCGATGCCGCGCTCTGCCATCAGCTGCATGCCGACGCAGATGCCGAGGAACGGCCGGCCGCCGGCGCGGACCGCCTCTTCCAGCGCGTCGATCATCCCGGGCACGGCACCCAGCCCGCGGCGGCAGTCGCCGAAGGCGCCCACCCCCGGCAGGACGATGTGGTCGGCCCGGCGCACTTCGTCCGGGTTGGCGGTGACGACCACCGGCCGGGCATCGCCGGAGTCGCGGGCCGCCCGCGCGACGGCCTTGGCCGCCGAGCGCAGGTTCCCGGAACCATAGTCGACGATCGCGATCGTCATGTCGGCACCGTCATGCGAAGGCCGAGTCCCAACCGCCGCGCCGGTCGGCCCAGCGCCGCAGCGCGCTGTCCGCCGACCGCCCGGTGGACAGCTCGACCTCCAGATAGCCGCGCCAGTAGAGCGCCCGGCGGTAAAGGTCGTTGGCCTCTGCCGCGAAGAGAAAATGGAAGGCGCCGCCGATCATCGCCGTCTCGAACGGGTCGAGCCAGCCACGCGCCCAGGCGGCGACCAGGATCAGGCTGACCGCGAGCGCCAGCGCGCTCCACAGCCACATGCGATGGCCGAGGGCCCAGACCACGGGCAGCGGCAATGCCGACCAGGCGAAGCCCTCGCGGACCGCCAGGGCCTCGTCGGCACGGACATGGATCGAATAGACCCGCATCGGACTAGAGCACGCCCTTGGTCGATGGCACCGATCCGGCCTGACGCGGGTCGAGCGTCATCGCCATGCGCAAGGCCCGCGCCAGCCCCTTGAAGCAGCTCTCGACGATATGGTGGTTGTTCTCGCCATAGAGATTCTCGACATGCAGGGTCAGCCCGGCGTTCTGGGCGAACGCCTGGAACCACTCCTTGAACAGCTCGGTGTCCATGTCGCCCAACTTGGGGCGGGTGAAGACCACCTTCCAGATGAGATACGGGCGGTTCGACGCATCGAGCGCGACGCGCGTCAGCGTCTCGTCCATCGGGATCAGCGCGTCCCCCCAGCGGGTGATGCCCTTGCGGTCGCCGGCCGCCTGGGCGAAGGCCTGGCCGAGCGCGATCCCGGTATCCTCGGTCGTGTGGTGGAAATCGATGTGCAGATCGCCCTCGGCACGCACCCTGATGTCGAACAGCCCATGGCGGGCGAGCTGATCCAGCATATGGTCGAGGAAGCCGATGCCGGTCGCTACATCGGCGGTGCCGGTGCCGTCGAGGTCGACGGACACGGCGATCCGCGTCTCCTTGGTGTTGCGCTCCACGGTGGCGCGGCGCATGGGCATCCTCGGGCGTGGCAAGGGTCAGGGGTCGCCGGTTCTATAGCCCGAAGCGCCGGCAGACGCCACCCGAAGCCGGACGCAGGGGCGCGACACCCTCTACCCTTGATCGCAAGGCCGCCGCCCCCCATCCTTCTGCGATCTGATCCGCCATGCGCGGCGGGGGCCGCCAGCGGCGCCGGCCGCCCCCAACCTGCACGAGACGCATGACAGACCGCGAGTCCCCCGCCTGGCACGGCACCACCATCCTTTGCGTCCGCAAGGACGGGCGCGTCGCCATGGCCGGCGACGGGCAGGTATCCATGGGCCAGACGGTGATGAAGTCGAACGCCCGCAAGGTCCGCCGGATCGGCAACGGCACCATCATCGCCGGATTCGCCGGCGCCACCGCCGACGCCTTCACCCTGTTCGAGCGGCTGGAGGCGAAGCTGGAATCGCACCCGAGCCAGTTGGCGCGGGCATGCGTCGAGCTGGCCAAGGACTGGCGGACCGACCGTTATCTGCGCCGGCTGGAGGCGATGATGGCCGTGGCGGACGGGCAGGTGTCGCTGCTGCTGTCCGGTAACGGCGACGTGCTGGAGCCGGAGGACGGCATCATCGCCATCGGCTCCGGCGGGTCCTTCGCCCTGGCTGCCGCCCGCGCCCTGATCGACCGCGCCGACATGGATGCGGAGGCGATCGCCCGACGGTCGCTCGCCATCGCCGCGGAAATCTGCGTCTACACCAACGACAAGATCATCGTCGAAACCCTATGACCGACTTTTCCCCCCGCGAGATCGTCTCCGAGCTGGACCGCCACATCGTCGGCCAGAACGACGCCAAGCGCGCCGTCGCCATCGCACTACGCAACCGATGGCGGCGCCAGCAACTGCCCGAGGATCTGCGCGAGGAGGTCCTGCCGAAGAACATCCTGATGATCGGCCCGACCGGCGTCGGCAAGACCGAGATCGCCCGGCGCCTGGCCAAGCTGGCCCAGGCGCCGTTCCTGAAGGTCGAGGCGACCAAGTTCACCGAGGTCGGCTATGTCGGCCGCGATGTCGAGCAGATCATCCGCGACCTGATCGAGATCTCGATCCAGATGACCAAGGAGCGGCTGCGCCGGGAGGTCGAATCCAAGGCCGAGCTGCTGGCCGAGGACCGCGTCCTGGATGCGCTGGTGGGAGACAACGCCAGTGCCGAGACGCGGCAGAAGTTCCGCAAGATGCTGCGCGAGGGACAGCTCGACGAGCGCGAGATCGAGATCCAGGTGGCAGAGGGCAACCCGCTCGGGCAGCTGCCGACCTTCGAGGTGCCCGGCATGCCCGGCGCCAGCGTCGGCATGCTCAACCTGGGCGACATCTTCGGCAAGGCGATGGGCGGCCGCACCAAGCCGCGGCGCATGACGGTGAGCCAGTCGCACGAGATCCTGATCAAGGAGGAGGTGGAGAAGCTCCTCGACCAGGAACGGGTGGTCAAGGAGGCGATTCGCGCCGTCGAGCAGAACGGGATCGTCTTCCTGGACGAGATCGACAAGATCTGCGCGCGATCCGGCGAGCGGGTGGGCGGCGACGTCAGCCGCGAGGGCGTGCAGCGCGACCTGCTGCCGCTGATCGAGGGCACGACCGTCAACACCAAGCATGGTCCGGTGAAGACCGATCATGTGCTGTTCATCGCGTCCGGCGCCTTCCATCTCGCCAAGCCCTCCGACCTGCTGCCGGAGCTGCAGGGACGACTGCCGATCCGGGTCAACCTGAAGCCGCTGGCCCGCGACGACCTGCGGCGCATCCTGACCGAGCCCGATGCCTGCCTGATCACCCAGTACAAGGCCTTGCTCAAGACCGAGGACGTCACGCTCGACTTCACCCCGGAGGGCATCGACGCCCTGGCGGACCTGGCCGTGGAGATCAACTCGACGGTCGAGAACATCGGGGCGCGGCGGCTGCACACGGTGATGGAGCGTCTGCTGGAGGAGATCAGCTTCACGGCCACCGACCACCCGGGAACGACCCTGGCGATCGATGCGGAGTATGTCCGCCGGCAAGTCGGCGAACTGGCCAAGAACACCGATCTTTCCAAGTTCATCCTGTAATCGGTCCGGGCAGGAGCGCCGGCCTTGCTTCTGCCAGCGGCGATCCTGGTCCTGGCGGCGGGGATGCTCGTCGCGTGGTTCGCATGGCGCCGCCTGCCGCGACCCTGGGGCCGCGTGGTGGGGCTGGCGGCCCTGGGGCCCGGCCTCGCCATCCTGGCCGCCCTGGCGGCCGGGCTGGTCACCGGCTGGCTCGAGTGTGCCGAGCATCCCTTGTGGCAGGAGCCGACCCCCGACGGGCGGTTCGTGGTGCGGGCGACATCGATCGCCTGCAGCGGCGGCGGGATCAGCTACAACATCCTGGTCGAGGAACAGAGGCCCGACGGCAGCGGCAAGGTGCGGGCGATCTGGCGCAGCTTCGCCGCGCCCGTGCCCTCGTCCGTCGACTACCGGCCGCCGGCGAGCTTCACGGTCCATGCCCATGACGGCACGCCGGCACGCCTGCCGGTTCCGCCGGCCGACGTGATCCTGGAAGGCAAGGACCTGGCGCCCTCACGCATGTGGTCGTTTCATCGCGGGTCGCCCATCTAGGGATGGGGCCTGGACGTCCGCCGGCTCGTCGGCCAGCGGAGGAACGGCTTCCGCCCGCCGGCGCCCGCGCGCTCGCGGCCGATCGGCCGCATCCAGGAGGCGATGCATTGCCTCCACCGTCGCCGGCGACAGGTGCCGCATGCTGCGCGCCAGCCGGTTGGCCAGCTCGGTCGCCCGCGGACCGAGCCCGGCCGTATCGACCACCACCCGGGGATGCGACAGGCGCGCGGCCCGCTCCAGCGCCTCGGCATCGTCCCAGATGATGCCGAAATACTCGCAGATCTGGATCAGCAGGGCCCGGCTCGGCCGGCCCTTGCGCCCGTGCTCGAGGGCCGAGAGATAGGCCGCCGAGATTTCCAGGTCGGCGGCCATGGCCTTGAGCGTGATCTTGCGCTCGGCCCGCAGGCTGCGCACCGCCTCGCCGAAGGGCGTCACCGCCGCCGCCGGAGCAGCAGGTAGAGCGCTCCCGAGCCGCCGTCGCGCGGCTGCGCCTCGGTATAGGCCAGCACGTGCGGGCGTACCGCCGGATCGTTCAGCCAGCGCGGTACCATGCGCCGGAGAACACCCCGCTCGGCCCGGCCCCAGTCGCCACGGCCGGTGATGACCAGCATGCAGCGCCGCCCCTGGTTCACGCCGGAGACGATGAAGCGATGCAGGCTCTCATGCGCCTCCGCCTGGGTCAGGCCATGCAGGTCGAGCCGGCCGTCGATCGCCATCCGGCCGCGCTTCAGCCGCTCGACCGAACGGGCGTCGACATCGACCGCCGCGCCGGCCTCGAGGGCCATCGGCCGCCGGGCAGGGGGCCGAGGGACGGCCGGCGTCGGGATCGGGGCGGGCGCGGCCGCTCGTTCGGGGATCGGAGCCGGTGCCGGCGGAACGATCAGGACAGGCTTGGCCCGGTCCCGGGGCCGCCGCAGCGGGACCACGTCGGCGACCGCGCGTCGCCAGAGGTCACGGTCGCGGACCATCGGCCGCCGGGCCGATCCCGCCCTCACTCTCCTTGCCCGCCGCCGGCGAACGCCCTTCCACCAGGACGATATGCAGGCGCCGCGGCCCGTGTGCGCCGAGCTGGATCTTCTGCTCGATGTCGCCCGTGCGCGATGGGCCGGTGACGAAGTTGACCGTGCGCGGCATGCCCCCGCCGGCTGCCGCCTGCTGTGCCCGCAGCCGGTTCCAGGCGACCTCGTACGGTCCGACCACCTGGTCGGCAAAGAGCACGACGATATGGGTGTCCGGCAGGAAGTTGAGGGTGGTCGGCCGGTCCGCGCCGGACTCCAGCATCAAGGTCCCCGTCTCGGCGATGCCGGCGAAGGCCGGGGTCAGCGATACCGGGTCATCGCCCTGGGAGCGGCCGCGATGAATGGAAAGCAGGGGCCGTTCATGCCACGGAAAGACATCCAGGACCGGGTCCGGTGACATGACGATGTCGCTCGGCAGGTTGTAGCGCGCCAGGTATTCCGACACCGCGGCCGGAACGGCGCGTTCGTCCGCCACCCGATCCACCGTCGTGCTGACGGCCTCTGCCATCTGCACGAACAGGTCGAGCACGGCCGGCGCGGGACGGTCCGTCCGCGCCGGGATCAGATTGGCCGGGTGGTCCGCCAGGCGCCGTTCGAGCGGGGCGGCCGCGGTGGCATCGAGCGGACCGCGACCGAGCGCCCGGCGGACTGCGCCCAACATCTGGCTGCGGGCACTCTTGTCCCCCTTGCCCTGTGCGTCGGTCATCGCCGGTTCCGCTCCGCCCACTGGTCACGGAAGGTGCGCCCTTCCGGGGCCGGCATGTCGCGCACCCCGGTCCAGCCACCGGCCAGGGGCAGGGCCGCGAAGCGGCCCTTGCGGCGCCCCAGACGGCCGAGCACGCCCGCACCGAGCTTGGCCGCGAGCCCGTAGAGTGCCGGCCGCGAAGCCAGGAAGGCCCAGGCGCCGAGGCCCCAGCGCGCGGCCGCCGGCCCGAGGCCGCGTTCCACCTGTCGCTCGCGCCAGTGGCGCATCATCTTCGGCAAGGGGATCTTCATCGGACAGACGCTTTCGCAGCGCCCGCAGAAGGTGGAAGCGTTGGGCAGGTGGCCCGCTTCGTCGATGCCGATCAGCCCCGGCGTCAGCACCGCCCCCATCGGGCCGGGATAGACCCAGCCATAGGCGTGGCCGCCGACGGCGGAATAGACCGGGCAGTGGTTCATGCAGGCCGAACATCGGATGCAGCGCAGCATCTCGTGGAACTCGGTCCCCAGCATCGCGCTGCGACCGTTGTCCAGCAGGACAACGTGATATTCCTGCGGTCCGTCGAGGTCGCCCGGGCGGCGCGGGCCGGTCGACACGGTGGTGTAGGACGAGAATTCCTGCCCGGTGGCCGAGCGCGCCAGCAACCGCAGGATGGTCGATACGTCCTCCAGCGTCGGCACCACCTTCTCGAGGCTCGCCAGGACGACATGGACCTTGGGCAGGGTCTGCGTCAGATCGCCGTTGCCCTCGTTGGTGACGATGATCGAGGAGCCGGTTTCCGCGATCAGGAAGTTGGCGCCGGTGATGCCGACGTCGGCAGCCAGGAACTTCGAGCGCAGGATGGTCCGGGCCTCGTCGCACAATTCGCGGGCCTCGCCCAGCGAGCGATCGGCCGGCAGGTCCGTGTGGCTGCGCCGGAACGTGTCCTCGACATCGTCCTGGTTGAGGTGCACGGCGGGCGCGATGATATGGCTGGGCGGCTCCCGGCGGAGCTGGATGATGTATTCACCGAGGTCGGTCTCGACCGGCTCGATACCCTTCTCCTCCAGGAAATCGTTGAGCGCGATCTCCTCGGCGATCATCGATTTGCCCTTGGTCACGGTGCGCGCGCCGGCGCTGCGGCAGATCGCCAGGATGGTCTCGCGCGCTTCCGCCGCGGTCCGGCACCAGTGCACGTGGCCGCCGCTCGCCAGCACCTTCTCCTCGTACCGCTCCAGGTACCAGTCGAGGTTCGCCAGCGTGTGGTTCTTGATGTCGCGCGCGATGTCGCGCAGCTGCTCGAACTCCGGCAGGGCGGCAGCCGCCACGCGGCGGCGCTCCTGGAAACCGTGGCGCAGGTTCTCCATCGCCCGTTGCAGACGGGGGTCGTGCAGCGCGCGCTGTGCGTTGTCCTTGAAGGCGTGCGAGGTGGATTGCATGGTCCTACTTCCGGTCCGGCGCGCCGATCGACGGGCGATCGGCCATGTCCGCCAGCACTTCGGCCACATGCCGGACGGCCACCGGCACACCGAGGCGGGACAGCTTGCCCGCCATGTTCAACAGGCACCCCATGTCGCCTGCCAGCAGGGTGCCGGCGCCGCTGCGGCGGATATCCTCGGCCTTGTCCGTCACCATGCGGTCGGAGATGGCCGGGTACTTGACGCAGAAGGTCCCGCCGAAGCCGCAACAGGTTTCGGCCCCCGGCAGCTCGCGGATCGACAGGCCCTCGACCGAGCGCAGGAGCTGACGCGGCTGCTGCTTGACGCCGAGTTCGCGAAGGCCTGAGCAGGAGTCGTGGTAGGTGACCGCGCCCTCGAAGCGGGCGTCCACGCGCTTCATGCCGCGCACGTCGACCAGGAACGAGATCAACTCGTGGCTGCGCTTGGCGAGATGCTGGGCGGCGAGCGCCGTCTCGGGCTCGTCGGCGAACAGCTCGGGATAGTGCTCGTGCAACATGCCGCCGCAGGAGCCCGACGGCGCCACGACGTAGTCGACGTCGGCGAAGGCGGCGATCACCTGGCGAGCGACCTGCTTGGCCCGGGCCTTGTCGCCCGAATTATAGGCCGGCTGGCCGCAACAGGTCTGCTGCGGCACGACCACGGTGCAGCCGGCGTCTTCGAGCAGCTTGACGGCGGCAAAGCCCACCGTCGGCCGGAAAAGGTCGACCAGGCAAGTGACGAACAGGCCAACCCGGCAGGGGGAGGCGGCAGGGGTGTTTTCCATCAGGAGCGGGAGAATGGGCGCGCCCGGGGCACGGGTCAACGGCCGGAAGAGGGGGCGTCCCGGTCAGGTTCCGGGCGACCGAGCCTGGGGCGGCCGGATGCCCTTCGGCAGCAGCAGCCAGTACCCGCCGTGCGACTTCATCCGGCCGGCCCGCTCGGCCGCCTCGGCACCGAAGCCCCAGAACACATCCCCGCGGACCGGCCCGCGGATCGCCCCGCCGGTGTCCTGGGCGACCATGAGGCGGCGGACGCGGGCACTGCTCGACAGGGGGTCCTCGGCATCGAGCCAGACAGGCACCCCATAGGGCACGAAGCCCGGATCCACCGCCAGGCTGCGGCCCGGAGTCAGGGGCACGCCCTGCGCGCCGATCGGGCCCTCCCCCTTGAGCTCGCGGAAGAAGACGTAGGACGGATTCTCGTTCATCAGCTGGCGCGCCTGGGCGGGGTGGGCGGCCAGCCACGCGCGGATACTGGGCATGCTGACCGCATCACGCGGGATCTCTCCCCGCTCGGCCAGCACCCGGCCGATCGGCACGTAGGCATGACCGTTCTGTGCCTCGTAGCCGACGCGCACGACGGTGCCGTCCGCGAGCCGGACCCGGCCGGAGCCCTGGATATGCAGGAAGAAGGCGTCCACGGCGTCATCGACCCAGAGCATCTCCAGCCCACGCGCGTTCAGCGCGCCGCCTTCGATTTCCGCCCGGCTGGCATAGGGGCGCAGCCGCCCGGCATCCAGGCGGCCGGCGATGCGCTGACCTCGCAGAGCGGGACGGAATTGCCCGAGGTCGACCTCCACCAGGTCCGGCGGGCGGCGCAGCAACGGAACCGTGAAACGGCCACCCCGCGTCCGGGAGCCGGACAACAGCGGCTCGTAATAGCCGGTGAACAAGCCTCGGGGGTCGTCCCGGTCGGCCGCACGCCAAGGCTGGAAGCTGGTTTCGAAGAAGCGCCGGGCGGCCGGCGCGTCCCCGGGCGGCAACTGTGCGGCGGCAGTGCAGACCGGCCGCCAGTCGGCGACCGTGCCGGCCACCCCGTCTGGACCGACCGGCCGCGCCGCGTCCTGCGTCAGGAGCCGTTCGCAGGATCGCCGCAATGCCGGCAGTGCCTGTGCCTGATCGTCGGCGGACCAGCCGGGAAGCTCGGAAAAGCGGGCCTGGGTCAGCGTCAGGACCGGGGGCACGCCAGGTTCCGGCACCGTCGGCGCCACGGCGGGCGGCGCCATTCCCCGATCACTGGCGCAGGCAGCCAGCAGAGCCAGACAGCCCGCGGCAACCGCCAGCGGTCGAAGCAGCCGGCTCAGCATGCCTATTGCGGAGTTGCCGTGGTCACCAGCAGCCAGTTCGGGTCACGCGAGCGGGTATCCCGGGCAAACGTCCAGAGATCGATCAATTCGGCCGTCTGGCCCGGCTCGCCATCGACGACCTTGCCCCCGGCGTCGCGCACGACGTTGATCTGGTCGGAAACGAAGCGGACCGTGACGAACGCCGTGCGGCCTTCCAGGTGGGCTTCGTGCAGGTCCACGGCCTTGATGCCGACGATCGTCGTTTCCAGCGATTGCTTCTGGGCCTCGCGATCGCGGATCGCGTCGGCAAACCGCGTGAAGACGGCATCGTTCAACAGGGGCCGCAGGCTCTGGGTATCGCCCTGGGCAAAGGCGCCCACGATCATCTCGAACGCACCGCGCGCGCCCTCGACGAAGCCGTCGGGGTCGAAGCTCGGGTCCGCCGCCTGGATCTCTGCCACGCCCGCGGCAGGGCTGTTCGGGACCGTCTCGCGCGGCGCGCCGATGTCGGCATCGATCGGCGCGTCGCCGCGCTGCGGCAGGGCGACCACCTTTCCGTCGTCGGCCTCCGCCTTGCGCTTGCTGCCGAAAATGTCCGTCGGCGGACGCTCGTTGCCAGTGCGCCGGCCGAGCACGCTGCGCAGCCGCAATACCAGGAAGGCGGCGATCATGGCGAATAGGATGATGTCGAAGAGCTGGAAGCCGCTGTTCATCGATCCTACCTCGGGCATCCCGGAAACCGTTCGTCCGGGCTCCGTACCCTATAGCTTGCACACGGCCCGATCCCGTGTAGATAGGACCAAGCCACCGGGTAAGCAAGCATGCGTGCCGCAGTTCCGTTCCTCTTCCTTGTCGTTCCGTTGATCGAGATCGCGCTTTTCGTCGTGGTCGGGGACCTGATCGGTCTCTGGCTGACGCTGGCAGCGACCTTGTTTTCAGCGGTGCTCGGCATCGTCCTGATCCGCAGCCAGGGCCGGGCCGCGATGACGCATTTGCGCCCGGGCGCGGCAGCGACAGCCGTGCCGTTGGCCTCGGTACTGGTCGGCGCCAGCGTGGTAGCGGCCGGCATGCTGTTGCTGGTGCCCGGATTCCTGACGGATCTCCTGGGCCTGTCGCTCCTCCTGCCTCCGGTCCGGCGGCGGCTCGGTCGCCTGATCGGAGCCCGGGTCCGCCATGCCGCCACGGCCGCGGGGGCGCGCGGCAACCCGGACTTCCACGACGGCCGGTCGACGACCATCGAGGGCGAGGCGATCGTCATCGACGATCCTCCCGCGCCGGAGAATCCGCCCCGGCCGCTCCCACGCTCCTCCGACCCGCTGCGACCGCGGGACCCTCCATGAGACGGAACCGACGATGATCCTCGTGCGACATGGCCAATCGGAATTCAATGCCGCCTTCTCGGTCTCCCGCATCGATCCCGGCATCCCCGACCCGCGCCTGACCGACGAGGGCAAGCGGCAGGCGGCGGAAGCCGCCGATGCGCTGGTGGCGATGCCGATCCGGCACCTGGTCGCCAGCCCTTATACGCGCGCGATCGAGACGGCGGAGATCATCTCCGGCGTGCTGGGCGTGCCGCTGACGGTGGATCCCGTTGTCGGGGAGCGGGCGGCGTTCGCCTGCGACATCGGGTCCGTCACCAGCCTGCTGCGAACCAAATGGCCGCATCTCCGCCTCGATCATCTGGACGAGCAATGGTGGCCGGTGATGGAAGAGCCGGAGCACGCGCTGCTGGTCCGTTGCGCCCGATTTCGTGAGGCCATGGCGGCACGCGACGACTGGCGGCACGTCGCCGTCGTCACCCACTGGGGCTTCATCCGCGGGCTGACCGGGCGTCGGGTCGGGAATGGCGCGGTCGTGCCGTTCGATCCGACCGCACCGGCACCGACCGAGTTCGAATAGCGGCGCCGGAGTTGCCCCGGCGGCTTGGCCGACCTGCGGATTCCGTGCTAGTGCGCCCTCCCGCGCCCGAACCCTACAGCCTCCCCGAGGAACCATGACCGACCAGAACCCCGCGCCGGCCACCGCCCCCGTCGCCATCAACGCCCAGTACATCCGCGACTTCTCTTTCGAGAACCCCAACGCGCCCCAGATCATGGCCGAACTGCGCGAGCCGCCGCAGATCGAGGTGAAGGTGGACGTGAAGGTCCGGAGCCTGGCCGACCAGGTCTTCGAGGTGGTGCTGTCGATCTCGGCCAACGCCACGGTCAACGACAAGAACGCATTCGTGGTCGAGCTCGAGTACGGCTCGGTGGTCACGCTCGCGGCGGAGCTGCCGCAGGAACATTACGGGGCGATTCTCCTGATCGAGATCCCGCGCATGCTGTTCCCGTTCGCCCGTCAGATCATCAGCGAATCGACCCGCGACGGCGGTTTCCCGCCGCTGCTCCTCAACCCGATCGACTTCGCCGATCTCTATCGTCGCCAGCAGGAGGCGCAGCAGCAGCAGGCCGGTCCCGGCAACGGCAACGGCAGCGCCATGGCCTGAGGCCGTCTTTCCGACGGCGACCTGACCGGCCGGTCGCTGCCCGGCCGGTCAGCGGAGCCAGATCGCCCCCTTGATCCTGCCGACGAAGGCTGCGTGCGCTGCAGCTTCCGCGGCAGAGGGGGCGTGGGGTCGGGGCGCGCGGGGCACCCGGACCAGCGCCACCCGACGCTCGACGATGGTCGTCGTCTGGGTGGTCAGTCCGAGACCCTTCTGCCGGCCGCCCGTAAGTTCCAGATAGACATCGGCCAGCAGCTCCGCATCCAGCCGGGCGCCGTGCTTGACGCGTGCGCTGGTGTCGATCCCGAAGCGCCGGCAGAGCGCATCCAGGCTGGCGGGTGCCCCCGGAAAGCGCCGCCTGGCCATCGGCAGGGTGTCGATGGCCCGGGCAAGCGGGATGGGACCATGCCCCAGCCGGGCCAGTTCGGCGTTGACGAAGCGCAGGTCGAACTCCGCATTGTGGATGACCAGCGGATCCTCGCCGATGAACTCGAGGAAGTCGGCACAGATCTCGGCAAACAGCGGGGCCCCGACCAGATCGGCATCCGAGATGCCGTGGACGGCA
The DNA here is from genome assembly GCA_006739055.1 of Allostella vacuolata. GTDB lineage: Bacteria > Pseudomonadota > Alphaproteobacteria > ATCC43930 > Allostellaceae > Allostella > Allostella vacuolata. The sequence continues at coordinate 5,610,423 of AP019702.1, forward strand.
TAGGCTTCGGGGTCGACCAGCCGCTCCGGATTGACCCGGCTGACGTATTCCACGCCGGTGCGGACCCCGTTCTGAAGCTCGAGACAGGCGACCTCGATCAGCCGATGGCCGTCCCGCGGGTCGAGGCCGGTGGTTTCCGTATCGAGGACGATCTCACGCACCGGGCCTTCTCCGCTGTTGCCGGGACCCGAGCGGCCGGGCATGGCTTCGCGCCTGCCGCAGCACTGCGGCCAGGCACCGGCGGGTGAAACCCCGGCCGAGCCCGGTCGGCACCACCCAGTCCGCGCGCCGCCGTTTCTCGACGTCCGGGGTCTGTTGCGCAAGGGTGCCGCGAAACTTTTCCTCGGTCATGCCGGGCCGGCGCAAGACCCGCTGGCGCTGCAGGAACGCTGGAGCGCTGACGACGATGACGTAGTCGCAGCGGCGTTGATGGCCTTTCTCGAACAGGAGCGGAATGTCGAGGACGACGAGCGGCGTCCGCCGCCGCCGCTGGCGCGCCAGGAATGACCGCGACATGCGGCGGACCATGGGATGGACGATCACTTCCAGGCGACGCAGCTGGGCCGGATCGGCGAAGACGATGCGACCCAGGGCGCCGCGATCGACAACGCCGTCGCGCACGACCCCCGGAAACGCGGCGGCGATGGCGGGAACGGCATCGCCGCCGCGGGCCATGACGCGATGGACCGCCGCATCGGCGTCGTGCACCGGCAGACCCATGCGCCGCAGCATGGCGGCCGCCGTGGACTTGCCCATCCCGATGGAGCCGGTCAGGCCGATGATGATCACGCGGCCGATCCCAGAACGAACTGCCGCAGTTCGGGCGTCACCTCCGGCGACCGGCCGAACCATCGCTCGAAGCCGGGGCGTGCCTGATGAAGCAGCATGCCGAGGCCGTCCACCGTCGGGTTGCCGCGGGCCGAGGCCGCCGCGAGCAGGGGGGTGACGAGCGGGACGTAGACGATGTCGGCCACCAGCGCGGCAGGGGGAAGGACGCCCAGGTCCAGATCCAGGGCGGGCTCGCCCTGCATGCCCTGGGTGGTGCCGTTCACCAGCAGGTTGACGCCATCCAGCGAACGGGCGCGATCGGCCCAGTCCACCACGGAGATGGCGCCGAAGCCGGCAGCGCCGAGATCCGCGGCGAGCGCCTCCGCCCGTGCCCGTGTCCGGTTGACGATGCGGATCTCGGGCACGCCCGCGTCCTGGAGCGCGACGACGATGGCCCGGACGGCACCGCCTGCGCCGATGATCGCAGCCGGGCCACCGGCGGCGCGCCATTCCGGTGCAGCCTCTCGAAGGCTCTCCATGAAGCCGAAGGCGTCGGTATTGTAGCCATCGAGGCTGCCGTCGGGTGCGACGACGACCGTGTTGACGGCGCCGATGCGGCGCGCCAGCGGATCGATCCGATCCAGGGCGGGCAGGACCAGCTCCTTGTGCGGCACCGTCAAATTGCAGCCGGCAAAGCCCAGGACCGGCAGGGCCCGGACGGCATCCGCCACCCGCTCGGGCCTTACCGCCATCGGTACATAGGCACCGTCGATCCCGTAGCGGTCGAGCCAGAAGCCATGCAGTCGCGGCGAACGCGAATGAGCCACCGGCCAGCCCATCACGCCGGCCACCCGCGCCTTGCCCGTCAGCATCATCGCAAAACAACTCCATGGTCGCGCAGGAAGGCCAGCAACGGCAGGAGCGGCAGGCCGAGGATCGAGAAATGGTCGCCTTCGACGCGGGCGAACAGCTGGATACCCAAGCCCTCCAGCCGATAGGCGCCGACGGACGACAGCAGCTCCGGTCCTTCCAGCGCCAGATACCGATCGAGGAAGAGATCACTGAACGGGCGCATGGTGAGTTGCGGCGCCTCCCGGTGATGCCAGAGTCGCTGACCGTCGCGTACCACGCAAACGGCGGTGGCCAGGCGGTGAGCCCGGCCCCGCAGTGCCATCAGGTGGCCGCGCGCATGGTCGGAATCAGCCGGTTTGTCGAACCATGCCGCGCCGCATTCGAGGATCTGATCGGCGCCGATGACCAGCGCTCCCGGGTGCTGTCGGGAGATCCGGTGCGCCTTGGTCTCGGCCAGGACGTCCGCGGTGATTGCCGCGTCGGCTCCTTCGGCGCGGAGACTGCGCTTGATTTCGTCCTCGTCGACGGCGGCCGGCTGCACGGAGAACGTCACGCCGGCTGCACCCAGGATCTGTGCGCGAGTCCGGCTTGCCGACGCCAGAATGAGCGACGGGGGATGGTTCGGGCCGAGGGGGGTCATTGCGGGTCGGCCGCCGATGCCACGCCGTGACGTTTGGCCAGAAGCTGCATGATGGTGGCTGCCGTCTCCTCGATCGATCGACGGGTGACGTCGATCACTGGCCAGCGGTGCTCCGCGCACATCCGGCGCACGAATGCGATCTCCTGCCGCACTGCCTCCAGGTCCACATAATCCCCACCCTCGCGATCCTGGATCATGCGGAGGCGCTGGCGACGCACCTGGACCAGCCGTTCGGGATCCTTGGTCAGGCCGACCACGAGCGGTCGTCGGACCGCGAAGAGCTCGGGCGGCGGCGGTACGCCGGGCACGATGGGCACGTTCGCCGCCTTGATTCCCCGATTGGCGAGATACATGGCGGTCGGTGTCTTGGAACTGCGGGATACGCCAGTCAGGACCACGTCGGCCGCGTCCAGGTTCCACAGGCCCTGCCCGTCATCATGGACCAGCGCATAGGTCATGGCGTCGATGCGGTGGAAATACTCCGCATCGAGCGCGTGCTGCCGCCCCGGCTGACCGCGGCTGCGTCGCCCGAGGTAGCTCGCGAATGCGCCGATGATCGGATCGAGGATCGGGATCGTCGGCACCTGCAGCCGGCGACAGGCCCCCTGCAGAAGTCCGCGCAGGGTCTCGTCCACCAGTGTGAACAGAACGACCCCGGGATTGGCCTCGATGCCGGCGATCACCCGCTCGACCTGGGTCCGGGTGCGAACCATGGACCAGGTGTGTTCGACGGGATCGACATCCTCGAACTGCGACACGCAGGCGCGGGCGAGGCCGTGCACCGTCTCGCCGGTGGCATCGGAAACGAGGTGGAGATGAAAGGTCGTGGTCACGGAATCGAGCCTATCCGGTTTCGGGCGCGCTGTGGACAATCCTGCGCATTCCCAGGGCCGGGTCAGACGACCCCCGTTGCCGGCCATCTGCTCCCCGATCCGCGATGCCGGGGACAGAATTGCCGACCGGCCGCTGAAGGTCTGATAGCTGTAGGTCGATCCCCGTTGTTCAGGCTTTGCCCGGGATTCACAGGGGCGGTCGTGTCGAAGCTTCCAGAGCTGGAGGTTGGCTTATCGACAGAATCGGGCGGGCCATCCTCCAGCTGTGGGTAACTTGATGACGGTTCGACGTCATCGGTAATCCCCGGCATCCACCGCGTCACTACTACATCTACAGTTCTAAGAGATTCGTTCTAGAAGGTAGTAGACGGCAGGCAATGGGGATGAAACCGATGACCAAGAAGCTGCGGAACGTGCTGACGGGGGCGATCGAGGCCACACCGCCGGTCTGGTTCATGCGGCAGGCGGGACGATACCTTCCGGAGTACCGCCGGCTCCGGACCGAGGCCGGCAGCTTCATGCAGCTTTGCCTCGACCCACGGAAGGCGGCCGACGTCACGCTGCAACCCGTCAGCCGCTTTGGAATGGATGGCGCGATCCTGTTCGCCGACATCCTCATCGTGCCCCACGGCCTTGGAACGGAGGTGTCCTTCCGGGAGGGCGAGGGGCCGAGCCTGCCGCCGCTCCGGCCCGGGGACGCGCTGCCGGAACTCGATCCAGAAGCATTCTCTGCCCGCACCGCGCCGATCATGGAGACGGTGCGGATCGTCGCCGCGGAGATGCCCGCCGGAACCACGCTGATCGGGTTTGCCGGAGCGCCCTGGACGGTCGCGACCTATATGGTCGAGGGCGGCTCGAGCCGGGACTTCACGCAGACGAAGCGGTGGGCCTACGCCCGGCCGGCCGAGTTCCAGTCGCTGATCGACCGGATCACCGATGCGACCATCCTCTACCTGCGAGCCCAGGCCGATGCCGGGGCCGAAGCGTTGCAGCTGTTCGATTCCTGGGCCGGTGTCCTGCCGGCGGACGCCTTCGGCCGTTGGAGCATCGAGCCCGCTGCGCGGATCGTCTCGGCATTGCGGAAGACGCATCCGGGGATACCGCTCATCGGCTTTCCCCGGGGCGCTGGGCCTTCGATCGTGGACTATGCCAGACGGACCGGTGTCGATGCCGTAAGCCTCGACACATCGATTCCGCTGGCCTGGGCCAGAGGGGCCATGCCGGACCTGTGCCTGCAAGGGAACCTCGACCCCCAATGGCTCGTGGTCGGCGGGGACGGGCTCGACGACCAGGTGGCACGCATCGGTGAGGCCATGGCCGGCGCTCCCTTCATCTTCAATCTCGGCCATGGAATCGTTCCGGAAACGCCGCCGGACCATGTCGGACGCGCGGTAGCGGCGATTCGACGGCTGGGGGTGTAAAGGTCATGGCCCGGATCGCCGTCGTTCTCTTCAACCTCGGGGGCCCCGACCGGCCCGAAGCCGTCCAGCCGTTCCTGGTCAATCTCTTCAGTGATCCGGCGATCATCCGCGTGCCGGCGGTCCTGCGCTGGATCCTGGCCCGGGTGATCGCCCGGCGCCGTGCGCCGATCGCCCGGGCCAACTACGCGCAGATCGGTGGCGGGTCGCCGTTGCTGCCGAATACCGAGGCGCAGGCGGCAGCCCTCAGCGCCGCTCTGGATGACCTCGGTGTCGTGCGAACCTTCATCGCGATGCGCTATTGGCACCCGCTGTCCGACGAGACGGCGAAGGCGGTGGCGGAGTTCAAGCCCGACCGGATCGTCCTCCTGCCGCTCTACCCGCAGTTCTCGACGACGACGACCGCGTCTTCGATCGCGGATTGGCGCAAGGCGGCTGCCCGGGCGGGCATCCATGCGCCGTCGGTCGCCGTGTGCTGCTATCCCGCGGAGGCGGGACTGGTCGCGGCGGAATCGGAGCTGGTGCGGAACTCGCTTGCGGAAGCGAAGCGGACCGGGCCGGCCCGCGTCCTCTTCTCCGCCCATGGGCTTCCCGAGAAGATCGTGGCAGCGGGCGATCCCTACCAGTGGCAGGTGGAGCAGACATCGGCTGCCGTCGCGGCCCGGGCCGGCCTGACCGACGGCGAATGGATGGTCTGCTACCAGAGCCGCGTCGGGCCCCTGAAGTGGATCGGCCCATCGACCGAGGAGGAGATCGCGCGAGCAGGCCAGGACGGGGTGTCGCTGGTGGTGGTCCCGATCGCCTTCGTGTCCGAGCATTCCGAAACCCTGGTAGAGCTCGATATCGAGTACCGGGAACTGGCAGCCAAGGCCGGCGTTCCGGCCTATGTCCGCACGCCCACCGTCGGCGTCCGGCCGGACTTCATCCACGGCCTGGCCGAGCTCGTGCGGGGAACGGCGGGCAGCCCTGCCGGATGGGCGCCGCCCGGTGGCCATCGCATCTGCCCGGCGGCGCACGGCGCCTGTCCGATCGCCGCAGGAGGCATGTCGTGAGCGGGTTCCTGACGGCGGCCTATCCCTGGACCAAGGCTCTGCATATCATCGCCGTCATCGCCTGGATGGCCGGTCTGTTCTACCTGCCGCGCCTGTTCGTCTACCACAGCGGGGTCGAGCCGGGTTCGGCACAGTCGGAGACCTTCAAGGTGATGGAACGTCGCCTGCTGCGGGCGATCATGAACCCCGCGATGATCGCAGCCTACATCTTCGGCCTGGCGGTGCTGTCCACACCGGGAATCGTCGACTGGGACGCCGGCTGGATCTACATGAAGCTGGTTCTGGTGGCGATCCTGTCCTGGCACCACCACCGGCAGGCGTCCTGGATGAAGGATTTTGCCGCGGATCGAAACCGCCAACCGGCACGGTTCTACCGGATGCAGAACGAAGTCCCGACGCTGCTGATGATCGGGATCGTTATCCTCGTCGTCGTGAGACCCTTCTGAGGCATGGGTTTTCTGAGGCAAGGGATTGTTTTCGTTTGACTCGTTTCCCATGTCTCGGTAACTAGGTCACCGACTCATAATGACGTAGCCAAATTCTGGTGGCTGCGAGCTTGACGAGGGCGAGGTAGTTTTCGGGGTGCTTCTCGAAGCGGGTGGCTACGGCGCGGAAGTGCTTGAGCTTGCTGAAGAAGCGCTCGACGAGGTTGCGGTAGCGGTAGAGGAAGGGACTGAAGGCGACAGTGGCCTTGCGGTTGCGCTTGGGCTTGACGCAGGCCCAGGCGCCTCGATCGGCCAGCGCCTGGCGCAGGGCATTGGAATCGTAGGCGCGGTCGGCCAGCAGGATCTGCCCCTCTTTCATTCCGTCCAGCATGTCGGCCGCACTGCGGCCGTCATGCGCCTGCCCCGGCGTCAGCTTCACGGCGACGGGCCGCCCCTCGGCATCGACCAAGGCATGGATCTTCGTCGTCAGCCCACCTCGCGAGCGCCCCATGCATCGGGGGTCAGGAACGTCCCCGCAGGTGGCTTCCGGCCCCCCTTTTTACCGTTCGCACCGTGCTGGTGGACGCGGATCGAAGAGCTGTCGATCATCTGGAGGTCCCCGTCGTAGGCCGCCGAAACCGCCGCGAAGATGCGATCCCAGACCCCCAGCTTGCGCCACCGGACGAAGCGGTTGTAGCAGGTCGTCGCCGGCCCGTAGCGCTCCGGGATGTCCGCCCACGGCGAACCCGTCCGCAGCCGCCAGTAGATGCCGTTCAGCACCCGGCGGTCGTCCACGCGCGGCACTCCGCGCGGCTTGTTCGGCAACAGCAGCTCAATGATCGACCACTCGAAGTCCGTGATCTCGTACCGGCGAGGCTTCATCCATACTCTCCCTCGCCAGAGGGAATCACGACAGCCCTCAAACCGCTACCCGTTTATGAGTGCGTGACCTAGCCGGCAGCGTTGCTCAACCGGCGCCTCTTCACCCCCCTACCTCCCATCGAATGAGCGGCCGGCCAACGGTCGCAGCCCGGGCGGCGATCCAGTCCGTCAGGTGCGCATATCGGGCAGGAAAACGGGGTTCCTTTCCTTCATTCCCGTCCAGGGTTCCCGGATGAACCTGCAAGAACTCAAGCGCAAGTCACCCGCTGATCTTCTGGCGTATGCCGAAGAACTGCAGATCGAGAACGCGAGCAGCCTGCGTCGCCAGGACATGATGTTCGCGATCCTGAAGCAGCTGGCGGACAACGACGTTGCGATCTTCGGCGATGGCGTCCTCGAAGTGCTGCAGGACGGCTTCGGCTTCCTGCGCTCTCCCGAGGCGAACTACCTGCCTGGTCCGGACGACATCTATGTCAGCCCGAGCCAGGTGCGTCGCTTCGGCCTGCGTACCGGTGACACCGTCGAGGGCCAGATTCGCGCGCCCAAGGATGGCGAGCGCTATTTTGCCCTCCTCAAGGTCAATGCGATCAACTTCGAGGAACCGGAGAAGGTCCGTCACCGGATCAACTTCGACAATCTGACGCCGCTCTATCCCGACGAGCGGCTGAAGCTGGAGATCGAGGATCCGACGCGCAAGGAGTACACGACGCGCGTCATCGACCTGATCGCGCCGCTGGGCAAGGGCCAGCGCGGCCTGATCGTGGCGCCCCCGCGAACCGGCAAGACGGTGATGCTGCAGAATGTGGCGCATGCCATCTCGCGCAATCACCCCGACGTATACCTGATCGTCCTGCTGATCGACGAGCGGCCGGAAGAAGTCACCGACATGGCGCGATCGGTGAAGGGCGAGGTCATCAGCTCGACCTTCGATGAGCCGGCGATCCGCCATGTGCAGGTGGCCGAGATGGTGATCGAGAAGGCCAAGCGCCTGGTCGAGCACAAGCGCGACGTGGTGATTCTGCTGGATTCCATCACCCGCCTGGCCCGCGCCTACAACACCATCGTCCCCTCGTCGGGCAAGGTGCTGACGGGTGGCGTCGATGCCAATGCCCTGCAGCGGCCCAAGCGCTTCTTCGGTGCCGCCCGCAACATCGAGGAGGGCGGCTCGCTCACCATCGTCGCAACCGCCCTGATCGATACCGGCAGTCGCATGGACGAGGTGATCTTCGAGGAGTTCAAGGGCACCGGCAATTCCGAGATCATCCTCGACCGTAAGATCTCGGACAAGCGGACCTTCCCGGCCATCGACATCACCAAGTCGGGCACCCGCAAGGAAGAGCTGCTGGTCGACAAGAAGGTGCTTCAGAAGATGTGGGTGCTACGCCGCATCCTCATGCCGATGGGCGTTGTCGACGCAATGGAGTTCCTGGTCGACAAGCTGAAGCATTCCAAGACCAACAACGACTTCTTCGACCAGATGAACACCTGATCCGCGATGCCGGGGCGGCGCGTTCAGCCGAACGCGCCCCACAGCATGCGGACCGAGACGATGGCGAGGAAGGCGGCGAAGACCCGGCGCATCGCGGCCTGCGGGATCGCGTGGGCCAGCCGCGCGCCGATCGGCGCCATCAGCGTCTGGGTCGGTGCCAGCATCACGAAGCCGACCAGGCTGACATAGCCGAGCGACCAGGGCAGCCGCTCGGGCACCCCCCAGCCGGCGATGGCGAAGCCGATCGCCCCGGGGATGCCGACGATCAGGCCGACGGCGGACGACGTACCGATCGCCCGGCGGATCGGATAGTTGAACAGGGTGAGCAGGGGCACCGCCAGGGTTCCGCCACCAATGCCCATGATCGCCGAGAACCCGCCGATGCCGACCGCCATGGGGATGCGTCCCTTGCCCGACGGCAGATGGTCGGCAACCCGCACCTCGCCGCTGACGACCGCCATGTGGATGGCGACGATCAGGGCGACGATCCCGAAGATGCCGGTCAGCAGCGCCGGCTTGGCCCCGCCCCCCACCAGGATGCCGACTGCCGCTCCGGCCAGGATCCACGGGCCCCAGCTGCGCAGGAAGGCATCGTCGACGGCGCCCTTGGCGCGGTGGGACCGCATGGAGTTCCAGGCTGTCGGAATGAGCGTGGCGAGGGAGGTGGCGACGGCGGTGTGCATGCGGACCGAAGGATCCACGTCCAGCAGCCCGAGCGCCATGTAGAGCGTGGGGACGATGACGATGCCGCCGCCGACGCCCAGCAGCCCGGCGAGAAAGCCGGCGAACGCGCCGGCGAGAGCCGCACAGAGTGCGAGCATCAGGATGAGAGCAGGGTCTTGCATGAGTCCGGAAGCCAGGATGGAAAAAGGGGACGGCGGCGATCCTCCGGGATCGCCGCCGTCGCAGTGCACGGTCTATGCCGTGCCGATCAGGGCATCAAGAGAGTGGAGCCGGTGGTCTTGCGACCCTCGAGATCGCGGTGGGCGGTGGCGGCGTCCTTCAGTGCGTAGCGCTGGGCGATCTCGATCTTGACGGCGCCCTTGAGGACCACCTCGAAGAGGTCGTTCGCCGTCTCCACGAGGTCGGAGCGCTTGGCGGTATAGGTCATCAGCGTCGGGCGGGTCAGGTACAGGGAGCCCTTGGCGGCAAGGATGCCCGTATCGAGGCCGGTAACCGGCCCGGACGCATTGCCGAACGTGACCATGGTGCCGAGGGGCTGCAGGCAGTCGAGGGAGCCCATGAAAGTGTCCTTGCCGACGCTGTCATAGACGACCGGAACGCCCTTGCCGCCGGTGATCTCCTTCACCCGGTCGACGAACTTCTCCCGGGTGTAGACGATCGGGTGATCGCAGCCGTGAGCCTTTGCCAGGGCCGCCTTCTCGTCGGATCCGACCGTCCCGATCACCGTCGCGCCCAGATGCTTGGCCCACTGACACATGATCAGGCCGACGCCGCCGGCGGCGGCGTGGACCAGGATGGTATCGCCCGCCTGCACCTTGTAGGTGCGCCGCAGGAGATAGCGGCTGGTCATGCCCTTCAGCATGATGGCGGCGGCGGTCTCTTCCGACAGCCCCTCCGGCAGGAGCACGCAGCGATCGGCGGCGGTCACCCGTTCGGTCGAGTAGGCGCCGAGCGGGCCGGAGCCGTAGCCGACGCGATCGCCGACCTTGAACTCCGTCACGTCCGGCCCGACGGCGGTCACGGTGCCCGCACCCTCGAGGCCGATCCCCGACGGCAGCGGCACGGGGTAGAGGCCGCTGCGATGATAGGTATCGATGTAGTTGAGCCCGACGGCCGCGTTGCGGACGCGGATCTGGCCGGGGCCGGGCTCGCCGACGGAAACCTCCTCCAGCTGCAGGACTTCGGGCCCGCCGGTCTTATGGAAGCGGATTGCATGTGCCATGATCATGTCTCCAGATATCCGTGAACCGGATCAGCCGAGGTGCGTCTTGAAGAAGGTGCGGGTCCGCTCGTTGGCGAGGTCGGCGGCCGCCTTGTCGTAGTGCTGTCCGCCCATGCGCGCGAACGCATGGTCGACGCCGGGATAGGTATGGAGCGTCACCTGCGGATGGCCGGCCAGGGCGTCGCGAACCTTCGCCTGGGCCTCGGGCGGGACGAACTTGTCCTTCTCGGCGACATGCATCAGCAAGGGCCGGGTGATCGACTTGGCCTCGTCGACCAGCGCATCCAGGCCGACGCCATAGAAGGACACGTTGCAGTCGGCATCCGAGCGCGCTGCCATCAGGTAGGCGAGCTTGCCGCCCAGGCAGTATCCGACGCTGCCGACCTTGCCGGTGCACTCCGGGCGCGAACGGAGATGGTTGAGCGTGGAGACGAGGTCGCTGACCCCCTTGTCGACGTCGAATCCGCTGAAGAGCTGGAACGCCTTCTGCCATTCCGCCTCGGTCTTGTCGGTGATCTGGATGCCTGGCTCCTGTCGCCAGAAGATATCGGGGCAGAGCGCGACATAGCCCAGGGCGGCGATCTGGTCGGAGATCTCGCGCATCACCTGGTTGACGCCGAATATCTCCTGGATCACGACGATGCCGGGGCCCTTGTTGCCGGGCGGGAGCGACAGGTATCCCGTGAAAGAGCCGCCGCCGATGGCATCGATGGAAATGTCGGGCATGGGAATCCTCCGCAGATGGACGGTTCTGGAAAAGGACGGCAACCGTAGCGAAGCGGCCCGGCCGTGTCATCGGGCCGCGAGGCGCGATTCCGTCCGGACGAGGCAGGAGGAGGCAGATGGGCATTGGCTGGCGTGCCATGGGCGAGGGTGATCTGGCGGCCGTCGAGCGGATCGCGGACATCGTCCACCCGACCTATCCGGAGCGACCGGAGATCCCTCGGGAGCGTCTGCGGCTCTTCCCGCGTGGATGCTTCGTGGCCGGGGGCGGTGACATCGTCGGCTATGCCGTGGCCCATCCCGGTCTTCTGGGTCGCCCGCCGGCCCTCGATACGCTGCTGGGCGGCCTGCCGCACGGGCCGGATTGCCTCTACCTGCACGACATCGCGCTTCTGCCGGCGGCGCGCGGGCTTGGCCTGGGCGGCCGGTTGACGGGCCTCCTGTATCACCTCTGCGAGGAGATGGGCATCCGGAACCTGTCCCTGGTCGCCGTCAATGGATCCGCCCCTTACTGGAGATCGCTGGGGTTCCAGCCAACGGCACCCGACGCGGAACTGGCGGCCAAGCTTGGCAGCTATGGCACCGACGCCAGCTACCTGGTGCGGCCGCTTGCCGATGGTCCGGTGACTACAGAGCCAGCATAGCCCCTTCGATTCCCAGCAGACGGCGCTTGGTCATCTGGCCGTTGCCGCCGCTGAAGCCGCCCAGACCATGGCTTCCGGTGACGCGATGGCACGGGATGATGATCGGGATCGGGTTGCTGCCGCAAGCCTGGCCGACGGCCCGGGCGACGCCGCCGGCGACCTTTGCTAAGTCCGCATAGGTTCGGGTTTCCCCGTACGGGATCGCACACATTCCCCGCCAGACCGCCAGCTCGAAGGCGCTGCCCGCAGGCGCCAGCGGCAGGTCGAAGCGCTGCAGGCGGCGGGCGAAGTAGGCCTGAAGCTGTTCGACGGCCATATCGAGAAGAGGCGATCGATCCTGGCCGCCAGGACCACGCCAACCGGTCGTGACGATGGCCCCGCCGGCTTCCACGACGGTGAACTGGCCGACCGGCGTGTCGATCGAGCGGCAGAGGGGACGCGCTGCGGTTGTCATCGACCCTCCAGGTCTTCCCGCAATCGGGCGGCATCGGCGAGAGGCAGGGAACAGACAGGGCCGGCACAGACGAAGGCCACGGCTGACCGGTCGGCGGACACCTTGCCGAATGCTGGATGCCCCACCGGCAGGGGCGTGCCGGGTGCGATGATCGTCAACACGCGGTCTGGCAGGGACACGTCGAGGACGGCCTGTCGCAGCTGGTCGGTCGCCTCGTCGTCCGTGCCGACGATGACGATCTGCAGCGGGCGCTCCAGGAAGGCCGCGGCATTCAGAAGGCTCGCCAGGGGGAAGAAATTGCGGGCAAGCGAGCCGGAGAAGGCCCCGACGACGGCTTCCGCCCGGGACCGGTACCGGTCCTCGCCGGTGATCGCATGCAGACGGACCAGAACCTCGACCATCACGGCGTTGCCGGAGGGAACGGCGTGGTCGTTGGCGTGCTTGACCGGCACCACCAGGTCGTTGGTATCGACCGCGGCGAAGAAGTAGCCGGCTTCGGCGGCATCCCAGTGATATCGGTCGGCGTCCGCCACGTGGCGCTGCGCCGCCTCGACGTACGCGGCTTCGCCGGTCGCCTCGTGCAGTGCCAGAGCGGCGCGTGCCAGGTGGGCATGGTCGTCGAGGGTTGCCGGGTGGCGGGCGGAGCCATCGCACCAGCTGTGCGTTCGCCGTCCGTCGGGCCCCAGAAGGTTCTCCGTGACGAAGCCATAGGCCTCCCGGGCAGCTGTGATCCATTCGGGCCGGGCGAAGACGAGGCCGGCATTGGCCAGGGCCGCGATGGCCATGCCGTTCCAGTCGGCGAGCACCTTGTCGTCCCTTCCCGGTCGGACGCGGCCGCCCCGGACCGCCAGCAGGAGATCCCGGCAGCCGGCGAGGAAGGGCTCTTCCTCGGCCTTCCATTCGGGGCGGCGCCTCCGGTTGAGGATGGTGTGTTCTTCCCAGTTTCCTTCGGGCGTCACGTCGTACAGGGACTTGAAGCGGGCCGAGTCCTGCCCGAGCGCGGCGTCGACTTCGGCCTCGGTCCAGACATAGAACTTGCCCTCGACGCCCTCGCTGTCCGCATCGAGGGCGGCTGCGAACGCGGCATTGCCGACCCGCATCTCGCGCAGAAGCCAGGCAATCGTCTCTTGCACCCGTGCGGCGTAGAGGGGATCCCGGGTTTCCTGCCAGACCACGGTCAGCAGGTCGATGAGCTGGGCATTGTCATAGAGCATCTTCTCGAAATGCGGCACCAGCCAGGCTGCGTCGACCGAGTAGCGCGAGAAGCCGCCCCCCAGATGATCGTAGATGCCGCCCTGGCACATACGGTCCAGGGTCAGCAGGACGGCACTGCGGAAGGGCTGCTCGCGCTGTCGGCGCCAGGCCCGCCACAGCAGCTGGATGACGAAGGGTTGCGGAAACTTCGGTGCATCGCCGATCCCGCCATGGAAGGGATCGATCTCCCGCACGAGCCGGCGCGCAATCTGGTCGATGGCCGCGAGGCCGATGCCCGAACCGGGGTGGGTCTTCGACAGTTGTGCCAGCCCCTCCCGCAAGGCCGACACGTTCTTGGCCACCTTGTCCGGATCGCGGGCGAAGGTTTCGGCGACGGCGCGCAGCACCTCCGGAAAGCCGGGGCGGCCATAGCGCGCGGCCGGCGGGAAATAGGTCCCGCCCCAGAAGGGCTCGCCGTCCGGGGTGAGGAACATGGTGAGCGGCCAGCCGCCGCTTTCGCCGGTCAAGGCCAGCGCGTGCTGGTAGATCTGGTCGAGGTCCGGGCGCTCTTCGCGGTCGACCTTGATGTTGACGAACAGCTCGTTCATCAGATCCGCGATCCGCTCGTCCTCGAAGCTCTCGTGCGCCATCACGTGGCACCAATGGCAGGCGGCATAGCCGACCGACAGCAGGATGGGCCGACGCTCCCGGCGCGCGCGTTCCAGGGAGGTCGCGTCCCAGGGCTCCCAGTGGACGGGGTTGTCCTTGTGCTGGCGAAGATAGGGGCTGGTCTCGCCGCCTAGACGGTTCTGCGACATGGGCTGGATCCTCGTCACGGGGTCTACGGCCTCTCCGCAAGCCCGGCAAGAGCTCGAGACCATCGGGGTGACGTCCGTGCGGCCCTCGTTGCACCCCCGGCACGTCCCTCGATAATGTGGGGAAGCGACTGGTGGCGCTCAACCGCGATCCAGCCGATCGTCAATTTTTGGCGCGAACGGGATCTGGGCCCTCCCGGGGTGGCAGTGGTGGACGTCGCAAGCCTGGACCCTGACCCCAAGCGAGAGAGAACCCGATCCATGTCCTCCACCATCCGGCCGGCCGACCCGGCGCCGTTCTATCGCTGCCATGTCTTCGCCTGCACCAACGAGCGGCCGGAGGGGCATCCGCGCGGATCGTGCAAGGCCAGGGGCGGCGAACGCCTGCGCAATTACATGAAGGCCCGCGCCAAGGAGCTGGGCCTGGCCGACACCCGGATCAACTCCGCCGGTTGCCTGGACCGGTGCGAGCTCGGCCCGACCATCGTGATCTATCCCGAAGGGGTCTGGTATACGGCGCACGACAGCGCCGACATCGACGAGATCCTGCAGGTGCATCTGGTCGAGGGGGGGCGTGTCGAGCGGCTGATGCTGACGACCGAACAGACGGAACCACGACCCTGATCGATCACCGATCCCGCGAGACGATATTTGCGCTTACGACAGGTGGTGGGCGCGCCGGCGTCGCCATGGTGCGGCTGTCCGGCCCGGCCGCCGCCACCATCGTAAGCGGGATTACAATGCGGCCGCTGCCTCCGCCAAGGCGCGCGGTGCGGCGGCGCTTCGGCCGGGACCCGGTCGCAGACGACGGAATCCTGATCTGGTTTCCCGGCCCGCGGAGCTTCACCGGCGAGGATGTGGCGGAGCTGCATATCCACGGGGGACGGGCCGTCTATCTGGCCGTCGCCGGCCTCCTCACCCAAGCCGGTGCCCGCATGGCGGATCCGGGGGAGTTTACCCGCCGGGCGTTCGAGAACGGCAAGCTGGACCTGACCCAGGCGGAAGGCATTGCGGATCTGGTCGCAGCCGAGACCGAGGGCCAGCGTCGCTCGGCCCTGCGACAGATGGATGGCGAACTCGGCCGCCTCTATGAGGGCTGGCGTCTTCGCCTCATCGACCTGATTGCGCAGGCAGAGGCCGCCATCGACTTTCCTGACGAGGATCTGCCGGCCGGGCTGCTCGATCACGTGGTCGCCGACGCAGGCGGTCTGCAAGCCGAACTGTCCGGGCATCTCGACGACGGCCGGCGCGGCGAGCGGTTGCGCGACGGGTTCCACGTGGCGATCCTGGGCGCGCCCAACGCCGGCAAGTCGAGCCTGCTGAATGCGCTGGTGGGCCGGGCCGCAGCGATCGTCCACCCCGCGGCGGGGACGACCCGGGATGTCATCGAGGTGGCGGTCGACCTGGCTGGCTGGCCGGTGGTGTTCTCCGACACGGCCGGCCTGCGCGCGGCGCTCGACCCGGTGGAGGCGGAGGGGGTGCGCCGGGCCCGGGAACGAGCCGGGCTGGCCGATCTCAAGCTGCTGGTGGTCGACGGCGCGGCGGGTGCTCCGGCCGACGAGCTGCTGGGCCTGGCGGACGAGAAGGCGCTCCTGGTGCTGAACAAGATCGACCTCGGCGAGTGCACAGAGGCGCACGACCTCGGGCCGGCCATCCGGGTTTCGGCCAGCACCGGCCATGGTCTGACCGCACTCGCCGATGCCATCGCGGCCAAGGCTGCGGAGGCGATGGACGGGGCGTCCCTGACCCCGACCCGCCTCAGGCATCGCGAGGCGGTCGAAAGCTGCATCCGGCATCTGGCGTCAATGGATCCGGGAACGCCACCCGAGCTGATGGTCGAGGATCTGCGGCTGGCGGCCCGCGCCCTCGGGCGGGCCGTCGGCCGCATCGACGTCGAGGACGTGCTGGACGCGGTCTTCCGCCAGTTCTGCATCGGCAAGTGATGTTTCACGTGAAACACCCTCAAGCCATTCGCGGCTGATACCCTTTTGCTTGGCGGACGGCAGCCTGATCCATAGAGTGCCGCCGCATGGGACATTCCGGATCAGCATACGACGTCGTCGTCATCGGCGGCGGCCATGCCGGCTGCGAGGCCGCAGCAGCGGCAGCACGCATGGGCGCCCGCACCCTGTTGTTGACCCACCGGGTGGAATCGATCGGCGAGATGTCGTGCAACCCCGCGATCGGGGGGCTGGCCAAGGGGCATCTCGTCCGGGAGATCGATGCGCTCGACGGGGTAATGGCGCGCGCGATCGATCGCGCCGGCATCCAGTTCCGAATGCTGAACCGGAGCAAGGGCCCGGCTGTCCGCGGCCCGCGGGCCCAGGCCGACCGGCGGCTGTACCGCGAGGCGATGCAGGGCCTGCTGGCGGAGCAGCCCGATCTGGTCGTGCGGGGAGACGCTGCCGAAGGCCTGATCCTGGATGGTGACGGCCGGGCAGCGGGCGTGGTGACCGCAAGCGGGTCCGAGATCCGGGCCGGGTCGATCGTCATCACGACCGGGACCTTCCTGCGCGGGATGATCCATATCGGCGAGCGCCAGATTCCGGCCGGGCGAGTCGGGGAGGCGCCGTCGATGGGTCTCGCGCGGACGCTGGAGCGGGCCGGGTTCGCCCTCGGCAGGCTGAAGACCGGGACGCCACCGCGGCTCGACGGCCGCACCATCGACTGGAGCGGGCTGGAAGTCCAGGCGGGCGACGATCCGCCGATCCCGTTCTCGTTCCTTACCGACCGGATCACGACCCGACAGGTGCCCTGCCACGTCACCTGGACGACGCCGCTCGCCCATGCGGCGATCCGCGACAACCTGCACCGGGCGCCCCTCTATTCCGGCCAGATCGAGGGGGTGGGCCCCCGCTATTGCCCATCGATCGAGGACAAGGTGGTGCGTTTTGCCGACCGGGACCGGCACCAGATCTTCCTGGAACCGGAAGGGCTCGACGACGACACGATCTATCCCAACGGGATTTCGACCTCGCTTCCGGAGGACGTGCAGGCCGCAATGATCGCCGCCATCCCGGGGCTGGAGCGGGCGCGGATCCTGCGGCCCGGCTACGCGATCGAGTACGACTATGTGGACCCGCGGGAACTGCGTCCGACGCTGGAGACACGCCGAATTCCGGGGCTGTACCTGGCGGGTCAGATCAACGGCACCACTGGCTACGAGGAAGCGGCCGCACAGGGACTGATCGCTGGCGTGAACGCCGCCGCCGCCGTCTCCGGGCAGGCGCCGATGGTGCTCGATCGGGCCGACGCCTATATCGGTGTGCTCATCGATGACCTCGTGACGCGCGGGACGACCGAACCCTATCGCATGTTCACATCCCGCGCCGAGTATCGCCTGGTGCTGCGTGCGGACAACGCGGACCAGCGCCTGACGCCGATCGGCATGAAGGCGGGCTGCGTCGAATCGGAGCGGCAGCGCCGCTTCTCGGCGAAGATCGAGACGCTGGCCGCCGCTCGGACTCTGGCGGGCCGCCTGACCGCGACGCCGCCGCAGCTCGCCCGGGCGGGATTGGCGGTGAACCAGGACGGCGTGTCGCGGTCGGCCCTGGATCTGCTCCGCTATCCGGACATCAGCTTCGCTAAGGTTGTCGGGATCTGGCCGGAGTTGGCGGGCCTGTCGGCAGAGATTGTGGAACAGCTGGAGATCGACGCCCGCTATGCCGGATACGTGCAGCGGCAAGAGGCGGACATTCGGTCGTTCCGCCGCGACGAAGCGTTGCGGATTCCGGCGGACCTGGACTATGGCGCACTCGGCGGCCTGTCGACCGAAGTGCGCGAGAAGCTGGACCGGGTCCGTCCCGAGACGCTGGGCCAGGCGGGACGGGTGGCCGGCGTGACCCCGGCTGCGTTGATCGCCCTGCTGAAGCATGTGCGGCGCGAGGATCGCCGGTCGGCCTGATGGATGCACGGCTGACCCGAGAGGCCTTCGCCGCTGCGGCGCCCCATGTTTCACGTGAAACACTGGGGCGGCTGCAGATCTACGTCGATCAGCTGGAACGATGGAACGGCCGGATCAATCTCGTCTCCGCCACCACGATGGCCGATCCCTGGCGCCGCCATGTGTGGGACAGCGCGCAGCTCTGGCCACTGGTGCAGGAACCGGCCGGCTCCATGGCCGACCTCGGCTCCGGCGCCGGTCTGCCGGGGCTGGTCCTGGCGATCCTGGGCCGCCGGGACGTGGTTCTGATCGAAGCGGACCAGCGCAAGTGTGCCTTCCTGCGGGAAGCTGCACGGGCAACCGGAACCACCGTGACGATCCTGCAGGGCCGCATGGAGGCCTTGTCGCCCATCGGGGCAAGCATCGTGACCGCCCGGGCCTGCGCGCCCCTGGAACGCCTCCTGGGCCTCGCGGAACGGCATCTGGGGCCGGCCGGAATTGCCGTGTTCCTGAAGGGCCGCTCGGCCGATGCGGAAATCGCCGAGGCACGGCGCTCCTGGCGGTTCGACGCCGTCATGCAACCGAGCCATACTGACGCCGAAGCCTGCATCCTGCGCCTGGAGAACATTGCCCGTGCCTGACGTGGTAGGCGCCCCCGTGCGCCGGGTCATCGCCGTTGCCAACCAGAAGGGCGGGGTCGGCAAGACCACGACCGTGATCAACCTTGCCACCGCGCTGGCGGCGGCGGGCCACAAGGTCCTGGTGATCGACTTCGATCCGCAGGGCAACGCCTCCACCGGCCTGGGCGTGCCGCCCGCGGAGCGCGGGCGCAGCGTCTACGGGGTTCTGATGGGAGAGCTTGGCCTGGACGAGGCGACCATGCCGACCCAGGTGCCGAACCTGCAGCTGGTGCCGGCCACCCGGGACCTGGTCGGTGCCGAAGTGGAACTGCTCGATGGCGATCGGCGGGAGGCACGCCTGCGCGACGCCTTGTTCGACGGCGCGGCCGACGTGGAGTTCGTCCTGCTCGACTGCCCGCCATCGCTCGGCATGCTGACGGTGAATGCGCTCGTCGCGGCCGACGAGGTCCTGGTCCCGTTGCAGTGCGAGTTCCTGGCGCTCGAGGGCCTGAGCCACCTGCTGCACACGGTCGAGCGCATCCGCCGCAGCCTCAATCCCCAGCTCACGATCCGCGGCATCGTCCTGACCATGTTCGACAAGCGCAACAACCTGTCGGAAGTGGTCGCCGAGGATGTCCGCGGCCATCTGGGCAGCACGGTGTTCGACACGGTGATTCCACGCAACGTGCGGATTTCCGAGGCACCCTCGCATGGCCTGCCGGTGCTGCTCTACGACTGGCGATCGACGGGTGCCCAGGCCTACATCCAGCTCGCCCGGGAGCTGCTGGGACGCTACGGAAAGGAAGCCGCATGAGCCGCGAACCCGCCAAGCGCAAACCCCTCGGCCGCGGCCTGTCCGCCCTGCTGGGCGAGGCGCCCGCGCCGGCCCTCGAGCGGGCACCGGAGCATGGCGGCCTGCGCACCATACCCATCGAGGCCCTGCGGCCCGGCCGCTTCCAGCCGCGGCGCCAGTTCGACGAGGAGGCCATGCGCGCCCTTGTCGAATCGATCCGGGAGAAGGGCATCCTGCAACCGATCCTGGTGCGCCGGCACGGCGACGAGGGATGGGAGATCGTCGCCGGCGAACGGCGGTGGCGGGCGGCGCAGGCGGCCGGGATCCACGTCGTGCCGGTCCTGGTGCAGGACCTGGACGACCGCGCCGCGCTGGAGATCGCGCTGGTGGAGAACGTCCAGCGCCAGGATCTGACGGCGCTGGAAGAGGCCGAGGGCTATCAGCGCCTGATCGACGAGTTTGGTCACCGCCAGGAGGATCTGGCACAGGCCGTCGGCAAGAGCCGAAGCCACATCGCCAACACCATCCGGCTCCTGCAGTTGCCGATTGATGTGCGACGCCTGCTGCAGGACGGCGCCCTGACGGCGGGCCATGCCCGAGCCCTCCTCGGTGCGGAGCAGGCGGGCGAATTGGCGCGGCGGGTGGTCGATCTGGGCCTTAACGTCCGCCAGACGGAAAAACTGGTGGCCGCCGCCAAGGCGGCCACCGAAAAGGCACCGCCGCCGGAACTGGATGCCGACACGCGGGCGCTGGAGCGCACGCTCGAGCAACAGCTCGGCCTGCGCGTCAATATCGAGCATGGCGGGCGGGGCGGCCGCCTCGTCCTGCACTATCGAACCCTCGACCAGCTCGACGACGTGCTGAAGCGCCTGGGAAACTGAAGCGCCTCAGCGCCGCGGCGCCGCCACCCGGGACAGGTCGTCGAGCGCCCGCCGGCAGACCAGCTCGGGCGGAAAGCTCGACCGCTTGCAGTCCGCCTCGGCATCGGCCAGGCGCGACAGGGCATAGGCGACCCGGCGCCGCGACCAGCGCTGGGCCTGTGCCGCAAGGTGGGGGGCTTCCTTGAAGTGCGGCTTCGGCCGCAAGGCGTCCACCGCCGCCTGGGGACTGCTGCCGGCCTCGACGGCTGCGGCGAGGCCCAGCAGGCGCAGATAATGCCGCTGCAGCGACCGCAGGACCCGGATCGGCTGCTCGCCCTCGGCGAACACCCGGTCGAGGAGCCGCTCCAACCGCTGTCGGTCGCCACCGGCGGTCGCGGTGACCACCGCATCGAGCGCGATCTCGGCACTGTCTCCGACGACCGCGATGCAGTCCTCCACCGTCACCCGGCCGCCGTCGCCGACATAGAGGGCAAGCTTCTCCGCCTCGCCGCGCAACACCCCGCGATCGCCGCCCAGGTGGGCCGCGAGCCAGTGTGCGGCGTCGCCATCGAGGTTGACGCGAAACCGGGACAGGGTCTCGCGCAGGATCCGCTCCAGCGCCGCCCCTTCATCCACGTAGCAAGGCACTGCGGCGGCAGCGGCGGCCGTCTCGAAGAGCTTGCGCAACGGACTGCCGGCGCGCAACTCGCCCGCCTCCGCCACCACCAGCGTGTCACCGGCCGCCTTGTCCTTGAGGACGCGGTCGAAGGCGGGCGCCGTGGCATCGCCCGCATCACGCACGCGCACCAGGCGGCGGCCGCCGACCAGGGACTGGGCAGCCGTCTCTTCGGCGAGGCGCGGCGGATCGGCGACGATGGCAGCCCCGGTCAGCATCGAGACGCGGAACGGGTCGTCGAGATCGGGCAGGACGCTGCGGCCCAGCAGGTCGGCCCGTTCCCGCACCAGCCCGGCGTCGGGCCCGTAAACGAGTACTGCTCGCACTCCGGCATCGGGCCGCTTGCAGAAGGCATCGAGCCGGGCGCCAGGGATCTTCATCGGTGCCGACCTCCCCCGGAAGAGGAGTTCTCAGCTCGCGGGCTGGTCCTGCCGGAAATGCAGCGACAGCCGGGTGCGGATGTCGGCGCCGATCTGGCGCAGGGCCTGCTGGCGCGCCTCCTGCTCGGACACGACATTGGCGTAGTCGTTGATCAGGATGTCGAAGCTCGAGAGCGTCCGGCTGCGGCCCTGGAGCACGACCTTGCCGTCGACCAGGGCGACCAGCCGGTATTCTGCCTCGAGCGTGAGGTTGGTGCGGGTGCGGATGTCGTCGCGACGCAGGCCGATGTCAGCCCGCTGCTCCGCCAGCCGGATGTCCAGGCGGTACTGGGGGTTGCCCGGCACCCCGTAGGGGTTGATCTCGTCCCGCAGGTAGTTGCGCAGATATTGCCCGGCCCGGTCGGGAATGTTGGCGATCTGCACCGTGGACAGGGCTGCCGGCACCGAACTGCCGGCGCGCGGCGCGTTCAGC
This sequence comes from Allostella vacuolata, assembly GCA_006739055.1. Taxonomy (GTDB): domain Bacteria; phylum Pseudomonadota; class Alphaproteobacteria; order ATCC43930; family Allostellaceae; genus Allostella; species Allostella vacuolata. Next base: position 5,632,202 of record AP019702.1, read on the forward strand.
GGCTCGAACCCGCACCCGCCGAGCAGCATCAGACCGGCCAGGACGATGCGGCTAGACCACGACATTGACGATCCGATTCGGCACCACGACCACCTTCCGCGGCGGTTTACCCTCGGCTGCGCGGAGAACGGCCGGCAGATCCAGGGCGGCCTTCTCGATCAAGCCGCGATCCGCGTCGCGGGGCATGTCGAGAGTGCCGCGGAGCTTGCCGTTCACCTGCACCGCCAGGGTTACCATATCATCGACCAGTAGCGCAGCATCGGCCTCCGGCCAGGGCGTGTCCACCAGCAACGGATCGTGGCCCAGCTCCTTCCACAGCGCCTCGGACAGGTGCGGCGTCATGGGCGCCAGAAGTTGGGCGGCCGCTTCGCAGCCCCGACGCAGCACCCAGCCGGCGCCTTCCGCTGCGGGATCGAGCTCGCCCAGGCCGTTCACCAGCTCGCGGATGCGGGCCACGGCCTTGTTGAAGCGAAAGCCTTCCAGGTCATCCGTCACCGCATGGATCGTCTTGTGGACCAGCCGCAGCACGCCGTCCGCTGCGGGATCGATCCGCTCCGGGCGCGCGGTCCCAGCCGGCGGCAGGGCGACGGAGGGCTCGGTGACCAGGCGCCAGACCCGGTTGATGAAGCGCCACACGCCCTCTGCGCCGCCGTCGGTCCATTCCAGGTCGCGTTCAGGCGGGCTGTCGGAGAGCAGGAAGAGGCGCGCGGTATCGGCACCGAAGCCTTCGACGATGGCTTCCAGGCCGACCACGTTCTTCTTCGACTTGCTCATCTTCTCCGAACGGCCGACGGAGACGGGGCGCTCGCCCTCGACCGTGACCACGGCCCCGCCATCGGCCCGCCGGATCTCCTCCGGGAAGAGCCACTTGCCTTCCGGGTCCTGGTAGGTCTCGTGGCACACCATCCCCTGGGTGAAGAGCCCGGCGAACGGCTCGGCCATGTCGGCATAGCCGCAGCGCGACAGGGCCCGCATGAAGAAGCGGGAATAGAGCAGGTGCAGCACGGCGTGCTCGACACCGCCGATGTACTGGTCGACGGGCATCCAGTAGTCGACCGCCTTGCGGTCGAAGGCATGGTCGTCGCGGGCGGAGCAGAAGCGCAGGAAGTACCAGGAGGACTCGACGAAGGTGTCGAAGGTATCGGTCTCGCGCCGCGCCGGCCGGCCGCAGGACGGGCAGGCGACATGCTTCCAGGTCGGATGATGGTCGAGCGGGTTGCCGGGCTTGTCGAAGCTCACGTCCTCCGGCAGGCGCACCGGAAGGTCGGCCTCCGGCACCGGGACCGTGCCGCAGCTCTCGCAATGGATGATCGGGATCGGGCAGCCCCAGTAGCGCTGGCGCGAGACGCCCCAGTCGCGCAGCCGGAACTGGACCTCGCCGCTGCCGCAGCCGAGCCGCTCCAGCTCCGCGATGGCGCGCCGCTTGGCCTCCGTCACCTCGAAACCGTCGAGGAAGCGGGAATTGTAGAGCGTCCCGGGGCCCGTATAGGCCTCCTCGCCGATGGCGAAGCTTGCGGGATCCTCTCCCGGCGGCAGGACCACGGGGATGATGGGGAGGCCGTACTTGCGGGCGAAATCGAGGTCGCGCTGGTCGCCGGACGGGCAGCCGAAGATCGCCCCCGTGCCATACTCCATGAGCACGAAGTTGGCGACGTAGACCGGCAGCTCCCAGCTGGAGTCGAAGGGGTGGATGGCCTTCAGCCCGGTGTCGCAGCCGAGCTTCTCGGCCGCCTCGATCACGGCCTCGCTGGTGCCGAGCCGGCTGCATTCCTGGATGAAGGCGGCCACGGCCGGATCCTTGCGCGCCGCCTCCTCCGCCAGCGGATGGTTCGGCGAGACGGCGACGAAGGAGGCGCCGAACAGCGTGTCGGGCCGGGTCGAATAGACCTCAACCCCGTCGTCCCGGCCGGCCAGCTCGAACCGGAAGCGGGCGCCCTCGGAGCGGCCGATCCAGTTCTCCTGCATCAGGCGGACGCGCTCCGGCCAGCGGTCCAGCGTCTTGATCGCGGCGAGCAGGTCGTCGGCGAACTCGGTGATCTTGAAGAACCATTGCGACAGCCGGCGCCGCTCGACCGCGGCCCCCGACCGCCAGCCGCGGCCGTCGATGACCTGCTCGTTGGCGAGCACGGTGTTCTCGACCGGGTCCCAGTTGACCCAGGATTCCTTGCGGTAGGCGAGGCCCGCCTGCAGGAAGTCGAGGAACATCTTCTGCTCGTGCCGGTAGTATTCCGGATGGCAGGTGGCGATCTCGCGATTCCAGTCGTAGGCGATGCCCATGCGCCGCAGCTGGTCGCGCATCACCGCGATGTTCTCGTAGGTCCAGGTCGCGGGATGGACCTTGCTGGCGATCGCGGCATTCTCGGCCGGAAGGCCGAACGCGTCCCATCCCATGGGATGCAGCACGTTGAACCCGCGGGCGCGCTTGTAGCGGGCCAGCACGTCGCCCATCGTATAGTTCCGGACGTGGCCGACATGCAGTCGGCCCGACGGATAGGGGAACATCTCCAGGACGTAGTATTTCGGCCGGGCCGAATCTTCCGTCACGGCAAAGGCGGCACGCTCCGTCCAGGCGGCGCGCCACTTGTCTTCGTTCTCGCGGACGTTGTAGCGGGACATGCGACTTGCTGCTTTTCCTGGAGATGGACCGGTCGCCGAGGCGCCGGCGCCACAGTCGAAACCCCCGCGAGCGATACCGCCCGCAGGGGAGCTGATGAGGTCTGGCCCGGCCGGCGGCCTACTGGGCGGCGGTGCCGAGGCGCATCTGCCGGGCCCGCGTGAGGATCGCGTCCTCCAGCTCGATCCCGGTCTTGGGATCGACCGGCGCATCGACCCAGTTGCCCTGGCCGTCGCGGCGCTGGCGGAAGACGGTGGCGCGAACGCCATCAGCGCGCAGCGTGCGGTCGAGGATGAAGATGTTGACCTTCATCCGCTCGTCCGGGGCCTGGGGAGCCGAGTACCAGTCGGTGATGATGACACCACCGAAAGGGTCCGCCTGGGCCATGGGCATGAAGGACAGGGTGTCCAGCGACGCGCGCCACAGGAAGGTGTTGACGCCGATGCCGCCTCCACCCTCAGAGCCGGGCTCGTTGCGCCGGCTCGAGCCGAACAGCCACATCCCGCTGCCGTCGCCCCAGATCGTCTCGCGTGGCTGGTTGCTGTAGGTGATGCCGTCGGCCCCCGTCCGTCGCGTGGGATAGGCCGCTTCGGTGGTCGGGGCGGTACCGCCGCACGCCGCGACGCTTGCCACGATCAGCAAGGTGGCCGCGACACGGGCATTGCGCATCGTGATCATGGGTGTCTGGCGGGCATCGATCATGTGGGCGAACTGTCCTTCCGTGGGTGCCCCCGCGCCCGCAATCCTTCGAAGTCCCGCGCGGGCGCCATTCCTGAGCCCCTCAATGGCGCATTCCTCTAGCACCGCTGGGGCCGCGTCGTCAAAACGACAGCGCGGCCGCGGGCATTCCGCTTTGGAGCGGCGTGTCGCGTCGCGATTGGCCGCGCTGGTACGGGCCCGGGATCGGTGTCCACGATGCGCTATATATTGTGGTCGACTTCCTCTCGGCTCCCGCATGCTGGAAGTCGTGGTGCAATTCTGCCACAGGTGAGGCGGGGCGGCACTGGTGATCCACCTTCGCCTTGACGGTACTCCGGCCTTTCTCTCAGATTGCGGTCGTGGAGCTGTTCCGTGGTTGGAAGCGAATTGCTCGCATACAGGTTCGAACGTGAAGGGGGACTTATGAAAAAGGTGTTGTTGGGCAGCACCGCCCTGATCGCCGCCGGCGTGCTCGCCGTGCCGGCGATGGCTCAGTCGGCTGCCCCGGGGAAGCAGCCGCAGCCGCTGCGGCTCGGCATCGGCGGTTACTTCCAGGCTTATGGCGTCTATGTCAGCCAGCCGGATGGCGTGGGCGAGTACGGCGAGAACCGTCGCGAATTCGACATCAAGCGCGAAGCGGAAATTCACTTCACCGGCTCGGTGAAGCTGGATAACGGCCTCACGGTTGGTGCGCAGGTCGAGCTCGAAGCCGAGACCTGCGGTGACCAGATCGACGAGAGCTACCTGTACTTCGAAGGCGGCTGGGGTAAGCTGATCCTGGGTTCCGAGAACTCGGCCGGTTACCTGATGTCCGTCGGCCCGCCCTCCGTGGACGGCAACTTCGACGGTCTCGACCCGAACTACCGGATCATCAATGGTCTGGGCTCGGGTGCCCTGAACCGCGCTCCGGAAGCGTGGGTCACCGTGATGTCGGGTGACTCGGAGAAGTTCACCTACATCTCGCCGCGCTTTGCCGGCTTCCAGGTCGGTGCGTCGTACACGCCTGACAATTCGGAAGAGGCGACTGCCGGTCAGGTTCGCGCCAAGGGTGGTTCGTTCGCCGGCATGCCGACGAACAAGCAGTCCTCGACGAGCGGCGCTGCCTGGGAAGACGTGATCAACGTCGGCATCAACTACACCAACCGGTTCGGTCCGGTGAGCTTTGCGGCCAGCGGCTCGTATGAGCGCGGTTCGCTGTCGGGCTGCACGGTCTCGGCGGCTTGCGCCGGCTACGACGATCGTGAGACCTGGGGTGCCTATGCCAAGGTCGGCTTCGCCGGTTTCGAGGTCGGCGGCGGCTACTGGCAGGACGACAACGGTCTGCGTGGCGACAACAAGTCGAAGGCCTATGGCGGCGGCTTGACCTACGGTGCCGGTCCGTTCGTGGTCGGTGCGTCGTACCTGCACTCGGAGCGCGAGCTGCCGGGCTTCAAGGACGACAAGATGCAGCGCGTCCTCGTCGGCGGCCGTTACACCTACGGCCCGGGCATGGATCTCCGTGCGTCGGTTCACTGGTACGGCCTCGAGTCCGACAAGGCTCGTCCGTCGGCCGATGGCGACAGCTGGGCCTTCGTGCTCGGCACGACCGTCAGCTTCTGATCCTCTCCGCAAGAGAGTGTCGCGGGACGGAGGGCCGAAAGGCCCTCCGTTTCGTTTATGGGGCAGGCATTCCCGCATTGACCGTAGCCACCTAACCCCCCTGCCGCCGGTCGAAGTCCGACAGGACGAAGTCGACGACCCGGGGCGCCAGCCTCGCCAGGTGGGCAACGCACGGAATCTGTTCCCGGAGCAGGAGCCGCTCGACGGCTTCAGGGTCGGCCGCCTGTGCCACCCGCGGCAGCCGCTCCAGCGGCAGCCTGAGCGACCCCATGCAGCCAACCTTGCCGTCGCTGCTGATTCGCAGCTTGGCCAAGCCGCAGGGCGCCGAACAGTCCGGCCCGACAAAGGGCACCGTCCAGGGTGTAAGATTATGGAAGCGCCCTTGCAGGACATGCGGCGGCGCGGACGTGTAGATCGCGACCCCAGGCGTGGCGAACAGCTTCGTCATATGGGCCGGTCCGCTGTCCGCCAGAACCGCATAGTCGAATCCGGCGAGTCCGCGTAGCAGTCCCCCGACCGATGGATAGACATCGATGACCGGTATGGTCTCCGGCAGTGCCAGCGCCCGCCGGTAGAGGCGGCCCTGTTGCTGGTTGTCGTTGAGGCAGACGGTGACCGCGCCCCGATCCGACAGGCTCGCGGCCAGGGCCAGCGTCACGACCGGTGGCAGCGTCCGCATCGGGGTCGACGAGAGCGGCATCAGGGCGATCCGTGCCGGCCGATCGGCCGGCAGCGGGCGAGCCGCCGCCGGATAGCCCGGCGCGGGCGCGATGCCGCCGAACGCCTCCAGCAGTTCCCCCTCCATGTCGACGGGCCAGATGTCGATGTCGCGTCGGGACTCCAGATGGCCCAGGTCGACCACGACGTCGAACCGCTTCAGGTCCCGGGCGCCGACCCACAAGGTGAAGACCTCGATCGCCGGGTCCGTCCGATAGATGTCCGCGGCCGAACCGGCGCAGAAGACGCCGATCCCGCGCATCCGGAAGCGATTGCGCAGCGCGGCCAGGAACAGCAGGGTGCAGACATTCGACCCAAGGGCCTGGCTGGGCAGCAGGAACAGAGCCCGCTTGCCGCCGAAATCGAATCCTGCCCACGCTTCCCGCGGAAGGCATGGCAGGGCAGTTCCGCTGCCGTCCAGCCGGAACTGCTGGGGATGGCGCGCCAGGACGTTGCGGCTGAACTGGGCCAGGGTCGTGTAGCAGACCTCACCTGCCCGGCCGGCCTGCGCGGTGTCTGCGTCGGTTCCTGCCTGATGAAAGCGAAACGGCGTCGCCGGCCGGAAGGAGACGAGCGGTGTCCGGGTCTTTCCCGTGCGTGCCAGGTCCGTCACGCGCTTGGCTTGACCGCTCGCAGTACGATGTCGGTCGCGCTGATCACGTTCCAATAGGTACGGGCCGCGAAGGACAGTTCCTGCGGGGTAATCTCGCGCTTCTGCAGACGGGTCCGCCACGGCTCGGCGGGCTGGGCGTCGGCCGAAACGAGTTCGAAATCGACATCGATCATGAGCGCGAGGGGCGTGCTCGCGTAGCCGCGGGCCTGCCATTCGCGGTTCTTCCGTTTCGAGAACATCTCCAGCCCCTGGGCTGTGATCGGCCGCACATGCGTGGGATCGGTGATGAAGTCGTCGTGCCGAGGATGGGGCACGATGATGCGCACCAGCGCACCGTCTGCGCAGACGCGGTATAATTCCTGGATGATCGCCAGATAGAGCTGTGGCGACTGCCCGATATGCTCGAGCACGTGGCTCAGCAGGATTTCCCTCGCGCTCGACGTGTCGAACGGCCAGGGAAGCGACTCCAGATCCACCAGAATATCCGGATTGCAGTGCGGCGAGCGGTCTGCGTTGACGAATCCGTCAAGCTTGCGCATGCCGCAGCCGAGGTTGAGTTTCATGGGACGCATATCCTACTGGGCGCGAACGAACAGTCGCGGATGGTGGCCAGCGCCGTCGACCGGGTCAAGATCGATGGGCATTTACGGCATCCGACGCAGTGGCTAGACAGTTGTCGGGCCGTCTTCCCGGCCTCGATCCGTTCCACGCCTTGAGGAGACCATCGCCGTGGCCAACGCCGCACTCCCGGCCGACCATGCCAATTCGATCGCGGCCCGGCTCGCATCCGTCCGCGCATCCATCGTCGCGGCCGCTCGCGCTGCCGACCGCGAGCCGGCTGCGATCGAACTGGTTGCCGTCGGCAAGACCTATGGTGCCGACACCATGATCGAAGCCATCGAGGCCGGCCAGCGGGTGTTCGGTGAAAACCGGGTCCAGGAGGCGGCCGGAAAATGGCCGGCGCTCAAGGCGCGATGGCCGGACGTCCGATTGCACCTGATCGGTCCGCTCCAGACGAACAAGGTGAAGGATGTGATCGGGCTGGTCGACATGCTCCAGACCCTCGACCGCGAGAGCCTTGCCCTTGCTCTCGTCAAGGCGCGGGACAAGGGGGACCGCCTGCCCGACCTGCTGGTCCAGGTCAATACGGGCCGCGAGCCGCAGAAGGCCGGCATTCCGCCGGAGGGGGTGGACGCCTTCCTGGCGCGATGCAGGGATGAATGGTCGCTGTCGATCAGCGGTCTCATGTGCATCCCGCCAGCCGAAGAACCCCCGGCCCTGCATTTTGCCCTGCTGCGGGAGATCGCCCGCCGCCACGGCCTCCGCCATCTCAGCATGGGAATGAGCGGGGACTACCCGACGGCGATCCGCTTCGGCGCCACCATGGTCCGGGTCGGGTCGGCCATCTTCGGTTCGCGCGCCCCGGCCGACCCCGCCGTCTGACCGACGCTCACCTGCTATCCACCTGCAGGATGGTCGAAAGCCCGGCCTGCTCCAGCAGCCAGAGCAGGTCGGGGCGGGAGAGCGCGACGCACCCTTCGGTCGGATCGTACCCGTCGCGGGCGACATGGACGAAGACGGCGCTGCCGGCACCCGGCTCGACCGGGTCGTCGTTGTGGCCGATCACCACGACCAGGTCGTACAGCGCATCCTCCCGCCACATCCGCTCGTGCCGGGCCGGGTGCGGGAGGCGGACCGGCCGGTTGTAGTCGGGGGCCTCCGGATCGTCGCACCAGCCGTCATCCCGGGCGATCGCCGTGGTCGGCAGGCCGGTCGCCGGGACCGAGGCCAGCCGGTCGGCGCGATAGAGCAGCCGGCGAAGGGCGAAGCGCCCGACCGGCGTCGCGCCGTCCCCCTCGCGCTTGTCCGCCCGGATTCCGCCTTTCCCGATGGCACAGCGCAGGCGCCGGCCACCGGCTTCCAGATACCCCTCGGGGTCGACACGCCAGACAATCATGCTCACAGCAGATGGCCGCTGCGGACCGCCTTGGTGCGCAGGTAGTTCTCGTTGTGGTCGTTGCTCGGGAAGACATGGGGCACCCGCTCCACGACCTCGACCCCGAAATGGCCGAGCGCTTCCACCTTGAGCGGATTGTTGGTCATCAGCCGGACCCGGCTGAATCCGAGCTGGCCCAGAATCTCCGCGGCCGGCACATAGATCCGCTCGTCGGCGTCGAAGCCCAGCTGCAGGTTCGCGTCTACCGTGTCGAACCCGGCATCCTGCAACTGATAAGCCCGCAGCTTGTTCACGAGCCCGATCCCGCGGCCCTCCTGCGCCAGGTAGAGAAGCACCCCTGCCCCATGCTCGGCGATCTCGCGGATCGCGCCGCGCAACTGGTCGCCGCAGTCGCAGCGCAGGCTGGCCAGCAGGTCGCCGGTGAAGCACTCCGAATGGATCCGTGCCAACACCGGGGTCTCCGGGTCGGGCTCCCCGATGACGATGGCGATATGCTCGAGCCCGCCGTCCGAGGGCCGGAAGGCGATGATCCGGGTATTCTCCGCCCCCGCCAGCGGAACCCGGGCCTCCCCGACCTTGGCCAGGCGCCGGGCATTGTCGACCGGATAGTGGAGGATGGCGCCGGCCTCGACGACCAGCAGCCCTTCGAGCCTCGCCCATTCCTCCATCGCGCGATCGCTCACGAGCCCGATCGCGGCCGTGACGGCGGCCGGAAGCAGCCTTGCTATCTTGGCCAGTGCCACGGCGGCGGAATCGCCGTCGAGCGGATGGGCGGCCGTCACCGCGATCACCGCCGGCAGGACATCGGGAGCCGCCAGGGGGTCGACGAGCTCGCGCAGCCGCTGGGCAACGGGTGTGCCGGACAGGGCGACGCGGACGACGCCGGTGCCGTCGCGGCCCAGGCCCAGCAGCGTGGCACGCCGGGCGGTCATGGCGAGGCTCGGGCTGGAGCCGGAGAGACGGATGAAGCGGGCGAGCCGCTCGTCGCTCAAGGCCTCCGCGGCGAGCGCGAGCACCGCGCGGTCGCCCTCGCGGATCACGATGGGTTCACCTCGTCGGAAGTCGGCTATGGCACGGTCCACGGCCACGCCTCCGGTGCGGTGCATCGAAGCGGCGGCGACATCGGACAGGCGAACTCTGCTGAGGGGCATGGCATACCTGTAGCGGGATTGGGTTACGATCGGTCTGTGACGGTCCGAATTCTGGTTCTTGTTCCTGCGGACCGGCGGTGCCGGGTTTGACTGACGAGCAGATCGGGAGATGGGGATGGCCGTGTTCCTCGAGTACGACCAAGCCGCGCTTGACGGACAATATAACGCGCGGGCGGCCGTTCCGGATCACCCTGCCGTGATTCAACGCTGGGACGTGGCCGGCGCAGCGGCCGCCACCCGCTTGGTGGGCGACCTCGACATCGCCTACGGCGACGGTCTCCTGGAGAATCTGGATATCTATCGGCCCGCCGCGCCGGACGATCGCCGGTCGCCGGTGCTGATCTTTCTTCACGGCGGCTACTGGCAGTGGCGCGACAAGAAGGACTTCGTCTTCGTGGCCGATGCCTGGGTCGCAGCCGGGGTGGTCACCGTCCTGGTCAACTATCCTCTGGCGCCGGGCGCCACCATGGACGAGATCGTGGATGCCTGCCGCCGGGCCGTGGCCTGGACGGCGGCGCGGATCGCCCGGCACGGCGGGGACCGCGACAATATCTGGATCGCCGGCCACTCCGCCGGCGGCCACTTGACCGCGGAAATGCTGGCGACGGATTGGCGCCGGTTCGGCTACGCGCTGCCGCCGATGGCGGGCGGCCTGGCGATCAGCGGGCTCTACGAGCTGGAGCCGATCCGCCTCAGCTACCTCAACGCCGTCCTTGGCATGGACGCCGAAATGGCCGACCGCAACAGCCCCGCCCGCCATCCGCCGGCGGACGCCCCGCCGCTGCTCTGCGTTGCAGGCGGCGATGAAACGGCCGAGTTCCATCGGCAGCAGGCAGCGCTGATCGACGCGTGGCGCGCAAGAGGCCTGCCGGTTTCTACCCTCGATGCTCCCGGCCGCAACCATTTCACCATTCTCGACGCCTTCACCGATCCGGCGGACCCGCTGTTCCAGGGCCTGCGGCGGCGCATGGCCGTCGGCGAATGACCGAATGGCGACGCGGTGGTGCCCGTCATGCTAGATTCGCGGTCCTGTGGCCGCGGAGCGACCGGAAGCGATGACGACCCAGAAGACCGGCAAACGACTTCTCCTTGTCGATGACGACGACGCCCTGCGCAGTTCGCTGGCAGAGCAGCTGACGCTCTACGAGGAATTCCAGGCCGTGGAGGCCGAGACGGCCGCCAAGGGCCTGGAACGAGCCAAGGCGGAGGCCTTCGACCTGATCCTGCTCGATGTCGGGCTGCCCGACATGGATGGCCGCGACGCCTGCCGGCTGATGCGGCGCAATGGCGTGCGGTGTCCGGTGATCATGCTGACCGGTGCCGACAGCGAGGCCGATACGATCCTCGGCCTGGATGCGGGCGCCAACGACTATGTCACCAAGCCGTTCCGGCTGGGCGTTCTCCTGGCGCGGATCCGCGCCCAGCTGCGCCAGCACGAGCAGAGCGAGGACGCGATCTTCCAGGTCGGCCCCTACAGCTTCCGGCCGAGCGCCAAGCTGATGACCGACGCCAGCGGCAAGAAGAAGATCCGCCTGACCGAGAAGGAAACGGCGATCCTCAAGTACCTCTTCCGTGCCGGGGACCGATCGATCGGCCGCGACCAGCTGCTGCACGAGGTCTGGGGCTACAATGCCGGCGTCACCACGCACACGCTGGAAACCCATGTCTACCGCCTGCGCCAGAAGATCGAGCGCGATCCGCAGAAGGCGGAGATCCTGGTGACCGATCCGGGCGGCTATCGCCTGGTGCCGTAGCCCCCGGCCATGCGGCCGGCCCGGATCAGCGGCACGACGGCCACGATCGGCAGCAGCGACAGCAGGGCCACGAGAGGGGCGACGCCGTTCCAGTCGCCGAACAGGGCGAAGGCCTGGGCATAGCCGACCGGTCCGGCGATCACGCCGAGGTTGCGCCCGACCATCAGCACGCCGAACGCATGAGCGCCGGCCCGCCCCGGCCCTAGGATCATGCCCGGCAGGGCGAAGAGGCAGGTGGGGGTGACCCCGGCACCCACGGCGTAGAGCACGAGACCCGCCGCGCCCAGGCCGCCGCCGCCCAGCCAGGGCATGGCCGCCCAGACGACGGCCTGGGCCGACAGCCCGGCCAGGATCAGCGATGTCGGGCGAGCCCCCGCCCGCAGGGCCCAGCCTCCCACCAGGTTGAAGGCGCCCACCACCACCACCGGCAGGGTGTAGGCGATGACGGCGCCCTCGCGGCCGAGGCCGTAGCTGTCGATCAGGAGCTGCGGCAGCCAGGTCATCGTGCCGATGTACTGGGCGGACCAGAGCATGAAGATGATGGCGACGACGACCATCGCGCGCCGTTCCGACGCGGTCGGGGGCGCCGCCGCCGCGCCGCTCGGGCGAGCGCCGAGGTCGACCGCGCCGGACCGATGCAGCGCCAGGGTCCAGCCGATCGCGGCCAGGGCGACCCCGATCGCCACCCACCAGAGCGGCTCCCATTGCCCGGATGCAAGAAACGGGATGGCGATCGCGCCGGCCGCAACCTGCCCGATCGGAATCCAGGTCGCCGTCAGCGCGGCGGCGATGGGCAGGTGCCGCGGTCCGGCATTGACCGTGGCGAAGGTCGGACCGGCGATCGCCAGCACCGCGAAACCGATCCCCTCCAGGGTCCGGGCACCCAGCACGACAAGACCGTCCTCCGGGTGGAGCAGGGTCAGAACGGTCCCGGCCAGGGTCAGCGCGAACGCACCCAGCAGGTATGGCAGGGCACCGTGGCGCTGCATCCATCGACCGAGGTTCCATGACAGCACCAGGCCCGCCAGCGCGAAGACGGACATGAAGCCGCCGGCCAGCACCCGGTCATAGCCATAGCGGTCGATCATCAGCGGCAGCGCCGGCGGCAGCTTGAACTGCTGGAACGCGGCCACGACCGCGATCGCAAGGCCGAAAAGCACGCCGGTCCAATTGGTGGGTCTGTCGGCCATCTCGATCGGCGCCAGTGTCGCGGAGCCGAACGGCGGACGCAACCATCCTCCACGCGGGGGCTGCCATGCGGGCTGAGCTGCCGAATGACCGCTTCGCGCCGCAGACGGCGCCCGCTATCGCTGCTAGGCTCCGTGCCGGCGATGGGCGACGGAACGATCAGCGTGACTTTCTGGGGGGTGCGCGGGTCGATCGCGTGCGCGGGCCCCGACACCGCGCGCTATGGCGGCAATACCGCCTGCGTCGAAATGCGCTGCGGCAGTCGTCGGCTCATCTTCGATGCCGGGACCGGCATCCGTCCGCTCGGCCGGGAAATGGCTGCGGAGGCAGGCGGGCCCATCGACCTGTTCTTCAGCCACACCCATCTCGACCATGTGGTCGGACTGCCCTTTTTTGCCCCGGCGATGATCCCCGGACGGCATCTGACCCTATGGGCCGGCCATCTGCTGCCGGACCGGACCCTGGAAGGCGCGCTGCGGCACATGATGACGCCGCCCCTCTTTCCGGTGCCGGTCGACATCTTCGCGGCCGAACTCGAGTTTCGCGACTTCCGGGCCGGGGAGACGTTGCGGCCCGATCCGGCGATCACCGTCCGCACGGCCGCCCTGCCCCATCCTGACGGCGCGACGGGCTACCGGGTCGAGCATGCGGGCCGGACGGTCGCCTATGTCACCGACCTCGAGCATCGGGAGGGAGTGCGCGACGCGACCGTGGTCGAGCTTGTCCGGGATGCGGATATCCTGATCTACGACGCGACCTACACCGATGCGGAGTTTCCGGCCAGGATCGGCTGGGGCCACTCCACCTGGCAGGAGGCATTGCGCGTCGCCGATGCCGGCCGGGTCGGCCGGGTCGTCATCTTCCACCACGATCCCTCGCACGACGATGCGTTCATGGACGAGGTCGCCGCGGCGGCGGAAGCGCGGCGGCCGGGCACCCTGGTCGCGCGCGAGGGCATGACGATCACGACCTGACGCGGTCGGGACAGGAGGCTGCCCCCCTGCCCCACGCCGCAGGCATTCACGCAGCGGTGTCGAGGCCGAAGGCGCGCTTCCAGTTGGCCGGCGTCATCGAAGCCCGATAGGCCCGCTGCATCGCCGGCGTCAGGGCCTCGATCATCAGGCGATCGTCGATCCACAGCTCGATGACGTCGAACAGCCCGCCGCGGTTGCACACGCGCGCGGTCCAGCCCATCCGCCCGGCGATCTCCAGCACCCGCGGGATGTCGTGCGGCACGCCGATGGCGAGGTGGACACCCGTCGGCTGGGCGGGGTCGGCGGCGGTCCCGGCCACTTCGGTCGGCCCGGGGACCAGCGCGATGTCCGCCGGATAGATCTCGATCTGGGTTCCGCGCTCGTCACCGGCGAAGGCGAGATAGGCTCCGGGAACCGGCGGGAATGGCAGGGCCTCCCCCTGCCACAGCTTGGCCAGGGCGGTGGCGGTACGGGCGGGATCCCGGGCGGGAATGGATGCGTGGAACAGCATGGCGGCATCGCTCGAATCGGTGTCGATGCCGGTGCGTCGCCGCGAGCGGCGTTGCGGTTCTAAGCGCTCACCGGTCCGTCGGCAGGCCGTCGAGCGGCGGCGCCCCTTCGGCCGGCAGGTCGTCGACCGGGGCGCCCAGCGCACGGAAATTGGCCCGAGTCACCGGGTCGACCGGCAGGCTGCGCGCGCGCACGAGGGCGGATACGCGCTCCGCGATCCGCCCGAAATCCTCGATCGTCGAATCGATCCGCACCCGGCCCGCGGGTGCCTCCAGGCGCAGGTGCATCCACCCGCCGGACCGGTCGCGCTTGGTCGAATAATATCGCAGCCGCACCTCGGCGATGGAATCCCAGGCCAGTCGGCGCCCGTGCGGCCCACCGAGGGTGACGCCCTCATCGTCGATCGTGATCCGGGTCCGCTGGCGCTCGAAGGTCCGCCAGGCAAAGACGGCGAACAGGATGGCGAGCGCCCCCAGCAGGACGGCGATCCAGTCCGCAACCGGTACCAGCAGCAGAGGTCCGGCGGTGGCGGCCAGCCCGGCGGCTGCCCGGGCGTAGTCGGCCCACAGGGCCTCGGCCGGATAGCGATGCTCGCTGGTCATGTCGTGCCGGAATCGAGAGTGACCAGGACCGGCACATGGTCCGACGGCTGGGTCCAGCCGCGGGCCTCGCGCAGGATCTCCGCCCGATGCAACTGGCCACGGAGCGGCGGCGTGACCCAGATATGGTCGAGCCTGCGCCCGCGATCGGCTTCCGCCCAATCCCGCGCCCGGTAGCTCCACCAGGAATAGAGCTTCTGGTCGGCCGGCACGAAATGCCGGACGGCATCGACCCATTCTCCGGCGGCCTGGATGGCGCCCAGCTTCTCGACCTCGATCGGCGTGTGGCTGACCACGTCGAGAAGCTGCTTGTGCGACCATACGTCGTGTTCAAGCGGGGCGATGTTGAGGTCGCCCACCAGGATCATCGGCTTGTCGGACCGGCGTTCCTTCAGCAGCCAGTCCCGGGTTTCGTCCAGGAACGCCAGCTTGTGCGCGAACTTCGGGTTGGCGGCCGGGTCGGGCACGTCCCCGCCGGCCGGAATGTAGAAATTGTGCAGCTCGATGCCGCCCGGCAGGGTCGCGAACACGTGGCGGCAATCATCCTTGCCGCACCAGACATGGCCGCCGACGTTCTCCAGCGGCAGCTTCGACAGGATCGCCACCCCGTTGTAGCTCTTCATGCCGCGGATGATGCGGTGCCGGTAGCCGGCCTCCGCGAACGCCTTGGCCGGGAAGGCGTCGTCGATCGCCTTCGTCTCCTGCAGGCAGAGCACGTCCGGGCGCTTCTCCCGGAGGAAGCGCAGGACGAGGTCGATCCGCAGTCGGACGGAGTTGATGTTCCAGGTCGCGACCGTCAGCGCCATCTCGGTGGGGCCCGCTCAGCCGATGGTGATCGAAAGGTCGCCGACCCCGTCGACATGGCCTTCCAGCCGGTCGCCCTTGACGACGGCCTTCACGCCCTCGGGCGTGCCGCTGAAGATCAGGTCGCCGGCGGCGAGCGTCACCAGCGTCGACAGGTAGGCGATCGTCTCCGGCACGTTCCAGATCATGTCGGCCAGGTCGCCACGCTGCCGCTCGGCGCCGTTCACCTTGAGCCAGATGGCGCCCGTGTCGGGATGGCCGATCTGGTCGGCGCGCACGAGCGCGGTGCAGGGGGCGGAGTTGTCGAAGCCCTTGCCCATGTCCCACGGGCGGCCGGCGGTCTTGGCGATGCCCTGCAGGTCGCGGCGGGTCATGTCGAGCCCGACGGCATAGCCGTAGACATGGCTCAGCGCCTCGTCGACCGGGATGTCGGCGCCGCCGCTCTTCAGCGCCACCACCATCTCGATCTCGTGGTGCATGTCCTTGGTCGCCGGCGGATAGGGCATGACGCTGCCGCTCGGCAGCAGCGCGTCGGCCGGCTTCATGAAGAAGAACGGCTCCTCGCGATCCGGGTTGTGGCCCATCTCGCGCGCGTGCGCCGCATAGTTCCGGCCGACGCAGTAGATGCGGCGGACGGGAAACAGGTCGCTCGTGCCGACGATCGGCAGGGCAGGCTGGGTCCAGAGGGGGATCGCGTAGGAGGCCATGGAATTCCTCGGGGGGATCGAAGGCGCCGGAAAATCGCGCCGGCAATCTACGGGCAAGCCGCCGGAGATACCAGAGCAGGCGAAGGGCCGGCCGGGCTCAGTTCCGGTTCTCCGGCGCGGTGACATCGCGGACGCCGTCGCCCAGGAGGTTGATGCCGAGCACCAGAAGGAAGAGGGCGATGCCGGGCAAGCCGATCATCCAGGTGTTGAAGAAGATCTCCTCCTTCGCCTCCGCCAGCATCAGGCCCCAGGAGGGCTGCGGCGGGCGGACCCCCAGGCCGAGGAACGACAGGGCGGCCTCCAGCAGGATCGCGTTCGCCATCTCGATGGTGGCGACCACGATCAGCGGGTTCAGCACGTTCGGCAGCACCTCTCGCAGCAGCAGGTAGGAGGTGGAGCAGCCGATCGCCTCGCCCGCGGCCACATAGTCCAGGCTCCTGGCCTGTTGCGTGGCTGCCCGCATGACCACGGCGAAGCGGTCCCACAGCAGCAGGCCCAGGACCAGGATCAGCACGATCAGCGAGCTGCCGGCCACGGCGACCACGGCCAGCGCCACCAGCACGACGGGCAGGCTGAGGCGGGTGGTGACGAAGAAGCTGACCACCATGTCAACCTTGCCGCCGAAGTAGCCGGCCAGCAGCCCCAGGGTCGAGCCGATGATGCCCGACACGAACATGGCCGAGAAGCCGATCAGCAGCGAGATCTGGCTGCCATAGATGAGCCGGCTCAGATAGTCGCGGCCCAGCCGGTCGGTGCCGAGCGGATAGGTCCAGCCGGCCCGCGGGTGGTCGTAGAACCAGGCATGCCAGACGGGCGGGATGCGCCGCCGGGCAAGCGCGCCCGTATAGGGGTCGTGCGGGACGATCAGGGGTGCCGCGAGCGCCATCAGCAGCATCGCGACCAGCACCACGATGCCGAACATCAGGCCCTTGTGTGCGCGCACCCGGCGCCACATCAGGGTGCGCGGTGACGGCGCCGCCGGCTCGGCGGCGATCGGGGCGATCGTCATGCCCCGGCCACCCGCAGCCGCGGATCGAGCCAGCCGTTCAGCAGGTCCGCGAGGAAGGTCAGCACGACATAGAAGAGCGCGATCATCAGCACGATCGCCTGGATCACCGGCAGGTCCGAGCGCTGGATCGATTCCCAGGCGAGGTAGCCGACGCCGTGCATGGAGAACACGGCCTCGATGACGATGGAGCCGCCCAGCATGAAGCCGAACTGCACCGCCGCCAGCGAGACCACCGGGATCACCGCGTTGCGCAGCGCATGCTTGAACAGCACCGACGGCGGCAACAGCCCCTTGGCGCGGGCGGTACGGATATAGTCCGATCCCAGCGCCTCCAGCATGCCGGTGCGGGTCAGGCGCATCAGGGCGGGGGTGGCGTAGTAGCCGAGGGCGACGGCGGGCAGGATCATATGCTCCCAGCTGTCCGCGCCGGAGGTCGGCAGCCATTGCAGCCAGACCCCGAAGACGACGATGAGAACGAGCGCGAACCAGAAGTTGGGCAGGGCCTGCCCCAGCACGGCGACCGCCAGCGCGAAGCGATCGAGCAGCGAGTTCTGCCGGACCGCCGCCAGCACGCCCAGGGGCAGGGCGACGCAGAGGGCGAAGGCCAGCGCCATGACCCCGAGCGTCAGTGTCACCGGCAGGCGATGCGCGACGATGCCGATCACCGGCTCCTTCATCAGGTAGGACCGGCCGAAATCGCCGCTCGCCGCCCGGCCGATCCATTCCGCGTACTGGATCGGCAATGGACGGTCGAAGCCCTCCGCCTTGCGGATGGCCTCGACATCCGCCGCGGTCGCGTTCTCCCCGGCCATGGCGCGCGCCGGGTCGGCCGCGACATGGGTGAGGCCGAACACGATCACCGACACGACCAGGACGACGAGGGCGGCGATGCCGAGCCGCCCGATCGCGAAACGCAGCATCGGCTATGCCGGGAACGGTCGGGTCAACGCCTTGCCGTCATTTCCAGGAGTAGACCCAGTAGCGCGGAATCTCATCCTTGTAGGCCCGGAAGTCGAGCTCGCCCACATGCGCGTAGTTGGTGACGAAGGTGTTGAGCGGCACCCAGTAGGCCTGCTCCATGATCCGGTTCACGGCCTTCTTGTAATTTTCCTTGCGCACCGCGGTGTCGTTGGAGTTGTCGGCGATGTCGAGCCAGGCCTTGAGCTCGGCATCGCGGGCATAGTCGTCCTCGGTCCCCTTGAAGAACGAGCTGATGATCGCCGAGACGTCGTTGATCGAGAACGACCCCCAGTCACCCTGGTAGATCGGCGTCTCACCCTTCTGGAAACGCTGGATCAGCGTCGCCACCGGCAGCATCTGCACGTCGGCATCGATACCGACCGCCTTCAGGTCCTGCTGCAGCGCCTCGGTCCAGGTGCGCGAGCGGAAGGCCATCAGCTGGGTCTTGAAGCCGTTGGGATAGCCCGCCTCGGCCAGGAGCTGCTTGGCCTTCTTCGGGTCGTAGGCGTATTTCGGCGCACCGGAATCGTCGCAGCCGAGCTGCGTCGGGAAGCAGGGCGCGTCGATCACCCGGGCCTCGCCCTGGACCAGGCTCTCGACGAAGCTCTTGCGGTCGATGGCGTGGATGATGGCCTGGCGGACCTTCTGCTTGGTCAGCGGGTTGCCGGCGCCGGTGCGGCCGGCGGCGTCTAGCGACAGGAACCCGATGCGCATCGTCTCGGCGCTGACCGTCTTCAGGTTGCGCTGGCGCTGGATGTTGGGAAGCTGGTCGGCGTCGACGTACCACAGCAGGTCGGCCCGGCCTGCCAGCAACTCGGCCAACTCGGTCGCCGCGTCGGTGATGATGCGCACCTGCACCTTGCCGATCTTGGCCTTGCCCTTGGGGCTGCCCTCGTAGTGATCGGCGAAGCGCTCGAAGCGGTACTCCTTGCCGCCTTCGATCGATGCGACCCGGTAGGGGCCGGTTCCGACCGGCCGCCGGTTCTGCTCTTCCGGCCCGGTGTAGTTGCGCGAGAAGATGAAGACCGGCAGCGACAGGAACTCCAGGGCCGGCGGGAAGGGCCGGTGCAGATGGATACGGACCTTGTGCCCGTCGACCTGCTCGGCCTTCTTGATCCAGTTCGTGTTGCGCTGGTAGAGCGCCTTGTTGGCCGGGTCGGAGACGTAGTTCAGGGTGTGGACGACATCCTCGGCGCCGAAGGCCGAGCCGTCATGGAACTTCACGCCCTGGCGCAGCGTCAGGTCGAGGGTGACGTCGTCGACCCACTTCCATTCGGT
The DNA here is from genome assembly GCA_006739055.1 of Allostella vacuolata. Lineage (GTDB taxonomy): Bacteria > Pseudomonadota > Alphaproteobacteria > ATCC43930 > Allostellaceae > Allostella > Allostella vacuolata. The sequence continues at coordinate 5,651,335 of AP019702.1, forward strand.
GGCGAGGCCGGGCTTGTACTCGAAGGTGTCCGGGTCGCGCTCGATCAGGTGGTCCCAGACATGGTGCGCGAAGACGACGCCGTCGCGCAGCCCGTTGAAGTAGGGGTCGACGTTGGCGATCACGTTGCGCCAGATGACCCGCAGCTCGTCCTTCGACTTCTGGGCCTCGGCCGGCATGGCCGCCGCTGCCGCGGCCACCGCCATGCCTGCGAAGAGAATGCGCCGTCCGAAACCCATCACCCGTGCCCCCCAGACAATCCGAATACGGATGCCCGAGTATGATCGCGCCGCAGCCTTCGTGACAACTCGTCTGCCACCGATCTTGCGCCAAAGTTCGCGCCTTTTCGCGGAACCCCGCGCCCGGCCCGTCGCCGGCCGCGGGGCCGCCGCCCTCACTTCCAGCGATAGGCCCAGTAGCGCGGGATCTCGTCCTTGTAGGCCCGGAACTCCAGGTCCGCCGTGTAGGCATAGTTGGTGACGAAGGTGTGGAGCGGCAGCCAGTAGGCCTGTTCCATGATCCGGCCGATCGCCTTGCGATAATGCTCCTTGCGGACCGCCTGGTCCGGCGCGTTGTCGGCGACCTCGAGCCACGCCTTCACCTCCGGATCGCGCGCATAGTCGTCCTCCGAGCCCTTGAAGAAGGTGCTGACGACGGCCGAGGCGTCATTCACCGAGAACGATCCCCAGTCGCCCTGCGCCATCGGCGTCTCGCCCTTCTGGAACTTCTGGATGTAGGAGGCGACGGGCAGCATGTTGACCTCGGCGTCGATGCCGACCGCCTTCAGGTCCGACTGGACCGCCTCCGTCCAGTCGCGCACCCGGTAGGCGAACAGCTGGGTCTTGAAGCCGCTCGGATAACCCGCCTCGGCAAGCAGGCGCTTGGCCTTGCCCGGGTCGTAGGCGTACCTGGGGGCTGCGGAATCGTCGCAGCCGAACTGCAGCGGAAAGCAGGGAGCATGGATGACCCGTGCCTCGCCCTGCACCAGGTTCTTGACGTAGCTCTCGCGGTCGACCGCATGGGCGATCGCTTGGCGGACCTTCTGCTTCGTCAGCGGGTTGCCGGCCCCGGTCCGGCCGGCCCCGTCGAGCGCCAGATAGCCGATCCGCATCGCCTCCGCCTGCAGGATCTGCAGGTTCTTGCGGCGCTGGATGTTCGGCAGCTGGTCGGCGTCGACGTACCAGATGAGGTCGGCATTGCCCGACAGCAGCTCGGCCAGTTCCGTCGCGCGATCGGTGATGGTGCGGGCGTGGATCCGGCCGATCGTGGCACCGCTCTTCGGGCTGCCCGCATAGTGCTCAGTGAAGCGTTCGAACTTGTAGTCCTTGCCCTGCTCCAGCGACACCACCCGATAGGGCCCGGTGCCCATCGGCCGGCGGTTCATCTCTTCCGGGCCCTTGTAGTTCCGGGAATAGACGAACATCGCCATGGACAGGTAGTCGATGGCCGGCGGGAAGGGGCGGTGCAGGTGGATGCGCACCTTGTAGCCGTCCAGGATCTCGACGGTGCGGATCCAGTTGGTGTTGCGCTGGTAGAGGGCCTTGTTGGCGGGGTCGGCGACGAAGTTGAAGGTGTGGGCGACGTCCTCGGCGCCGAAGGCGGACCCGTCGTGGAACTTCACGTCCTGGCGCAGTTGGACGTCGAGGGTCTTCTCGTCGACCCACTTCCACTCCGTCGCCAGCCCGGGCTTGTAGGTGAAGGTGTCGGGATCGCGCTCGATCAGGTGATCCCAGACATGGTGGGCGAAGACGATGCCGTCGCGCTGGCCATTGTAGTAGGAATCGACGTTCGGCACGACGTTGCGCCAGATCGGCCGCAATTCGTCCTTTGCCTTCTGGGCCGCTGCCGGCACGGCGAACGCCACGGTGGCAACAGCGACCGCCAGCCACGGCGCATGGCTACGCTTGCGCATCCAGTCCTCCTGTCCCGTTCGTGCCGACCGGCCTTGGCCGGTCGGTCATTGAACGGGAAGTATGCGAACCGGACGCGGCCCGTGGCAACCGGAGTGCGAGGAATGCCCTACTGTTTTTCGACTGCGGTACGGATCTCGTCGACGATCGCCTCGGCCGCCTGCCGCGGATCGGCCGCGGCGGTGACGGGCCGGCCGACGACGAGATAGTCCGCACCCGCCTGGATCGCACCGGCGGGGGTGGCGACGCGCTTCTGGTCCTGCACGGAAGCCCCGGCCGGGCGGATGCCGGGGGTGACGATGAGAAGCCGGTCGCCGGCCTTCGCGCGGATCGCGGCGGCCTCCGCGCCCGAGGCCACGACCCCGTCGCCGCCCGTATCGAGCACCATCTGGACGCGATCGAGCACCAGGTCGCCCAGGTCGCGGGCATACCCCTCCCGGGCGAGGTCCGCCGGGTCGACGCTGGTCAGCACCGTCACGAACAGGAGCTTCAGCGACGAGGCCCCGCGACCCTCGATCGCGGCGCGGCAGGTTCGCGGGTCGGCATGCAGCGTGAGGAACGTCGCGTCGAGCCGGGCGACGCTCTCGACCGCCTTGCGCACCGTCTCCGGAATGTCGAGGAACTTGGCGTCGATGAAGACCTGCTTGCCTTCGCCGGTCAGGCGCCGCACCAGGTCGATCCCGCCGGCGAAGAGAAGCTGCAGCCCGACCTTGTAGAAGGTCGCGGCCGGCCCGATGCGCCGCACCATCTCTTCGGCTTCGGCCACGGTCGGCAGGTCGAGCGCGACGATCAGGCGGTCGCGCGGATCGATGCGGCGATGGTCTCGCATGGCAGGGCTCGGCTGATGGTGCAGGGACGGCCCGTCTTTTGGCCCGGCGCGCGCCGCCTGGCAAGGCTCCTGGTCAGCCCGCCAGCTCCCGCACGGGGGTAAAGGCGTCGGCCCGGAACGCCGCCGGGCGCATCCCCGCTTCGCGCAGCCGTCGGCGCAGGGCCACCACCATCGCGGGCGGGCCGGCCGCGTGGACGACCGGATCGACCATGCGGCCCGCCGCCGCGATCGCCAGGTCGACGGCGGTTGCCGCCGGGGCAGCGTCCGCCGTGGGCGCCGTGAAGCCGATCCGGCAGGAGAAGGTCGCGTGCCCGGCCCCCAGGCGCGCCAGCGTCTCCTCGCCATAAAGGTCGGCCGGGGACGCGGCGCCGAGGCAGAGCGTCACGAGCCGACCCGGATCGGCGGCAAGCGCGGCGCGCGCGACCGACAGCATCGGCGCCAGACCGGTGCCGCCTGCGATCAGCAGCAACGGCCCCCTCTCCGCGGGGCGGAAATAGGCCCGGCCGAACGGCGCTTCGACGGTCACCGCGTCTCCTGGCCGCATCGTGGCGGCGGCAGCGGCGGCGCCGCCGCTGCCGGTGTCGCGCAGGTGAAAGGTGAGTGCGGCGTCACCGGGTAGGCCGGCAAAGGAGAAATCGCGCGGCGGGCAGCCCGCCAGCGCGAGGGTCGCATACTGGCCGGCGAGATATGGCAGGCCATCGCCCGGCGGCTCAAGGGCCAGCTCCGTCGTGCGGGCGCCGAGGTCGCGCCGCGCGACGATCCGGGTGACGAACCGTCGGGGGCGCGGCGGGACCGGCTCTGTGGCCGGCAGCGCCAGGGTGACATCACCGACGGGTCGGGCACGGCAGGAGAGGACCAGGCCTCGCGCCCGTTCCGCTGCCGAAAGGGCGGCCGCGGCGTGGCGGTCATGGACCACCTCGCCTGCCACGACGTGGACCCGGCAAGCGCCGCACAGCCCGGATCGGCAGCCATAGGGCAGTGGCACGCCGGCGGCGATTGCGGCTTGCAGCAAGGTCTGGCCAGGTCCCACTTCGACCGTGGGCCAGATTCCGCCCTCCGGATCGCCGACGATGCGCAGATGTGCCATTCAGGCAGGCACGCGCAAAAACGCCCGGCCGGGGGCGGCCGGGCGTTCAGGGGGCGAGGAGGTAGAACGCGGCAGGGGGGGCGCCGCGTTCTTCGCCGTGCAGCGATCAACAGGGAGAGAGGATCGCGTGACGGCTGTATTGATGCCGGGTTTCCGCGCGACGGTCCAACGCGACTCTTGCAAATCAGTCATGCAATGCCGGAATGCCGCGCCGTACGACCGAGTCCGCAGCGGGTCACTTCCAGGGTCAGGCGGCGGCGCGGGTGGCCACTGGCAGGCGGCGGCCGGCACGGGCATGGATGGCGTCGCCGAACGCCTGGAAGATCCGCACACTGTGCGGATTCTCCTGCGGCTTGTACTCCGGATGCCACTGGATCCCGAGCGTGAATCCGGGAGTGGCCGGCATGGACACGGCCTCGATGGTGCCGTCGGGGGCCCAGGCCTCGGCGCGCAACGCCGGCGCCAGCCGGTCGATCGCCTGCTGGTGCAGAGAATTGACGACCAGATCCTCGACGCCGAGCAGGCCCTGCAATGCCCCGCCGGAGGCCAGCGTGACCGCGTGAGCGGGGCCGTAGTTGCGGTCCATGTCGGGTGAACGGATCGAGCGATGGTCGAACCGGCCGGGGACCGTCTGCACCCGCTGGGTCAAGGTGCCGCCCAGGGCCACGTTCAGTTCCTGGATGCCGCGGCAGATCGCCAGCACCGGCACCCCTTCCTCGATCGCGGTGCGGATCAGGGGCAGGGTCGTCGCGTCGCGCTTGGGGTCGTGCAGGTCCGGCGTCTCGCTCTCGCCGCCCTCGTAGAGATGCGGCTCGACGTTCGACGGGCTGCCGGTGAGCAGCAGGCCATCGAGCCGGCGCACTACCTCGTGCAGGTCGATCGAGGGACCGGCTGCCGGGATCAGCAGCGGCAGCGTCCCCAGCCAGGTCATCACGTCGACATAGCGCTCGTTCACGCAATGGAAGCTGGCGTACCGCACGAAGCGGATGCAGGACGGAATGCCGACGATGGGCGGGCTTGCAGGCAGGGTCATGCGCCGATCTCGATCACTGGAATGGCAGCGGGCACTGGAAAGTTCGGGTCGCCGAAAGGGTGCCGGCGGTGGCCAACTTTCGAACGGCCGACTAGTGAATGACGGTATCATTGCACGGAACGGGCCAGCCTGTGGAGGCATTCCATGACCTTTTCCCGCCTGCGCCGCGGTGTTGTCCCGGCCATCTGCATCGTGTCGTGGCTCGCTGCTTCTGGGCTGGGGGCCGGGCCAGCCGTCGCGCAGACCCCGGTCGATACGGCCCTGGTGCTGGCGGTCGATTCCTCGGGCAGCATCGACGAGGCGGAGTTCCGCTTGCAGCGGGATGGAATCGCTACCGCCCTGACCAGCCCGAGGGTCCTGTCGGCGATCGCGGGCGGGGCGGTGGGACGGATCGCCGTCGCCTATGTCGAGTGGGGCTCCCCCGCCCGGGCCGAGACCGTGGTCGGGTGGCACGTCGTCGGCGACCGGGCGGCGGCGGACGCACTGGCAGCGGCCATCGTGGCCGCCTCTCGCTCCCGCCAGAGCTACAATGCCATCGGCGATGCGATCGACCACGCGGCCGGACTGTTCGCCGCCTGCGGCTGCGAGGCGACGCGCCGCGTGATCGACATCTCGGGCGACAATGCCGACATGCGCAGTGTCCGGCCGGCCGCGGCTGCCCGCGATGCGGCGGTCGCCGCCGGCATCACCGTCAACGCCCTGGCGATCCTGGGGGACGACCGGCCCGGCCCCGGTGGCAGGCCATGGCTGGTCGAGTACTATGAGCGCGCAGTGATCGGCGGGGCCGGCGCCTTCGTCATGGCGGCCCGCGACCGCGCCGACTTCACCCGGGCGCTGCTCGACAAGATGGTGCTGGAGATCGCCGGGCGACCGCTGCCGGACGCATCGCTCGCCGCCGCGCGGAGGCCGTGATGGATGCTATCGCCGTCCGCGGCCGGCTGGAGGCGATCCTGCCCGACCTGCCGCCGCAGCTGCGCAGCGCTGCGCGCTTCGTGCTGAACGAGCCGGCATCGATCGCGCTCTACCCGCTGCGCGACCTGGCGGCCCGTGCCCGGGTCAGCCCGGCGACGCTGGTCCGGCTCGCCGGCCAGCTCGGCTTTGCCAGCTACAAGGCCTTCCGCGACGTCATGCGGGACGGGCTCCATACCGCGGCCGCCCGCTATTCGTCGGGCGCCCAGCAGCTTCAGGAACGGCCGCGCCGCGGTGGCGGCCAGGCCGCCTGGCGGGCCGCCTGCGAGATCCAGGCCGGCCATATGGCGGGGATGCTGCGCAGCATTCCCGCCGCCGCGGTCGAGGCCGCCGCGTCCTGCCTGGCCGGGGCCCGTACCGTCTATGTCCTCGGCCTGCGGGCCAACCACGCCCCGGCGCTCTACTTCCACTATGTCGTCCGCACCTTCCGTGCCCAGGCGGTGCTTCTCGATGGCGGGCACGGCACCCTGGTCGACGAGCTGGCCGGCGCCGGGGGCGACGACGCGCTGCTGGCGATCAGCTACGAGCCTTACGCCCGCGAGGCAGTGCGTCTGGTCGCCCATGCCCGCCGTGCGGGGGTCCGGGTGATCGCGCTCACCGACCAACCCTGGTCGCCGATCGCGCAGGATGCCGACCATCTTTTCCTCCTGCCGACGGCGGGCGCCTCCTTCTACCAGAGCATGGTCCCGACCCTGACCCTGCTGGAGGCGCTGGTGTCCCTCCTCGTCGCCCGCGGCGGCCGCCCACTGGTCGAGCGGGTCGAGGCGGAATTCCGGCGACGCGAGGAGTTCGGCGTCTACTGGCGCGACGGCGACGAGTAGCCGGTGCAGCGCGTCTTGGCCGTTGACGAAACAAACGTTCCATAGGAGCCTGCGGAACATATTTGTTTCACGGGTTGGGGACGGCGATGGTCGAGACGGGGCTGGAGCGGTACGTGGCGGAGATCGAGGTCCGGGTCGACAGCCACTATTCCGACGGCGTGGTGTCGCTCGGGACCATCGTCGAGCTGTTCGGCATGGCCGGCACCAAGCTCGCCTACATGTTCGACGGCGATGGCGGGCTCATGCGCGCGTTCGACGACGTGGAATTCCTGGCGGCGGTCTATCACGGCGACTTCGTGCGGGTGACGGCGCGCATGCTGGGTGTCGGCAACACGTCGCGGCGACGGTCCTACGAGGCCGTGGTGGTCGCCCGCAACTTCGGCGTGGGCAGCGAGAAGACGCACGGGGAACTGCTCGACCCGCCCATCCTGGCGGCCAGGGCGACCGGCACCGCGGTGACCAAGCTCGATCGTCAACGCCTGACGCCGGCCGCCTTTCGTGGCGGGCCCCGGACGGAGGCCGAGTGATGTCCCGCCAGTCGGTCCTCGCCGAACCGGTGCCGCCGGCCGACGAGCGCCGGCGGCGGATCGAGGCCGAGCCGCTGCCCGCCAATCTCGGCGCGTTGCTCGATGCCGCCGCCCGGGACGCACCCGACCGGACGGTCCTGGAATTCTTCGAGGACGGCACCCGCTGCACCTTCGCCGAACTCCGGGCCGCGGTGAACCGCCTGGCGGACGGGCTGGCCGGGGTCGGCGTCGGGCGGGGCATGCATGTCGCGGTCATGCTGCCGAACGTCCTGGCGTTCCCGATCACCTGGCTGGCGCTCGCCCGCCTGGGCGCGGTCATGGTGCCGATGAACCCGGCCTATACCCAGCGCGAGATCGCCTACCTGGTCGAGGATGGCGATGTCGACTGGGTGATCGTCGACCATACGCGGCTGAACGGGTTCGCCGCGCTGCCGGGCCGCCTCCAGCGGGACCGCATCGTCGTCCTGGGGGACGCGGTGCCCGGCCATGTCCGATGGGACGATCTGCAGTCGATCGGCCGGGCCGACTTCGTGCCGTCGCAGCCGGCCGGTACGGACGACCTCCTCAATATCCAGTACACGTCCGGCACCACCGGCCTGCCGAAGGGCTGCATGCTGACGCAGCGCTACTGGCTGACGGCGGGCCTGGTGAATGCGCGCCGCGACGGCCGGGTCTACGACCGGCTGCTCGCGTCGACCCCATTCTTCTACATGGACCCGCAATGGCTGCTCGTGATGGCGCTCTATCAGCGGGCGACCCTGTTCGTCGCCCGCCGGCAGAGCGCCAGCCGCTTCATGGCCTGGGTGCGTGAGCACGGGATCCGGTTCACGCTGCTGCCGGCGGTGGTGCTGAAGCAGCCGGTCGACCCGCGCGAACGCGAGCACCGGCTGGTGCGCGTCAATGTCTACGGCCTGCCGCGCGAGGACCATGCCCCGCTCGAGGAGCGGTTCGACTGTATCGCGCGGGAGGCCTACGGCATGACCGAGATCGGCTCGGGCATGTTCATGCCGATCGAGGCGCAGGACATGGTGGGGTCGGGTTCGTGTGGCATCCCTTCGCCGTTCCGTGAGGCGCGCATCGTCGACCCCGACGGGCGGCCGGTCGCCCCCGGCGAGGCGGGCGAGCTGGAGATCCGCGGGCCCGGCATGCTGGCGGGCTACTACAAGAAGCCCGAGGCCACCGCGGCCGCCTTCCGTGACGGCTGGTTCCGGACCGGGGACCTGTTCCGCCAGGACGAACGCGGCTACTTCTTCATCGTCGGGCGCCTCAAGGACATGATCCGGCGCGCGGGAGAGAACATCGCCGCGCGCGAGATCGAGGCGGTGCTGTCCGGCCTGCCCGAGGTGGTGGAGGCGGCCGCCGTTCCGGTGCCGGACCCGACCCGGGGCGAGGAAGTAATGGCCTACGTGGTGCTGCAGCCGGGTCTCGACCGGGGCGCCGTGCCGCCCGCCCGCATCCTCGACCACTGCGCGGCCAACCTCGCCCCGTTCAAGGTCCCGCGCTACCTCGCCTATCGCGACGCGTTCCCCAAGACGCCGTCGGACAAGATCGCCAAGCGCCTGCTGGCAGAGACCGGCACCGACCAGCGGCTGGGAAGCTGGGACCGGGTGGAGGGGCGCTGGCGATAGTTCCCCGCATTGCCCGCGGGGGCACCATGGAGGCCATTCGCGAAGGAGCAAGACCCATGCTGACCCGTATCCTGACCGCCGCTGCCATGCTGGCGGCCGCACTGCCGGCCGCAGCCCAGACCGAGCCGCCGAAGCCGGCCCGGATCGTCGTCAACGATTCCGGCGGCGCCATGCAGAGCGCCATGCGGCGCTTCTTCTATGACGAGTTCGAGAAGCGCCACGGCATCAAGGTCGTGAACACGAGCCCGGTCGATCCCGGCAAGCTCAAGGCCATGGTCGAATCCGGCAACGTCGAATGGACGGTGACGGAGATCGGCGGCGAGGATGCGATCCGGGCCGAGCGCTCGGGCCTGCTGGAGCGGCTCGACCTCAACATCATCGACCTGTCGCGCTTTCCGACGCATCTGCAGAAGCGCGACTTCGTCTTCCCGAAATCGGTCTATTCCACGGTGATGGGCTATCGGACCGACGTCTTCAAGGAAGGCGCGCGGCCGAAGAACTGGGCCGACTTCTGGGACACGAAAAAATTTCCGGGGCCGCGGACCCTGCAGAACAGCCCGGTCGACAACCTGGAGTTCGCCTTGCTGGCCGATGGCGTGGCCCCCGACAAGCTCTACCCGCTCGACGTCGACCGCGCCTTCCGCAAGCTCGACCAGATCAAGAAGGACATCGCCGTCTGGTGGACCACGGGCGCGCAGTCGGCCCAGATCCTGATCGACAACGAGGCGGTGATGGGCTCCGCCTGGAACGGGCGCTATCACGCCCCGATCAGCCAGGGCGCGCCGATCGCCATCGAATGGACCGGCGGGGCGATCAAGGAATCCGCCTTCGGCATTCCGAAGGGCGCCAAGGCTGCCTATTGGGGCCAGAAGTTCCTGGCGCTCGCCGCCGAGGCGGCGCCGCAGGGCGCCTACGCCAACGTGATCGGCTATCCCGGCCTCAACCTCGACGCGACCCGCTTCACCGACCCGAAAATGATCCCCTTCCTGCCGACCAGCCCGGACAACCTGTCCCGCCAGTTCTGGACCGATCTTGCCTGGTGGGCCGACAATGGCGAGGCGGTGAAGGTGCGCTGGGCCCGCTGGATGCTGCAGCAATAGTCCCCTGTGCACGGGCTGGCCGGCCCGATGCCGGCCGGTCAGCGCGTGCGCAGCTTCTCCTGCAGGCGCAGGAGCTGGGTCGCCGCCGGCCGCTTCGCCACGGCCTTCTCCCACTGCGCGCGCGCGTCGTCCCGCCGGCCCTGTGCGGCATATACGTCGCCCAGATGCTCATGCACCCGGGCCGGCTCGACCGTGTCGAGGCCGAGGGCCCGCTCCAGGGTGGCCTGGGCCTCCGGCAGGCGGCCGCTGCGGAACAGGACATAGCCCAGCGTGTCCAGCACGTCGCCGGAGCGCGGCTGCTGGGCGGCCGCAGCCCGTGCCTGGCGCAGGGCTTCCGGCAGGTCGCGTCCGCGGACCGCAAGGAACCAGGCCAGGGCATTCTGGCCCTGCCAGAATTCCTGCCTCGCCGACGCCCGGTACAGGCGCTCGGCCGTTGCTTCGTCGACCGGCACCCCCATGCCCTGCTCATGCAGCCAGGCGAGCGCCACCTGGGCGCGGGCATCCCCCTGGGCGGAGGACGCCTCGTACCATCGGGCGGCCTGGCCCAGGTCCTGCGGCACCCCCCGGCCCTGCTGGTAGAGCCAGGCGAGGTTGCGCTGGGCGTCGGCGGCTCCCAGGCGGGCCGCGCGCTGATACCACCGGGCGGCCTCGGCGTCGCTGGCCGGCACCCCCAGGCCCTGTTCGTGGATCCAGCCGAGCTGGCTCAGGGCGGCGATGTCGCCCTGGTCGGCGGCGCGGCGGAACCAGCGTGCCGCCTCGACCGGGTCGGGACGCACGCCGCGCCCCTCCTGAAGGATGAAGCCGTAGGCGGTCTGGGCCTCGACGTCGCCCTGGCGGGCCGCGCGACCGATCCACTCGACGGCGGCAACCTCGTCGACGACCACGCCCCGCCCCTGCTGGTAGAGCCGGCCCAGCATCAGCTGGCCCAGCGGGTCGCCGCGCTCGGCACTCTGGCGGAACCAGCGCGCGGCCTCCGCCTCGTCGCGCCGGGTGCCGTGCCCGTCGAGGAACAGCAACCCGATCGCGGTATCGGCGGGCGGATAGCTCTGGATCGCCGCCAGACGGTACCAGCGCATGGCGGTCGCCGGATCCTGCGGCACGCCGCGGCCATCCTCATAGAGCAGGCCCAGGCTGGTCTGGGCGGGGGCGTAGGATTCCTCCGCCGCGCGGCGATAGTGGGTGACCGCCTCGTCCCAGCGCCGGGCCTTGTCCAATGCACGCCCCAGCTGGAAGCGGGCGCGCACATGATCGGGCCGGTCGGCCAGCGCCCGCCGGCATGCGGCGATGGCAGGTTCGCTGTCGATCTGGGCAAAGGCCGGTCCGGGCCGGGGCGGCGGCGTCTCGCCGTGGTTCCGCCAGGGCTGCGGCAGCCCCGCCAGCCGGTCGCAGTTGGCGATGTCCGCAAAGGCGGGGGCCGACAGGATGGTCTCGCCCAGGACGACCATCCCGAGCAGGGCTGCCGCCATCGCCGGCGGCAGGGAGCGTCGCGCGCGTTGGCCCGCGGTCGCGGTCACTGCTGCTGCTGAAGCCCTGTCGGCAGGTCTTCCGTGAAGACGAAGAGCCGCCTGTCGAGGCGGACGTCCTGGCGCGCCTCGGTCAACGCGATGTTCGTGGTGATGCCCTGGCCATCGGTCACCGACCATTGCCGCAGCTCGAGCGGCTCGGACTGCAGCGCCAGTTCGACCGATCCGGCGGCGGGGTCCTTGGTCTGGACCAGCGTCAGCCGGATCACGCCGCCCTGACGCTCGAAGCGGGTGATGGTGACGTCGCCGGAAAAGCTGATCCGCTCGCGCAGCAGGAACCAGAGCGGGGTCAGATTGACCGGGATCTGCGTCGTCTGCTTGAGGGCGGTGTCATAGGAGTAGACGACGGTGCCGTCCGACAGGATCAGCAAGGGTGTCGGTGGGTCGTACTGGAAGCGCAGCCGGCCGGGCCGCGACAGGTAGAAGGTGCCCTCGGCATAGGAGCCGTTCGAGGCGACCTGGACGAAGCGCGCCTGCATGGTGCGGATCCCGGACAGGTAGCTCTCGATGCGGGCGACATCGGCCTGCTGTTCGGGTGTCAGGCGGGCGGGGCCTTGCGCGAAGGCCGGCCATGAAAAGGTGGCGCCCGTCACCAGCGCGGCAAAGGCCATCGCCAGAATGGAGCGGCGCCCGGTCGGAAGCTGGGAATAGCGCATCGAACCCTCGGCGGAGCAGCATGCGAAGCCCCGGCGGATCCGGGATGCTGCAGCCGGGGGATGAAGCCAGCGGAATGCGGCGAAGGCAAGGCGTCGCCGGGGCGTTTGCTCAACTCCCGGTGCGCTGGCGGGTGGATTCCAGGCCGATGACGTGGGCGGGCGGCGGTTCGGGTTCGCGATAGTCGATCGCCGCCAGGAATCGGCCCCGCCCCGCCCGGCCATGCTCCTCGGCGCGTGCCCGGGCGCCGTCGCCGTCGCCGGCCAGGATCGCCTCGACGATGCGGCGATGCTCGGCGTTGGCATCGCCCATGTTGGCGGCCGGCTCGAACGACCGGCGGCGGAACAGGCGCAGCTTCTTGGTGTAGCCGAGATACGCGGCCTCGACCTCGCGGTTGGGGGCCATCTCGACGATCCGTCGATGCAGGCGGCTGTTCAGCTCGAAGAAGCTTTCGCGGTCGGTGGCGGCGATGGCCCGGTCCATGGCGTCGACCAGCCCGGCCAGTTCCAGCGCCTGGCCGGCGCTCGCCGATACGGCGAGTTGCCGGCAGGCATGGGCGAACAGCAGCGTCGCCATCTCGTAGGTGGCGATCGCCTCGTCCACCGCCAGCGTGCGGACGAAGGCCCCGCGATGACGGATGACCGTCACCAGCCCGCTCCGCTCCAGCGCGCGGGCGGCCTCGCGCACCGGCCCGCGGCTGACGCCGAGCAGGCGGGCAAGCGCGATCTCGTTCAGCCGTTCGCCGGGTGCCATGAGACCGTCCAGGATCATGGCTTCGATGGCCTTCTGCACCCGCGCGCCGAGCGCCATCGAGCCCGCCTCGCCGGGCCCGCCGATCGCGTCCTGGTCGGTCGTGGTGGGTACCGAATACGCGCGGACAGATTGTTTACAATCGCTCGGCATGGCTGATACGATGATCGGATTGGGGAGCGAAACTACAGGAAGACGGCCGAAAAAGGCCATCTCCGATTGTCTACAGGCGATCCATGGCCGGTGCGGCGACCGCCCCGGCGAGAGAGGGGCGATGAACGAAGCCGGGCTCGCGACCGAAAGCCGACTCGACGCCGGACTGCCGCTGCGGCGTCTCAAGGTGCTGGATCTGACCGTGGCCCGGGCCGGACCCACCTGCGTCCGGCATCTGGCCGACTGGGGGGCGGACGTCGTCCGGATCGAACCGCCGCGCAGCGGCGTCGGCGAGGTCGGCAATCGCGACGGCTTCGATTTCCAGAACCTGCACCGCAACAAGCGCGCGATCGAGCTCGACCTCAAGTCGGCGGCCGGCAAGGAGGTTTTCTTCAGGCTCGCCCGCGATGCCGACGTCATCGTCGAGAACATGCGCGCCCAGGTGAAATTCCGGCTCGGCGTCGACTATGAGAGCGTGCGCAAGGTCAACAGGCGCATCGTCTACGCCTCGATCTCCGGCTTCGGCCAGGACGGGCCCTACGGTCACCGGGCGGGCGTGGACCAGATCGCCCAGGGCATGGGCGGGCTGATGTCGATCACCGGCGAGCCCGGGCAGGGGCCGCTGCGGGTCGGCATCCCGATCGCGGACCTGACGGCGGGCAACCTGCTGGCGCTGGCCGTGATGATGGCGCTGTTCCAGCGGGAAGAGACCGGCGAGGGCCGCTGGGTGCACACCAGCCTGCTCGAGGCGCAGGTCTTCATGCTGGATTTCCAGGCGTCGCGCTGGCTCTTGGCCGGCGAAGTCGCCAAGGCCGCCGGCAACGACCATCCGACCTCGATCCCGACCGGGGTCTTTCCCGCGGCCGACCGGCCGATCACCATCGCGGCATCGTCGCCACGGCTCTGGGGCCGGTTCTGCGAGGCGCTCGGCAAGCCGGAGTGGAAGGAGAAGCCCGGCTGGGACACCGGCGAGGGCCGCTCCCGGGACCGGCTCGCCATCAACCAGGCGATCTCCGACGTGACCCGCCAGAAACCGAGCCTGCACTGGATCGAGGTCCTGGACGAGGCCGGCATTCCCTGTGGGCCGATCAACACCATCGACCAGACCTTCGCCGACCCGCAGGTGCAGCACCTGGGCCTGGCCCGGCCGGTCGAGCACCCGCGCCTCGGCGCCCAGCGGATCGTCGGCACCCCGATCAACATGACGGGGGTCGAGGATCGCATCCGCCGTCCCTCGCCGGACGCCGGCCAGCACACGGACGAGGTGCTGCGGTCGGTCGGATACGATGGCGAAGCGATCGCCAGGCTCCGGGCGGACGGCGTAGTCTGAGGCGTCCCGGCGTCCCTCTCCGGCAGGCCCCGCCGGGAGCCCCAACAGGAGATACCCCGCACATGGATGGCGGCGCGCGCATCGCACTTCCGACCGAGAAGATCATCGCCGAAGCCCGCGACGGCGTCGGCTGGCTCACCTTCAACCAACCGGAACGGCGCAATGCCATCTCCGTGGAGATGTGGGACGGCATCGCGGCGGCCGGCCGCGCCTTCGCCGCCGATCCGGAGGTCCGGGTCGTCGTGATGCGCGGGGCGGGCGACAAGGCCTTCACCGCGGGCGCCGACATCAGCGAGTTCGAGAAGGTGCGGGCGGATGCGGCCGCCGAGGCCGCGTACCACGCCCGCTCGGTGGCGGCCGGCCAGGCGCTGAAGGCGCTCGAGGTGCCGTTGATCGCCATGATCCGCGGCTTCTGCGTCGGCGGCGGGATGGGCATGGCCCTGCGCGCCGACCTGCGCATCGCATCGTCCGACAGCCGCTTCGGCATCCCGGCCGCGCGCCTCGGCGTCTCCTACTCCCAGGAGTCGCTCGACCGCCTGACCCAGCTGACCGGCCCGTCGGTCGCCAAGCACATCATGTTCCTCGGCCGGCAATATACCGCGGACCAGGCGCTGGCGATGGGCCTGGTCAACGAGGTGGTCGCGCCCGAGGCGCTGGAGGAGACGGTGACGGCGATCGCGGCGGAGATCGCCGCCAACGCACCCCTGTCGATCCGCGCCTCGAAGGCGATGATCGAGGCGACCGCGATCGACCCGTCGCGCCGCGACCATGCGCGGGAGGCCGAGCTCGAGCGGGCCTGCTTCGACAGCGAGGACTACAAGGAAGGACGCCGCGCCTTCATGGAGAAGCGGCGCCCGGTGTTTCGCGGCCGCTGAGGGCGGCCGCAAGGGGACCGGACCCCTCTACCCGACCGGAGGCCAGAGACGCCGGCCGGACCCGACAGGGTCCGCAACGGCGCCCGGCCTGAACGACGAGCCTGGAGGAGACGCCATCATGACCATCATCACCCGACGTGGTCTTTTGCAGACGGGCGCCGCGCTGGGCGCCATGGGCGCGCTTGGGCGCTTTCCCGCCCTGGCGCAGGACATGACCCCGCACGAGAAGCAGCTCTACGAAGCCGCCAAGAAGGAAGGCGAAGTCACCTGGTATTCCGGCCAGCTCAGCGCCGAGCCGGGCGAGGCGGTCGGCAAGGCGTTCGGCGAACGCTACCCCGGTCTGAAGGTCAACGTGATCCGCAGCACCTCCCAGGTCGCCTTCCAGCGCCTGTCCCAGGACCTACGCGCCCGGACCGTCCAGTGCGACATCTTCAGCTCGACCGATTCCGGCCATTACGGCTTCCTCAAGAAGGAAGGCCTGCTGACGAAGTACCGGCCGAAGAACGCGGACGGGATGATCGAGGCGGCCCGCAAGGGCGACCCCGACGACATGTTCCAGATCTGCTACTTCGGCCTCTACCTGATGGGCTTCAATACCCAGAAGGTATCGGAAGCGGACGCGCCCAAGAGCTGGACCGACCTGCTGGACCCCAAGTGGAAGGACCAGATCGCGGTCGGCCATCCGGGCTACAGCGGCGCCATCGGCATCTGGGCGCTGATGATGAAGAAGATGTACGGCGCCGACTACCTGAAGAAGCTGGAGCGCAACAAGCCGCAGATCGGCCGCTCCAGCATGGACCCGGTGACCTTGATGAACGGCGGCGAGCGGGCCATCGGCGTGGCCATCCCATCGGCCACCACGCTCCTCAGCATCTCCCGCGGCAATCCGCTGAAGCTGATCTATCCGACGGACGGCACGGTCGCGACCCCGGCGCCGACGGCGATCATCGCGAACGCTCCGCATCCCAATGCCGCCAAGCTGTTCATGGAGTTCGCGACGGGCCCGGAATATTCGCGGGTCATCACCAAGCTCTATAATGAATCGCTGCGCCCCGAGGTGCCGCCGCCCGTCGGCGGCCGGCCGCTCAACGAGATCAAGCTGATCATGCCGACCATGGAGGAAGCCGAGAAGGGCGTGCCGGAGATGCGCGAGGTCTGGCGCGACATCTTCGGGGTCTGATCGGGAAGCCCCCGGCGCCCGCCCGGGCGCCGGGCAGCGGACATCCAGCCAGGCGGGTCGTTCCAGCATGACCGACAGTGCGGCAATGGGCGCGCCGGGGCGCCCGCTCTCCCTTTCCGGCCGGCTCCGCAACGTGGAGCCGGCGACCCTGGTCTGGGTGGCGCTGGCCGCCATCCTTCTCGTCCTCGTCGCCTACCCGATGGGCAAGCTCCTGGTCTCCAGCTTCGAGACGCGCGGCACCGGGGCCTTCACCATCGACAACTACCTGACCGCCTATGGTCGCGCCCGCTACCTGGAGGCGCTCGGCAACTCGCTGCTGCTGGGCGTGCTCGCGGCCGGCATCTCGATGGTGCTGGCGGTTCCGATGGCCTGGGCGGTGTCGCGCACCGACATGCCCGGCAAGAGTATCGTCTGGATCACGGTGCTGGGCGCCTTCATCCTGCCGCCGTTCCTGGGGGCGATCGGCTGGATCCTGCTGGCCGGCCCGAACGCCGGCTTCGTCAACCAGGCCTGGCGCTGGGCGACGGGGCTGCAGACGCCGCTGGTCAACGTCTATTCCTTCCCCGGCCTGGCGCTGGTGATCGCGCTCCACTCCTTCCCGCTCATCTTCATCTTCGTGAAATCCGCACTCGACCTGGTGTCGTCGGAGATGGAGGACGCGGCCAACATCCTGGGTGCCGGCACCTGGACGGCGACGCGCAAGATCACCCTGCCCCTGGTCTGGCCGTCGATCCTGGGCGGCACCATCGTCGTGTTTCTGGAAACGATCGCGCTGTTCGGCACGCCGGCCATCATCGGCATCCCCGCGCGCATCAACGTCGTCACCACCCAGCTCTGGCAGTTCTTCGAATATCCGGTGCGGGTGGAGGTGGCCTCGGCCTACGCCATGCCGCTCCTGCTCATCACCGTGGCGATGATCCTGGCCCAGCGCCTGCTGCTCAACCGCAAGGGTTTCGTCTCGCAGACCGGCAAGGGCGGCGAGCGGCGGCCGACCCGCCTCGGCCCCTGGCGCTGGGTCGTCTTCGGCTGGTGCGCGGCGGTCGGAATGCTGGCCGTCGCCATGCCGATGATCGTGCTGATCCAGGCGTCCTTCGCCAAGGGCTGGGGGCGCGGGTTCCGCTTGGACAACCTGACCTTCCGCAATTACGAGTACCTGCTGTTCCGGCACGAGATGGCGATCCAGTCGATCTGGAACACGCTGATCTTCTCCAGCATCGCCGCCACCTTCGCCGTCGCCCTGGCGCTCCTCGTTGCCTACATCGCGGCGCGCCGCCTAGTGCCGTTCGCGGGCGCGCTGGGGTTCCTGGCCATGGCCCCGTTCGTCATCCCGGGCATCGTCATGGCGATCGGCTTCTATGCCGCCTATGCCTCGCCGCCGCTGGCCCTCTACGGCACCGCGGCCATCATCGTCCTGGCCTTCACGGCCCGCTTCCTGCCGATCGCCTATGCCAACTCGACCGCGGCCATCCGCGCCGTCCATCCGGAGATGGAGGAGGCGGCCCGCATCCTCGGCAGCGGCCGGATGCGCACGGTGGCGAAGATCACCGCGCCGCTGATCCGCAAGAGCCTGCTCGGCGGCTGGCTGCTGGTCTTCATCGTCTCGGCGCGCGAGCTGTCGTCGGCGGTCTTCCTGGTCGGCCCCAAGACGCTGACCATGGCCGTGCTCATCTATGACCTGAGCGAGGCCGGGAACTTCGAGGTCGTGGCGGCCATGGGTGGCCTCATGCTGGTCATCACCCTGGTGCTCGTCGGCGTCGGCATGAAGCTGGCCGGGCGCGATTTCATGCTGCGGAGGGAATAGGGATGCCTCGTCTGGTCCTGCGCCGGCTCGGCAAGGCCTTCGGCAAGACGACCGTGGTCGACGGTGTCGACCTGGCGCTGGAGGAAGGGGAGTTCGTCTCGCTGCTCGGCCCGTCGGGCTGCGGCAAGACGACGACGCTGCGGATGATCGCGGGCTTCATCGAACCGACGGCCGGGACCATCGAACTGGACGGCGAGGTGGTCTCGCAGCCGGGCTCCGCCCTGCCGCCGGAACGCCGGCGCATGTCGATGATCTTCCAGAGCTATGCCATCTGGCCGAACATGACCGTGGCCGAGAACGTCGCCTTCGGCCTGAAGCTGCGCAAGCTGCCGTCCGACGAGGTCCGCCGGCGGGTGGCCGAGATCCTGGAGGTGGTGCAGATGGCCCACTTGTCGGGGCGCTATCCGGCCGAGCTGTCGGGCGGGCAGCAGCAGCGCGTGGCGCTCGCCCGGGCCATCGTCGTCAAGCCGTCGGTCCTGCTGCTGGACGAGCCACTCTCCAACCTCGACGCCAACCTGCGCGAGGAGATGCGGTTCGAGATCCGCCGCCTGCATGACGAGTTCCGCATCACCACCGTCTACGTCACCCACGACCAGGCGGAGGCGATGGCGACCTCGGACCGGATCGCCGTCATGCATGCGGGCCGGATCGAGCAGGTCGACGCCCCCCATGTCCTCTACACCCAGCCGCGCACCCGCTTCGTCGCCGGGTTCATTGGCCGCACCAACCTCCTGCCGGCGCGCTGGCAGGGCGGCGAGGTCGGCTTCGAGGGCGGCTTCGCCCTTCCGGCCGGCATTCTCGGCCTGTCGCCGCCGGACGGCGCCAACGAAGGCACGGTGTCGATCCGCCCCCAGGGCATGCGGCTCCACCGCACCGCGCCCGGTGCGGGCACGCCATCCCTGCCTGCGGCCGTGTCGACCCGGGTCTTCCTGGGCGAGACCTGGGACTATGGCGTGACCCTGCCCGGCACCGACCAGAAGCTCCGGGTCGCAGCCCCGCCCTTCGACGTCTTCGATGTCGGCGCCAGTGTCTGGGTGGAGTTCGACCCGCGGCAGATGGCGGTGGTACGTTGACTCAATGATCGAGATTCTCCGCGCCGCCGACCGCCATCCCATCCCGTGGAAGAATGGCGGCGGCCAGGCGGAGGATATCGCGTCCGCGCCGCCGGCCGCCTCGTGGGACGCGATGGACTGGCGTGTCAGCCGGGCCTGGATCACGGCGTCCGGCCCCTTCTCGATCTTCCCCGGCATCGACCGCACCTTCCTGGTCGCCGACGGCGACGGCGTGGTGCTGTCGCCGGCCGGCATGGCGGCCGCGGCCCTGGACCTCTCCTCGCCGCCGTTCGTCTTTGCCGGCGATGTCGCCACCGGCTGCCGTCTGGCGGCCGGTCCGACTATTGCGTTCAATGTCATGAGCGCGCGCGGGCGCTGGCACCACCGGGTGACCCGGCACGAGCCCTCCGGCGCCTTCGAGCTTGCGGCGACGGCGCCCGGGACCCTGGCCGTCCTGCTCCGGGGCCGGGCCCGGCTGCAGGGGCACGGGAAGCCGGCGCTGGCGGCGGGAGACGCTGTCCGACTGTCAGCCGGCGCGACGCTGGCCCTCGCGGCGGAGCCCCATGCGTCGATCGCCTGGGTCGAACTCTGGCGTGCCGCCACATAGGGGCCCGATCCGATGCGACTGACCGTGCTCGCTCTCCTGGCGTTGACCGCCGCCTGCAGCATGGCCGCCCGGGCAGAACCGCCGCGGGTCGATCGCGTGCCGGTCGCCTCTTCCATGCTGCGGCCGGGTGTCCCCGCCGTCCCGGTGCAACTCGTGGCCTGGTTCTCCCGCCCGCAGGGTGCCGGGCCGGCGCCGGCCGTGCTGCTGATGCATGGTTGCAGCGGCCCCGGCCGCAACCTGCCGCAATGGCGTCGCGTCCTGCACGAACTCGGCTATGCCGTGTTGTCCCTGGACAGTTTCGGCGGCCGCGGGGTGCAGGAGATCTGCAGCGACTTCTCCCGGGTTTCCGACGAGGAGCGCTTGGCCGACGCCCATGCCGGGCTGGACTGGCTGGCGGCCCGCGCCGATGTCCGCAGCGACCGGGTCGCGCTGATCGGCTTCTCGCACGGCGGCGGCATCGCGCTCGATGTCGGCAGCGTGCGGTCACGGCTCGCCCGCCCGCCCGGCGCGGCCACGTTCGTGGCGGTTGTCGCCTTCTATCCCGCCTGCCGGCCCGCGAGGCGGCAGACGGCGGAATACGCGGTGCCGGTGCAGATCCTGATCGGCGAGGCGGACGACTGGACGCCGGCGTCGCGCTGTCGCGAGCTGGCCATGCGCAGCCGCGGCATTCCCGTCGAGCTGACCGTCTTCCCGGGAGCCCTGCATGGCTTCGATGTCGCCGGCCTGCCGGTGGCGCTGCGCCCCGACGTCCGGAACGTGAACCGTCCGGGCGGATGGGGCTCCGTAACCGGAGAGGACCCGGCTGCGCGCGAGGCCGCCGAGACGCTGGTGAAGGCCTTCCTCCTCCGCCAGCTCTGATCCGGAGTCAGGTCGCCGCGACCCTGTCTTCAGGGATTGCGGATTCGGGAGCCCCCTGGATCGACCGGCGCTCGCGGTCGATGCGCAGGATCAGCTGCAGGGCACGCTCGGCGCTGCCGAGCAGAGCGAGCAGCGCGCCGCGCTCCCCGGGCCGTGCCGCAGCGGCGAGCGCGGAGGCCTGCCGACGCCTTTCGGGCAAGCTCTCCATCAGGACCGGAACCACCTCGCCGGGTGCGCGCAGCGGATCCGGGTCGAGGGCCTCCAGCGCCTCTTCCACCAGGTCCAGGATCGTCTGGGCCAGTTCCTGCGCGACCGGGGAAAGTTCGTCCTGCAGCACCCGCCGTGCCGCCTGGTGCAGCACCTCGCCCAGGCTCGCCGCGAAGTCCGCTTCCTGGACCAGGCTTGCCGCGAGCGCGGCGCGGCCCGGATCGGACGCGGAATCCAGCAGCTGCGATGCGAAGCCGCGGATCTCCCGGCCCAGGATGTCGACCGCGACATGGTGGTCGTCGACATCCTCCGGCGCGCCCGGGCGTCTGCGGGCGATATGGAGGAACAGGCCGGATGCCCACAGGTGCCGGGCGATCTCGCGCCGCACGGCGGGCACCTCACGCCCGGCCGCCACCTCGCGCCCGATGAAGCGGGGAACCGAGTAGTCCTCGTTCTCTTCGGCCGCGGTATGGCCGACCCGCGACAGGACGCGCTCGAAGGTGCCGATGAAGGGGAAGAGCAGGGCCGTGTTGAAGATGTTGAACGCGGTCGAGTAGAGGCCGACGGCGACCGGCACCAGCGGGTAGGTCGCGACGCCGTTGACGATGGTCGCGGCACCCGGGTCGCCGACCATCCAGGCGACGGCCCGGCTGGCGAGGGGAAACAGCGGCAGCATCACGGCGACGCCGATGGCGTTGAAGGCGATGTGCGCGTAGGCGGCGCGCTTGGCGTTCCGCGACAGGTTCAATGCGGCGATGAACGAGGTGACCGTCGTGCCGAGGTCGGCCCCGAGGGCGAAGGCGAGCGCCGTCTGCCAGTCCAGCACGCCGGCCGCGCCCAGGCCCATCACGATCCCGATGGTCGCCGACGAGGAGTGGATGAGGGCCGTGATGCCCGCCGCGACGATCACGCAATAGAGGATGCCCGCGTACCCGTCGGCCTTCAGGTCGGAGATGGCCGACATGATCTCCGGTATCTGGCGCAGTGGCCGCAGGCCGCTGGTCAGCATGCCGAGGCCGTAGAAGATCAGGCTGAAGCCGAGCAGCGCCAGACACAGGTTGCGGGTCGTCTCCCGCTTCGAGAAGACCATGGCGAGCGCGAAGATGCCGGCGAAGAGCAGGCCCCACAGGCCAAGGGGCAGCGCGACCAGGGCGTTGGTCAGGGTGGTGCCTATGTTGGCGCCCATGATGACGCTGATTGCCGGCCGGAGGCCGAGCACGCCTGCGTTCACCAGGCCCACGACCATCACCGTCATCGCCGTGCTCGACTGGATGACGCCGGTGATCAGCGTTCCCGCCAGCAGCCCGCGGAGGGGTGTCCCGGCGACCCGGCCCAGCACCTCGCGCATGCGGTTGACCGCCATCGCCTGGATGCCGCTGGCCATGAACTCCAGGCCCAGCATGAAGATGCCGAGCCCACCGACGGTAGGCACCAGCACGTCCCTGAAGAGATCCGCCTGCATGACCGAGCCCCCCGCGGCCGGGGCCGCCTCTACGCGGGCGGCCCTATGAAGCGAATGTCATGGGTTCAGTTGGCCTCGCCGTGCTTCCACAGCACCTCGCGCTTGCCCACATGGTTGGCGGCGCTGATGACGCCCGCCCCTTCCATGCGCTCGACGAGGCGGGCCGCACGATTGTAGCCGATCTGCAGATGGCGCTGGATGAAGCTGGTCGACGCCTTGCGCTCGCGGATGACGATCTGGACGGCCTGCTCGTAGAGCCCGTCGGCATCGCCGTCCTCGCCGTCGCCGCCCGACCCGCCCTCGCCGCCGCCGGCGGAATCGTCCTCGGTCACCTCGTCGAGATAGGCGGGTTCGCCCTGCGCCTTCAGGAACTTCACCACCTCTTCGACCTCGTCGTCGCGGACGAAGGGGCCGTGGACGCGGGTGATGCGCCCGCCGCCCGCCATGTAGAGCATGTCGCCGCGGCCGAGCAGCTGCTCGGCGCCGGCCTCGCCCAGGATGGTGCGGCTGTCGATCTTCGAAGTGACCTGGAAGCTGATGCGGGTCGGGAAGTTCGCCTTGATGGTGCCGGTGATGACGTCGACCGACGGTCGCTGCGTCGCCATGATGATGTGGATGCCGGCCGCGCGCGCCATCTGCGCCAGGCGCTGGATCGCCGCCTCGATATCCTTGCCGGCGACCAGCATCAGGTCGGCCATCTCGTCGACCACGACGACGATGAAGGGCAGCGGCTTCAGGTCGAAGGGCTGCTCCTCGAAGACGGGCTCGCCGGTCTCGGCGTTGAAGCCGGTCTGCACCCGGCGCTTGCCGTCCTCGCCGCGGCTGGCCATCTCGGCCAGGCGGGAATTGAAGCCTTCGACGTTGCGCACGCCCAGCTGCGACATGGCGCGATAGCGGTTCTCCATCTCGCGCACGGTCCATTTCAGCGCGACGACGGCCTTGCGCGGGTCGGTGACGACCGGCGCCAGCAGATGCGGGATGCCGTCATAGACCGACAGCTCCAGCATCTTGGGGTCGATCATGATGAACTTGCAGCGGTTGGGCGGCAGGCGGTAGAGCAGCGACAGGATCATCGCGTTCATGCCGACCGACTTGCCGGAGCCGGTGGTACCGGCGATCAGCAGGTGCGGCATCCGCGCCAGGTCGGCAATGACCGGCGCCCCGCCGATGTCCTTGCCGATGGCGAGCATGAGCTGGGCCGAGGTCTTCTCGTAGGCGTCGGCGGACAGCAGCTCGCGCATCCACACCGTTTCCGCCTTGCGGTTCGGCAGCTCGATCCCGATGGCGTTGCGGCCGGGAACGACCGCCACGCGTACCGAGACCGCACTCATCGAGCGGGCGATGTCGTCGGCCAGCCCGATCACGCGGGAGGACTTGGTCCCCGGCGCCGGTTCCAGTTCGTACAGGGTGACGACCGGGCCCGGCCGCACCTTCACGATCCGGCCCTTGACGCCGAAATCCTCCAGCACCCCTTCCAGCAGCTTGGCGTTGTTGGACAGGGCGGCTTCGTCGATGCCGGCGTCCATGGACGGCGGAATCGGGGCCAGCAGGTCGAGCGGCGGCAGGCGATACTCGCCGTCGACCGAAAGGTCGAGGGCGGCCTGCTTCGAACCGGGCTTCCTGGCAGCGGCCGCCTGGCGTCGCTGGCTGAGGTCGACGGCGACGGTCGGGCGGCGTGGGTCGGGAACGGCCGGCACCGGCGCCGTCGGTCGGACCGGCATCGCGGCGCGCGGCGGCAGCGGTTCGGCGTTCTCTTCGCCACTGGCTCGAGCGCCCGATAGCCGCTCGGTTGCAGGGGGTGCCGGCTCCGCTTCGCGGCGGGCGAACACCGGCTCGACCCGTTCGCTCGGCTCGGGTGCCGCCGCCCGGGCGCGGCTGGCCCGGCGCGGTTCCGCCGCCGGCTTGGACGATGCCGCCGCGGCCTGCGCCCGGTCCAGGACCTGGCTCAGCCCGATCTTCGGCTCCGCGCCGCCGGCGCGCGGCTTGCGCGGCGGCGGCCGCATCTGCTCCCACAGGCGCAGCAGCAGGCTGCCGAAGGCGGTAATGCTGCGGGTCAGCAGGCCCCCCGCATGCCCCGCGCCGCGGCCGGCGCCGGCCCAGTCGGTGCGCGACAGGCCGATGACGTAGGCCGCGCCGATCACGCTGGCCAGCATCACCACGAAGAGGAGGATGCCGTAGCCGAAGGCGCCCAGGCCGTATTCCAATCCGCTCAGGCGGTGCAGCAGCAGGCTGCCGGTGAAGCCTCCCCACCCCCCCTGCAGCCACCAGCCGTCCGGAAAGGGCAGGATCGAGAGGGTCGTCGCCAGCCCGAGGAGGGTCGGGAAGAACGCGATCAGCCGGAACGCCGCCTGGTGGACCATGCGATGCGCGGCCAGCCGCCAGCCCCACGCGATCAGCACGACCGGGATCAGCATCGCCGCCATGCCAACGCTCTGCCACAGCAGGTCGGCGGCGTAGGCGCCGCTGTGTCCCATCAGGTTGTGGACCGGCGCATCCACGGCCCGGTTGAAGGACGGGTCGCCGCGATCGTAGCTGACGAGGGCCACGAGGAATGCGAGGCCGAGCGCGAACAGGAGAACCCCGGCCGTTTCCTCGATCCGCCGGCGGAGGAACCGCGAGACGGTTTCGGTGCTGCCGGCGGCACGCTCCATGAAGCCGCGCGCCATCGTCTCCTTGCTCATGTTGCCTCGGGCCATCGGTCTGTCGCTCGTTCCTGCGGGGCGTCTAGCTGAGGGTACGGACCAGCCGGCCAAGACCGGCCTCGACCTTGTCCGCATCATGCACCAGGGCCACGCGAATGTAGGATTGGCCGATGTTGCTGCCGTCGGCGTTCGGCTTGGCGATATAGCCGCCGGGCACCACCTTGACGCCGGCATCCGCCCAGAGCCGGCGGGCCGCGTCCTCCCCGTCGCCCACGTCGAGCCACAGGAAGAAGCCGCCCGGCGGGCGGTAGAAGCCGAAACGGCCGCCCAGCACCCGCTCGGCAATGTCGAACTTCTGGCGGTAGAGGGCGCGGTTCTCGGCGACGTGGGTCTCTTCGTTCCACAGCTCGGTCGCCGCTGCCAGCAGCGGCATCGGCACCGTCGCCCCGCCATAGCTGCGCAGGCGGGTGAAGAGGCGGATCAGGTCCGGGCAACCGGCGACGAAGCCGCAGCGGATACCGGGCGCGCTCGACCGCTTCGACAGCGAATGCATGACCAGCACATGGTCGGTCGCGCCGCCCAGGGCGGCCGCGGCCTCCAGCGCGCCGGCGGGCGGCGTTTCGTCATAGATCTCCGCATAGCACTCGTCGGCCACGAGCACGAAATCATGTCGCCGGGCGAGCCCGATCAAGCGCTTCAGGTAGCCGAGGTCGGCCTGCGCGCCCTGCGGGTTGGCCGGCGAGCAGAGATAGAAGAGCGCGCAGCGATCCAGCGCCTCTTCCGGTATGGCATCGAGATCGGGCAGGAACCCGGTCTCCTTCGTCGCCGCCAGGAACACTGGCTCGGCGCCGGCCATGACGGCCGCCGCGCTGTAGACGTGATAGTAGGGATTGGGCAGCAGCACCGTCGGCGGCCGGCCATTCTTCGCCTGCGGCACCGCGACCTGGGCCAGCAGGTAGAGCCCCTCCTTGGTCCCCGACAGGGGCAGGACCTGGCGGTCGGGATCGATCATCCCGTCCGGCAATCCATAACGGCGTCCCAGCCAGCCGGCTACGGCGCGACGGAACTCGGGACCGCCTTCGTTGCCGGGATACCGGCCCCAGAGATGGGCATTCCGGGCGACCGTTTCGGCGAGCAAAGGCGGCGGCGGATGCTGCGGCTCGCCGGCGGACATCAGCAGGGGCGCTTCGTTGGCCAGCGGTTGAACCCCGGCGAGCAGTTTGGCCAGCCGATAGAACGGGTTGTCCCCCAGCATTTCCAGACGGTCGTTCAGCATTGCCTGCGATTCCATGGGAAGCCGGCGATGGTAGCCGCCGACCTCCATGGAAACAACTCTCTGGCCAGATTGGTTGAAGTGGACTGTCCAGATATCGCAACCGGACGGCGCCCGCGGCCGAACTGAGCGTTGCACTTTCTTGTCACGAAACGCATAGTCGAGCCGATCGACCCTTGCTCACACCGGAGACGGAAGCATGCGCCGTGCCGCCCTCGCTCTGACCTTGTTCGCCGCCCCCTGGATCGTCGGCCCGGCGGCTGCGCAGTCGCCCGGCACGCTCAGGGTCTCGATCAATGCGGATATCCGGACCAACGACCCCGGCGTCAACCGCGACGGCAATACCGACGGCGTGATGATGCATGTCCTGGAAGGGCTGGTCGGCCTGACCGAGAACGGCGACGTGGCGCCCCTGCTGGCGGCCAGGATCGACGTGTCGGACGACGGCAAGACCTATACCTTCACCCTGCGCGACGGGGTCACCTTCCACAACGGCCAGCCGCTCACCTCGGCCGATGTCGCCTGGACGTGGAAGCGGTACCTCGATCCGGCGACCAAGTGGCGCTGCCAGTCGGAGTTCGGCGGCAAGGGCCTGACCAGGATCGAAGCCGTGGAGACGCCGGACGCGCGCACGGCCGTGTTCCGCATCGACAAGCCGACCGCCATCTTCCTGTCGGTCATGGCCCGGCCCGATTGCGGCGGCTCGGCAATCCTGCACAAGGACTCCGTCGACGCGGACGGCAAGTGGAAGGGCCCGATCGCGACCGGGCCGTTCAAGTTCGGCGAATGGAAGCGCAGCGAGTTCATCGAGCTGGAGCGTTTCGCCGGCTATGCCTCGCTGCCCGGCCCCCGCGACGGCTATGTCGGCGGCAAGAAGGCCGAGGTCGAGCGCGTCCGGTTCCTGGTCATTCCCGACCCCGCCGCGACCAAGGCAGCCTTGCTGGCGGGCTCGATCGACGTCTGGGCGGACGCGTCCGCCGAGGACCTCCCGGAGCTGAAGCGGCGCAGCGACATCACGGTGGATACGGCGCCCACCATGTCGGTCAGCGGCTTCCTGCTCCAGACCAGGGATCCGGTCCTGCAGGACGTGCGGGTGCGGCGCGCCATCGCGCATGCGATCGACACGGCCGAGATCGCCACTGGCATCACCCAGGGCACGGCCCAGCCCAACGCCTCGATGGTGCCTGTCCCCAGCTCCTACTACAGCAAGGTCCAGGCCCAGCGCCTCGCGGCCGATCCCGCAGCGGCGAAGAAGCTGCTGGCGGAGGCCGGCTACCGCGGCCAGACGATCAAGATCCTGGCCAACAAGCGCTACGGCGCGATGTACGATGCGGCCGTGCTGGCGCAGGCGATGATGCAGCAGGCGGGCATCACCGCCGAGCTCGAGGTGCTGGAGTGGGCGACCCAGCTCGACCGCTACCTCAAGGGCGACTACCAGATGATGTCGTTCTCCTACTCCGCGCGCCTCGATGCTGCCCTGAACTACGAGATGATGAGCGGCCCGAAGGCGACCCAGCCGCGCAAGGTCTGGGACAACCCCGAGGCCCTGAAGCTGCTGGGAGAGGCCATGGTGGTCGCCGACCGGAGCCGGCGCCAGGCCATCTTCGACCGGCTGCACACCATGTTCCTGGCCGATGTCCCGATGCTGGTCCTATACAACGGCGTCGACATCGCCGCCTCCGGCAAGCGGGCGAAGGGCTACAAGGGCTGGGCCGCCGGCCAGCCGCGCCTGTGGGGCGTCTCGCTGCAATAGCTTCCCGTCCGCCTCGTCCTTCGGAAGGCCCTCATCTCCGTGCTGCGCTACATCCTCCACCGCCTGCTGATGACGGTGCCGACGGCACTGCTCGTCGCGCTCGCGGTCTTCGTCCTGCTGCGGCTGGTCCCGGGCGATCCGGCCCAGCTCATGCTGGGCGACACCGCGACCGAAGAAACGCTGGCCGAGCTGCGTAGCCAGCTCGGCCTCGACCAGTCGATCCCGGTGCAGTTCATGTACTGGCTTGGCAACGTGCTCGTGGGCGACTTCGGTCGCTCGATCACCAACGACCTGCCGGTGCTGCCGCTGATCCTCGATCGCTTCCGGGTCAGCGCCAGCATCGTGCTGGTGGCGGTCCTGCTGGCGACGCTCGTCGCCGTGCCGGCCGGGATGATCGCAGCCTGGAAGCAGAACAGCCTGGGCGACCTGATGATCGTCGCCGGCGCCACCATGCTGCTGTCCATCCCGAGCTTCTGGCTGGGCCTGCTGATGCTGCTGCTGTTCGGGGTCAAGCTCGGCTGGCTGCCCGTGGTCGGCTATGTCTCCTTCGCCGAGGATTTCGGCCGGGCGCTCGCCTACGTCGTCCTGCCGACCGCGACCCTGACCCTGATCGAGATCGGCGTCGTCACGCGCATGGCGCGGGCCGCAACCATCGAGGTGCTGCGGCTCGAATACATCACCCACGCCCGGGCCAAGGGCGTGCCCGAGGGCCGGGTGCTGTGGCGCCACGCGCTGCCCAATGCCTTCGCGCCCACCTGGACCCTGCTCGGCCTGATCCTCGGCAACCTGCTGGGCGGCATCGCCGTCATCGAGACCGTCTTCACCCTGCCCGGCCTGGGCCGGTTGCTGGTCGACGGGATCTTCGCGCGAGACTATCCGGTGGTGCAGGGCTGCCTGCTGTTCATCGCCATCATGTACGTCCTGGTCAATCTCCTGGTGGACCTGCTCTACCCCGTGTTCGATCCGCGGGTAGCGGCGGAATGAGGTCGCGGATGCGCCTGCGCGCCAATGCCGTCATCGGCGGAACGTTGATCGGCCTGCTCGCCACGGTCAGCTTCACCGCCAACTTCTGGACCCCCTACGCGCCGCTGCGGATCAACCTGCGGGCGCGGCTGCGTCCGCCGTCGGACCTCTACTGGCTCGGCACCGACGAGTTCGGCCGCGACGTCATCAGCCGCCTGATGGCGGGGGCCGCCACCAGCGCGCTGGTGGCGCTGATGACCGTGGTTGCCGCCGTCGTTCTGGGCGTCGTCA
The DNA here is from genome assembly GCA_006739055.1 of Allostella vacuolata. Lineage (GTDB taxonomy): Bacteria > Pseudomonadota > Alphaproteobacteria > ATCC43930 > Allostellaceae > Allostella > Allostella vacuolata. The sequence continues at coordinate 5,680,611 of AP019702.1, forward strand.
TTGGCGTCCTGGCGGGCTTCCTGCGCGGCTGGCTCGACCGCGTCCTCATGGCGATCAACGACACCCTGCTGGCCTTCCCCGGCATCCTGCTGGCGCTGGGCCTGATGGCGGTGATCGGCCCCAACAAGTGGGGCATCATCCTGGCGCTGGGCCTCGCCTACGCGCCGTCGGTGGTCCGCGTCGTCCGCGGCGCCGTGCTGTCGGTGCGCGAGCGCGAGTACATCGAGGCCTCCCGCGTCATCGGCAATTCCGAGGTCTACACGATGGCCCGCCACGTCCTGCCGAACTGCGTGGCGCCGATCGTCGTGCTCGCCACCAGCATGTTCGGCTGGGTGGTCCTGGCGGAGAGCGCGCTCAGCTTCCTCGGCCTCGGCGTGCCGCCACCCGCGCCGACCTGGGGCAACATGCTGTCGGCCGCCCGGCCCTATCTCGACCAGGCGCCGTGGCTGTCGATCGCGCCCGGCCTGTGCATCGCGCTGACCCTGCTCGGCATCAATCTCCTGGGCGACGCGCTGCGCGACCGCCTCGACCCACGCATGGTTGCGGCATGACCCCGACCCGTCCCAGCGCCGTTCCTGCCGGCCCCGGCCCGCTCCTGGCCGTGACCGACCTGTCGGTCACGGCCGGCGACCGCACCGTGGTCGACCGGGTGTCGTTCTCCCTCCAGCCCGGCGAGATCATGGCGCTGGTCGGCGAATCCGGCAGCGGCAAGACGATGGCCGCGCGCTCGGTGCTCGACCTCCTGCCGCCGGGCGTGCGCCGCAGCGGCGGCCGGATCCTGTTCGACGGCCGCGACCTCTCCGCCCTGCCGCCGTCGGCGATGCGGGCGCTGCGCGGACCCGGCATCGGCATGGTCTTCCAGGAGCCGATGGTCTCGCTCAACCCCGCGCTGACGATCGGCTCGCAGCTGGCCGAGGGGCTGGAGCTGCACCGCAAGCTGCCGAAGGACGAGGTGCGGCGGCTGTGCCGGCAGATGCTCGACCGGGTGCAGATCACCGACCCGGACCGCTGCCTCGCCGCCTACCCGCACGAATTCTCGGGCGGGATGCGCCAGCGCATCATGCTGGCCGCGGTCATGCTGCTGCAGCCGAAGCTGCTCCTGGCCGACGAGCCGACCACGGCGCTGGACACGCTGACCCAGCGCGAGGTGCTCGATCTGATGGTCGAGCTGACCCGCGACAACGGCACCGCGGTCATTCTCATCACCCACAATCTCGGCCTGGTCGGCCGCTATGCCTCGAACGCGGTGGTGATGGAGCGCGGCCGGGTGGTGGAGGCCGGGTCGTCGCGCGACATCCTGCTCCGGCCGCAGCAGCCCTATACCCAGACCCTGGTCGGCGCCCTGCCGCGACGCGGCCCGGCCCGGCCGGTGCCGCCCGACGCCAGGCCGATCGTCTCGGTCCGCGACCTGGAGGTGCTGTTCCCCGGCCGCAAGCACCTCTTCCGGGCCGGCCGGCCGGTCCATGCGGTGAAGGGCGTCAGCCTCGACGTGCGCCCGGGCGAGGTGCTGGCGGTGGTCGGCGGCAGCGGGTCGGGCAAGACGACGCTGGGCCGCGCCATCCTCGGCCTCGTCCCGGCCAAGGCGGGCCGCATCCATTTCGCCGGCACCGACATCGCCGCCAGCGACCCGGCCGCGATGCGCCGTTTCCGGCTGGCCTGCCAGCTGGTGTTCCAGGACCCCTACTCCTCGCTCGACCCGCGCATGCGCGTCGGTCCCATCGTGGCCGAGCCGCTGCGCCATGCCGAGGGCATGGACGGCAAGGCCAAGGCCGTCCGCGTCGCCGAAGTGCTGGAGGAAGTGGGCCTGGCCGGCTTCGCCGACCGCCACCCGCACGCGCTCTCGGGCGGCCAGCGGCAGCGGGTGGCGATCGCCCGGGCACTCGTCCGCCGCCCGGCCTTCGTCGTCGCCGACGAGCCGGTCTCGGCCCTCGACATGACGATCCAGCAGCAGGTGCTGTCGCTCTTGCAGCGGCTCCAGGCACAGCACGGCTTCGCCTGCCTCTTCATCTCCCACGACCTGGCCGCGGTCGCCCAGATCGCCGACCGCGTCGCAGTGATGGAGCATGGCCTGGTGGTGGAGACGGGGACGCGGGACGAGATCTTCGACCGTCCGCAGCATCCCTACACCAAGGCCCTGCTGGAAGCCTCGCCCAGGATCGACGACCTGGCGGCATGAAGCGCCCGGCCGCCACCCCAGCCCCTCCCGACCCGGCACACCGTCCGCCGGAGGGACGGCTGGAAGCGGCGATCGGCCGGGCGGTGCGGGCCTTCCGGCAGCGCCACGACCTGACGGTGGCGGCGCTGGCGGCGCGTGCCGGCCTGTCGGTCGGCATGCTGTCGAAGATCGAGAACGGCCGCACCTCGCCCTCGCTTGGTACCATCCAGCGGCTGGCCGACGCGCTCGGCGTGCCGGTCACCGCCTTCCTGCGCTCCTACGAGGAGCAGCGCGACGCGGTCTATGTCCCGGCGGGCCAGGGGCTGGCGATCGAGCGCCGCGGCACCCGCGCCGGGCACCAGTACCAGCTGCTGGGGCACGGCATCGGCAAGCGCATCGCGGTCGAGCCCTACCTCATCACGCTCACCGAGAAGTCCGACGTCTTCCCGGTCTTCCAGCACGCGGGACAGGAGTTCATCCACATGCTGGCGGGCGAGGTGGTCTATCGCCACGGCGCCAAGGCGTGGCTGCTGCGCCCTGGCGATTCCCTGTTGTTCGACGCGGATGCCCCGCACGGGCCGGAGGAACTGCGCCGCCTGCCGATCCGCTTCCTGTCGATTCTCGTCTCGGAGCGCGAGGAGCGCTGATCGGGAAATTTTCCTGTAAGGAAATATTGTTGCTTTCGATTGCGTGCCGCAGCGCGCGGCTCCTAAAGTCGCCGCCATGTGCGGAATTGTCGGACTGTTCCTGAAGAACGAGGCGCTGCGGCCGGACCTGGGCCGGCTGCTGGCGCGCATGCTGGTGGAGATGGGCGATCGCGGGCCGGACAGCGCCGGCTTCGCCGTCTATCGCCGCCCCGCGCCGGAGGGCTCGGTCAAGATCACCCTCTTCCATCCGGACCCGGCCCATGACTGGGCGGCGCTGGCCGCTGCCTTCGCGCGGTCGATCGACCGCCCGGCGGCGGCCGAGCCGCGCGGCAACCACGCGGTGCTGACCGTCTCGGCGGAAGAGGGGCCGGCGCGCGCCTGGCTGGCTGCCCACCACCCCGAGGTACGGGTGATGGGCTTCGGCCGGCGCATCGAGGTGTTCAAGGACATGGGCGGCCCGGACGAGGTCGCGCGCCGCTTCGACCTGGCCGGCATGGACGGGACCCATGCGCTCGGCCACACCCGCATGGCGACCGAGAGCGCGGTCACCACCGAGCACTCCCACCCGTTCGCGGTCGGGTCCGAGCTGTGCCTCGTCCATAACGGCTCGCTGTCCAATCACAACCGCCTGCGCCGCAACCTCGCCCGCGCCGGCATCCGCTTCGGCACCGACAACGACAGCGAGGTCGCGGCCGGCTACTTCGCCCATCGGCTGCAGCAGGGCGATTCCCTGGCCGATGCGATGCGCGCCGGGCTCGACGACCTCGACGGCTTCTACACCTTCGCCGTCGGCACCCGGGACGGCTTCGCCGTGCTGCGCGACCCGGTGGCCTGCAAGCCGGCGATCCTGGCCGAGACCGACGACTGGGTCGCCATGGGGTCGGAATGGAAGGCGATCGCGCCCTTGCCCGGTTCCGCCCGCGCCCGGGTGTGGGAGCCGGAGCCGGCCACCGTCTATGCCTGGGGGCGCGCGTGATCACGGTCGACCTTGAGCTCGCGACGGTCCGCGAGCTGAACCAGCGCCTGCACGACCTGCCGCCCGACACCAACGAGCGCGCCTGGACGATCGTCAACCCGGGCGGGCGGCACGCGCTGCTGGCCGGCCTGACCCGGCCGGTCTCGATCACCGTCGAGGGGCATGTCGGCTACTACTGCGCGGGGATGAACGAGGCGGCCGAGATCGTCATCGACGGCCATGCCGGCGTCGGCGTGGCCGAGAACATCATGTCCGGCACCGTCCGGGTGCGCGGCAACGCCTCCCAGGCGGCCGGGGCCTCCGGCCATGGCGGCCTGCTCGTCATCGAGGGCGATGCCAGCGCGCGCTGCGGCATCTCGATGAAGGGGGTCGACATCGTGGTCGGCGGCTCGGTCGGGCACATGAGCGCCTTCATGGCCCAGGCGGGGCGGCTGGTCGTCTGCGGCGATGCCGGCGGCGACCTCGGCGATTCGCTGTACGAGGCGGTGATCTACGTCCAGGGCCGCGTCACCAGCCTGGGTGCCGACTGCGAGGAACAGCCGATGGCCGACGCCGACCGCGCGGCGGTGGCGGACCTGCTGGCCCGGACGGGCATCCCGGGCGATCCGGCGCGCTTCCGGCGCTACGGCTCCGCCCGCCGGCTCTACCACTTCCACGTCGACCACGCCGACGCCTATTGAGGCCATAGAGAATGGACGGCCATCCCCCCCTTCGCCGCTCCGCGTCCTTCCCGCCGGAGACGATCCACGAGATCCAGCGGGCCGCGGCCGAGGGCATCTACGAGATCCGCGGCTTCGGCGCCAAGCGGCGGCTGCCGAGCTTCGATGACCTGGTCCTGCTCGGCGCCTCCATCTCCCGCTACCCGCTCGAGGGCTATCGCGAGAAGTGCGCGACCGACGTCGTCATCGGTGCCCGCTTCGCCAAGAAGCCGCTGCATCTCAAGATCCCCATCACCATCGCCGGCATGAGCTTCGGCGCGCTCTCCGCCACCGCCAAGACCGCGCTCGGCCGGGCGGCCACCGCCATGGGCACGACCACCACGACCGGCGATGGCGGCATGACCGACGAGGAGCGCGAGGCGTCGAGCCTGCTCGTCTACCAGGTGCTGCCGTCGCGCTATGGCCTCAACCCGCGCGACCTGCGCCGGGCCGACGCGATCGAGGTGGTGGTCGGCCAGGGCGCCAAGCCCGGCGGCGGCGGCATGCTGCTCGGCCAGAAGATCACCGAGCGGGTCGCCGGCATGCGCGTGCTGCCGGCGGGCATCGACCAGCGCAGCGCCTGCCGCCATCCCGACTGGACCGGCCCGGACGACCTGGCGATCAAGATCCAGGAGCTGCGCGAGATCACCGACTGGCAGAAGCCGATCTATGTGAAGGTGGCGGCCGCCCGCCCGCGCTACGACGTGCAGCTCTCGGTCAAGTCGGGCGCCGACGCGATCGTGCTCGACGGGATGCAGGGCGGCACCGGCGCCACCCAGGACGTGTTCATCGAGCATGTCGGCATCCCGACCCTGCCGGCGCTGCGCGAGGCGGTCGAGGCCCTGCAGGAGCTGGACATGCACCGCAAGGTGCCGCTGATCATCTCGGGCGGCATCCGCTCCGGCGCCGACGTCGCCAAGGCCCTGGCGATGGGGGCGGACGCGGTCTCGATCGGCACCGCGGCCCTGATCGCGCTGGACTGCAACCGGCCGATCCATGTCGCCGACTATGCCGCGCTCGGCACGGCGCCCGGGGCCTGCCACCATTGCCAGACCGGCCGCTGCCCGGTCGGCATCGCCACCCAGGATCCGGCGCTGGAGGCGCGCCTCGACGTGGATGCGGCCGCGCGCCGGGTCCGCAATTACCTGTCGACGATGGTGCTGGAGGCGCAGACCCTGGCCCGGGCGTGCGGCAAGTCGCATCTCCACAACCTGGAGCCGGAGGATCTGGCGGCCCTGACCATGGAGGCCGCGGCCATGGCCGGCGTGCCCCTGGCCGGAACGGGCTGGATTCCGGGAAGATAGGGCGGCCGGCTGGCACGGCGGTCGCATCGGCGGGCGGGACAAGAGGGGGACGGGATGGCCAGGACTGCGGCGGCGAAGGCGGAGAAGACCAGCGACCTGGCGGCGATCGCCCGCGAGCGCGGCATTGCCTATTTCCTGATCGCCTATGTCGATCTCTTCGGCGCCACCCGGGCCAAGCTGGTGCCGGCCTCGGCGATCGGCGGGATGCAGAAGGCGGGCGCGGGCTTTGCCGGTTTCGCCACCCACCTCGACCTGTCGCCGGCCGATGCCGACATGTTCGCCGTGCCGGACCCGGCCAGCCTGACGGTCCTGCCCTGGAAGAAGGAGGTGGCCTGGCTGGCGGCCGACCTGTGGATGGGCGGCGCCCCGGTGCCGCAGGCCCCTCGCGTCATCCTGAAGCGCCTGATCGCCGAGGCGGCGGCCAAGGGCTGGCGCATGCGCACCGGCGTCGAGTGCGAGTTCTTCCTGCTGTCGCCGGACGGCAAGGCGATCGGCGATGCCGGCGACGTCGCCGACAAGCCCTGCTACGACCAGCAGGCGCTGATGCGCCGCTTCGACATCATCCGGGCGATCTGCGACGGCATGGCCGAGCTCGGCTGGGGCCCGTACCAGAACGACCACGAGGACGCGAACGGCCAGTTCGAGATGAACTGGGAGTATGACGACGCGCTGGTCACCGCCGACCGGCACGTCTTCTTCAAGTTCATGGCGCGATCGATCGCCGAGGCCCACGGCGCCCGCGCCACCTTCATGCCCAAGCCCTTCCCGCACCTGACCGGGTCGGGCTGTCATGCCCATGTCTCCCTGTGGGATGGCGCCGGCCGCAAGAACCTGTTCGAGGACGCCGACGGCGAACTCGGCCTGTCGCCGCTGGCCTACCAGTTCCTGGGCGGCGTCCTGCAGCATGCGGGCGACCTGTGCGCCCTCTTCGCCCCGACGGTGAACAGCTACAAGCGCCTCAACGCGCCGAACACCCGGTCGGGCGCCACCTGGGCGCCCAACACCATCACCTATGGCGGCAACAACCGCACCCACATGGTCCGCATCCCGGAGGCGGGCCGCTTCGAGCTGCGGCTGATGGACGCGGCCGTCAATCCCTACCTGGGCCAGGCGGCGATCCTGGCCGCGGGGCTGGACGGCATCGCCGCCGGCCGCGACCCGGGCAAGCGTCTCGACATCGACATGTACCGCGACGGCCACAAGGTGAAGGGCGCCAAGCGGCTGCCGCTCTACCTGCTCGACGCCATCCGCCTGTTCGAGAAGAGCGGCTTCACCCGCGCCGCCTTCGGCGCCGACGTCGTCGCCAGCTACGCGAAGCTCAAGATGGCGGAATGGGACGACTTCTCCCGCACCCTGTCCGAATGGGAGCGGCGGAACACGCTCGACGCCTGAGCCGCCGATCCGCCCGCCCACTTTGCCTGGCGCGCCGATTGCTTCATTCCGTCGCGCGGATTGCCGATGACAGCCGGTGCGGGGCGTGATTGACTCCGCCGCGGTTGCGCCTGGGCGCATTCGGAGGTGCGAGCGATGGCAGTTGCGGCACGGCAAACGATTTCCGGACCCGTGGCTTGGTACGGCAAGGATCTCGAGGCATCGAACGGCTGGGTTCGCCGGCTGAGCGATGATCAGATGGCGACGATCGAGGCGGCGCTGGCCGCGGTCGACCGCGCGGGCATCCCGACGCTGGCCATCCGGCGGGAGGATTTCCCGCTGCCCGGGTTCGAGCCCTTCATCGCGGACCTGCAGCAGGAACTGGAGACCGGCTATGGCGCCGTCCGGGTCTCCGGCCTGCCGGTTGCCCGCTACTCGCTCGACGACATGCGCCGGATCTTCTGGGGCTTCGGCACCCACATGGGCACCGCCGTCCACCAGAATGCCCGCGGCGAGCTGATCGGCGAGGTCCGTGACGAGTCGGGCGATGCCGAGCCGACCTATGTCGTACCCGTCGCCGGCCGGGTGAAGTCGAGCCGGGCGCGCGCCCGCTCGAACGGGCCGTTGCGCTTCCACACCGACCGCTGCGACGTGATCGCGCTGTTGTGTGCGCAGAACAGCATGGCGGGCGGCGTCAGCAAGCTCGCCAGCATCGCCACCATCTACAACGAGATGCTGCGGCGGCGCCCCGATCTGCTGGACGTCCTGTTCCAGGATTTCTATCGCTCGCGGCCCGAGGACGAGGACGGGCTGCATCCGCAGCCCTGGTTCAAGCTGCCGGTGTTCGGGATGGTTGACGGCTGGCTGACCAGCCAGTACTCGCGCACCTATGTCGAGCAGGCCCAGGAATTCCCCGACGTCCCCCGGGTCACGCCCGAACAGGTTGCGGCGATGGACATGCTGGCCGAACTGGCGGAGGAGAACTGCCTCTACGCCCCCTTCGTCGAGGGCGACATGCAGTTCCTCAACAACCACGTCATCTACCACGGCCGCACCGCCTACGAGGACGACCCGACCGCGGGCCGGACCCGGCGCCTGATGCGGCTGTGGTTCTCCATGCCGAACAACCGCCCCCTGCCTCCCGGTTTCGAGGTGCTGTGGGGTTCGACCGCCCCCAACTCGCTGCGCGGCGGCGTCGCCGTCCAGCGCGTCTCCGCCGCCGCCTGATCCTCCGGAAAGAATCCGCCCCATGGCTCCGATCAGCCGTTCCGCCCTGTTGCGCGCCGTCGCCGGCGCCGCTCTGTCCGTTGCCGTGGCCGGCGGAGCGGTTGCCCAGGGCGCCAGCAAGACCGTCTACTTCCTGACCTGGGGCGGCACCGTCCAGCAGACGCTCGAGAAGGAGGGCTGGGGCAAGAAGTTCACCGAGGCGACCGGATACACCGTCCAGCTGGTGCCGAAGGCGACCGGGCCGGAGATCATCGCGGCCGCCGTCGCTCAGAAGGACAAGCCGCAGGTCGACGTGGTGCAGAGCGACCTGCTGCCCTTCCTGGCCGGCAACGACCAGGGCATCTTCGTTCCGCTCGACCAGAAGGACATCCCCAACATCGCCAAGCTGGCCCCGGTCGCGCGCATCAACGCCAACGCGATCATGACGTATGGCGACGTCATGTCGATCATCTACAACCACGAGGTCTTCGCCCAGAAGAAGTGGGTCGAGCCCAAGGCCGACTGGGCGGAGCTGATGCGGCCGGAGTTCCGCGGCAGCCTCGTGCTGCCGCCGGTCAACACCACCTACGGCCTCTATGTGCTGATCACGCTGGCGCGCGTCCATGGCGGCAGCGAGCACCAGATCGGCCCGGGCATGGAGGCGCTGAAGAAGCTGGCGCCCGGCATCGTCGAATGGCCGACCACCTTCGCGCGCATGGGCCAGTTCCTGCAGGACGGCTCGGCGGCGGTCGGCTTCTACAGTTCGTCCTCGGCGGCCGAGATGGCCAAGCGCGGCATCCCGGTCAAGTACGTCGTGCCGAAGCCGCTGTTCTTCACGGGCACCGCCGCCGGTATCATGAAGAATGCGCCGAACCCGGAAGGTGCCAAGGCGTTCCTGAACTGGTGGCTGTCCAAGGAAGTCATGAGCTTCCGTGCCGAGCGCTACGGCAACGTGACCATGAACACCGAGGTCACCAACAACCCGATCCCGGTCTCCGCCCTCAACGAGATGCAGCGGATCGACTACGCCCATGTGAACGCCAGCCGTGCCGAATGGATCAAGGTGTTCGAGCGCGAAGTCCTGCCGCTGAAATAGTCGCGTCCGGAACGAACTGTGGTGGCTACGGCTCCTGCGGGCCTGGAGGCCTCGTCGCTCGTCAAGCGCTTCGGCGGGACGGCGGCGGTGGACGGGATCGACGTCTCGGTCCGGCCGGGTGAATTCTTCACCGTGCTGGGCCCCTCCGGCTGCGGCAAGACGACCTTCCTGCGCCTCGTCGCCGGGATCCTGACGCCGGACTCGGGGCGGATCGCGATCGGCGGGGCCGATGTCAGCCAGGCCCCGATCTGGGCCCGTCGCATCGGCCTCGTGTTCCAGAACTATGCGCTCTTTCCGCACATGACGGTGGCCCAGAACGTCGCCTTCGGCCTTGCCATGCGCCGCGTGCCGCGGGCCGAGCGCGGGCCGAGGGTGGAGCGCGCGCTCGCCACCGTCCGGCTGGAGGGCTATGGCCGTCGCAAGCCCTCGGAACTGTCCGGCGGCCAGCAGCAGCGCGTGGCACTCGCCCGGGCCATCGTCGTCGAACCCGACCTGCTGCTGCTCGACGAGCCGCTGTCCAACCTCGATGCACGGCTGCGCGAGGACATGCGCAGCGAACTGGCGGACCTGCAGCACCGCCTCGGCATCACCACCGTGCTGGTGACGCACGACATCCACGAGGCCTTCTCCCTGTCCGACCGGGTCGCGGTGATGCGCGCCGGTCGCGTCGAGCAGGTGGGGGCGCCGACCGAGATCTATGATCGTCCGGCCAATCGCTTCGTTGCGGGCTTCCTCGGCCCCGTCAACGAATGGACCGGGCAGGTGCAGCGCGTGCAGGGCGGCGTGGCGGAGATCATGCTGGACGGCCTGCGGACCTGCCGCGTGGCGGCACTTCCGGGATCGGCGGCCGGGGACGCCGCGACCGTGGTCCTGCGCCCCGAGCGGCTGGCGCTTGCCCCCGCCCTCGCCACGCCTGCCCCTACCATGTCGGCGGCCGGTGCGCTGGCCGGCCGGATCGATCAGGTCGCCCATCTCGGCAACCTCGTGAACTACCGAATCGCCCTCGACGGCCGGATGCTGCTGGCACAGGCCCTGCCGGAGCGGTCGGGGGCTCTGGCCGTGGGGACTCCGGTCCGCCTGTCGTGGGACGACGCCGACCTGGCGGCGGTCGCTCCATGACCATCCCTCCATGACGGGTGCCGCGGCCGGCCGGGCCGCGCTCGGCGTGCGGCTCGGCGGCGGGGTCTGGATCTTCCTGGGCCCCGCGCTGCTGCTGATGCTGGCCGTCTACCTGGCGCCGCTGATCGACACCGCGGTCATCAGCCTGCACCCGAACACGCCGGCCGGCATCGACCGCAGCCACTGGACGACCGCCAACTTCCTGCGGCTGGTCGACACCTACTACTGGGGGGTGCTGGTGCGCACGCTGCGGGTCAGCATAATCATCACCCTGCTGTCGGTCCTGCTCGCCTACCCCGTTGCCGTGTGGCTGGCGGGGCTCGGCCCGCGCGGGCAGACCTGGGCCATCCTGGTCTACATGTCGCCCTGGTTCGTGAACGCAGTGGTGAAGTCCTTCGGCTGGACGCTCATCCTCGGCAACAACGGCCTGGTGAACAACGGCCTGCGGGCGCTGGGCCTGATCGATACACCGCTGCGCCTGATGCTGAACGAGACCGGGATCGTCATCGGCCTGCTGCCGGGGCATTTCCTCTTCGTGCTGCTGCCGTTGTGGGCAGCGCTGAAGGGGCTGGACGGCAACCTGCGCTGGGCGGCGATGACGCTGGGCGCCCGGCCGTGGCAGGTCTTCCTGCGCGTCACGGTGCCGCTCACCCTGCCGGCGCTGCTGGCGGGCGCCATCATCAACTTCACCATGAACATGGCGGCCTTCGCCGCCCCGGCGCTGCTGGGCGGCACGCGGACGCGCGTGCTGTCCTTCATCGCCTATCAGGTCAACCTGGAAGAGCTGAACTGGCCGTTCGGCGGTGCGCTGGCGGTCGCCATGCTGGTGGTGACGCTGGGCTTCGTCATGCTGGCCCAGGGCATCACCGCGCGGGGGCTGGCGGGCCCGCGGCGATGAAGCGGACGCTCACCTTCTTCAACCTGCTGATGATCGTCTATGTCGTGGCGCCGATCATCCTGGTGGTGTGGATGTCCTTCACCCCCAGCATGCGCTTCGAGGTGCCGATCGCCAGCTTCTCGCTGCGCTGGTACCAGGAGCTGTTCTCCTACGACGCCTTCATCGACAGCGCCTGGCTCAGCCTGCGCCTCGGCCTGCTGTCGGCGCTGATCGCGACGGCGCTGGGCTTCCTGGCCGCCTATGGGCTGGTGCGCGGCCGGCCCCCCGGCTCGGCCGTGCTGCTCGGCCTCTTCACCGCGCCGCTGATCGTGCCGGCCGTCGTCTACGGCATCGCCATGCTGCAGTTCACCAACCTGGTGGGCCTCTACGGCGCGTTCCCGGCACTGCTGGCCGCCCACGTGGTGATCGTCCTGCCCTTTGCCGTGCGCACGCTGCTGGCCGCGCTCGAAGGCCAGGGGCCGGAGCTGGAATGGGCCGCGATGAGCCTCGGCGCGCGCCGCCGCCACGCGGTGCTGCTCGTCACCTTGCCGCTATGCCTGCGCGGCATGGTCTCGGCCTTCCTGTTCTGCTTCCTGATCTCGTTCTCCGAGGTCACGGTCACGCTGTTCATGGCCGGCCCCGCCCACCAGACCCTGCCGGTGCGGATCTTCAACTATGTCAGCGACCGCATCGACCCGACCATGGCCGCCGTCTCGGCCCTGATCGTCCTGGTGTCGGTCGCCCTGGTCCTGGTGCTCAACCGCCTGGGCGCGCTCGGCACCGTGCGGAAGTAAGGCGGGGGGGCCGGCCCGCGGCGGCCCCGCCCCGTCTCGTCAGGCCGGTTCCACCTCCAGCCCGCCTTCGACCCCGTCCGTGAAGCCGCCGAGGTTGTGGACGCGGGCGAAGCCCAGGTCGTGCAGGGTCTTGCCCGCCAGGGCCGAGCGGCCGCCCGACGCACAGTAGAGGATGATCGGCCGGTCCTTGCGGAAGGCAGGGTCGTGGGCCGGGCTGTCCGGGTCGGCGCGGAACTCCAGCAGGCCGCGGGATACGGCGACGGCGCCCTTCAGCTTGCCGCTCCTGGCGACCTCGGTCCCGTCCCGGACATCGACCAGCAGGGCATCGGATTCGGCCTGCATCCGGCGGGTCTCCCCCGCGTCGATCCTCGGGACGACGGCGTTCGCGGCCGCGAGCAGCTCTTTCACGGATGTCGGCATGGGCTGGGGCGCTCCTCTCGATTCGGATCGGGGCGCCATCTTGCACGAAAAAGGGGGCGCCGAAGCGCCCCCTTTCCCCTCGACCTCGGTACCGGCGTTCAGGGCACGGTCTCACCATGCAGCCGGAGGTCGAGACCATCGCGCTCCATCTCCTCGTCGACACGGAGCCCCACCAACACATCGACGATCTTCAGGAGCACGAAGGAGGCGATCGCACACCACACGATGGTAACGAGAACGCCGACGATCTGGGCGATGACCTGGCCGCCATTGCCTTCGACCAGGCCGCTGACGCCGGCGACCACGGCACCGTCCGCGCCGGTCGTGGCGCTCATCGCGCCCACCGCGAAGACACCGGTCAGGATGGCGCCGACGATGCCGCCCATGCCGTGGATGCCGAACACGTCGAGCGCGTCGTCATAGCCCAGCGCGTGCTTCAGCCCGGTGCAGGCCCAGAAGCAGACCACGCCGGAGACCAGCCCGATGATCAGGCCGCCGGTCGGGGTGACGAAGCCGCAGGCCGGCGTGATCGCGACCAGGCCGGCGACGGCGCCGGAGATGATGCCGAGGATGCTGGGCTTGCCCTTGGTCAGCCACTCCGCGAACATCCAGGACAGGCCGGCGGCGGCCGTGGCGATATGGGTCACCGCCATCACCATGCCGGCGCGCTCGCCCGCGGCCAGTGCCGAACCGGCATTGAACCCGAACCAGCCCACCCACAGCAGCGACGCGCCGATCACCGACAGCGCCAGGTTGTGCGGCGGGAAGGGGTCCCGGCCGTAGCCGCGGCGCTTGCCGATCACCAGGGCCGCGACCAGGCCGGCGATGCCGGAATTGATGTGCACCACCGTGCCGCCGGCGAAGTCGAGCACCGCGCCGGCGCCGAACGGGCCGGGATAGTCGGTCAGGCCGGTTCCGCCCAGGAAGCCGCCCGGTCCCCAGACCATGTGCGCCACCGGCGAGTAGACCACGATCGACCACAGGCCGCTGAACAGCAGCATGGCCGAGAACTTCATGCGGTCGGCGACGGCACCGACGATGAGCGCCGGGGTGATGGCCGCGAAGGACAGCTGGAACATGAAGAACACGGTCTCGGGAATGGTCCCCGACAGCGTGCCCATTTCCACCCCGCCCATGAACATCTTGGACAGGCTGCCGACGAAGGCCGTGCCCTCGGCAAAGGCGATCGAATAGCCGATCACGAACCAGATCAGGCTGATGAGGCACATGCAGGCAAAGGACTGCATGAGCGTCGCCAGCACGTTCATCTTGCGGACCATGCCTGCGTAGAACAGCGCCAGGCCGGGGATGAGCATCATCAGGACGAGCACCGTCGACGTCAGCATCCAGGCGGTATCGCCGGAATTCAGTGTCGGCGCGGTCTGGGCGAGCGCCGGGTCGGCGACGACAGCGGCAGCCGCGCCGGCGAGTGCCGGTATGAGCGCGGTCCGCGCACCGGGGCGCCGCTGCGCCGCCAGTTCGGCAGAAGTCTTGTGGTTGTTCGGCGACGTCATCGAACCCTCTCCTGAGCAGCTCCTTGGCCCATCGTGCGCCTCCGGCGGCAATCCGGGACGCGTCCGCCCCTCTGGCATCAACAGGACGGTCCATCATGAGTCCAAAATTCGTGCCAAGGCGGTAGCCAGATGAATCGATGGACTCGGCAGGAGTATTGCCTATAATTTAGGCGGAGTCCGAGCAGCTGCCACAAAAAAGGCAGAATTCCTGCCCTTGCATCTGTCAGATGCGCCGCGGGGAGAAGAAGCTGCGCAGCAGCTGGGCGGCGGCCCGTTCCTCGATGCCGCCATAGACCTCCGGGCGGTGATGGCAGGTGGCCTGGCCGAAGATGCGCGGGCCATGCTCCACGCCGCCCCCCTTGGGGTCGTAGGCTCCGAAATAGACCCGCCGGAGCCGGGCGAACGCGATCGCCTGCGCGCACATGGGGCACGGCTCCAGCGTGACGTAGAGGTCGCAGCCTGGAAGACGGGCGGACCCGGCGATGGCCGCCGCCTGGCGGATCGCCAGCATCTCGGCGTGGGCGGTCGGGTCGCGATCGAGCTCGACCCGGTTGTGCGCGGCCGACAGTTCGCGACCGGTAATGCCGTCGACGAGGACGGCGCCGACCGGCACTTCCCCTGCCGCAGCGGCCGCCCGGGCCAGTTCCAGCGCGCGGAGCATCGGCGCCCAATGGCGGGTGCCGGCCAATGGCGCCAGGCCTACTGCCGGTTCAGGAACGGATTGGTGAAGCCGCGCTGACGGCGGGGCGGCAGGGCCTCGCTCAGATAGTCGAGGTACTTGTCGCGCTCTGCCCCCTCGAGCGGGGCCATCCCGTGCCGATCCGTCATCCAGGTCAGCAATTCGTCCCAGCGATCGCGGGCAAGCCCCTGGCGACGGATCAGTTCGGAACTGTGGCAGGCGGTGCAGAACCAGAAGATCTCTTCGCGATTGGGCCCCTCCGGCAGATTCTCCGGCACGTCGGCGACGTCCCGAACATAGCCCGTCGGCGGCGCGCCGGCCGCCGGCGCGGCCTGAGCCGGTGGGCTCGGTGCGGTCGGTGCAGGCGCGGCCGGCGGCCGGGTGGCGACCGGCGGCGGGGGTGGCTGCGGCTTGTCGCGCAGCCACCCGGCCTTGTCCGATCCGAGCACGGCGATCGTCAGCACGATGCAGAGCGTGGCGAGGCGTGCCGGTCCGAAGGCCATGGTCGTCGTGCCCTCAGGCGTTGATCAGCACGGCCACCCGCTGGATGGCGTTGCCGCCATAGCCTTGCGGGTTCCAGTTGGCGGCGGCCGCGGGCTGCATGCGTCCCTTGCTGTCGGTGCCGCGAACCCACAACTCGAAATAGCCGGCGCTCGGCACGGTCACTTCCGTGCGCCAGTTCTGCCAGCAATACTTGTTGGGCGGTGCGTCGACCGCGCAGGCCTGCCAGGTCTGGCCGTAGTCGAAGCTTACATCGACCGCCTTGACGGTCTCTTCCCCTGCCCAGGCGTGGCCGCGCAGCGGAATCTTGCGGGTGCCGTCGGGCAGCTGGGTGCCGTTCTTCACATTGGTGATGATCGCCCGCACCGGCATGGATTCCAGGACCGCGAAGGTCTTCGGATCCGCCTTGCCGCCCGGGACCATCGGGATCGTCGGCACCCGATAGGAGGTCCCGGTCATGCCCGGCCCGTCATGCTCGCGGTCCCGGACCCAGATCCGGGTCAGCCACTTGGACGACGCCGAGCCGGGATAGCCCGACGCGATCACCCGCAGGGGAAAGCCGTGAATGGGCGGCATCGGCTTGCCGTTCATCGCGAAGGCCAGGAGCGTGTGCTCCTCCATCGCCTTGGCGATCGGCAGCCCGCGGGACAGCGTGATGCGCGCGGCATCGCCCGACAGGTGCGGGTCGGCCGCGTAGTGCCCGGTATAGACGGCCGACGGCTTCAGGCCCGCTGCCTGCAGCACGTCGCGCAACCGCACGCCGGTCCATTCCGCGTTGCCGACGCCGCCATTGGTCCACTGGTTGCCGCGCGCTTCCGGGTTGAAGAAGGCCCGGCCGTTGCCGCCGCACTCGAGCTGCAGCTTGTAGCTGACCGCGGGAAAGCGCTTCTTCAGTTCCCCCAGGGTCAGCTTGAGCGGCGTGTTGACCTCGCCGTCGATGGTCAGCTCCCAGGCATCGGGGTTGGCGGTCGGCTCCGGCACCTGGCCATTGTTGCGGATGAAGAACTTCTCGGTCGGCGTGACGTCGTCGTCCAGCAGGTATTCCGGCGCTTCGGCGACCAGCGGCCGATCGCCGAGGAGGGCGAGATCGGCCTTGCCGTCCATCTTCAGGATCTTCGGCGCGGCCGGTGCCGCACCTTGAGCCATGGCCGATGGCACCAGCCCCCGCGGCAGGCCGCCGGCGAACGGTAGGGCGGCGCCGACTGCCGCCCCCATGGCGGCTGCACCCGTGCCCATGAGGAGTGCGCGACGGCCGACGGCGAGTGCATCCTGCTGCTCCCGGCCATCGCGATGGAGTGCTTCGGTCTCCCGTCCCTTGCGCATCGTCTTCTCCCTTCGCCAGTCGTTCCCAAGCCCGCAGAATACGGATCATGCGCGCGCTGGCCACCCTGGGGTGATAAAAAACCGACGCGCCAGCGGTACCGAGTATATTCCGCGCTCCACAGTACCGCAGGCCACGACTATTCTCACGCCGCGGCGCGATGGCCATCAAGAACTGGGGCCGTCAGGAATCGGGGCCATCAAGAACCGGGGCCATCCGGAACTGGGGCGATCCAGGAAGAGGCGGCGGAACGTTCATGACCATGGAAGCGAACAAGGCCGACGCCCTGGCGACGGAAGTCCAGGCCGGGCCGACGCCGGAACGGCCGACGCGAAGCGGCGGCATCACCGCCCTGCTGATTGCCACCAACCTTTTCATCCTGGTGGTGGCCGGCGCCATCGGGGCCTGGATGACCGACCGCTATGCCGATTTCGTGCGCAACTCGGACCGCAGCGCGGCGGCACGCATCATCGACTTCGCCACCAAGGAGATCCTGTGGACGCAGCATCTGGGCGTGGTGCAGGGGCTCGCCGGCCTGATCGCGGAGAACCGGGACGTTCGCGCGCTCGTCGATGAGACCGACGAGGCCCGCATCCGGGCCGTGCTCGCCAACGAGTTCGGCCGCGACCTGCTGACCCGGGGCGATGTGCGGATGCTGGGGCTGTCGATCTATACGCCGGACCTGCGCAAGGTCGGCGAGCGGTGGGGGGACCGGACCACCGAGGCTCCTCCGCGCGAACCGCCGGCGACGCTGCTCGAGGCGCTGCGCGGCCGGTCTGCCCGGGACCGGCTGCGGCAGATGGCGCGCGCCTGGGTCGATCGTGGCACGCCGGTGCTGACGGTGGTCGCGCCGCTGGGCGGCCTGCGGGTGGCGGGCTACGTCTTCGTCCATGTCGACCCGCTGACCGCGCTCGGCCGCATCGACGAGCGGGTCGGCATCGACGTGGCGATCCTGGAGCATGGCAGCGACCGGGTGCTGGCCAATCCGGACAACGTGCCGCCGCCGGCGGGGACGGTCGACGAGACCCGGGTCCCGCTTCTCAGTCCCGAAGGAGTCCCGTTCGCGGACGTGAAGCTCAGCCGCGACCTGACCCCGCTCGAGACCTTCCTGGATGCCGAGCTGCATCGCTCGATGACCATCTTCGTCGTGCTGGGCGGGCTCGCGGCACTGCTTGCGATCGGCACGGTGTGGATGGCCTTGCGGCGGGCGCGGCGGCGGGAGGATGCCTATGCGGCGGCCCTGGCCGAGCGCGCGCAGGCGCTGGAGGCCACCAACACCTACCTGATGACGGCCCGCGACGAGGCGGAGGCGGCGCGGGCGGCGGCGGAGCGCGCGACGCAGGCGAAGTCGGAGTTCCTGGCGAACATGAGCCACGAGCTGCGGACGCCGCTCAACGCGATCATCGGCTACAGCGAGATCCTGCTGGAGGAATCGGAGGACCAGGGGCTGGACGACTTCTCGCCGGACCTCGAGCGGATCCGCACGGCGGGCAAGCACCTGCTGACGATCATCAACGACATCCTGGACCTGTCGAAGATCGAGGCGGGGCGGATGGACGTGCATATCGAGGAGATCGACCTCGGCTTCCTGGTGCACGAGGTGGAGACGCTGATCCGGCCGCTGGCCGAGAAGAACGGCAACCGGCTGGAACTGGTGTGCCCGGACGACATCGGCCGGATGACGTCGGACAGCCAGAAGATCAAGCAGTGCCTGCTGAACCTGGCCGGCAACGCCGCCAAGTTCACCAGCAACGGCACCATTCGCGTGGTCGTCACCCGGAACGTCGAGGAAGGCATCGGCATCGTCCGCTTCGCGATCGAGGATACCGGGATCGGGATGACGCAGGAGCAGATGGGCAAGCTGTTCCGGGCCTTCACCCAGGCGGATTCGTCGACGACGAAGAAGTATGGCGGGACCGGCCTGGGGCTGGCGATCTGCAAGCACTTCGCGGCGATGCTGGGCGGCGACATCACGGTTTCCAGCACGGTCGGGGTCGGCACCACCTTCTCCATGTGGCTGCCCGACCCGGCCCCGGGCGAGGTCGCGCCGATCCCGGCCGGCCATGCGATCGTGCGGCAGGGCGCGATCGCGGCCACCGGCGCCACCGGGCAGAAGATCCTGGTGGTGGACGATGATCCCAATGTCCACAACCTGCTGGGCGCCATCCTGGCCAAGGAGGGATTCCTGGCGCTCCACGCCTATTCGGGCGAGGAGGCGCTGGAGATGGCGCGGTCGGAGCGGCCGGCCCTGATCACGCTCGACGTGATGATGCCCAAGGTGAACGGCTGGTCGGTGCTGACCGCGCTCAAGGCCGACGCCGACATCGACTACATCCCCGTCGTCATGGTGACGATCAGCGACGATCGCGGGCTCGGCTACTCTCTCGGGGCGGCCGAGTTCCTGACCAAGCCGATCGACCGCGCCCGCCTCGTCTCCGTCGTCCGCCGCTTCGCGACGGAATCGGCACCGCGCCCGGTCCTGCTGGTCGAGGACGATGCCGCCAACCGCGACCTGATGCGGCGCGCGGTGGAGGCGGCGGGACTCGACGCGGCCGAGGCGGAGAACGGGGTCCGCGGCCTGGACTGGCTGCGCCACAATCCGGCGCCCTGCCTCATCCTGCTCGACCTGATGATGCCGGAGATGGACGGCTTCGGCTTCCTGGAGGAACTGCGCGCCGAGCCCTCCTGGCGGGACATCCCGGTGGTGGTGGTGACGGCGAAGACCCTGACCGCCCAGGAGCACGAGTATCTGAGCCACCGTACCCAGCAGGTGGTCGCCAAGGGCGACCAGACCACCGTCGACCTGGCCGAGGCGATCCGCAAATCGATCCCGGCGCCTCCCGCCAGCGCTTGATTCCGGGCGCCTTTGCCGAGATGGCGCCCGCCGCGGTATAGTGAGCGGGCCCTGATCGTCCGGTGCCGGACGGTGGCGTCGAAAGGATGGACGCGATGAAGAAGCGGATCGCAATTCTCGCCATGGTCGCTGCGCTGTCGGGCTGGTCGATCGCAGCCGCCGATGCCCAGACGCCCGCCCCCGCGGCGGCCCAGGCCGCGCCCATGGAGATCAAGGGGGCGAAGACGGTCGATGCGGAGAAGGTCATCGACCTCATCGATGCCCACAAGAACCTGGTCATCGTCGATAACCGGCGCGCCGAGGATTTCGACGCGGGCCATATCGAAGGGGCGGTGCGGGTGCTCGACACCGACCTGTCGGAAGCGCGGATGAGCCAGCTGGCGCCGCAGAAGGATCGGCCCCTGCTCTTCTACTGCAACGGGCTGAACTGCGGGCGTGCGGCCAAGGCCGTCCAGATGGCGCTCGGCTGGGGCTACCAGAACGTCCACTACTATGCGCTCGGCATGGACGAGTGGAAGAAGCTGCAGCTGCCGCTCACCACCGCCCAGTAGGCCTCTGCGAGCCTGCAGCCGCAATCCGTCGGACCGGATTGCGGCCCCGGCTGGCGGGGCCTACATTCCGGCCATGAACCGGATCCGCACGCGCCCCACCATCGGAATTACCCTCGATTCGGAGCAGCCCGGCGGCTACTCGAAGATGCCCTGGTATGCCCTGCGCGAGAATTACTGCTCGGCCGTGCGGGCGGCGGGTGGCCTGCCGATGCTGCTGCCGCACGAGCCGGACCAGGCCGAGGACTACCTGGACCGGATCCGGGGCCTCGTGATCACCGGCGGCGCATTCGACGTGGACCCCACCCTGTTCGGCGCCACCTCGCGCCATGCGACGGTGAAGACCAAGGATCGCCGCACCGCCTTCGAGCTGGCCGTCACCCGCGGCGCGCTGGCCCGCGGCATGCCCATCCTGGGCATCTGCGGCGGGCAGCAGTTGCTGGCGGTGATCCTGGGCGGCACACTGGTTCAGCATATCCCGGACGAGGTGCCGGGTTCTCTCGCCCACGAGCAGCCGAACCCCCGGACCGAGCCCGGCCATATCGTCCGGGTCGCGCGCGACACCCTGCTGCACCGGATCGTCGGAGCCGACGAGCTGCCGGTCAACAGCGCCCACCACCAGGCCGTGAAGTCGGTCCCGGCGGGCGTGGTGGTCGATGCGGTGGCACCCGACGGAGTCATCGAGGGGATCGAGGACCCGAGCCAGCGCTTCTGCCTGGGGGTCCAGTGGCATCCGGAATACGACATCAGCGCGGGCGACGCGAAGATTTTTGCCGCCTTCGTCGATGCGGCCGGCTGAGCCCGGCCGATGACCGAGACACCCGCGAAGGGCGACCGGATCGCCAAGGTGCTGGCACGCGCCGGCCTGTGCTCGCGCCGGGATGCCGAGCGCTGGATCGCCGAGGGCCGGGTCCGGGTCAATGGCCGCCTGCTCGACACGCCGGCCTGCGTGGTCACCGAGAAGGACCAGATCGTGGTCGACGGCAAACCCCTGCCGGCCGCCGACCGTACCCGGCTCTGGCGCTTCCACAAGCCGGCGGGGGTTGTCACCACCCACCGCGACCCGCAGGGCCGCCCGACCCTGTTCGACATCCTGCCCCCGGAGCTGCCGCGGGTCGTGTCCGTCGGCCGGCTCGACCTCAACAGCGAGGGGTTGATCCTTCTCACCAACGATGGCGCCCTGGCACGCCGGCTGGAGCTGCCCTCGACCGGCTGGATCCGGCGCTACCGCGTGCGGCTGCACGGCATCGTCGACCCGGGCCTCCTTGCGACCCTGGAAGCCGGCGTCACCGTCGACGGCATCGTCTACGGCCCGATCCGCGCGGTCCTCGACGGGCAGAAGGGGGAGAACGCGTGGCTGACCGTCAGCCTGCGGGAAGGAAAGAACCGGGAGATTCGCCGGGTGATGGAGCATCTGGGCTACATCACCAGCCGGCTCATCCGCGTCGCCTACGGCCCGTTCCAGCTGGGCGAGCTGGAGCGCGGCGCTGCCGCCGAAGTCACCGGCAAGGTGCTGCGCGACCAGCTCGGCGCGACCGCCGAGGATGTGCTGGAAAAGACGGTCCGCCCGCCTGCTGCGCGCGGGCCCACGCCTCAGACGGCCGCCTCGCGCCCGCCGCGATCCCGGCCGAACGAGACGGGCACGCCCGAGACAGGCAGGCCGCGGCGCCGCACCGGCGCATGAGCCTGCGCATCTCCGGCGGTCGCCACCGCGGCCGCCCCCTGCAGGCCATGGAGGGGCTGCAGGTGCGGCCGACCGGCGCACGCGCCAGGGAGGCGGCGTTCGACATCCTCGCCCATGGCGCACCGGCGGCGTTCCGCCGTCTGCGAGATGCGGAGGTTCTCGACGCATTCGCCGGTACGGGGGCGCTCGGCCTGGAGGCGCTGTCGCGCGGCGCGGCACGCGCAACCTTCATCGAGAAGGACCGGGCGGCGGTCGACCTCTTGCGGGCCAATGCAGAGCGCCTGGGCGAAGGGGCAAGGAGCCATGTGATCCCGGGCGACGCCACGCGGCCGCCGCCGGCCGCAAGGCCCGTGGACATCGCCTTCCTCGATCCCCCCTACGGCGAGGGGCTGGCGCCGCTCGCCCTGGTCGCGCTGGCCGAGGCGGGATGGCTGGCAACGGGCTCGGTCGCCATGGTCGAAACCGCTGCCGCGGACGGCTTCACCGCCCCGGCAGGCTTTCGGCTGATCGACCAGCGCCGCTACGGCAAGGCGGCGATTACGTTCCTGGTCCGCGAATAGCGGTCAGCAGGGCGCTCCGCCCGCGCACAGCTTGCGCTGCTTCATGGACGACAGGTAGTTGACGATGGCGGTGCGGTCGTCGGCCGGAAGATGGCCGAAGCTCGGCATCTTGCTGCGCGCCCGATAGCTCTCCGGCGCGGCGATGAACGCCAGCATGTGCCGGGTCGTCCAGTATTCCGTGATGTTCTTCGGGACGTTCAGCTCGGGCCCGGTATTTCCGCCGATCAGGTTGACGGAATGGCAGGGCATGCAGTTCTGCACGAACAGGCGAAATCCCTTCTGGGCCTGGCCGGACGCCCGGGCCGGGGGCGATGCGCCGCCGTAACGGGCGTCGAACGAGGCCACCGAAAGATGGGCCAGCTTGTAGGGCCAGCGGTAGTGCGGGTCGTCAGGGGCCACGCCCGGCCATACAAGGTAGTAGGGCTCCGGCGTCAGCATCGTCCGTCCCTTCGGGAAGGGCTCCCAGGGATCGTTCGCCGGCCGGTCCAGGTCGCGGGTCGCAACCACGCCTTCGCCGGCCAGGGCCCTGGCCAGATCCATCGACGGGGCGTAGCCGTCGACCGCGGTCAGCACCAGCTCGGCGCCCTCCGCCGCCCAGGCCTCGACCTCCGGCCAGGCCTTCCGCAGCAGCTGGGCCAGCGGATAGCCCTCGTAGCGCTTGGCCTTCTTGTAGACCGGGTCGTCCACCGTCACCGTCACCGGCTCGATCGACTTGATCAGCTCGGAAATGGCGACCGGCGGGGCCGCGGGCTCCGCCCGCGCCGGAACCGTGATCGACAGCAGGGCAATCAGGATGGCGGCGCAGCGGGTCATCACGGGTCACCCGAGGGTTGGTTCGTCGTCGGCGATTGGCGATCGGCTGGCGGCGGCCGGTGCCGGTGCGGCTCCCTTGGCAACACCGACCAGCGCCGGCCGCAGCAGCCGGTCGTGCATGACCCAGCCGGCTTGCAGGCATTGGACCACGGTGCCGTTCGGCTTGCCGGAGCCCGGCACTTCGAACATCGCCTGGTGTCTGTTGGGGTCGAACGGCACGTCGATCGGCGCAATCCGTTCGATCCCGTGCCGGCCGAACGCCGCCAGCAGCTCCCGCTCGGTCAGTTCGACGCCTTCGACGAAGCTGCGGACCGCGTCGTCGCTGCGGGCGTCGGGCGGCAGGGCATCCAGCGCCCGGCGCAGGTTGTCGCCGACCGGCAGCATGTCGCGGGCAAGGTTGGTGGCGGCATATTTCGCCACGTCCTGCCGTTCCCGCTCCCCGCGGCGACGGATGTTCTCGGCCTCGGCGACGGCGCGCAGATACTGGTCCTTCAGGCTTGCGATCTCGGCCTCGAGCTCGGCCAGGCGCGACTGCTCGCCGGGCATGGCTGCGGTTTCGCCCTCGATCGCGCTGTCGTTGGCGGGCGCGGGCCGCTCGGCCGGATCTTGATTCGAAGCGTTCATGAAACCTTTCCAGATCAACCGATAATACGCCCTATCACCTTGGCCGTGTAATCGACCATCGGAATGATGCGAGCGTAATTGATACGCGTGGGGCCGATGACGCCGATCGCGCCGACGATCTGTTCGCGGCTGTTGCGATATGGCGCGATCACCACCGAGCAGCCGGTGTTGGCGAACAGATTATGCTCCGCCCCGATGAAAATCTGTACGCCCTCACCGATCTGGGTGGCGTCGAGAAGGCGCAGCATCGAATCCTTCGCCTCCAGCATCTCGAAGAGGGTCCGGATCTTCTCCAGATCCTCGATGGCAGTGACGTTGCCCAGCAGGTTCGACTGGCCGCGAACGATCAGTGCGCCCTCGCTGCGGCTGCCGGTCCAGGTGGCGAGGCCGGCCGCGACCACCCGGCTTGCCAGTTCGTCGAGCTGGCTGCGGTGGTTCTCGAGCTCGCTGGTGATCTCGTTCTTCGCTTCCTCGATGGTCCGGCCACTCAGGCGGGCGTTCAGGTAGTTGCCGGCGCGGACCAGCGCCGACGGCGGCATGCCGACCGGAACCTCGACGATGCGGTTCTCGACCAGCCCATCCTCGGTCACCATCACCACCAGCGCCCGGCCGGGGCCGAGATGAACGAACTCGATATGGCGCAGCGAGCGCTCCACCTTCGGGGCGAACACCACCCCGGCGCAGCGCGACAACCCCGACAGCAGCTCGGTCGCCTCTTCGAGGACCTGCCCGACGCTGCGGCCGGAGGCGCTGCAGCGTCCGTCGATGTTGCGGCGCTCGTCCTCGCTCAGCCGACCCAGCTCCAGCAGGCCGTTGACGAACAGGCGCACGCCCGCTTCGGTCGGCAGGCGCCCGGCCGAGGTGTGCGGCGCGAACAGCAGCCCGGCATCCTCCAGGTCCGCCATGACATTGCGGATGGTCGCCGGCGACAGTTGCTGACCGAGGCGGCGGGCGATCGTCCGGGATCCGACCGGCTCGCCCGTCTCCATGTACGCGTCGACGATCAACCGGAAGATCTCGCGCGAGCGCTCGTTCAGCTCCGTCACCATTCCGCTTCGGAACGGCTGCATCATGAAAACCAGGCAAGGATCCGCACGTCGGCGAATCTAGGAACGAGGCAGCGAACGGTCAATGCACGGAACCTCCCAGCTCAGCTACCATGCCACCCAGCCAACCCGGGAGGAAAGACTTGGATCACGACAAGACCGCCATACCGATCGAAGGGGGCCGCTTCCTGATTGTCGGTGGCGCCAGCCTGGTCGGCTCCACGACCGCCGACCTGCTGCTCCGCAAGGGTGCCCGCGAGGTGGTCGTGCTCGACAACTTCGCCTTCGGGGCGGAAAGCGTGGTCGCCCATCTTCGCCAGGATCCGCGGGCGCGGATCGTCCGCGGTGACGTGATGCGCCTGCCGCAGCTCCTGGCTGCCAGCGAGGGCATGGACGGGGTGCTGCATCTGGCTGCGGCCATGTCGATCTCCATGGATGCCGATCCGTGGACCGGGCTCGACGTCAATATCCGCGGCGTGCAGAACATCCTGGAGGCGTGCCGGGCCAACCGGGTCCGCAAGCTGGTGTTTGCCTCCTCCAACGCCGTCTATGGCTACGGGCCGGGGGTGGCGGGCGATCTGGTCGAATCGACGCCGTTCCATTCGGTGGGGGCGCCGACCGGGGCCGTGATCTATGGCGCGTCCAAGATCATCGGCGAGCAGCTCTGCCGCGACGCATACCGTCGCCACGGTCTGGACTATGTGGTGCTGCGCTATTCCACCGTCTATGGCGAGCGTCAGCACTACCGTGCGGCCAACGCGCTCTACATCATCGAGACTCTGGACCGGATCCGGCGGGGCGAGCGTCCGCGCGTCATCGGCGACGGCAGCGAGACCAAGCATTTCCTCTATGTCGGCGATGCCGCGCGGGCCAACGCCCGGGCCTTCGAGGCGGCAGCCAGCGACGTGGCGGTCAACATATCCGGCCCGGCCCCGGTCACGACCCTGGAGCTGGTCCGCCTGGTCACGCGCCTGGCCGGCAGCGACCTGGTGCCCGAGCATGTCGAACCACAGGCCGGTCGCGTGCGGCTGACCTCGGGCGGTGCTTTCCGGATCGACCATTCGGCGGCGCTGCGGGCGATCGGCTGGGCACCGGAAACCCCCATGGAGGAAGGGCTGGCGCGCCTCATCCGCTGGCGGGACGCTGCGGCCGGGCTGGACGCGGGCGGGGCCGACGCGTAGTTTCCGCCGCCAAATCCCACATCCGACCAAGGAATCCCGAGATGCGTCCATCCGGCCGCGCAGCCGACGCGTTGCGTGCCATCCGCCTGGAGCCCGGCTTCTCGAAGCACGCCGAGGGTTCCTGCCTCGCCCGCTTCGGCGATACGCACGTGCTGTGTACCGCCTCGATCGAGGAGAAGGTCCCGCCCTTCCTGCGCAACAGCGGCAAGGGCTGGGTGACGGCCGAGTACGGCATGCTGCCGCGCTCGACCCACACCCGCACCGACCGCGAGGCCGCGCGCGGCAAGCAGTCCGGCCGCACCCAGGAGATCCAGCGCCTGATCGGCCGTTCGCTGCGTGCCGTCGTCGACCTGACGGCGCTGGGCGAGCGGCAGATCAAGATCGACTGCGACGTCCTGCAGGCCGACGGCGGCACCCGCACGGCGGCCGTCACCGGTTCCTGGGTGGCCCTGGCCATCGCCTGCCGCGGCCTGGTTGCCGCCGGCAAGCTTCCGGCATCGCCGATCCGCAACGGGGTCGCCGCCATCTCCTGCGGCATCTACAAGGGCACTCCGGTCCTCGACCTCGACTACCTGGAGGATTCCGCGGCGGAAACCGATGCCAACTTCGTGCTGACGGACGAGGGCCGGATCGTCGAGGTCCAGGGAACCGCGGAAGGGGCACCGTTCGACGAGGACGAACTGCTGGCCCTGCTGCGCCTGGCGCGCAAGGGCATCGGCGAACTGGCCCAGCACCAGCAGCGGGCGCTCGAGGCGGCCTGATGGCGCGGCGCTTCGACACCGGAACGGGGGGTGGCAGGCTGGTCATCGCCAGCCACAATCCGGGCAAGGTGCGAGAGATCGGCGAGCTGCTGCAGCCGTGGCGGGTGACGGTGGTGTCGGCGGGGAGCCTCGGCCTGCCGGAACCGGAAGAGACCGGAACCACCTTCGTCGCCAACGCCGAGCTGAAGGCCCATGCCGCGGCACAGGCAAGCGGCCTGCCGGCGCTCGCCGACGATTCCGGCCTGGAAGTCGCCGCCCTCGGCGGGGCCCCCGGCGTCTATTCGGCCCGCTGGGGCGGCCCGGCCAAGGATTTCGCCCATGCCATGGCCGAGGTCGAACGGCGCATGGCGGGCGCGGCCGACCGGTCGGCGCGCTTCGTCTGCGCGCTGACCCTGGCGTGGCCGGACGGCCATGCCGAGACCTTCCTCGGCACGGTCGACGGCACCCTGGTCTTCCCCCCACGCGGCGCGAGCGGCTTCGGCTACGACCCGATCTTCCGGCCGCTCGGGGCCGACCGGACCTTCGCCGAGATGGACCCCGAGTCGAAGCATCGGATCAGCCACCGCGCCGACGCCTTCCGCCGGCTCGTCGCCACATGCTTCGCCGGAGGGGCGGGCGGATGACCGCGGCGGGGGACCCCACCGGGCTTGCGGTCTATGTCCACTGGCCGTTCTGCGTCTCCAAGTGCCCCTACTGCGACTTCAACAGCCATGTCCGCGAGCGCATCGACGAGACGGCGTGGCAGGCCGCCTATGACCGGGCGATCGATGCGGCGGCGGACCGCACGCCGGGGCGCACCGTCACCAGCATCTTCTTCGGCGGTGGCACGCCGTCGCTGATGGACCCGCGGACGGTGGCGGGCGTGCTCGACCGCATCGCCGCGCGCTGGGCCGTCGCCAAAGACGTCGAGGTGACGCTGGAAGCCAATCCCGGCTCGGTCGAAGCGGCGCGCTTCGCCGGCTACCGGGCGGCCGGCGTGGGGCGGGTGTCGCTCGGCGTGCAGGCGCTCGACGATGCCGCCTTGCTGGGACTCGGGCGGCGCCACGACGCGGGCGAGGCGCTGGCGGCGCTGGAGCTGGCCGCCCGCATCTTCCCGCGCTGGTCCTTCGACCTGATCTATGCCCGCCCCGGCCATACGGTGGCGGCCTGGCGGGCCGAGCTGGGCCGGGCCCTCGCGCTGGCCGGTGACCATCTGTCCGTCTACCAGCTGACCATCGAGGCCGGCACCCGCTTCGCCACCCTGTTCGACCGGGGCGACCTGGTGCTGCCGGACGAGGATACCCAGGGCGCGCTCTACGAGGCGACGCAGGAACTCCTGACCGCGGCCGGAATGCCGGCCTACGAGATCTCCAACCACGCCCGCCCGGGCGGGGAAAGCCGCCACAACCTCGCCTACTGGCGCTACGGGGACTATGCCGGGATCGGTCCCGGCGGACACGGCCGCCTCTCTGCGGGCGGAGGCAAGGTCGCCACCCGGCAGAAGAAGGCGCCGGAGGCGTGGCTCGCCGCCGTGGCGGCCACCGGCGACGGCATGGAGGAGATCCTGCCTCTCGATACCGCGGAGCGGCTGTCGGAACTGCTGATGATGGGCCTGCGCCTGGCGGAAGGCGTGCCGCTTGCCCGCATCGTCGAGGAGACCGGGCGCCCGCTCGACGACTGGATCCCGGCGGAGCGGACGGCGCGGCTCGTGCGGGGCGGCTTCGTGCAGCGGGACGATGTCCGGATCGTCGCGACCATTGCCGGGCGCCAGCGGCTGAACGCCGTTCTGTCCGCCCTGCTGGGTAGCGCCCCGGGATAGCGTGCGCTTCGGCCGGCCGGGCACGGAGGCGGGGCCCCCTCCAGCCCGCCGCAGCGTCCTATCGCTCGGGCGGCAGCCCGTGACCGGCCAGCCAGCCGCGGAGCGCCTCCGGGCCGCGGAAATGGTGCGCGTGGAAGCCGAGCGCCTCCGCCGCCTCGACGTTCCGGGGGGAATCGTCGATGAAGACCGAATCTTCCGGATCCAGGGCGAAGTCGAGGCATAGCCGGCGAAAGATCGCCGCGTCCGGCTTGATCAGGCCGACCTGGCCCGACACCAGGATGCCGCGGAAGCGGTCGAGGAACGGGAAGAGCGGCCGCGCCAGCGGCCAGGTCTCCGCCGACCAGTTCGTCAGGGCGAACAGCGGAACGCCGGCGGCATGCAGCTCCTCCAGGACGGCCACCGTGCCTTGGATCGGACCGTTCAGCATCTCCGGCCAGCGGGCGAAGAACGCCTCGACCATCGCGGCCTGACCGGGATGCCGGTCGATCAGCAGCCGGGCCGCCTCGGCGAACGGCCGCCCGCGGTCCTGCTCGCCGTTCCAGTCCCCGGTGCAGACCTCGGCCAGGAACCGCTCCATCTCCTCTTCCCGCTCGAAGAGCTTGCGGTAGAGGTGGCGCGGGTTCCAGTCGATCAGCACGCCACCCAGGTCGAAGACGACGGTCGTGGGCGATCGCGCCATGGGTTCAGCTCGGCCGATCGTCGAAGGCGGCCGGCGCGGGGTGGACGACGACGGGCGCCGAACCGCGACGGATCTCCATGATCGCCAGCGCCCGGTCGGACAACCCGTCGCGGCGGAAGCGGAAGAGGCCTTCCACGCCGGCGAATCCGTTCGGCTGGGTGATGGCGTCGATCGAGAAGTCGGGGCCGCCCGGACGGCGGGCGAGTGCCGCGGCGAGCGCCGTGGCGTCGTAGGGCAGGGTCGCGATCCGCGGCGGCGGCCGGCCTTGCAGCGCGGCAAAGCGCTCGGTGAAGGCGACCCGGGCCTCTGCCGGCGGTGCCGCGAACCAGGAGCCGTACAGTGCCGGCTCCCGCCACATCGACGGGTCGTCCCACAGCTGGGTGCCGAGGAAGCGGGCCCGGGCCCCGCGCGTCTCATAGTAGGCGTAGATCGGGGCCAGGGTGACCGCCCGTTGCGGCGCCTCCGGCAGAACCACGAAGTCGGCCGGCTGCCGCGCCAGCCGGCGCGCGGTCTCCTGCGAATCGGCGCCGCCCGGATCGTAGAACTCGACGGCGACCAGGCTGCCGCCGACCTGGGGCACGGTTTCCTCGGCGGCCTGCGCCCCGCGCTGGCCGTAGGCGGAAGCGGGCGCCAGGACCGCGAACCGCTTGCCGCCGCCGGCCGCGGCCTCCGCCACCACCCGCTGGATCTGCGGCCGCGGCAGGAGACCCATCACGAAGATCCCCGCGCCGGCCACGTCGGCATCGTTGGTGAAGGCGATCACCGGCACCCCGCGCTCGCGGGCCGGCCCGGCGGCAGCGCGAACCTCATGCGAGAAGAGCGGGCCGAGGATCAGGTTGGCGCCGGCGTCGATCGCCTTGCGGGCGGCAGCCTCGGCCCCTTCCGCGGTGCCGTTCGTGTCTTCCGGCACGAGCGAGATGCCGGGCGCCTGCCCCGGCCCGGCCTGGCCGGCATCGATCAGCGCCATCTGCGCCGCTTCCAGCATGGCGCCGCCGAGCGCCGCGTGCTGGCCCGTCAGCGGCAGCAGCAGGGCGACCTGGGCCGTGCCGCGGCCGATCCCGGCCATCGCCGGGCTGGGGGCGGCCGGCACCGGCTGGACGGTCGGCGGCGGCTCGACCACCATCGCCTGGGGCGGCGGCATCGGTTGCTGTCGGGGGGGCGCCTGCCGTACGGTGGGACCACAGGCGGCGAGCGACAGAGCGAAGGCGACACATGCCGCGGTCCACAGACCAGACGGACGACGAGGGCCAGGCGGAAGGCGAAGGCGGGCGGCTCGCACGGGCGGCACTCCCAGCAGGGGAAGAAGGTCGGCCGGAGCCTATCGATGCACCCGCGGCAAGTAAACCGGATGCGGACGACATCCCGGATGGGCCGCTGCCTGCGCAGGGCCGGCTGCCGGCCGGGCTTTATGTCGTGGCCACCCCGATCGGCAACCGCCGCGACATCACCCTGCGGGCGGTCGACACGCTGTGTGCGGCCGATCTGATCGCCTGCGAGGACACGCGGGTGAGCGGCCCCTTCGTGCGCGGCCTGGGTGCTGTGGCGCCGCTTGTCGCCTATCACGACCACAATGCGGCGCGGATGCGGCCGAAGCTGCTGGAGCGGATGGCGGCGGGGCTGGCGGTGGCCCTGGTCTCCGATGCCGGCACGCCGCTGGTCTCCGACCCCGGCTATCGCCTGGTGGCGGACTGCCTGGCCCGGGAGATCGCGGTGACGACCCTGCCCGGACCGTCGGCACCGCTGGCCGCCCTGGTCCTCTCCGGCCTGCCGAGCGACCGGTTCCTGTTCGCGGGTTTCCTGCCGCCTAAGGCGGGCGCACGCGCCTCGGCCCTGGCCGAGGTGGCGGGCGTGCCGGCGACGCTGCTGTTCTTCGAGACGGCGCCGCGGCTCGCCGACAGCCTGGAGCAGATGGCGGCCGTCCTGGGCGATCGCCCGGCGGCGGTCGCCCGCGAGCTGACCAAACTGCACGAAGAGGTCCGGCGCGGGTCCCTGGCGACCCTGGCAGCGCACTACCGCACGGCCGGGCCGCCGCGCGGGGAGATCGTGGTGGTGGTCGGCCCGCCGCCGCCGGCCGAGGCGCCGGGCGACGACGAGGTCGACCGACGCCTGCGCCAGGCGCTGGCGACGATGCGGGTCAAGGACGCCGCGACGGCGGTGGCTGCGGCAACCGGCCTGCCGCGCCGGGACGTCTATGCCCGCGCGCTCGCCATCAGCATGGCCACCAGGGATCCATCCGAGGATGGGCGTCCGGAAGGGAACGACCGATGAACGGCTCGCGGGAACGGCTGATGCCGGGGGCTGCGGCCCGGCGCGCGGCGGCGGAGCGGCGCGGGCGGCGGGCCGAGACCTGGGCCGGCTGGCTCCTGCGCCTGAAGGGCTATCGGGTGGTCGCCCGGCGCTGGCGCGGCCGGGCGGGAGAGATCGACCTGATCGCCCGGCGCGGGCGCACGCTCGCCATGGTCGAGGTCAAGGCGCGGGCCGACCTGACGACCGCGGCGGGCTCGCTCGGCGCCAAGGGGCAGGCGCGGATCGCGCGTGCCGCGAGCGAATACCTGCTCGGCCGGCCCGACCTGGCGGGCCTGGAGGTCCGCTTCGACGTGGTCCTGGCGAGCCCCGGCCGCCTGCCGCGGCACCTTCCCGACGCGTGGCGGCCCCGAGCCCCATGACAGACCCCCTGGCCGGGCGGGACGAGGCGCAGGCCATCCTGCGGTCGCTGGCCGACGTTCCCGACGATGCCTTCGACCTCGGCGAAGGGGCGCTGGCCCTGGCGGCGCTCGACCGGCCCCTGGTGCCGCTCGATCGCTATCGCGACCATCTGGCGGCGCTGGCCACCGCGGTCGATGCGCGGGCGGGGGCCGATGTCGGCCTGCCCGGCCGCGCCCGGGCGCTGGCTGAGGTGATCGCGGTCGACGAGCGTTACCAGGGCGACGCCCTGACCTACGACGACCTCCAGAACGCCAACATGATCCGGGTGATGGACCGCCGCAAAGGCCTGCCGGTGGCGCTCGGCATCCTCTATCTCGACGTGGCGCGGCGCCTCGGCTGGGATGCCTGCGGCCTGTCCTTTCCCGGGCACTTCCTGATCGCGGTCGGTGCCGGCGGGGGGCGGGCGATCCTCGACCCGTTCCATCGCGGCCGGCTGTGCGACGCCGCCGACCTGCGCGGCCTGCTCAAGTCCATGGTCGGTGCGGGCGAGGAGCTGGATCCCAGCCACTACGCCCCGGTGCCGAACCGCTCGGTGCTGCTGCGGCTGCACAACAACGTCAAGATGCGCCGGCTGCGCGCCCGCGATCCGGCCGGCGCGGTCGCCGCCATCGAGGCCATGCTGCTGTTCGCGCCGGGCGAGGTCGCCCTGTGGCACGAGGCCGGTCTGATCCATGGGCACCTGGGCAACCTGCGTGCCGCCGCCGCGGCGATCGGGCAGGCGCTGGAGCGAACCCCCGATGCCCGGCTTCGCCATTCCCTGGCCACGCTGCTTCAGGATCTGCGCAGCCGGCTGAACTGAACCGCGCCGTCAGCGGCCGGCCGGCAGGCCGGTGCATCCCCCGATCATGGCGAAGCCGATGTCGAGCGGCGGATAGGCGGCGATGGCGCCTGCGGTTCGCAGGCGGCCGACGAAGCCGGGCGCGTCGCTGTCGGCAACGACCAGGTTCGGCAGGAAGGTCGCCCGCACGAGCCGGCCGTCGGCGGCGGCGATCGCTGCCAGCGCGTGCATCGGGTCTGCCGTCGGCGGGAACAGCACCGCGACGGTGCCCGACCGGTCCGGCGGCAGCGCCGCCAGCGCCAGCAACAGGGCGGCGGCTGCGGCCCACAGGGCCAGGACGCCGCCGGCGAGCCCGAGCGCGAGCCGGTGCGGCCGCGAGGCGTGGCCTGCCATCGCCGTCCCTTGCCGGGCCCGCCTCAGCTACGGCCTGACCGGGGCGAGCCGGGCCGACCGCTCCGCGATCGGCAGGTGGATCAGCGCCGCGAACAGCCCGAGGGCTACCCCGAACCACCAGACGAGATCGTAGCTGCCGGTGGCGTCGTAGATCCGGCCGCCCAGCCAGACGCCGAAGAACGCACCGACCTGATGGCTGAGGAAGACGATCCCGAACAGGGTCGCCATGTAGCGCGGCCCGAACATGACGGCGACCAGGCCGGAGGTGAGGGGAACCGTCGACAGCCAGAGCAGGCCCATGGCGGCCGCGAAGATCAGCACCGACGCCGAGGAGGGCGGGGTCAGGACGAATATGGTGATGACGATCGCGCGACCGAGATAGATCAGGCTCAGCAGCCACTTCTTGCTGAGCCGGCCGCCCAGCACGCCGGCGGTGTAGGAGCCGACGATGTTGAACAGCCCCACCAGCGCCAGCGCCCAGCCGGCGATCGACGCCGGCACGCCCACATCCTTCAGGTAGGGCGGCAGGTGGGTCAGGATGAAGGCGACGTGGAAACCGCAGACGAAGAAGCCGGCCACCAGGTACCAGTAGCTGACATGGGCCCCGGCCTCGCGCAAGGCCTGGCCCATGGACTGCTGGCCGGCGACGTGATCGGGCCGGCCGCGCAGGAACCAGGCGAGCGGCAGCATGAAGAGCGCCATCGCGCCGATGACGACGAGCGCGCTGCTCCAACCGAGGAGGCCGAGCAGGAGCTGCTCTATGGGAGCGATGAGGAACTGCCCCATCGAACCGGCAGCGGTGCCGAGGCCGAAGGCCCAGGTCCGCTTCTCCGCCGGGACGGCGCGGCCGAGCGCGGCGAGGACGATCGAGAACGAGGCGCAGGACAGGCCGAACCCGACCATGACCCCCATGGTCGCGTGCAGCATCCAGGGTTCGCTGGCGAACGGCATCAGCGCGGTGCCGATGCAATAAAGGATCGCGCCCAGCGCCAGCACCCGGCCGGTGCCCCAGCGGTCGGCCGCCGCCGCGGCGAACGGGACGCCCAGGCCCCACAGCAGGTTCTGCACCGCCGACGCCAGCGAGAACACCTCGCGGCCCCAGCCGCGCGTGTCGCTCATCGGCTCCAGGAACAGGCCGAACCCGGTGCGCAGGCCGAACGAGAAGATGTTGAACAGACAGCCCGCGACGATGACGATCATCACGACCCGGCCGGCCTGGACGCCTTGCATGCTCGACTCCCTTCGGGCGCGGGCCCGACTTTGCGATATGTCGTCTTTGCGATATGTCGTCTAGGTGCGGTCGGGCTCGGCCAGGCGCGCACGCTCGGCCGCGTACGCCTGGCCGAACTCGACCTGGATGTCACGGGCACCGACCGGCTCGCCGCATTCCGAACAGCACAGGACCGGGCGCGTGGGCCGGCCGCAACCGCGGTGGACCAGGGTGACCGGCGGACCGTCGGGCGCGCCCATCCACCGTTGCCCCCACAGGCTGAGCGTCACCATCACCGGATGCAGCTCGCGGCCCTTGGCGGTCAGGCGGTATTCGTGCCGGACCGGCCGTTCCTGGTACGCTTGCTTCTCCATGACCCCCTCGGCCACCAGCTTGCCCAGCCGATCGGCGACCAGGCGCGGCGAGGCCTGCGTCAGGCGCTGGAAATCCTCGAAGCGGCGGACGCCGAAGAACGCCTCGCGCAGGATCAGCAGGGTCCAGCGGTCGCCGACGATGGCCAGCGCCCGGGCGATCGAACAGGTGGATTCGCCGATGTCGGACCAGCGCATGAGTGACTTCCGTTTCGGAAGGGACTATAGGCAGTCTTCGAACGGCCGGTCAATGGCCGCCGCAGCCGCTCGTCTGGGCCGGCGCCCGCCGCTATAGTCGCCGCCCTGCCATCCGCCTCGTCCGCCCCGGAGCCGCCCCATGAGCCTCGCCGTCGCCATCCAGATGGACCCGATCGAAACCATCAACATCGACGCAGACTC
This sequence comes from Allostella vacuolata, assembly GCA_006739055.1. GTDB lineage: Bacteria > Pseudomonadota > Alphaproteobacteria > ATCC43930 > Allostellaceae > Allostella > Allostella vacuolata. The sequence continues at coordinate 5,715,694 of AP019702.1, forward strand.
GTCCTTCGTCCTGGCGCTCGAGGCGCAGCGCCGCGGGCACGCCCTCTTCCACTACCTGCCCCAGCACCTGTCGCTGCGCGGCGGCCGCGTGGTCGCGCGCTGCCGGCCGCTGCAGGTGCGGCGCGAGAAGGGCAACCACCACACCTTCGGCCCATGGGAGACGATCGACCTCGCCACCATGGATGTCGTCCTGATGCGCCAGGACCCGCCGTTCGACATGGCCTACATCACGGCCACCCACCTGCTGGAGCACATCCATCCCGAGACGCTGGTGGTGAACGACCCGGTCCGGGTGCGCAACGCGCCGGAGAAGCTCTACGTCACCCACTTCCCCGAACTGATGCCGCCGACGCTGATCACCGCCGACCGGCAGGAAATCCTGGCCTTCCGTGCCGAATACAAGGACATCATCGTCAAGCCGCTGTTCGGCAATGGCGGCTCGGGCGTCTTCCATATCGGCCCGGACGACGAGAACCTGTCGGCGCTGCTGGAGATGTTCACCCAGCTCTTCCGCGAACCGATCATCATCCAGCGCTACCTGCCGGAGGTGCGCCAGGGCGACAAGCGCATCATCCTGATCGACGGGGTGCCCGGCGGCGCCATCGACCGGGTGCCGGAGAAGGGCGAGGCGCGGGCCAACATGCATGCCGGCGCCAAGCCGCAGAAGGCGACCCTGACCGAGCGCGACCGCGAGATCTGCGCCGCCATCGGCCCGGCGCTGCGCGAGGCGGGCCTGATCTTCGTCGGCATCGACGTCATCGGCGGCTACCTGACCGAGATCAACGTGACGTCGCCGACCGGCATCCAGGAGATCAACCGCTTCGACGGCGTCCGGCTGGAATCCGACATCTGGGACGCGATCGATCGCCGCCTCGCCGAACGGCCACGCCCGGCCGTCTGAGCCCGGCCGTCTGAGTCACGGGCGGCCGGGGCGGGGCTACACCGTCCCGGCCCGCTCCAGGGCAGCCAGCCGCTCGTCTCCGAGGCCCAGGCGGTGGCCCAGGATGTCGGCGTTGTCCTCTGCCACCTGGGCGTCCCGGAAGTGCCGGAGGCCGTCTCCGGCGTAGCCGCGCGGCGCCCGGCCCGGCACGATCACGGGCCCCACGACCGGATCCTCGGTGGCGACGACGTCGCCGCGCGCGCGAAAGTAGGGGTCCTCCGCCAGCGTCGCTCCGTCATGGACGGGGACGAGTTCGATGTCGAGCGGGCCGAGCGCGGCGCGCGCGTCATCCGGCATGCGGGTCTGGAACCAGGGCGCCAGCGCGGCCGAGAGCCGGTCGCGGCCCGAGTTCGGCGGGGCATCGACCAGGGCCGCCAGCTTTCCGACACCCTCTGGCCGGACCAGCAGCATCACCCAGCGCCCGTCGGCGCAGCGGAAGCTGGGCAGCCAATCGCCGTCCGCCTCAGCCGCCCCCCAGCCATAGGGGTCGTTGCCGCCCTGCCGCAGGGGGCTGCGCCCCAGCCGCTCGTGCAGCGCCAGCTGGCAGTCGGCCATGCGGAACAGCGGCTCGTACAGCGCCAGGTCGATGTGCGCGCCGCTTCCGCCGGCGCAATCCCGGGCATAGAGCGCGGCCGAGATCGCGAAGAAGCCCATCATGCCGGCCGACGTATCGGCCAGGCTGAAGCCGACATGCTGGGGGGTGTCCGCGGGATCTCCGGTCAGCATGACCATGCCACTCAGCGCTTCGGCGATCTTGCCGAACCCGGGCCGGCCGGCATCGGGCCCGGTCTGGCCGAATCCGGACACGCTCAGCATCACCAGCCGCGGGTTGATCCGCGACAGGTCCTTCCAGCCGATGCCGAGCCGGTCCATGACACCTGGCCGGTAATTCTCGACCACCACGTCGGCATCGGCGACCAGGCGCAGGAACAGCGCCTTCCCCTCGGGGTCCTTGAGGTTGAGCGTGACCACCCGCTTGTTGCGCGCGGCCACCCCCCACCACACCTGGACGCCGTTCTTCCGCCGGCCCAGCAGACGCATCGGGTCGCCGCCGTCGCGCCGTTCGACCTTGATGACCTCGGCCCCCATGTCCGCCAGCAGGCTGCCGGCGAAGGGGCCGGCCAGCGCGATGCCGACCTCGACGACGCGAAGCCCGTCCAGCGGGCGGGGCGGCGGCGCCCCGGCTGCGATCCCGTCCATGGTCTTCCCCCTCAGGCTTCCAGCACGCCGCGGCGGCGTGCCTCGCGCAGTACCTCTTCGGCGATCGGCAGCATGGCGTAGTCGACCATCTGCCCGCGGTAGGTCACGGCGCCGGAGCCGGCGGCCTCGGCCTCGCGCATCACCTCGACCAGGCCCTTGAAGTAGTCGACCTCCTCGCGGTCGGGGGTGAACACCGCGTTCGCGATGGCGACGTGGCTCGGATGGATCAGCACCGCCCCGGTGAAGCCCAGGGATTTCGCCCGCTGGCACAGCTGCCGCACCAGCGCGTGGTCGTCGAGCGCCGTGCCGATGATGCTCGCCATCGGGTGGAGCGCGCCGGCCGCACGGCTGTCGAGCACCATCTTGGAGGCGAGATAGAGCTGCTCCTGCCCCTCGACGGTCGGCCGGAAACCGGCCGCGCGGGCGACATCGCCGATCACCGGCCCGCCGACGATGCCGATCACCCCTTTCACCCGCGGGCTGGCGGCAGCCAGGTCGCGCGCCGCCCACAGGCCCTCGGCGGTCTCCGGCAGGACCATGATGGCGACGGAGCGTTGCGGCAGGCTGGCCTTTCCTTCGGCATAGGCGAGCGCCACGTCCAGCTGGCGGACCTCCTCGGCCGTCCGCCCCTTGGGCAGCATGACCCCGGAGAAGCCCTCGGCGGCGACGGCGACCGCGTCCTCGAGCCCGCCCTGGTCGACCGAATTGATGCGCACGAACGCAGGGATGTTCATCCCGTGCAGCAGCCCGATCGCCTCCCGCGCCATGGCCCGGGCGGGGATCTTGTCGGCGGGCGGGACCGCATCCTCCAGGTCGAGGACGACCGAGTCGGGGGCGAAGCGGGCTACCCGGCGCGTCCAGTCGAGCTTGTGGGCGGGGATGAACAGCATCGATCGCAAGGGCCACATGGCCGTCTCCTTCTGGTTCGGGGGCACCGTCATGGCTCCTCGTCCGGGCCGTCCGCCGACATCTCCCACCACAGCAGGGCGGTCAGGATGGCGGCCGCCACCGCTACGACGCCGACGAAGGCGAGCGGATCGACCAGGTGCAGCCGGCCGCGCGCGGCGAAGAACCACAGTCCGGCGACGACGAGCAGGACGACGCACCAGACGATCGCGTTGATTCGCGCCTTGGACATGGCGGGTCTTCCTACTTCACGGGCGCGGGCACGGCGGCCGCCGCGCGCTCGCGGCGAAGCGCCACCGGCAGGATCGCCACCGCGGCGATCGCCAGGCCGAGCAGGCGGGCGCGCCAGTCGGGCCAGGCCAGGCACAGGGTGGCGATGGCCAGTAGGACGCGGACCGGAAAGGTCAGCGTGCGGCCGAGCCACCCTTCCACCGACGCCGCCAGCAGGATCACGGCGATCAGGGTCGCCCCCGACACCATGGCGATCGCCGTCCAGGACCCGGCCATCAGCAGCGCCGGGTCGTAGATGAAGATGAACGGCACGATGAAGCCGGACAGCGCCAGGATGAAGGCCTCGTAGCCCGTGCGGTTGAGGTCGGCCCCGGCGATGCTGGCCGCGGCATAGGCGGCGAGCGCCACGGGTGGCGTCACGTTGGCGAGGATGCCGAAGTAGAAGGCGAACATGTGGCTCGCCAGCTCCGGCGCGCCCATGCGGACCAGCGCTGGTACGATCAGCACCGCCACCGTCAGATAGACCGCCGGCGTCGGCAGCCCCATGCCGAGGATGAGGGCGATGACGGCTGTCAGGACCAGCGCCACGATCAGCCGTCCGTCGGAGGCGAAGACGACGAAGTCGGCCAGCAGGTTGCCGGCTCCCGACACCCACAGCGTTCCCATCAGAATGCCGGCCGTCGCCACCGCGGCGCCCACGGCCACGTTGTTGGACATGGCGTCGACCACGGCATCGAGATAGCGCGCCATCGGGATGCGGGTGGACCGCGCCAGCAGCGAGGCGAAGAACAGCGCGCCCAGGCCGATCAGTGCGGCCATCTGCGACGAGAAGCCGAAGAAGAAGGGCGCGATCAGGGCGGCGATGGCGATCAGCAGGTGCCCGCCCGAGCGCATCGCCGCGCCGACCGTCGGCAGGGTCTCCGTTGTCGCCACCATGCCGAGCCGGCGCGAGCGGAACTCCACCTGGCAGTGGATGGAGGTGAAATAGATGACGGCCGGGATGACCGCGGCCACGACGATGGTCCAGTAGCCGACGCCGAGGAAGGCCGCCATCAGGAAGGCGGCGGAGCCCATGACCGGCGGCATGATCTGCGCGCCGGACGACGCCACCGCCTCGATCGCGCCCGCGGTCGCCGGGCGGAAGCCGCTGCGGATCATGAGCGGGATGGTGACGTTGCCCATGCCGACGACGTTGCCGACAACGCTGCCCGAGGTCGTGCCCTGGAGCGCGCTGGACAGGACCGAGACGTGGGCGGGCCCGCCCGCCCGTCGGCCCATCAGGGCCAGCGACAGATCCTCGAAGAAGGAGATGCCGTTGGTCCGGACCAGGACGGCGCCGAAGATCAGGAACAGCATCAGGTAGGTCGCCGCGACCCCGGTGGTCGACCCGAAGATGCCCTGGTCCTGCATGAACAGGATCTCGACGAAGGTCTGCCAGCGCACGTCGGGTGCGGCGAACATGCCGGGAAAATGCTCGCCGAACAGCGCCTGGACCGAGAACAGGCCGACGATCAGCAGCATCGCCCAGCCGATGAAGCGCCGGGTCACCTCGAGCGTCACCAGGATGTAGACGATCCCGAAGGCGAGGTCGGCCTCGCCCGGGAAGCCGATGCGGCGCGCGAACTCCTCGTAGTCCAGGAACACATGCAGCATGCCGGCGATCAGCAGGACGATGCAGACCGTGTCCGGCAGCAGGCTGGCGACGCTGCGCCGGTGCCACGCCGTGCCGCCGGCCGACCGCACGAGCAGGCCGATGCTGCAGATGGCGCAGACGAAGGCGATGCGCTGCAGGTAGGCGGTGATGGTGCCGAACGCCGCCGTGTAGATCAGCAGCACGCCGAGGAACAGGCTGAGGAAGATGATGGCGGCCGCCACCGCGCGGTGGTGGGGCGCGCCGTGCCGGATCACCCGCCGCAGCGGCCGTGCCGCATCCTGTTCGAGGAGCGCCAGGGCGGCGGCGGACGGCGCTTCGGGCTGGACCATGACGGGTCTCGCTGCGGCGGGGAGGGTGTCAGGACGGGTTGGCGCCGCCCTGGGCGATCAGCTTGATCGGGATCTTCGCCTCGTCGAAGCACTTCCGGGCGCCGGGGTGCAGCGGGACGAAGACGGTCTGGGCGGCGCGGTCGGCGATCTTCTCCGCACCCTTCCAGGTCGGGACCACCTCGCCCCAGATCCGGGCGTTCTCGGGCCAGTAGAGCTGCCGGCAGATGCGGTAGACGACGTCGTCCGGCAGGTCCTTGTGGACCACGTAGCCGAGCGACAGCTGGACGCCGGTGACCGCATTCTGCTGCCATTCGTACGTGCCGGCCGGCAGGTCGTTGCGGGTGAAGGTGGGGTAGTTGTCGAGCATCGCCTTCAGGACGGGTTCGTCCATCGACACGATGCGGGCGGCGTTGGTGGCGGCGAACTGGGTCAGGATCGGCGAGGGATGGTCGGCCGTCAGGAAGACCGCGTCGAGCTGGCCGTCGGCCAGCATGTCCATCTGCTGGTTCCAGTCGCCGGTCGCGACCACGCCGCCGTTGCGCCGGATCGCGTCGTAGGACAGCCCGGCTCCCTTCAGGCCGACATTGACCATGGTCGAGGTCAGGCTGTCCGGCGTGCCGACGCCGATCCGCTTGTCCTTGAGGTCCGCCCAGGACTTGAGCCCGGACTTGGCGGTGGTGATGTAGGTCGGGCTAGCCGACGGCCGGTTCATGAAGCCGAGATAGGCGCCGACATAGCGCAGGGTCTGCATCTTCGGGCGGTTGGCGAAGGTGCGCGCGCCGTTCCAGGCATCGACCACGCTCTCGCCGACGCCATGGCCGATCTGTGCCTCGCCGCTGTGGATGCGCGGCGGCACGGCCGTGGCGGTGCCCGGCAACCGGCGCACATTGATGCTGGTCCCGGCATAGGCCCGCTTGATTGCCTCCTCCATCACGGTGAAGGCGAGGTCGCTGGTGGACCCGGCCGATCCGCGGCCGATGATGACGAGCGACTTCGGCGGCTCCTGGGCCATGGCGGGAACGCCGATGGCGACGACCGCCGCCGCCAGCAGCAGCGTGCGGGCAACCGCACCTGCTCCGAACTGGTGTTGTTTCATGCTTGTCCTCCCCCGTGCCTTCGATTGATCGCGGCCGACTTGTTCTCGCCGGTCAGGTCCAGATGGCGCCGTTCCGCCGGAAGGCGGCGATCTCCTCGACGGAGAACCCCGCTTCGGCCAGGATCCGGTCGCTGTCCGCGCCGATCGCCGGCCCGGCTCGGCGCACCTTCGCCGCCATGCCGGAGATCTTGGGCAGGACGGCCGGCTGCGGCAGCCGGTTGCCGAACCCGTCATCGACGCGGACGATGTCCTCGCGCGCGGCCAGGTGCGGGTCCTGGCCGAGATCGCCGGCCTCGTAGAGCGGGCCCACGACGACATCGTTCTCGCGCACCAGGCGCATGGCCTCGGCGGCGTCGTGGCGGCCCATCCACTCGGCGACCACGACGTCGAGCGCATCCATGTTGCGCTGCCGATCCGCCGTGGTGCGGAAGCGCGGGTCCTCGCGCAGGGCCGGCCCGCCGATCATTGTCAGCAGGCGGTCGGCGACGGACGGCGTGGCAGCGGATACCGTCAGCAGCTTGCCGTCGCGGGTCTGGAAGACGTTGCCGATGTTGGAGTTCATCGGGAACCGGTTGCCGTTGCGCGGCTCGGCCCGGCCGGTGATGGCGGCGACCGCGAGCTGCCATTCGTTCATCCGCAGCAGGGCCTCGTGCATGCCGACGGCGAGCGGAGCCGGGTTGCGCGCGCCCATTCCCGCCGCACGCAGTTCGCACAAGGCACCGGCCGCCGCCAGCAGCCCGGCGCTGTATTCCGCAAGCGGGAATTCCGGCTGCATCGGCGGCCCGTCGGCCGGGCCGGTCAGGGCCACCATGCCGGTGGCCGCCGCGGCCAGCTGCGGCGCCGTCCCCCACGGCCACTCGGCCGGCCGGTCGGCGCCCGGCGCATGCAGGCAGAGGTCGAGCGGCGGCCGTGCCCGTGCCGCGGCCGCCGACGCCCAGGCGGCCGGACTGCCGCCGTCCCGCACCAGAACCTGCGCCTGCTCCAGCAGGCGGTCGACGATAGGTGCGGCCTCGGGCCGGTCGACATCGATGGCGAGCGACAGCTTGTTGCGGGCGAGGATCGGCCACCAGACCGCGCGCACGGCGGCACTGCCGAGCCGGCGCAGCGGCGATCCGCCGGGGGGCTCGCAGACGATGACCCGGCCACCGAAATCGGCGAACAGGCTGGCAGCGAAGGCGCCGGCCGGCGTCGCCGTCGCTTCCAATACCGTCACCGTCGAAAGATCGGACGTCCCATGCGTGCCGCCGTCGGCCATGGCCCTGCCTTGGTCTGTTTCGCGCTTCCGAGCTGGGCGTTGATCGCCCGATTGTCCCTCGAGGGGATTGAAGCAAAGGCGGATTGATCAGACCATTCGAAAAGTCTGATCCATTGAGAAGTTTCGATGATCAATTACACCCTGACCCAGGTCACCACCTTCCTGGCGGTCGCCGAGACGCGAAGCTTCCGGCTGGCCGCCGAGCAGCTGCGCGTGTCGGGGCCGGCGGTCAGCCAGCGGGTGCGCGACCTGGAAGACCGGCTGGGCGTCCGCCTGTTCCACCGGACCACCCGATCCGTGGTGCCGACACCGGAAGGCGAGCGCCTGGCGGCTGCCGCACAGCAGGCGCTCGACGACCTGCACCGGGCGGCGGGCGCGCTGCGCGAGGAGGCGGCGCTGCGCCGGGGTCGCTTCGCGGTGGCGGCGCTGCCGTCGATGGCGGCAACCATCCTGCCGCCGGCCATCGCCGATTTCCGCGCCCGCCACCCCGGCGTCCGGATCGAGATGATCGATGCGGCCGAGGGCGGCTCGCTCGACGCGATCGCCCGCAACGATGCCGCGTTCGGCCTCGTGGCCCGCGCGCCTCCGGGCCGGCGCGACCTGCTGTTCCAGCCGCTCTTCCGGGACGATTCGGTGGCCGTCGTCTCGATCGGCCATCGCCTGGCCGGGCGGCGCAGTCTGCGCCTGGAGGAGCTGGTCGTCGAGCCGCTGCTGGTGCCGGCCATCGGCACCAGCGTCCGGGCCATGGTGGACGACGCCTTCGGCCAGCATGGCCTGACGATCGAGCCGGCCTACGAAGCGCTCAATCTGGCGACCCTGCTGGCGCTGGCGGAAGCGGGGCTGGGCGTGACCTTCGTGCCGCGCATCTTTGCGGTGCGGCTCGACCTGTCGCGCCTGAAGATGGTGCCGCTCGTCGGCCGGCCGATGGCGCGCGACATCGGCATCGTCCTGCCGCGCGGCCGCTCCCTGTCGCCGGCCGCGGCGGCGTTCCGGGATTTCCTGTGCGAGCGCTTCTCCAAGCCGGGCCGCCACCGCCAGATGCCGATCGCCGCCGCCGGCCCAACCATCGGATGACAGCCGCGCGGCCCAGCCGCTACACTTCATCCGAGCCTAGGGGGTGCGGATGGTCGCGCGGATCGCGACGGTGGCGTTTCAGGGTATAGAGGTCCGCGCGGTCGACGTGCAGGTGCAGATGGCGGCGGGCCTGCCGACCTTCGCCCTGGTCGGCCTGCCGGACAAGGCGGTGGCCGAGAGCCGCGAGCGGGTCCGGGCCGCGCTCCAGGCGATGGGGCTGGCCCTGCCGCCCAAGCGCATCACCGTCAACCTGTCGCCGGCCGACCTGCAGAAGGAAGGCAGCCACTTCGACCTGCCGATCGCGCTCGGCCTGCTGGTCGCGATGGGGGTGCTGCCGGAGGAGGCGATGGCGGCCCATGTCGCGCTGGGCGAACTGGCGCTGGATGGCGCCCTGGCGCCGGTCGCAGGCGTGCTGCCGGCGGCGGTCCATGCCAACGGCCAGGGCCGTGGCATCATCTGCCCGGAAGCATCGGGGGGCGAGGCGGCCTGGGCGGGCGAGATGCCGATCATCGCCGCGCCGTCCCTGCTGTCGCTGGTCAACCACATCAAGGGGACCCAGCTGCTGATCCCGCCCCGGCCGCGCCTGGCCGAGGAGGAGCCGGGGCAACCGGACCTGGCGGCGGTGAAGGGGCAGGAAACCGCCAAGCGCGCGCTGGAGGTGGCTGCAGCCGGCGGCCACAACCTGCTGATGGTCGGGCCGCCCGGATCGGGCAAGTCGATGCTGGCCCAGCGCCTGCCCGGTCTGCTGCCGCCCTTGAGCCCGGCCGAGGCCCTGGAGATATCGCTGATCCACAGCGTCGCCGGGCTGCTGACGGGCGGCCGCATCAGCCGCCGCCGGCCGTTTCGCGACCCGCACCATTCCGCCTCGCTGGCGGCCCTGATCGGCGGCGGGCCGCGGGCGCGCCCGGGCGAGGTGTCGCTTGCCCACCGTGGCGTGCTGTTCCTGGATGAGTTGCCGGAGTTCCAGCGGCCGGCGCTGGAGTCCTTGCGCCAGCCCCTGGAGACCGGCCGGGCGGTGGTCGCGCGTGCCCAGGCCCATGTCGCCTACCCGGCCCGCTTCCAGCTGGTGGCGGCGATGAATCCCTGCCGGTGCGGCCATCTCGCCGATGCGTCGGTCGCCTGTGCCCGGGCACCGGCCTGCGCGCGCGACTACCAGTCCCGCCTGTCGGGCCCGCTGCTCGACCGGATCGACCTGCATGTCGACGTGCCGGCCGTGACCGCGGCCGACCTCGCCCTGCCGCCGGCGGCCGAGACGTCGGCCGACGTCGCCGCGCGGGTGGCGTCGGCCCGCGACCTCCAGCGCGCCCGCTTCGAGCGGCTGGGGGCCGCCCACGTCGCGTGCAACGCCGAGGCCGACGGCGAGGTGCTGGATGCGATCGCCGATCCGGAGCCGGACGGCCGGCGCCTGCTGGCCGAGGCGGCGGAGCGACTGAAGCTGTCGGCGCGGGGCTGGCACCGGGTGCTGCGCGTCGCGCGCACGCTGGCCGACCTGGAAGGGGGCGAGCGGGTCCGCCGCATCCATATCGCCGAGGCGCTGTCCTACCGCCGGACCGGGTTCGCTGCCTGAGCGGCCCGGCCCGGCGCAAGGCTGCCCTCAGTGCCGGTATTCGGGCTCCTGCCGGTCGAGCATCCGCTTGATGGCGGTGAAGTGGCGCTCGGCCACCTTCGGCAGGTCGCCGGCCATCTGCTGGCGCGTATGGCGGCGCACCTCGTCGGGGATGGTGCGCAATTCCTCCCCGCCGGAGCGGGCCAGCACCTGGAACATGCAGGCGCGCTCCAGATAGTAGAGGTCGTTGAACGCGTCGGCGACCGTCGGCCCCACGGCGATGACGCCATGGCTCGCCAGCATCAGCACGCTCGCCGTGCCGAGCCCGTCGGCCAGGCGGTCGCCCTCCGACCGGTCGAGTGCCAGGCCGCCATAGATCTCGTCATAGGCGATGCGGCCGTCGAACATCAGGGCGTTCTGCTCGCACATCTCCAGGCGCATGCGCTGGCGCAGGGTCAGTGCGGTGGCATGCGGCTGATGGGTGTGCAGCACGGCCACGGCGTGCGGCGCCTTGAGGTGGATGCGGCTGTGGATGAAGAAGGCGCTGTCCTCCACCGGCCCCTCGCCTTCCAGGACGTTGCCGTCGGCATCGCACAGGCAGAGCGACGAGGCGGTGATCTCCGACCAGTGCCAGCCATAGGGGTTGATGAGGAAGCGGTCGCCGCGGACCTGGCCGTCGGCGTCCGGAACGGCGACCGAGAAGTGATTGTCCACGCCCTCGTTCAGCCCGAGGCGCGCCGCCCAGCGCAGCGCCGCCGCCAGATCGACGCGCATCGCGTCCACCGTTTCGCTCGTCATGCTTCTGCCTCTGCTCCTCGTCGTCCGGAGCCTGCGCCCAGGGCAGGCCGCACCGCCGGGCAGACGGTAACGGAAACGGGCGCCGATCGCCGCAGGGAAGTTGGCCGACGGGGGACCGCAGCCACGATCGCGGTGCGAGGGGGAGCGGTATCCAAATACCGATCAGCTGATTTGGGTGCGACTCGCGGCAACTCCTGGAACGTTCATTGGACGTTCCGTGATTCGCGCCCGAGTCGCTGCCCGAGTCGAATACCCATAAGCGATCGTGATTTGTTCGAGCTTCGTTCAGGGCTTCAGGCGCTGTGTCCGGCCGCCATCCGCCGCGGTCGAGCCGGCCGCGGCAGGGCCGCCGCCTCCGTCTCGCCATTGCCGAAGACGGCCAGCAGCGCGGCGCGGATCGCCTTGATCTTGGGTTCCTTCTCGACCTTCAGGCCGAACACGTCCTTGACGTAGAAGACGTCGACGACCTTCTCGCCGTAGGTCGAGATGCGGGCGGTCGCGATCTGCACCCCCTGCCGGGTGAGCGCGCGCGTCAGGTCCGCCAGCAGGCCGGGCCGGTCGCGGCCGTTGACCTCGATCACCGTGTGGCTGGCCGAGACGGTGTTGTCGACCAGCACCCGCGGCGGCAGGGCCAGCGTCCGGGTGGCGCGGGCGAACGGCACCGGGCGGCGCAACTCGGCCGTGGGCGACAGGCGCCCATCCAGCGACTGCTCCACCATGACCGCGAGGCGGGCCAGCTTGTCGGGCCGGTCGAAGGTGCCGCCGGCCGCGTCCTGCACTGCAAAGCTGTCGAGCGCCATGCCGTTGGCCAGGGTGTGGATGCGGGCGTCGACGATGTTGGCGCCGGCCACCGCGAGCGCGCCGGCGATCCGGGAGAAGAGGCCCGGATGGTCGGCCGTGTAGATCGTGACGTTGGTCACGCCCCGGGCGGGGTCGACGCGGGTGTCAACGGTCAACGCGCGGCCCTCGCGCTCGGCCGTGCGGACGATGCGGGCGTGGCGCGCCTGGGTGTCGACGTCGAGGCCGAGCCAGTAGGCCGGATAGATGATCTCGGAGAAGAGCGCGAAGCTGTCGTCGTCCCAATCCTGCAGGGCGGCCCGCAGCCGTTCCCGGGCGAGCGCGATGCGCGCGGCCTTGGGCTGGCTGCCGATGCCCCCGGACATGGCCTCGGCGGCGCGATGGTAGAGCTCGCGGAGCAGGCTCGCCTTCCAGCTGTTCCAGACCTTGGGGCCGACCGCGCGGATGTCGGCCACCGTCAGCACGAGCAGCAACTTCAGCCGCTCGGGCGACTGCACCTCGGCCACGAAGTCGGCGATGGTCTGGGAATCGTCGATGTCGCGCTTGAAGGCGGTGTTCGACATCAGCAGGTGATGGCGGACCAGCCAGGCGACGGTCTCGGTCTCCTCCGGCGCCAGGCCGAAACGCGGGCCGAGCTTGAGCGCGATCTCTGCGCCCAGCAGCGAATGGTCGCCGCCGCGGCCCTTGGCGATATCGTGCAAGAGGACGGCTACGTAGAGCGAGCGGCGGGAGGCCACGGTCGGCAGGATCTCGCTGGCGACGGGATGGTCGCCCTTCAGCTCGCCGCGTTCGATGCGCGACAGGATGCCGAGCGCGAAGATGGTGTGCTCGTCGACCGTGTACACATGGTACATGTCGTACTGCATCTGGGCGACGACCCGGCCGAAGTCCGGCACGAATTTCCCGAACAGGCCGACCTCGCTCATCCGCCGCAGGATCTGCTCGGGGTCCTTGTGCGAGGCGAGGATGTCGAGGAACAGGCGGTTCGCCTCGGGCTCGCGCCGCAGCCGGTTGTCGACCAGCTTCAGGTCGCGGGTGACCTGCTTCAGCGCCGCCGGATGGATGTCGAGGCCGGTCTCCTGGGCGGCATGGAACAGGCGCAGCAGGTTCACCGGATCGTCCTGGAAGATGGTCGGCGACGGCAGGGCAAGGCGCCCGCCTTCCACCGAGAACCCCTCCACCTTGCGCCGACGCAGGCCGAGCCGGCTCAGCAGCGGCGGGGCGGCCTTCTTGTGCTCCGCCTCGAGCGCGGCGCAGAGGATGCGCGTCAGGTCCCCGACGTCCTTGGCGACCAGGAAATAGTGCTTCATGAAGCGCTCGACGCCGCGCGTCCCGGCATGGTCGGTATAGCCGAGCCGGCGTCCGATCTCCGACTGCATGTCGAAGGTGAGCCGCTCGTCCGGCCGCTTGGCGATGTCGTGGAGATGGAAGCGCACCGTCCACAGCAGATCCTGGGCGCGGGCGAAGCCCTGCGCCTCCTCGGCCGACAGCACGCCTAGCTCCACCAGGGCGGAAACCTCGTCGACCCGGTATGCGTACTTGGCGATCCAGAACAGCGTGTGCAGGTCGCGCAGCCCGCCCTTGCCTTCCTTCAGGTTGGGTTCCAGCAGGTAGCGGCTGTCGCCCAGCCGGCGGTGGCGATCGTCGCGCTCGGCCAGCTTGGCCTCGATGAAGCCGACCACGTCGCGGCTCTGGATCTCCTGCTCGTAGCTGCGCCGCAGGTCGCCATAGAGGGCCTGGTCGCCCCACAGCCAGCGCGCCTCCAGCAACGCCGTCCGCACCGTGTGGTCACTCTTCGCCTGGCGCAGGCACTCGGCCACCGAGCGCGTCGAGTGCCCCACCTTCAGCCCCAGGTCCCACAGCAGGTAGAGCAGGAACTCGACCACCTGCTCGGTGTGCGGCGTCGACTTCCAGGGCAGCAGGAAGAGCAGGTCGACGTCCGAGAACGGGGCCAGTTCGGCGCGTCCGTAGCCGCCGACCGCGACGATGCTGAGCCGTTCGGACGTGGTGGGGTTGGAGACGACGTGGACGTGCGAGACGGTGGCGTCGTGCAGGACGCGGATCACCTGGTCCATCAGGTGGGCCAGAGCGCGGGCCGCCTCGACGCCGCGCTGGTTGGCATAGAAGCGCCGCATCACCTCCGCCCGGCCATGGTCCAGCGCAGCGCGCGCGATCTTCAGCAGTTCCGCCCGGAACGCGTCGGGCGTCAGGCCGCGGGCGGCGGCGGAATCGATCCGGCGCAGCAGCTCGCCACGGTCGATGATCGCGCGGGGGCGGGGAATGGCGGTCATTGCACCCCCTATATAGGGCCTTCGGGCCCGCCCGGCGCGGGTGGTCCGTCGAACATGTGCACCATCAGGATCTCGTCGACATAGCGATCGCCCAGCCGGAGCGCCCGTCGCTCCAGCCCGTAGGCCTCGAAGCCCTTGCGTTCGTAGAGCCGGCGGGCGGCCTCGTTGCCGGCAACGACGCTCAGATGCAGGAGCTCGACCCGCGATGCCGCGTGGGCCATGACCCGGTCGACCAGCCGTCCGGCCAGCCCGCGGCCGCGCCAGTCGGCGCGGACATAGACGCCCCACACCAGGCCCTTGTGCCGCCGCTTCTCCCCGGACTGGGCCAGGAAGCCGGCCATGCCGACCGGGAGCGTCCCGTGGAAGGCGCCGAAGGTGTGCCCGGCGCCCAGGCGGGCCGCCACGGTCTCCATCGGCACCAGGCACTCGTCGGCGGGCGCGTTGCCGAACGCCTCCGGATCGGCGGACAGGGCCTCCAGGCGCAGCGCCCGGAAGGCCTCGGCATCGTCGGGCGTGAAGGCGCGGATGACGGCCGGGTCGGTCATGGCAGCAAGGCCTTCAGCTGGTAGAGGCGGTCGAGCGCCTCCCGGGGGGACAGCCCGTCGACGTCCAGGCCTGCCAGCGCCGCCTCCACGGGCGACGGGCCGGGTGCCGTGGGCGGCCGGGCGGGCGCCTCGCGCAGGACCGCGAAGAGCGGCAGGTCCTCCGCCAGGCGGGCGGCGGCGCCGGAGGTCTCGCCCTTCTCCAGCGCCGCCAGCACCGCCTCGGCCCGGGCGACGGCGGCGGGCGGCAGCCCGGCGAGCCGGGCGACATGGATGCCGTAGGAGCGGTCCGCCGCACCCGGCGCCACCGAATGCAGGAAGATCACCCGGCCCTGCCATTCGCGCACCTGCATGGTGTGGCAGGCGAGGTCGGCCAGCCGGGCGGCAAGCGCCGTCAGCTCGTGGTAGTGGGTCGCGAACAGCGCCCGGCAGCGATTGGCGTCGTGCAGATGCTCGACGGTGGCCCAGGCGATCGCCAGCCCGTCATGGGTGGCGGTGCCGCGGCCGATCTCGTCCAGGATCACGAAGGACCGGCTCGTCGCCTGGTTCAGGATGGCCGCGGTCTCGACCATCTCGACCATGAAGGTCGAGCGCCCGCGCGCCAGGTCGTCGGCCGCCCCCACCCGGCTGAAGAGCCGGTCGATGACGCCGATCCGTGCCTGGGCGGCAGGGACGAAGGCACCGCTCTGGGCCAGGATGGCGATCAGTGCGTTCTGCCGCAGGAAGGTCGACTTGCCGGCCATGTTGGGCCCGGTCAGCAGCCATAGCCGGCCGCCCGCCGCCAGCCGGCAGTCGTTGGCGACGAAGCCGTCGGCGGCCGCCGCCAGGGCCGCCTCGACCACCGGGTGGCGGCCCCCGGTGATCGCGAAGTCTGCGCCGTCGTCGATATCGGGCCGGGTCCACCCGCCTTCCACCGCCCGCTCCGCCAGGGCCGCCGCCACGTCGAGACGGGCCAGCGCCGCCGCGGCGGCGGCGATCGGCCCGGCGGCTCCCAGCACGGCGGCGGCCAGCCCGTCGAAGATCTCGAGCTCCAGCGCCAGCGCCTTGTCGGCGGCGGTCGCGATGCGGCTCTCGAGCCCGCCCAGTTCGACCGTGGTGAAGCGCATCGCGCCCGCCATGGTCTGGCGATGGATGAAGCCTTCGGTCGAGCGCAGCTTGTCGGCATGGGCGGCCGTCGCCTCGACATAATAGCCGAGCACGTTGTTGTGGCGGATCTTCAGGCTGGCGATCCCCGACTGGGCGGCGTAGCGCGCCTGCAGCCCGGCGATCATCCGGCGGCTGTCGTCGCGCAGCGCGCGCAGGGCGTCGAGATCGGGGTGGTGGCCCTGGGCGACGAAGCCGCCGTCGCGGGCGAGCAGCGGCAGCTCCGCCGCCAGCGCCGCCGCCAGCCGGTCGACCAGCTCCCGGTGGCAGCCCAGACCCTGCCGGCAGGCGAGCAGCCCCTCCGGCAGCGGCGGGAAGCCGGGCTGGTCCAGGCGTTCGCCCAGCCGGCCTGCGGCCGCCAGGCCGTCGCGCAGGGCGGCCAGGTCGCGCGGTCCCCCGCGACCGAGCGCCAGCCGCTGCATCGCACGCTCGACGTCGGGTGCCGCCGCCAGCGCGGCGCGGATGTCGCGTCGCAGGTCCGGGCCGGCGAACAGGGCCTGCACCATGTCCAGGCGCCGGCCGATGGCAAGCGGGTCGGTCAGGGGCGCGGCCAGGTCGGCCGCCAGCTGGCGCGCGCCGGCGCCCGTCAGGGTCCGGTCGACGGCGGCCAGCAGGCTGCCGCGCCGCTCGCCGGCCAGGGTCTCGAACACTTCCAGGTTGCGCCGCGTCGCGGGGTCGATCTGCAGGATGCCGCCCGCCTCCATGCGCCGTGGCGGCTGCAGACGCGGCGCCCGGCCGAGCTGCGTCAGCTGGACGTAATCGAGCACCGCGCCCATGGCGGCGGCTTCCGGCCGGCCGAAGGCGCCGAAGGCGTCGAGCGTCTCGACCCCGTAGGCCTCGCACACCCGGCGCCGGCCGTTCTCGCTGTCGAAGCGGACGCTGGGCAGCGGCGTCAGCCGCTCCTTCCAGTCGGCCAGGGCCGGGGCGAGCTCCGCCCGCCCCAGGACCCGCTCCGACACCAGCAGCTCGCCCGGCGCCAGGCGCGACAGGGCGGCGGCGACGCCGGCCGGATGCAGCGGCTCGGCCGCCAGCTCGCCGGTCGACAGGTCGTGCCACGCCAGCGCCAGCGCACCCGACGCATCGGCGAGCGCGGCCAGGTAGTTGTTGCGCCGCGCGTCGAGCAGCGTCTCCTCGGTGATGGTGCCCGGCGTGACGATGCGCACCACCTCGCGGCGCAGCGGCCCCTTGTTGCCGCGCTTCTTCGCCTCGGCCGGGTCCTCCGCCTGGTCGCAGATGGCGACCCGGTGGCCCTGGCGGATCAGGCGGGCGAGATAGGCCTCGGCCGCATGGGCCGGAACCCCGCACATCGGGATCGGCTGGCCGGCGTGGGTGCCCCGCTTGGTGAGGGCGATGTCGAGCGCACCGGCGGCGATCTCGGCATCCTCGAAGAAGAGCTCGTAGAAATCGCCCATCCGGTAGAAGAGCAGGCAGCCGGGATGGGCGCGCTTGATCGCCAGGAACTGGGCGATCACCGGCGAGGCGGGAGCTTCGGCGATCTGGGCGGGGGCGGGGGCGGCGGACATGGTCCGCCCCGATAGCACGACTCGCTCGGGCTGCGCTCCCCCGGCGGTGCGCCCGAGGCGGAGCGCGCTTCCGGGTTGGCGGCGGCGGGACCTTCGGCTCCCATGGGTTGATCGCGGAATCCGCCTTCGCCTAGGTTTGGACATAGGGGCGCGTCCGAGTCGCCGGCTCCTGCCCGCCGGCCGGACGGCCCATGCTGCACCTGCAATGACGACGGTAGGGACCGTCACAAGAAGGAGCGCACCGATGGCCACCGTGACCCTGCTCGAGGATGACTCCTGGCCTGAAAGCGCGAACAACGACGACGACGACAGCGTCGTCGGTGGGGCCCTCGGAAACGAGGTCTACGGTGGGCTCGGGGATGACAGCCTGTTCGGCGCGGCCGGCGACGACAGCCTCTTCGGCGAAGCCGGCGACGACCTGATCTATGGCCAGGACGACGACGATCTCGTCCAGGGCGGGCCGGATGCCGACACGCTGTCGGGTGGCGACGGCAACGATGTCCTGGACGGCGGGACAGGTTCGGATAGCGCCGACGGGGGCGATGGCGACGACACGCTCTGGGGCGGGCAGGGCAGCGACATCCTCGATGGCGGGGTCGGCAACGACAGCATCATCGGCGATGAGGACGGCGATCTTCTCTATGGCGGCGAGGACAACGACCGTTTGTTCGGCGGCGAGGACGGCGACACGCTGTTCGGCGGCAACGGCAATGATTTCCTCGATGGAGAGGCGGGTGCCGACAGGCTGCTGGGCGAGGACGGCGACGACCTGGTCTATGGCGACGACGGCGCGGACGTCCTCGACGGCGGCGAGGATGACGACCGCCTCTATGGTGAGAACGACGCCGACACGCTGACGGGCGGCAACGGCAACGACGTACTGGATGGTGGCGCGGGCAACGACCGTCTCACCGGCGGCAACGGGCTGGACACGCTCTATGGCGGCCTCGCCAACGATACGCTCGCCGGCGGCAACGGCATCGACCGCATCTTCGGCGACGACGGGGCGGACTCCATCGACGGGGGGGACGACGGCGACCTGCTCTATGGCGGCGCCGGCTCCGACGTGATCGCCGGCGGTGACGGCAACGACGTGATCGCGGCCGACGATACCGTTGGCGCTTCGGGCAACGACAGCGTCGATGGCGGCAACGGCGACGACAGCGTCGCGGGTGGCCAAGGCAACGACACCCTGCTGGGCAGCGGCGGCAACGACACGCTGGCCGGCGGGCAGGGCAATGACAGCCTGATCGGCGGCGAGGCCGCCGACAGCCTGGGCGGCGAGGCCGGCGACGACCGGCTGTTCGGCGGCAACGGCAGCGATCTGCTGTCCGGCGGCGATGGCAACGACCTGCTCGACGAGCGCAGTTTCGACGGCGGCAACGACACGTTGTCGGGCGGGATCGGCACGGATTCGCTCTTCGGCGGCAATGGCGCCGACAGCATCGTCGGCGGCAGCGGAAACGATTCCATTCTCGGCGGCGGGGGGCAGGACCGCCTGTTCGGCGAAGACGACGCCGACACGATCCTGGGCGAAGGCGACGCCGACCATATCGAGGGCGGCGCCGGCAACGACCTGCTGTCCGGCGGCGGCGACGACGACACTCTGTCGGGCGGCCAGGGCGACGATACGGTCGAGGGCGGCCAGGGCGGCGACTTCCTGGATGGCGGCGAGGGTTTCGATATCCTTTCCTTTGCCGGCTCGGCCACGGGCGTGGCGGTCGACCTCGCGGCCGGAACGGGCAGCGGCGGCGATGCCGAGGATGATGAATTCGCGTTCTTCGAGGCGGTCATCGGCTCGACCGGCGCGGATACGCTGGGCGGCGACTCGCTCGCGAACCGCCTGGATGGCGGCGGCGGGAAGGACCTCGTCTCGGGCGGTGCCGACGCCGACACGATTTCCGGTGGTGCGGATGCCGACACGCTGTCGGGTGGCGCGGACAACGACAGCATTCTCGGCGACGAGGGGGATGACCTGATCGTCGGCGGTGCCGGGGCGGACACGCTGTCGGGCGGCAACGGTCGCGACGCCGTCAGCTACGAGGGCTCCGAGGATGGGGTTGTCGTCAGCCTGCTGCTCGATGGGGCGCAGTCCGGCGGCGACGCAGCCGGCGATCACCTGTCCGGCTTCGAGGATGTCTACGGCGGCAGCGGCGACGATTCCCTGGTCGGTAACGGCGGCAACAACCTGATCCTCGGCAATGACGGCCAGGATACGCTGGTAGGGGGCGTCGGCGCCGACACCCTGGACGGCGGAGAGGGCATCGACGCCTTCGTCGGCGGCACCGGCAACGACCTCTATCTCCTGGACGAGATCGAGGAGGTGACCCGTATCGCCCTGGACGAAGGGGGTACGCTCGACATCGTGCGCGCGCCCGGCCTGACCTTCTCCGAAGCGGACCTGACGACCCTGTTCGCGCTCGGCATCGAACAGGTCGAGGATTCCGAGGACATCTATGACGGGCCCACCGTCCCGCCGCCGGTGGATCCGGGACCGATGCCGGAGCCGGGCGGGAAGGAAATCACCATCACGACCTTCCAGGAACTGGACCCCATTACGGAGGATGACGGCATCGGCCTCGTCAAGACCTCCGCCTCGGTCGCCCTGCCGGACTTCATTCCCAACCTGACCATGCAGGGGCAGGCCAACCTGAATGCCGACGGCAACGACCTCGCCAACGTCATGGTGGGCAATGGCGGCAACAACATCCTGGTCTCCTATGACGGCAACGACAGCGTGATCGGCGGCGAGGGGGATGACTTCCTGGCGGCGGGGAAGGGCGACGACACGCTGTGGGGCGACGACATCGCGGGCAGCGCGAGCGGTGACGACACCATCTGGGGCGGCCAGGGCCAGGATCTCGTCCGCGGTGGCAAGGGGGACGACATCCTGAACGGCGATGTCGGTGCCGATACGGTCGTCGGCGGCAACGGCAACGACCAGGTCAACGGCGGCTCCGACGGCGACAGCCTGGAGGGCGGTGCCGGGGCGGACACGCTGCGCGGCGGCCAGGGCAAGGACGCCCTCGACGGCGGCGACGGGGACGACCGGGTCTTCGGCGACCGCGGTGCCGACACCCTGACCGGCGGCAATGGCGACGATGTCTTCGTCTTCCAGGATGAGAGCGGGATCGATCTCGTCGCCGACTTCAAGCTGGGCAGCGATCAGCTGGAGATCGCGTCCGACGTCAACGGCAGCGGCATCATCGACTTCGCCAGCTTCCTCGACCGGGTCAGCGACATTGCCGGGAACGCGGTGGTCGACCTGGGCGGCGGTGCGTCGATCACCCTCGTCGGCATTGCCAAGAAGGACCTCGACGGCGAGGACCTGCTCATCGTCTAGCCCGGCCCGGGCCGTCGGGGCGAAGGCGGGCGACGCCGGTGCGTCGCCCGCCCATTCGGTTCCGGCTAGGCAACACGCCAATTGGTCGGGCAGTATGTCCAGCCGCAAAAACCGGGGGCCCGCCACGGGCCTCTTTGGGAGGGTTCCGAGACGCGCCATGGAAGATGCCGACAATCGCGTGACCGAAGAAGAAGCCCTGCAGTTCCACGCGAACGGCAAGCCGGGCAAGATCGAGATCACGCCGACCAAGCCGCTCACGACCCAGCGCGACCTGTCCCTGGCCTATTCGCCCGGGGTCGCCGTCCCATGCCTGCATATCGAGAAGGATCCGGCCAAGGCCTATGACTACACGGCCAAGGGCAACCTGGTCGCGGTCATCTCCAACGGCACCGCGGTGCTGGGCCTGGGCGACCTCGGCGCGCTCGCCTCCAAGCCGGTGATGGAAGGCAAGGCGGTCCTCTTCAAGCGGTTTGCCGACGTCGATTCGATCGACCTCGAGGTCGACACCCGGGACGTCGACGAGTTCGTCAACTGCGTGCGCTTCCTCGGCCCGACCTTCGGCGGCATCAACCTCGAGGACATCAAGGCGCCCGAGTGCTTCATCATCGAGCAGCGGCTGCGCGAACTGCTCGACATTCCGGTGTTCCACGACGACCAGCACGGCACGGCGATCGTCGCCGCCGCCGGCCTCGTCAACGCGTTGCACCTGACCGGGCGCGACCTGCGCGACGTGCGCATGGTGATCAACGGCGCGGGCTCGGCTTCGATCGCCTGCGTCGAGCTGCTGAAGTCGATGGGCCTGCCGCACGAGAACGCCATCCTGTGCGACACCAAGGGCGTGATCTGGCAGGGCCGCACCCAGAGCATGAACCAGTGGAAGTCGGCGCATGCGGTGCCGACCAAGGCGCGCACGCTCGCTGAGGCGATGGAAGGGGCCGACGTCTTCTTCGGCCTGTCGGTCAAGGATTCGGTGAGCGCTGACATGGCCCGCAGCATGGCGCCCCGGCCGATCATCTTCGCCATGGCGAACCCCGATCCGGAGATCCGGCCGGAGCTGGTGCGCGAGGTGCGCCCCGACGCGATCATGGCGACCGGACGGTCGGACTATCCGAACCAGGTCAACAACGTCCTGGGCTTCCCCTACATTTTCCGCGGCGCGCTCGACGTCCGCGCGTCCACCATCAACGACGCGATGAAGATCGCCGCGGTCGAGGCGCTGGCCGCGCTTGCCCGCGAGGATGTCCCGGACGAGCTCGACAGCGCCTATTCCGGCCGTCGCCTGCGCTACGGGCCGGAATACATCATTCCCGTCCCCTTCGATCCTCGCCTGATCGAGAAGATCCCGGAGGCGGTGGCCCGGGCGGCCATGGCTTCCGGCGTCGCCCGCAAGCCGATCACCGACATGGTCGGCTATCGCCGCCAGCTCCGCGGTCGCCTCAATCCGACGGCCGACATCCTCCAGTTCATCTTCGAGAAAGTGAAGGCGAACCCCAAGCGGGTGGTCTTCGCCGAGGGCGAGGAGGAGAAGGTGATCCGCGCGGCGGTGCAGTACGTCAATGGCGGCTTCGGCACGCCGGTGCTGATCGGCCGCGAGGAGCGCATCTTCGAGACGATGCGCGCGATCGGGCTCGCCCGGCCGGACGGCATCGAGATCCACAACGCCCGCCTCAGCAAGGAGAACGGGCGCTACACCGACTTCCTCTATCGTCGCGTGTAGCGCGACGGCTTCCTGCATCGCGACTGCCAGCGCCTGGTGAACCAGGACCGCAACGTCTTCGCGGCCCTGATGGTCGCCTGCGGCGATGCCGACGCGCTGGTGACGGGCGTCACCCGCAACTACTTCGATGCCTATGGCGAGATTCGTCGCGTCATCGATCCGGAGCCGGACCAGGTCGTGTTCGGGATGACGCTGCTGCTGGCCAAGGGGCAGACGGTGCTGATGGCCGACACCACGGTCAACGAGCTGCCGACCGCCGAGGAGCTGGCCTCGATCGCCATCCAGGCCGCTGCCCAGGCCCGGGCCATGGGCCTGGAGCCGCGCGTCGCCCTGCTCTCCTACTCCAACTTCGGCAACCCGGCCCGTTCGCGGACCGAACGGATGCGCGACACGGTGGCCATCCTCGACCAGCGCAAGGTCGATTTCGAGTATGACGGCGAGATGTCCGTCGACGTCGCCCTCAACCACGAGCTGATGCGGCGGCTCTATCCCTTCTGCCGCCTGTCGGGACCTGCCAACGTGCTGATCATGCCGGCCCTGCACAGCGCCAACATCTCCTCCAAGATGCTGCAGGTGCTGGGCGGCGGCGTGGTGGTCGGGCCGTTGCTGATGGGCCTTTCGGCCTCGGCCCAGATCGTCGAGACCTCGGCCACCGTGTCGGACCTGGTGAGCATGGCGGTGATGGCCGCCCACGACGCCCGCTAGCCGGGCGGATCGGCGGCGGGATCCGGGGGGCGGCCTTTCGTCGCCCCCCGTCCTGTGCTAGCGGTCGCCGCCATGTCCAGATGGCCCACTCTCCGCCGCGTGGTGCTGCACGCCGCGACGGTGGCTTCGCCGGCGCTGGCCGTCCTCCTGATATTGTTGCTGGTCGGGGCGATCGAGCCCGGAACCACGGCGATCGCCATGGTGGCGGTGGCCCTGTCGACCGCGGTTCTGGTCTGGCCCTATGTGCTGGGGGTCGACAGCCTGCGGCTGGCGGTCGACCGGCTCGAACAGGGGGATGACGCGCCGGGGCCGGATACCGGGCCTTCGGAGAGCCTGCGCCAGGTCTGGGATGCCGTCCGCCGCATGCATGCGGAGAAGGAAGCCGGCCGCCTGGCGGTGGAGCAGCGCCTGCAGGCGGAAGAGGCGATCCTGGCGGCGCTGCCGGACCCCCTCATCCTGCTCGATTCCACGCGCCGGGTCGTGCGGGCGAATGCCGCCGCGATCGCTCTGTTCGCCGGATCGCCGGTCGGCCGCGACCTGGCCGCGGCGATCCGCCATCCGGCGGTGCTGGGGGCGGCCGACGGCGTGCTGGCGGGGGAGGCGGCCCGTGCCGTGGAATTCGCCCAGGCCTTGCCGGTGCCGCGCGAGTTCGTCGCCCGCATCATGCGGCTCGAACATGCGGCCGGCATGCTGGACGGGGTAGCCGCCCTGCTGTCGCTGCACGACGTGACCGCGATCAAGCGGGCGGAGCGGATGCGGGCGGACTTCGTCGCCAACGCCAGCCATGAGCTGCGCACCCCACTTTCGACCCTGGTCGGATTCGTTGAGACCCTGCAGGGGCCGGCCCGCGACGACGAGGAGGCCCGCGACCGCTTCCTCGCCATCATGCACGAGCAGGCCCACCGCATGGCCCGCCTGGTCGAGGACCTCCTGTCCCTGTCGCGGATCGAGCAGGACGAGCACACGCCTCCCTCGGGCCGGGTCGATCTGGCTTCGCTGGCCCGGGCGACGGCGGAGACGATGGAGATGAAGGCGAAGTCGCGTGGCTCGTCGATCGACCTCGTCGTCGCGGACGGGCTGCCCGCCGTCCAGGCCGACGCCGACCAGATCGCCCAGGTTCTCCAGAACCTGATCGACAACGCGATCAAGTACGGCCGTCGCGGCACGCCGGTCGCCATATCGCTCGGGCGTTCGCCGCGGGGCACGCTGGCCGGCGGGCGCCCGGGGGTTGCCATCGCCGTCTCCGACCAGGGCGAGGGGATCCCGCGCGCCCATCTGTCGCGGCTGACCGAACGCTTCTATCGCGTCGATCCGGCGCGATCCCGGGCGATGGGCGGAACCGGCCTGGGGCTGGCCATCGTCAAGCATATCGTCGCCCGCCACCGCGGCCTGCTGGAGATCGCGAGCGAGGTCGGCCGGGGCAGCACCTTCACCATTCACCTGCCGGCAGCGGATCCGCCGGTGCGTTCCGAGCAGCGGTCGTCACGAAACTGAAACACCTAGGTCATATAAGCGTCCTGCCCAATCGGTAGGGTGCCGCGCAGAGACGAGCCGGGCCCCGGCTCCGTCCCCGGTTCCCCCACGAAGGAGACGCGAACATGGTGCGGAACAGCACGATCCTCGCCGCGGCCGTTGCCGCGGCGATCGCCGCCCCGGCCTCGGCCCAGACGCTCGACCCGGCGCTCAAGGACTACAAGCAGGTCTCTGGCGTTTCCGGCAGCATCAAGTCGATCGGCTCGGACACCCTGAACAACCTGATGACCCTCTGGGCCGAGGGCTTCAACAAGATGTACCCGAACGTGAAGGTCGAGATCGAGGGCAAGGGCTCCTCGACCGCGCCGCCGGCGATGGTTGCCGGGACCGCGCAGTTCGGCCCGATGTCGCGCCCGATGAAGAGTGCCGAGATCGACGCCTTTGAGAAGAAGTACGGCTACAAGCCGTCGGCGATCCGCGGTGCGGTCGACGCCCTGGCCGTGTTCGTCCACAAGGACAACCCGATCCAGTGCCTCTCGCTGCAGCAGGTCGACGCGGTCTTCTCGAAGACCCGCAAGGGCGGCACCAACAAGGACGCGGCGACCTGGGGCGACCTCGGCCTGACCGGCGAGTGGGCCTCCAAGCCGATCTCGCTCTATGGCCGCAACTCGGCGTCCGGTACCTACGGCTACTTCAAGGAAGTCGCGCTCTTCAACGGCGACTACAAGGACTCCGTGAAGGAGCAGCCGGGCTCCTCGACGGTCGTCCAGGCGGTCGCGTCGGACAAGTTCGCGATCGGCTACTCCGGGATCGGCTACGCCACGGCCGACGTCCGTCCGGTGCCGCTGTCGAGCAAGACGGGCGAGAAGTGCGCCCCGGCGAACGCCGCCGCGGCCTATTCCGGCGACTACCCGCTGGCCCGCTTCCTCTACATCTACGTCAACGTCAACCCGAACCAGCCGCTCGACCCGGTCCGCGGCGAGTTCATCAAGTACGTCTACTCCAAGCAGGGTCAGGAAGCCGTCCTGAAGGATGGATACTTCCCGGTCACCCAGGCGATCGCCCAGGAAGACCTGTCGGCCAAGAAGCTGATGTAGCGCGCATGGGAGGGGCGGCTCGCCGCCCCTCCCATCCTTTTCTGGAATCTGCGTCAGCCGGAGCCTCCGTCCGATGGCCGCCACCGATCCCGCCGCTTCCCCGCCAGCCGCCTCCATCCCGCGCCGACGCAAGGACACCCGCCGCTCGGTGCTGATCGCCGACAAGGTGGCGGACTGGACCATCACCATCGGCGGCCTGTTCGTCATTATCGCCGTATTCGGCATCATGGCGTTCCTGGCCCAGGTGGTCGTGCCGCTCTTCACCGGTGGCCACGTCCAGGATCGCGCGGACTATGCCGTCGCCCGCAGCGAGGCCGGCACGCTTACCGTATCCACCGACGAATACCGCACCATCGGCGTCAAGGTCGGCCCCTCGGGCACCGTCATCGCCTTCCACCTGCCGACCGGCCGCGCTCTCGAGCCGCTGGCCTTCGATTTCGGCGACGTGCCCGTGACGGGCTTCGGGCGTACGCTGAAGCGTGAGGATGTGGCGTTCGGTTTCGCCGACGGCTCCATCCGCTTCGGGCGCATGCGCATGGCAACCCAGGTGCTGCCGGCGGACCAGCTCCCTGCCGGCCTGACCCGGCTCAACGATCGCGACCTGACCGACGGCCGGATCATATGGTCGCGGATTCCCGGCAACCAGGTGCGCAAGGTGACGCCGGAGCTGTCGCTGGAAGCACCCCAGAAGGTGGCCGAGGACGGCTCGGCGATCATCGCGCTCGACTATCGGCTGGGTGGGACCAGCGAGCGTCCGACCAAGGCCTTCGTCGCCGTCGACGCGGCCGGCGTCGCGCGCATCGGCACCAGCGAGACGCGCACGAACATGCTGACCCGCCAGTCCAGGACCGAAACCCGGACGGCGACGCTGCCTGCCCTGCCGGCCGGCACCAAGGTCAAGACGGTGCTGATGACCGAGAAGGCCGACCAGATCTATGTCGGTGACATGGGCGGCATCATCCATCGCTTCGACACCCGCGAT
Organism: Allostella vacuolata; assembly: GCA_006739055.1. Lineage (GTDB taxonomy): Bacteria > Pseudomonadota > Alphaproteobacteria > ATCC43930 > Allostellaceae > Allostella > Allostella vacuolata. Next base: position 5,742,337 of record AP019702.1, read on the forward strand.
TTCGAGCGGCCGACGCTTGCCGAATCGGTCGATCTGCTCGGTGCGGACGAGGAGCTGACCAGCCTCTACTTCCTGATCGGCGAGGTTTCGCTGGTGGTCGGCGGCTCGAAGGGCACGACCGACGTGTATTTCCGCCTGCAGCGGCCGGGCGCGCGCAGCAGCGACGGGTTCACCCTGGTCCGCGCCCACCAGCTCGATCCGCAGACTGCCGCGGTGACGGCGATCGGCGCCAGCCAGCGCACCAAGATGTTCGTGACCGGTGATGCCGCGGGCAATGTCTGGCTGCGCCATTCGACCAGCGAGCAGACCATGCTCAAGCTGGCCGCCGCCGGCGGCAAGGCCGTCGTGTCGGCCCTGATCACGCCGCGCGACGACGGTATCGTCGCGGTGGACAGCGACGGTCGGGTCCATCTCTGGCGGATCGACGTGCCGCACCCGGAGACGACGCTCGGCACGATCTTCGGCAAGGTCTGGTACGAGGGCTATTCCGAGCCGACCTTCACCTGGCAGTCCTCCTCGGGCACCGACAGCTTCGAGCCCAAGCTGTCGCTGGTGCCGCTGATCTTCGGCACCCTCAAGGCGACCATCTATTCGCTGCTCTTTGCCGTGCCGATCGCGCTGCTGGCGGCCATCTACACCTCGGAGTTCGTCAACCGCGGCGTCCGCGCCGTGGTCAAGCCGACCATGGAGATGATGGCGTCCCTGCCGTCGGTGGTGCTGGGCTTCATCGCCGCCCTCATCCTCGCGCCGATCGTCGAGACCTGGCTGTCGGCGGTGCTGCTCGCCTTCTTCGCCATCCCCCTGTCGCTCTTCGCCGCAGCCCATCTGTGGCAGCTTCTGCCGGGCGACACGGCGCGTCGCTTCGGCGGGTTGCCGAAGCTGGTGCTGATCTTCGCCGCCGTGGCCTTCGGCATGCTGGTCTGCTTCTGGTTCGGCCGCACCTTCGAGCAGCTGCTGTTCGGCGGCAACTTCAAGGCCTGGGTCAACGGCGACATCGGCAGCGGCCGGCCCTTCATGTTCCTGGTCCTGCTGCCGGTCTCGTTCATCGTGGCGATGGTCGGGTTCGAGCGCGTCGCGGGCCATCGCTTCCTGGAGCTGCAGCGGTCGGTCGGCGGCGCCGGCGCGGGCCTGCTCGACCTCGTGCGGTGGGTCGCGCTCCTCGTGCTGGGCGCGGTAATTGCTTTCCTCGTGGCCCAGCTGCTGACCAGCAGCGGATTCGACCCGCGCGGCGGCGTGGTCGACACCTATGTCCAGCGCAACACGCTGGTGGTCGCCTTCGCCATGGGCTTCGCGGTCATCCCGATCATCTACACGATTGCCGAGGATGCGCTGAACGCGGTACCGGAGCATCTCCGCGCGGCCAGCCTCGCCTGCGGCGCCACGCCCTGGCAGACGGCGATCTCGGTCATTCTGCCGACGGCGGCCAGTGGCGTCTTCGCCGGCGTCATGGTCGGCATGGGCCGGGCGGTCGGCGAGACCATGATCGTGGTCATGGCCGCCGGCAACACGCCGATCCTCGACTGGAACATCTTCAACGGGCTGCGTGCCCTGTCGGCCAACATCGCGGTCGAGTTGCCGGAGGCGGTCAAGAACGACACGCTCTACCGCACGCTCTTCCTGGCGGCGCTCACGCTCTTCGTCATGACCTTCGTCATCAACACGGTGGCCGAGATCATACGCCAGCGCTTCCGCCGCCGCGCGGTCCAGCTCTAGGGAAGGGACGGTTCCATGACCTCGACCCCGTTCGACACCGTGGCCGCCAAGGGCCGCGCGCAGAGCTCGACCCGCGTCCGCACCACCGACATGAAGGCGGTGGGCGAACCCAACCTCTGGGCCTTCGGCGGCGCGCTCGCCTTCGGCTGCGTGATGATCCTGGGCTTCCTGCTGCTGGTCTTCTGGAACGGCGTGACCACCTTCTGGCCGAAGCCGCTGATCGTGGTGACCCAGGCCGACGGCGCCCGGGTGGCGGGCGAGCCGTTCCGCGCCGAGGCCTTCCGCCCCGGCCCGGAAGTGCTGGCGACACTCGATCCGGCGACCCGCAAGGTCATCGCGGACGATGGCGGGCTCGCCAGCCGGTCGCTCTACCGGATCGGCAACTACGACATCTACAACGAGGACTTCCGCTGGGTGTCGGACTTCTCGGTGACCGACACCGCCACCCCGTCCGGCATGATGTTCATCGAGCGCCTGGAATGGGGCCCCTTCATCGGTCGCATCCAGGGGGTGACCATCGACGATCAGGAGCGGCCCGCCCTGGTGGGCGACCGCGCCGGCCTGGCCGCCGCCCACGACGCCGCACGCGCCCGCTGGCGGCAGATCCGCCACATCGAGCGCAACCTGATCGGCGACATCAACCATCGCCTGGAAAGCGAGCGCCTGGCGGTACGCCGGATCGCCATTCGCCAGGGCGAAGGCACGCCCGAGCACACGGCCGCCCTGCAGCGCTTTGCCGAGACCGAGAAGGTCCTGCAGGCGGAGTACGCCAAGCTCGCCGCCGACGCGCAGGCGCTGAAGGCGGAGGATGCCCGGACCCGCATCACCCTGGCGGAGATCGGCGGCGCCGAGAAGACGATCAACCTGTCCTCGGTCGTGCGGATGTACCCCGCCAACGACCTCGACCTCATGGGCAAGCTAGCGGTCTATGCCTCGCGCTGGTGGGAGTTCGTGTCGGACGAGCCGCGCGAGGCGAACACCGAAGGCGGGGTGCTGCCGGCCATCTTCGGCACCTTCGTCATGACCCTGCTGCTGGTCGTGGTGGTGGCGCCCTTCGGCGTGATCACCGCCCTCTACCTGCGCGAATATGCCAAGCAGGGACGCCTGGTGGCGATCGTCCGCATCTCCGTCAACAACCTGGCCGGGGTGCCGTCGATCGTCTATGGCGTCTTCGGCCTCGGCTTCTTCGCCTATGTGCTGGGCGGTTCCATCGACGGGCTCTTCTTCCCCGAGCGGCTGCCGAACCCGACCTTCGGCACGGGCGGGATCCTGTGGGCCTCGCTGACGCTGGCACTGCTGACCGTGCCGGTTGTCATCGTTGCGACCGAGGAGGCGCTGGCCGCCGTGCCGCGGTCGATGCGCGAGGGTTCGCTCGCCTGCGGCGCCTCGAAGTGGCAGACGATCCGCAACATCGTCCTGCCGCGGGCAATGCCCGGCATCATGACCGGCGTCATCCTGGCGATGGCGCGGGGTGCCGGCGAGGTGGCGCCGCTGATGCTGGTGGGGGTGGTCAAGCTGGCGCCGGAACTGCCGCTCGACGGCTACTTTCCCTTCTTCCACCTCGAGCGCAGCTTCATGCACCTGGGCTTCCACATCTTCGACGTGGGCTTCCAGTCGCGCAATTCCGAGGCCGGCAAGCCGATGGTGTTCGTCACCACGCTGCTGCTGATCGGCCTCATCTTCATCATGAACATTTCGGCGATCGTCATCCGCAATCGGTTGAAGCGGAAGTTCGCCGGCAGCCAGTTCTGACGGGCAGGAGTAAGGAATCATGGTGGCGCTCGCCGCAGACGACGTCCGGCCGAACGAGACCGTCTATCACATCAAGCGCGGCCCGGAGGGCACGGCGCTGGCAATCGAGGACTTCCGCCTGTGGTACGGGTCGAGCCAGGCGCTCCACTCGGTCAACATGACGGTGGAGCGCGGGCTGGTGACCGCGTTGATCGGCCCGTCCGGCTGCGGCAAGTCGACCTTGCTGCGCTCGCTCAACCGGATGAACGATCTGATCGACGGCCTGCGCACCGAGGGGAAGGTGGTGTTCGAGGGCACCGACATCTACGACAAGCGGGTCGACGTGATCGCGCTGCGCAAGCGCATGGGCATGGTGTTCCAGAAGCCGAACCCCTTTCCCATGTCGATCTTCGAGAATGTCATCTACCCGCTCCGGGTCGACGGCGTCCGCGACCGCAAGATCCTGGAAGAGACGGTGGAGCGGGCCCTGAAAGGGTCCGCCCTGTGGGACGAGGTGAAGGACCGGCTGCACCAGAGCGCGCTCGGCATGTCGGGCGGGCAGCAGCAGCGCCTGTGCATCGCACGCGCGATCGCCGCCGACCCGGAGGTGCTGCTGATGGACGAGCCCTGCTCGGCGCTGGACCCGATCGCGACCGCCAAGATCGAGGAGCTGATCGACGAGCTCTCCGGCCGCTACACCATCATCATCGTCACCCACAACATGCAGCAGGCGGCCCGCGTGTCCGACAACACGGCCTTCATGTATCTGGGCCGGCTGATCGAGTACGGCGAGACCGAGGCCATCTTCACCAACCCGAAGCTGGCCCAGACGCGCGATTACGTCACCGGCCGGTTCGGCTGACACCCAGGCGAAGGACGACACCGATGGAACATACCGTCCGCTCCTACGACGAGGAGCTGCGCCGCCTGGGCAACACCTTGACCCAGATGGGCGGCCTCGCCGAATCCCAGCTCGCCGCGGCGATCCAGGCGGTCGCCCGCCGCGACGGCGTCCTGGCGGCGGAGATCGTCGCCACCGACATGCGCGTCGACCAGCTGGAGACGCTGGTCGACCAGCAGGTGATGCGTCTGTTGGCCCTGCGCCAGCCGGTCGGCCCCGACCTGCGCGAGATCGTCTCCTCGCTGAAGATCGCGAGCGACCTGGAGCGCATCGCCGACTACGCCGCCAACGTCGCCAAGCGGTCGATCGCCCTGAACCAGACGCCGCCGGTGCGCCCCGCCTTCGCCATTCCGCGCATGGGCGCCTATGCCCAGGGCATGATCAAGGACGTGCTCGACGCCTATGTCGAGCGCGACGCCGACCGCGCGGTCGCGGTGTGGCGCCGCGACGAAGAGCTGGACGAGATGTACACCAGCCTCTTCCGGGAACTGCTGACCTACATGATGGAAGACCCGCGCAGCATCGGCGCCGCCACCCACCTGCTCTTCATGGCGAAGAACGTCGAGCGGATCGGCGATCACGCGACCAACATCGCCGAGACGGTGCATTTCCTGGTCCGCGGCGAGCGGCTGCGGGAGCTTCGCCCGAAAGGCGACCGCTCGACGGCCGTGATCGCGCCGTCCTTCGATGGGGCCGATCTCGACGTCGCTCAGGAGGCTGACGCCACATGAAGCCCCTGGTGCTGGTGGTGGAGGACGAGGTCCCGCTCCTCACCCTGCTGCGGTACAATCTGGAAAAGGAGGGCTTCCGCGTCGCCGAGGCGCGCGACGGGGAAGAGGCCCTGGTGGCTGTGAAGGACCACAAGCCCGACCTGGTGCTGCTCGACTGGATGCTGCCGCTCGTCTCCGGCATCGAGGTCTGCCGCCAGATCCGTCGCATGCCCGAGGCGCGCTCGCTGCCGATCATCATGCTGACGGCCCGCGGCGAGGAGGCGGACAAGATCCGCGGTCTCAACTCCGGTGCCGACGACTATGTGACGAAGCCGTTCTCGCCGTCCGAGCTGACGGCGCGGCTGAAGGCGGTGCTGCGCCGCACCCGGCCGTCGACCGGCGACGACATGCTGCGCTTCTCGGACCTGGCGATGGACCTGGGCGGCCACCGCGTCACCCGCAACGGGCGCAACGTCCATCTGGGCCCGACCGAGTTCCGCCTGCTGCGCTTCTTCCTGGAGCATCCGGGCCGGGTGTTCTCGCGCGAGCAGCTGCTGGACGCGGTGTGGGGCCGGGACGTCTATGTCGAGCCGCGCACCGTCGACGTGCATATCCGCCGCCTGCGCAAGGCGGTGAACGGGGACGAGGAACTGGACCTGATCCGCACCGTACGCTCCGCCGGCTACGCGCTCGACTACCAGGACGCGTAGCCGGCGGCTACCGTATCTCGTGCCATGGCGGCGCCCTGTGCTGGCGCTCGAAGACGACGATGCTGTCGTAGAACGCGATCGACTTCGTGTCGCGGCCGAATGGGGTCACCGGCATGGGCGTCGACCGCTCGATCGGCGGCACCGCCGTCAGCTCGTGCAGGGCCATCGGCCCGGACCATTGGTGCAATTCGGCGAAGCGCGCGGCGGCGTACTGCAGGAAGGTCTGCCCGTCCGGCCGATCCTGGTATTGCCCGGGCCAGAAGCAGGTGTGGGTGTCCTCGACCAGATAGACACCCGGTGTCTGCATCCTGGGGTAGATCTCCTCGAAGCTGGTGATCATCTGGTTCATCGTGTGGCCACCGTCGTCGATGACGATGTGCGGCCGTCCGGTCTCCGCCAGCACCCGGCGCAGGAAGGTGCGGTCGGCCTGGTCGCCGATGAAGACGCGGCCATTGCCCGTGATCGAGGCGCAGCGCGGGTCGATGTCGATGCCGAAGATGCGCGCGCGCGGGCCGAAATAGGACCGCCATAGCTCCTGGGAGCCGCCGCGCTGCACGCCGATCTCCAGCAGCGTGATGTCCTGGCCTCTCCAGGGGGCGAAATGGCGCTCGTAGATGTCGAAATAATGGTGCCACTTGTGAATGCCGTTCCGGCGCTCGCCGCGGTTGAGGAAGGCGCGATAGAGCGTGCCCGCGGGATCGGACTGGGGCGGCTCGACGCCGGCCGGCGGCAAGGCGGACAGCGCGTTGCCGACACCGGCCCCGTTCTCCATCATCCGAACCAGTTCCGCTTGCGAGCGCGCTGCCCGCATCTGGTCGCGCCGGTTGGCCAGCATCGGATCGGACACGCGCAGCCAGCGGAACCCCGACCGCTCGCAGGCGGCGGCGAACAGTCGCTCGATCCCGTGCGCCAGGGTGCCGCCCTTCTGACCGGTTTCGGGCTCGAACGCCTCGTACTGGAGGTCGAGCGCCAGCAGCGACGACAAGGCGGCGCTGCGCGCCCAGAACATGGACCCCGCCGGGAAGGGCGGCGGCCGCAGCGCATCGAGGGCGATGCCGAGCCGCTGGGCGATCCGTTCGGCCGGGCCATGGTTTCCGAGCCAGCCGAGATTGTATGGCACATACTCCCAGTGGGTCGGCATGATCATGCCCAGCGTCGGGTCCCGGGCGAACAGCCACAGGATGTGCTGGACCTGCAGCGTTCTGCCGATGAGGCTGCCGAAAAGGTGCCGGCGCCACGCCCGGCTGAGGTCGCCCTTGCTGCCCTTGGCATGAAGGAAGGCAACCAGCGGGTAGCGCGCCAGCACGTCCCGGAACGCGATCAGCCGCGGGGCGATGTCGCGACCGCGGTTGGGCACGATGCGAATCTCGACGGTGCCCTGCCGGAACGACCCGAATGCCTCGCCGATGCGCGCGGCCTTGGCCGCGCTGTCGGTCGACAGGAAGATGTCCGCGGGGGCCGGCAGGTGGCTCAGGACGCTCGCCATCTCGGCCGCCAGCTCGTCGTAGAAAACGTGGCAGACGACGGCGATGCGGACCGGCGGGCCGGCCGGCGGGTCGAAGCCGAGCGGCAGCGCCAGCCAGGCCGGGTCCTTCGCCTGCACGGTCATCGACCTTCGGTTATGCCCGGGCTGCGGGGGCCATGCGTTGCAGGAGAACGAATGAAGGAACGACGGGACGAGGCACAGTGCGCCGAACGGAACGCACTACGGCAATATGGCCACATGGGGAGTCCGCGGGATCGTAAACAATCCGGTTGCCGGCGGCGACCGTGGTACGCGCGACAGGCTATGCGGGTCCTCCCGCGGTGGCAATGGGGCACATGCGTTCCAGCACTGATTGCAGGCTGCCCGACGGGTCAGGCTCCGCCATGTCGGAAGGCGCTGCGGGTAAGGAGGCCGGGAAAGAGATGCGGCACTTCGTCGAACGAGCGGCACACCGGCAGTTCGGGGAATTGCTCCGGGTACTCCATGGGAACCCCCAGGACGTTGAGGTCGCCGAGTGTGCCGAAGATGTTCCGGGACGTGCCGGCAAAGTTGTTCGGATTGAAGCCCGGCGTGCCATGCCAATGCAGGCGGTAGTTCCAGCCCCGCAGCCGATCGATGGTCGGCGACACATCCTGCCGGTTCAGTTCGAAATGGATGAGCGGACGGGTACGGGCGATCAGCCGCTCGGCACCCGCGAGGACCGCGTCTTCCAATCCCTCGACATCGATCTTCAGCAGCCGGCATCGCGGCAGACGGGGGGAACCGGTCGTCGAGGCTCGTCACGCGGATGTTTCCGGCCGGACCGGCGGGCACGGAACGGGCGGCGCCCGCCAGCGACCAGGTGCCGAAGTTGCCAGGCCGCGCATAGTCGATGAACGGCATGGGCATGGTTCGCGACGCATCGCCCACCGCTAAATTTTCGGCGACGAGCTGGGGCACGCCGTTCAGCGCCGTGTTTCCGCACAGCAGGTTGTAGACGAAGCGCTGCGGTTCGAACGCGAACACCCGGCCATCCGGCCCCACCGCCCGGGCAAAGGGTATCGCGAACGTGCCGATATGAGCGCCCACATCGATGACGATGTCACCACGGCGAAGCAGCCCGGTCAGCAGGGTGAGTTCCACCTCGCCCCATTCGCCGTACAGCAGCAGCGCTTTCCCGACGAGGTCGTTGGCGCTGAAGAGGAATGTCCCCCGCCGGCAGCCGGCCATCGTCACGGCAAACGAATCGGCAGGGTCGGGCCGGAACTGCCACATCGGAAATCGTCCAGGAAGCCTCGAATGCGGGGCAATCTTCTTATGCTCGCGGCAACGGCACGGCAACCGCTAGGATCCCGAGCTCCGACGGCAGCGGCGGTGCGATCGACCATGCGCATTCTCTTTCTGGACAGCTATCCGGTGCCCTACGCCGTCGATCAGGTGGACGAATTGCCGATGGGCGGCACGCATACCGTGCTCTGCCTGCTGGCGCGCGGCCTGGCCGACCGCGGACATGCCGTAACGCTGGTCGGGACCAGCATCCCCGATGGCGAAACGCGTGCCGGCGTACGTCATCTCAGGGCCGGCCGCTGGCTGGCCGAGGGCGGGCCGGCGCCTGACGTCGCCGTGATCGTGAACGGCGCCTATCCCTGCCGCTCGGCGCGCCGCCTGGTTCCGTCGGATGTGCCGATCATCCTGTGGATGCAGAACGACAGCCGCTCGGCTTCGGCCTGCCATCTTGCCGAACCGGCGGAACGGGAGGACCTGGCCCATACCGTCTTCGTCTCCCGCTGGCAGGCCGCCGAGTTCGAGCGCGCCTTCGCGATGCCGTCGGCGCGGACATCGGTCATTCCCAACGCGCTGGCCCCGGTGTTCGACGAGATCCTGCCGCCGGATCGGTCGGCCCTGGCCGGCCGCAATCCGAACCTGCTGGTCTATGCGAGTGCCCCCAATCGCGGCCTGCAGCACTTTCGGCAGATATGGCCGGCCCTGCTGCGTCACCGGCCGGAGCTGCAATTGCGCCTCGTCGGCGGCCATAATCTGGTCCAATACGACGCGAAGACGCAGGGCGTCCTCCGGAGCACCTACGAGACATTGGCCGGATTGCCCAACGTCCGCGTCCTGCGCTCGATGGGCAAGCGCCAGCTGGCGCAATTGCTGCGCCGTTCCGCCATGCTGAGCTACCCCGTCACGTTCAGGGAGACGTTCTGTCTGTTGGCTGTGGAGGCGCTGGCAGCCGGCTGCCTGGTGGCGGCATCGGCCATCGGGGGGCTTCCGGAGGCGACGGCGGGGTTGGCCGGGCTGATGCCCATGGTCGAGAGCGGCGCGTTCGCCGATGCGTTCGTCGACCATACGTTGGCGCTCCTGGCGGCGCGCGACCGTGCGCCGGACGCGTTCGAGGCGCAGTTGCATCATCAGGCGGGCGTCATGCGGGAGCGCTATGCATTGCCGCGGATCATCGGCGCCTGGGAGAAGCTGCTCGCCGCCACCACCGGCGCACCCTCGGCCATCGATGTCCCGGGTGCGCCCGAACCGTCCCTTCCGCCATCGCGGCGAATCCACCATCCTGGCTCCGGCGATCTGGGGGGGCGGACGGTGTGGGGCGACGGCTATGTCACGGATATCGAGTACACCCAGCACTTCTTCCCGGTCCTGGCGCCGAGCCATCTGCGCTTCATCCTGGCGATGAAGGGGATCGTCCCGTCCACGGACGGGGCGGAGTTCGATTACATGGAGCTGGGGTCGGGCCAGGGGCTGACCTCCCTGGTCCTGGCGGCGAGCAACCCCCGCGCGCGCTTCTACGCCAACGACTTCAATCCCGCCCATGTCCAGCGTTCGCGCCGGCTCGCCGCCGCCGCCGGCCTGGGGAACATCACCTTCCTGGAGACGAGTTTCGCCGACCTGGACGAGGCCGGCCTGCCGCAGATGGACTTCATCTGCCTGCACGGCATCTACTCGTGGATCAGCCCCGAGAACCAGCAGGCGATCGTCCGCTTCGCCGGCCGCCACCTCAAGCCGGGCGGCGTTCTGTATGTCAGCTACAACGTCACCCCGGGCTGGGCGCCGATCGCCCCGTTGCAGCGCCTGCTCTATCTGTACGCATCCCGCGTCGGCGGCCCGTCCGACCACCGGATGAAGGAGGCGGTCCGCTTCGTCGACGATCTCGCCGGTGCGGGGGCGGCCTTCTTCAAGGCCAATCCGGCCCTGGACAAGGCCACGGAGCGGATGAAGGGGAACCCCAGCTACCTTCCGCACGAGTACCTGAACCGCCACTGGCATCTGCTGACCCATGCGGAGGTGGCGGGGCACTTCGCCGATGCGAAGCTGCGCTTCGCCGCCTCCGCCGACGCGATCGACCTGGCCGAACGCTTCGTCCTGACCGAGGAGGCGGCGCGCTTCCTGGCCGGGTTCGCCGGCGACCCGCTGCGCGAGACGATCAAGGACTATCTGCGCAACAACAATTTTCGCCGCGACATCTTCATCCGCGGCGGCATCGGCGCGGGTGGGGACGGGCGGCTGCGGCGACTGGGCGCGCTGGCGGTTGCCCTCACGCGGCCGCGGGACGCATGCGACCTGCAGGTGCGGTTCCCGGTCGGCAAGGTGGGGCTCGCGGCCGAGGCGCATTCGGCCATTCTCGATGCGCTGGTCGCCGGACCGCGGACGGTGGCCCAGCTGGCTGGCGGGGCAGGTGCGGACCGGCTCGCCCAGACCGCGCAGCGGGTCGCGGTCCTGATCGCGGCCGGCCATCTCGCCCCCTGCGCCGCGGGGTGGTCTGGCGCCGCCGATCCGGCCGCGATCGCCGCGACGGGGCGCCTCAATCGCGCCCTGCTGGACGATGGACGCGACGGGGCGGCGATGGCCCTGGTGCTGGCGTCCCCGGTGCTCGGCAGCGCCGTCGCCGTCGATCCGCGCGTTTGGCGATCGCTGGGCACGGCGGATTCCGTCGTGGCACCGGCCGTCGACACGGACGTGCCGATGGCGGGCACGCCGGATCGGCCTCTTTTCGAGTCCCTCGCCGTCACCCTGGCCGCAGCCAGGGACGACGGCGGCACGGTCGGACCGGGATGATGCGAGAAGCCGCCGGAATAGTGGGAACGGGCTTCGAATTGGCTGCCGTCATCCGGCCGCCGCGGCATGGAACTGCGCGCATTCGGCTTGGGCCGGGCCTGTCACGCCGATATGGTGTGTCTCAAACTCGTCTCTAGCCCGTTGATAATCGGCGGGTCTGGCCTTCCTGCAACGCCGCCTGGAATAGAAATAGGGCCACATTGGTTCCCCTTGACCGGAGCAATCCGGAATGACATTCGTATCGTAGAGGAAGGCATCACTTTGCCCGCCGCTACGGCAAGCCGGCTGTCCAGCGGACGGCGGGCCGGGCACAGGGACGGTCGCCGTCAGCTCAGGGGGATGACATGGCAGATTTTTCGCATCAGTTCGGCAATGCAGGCGACCTGTGGCCGGCGCCGGGCCTGGACATCAATGTCGACAATTCCGGGGCCGACAGCCTGCGTGCCGGGGGCGGCGACGATTCTCTGTTCGGTGGCGGCAGCAACGACATCATCGACGGTGAAGAAGGCAGCGACTGGCTCTATGGCGGTGACGGTGCCGATACGCTGCAGGGCGGCAACGGCAACGACTTTCTGTACGGCCAGTCCCAGAACGACCTGCTCTACGGCGGCCAGGGCCTCGACTACATCAATGGCGGCGAAGGCAGCGACACGATCTTCGGCGGCCTGGACGTAGGTTCGGGAGACTCGCTCCTGGGTGATGCAGGGGACGATGTCATCTACGCGGCCGAGGGGCTCGTCGCGATCGAGACGTATGTGGATGGCGGGGCCGGCGAGGATACGCTGTCCTTCTGGCTGCACAACGGCCCGGTTGGCGTAACCGTCCCGCTGAATACCAGCCCCATCCAAGGGGTGAATTTCGAGCACGTCGAAGGCACGGATCTGGGCGACACGCTCATCGGTGACCTTCTCGGCAACCGGATCTGGGGTCGGGGCGGCGCCGATTCGCTCGACGGGTCCGGCGGAAACGATACGATCTGGGGCGGCCAGGGTGACGATACCGTCATCGGCGGTCAGGCGAACGACACGCTCTTTGGCGAAAGCGGGAACGACACGGTCCTGGGCGGCGAGGGCCATGACAGCGTCGATGGCGGGATCGACAACGACTGGCTCTGGGGCGGCAACGGGGATGACACGCTCGACGGCGGCACCGGGGACGATTCCCTGTTCGGCGACAACGACAATGACAGCCTGATCGGCGGCGACGGCAGCGACACGATCCAGGGCGGCCAGGGCCACGACACCATCCTGGGCGGCATCGACAACGACTCCATCTGGGGCGGCACCGAGAACGATTCGATCTGGGGCGAGGACGGCGCCGACACCATCTCCGGCGACGCGGGCAACGACACGGTCGACGGCGGGGACGGTGCCGATTGGGTGCGGCCCGGTACGGGCGTCGATATGGTGTACCTCGGGGCTGGCGCCGACACCGTATACTCGGAACTTGGAGAGCTTGGCGGCGATACCATCTTCGATATGGATACTGTTTTCGATGGTGTCGAAGAGGATGTGATCTATATCAACGGTGCCAATATTGGCGCGATCGTAGGTGTTGGAGACACGGTCGCCTCGGATGGAAATTTCGGAGACATTTCCTTCCCCAACGTGGTCGGCGTGTCCGGCGCGGTCTGGGAGTTCGAGGATGTTGGCCCTGGCACCGGCGTAAACATCTACCTGCGCAAGCAGCTGTTCACTGCCGGCAACGACACGGTCGACCTGGGCCTGTACGGCGACCTCTCCGAGATCTACAGCGGCCAGTATGATGACGCGTTCGCCGGTAGCGATGTCGTAACGCTGTCCGGTGCGCTGTATGACGCCGTTGGCCCCGGTGCCGGCTTCACCGGCGGGGACGGCAACGACACGGTCTATGGCTATTCCGGGAAAGACTCCATCCTGGGTGGCAACGACAACGACAAGCTCTACGGTTACGGCGAAGAGGATACGCTGCTGGGCGGGCAGGGCCACGACACGGTCTATGGCGGCGACGGCGACGACACGCTCGACGGCGGTGACGACAACGACCGCCTCTTCGGCGAGGACGGTGACGATACCCTCTTCGGCGACGCCGGCAGCGATACCGCCGATGGCGGCGCGGGCGACGACACGATCGAAGGCGAGGATGGCAACGACAGCCTCTACGGCAATAGCGGCAACGACACCCTGAGCGGTGGCAAGGGCGTCGACACGCTCGATGGCGGCGACGGCAACGATTTCATCGACGGCACCGCCGGCACCCCCGATACCGCCGACAGCCTGTTCGGCGGCGGCGGCAACGACACGATCCTGCTCAGCGACTTCATCGGGAACACGGTCCGAGGTGGTGACGGGCAGGATTCCATCGTCGGTGGAAGTACCAGCGATCTCATCGAAGCCAATGACGGCGACGATACGCTGTTCGGCGATACCGGCAATGACACGCTCTTCGGCGGCCAGGGCCAGGATTGGATCGAAGGCGGCGTCGGCAACGACCTGCTGTATGGCGACAAGGGTACGGACACCATCTACGGTGCCAGTTCCGATGATCTCGGCGGCGATACCATCGCCAGCTTCGAGCTCAATCAGGATCGGATCGTCATCCAGGGCGATGTCACCGCCGATGCGGTGTTGACGAGCCTGGGCAACAAGCAGGCCTGGCTGGGTATCGATACCGCCGGCACCGAGGACACGATCTACTTCGACTTCAATGCGGTTGGATCGGATTCCCTGACGGCGGCCAACGTCTCGGTGCAGCGCACGTTCGATCTGGTCAAGAACCAGACCACGATCGAACTGATCACCACCGCCCCGTTCCCCTTCTCGACCGGCAACGACAGCGTCGACATGCGGCAGATCGATCCGCTGGCCTTCGCCAACGGTTTCGATGCGCTGCAAGGCAACGATACGGTCATCCTCAACGACAATGCCTCCCTGCTCTTCGGCCAGTTCACCGGCGGGCCCGGGGCGGACAGCATCGTCGGCGGTGCGCTGAACGACTCCATCTTCGGTGACGACACCCTCTACGGGCCCGGCGCATCCACGGTCGCGGCCGGCAACGACACCATCGATGGCGGCCTCGGCAACGACTTCCTCGATGGCGACGGCGGCAACGACGTGCTGTCCGGCGCGGCCGGCAACGACACGCTGCAGGGCGACATCGGCGACGACACGCTGGACGGCGGTGCCGACAACGACACCCTCTACGGCGCGGCCGGGGCGGACTCGATCCTCGGCGGTGACGGCAACGACCTGGTCTATGGCGGTGCCGACAACGATCGGGCCGATGGCGGCACCGGGGCCGACACGCTGGACGGCGACGACGGCGACGACTGGCTGGCCGGCAACACGGGCGACGACTCCGTCTACGGCGACGCCGGCAACGACCATCTGTTCGGCAATGACGGGGCCGACACGCTGCGCGGCGGCAGTGGCAACGGTGACGGGGCCGACACGATCGAAGGCGGCGCCGGTGCCGACTCGATCGACGGCGGCGACGGCAACGACAGCCTGTTCGGCGGCGGCGACAGCGACACCATCTATGGCGGCGACGGCAGCGACACGATCAACGGCGATGACGGTGCCGACCTCGTCTATGGCGGTACCGGCAACGACCTGGTCCGCGGCGGGCTCGGCAATGACACGCTGGGCAACTTCGCCGACCAGGCAGAGAGCGGTGCGGATACGTTCGAAGGCGGCGAAGGCAACGACCTGATCTACGCCACCGGCGACACGGTCATCGGCGGCGACGGTTCGGATACGGTGTCCGGAACCTCGTCCGAGCTGCACAACACGGTGTGGACCGACTTCCAGTCCGACGACTTCATCCTGGTCACGGATGTTGCCGACCAGGCTGCCCTGATCACCCGTCTCACCACCGGCAACAGCGGAAGCCCGCTGCTGGCGATCGGGTCGCTGGAAGTCCAGCCGGGCCAGAGCATCAGCCTGCCGGGGGCCCAGGCGGTCGTCGCCACGGCGACTGCGGTCGGCCCGGATCAGGTCCTGATCTCGCTGGCCGGCGAGTTCAACATCGTTCCGCCCCCGCCCCCGCCGTCGGTCATCCAGACCACGATCACCGGCTTTACGGACGACACCGCGCCGGTGAACGACGGGCAGACGACGGACACCACGCCGCGCGTCTTCGGCACGGCGCCGCCGAACTCGACCGTCAGCATCGCACTCAACGGCACCACCATCTCCACCGGGATCCCGGTCGATGGCTCGGGGATCTGGAGCTACCAGAGCGGGGCGCTCGCGCTCGGCTTCTACAGCTTCACCGTCACCGGAACGAACGGCACCGACTCGCTCGGCGTCGCCATCGTCTCGGCCGACGCGCCGCCCAGCGGTGCGACGGAAGGGCCGGACTCGCTGACCGGGACCGAGGGCAACGACACCATCAGCGGCCTGGGTGGCGATGACACCATCAACGGCCTCGGCGGTGACGACATCCTCAACGGCAATGGCGGGAACGACCTGATCAATGGCGGGTCGGGCAACGACACGCTGAACGGCGATGACGGCAACGACACGCTGAACGGCGGCGAGGGCAACGACCTCATCTCCGGCGGCAACGACAACGACACGCTGAACGGCGAGGGCGGCAACGACACCGTCAACGGCGGCTCCGGCAACGACGCGATCACCGGCGGCGACGGCAACGACCTGCTCAACGGCGACGACGGGTCCGACACGATCAACGGCGGTTCCGGCAACGACACCGTCAATGGCGGCGGCGATGCCGACACGCTCGATGGCGGCGAAGGCGACGACCAGCTCAATGGTGGGTCGGGCAACGACTACATCATCGCGATGGACGGCAACGACACCGTCAATGGCGACAGCGGCAACGACCACATCAACGGCAACAAGGGCAACGACAGCGTCTTCGGCGGCGACGGGATCGACACGGTCCGTGGCGGCCAGGACAACGACACGGTCGATGGCGGCAACGACAACGACTGGGTCAATGGCGAACTGGGCGACGACTTCGTCTACGGCGGTGGCGGCAACGACACCACCTACGGCGGCCAGGGCAACGACAATGTCAGCGGCGGTTCGGGGGATGACGCCATCCTCGGCGACCTCGGCAACGACACCCTGACCGGCAACGAGGGCGCGGATATCTTCATCTTCCTCGCCAACAACGGCGACGACCTGGTGACCGACTTCCAGCTCGGGATCGACAAGCTGTCGTTCAACGTCAGCGGCGGCAGCTTCGGCGGCTCGCCCTTCGACAGCCTGGAGGATGTCCTGGCGATCGCCGAAGACATCGACACCAACGGGCTCGGCGGCAACGACGCGGTGCTCATCAGCTTCGCCAGCGGGGCCTCGGTCACCGTGGCGGGCGTGCTGAAGAGCCAGCTCGACAGCGACGACTTCGTCTTCTGGTCCTGATCCGGCGGGGAAGGGGCGGCTACACCGCCCCTTCCCTCCGATCGAACGAAGGCAGGGCCGGCGGGAAACTGCCGGCCCTTTTTTTTGTCCGGGCGGCGGCCGCCGGCGGTTTCATCCCCGGCGGGTTGGCCAACCGGCGGTCCGCACAAATGGACGCCCCGCCGGCGGGCGCCGGCGGGGCGTGGGACCGCTGCCCGACGCGAACCCCAGCGCGCCAAGCAGCGAAGGACGATGCGGAGGACGCGCTACAAGGCTTCGATCCCGGTCTCGCCCGTCCGGATGCGCACCGCGTGGGTGATGTCGAGAATGAAGATCTTGCCGTCGCCGATGCGGCCGGTGTTGGCCGCCTTCTGGATGGCGTCGACCACCGGCAGCGCCAGGTCATCCTCGACCGCCACCTCGACCTTCACCTTGGGCACGAAGCTGACGGCGTATTCGGCGCCGCGATAGATCTCGGTCTGCCCCTTCTGCCGGCCGAAGCCGCGGACCTCGCCCACGGTGAGACCCTGCACGCCGAGCGCGGTCAATGCCTCCCGGACGTCATCGAGCTTGAACGGTTTGATGATGGCCATCACCAGCTTCATGGTCGTTCCTCACGCCTGCAAACCATTGCTCAGTATTTATACAAGAACCGTGCCGCGCCCGGTGGCGCGCGGCGCTCGACGGTCGTGAATCCTGCGTCCAAAGGCCGGCTCGACAGACCGACGGGCAGGAGCCATGTTCCCGGCATGAACAAGAGCGACAGCGTGGAGGCGATCATCGTCGGCGGCGGGCTGGTCGGCCTGACGCTCGCGGCCGCCTTCGCCGGGGCCGGCATGGAAACGCTGGTCATCGACCGCGCGGCGCCCGACCTGCAGCTCGCGCCGGCATTCGACGGCCGCGCCTCGGCGATCGCCTACGGCTCCCGGCTGATCCTCGAGGGGGTCGGCCTCTGGCCGCTGGTGGCCGACCGTGCTGCACCGATCCGGGAGATCCGGGTGGTCGACGGGGGCTCCCCGCTCTTTCTCCACTACGATCATCGCGACGTCGGCGACCAGCCGCTCGGCCACATCGTCGAGAACCGGGTGCTGCGCCACGGCCTGCATCGCCTGGCACGGGGCTTCCCCTGCCTGCGGCATCTGGCGCCGGCCCAGGTGGCGGGCATCGACCGCGACGCGCACGGCGTCACCGTCACGCTGCAGGACGGCACCGCCTGCCGCGGCCGGCTGCTGGTCGCGGCCGACGGCAAGGCATCCTCGGTCCGCACGGCACTCGGGATCGGCATCCGCGAGCACCGCTACCCGCAGACCGCGATCGTCACCACCGCGGTGCACGAGGCGCCGCATCGCGACGTCGCGATCGAGCATTTCCTGCCGGCCGGGCCGTTCGCGATCCTGCCCTTGCCGCCCGCCGAGGACCAGCCGCACCGCTCGTCCCTGGTCTGGACCGAGCGGCCGGCACTGGTGCCGGGCCTGCTGGCGCTCGACGAGCAGGGCTTCACCGCGGAGCTCGCCGCCCGCTTTGGCGACCATTGGGGCCGGGTCGTGCCGTCCGGGCCGCGCTTTGCCTACCCGCTTGGCCTGCAATGGGCCCGGCGCATGGCCGACCACCGGCTGGCGCTGGTCGGCGACGCGGCGCACGTCATCCACCCGATCGCCGGGCAGGGTCTCAATCTCGGCATCCGCGACGTGGCGGCGCTGGCCGAATGCATCGTCGACGCCCGCCGGCTCGGCCTCGATGTCGGCCAGCCGGAGGCGCTTCGCCGCTATGCCGCCTGGCGGCAGGCCGACATGCTGGCCTTGTCGACCGTCACGGACGGGCTGAACCGGCTCTTCTCCAACGATGTCGCGCCGCTCCGCGCCGCCCGCCGCCTGGGGCTCGCGGCGGTCGACCGCCTGCCGCCCTTGAAGCGGCTTTTCATGCGCCACGCCATGGGCGCCGTCGGCGACCTGCCGCGCCTGGCCCGCGGCGAGCGGCTGTAGCCCCACGTCGGCCGCCGATTCGGCCGCCCTCGCCTTGAACCCGGCCGCCATGGCCTCTAATAACTGCACCATGGCAAATCCGTCGGCAGCCGCCCTTCCGTTCCGCAAGATGCACGGGCTCGGCAATGATTTCGTGGTGATCGATGCGCGCCCCGGCGGGGTGGTGCTGGATGCCGCGCGGTCCCGGGCGATCGCCGACCGCCATATGGGCATCGGCTGCGACCAGCTGATCGTCATCGAGCCGCCGGTCTCGTCGCTGGCCGATGCTTTCATGCGCATCCGCAACCCCGACGGCAGCGAGGCGGAGGCGTGCGGCAACGCCACCCGCTGCATCGCCAGCCTGCTGATGGGCGAACGCGGCCTTGACCATGTGGTGGTCGAGACCGTGGCCGGCCTGCTCGACGCCCAGGCGATCGGCGACGGACGGATTGCCGTCGACATGGGGCCGGCCCGGCTCGACTGGCGCGATATCCCGCTCGCGGAAGCCTGTGACACGCTGCACGTGCCGGTCGCCCTGGGGCCGGTGTCGGACGCGGTCGCGACCAGCATGGGCAACCCCCACGCGACCTTCTTCGTCGACGACCTGGACCGGGTCGCGATCGCCGACATCGGGCCGGTGCTGGAGCGCCATCCCATGTTCCCGCAGCGCGCCAACATCGGCTTCGCCCGGCTGCTGTCGCCGGGCCGCCTGCGCCTGCGCATGTGGGAACGCGGGGCCGGCATCACGCTCGCCTGCGGCTCGGGCGCCTGTGCGGCCCTGGTCGCGGCCGCCCGTCGCGGCCTCGTCGACCGGCGGGCCGAGGTGGTGCTGGACGGCGGGGTGCTGGAGGTCGAATGGCTGCGCGACGGCCATGTCCTGATGACCGGCCCCGTCGCCACGGCCTTCACCGGCACCATCGATCCTTCCCTGCTCGCGGCCTGCCTTCCCTGCTCGCGGCCTGGGCACCCGCCCCCGTGACCGTCGACATCGTCACCTTCGGCTGCCGCCTCAACGCCTACGAATCGACGGTGATGCGGGCCAACGCGGCCGCATCCGGGGCGGCCGACACCATCATCGTCAACACTTGCGCGGTCACGGCCGAGGCCGAGCGCCAGGCGCGCCAGACGGTGCGCCGCCTGCGCCGCGAGCGGCCCGGGGCGCAGATCGTCGTCACCGGCTGCGCCGCGCAGATCGCCCCCGAGCGCTGGTCGGCGATGCCGGAGGTCGACCGCGTCCTCGGCAACGCCGACAAGCTCCTGCCCGACGCCTTCGCCCCCGGCGGCCCCGCGGTCGCGGTGTCCGACATCATGCAGGTGCGCGAGACGGCGGGGCACCTGGTCGACGGGTTCGACGGCCGGGCGCGCGCCTTCGTCGAGGTGCAGCAGGGCTGCGACCATCGCTGCACCTTCTGCATCATCCCCTATGGCCGCGGCCCGAGCCGCTCGGTCGCCATCGGCGCGATCGTCGAGCGGGTCCGGTCCCTGGTCCAGGCTGGATATCGCGAGGTGGTGCTGACCGGGGTCGACCTCACCGCCTATGGCGCCGACCTGCCGGGCCGGCCGACGCTGGGCCAGATGACCCGGCGCCTGCTGGCCCTGGTGCCGGAGCTGCCGCGCCTGCGCCTGTCCTCGCTCGACCCGGCCGAGATGGACGAGGACATCTACCGCCTGCTGGCCGACGAGCCGCGGCTGATGCCGCACCTCCATCTCAGCCTCCAGGCCGGCGACGACATGATCCTGAAGCGGATGAAGCGCCGGCATTCCCGGGCCGATGCCGTCCGCGCGGCCGACCGGGCCCGGCGCCTGCGCCCCGACCTGGTGCTGGGGGCCGACCTGATCGCCGGTTTCCCGACCGAGGATGCGGCGATGTTCGCCAATTCCCTCGCCCATGTGGCCGAGGTCGGGCTCACCTGGCTGCACGTGTTCCCCTATTCGCCGCGGCCCGGCACGCCTGCCGCGCGCATGCCGCAGGTGCCGGGCCCGCTGGTGCGCGAGCGCGCCCGCCTGCTGCGGGAGGCCGGCACGACGGCCGCCCGCGCCTATCTCGCCGGCCGCGTCGGCTCGGCCGCCAGCGTCCTGGTGGAAGCCGACGGCCGCGGCCACGACGCCCATTTCGCCCCGGTGGTGATCGAGGGCGGCGGCCATCTCGACGGCCGGGTGGTCGCCGCCCGCGTCACCGCCGCGCGCGACGACGCGCTCCTCGCCATCGCCGCCTGAACGGTACCCATTCCCTCATGACCGACACCGAAGTGCCCGAGAAGCGGGGCTGGTTCCGCCGCCTCAAGGACGGGCTGACCCGCACCTCCTCGAAGATCGCCGAGGGCATCACCGCGATCTTCACCAAGCGCAAGCTCGACAACGCGACGCTCGAGGAGCTGGAGACGCTGCTGATCCAGGCCGACCTCGGCCTGGAGACGGCCGAGCAGCTGGTGGCCGGCCTGCGCCGGGAACGCTTCGGCCAGGAAGTCTCGGCCGAGGAGGTGCGCGAGCACCTGGCGCGCGAGATCGCCAAGGTGCTGGCCCCGGTCGCCCGGCCGCTGGTGCCGTCGCCGGGCCGCCGGCCGCATGTCGTCCTGGTGGTCGGCGTCAACGGCAGCGGCAAGACGACGACCATCGGCAAGCTCGCCAAGAATTGGCGGGAAGAGGGCAAGCGGGTGGTGATCGCCGCCGGCGACACGTTCCGCGCCGCCGCGGTCGAGCAGCTCCAGGTCTGGGGCGAGCGCGCCGGCGTGCCGGTCATCTCCGGCGCGCCCGGCGCGGATGCCGCCGGCCTCGCCTACGACGCGCTGGCGCGCGCCCGGGCCGACCATGCCGACATCCTGGTCATCGACACCGCCGGCCGGCTGCAGAACAAGGCCGGGCTGATGGAAGAGCTGCGCAAGGTCGTGCGCGTCCTGAAGAAGCTCGACCCGGATGCGCCGCACGACTGCGTGCTGGTGCTGGACGCGACCGTCGGCCAGAACGCCCACCAGCAGGTCGACATCTTCAAGGAGATGGTCGGCGTCACCGGCCTCGCCATGACCAAGCTCGACGGCACCGCCAAGGGCGGCGTGGTGGTGGCGCTGGCCGAACGCTTCGGCCTGCCGGTCTATGCCGTCGGCGTCGGCGAGGGGGCCGACGACCTGCGCCCGTTCGATGCCGGGGCGTTCGCCCGCAGCCTGATGGGCCTGGAGTCCGTGCGATGAAGGCGCTGGTCGACTACGGGCCGCTCGCGGCCTTCCTCGTCGCCTACTATCTGGGCGGCATCATGGCCGCCACCGCGGCGGTGATGGTCGCGACCGTCATCGTCCTCATCCTCGCCTGGGTGGTGGAGAAGCGGCTGGCGACCATGCCGCTGGTGACCGGCGTCATCGTCATGGTCTTCGGCGGCCTGACCCTGCTGCTTGCCGACGAGACCTTCATCAAGATGAAGCCGACGCTGGTCTACCTGCTGTTCGCGCTGGTCCTGGTGGTGGGCGCCGCTCTCGGCCGGCACCCGCTGAAGCTGATCATGGGCGGCTTCGTCAACCTGACGCCGGATGGCTGGCGGGGGCTCGGCTATCGCTGGGCGGGGTTCTTCCTGGCCATGGCCCTCCTCAACGAGGCGGTCTGGCGCACCCAGACGACGGAACTGTGGGTGAACTTCAAGGTCTTCGGCCTGATCGCCCTGACCATCGCCTTCACGCTGACCCAGCTTCCCTACATGCGCCGCCACGCAGTGCCGGACGAGACCACCGGGCCGGCCTAGCCCGGCGGACGGTCAGCGATGGTCGCCCGCATCCCCTTCGGGGTTGCGGCGCGGCACCGGCACCGCCTCGGCGGCGGCCTCGCGGTGGTGGTGCAGCGCCCACCGCACGGAGGGGAAGGCGAGCCGGTCCCAGGGGATCTCGTCCCATTCGAACAGCCGGACGTCCAGGCTCTCGGGCCCGGCGGCAAAGGCCGGCTCCACCAGGCGCGCGCGATAGATCAGCTGCACCTGGCTGATGCGCGGGATCTCGTAGACGGCCAGCAGCGCGTCGATCGCGATCCGCGCCTGGGCCTCTTCCCACGCCTCGCGCATGGCGCCCTCGGCGGTGGTCTCGTTCAGCTCCATGTAGCCCGCCGGCAGGGTCCAGTAGTCGCGCCGGGGGTTGATCGCCCGGCGGCAGAGCAGGAACCGCCCTTCCCAGGTGACGACGGAGCCGACCACCAGCTTGGGGTTCTCGTAGTGGATGAACCCGCAGCCCTCGCAGACCAGGCGCTCGATCGAATCGCCCTCCGGCACGCGGCGGGCGAAGCTGCGGAAGGGGTCGTCGATCGGCTCTGCCATGGCGACAGGATGTGGGCGGCGGGTCGTCCGGGCAAGCCCCTCTTCAGCGCCGCTCGCGGATGATGGCGCCGGTCGCCAGCCGGTCGGCGCGCTCGTTCTCGGGGTGGCCGGCATGGCCGCGGACCCAGTGCCAGCTGACGCGATGGCGGGCGGCGGCGGCCTCGAGCCGCTGCCACAGCTCGACGTTCTTCACCGGCTTGCGGTCGGCGGTCTTCCAGCCGTTGCGCTTCCAGCCATGGATCCACTTGGTGATGCCGTCGCGCAGGTAGGTGCTGTCGGTGTGGATCCGGACGGTCATCGGCCGGGTCAGGGATTCCAGGCCGGCGATAGCCGCCATCATCTCCATGCGGTTGTTGGTGGTGACCGGCTCGCCGCCGGACAGCTCCTTGTCGACCCCGCGCCAGCGCAGCACCACGCCCCAGCCGCCCGGGCCGGGATTGCCGCTGCACGCGCCGTCGGTGAACAGGTCGACGGCCTCCGTCTCGGCCGTCTCGGCGATGGGCTCAACCGAGGCCATAGGACCCCACGTCGCGCACGCCCTGGTGGAAGCGGAGTTTCTGCAGGTACTCGAGCGGGTCCTTGGGCTTCACGAATGCTCCGGGCGGATGGTTCAGCCAGTCATAGAGGCGGGTCAGCAGGAAGCGCAGCGCGCTGCCGCGCGCCAGCACCGGCAGGGCCGCGTACTCGGCCGCCGACAGGGGCCGCGTCGCCTCGTAGCGGGTCAGCAACGCGCGTGCCTTGGTGACGTTGAAGCTGCCGTCGGGCTCGAAGCACCAGGCATTGAGGCCGATCGCGACGTCGTAGGCGAAGGCGTCGTTGCAGGCGAAGTAGAAGTCGATGACCCCGCTCATCCGGTCGCCGCGGAAGAAGATGTTGTCGGGGAAGAGGTCGGCATGGATGACGCCGGCCGGCAGGTCGGTCGGCCAGTTCGCCTCCAGCCAGGCGAGCTCGGCCGCCAGCTCCCGGGCCAGGTCCGGCCGGACCTCGTGGGCGCGTTCGGCCGAGGCGTCCAGCAGGCGCCGCCAGCCGGCGAGCGACAGGTCGTTGGCGCGCGACAGGGCGAATCCCTCGCCGGCCAGGTGCAGTTGCGCCATGGCGCCGCCGACCCCGGCGCAGTGCACCGCGTGAATGCGCCGGGGCCACAAGCCTTCCAGGAAGGTGACGATCGCCGCCGGCCGGTTGCAGAGGCGGCGCAGGGCGATGCCGTCGCGGCCGCGGACCGGGGTCGGGCAGGCGAAGCCGCGCCCGGCCAGGTGTTCCATCAGCCCCAGGAAGAAGGGCAGGTCCTCGGCCCGAACCCGCTTCTCGTAGAGCGTGAGGATGTAGCTGCCGCGCTCGGTGCGCAGCAGGAAGTTGGAATTCTCCACGCCTTCGGCGATGCCCTTGAAGGCGGTGACGGCCCCCAGGTCGTATTCCGCGACGAAGGCGGCGAGCTCGTCGTCGGGAACGTCGGTGTAGACGGCCAAACCGCCTCCGCTTCGTGCTGTTGGATACGCCGGGCGGCCCCCGTCCCTGGCGCTTGTACCGGCTCCGCCGGCTCGACTACAGTCGCCGCCCTGGGCCCCGGGTCGCGGAACTTAGACCATGACCCCCCGGTTGCAAAGAAGCTCCGGCAAACAGGCCGGGGCTCGTGCTATGCCGCGGGCTGGCGGGACACAACGAAGGATCAGGCCGATGGCACAGGCGGTGGCCGCACAGCAGGGACCCTATGGCGTGACGGTGAAGGCGGGGCGGAAGTATTTCTGGTGCGCCTGCGGCCTGTCGAAGCGGCAGCCCTTCTGCGACGGGTCCCACTCCGGCACCGATATCGCCCCCGTGCAGTGGGAGGCGGCGGCCAATGGCGAAATCTGGTTCTGCGGCTGCAAGCGGACGGCGGGCGCGCCGCTCTGCGACGGCAGCCACGAGAGGGCATGATGGCATCGATCTTCCGAACCGCTTCGATCCTGGCCGCGACCGGCGCCCTGCTGGCAGGCTGCGGCAGCTGGAATCCGTTCAAGGCCTCCGAGCCGCCGCCGGCCTGTCCCAAGGCCGTCGTCGTCAACGACCTGTCCCGCCTGACCGAGTTCCGCCCGGGGACCGGGCGGGACCTGTCCGACGTCGTCTACAGCGCCGGCATCGAGCGGGTCGATTCGGGCTGCGAATATGATCGCCGGCGCAAGGTGACGATGCAGACCACGGTGAACATCGTGGTCGAGCGCGGCCCCGCCGATCGCGCCCGCCAGGCCCAGATCACCTATTTCGTGGCCGTGGCGGACGCCGCCAACCAGATCCTGGCCCGCGAGACCTTCACCATGCCGGTCAAGTTCGACGGCAACGTCACCCGCATGCAGGCGAGCGAGGAGATCGAGCAGGTCATCCAGCTCTCCGGCGGCAGCGGCGCCGGCTACAAGATCTTCGTCGGTTTCCCCCTGACCGAGGAGCAGCTCGGCTACAACCGCCGGCGTTCGGGCCCGTAGCCGTCTCTTCGATTGACTTTGCCGCCCGAGGGACTAGCCTCGCAGCCTGTCCGGTGAACCCCCGCGGGAGAGATCGGCAGGCCGCTTCGCCCTCGGGCCGGGCGGCCATGGCCGGAGCCGAAGGCGCAACCGCCCCGGAAACGCTCAGGCAAAAGGACCGCGAGGGGGAGGACGCTCTGGAAAGCGGACGGGCGACCGTCCCACCGACGAGGTAAGCCGCGCCCTTGGCGCGGTGAATCTTTCAGGTTCTCGGGACAGAGGGGGCGGTGACCGGTGCCGGATGGCGGCCGGTTCTCAGCAACTGTCGGGTTCCGAGGCCGATGACCGAATCAGCACTCAAGGAAACGCCGCTCCACGCCCTGCATGTCGCGCTCGGCGCGCGCATGGTGGAGTTCGCGGGCTATGCCATGCCGGTCCAGTACCCGACCGGCATCCTGACCGAGCACCTGCACACGCGGGCCGCCGCCGGCCTGTTCGACGTGTCGCACATGGGCCAGATCCGCCTGACCGGCGAGAACGTGGCCGGCGCCCTGGAAACCCTGGTGCCCGGCGACATCAAGGGGCTCGGGGTGGGGCGGCAGCGCTATACCCTCTTCACCAACGACGAGGCCGGCATCCTCGACGACCTGATGGTGACGAACGCGGGCGACCACCTGTTCGTCGTCGTCAATGCCGGCTGCAAGCACGAGGACCTGGCCCATCTCCAGGCCAGGCTCGATGGCCGGGTCACGATCGAGGCGCAGTTCGACCGCGCCCTGCTGGCCCTCCAGGGCCCGGCCGCGGCCGAGGTGCTGCTGCGGCTCGCCCCCGGCATCGCCGGCCAGGGCTTCATGACCGGCCGCGCGGTCGAGGTGGACGGCGTGCCCTGTTTCGTCACCCGTTCCGGCTATACCGGCGAGGACGGGTTCGAGATCGCGATCCCCGCCGACGCGGCTACGCAAGTCGCCCAGCGCCTGCTGGGCGAGCCGGAGGTGAAGCCGATCGGCCTCGGCGCCCGCGACTCGCTGCGCCTGGAAGCCGGGCTCTGCCTCTACGGCCACGACATCGACACGACCACGACCCCGATCGAAGCCGGCCTCAACTGGGTCATCGGCAAGCGCCGCCGGGCCGAGGGCGGCTATCCGGGTGCGGCCGTGGTCGCCGACCAGCTCGCCAACGGCACGCGCCGCCGCCGCGTCGGCATCCTGCCCGAGGGCCGCCAGCCGGCGCGCGAGGGCACGCCGCTGACCGACGCCGCCGGCAACCCGGTCGGCACCATCACGTCCGGCGGCTTCGGCCCCAGCTTCGGCGGCCCGGTCGCCATGGGCTATGTCGAGACCGCCCATTCCAAGGACGGCACGGCCCTCCAGGCCGTCGTGCGCGGCCAGCCGCGCCCGGCCACAGTTGCCGCAATGCCTTTCGTCCCCCACCGCTACTTCCGGCCATGAGGAGCCCCATGAGCGCGATCAAGTTCACCGAAGACCATGAATGGATCCGGGTCGAAGGCGACGTCGGCACCGTCGGCATCACCGACTTCGCCCAGAACCAGCTGGGCGACGTGGTGTTCGTGGAGCTGCCCGCCGTCGGCCGCCGGGTGACCAAGGGCGGCGACGCCGCGGTGGTCGAGTCGGTGAAGGCCGCGAGCGAGGTCTACGCCCCGGTGACCGGCGAGGTGATCGAGATCAACCAGGCGATCGTCGACGAGCCGGCGAAGGTCAATGCCGAGCCGATGGCCGGCGCCTGGTTCTTCAAGGTGCGCCTGGCGAACCCCTCGGAGCTCGACGGGATGATGGACGAGGCCGGCTACGCCGCCTTCGTGGACGGGCAGCACTGACATGCGCTACCTGCCGCTGACCGAGGCGGACCGGCGGGACATGCTGGCCGTCATCGGCGCGCCGTCGGTCGACGCGCTCTTCCGCGACGTGCCGGAAACGGCGCGCGCGGCCGATATCGACCTGCCGCCGCACCAGGGCGAGCTGGAGGTCGAGCGGGCCCTGTCCGCCATGGCCGCGAAGAACGTCGCCGCCGGTTCGGTTCCCTTCTTCCTGGGCGGCGGAGCCTATCGCCACCATGTCCCGGCCTCGGTCGACCACCTGATCCAGCGCGGCGAGTTCCTGACCTCCTACACGCCCTACCAGCCGGAGGTCACCCAGGGCACGCTGCAGTACCTGTTCGAGTTCCAGACCCAGGTCGCGCTGCTGACCGGCATGGAGGTCGCCAACGCCTCGCTCTATGACGGGGCGACGGCGACGGCCGAGGCGGTGGCGATGGCCAACCGCGTCACCGGCCGGCGCCGGTCGGTGCTGTCGGGGGGCCTGCATCCCCATTATCGCGAAGTGGTGGACACGCTGGCCCGCTTCGTCGGCTTCCGGGCCGACGCCCAGCCCCTCGACCCCGACGGCGGCGAGGACCTGGCCGCGCTGATCGACGGCGGGACCTCGTGCGTGGTCGTCCAGTACCCCGACTTCCTCGGCCGGGTGCGCGACCTGCGCCCGCTGGCCGAGGCGTGCCACGCCAAGGGCGCCCTGCTGCTCGTCGTGGTGACCGAGATCGTGTCGCTGGGGGCGCTGACCCCACCCGGCGAGATGGGCGCCGACATCGTCGCGGCCGAAGGGCAGTCAATCGGCAACGGCCTCAATTTCGGCGGGCCCTATGTCGGGCTGTTCGCCACCCGGGACCGGTTCGTGCGGCAGATGCCGGGCCGCCTGGTCGGGCAGACGACCGACGCCGAGGGTCGGCGCGGCTGGGTGCTGACGCTGTCGACGCGCGAGCAGCATATCCGGCGCGAGAAGGCGACCAGCAACATCTGCACGAACTCCGGCCTGTGCACGCTGGCCTTCACCATCCACCTGTCGCTGCTGGGCGAGGACGGGCTGACGCAGCTGGCCGCCATCAACCACGCCAAGGCCGTGCAGCTGGCCGGCCGGCTGGCCGCCATACCGGGCGTCACGGTGCTGAACGACAGCTTCTTCAACGAGTTCACCGTGCGCCTGCCGAAGCCGGCAGCCGCGATCGTCGACCGGCTGGCGGAGCGCCCGATCATCGCCGGCGTCCCGGTCTCCCGCTTCCTGGCGGGCCATGACGACCTGCTGGTCGTGGCCGCGACCGAGACGGTGACCGATGCCGACATGGACGCGCTGGTGACGGCGCTCGAGGAGAGTCTGCGATGAGCGACTGGAGCAAGGCCGTCTCCCGCTTCCAGGCGGCGGGCCCCGGCAGCGAGACGACGAGCGGCAACCGCGGCCTGCAGATCGAGGAGCCGCTGATTTTCGAGCAGGGCGCCGACGGCCGCACCGGGGTCGACCTTCCGGCACCGCCGGCCGCCGCCGACCGGCTGGGCGGGCTGGGGCGCAAGGGCGCGATCGGCCTGCCCGGCCTGTCCGAGCCGCAGGTGGTGCGCCACTACACCCGGCTCAGCCAGAAGAACTTCGCGATCGACAGCGGGCTCTATCCGCTCGGCTCCTGCACGATGAAGCACAATCCGCGGCTGAACGAGCGGATGGCCCGCCTGCCCGGCTTCGGCGACCTCCATCCGCTGCAGCCGGAGAGCACGATCCAGGGCGCGCTGGAGCTGATGGACCAGCTGGCGACCTGGCTGAAGACCCTGACCGGCATGCCGGCGGTCGCCCTGTCGCCGGCGGCGGGCGCCCATGGCGAGCTGTGCGGGATCATGACGATCCGCGCCGCGCTGGAAGCGCGCGGCGACATGCGCCAGCGCATCCTGGTGCCGGAATCGGCCCATGGCACCAACCCGGCGACGGCGGCGGCCTGTGGCTACGCGGTCGAATCCATTCCGGCCAATGCCCGGGGCCGGGTCGACCTCGCCGCCCTGAAGGCCAAGCTCGACGGCGGCGTCGCCGCCATCATGCTGACCAACCCCAACACCTGCGGCCTGTTCGAGAGCGAAATCGTCGAGATCGCCGAGGCAGTGCACAAGGCGGGTGCCTTCTTCTACTGCGACGGCGCGAACTTCAACGCCATCGTCGGGCGCGTGCGGCCGGCCGACCTCGGCATCGACTGCATGCATATCAACCTGCACAAGACCTTCTCGACGCCCCATGGCGGCGGCGGGCCGGGCTCGGGCCCGGTGGTCCTGGCCGAGGCGCTGGCGCCCCACGCGCCGTTGCCCTGGGTCGTGCACGGCCCCGACGGCTTCCGGCTGGTGGAGCATGCGGACGGCGCGTCCGGCACCAGCGGGACCATCGGCCGCCTCAAGGGCTTTCACGGCCAGATGGGCATGTTCGTGCGCGCGCTCGCCTACATGATGAGCCATGGCGGCGA
Organism: Allostella vacuolata; assembly: GCA_006739055.1. Taxonomy (GTDB): domain Bacteria; phylum Pseudomonadota; class Alphaproteobacteria; order ATCC43930; family Allostellaceae; genus Allostella; species Allostella vacuolata. The sequence continues at coordinate 5,771,945 of AP019702.1, forward strand.
CGGGCTGCGGCAGGTGGCGAACGATGCGGTGCTGAACGCCAACTACCTGATGGCCGGGCTGAAGGACGTGCTGACGGCCTCGTTCGAGGGTCCGTGCATGCATGAGGCGCTGTTCGACGATCGTTTCCTCAAGGATACCGGCGTTACCACGCTCGACTTCGCCAAGGCGATGATCGACGAGGGGTATCATCCGATGACGATGTACTTCCCCCTGGTGGTGCACGGCGCGCTGCTGATGGAGCCGACGGAGACCGAGAGCAAGGACAGCCTCGACCAGTTCATCGGCGTCATCCGGGCGCTCGCCGAGCGGACGCGCCAGCCGGGCGCGGCCGAATGGTTCCACGAGGCGCCGCGCTACACGCCGCGCCGCCGGCTCGACGAGACGGCGGCCGCGCGCAAGCCGATGCTGCGCTGGCGGCCGCCGGTGGCGACCGCAGAGGCGGCCGAGTGATGGTCGCCCGGGGCCTCGTCATTGTCGCCCTGGCGGTCCTGGCTGCCATCGCGGGCGCGTTGCCCGCGATGGCCCAGGGCTTTCCGCCGCGCGTCTATCGCGATGCCCGGCTCAAGTCGGAATTCCATCTCCAGATCGCCATCGAGCGGGTGCGGGTGCCGAGCCCGACCCCCGGCATCTGCATCGTCAACGGCAAGATCGTCCGGGTCTTCCGCGGCAACGTCGCCCTCGACACGCCGATCGAGCTGGAACTCGACTGCAAGAAGGAGAGCGACGTCGTCCGCCCGGGCCAGACCCTGTGGACCGACGCCGACAAGCTGGCGGCCGGCCACTACCTGGAGGCCTTCGTGAACCGCGGTCCCTACGGCTTCCAGCATTCCTTGTGGCAGTTCGCGATCATCCCCGAAGCGACCGACCGGCCGACCATCGAGCCGTGATCGGCCGGCGCCTACTCGCGCCGTTGCTGGCGGCGCTTTGCTGGGCGCTGCCGGTCGCGGGCGATGAACTGGTGCTGCCGCGCGAGCGTCGGGCGACGGTGTTGCGGGCGATCGACGAGGCCTGCCCGGACTGCCGTCGGACCGGCTTCGTGCTGTGCGGCGGGCCGAAGGTCGCCAGCGGCCCCGCCTTCGCCGCTACGGCGTTGCAGGGCAGCCCGCGTCGGGGCTACCTGGTCGGGTTCGTGATGACCGCCGCCGAGTTTCGCAACGTCGTCCGCGGCACCCGCCTGACGCCGCTGACCGAGGGCCTGGAGCGCCGCTTCGCCCGTGCCCGGCTGGTGGTGCTGGAGGACCGCTTCGCCCGCGCCCGCCTGCCCGAGCAGGCGCCCCGGGTGCGGGTCGACCTGCCGTCCACGCTCCATGCCTGCGTCGCCGACCCGGCCAGGCCGTGGGGTACCGGCGGCGCCTGCAGGACCGGATGCTGCGAGAAGGCGCTTGGCAGACCGGCGGTGACGCTGACCTGGTTCGATCTGGCGGCCGGCGAGGAGATCCGTTTCGAGTTCCGTCACGGCGCGGGGGAATCGCGCCTGGTGCGAACGGCCGGGGGGCGGCGCGTTGCCTATTCCTGCGCGACGGACCGGCGCTACGGTCTCGACTGACGGCCGCGGCGCCCGGCGGTGGCGAGCCGGCGCCGGGCTCCTTGCAGCAGGCGGCCGAAACGGCGGCCGAGCCGGGCCGCGGGCGAGCGGGTCGCCTCCGGGTCGAGCCGCAGGCCAAGCCGCTCGATCCGCCCCTGGCCGGTTTCCCGCACCACCAGCTCGGCTGCTCCCAGCGGCACCGCGTCGCCCGCCACCGCCTCGCGCCCGAGCCGCCTTGCGACGTAGTCCTGTGCCGTCAGGCCGCGGACCTCGACGCCGGCCGGCAGGCCGTAGAAGTCGACGATCGCGCCGATGGTCGCCCCCGGGTCAATGGGGAAGTCGCCGAGCACGAAGCCTGCCTCCCGGTGGATCGGCCGGACGCGGGCGGCGAACAGCCGGTCGAGCCGGAACAGGGTCTCCGTGCGGCCGAGCGCCAGGACCAGATCGTCGGGTGCGATCGGTTCGCCCGCGTCTGGGCGCAGCACCCGGTCGTTGCGCAGCACCGTCACGACGGACGTCTCCGGCGGCAGGTGCAGTTCGAGGGGGGCAAGGCCGACCGCAGGGCTGCCGGCGGCGACGCGGTAGCCGACCAGTTCGCGCGACTGCCGGTGCAGGGGATCGAGGTCGAGGCGGTCGTCGCTGCCCGTCTCCGGCGGTACCTCGACGCCGGTCACCCGGGCGGCGACCGGCAGGGTCCAGCCCTGCAGGACGAGCGAGAAGATGACGACGACGAACGCGATCGAGAAGATGGCGTGGGCCTGGGGCACGCCATGCAGCAGCGGGATCATCGCCAGGTAGATCGGCACCGCCCCGCGCAGGCCGACCCAGGCGATGAACAGTTTCTCCGCCGGCAGGAAGCGGAAGGGCCAGAGGCTGATCCACACCGCGACCGGCCGGCCGACCAGCAGCAGGGCGGCCGCGACCGCCACCGACGGCCAGACATAGGGCAGCAGGGTCGAGGGGGTGACGAACAGCCCCAGCATGACGAAGAGCGCGATCTGGCTGAGCCAGCCGAGCGCGTCGGAGAAGCGCACGATCAGCTGGTTGCCGCGATGGCGCCGGTTGCCCAGCACATAGCCGACCAGGAACACCGCCAGGAAGCCGCTGGCATGGATCACCAGCGCCAGGCCGAAGATGAACACCGCGCCCGCCACGGCCAGGATCGGGTAGAGCCCGGCGGCCAGCTGCAGGCGGTTGACCAGCCAGACCAGCGCCAGCCCTCCCAGCCAGCCGATCAGCGCGCCCATGCCCATTTCCCACAGGAAGCTCAGCAACAGGGTCGCGTCGGGGTAGGGGATGTCGTTGTCGATCAGGGTCGTGGCGCCGAGCACGAGGAAGATCGCCATCGGGTCGTTGATGCCGGATTCGACCTCCAGCGTCGCGCCGACGCGGCGGTTGATGTCGAGCCCGCGCAGGTGCATCAGCATGAACACGGCCGCGGCATCGGTCGAAGCGACGACGGCCGCCGCGAGGAACGATTCGAGCGGCGAGAAATCGATCGCATAGGACACCGCGACGGCGGTAATGCCGGTCGTGAACACGACCCCGACCGTGGCCAGCGCGGTCGCGGGCGCGATCGCCAGGCGCATGCTGTCGCGCGAGGTGCGCAGGCCGCCGTCGAACAGGATGACGGCGAGCGCGATGCTGCCGAAGAGATAGGCCGCGGTCGGGTCCGAGAACTGGACGCCTCCAGGCCCCTCGTCGCCGAGCAGCATGCCCACGCCCAGGAAGACGAGCAGGATCGGCGCGCCGAAGCGCGACGACAGGCGCCCGGCCAGGATACTCAGGATGACGATCAGGGCGCCGGCGAAAATGGCTTGGTGGATGAGTTCCATGGGTCCCCGCGGTCGCCTTTCTAATGCTATCAGCTTGTGTCGAATCGGCGGCAAGCGGTCAGGAAGCAGGGACGGGATGCCGGATTTTCGTCTGGAGGCGGACCTGGGCGGGATCGTCTGCGGCATCGACGAGGTCGGGCGCGGCCCGTGGGCCGGGCCGGTCGTGGCCGCCGCCGTCATCATCGACCCGGATCGCCTGCCGGATGCGCTGCGGGCGGCCATCGACGACAGCAAGAAGGTGCCGGCGGCGCGCCGGGCCGAACTCGCCCGGGCCATTCGCCAGCATGCCCTGGTCGGCGTGGGCGCGGCCAGCGCGCGTGAGATCGATCGCGACAACGTGCTGCGCGCGACCTTCACCGCCATGACGCGCGCGCTGGGGCGGCTGCCGATCCGGCCCGACGCGGTGCTGGTCGACGGCAACCGGGCGCCGCCGCTCGGCTGCCGGGTGGTGACGGTGGTCGGCGGCGACGGGCTCTGCCTGTCGATCGCCGCAGCCTCGATCGTGGCCAAGGTGCTGCGCGACGCGATGATGGCCAAGCTCGCCCTGCGCCACCCCGGCTATGGCTGGGAAACCAACGTCGGATACGGCACCACGGCGCACCGCGAGGGCCTGTCCCGATTCGGGGTGACGTGCCACCACCGGCGAAGTTTCGCCCCGGTCACCCAGATGTTGAGTCTCTAGACTCGCAAGACTCGATAAGTGGTTGTCTAATCGACAGAATTGACCGATTCAACCGACGCGGTCATGGTGCCGGCCATGGGGGACCTTCAAGGAATTGCGGTCGATGCGGTTCACGTCGGCGATTGCGCCGAGGTGATGGATCGACTGCCCGCGGGCTCGGTGGACATGGTCTTCGCCGATCCGCCCTACAATCTGCAGCTTTCGGGCGATCTTCGCCGCCCGGACAATTCGTCGGTCGACGGCGTCGACGACGACTGGGACAAGTTCCAGGACTTCGCCAGCTACGACCGCTTCACCACCGCCTGGCTGACGGCGGTGCAGCGGGTGCTGAAGGAAGACGGCACGGTCTGGGTGATCGGCAGCTATCACAATGTCTTCCGGGTGGGCGCCAAGCTGCAGGATCTGGGCTTCTGGATCCTCAATGACGTGGTCTGGCGCAAGACCAACCCGATGCCGAACTTCCGCGGCCGGCGCTTCACCAATGCCCACGAGACGATGATCTGGGCCTCGAAGCGCCGCGACGCGCGCTACACCTTCAACTATGAGGCAATGAAGGCCCTGAACGACGGGCTGCAGATGCGCAGCGACTGGTCCTTGCCGATCTGCACCGGGGCCGAGCGGCTGAAGCGCGACGGGCGCAAGGCCCATCCGACGCAGAAGCCGGAGGCGCTGCTGCACCGGGTGATCCTGGCAGGCTCCCGCCCGGGCGACCTTGTCCTCGATCCGTTCTTCGGAACCGGCACGACGGGGGCGGTCGCCCGCCGGCTCGGCCGGCGCTGGATCGGGATCGAGCGTGATCCGGACTATGCCGACATCGCCCGCGAACGGATCGCCCAGGTGGAGGTATCGGAGGGGGCGGCCCTGCATCTGACGGCCAAGCGCGACGAGCCGCGGGTGCCGTTCGGCTCGCTCGTCGAGCGCGGCCTGGTGCGGCCGGGCGAGATCCTGTTCGACCAGTCGCGCCGCTGGAGCGCCAAGGTCCGGGCCGACGGCTCGGTGATCAGCGCCGATTCCAAGGGCTCGATCCACCAGATCGGTGCCTCGGTCCAGGGGGCGCCCGCCTGCAATGGCTGGACCTTCTGGCATGTGGAACGCCAGAAGCGGCTGGTGGCGATCGACGTGCTGCGGCAGAAGGTGCGCGCCGAACTCGGATAGGCGTCGCGGGCCGGGTGTCCGCCCGTGCCACCGTCGCGCTTGACGCGGGGCGCCGATCCGTGGTGTTCGGCGCCCATCCTTCCGCCTCCCCCTGCAGGTGAGCCATGCCCGACGGCGTTTTCCAGGAGATGTTCCCGCTTGCGTCCGACGCGACGCCCTACCGCAAGCTGACCGGCGACTTCGTCGGGCGGGAGACGTTCGCCGGCCGGCCGATCCTGACGGTGGCGCCGGAGGCGCTGACCCTGCTGGCGCGGACCGCCTTCTCGGACATCGCCCACCTGCTGCGGCCGGGCCACCTGGCCCAGCTGCGCCGCATCCTCGACGACCCCGAGGCCTCGGCCAATGATCGCTTCGTCGCCTATGACCTGCTGAAGAACGCCAACATCGCGGCCGGGCGCGTCCTGCCGATGTGCCAGGATACCGGCACCGCGATCATCATGGGCAAGAAGGGCCAGCAGGTCTGGACCGGCGGCGGCGACGAGGCGGCGCTGTCGGAAGGGGTGCGGCGCACCTATCTCGACACCAATCTGCGCTATTCCAATCTGGCGCCGCTCACCATGTTCCAGGAGGTGAACACGGGCGACAACCTGCCGGCGCAGATCGACATCTATGCGACGGAAGGGGACGCCTACAAGTTTCTCTTCGTCGCCAAGGGCGGCGGGTCGGCCAACAAGGTCTTCCTGCACCAGCAGACCCCGTCGGTCCTGAAGCCGGAACTGCTGCTCAAGTTCCTCGACGAGAAGATCAAGACGCTGGGGACGGCCGCCTGCCCGCCCTACCATCTGGCGATCGTCATCGGCGGCACCTCGGCCGAGCTCAACCTGAAGACGGTGAAGCTGGCCAGCACGCGGTACCTCGACGGGTTGCCGACCGAGGGCAACAAGCTCGGCCGCGCCTTCCGCGACCTGGAGATGGAAGCGAAGATCCATGCGCTGACCCAGATGAACGGCATCGGCGCGCAGTTCGGCGGCAAGTATTTCTGCCACGACGTGCGGGTGATCCGGCTGCCGCGCCACGGGGCGTCCTGCCCGATCGGCATCGGTGTCTCCTGCTCGGCCGATCGCCAGGCGCTCGGCAAGATCACGGCCGACGGCGTCTTCGTCGAGCAGCTCGAGGACGATCCGTCCCGCTTCCTGCCGGAGGTGGACATGGACGCGCTGGCCGGGCCGGTGGTCTCGATCGACCTCAACCGGCCGATGGACGAGATCCGCCGCACCCTGTCGCAGTATCCGGTGAAGACCCGGGTGGTGCTGAACGGGCCGATGATCGTGGCCCGCGACCTCGCCCACGCCAAGATCCGCGAGCGGCTGGAGCAGGGCGAGCCGATGCCGGACTATTTCAAGGACCGCATCATCTATTATGCGGGCCCGGCCAAGACCCCGCAGGGCTACGCCTCGGGCGCCTTCGGCCCGACCACGGCCGGCCGGATGGATTCCTTCGTCGGCGATTTCATGGCCAAGGGCGGCAGCTTCGTGTCGCTGGCCAAGGGCAACCGGTCGCGCCAGGTGACGGAGGCCTGCAAGACCCATGGCGGGTTCTATCTGGGCTCGATCGGCGGACCCGGCGCGCGCCTGGCCCAGGACTGCATCAAGAAGGTCGAGGTCGTGGACTATCCCGAGCTCGGCATGGAGGCGGTGTGGCGGATCGAGGTGGTCGATTTCCCGGCCTTCGTCGTCGTCGACGACAAGGGCAACGACTTCTTCGCCAACATCCCGTCCTACTGAGGGGACGCGGCCGGTGATCGACCCCGCCGAGGCGCGCTTGAGCAAGCACTCGGTGGTGATCGCCGGCCATCGCACCAGCATCTCGCTGGAGGCGGCATTCTGGGACGCGTTGCGGGCGATCGCGGCGGCCGACGGCCGCTCGATCGCCTCGCTGATCGCCGATATCGACCGGCGCCGGACGGGCAACCTGTCCGGCGCCATCCGCGTCTTCGTCCTGCGGCGGGTGGCGCGCGGCGGCTTGCCGGGGGGATAGCCGGCCCTACTGCAGGCGGCCCTACCGCAGCCGGCCCTACTGCAGCCGGGCCGGGTCGATGCGGAAGAGCAGGGGGTAGAAGGTCGTCCAGGCGAGCCAGCGGCGCGAGCCGGCTTCGGACACCGACCACAGCCCGCCTGCCGCGTCGAAGCCGATATCCTCGATGCCGATCACGGTGGCGTGGGTCGCCAGGACCCGCCCGTCGACCGCGTCGAGCCGCAGCAACTCGCCGATCCGGCTCGACGAGCGGGTGATCCACAAGGCGCCGGCCTGGTCGAATGCCGCCCCTTGGGCGCGGGACGGGATCGCGAAGCTGCGGCCGGCCTGGCTCTCGTCCAGGGCAACGGCCTCCTCCAGATCGGCTTCCGGGATGGCGACCATGCGGCCGTCGCCGTCGGGATTCCAGCTTCCGATCCAGACTGCGCCGCCATGGCGGGTCATGAAGGACCCGCGCAGCGGTGGCGCCAGCGGCCAGCTCCGCTCCGGCTCGACCACCCCGCCCGCGGCCAGCGCGCGCTTCAGGTCGAAGCGGCCGAGGAGGCGGGTGTCGGCGACGTACAGGTGCCCGTCCGTGCCGCCGGCAATGCCGCCGGCATGGGCGAAGGCCTGCGGCAGGTCGAACTGTCCGCGGACCGTGCCGGTGGCGGGGTCGATCGCCCAGATGCGGGCGGGGCCGCCGCCCACCTTGGGGTCGGTGCTGCGGTAGGCGCTGACCAGCACCATGCCCTCGGCCAGGGTGACGCCCTGGGGCACGTAGCCCTCGTCCAGCCCGGGCGCCCAGAAGCGGCGATCCACGGCGCCTTCGTTGGGGATCGGCCCGGGCTGCCGGTCGGTGTAGGTGGGAGCCGTCCCGCCGATCGTCTGCGCCGCCGCGGCGGGCGCGGATGCGGCCAGCAGCACCAATGCTGCCAGGAACAAGGATCGGCGGGCCATGGGCTCCTCCCGTGTCAGGCGATCACCGCCCGGCCATTGTTGAGGACGACCGAATCGCGCTCCAGCACGCGGGCGCGGAACGACACGGTGTCGCCCGTCCGCCACATCTCCGTCCGCACCGTCTCGCCCGGGAAGACGGGGGCGGAGAAGCGCAGGTCGAAGGCCCGGAGCCGCGCCGGGTCCATCTCGCAGAACGTCTTCAGCACGGCGTGGGCGGCCACGCCATAGGTCGCCAGACCGTGCAGGATCGGCTGCGGATAGCCGGCCGCGCGGGCGACCGCCGGGTCGGCGTGCAGCGGGTTGTCGTCCCCCGACAGGCGATAGATCAATGCCGCCTGTGGCAGCGTGGCGATGTCGCAGTGGCACTCGGGCGGCGTCTCGGGCAGCCGATGCGGCGCCGGCGCGGCGACCTTCGGGCCGCCGAAGCCGCCGTCGGCGCGACAGAAGGTGGTGTGGTCGATGGTCGCGAGCAGGGTCCCGGTGGCGGCGTCCGTCACGCCGCGCTGCTGGATCACCAGCGCGCCGCGCCCTTCGCCCTTGTCGATGACGTGGGTGATCCGGGTGCGGCCGATGACGGTCCCCTCGGCCGGGATCGGCGCGTGCAGGGTGAGCCGCTGCTCGCCATGGACGACGCGCACCCAGTCGATCCCGCAGTCGGGCTCGCGCATCCAGAAGCCGGGATAGCCGAGCACGACTGCCATGGTCGGGAAGGCCTTCAGCCCGTCCTCGTAGACGAACTGCAGCTGTGCCGGGTCGACCGGGTCGGCGCCCAGGCCGAGGCCGAGCGCGTAGAGAATCGAGTCCTGCCGCGTGTAGGTGTGGCGCCGCTCCGGGAAGGGGCGGGCCATCAGCCGGTCATGGTCGATCGCCATCGGAGCCTCCCTCTATACCGGGTCCCAGGAGAAGACATCGCCCGAACGCTCGAGCGGCACCAGCATGGAGCGGAAGGCGGGCCCGACCTCCTCGGCCAGGGTCTCCGGCGTCCAGCCGCCGTCGCGATGCAGGCCGCGGATCGGCCGCGGCTGGCTCATCAGGAAGACCTCGTTGTTGCGCACGGCGAAGATCTGGCCGGTCACCTCCTTCGCGGCGTCGGACGCCAGGTAGACCGCGACCGCGGCGATCTTGTCCGGCGTCATCTGCTTCAGCTTCTCGACCCGGGCTGCCTGGGCCGGCGTGTCGGTCGGGATGGAGCCGATCATCCGGCTCCAGGCGAAGGGCGAGATGCAATTGGAGCGCACGTTGAACCGCGACATGTCGAGCGCGATCGACCGCGACAGGCCGGCGATCCCCATCTTCGCGGCGGCATAGTTGGCCTGGCCGAAATTGCCGATCAGGCCGGATGTCGAGGTCATGTGGACGAAGGCGCCGGACTCCTGCTCCTTGAAGTGGTTGGCGGCCGCCCGGCTGACGTTGAAGCTGCCCTTGAGGTGGACCGCGATGACCGCGTCCCACTCGTCCTCGGTCATGCGGTGGAAGATGCGGTCGCGCAGGATGCCGGCATTGTTGACCACGATGTCGATCCGGCCGAACGCATCGAGCGCGGTCTGCACCATCGTCTCCGCGCCGCGGCGGTCGGTGACGCTGTCGGTGTTGAGCACCGCCTGCCCGCCCGCCGCCCGGATCGCCTCCACCGTCTCGGCCCCGGGGCCCTGGTCGGTGCCCTCGCCGCCGACCGAGGCGCCGACATCGTTCACCACCACCCGCGCGCCGTGGCGCGCCAGCATGACCGCGATCTCGCGGCCGATGCCGCGGCCGGCGCCGGTCACCAGCGCCACCTTGCCGTCCACCATCATCATGGTCCTGTTCCCTCCCCCGGGGCCTTGTGCCGGCCTGTTCAGAGCGTCGCTTCGGTGCCGAAGATGCTGGTCACCTGGCTCGACAGCACCCCACCATTGCCATGGACGATCGCCGTCTCGGCGTCCTTCACCTGCCGGTCGCCGGCTTCGCCGCGCAGCTGGCGGACGGCCTCGACCAGGATGAAGGTGCCGTACATCCCGGGATGGACGCAGGACAGGCCGCCGCCGTTGGTGTTGACCGGCAGCGTGCCGCCGGGCGCGATGCGGCCGGCCTCGACGAAGCGCCCGCCCTCGCCCTTCGGGCAGAAGCCGAGATCCTCGAGGAACAGGATCGTGTTGATGGTGAAGGCGTCGTACAGCTCCAGCACGTCGATGTCGGCCGGCTCCATGCCGGCCATTTCGAAGGCGCGCGGGCCGGATTCGGATGCGGCCGTCACCGTCAGGTCGGGCATCTGCATGATCGAGCGGTGCCAGTGGGCCATGCCGCCGCCCAGGAAATAGACCGGCTTCCTGGGAAAATCCTTGGCCCGGTCGCGGGAGACGATGACCAGGGCGCCCGCCCCGTCGGTCACCAGGCAGCAGTCGAAGAGGCCGAACGGGTCGCACACGCGCCGCGCATTGAGCACGTCCTCGATCGACAGGGGCCCGTGCATGTAGGCCTCGGGGTTGAGGTTGGCCCAGCCGCGGGCCGCCACGGCCACTTCCGCCATCTGGGCGAGGGTGGTGCCGTACTGGTGCATGTGGCGCGAGGCCGCGAGCGCATAGGCGGTGATCGGGAAGCGCGGCTTGTAGGGCTGCTCGTAGGGATTGAACTCGGCCGCCGACGAAACCAGCCGCCCGGAGGCGCTCTTCTGGTTGGAGCCATAGACGACAAGCGCCGTCGAGCACAGGCCGGCGCGGATCGCCATCGTCGCCTGCAGGATATGGGCGACGTTGGACGAGCCGCCGATCATGCTGCCGTCCGAGTAGCGCGGCTTGATGCCGAGATATTCCGAGATGGTGACGGACGGCATGCCGTGCACGGCCGACACGCCGAAGACGCCGTCGATGTCGCCCATCTTCAGCCCGGCGTCGGTGACCGCGTTCCAGGCGGCGGCCCCGATCAGCTCCATGGCGGTGCGCCCCGGCGCCTCGCCGCAGCCGGCCAGGCCCACGCCGACGACGGCGCTGGCGCCGCGCAATTCATGATGCGTCATCGCCGTCACTCCTGCACCAGGTCGAACACGACGTGCGGCACCTCGCCGCCGACGATCCGGGCCTTCACCCGGGCGCCGATCGGCACCTCGGTCGGGCCCACGCCTTCTACGCGGGTCAGCAGCCGCACCCCTTCGGCCAGGTCGACCAGCGACACGTTGTGGTCGCCGCCCTTGTCCGGGCGATTGCGCACGGCACTCGTCGCATAGACCACGCCATGGCCCGATGCCTCGACCCGCTCCAGGTTGGCCGAGCCGCAATGCTTGCAGAAGACCCGTGGCGGAAAGCTGGACTGGCCGCAATCCGCGCAGGTCTGCACGGTGAAGCGCCCGGCCAGGAGCTCTTCGCGGTAGAGGGCGTCGGGCCCTGGCCCGCGGTCTTCTAAGGTCATTCGGTGTCTCCCGGGAGATTGCGCTCAGGCGGTGGGGGCGGGCATGATACTACCCGGTAGGTGCAAGACAAGGGACCGGAGGTTTGGCGATGGGTGTGATCTGGGAGCCGCGGCTCGACCCGGCCTCGAAGGAATGGCTCGCCCGCGCCCAGGCGGCCACCGACCGGCATTTCGCGCCGCTGGCGGCCGAGATCGACCGCGACCAGCGATACCCGCATGAATCCATTCCGGTCCTGGTCGAGAGCGGCCTGTGCGGCATGTTCCTGCCCCGCGAGTTCGGCGGCAGCGGTGCTTCGCTGACGGCATTGACGGCGGTGGCCGAGACGGTGTCGGCGGGTTGCGCCACCACGGCCGCCATCATCTCGACCTACCAGCTGGGCGCCTTCCCCATCCTGCTCGAAGGCAGTGCGGAGCAGAAGGCGAAATATCTGGGATCGCTTGCCCGCGGCCAGTCGATCAGCTTCGCCTTGAGCGAGCAGGGCTCGGGGTCGGACGCCGCCGCCCTGTCGACCACCGCCGTGCGCGAGGGCGACGGCTGGCGCCTCCAGGGGGAGAAGTACTGGATCGGTAACGGCGGCATCTCGCGCTACTACGTCGTCTTCGCCCGCACCGACCCGGCGGCCGGCGCCCGCGGCATCAGCGCCTTCGTCGTCGACAAGGAGCGCCCGGGTGTCGTGGTCGATCACTATTCGGACAAGATGGGCATCCGCGGCACACGCACCAGCAACCTGAAGCTGGACACGGCAGTCGGGCCGGCGGACCTGGTCGGGACCGAGAACCGGGCGCTGCGGCTGGCCTTCAAGACGCTCGACGTCGGGCGGGTGGTGGTCGCCGGGCAGGCCCTCGGCATCGCGCTCGCGGCCTATGGCGCGGCGCGCGACCGGTCGCTTGCCCGCGTTGCCTTCGGCCAGCCGATCGTCGACTTCCAGGGGATCTCGTTCCAGCTGGCCGACGTGGCGACATCGCTGTCGGCGGCCCGGATGATGATGTACGAGGCCGCCGCCGCCTACGACCGGGGCGAGAACATCTCGACCCTGGGGGCGATGGCCAAGCTCCATGCCACCGAGGTCGCGCATCGCGCGGTCGACGTCGCGGTGCAGGTCTGGGGCGGGGAAGGCTACTGCAAGCCGAGCCTGGTGGAGCGGCTCTACCGCGACCAGCGCATCACCGAGGTCTACGAGGGCACGTCGGAGATCCAGCGCCTCGTCATCGGCCGGGCCATCAAGGCCGAGGCCGAGGCGGTCGCCGCCGACGGGTCCGGGACCGCCTGAGATGGCGGACATGCCCGACGCGGCCGAGCCGGAGAGCGGGGCACGGCCGGCGGCGCGCGTCGAAGGGCGCGACGCGATCCTGGAGGCGGCGGCCGCCGCCTTCACCGAGCGCGGCTACACCGCTACCACCATCGACGACATCGCCGACCGGCTGGGTGCCACCAAGGGCCGCGTCTACCACTACTATCGCAGCAAGGCCGACATCTTCCTCGACATCCACCGCTACGCCATGCAGCGCATGCTGGACGTGGTGTCGCCGATCGCCCGGTCGCCGCTGCCGCCGGCGGCGCGGATCGCCGAGATGGTCCGGGCCCACGCCCTGCTGCTGATGGCGAGCTTCCCGTTCCAGCGGGTGTCGGTGCAGGGGCTGGAGCGGCACCTGGCCGGCCGGGTGACCGAGCGCCAGCGCAACGCGCTCGACGGCGTCATCCGCATGCGCGACGCCTACGAGGCGCTTTTCATCGGCGTGCTCGAAGAGGGGGTGGCGACCGGCGCCTTCCGGCCGCTGGTGGCGCGCCGGGCGGTGAAGCCGATCCTGGGGTCGCTCAACTGGCTGACCGTCTGGTACCGGCCGCGCCCGCAGGAGGACGCCGGCGCGCAGGCGGCGATCGCCGAGGAGATGGTGGAATTCGTGGTGCGGGGGTTGCGGCCGTGACGATGCGGAACGAGAGCGCCAGACCCTATTCGAGCGACCGCTGGGACAAGGCCGAGGGCTGGTCGCGCGACTGCCTGGCGGCGTTCCAGAAGGCGGCGCTGGGGCGCCAGCTGGGCACGGTGCATGCCGGCAGCGCCTATTATCGCGACCGCTTCGCCGCGGCCGGGTTCGAGCCGGGCGATTTCCGCGACCTGTCGGACCTGTCGCGCCTGCCGCTGACCACCAAGCAGGACTATCTGGCCGCACTGGAGGCGGACCCGCCCTGGGGCACGGCACTCGCCTGCGATCCCAAGGCGGTGCGCCGGGTGCACTTCTCCTCCGGCACCACCTCGCGGCCGACGCCCGATGCCTGGACCGGTCCCGACCTCGCCCGCTGGGCCGACCTCTACGCCCGGGCCGCCTACAGCCAGGGCGTGCGCGAGGGAGACGTCTTCCAGTGCCTCTTCTCCTACCCGTGGTTCGTGGGCGGGCTCGGCGCCACCGCGGCCTTCGAGCGCATCGGCTGCGCCGTGATCCCGGGCGGCAGCGGCGACACCGAGCGGCAGATCGAGACGCTGTTCGCCTACGGCACCACGGCAATCATGGCGACCCCGTCCTTCGCGGCCCACCTGGCCGAGGTGGCGGCGCGCATGGGGCGCGACCTGCGGCAGTCGGCGGTGCGCCATATCGGCGTCGGCGGCGAGCCGGGTGCCGGCGTCCCCGCGACCCGCGCGCGGCTGGAGGAACTGTGGGGCGCCCGCGTCTTCGACTGCTACGGCAGCCTGGAGTTCCAGCCGATCGCCTGGGACTGCGCGGCCCAGGCGGGTGGCCACCTGATGGAGGATTTCGCCTACGCCGAGGTGGTCGACCCCGAGACCGGGGCGGCGGTGCCCGACGGCACGCCCGGCATGCTGGTGCTGACCCATCTCGACAAGCAGGCCTTCCCGCTGGTGCGCTGGGCGACCGGCGACGTGGTGGTGCGGGATTCCACGCCGTGCGCCTGCGGGCGCACCCATGCCCGCCTGCCGGGCGGGGTGCTGGGCCGGGCCGACGACATGATCGTCATCCGCGGCGTCAACCTGTTCCCGACCGCGGTCGAGGACGTGGTGCGCGCGATGCCGGGGCTGGCCGACGAATACCGCATCATCCTCGATGAGACCGTGCGCGACCCGGCGACCGGCTTCCCGACCGGCATCCGGCTCCAGGTGGAGGCGACGGGGGACGCGCCGTCCGATGTCGGCTACAGGCTGGCCGATGCCATTCGCACCCGGCTGCTGGTGCGGGCGGTGGTCGAGGTGCTGCCGCCGATGACGCTCGACCGCTTCACCCACAAGGCGAAGCGCCTGGTGCGGCGATGACATCTGAAGTCCTTGCGCCGGGGGTACTCGCCGGGCGGACCGCGATCGTCACCGGGGCCGGCAGCGGCATCGGCCGGGCGATCGCCATCCGGCTGGCCCGGCTCGGCGCCGACGTCGCCGGCTGCGGGCGGACCGCGGAGCGGCTGGAGGAGACCGGGCGGCTTGTCGAGGCGGCCGGCGGCCGCTTCCGCCACGCCATCGTCAATGTCCGCGACGCGGACGCGGCCACCGCCTTCATCCGATCGGTCGGGGATGCGGCGGGCGGCATCGACCTGCTGGTGAACAATGCCGGCGGGCAGTTCTTCGCCCCCGCGACCGAGATTTCGGCGCGCGGCTGGGCGTCGGTGATCGATCTCAACCTCACCGCCATCTTCACGGTGACCAGGGCCGCCCATCCCTATCTGGCGATGGCGCGCCCGCGCGGCGGGGCGGCGGTGGTCAACATCTCGCTGTCGGGCGTCGACCGCGGCTCCATGGGCATGGCGCATTCGATCGCGGCGCGTGCCGGCGTGCTCGGCATGACGCGGACACTCGCGCTCGAATGGGCGCCGGCCGGCATCCGCCTCAACTGCATCGGGCCGGGCACGGTGGTGACCGGCGGCCTGGCCGGCGAGGCGGGCGAGGCCATCCTCGAGCGGCTGGTCGCCGCCACCCCGCTCGGCCGGACGACGACCGTCGACGAGGTGGCGGAGCTGACCGCATTCCTTGCCACTCCGGCCGCTTCCATGATCACCGGGCAGATGCTGCAGGTGGATGGCGGCGCACATCTCGGCGCCGGCCTGCACCTGATCGAGGCCCCGCCGGCATGACGGTCCATCCGCTGGACGGAATTCGCGTCCTCGACCTGTCGCGGGTCCTGGCCGGGCCCTGGTGCACCATGACGCTGGCCGACCTCGGCGCGGAGGTGTGGAAGGTCGAGAACCCGGACGGCGGCGACGATACCCGCAAGTGGGGGCCGCCCTTCGCCGCGGGCGAAAGCGCCTACTACCTGGCGGTCAACCGAAACAAGCGGGGCATCGCCGTCGACCTGCGCACGCCGGGCGGCCAGACGGTCGTGCGCGCGCTCGCCGAGCGGGCGGACGTGCTGGTGGAGAACTATCGCGCCGGGGCACTGGCCCGGTACGGTCTCGACTGGGAGACGCTGTCGGCGGCCAATCCGCGCCTGATCTATTGCTCGATCTCCGCCTATGGGCGGTCGAGCCCGATGGCCGCCCGGCCCGGCTACGACTTCGTCGTCCAGGCCGAGGGCGGGCTCATGTCGATCACGGGCGCGGCCGGCGCCGAGCCGATGAAGGTCGGCGTCGCCATCTGCGACGTACTGACCGGCAAGGACGCCACCCAGGCCATCCTGGCGGCGCTGATCGCCCGCGGTCGCACCGGCCGCGGCCAGCTGATCGACATCGCCCTGCTCGATTCGACCGTGGCGGCCCTGGTCAATGTCGGCAGCGCGTACCTGGTGTCCGGCAAGGCGCCTGGCCGCTGGGGCAACGCCCACCCCACCACCGTGCCCTACCAGATCTTCGCCACCGCCGACGGGATGCTGGCGCTTGCCTGCGGCAACGACCTGCAGTTCGCCGCCCTCTGCCGGCGCGCGCTCCGCCGGCCCGACCTGGCCGACGACCCGCGCTTCGCACGGAACGTGGACCGGGTGGGGCACCGGGAGGTGCTGATCCCGCTGCTGGAGGCGATCTTCGCCGCCGGCACGACGGCGGACTGGTTCGCCCGCCTCGATGCCGCCGGCGTGCCGGCCGGCATCGTGCGGGACGTGCCGGCCGTGCTGACCGCGCCCGAGGTGCTGGCGCGCGGCATGGTGGCGACGGTCGACCATCCGACGATCGGCCCGCTCGAGCTGGTGGCGAGCGCGCTCAACCTGTCGGATACTCCGGTGATCCCGCCGCGGGCACCGCCGCTGCTGGGTCAGGACACCGACCGGGTGCTGGCGGAAGTGCTGGGCTATGATGACGACCGGATCGCCGCGCTCCACGCCGAGGGCGCGGTTTCCGGATCGCCGCCGGTCCGGCTATAACCGCGGGCCGGCCAGCAGGAGAGGGTGATGTTCGGAATTTTCGGCGACAGCCTGGAGCGGCTCTTCACCAAGGAGCTGAAGGCGCGCGGGGCGAAGATCCCCAAGGCGGCGGTGCGGGAGATCGTCGCCATGGCGACGGCGTCGGTCCCTCCGGCCCAGCGCGCCCTGCCGGGCGAGCACGGCCACAACCTGGGCGAGGACGCGGTCATCCATTTCGCGGCCTGGACCGCCATGGTCGCCAACAAGGCGGCCGGCCGGCCGCTGCGCACCTCCGCACTCGATCCCGACATCTATCCGGAAACCGAGGCGGCGCTCCGCGCCATACTGGTCAAGCACGGCGCCGTCGCGGCCTGAGCCTATCGCGACGCAGCGGCGCGGCTGCCGCGGACGAACCACAGGAAGGCCGCGACCTGGAAGGCGAGCATGGTGCCGAAGGCCCAGCGATAGGCCTCGGCCGGATAGCGGCCGTCGACCGCCGGCCACAGGTCGATGATCCAGCCGATCGCCGCCTGGGCGGCGAAGCCGATGCCGAAATTGAGCAGGTTGGTGGCGGTGTTGACCCGCCCGACGATCGCGGCCGGGAAGTGGCGGTTGAGGATCGGGAAGAAGACGATGGCGCCGTTCGACAGCAGGCCGAACAGCACCCACAGGAAGAAGGACGGCGCGCCGACCTGCAGGGTGATCAGCAGCTGGACTGCGATCAGCAGCAGGATCGCCCCGCCCAGGATCCGCGTCAGCGCCACCCCGCGGCGGACCAGCAGGTCGGTCACCACGCCCGAGAGCGCGAAGCCCAGGGTCATCGCCGCCGCGATGGCGAAGAGGTAGCCGGCCGTGGTTTCGCGGTCGAGACCGCCGACGTCGCGCAGCCAGGGGCCCGCCCACAGGGTCTGGATCGCCATGGTGATGCCGAGCGTGGTGACCGCGACGGGAGTGATCCGCCAGAAGAAGGGGTCGCGATAGATCTGCCCCACGGCCGCGAACTGGTCGCGCAGCCGGCCGGCGGCGGTCGATGGCCGGTCCGGCACCAGCAGCAGGATCAGCAGCGCCGACAGGCCGGTCAGGACGGCCAGCCCGATGAAGAGGCCGCGCCAGTCGACGACATGCAGCATCGCCTCGGCCGGAGCCGTGGCCGCGAGCGCGCCCAGCCCGCCCATCGCCATGAAGCAGCCATTGACCAGCGGCCAGCGTTCCCGGGGGACCCACTGGGTGATCGCCTTCAGGGACGCCATCAGCCCGCCGGCCATGCCGATGCCGATGATGGTGCGCGCCGCGAACAGGCCGGTGCGCGTCTCCGCCTGCGAGAAGAGCACGATGCCGACCGTCGCGGTCGCTAGCAGGGTGGCCTGCACCCGCCGTGGTCCCCAGCGATCGAGCGCCACGCCGAGCGGCACCTGGAGGAGCGCGAAGGACAGGAAATAGGCTGCGGTCAGCAGCCCCAGGTCCCCCGCGGACAGGCCGACCGCGGCCACGAGATCCGGGGCGACCACGGCATTCACCGCGCGCAGCAGGTAGGAGCAGAAATAGCCCGCTGCGAACGGTGCCAGCACGGTCGCCAGGATGCGGGCCGGCGAAAGCCCGCCATCCGCTCGGCCGGCGGTCATGCAGCGCGATGGAGAAGGGGCGTCGCGACCGGCCGGGCGTCGCCGTCGATCGCGCCCTGGGCGTGCAGCCGCTCGACGACGGCCGAGAAGTAGTCGGCGGTGGATGGCCGCGACCAGCCTTCGAGCCAGTTCTGCTCGACGAAGGCGTGGATCGCGGGCTGCTCCAGCTCCGCCTCCCACAGGATGCCGAGCAACGAGGCCTCGGCCTCCTCGGCCGCCAGGGCGGCTTCGTCGAGGCAGCGGTCGGCGTCGGCCTCCCCCTTGCGCCCGGTTTCCGGCCCCGCACCCAGGCCGAAGTCGCGCCGCCCGCGCCGCCAGTCCGGCGCCAGCAGCCAATGGGCGACCTCGTGCAGGATGACCCAGGCCTCGCTGTCGGTGCGCAGGACCGACCCGTCCCAGGAGAAGGCCGCGGCCGGGGCCTCGTCCAGGGTCGGGATGCCGAGCCGGCGGGCGAGCGCCACCGCGCTTGCCCGGCGTGCGGGCGAGTCCTCGGGCCCGCCATGCCGGGCGCTGGCGGCGATCCGGGCCAGCGCCCGGGCCGCCAGCGGCCGGTCGGCGAGCACCGCGGCGAAGCCGGCGAGCGCCGCCGGCACCGCCGCCGGGTCCAGGGCAGTCAGGATCACCTGGGGTCGGAGACGGCGTCGAGCGGCCAGATCGGCCGGCGAATGTTCTTGAACTCGAACGTCTCGAAGTTCTCGGAGCACAGCGAACCCGAATCGACGACGACCACCTCGCGCGAGATCGGCTGGAAGGCCGCGCGGAAGTGGTGCATCGACTTCACCGCCAAGGTCGCCTTGCGGGTTGGGTCGATGCCGAGTGCCGTGTACTGCGCCAGGTCGAGCGCCTGCCCGTTGTTGGTGATGAAGACGATATCGATCCCGCCGACCCGGAAGACCATCGACAGCCCGTACTCCCGGCGCACGCCGCCGCCCATCGGGCCGTACGCCCAGACCTCGCCGTCGTTGATGACGCGCACCTTGCCGGTCAGCGTCAGGGGGCCACCGCCCTTGGTCGGGTCCCACTTGCCGCCAAGCGTGATGGTGGCGGTGTTGCCGACGCCGGCCTTGATCCCGTCGGCGATCGCCTGCGGGTCGCAGATGGCGTGGAAGGCCGCATTCTGCAGGTCGGCATCGACCATCGCCTTCAACAGGGCGGTGGTGTCGCCATAGCCGCCGCCGCCGGGATTATCGGTGTAGTCGGCGATGACCAGCGGCCTGGTCGCCCCCTGCTCCTCGGCCTTGGCCTTCTTCGCCGCCTGCTCCGGCGTCAGGAAGGTGAGGGCGGCGAAGTCGCGCGTCTCCCAGCAGTAGTCCATGAACTCTTCGGCGACCGCGCTCGCCTGCGCGCCCTGGCCCGCCTTCTTGGCGTCGTAGGCGACGGCGACGCTGGGGCCGACGTCGGCGATGTCCGAATGCGGGAAGCCCGCGAACACCGACACGCTCAGCAGCTCGCCCTTGTCCTCGAGCGCCGTGCCGCGGTCGACCAGTTCCTTCATCGGGCCGCTTTGGGTCCGGCCCATGTCGAGGCCGGTCAGCATGGCGCGCCGGGCGAGCACGACGCGCGGCTCGATCTCGCCGTTCATCGCCCGCTCCAGGATCTCCGCCCCCTGCCAGGCCCGCTCGTACTGGTCGATATGCGGGTAGGTCTTGAAGGCGATGAGCGCGTTGGCCGTCTCCGCCATCAAGGGCGTGATGTTGCCGTGCAGGTCGAGCGTGACGGCGATCGGCACCTTCGGGCCGACCTTGGCGCGCAGCCGGCGCAGCAGCTCGCCCTCGGCATCCTCGAAGCCATCGGCGACCATGGCACCGTGCAGGTGCAGGAGCGCCGCGTCGATGCCGCCCGCCTGGTCGACCGCGTCGAGGATCTGCCCGACCAGGTACTCGAACGCGTCGCGGGTGACGGTGCCGGACGGATTGGCGCTGGCATTGATCGGGTGGATGAGCTGCCAGCCGAACTTGTCGGCCGCCTCGAAGCTGGCGCCGAAGTTGGAGCGCGTGCCGCGCCGCGCTTCCGGAATCTGGTTGCCCAGATAGAAGTCGCGGCGCTTGAAGGCGGCAAGGTCCGTCGGATCCTTGCTGAAGGTGTTGGTCTCATGCGCCATCACCGCGCACAGAACGCGCCTCATCGTCGATACCTCGAAATTGGGGGCAGGGGATCCGCTTTGGGGTGCCCAAGATTTTGGCAGAACACCGCTGCCTCGTCGAGCTTTGCGGGCGGCAATGCGAATGGTTGCCGGCCATTGACGGCCGCCGTCCGGCGACGCTAGCGTCCATCACCTGCCACGGGGCGCGAGGCGTCCGCCTTGGCCTACCAGTTCCAGTTCGGATCGGTCTTCGCCGGCTTCGACCAGCTCCTGTGGGGAGCTTGGCTGACCGTCGTGCTGTCCGCCGTCGGCATCGTCCTCGGCCTCTGTGTCGGCATCGCGGGCGGCTGGGGGCGGGCGATGGGGCCGCGCTGGCTGCGCTGGACGATCGCCGCCTATGTGGAGGTGATCCGCAACACGCCGTTCCTGGTGCAGCTGTTCCTGATCTTCTTCGGCCTGCCGGGCCTGGGCATCAAGATGTCCGCCGGCACGGCGGCGCTGCTGACGCTCACCATCAACACCGGCGCCTATTGCACCGAGATCGTGCGCGCCGGCATCGAAGCGGTGCCGCGCGGCCAGGTGGAGGCGGGCCGCGCGCTCGGTCTGTCGCGCTTCCATGTCTTCCGCTTCCTGATGCTGTTCCCGGCCCTGCGCACGGTCTATCCCGCGCTCGCCAGCCAGTTCACCCTGATGATGCTGGCGACCAGCGTGGTGTCGCAGATCTCGGCCGAGGAGCTGACCTTCGCCGCCAACTTCATGCAGTCGCGGACCTTCCGCAGCTTCGAGATCTATGCCGTGGTGACGCTGATGTACCTGGCGCTGGCGCTCGCCTTCCGCGGGTTCTTCCGGGGCGTGCACTGGCTGCTGTTCGAGCGTGGACGATGATCCGGGAATTCGGGGCGGGCGAGATCCTCTACCTCGTCACGGCGATGCAGTGGACCGTCATGCTGTCGGCCATCGCCTTTGCCGGCGGCGGGCTGCTGGGGCTGGTCCTCACCATCCTGCGGATGGCGCCGTGGCGCCCCGGGCACTGGCTGGTGACGGGTTACGTCCAGCTCTTCCAGGGTACGCCGCTGCTGATGCAGCTCTTCATCTTCTATTTCGGCTTCGGCATCTTCGGCTGGGACGTGCCGGCGATCGTCGCCGCCTCGACCGCCCTCATCCTCTATGCCGCCGCCTTCCTGACCGACATCTGGCGCGGCTGCATCCAGGCGATCCCGGCCGGCCAGTGGGAGGCCGCCCGCGCGCTCGGCCTGCGCTTCCTGCCGCAGGCCTGGCTGGTCATCCTGCCGCAGGCGGTGCGCATCGCGATCCCGCCCACCGTCGGGTTCCTGGTCCAGCTGGTGAAGAACACCTCTCTGGCCTCGATCGTCGGCTATGTCGAGCTGACGCGGGCGGGACAGGTCATCAACAACGCCACCTTCCAGCCCTTCTCGGTCTTCCTGGTGGTGGCGGCCCTCTATTTCGCGCTCTGCTTCCCGCTCTCGCTGCTGAGCCAGCGGCTGGAGCGGCGGCTCCGAACCGGTGGCGCGCCGATGCACGCCATTCCATGAGGTCCCGTTCCTGACGGACATCACGGGGCCGGCGGAGAACCGGCCCGAACGACAGAGGAGGGTTTACGTCATGCGCCGCAGCCTCGCCCGCTTCCTTCTGCTTCCCCTGCTTCTGCTGCCGTTCCTGGCCCCGGCCGCATCGGCCGGCACGCTGGACGACGTCGTCAAGCGCGGCACCGTCAAGGTCGGCATCGACCTCGGCGTGCCGCCCTACGGCCTGACCGACGCCAACCAGAAGCCGGCCGGCTACGACGTGGAGGTGGCGGAACTGTTCGCCAAGGACCTCGGCGTCAAGCTGGAGATCGTGCCGCTGACCGGCCCCAACCGGGTGCCGTTCCTGCTGACCAACAAGGTCGACGTGGTCATCGCCACCTTCGGCATCACCCCGCAGCGGGCGCTGTCGGTGTCCTTCTCCAACCCCTATGTCGCCCTCAGCCTGGTGGTGCTGGGCCCCAAGGACAAGCCGATCGGCACCATGGCCGAGACCAAGGGCATGAAGGTCGGGATCACCCGCGGCACCACCCAGGACCTCGACTTCACCCGGCTGGCGCCCCAGGGCTCGCAGATCATCCGCTTCGAGGACGATGCGACCACCACCGCCGCACTCCTGTCCGGCCAGGTCGACATCATCGCCACGGCCGACCTGCTGGCGACCGAAATCGCCAAGCGCAACCCGCAGAAGAACCTCGACATCAAGTTCACCATCCGCCTGTCGCCGGGGGCGATCGGGGTGCGCCGCGGCGATGCGGACTTCC
Organism: Allostella vacuolata; assembly: GCA_006739055.1. Lineage (GTDB taxonomy): Bacteria > Pseudomonadota > Alphaproteobacteria > ATCC43930 > Allostellaceae > Allostella > Allostella vacuolata. The sequence continues at coordinate 5,794,715 of AP019702.1, forward strand.
TGCAGTGGGTCAACACCTTCGTCTATTTCCACAAGCTGAACGGCGACTTCGGCCGCCTGTTCGAGAAGTGGGCCGGCTACAAGATGCCCGAACTGCCGGTGTTCTGACGCCCCTTGCCCATGTGAACGGGGCGGCGGCCCACGCGGCCGCCGCCCCCCCTGCCGAGGGTGCCCCATCCATGTCCGCCTCGCCCATCTTCACCGACATCGACTACGAGCGGGAGGGCAAGCAGGTCGGCTTCCTCCACCTGCCCTATTCGCCCCACACCGATGCCTGGGGGGTGATCCCGATCCCGGTCGCGGTCATCCGCAACGGCGAGGGGCCGACCGTCCTGATGATGGGCGGCAACCATGGCGACGAGTATGAGGGGCCGATCGTGCTGGGCCGCCTTATCCGCGACCTCGACCCCCGATCGATCCGCGGCCGCCTGATCTTCGTGCCGGCGATCAACCTGCCCGCCGTGCGTGCCGGCAACCGGGTGTCGGCGGCCGACGGCAAGAACATGAACCGGACTTTTCCGGGCGATCCGCTGGGTACGCCGACCGAACAGATTTCCCACTATGTCGACAGCGTGCTGTTCCCGCTGGCCGATGTCTTCATGGATCTGCATTCGGGCGGATCGTCGCTCGACCTGATCCCCAGCGTGATGATGCAGCGGCCGGACGACGATGACCTGCGACGCCGGACGCTGGATGCCGTTCTGGCGTTCAATGCGCCGCTGACCGTGGTCATGGATACCCTGGGCGAGCGGCGGACCTCGTCGGCGGCAGCCCTCGCCCGCGGCCTGGTCGTCATCGGGTCGGAACTCGGCAGCGCCGGTGCGGTGTCGCTGGACGGGCTGGAGGTATGCGAGCGCGGCGTGCGCAACGTGCTGCACCACCTGGGGGTGCTTCCCGCCGACCCCTTGCCCGAGCGCCGGCCGACCCGGCTGATGCAGATCGCCGGTGCCGACAGCTACGTCTTTGCCCCGGCCGACGGGCTGTTCGAGCCGTTCCACCCGCTCGGCACCTGGGTCGAGGAGGGCCAGCCGGCGGGTCAGGTCAATTTCCTCGACGATCCCGGCCGGCCGCCGCTGGTCGCCCATTTCCGCAGCGCGGGCCTGCTCTTCTGTCGCCGGGCGCCGGGCCGGGTGGAGCGCGGCAATGGCGTCTGCGTGTTGCTGAGCCCCTACGACGCGCAGTGATCAGCGCTGCCCGCGGCAGCCGACCCGGGTCACCATCCGCGCTTCCATGGCCCAGGCACCGAACTGCCCTGCCCGGTCGGGCTGCAGGCTGACCTGCAGCGGCGGTACCGCGCCGGGGCGTTCGGCCGGCGGCAGCCGGGCGACCATGTCCGACAGGCTTTCGGGCGAGGCCGCGTAGAAGCGACCGCGCCGGGGGGTGGCGGCGACGGCCACGCCGATCAGCTGCCCTCCGGCATCCAGCAGCGGCCCGCCGCTGATGCCGCTCAGCGGACCGTCGCCTTCGGGCGTCCGTCGCCGCTCGGTCCATACGGTGACGGCGGCCTCGCCCTCCATCCGCCCGGTGAAGCCGATCCGGCCGCGGCCCAGGAGCTGGCCCTCGACCACCGACGGCACGCTCTTGGGAAAGCCGATCGCCCAGGCGGTCTGCCCCAGCCGCAGCCGGTCGCCGCGGGCGATCGGGAAAGCCGGCGGCGCCCCGCGGGTCGTCAGCACGGCCAGGTCGGTTTCGGGGTGGAGGGCGGCCACCCGCGTGCGCACCCAGCGGTCGTAGCTTTCGACCAGTACCTCGCGGCAGCCCTCGGCGACGTGCCGGGCGGTCAGCCAGACGCCCTTGGGGTCGATGACCGCGGCCGTGCCCTGGGCGTCGCCGCTGCGCGCCGGCACCTCGATGATGCCGCGCGGGTCCCGGGTCGATGGCGGCGGCAGGGGGCGTTGCGGAAAGGCCTCCGGCGTGGTCGGTGCGCGGAACGCCTCGGGGATGCCGCGCCGCGGCTGGGCGAAATCCGGCTGGTCCTGGCGCAGGAAGGTGGCATGGAAGATCGCCGCCAGCACGCCGACGATCAGGATCAGCCGGAACAGGCGGCCCATCGGCCGGCTCAGCCGCCGACGGCGGCGGCGATCACCAGCGCGACGGCGAGCTGGACGCTCGCCAGCACATAGGCCGCACCGGACTCGTCATTGGCGATCGCCTCCGGCAGGCGCTTGAGCGCGATCGACACCAGCGCGAAGGCGGCGAGCTGCAGGACCAGGGCGGCGATGCCCCAGACGACGATGTCCCAGACGGCGACCGAGCGCGCCATGCAGGCGGCCAGGGGGATCGCCAGGCCGAGAATCGCGCTGCCGAGCGCGATTCCGGCTGCACTGTTGCCGGCGCGCACCAGGGCCAACTCCCGGTAGGGCGTAATCGCCTCATAGGCGAGCACGCCGGCGATCAGCATCGCGAGGGTTACCCCGACATGGGCCAGGAAGACCGGCAAACTCGAAAGAAGGTTGTCAAGAAACGGCATCATGGCGAACGGAGCATCCCCTTGGTCCCATGTCTGACCTTACCAGCCCGCGTCGGTCAGGCGAAGCGCCGCAACCTTTTGCCAGATTTCGCCGTTGGTGGAGCGCATCAATCCACACGGGAGCGGCGACCATGGCGACTTTTGTCCTTACCAACGATGCCGACGTGCAGTTCGGTACCAGCGACGCAGACGGGATCTTCGGCATGGGCGGCGACGACCTGCTGGCCGGGCAGGCCGGAAACGACACGATCCAGGCGGGCGCCGGCAATGATGCGGTCTTCGGCCAGGAAGGGGCGGACGAGCTGGACGGCGGCGCCGGCGACGACCTCGTCGCCGGCGGGCCGGGCAACGATACGCTGACCGGTGCCACGGGCGCGGACGTGCTCTATGGCGAGAACGGTGACGATCGCCTCTTCGGGGCCGACGACAATGACGTGATGGCCGGCAACCAGGGCAACGACCTGATCGGTGGCGGCGCCGGCGACGATGCCGGCTTCGGTGGGCAGGGCAGCGATTCGCTCTATGGCGACGACGGCGCCGACACGCTGGCCGGCGACAATGACAACGACACCATCGACGGCGGCAGCGGCGACGATGTCCTGCTGGGCGGGTCCGGCGACGACATCGTCTACGGCAGCGAGGGTGCCGACACGGTCTATGCCGGCCAGGGCGCCGACACCGTGCATGGCGGCGCGGGCGACGACATGATCTTCGGCAATCGCGGCAACGACGTGCTGTTCGGCGAGGGTGGGGCCGACGTGTTCGTCTTCACCGCCGGTGACGGCCAGGACGTCATCCGCGACCTGGGCGGCGAAGATCATGTCGATCTCTCCTCGTTCGGCTTCGCCGACTACAACGACTTCATCTTCTCGGTCGACGTCGCCTTCACCGCGGCCGGGGCGGAGATCGATTTCGGTGCCGACGGCAAGCTGACCATCGCCGGAACGGGCTCGCTCAACGCCGACTGGTTCATGCTCTAGAATTGCACGGCACCTCCAGCCGTTGTCGGACGTTGGTTCGCGACCTTCGACAACGGCTGGAGTCCCGCCATGGCCACCTTCATTCTTTCCGATGACGACGATTTCCGCATCGGCACCAACGATGCGGACAGTATGCTCGGCCTCTCGGGCGACGACATCCTGATCGCCCTCGACGGCGACGATACCGTCGACGGCGGCAGCGGCGACGACTGGCTCTTCGGCGGCCCGGGCGCCGATTCCATGGATGGCGGCCCCGGCAACGACTTCATCTATTCCGGGCAGCAGTCCGACCGGGTCTTCGGCAATGCGGGCGACGACATCCTGTTCGGCGAGAATGCCGACGACCAGCTCCATGGCGATTCGGGCAACGACTTCCTGAGCGGCAACCAGGGCAGCGACCTCGTCGCGGGTGGCGACGGCAACGACATCGGCTTCGGCGGCCAGGGCACCGACACGCTGCTGGGCGAGGACGGCAACGACCTGCTCTCGGGCGATGCCGGCGACGACACGGTCGAAGGGGGAGAAGGCAACGATACCCTCCTCGGCGGCCCGGGCAGCGACCTCGTGCTGGGGGGCGAGGACAATGACGCGCTGTTCGGCGGCCGGGGCACCGATACGCTGGCAGGCGGCGGTGGCGACGATACCATCGCCGGCAACCGCGACGACGACGTGCTGACGGGCAACGGCGGCGACGACCGATTCGTGTTCAATCCGGGCGACGGCCGGGACCGGATCACCGACTTCACCGCCGGTGACGACGACATCGACCTGTCGCTGTGGAACTACGACGACTTCGCCGACTTCCAGTCCGACGTGTCGGCCAGCGCGGTCGATGGCGGCATCGCGATCGATTTCGGCGATGGCGACGTGCTGACGGTGATCGGCGGCGGGACCGCGCTCGACGGCGGCTGGTTCATCTTCTGATCGCCTGATCGCGCGGTTGGCCGACGGCCCCGGCCGGGGTTAGGGTGGCGCGCCCACTCAGCCCCGGACGGACGCCGCCATGCCTGCCGAACAGCCTGTTCCTGCCGCCGTCCTCATCGACCTGGACGGGACACTCACGGATTCCCGCCCGGGGATCGTCGCCAGCTACCATGCGGCCCTGCGCTCGCTCGGCCACCAGCCGGACCTCTCCATCGACCTGACCCACGTCATCGGGCCGCCGCCGGAAGAGATCATGCCCAAGGTGTTGGCCCACTACGGCGACGATCGGGGGACGGAGGCGGTGGCGCTCTACCGGGACCATTACGGCCGCGGCGGCCTGTTCCAGAACTCGGTCTATGACGGCATCGTCGACGCGCTGGAGGGGTTGGCGTCAGCAGGCTTCGTGCTCTACGTGGCGACGGCCAAGCGCACGGTCTTCGCGGTCCGCATCCTCGACCATTTCGGGCTGTCGCCGCGCTTCGTGCGCATCTACGGGTCGGAGCCGGGCGGCACCCTCGACCACAAGGGTGACCTGATCGCCCATATCCTGGCCCGGGAAGGCATCGACCCCGGTGCTGCCATCATGATCGGCGACCGGCGCCACGACATAGCAGGCGCGCATATCAATGGCCTGCCGGGAATCGGCGTCGCCTGGGGCTATGGCGGCCGGGAGGAGCTTGCCGATGCCGGCGCGAACCGGGTCGTCGACCATCCGCGCGAGCTGCTTGACGCCGTCCGGTCGCTGGTCTCCGCAGACTGACCGCTCAGGTGCCGGCGCACCAGCGCCGCCACATCGCGCGGTAGGCGGCTTCGAGCGCCGGGGTGAACTGGGCGCCGTCGACCAGCGGGCTCGCAGCCATCCGGGCGCGCTGCTCTTCGCGCACGCGCGTCAGGCGTTCGGCATCGCGCACCAGCCCGGACGCGATGGCGACATAGGCCTGCGCATCGCCGGCGATCCATTCGGTCCGGCCGATGGTGGTAAGGAAGCCGGCCGTCTGCCGCGCGACCATGCGGTCGCCGGCCAGCGTCACCACGGGCACCCCCATCCACAGCGCCTCGACCGAGGTGAGCCCGCCGGAATAGGGAAAGGGGTCGAGCGCCACGTCGACGTCGCCGTAGCGCGCCAGCATCGCGGCATGGGGCGACCGGCCCTCCAGGATCAGGCGCTCGCGGGGGATGCCGAGCGCGCCGAGCCGTCCGGCATAGGCATCGGTCACCTCCGGGTCGCCCAGCGCCTTGCTCTTCAGCAGCAGCCGGGCCTCCGGAACCGCCTCCAGCACCCGGGCCCACAGCGCCAGGACCCGGTCGTTGACCTTCGCCAGGTTGTTGAAGCAGCCGAAGGTCGGGGGCCGGCCGAGCGCGAAAGGCGGCGGCTGCACCGCGGGCGTGTCGGCTGGCGGAGCGTAGCACATGGCGCCGGTCGGCAGCCGCACCACATCCTCGGTGAACAGCCCGTCCGACCCCGGCGGCACCTCCACCGCATCGCTGATCAGATGATCTATGGCCGGCAGTCCGGTGGTGTCGATCCAGCCGATCCAGCTCGCCTGCACGGGTGCGGCCCGCCGCGCCAGCACCGCCAGGCGGTGGCCCATGGTGTGGCCGGCCAGGTCGACCAGGATGTCGATGCCGTCGGCGCGGACCTGCAGCGCCAGCGTCTCGTCGTCGAGCGCGGCGACCGCACGCCACCGGTCGACCAGCCCGCGGATCGTCGCGGTCAGGTCGTCCTCGATCCGCCGGCTCGAATAGGCGGTGACGTGGAACCGTGCGCGGTCGCGGTGGGCCAGCGCGCGGACCAGGAACCACCCGACCGGATGGCGGCAGAGATCGGGCGAGAGGTAGCCGATGCGCAGCGGGCGGTCGGGGTCGGCCGGATCGGCGAAGGGGGGCGCCGCGGCGGCGCGGCCGAAGCGGGAACCCCAGTCGCGATGGTGCCGGGCCAGTTCGTCGGCCGTCAGGTCGGGATCATAGTGGAGGGCCAGCAGGCGGTTGCTGGCGAGCGCCGCGTCGTCGGGCGCGATGCGCATGGCGGCGGCGAATGCGTCCAGGCCGGCGCGGATCCCGCCCACTGCGATCTCGGCCTGGGCCAAGTTGTTCCACGCGTCGACATGGCCCGGTGCCCGCTCGGTCGCCTGCCGATAATGGCGGATCGCCGCGGCCAGTCGATTGTCGGCCTGCAGGTCGCAGGCGAGGTTGTAGTGCGCCTGGGCATGGCCGGGATCGATGGCGACGGCCTGCCGCTCGGCGGCGATCGCGCCGGCCCGGTCGCCGGCCAGGCCCAGCGCCAGCCCCAGGTCGACCAGGATGTCGGCCGTGGGTCGCAGCCCCGCCGCGCGCCGCAGCAGGTCGGCGGCCGGCCGAGGATGCCCGGCCTGGAGGGCGACGATGCCCAGCCCGTGCAGGGCGGCCGGGTCGTCGGGCCGGCGGGCCAGCAGGGCACGGTAGGTCGCCTCCGCCTCGCCCAGCCGGCCCGCGACCCGGGCCGCATCCGCCGCCCGGATGTCCGGCGCGCCCAGCCGTCGCCGGTCCTGGCGATTTGCCAACGGCCCGCCCCGCGCCGTTCAGGGAACCAGCGGTTCCAGGAACTGCCGTAGCGGCGCCTCCCACTTCTTCCAGTCGGCGCCGCTGGCGGTGTGGCCGTACTCGGTGTCGATCTCGAAATACTGCGCGTCGACGCCGGCCGCCTTCAGGCCGGTCATCACGTCGGGGGCGATCGCCGGCGGGAACAGCACGTCGGTGCGGGCGATGACGTAGAGCACCTTGGCGCGGATCCGGTCGTACTGCGGGCGGATGTCGAAGCGGTCGGCCGCCTTGCGCAGGATCAGCAGCGAGTGGGCGTCGAAGCGATCGGCCCAGGCATCGGCCTGGGCGCGCATGCGGGCATCGCGGGCGGCTGGGTCGAGGCCCTCGTCCGCCAGCACCTCGTCGGCGCCGTAGCGCTTCAGCGTCTCGTAGCGGATGGCGCGCATGGTCGCACCCACGCCGCCATTGTCGTAGTACCAGCCGTCATTCCAGTTGGGGTCGGCCGAGATGCGCGCCAGCAGCTCCGGATAGGCGAGGCGCGGGCTGTAGGGCGCGGTCACGACCGGCACGATCGCGTCCATGAAGTCGGGATAGTCGACCGCCCACTGGAACGCCTGGAAGCCGCCATAGGAATTGCCGGCAACGGCCGCCAGGTGCTGCACCCCGAGCTGCTCCAGCAGCCGGCGCTGCAGGCCGATGATGTCGGACAGCGTGATGTCCGGGAAGGTCGGGCCGTAGGGCTTGCCCGTGGCCGGGTCGATGTCCTTGGCGTTGGTCGAGCCGTAGGACGACCCCAGCATGTTGGTGGCGACGACGAACAGCCGGTCGGTGTCGATCGCCTTGCCCGGGCCGACCAGGCCGTTCCACCAGCCGGGCTGGTTGCCGTTGCCCGGATTGCGGCCGGCGGCATGGTGGCTGGAGGTGAAGCCGTGGGTCAGCAGCACGGCGTTGCGGCCGTCCGGGGCCAGCGTGCCATAGGCCTCGTAGGCGATGCGGGCCCGCGGCAGCGTGCCGCCCAGCTCCAGCGGATAGTCGGTCGTCTCGAAATGCTCGGTGCGCGTGGCGCCCAGATCGGCTGGCATCGGCTTACCTTGTGGGATGGTGGCCCGGGAAGGCGGCGGGGGTGCCGAGTATAGCCCCAGCCGGCCCCGCCTTGCCCACCTCTCCCTGTACCGTCCAGGCCTGATATCCTGCCGGCATGGCGCCGCCGGACCACGCCCTCTTCCCCGTCTACTCCCGTGCCGAGCGCCGGGCGGATGCGGTGGTCCATGGCCTGGGCGTCGCTTTCGCGCTCTTCGGCGGCGGCGCCCTGCTGGCGGCGGTGTGGGCGGTCGGAGACGCCCGCGCCACGGCCAGCGTCTTCGTCTACTGCCTGGGGCTGGCCGCGATGCTGGGCGTGTCGGCGGGGTACAACCTGGCACCGCCCGGCCCGGCCAAGGAGATGCTGCGCCGGGTGGACCATGCCGTCATCTTCGTCATGATCGCCGGCAGCTACACGCCGTTCGCCGTCAACCTGGTGGCGCCGCCCTGGGGGTTCGTGCTCTGCGCGGCGGTATGGACGACCGCGCTCGCCGGCGTCGTCCTCAAGCTCGCCCGGCCGCGCCGGTTCGAGCGGCTGGGGCTCGTGCTGTACCTGGCCGCCGGCTGGATGCTCCTGCCGGCGATCGGGCCGATGGCGGCCGGCCTGCCGTCCCGGGTTCTCTGGCTGCTGGTGGCGGGCGGGGTCGTCTATTCGCTGGGAACGGCCGTGCACCTGGCCCGGCGCCTGCCGTTCCACAACGCCGTCTGGCACGCGATGGTGCTGGCGGCGGCGGCGCTGCATTTCGCGGCGGTCGCCGTCGCCTTCACCTGACGGGCCTCAGCTCAGGAGCTGGCCGCCATCGACGCAGATGGTCTGCGCCGTCACCCACTGGGCCAGCGGCGAGGCCAGGAACAGGACCACGTTCGCCACTTCCTCGGGCCGGCCGAGGCGGCCGAACGGGATCTTGTTCAGCACGTTGGTGTAGAGCGCCTCTCCGGCCAGCCGCCGGCGCTCCCAGGACCCGCCCGGGAATTCGATCGAGCCCGGTGCCACGCAGTTCACCCGGATGTTCTTGGGCGCCAGCGTCAGGGCCTGGCTGGTGGTGTACTGGATGACCGCCGCCTTCACCGCCGCATAGGGCGCCGACCGGGTCGAGGCGTGGAAGCCCGAGATCGACGAGATGTTGACGATCGACCCGCCGCCCGCCTTCTCGATGAAGGGAATGGCGGCGTGCGAGGCCCGCACCGTCGCCATCACGTCGACGGACAGGCCCTTGGCCCAGCCCTCCTCGTCGTCGGTCGAGCCGAAGCCGGACGCGTTGTTGACCAGGATGTCGATCCCGCCCAGTGCTGCTGCCGCCTCGGCGACCCAACGGCCGACGGCCGGGCCGTCGGCCAGGTCGCAGGACGCGGCATGGGCCTTGTGCCCGTGGGCGGCGATCTCCGCCCGGGTCTTCTCCAAGGTCTCCGCCCCACGGGCGCAGATGGCGACGTCGGCGCCCGCTGCCGCGAAGCCGAGTGCGATCGATCGGCCGATGCCGCGGCTGCCGCCCGCCACCAGAACCCGCTTGCCGGTAAAGTCCAACTGCATGACTGCTCCGTCCTCCTGAACTTCGATCCTGCGGCCGTCACTCGGCCTTGATGCCCTTCTCGCGGATGAGCGTGCTCCAGGTCTTCTCCTCGCGGTCGAACAGCTGGGTCAGCTCCTCGGCGGTCGACCCGCGCAGCTCGACCCCCTGGCGGCCGAACTGCTTCTGCAGTTCCGGGTCGTCGACCGCCTTGCGGGTGGCCGCGTAGATCTTGTCGACGATCGGCTGGGGCGTGGCGGCGGGCACCACCATGGCCTGCCAGAAGACGACGTTGAAGCCCTTGGGGCCGCCGGCTTCCTCGATGGTCGGCAGGTCCGGGAAGGCGGGCGAGCGCTTGTTGCTGGAGATGGCGACGGCGCGCGTCATCTTGCCTTCGAGCAGCGGCATGGCCTCGATCGCGGCCGAGAACATCATCTGCGCGTTGCCGGCGGCGACGTCCTGCCCGGCCTGCGCGCCGCCCTTGTAGGGGATGTGGACAAGGCGGATCTGGGCCGCTTCCTTCAGCAGTTCGGCCGCCATGTGGTTGGTGGCGCCGATGCCGGAGCTGGCGATGTTCAGCTTGTCGGGATTGGCCCGGGCGTGGGCGACCAGACCGGCGAGGTCGGTGACCGGCAGCGAGGGATGGACGTGCAGGATGAACGGCGTGACCGACATCAGCGAGACCGGCCGGAAGTCCCGCCTGGTGTCGTACTGCACGTTGCCCTGGAGCGTCGGGTTGATGACGAGCGAGGTGCCCGCCGCATAGATCGTGTAGCCGTCAGGGGCGGCCTTGGCCGCGAAGTTGGAGGCGACCGTGGTGGCCGCACCCGCCCGGTTCGAGATGACGACCGGCTTGCCCAGGGTCTGCGACATGCGGTCGGCGACGGCGCGGGCCACCAGGTCGTTCACCCCGCCCGGCGGGTAGGGCACGACCATGGTGATCGGCCGGGTCGGCCAGTCGGGAACCTGGCCCAGCGCGCCATCGCCTGCGGCGAGCAACGGCAGCAGTGCCAGAGCGCCCGGGATGGCCAGCAGGGATCGGCGCGTGCGGTTCATGGGGGCTTCCTCCGGTTTGCCCGCGCCACGACAGCGGGCGCTTCGGCAGGCGCCCATTCTACACCGGATGAATCCGGATCAGGCCGGCTTGCGCAGCAGGATCTCGACCGGAATCGCGCGGCCTTCCTCCAGGCTGCGGATGGAGTTGATGGTCAATTCGCGCATCCGCTCGCCCATCAGCACCTGCATGCCGAGCGCCGGCATGCCCTCGGACTCCAGCTTGCGGCGGAAGGCGCTCTGCTTCGGCACGGTCTCGGACGCGGTGTCGCGGAAGGACAGGATCTCGAAGCCCGCGGCGGCGATGTCGGCGCGGGTTTCCGCCTCGGTCGACAGGAAGCTGGTGTCGGGCCCGTTCGCCCACGGCACCGGAAAGTGTGGCAGCCCGCCCGGCCCGGCCATCAGGTTGGACAGCGCGATCACCGCGCCCGGCTTCAGGACCCGCCGCGCCTCGGCATAGAACCGGCGCTTGTCGGCGATGTTCATGACGACGTTCTGGGAATAGGCACGGTCGAACGCGTCGTCCGGCAGCGGCAGGGCAAGCGCGTTTCCTTCCAGGATGCGCACCCGGTCGTCCATGCCGGTCGCCCGGTTCAGCTCCCGCGCGGCCTCGCAGAAGGCCGGCGTCAGGTCGACCCCCGTGACCCGGCAGCCGAACGTCCAGGCGATCCACCGGGCAGGCCCGCCGATGCCGCTGCCGATGTCGAGGATCTCCTCTCCGGCCGCGGGCCGCAGCAGCTCGACCAGTTCCCGGGTCGCCTGGATGCCGCGGCCGTGGAAATGGTCGAGCGGCGCCAGGCTGTCCGGCGTCACCGGTGCGTCCGGCCCACCGGCCGCCTTCAACGCATCGAGGATGCGCCGGGCGATCCCGGCGCTCGAGTAATGGTCTTCGACGCGCGGGCCGGTGGTCATGGCATGCGTTCTCCCTCAGGCTCCGGCAGCAGGGCGGCTATGACCGCTCCGGCCGGCGACGGCCGGGCCTGGACGGGGACCCGGGCCGTGTCGGCGGCCCGGAGCGTGGCGGCCCGGAGCGTGGCGGGCCCGATCGGGGAGAGGCCGGGCGGGCATCGGGTGCGGCGCCGGCCCGGCGCGGGGGGGCGGCGGAGCGCTCGGACCGTGCGCCCGCGGCGGGCGCGCCGGCTCGCGGCGCCCGCGAACCGGGCGTCCATGCGGGCCGTGGCGTCGCCTCGTCGCGCGGCCCTCTGGCCGGGCCCGGACCGCGTGGTGCCCGCGGCGCGCGCTCGGGCTCGATCTCCCGGGGCGACCGACCCGGTCGTCCGGGTTCGACCGGTCGGGCCGCGCGGGGACCGCGGGCGGCGTCGCCGTCGCGCGGCGTGCGCGCCGGTCTCGCCGGCTCCCCGTCGCGGGCGGTGCGGGTGGCTCCGGCGCGGGCCGGCCTTGCATCTCTCGCCGGCTCGGCATCCCGGCCACGGACGGCCCGGGGTGTTGCGCCTGTCCGGGGTGCCGCGCCTGCCCGGGGGGCGCTGGTCCGCGGGGCATGCGTGCGCGGCGCATCCGCCCTGGATGCGCCGGTGCGCGGCGCGCGAGCGCGCGCGGCCGGCTCGGCCGCGTGTTCCGGGGTTCGGGACCGCTTGCCAGCGCGTGGAGGCTTATCGGCGGGGTCGCGCCGCTCCTCGTCGTCGCGGCGGGCGCGGATCGTCGCGGCGTGCTTCTGCCACGGCGCCGCGCCGGCCGACGCGCAGCCCTCGGCCCAGACCTCGCCCACGGTCTCCGCCGTCCAGTGGGAACGCGCCGTGGCATCCGGCGCCAGGGGGGCTGCCAGTGCGGCATAGATGAACGCCCGGCAATGGGTGCGCCACGCCGTCTCGTAGGCGTCGTCGGGGGCCGAGGATCCGGTGCGGGCGGCGCGCGACAGCGTGTCGGCGTGGGTGCGCTCGATCTCCCGCTGGCGCTCGGCCGTGGCCAGCAACTCCTCGCGGGTGCAGTCTCCGACGGGCCGCTTGTAGTCGGGTATCGGTGTCTCGAGGGTGATCCTGCGCATCGGTCGGCTCTCCGGGGGATGGCGTCGCGGTCGGGGGCGAAGCCGGGTGGGCCGCATACGCTTCCCCGCGGGCCGGCGCTGCCGGGAGGAGAAATGGTGCCGACGCGCGGATTTGAACCGCGGACCTACTGATTACGAATCAGTTGCTCTACCCCTGAGCTACGTCGGCACGGGGGCGCTTCCAAGCGGGGCGGGACCATACTCGGAACGCCCTGGCCCCGCAAGCCCGCCGCCCTGCGGAACTTTGCACGGCAGCGCGGACGGCGACGGCCGTCCGCGCCGGAACGGCCTATGCGCCGGTGGCCAGCGGCGGCAGCCGCGCGTGCCAGCGGGTCTCCTGCTGATAGGCGTGCCCGACGCGGAACAGGGTCGCCTCGTCGAAGGCGCGGCCGACCAGCTGCAGGCCGATCGGCAGGCCGTTCGACGAGAAGCCGCCGGGGAAGGCGAGCGCGGGCAGGCCCAGATAGTTGATCGGGCGGGTGTTCCGGGCGACGGCGGCGGCGGCCCGCGACCCGTCCGGGTTGCGGTGGGCGTCGGTCGCAGCCAGGGTCGGCACCGGGGTCGCCAGCACCGGCGTCAGCAGCACGTCGGCCCGGGTGAAGGCGGCGGCGTTGAACGCCTGCAGGATCGGCCCGCGCAGGTTCAGCGCTTCCAGGTACCGGGTGGCCGGATAGTACAGACCCGGCTCGATGCGCGAGCGCACGGCCAGGCTGTATTCGCCGGCGCGCTTGCGCAGCCAGGGCCCGTGGTACGTCGCGGCCTCGACCGAGATGATCGCATGGATCGCCGCCAGCATCTGGTCGTGGTCGGGCAGCTCGACCTCGACCATCACGGCGCCCATGCGGCGGAACAGGTCGACGGCCGCCTCGTAGGCGGCCAGCACGTCGGCGTGCAGGTTGTCGAGGTAGTGGTTGGCCGGGATGCCGATGGTCAGGCCCTTCACCCCGGCATCGATGCCGGCCTCGTAGTCGGGCACCGGCTGGGTGCTGGAGGTCGGGTCGCGGGGATCGGCGCCGGCGATGATGCCCAGCAGGCGGGCGCAGTCCCGGGCGCTGCGCGCCAGCGGGCCGACATTGTCCATGGAGAAGCTGAGCGGCATCGCGCCATAGCGGCTGACGCGGGTCTGGGTCGGCTTGATGCCGGTGACGCCGCAGAAGGCGGCCGGCAGGCGGATCGAGCCGCCGGTATCGGAACCGAGCGCGCCGTAGAAGAGCCGGGCCGCGAGGCCGGCGCCGGAGCCCGACGACGATCCGCCCGTCACATGCTCGACGTTCCAGGGATTGCGGCAATGGCCGAAATGGTAGTTGTGCCCGGTGCCACCCATGGCGAACTCGGCCATGTTGAGGGTGCCGAGATTGACCGCCCCGGCATCCGACAGGCGATCGAGCGCCGTCGCGGTCGTATCGGCAACCCAGTTCCGGCGGATCTGCGAGCCGCAGGTCACCACCTTGCCGGCACGGTAGTACATGTCCTTGTGGGCGAGCGGCACGCCGTGCAGCGGGCCGGCCGTCTCGCCGCGGGCGAGCGCGGCGTCGGCGGCGGCGGCCGCCGCGAGCGCCTCCTCCGCATCGATGCGGATGTAGAGGTTGAGCGGCTCCTGGAGCCGCTCCGCGCCTTCGAGGCAAGCCCGGGTGATCTCGACCGAGGAGACCTCGCGGGCGGCAATGGCGTCGGCGATGCCGACCAGGTCGAGGTGCAGGGGATCGGTCGCGCTCACGAGTCGTCTCCCGGGATGGCCGGCGTGGGCGACAGGGCCAGCAGGAACTGGGCCGGCTCCGCCTCGAAGGGCAGGGCCAGGGCGGCCTCGCGGATGATGCGGTTGAACGGGCCGATGGTCATCGCGATCACGGCCGCATCGGCCGGCTCGACCTTCACGCCCTGGGCGCTGCGCGCGACGTCGCGCACATAGTCGTCCGTCAGCGGATCCTTGCTCATCCCCCGTCCCCCCGAATGCGACTTTCCCAGGACCATCCGATAGCATGCCGGGCGCCGGGCGGGCCAGCGCCGGGGCATAATCGCTGCTTCTAAGCCTTGCCCAATTGGCAGACCGCTTCCCAGGCGTCGTTGACGGCCTCGCCGATGCGGCCGCCGCGGCGGGCATCGCCGATCACCGCATGGGGAATGCCGGCGGCATCCATGGCCGCGCCGAGGCCGGCCGCGGGCGATCGGCCCTGGGCCAGCAGCACCTGGCCTGCGGCGATGACGCGCTGCCGGCCGTCCGCGCCTTCCAGCGACGCGGTGCCGGCCGCGGCACCGACCAGCCGGGTTTCCGCCTCCACCGTGATCCGCGGGTGCGCATGGATGCGCGCCAGCAACGTCCGGCGATAGACGAACTCCGCGCTGCGGGCGAGCTGCCGGGCGGGCGAGCGGGTGACGAGACGGACGTCCCAGCCTTCGGCCGCGGCCAGCTCCGCGGTCTCGCAGCCGGTCTCGCCGCCGCCATAGACGACGACCGGCCCCGGCCCCAGCGCCTGCCGGCCGGCCAGAACCTCGTAGGCGGAGGCGACGATGCCGCCGGGGGCTAGGTCGGCCACGCGGTCGGCGGAGCCGGTCGCGAGCAGGACGAAGTCGGGCGCCTCGCGCCGGATCGTCGCGTCGTCGGCGACGGTGCCGCACCGGACCGTGACCCCGGCCTCGCCGAGGCGCCGGACCAGATGATCGCGGTACCAGAGGAGCTTGTCCTTGAAGGGCGGCCTGGCCGAAACGTCGATGCCGCCGCCCAGCCGGGGCGAGGCCTCGAACAGGACGACCCGCCAGCCGGCATCGGCCAGCATCGCCGCCCCGGCCATGCCGCCGGGGCCGCCGCCGACCACGACCGCGCGCGGCCGATCCCGGCGGACGACGGGTCCCGGTTCGTGGTCGCGCCCGACCGCGGGGTTCTCGGCGCAGCCGATCGGCCCGTGCTGCCCCAGCCGCTGGATGCACCAGTTGCACGAGGTGCAGGGGCGGATCGCCCCGGCCCGGCCGCCGGCCGCCTTGCGCGCCCAGTCCGGGTCCGCCAGCAGGGCCCGGCCCAGCGCGACCAGGTCGGTGCTGCCCTCGGCGATTGCCGCCTCCGCCAGGTGCGGGCTGCGGATCACGCCGACGCCGATCACCGGAGCCGCGCCGCCGAGCGCATGGCGGATGCGCCGCGCATGACCGAGCCGCCATCCCTCGGCCGCCGCGATCGGGTCGACGTTGGTGTCGAGCCGCTCGGCGACGCCCGTCGAGACATGGATCGCATCGGCCCCCGCCGCGACCAGCGCACGGGCCGCCGCCGCCGCCTCGTCGGGATCGATGCCGCCCGGCACGAATTCCTCCGCCGACAGGCGATAGACCAGGGGCCGGTCGCCGATCGCGGCCTTGACCCGGCGCACCACGGCGGTGGGGAAGGCGAGGCGCCGGGCTGCGTCCCCGCCCCAGGCGTCGTCCCGCCGGTTGGTCCAGGGCGACAGGAACTGGCCCAGAAGATAGCCATGGGCGCCATGCAGCTCGACCGCGGCATAGCCGGCCGCGACGGCGCGGCCGGCGGCATGGGCGAAACGCGCGACCAGCGCCTCGATCTCCGTGTCGTCCAGCGCGCGCGGTGCGGTGCGGAACATCGGGCTTGGATGGACCGAGGGCGCGACCGGCTGCCGGCCCTCGATGAAGCGCGGGCTGGTCTGGCGCCCGGCGTGGTGCAGCTGCAGGCAGGGGACGGCGCCCGCATCGGCGATCGCGCGGGCCAGGCGCGCATGGCCCGCCACCAGCGCATCGTGGTCAAGCGCCAGCTGGATGGCGCTGCCCTTGCCGTGGCGCTGGTCGACGCAGGTGTATTCGACCGTCACCATCCCGGCCCCGCCCTCGGCCCGGCGCCGGTAGTGGGCGAGCAGCGCCTCGGTCACGCCGCCGCTCGCATCGGCGAGGTTCGTCTCCATCGCCGCCATCACCAGCCGGTTCGGCAGGGTGAGCCGACCCAGGCGGACGGGCGAGAAGAGCAGGGGAAAAACCATCATGGGGCGCCATCATACCCGGTATGTGGCGCCGGGCCAGACCGGTCAGTCGGGGGCGGCGGCGTGCCCGGACAAGTCGTGGATGGTAGGGTTGGTGCCGCAGAGCGGGCAGTCGGGATCGCGTCTGGCGCGGATCCGGCGCACGGAGGCGGCCAGGGCGTCGTAGAGCAGCAGGCCGCCGGCCAGGCTGTCGCCCAGCCCCAGCACCTCCTTCAGCACCTCGGTCGCCTGCATCGTGCCGACCACGCCGGCGACGGCGCCGAAGATGCCGGCCTGTTCGCAGCGGGGGACCAGGTCGGGCGGCGGCGGGGCGCGGAAGAGGCAGCGGTAGCAGGGCCGATTCTCGCCCGGCTCATGCGCCTTGTAGGTCGAGATCTGCCCCTCGAAGCGCAGCAGGGCGGCCGAGACGAGCGGCACGCCGGCGAAATAGCAGGCATCGTTCAACAGGTAGCGGGCGGCGAAATTGTCGGTGCCGTCGACCACCAGGTCATGGTCGCGGACCAGCCGCTCGACATTGGCGACCGTCACCTTCTCGGTCAGGGCGGTGACCCTTGCGTCGGGATCGAGGCGGTGGATGGCGGTGCGCGCGCTCTCCGCCTTGGGCTGGCCGATCGTCTCCGTCGAATGGATCACCTGCCGCTGCAGGTTGGACAGCTCGACCGTGTCCGGATCGGCAATTGTCAGATGGCCGATGCCGGCCGCCGCCAGGTACAGCAGGACGGGTGCGCCCAGGCCGCCCGCCCCCACCATCAGCACGCGCGCGGCCAGCAGCCGCGCCTGCCCTTCCTCGCCCACCTCGTCCAGGATGACGTGGCGGGCATAGCGCTCCAGCTGCGCGTCGGTCAGTTCGATCGTCATGGCGATCCAGCCTCGCACGAGCGGCCGGGTCTTGTCTTGAGCCGCATGTTCCGATCTGCTCCCCCGGTCTCGACAGATGGGAAGATGCGATGAGGGAAGCGACGATGGCGCCGCCGCGCGGGCCGGGTACGGTGGCCGAGGTCTTCGTCGCCTTCCTGAAGCTCGGCCTGACCTCGTTCGGCGGGCCGATCGCCCATCTGGGATATTTCCGGGACGAGCTGGTGCGCCGCCGGCGCTGGATCGACGATGCCGGCTATGCGGACCTGGTGGCACTCTGCCAGTTCCTGCCGGGGCCGGCATCGAGCCAGGTCGGCTTCGCGCTGGGCATCTTGCGGGCCAATGGCCTGCTGGGCGGCCTCGCCGCCTGGGCCGGCTTCACCGTGCCGTCCGCGCTGGTCCTGGCCGCCTTCGCGATGGGTGCCGCCGCCTTCACGGGGCCGGCCGCCGAAGGCTTCCTGCACGGGCTGAAGCTGGTCGCCGTCGCGGTGGTGGCCCAGGCGATCTGGGGCATGGCCCGCAGCCTGACACCCGACCGGGCGCGGGGCGGCATCGCCCTGGGCGCCGTCTTCCTGATCGTCTTCGTCGGCGGCTCGCTCGGGCAGGTGGGGGCGATCCTGGCCGGCGGGCTGGCCGGGCTCGTCCTGTGCCGGGCCCCGCCCGCCGCCGCCCCCGCCGCTGCCTTGCGGTTCCCGGTAACGCGGCGGGCGGGCTTCGCGGCACTCGGTCTGTTCGCCGCGCTGCTGATCCTGTCGCCGGTCGCCGCGGCGCTGGTCGCCGACGGGGGCGTGCGCCTGTTCGATGCCTTCTACCGCTCGGGCGCCCTCGTCTTCGGGGGCGGGCATGTCGTGCTGCCGCTGCTGCAGGCGGAACTGGTGGGTGGCGGCCGGGTGGACGAGCAGGCCTTCCTCGCGGGGTACGGCCTGACGCAGGCGGTGCCGGGGCCGCTCTTCACCTTCGCGGCCTATCTGGGCGCGGTGGCCGGCCCGGCGCCGAACGGCATCGGCGGGGCGACGATCGCGCTCGCCGCCGTCTTCCTGCCGGGGCTGCTGCTGGTCTATGGCGCGTTGCCCTTCTGGCACCAACTGCGCGGGCGGGCCGGCGCGCAGGCGGCGATGCGCGGCGCCAACGCGGCCGTCGTCGGCATTCTCGGGGCCGCGCTCTATCACCCGCTGTGGACCGGCGCGGTGGCGGGCGAGGTCGACTTCGCCCTGGCGCTGGCGGGCTTCCTGCTGCTCACCGTGTGGGCCGCGCCGCCCTGGATCGTGGTGCTGCTCCTGGCGGCGGCCGGCATGGCGGTGCGGCTGGCCTGAACCGGGTCAGCGGCGCAGCTCGCGGGTGGTCATGGCGATGGCCAGCATCGCCAGCGTGAAGACGAGCGAGGCGGCGGCGACGGCCGTTGCCAGCGTCGGCAGGTCGCCCCCCAGCCAATGGACGGCGGCCCAGCCGCCGACCGCGACGACGGCCAGCCGCAGCGAGCCGGCGAAGAACGGCGCAGTCGCCCGGCCGAGCCCGAGCAGCGAGAAGAAGAGGCCGAGCCCGACTCCCAGCACCGGATAGGACACGCCGACCCGGCGCAGGTAGCCGGCCCCCGCGGCGATCGCGGCCGGATCGTCGGAGAAGAGCCGCATCCATTCCTCCGGCACTGCCAGCGCCACGGTGGCGAAGATCCCGCCGATCAATACCGCCAGCCACGCCCCGGTCCAGGCGACCTGCCGGGCCCGGTCGAGGCGCCCGGCGCCGACGCTGGTCGCCACCATGGCGATCACCGCCGACCCCATGGCGAAGGTGAGGGGGATCTGCAGCAGGTCGAGCCGGGCGGCCGCCCCGTACCCGGCCAGCGCCGCGGTGCCGAAGGCCGCGGCGAAGCCGGTGGCGAGGATCATCGTCGCCTGTGCCTGCACGACGTTGAGCGCCGCCGGCACGCCGACGCCGAGGATGGCCGCGAAGTGCCGCCCCCGGACTGCGGCCGGGCGCAGCCGGATCTCGCCGCGGCCGCCGAGCAGGTGCCAGGCCAGCACCAGCGCGCCGGTGGCATAGGAGGCGACGACGGCGATGGCCGCGCCGCGCACGCCGAGCGACGGGACCGGCCCCAGCCCCAGGATCAGCACCGGCGACAGGGCGAGGTGCACCGCCTCCCCGGCGACGATCGCCGTCGCCGGCACCAGCATGTTGCCGGTGCCGCGGACGATGTTGGCCAGCAGGTTCATCAGCCAGACGGCGACCACCCCGCCGAAGACGATGCCGGAATAGGCGACCGCCGCCGCCAGACCGCCGCCGGTCGCCCCCATGGCGGCATAGAGCGCGGGGCCGGCGGTCAGCATGACCCCCGTGAAGAAGCCCCCGACCAGCAGCGCCAGCAGGACGGCGTGGAAGGCGATCGCGGTCGCGTCCGCCGGCCGGCCGGCGCCCATGGCACGGGCGACGGCGCCGTTGACGCCGGCGCCCAGGCCGCTGGCGGAGGTCATCTGCATCAGCAGGAAGATCGGGAAGGCGAGCGAGACGCCGGCCAGCGCGTCGGTGCCGATCCAGCCGACGAAGACCGCGTCGAAGCTGATGAAGGCGATCCGCGCCGCCGCTTCGCCGAGGTTGGGCAGGGCCAGGCGCAGCAGGGTGGGCGCGACCGGCCCCTCCAGGATGCGCCGGGTGCGGGCGGGCAGGGTGGTGGGAGAGGGACGAGTCGTCGGCCATGCGTGCCTTTCCGCGAGCGTGCTGGCGCACCGACAGTTGCCGCTCCGCGCCGTCGACGCAATGACCTCGCGGGTAAGCGCAGGCGGCTTGACGGGCCCGGCGCCGAACCGCTCTGCTGGCGCAAAACCCGGAGGAACCCAGGCCCATGCAGCAGATCCCGACCATGAAGGGGGCGCGATACATCGCCGAAGCCGCTCAGGCCGTCGGCATCGACCATGTCTTCTTCGTCGACGCCGTCCTGCGCCGGGCGCTGGTGGAGATGGAGGAGGTCGGCATCCGCCGCGTCCTGGCCCGCTCGGAGAAGGCCGCCGCCTACATGGCCGACGGCTATTCCCGCGCCGCCCGGCGGCCGGCCCTGTGCATGGCCCAGGCGGTGGGCGCCGCCAACCTGGCGGCCGGCCTGCAGGATGCCTGGCTCGGCCAGTCGAGCGTGGTGGCGCTGACCGGCCGCAAGCCGCCCATCGAGCAGTACCGCAACGCCTACCAGGAGATTCCGCACGAGCCGCTCTTCTCGGCCGTTACCAAGATGACGGCGCGGGTCGACCTGCCCGAGCAGCTGCCGTTGCTGCTGCGCCAGGCCTTCCGGGTCGCGACCAGCGGCCGGCCCGGCCCGGCCCATCTCGACATCAACGGCATGACCGGCGACACCACGGCGATGGCCGACTGCATCGGCGCGGCCATGCCGGAGGCGAGCTTCGCCCGGGTCCCGGCCTTCCGCCCACCCTGCGACCCCGAGATGCTGGCGGTCGCCGCGGCTGCGATCGACGCCGCCCGGCGTCCCGTCCTGGTCGTCGGCCTCGGTGCCATGGTCTCCCGGGCCGAGGCCGCCGTGGTGCGCCTGGCCGAGCGCCTGTCCGCGCCGGTGGTGGCTGCGCTCGACGCCAAGGCGGTGATGGTCGACCGCCATCCGCTCAATGGCGGGATCGTCGGCACCTATTCCCGCAGCTGCGCCAACCGCATCGTCGCCGAGGCGGACCTCGTGCTCTTCGTCGGCTGCGACACCGGCGACCAGGTGACGAGCAACTGGGCCCTGCCGCTGCCGGGCATCCCGGTCGTGCAGATCGACCCCGACCCGGCCGAGCTCGGCCGCTCCTATCCCGGCACCATCGGCCTGCAGGCCGACGTGCGGGCCGGCCTCGAGCAGCTCGCGGCGGCGGTCGCCCCGCGGGAGGCTGGCGAATGGACGGCGCGCGCCCAGGCACTGGTCGCGGAGTGGCGGACGGAGACGGCCCCGGCGCTGGCATCCCCCGCCCGCCCGATCCGGCCGGAGCGGCTCTGTGCGGAGCTGTCGGCAGTCCTGCCGGACGATGTCATGCTGGTGGCCGACACCGGCTATTCCTCGCAATGGAGCGGCACCCTGGTCGAGCTGCGCTCGTCCCGCCAGGGCTACCTGCGGGCGGCGGGCTCGCTCGGCTGGGGCTTTCCCGGCGCGCTCGGCGCCAAGTGCGCGCTGCCCGGCCGTCCGGTCGTCTGCTTCACCGGCGACGGCGGCTTCATGTACCACATGGCCGAGCTGGAGACGGCGCGGCGCTGCGGCATCCATACGGTCACGGTGGTCAACAACAATGGCTGCCTCGCCCAGGGCGCGCGCAGCATCGACGCCGCCTACGAGGGCCGCAACGGCAACAAGAATGAGATCTACGTCTTCCACCCGATGGATTTCGCCGCCATCGCCCGATCGATGGACTGCTTCGGCGTGCGAGTCGAGAAGGCGGCCGACTTCGCCGACGCCTTCGCCGAGGCGTCCCGCGCCGGCCGGCCGGCGGTGATCGACGTGGCGACCGACCCGGAGGCGCGCGCGCCCCTGGGCTGGACTCCGCGCCAGGAGGCCCGGCCATGAATCCATCCCCGATGCCGGTCGCCGTCATCGGTGCGGGCACCATGGGCCACGCGCTGGCCCTGGTGCACGCGCTGGGCGGCCACCCCGTGCGCCTCTACGACAACAGCCCGGTGGCACTTGCCCGCGCGCCCGGCCTGATGCAGACGGCGCTCGCCACCATCCGGGCGGCGGGCGAGGCGCCGCCCGGCTGGACGGCCGACCGCCTGGCGGACGCGGTCCGCATCGTCCCCGACCTGGGCGAGGCAGCAGGCGGTGCCGGCCTGGTGGTCGAAGCGGTGGCCGAGGACGCCGAGGTGAAGCGGCAGGTGTTCGCCGCCCTCGACGGGCTGATGCCCGACGATGCGATCCTCGCCAGCAACACCTCGATGCTGGACATCTTCCCGCTGGTGCCGGAGCGCCGGGCGCGGCACACGCTGATCGCCCACTGGTACACCCCGCCCTACCTGGTCGACCTGGTCGACGTGGTGGCGGGCCCGGCCACCGACCCGGCGGTGGTGGAGACGGTCCGCGCCCTCTATGCCGGCTTCGGCAAGCATCCGATCGTGCTGCGCCGCTTCGTGCCCGGCTTCATCGCCAACCGCATCCAGGCGGCGATCTCGCTGGAGGTGAACGCGCTCCTCGATGCGGGCGTCGCGGGACCGGCCGACATCGACGATTCGATCCGCCACGGCCTCGCCCTGCGCATGGCCCTGATGGGCCATTTGATGAAGGCGGACTTCACCGGCCTGGCCCTGTCGCGCAAGATCCTCGGCAACCGCTCCTACACCCCGCCCGAGGCGACCGGGCGCTGCGCCACGCTGGAGCGGCTGGTCGATGCCGGCCGCACCGGGGTCGATGCCGGGGCGGGTTACTACGACTATGGCGGCCGCAGCGCGGCCGAGCTGTTCCAGGAGCGCGACCGCAAGCTGTTCGCGCTCAAGCGCGCGTTCCGGGCGGTCGAGGGGGTGCCGGCCCGGCCGGTGGACAGCGACTGACGGCGGCGGCCGTTACCCGGCAGGTAATGGCCGGGCGGCGGGCGGGTGGCTAGGTTTGGCGGACGACCAGGGGAGATGTCGTCATGAGCTATCCCACCCGCGCCGAGCCCACCGTCGGCCCGCTGCTGGCGCAATGGCGCCGCGCGCGCCGCATGAGCCAGATGGAGCTGTCCGGCGAGAGCGGCGTCTCGACCCGCCATCTCAGCTTCGTCGAGAGCGGCCGGGCGCGGCCGAGCCGCGAGCTGGTGCTGCGCCTGTCTGCAGCACTCGCCGTGCCGCGCCGCGAGCGCAACACGCTGCTGCTGGCGGCTGGATTCGCCCCGGCCTTCCGCGAGACGCCGCTCGAGGCCCCGGAGATGGCGGAGGTCCTGCGGGCCATCACCATGATCCTGGCGCATCACGCGCCGTTCCCCGCGGTGGCGCTGGATTCCCGCTGGGACGTGCTGATGGCCAACCCGGCCTATGCCGCCTCGGTCAACGGCTGCGGGCCGGATGCGCTGGGCGGGCCGCCCATCGCCCCGCTCGTGCTGCTGCCCCGCCCGCGCCCGAACCTGTTGCGGATGCTGTGCCATCCGGACGGCATCCGCCATCACCTCGACAACTGGGCGGAGGCGACGCTGGCCGTCCTCGGGCGCGCCCGGCGCGAGATCGCCCGCGACAGCGACCCCGTGCGCCGCGCCCGCTTCGAGGAGGCGCTGGCCTATCCCGGCGTGCCGCCGCTGCCGGAGCTCGATGCGGCCGGCGTGTCGGAGCTGATCGTGCCGGTGGTCCTGCGCTCGCCGGCGGGCCCGCTGCGCTTCGTCAGCACCATCGCCACGCTCGGCACGGCCCAGGACATCACCCTCCAGGATCTGCGCATCGAGACCTTCCATCCGGCCGACGCCGCGACCGATCGGGCGATGCGCGGGCTGGCCGCGGCCGGTCCGGCCGGTCCACAGTAGGCGCGGTCCAACGGAAGGAGCATGCCTTGGGATCCAGGAACGAAGCATGGCTGGCGCTGACGGTCGAGGAGACGCTGGAGCCGGACCTGCCGATCTGCGACCCGCACCATCATCTGTGGGACGGCCGCTCGGACTATATCCAGGCGCGCTACCTGCTCGACGAGATGCTGGTGGACCTGGGCGCCGGGCACAACGTCGTCTCGACCGTCTTCATCGAGTGCGGGGCGATGTACCGGGCCGACGGGCCGGAGGAACTGCGGCCGGTCGGCGAGACCGAGTTCGTCAACGGGATCGCCGCCATGAGCGCGTCCGGCCGCTACGGGCCCTGCCGGATCGCCGCCGGGATCGTCGGCCACGTCCCGCTGCGCATGGGCGACGCGCCGTCGGCGCGTGCGCTGGACGCGCAGATCGCCGCCGGCAACGGCCGGTTCCGCGGCATCCGCGTGGGCGCCGCCTGGCACGAGAGCCCCGACGTGCCGAACCACCGCACCCGGCCGCCGCCCGACCTCTACGCCGACCCGGCCTTCCGCGCCGGCTTCGCCCATCTGGCGCCGCGCGACCTGTCGTTCGAGGCGTGGTGCTACCACACCCAGCTGCCGGGCCTGGTCGAGCTGGCCCGGGCCTTCCCCGACACCACCATCATCCTCGACCATTTCGGCGGCCCGCTCGGCATCGGGCCCTATGCCGGGCAGGCGGATGCGGTCTTCGCCGACTGGCGCCGGGCCATCGCGCCGGTCGCGGACTGTCCCAACGTCGTCGCCAAGCTGGGCGGGCTGGTGATGGAAGTGAACGGGTTCGGCTTCCACGACCGGCCGCGGCCGCCGACCAGCCAGGAGCTGATGGAGGCGACGCGGCGCTACTACGAGGAGACGATCCGGCTGTTCGGGGTCGAGCGCTGCATGTTCGAATCCAACTTCCCGGTCGACAAGGTGAGCTGCAGCTACAACGTGTTGTGGAATTCCTTCAAGCGGCTGACGGCCGGCTATTCCGCGTCGGAGAAGGCGAGCCTCTTCCACGACACCGCCGCCCGCGTCTACCGGGTCTGAGGGGCGGGACGTCAGGCCGCGGCGGCGGCCGACACTTCCTCGACGGCGTCCTCGATCCGGGAGCGGTACTCGACCTCCGGCGCGCCCACGCCATGGGCCAGCAGGGTGCGCCGGACGCCGGCCGAGGCGCCGGTGATGAAGAAGCGGACGCCGTTGCGCGCGGCCTTGCGACCGGCGCCGGCCAGGGTATTGGCGGCGGTCGAATCGAGGAACGGCACGGCCGACAGGTCGATGACGAAGGCCCGGCGCTGGTCGGCGATGCGGTCCAGCACCGACCCCACGGTGGAGGCCGCGCCGAAGAAGAGTGCGCCGGTGATGCGGTAGACGACCACGTCCCGGTTGGTCGCGAGCCCCGGGTCGTAGCGGGTGCGCGGCCCGTCGGCATCGTCGGCCTGGTCCTCGGCCACCAGAGGGCCCGCCGCCTCGATCCCGGTCGCCTGGGCCATGCGGTGGATGAAGACGATCGTGCCGAGCGCGAAGCCGACGACGATGCCCTCGGTCAGGTCGCGGAACACGGTCAGGAGGAAGGTCGCCAGCAGGACGACCGCATCGCCCTTCGATGCCCGCAGCAGGACGGCGAACTCGTGCTTCTCGGCCATGTTCCAGGCGACGATCGCCAGGACCGCCGCCAGGGCGGCGAGCGGGATGAAGCTGGCGAGCGGGGCCGCGGCCAGCATGAAGAGCAGAAGGAAGGCCGCATGCAGCATGCCCGCGACCGGGCCGCGGGCCCCGGCCCGGACGTTGGTCGCGGTGCGCGCGATGGTCCCGGTGGCGCAGATGCCGCCGAACAGGGCCGAGCCGATGTTGGCGGCACCCTGGGCCACCAGCTCGCAGTTGGAGCGGTGGCGGCGTCCGGTCATGCCGTCGGCGACGACCGCAGAGAGCAGCGATTCGATGGCGCCCAGCAGCGCGAAGGCGATCGCATCGGGCAGCACCGCCTGGACCCTGGCCCAGGAGATGGGCGGCAAGGCGGGCAACGGCAGGGTGCTGGGGATGCCGCCGAAGCGGGTCCCCACGGTTTCGACCGGCAGGCCGAGCAGGGCGGCGGCCAGCGAGGCGGAGACGACCGCGATCAGCAGGCCGGGCCAGGATGGCCGCAGGCGCCGCAGGCCGACGATGAGGACGATGGTGGCGAGCGCCACGCCCACGGCGGCGAGGTTGAGCGTGTCGATCGCCCCGCCCAGCGCCTCGACCTTGGGCACGATCTCGCCCGGCTCCTTGCCCGGCAGGGACAGGCCCAGCAGGTCCTTCACCTGGCTGGCGAAGATGATGACGGCGATCCCGGCGGTGAAGCCGACCGTGACCGGATAGGGAATGAACTTGATGTAGGTGCCGAGCCGCAGGAAGCCCAGCGCCAGCAGGAACACGCCCGCCAGCAACGTGGCCAGCACCAGCCCGTCCACACCGTGCCGGTCCACCGTCGCGGCCACCAGCACGATGAAGGCGCCGGCCGGTCCGCCGATCTGGAACCGGCTGCCGCCCAGGACCGAGATCAGGAAGCCGCCGATGATCGCGGTATAGAGACCGCGCTCGGGCCCGGTGCCGGAGGCGATGGCGATCGCCATCGAAAGGGGCAGGGCCACGATCGCCACCGTCAGCCCGGCGATCGCGTCGGCCCGCAGGTCGGCCAGGCGATAACCTTCGCGCAGGACCGTGACCAGCTTCGGGGTGAACAGCTCGGCGAAGCTCGGCTCTTCCGGGCGCCGGCCGGGGCGCGTTCCGTCCATCATCGTGCAACGACCTCGGACTGGGCGGCAGGATCATCGGAACCCGGTCCGCGCGGTCGCCGTCGCGCGGGGATTCCCTCCTTCCGTCGCCGGTCCAGCCGGGGCGTGCGGTCAGCGCGTGCGGGCGGACGGGGCCGGCGGGTCACGGAAGCGGACACCGCGGCCGCCGCCGTCGCTGCGGGCATTGTCGCCGATCAGCTCGACGCCGGCGCGATGGAACGCGTCCACCACCCGGGTCAGCGTATCGACGACGCCGCGCACGTTCCCGTCGCTCGCCTCCATCCGCTGGATGGTCGGCAGCGATACGCCGGCCAGTTCGGCCAGCGTTCGCTGGTCGATGCCGAGCAGGGCGCGTGCCGCCCGCATCTGCGCCGCCGTGATCACGGCAGGAGTCCAGGCAACTTCATGGGAACTGAAGTATTATACATCAGTATTGATGTTTGCAACGTTGATCTTACGGTGCCCGGCCGCCGGCGTTTCCGCCGGCGGCCGGGTCGTTCAGACGGCGGCGGTGATGATGATCTCGACCTTGAGGTCGGGATGCGCCAGTTCGACCGCGGCGCAGCAGCGGGACGGCAGGTTCGCCTGGTCGAGCCACGGGTCATAGACGGCATTCACTTCCTGGAAGAAGCGGATGTCCGACAGCCAGATCTGCACGGTCAGCAGGCGCGACTTGTCGATCCCGAGGGATGCGAGGCGTTCGTCGGCCTTGGCCAGGCACTGCTGCGCCTGCTCCGCCGCAGTCCCGCCGAACGGGCGGTTGCCGGTGACGACGAAGTAGGCGGTGCCGTTGTGGACGACGATCTGGCTGGCGCGGTCGAGACCGGTGCCGGGCGTGCCGGGATTCCGGCCGTGACGCTGGATGGACATGATACCTCGCTCGGAATGGAGAGCCGGCCGGGATCGGGGCCGGCGCTGCCAGCCTAGCCGCTGCGCCGCGGTAGCGGTAACGCGAAGTGCATCGGGTGCGGCCTTTTGCGGCTGCCCGGGCCGTTGGCGCCGGTCCGTATCGTGCAATATAAGCCGGCCATGGACATCTCGAAGATTTCCGCGGGGCGCAATCCCCCGCACGATCTGCACGCCCTGATCGAAATCCCGATCGGCGGCGTTCCCGTGAAGTATGAGCTCGACAAGGAATCGGGGGCGATGTTTGTCGATCGCTTCCTGCATACGGCGATGTTCTATCCGGGCAACTACGGATTCATCCCGCATACCCTGTCCGACGACGGCGATCCCTGCGACATCATGGTGGTCGCCAACGTCCCGGTGGTTCCGGGCGCCGTCATCCGCTGCCGCCCGGTGGGTGCGCTGCTGATGGAGGACGAGAGCGGCTTCGACGAGAAGATCCTGGCGGTGCCGGTCGACAAGCTGCACCCGTTCTTCACCGACATCCGCAGCTACCGCGACCTTCCGACCGTGCTGGTGGAGCAGATCGCCCACTTCTTCGAACATTACAAGGACCTGGAGAAGGGCAAGTGGGTCAAGGTCGTGCGCTGGGTCGACACGGCCGAGGCCGAGGAGCTGATCCGGGCCGGGCTTGCCCGGCACGACGCCCAGAAGGATAAGGTCGGGAAGGGCTGATCGCGGGCGCGAACGCGCGCGAGCCGCCCAGGGCGCCTTGCCCTGGACGGCTCGATGCGAAGCCGGTCGGTCGAGACTAGCGGCCGAGGCGACCCTCGTCGGCGTTCGCGCCGAACTTGCCGTCGTCGAGGTTGCGGCCGTACTTGCCTTCGTCGGTGTTGGCGCCGAGCTTGCCCTCGTCGACGTTGCGGCCCAGCTTGCCCTCGTCCTGATTCCGGCCGTACTTGCCCTCGTCCAGGCTCTGGCCGTACTTCCCCTCGTCGAGGTTCTGCCCGAACTTGCCGTCGTCCAGACCGGCGGCGGCGAGCGGGGAAGCGGCAGCGGCGATGGCGAGCAGCGCGGCGGCAGCGAGCGTGCGAAGATTGGTCATGGCGGCTCTCCTGGTCTCTCGTTTCGCTGGCTCCGGGCGGGACCGCCCGTTGCGATGACCAGAAGGTAGGCCTTGCCGCCGAAATTGATAATCCGTCGTCCGGGAGACTGACTGTTTCTCAAACGGAAGCAGTCGGGCCAAGCTAGCGGTCGAAATGTTCGGCGATCCGGTCGACCAGCCGTTCCGCGACCGCGCGCTTGGTCAGCCGGGGCCAGTCCTCGACGGCATCGGCGGACACCAGGTGGACCGTGTTGTGGTCGCCGCCGAACGTGCCGGTCGCCGGCGACACGTCGTTGGCGAGGATCCAGTCGCACCCCTTCCTGGCGAGCTTCGCCCGGGCGTACTCGACGACTGCGTCGGTCTCGGCGGCGAAGCCGACGACCAGCGCCGGCCGTCCGTTGCCGGCGGCCGCCAGGGTCGCCAGGATGTCGGGATTCTCGACCATCACCAGCGGGGCGGCCGGCCCGTTCTTCTTCAGCTTCGACGTCGCGACCTCGGCCGGGCGCCAGTCGACCACGGCGGCGGCGCAGACGGCGATGTCCGCCGGCAGGGCCTGCAGGCAGGCGGCCAGCATCTCCCGCGCGGTCTCGACCCGGACCAGCGTCACCCCGGCCGGGTCCGGCTCGGCGGACGGGCCCGACACCAAGACCGTGTCGGCGCCGGCGCGGGCCAGGGCGGCCGCCACGGCGTGCCCCTGCTTGCCGGACGAGCGATTGGCGATGTAGCGCACCGGGTCGAGCGGTTCGCGCGTCGGGCCGCTGGTGACGATCGCGCGCCGGCCGGCCAGCGGCCGGGACGCGGTCTCGGCGAAGAAATCCTCGATCGCTGCCACGATCTGCAGGGGCTCGGCCATCCGCCCGGACCCGGTCTCGCCGCAGGCCAGCTCGCCCGCGCCCGGGCCCACCCGGCGGACCCCGCGCGCCGCCAGGGTCGCGACGTTGGCCTGCACCGCCGGATGCGCCCACATCATGACGTTCATGGTGGGCGCGATCAGCACCGGCTTGTCGGTGGCGAGCAATGCCGTCGAGGCCAGGTCGTCGGCCAGGCCGGCCGCCATCTTGCCCAGCAGGTCGGCGGTGGCCGGGGCGACCACGACCAGGTCGGCCTCCCGCGACAGGCGGATATGGCCCATCTCGCTCTCGTCGGTCAGCGAGAAGAGGTCGTCATAGACCTTCTCCTCGCTGAGGGAGGCGACCGCGAGCGGGGTCACGAACTGGGCGCCGGCGCGCGTCAGCACGCAGCGCACGGCCGCGCCGCGCTCGCGCAGACGGCGGATCAGGTCGAGCGACTTGTAGGCGGCGATGCCGCCCGCGATGATCAGAAGAATGCGCTTGCCGGCGAGCATGGGTGGGGCCTCCGCTCGTGTCGCGGTGCAGCGTAGGTGCTGCGCCCGACGCGGGCAAGCCGGCAAGGCCACTTCCGGTCGGTGCTTCTCGCGCTTGCGAAAGCCGGCATCCGGCCGCATCCTCCGGGCACTGCCCCCCTGGCCCCACTCCTGCGGACCGATCGCCCCATGGACCCCACCGACGGACTGCCCCCGCGCGAGCGGCGCTGGGCCGTGCTTTCGCTCGCCATCGCCATCTCCCTGGTGGTGGTGGACATGGCGGTCGCCAACGTCGCCCTGCCGACGATCGGCCGCGACCTCGGCGTCAGCGCGTCCGCCTCGATCTGGGTCGTCAACGCCTACCAGGTGGCGGTCACGGTCTCGCTGCTGCCGCTGGCGGCGCTGGGCGACATCGTCGGCTGCCGCCGCATCTATATCGGCGGCCTGATCCTCTTCACCGCCTGCGCGCTGGTGTCGGCGACCGCGGAATCCATGCCGGTGCTGCTCGCCGCGCGCCTCGTCCAGGGGCTGGGCGCGGCCGGGGTCATGAGCGTCAACACCGCGCTGGTGCGCTTCGTCTACCCCCGGGCCAAGCTGGGCCAGGGGGTGGGCGTCAACTCCCTGGTGGTGGCGACCGCGTCCGCCGCCGGGCCGACCGTGGCGGCGGGCGTGCTGTCGGTTGCCTCCTGGCCGTGGCTGTTCGCGATCGCGATCCCCTTCGGCCTGACGGCGCTTGCCTTTGCCATCCGCTTCCTGCCGCACATCGAAGGCTCCCGCCATCGCTTCGACATCGTGAGCGCGCTCCTCAGCATTGCCACGCTCGGACTTCTGCTGGCGTTCGTCGACGGCCTCGCGCATGACGGCGGGCTGCTGGCCATTCTGCCGCTGGTGGGCTCGGTGCTGGCCGGCTGGCTGTTCGTGCGGCGGCAGAAGCGCCTGCCGATGCCGATGCTGCCGGTGGAGCTGTTCCGCCGGCCGGCCTTCTCGCTCTCGGTCATGACCGCGATCGCCGCCTATATGGCGCAGTCCCTGGCGGTGGTGTCGCTGCCCTTCTACTTCATCGCGGTCGCCGGCCGGACGCAGGTGGAGGCCGGCTTCCTCATGACCGCCTGGCCGATTGCCGTGGCTGCCGTCGCCCCCTTCTCCGGCCGCATGGCCGATCGCTACCCGGTCGGGCTGCTCGCCGGGGCCGGCCTGGCGACGATGGCATCCGGGCTCGTCCTGCTGGCCCTGCTGCCGGCCGATCCCTCGGCGGCGAATGTCGGCTGGCGCATGGCCCTGTGCGGTCTCGGCTTCGGCTTCTTCCAGGCGCCCAACAACCGCGCCATCCTGTCGAGCGTCCCGCGCGAGCGCAGCGGGGCGGCGGGCGGGGTCCTGTCGACCTCGCGCCTGCTCGGCCAGACGACGGGTGCGGCTCTCGTCGCCGTCATCTTCGGCATCGTCGGCACGGCGCCCGGCCCCGGCCACGGCGCGGTCGTGGCGCTGGCGGTGGCGGGCGCATGCGCCGGGCTGGCGGCCCTGGTCAGCCTCACCCGCCTCGGCCGTTTCGCGCGCAGCGGCGAATAGGTAGGCTGTCCGCCGCATACCCCCAATCCCAGCGAGGCCTGCCATGGATCGCATCGAGCCTGAACACGCGACGGCGCAGGCCGCCGGCTTTTCCCCGGAGCGTCTGGGGCGGATCGCCGCCGTCCTCGGCGCCGACGCGGCGGCCGGGCGAATCGCGGGCGCGGTCTCGCTGATCGCGCGCGACGGCGTGGTCGTGCACCACGAGGCGGTCGGGCTGCGCGATCCGGCCGCCGGCGCGCCGATGACGCTGGACGCCATCTTCCGCATCTATTCCATGACCAAGCCGGTCACCAGCCTCGCCATCATGATGCTGGCCGAGGAGGGGCGCCTGCTGCTGTCGGATCCGGTCAGCCGCTTCATCCCGTCCTTTGCCCACCTCAAGGTCGGCGAGGACGGCGTGCCGATGCGCCGCGAGCCGACCGTCCAGGACCTGCTGCGCCATACCTCCGGCCTCGTCTACGGCGCCTATGGCGAGGGTCCGGTCCATCATGCCTACCGCGCCGCGGCGATCGGGCTGCGCGGCGACGACAACGCGACCCTGGTCGACAAGCTGTCCCGGGTGCCGCTCGCCTTCCAGCCGGGCGAGGCGTTCGAGTACGGCGTCTCGACCGACGTGCTGGGGCGGATCGTCGAGGTGGTCTCGGGCAGCCCGCTCGACGCCTTCTTCGCCGAGCGCATCTTCGGCCCGCTCGGCATGGTCGACTCCGGTTTCGACGTGCCGCCGGCCAAGCATGGCCGCATCGCCCAGCCGGGCGTCGATCCGGCGACCGGCGAGGTGCCGGTGCTGAACGACGTGACCCGGCCGGTCGCCTACAAGTCCGGCGGCGGTGGCGGGGTCTCGACCGCGGCCGACTATCTGCGTCTCTGCCGCATGTTCCTGGGCGGCGGCGCCGTGGGCGACGTCCGCCTGGTCTCGCCCAAGACCGTGGCCCTGATGATGTCGGACCACATGGGCTCGATCGGGCTGGGCGCGAACTACCTGCCGGGGCCGGGCTACGGCTTCGGGCTCGGCTTCGCGGTCCGGCTCGGCCCCGGGGTGGCCTGGATCCCGGGCTCGACCGGCGACTGCTACTGGAGCGGGGTGGGCGGCACCTATTTCTGGATCGATCCGGCCGAGCGGCTGATCGCGATCCTGATGATGCAGGCGCCGGCCCAGCGCCAGCACTACCGCCAGCTCTTCCGCAACCTCGTCTATCAGGCCCTGACCGGCTGACGCTCCAGTTCCGCGGGTTCCGGCAGGGCCCGGATCCGAGGCACTGCCGAGGCGGCGATGATTGCCGCCTGGAGCACGAAGCCGGCGGCAGCCAGCAGGATGCAGGCGGCCGGCCCCCAGGCGGATCCGGCCAGCCCGCCGATCGCCGCCCCCAGTGGCCGGGCGCCATGGGTGGCCATCGTCGTCAGCGCGGAGACGCGCCCCAGCAGGTGCGCCGGCGTCGCCGCCTGGCGCAGGGTCGTCTGGCCGATCGTCCACAGGATCGGGCCGGCGCCGAACAGGAAGAGCGACAGGCCGGCCAGAACGGGCTCGGGCCAGCGGACGGAGGCGACCATGAGCGCGGCGGCCGCGACTGACACGAATGGTCCGAGCGCGATCATCCGGCCGATCGGCAGGATGCCGGCGACCCGCGGCGCCAGCACCGCGCCGGCGATCATGCCGGTGCCATAGGCGGCCAGAGTCATGCCGATGCCGGTTGCGGTCAGGCCCAGCCGGCCCGCCGCATAGGGCACGTAGGCCGCCTGCAGGACGAACCAGGAGATGTTCCAGGCGACCGCGGTGCCGACGATCGGCCGCAGCCAGGGATGCTGCCAGACGAAGGTGGCGCCCTCGCGGATGTCGGCCCAGGGGCGGCGGGCGGGCGCCGGCGGTCGGGCCGGCTCCGCCAGGCTGCCCAGCAGCATGGCCGCCCAGCCGGAGAGCGCGGCCGCGGCGACGAAGGCAGCGGGCGCGCCGGTCCAGGCGACGAGGGCGCCCGCGACCGCCGGCCCCCCGGCGAAGGCCAGGCTGCGCGCCAGTTCGAGCCGGCCGTTGGCGCGGGCCAGCGCCCTGCGCTCGACCAGTGCCGGGACCAGGGCGGGGGCCGCGACGGTGAAGGCCAGCGTGCCGATCGCGGCGATGCCGCCGAGCGCACCCAGCAACGGCAGCGACAGCAGCCCGAGCCAGGCGGCGAGGGGGATCGCCAGCAGTGCCGCGGCGCGCACCCATTCGGCGATCGCCATCAGCCGGCGGCGGGCGACGCGGTCGGCCAGCACGCCCATCGGCACGGCCAGCAGCAGGAAGGGCAGGGTCTGGACGAAGGCGAGCATGCCGGTGGCGCCGGCGCCGCCGCCCAGCAGCAGCACCGCCGTCATCGGCACGGCCGCCAGCGCCAACTGGTCGGCCAACTGGGCCGCCAGGTTCGAGCGGGCGAGGCGGCGGAAGGCGGGGGGCAGCGACGGGTCGGCCATGGATCCTCCTCGGGGATCCATGGCGAATAGTCCGGCCGCCGCCTTATGCGCGTTCCGCTTCTTGCGCGGCAATCCCGGCCGGAATGCCGGGAAACCGCCGCCGGATCAGCGGCGCTCGGCCACCCGGCAGCAGGAGATGGAGATGGCCGCGCGCTGGATCAGCTCCGGGCGGGTCGTGTAGCAGCCATTGCCGTCGGGCGTGCCGTCCGCGCGCAGGTCCCACTCGTCGGCATCGGGCAGCTGCGCTGCGGCCGGTGCCGTCGGATAGGCCGAGTAGGCGGCGAATCGGGTGTCCGGTGCGATGTTGCAGCCGGTCCGGGTGAAGCCGTTGAGGCAGACCAGGCCCCAGGGCGCGGTGCCCGGCGTGCCGTAGATGCCGACCGCATGGCCGGGCCCGGCCAGCACGCTCACCCCATAGGGCGGCGTGCCATAGGGGCTGCCGCTCCACACCGCCTGGGCGCATTCGAGGACGGCGACTGCCGGGCGCGGCGGGGGCGGAGGCGGCTCGGGGGTGGCGCAGGCCGCAAGGGTCGCCGCCAGGACCAGTGCCGCGGAAAGCTTGCCGAGATAGCCCATGCCGATACTCCCCCGCCTCGATCGCCGCCCAGGGTAGTTCAGTCGAGCGCCGCGAACAATGCCACCGCCAATGCCGCCAGGGCGAGTGCGAGCGCGAGCGTGCTGCGCCCGCCGGAACGGGCGCGCAGGCTGTCGGGATGAAGGCGCACGCCGGTGCGGGCGGTCTCGGCCAGGATCTCCAGCGCATCGACCAGAGCGGGCATCCGGCGGACGGTCTCGGCCGCCGCCTCCAGGCTGCGCCGCACCCGGGCCTCCGGCCCGCGATGCTCGATCATCCATTCCTCGATCAGCGGCCGGGCCAGCGTCCACATGTTGATGTCGGGGTTGAGTCCCCGGCCGACGCCCTCGGCCACCAGCATGGTCTTCTGCAGCAGCAGCAGCTGCGGCTGCGCCTCCATGTGGAACTGCTCGGTGATGGCGAAGAGCTGGCCCAGGAGCCCGGCAAGCGAGATCTGCGCCAGGGGACGGCCGAATATGGGCTCGCCGATCGAGCGGCAGGCCTGCATGAAGATGTCGCGCGACTGGCTCGCCGGCACGTAGCCCGCGCGGAAATGGACGTCGGCGACCTTGCGGTAGTCCCCGTCGAGGAAGCCCATCAGCATGTCGGCCAGGAATTCCCGGGTCGCCAGGTCGAGCCGGCCCATGATGCCGAAATCGACCGCCACCACCGCCCCGTCGGCCGCGACGAAGCAGTTGCCGGGATGCATGTCGCCGTGGAAGAAGCCGTCGCGGAACACCTGCTGGAAGAAGGCGCCGGCGGCGTTCGCCAGCACCTGCTCCAGGTCGTGGCCGGCCGCGACCAGGGCGGCCCGGTCGGAGATCGGGATGCCGATCACGCGCTCGGTCGTCAGCACGCGCCGGCCGGTCCGCAGCCAGTCCACGGCGGGGACCCGGAAGCCGGGGTCGTCGGCGAAATTCTCTGCCAGTTCCGAGGCCGCGGCCGCCTCGAAGCGCAGGTCCATCTCCAGTCGGACGGTCTCGGCGAAGGTGGCGATCACCTCGCGCGGTTTCAGCCGGCGGCTGGCCGGGAGCGTACGCTCGGCCAGGCCGGCCAGCCAGGCGAACAGGCTGAGGTCGCGGGCGAAGGCCGCCTCGATGCCCGGCCGCAGGACCTTGACCGCGACGGCATGGCCCTCGGGGGTGGTGGCGAAATGCACCTGGGCGATCGAGGCCGCGGCGATCGGCACCTCGTCGAAGGCCGCGAACAGCCGTTCGACCGGCTGGCCCAGGTCGGCGGCGATGGTGGCGCGCGCGATCTCGCCCGAGAAGGGCGGCAGGCGGTCACGCAGGCCGGCCAGGTCGGCGGCGACCTCCTCGCCCATCAGGTCGGCGCGGGTCGACAGGGTCTGGCCCGCCTTGATGAAGGAGGGACCGAGTCGCTGCAGGGCGGCCGCCAGGCGCTGGCCGGGTCGGCCCTGGCCGGGCTTGCGCAACAGCCGGGCGACCAGCGTCAGCCCCGGCACGACCCCCATGCGCTCCAGCGGGAAGAGGGCGTCGTGCCGGGCCAGCACGAAGGCGATCCAGGCGAGCCGCCAGAGATGGCGCAGGCTGCGGGCGAATGCGATCACGCCCGACCTCCCATGGTCATGGCGCGCCTCAGAGTCGCCAGCCGATATGCAGCGCCGCGATCCCGCCGGACAGGTTGGTCCAGGAAGCGCGCTCGAAGCCGGCCGTGGTCATCTCTCCGGCCAGGGTCGCCTGGTCGGGAAAGCGCCGGATGCTCTCGACGAGGTAGCGATAGGATTCGCGGTCCCCGGCCACCAGCCCGCCCAGCCGCGGCAGCACCGAGAAGGAATAGGTGTCGTAGAGGCGGTCCAGGCCCGGCACCACCACCCGGCTGAACTCCAGGCACAGGAAACGCCCGCCCGGGCGCAGCACCCGCCGCGCCTCCGCCAGGGCCCGGTCGCGTCGGGTGACATTGCGCAAGCCGAAGGCGATGGTGACGGAGTCGACCGCGCGGTCGGGCAGCGGCAGCCGCTCGGCATCCCCCGCCGCCCAGGTGATCCCCGTCAGCAGGCCGCGATCGATCGCCCGGTCGCGGCCGACCGCCAGCATTGCCGGCGTCAGGTCGACCACCACCACTTCGATGCCGGGCGCGCGGGCCAGAACCCGGAAGGCGATGTCGCCAGTGCCGCCCGCCAGGTCGAGCAGGCGTTCGCCCGCCCGCGGGCGCAGCCGGTCGACCATCCGGTCCTTCCACAGCCGGTGGATGCCGCCGCTCATCAGGTCGTTCATCAGGTCGTAGCGGCTGGCGACGCTTTCGAACACGTCGCGCACGGCGGCGGCCTTCTCGGCGGCGGGGATGCGGCGGAAGCCGAAGTCGGCCTCCGCCGGGGGGGGCGGCGCCGTGTCGGCCGGATTGCGGGTGGTCATGGCGGCGGACGATAGCCCACGACCCCATCCCTGCGCTACGAAAGCGCCATGCCCGAGTTGCCCGAAGTCGAAACGGTCGTCCGCGGTCTCGCCCAGCACATGGTCGGCCGGCGGATCCAGCGCGTCGAGAAGAACCGGCCGGACCTGCGCACGATGATGCCGGTGGACCTGGTCCAGCGCCTGGAGGGGCGCCGGGTCGATGCCGTGCGCCGGCGCGCCAAATACATCCTGGTCGACCTGGAGGGCGGCGACGTGGTCATCGCCCATCTTGGCATGTCGGGCCGCATCGTCATCTCCCAGCCGGGGGCCGCGCCCAACCGGCGCGACCCGCACGACCATGTCGTCCTCCATCTCGACGACGGCACGGTGCTGCGCTTCAACGATGCCCGGCGCTTCGGGCGGATCGACCTCGCGCGCGTGGAGGACCTCGCCCAGCATCCGCTGCTGGCCGGAATCGGGCCCGAACCGCTCGATCCGGCCTTCGACGGGCCGGTTCTGGCGGCTGCCCTGGCCGGCCGGCGCACCGCGATCAAGACGGCGCTGCTCGACCAGCGGATCGTCGCCGGCATCGGCAACATCTATGCCTGCGAGGCCCTGCACCAGGCCCGGCTGGCGCCGTCGCGGCTCGCGATGACCGTGGCGGGCGCGCGCGCCGACCGCCTGGTCCTGGCGATCCGCGACGTCCTGGGGCGGGCCATCGAGGCCGGCGGCTCGTCGCTGCGCGACTATGTGCAGACCTCGGGTGAGCTCGGCTACTTCCAGCATGCCTGGACGGTCTATGGCCGCGAGGGCGAGGCCTGCCGGCGCTGCGCCGCCGCGCCGCCCGTCCTGCGCGTGACCCAGGGCGGCCGGTCGACATTCTATTGTGCGCGCTGCCAGCGGTAGTGCTATAGGCGAAGATCAGATGCTGCGGTTCCTGGGCCCCTACGCGCTCGCCGCCGCCCTCTTGCTGGCGCCGGCCCCCGCTTCCGCGACGGATCCCTTCGTCGACGGGCTCGAGGACGTGCCCCTCATGGAAGGGCTCGAGTCGCTGCCCGACCGGAGCGTCGTCTTCGACAAGCCCAACGGCCGGATCGTCGAGAGCTACGCCGCGGGCAGCGTCCGCCGCGCCGACGTGGTGCGCTTCTATGACGGGACCCTGCCCCAGCTCGGCTGGAGCGGCCGCGGGCCGACCTACCGCCGCGAGGGCGAGGTGCTGCGCCTCGGCTTCGAGGGCCAGGACGGGGCGCTTGTCGTTCGCTTCTCGCTGTCGCCGCGCTGACCCGCGGCCCTTCGCCAACCCGCCCGACGGCGATGGCGGGCCCCTCCATCGAACCTGGCCCATCGAACCCGCCCATCGAAACGGAGAATCCCCATGGCCTATGAAACGGTCCTCGTCGAAACGCGCGGCAAGGTGGGCATCGTCACGCTCAACCGGCCGAAGGCGCTGAATGCACTGTCCGCCCAGCTGGTCCGCGAACTGGGCCAGGCGCTGGATGCGTTCGAGGCGGACGCGGGCATCGGAGCAATCGTCGTGACGGGCAGCGAGAAGGCCTTCGCCGCCGGCGCCGACATCAAGGAAATGGCGACCAAGGGCTACATGGACGTCTATCTGGCCGACTTCATCACCAGCGGCTGGGAGCGGATCACCACCTGCCGCAAGCCGGTGGTGGCGGCGGTCGCGGGCTATGCGCTGGGCGGCGGCTGCGAAGTCGCGATGATGTGCGATTTCATCATCGCCGCCGATACCGCGCGCTTCGGTCAGCCGGAAATCACCATCGGCACGATTCCCGGCGCCGGCGGCACCCAGCGCCTGACCCGCGCGGTCGGCAAGGCCAAGGCGATGGAGATGGTGCTGACCGGCCGGATGATGGACGCGGCCGAGGCCGAGCGCGCGGGCCTGGTCTCGCGAGTCGTGCCGGCGGCCGATCTGCTGGCCGAGGCGGTGAAGGCGGCGGAAAAGATGGCGGGTCTGTCCCTGCCGATCGTCATGCTGGCCAAGGAATCGGTCAATCGTGCCTTCGAGACGTCGCTCGCCGAAGGGGTCCGGTTCGAACGGCGGCTGTTCCATTCCACCTTCTCGACCGAGGACCAGAAGGAAGGCATGGCGGCCTTCGTGGAGAAGCGGCCGCCGGCCTTCCGCAACCGGTAGGCGGCCGTGGCGTCTCGGGGCCCCTGTGGATGAATCTCGGGGACCCCGTATTGACGGGGCCGGGGCGTGGCTCTATAAGCCGCGCCTCCTTTCAGGACACCCATTGAAGAGGCAGGGACCGACATGGCCCAGCATAAGTCGGCGGAAAAGCGTGCCCGGCAGACCGTGCGTCGCACCGCAATCAACGGCGCCCGCGTCAGCCGTATCCGCACGTTCGTGAAGAAGGTCGAGCTCGCCATCGCGTCCGGCGACAAGACCGCCGCCCAGGCCGCCTTCAAGGAAGCGCAGCCGGAGATGCAGAGCGGCGTCACCAAGGGCGTGCTGCACCAGAACACGGTGTCGCGCAAGCTGTCGCGCCTGTCGGCCCGGATCAAGTCCCTCTCCGCCTGACCCTTTCGGGTCGGGGCGGCCGCGGATAGTGCCGCGCGACCGGTCGGTTGCGCGACGAACATCCGCGCCTGCCTGGTCTTTTATAAGCCCAATTTATGTATTGGGCTCGCTCGACACTATGCGGCGAAGCCTTCCGGAGTCCGTTGCGAGTCCGTGACCGGGGGCGCTAGACTTTCCCTGAGCGATGGAACGGCAGCCCGGTCTTGGCGGGGGCAAGCTGGCGATCCGGCCATTGCTCGTGTCGAGCAAAGTCTTGATTATTCAAAGCTTTTCACCTGAACGGCTTGAGCAGGGGATTGCCGGTGCGCCCGTGCAAGCGCGGGCCGGCAAAAACGGGGGGGCCGATGACCGTTATTCCGGTACGAGCAGCGTCGAGCGAAGGCGGCAGCGGGGCGGGCTATGCCGGTGATCTGTCGTCCCAGGAGGCGTGGCGCCTGCTGGCGGAGGATGCCCGGGCCATCCTGATCGACGTGCGAACCCGGCCGGAATGGATGTTCGTCGGCGTGCCCGACCTCTCGACCATCGGCAAGCGCGCCGCGTTCCTGTCGTGGCAGGCCTTCCCGACCATGGAGGTCGCCGCCGATTTCGTGCCGTCGATCGAGAAATCCGGCATCGAGCGGGACCAGACCATCCTGTTCATCTGCCGCTCCGGCGCCCGCTCCCGGTCGGCCGCCATCGCGGCGACGCGGGCCGGCTTCGGCCGGGCGTTCAAC